>LNDV01000001.1 GCA_001464765.1 Betaproteobacteria bacterium Ga0077526
AGTTCGCAGGACGAACTGCACTTCACGGACATCGCGTCGACGGAGGTGAGCGTATTGCGGGCGCCGGGCGCGATTTACGACCTGCTCGTCACGGTCGGCGCGGACTCGGTTCGCGTCTCGAGCTACTTCTCACCGAGGAATAGCTATCTGCCGCCGACCCTGCATTTCTCGGACGGTGTGGTGTGGTCGCCGGCGCAGGACGGATTGCGAGCCGTCGGATCTGGTCAATCGATCGGGTCTGCAATGGCAGACACCCTCACGGTCTCGGGAGGCGCCGGCACGCTCTACGGACTTGGCGGCGCGGATGTGCTGGTCGGTGGTGCCGGGGCGGACACGCTGCACGGGGACTACAACCTGTATCCGTTTGACATCGTGGGCGGTGATGCTGGCAACGACGTGCTGCGAGGGGGGGGCGGCAACGACACTGTGAGTGGTGATGGCGGGAACGACATTCTCGAGGGTGGTGCCGGCAACGACGCGCTCTCCGGAGGTACTGGGTCCAACGTCTTCCTGTTTCGCCGCGGGTTCGGTTCGGACACGGTCGATGGGACCGTGCTCGACACGCTTCGCTTTCTTGATGTCGCGTCGACGGAGGTAAGAGACGAGTTCGTCGGCGCCGACCGGTTCATCCGCCTCGGAACGGATTCCGTGCGCGTGGTCGGCAACAGGGTCACGAAAGTCCTGTTTTCGGACACGGCACCCCTCGTGATGAGTGGTACCGCCGACGCCGATCTCCTCGTTGGCGGGATCGGCGCTGAAACGCTCCATGGCATGGGCGGCGACGATGAGCTCCATGGGCTCGATGGTGATGACACCCTCGAGGGCGGGGCAGGCGACGACATCCTGATCGGTGGAGAAGGCAACGACCTCATCGTGTTGCGCGCAGGCGCCGGAAGGGACGTGATGAACAGCCGCGCGGACACTGGCGCCGATGTCGTCCGTTTCGCGGGGCTTGGGTCTGACGCTGTCACTTCTGTCGTCAGGAGCGCGTACTCGCTGAATCTGCTCATCACGTACGGTGACCAAGATCAGATCACGGTGCTGGACTACTTCGCGTCTTCCGAGAGTGGTGTCAGCGCATTCGAGTTCGAGGATCGCACCTGGACGAGCAGCGATATCGCGACGCTCGTCCGCAACACCAACGATCCTCCCGTCCTGGACGCGGCGATACCTGACCAGGATGCAACCGAGGATGCGGAGTTCCAGTACACGATTCCAGCCGGTACCTTTCTCGATCCTGATGCCGGCGATTTGCTCACCTACAGCGTGACGAAGGCGGACGGATCGTCGCTTCCACGGTGGCTGACATTCGACGCGGAGAATCTGTCTCTCTCGGGAACGCCAGGGAATGCTGATGTCGGCGTGATCAGAATCCGGGTTGCCGTCACTGACCTCATGGGCGCGTCTGCCTCGACGACCTTCGCTGTCAACGTGGAGAACGTCAACGATGCGCCGACCGTCGCGCGCGGGGTGGGGAGCCTGACCGCGTCATCTGGGGATGCATTCACCTACGTCCTCCCTGCGGACGTGTTCTCGGATGTCGATGCCGGCGACAGTCTCGACTTCAGTGCGCTCCGTATTGATGGGTCGTCCTTGCCGTCATGGCTCGCCTTCGACGGCGAGACGCGCACGTTCTCGGGAACTCCGGCAATCGCGGATGTCGGTGTTCTGCAACTCCAGGTGGTTGCGACGGATCGGGCCGGTGCGAGTGCCGCCGCCGGGCTCCAGCTCTCGGTGCTCCGCACGAATCATGCGCCGATCGTGGCGCAGGCACCCGGACTTCAGCAGGCGACGGAGGACCTGCCTTTCACTTTCACCTTGCCAGACAGCACGTTCTCGGACTCCGATGCAGGAGACATCCTGAGGTATTCGGCGGCCACATCGACCGGAGGGGCCCTCCCGGTATGGCTCACGTTCGATCCGACCGCCCGGACGTTCTCCGGAACCCCGGACAACAGCAAGGTGGGTGGGATCGATGTCAGGGTCACGGCGACGGATGACTTCGGTGCAGCGGCATCGACCGTGTTCAGACTGGAGGTCGTCAACGTCAACGACGCCCCGGTGCTGACGAATCCCCTGGACAACGCTCAGGCGCTTCAGGGTACGGCCTTCGAATACTCGTTCGCGCGATCTGCATTCTCGGACGTCGATATCGGTGACCAGCTTTCGTTCGCAGCCGCTCTTCGTGGCGGTGCCGCGCTGCCTTCGTGGCTGACCTTCGACGGCTCGTCTCGTACGTTCTCGGGGACTCCGGACGCGCTCGACATCGGCACCCTCGAGATCACGGTGTCAGCGATCGACTCCGCTGGTGCAAGCGCTGTCGACGAGTTCACGCTGAGGATACTGCGCCTGAACCATCCGCCCGAGGTCTCGGTTCCCCTCGGCCGGGCAACGGCTTTCGACGGGCAGAGCTTCAATCTCGCTGTCCCGGACGGCACGTTCACCGACGTGGATGCAGGGGAGACGCTTGCCTATTCAGCCGCTAGGTCGAATGGGACGGCGCTGCCGGCATGGCTTCGGTTCGACGCAGCCTCCAGAACGTTCAGTGGACTCCCGGATGACCGTGACGTCGGCAACGTTGCCGTGCGACTTGTTGCCACGGATAGCCGTGGGGCCCTTGCTGCACTGGATTTCGAGATCGATGTCGTGGATCTGCCGGAGGACCCTTCGAGCATTCTGTTGAGCGGTGCGAGCATTGCCGAAGGTGCTGCCGCGGGAACTGCCATCGGCACGGTGCGGGCGCTGGACCCGGATGTCGGCGACACCCACACCTTCGCACTGATCGACAACGCAGGGGGCCGTGTGGGCCTCGTCGGCGACCTGCTCGTGGCTGGCGGCAGTGCGTCGCTGGACTTTGAACAGGCACAGTCCCATCGCATTCGCATTCGCGCGACCGACGGCGCCGGGAAGTTCCGGGAGCAGGACTTCACGCTGTCGGTGGTGAACGTCAACGAAGCCCCCACTGCGGTCGCGCTGTCGAACGATCGCGTTCTTGAGCGTGGGAGCAATGGTGACATTGTCGGGAACCTCGGCACCCTGGATCCGGACTCCGGGAACCACTTCGTCTACGAACTGCTGGACGACGCCGGGGGACGCTTCAGGCTAAACGGGAGTCGCATTGAAGTGGCAGATGCGAGCCGGATCGACTTCGAAGCCCAGGCCTCGCACACGGTGCGCATCCGCAGTACCGATCAGGGGGGGCTGGGCACCGAGACCGAGATATCGCTGACCGTCGGCAACGTGGATGCCGATCTGGTTGTCACCAACGTTGCGCCGCTCTATCCACTGGTACCAGTCAGTGCGGGCCAGGCGATGCAGTTGAAGTGGACCATCGTCAATCAGGGGGAGGGATCCTTCCGGGGTAGCTGGGCGGACAGCGTCTACCTCGACAACCCCGCCACCCCCCATCTGGATTTCCTGCTCGCAGGCGGATTCCCGATCACGACTGAACTCGGGGTCGGTCAATTCGTGGAACGGATCCAGACAGTGGTTGTTCCCACGAATCTGTCGGGGAGCTTCGAATTCGTCGTGATGGCGGATGCGAACGGTCAGATCCAGGAGGGAACGGCCGGCGACGCCAACAATTCACACCGCTCGACGCCTCTGTCAATCTCGATTCCGCCGAAAGCCAACCTGGAGGTCACAGAAGTTCGTGCACCAAGTGAAGGCATCGTCGGGCGGACCGCTGTGATCGAGTGGACGGTCAGGAACTCGGGCGAAGCACCCACCAGTTCATCGGTGTGGAATGATGACCTCTGGCTTTCCTCGGACACGACGCTCGATAGCGGCGACGTGCGACTCGGGTCGCTGCGCAATCCGACCTATCTGGATCGGGGGCAGTCCTACGGCAGCCGACTCAGCGTGACCCTCCCGTCGGGGCTCGAAGGACCCTATCACGTCCTTGTGGTGACGAACGCGGGTGGTGCTGTCGCAGAGGATGGACGATCAGCGGACAACACGCGCGCCAGCCGTGTCATGGACATCGATCCCATTCCGATTGCAGAGCTTTCGGATCTCGCGCTTGCATCGGTAGCTGCGCCGACAGAAGCGTTTTCGGGGCAGCTCGCAACCATCCAGTACACGATCGTCAACGAGGGACAGGCGAACATCGGCTCGTCCTTTCTCGGCTCCGGCGCGTTCCCGCTATGGACAGTGCGGTTCTTTCTGTCGGACGACATCGTCCTGGATGGTGCCGACCGAATGCTTCGTGAGGTGCGTACATCCCTGTACGAACCTCCCCCGCCCCTACCGTTGGGTTACGCAGGTGGTGTCTCGCCGGGGACCAGCGGCTCCTCCGGTTCGGTGTTTCTCCCGCCGCCACCATCCGCCGATGTTCGCGAAACGCTGGCGCGAGACTCGGGGACCTTGATCAGCAGGGGCAATCTTCCGAAACCATTCGCGGCGAGTTCGCATGTGGGCACTGCGGGCGTGAAGCTCCCTGAGGGCATATCAGGTGAGTTTCACATCATCGCGCAGGTACTTCCTTTTGCCGGTGTGGGCGATGCGTTCACTTCGAACAACGTGTCGGTCGATTCCGAGGCCATGAGGGTACGGCTGACCCCGCCGCCGGATCTCCGACCTGTCGCCGCGACGATGCTGGGTGACGCTGTCGCCGGGCGAACGCAGACGGTGCGGTTCTCGGTGGAAAACGGAGGTCTCACGGCGCCTCCCGATGCTACGTGGCTCGATTCCATCTATCTGTCGAAGAATCGCGAATGGGACACGTCCGACCTGAAACTTCTAGACGTGCGGCGCTTCGGGACGCTTCCAGTGGGACAGCGCTACGAACGAGAGATGTCGGTCGCACTTCCCGCGCTACTTGAAGGTGACTACTACCTCGTGGTCCGGACGGACTCTGGAAGCGACGTTTTCGAAGTCGAAGGCGCGAAAGCGAACAACACCTGGGTCAGCGAAGCGCCGATCGCCATTTCTCTTCCGCCGCCGATCCCGTTGCCGGATCTGCAGGTGGATTTCGTCACCGTCACCGGTCCGGTGCGCGAAGGGGGCGCGATCGAGGTGCGGTGGCGGGTCAGCAACCAGGGTGCAGGGCAGACGGGTGCAGTCGCCTGGGGCGACGCGATTGTGCTTTCGAGGGACGCGGTCCTTGGCAACTCAGATGACTTCGTCCTCAGAACACTGACCCATTCCGGCCGACTGTTTCCAGCACTTGCAGGCGGTGGGCCGGCGTCGAGCCCGGATCGATACGAGGCAGTGACTGAAGTTGTCCTGCCGGACGGGGTCGCCGGCGCCGCGCACCTGTTTGTCGTTGCCGACAGCACGAACTCGGTCGCGGAGGCGGCCGAAAGTCTTGGGAACATCAGCGAACCCGTCCGGATTGAGGTCGCAGATCAGCATCTGATCGTGAGTGATGTCGCAGTGCCGACCACTGCATTCTCAGGACGTGAGGTCAACGTCCGGTACCGGGTTACCAACGCCGGTCCCAACGCGACGGGACCCGCGGCCTGGCGCGATGTGATCACGCTGTCGCGCGATACGGTGCTCGGGAACGCAGACGATTTTCTCGTGCAGGGGAAGCTGCACTCGGGGCGATTGGATCCGAACCAGTTCTATGACGAGATCGTCCGGATCTCTCTGCCCGTCGAGGCCGAGGGGGCCTTCTGGGCGTTTGTCGAGGTGGGGGGCCCGAACTCGGCGGTCCCCGATCGAAACGCGGGATACGCCAGCATCGCTCGCGCGGACAACCAGACGTTCATCGAGCTGAGTCCCGTTCCGGATCTGTTCGTTCCTACGCTGACGCTGCCATCGACTGCCGTGAGCGGGCAGATCGTGAGGGCCGACTGGACGGTTCAGAACCTGGGTGAGGCCGGGGCATCTGCATTCCAGAGCGCGTTCTACCTGTCGGCAGATGCCGTGCTGGATCGCAATCTGGACCTGTTCCTGGGTCTTGCCGGTACGGGCACCATCGCTTCGGGCGCTAGCATCGAGCAATCCCAAGACTTTCGTTTGCCGAACACGATCGCGGGACAGTACTACCTGTTCGCGATCGTCGACAGCAAACAGAGGGTCCACGAGCGCGACGGTGAGGGGAACAACACCACCATCTCGAGTCAGGCAGTTCAGATTTCCTTCCCGCCGCCCGCTGACCTGGTCCCCACGGCCGTGAACATTCAGGCGACCGGTGTTCCTGGCAAGGCGACGGTAGTGACGTACTCGGTGGAGAACCGGAGCGCGAGCAACGCCGTCGGAGCGTGGGAGGACGCGCTCTACCTGTCGAGCGATGACGTATGGGATGCCGGCGATCAGCTTGTGGCACGACAGCTCGTTTCGACCGCCGTCAATGCCGGGTCGACATACACCAGAACCATCACCGCGATGCTCCCGGGCGTCGTGCCCGGCGACTACCACCTCATCCTACGAAGCGACGTCCGGAATCAGCTGGGCGAAGCCAACGAGGCCAACAACCAGAAGGTGTCGGTCGAGACGATCCGCGTCGACGTTCCGATGTTGGCGAACGATGTTCCCCTGGTGGGAATGCTCGTGGACGACATCGCCCCGCCTGGAGCCGCCTACTACCGGGTGGACGTCGGAGCCGGTGAAACACTTCAGATCAGCGTCGATGCCGGGATCTTCAACGAAGCGACGGACAT
Source organism: Betaproteobacteria bacterium Ga0077526 (assembly GCA_001464765.1). GTDB lineage: Bacteria > Pseudomonadota > Gammaproteobacteria > Burkholderiales. The sequence goes on from LNDV01000001.1 coordinate 6,609, forward strand.
CTATGTCCGGTATGGCGCCATGGCAAGTCGGACGGACTTCGACTTCCACCGTGAAGCCTATCTGGTGGAGAAGTCGCTGAGGGTCCCAATCATTCCCGCCCAGAATCAGGTAGTGGCATTGGAGGGTGGCGCTGACCCACAGAGCGTCGTCATCGCGAATACCAAGGCGGGTGCCTACTACGTTCTCGTATACAGCCCGGGCGGACATGTCTACCAGCAGTTGCAGCCTCCTCCCGTGCTGGCACCGGATTCACCGGTCACGACCGTCCCGGCTGTGTATTTGCCGGTGGCGGCACCCCATTCGATTCTCGCGAGGACGCTGGACTTCTCGATCGAGGATATCGGTGTCGACGCAGGAAGCAACAAGGGTGAAGTCACGATCCGGATCGACGGGGCGAAACTGACGACGCACACGAGAGTGTCCCTGGTCGACGGAACGGGCATGTCGTTCGACGCGGCCCGAACAGTCTGGAAGGACGGGTCCGAACTCTGGGCGACTTTCGATCTGCGCGGGCGATCGAAGGGCGAGTACGACGTGACGGTTGCGGACGGCGGCTCTTTCGACAGACTCGACGATGCATTCGAAGTGACGGACGGGCCCGTGGGCCACGTGGAGTTCTCGGTCGAGACACCTGCCGCGATCCGGGTTGGCGAGATCGGGTCGATGCGTGTGGTCTATCGCAACCTTGGCCAGACCGATGTGCAGGCACCGGTGATCTCGGTTTCGGGCAATGCACAGCTCAGGAGACCCGAGGACTCGACATTCAGCGACGCAGGCGTGCAGGTTCTCGGCGTGAATGCAGACAATCCGGCGGGCTTGCTGGCTCCCGGCGATCAAGGGAGCTTCCAGCTCTTCTTCAGGCAGAGCGAGTTCGCGGCGAACAGCGTCAGTCTGAGAACAGGGTTACTTCCCGCTGACCAGACATTTGATTGGCTGAGTACGCTCGCGACTCCTGAAGGTGTCGATCTAGACGCGTGGTCGTACATCAAGGCGAATCTCGTCGAGCAACTGGGATCCGATGGCAAGGGTTTCATGGCCGCGCTCTCGGCAAACGCCAATCGGCTCGATCAGCTCGAGGGGCGTACCAGCGACATGTCTCGACTGTTCGACATGGAACTGTTCGAAGCGAGCGATGGCGGGGCGCTCCTGCGCTCCTCGGAGATCGGGGTTCTGGGTATCGGACGGGACTTCGACTATGCGATCAATGCGTCTGCTCGCGAGAACGGCGATGTCGTGATTCAGGTGGCAGGGCAGAATGAAGTATTCGCACGACGAGAGGATGGCACCTATCGGAGAGAGGGAACTTCGACACTCAGAAGCTCGAGCGGAGTGCTGGAGTGGCGTGACATCAACGGCACGGAGATCCAGTTCAACCCCGATGGCACGTTCCGAACCATCTCTCGACCCAATGGCGCACAACTGATCGGTGAGTACGAGAGTGGTCAGTTGACGGCCATCGTCGACGAGACGGGCGCGCGCGCGACGTTCTCCTACAACGCCGCCGGTCGACTCCAGTCGATGGTGGATTCTGTCGGCCGTGTTTCGACTTACGAGTATGACTCGACGAATCGCTTCCTCGTCACTGCCCAGACCGAGGCGGGAACGACGAGCTACTCCTACGTCATGACGCCCGGGGCAGCTTTTGGTCGCGTGAGTTCTGTCACCAACCCGGATGGTTCCGAGCAGCACTTCACATACGACGGACGTGGACGCCTATCCCATCAGGAGGGAGGCGGAACGAGTCTCCAGTACAGTTACGACGACACGAACGGTGTCCGCGTCACGGACGCCACCGGATCGGTCACCGAGATGCTGCGCAACGACCGTGGTCAGTTGTCGCAGATCGAGGACGCCCTTGGCCGCGTGACGCAACTGCGCTATGGCGAGAGCGGTCGTCTCGAGGAAGTGGTGAACGCGGACGGGACAGTAGGGAGTCTGGCGTACGACAGCCGTGGAAATGTCATCGCTGTGCAGGATGCGCTGGGCAACAGCATCGAGTTCACCCATGAGGCGCGGTTCAACCAGCTGAGCTCGGTGGTGGATCAGCGTGGGAACGGCATCGGATACGCCTACGACAGCGACGGCAACATCCTGTCGATCACCTACGCCGACGCCTCGAAGCAGACCTTCG
>LNDV01000002.1 GCA_001464765.1 Betaproteobacteria bacterium Ga0077526
CGAAGGTCTGCTTCGAGGCGTCGGCGTAGGTGATCGACAGGATGTTGCCGTCGCTGTCGTAGGCGTATCCGATGCCGTTCCCACGCTGATCCACCACCCCACTCAACTGGTTGAACCGCGCCTCGTGCGTAAATTCGATGGTGTTGCCAAACGCATCCTGCACCAAACGTACGTTTCCGCGGTCATCGTATGCGAGGCTTCCCACCGTCCCGTCCGCGTTCACAACTTCCTCGAGCCGGCCACTCGCGTCGTAGCGCAGCTGCGTCACTCGACCTAGTGCATCCTTGATCTGCGAAAGCTGTCCGTCGACATTCCTGAGCACCTCCGTGGTGTGCCCGTTCGCATTCGATATTGCCACCCCATTCGCGTCGTCATATCGGAACGACAGAGTGTCCCCGCTACCGGACATCCACTCGACACGGCCATGTTCGTCATAGCGATAGCGAACTACCGATCCATCCGGACGCGTCATGCTAACAATGCGCCCAAAGCTCGCGGCATCTTCATCCTCAACATACCTGTAGAGGGTGGTCCCGTTCTGCGACTGAACACTCTCCAGGAAGCGCCCGGTGCTATCGTAGCTATACGAAACCTCCCGGCCTGCTTCATCTCGTATTCCGATCAAGCGACCCGTCGCACCGTACTGGAACTGCAGAGACTCTCCGCTCTCGCTTTGTACCGCCGAAAGATCTCCTCCTTCATAAACCGCGTCTACTCGCTTCCCATCAATGTCCTCGACGAACGCAAAGCGACCATCAGCGTTGAATACGATACGGCCAACGCTCAAGTCGCCCCACTCGAAAACACCGCCGCGCTCTAACAAGACTGAAGAGCCAGCGCCGATGTAGGAACCATTGCTCTGCCGCTGGAACACCTCTGCAACACCACCAATACGTACGACGGCTCGTCCGTCCGACAGCGAAACGACAGAGATCTCCCATGGGAGGTGACGGCCTACCCCCAACAACCCCACTCCATCCAGCCGCACCAACGCTCCATTGTCCGACGCCTCCAAAGTTTCCATCTGGAAGACCGTGGCAACGTCCAGAGCACTGCCTTCCAACTGCTCGATCCGCACCCCATTCTCTGAAAGCGCCGCACTCAGGGATGCGCCAGTATTGCCCAGTTGATCGATGAGGTTGGTTCGAATAGCGTCCCACGACACGGCATCTACACCTTCTGGCGCGACAAGTGCACCGCTCCAGTCTATGCTCTGCGAAGACGAGAGCATTCCAGTACGCAATTGGGCAACCCCAGACCCCACCGTGGGGCGGAAGTAAACCGAAAAGCTCCCCTGTTCTCCCGGTGAAAGCGTCCAACGTGGAGCGTCCGCCCCAAGCCCTACGACCTGCAAATCCCCCGCCGAGAATTCCGTCGCGCCGGGAAGCCTGAATTCCGCGTCACCTGATACCGAAAAAATAGGAGCGACCACATCGGTTTGTCCCAGATTACGGTAGACCACCCGTAGCAGTCCCATCTCACCTGGGCGCAACGCCGAAGGCGTTTCAACGGAGTACTCGATATGCCCTAAGGGGCCGTCCGTCACTTCGAAGCTATTCTGAAGAGAGTCCGCGAGCGCGCCATCCACCACTCGAACGTCGTACTGACCCTTGGCTTGCCCTGAAAGATCAAACGTCGCCCAGATCTCCGAATCGCTCTTCCAGACGACGCGCTTTGCGGCGAGTTCTCCTCCCGCATCGTCTACGATCGAAACCCTTGTCTCTGAACTGAAGTGCGATCCGTCCACACGGATTGTCGTCTCTCCCCGCGTGCTACCCGCGCTTGTGCTGATGCCACTAACGGCGAAGTCGAGGATCGATGCGGTGATTGTGTATGGCGCGCTTGGTGTGAATGGAGACCCGCCTGACGCAGTAAACGGGTCATAGTGCCCAGTTGGACTGAACACCATCACATAGTAGGAGCCGGCGCGCGTATTGGAGATCACCACATCCTTCGACTGCTCGGCGGACGACGGGTAGTTAGATGTCATCTCGCTCCTGGCGTCATACTCGGCCAAACTCGGTACCCCTCCGTACCGGACGACAAGTTCCGAGGAAGCTGTAAACTCATTTGCACCCAGAGACACTTGGAGCGTTTCGCCGGCACCCACATCCACGCGGTAGTAGGCGTATCGTTGCTCCAGACCCGGCGTCTGCAAGACGTCGGTGTACGATTCATTGAGCGTGAGCGTCGGAATGTCTAGACGGACTTTGCTGGCGGAACTTGCGGTGTTGTTTACCTCTGTGGATTCAAGAATCGTGTTGCTCGCATCCGCACGCACGATCACGCGGTAATCTCCGTCTAGGACACCAGGTACCTCAGCGCCCATGACTGTTCTGGTATAGCTGTCGCCGGGCGCCAGGGGGGTGCCGTTCCCGACGCGCGCCAGTAACACGTCGTTCGAGTCCAGGACATCATCATTGGACAAGTAGACTGCGTCCTCCCACGTACCTACCGACCGCACACCACCTTCGTTTCTGACGGTGTAAGTTACGTCTACACTCCTTCCGACCTCAGCAACGCTAACCACCCGAACATCCGAAGTGACCAGATCGATCGGTTCCGGGTACGCCACCTGAATCAACTCTTCGGACTGAGAGACGTTGTTAGTCTCTGAACTGCGTTCGAACACATTTTCCCGGCTGTCTATGACTGCGAAAACGTATTGCGGCCCGGCTACGTTCTGTGGGACTTGAAAAATCGTCGAGCGCTCGCGGGCTTCGCCGGCCCGCAGCGCCACATTGAAGTCACTCCCCAAGAAGGCGTCGGTGGTTCGGTCCAGAACGCCGTCCGGGGAGAGGAAGAAGCTCGTCGCGAAGCGACTTGCGGTAGCTCCGCCGACATTCTCTTCCACCCAACTGACGGCGATGTACTCGCCGCTCTCCGCTGCAAGGGGTGCGACGATCTCCCCGATGCGTAAGTCCGCTGCCGGACTCGGCCGAATGACGGAGGCCTCCGCCCCGCGCCGCACGCTCTGCATATCGTCACTGCCGTTTGTCGAGACCGAAGCTGCGCCCCCCACTTTCACGAAGGTCCAGAATTCCCCGACGATGTCCTCCGCGAGCGCAACAAGCGCTTCCCCCACATAGCTCGCCCCTGCGGCGAGCCCCCCCGAGTGACGCACGGCTACCGTCTGGAAGTCGTCCGAATTGCCGAGGATGTCATCGCGCGACAGCGTTACCAGGTCATCCCAAGCACTCGGTCCGGTGGACTTCGTACCTTCGTTGACGACTCGATACGTAACAGCGAACCGCGTTCCAGACCCGACCTCCGAAGGAGGCGTCAATGCCGTCACAGCGAGACGCTGGGACGAGATATCGAGTTGGAGCGGCCCGCTCGCATTTGACGCACTATCCGATGGCTCGTAAACGTGATCGAAGCGGTCCGCGACCACGAACACACTTGCGCTTCCTTCTATACCAACAGGAAGAACGCCAGTGACCGTTCTTGAATAGGCACCCGGACCGTCAGTCGGAGTCAGTGGTGCCAGCGCTCCGCTATGTGTTACTTGCCCGATGATGACATCGTCTGAATTCCCCAGCACTTCATCTTGAGAGAGCACGAGTACATCAGTCCAAGACACGGATGACGTGCGCTCCGGGCCCACGTTCGACACAGAGTATTGGACCGTGACGACACCCCCTTCCTGCGCCCCCCCTAGAACGGCTGCTGTGTCTAGGCTCAAGTCCGACCGCGGTACTGGAGGCGGCACCGGCCTTTCGATACGCGTAGGGGTGTCGCCTATCCAGACGTTGTTCGCTTCCTCCACCTCAAAGACATTGCTTCCGACATCCGTCCGAACAACGAGGAAGTAGTCACCCTCCAATCCTGATGGAACCAGAATAGGTACTGATCTTTCGTATTGCTCTCCGACACCTAGAATTCCGCGATGGACGAAATCACCTAGGAATACATCCGTCCCATCCCAGGTCCGGTCTCTTGACAGGAACACTTGATCTGTCCACGTCGATGCGCTAGTGCTGGAGAGTCCGATGTTGCGCACCGTATAAGAGACAGAGGCATTGGATCCCGCGATTGCACTGTCAAACGCCGAACCGGAAATGACTTTCAGGTCCGGGGGCGGAAAGAGTCTGATCTGGAGAGGAGTCGCATCGACCGCGACGTTGTTCGAGCTAAAGCGATCGTCGTCTTCGTTGTAGGCAACGATCTGCCCAATCACATATCGGTCTCCCGAGACTCCCTCAGGTAGCTTCATCAGGATATCGTACTGAAGAGGATCTGATCCCAAAATGCCGGGCACGGCATGTAAATGGGCTCCAAAGCCGCGTTCCAAATTCGACCCAAAGCCGGATCCCCTCACAGCAGTGTCCAGAAGAACGGCGGAAGACTCCAGCGTGGGGTCCTCTGACAAGAAAAGTCGGATCTGCCATAGATACTGGGAGCTGCCTTGACTGACCGCAATTGGGCGTCCACCGCCGCCGCCGCCGCCACCTGCGTGTGGCACTATTACTCCTCTAACAGTGCTGAACCCCTCATTCGATACCGTCACCCGGAACGATGTCAGTTGCCCTGAGAACGCCTCAAGCGGTGCCGATACCGCCGTAAGGGCAAGGTCGGCAGTATCTTCAAGTGGAACTGGTCTGACGTTTATCTGCGCGCCAACACCGACGTTGTCCGTCTCCCCGCCCGTTTCGCTAACTCTGCCCGTCGCGTCTGCGGCAACAAGTATGTAGTGGGGTCCTTCACGTCCCTTCGGTAGTGCAATCGTCAGTTCATTCGTGTAGGACTCCCCAGCGAGAAGAAACACAGGATTCTGTGCAGAACCGAGCCTCACGTCCGAGGCGTCCAATACGGCGTCCGCCGAGAGCCAGATATCGTCAGACCATTGCGAAACACCAGTTGGCGCGGCCCCCGAATTCGTCACCGTCCACCGAACCAGGGTGGTGCGCCCGATCGTACCCACCTCCGGCACGATGACCGCCCCCACTCGCAGGTTGGCCGTCGGTAATGGCTCTACAAGAAACGGCGTGGAGTAGCTGACATTGTCCTGTTCCCCGCCAGGACCCTCGAATACCTGGGCTTGCGAATCAGTCATGACCGCAAAACGGTACTGGCCCGACAGACCCGCAGGCAGCACTACCGTCTGAATTCGCTGAACGCCGGACCCATTGCCCGGTGTCCCAGTGGCCGGAAAGGGAGCAGTCAGAAGATAGTCCAGACTGCCTGTGTTCGGATCATCCAGATAGACTTGATCAGTCCACGTGCCTGAAAACCCCTGCTTCTCACGATCCGTCACCTTCCAAGTGACTTGGACCGGTTGACCCGCCGCCAAAGAGGCGCTGTCGAACCGCGGCGCCACGTCGAGAACTGCCAGATCCGCCACGACGTCGGCAACATCAATGACCAGGACTCTCTGGTACGTCAGTCCTCCTTGATCCGTCACCTCGACGGTGACCGCATGGGAGGCTTCGGACTCACGATCAATCAACTCCGCATTGTCAACCTCCAGCCGGTCCCCAACGATTCTGAATCGTCCCTCTGCATCATCCAGCAAAGAGAAGGAAAAGCGACTACCCGAGTCAGGATCTATCCCGCGAAGACTCCCGACAGCGACACCTCGGCTCGTACGTTCCGACACTGCATTGCTTGACAGTTCAATGTCACTCGGCGCCTCATTGCTATCCAGCACGAGGACAACGAGATCCTGCTCCCTAGATTTCCCGGCTGTGTCGGTCGCCCGCACTCGCAGCGCCACGGTAGAAGCGCTCTCGTAGTCAAGCGCGTCGCCATCCGCCACCACCAAATCGGATCGCGAAAGCTGAAACGCCCCTCTTCCATCCGTAATGAGCTCCAGGGAATGGGTGTCACCGGCGTCCGGATCGACAACACGAATCGATCCAACGAGCGCACCGGCGGCCGCCCCTTCTCGGACAGCGGATGGCACGAGCAGGATGAGCGAGGGAGGTTCCGCCATGTCCACTACGGTGAGACCAAGCTCGGAGGTTACTGTTGCCCCCTGAGCATCCGTCGCCACAACCCGCAAAACGATCGTACCGACATCGCCATCATTTGGCGTCCCAGACAACGTTTTGGTCACCGTATTGAACTGCAGCCAGTTCGGAAGCGCTCCCCCGCTTGCACTGGTTACGCTGAAGACAAGCACGTCACCTTCGTCCGGATCCCGGAAGGCGTCCGATGGAATGGTGAATGTGAAGTGCTCCCCGTCGCGCGCCGTCATGACATCAAGAGGGCGCTCTACCTCAGGGGGATGATTCAAGCGTGTCGCAGTTACCCGAAAGTCCGCAACTGCCGTCGCGCCCGACGCGTCGGTCGCGGTAACGCGCACGTCTACCGTCCCCGCGTCGCGTGCGGAAGGCACACCCGCCAGAACCCCACTCACAGCGTCAAATCTCAGCCACGCAGGCAGCTCACTCCCGTCTGCGCGCAACACCGATATCGTCAAGGTATCCTGTGAATCAACGTCTAAGAACAGGTTCGAGGGTAACGAGACGGATAGCTCCTGGCCCTCTTGAACCTCCTGATCCCCAATGGTGGCCTGGACGACAGGCGGATCATTGGTGTTCTCCACAGTAATGTCGAACGTTGTCGCGACCGACGCCCCGAAGCCATCCGTCGCCCTCACCTCGATAGCGGTCAACCCACTGTCTGCGTTTGCCGGTGTCCCGGAGAAGACGCCAGTCTCTCGATCGAAACGCAACCATTGGGGCAGCGCTGCTCCGCCCACCTGAGTTGCACTCAGGGTGAGGACATCGTCGGCATCGACGTCGACAAATGTGTCACTCGAAACAATGTAGGAAAACGCCATATCTTCAGTGGCGACGGCGCTCGGAATTGCGCGCTCCACCCGTGGCGCAACATTGGTCCGAAGAACGGTGATGCGGAAATCGTCTGCAACCGTTGCGCCAAGACTGTCTTGCGCGGTGATCCGAACATCAAGCGAACCCACGTCCGCCCGTGTCGGCGTGCCGATCAGTGTGTTGGTCGTGGAATTGAAGGCAAGCCATGTGGGCAAAGCTTGGCCATCGGTCCTCGTCACAAGCAACGTCAGACGGTCGCCTGGATCCGGATCAGAGAAGCTCTCCGACGGGACGACGTACGTCAAGGACTCTCCTTCTCCGATCGTTCTGTCGCCGAATGGGGTCCGCAGGATTGGTGCGTCGTTCACATTCAGAACGTCGATAGTCAGTGGAGCGCTCGCCGTCTCGCCGAAGCTGTCCCGCGCCGTTATCAGCACAACAAAAGATCCGACATTGGCATTCCCCGGGACTCCGGATAGCCTAAGGGAGGTCGGATCAAATGCCAGCCATGAAGGAAGGGATCCCCCGGCTTCATTGGTCGCAGAGAACGAAAGCGTCTCATCCGGATCGGGGTCTGCGAAGCTGTCCGCAGGCACCTCATAGACGAAGGGGACGCCCTGCGTCGCAGACGCGTCTTGAAGTTCCGAGGCAACAATTGGCGCGCGATTCCCGCGGTTAACCTTAACCTCGAAGTCGTCTTGCGCGCTGGCTCCAGCCGAATCCCTGGCGATCACGCGCAGGGCGAGCGTGCCCACGTCCTCGAATCCGGGCGTACCAGTAAGGGTGCGAGACGCTGGCTCGAACACTAGCCAACTGGGCAGCGGCTCACCTGTTTGTCGTGCTACAGCGAGACTCAGATCGTCGCCAACATCAACGTCGGAGAATGTCGCTGACGGCAATACGAAGGAAACCGTTTCCCCCGCGGTAGCCACGATGTCTGGTATGGGTCTCGAAAGCGTCGGCGTGTCATTGGTATTCTGGACAGTCACGTCGAACTGTGTGGACGCACTCATGCCTGCCGAGTCTGTCGCGATCACGCGAACGGCTAGAGTCCCCACCTCGCCATTTGTGGGCGTTCCCGAGAAAAGGCTACTGTTAGAGTCGAAGGTGAGCCACGATGGCAGCGCGGATCCGTCGAGGCGGGTTGCTCGCAGCGAAAGCGTTTCCCCTGGATCACTGTCTGCGAAGGTCTGCGCTGGGAGGACATACTGAAACGGTGAATCTTCGGTAGCACTCTGATTGTCTGGCGCCTCTGCCACATAGGGCGCGTGGCTTGCCAATCTCAGGCGCATTGCGATATCCGCGTGACTCCACTCGGCATCCTTGAACTGAAAGCTAGCGACCCGGTCCGTGACCACTCGGAAGTAGTCGATCAGCCGAATCTGGCTATCGTTCCCATACGAAATGAAGAGATCGCCGCCCCCGCCTCCTCGGAGCACTGACTTGACGTCTGTCGTTGCGAGTTCCACGAATCTTACGATGTCGTGTGCCCCTCCCCCACGATTGTCGAGGGTGTCCACACCGCTATCGATTCGGAATTGGTAGATGTCCTCACCGTCTCCGCCCACCAGAAGGTCGTTTCCGACGCCGCCGTCCAGAAGATCGTCTCCTTCTAAGGCTCGGAGAACGTCGGCTGCCCCGCCACCCGACAGGGCGTCGGATCCTGATGTGCCAACAAGCACATCAACGGCGTCAGTGCCCTCCTGCACCGGGCCAACGGTGTCGGCGAAGAGAATACGCGTGACCTGGTTCTCAACAATCCGAGCCACGTCGGCCCCCACCTTGATCAGTAGGTCGGGCCCGTTCTCCTCAATAGTGGCCTCATCGGAGCGTATGTCCACGAATAAGATCGTGTCGGACGCCCCTCCATCCACAGTATCGAGTCCGAAACCTCGTCGGAACAGGTAGATGTCGTTGCCCAGTCCTCCAGTGAGGGCGTCGTTGCCCGTCCCGCCATCGATCAGGTCATTGCCAGATCCCCCGAGGAGTGTGTCTCCACCGGCGCCCCCCTCGAGCACGTCATCGCCGCCATCGCCGTGCAAGGTATCGTTCCCGGCCCCGCCGCGAAGTGTGTCGTTGCCAGCCACCCCTCCCTCGACGTTGTCCCGGGTCGGGTCGTAGTCACCGTACAGCAGGTCCTGATCCGCTCCGCCATCAAGGACATCCGAGCCTGCGTATCCATAGAGAACGTCATTCCCGCCACCTCCTTCCAGGACATCGTCCCCGCCGGATCCACGCGACTCAAGACTACCGTCCACTGCTGCGTAGACCAGCCTGACATCGTCGGCCGTCCATCTGACGCCATCCGAAAACGCCAGAGTCGGTCGTATCGAGTTCCCCGCACCGAAAAATCCGACAACTCGGACGTACTCATTGCGCGCCAGCAAGATAAACAGATCGTCAGGACCAAACGCACCTCCCGAGCCGCGTTCGAGCAGGACCTCTGTCGATGCGATGTCGGTGAATCGCAGTTCGTCTGATGCGCTTTGTACATTGACCGTGTCGATCCCGAAACCGCGAGAAAACAGGTACACGTTTTCACCGCTTCCGCCACTGAGTGCGTCGTTCCCCGCACCACCCTCAAGAACGTCATCACCTCCATCACCGTAAAGGGTGTCATTGCCTTCTCCGCCTTTCAGCGTATCGTTCCCCGGCAAGCCACCCTCGACGTTGTCTCGGATCGGGTCGAAGTCTCCGTACAACGTGTCGTCACCAAGACCGCCATCCAGCACATCCGAGCCTGCATAGCCGTATACGGCGTCACTACCTCCAGCGCCTTCGAGAACATCATTTCCGAGCGAACCGCGAGACTCCTGCGAGTCGTTGCTGCCAGGGCTCACCAACTTCGTATCGCCGCTGCTCCACACCACCCCATCCGAGAACTTCATTGTCGGAAGGGCACTGTTTCCAGAAGCGAAGTAACCGCTGAGCCTGACGAACTCTGTGCCTGATACCGTTACGTATAGATCATCGACCCCGAACCCTCGCTCAAGTCTCAGTTCCGTCGAGGCAAGGTCCGTGAAGTGCAATTCATCCAGCGCGCTTTGCACATTGACCGTATCCATCCCGAACCCGCGAGAAAACAGGTACACGTTCTTACCGCTTCCGCCACTGAGTGCGTCGTTCCCCGCACCGCCCTCAAGAACGTCATC
>LNDV01000003.1 GCA_001464765.1 Betaproteobacteria bacterium Ga0077526
GACTCCGACAGCAGTACCACCTTCGAATACGACAGCGCGGACCGGCTGACCAAGGTCACCGATGCCAGCGGTCGGTTCCTGTCCTACGGCTACGACAGCGCCGGCCGGCGCACCTCCATGACCGATCAGGCGGGGCAGGAGACCCGCTACCACTACGACAGCGAAGGCCGCCTGGACCGCGTGAGCGACGGGGACGATGCGCTCGTGGCGTCCTACCAGTTCGGTGCCGATGGTCGCCTGTCGCGCTCGGACAATGGCAACGGCACCTACAGCACCTACGACTACGACGCCGCGGGGCAGCTCGTGCATCTCGTGCACTTCGATGCCGACGGCGATGTCGCCTCGCGCTTCGACTACACCTATGACGCCGGGGGCCGCCGGACCTCCGTCTCCACCCTGGAGGGCACCACCCACTACGGCTACGACGCGATCGGACAGTTGATCAGCGTCAGCCTCCCCGATGGGCGCCAGATCGCGTACCGGTACGACGCCGCAGGGAACCGGTTCTCCGTCACCGACGGCGGTGACGAGATCGCCTACACCACCAACGGCCTCAACCAGTACCTCACCGCGGGTGATACCCAGTATCGCCACGACGCCGACGGCAACCTCATCGAGAAGACCGAGGGAGGCCAGACCACTCGCTACGTCTACGACCTGGAGAACCGTCTGGTGAGCGTGTCCACCGCGGATGACCAGTGGACGTACGAGTACGACGCCCTGGGCAATCGGGTGGCCACCGTGCATGACGGCGTGCGTACCGAGTATCAGCTGGATCCGATGGGAATCGGCAGCGTCGAGGCGGAGTTCGATGGTGAGGGGAACCTCATCGCCAACTACGTGCACGGACGCGGTCTCGAGAGCCGTCTCGGTGCCGACGGGACGGAGGCCTTCTACGAGTTCGATGCGATCGGATCGACGACGGGGCTCACGAACGAGGCCGGCGCGTACGTGAACCAGTACCGATACCTGCCCTACGGGGAGAACCTGCGCACCCAGGAGACCGTCGAGAATCCGTTCGAGTACGTGGGGCAGTGGGGCGTGATGGACGAGGGCAACGGCCTGGACTTCATGCGGGCAAGGTTCTATGCGCCGGATGAGGGGAGGTTCACGAGCACAGACCCGATTGGTGTGAACGGGGGAGTTAACCTCTATAGCTATGCACATAACGGACCCGTAGACTTCATAGATCCGTCCGGGTTGTTCATCGCTCCGGTGATCATTTACGGCATCGGATTGGGGTTGACCTTCTATGCAGCGACGGCTCTCTTGGTTCCAGCATTTCAACAACGCAATGCAGGATTGCTCCGAACTCTTGGAGACGACGTTGCAGTCGAACGAGCCATTCCGGACATTCGAATGGCTATGGATGAGGTAGCGGAGGCTGCAGAATTCACTGTTCTTGGGATACAAATGACTCAAGGCTACAACACGGTGAAAGCGGTTCCGAGGGATATAGGCCGCCTCTCCGGGCTCACAATAGGGGGCGCGAAGGGTCCGTCTGGTCCGAGCACGCCGAAACCAGAGGTCAATCTCATTGGTCTTGCGGATTTCGCCAAAAAATTCGAAGGGACTGCCCTTGGCGGGATATTCAGCAAGTGGATAAAGGATGGCCTTGAGAGATTGTCCCAGAATCCCACCATTAACCTTGTTTCGATCGTACGTCCGCAGGACCCGAACGATATTGTTGGTCCAGCGGGAGTGGGTGAGGAGAAATGGATAGAGGGTGGATCGCGTTTGCCCTACAAGATTCGATTTGAGAACGTAAGCGATGCGACCGCGCCAGCACAGCGGGTAACGGTTACGTTGCCTATCGATGTAGACCTCGACTTGAACAGCTTCAGGCTCGGGGATTTCGGGTGGGGAGATGTTCGTGTTGAGCTTCCTGGCGACAGCGCGTTCTACACTGGGCGGATTGATCTGCAAGAGACCTTGGGGTTCGTTGTTGATGTAGTGGCGGGCATTGATGTTGTCGCGAGAGAGGCGTTCTGGGCATTGACAACCATCGATCCAGCGACCGGGGAGATTCCGTCGAATCCACTGATTGGATTCCTGCCCCCCAATGCCGAAGATGGGCGCGGTGATGGCTTTGCGGACTTCTACATACGCCCCTCCGAGAACGCGCCAACTGGAACGGTGATTGAAGCGCAGGCAACGATTGTCTTTGCGACTCAGGAGCCTATCGATACGCCGTTGGTGTTCAATACGATCGACTCCTCCAGGCCGGAAAGTGTGGTGCGTCTTGAGGAGCCCGTTGACGTGGTGGCCGGCGTAGCGGGAGCGTACGTTGCGCTTTCGTGGTCAGGGCGCGACTCGGGTGCCGGAATAGCGAGCTACACGGTGTTCGTCTCTGACAATGGTGGAGACCTCCAGCCTTGGCTCCTGAATACGACCCAAACGAGCGGTGTCTTTGAAGGCCAACTGGGGCATCGATACGAGTTTTACAGCGTCGCGCGAGACAACGTCGGGAACGTAGAGCTTGTTGCGCCGGCGGCGGACGTGGCCGTGGACTTGCGGGGGGGGGTGAATCATGCACCTACGGTCGCTTTTCCGATACCAGATGTATCAGTGATAGCGGATGAGGGATTTCAGTGGACGCTGCCGGCCGACGCTTTCGTGGATACGGATGGCGACCGCCTTGCTTGGAGTGTCAAGAGTCCCGGAGAGGGTGATCTGCCTTCGTGGTTGACGTTTGAACCGTCCGCCCTCAGGTTGTCGTCGTCGGCGACCGGTTCGGATATCGGGACGTACACGTTCGACGTCACCGTTTCGGACCCGCATTTGGCGAAGGCAACGATGCAAGTGCGCGTAGACGTAGTCGCCGCGGCGGACCGAATGCTTGTCGGATCGGGTGATGCGGACGTCATCGAGGGCGCGTCCGGCAACGATCGCTTGGAAGGCGGGGCTGGTGACGACGTTCTTCGTGGAGGATATGGTGCTGATGTTCTCGTGGGCGGACCCGGGAGTGACATCCTGAGTGGTGGTTTCGGCCCCGACGTTCTTTACGGCGGAGCAGGGAATGATCGGTTCGTGGATAGTGCCCTAGGCTTGTCGGGAGATGTGATCGAGGACCTGGCGGCGGGGGATGTTCTCGAGATTCTCGGTGACAGAGTCGTCTCGAACAGCATTGATCCCGCCTCGGGTGTCGTGCGGGTGACGTTTGTGTCGGCGGGGCAGGTGAGTTGGCGACTCGCAGAGGGTATTGATGCCAACCTGTTGCGCACTCGAGTGTCCCCAGAAGGCGAATCGCCTGCGACGAAGATCTGGCTTGCCGACGATGCCGATTCGGATGGTATCGGTGACGATCTGGACAACGCACTCGGAGTGGCAAACCCCGGGCAGACAGACTCGGACGGAGACGGCTTTGGGAATGCCGTTGACGCTGATCTTAACCAGGACGGGACGGTCGACCTTATCGACTTGTCGCTCTTCGAGGGGGCGTTTGGCACTGACGAGGCCGTGGCGGACTTCAGCGGCGACGGGCTCGTGGACATGCATGATCTGTCTATCTTGGAGTCCCTCTTCGACTCAAGCCCGGGACCATCTGCGCTAAATGCGCTTGGCGCGCCTGTGGAGAGCGACTTGGCAGCGTTTGTGCCGTGGGTGAGTACTCCAGAGGGTTCACCAGCAGAGCAAATGCTGCTGTGACAGGCTCTGAAGCGCCCTGGGTTGCGTAGAGGTCAGGTGTTGTGAGTCAGGCCAACGCGGCTTGCTCAGAAAGCATCCGATAAGCAGTGTGCCTAAGCTTACACGGGGGGACCGCATGCGATCGGCGTCAGCATACGATGATGGTTGAACCACGACACCCGCTTCCGGGTGGGCAGTGCCAGGCACTGGGGTCTTTGGCGAAATCCCCGACTATCAATAGTCCCGCCAACTGACCATCTACAGATCCTAAATTAGGTACCTCGATCGTTGCTTGGGTTTGGACGTCTCACTGTTCGAGGCGCCAGGGCTGACCGTGAGCGTCAGAACCCTGAACTCGCGCCGTCGCCGCGTCACTTGACGTTCAGTTGGTCCGCTTCAGGAGCTTCTGCTTTATGCGCTCGAACTCATCGCGATTGATGGCGCCCGCGTCGAGTGCTTTCTGCAAGTCCTTTAGCTCCCATCCTTTCGAAATCTGGGTTGACTGCTCCACCTTAACGACGGTGTCGCCGCCGCATGCGGTGAGGACAAGCGAAGCGGCGGCCACTGCGCCGAATTGAGCTAGACGTTTCCAATCCATGTTTCAAATTCTCCTGGCTCTCATTGAATGCTGTCGATGAGCGCTTTCTTTTGACGCTGGTACTCCTTGTCCGACAATGCACCAGCTTCGTGAGCTTCCTTGAGTTCAATCAATTGCTGTCCGATTGTTACATCGATGCGGGGCCCCTTGGGTGGAGGCGAGCCACAGCCGGAGGCCAAAAAAGCGATCAGCAAGGCGGGGAAAAGAGATCGAAATTGCAATTTAGCCTCTCCTGACGAAACCATGGATGCCAACGAATCTTCCAAGAAAACGCCTCAACGCGGGCATTCAAACTCGGCGCTCGGGCGACCGACGGACTATAGCGACGCTTCGTATAATGCCGAATGGGTTGGTCGGCGACAAGTTGGCACGGCAATCGTTGCCCAGGGAACGTAAGCCGACTACGGGATGAAACGGCGAAGTGAAGGACTCTCGAGTGACAGATGCGAATCCCAAGAATTGGTGAGGCCACGCGCAGTGGCGCTTTCTGGTTTGTGGTCGCGGTAGCGGTACTGGTTGCTCCAGATGCTGGTGCTGCGGACCCGCCAATGCCCGCGGGGCGAGTTGAGCTGGTGGAGGGGGACGTTCTCTTCATTGACGCAGCCCAGCGAGGACGTAGGCCAGTGCGAGGGGATGGACTTCTCTCCGGTGAGACAGTGATCGCGGGCCAGGATGGCGAGGTGCATCTGACCATGGAAGACAGTGGCTACCTCGCTGTTCGGCCGAACACCCAGTTCAAGGTTGTAGATTACAAGGCCAGGGGGGGCAAGGACGATCGCAGTATTCTTCGGCTCATCAAAGGCACATTCCGAGCCATTACGGGCTGGATTCCGCGTGTGTCACCGCGTGGCTATCGGATCGAGACTGCCACAGCGACCATAGGCGTCCGCGGAACGGATCACGAGCCGATGTTCATTCCCGAAGGTAGTCCGATCGGTCCGGCGGGCACCTACGATAAGGTGAACGAGGGTGAGACTTCTATGGAGGACGACTCCGGCGTCCTTTACGTGCCACCGAACACTGCTGGGTACTCTCCTCTAACCGAGGCCCGCAAGGCACGTATCCTGGAACAGATACCGGAGTTCTTTAAGGGCACGGTTCGCGAACATCTCGTCTCTGGGAAGCACAAGGCTATACAGGAGCGCCTGGAGGAAAGACTCAAGGAGCGGCTTCGTTTGAACGACCAGCCTGGGAGCGCCCAAGAGTCGCCTGGCCAGCTCGGACCTGCGGGGGAACCAACGGAGCAATCTGCGGAGGGCGGCACGAAGAGCTCCGCGGGCTCAAAGATTCCGCTTTCCGGCGTGGGTATCCCGGGCGCGGCGATACTGGCGAATCCTCCCGCGGCCGGTGGGGCAACCGTTGCGCCCCTCAGTGGCGTAGCGCCGAACATCCCATTGCCCGATCTGGTGCCGGCTGAGCGTGCGCCTGCCCCGGTTGCACGGCCCGCTTCGCGACCATCGGAGGCGGCTCCAGACCTTGACCCGAAATCGTCTTCATCGATCGTCGCGCCTGCCGGTCGACCCGAGCCGCGCAAACCTGGGGCGCCGCGGGGCTCGCGTGACTCCTCGGGCATAGCGCCCCCAAGGTCGGAAGCCCAAACCGATGCGTTGGATCGCCAGCGTGCCTATCAGGATCGCCGGCGGGAGCTTCAGTCTGACCACCGTGGTCAGTACGAGCGCGATCGTGACACGGATCTCAATCGTGATCCGGACCGGGTGCGCGAAGCCGACCGCATCGAGTCGCGGCGCCGTCGGGAACAGAGATGACTTCGGGGAAGTTGGCAACCTTGGCACCCGAGCGTGTTCGGCGGTAGGCGATCGGAGCCATTGTCCCAAGTTATCGATGGGCCTCGAAAAGGAGGCAGGTCAGTCTGGCCTGACGGGACGCGCCGACTGCAGGCGTTACTGGACCGAGACGTCAAGTACGGGACCGCGCTCGCCGCCCGACGAGGCACTAGTTTTGGTGACGCATTACCCGTTGCGAGCGCACTCCACTCGGCTCCTTTCGACGAAACTAGCATCGGACGCGCGCCCCACGAGCAACCGAACGCATCACACAGGCCACTTCCCAGTGTAAACGTGTCACGAGTTTTCGAACTCAGACGACGGGAGGTCGAGTCGTGGATCCTCGGGACGAAACTGATCGCCATTCGGGCACAGCTGCTGTGGTCGTCGGTTCCGTTAGTCGCGATCCTGGCTGCAGCCGGGATCTCAGATGGGGTTTCAAAGCGAAGGCTGCGACGAGGCTTTGCTATGCATGAATCCGGGACGAAGTATCACGTTGCCGGATACGCCAGAACGCAGTTGTTCGGCCTCAGCGTCGCTGGCGCCCTATCTTGGCCAGACGACATTTCCTGGACCGTCTTCGCCCCGATCATTGGAATCTTGATCGCCTTCGCTTCGTATTGCCGCTGGTCGAACTTCAAGAAATTCGACTGAGATGACCGCTTGAATCTGCTAGCGGACCTGCAGCTTCGTCGCGCGAACTAGTCTCCACAGTGGGCGCCACGTCGAGCGTTCACATCCAAGGCGAAATTGATCTCCGAAATCGAGGGAGAGGTTGCTTGCATCCGTTGAGTTGGTAGCAGCATACTGAGGTACCGTATGCAACCTGCGTCTTGATTGGCGAACGCGAGTCCTAGCTCAAGCATCTTCTTCGGATCCGCATCCAAGAAGCTCTTCGATTCCTCGATTGGCGGTTGCACTACCGTGCAAATCGCGAGAGTGTCGGGAAGGTCGGCGTGTTGATCGGCAATGCTTGTCCTCGCTGGGTTGCGAGGGGCGCATGTAGATTGGCAGGCGCCGCCGCGAATCGTTGCGCAGGCGCTTGATAGCGGTTTCCCGTTGTGGTGCAGGGTGTGTGCCATTGGCGCTGGCATGCGGGATCGATCTGGCGCAACGGTGAGGATGCTGTCGACGTTGAAACCTCAGACCTAGAAGTGCGGAGGTGCGTTCGGGACTGGATACAGGGGTTGGATTTGGCTCCCACGCAGTTTCTGAATTGGGTAATCCCGGCGGCGGCGAGGGCTAGCCCACCTGCGGTGAAGGACGGGTTTCCGGTGCGCCTATGCCCCGCGTACCGGCAGGCTTGACTCGGAAACGGCCTTGCTCTTGGCATTTGGACGTTCTGCCGCGAGGTAAAGGGAAGCGCTACCGGCGTTTCATCGCAGAACAGCTTTTTCGATGTTTCTGTCCGCTCGCATGGCTCTTGGAGACCAGCACTTGGCAAATTTCAGTGGCACAAGCGGTGACGATCAGCTGTTCGGAGGGGATGACGACGATCTCCTGTCTGGTGAGGGCGGCTCTGACATTCTGCTTGGCGCGGGGGGGGACGACTTGCTCGAAGGTGGCGCCGGGAACGACACGTTGTCGGGCGGTTCGGGCGCGAACGTGTACTGGTTCGGGGTAGGGTTTGGTGATGACATCGTGGACTCTGTCAGCGCCCAGGACCGGTTGGATTTCACGCGTGTGACCTCAGCGGGGGTACGACTTGCTCGATTGACCCCGGCGGGCGGTGGTAGTGCCACTGACCTGCTGGTGGTCGCCGGTGAGGATTCGGTGTTGTTGCGTGGGTACTTCCGGCAGGGGAACACCGGGTTGCCGTCACTGGGGTTCTCGGACGGAGTGGTGTGGATGGCGGCTGAGGTGGTGACGCAGTCGTTCGTGCTGTCTGGGACGACGGGGGCGGATCAACTGGTCGGCGCCAACGGGGACGACCGGATCGAGGGGCTGGCGGGCGACGACGTGCTGTACGGGCTGGGTGGCTCGGATGAGCTCGAAGGCGGTGATGGCAACGACTACCTCTACGGGGACCTGGATTACTCCGACAACCTGGGTGTGGGCGTGGATGGGGACGACACGCTGCGCGGTGGGGCCGGTGACGATCAGTTGTTCGGGTTTGGCGGCAATGACGTGCTTGAAGGTGGTGCTGGCAACGACACGCTTACCGGCGGGGCCGGTGCAAACGTGTATCGGTTCTCCCGGGGGTTCGGGGCCGACGTCCTGGTCGGTAGTTCATCCGATTCGATTCGGTTTCTGGACATTCGCGCCAGCGAGGTTTCCTCGACGATCTCGGGTTCGGATCTGATCTTGAGCGTCGGCACCGATTCCCTCACCGTTGTCGGGAATTCAGTGACAACGATCCAGTACGCGGATTCTCCGGCTTCCAGGGTACTGATTGGCGGGACAGCCAACGACACCCTTCGCGGCGGTGTTGGTAGAGACTTCTTAAGTGGTCAGGACGGCAATGACAACCTGAGCGGAGATGAAGGTGACGACACGCTCGAGGGAGGGGCGGGCAACGACACGTTGTACGGGGGAACCGGGTCGAACATCTACCTGTTTGCCCGTGGCTTTGGCAGCGATCTGGTCAGTTCCAATAGCACACAGGACGAACTGCACTTCATGGACATCGCCTCGACCGAGGTGAGCGTATCGCGGTCAACGGGCGGTAGCGGGTTCAACGATCTGCTGGTCACGGTCGGTGCCGATTCAGTTCGACTCAATGGCTATTTCGCTCGGACGAACACGTTCTGGCCGACCCTGCACTTCACGGACGGGGAAGTGTTGGCGCCCGCTGTGGACGGATTGCGAACCACTGGCTCTGGGATTCTGCTCGGGGGCACGCTGGGCGACAGGCTCACAGGCTCCGGCGGGCGTGCGGTGCTCTACGGCCTGGGTGGCGCGGACGTGCTCGAAGGAGGAGCAGACTCTGACTCTCTCTTTGGTGACTACAACCCGTATGCCGCCAACGGTATCGCCGATGGGGAGCCTGGCGGCGACACCTTGCGAGGGTGGGGTGGAAACGACACCCTCCAGGGAGATGCTGGTGACGACACGCTCAAGGGAGGGGCGGGCAACGACACGTTGTACGGGGGAAGCGGGTCGAACATCTACCTGTTCGCTCGTGGCTTTGGCAGCGATCTGGTCAGTTCCAACAGCACACAGGACGAACTGCACTTCACGGACATTTCGTCGACGGAGGTGAGCGTATCGCGGTCAACGGGCGGTAGCGGGCTCAACGATCTGCTGGTCACGGTCGGCGCCGATTCAGTTCGACTCAACGGCTATTTCGCCCGGACGAACACGTTCTGGCCGACCCTGCACTTCTCGGACGGTGTGGTCTGGTCGCCGGTGGAGGACGGCTTGCGAGCCAGCGGTTCGGGACAACTGCTCGGCTCAGTCGGGCCAGACACCCTCACGGTCTCGGGAGGTACCGGCGTGCTCTACGGTCTTGGCGGCGCGGATGTGCTGGTCGGTGGTGCCGGGGCGGACACGCTTTACGGGGACTACAACCTGTATCCGTTTGACATCGTGGGCGGTGATGCTGGCAACGACGTGCTGCGAGGGGGGGGCGGCAACGACACTTTGAATGGTGATGGCGGAGCGAACACGTACCTGTTCGAACGAGGCTTCGGTAACGACACGGTGAACTCACAGAGTTCGCAGGACGAACTGCACTTCACGGACATCGCGTCGACGGAGGTGAGCGTATTGCGGGCGCCGGGCGCGATTTACGACCTGCTCGTCACGGTCGG
>LNDV01000004.1 GCA_001464765.1 Betaproteobacteria bacterium Ga0077526
GAGCAGGTGAACCAGGCGATCACGCAGATGGACGAGGTGACGCAGCAGAACGCGGCACTGGTGGAAGAGGCCGCGGCCGCGGCGGAGAGCCTGGAGGAGCAGGCGCAGTTGCTATCGCAGGCGGTGGCCGTCTTCAAGGTCGGAGAGGCCCGATCGGCTGTTAGCTCCATGATGGTCTGGGGCGAGCCCGATGACGCGTCGGCATCAGCCGCCGCCTGAGCCCGAGCCCAATCCGCGCGCGCCGCGACCGACCGCGGTCGCCGATGACATTCGGATAGGGGTGCTTTGCAGGAAATTGCTGTTCGGCCTCAGCAACTGATCCGCAAGGCCGTTACCCGTTCGGGCCGGTCGACTTCGTGAGGGAGTCGCAGTGCCGATTCTTCAGAACTTGGTCATCGAGGTGAGAGCGTGGCGCTGCAGCGTAGGTGGGGTGGGAATCTGGGTGTCGGCGGCAAGCTGATCGGCATGGCAGTCCTGGTGGTCGTGGTGGTACTGGGGGCGCTTGCCTGGCGCATTTCCGGTTCCGCCCGGACCCTGATGGATGCCGAAGCCATGAATGGCCTGACGCGCGAGACGGAGCGGGCTGTCGCGCTGCTGGACAACTACGCATCGCGTCTCGACGCGGAACTCGTCCGGATGGCCGGCCTGCTGCGAACGGAGTTCCCGGAATCGTTCGCGCTGGCAGCAACTCGCCGGATCACGGTCGGTGAGCGTTCCGTGCCGACCCTCATGGCGGGCTCGCTGCGAGTCGATCAGGCAAGCGGCGCAGTTGACCGTTTGAAATGGGCGGGCGGCGTCCTGGCCACGGTATTCGTCCGCGATGGCGAGAGCTTCGTGCGGATCATCACCAGCGTCAAGGACAAGGAAGGGCGTCGGGCTGTCGGCACCACGCTGGCGACCGACTCGCCGGCCTATGCCGCGCTCAAGGCGGGTCAGTCTTTCGCCGGCAAGGTCACCCTCTTCGAGCGGCCGTTCATGAGCCGTTACGAACCTCTCGTCGACGCCCGGGGTGACGTGGTTGGTGCCCTTTTCGTCGCGTTCGACATCAGTTCCGAACTCGAGACTCTCAAGGCAATCATCCGCAAGATCAAGGTCGGTGAGACCGGCTATCTCTACGCACTCGATGCGTCGCCCGGCACTGCCTTCGGCGTGGCGACCATTCATCCCGCGAAGGAAGGCAACAGCCTGCTGGGCGCCAAGGACGCGAACGGCCACGAGTTCATCCGCGAGATGGTCGAGAAGCGCACCGGTGTGATCCGCTATCCCTGGTTCAATCCGGAGCTCGGTGACAAGGCGCCCCGGGAGAAGATCGTCGTCTACGCCCTT
Organism: Betaproteobacteria bacterium Ga0077526; assembly: GCA_001464765.1. GTDB lineage: Bacteria > Pseudomonadota > Gammaproteobacteria > Burkholderiales. The sequence continues at coordinate 1,327 of LNDV01000004.1, forward strand.
GCCAAGGAATGGAACTGGGTCGTGGGCGCCGGCAGCTACACGGACGAGTTCTCCCGCGGTGCGGTGACGCTGCGCAATCAGGTTTTCGGATTCGCCGTGGCCGGCGTCGCCGTAATGGCGCTGCTGCTCTTCTTCACGGTGCGTCGTGTAGTGCTGCGTCCGCTGAAGGGCGCGAGTGCAGGGGCGGCGGAGATCGCGGCGGGAAATCTCGAGACGAAGCTCGACACCACCCGGAAGGACGAGGTGGGCGACATGCTCCGCGCGCTGGACGACATGCGGGCCCGCCTGCTGGAACGCATCGAGGCGGACCGCCGTATCTCCCAGGAAGCGCTGCGTGTGAAGGTCGCGCTGGATGCGAGTGCTACGTGCGTCCGCATTGCGGATGACTCCGGCACCATCGTGTACGTCAACACCGCCATGAGGAACATGCTGCAGAGGATCGAACCCGAGTTGCAACGCCGCCATGCGGATTTCCGTGCCGCGGACATCGTGGGTCGCAGCGTCGGCGTGTTCTACGACGATCCGTCGGCCGCCCTCGCACGTCTCGCTGCGCTCGACCGCACGGTGTCGAGCGACATGCTGATCGGCGGACGGGACTTCCAGGTTCAGACCACACCGATCGTCGATTCGAACGGTGTGCGGATCGGCAGTGTGGGGGAATGGGTGGATCGCACCGAGCAACGACACGCGGAACGCGAGATCGAAGGCGTCGTCGCGAGCGCGGCGAGCGGCGACTTCTCCCGGCGGGTCCCGGTCGAGGACAAGAGTGGATTTCTGCGGAAGACGGCCGAAGGTCTCAACCGGATCATCGAAGCCTGCGATGGCAATCTTGCGGGAGTCGGCGCGGTGCTGCAGGCCTTGTCTGTCGGCGACCTGACCCAGTCTGTGGAAGGTCAGTTCGAAGGGCGCTTCGCGCAGTTGCAGGATGACACCAACGCATCCACAAGGAACCTCCGGGAACTCATCGGGCAGATCCGCGAGTCCGTGGAGGCGATTACGGCGCGCTCAAAGGAGATCGCCACGGGGAACCAGGATCTCTCCGGACGGACGGAAGAACAGGCCTCCAGCCTGGAAGAGACGGCGTCCTCGATGGAGGAACTGACCTCGACGGTGCGTCAGAACGCGGAGAACGCCAAGCAGGCCAACCAGCTGGTGGTTGGTGCCTCGAGCGTGGCGGTGCGCGGTGGCGAGGT
>LNDV01000005.1 GCA_001464765.1 Betaproteobacteria bacterium Ga0077526
CGATACTGCGCCGACTCGGCTGCCGGCAGTGGCTCGCTGAGTAGCGTATCCCAGCCTTTTCCGGGCTGCGGACTTACACCACGTCTGGGGACGTGACCCAGGACTCCCCTGGGACGAGGCAAAAGCATGGGCAGATCATCTCGTTGTCGGAACGTTCGAGGACTGGCAGCTTCCATCCGCACTGAACGTCGACGGTACCGGACCTTGCGTGGCTTGGGGCTGTCAAAGCCAGATGGGTGTGCTGTGGGGCCCCACTCTTGGAAACGGCACGTCTGGAGTGGGGCAGCCTGGACTCAAGGTCCGCAATCTAGGCCCCTTCAAGAATCTTGTCCCAGACGCGTACTGGTTGGCGGACGAGTACTCGGGCAATCCGGACTCGGCTTGGTACTTCGATTTCGCGTTCGGCAGTCAAGACGCGACCTTCAAGAATGGCGAGCGATATGCTGTCGCAATTCGTGCAGGGGATGTAGCCGCGATTCCGGAGCCACAGACGGGACTCCTTCTGTCGACCGGACTACTCCTGATTGTCGTCGGTGTATCTCGCTGGAAGGCGCGCTCTTATGAAGGCACGTGAACGCCCCGATCTCATTGACAAGTTCGAGAAGCGTTTGCAGGTCACCTAGGGCTCAATAGACTCCAAGAGCTCCCTCCCTTGCCCTTCAAGCAGACGATGGTAACGCCGACTGACAGCCATCCGGATATTGGCGCCGTCGTTCGTGCTCTACTTCACCTCAGTCATCGCGAGCGTCGGATGTACCTGCGACGTCAAACGCGGCGACACCCTCGCTTCCTCTACCGGTATCGCCCGATTGCTCAGGGGCGGCCGGAAGATCTCGAACGCCTACAAGCCTCCATACTGGAGTCGAAACACTGGGTGAGCGCACCCGACGATTTCAATGACCCGTTCGACATGAAGGGAAGGCTTCGCGTTGAGGGCGATGCGGAGGCAGTGCGGCGACGCGTGAACGACATCGGCAAAACCAATGGCATGAGGTGGAAGCAACGAAAGAAGCTCGTCGACACCATTATGGCAATGCCTCGCTCCGAGCTGACGTCTGCGATGTCCACTGCGCTCGAAGACCATCGACGCCGCTTAGGCGTCTTGTCACTCTCGACAGACCCTAGAAGCATACTCATGTGGAGCCACTATGCGACGAATCACACAGGAGTATGCCTTGTGCTTGACGTTGCCGCGGATCCGAGTTCGCTTCTGATGTCCCTGCCAGTTACATACACCGACACCTACCCGGAACTAGACTGGGTTGGAAGCTTTGAAACCGACATTCAAAAAGCACTGTTGTACAAGTTCAGTGATTGGGCCTACGAGCAAGAGCGGAGAATAATCGTTAAGGACGGGGCGCGGACCTTTCTCCGCACCGTCCCCTCGGCCTTGAACGCCATCATTCTTGGCACAAGAACCACCGATGACTCAATTCGTGCAATTCAGACCACCTTGGAACGACGGCTCACCCTGGACCTTCCCTCGGTAAAACTCTATCGCGCCATGCAACACACATCTCGGTATCAGATTCGTTTGCAGCGTCTGTAACTCGCACCCCTGTTCAAGCGGGTCCTTCGGATCCAACGCTTCCTCATCACAGCGGTCGACGCCTTTCGGCAGATGCGCTCTCGTCACCGCATCTAGGCGCGATCTCGTCCTGAGTTGCTGACGAAGAGACTTTGGAGGCGATGATACAATTCGCCTGTCGTCTGCGATTTAGCGCCAATTGCGGGCGGACGACCTGAGCACATCACTCGCTAAACGGCGCGTCTCTGCAACGGAGGCGGTATGTCGTATCTGAAGCCTGGAACTCTCTGCATCACCCTGCAACGTCGCGATCCACGGAACGCGGGACGGATCGTCCGTATCCTTGAGTACGTCGGCGACATCCCGCCAGACATCGTCGATGGCTACATGATCGAGGCGGAAAACGGCCTTCCATTCGCTACGACCATCTGGCGCGATGCCGACGGACGCGAAGAGATAAGGCATGGCCAAGTGACTCGCTGCCGTACCAGTCGCGCCTATCTCCGGCCCCTTGTCGATCCTGACCTAGATGTCGAATCCGCCGTGGGGTCCGGAACCCCTGTACCGCAGGCGTTGCCGGAGCCGGCCGACGTCCAAGAACGCGAATTCGAACCGGAGGTAGTCGGATGAGTACGCTTGAACGCGCCATAGAGATCGCAGCACGGGCCCACGCGGGGCAGGTCGACAAGGCCGGCGCTCCCTACATCCTGCACCCGTTGCGCGTCATGCTGGCCGTCTCATCGATCGAGGAGCGGATCGTCGCTGTTCTCCACGATGTCGTGGAAGACACTGACGTGACCTTCGACGATCTCCGACGGGAGGGATTCTCCGAGGTCATCATCGCTGCAGTTGATTCGGTCACGAAGGACGTCCCGGAGAAGGAGATGTCCTGGGACCAGTACAAAGCCTTCGTCCTGCGCGCGGCTGCCAACCCGATCGGCCGCCGCGTGAAGATCGCTGACATGACGGACAACTCGGACCTGTCCCGCATCGCTCAGCCGACCGAGAGGGATCTCGCCCGGATCGAGAAGTACCGAAGAGCTCTGGCCCTTCTGGCGAGCGCCTGAGCTCGGCCCCCTGGTTCTCGACACCTAACCCTGTTCGGTTTGGGCGCGTAGTGCCGCCTCGACGGCAAGCGAGACGCTCAAGTCCTCCTTCGGCAGATTCCCTGTCGCCGCGACATGCAAAGCCTGATCGCGGACGTCCTCTAGCCTTGGGTATCGAGTCCGGTACATGCGCTCCGTTTCGAATGCCACTTCATCAAGCATCGCTTTCGACGGCTTCCGGTACGACCGCCCGAGCGTGCCGTAGCGGCACATCAGGGCGTTCTCGATCGCCTCAAGCCGGAATAGTTCATTCTCCAGGATGACCTTCGAGTTTCGGGGAATCTCAAGCGACTTGGCGAGATCCATCAACTCCTTCCGTCGTTGATGCACGTACGCCAGCTTCTCCCTCCCTGGCTCACTCATGACCTGCGTGTATGGGTCCATACGCACCTTCTCCTTCTTCGTTGGGTGTACTCCGCGAGTTGGCTGCAGTTCTTGGGTGTCACATCGGCGGCTCCTCGGTTGTCGGCCTTCGTGGGCCGTCCACGGAGCGCCTGACGACCTCGGAGAGCGCCTCTGGGTGTCCGTCACCAGCTCGCTCCGCCAACTTCACCAAGAGCTGTTGACGCCGACCGAAAACTGACCCACCGGGGGTGCGGACGATTTCTTGGACTACCTTGGAGGGTAGTTCATGTATTCATACGAGGACCGGTGTCGGGCGGTGCAGCTCTACATCAAGCTAGGCAGACGGGTCGGCTTGACCATTCGTCAGCTCGGCTACCCGACGAAGAACGCGCTCAAGAGCTGGTATCGCGAGTACGAACAGCGCCTCGACTTACCCGCCGGCTACGTTCGCCAGCCAAGGTACTCGCGGGCGCACAAGGAGCGCGCCGTCAGGCACTACCTGGAGCACGGCCGCTGCATCGCGGCTACGGTCAAGGCACTGGGCTATCCATCGAGGCCGGTGCTCTCTGCATGGCTCCAAGAACTGCATCCGCACAGCCGCACGCGCGTCGTTGGTCGATCTCAGGAGCGGACGTCTGAAGCAAAGCAGTCTGCTGTGATCGCCCTATGTATGCGAACAGCAAGCGCACAGGCCGTGGCTGATGATGTGGGCGTGTCCAGGGGATCACTGTATAAGTGGAAGAATCAGTTACTCGGCCACGACGCATCTGCACCCATGAAACACTCGCAAGACACCCTGGCGGATCCTGATCGCGACGACCCGAAGCTGCAGCTTGAGACACTTCAGCGAGACATCAGACGCCTGCAGCTCGAGAAGGACGTGCTCAAGAAGGCGAATGAACTCCTAAAGGAAGAACTGGGCATCGACCGGCAGCAGCTGACGAATCGTGAGAAGACGCAGCTAGTTGATGCCCTGAGACAGGACTACACGCTGACGGAACTGCTCTGCGAAGTGGGCTTGCCACGCAGCTCCTACTTCTACCATCGGGCCCGTCTCCAGGTGCCCGAGAAGTACGCCGAGGTACGTCAGTCCATGACGGACATCTTCGAGCGAAACTACCGCTGCTACGGATACCGGCGTATCCAAGCCTCCTTGAGCGATCAGTCCGTGCACGTCTCGGAGAAAGTCGTGCGACGACTAATGAAGCAGGAGTGCCTGATGGCCGTGACGAGCAAGCGTCGTCGATACGGCTCGTACATGGGCGAGATCAGTCCGGCACCCGATAACCTGCTGAACCGCGACTTCAGTGCCGGCGCACCGAACGAGAAATGGCTCACCGATATCACCGAGTTCCAGATCCCGGCGGGCAAGGTGTATCTGTCGCCAATGGTCGATTGCTTCGATGGCATGGTCGTCAGCTGGTCCATTGGCACGCGACCGGACGCAGAACTGGTCAACACGATGCTGGACGCCGCCATCGAAAAGGTTGCTGCCAGCGGCGATCGACCCCTGGTGCATTCGGATCGTGGCGGCCACTATCGGTGGCCAGGCTGGCTGAGCCGGATCTCTGAGGCGAAGCTGGTTCGCTCGATGTCAAGAAAGGGATGCTCGCCAGACAACGCCGCATGCGAAGGCTTCTTCGGTCGCCTGAAGAACGAAATGTTCTTCCAGCGAGATTGGTTATCGACGACCATCCACGAGTTCGTTGCGGCCTTGGACGCCTACATACGTTGGTACAACACAACGCGGATCAAGCTCTCCCTCGGCGGCCTCAGCCCCGCCGCGTACCGCAGGAGCCTGGGGATCGCCGCTTAATCAGTCCAAGTTTTTGGCCGCACCCCCGTGGGTCAGAAATACATCGGCGCGAACATGAAGCAGTCTCGAAGCAGCCATCGCTATGTCTCGGTGAAGCGGCAACACGGCGAATTGCGGCAGCGCTTGCGCGAGCTGGCCCAGGTTCGCGTGCGATACGGTTACCGACGACTTCACGTGCTGTTGAGGCGAGAGGGCTGGACGCACGGACGAAAGCGAACGTACCGGCTCTACACCGAGGAGAAACTGCAGCTGCGCTCGAAGCTGCCCAAGCGTCGAAAGATGCTGGTTACACGAGCCCGACGGGCGTCACCGGGCAAGCCGGACGAAGTGTGGGCCATGGACTTCGTGGCGGACCAGACATCGAGCGGCACAAAGTTCCGGGCCCTCACCATCGTGGATGTGTTCAGTCGCGAAGCACTGGCGATCGCCGTGGGCCAACGCCTGCGCGGTGAAGATGTAGTCGCGACACTGAACGGGCTGGTAAAGCTGGGCCGCAAGCCTGGCTACATCTGCGTCGACAACGGCTCGGAGTTCTCTGGCCGCACCCTGGACCTCTGGGCCTACCACCACGGCGTGCGCCTGGACTTCAGCCGTCCCGGCAAGCCGACCGACAACAGCCAAATCGAGACCTTCAACGGCTCACTGCGCGACGAATGCCTAAACGTGCATTGGTTCGACTCCCTGGAGCAAGCCAAGGCGCTGATTGAGCTCTGGCGCCAGGACTACAATGAGAGCCGGCCTCACATGGCTCTCGGAAACGTTTCGCCGGCTGAGTTTCTCCGGCAAACAAAGGCTTCGGAGATTCCCCAAGCCGCATGAACTCCGAAAACTAGCATTTCGTTTGGCTCAGGTTCGCGGAGCACTTCAGACCAGCCATTGTCTCAAGTGATCGTTGGACCTCGAAAAAGAGGCAGGTCACAGCTACCAAGCTGCTTTGGCTGGCTCTGCGCAACATCACGGCCGACTGGGGGCGCGCGGCGAGGGAATGGCGCGAGGCGATGAATCAGTTCGCGATACTCTATGAAGAGCGATTCACGTTGCCAGCCCAGGCGGGCAGATGACCATGTACACATGGCTCACCCGGAACGCCTCAGGTGCGTTGGCAGGAAAGAGGCACTGACCCGTAGTCCGAATCAACCAACTGCCTCACACACAGAAAACCTGACAGGCCCAACCCCGGCTAACACCGCTGATTGCAAGGTCCCTACGTTGACGCTCCTATCGCCTCTTGCTGCTCATCGACGCCTTCATCCCGTAGTCTTGCGCCAGCGCGCGGTACGACTTGCTGGCGCGCTGACTACCGCGATCGGTATGCATGACCCGAATGACTACCTCGTCGACGCGCTACCGAGTGAGCGCCGATCCGGCGATGAGGGTGGCCGAACTCATCCGGCGGAACTGGAAAGAGCAATTCAGAGCAAAGCCGGGGCGCTCGCCTCTGCATAGACTGATAACGAAGAAAAGGACCCCCGAGGACCTTCTAAGCAGGCCATGTTGGCCTGCCTCACAACACTGGGTCTCCGCGGTTCAGTCTTTCGTGCGACCACACAGAAGAGAGCTTACATTGTGACCTTATGCCGCAGCCCGACACCACCGACCATGGCCAATCCTACTGCGAGAAGGCACCACGTCTCGGGTTCCGGAACCGAGGGCACTGCAACGGTCGTGGGCGCGAGATTCCCGCTGCCGAAGCCTGCCACAGTCACCGAAGACGGACCGACGATCTCCTTTCTCGTGATGTAGTCGTATCCGAAGGAGATTGCCTCCCCGCGCGTCCCGTCCTCCAGGATGCTCCATACGGTCTGGCGGAAACTTCCGACGTTCAACTTACCGTCGACTCGAGCCGCCGCGGCAGCACCGACGGTGAACTCAAGGTCGCTTACGAGGACGTCTCCGAGGACGTACTGCATGAACGTAACTGGTCCAGCACCTGCATCCTTGACGTACTCGACCGTAACCGTCGAGACTGGCACCGCCCTGAACATTCGCGTTGCGAGAGCAACGTCGGAGCCCTCGAGAGCCTGGGTCCACGCCAGGTCCTCAAGTATCGGCATAGTGGATCCTGGCCTATTGGGGACAGCCACAATTTGCCCGCCCCACTCCAGTGTGTCGATCCGCGACCAGTTTTCGTATCCTGCGGTCTGGCTCTCACCCGCAATCGGGTCGATGGCTCCGCCCCAACGAACGTAGATGCTCGTCGCCCCGCCGGGGTCCGCTGCGGGCGCAACGCCGACGAACGCTGTGGCACGATTCGTTGCGGTTCCCGTACCAATCCCCCGCCCGGTGTCGTAAGTTGCTTCAAGCACCCTCCCTGTAAGCCCCCGTGCTTGCGGGTCATAGCGTAATGTGACGCTTTCGTAGCTTGTTGCTACCGACATGTGGTCCTCGGAGAACGTCAGAGCGCTCACCAGGGTGTTTTTGGTCACGATCGAGAGATAGGGAGCAGGTCTTGAGTTACCAGAGCGAGCAACTTCGTGATCGGTGGTGACGATGTGCTTTCCGGTAAGGAACGAGCGCGTTATGGCTGGCGCTGACTCATCGACTGGCGATGACCATTGGATGTCGCCGAGCAGGACAGCAGTGGGTCGCCCGGCACTCGAACGAGTGCTTGCTCCCCAAGTCAGTGTCTCGACATCCATCTGACCGATGTCGTCGATGTTAGCCGTGACCGTGTTGACTGAGTTTGCATAAGCGAACACCGGGAGAACAAAGGCGAAAGACAGCTTGTTGACGAAACGATGGATCAGTCGATTGACCATGGTGGCTACTCCTCTGCGGCACAAGGAAAGCCGCCGCCCCAGGGCGCGGGCCGGCGGGGAAACTCAATTTCGCGAAAACCGAGACTCCAGACTATTCCGGCAGATCGCGTAACGACACCTCGGCTCTAAAGACAATCGTCTCCGCTACAGACCTGCCCATCTTGTGGCATTCGCGGGGCGCGGTTTCGCTCACTTTCATCGAGATCTTCGATCCAGTTGACGACACGTAAGAATCCCCCGGCAAAACCGGGGGCTTTAGGTTGTGAGCCGCTCAAAGCGGCTGTGCGGGGTCGCTAACGCGGCCCCGTCTGCTTTCGGCCACCGCAACGGCGGCCTCTCATCGCCATAGCTGCAGTTGGTCGAGTTTCCGATCTTCATCCTCCTGGTGGCGGATGTACGCTCGGATCAACTCCTCGCCTCGCCTCGCCTCGCCCGACCGTCTAGACGAAGTACCCTCGGGCCCAAAAATGCTGCCCCACGAACTTCCTCCTTCGCTCCCCATACACACGCGCCAGATGGATTGCGCTCTTTCCCTTGATGTACCCCACCACCTGCGACACTGCGTACTTCGGCGGGATCGCGATCATCATGTGCACGTGATCGCTCATCAGATGCCCTTCCTCGATTCGGCTCTCCTTCTGCATCGCGAGTCGGCGAAACAGCTCCCCAAAGTGCTGTCGCAGCTGCCCGTACAACGTCCTGCGACGGCACTTCTGGATGAACACCACATGGTGTTTTCACTCCCACTTCGGGTGACTCAGACTCTCCTTCTCGTCCATCGAGATGCTCCTCTGCGTGTGCTTGGCGGCTCACGCGGTCGAGTGTCTTCGATGGACTCCCGTATACGTCAAACTTCTACTGTCTCCCCGGCAGAGCCGGGGGGTCTCCTGTTTTTGGCTAGGGGCGCTCGTGCGAAAGACAGATCGCATATCTCCAATACTAGCGTTCGACCTCCCGCGCCTTGAGACCACTCTCACTCGCCGCGGCCCCTCACCACTCGCGCTCCCTAGTTAGTGATGACTTCGTGCGACAGGTCTGCTTCAGCGCGCAGTACGACTTTCTGCCCAGAGACGCCGATCGATGTTCGCCTCACCTCACCGTCAGCAATGCGAATACACCATCCCCCTTGTCAACAACCTGCCGCATCGATCACCGAGCTATGCCATCCGACACAAGTCCCAGCCTACCCAATCCGTCAACCAATTCGGACTAAAGCAGCGCGGCGGATGTTGCATGATCTACGTCTAGAGCCAGAGTCTCAGCGACGAACAACTCCCACCTCTGACCATCTCCAAGCGGGGCGAGCAGTGGAACGTGAAACGCGGAAGGCCCCGGTGCCGCTCCGAACATTGAATCGAGCAGGGATAGATCGAACAAATCGACGCCCCCATCGCCATTGAAGTCTGCATTCATGTCCTCAGTACCGAACGCGTCCTCGAACAAGGATAGATCGACGAGATCCACAATCAAATCCTGACTCAGGTCGGCATCCACAATGTTGCCGAATCCATCGCCATCGCTGTCTCTCTGATCAGGATTGTCGACTCCCAGAGCGTTGTCGGTCCGATCGTCGATGCCGTCATGGTCACGATCCTCACCCAGCACGAGTGCGCTCCAACTGACGCCATCACTTGTGACACCGGACTCCACATGGAACAACGATGCGTCGAGACCCGCCGGCAGTTGCAGTTGAATCTGCTGGAAGTCTCGACTCAACAATTCCAGGTAGAAGGCCCCCGATGGGTCATAGCCCCACGGCCCAATGGTTTCGCCGTCAATCCTGATAGCATCTCCCACGCTGAAGTCCACGATTCTGTCCTGATCCAGCTCAGTCCACGCTCCGGCGAATACATCGCTACCTGATCCACCCGACAGTACATCGCGGCCAAGGCCTCCAAAAATCTCGTCCTGATCCGGGCCGCCATCGATGATGTCGTTTCCACCGAGCCCCACAAGCCGATCGTCCCCTCCCTTCCCGAAGATCCTGTCAGTGACCTCCGTCCCCACAATCACGTCCCCGTCATCGGTTCCGGCGACCTCGACTCCAACGACAACTAGAATTCGAACTATATCGGTCCAGTGCGACGTGGCATCAGAGAAGGTTAGCGCGACATCGACAAATCCCGCATCGCCATCCCCCGGCATTCCGGAAAACTGCCACTGCGAAGCATTGAATGTTAGCCAGTCCGGCAAGGGGTCGCCGTTGACCTGCTTCGCAGCAACTATGGCGTCCCCATCGACATCGATCACGGCGCCCCGATCGACTTGCCACTGAAACTCTGCACCAACGGCGGCATACTGGTCAGACAATGGCGCACCCGGCAGCAATGCGTCGTCCACGGGAACAAAGTGAATTGGGGCGCCCGCTTCTGGCATTGTCCCAACGATCCCAGACCCTGCCGATACGTAAAGTATGTCAAAGTCATCGAAATTAGCATTGCCCTGGTAAGTCAAGGTCGACAGTGTCGCATTGACGTCCTTCACGGACCCCGTAATGAAGAGAGAGACACCCTCGAGCCCCTGCAATCGAGTCACTTCTGCTTCGCCATACGCTACCACCTGCAGGGTGCCGTGGGCCACGGAGACGCCTGCGGTGACGACTTCGGAGTCGTCACCAACCGTGACACCAACGATTGCCAACACTTCATCTTCAACCGCCTCATAGTTCCCGACGACTCCTCGGCCATACACTCGCCCGTTCACGTCCAGACCGTCACTATCCTGGCCGAGCGTGTTCCATAGGAGAACCACACCCTCGTCGAAACCCGGCATGATCCGCACGTTCGGCTTGATTTCGCTGGAGTGCGACACCCAGAACGGATCAGACAGCTTTTCTCCTTGCGTACCGAGCAATTGTCCATATAGAAATGAGCCATCTGCATTCGTCACTACATCACTGATCAGTATCGCGTCGGTGCTCAACAGGGTCCCGGACACATTCCGAAAGTCTTCGTTGAACACCACCGCTTCGGAAATGGCGTCCAGTCGCGATTCGTACACCGACACGAGAGATCCCGGGACATCGACGTCATACGGAAAATTGACGAAAACAAGCGCCTTTCCATCAGTGCTGGGCACGACCGAGTGGGTCCGCCAACTGGTGGATGCATATGATGGCGACAGCACTTCCATCATTGCGCCCAGCGGTTCGCCGCTTCCACCGATGTGGCGGGCATAGGTTCCAATTTCTGCATCGGCCTCGCCGCGAACGACCCCCTCCTCCCATACGAGCAGGAACGAACCATCCGACAGTGACGTCAATGACGAAAGCGTGACGTTGCCTACGTTTCCACCATGGAGCTCAATGCGCGCCTCACCTGATGCAGGGGTGCCATCCGCGTAGAACCTACGTACCACGAAGGCGTCATTCTCCGCAGTCGCGTCCGACATCCACAAGGCAATGAAGGAGCCGTCGTCCGCCACCTCGATCAGATGACGACCCTGGTCACCCACCGTGACTGCATTGATCCTGAACTCATCGCCGATCTTCTGTGCGTTCTCACCGAATCGCTGGGCGTAGATCCCGCCACCGCTTCCATCCTGCCCAGCCGAAACCCAGCTGACGAGAAAGTCCCCGCTCAAGAGCGCATGAACCTGAGACTGGCCTTGATCGCCTGGCACGAAGTTGTTGACGCGGATCTCTTCACTGAGGGGCTGGCCGAGGGCATTGAACAGTCTTGCGTATACGCCGGAGCCACTTCCGTCCTGCCCTTCCGACTCCCAGACGACGACGAAACGGTCAGTTCCCACAGAGGCGATCTGCGGATTCAGCTGATTTTCAGCGGTGGTGACGTTGACTCGGAACTCGACGCTATGCGGGTCGCCAAGGGCGTCGCGAATCATTCCGTACACACCTGACCCGCTTCCGTCTTGACCCTCCGATGTCCATACGACGGCGAAGGTCCCATCTGAAAACGAGATGGCTTCGTTACCATACTGATGACCTGCTGTTGTTGCATTGACCTGGAACCCGGGACCCGGTGCGAGCACAGAAACGTGCGGTGGATCATCAACCGCAGCCAGCGTGATGGCGACGGTATCGCGATCCGTGGTACCAAGTGCATCGCTCCGAATACTCAGGCTGTCCACACCGTAAAAGTCCGCGCCACCCTTGTAGTTCAGCGTGCCCAAGCTGGCATTCACGTCCGCCACACCGCCGGAAACAACTAGCCGCCCCGATCCGGCCCGACCACCAGACAGGGTGGCGTCACCTGCCAAGTCGATGTCCAGCACGCCTGACTGCACCGTCAGCTCTACGGAAACGATCTGCGTTCCTGGCGCGCTCACCGATACGCCACTCAATGGCAGCAGTTGATCTTCATTGCCGTGATAGCCCACACCCGTGCCAATGGTTTTCGCGTGGGTGCCGCCCGTGCCATATTCGTTCCACACGGTCGTGAACGTACCTGGCACCGTTGACACCACTTGGTGCCAGAACGGAGAGGACGCGCCCGCTCGTTCACTGGCATGCATTGGAATCTCGCCACCAACAAAGCGTCCCTCGTTGGTAACGATTTGTGCATAGATTCCCGCGTGAAGTGATCCATCCCCGGCCAGCTCCCACGTCACGACAAACGTGCCGTCACCTAGGGAGGTGGCGCGCTGGCTTGCCTTACTTCCCAGTGGATTGGAACTGATCGGGAACTCGTCCGTGGAACTCCGACCATCTGCCCCGTAGATTTTCCCGAATACTTGATTATCGTTGTCGTCAATCCAGGTCACCAGTACCTGCGACTCCGATATCTGCACGACTTGTGAGTCGTGCTGATCTCCCTGGCGGTGCTGGCGGTTGATGAGGAGTTCCGGACCGAGCGGAGCTCCGGACAAGTCAACTCGCCGCCCGAACACATCTAGCCCATTGCGTCCCGGCGAAGTCCCCTCCCACACAACCATAAATGTGGAGTCATCGATTGCACTGACCTGCGGAAGGATGTCAGGTCCCGAGGTGTCATTGATCTGATGGAAAGTACCTTCCGGACCGCTCCTTGTTCCTGTCCGGACGTAGATGTCCTGGGCAGTCGATCCCTGTTGCTGGTCACTCCAAGTCACAGCGAACGTACCGGACGCATTTGTCGCCACTTCGCGTCGGAAAAATGCTCCCTGGCCGCTAATGTCGAACTGAGCTCCGAGCGGAGTGCCCGTGTCGTCAAAGGCACGTCCTTCGATGACCCCGTTGTGATCCCATGTTACGAGGAAGTCGTTGGACGAGAGCGCATCAATTCGATTGAATGCCTGAGCGCCGACGGCCGTTTCTGATGCCCGGAACTCAGAACTTGCGAACGTACCATCGGCCCGGACGAGTCGGACCATTGCGTCGGGTGCATCGGTCCGGCCCGATTCCCAGGAATCCCACGAAATCGCAAACAGATCGTCAGAAAGAGCCGCCGCGTCCGGACGGATCTGATAGTTCGCCGGCGTCGCGGACACAGGGATATCGATCGATACGGCACCGGTGCCGATGTCGAACGGCACGATGCTCGCCCCGTCCGGCGCATGGGTGCCGACAACAACGATCTTCCGCGCATTTAGCGGAACAATGCGAAGAACATCCAGATTGTTGTTCCCATAGGCTTCCTCGCTCACGCGCAGTTTTGGTCCGGAGACAATGTTGGCGACGTCCGGCGTCAAGGCGTGTCGGTATGCGAGGACCTTTTCTCGTTGGAACGGCCCCCGATTGCTCCCAACCCGGTCGCCGTACTCCAGCTGCCAGTTCGATTCACCACGGTTCGAACCCAGAATCCGGCTCGAGGCATGAACCTCGACATCCAGGATCTGGGTCAGCTCGTCGACGAACGCCTTCCCACCGCCGCCACTTGCCAGTTCGCACGCGAACAGATTCAGTACGCAATCATCGGCCAGAGCGGTTCGGATCTCGTGCAGAGTAGATCTGTGCTCTTCGAGATTGGAAGAAGTCAGCGGGGTTCGGCCGAACCACAACTCACCCGGTCTCCCGTGGCACACGATGTGAATCTCATTCAGGTGGGAGCGCCCTCGCAGCGCGGCAGCAATCTGAGACAGGCCATCTTCCGTTCCGTGGATGCACACGACATCAAGATTCGGTGAGACGGCATCCAGCAGAATCGACCTTTCCTGAATCGAGCAATCAATGAATAGAATTCCGGTACGCATCTCGCCTCCCATTTAGGATTGCCTCAAACAGCAGGGCGTTCATTGCATCCATTGCGGTCTTGCTTGCAGCCTTCTACTGGTATGGCATTCGATCGCTGATCAATTCATTTGAGTATGTCACCTACTTCTCCGAAGGATGGGAATGCACATCTCTGGGTGCATGAAGTGCAAGTTGCCGTCCAACGGATGCAACCGAACGCGACCTCTGCGAGGATCGGTGCGACCACGCCCCGGCGGTGCATGCAACCCGGGCCTTGCTCCTGTTCACCTCAGGCTTTCAGGGTGTTGGTCGCTTCCCTTGAGCTACGTGATGAGAGGTGGAATCAAGCATTCGTTCGCGGTTCATCCTCCGATACGACGCGCACAAGACAAGCGTCGCGGTCGTGCACCTCAACTCTGAAACCGCTCTGGACGACCACTAACAACTCAAGCGCACCTACGCACAGGTTTCCCGGAAGAGCTACAGGAGCGCCTCCTCCGCACCGACACCCTGCACCGAGGCTGTCCACAACGGATCCATGTAGGCTTCGCTTGCACTCAACGTCTCGACCGGATGCAACGCCGAAGGCCCCGGTGCCTGCCCAAAGAGCGCATCGAGCATCGACAGATCGAACAGGTCCACCGCCCCGTCGCCGTTGAAGTCCGCATCCGCGCTCTCCGTCCCGAACGCCTCCTCGAATAGCGACAGGTCGATGAGATCCACCATCAGGTCCTGGTTCAGATCCGCGTCCACGACGTTCCCGTAGCCATCGCCATCGGTATCCCGCTGGTCCGGGTTGGCTACCCCCAGGGCGTTGTCCGCACTGTCCTCGATCCCGTCCCCATCGGCGTCCTCGCCGTACACCAGCCGGGTCCATGGTGCCTCGCTCCCCGCCGCGCTCGCCTCCAGACGGAACTTCGCGAGACTCAACCCGACCGGTAGCCTGAGCTGTGCATTGACACCTGTCTCGGGACCGAGGCGCACAGCGCCGCTGGTGGCAGCGTAGGTCCAGGAGTCGAGCCGCACGCCATCGACGCGGATGGCATCGCCCAGACCGTAGTCGGTGATTCGATCACCATCGAGGTCCTCGAGACTGCCGCCGATCTCGTCGGCGCCGCTGCCTCCGATGTGGGTGTCCGCACCGAGACCTCCCAACAGCAGGTCGTTGCCCGACCCGCCCAGCAGGGTGTCATCGCCATACCGTCCTTCGAGGATGTCGTTGCCCCCGAGGCCCCGCAGGGTGTCGATCCCCGGCGTGCCGATGAGGTGGTCATCGTCCTCGCTGCCCAGCGTCCGTGCCGTCACGCTCACGGCGTTGTCGGCGTAGTCGAACAGCGGGACGCGCGCGCCATCCTCGAACAGGGCATACAGCCAGTATTGGCCAGGCGTG
>LNDV01000006.1 GCA_001464765.1 Betaproteobacteria bacterium Ga0077526
GACTCCGACAGCAGTACCACCTTCGAATACGACAGCGCGGACCGGCTGACCAAGGTCACCGATGCCAGCGGTCGGTTCCTGTCCTACGGCTACGACAGTGCCGGCCGGCGAATCTCGATGACCGATCAGGCGGGGCAGGAGACCCGCTACCACTACGACAGCGAAGGCCGCCTGGACCGGGTGAGCGACGGGGACGATGCGCTCGTGGCGTCCTACCAGTTCGGTGCCGATGGTCGCCTGTCGCGCTCGGACAATGGCAACGGCACCTACAGCACGTACGACTACGACGCCGCAGGGCAGCTCGTGCATCTGGTGCACTTCGAGGCCGACGGCGATGTTGCCTCGCGCTTCGACTACACCTATGACGCTGCAGGCCGGCGGACCTCCGTCTCCACCCTGGAGGGCACCACTTACTACGGCTACGACGCGATCGGACAGTTGACCAACGTCAGCCTCCCCGATGGGCGCCAGATCGCCTACCGCTACGACGCTGCCGGTAACCGGATCTCCGTCACTGACAGCGGCGACGAGACCGCCTACACAACCAACGCCCTGAACCAGTACCTGACCGCGGGAGATACCGCATATCGGCACGACGCCGACGGGAACCTGATCGAGAAGATCGAGGGAGGCCAGACCACTCGCTACGTCTACGACCAGGAGAACCGTCTGGTGAGCGTGTCCACCGCGGATGGCCAGTGGACGTACGAGTACGACGCCCTGGGCAATCGGGTGGCCACCGTGCATGACGGCGTGCGCACCGAGTACCAGCTGGATCCCATGGGGCTGGGCAGCGTAGAGGCGGAGTTCGATGGGGCAGGGAACCTCATCGCCAACTACGTGCATGGGCGGGGTCTCGAGAGTCGTCTCGGCGCCGACGGAACGGAGGCCTTCTACGAGTTCGATGTGATCGGATCGACGACGGGACTCACGAACGCGGCGGGCGCGTACGTGAACCAGTACCGGTACCTGCCCTACGGGGAGAACTTGCGGACACAGGAGACGATCGCGAATCCGTTCGAGTACGTAGGTCAGTGGGGCGTAATGGACGAAGGCAACGGCCTGGACTTCATGCGGGCGAGGTTTTACGCGCCGGAGGAGGGAAGGTTCACCTCTGAGGATCCCATTGGTCAGAATGGGGGCGTGAATCTCTATAGCTACGGCGCGAACGCGCCGCTGGATTACGTAGATCCGTCTGGCCTGTACATCTTGGGTTCGCTAGTAGTGATCGGAGTAAGTGTCGGGTTAACGATCTTCGCTTTCACGGGGGCGTTGGGGCCGACCTTGCGAGAATTCGTCGATGTTAAAAATCAGGGTCTAGATACTAGAAATCTTGAGGCGCTTAACAAGGGAATAGATCAACAAGCGCGCGCGCAGGCCGGGGTTGCCGTAGGCGCAGAGGCGACACTCCTCGGCGCAAAGATTGCGGGCGACTTTGGCACTGTCAAAGCGGTTCCGAGAGACATAGGAAATCTCACCATTGGCGTCTCTCAGCAGCCGTTTGTTCTCAGCCCATCGAAGCCAGAGGCGAACCTCATTGGTCTCGCGGAGTTTGCGAAGAAGCTCGATGGTACGTTTCTAGGGGGGGCATTCACCAAGTGGATTCAGAAGAATATAGATAGCTTTTCGGGGAGTTCCATATTCAGCAGCATTGCGATTGTCCGACCGCGTGACCCCAACGACATTCTCGGACCGGAAGGGTTCGGCGATGAGAAGTGGATCGGGAACGGTGCGCCACTTCCCTACACCATTCGATTCGAAAACGTCTCCGATGCGACGGCACCAGCGCAACAGGTCTTCATCACACTTCCGATCGATGCGGATCTTGATCTGAACAGCTTTCGGCTGGGGGATTTCGGATGGGGGGATCTGCGGATCAGCCTGCCGGGGGATACCGCCTTCTACACCGGGCGCATCGATCTCACATCGACGCTTGGGTTCCTGGTGGACGTGGTCGCGGGCATCGATGTGCAGGCCCGCGAGGCGTTCTGGACGCTGACGACGATCGATCCGCTCACCGGCGAGATTCCTCAGGATCCGTTGATCGGGTTCCTGCCGCCCAATGATGAGGAGGGGATTGGCGAGGGCTTTGCCAATCTCTTCATCAAGCCCATCGGGACTGCGCCAACGGGAGCGGTGATCGACGCGCAGGCCACGATCATCTTTGCAACGCAAGAGCCGATCGACACGCCGGCGATTTTCAACACGGTCGATGCGCAGGGCCCGCAGAGCGCGATGTCTCGAGGTGCTCAGGCAGTTGGTGCCTCGAACGTGATTGAGACCGAGGCGACAGAGGTGGCGCTGAGTTGGTCGGGGACCGACGTGGGGTCCGGGCTCGAGACTTTCTCGATCTATGTGTCCGACAACGGGGGGGCGTTCGTGCCGTGGCGCGCGGACACGACGCTCAACAGTGGCGTGTTTGTCGGGCTTCCCGGGCACTCGTACGCGTTCTACTCGGTGGCGCGCGACAACGCCGGCAACCGTGAACTCGCACCGGGGCTGCCTGACCTGATCGTCCGGATCGCCGGCGACAACAACGCGCCTCAGGTTGTCAGTCCCATCCCGGATCTGGTGGTCGCAGCGGACTCGGCCCTGGCACTGGTGATTCCGTTGGACACGTTTACCGACGTCGACGGCGATGTCCTGACGTACTCCGGGGCGTTGGAGGGAGGAGGGGCACTGCCGGCGTGGCTGCAGTTCGACGTGGTGTCCCGGACCTTCTCGGGCTCGCCATCGAGCCCCGACATCGGTACCTACGCGATAGCGGTGACCGCCATGGATGCGGACTTGGCGGTTGCCACGGAGGTATTCCAGCTCACGATCGCGCCCGCGCCGGACCAGACGTTGATCGGCGATGACTTGCCCAACGTTCTCTTGGGTGCCTCGGGCAACGACACCCTGGAAGGCGGTCGCGGTGACGACATCCTGCGGGGCGGGTACGGTAACGATGCACTGTCGGGTGGTGACGGAATGGATACGCTCTCCGGCGGTCCAGGAGTCGATCGGCTCTTCGGTGGCGCTGGTCCGGACGTGTACGCAGACACCCTCGCGGGACTGGCCGGCGACACCCTCGTGGCGTTCGATGTGGGAGACGCGATTCAGATCATCGGGTCACGCCTTGCCAACCTTTCGCTGGATGGCACGACGGGCGGGTTCCTGGCGGGGGCCAGTGACGGTACACAAGCGACCTGGTCGCTCGGTGGTGCAATGACCGGTCGCGTCGTGAGGATGGAAGTCTCTGACGTCGACGAAGCGCCATCCACCCGTGTCTGGCTGGCCTACGACCTTGACCGCGATGGCGTCGGCGACGACGTGGACAATGCGCTCGGGGTGGCGAATCCGGACCAGCGGGACACGGATGGGGATGGCTACGGCAACGTCGTTGACGCCGACCTGAACCAGGATCTCACGGTGGATCTGATCGACCTGTCGTTGTTCGAGTCGGCTCTCGGCACGGATGACGCCGATGCCGATTTCGACGGCGACGGGGCCGTCGGTTTGAGCGATTTATCGATGCTTGAGTTGTTGTACGGGATGGCGCCGGGGCCTTCGGCCGCTCACCTTGAGGCGACGATCGCATCGGCTGTGACTGACGACGTATCGCTGGGCGGTGCGGTCGACGTGCAAATCGTTCCCGCTCATGCGGATTTGCTCTGACAACTGAATTGCTGCAAATGTGGAAGGGTTTCTGCTATTGGATTCGGCAACATGCCTGCGATTGCCTTCCCGCATTGCGTGCTGTAGATTCAGTGGGAAGTTGGTGTGTGCGATCAAAGGCGTATGTCCGTTCAAATCAGGCGCCTCGCAGAGGTCGAGCGTGCCGACTGTAACGAAGTTTGAATGCACTGATCTCTTCGGGGATCGGGTGGGTTTGGGTTGGAGAGCAGTTACAAGAATAGTCATCGAGCTTCAGGAGACCTGAATTGAAAGTTCGTGAGTGGTTTGTAGGTGCCGCGTGTGCCGGCTATCTTCTGGCGACCAGTGGTCAAGCGTTCGCCGCTGGTCCGCGCCTGTTCCTCGAGGTCATTAGTTCGCCGATATTGGTTGGCGAGAGCTTTGATGTGACGGTTCGAGGCGAGGGATTTGGTCAGACGCTGGCCGGGGAGGTGATAGACAACGTGAGCGGCGGCCAGAAGTTCTCCCTTCACTTTGACGCGAGTCTGTTCGCGGTCGAATCAGTGTCGATCGATGGTCGGTGGGGGTTCGCCGCGGCGCGTAAGCTCGGGAGTGTGGACTCCGCGGCGGGCGTACTCTCCGGGGTGGGGTTCGGGAGTTTCCCGGCGGTGGTGGACGACAACTTCGGGATCGGCGCGGTGCGCTTTCGGGCGCTGAAGGCGGGTGAGGGCGAGATCGGTATCAGCGGAGGCGAGATTGTGGGCCGAGTGGCGGGTGCCTCCGGCAAATTGATCCCCGTGAGCTTCGAGCCGCTGAGCGTGCAGATCGCCGCCGTGCCCATTCCGGAGCCTGGCACGTGGGCGCTCCTCGGTGGTGGCCTCGGGCTCTTGGCTTGGCGGTGCTCGAGGCGGTCGACGGCGGTGGGCGGGTCGTCGTAGACCGTCTTGGCAGGACCGTGCGGCAGGTCAGTCGTCGCACGGATGGCATCGCGTAGACAGCAGTTCCCTCACGACGGTGACGTGCCGGGCGAGACCTGGTACCCGCCAGTCACCGACGGAGGCCGCATTGCGGCCTCATCGAGTGAGCCCACAAGAACAAGAACGCCTCGTCGTGTTCGGGGCGGAGCGAGACCATGCGCCACCTCCTGCAGCGCTACCGTCGGCACTTCGTCC
>LNDV01000007.1 GCA_001464765.1 Betaproteobacteria bacterium Ga0077526
CGTCAGTGCAAGCGCCTCGCCAGACTCCAGTCAGCTCGCGCCAACCTTCATCTCAACAGCGCCCACACCTCTCGGCTGTTCTCGAATTTTTAAAGAGCGTTCCCGCGTTGGGAGAGCCGCGCATTATACGGCTCTGTTTCGATCGGTCAATACTCTTTCGAAACTTTCTGGGCACCGTGAGTTATGGCGCTGATGCGCCAGCAATCGACAGGGTTACGCGGGCGATTTTTCGCTTTCCGACCTGAACAATTCGCGCGCCGCCGGGCAACAAGACAAGTCCCTTGTCGTCCACTCGATCTCCGTCCACCCTGACTGCACCTTGCGACAGAAGGCGCAAACCTTCAGAGGTGCTCGTCACGAGACCAGCTTCCTTTAAGACGTTCGCAATCGGAAGACCACTCGACGAACACGCCACAAACACTTCTGGCGCATTCTCTGGAACCGCATTGAGTCGGAATCTGGCATCGAATGCCGCCATTGCGGCGTCCGCGGAAGCCGAACCATGGAACCGCTCAACCATTTCTCTTGCGAACGCCACCTTGATATCTTTCGGATTCCTGCCGTTCTCAACATCATCACGCCAACGCGATATCTCTGCCGGGAGTGCGGCAGACAATAGCGTTATGTACCGCCACATTAACGTGTCTGATATCGACATCAGTTTGCCGAACATCTCTTCAGGGGCGTCATCCACCGCGACGTAGTTGCCCAGCGACTTCGACATTTTGGCTACCCCGTCCAGCCCCTCCAGGAGTGGCAAGGTCATGACAACTTGTGGGCGCTGGCCAAAGGTACGCTGCAGCTCACGGCCGACCAGAAGGTTGAACTTCTGATCTGTGCCCCCAAGCTCCAAGTCGGAACGAAGCGCGACGGAGTCATACCCTTGAACAAGGGGATAGAGGAACTCGTGAAGCGCTATCGGCTTTCCTTCCGCGTAGCGCTTCGCGAAGTCATCGCGCTCCAACATTCTAGCCACCGTATGGGTGCTCGCCAGTCGCACGAGTCCAGCGGTGCCCAGTTCATCCATCCAAATCGAATTGAAACGCACCTCCGTCAAATCGGGATCGAGCACCTTGAAGACCTGTTGCCGATAAGTTTTTGAATTAGCTTCGATTACATCGCGGCTGAGAGAAGGCCGTGTAGTATTCTTTCCGCTTGGATCGCCGATCATTGCTGTGAAGTCTCCGATCAGGAAGATCACCTGATGGCCACACGCCTGAAACTGGCGAAGCTTGTTCAAAAGGACGGTGTGACCTAGGTGCAGGTCGGGCGATGTTGGATCAAACCCTGCCTTGATCCGCATCGGCTTGCCGCCACGAAGTCTCTCTCCCAGTTCCGACTCCACGAGAATCTCTTCAGATCCGAGCCGCAACAGTTCCAGCTGATCGCTAGCACTCAACAATGCCGTCATGGTTTCCTAAACAATTGTTTCTTCTGACCGATATTGCATCTGTTAGGCAATGCCGTCTCGCAACCAAACAGTTGCATCGACGCAGTTAGGACGTCTCTGCGTGCTAAAATGTCCACCAAATGGAAAAGCATCCGTAGCAAACGCAAAGTTTGCTCGAGTTCTCTCTAAATATCAATGCCTTAGGAAAAAGCGTTTGAAGAGTTCGCAACACAGTCGCCGCTGGATGTGGATACTGCTTGGCGCCTCCTTGGTCCCGCTGGGCGGGGTGGTCGCGGCCATCCGTGCCACCACATTTCCCGAGGTGGATCTCCGAGCCGCGGTTCAGACCGTAGTGGAAGAGTTGCCCGGTTCGTCAGCCGTGGTGACCAATCTCGGGGAAAATCAACTTTTCTCTACAACCGAGCGGGTGACGCGAGGCGATACGCTTTCAAGCGTGTTCACTCGTCTTCGGATTGAAGATGCGGACGGCCAACGAACTCTCGCCCGGTCAGCCATTGCAAGAAGCGGTATCGTGCTTTCGCCTGGAAGCACGCTAACCGCACTGGTTAGTGCCACCGGATCTCTGAAGAGCCTAATTTTCCGAGGAGACAGCGCCCGTCTCCGGTGGGATCGAACCAGTAGCGGATTCTCCCAAGTCACGGTCGCAAGCGATGTTCAGCGCCGCGTTGTAATGAAATCTGGAACCATCGTAAGTTCTCTCTTCGCCGCCACCGACAATGCAGATGTTCCTGATGCAATCGCGTCGTCGTTCGCGGACATCTTCTCAGAACAAGTGGATCTTCAGCGTGGCATCAAGCCGGGAGATCGATTCTCGGTCGTATACGAAGTGCTGCACATTGAAGGAGAGGAAGAGCGTCCAAGTCGTATTCTCGCCGCCGAGTTCCTGAATCAAGGACGATTGCTCCAGGCTTTTCACTTCGACAGCGCCGAGAAGGACAAGGCTGAGTACTTCTCGCCTGATGGCAGGAATTTGAAGCGTGTTTTCTTGACGTCTCCGATAGAGTTTTCGCGGGTGACCTCTGGCTTCTCGTCGGTACGACTTCACCCAGTGCTGCAAGTCTGGCGGGCGCACAAGGGTATCGATTTTGGAGCCCCGATAGGCTCTCGGGTACGAGCCACCGGGGATGGATATGTGAAGTCTATCGGCTGGCAGAATGGCTACGGAAAGACCGTGGTTATCCAGCATGCTCGAGGGTTTAGCACGCTATATGGGCATTTATCG
This sequence comes from Betaproteobacteria bacterium Ga0077526, assembly GCA_001464765.1. Taxonomy (GTDB): domain Bacteria; phylum Pseudomonadota; class Gammaproteobacteria; order Burkholderiales. The sequence continues at coordinate 2,634 of LNDV01000007.1, forward strand.
GCATTCCCCCCGTCCCTTGCGGAAGGCTCTCGAGTTCATCAGGGGGACGTTATTGGATTTGTCGGGATGACCGGCATGTCAACCGGCCCCCATTTGCACTATGAGTTCCACGTCAACGGATCCCATGTCGATCCGGCGCGCTATGCCGCAGAACAACGTCAGGATGTCCCGGCGTCGCGGCGAGCTCTTTTCCGTGACTCGGTTCTAGCCGCTCAGACTGCGCTTAACGCGCTCCGAACTGTTGACGTCGCCGCGACGGAGTGAACCCGTCGTCTTTCAGGAAATTGGACTGGCTCAGAACTCATCTGACCACCTGAAACCAATACGCGTTACCCTCAGGCGGAAAAGGATGATCCGCACCCGCAGGTCGAGGTCGCGTTTGGATTCCTGATGACAAACTGAGATCCCTCAACGCCGTCCTGAAAATCAATTTCCGCACCGGTAAGGTATTGGAAGCTCATCGGATCCACCAAGAGGAGCACGCCATCAGTCTCGATCGCCGTATCGTCCTCTTCTACGGTCTCCTCGAACGAAAATCCGTACTGAAAGCCTGAGCATCCTCCACCTGATACAAACACTCGAAGCTTTAGATCTGGATTTCCCTCGTCCTCCAACAGCGCTCGAACCTTGGCGGCGGCCGTGTGAGTAAAGAGGATCGCCGACGTTGTGTTTACTTCAGTTTCGACTGACATAGACTCTCCACATTCAACAAACTCAGGGATTGTGATCGCTGACGTCAGAAGGCCCGAAAACCGCTGACACCTGTTTCAGCGAAACCACGTTTGCCGCCGCGCTTTCCTCGTGTACCAGTTGACCGCCTACAGAAGCCCCAAGTTGAATTTCCAGGTGCGAGTAATACACATTACCTAGGATGCGAGCGTTCGGGCCGAGTTCCAGAAAACCCAGACTACGAACTGACCCAAGAACCAAACCGTCAATGTACGCCTGATCTACGCGGACATCCCCTTCAATGCTCGCGTCATCTTCGATCCACAGCCGAGTCACGCCCGGGCCCGCTCCCCACACCCCTCCAACCACTTTCCCTTCGACTCTGAGCACCCCCGAAAACTCCACGTCTCCTCGGAAAATCGTGCCAGAACCCACCAAACTCTCAAGTGGCGCGGAGAGGTCGCTGCCTGTCGTCATCGTTGTGGCACCATTCGCTGCAAAACACTGAAATCAATCACTGCACCGCTTTAGCCAGTTCGCGCCAAAGTCGGCATGCCGCGCGTACGCTAAGCACTGCCCGCGTCGGAACATCTCCAGACGCATTCTTGCGCGACGTACTGCACGAAGAGTTCGTATAGTGACACAAAAAACAAAGCCGCCAGATTGGCGGCTTTGTTTCAACAAGGACTGGACGTTATCGCTTAGAGAACTGCTTACGACGACGTGCCTTGTGCAGACCGACTTTCTTACGCTCCACCTCTCGAGCATCTCGAGTAATCAAGCCCGCCTTCCGCAGAGCAGGCTTGAGCGACGCATCGTAATCCACTAGCGCCCTCGCAATTCCGTGACGAACCGCACCAGCTTGGCCGGACTCGCCCCCTCCAGCGACGTTCACATGGATATCAAACGTCCCGAGATGGTTGGTCAACTCAAGCGGCTGACGAACGACCATTCTTCCGGTCTGGCGCGAGAAAAACTCGTCGACATGCTTGCCGTTAACGCGAAACTCACCTTTTCCGGGCCGGATAAACACCCTCGCGACAGCGCTTTTGCGACGACCGGTTCCGAGGTTCTGCTGAGATGCCAAAACCGTCTCCTTAGATTAAGCGGCCAGCGCCTTGGGCTGCTGCGCCGAATGAGGGTGCGACGCGCCCGCGTAGACCTTGAGCTTCTTGGCCATTGCGTAACCCAATGGGCCTTTTGGAAGCATTCCCTTAACGGCCAGCTCAAGCGCGCGATTGGGGAAGCGGTTCTGCATCTTCTCGAACGAAGTGCTCCGAATACCCCCAGGATAGCCACTGTGGCGATGATAGATCTTTTGCGTTGCTTTCTGGCCGGTGACGCGGATCTTGTCGACGTTCACGACGACGATAAAGTCACCCGTATCGACATGAGGCGTGAAGATCGCCTTATGTTTTCCACGCAACCTGTGCGCGATCAATGACGCCAAGCGTCCCAGTACCTGATCCGTCGCGTCAATGACGAACCATTCCCGCTCTACAGTCTCTGCTTTTGCCGAAAACGTCTTCATGGTGAAGATCGGTGCCGATGAAGGGTAAGATTTGGATGGTACGATATCGCGGAATGCGATGTCAATCGAGAACATGCCGTCGTCTCACCCCCCACCCACTTCCGAAACGTCGCTTCGAACTCCGGATGAAGAGAGTCTGGCTGATATTCTCACAAGCTGTCACGGTGTCGCTCGCCGTGCTTTTCGTCTTGTCCTCATTGCGTCCCGAGTTGCTGGGACGACCGGCACCGGCGCCAAATTTCGCAAACGATAGCCGCCCGCAGCCGCCCGACCCTGCCGCAAAAGTCACGACTCAGTCTGACCTTCCGGGGTTCCGTACTGCCGCGACCAAGGCCGCGAGCGCAGTGGTAAACGTCTACACGACGCAGGAGACCAAGCGGGCTCGTCATCCTCTGATGAACGACCCGTTCTTTCGGCGATTCTTTGGCGATCCTTCGGAGGATGATGGGTCAAGAGTTTCCAGTCTCGGGTCAGGCGTTCTCGTAACAGCTGACGGGATGATTCTGACCAATCATCACGTTGTAGAGGCTGCAGACGGTATCGAGGTTGCGTTGAGCGATGGGCGGAAACTACCTGCGCGAATCGTGGGAACTGACCCTGATACGGATCTGGCAGTCCTGCAGGCGAGCGGCCCGAATTTGGGCGCGATTACGTTCGGGGACTCGGATAGCCTCCGAGTCGGAGATCTTGTGCTCGCGATTGGCAACCCATTCGGTGTTGGGCAAACCGTCACCATGGGAATCGTCAGTGCCCTGGGGCGCAGCCACTTGGGCCTCAGCACATTCGAGAACTTCATTCAGACGGATGCCGCAATCAACCCCGGGAACTCAGGCGGCGCGTTGATCGACACGTCCGGAAATCTGGTCGGCATCAATAGCGCCATCTACTCACGCAGCGGCGGCAGCATGGGGATCGGTTTTGCGATTCCCTCAAGCGTTGCGAGGCAGGTAATGGAGCAGATAATCACTTCAGGAACGGTTACGCGAGGTTGGATCGGTGTGGAGGTTCAGGAACTGAGCGCGGAGCTCGCGGAGTCGTTCAAGATGAGTCGGCCAGAGGGAACGATCATCGCCGGCGTGCTACGCGGTGGACCGGCGGATCGGGCGGGAATCCGACTAGGAGACATTCTGACGCACGTCGATGGCGGGAAGGTCGCAGACACCGCGTCAATGCTGAACCTCATCGCGGGGCTCAAACCAGGTCAAGCTGCGGTGCTCACGATCTATCGGGACGGGGAGCCCAAGCAAGTACCGATCGTTGTAGGCAAACGTCCGCACCCGCGCGACAAGTAGGACCGCGGGCCAAATGTGGCCGCGCGCAAAGGCGTCGACGATCAGCCGGATGTCTCCGCTTGTTGCTGAGCAGGCTTTTCGATGAACATGGAAACGATGATTCCCGCCTCGTACAAGAGCCACAAAGGGATGGCCAACATGATCTGAGATATCACATCCGGGGGGGTTACGACAGCAGCAACCACGAATGCCCCGACCACGACATAGGGCCTGATTTCCTTCAGTTTTGCCACTGTCACCATTCGCATCTTGACCAAGAGCACAACGGCGATCGGCACTTCGAACGTCACCCCGAATGCGAAGAACATTCCGAGCACGAAACTGAAGTAATTCTCGATATCGGGAGCGACCTCAATGCTTTTGGGCGCGATCGAGTAAACAAACTTGAACACAACGCCAAACACGAAGAAGTAACAGAACGCCACACCCGCAAAAAACAGTGCAGTACTCGCTACAACAAGCGGAAGCACGAAACGCTTCTCGTGCGCATACAGCCCTGGCGCCACGAAGGCCCAAGCCTGGTAAAGAATGATGGGCAGCGTGACGCAAATCGAAACCATCATCGCCACCTTCACCGGCACCAGGAACGGAGTCACGACGCCAGTGGCAATCATGTGAGCTCCCTCGGGCAACGCACTCATCAACGGCGTGGCAAGGATGTCGTATAACTGCGGCGCAAAATAAAAGCAGGGCAGAAACACGATGATCACTGCAATCAAGGCTCTCAGGAGCCGATCTCGCAGTTCGATCAAATGGGAAAGGAAAGAGTCTGGCTCGCTCATGACTCGTGCACCGCGGTTAATCGCCTTCGAGAGTGGACTGGCGGAGCGCTCAAGCGCTCAGACCGTCTGACTGGACGCGGAAGCAGGAGTGTTGCTCGATGAACCGGAACCACCTTGACTCGGGGCAGGGAGTTCAAGGTCCATCTGCGTACCGTTGGCTTCGGAAGCCGCCTCGGCTGACGATGCCCCAGACCCAGCGCCTCCAGCCAAGCCAAAATGCATCATCGGATTGGAAAGGCGACTGAACTCTTCTTCCGTCTTCTTGATCTCGCGTGACAACTCGCCCACATGCGAATTCATCGCGTCGTTCATCGTGGACGCAGCATCGTCCATTGTCTTCTTCAGGTCCTTCAGCTCCGACATCTCGACTTCGCGGTTGATATCAGCCTTTACGTCCGCGACATACCGCTGCATCCGCCCCATGAGATGCCCGGCGGTGCGGGCAACCTTAGGAAGACGCTCGGGCCCGATCACCACGAGCGCCACGACCCCGATCACCATGAGTTCAGACAAGCCGATATCGAACACTTAAGTTGTCCCCGGCAATGAAGACGGATCAGGCCTTGGACTTTTCCTTCACTTCGCCATCGATGGTGTGTCCAGGGGCGGCACCTTCCAGCTTTCCCGATGCCCCGGGTGCTTCATCACCCTTCATGCCTTCCTTGAAGCCCTTCACTGCACCACCGAGATCCTGCCCGAGGTTGCGGAGCTTCTTCGTGCCGAAAATCAAGACGACCACCAGAAGAACGATCAACCAATGCCAAATGCTGAAACTGCCCATGATTCCTGCCTCCGAGTCCCGGGGAATGCACCCCTGTGAGCTAAGACCTTGTGATCATACCCGGGAGCGGACGATCACTCCCAAGCAGATGGAAATGTAGATGATAAACGTCCTGGCGACCGACGGTCCCTGTATTGGCAATTACCCTGAAACCGTCCGGCGACCCGTTTTCCCTCGCCAGCCGCTGGGCCAACACCATCATCGCGCCAACCAACCCAGCGTCACCTTCCGCAAGCGCAGCCATCGACGCAATATGGCGCTTCGGAATCATCAGAAGGTGCAGAGGTGCCATCGGCTGGATATCGTGGAACACCAGTATCTGGTCATCCTCGTAGACCTTCTTGCTGGGGATCTCGGACCGGACGATCCTGCAGAACACGCAAGTCGCGTCCTCACTCATGGCACCCTCACCCTGCCTCAACATGTTCACCGCGGCCGCGACGCCTTCTCGTCAAGCCCCGAGATTCCTTCGCGTCGGCGCAATTCAGCCAAAACGTCATCTGGGCCCAAGCCAGCGTGGGCCAGCATGATCAGGCAATGGAACCACAGATCAGCAGTTTCCCGGACGAGATGCAGTTTATCACCGCCCTTTGCCGCAAGAATGGCCTCCGTCGCTTCCTCTCCGATTTTCTTGAGGATTGCGTCTTCGCCTTTCGCGTAGAGACCAGCAACGTAAGAACTGCCGGGATCAGCCCCTTTTCGGGCCTCCAGCGTTTCAGCCAGACGGTGCAGCACCTGCAGGTCCATCACTTTCCGCTCCTGTCAGCTGTCCGATAGATTTCTTCGGGATCCTTCAGCACGTCGTCTCGCGTTAACCATGCATCCCCGGAAAGCCTTCGGAAAAAGCAGCTCTGCCTACCAGTGTGGCAAGCGACTCCCCCCTGCTGGACGATATGCAGCAGGACAACATCGCCATCACAATCCAGATCGATATGCCTGACCTGTTGCGTGTGCCCGGACTCTTCTCCCTTCCGCCAAAGACGAGATCGTGAACGCGACCAGTAATGCGCGAAGCCGGTTTCCGCCGTCAGCCGCGCCGCATCGCGGTTCATGTGGGCGACCATCAGTACCCTTCCCGTCTCGGCGTCCTGGGCCACGGCCGGTACCAGGCCGTCCGCACCCCATCGGATTTCTTCGAGCCAGGCCTCACGCATGTCGCTCATGTCAGGCACGAACCTCTATGCCGCGTTCCGCCATCACCCGCTTGGCCTGACCGACGGTGAACTCGCCGTAGTGGAAGATGCTCGCCGCCAGTACAGCGTCTGCCTTCCCGACCAGCACCCCATCCGAGAGATGTTCCAGCGACCCCACGCCACCGCTGGCGATTACCGGAATAGCGAGTTCATCAGAAAAGGCACGCACCAGTTCAAGATCGAAACCGAGCTTGGTTCCGTCTCGGTCCATTGAGGTCAGGAGTATCTCGCCCGCCCCGGCGTCCTGCATCCGTCTCCCCCACACCAAAGCGTCCAGACCGGTCGCGCGCCGGCCGCCGTGCGTAAACACTTCCCACTTTGCAGGCCCGTCTACCGGCACTCGCCTGGCGTCTATCGCGACGACGATGCACTGGGAGCCAAAACGTCCCGCCGCGTCACGAACCAGATCCGGATTCTGAACGGCAGCAGTGTTGATACTGACCTTGTCCGCGCCGGCGTTGAGCAGTCGCCGAATGTCGTCGATAGACCGCACGCCGCCGCCGACGGTCAAGGGGATGAAGACCTGGGCCGCCACCTGCTCGACGACCTGGACCATCGTATCCCGGCCGTCGGAACTCGCCGTGATATCGAGAAAAGTGAGTTCGTCGGCCCCCTGGTCGTCATAGCGCTTGGCCACTTCGACCGGATCGCCGGCATCCCGAAGGCCGACGAAATTGACACCCTTCACTACGCGCCCGCCAGTCACATCGAGGCAAGGAATGATTCTCGTGGCAAGCGACATCAAGCGCTCCGAGCCCGTGTGGTCGCGACTCGCCCCTGGTTCACGGGGATTCCGAGAGTTTGTCGGCCAGCGCCTGGGCCTGGGTGAAATCGAGCGTACCTTCGTAGAGGGCCCGACCGGAGATCGCTCCGGTAATGCCTTCATGCGCGACCGCACAGAGATTTCGAACATCGTCGAGCGCGGCGATTCCTCCGCTCGCGATTACGGGTACGGACAGTGCCTTCGCCAGCGCCACAGTCGCCTCGACATTCACGCCGGACAACATCCCGTCTCGGCCGATGTCGGTGTAGATGATCGCCTCGACACCATAGTCCTGGAACTTCAGGGCCAGATCCACGACATCGTGGCCAGTCATCTTCGACCACCCGTCGACTGCGACCTTGCCGCCCTTCGCATCGAGCGCAACCATGATGTGCCCGGGAAAGGCATAGCACGCATCATGCAGAAAACCGGGAGTCTTCACCGCCGCAGTCCCGATGATGACGTAACTCAAACCGTCATCCAGGTACCGCTCGATGGTGTCCAGATCTCGAATGCCGCCCCCCAGCTGCACCGGGATCTGGTCACCGACGGCTGCGACAACCGCCTTGATGGCCTCCTCGTTCTTCGGCTTGCCGGCAAAGGCACCGTTGAGGTCCACAAGATGGAGACGCCGGGCGCCCTGAGCCACCCAATGGGCGGCCATGGCACCAGGATCCTCCGAGAAGACCGTCGCCTGGTCCATCTCGCCCTGCTTCAAGCGCACGCAATGACCGTCTTTCAGGTCGATGGCGGGAATGATCAACATGGTGTCCTCGGCAGGCGGCGGGCCCCAGATGACTCACAGGGCGATGCGGGGGTGGCGGTCGTTCAGCGCTTTTCGGAAGGCCGGTCCGACAGCGACGGATCACCGACGGACCAAGGGTTCCAGTTAACGAAGTTGGCAAGCAGCTTCAAGCCAGCGGTGTGGCTCTTTTCCGGATGAAACTGTACCGCGAAAATGTTGCCAGTGCTAACGGCACTGACGAAAGGACGGGGGTAGTCCGTCATGCCAGCTGCCGAACCGGGATCGGCGGGAACCACGTAGTAACTGTGAACGAAGTAGAAGCGCGCCAGATTCTCTATGCCCTGCCACAGGGGATGAGCGAGGGACTGCCGGACCTGGTTCCAACCCATGTGGGGAACCTTCAGGCGACGCCCGGCATCTTCCATGAGGCCCTCGGAGCCGAAACGGCGGACCTCACCTCCCAGTACGCCCAGACCCGGGGTATCCCCCTCGTCGCTGTGATCGAAAAGCATCTGAAGACCGATGCAGATCCCCAGGAACGGTTTGGTACGGGCCACCTCGAGGACTGCAGGCCGCAGAGCCCGCGCGTCCAGTTCCCTCATGCAATCGGGCATGGCGCCCTGTCCGGGGAAGACCACTCGCTCTGCCGAAAGCACCTCGGCGGCAGAACTGGTGACGAGCACCTCGGCGCCGGGGGCGACGTGCTCGACCGCCTTCGCCACCGAACGCAGGTTTCCCATGCCGTAGTCGATCACTGCAATGCGCATGATGCCGGGCTTCCGTCGAAGGGGTTCTAGAGCAGGCCTTTCGTGGAGGGCATCTGGCCGGCGCTGCGCGGATCCCGCGACGTCGCCATCCGCAAAGCGCGACCAAAAGCCTTGAACACCGTCTCGGCCTGGTGGTGCGCGTTGACTCCGCGCAGATTGTCGACATGCAAGGTCACGTTCGCGTGGTTCACGAACCCCTGGAAGAACTCGTGCGCGAGGTCCACATCGAAGCCGCCGATCATCGCTCTCGTAAACGGCACATGGAATTCGAGGCCGGGTCGGCCCGAGAGGTCCACGACCACCCGGGACAGCGCCTCGTCGAGGGGAACGTAGGCATGCCCGTACCGGACTAGCCCGCGCTTGTCCCCAAGCGCCTGCGAAAAAGCCTGGCCCATCGTGATACCGACGTCCTCCACCGTGTGGTGGCCATCGATATGCAAATCCCCTTTGGCATGGACGTCCAGATCAATCAGGCCATGTCTCGCGATCTGATCGAGCATATGGTCGAAGAAACCGATGCCGGTCTGTATGGCGGACCGGCCAGTGCCATCCAGGTTGAGAGCAACCCGGATTTGAGTTTCCAGGGTGTCGCGCTTCACCTCGGCTCGGCGGGACACATCCTGTGCGGGGATCTCATCCGCCATGTCGGGACACCTCCAGACTCGTGATTCTTCGCAGTGCATCGAGGAACATCAAGTTTTCGTCGGCAGACCCGACGGTGACGCGCAGGCAATCCGCAAGAAGGGGGTGCGCGCCATGCAGGCACTTGATCAGGATGCGATTCTCGCGCAGCGCCTCGAACACAGCCACGGCACCCGAAACCCGGAACGTCACGAAGTTGGCCTCTGACGGAAACACGTGAACACCGGGAATGCTGCTCAGCGCCGTCATCAGTTCACCCCGCTGCTGGACGATCCTGCTCGCCTGGCCCAGCAGAACGCCCAGATTTTCCAGGCTCACTTTGGCGGCAAGCTGCGTCAACACATTGATATTGTAGGGAAGCCGCACCTTGTCCAACTGGTCGATCCATTCCGGCCTGCCGACCAGATAGCCGAGCCGCAACCCGGCAAGCCCGAGCTTGGACAGAGTGCGCATGACAAGCAGATTCGGCCACGCGCATACCTGCGGCATCCAGCTCTTTCCGGCAAACGCGTGGTAGGCCTCGTCCACGACCACCAGACCAGGCGCCCGCTCGACGACTCGCCTGATGAGGTCGTCGTCGAACAGATTGCCCGTCGGATTGTTCGGATACGCGATGAAAATCAGCGCTGGTCTGTGTTCTTCGATGGCCTGGAACAGCGCGCTCTCGTCGATCGCGAAGTTCGCGCTGAGGGGTACCCCGACATAGTGAGCGCCCGCGATGGCGGCCGAAATCCGGTACATCACGAACGAGGGTTCCACGCCGAGCACGACCGCACCCGGCCTCGCCACGGCCTGGCACAGGATCTGGATCAGTTCGTCCGAGCCGTTGCCGAGCAGGATCTCGGCACTCTCGGGGATCTCCAGCGTTCGTTTCATCAACGACCGGAGTACGTCAGCCCCTGCGTCCGGATATCGGTTGATGGGCGCGTTGCTCAGTACGTCCGCCAGGATCTGCCTGACGGAAGCCTCCATGCCGAAGGGGTTCTCCATGGCATCGAGCTTGAGCATGCCGGCGCTGTCCGGTACGTGGTAGGCCTTCCAGCCAAGCACTTCCGGACGAAGAACGCTCTCCGGGGAAGCCTGTCCGTGGTTGCGGACGTCGACAGACACCGGGCGGCGATCACCCATCGATGCGCATCCGTGCAGAAGCCGCGTGGGCAAACAGCCCTTCGCCATCGGCAATCTCACCCGCAACCAGCCCGAGCACACGGGCGCCGGCTTCGGACACCTCGACGAGGCTCGTACGTTTCTGAAAGTCGTAGACCCCGAGCGGCGACGAGAATCGGGCTGTTCCCGACGTGGGCAGGACATGATTCGGCCCAGCGCAATAGTCGCCGAGCGCCTCAGACGAGAATCGGCCCACGAACACAGCCCCGGCATGGCGGATCGCCGGCAGCCACTCATTCGGATTCGCGACGGACAGTTCCAGATGCTCAGGCGCCACGCGATTCGCGACCGTGCACGCCTCTGCAAGATCCTTGACGAGAACGAACGCCCCGCGCCCCTCGAGAGACGCGGTGATCACATCCCGCCGGGGCATGGTCGGAAGCAGTCTCGCCATCGCCGCACCAACCTCGTCGAGGTAGGACGCACTGGGGCAGAGCAGGATCGACTGAGCCAGTTCGTCGTGCTCCGCCTGGGAAAACAGGTCCATCGCGACCCAATCAGGCGGCGAGGTACCATCGGCGATCACGAGGATCTCCGAGGGCCCGGCCACCATGTCGATCCCGACCCGGCCGAACACCTGGCGTTTCGCGGCCGCCACGAACCGATTCCCCGGGCCCACGATCTTGTCCACACGAGGAACCGACCGGGTTCCGAACGTCAGCGCGCCGACGGCCTGGGCGCCGCCGATGGCGAACACCCGGTCAACGCCAGCCACGGCGGCGGCCGCGAGGACCACCGGATTTCGCACTCCGTCCGGAGTCGGCACGACCATCACGATCTCGGACACCCCCGCGACCTTCGCAGGAATGGCATTCATCAGGACCGTCGACGGATAGGCGGCCTTGCCGCCGGGGACGTAGATGCCCACCCGCTCGAGAGGCGTGATCAACTGGCCGAGCCGGGTACCGTCTTCTTCCCGGTACTCCCAGGACGTGGCCCGCTGCCGTTCGTGATAGCGGCGAATTCTTTCCGCGGCGGTCTCGAGCGCAGTGCGCCGATTGGCGGGGAGGGACTCGAGAGCGGCCCGGAGGTCGGCGACGGGGATGGTCAGTTCGGCCATGGAATCGGCGGTCAGCCGATCGAAACGCCGCGTGTACTCAAGGAGAGCCTCATCGCCACGGGAGCGCACGTCCCCAAGAATCGCTTCCACACGGGACTCCACGTCCCGATCGATGGCGGACTCGAACGCCAGCAACTGATCGAATTCTGACCCGAACGACGGCGCTCTCGTATCGAGACGGCGAATCTTCAAGTCGCCACCGCCGAAGCACGCGCAAACGCGTCCATGATGGGTCGAAGGCTCGTCCCCGCCAACTTGAGCGAGGCCTGATTCACGACCAGGCGAGCAGAAATGGAGGCAATCTCTTCGACGGCGACTAGACGATTCGCCTTGAGCGTGTTCCCGCTGGAAACGACATCCACGATGGCGTCGGCCAGCCCCACCAGAGGCGCCAGTTCCATCGAGCCGTAGAGCTTGATGAGGTCCACATGCACGCCCTTGGCCGCGAAGTGCTCGCGAGATACCTGCAGATACTTGGTCGCGACACGCAGCCTCGCGCCCTGTTGCACGGCGAGCGCGTAATCGAAGCCCTCGCGCACGGCGACCATCAGCCGGCAACGCGCAATTCCAAGGTCGAGCGGCTGGTAGAGCCCTTCTCCGCCGTGCTCCATCAGCACGTCCTTCCCGGCGATCCCCAGGTCGGCGCCGCCATGCTGGACGTACGTCGGCACATCCGAAGCCCGGACGATGATGATCCGGACGTCGGGACGGTTGGTCTCGATGATGAGCTTCCGGGAGGTTTCGGGATCCTCCGCCGCCCTGATCCCCGCAGCCTCGAGGAGAGGCCGGGTTTCCTCGAAGATGCGCCCTTTCGATAGCGCTATGGTGATGCCTTGCACTGCAGCTCCTGCTCCACGCCTGGCGGCCGGTCGGTCGACCTCTGCAACCATGCAGTCGGATTTCGTCGACCCCGCACCGGGGCGCGAGGACCGGATTGCCGACCAGTCAAAGGAAGTCGATTGTAACCGCTACCGGCTGAAATCTTCGCCTCGAAACACCACGTTAGCCGACACGACGGACCCGCCCGCCCAGCTGGGAGAGCTTTTCCTCGATCCGTTCGTACCCGCGATCGAGATGGTAGATGCGGTCGATGATGGTCTCGCCGCGGGCGACGAGACCGGCGATCACCAGACTGGCAGAGGCTCTGAGATCGGTCGCCATGACCGTGGCGCCTTCCAGCGCCGGCACGCCCTTCACCACGGCAGTGTGGCCGTCGACGTCGATGCTGGCGCCCAGCCGACGCAGTTCCTGCACGTGCATGTAGCGATTCTCGAAGATGGTCTCGGTGACCATCGCAGTGCCTTCCGCAACGCAGTTCAGGGTCATGAATTGCGCCTGCATGTCGGTCGGGAATCCGGGGTATGGCGCCGTCCGCAGGCTGACAGCCCGCGGGCGCCCCTCCATGACGAGACGGATGGTGTCGGCATCGGACGTGAGCACAGCCCCGGCTTCCGTAAGCTTCGCCAGGACGGAGTCGAGGGTGTCCGGCCGAGCCCCCAGGAGCTGCACGTCGCCCCGCGTTGCCGCTGCTGCCACCAGGAAAGTGCCGGTTTCGATCCGGTCCGGCATCACCGTGTAGGACGCACCATGGAGAGTCTCCCGGCCACGCACCGTAATCACATCCGTGCCCGCGCCGGAGATGTCGGCGCCCATGGCGATCAGGCAACGCGCAAGATCGACGACCTCCGGCTCCCGCGCAGCGTTCTCGAGTACGGTCGTCCCTTCCGCCAGGCACGCGGCCATCATGAGGTTCTCGGTCCCGGTGACAGTGACCAGATCCATGACGATCCTCGCGCCACGCAGCCGTTTCGCCTTCGCATGGATGTAACCATGCTCGATCGCGATCTCGGCACCGAGTGCCTCCAGCCCCTTGATGTGCTGATCCACGGGGCGCATGCCGATGGCGCACCCGCCGGGAAGGGAAACCTTTGCCTCACCGAACCGGGCCACGAGGGGGCCGAGCGCAAGAATCGACGCCCTCATGGTCTTCACCAGGTCATACGGCGCTACGCACTGATGGATGCCCGCGGCACAAAGACCGACTTCCAGCTTCTCGTGGAGCGACACCTCGACGCCCATCTGTCCCAGCAGGGTGAGCATCGTCGTCACATCCTTGAGGTGCGGGACGTTGGCGACCTGAAGCGGTTCCGCCGTGAGAATCGCCGCGCACAAGACGGGAAGCGCCGCGTTCTTGGCGCCCGATATGCGGACTTCCCCGATCAGGGGGACACCACCGTCAATGGAGAGTCTGTCCATGGTGCGTCTTGTCTTGGGCTACCGGCACCGCGGGTACTCGCGGCCGGTAACCGGGGAAATGGGGAAAAGGGCATTCAGGCGGCGGAGCGCCCCGGCGATGCCGAAAACCGGTGGGAAGCCGCCTCAACCGGGGAGGGCAAGGGCGGCCAGACCCGCTACTGCCTAGCGTGTCGCCCACTCCTTCGGCGTGAAGGTCTTCATCGACAGTGCGTGAATCTCCTCGCGCATCCGGTCACCCAGGGCCGAATAGACGGCCTTGTGCTGCTGGATACGGCTTTTGCCCTCGAAGACCGGGCTGACGATCACCGCCTCGAAATGGTGTCCGTCTCCCGCGACTTCCACGTGCTCGCACGCGAGGTTGTCCCGGATGTACTGCTTGACCTGTTCTGGAGTGACCATGGTGGATTCCGAAAGTCTGGGCTGGAAAGTGGCTGGGTCGGTCGCCCGATGTCTTCGGGCATCGTGCGTTGCGCGCGAACGGACGGGAGACGCAGCCCCGGAAGTCAGTGGCCTAGCGGCGCAATTTGTAGCCCGCCTTGATCAACTGAAGGCAGCCCAATGATAAGCCAGCGAAGCAGGCGCCAACAATCGACAGACTGAGCCACGGGCTCACGTCAGATACGCCAAAGAACGAGAACCGGAAGCCATCGATCATGTAGAAGAAGGGGTTGAGGTGGGACACCCCCTGCCAGAACGGCGGAAGGGAATGCACCGAATAGAAGACGCCCGAGAGGAACGTCAGCGGCATGATGATGAAGTTCTGGAATGCCGCCATCTGATCGAACTTGTCGGCCCAGATGCCTGCAATAAGCCCCATGACGCCGAGAATGCCGCCGCCCAGGAGGGCGAACGTCAACGCCCACAACGGACTGGGCCAGGGTACAGCCGAGGTGAAAAGTGTGACGGCAAACACGCCGGCCCCCACGACCAATCCGCGAATGGCCGCCGCGATCACATAGGCCCAGAAGAACTCCCCATGCGACAGCGGCGGGAGCAGGATGAAGATGATGTTGCCGGTGACCTTGGACTGGATCACGCTCGACGAACTGTTGGCGAACGCGTTCTGGAGCAAGGACATCATCGCAAGGCCCGGAATGAGAAAGGCCGTGTACGAAACCCCCGGATACACCTCGACCCGGCCTTCAAGAACATGGCCGAACACGAGCAGGTAAAGCATCGCGGTCAGGATCGGCGCCGCAATCGTCTGGAAGCTCACCTTCCAGAAACGCAGCAACTCCTTGTACAACAGCGTCTGGAACCCCGTCATTGTCGACTCATGATCCGCATGAACGCTTCTTCGAGATCGGGCTCGAGAATACGCATGGCCGACACTTCCAGGCCGGAACTTCGCAGGGCCACCACCGCATCCGCAACGTCGGCGTGCCGCGCCAATGGAATCGTGAAGGATCCGTCAGCGCCCTTGACGGCACCGCTCTCGAGCGACGACGGGAGCCTGTCGGGCGTGACCCACACCTGAAGGCGCAACGCAGCGACGCTCCTCATCAGGTTCCTCGTGGTGTCCAGCGCGACCACCCGCCCCTGCTTCAGCATCGCGACTCTCGCACAGAGCGCCTCCGCCTCCTCGAGGTAGTGGGTGGTGAGGACGACTGTATGGCCGTCCTTGTTCAGTTGGGTCACGAACTGCCAAAGACCCTGCCGCAGTTCCACGTCCACGCCCGCAGTGGGCTCGTCCAGAATGATGACGGGCGGTTTGTGTACCAGGGCCTGGGCGACGAGCACGCGACGCTTCATGCCTCCCGACAGCGCCCGCATGTTCGCATCCGCCTTGGAGGCCAGATCGAGGCGGGTCATGATTTCATCGATCCAGTCGTCGTTCTTCGAAAGCCCGAAGTAACCCGACTGGATGCGCAGGGTCTCGCGGACCGTGAAGAACGGATCGAACACAAGTTCCTGAGGCACGACGCCCAGCGCCCGGCGTGCCTCGCGATAGGATCGCCGCACGCAATGCCCCATCACATGTGCCTCGCCATCGTCCGCCAGGGCAAGGCCGGCGAGAATGCTGATGAGCGTTGTCTTGCCAGCGCCGTTCGGCCCCAGCAACGCGAAGAATTCCCCGCGCTCGATGCGCAGGTCGACCTTGTCCAGGGCCTGGAGCTTGCCGTACCGCTTGCTCAGGCCTCGTATCTCTACCGCTGGGCTCACGTCTCAGGCTGCCGCGGCATTCAGCGGGAGCAGAACTTCGACACCGTACAGGTCTGCGAGACTGATGAGGTCCGGCCCGACCCCTTCGAACACGAGATCTGCCTTGCTGGCAACGGCGGTGCGACGCCAGGCGAGCAACATCGCCAGCGCCCCGGAATCGAGCTCTGAGATGCCCGCCAGATTCACCCGCCGAGCGCCGGAAAGCACCTCACGCGACCCGGCATCGATCAACTGCATCACGTTCGCGAGCGTGACCGAACCCTCGACGACCAGTTGATCCCCCTCGCGCCGGATCATTTCTTGGCCGCGGCAGGCTGCAGTGCCTTCGCGTTGCGATCCTGCAGATTCTTGATCAGCCCGTCGATGCCCCCCTGCTCGATCTGCGCGGCAAAGTCATTGCGATACGTAGTCACAAGGCTCACACCCTCAACGACCACGTTGTAGACCTTCCACCCCGTGTCGGTTGAGTTCATCGCGTAGTCCACCGAGACCGGCGGCGCGCCTCCCGGCAGGAGGATCTTGGACTTCACGGTGACGTCGGTTTCGCCACCGGCCAGCTTGAGCGGCGAGACTTCCACCTTCACCTGGCGATAGGCGCTGTAGGCCGCCCCGTAGGACCGCACCAGAAGCGTCTGGAACTGCTTGACAAGCTCGCGCTGCTGCTCGGAAGTGGCACGGGGCCAGTTCTTGCCGACCGCAAGACGCGTCATCTTCGCCACATCAAAATGGGGGAGGATCTTGGTCTCGATGAGCTCGACCAGCTTCGTCGTGTTGCCGGACCGCAGTTCCTTGTCATCAGCAACCTGACGCAGCACATCCTCGCTGGTCCCCCGGACCACCGCATCCGGGGAGGGAAGATCCGCGCGGGCCAGGCCCGAGATCGAGAGCAGGGCCGCGAACGCCAGGCCGAGCATGCCATTCCAGGTGTTCCAGGACTTCCGAAGCATCGTGTTCTCCTTGGATTGCATCGTCAGGGACTCATTCCTGCGACGACGGCCCTTCGGCCGCCTTGGAGGCGAAGAATCGCCCGATCAGTTTCTCGAGAACCATGGCCGACTGTGTCAGCTTCATCTGTTCCCCATCCTTGAGCATCACTTCCTCTCCGCCGCCGTCCAGACCGATGTACTGCTCGCCGAGCAGACCTGCAGTGAGGATGGACGCCGAGGAATCCGTCGGGAACTGGTACTTCTTGTCGACCAGCAGTGTCACCCGGGCGAGGAACTTCTTGTTGTCGAACCCTATGCTCTCTACCCGTCCGACCACGACTCCGGCACTCTTCACGGGCGCACGCGGCTTCAGGCCGCCGATGTTGTCGAACTCCGCGAAAACGCGATAGCCATCGGTTGCGCTGACGGACGAAGCGTTCCCCACCTTGAGTGCAAGGATCAGCAGCGCGATCAGGCCGCCGGTGACGAAGACCCCGACCCACAGATCCACGGTAGTACGTTTCATTTCAAACCCCTGTGAACATGAACGAGGTCAATACGAAATCGAGCGCCAGAATGGCAAGCGCCGACGTGACCACCGTCCGAGTGACCGCGTAGGACACACCTTCCGCGGTGGGTGGTGCGTCGAATCCTTCGAACAAGGCGATCAGAGTGACGGCCACACCGAACACCGCACTCTTGATGACGCCGTTCATCACATCGTTCCAGAGGTCGACGCTGGCCTGCATCTGGGACCAGAATGCGCCCGAATCGACCCCGATGATCACCACCCCGATCAGGTAGCCTCCGAACACACCAAAAGCGCTGAAGATGGCTGCAAGGAGCGGCATCGAGATCGTCCCGCCCCAGAAGATGGGAGCCAGGACCCTCGCGTAAGGATCCACCGCCATCATCTCCATCGCGGACAACTGTTCCGTCGACTTCATGATGCCGATCTTCGCCGTGATCGCCGAACCCGCGCGGCTGGCAAACAGAAGCGCTGCGACCACCGGACCGAGTTCTCTGACAAGGGACAACGCCACCAGCGTTCCCAGCGCCTCCGCAGAACCGTATCGCTTCAGCGTCTCATACCCCTGAAGACCCAGGACCAGACCCACGAACAGCCCGCTCACGACGATGATCACCAGGGACAGCACGCCGGTGAAATAGACTTCGTCGAGGGTGAGCTGCAGACGCCGGAAGCTCATGCCCGATCGCAGCAGGATCGTGCCCGCGAAACGGCTGGCGGCACCGATCTTCCAGATGCCGTCCACGACGCGAGACCCGATCAGCCGCAGTCCATGGTCGATCGCACCGATCATTTCGGAACTCCAGGAAGGCCGAAATCCTCCGGATAGGAGGTCCCCGGGTAATGGAAACCGACAGGCCCGTCGGCCTCCCCGCGGACGAACTGCTTCACCAGGGGCTCGCTCGAATCGCGGATCTCGTCCGGCGTTCCTTCCGCCACGATCACCCCGGCTGCTACCAGATAGACGTAGTCGACGATTTTGAAGGAGGCCTCCACGTCGTGAGTGACCAGAACCGACGTGGCGCCCAGCGCGTCGTTGAGGCGGCGGATCAGGTTGGCGATGATGCCGAGCGAGATGGGATCGAGCCCGGTGAATGGCTCGTCGTACATCATCAGCATCGGATCGAGCGAGATGGCTCGCGCAAGCGCCACCCGGCGCGCCATGCCGCCCGACAACTCCGAGGGCTTGAGCGCCGCGGCGCCGCGGAGACCGACGGCATGGAGCTTCATGAGGACCAGATCCCGCACGACCGACTCCGGCAGCTTGGTGTGCTCCCGAAGCGGGAACGCTACGTTCTCGAACACCGTCAGGTCGGTGAACAACGCGCCAAACTGGAACAGCATGCCCATTCGTCGGCGCATGGCGTACAGATCGGCGTGGGACAGGGCGTCCACGGACTCGCCGGCAACCGTGACCCGACCGCGCGTCGCCTTGATCTGGCCGCCGATGAGGCGAAGGATCGTGGTCTTGCCACAGCCGCTGCCACCCATGATCGCCACGACCTTCCCCTTGGGAAAGCGCATGTTGATGCCCTTCAGAATCGGCCGGGCGGCATAGGAGAACTCGACGTCCGCGAGTTCCACAAGAGGGGAGGAAGTCACTGGGTCCCTGGCGGTTGAGGAGCGGGGATTGTAAAGGATGCTCCCCGCATCGGCTTGTTGTGGCCTTTCGATTCGTTTACCGTCCCGCTGGTTCCCCTCCGCCTGAACCACCGGATGACGCAGACCGCCTCGAATCCTGCCGCACCGGCGATTCGTTTCCGCGCAGTGACGAAGCGCTTCGGAACGGCAGTGTCGCTGGACGGCGTCGACTTCGATGTGCCGTCCGGGTCGCTGTTCGGGCTGGTCGGGGCCAACGGAGCCGGCAAGACGACACTGCTGCGCTGTCTGCTGGATGCCACCCGCCCGGACGCCGGCGAGATCCTCGTGCTGGACGTCCGCAGCACGCTGTCGTCGGCGCGCCGGTCGGTCGCCTATCTGCCGGAGCGCTTCAACGCGCCGTTCTATGCGACGGGCGCCGACTACCTGTCGCTGATGGCCAGACTCTACGGCCATTCTCTGGATGCCGAAGCCATCGCGACGGCACTTGGCAGCCTGGAACTCGACCGCAGCGCGCTCAAGAAACCCGTCAGGGCATTCTCGAAGGGCATGACCCAAAAACTCGGGCTCGCCGCCTGTCTGCTTTCGAAGCGTCCGATTCTCGTGCTCGACGAACCGGCAAGCGGTCTGGATCCGCAGGCACGCGCGAGACTGAAGGCCGTGCTGACGGAGCGCCATCATGCCGGCCGCACCATCTTTCTCACTTCGCACGCCCTCGCTGATGTGGATGAAATGTGCTCAGACATGGCGATCCTTCATGCAGGGACGCTGAGATTCGCCGGTTCGCCTGCGGCTCTGAGGGAAGCCGAGAACGAGGCGTCTCTCGAAAAGGCTTTTCTCCGCAGGATCGAACCCGCCGCTGCGCAGGGATGAACTCCGGGGAGGGACTCCCCGCGCTATCGAGGGTTGGCCGCCCCTTTCTGGCACAATCGAAAGCCGCCTTGATTCCCACTTCGGAGATGCCCGGTGCCTGCCGACGCGACCAACAAGCCGGCGCTGCTTCTTGTCGACGATGATCCGCTGATCACTGAAACGCTGGCGTTCGTCCTGGGCAGGGATTTTTCCGTCCACGCGGCGGAATCCCGAGGCGCCGCCCGGGCCCTCATCGCCCGGCTCGGTTTCGTGCCCGGCCTCGCTCTGGTGGATCTCGGATTGCCCCCCACTCCCCATCGGCCCGACGAGGGCCTCAGACTCATCTCCGAACTGCTCGCTGCAGCGCCTGCCATCAAGATCGTGGTGCTGTCCGGCCAGAACGACGAAGTGAATGCGCGCCACGCGCGGGCGCTGGGCGCGGTCGATTTCGTCCCGAAGCCCTGCGAACCGGCAGTCCTCAAGGAACTGCTGCTCCGCGCGCGGAACATCGGCGATGCGGAGATCGCCGATGTTCGGGACACGGTCGGCATCATGGGGCGAAGCTCGGCGATCGAGAAGTTGCGTCAGCAGATCCGTCAGTACGCTGCCGCACCCTTCCCCGTGCTGGTCGAGGGCGAATCGGGGAGCGGCAAGGAACTCGTTGCGCGCGCTCTGCACACCGGATCGACGAGGAGCCATGGGCCCTATCTGGCCCTCAACTGCGCCGCGATATCGCCCACACTCGTGGAGCCGACGCTTTTCGGCTATGCCAAAGGCGCCTTTACGGGTGCCTCTACCGCGCGCTCGGGCTACTTCGAAGATGCCAGCGAGGGGACGCTGTTTCTCGATGAAATCGGGGAACTGCCGCTCGAACTACAGGCAAAGCTGCTGCGCGTACTGGAAAACGGCGAGTATCAGCGAGTCGGCGAAACACTCTCGCGCGTCAGTCGGGCGCGCGTGATCGCGGCTACCAATCGAGACCTTCGTCAGGAGATTCTCGCCGGCCGATTCCGGGTCGATCTGTACCACCGGTTGTCCGTATTCACTGTGCAGGTGCCGCCGCTCCGGGACCTCGGCGAAGACAAGCTCTTGCTCTTCTCCCATTTCGCCACCTTCTACGCCAACCAGGCAGGCGTGAAGCCGTGCGAACTCGCCTCCGACGCGCAGCGCGCATGGCTCGACTACCCGTTCCCCGGGAACGTGCGCGAACTGAGGAATATCGTCATCCGGCTCGTGACCAAACACCACGGCACCGTGGTGGACCATCAGGCGCTCGTCGCGGAACTCGACCTCTCGGTGATGGCACGTGCGACGCCGGATTCGATCGAACTGCCCGCGACGCTGGAGGCAGCGATGCGCATTCTGGAAGGAAAGCGCATCATTGACCTCGACGGCTATCTGGCGCAGTGGGAACGGTGCTTCATCCAGGCCGCACTCGCGCTATCGCAGGGGAATCTGACGCGGGCTGCGCGGATTCTCGGCATGCACCGGACGACGCTGTACAGCCGAGTCCAGACTCACGGGTTGACCTCTGAAGCGGACGCCCGCGGTCACCGAACCGGTCCCTGAAGAGTTCTCTCACAACGCATCCGGAAATCGGCGACTTGTACTACGAGTTCTTCGGCCTGAATCGGCCCCCCTTCAAGATCACACCGGATACCGACTTCTTTTTCGAGGGCGGAAACCGCGGCGCGACGCTCGACGCCCTTCTCTATGCGGTCTCGGAGGGCGAAGGGATCATCAAGGTCACAGGAGAGGTCGGTAGCGGCAAGACGATGCTCTGCCGCGTCCTGCTTCAGCGTCTGCCTGACAACGTGGATATCGTCTATCTCACGAATCCGAACGTGTCCCCGGACGAGATCCTTCATGCGATCGCGATCGAACTGCAGTTGAAGGTCCCTCGAGACGCCAAGCGGGTCGAGACGCTGCACGCCCTGCACACCTATCTTGTGGGGCGCCACGCCAAGGGACGACAGGTGGTGCTCTTCGTCGAGGAGTCCCAGGGGATGCCGATCGCGACGCTGGAGGAGATCCGGCTGCTCACGAACCTGGAGACCGCCCAGCACAAGCTCTTGCAGATCATCCTGTTCGGTCAGCCGGAACTGGACGAAACGCTGACGCGGCCCGAGATTCGCCAGCTCCGGGAGCGGATCACTCACAGCTTCGGGCTGAACCCCCTGTCGCGGGACGAAGTTGCGGAGTACCTCGCCTTCCGACTGCGTGCGGCCGGGTATCGCGGTCCCTCGCTGTTCTCACGCCCCCTTGTGGATGCCATTGCGAAGGCAAGCGGCGGGCTCACCCGCCGGGTAAACATCATCGCCGACAAGTCGTTGCTGGCCGCGTACTCGGAAGGGACCCACACGCTGACGCCAGACCACGTCCGCAACGCCATCGCCGACGCCGAATTCAGTCGCCGCAACGGAGCCGCCTCAAGCAGAGCCTCCGCGCGGTTGCCACGCTGGGTGCCCCTGGCGGCCGCGCTGTGCGCCGCGGTTGCCGCGGTCGCGTGGTTCCTGCTGCTTCGCTGAGGCGATCGGGCTTCAGCGGCTAGCGATCGCTCACATCCTCACGTCTTCCGTCGGGAACGTTGACACCGGATCGGCCTGCACCGTCTGGGGGCACGATCAGCGTGAGACTGCCGGTAGTCCTTGCTGAGACCGGGTTGTGCGGGTCCGAAGCGCCGAGGCCATGGATCGGGGCTCTGCGGCGATCGCCCCCCGCCCCGGGACACCAGCAGCGGGAAAGCTGCACAATCTTCTTAGAAGAATTCAAAAGTCTATTGATCTGAAAGCTTTTCATCGGTACCGTACTTAGCCCGGTCACGCTGGGCGTCATGCGTGCGTCACGGCCTGCCGCGGTATCCGGAGAGACCGATGACGGCGAAGCAAAAGGCCTCGGGCGGGCATCGGACCAGCCGATCGGGTGCGGCAACCGTTTCTGTTTGGAATAGTCTTTGCCAGCAGTAGGGCAGTCAGGGCAGAGCACTCTCGGCTCGCCGAAGCAACAGCAGCCAACCGGTCGAAGGAGCGCAGCGCGTCGATGATCTTCAGCAACCCTACAGAGTTCGGCTCGACACCCAGGGGCGGCGAGATTCTCCGATGCAGCCGGGTCTGGGGCGCACGACTCGGCACGCTGATGCTGGTGTCAGTCGTCGCCGCCTGTTCCTATCCGTCCCCGCGCCTGCCCGTCTCGTCGGCCCATATCTTCGACCAGAATGCCAAGCCCGGACTGGATGAAGTCCCGGCGCCGGTCACGACGCCGGGCGTTCCCCCTCCTCGCAGCCAGGCGCGTCTGCCCACCTACAGCGTCGTGGTGAACGAGGTTCCCCTCAAGGAACTCCTCTTCGCTCTGGCCCGCGATACCAAACAGAATATCGACGTCCATCCCGCGCTGTCCGGGCTCGTGAGCCTCAACGCGATCGACGAGACGCTGCCCGCGATTCTCGATCGAGTCGCGCGCCAGGTGAATCTTCGGTGGAAGCAGGAAGGTCGCACGATCTACGTGATACCGGACACTCCATACACCCGCACCTACCGCGTCAACTACGTTAACGTCACGCGCGAGACGGATTCCACCGTTGCCGTATCCGGACAGATCGGGACCGTAACTACCGGGGGCGCGGGAGGGGCGACCGGGGGAGCCGGCGGTGCAGGCGGGGGGAGCAACTCTTCCTCCGCCACCGTGACGACGAAGTCGAAGAACGACTTCTGGGAAACGCTCGAAAAGAACATCAAGGGAATTGTCTCCGCGACCCGGGCGCAGGCCATGTCAGCGGACGAAAAGGCGAATCGGGCAGAAGCAGTGAAAGCGCAGCGTGAGGAGCGCATCGCCCAGGCCGAAGCGGTAGCCCGCGCGGGCGCCAACGCCAAGGACCTCTTCGCGAGTGCGTTCGACGGTCAGGCCCCCGTCCCGTTGCCGGGAGACGTCACCAACGAAGTGATCGTCAACTCCGTGGCCGGCACGGTGACCGTACTCGCCTCGGAACGCCAGCACGCCCTCGTGCAGGAATACCTCGACAACGTCATGTCGGCCGCCCAGCGCCAGGTGCTGATCGAGGCGACAATCGTGGAAGTCGAACTCTCCCGCGCCTACCAGGCGGGAGTCGACTGGGGCCGGATCGCACGGTCCCGTGGCGCTGGAATAGAGTTCAAACAGGAGCTTCTGGGCGCAAACCGGCTCGACAGCACACCCGTGACGCAACTCACGTTCGGCGGCGGGACCATCGCTGGCGTATTCGCCGCAATCAAGATGCTGGAGCAGTTTGGCAATACCCGGGTGCTGTCGAGCCCGAAAGTGATGGCCATCAACAACCAGACGGCCTTGCTCAAGGTCGTTCGCAACGAGGTCTACTTCCAGGTTCAGCAGCAGATTTCCCAGGCGGTGAACACCCCAAGTCTGCAGGCCACGACGACCATCGCGCGAACGGTCCCCATCGGGTTGGTTATGTCTCTCACACCTCAGATCAATGAATCGGGCAGTGTGACCCTGACTGTCAGGCCGACCGTGACGAGCCAGGTCGGCATCGCGAAAGACCCTAACCCTAATCTCAGTATCGAAAACTTCATTCCCATCGTCGAAATCCGCGAGATCGAGTCGGTTCTGCAGTTGTTGAGCGGGCAGACGGCCATTCTCGGCGGTCTCATCAAGGATGAGGTACGGCGGAACCGCGATCAGGTACCCGGCATCGGCAACACCCGAGCGGGCGATTTGTTCGCGTACCGCAACGAGTCGGCGAGGAAGACCGAACTGGTGATTTTCCTCCGGCCCACGGTCATCAAGAATCCGTCCACCGAGTCCGGGGATCTTCGCTTCCTGCGTCCGCAGCTCCCCAGACCCGACTCCCTCGAAACGGCAGCGCCGGGGCGCAACGTCCAATGAGCCTGCTCCTCAAAGCCCTGCAGCGGGCCTCCAAGACTCGGGAGGAACTCGCTCTGGTGGATGACGGGGCGGGTGCCCAGTCATCGCGACCGGGACGTTCCGGGGCGGCGACGGGTTCGGTCGATGCGTCGTTCGGCCCTCGCGCCCGATCCGCGCCATCCGCACGGACGAGCGCCGGGGATGACTTGTCGGAGGCGATCTCCTCAGCATCGGCCGACGCGGCTCTGAGCAGGGACAGTCGACCCGCCGTGATGGACTGGGCGCGTGACAACCCGGTTCTCGCCGTAGGCCTTCTGGCCATCGTCATCCTGGTCTTCTACTTCGCCTATGTTTTCCTGGTGATCAACTACCCCGGGCTATTCTCCAGATCGACCTTCCTGTCTGGCCCGCCGCCGGCCCAGTCGCCGGCAGTTGCCAACACGCCGCCGCCTCCCGTCCCGGTCGCGAAACCCGAGCCTGCCCCGTCCGCCCCAATGCCGACGCTGGAACTGCCGGCGCAGAGCGCCTTGAGCCCGGACCGGAATGTCCCCCAGGACGCGGTATCCGAACCGGCGCAACCCGCGCCCGCTGCCGAAACCAGGGATGCCCCGCTCCAGCTCAAACCCGCCGCCCAGTTGACTCCCGAGATCGTGACGCCTTCCGCACGAACCCCGCGTCCTGAGTTGGGTGCAAGACCGGCCCGAAGTGACCGGGCGCCTGCTCCGGTCCGGGCAAGGACCGCGGCGGGGACCAACTCCGCTGCCACGGCCCAACCTCCGAGTGCTCCGGTCAGCGGCGTCCAGGTTCGCGCCACCGACGCCGGGAATCGGACCGGAATGCAGCTCGACGAGGCGTACTCCGCCCTGCAGTCGGGAGATGTACCAAAGGCACGGTCCATCTACGCGGATGTGCTCGCCCGGGACGACCGGAACATCGACGCGCTGCTCGGTGCCGGCGCAGCGTCATGGCGGGCGGGCGATACGAACAAAGCGAGTGACTACTACTACCGCGTGCTCGAACTCGACCCGCAGAACGCCGCTGCTCAGGCCGGGCTCATCGGCATGATCGGCCGGGTAGACCCGATCGCGAGCGAATCCCGACTGAAGCAGCTCATCGCCCGCGAGCCGTCCGGTTTTCTCTACGCGGCTCTCGGTCACGTCCATGCGGACCAAGGCCAGTGGTCTGCAGCTCAACAAGCCTACTTCCAGGCTTTCCAGTCCGAGCCGGCGAATCCGGACTACGCCTACAACCTGGCGGTCGGACTGGAAAGGGTCGGCCAGCCGAAGATTGCTGCCACGTACTACCGTCAGGCGATGGAACTGGCGCGAACCAGGGGTCACGGCGGGTTCGATCGGAAACTCGCAATCCAGAGGATCGAACGCCTCGGAGGGACCGTAGAATGAGCGCCATGGCTGCTCCTACGCTCGTCAAGTCCGCTCCGCCCGCCGCCGAGACCCGTCGCAAGACGCGTCTGGGCGAGGTGCTCGTGCAGCAGGGACTCATCACCCCCGACCAGCTGCGGATCGCGCTGACCGAGCAGCGGACCCAGCGCATGCCGTTGGGTCGTCTGCTGGTGCGTCTCGGGTTCGTCACCGAAGGCGTCATCCGCGACATCATGGCGCAGACGATCGGGCAGGAATCGATCGATCTCGCGCAGGTAGTCGTCGACGCCGAGGCCCTGAAGCTGGTGCCCCAGGAGTTCGCCCGCCGCCATCACGTCCTCCCGATTGCCTTCGACTCCCATACCGGCGTACTGCTGGTCGCCATCACCGAGCTGTTCAACGTCGTGGTGACCGACCAGCTGCGCGCGATGCTCCCCGCGGAGGTGCAGCTTCGCACCATGCTCGCGGGCGAAGCGCAACTCGAGGAGTACATCGACCAGTTCTACGGGTTCGAGCTGTCCGTGGACGGCATCCTCCGCGAAATCGAAACGGGGGAACTCGACTGGCAAAGTCTCCAGATCGGCGGTGACGAGTACACGCAACCGATCGTCCGACTGGTCGGTGCGTTGCTGGTGGACGCCGTGAAGCGCGGCGCGTCGGATATTCACTTCGAGCCCGAAGCCGCCTTCCTGCGGATCCGCTACCGCATCGACGGCGTGCTCGAACAGGTTCGGAGCCTGCACAAGACCTACTGGCCCGGTGTGGCGGTACGTCTCAAGGTCATCAGCGGGATGAACATTGCGGAGGTCCGGGCGCCGCAGGACGGACGCCTGTCCCTGAACCTCAGCGGGCGTCCGGTGGATTTCCGGGTCTCGAGCCACCCCACCATCTACGGCGAGAACATCGTTCTGCGGGTGCTGGATCGCGAGAAGTCGATCATCAGTCTGGATCAGATGCGCCTCCCACGATCGACAGTCGCGCGCCTCAACCTGATGCTCGCCCGGCCCGAAGGCATCCTCATCATCACCGGCCCGACGGGCAGCGGCAAGACAACGACTCTCTATTCCCTTCTGTCCCAGGTGAACGTCGAGGGCGTCAACATCATGACGCTGGAAGACCCGGTCGAGTATCCGGTGGCGCTCATGCGTCAGACGTCCGTCGGCGAGGCAGTCAAACTCGACTTCGCGAACGGCATCCGGTCGATCATGCGGCAGGATCCCGACATCATCCTGGTGGGCGAGATCCGGGACAAGGACACGGCCGACATGGCGTTCCGTGCGGCGATGACCGGTCACCAGGTGTTCTCGACACTGCACACCAACTCGGCACTCGGGGCATTTCCCCGGCTTCTGGACATCGGCATCCTCCCCGACATCATCGCGGGCAACGTCATCGGCGTCATTGCCCAGCGTCTTGTGCGGGTGCTGTGCCAGAACTGCAAGGTCGAGTACCGCCCTTCGCTGGAAGAGAAACACATTCTGGGCGTCCCGCCGGAGAGCAACGTCACGCTGTTCCGTCAGCACGAAGGCGGCTGCCGGCAATGCAACCATCGAGGATTCAAGGGCCGCACGGCGGTGATGGAACTGCTGCCGATGGATGCCGACATGGATGAACTGGTGGCTCGACGGGCCACGGCGCGCGAAATGCGCCGGGTCGCCGTGGAGAAGGGCTTCCGGTCTCTCGCCGACGAAGGTATCGAACGGGTCATCGAGGGCGTGACGAGCATCGCCGAGCTGTCGCGCGCCGTGGACCTGACCGGCAGGCTGCTCTAGGTCAGACCAGAGCACACGCCCGGATCGGCTCTCAACTTCCCCCGCCCGGCACGAGTCCGACGTCCCCATGCCATCGTTCCGCTACAAGGCCGTCGACGCTGAAGGACAGCGGTCCCAGGGCAAGATGGACGCCATTAACGACGTCGACCTGGAACTTCGTCTCCGGAGGATGGGACTCGATCTCATCACGTTCCGCGAAGTCCGCAGTGCGACAGGTGCGCGCGGCGGCAGTGCGGGAGTCGATCGGAAGGACCTCATCAATTTCTGTTTCGACCTCGAGCAGATCAGCCGTGCCGGCATTCCGCTGATCGACGGTTTGCGCGATCTTCGCGACAGCCTCGACCGTCCCCGATTCAAGCAGGTGGTCACGGCCCTCGTGGAAGACATCGAAGGCGGAAAGATGCTCTCGCAGGCGATGAGCCAGTTCCCGCGGGTGTTCGACTCTGTGTTCGTGAGCCTCGTGAAGGCAGGCGAGCAGACCGGCAGGCTCACCGACGTCTTCGAAAACCTGTCGAAATCCCTGCGCTGGCAGGACGAGCTTGCCGCGGAAACCAAGAAGCTCCTGATCTATCCGGTGATGCTCCTGGTACTGGTGGTGGCCGTCTCGCTGTTCCTGCTGACGTATCTGGTCCCTCAACTGGTGGGAGTGCTGCGCACGATGCGAGTCGATCTCCCGCTGCAGACTCGCATCCTGATCGCCGCGTCCGAATTCGCGGTGCACTACTGGTGGATCATCATCGGCCTGCCCATTGCCGCGATCACGACCCTCGCCGTGATGATGCGAACGGACCCTCGCATACGCCGCACACTCGACGCGCTGAAACTCAGGATCCCCGTGATCGGTCCGCTGCTGCAAAAAATCATCATGGCCCGCTTCGCCAACTTCTTCGGGATCATGTACCAGTCCGGTATCTCCATCCTGGACGCCATCCGGACCAGCGAAGGAATCGTCGGCAACGTGGTGATCGCCGAAGGTCTGCGGGGCGCATGGCAGCAGATCAATGCCGGGGAGCCGCTGTCCGATACGTTCCAGCGGCTTGGCCTGTTCCCACCCCTGGTGATCCGGATGCTGCGCGTGGGCGAGAGCACGGGCGCCCTGGACGCCGCGTTGTTCAACGTCTACTACTTCTACAGCCGAGACGTCCGGGAAGGTGTCGAACGCGCCCTCAAGGTGATGGGGCCCGCGCTGAACGTGCTGCTCGGCGTGCTAATGGCGCTGATCCTCTTTTCCATCCTCACGCCGATCTACGAAATGATCGGGAAGCTCAAGTTCTGACATGAACGCGAAGCTTCTCGTCTGCATCTCCCGCAACAGCGTCTCGGTCGCCGTATGGCGGGGCAAGCTCGCCTCCACGTATCGCTACCCCCAAACCGAAGACGGCGAGGCAGACTTCGCCGACCTCCTCGACGTAAGCGGACGCATTCCGGTCCACGTCATGGTCGATGCAGTCGAGGAAGACTACCGGTTCGAGACCATGCCCCACGCGGTCGGACGCGACCGGCGGGAGATGATAGAGCGCAAACTCAAGCAGCTATATCGGACCAGCCCGTTCGCGACCGCGTCGGTCCAGGAGCGGGACAAGAACGCCCGCAAGGACGACCGCTACCTGTTCTCCGCGATCACCGACACGGATTTCGTCGACCCCTGGCTCGCCATAATCCAGTCCAGAGCGATGCCGGTCGCCGGGCTGTATCCGCTGCCTACGGTGATGCCGGCGGCGATCGCACCGCTGAAGCTGCGCTCTCAGGACTTGCTGGTCGTCTCGCGCACGAGCGCGGGTCTGCGCCAGACGTTTCTGAAGAACGGCCTGTTCCGGTTCTCGCGGCTCACGCCGTTCAGGGGACACGCGGACGACACCCAGACCACGTCCTTCGCGACCGAGATCGTCAACACGCGTCTCTACCTGAACGCGCTCCAGGTCACCTTGGGCGACGACATCGTGGATGTCGTGCTGCTGGATCCGGACGATTCACTCGCGGAACTGCAGCGAACACTCTCGACGAACCCGGGCGCCATGCGGGTACAGCGGATATCGCACACGGCTCTCGTGTCCCGACTGAAGGTGTCCGAGGACGCATTGAGCACGACGCCCGACGCGCTCGCGCTGCACCTCCTCGGCCTCAAGGCGCCGATCGAGAATCTCGCCCCGCGCACGCTGCGCGAAGGGTATGTGATGCATCAGAGTGCCCGCTGGCTGCTGCTCGCCAGCGGGGCTTCTGCCATCGTTGCGGCGGTCTGGTTCATGGTCGACCTGCATCGGATCCGCGACGTCGACGCGGAGGCGGCAAAGCTCGCGCAGGAAACTACGCGCTATCAGTCCCTCTACTCGGAACTGACGCGCCAGTTCCCGAAGGCCCCTGTCAGTTCGGGCGTACTGAAGCAGACCGTGGATGCCTTCGAACGCCTGCGTGCGACCGCCAGGACCCCTGAAACGGCTTTCGCGGTCGTGAGCGCCGGGCTGGAGGCGCACCCCAATGTCCGCCTGAACGGCCTTTCGTGGAAGCACATCCGATACACCGATATCGGGACAGTCTTTGCAGGCGGCTCGCCGCTCGTGCCTGCCGGAACGCCCATGCGGCAAGCGGCACGCATCTCGGGCGAGATTCTCCCCTTCAATGGTGACTATCGGGTGGCTGTCGGGACCATCCGCGAGTTTTCCGAATCGCTGCGGCGCCAGCCTGCCGTGGCCGAAGTCAGGATCCTCAAGCTGCCGCTCGACGACAGCTCGAAGCAGAACCTCTCCGGTTCGACGGCAGCACGCTCGGAGGAGTCCGTCGGCGCCCGCTTCGAACTGGTTATCGCCCTGCGCGAGTCGGGGGCCCGGTGAACCAGAACCGATTCGCTCCTCTTTATCTGCCAGGCGCGCTGCTGCTGTTCGTTCTGCTCGCCGGCGGGATCGCCGTCTTCTACGCGGACAAGATGGCGGGAGAGGCGGAGTCCGTGCTTCGTGCCAAGACGCAAGCGCTCTCGGCTGCACGACAGAAGCACGCGAACGCCGGTCTGGAGAAGGACATTCTCCTGCGCTTCCGGGAAACCTACGCCGCGCTCGAGAAGGTCGGTTTCGTCGGCGCCGAGCAGCGGATCAACTGGGTGGACAATCTGCGCATGGCGAATCGGGAGAGCAGACTGTTCGGTGTCGAGTACCAGATCGGCCAGCAGGAACCTTTTTCCGGCGGCACGGACCTCGGGGTCGGTGACCTCCCGATGAAGCAGTCGACGATGAAGGTGAAACTGCCTTTGCTGCACGAAGGCGACCTGATGCCATTCTTCCGGACCCTGGCAGGTCAGAAGAGCGGGGTGTTCATGATGAATTCGTGCGAACTGTGGCGCGTATCGACGGGCAGCAGCCTGCAGGCACAGCCCAACCTGAGCGCCGAATGCGAACTGTCGTGGATCACGGTCAGCGAGCGTTCAGAGGAAGGAGGCAAGGAGTGAGACGCCGCTTCGCGATGACTCTCGGCATCCTCTGCGCGCTGCATGCGCACGGTCAGGATTCCCTGGGCCGCCTCTTCCATACACCGGCGGAGAGGATCCGACTCGACGCCATGCGCACGGAGGCGATCGCCAGGGCCAACCGACCGGTGACGGCGGTCACCGAAGAGACGCCGGCGGCCCCCGCTCCCCGCACGCTCACACTCAACGGCATCGTGCGTCGAAGTGACGGGGAAGCCACCGTGTGGGTGAACGGGAAGGCCATGGACGCAGCCCCGGGGACGCGCGACGTCATGCCCGGCAGTCTCGGGAGAGATGCTGCGGGCTTTCATCTTCCCGAGTCGGGGCGCAGGGTACGCCTGAAGGTGGGCCAGAGCGTCGAGGCCACTTCGGGCGTGATCGAGGAAAGTTACTCGCGACGCAGGACGCTTCCCGTGGCCGCAGCGCCGGCAGCGGCACCCATCGAGCGCGCCGCGGAGACCGCCGACGACACGCGGTCGCCCCGTCCTTCGCGCAGAGGAGGCCAGAATGAACGGGACGGCGATTCGGAAGCGGGCAGGTAGATCTGAGCATCGCCGGGGCCAATCCGGCATCGCGCTGTTCGTGCTGATTGCGCTGACCGGATTGCTCGCGTTTGTTGCGGTCCTCAATCTGGTGCCCAAGACGAACATCGACCAGGCAAGAGAGCAGGTGACCGATGCTGCACTCGCGAGGGCGAAGCAGGCTCTGATCGCGTATGCCATTTCGAGAATGGACGAGTTCGCCGATCAAAGGGGCATCCCCGGACGACTGCCCTGCCCGTCCACGCGTGCGCCAGCCACTGCCGAGGAAGAAGGCTCGAACTCCATTCTTCATCCGGATTGCCTGGGTCAGTACGAAACCGTGGCAGGCCGACTGCCGTGGAAGACATTGGGGATCGAACCCCTCCGGGACGGCTACGGGGAATGTCTCTGGTACGTGGTTGCCGGCAACTACAAGGGCGGCCCTCAGGCAGGTGCGGTGTTGAATTGGGATGCCCTGGGCCAACTGGTTATCTTTGCCTCGGATGGCGTTACCCGGTTGGCGGGTAGCACTACGCTCAATCAGGCCGTCGCCGCGGTGATCGCACCGGGCCCGGCGATCGAAGGTTCGGTGTCACAAGTCCGCGATCGAGTCGCCAACACTCAGAACTGTCCCGGCAACTATGTCCCATCGAACTATCTGGACGCGGGCGGCGGCTACGACAATTCATCGCCTTCGACGGTCCCGGGGGGCATCACGCAGATGATCAACGGATATGTCAATCCGGTGAACCGCGCGATCGAAGTCAACGACAGAATCGTATTCATCACCCCGCAGGACATCTTCGACGCCGTGAAGGCACGAAAGGATCTCGTCGGGACGGCGGGTTCCCCGGGACGCTTGCGACAACTCACGCAGATGGTCGCCGATTGCGTCAGGCAGTACACGGCGCATCTGAATACGAACCTGACCGACCGCCGGATGATTTTCGCCGGGGAACAGGTAGTCTCCGACTACCGCAGCAGGCTCGCGTACGTGGACTATCCGCAGAACTCGGGTGCGCGTCTTCGCGGCAGAGTGCCTTACACCGTGCTCAACACCAAGGACGAACTGAATCCGCGGGGACTGACCGAACTGCTCACCACCTGTAGCCACTGGACGGCATCGCCAGCATTTGTACCGTGGTACGAGAACTGGAAAGATCATCTTTACTTGGCCGTGGCTCCTGATTTCGACCCCAAGGATGGCGCGGAGACGAACACCGTCTGCGCGGGGGCCTGTCTCACTGTGGGAGTCACCACGAATGTGGCCGCGGTGGTCTACTTTGCGGGCTCCCGTCTCCAGTCTCCCCTCCAGGCGGTCACGACGAACTCTCAAAGAAACACCATCTCGAACTACCTTGATGGCCAGAATGCCACCAGATTCACCGACGCGAATTCCGGAAACAATCTCCTGAGCGCAGACGCGAATCCCTCACTTACCAATGACATCGCCTACTGCGTTCGTGTACCGACGCCCGGCAATGTGGAGGTCGTCCCATGCTGACCCATCCAAGATCGCAATCCGGCTTCTCGCTGATCGAACTTGCCCTCGGCCTGGTCATCGTCGCGACGCTGATGTCCGCATTGCTCGTCCCGCTGGCCACGCAGATCGACCAGCGGCGCACCACCGAGACCGACCGGCTGTTGGAGCAGGCCCGGGAAGCGGTGCTGGGCTTCGCGGTGGGTCGCGGCCGCCTCCCATGTCCCGCGACCGCAACGAGCAACGGTCAGGAGTCATTCTCCGATGCCGCCACTGGCGTCTGCACAACACACCGCGGCTTTCTGCCTGCCGTCACCCTAGGTCTTTCTCCCGTGGACGGGGCGGGCTTCCAGACCGATGCGTTCGGCGGCGACATCAACCGGTTTCGATACGCGGTGTCCGAAGCCATCAAGCCGTCGACCGGAAACCGGCTCTACACGGTCAACAACGGCATCCGCGGCACGGACGCCACCATACAGATTGCTACGTCGGGAACGGGCAACCTCCGCGTCTGTTCGCTCGAATCTGACCAACCGAACACATGCAACGGCACCGGCAACGTCACCCTGGCGAACGACAACGTCGTTGCGGTGATCTTCTCTGTCGGCAAGACTGCGTCCATTCGAAACCCAAGCATTGCCGAAGCGGAAAACACCGATACCGCGCTGCCTGCGAACGCAGACAACCGAGTCTTCGTAAGCCAGCCATATAACGAGCGCGCCGGGTTTGAATTCGACGACCAGCTCATCTGGATATCGACGAACGTGCTGATCAGTCGCCTCGCCTCGGCCGGTCAGCTCTGACCGTCAGGCGTCGCCGCTTTCGCCGACTGGGCGCCGTCCGGCTCGCAGACGAATCGCACCGCACCGGTCTCGTTTCGATCCAGCGAGAGCGTGTAGCCAGCATCGGCCGCCTGCTTGTGACACTGAAACAGGCCGACACCGAGCCCCGTTTCCGATGACACGGGTACCGAGAACAGGCTGGACACCAGCTCCTCCGATAGCGGCTCGCCAGCATCCTCGACCGTGAGTCGACACCGCCCGTCCCGAGTCCGCTCCAGCCACACCGCAATGCGATCCACCGGACTCCGACGCCGCTTTTCCAGGGCATTCTGAATCAGGTTGTCCGCAACACTGTCGAAGAGTTCGCCGTTGAGTCGCTCCGTCCCCTCGATAGTCGATTCGAATTCCACTTTTTCGTGGGCGTACCGCTGGACCAGCGACGACCACCACTCGGCTGACGGCACAGTCTCGGAAGGACAAGCCCGCGGCGTGTCGAGCTTGTCGAGCGTGGTCTGGAGACGCTGCGTGATCTGGGGCAGCTGCCGCTGGATCAGGCGCAGCAGGGCATCCGGATCGGCATCGGAACCGACAGCGGCTGCGGAGCACAGCGAACGGAGCGACTGCAGCAGATTCTTGACGTCATGGGTGACCCGGGAACCCGTCTCGTAGATCGCTTGCAGATAGGCCGTGTTGCGTTGCGCCTGCTCACGACGCTTCGCTTCGTAGTAATCGCCGAGCAGGCGCGCCAGCAATCGCATGTGTACGAGCATCCCGGGACTGGGTCGCCAACGGCTGTAGAGCGTCAGATCCACGCCTCCGAACTCGAACTGCGTCGAGTAGCGGCTGCGCTCCCCGCGGTCGCCACTGCGCACATCGGTCTTCCAGCCGGCGCCGGCGATCCAGGGCAAAGTCAGCAGTTCCTCAGCCGCCCGCGAAATGAACGTCTCCGGGTCGGTCTCGCGCTCGGCAATCGCCGCCAGACTCAGCATCCAGCGCTCGAACGGCATTCCGAGACTGAGGAAGTATCGGGACAGCAGTTGACCGACGCCGTCGAAGCCGCCGCGCGGATCCCACAACCAGGACAGCACGAGCATCAGTGCTGCAATGCCGATGACCGTCTGAAGCAGCGACACGGCGTAGTCGCGCTGCGTGATCTGCTGGACGAACATCGCGCCGAGGACGAGAACGATCACGAGCAGGAACAGCATGACGCTGTAGACGAGGTCCACCGGATAGCGCGGCGACTGGTTGCGCGATCCGGGCGGGACCACCAGCACCGCCAGTAGCGGGATGGGCAGCACGTAGCGGACGAACACCACGAGCAAGGTCTGCGGATCGAACGCCCGGGTGATGTGCGGAACGACCCAGACCAGCAGTACGGTCAGCAGGTAGACCGCCGCAAGGACTGGAGCAAGGCGCGGTCGCAAGGCACGCATCCCCGGCACGTTGCCGCCGATGAGCGAGAACAGGACGGCGATCCAGAGTGCCATCAGCCACCACGAGCTCCACCACGCCAAGGCTGCACCGCCCAGCACGATGAGCATCGCCCGACCGGCGACCAGCTTGTCCGCGCCCTGCCACAGGGGTTGCCAGAGAAGAAAGAGTCCGAAGTGCGCGAGCAGGAACGCCCTCGACGGTCCGGACCCGATACCGACCATCAGCCCCATGTGCAGGACGAGCAGCATGAGGCCCAGAGCGAGATTCGGCCCCAGCCATCGATCGTCCGCTCCCGGATTGCCGGGATAAGTCACCTCCGGCGAGGACCCGGGTGAATTGGAGCTTGAGCGCGGTACCGTCATGCCGCTACGCTATCACCCTCATGGCCGATGCGACTACAGCAGCCCGATTCCGCCGCGTGCGCGCGATCGCAGCGTTCACGCTGATCGAGGCACGCCGTACCCGGCTGGTCTGGGCGGCGCTGCTTCTGTCCGCAGTCCTCCTGGCGTTCAGCCTCTTCGCCCGATCGCTGGCCTTGACGGAAAGTGATCGGCTGCAGGTGGCGTTTCTCGCGCCGGCCATTCGCATCTGCGCCGTCTTCGTCACCTGTCTTCACGCGCTGTCCAGCATGCTCCGGGAATCGCAGGACAAGGTGACGGACCTGCTCCTGTCCGTCGACCTCGAACGCGGTGAGTATCTGCTGGGCAAGTTGCTCGGGTACATGTCGGTGGCGTCTGTGTTCGCCCTGGTGCTGGCCGTGCCGCTGCTCGCATGGACCGCTCCCGGTCCGTGGCTGACGTGGATCGCCTCGCTGGTGCTCGAGTGCTGGATGGTGTCCGCGGCGGCCGTGTTCTGTGCGGTCACCTGGAGCCACCTGATGGTCGGGACGGCTTTCGTCCTCGGACTGTATCTCCTGAGCCGGTCCATGGCGGCCATCGTGCTGATCGCCACCGCCAGTCCGTTTCGGACGGACGACTGGTCCATGACGCTGTTGGCCGATGCACTTCGCGCGATGTCCTGGCTCCTTCCCGATCTTTCCATGGCAACGCGGACGGCATGGCTCGTCGGGCAGGCTCCAGGCGCCCAGGAACTGTGGGTCGTCGTCGGTCAGACTCTCGTCGCGATCGTCGTGTTCGCGGCCGCCGGGCTGACGGACCTCTATCGGCGGAACGCGTGATGGCGCTGCTCCGCCGCCGGGAGCGGTCGTGGAGGGAGGTCCCGCCGGGAATCACCGCCCTTCTTGCCGCAAGCATTGCCTTCATGGTCACCGTGCGTGCGCTCGGACCTCAGCCCACTGCCGAGCCCGAGGCACTGTCCGCCCCCCCGGACGCCGCAATGCTCAGGGTGCTCGGTTCGGGCGATGAAGTCTCGATGGCGTACGGACTGGCCTTGCGCCTTCAGGCCTTCGACAACCAGCCCGGGGTGAGCATCCCCTTCGCAAGGCTCGATTACGCCGCCGTGCGCGCCTGGCTCGACACCATGCTGAAGCTCGACCCCGCGACCCAGTACCCCCTGCTGATGGCGACCCATCTGTACGGACAGGTGCTGACCCGCCCGGACAAACAGCGCGAGATGGCGGAGTTCGTCTATCAGCGGTTTCTGGAACAGCCGGAGACGCGCTGGCCCTGGGTGGCCCACATGGCGATCATGGCGAAGCATCGCCTCCGGGACCCGCAGCTCGCCATCCGATACGCCGACGGAATTCGCGATCACGCCCGCGGCAGTGCCGTCCCTTCTTGGGCCCGCCAGATGCACATCTTTCTGCGCGAGGACGTGGGGGAGATCGAGAGCGCGCGGGCACTGCTCGGGGGCCTGCTGGAAAGCGGCGCCGTGACCGACCCCCAGGAGTTCGCATTTCTCGAAAGCCGGCTGCGCACCATGGAGAGTGTCGGGAAATCGTCAACGCCGACGAAATGACCACGCCCGCCTGGCACCGACGCCGCCGAACCTCAGGCCCACCTTTTGGCGCCGGGAAAACAACTCCAGCCAAAACAGTCGGATAGAGCACTCACTGCGGGAATGCGAAAACCCGGTGAGCACCCGGCAGGCATCCAAACCTTTCAGTCGACAGACTTTGGTCCATGGCATGGAACTCGCGTCGAGTACAAGGTCTTCACCCTACCAAAACCCAGACGGAGACCTCAATCCATGTCACATCGAAGCAGGCAACAGGGCTTCACGCTCATCGAAATCGCGATCGTGCTCGTCATCATCGGACTGCTCCTTGGCGGCATCCTCAAGGGCCAGGAACTGATCACGAGCGCCCGTGTGCGCAACCTCATCTCCCAGCAGGACGGCATCAAGGCCGCCTTCTACGGCTTCCAGGACCGGTATCGTGCCCTGCCAGGCGACTACCAGCTCGCCAGCCAGAACCTCGGCGGAACCGGAACCATCACCAACGGCAACGGCAACGGACGGATCCAGGATGCGGCGGGCGGCGGCACGGGTGCCGCGGACGAGCAGAATCTGGTTTGGGATCACATGACGCGCGCGGGCTTCCTCAACGGCAACTTCGCCTACGCGGCCGGCGCTCCCACGGACGCCAGCACCCCGAAGAATCCCTACGGGCAGTTCATTCAGCTGATTTACGACGGCGTCTACTTCTCGACGGCCAACCCGACGCCGCCCCAGCGACACAACCTCAAGACCGGGCCGCAGATCCCCGTGGAGATCTCGGCGGAAGTCGACCGAAAGACCGATGACGGCAACGGGGGTTCAGGCTCTTTCGTCTTCTCTGCGTTCGCCGGAACCGGAACGGCGCCCACTCGGGCGAACTGCGCGACCGATCTCGGTGTCTGGGTGCTGCAGGGCTCGACCGACGTTAACTGCGGCGGTGCGACGCTGCTCTGACGTTCAGACGTCCGTCGACTTCCAGGAAACGGGGAGCTCTGCTCCCCGTTGTCGTTTCTGGGGCTGGTGGGGCTCGGCGTGCAGAGAGTGGCGCTTCCCCTGCCCGGAGAGTGGCGATCTCACCCGTGTCAAAGACCCCGCCAAGGACCTTGAAAATCTAACGTTTTGGCACATTCTCTGCTCCCCGTCTTGGTGAAAGTCCGGGGATTCAGCGATGCGGTTGTCAAAGCAGCACCAGCGCGGCTTCACGTTCGTGGAAGTGGCGTTGGTCATGATGTTGTTCGTGCTGTTGGCGGGCGTGGTGCTCGCAGCGAACGAATTGATTCTTTCCGCTCGGGCGAGGGCCTTGAGTACGGAACTCGATGCCTATCGCACGGCCTACTTCGGGTTCCTGGACCGCTATCGCTCGGCCCCCGGGGACTTCGCCTCGGCCTCCCGCGACATCCGCGGCGTTGTCACCAGCGGCGATGGCAACGGCCGCATCGAGCTGAGCGCTCCTCTCGATGAGCCTGCCCTCGCGTGGGACCACCTCGGGAAGGCAGGGTACCTTCAGGGTCAACTTCGGCCCGGCAGCTCAGGCGCCGTACCAGTCAACGTGTTCGGCGCGCCGGCCCGGATCGAGTTCGGCAACCGCTTCGCAGGCGCGGCAGGTCAGCGGCACAGCATCAACACCGGCAATCTGGTGCCGGCCTCCATCCTCGCGGAGATCGACCGCAAGCTGGATGACGGTCGCGCAGCCACGGGGTCCCTGCGGTTCTCGTCTGTCGACACAGCAGGCTTTCCGACTACCGACTCCCGCTGTTACGACACGCTCGGCACCAGCGGCGGCGCGTGGCGGGTCGGGGATGGCGGCGACAGCAATTGCGGCGCGGCCTGGTTGCTTCCGTAG
Source organism: Betaproteobacteria bacterium Ga0077526 (assembly GCA_001464765.1). Taxonomy (GTDB): domain Bacteria; phylum Pseudomonadota; class Gammaproteobacteria; order Burkholderiales. The sequence goes on from LNDV01000007.1 coordinate 41,775, forward strand.
GGAAACCTCAACCCTGCAGCAGAAGCATCTCGGCGACCGCCAGGTCCGATTCCCGGCCGCGCAGGACGACCACATCGCCCTCCGACAATAGCGTTTCCGGGGTGGGATCGAGGCTGCGGATGTTCCGTCGACGGATAGCGGTGACTTCGACGTGCGCACTTTCCAGTTTCACCTGATCCAGGGTACGGCCGATCGCGGCCGCGCCCGGCGGAAGCATGACGGAGTGCAGGCGCACCGGCTCCGCGTCGTCGCCATCCGAAGCCCCGCGGAAAAAGCCCCTGAAGAGGCTGTAGCGCTGTTCCCTGGTAAGCCGGATCCGCTTGAGTACCCGGTGAAGCGGCGTTCCCAATAGCATGAGGGCATGGGACGCGAGCATCAGACTGCCTTCCATGACCTCCGCCACGACCTCCGCCGCACCGGCCGCCTGCAGCGTCTCGATATCGGAGTCGTCCACCGTGCGCACGATGACCGGCAGTTCCGGACGGACTTCCCTCGCATGCGTCAGGATGCGAAGCGCGGAGGGCGTGTCCGTGTAGGTGATCACCAGCGCCGCCGCCCGCATCAGACCCGCTGCCATGAGAACCTCCTTTCTTGCTGCATCGCCGAACACCACCGACTCGCCCGCGATCGCCGCCTCGCGAATCCGCTGAGGATCGAGATCGAGCGCGATGAACTGCTGCGTCTCCTGCTCCAGCACGCGCGCGAGGTTCTGGCCGGTCCGTCCGTAGCCGCAGATGATCACGTGACCCTGGACTCCCATGGACCGGACCGCGATCTCGTGCAGCGCGATGGCCCGCTGCATCCATTCCGAGCGGACCCAGCGGTGCACGAGGCGATCGCTGTGCTGAACGATGAATGGCGAGAGGAGCATCGACACCAGCAGTGCGGCCAGCACCAGCTGCAACGTCGCGTCCGGCACGACTCCCAGCTCGCCGGTTCGTGACACGAGAACGAATCCGAACTCGCCGGCGCCGGCAAGAGCAAGCCCGACTCGAATCGCCGTTCCGGTATCGGCGCCGAAAGCGCGCGACAACAGCGTCGCAATCACGGCCTTCGCAACTAGGAACGCGACGACCAGCGCCATCACGACCAGCAGATGCTCCCAGACGACACGAAGATCGAGCAGGGCGCCGACGGTGACGAAGAACAGCCCGAGCAGAATGTCGCGGAACGGCTTGATGTCCTCTTCCACCTGGATACGGTACTCGGTCTCGGAGATCAGCATGCCGGCCACGAATGCGCCGAGCGCCAGCGACAGTCCGGCCAGATCCGTGAGCCAGGACAGGAGCAGAGTGAACAGCAGGACGTTGAGAACGAAGAGTTCGGAGGACTTGCGCGCCGCCACCAGATGGAACCACGGACGGACGATCCGCTGACCCAGTCCCAGCAGCAGCGTGAGAGCAACGGTGACCTTGACTGCCGCGAGCCCCAGTTCGCCCCACAGATTGGACGACGGCGCGGCGAAGGTCGGCAGCAGGATCAGCAGTGGCACGACCGCCAGATCCTGGAACAGCAGCACACCCATGATCTGGCGCCCGTGGACCGAGCCGAGCTCGAGGCGCTCCGCTAGCATCTTGCCCAGGATCGCGGTGGATGACATGGCGATGGCGCCGCCAAGCGCCACACCGACCTGCCAGCCGAACCCGGACATCATGGCCACTGCCAGGACGAGACCGAGAGTGAGCAGAACCTGGGCGCCCCCCAGCCCGAACACGAGAGCGCGCATCGTCATGAACTTGGGCAGACTGAACTCGAGCCCGATGGAGAACATCAGGAACACCACGCCGAATTCCGCGAGGTGGCGCGTGCTCTCCTGGTCGGACAGCCAGCCCAGCGCATTGGGGCCGATGCTGATGCCGACGATGAGGTAGCCCACGAGTGCCGGCAGATTCAACCGGCGGCAGATCACGACGACGACTACGGCCGTGGCAAGCAATAGGACGGCGGTACTGAGCGCGGTATCCACGTTCTCGAAAGCTTTCCTGGGCAAATAACGAATGGCGACACAGGATCGCACCAGAGAACCGCCCGGCTGCTCCGGTCCCGATCGACGCCACGCCGCGACGTCTCCAGTCTGAGGCTAACACGGCGAAAGGCGGTCGTCGCGGCCCTTCCGGAACCCTGCGGCGAACGCCTGCGTGTTCGCCCCCACGGTTATACTTCACTCATGCAAAGCTCATTGGGAAAACTCTCGCCACAGGATGCGATCGCCCTCGGCAGACGGGTGCTCGACATTGAGTCGCGGGCAGTGGCGGCGCTGTCGGAGCGGCTCGATGAGTCGTTCGCGGATGCCGTGCGAATCGTCCTCGCGTGCACCGGTCGCGTAGTGGTGAGCGGGATCGGCAAGTCCGGCCATGTCGCAAGCAAGCTGGCATCGACCCTCGCCAGCACGGGGACCCCCGCCTTCTTCGTGCATCCGGCCGAGGCAAGCCATGGGGATCTGGGCATGATCACCGAGCAGGACGTGATGATTGCCCTCTCCAACTCCGGCGAGAGCGCCGAGCTTCTCACGATCGTCCCTCTCGCCAAGAGGCGAGGCGCGAAACTGGTGACGATCACCGGCAATCCCGCCTCCACCCTGGCGCTCGAAGCCGACGTGCATCTCAACGCCGCGGTCGACGAGGAAGCCTGCCCACTGGGTCTTGCGCCAACTGCAAGCACGACTGCGGCCCTCGCGCTCGGCGACGCGCTTGCGGTCGCCCTCCTGGAGGCACGCGGCTTCAGCGCCGAGGACTTTGCACGGTCCCATCCGGGAGGCGCGCTCGGACGACGGCTTCTGACACGCGTTCGCGACGTGATGCGGACGGGAAGCGCCGTTCCCCAGGTGCCGTCCACAGCCACCCTTTCTGCGGCCCTCTTCGAGATGACCGGCAAGGGACTTGGCATGACGGCCGTGGTCGACCCGGGCTCCGATCAGCTCGGCGTGTTCACCGACGGCGATCTGCGTCGCGCCCTGGAGCGCAACGTGGATCTCTCGCAAGTTCGGGTTGGCGAAGTCATGACGCGTTCGCCACGGACCATCCGGGAAGATCGCCTCGCAGCGGAAGCCGTGGAAGACATGGAGCGCCACCGCATCAACGGATTGCTGGTGGTGAATGATCGTGGCCGGCTGGTGGGAGCCCTGAACATGCACGATATGTTCAAGGCCAGGGTCGTCTGACATGGAAACGGCTCGGGCGACGGAGAAGGCCCGGCACGTCCGCGTCGCCGTGTTCGACGTCGACGGCATCCTCACCGACGGCACGCTCTATCTCTCCGACTCCGGTGAGGAGATGAAGGCGTTCAACAGCCGCGACGGTCATGGCCTTCGCATGCTTCAGGACGCCGGCGTGACGCTCGCGATCCTGACCGGCAGGCGATCGCGTTGCGTCGAGCACCGCTGCCGGGACCTCGGCATCTCACACGTGCTCCAGGGCGTGAAGGACAAGCGGGCCGGGCTGGAAGAACTCCAGGCACTTCTCGGCGTGACAGCGGATGCGATGGCCTACATGGGAGATGACGTCATCGATCTGCCGGTATTGCGCCGGTGCCGATTCGCGATCACGGTTCCGGAAGCGCCGGCCATCGTGCAGGCCAACGTCGACTACATCACGACCGCCGGGGGTGGGCGCGGCGCCGTCCGGGAAGTCTGCGAGTTCATCCTGCAGGCTCAGGGCCTCCTCTCAGCCCAACTCGCCCGCCATCTCGCATGAGCTTAGGCGAATGAACGCGAGCGACCACCTTCTGCGCTGGTACCCCGCTTTCCTCCTGCTCGCGCTCGTCGGGCTCACGTTCTGGCTCGACCAGAAAGTGCAGCCTCCGCCGGTACCACGCGACGGCAGCACCCGCCACGATCCCGACTTCATCATCGACAACTTCACGGCCATGCGCATGAATCCGGACGGGACTCAGCGCTACGCCATTCGCGGCACGACGATGACCCACTATCCGGACGACAGCGCGACTCATCTGGTTCAGCCGCGATTCATCCATTACGATGCCAAGACGGCGCCGGTTCGGGTCGCGTCGGACCGTGCGCTCGTATCCCGTGACGGCGAGGATGTGTACTTCACCGGAAACGTAGACATCGTGCGGGAGGCGTACTCCGATCAACCGTCGATGAACCTGCAGACCGAGTATCTTCATCTCACGCCGGAGCAGGACCTTGCCCGGACGGACAAGAAAGTCACCATGACCCGCGGCCCCACCGTCGTCGAGGGCGTGGGCATGCTCTATGACCACAAAGCGCGAACGCTCCAGCTACTGTCGAAGGTAAAGGTGACGTATGGCTCCCCGACCCTCAATTTGCCGTCATTCGGCCGTAAATAGGCGTGTACCCGGCGCGCTTGCCTTGGCAGCGTTGCTCACGTGGACAAGCGCCTGGGCCGAGAAGGCCGATCGGGAGAAGCCGGTCCAGATCGAGGCCGACAAGATGCTCGCGGACGACAGCAAGAGGGAATCCGTCTTCGAGGGCAACGTCGTGGTGACACAGGGCACCCTGCAGTTGAAGGGTGACCGGGTAATCGTCCGGCAGGACGCCGAGGGTTTCCAGTACGGCATTGCGTATGGCAAGCCGGCGACCTTCCGTCAGAAACGTGACGGCGTGGACGAATACATAGACGGATTTGCGGAGCGGCTCGAATACGATGGCAAGAAGGACTTCTTGCAGATGTTCAGTTCCGCTCGACTGACCAAGGGAACGGACGAGGTTCGTGGCGACTACATCTCGTACAACGCGAAGACTGAATTCTTTCAGGTTGTCGGCGGGGGCAAGCCAGCCGCCACGCCCGGGAATCCGGACGGACGCGTGCGCGCGGTCATTCAGCCCAAACCCCGGCAACCTGCAGGCGGGGACAAGACTCCCGCGGCGGCCACGCCGCTCAAGTCAGTCAACGGCCTGGATCGCTGACCCGCCCGCCATGAACGCCCCACTCGCCACAGGCGCCGCGGAACCCGCGGCGGAGGCCGCCGGCCAGAGGGAACTGCGAGCCCGCGGCCTGGAGAAGCGCTACAAGCAGCGTACCGTCGTGAAGGACGTGTCGCTGGACGTGAAGAGCGGAGAGGTCATCGGCCTGCTAGGACCGAACGGCGCCGGCAAGACCACCTGCTTCTACATGATTGTCGGTCTCGTGCCCGTCGACAACGGCCAGATTCTTCTCGACGATCAGGACATCTCGCGGCTGCCGATCCACCGTCGGGCCCGGTTGGGGCTTTCGTACCTGCCCCAGGAACCGTCGATCTTCCGGAAGCTGACCGTGGCGGAGAACGTCCGGGCCGTCCTGGAACTGCAGGACATCCGGAGCGCGGATGTGGACGAGCGTCTGGACGAGCTTCTGCACGACCTGCACGTCAGTCACCTCAAAAACAGTCCCGCCATCAGCCTGTCGGGCGGGGAGCGGCGCAGGGTCGAGATTGCGCGGGCCCTCGCGAGCAACCCTCGCTTCATCCTGCTGGATGAACCCTTTGCCGGCGTGGACCCGATTGCCGTCATAGATATCCAGAGGATCATCCGCTACCTGAAGGAACGCGACATCGGCGTTCTCATCACTGACCATAACGTCCGGGAAACACTCGGAATTTGCGACCGCGCTTACATTATTAGTGATGGATCGGTGCTTGCTTTCGGCCATCCGGAAGAGATCGTCTATAATGATGCGGTGCGAAAAGTGTACCTGGGCGAGAACTTCCGTCTCTAGCCACTCAACAATCGCTCTTTAGCGCGGATCCCGCGCCGCAGGTCTCCCATGAAGCCTTCTCTGCAGCTCAAGCTATCGCAGCATCTCACGCTCACTCCGCAGCTGCAGCAGTCTATTCGCCTGCTTCAACTCTCGACTCTCGAACTGAACCAGGAGCTGGAACGGTTCCTCCAGGACAACCCCCTGCTGGAGCGAGACGAAGATGGCGAAGAAGCCGCACCGGTCGCCCCCCCACCCACTGCCGAAGGCCCTCTCACCGCAGACACCCAGGAGTATGACTCTGGCGCGGTCACGTCGACCGTCGAGGCTCCCCCGGAGGATTTCGACGAAGCGCCAGTCGACATGCCGGAGGTTCCCGATGTGGAAGCCGAGCCGGCCCGTGAGGCCATGGACGAGCCCGACTGGGTCGACGAAGGGAGCTACTCGAGCAGCGGCAGCAACACCGATGGCGAAGACAATGATTTTCCTCAGGTCGCGTCCGGCGGTCCTTCGCTGCGGGAGCACCTGATGTGGCAGCTCAACATCGCCAACCTCCCGCGGCGGGACAAGCAGCTTGCAGCGCTCGTGGTCGATTCCCTGGACGACGACGGTTACTTCAAGCAGGACCTCGAAGAACTCGCCGCGATGCTCCCGGCGGAGCTCGATGCCGATGCGGACGACATCCAGATCGCCTTGCGCCACGTGCAGCAGCTCGAGCCGGCGGGCGTAGCCGCCCGGACGCTGGCGGAATGTCTGCAACTGCAGCTGGAGGCCTTCCCGGCAGATGTCCCCTATCGCGCCGAAGCCCTGGCCATCGTGAAGGGACACCTCGATGCTCTCGCCGCAAGGGACTATGCCCGCCTGAAGAAGGTGCTCCGCTGCGAGGACGACGTCCTTCGCGAAGTGCAGCGACTCATCACCAGCCTGAATCCCCGCCCGGGGCTCGTTTTCTCCAAGGAAGAGGCCCGATACGTCGTCGCCGACGTTCTCGTGCGCAAGATCAAGGGAGCGTGGGTCGCCTCTCTCAATCCGGATGCCATGCCGAAACTGCGCATCAACCGGATGTACGCCGACATCCTCTCGCGCAATCGGGACTCGAGCTTCCAGCAGTTGTCAGGGCAGCTTCAGGAAGCCAAGTGGCTGATCAAGAACGTGCAGCAGCGTTTCGATACCATCCTCCGGGTCTCGCAGTGCATCGTCGATCGCCAGCGCCACTTCTTCGAACATGGTGAAGTCGCGATGCGTCCGCTGGTGCTGCGCGAGATCGCCGAGATCCTCGGGCTGCATGAGTCGACTGTGTCGCGGGTGACGACCCAGAAGTTCATGCTCACGCCCCGCGGCATCTTCGAACTCAAGTACTTCTTCGGAAGCCACGTCTCGACGGAAACCGGTGGCGCGTGCTCCGCGACGGCGATCCGGGCGCTCATCAAGCAACTCGTCGGCGAGGAAGACTCCCGTCGCCCGCTCTCCGACAGCCAGATTTCTGAGATTCTCGGCAAGCAGGGCATTGTGGTGGCCCGCAGGACCATCGCAAAATACCGGGAATCCTTGCAGATTCTGCCGGTCAATCTCCGCAAGACCATCTGATCTCGCCGCCGCCGACATCGGACCCCATCCCGACGTCGGGCGGTTGGGGTTCCGGCAACGGCGCTCTGGACAAACCCGCATTCGTGGGCGAAGCTTTCAAGCCATGACTCTCGTCTCCAAGCTGCTTCCCGAATCACGCGTCATTGTCGATCTCGACGTGGCCAGCAAGAAGCGCGTCTTTGAACACGCCGGCCTGGTTTTCGAGAACGAACTCGGCGTCGGCGCTTCCACCGTGTTCGAGAGTCTCTTCGCCCGCGAGCGACTGGGATCCACAGGCCTTGGCCACGGCATTGCCGTCCCGCATGGGCGAATCAAGGGCCTCCGGGATGCCGCCGGGGCGTTCGTCCGAGTCAAGCACGCCATCCCGTTCGAGGCGCCTGACGGCAACCCGGTCAAGCTCGTCTTTGTGCTCCTGGTCCCCGAGAAAGCGACCGAGATCCATCTGCAGATCCTGTCCGAACTCGCCGAAATGTTCAGCGACAACGAGTTGCGCCTGCGGATCGACGCAGCTCGCGACGCCTCCGAAATCCACACCCTGATCACCACCTGGGAGCCCCATGCCCCAGCTCAGCATCGCGCGGCTGTTTGACGACAACCGTCTGGAACTGAAGCTCACCTGGCAGCACGGAGACCGGGACAGCGGTCCTACGCTTGATTCGCAGCGCATCCGCGGTTCCAGCAAAGGCCTGATCGGCCACCTGAATTACATCCATCCGAACTGGATCCAGATCTTCAGCCACACCGAAGCCGAGTACTTCGCGGGGCTCGCCCCGGACGCCCGGGAAGAAGTCCTGTTCAAGCTCGTCGCCAGCGGCACCGCCTGCCTGATCCTTAGCGATGGCGAGAAGGCTCCCGACTTCCTCACGGAGCTCGCGACGCGCATGAAGGTCCCGATGCTCGCCTCGCCGATCCCGAGCCTGCAGATCATCTGGTTCATCCGCACTTATCTCGGTCGGGAACTCGCCGAGTTCGTCACACGGCACGGTGTTCTGCTCGACGTTCTCGGGATGGGCGTACTCCTGACGGGCGACAGCGGTGTCGGCAAGAGCGAGCTGGCGCTGGAACTCATCACGCGAGGCAGCGGCCTGGTCGCGGATGACGTCGTGGAGCTCTATCACGTCGCCCCGCAGACACTAGAAGGGCGCAGCCCCGAGATGCTGAAGGATTTCCTCGAGGTGCGCGGCCTCGGGATGCTCAACATCCGCACCATCTTCGGCGAGACGGCCGTCCGCATCCGCAAGAATCTCAAGCTCATCGTCCAACTGGAGCGCCCGGTCGGCGGACATGTCCCAGGCCTGGAACGTCTGCCCCTTCACGCAAGTACCGAGGAGATAATGGGGGTCGCCGTGCGCAAGGTGCAGTTGCCTGTGGCCGCCGGACGCAACCTTGCCGTTCTCGTCGAAGCGGCAGTGCGCAACTACGTGCTGCAACTCCGGGGCATCGACAGCACCCACGAATTCATCCGCCGTCAGGAACAGCACCTGGCGGACGGCGACACCTGAGCGTCAAACATGCGTCTGGTCATCATCAGCGGGTTGTCCGGATCGGGCAAGAGCATCGCGCTCAATGTCCTCGAGGACAACGGCTACTACGTGGTCGACAATCTGCCGGCCAAGCTGCTGCTCTCTCTCGTCGACTATCTGGAGCACGCCGGCTACGCGCGGGCCGCGATCAGTGTGGACGTCCGGAGCGGGCAAGGACTGGAAGAACTCCCGGACATCGTCAATCAGGTCAAGCGCCGCATGCTTGATCTCAAGGTGATGTTCCTCGAGGCCAAGACCGACACCCTCGTGAAGCGATTCTCCGAGACGCGCCGGCGCCACCCGTTGTCCGAGACCGGCGGTACTTTGCCGGAATGCATCGAGCGCGAGCGAGAGCTGCTCGAACCGCTGAAGGCTGTCGCCCATCGGATCGACACGAGCGATCTCTCGGCGAATGCGCTGCGCGGCTGGATCAAGGAGTTCGTCAGCGCGAGCGCCCATGCCGGCCTCACTCTGCTGGTGGAGTCCTTCGGATTCAAGCACGGGATTCCCCTGGACGCCGACTACGTGTTCGATGTCCGATGCCTGCCCAACCCGCACTACGATGAGCGTTTGCGGCTGCTGACCGGCCGCGATTCCGCCGTGGCCAAGTTTCTGCGCGATTCGGAGGTAGTCGGCGCAATGCTGGATGACATCCGGGGCTTCGTGGAACGCTGGCTGCCCTGCTTCGAGCGGGACAATCGGAGCTACCTCACCATCGCCATCGGCTGTACAGGTGGCCGCCATCGCTCGGTGTACATGGCGGAAGCGCTGGCCGCACATTTCCAGGCCGAGCGCACGGTCCTGCTCCGACACCGCGAGCTCACCAGCGCCGAACTGCTGCCGCGCAAGTGATCCTTCCCCTTCGCCTCGCCGGTTTCTTACTGGCCTCGACCTTGGCGGCGTTCATCGACGGCGTCATGGCAGCGGAATGGGAGCGCGTGCCTTCAGCGGGCAACGACCTGCACTACTACGACCGTTCCAAGATCACCATCCAGGGCGATGAGATCGTCTACTGGCGCAAGGTCGTCCTCGCCAGCCCGACCCGTGTCCGTTCCGGTGTCACCCGTTCTGCGATCTACCAGGAACGGATCCACTGCCGCAACCACACGCTGAAGAGCCTCGGATGGCAGCTGTTCGCCGCGGACGGCGCGGCCCTCGAAGGCGCCACGACGACAGAGGGGGAGGCCGTCGCCATCGTGCCGGAAACCATTGGTGATCGATTCCAGTCCGCCATGTGCGAACTTGTCGAGGCGCGCCGTCGCCAGCAGGCGGAGTTCGCCCGCGAGGAGACGCTCCTGTCCGCCAAGCGAAAGGAACTCGAAGCACTGCGCGCAGAAGTGGATCGTCTCGAAGAGAGTGTTGCGCGCCTCCGCGCACGTGAAAGCGCGCTGGGCGACAAGCCCACCGAGCAAACCGCAGCCACACCCCAATGACCCCCGCCCGCAACGCCATCGCACTCGCGTTCACCGGAGCGTCGGGCATGCCCTACGGGCTTCGCCTGCTGGAGTGCCTCATCCGCGCGGGAGAGCCGGTCTGGCTAGTCTACTCACAGGTCGCCCAGATCGTGGCACACCAGGAGATGGGGCTGCGCCTGCCGACCCAGCCGCGCGAGGCCCAGCGCCACTTCACGGAACTCTACGGCGCGGCGGAAGGCCAGTTGCGGGTCTTCGGCCGTGACGACTGGTATGCCCCGCTGGCGTCCGGATCCAACGCGCCGCGCGCGATGGTGATCTGCCCCTGCTCCATGGGCACGGTCGCCTCGATCGCAGCCGGACTCGCGGACAACCTCATCGAACGCGCCGCCGACGTAGTGCTCAAGGAGCGGCGGCGGCTCGTCATCGTGCCAAGGGAGACGCCGTTCTCCACGTTGCATCTCGAGAACATGCTCAAGCTCTCCCGGAACGGGGCGGTCATCCTTCCTGCCAACCCCGGCTTCTACCTCCGTCCCCAGTCGGTCGATGAACTGGTGGACTTCATCGTCGCCCGGGTACTCGATCATCTGGACATCGATAATGATCTCGTCCGCCGCTGGTCGGATGACGGCTCACCGCAGAACGGTCCGGAAGGCACCTAGTTGGAAACCCGTCTGCATCTGCCCATCTTCCCGTTGAACACCGTCCTGTTTCCGGGAGGCGTCCTGCCGCTCAAGATCTTCGAGCAGCGCTATCTCGACATGACCAAGCGCTGTCTGAGGGACGAGTCACCGTTTGGTGTCTGTCTGATCAGCGAGGGGCAGGAAGTCGGGAAGCCGGCGCTGCCCGCGGACGTCGGCAGCATCGCCCGCATCACGCAGTGGGATATGCCTAAGCTCGGCATCTTTCATCTGATCACCCGCGGCGAAGACCGGTTTCGGGTCCTGACCGCACAGCCACAGCCGGATGGCCTGCTGATGGGGGAAGTCGTGCGTCTGGACCCTGAGCCCGCGACGGCGGTGGCGCAACGGCATCAGCCCTGTATCGACGTGCTGCGCAGGCTCGTCGAGAATCTCGGCGAGGAACACTTCCCCGGCCCCCACGCCTTCGAGGACGCAACCTGGGTGGGCTATCGCCTCGCCGAACTGCTGCCGCTGGACCTCATGGAGAAACAGCGCATGCTCGTGGCGAACGACCCGATCGGACGCCTCGACCGCATCCTGCATCTACTCAAGCGGGGCTGAGGCCGCCAGCGCGGCGAGAATTCTTCGCACGGGCGCCGGCACGCCGGCATCCATCGCATCCCGCAACGGTATCCAGATCGCATCCGCGTCCGCCGGGAACAACGTGCTGCACGTCACTTCCGTGACCCAGGGCTGCATCGTCAGAGTGTAGTGAGTGAATCCGTGCTCCAGCTCTGCAAGTGGCTGCAGCAAGCCCATGGCAAGTCCGTACTTTTCCCGCCCTGCGCGTTCCAGACCCTCGCGGTCGTCTCCCTCGGGCAGGCTCCACAGTCCGCCCCAGATTCCTTGCGGCGGTCGCTTTTCCAGGAGTATCTGCCCGGCGCGCATCGCAAGGAGGAACGCCTTGCGCCGGTGTGGCCTGTCCGTCTTCGGTCTCGGTGTGGGCAACTGCTCGACCACCCCGGCACGCAGCCCGCGACAGCCGGCCGCCAGAGGACACGCGACACAATTCGGCCGGCCACGCGTGCACACGAGACTGCCGAGATCCATCAAGCCCTGCGTGTAGGCCTCGACATCCCGCTCGGGCAGGACAGATTCCGCGAGGTCCCACAGCGTGTTCTCGACGCCCTTCTCGCCCGGCCAGCCGTGCACCGCGAACGCTCTCGACAGCACTCGCTTCACGTTGCCGTCGAGAATTGCTGCGCGGACCCCGAAGGAGAACACGGCAACCGCAGCCGCCGTCGAGCGGCCGATACCCGGAAGCGCGGCCAGTGCCTGCGGGGTGCGGGGAAACTCGCCAGCGAAATCCTCGACGATGACTCTTGCCGCGCGATGGAGGTTCCTGGCGCGAGCGTAATAGCCGAGCCCGCTCCACGCCTGCATCACATCATCCACCGGCGCGCGACCGAGTGCGCCGACGTCGGGATACCGCGCCATGAAGCGCTCGAAGTACGGAATGACCGCCGTGACCTGGGTCTGCTGCAGCATGATCTCGGACACCCAGATCCGGTAGGGATCACGGTCGCGTTGCCATGGCAATTCGTGACGACCATGCACCCGCTGCCACTTCACGAGCACCGCTGCAAAGTCGGTCCACGGCTCGCCCGTGGGCACCGTCGGCACGGCATCGAAAAGGGAGGCCGACTTGGCGTTCAAGGCAGTGAGGTCCGAGGAAAGCCTCGCGGAGATCGAGCGCGGGAGTCAGGCACCGGCCGTTCGACCGCGCGCTCCCATGCGAAGACTCACTCCTCCGGCGGGTTGCACTGACGGGACCACTCGTACACCAGATCCAGAGCCGGCTTGCGGCGAATGCCGTACTTGCGGATCTGCATCATCGCAGCCTCTTCGGTGCCTTGCTTGGCCACCTTCCGGCCGTAGCCAATATCGTCGAGCGCACCCACGAGAACATCGCCTTCCTTCAAAGACAGCGGGGTCAGGCGCATGACGATGCCGTGTCCGGCCTCGTTCCGCGTCACGATGAAATCGCACCGTTCGTGAGTCCAGACGACTTCCGCCGTGACGGGCTCGCGAGCGTTGGCGGCGGAGGCGAGAACGATCGCCACCAGTGCGCCGCACAGGCGGAATGGCGTTCGGATGGTTCTGGGAAAGGCAATGGGCAGGAAGGAAAGCATCGGTGAGGGCTCCGCGGTGGCAGGGGTCACGCCGAAGATCCCTCGTACCTCGCGCTGCGCATTCAGAAGGAAGGTCGGACACGACAGCAGCGTCTGACGCTGCTCCGACTGCGGAGTTCGCGCGACAGGACAGAGATGGAGCGGGTGAAGGGAACA
>LNDV01000008.1 GCA_001464765.1 Betaproteobacteria bacterium Ga0077526
CCACGAACAGCTTCTCCCTCACCGTCCGCAGCGTCCCATCCCCTATCAATACGTCCGGCTGCAGAAACAGAATCGCCGCGTCACGGCGCTCCGCCTCGGCGATCGCCCTTCGATGGCATGCCGACATCACCGCATACGCATCCTCGATCTCGCCCTCGATCCGCATGAACCGGAACTCCACCGCGTCCCCCACCTCCTCCCGCATGCGTCGGAAGTTCTCGTGCGCCGTCAGCAAGTCCCAATCCTGCTGCGTCGTGTGAATCTCGTACACCACCTCCCCACACCCCAGCAGCGACGGCAGGTTTCCCTCCAGCAACAGCGACTCCACCACCAGACCCGCGTACAACTCCACGTAGGTCCGACCCCACAACTGAGTCACCAGATGCAGCGACGGCAACCTCCTGGCCTCCCTCAGTAGTTCCTTCAATGGCCCATTCCTCGAACGACACTTGCGCGGCACGTCGACGAACGGCTGCGTATGGACTGGATCATGTCAAGATCTGCTACCAGGTCAAACTGCAAGAAGGAATGGCGCGCCGGGTCGCTGCCCATGCCCATGGCGGTCTGCCGGATTGGAATGATTCGGCGGCAAGTCAGCCGACGCGATCTCAATCGCGTTGCCTCCACTTTCTCTAGTCCCGACAGACGCGTCGAACTCGTCAAGATCTATCCTCGCCATCACCGTTTCGCGATCGAAAATCTCAGTCCGGTAGCCTGCCGGTCGCCCTCTTTCGACAGCTTCGCTCGTCCGTTGAGCACCGCACTCTGGCTAGAGCGAATCCAGCAGGCATTCTGTGTCAACGTCAGGCACGCTCCGCCCTCGCCTGTGCAAGAAGGCTTTGTACGGGGGCGTTGTCCGGATCTAGCTGAAGAGCGGCCTCAAAGTCCTTGGCTGCTGCGACGCTGTCTCCGATCTGAAGCCATGCACTGCCTCGGAGAAAGAGAAGTGCGGGGTTGGGCGGAGCGCCATTGAGCGCCGCCGTATAGTCGGAAACTGCACCGGAGTAGTCGCCCTCCGAAGCTCTCGAGGTTCCACGCTCCTGATACGCTTCCCAACTCAGAAGAAACTCTGACAGAACAGCCCTATCGAGCAACAACAACTCTCTCAAGCGCTCCACGGACTGGAACACCCCCTCCAAGTCAGAGATGTTCGCGATCAATCGATCCGGCGATATCCCTGGAAGCTTCTTCAGGGGTGGGGCATCCACGACTCTGTCAACCTCAGGCGCAAAGGCGTCCAGCCTCAGAAATGCGGTAAGGCGCCTGAAGTAAGAGAAAATGTCCTTGTAGTCCAGGAGCAGGTAGCGTTTCCTGTTGGTAGCCAACCCGGCAATCCACAAGTCGTTTTCCAGATACAGTTGCAGTTCCCGGAAACAGGCGATTCGATCGACGTACTTGCACGCAATGCTCGCTTCATCACCGACGACCGCGGTCGCCACCGCCTCGCTGATCGCGGAACTCCTGAGCGGAACACCGCGTTCGTTCCTGAGGTGTCCGACACCTCGACACCCCGAAAGGTAGACGTCTCGGTAACTTCTGGTGAGGTGGATGACGAACCAATCGGGTGTGATGAGTTCCCGCAGTCTTGCACCATCGTCCTGACTCAACGCCACGGGATCAAGCACAAGCTTGGAGCCCACCAACTCCGCGTCCGTGGACCCGAGCTCCTGGTCGAGGAGTGATGCAAGATCCGTGGTGGTTTCGGAGATCGGAATGTGCAGTGACGTGGTCGACTTGGGCCGCCACTTGATCTCCTTGTCGGCGTGAACACCCGGCAGGGATCCGAGCATAGTCTCCAGCAGAGTACTGCCTGATCTCATGTTCGACACAACAAGAAAACGACGACGAGATTCAGTCATTTCTTGATGGACGCTTGATTGAGTTTCTCCTGGGCTGCACGAAGCAGGACCTTTAGCGGCTCATTCTCCGGATCTAGTTTCAGACCTTCTTCGAAGTCTTGTGCGGCGCCAGCGGCATCGTCAATCTTCAATCTCGCCGAACCGCGGAGGAAGTGCAAGGCCGGATTGGGCGGCGATCCCTTCAAAGCCATTGTGAAGCTCTCGACCGCACCTGCCGTATCGCCTTCCTTGTCCAAGGCAATGCCTCGCTCTTGATGCTGTTGCCAACCCATCTCTGCCAAAGGTTGCGTCGCCGGTGATTGCGCCGAAGGCGCCTTGGTCGGAGCCTCCTTCTCGCACCCGGCAACCGCAAACAAAACCAGGGGCAGGATTCCTGCAATGACTCGCCTCACTGTGTGTCCCTCCATTCTCGTGGAAACATCCGACCGGGCTCAGCGCGACTTCGTTCCGGAAGTTGCCTCTTGCCCCATGCTATCACCGGCGGCGAGCTTCGCCTGGCGCAACAGCGCCTTGAGCGGCTCGTTGCCTGGATCCAGGCGCAGACCCGCCTCGAAATCCGCCGCCCCGCCGTTCCAATCCTTGAGCCGCAGCTTCGCGGATCCGCGCAAGAAGAAGAGCGCTGGATTTGGCGGGGAGTCTCTGAGCGCCGCGGTCAGGTCCATGATGGCGCCCGATACATCACCTCGGGCCAACTTTGCGTTCGCTCGCTCCTGATAGGCCTGCCAGTTGTCGAGCGGCTCATCGGCCATGCGTCCTGCCCTGGCATCAGTGATCAGACTATCGATGTCCGGTTCGCGGTACGGAACACCGAGGTCCTTCGACCGCTGCTGGTTTCGTTCTGCAAGCTGGCGCGCGACTTGAAACGCCTGCTCCGCAGCTGCGAGATCGCCGTCTTTCAGCGCGAGCGCTCCATTGGATACGGCCTTCGCTTCGTCTCCGCAGTTGGCGCCCGTCCAATCATCGGCGAACACCGGAGCCAGCCGCGACTTGAGGACAGCGACTTCATCAGCATGGGTTGCCCGGTAGCGCAGACCAGCCTCCCGTGTACGGACGAGCCAGTCATCAACATTACTGGACGAAAGCAAGATGCCAAAGCCATCCGCTCCAACAGTCGCTTCCGATGAGTTCTGCATGACTTTCGATAGCATCAGAGTGCCGGCTTCCTCACGAAAGTGCGCAGGCTCCCAGAACCATCGGGCAAGCTCGTGGGGGCGCGACAGCGGAGGACTCTTTTCTGTAGTGATGGTGTTGAAGCCGGAAAAATCCCATATCGGAAAGGGCGGCGCCTTGGCGTCTGACGCCTCTTCGACCAAGACGCGGACGAGATTCCGTTTCCAATCTTCATACTGCGGCCAAAGGCCGGTCTCCTGCAAAGCGATCAACATGCGGGCATGTTCGGGATTGATCACGAAGCGGACGTCAATCCGGGAGTTTCGTGCAAACCGGAGCATGTCCCGAAAGACTTCGAGCGTGTCGGGCTGCCCTGGCTTCTGGAAACAGTAGCGATGCTCCTTGCCGGAACGCCATATCCTCTTCACGTACTCGATTTCTTGGCCGGCGTTGTCACCCTCGAATAAGATACGCCTCGAACTACTGACCTCCTTTCGCTCCGCCGATTCCACGAGTTGCTTCAAGACCGAATTGTCTGGTTCTATACCCAGGCCGAGTCGATAGTCCTGGATCGCCGCCTCGAAGTCGCCGAGTTGCTGCCTGGCGGAGCCACGGCGAAAATACAATGCAGCATTTGGCGGTGAACCTTTCAACGCCTGCGAGAAATCCTCGATTGCCTTGGCGTATGCGCCGGCCTTGACGTGCAAGTCACCCCAAGCCTGATAGCTGACCCAGTCTCGCGGCGGATCGTCGTGGACGTGAGGTCCAACGTCTAGGCCCCCCAGAGCCACCGCTTCGAGGATGCGGTAGGAACTGCCCCTGAATCCATCTTTGTCGTACAACGCCATCCACCACGCGGCCTTCTCGAGAGTGTCGACCTGATTCCGCTCCACGTCGCTCTTTTGCGACATCAGAGTCCTGAACGAATAGACGAGACCTTTCCCTCCGACGAGACGCTGCCAATCCTCGCGGAAGTTGTCCAGGCAGGTGTCGCTTGGATGGAGCAATAAGCGTTGCCTGTCGAAATCGAAGACTTCGGTCCCGAACAAAACTGCTTCCCGGTGCGCATTGAACATGAAGAAATCGAGAGCAATCACGGCTTGGCTCAACTCCGGACTGGCGTGCACTGCGTGCCTGAACGTGTCGAGCATCTCGCCGATGCCGGTTCCCGGCATGGCCAGGTTGTACACCGTGGCGCCACGGAACGCGGGGGCCCGAGGATTCAGCCCCACTTCCGCTCGGGACGAACCCAGTATGACGATGGCGGGCTTTCGTGCGCAGATCGCTCCGGCCTTTCCCATCCTGATGTTGCTCGAAAACTCGTATCGTTGCGCATTCACTCCGGCAGCGGTGACGAGATCGAAGCGATAGAACGGGTCCACGAGGACGTTTGCGAGGACGGCAAGAGCGGTACCGGCGAGCACTGTGCCCAAGAAACCGTAGACGAATCGCCGCTCTTTCATGGTTCGTCAAAACTGAAAGTATATGAACTGCTGTAGCGCAACGCCACGCACCGACTGGTAGATCAGCACACTCAGAACGAGAATGCCGGCAATGGCTCCTGCGGTTGTGCCTAAGGTCACCTCACCGGCTGCGTCGACCAGCCGCAGTCTATGGAACACATGCTGAAACAATGTCGGAATCCTTGTCTTGGGCAACTGCTCGAGCACGGGCCGGAAGCGCTGCAACAGGATCGACGCGTTAGGGAC
Source organism: Betaproteobacteria bacterium Ga0077526 (assembly GCA_001464765.1). GTDB lineage: Bacteria > Pseudomonadota > Gammaproteobacteria > Burkholderiales. The sequence continues at coordinate 4,679 of LNDV01000008.1, forward strand.
GCACCATACCCAAAGAAGAAGTCCAAGGAATAGCCCCAGTCTCGCGAACGGCGGCATGTCGACTACGCCGGCTGATGCGGCAGCGGGATGGCGCAGGCCCGTCATGGCGAGGCAGACCTCCCAAGCCGCCGAGAACGACTCAGCCCGGAAGAAGACCCACGCTATCACCACCACAAGAAACGTCAACACGCGACCACCCCACCGACCGAGACGCCCTGACAACCACTGCGCCCCCCATTTCTTGCTTACCGCTCCCCAGCCGTGATTCAGAATGAGAAACACACCATGCAACCCACCCCAAGCGACGAAGGTCCACGCCGCACCGTGCCATAGCCCGCCAATCAGCATCGTGAGCATGAGATTGCAGAAGCGGCGAGCCTTCCCGAGCCGATTGCCGCCTAGTGGAACGTAGATGTAATCGCGCATGAATCGAGAAAGCGTCATGTGCCACCTGCGCCAGAACTCGACGATACTCTCTGCCTGGTACGGGGAGTTGAAGTTCGACGGCAAGCGAATGCCGCTCATCAGGGCTAACCCGATCGCCATATCCGAGTACCCGGAGAAATCGAAATAGATCTGAAACGTGAATGCCAGAGCGCCGGTCCACGCGTCCATAGGGCCGAGCCCCCCACCCGTATTCGCGGCAGTAAACACAGCATCCGACATCACTGCCATGCCATCGGCCACAAAAACCTTCTTCACCAGACCGAGAGCGAACAACGACATGCCGGCGCTGAAATCACTCGAGGAGAACCGGAAAGCCCGTGGATCCTTGAATTGCGGAATCAAGTCCTTGTGATGCACGATCGGACCCGCGATCAGTTGGGGAAAATACATGACGAACAGACAGAAGTTGAGGAAGTCGTAGTCTTCCGCTTCTCCTCTGTAGGCATCCACGAGAAAACCGATCTTCTGAAACGTGAAGAACGAGATGCCGATCGGCAACAGCACCGCATGCCAGACGTACTGCTGGTTGAAGGCGAAATTGACATTCTCGATAAAGAAGTTTGCGTACTTGAAGTAAGCAAGCACCGACAGATTGGCAACGATGCCAATCACCAGCCACGTCAGCGCTGGCGTTTGCTGTCGCCGGCGGCTCGCGGAAAGCATGGAGCCCAAGGCGAAATTGAACACGATCGACAGGAAAAGAAGGGCCAAAAGCTTCGCGCTGAACCATGCGTAAAAGAAGCACGATGCGACCACCATCCAGGCAACCGCTGCCCTTCGTGACATCTTGGCGGCAAGCAGATAGGCGAAGCCCAGTGTGATCGGAAGGAACAAGACGATGAACTCGGGCGAGTTGAAGAGCATCTAGGCCTTCCTGTACTCAAGCGGACACCGCAGCGGGTGGCGGGAGGTACCGACGATCGGGCGACTGGTTCAGCCGCTCACACACCCGTTCTCCCACCTCGCCGGGAAGCGGTACCAGCACTGCCGCCCCTGGCGGCACATCCGTTGGGAATACGACCGCCCGCCCGAGGTAACTCCGGCCCACGCGATCGCGATCTTCTTCGACGAAGAACTCGAAGCGACAATTGGCTGTATGGTGGAGCCACGTTGCCGCAAGCGCGGTACCAAACACGCCCACCGTGGAGGCATCGACAACGGATTGGCTCCATGGCACCAGAGACTCCAACCAATGGACGCTATCCGCCAACGCCAACTCAACCGTTCTCGAAGCCACCGTCCCATTGAACGATTCCCCCACGACCTGGGGAACGTCCTCCGCGCGCCTCGCCGTGACCAGCAGTTCCTTGCCGAGAGTTCGGTCGTCCAACACAAAGTCGCGGAAACCCGCGCCGGAAAGCAGACGCGCAAGTCCGGAGGTCGTGAAATGAAGAACGTGGTCGACCACCAGCAGGTCGAACGGGTTTCTCTTCGCGTCGGGCACAGCGATGACGATGATGCCGCCGGGACGAAGGAGGTCTCGCAGCTCGCGAAGAAAAGTCCGCGGATCACCCACGTGCTCCAGAACATGTGAGAGGGATATGACGTCGAACGTCTCATCGATGGCGCTCGTGCTGCCCGCCCAGTAGGTCTGGAAACCCGGGATGGACTCGACGTACGAACGATTGCGTTCGCTCAAGTCCGCGCCGTAGAGCATCCAAGAAGGCCGCAGGCTAGAAAGCGCCCGCAGGAGGTGCCCTTTCCCGCAACCGAAATCAAGCCAAGCCACTTCTGCTTGGTCTCCGATGGCTGGATTGGCCCCGAGAACCCGCTGCACGAGACGAGACGATCGAGGCAAGCCGACGCCATCGACGAAGATCTTCTGTTCGGAGCCGTCCCCTTGAAAGTAGAGATCGTAGGTCGCGTAGACCTGGGCAATGTCTTCGCGGAGAGCGGGCGTCATCAGCTTCTGTGCTGTCCCACATGACTCACACCAGGCAACCTCGCCTCCCGGGGCCCAGATCCTGGAGTCTGAAGTGACACGATGAAGACGCTCGAACGACTTCACTGCCCGGAGGCTCTCCAAACCACACACAAGACATTCACAGGCGCTCATTTTCGCTTGGATCGCTATGTTCGGATGATCATTTTCGTATCAGGTGGAAAACTGTCTCGGCGCATTCTGTACGTCCTCCGGGACGACCCACCCCTTGTTCCCGAGCAGGCCTGCGTTTCGTTCATTCACTCACACATCCTGGTCCGCAACCATCGCCCCGTGTTCTAGACGGATAATCCGGTTGCACATGCTTCTCACCAGGCCGTGGTTGTGCGTGGCCAAGACTACGATCTTGGCTTCTCGAACCAGTTTGTCCATACGCAACCGCGACTTTTCGGCAAATGATGCGTCCCCCACACTAATCCACTCGTCCATCAACACGATATCGGCGTCAATGGATGTGCTAACCGCAAACGCAAGCCGCATCATCATGCCGGTTGAGTATGTCTTCATTGGCAAGTCAAGATACTCACCGAGTTCGGCGAATTCCGCGATATCGTCGAGCATCGCACGCATTCGCCGTGGTTTCACACCCATGATGTGTCCGCGCATGAACACGTTCTCGATGCCCGTCGCCTCCATGTCCATGCCCAGCGTGATGCTGAGCATGGACGCGACTTTGCCTTCGACACTCAGGTATCCCTGGCGCGGCTCATACACCCCGGCAAGAACTCGAAGCAGCGTCGACTTCCCGGACCCATTGTGACCAATCAGACCGACTCGATCGCCTTCGTTCAGCTCGAATGTCAAACCATCCAACGCCCTCACTATCATCCGGTTCGATGCGTCCCGAGCCAGAACACCACCTGTCGCGGTGTTCATGATCGCCTTCTTCAAGGAGCGGGTCCCGGACGCATAAATCGGAAACTCGACAACGATGTCCTGCGCCCTCACTCTAGCCATGACGCTCGCTGTCCATCGGACATGGGATGCTTCCGTTGCAACACCCAGTCAGCAGCCCGTACTTCGCCGCCTTCCCCTGGCCTTGTCCCGATATGTGCGTCGAACTCATCACCACGATACTCCTTCCTCTCCGGTTGTTTCATCAGCGACCACCTGAGCCCGAAACACCGCTAGACCCAATATGCGATTCTCGATCGGAAACGCCCAAAGACATACATCGCGATGACCGGACCCACGATTGCCGATACCGACAGGACTACCCACGAGATCGACTGGGGGTGCTTGCCGAGCAACGGCGTGCGCACCACCTCGACAAGATGGTATAGCGGGTTGTAGACCGTGATACCTTCGTGATCCCCCAGCATCTCCGATTTCCACACAACGGGGGTCAAGAAGAACGCGACCTGAACCACGGCCACCACGATCTGAGGGATATCTCGGAAACGAGTGCTGACGAGTGCGAGGATCGATCCAATCCAGAAGAGGTTGATCGTCACGAGCAGCAGTCCGGGTACGGCCAAAAGGCACCGGACCCAGACCTCTGGCGGAAAGACCATGAGCACGATCACCACCACGAGCAAGTTATGTCCGAAGACGATGACATTGCGCACCAGAACACGTGTGATGTGCGTGGTGTATGGCAGACCCACTTCCTTTATGAACCCCTCGGCCGTGATGTAAGCCGTACAGCTTTCCGTGATGGCACTGGCAACAAAGGTCCACACCACGAAACTCAGGGAAAGATGCTGAAAGTAGGAATTCAGCGGCTGCTTGAACAGCACACCGTAGAGAGGTCCCATCGCCGCAAGCATGATCCCCGTGCTCGCCGTGAGCCAGAACGGGCCGAGGACCGAACGCCGATAGCGTTGCCGGATATCTTGCCAGGCAAGGTACCACCAGACCGGCGAACCGAGAAACGCACCAGCAAGGTCGTTCATGGCGATGCGCAACGACGACGCGCGAAGTTGTCGCCGCCTTCGTTCCCCGCTACTGAGGTTGGATTCGTTGTCAGGCATGATGGACGCCCGCTTGAAGTTCCTCTGAATCAGAACGCCACAAGGCAACGTCCGGCAATGCGCCCGCTGCGCATTCCCGAAATCGCATCGTTGATCTGGTCAAGCGTGAAGTGGTCGGTGATGAGTTCGCGCAGCCGGATGCGGCCAGCCCGATAGAGCTGGTGGTATCGGGGAATGTCGGTCTGCGGCACCGCTTCGCCGCCGTGGGACCCCGACAACCCTTTGCCGAAGTGCAGTGGCAAGGAGTAGAGATTGACGTTGTTGCCCTTCCGGGGCACGCCGACGAGTGTCACTCGGCCCTGCGGCTTGGTGATCTGATAGCCCATCTCGATGATGGCCGGCAGACCCGTGTTGTCGACGAACGCGTCTACGCCTGCCGTGCCAACGATCTCGACAATGGCTTGCCTGACGTCGCCGGTACTGCTGTTGATGCAATGCGTAGCCCCCATGCGCCTCGCCAATTCGAGCTTGTTGTCGTGGAGGTCGACCGCAATGACCGGGTAGGCCGATACGAGAGCTGCGGCCTGCACGATGTTCAGGCCGATACCGCCGGCGCCAAAGACGACGACCGATTCCCCGATGCGCACCTTGGCGTTGTTTTCGATCACGCCGAAACCTGTCGTGACGGCGCAACCGAACAAGGCAGCCACTTCGAGGTCGCTATCGGCCGGAATCGGCGTAACGCGATTCTCGGAAACGATCGCGTGCTCGTTGAAGGTGGTAATCCACCCCGCATTCACTTTGGCGCCATTCCATGTGTAGGTCGGCGTGGCGGCTTCGATACCGAGGCCCTTGCGCCAGTGCATCACAACCTTGTCGCCGGGCTTCACGTGTCTGACGCCCGGTCCGATCTCCAGGACCGTGGCCGACGCTTCGTGACCGAGAAGATGCGGGAGGAAACGGTCCTCACCCTTTGCGCCGTCGATCTCACCAAGCTGGGACCCGCAGATACCGCTGAAATGGATCTTCACGAGTACCTGGCCGACGGCAAGCGTGTCGGGAAGGCCGATCTCGGCGACGACAAGAGGCGCCTTGAGTTCTGTCAGGATCGCGGCTCTCGTAGTCTTGGGAAGTGCTGGCATGGACAATCCGCTCATTCGAAGTAGATGAAGGAATGGTCGCCGGTGAATCCGGTCTGCCGGAACCACCACTCCCATTCCTCGGGCGTGTTGAAGGCCTCGCACGTGACCTGCCAGTAGAGCAGATTGGCCTTCTCGCGTTCGTTGCGATAGGACTCCACACAGAGATAGCGATGCTTCCGCCCCACGCGCTGCATCTCCCGCAACGCCGGGTCGAGGTCGTAGCAGTGAAGGTTGTGCAGGGTGTTGAGGGAAAACACGAGGTCGAAGGATCCGTCCGCAAACGGCAGTCGATTGGCATTGGCGACCTGCAGATGATCCCGAATCTCTTCCTTGGCGTTGTCGATCGCGTACTGTGATATGTCGATGCCGGTGACCTTGATACCCGGCACGACCTTGGTGAAGTCGTAGAGCAGGAATCCCTTGCCGCAGCCGATATCGAGAATCGAATCCCCCGCCTTGAGGCCATAGTGATCGACCATGGCACGCGCCACCTTCTCCCATCGACCTTCCATGTACCGATAGCCGCCATAGTTGATACGCCGGTCGCCGTCCCAGTAGTCGAAGTCGAACTTCTTGGCGAGCTCGGCGGCCCTGGCCTTCGGGAATTCGGGATCGTTGACCCGCGCAAGGTAGTCTCGCGTGGTGCTCTTGTGAACGGCGGAGAGGAAGTCGATATAGGCCATGTGGGGCAGCTAGTTGTTGAGAGAGTCGATGAGTCGCCGGGCTTTGGCGATCTGGGCACGCTTGCGCGCCTGAGGATCTTTTCCCGCGTTGGCGAAGCGGCGGCGCTGGGCCGCAGCGGGCAGAAACTCGTTCAGAACGATGCAGACCCACTTCACGCCGAACAGCGGCATCAGCAATCGCGCGCGTGACATCAGTCGATCGGCGTCGTCCGCGTACGCAACACACTGCCGCAGGAACCCGTCGAAATACGTGCGAGGCACCGGCACCGCCGGTTGCCAGAAGAAATCACAGATCATCTTGGCCGGATCGTCCCAGCCCGCGTACTCGAAATCGAGGAAGCACAGCGTGCCGTCCGGACGCTGCAAAGCGTTGTGAAACCCGAAGTCGGACGGCGAGACGCAGCGCGACGACGGCGAAAGCTCCGCCTCAGGGTCAAGACCGAGATCAACGGCCGTCTTTGCGATCGTCGATGCGAAGGTGTCCATCAGTCGGCGGAGATTCGCGACAACGTCTCGAGCGTCGCGATCCTCCGGCGTGGCGTCGGAGACATCCGCGAGCCGGGCGACGCGACCGTCGACGGCTTCGATCTGCCCCGCGATGCTGAAGCGTGCCTCCGATGCCGAAGGGAGCGCCGAGCCGCGTATCAGGCGCTCTGGTCCGTTCAGCGCGCAAAGGAAGGACGCGGCCTGATCGACGTGAGTCGCACGGATGTCTTCAACGGCGAGCTTCTCACCCGAGATGTACTCGTACAACGCGAGACGCCGCTCGGGTAGTATGGCAAGGGGAGTCGGGACGTCCGTTCGACCCAGCGCTTGCGCATACTGCAGGAAGGCGTACTCGGCATGCAGCCGGTCCCGCGTATCCGCCGGATGGGAGAAGTACCACTTCGCGATGTACCGGTCGGCGCCTGTCTCCACGAGGAACACCCGGTTGTTGCCTCCACCAGGACCGTCGCGGAACCTGGCCACGGCCGACCCTTTGCCTGCCCGCTCAAGCAACTCGTGCAAGGCATCGTCATCGAGGTGCTCTGGGGCCGTCAGCATGCGTCGAACCAGATCTGCAACTCCGACCAGGACTGCAGCGACCGCACATCGGCGCCGATCGAGCCATGATGAGCGTCGGGATCGAACAGAATGCGCTGCACCCCGGCTGGAAAGGCATCCGCCAGCAAAATCTCCGGGAGGTCGTCGATGAAGTGCGTCGCGCCGGTCGCGGCGATCCGCGACCACTTCGCGTCCTTAGTCGTTTCGAAGTAGATTCGATCGGCTGCGACGAACGGGCCCGCGTCGTCCCGGAGAAACTCGTCCACCCAAGCCGTGGCCGCAGCATGAAGATCATATCGTTCGCCCAGGAAAGGATGACGGGTCTTGTGGCTGACGATAGACATTGGCAAGCCCGCATTGCGCGCCGCGGCCAGGAACTCACGCACCCCCGGATACATCTCGGCGTCGCCCATCCTGGCGCCATAGACATAACCTTGCATCTGCGTCCAGGCGTCTTCCTTCCCGACGCGGCGCAGCCAATCCCTGACTGCGACCTTGTTGCGCTCCACCCCCGGAGGAATGAGCCCCTGCTCGAGCGCGACCCGGTGGAACACGCCGTCGTAGCAGACAATCGTGTTGTCGAAATCGATGCCGAGGTGCCCGGGCCGCAGTGCCATCAAGGTCCGTCACTGCCGGAGCGTCGTCGCGACCCGGGTCGCGATGCTCTCTCCGTCGATCGCGAAGCGGCGACGCGCATACTCCTGCGAACCGACCTCATGCATGAATTCGTCATCCACGCCGAAGCTGATCAGTCGACCGAGGTCTCCGCGTTGCTGACACTTCCATTCAGCCACCGCTGATCCAAGCCCGCCGAGTCGGCCGTGTTCCTCGCAGACCGCCACCAGCCCGAAGTCACGGAAGGCGTCGTCCAGACATCGGAGATCGAGCGGTTTCACGGTATGAAAGCTCTCCACCCTCGCGGAAACCCCCTGCGCGGACAGGATGTCCGCAGCCTTGATCACCTCGGACATGATCGTGCCGCAACCGATCAGACACACATCACGGCCATCTCTCACCCGAACAGCACGCCCGATCTCGATTGATGGCGCCGGGTCCGGCAGGATCGGCGGCTCGCCCTTCTTGCCGATCCGCATGTAGACAGGACCGTCGTGCTTCAGTGCGGCGCGCAGGAGATGCCGCAACTCCGTGCTATCGCAAGGCGCCAGCACGGTCATCCCCGGGAGCACGCGGAGGATCGCGAGATCCTCGCAGGAGTGGTGGGTCGGACCGAGTTCCGCGTAGGACAAGCCCGAGCCCGTGCCGACGATGATCACCGGCGCCCCGTGGTAGCACACATCGACCCGGATCTGCTCATAGCAGCGAGTGGTGGTGAACGGCGTGATCGTGTAGATCACGGGCCGAAGTCCCGACAGCGCCATGCCGGCCGCGACGCCCATCATGTTTGCTTCGGCGACACCACAGTTGAAGAATCGCCCCGGCCCGGCCGCCTTGAACTTGTCGAACAGCTTGTTGCCGATGTCTCCGGACAGGAGAACAAGGCGCGGATCCTCCGGAGCGAGGCGGGTGATCTCGTCCGCGAATGCGTTTCTCATGCGCCCACCCCGAGCTCGACCTTGGCACGCGCCACTTCATCGGCCGACGGAATGCGGTAGTGCCAGTTGTTGTCATCCTCCATGAAAGACACACCCTTGCCTTTGACGGTATGAGCGACGACGGCCAACGGCCTGCCGCCGCCATCGGGAACGCGCGACAGGATCTCGACCAGCGCAGCCATGTCGTGCCCATCGACCTCGCACGCGTTCCAGCCGAATGCACGCCACTTGTCAGCCAATGGCGCAAGCGCCATGACCTCTTCGCTGCGCCCGGTGGCCTGCCACTTGTTGAAATCGACGATGACCATGAGGTTGTCGACCCTCTGTGCGGCGGCCAGCATGGCGGACTCCCAGACGGAACCCTCGTTGCATTCGCCGTCACTCAAAAGCGCAAAGACGTTGTAGGGTCGGCCTTGAATCCGGCCGGCCAACGCCATGCCCAGTCCCAGGGGAAGCCCGTGCCCAAGAGACCCGGTCGCCGCCTCGATACCGGGGAGATGATCCGGCGTTGGCGGATGCTCGGCAAATACACCGCCGTCGACGCCGTAGTCCGAAAGCATCGACGCGGGATAGAACCCTCGCATGGCCAGCACATGAAACAGCGCGGGCGCTCCGTGCCCCTTGCTGAGGATGAAACGATCCCGACCTGTGTCTCTGGGTCTGGTCGGATCGATCCGAAGCGCCGAGAAGTAGGCAGCCACGAGTACATCCACGCACGACAGGCAGGACCCGAGATGGGGTGTCTGGGTGCGATGAGAATTCTCGATGATCTGCGCGCGCAGTTCGCGCGCGCGCCTCTCGAGGTCGGCGATGGAGGAAGTGCCGCTCGGCAAAGTCATCTGTCGGGATTGCTCAAGGCTTGTGAACGTAGTCGAATGGCAATATCTTGATCTCCTCGAAGAAGCGGTCGATCCACGCAACGGTCTGCTCTATGCCGGTCTCGAGGGAAAGACGATCCGTCCACCCCAGCTCGCCGCGCAGGCGTGTGCTGTCGAGCTGATAGAAGGAGTCCTTGCCGAGCCGCTCGCCCACGACTTCGACGTGATCCTCGAACCGGGCGCCCATCTTCGCGCAGATCATGGCAACCAGGTCGCGTATGCTGATCAGGCGATCCGTGGAGATATGGTAGGTCTCGCCCAACCGGCCCTCCTCGGCAATCCTCCGGGTGGCGGCGGAAACATCGTCGATATGAATGAAGGATCGTTGGGAATGCCCCCCCCCATGGAGCTGAAGCTTGCGTCCGAGCCGGATGAACAGCACCGTCCGAGGAATGATCCGATACAACTGCTGACCCGGACCGAACACATTGGCGGCCCTCGTGAACAGCACGGGGAATTCATAGGCCTTGTAGTACGACCGGAGGCTCATGTCGCCGGCCGCCCGCGACACCGCGTAGGGCGTGCTCGGGTTGAACGGTGCATCCTCCTTGACCCACCCCGACGTACTGCCGTAGACCTCGGGCGTGGTCACATGCACGTACTTGTCGAGAAAATCACAATGGCGCAGCCGCTCGTGCAAACGGACTGTGGACACGACATTGGTCATCATCCAGTGGTCGGGATTGCGCCAACTCTCGGCGACCATGCTTTGCGCCGCAAAATTCACGATGCGGGTCGGGCGCTCGGTAGCGATGAGCGACATCAGCCCGTCGAGGTCCGTGTTGATATCGTGCCGAAAGAATCGAAAGTTCGCGGGCTCGCCTGACCAGCGATACGGCAGGAATGCACGGTGCGGCTCGTCCGACCGCGATACTCCGAGCACCTCCGAACCCTGCTTCAGCAGGTGGTCTACGAAGCTGGCTCCAGAGAACGCGTTGGAGCCCAGGACCAGGTACTTTTCAGGGGCCGCCACCGGCTAGACACCGTCAGGTTGATTGTCGTAGAGCCACTGCATGGCCATGTGCCCGACGACCAGTTGCAGGTCTTCGGCAATCTGCATGTCGTCCACGGGAAAGTGAATCGCGCAATCCGCCATGGCCTTGGCCTTGCCGCCGCCATACCCCAGTACCGCGCAAGAACTCATGCCGATGGCGCGCGCTTCCTCCAGCGCCCTGAGAATGTTCGGAGAGTTGCCGCTCCCGGACAACACGATCAGCAGATCACCGGCGGATGCTTGAACAGCCAGCTGCTTCGCAAAGATCTCTTCGTAACCGGTATCGTTGGCCAGGCAGGTAAGGACCGCCGCGTTGGCGGGCAGCGCGATGGCTCTCAGGCCGGAACCGTGCCGCTTGGAAATCCCGTAGATGAAATCATTCGCCAGGTGAATCGCATTGCCCGCGCTGCCGCCGTTCCCACACAGGAAGACCTGCTGCCGTTTGGCCCAGCAGTCACGCAAGGCTTCGGAGAGTCGAACGACACCCGACCAATCGGAACGTTGCAGGACGGCCTGCAGGCGCTCGGAGTAGTCGACGACATGCCTCAGAGCATTCAACGCCGGACCAGTCACTTGACGACCTCGCGCTGCATCCACTTCAGGTTGTAGGAACGATCCTCGTCCTTGAGTTCACCGGCCTTGAACCTGGCAGTGATCTCCCGGATGGCGTCTTCGACAGTCTTCTTCGGCACATAGCCGGTGGCGAGCAACTTGTCGGAATTGACCCGGTAGGACCGCGGGTCGTTGGACTCGGTTACGGTGATCTTCGCGGGCACATGCCGTGCGACTCTCTCGGCGATGTCGAGAATGGAGATGTTCTCGAATCCGGCGTTATAAATGCCAGTGTACTCGGGGTGAGCGAGAAAATGCAGGTACACGTCCGTGATGTCATCCATGTGGATGTTAGGTCGCGTCTGCTTACCGCCAAATACAGTGATATGCCCCTTCGACAGCGCCTGCATGGTGAGCATGTTGACGGAAACATCCAGCCGCATTCTGGGCGACCAACCGCATACTGTGGCAGGGCGGACGATCTGCACCACCAACTGGTCCTGATAGCTGAGCAGAACGCGCTCAGCCACCATCTTGGTCTTGTTGTACTCGGAGATCGGCTTGAGCTCCAGATCTTCCGTGACCTGTGCCTCCTCCTTCACCCCGTAGACACTCCCGGACGAGGCGTAGATGAACTGGCGCACCCCGGTGCGTACCGCCTGGTCGGCCAGTTGCATCGTGGCCAGCGCACTGATCTCCCAGGTGAGCTTCGGGTCGAGATCGCCGCAAGGATCGTTCGCCACGGACGACAGGTGAATGATGCAGTCGACTCCGACCAGCGGCACCTGCGCGATGTCGCGCACGTCGCCCTGCACGACCCGAAGCCTCGGGTGCTGGGGGAGGAAGTTTCCGAACCACATGACGTCGAAGGCGATGACGTCATGCCCGGCGGCCAGTAGCTTGGGTACCAGAACCGATCCCTTGTACCCCGTTGCACCCGTGACCAGAATTCTCATTCATCCTCTCGAAATTTGGTTATGCCATCGTGGCCGAGGCGACTCGACCGATACAATCCGAAAAACGGATCTGCCTCGAATCCAAACCCAGCATAGGTAACGGTTCGGTCGCAGGAAGAGTTCTCCTGCTCATCCGGGTCGCGATGAGAATAACAAAAAGTCAAGTCTCTCAGGAATGGATGCTTTCAGCATCTTGTCTCCCGCAAACCCCTGGTAATCGTTCGAAGATACCAGAAATCCATCGCCGGAGACCCCTGGAAAACCCAAACTGCATGCAGATCGCGCAGGCCCTCGCCCGGCGCCGCAAACCCGTCAGCAGGCAGCGCGGGACACCGCCTCGGCAGTGCGTTCGGCAAGCACGCGAAGCTCCGGGACGGCCGTTGCCTCCCAGTCGCGGGCGCGCAGCGCAGGTCCGACGACGAACAGTCCCTGGACGACGTTCCCGCTCCCATCGACGACCCGGCCGTCGGCGTCGACGGCGATCCCCAGCCCGAGGTCGTCCGGGACGATGGTTCCGCTGGCGACGAGTGCCGTGATCAACGGGTCGTCGACCCTCGCGGGATTGCCCTGGGGGCCGGTGCAATTGACGACGCGGTCTGCGCGCAGGACCCTGGAACTGCCATCCCGCCCCTGCAGTGTCACCTCGACCCCGTCGCGCCCCCAGGACACGGCCGCGATCCGTCCGGCATGCAAGTCGAGCAGCCCCTGGGCGAAGAGACCGGTGAACGACGTCGCCGCGGTATGCGCACACCGGTGCCGATGGACATCCCACAGGGTTCGAAGATGGCGCAGGAAGCGCTGCTTTTCCGCAAGAGGCAGACGCGCCCAGAGTCGGGGGGTAATCGAGCGGATCCCGCCCACGACATCCCGCCAGTCCTGTCCATGGTCCCGCTCGACCTCCTTGGCGGTCTCGCGCAGGCAACGGAGGTATCCGCGCGCGGTCGGCGGCATGGCGAGGATGCGCTCCTGCACTGGTGTCGCGCGGGACGGCAGTGTCGGCACCCGGTGGGCCAGGGGTGTCCAGCCGTGGCGCGATACGCAGTCGATGTGGCCCGCACCCCTCGCGTGAACCGACAGGGCAACATCCAGCGCAGTCAGTCCGGACCCGATCAGGAGGACTCGCTCTCCCGGCATGACGCCGGAAAGCGCACCCGGGGCCCAGGCATCCCGCACGTAGCGCGGCTCGTCGAGCGCGGCCCCGAACCGGGCGAGGGGATCGGCGGGTGGAAAGTTGCCGGTCGCCAGGACGGCCGCGTCTGCATCGAAGTGCTTACCCGATCTCAGCGAGACGAGAAATCCCCCGTGCTGCCCTTCGCGGTGGATCGACTCCACGTCGTCGGCAAGGCATTCCGCGGTTTCGGCGCTCGCCCGCAACTCGGCGCGCAGGAGGTGCTCCAGGTAGTCGCCGTAGGTGGCTCGGGGGAGGAAGTCGCCGGCCGTCGCCGAGGGCCACCGCTGCCGGGCAAACCGCAGGAAGTGGTCCGGGTCGGAAGCAAACGCGCTCATGTTGCCGGCCGGGACGTTGAGCAGATGGGCAGGCTCCACGGCGCCGTAGGCCAGCCCCGGACCGAACCGACGTGCCCGTTCCACCACCCGGACCCGCAGCGTCGGATCGCGCCGGGCCAGAAGATGGATCGCCACCATGCTGCCGCTGAACCCGGCTCCGACGATCACCACCGTACCCATTCCTGCCTCCTCGAGACGCAACTTGAACCCCGGCTGCCACATCGGATCGTGCGGGCGATCCGAAAGCCGCCTGCCCTTCGACGGGCAAAACTATAATCGCCCGGTATTCAAGAACGACGACCTTCGTCGCCGCCTCCCGCTCCGACTTGCCGCCCTCCTTCCTCCTGGTCAAGACCTCCTCGCTCGGGGACGTCGTGCACAACCTTCCGGTGGTCTCGGATCTGACCGCACAGTTTCCGGGCTGCACGATCGACTGGGTCGTGGAGCGCGCATTCGCCGCGATTCCCGAGTTGCATCCGAAGGTGCGCGCTGCGATACCCTGTGAGCTGCGCCGCTGGCGGCGGGAGATTTTCCAAGGCGACACCTGGCGGGCGATCTCGGCACTCAAGGCCCGCATCCGCAGCACCGAGTATGACGCGGTGCTCGACACCCAGGGGCTGCTCAAGAGCGCGCTGGTCACCCGCATGGGTCGCGGACAGCGGCATGGGCTCGACTGGAAGAGTTCACGGGAACCGCTGGCGCCCTTCTACGACCAGGTGCACGAAGTCCCCTGGGGACGCCACGCCGTTCAGCGCAATCGCGAACTCGTGGCGAAGGCGCTCGGCTATCCGGTTCCCGCCACGCTGACCTACGGCATCGAAGCACCGTCGATCGAGTCCGTGGCGGGCGATGCCGCGGCGCCGCGCGACCCCGAGCGCCCGTGGCTGCCGTCCACCCAGCTCCATGACTGGCTGCCGGAGCGCCCGTTCGGCGTGCTGCTCCATGCTTCCAGCGCGGAGAGCAAGCTGTGGCCGGTGCACCAGTGGAAGAAACTCATCGCCCATCTCGACGGGGAGGGCTTCACGTCCGTGCTTCCGTGGGGCAGTCCGCACGAGAAGGAGGCTGCCGACCACATCGCGGCGGGCCTGCGTGGTGCCACCGTCCCGCCCAGCATGAATTTGCGCACGCTTGCGGCCGTGCTGGGCCGCGCCCGATTCTGTATCGGCGTCGACACGGGGCTGACGCATCTGGCGGCGGCACTCGGTCGCCCGACCGTAGGCCTCTACGTGACAACGGACCCCGATGCGACCGGCGTGTACGCGCCAGGAATCGCGTCCAACGTGGGAACGAAGGGACATCCGCCCAGTCTGGTGGATGTGCTGTCCGCCCTGAAGAGGGTCGCGTGATCCGCCTCTGGTACGCCGCCTATTCGCTGTTCCTGCATCTCCTTGTGCCGGCCGCACTTGCGCACCTCTGGTTGCGGGGACGCCGTCAGCCTGAGTACCGCGCCCACGTGGGCGAGCGTTTCGGTCGGTACGGTCCGCGCCCCTTCGGTGGACTGATCTGGATCCACGCGGTGTCCGTCGGCGAAACGAGAGCTTCGCAGCCTCTGGTGGCCGCACTGATGCGGGAGTATCCGCAGCATCGACTCCTGTTCACCCACACGACGCCGACGGGAAGGGAAACCGGCGAGCAGCTCTTCGGCGATCGGGTGTCTCGCGTGTATCTGCCCTACGACCTGCCGTGGGCGGTCGAGCGGTTCCTCGATACCTTCGAGCCGGAGTTCGGGCTACTGATGGAAACGGAACTGTGGCCCAACCTGGCCCGATCCGCGGCACGCCGCCGCATCGCGCTGTATCTCGTGAATGCCCGCATGTCGGAGAAATCAGCCCGCGGGTACGGCCGACTCGCGACGCTGACGCGGGAGACCCTTCGCAAGCTGACGGCCGTCGCAGCACAGACCCACTCCGACGCGCAGCGGCTCACCCACCTCGGCGCGCGGGACGTGCTGGTCACAGGCAATCTCAAGTTCGATGTCACGCCACCGCCGGCCTCGGCCGAGACCGGGAAAGTCCTGCGGACACTGTTCGGTACCGACCGCCCGGTGTGGATGGCCGCGAGCACCCGCGAGGGAGAAGAGGCGCTCGTGCTGGACGCCCTGGAGCAGATGGAACGGACAGCCGCCCTGCTCGTCCTGGTTCCCCGACATCCGCAGCGTTTCGAGGAAGTCGCAACGCTGCTGGCCTCGCGCGGCATTGCCTTCCAGCGGCGGTCCGCGGCGGAAGCAGTCAGGCCGGAAACCCGCGTCGTATTGGGCGATTCGATGGGTGAGTTGTTCGCGTACTACCACGCCGCGGATGTCGCCTTCATCGGCGGGAGCCTGCTGCCGCTGGGAGGACAGAATCTGATCGAGGCCTGCGCCGTGGGCGTACCCGTGCTGATCGGGCCGCACACATTCAACTTCGCGGATGCCACCCGGCTCGCCATCAAGGCGGGGGCGGCTGTCACGGTCCCAGACCCGGTACGCCTGGCGGCGGAAGTTCAGCGGCTATTGGGAGACCGGGCCTCGCGGGAAGAGATGGCCGCCGCTGGCCTGCGCTTCGCCAGCGAGCATCGCGGCGCCACCGACCGCGTCATCGCGCTGATTGCACAGACCAGGCCTCGCCCTCGGTAAGAATCTGGTCGACTCGCTGGTCGTGCGGCTCGACCGGCACCTCCGCCACGAGTTGCAGCGAAAACGCAGCCGCCGCGCGAAAGGCGTTGGGCAGATCCACCAGCAGGCGATCGTAGAACCCACCGCCGTAGCCGAGACGCCCTCCCGAGCGATCGAAGGCCGCGCCCGGCACGACAACGAAATCGATGCGGTCCAGTTCGGTCAGCGTGGGGCACAACTCCGGGTCGGGCTCGGGAATCTGCCACGTGCCGGGCCGGAGATGAGCGAGGTCCGTCACACGATGGATCGCCAGACGACGGATCGCACGATCCACACGTGGCAGATAGAGCTCGCGGCCGGACTCGAGGATGTGGCGGTTGAACTGCAGCGACGACCATTCGCTGCGGAAGCTGGAGTAGCTCAGGACACAGCGAGCATTTCGCGCGCTCATGCTCTCTGCAATCCTGGCGGAGATCGCGTCGCCCGCCTGTTCCCGCCAGTCGACTGGCAGAGCATCGCGCCGGCCGAGTACGCCCGACCGGAGGTCTCGCTTGCGATCGGGCAGGGCCGCAGACGACTCCGTAGGCACGGCGTCGTCCCGGGGATTACTTGCCTTCGGTCTGCAGCAGGCGGTTGACCGCCTCGAGGTCCTCGACGGTCAGGCGGCCGACGGCCTGCTTGAGCTTGAGCTGGGCGACGATGGTGTCGTAACGGGACTTCGCGAGATCGCGCCGAGCATTCGCGACCTGCTGCTGCGAGTTCAGCACATCCACCGACGTCCGGACGCCGACATCACGGCCGAGCTTGGTGGATTCGAGAGACACGAGAGAAGACTGCAGCGCCTGCTCGAGCGCCTTGACCTGCGCAAGGCCCGCCGTGACGCCGAGATACGACTGCTGGGTGGCGAGCACCGCGGAGCGGCGCGCCCCTTCCAGATCCTGTTCCGCCTTTGTGCGGTTTGCCGCGGCCTCGCGAACCCGGGAAGAGATTGCGCCACCCAGATAGATCGGCACGTTCAGCTGGACGCCGATCACGGCTTGGCGGACTTCGCTGCCGAAGCCGAAGGTGCTGGCGTTGGCCTTGGTGTCGTTGTAGCTGGCAACCGCATCGATCGTCGGCAGATGTCCGGCGTCCTGCTTCTTGACTTCTCGACCGGCAATCTCGACTGCGGTCTTCTGCACTTCGACCTGGAGGCTGCTCACCTGCGCCTGCTCGACCCAGGCATTCATGTCGGCCGGCTCCGGTCGGTTGAGCACGATCGGCTCCGCCGGGGCGGCCAGACCGCCCGGGTTCTTGCCGATGATGGCGGCCAGCGCCCGGTTCTTCACTTCCAGTTCGTTCAGGGCCCCGACTTCCTGGGCGGCGGACAGGTCATACCGTGCCTGGGCATCGTTGGTATCGGTGATGGTCGCGGTGCCGACGATGAAGTTGCGCTTTGCCTGGGCGAGCTGCTCGGCGATGGCCGACTTCTGCGCGCGGATGAACGTGAGGTTGGCCTGGGCCTGCAGGATGTCGAAGTAAGCCTGGGACACGCGGACCATGAGATCCTGTGACGCGGCATTCAGCTGGATCTCCGAGATCAGTGCCTGCAGCTTGCTCTGCTCATAAGTCTCACGGTTCTGCGGGCGATACAGGGGCTGCGTGAGCTGCACCCCGAAGACCCGGGTACCGAAGTCGCGCTGGCCACCCGCGAAGGCATTGCCACCGATGAACCGCGCATCGAGGTTCGTGTAGTTGAGGTTGGCATTCGCGGTCACCTGCGGAAGCAGCCCTGCCTTGCCCTGCGCGATCTTCTCCTGGCCCGCAAGGAACGACGCCCGGGCGGACGCGAACTGCGCATCGGACGCCACTGCCTCGCGGTAGATGGACACCAGGTCGGCGCCTGCCGCCGTCCCTGCGCCGAGGGCTGCTAACAAGGCGATCACGAGTTTGGCTTTGCGCATGGCGGTGTGCTCTTCCTTCAGTGTCTTACGGATACGGGTTGACTCAGTAGCGGGGCATGGCCGGGTCGATTTCTCGGGCCCAGGCGTCGATACCGCCCTGCAGATTGTAGACGCGGGGAAACCCCGCGCGCTCCAGATACATTGCCACCTGATAACTGCGCATGCCGTGGTGGCAGACCACGACCCAGTCGCGATCGGCATCGAGTTCACTCATGCGTTCGACGATCTGCGACATCGGCAGCGTAACGGACCCGGCGATGAGTGCCCGGTCCTGCTCCCAGGCCTCACGGACATCGAGCAGCGCGGGCGCAGGCCGGCCGGCATCGTTCAACCAGGAGTCGAGTTCCGCCGGAGCCAGCTGCCGCATCAGAATACGAACCGACCCGGGCCTCGGGCGTGCTGCAGGGGAGCGATGCTCGTCTCGAAGAGACCTTCCGTGCGATAGACGCCGGCGGCCACGCAAGTCACCAGCTGAGCCGTCATGATCGGTGCCGACCCCACAACCGCAAGGAGTCGTCCGCCGACCGCCAGCTGACGCTGGATAGACTCGGGCAGGACGGGAACAGACCCCGTGAGCAGGATGGCGTCATAGGGCGCGTTCTTTGCCCAGCCATCGGCGCCGTCGCCGGCTTCGACCGTGACATTGGTGACGGAGAGACGTGCGAGCCGGGCCCTGGCGGCCTCGGCAAACTCGGGGATGATCTCGACGCTCACGACCTGGGAACAAAGGCGGCCGAGCAGCGCCGCCTGGAAGCCCGAGCCCGTACCGATCTCGAGGACCCGATCGCCGGGGGCGATCGCGAGTTCCTGGACGAACCGCGCTTCGAGCTTGGGAGGGAGCATGACCTGCCCGTGACCCAGGGGGATGTCCAAATCCGCGAAGGCGAGATCCCGGTACGCCGGGGGCACGAAATCCTCCCGCCGGATCGCGCCGACGGCGTCCAGGACCCGCTGGTCCAGGACGTCCCACGTGCGGATCTGGCTCTCGATCATGTTGGCCCGGGCCAACTCAATGTCCATGCGTGATTCGAGCTCGATACCTGTCAACGGGCGATTATGGCACAGGAGAACCACCCGCCGGAATGACACGAGGATGCCGTTTGCAACCGTAATCGAGGTGGGGTAGCCTCCCACACAGACACAGGGGTCCGCATCCGCGGTGAGACAAACCCTTTGAACCTGATCCGGGCAATGCCGGCGTAGGAAGATGTCGCAAACCGATTCCGCTTCACCCCCCATTCCGAACGTCGTTTCCATTGCAGGCGTGGACCCCTCCGGCGGCGCCGGCATCCTGGCGGACGTCAAGACGTTTTCCGCGCTCCGCGCCTATGGCTGCGGCGTCATTGCAGCATTGACGGCGCAGAACACCCGCCAGGTGACGGGCATCGAATCCGTATCACCAGCTTTCCTGCGCCTGCAGATCGACACGCTGTTCGCGGATGTCCGCATCGACGCAGTCAAGGTGGGCATGCTTGCCACCGCAGACCTCGTGCGGGTGGTCGCAGACGCCATCCGACGTCATCGTCCGGCTTTCGTCGTGGTGGATCCGGTGATGGTCGCCAAGAGCGGCGATCGGCTGCTCCGCGCCGATGCCGTCGACGCGCTTCGGGCGGAACTCCTGCCGCTGGCGACCGTTCTCACCCCCAACCTCCCCGAAGCCGGCGACCTTCTCGGCCGCGAAGTCGACGAGTCCCCCGCCGCGATGCGGGCGGCAGCGCGCGATCTCCGCGCGCTGGGCGCAAGATTCGCGCTGGTGAAAGGGGGGCACGGCAGCGGCGCCACCTTGATCGACGTACTCGACGGGGACGGCGCGACTCTCGAACTTCCCGCGCCGAGGATCAGCACCCGCAACACGCACGGAACCGGCTGCACGTTCTCCTCGGCGATCGCGGCGCTTCTGCCGCAACGCCCGACAGTCGCGCAGGCAGTGACAGAAGCGCACGCCTACGTCGCCGGTGCAATCCGGGCAGCAGACCAACTCACGGTGGGCGCGGGCCACGGCCCGCTCAACCACTTCTTCGCGCTCTGGCCCGCGGCCGGGCGCTGACCCCTGATACACGCAAGAGGATCCCAAATGAACGCTCCGAAGGAATTCCTGGCTGCCGAAGCGGCCGTCGATAGCGCAGCGGTCCAGCCGCTGCCGCGATCCCGCAAGGTCTACGTCACCGGCTCCCGCGAGGACATCCGCGTGCCTTTCCGCGAGATCTCCCAGTCCGACACGCCCTCCTCCTTCGGCGCGGAAACCAATGCGCCTCTTCTGGTCTACGACACCTCGGGCATCTACACCGACCCGTCAGCGCGCATCGACATCCGCAGCGGGCTGCCGGCGATCCGCAGCCGCTGGATCGAGGAACGCGGCGACACCGAGACTCTGGGCGGCCCCACGTCGAACTACGGGCGGGAACGCCTGGCGGACCCTGCGCTCGCGGCGTTCAAGTTTGACCTCAAGCGCACGCCGCGCAAGGCAAAAGCGGGGCTCAACGTAACGCAGATGCACTATGCACGACGGGGCATCATCACGCCCGAGATGGAATACATCGCGATCCGTGAGACTCAACGGCTCGAGGGCCACGGCGAACTGCTGCACCGGCAGCATCCCGGCGAGAGCTTCGGCGCGCGTCTGCCGAAGGCCATCACGCCGGAGTTCGTCCGCGACGAAGTGGCGAGCGGTCGCGCCATCATTCCCGCGAACATCAATCATCCCGAGTCCGAGCCGATGATCATCGGCCGCAACTTCCTCGTGAAGATCAACGCCAACATCGGCAACTCGGCCGTGAGCTCCTCGATCGGCGAGGAGGTCGAGAAGATGACCTGGTCGATCCGCTGGGGCGGCGACACGGTGATGGATCTGTCGACGGGCAAGCATATCCACGAGACGCGCGAGTGGATCATCCGCAACTCGCCGGTGCCGATCGGCACGGTTCCCATCTACCAGGCGCTGGAGAAGGTCGACGGTCGCGCCGAGGAACTCACCTGGGAGATCTTCCGCGACACGCTGATCGAGCAGGCGGAACAGGGCGTGGACTACTTCACCATTCACGCGGGCGTGCGCCTGCCGTTCATCCCGATGACCGCGAAGCGGCTGACCGGCATCGTCTCGCGCGGCGGGTCGATCATGGCCAAGTGGTGTCTCGCCCACCACAAGGAATCCTTCCTCTACACGCATTTCGAGGACATCTGCGAGATCATGAAGGCCTACGACGTCTCCTTCTCCCTGGGAGACGGCCTTCGTCCCGGGTCCATTCACGACGCCAACGACGAGGCGCAGTTCGCCGAACTGAAGACGCTCGGCGAACTCACCGACATCGCCTGGAAGCACGACTGCCAGGTGATGATCGAGGGCCCCGGGCATGTCCCGATGCATCTCATCCGCGAGAACATGGAACTGCAGTTGAAGTACTGCAAGGAAGCCCCGTTCTACACCCTCGGACCACTCACCACGGACATCGCGCCCGGATACGACCACATCACGAGCGCGATCGGCGCCGCCATGATCGGCTGGTACGGCACCGCGATGCTCTGCTACGTGACGCCGAAGGAGCACCTGGGATTGCCGGACAAGAAGGACGTGAAGGACGGCATCATCGCCTACAAGATCGCCGCACACGCGGCCGATCTGGCCAAGGGCCATCCCGGGGCGCAGGCTCGCGACAACGCGCTCTCCAAGGCGAGGTTCGAGTTCCGGTGGGAGGACCAGTTCAATCTGGGCCTCGATCCGGACACCGCGAAGGACTTCCACGACGAGACCCTCCCGCAGCAGGGCGCGAAGCTCGCGCACTTCTGCTCCATGTGCGGGCCGCATTTCTGTTCGATGAAGATCACCCAGGACGTGCGGGACTACGCGCGGAACCAGGGTGTGGACGAACAGGCGGCCCTCGTGAAGGGCATGGAAGAGAAGGCCGTGGAGTTCGTGACCAAGGGATCGGAGATCTACTCCAAGGCCTGAGCGCGAACGGGCGCCTCCGTGCCTGAGCCTGCCCGGACCCCGTCATTCCGGACGTGGTCCGGGTGCGATGCGCGGCTATAATCCGCCGCGCCATGGATCCCGCACTGCTGATCAAGGCCCTGATCCTCGGGATCGTGGAAGGTCTCACCGAGTTCCTTCCCATCTCGAGCACGGGCCATCTCATCATCACCGAGCAACTGCTCGGCTTCACCGGCGACAAGGCCAAGGCCTTCGCCATCTTCATTCAACTGGGCGCCATCCTGGCAGTGTGCTGGGAGTACCGGTCACGGCTCGCGGCGGCGATCGGAGGCATCGCCTCGGATCCCCGCCAGCAGCGCTTCGTGAGAAACGTGCTGATCGCCTTCGTCCCGGCCGCAGCGCTCGGCCTGCTGCTGGGGAAGCACATCAAGGCCTACCTGTTCCACCCCATTCCGGTGGCAACGGCTTTCATCGTCGGCGGCATCATCATCCTGTGGATCGAGCGCCGTCAGTACCGGGTGCGCGTCGACGACGTCGACCGGATGGAACTGTCCGATGCGATCAAGGTGGGATGTGCACAGGCCTTCGCATTGATTCCCGGCACGTCGCGATCCGGGGCCACGATCATCGGCGGCATGCTGTTCGGGCTGTCCCGGAAGGCGGCGACGGAGTTTTCCTTTTTCCTTGCGATCCCGACCCTGACGGCAGCGGGACTCTACGACCTCTACAAGCACCGCGATGTGCTTTCCCAGGATGACCTGATTCTCTTCGCGGTGGGATTCGCCGCTGCGTTTGTCAGCGCCATCATTGCCGTGCGCGGTCTGATCCGGTACGTCGCGAACCACGACTTCACGGTGTTCGCGTGGTACCGGATCGTCTTCGGGATCCTAGTCTTGGTGACGGACTGGACCGGCCTCATCCGTTGGGTCGCCGACTGACTCCGCGACCGCAAGTCAGGACAGTGTCAGCTCTGCACCCAGGGAAGCCCAGCCTTGCGCCAGCCGCCCACGGCGTTTCGGTGGCCGGTCGCGTCCTTGTCGCCCTCGAAGCCCTCGAGAATGTTGTAGACCGACGTGAATCCCAGCTGCTTGGCCGTCGCGGCCGCCGCATGGGAGCGCGCTCCGCTGCGGCACAGGAACATCGCGAGGCTCTCCTTGTCGACCTGCCCAGCCAGCTGCTGCGAAAATGCCGCGTTGGGTTGTGCCCCCGGATAGGTCTGCCACTCGATCTCGACGCTGCCGGGGATGCGACCGACCCAATCCCACTCCGCCCGCGTGCGGACATCGATGAGCTTGGCACCCGGTGCGATCGCCAGAAGTTCGCCGGCTTCCGCCGGCAGCAGCGCGCCGTCGTAAGGAAGGTTCTGGGCCTTGGCCCGGGCTTGCGCCGCATCCAGGATTTCAGTCAGTCGTCCCACGCTCACTCTCCTTTCCGTTGCGGCCACGGCAATGTCCACCAGCCGCAATGCGATGAATGCACTATATCAGTGCAATTGATCCAAGTAACGCCCCGTATGGGTGCAATTCGCAGCCGCCAAGCCGCGCTAACGAATTGTGGCACAATGCTTTTTCGCCAAGAAGCCGTGGCACAGAATCTGCACCAAGTCGGGCTCACCGCCCGAAAACCTTTGACCTCAGCCAGGTCTTTCTCGAAATAACCCACTCAAGTCTAGGAGAAGCAAGGATGTCCCCAGCCGACGTCATGAATATGGTCAAGGACAACGAAGTGAAATTCGTTGATTTCCGGTTCACCGATACGCGGGGCAAGGAACAGCACGTGTCGGTGCCTGCGAAGGCATTGGATGACTCCAAGTTCGTGGACGGGCATGCCTTCGACGGCTCCTCGATCGCCGGCTGGAAGGGCATCCAGGCGTCGGACATGCTGCTGATGCCCGATCCCTCCTCCGCGCGTCTGGACCCGTTCACGGACGAGTCGACCCTCATCCTCACCTGCGACGTCATCGAGCCCGCCGACGGCAAGGGCTACGACCGCGATCCTCGCTCGATCGCCAAGCGCGCCGAGGCCTATCTGAAGTCCTCCGGCGTGGGCGATGTCGCCTACTTCGGTCCCGAGCCCGAATTCTTCGTGTTCGACAGCATCACGTGGAACGTCGACATGTCCGGCTGCTTCGTGAAGATCAATTCTTCCGAAGCGCCCTGGTCGACGGGCCTCGACGTGGAAGGCGGCAACATGGGTCATCGTCCCCCGGTCAAGGGCGGATACTTCCCTGTGCCCCCGGTCGACTCCCTGCAGGATCTGCGTTCGGCCATGTGCCTGGCACTCGAAGAGCAGGGCGTCGAGGTGGAAGTGCATCACCACGAAGTGGCCGCGCCCGGCCAGTGCGAGATCGGCACCAAGTTCGCCCCGCTGGTCCAGCGTGCCGACTGGATCCAGATCATGAAGTACACGATCCACAACGTCGCACACCAGTTCGGCAAGACTGCCACCTTCATGCCGAAGCCTGTCGTGGGTGACAACGGCTCGGGCATGCACGTGCACCAGTCGGTCTGGAAGGGCGGCAAGAATCTGTTCGCGGGCAACGGCTACGCGGGCCTCTCCGAGTTCGCGCTCTACTACATCGGCGGGATCATCAAGCACGCCAAGGCGCTGAACGCGATCACGAACCCCGGCACGAACTCGTACAAGCGTCTGGTGCCCGGCTTCGAAGCGCCTATCAACCTCGCCTACTCCGCCCGCAACCGTTCGGCTTCCATCCGGATTCCGTTCGTGCAGAGCGACAAGGCCCGCCGTATCGAAGTGCGCTTCCCCGATCCGACGGCGAACCCGTACCTCGCGTTCGCGGCGATGCTGATGGCCGGCCTGGATGGCGTGCAGAACAAGATCCACCCCGGCGACCCCATCGACAAGAACCTTTACGACCTCCCGCCGGAAGAGGCGAAGAAAGTCCCGAACGTGTGCTCGTCGCTGGACATGGCACTCGAGCATCTCGACAAGGACCGCGAGTTCCTCACGCGTGGCGGCGTCTTCTCCGACGACATGATCGATGCCTACATCGAACTGAAGATGGAGGAAGTCACCCGCTTCCGCATGACGACCCACCCGGTCGAGTTCGACATGTACTACAGCCTGTAACGCAGGAATCTCTAGCGTGATCTTGGGAAAGGCGGGGCGAAGGCCCCGCCTTTTTCGTTTCTGCCCGAAGCACTCGGGGCAGTGCCAATGGAGAGACGCACAATTGCGGAGCATTCGCCTGTCCCTTAGACTCCACGGCAAAGAACTCGGGCCCCATGGACCCGTCCGCGCCTGCATTCAGGAGACCCATGCCTCATCCCTCGATCCTTCGGTGCGCGCTCGTCTCGACGGCACTGGTTCTGTCCGTCGTGGAAACGCCGGCACTTGCCGGTCAGACGTGCAAGTACGTCGATGCCGAGGGCCGGGTGACATTCGCGAATGTGCCGGTCAAGAACGCTCGCAAGGTGATGTGCTTCGAACCCGTGCCGCAGCCCGCACCAAAACAGGTCGTTCCGGCGCCGCGCGCACCCTCGGATGGTGCGCAGGCCGCGGCCCCCGCCCGAGTGGATGCGCCAACACAGCGTCGCCGGGACGAAGATCGCAGACGAATTCTCGAACAGGAACTCGCGGAAGAGCAGCGTCTGCTGGAGTCCGCGCGCCAAATGCTCACGCGCGATGGCGCCGGCAGCAAACGCAGCGATCCTGGCGTAGCGCAAGTCCTGGAAAACCTCGGCCCTGCTTACGAAAGCGCGAAGCGGCACGAGCGGAACATCGACGCCATCCAGCGCGAACTCTCCGCGATTCGCTGAGCGCGCAATCCTCTCCGCGCGACATTCTTCCGTCGCGCTATTTCGTTGTATCCGATGGCGCGCTAATTGCAAAGCCGTCGTCATGGCTCCGGAGCGCATACAGATGAAGCCCGACGCTCTTCAAGGGCTCGATCTCCTATCGACTGCAGTTTTGCTGGTCGATCTGGGTCATCGCGTGCGGTATCTGAATCCCGCCGCAGAAAATCTTTTCCGCACGAGTCGAAAAAGCATGGTCGGTCTGTCACTGGAGGAAGCGTTCTACGATCCGCAGGCGCTCGCCGCGGCCGTGACGCATGCTCGCCAGGACCGCGCCACGTTCACGCAACACGATCTCACGATCACCGTGCATTCGCCGAATGCTCCGCTGAAGGTGCTCGTCTCCTGCACGGTGACGCCCTACGATCTCGCAGAGGGCAGCGGTGCGCTGATCGAGCTGTCGCCCACTCAGCAGCAATTGCGTATCGCACGGGAAGAGCGCCTGCTGGACCAGACGCAGGCAAACCGCGAACTCATCCGCAATCTCGCGCACGAGATCAAGAATCCGCTTGGCGCACTGCGGGGCGCCGCGCAGCTGCTGGAGCGGGAACTGGACCGCGCCGACCAGCGCGAGTACACGCAAGTCATCATGAAGGAGGCCGATCGGCTCCAGCTCCTGATGGACCGGATGCTGACACCGCACCGGCTTCCGAAGCCGATCGATCTCAATGTGCACGAAGTCACCGAACGCGTGCGCACACTGATCACGGCGGAGTTCCCCGGCGTTAGGATCCTCCGCGACTACGACTCCAGCCTGCCGACCGTCGTGGCAGACCGGGAGCAGCTCATACAGGCCGTGCTGAACATCGCACGCAACGCGGCGCAGGCGATGCACGGGCGAGGCACGATCACGTTCCGATCCCGGATCGCGCGCCGGCTCACGCTCGCCAAGAAGCACTATCGCCTTGCGATCTCGCTCGAGATCATCGACGACGGTCCGGGGATCCCCGAGTCCATCAAGGAGCGTGTGTTCTTCCCGCTCGTCTCCGGCCGGGAAGGCGGCACGGGACTGGGTCTCACCATTGCACAGACATTCGTCCATCAGCATCACGGACTCATCGAGGTCGACAGCCAGCCGGGTCGCACCAGTTTCAACATCCTCCTGCCGATCACCAGCACGGCCGTGGTGCAGGAGGACTCCAACCGCGCCATGAAGCACTAAGCCATGAGACCAGTCTGGATCATCGACGACGACCGCTCCATCCGATGGGTCTTCGAGAAAGCGCTGACGCGCGAAGACATTCCCTTCAGGACGTTCTCGAACGCCCAGGAGGCATTGCACGCGCTGTCAGGCACGCCTCCCCAGGTGGTGGTCAGTGATATCCGCATGCCCGGCGGATCCGGCCTTGATCTGCTACAGCAGATCAAGGGACGGTTCCCGCTTCTGCCCGTGATCATCATGACGGCGTATTCGGATCTCGAGAGCGCAGTGTCGGCCTTCCAGAGCGGTGCGTTCGAATACCTGCCGAAGCCCTTCGATGTGGATCAGGCCGTCGATCTCATCCGTCGTGCGATGACGGAAGTCCCGCAGACGGAGGAAGTGTCGGATGCCGTCGAAGGCACCCCCGAGATCCTCGGGCACGCGGCCTCGATGCAGGAGGTCTTCCGGGCGATCGGTCGGCTGACGCAGTCCCAGGCCACGGTCCTGATCAACGGTGAGTCAGGCACGGGCAAGGAACTCGTCGCCCGCGCCCTGCATCGGCACAGTCCGCGTTCTGCAAAACCGTTCGTCGCAATCAACACCGCGGCGATCCCCAAGGACCTCCTGGAGTCGGAACTCTTCGGTCACGAGCGCGGCGCATTCACCGGCGCGCAGACGACACGCCACGGGCGTTTCGAGCAGGCCGAGGGCGGAACGTTGTTCCTCGACGAAATCGGCGACATGCCGTCCGATCTGCAGACGCGACTGTTGCGCGTGCTGTCGGACGGACAGTTCTACCGCGTCGGCGGGCACCAGCCGATTCGCGCAAATGTCCGCATCATCGCGGCGACGCACCAGGACCTGGAGGTTCGGGTGAAGCAAGGTCTGTTTCGCGAGGACCTCTTTCACCGTCTCAACGTCATCCGTCTGCGGCTGCCGAGCCTGCGTGAAAGGCGCGACGACGTTGCGCTCCTGGCGAGACACTTCCTCGCGAAGAGCGCACGTGACCTTGGCGTGGAGGCCAAACGCCTCACCGACGGCGCCATGAAGTACCTCACGACATTGGACTGGCCGGGCAACGTTCGTCAGCTGGAAAACATCTGTCACTGGGTCACGGTGATGGCTCCCGGCGTCAATGTGGATGTCGCCGACCTGCCCGCGGAGATTCGCGAACGCACCGGGCGCACGACGAACGAGAACTGGATCAATGCGCTGGAACGCGAAGCGGAAAGCGCACTGAAGCGCGGCGAGCGTCGCATCATGGACGACATGACCCGCTCGTTCGAGCGCGCACTCATTCTCAAGGCACTGGCTCACACCGGAGGACGCCGGATCGAGGCAGCCAACCTTCTGGGCCTTGGCCGAAACACCCTCACCCGGAAGATCCAGGAACTCGGTCTGGACGAACGGTCCCACGGCGAAGCGGGCTGACAGCCGACGGCCGGGCTCAGAGATCGAGCTCGGCCACCACCGGCGCGTGATCGGAAGGTCGTTCGAGTGCCCGCATGGCCACATCGACGGACACCGAACGACACTTGCCTGCAAGAGAGTCGGACAGCAGGATGTGATCGATGCGCAGACCCATCTTTCGCCTGAACGCATTCATCCGGTAGTCCCACCAGGTGAATGATCGCTCGGGCTGCGGAAACATTCGGAAGCTGTCCTTGAAGCCCAGCGAGCACAACGCGGAGAATGCGTTCCGCTCCGCCTCGCTCACCAGCACCTGGCCGACCCACGCCGCCGGGTCGTGCACATCCTCGTCGGCGGGGGCGATGTTGTAGTCGCCGAGCACGGCCATCTGCGGATGGCGTGACAGTTCCGAACCGATCCACGCCGTGAATGCACCGAGCCAGTCGAGCTTGTAGCGATACTTGTCGGATTCGAGGCTCTGTCCGTTCGGCACGTACGCGCAGACCAGCCGGACACCCCCGACCGTGGCGGCGAGCACCCGCTTCTGCTCATCGGCGTATCCCGGGATACCGTCCACCACGTCAGCGACGCCCGCACGCGCGAGGATGGCGACGCCGTTGTAAGTCTTCTGCCCCGAGAAGGCGACCTGGTAGCCCGCCGCTTCGATGGCAGCCGCCGGAAACACGGCGTTCTCCATCTTGGTTTCCTGCAGGCATACGGCGTCAGGGCGCTCCTTTTCCAACCAGGCCAGAAGGTGGTCGAGCCGCACCTTCAGAGAGTTGACGTTCCAGGTGGCAATCTTCATGGGGACGACCGCACCGGGACCGTCAGGAGGCACTCAGCGTTTCGGAGGAGCATCGGCAGCCGGGGCGGGTTGTGCAGGGGCAGCCTTGTCGTCCTTCGCCGCGGCCGTCTGGCGGGCTTTGGTCTTCGGCGGGAGCTTCGAGCTTCTGGGGTAGTTTGCTGCGTCGAGGGCGGAATGCCATTGACCTTCCTCCCAGCCACGCGTGATGGAGCGGCCGACCACCAGGATCGGCACCTCGACCGAGTCGGAACCGGTGAGCTTGCGCAGCTCGCCTTGCACCACCGGATCACCGGCGTTCTTCTCGGTGAAGGGAACCCCTCGCGCTTCGAGGAGCTTCCGAGCCCTCGTACATGGGTCGCCGCAATCCGATGCGTAGACCGTCACCGGGAACAGTTTCATGGCCTGCTGCAGGTCGTAAGGGAGCGGACCGGAACCAGCCCGGCTGCCGAGCTTCTTCTGCTCCACCTGTCGCGCCTCGTTCGGGGGCGGCTTGTCGGTGTAGAAGACCTGCCCGTTGGCGTCCGTCCACCGATACAGCTTCTGTTGCGCCAGCGCCGGTGCCGCGACAAGCGCGGCGCCGAGACAGACGATCCAGCAGATGTTCCTCATGGCTCGATCCTCCTGCCGCTCAGCATTGCTCAGGCGGCAACCATCCCATTGTGCCGCAGCAGCGCGTCGATGGACGGCTCGCGACCGCGAAAGGCAACGAAACTCTGCATCGCCGGGCGACTGCCGCCCACCCCGAGAATCTCCTGCCAGAACCGCTTGCCGGTGCTCATGTCGAGCACGCCGTGCTCTTCGAACATGGCATAGGCGTCGGCAGACAGAACCTCCGCCCACTTGTAGCTGTAGTAGCCCGCCGCATAACCGCCGGCGAAGATGTGGGAGAAGCTGTGCGCGAGCCGGTTGAACGCCGGAGGTTGCAGCACCGAGACCTCCTTGCGGACAGAGTCGAGCAACGCAAGGACCGCCGAGGTGGGCGCCTTGTCGAGTTCGTGATGCAGCCGCATGTCGAACAGCGCGAACTCCAACTGGCGCACGGTCTGCATGCCGCTCTGGAAGTTCTTTGCCGAAAGCATCTTGTCATAGAGCGTCCGCGGCAGGGGTTCTCCCGTCACAGCGTGCGCTGTCATATGGGTGAGCACGTCCCACTCCCAGCAGAAGTTCTCCATGAACTGGCTCGGGAGTTCCACGGCATCCCACTCGACGCCATTGATGCCGGACACCGCGAGATCCTCCACCTGCGTGAGCAGATGGTGAAGTCCGTGGCCGAACTCGTGGAAGAGCGTGATCACCTCGTCGTGCGTGAACAGTGCCGGCTTGCCGGGCAGCGGCGGCGTGAAGTTGCAGTTGAGGTAGGCGACCGGCGTCTGAATGCCCTGGGTGATGCGTCGGCGCGTCAGGGCATCGTCCATCCAGGCACCGCCTCGCTTCGTCGATCGGGCATAGAGATCCAGGTAGAACTGCCCGACCACCCGACCGTCCGCCGCGCTCACCTTGAAGAAGCGCACATCGGGATGCCACAGCGGGGCCTCGTCCGCAGCAATGGTCAGCCCGTAAAGGTTCTCCACCACCCGGAACATGCCGGACACCACACGGTCTTCCGGGAAATACTGCTTCACGTCCTGCTCCGAGAACGCGTATCGCTCCACCCGAAGCTTTTCCGACGCCCAGGCGATATCCCAGGATTCGAGCTTCTCGATGCCGAGTCGCGTCCGGGCGAAGTCCTGCAATTCACGGAAATCCCGTTCGGCAAACGGCTTGGCACGCTTGCCGAGATCGCGAAGGAACGTCAGCACCTGCTCCGGACCTTCCGCCATCTTGGGGACCAGCGAGACTTCAGCGAAGGACCCGTATCCCAGCAGGCGCGCCTCTTCCCGTCGCAGGGTGATGATCTCGTCGATGACGGCGGAATTGTCGAGCAGCGGGTCGCCGAGCTCGGAGGCGCGAGTCGTGTAGGCCCGGTACATCCGCTCCCGCAGGAGCCGGTTGTCCGCGTACTGGATGACTGGCAGATAGGAAGGCATCTGCAGGCTGAACTTCCAACCTTCGCGCCCATCTGCCCGCGCCAGCGTCGCTGCTGCGGTCAGCGCATCCTCAGGGATACCCGCCACCTCGGCAGGGTCACGCACATACAGGGCAAACGCGTTCGTCGCATCAAGAACGTTGTCGCTGAACTTCGAGGACAGTTCCGCCAGCCGCTCCGCAATCGTCTTGTAGCTGGCCTTGTCCGCATCGGAAAGCTCTGCGCCTCCGAGACGGAAATCCCGTAGCCGGTTGTCGACCACACGCACACGAGCCGGCGTGAGCACGGCGAAGGATGGCGCGGTGCGCAGTTCCTTGTACTTGCGGAACAGACCCTCGTGCTGGGACAACTCGGTACCGTACTGGGCGATCTTGGGCAGAGTGGCGTTGTACACCTCGCGCAGCTCTGCACTGTTCATCACCGCATTCATGTGCGACACCTGCCCCCACGCGCGGAACAACCGCTCGTTGGCATCCTCCAGAGGCTGCACGAAGTCGTCCCAGCCGGGCGCCTCCGGCGATGCCGTGATCCGCTCGATCAGGGCACGGTTCTCGGCCAGCAGGGTATCGATCGCCTCGCCGACCAGGTCGGGACGGAAGTCGCGGAAACGGGGAAGGCCGGAGAAATCAAGCAATGGATTCATGGTTTCAGTCATCAGGGTGACAACGCGAAAAAGCAAGCCCGATACCGCCTGCCGATTCGGCTTATTGTTCGAAAACGATCCGCCCGCCGACGAGGGTGTAGCGCACGCGCCCCTGCACCTCATAACCCGAGAAGGGCGTGTTCCTGCCGCGGCTGCGAAGAGTCTCGGGTCCTACCCTCCACCAGGCCGCCGGATCGAAGATACAGAGGTCGGCGGGCGCGCCGAGTTCCAGGGAAGGCTGCGGCAATCCGAGAATCCGGGCCGGTGCGATCGTGACCGGACGCAGGGTCGACGCAAGGTCCGCGCTCCCTCCCCAGCGAAGCGTCAAGGGCAGAAGCAGTTCGAGGCCGGTTGCGCCGGGGGTAGCCTCACCGAAAGGCACCTCCTTGCCGTCTTCGGCCATCGGGCAGTGATCTGAACACACGGCATCGATCGTGCCGTCCGCGAGGCCCCTCACCAGTGCGTCGCGATCCCGGAGGGACCGCAACGGCGGCGTGAGGCGGCAGTGCGCATCGAAGTAGCCGATGTCCATCTCCGACAGGTGGACATGATGTGCCGACACATCACAGGTGACGGTCAGGCCGCGTGCCTTTGCGTCCCGGACGAGGTCGACGCTCTCGCCGGCGGAAAGACGACACAGGTGAACCCGTGCGCCGGTCTCGGCCACCATGAGGAGGATCGTGCTGACCGCGATGGTCTCCGCCAGGGCGGGGATGCCGGGCAAGCCCAGGCGCGTCGCGATCTCGCCGTCATGGGCGACACCATGACGGGCCAGGCTGGCGTCCTGCGGCCGGAGCCAAACCGGCAGATCGAAGGTGGCCGCGTACTGCAACGCCCGAAGCAGGACGGTGTTGTCGGCAAGTGCCTCATCGGCCTGAGAGAACGCCACGCACCCGGCCTCGGCGAGTTCATTCATCTCCGCCAGCCGCGAGCCGGCCAGGCCCTGCGTCAGCGCGCCAACCGGGTAGACGTGCGAAAGCGCGAGGCTTTCCGCCCGCCGGGCCAACATCTCGACCAGACCGGGCTCGTCCAGCGGGGGATCCATGTCGGGCGGACACGCCACACTGGTCACCCCACCGGCCAATGCAGCACCGAGTTCACTCTCGAGGGAGGAGCCGAGTCGGACCGCAAGATCGACGAGCCCGGGGCATACGACCATGCCCGACGCGTCGATCCCGGCCTGCGCTTCGAACCCCGCCGGCGCCGTGTCGACCCCGACAATCCGCCCGTCGGCGATATAGAGATCGGCCACCCGCTCGGACCCGCTGGCCGGGTCGACCAGACGTCCCCCGGAAATCTTCACGCGGTCCGCCATCATCCGTTCCCCGCGAGAATTGCCATCACCGCCATGCGCACGGCAATGCCGAAGGTCACCTGATGAAGAATCACCGACTGGGGACCGTCCGCCACGGCGGAGTCGATCTCCACGCCCCGGTTCATCGGGCCGGGATGCATCACCAGGGCCCCCGGCTTTGCCTTGGCGAGCCGTTCCGGCGTCAGGCCGTAACTGCGGAAGTATTCGTTTGCGGACGGGAGCAAGGCGCCGTTCATCCTCTCGTTCTGCAGTCTCAGCATCATGACGACATCGACGCCGTCCAGGCCGCGATCCATGTCGTGGAACACGCGCACTCCGAGCTTCTCGATATCCCGGGGGATGAGCGTTCGCGGACCGATGACCCTGACCTCCGGAACGCCCAGCGTCGTGAGCGCGTGAATCTCGGAGCGAGCGACCCGCGAGTGCAGGACATCGCCCACTACCGCCACGGTAAGGCGCGTGAAGTCTTCCTTGTAGTGGCGGATCGTGTACACATCCAGCAAGCCCTGAGTGGGATGCGCATGGCGTCCGTCCCCGGCATTGATGACGTGGATCTCGGGGCCCATGTGCCTCGCAATCAGATGCGGCGCGCCGCTCGACGCATGGCGCACCACGAACATGTCGGCGTTCATCGCCGCCAGATTGGCAACGGTGTCCAGCAGGGTCTCGCCCTTGGTCTGGGACGAAGTCGCCACGTTGAGATTGATGACATCGGCGGAAAGGCGCTTCGCCGCGATCTCGAATGTGGTCCGTGTGCGGGTCGAAGGCTCGAAGAACAGATTGAACACCGACTTGCCGCGAAGCAGGGGTACCTTCTTCACGTCCCGCTCGGTCACGGAGACGAACGAACGGGCCGTGTCCAGTATCTGCAGGAGAATGTCCTTCGGGAGACCATCGATCGTCAGGAGATGGGACAACTCTCCCTTCGGGCCCAGCTGCGGGTTACGCTGCACCGCCTACATCCTCCTCCATGGCCAACTCGAGACTGCCGCTGTCCGTGCGCCGCAGCAGCAACATGGCATGCTCGTTCGGCACGGTCAGGAAGCCCCCTACGAAATCCGGGCAGATCGGCAACTGGCGACCGCCACGGTCCACGAGCGCCGCAAGCCGCACCCGTCCCGGCCTGCCGTAGTCGAACAGCATGTTGAGCGCCGCGCGCACGGTGCGCCCGGTGTACAGAACATCGTCGACGAGCACGATGTCCCGGCCGTTCACATCGAATGGCAGGGCCGAAGGCCGGACATCCGGCTTCAGGCCGCGCCGTGCAAAGTCATCCCGGTAGAAGGCGATATCGATGGTGCCCATGGGCACGGTCGACCCCAGGAGGCCGTGGAGGCGCTGGGCAACCCATACCCCGCCGGTATGGATGCCCACCAGCCCGGTTTCGGGACCCACTTCGGCCCGCATGCGCGACGCCAGGTCGGCCAAAAGCCCTTCTGCCTCAGGCAGACGCATGATGCTCGTCCAGGTAGGCCTGCAAAATGACCTGCGCGGCGACGCTGTCCAGATAGCGCTTCTGCCGACGCCCCTTGATGCCGCTCTCGGCGAGCGCCAGCCCTGCCGAAAAGGAACTCAACGTCTCGTCCACGTACTCGACCGGCAGTCCGAACCGATCTCCGAGCAGGGCACCCCACCCGCGAATGGTATCCGCGAGCGCGTGGGGAGCACCATCCTCCCGGTGCGGGACGCCGACGACCAGACGCCCGGGCTGCCATTCCGCCACGAGCTTGGCGATGGCATTCAGACGGACGTTCTCGTCGGCCGTCACGATCGTATCGAGAGGATGGGACACACCAACCTTGAGATCGCCGACCGCCACGCCGGTCCGCTTCTGCCCGTAGTCGAACGCCAGAACCGAGGGATTCACGCGTGCCCGGCCTCATCGGACAGGAAGCGAGGGTCGACCCCCAGCAGGGCCATGGCCGCGGCGAGTCGTTCTTCCGGCGCCATACGGAAGATCAGGGCGGGCTGCGCACCCACGGTCAGCCACGCGTTCTGGCGGATCTCGTCCTCCAGCTGACCGGGCGCCCACCCCGCGTAGCCAAGGGTGACCAGCATCTCGGTCGGCCCAACGCCCTCTGCCACCGCCTGGAGGATGTCCCGTGACGTCGTCAGGGCGATGTCTTCCCGGACCGGAAGACTCGCCTGCCATTGCCCGACCGGCCGGTGCAGGACGAATCCGCGGTCCAGCTGCACCGGCCCGCCGAAATAGATGGGCTCGGCGTGCCTGGGCCCGCCGGTCACCGCAAGATCGACCTGGGCCAGAAGCTGGCCCAAGGTGAGATCGATAGGACGGTTCACCACCACGCCTACCGCCCCCTGCTCGTTGTGCTCGCAGACATATGTCAGCGTGTTGGCAAAGTTCGGGTCCACCATGCTGGGCATGGCGATCAGGAAGTGGTGGGTGAGATCGATGGTCTGCATGGATTTCCGGGGCGTTCGTTATTGTAGAGGACGCCCGACCGTCCGCGTTCCCCTGTGCGCAGCCCGGTTCGTGGACGCCAGTCGCTGCCGCCCCTTCGGGACGGCTGTGCTGCTAACATCCGCCCGAATCCTCCCCGGACGCGTCTTCGCGCCCGGAACATCCTCAGCACACAAGGCGTCGGAATCTGGCTACCGAGCAGGAAATCGCCAACTTTCTCGCTGGCGTCGAAAGACGGGCATACAAGCATGCCCTCTTCGCGGTCCGGGACGAGCATCTGGCCCTCGACCTCGTGCAGGACTCCATGCTCAAGCTCACGGAGAAGTATTCCGGCAAGCCGGCGGAAGAGCTGCCGCTGTTGTTCCAGCGAATCCTGCAGAATACGATTCGTGATCACTATCGGCGGCAGAAGGTACGCAGCCTGTGGGGCACGCTCCTTTCCTCCCTCTCCCGAGAGGACGAGGAAGATGACGACCCTCTCGATCGCCTTCGGGTGGACGAGGGTCTCAATCGCGAGGGCGGGCCGGCCGAGCAGGTCGAGCGCGCTCAGATCGCGGCCGTGATCGGTCAGGCTCTCGATAAGCTGCCTGCACGTCAACGGGAGGCGTTTTTGCTTCGTTACTGGGAGGAACTGGATGTCGCAGAAACCGCTGCCGCAATGGGTTGCTCGGAGGGAAGCGTGAAGACGCACTGCTCCCGGGCAACGCATTCCATTGCGGCGTTCTTACGCAAGAGGGGAATCGAGCCGTGAACGAGAACGAGAAGAGCGTCCGCATCGCTCGCTATCTCGACGATACCCTGGCCGATCTGGACCCTGCGGTATTGCGCCGACTCGAAACCGCGAGAGCACGCGCGCTGGCAGCCATTCCGGAACGGGAGCCGGTTCCCTCCATGGCCTGGGCGGGAGGATCGTCGCGAAGCGGCGATCCGGGACGCCCCTGGTTCGGCACCGCAAGAATTCTCGCGCCGGCGGCCGCCTTCCTGATCATCATGCTCGCAGGCTACGTCTGGCAGGAACTCATGTTCCCGCCGGAAGAGGACGAGATCGAGCTTCTCGCCGACGAGCTCCCTCTTAACGCCTACCTCGACAAGGGTTTCCAGCAATGGATCTCCGCTTCGCTGGAGCGCTGATCCTGGCCGCGGCGCTGTTCGCGCCGCCGGCCATGGCGCAGACGGCGGGAAACGCACCGCTGTGGGCGCAGCTGACCCCTGCCCAGCAGGAGATCCTCAAGCCGTTCGAACAGAATTGGGACACGCTGGAACCGGAGCGGCGTGCCCGCTGGGTGGCGATCGCCCAGAAGTATCCTTCCCTGAATGCGGACAGCCAGGAGCGCATCCGGCTCCGGATGAAGGAGTGGGCCTCGCTCAGTCCGCAGCAGCGGGCCGAGATCAAGGAGTTGTTCAAGAGGATTCAGGGCCTTCCACCTGACCGGCGGCGCGAGGTGCTGGAGAAGTGGCGCGAGTACGACCAATTCCCTCGCGAACTGAAGGACGCCCTGCGGGATGCCCATACCCGCAAGCCCTGACCCAGTGCCTCAGCCGAATCAGGCGTTGGCAGCAACGCCAGCGGTGACTGCCCCTCTCTGGCCGCGCTTCGGTGCCCTCGTCTACGAGGGGGTCCTGCTGTTCGGCGTGGTATTCCTGGCCTCGTGGGTGTTCGTCGTCACAATCGGCGATGCCACGCACGGCACGCTTCGGCTCGTGCACAGCGCGTATCTGGCCACGGTCGTCGGGGTCTACTTTGTCTACTGCTGGCGCCGGACCGGGCAGACGCTGCCGATGAAGACCTGGGGCCTGCGCCTGATCGCAACCGACGGCGCCATCATTCCCCTCTGGAAGGCAATCGCCCGCTACGTACTCGCGCTGCTCGGCTTGCTGGCTGCTGCGGCGGGCTTTCTGTGGGCATTCGTAGACCGGGACCGCCAGTTTCTGCACGATCGACTTCTGGGTACCCGGATCGTCCGGGCGCCGATCTGACCGAGCGTCTGCCGGCGGCATCCACCGGCGCTCAGCGCCTCTCAACGCGCCACAACATCGCCGTCCCGACGATGAAGAACAGCACCGTCGGGAAGGAGGCGCTGAACAACGGCGGCCAGGCGTTCAGCAGGCCGAGGTGACCGAACAGCCGGGAGACGAGATGGAATCCCAGGCCGAGCACGATTCCGAGGAAGATCTTCCCGCTGATGCCGCCGTCCCGGATCCGGATATAGGCGAACGGCAGTGCCAGAATCATCATGACAATCACGGCAAGCGGATAGACGAGCTTCGAGTAGAACGCGATTTCGTGGCGTGACGTGGCCTGCCCGTTCTCCCTCAGGTGCCCGATGTAGGTGTACAGATCGCCTACCGACATCCTTTCCGGCACCACCATGAGCACATTGAGAATCGCGGGATTCAGCACGGAATGCCAGTCGGTCTCCGCGATGCGGACCGACTCCGTGCGGTCCTGGTGAAACAGCGTACGGGTCACGTCGCGCAGGAGCCAGCGGTCGCTCCCCCGGTACTCGCCCGCCCGTGCCTCACTGATGGACTTGAGGCGGTGCTGGTCGTCGAACTCGTAGATCCGGACGCCGGTCAGCGCGGCATCGGTGCTCACCTGGGTCACGTTCACGAAACTGTTGAAGTCCTTGACCCACAGGCCTGACCGGAATTCCTGGGCGACCACGCCGGTATTGGTGGCCTTCAGCAGGATGCGCTGTGCCGCGCTTTCCGAGAATGGCGCCACGAACTCGCCGACGAGAAAGGTAATGCCGGCGAACGCTATGCCCAGGGGCAGCACAGTGAAGATCATGGCCCGCGCCGAAACACCGGAAACCCGCATGACCGTGTACTCGGAGTGCGCCACCATCTGCGCCAGGGCGAACAGGGTTCCCAGCAAGGCGGCCACCGGGAAGAGTTCGTACATGTGCCCTGGAATCGACAGGGCCACCTTGAGCAGGGCGAGGGACAAACGGTACTTGCCTCTGCCAACGTCGCCGAGTTCCTGGATGAAGTCGAAGAACGAGAACAGCATGAGCAGTGCGGCCGCCACCAGGAGCGTCGAGGACAGCACCTGCCGAGTGACATAGCGCCGCAGGGTCTTCATCGGCGAAGCCTGGCCAGCAGCGGCGTGACGGAAAGCCGGCGCCAGAGCAGCCACCAGAGCAGAGCGCCCATGGCGGCGTGAACCACCGTCCATCCCAGCCACGTCGGCATCCGGCCCTGAGCGACCCAGGACTGAACGATCGACAGCAGATTGCTATAGACCATGTACAGCAGCATCGCAAGAATCAGGTTCAGCGACCGCCCCGCCCTCGGATTCACGAAACTCATGGGAATCGCCAGCAGCGAGAGCAACAGGGCGCTGACCGGAATCCCGACACGCCAGGTAAGTTCCGCCTGGTTCTCAGGCGTCGGGTCGGCGAGGAGTTCCAGGGACGGGATCGAACTGCGGGACGCGATGTACTTGGTGGCCTCCTTTGTCTCGATTCGCACGGCATAGCGTTCGAACTCGGTCACCCGGAACTCCGCAGACCCGGGCTGGCCTTCATAGCGTCGACCGTTCAGGAGCACGAGGAACCGATCCCCGTTGGCGGCGGTCTCGGCGCGCCCTCTTGCGGCGACCATGACGCCAGCCTTCTCGTTCTGCCGGGAATGGACGAACACGTTCGCGACCATGGAGAGGTCGGCTGTCAGCTTCTCGACGAAGTAGACCCGATCGGCGTGCTTGGACTCCTTGAACACTCCCGGGGAGATCGCCGAGACGTCATCGCGGTTTTCGAGCTGGTGCCGGAACACTTCGGCCTTCCGGACGGACCAGGGCGAGAGCGCCAGCGACAGCAGTGCGATCGTCAGCACGAAGGGCAGCGCAAAGGTGAGCACCGGCCGGATCCAGGCCGTCAGGCTCCTGCCGGACGTGAACCAGACGACCATTTCGGAGTCCCGATAGCTGCGAGTGAGCGCCATCAGCACCGAAATGAACACCGTCAATGCGAGCAGAATGGGAAGATAGCGGAGGGCGGCGAGACCCAAGAGCACCAGAACGCCGTCCGGCGGTATCAAGCCCTGGGCAGCCCAACCGAGCATCCGGATGAGTTGGGTCGTGACAGTGATCATCAGCAGAACGGCGAAGACGACCACGCCGGTGTTGGTGAACTCGCGCAGAAGAGCGCGCTGAAAAATCACGGCTTTGACTTTTCTCGGAGGCGGCGGGGATAATTTTCGGATCGGGTCTGTGTCACCCGAATCAATCCTAACAGGAGAGCCTGTGGAATTCAGCCTCAAACATGCATCCGCGGACAAGGTCCGCAGCGCCTGCGTCATCGTCGGCCTCTACGAGGGCGGCAAGTGGACCCCGTCGGGCGAAGCGGTCGACAAGGCTTCGGCAGGCTACCTGGGCAATCTCCTGAAACGGGGTGACATCAAGACCAAAGCGGGCGCCTGCACGCTCGTGCATTCGGTCCCGGACGTCTCCGCGGCCCGGATCGTCGTGGTCGGTCTCGGCAAACCCGATGAGCTCAAGCTGAAGACGCTCCGGGAAGCCATTTCCGGCGCACTCAAGGCCGCCGCCGCGTCCGGCGCGGAAGAAGCCACCCTCTTCAGTCTCGAATGGTCGGCTGCCGGCACCAGTGCGTCGGACCGCGCCATGCACTCGGTGCTGGTTGCATCAGACGGCGAGTACCGATTCGACCACCTGAAGAGCAAGAAGAACGACCAAGACCGCAGGCTGAAGAAGCTTGTGATCGGTGCCGCCACGCGCCTCAGCGCCACCGAAGAGCGCGCCGTCACGCAGGCAGCCGCCCTCGGTTCAGGCATCTCGCTCGCCAAGGACCTCGGCAATCTGCCCAGCAACATCTGCACGCCCACCTACCTCGCGCAATGTGCCAGGGAGCTCGGCAAGCGCCACAAGTTCAAGGTCACGGTGCTGGAACGCAAGGAACTCGAGAAGCTCGGAATGGGGTCCTTCCTGTCTGTCACGAAGGGCTCGCAGGAGCCCCCGAAGTTCATCGTCATGGAGTACAGCGGCGCCCGGAAGAAGGAAAAGCCGGTCGTTCTGGTCGGCAAGGGCATCACCTTCGATACGGGAGGCATCTCGCTCAAGCCAGCCGCCGAGATGGACGAGATGAAGTACGACATGTCCGGTGCGGGCAGCGTCCTCGGCACGTTCGAGGCAGTCGCCGGCATGAAGCTGCCGATCAATGTGGTGGGTCTGGTTCCCGCCTGCGAGAACATGCCCAGCGGCACGGCGACGAAGCCGGGTGACATCGTCACTTCCATGTCTGGGCAGACCATCGAAATCCTGAACACGGACGCAGAAGGCCGACTGATCCTCTGCGACGCGCTCACCTATGCCGAACGCTTCGACCCCGCCGCCGTGATCGACATCGCCACGCTGACAGGCGCCTGCGTGATCGCTCTCGGGCACGTGGCAACGGGCATGTACGCGAACCAGGACGACCTCTCCGCGGAACTCGAGTCGGCCGGTCATGCCATCTGGGACCGCGTCTGGCGCATGCCGCTCTGGGACGACTATCAGGAGCAGATCAAGAGTCCGTTCGCCGACATGGCCAACATCGGCGGGCGACCCGCGGGCAGCGTGACGGCCGCATGCTTCCTCGCCCGATTCGCCGGCAAGTACCCATGGGCTCACCTGGACATCGCCGGTACCGCGTGGAAGTCCGGGCGGGACAAAGGGTCCACGGGCCGGCCCGTTCCCCTGCTTACGGCCTTCCTCATGCGGCGAACCGCCGGCTGATCTGCCACACCCCGCCGTCGTGACCCAAATCGACTTCTATACCAAGGTCCCCGACAAGATCCACACCGCGTGCCGCGTCATCGCGAAGGCGATGGCCTCCGGCATGCGGATCATGGTTCTGACGCCGGATGCCGCCACGACCGACGAAGTGGATCGGCTGCTGTGGACCCACCCGGCCACGGGCTTCATTCCGCACGTCCGGGCCCGTCACCGCCTCGCAGCCGTTACCCCGGTTCTGGTGGATCACGACCTCTCGGGCGTCGACCGCGACGAGCTTCTTCTCAATCTGCGGCTCGACACGCCGGAAGTCTTCAGCCGCTTTCAGCGACTGGTGGAGGTTGTTTCGGTCGACGATGGCGACACCGTCGCCGGCAGGGCTCGCTACAAGTTCTACCGAGAGCGCGGATACGGGATCCGGGTGCACGATCTCAGCCAGAGCCCCGGATGAGCGAGGCCGACGACAGCGCCGCGGAAGCCCGAGCCGATCAGCTGATGCGCCGACACGCCCAGGGTGCCGCGAAGCCGCCTGTCGAGTCCGACGGAATCCCTACGCTCACCGATCTCGTCACACCCGGAACGGGCAGGCGCCCGTCGCCGCCCTCTGCCTCCGTGGACAGCGCGGAGGTCACGCCGGCCCAGGCTCAGGCGCTCGAGAACGAGGTCTATCAGCGACTCCAGTCCCGGCTGGACCGGGAGATCGGTGCCGTCCTCGAGCGTAAGGTCATGCCCGAACTGTCCGGCTCCCTCGATCACGCACTCGAACATCTGGCCGCCGAACTGAAAGGCAGCGTTCGCCAGATGGTTCGCGAAGCCATCGAGGAAACCCTGAGCCAGCGCGTAAGGAACCGTCAGTTGCCCCTGGAAGAGGCCGCGGGCGACGACGCCCCGCCCGACATCCGCTGATCGGACGTCCTCTCGGGTTTCGCCTCCCTGAAGGGGACTGCGGCCAGTCTTTTCCGCGATAATCCGGGGTTGCGTCACTTCCTCCCGTCCCCATGGAACTTCCGAAGAGTTTCGAGCCCGCCGACATCGAGCGCCGCTGGTATCCGTTCTGGGAATCCCAGGGCTACTTCAACGCCACCTACGCCGCCGACAAACCGGGGTTCTGCATCCAGCTGCCGCCACCGAACGTGAC
This sequence comes from Betaproteobacteria bacterium Ga0077526, assembly GCA_001464765.1. Lineage (GTDB taxonomy): Bacteria > Pseudomonadota > Gammaproteobacteria > Burkholderiales. Next base: position 47,199 of record LNDV01000008.1, read on the forward strand.
CGGCACGCTGCATATGGGGCATGCGTTCAACCAGACGATCATGGACGCGCTTACCCGATACCACCGGATGAGCGGGCAGAACACGCTGTGGCTGCCGGGTACGGACCACGCGGGCATTGCCACACAGATCGTCGTGGAGCGGCAGCTCGAAGCGGCAGGGACATCCCGGCGGGACCTCGGGCGCGACAAGTTCATCGAGAAAGTCTGGACCTGGAAAGAGCAGTCCGGCTCCACCATCACGACCCAGATGCGGCGCCTCGGCGACTCCTGCGACTGGACTCGTGAGTACTTCACGATGGACAGCAAGCTGTCCAAGGTCGTGACGGAAACCTTCGTCCGGCTGTTCGAGCAGGGCCTCATCTACCGCGGCAAGCGACTCGTCAACTGGGATCCGGTGCTGCGCACGGCGGTGTCGGATCTCGAGGTCGAGAGCGAGGAAGAGGATGGTCGCATCTGGGAGATTCTCTACCCGTTCGTCGATGGTCCGATCGATGGCCGCAACGGATTGACCGTCGCCACCACGCGCCCGGAGACACTGCTCGGCGACGTGGCAGTTGCCGTCAATCCGGAAGACGAACGCTACGCCAGCCTCGTGGGCAAACGTGTGACGCTGCCGCTCACCGGCCGAACGATTCCCGTGATCGCCGACGATTATGTCGACCGTGAGTTCGGAACAGGCTGCGTCAAGATCACGCCGGCCCACGACTTCAACGACTACGCGGTCGGCGCGCGGCACGGCCTCGAGATGATCAACATCTTCACGCTCGACGCCCGGATCAACGAGAACGGCGCAGAGCCCTATCGCGGCCTCGACCGGTACGACGCCAGAAAGCGAATCGTGGCCGATCTCGAAGCGCAGGGTGTCCTTGTCGGCGCAAAGCCGCACAGGATGATGGTGCCTCGGTGTGCCCGGACCAACGCCGTCGTGGAGCCGATGCTCACAGACCAGTGGTTTGTCGCAATGTCCAAGCCTGCGCCGGATGGCACGCTGCATCCAGGACGGTCGATCGCCGAGGTCGCACTCGATGTCGTCGCGAAAGGTGACGTCACTTTCTTCCCCGAGAACTGGGTCAATGTCTACAACCAGTGGCTGAACGGCATCCAGGACTGGTGCATCTCACGCCAGCTCTGGTGGGGACACCAGATTCCAGCCTGGTACGACGACGCCGGGAGAGTATTCGTCGGCCGCGATGAGGCAGCCGCTCGCGCGGCTGCGGCGGCGGCAGGGTCCACGGGGCCGCTGCACCGGGATGAGGATGTCCTCGACACCTGGTTCTCGTCGGCCCTCGTGTGCCACTCCACACTCGGCTGGCCGGAGCCCGCCGGGGATGACCGTCAGGCGATGGACCTCTACCTCCCATCGACGGTACTGGTCACCGGGTTCGACATCATTTTCTTCTGGGTCGCCCGGATGATCATGATGACGACGCACTTCACCGGTCGGGTTCCGTTCCGGCATGTCTACATCCACGGACTCATCCGGGATGCCGAAGGCAAGAAGATGTCGAAGTCGGAGGGCAACACACTCGACCCCGTCGATCTCATCGATGGCATCGACCTGCCCACCCTGCTCGTCAAGCGCACCACCGGTCTGCGCAAGCCGGAAGACGCCCCGCGCATCGAAGCCAAGACGAAGAAGGAGTTCCCCGAAGGCATTCCGGCATTCGGCGCCGATGCGCTCAGATTCACGATGGCGGCGTACGCGACACTGGGTCGGAACATCAACTTCGATCTCAAGCGGTGCGAGGGCTACCGGAACTTCTGCAACAAGCTCTGGAACGCGACGCGTTTCGTGCTGATGAACACAGAGGGCAAGGACTGCGGTGCGGACGACTCCCTGCCGGTCACTCTCTCCCCCGTGGATCGCTGGATTGTCAGCCAACTGCAGCGGACCGAAGCGGAGATTGCGAAGTCCTTCGCGGAGTACCGCCTGGACAACGTCGCAAGCGCGCTGTATCGATTCATCTGGGACGAATACTGCGACTGGTACCTCGAGCTTACGAAGGTGCAGCTTCAGTCTTCTGATGAAGCCGTCCAGCGCGGCACACGCAGGACACTGGTTCGAGTCCTCGAAGCGGTGCTGCGACTCGCCCACCCGGTGATTCCGTTCATCACGGAGGAACTGTGGCAGAAGGTCGGCCCGCTCGCGGGCAAGTCGGGCCGCAGCATCTGTCTGGCGCCTTATCCCAAGTCGGAAGCGTCGAAGATCGACGAAGGCGCGGAAGCCTGGGTCGGTCTGCTGAAGGGCTACATCGACGCCTGCCGAAACCTTCGCGGTGAAATGAACATCGGGCCCGGAGAGAGAGTGCCTCTGCACATGACTGGCGCCGCAGACACCGACACGCTGATCCCCTACCTGAAGCTACTCGCGCGTCTATCGGATGTTCATTCGGCACCGTCCCTCCCGGAGATCGACGCCCCCGTCGCAGTGGTAGGCAACGCCAGACTCATGCTTCACGTGGAGATCGACCTCGCCGCGGAGCGGGAACGCCTCACGAAGGAAATCGCCCGGCTCGAGGGCGAACTCGCGAAAGCGCGGACCAAGCTCAGCAATCCGGCTTTCGTGGACAAGGCGCCGGCAAAGGTCGTCGCTCAGGAACAGGAGCGGCTTGCCGGTTTCGAAGCGACTCTGGCGAAGCTCGTGCCTCAGCTGAAAAAGCTGGAAGGTCGCTAGACCACCTCTTACCGTCTGCCTCGCGTGTTCGCGGGGCTCCACAAAACAAATGGGCACCCGAAGGTGCCCATTTTAACTTGCAGCAAGGACTCGCGGATTAGAACGAGTGCTTGATCAGCAGGGCCAGGCTACGACCATCGGCACCGACACGGCCAAAGCCCGGGCTACCGATGTTGTAGTAGCGACCGAACTGGTCGTTGTTGGTGATCGAACCGATGAAGAGCAGCTGCGTCTGCTTGCTCAGGTTGTGAGCATAGCCACCGCTGATCATCATCGCGCCGGTGTCGTTGGCATTGCAGGAACCGCCAGCCACGGACTTGCAGGAGGCGTCTTCGGCGAGACCGAACTGAAGGGCCGCATAGCCGGTGGCCAGGTTGTACTTGGCACCGAACCACATGGCATTCCGGCTGTACTCGCTAAGACCAGCAAGCGTGCCGCCGCTGGACTTGTACTTCAGCTGTTCGAAACGAGCGAACAGACCCAGGTCTCCGAGCGTGACACCACCGCCAAGCTGAAGGCCGGTATCGGTCGAGGTGCCCGCTGCGCCGTTGCTGGTCACGCCGTCGGGCTGAAGGTTGGTCGTGATGGCATTAAGACCAAACATGTCCTTGTGACGCTCGTACGCAATGTTCACGAAGAACGGCATGTCGGCCGGCTTGTACTGCGCACCCATCGAGAGAACGCCAGGCTTGGTACCGGAGGCGCTCTGCTGATACGCATTCAGCGTCATCGCAACGCCGAACGTGAAGCCGCCGATGTCCGGGCTGTCATACCAGATGCTGTTGCTGGTACGACGGTAGAAACCGGCGCAACCAGTCGTCGGGCCGCAGTTACCTTGGTTACGAGCATCGAACACACCAGGTCCGGGCGTGCCGAGCATCTGGAGGTTACCGCCGATACCGGCGGCGCCGTCCAGAACGTCGGACTGGTACATGTAGCGTTCGTAAATGTGTTCGTTGATACCGAGGCGCAGGCTACCCCAGCCGCCTTCGAAACCCATGAACGTGTTGCGCTGACGGAGCGCGCCGTCGGTGTCGTGCACCGTGGAGCCCGTGTTGGAAAAGTCCAGCTGGGCGTTGAACACGACCTTGTTGCCGTCGCCGATGTCTTCGGTCGAGTTCAGGTTGACGTTCGAGTAGTTCGACGTCAGACCGGTGTTGCTGAAGCCCTGTTGACCACCGCCACGAACGACGGAGTTGGCAAGGGAGGTAGCAGTCGCGTCACCGACAGAACCCCACTGCGGGCCCATGTTGATGGTGCCGCTGATGGTCACGTCGGCCATGGCGGCCGGAGCAACGAAAGCGCCGGCAAGCGCCAGAACGAGAAGCTTCTTGTTCATCTCATCTCCTGATGTTTGGGAATCCGTGAGCGGGCGCTTTGGATCGCCCCTCCCCTTGAGACGCATTCCGCATGCGCCCCCACTGATACCTCTCCAGGATGGACAGGTGCGCGGATTGTGCACAGGCGACCCCTATGCCACAAGGATTGCGGCCAGGAAATCTCTCTTCAGGCGTTTGAACTGTTGCATAGTTGCAACACATTGGGACGCCCGAGACGGACGCACTGACAGCAATCAACTTACTTCGTGTGTTCCGGGAGTTATCGCAAAAACCTCGCGTAGATCGTGATGTTGCGTCGCACAATCCGTGGCGGCTGCGCAACAAGACTGGCCGCATGCCTGGGGCATGGGCCGGACCTAGACGGAGCTCCCAACCTGACACCGGGTCAGACGGCGCGGTCACCAAAGAAGAGGGATGCCAAAGCCTTGCCCGGATCGGGCGCCCGCATGAACGCCTCGCCGACCAGGAAAGCGCCAACCCCGTGTTCTCTCATGCGCGCGACGTCCTCCCGGCCGTGGATCCCGCTCTCGGTCACGACGATGCGATCGGCCGGAATGCCCGGAAGCAGTGCCACCGTGGTATCCAGACTGGTCTCGAACGTCCTCAAATTGCGATTGTTGATGCCCAGGAGCGGCGTCCGGAGCCGGAGGGCCACATCGAGTTCCCTTTCGTCGTGGACTTCCACGAGAACCGCCATGCCGAAATCCAACGCGGCAGCTTCCAGCGCCTGCATCTCCGCAAGCTGCAAAGCCGCAACGATCAGCAGGATGCAGTCCGCCCCCATCGCGCGGGCCTGGGCCACCTGGTAGACGTCGACCATGAAGTCCTTGCGGAGCACCGGAAGGCTGCAGGCGGCGCGGGCTGATTCCAGATAGGCGCGCGAACCCTGGAAGAACTCCTCGTCCGTCAGGACCGACAGGCAGGCGGCGCCATGGCGCTCGTAGGTCTGCGCGATCAACGGGGGGTCGAAGTCGGGACGGAGCAGTCCCTTGCTCGGGCTCGCTTTCTTGATCTCGGCGATCACGGCGGGGTCCCCACGGGACAACCTGGCCCGGATGGCGCCGACGAAATCCCTCGGGGGAGTCATGCCCCTCGCGGCCGCCGCGAGCCGATCGAGGGGAACCGCCGCCGAGTCGCGTGCGACTTCGCGATGCTTGACAGCCAGAATCCGATCGAGGATGTCCGCCATGGGATCGGTCAGTTCGAGAAACGACGGGTGAAGGCCACGAACTCCTCGAGCTTGCGCAGCGCCGCTCCCGTCGTCATGGCGCCGATGGCGCGACGGACCCCCGCCTCGTGGGTTTCTGAAAGGCCGGCCGTGTAGATGGCCGCGCCGGCGTTCAAGGCCACGATATCCGCCGCGGGACCGGGCTCGCCTTGCAGCGCCGCACGCACGAGTTCCCGCGAAACCGCGCTGTCCCCCGCCTGGATGGCGGTGATCGGCGCGCTGCGGAGACCGAATTGCTCGGGGCGGATCGAGTACTCGCGCACCTCTCCGTCCTTGAACTCACCGACGAGGGTCTCACCGGAGATGGAGATCTCATCCAGTCCTTCCAGGCCGTACACCACCATGACGTGGCGGCTGCCGAGCTTCTGCAGCACCCGCGCCTGGATGCCGACGAGGTCCGGATGGAACACGCCCATCACCTGATTCCTGGCGCCTGCCGGATTGGTGAGCGGCCCCAGGATATTGAATATGGTGCGCACGCCGAGTTCCTTGCGCACCGGCGCGGCATACTTCATCGCGCCATGATGGTTGGGCGCGAACATGAAACCGACGCCGACCTCATCGATGCACTTGGCGACCTGATCCGGCTTCAGGTGGATGTTCGCGCCGAACCCTTCGAGCACATCGGCACTGCCGGACTTGCTGGAGACCGAACGGTTGCCGTGCTTCGCGACCTTCGCGCCTACGGCAGCCGCCACGAACGCCGCTGCCGTCGAAATGTTGAAGGTGTGAGCGCCATCGCCGCCGGTTCCGCAGGTATCGACGAGATTCGCATGGTCGGCGACTTCCACACCGGTGGCGAACTCGCGCATGACCTGAGCTGCCGCGGCGATCTCGCCGATGGTCTCCTTCTTGACGCGAAGACCGATGAGAATTCCGGAGATCAACGTGGGCGAGACTTCGCCGCTCATGATCGCGCGCATGAGCGAGAGCATCTCCTCGTGGAAGATCTCGCGATGTTCGATCACACGAACCAGGGCCTCCTGCGGCGTCATGGACGGCTCTCCTCGAGAAAGTTGCGGAGCAACGCGTGCCCACCCTCGGTGAGGATGGATTCCGGATGGAACTGGACCCCTTCGATCGCGAGTTCCCGATGGCGCACGCCCATGATCTCGCCGTCGTCGGTCCAGGCGGTCACCTCGAGCACTTCGGGCTTCGACGCCTGCTCGATCACGAGCGAGTGGTAGCGCGTCGCCGTCATCGGATCGGGCAGGCCGCGGAACACGCCTTGCCCGCGATGATGGACCGGCGATGTCTTGCCATGCATGAGCTGCTTGGCGTGAACGATCCTGCCGCCGAAGGCCTCGCCGATGGCCTGATGGCCCAGACAGACTCCGAGCATGGGGACCTTGCCTGCGAACTCCCGGATGAGGGACACAGAAATACCCGCTTCCTTCGGCGTGCAAGGCCCGGGAGAGATCACGATGCGGTCCGGAGCGAGTCTGGCGACTTCTTCCAGAGTGATCTCGTCGTTGCGATACACCTGCACATCCTCACCGAGTTCCCCGAGGTACTGCACGAGGTTGTAGGTGAAGGAGTCGTAGTTGTCGATCATCAGGAGCATGTCGTGTCCTCCTGGAAGCGGCATGGGAGTAGCAGAGTCATGCCGTTCTCCCCGTGAACAAGCCGGCCTGCGCCATCTCCGCGGCACGCAGTATCGCGCGAGCCTTGTTCTGCGTCTCGGTCCATTCGTTCGCCGGGACGGAGTCGGCGACGATCCCGGCACCCGCCTGCACGAACAGCCGGCCGTCCTTGATCACGGCGGTGCGGATCGCGATCGCCAGATCCATGTCGCCGTTGAAGCCCAGGTAACCGACGGCGCCGGCATAGATGCCGCGCTTGGAGGGTTCGAGCTCATCGATGATTTCCATGGCGCGCACCTTCGGCGCGCCGGAAACCGTGCCGGCGGGAAACGTCGCCTTCAGGACTTCGATGGCATCCAGCCCGGGTCGCAGCGTGCCTTCCACGTTGGAGACGATGTGCATCACATGGGAGTAGCGCTCGATGCTCATGTTGTCCGTGACCTTGACCGTCCCTATCTGAGCCACCCGGCCGACATCGTTCCGCCCCAGGTCCATCAGCATGACGTGTTCGGCACGCTCCTTCGGATCGGCGAGCAGATCAACTTCCAGAGCTTCATCCAGCTCGCGTGTCGCCCCGCGCGGTCGCGTGCCCGCGATGGGGCGGACGGTGACCGTGCCGCTCTCGAGACGGACGAGAATCTCCGGGCTCGCGCCGACGATGTGGAAGCCGCCCATGTCGAAGAAGAACATGTAGGGAGACGGATTCAGCGCCCGCAGCGCCCGGTAAAGCGAAAGCGGCGAGGCCGGGTACGGATGCGACAGGCGCTGCGAGAGCACCACCTGCATGATGTCGCCATCGAAGATGTACTGCTTGGCCCGCGCGACGGCGGCTTCGAAACCCTGTTCCGTGAACTCCGAATGGGCTGCCGCCGGCGTCATGGGCATCTCTGCCGGCACACCGACGGGCTGGCGCAAAGCAGCCAGGAGCACATCGAGCTGGCGCCGGGCGTTCGCGTAGGCATCCGGTTCGCCGGGGTCGGCATACACCACGAGGTAGAGCTTGCCAGACAGGTTGTCGACCACCGCCAGCCGGTCCGACAGCATCAGCATGATGTCGGGACACCCGAGCACGTCGGGCTTCTGGGTGTCCGCGAGACGCTTCTCGATATAGCGGACCGTGTCGTAGCCGAAGTACCCCACGAGCCCGCCCGCGAAGCGCGGCAAACCCGGAATCACGGCCGCGCGAAACCGGGCCTGACATTCACGGACCCACTGCAGAGGATCGGCGTGTTCGACTTGTGCAAGAAGCGTGTTGCCGCGGAACTCGCTGCAAACATGCCCGCGCACCTCGAACCGGACATCGCTCGGGAGCCCGATGAACGAGTAGCGACCGAATCGCTCTCCGCCCTGCACCGACTCGAGCAGATAGGAAAAGGGCCGGTTGCCGAGCTTGAGATAGACGGAAAGCGGCGTGTCGAGATCCGCGAGGGTTTCGAGGACCACGGGCACGCGATTGAAGCCGCGCTCAGCGAACTGCTTGAATTGCTCTTCGGTCATGGAGGCTCCGGGAAATCATCCGTACTGCGTCACTGCCAGGGTTCTGTGCGCGTGTCACCAGGGGCGCACGCCGTGCGTCATGGGCCGCCAAGGACGCCAACGGCACACCGCATCGAACCGGCAGGGATGTGGAGCCACCATGTCAGGTGATGAGAACTGCGAGATCGGAGATGCTCGAAACTATAGCATCGGCCCCGAGGTCCCGTACATCCTGCCCGCCCGTGTAGCCGTAGGGCACACACACGACGGGACAGCCCGCCGCCCGCGCGGCAGCCATGTCGTTGGGAGAGTCGCCCACGAACAGGAACTCGCTCGTCGATACGCCGAAATGCTCGCAGGCATGCAGCAGCGGCAAGGGATCGGGCTTCTTCTTCGGCAAGCTGTCGCCGCTCAGGACGAGGTCGAACTGCGGCGCCATGCCCTGGGCGCGAAGCAGCGCCACGGTGAACCGCTCGGCCTTGTTCGTGATGCACGCGAGCCGAAGTCCCGCGCCGCGGAGTCGTTCGAGTCCGCTGACGACGTCGGGAAACGGACGGCTCTCCCGGCTGACACCGTCGAAGTAGTGCCCCTCGAAGACATGCAGCGCCTGTTCGAACAGGGCCTCGTCAGGCTCACCGTTCAAGGTACCGGTGAGAAGTCGCTTGGTCAGACGGGCAATGCCGTCGCCAATGTAGCCCCGGACGACTTCTTCGGGAACCACCGGCCGCCGCAGGTCGGACAGCATCGCGTTGGCAGCGGCGGCGATGTCAGGCAGGGTATCGATCAGCGTCCCGTCGAGGTCGAAGCCGACCGCACGCACCCTTCCCTTCAGCGAGGCCAGATTCACCGGGCGCACCGATCGAGTTCGGCCCGCATGGACCGGATGGTGCCTGCGTAGTCGCCGCTGCCGAAGATCGCGGAGCCCGCAACGAAGGTGTCTGCGCCTGCTGCGCCGATACGCCCGATGTTGTCAACCTTCACACCGCCGTCCACCTCCAGCAGGATGTCGCGTCCGCTCTCGTCGATCCGCCGGCGCACGATCTTCAGCTTCTCGATGGCCGATTCGATGAAGCTCTGACCGCCGAATCCCGGGTTCACGGACATCAGCAGAATGAGATCGAGCCGTTCCATCACGTGGTCGAGATAGTGGAGCGGCGTCGCGGGGTTGAAGACGAGTCCGGCCTTGCAGCCGTTGTCCCGGATTAGCGCGAGTGTCCTGTCCACGTGGGCGGAGGCCTCGGGATGGAAGGAAATGATGCCGGCCCCTGCCTTCGCGAACGCCGGGATCAGCGAGTCGACGGGCGACACCATGAGGTGAACGTCGATCGGCACTGTCGCGTACGGCTTGATGGCCTCGCAGACCACCGGCCCGACCGTCAGGTTGGGCACGTAGTGGTTGTCCATGACGTCGAAATGAATGAGATCGGCGCCGGCGGCGATCACGTTCTTGACTTCTTCGCCGAGACGGGCGAAGTCAGCGGACAGGATGCTCGGGGCGATTCGATTCATCGGGCTCGGCCTGGGAGTTGACGCCGGATTCTACCCGGAGGCACGCCGTGGCTTCATCGACGAGTTGAGGATTCCCCAGCTTTGTTGTGCAATACGCGGATGGACGATCCCAAACGTTACGAAATCACCGTCACCGCCCGCTCGGAGTACGTGGCCGAGCAGTCGGACGAGGCCGAGGGGCGCTATGTCTTCGCCTACACCATCACCATCCGCAACACCGGCACGGTGTCGGCACGGCTCGTGAGCCGGCACTGGATCATCACCGACGCCAACAATCACGTGCACGAAGTGCGGGGCGCCGGTGTCGTGGGCGAGCAGCCTCTGCTCCGACCATCGGAGCACTACGAGTACACGAGCGGCGCTGCCATCCTGACCCCGGTGGGGACCATGCGGGGCAGCTACCAGATGGAAGCCGAAGACGGCACCCCGTTCGAGGCCTCGATCCCGGAGTTCATTCTGTCCATGCCGCGGGTGCTGCACTGACGGCACCGCCCGTCGCCGGGCTCACTTCTCTTCATCGTCCTTGCGCTTGCGGGGCCACGTCCACCAGACGATGAACAGCCCGATGAACAGTGCGATGCCCGCTTCCAACAGCAACCAAGCCATGCTTCATTCGATCCGACGTTTGTTGGCTTGCTACGGTACCGGAGCGCGGCGGCGACGTCATCTCATCGTCGCCATGCCGCTGGCACTGGTGCTCGCGTTGTCGGGGTGTGCCGTTCCCCGTTCGCGGCCGGCTCCGACGCCGCCCCCGCCTGTGCAGACTCCGTCCATCGCCGTCCCGCCAGCCACCCCCGCCCCCCCTGCGAAGGCCGTTCTGGAACCGGGCACGTTTGCGGATCTCCCGGGCTGGAGCGCCGACGATGTCGTGGCCGGCTGGCAGGCGTTCTTGCAGGGATGTCCTTCGCTCCGCACCCAGCCCCAATGGGCGACGGTGTGTGACGAAGGACGGGATGCCGGCGCGGCTGGAGAGTCCGAGTTGCGGCGATTCATCGAATCGCGATTCGTTCCGCACCGGGTGCTACCGGCCAACGCCACGAGCGACGGGCTGCTGACCGGGTACTACGAGCCCCTCCTGCGGGGAAACCGCACGCCGGACGATCGCAACCGGCATCCCTTGTTTGGCGTGCCGGACGACCTCATCACGGTCGACCTCTCGGCCGTCGTGCCGGACTCGAAGAATCTGCGTCTGAAGGGCCGTCTGTCCGGACGCCGCCTGGTCCCGTACTGGTCCCGTGCGGAGATTGACAAGGGCAAGGCGCCGCTCGCCGGGAAGGAACTGCTCTGGGTGGACGACCCCATCGATCTGTTCTTTCTGCAGATCCAGGGATCCGGACGCGTGCAACTGCCCAGCGGCGAACTGGTTCGCGTGGGCTATGCCGACCAGAATGGCCACCCCTACCGGTCGATCGGACGGCTCCTCGTCGAGCGAGGCGAGCTTTCGGTCAGTGCGGCGTCGATGCAGGGCATAAAGGCCTGGGCGTTGGCCAATCCGGACAAGCTCGGCGCTCTGCTCGACGAGAACCCTTCCTATGTGTTTTTCCGGGAACTGCCCCGTGGCGATGGAGGCCCGCCTGGCTCGATGGGGGTGCCGCTGACGCCCGGACGCAGCATTGCCGTCGATCCTTCGAGCGTCCCGATGGGCGCCCCGGTGTTCCTGGACAGCATCGTCCCGGGAGGCACTGCTCCGCTCCAGCGACTGGTCGCCGCGCAGGATACCGGCGGTGCGATCAAGGGGGCAGTCAGAGCCGATTTCTTCTGGGGGTTCGGGGATGAAGCCGGCGCCATGGCCGGGCGCATGCGCCAGCCTCTTCGCCTGTGGGTGCTGCTGCCGAAGCCCTGACAAAGCTCGAAATGGAAGGAACGGACTCGCCCCTCAAGGCTTGGCTGAGTCCGTCCGGGCGTCGAACGTGACCTCCACTGGCAGGCGACTCTTCACCGCACGCCCGTTCCGCTGTGCCGGACGAAACAGCACATTCCTGAAACTCTCGATCGCGGCCTCCTCGAAGTAGCCGGGAGGCTCCGCGCTGATGACCGAGATATCGACCACCACGCCGAGTTCGTCGATGAGCAGAAGCAGAGTCACCGTTCCGCTGAGGTCGCGCGCGGCCGCGGACTCGGGATAGCTGAGTGCAATGTCATCGAGCGGCCCGGGGAGCACGTCCAGCAATCGGGCCGGGTAATACTCCGGATCCTCGATCTGCGGCACCGGGACGATGGAGCCGGACGATTCCGACTCGGACGGCATGGCGGCGGACGCATCCGGAGGCGACTCGACTGCCTCAGGGGCTGGCTGCGCTGCCGGGGTACGGGAATCAGGGACTGCGGATTCCGGCGAGGGTGGATTCTCCTTGGGAGCCACCATGGCAGGCGCGCCCGTCGATGCACTCCCGGATCGAGTCAGAAGATCGGGCTCCGTTCCGGCAGTGGGTATCGCGCGGGGCGAAAGGACCGCGCGGAGAACCGAAGGAGGAGACGCTCCGCCGCGGGGATTCGAAACCTCCAGAGAGGAGATCGCCCAGGCGTGAAAAGCGGCCGAGAGGGCGACGGCCACCGCGAGCCGGCGGGACGCCCTTGGCGACGCCCCGACCGAGCCCGACTCGGCGAAATTACTTGCCAGCAACGCCCTGGAGTTGCTGTTCCAGTTGGGCCGCCGTCAAGGCGCCAGGAACGCGATTCCCGTCGGCGAAGACGAGCGTGGGCGTGCCGTTGATGCCCTTCTTGCGAGCGAATTCCACGATCTCTGCGACCGGATTCGCGCAATCGCCCTTCGCCGTCGGCGCGACGCCACGCAGCAGGTAGTCATCCCATGCCTTCAGGCGATTGTTCGAGCACCAGATGGCCCTCGAACGCTCGGGCGCCTTCGGATGGAGCTGCTCGATCGGATAGAGAAGGATGTAGATGGTGACATCGTTCATCTTCTCGAACTCCTGCTCGATGCGCTTGCAGAAGGGGCAGTCCGGATCCGAGAACACGGCGACCTTGCGGGACCCGTTGCCCTTGACCTTCTTGATCGCGCTGCCGAGCGGAAGCGAATCAAAGTCGATCGACGTGATGCGGCTTCGGGTCTTCTCGGTGAGATCGACCATGCCCCGCGTCTCGATGAGATTGCCCTGGAGCATGAACCTGAACGATTCGTCGGTGTAGATGATCACCGGTTCATCGCCGCGGGGGATAACGATCTCGTACAGGTCGAGATCCGGCAGCTTGCGAACGCTTTCGACGGTCGCCTTGGGAAACTTGGCGGTAAATGCGCTCTTGACCGACGCTTCGTCAGCGTTCGCGGCACCGGCAGCCAAGAGGGCGACAGCGGCAGCGAGTCGCGCGACACAACGTGGAAACATGAACTTGCTCCTGTTTTCGTGTTAAGGGCGATGCTTCGGCACCGCGACGGCACTCCGTGGGACAAGTGCGCTCCGCAATGCGGCGATCCAGACCGAGGCAAGGGTGGGAACGGGCGAACGACCCTCGGGTGCCGACGTTCAGGCCAGAACGTGCCTCGCCATGAGATGACGCAGCATCGGCAACCGCCCCACCATCGACAACCCCGAGTTCCGCAACCACGGCAATCCCGGGGTCCGACTTGAGAACAACCGCTGCAGTCCGTCCGTGACAGCAATCATCGTCGAGACATCCTCCCGCCGGGATCGTTCGTACCGTCGAAGCAGCGTCCGTGCTCCCGCGTCACGCTCCATCCCGCGCCCAGCCATGACATCGGCAAGGGCCTTCACGTCCCGGAAGCCAAGGTTAACGCCCTGACCAGCCAGCGGGTGGACATTGTGGGCAGCATCGCCGATCAGGGCAAGGCGCGGCTGCACATAGTGCGCGGCATCCATCCAGCGCAGGGGAAAGCCGACTGCAGGGCCGATGCACTGCAGTTCACCGTACCGCGCCCCGGTGGCGGCACCGACCTGTTCGCACAGCGACGACGCGTCCATCGCAAGGAGTTCCTGCGCCCAGCCTCCGGTGGCCGACCACACCATGGAAACGTCGTTGCCCGGGAGCGGCAGCATGGCAAGGATGCCGTCGGGCCGGAACCACTGCCTGGCAACGGCGCCGTGAGGCCGGGTCGCGCGAAAGTTGGCCACGACGCCGGTCTGGTCATAGGCGCGGGAACGGGTGGCGACACCTGCGCGCTCGCGGATCCACGAGCGCGCGCCGTCGGCGCCGACCACCAGGGAAGACTCGGACCGGGACCCGTCTTCCAGCACGAGGACGGCCGCCTCCGCAGTAACCTCCAGCGCCTTTGCGCGGGCCCCCTCTAGCAGTTCAATGCTGCCGGAAGCGATCACGCCTTCCCAAAGCCGGGCCTGGAGTTCCCGGGATTCGGCGATGAACGCCAGCGCCTGCACGCCCGTGTCGATGGCGTCGAACCGAAGAGTTCCGGGAGGCTGGTCCCCGAAGATCTCCATGCCGAGAACCGGTTGGACCCGCCGGGCATCGACGCGGGACCATGCCCCGAGGTCCGTGAGAAGCGCGACGCTGCCGGGCCCGATGGCGTAGATCCTTGCGTCCCACGGACGCCCGATCGGCTCGGGAAATCCTTCAGCGGCGAGCAGGCGCACGCGCAGGCCGGCCTTGGCGAGGGCCAGGGAGGCAGCCAGTCCCACGAGCCCGGACCCGAGTACGGCAACATCTGCTCTAGCGCCGTTCACGGGGCGAGATTCGATTCAAGGTTGACAATGGCACTCCCGCTCAGTAAATTTTGCGCCCCTGTCGCAAGACACGTGGCGAATTAGCTCAGTGGTTAGAGCAGCGGAATCATAATCCGTTGGTCCGGGGTTCAAATCCCTGATTCGCCACCACCCCTTCTCCCGCCTTGCGCAATGACTTGCGAAGACGGCGACATCCGGTCAATGATCTGCTCCACGAACCACCGAAGAGGGTCTTTCATGGGTTTTGGCTCGCGGATGCTGGCTGCCCTGCTGGGGCTCTTTCTGGCCACGACGTCCGCCTTTGCCTTCCGGATCCTCCCGGACAACGTCCGCTACGGCGAGATGAAGAACCTCGAGCCGCCGTACGTGACGATCGACGACAAGGTCTACCGGATCGCCCCGGGCTCCAAGATCCGCGATCAGAACAACCGGATCCTCGTTCCGGTGTCGGCCCCCACAAAGGGGCGGATCGCCTACAACTTCGACTATCTCGGGCAAGTCCTGGGCGTCTGGTTCCTGACGCCCAGGGAGATCGCCGAGGTGGATGCCCGCGCCAAGGAACGCTGAGACTGCCGTGAATCCGAAGGTGTACATCAAGACGTTCGGCTGCCAGATGAACGAGTACGACTCGGACAAGATGGCCGACTTTCTCCGGGCGGCAGAAGGATTCGAAGCCACCAGCGACCCCGCCGAGGCGGACCTCATCCTGTTCAACACGTGTTCCGTGCGGGACAGAGCCCAGGAAAAGGTGTTCCATGACCTTGGGCGGGTGCGTGAGCTGAAGAATGTCCGGAAGGACGTCCTCATCGGCGTCGGCGGCTGCGTGGCCAGTCAGGAAGGCGACGCCATCGTGAAGCGCGCCCCGTTCGTGGACCTCGTCTTCGGCCCGCAGACGCTGCATCGGCTGCCGAAGATGATCCGTGCCCGGCGGGAGTCCGGCCGGCCCCAGGTCGACATCAGCTTTCCCGAGATCGAGAAGTTCGACAATCTGCCCGCTTCGCGGGTGAGTGGCGCCCAGGCGTTCGTTTCCATCATGGAAGGTTGCAGCAAGTACTGCAGCTTCTGCGTGGTCCCCTACACCCGCGGGGAGGAAGTGTCGCGGCCGTTCGACGATGTGCTCACCGAAATCGCGGACCTCGTGGACCAGGGCGTGCGCGAGATCACCCTGCTGGGGCAGAACGTCAACGCCTATCGCGGCCGGATGGCCGATGGCGAGATCGCCGATTTCGCGCTTCTGCTCGAGTACGTGGCGGAGTTCGCCGGCGTCGAACGGATCCGCTACACCACCTCGCACCCGAAGGAATTCAGCCAGCGCCTGATCGACGCTCACGGGTCGATCGCGAAGCTGGTCGGCCACGTCCATCTGCCCGTCCAGTCCGGATCGGATCGCATTCTGGCGGCCATGAAGCGCGGCTATACCGCCCTCGAGTACAAGTCGATCATCCGACGGCTGCGCAAGGCGCGGCCGGACGTCTCGATCTCCTCGGACTTCATCGTCGGCTTCCCGGGAGAAACAGAGGAGGATTTCGCCCAGACCATGGCGCTCGTGGAGGATCTGGGTTTCGACGCGAGCTTCAGTTTCGTCTACAGC
The DNA here is from genome assembly GCA_001464765.1 of Betaproteobacteria bacterium Ga0077526. GTDB lineage: Bacteria > Pseudomonadota > Gammaproteobacteria > Burkholderiales. The sequence goes on from LNDV01000008.1 coordinate 63,255, forward strand.
GCCCGCCCGGGCACGCCGGCAGCGAACCTCCCCGACCCGGTGTCGCGTGAAGAGAAGGTCGCGCGGTTGATGAAACTGCAGGCCCTGCTGGAACGTCAGGCCCAGGCCATCAGCGAGGCGATGGTGGGAACGGTGCAGCGCGTTCTCGTGGAAGGCCCTGCCAGGAAGAATCCGGCAGAACTCGCCGCCCGCACCGAGAACAACCGGATCGTGAATTTCCCGGGCGCAGGGCGCCTGATCGGACACTACGTGGACGTCGAGATCGTCGACGCCCTGCCCCACTCGCTCCGAGGTATCGTGGCAACCATCGAATCGGTCACCTCCGCGTGACAGAACGCAATTCGGGATCGGCTTCATCCCTCGTTTCCCCCCGGCCAGTGGCGGACGCAGGCGCGTCATCAGCATCCTCGGGGTCCCCGGCATTCGACGCCATCGTCGAAGCCCCTCAGTTGGAACTGGTCCTGGAGCCGCTCGACAACGACCGGCTGGCGAACCTCTGCGGCGTGCTTGACGAAAACCTCCGCCAGATCGAGACCGCCCTGGACGTGACTCTTGCCAGGCGCGGCGGGACGTTTCGGATCTCCGGTCCGGCCGCGCAACAATCGCTTGCGGCCCGTCTTCTCCGTCACCTCTACGACAGGGCGGTCACCCACCTCAAGGTGGAAGACGTCCAGCTGAGCCTCATCGAGTGGCGCACCGGCGAAGAGTCCCCGCCAGCAGGCGAAGAACCTCAACTGCTGACGAAACGGCGTGACCTCCACGGCCGGACCCCGACCCAGTCCGAATACCTGCGCGCCGTCGTCGCCCACGACATCACGTTCGGCATCGGCCCCGCGGGCACCGGCAAGACATACCTCGCCGTGGCGTGCGCCGTGGACGCTCTCGAACGCGACAGCGTCAAGCGCATCGTTCTGGTGCGCCCCGCTGTGGAAGCCGGCGAGCGACTTGGTTTTCTGCCAGGGGATCTTGCCCAGAAGGTGGATCCCTACCTGCGCCCGCTGTACGACGCGCTCTACGACCTCATGGGGTACGAGAAGGTCGGCAAGCTGTTTGAACGGGGTGCGATCGAGATCGCGCCGCTCGCGTACATGCGTGGGCGGACCCTCAATCATTCGTTCGCCATCCTCGACGAAGCCCAGAACACCACGCCCGAGCAGATGAAGATGTTCCTCACCCGGATCGGATTCGGGTCCAAGGCTGTCCTGACCGGCGACATCACCCAGATCGACCTGCCGAAGGGACACAAGAGCGGACTCATCGAAGCGAAGGAAGTCCTGGGAGAAGTGCGCGGCCTCGCATTCGTGCACTTCACCGCACGGGATGTCGTACGCCATCCGCTCGTTCAGCGCATCGTGAACGCGTATGAGGCCCACGGGAAGGTGAAGGGTACGTGACGGAGCCATCCCTGAATGTGCTCGCGCTGGAAGTGCAAGATGCCAGCCGCTCGATCGATGTCCCGACCACGCGCTCTCTCAAGGCGTGGTGCTGGGCGGCACTGCGGAATAATTGCGCCGTCACGATGCGCATCGTGGGCAAGCGGGAGGGGGCAACGCTCAATGAGCAGTTTCGCGGCAAGGACTACCCGACGAACGTCCTCACGTTCGTCTACGAAAGCCGGCCGGTCTGCGTTGGGGACATCGTTCTTTGCGCACCGGTCATTCGTACCGAGGCCCGGCAGCAGGGCAAGGCGCTTCGTGCCCACTGGGCGCATCTGGTCGTCCACGGCATGCTGCACCTCCAGGGGTTCGACCACGAGTCGCCAAGCCAGGCAAGGCGCATGGAGCGCCTGGAGAAACAAATCCTTTCTGAACTCGGGTATCCTGACCCATATGTCGTTGCGGCCTGAACGCCGCGGGGGGTCGCCAGTGCCCGCCTCCCGAACAATCCATGGATAGTCCCAGTCCGGAAAAACCGTCTCTCCTGGAGCGGCTAAGCGCATTCCTGATGCGCGAGCCCGAAGACCGCGATCAGCTGATCGCCCTGCTCCATTCGGCCTACGAACGTCACCTCCTCGACGCCGACGCTCTCTCCATGGTCGAAGGCGCCCTCCAGATGTCGGAGATGCAGGCGCGCGACATCATGGTGCCGCGCGCCCAGATGGACGTGATCGACATCGAGGAACCTCCCGAGAAGTTCATCCCGACGGTCATCGAAACGGCACATAGCCGGTTTCCGGTGATCGACGGCTCGAAGGACAAGGTGCTCGGGATTCTTCTCGCCAAGGATCTGCTGCGCTACTACGCAGGCGAAGAGTTCGACGTCCGCGAAATGCTGCGGCCCGCCGTGTTCATCCCCGAGTCGAAGCGGCTGAACGTTCTCCTGAAGGAGTTCCGGTCTACGCGCAACCACATCGCCATCGTCGTCGACGAGTACGGTGGCACCTCCGGGCTCGTGACGATCGAGGACGTTCTCGAGCAGATCGTCGGGGACATCGAGGACGAGTACGACTTCGACGAGACCGAGGACAATATCGTGTCGCAGCCCGACGGGCGCTTTCGGGTCAAGGCCGTCACCGAAATCGCGGACTTCAATGCTGCCTTCGGCACGACGTTCAGCGACGAGGACTTCGACACCGTCGGGGGGCTGGTCCTCGGCGAGTTCGAACGCGTTCCCAAGCGGGGCGAAGAGATCGTCGTCGACGGACTGCGGTTCAAGGTGCTGCGGGCCGATAGCCGACGCGTTCACTCGCTGCTCGTGGATCGCATCGCCGCCGAGGCATGACCGCCACGGCCCCAGTCCGACGCCGGGGACTCTGGCCATCGGGCGTGGTGTCCTTTGCCTGTGGCGCCGTCAGCGTCCTTGGCTTTGCGCCCCCAGGCTGGTTTCCCCTACCCGTCATTGCGTTCGCCGTTCTGTCCTGGCTCGTCGCAAGGGCAGCGAGCGCTCGCGCGGCGGCAGCGCTGGGGTTTGGCTTCGGTCTCGGGCTGTTCGTGTTCGGCGTGGGCTGGGTCTACGTCGCACTCAACCAGTTCGGCGGCATGCCGTTCTGGCTGGCCGGACCGGCGACCCTCTTGTTCGCGGCTTTCCTCTCCCTTTATCCGGCAATCGCTTGCACTGTCGCGTACCTCGCCTCGGCCAAGTGGCGCATGTTCGTTTTCCCTGCAGCATGGGTGCTGACGGAATGGCTGCGCGGCTGGATCTTCACGGGATTCCCGTGGCTCGCCCTCGGGTACTCCCAGGTACCGATCAGCCCCCTCGGCGGCATCGCGCCGTTGGCGGGCGTATTCGGCGTGTCGCTCGGAGTCACGCTGGTAGGCTCCGCGATTGCGTCCCTGGCGCTCGACCAGCAACGGTGGCGCGCCGGGTTCGTGGCGGTCGTAGCGCTGGCTATCGGAACGATCGCGGGCATGACTTCCTGGACTCGCCCCGTCGGCGAGAGCGTGACCGTAGCGCTTGTCCAGGGAAATGTCGCTCAAGACTTGAAGTTCCGGGAGGACGCGCTTCTCCGTACCCTCGTGGCCTACGAGAACGCGGTGTCGCAGGCGCAGGCTCGCCTGGTGATTCTTCCGGAAACGGCGCTGCCGCTCTTTCTTCACGACCTGCCGCCGGACTATTTCGAGCGGCTGCGCAGCGTCACCGCCGAGCGCGGCGCAGACACCATTGCGGGCGTCTTCGAGAACGACCCGCTGGGCAGTGACCGCTACTTCAATGCTGTCGTCAGCCTTGGCGCTTCGCCGAGCCAGCGCTACCGGAAACATCATCTCGTGCCGTTCGGAGAGTTCATCCCGCTGAAAGCCCTGCTCGCCCCGATCATCAACGACTGGCTGCACATCCCGCTGTCCGATCAGACCCGCGGCGACGCCGTCCAGACACCGCTGTCCGTGGCCGGGCAGAAGGTCGCGATGAACATCTGCTACGAGGATGTCTTCGGGGAGGAGATCATCCGGCAACTGCCCGACGCGACGATTCTCGCGAATGTCAGCAACGACGCCTGGTATGGGCGGTCCTGGGCTGCCGAACAGCATCTGCAGATCTCCCAGATGCGTGCCCGCGAGACCGGCCGCTGGATGCTGCGCGCCACGAATACCGGGATGACCGCTGCGATCGACGAGACCGGCAGAGTCCTGGCGTCGCTGCCGCAGTTCACCGAAGGCATACTGACCATCAAGGCGCAGGGCCGCACGGGATCCACGCCTTACGTAGAGTTAGGCAACGGGCCGGTGATGGTCCTGTCCGGCCTGGTGGTCGCCATCGGCCTGGCCCTGAGGCGACGATCCGACATGGCCAGCCGATAGCACGGCACCGGACGGCATGGGTTCCATGCGAACACCGCCCGGCCCCACGGCGTAGTGCCCAACAACAGGAGGATGAAACGATGAAGATGGCGCTCAGACGGGCAGTTGCCGGTGTCACCGGCGCTGCGATGGCATGCATCGCGTTCGCGGCGGCAGCCGCAGGCCCGGTCATCGTCGACACCGCGGCCGTGGAAGCCGCGTTGGCGCGTGGCGCGATCATCTGGGACGTGCGCTCCGAAGAAGAGTATCGGAAGGGCCACATTCCAGGCGCAGTGAACGTCGACGACGTCCTGTCACAGTTGCGCGAGCCGAAGAGCGAGGACTACATCCCGGTGCCACAGATCGAGCGCATTCTGGGAGAGGCCGGGATCGACCCCGCCAAGGAGATCGTTGTCTATGGAAACAAGGCGGCGGTGTCGGCGTACTTCAGCCTCGTGACCGTGCAATGGCTCGGCGGCGAGCGGGCGGCGGTCTACCACGGCGGCGTGGACGATTGGAAGGCCGCGGGCAAAGCCATCGCGACCGAGGTTACCAAGCTCCCTGCCGTCACCCTCGCGCTCAATCCTCGCGCAGATCGGCTGGTGTCGACCTCGGAACTCCTCGCCAAACTCCGTGGGGGCCAGGTGCAAATCGTGGATGCACGGACCCCCAAGGAGTTCAATGGCGACGACATTCGCGCCCTCCGAGGCGGCCACATTCCCGGGGCGGTCAACATCCCCTACGAAAGCAACTGGGTGGATCCGGACACGCCCCGAAAGCTTGCGCGGAAGCAGGTGAGCAACAAGGATGGCTTTGACCTGAAGGCCAGAGAGGCCCTGGAAGCTCTCTACGCCGGCCTCGATCGGGAGAAGGAGACCGTCGTGTACTGCCAGAGCGGCGTGCGGGCGTCCAACACGGCCGCCGTCATGCAGGCGCTTGGATTCAAGAACGTCCGCGTGTACGACTCGTCATGGCTAGGTTACGGCAACACGCTGGATGCGCCGGCCGAGAGTGTGTCTTTCTTCAACGTCGCCAGGGTCAACAGTCTCCTCAATGCGCTCCAGGGCAGGGTGGAGGATCTTGAAGCACAACTCGGCGAACTTAAGGCAGCGGCGCAGAAGAAGTAGGGTTCCGAAAGCACAACGCCCCGATGTGACTCGGGGCGTTGTGGACTGCGTTGGCTTGCGTCGAGCTTACTTGCGACGACGAGCCCGCAGAGCACCAAGTCCGACAGCACTCGCGAAAATCAGCGCGAGAGACGCAGGCTCGGGAACACTCCCAGGAGGCGCCGGCGGAGAGGTCGGGTTGCCAACCACCGAAAGAAGCTTGAAGTAGTCGTTGCCGGCATTGAGACCGCTGTTGGTGTTGCTGCTGCCGACCGCCCCGACGGTCGGGTTGTAGGCGCCGATCAACCAGTACCGCGACTGGATACTAGTGTTCGCCGCGTTCACGGAATCTGTGCCCTGTGAGTTGCTGCGACCGGCGAGGTTGTACACCGTGTTGGCAGTAGCCAGATTCGCATAGTGCCCGACGATGCTCCAACCGGAAGTGGTCAGTTCCGTGTATTTCTTCCCTGCCAGAGAAGCAGTCTGCAAAGCAGTCGTGGGGTTGAACGCCATCACGGTGATGTCGACGTCGTTACTGAACCAACCGATGGACAGACCCGTCAGGTTGACCCTCGTGCTGAAATCAAGCAGCACCATGTCGTAGCGACCGTTGTCGGCATCGGCATAAACGGAACCGGTACCGGTCTGAGCATTCGCACCGTTGTTGTCGATGGCGTGCTCGGGGCTCGTTGTTTCACCCGGGTCCGCCGCCGTATTGGCCAATCTGTTGGTGATACCGATACCCGACGGAGAGGTCCCCGTCGAGTTTTGATACACGGTGATATACGCGTTTTCCAGCGAAGTGGCGCCTGCAGTGTTGCTGGCTGTCCCTGCGGAATTCGCCCAAGCCGTTGCCGTCACCGTAGGAGCACCGCCCCCGACAGGGGTACAGAAGATGTTGTTGCCGAAGTTGTTTGCCAACGGACTGCTGGAGGAAACGCGCGAACTCTGGGAGCACGGATCGGTCCCCGGTGGAGGAACATCGAACCTCCAGGTGGTCGCGCTCTGCGCCTCGGCGGCGGCCAGCAGCAGGACGCCTGCGAGGCTTAGGGTCTTGAAAGGTACTTTCAACATCTCGGTGCTCCTTCGGAGTCTTTGGTGCAAAGGTGGGACTTCCCGTCCCACTCTCTTCTGCAGAAATCGCGCCTGCTGTTGCAAAGTCATGAACACAAAAGCGCTTTCCAGCATTGGCGATTCTCGAAATCGGCGTATGTCAGCTACTCCGACGCCTGCCTCAAAGCAACTCGAGTTGCTTGGCGAGCGCTTTCGCATCGCCCGCTTCAGGAAAGTCGGACGCGAGGCGAAGACCTTCGCGCATTTCGTCCTTGGCCTCCTGGACGCGTCCTGCCTTGTGATACGCGAAGGCCAAGTGGTAGCGTATTTCGCCATCTCGAGGTAATCGCAGTCTGGCTTCTCTCAAGTGCTTGATGCCCAGTTCGAGATCCCCGGACCGCACGAGGGCCCAACCGGTTGTGTCAAGAATTGCGGGATCCCCTGGAGACAGCGCAAGAGCGCGCTTCGCCACGGCCAACGCATCCTGGATCTTTCCGTCAAGGAGCAACGATGCAGCTAGGCTGTTGAGCACTGGCGGGTCGTCACCCTTGGCAAGAAGGGATTCAAAGACCTTTCGTGCCGCGGGATACTGCCCGACTCGAAGATGTGCCTCACCCAGCGCTCGCGCCGCGGCCCGATCACCCGGATGCTGGGCAACCCATCCGCGCATGAAGTCCAGTCCCTTCGCGGCGTTTCCGCCTCGAAGCTGCGCCGTGAGATAGCGCACCGCGTTGTCCGTGATCGGCTCTTTCGACAGGGCACGCTGGTAACTTTCGGCGGCTTCGGCAAAGCGACCTGCGCGCATTCGGATGTCCCCAAGGCTGCGGTGGAGACGGGGGAGTTCCGGATTCGACTTGAGGAGAGCCAGCGCACGAGTTTCCGCGGCACCTTCCTGACCGAGCGCCTGCTCCACGTCGACCATCAGCACTTTCGCAGGCAGATAGTCTGGGCTTTCCGACAGCGCCTTCTCGAGGCTGTAGGCGGCGCCACTCGGGTTCCCCGACAGGAGTTGCAACTGCGCGATCTGGTACTGGCGACCCGGATCGAAGTTCGCGAGGCGCGTCATCTTGCCCAGCAGGTTCTTGGCGCCCGCGCTGTCGCCTGCAGCCACTAGGGCTTTGCCGAGACTGACCAGAGCATCCAGATTCTCCGGGTAGCGCGATTCTGTGGACCGACCGACCTCGACTGCCTTCGCATAGGCACCCGTATTGACCAGAAAATCGACGAAGTCAGTGGCTAGGACCAGATCGCGGGGATTCGTGTTGTAGGCCTTTTCCATCCACGCTTGAGCTTCCTTGTTGCGCCCGCGCACGAACTCGAGCTGGGCAGACTCGCGCATGGCCTCCACGGACTTCGGATTGGCCTTGAGAATCGCTGAAAGCCGAGCGCTCGCGGCATCGAACTTGCGCTCCGCGATATCCAGCTTCGCAAGGTTGAGACGGGCCGGCTCGAACTTGGGATTCGCCGCGGCGGCTTCCTCGTAGCTGCGCCTCGCAAGAGCGAGATCGCCGGCGGCGCTTCCCGCGGCGCCGAGTGCGTTCAGCAGAAGAGGGTTCGAGGGGGAGCCCTGCAGAGCCTTCCGCAGCACCGGGATGGCCTTGCGCGGCTCACGCTGCTGCATGAAGGTCATCGCAAGTGCTAGCGCAAGCCCGCTGTTGTCGGGCGACTTGTCCACCGCAGTGGTCATTTGCCGGATGCCGGCCGCTGTCTGCCCGCCCTGCACCATGCCCATTCCCAGCCAACCCTGCACTTCGGGGGTGGTCGCCCCCAGATCAATCGCGCGCTGGAGCTTGCGGGTCGCGGATTCTGACTTTCCCATTCCCAGGTAGGTCCCGCCGAGCAGCGCCAGCAACTGCGGATCGTCCGGCGTGATGCGCTCCACGCTTTCCAGCTGCTTCAGCGCACGATTGAAGTCACGCCTTTCGAGGAACACGGTTCCCAGAAGCTTTCGCGCCGGAAGATGATTCGGTGCGACCGCGATGAAGGCCTCCAGATACGCCTGCGCCCGCTCCAGCTGGTTGAGTCCGTGGAACACAGTCCCGGCGAGCAGGAGGAGTTCCGGGGCGCGAATCTTGAGAAGTTCCGGCGCGGCGGGTGCCAGCAGGTCTCCCGCGACGGTGAGGGCTGCTCGTGCGCCGTCCGCATCACCCTGCTGGGCCAGGTAGACCGCCTTGAGGTAGTTGGCTCGAGGCTCCTTGGGCGACTCCTTGGACAGGTAAGCGATATCGTCGGCCGCCTCCTTCGAACGCCCGGCATTGATCAGGAGCGACAGTCGCGCGATGCGTGCATCGACATACTTCGGCTCGATCGCGACGGCGCGCCCGAAGGCGTCGATGGCAGGCGTGAGCGCACCTTGCGCCTGAAGTGTGATGCCGCGAACGTGCCATGCCTTGGGGTCGTCGGGAGCGATGGCTTGGGCGCGATCCACCATGCGCAAGGCATCGCCAGCACGCCCCCGTGCAACCAGAAGATCCGCGGCGGACAGCGGTGCTTCCAAAGAGCGAGGATCGAGGCTCATGGCATCTTCGAAGGAACGCATGGCGCCGTCCGGATCGTTGCCTTGGCGCAACGCATGACCCCGCAGCACCAGATACTCCGCGCGCACGGCGCCGGACAGCACGTCGCCGTTGAACCGTTCCAGGAATTCGGCTCCCTTGCCCTGCCGCAGAAGAGCATGCCCGAGCGGGATGGTGACCTCCCCGCGATCGACTCCGAGGCGCAGCGCCTTCTCGAACGCTTCCTGAGCGCCCTCCGGCTGGGAGTCCGCGAGGTAGACCTTCCCCAGCATCAGCTGTGCGGCAAGCATGCCCGGATCGACCTGGAGGGCATTCTTCAGCTGGACGATCGCGCCCTGGAGATCCTTCTTCTCGAATCGGGACGTCGCGTCCTGGTAGAAGGAAACCGCCTTGTCCGAGCCCGCGAGGACCGGGGACTGACTGCCGATAAACAGCGCCGCCGCCAGGAGGCAGGGCAGGAGAGAGTGGTTCGACCGCACGATGTCTGGGCTCCGGAATCTGAGCGCCAATTTCCTGACGCAAGTGACACGGAACTGTGAACACTGCTGCCGGAACGACCACGCGGTCGTCGCCGCACAAAAGGAAATGGCCCCCGGTGCGGGAAGCAACGATCAGACCGTCGCAACCCGCCTCAGCGTGGGGCCATCGAACCGCTACTCCAGGGCGGGACTACTGGACTTTCTTGAGGTATTCCTTGGTGAATACCTTGTCCGGGAGATCGACGAGCTTCATGGCTTCGTATTCGAGCGTGGACACGGTGTCGGCCTTCACGGCGTCGGTCATGACGAGCTTGGTCGGACGCACCCTGCCACCGAGCTGCTTGTAGCTCTCGTAGGTGCACGTTTTCAACAGGCGATCCGACAGCGAGTAGAACTCGGCCTTGTGGGGGGCAAACCCGTTCTGCCGGACCCAGTACTTCACCCTCTGGTAGGCCACCCCCCGTTCCGTGGCGGTGAGATCGAGCACGAAGTAGGTTTCCTCTCCGATCTTCTCGGTCCCGGCCAGCTTCGCGGCGTAGTCGCCACTAAAGTTTGCCCGCGCGATGTCGCCATTGGACACAACTCCGGTCAGGCGCTGAGCAAGCGACAGGCGGACCGGCTGCGAAACGTTCGGAACGAACAGCCAGAGGTCTCTGCCCTTCATGAGCAGGATCTGCCCCCGCTCGGAGGCGGGCGCCGTTGTCTGGACGATCGTGTTCTCGTTGCCCTTGGACCAGACTCTGAATTCGCGGACTTCCGTGGCCTGCCCCCCTTCGACCGACTTGGCCTTGATCAGGACTTCGAACCCTTGAAGCGGAAACCGGATCTCATCGGCCTTCTTCACGATGGCCGCGGCCTGCTGCTCGTCGCCTTGTGGCGGACGGGGCTCGTCGTCGTCGGCCGCTCGCCCGCTGAACCAACAAAGCAAAGCCGCAAAACCCCCGATTGCCGCCAATCTGCGCGAGCGGTTCCCAATGCCTATGTCGTTCATAATCCCTCGTTTTCTGATGTTTATCGACTTATCATAGCTTCAGTCCTGACCCAAGGCACCCCTCATGACGATCGTAGTGCTAGAGCACATAACCAAGGAGTATCGGCTCGGCGAACACATGGTCCGCGCGTTGGATGATGTCACTCTGTCCATCGAAAGCGGGGTGTTTCTGGCGATCGCCGGGCCGTCCGGCAGCGGTAAGTCTACGTTGCTCAACATCATCGGCTGCATCGATACAGCGTCAAGCGGTCGCATTAGTGTCGCTGGCCACGATGTTAGCGGCCAGACTCCCGATCAACTCGCGAGTCTACGGGCTCGCACGATCGGATTTGTATTCCAGACGTTCAACCTTCTCCCGGTACTGACCGCCGCAGAAAATGTCGAATACCCGCTCTTGCAGATGCAAGAATTGGACAAGGAAGATCGAAAGGAGCGCGTCCAAGAAATGCTAGAACTTGTTCAACTGGGCAAGTTCGCGAAACATCGTCCCAACCAGTTGAGCGGAGGCCAACGGCAACGGGTCGCAATCGCCAGGGCCCTGGTTACGAGGCCCGAATTGGTCCTCGCCGACGAACCGACCGCCAATCTCGATCATAAGACTGGGGAAGGTATCTTGGCCCTGATGCGCGACATCAATCGCAAGCTGAAGACCACGTTCATTTTTTCGACGCACGACAAGAAAGTCATCGATTCCGCCGATCGTCTAGTCGGCATAGAGGATGGCACGATTCGTTTGCTGGGAGTTCGCAAAGAGGGGCAGTGGGCCATCACAAACCTCTCGCGCAAAGGACCCGCACAGCCCGCCAAGAAGTCTCAGTCTGAGGAAGAATCGAATGCCTAGACGCATTGCATGTTGCCTTGCAGTAGCCCTCGCACTTGGATCTCAGGTCCACTCGGTGATCGCCGCAGAGGATTCCGACGGAGCGCGACTTCGCATCGAGGGGAATGGGGGACCGAACAAGTCGCGAGCCTTGGAGGCTACGCCGAAGCGCGATGACGGTGTGGCCACGAAAGGTACAGCCGGCGCCGCGCCCATGGAGATCGGCAGCCAGACGACTTCTATCGAAGAAGCGACGCCAATCGGCGCTTCGGCAGGTAAGGACGAAGGCTTGTTGTCGCTGGGCAAGGAAGGACTTGTTGGCGCGGGGAAAGCGGGCAGCCCCGGATTGAAACTTGCCGGGTTCGTTCAACAGGAAACCGCCTACACTTATGCTGACCCAGGCCATCTGTCCACAGCGGTAGTTCGCGGGCAGTTTGGCAGTTCCGGCGTGATCAACGACAACTTCAAGTGGAAGGCGTCTGTCCGAGGTGAGTTCGATCCTGTGTATGCGTGGTCCGACTTCTACCCGGACCAGGCGAGAAACGACCAGCGCTTCTATGCGATCGTCGGTGAAACCTACGTGGACACTTCGCTGAAGGGATGGGATCTCAGGCTTGGTCGTCAGAACGTAGTCTGGGGCGAGATGGTCGGCTTGTTCTTTGCGGATGTAGTAACAGCTAAGGACCTTCGCCACTTTATCCTTCCCTCTTTCGACGTGATTCGGATTCCGCAGTGGGCCGCGCGCGGCGAGTATTTCTTCGGCGAGTCGCACTTCGAGATCCTGTGGATCCCCTACGCCAGCTACGACCGGATCGGCAAACCCGGATCTGAGTTTTTTCCGTTTCAGGCGTCCCCACCGCCCGGATTTACCAACGAATTCACTGGCGAGCAGATCCCGGCGAGAAGCATTGCGAACTCCAACGTAGGCGCTCGGTTCTCTACTCTGGCGAATGGCTGGGATCTGTCGGCCTTCTACTACAAGAGTATGGACAACTCGGCGACGTTCTATCGCGAGATCGTCCCTACCGGCCCCTCGTCCGGAACCATTCGTTACACACCTCGACACGATCGTATCTGGCAAGCTGGAGGCACGGTTTCGAAAGACGTTGGGGACGCGATGGTCTTCAAGGCGGAGGCGGTGTACACGTCCGGACGCAGCTTCAATTCTTCCCGCATCTCACAACCATGGGGCGTGGTTCAGAAAGACACGATCGACTATGCGCTCGGACTGGATCGGACGCTTGCCAACGACGCTCGCGTGAACCTCCAGTTCTTTCAGCGGATGTATCTCGGCCATGATCCGGCCATGATCCAGGAGCGCCTCGAGAGCGGTGTAACCTTCCTGCTGAACAAGAAGTTCCAGGAGAAGGTAGAGGGCGAAATTCTATGGATCCAGATACTCAATCGCTGGGAGAATCTCGTTCGACCGCGAGTCAGTTGGAGGCCTGAGCCAAACCTCCGCGTTTCGTTCGGCATCGACATCTTCTCCGGGCCAGACACGGGGGTGCTCGGGAGGTTCAATAACAGGGATCGAGTGTACGTCGAAACGCGGTATGACTTCTAATCGCGAACGCGTGGGGTGCGCGTGCTCTCATCTCCGTCTTCCCTGCACGAGCGCATGAATCTTCCCGATTGGTTGGGCCGCATCCTTACAGAAGAACGGCGCGAGGCGCTGCGTCGAGGCACTGCGACCTTGCGCCTCGACCTCTCCCTGGCCGCGAGGAGTGTTCTTCGCCAACGTAGGCGTTCCCTGTTCGGCCTCTTTGCAGTCGCATTCGGAGTAGCCGCGCTGATGATTGCTGCAGGCTTTTTCGAGTTCAACTACGACAGCATGCGAGAGGGCGTTATCCGATCACGACTAGGTCACATTCAAGCCGTGAAACGAGGATACCTCGAGTCGGGTGCTAGCGACCCCTTCAAGTACATTATTCCGGAAACGTCGGAAGATCGCCTCCTTCTTCAGAGTGCTCCCTACGTTACGGTTGTAGCCCCACGCCTCTCCTTCAACGGACTCATCAGCAAGGGAGAGTCTACGATCGCTTTTCTCGGGGAAGGGGTCGATCCAGTGCCGGAAGCAAAGGCCAGCAGTTTCGTCCCGATCGTGGAAGGACGAAACCTTGCGGGACCGGATGTCAGCGAGGTGATTCTTGGAAGGGGCTTAGCGGAGAATCTTGGGGCGAAGGTTGGAGATAAAGTTGTGCTCCTTGCAACCTCTGCCCGCGGCGCCGTCAACGCGGTCGAGGTTACCGTCTCCGGCATGTTCATATCGAGTTCGAAGGCATACGACGACTTCGCTTTGCGGCTTCCGCTCGGAACTGCGCAAGCCCTGCTTCGGACCGAAGGCGTTCACTCGTGGTTGATGGTTCTGGAGCACACGGATCGTACTGAGTATGTCTTGAAGAAGACTGAACCGAAGATCAAGTCTTCTGAGATCGATCTTGTGCCATGGTACGAAGCGCCGATGGCCGACTTTTACAACAAGACGGTGGAGCTGTTCTCGAGCCAAGTCGGCATACTCCGCGTTCTGGTGGCGATCATCATCGTTCTGAGCATTTCCAATACGCTCATGAACAATGTACGAGAGAGAACAGGCGAGATCGGCACGTGCATGGCTTTGGGTGACACACGCCGTACGGTGCTGCGCCGATTTATCGTTGAGGGGGCGGTCGTCGGTTTCTTCGGGGGCATCGCCGGCATTGTCCTCGGGCTCGTGCTTGGAGGAGTCGTCTCTTACTATGGAATACCAATGCCCCCCCCTCCCGGGATGACGATCGGCTACACCGCGAGAATCTTCATTACGCCAAGAATAGTCTTCGATGCGATGCTCTTGGCAGTAGTTACGGCCTTCCTGGCCGGCATTTTCCCTGCCTGGAAGGCATCCAGAATGGTCATCACCGATGCTATCCGCCATGGTCGGTAAGCGCCGAACCCGCGCAACACGGCTGCCGCTGGTAACACTGTTCGGCTTAGCTCGCAGAAACGTCTTTCGCCAAGCCGGTCGAACAGCTACCACGCTTGCTGCGATCGGATTCGGCGTGATGTCCCTCGCCGTTGCTCAGGGGTTCCTGGAAGACGTGTTCGTCCAACTCGCCGAGGCAATCGTTCACTCACAGTCGGGACACATCCAGCTCGCGCGGCAAGGGTTCTTCGAGCATGGCGCTCACCAGCCGGAGAAGTATCTCGTAGAAGACCCGGTCGGAGACAAGAAGCGAATCGCGACGATTCCGGAAGTGCAGGATGTAATGGCACGTCTCAGTTTTTCCGGCTTGCTCAACAACGGTCGCGCGGACCTCTCTGTTATCGGTGAGGGTATCGAGCCCGATGCTGAGAACAGGCTCGGAACTTCGCTGAGGATCGTGGCCGGCCGCAGGCTGGCTAGCACGGACAAATACGGTGCCGTCGTTGGCAAGGGGGTCGCAAAATCCCTTGGACTGAAGCCGGGCGATCGGGTGGTCGTAGTAATGAGCACATCGGACGGTGCGATGAACAGCGTAGAGCTTGAGATCGTGGGTGTCTTTCAAAGCTTTTCCAAGGAATACGACGACCGGGGCGTGAAGATTCCGCTTTCAGCGGCCCAGACCCTGCTCAACACTACTGGAGCGAGCGCACTCGTCGTTCTTTTGCACGACACTGCGCAGACGCAACGTCTCTCCCATTTGCTGAAGGAACGCACTGTCTGGCGCGATCAGGACGTTAGGACTTGGGTTGAGCTCAATGACTTCTATCTCAAGACCGTCGAGCTGTACAAGATGCAGTTCGGCGGCCTCCAAGTGATCATCTTGGTTATGGTGCTATTGAGCGTCGTCAATGCAGTCAATACCACCGTGTTCGAGCGTGTCTCGGAGTTCGGCACCTTTCGGGCTTTGGGTAACAGAAACTCGGATGTGCTCAAGATGGTGGTTGCGGAAAACGCGCTTCTGGGGTTGATCGGTGGGGCGCTGGGTGTGGTCGGCGCCATCATCGTTGGACAAGTCATTCAGCGGACAGGCGTCCCCATGCCGCCTCCGCCAAACTCGGAACTCGCATACGTAGCTTACGTGCGAGTGACTTGGTTTGCCCTAGCCGGTGCGCTGGCGGTAGGGTTCACGGCAACAGTGCTTGCTGCATGCGTTCCTGCATGGCGCGTGTCGGTTATCCAAGTTGCCGAGGCTTTGCGGCAGAGCCAATGATGCCTTCCGACGCACCACGTTGCCCTCTTGATGCCCGGTAAGGCGGACTACTCGTGGATCGCGGTTCATTGAAGGAACGTTATGGTCCGTGGGCCTTGATTACCGGAGCGTCTGCCGGTATCGGGCTCGCTTTCGCTCGCCACCTTTCGGCAGAGGGTTTTGACATCGTCATCGTCGCGCGACGCGAGCGTGCGCTTGCCGAGTGCAAGACTGCTTTGGAACAGGAGTTCGGCAACCGGGTACGTACGATCGCGGCAGACTTGAGCACGGAAGTCGATGTCGATCGTGTAATCCATGAGACCGAAGACCTCGAAATCGGGTTGTTGATCAACAACGCCGGCGCATATACGGTGGGCGCCGTTCTTGGATCGAAAGCGGAAGAAGCTGAAGCCACGGCGCGGCTTAACGTCATTGCGCCGCTTCGCTTGACGCTTTCTTTCGGCGCCGCGATGAAGACGCGTAAGCGAGGAGGCATCGTTTTCGTCGCATCCAATTCCGGATATCAGGCCGTACCCTATTTGGGAGTCTACTCGGCTTCGAAGGCTTTCATGCTTATGCTCGGAGAGTCCATGTACGCAGAAACGACAGGCACGGGGGTGGATGTCCTGGTCATGTCGCCAGGCCCGACGCGCACGCCCGGAATGAACAGTCTGTCGGGGATAGATTTCAAGAAGATCCCGATGGCGTTCATGAGCCCCGAATCGGTCGTGATTTCGGGCCTTTGCAAGCTGGGAAAGACGCCTTCGACTGTCATCGGGTTCAAGAACTGGCTGATGATATTCATATGCCAGCGGCTGTTGTCCCGACGCACGTTGTTGGCCTTTACCCGTTGGACGATGTACAAGGCAGTGGATCCCGATCGCCGTTGACGATTCGGGGACGGTCTCCGAGAGGGTTCGCATAGTTTCTGCAAGGTAAGGGACATCATGAATCTAGGACCACGACTCGGCGAACTCGCTGGATTCTGGGCGCTGGTGACCGGCGCCTCATCGGGGATTGGGGCAGAGTTCTGCAAGCAGTTGGCCGCGGCCAAGGTGAATCTCGTGATGGTTGCGCGCCGCACCGATCGTATGCACGCACTAGCCGATGCGCTGATGCGGGAGCACGGTGTGCGTACATTTGTGTCGGCGGTAGACCTTTCCGAAGCGCGAGCGGTTGATGTCGTCATGTCGACCTTGTTGGAACAACATGTCCGGATTCGGCTCCTAGTCAACAATGCAGCGTATGGTCCGTGGGGCCGGTTCGAAGCGGCGGATGTCGAGACCTACAGTCACTTGGTGCAGTTGGTAACTGGGACGCCGATCGCATTTTGTCGAGCCTTTTTCGATGACTTCTGCTCTTTTCCCGGTGCGGCAGTCATTAATCTGTCTTCTCCCGCCGCAATCCAGCCTGTGCCCTACAAGGCAGCGTATTCCGCGGCAAAGACCGGCCTTCATTATTTCAGTCTCGCTCTCTATGAGGAGTGGAGAAGTCGAAACATTCTCGTTCAGACCTTGATTCCCGGTCCTACGGAAAGTGAGCTCGACGAGAAAGGGAACGCCTACCCTAGCGCTCTTCCGGAGGATCGGGAGACCCCAGCGCGGGTCGTACGATTGAGTCTTGAAAACCTAGGCCATGACACACCGGTAGTGACCGCGGCGACAGGGATCTTCAAGCAAAGATTCTTCAATGGCCTGTTTCCGTACAAGACGATCACACGGACAGTTGGAAAGATGTTCTACCCGCCGCCGGGTCCGTCGCCAGATTGACTCGGTTGCGCTTGATCCGGTGGCAGTTCCTTGACCGGGGCTCTGAATAGATGGCTGTTTTCGATGGGGGCTGGAGTATGGTCCCACGCCCTAATCCTACAAGTCTGGGATCAAACAGTATTCGGCCCTGGGTGAGGTCCACGCGACAGCGCGGATCGCGTAGGCTGAACGGACCTTGCCTAGAAGGGTAGCTGCTGGATTCGCAATTCGGCGAACGCACTAGGTGCATTCGGACCTCCACTCGTGTCACAGTGGTGATTGCTACCGTATCCCGGCTTAGCCTCGCCTAGCCGGTCGCTAGCCGCGCAGGTACTGGTTGGTAAGGCTTCGATCAGCTTTAATGGTAACGAACATCGCTTCTGCGTTTGGGAGAAACGAAAGTGAAGACGTCTGCAATCGACTTCGTCTTGTCCGCGGTAGCACTGGGCTTAGCGGTCGGCTTGTCCATCTTCGCAATCGTATTGCTTCGTTCCTTCGGTACACCACAACTGCTCGGCACGGGTCAGGTGGCACTGGATGTCCTCGCTTTTTTGTTCATGTTTGGCCTGTCCTGCGGGTTCGGTTGCCAGCTGATGGCGCGTCTTGGTTTCTTGCCCGCTGGACAATACGACATGAACAGCCGGGTGTTCACCGCATGGAAGCTCTTCAACGTTCTTTTCGAATTTGGGCGTGGCGCACTGCTGCCCTTCACAACGGTTATCGCTAGACCTCTCGTTGCCCGGCTTTTCGGGACACGTCTTGGGAAGGACGTAGCCTTGGCCGGGAGGCTGTTTGATCCCCAATTGATCCGCCTCGGCAATGAGGTGATTGTTGGCCATGGGTCCGTGTTGACCGCGCATACGATCATCAGCGGGCGAATAACCCTTAGCCCGATTGAAGTGGGTGACGGCGCGACTATCGGCGTCAATGCTGTAGTGATGGCGGGAGCGAACATCGGCGCGGGGTCCATCGTGACACCGTGCTCAGTAGTTCAGCCGAATACTCGCATTCCACCTGGCGAACTCTGGGGCGGCGCGCCAGCTGAGCGCATAAAGTCGCTTAGGCCGTCGACTCTAGGAGGCGATGTGGTCCCAGGAACCAGGAATGGTGGATAGGTGAGGTAACTGCTCTAAAGGGCGACGACGCCGCCCTTCAACAGCGACCAAGGTAGCCGATTCACCAGCCAGGACTTCACAGACGTTCTCATCGGCCACTGGATCAAGATCAGCATGGACGGCAAAGGACGCCGGGTCGACAACGTCGTCGTCGAATAGCTCTGCAGAAGCGCCAAGTGCGAGTACGTGTGCCTGCAAAGCCTAAGCGAGCGTGGCGGAGGCGAGAGAGGAACTGTCAAGCTACGTGTGGTGTTCTACAACCGCGCCTGACCTCACTTGCCGCTCGGCGGGATCAAGTCCGAGTGCAAATCAGCGACATTGATCAGCGCAGGACTGATCGTGAAATTCAGACCCAGCAATGCCGGGCAGCACTCGGATCATACGGCTTCTCCGGCAAAACCTTCAGCGAAGGATCCGTGGGATCCCCCGTTGGTACAAAGAACCCCTCTCCTCAAAAGGTCCGCCCAGTGCTCCGGGTCTATACGGGGCCCTAGAAAACGAAAGTCCGACGGCGTCGCCGTCGGACTTTCATTGGAACAGCTAAGCGACGAACGGTCGCTTACTTCGACTTACGATTGCGGCGAACGCCTGCACCAGCAGCAACCGCAGCGACACCGAGGAGCGCCAGAGCGCCGGGCTCAGGGACGAAGCGAGAAGAGCCGTCGAAACGAAGTTGCAGGTCGCACGAACCGGGGCCAGCCTCACAAACCGTATCCACAACGTAGTTGGGATATGCCGCCGAACCACCGATATGGTAGTTGGCCGTAGTTGCATTGCCGGCCGGGTACCCGGTCTGACCCTCAGCGTTGAGGAAAATGGACAAAATGCTGGAGGGCAAGTTTTGCAGGGACGTCGCATCAATAAATGACGTAGAGGCGATGACATTCGTCGAACCGAGGCCGACGGTGGGGGTAGCTGCGGTAAAGTTCGCGTCACCACCGATAATGCTTCCAGACCAAATCAGGGCACCGTCGTCATAACCCGTTCCGGCGGCAAGATCAGCCTTTACGCCACCAGAAGCCGTGTTATCGAAGTAGATCGCCACAGTTCCAGACAAAATCTGGAAGGTGGTCGAGTTGACGGTGCTGCTCACGACCTGTTCGACGAAAGTCGCGACAGCCGTGATTTCGTAGCCGCCGGCTCCGAAGTTATCATTCAAGCCTGCGAGGATTTCCGAACTGCCAACAGCCGAAGCGCCACGATTGAAACCGATAACGTTCGTCTGAATCTTGTTCGTGAACAGCGTGCCGTTCGGCACCGCGAAACCTTGGATGAAGGGACCAGCACCGATTACCACTGCAGAGCCATTCGAGTTGTAGTCAAAATCCGTGATGTTCTGGACGATCGCAGTGCCACCACCCGGCGTGTAGACATTGACCGGGAGCACCTGCGCTTGGACCGCCGCAGAAGAAAAGACCGCCACCCCTGCCGCCACCGCCGTCATAAGAAACTTCTTCATTGCCGTCTCCTAGAAAAGTTGGAAGAGCGAAACCGCTTCCTCGTGGCTTACTTTAGCAACCGACGTGCCACACAATTAAATTGAATAAATTCATACGGTTGATGCATCATTCAAAGGAGGGCGAAACATGCCTGTAAAGCCAGGCGACAACCCCGAAAGCACCAGCGAAGGCACCCCAATAGATCTCAAGTCGATTTCGGAAACTTTTGGTACGAGGCAACGCTGCCGTGTTGGACCGCGTTCGCTCTCGCGCTGGATCAAGACTCATCGCCTGGTCCTGCAACCGAGAAAGATTCGCCCGTGAGCCTCGATGCCATTCGGAGAGCCAGCGCGGCAATGGTTAGTGAGGGATTTGTGCCGCCGCTCGAAGGGAAAACCGAAGCATCAACCACAAACAGGTTGTCTAGATCGTGCCCTTTACAGTCTCCATTCACAACACTCGAAAGGGGCTCGGAACCAAGCCGGCAGGTTCCACAAACATGCGCAATCCTTTGATTATTATGTGATTGACGTATCTCTCGCCACGTCTGTCCCGCGAAGACGTGTCGCAGTCTTGTCCTCATCTCGTCAACTCTCTTCCGATCGTAGGGACTTACGCGATAGTGGACAGACACATGCCCGCTCCGTTCTTTTGCAGTCACTCGATTGGTGACTTGGGGCACATCTTCCACCGTCGCGGCGAGAAAGACATACCGGCTGGCCATTCGCTCCAGGGCCGCGGTGACAGGAAGCTTCGCGGCAGCCAAAAGAGCACCCAACCAAGGCCAACTGCCGGCGACGACATCGGTACGCAAAGCAGAGAACATTACGCTCGCAGGCGGCAACCGGCCAAAGGACTGAACGCCGCCAAGTTTCATCCCGTTCACGTGGTAAAAGTCGCTAAATGCAAGCTCCTTCCTCCCATTGAGCGAACCGGGGTTGGCCCTGGTCTTTATGGCATACAAATCAATAAGATGTCTCATCATATTGCGGCCGACCAGCCCCGACTTGTTGGCGAGCCCGTCGGGCCAATGTTCGTTTGCTGATCGGAGCAGCAACGCC
Organism: Betaproteobacteria bacterium Ga0077526; assembly: GCA_001464765.1. Taxonomy (GTDB): domain Bacteria; phylum Pseudomonadota; class Gammaproteobacteria; order Burkholderiales. The sequence goes on from LNDV01000008.1 coordinate 83,945, forward strand.
GGCGACCCGAGGCCTCCCGCGGCCACCACAACGTTCCTCGCGCGCAGTTCCACCAATTGGTCGCTTATCCGGCAACGAACGCCCTTAACCGCCCTGCGATCGGCGACCAGCGAAACGACTTCACACCCTTCGATAAGCGCCGCACCCCAGTCTTGAATTGCTGGCACTAGGCAGGCCTTCGCGCTGTCCCGCTTGCAATTCCTCGGGCACAGGAAGCCCTGACAGTTGTCGCAGTCCGGAACCCAGTCGCAGGCCAATGGAAGGCGATAGGGAGCGAGACCTCTTGCTTCGAGAATCCGCTTTAGCTCCTCAGCGTGTCGACTTTCAGGCGGTGGTACGGGCAGTACGCTTCGCGCCATGTCCGGACGACGCGGATCCCGTTCCCCGCGCACCCCGTACAGGCGCTCGGCAAGGGCATAAAAGGGTTCGAGCTCTCCATAGCCGATTGGCCAGTCTTCCCTCCAACTGGCTCCGCAATCAGGCGGGTGTTCCTTCAAAGGCAGGAAATCATCCGGAAAGAATCGCTCCATTGCCATACCGTAAAGCGCGCTGGAACCTCCCGCACCACCGCCGATGAACGGAATGAAGTCGCGGCTCGAAGATTCGAGCGTATCGGTGACGGTCATGACCGACCGGCCAGCACGCAGCAATGTCGCACGGTCGGCCGCGGTGGGAACTCGCGCGCCGGGCAAAAAAGTCTCGGCGTACGCCCCTTCCAGAAATCCATCGTCAGGGGGGGTGCATCGCCCTTGTTCGCAGAACAACACCTTCCATCCCGACTTCGCGAGTGCGTAGCCGACGGTACCCCCACCAACGCCCGTGCCAACCACGACCGCGTCCCAGAATTCTGAAGCGGCGTCTTCCGCGCGAATGACGTTCACCGTACCACCGTCTCGACCGCTTGCCGCATCGACTCCGCCCAGTTCATCGCACGGAGGCTGTCGGCGAGTTGCCGCGTCCTTTGCAAGGTTCCCGCGTCGTCCAGTGCACGTGAAACAACCCCGCAAAATGCCGTGCTTTCGAGTCCGCCAGATCGCACCAGCCATCCAAAACCGCAGTCTTCAACAGCGGCCATGTTCAGGAACTGGTCCATATTCGTAGCAACGCCGACGACGGGAACGCCTTCGCTGAGCGATTGATATGTGGTCGGGCTGCCGCCGTTCGATACGACAAGGTCTGCGATCTTGGCGGCGGCATCACCCGGAAGATACTCCGCGCCAAAAAGACGTGCAGTTCTTTTGGGTACCGGCGCTCTCCCTGCAGTCGCCACGAGCACCATCGCATCAACGGAGGTCAGCGCGGAAAGCACCTTATCCAACAGGTGCCCCGGCCCGGAACTGCCGAGAGTCAGATAGACAAGCTTCCTTCCAGCGCGGACCGACAGCATTTCACTCCACCAGGGCGGAACACTTACTGCAGGCGACCAAGGGATGGGGCCCACGAATCGGTGATTCGGGGGAAGTGGCGCTGTTGCAATGACGTCTGGGGAATCGGAATAGCAGGTGAGATCACCATCGACGAGCGCGTGGCGAAAATCGGCAGGCAGTGGCGCCATTCCGAAGCGGCGGCGGACCTTGTTGACCGGCACAACATGTAAACCATAGCCAACCCTGCGAAACAGGGTAAAGAGAACTTGGCCCAGCCACGCACCGGCGATGCGTGCAACCGCTATCTCGGGAACCACATGACGCAGAAGGGCAAACGGACTCCAATACGCGTTCGTCAGCGTGACCAAGGGCACGCCCGCAACCCGTGCACTGATCGCGAGTGAGATACGGAAATCACTGATGACGACATCTGGCCTCTCTTCTCGGAGCAAACTCAGTTCCGCGTCGACATAGCCGGCAAGGCGAGGCTCGGTAAAGATCGGCCCCCCGGTGGAGATGGCCGACTGAAACTCTGAGGGAGGCATGCTCTCGATTGCGATTCGGCGGAAGGGAACCACTCCCACCGCTCCGTCGTAACGAGGGTCGCACGCCAGAATCACTTCGTAGCCCGACGAATGCAGCGCCTTGCCAATCGACAACAGGCGCACCACATGCGCGAGCGTCACCGCCTCGCCGACCAGCAGGATCCGTCTAGCGTTCACGCGCCGTACTTCCCGGGCGCAATCACATGCCCAGGATCCAGGCTTTCCCGGATTGAACGGACCAATGAGACGAACTGAGGCGCGGAATTGGCAAGTTTGTGCATCCCGGCAGTAGCGGTTCGATATTGCTGATAGCCTGCCGCCGTCGTCGCGCTGCCAAGTTCGTCATACAGGGCTTGCGCCCGGCTGGTCTCCTCTGCGTCCTCCTTCTCGAAGAGGATACATGTCAGCACGATCATGGACCGGGGGTTCTGGACAAGCAACGCGACGTAGAAGTCGAAGCCGAAACGCTCGAATCGGGGGCGACAGATCTCGAGGACCTCCATGACGTGTTCGGCCGTCATCGGTGCGATCGGCGCGAACCACGTAAGGCCGATATTGTCACGGTCCGGGTGCGCGGACTCAGGCTTGGGAATGCGAGCCTTGAAGTACGCGTGCCGCACGAAGTAATCACTGGGAATGCCGCGTAGTACCCCGTGAACTTCAGGTGCCGCATGGAGCATTTCCGGAGACTTCCCGAATACCGCCTTCACGCCACCGTCGATCAAGGAGGCGAGCCATGGGCGTCGACGCCACTTTAGAAGCAACTCCACCCCGCGCAACGCGAACTCGTCGAGGAAGGTCAAGCGGCCGAGCCCTCGTAGAGTTCGCCGAAGCTCCGCCCTGGCAAAACGTACAGAACTTGAACTTCCCATGAGCCCGCCGCCGAAGCTCCACCTGGCGACACCGTAACGCGCCCTCATTTCATCAAGGACCGACTCAGGAAGCCGAGAGGTGCGGCCGACCAACTCAGCCGGGTATTGGGCGACGACGGCCAGAGACACAACGTCATTGATGAGGTGTACCGCGCTCGTCACGATCTGGCGCAATTGAAGCTCCCGGATGATTTCCACAAGCCTGGGGAGATCCTGCTCGTTGGCGAGATCGAACGTGAAGGACACAAATGACTCTGGCTTTGGAATCAGCCAAATGCCAGCCTTGACAACGACGCCAAGCCCAGATTGCGAAAACAGGCCCTCGACGTAGGGGCCTACGCCCCACTTGTGAGTGTTCCAGGTCTTGCAATCCGGCGGCCCCCCCCCGGTCCGCACGACGTCACCCGAGGCCAAGACGACTTCAAGTCCGCACAACGTTCCGAAATGGTCGGCGTAATGGGTGGTGCCGAGGCCGCGGTCGAGCGCATTGCCGACCACGCTGCCACCTGGCGTCCCGTCGGTGCAGTCCATCCACAGGTTTGGATGGTGCTTCGCGAGGTATTCGCTGAGTTGACGATACGTCACCCCGGGTTCCATGACCGCATAGGCCAACTTCTCGTTAACCTCCAATATCTTGTCGAGCCGCTCTAGATGCAGCACGATCGAGTCGTCCGACGCTGGCGTGGCAGAGCCGTATCCCCAATTGCGACCGCGACTGCAAGGCCACAGCGACACGCCGCGGCGCCCCGCTGCCCGAACGACTTCCGCGACCTCTTCTGGGGTGCCCGGATATACTACGCCGCCGATGCGTTTGGGATATGGAGTCGAAGATCTGGACAAGGCGTCGTCGCTCCCTCTTACGTGGTTGGCGCCCACAATGCCGGCAAACTCGGCGAGAGCCTCCCGAACAGCATCGGGATTGCCGGATGAGCGGCCGTCATTCGTATCGACTTGCGTCATGGGTGAAAGGGTTCCGTCCCGAAGTCACAGAGTTCAAAGATGCCACAGCCCGAATCGGAAGAACATCGGCAGTGCCGAACCAGTTCTTGAAGACCGCGGGCTGAGAGGGATTGAGAATGTTTATGCGGCATCATCCAAGGAACACGTGTTCGGCATATTCGCACCGAGACATTGGGCCCTTTCGGAACGCCCGCGGTCTGGCAATGCGCGAACTGCCACCTTACCCTGTGGCGGTGGCACGGGAAACGCTTGACGGGGACCAAACCGAGGAAGCGCATGTCCCTGCCGTCTAAGGTCCAAACTCTGCCGTCTATTCTGGCGCTCCAAGCTTCACGGAACCCCACGATGCCGGCCTTTCGCTTTCGCTCTGTCGACGGGCCATGGCTCACCGTGACATGGCTCCAGTTCGGCACAGCCGTTACGGAACTCGCCCGAATGCTGGAACAGGCCGGGCTTCGCGATGGGGCGAGAATAGGCATCCTTGGCGCCAACGGGATTGCGTGGGAGCTTTCGCAGCACGCGGTCTTCATGCTCGGCGGTACCGTCGTTGGGCTTGACCCTCTGTACGCGCCGACGACGCTGAGTATGGTCATGTCCGGCTGCGAACTGACCGGCGTGATCGTGTTCGACGCGAAATCCGTCGAGCGCATCCCGGCTGACATCTTGAGCCTCAGTGGCACCGTCATCGTAGTGACAACGTCACGCGATACGACCATGGGGATTGCTCCGCGCATCGAGGTTGTTCAGGCCGCCCGCCCTGGGCCACCAAGCGGCAGAGTCCGGGACCCGGACAGCGCCATCGTCGTGTTCTCGTCGGGAACGACGGGAGTACCGAAACCCATCGCCTACAGTCACGCTCAGACTCTGCTCGCTGTCAAGGAGATTCTCGCGCGCTTCCCGGATCTCGATCGACAAGTGCCATTACTGTGCTGGCTGCCTCTGTCGAATCTCTTTCAGCGGGTGATCAACTTTTGCGCTCTCCACGAAGCGATGTGCTCCCATCTTCTCGAGGATCCCCGTCAGGTCGTTCCTGCGATCGCCGAGGTGGAGCCGGAGATCATGATCGGAGTGCCGATCTTCTTCGATCGGGTCCGGTCGGGCATGACGGAGAGGCTTGCCTCGGCGCGCCCTGGAATCCGCGGCATCGCGTCGTGGGCACTCCAGTGCGCGCGCAGGGCCGCGGAGTCAGAAGCGGAGGGGAGGCCGATCACCCTGTCGCAACGCGCGAAGCTCCGCATCGCCGACCACCTCGTGCTTCGCCGACTTCGGCAGACGTTCGGAAGACGGATCCGATATCTTGTCTCAGGATCAGCACCTCTGTCCACGTCCACGGGACTTCACTTTCGAGCGATCGGACTTCCCATCTTTGAAGCCTATGGCGTGAGCGAGAACATCGTACCGATCGCCATGAACCAGCCGGGATCATGCCGTCCGGGGACAGTCGGCCGAATCATGCCCGGAAACGAGGTGCGTATCGATCTCGACGGGGAGATTCTCGTGCGCGGCCCTGGCGTGTTCCGCGGATACCTAAATGCCGATGCGGATACGCCCTCGCCGGATTCAGAAGGATACTGGCATACAGGTGATCTGGGCTCGATCGACGATTCGGGCTTCCTGCGCGTCGTTGGGCGAAAGTCCGACGCGTTCAAGCTATCAACCGGCAAGTGGATCGCGCCTTCGGAGGTCGAGTCCGCGCTTCGTGCCGTCCCATGGGTTGACCACTTGGCGGTGGTTGGCTCCGGGCGCAAGAACCCCTTGGCGATCATTAGCGCACCCTCGTTGAGATCGTTCTATGAGGCCTCGGAACATGAGGACGCGATGGATGCGTTCATGGACCGAGTCGCCAAGGAACTTGCCGCTGCTGTTGAGGGGCTTGCCAGTTCGATTCGTCCCGGTGGGGTTCTCTTGGTTCTTTCGGCCTTCAGCATCGCCAACGGCGAGCTAACGGCGAACCTCAAGGTGCGCCGACGCGCCGTCGAAAGTCGATACGACGAAGAACTCTCGGCGCTTTGCTCTCTGCTCGATGGCGCCGGAGGCGTGGGGGCCAAGTCGCCCCCCCCCAAGCCCTCCCCACTCGTCCGAATCCGCAGATGAATATCTACTTCGTTACTGGCGCCACGGGCGCAGTAGGGAGCGCCATCGTCGAGAAGCTCATCTCCGACGAGAGTGTCGCCTTACGGCTCTTGATCCGGGCAAGTTCGCCTGGAGAACTGAGGGATCGACTGAGATCTCTGCTTTCGTTCTGTGGTCAGGATCCCGACCAACTTGCAGGCCGCATTGTCGCGCTGCCGGGAGATGCCTCCCTCCCAATGTTCGGTTTGACGGAGGACATGTATTTGAAACTGGCCTCCGAGTGCACGGGAATCATCCACTGCGCCGGCGCAGTGAGGATGAACCTGCCGATCGAGGACGCGCGCAAGTCGGCGGTGGATTCTGCGCGGGCGATTCTGGCGCTGGGGAAACGAGCGTTTGAATTGCAGGGCCTTCATCCCAAGACCGAGTTCATCAGTACCGTCGGCGTTGGGGGCCGTCTTCCCGGCGCCGTTCCGGAAGGGTGGATCACGACGGCCAGAACATTTCACAACACCTACGAGCAAGCAAAGTCCGAAGCAGAGGATCTAGTCCGTCCAGAAGTTGATGCCGGGCACCCAATAACCATTCATCGCCCGAGCATGGTCGTTGGACATGCGGAGACGGGGAAGATCATCCATTTCCAAGTCTTCTTCTATCTTGCAGAGTTTCTTTCAGGGCGACGCACTTACGGGTTTTTCCCTACCTTCGGAGAGACCCGTCTGGACCTTGTCGCGGCGAATCATGTTGCGGAAACTGTGGTGTGGAGTGCTCAGACTAGGGCAACGTCAGGGCATATCCTGCATCTGTGCGCCGGGCCTGACGGAGCAATTCCGATCTCCGAGCTTCGAACGATCGTGGCCTCCGTTTATCGGGACCATGGCCTGACCGTGCCTCGTTCCTTCACTGTTCCGACCACCCTCTTCTTGACGCTCGCTCGCCTGCTCGGATTGGGGGCGGATCACAAGACGAAGAAGGCGTTGTCGACTCTGCCGGTGTTTCTGGACTACCTGTCTGGCAACCAGAGCTTTGCGAATGCTTCAACCAAAGAAACGCTTCGCGCTGCTGGCATCGAGTTTCCCCCTTCGAGAGCGCTGGTCACGGCGTCACTGTCAAACTATCTGCAGAATCGGATTAGACCAAAACCTTTGCCCTAGTTCGCCACCCCTCTTTCCAATTCGTCAAGCTCTTCCTTTACGGAAGAGAGACCTGAAAGCTTCTTGGCATTTGCAAGTGCTTTCTTCGCCTCATCCTTCTTGCCCTGAGCGAGAAGTGCCCGGCCAAGATGAACATGAGCCCACGAGAGCGACGGCTGTTGATCGATGGCCTTTCTCAAAACAGCCTCAGCTCCAGCTGGGTCACCAAGCCCTAACTGGATTGCTCCGAGGGTAGCCTGAAACTGCGCGGCCTTGGGTTCCGCCTCTACGGCACGTCTTGCAACCACTACCGCCTCGGGATTCTTGAGCTTGCCGAGCGCCCAAGCCAAGTTGTTGAGCACAGCAGCATTGCTAGGTTTGGCTTGGAGAGCCTTACGGAACCAACGTTCTGCAGACGCGAAGTCCTTTGCATCCAGCGCAGAACGACCAAGCGCGTCAAGGGTTACAACATCGTCGGGGTGATCGGCGAACCACTTCTCCAGAAACGCCTCCGCCTCGGCCTTCCGATCTTGCCCTTGGTACAGCGCGGCCAATCGGGTCACTAGCGTCGGATCACGTGTCCGCGCTATCCCTTTGCGCAACGCGCCTTCTGCATCCGCTGTGCGCCTCTGAGCCAGATATGCGTGCGCTTCTGCAGAGTACCCGCTCGCCGCGTCCGGCCACTTGCCCTGAATCGCCAAGGCGTCCTTGACTGCTTGATCGAACATCTCTGCTCGAATCCCGGTGTCGACCAGAACCAGCCGCGCTGCGACATCGTCCGGTGAAGCGCCCACGGCCCGTACTGCCGCCTCCCTCGCCAATTTCCACTTCTGCTCTGCTGCGTAAACCTCGACCTGCCCCATGTACGGAACCCGCGAGTTGGGCAGCGCTCGAGACAACTTGCCGTAGGTCGTAATGGCCTGTGTGTACTCCTTAGCAACCGATTGGGCTTTGGCCAGAACGAGGAGGTATGCAGGATCTTCTCCAATGATCGAAATGGCCTGCTGCGCCGCGTCTAGCGCCTGGGCAGTATCGCCATTCGCGAGGAGCAAGGTCATCTTCTCCAATCTCGCTCTGCTGGCAAGTGGATTTGCTGCGATAGCTGAATCAAGAATCTTCAGCACCGCTTCACTGGGTTCGCCGGTGCGGCGGGCCACCGCTGCCAACAGAAGGGCTGCCTCCTCATTTCGCGGTTGTCGTTCGAGAAAAGCGCTTAGGCGCGATCGTGCAGCCTCCGGATGCCCCTCAAGGACATCGACCTCCGCCAACTGTCTCGTCGCTGGCAGCCCATCGCTCGTCAGCATTGACAGCTTCTCGAGAGCCTTACGTGCGGACGTGTAGTCCCTTGAGGCGCGGGCGGCGGTTGCCAGTGTCTGCTGGGACACCGGATTCTCCGGCTCTTCAGACACCATTGACTTAGCCAGCTCAAGCGCCCCTGGAACCTCCTTCCTCGACAATCGATACGCTACCAGGGCAGCGTCGGCCATCATCCGTCCGCCAGCAAGCGCTCTCGCTGCTTCTAGGTCTTTGAGTCCCTGATCGACATCTCCAGAAAACAGTCGTGCTTCTCCAAGCCGAGTCCGCAGAACGGCGTTCGCTGGACGTCCTGTCACCGCGCGCCGGAAGTAATCAATGGCTGCCTTGAAATCGCGACGAGCGATTGCAATCTCGCCTCCCAAAGCCAACGCGTCGGCGTCATCGGGAGCCATCCTTAGAACCTCGTTCATCTCCGTTCTCGCTCGATCGGTCTGTCCGGAGGCAAAGTACGCCCTTGCAAGCAACCGCCGGGCTACAGGTTCGGTCGGAAGGAGTGCGACGAGCCGCTCGAGGTCTCGGATCGCGAGTCCGTAGTTCCCGAGATCACTCTCCACCATCCCTCCGAGGAGAAGGGCTCGGGAATGATCTGGCACCACCTTCAGAACTTGGCGCACAAGCTCGCGGGTTTTTTCGAGATCCTTGCTGGCATAGGCGACCAATCCCTCAAGATAGTAAGTCGGAACCGTCTTGGGGGCGACTTCTTGCAGTCGAGCGAGTCGAGACTTCGCTCCGGCGAGATCGCCAGCGGAGATCAGCGCCGGCAACAGACTCGTATACGCGAAGAAGTGGAGTGGATTGAGCGACACGACACGGTCAAGCACAGCGATGGATTCCTTCAGCTTACCGGTCTTCTGAAGCACGCTGGCTCGGATCAAGAGAGCACGGACGTCGTCGGGCGAACGAGCCAGTACTTGATCCGCAATCCTTTGTGCCGCGCTTAGATCGCCCCTCCAAACAAGTGCTCGCGCCTGACCAGCGAGAGCTGTCGTGTTCAGCGAATCGACCGTTAGCGCTTCTTGGTAAGCCGCTTCTGCCTCTTTGACGCGGGTCTCCGAGAACAACACGTCCCCTTTCAGAGCGATGACTTGGGCCTTCGCCTCGGGTCGGGTGAGCATGTCGACGCTGGCCGCCTCGATCAAGGCACTCTTGCTGTCCCCCAAGTTCGCGAGCATCTCAACGAGGACGGGACGCGCGACGTTTTGATCATAACCAATCTCGATCGCTTTGCGCACTTGGGCCTCTGCATCGCGAAGATCTCCAATCTTCCCGAGCGCATAGCCAAGAAAGTACCTTGCCTCAGCATTGGCCGGGTCTCTCTCCACTGCATTCTTAAACTGAATGACCGCTGCTGCAAAGTCGTTCTTTTCGAGCACAGCCTTTCCAGCCGCGAAGTAGTCTTCGGACCGCTCGCCACAACCTTGCAGGCACATCACCGCGATGAATACCAGGATCGAAACGGACATCCTTGCTGAAAAAATCACCTCGACCCCTTCGATCAGTTCGAAGACATGGCGGAAAGACCAAAAGCCTCGTGATGTATGCAGACCATCTGGCGCCCGCCGGAGACTCGCGTACAGCTAGTGAGGCAGTACAGCTATGCTGCCTTCTCGTGACAAACCCTTTGAACGAGCGCAGCGACGCCAATCAAGCACTTTTCAATCCAGTCGCGACATCGATCGCTGAGGTCTTGCGGTACGCTCAATTCGACGCACCATAGCCGCAGAAGCTCTCGAGAACGGCAAGGACAACTCTGGACTCGAATGCCACCCTCACTAGAGACATCGCGGATTCCCATTATCCCGAGCATGGTCTGGCGGGCGATTTTCGCTCCATCAAGAGTCCTCAAGAGATTTCCACAGAGACATCGATCGCGACGCAAGAGCTATCCCTCGGCGCGGAACGTCCGTGGCCTATAGAACTCAGCTGCCGGCCGTCCCGAGCACCTGCTGCAACTCCCCGCTCGCAAACATCTCCCGCATGATGTCCGCGCCACCGACGAACTCACCCTTGACGTAGAGCTGCGGAATCGTAGGCCAACTTGAGAACTCCTTGATTCCTTGACGAATGTCGGGGTCGTCCAGAACATTGACCGTGGCGACTTCGTCGACGCCGCAGGCCTCGAGGATCTGCACTGCCGCTGCGGAGAAACCGCACATCGGCGCATCCGGCGTGCCCTTCATGTAAAGGACGACGGGGTTCTCGGTCACTTGGCGGCGGATCTTCTCTTGAGCATCCATGAGTTGTACTCCTTAGAAATCGGGTGATAACGATCGGGCTGAGGGGTCGACGGGTACGAACGTGTCACCTGTTCAGGTGAGCCTTAGCCCTTCTCCGGTCAAGCTCGACACCATGGCGGGAAACATCACACGCTCGCCACAGCCTTCTTGCGTTTGGGTTTCGCTGCCGCTTTTTGTTCCAGTGTGCCGAAGACAATGCGAGGCCTTTCGGACAGATCCGCCCGAGTTTCCACCGCGGAGAAACCGGCCTGTAGGAATAGCTCCTTGACGGCAGCCTGCTGGTCGAAGCCATGTTCGACGATGAGCACCCCTCCAATCTCGAGGTGTCCCGGCGCATTTGCAATGATCGTTCTCAGGCAGGACAGTCCATCCGCCCCTCCAACCAGCGCACCGGCCGGCTCGAACGCCAGACCGGGAAGATGGGGGTCCTCCGCCGCAATGTACGGAGGGTTCGAGACGATGAGGTCGAAGCGCACACCGTCGATCGCGGAAAACCAGTCGCTCTGGGCAAATGCGATGTTCGGTGCGCCCAGCAAGAGCGCATTCTCCTGGGCTACGGCAATCGCTTCGGCGCTCGCATCCGTCCCCAGAACAGCCGCAGAAGGGCGGCCGAGCGCGATGGAGACGCCTATGCAACCACTGCCGGTTCCGAGGTCGAGAACCTTTCTTGGGGCTGTTCCATCGACGAAGCGCAGGGCTTCCTCGACCAGCAGTTCGGTTTCGGGCCGTGGAATGAGCACGTCCGGCGTCACGCGGAACACATACTCCCGAAACCCGATTTCCCCGAGGATGTACGCCATCGGCTCCCCCTTGAGGCGGCGGTCGAAGACGATCCCGTAGGGCGAGAGATCGAACCTCCCCGGGGATTCCCGTTCCCGGACGATCAACTGCGCTGGAGTCACCTTGAGAGCATGGCAAGCGAGACGACGGATCTCCCGCATGGCTTCGCCACGGGGAATCTTGATGGTTGCAGCCAATCGACGCGCATCTGCCGCAAGCCGCGCCCCTAGCGTAAACAGACTCATTGCTCCTCCGAAAGTGCCGCGAGCTGCTCGGCCTGGTGCTCCGACACCAGCGCTGAGATCAGTTCGTCCAGGTCTCCATCCATGATCTGACCGATCTTGTACAAGGTCAGATTGATCCGGTGATCGGTTACCCGCCCCTGGGGAAAGTTATAGGTGCGAATCCGTTCCGACCGGTCACCACTGCCGATCAGCGTGCGACGCTCCGCCGCCGTCCGGCTTGTCTGTTCCCGTACCTGCTTGTCCTTGATCCTCGCCACCAGCACCGACATCGCCTGAGCCTTGTTCTTGTGCTGGGATCGGTCGTCCTGGCACTCGACCACGATCCCCGTCGGCAGGTGCGTGATCCGGACAGCGGAGTCCGTCTTGTTCACGTGCTGCCCGCCAGCCCCGGAAGCTCTGAAGGTGTCGATGCGAATCTCCGCAGGGTTGATCACCACGTCCGCCACCTCGTCCACTTCGGGCAGGACGGCGACCGTGCAGGCGGAAGTGTGGATGCGACCCTGGGTCTCCGTGGCAGGCACCCGCTGAACCCGGTGCCCCCCGGATTCGAACTTGAGGCGGGAATAGGCACCGCGGCCGAGAATCTTGGCAATGATTTCCTTGAAACCACCCAGTTCGCTCGGGCTCTGCGAGACGATCTCCAGACCCCAACGCTGGCGCTCAGCGAAACGTGCATACATCCGGAACAGGTCGCCGGCGAAGAGGGCCGACTCGTCGCCGCCTGTACCGGCCCGAATCTCGAGAAACACGTTTCGTTCGTCGTTCGGGTCCTTCGGGAGCAGTTCCCGCTGCAGACTCGCCTCGATGTCGGCGAGCCTATCCCGCGTCAGCCGGACCTCGTCTTCGGCGAACGCACGCATCTCGGGTTCCTGCGCCATTTCCTGGGCTGTCTCAAGGTCCATCGACGTTCTGCGATGGGCCTGGAACAGTTCAACCACGGGGCCGATCTCGGCGTGTTCCATGGTCAGACGGCGGTAGTTCTCCAGATCGTTCGTCGCCTGTTCGTTGGCCAAAAGACGGTTGATCTCTTCCCACCTGGCCGATAGCTGGGCCAGTTTGGAAACAATGCTCGCCTTCATCAACGCTTTCTTTCGCCGAAATAGAAGCGCGACAGAAGCCCGACCAGCCGATCTCGTTCGACACCCTGAGCGCCATGCAAGGCGTGGGTGGGACCATGAAGAAACTTGTTCGTGAGGCCGTGCGACAGCGACTCGAGCGCCTTCGAGGGGTCCTCCCCCCGGGCCAGCGCCCTGAGCGCGCGTTCCAGTTCGTGCTGACGGATCTCTTCGGCCTGCTCCCGAAACGCCCGGATCGCCGGAACCGCTTCCCGCGCGGACATCCATTCCATGAACTCGGACACGCCGCGAGTGATGATGGACTCGGCTTCCGACACGGCGGCCTGCCTGAGATCCAGGCCTTCCTTCACGATCTTCCCGAGATCATCGACCGTGTAGAGGAAGACGTCATTCAGCCGGCCGACTTCCTGCTCGACGTCCCGGGGAACGGCCAGGTCAACGATGAGCATGGGACGATGACGTCGTGCCTTGATGGCGCGTTCGATCATGCCTTTGCCGATGAGCGGCAAGGGGCTGGCCGTACAGGAAACAACGATGTCGTGCTGGGCGATAACCTCGGCGATCTCGTGCAACGCAATCACCTCACCCGAGAACTTGCCGGCAATCTCGTAGCCGCGCTCGACAGTACGGTTTGCGAACACCACCCTTCGGGGAGAACGACTGCAGAAGTGCGCCGCGCAGAGTTCGATCATCTCGCCCGCGCCAACGAACAGGATCGACTGCTCGGCGATGGAAGGAAAGATGCGCTCTGCCATCTTGACCGCTGCTGCGGCCATGGAGACGGAACTCGTGCCGATGTCCGTGCGAGAGCGGACTTCCTTGGCTACCGAGAAAGTCCGCTGAAAGAGCTTGTGGAGAACGGTCCCGAGTGTGCCGGCCTGCTCGGCCGTCCGGACCGCCTGCTTGATCTGACCGAGAATCTGAGGCTCGCCAAGCACCATGGATTCCAGACCACTGGCAACGCGAAACGCGTGGGCAACGGCCTGTTCACGTGGCAACTCATACAGATAGGGGCGGAGTTTCCCTTCTTCGAGCTTATGGAAGCTGGCGAGCCAGGCAGCGACGCCCGCCGCATCGGAGGTTGCACAGTAGACTTCGGTGCGATTGCAGGTCGAGACGATGGCCGCTTCCCGAACGGGATAGTGCTCCACCAGATCCTGGAGTGCGGGCTGAAGGCTGTCCACACCGAAGGCCACCCGCTCGCGAATCGCCAGAGGGGCGGATTGATGATTGACGCCTAGGGTTACCAGGTCCATGGACGTGGACGCACTCCCCTCTGCCCCGCAGGGGACGGAATCCTAATGGCAACCTGCAGATCGCTCATTGCCCGATCACCGTCAATTGCCCGCCGTTTCCCGCGTGAGGCGCGAAACCGTGACCGGTGCGCGCTGACGCGTCCGAAGTACCGACCGGAAGCAGCCGGTGGTGGCCAAGGGCGGAATCGAACCACCGACACAAGGATTTTCAGTCCTCTGCTCTACCAACTGAGCTACTTGGCCGCCGTCTCTACTACGCAGAACGCCCGAGCCGACGACTAGCACCGTACCGGAAATCCACCCTGCGTCGCGGATCGTCCGGGTCGACTGACTGACGACGACCCCGGAAACGCTTCCGCGCATAGCCCGTGGAGTATATCGAAACACCCCTCCCGCCACCAGCCCTGGACCTCCTCCCCAGCCCGCTCAGCCAACCGGGGCCCGCTCCTGCAGGAACTGCCCGAGGATTCGGCCGGTATGGGACACGTCCGCGCGAGCGGAACACACGACCTCCGGCGAGCCCTGCCCCACGATCCGCCCTCCATCTTTTCCGCCCTCGGGACCGAGGTCGATCAGCCAGTCCGCCTCTGCCATCACATCCAGGTTGTGCTCGATCACCACGACCGTGTTCCCGGCATCCACCAGCCGGTGGAGGACCGTGATGAGTCGCGATACGTCCGCCATATGGAGCCCGACGGTGGGCTCATCCAGCACATACAGGGTGTGCCGCCGCCCCGTCTCCCGCCCGCGTCCGGGAGGCTCGGCATCCAGACCGTCCGTGCGGACCTTGGAGAGTTCGGTCACCAGCTTGATCCTCTGGGCCTCGCCACCGGAAAGAGTCGGACTCTGCTGGCCGAGGGTGAGATAACCCAGCCCGACGTCCTGCAGCAGCCGAAGCGCGTGATGAACCGTCCGGTGCGCCGAGAAGAATCCCTCGGCCTCGTCGACGCTCATCTGCAGGACGTCCCCGATGGACTTGTCCTTGAACCGTACCGCCAGCGTCTCGGGATTGAACCGCCGCCCTTCGCAGGTCTCGCACAGCACTTTCACGTCGGGAAGGAAGCTCATTTCTATCTTGCGGACCCCCTGCCCTTCGCAGGTCGGACAACGACCGGCTCCCGCATTGAAGGAGAACCGGCTCGCATCGAACCCGCGCATACGCGCCTCGGATGTGCCCGCAAACAGCTTGCGGATCGAATCCCAGAAACCTACGTACGTGGCCGGACAGGATCGCGGCGTCTTGCCGATGGGCGTCTGATCCACTTCCAGAACCCGCCCCACGCGTTCGACGCCCCGGATCTCGCGGCAGCCGATCGTGGTCGTTACCGGAATGGCCTTGCCGCCATCGGAAAGCATCCGGACCAGATTGCCATGGAGTACCGACCGGGCAAACGTGGACTTCCCGGAGCCCGAAACACCCGTGACGACCGTGAGGCGCGACAGCGGCACGCGCGCCGACACGGACTGGAGGTTGTGCAGGTCCGCGCCGATCACTTCGATGCAGGGATCTTCCGAGGCTACGGGACGACGCGGGAACATCGGATGCAGCAATGGCGCCCGGAGGTAGCGACCGGTCACCGAAGCCGGTTCGGCCATCAGCTGCGCCGCCGTGCCCTGCGCGACGATGACTCCGCCCAGCGTCCCGGCGCCTGGCCCGAGGTCCACCACGTGGTCCGCCCGGCGGATCGTGTCTTCGTCGTGCTCGACGACCACCAGCGTGTTGCCGTTGCGCTGCAGGCGGGAGAGCGTATTCAGCAGGATTTCGTTGTCGCGCGGATGCAGTCCGATCGTGGGCTCGTCGAGGATATAGCAGACCCCCTGGAGACTCGATCCAAGCTGGGCGGCGAGACGGATGCGCTGCGCCTCACCGCCGGAGAGTGTGGGCGCCGAGCGATCGAGCGACAGGTATCCGAGTCCGACGTCCCGCAGGAAGGCAATGCGCGAACGAAGCTCCGCGACGATGTCCCGCGCGATGTCGAGCTGGCGACCCTCCAGCGGAAGGTCCTCGAAGAAGTGCCCGACGTCATCCACCGATTCCGCCGTCAGTTGCGCGATGGAGCGACCGCGGAATCGCACGCCCAGTGCCACAGGATTGAGTCGCAGGCCGTCACAGTCCGGACACGCCACGACGCCTTCTTCACCGACATCGCCCCAGGTCGATTCCTCGCCAGTCTGTTCCGCATCGAACCCGGGAAGCGCCAGACCGGTCCCGAAACAGGTTGCACACCAGCCATGCTTTGAGTTGAACGAGAACAGTCGCGGATCGAGCTCCGGGAAACTGTCGCCACAGCTGGGGCAGGCTCGCTTGGTCGAGAAGACCTGTTCCCGCACCAACGCCCGCCCCTCCATCAGGCCGTCGAGGGGCGCGAGCAGATGAATCACTCCCTTGCCGTGATCGAAACCCTGAGCCAGAGCGGAGCGCAGCGCCGCCTCGTTCTCGGGCTGCACCAGGACGTCGGCCACGGGCAACTCGATGGTGTGCTCCTTGAACCGATCGAGGCGAGGCCATCGGGCCGTTTCGATGAACTCCCCGTCGACGCGAAGGTGCGTGTAGCCCTTGCCGCGGGCCCACTTCGCCAGGTCCGTATAGAAGCCTTTTCGCGCAACCACGAGCGGCGCAAGAACGCCGACATGCGTTCCACGATGCTCCACCAGGATTCTCGCGAGCACGGCCTCGGGTGATTGCGGTTCGATGGGCGTGCCGTCGTTGGGGCAATGCTGCGTGCCCAGCTTCATGTAGAGCAGGCGCAGGAAATGGTAGAGCTCGGTCAGTGTGGCAACAGTGCTCTTGCGGCCGCCGCGGCTCGTGCGCTGTTCGATCGCCACGGTGGGCGGTATCCCGAAGATCGCGTCGACGTCGGGTCGAGTTGCAGGCTGGACGAACTGGCGGGCGTACGCGTTCAGAGACTCGAGGTAACGGCGCTGCCCCTCGGCGAACACGATGTCGAACGCCAGCGTCGACTTGCCGGAACCGGACACACCGGTCACGACGGTGAACTTGTCGTGGGGAATGTCGACGCTCACATCCTTGAGGTTGTGCTCCCGGGCGCGAAGCACATGGATCGCGTTCGGCGGGGCCGCTCTCTCCAGCGCCGCATATCGCACCGTCGGCTCGAAGACCCGGCCCGGGGCAACGGTCGCATCGTACTCACGCAGCGCGGCTCCCGTGTGCGACGACTCGCATCGCATCACCTCTGCGACGGTACCGGCGACGACCAGCTCCCCTCCGTCGTCCCCGCCTTCCGGGCCCAGATCGATGATCCAGTCCGCCGCGCGAATGACATCCAGATTGTGCTCGATGACGATCAGGGAATGCCCTTGCGCGAGGAGTTTGCGCAGGGCACGCAGAAGACGCGCGGTATCGTCGAAGTGCAGCCCCGTCGTCGGCTCATCGAAGAGGAACAGGGTCGGCTCGGAGGTCCCGGCCGCCGCATCCGCCAGATGGCCGGCCAGCTTCAGGCGCTGCGACTCGCCCCCGGACAGGGTGGGCACCGGCTGCCCGAGCCGCACGTACTCCAATCCGACGTCCACGAGAGGCTGGAGCCGCAGCCCCACATCCGGATCGTCCGCAAAGAAGGAAGCAGCTTCGGACACGGTCATTTCCAGCACGTCGGCCATGCTCTTCCCGTTCACCGTGACTTCGAGCACCTCCGCCCGATAGCGCTTGCCGTCGCAGTCAGGGCATCGAAGATAGACGTCCGACAGGAACTGCATCTCGACGTGCTCGAAACCGTTACCACCGCAGGTCGGACAACGTCCGTTGCCGGAATTGAAGCTGAACGTGCCCGGGGTGTATCCGCGCTCCCGTGCGAGACCCGTGGAAGCGAAGTGCTTCCGGATTGCGTCGAATGCACCCACGTAGCTTGCTGGATTGGACCGCGTCGTCTTGCCGATCGTCGACTGATCGACGGACACGACAGCGCGGATCTGCTCGTGTCCGACGAGCGCCCGGTGGCTCCCGGGTGTGCCGGACGACTTCCCCTTTGCCTCGAGCAGCGCCGGCAAAAGGACGTCCTGGATGAGCGTGGACTTGCCGGACCCCGAAACACCTGTGAGGCACACCAGCCGCTGGAGCGGGAAGCGGACATCCACGTTCTTGAGATTGTGTTCGGTGACGCCGAGCAGGGAGAGATGGGGGGTGGTCGAGTCCGTCGGAACGGCCGACAGTCCCGCGTCGGCCCGCCGCCTCCCGCTGAGATAGGCGCCGGTCAACGACTCCGGCACGGCGGCCAGTCGGTCGGGCGGACCGAAGAACACGATCTCGCCTCCCCGCTCCCCTGGCCCGGGACCGATGTCCAGTATGCGATCCGCGGCATGCATGATCTGCGGATCGTGCTCCACGACCACCAGGGAGTTGCCCGCATCCCGCAACCGGGTCATGACCGCGATGACGCGCCCCATGTCCCTCGGGTGCAGTCCGATGGAGGGCTCGTCCAGCACGAACAGCGTATTGACGAGGGACGTACCGAGTGCGGTGGTCAGGTTGATGCGCTGCACCTCGCCGCCGGAGAGCGTGCGCGACTGGCGATCCAGGGTGAGATACCCGAGGCCCACTTCGAGCAGGTAACCGAGCCGCGCCCGGATGTTCACGAGCAGCTGGTCCATCGCTTCCGCTTCGGATCCGCGCACTCCCTGGATGTCGGCGTGCAGCTCGTCGAAGAAGATCTTGAGCTTCTCGATGGGCAGCAGCATCAGGTCGTGGATCGACAAGCCCGGCAGCGCTGCGAGGGTGTCTGCCGACCACCTCACTCCATTGGGCGCATGTCGTCGGGCGGCAGGGAGCACGCGCTCCGCCTGGGCGCAATTGCCGACGCGCCACAACAAGCCAGGCAACTGCAGGCGCGCACCGCCGCATGACTCGCAAGGCGTATAGGCGCGATACCGGGAGAGCAGCACGCGGATGTGCATCTTGTAGGCCTTGGACTCGAGCCACGCGAAGAAATGGCGCACGCCGTACCACGACCCTGGCCAGGACTTGTCCCAGTTCACCCAGTCGGCATCCCCTTCCAGGACCCATTCCCGGTGCTCCGGGCTCATGTCCCGCCATGGCACATCGAGCGGCACACCGCGCTTTCGCGCGTACTTCTCCAGATCTTCCTGGCATTCCCGGAAACTCTGGGTCTGCCATGGCTTGATGGCCCCGTCGGCCAGAGTCTTGGCGGTGTCCGGAACGATGAGCGCGAAGTCGATCCCAATCACGCGCCCGAAGCCGCGGCACTCCTGACACGCGCCGAGTGGCGAGTTGAACGAGAACAGGCTCGGCACCGGTTCCTGGTAGGAGATGTCGCAATCCGGGCAGTGGAGGGCTGTCGAGTAGCGCCACGGTTCCGGCACCGGCGCAGGGGCGCCCGTCGCCGTTGCGTCGTCGGTGTCGGGCAGGGGATGCACGTCCACGCGACCGTTGCCCACGCGAATGGCCGCCTCCAGGGCTTCGCCGAGCCGCGCGGGCTCGACATTCGAAAGACGAAACCGGTCCTGGATCATGTCCAGTCGCCGGCCGGACCGGCCATGGACTCTGGTGTAGCCCTGCACCGCGAGCGCCTGCAGGATCTCCGCCTCCTCGAAGTTCGGCGGAATCTCCACCGGGAAGGTCAGCACCAGTCGCGGATCCTCCAGGCGCCCGGCGCGCATCGCCATATCGGCAGCGATCGTCGCGGGGTCGTCCCGGCGGACTTCCCGGCCGCACCCTCGGCAATGAAGGTGTGCCACGCGGGCAAACAACAGCTTCAGGTGGTCGTTCAGCTCCGTCATCGTCCCGACGGTGGACCGGGACGTGCGGACCGGATTGGTCTGGTCGATGGCAATGGCAGGCGGGACCCCTTCGATGCGATCGACCTGCGGCTTGTCCATCCGGTCGAGGAACTGCCGCGCGTAGGGCGAGAAGGTCTCCACATAGCGGCGCTGCCCCTCCGCGTATAGGGTGTCGAACACCAGGGACGACTTGCCGGATCCCGAAACGCCCGTCACGACGACGAGTTCGTTCAGCGGAATGCTCAGGGTCAGGTTGCGGAGATTGTTCTGGCGGGCGCCGTGGATGACGATCGAATGACGGGATGACGTGTCGGGCATGGTGCTCTGGGGGAGGTCGCAGGGGTTCGCCTGGGCGATCGGGCGGACCCTCTTGCATGCCGCCCGAAGTGGTTCGATGGTAACCCGTCGCATGCCGGCGATCGCCTTCGACCGGAGTCCGTGTCCAACGCGACCGCCGCCGTTCGCCAGCCCCTACCCTGCCGCCGGAAGGTCGGATATGCCACTAATGTGGCATTGCCGCGCCCGGTTGCCGCGGACATTCTTCCCGCCATTCGTCCCACGCCATAACAACGAAAGGAAGGAAGACCATGGACATGACGACACCCGAAGGCTTCGGCCAACCCTCTCGCCCCGCATTGCCGTTTCCTCCGGGCATCGTTCCGGATGCCGTCGGCCACCACTGCTCGAGCCCGGCCGATTTCTTCTTTCAGCATGCCGCCGAGGCCGTGATCTTCACGGACGCCCAGGGAGCCGTCGTCCACCAGAATGCGACGGCAGAGCGCCTCATCGCCCGCAGCGAGGGTCTCGCCATCCTTCCCGACGGCATGCTCGTCACGGCAGACCGGGCATCCAACGCCCGGCTGTCCCGCCTCGTAGGCCTGGTCGCGCGGTCGGTGCAGAGCGCCACCGAGCGCCAGGAGGGAGTCGTGGCGGTCAAGCGACCGCGCGGACAGATGCCTCTCCTCATTTCCGTCAAGACCTTGCCACGTCCCTTTCTGGCCACACCTTCACTGCGCGAGGTGTCTGCGATGATCACGTTCGCTGATCCGGACACGCCACCGCCATCTCTGGTAGACCCGGTTGCAGAGGTCTTCGGACTGACCCGGGCGGAACGCCGGGTCGTCGCGGGGGTACTTGAGGGGTTGAAAGCGAGGGAGATTTCCGTCCGGCTCGGCATCAGCATCAACACAGTGAACACGCACGTGAAAAGGGTCTACGCCAAGACTGGGGTGCGACGCCATGGCGATCTGATCCGGTTGTGCATGCATCTGGCCCTGTCCATCCGCCCGACCGACCCTCGCGCGGACTGACGCCCCCTCTGCAGCTTTAGCTGGCGCCGGCGCCGCGTCCCCTGGGGCGAAGCCGGCGCGGCTTGGGCGTGCAGGTCGCCCGACATCAACGCAACGCGGGTAGCAGTTCCGCGCCCACCGACTCTCGCTGGCACTCCCCGACTCTCGGAATCAATCACTTGCCGCGTCCAGACGTGGCGGCCTGAACCGGCGCCGCCCGAAATCTGTGTGGTCTCGTCGGGCCGTGACTCAGTACGCATCAGAATCGTCATTGCAGAACCGAACTGGTGCATCTCGCCAGCCGCCCTCCGGCTTGGCAACCCATCTCCGCGCCCCCACCCCTCGAAGCGCCGCTATTTCAGACGGCACACTCGCCCGCCCACCCCGCGCGCCCGACCGCCAAACCGAGCCGGAACGATCGCTGTTCCTCCAGCAGCACCCGCCCGGAGCGGGAGGCCGAGGCGCCCGCTCCAAAAGTTTTCCTCAATATCCACGCTCGCGTAACCGAAAGTAGTCTCAAGCGTTGTGCGCACGGGGAACTGCCCGGCGGTTGTACTACCAAAGCCTCCGAGCCCGTCCGAGTTCCCGGACCGGAATTGCGCTCGATCGCGACGTGAGCCCGGTTCTTGCGAGCGATCGGGGAAGCTGGTCTGCGCTGCAACGATTTGCAGACGATCCCGACCCCGGATCGCCTGCAGTCGACGAAATCAAGGAGGTTGACGCATGAACATCCTGGACAGTTTCCGCGACAGCTATCTCCAAGCGCGCGATGAGGAGATGTCCCTCGAGGACTATCTCGCGCTCTGCAAGCAGGACCCTCTCGTGTACGCCTCTCCCGCCGAGCGAATGCTCGCTGCGGTCGGAGAACCGGAGATCGTCGACACCCGCAACGATCCGCGGCTGTCGCGCATCTTCTCCAACCGCCTGATTCGCCGATATCCTGCCTTCCGTGAGTTCTACGGCATGGAAGACGTGATCTCGCAGATCGTCGCATTCTTCAAGCACGCCGCCCAGGGCCTGGAGGAACGCAAGCAGATCCTCTATCTGCTGGGCCCGGTGGGTGGCGGCAAGTCATCGATCGCCGAACGTCTCAAGACGCTGATGGAGGCACATCCGATCTACGTGCTGAAAGGCTCCCCGATCAACGAGTCGCCGCTCAGCCTGTTCTCACCGGAACGCGACGGGGCAGCGCTGGAAAATGAGTACGGGATCCCACGGCGCTATCTGAATGGCATAGCCTCCCCCTGGGCGATCAAGCGTCTGGCGGAGTTCGACGGCGACCTGCGCCGGTTCCGGGTGGCGCGAGTGCAGCCGTCCGTCCTGCGGCAGATTGCCATCGCCAAGACCGAACCCGGCGACGAGAACAATCAGGATATTTCGAGTCTCGTGGGCAAGGTCGATATCCGGAAGCTCGAAAGCTACGGGCAGGACGATCCGGACGCCTACTCCTATTCCGGTGGCCTGTGCCTCGCGAACCAGGGCCTGCTCGAGTTCGTGGAGATGTTCAAGGCGCCGATCAAGATGCTCCACCCCCTGCTCACCGCGACCCAGGAAGGCAACTTCAAGGGCACGGAAGGGTTCTCCGCCATCCCGTTCCAGGGAATCATCATGGCCCACTCGAACGAGTCCGAGTGGCAGAGCTTCCGCAACAACAAGCACAACGAGGCCTTCCTGGACCGCGTCTACATCGTCAAGGTCCCGTATTGCCTTCAGGTTTCCGAGGAAGTGCGCATCTACCAGAAGCTGCTGAAGCACAGTTCGCTCGCTGCTGCACCGTGCGCCCCGGGCACACTGGACATGATGGCGCAGTTCTCGGTGCTCACGCGTCTTCGGGAACCCGAGAACTCGAGCATCTACTCGAAGATGCGCGTCTACGACGGCGAGAGCCTCAAGGACACCGATCCGTCCGCAAAGTCCTTCCAGGAGTACCGGGACTACGCAGGCGTGGACGAAGGCATGACCGGTTCGTCGACCCGGTTCGCCTACAAGGTGCTGTCCGCGGTGTTCAACTACGACCAGACCGAGGTCGCGGCAAACCCCGTGCACCTGATGTACGTGCTGGAGCAGCGGATTCTGCGCGAACAACTGCCGGAAGAGATTCAGCGCCGGTACCTCGAGTACATCAAGGGCTGGCTCGCGCCCCGCTACGCGGAGTTCATCGGCAAGGAAATCCAGACGGCCTATCTCGAGTCGTACTCGGAATACGGTCAGAACATCTTCGACCGCTACGTCACCTTTGCCGACTACTGGATCCAGGACGAGGACTTCCGTGACCCGGAGACCGGCGAGAGCTTCGATCGTTCGAGCCTCAACGCCGAGCTGGAGAAGATCGAGAAGCCTGCGGGCATTGCCAATCCGAAGGACTTCCGGAACGAGATCGTCAACTTCGTCTTGCGTGCCCGCGCCCAGCACGGCGGCAAGAATCCTCGCTGGACGAGCTACGAGAAGCTTCGCGAGGTGATCGAGAAGAAGATGTTCTCGTCCACCGAAGAACTGCTGCCCGTGATTTCCTTCAATGCGAAGGCTTCCGCGGAGGATCAGAAGAAGCACCAGAATTTCGTCAGCCGCATGGTCGACAAGGGTTACACCGAAAAGCAGGTCCGACTCCTGTCGGAGTGGTACCTGCGTGTCCGGAAGTCCCAGTAAGCGACGCGCGCCAGCATGTCCGTCATCATCGACAGGCGGCTCAACGACCGGAACAAGAGCACGGTCAACCGGCAGCGCTTCATCCAGCGCTACAAGGAGCAGTTGCGTCGCTCCGTGAGCGATGCGGTCGCGGGTCGATCCATCACGGACATGGACCGGGGCGGCAACGTGAACATTCCGGTTCGCGACATCGCGGAGCCGCAGTTCCGTCACGGTCCCGGAGGCGACCGGGAAGCGATCCATCCCGGCAACCACAAATTCCTGCAGGGCGACCGGGTCCCTCGCCCGGAAGGGCAGGGGGGCGGGCAGGGGTCAGGCTCAGGAGAAGGGGACGGGGAGGAATCCCGGGACGACTTCGTATTTGCGCTTTCCCGCGAAGAGTTCATGAGCCTCTTCTTCGACGATATGGAATTGCCGCATCTCGTCCGTACGACGCTCGGCGACATCCGGGAACACAAGTGGCAACGCGCCGGCTACACGCAGAGCGGTGTTCCTTCCAACCTCGCGGTCGTGCGCTCGCTGCGCAATGCCATCGCGCGAAGGATCGCGATCGGCGCGCCGCTGCGGCGGCGTCTCGCGGAGTTGAGCGAGGCCGGCGCCCCGGCGGAGGAAGTCGAAGCGCTGGAGAAGCGCCTGGCGCGCATTCCGTTCATCGACGAGTTCGACCTGCGCTATCGCCACCGCGTCAAGGTTCCACAACCGATAAGCCGGGCGGTGATGTTCTGTCTGATGGACGTTTCGGCCTCGATGACCGAGGACAAGAAGGATCTCGCCAAGCGGTTCTACATGCTTCTGCACCTGTTCCTTACGCGGAAGTACGAAAAGGTCGAGGTGGTGTTCATCCGGCATACCGACGACGCCGAGGAAGTGGACGAGAACACCTTCTTTCACGACACGCTGAGCGGCGGCACGGTCGTCCTGTCGGCACTGAAACTGATGCGGGAGATCATCGACGACCGCTTTCCGACCGACTCCTGGAACATCTACGGCGCCCAGGTCAGCGACGGGGATGCGTTCGGCGCCGATCCGGAAAAGAGCCGCGCCATGCTGGCGGACCAGCTAATGCCACTCGTCCGCTACTTTGCCTATGTGGAAGTCCCCGATGATGCACGGCGGATCAGTCCGCTGATGTACGCCTACCAGCGCATCTCCGACCCACAGTTCGCTCTGCGCAGCGTGACCCATGCGCGCGACGTGTATCCGGTCCTTCGCGACTTGTTCGCCCGGGAGACAGCATGACCGCAGCGCCGGACTCCGAGTCCGGATCGCCATATCTGTCGACCGGCTCCGAATGGTCCTTCCCGCTGATCGAGCGCTACGACGAAGCGATCCGCGATATCGCGCTGAACGAGTTCGGTCTCGACGTGTACCCGAATCAGATCGAGATCATCGCGTCCGAGCAGATGCTCGATGCCTACGCGTCGCTCGGTCTCCCCATCGGCTACCCGCATTGGAGCTACGGCAAGGAGTTCATCCGGAACGAACAGCTCTATCGCACAGGAGCACGCGGACTCGCCTACGAGATCGTCATCAACTCGAATCCGTGCATCGCGTACCTGATGGAAGAGAACAGCATGGCGATGCAGGCGCTCGTCATTGCCCATGCCTGCTACGGACACAACTCCTTCTTCAAGGGAAACTACCTGTTCCGTCAGTGGACCAACGCCGACGCGATCATCGACTACATGGTGTTCGCGCGGAACTACGTCCTGCAGTGCGAAGAGCGCCATGGGGTGCCCGCGGTCGAGGAGATCCTGGATTCCTGCCATGCGCTAATGAGCCACGGCGTGGACCGCTATCGCCATCCTCCCCAGCTGTCCGCAGAGGCGGAACGCGTCCGGCAGCGCGAACGGGAGGAGCACGCATGGCGCCAGTTCGACGACCTGTGGAGGACCCTGCCGGTCCGCAGTGAACAGGGCGCCGACAAGAACGTGGCGGTCAGCCCCTACCCGCCGGAGCCACAGGAAAACCTGCTTTACTTCATCGAGAAGCACTCTCCGAAACTCGAACCGTGGCAACGGGAACTGGTGCGGATATCGAGAAAGCTCGCGCAGTACTTCTACCCGCAGGGCATGACAAAGGTCATGAACGAGGGATGGGCCACTTTCTGGCACTACACTCTGCTCAATCGCCTGTTCGACAAGGGACTGGTGAACAGCGGATTCGCGATGGAATGGCTGGCGTCGCACACTAACGTTATCGCCCAGCGCCGCTACGATCAGCCGGGCTACGGCGGCATCAACCCATATGCGCTCGGGTTCGCGATGATGAGTGATCTCCGTCGCATCTGCGAGAAGCCCGACGACGAGGACCGCGCGTGGTTCCCCGAGATCGCAGGGGGTGACTGGCGGAAAGTGCTGGACTTCGCCATGCGCAACTTCAAGGACGAGTCCTTCATTGCGCAGTATCTGTCGCCCCGGGTGATCCGGGAGTTCCGCCTGTTCGCGGTCGCCGATCACGAGGAAGAGTCGGATCTGACGATCGACGCCATCCACGACGAGCACGGGTATCGACGCCTCCGGCGCATGCTCGCCCAGCAGTACAACCGGGACTCCCAGGTGCCCGACATCCAGGTGGCCCGCTACGACCACCGGGGCGATCGGTCCCTCACGCTCCAGCATCGCCGATTCCGGAAGCGTCCGCTCGACACGGAAGCCGAAGAGGTGCTGAAGCACCTCGCGCGTCTCTGGGGATTCACGGTCCGACTCGAAACCATCGACGAAGACGGTGACGTCGCCATGTCGATCTCAATGTCCGCGTAGCGGCGCTTCAGTTAGCGTTTGCCTCTCAGCCTTTCTCATGCGGAGGAATGCGTCGCGGGAACGGGAGGCCTTCTGGGGAGAACCCGCGCTACTGGGCCACCCACCCGCCATCGATGGACAACTGTCCGCCCGTCATCGACGCCGCGGCGTCGGTGCACAGGAACGCCGCCAGTTCCGCCACCTCATCGATCTGCACGAAGCGCTTGGTGGGTTGCCTCTCCAGCATGACCCGTTCGACCACTTCCTCCCGCGGGATCCCGTGGGTTCTGGCCTGATCGTCGATCTGCTTCTCCACGAGCGGCGTCAGCACGTAGCCCGGGCAGATCGCATTGCACGTGATGCCGTTTCGCGCCGTTTCCAGCGCCACGGTCTTGGTCAGCCCTACCACGCCGTGCTTCGCTGCGATGTACGCAGACTTGAACGGCGATGCCACGAGACCGTGGGCGGAAGCGATGTTGATGATTCTGCCCCAGCCCCGAGCGCGCATCGTTGGCAGGACGGCCCGCGTCGCAATGAACGCGGACGTGAGATTGATTGCCAGGATTTCGTCCCACTTCTCGACCGGGAACTCATCGACCGGCGCCACGTACTGGATGCCGGCATTGTTGACCAGAATGTCGACGGTGCCGAAGGCCGCACACGCCTCAGCCACCATGGTGTCGATCTCGGCGGGGCGGCGCATGTCCGCGCCGGAATACAGGGCCCGTACCCCGAACTCTCGCTGAATCCCGGTGCACAACGCCTCGATCGCTTCCGGGGTCCCGAAACCGTTCAGCATGACGTTGGCGCCGTTCCGGGCCAGCGCCCGGGCGATGCCAAGACCGATTCCACTCGTGGAACCCGTAACGATGGCTGACTTGTCGCGAAGCATGAGCGTCCTCTTGTCGATGATGATGCGGCGCAGCAAAGTCTAGCAGCCCGGACCAGGGCTGTGGGCGTCGCACGCACGCCACTTCGCTGCACAATGTCGCCCTGGAAGGCGGACACCGGGTGCCCGCCCCGACTCACAGAGCGGAACGGGCAGAGGCAGGATGAATCACTCGAATGGGCTTGGCTGCCAGATCGTTGCCATCGGAGAACCGATGGTGGAATTCAGCGCGATCCCCGGCGAGACATCACGCTACCTTCGTGGTTTTGGCGGCGACACCATGAACGCGTTGATCGCAGCGGTTCGACATGGCGCCTCGGGAGCCTATGTTTCCCGCCTAGGGGCAGACGAATTCGGGCAATCCATCCTGAACCTGCTCGATGCGGAAGGCGTGAATCGCTCGGCCGTCAAGACCGACACCGACGCGCCGACGGGATGCTATTTCATCACCCACAGCCCGGCCGGTCACGAGTTCAGCTATCGTCGCGCGGGCTCAGCTGCGAGCCGGATGACGCCGGATGACGTTCCTCCCGGCCTGCTCGAGGGCGCGAGATACCTTCACGCAAGTGGCATTTCGCAGGCGATCGGCGCATCGGCATGCGACGCAGTCTTCGCTGCCATGGAGCAAGCGCGCGCCAGTGGAACAGCCGTGTGCTATGACTCGAATCTGAGACTCAGACTCTGGCCGCTCGCGAGGGCTCGTGCCGTCATCGGCGCCGCGGCCGGACAATCGGACTACTTCCTGCCGAGCCTCGAGGACGCCGCGCTGCTTTCGGGCGTCGACGATCCCGATGCCATCTTCGACTGGGCACTACGCCTCGGGGCGAGGAATGTGGCACTCAAGCTGGGGCCGGGTGGTGTGCTGGCAGGCGACGCAAAGTCCCGGACGCGGCTCCCCGGTCACGACATCCGGTTCGTGGACGCGACGGGTGCTGGCGATTGCTTCGCCGGGTCGCTGCTTGCACGCCTGGCCGCCGGAGACAGCTTTCTCGCCGCCTGCCGGTACGCGAACGCCTCTGCGGCCCTGACTTGCGAGGGGCTCGGCGCGATCGCCCCCATCCCCTCCGCGTCGCGGGTCCTCGAGCGCCTCGGTCAATCGGGTTCGTAGGGCGCTCGCCCCTCGCCGGGCGACGGCAGAACGGGCGTGCTGCCTGAATGGCTTTTTTTTTGCTTTGTCGCGCTCTCGGTCTCCAACTGACGAGACCGACTGTTGCCCCTGCCCATGCGCCCTCGATCGCCGAAAGGGAATCGGGACCCCGAGCGGCCCGGGCGCTGGCCGACCCAGGAATCAACGCCGCGCCCGACGGGCGTGTGTGCGACACAAGAGGTGGAAGTGGAACTCCAAACGGAACTGTGCGAACTGCTCGACAGTGCGCTCTCTCTGGGAGGGCGCGGCCTGCGCCTGAAACCCGAATCCAAGCTTTTCGGTGCGCTGCCGGAACTGGACTCCGTCGGGGTCGTCTCGGTACTGACCGCACTCGAGGATCGGTTCGGGATCGCCGTCGAGGACGACGAGATCAGCGCCGACACCTTTGCGACGATGGGCAGTTTCGTAGCTTTCGTCGCGGGCAAGATCGACAGCTGAGGGATCTCCATCCGCACGTCATCGCGACAGGCAGCCGGCGACGGCCCCTGGTTGCGATGCGCGCCGGATGACGACCGCAGCAACCGAATAGTCGCATTGCGTCTCGTGGGCAGGCTCGGTTTTCGCAGGCTTGTCACCCGCACGCGCGTTCCCGGAACGCATCCCCGTGCCCTCACCTGCCAATTGACGCACTTTCGAACAAGATGACAGCAATCGTTAGGACGCTGGTTTCCGACCTCATCGATCCGAGGGGACGAGAAACCCTGCCTGCACTCCGCTGCGAGGGCGCGGATCTCTCCTACTCCGCGCTCTGGAACGCCTGCGACAGTTTCGCGGCGTTTCTCCTCGACATGGGCCTGGCTCCGGGGGAACGGGTGGCCGTCTATCTCGAGAAACGATTCGAGAACGTGATCGCCATGTTCGGCGCCGCTCGGGCAGGCCTGACGTTCGTTCCGATCAATCCGCTGCTCAAGAGCGACCAGGTCGGGCATATCCTGAAGGACTGCAACGTTCGCGTGCTGGTCACCTCGGACGATCGCCTGGCCGTCCTCGCAACGACCCTGGCGGCCTGTGAAGATCTGCGATACGTGATACGCGTGGACGCGGGTGCGGACAAACCGGAAGGGATTTCCGTCCTGGAATGGACTGCGTCGGGCTCCACGTCTGGTGGGAAGAACGCGATACACCGTCGGATCGACACGGATCTGGCAGCGATCTTCTACACGTCCGGCAGCACGGGCAAACCAAAGGGCGTAATGCTGTCCCACAGAAACATCGTGATGGGCGGGGTCAGCGTCTCAACTTACCTGGGAAACCATTCCGGTGACCGGCTGCTCGCGGCGCTCCCGCTCTCGTTCGACGCAGGCTTCAGCCAGCTCACCACGGCTTTCCACACCAGCGCGTGCTCGGTGCTGCACAACTATTTCGTTCCGAGAGACGCCATCAAGGCGCTTTCCGAGGAGAAGATCACCGGGCTCACTGCGGTACCGCCGTTGTGGTTCCAGTTGATCCAGCAGCCCTGGCCGACCACCATCACCGAACATCTTCGCTATATCGCGAATACCGGCGGACGGATGCCCAGAACCACGCTGGACGCGCTGCGCGAGCGACTCCCGGCGACGCAGGTGTTTCTCATGTACGGATTGACGGAGGCGTTCCGATCGACCTATCTGCCACCGGATCAGGTGGATGCCCGGCCCGACTCCATCGGCCGTGCCATCCCCAACGCCGAGATCCTCGTGCTTCGCGAAGACGGAACGCCCTGCGCGCCGCGTGAGCACGGTGAACTCGTCCACCGCGGCGCACTGGTCGGCATGGGCTACTGGAACGACCCCGCGAAGACTGCGGAGCGCTACAAGCCGCTCCCCGGACGCGAGTCAGGTTTCGTGCTTCCGGAGTACGCCGTGTTCTCCGGAGACACCGTGTATGCCGACGAGGAGGGCTATCTGTATTTCATCGGCCGCCGCGATGAGATGATCAAGACCTCCGGATATCGTGTGAGTCCGACCGAGATCGAAGAAGTGATCTACCGGACCGGCCTGGTGGCCGAGGTTGCGGCGCTGGGCGTGGAGCACGATCAGTTCGGTCAGGCCATCGTCCTGATCGCAACGATGGCAGACCCTGCGAACCATGACGCCAAGTCGCTGCAGAAAGCATGTCAGCAGGCCCTGCCGGCATACATGGTTCCCAAGCACATCGAGATCCGCACCGGCTCGCTCCCGCGCAATCCCAACGGGAAGATCGACCGGAAAGCTCTTGCGGATACCTTCAAGACCCTGTTCGCTGCCGGCACGGGTTCATGAACGCACCCATCAAGGAAGGACTGCCGTTGCCGGGACACGTCGTTCTGTGTCCGTTTCCCGAAGTCGACGGCTGTCTCGCGGTCGGCGGAATTCCTCTGGACCGCCTCGCCGCAAGGGTTGGTTCCACCCCCTTCTACGCCTATGACAGGTCGGTTCTCACGCAGCATGTGAAGGGACTGCGCGCGATCCTGCCGCGCGCGGTGGATCTGCATTACGCCATGAAGGCCAATCCGATGCCCGCGATCGTCCAGACGATGGTCGGACTAGTCGATGGTCTCGACCTCGCCTCGGCCGGAGAGATGAAGGTAGCCCTCGATGCAGGTGCGGATCCGGACGAAATGAGTTTCGCCGGCCCCGGCAAGCGACCCGAGGAGTTGCGTCAAGCCGTCGCGGCTGGCGTGACGATCAACGTCGAGTCCGCCGCTGAGATTCCCCATATCGTGGCGGCGGGCGAGGAGCTTGGCGTACGTCCGCGCGTCGCGATTCGGGTGAACCCCGATTTCGAACTCAAGTCATCCGGCATGAAGATGTCGGGGGGCGCCAAGCAGTTCGGCATCGACGCCGAGGTCGTCCCGGATGTCCTGCGTTCGCTGGCGAGCCTGGACATCGAATTTCGCGGATTTCACATCTACACCGGTTCACAGAATCTTCGCGCCGAGGCGATCTGCGATGCGCAGCGTCAGACCGTCGACCTCGCAATTCGCCTCGCGGCAGACGCACCTGCGGCGTTTCCGGTGCTGAACATCGGGGGCGGCTTCGGAGTCCCGTACTTCCCCGGAGACACGCCGCTGGAACTCGCTCCGATCGTGGAGAACCTCGAATCGCTGTGCGAACAGACCGCCAAGGCCCTGCCCTCTGCCAAGGTCGTGATCGAACTCGGGAGGTACCTCGTCGCGCATAGCGGGGTCTACGTAGCGCGGGTTGTGGACCGCAAAATCTCGCGCGGCCAGGTGTACCTGGTCACGGACGGGGGTATGCATCATCACCTCGCGGCATCCGGCAACTTCGGGCAGGTGATCCGCAAGAACTATCCCGTCGTGTCGGGAACCCGCTTTGCCGAGCCGGCGGACGAAACAGCGTCCGTGGTCGGCCCGTTGTGTACGCCACTGGATCTGCTCGGCGACAAGGTCCAGCTTCCCCATATGGAAGTGGGTGACCTCGTGTGCGTCCTGATGTCTGGCGCCTACGGGTACACGTCGAGTCCGCTCCAGTTTCTGAGCCACCCAGCTCCGGCCCAGGTGCTCGTCTGAGCGATTCGACGATGAAGCCCGGGTCTTCGATCTTCCGCCTCTGCTGGCGCGACCACTGAACATGGCATCGAAGCACACGTCGTTCACGCCGTTCCGCCTCATTTCGCCAGGCGGCTCTCGCGGGAAGCTGAACATCTTCATCTTCCACCGGATCCTGGCAGAGCCTGATCCTGTCTTCCCCGCAGACGCAGATACAGGCCGGTTCGAGACTTTCCTCCGGTTCGCGAGGACCTGGCTCAATGTTCTGCCTCTCGAAGAGGCCGCAGCCAGGCTCAAGGCAGGCACACTTCCTCCGGCAGCCGCCAGCATCACGTTCGACGATGGCTATGCGGACAACCTCACGATCGCCGCGCCCATGCTCAAGCGCCACGAGTTACCCGCCACTGTGTTCGTGGCGACGGACTTCGTCGATGGCGGCAGGATGTGGAACGACTGGGTCGTCGAAGGCATCCGGCGCACCACACTGGACGAAGTCGACCTTCGCGATCTCGAGCTTCCGAAAGTCAGCGTTCGGACGCCCGAGGAACGGCGGTCGGTGATCGAAACTCTCCTCATGCGGGTGAAGTACCTGCCGTTCGCCCGACGACTCAGTGCCTGCGAAGGAATCATGCGGCGTTGCAAGGTACCGACGCCACCGAGCTTGATGCTGAACAGATCGCAAGTGGTGCAGCTTCCCCGGTTCGGCGTGTCCGTTGGTGCGCATACCCACACCCACCCCATCCTCGCCAACGAGCCAGGCAATTACTGCCGCGAGGACATTGCACGCTCCAAGTTGCTCCTGGAAGACTGGCTGCAGGCGCCGGTGACAACGTTCGCGTATCCCAACGGCACACCGGGCACTGACTATCGGCACGAACATGTGGAGATGGTTAGGGAACTGGGCTTCAGCTGTGCCGTGACGACCTCGGTCGGGTATGCGAGCCGGTCAAGTGACGTGCATCAGCTGCCACGATTCACGCCCTGGGGAAGGAGCGTCTCGGCCGTCGCGGTAAGGCTCGGCCGGCATCTCGCCGCTCCGCCCTCGACCGAAACAGTAGGAGTCAGGCCTTGAAACGTCATTCGTTCCTCGGAGTCATCGCGGGCTCGCCGGGCATCGCGGACATGCTCCGGGAAGTGACTACCGGAACCAGTACCGGCCGTTCCGAATCGTCAACGACGCTCAACTCCGCCACCAGCTGGGTGGAAATCCGCAATCCGGCCGCCCATTTTGACCAGGTCTCGAGAGCAGAGGGTTACTGCGTTCTGATCGGCTCACCCAGGACGCTGGCGGGGAAGGCAAGCCACAGGCTCCGCGCGGCGGACCTCCTCGACCGGTATCTGTCCGAAGGTAGCGGGATGCTCCCCTCCATGGCGGGCGGGTTCGGATTCGTGGTCCATGACGCGGTGAAGCGACGGACCCTCCTGGCGGTGGACCGATTCGGAATCTATCCGATCGCGTATAGAGTTCTGGACAACGCGCTGGCGTTCGGGCGGTTTGCGGATGAAGTGGCGGGCCTCCTTCCGGATGGCGACCGCATCGACGCCCAGGCCTTGTTCGACTATCTGTATTTTCACGTCATTCCCGGTGACGCCACCGTCTTCAAGGGCGTTCGCCGCCTGGAAGCCGCCCACTGCGCCGAATTCGAGAACGGGAAGCTGACGGTCCGCAACTACTGGACGCCCGACTACGCGCCGACCGACGCTTCATTCGCCATGTTGCTGGAGGAATTCCGCGAAGTCATGCGATCGAGCGTCGGCAATGAGATCGACGAACGGTCTACCGGCTGCTACTTGAGCGGGGGGACCGACAGTTCCTCCGTGGCCGGTTGGCTGGGGACGATCACCGGCGAATCGCCCCGGTGCTTCTCCATCGGATTCGATGCGGAAGGCTACGACGAGATGGAGTACGCGCGCATCGCGGCTCGTCGATACGGCGCCGACCACACTGAGTACTACGTGACGCCTGCCGACATCGTCCGAGGCATTCCTCTACTCGCCGAGCACTACGACCAGCCGTTCGGCAATTCGTCTGCGCTCCCCGCGTACTTCTGCGCCCGGAAGGCCCACGAAAAAGGCGTCGCCGTGATGCTGGCCGGGGACGGTGGAGACGAGATCTTCGGGGGCAACACTCGCTACGCGAAACAGAAGGTGTTCGAGCACTATTTTTCAGTACCGAGCCCTTTGCGATCAGCGTTCCTGGAGCCGATTCTTTTGGGATCGCCGATCGGAAAGCTGCCTGTCGCCAAGAAAGCAGCAAGCTACATTCAGCAGGCTAAGCAAGGACTTCCGGATCGCCTTCAGTCCTACAACCTGTTGCATCGACTCGGTGTCGACCGGATGCTCACCTCGGGCGCTCTGGCATCGGTTCAGACCGGCCATCCCGGCGAAGCGATGCGCGAGGTCTACGCTCGTTGCAACGATCCGGAAGTCGTCAACCGGCTCCTTGCTTTCGACCTCAAGTACACGCTCGCAGACGCTGACCTGCCGAAAGTCGTCCACACCTGTGAGATGGGCGGATGCGAAGCCCGCTTCCCTCTCCTGTCCGACGAACTGGTCGCGTTCGCCAATCGCTTGCCCGCCTCCCTCAAAGTGAAGGGCTACCGCCTTCGATACTTCTTCAAGGAGGCCTCGCGGGGGTTTCTGCCGGACGAAATCATCACCAAGACGAAACACGGGTTCGGACTGCCCTTCGGAACCTGGGTCGTTCGGGATCCCGCCCTAAACCGGTTTGCGAGGGACAGCCTGCTCGCTTTGGTCGACCGCGGCTTTCTCAAGTCGGAGTTCGTCAACGAGATCATGGGAGCGCGGCTGACCGAACACGCTGGCTTCTACGGGGAAGCCATCTGGATTCTGATGGTCCTGGAGCAATGGCTCCGAGTCCATGCGCCAAGCTTCCGGCTCTAGTCCTGCCAGCCTGCCAATCGGAAGGGCCGATTCATCGCCGTCGGGAAAGTCTGTCGGTTCGTCTGATCGACATTTCATCCTACCGGGATTAGCGCCTGGTCCCGAAGCCTGCCCCGATACGTCGACCCTGTTTACAATGTTGTTCAGGCGACTACGCGCCCCCCACAAGACGCTATGCCAATCAGAGAGTTAACGAACACCGTCATGGTGGTATCCGAATTGCTCATGAATCGTTCAGAAGGCGTCAAACTACGCACATTGAGGTAGATCTATGGGCACCACAAAGAGCACGCGAAGAAAGTTCCTCAGCGGAAGCGTCGCTGCTCCCCTGATTTTGACTGTTCAGTCGGCGTCTGCGCTCCCGACCCCTCCCAGTTCCAGCAGCATGTGTCGGACGGCCGATCTCAATGCTGGGATTCCTCCTGCCGGCTATCTCCCTCTTCCGTCCCAGGACCCTTTGAATCCTGATCCTGACGCATGGTTGCGGAAGGAAATTCAGATTGTGACACTTTCTCAAGGAACTCCCGCCGTTGCAGTTCCGGGCTTTTTTGTTAGGTCTCTTAATGGGTCCGCGTACTTCCTTGTAAACAAGGATGATCCAATAGCGCTACCTCAGTTGTCGACGTTGGTCCCAGGCGGATACACGGAAACGCCCCACAGCACCCGTAGAGGCTTGGTTCTGGTTGACTCTGCAGGCAACACTGTCGGGTTCCAGTGGGAGAACACCGCCGGGGCCCAGAAGATCACCAAGAGCTGCTGGTCGTCGTTCAAGTAATTCAGTCTGGTTGGCTTCAGTCGTCCAGCGCGGAGATCGTTCATCTGTTAGCTCCAAACACCGTCTGGCGTGCCATCGAAGACCCGGATCTCCGGGTGGTCGATTTCGACAATTGCTCCATGGTGTTTAATCCGATCACGTGGGATACGCACTACGTATCTCCCCTGATCGGGGCGGTTCTGGGACTGCTTCGGGAGTCCTCATTTCCTACCGCAGGCCTCGCCTCGGAGCTGGCTGCGAATCCGGACGACGCGGCGGCCATGGTCGACCCGGTCCTCTCTGCGCTCTCCCAACTCGCCGCCTTTGGGCTCGTGACTTCGGACGACCAAAGTGCGAATTCGTGACCTTTCGGTCGGAAAGCTCGCCGCCGTTCTTAATGGGCAGGGTTTGGCCGTCGATCTCGGCGCGGCTCGCGTCAAGGTTCGATCGGACGTCCCAGATCTCGCCGCCAGCATCCACCGGGTATACGGAGACTATGGCGTAGAGGATTCTTCCGGATTCTTCGACGCTACGGTCGGCGTAGCCCGGGTCCGCGGGTACCGACGGCGATTTCGAGCACAGATCGAGCTACTGGTGGATGGCGAAAGTCCTTTCGAACCTTTTCCCGCAGACACCCACTTGCCCCTGATGGAATGGGGTCTGAACTACGCTCTGGCTGAACGACTGTCTCACTATCTTCTGCTGCACTCCGGTTCCCTGGCGAAAGGCAACGCGGGGCTGCTTCTCCCGGCAACACCCGGCTCTGGCAAGAGCACCCTCACGGCAGCGCTCATGTGCAGTGGATATCGACTGCTTTCCGATGAGTTCGGTGTCGTATCCCTCGAAAATGGCCTAGTCAATCCGATGGTGCGCCCCATCGCTCTCAAGAATCAGTCGATTGACGTCATTCGGCAGTTTGACCCCCAAGCCGTCCTTGGGCCAGAGTTCCCCAAAACTAGGAAGGGGAAGGTTTCCCACGTTGCGCCGTCTTCAGTAAGCGTGGGTCAGCGGGGGGCCGCAGCAGTCCCGACGACAGTCTTGTTCCCGAAGTACGAGGCAAACTCCAATGTGATCGTCGAAGAGGTGGACCCTGGTTCGGCGTTCAACAAGCTTGCATTGAACTCCTTCAACTACGAATTCCTCGGCCCGCATTCCTTCGATGCGGTAACGCGACTGGTCTCCTCTTGCCGCTTCGTTCGGATGACATATGGTCGTCTTGCCGATGCTATCGCCACAGTCGACGAACTTGTACTTCAAGACTCGAAGAGATTGGGGAGTTCACCAATGTCCTTGCCAAGGGCCGGCCTGACCGAAGCCTGAGCTGTTCCGGTCGGTAGACACCGGGGGGGGCTTGCACCTTCCGCGGCAGGCAACGATCTCGCCCCGGCGTGCTTTCTGCATGCCCCAGCCCAGTACCACGCCAGTCGCCGGTGGCTGCGCAGGATGTTCAGGCTCGTGGGGGCACTCCTCCCTCGCGGGTTCTGCGCTGATGCCTGTAGAGCCCATGCCGCCGATTTCCCCCCATAGACCAGGAAACTCTGCCCCTTGAGACCTCTGGCGCTGCCTCAGCGCAAGGACGCCCGACTGCTCATCGAGGTGCTGGCGGACGCCCGCCGGGCTGGCTCGCTGGACTTGTCGCAATGGGACAAGACCGTCCGGCTCGCCAGGAACGCTGAACTGCTCGCTGTGCTCGACGACCGCATTCGTACCGTCGATGCAGG
The DNA here is from genome assembly GCA_001464765.1 of Betaproteobacteria bacterium Ga0077526. GTDB lineage: Bacteria > Pseudomonadota > Gammaproteobacteria > Burkholderiales. The sequence goes on from LNDV01000008.1 coordinate 121,117, forward strand.
TGCTCGTATCCCGCCTTGTGTCGCGGCACATCTTCTTGGAAGCAGGACGATCGCCACGCATCGACGCCAGATCGGACTGCACCTTGTCGACAGTATCGGACGTCTCCTAGGTGGCCATGGATTCTCACCGGTGCTGTTGAAGGGCGCTGGATACATCGCCCAAGGCTTGCCAATGTCGCGCGGGCGACTCTTCGACGATATAGACATCCTGGTGCCGAGACCGGAGCTCGACGCAGTCGAAAAGCTCTTGATGGCACAAGGCTGGAAAACCGAAAAGCCAGACCCTTACGATCAACGTTACTACCGGGACTGGTCCCACGAGTTGCCGCCAATGCGACATCCCGATTTTGCGATGCAGTTGGACGTGCATCACACGATCGTTCCCGTAACGTCCCGGGGAAATCCCGACCCTGCCAGGCTTTTCCGAAATGCGATTCCTAGCGGCAGATCACCGTGGCTGGTTCTCTCGCCCGAGGATCAGGTACTACACGCATCCGCCCACTTGTTTCTGGATTCGGACTGCACGAATCGATTGCGGGAACTGATCGACATCGACGGACTGGTCCGTGCCCACCAGACTCGCACCAACTTCTGGGGGGCAATTGTCGATGGCGCAGAGGCTCACGGGCTCGGCAGATACTTCTGGTATGCGATGCGGTTCGTAACGTCCTGGCTGAACACGCCTGTACCCGACGATCTGTTTGCACGAATGCGACCTTTCGAACCGCCTTACGCGGTGCGCCGACTCATCGAAAGAGCAACGTCCACGTCCATACTGCCATTCGATCCTGACGGGCACCCCGACACGGCAAGGACCCTTTCCCACAGGATGATGACCATCCGGGCAGCTCTGCTCAGGATGCCACTGCCGTTGCTTGCCTATCACGCAATGCACAAAGCAATCCGACAGAAAGCAGTCCGCGAGTCAAAACAGCCCAATGCCCCAAGAGACCATTCTCCACCGCCCGGGAGACCATCCCCCCCCCCGGGCAACGAACCGAGAGTGGCACTTCATGACACATGAGACCGGCCAGCCTGCGTAGCAGTGCAGGCATCGTCGCCGGCGTTTCCTGGCGGAGCGCGATTGGGCCAAAGACTGTCCCGTTCACTTTATTAAGTTTTTCAGTCGTTTAGTGTGTTTTTGCGTCGTCAACCAACCCGCATCTGGGCGATCGGAGCGACAGGGCGAACTCTAGACGGGCCACGCTTAGTGATTCAGCCCGCCGGCAGCGCCCGGGCATTGACCTCGCTTAGGGCGAGAGTGGAAGACGGGGAATAACAAACTAACAGGGCCTTTTGAGGGCATCCCAGGAATGGTTCTGCTTTTCAATCAGAGAGTGCCGGTCGTCGCAGTACTGGAGCTTGCTTTGGCGAGCCTCGTTTTCTGCGCGTCGTTCATGAGCGCTGTGCTTGGCCACCTTCCCAACTCGTCCGAGGGCGAACTGATGGTCGGGGCTGCAGTGACCATCTTCGCCCTGAGTCAGATCCTTTGTCTGGGCGCGTTTCAGCTGCACAGACTGGATGGAAACACATCTGCTTCGAGATTCGCGGTCAGAATCGTCCTGAGCCTTGCCGTGGGAAGCGCTCTGGTCTACGCACTGTTCTCGGCCTTCCCCGACGGCGCAGAGTATCGTGCCGCCTTGCCCGAGGCACTTTTGCTGTCTGCAGCCGGATTGCTCCTCGTACGCCTGCTCCTGGTTTTCGGGGTCCAGATGGACTGGCTGTCCCACAGAATCCTGGTGCTGGGGACCGGGCCGGAAGCGGTTGCCGTGGAAAGTGCGCTTCAGGGAATGGCTAGATCTGGGGTGTCGTTGCTCGGCTTCTTCCCAATCAACTCCGCCGTCAGCCCTTCCGTGTCCCTGGACAGGATCGTGCGGACGTCGGGTTCCCTGGAAGAAACCGTCAAGCGATTGGGCGTGAATGAAGTGATCGTTGCCCTTCAGGAGCAGCGCGGTGGCATGCTGCCCGTAAGCCAATTGCTCAACTGCCGCCTGCGAGGCGTCCGAATCACTGAGTTGTCTGCGTTTTTCGAACGCGTGACCGGTGAAGTGCCCGTGACGTCTCTCAAGGCGAGTTGGCTGATCTATGGCGATGGCTTCCGCCAAGGATGGTCAAGACGATTCGTGAAGCGAAGCTTCGATGTACTCGCTTCTGCGGTACTGCTCGTGTTGGCTGCGCCCATGATGATCATCGCCGCGACTGCGATCTTCCTGGAAAGTGGTCGACCGATCGTCTTCAGGCAGGAACGGGTCGGTCTCGGCGGAAGACCGTTCATGCTGTTGAAGTTCAGAAGCATGCGCACGGATGCCGAGAAGGATGGCGTCCCGCGCTGGGCCGCGACCGGCGATCCCAGAGTGACTCGTGTCGGACGATTCATCCGAAGAACTCGAATCGACGAACTCCCCCAGATCTTCAACGTCTTGAAAGGGGAAATGAGTTTCGTGGGCCCAAGACCCGAAAGGCCGTTCTTCGTGGCTCAGCTGACTGAGCAAGTGCCCTTCTACGGCGCAAGACATACGGTCAAGCCAGGACTTACCGGCTGGGCTCAAGTGAGATATAGCTACGGCGCGTCCGTTGAAGATGCCGTGCGAAAGCTGCAGTACGACCTTTACTATGTTAAGAATCATAGCGTTCTTCTGGATTCGCTGATTCTCCTCAGCACCGTTCGTGTCGTAGTGATGGGGGAAGGCGTACGTTGATTGTCTGCGTGCCCATCGCGGTTTACGCGCGCCCTGCTTAGCCGCCATCCGCATTCGCGGGCCACGGCGATCGCGGCACGGGTAATCCCATGAATCGTGTCCCGCTTCTTTCGCGTTCCGGGCGCCGGGAAATCCAAGGCTGAGGGTCACTGCGGCCTCGGCGCCCCGAAGGCTGACCCGACAGAGATGCCCTGTTTCTCAGCAGTGTTGGGCGTACGAGAACTGACCACTGAATGAGCCCTATCCAACCAGCATCCTTGTGTTACGGGTTCGGTTTCGCTGCTTTCACAGTCTTCTCCGGACTTCTGTGGACCCGATCCCGCCAAAGCCAGAGGGGCCGTGCTCTCCTCATGGCGGCGATCGCCTCGACTTCATGGGAACTGTCCGGACTCCTACTGGCACTTCAGCCCGCGACTTGGATGCCAGGCGTCCATCTACTTCTCGATGCAGTGAAGTCCGCCATGTGGATCGGCTTCTTCATGCTGCTGTTGCCGCACGTTCAGATGCCTGGCTACACACTCCCGTTGTCGCGGCGATCCCGGATCGCCATTCCGCTGGGGGTGCTTTCGGGGCTGTGGGCCGTCGTGATTCCAAACATGCTTGCGACCGAGACGCCGGGCTCACCTCCGACTGTTCCGCCAGGCATCATGTTTGGTGCATTTTCTCTGGCCGCAGTGTTCGGCCTCAGTTTGTGCGAACAGCTTGTGCGCGGCACCTCCGAATCTGCGCGCTGGGCAGTAAAACCCCTCGCTTTGGGCGCGGGTGCATTGTTCGCGTTCGATTTGTTCATGTTCTCCGAAGCGCTTCTCTTGAAGGAGATCAATCCCCAAGTCTGGGGAGTACGTGGACTAGTCCATAGCCTGTGCATCCCGCTGGTACTGGTCTCGACGGCCAGAAATCGCCACTGGACGATCGACGTAGCTGTCTCTCGAAACATTGTCTTCGGTTCCACAGCGCTGCTGCTCTCCGGCGTGTACATGCTCGCCGTAGCCGGTGCCGGGTACTACGTGCGCTTCTTCGGCGGGCAGTGGGGCACTGCGATTCAGGTTACGTTGTTCTTCGTGGCCTTTCTTGTCCTTGCGCTGCTGTACTTTTCCGGAACGGTTCGGGCGCGAATCCGAGTCTTCATCAGCAAGAACTTCTTCTCCTACCGGTACGACTATCGGGAAGAGTGGCTGAAGTTCACCAAACTGCTCGCGACATCCCATCCGGATGACAGGATCGTAGAAAGGTCGATACGGGCGCTCGCAGACCTTGTCGAAAGTCCCGGCGGTGCCCAGTGGTGGAGGGGAGAGGATGGTGGTTATCGACCCACAGGGTCGTGGAACTGCCCAGTCAGCCATCACGTCGAGCCAGCGGACTCCGCGATTGTTCACTTCCTGACGAAAACAGGTTGGGTACTCGACATGTCGAGCGACGACTTGCACCGTCGGGTGCCGGATGCCCCGGCTATCCCTGCGTGGATCTCGGATATCCCTTCGGCATGGCTGATCATCCCGCTTCCGGAAAATGACAGACTGGGAGGTTTCGTGGTGCTATTGAAACCACGAACCGCTGTCGAACTCAACTGGGAAGTCCTGGATCTTCTCAAGACAGCGGCGAGGCAAGCGGCCTCGGTTATCGGCCAGGTCCGCCTGACCGAGGCTCTGGTTGAGACACAGCAGTTCAGTGCGTTTAGCCGGATGTCGGCATTCGTCGTTCATGACCTGAAGAACTTGGTATCGCAGCTTTCCTTGATGCAGAAGAACGCGGTGAAGCATGGGTCGAATCCCGAGTTCCAGAAAGACATGGCCGAAACCGTCGAGCACGTGGTCAGTCGAATGAATCGTTTGCTGTTGCAGCTCCGGTCTGGGACCGCGCCCATCGCCAACCCTTCGCCTATCGACACCCGACCGATCGTTTCAGGCATTCAGAGTGCTTGGTCGAGGCAAGGAAAGTCTGTTCACCTGGAGACCAGCGCGGAGGTATGGGCACTTGCCCATGAAGATCGTCTCGAGCGCGTGATCGGCCATCTGGTCCAAAACTCGTTTGATGCCATGGGCGCAGAGGGAACGGTAACGCTGAGAACACGGATGGATGGGCGGCTCGCAGTGATCGAGGTCGAAGATACAGGTTCGGGCATGACGCCCGAGTTCATTCGAGACGAATTGTTCAAGCCGTTCCGGTCTACGAAATCGACCGGAATGGGTGTCGGTGCGTACGAGAGCATGCAGTACGTATCTGAGTTAGGAGGACGCATGACGGTCGACAGCAAGGTCGGCGTCGGGACGCGCATCTGCGTGTTCCTTCCAGCACGTACCAGACAGGGAGAGGGCGTTTCGGCGTCCAGCACCACGGAATGACCGACAAACGTAAACCCCTACTTGTCATCGAAGACGATCCGGCGCTTCAAAAGCAGATGCGCTGGGCTCTCGATCAGTACGAAGTACTTTTGGCGGACGATCGCGATTCTGCGGTGGCGCAGTTGCGGCGTCACGAGCCGGCGGTGATCACGATGGACCTGGGGTTACCACCCCATCCCGATGAGCCGACGACGGGCTTCGCCCTGCTTCAGGAGATACTTGCGCTCACCCCCGAGGCTAAAGTCATCGTGATCACCGGTCAGCATGACCGCGCGAACGCGGTTCGCTCGATCGCATTGGGTGCGTACGACTTCTGCGAGAAGCCCTTTCAACCCGAGTTGCTGTCGCTCATCATTGAGCGAGCCTATCGACTGTCGGAACTCCAGGAAGAAAACCGGCGTCTGCAGAACTCCCAGCTTTCACCCGGCAACTCGGGAATCCTCACTCGCGATCCCGAAATGCAGAAGCTTTGCAGGACTGTGGAAAAAGTCGCGGGGACGAACGCTACGGTAATGCTCTTGGGCGAGTCCGGCACCGGCAAGGAGTTACTCGCTCGATCACTACACGCAAACTCTCCCAGAAAGAGCAACAGATTCGTCGCGATCAACTGCGCAGCCATTCCCGACAATCTGCTCGAGAGCGAACTCTTTGGGTATGAGAAAGGGGCTTTCACAGGCGCAGCGAAGCAAACACCCGGCAAGATCGAGGTTGCGAATGGCGGCACACTGTTCCTTGATGAAATCGGCGATCTGCCCATGGCGCTGCAGGCCAAACTGCTGCGGTTCCTCCAAGAGCGCGTCATCGAGCGAATCGGCGGACGGGACGAAATCCCGGTAGACGTTCGGATCGTATGCGCGACTCACCAGCAGCTGAAGTCGCTCATCTCCACGAATCGCTTTCGCGAGGATCTCTATTACAGGCTCGCGGAGATTGTCCTCGACATCCCTCCATTGAAGCTGCGCAAAGGTGACGCAAGTCTTCTTGCCCATGCATTTGTGCGCAGATTCTCCGAGGAACAGCGCACCGGCACCATGATTCTGCTACCGGAAGCCGTGGACGCCATCGAAGCTTACGGCTGGCCCGGCAACGTCCGGGAATTGGAGAACCGGGCAAAACGGGCAGTCATCATGGCAGAAGGGAACTCCCTGCGAGCGGAGGACTTCGGGCTGGAGGCATCGGCCCCCGAACCTGAGTTGTTCAACCTAAGACGCGTCCGTGATGAAGCCGAGCGGGAGGCGATCGTCAAGGTCCTCGGGCGAGTAAACAGCAACATCAGTCGCGCGGCAGAGGTCTTAGGTGTTAGTCGTCCGACGTTGTATGACCTCCTCGACAAGTATGGTCTCAGGACTCCCCAAGTTCAGCAGAGCTGACTGGAAGGCATAAGGGGTACGGGACTCTGAGTCAACCGGCGCGGGCGGAATGAGCGCAATTCACGTCGTGTGCATCTATGCACTTGGCACTTCCAAACTACGCGTCCAGCACCTTTGGGCGCGTCGCGGGAATCAAGAGATTCGATTCAACGGGACAGGAACATGGAAACTGTTGCAGTTGTAGGGTTGGGATACGTCGGCTTGCCCCTGGCGGTCGAGTTCGGAAAGATCATGCCGACGGTCGGGTTCGACCTGTCGAAGAGCAAGGTGGAGTCTTATCGACGCTTTGTGGACCCTACTGGGGAGGTGAGTTCCGATCTCCTGCGTGCAGCTTCCAAGTTGAATGCGACCACGGACCCTACCGCACTCAAGGCCGCTGACTATCTGATCGTGGCTGTTCCTACGCCGGTCGACGAAGCCCACCAACCAGACTTCAGCCCGCTCGTCGGCGCAAGTGAGACGGTCGGCAGACACCTGAAACGTGGCGCGACAGTGATCTTTGAGTCCACGGTCTACCCTGGCGCCACGGAGGAGGTCTGCGTTCCTGTCATTGAGAAATTTTCGGGGCTGACGTGGAAAAAGGATTTCTTCATCGGTTACTCGCCGGAGCGAATCAATCCCGGCGACAAGGAACGCACGGTCACCAAGATCACCAAAGTCGTTTCGGGCGATTGCGCGGACACTCTGGACAAGGTTGCCCGTCTGTATGAGAAAGTGATCGTCGCGGGTGTTCATCGAGCGACGAGCATCAAGGTGGCCGAAGCCGCCAAAGTGATCGAGAACACTCAGCGAGATCTGAATATTGCCTTGATGAACGAGCTTTCATTGATCTTCCATAAGCTCGGAATAGACACCCTGGAGGTGCTGGAGGCCGCCGGCACCAAGTGGAACTTCTTGCCGTTTCGACCAGGCCTCGTGGGCGGACATTGCATCGGTGTGGACCCCTACTACCTGACGCACAAAGCCGAGATGGTCGGCTACCACCCACAAGTTATTCTGGCCGGTCGTCGCATTAACGATGGAATGGGAAAGTATGTGGCCGAGCAGACCGTCAAGAAGATGATCAATGCAGGCTTCCCGATCAAGGGCGAGGAAGTCATCGTTCTCGGCCTCACGTTCAAGGAGAACTGTCCCGACACCCGCAACACGCGTGTCATCGATGTGGTTCGAGAACTGCAGGCGTTCGGATTGAAGGTGCGCATTCATGATCCTGTCGCAGACCCTTCGGAGGCATCGCATGAGTACGGCGTTGAGTTGCAGGACTGGGACTCGCTGACTCCTGCATCAGCAGTTGTCGTGGCTGTCGCCCATGATGAGTTCTTCGTCGATGGAGTGGCTCGAATTCTCAGCAAGGTGAAGCGTGGTGGAGTCGTTGTTGACGTGAAGAGCCGCCTTGACGTTTCCGCATGCAAGACTCACGGAGTCGACGTGTGGCGACTCTAATTCCTGAGGGGTTGAGTGCCTGCCTCGAGGAGCTTTCCAACGCTCCGCCACGGAAGTGGCTTGTCACTGGCGGAGCCGGCTTCATCGGATCCCACCTGGTTGAGCACCTGCTGATGGCAGGGCAGATAGTGGTAACCCTTGACAACTTTGCGACGGGTAGACGCCGTAACCTCGATCTTGTGGAGAGTACGGTTGGACGTGATCGATGGACACGCCACACACTAATCGAGGGAGACATCACAGCACCGGACGACTGCGCTCGCGCATGTGCCGGGGTGAATTGTGTGCTCCATCAAGCCGCACTTGGCTCTGTTCCCAGGTCCATCAAGGATCCGATCACGTCTAATCACGCGAACGTGACGGGCTTTCTGAATATGGCGGTGGCGGCACGCGACGCTGGTGTATCGCGTTTCGTGTTTGCGTCTTCGAGTTCCGTCTACGGCGATCACCCCGATCTTCCGAAGCAGGAGGACGCCATCGGTCGCCCGCTCTCTCCTTACGCCGTCACCAAATATGTCAACGAGCTGTACGCACATGTGTTTAGCAAGTGCTATGGGATGGAGATGATCGGGCTCCGCTACTTCAATGTGTTCGGACCTCGCCAGGATCCAGAGGGGCCGTACGCCGCAGTCATCCCGCGCTGGGTCAAGGCTCTCCTCGCCAACGAGGTGGTGAACATTTTCGGAGACGGTGAGACCTCTCGGGATTTTTGTTACGTCAAGAACGCCGTCGAAGCGAACCTCCGTGCTGCGATGTCCGACCAAGAAAGTGCGGTCGGCAGGGTTTACAACATCGCAGTGAACCATCAGACCACCCTGACCGAACTGTTCACGTTGATTCGCGACCTCCTTGTCCCCTACGCACCGTCAGTGGCGACAGCAACCCCATCCTATGGTCCCTTTCGGGACGGAGACGTTCGCCATTCACTCGCGGACATATCGCGGGCGCGAGATCGTTTGAATTACTCAGGGGGATACAGCATCGAGTTGGGTCTTCGCGAAGCCATTCCCTGGTATGCGCACGAATACGCCGATCAGTAGTGTCCCGTGGCGCTGAACCTTGACCGGGTAAAGCGATGCATTCGCCTAGGGGGATTCGTAAGCGTTGTTGGAAGGATATGTGGCGGTGCCTGTGGTGATGAATGGTGCGTCGGACCTGGTGGTGTGTTTGTGGGCGAATCGTGGTCGACACGCGAGGACGGCGGTGGGGGTGATGAGTTTGCCGCGAGGGGCTGTAATGACCCAGCGGAACCTGCTCAGGTCAGGCCGCTAAAGCGAATGCCTCCGCGGGGGTCTTCATCCCCAACGCCTGGTGGGGGCGCTTGAGGTTGTAGAACTGGATCCAGTCCCCGATGATGCGAACGGCGTTCTGCAGGGACTCGAATCGATACCGGTGAACGCATTGCTCCTTCAGCGTCCGGATCATCCGCTCCACCATCCCGTTCTGTTCCGGGCTGTAGGGCGTGATGAACTCCTGCTTCAGCCCGCAGCTGCGAACTAGGCTCGTGTAGCTTCGGCTTGTGAAGACGAGGCCGTTGTCGGAGCGCAGCAGGAACTCGTTCGGTACCTTGCCCAAGGTTCCGAAGCGAGCGATCAGCGCCTGCTCCAGCGCGGCCTCGGCCGTCTTCGACTTCCCGCTCTTCGACAGATGCCAGCCCAATAGCTCGCGACTATGGCAGTCGATCACCAGAGCCATCGTCACCCAGTTGTCGGCTCCCGCCCAGATTCGGCACATGTCCGTGGCCCATCGCTCGTTTGGACGGGATGCCACAGACGGAAGTGCCTGGATCCTCGGGCGGAAGCCCACGGGACGCCGACGCATCTGCCAGCCCTTCAGCTGGAAGATTCTCTGCACCGTGTTCTTGTTGAAGCCCAACAGATGCGCCACCGTCCGGTAGCCGAACGACGGATTCGCCTCGATCATCTCCTTGATGGGATGAAGAAACCGCTCCTGAATCTTCGGCTCGGACTTCACCGGTCGGTAGTACACCGTTCGCCACGGCACGTCGAACCACCGGCACAACTTGCTGAGCGAGACCTCATAACCGTCTTCCTTCAGTCCCTGGCGGATCGTCTCGATCATTTCTCGTCCTCGCCCGTCAGGGACTGCCACTTTTTTCTGGCGCGCAGCTCCAGCATCGCTTCGCCGTAGGCCTCCTGGAGTTCCTTGAGCTGCCGCTCGTAGCCCTCCCGGACATCCTGGGGATTCGCCCTCAGGGCGTTCTCCATCCCTTTCTTGCCCTCATCGACCCAGGTCTCGATCTCCGAGGGCGGCAGGTCATAGGACCGGCTTGCCTCGGCTACGGTCGTCTTGCCCTGGATGATCTCCAGCACCAGCGCCGTCTTACGCTTCGCCGTCCATCTCTTGATCTCTTCGTCCATCAACGTGCTCATGGTGTTCTCCTTCAAACAAGATAACACCTGAGCAGGTTTTCACTGGGTCATTACAGGGCGGCGGTAGAGGTGGAGGGGATATTCGAGCTTGAGTGAGGGGTGAGTTGAGGGGAGAGACGTCGGTGGGGAAGGGGAAGTGAGGCAGGGGGAGTAAAAAGCACAAC
>LNDV01000009.1 GCA_001464765.1 Betaproteobacteria bacterium Ga0077526
GAAGCGTGTGACGGACATCATGGCGGAGATCACGGCGGCGTCGGTGGAGCAGAGCTCGGGGATCGAGCAGGTGAACCAGGCGATCACGCAGATGGACGAGGTGACGCAGCAAAACGCGGCGCTGGTGGAAGAGGCAGCCGCCGCGGCGGAGAGCCTGGAGGAACAGGCGCAGATGCTGTCGCAGGCAGTGTCCATCTTCAAGGTGAGCGACTCGGGCTCCGGCGGAGCGGTCAATGCCGGGTGGGATGGCAGCACCGAGCGCCGTGGCCCCGACCGGGCGACCAACGTGGCCCGCATCCCGAAGAAGGCGGCTTCGAAGCCCGTCGCCAAGACCGCCGCCGTCCCGAAAGCGTCGCCAGCGAAGAAGTCGCGCGTCGCCGGTGGCTCCGCCGCCGAAGAGGAGTGGGAGGAATTCTGAACGTCCGTCCATGACTAGGCCGTCTGCCGCCTAGGGCATACAGTCTTCACGCGCCGTCCGGGTTTCCGGCGGCGCGTTTCTGTTTCCGGAGGGGTGCGACGGGGCCGGATGCGCCCTGAAGTGGTGCAAAATCAGGGCCTTGATCAAGTTGTGGCAAGACGATCCGTAAACGGAGCAACGACAACCAGTCGACACCCGGATCCCGACATGTACGCCGTTCTCGATCGTCTTTCCCTCCGTACCAAGTTCACCCTCGTGGCGCTCGTCGCGGCCGCGTCCATGCTCACGGCGCTCGGCGTCCTGCTCGCCACGATGAACGAATCGATCTCGTTCTCCGCAAAGGAGCGCCTCGGTGTCGCCTATCACAAGCCCCTTCGGGACCTGCTGCAGAGCGTGATCGCGGCACAGGCAGATCCCGCGGCACGCCCGAACGTGGAGAAGGCGGTCGCCGCCGTCGATGCGGTCCATGCGGAACTGGGTGAAGCACTGGCGATCGGCGACAAGTGGGACAAGATCAAGGGCGCGTGGAAATCGCTTCCCGAGGCGGGCGCCGACATGACGCCGGTGACGGACGAGATCGGCGCGCTGATGGACCACGTCGGCAACACGTCGAACCTGATCCTCGATCCCGATCTCGACAGCTACTACCTGATGGACATCATCATCACCCGCGTCCCGCACATCGGCCGGAAGCTGACGCAGCTGCGTGAACTCGGTGCTTCCGTGCTGACCCGTAAAGCCATGACGGGCGAACAGCGGACACAGCTGTCCACGACGGCCGGGGTGTCCTACGGATTCCGCGAAGCCATCAAGGCTTCGGTCGACACGGCGGTCAGCACGAATGCCTCTCTCGATGCGACGCTGAAGGACCCGCACGCCAAGTTCGCGAACGCGGCCGAGGCGTTCCTGAAGAGCGTGGAAAGCGATGTGCTCAGCGCGGACCGGCTCACCTTCGATCCCTCGACCTATCGCGCCAATGCCGAAACGGCGCTGGCTGCCAACTTCGCGTTCTACGACGTGACGAGCCCCGCGCTGGATGGCCTGCTCGAGGCGCGCATTGCGAAGATGACCTGGAAGCGCAACTGGCTCGTGACGGTCGTGCTCGGCCTGATGGCGCTTGCGGGGGCGCTCGGCGTGGTCGTCATGCGAGCGATCACGCGCAGTGCGGGCGATGCCGCGGCGATTGCGGAGCGTCTCGCGCGCGGGGATCTTGCGTTCGACGTGCCGAAGGCTTCCGGAGACGAACTCGGAGCGGTGCTGCGCGCGATGACGGAAATGAAGCGGACCCTCGATGCGTTCGTCGAGGGGCAGGGCGAGATGTCCCGCCAGCACACCGCCGGCGCCGTGAGCTATCGCATGGATGCCGAGTCACTGCCGGGAACCTATGGCGAAATGGCGACGTCGGTCAACGAACTCGTGGCACAGCAATCGGCCATTACGTTCCGGCTGGTCGGTGTGGTCGAGGCTTACGCTCGCGGTGATTTCTCCGTCGAGATGGCGCCTCTGCCAGGCGAGCTGGCGCGCGTCTCGGATGCCTGCAACGACGCCCGCAGCAAACTGCTTGCGGTCGCCGATGAAATCAAGCGATTGTCTGCCGCGGCCGCCACGGGCGAGTTCGATGCCAGGGGCGAAGAGTCGCAGTTCGAGTTCGAGTATCGCGAAATGGTGGCCAATCTCAACCGGCTCATGACGGAAGCGGCGCGGGGCGTCGATGCCGTGGGCGAAGTGCTTGCCCGTCTCGCCGAGGGAGACCTGAGCCGGCGTGTGGACGGTGAGTTCCAGGGCCGTTTCGCCACACTGCAATCGAATACCAACGTGTCCGTGGAAAGGCTGAGTCAGCTGATTGCGCAGATCCGCGACTCGGTCGAATCCATCTCGACCGGGGCGAAGGAGATCGCGGCGGGCAATCAGGATCTCTCCAACCGAACCGAACAACAGGCTTCGAGCCTGGAGGAAACCGCTTCGTCGATGGAGGAACTGACCTCGACGGTGCGTCAGAACGCGGAGAACGCCAAGCAGGCCAACCAGCTCGTCGTCGGTGCTTCCGATGTCGCCGTGCGTGGCGGCGAGGTGGTGCGGCAGGTGGTGGACACGATGGGCGAGATCTCGGCGAGCAGCAAGAAGATCGCGGACATCATCTCGGTGATCGACGGGATCGCGTTCCAGACGAACATCCTGAGCAGGGCCGGGGTTTCGCGGTGGTGGCCACCGAGGTGCGCAACCTTGCGCAGCGCAGCGCGAACGCGGCAAAGGAGATCAAGTCGCTCATTTCGGATTCCGTCGGCAAGGTGGAGTCCGGCGGTCGTCTGGTGGACGAGGCGGGCAAGACGATGGACGAGATCGTGATGTCGGTGAAGCGTGTGACCGACATCATGGGGGAGATCACGGCAGCGTCCGTGGAGCAGAGCTCCGGTATCGAACAGGTCAATCTGGCAATCACCCAGATGGACGAAGCCACCCAGCAGAACGCGGCGCTGGTGGAAGAAGCCGCGGCGGCCGCGGAGAGCCTGGAAGAACAGGCGCAGACGTTGTCGCAGGCTGTTGCGGTTTTTGCGGTGGGCGCCAATGGCGCCGCCGGGCCGTCGGCATGGGATGGCACCCGGGACCGTCGCGGTCCCGACCGTCCCAAGAATGTGGCGCGCCTCGCCAAGAAGCCGTCGGGCAAGCCCGTTCCGAAGATGACATCGGGCGCAAAAGGGCGGGTTGCTGCCGCGTCGGGTGGAGCGGACCTTCCTAGGGAAGCTCTGATCGAGTGGTAGGGCCTGGTTGCGGGCGGCAACGCGACCGTACCACTCAGTCATGGCTTCGTACCTCGGGACGTTCCGCATGCACGTGGTCCGAGCCCCCCACACCCGTGGCCGTGGGGCGAACCCAGGCAGCGGGCGACCGGTGCCACTCGGTGCCAGTCGCGACCTGGCACCTCCGGGAGTGAGAGAGTCTTCGCCAGATCACGATTCCGGCATTGTCCCCCGAGACCTCAGTTTTCGTCGCGGATTGTCGTTAATGCTCCAAGGTGGTGCGAACGCTCAGACGTTCCATCTCATCGTGATACCTCTTCGGGAGCAAGTGACATGGCAGCCGATCGTTCCAACGAAAATAATTCCATTTCCGCACGTGTGGGTACCTCGTATCCCCCTGGCCAGGGCGAGGGCAGCCCGGAAGGCCGCCGCCCACTTCGCTCGCTGCTGATTCGCGGTGCGATCGCCGCGCCGCTCGTACTCGGCGCTGCCATCGCGTTCGCCACGAAGTCGGCTGAGCGCATGGTGTACGACACGGACGGCGAGGCCATCACGCTGGAGGCGGGCCATCCCAGCCTTGCGAAGTGGCGCCTGCCGGACGTGCCAATGCCCGAGAACAACGTAAGCACACCAGAACGGGTGGAACTCGGCAAGAAGCTGTTCTTCGACCCGAGGCTCTCCCGCGACGGCAACATGTCCTGCGCCTCCTGCCACAGCCCGATGTTCGGCTGGTCGGACGCATTGCCCACCGGCCGTGGGTTCCGCTCCGAACTGCTGGGGCGCGCCACCCCTACCGTGGTGAACACGGCATACAACCCCATCCAGATGTGGGACGGCCGCAAGGCGACCCTCGAGGAACAGGCAATGGGCCCAATGGAGGCCTCCAGCGAGATGAACATGGACCTCGCCCGACTGTTCAAGTGGCTCAACGACACGCCAGGGTACAAGGCCGCATTCCAGCGCGCGTACCCGGGCGAGGCCATCGACCATCGCACGCTGTCCAAGGCCATCGCGGCGTACGAGCGCACGATCATCAGCAACAACTCGCCGTTCGACCGCTGGGTCGCGGGCGATCACAACGCCCTGAACGCGAGACAGGTGCGCGGTTTCGAGGTCTTCATCGACCCGAAGAAGGGCAACTGTTCCGTCTGCCATTCCGGGGCCAACTTCACGGACAACGGCTTCCACAACCTCGGCCTGCCGTCCTGGGGGGATCCGAATCCCGACATGGGGCGGTTCGCGCAGAAGCCCCTGCCCAAGATGAAGGGGGCGTTCAAGACGCCGACCGTGCGCGAGGCCGCTGCCACGGCGCCTTACTTCCACGACGGGTCTGCCGCCACGCTGGAGCAACTGGTCGATCACTACAACCGCGGCGGCGTAGTCACGACGAATCTCTCGCCCAACATGAAGAAGCTCGACCTGTCCGCCGAGGAAAAGGCTGCTCTGGTGGAGTTCATGAAGGCGCTCAGCTCGCCGCAGACGGCGGTGGAACTGCCCACGCTGCCGAACTGATCGGCGCGATGTCATTCCCGGTGCGTCATCGAGGCGCACCGGTGACCGACTGGCGTTCCTCGACATGACCGAGCTTTCGCGAATCGTCCCTTCCGAGATCACTGCGGAAGCCCTCTATCGCGGCCGTCGTCTCTTCCTGGCGAAGGCGGCGACTTTGCTGTCGGCCGGCATGGGGCCGGCCGGCGCGATGGCCTCCGAGGACGCGATCTCCCGATACGAAGAAGTGACGAACTACAACAATTTCTACGAGTACAGCACCGACAAGAAGGCGGTTGCCGCTCTCGCCGAGAACCTCCAGCCCAACCCATGGCGTCTCGAGGTCAAGGGGGAAGTGGAACGCCCGCGGGTGTACGACGCCCATGCGGTCGGACGCGACTTCGGCACCGAGGAACGCATCTATCGGTTGCGCTGCGTCGAAGGATGGTCGGCCGTCATTCCGTGGACTGGCGTCCCGCTCGCGAGGATTCTGAAAGCGGCAGGCCCGACATCGCGTGCGCGGTACGTGCGGTTCGTCGGCCCCCACGACCCTGCACGGTTCTACGGGCAGCGCAGCCGTCGTCACCTGTGGCCTTACGTGGAGGGGCTCGCGATCGAGGAGGCGATGCATCCGCTGACGCTGCTGGCGACCGGCATGTACGGCGGTCCGATCGCGAATCAGTGTGGCGCGCCCGTACGTCTGGTGGTGCCCTGGAAGTACGGTTACAAGAGCATCAAGTCAGTGGTAAGCATCGTCCTGGAGGAAGCACGTCCGGAATCGTTCTGGATGCGCCTGAGTCCCGAGGAGTACGGCTTCTACGCCAATGTCGATCCGGAAGTGCCTCATCCGCGCTGGAGCCAGGCGCGCGAGGTGCGTCTGGGCGAGATGCGTCGCCGTCCCACGCTGCCGTTCAATGGCTACGCGGAGCAGGTGGCCCATCTGTACCGCGGCCTCGATCTTCGCGCGATGCGCTGATGACACGCCATGTCCCTGCATCCCGCCCTGTTGCTGAAGGAACGCTACCGCCTGTGCTGGTGGGTCGTCTTCGCGCTTCTGTGCGTGCCGGCGGCAACGCTTGGCTGGGCGGCCTGGCAGGAAGCCCTCGGGCCGAACCCGCTCGAGCGCCTGGAGCGCGACACCGGTCGGTGGGCACTGATCTGTCTGGCGCTGGCGCTGGCGATCACCCCGGCACGACGGGCGCTGTCGTTTCTCATGGTCGTGCTCCGTTCCCCGGACGGCAAGCGCCTGTCGGACTGGAACGCACTGGTCCGCATGCGCCGGATGGTCGGGTTGGTGGCGTTCGCCTACGGTGCGGCGCATGTGCTCGTCTATCTGGAACTCGACGTGGGTTGGGACGGGGCGGCGCTGGCGGACGCATTCCGGGAGAAGCCCTACATCCTCGCGGGGCTGGCGGCGTTCGCGGCGCTCTTGCCGCTCGCCGCGACGTCCACGGACTTCGCCATGCGGAAACTCGGCCGGTACTGGAAGCGCCTGCACCGCCTTACCTACTTCGCGGCATGCGCCGGATGTCTGCACTTCGTGTGGCTGTCGAAGCCCGGTGTGCTGGAACCCTATCCGTACGTGGCGCTGATCCTTCTGTTGCTCGCCTACCGGGTGATTCTGCGGCTGCGACCCGGATTCCACCCGGGACGCGACGGCGGAGACGAAGTGCCGGAGCGTCCTTCGCAGGTGAAGCGCCCGGAGTCTGAGGAACTCGTGACTGTCCGACCCCCTGAACCCTCCCCCGAAAAGGAGTCCATAGCATGAACGCTGTATTCAAGACCTTTGCCCTTGCCTCGTTCCTCGTCATGTTCGCCGCCGGCGCGCATGCCGGCGAAACGGTCGTGAGCCAGAAGAACAAGGATTTCAGCCAGAAGAGCCTGAAGATCAAGGTCGGCGACTCGATCGCGTTTCGCAACGACGATCCCTTCTTCCACAACGTGTTCTCGCTTTCGGATGCCGCGTCCTTCGACCTGGGGTCTTACGCGCAAGGCCAGAGCAAGAGCGTGACGTTCAAGAAGGCCGGGACCGTGGAGATCGAATGCTCCATCCATCCGAACATGAAGATGGTCGTGGAGGTGCAGTGATGCGAGCTTCTCTGCGAACGATCATCTCGCTGGCTGCCTTCGTGCCGATGGCGGCCGCCGGCTCGGAGCAGGACCAGATCGCCAAGGTCTGCAAGCCGGCAGATGCGGAGGACTGCATCGTTCGAGAGTTCAAGCACACGCTCGAGGCCTCGAAGATCCGTGGCCGGATCGTCTACAAGAACTACTGCGTGCTCTGCCATGGCGAGACCGGCATGGGGGACGGCCGGGCTGCCAAGGTCCACACGCCGAAACCCGCGAACCTCGTGGCGTCCAAGGCGCCGCCGGAGTACATCGATCTCATCGTCCGCAAGGGCGGTGAAGGCGTCGGTCGGTATCGCGGCATGCCACCGTGGGGTGATCAGCTCACGGACGAGCAGATCGCAGACGTGAAGAACTATCTGGTGGCGCTTCGGCGTCCGTAGCAATCGTGACGAACGACCCCGGTGGCGCCTGCTCCCGGGGGGAATCCAGCATAGAAGGTGGGAGTGAGGCTATGAGAGTCATCGCGTATTGGCGACGCAGTCTGCGGCGGCAGTTCCTTTTGATTGCGATTCTGGCGGGGCTGCCGCTCGTCGTCGCGACCGTCATGATGCAGCGGACCCTCAATGAGGGACTCGAGCTGGCGCAGCGCGAGGTGAGAGGCATGTCCTACCACCGGTCCCTGCGACACATCATGGAGGCGTTGCAGCAGCATCGCGATGCCGCCGTTGCCGCAGCCATCGCAGGCAGCAAGTCGGGGCTGGCGGACAGTGTGGGTCGCGTTGACAAAGCGCTTGCCGAACTCGATGCCGTCGACAAAGCCGCGCTCGGCAACGAGTTCGGCACGACCGCCATGGTCGAGGCCTTCGGCGCACGCTGGAAGGCACTGCAGTCAGAGACCACTACGCTTTCGGCCGAAGACATCGTGCGCGCGGAGACCGACCTCATCATCGAGCTCTCCGCGATCATGAACAAGACGGCGACGGCGTCGAACATGCTGCTCGATCCCGATGCCGACACTCTCCTGCTGCTGCTGGCGTTCACCGAGAAGCTGCCGGCCTTGACGGAGAACCTGGGGCAGTCCTACGCCAATGGCCGCATGGCGATTGAACAGGGCACCTTGTCTCCGGCGATGCGGGAAAGAATCACGGGAAACACGGCGAACGCCGGCGCCAATCGGATGGAACTGCTTGGCCTTCTCACGCGCGTATTCGAGTTCAACCCGGAGACACGAAAGGCCCTCGAGGAACCACTGGTCGCACTGGATGCGGAGGCGGGGGCATACACGATCTTCGTGCGAAAGAACTTCGTCTTCGCGCCGCAGGTGTCCGCGACCCAGGCGGACTTCAGCGAGAAAGGCAAACCCGTCATGGCGGCGGCTTACAGCGTCTACGACGCCGGCTACGTCGTAGTGGCGGATCTGCTCAAGGCCCGAATCGATCGGTTGAGCTGGCAGAAGTGGGGGTTGGTTGCGTTCGTGGTGGCGTTCTCCGCGGTCGCGGGGCTATTCGCATTCTGGATCATCGGTGGAATCGTTCGCGGGGCGACGACGGCGGCGGAAGCGGCGGATCGGATCGCGCGTGGTGATCTGGAAGGTGCCGTGACGACCGACAGGCGAGATGAGATCGGTGCGGTGCTGGACGCGATGGGTCGGATGCAGGGAACGTTGTCGCGGTACGTAGGGGCTCAGGCCACCATGCGCGAGCGGCACGCGGAAGGGGCCGTGAGCTACGTGATCGAGACCGACGGGTTCGACGGCGCCTATCGCGAGATGGCGCAAGGCACCAATGCGCTGGTGGCCAGTCAGATCGGGATCATCCAGAGCCTGGTGGAGGTCATCGGACGATACGCCGTCGGAGACTTCAGCAAGGACATGCCGGACTTGAGAGGCGAGAACGCGGTAATCACCCAGGCTGTCTCGCGCGCCAAACAGAACATGCTCGAGGTGAACGCGGAGCTGACCACCCTGGTCGACGCGGCAAAGCGCGGCGCCTTTACCATTCGTGGCAATGCCGGGCGATACGAAGGCGTCTATCACGAAATGATGGAAGGGCTCAACGAGCTGATGCGCACCTCCGACGAGGGGTTGGCAGAAGTGGGAAGAGTGCTCGGCGTGATCGCGGTAGGCGATCTGTCGCAGAACGTCGAGGGACGTTTCGAGGGCCGGTTCGCGAGCCTTCAGGAGGACACGAACGTGTCGGTGATGCGATTGCGCGAGCTTATCGGTCAGATTCGCGATGCCGGCATGGCGATCCGGACAGCGGCGTCGGAGATCGCCTCCGGCAATCGGGATCTTTCGGCGCGAACGGAGGCGCAGGCATCCAGCCTGGAGGAAACCGCTTCGTCGATGGAAGAACTGACCTCGACGGTGCGTCAGAACGCGGAGAACGCCAAGCAGGCCAACCAGCTGGTGGTTGGTGCCTCGAGCGTGGCGGTGCGCGGTGGCGAGGTGCGGACATCATCTCGGTGATCGACGGGATCGCGTTCCAGACGAACATCCTGGCGCTGAATGCGGCGGTGGAAGCCGCGCGTGCGGGTGAACAGGGTCGTGGCTTCGCGGTGGTGGCGACCGAAGTGCGCAACCTCGCTCAGCGAAGCGCCAACGCGGCGAAGGAGATCAAGGCGCTGATCTCGGACTCAGTGGGCAAGGTGGAGTCGGGCGGCCGTCTGGTCGACGAAGCGGGCAAGACGATGGACGAGGTCGTGATGTCGGTGAAGCGTGTGACGGACATCATGTCGGAGATTGCTGCGGCGTCGGTGGAGCAGAGCTCGGGGATCGAGCAGGTGAACCAGGCGATCACGCAGATGGACGAGGTGACGCAGCAGAACGCGGCACTGGTGGAAGAGGCCGCGGCCGCGGCGGAGAGCCT
>LNDV01000010.1 GCA_001464765.1 Betaproteobacteria bacterium Ga0077526
CCCTTCCCCCTTCCCCCTTCCCCGCCCTCAGATCTTCACGCACTGCCCGGAGTAGAGCACCGGTCCGCTGGGCTTGCCCGTGGGAGACCCGCCCTTGGGTTCGATGCTCATGGCCATGCCGGCGGCGGCGTTGAGGGCTTCCCGCAGGGAGGCGGGCACCTCGACGGTCTGGTTTTCGTGGGTCGTGATGAGGCCGAGGGAGCGCGGCGGCTGGTTGCCGCCGGGCAGCATCCAGAGTTCCCACGCGGTTTCGGGTTCCATCGTCTGGTGACCGATCACGCGGACCTTTAGGCGCGGATTGCCGCCCTGCTGGGGCGCCCAGGCGATCGTCATGGCGGGGGCCTCCGTCTTCGGGTCGGCCATCACCACCACCATGGCCTCGTCCGGCGCGCCGGCGGGACCGACCGGCGTGAGGGCCACGTAGCCGAACATGAGTACTGCCAGCGACGCCGTGATCATCGAGGACCATCGCCAGAAGGCGATGTTGTCGAGCCAGCTTTTGCGGGCCTCGGGCGCTGCGGCCCGGGCCTTGGGTTGAATGCGTGCCTCGATCGCAGTCCAGACCCCGGCACTGGGTTCGACTTCGGTCAGTGTGCCGGACAGCGGTTCGAGACGCTCCTGCCAGTGTGCGACTTCCCGTCGAAGTGCCGGATCGCTCCGCAGCCAGAGTTCGAAGCGGGCGCGGGCGCGGCCCTGCAGCGTGCCAAGCACGTATTCGGCTGCGAGGAGATTGCGGGCGTTGGGGTCCGTGATCTTCATCGCGCATCCCCGGCGCCATCGGCCGCTTCGACGCAGCCTCGCAGCTTTTCCAGGCCGCGCCGGATCCAGGTCTTGATGGTGCCCAGCGGCTGCTCCAGGTGGCTGGCGAGCTCGGTGTGCGTGAGGCCGTGGAGATAGGCGAGGGCGATCGACTGCCGCTGCTGCCCCGAAAGCTCACCGAGGCATCGCGACAGCACTTTGCCGCCGGCCGCCGCCTGAATCTGCTCGAGCGGTCCCGGGCTGTCGTCTTCCCAGGTCTCCGCGATGCCGTCCAGGTCTTCCTCCGAGGTCTCGTGGCGGGGCCGGCGCACCCAGTCGAGCGCCCGGTTCCGGACGATGGTCGTCATCCATGTCATCGGCGCGCTGCGCACCCGGTCGAACTCGGGTGCGTGATGCCAGATGTTCACGAAGCTCTCCTGCAGGATGTCCTCGGCCCAGTCGCGGCGGCGCACGATCCGCAGCGCGACCGCCAGCAGCCGCCCGGAAGTCCGGCGGTACAGTTCCGCGAACGCACGCTGATCGCGCAGCGTGCAACGCGCCATGAGGTCATCGAGTCCGTCCATATGCCGCCGTGTTCCGGGATGAATACGGGCGGGACGGCTATTCGGATGCAGGCAGCGACAGCGCCTTCTGCCAATGGACATCCGTCACGCCGGCACGCCGGTTCAGGATGCGGCAGAGGACGAAGAGGAGATCGGACAGACGGTTCAGGTAGTGCTGGGGGTGCGGTGGCACGGTCTCGGACTCTGCGAGCATGACCACCCGCCGCTCCGCGCGCCGGCAGACCGTGCGGCACACATGGGCAAGCGCTGCGGCCCGCGACCCGCCGGGCAGGATGAACTCCTTGAGCGGCTCCAGCGTGTCGTTGTGGCGGTCCAGGGCGTTCTCCAGGCCAGTGACATGGGCTTCGGTGATCGCCTGGTAGCCGGGAATGCTCAATTCGCCGCCGAGATCGAACAGATGATGCTGCACGGTGGTGAGGAGCAGGCGGATGTCGTCGTCGAGCGGCTCGCACAGGAGCACGCCGACGGCACTGTTCAGTTCGTCGACCGCGCCCATGGCTTCGACGCGGGCGTCGGTCTTGGTGATGCGCGAGCCGTCGCCGAGGCCTGTGGTGCCGTCGTCGCCGGTGCGGGTGTAGATCTTGGATAAGCGGTTGCCCATGGATGGCTTCCTCGGGTTGGATCGCCAGATTATGGGGTCACGGCGCGACCGAGTCGAACCGGCGGGCGGCGCCGTCAGCGATCCAGTTCCTCGACCTCGAGTTCGAGGTAGCGCTGCTGCAGGTTCTTCCGATGCAGGGACCCGTAGGCGCCCCAGCGCGAGAACGCGGGGAGGTCGGCTGCCTCGACGGCCTCCATGAGGCTCATGCCCCGGCCGTACAGGCGCTGGACATGGTCCTCCAGCGACAGCAGGTAGTCCCGGGTGTCCGCCGCCCGGGCGGGCGCCATGGGCGGGCCGTGCCCGGGGACGATCGCGGTGAGCGGCAGCGGCGCGAGGCGATCGATGGACGTTACCCAGTCCTTGAGCTTGCCGTCCCGGAGCTCGGGAACGCGCCCGTTCGAGAGCACGCCGCCGCTGAAGAGCACGCCCGTAGCGATGTCCAGGACCATGAGATCGCCCGGGGTGCTCGCCCAGCCCGGCGCGAGCAGTTCGAGCCGGCGCCCGCCGACGTCGATGGTCGTGTCGCCGTCCACCACGTCGTGCGGGATGATGAGCCGCGTGCCTGCCATTACATCTTCGCCCAGGATCTGCCGGAGATTCGACAGGCAATGCTCGCAGCGGGCGCGCATCAGGTCCGCACTCTTCCGGTGACACAGGAGGGAGGCGCCTGCATCCGCAAAGGCGGTTGTCCCGTATAGAAACTCCTGGACGGCGTGCGTGAGGATCACGCGCTCGACGGGCAACGCCGTCACCCGACGAATGGCCTCCAGTTGCGCGAGGCCATGCTCATGGGAGACGCCCGTGTCGATCACGGCGACGCCGCGCGGACCGACGATGAATCCGGCATTGGCGATGCGACCGCGGTTGGCGGCATCGATGTCGCCGCCCGAGCCGATGAACGCGTACACCCCGTCGGCGATCCGTACCGCCTCCAGCGGCTGAGCGGCTGCCAGCAGCGGGGCGAGCAGCATGAGGATCAGCCCGAGTGGCCGGACGAGCAGGGTCGTCCACGGGGAGGGAGGGTGCAGCGTTGGACGTATCATCGGGGACCGCAGGCCGCGGGACGGGAGAAAGGGGAGATCGGGTGCTGAGCAGAGTCCGGAGTATCGCAATTCTGATGTGGGCCTGGGTGAGTGGCGTCGCGGTTGCCGCCCCGCTGGACGATTTTGCGGTCGAGCCCGTAGCCCCGGGCCACTACGTCCACTTCGGCAGTCTCGACGAGCGGACGCCGGCCAACGTGGGCGACCAGGCCAACATCGGGTTCGTCGTCGGGGAGCAGTGCGTGGCCGTGATCGACCCGGGCGGCTCGCTGGCGGTGGGCAAGGCTCTGGCGGCGAGCATCCGCCGGACCACGGACAAGCCCGTGTGCTTCGTCGTCATCACGCATTTTCACCCGGATCACTTCTTCGGAGCCGCGGCCTTCGTGGCTCCGGGCGTCCAGATCATCACCCATGACGGGTACCGTCGCGCCCTGAATCAGCGGGCGCGTCCTTACCTCAACGCGCTGCAGCGCGATCTCGGTGACCTGGCTCGCGGCAGCGATATCGTCCAGCCGACGGTCACGGTGAAGGCGTCGCACACCATCGACCTCGGGGGCCGGATCCTGCGGCTCGAAGCGTGGCCCGTCGCGCACACGGACAACGACCTGACCGTGTTCGACGAGTCCACGGGCACGCTGTGGCTGGGGGATCTGCTGTTCCACCAGCACACACCGGTGGTCGACGGGTCCGTTCTCGGTTTCATCAAGGTGCTGGATACTCTTGCTGCACGGCCCGTCAGCCGCTACATCCCCGGACACGGCAGGACGACGCTGCCCTGGCCCGACGGACTGGCGCAGGAGCGCGCGTATCTCCAGCTGCTGGTCCGCGAGACGCGGGCGGCGCTCAAGGCGCGCAAGGGCATCGAAGAAGCCGTGGACAGCGTGGGTCAGTCGGAGGCGTCGCAGTGGAGCAATTTCGAGTCGTTCCACCGCCGCAACGTGACGGCGACCTATACGGAGCTGGAGTGGGAATAGCGGCGCTATACTGGGTCGTCGAGTCACGCATCACCAATCAACAAGCAGGAGGAGTTGTCCATGGCATCCCCATTCAGCCGTCGCCGCACCGTACTGGCCGCGCTTGCGAGCCTGCCTTTCGGGGCCGCGCTTGCTAACGAGAAGGCCGAACCCGATCCGGCAAAAAGCCAGTACTGGACGCCGATCCGGCAGATGATGTTCGGAGACCGGCAACTGCACGACGGCAAGGACGTGATCCGCGTCTATCTGAATACCCGCGCGGACGACGCGTCTACCGTGCCCGTGTCAGTGAAGGCGCAGATCGACCAGACCGAGTCGAACTACATCAAGCAGATCTTCCTCATCGTCGAGCGCAATCCGTCGCCGGCTGCCGGACTGTTCCAGTTCAGCCCCCACAGCGGGCGCGCGCAGCTGGAGACGCGGCTCCGGTTCGAGGACTTCAGTTTCGTCCGGGCCGTGGCCGAGATGAACGACGGCAAGCTCTACATGGCCTCGCGCTGGGTGAAGGCCGCCGGCGGGTGTTCCGCGCCCGGCGACCGCTTCCGCATTCCGCCCGAACTGGTGGGGCAGATGAAGTTCAAGTTCGTCGACGAGACGGTGGAGTACAACAAGCCGCAGCTCGTGCAGCTGATGATCCGCCACCCGAACGAATCCGCGCTCGCCTCGGATTTCGACGAAACCAAGACGCCCCAGTTCGTGCGAAGCGTGAAGGTCACCTACGCCGGCAAACCTGTGATGAGCGCCGAGGTGGATTTCTCCATTTCCGACAACCCGAGCTTCCGTTTCTTCTTCCTGCCGACCGGTGAGGGCGAACTGCGCGCCGAAGTGGAGGACACCCACGACCGTCGCTACCTGCATCGGATGACCATCACCGAGGGTGTGCCGCTCCCCGGCGGCTGATCGCGAGCACGTCCATCCCGGGCCGGCCGGGGCCCGGCCCCGGTCCGGTCGGGCGTTCCGGGGCCTGCGCGAGGACATTGACCATGCGGGAGGAGTTCCGCACAATTGGGCGGTTTTCCAACTGCAAAGTGACTCGACACCCATGAAAACAACGCGCTTGGCGGCCCTGGCGGCCGCAGCGGCACTGTACGCCGTGGGGATGCCTGCCCAGGCCGCGGACGGCGACGCCGAAGCCGGCAAGAAGAAAACCCAGATGTGCGCCGGTTGTCACGGGCTGAAGGGGTTCCGCACCGCCTTTCCCGACGTCTACCACGTGCCCAAGCTGGGTGGCCAGAACGCCGGCTACATCGTGAGCGCCCTCAAGGCCTACAAGTCCGGCGAGCGGTCTCACCCGACCATGCGCGGTATTGCCGCGAGCCTGACCGACAAGGACATGGCCGACCTCGCCGCCTACTACGCGGCTCCCGGCAACTGACCGGACCGACACGGAATGATCTCCATGAAGACCAAGATCGTTGCAACAGTGCTCATGTTCGCCGCCGCCAACGCCTGGGCGGGCGGAGACGCCGCCGCCGGTGCCAAGAAGGCGCAGGAAGTCTGTGCGGCCTGCCACGGGGAAGCGGGTGCCAAGCCCACGACGCCGGATTATCCGAAGCTCGCCGGCCAGCACGCTGACTACATCCGGTACGCGCTGCGTTCCTACCAGACCGGCAAGCGCAAGAACGCGATCATGGCCGGCATGGCCGCCGCGCTCAGCAAGCAGGAGATCGCGGACCTCGCGGCCTACTACTCCAGCCAGCAGGCCCTCGAGTACAAGTACCACCACTGAGTCCCGATCGGACCGTGCAGCCCGGCTGCGCGGTCCGACGTCTTCTGCCCGACCCCCGTTCGTTTCCTCTCGCGCCAGTTACTCTGGCGGGCCTGCATCCTCGCCGGCCTGGCTCCGGATACAGTCCACATAGGCATTCGCATCCAGGCCGGTGCCGTGGCGTTGAGCCTTCCAGATCGTTTCCCCCAGACATTCCAGAATCGCGTGCTTCGCGTCGTGCGCGGAAGCCAGTCGCTCCGACAGGGCATCGAACGCCGCCCGGATGCCGAACGGCTGATCCACCGACAACTGTTCCTCGACGGCCAGATGCAGTGACAGGTGCAGGAAGGGATTGGTGACGCCGCTGTCCGGTGACCAGTCCCGGTCGATGTGCTTTTCACCCTCTTCCAGCAGCGGGTGGTACTCGGGGTGCTCCAGCAGCAGCCCCAGCGCCACGGTCTCCAGGCCCTCCAGCGGATGTCCCGCCCGATGCTTGGCCCAGGTGTCGATGAAGAATCGGCGGACTTCGTCGCGGCTCGGATTGAACATCTTCATTTCGCCCGGCGCCGGCCGGTTGGAGCCGGCGGGTTCGGGGTTTCCTCCCGTGTCTTTTCCTTGAAGTCGCAAAGGTCGCGGATGACGCAGCTAGTGCAGGTGGGCTTTCGCGCGATGCACGTGTAGCGGCCGTGCAGGATGAGCCAATGATGGGCATCCTGCCGATATCCCGCAGGCACGACCTTGAGAAGCCGTCGTTCGACGGCATCGACGTCCTTGCCGGGGGCGAGGCCGGTCCGGTTGGACACCCGGAAGATATGCGTGTCCACGGCGATAGTGGGCTCCCCGAAGGCGGTGTTCAGGACGACGTTCGCGGTCTTGCGGCCCACGCCCGGCAGGGCTTCCAGGGATTCGCGGTCACGCGGGACCTCACCGCCATGCTGTGCGAGGAGAATCTCGCACAGCGCGATCACGTTCTTTGCCTTGGTGCGGTAAAGACCGATGGTGCGGATGAATTCCTCCAGGCCCGCCACACCCAGGGCAGCGATGGCGATGGGGGTGCCGGCCACGGGAAAGAGTCGGGATGTCGCCTGATTCACGCTCTTGTCCGTGGCCTGCGCGGACAACACGACCGCAACCAGCAGCTGGAACGGTGTCGCGTACTGCAGTTCCGTCGTCGGATGCGGATTGGCGGCCTGCAGTCGCCGGAAGATCTCTTCGCGTTTCGCGTCGTTCACGTGGCCGGTTCCTGGCTGCGCCGGGCGCGGGCGCGCGCGATGGCGGCTTCGACGACGGCACGCTTGCGCTGCGTGTCGGCATCGGTGGCGTTGAGCGATGCAAGCTTGTGCGCAGCCTTCGCGGCGAGCCGGGCTTCGCGTTCGACGCGCTCGCGCACGAGTCTCGCCTTGCGGGCCACGAAACGGTCGCGCGCATGCGTGGCCCTTCCGTGCCAGAGTTCAGGCGGCCTTTCGGGCAGGTCGAAGCCCCGGTCGCGCAATCTCTCCACCGGTTGCATCGTGATGCAATCCACGGGGCACGGCGCGATGCACAGTTCGCAGCCCGTGCACTCGTCGAGCAGAACGGTGTGCATGCGTTTCGCCGCACCGACGATCGCATCGACCGGACACGCCTGGATGCACAGCGTGCAGCCGATGCAGAGGGACTCGTCGATGATCGCGACCGCGGGCGGCGCTTCCAGGCCGCACTCGGGGTCGAGTGCCTTGACGGGGCGGCCTAGCGCGGCCGCCAGTCGTTCGATGCCGCGGTGTCCGCCGGGCGGGCAGCGATTGACGTCGGCCTCTCCGTGCGCGAGGGCCTCGGCGTAGGGACGGCATCCGCTGAACCCGCACTGCGTGCACTGGGTCTGCGGAAGCAGCGCGTCGATGGCGTCGACGTCCATGCGTCGGAGGGTCCTCAGGCCGGATGCGGCTGCCGCTGCTTCGCGCGCACGAGGCAGCGATCGATCCATTGCGCGGTCACCTTCTCGAGCAGACTGTTCTGGCGCAGGCGCGAATCGAGCGTGGACCAGTCCACGCGATCGAGCGACTGATCCTGGTTGAAGCACGAGAACACGACCGTCTTCTCGCCGGTCTCCGGGTCCACATGGGTCTGCAGGCATTGCGCGCAGATCTCTTTCATCATGCACTGCATCGGCGAGTTGATGGAGCCGATGGCCTGATGCTGAGCATTCAGGTGCGGCGCCAGCACGCCGTGCCGCGCGGCGGCTACCGCGGACATCATGCGGTCCGAGCCGATCGCAATGAGACTGTCGGTGTCCCGCATGTCGATGGTGATGTCGCCGAGCTTCCCCGAGGCATAGGACACCATCGCCTGCACGATATTGCCCACGAAGGTGCGGTCCTGGGTGCGGGTGGGCGCGAATCCGGGCCCCTCGTCGCAGCACCACACCACCACGTCGGCCGCGGCCTCGATCTCGGCCACCTTGTAGCGGTCAATCATCTTCTTGTAGCCCGCGAAGTACAGGACCTTCGACCCCGCGGCCCGCAGCGCCTGGCCGATCGAGAACAGCACCGCGTTGCCCAGACCGCCGCCCACGAGCACGGCCGTCGAGTTGGCGAGGATGTGCGTCGGCGCGCCGGTCGGTCCCATCAGCACCACCGGCTCGCCGGGCTTCAGGCTCGCGCACAGGTCGGACGAGCCTCCCATCTCCAGCACGATGGTGGACACCAGTCCCTGGGCCGGATCGACCCACGCCCCCGTGAGTGCCAGGCCTTCCATGGCGAGACGCGTGCCGTCGACGAGCGGGGCGCGGGCCTCGTAGTTCTGCAACCGGTAGAACTGTCCCGGTTCAAAGCGGCGCGCGGCCGCGGGCGCACGCACGACGACTTCGACGATGGTGGGCGTGAGCCGGACGACCTCGTGCACGGTGGCGCGAAGATCGGCGTCGAGCCGGCGGAAGAAGGCATCATCGGTCAGCGCGGACGCCGGCGCGACCGATTCGAGTGCGCGGCTGATCACCGGATAGCCGCGACGGGCGCTGCCCATGGCCTTCACGACGTTGCCGAAGAACGAAGGATGCAGGTCGCCGAAGAAGCTGATGGCGCGGCCGTCGGGTTCCTTCGCGAGCAGCACATGCGCCTGCGAAGGCTTCGCACTCCGCTCGGGCTTGACGGGCTGACCGTTCTCGTCGATCGCACGGAAGTACTTGCCGTCGAGAGCGAAGTGCGACGGGTCCTCGCGGGCCGCCACCGTGTTGGGTTGCGTGCCCGCCGCAACGAGGATCGCGCGAGCTGGCAACAGGTGCTCCGACTCGATGGCGTTGCCGTCCGCATCCTGGGACTTCGCCTTCACGCGGAGGCCGCTAGCGTGGCCGAACCGGTCGACTTCGACGGCGGCGGGAGACAGGCTCTCCGCGAACACGATGCCTTCCTCCAGCGCCTTTTCCACTTCCTCGTGGTTCAGCGTGTACGCGGGGCTGTCGACGAGACGCCGACGGTACGCGATCGTGACGCCGCCCCAGGACTGGACGAGTTCCGCCAGCTTCGGCGCCCGCTGTTCCTTCGCCGCCGCTGCGCGCTCTGCGCGGATGGCTCGGGCGTGCATGATGAACTCTTCGGCGATGCCGGACTCCTCTTCGCTCCAGCGCGCACGAACCGCAGCTTCGCCGCGTTCCGCCGCGAGTGTTTCGTAGCGGGCGAGAAACTTCTCGACCTGCAGCGGGTAGTAGGCTGCGGATTCGGTGGCGGTGTCGATCGCCGTGAGCCCGCCGCCGATCACGACCACGGGGAGCCGCAGCTGCATGTTGGCGATCGAGTCCTCCTTGGCCGCCCCCGTGAGCTGCAGCGCCATGAGGAAGTCCGACGCGGTGCGCACGCCGCGGGCGAGGCCGTTCGGCAGGTCGAGCACCGTGGGACGACCGGCGCCGGCGCAGAGGGCGATATGGTCGAAGCCCATTGCCAGCGCGTCATCGGTGGTGATCGTGCCGCCGAAGCGCACGCCGCCATAGAGGCCGAACTGGGCGCGTCGCTCGAGCAGCAGGCGGATCATGCCGAGGAAGTTCTTGTCCCACCGCACCGTGATGCCGTACTCCGCGACGCCGCCGAAGCCGGCCATCGGCCGGCGGTCGAGCGGTTCGCGCAGGCGGTTGACGTCGTGGACGGGCTCGAAGGGGACCCGCGACCCGTCGGGGGCGACGCCGTTCAGTTCCGGCGGCAGCGGCTCGATCTTGAGACCGTCGATCCCGGCGACGGCGTGGCCGTCGTTCATGAGGTGATGGGCCAGCGTGAATCCGGCCGGGCCCATGCCCACGACGAGCACGCGCCTGCCGGTGGGCGCTTTCGGCAGCGGACGCCGCAGATTGAGCGGGTTCCAGCGCGTGAGCAGCGAATAGATCTCGAACCCCCAGGGCAGTTCGAGGACGCTCTTCAGCACGCGCGTCTCGGCCTGCGGGATGTCGACGGGATCCTGCTTCTGGTAGATGCAGGACTTCATGCAGTCGTTGCAGATGCGGTGCCCGGTGCCGGCCGCCATCGGATTGTCGATGCAGATCATCGCCAGCGCGCCAAGCAGGAAGCCCTCCGACGCGAGCTTCTGGAACTCGGAGATCTTCTCCTCAAGGGGGCAGCCGGCGAGTGCCACGCCGAACACTGTCTTCTTGAAGCCGGTCTCAGGCGCCTTCTCGGTGATGCCGCGCGAGCAGGAATCCTTGCCCTGTTCGTGGCACCAGATGCAGTAGTTGGTCTGGTCGAGCGCCCCGGCGAGGTCGGTGCCGGCGTCCGTGAGCGCGAAGCCTTCGCGGCGGCGCAGGTGACCCAGGCGGTGTCGCGTGATGCCGCCCGCGCTGTCCGTGATGACCGGCACGAGATGCTGGTGGTCGAGTTTCTTCGGTGACTTGAACAGCAGGCCGGCCGCGTGGTGCTTGCGGCCCTCGGGGGAATGGGCAGCCCAGGCCGAGTAGCGCATGGCGGTGTCGAGAATCGCGGCGTTCGCCGTTTCGTCGCGCTGCCACTCCAGCACGCGGGTCGCGAAGGCGAGTTCGCTGAACGGCTCACCCATCACGCGCTCGAGTTCTGTCCGGAGCGATGCGCCGTCGAAACCGCCGGCCTCGTCGGCCTTGTGGCGGTTCATCGCCTTGCGCTGGACGAACAGACGCTTCACGACATACAGCGGCGCGAGCTGTTCATGCCTGGCCGCGAGTTCCTGCACGGCGCGTTCGTTGCGGAACAGCCGCATCACGAAGGATTCGACCGCCGGGCCGAGTTCCACGAGCAGCTGCGATTCGGCCTTGCGCTCCAGGCTGGCGGGATCGATGCGCGCCTCGGCGAGGCGGAAGGCCAGGGACGGGTCGTCCCTGGCGAGGTCTTCCACGAACAGCCGGTCGATGCACTCCAGGCCCTCGCGGGAATAGAGATCGGTGAAGCGGAGATCGTGCGCGAGTTCGAGGGTGTGTGCGGCAGTCATGGTGCTCGGAGTCGGGGAGAGGATAGCGTCATGGCGCACCGCGGGGCGGGGCCGCCGCGTCACGCACCGGAGGGATTATCCCAAATAAGGTAGGGAAGGTCCGCACCTAGGCCGCAGGGCGCTGCGGTGCGCGGAAAGCGGAGGTGGCCTCCACGGCCTCCCTGACCAGGGCCGGGCCGCGATAGATGAGTCCGGAATACACCTGCACGAGGGTGGCGCCGGCACCGAGTTTCTCGACGGCGGCGGCGCCGTCGAGAATGCCGCCCGCCGCGATGATCGGAACCCGGTCCCCAAGCCGTGCCGCGAGGGCAGCCACCACCTGTGTCGAGCGCGCGCGAAGCGGGGCGCCGCTCAGGCCGCCTGTCTCGGCGGCATTGGGCAATCCTTCGACGCCCTGTCGAGAGACCGTGGTGTTCGTCGCGATGACGGCGTCGATGCCGTGATCCATGAGGCGCTTCGCGATTGCGTCGAGCTGAGTGTCGTCCAGGTCGGGGGCGATCTTCAGTGCCAGCGGCACGTACCGGCTGTGCTCCTTCGCCAGCGCGGCCTGCTCGCGCTTCAATGCGCCCAGCAGCCGGTCCAGCGCATCGGACTCCTGCAGCGAGCGCAGATCGCGCGTGTTCGGTGACGAGATGTTCACGGTCACGTAATGCGCCAGCGGATAGGCCCGGCGCAGGCCGATGAGATAGTCCTCGTCGGCGCGCTCGATGGGCGTGTCGAAGTTCTTGCCGATGTTGATGCCGAGGATGCCGCGATAGGCGGAGCGGCCGACGTTGGCGACGAAGGTGTCGAGGCCCTCGTTGTTGAAGCCCATGCGGTTGACGATGCCCTGCGCCTCGGTGATCCGGAACAGGCGCGGCCGCGGATTGCCCGGCTGGGGGCGGGGCGTGACGGTGCCGGCTTCGAGGAATCCGAATCCGAAGCTGGCGAGGCCGTCGAGATGCCGGGCGTTCTTGTCGAGGCCGGCGGCGAGGCCGACCGGATTCGGGAAACGCAGCCCCATGCATTCGACCTCGCGTCCCGGCCAGGGGATCGGGGACCGGGTGAGGCCGAGGGTGCGCAGGCGATCGAGCGCGGCGAGGCCCGTGTTGTGCGCGTTCTCGGCGTCGAGGCGGAAGAGCCAGGGTCTGGCGAGGCGATACAGCATGGGGCGGCCCGCTTACCGGCCCTGGAAGCGGCCGGGCCGGCGTTCCAGGAAGGCGCGCAGGCCTTCCGCGGCGTCCTCGGTATCGAGCAGCGTGAGCATGTCCGGGAGCAGCCGCTTCGCCGCGGCCCGTTCGCCATCGAGGTGCGCCGTCCGGGCGGCCAGAAGCGACTGCCGGACCGCGAGCGGCGCCTGGTCCGCGATGGTCTGCGCAATCGCGAGCGCCGTGTCGAGTTGCGTGCCCGCCGGGACGACCTGCTGCACGAGGCCGATTCGCAGGGCCTCCGCGGCGTCAAACTCATCGCCGGTGAGCAGCCAGCGCATGGCGTTGCCCCAGCCGGACTCCGTCACGAACCGCAGCGTGGCCCCGCCGACGGGGTAGATGCCGCGCTTGATCTCGATCTGGGCGAAGCGCGTGTTGTCGGCGGCGATCCGGATGTCGGCGGCGAGCAGCAGCTCGATGCCGATGGTGAGGCACCAGCCCTGCACCGCCATCAGGAGAGGTTTGGTGCGGGTGCGGTCCGGGTTGATGCCCATCGGGTCGAGACCGCCTTCGGGCAGAGGCGCCCATTGGCCAGTCCGGAAGTGGGGCATCCACTGTGGCAGTTCGATGCCGCCGGTGAAGTGATCGCCGTGGGCGTGCAGGACGGCGCAGCGCAGATCGGCGTCGCGCTCGTACTCGCCCAGTGCGGCGGACAGGCTTTCGAACAGCGGCACATCGAAGGCATTGCGCTTGGCGGCGCGGTCGAGCCCGATGAGGAGAACGTGCCCGCGACGCTCGGTCGAGACCCGGCCGATCATGGCGCCGGCCCGCGACGCGGCGCGGGAGGCGGGTCGGATTCGTCGAGGAGCTGCCAGCGGCCGTCGACCAGACCTTCGATCGGGCGGAAGTTCACCTTGTAGGCCATCTTGCGGCTCTCGGCGATCCAGTAGCCGAGGTACAGATGGGGCAGGCCCAGCCGCTTGCAGAGCTGGAGCTGCCACAGGACGTTGAATGTCCCGAGGCTGGCGCCGGGGAGGTCCGGTTCGAAGAACGTGTAGACGGACGACACGCCGTCCTCCAGCCGGTCGACGATGCTCACCATGCGCAGCTGGCCCGCCTCGCGGAACTCGATGAGATTCGAGCGCACATTGCTCTGGAGCAGGAAGTGCCGGTACTGCTCGCGGGAATCGTGGTCCATGCCGCCGCCGAAGTGCCGCGTGGACTGGTAGCGAAGATACAGCGCGTAGTGCTCGGGGCTGTACTTGAGTTCGAGCACCCGTGCCTCGAGGTTCTGGTGTCTGGCCAGCGCGCGGCGCTGCGAGCGGCTCGGGGCGAAGCGGTCGACCAGGATGCGCACCGGCACGCAGGCGCGGCAGCGGTCGCAATAGGGGCGATAGGTGAAGGCGCCACTTCGGCGGAAGCCGGCCCGCACGAGTTCGCTGTAGACGTGCGTGTCGATGGCGTGGCTTGGCGTGGCGACCTGGGAGCGTGCGAGGCGATCCGGCAGATAGCTGCACGGATACGGCGCCGTCGCATAGAACTGCAGCACCGAAAACGGCAGGTCGTTCAGCTGGGTCATGCAGGGGCCTCGTGACGAACCCGGAGGTTCCAATGTCCGGGACTAGGCATGGAGTGTACCAATTCCGTGACACACGCCGAGAACTCCGGACGCGGAATCTCCCGAGCGCCGAGCGATGCCAGATGCTCCGTCGCCATCTGGCAGTCGACGAGATCGAAGCCCAGGTCCTGCGCATGGCGCACGAGGTGGACCAGGGCGATCTTGGAGGCGTCTCGCACTCGGGTGAACATCGACTCACCGAACATCATGCGGCCGATCTTCACGCCGTAGAGTCCGCCCGCGAGTTCGCCGTCGATCCAGGTCTCGACGCTGTGCGCCCAGCCGGCATCGTGCAGGTGACAGTAGGCCGCGACCATCTGGTTCGTGATCCATGTGCCGGAGGCGCCCTCGCGCGGCGCGGCGCAGGCGCGCATCACCGAGCGGAACGCGGTATCGGTGCGGATCTCGTAGTCGCGGTTGCGGAGCGTTTTCTCGAGGGACCGCGTGACCCGGAGTTCACCGGGAAACAGCACCATGCGGGGGTCCGGCGACCACCAGAGGATCGGTTCTTCCTCGCTGAACCACGGGAAGATGCCATGACGGTAGGCGTCCAGCAGGCGGTCCACGGAGAGGTCCGCACCGGCGGCAAGCAGGCCGTTCGGCTGGAGCAGGGCGCTGGCGGGGTCCGGGAACGGATCGTCTGCGGCAAGCCAGGGAATCACGGCGGTGACCGGAGTGCGCCGAGAGGAAGGGGTGGCCTTACGGGTCCTTGCTGATGAGCCCGCAGCCGATGCGCTTGCCGGCGTTGCCGGCCGGTTGTGTGACCAGATCGTCGGCGTCCGCGTGGACGATGACGGAGCGGCCGACGATACCGTTGGCGTTCGGGCCGAGCGACAGGCCGGACACCTCGAGGCGGAATTCCGCGATGCCCTGCGCGTCGGCGATGATGTTGCCGAGGTCGCCTGCATGGCGGGCGGTGTCATGCGGGCCGGAGTGCTGCCCGGCAGCGGGGTTGAAATGGGGGCCCGCCGAGGAACCGTCCGGCGCACTGCAGTTGCCCTTCTCGTGGATGTGCACGCCGTGCGGCCCCGGTGCGAGGCCCGTGACGCGACCGGTGACTTCCACGAGGCCGTCCTTCTGGGTGAAGCGGACGGAACCGCGGACGTCGCTGCCGGAACTGGGCAGGAGCGTGGCCGACGCGCCGGGAACCTTCACGACGTACTTCTGGATGCGAGTGCACCCGCTGCCGGCTCCGAGCACCGCGATCACTGCGAGAGACACTGCAACGAACTTCATCGGGACTTCCCCCTGGCCGGGCGAACCGGCACGAAACGAAACCTCTGCCGGTGGACGGTGACCCGGTAGGGTGGCCCTCATGCGCGGCCCCAATGCGGCGGAGAGCCGCGCTTCCCCCATGCCGATGGCCGGGTGCGACCGCCACGACATCGGGGTGCCGTTCCCCGCCGCCGCAGCAGACCGAAAAGTTTTTATCACCCGCGCCCGGTGGTGTCAAACCGCCGCACCGGGGCGATTTGCCGGTCGCGGCCGCCTTCGCGATCGCCCCGGCGAGCGCGCATAATGCATCGTCGTCACCGCTGCACCCGAACGTCATTTCCATACCCGTGCCAGAAGCCACTCCCCCGATCGACGCGCGCGAACTCGAAGCCGCCTTCGCGCTGTTCAGCGAAGCCTCGTCACAGCTTGCCACCGCCTACACCGAATTGCAGGGCAGGGTGGAGCGGCTCGCGCAGGAGCTCGCCGTCGCCAACGGCGAACTGCGCCGGCAGTACCTCGAGAAGGAGGCGTTGTCTGAACGGCTCCGGCTGTTGCTCGACGCGCTGCCGGGCGGTGTCGTGGTGCTGGACGGCAACGGGACAGTTGCCGATGCCAATCCGGCGGCAATGGGCTGGCTCGGCAGCGGCATTGCAGGGCAGCCGTGGACGATTGTCGCGCGGACGCTCATTCCCGCGGCCGGCACCTCCGAGTGGACGGTCGAGACCGCCGGAGAGTCTCGGCGCCTCGCCATGTCGGAGAGTCCGCTCGATGCCGGCGGCGGCCGGATTCTTCTGCTCAACGACGTGACCGAGGCCGAGCGTCTCCGGCGCCAGCTGGAGCATCACAAGCGACTCTCTGCCATGGGGGAGATGGCTGCCGGGCTTGCCCATCAGCTGCGCACGCCGCTGGCGACCGCTCTCTTGCACACGGCCAACCTGGGGCGGGCCGATTTGTCCGACGCGGACCGCACGCGCTTCAGCGAGCGTCTGCGCGAGCGGCTCAGGCATCTGGAGACGATGATCCAGGACATGCTGCAGTTCGTGCGCGGGCAGCCCGCGAGCAGCGAACCCGTGCCCCTCGATGCCGTGGTCCAGGACGTTGCCCAGATCATCGAGCCGCAGCTCGCAGCAGGCGGGCTCCGGTTCGAACGGGAGTTCGTCGCACCCGGCGTGGCGGTGCGCGGCGACCGCAAGGCCCTCACGGGCGCGCTGCTCAACCTCCTGGAGAACGCCCTGCAGGTCACGCCCGCCGGGGGAACGGTGCGCCTTAGCGGCGGCGTGCAGGCCGACATCGCAACGGTTCACGTGGAGGACAACGGTCCCGGCATGGAACCCGACATCAAGTCGCGCGTTTTCGAGCCGTTCTTCACCACGCGACAGGAAGGGACGGGGCTTGGCCTCGCGATCGTGCGCAGCGTTGCGCAGGCGCATGGGGGCGAAGTCGAGGTCTCGTCCACGCCCGGACAGGGCAGCGTGTTCTCCCTCCATCTACCCATTGCCAGGATTGCCGCGTGAACTCCCCCGAATCCCCGAAGGCCGGCCCCAGACCCCTGCCGATCCTGATCGTCGAGGACGATGCCGCGCTGAGGGAGGCGCTCGTCGACACCCTCGGGCTCGCGGGCTACCAGGTCGTCGAAGCCGCCGACGGCAGTGCCGCACTGGTGCAGCTGGAGCGCCACCGGGTCGGCATGGTCGTGAGCGACGTCCAGATGAAACCCATGGACGGGCACCAGCTCCTGCTGGAGGTGAAACAGCGCTATCCCTACCTGCCCGTGCTCCTGATGACGGCGTACGGCGTGATCGACAAGGCGGTCGCCGCGATGCGCGACGGCGCCTGCAACTACATCACCAAGCCCTTCGAGCCCGAAGTGCTGCTCGCCCAGGTGGTGCGGCACATGCTGCCGGCCGTCTACGGGCAGGACGACGACGTGGTGGCCGAAGACCCGGCCACCCGCGAGATCCTCGAGCTCGCCCGACGCGTTGCCGGCACCGAAGCCACGGTCCTCATCACGGGGGAGAGCGGCACCGGCAAGGAAGTGCTCGCGAGGACCATCCACCGGCATTCCGCCCGGGCCTCCGGCCCCTTCGTGGCGATCAACTGCGCTGCCATTCCGGACAACCTGCTGGAGTCCACGCTCTTCGGACACGAGAAGGGTTCGTTCACCGGCGCGCTGCAGCTGGCGGTGGGCAAGTTCGAGCTGGCACAGACGGGCACGCTGCTCCTGGACGAAGTCTCGGAGATGCCCCTGCCGCTGCAGGTGAAGCTGCTGCGGGTGCTGCAGGAGCGGGAGGTGGAGCGGGTCGGCGGGCGCAAACCCGTCCCGCTGGACATCCGGGTGCTCGCCACGTCCAATCGGGACATGGAGGAAGAAGTCCGGACCGGTCGCTTCCGCAGCGATCTTTACTACCGGCTCAATGTGTTTCCCCTGCACAACATACCCCTGAGGGAGCGGCCGCTCGACATCGTGCCTCTCGCGCGACGGGTTCTCGCACGGGGTCTTGGCGGCGGTCAGAAGGCAACCCATCGCCTGTCCGAGGCGGCGGAGGCTGCGTTGACCGCCTATGGGTGGCCCGGTAACATCCGCGAGCTTGAAAATGTGATGCAGCGCGCCATGATTCTGGCGCCCGGTCAGGTCATCGAGCCCAGTCATCTGGCCCTGCCGCGATCGGAGTCGCAGCCTGCGCGCGAGGCGCCTGCGGCGAAAGCCGAGCCTCACACGGAAGACCTCAAGAGCCTCGAGCGGCGGCACATTCTGGATGTCCTGGC
This sequence comes from Betaproteobacteria bacterium Ga0077526, assembly GCA_001464765.1. Classification (GTDB taxonomy): domain Bacteria; phylum Pseudomonadota; class Gammaproteobacteria; order Burkholderiales. The sequence goes on from LNDV01000010.1 coordinate 17,787, forward strand.
GTCCGTGGGCGGGGTGAGGCGGATCGCGGCCGAGAAGCTCGGCATGGCCGAGCGGACGTTGCGCTACAAGCTTCAGCAATTTCGGCAGGAGGGGTATGTCGTGCCCCTGGGTGGCGGGTCGGATGATTCCGACCAGGACTCCCGGTCCGATGGCACGGCATGACGTTTGCAATTGACGGTCGAGCCGGTCGCACGCCGACCCCGCTGACCCCGCTGGATTCGAGGGTGGCCGCAGCCCGGCTCGGAGAACCATGAATACGAACGGAATCGATCAGCTTCTCGGGGAACTGCGTCAGGCAGCCGCCAAGGCCGCCAACCAGGAACCGGCAAGTTCGCCCGGAGAGGCGGCAAGATTTGCCGACCTGCTTCAGGCATCGCTCGACCAGGTGAATGCCGCCCAGCAGCAGGCCACCAGCCTGCAGCAGTCCTTCGACGCGAACGATCCGAACGTCAATCTTCAGGAAGTGATGGTGCAGCTGCAGAAAGCCAGCCTGTCCTTCCAGACCATGGTCCAGGTGCGCAACCGCCTTGTCTCGGCGTATCAGGAAATCATGAGCATGCAGGTCTGACCCTCCGGGAGACGGCGATCATTCCCAGCGGATCGCGTGGCAGGGGTCTAGACCCCGTGGCCTGGCGCGAGGCGATGAACACATCGGGCTCGCTGGCCCCCGTCCCTCTCCCGGCAGCCTTCCCGGCTGCTCCATCCCGTGACCGGTTCTCCGATCGCCCGGGATGCGAGTCTTCCCGCCGAGCGGTGCCCTGATGGCCCAGGCCCCGCGGGAAATCCTCCAGACCCTCGTCGAAGGGTTCAACAAGCTCGGCAACGGTCGCAAGATCGGTCTCATCGTCGGTGTGGCCGGCCTGATCGCCGTACTCGTCGTACTGTCCTTCTTCATCGGTGCGCCGCAGTACCGGGTGCTGTTCGCCAACGTGTCGGAGAAGGACGGCGGCGCGATCATCGCCCAACTCTCCCAGATGAACATCCCGTATCGCATCGCCGAAGGCGGCGGGGCGATCCTCGTGCCGTCCGACGTGGTCTACAAGACCCGCCTCACCCTGGCCTCCCAGGGACTGCCGAAGGGCGGCGGAGTCGGCTTCGAACTGATGGAAGGGCAGAAGTTCGGGGCGAGCCAGTTCCAGGAGCAGGTGAACTTCCAGCGGGCCCTCGAAGGGGAACTCGCCCGCACCATCCGGTCCCTTCAGGAGGTGCAGGACGCGCGGGTCCACCTGGCCGTCCCGCGCCCAACGGTCTTCGTCAGGGAAAACCAGAAGCCGAGCGCGTCCGTGCTGGTCACGGTCTACCCGGGGCGCATCCTGGAGCCGGTGCAGGTGGCAGGCATCGTCCACCTCATCGCCTCCAGCGTGCCCGAACTGTCCCCGCGGCAGGTGACCGTGGTCGATCAGGGCGGCAACCTGCTTTCGGGGCCGGGCGAGGACACCGGCGTCACCGGACTCGACCGGGCCCAGCTCAAGTATCTGCGCAGCGTGGAGGACGGTATCTCCCGCAAGATCGAGGCGATCCTGAAGCCCATGACCGGCCCGGACAACGTCCGCGCCCAGGTGGCCGCCACGCTCGACTTCTCGGAAGTGGAACAGACCTCCGAGACCTACCGCCCCAACAGCGATCCGAAGGACCAGGCGATCCGCAGCCAGCAGGTGGCGGAATCCAACAGCCAGACGCCGCAGCCACCGCAGGGCGTGCCCGGCGCGCTTTCCAACACGCCGCCCGGCGCGGCCAGCGCGCCGCTCGTCGCCGGGAACGCGGCGAATCAGGGCAACGGGCCGCCGCCCATGGCGACGTCCACCCAGAAGGACACCAAGACCAACTTCGAGGTCGACAAGACGATCCGCCACACCAAGGGCGAGGTGGGCGGCGTGAAGCGCCTGTCCGTCGCTGTGCTCGTCAATCACAAGAAGGTCATCGACGGCGAGACCGCGAAGCTGGTGCCCTTCGACGAGAAGGAGATGGCCCAGATCACCAACCTCGTGCGCGAGGCGATGGGCTTCGACAAGGATCGCGGCGATTCCCTCAACGTCGTCAACGCCGCCTTCCGCATCGGGGACGACGAGCAGGTCGCGTTCTGGAAGAACCCGGCCAACATTCCCTACGCGATCGAGGGCGCCAAGTGGCTCCTGGTCGGCACGCTGGCGCTCGCGTTCCTGCTGGTCATCCGGTCCGGCGTGCGGGACATCGTCAAGCTGGGGCAGCCCCCGGAACCGGCCACGGCCGGCGCCGGTGCGGACGGCGGGACCGGGACGGTGCCCGGGGAAGGCGGCACGGCTGGCGGCGGCGAAGGTGGCGGCGTCGCGGGTGCCGAAGCGTCTGAATCGGAAGTCACGTCGGCCGAGGAGACCGAGTACGAGCGCAACCTGCGCCTCATGCGTGAACTCGCGCGCGACAATCCGCGTCTGGTCGCGCAGATCATCAAGAACTGGGTGAGCAACGATGAGTGACGACGGCGTGGCCCGGGCGGCCGTGCTCTTGATGAGTCTCGGCGAGGAAGCCTCCGTGGAGGTCTTCAAGCATCTCGGCCCGAAGGAAGTCCAGAAGCTGGGCCTCGAACTCGCGAAGACGAAGTCGATCCCGCGGGAGCGCATCGAGACCGTCATCGACGATTTCCGTCGCGAAGCAGCGAAGCATCAGGACGGCATCAACGCGGACTCCGACGAGTACATCCGGTCCGTTCTCACCAAGGCCCTCGGCAACGACAAGGCGGCAGCGCTGATCGACCGCATCCTCACGAACAACGACAACGCGGGCATCGAGAGTCTCAAGTGGATGGATGCGGCATCGGTCGCGGAACTGATCAAGAACGAGCATCCGCAGATCATCGCGACCATCCTCGTGCACCTCGATGCGGATCAGGCGAGCGACGTGCTGAAGGCCTTCAGCGAGCGCACGCGCAACGACGTGATGCTGCGCATCGCCACTCTGGAGGGTATCCAGCCCTCCGCGCTGCGGGACCTCAACGAGGTGCTCACCCAGCTGCTCACCGGCAGCGACCGCGTGAAGAAGAGCAGCGCGATGGGCGGCGTCGATGTCGCCGCGGGCATTCTCAACTTCATGGGGCAGTTCGAGAGCTCGATCACCGAGTACATCAAGGAATCAGACGCGGAGCTCGCGCAGAGGATCCAGGACAAGATGTTCGTGTTCGAGAACCTGCTCGAACTCGACGATCGCAGCATCCAGCTCCTCATGCGCGAGGTGCAGTCCGAGACGCTGGTGGTCGCGCTGAAGGGCACGTCCGAGACGCTCAAGGAGAAGATCTTCAAGAACATGTCCTCGCGTGCGGCCGAGATGCTGCGGGAGGACCTGGAGGCGAAGGGGCCGGTGCGCCTGTCCGAGGTGGAATCCGAGCAGAAGGAAATCCTCAAGGTGGTCCGCCGCCTCGCGGAAGAAGGGCAGATCGTGCTCGGCTCGAAGGGCGGGGACGAAGGCCTTGTCGAGTAACAAGGTCATCCGCCGCAACGACCCGGCGAGCGTGAAGGCATGGCGCCCCGGTGATCTCGCCAACCCGCCGCCTGTCGCGAACGTAGCGCCCGTGCCGAGGGCCGAAGTCCGGCCCGAGTCGCGGCCGGAACCCGCGAAGCCGGAGCCTGTCGCCCCCGTTGTGCCCCTCGCGGTGGTCACGCCGCCACCCCAGCCCGATCCTGCCGAGATCGATGCGATCCGCGAACGGGCCCGCCAGGAAGGGTACGACGCCGGCCGAGCCGAAGGTCTGCGCGACGCGGCGCCCGATCTCGAGCGGTTCCGCAGCCTGCTCGCGCAGTTGCACGTGCTGGCGGAAGACCTCGAACAAGGCATCGCCAACGACGTGATGTCTCTCGCCCTGGAACTCACCAAGCAGATCTTGCGTCAGTCGCTCCGAGTGAAGCCTGATATCGTCCTGGCCGTGATCCGCGATGCCACGCGCAGCTTTCCGGAACTCGGCACGAGTCCCCGGCTCATCCTGCATCCGGAAGACGCGGCCGTCCTGCGTGCCGTGGTCAGTGCGACGGACGACGTGGAACTGTCCGGCTGGGTGCTGGTGGAAGATGCGCGCATCGAGCGCGGCGGGTGCAAGTTCCAGAACAGCACGACCGAAATCGATTCGACGCTCGAGAACCGCTGGCGGCGCATCGTGGCGAGTCTCGGGCGCGACGACGCCTGGCTCGACCTCAACCTGTAACACCCTTCTCCGCCAAGGCCGATGAGTCGCCTGCGCCGCTGGCAGAAATACTTCGAGGACTGTCACAGTGCCGCGGCCGCCGTGGCACCGTGGACCGTCAGCGGGCGTCTCACCCGCGTGGCCGGCCTCGTGATGGAGGCCGTCGGTCTCAAGGTGCCTGTGGGCAATTCCTGCTACGTCATTGCCCCGACTGGTCAGCGAGTCGACGCGGAGGTCGTGGGCTTCTCCGGCGAGCGCCTGTATCTCATGCCCGCGACGGACGTGTATGGCCTCGAGCCCGGTGCGCTGGTCGTGCCTGTGGAGTCCGGCGCGGTTCGCACGCCCCGTCTGGGTGTCGACTTCATTCCCCGACGGCGCGCGGAGGATCGCACACGCCAGGTCGGCGTGGGCTGGGGGCTGCTCGGACGTGTGCTGGACGCCACCGGCCGTCCGCTCGACGACAAGGGGCCGGTGGCCTTCGACCGTCAGGTTCCGCTCTACAGCCGGCCGATCAATCCGCTGGAGCGCGTGCCGATCCACGATGTGCTCGACGTCGGCGTGCGGTCCATCAATGGCCTGCTCACGGTCGGACGCGGTCAGCGCCTCGGTCTGTTCGCCGGCAGCGGTGTGGGCAAGAGCATGCTGCTCGGCATGATGGCGCGCTATACCGAAGCCGAAGTCGTGGTGGTCGGGCTCATCGGCGAGCGTGGCCGCGAGGTGAAGGAGTTCATCGAGAAGATCCTCGGTGCGGAGGGCCTCGCGCGTTCGGTGGTGGTTGCGGCACCGGCGGATAGTCCGCCGCTGCTCCGGCTGCACGGCGCGGCGTATGCGACGACGATCGCCGAGCACTTCCGCGCGGAAGGGCGTCATGTGCTGCTCATCATGGATTCGCTCACGCGCTACGCGATGGCGCAGCGGGAGATCTCGCTTGCCATCGGCGAGCCGCCGGCCACCAAGGGGTACACGCCGTCGGTCTTCGCCAAGTTGCCCCAGCTTGTGGAGCGGGCGGGTAACGGCGACGAGGGCGAGGGGTCCATCACGGCGTTCTACACCGTACTCACCGAGGGCGACGACCAGCAGGATCCGATCGCTGACAGCGCCCGTGCGATTCTCGACGGGCACTTCGTGCTTTCGCGCGATCTCGCGGAGCAGGGGCACTATCCCGCGATCGACATCGAGGCGTCGATCAGCCGCGCCATGACCGAGATCGTGACCCAGGCGGACCTCATCCGCATCCGTCGCTTCCGTCGCCTCTACTCCGCCTACCGCCGCAGTCGCGATCTCATCAATGTCGGTGCCTACGTGCGCGGCGCGGACCCCGATGTCGACGAGGCGCTGCGTCTGCGCGACCGGTTGTTCGCGTATCTGCGCCAGGATGTCGGCGAGCGCTCCGACTACCGGGCGAGCACGTCGGCGCTCGCGGCCCTGCTGATCGACAGTCCGGGGGTCGAAGGATGAAGCCGTTTCCGCTGGAACCGGTGCGCGGCGTCCTGCAGAAGCGCACCGAGGACGCTGCGACGGCGTTGCGCCGCCACGGAGAGCGCAAGCGTGCCGCGGAGATCAAGCTCGAGGAACTGCGGGGCTACCGTAGCGAGTACCTGGAGCAGAAGGCGGCGGCATTGAGCGCCGGAACGACCGCGTCGCGATTGCGTGATTTCGACGGGTTCATCGCGCGACTCGATCAGGCCATCGCAGCCCAGGTCACCGATGTCCAGCGGCTTGCCGCGACCTGGGAAGCTGCCCGCGCACTATGGATGGAACAGCGTCAGCGGGAGCAGGCGTTCGATGTTCTGGCGGACCGGCACGCGGATGCCCAGATGCAGGTGGAATCCCGGCAGGACCAGAAGCAGCAGGACGAGTTCGCTTCACGCCGCAATCGCGGGGACACGGACCCCGCCGCCTGACCGACGCCGCCACGCCGATTCCTTTGGCACGGCGATTGCCAATATCTCCGGCAAACGCCCAGTAACAAGGAGTTAGCGATGCCAGAAGGAATGCTCTTGCCGCCCGCCGCCGCCCAGCCGGCGAAGATTGCCGCCTCGCCCGCGGCAGAACCCGCTTCATCGGCCCCAGCGGAAACCGCCGACGGCCAAAGCTTCCAGCAGGTCCTGAAGTCGGAAATGGCCGGGAAGCCCGACGGTTCCGCCTCGGCGGAAGCCTCGGCGGCCTCTGCGGAGCCCACCGCTGAAACGGCTGCGGCGGTGCAACCGGCGGATCTCGCCTCCCTGCTGACCCTCAATGTCGGCCCGGATGCCACCGCGAACTTCGTGGCCCTGCGCAGCGCAGTCCGCGTCGATGCGGGCGAGGTTTCGGACGATCCGCCATCGGATGCGAACCTCATCGCCGCACTCGACAACGCAGCGTCCGAGACCCAGGGCGCAGTCAAGGCGCTGCCGACCAGGTTGTCTGCGCTGGAAGATCCGGCCTCCGCCAGGCCCGGGGCGTCGGACGAAGACATCTCGTTTGCGGCGATCGTCGGTGCGATCGAATCGGAAACCGACGACAGGAAGCCGATCAAGCTCGCATCGGCGAGTGCCATCGGCAGCGACGTGGCCGTCACTCGGATCGCGGCGCCATCCAATCCGGAAGCGACGGCGGCGACCGCATCGGTGCAGAACAAGTCGGCCGACACTTCCGTGGCAAAGCCCGCCATTGCGCTACCACTGTCGGCTCCCGGGTGGAACAACGCGCTCGCGGACAACGTGACGGTGCTGGTCCAGGGTCGGCAGCCCACCGCAGAACTGCAGATCAATCCGCCGAGCCTGGGACCCGTGGATATCAAGGTGAGCATCCAGGGCGACCAGGCGACGGTGTCGTTCTTTTCTGCGCATGCCCCGGTGCGCGAAGCCATCCAGGCCGCCGTGCCTCGACTTACCGAAGCACTCGCTGAAGCGGGCATTGGCCTGGGCAACGTGTTCGTGGGCAGCGATGCGCGGTCGAACGACCGGCAGGCGCCCGAGAGGGAAGGGCGCGGATCCGGCCGATCCCGCGAGGTTGCCGCGGTGGGCGAGGTTCGCGGCGCCGGAGAGGTGCTCTGGAACGGCCCGGTCTCCGGAATGCGCGCAGTCGACCTCTTCGCCTGATCCCCGTCCGCGCCGGACTCAGGCGCGGGCGAGTTCGGTCACATGGGCAGCCGCCGCGCTGCCCAGTCCTTCCAGGTTGTAGCCACCCTCCAGGATCGAGACGCACCGGCCGCCCGCATGGCGGTCGGCGATGTCCAGCACGATCCGCGTCATCTCTGCAAAGTCCGGTTCGACGAGCGTGAATCGCCCGAGCGGGTCTCCCAGGCGGGAATCGAAGCCCGCCGAGATCAGTACGAGTTCCGGACGGAACCGGTCCGCCGCCGGTACCAGCGACTCGCGATAGAGCGAGAGCACCTCGGTACGTCCCGAGCCCTCCGGCAGAGGGCGGTTCACGATCAGACCCGCCCCCGGGCCTTCGCCCGTCTCTCCGGCCATGCCGGTCCCCGGGTACCAGGGATGCTGATGCGTGTCGAAGAAGAGCACGCCGCCGTCCGTCCAGAACGTCGCCTGCGTGCCGTTGCCGTGATGCACATCCCAGTCGATGATGAGGATGCGTGCGACCCCGTGGCGCCGCTGCGCGTGACGGGCAGCGATGGCGATCGTGTTGAAGATCCCGAACCCCATCCCCCGTTGCGCCGAAGCGTGATGACCGGGCGGCCGGACCGCGCAGAACGCGTTGCGCGTCCGACCGGCCAGTACTGCATCGACGGCAACGATGCCGCATCCGGCTGCCGCAGCTGACGCTTCGTACGAGCGCGCGGAGAGGCGGGTGTCGCCCGTGCTGAGCTCGCCGCTGCCCTCGGCGATGTCCCGCCGGACCACATTCAGGTAGCTCCCGGTGTGCACAAGCCTGAGATCGGCCTCGGTCGCGGGCCGCCCGTCCTGCCTGCGAATCCGTCCGGCTTCGGCAAGCGGTGCGATCGCGGTCAGCACGGCGTCGAGCCGATCGGCCTGCTCCTGATGCCACTCCGGCGGCGTGTGCCAGCGGCAGGAATCGTCCGAGACGACCAGGGTCGCCGGCGGACTTGCTGCGGCGCGGGCTGCCGGGATCAACCCGACGATCGGCGCTGCCGCACCGGCTGCGAGGAGTTGGCGGCGAGTCCATCGGGCGGGGGCGTCGGCAGGATTCATGGTTCGTTCGCTCCATAGGCAGTCCCGAATCGCGAAAACCCGCGTGCCGGGTGTGGATGAGAGCCGGAACCCGGTCCGGCGGACCGGAGTCGAGGCAGTGTCCGGCCGGGCGTTTCCGATGCCATCGGACAGAGGAATTCGAGCCCTGGGCGGGAGTTCTTGCGCAAAGCTCCAAAAGCACCTAAAGTTGCCGATAGAGCTGTTTGTTTTTTAAGGAGTTTGCTCAAGCCGCCTGAAAATCGTCCCCTGCGCGTCGAATTCCACTGCAGGCGGGCCAGTTTACGCCGATGACATGTTGGTTCTAACTCCTTAACGAGTCGAGGGAAACATGTCGGCAAAGGCAGCTACGGCGACCGTCGTGGACGGCGCTCCCGCGGAAGGCGGCGGCAAGAAGAAGAAAATGGTCATCATCATCGTGGCAGCACTGGTGGTGGTGCTTGCAGCCGGTGGCGGGGCCGCGTTCTTCCTGATGGGTGGCAAGAAGAAGGGCAAGGGCGCGAAAGCCAAACACAGCGCAGAGGTCTCCGAGACGCAGGACGAAGGCGGAGACGGCGAACACGGTGAAGAGGCGGCTGACGAGCATGCGGAAGAGGAAGAGCACGAGGACGAAGGCAAGAAGAAGCCGCCTGTGTACGCGACTCTCGAACCGTTCGTCGTCAACATCGCCAGCGAAGCGGCCGACCGCTACCTCCAGGTGGGCATCGACGTGAAAGTGTCGGGACCCGAGATCGCGGACAAGATCAAGCTGCACCTGCCCGAGATCCGCAACGGCATCCTGCTGATCCTCAGCAGCAAGAAGGTGGAGGAACTGAATTCGGTGGAAGGCAAGAACCGTCTGCGGGTCGAAATCCGCGACGCGGTCAACAAACCTCTGGGCATGTACAAGCGCCCCCCGCAAGGCATGGAGATGAAGTCCGTGCCGAAGAAGGGGGCGATGGACGTGCTGCTCACGTCCTTCGTCATACAGTAGGGGCGGATGGCCGACGATATCCTCTCCCAGGAAGAAGTCGATGCGCTGCTTCGAGGTGTCACCGGAGAACCGGACCAGGACACATCACAGGAAGGCGACGCCGGTGGCGTGCGCTCCTATGACATCGGCCGCCAGGAGAGAATCGTCCGTGGGCGCATGCCCACGCTGGAACTCATTCACGAGCGCTTCGCCCGGCTGTTCCGGCTCGGCCTCTACAACTTTATGCGCCGCAACGCCGAGATCGCGATCAATCCGATCAAGGTGCAGAAGTACAGCGACTTCATCCGGAATCTGGTCGTTCCGACCAACCTCAATGTGGTGCATGCCACGCCGTTGCGAGGATCGGGTCTCATCATCATGGAGCCGACTCTCGTTTTCCAGGTGGTGGACCATCTCTTCGGCGGCTCGGGTCAGATCCACACCCGCATCGAGGGGCGTGACTTCACGCCGACCGAGCAGCGGGTGATCCGCCGGCTGCTCGACGTGGTGTTCGAGGAGTTCCGCAAGGCCTGGGAACCCGTCTACCCTCTCAAGTTCGAGTTCGTCCGTTCGGAGATGAATACCCAGTTCGCGAACATCTGCACGCCCACGGAGGTCGTCGTGAGCGCGAGCTTCTCGGTGGATCTGGGAAGCGGCGGTGGCGACGTGTTCGTGTGCTTGCCATACTCCACTCTCGAGCCGATCCGCGACTTGATCTACAGCAGCTTCCAGGCCGATCGCGCGGAGGCTGACCTGCGCTGGGTGAAGCTGATGACGCGGCAGGTCCAGGACGCTTCGGTGGACCTCGTGGCCGATCTCGCCACGGCCAACCTGACGCTGAGAGAACTCTCGGAACTCGAGGTGGGAGACGTGATCTCCATCAACATTCCCGACACGGTGGCCGCCAAGGTCAACGGCATCCCCGTGGCCCAGTGCAAGTACGGAGTGGCGAACGGGCAGTACGCGCTCAAGGTCGAGAGCATCATGATGCCCTCTGACGACGCCGAAGGAGAAGGGCATGGTTGACGAAGAGCAGGACGACATCTCGGCCGACGACTGGGCGGCGGCGCTCGCCGAACAGCAGACCTCAACCGCTGAGGCCGCGGAGCCGTCGCCGGTGGTGAAGCCCGCCGGCGTGTTCCAGGAACTGAAGCCGGACGCCCTCGGCGGGGTGATGCCCAACAAGATCGAGATGATCATGGACATCCCGGTCACGCTCACCGTCGAGCTGGGCCGGACCAAGATCGCCATCCGCAATCTGCTGCAGCTCGCGCAGGGCTCCGTGGTGGAACTCGATGCGCTCGCGGGCGAGCCCATGGACGTCCTGGTGAACGGCTGTCTGATCGCTCAGGGCGAGGTCGTGGTGGTGAACGACAAGTTCGGCATCCGCCTGACCGATATCATTACCCCCGAGGAACGCCTGCGCGGCCTCAACCGATGAACCGCCGCCGCGCCACTGCGCTGCCGTGGGCGTCGCTCGCGCCCGCGCTGGCCTGCGCGGCGGACCCGCCACCGTCTCTCACGCCGGCCGGCAGTCTTACTTCCCTGTTCCAGGTTCTATTCGGTCTCGCGCTTGTCATGGTCGCGATCGGCGTGGCTGCCTGGCTCGCGCGCCGGTATCTGCCGGGGGTGCGCCATGGCGGCGGACCGGTGCGCGTCGTCGGCGGGGTGCATGTCGGGCCCAAGGAAAAAGTGGTGGTGGTGGAAGTCCGTGATCAATGGCTGGTTCTCGGCGTGACATCCACGCAGGTCAATGCCCTGCATACGATGCCCCGACCGGCCGATGCCGGCTCGACACCGTCGATTGCGGCCTCGCCCGACGGGCTCGTCGCCAAATGGCTCGCAGGGCGCGAATCGCGCTGACGGATGTCCTGATGCATCGCCCCGGGGTCTGCTGAGCCGGGTCATCGCGCAGCGAGCGGCAGCCCGGCGTTTCGGGGATAATCCGGCGGCATGAAGCCCCGGGCACTCCTATTTCTCGCACTGAGTTTTCTCGCCGCCGACGCTGCCTTCGCGCAGGCGGGCCTGCCCACGGTGACATCCTCGCCCGGACCCGGCGGGACCCAGACCTACTCGCTCTCGCTGCAGGCGCTGCTGTTCCTCACGGCGCTCACGTTCCTGCCCGCGATCCTGCTGATGATGACGAGCTTCACGCGCATCATCATCGTGCTGTCGCTGCTCAGGCAGGCGATGGGCACCATCCAGACCCCGCCCAATCAGGTTCTCGTGGGACTGTCCCTGTTCCTTACCTTCTTCGTCATGGCGCCGGTGTTCGACCGCGTCTACACGGAGGCCTACAAGCCTTTCTCCGACGAGAAGATTCCGTTCCAGGAGGCGATCGACAAGGCTGCGGTCCCGCTCAAGGCCTTCATGATGACGCAGACGCGCGAGTCCGATCTCGCGCTGTTCGTGCAGCTCTCGCGCTCGGAGCAGCCCAAGGGACCTGACGATGTCGCCATGAAGGTGCTCGTGCCCGCGTACGTGATTTCCGAGCTGAAGACCGCATTCCAGATCGGTTTCGTGGTGTTCATTCCGTTCCTGATCATCGACCTGGTCGTCTCCAGCGTGCTCATGTCGATGGGGATGATGATGCTCTCGCCGGTCATCATCTCGCTGCCGTTCAAGCTGATGCTGTTCGTGCTGGTGGACGGGTGGAACCTGCTCATCGGTTCGCTCGTCCGCAGTTTCTATGTCTGACGCGGTGATGCCCGCGCCCCACGGAGAATCCGAGCCATGACACCCGAGTCGGTCATCACCCTCATCCAGCAGGCGCTCGAGGTGCTCATGATGGTTTCCGCACCGCTGCTGCTCACGGCGCTGGTCGTCGGACTCGTGATCAGCATCTTCCAGGCCGCCACCCAGATCAACGAGATGACCCTGTCGTTCATCCCGAAGCTGCTGGCGATGTTTCTCGTGATCCTGCTCGCGGGGCCGTGGATGCTCACCGTGATGGTCGACTTCACGCGGCGCATCCTCACGTCGATTCCGCAGATGGTCGGCTGACGCGCGGGCGCGCATGATCAGCCTCACCGTTGCCCAGTTCGAGACGCTGCTCACGGCGATCGGCTGGCCGTTCATCCGCATTGCCGCCTTCATTGCCGTGGAGCCGGTGCTGGGGAACCGGACGATCCCCTTTCGCGTAAAGATCGCGTTGTCCGTGCTCATCGCGATCCTGATCGCGCCGACGGTGCCCGCCCCGCCGCCAGTCTCCGCAGTCTCCGCGGCGGGCATTCTGCTGCTGCTCCAGCAGATCGTGATCGGTGTCGCAATGGGTTTCGTCGCGCGCATTGCCGTCGCCGCGGCCGAAATGGCCGGTCAGCTCGCCGGTCTGCAGATCGGCCTGGGCTTTGCTGTGTTCTTCGATCCTCAGGGTTCGGGGCAGACGCCGGTGGTCGCGCAGTTCTACGGTCTGGTGGCGATCCTGACGCTGCTTGCGTCCAACGGGCACTACGTCTTCCTTCAGGCGCTGGCCGAGAGCTTTCGCACACTGCCCATGGCGCCGGAGCCGATCGCGGCACTCGGCTTCCGCACGCTCGTGCTGTGGGGCGGCGAGATCTTCCGATCGGGTCTCACGATGTCGCTCCCGGTCGTCGGCGCACTGCTCGCGGCCAACGTCGCGGTCGGCATCCTCACCCGGGCCGCGCCTCAGCTCAATCTGTTCGCCGTCGGCTTTCCGATCACCCTCGCGCTCGGGTTCCTCATGTTCTACTGGTCCCTTCCGCTGATCGTCCCGATGATCGATACGCTTTCCCACGCCAGCGCGGGCGCGATGATGCGCGTGCTGGAACAGCTGCGCCCGGTGCCATGAGCGCGATCCACGGAAGCATCGGCGGACCGTCACCGTGGATCGTCCGGTGGGGTGTGGCAGTCCTGCCGGAAGGACGGGTTCTCGACGTGGCCTGCGGTGGCGGGCGGCATTGCGAGTGGTTTGCCGGTCGCGGACATCGCGTGCTCGGTGTCGATCGGGACCCCGGCATTGCGCGGCTTCCAGGCGTGAATGCGGGGATCGAGGTGCTGGTTGCCGACATCGAGGGCGGACCTTGGCCTCTCGGTGAGCGCCGGTTCGACGCGGTGGTGGTCACGAACTACCTGCACCGGCCGCTCCTGCGGACGCTCGTGGAGGCCGTCGCGCCGGGTGGATGGCTCCTGTACGAAACCTTCGCGGCGGGCAACGAGCGCTTCGGCAAGCCGTCCAATCCGGATTTCCTGCTGCGTCCGGGGGAACTGCTCGAACTCGTTCGCGGCGTGCTTCGCGTGGTGGCGTTCGAGGACATCGAGATCGCCGAGCCGCGCCCCGCCATGGTTCAACGCATCGCCGCGAGACGGGAGTGAGGCTTGCTGCTATCGCATGCGCAGGGCGGGTTTTCGTGAGTGCTTCGGGTAGAATCCGGGGTTTTCGAGGGGAGTGAGAATGCTTACCGGAAGTCTGGTCGCCATCGCGACGCCGATGCGCGACGATGCCAGCCTCGACCTCGATGCGTTTCGCAGGCTGATCGAATTCCATATCACCGAGGGCACCAACGGCATCGTGGCCGTGGGCACCACGGGTGAGTCCCCTACGGTCGACTTCGACGAGCATTGCGAGCTCATCCGCGTGGCGGTCGAGCAGGTGCGCGGGCGCGTGCCGGTCATCGCCGGCACGGGGGCCAACAGCACGTCCGAGGCGATCGAACTGCAGCGTTACGCCAAATCCGCCGGCGCGGACATGGCCCTGTCTGTCGTCCCCTACTACAACAAGCCGTCGCAGGAAGGACTCTTCCAGCATTTCCGCGCCATCGCGGAAGCCGTTGACCTGCCGATGATCCTCTACAACGTCCCGGGACGGACGGTGGCCGATCTGCACAACGACACCACGGTGCGGCTGGCGCAGGTTCGCAACATCGTCGGCATCAAGGATGCCACCGGCAACGTGGAGCGCGGCGCGGATCTCCTGCGTCGCCTGCCCCCGAATTTCGCGGTGTACAGCGGAGACGACGGCAGCTGCCTCGCGCTGATGCTTCTCGGCGGTCACGGCGTCATCTCCGTGACGGCCAACGTGGCGCCGCGGGCGATGCGCGAGATGTGCGATGCCGCGCTGGGCGGGAACCTCAAGGCCGCCCGCGCAATCAATGACAGACTGATGGGTTTGCACAAGAACCTGTTCCTCGAGGCCAACCCGATCCCGGTGAAGTGGGTGCTGCAGCAGATGGGCCTGGTCGGATCGGGCCTGCGTCTGCCGATGACGCCCCTCGCGAGCCAGTATCACGCCGCCCTGCGCGATGCGATGCGGCAGGCCGGCATCGTCTCGGCCCTGGCCCCTGCCTGAGTCCTCAATGACCCGAAACTCTCTCCTGTCGTCTCTTCCCGGGCTGCGGTCCGCAGCCTTTTCAGCGATCGCTCTCCTGCTCGTGGCCGGCTGTTCCGGTGTGTTCCAGGGCAAGAAGATCGACTACAAATCGGCAACAAAGATGCCGCCGCTCGAGATTCCGCCGGATCTCGCTGCGCCTACCGCGGACTCGCGTTTCTCCGTGCCCGAGGCTCGTGGAGAGAAAGGGGCCACATTCACGGAGTATCAGCAGGAGCGCGGTGCGGCCCGGGCTGCTACCCCGGTTGCTGCGGGCGTGCTGCCCACCTCCGAACGTGTGCGAATGGAGCGTGGTGGCGTGCAGCGCTGGCTCGTGGTGAAGCTGCCGCCCGAACAGGTGTGGCTGCTCGTGCGGGATTTCTGGCAGGAGAGCGGTTTCGTGCTGACGGAGGCCGATCCGAAGATCGGCTACATGGAAACCGACTGGGCCGAGAACCGCGCCCGCATTCCCGTGGGGGGCCTCACAGGATTTCTCAATCGTGCGCTCGATTCCGTCGTTTCCCTGCCCGAACGCGACAAGTACCGGGCGCGTATCGAGCGCGGCGCAGACGGCTCCACCGAGGTCTACGTCAGTCACAAGGGCATGGCCGAGGTCTACTTCCGTGAACGCGATACGAACACGCGTTGGCAGTTGCGGCCGTCCGACCCGGAACTCGAAGCGATGATGCTGACCCGCCTTGCCATTCGCCTTGGCATGCCGGAACCGGAGTTGCGGGTGGCGGCGCAGGCGGCCGATGCGACACCGGTGCGGGCGAGTCTCGTGCGGGCGGACAGTGGCAGTGCCGTGGCATTGTCGGACGGCTTCGACCGCGCCTGGCGCCGGGTGGGACTCGCGCTCGATCGCGTGGGGTTCATGGTCGAGGACCAGAATCGGGCCGAGGGCCTCTATTTTGTCCGCTACCAGGACCCCGAAGCGGAACCCCCGAAGCGCGCGGGCATGTCGCGCCTGGCCTTCTGGAAGAGCGACGAAAAGAGGGGGCCCGAGCAGTATCGGATTCAGGTGAGCGGCTCGCAGCAGTCCACGGGCGCGGCGGGAACGCAGGTCAAGGTTCTGAACGGCGCGGGTACCGCCGATGACAGTGACACCGCCAAGCGCATTCTTGCCCTGCTGGTGGAACAGCTGAAGTAGCTGTTTCGAAGTTCTCGGCGAGCGCCGGCGGATACCGGGTTTCCATCCCGTCCCATGCGATTCGCGTATCTCGGAAGCGGCAGTCAGGGCAACGGGCTCGTCATTGAGGTTGGCGGGTCCCGAGTGCTGCTCGACTGTGGCTTCACGCTCAAGGACACCGTTTTCCGGTTGGCGCGTCTCGGACTGAGCCCGGAGGACCTGAGCGCGATCGTCGTGACCCACGAACACGATGATCACGTCGGCGGGGTGGGTCGCCTGGCGAGGCGGTTCAAGCTTCCCGTCTGGATCACTCACGGCACGCTGCGAGAATCGGCTGCGCTACTGGGCGGCGTCGATGTTCGACTCGTCGAGGGCTTCCGGCCCTTTGCGGTGGGCGACGTGCTCGTGCAGCCGTTCCCTGTTCCCCATGACGCCGGCGAGCCTGCTCAATACGTGTTTTCGGACGGTGCGGTCCGTCTGGGCGTCCTGACGGACGTGGGCGAGAGCACGAGGCACGTCGAAGTCATGCTGTCCGGCTGCGACGCCCTGGCGCTCGAATGCAATCACGATCGCGACATGCTCTGGGGCGGGCCGTACCCGGCGTCTCTCAAGGAGCGGGTGGGAGGACGGCTGGGCCATCTGGACAATGCCTCCGCCGCGACCCTGCTGGCGGCACTCGACCGTACGCGTCTGAAGCACCTCGTGGCGGTACATCTTTCCCAGCAGAACAACACGCCCGACCTCGCCCGGCAGGCTCTTTCTGACGCGCTGGGGTGTACCCCGGACTGGATCGGCGTGGCCGACCAGGCCGACGGTCTCGACTGGCGGAACGTTTAGGTCAGATCTGCAGTCAGCGGGCGGTTCGCGGTGACGCACCGCACTCCGGATGCCGTGGACATCCATGGTGATTGCACTGTCCCGTCACCCGGCCTTGGTGGTCCTGGCTGTGATCCCGGGCAACGTGCCCGCCTTCCGGACAACAGACGAAAAAAAACCGGCCCGATGACCGGGCCGGTTCGTCGCGAAGCGGGCACAAGGCCCGCCGCGATTACTTCTTCTCTTCCGGCTTCTGCTCGGCGGGAGCGGCCGGGGCAGCGGCGTCCGCAGCCGGGGCGGCGGGAGCGGCAGCGCCGTCGGCGGGAGCGGCCGGGGCGGGAGCAGCGGCATCCGCAGCCGGGGCGGCGGGAGCGGCCGGAGCCGGTTCGGAGGGAGCGGGCGGGGGCGGCGGAGCAGCTTCTTCTTTCTTGCCGCAGGCGGAGAGAGCAACCGCGAGCATCGCGGCGAGGAGGAGAGAGCGAGTCATGGCGAGTCCTGTCCTTTGAGATCGGTGAATTCGAGTCCTGAATATCCTTCGGTTTCGGGCGTTACCGAGCCCTCGTACCTCAGATGCAACGGATTGTAACAGTGAGTTACAAACTATTGCCAGCAGTAAATACGCTTTTTTTTTCAAAAGACAGGGTTCTCCGAGCGGCACGCCAGCCCGAGGGCTCCGACGGGGCTGGAGGCGTGTCAAAGGCCGAGGGTCGAGCCGCTGCTCGCAGGGTCCGAGGCTTCCCAGAGTTCCTGGAATCGACCTACCAGCGCGACCGTGGGCTCCGGATCATTCAGGGCGAACGCGGCACGGGCGTGGTCTTCGTGGAAACGGTGGACATGATGGCAATCGTCCGCGATGACGAGCGAGTCGCGGGCATGCTTGGCCTCTTCCCGCGTCTCCCGGAGGGAAATGACGTGGGCGAACCGCATCGCGAGCGAGACGAAACGGGGGCAATCCCGGCGCAGGGCGGCGGTATCGTGGACGACCACCCGACACTCGTTCCGCGCGTTGGCGAGGCAGAATGCCTTGAGGGCGTCGATCCGGGCAGGGCTGTCCCACGTCCTGTTCAACGACCGGTCGAAGATCAGCAGTTTGCGTCTGGCGGCCGCGACTACGGCAGTGACTGACGTATCGAGTTCGGCGAAGCTGGTCAGCGTGCTGCGGATCTGGATGGATGCGGTGTCGGTCACTTTGGCTCCCTCCCGAGAAATCGGGCAATCCGTGCGAATCCCGTGCCCGCGGCTCAGTCCGTCACCAGGACGACGAAGCCATGGCCGAGCCACTCCCGGATCAGTTCGAGGCCTGCAGGGGAAGGGTCCGGCCGCAGGACTTCGCCCCGATCCGCCAGCGCCACCAGCCAGGACGGCACGCCCCGCGGGAAGCGGTAGACCTCCCCGTTCATGAACGCGCTCCCTGGGCAATAGAGCAGCCGGGACTTGCGATGCAGCCGGACGCCGCCGCGGGACAACGCCTTGCGTACGCCCGCGACGGATGGGGCGTCGGCGGGTGGCTCGAACACGACGTCGCGTTTCGGTTCCGAGAGATAGCGCCCCAGAAAGCTCTCCAGAGTGCGCCGCTGCCAACGCACGCGTCGGAGCTGATCTTCCGCGGCATCCACCAGCCGGGAGGGCAGGCGACCCGGGTGCCGGCTGGGCGTGAGTCCCGGATCGGCATAGCGACCGGGAAGGTCCAGTCCGTCTGCCAGGTCATGGAGGAATTCCTGGGCCAGCTCGCTGTGCGAGGGGGCGCGAAACCCGATGGAGTAAGTCAGGCACTCATCCACAGCCGTGCCCTCGTGCGCAAACCTCGGGGGCAGGTAGAGCATGTCCCCGGGCCCGAGCACGAAGGAGTCCTGCGCCAGGAAGCGGCGCAGGATGCGCAGGGGCAGGTTGGACCGCAGATCCAGGTCGGTCTGTGCACTGATGCGCCAGCGGCGCCGGCCGGGACCCTGCAGCAGGAAGACGTCGTACGAATCGAAGTGCGGGCCCACGCCCCCTCCTGGCGCCGCATAGCTCACCATGAGGTCGTCGAGACGAGCCCGCGGAACGAAGTCGAATCGCGACAGCAGGCGGGCACCCTCATCGAGGTGCAGGTCCACGCCCTGGACGAGCAGTGTCCAGTTGCGGGCCGGCAGACGCGCCAGGTCCTTGCGGCGGAAGGGGCCGTAGTCGAGGGACCATTGCCGGCCGTCACGGACCACGAGTCGTGACTCCACGTCGTCACGGCAGGCGAGCTCGAACATCCTGTTGCGATCGAGGAATCCTTCGAAGCCCGGGAGCGCCTCGCGGATCAGGTGGTGATGCCGGTGCCAATGCGTGCGCAGAAACTGTGCAGGGGTGAGGCCGCCCAGCAGTCGAGCGCGTTCTGCGGGGGATGCGCCCGGGCGAGCGCGGTGTTCGCGTGGTGTCATTGGAGTGGAGAGTTGCTCGGGGTATTTCAGTTAGAATCGATCGAGATGTTGCCAGGCGGACATCCAGGGAGCGTGCGTTACATGTTGAAGGAAGGTGACCCCGCGCCCCGCTTCGACTTGCCGGATGCCGAGATGGAAATGGTGAGTCTCGATTCGCTTCTCGACAAGCATAACGTGGTGCTGTTCTTCTACCTCAAGGACGACATGCCGGGGTGCACCATCGAGGCGATCGACTTCAGCGAGCGGGAAAGCGCATTCAGGAAACTCGACGCGATCGTGCTCGGCGTGAGCCGGGACGACTGCCTTTCGCACGGGGCGTTCCGGGACAAGCATGGTCTCGACCTGCAACTGCTGTCCGACCCCGAAGGCGAGGTCTGCGCGCAGTACGGCGTGCTGGTGGAAAAGGAATTCGAAGGCGGGCGCAAGCACTGCGTGCAGCGCTCGACCTTCGTCATCGACAAACGGGGACGTATCGCGCGCGCGATGTATGGGGTCGCGCCGCGCGGTCATGCCCAGGAAGTGCTGAACGTGGTCAAGGGGATGAGATGAGTACTGCCATTGCGAAGAACACCGTGGTTTCGTTGCGCTATGAACTGCTCGACGCCGAGGGCGCCGTGCTGGAGAAGGCCGACGAGCCGATGACCTACCTCCACGGCGGCTATCACGGGATCTTCCCTCGTGTCGAAGCGGAACTCGAAGGCAAGTCCAAGGGTGATGCGTTCGTCCTGAAGCTCGAGCCGGAGGACGCGTTCGGGGAGTACGACGCCGGACTCATCCGTGTCGAGAAGCGCGATCTGTTCCCCACGAATGTTGCCGTCGGCATGCAGTTCCACGGCACGTCCCAGGAGTCCCAGCAGGTCATGGTCTACACCGTGACCGACGTCACCGCGGACACGGTGGTCGTGGACGCCAACCATCCTCTCGCCGGCAAGAGTGTGCAGTTTTCCTGCACCGTGACGGAGGTCCGCAAGGCCTCCCATGAGGAGATCTCGCACGGGCACGTGCACGGCGCCGGCGGACATCACCACCACTGATATGCAAAGGGCGCCTCCGTGGAGGCGCCCTGTTCTCGTTCGTGCCCGGCCACCCGCGGCCGGAGTCCGCCCGCCTCAGGAAATCGGTTCAGCGTCGGCCTTTCGCGGTGACAGCAGTCGCGAGTTCTTGTCGTCGCGGAACACGATGGGTTTCACGTTGGCCGGCAACTGCGGCTTCTGGGCTCGCTCGACCGCTTCCGTGATCAGGTGGTGGTTCGGCGACAGGTCGCACACCGGATCGGTGTTCGTCGCGTCGCCGGTCAGCTGGAAGGCCTGGCAGCGGCAGCCGCCGAAATCCTTTTCCTTTTCCGGACAGGTGCGGCAGGGCTCCTTCATCCAGCCGTCGCCGCGGTAGGTGTTGAACGCGGGCGAGTCGTTCCAGATCCACGACAAGTCATGGTCCTTCACGTTCGGGAAGGTGATGCCCGGCAGCATCCGGGCCTCGTGGCACGGCAGCGCCACACCGTCAGCCGCGACATTCAGGAAGATCGACCCCCACCCGTTCATGCAGGCCTTCGGGCGTGACTCGTAGTAGTCCGGGTGGACGAAGTAGATCTTCATCTTGTCGCCCACGCGTTCGCGGAAGGCATTCGTGACGGCTTCCGCACGGACGAGCTGGTCCTTCGTCGGCATCAGCTGCTCACGATTCTCCATGGCCCACGCATAGAACTGCGTGTTGGCGAGTTCGACGAACTCCGCACCGAGCGTCTCCGCCATTTCCAGGATCTGCTGCGTGTGATCGAGGTTGTGCCGGTGCATCACGCAGTTGAACACCATCGGGTAGTCGTACTTCTGGATCAGTTCCGCCGCGCGCTTCTTCAGCTCGAAGGTCTTCGTGCTGGAGATCCAGTCGTTCATCTCGCGGGTGGAATCCTGGAACGAGAGCTGGATATGGTTCAGTCCGCCTTCCTTGAAGGCGGCAATGCGCTTTTCCGTGAGGCCGATGCCGGAAGTGATGAGGTTGGTGTAGTAGCCCAGCCGGCCGGCCTCCGCGATGATCTCTTCCAGGTCGTCGCGCATGAGCGGCTCGCCGCCCGACAGGCCCAGTTGCACCAGGCCGAGTTCCCGCCCCTGGCGCAGCACGTTCACCCATTCCGCGGTGGTGAGCTCGGGGCCGAACTTGGCATAGTCGACCGGGTTGTAGCAGAACACGCAGTGCAGAGGACACTTGTAGGTGAGCTCTGCATTCAGCCAATGGGGCTTGCTAGTCAGTCGCGGGGCGGATCCATCCGTTGCCATGGGCAACCTCCAGAAAATCGACGACATCGGCGCGCAGGTCCGGCGCGCCGGGGAACGCGGCTTCGAGGTCTGCCACGATCGCGTTGAGAGTGCGGGCACCGTCCACCCGCTTCATGATTTCCCCCGCGCTGCCGGGCAGCTTCACCATGCCTTCCGGGTAGAGCAGCACGTGCATGTCCTGTGCCGGTTCCCACTGGAAGCGGTAATACTTCGCGAGCGCGAGGGGGGCGTCATGATCGAAGGGGACGCGCCGGGGAGCAGCCATCTCAGCTCTCCGCCTTGTCGCCGATGCCGTAGTTGACCATCATCGCGTCACACATGGTCCAAAGGACGTCGAGCTTGAACTGCACGATGTCGAGGGCGCGCTTCTGCTGTTCGCGGGTCTGGAAATACTCGAGGGTCACGCGCAGGCCATGTTCGACATCGCGCCGCGCTTCGGACAGCCGCTTGCGGAAATAGGCATAGCCCGCCTGATCGATCCACGGATAGTGCTGCGGCCAGTTCGCAAGACGTTCCTTGTGGATCTCAGGCGCGAACAGTTCGGTGAGGGAGGAGCAGACCGCCTCCTGCCAGGGACGGGTGCGAGCGAAGTTGATGTAGGCGTCCACCGCGAACTTCACGCCGGGCAGCACGTGCTCCAGGGATGTGACGTCCCTGCGATCGATACCGACCGCGTCCGCGAGTGTCAGCCAGGCTTCGATGCCCCCTTCGTCACCTTGAGTGCCATCGTGGTCGATGATGCGCTGGATCCACAGTCGTCGATGGTCCCGGTCGGGCATGTTGGCCATGATCGCGGAGTCCTTGATGGGGATGGCGATCTGGTAGTAGAAGCGGTTGCACACCCATCCCTGGATCTGGGCCCGCGTCAGGCGGCCGCTGTTCATGGCCACGTGGTAGGGGTGGAAGATGTGATAGCGGCTGCCCTTCGCGCGGATCTGCTGCTCGAATTCCTCGCGGGTCCACGGCAGGTTCTCGGCTGCGCCCATGTCGGATCGTCCTTCTAGATTTCGATATCCATGCCGTCGAAGGCCACTTCGATCCCGGCGCGCGCGAGCTCGGCACGCTGCGGGGAATCCTCGTCGAGGATCGGATTGGTGTTGTTGATGTGGATGAGGATCTTTCGCTTCGCCGGAAGCGCGCGAAGTACCTCGATCATGCCCCCGGGCCCGGACTGCGGCAGGTGCCCGATGTCTCGGGCGCGCTTCTTCGAGATGCCGAGCTGCACCATCTCGTCGTCGGTCCAGAAGGTGCCGTCGACCATCACGCAGTCTGCCTGCTCGAGGTAGGGCTTCAGATGCGGCTCGATCTCGCCCAGCCCGGGCGCATAGAACACGCTGCGGCCCGTGCGCGTGTCGCGGATGCGCATGCCGACGTTGTCGCCCTCGTGCGGGTTGTCCCGATGAGGCGAGTAGGGCGGCGCCTTGCTCTTCAGCGCCACCGAGGTGAATTCGAGGTGCTGGCCGCCGACCACATCGAAGCGGTTGCCGGCCTCGATCGGGAGACGGTGCCAGTTGACGCCGCAGTAGTGCCCGAGGATGTTGAACAGCGGGTTGCCGGTGGTCATGTCTTCACGGACCATGTCCGTGCAGTAGAGCTCGAGCGGCTTGCCTTCGCGCAGCATGAGCAGGCCGGTGGTGTGGTCGATCTGGCCGTCCATCAGCACCACGGACTTGATTCCGGTGTCGCGCAACGCGCGCGCCGGTTGCAGCGCCGGGAAAGCGCGGATCTGCGCAAGGATGTCGGGCGAGGCGTTGAACAGGACCCAGTCGGTGCCTTCCCCGCTCACGGCGATGGACGACTGCGTGCGCGCCGTGGCGCGCAGTGTTCCCTTGCGAAGGCCGTCGCAGTTCGGGCAATTGCAGTTCCACTGCGGGAAGCCCCCGCCGGCGGCTGCGCCAAGGACATGCACTCTCATGACGGCGTGTTACTCCAGGATTCGATGCGGTTCACCGAAAACGAAAGCCCCGCGAACGGGGCTTTCGTCGACACCTTCCGCGAAATTAGCGGTTGGCGATGTACATCGTGACTTCAAAGCCGAAACGCATTTCGGTGTACTCAGGCTTGTTCCACATATCAACCTCCGAATGATAGAGTTCAGGGATTCCGGCGCTGTTGTGCGCCGCCTTCTACTACCGATGTCCTGCAGCATTTTTTTCCACCCCGGGCACCGCGCGATCGTCGCTTTGCGCCGGAGGCGAAATTGCAGAACATCTGGGTATCCAGTGTCCGGCATGTCCCTTCGCGTTCCATCGAAAAAATCCTCAATGTGGTCTCATGATTTTCATGAGATTGCGCGCCCAAGTCCGGAGTGATGAAGGCGGCGTCTAACGGGAGCGCGCAGCGGCCGTCGGGCAACAGCAGCCGGTCCGACGAGATCGTCCCGCCCTGGTACCGGAACCCTGTACTGCTCGGCGCCATGATCGGGTCGCTGGCACTGCACGCGGTTGCACTCACCTTTCTTGCCTTCCTGAAGCCTCCGGAGCAGGCGAAGAAGAAGGTCGTGACCGTCCGGCTGATCGAACCCGAGCGAAAGCCGCTCCCGCCACCTCCACCGCCACCTCCACAACCGCCTCCGCCCCCCGAGAAGAAGCCGCCACCCAAGCCGGCGTCCGTCAAGGAAGCCAGGGCGCGGAAGAAATCCCAGCCGCCGGCGCCCGTTCCTCCGAAGCTCGTCGCCCGGACGGAGTTGGCGCCGCTTGCCGCCCCCGAGCTCAAGACTACGACGCGGACCCTGCCGCGGGTCGAGGCCCAGCCATCGCTGACGGCTCCGACGAGGCCGCTTCCTGCCCCCGAAGTTCCGAAGTTGAGCGATCACGCGCCAGCTCCCGCGGCGGCAGGACCAGACCTCCGACCGCCGCCCCGCCCGGCCCCCGAGCTGCGCGCCCGGCCTGAGGTGGCCGCCGTGCCGCGCCCCACGCCGGAAATGGCCTTGCCGAAGATCGCCACGGCCCCGCCGACGCTTCCGCCTGCCGTTGCGGAGCGAGCGCCGTCCGTGGCAGCCCCGACCCTGCCTCGGGAAGCGCGCCCGGCCCCCCGCGCCGAATTGCGTGCCGAGGCACGGCCGGAAGTCAGCGCGCCGGCGCGCCCCGTTGCGCCGACCCTGCCGGAGGCCTTGCCGGTACCCGCTCGCCCGTCGCTCACTACGGAAAGGCCGGCGCCGGAGCCGCGCCCCGCGCCGCATGCCGATGTGCCCGCGCCGTCGCGACCGACCGTGGCCACCGCGCCGCCGGCCGACATGCCGCCGGCAGCCGCGATTCCTGACGCCGCGGCCCCACGGCGCGCAGTGGTGCCGGAAGTGGTTCGTGCGCCCGCACCGACTCGCCCGGTGGCACCGCCTGCGCCGGACGTCGCTGCGCGTCCCGCACCGGCTGCGCCCGCCAAGCCGGCGCTCGCCGCTCAGGCGGAGTCTCCCGTGAGCGAGCCTGTGCCTGCACGTCCCGCAGTGACGCCGACGCCGAGCGAACGCATGCCCGCCCCTGCCGCGAGGCCGGCACCCGCGCAGCGCCCGACTGTTTCGGCGGCGCCACCAGTGCCAGCGCCGGTCGCGTCGGCGGACGCCGCCATGCCGGCGCCGGCGCCAACGCCTGCACCGACAGCAGCAGTCCGACCCGAAGCGGCGCCGCGTGTCACACGGCCGACCGTGTCCATCGATCGTCCCGCCGTTTCCGTGGAAGCGGTCGCGGCAGCGCGTTCCGGGAACGCTCCCGTGCTTCCGGGCCCCGGCGGGACGGCTAGCGGACCCTCCCGTGCCCGCACGGAAGCCCCTCGCGCCGGGCCGCGCCCCGGCGCGCCGGCCGGTACGGACCTGCGCATGGATGTCGGGATTCCCGGTGACTCGCCGGAGATCGATCGCAAGGCCCTGGATACCTACGGCCGAAAACTGTCCGAGGTCGCGGGCAAGCAAGCGGTGTATCCGAAGAAGCTGCAGAATCTGGGGCAGGAAGGCACGACGATCGTCCGGGTCCGCATCGGCGGGGATTCGAAGATCCTCGATGTCACCATCGACACGTCGAGCGGCCACCCGCTCCTCGACGAAGAGGCGATCCGCGCCGTCCGCAAAGCCAAGCCTCTGCCGATGCTGCCCGAGGGTCTTCGCGGCCGTGGTTCCATAGTCACCATTCCGTTCCATTTCCGCCTGGAGTGAACTTTCATGCAGGACGGTACGCCCGCGACCGCGCTCTATCCTCCGCTCGAATCGACGATGGCCGGCCTGCTCGACGTGGGCGACGGCCATCGCGTCTACTGGGAGCAGAGCGGAACGCCGTCGGGTACGCCCGTGCTGTTTCTCCATGGGGGGCCCGGCAGTTCCACCAAGCCCGACCATCGGCGTTACTTCGATCCCGCGTTCTACCGCATCGTCTTGTTCGATCAGCGCGGCTGCGGGCGCAGCGAGCCCGTTGGCGCAATCGCGGCGAACGACACGCACTCGCTCGTCGCAGACATCGAGCGCCTTCGCGAACACCTGGGTGTGGAGCGCTGGGTGATCTTCGGTGGGTCCTGGGGCAGCACGCTCGGCATCGCCTATGCTCAGGCGCATCCCGGGCGGGTCGTCCGCATGATCCTGCGCGGCATCTTCCTCGCTTCCCACACGGAACTGGACTGGTACTTCGTCGGCCTGCGGCAGTTCATCCCCGAAGCGTGGGAGTCGCTGTGGTCCATCGCACCGGGTGCACACTGGAAGACGCTGGTTGCGCGCTATGCCGCAATGATCTGCAGCGACGACAGCGCGGTGGCGGGCCCCGCTGCGGCGAGATGGAATGCCTACGAGACCGCCATCATGTCGATCGGCGAATCCGCGCCGATGCCACCGGCCGCGACGACTGATGCCGGGGCGATCGCCCGTGCGCGCGTGCAGGTTCACTACCTGCACCACGACTGTTTCCTGAAGCCCGGGCAGCTGCTCGACGGCATGGCGTCGATTGCCCACGTTCCCGCGATCCTGCATCACGGGCGCATGGATTTCGTCTGCCCGCCCGTCACCGCCTTTGAGGTCGCGCGCCGCTGGCCGGCTGCCACCCTCACGTTCCATTCGCAGGCCAAGCACGCCTCTTCCCACCCGGCCCTGGAAGCCGCCCTCGTCGCGGCGACGAAGGCGACCCGGGACGCCTTGCGCGACACGTCGAGACCGTGAGCTTTCGGGTCCGCATCAATCTGCTGATCACGGTGCTGACCGCATTGTTTGCGGCGGCCATGCTGAAGATCGTCATCGACGATGCACGCCGTTCCATCCGTGAGGAAATGGAGGGGTCCAACCGCGTCACGCTGCAGCTGCTGTCCACCGTGATCCGCGACGCGCAGATTGTCGCGAAGCCGGAGGACGGCGAGCGCGTGCTGCTGGGCTTTCTGCGAGAACTCGGTCGCGTCCGGGCGCACGAGATCCAGCTGTTCGACGCGGAGGACAAGCTCCTCTACGGCTCGCCGCCTTCAGTCTACAAGGTGGGGCGTTCTGCGCCCGAGTGGTTCGTCCGCCTGGTGAAGCCCGAGATGCCGGTCATCAACCTGCCCGTGCATACCGGCACGATCACCGTGCTCGTGGACCCTTCGCGCTCCGTGGTCGACGCCTGGGACGACCTCCAGAACCTGCTGCTGCTGATCGCGATATTCCTCGTGGCCGTGAACGTGCTCGTGTTCTTTCTCATCGGCTGGTCTCTGCGACCCGTGAGCCTGATTCTCGAAGGGCTGCGGCGCATGGAGAAGGGCGAACATCACGTTCGCCTGCCGCGGATGCAGACGCCGGAGTTCGAGGCTATCCGCCACACGTTCAACGGCATGGCCGATGCGCTGGAGAAGAGTCTTGCGGAGAACCGCCGGCTTGCGCTGGTCGCGCAGCAGTCCGGCGACGCGATCGTGATCCTCGATCTCGAAGGGCGGGTGTCGTTCTGGAACCCGGCGGCCGAGCGGTTGTTCGGGTTCCCAGCCGCGGAGATCGTGGGCGAACCGGCGAGGCTCATCGTGCCGCACGCGCTCGTGAAGGAAGCCGAGGAGCATTCCGCGGCGCTCCGCGCGCGACGTACGGTGGATCACGTGGAGACGCGCCGCCGCGGGCGCGACGGCAGATCGATCGACGTCGCGATGTCCGCGGCGCCGCTCACCGATCCGGCCACCGACGACGTGATGGGCGAGATCTACTCCATGCGCGACATCACCGAACTCAAGCGTGCCCGTGAGGCCGAGGTCGAACTTGCACAGAATCGCCGTCTCACACAGCTGATCCAGAGTTCCCTCGAGGAAGAGCGCCGGACGATCGCCCGCGAACTCCACGACGAACTGGGTCAGTGCATCACGGCGGTCCGCACCATCGGAACGGTCATCGCGCAGCAGACCGAGCAGAATCAGCCGGAGGTGCATCGCAGCGCCAGGACCATCGTGGACGTGGCGGGCCGAATCTACGACAGCGTCCACGGCATCATCCGGCAACTGCGCCCGACCGCTCTCGATCATCTCGGACTGCGGGAGACCCTGGAGGAGGCCGTGGCCCAATGGCGCCTGCTGCATCCGTCCCTCGCATTCGAACTTGCCGTGGACGGCGATGTCCAGGCACTGGGTGAGACGGTCAACATCACCGTCTACCGGATCGTGCAGGAGTGCATCAACAATGTGGTGAAGCACGCCCGGGCGCACCGCGTCAGCGTGGAGGTGACCCGCGAGCCCGGCGCCGGCGGGGAGACGCTGTCGGTGCGGGTCCGCGACGACGGACAGGGGCTGGTGGAGCCCGAGGCGGTGCGCGCCACCCGGTTCGGTGTGCTGGGCATGCGTGAACGTGCCGAGGCGCTCGGTGGAACATTCGATCTGCTGACGCCGGAGGGCGGTGGCGTGGAAGTCAAGGTGACGCTGCCGCTGGCCGAGCGCTCTGCCGAAGGCACAAGGAGAACGGGGGAATGACAGACGCGATCATCAAGGTCATGCTGGCGGACGATCATGCCGTCGTCCGCATGGGATTCCGTCTCCTGCTCGATGCCTCGCCCGACATCCGGGTCGTGGCGGAAGTCGAGAGCGGCGAGGAGGCCGTGAAGCGGTTCCCGGAGGTGCGGCCGGACGTCCTCGTGCTGGACCTGTCCATGCCCGGCATTGGCGGTCTGGAGGCCGTGTCCCGCATCCTGGCCCGCGAATCCACCGCCCGCATCCTGGTACTGACCGCCCACGAGGACGCCATGCACGCCAAGCGGGTGCTCAAGGCCGGGGCGCTCGGCTACCTGTCCAAGCGCGGGGCGGCCGAGGAACTGATCCAGGCGATTCGCATGGTCCGCCAGGGGAGGACCTTCCTGGAGCCGGCCATCGCCCAGCAGATGGCCGTCCAGCAATTGTCCGGCGAGCGCAGTCCGGTAGAAACGCTGTCCGAAAAGGAATTCAAGGTGTTCCTGGCGCTGGCAAAGGGTCAGAGCGTGGCGGATATCGCCCAGGTGATGTCCCTGAGCCCCCGGACCATCGGTACCCACCTCTACAACATCAAGCAGAAACTCGGGGCGGCCAACTCGGCCGAACTGGCGATTGTTGCGATGCGACATGGATTGATGGACCCCTGAGCGTCGGGCTTCTCATGAAAATCATTAGGCGCGATTCAGTGTTTTGCGCTGTTGCGTGGCGGGGTGGATCGGGAGAATGCAGAGCATCCGAGGCGACTCGGTAGCAAGCCGAACTCCCCGAAACTCACCGACAGGACTACGACCATGTGGAACAAGCCCGAGTACACCGAAATGCGTTTTGGCTTCGAAGTCACGATGTACATCGCGAACCGCTAATTCGCGAAGACTCGAAGTAGTAAAAAGGGCCGCCACGAGCGGCCCTTTTTGCGTTTCCCCCGATACAATCCGCGCCTTTCCCGGGCCGCCGGTGGCCCGAACGGAGTGCTCCCGACCAGGTGGGCGCCCGAAAACAGACAAGTTGGAGACGTTCATGAATCTGCCGCAAACGGCCGTCAGAGCCGCTTTCCCCTTTCGCACGATCGTTCTGGCGCTGGCCCCGGTCCTTGCCGGTATCGCCCAGGCCCAGGAAACGATCCGCTCGGCCCCTGTCGTTGTGAGCGGAACGCGCGTCGAACGATCCAGTTTCGATCTGCCCATGTCCATCGACCAGATATCGGGCGACCAGTTGCGGGACGGCCGGGCAGGGGTGAATCTCTCGGAAACGCTCTCTCTGATTCCGGGGGTGGTCGCGAACAACCGGCAGAACTACGCACAGGACCTGCAGATTTCCATCCGCGGGTTCGGATCCCGGTCGACGTTCGGTGTGCGCGGAGTCCGACTATACGCAGACGGGATCCCCCTCACGATGCCTGACGGGCAAGGTCAGGCGGCGAACATCGATCTCATGACGGCGAAGAGCATTGAGGTCCTGCGCGGGCCCTTCTCGGCGTTGTACGGCAACTCCTCCGGCGGCGTGATCAGCGCCTTCACCGAGGACGGACCCCAGCGTTTCACAGTCAATCCGTACTTTTCCGTCGGAAGCTACGACAGCACCAAGTTCGGCGTGCGGATGGGCGGCACGAGCGGCATCGTCAATTTCACGTTCAACATGTCGCGCTTCGATACCCAGGGCTATCGGGACTGGAGCGCCGCGACGCGCGACACGGCCAACGCCAAGCTGACCATCACGCCGGACGACTACTCCAAGGTCACGGTCGTGATGAACTACCTCATGCAGCCGGAAACGCAGGACCCGCAGGGCCTCACCCGTGCGCAGTACGACCAGAATCCGACTCAGGTCGGCGTCGTGAGCGGCACCCTGACGTCCCGCGACTATGGGGTGCGCAAGAGCATCGACAACATGCAGGCGGGTGCCGTCTATGAGCGGAGAATCACCGCGTCGGACACGTTGCGAGCCATGGTGTACGCAGGCGACCGGCAGGTCACTCAGTACCTCGGGCTCACCATTGGCGCCCAGGGCGCGCCTCGCAGCGGCGGCGGCGTGATCGACCTCGATCGCCAGTTCTCGGGTGTCGACCTGCGCTGGACCCACCGCAACGAGATCGCGAACATGCCGGTCAACGTCACGGCGGGTCTCAATTACGACCAGCAGGAAGAGGCGCGCAAGGGATTCGAGAATTTCATCGGGACGCGACTGGGTGTCACCGGCAACCTGCGACGCGACGAGACCAACACGGTTCGCAATTTCGACCAGTACGTCCAGGGTGAACTGGGCGTCACTTCCCAGCTGTCGGTGTCGGCCGGCATCCGCCGCAGCTCGGTCAGGTTCTCGTCGAAGGACCGCTTCATCACGGGCGGTAACCCGGATGACAGCGGCAGCCTCACCTTCAGCAAGATCACCCCGGTGGCGGGCGTCCTGTACAAGGTCTCTCCGGTCCTGCACACCTACGCCAGTGTCGGTCGAGGCTTCGAGACCCCCACGTTTGCGGAGCTTGCGTACCGCACCTCCGATGCCGCAGGCGCCGGGATCAACACGGACCTGAAGCCCAACACGACCACCAATCTCGAACTGGGCATGAAGACCTTCGTCGGCAACGACACGCGCATCAATGCGGCAGTGTTCCAGGCGAAGTCGGACAACGAGATCACGACACTCACGAACACTGGTGGTCGCGCCGTGTTCCAGAACGTGGGCAAGACAACCCGGCACGGGCTGGAACTGTCCGTGGACAGCCGGCTGCCGTCGGGCATCTACGGGCTGGCGGCCTTCACCTACGTGAGCGCGAAGTTCGACCAGTCGTTCAGCACCTGCGAG
This sequence comes from Betaproteobacteria bacterium Ga0077526, assembly GCA_001464765.1. GTDB lineage: Bacteria > Pseudomonadota > Gammaproteobacteria > Burkholderiales. Next base: position 48,665 of record LNDV01000010.1, read on the forward strand.
GTCACGCTATGTCCGGGGACCAATCCTCGCGCCCCCGTCTCAGCCGGCAGCAGGATTCCTGGCGTCCCGGCCTACAGCGTGTACGGTGAGGTGGGTTGGAGGGACATGCTGGTCGAAGGGCTCAGCGCTGCACTCGAAGCCCGTCGGGTCGGCCGCGTCTACGTGAACGACCGCAATACTGAAGCCGCCGATTCCTACAACCTGTTCAGCGCCCGGATCGGCATGACGGTGCCGGTGGGCGGAGTGACGGTCACGGGCTTCGCACGTATCGACAATCTGTTCGACACGAAGTACGTCGGCTCGGTCATCGTGAACGAGGCGAGCCGTCGGTTCTACGAGCCGAGTCCCGGACGGAACATCCTCATCGGGATGTCCGCTTCCGTTCCGTTCTAGGAAACGTTCGGGCAGGTCGTGCGGGCCTGCTCGAAGGGTCCGCTGATCGGAATGATGCAGAAGCGGGGCGCGTGAGCGCCCCGCTTGCGATCGTCCGGGGTCGACGTTGGCGTCGTCCCCATGTCATACCGCACGCCGACCCAAAGCCCTCTCGGGGCGCCCACGCCATAGAACGGTTCCGAGAACGCCGAGCCCGGCGTGTAGGAGCCGCCCGGAAAGAAGTTCTCTCCGAGGATGCCGAAGTTCTCATAGCGCCGGTTGAACAAGTTGTTCACCCGCGCGAACACGAGCCAGTTGCGGGACAGCCGATAGCGCGTGTCGAAGTTGAAGATGTAGTAGGCGCCGGACTTGCCGTGGAGGTCCTGGTTGTTCTCGTCTCCCCGAAGGTACATCCCCGAGCTGTAGACCACGTTGCCGCCCAATGACCAGGCATCCGTGGCGGCGTAGTCGGCGCGCACCTTGAAGAGGTTCTCCGGGATGTTCGGCAGGCGGTTGCCCTTCGACACCTGGATCTCGTTCGCCTCGGTGTCGCCGTTGAGGTCGGCGGCAGACGAGTTGTTGGGGCTGTTCAGCACGAACGGCGTCTGGAACGTGGCGCGCATGAACGTGTAGTTCGCAGACAGCGTCACACGGTGCAGACGAACGCTGCCACCGAGTTCCACGCCCTGGCGGCGCGTGTTGCCGACGTTATCGAAGTAGCCGCGCGTAGAGATCTGCGAGGAGATGAACTGGATGTCGTCGCGCAGATCGGTGCGGAAGATGGCCACGTTGAAGGACGCCTTGCTGTCGCCCGCGCGCGCACCGATCTCGTAGGTGCGGCTGATGACGGGCTTCAGCGGCGGGTCGGCGAGGAACGCATTGGGCAGCGGGCAGGGCGCGTTCTCGTCCGCACAGGTGAGTTCCACCGGTGTCGGCGCACGCATGCCTTCGCTGAAGTTCGCGTAAGTGGTGTAGTTCGCGATGGGCGAGTAGGTGACGCCGAGGGCGGGATTGAAGCGCGTGAACGTGTGATCGCCGTTCACGGCCGGGTTCTGACCGGAGCGGTCCTCGACCTTCACGTTCGCACGATTCAGGCGGCCCGACACGGTGAATGCGAGCCGGTCGGTGACGGACAGGGTGTCGGTCAGGTACAGGCCCAGGTAGCGGTTCTTTCCCTTCACCGCGGTGTTGAGTTCGAAGTCTTCGAGCGGGACGTTGGTGCCCCGAGTGCCGTCGAAGTCCGCATCCTGCTCGAACTGACGGTAGTTGGTGATGCCGGCATCCAGGCTGGTGCCGACGGCCAGCTGGTTGTCCATGGCGCCCACGCGACCGAGGTAGGACAGCTGCGCCGTCATCCCGAAAGCATTCTGGCGGAGAGAACTGGAATCGTTGGACCCCTGCGCTTCCTTGCCGGGGTCGCCGGGCAGAAGAAGACAGTCGGCGGGCACGTCCTCGCAGACGTCGTTGACGTTGCTCGCGAAGGAGTCCTGACGCTTGCGGCGAAGGTAGGCATTGCCGGAGAAAAGCAGCGTGTCGTTGATGAAATGGCTCAGGCGCGCGTTGATCATCGCGAGCGCGTTCTTCGTCCGGTCCGGCCACGTGTAGGCCTGGCGCCGGTTGCCGAGGAACGAACGGGGCAGCGCCTGCGTGCCTTCGAGCTTGTTGTTTGCCGTCGTGAAGGACACATCGAAGTCGGTGACGCCGTCCTGGTAGCCGACCTTCGCGAAGAGATTCGCCAGTCGGCTCGGCGAGTAATCGCGCCAGCCGTCTTCCTTCAGGTAATTGCCTGTCACGAAATAGTCGACCTTCTCGCCATGCCCGCCCCACTCGAATGAGCCTGCCTTGCGGCCGTGGGACCCGGCCCAGGTGGAGGCCGTGAATCCCGGATACTGAAAGCCGGACTTGGTGTTGATGGCGAGGGAACCGCCGAGCGTGTTCAGACCGAACTGCGGATTCGAACCCGGCATGATCGTGATGCTGGAGATGGCCGATTGCGGCACCAGATCCCAGCTGACGGCGTCGCCGAAGGACTCGTTGATTCGCACGCCGTCCTGGAACACCGACAGTCCCTGAGGCAGGCCGAGCAGATGCGAGGCCGTGAAGCCGCGGAAGTTGACGTCCGGCTGGAAGGGGTTGGCCTGCGCGGAATTGAGATTGACGCTGGAGGTATTGCTCTCCAGGAACTCGGTGATGTCACCGGCGCGCTGGCGACCGATGTCTTCGCTCTGGATCACCTGAATGTTGGCCGGGACCTTTCGCTTGGGCAGGCCAAGTGCGGGCAGGGGCGTGGTACCGACCACCTCCACCTTAGGGGCCTCGAGATCGGTGGCGCGGTTCTGGGCGGCGGCAGGCATGCCGATGCCCGCGGCGAGGCCCACGACCGCGATCGCGTGGCCGAAATGCAGATTCATGACCCTTCTCCCTGTCTTGGATATGTTCTGGGGCCGGCAGGACGGATCGGGTACCCCGGCCAGCGCGCGCGCATGGTAGGCCCGGGAAGAGTTCCTGTGAGTATTCCCGCAAAAATAAGGAAAAATTCCTGTTCCCTCGCCCATCGGACCGGGCACCCGCCCGGGTGCCGGGGGCAAAAGAGAATGTCAGGGTTGCTGCGGTGGGAGGGGGAAGGCTGCGCGCGGAGCGACCCCGGCGCGGAGGCGGATACGGACGCGGGACCCGGTGGTGCACTCGGACAAGGCTGGGGCGAGCGCGAGGACGGTTGCCCCGTCCGGAAGCCGCAGCCGCAGCATCAGCGCGCTTCCGCGGAATGCGCGTGAGGTGACTTCGGCCTCGACGTCGCCGCACGGGTCCAGTTCGACGTCGTCCGGTCGCAGAAGGACCTCTGCAGGGGCTCCGTCCCGGACCGATGGTTCCCGGGCCGGCACGATCCCCAGCACGGTGCGGATTCCCTCCGGACCCCCGCGCCCGGCAAGCAACGCCCCGTCGCCGATGAACCGGGCGACGAACCCGGAGGCCGGCGAGTCGTACAGCCCCGGTGCGGTGTCCCATTGCGCGAGCCGGCCTCGGTCCATCACGCCCACCACGTCGGCAAAGGCGAAGGCTTCGAACTGGTCATGCGTCACGAGGATTGCCGCAGCCTTCTCGTGAAGCAGCACCTGGCGGACTTCGCCGGCGAGGCGCTCGCGCAGATCGCCGTCGAGACTCGAGAAGGGCTCGTCGAGAAGGACGAGCGGCGGTCGATTCGCCAGGGCGCGAGCCAGTGCCACCCTTTGCTGCTGACCGCCCGAGAGTTCATGCGGATACCGCCCTTGAAGGCCCTCGAGCCCCACCAGAGACAGCAGTTCCGCGACTCTCCTGCGCCGCCCTTCGGTGCCCTCTCGGGCGAGGCCGAAAGCGATGTTTGCCGCTACGTCGATGTGGGGAAACAGCGCGAAGTCCTGGAACACCATGCCGATGCGGCGGTGCTCGGGCGGCAAGGTCAGGCGCGGCCGCGACGCGGGCGCCCCTGCGAGATCGATGCTTCCGGCCTGGAGTGACTCGAAGCCGGCGATGAGTCGCAGCAACGTCGTCTTGCCGCAGCCAGATGGTCCCAGGAGCGCCGCGATCGCGCCCGGTGCGAGCGACAGGGACACATCGTCGAGTACGCGATGGGCGCCGAAGGCGTGGCTGACGTGTTCGACTGCCAGGATCGGTGCTGCGATGGCGGAGGATGCAGGTTGCAAGAGGCGTGCGGTTCCGTCGGGGAATTCGTCAGCGCAGTCGCGTCGCGTCCGCGCATGGGGATCGAATGATCGCGGAGGATTATCGCGGAACACGGGCCGGGTGCGACAGCCTGACCGTACAATCGGCCGCCTCGCCAAACCCGCATCCACGCGTGACGCTCCCTACCCGTTGGTCCGCCCTCCTGCCCGCCGTGCTTGCGGCCATTCTGGTTGCAGCACCGCTGATCGGTCTTGCGATCACGGGCCTGGCCGGCCTGCGTGTGGAAACCTGGCAAGGACTCATCGAGGGCGGGCTGTCCGGTTTCGCGGGTACGAGTGCGGCCCTGCTCGTCCTTGTCGCGGTGGGCGTGGCCCTCACGGGCGGGGTGACCGGGTGGCTCACCGCGGCCTACGTGTTTCCGGGCAGTCGGTACTTCGCCTGGCTGCTGGTGCTGCCCCTCGCCATGCCGGGCTACGTCGTTGCCTACGCCTACGCCGATCTGTTGCAGTTTTCAGGGCCCGTGCAGACGTGGCTGCGTGAGACTTCCGGATGGGGCCCCAGGGAATACTGGTTTCCTGAAGTGCGCAGCCTGCCGGGAGCGGCGGTGCTCTTCGTGTGCGTCCTGTTTCCGTACGTCTATCTGCCTGTCCGCGCGGCGGTGCAGGCGGTACCTGCCTCCCTGATCGAGGCGGCGCGCCTGTCGGGTCTGCCGGCACGCGCCGTCGTCCTGAGGGTTGTGCTGCCGCTGGCCTGGCCGGCCGTCGCAGGCGGCGTCATTCTCTGCTCGATGGAAGTCCTGGCGGACTACGGTGCCGTGTCCTATCTGGCCGTCGATACGCTGAGCGTCGGCATCTACAAGGCATGGCTCGGCTACGGCGACCGCGTGAGCGCAGTGCAGCTCGCGCTCGTACTGCTGGTCGTGGTCGGTGCCCTGATGATCGTCGAATCGCGACTGCGGGGACGGCGCCGATTTGCCGCGAGGGGTGGACCGGTTCGCGGGTCGGCACCGGTGGTTCTGCGCGGAGCGAAGGCGTGGAGCGCGACCATCGTCTGTGTCATGCCGGTCATTGCCGGCTTCGTTCTTCCCCTTGCGACGTTGCTGCGTGTGGCTGTGAAGGACGCGGAATCCCATCAGTGGGATCGCTATGCCCGCGCGGCCTGGGCGAGCTTCACGACGGCCGGTGTGGCGGCGATCGTCGTTGTTCTCGTCGCTCTGCTGCTTGCCTACGGCGCCCGGATGTCGAGGAGCCGCGCGGTCGGCCTGCTCAATCGGGTGGCCTCGCTGGGATACGGCGTTCCTGGCGCTGTCCTCGCGATCGCGATCCTCATACCGCTTGCCCGGCTCGACAACATGCTGGACGCCTGGGTGGAATCGCTGTTCGGACAGAATCTCGGACTGCTGCTCACGGGAAGCGTCACGGCGCTGGTTTACGCCTACGTGGTGCGATTCCTGGCTGTGGGACTTTCGAATCTGGAGACTGGGTTCGGGCGCGTGACTCCGTCGATGGACGACGCTGCTCGCTCGCTCGGCGTCACGGGACTCGCCCTGGTGGCGAGAGTCCATCTCCCGCTGCTGTGGCGGGTGCTGCTGGTCGCGGGGCTTCTCGTCTTCGTCGATGCGCTCAAGGAATTGCCCGCCACGCTGGCGTTGCGACCCTTCGACTTCGACACGCTCGCAACACAGTCATACCAGTACGCGAAGGACGAACGCCTCGGGGAGGCGGCCGTGCCTTCGCTTGTCATCGTGCTCGTCGCGATGCTGCCCGCTCTGCTGGTCACTCGGGTCCTGGCCCGCGACTGACAGCGATCCGCTCAACGCCAGCCGGCGCGATCCACCAGTTTCTGCGCCGCCACGGTCCGGCTCGCGATCTCGGCGATCGGCAGGCGATCCGCCTTGAACGCCCCCAGGGACTCCAGTTCGGGATTGCGCGGCTTCACCGTCTTCACGACTGGCCATTCGTTGTTGCCGTCGGCGAAGTAGATCTGCGCCTCATCGCTGGCAAGGTATTCGAGGAACTTCACCGCAGCGATCTTGTTGGGGGCATTGCGAAGCATCGCACCGCCGGACACGTTGATGTGCGTGCCGTAGTTCGACTGGTTCGGCCAGACGACGCCGACCTTCTCCACGACCGCCCGGTCCTCGGGCTTCTTGGAGCGCATGAGTCGCACGTAGTAGTAGGAGTTCGTGAGCGCGACGGCGCATTCGCCGGAAGCGACGGCCTTGATCTGATCCGTATCACCGCCACGCGGGGGGCGTGCCATGTTTGCCACCGTGGCTCGCGCCCACTGTTCGGCACGCTGCTCGCCGTCGTGCGCGATGACCGACGCCACCAGGGAAAGCATGTAGGGGTGGCTGCCGGGGCGGGTGCATACCTTCCCCTTGTTTCGTGGCGCCGCGAGGTCTTCATAGCTCTGCACGTCCTGGGGGAACGCCGCAGCCTTCGAATACACGAGGATGCGAGCGCGGCTGGAGAACGCGAACCAGGTGTTTGCAGGACTGCGGAGATCCGCGGGAATGCGCTGCTCGAGAACCGGCGACTTCACCGGGGCAAACAGGCCCGCCTGCTCCGCGGCGTACAGCCGGGACGCATCGACGATGAGAAGTACGTCCGCCGGGCTGTTCGCGCCTTCGTTGCGGAGGCGTTCGAGCAACGCCTCGTCTCCCATCTCGATCCGGTTGATGCGGATTCCCGTGGCCTTCGTGAAGTTCGCGTACAGCGCTTCGTCCGTGTCGTAGTGACGGGCGGAATACAGATTCAGGACCTTGTTGTCCTGGGCCGAGGCCGACGAGGTGACCAGTGCGCTTGTGACGGCGATGAGGCGCAGGGTCCGGATGAGGCGGTTGGGCATCGAAAGACGTCTCCAGAGAAGGAATCGAGAGGGTTCAGGACGATCGCGGACTGCTCTCGGCGACTCGGCGGTCACCGCGGCGTTCCTGGCGATTGGTACCCCGACTGTAGAGGAAAGTTGCGCCAATAAATGCGAATCATTATCATTTACACACCGCAAACACTCTGCCGGAGGAACGCCATGAATGTCTTCGTCATCGGGGCCGACCGCCTCGGAAACATCCCCGAGCGCCTGGCTGCCCGAGGGTATGCCATCGTCGGCCACGTGTCCGGACGGGCGGCGGCGCACCAGCGCGTTGCCACGGCTCTTCCCAGGGAAACGCACTTGATGATCCTGTTCACGGATTTTCTGGGGCACAACGTCATGAAGAGCTTTCGTGCGCTCGCGAGAGAACGAGGGGTGCCGGTTCTTGCATGCCGACGGTCGGCGTCGGCACTGGAGGAGCAACTCACGCGGCTCGCGCCGGCCTGAGGCTGCTTCTGTGGCCACGTAAGCGGAGGAGGGCTGGTTGTGCGGGGCCCTCCGGCCGCTTTCGGTGCAGCGTCAGAATTCCCAGCGCAGTCCGGCCTGCACGAGCCGGGGAGAGCCGGGCAGGATGCCGCGCGTTCGGTCGACGATGTAGACCTTGTCCGCGATGTTCTTGACCGTCACAAAAAGCGTGAGACCGTATTGCCGCAGCTGATAGTTGGCCGTGGCATTGAAAACGGTGAAGGCGTCGATCTTGCCGAACTGTCCGCTTGCGTCTGAATTGGGATCGGCGACGTTGCCGAAGTCCGAGAACTGCTCGCCGACATGCTGTGCCTCGAGATTCACGTCGAGACCCGCGGACGTCGCGTAGCCCACCGCGATCGTGGCCGTGGTCTTCGGGGCGTACGGAAGACGCTTACCTGCTTGGGAGCCCGCGACCGCGGCGCCGTTGGAGACTGCAGTGAACGCCGTCGACTGTTCAGCCGTGGGGAGGAAGGTGATGGCCGCCGTGGAGTACACCCCGGACGGATCGCCATATCGGCCACCGAGTTCGAGACCCTGGAAGAGCGCCTCGCCCTGCGATAGCGGCAGATTTCCGCCGGCGATGCTGCCGACGGCGATCAGGCGCTGGAAATTGTTGCGGAAGAACGTGGCCTGGACGTTCAGCTGTTTGCTGATCTGGGCGCGCGTACCCGCCTCGAAGTTCCAGCTGCGCTCGGCGCCGACGTTGGTGAACGTCGCCGCGGGGCCCGTGCCCGTCGTGACGAGATCTTCGACGCGGGGCGGCGCGAATCCACGGTGCACCCCGGCGAACACCGTGGTCCCTTCCTGGATCACATACGTGGCGCCGAGGCTGGGGATCACGGCGCTCAATGACTCGGAGCCACTGTTGCCGCCCACGCGCCGGTCGGTGCGTTTCACGTCGATGAATTCGTAGCGCAGGCCGGGCGCGATGGTGAGGGCGCCCAGGAGAAACTTGTTCTGCGCGAAGGCGGCGATTGCGTTGGTGTCGCGTTCGTTGTCTTCCGTGAGTGTGCCGATGCGGGCGCCGGGCGCCGCGCCGTTCAACTGCTTGCGCTCCTGCTTTTCGTGATGGAGGCGAAAGCCGGTTTCCAGTTCGGACGGAGCGCCGAGAAAGGCATGCCGGGTCCGGAGCCGTGGCTCGATGCCGAACTGGTAATAGTCGCGCAGGCGTCCCTGCACCGAATTGCAGCTGTCGGGGTTCACGGTCTGGCCAGCCAGGCGGGCGTCACGGAAGGCGTTGCCGCATTGCGTATCGGTGGTCGTGCTCGACTGTCTCCACCAGTCCCGATTGAACGACGAACCGTAAAGATTGGTGATGAGGCTTGTGTCGGCGTTGAAGGCGATCTCGTGGGTTGCCGACAGCCCGATGCGACGTGTTTCGAAGGAGTCGTTCTTGAACGGGTTGTAGCGAGCGCCGAAGTTCCGGTATTCCGCGTTGGTGATTCCCGAATAGGTGACCGTGGAATCCTCGGTGTAGTAGTTCGCCCGCAGTGTGACGCCCTGACGATCACCAATCGCGAAGACCTTCTTGAGGCTGATGTCCCGCAGTTCGGAGTGGGTGTTGTCGCGGGCTCCGTCGCCCTGCTTGTGCATCATGTCCAGCATCAGGCCGCCGCCGCTCAGTCGCGCGTGGGCATTCAGGTAATCGCGGTTGCCGCCGGTGACGCCGATGAATCCGCTGAAGGCTTCCGTCGGCGTTGGCGTCACGTAGTTGATGACGCCGCCGATCGTCTGTGGTCCGTAGAGCACCTGCCCTGAACCCTTGAGGACCTCGATGCGCTCGTAACGGTCGATCGGCGGGTGGTAGTAGCTGGCGTTGTCGCCATAGGGTGCGTAGGAGAGCGGAATACCGTCTTCAAGCAGGGTGACTTTCGTCGAGCGGGTGGGATTCAGCCCCCGGATGCCGATGTTCGGGCGGAGGCCGAAGCCTTCTTCATCACGGGCATTGATGCCCGGCACCTTCCTGAGCGCCTCGTTGGTCGTGAACACCCTGGAAGTGTCCAGCGCGTCCCGATCGATCACGTCGCCCGATCCCGGGATGCGTTCCAGCGTCTCGCGCTTGCCGATGATGTCGACGCGGGGCGCGGTCATCGCCTGAGGCGCTTTCTGGGCGAGGGCGCCGTGCGCAGTGGCGGCGGCGGCAACCAGGACGGACAGGCGGGCGGCGGCGTGGCGGTGGCCGGCAGTACATTTCATGCGGAACGTCTCCTCGAAGTCGGGCCGGCGACCGAGTCCGCCTCACCTTCCGGTGTCGGGGTAGGGGCGGCCGCTCGCTGCAGTCGTCGTCTCTATGGACGCACCCAAGGAAAATAACACGAATCATTCTCATTTGTAAAAAAATGGATCGACCATATCGGCCACGTCTCAGGGTGTGCAGAGGTATGGAGTAGAAAAACATTTAAAACAGATAGTTAAGAATTCCTGTGGGGCGCCGAAGCACCACTGTCCGCGAGCTGGCTGCCGTCTTTGCCCCTAGGCGATTCTACGCTGCAGTGCAGTATTGACAATCATTCTCATTCGTAGTCTACTGATTCCACGAAAGGAGGTGCAGCGCTCATGTATGTGTGCCTTTGTCAGGGAGTTACCGACCGTCAGATCCGCGAAGCGGTGGAAGAGGGCGCGTCCACCATGCGTCAATTGCGCAAGGAACTCGGCGTGGCGGCATCCTGCGGTCGTTGTGCGATGCACGCCAAGGCGCTCCTGGACGAGACCCGGCAGGAATCCCGCAACCTCTCGCTCGCGGTGGCCTGAGCACTTCCTCGGGCGGGTGACGGTCGACCGGTCCGCCGGTTGGCGTTGGCGAAGCGTCTTGACCTGCCAGCCATCACAAGCCAGACATCGAACGCGTCGCTCGACGCGTTTTCATTCCCATTCGCGTTTCGCTCCATCGGAAAGTCGGACTGTCGTCAGACGCGGTCCTGTCTATACTCGGGTCTTCCCTGTAGAGCTGAGGCTTACCGATGAAAGGTGACAAGAAAGTCATCCAGCATCTCAACAAGGTGCTGCTGAACGAACTCACTGCAATCAACCAGTATTTCCTCCACGCCCGGATGTTCAAGAACTGGGGCCTGAAGAAGCTCGGTGACTACGAGCAGCATGAATCCATCGACGAGATGAAGCACGCCGATCGGCTCATCGAACGGGTGCTGTTTCTCGAGGGTCTGCCGAATCTCCAGGACATCGGCAAACTGCTGATCGGCGAGAACCTCGAAGAGTGTCTCAAGTGCGATCTGCAACTTGAGATGAAGGCGCATCCCGACCTGAAGAACGCGATTGCCCATTGCGAGTCCGTCGGGGACTACATCTCCCGCGAGCTGTTCGAGTCCATTCTCGAGAGCGAGGAAGAGCACATCGACTTCCTGGAAACGCAGATCGACCTGATCGGGAAGATCGGCATCCAGAACTACATGCAGAGCCAGATGGGCGATCTTTCCTGAGATCGCGCCTGCGTTGTCGGCGTCTGCCGAACGGGCCGCAACCGCGGCCCGTTTGCTTTTGTGCGAGGGCCCGCTACGCTTGCGGCCCCAAGCGTTCCCAACGGCGTCGACGATGCGCAACCGACCGGGCCTTTTCGCCCTGATCCCCTGTTTCCTGCTGGTCGCCTGCGCTGCACGCGGGCCGGCCCCGGTCGTCACCACCCCGGCGCCGCCGCCGGTCGTCATCACGCTGCCAGCGCCCCCCGTCGAGCCGCCACCGCCGGAGATCGTCATCCCACCGCCGAAGATCGCACTCGTTCTGGGAGGCGGCGCGGCGCGCGGATTCGCCCATGTGGGCGTGATCAAGGTTCTCGAAGCGCAGGGCCTGGCACCGGACCATGTCGTGGGGACGAGTGCAGGCAGTGTCGTGGCCGCGCTGTATGCGGCCGGCTTCAGCGGATTCGATCTGCAGAGGAAGGCGCTCGACCTCGACGAGAATACGGTGAGCGACTGGGCTCTGCCCAATCGCGGATTCCTCAAGGGCGAGGCGCTGCAGAAGTTCATCAACGAATCGGTCAAGCAGTTGCCCATCGAACAACTGCCCCGGTCGTTGGGTGTCGTAGCGACGGATCTGCAGACCGGCGATCAGGTCGTGTTCCGACGCGGCAACACCGGTATGGCCGTGCGCGCATCGAGCAGCGTGCCCGGCGTGTTCCAGCCGGTCACGATCAATGGAAGGGAGTACGTCGATGGCGGACTGACCAGTCCGGTTCCCGTGAAAGCGGCCCGCGACTTCGGCGCCGATATCGTAATCGCGGTGGACATCTCGAAGAACCCTCTGCGCGCGAAGGTCCGCGACACCATCGAGGTGCTGCTTCAGACCTTCACGATCATGGGACGGGCACTCGCTGCCCACGAAATGCAGTCGGCGGATGTCGTCATCAGCCCGGGGACGGACGAACTTGCCAGTGCGAGTTTCGAAAGCCGGAACCTGGCCATTCTCGAAGGCGAGAAGGCCGCCCAGGCGGCCATACCGAAGATCCGTCAGAAGATCGCCGAGCGCGAGGAGCGCCTGCGCAAACAGGCGCTCCAGGCGTTTACCACCCCCGGCAATCGCTGATCATTTCCGCGGCGTGAGGCTCTTCTTGCGCTTGTCGAGCCACCAGCCGTATTGCACTGGCCAGTCCGCGTACTCATTGTCGATGCCCAGTGCCTCCGCCGCGTGCAGAGGCCAGTTCGGGTCGTAGAGCGCTTCACGGCCGATGGCGATGAGGTCGGCCTCACCGTTGCGCAGCACTTCGTCCGCCTGCGGGCCGTCGAGGATCAGGCCTACGGCCATTGTCGGGATGTCGCTCTCGCGCCGGATGGTGGCGGCGAAGGGCACCTGGAACCCCGGGTAACGCTTTACCCGCGCCGCGGTCGCGGAGCCGAGCAGTCCTCCCGATGAGCAGTCGATGACGTCGATGCCGACTTCGCGGAGCCGCCGGGCGAGTGCCACGGAATCCTCGATCGTCCAGCCGCCGTCGACACCATCGACTGACGACACCCGGAAGAACACCGGCTTGTCCTGGGGCCAGATCGCGCGCACCTCGCGGGCGATCTCGAGCGGGAGCCGGATGCGGTTCTCGAAGCTGCCACCGTAGTCGTCGTCGCGCCGATTCGAGAGCGGGGACAGGAATTCGTGCAGCAGATAGCCGTGGGCGCCGTGGACTTCCGCCACGTCGAAACCGGCCGCGATGGCGCGATGGGCCGCATCGCGCCACTGGGTCTTCAGAAGCTCGATATCGGCCCGCGACATGGCATGCGGTTCCAGCCAGCCCTCGTCCATGGGAATGGCGCTGGGCGCCACGACCGACCAGACGTGCTCACCCCGTGCGCGATCCGTGTCGTCCAGGGGGCCGTTGCCGTGCCACGGCCGTTGCATCGAAGCCTTGCGGCCGGCGTGTGCCAGCTGGATTGCCGGCACGCAACCTTGAGAACGTTGGAAGTCCGTGACGCGCTTGAGCGGCGCGATGTGCGCGTCGCTCCACAGGCCGAGATCGCCGTGGGTGATCCGGCCATCGCGATCGACGGCGACGGCTTCGCAGATGACCATGGCAGCACCGCCGCTCGCGAGCTTGCCGAGGTGTACCAGATGCCAGTCGTTCGCCAGCCCTTCGATGGCCGAGTACTGGCACATGGGCGGGACGACGATGCGGTTCTTGAGCGTGAGGCCGCGCAGGCGCAGCGGCGTGAAGAGCAGGGGTATGGCGGACACGTTCATGGGTGGAGTTCAGTTGCGGGGGCGGGAGTGGACATGCCGATAATGCACCGTATCGTCCGTCTCGTGCGAGTGCCCGTGAGAATGAGATTGACTGTGTGAGTGCGCGTGCGTGTCGACGTCGACGGGTACCAGATTGAGACGCCCGTGCCGCACCTGCGGTTCGGCCATGAGCGCGTTGGCGAACGCCTGCACTTCGGTCGTCGGGCCCCGGAGCATCACGGTCTCCAGGCAGTTGTCGTGGTCCAGGTGCACGTGCATGGTCGAGAGCACCAGATCATGGTGTTCATGCTGGATGGACGTGAGCCGTTCCGCGAGATCGCGTGCGTGATGGTTGAACACGTAACTCAGGGCAGCGACGCAGAAGGGCGCCTCGTCCCGGGCGAGACTTTCCGCGCTCAGCATGTCACGGAGGATGTCCCGGACCGCTTCCGAGCGGTTCTGGTAGCCCTTGCGCTGGATCAGGTCGTCGAAGGCGCGGGCGAGGTCCTGGCTGAGTGAGATCGTGAATCGTTCCATGGTTCGAAGGGGTCTTGAAGACGTTGCGATTGTGCGCCGGGAGTGTGTATGATGAATTAAAAACGTATCCTACTACTTACCTGCTTCCCCAATCCGTCTCCCTGGCGCGAACCGGGGAGAGGAGACCGCCCATGACCAGCAAGCGATGCCCACCACGACCGATCCGCAGTTTCCGCTGGGTCCTCACTGGCGCGCTGGCCGTCACGCCTGCCGTGCACGCCCACCAGGAGGTGGCGGCGCCGACAGTGCATGTGATCGGGCACTACGAAACCGGCATCCGGACATCCGACTCCGCGAGCGAAGGCGGGGTGACGTCGAAGCGGATCGAGACCCGTCCCCTTCTGCGCACGGGCGAGATCGTGGAATTGGTGCCCGGAATGATCGTCACCCAGCACAGCGGGGACGGCAAGGCGAACCAGTACTTCCTCCGCGGATACAACCTGGACCACGGGACCGACTTCGCCCTGTGGGTGGACGGCATGCCGGTCAACATGCCGACGCACGGCCACGGTCAGGGCTACGCCGACATCAACTTCGTCATTCCGGAACTGGTCTCGCGCGTCGGCTTCCGGAAAGGCCCCTACTACGCGGAAGAAGGCGACTTCTCCTCGGCGGGCGTTGCCCGCATTCGATACTTCGACAAGCTGCCGAACGGCATTGCCAGTGTCACCCTCGGTTCCAACAATTTCCGGCGCGGCGTCCTGGCCAACTCGACGGAATTCGCGTCCGGCAACCTGCTCTACGGGCTCGAAGTCGTCGGCAACAACGGGCCCTGGGACCTCGAGCAGAAGCTCCGCAAGTTGAATGCCGTGCTGCGCTACAGCCAGGGCAATGAACGCGATGGGTTCTCCTTCACCGTCATGGGCTACGAGTCGAAGTGGAACGCCACCGACCAGATTCCCCAGCGTGCGGTGGACAGCGGCCTCATCGGCCTCTATGGCAACCTCGATCCCACGGACGGCGGACGCACCCATCGCTACAGCGCCTCGTTCTCCGGCAACAGGCCCCTCGCCAAGGGCTCGCTGCGAGTCGACAGCTACCTGATCAACTACGGCCTCGACCTCTGGTCGAACTTCACGTACTTCGCGGCCAATCCGGTGACGGGCGACCAGTTCCAGCAGAAGGACAGCCGCACCGTTTACGGTTTCAATCCCAGCTACGCCGTGGTGACGCCCTTCATGGGCATCGAGACCGTGACGACGGTCGGCATGCAGTCACGCTACGACGACATCCGTCGCGTTGCGCTCTACGACACCCAGGCGCGCTCGATCACCGGTACCACCCGCGAGGACTCGGTGCGGCAGATGAGTGTCGGTCTGTACGTACAGAACTCGGCGCAGTGGTTGTCATGGTTCCGCACCCTGGCGGGCGTCCGGATGGATCACTACCGTTTCGACGTCAACAGCAACCTTGCGGCGAACTCCGGCAAGCGAACGGACAACCTGTTCTCCCCGAAGCTCTCGCTCATCTTCGGCCCGTGGGCCCAGACCGAATACTTCGTGAACGCGGGCTACGGTTTCCACAGCAACGACGCGCGCGGCACCGTCATCCGCGTGGACCCCAAGGACCCGAACACGCTGGTGGATCGCGTGAAACCTCTGGTGCGCACGCGAGGTGCCGAGCTGGGGATTCGCACGGAAATCATCCCCAACATCCAGAGCTCGCTTGCGCTGTGGGGACTCAAGCAGGATTCCGAACTGCTGTTCGTCGGGGATGCCGGTACCACCGAGGCGAGTTTCCCCAGCGAGCGGCGCGGCGTCGAATGGATCAACTACGCGCGACCGGTCGATTGGATACTAATCGACGCGGAACTTGCCATCACGCGTGCGCGGTTCGTCAACAATCCCGCTGGGGATCGGATCCCCGGCGCAGTGGAACGGGTGGCCACGCTGGGGGTGACCGTCGACGGCTTCGGTCCGTGGTTCGGTGCGCTGCAGGTCCGGCACTTCGGCCCCCGTCCGCTGATCGAGGACAACTCGCAGCGCTCCCAGGGAACGACCATCGCGAATCTCCGGCTCGGATATACACTCGAGAAGGATCTCCGGATCCATCTGGATGTGTTGAACCTCTTCGGCAGTCGCCGGGATGACATCACTTACTTTTACGGGTCGTGCCTGCGCAGCGAAGTGGGGATCGTGCCCGGGTGTCAGGGCGGAGGCGGGGGAGACGGCGTGAACGACAGGCATTTCCACCCGGTGGAGCCCCGGCAGTTGCGTGTGACCCTTGTCGGGCGCTTCTGACGCCGGCGCAAAGAACCCGGGCTATCCGCCTGCAATCACCCGTCCCATCCGATCGAGCGCTTCGACGAGTTGCGAGCGCGGGCAACCGAAGTTGAGGCGAAGAAATCCTGGCGTGCCGAAGTCCGCGCCTTCGTAGAGTCCGACCCCGCCGTCTTCGAATGCCTTGCGCGGATCCGCCATGCCGCTCCCGCGGCAGTCGAGCCACGCGAGGTACGTGGCTTCCACGGGCGTCATGGAGTACCCCGGCCAGCGCGACACGCGTTCCGAAACGAGATCGCGGTTCCTGCGCAGATACTCCACGAGCGCCTTTCGCCAGGGCTCGCCATCCCGGTAAGCCGCAAGCGTGGCCCACAGTCCGATGGTCATGGGACGATGAACGATACCGTGCATCACGCCCGTCACCCGCGCGCGCAACGCGCGATCGGGGATGATCGCGAACGCGCTTCCGAGTCCGGGCAGGTTGAAGGTCTTGGACGCCGCCATGAGCGTGATGGTGCGTGCTGCCACCTCTTCGCCGAGTGAAGCGAAGGGAATGTGTCGCACACCTTCATCCAGCACGAGACCGCAGTGGATCTCGTCCGAGCACACGACGAGATTGCGCCTCAGACACACCTCGGCGAGCGCTTCGAGTTCGCTGCGGTCGTAGGCACGTCCAACCGGGTTATGCGGATTGCACAGCAGGAATAGTCGACTGCGATCCGTGACGGCGCTCTCCAGGCTGGCGGCCGGGAAACGCCATCGCTGCCCTTCCAGCGCGAGAGGAACTCGGACACAACGCCGTTGCGCGTTCACCGGCGCCGAGAGGAACGGAGGATAGATCGGAACGCCCGTGATCACCTCGTCTCCGGGCTCGCCAACCGCGCGGCACACGATGTTGAGACCCGACACGAGGCCGGGCAGCCAGACGAACGATTCATGCTTGGGCGCCCAGCCATAGCTTTCCGCCAGGCGGGCGATGATGCTCTCGGCGAGCTCCGGGCCCGGCTCCACGTAACCGAAGACACCGTGGTCCACGCGCGCGTGCAAGGCCGAAAGGACCTCCGGGGGCGAGCGGAAATCCATGTCGGCGACCCACATCGGGATCACGTCCCGGCCCCGGTAGCGATCCCATTTGAGACTCCAGGTACCGGAGCGGTCGAGCGTCGAGTCGAAGTCGTAGACGGTGCCGGTCATGGGCGCTTCTTGGCAGTTGACGGGGTCTCGGTCGCGGGTTCGCAAAGGTCCTTGAGGATCTCACGAACCCGCACGATACGCATCGCGACTTCGGAGAGCTTGGTCTCGATGCGCAGCTTCTCGGGGCCGGCGAGGCGCCATCCCTTGCGTGACTGGATGAGCGAGATGATGCGGGCCGGCTCGATTGGCGGGTTCGGTCGGAAGGTGAGCACGATCTGTTCGGGGGCCGCGTCGATCCGCACGACACCGAGCGGCTCCGCCATCAGCCGCAGACGATGCGTCTCCACCAGCGCCTTCGCGGGGTCGGGCAGACGTCCGAAGCGATCGACGATCTCCTCGCCGAGCTTTTCCAAAGACTCGACGTTCTCGCAGCCGGCGAGGCGCTTGTAGAGCACCAGCCGCGCGTGGACGTCGTTGCAGTAGTCGCTCGGCAGCAGGGCAGGGGCGTGGAGGTTGATCTCCACCGTGGCGTGCAGCGGTCCTTCGAGGTCTGGCTCCTTGCCATTTCGCAGGGAGCGCACGGCATGGTTCAGCATGTCGATGTACAGGCTGAAGCCCACCTGCTGCATCTCGCCGCTCTGCGAATCCCCCAGGACTTCACCCGCGCCGCGGATCTCCAGGTCGTGCATCGCCAGATAGAAGCCGGAGCCGAGTTCTTCCATCATCTGGATTGCCTCGAGCCGCTTCTTCGCCTGGGCGGTGATGGCTTCCTCGTCGGGCGTCATCAGATAGGCGTAGGCCTGGTGATGCGACCGGCCGACCCGGCCCCGGAGCTGATGCAGCTGGGCGAGACCGAACCGATCTGCACGATTGATGATGATCGTGTTGGCCGTGGGAACGTCGATGCCGGTCTCGATGATCGTCGTGCACAGCAGCACGTTGAACCGGGCCTGATAGAAGTCACGCATCGCGTGTTCCAGGTCGCGCTCGCCCATCTGCCCGTGGGCGACGCGGATGCGCGCTTCCGGGAGCAGCGCCTGGAGCTTGGCCTCCCAGTTGCCGATGGTCTCGACTTCGTTGTGGAGGAAGTACACCTGGCCGCCGCGCTTGAGTTCCCGCAGAACGGCCTCGCGCACGAGTCCTTCGGAGAATCGCGACACGAACGTCTTGATCGCGAGCCGACGCTGCGGCGCAGTGGCAATCACGGAGAACTCGCGCAGACCTTCCAGCGACATCGCGAGCGTTCTCGGAATTGGCGTCGCGGTGAGCGTGAGCACGTCGACTTCCGCGCGGAGCTGCTTCAGGCGCTCCTTCTGCCGCACACCGAAACGGTGCTCCTCGTCGATGATCACCAGGCCCAGATTGTGGAACTTCACGTCGGCCGAGAGCAGCTTGTGCGTCCCGATGACGATGTCGATGGATCCCTGTTCGATGCCCTTGACCGCGGCGGCGGCTTCCTTCGTCGTGCGAAAACGCGACAGTTCCGCGAGGCGCACGGGCCACTCGGAGAAGCGGTTCGAGAAGTTCTGGAAATGCTGTTCGGCGAGCAGTGTGGTCGGCACGAGCACGGCGACCTGCTTGCCGTCGGCCACCGCGACGAATGCGGCGCGCAGTGCGACCTCGGTCTTGCCGAAGCCCACGTCGCCGCAGATCAGACGGTCCATGGGCTTGCCGGACTGGAGATCCGCGATCACAGAGGTGATCGCGGCGGCCTGGTCCGGTGTCTCCTCGAACGGGAAGCCTGCGGAGAAGGTTTCGTAGTCCTGCGGCTTCACGGTGAACGCATGACCCTCCCGCGCGGCCCGCTTGGCATACAGGTGCAGGAGTTCCGCTGCGGTATCCCGCACCTGTTGCGCCGCCTTGCGGCGGGCCTTCTGCCAGTCGCCGCTGCCGAGGCGATGCAGCGTCACGGACTCCTGGGCCGCACCCGCATAGCGGCTGATCACCTGCAACTGGGACACGGGCACGTAGAGGCGATCGCCGCCGTCGTACTCCAGCAGCAGGAACTCGCCGGGGTCGTCGCCGAGTTCCATCGTCACCAGGCCCAGGTACCGGCCGATGCCGTGGTTCTCGTGGACGACGGGATCGCCGACCTTGACTTCGGAGAGATCGCGGAGGACGTTCTCCGCGGAGGTCCGCTTCTCCCGCTCGCGGCTGCGGGCGCGTGACGACAGGGCGTAGAGCTCCGTTTCCGTCACGAACGCAACACCGGCTGCGGGGAGAGCGAAGCCGTCGGCGAGCGGCGAAACGGTGAGCGCCAGGCGATCCGTGCCGGCCAGGAACTCCGCAGCCGTCTCTGCGCTCGTCGGCTCGAAGTCGTGGGTCCGGAGGAACTCGAGCATGGTTTCGCGCCGGCCCGGCCCGTCGGCGCTTAGCAGGATGCGTCCCGGAAACCCCTTGGCAAACGCGCGGAACACGCTCAGCGGATCCTGGGCGCGGCGGTCGACGGCGAGCGGCGGCAGGGCCTGCACCTGGAGATCCTCGCTGGCTTCGCCGCGACCGAGTTCCACGCGCCCATAGGGCTTCAGCGACGTGAAGAACTCTTCGTCGCGCTGGTAGAGCGCAGCCGGGGGCAGGATGGGCTGATTCGCGTCTCCCCGCAGCAGGTCGTACCGCGATTGCGTATCGCGCCAGAACCCGGCGATGGCTGCAGACACGTCGCCCTGCAGGGCGATGACGGTGTCCTCCGGCAGGTAATCCGTGATGACCGCCGTCTCTTCGAAGAAAAGCGGCAGGTAGTACTCGATGCCCGGTGGCGTCGAGCCGGTTCCGATGTCCTTGTACAGCCGGCGCTTGGAGGGGTCGCCTTCGAATACCTCGCGAAAGCGCCGACGGAACTGGGTGCGGCCTTCCTCGTCGAGCGGGAACTCCCGCGCGGGCAGCAGCCGGACGGAATCCACGGCGTAGATGCTTCGCTGCGTGTCGACGTCGAAGGTGCGGATCGATTCGATGTCCTCGTCGAACAGGTCGATCCGGTAGGGCACGGCCGAGCCCATGGGGAACAGGTCGATGAGACCGCCGCGGTAGCTGTACTCGCCGGGTGCGACGACCTGGGACACGTTGGAGTAGCCCGCCATGGTGAGCTGCGATCGGAAGGTGTCCGGATCGAGTCGCGTGCCTTTCTTGAAGAAGAAGGTGTACGCGCTGAGGTAGGTGCGGGGTGCAAGACGCATGAGTGCGGTCGTCACCGGCACGATCACTACATCCACTTCGTGCCGCCCGAGCAGGTACAGCGTTTCCAGACGCTCGGACACGAGGTCCTGGTGCGGGGAGAAGGTGTCGTAGGGCAGGGTCTCCCAGTCGGGGAGCAGGTGCGTCTCGAGATCCGGTGCCAGCCACCGCAGTTCTGCGCCGAGGCGCTGGGCGTCCAGTGCGGTGGCGGTGATGATCGCAAGCGGTTTGTGCCGCTGCGCCAGTTCGGCGAGCACCAGCGCATCGGAGGAGCCCGCGAGCGGACCGGTGAACAGGCGTTGGCCCCGGACAGGGACCGGATACGAAAGCAGCATCGTGGATCGGGAAGGCGGTGGGAGCGCGATTGTAGTGGCCGGAGACTACCTGACTGGCAGCCTTCCCCGGATAATCCGGCTTTCGACCCGACTTCGTGCGAATAAGTGCCAACCGAACGCATCTGGGCCCTCGTCCCGGCCGCCGGCAGCGGCGCCCGCTTCGGGCAGGCGACGCCCAAGCAGTATCTCCCGCTCGCAGGGCGTCCGCTCATCGCCCACTGCCTCGCCACGCTCTGCAACCATCCCGATGTTGCCGGCGTCGCGTTAGTGCTGTCGCCGGACGATCAGGGCTTCGACGCAATCGACACCGCGCGCTGGGGCGATCGCCTGCGCGTGCTTCGCTGCGGCGGCGCCACCCGGGCGCAGACCGTGCTGAACGGCCTGCGCGAGATGGCCACGCAATGTCAGGAGTCCGACTGGGTGATGGTGCACGACGCGGCGCGTCCGTGCCTGTCGCCGACGCTGATCGACCGGCTCATCGACGCTTTGCGAGACGATCCGGTGGGCGGCATTCTCGCCGTTCCGGTTGCCGACACACTGAAGCGCGCCGATGCCGCGGGGCGCATCGAGGCCACCGTCCCGCGACAGAGTCTCTGGGCCGCGCAGACGCCGCAGATGTTTCGTCTCGGTCTGCTCATCCGCGCGCTGTCACAGGGTTCCGGTGTCGAGGTCACGGACGAGGCTTCCGCGGTGGAATCGCTGGGGCTCAAGCCCAGGCTGGTGCCGGGCGATCCGATCAACCTGAAGGTGACCTATCCGGACGACCTGCGCTCTGCGGAGCGCCATCTCGTCGACTTGTCGGGGGAGAACATCACGCCATGACGATTCGCATCGGCCAGGGCTTCGACGTGCACGCGCTGATCGAGGGGCGCCCGCTCGTGATCGGCGGCGTGACCATTCCGTATCCGCTGGGGCTGCTCGGGCATTCCGACGCCGATGTCCTGCTCCACGCGATCACCGACGCGCTGCTCGGTGCGGCGGGGCTCGGCGACATCGGCCGGCATTTTCCGGATACCGATCCGGCGTTCGCCGGTGCGGACAGTCGAGTGCTGCTGCGGGAAACCGTGCGCAGGGTTCGCGAGGCGGGTTACGAGGTAGGCAATGTCGACGCGACGATCATCGCGCAGGCACCCAAGATGGCGCCGCACATTCCGGCCATGGTGAAGCACATTGCCGCGGACCTCGATGTCGATGAGTCCTGCGTCAACGTGAAGGCCAAGACCACTGAGCGCCTCGGTTTCACCGGGCGAGGAGAGGGGATTGCCGCCGAGGCGGTGGCCTTGCTGAATCGTACCGGCACGGAGAGCTGACGCGGGCAAAGGCGCATCCCGAAGGCCGCGCCTTCTGCATCAGAGGCTGCTCTGCAGCTTCTCCAGTTCCTGCTTGGCCGCATCCGTCCTTGCGAAGGGCATGGCCGCCTGGATCTGGCGCGTGGCATCGAGCGTGCGCTTTTCCTTTACCAGTCCGCGGATCAGGTTGATGCGGATCGAGGCGTCGTAAGGCGAACGCGCCACGGCGGACTCCAGCAGGGTGATGCCTTCCTTCACGTTGCCGAATTCCACGTTGAGGCTGCCGGCAGTGTCCAGCACCGCAGGCTCGTTCGGGGCCAACGCGAGAGCTTGCGTGGCGATCTCGAGCGAGGACTTGTCGCCGAGTTTCCCGAGCGCCCAGGCGAGGTTGTTCAGCACGACCGCATTCTTCGGCTGCAGCTTCGCTGCGCGCCGATACCAGTCGACAGCGGCACGCCAGTCGCCGCGGCGCTGGCGCAGTTCGCCCGCGCCCACCAGCGCGCGGGCATCTTCCGGGTGCTTGGCCATCCAGGCATCGATCTCGCGATTGGCCTCGTCATTCCGGTTGCCCGCCGCAAGGCGATCGTAGAGCGCGAGGAGAAGACCGGAGTCGCCCGTTGCGGCAAGCCCGGCGCGCAGCACGCGGTCTGCGCCTTCCGGGTCCTTCAGTGCGACGAGTGCCTTGGCCTCATAGAGATAGCCGCTCGCGACTGCCGGCCACTTCTTCTGGATGGTCCGCGCCTCATCGCGGGCGGGTCCGTACTCGGCCGTGTTGAGCAGGAGCTGCACGCGGCTTAGGAATCCCGCCGGGTCCTGCGGGGCGAGCGCAATGGCGCGCTCTGCGGAGGCCTTCGCCTCTTTCCAGTTCTTGTCGGCGGCATAGGCATCCGCGCGACCCAGATGCGGCAGTGCGGACTGAGGCATGCTGGAGATCAGCTTGCCGTAAGTGATGAGCGCCTGACGCGGCTCGCCCGCGCTGCTCTGCGCCCGCGCGAGGGCGTATGTGATTCGCGGATCGTCTGGTGCCGCCGTCTCCCCCGCCAGGGCAGCATCGCGTGCGCCAATATAGTCGCCACGGGTCAGGAGGTAGTCGATCTTTGCGAGATGCAGTTCCGCGGAACTGTTGTTCGCCTTGATCGACGCATCCAGAAGCGCCGTAACCTCCGAGACAGGCGCATTGGTGCGAGCGAGTGAGGCGACCAGCAGCAGGACGGCTTCGGCCCGTCCGGGGTCCTGATCGACCAGTTTCTTGAGGACCGCATTGGCGCCCGGCAAGTCGCCGTCGGAGATGAGGATCGATGCAAGTTCGCGAGCGGCGGGCAGGAAGGTGGGCGATGCGGCGAGCGCCTTCTCAAGCGCCGCGCGCGCACCCGCCTTGTCCCCTGCAGCACGCAGTGCAAGTCCGAGTATCTGCAGCGACTCCGCCTTGTCCGGCAGCCGGCTGCTCAGGCGTTCTGCGGCCTTCTTCGCCTGGTCGGGCTTGCGTTGCGACAGGAGCATTTCCACGAGCGCGGAATCGGCGCCGGACTGTTTCGGGTCCGCCTCGATCGCCCGTTCCAGCAGCGCGATGGCATCGTCCGTACGGCCCAGTGTGTTCTTTGCCCGGGCGGCGAGCAGCAGGGCCTGGTAGTTGTCCGGTTCCTTGGCGAGGACCTTCTGGGCCTGGTCGAGGGCGGGCTGCGATTCCTTGTTGGCCAGCGCCACCTGTCCGGCCAGGAGTGTCGTCGCGACGTCGTCACCGGCCGTCTTGAGCAACGGCGCAAGCGTCTCCCGCGCCTTGTCGTTCTTGCCCATGCGCATGTACGAAGACGCCAGCAGTCGCCGGGCATAGGCCTGCTGCGGATTGCCGGCGAGGACGGCTTCGAGGAGCTTCACCGCCAGCGCGTGGTTGCCGAGATCGTGCTCGACGGCACCGCCGAGCAGCCGCGCCCGGTCGTCCGAAGGGACGCTCTTCAGGACGGCGCGGATGGCGTTGCGTGCGAGTTCCTTGTCGCCCCGGTGGTACGCGATCAGGGCGTCCGCGTAGGCCGTCGCCGGAGACTTGGGTCCGATCCGCTTCATCTCCTTCAGGCGGGTCGTCGCGTCATCGAGCTTGCCGGCCTGGACCAGGATGGGGATGAGTCCGATGTAGGGGCGGATCGAGTGCGGATTGGCCTCGATCGCCTTCTCGAGAGCGTTGCGCATGCCGTCACGGTCGGACTGGGCGCCGGCCAGGCTCGCCTGCAACATCCAGCCTTCTGCCGACTTGGGATTGGCGGTGAGAACTTCGGTGAGTGCCGCCTGCGCCTTGGCGTTCTCGGTGGCCGTCATGGAGAGTCGGATCTGGCCGAGACGGGCGCGTTCGTTGGTCGGGTCTTTCGCGAGGGCGGAGGCGTAGGCTGCGGCGGCCTCGCTCTGTTTTCCGGTGGCGAGCAGCGCGTCACCGCGAATGGCTGCAAGTGCGGCGCTGTGCTGCGGCTTCGCGGACGGCGCTTCGGCTTCCTTCAGCGCCTTCGGATAGGCGCCCGCGTCGAACAGCGCGGCCGCGAGTTCCGGGCGGACTTCCTCGGCGTCGAAACCCAGTTCGACGGCCTTGCGCAGTTCCACTTCGGCGCCGATGGCGTCGCCCGCCCGGCGCATCGCGGTGCCTAGCAGGAAGCGGACTTCCGGCGCGTCGGGGCTGACGGCAATCGCGTTCATCAGTTCGAGTACGGCGGCGGGAGCATCACCCTTGTCGAGGTAGCCGCGCGCGGACTCCATGTACTTGTCGAGATCCCGCCCCCAGCAGCCGGCGAGCAGGCAGGACGAAAGTGCGGCCGCGACCAGGGGGGAGGCAGCCATTCGGCGAAGAGTCTTGAGCGTAAGTTCCATCGGGTCCTGAGTTCCAGCGAGTCGGGGGCGGTGCGGAGGACAGTGCCGCGGCTGACCGCCGCGGGACCACGGAGTCGTCGCGCAGAGCCTGCCACGGGCAGGCGTGCTGTCACACGGTCTGAGACTACCAACGAATCATCAATCGTGCCGGGAGGCTCGAAAAAGTAAAAAGCCGCCCCGGACTGCGGGCGGCTTCGAAACGCGGCAGGTCGGCTTTAGGCCGACTTGCGACGCGCCAGACGCGAGGCGCTGACAGCGGCCACGCCCAGGAGGGCGAGCATCGCCGGTTCCGGAACCTGCGTGGTGCGGGCCGTGTAGTCATACACGATCTCCGCGCCGCAGCCGGCGACCGTGGTCTGGGTGGAGTCGATGTTGCCACCGCCACCCACGAGGCCGATGCCACTCAGGGATTCGCAGGTGATGGTGAACGTGCCGGGACCCGCGAACAGACCGGCAGCCGGGTTCAGAATCTCGGAGGCGACGTCGACGAGAGGGCCGAAGGACTGGGTTTGGTTAGGAGCAAGCGTCGTATTTCCGGTCGGGAAGACCAGACCCATGAGAACGGAGGACAGATCCAGTCCTGCCAGCGACGTGGACCAAAGCATGTCGACCTGGCCTGTCGCGCGGGTGGTCTGGTCCTGGGCTGCCGTGTTGGTGAGCGAGATGGTCATCTCGCCACCGCCGAACAGCGTGAGCGTCACGGAATTCAGCGTGCCCAGGCTGGAATCGAACAGGTCCAGCGTGCCGGTATTGTTGATTTCGGTGGTCGAGTTCGGGAAATCGAAGCTGTCGGTCAGGGTCGCAGCGGACGCCGAACCGGCGAACGCCAGGCCTGCGAGGGCTGCGGCGAGAAGAGTCCGTTTCACTTGGTGAGTCTCCGTAAGCAATGGATCGGTCAGAAAATACATTTGAAACAACAATTTAAAAACACCTTGTTTCAAACTCGGTCACCGCTCTGCAGGAAGCGTACCGGCAACCCGATTCTCCTTACACAGCAGGGATATCGGGTTATTGCCAGAAACCCGGGATTCAGCGCTGTAAGTTTTTTCGACGTGACGGTGCCGAGGTTTCTAGCCCAAAGCTTATGCCGCAACGGTCGAAGGCAAACGATCGATCAGGCTGCCGCTTCGAGCGGCGTGCTGGGCAGCGGTAACTCGACGGCCGCGACCAGGCCGCCTCCCTCCCGCGCGGTCAACCGGACCACGCCGCCATGCATGCGTGCCACCCGGTCGACGATGGCGAGACCAAGTCCCGACCCGCTGACGTCCCCGCGCGCATCGTTCAGGCGGGTGAAGGGCTGCAGGACCCGGTCCACCGCGTCCGGCGGTATGCCGGGACCCCGATCGAGCACGGACACCACCGCGACGTTGCCCCGTCGCACGGTCTCGACCTCGATCTGTCCCCCGCCATAGCGCAGGGCGTTCTCGATCAGATTGGTGAGCATCCGCTGGATCGCGAGCGGCTTCAGCCGCAGGCAGGGCAGAGGGGCGAGTCTCGCCTCGACCGGGACGCCCCGACGCTCGTAGCGTTCCAAGAGCGCGCCGACCAGCGCGTTCAGATCGGCACGGGGATCTTCCGCCTCGCTGGACCCGTCCCGCGCGAACTCGAGGAACTGGCTGATGATGGCGTCCATTTCGTCGATGTCCTGTTCCATCCCTTCCCGGACCGGCGGAGAAAGCCGCTGCTGACTCATCTCCAGCGCTAGGCGCAGACGTGAAAGCGGTGTCCGGAGATCGTGCGAGACGCCCGCGAGCAGCACGGCGCGATTGGTTTCCTGCAGGGCGAGGGACTCGGTCATGCGGTTGAACGCCCGCGACAGCGTCCGGATCTCCGAGGGGCCGTGCTCGGGCAGCGGCTCCGGCGTCTTCCCGGCGCCGATGTCCTCGGCCGCATCGCTGAGCGCCTGCAGCGGGCGGTTCACCCGGAGCATCAGCACCAGACCCCCGAACAGCGCGAGGCCGAGGCTCACCAGACTCCACTGCACCCAGGTGGCGGCGGGCGGCAAGGTGAATGCCTCGGGGGAGAACACCACCCAGTAGCCTTGCTGCCGGATCTGGATCTTGACCCACAGAGAGTGGTCGGAGTCTTCGATCATCGCCAGGACGGACGGCGTGCCCGCAGGATTTCGCCGGATCTCCGCCTCGACGGCGGCGAGCATCGGGGAGGCCGGCACGGCGAGTTCGTCGACGTCCAGCGAGGCGGCGGGAAACAGGCGGATGTTCTGCTGCAGCGGGAGCTTCTCGCTGAACTTCCGGCGGGACGATGCCGGCATGCTGTCCAGCGCCGTGCTCACGGTGTTCAGCACCCGGACGATGGTCGAGGCAGCCTGCTTCGATTGCGACTGCTCGCTGCTCATGCGGTAGAACTGGATCCACGCGCCCTGACTCGCGATGAGCACGATCGAGATCAGCAGGACCGATCGGGCCAGCAGCGACCGGGGGATGAGTTGGATCACGGGGTGGGGTGATCCAGCACGAAGACGTACCCGTACCCCCAGACGGTCTGCAGGAAACGCGGGTGCGACGGGTCATCCTCGATGAGGCGGCGCAGTCGCGAAACCTGCACGTCGATGGTGCGGTCGAGCATGCCGAGGTCCCGACCGCGCGCGAGTTCCATGAGGCGTTCGCGGGTGAGCGGTGTGCCGGGGTGGGTGGCCAGTGCCTTCAGCAGCGCGAATTCGCCAGTGGTGAGGTTCACGGCGACGTCGCCCTTCATCAGGCGGCGGGCGGCGAGATTGAGCGAGAACTCGCCGAAGCGGATCGGGGCCTCCACCTCCACCGGTGCTCCCGGCGGTGAGACGGCGCCGCCGCGGCGGAGTACGGCGTGGATGCGAGCCACCAGTTCGCGCGGATTGAATGGCTTGGGCAGGTAGTCGTCGGCGCCGGTCTCGAGGCCGGTGATCCGGTCGGCCTCGTCCCCCTTGGCGGTGAGCATGATGATCGGCGTCCGGTCGCCCGAAGCCCGGACTCGCCGGCAGATGGCGAGGCCGTCCTCGCCGGGCAGCATCAGGTCGAGCACGATCAGGTCGGCGCCCCCGACGCCCAGGGCGATGTCCATCTCCGCGCCATCGGCGGCGGCCCTTACCTGGAACCCCTGATCGGCGAGATACTGCTGCAGCAGTTCCCTCAGGCGGCGATCGTCGTCGACCACCAGGATGCGAATCGAATTGTCGGACATGTTCTCCGTCTCCGTGGCCCATTATGCGACAGGCTGTCGCGGTCAACGCGCCCGGATGCGCGGCCGTTGCGATGCCATGCGTATGTTCCTCGTCGGGCTGCTCGTCGTGCTGCTCGCCGGATGCGGGGCCTCCCGAACCGGCGTCCCGCCACCCGCCACCGACACGGCGTCCGGCCTGCCGCTCACGCGGGAGGACGCTCGACACCTGCTGTCGCGCACGGGTTTCGGCGTGACCCGGTCGGGAGTCGCCGCCCTCGAAGGGCAGCCCCGGCGCGTCGCGGTCGAACGACTGCTGCACGATCTGCGCCGGGAGGCCGTCACCCCACCGCCCCGGGGAGTCGACCGATACGAGCCCCCGCACGATGCGAAAGGTGCAGACCGGGAGGATCGCCGCGCGTTCCTCCAGGAGCAGGGCAGGCTGTCCCTCGATCTTCGCGCGTGGTGGCTGCGCGAGATGCGGGAATCCCCGTCGCCGCTGACCGAGAGGCTCACGCTGTTCTGGCACAACCACTTCGTCTCCAGCCAGGAGAAGGTGCGTTCCCCGACGCTCATGTATCGCCAGAACGTGCTGCTGCGCCGCCACGCCAGTGGCAGCTTCGCGAAGCTTCTGCACGCGGTCGCCCGCGACCCGGCGATGGTCGTGTATCTCGACAACGCCCGCAATCGCAAGGGGGCACCGAACGAGAACTTCGCGCGCGAACTGATGGAACTCTTCACTTTGGGGGAAGGCGAATACACCGAGGCCGACGTGAAGGAGGCCGCTCGGGCATTTACAGGCTGGGGCGTGGATCGCAGGAGAGGCGCGTTCGAGTTTCGCCAGGGACAGCACGACGACGGCATCAAGACCGTGCTCGGGCGGAGCGGGCGACTCGGCGGCGACGACGTGATCGACCGCCTGCTCGCGCACCCTGCCACTGCGGAATTCATCGTCCGGAAACTCTGGGTGGAGTTCGTGTCACCCGATCCGCCGGGGGCCGAGGTGTCGCGCATCGCCGCGGCGTTCCGGACTTCCGGATACGAGATCCGCGTCGCGCTCCGGGCGCTGCTGCTGTCGGATGCCTTCTGGGCGCCGGCGAATCGCGGTGTGCTCGTGAAGTCTCCCGTCGACGTCGTCGTCGGCACGCTCGGGACGTTCGAAGCCACGGTACCGGACTACGCGCCTTTCGCTCTGCTGGTCGCGCGGCTCGGCCAGAATCTTTTCGCGCCTCCCTCGGTGAAGGGCTGGCCGGGAGGGGAGGCCTGGATCGACGCCACCACGTTGCTCCAGCGAAAGCAGTTTCTGCTCGCGCTGTTCCGTGGTCAGGACCTCGGCGCGGCCACGTTCCTTCGCGGTGGCGGCGGTGAGCGTTCCGAGCGGCTGCTGCGCAAGGGCGGTCCGGCCATGCGCGAGCGGCTGGTCCAGGGATTGGCGGGCCTTAGCTTCGATCCGGAAGCCTGGGTCTCCGGCGCCCGAGACGACGGGGATGTGTTCGGGCTGCTGCTACCGTTGCCCCCTGTAGCGACCGACGTGGCGCTTCGCCCGACGGTGGCCGAGGCGCGAGACGCCCTGCAGGACCCGGTGTATCAGCTCCGATGAATCGCCGACTCTTCCTCCGATCGGCGGGTACGGGTGTGGCGCTCGCACTGCTCGGCCCTGGTGCCCAAACCTGGGCGGCTGACTACGGACGCGTCCTCGTGCTGGTGGAACTGCAGGGCGGCAACGATGGCCTCAACACGGTGGTGCCGTTCACCGATCCCGACTATCGGCGCCTGCGTCCGGCGCTCGCCCTGCCGCGTGATCGGCTGCTGCGGCTGGACGAACGCACCGGGCTGCATCCCTCCCTCGAACCCCTCTGGCCGCTCTGGCGGGATGGCTCGCTCGCGGTGGTGCAGGGCCTCGGCTACCCCGAGCCGAACCTGTCGCACTTCCGCTCCATCGAGATCTGGGACACGGCGTCTGACAGCGACGAGACGCTGGATGACGGCTGGGTAGGACGCGCCTTCTCGGCGCAACCGCCGCCGGACAGCTATGCGGCGCACGGCGTGGTGGTGGGGGGAGGCGACGACGGGCCCCTGGAAGCGAGCGGGGCGCGGGTCATCCGCCTCACCGATACGACCCGGTTTCTGCGGCAATCCCGGCTGGCCCTGCCCGCCGGCGCGGCTTCCAACGCGGCGCTGCGTCACATCCTCGCCGTCGAACAGAGCGTCGTGACGGCAGCGCGGGGCCTCGACGGGGGCGTTCGCTTTGCCACGACGTTTCCCAAGACTGGATTCGGGCGATCGGTCCGGACGGCGTGCGAGGCGATCGCGAGTCACGGCGGCGTCGCCGCGGTGAAGCTTTCGATCGGGAGCTTCGACACCCATGTCGGGCAGCTCGGGCGACATGCCACCCTCCTGGAAGAACTCGCGGATGGCCTGGTAGCCTTGCGTTCCGCGATGCTGGAACTGGGCCGCTGGGACCGGACGCTGGTCATGACGTACGGCGAGTTCGGACGCCGTCCACGGGAAAACCTCGGCGCCGGCACGGATCACGGAACCGCCAGCAGCCACTTCGTCCTGGGCGGTCGCGTGCGAGCGGGGCTCCATGGCGCCGCGCCGAGGCTGGACAGGCTGGACGGGGCCGGCAATCTCGCTCACACCTTGGATTTTCGGGCGCTCTACACCAATGTGCTGGATGCGTGGTGGGGTACCGATAGCCGCACCGTGCTGGGGCGCCGGTGGCCGGGTCTTGATCTTATAAAGGCCTGACCGCGAACCAACGGCGCGGTTCCGATGCCGAAGGCCGGTATCCCCTCGTCGGTCGCCCATGAAATTTCTCCGGAAGTACCTGCCCAGCCGCGAAGTCCTGGAAAACCACAAGTGGCTGCGGCCCTTTGCGCCATGGCTCGGTCGGGCCCAGCTCTGGCACTTCAACCGCCGTTCGGTCGCGCGCGGTGTCGCAATCGGCCTGTTTTTCGGCCTGCTCATTCCGGTGGCACAGATCGTTTGTGCTGCGGTGGCGGCCATCGGGGTGCGCGCCAACGTGCCCGTCGCGGCGCTGGCGACTCTCGTGACCAATCCGTTCACCTTCCCGCCCATCTACTACGGCGCCTTTCGCATCGGTCACTGGATTCTCGGAGGCGACGGCGGATCCCCTGCCGTCCTGCCGGCGGGCGCGACGGAGGCGAGCCTCGTGACCCGTCTGACCGAGTGGCTATCCACGGTGGGTCCTGCTCTGGCCCTCGGTCTGCTGATCCTTGCCGTGGTCTCCGCGCTCGTGGGTTATGCCGGCGTCCACGCCGGCTGGCGACTTGCCATCACGCTGCGCCGGCGTCGCTCCGGCTGATCAGGGGCGCGGGATTCCAAAGAGCGAGTTGCGGGCGTGCTCCGCGATTCGCAGCACCATCGGGTGCGTGAGCTTGCGTTCGATCGAGATCGCGTAGAACTCCATCGTGAGCATCGGCAGTTCTCCGATGGAGAGCACGTCGTACTTCCTGGCAATCTGCCCGGCAATGGCGGTAGGACCCGCAAAGAAGCCCGCGCCGGCTTCGCCGAAGGCCTTGAGCAGCGCCGTGTCGTCGAACTCTCCCACGATCTGGGGCTGGACCCGCGAATCGGCAAAATGCCTGACCAGACGCGCGCGCAGACTCGAATGCTCTCCCGGAAGCAGGAAGGGGGCGTCCTGCAGCAGGCCCGGCAATGCCCCCCGATACTGCTGCGCGAGGTCTCGTGTGCCGAAGATTGTGGCCGTGCACTGACCCAGCAGGTGGTTGAAGCCGCGGACGGCGGCGGAATCGGGCATCGGGGTGTCGGCGACCACCAGATCCAGTCGATTTGCCGCGAGCTGCGAGAGCAGGTCGTCCAGCGGTCCTTCGCGACAGACGAGCCGCACGGCTTTCCCGGGCGAGAGCGCCGGTTGCAGCAGGCCGTAGGCGATCGACTTCGGGACCACGTCGCACACGCCGACGCGGAAAAGCGTCGCTCGGGAGCCGCGGTCGCGAAGAGCATCCTCCAGCGCATGGCCTAGCGTGAACATTTCGTCGGCATAGCCGGCCACGAGCCGTCCCGTCTCCGTGAGCTGGAGTCCGCGCCCGTTACGCGTGAACAGCGCCGTGCCCACGTGCAATTCGAGCTGCTTCAACTGCTCGCTCAGGGTTTGGGGGGTGACGCCGAGCTTGTCGGCAGCCCGTGTGAGGCTCCCTGCCTGCGCCACGGACCAGAAACAGTGCAGATGCTTGTAGTTGAGACTTTCCATGGAGGACCTTCTGATTCGGGTTTGCCGAACAGACCGTCAATCCTGCGACTCTGTTCCCGAAATCTTGAATCTCTACACTCGTTTTTATGCAAAAAGAGCATCGGAGCAGGTCATGGAGCTCGAAGTGCAGTCACGCGGCATCGGCCTCGCAGAGGAATCCAGGACCCGGGCAGTCGCCGTGCTCGCGAGAAGCCTCGCGTCATACCACGATCACATCGCCCGAGTCGTCGTGCGGTTTTTCGAGGACCTCGGGCAGCTGGATCGGGTCGAGACGACGTGTGTCGTGTTCGTCCGCCTCCATCGTGCAGCGTCCGTCGTCGTGGAGGCCCGCGATCAGGAGATCGAATTGGCGCTAGCGCGTGCCGTCCGGCTGGCATGCACAGCCGTCGAGCACCGTCTGGATCGGCGACGGTCTGCGGTCGGAAGAACGGCGCGCCCGGAAGAGCGCGTCGTTTCCGCAGGCTGAGCAACGAACGGGTACCGGAGGGCGGACCGCGCAAGCCGGGTGATGGCAGGCAACAACGGTCCGCCTTGTTGCTGCCCGCCCCGATCATTCCCTCGGGGCGGGCCTTTTTTCGTCAGCCGATCTCGAGCGCGAACGAGGCGGTCTCGCTGCGATCATAGGAGACGAGCCGGGTGCTGCCGTTCGTGTGCTTCGCCGTCACATACAGCGTGACGCTGAAGGTGCACTTTGGCCGCACGAACGTCCCGCCCATGCCATCCGGTCCCGTCAGCATCTGCTCGAAGGTGAGCGAATCCGAGCTTTCCGCCGACCCGGTTTCCGCCACGTCGTGGTGACTGTCCGGATAGATCGGTGCATGATCCAGCGTTCCCGAGGACCCGTTGAGCCCGCGTTGCCAGCTGATGTCATAGCGTTGCATGAACGAGTTCGCGTCCCCGTTGCCCGCGTGATCCACCCCGTTTACGTGATAGGCACGGAAGCCGATGGAGAACTCCGTGTCCGCGGCGTCGATCATGAACTGACACTCGTCGCTGTTCGGGGTGCCGCCTTTGCGGAGATCCACGATGTCCGCCACGACGGGTGAGTTGTCCACCCAGAAGGCATGGGTGAGGTCCGGCTGGATGACCGGGACGGCGTTGTTCGGCGCGTTCTTCCAGCGCTTGAAGACGAACGGGCGGGCCTGCCCCGTGCCCGGCGCGCCATTGGGCTTGATCCGCTTGCCGTCCTTGTCGAACAGTTCGAGGATCAGCGCGTAGCGACCGTTGGGCGAGATCGCGGTCCCGTCGTTCTTCATGCCGGTCGTATCCCAGACCTGGTGAGCCTGCGCGATGCCCATCCGCCACTCGTTCACGCCGAGTTCCCAGTACGGGATCGTGAACAGGTTGCTCTCGCCGCCGGCTGCGGGTGCCGGCAGCGGGCCGAGCACCACCGGTTCCCAGACCTGCGGGCCGGTTCCGCCGATGATGCGCCGTTCCCACGCGACCTTCTCGTCCAGAATCTCCGGCGTGCCGACAATCTGACCGGCGTCGTCGATCGCGGCGACCTTCAGACGATAGAACTTCGCGCCAACCGCCGGTTGCTTCATTTCCGGTGTGATCAGCAGATGCAGCGCCAGCGAGGAAGCCCACGGGCAGCCCGGGGTGCCCTGGAAGACGACGGTTCCGTCGTCGGTGGCGAGCGGCGCAAGGCGCGACTCCGCCGTCTGGTCGGGGAAATTGAAGTGTTCCGTGGTGCCGACCACGTCGAGCATGGCGTACGCCGTGCCGTCGCCGGGACGATCCGGCTCGTTGCAGACGATGGCCCGCTTGTCGTGGGAGTGCAGCGTCGCCGAATCATCGGCGCCGAAGTAGTCGTGTGCCGCGAGGCCGTCGTAGACGACGACCCACGAGCCGCCGATCAGCTGCTTCACCTTGTAGGCGAAGACACGATGGCAGTGGGTGCCCGCCTGGGACAGCTTCGGCCAGTCGAGGAAGCAGAAGTCGAATCGTCCGCCCGGCTGCAGCGCCGTCTCGCCGATCTTGCGCGTGGTGCATCGGCACAACAGCGGGTGCAGGTGCGGCCGCAGTTCGATGTACTCCCGCTGCAGCGCGATGTTGGGCAGCTTGCGCAGGGCCTCGTAGTCGTCGAGCAGCTTGCGCGGCGGGACGGCCGAAAGCTGGATCGCTGTGGGGTCCAATGCGGCCCGACGGGATTTCGCCGAGGCCTTCAGCGCACGGCTGCGGAACGGGAACGGGCCGATCGGGTCGGGGCCCGGCCACGGGTCCGGAACGGGGTCGGGCAGCGGGATCGGGAGATAGCCGAGGATGTCACGCAGCCGGTCGAGCAGATCGGGCACGTGAATGGACGTGCAGCAGCATTCCCGCTCATAGACCTCGACGATGCCGTCGCACAGAGGCAGGCAACGCCACGGGAACAGGTGCGGCCGGAACTCGAGCGCGTCGGGCCGAATCGACTGGGAAAGCGCGAGCCGTGCGGTCGGCAGCTTGTCGAAGATCGGCAGCGCGACCAGATCCCACCACCAAGGCCTGCACTTGAACGCCTGGCCGGAGACACAGGTGAAGTGGAAGCGGAACCGCTCCCAGAGATTGCGTCCGAGGGTGAGGCCGGACTTCTGCCAGCGATCCGCGACCGACCCGGCGCGATAGCGCACGAGCACATCGGGCGGCAGGTCGGCGATATCCTCGCTGTCCGGTCCGAGAGCAATGTGGGACACCTTCTGCAGGACCTCGCCGAGGTCGATCGACGAGCCTTCCGAGATGGCCAGCTTGCGAAGCGGACGCCCTGAGGGATCGACCTCGTAGGCGGCGATGCGCGGCGGCAGTTGTCCTGATTCGAGACCCACGAAACGAATCTCGACACTGGAACGCTTGGGACTTTCCTTGGGCATGATGATCTCCGTGACAGCAGCAATGCGATGACGTGTCGCGCTCCGCGAAGCGGGGCGCACGATGGCAGCGGAGTGTGGGAAAGCAGGTCTCCGAAACATCCGGACCCGGTGGCGGCGCGGGTGGCCGAGGATCACGGGCTGCGGAATCCGCAGGCGTGTCACCCCTTCGATGGGGGCGCGAGGGACGGATGCTTGCCAGGGAAGACGGTCGTGCCGCGGGAGAGATGCCGCGACGATTGCCGATTCCCGGAACGAACCTTATGCCGTTCGGGTATCGGCGGACATACGAGGGATGAGATACCCGGGCGCTTCGGCGCCCGGGGGAAGACCGCGGGGCTCGCTCAGTTCGTCTTGACCTTCGTCCACGCGCGATCGTAGGTCTTCAGGTCCTTGCCGAGGTCCTCGAAGATCTGCAGCTTGGCCCGCACGGCCGGAGGCGGGTTGATGTTCGTGTTGGACTTGATCTCCGGCGGCAGGAGATCGAGTGCCTTGATGTTCACCGACCCGTTCTTCTGCTGGATCGTGTTCAGCACGGAGATCTCGGGGCGCATCATGAACTGCAGGAACTTGAGCGCGTTCGCCTTGTTGGGCGCGCTCTTGAGGACACAGATGTCCTCCTGGTACATCGTCGCGCCCTCCTCCGGAATCACATAGGCGAGGGTGTCGGGTTTCTCCAGCACGTACATCATCGCCCCCACGAAGTAGTGGGCCGCATGCAAGTCGCCGGACTGCACGAGCGGAACCACCTCGTAGGTGAAGGCGCCGATATTGGCCTTGTGCTTGAGGATCATCTCCTGAGCCGACTTCACCTCCTTCGGATCGCGCGAATTGACTGATTTGCCATTCAGGATGAGTCCGACGCCCAGGGTCTCGCGCATGTCATCGAGCATCGCGACCTTCTTGGGATTCTTCGCGGCGTAGTCGAAGAAGTCCTTCCAGGACTTGAGCTGCGGAATCTTCTTCTTGTTGTAGAAGATGCCGACGGTGCCCCAGGCGTAGGGCAGGCAGTATTCGCCCTTCGGATCGGACTTCGCCCGCAGCGCGGCCGGGTCGATGTTGGCGAACCCGGGCATCCGGTTCGCATCCGTCTTTTCGAGCAGCCCCAGCTTGGCCAGGATGTCGTGCATATGCACGGAAGGGAACACGATGTCGTAGCCGGTGGCGCCGGCCTGGATCTTCGCGAGCATCTCCTCGTTGGACGCGTACGTATCGAGCGTCACCTTGACGCCGAACTCCTTGCCGAACCGGTCGAGGATCTCCGGGTTGATGTAGTCACCCCAGTTGTAGAGCGCGAGTTTGCCTTCGGCGCTGGCGGCCGCGGGCAGGGTGAGGGCGATGACGGCAAGGGCGGAGGAAAGACGGACTCGGAAGGACATGGGAAGGCTCCTGTCAGGAAAATCGGGTTCCGGCACTCACGAGGGTTCGCAGAACGTCGTGATCGATGGCGCGCACGATGGCGCCGCATGGGCGAAAGGTCGGTGTGTCCTCGGCGGCGACGAGCGCATTGACCACGGCCTCCTCGACGGCCTGTACGGCGGCTTCGTATACCCGGTCGAAGTGCTCGTCGTTGATCGCGTCGAGTCGCCAGGCGGGTGTGCCGTACTGCGGAAGCTCGATGGGATTGGCCACGCTGAACGCGAGGAAGATATCTCCGGAGTTGTTGCCGCCCGGTGTGCCGCCTCGGCCGATGCCAAGCGTCGCCCGCTTGGCAAGCCGCGTGAGCTGGTTGGGCAGCATGGGCAGGTCCGTCGCAAGGATCACGATGATGGAGCCCTGCTCCTGAGAGAAGAGCCGGTCGTCGGGCAGGTGCCGTCCGATGGGCACGCCCAGCAC
Organism: Betaproteobacteria bacterium Ga0077526; assembly: GCA_001464765.1. Taxonomy (GTDB): domain Bacteria; phylum Pseudomonadota; class Gammaproteobacteria; order Burkholderiales. The sequence continues at coordinate 85,304 of LNDV01000010.1, forward strand.
GGTGAGCCAGTCGCGGATGCCGTGGTTTGCCTGAACCAGGGCGCCGACGGTGCCGAGGCGGTCCGGAAGTTCCACGAGCCGGGACGACGTGCCGGTTCCGCCCTTGAACTCGTAGCAGATCATTCCGGTGCCGCCGCCGACATTGCCTTCGGCCACCGGCCCGGGCCGGGCGTTTTCGAGCGCCTCAAGGGCATCGGCTTCGGTTACGTGCTGCCCGTAGATGTCGTTCAGTACGCCGTCGTAGGTCTCGGCCACCACCGGCATGGCCCACAGATGCAGGTCGTCGAATGCTGCCCGGTAGCGCCGGATCATCCATCGAACGGCGGCGTGATGCACGATGCCGACGCTGTGAGTGTTGGTGATGCAGATCGGGCCGTTGAAGTAGCCGGCGTCGCGGATCCAGTGGGTGCCCGTCATCTCGCCGTTGCCGTTCAAGGCGAAGGCGCCTGCCCAGGCGGGATGCAGCGACGGCGTGTCCCAGCGGGGAACGATCGCGGTGACGCCGGTGCGCACCTGCGTCGGACCGTCGCCGACGAGAGTCTTGAACCCGACACCGATGCCACGAACGTCGGTGATGGCGTTCCAGGGGCCCGGGCGGCCGGGGAAGGGCAGGCCCAGATCGCGCGCGCGCGGGCGGCGGCTCACCGGGACGTCCTATTGGCGGCGCGACCGAAGCCACAGCCCCGTCGCGGCGACCACGAACGAGAACGCGAGCAAGAGCATCGCAATGGCGTTGATTTCGGGCTTGATCCCACGGCGCAGCACTCCGTAGATGAAGAGCGGTAGGGTAGTCGAGTCGACGCCGGCGATGAAGTACGTGATGACGAGATCGTCCATCGAGATGATGAAGGCCAGCAGCGCCCCGCCGGCGATCCCGGGCAGGAGCTGCGGCAACGTCACGCGCTTGAACGTGACCCACGGGGACGCGCCGAGGTCTGCGGAGGCTTCCTCCAGGTCGGCCGTCATCCCGGCGAGCCGGGCGCTTACCACCACGAAGACGTAGCTCGACAGGAACACGCAGTGGCCGGCCACGATGGTGGACAGACCCGGTTCGACACCGACCCCGACGAAGAAGATCAGGAGAGCGATTCCCAGCACGATGTCCGGCATGATCATCGGCAGGACCAGAAGAGCCTGGTAGAGAGGCTTCAGCGCGAATCGGTGGCGGCCGAGGGCGAGCGCCGTGGCGGTGCCGATGGCCGTGGATACCACGGTGGCGAACAGCGCCACCACGACGCTGTTGCGTACGGCGGCGACCAGCGTGGCCGTCGATTCCACGTAGTTCTCCGACTTCGCCAATTGCGTCGGCAGGCCGAAGATCGAGCGGTACCAGTCGAGGGTGAAACCCTCCCACGCCATCATGTTGACCACGTTCGAGTTGAACGAGTAGACGAAGATGAGCGCGACAGGCAGGTACAGGATCAGGAGGAAGCCTGCCCCCCAGGCCGACAGGACGCGATCGGCCGTCGTGCGCTTCATGAGCGCACCGACGGGTTCGCCCGCCCGGCGCGCAGCGCGACGGCGAGCATGAACACGAGGATCGATGCCAGTACCAGCATCGCCAGGGCTGCCCCGAAAGGCCAGTTGCGGGCCGCGAGGAACTGCTGCTCGATGGTGTTGCCGACCAGCATGACCTTCGCACCACCCAGCAGCGCCGGCACGACGAAGTTGCCGAAGGCCGGTATGAAGACGATGACGCACCCGCCCAGGATGCCCGGCGCGGTGAGCGGCAGCACGACGCGCACGAATGTCCGCCACGGCGTGGCACCGAGATCGGCCGATGCCTGCAGCAGCGCCGGATCGAGTTTTTCCACCGCGGCGTAAAGCGGGAGGAACATGAAGGGGAGCAGCACGTACACGAGGCCGATGATCACTGCGGCTTCAGTGAACATGAGATCGGGCGCGAAGGCCGCGAGGCCGAGCGTGTCGAGTGCCGTGTTGAGGAATCCGGTCGGCCTCAGGATGAGCATCCAGGCGTAGACGCGGATGATGAGATTCGCGAAGAACGGCAGCGTCACCAGGAACAGGAACAGATTCTTGCGCGGGGCAGGCAGCCGGCTTACCCAGAAAGCGGCCGGGTAGCACACGACCAGGCAGACGGCGGCCGTGATGGTGGCGAGACGCAGCGAGCGCAGGAGAATGGCGGCATAGACCGGGTCGAACTCCTCCACGTCGCCGAGCGGCGCGCCTAGCACGCGCCCGTAGTTGAAAGGATAGAACTCCCATTCCACGCCGCCATACAGCCCGGGGGAAAGGAAGCTGTAGGTCGCCATGATGCCGAGCGGTACCAGGAAGAGTCCGGCCAGCAGCAGCGTCGCCGGCGCGAGGAGCCCGACGAGTCGCCAGCGGACCGGTCGTCGCGCGGGTCTCATGCCGGCTCGCCCTGCATGAGGTGAATGCCTTCGGGGCGATACGACACGCGGACGGCCGCGCCGGGCTCGAGGCCGGGTTCGCGCGCGCCGGCCACATGGCGCTGCAGGGCGGTGAGGGCATCGCCGGTGCGGGTGCGGATCTGGACGTGACGGTCGGCGCCCACGAACACCACCGTCTCCACCACCCCGTCGATTGTCGGTCCATCCCCCGCGGCAGGGTCGAGGCTCAATTGTTCGGGGCGGACCATGACCTCGACCCGGTCGCCCTTCGCGAACCGGCCGCCGGGTGCGTGCATCCGCAGGCCGCTCACCGTCTCGATGTCCACGCTGTCGCCGCGGTGCGCCGTCACGGTCCCCACGAGCAGATTGCTGTTGCCGATGAACGCGGCGACGAAGCGGTTCGCCGGCCGGTCGTAGATCTCGCCCGGCGGACCCACCTGCTGCAGCCGACCGGATTGCATGACCGCGATCCGGTCGGACATCACCAGAGCCTCTTCCTGATCGTGCGTGACCACCAGAAAGGTGATGCCGACCCGATGCTGCAGCGCCTTGAGTTCGACCTGCATGGCCTGCCGCAGATGGCGATCGAGTGCTGACAACGGTTCGTCCAGCAGAAGCAGGCGGGGACGGTTCACGAGGGCGCGCGCGAGCGCCACGCGCTGCTGCTGCCCGCCGGAGAGTTGCTTCGGCTTGCGGCGTTCCAGCCCGGCAAGACCTACCAGCGCGAGCGCCTCCGCCACGCGCGCATTGCGTTCGGCGCGCGGCGTGCCGCCCACATCGAGGCCGTAGCCCACGTTGTCCGCGACGCTCAGATGCGGAAACAGGGCGTAGCTCTGGAACACGGTGTTGAACGGACGGCGGTACGCGGGAACCCCGGACAGCGGCTGCTCGCCCAGGAGAATTTCCCCGTCATCGAGTTCCTCGAATCCGGCGATGGCGCGCAGCAGGGTCGTCTTGCCGCAGCCCGAGGGTCCCAGCAGCGTCAGAAACTCGTTGGTGCGGACTTCGAGATCCACCCCACCGAGGGCGGAGACGATGCCGCCTTCGGGCGTGGCGAAGCGCCGATGCGCACCATGGATGTGCAGCAATGCGTCAAGGCGGGCATGTCCGATCGAAGCCACGGTGCTTTTCAAGTCTTGCGTTCGCCACGGGAGCGGGCTCTGTGGATGGGGTGGTACGCCCTCTCCGGTCGGGGCGCCCGAAGCGAGTATGCCGTCTCCTCATCGCCATGCCCATCCGGTCGCGGCGGGGAGGGCGATCGCCACGATCCAATGACCATCGAATTGCAGGAAGTGCGCCTGCGCCTGCGGCAGGATGTCCATCAGCGGGTACGTCCCGATCGGACGCAGTCGCAGCGTGCCGGTCCGATCGTCGACGAGGTCGATCTCCACGTCGAGAAAGTCGAGAAACCGGCCGGCAAGCGGTCGATAGAGCTTGTAGAAAGCCTCCTTGGCGCTGAAAAGCAGCGTCAGATCCCGGTCTCGATGGATCTCCCGCTCCCGGTCAGTGAACAGCAGCGGATGGGTGTCCGGTTCGGCTCGATTCTGCTGCTCGATGTCCACGCCGATGCCGACGTGGGTGGCCGTAGGAGCGACCGTGGCGATTGCGAGATCTGCCGTGTGGGCGATGCTGCCGACGATACCCGCCGGCCAGTCGGGTTCGCCTTGTGGACCCACGCCGATCGAAGGACAGGAACAGCCGATCGAAGCGAGCGCGTGATGGGCGAGCCAGCGTCCCGACGTGTGGGTGAGGCGTCGGGATACAGGCAGGCGGCGGACCCGCTCCGTCTCCCCGGCTGGCAGCAGAGCCGAGCGATCAGCCACGGGCGCCAGGAATCCTCTCAATGCGCCGAGCCGCACCTCCCGGATATCCGGGGATTGCGTGGTGGAGGGTGGCACCGGCCCGGGTGCTCAGAGCGCGGTGGCGGCGAGCCGGGTTCGAACGATCGCAGTGAAGTCGTCGAGATGATCGCGCAGCCAGTTGTCGTGGTTGCCGGGCACCACCTTGACGTCGGCGCCTTCGGTTGCCCGATCGATCCATTCGCGATCGATGTCCGGCGGTGAATGGGGGGGGCGCTCGGCCGTGCGGACGAGCGTGATCCGGCCCTGGAAGCGACGGCGTGGCGCGTAGTTGCACAGCGCCTTGAGGATCGAGTATTCGATGCGTTCGTGTTCGAGCAACACGCCGAGGGTGCCGGATACCGAGCCGTTCAGTGCACCGCGCGCGACGAGATTTCGCCATCGAAGTGCCGACAGGAAGAGTGGGAACCGTCGGAGCGAAAGACCTTTCGATTCGCTGAGCGCCGGGGGAATCCACATGATGAGGCTGGCAACCGGTTCCCCGGCTTCCTGCAGTCGCACGGCCATTTCGTAGGCCAGGTAGGCACCCTCGCAGCCGCCCCCCAAATGGTATGGACCACCGGGGCGAATCTGCTTCAGGACGCCGAGGTAGTGCTCGGCGAGTTCCTCGATGCTGTCAAGTGGGCGCAGGCCCTGACCGCGACGTTCGGTGAGCAGGGCGTAGATGTCGAACTGATAGAACGGTCGTTCATCGCTGACCCGGCGGGGCATCTCCGCATAGCGCGGGTGGCTGCCGATCGCGAAGAAGGGCGACTTCGTTCCCGACGCCTTGCGCAGGATGACGCCCTCCATCGCGGGCGGGACGGATGTGGCGACAAGCGGCGCGATGCGTTCGATCGTGCGCCCTTGAAGCAGAGCGGCGAGCGGAATTCGTACGCCGGTTCGCGCCTCGATGCGCGCCACCAGACGCACGGCGAGGAGCGAATGGCCGCCTACGTCGAAGAAATCGTCCTTGACTCCGATGCGTTCCAGGCCGAGCAGTGTCGCCCACACCTCGGCCAGCAGGCGCTCTTCCGGGGTCCTTGGGGCCAAGTAGCTCGCAGCCTGATCCGCTCTTGCGCCGGTTGGCGCAGGAAGTGCGCGGCGATCGACCTTGCCGTTCGGCGTGAGCGGCAGCGAGGGCAGGACCACCCATGCGGCAGGCACCATGTAATCGGGGAGTTGCTCCTTCAGGCTGTCGCCGAGATTCCCTGGGTCGACTGTGCTTCCGCTTCCGGGAACGACGTACCCGACAAGGCGGACATCCCCGGGCGAATCCTCCCGGGCGACGACGACGGACTGGGCAATGCCGGGCAGATTGTCGAGCAGCGCCTCGATCTCTCCCAGTTCGATGCGAAAACCGCGCAGCTTGATTTGGTGGTCTGTGCGGCCGAGACACTCGAGCCTCCCGTCGGGCCGATAGCGGGCGAGATCGCCAGTCCGGTAGATCGCAGGCGATCGGTCGGGGTCGAACGGGTTGGCGATGAACTTCTCGGCCGAGAGTTCCGGGCGATCGAGATAGCCCGCTGCCAGACCTTCACCGCCGATGCAGAGCTCACCGGTCACGCCGGCCGGCACAAGCTGGTCGAAGCGATCGAGAAGGTACACCTGCGTGTTGCCGATCGGGCGCCCGATCGGAATGTTCCCGTCCGTGGCGTCGACTTCGTGAATCGTGGACCAGATCGTCGTTTCGGTGGGCCCGTAGACGTTCCACAGCCGGCGGACGCGAGGCCGCAGTTGCTCCGCCAGTGCTCGCGGCAGAGCCTCGCCGCCGCACAGGGCGGTGAGTTTCGGATCCCCCGACCAGCCGGAGTCGAGCAGCATCTGCCAAGTCGTCGGGGTCGCCTGCATGATCGTCGCACCGGTTTCGGCTAGCCGTGCGGCCAGGGCCTCGCCATTCGTCACGACGGCACGGCTGCCGATGACGACGCTCGCCCCGCACAGCAGCGGCAGGTAGAGCTCGAGTCCGGCGATGTCGAAGGATAGCGTCGTCACGGCGAACAGCCGGTCGCCCGCGCCGAGGCCGGGCCTCTCGCGCATGGACAGCAGGAGATTGGCGAGCGAACGGTGGCGAATGCGCACTCCTTTCGGTCGTCCGGTGGACCCGGAGGTGTAGATGACGTAGGCAAGATCGTCCGGCCCGGGCGCGCGCAGGCGGCGCAGGTCGGCGGGTTCGCTCGCGACCGCCGCCGCGACGTCGTCCAGCAGGATTCTCGTGACATCGCAAACCGGCAGATGGGTCGCGAGATCGCTCTCCGTCACCAGCACCTTCAGACGGGAGTCCTCGATCATGAACAGCTGTCGGTCAGCGGGGAAGGCTGGGTCGATGGGCACGTAGGCGCCGCCCGCCTTCAGGATGCCGAGCAGGCCGACGAGCATGGCCGGCGATCGGCCGACACAGATTCCCACGAGCACGCCGGGCGCGACCCCCCGATCTGCGAGATGGTGGGCCAGCCGGTTCGATTGTGCTTCCAGTTGCCCGTAGGTGAGGGCGATGTCGTCGTGGATGACAGCCACGGCGTCCGGCGATTGCGCGGCCTGCAGCGAGAACAGCGCCGGGAGCGTCTTGTCGAGCGAATAGGCGCCTGCCGTGGCGTTCCAGACGCTGACGAGTTCCTCCCGCTCGCGGGCGGACATGAGCGGCAGAGCCGAGATCCGCTGGCCGGGGTCGTCCGCCATGCCGCGCAGCAGGATCTTGTAGTGCTCGATCATCCGGGCGATCGTCGCGGTGTCGAACAGGTCGGTGTTGTGCTCCCAGATCATGGTGAGGCCGTCACGGTCGCAGCCCTGCGGCAGTCCGAGGGTCTGGGCCGAGTGCGGAATGCCGATCACGCCCAGATCGAACTTTGCCGAACCGTTGCTCAGCACCGGCGTCAGCTTCACGTCGAGCCCGCTCATCCCGGTCTCCGGCATCGGCTCGTCGTGGAAGCTGAACATCACCTGGAACAGCGGATTCAGGCTCGCGTCCCGCTTCGGTTGCACCGTTTCGACCACCCGATCGAACGGAACATCCTGGTGAGCGGACCCTTCGAGGACAACATCCCGGATCTGTGCGACCAGTTCGCTGACGGTAGGGTTCTCCGCGAGGGTCGCCCGGATCACGACGTTGTTGAGGATCATGCCGATAAGGCTTTCCGACTCGCGCGCGCGCCGGTTGGCGAAGAACGTGCCGATGGCGACATCGGTCTCGCCTGTGTAGCGATGCATCAGCGCGATGAAACCTGCCAGCATCGTCATGAAGAGGGTGCTGCCTTCGCGGCGGCTCAGGGCACGCAGGGCATTGCAGAGATCGAGCGGGATTTCCGGTCGCAGCGAGGTACCGCGGAAGCTCTGCAGCGGCGGGCGCGGTCCGCGGGTTGGCAGATCGAGGACCGGCGGGATCGTCCGGAACCGCGCCTTCCAGTAGTCGAGCTGCCGGTCGGAGACAGCACCTTGCATCCATGCCCTTTGCCACGTCGCGAACTCGGCAAACTGGATGGGCATTGGGGCAAGGGGCGATGGTTCGTTGCGCCGGAACGCCTCGTAGAGGGGCACCAGCTCACGCAGGAACATGTTGAACGACCAGCCGTCGTGCACGAGGTGGTGTTCCATGTGCACGAGCACGTTGTGATCGGGCGCGAAGCGCAACAGCGTCCAGCGCACCAGCGGAACCCGGGCAAGGTCGAAGCGGTGCTGGAACTCGCGGTCGAACCAACCCCTTGCCGCGGCCTCTCGCGCTGTCTCCGGCGCGCTGGAGAATTCCACGACAGGCAGGGAATAGTCGCTCGCCGGATGCACGACCTGTACCGGGCGGCCATCCACCGTCGGGAAGGACGTGCGGTAGCTTTCGTGCCGACGCAGGATTTCGTCGAGGGCGCGTTCGAGAGCGCGCACGTCGAGTGCACCGCGAAACGCGATCGTCGACTGGAAGTTGTAGGCAAGGTTGTCCGGGTTCACCTGATGGATGAACCACACCCGCTCCTGGGCGAACGAAAGCGGAATGGTTTCGCCACGCCGAACGGCCGTGATGGCAAGTTCGGTTTCGCGGAACGTTGCGGCGTCCGTGACGGCGATCACTGGCGCCAGGCCCGCGACGGTGCGATTCTCGAACACAGCCCGTAACGGCAGGTCGACCTGGAACTCGCTGCGTATGCGGGTGGCAACCTGGGCCACCTTCAGGGAATCCCCGCCGAGCTCGAAGAAGTCGTCGTGCAGCCCCACGCGGTCGATGCGCAGGACCTCGGCCCAGATGGCAGCGACCCTCCGTTCCGCATCCGTCCCGGGTTCGACGTAAGTGCCGCTCAGGGTGGGCTGGGAAGAGTCCGGTGCAGGGAAGGACTGACGGTCCACTTTGCCGTTGGGTGTCAGCGGGAACGCGTCGAGAAACACGTAAAGCCCGGGAACCATGTAGTCGGGCAGCGATCGCGCCAGGGCCGCCCGCAGATCGCGGGGTGACGGCGATGCGCCGGGCCCCGGAACGATGTACGCGACCAGACGCTTGTCTCCGGGGACGTCCTCGCGCACGAGAACGACGGCCTGCCGTACGTCGGGCTGCGCATCGAGCGCAGCCTCGATTTCTCCCAGTTCGATACGAAATCCGCGCACCTTCACCTGAAAGTCGACGCGACCCAGGTGCTCGAGGTCGCCATCCGGCCGCTGACGCACGAGATCGCCCGTCCGGTATAGCCGCGATCCGCCCGCAGGGTCGAGGGGATTGGCGATGAATCGCTCGGCCGTGAGTTCAGGTCTCGCGAGATAGCCCACCGCGAGCCCGGCGCCGCCAATGTAGAGCTCGCCGGGCGTACCAGGGGCGACCGGTCGCCGGTCATCATCCAGTATGGCGAGTTGCGTATTGGCGATCGCGTGACCGATGGGTACCGCGCCTTCGCCGGGCGACACGCGATGCAGCGTGGACCAGATGGTGGTCTCGGTCGGGCCATAAAGATTCCACAGCTCCGCACAGCGGGGCAGCAACTGACGGGCGAGTTCCCGGGGCAAGGCCTCGCCGCCGCAGAAGATGCGCAAGCCTGCGTTGCCGCGCCAGCCCGCATCGAGCAGGAGGCGCCATGTGGCGGGCGTAGCCTGCATGACCGTGATGGCCTCGGCGTCGATCAGTGCCGCCAGCGCCCTTCCATCGGAAGCCGTCTCCCGGCTTGCGATCACGACCTTGGCTCCGACGAACAGGGGGAGGTATATCTCGAGCCCCGCGATGTCGAAAGACAGCGTGGTCACGGCCAGCAGCCGGTCGCCCGGACCCATGCCGGGTTCCTGGGCGAGACTGCGCAGAAAGTTCACGACCGCGCGATGGGGAATCTCGACCCCCTTCGGCCGGCCTGTGGAACCCGACGTGTAGATCACGTAGGCGCGATCGTCGCCGGAAGGGGGCGCAGGAAGCGGCTCCGCTCCGGATCCAAGGGAAGGATCGTCCACGCAGACCACGTCCGCAGCGGTCGGGGGCAGGGACTTGCGCAATGCGGCCTGCGTGACGACGAAGCGGGCCTGCGAATCCTCCAGCATGTAGGCGATGCGGTCCGGCGGATAGGCGGGATCCAGAGGCACATAGGCACCGCCTGCGCGGAGCGTGCCCAGCAGGGCAACCACCATGTCGCAGGAGCGCTCCAGATACAGACCGACGAGCTCGCCGGGACCCACGCCGAGGACGCGAAGGGTCCGTGCCAGGGCGGCGGCCCGCTGGTCGAGTTCGGCGAACGAGAGGCGCTCGTCCGCGAACTGTACGGCGGGCGCATCGCCTCGCGCCCGGATGGCATCGGCGATCAGCTCGTGAATCGTGTCGGCGCGGCCTTCCGTGCCGATCGCGTGCGACGGCTTCGCGGGAACTTGTCCCTCGTACATGGCGGTCTCCTGGCGCTGCAAGGGATCTCCGCACGATCGGCGGTATCGCGTCGGCGGCTTGTCCGCCCATCACGCGAACCGCGCAGGGTAGGCGAAGCTTCCTCGAGGTCTTCTTATCGTTCGTTCGGCTCGACCGCTTCGACGAAGCGGCAAATCGGCCAGAAAACACTACGCCCGCGAGCCGAATCCGACAAGCGCTTTGCGTTGCGCAGTGCGGAAAACTGCCGCAGATCAGGAAAACGAAGCGTGGGCCTGCAGGCGTTCGCGAACCCGGTGGACATCGATCCCGCCCATGAAGATCTGATCCCATACTTCGAGCATCATCAGCTTCACCCTCAGGCGCTGATCCGCGCTGGCCACGAGGCGATCGGTCTGGGACCGTGACAGCCGGAAGTGGCGTGCAACGAAGGAGTCGCGGAAGTAGGCGGGATCGAAGCGCATCCGCTGGAACGCGGAGACATCGAAGCCGCGCTTCTTCCGCTGACTCAGGATGCGCGGGAGGTACCGGTCCGCGACTTCCCGGAGGACCCACTTGTCGCGCAGAAGCGGATGTTCCTTCTCCCAGGCGCGGGCAGAGAAACGGATCTTGTGCCGATAAGGCAAGTTGATTGCCGTGCCGACCACTGCCTCCGACAGGAAAGGAAAGCGGGCTTCGATGCCGGCGGCCATGCCCATTGTGTCGTTGCGATGCAGCAAGGTCTGGAGGTGGCCCGACAGGAGATCCAGCGTGCGTATGTTGCGGTCGGGTGCCCGCCCCATCCGTTGCCGAAACGTCTCGCGAGCACGGTCACGGTCTTCCGTGTGCGTGAACTGACCGAGCAGATCCGCGACCAGCCCCGGCGCCGTCCCGGAACTCTCCCAGAGCATCGGGCCGATTGCGGGGATGCGATGGACCAGGCGGCGCAGGCGATCGAGCAGACGGTGGTAGGCTGCCCAAACAGGCTCATACGCGATGTCGTTGTATCCGAGGAAGCATTCGTCCGAGCCTTCGCCCGTGAGCACGGCCTTCACGCCCTGTGCCTTGACCAGTCGCGACACCATGAGAAACGGGATGCTGTGCGGATGGCCGCTGAAGGGGTACTCGTAGTGCCGGATCACGTCGGGGGTGAGGTCGATGAAGTCCTGATCGCGGGTCTCCACGACCTGGAGATCGAGCTTCAGGTGTCGGGACAGCGTCGCGGCGGCGTCGTATTCGCTCAGCGGGCCCACGACGTTGGCGTGGAAGATCGCGAGGTTCCCATGGTGCCTTGCCGCCATGGCCATCAGCAGCGAGGAATCCACGCCGCCGCTGCATAGTGCGCCGACAGGCGCGTCGGCGAACAGCATGCGGCGCACGGACTCCTGCAGCAGTTCGTCGACCCGGTCGACGGCCTGTGCCGGCGTCAGCGCTTCCAGGGATTCGGCGACCGACGGATCGATCAGACCAGGCAGGTCGGCGAAGCTCTCGAAGCGTGGTTGCCCTCCGATCGTGAGCGTGACGAGGGAACCCGCCGGAACGATCCGTACCCCGTCGAAGAACCCGCCGTCCCTCACTGGCGCCGGACAGTGCATCAGGTATCGGATCACCTGGAAGCTGTTCGGTCGCAACGGCATCCACGGCATCATCGCCTTCACTTCAGAGCCGAACAGGAGACGATCGGCATCGTGGTAGAGGAAAAGCGGCTTGATGCCGAACCGGTCCCGGGCGAGGATCAGTTCACGGCTGGTCGTCCTGTAGAAGGCGAAGGAAAACATGCCCTGAAGCCTCGGCAGTGTCACGGCAGGGCCGTCGAGGATCAGCAGGTACAGGAGTACTTCCGTGTCGCTCGTGGTGCGCAGCGTCACTCCGCGGCCGATCAGTTCCTCGCGGAGTTCCTGGAAGTTGTAGATCTCGCCGTTGTAGACGACACAATGGCGCCGTTCCAAATCCCATAAGGGCTGGTCACTGCGTTCGGCGAGGTCGACCAGCGACAGGCGGGTGTGCGCAAGCCCGATGCCGGGAGCAGCATGGACGCCGCAGCCATCAGGTCCGCGGTGTCCGATGAGCCCTGCGCTGCGACGAAGCCGGTCTTCCGCAGGAATGGTGCTGCCGTCCGTGTAGACGATGCCGAATATCCCGCACATCTTCTCGTCGCTTCGTTTGGTGTTGGTATCTTCTCCGACCGAGCATAACCGAGGCCGCGAGCGCTGACGAGCAAGATGGATTGACGGGGGGGCGTCACGCGGCTTCGTGCCAGCCTCGTGCCCGCTGGACGGCATCGGCATACCGCTCGTGCCAATGGGAGGCAAGCGGGGTGTCCGGCGTGACCCGCAGACGCGGTGCACCGAGAGCCGGAAGCGAATTGACGGTGCCGAGACCGGCGCCCACGTATGCGAGCTGGGCGCAGCCGAGTGCGGTGAGATCCGCGCTCGAGGGCGCGACGACGGTCCGGTTCAAGGCACGCGCCAGGAACGTGCAGAAGTAGCGGCTGCGGGAGAGTCCGCCGTCGATGCTCACGTTCTCCGCGAGCGGGATCGAGTCCGCCATGGCTGCGAAGGCCTGGGCACAGCGCATGGCGATGCCTTCGAGGATCGCCCGGAGCAGATCGCGGCTGTCCGTGGCCAGGTTCATGCCGATCCACAGGCCGGCCGCGCTGCGGTCCCAGTAGGGGCAAGCGAGGCCGGACAACGCCGGAACGAAGGCGAGCCCGCGCTCGAGCGCCGTCGCGCCGTCGAAGTGGTCCAGTTCGCTGTAGGCGGAGTAGAGCCCGAGACGTCGGGCCCAGTTCACGGCCGACTCGGCGTTATGGACGCCGGCGTCGATCGCATACACGGGCTTCCCGTCGATCATCCAGGCGACCGTGGGCAGCATGCCCCCTCCTGGCGGCAAAGGCGGGGCGTCGCCGCTCACTGCCACTGCGTACGCACCGGCACCGAACGTGATCTTGGCCTCACCGGTGCGATGGCAGCCGTGGCCGAACAGCGCGGCCTGCCGATCGCTCAGGCTCGCCACCCACGGGACGCCCGACGGGGATGTGGTGCCGAACTCGCCGGTGGTGGCCCGAATCGCGGGCAGGGTGTCACGGGGCACACCGAAGAGACGGCACAGTTCGTTGTCCCATTGGCCGGTCGCCAGATTCATGAGGCCCGTGCGTGACGCGGTCGCGATGTCCGTCGCGTGCACGCCGCAGAGGCGGTCCAGGAAGAAGCTGTCGGTGGTGCCGAGCCTCAGGCGGCCCCGGCGTGCGAGGGCTTTCGCCTCCGGCACGTGGTCGAGGAACCAGCGCAGCTTGCTCGCCGCGAAGTAGGGATCCAGGGGCAGGCCCGCCTTGGCGAGGGTCAGAGCCTCCGCGCCTTCGGCACGCAGACGTTCGATGACGGACGCCGTGCGCGTGTCCTGCCAGACGATGGCGTTGTACAGCGGCTCGCCGGTGTCGGCGTTCCACGCGACCACCGTCTCGCCCTGATTGGAGACCCCGACGCCGTCGGCACCCGCCGCCCTGGCGAAACACTGGGTCAGATGGGACAGCAGTTCCAGCGGGTCGTGCTCCACCCAGCCGGCCTGCGGATAGAACTGACGATGTTCGAAGGCGCACAGGGGTACGAACGCACCTTCCGCATCCAGCAGGTAGGCGCTCGTGCCGCAGAGGTTCTGGTCGATGCCGACCACGAATGAAGCAGGGTGGGCCATGACGCTCCGTCTTGATCCGAATCAACGCGAGCCGGGCCGGCCGTCCGCAGGGCGGGCGGTCGTCAGGGCAGACGGCACCGATGTTAGGGGCGTGCAAGGAGCGGGACCCGGGGTTAGATCAAATCGGATGCATTCTCCGCGGCGCGTCGCAGCCGGCGGGCTTCCAGGCCGTGTTCGCCTTCCCTGGGGGGCGCCGAAGGGCATGTCGTGCCGTTGAGACAACGCCAGTCCGGCCACCCGCACGGCCTCGGATCGCGGCTGGTCATGGGGAAAGCCGCCGAGGCCTCCGCTTCTCCGGGCTTCCCGGGCCTCCGGCCGGCGGGATTGTTGGGTGCGACCGTCGCCAAGCGCAGACGAGTCCGGTAGCGCCATCGGTGACCTGCAGAGGGATATCGTTGATTGCAATAACGAAATTACCCTGGCCACAAAGTTGCAATAGCCGGTGCTGACGCAGCCTGGCCATCGACCGGCTGCGCGACAACGACAAGGACGAGACCCGATGGCCTGGACCAAGGAAGAGGCAGCCCACCTGCTGCGGCGGGCGGGATTCGGCGGCACGCTGGAAGACGTGGACCGGGTGTTCGCACTCGGCCAGACCGGGGCGATCAACGCGATCGTCGACTACGAGACCACCGCCGACACCGTGTGGGGCAACAACAATCCGTTCGGGCTGCCGAACGTCCTGGATGAATGGGACGGCGTGCGCACAGCCCTTCTGTACCAGATGCTGAAGTCCCGCCGTCCGCTGCAGGCGAAACTGCTGTGGTTCTGGCACGGCCACTTCACGACGCCGACCAGCGCGGCGGGCAACCTGCTGTTCCAGCGGCAGATGAACACCTGGCGCACCAACGCGAACGGCAGCTTCGCGGCCTTCCTGTCCGCCGTCTTCAAGGACGGCGCGATGCTGGAATACCTCAACGGCTCCTACAGCCACAAGGACCATCCCAACGAGAACTTCGCCCGGGAGGTGCAGGAGCTCTACACGACGGGCACCGGGCCGTATCGCGAGTCCGATGTGCGCGAGGCCGCCCGCGCGCTCACCGGCTGGGAAGTGACGTGGCCGGAACGCAACGTCGTGTTCAATCCGGACAGCTTCGATGCCGGGCCCAAGACCTTCCTCGGGCAGACGGGCAACTTCAACGGCGAGGACATCATGCGCATCCTCGCGCAGCGACCCGAGACGGCGCGGCGCACCTGCGCGAAGCTCTACCGGGCGTTCGTGAGCGAGCGCGTGAATCTGGTCGAGGTGAATGCCCTGGTCAGGAAGTGGACCGAGACGGGCGGAAACATCAAGGCGGTGATGCGCGCCCTCTTCAACCTCCCGTCGTTCTGGGATGTGCGCTCGCGCGGCTTCCTCTTCAAGACGCCGCTCGAACTCGCGCTGGGCCTCATGCAGCGACTGAAGATCGACATGGACCTCGACCGGGCGCGGGCGCTTGGCTGGATGGGCAATCAGATGGGGCAGGACCCCTTTGAGCCACCCAATCCGGCCGGCTATCGCACGGGCCTCCGACTCACCGGGGCGAGCATGCTGCTCGGCCGCACGCAGATGGCGGAGAACATCGTGTACAACTGGGCCGGCGATGCCTCGATCGCCATCCTCAACGGCGGGCTCGGCAGTCCCACGCTACCCGGCACGCTGATCACGACGGTCGCGGCCCGGCTCGGCATCGCGAACCTGACCGCCACGACCCGGGCTTCCGTCGCGAGCTTCCTCGGCACGGCAGGCATTCCCAAGGCGGACCTCAACGACAGGACCCGAAGCGTCGCCTTCCTCGTGGCGAGCAGCCCCGAGTTCCAGGTGATGTAGGGAGACAACGACATGACCATCCAGAAGAACCGGCGACGGCTGGTGCAGGCGGGCCTCGGGGCGTCTGCCCTCGGAGCGGTACCCGGCGTCGAGGTAATGCGCACGGCCGCGGCAGCCTCTGCGGGCTCCGGGCGCAAGCTCGTCACCATCCACCTCGCTGGCGGGTGCGACACCGTCAATACGGTGATCCCTTACGCGGACCCGAAGTACGCGCAGGTTCGCGGTCCACTCGCGATTCCGAACAACGCCGCGATGCCGAAGCTCGACGCCCGCAACGGTCTCCATCCCGCGCTTACCGCCTTGAAGTCGCTATGGGACCGCAACCGTCTCGCGATCGTCCACGGCGTCGGCTATCCGAGCTTCGACTACTCGCACTTCCAGGCGATGGAGATCTACTGGAGCGCCGACCCGAGGCGGGCGACGTTCACCGGCTGGCTCGGCCGCGCGCTCGATGCCTTCACGGCAGGCGAGGCGGCGCCGGACGTGCTGACAGGGTTCTCGATCGGCTGGAGTCTGCCGCCCAGCCTGCTCTCGCGACGTCTGTCCCCGCCGCAACTACCCACGCAGGCCGACTGGTTCTACTTGCCTTCCTGGGGGCCGCAGCAGCAGGCATTGAAGAACCTTCTGTCGCAGCCGACGACCGGCACCAATCTCTTCTACGACGCCTATCTCCGGAATAGCCAGGCCGCGATGAAGGCGTACGACGTCGTGGACATCGCCGGCGATCTCACGACACCGGTCGTCTATCCGGATACCGGCTTCGCCCAGGGTCTGCGCTTCGCCACGCAACTGCTGCGGACCGATGCCGATGTGCGCGTGATCGCGATGGAGCAGGGGAGTTACGACACGCACGAGACCCAGTTGCCCCAGCATGCGGAAAGTCTCCTCGAGCTCAACAACGGGCTGCGCGCCTTCACGGCGGATCTCGATGCTCACGGTCTGTCGGACCAGGTGATGATCCTCCTCTGGAGCGAGTTTGCGCGCCGGGTGGAGCCGAATGCCTCGAACGGCACGGACCACGGCGCCGCGCAGGCCATGATCCTCATCGGTCCCGGCGTGCGCCGCGGCGTCTACGGCAATCCTCCGACCTTCGATCCGGCGAAGCTCGTCGATGACGGCAACCTGCCCATGCAGTACGACTTTCGCCAGCTCTATGCGACCTTGCTCGATCGCTGGCTCGGACTGGATTCGAAAACGATTCTCGGCAATACCTATGGACATCTGCCGGTACTGCTTTAGCGGCAGACACGAACGAGACCTCAGGAGACCACAGGATGTATCCAGAAAAACTGCGCTCGGCCGTCGCCGCCGCTGCGCTGGCGTGGTTCGCCACGCCCGCCGGCGCCGTCATCATCGACTTCGAATCGCTCGCCCATGACGGGGACAACGTCGTTCACGTCACCACCTACGAGGAGGATGGGTTCCGCATCACCAGCAGTATCGATCCGATCCTGGAGGATATGGCCTTCAGCGTGTGGGGAAGCAACGCAACCGACTACAACGGCTCGACGGCGCTCTTCAACACGTACATCGGGTCCATCACCACGCTGACGAAAGTCGATGGCGGCACCTTCGATCTCACAGGCCTGGCGCTCAGCCCGCTGGTTGCCGATCTGGCAGGCAATGTGACCTTCTTCGGTCGTACCGCCGCCGGGACGACCGTGTCGCAGCTCCTCTTTTTCGGTCCCGCACTGGTACCGCAACCGATGGTGTTCGGTGCGGAGTTCGCCGGACTGACGTCGGTGTCGTGGGAGCAGGAGAGTGCGACCCAGGCACACCAGTTCGATAACATCTATATCGACCAGCAAGCGCCGATCCCAGAACCCGAAGCTGCGGTACTTCTGCTCGGCGGACTGGGGATGGTGGGTCTCATGTCGATGCGCCGCCGCCACGCCAGGCGCGTGGCGGTCTCCGCCTCACTTCTTCGGGCGTGAGGTGTCCGTCGGGGCGCGTTCGAGCAGGATGTCCTGCATCCGGGTCTCGATCGCGCCCTTGATCTTGCCGTGGGTGAGGATGTAGAAGCGTTCGTCGCGGACGGCCTCGAACACCATGGCAGCAACGTCGTCGGCCGTGATGCGGCCGGACTTCACCGCGTGGCGGAGCGCTTCTTCGCGGGCGATCTCGTCGGGCGTGCGGGCTTTCGGCGCGTTCTGCAACTCGGTGGGGCGGTTGCGTTCCGAGTCGCTGATCCCCGTCGGCACGTAAGCCGGGCACAATACCGAGGCCTTCACCTTGTCGGTCTTCGATGCCAGATCGTGATGCAGACATTCCGTGAGCGTCACCACCGCGTGCTTCGACACGCAGTAGATCGCCATTCCGGGCGGTGACAGCAGCCCGGCCACCGAGGCCGTGTTGACGATGTGAGCTTCGTCGTCCTGCGCCAGCATGAGGGGCACGAAGCTGCGCAGGCCGTGGATGACGCCGTGGACGTTCACACCCAGGCACCATTCCCAGTCCTCCAGCGTGCTTTCCCAGGCGAGGCCGCCAGGGGCGACGCCGGCGTTGTTGCACAGCACGTGAGCCGCGCCAAACTTCTTCACCGTGGCATCCCGGAGAGCGTCCACGTCCGTCTGCTTCGAAACATCGCACCGGACGCCAACGACCGGTGTGCCTGCCGTCTCGAACTCGGCGACCGCGGTGGCAAGCGCGTCGGCCTGGACGTCCGCCAGCACGAGCTTCATGCCTTCCCTCGCGAACCGCCTCGCCATGGCGAGGCCGAGACCGCTCGCCCCGCCGGTGATCACTGCAACCCTGCCTTCGATCTGTTTCATGCCGCCTCCTCCCGAATGCGGGCGAGTCTACCAGCGCAGACGCGGCGGACGCCGTCCAAGCAGGGGGCAGAGGCCGGTCTTTGCGGGCTGCCCGCGCGGTTGGCGCGTCCCCGTGCCGGGGTGTATCCTCGCCCGGCTTCGAGACGGTGCATGAATGCACGGGAATTCGGCGCCCCGACGGCGGGTGCGAGCGGACCCAGTTCTCGGTCGTGGGCGGAACCAGGATGCATGACGAATTCGTAGGGACCATGCCGGTGCAGGAGAAGCACCGGTTCGACGAGGGCTCGCTCGCGCAGTACATGCGCGAGCACGTGGACGGCTTCTCGGGCGATCTGTCGGTGACGCAGTTCAAGGGCGGACAGTCGAATCCCACCTTTCTGCTGAGCGCCGGCGGCAAGCGTTACGTGCTTCGGCGCAAACCGCCGGGCAAGCTGCTGCCTTCGGCGCACGCCGTGGACCGCGAGTACCGGGTGCTGTCCGCGCTCCATGGCACGGACGTTCCGGTGGCCCGGCCCTATGCGCTATGCCAGGACGAGGCAGTCATCGGCACCATGTTCTACATCATGGATTTCGTCGAGGGGCGCGTGCTGTGGGATCCGTCCCTGCCCGGACTCACGCTGCCGCAGCGCCGCGCGATCTTCGAGGAAATGAACCGCGTCATCGCCGCGCTGCATAAGGTGGACTACGTGAAGGTCGGTCTCGGCGAGTACGGCAAGCCGGGCAGTTACCTCGAGCGCCAGATCGCCCGCTGGACCAAGCAGTACCGGGCCTCGGAGACCGAGCGCATCGAGGCGATGGAAAACCTCATCGACTGGCTGCCGAAGAACATTCCCGCCGGCGACGAGACCACGCTCGTCCATGGCGACTACCGGCTCGACAACGTGATCTTCCATCCGTCCGAGCCGCGCATCCTCGCCGTGCTCGACTGGGAACTCTCCACGCTCGGTCATCCGATCGCCGACTTCGCCTATCACTGCATGACGTGGCGGCTCACGCCGCAGGAGTTCCGCGGCATGCTGGGGTTCGACTTCGCGGCACTCGGCATTCCGTCCGAAGAGGACTACGTGGCGCGCTATTGCGAGCGCACGGGAAGGCCCGGCATCGCCAACTGGGACTTCTACCTCGCCTACAACATGTTTCGCCTCGCAGGCATCCTGCAGGGCATCATGGGCCGGGTGGTGGAAGGCACGGCGTCCAGTCAGCACGCCATCGAATCCGGCAAGCGCGCCCGGCCCATGGCGGAAGCCGGCTGGCGCCAGGTGGAAAACATCCTGCGCGGCTGAGTCCCGCGTTTCCCGCATCCCTGAAGGAACACCGCATGAAGGCCGTACTGTGCAAGAAGCTGGGTCCGCCGGAAGATCTGGTGGTCGAGGAAATCCCGTCACTGGAGCCCCGCGCCGGACAGGTCGTGATCAGTGTGAAAGCGGCGGGCGTCAATTTCCCGGATACGCTGATCATCCAGGGCAAGTACCAGTTCAAGCCCGAGCCGCCGTTCTCTCCGGGGGGCGAGGCCGCGGGCATCGTGAAGTCCGTGGGCGAAGGCGTGACATCGGTGAAGCCCGGCGATCGCGTGATCGCGGCGGCGACCTGGGGCGGGTTTGCCCAGGAGATGGTCGCTGACGCCGACCGTCTCGTGCCGATGCCGGACGGCATGGACTTCGTGCCGGCGTCCGCCTTCATCCTCACCTATGGCACCTCGTACCACGCCCTGAAGGACCGGGCGCATCTCCAGCCCGGCGAGACGATGCTGGTGCTTGGCGCGTCCGGAGGCGTCGGCCTCGCAGCATTGCAGATCGGCAAGGCGATGGGCGCCCGGGTGATCGCCGCGGCATCGAGCGACGCCAAGCTCGAACTGTGCAAACGCAACGGTGCCGACGAAGTCATCAACTACGGCACGGAAGACCTGCGCAGCCGCATCAAGCAACTTACCGGCGGCAAAGGTGTCGACGTTGTGTACGACCCGGTGGGCGGCCCCTATTCGGAGCCGGCCCTTCGGGACATGGCCTGGAACGGACGGTTTCTCGTGGTCGGCTTCGCGGCCGGAGACATCCCCAAGATCCCGCTCAACCTCGCGCTGCTCAAGGGGTGCTCCATCGTGGGCGTGTTCTGGGGAGCCTTCACGAGGAACGAGGCCGAGCGCAACCGGCGCAACAACGAAGAGCTGATGCAGATGTACCTCGCGGGCAAGGTGAAGCCGCACATCCACGCGACCTATCCGCTCGAGCGCGCCGCCGAAGCCCTGAATGAAGTGCTCTACAAACGCGTGACCGGCAAGGTGGTCCTGGTCACCGACTGAAGGACGGAGATGACGATGCAGTCCACGATGATGCGGGTGAAGCTCTCGCTCACCCATTTCCTCGAGCGCGCAGGCACGCTGTTCGGCGATGTGGAGATCGTCTCGCGCATGCCGGACAAGTCCCTGCATCGCACCAACTATGCGGCGTTCTACCGCCGGGCGCGCCTGCTGGCCGAGGCGCTGCAGAAGGCGGGCATCCGCAAGGGCGATCGCGTCGCCACGCTCATGTGGAATCACTACGCCCACTACGAGGCCTACTTCGGCATCATCGCGAGTGGTGGCGTTCTGCACACGCTCAATCTCCGCCTCGCACCGGACGAGATCGGCTACATCGCCAACCATGCAGAAGACCGCTTCGTCATCGTCGACGACATCCTGCTGCCGCTGTTCGAGCAGTTCCGTCACCTCACGAAGATCGAGAAAGTGATCGTCGTGCCCCTCACCGGAAAGCCGGTGCAGGCGCCCTACGTGAGCTACGAGGATTTCCTCGCGACCGCCTCCGGCGACTGGGACTACCCGGACATGGAGGAGGACGACCCGATCGCCATGTGCTACACGTCGGGGACGACGGGGCGTCCGAAGGGTGTCGTGTACTCCCATCGTTCCCAGGTGCTGCACACCCTGGTCCAGTGCATTCCGGACTCCGTGTGCATTTCGGGCCGCGACGTGATCCTGCCTGTGGTGCCCATGTTCCACGCCAACGCCTGGGGCATTCCCTACGCGGCGTGCATGCTCGGCACCAAGATGGTCTTCCCCGGCCCGCACCTGCATCCGGACGATCTGCTGCCGCTGCTGGAGAGCGAGAAGGTCACAGTCTCTTGCGGCGTACCCACCATCTGGCTCGGCATGATCCAGATCCTCGATCGCGACCCGGGCCGGTACAAGCTCGACCAGGGGCTGCGTCTCACGGTCGGCGGCTCGGCCGTGCCGGAATCGCTGATCCGCGGCTTCGCCCGGCACGGCATCGACATCCTGCAAGGCTGGGGCATGACGGAGACTTCGCCGCTCGCCACGGTGTCGCGTATCGGCCAGCTGCAGAACGACCTGTCCGAAGACGACAAGTTCGCTACGCTCGCGATGCAGGGCTATCCGCTGCCGCTGGTGGACATCCGCATCATCGGCGACGAGGGCGAGCAGCCCTGGAACGGCGAGGCCGTGGGCGAGATCCAGGTGCACGGGCCCTGGATCACCGGGAGCTATCACGAACTGCCGCAGTCGGCCGACAGCTTCACGGAAGACGGCTGGCTGCGGACCGGCGACGTCGCCTCGATCTCTTCCATCGGCTACGTGAAGATCACCGACCGCACGAAGGACCTCATCAAGTCCGGCGGCGAGTGGATCAGCTCGGTCGATCTCGAGAACGCGATCATGGGACATCCCGCCGTGGCCGAGGCAGCGGTGATTGCCGTGCCCCATCCGAAATGGGCCGAGCGGCCGCTGGCGGTCATCGTGGCGCGGCAGGGGCAGAGCGTCGCGGTGGAAGACATGCGGGCCTATCTCGCGACGAAGTTCGCGAAATGGGCGGTCCCCGATGGCTACGTGTTCGTGGAGTCCATTCCCCGCACGTCCACGGGCAAGTTCCTCAAGACCCGGCTGCGCGAGCAGTTCAAGGACTGGACCTGGTAGGCGCCGTCCGCCGCGCAGGCTGACGAGGAGGCTGGCCCCTGTTCCGCGCCATCCGGATCGGCATGCTGCTCATCGTCCTCGTGAACGTCGGCGTGGGCGCCTGGCTCATGCGGGTGCGGACCACGTCCTGGGAACGCCCCGTGCGCGTGGTGGTGTTCCCGATTCCCGCCGATGGCAGTGCGGCAACGGCCGCGCACGTGGCGGCGCTGTCCACCGAGAGCTTCGAGCCGGTCGAGACATTCTTCCGTGACGAGGCGAAGCGTCACGGTCTCTCGCTCCCCCACCCGATCGAGGTGCAGCTCGGCCCCCGGGTCGAGGTGCTGCCGCCGGAGCCGCCGTTCGGCGGGTCGCGCCTGGAGATCATCGCCTGGAGTCTGCGATTGCGCGCCTGGGTCTGGTCCCACGGGGATGTTCCGGGGCCGCAGCCGCACGTGCGCCTGTTCGTGCTGTTCCACGATCCGGTTCTGAGGATCAGCGTTCCTCACTCCGTCGGGCTGCAGCAGGGGCTGATCGGCGTGGTTCACGTATTCGCTTCGAAGGCACAGACCTCGCAGAACCACGTGGTGATCGCCCACGAGTTGCTCCACACCCTAGGCGCAACGGACAAGTACGAGCCCGACACTAACCAGCCGAGTTATCCGGACGGCTACGGCGACCCCGACCAGGTGCCTCGCCACCCTCAGAAGTTCGCGGAACTGATGGCAGGGCGCGTCGCGATCTCCGAGCGGGATTCCGACATGCCCCGAGGACTGGACCAGTCGCTGCTCGGTGCGCTCACGGCGAGGGAAATCGGCTGGACTTCCCGCTAGGGATGGTCCGCCCACCTTTCGCGATCAGGCAGGGTGTGCGGACTTTTCTGGCCATCCAGACGGGTCAGCCCTGGATGAGGACGATGTCCCAGACGACCAGTTGCGAGTCGGGCTCGTCGTCCTTCGTAGGCGCCAGCACCTTCGCGATCAGGCTGTCCTTGGCCCAAGACTGCTGCAGCAGCGGATCGCGGTCGTTGAGCGGTTCCCCGGGGAAGTACATCTGCGTGATGAGCCGGTTGTGGCGGCCGGTCACGTCGAAGTGGATGTGCGGCGGTCGCGAATAGCCGGGCACGACGGGATACGCGCCGGGTTTCACGGTCCTGAATCGGAATCGGCCTTCGCTGTCGGTCACGACATTGGCGTAGCCGTCGAAGTTCGGATCGATCGGCGCCTTGTTGCGGTCGTGCGGATGGGTGTACTTGCCCGCCGCGTTGGCCTGCCAGATCTCGAGGCGGACGCCCGGCGCGGGTTCGCCGCGTACGCTCAGCACCCGCCCCATCACGTGGATCACGGGGCCGCGGGCCGCCCCGGCGCGGCCGGCGAGCCGAGTGAGGTCGGTGCCGCCATCCGCCGGCTTGCGGACCGGGTAGAACGGACCGAGGATCTGGTCCGGTGTGGGCATGGGGCCCTTCGGGTCGAAGCCCGGGCCGTCCTCCTGGGACAGCGCGGCCAGCGGATTCATCAGTGCCGCGGCGCCCATGGCGAGCGTCGTGCCGAGCAGGCGGCGCCGGTCAATGAAGTGTTCCGGGGTCGTGGGCAGTCGGCCGGCGGGGCAGGTGGGGATCAGAATGCGTGACCCGGATCGATCCATGTCTTGTTCCTCCCTTATGTAGTTTTGCCAGCGGGACGGGAAGGCGGTGCGACCGTTCCCTGACATGCGCTGGTCAGCGGAAGAATACGCCTTCAATTCGCACTGACGCGAATCCGCGCAAGCAGGCAGAATCGCATCCGGACATCGGAGGGAATCGGTCACATGAACGACAAGACGCACGGCTACCGCCGCAATCTCACCAACTACGGCGACAGCGCCTTCGCGCTGTACCTGCGCCGCTCCTTCGTGCAGTCCATGGGGCTGTCGCGAACGCTGATGGACCGGCCCATCGTCGGCATCGCGCAGACTGCGAGCGGCTTCAACAACTGCCACCGCAGCGTGCCGGAACTCGTGGAGGCCGTGAAGCGGGGGGTGCTCGCCGCCGGCGGCCTGCCGCTGGAGTTTCCCACCGTGTCGCTCGGCGAGGTGTTCCTCAACCCGACGAGCCTCATGTTCCGCAACCTGATGTCCATCGATACCGAGGAGATGATCCGCGCACAGCCGATGGATGCCGTCGTGCTCGTGGGCGGTTGCGACAAGACCGTGCCGGCCCAGCTGATGGGCGCGGCCTCGGCGGACATCCCTGCCATCCAGCTCGTCACGGGGCCCATGCTGGCGATGCCGTTCCGCGGGGAGCGCCTGGGTGCGTGCACCGACTGCCGCCGGTTCTGGGCGAAGTTCCGGGCGGGCGAGATCGACGACGCAGGCATCGACGAGATCGAGGCGAACCTCGCGACCACCGCGGGCACCTGTGCGGTGATGGGCACGGCCAGCACCATGGCCGCCCTGGCCGAGACGCTCGGAATGAGCCTGCCCGGCACCGCAGCGATACCCGCCGTGCATGCGGATCGCCTGCGAGCGGCCGAGGCCGCCGGTACCCGCGCCGTCGCCATGATCGGCAAGGGTCCGAAGCCGTCGGAAATCATCACGCCGAAGTCCGTAGAGAACGCGATGCGCGTGCTGCTGGCGCTGGGCGGTTCCACGAATGCCGTCGTCCATCTGGCTGCCATCGCCGGCCGGCGCGGCATCGCTCTCGACCTGGACCGTCTCAATCGCATCTCCGACGAGACGCCGGTGCTCGTCGACCTGAAGCCGACGGGCGTCAACTACTTCGCGGATTTCCATGCGGCCGGTGGGATGTCCGCACTGCTTTGGGAACTGCGCGATCAGCTTCATCTGGACTGCATGACCGTCACTGGCGAAACGCTCGGCGAGCGCCTGTCGGGTCCGGCGCCGTGGGTCGACCGTGCCGTGATCCGTTCGCGCGCAGAACCGTTCGACCCGGTCGGCGGCCTCGTGGCGCTGTTCGGCAATCTCGCGCCGAAGGGCGCCATCCTCAAGCGCTCCGCCGCCGACAGCCGGCTGTTCGAACGCGAAGGCCGCGCGGTGGTGTTCGAGTCCCTGGAGGATCTCGCCGCGCGTATCGATTCCCCCGACCTCGACGTCACGCCCGACGACTTTCTCGTGCTCCAGAACGCCGGGCCCTGCAGTCCGAGCGGCATGCCGGAGGCCGGCTATCTCCCGATTCCCAAGAAGCTCGCACGCACGGGGATCAAGGACATGGTCCGCATCTCGGATGCCCGCATGAGCGGCACGGCCTACGGTACGGTGGTGCTGCACGTCGCGCCGGATGCCGCGAGCGGCGGCCTGCTGGCGTTCGTACGCAACGGCGATCGCATCCGCTTGAGCGTGAAGGACCGGCGCATCGAACTCCTCGTGGACGATGCCGAGATCGCGAAACGACGGGAAGGATGGAAGGCGCCGGAGTTCCCGGCGCGGGGCTACCGTCGGCTTTATGCCGATCAGGTGCTGCAGGCCGACGAGGGCGTCGACTTCCGATTCCTGCGCGGCGTCTGAGGCGACGTGCGCGTGCTGCTGATCCGCTGAGTCCGCCTTGCGCAGCTTCCGCGAACTGCAGCGCCGCGATCTCCTGCTGATCGGTCTGCCGACGCTGCTTCTGCTGGCCGGCGGGCTCTGGCTCGCGGCAAAGTTCATCGAGCCGGCACCGCCGCGCCACGTCGTGATGGCCACGGGGGTGGCCGGCGGCGGGTACGCAGAGTTCGGTGTGCGCTATGCCCAGGTGCTGGCGCGCCACGGCGTCACGTTGCGACTGCGGGAGACCGAGGGCGCGGTCGAGAACGCGCGCCTCCTGGCGGCGGAGAGCGGGGACGTCGACGTGGCGCTCGTCCAGAGCGGGATCGGCTCTCCCGAGACGATGCCGGGTCTGGTGTCCCTCGGGAGCGTGAGCTACGAGCCGCTCTGGATCTTCTGTCGCGGCCGCCAGAAGCTCGACGACCTCCCGCAGTTGCGCGGCCGGCGCGTCGCCATCGGTCCGCCGGGAAGCGGCACCCACGAACTGTCGCTGAGTCTGCTCGCAGCCAACGACATTGCCGCGGATGCCGTGGTCGCGGTGCACGCGACCGGCATCGACGGCGCGGAGATCCTGTTGCGCGGCGTCGTCGACTGCCTGTTCGCGATTGCCCCGCCGGAAGCCGGGCTCGTGAAGGCGCTCGTCTACTCCCCCGATCTGAGCCTCATGCATTTCCCGCATGCCGACGCGTACCTGCGTCAGCTTCCGTATCTCACCAAGGTGCGTCTGCCGACCGGTGTGTTCGATCTCGTGCACCGCACGCCGCCGCGGGACATCGACATGCTCGCCGCCACGGCGGAGCTGATGGTGCGGAAGGATCTTCACCCGGCGATCCAGATGCTGCTGCTCCAGGCCGCCACGGAGATTCACGGCACCAACGGGCTGTTCCATCGCAAGGGCGAGTTTCCCGCCGGACGTCAGCTCGGATTTCCCATCTCCTCCAGTGCGGAGCGCTACTACCGATCCGGCACGCCGTTCCTGCAGCGCTACCTGCCGTTCTGGCTGGCGAGTCTCGTCGACCGGGCGATCGTCTTCCTGATCCCGCTCGTGGCGGTGCTCTTCCCGCTGTCCCGGCTGATTCCGCCGATCTACCGCTGGCGGGTGCGCTCCCGCATCTACCGGTGGTACGGAGAACTGATGTTCATCGAGAACGAAACGCGGTCCAGCATCACCGCCGGCGAGAAGCGCGACTTCACGGAGCGGCTGGACACCATCGAGGCGACGGTCAACGCGCAGCATCCGCCGCTGGCGTATGCGGATCAGCTCTATGCGCTGCGGCAGCACATCGATTTCGTGCGGGAGAAGCTCGCGAAGGCGAACATCGGGCACGACTGACCGGATCCGGGCGATGCGGCATCGAGGGTGTCACGGCATGATCGTCGTCAGGAACTCCACGAAGGCAGTCACCCGCGGCGCGACGGGACGACCCGGGTGCCACAGCGCGAACAGCTCGTACTCCGGCGACAGCCACCGGGGCATGACGGGCACCAGGGCACCGCTGGCGAACAGCGGCTCGAACGTGTCCCGCACGTCGCTCACCAGGCCGAAGCCAGCCACGGCCGCTGCGATGCAGGCATCCGAGTTGTTGCAGCACAGGCGGC
This sequence comes from Betaproteobacteria bacterium Ga0077526, assembly GCA_001464765.1. Taxonomy (GTDB): domain Bacteria; phylum Pseudomonadota; class Gammaproteobacteria; order Burkholderiales. Next base: position 112,589 of record LNDV01000010.1, read on the forward strand.
CCCGGGCGGGCACGACCAGCGGCGAGCCGCCGCGCTGACCCGGCGGCTCGAATTCCCAGTCGAAGGGCTTGCCGGAGGCGGAGTTGATGTAGTCGATCGTGATGTGTCCGGCCAGCTCTCGTGGATGGCGCGGTGTGCCGGCACGGGCAAGGTAGGCCGGGCTTGCAGCCGTGATGAGCCGATATCCGCCCAGGCGGCGGAACTTGAGGTGATGTGCCTTCGGCAGCGTGCCGCGGACAAACACGTCGGCGTCCACGTTGGCGACTTCGTCGACCCTGTCGTTGAGCACGAGATTCATCGAGACACCGGGATGCCGGAACAGGAACTCCGGCAGACGCGCCGCGAGGACACGGGTTCCGACGAACTCCGGGACTTCCACCGTGAGCGGCCCCGAGACTTCGCCCGAACGCTGGGCGTACTCGTTGTCGAGGCGATCGATCTCCTCCAGGATGCCGCGCACGCGTTCGGCATAGCGGGCGCCCTCGTCGGTGAGCGCCACGGTGCGGGTGGTGCGGCGGAACAGGCGCACGCCGAGGCTGGCCTCCAGGCGGGCGATCTGGCCCGACACCGCGGCGCGGGACAGGCCGAGTGCCCGAGCGGCGCTGCTGAAGCTGCCGGTGTCGGCGACCTGGTCGAAGGTGCGCATGAGCGCGAGGCTGTCAGCCATGGGAGGCACTCATTGTTCACAGCAGGAGAACAATGATGCCAGATCGCCAAACCAGTTTTGACAGGACAATGCCGTCGTCTGCTGGCCGAACGCCGGCTTCACCGGATGGACATCATGACTCTCGCGCGTGCAAGCCGGGCAGAAGTGCCCAGCCTCATTCGCCTTGCCGTACCGCTCGTCTCCGGCCTCACGGCCTCGTCGATGCTGATGCTCACGGACACCTGGATGCTGGGTCCTCTGGGCGCGGTGGCGCTCGCCTGCGCGTCGCTGACGGGCAGCGTGATCCTCATCCTGTGGTCGTCGCTCTACGGCTTCCTTGCGCCGGTCGGTATTCTGGTGGCCCGGGCCTTCGGCGCCGCGGACTATCCCCGCGTGGCGAGTGTCGTGGCCCATGGCCGGTGGCTGGGGTTCGCCATCGGCACCTTGTCCTTCCTGGCGATGGTGGCGGTGCTGCCTATTCTGCCGATGCTGGGACAGCCACGGGAGGTCGTGGCGATCATCGGACCGTACTGGGTCGCCATGGCGCTCGTGATGATTCCCTACAGCTGCAATCTCGTCTTCAAGCAGCTGCTGGATGCCATCGACCGTCCCTGGACCGGCGTGGCCCTCATGTTCGTGGCGGTCGTCATCAACGTGCCGCTCAACTACGGGCTGATCAACGGGCTGTGGGGTCTGCCGCGCCTGGGTCTGCTCGGCGCCGGCGTGGCGACGCTCGTCGCGGAGACCCTGTCGCTCGTCGCGTTCTATCTGCACTGGCGATTCGCGCCGTCCATGGCGAAAGTGCGGCACGCGGTGCAACTGCATCGCCAGGGCTTCGGTGAGCAGTCGCGTGAAGGCATTCCCGTCGGGATCCAGTATCTGGCGGAAGGCGGCGCCATCTCCGTGGCCGGCGTGCTGATCGGCCTGCTCGGCGCGACCGCGCTCGCCGCCAACCAGATCGTGTTCAGTGTGTCGTCGGTGCTCTACATGATGCCGCTCGGGATGGCCGGCGCCGTCGGCGTGCGGATCGGGCAGGCGGTCGGTGCCGGCGAGATGGCCCGCGTGCGTCCGATCGGCGTGGCCGCAGTCGGGCTGGTCAGCGTCTGGACGATCGCGTTCGCGCTCACCATTGCGCTCTCGGGCAAGCAGATCGCCGCGGCGTTCGTCGACGACACGGCGGTCATTGCGCTCGCCTCGGGCATGTTCATCGCCGTAGGGGCGATGCAGTTCTTCGACGGCATCCAGTCGGTGAGTCTCGGTGCCTTGCGGGCGCTGCTCGACAATCGCTGGGCCACCGGGGTGACCCTCACGGCCTACTGGGTTGTGGCGCTGCCGCTCGGCTGGCTGCTGGCGATGCCGCTCGGGCTGGGTGCGGCGGGATTCTGGGCGGGGTTTGCAACCGGGCTCGCGTTGGCTGCGGCGCTGCTCTTCCAGCGGTTCCTGCGTTCACACAGGCTTGCCGCCGGCCTTCCCTAGAAGGAGGATCCAGGCTCCTGGAGAAAGGCGATCTCCTCGGGGGTGGAGAGCCTGCCGAGGATCGCGTTCCTGTGAGGAAAACGGCCGAAGCGGGCGATGATGTCCCGATGGCGGATCGCATAGTCCACGTAGCCCGCAGCCGTCGCGGCGAAGTTCGCGGGCGCGTCCGCTGCCATCGCGCGCATTTCGGTCACGCAGCGTTCCTGGTCCTGCAGGGTCTCGGCATGCTCGAGCGGCAGCAGGAGGAACACGCGCTCGACTGGGCGCAACTGTGCCTGGATGCCTCGCCGGATGGCCAGATGACACCATCGTCGCGCATGGGCGTCGTAGACGAAGGCGCGGGCCTTCTGCCGGTACGCGTTGCGAGGGAACTGATCGGTGAGCAGGATCAGCGCGAGCAGCCCCCGAGGCGTTGCCTCCCAATCTGACAGGCCGCCCGCCGCGGCGAGGTCGATCAAGTCGGCGAATCGCCGGGCGATCTCGGCGTCCACCTCGGTATTCTTCGACCACCACAGGGAGGATTTCCCGGTGGCGACGGTCTGATCGTCCGGATCGGTGCCGAACCAGAATTCGTGAATGCTCTGTGGTGTCTCGACGGTCACGCCGTTGTCCTCGTTGTTGGGGAAGGTCCGCACAACCTATGCGATCCGGGCAGGTTGTGCGGGCCCGCCTTAGTCCTTCGCGAGGAAGCCGCGCTCGGGATAGGGAAAGCCCTGCAGTTCCGTGTCGGTGGCCGGATCGTCTATCAGGTAGGCGCGAATCTCGCGGATGCGCCCCTCCGCCAGCACGTACCACTCGCTGCCGCGCATCATCACCCGCCGTCCGCTGTCGACCGGTGTCCATACGCAGCTCCATTCGCTTACGACCTCGTCGTCGCGAGCGATGGCGTGGTCGATGGACCAAGTCGGCGCCAGCAGCCGATGGAACTTGCACCAGTGGCGCACGAGATGGTCTGCGCCGCGGATCGGCGGAAACCGCGGCGGCAGAAAGTAGTGGACGACATCGCCGGTGAGCGTCTCCCGCAGGATGCCCGCATCGCCGAGGCTGCAGCCTTCGAAGTAGCGATACACCAACGCGAGATTGGCGCTTTCCGTCGGGGTCATCGGCGATCTGCCCGGTCGGGCGCCTCCGCCGCGGCATCACCCGTCGGGCGTGCGTGCTGCCGCGAGCCGCGCCGACGGGCCTTCATCTCACTCGGCCAGCACCCGGCCCGAGCCCCCGAACTCCTGCGGGAAGTCCGCCATCTTCGGGAGGCCGTCGATAACGCGGAGCACCTTCTCGGCGTAGTACACATGGAGATGCGGGTCGAACGGGAAGCGCGGGATCGTCGCGGCGTACACGTCGGTCAGGCCGAACGTCGGATGCTCGGTGAACACGTGACCGCCACAGGTCTTGCACCACTTGCGAAAGCTCTGCGGGGTCTTGTTGAACGTGCCCATATTGTCGGCGCCCCGGGTCACCTTGACGGCGGCCGGCTTCCATAGCGTGAAGGCATTCACGGGGGAGGCCGACCAGCTGCGGCACGATTCGCAGTGGCAGTAGCCCTGCGCTTCCGGCGCCCCGGTCACCTCGATCTGGACGGCGCCGCAGAAACAGGCGCCGGTGTACTTCGGTTCGTCACTCATGCTCTCTCCCTGGTTGTTGTAGCGCCCTGGCGGGGCGTCATGCCGCTCCGCTGCCGCCGACCGGCCGCGGAAGCGAAAACGAATCAGTCGACCTGGGGGGCGAGGGTGTCGCGATACCGGTGGGTCTTCGCCACGTAGTTCTCCGCGCTCCACAGAAGGAACTGGACTTCCTCGTCGGTCACGGAGCGGACCACCTTGCCGGGGGAGCCCATGACGAGGGAGCGGTCGGGGATGTCCTTGCCCTCCGTGACCAGGCTATTGGCACCAATAATGCAATGTTTCCCGATGCGGGCGCGGTTGAGAATCACGCTCTTGATGCCCACCAGCGTGCCGTCGCCGATGGTGCAGCCATGGAGCATCACCATGTGCCCAATTGTGACATCCCGACCCACCGTGAGGGGCATGCCTTCGTCCGTGTGCAGCACGGCGCAGTCCTGGACGTTCGATCGGTCGCCGATGGTGATGAGATCGTTGTCGCCGCGCAGGACGGCGTTGAACCACACGCCGACGTCCTCGCCGAGGACGACGGAGCCGATGACCGACGCGTTCGGGGCAATGAAGTTGGGGCCGCGGCATTGAACGCGGGTCTCTCCCAGGCGGTATTTCATGGTGTTGGGTTCCGTGAGCGGTCGGGGGATGAATCGAAGGGATTATAGCCAGTGCCCATTTGGGGCCCCGCGACGATCGTCCGCCGGGCCCGGCTGGGTCGCAAGGATCGAGAAGATTGCCGTAGCGCCCCCGATGCGGCCGGTCCGCGTCGGGCGGCGTGATTGTCCCGACCCCGGTCGACGGGGATAATACGGCCCGTTTCACACAAGATCGACCAAGATCAGGAATCAGGAGGATTCAAGCATGACCGACATCGCCGGGCTGCTGGGCGCCAACGCCGACAGCCTTCTCAACCACGTGTGCAAGGGCATCAGCAAGGAATCCCTGCACCTGCCCGGCCCGGACTTCGTGGACAGGGTCGTGTCGATCAGCGACCGCTCGCCCGGTGTGATGCGCAGTCTGCAGCAGATGTTCGACCACGGCCGCCTCGGCGGCACGGGCTACCTCTCCATCCTGCCGGTGGACCAGGGCATCGAGCACAGCGGCGGCGCCTCGTTCGCGAAGAATCCGATGTACTTCGATCCGGAGAACATCGTGAAGCTCGCGATCGCGGGCGGCTGCAATGCGGTCGCCTCGACGCTCGGCGTGCTCGGGTCCGTGTCGCGCAAGTACGCGCACAAGATCCCGTTCATGCTGAAGTTCAACCACAACGAATTTCTCACCTACCCCAACAAGTTCGACCAGATCTTCTTCGCGCGCATCAAGCAGGCGCGGGACATGGGGGCGGTGTCGGTGGGGGCCACCATCTATTTCGGCTCGAACGAGTCCGCCCGCCAGATCGTCGAGGTGAGCGAGGCGTTCCAGATGGCCCACGAGATGGGCATGGCCACGGTGCTCTGGTGCTATCTGCGCAACCCGGCCTTCAAGCGCGACAAGGACTACCACGTGTCCGCGGACCTCACGGGTCAGGCCAATCACCTCGGCGTGACCATCGAGGCCGACATCATCAAGCAGAAACTGCCCGAGAATAACGGCGGCTATCTTGCGCTGAACACCAAGGAAGCGCCCTACGGCAAGTCCGACAAGCGCATGTACAGCGACCTCTCCAGCGACCATCCGATCGATCTCACGCGCTACCAGATCGCCAACTGCTACATGGGTCGCGCCGGTCTCATCAACTCGGGCGGTGCTTCGGGCGAGAACGATCTGGTGGAGGCGGTCACCACGGCCGTCATCAACAAGCGAGCCGGCGGCATGGGACTCATCTCCGGCCGCAAGGCGTTCCAGAAGCCGATGAAGGATGGAGTCTCGCTGCTCAACGCCATCCAGGATGTCTATCTGTCGCCGCAGATCACCGTGGCCTGACGCGACGGGCGCCGTTCTGGCGCTCGCCGCGATCTTCGCCAGCCCCGCGTCGTCCGCAGCGGATGACGCGGCGGAACTGGCCCGCCTGCGGGACGAGATCCGCGGGATCGTCGGCTCGCAGTCGGACTGCTACAACGTCGTCCACTGTCTCGTGCTGTCGATGGGGTACGATGCCTGCGGACAGCCGACCCATCATGTCGGCTACAGCAACCGGACCGGCATCAAGGGTCAGCTCGAGGCGAAGGCGGCGGAGTACACCTTCATCGAGGAGGAGATGCAGCGCGGCAAGCCGAGGCCTGCCTCCTGTACGCCCGCCGTGATTCCGAAGCCGGTCTGTCATCGCAACCATTGCACGGCCGGAGCAGCAGGAGAGTGATGAGAGTCCCCGTGGTGAAATCTAGGTCCGCATCACGCTGTCTGGCTGCACTCGGTATCGCTGCAGCCTGCGTGACGCCGACGTTCGCGGAAGACGACGCCGCGGCGCTCAAGCGCCTGGAGCGGGAGATCGCCCAGACTGTCGGCGAGAACGGCTGCGGCAACGTGTCGTTCTGCCGCGTGATTCCGATGGGTCACGATCTCTGCGGCAATCCTTCCCGCTGGCTCGCCTTCAACAACTATCCCGGCGTACGCGAGGTCGTCGAGACCAAGGCGGCCGAGTACACATTCATCGAGGAAGACATGCTCCGCGGCAAGCCGCGGCCCGCGGACTGCAAGCCAGCCGGCAAGGCGAAGCCCGCGTGTGTGAACGGCCGATGCAGCGTCGGCGAATTCAGCTACTGACACCCTCATTTTTCGCAGACCGATTCATGCCCAATCCAGCTCCGAAGGCCCGCATCCGCAAGCTCGTTCCCAGTCTCGGGGTGTCGGACCTGCAACGTTCCGTCGCGTTCTATGCCGATTTCTTCGGCTTCGAGGTGGTCGATTCCTTCGAGAACGAGCAGGGCGAGATGATCTGGTGCTGGCTCCGTGCCGGTGTCGGTGAACTGATGCTGCAGCAGCTCGACGAGGAACAGCAGATCACGCTGAACCCGGCCATCGGCCAGAGCTGGGCGATGTACCTTCGCCCCGATGACCTCGGCGCGACGCATCGCCGGTTGCAGGCAGCGGGCGTCGAGGTGAGTGGCATCACTCTCACCGGCTACGGCGCGCGCGAGTGTTTCGCGACGGATCCGGACGGCTACGAACTGTGGCTGTCCGAGCCGGAATCCGGACTCGGTCCCGATGACGAGGAAGACGACGAAGACGGCGCCGATCCGGAAGACGACGGTGACGACGACGAGGATTTCGAAGACGGCGAGGGCAGCCAGCCCGCGCCGCCGTCCATTCACTGAGCCGGGGCTTCGAGCAGCTCGCGCAGCGCGGTTTCCAGAAACTCCATCTCCTGCGGGAAGCGCCCCGGCGCTCCCGCGCAATGCCCGAATGGCGAGCGGAAGGGCCTCACCTCCGCCCCCGGAATCAGCGTTGCCTCGTAGACGCTTTCCTCCAGCGTGAAGTACATGTCCTCGTCACAGGGCATTACCATCGTGCGCGCACGGATGCTCGACAGCGCCCGCGCGAAGTTGCCCCGGTACATGCCGTTGCGGCTCACATCCGCTTCCTGCCACGTTCTCAGCATGCAGAGCAGGTCGTTCGCGTCCCATGCGAGGTGGTCCGCCTCCCATGCCGCGAGCAGATCCTCGACGTTGCCGTACCCCAGCACTTCATAGAGCCGCCGCCGGAAGAACGCGCCGGAGTAGGCCCAGCCGGCGTAAGCCCGCCCGAACGCTCGCAGCCCCGCTTCGGGCGGCGAGATGTAGCGGCCGCCGGCGTAAGTGGAGTCGGCTTCGAGCGCGGACTTCACGCCTTCGAGGAACACATGATTGAGCGGCCAGCACTTGGCGCTCCCGCAGAAGGGCAGCAGCCGGTCGACCAGATCGGGGAAGAGCGTTGCCCACTGGAACGCCTGCATCGCGCCCATGGACCAGCCCGTGGCGAGTGCAATGCGGCGAACGCCCAGATGATCGAACAGCAGGCGGTACTGACAGATCACGTTGTCCAGCACCGAGACTTTCGGGAAGTCGGCGCCCCCGCGCGAGCCTTCCGTGTTGCTCGGCGAGGAGGACAGGCCGTTGCCGAACAGGTTCGGCACGACGATGAACCAATGCGCCGGATCGAGCGCACGCCCCGGGCCGATCATCCGGGCGTTCGATCGATGATTGCCGGTGTAGTAGGTGGGGAAGACGATGCAGTTGTCGCGCGCGGCGTTGAGTTGGCCCCAGGTGCGGTAGGCAAGCCGGGCATCCGGCAGCGTCTCGCCGCTTTCGAGTCGGATGTCGCCCAGCGACAACACTTCGTAATCGATTCCCACGGACAGGTCGGTCATGGATCGCTAGAGCCGGTGAGGTGTGTTTCGGATTTCCTGTTCATTGCAGTGTGCGTACCAGGGGAGCGATGGTTTGCACAACCGATTGAACTGTCATGTTTACGACGCACCAGGATCGGAATGCGATGCACTGCGAGCGTGCCGAAGGTCTTTGGTGTGCTCGTGCTTGGTGCGTGAACGATTCAGTTCGCGGCCTTTGAGGAATCGATCGCAAAGCGAAGCCATGTCTCGTGCAGATCGGGCCAGCGAGCGTGGGGACCCGAAGCCTCGCAGAACTGCGTCGGTACCTGGCAGTCCCGATAGACGCGACAGCCTGTAGCCCGGTCGATGTCCGACTGCTCGCTGCATCGATTGCATGCGGCCCACCACCGTGCGGCGCCAGCACCGAACTCTGCAGGGGGAAAGTGTGTGTCGTCGCGGCTGTGCGCCACGAGAATCGGCGTCGGGCGCGGGCAAGGATAGGCCTGGAGGTCCTGATGGCGAATGCCGGCGGCGCTCGCGATCACTGCGGCGGCCGGAGGATTCGCCTTGCCGAGAAACGTGACGGCCATCGCGGTCGTGGCGCCATCCGAATGGCCTGCATACACGACGCGGGTCGGGTCCACGCACCAGCGGCCGCTGACTTCGGTGGAGATCTCTGCGATGGCTGCGAATGCGCGCAGACCCAGTGGGCGATGTTCCGAATAGGCCACGATGAATCCGGCTGCGGTGGCGGCAGTCGTGATATCCGCGTGTCGTTCGGTCGCCTTGGGGTCGAAGCCCGCGGGCGCGTAGACGATCAGCAGCGGGTGCCCCAGTGTGGCGTCGTAGTTGGCGGGTGTACGGACCGAGTACGCGATCTTCCGGCCGCTGCGCTGATCATCGCTGGCGCCAGCCGGCCCGCTGCGGGAACCCGCTTCGCACAGCGTCGTGAGACGGAGCGCCGCGTAATCGGCTTGGCCGAGCACTGGAGCCGGCGGAGAGCAGGCAGCGACGAAGACCGTGAGCGCGGCCGTCACGCAGGCTGCGAGGCACCGTCGCAGTCCGCGAGGCTCAGTGGACATGGTCATCGGGCGGCTCGCGCACCTGGGGTTCCGCAGCCAGCGCGCGCGCTTCCCGCAGCAGCGCTCCGGGATCGTTCCATGCGTCGTTCAGCGAGGGCAGCCAGCGTGCACGCACGTACCCGAACCGGTCCACAAGCAGTTCCATGTGTGCCGGGATCGGTAGGATGTCTCGCGCGTCGAGATCGGTGAGCGACCGGCGCAGCAGCCCATAGGTCTTCACGATGTCTTCGGCACCCTCCGTGACGGTCGGCAACCCGGCGTCGGAATCGATGCCGTCGATGGGAATGGCCAGGACCTCCGTGCCCGCCTCACGAAGGGCTTCGCGCAAGCCGGACAGCGCAGCGAGCCGCGCATCGGAACCTGGCGACGAGTGCAGCACGAGCAGCGTGGCGTGCCGGCCGCGCGCGTCCGACAGCGCGCCTCCCCGACCGTCCTGTGTCCCGTACGAGAACTCCACGGCCGGCAGCCACGGGCGGCGCGGGACGATGCGCTCCGAGAGGATCCTCGCCTGGTATCCGCCGGAAAGCGTGCGCACGAAATTGATGAGGTCCCAGCGATCATCTTCGCCGAGGCGATCGGCGAAGCCCGGCATCGCACCCGGTGGCTTGCCGTGGGTCAGCCACCAGAAGATGTCTCCCGCCGTATGCAGGGCAGTGTGCGGTTCGGTGAGGTCGGCGGGCGCGATCGCGAGTCCGCGGGCGTCCGGTCCATCGCCGTGGGCGCTCGCGCCGTGGCACCGGACACAGTGCTCGCCGAACAACTGCTGGCCCCGGGCCACGGAGATCGTCTCGTAAGGGACACTTGGTGTGCGATAGGTGTCGGGGTAAGCGGGGACGGCCAGCGCGTGCCCGGAGACCACGAGTCCCGCGAAGAGTGCGGCCGCGGCGCTGCCTAGGTGCAAAGCGCGCCGACGGGTCGCGAGTTCGCGAAGACCCGCGGCAAGGGCCAGCAGCGCTACTCCGGCGCCGACGATCGCCCGGGCCGGAACGCCCTCCGTGTCCCAGGTGGCATCCGCCGAGAGGCGAAACGGCAGGTGCCACGAGATGGCGTCGTGCTGGGCCGGAATCGTCTGACCCAGGATCGATGCGGCGCCCAGCAGCGCGACGGCCGACGCGATTTCAAAGCCCAGCCAGACACGGACCGCCGGCGTGGTTCGAGACGAACCGCTTTCGAGCAGGGGAAGCCAGCGCCACCGAAGCCGGGCCGCCGCGAACATCGCGAGTCCGAGAGCGGCCAGCTTGGCAAGGAGCGTGAATCCATAGGGTGTACCGAGGAGCGCCGGCCAGCGGCCGGCGTGCGCGATGCCGAGCCAGACGCCCGTGCCGACTGCAAGCAGCACCAGCGCGGGAGCCAGACGCGAGAAGCGCGAGAGTGCGAGACCGGGACGCGCGCTCGAGCCGACGTGAAACCCACGCCACAGCGGACCGAGACTCCCGAGCCAGAGCGCCGCGGCGACGATGTGCACGCCATGCACGAATGGCATCCACGGTTCGTCTCCGAGGGCTGCCGAGTGACCGGACCAGGGCAACGTGAACAGCGAGGCTGCCACCAGCACTGCACTCACGGCCGGTGCCTGCACGCGTCCGAACCACAGCACGACGATCGCAGCGATGAGCAGCGCCATGCGTACGATCCATACCGTTCCGAAGCGACTGTCCAGCAGGAGGGTCCGTGCCGCGTCCGTCGCCGATCCAGACCCGCTTCCCGGAAGGGATGCGACCTGGACGGCGAGCAGGCCGGCGCCGCTCAGCAGACCAAGGGCGAGGAGCGCAGTGAGCGCGGCTGAGTCGCGGCGCGACGTGCCCTCGCGATGGGCCAGGGTGCGGACCACGACCATGCCGAGCACCAGGAACAGCGAGGCCAGGTGCAGCAGGCGCAGGGCGCAGCCTGCCGGGTCCGTCATCCCGGGCGCGGGCTGCCGTGCCGGCAGCCCTGGCGCGAGCGCGAACGCCAGACGGCGCAAATCATGGCGCCGTGGCGCCGGGCCGGATCTTGAAGGTGAAGTTCGACCGGACGGTGTGCCCGTCGACGGACAGCACTTCGTAGGACACGACGTACTCGCCGGGCGCGAGCACGGGCACGGTGAGGTCGAGGCGCTTCGGATCGTCGGCGCCTACGGTCGCGGGGCCAGTCTCCACGGCCTTGCCGCCGGTCTCGGCGAGGGTGGCTCGGGAGAAGGCGGGCTCGAGCCGCTCGTTGAACCAGAGCCGCACACGGACCGGTGCGCGGATCAGAGCGGCACGGCGGGCCGGCTCTGACTTCACCAGTTTGGCGTGTGCCCACGCAGCCTGCGGCGCGGCGAATGCCACCGCCGAGACGCACAGCGCGCTCGCGATGAACGCGCGAAAGCGGCGAGCGACACTGGCGCGTCGGTCGGTGGCGATGATCGCGCGAAAAGCGGGCATGGTTCGGGGCGAGGGGATGTCAGGCGTCTCGCGCCCGAGGGGTGCCGCTGCGACGGCGCACCGCGAATCGGTACAGGCCGAATCCGGCGACTGCGGCGACCACGATCGGAACGACCGTGTGCCACGACGACCCCGTGCGTCCCACCGAGAAGGGAAAGCGTGAGACGAGCTTCTGATCGGCGCCGACGGTCACGAGTCCGATGAAGCGCCCCGCCTGCGTGAAGTCGTGCTCGAAGCTCAGCGAGCCGGTCCGGTAGACCTTCGGCGGCATGTGCAGCACCGTGATCTCGTCCAGCTTCGATTCGTCGCCGGTGTCGCGGATCACTCGCACCTCGGTCGGAAGATCGCGCAGTTCGTCGTTGACGTAGTCCAGCACGACCACCGTGCGTCCTGTCTCGGGGATGTCTTCGCAGAACTCACGGGGGCCGCTGCTGCTATCGGGCTGGTAGCCCACGAAGTGCATCAGGAACCGCCCGACGCGCAGCTTGCAGCTGTCCTCGTCCATGCTGAGGCCGCCGTGCGCCCGTGCTGCCGATGACAGTCCGAGACACGCGACAGCCAGCGCGGCGGCCGCCTGCCGCGTGAGGCAGCCCTTCGCGAACTGCGCTTTCACGACTTCTTGAACACCGGCAGGATCGGGCCGCCCACCTCCGCGATATGGCGGCGACCCTCCGGATCGAAGAAGAACAGCAGGCCGCCCACCTTGCTGTCCACGTCCGTGAGGAAGCTCGTGAGCCGTTCGATCTCCCAGGCGGCATCCGTCGCGTCGATGGCGATCTGCTTGGTTTCGCCGGGCTTGATCTCGGAGTCGTCGCTGATGCCGAGGCCGTTGCGCGCCACCAGTTCCGCCGGGTAGTTGGCGGCGACATTGGCCTTCGCGGCAGGCAACTGGTGATTCACGAAGCGGATGCTGGCCGTGGCGAACTCGCCGAGACGCAACGGCTTGTCGGAGATGTTGGTCACGTCCATGACCATGCGCATCGAGCGTCCGGGAACGTCGTACTTCGCTTCCTGGAAGCGGATCTTCACGACCGGGGACTGCACCGGCAGGGGCGGTGTGTACATCGTGCCGGCCTGCAGGGGCACCGTCCTCGGATATTTGGACTGGGCCCAGTTGTACCCGTAGAAGGCGAGGCCTACGGCCACCACGAGGACGACGATGCCGAGTTTGATATCGGTGTCGGTGGTGAGGAGATCCTCCCGCTCCTTCTTGAGGGCCAGATAGCGCGGGATCAGGAGAGGTCTGCGCACCCACCAGAGAATCCACGCGGCCGCGATGACGAGCCAGATGGAATGCCAGGTGAGGGCAGCGCTTACGCCCCACGTTTCGAGATCGTCGATCTTCTCGCCGGAGATGGCGGTGAGCGAGTAGTTGAAGTCGTCCGCGGTCCCGCCGACGTTGATCCAGCGTCCGGGTCCGACGAGGGGCCCGGAGCCCTTGATCGCGATCATCGGGTGCACGTGGTAGCGACCCGGGATGCGGGCGCGCAGAACCATCTTGTACTCATAGTCCCGCCCGACTTCAAGATCGCGGAAAGACTGGCGCGCCGGCACGCCGTTGAGATAGGAATCCACACGTGCGAAGACCGGGCCGGGCGTCGCATTGCTGACGAACACCGTTTCGGGCAGCTGCACCGCGTCGGGCCAGTCGCTGTAGAGACGGAACTTGCCGGTGACGACGATCTCCTGGTTCACGCTCAGCTTGTCCGCGGACCACGTCACGTCGTACCAGTGGGCGGTGCGGGTGCGCAGATAGGGTTCCTGCGCGCGTTCGCCATGGGCGAACACCGGTAGAGCCTCGGCGGCGAGAGCGCCGAGAACGATCATGGACAGGACGAGCTTCCAGGCACGGACGATGGCGGCCATCGTGGTTCTCCCCGGGGCGTTAGGTCGACTGGGTGATCAGGGCGAAGGCGGCCGTCAGGCCAGACCGACGAACTTCTTGAACCGCTTCGACGAGTCGACGAAGCGCTGCGTGGAAAAGGCAAGCCCGATCCGCCACCAGAGCATGTGCATGAAGATGCAGATGACGCCGGCGAAGAACGAGGAGATCCACACGGTCGTGCCCTCATAGGTCCGCAGCGTGCCGCGCTCGATCATGCGGATGTACTCGGGCGTGCCGGAACGCGGGAATACGTAGCCGATCATGTCGGCGACGCTGGCCACCATGCCCTGGTGCTCGATCGGGATGAAGTAGGGGGCGAGCGAGGCCCAGTTGCTGGGGTAGAAAAGCAACGCAAAGACGAACCCGCCGAAGGTGCTCGTGAGGAGTGAACTGCGCACGATCAGCAGGATCGCATCGCAGGCCAGGGCGCCGGCGATCATCGTGGCGGGCACGCCCATCGTGAAGGGGAAGTACCCCCACAGATGCCAGCCGACATAGCGAGTGATCCACGTGGCGATCAGCAGCAGCACCGCGCCAAGTGTCATGCCGATCGGCAGGCGGAAGTAGTGCCAGAAGACCGCCTGGAGCGCGGCCGGAATCATCAGCATGGAGACGGGGGTGACCAGGACCCAGAACTGCCGGTCCTTCCAGTCGATGAACATGTCCCAGTCGCCGACCGTGAGCATCACATGCAGATGGATGGCGCCCATGAACAGCAGTGCCACCGCGGCGACCACGCACCAGTCCCAGATGCGGGACAGTTTTGCGCCCTCGGGCGGCAGTTCGGATACCGCCAGGATTTCCCGCGAATTGGGACTCATCGCTTTCTCCTCCCCCTCGATCGACCGGCTCCCGGGGGCGACGCGCGCCCCCCTTGCCGGAACTGTTTCGGGCAGTCCGGGGTTTCCCCGTGACCGTTGGCCCGGCGATCTTCGGCCGCCGGGCACACGCCCGGACGATGACGCCCGAGCACGTCTACGCGCACGCGGCTGAGCGTCCCGGAGCCGACCGGGGCGCTGCGCCGCGCACGAACAAACAGGAATCAGTCGGCCGGCTTTGCCGGCATGTCACCGAACACTTCGTGGAACAGGGGCACCATCCGCTGGATCATCTGCAGTGCCACGCCCGGGAGCGCCAGGGCATTCCATCCGAGGACCACGAAGCCCCAATGGAGGGGGTGGGAGAAGATTTCTTCCGTGAGCCAGTAGGCGTGACCCCACTCGTTGAAGCCCAGGTTGGGAAGGATGAGGACGGGACCGAGTACCGCCAGCACGTGTGCCACGGAGATCCCGCGGGAGAAGGCGGGCAACCGGGTGATCGCATAGACGAACCCGCCTACGCTGAAGAAGATGTACGTGGGGATGCAGGCGTAGAACAGCACGTTGTGGCTGGGCGTGAACGGCGTGTCGCGCAGGACCGTCTGGTGCCAGACCCCGTCGCCTTCGGCGAAGAAACTGCCGATGAAGTAAATGGCGAAGGTGTAGGCTACGAGCCACAGAGTAAAGCTGAAGTACCGCTGCAGCTCGACCTTGGGCGTGAGTGCCGACATGTTGCGGTCCCGGGTCAGCCACAGATAGCCCCAGCACACGAACCCGAGCCCGAACAGCACGGGAATCTCGATCTTCACCAGGGTCATCCAGTAGGTCTCGAACTCGGGGGCCGTGGCGTCCAGGCCGTACTCCCAGGCGAAGACCTGCTGGTACATCCGGAACGCCCCGAACATCGCCACCATCACGATGACGCCGAACGCAAAGAGGTTGAATCTGACGTAGTGGCCAGCCTTGCGGTCGGCACCCGAGGATTCACGGGGAACGGGAATGGCAACGGATGCGGTGGACACGGACACCTCCTCGAAGTCGACTTGCAGTCGAATGACTTGACCCGGACTGACGCTCGAACAATTTTTTGCGTTGCAACAACAGCTTGTGACAACGTGCCCGAAATCTAACTCAAGCCTTCCCCGGAATGCAACGTCGGGATGAGCCGATCGGAACTGCCCCCGGGCGGTACTCGGCGCAAACCTTGCGGCGTCGCAGACCCCTCCCCCCTTTGCCGGGAGGAGGTTCCGGGGTCGAAGCCGGACAGGTAAGGCGCGCCAGCACGGCGGGCAGGCAGGCACCGCTTTGGCGATCGCGAGACTTCTGCGATGATCGCGGCTTGTGAATCAAATCATTAATGGACTGATCTCAAGCATCACATGAGTTCCATCCGAAAGGCTCTGGGCCTGCTGCCGGGCAGTCGGCGGCTGCTCCTGATCATCTGGCCCTTCCTGGTCATCGTGATCACTCTCGTCTGGCTTGCCGGCGAGAGCATGAGCATTCTTGCCGCCACGCGTGCGTACTCCGAGGGCGAGAGCCTCTGGTCGAAGGCCCAGAAGCAGGGGGTGTTTCATCTCATCCGTTACGCCGAGACCCGCGACCCCGAGCACTACGAGCAGTTTCGCAATCTGATCGCAGTCCCCCTTGGCGACCGCAAGGCGCGTGAGGAGATGCAGAAGACGCATTTCGATCCTGCCATCGCGTGGCGGGGCCTCACGGACGGTCGCACCCACCCCGATGACATCGAGCCCGTGATCAGCCTGTTCCGGCGCTTCCAGCATGTGCCGCCCATCACGGACGTGATCTCGACGTGGACCGAGGGCGACGGCTACATCGAGGAACTCATCGAGGCGGCGGGCATGCTGCACGCCCATATGCAGTCCGGCGAAGCGTCGCCGGACAGTCTCAAGCGGCTCGTGGACCGGATCCTGGAGATCGATGCCAAGCTCACGCCGCTCGAGGATCGCTTCACCCAGATGATCGGCCAGGCCGCGCGACGCGCTCAGACGGTCCTGCTGCTGCTCAACTTCGTCGCGGCGGCGATTCTCGTGCCGATCGGCATCTTCCTGTCGCGTCGGATGCTGCGCCACAGTGAGCGGTTCGAGCGCGCGCTCGAGCTTTCGGAAGAGCGGTTCGAACTCGCGGTGCGCGGCAGCAACGATGGCCTTTGGGACTGGAACATCACGGTCGGCGAGTGGTACTTCTCTCCGCGCTTCAAGCAGCTCCTCGGTTTCGCCGAGAACGAGATGGACGGCACGTCCGACGCACTGCTGGGGCTCATGACGCCTGAGGACCGCAACATGTTCTGGGAGGCGCTTCAGCGCCACCTCGATCACAAGGCACCCTTCGATGTCGAAGTGCGCATGCAGAGCCGCTCCGGGGAGTTCCGCTGGTTCCGGGTGCGCGGACAGTCTGTGAGGGACGCCTCCGGCCGCGCGGTGCGGATGGCTGGCGCGCTCACCGACATCACCGAGAAGCACATGGCCGCGTCGGAGTTGTTCGCCGAGAAGGAGCGGGCGCAGGTCACGCTGGCCTCCATCGCGGATGGTGTCGTGACGACCGACCTCGACGGCTGGGTGGAGTACCTGAATCCGGTGGCAGAGGCGCTCACCGGATGGCGTTCGGAACGGGCCTCGGGGCTGCCCATCCAGGCGCTGTTCCGGGTTGTCGACGAGACCACGCGCCGTCCGGCGCCGAATGTGATCGAGATGGTCCTCAAGGAAGAGCGGACGATCGAAGGCGGCGCCAACATGCTCCTGCAGCGAAACGACGGCGCCGAGATTCCGGTCGTGCATTCGGCCGCCCCGATCCGCGATCGCGCCGGGAAGGTGACTGGCGTGGTCCTCGTGTTGCGCGACGTGAGCCGCGAGCGCCAGTACGCGGCGCGCCTTTCCTACCAGGCGAGCCACGATGCGCTGACCGGTCTCATCAATCGTACGGAGTTCGAGCGCCGGCTGGAACTCGCGCTCCAGTCCGCGGCGCAGATGGGCCGTCATCATGCGGTGATGTATCTCGATCTCGACCAGTTCAAGGTGGTGAACGACACCTGCGGTCACGCGGCCGGCGACCAGCTGATGCGTCAGGTGGCGACGCTGCTGCAGAC
Source organism: Betaproteobacteria bacterium Ga0077526 (assembly GCA_001464765.1). Taxonomy (GTDB): domain Bacteria; phylum Pseudomonadota; class Gammaproteobacteria; order Burkholderiales. The sequence goes on from LNDV01000010.1 coordinate 129,866, forward strand.
TTGCCTGCGTGAGGGCGACACGCTCGCGCGACTGGGGGGCGACGAATTCGGTGTGCTGCTGGAGAACTGCCCGCCCGATGCCGCGGACCGCATCGCGGACAAGCTCCGCCAGATCGTCACGGACTTCCATTTCGCCTGGGGCCACCTCAGCTTCAACATCGGCGTGAGCATCGGTCTCGTCAACGTGGAAGACGGTCTGTTCACGCTCGCCGAAGTGCTGCGCGCGGCGGACACCGCCTGCTACATGGCGAAGGAGAAGGGGCGCAACCGGGTGCAGGTCTATCGCGCCGAGGACAGCGAGCTCACGCTGCGCCAGGGGGAGATGGAATGGATCGGCCGCCTGCAGAAGGCGCTCGACGAGAACCGGTTCGTCCTCTACGCGCAGGACATCGTCGCGATCGACGAGGCAACCGCCACCGGCCGTCACTGCGAACTGCTTGTGCGGATGCTGGATGAGCAGGGCGATCTGGTGCCGCCGATGGCATTCATTCCGGCGGCGGAACGATACGGGCTCATGCCGTCGATTGATCGGTGGACGTTGCGAACCGCGCTGGCGACGCTGTCCCGGCTTCGTGCGGAGCATGTCTCTCCGCCCATCGATCTTTGCTCGATCAATCTGTCGGGGGCTTCCATCACCGACGAGCGGTTCCTCGATTTTGTCCGCGAACAGCTGGACAGGTTCGACGTGCCGCACGCCTCCATTTGTTTCGAGATCACCGAGACTGCCGCGATTGCCAATCTCGACAAGGCGCAGCGCTTCATGTCGGAACTGAAGGCGCTCGGTTGCCGGTTCTCGCTCGACGATTTCGGCGCAGGCATGTCGTCATTCGCCTATCTCAAGCACCTCCCGGTGGACTATCTCAAGATCGACGGCGGCTTTGTGAAGGACATGGTGGTGGACCCCATCGACCGCGCCATGGTGGAGGCCATCAACAACGTTGGACACGTGATGGGCAAGAAAACCATCGCTGAATTCGTCGATGGTCCCGATGTTCTGGAAGCCCTGCGCGGCATCGGCGTCGACTTCGCGCAGGGTTACGGCGTCGGTCGTCCGAAGCCTTTCGCGTCGCGCCTCGAACTTGCCGTAAAGGTAGCCTGAAGTCGAAGGCGTAGTTCGGCCAAATTCCTTTGCCGTTAGATTTGGCTGCGGGTGTGGCGTCTTTGCGACACGCGGATTCTTTCCCGGGTGCGTTCGTTACCCAAATGTCATCAGCGACTTAGCGTTTCCGCTCGTCGCGCAAGCAGTGTTCACGCCATTCGAATGACCCTGGTAGGAACTTGCAACCGTCATTTACGGCAACTACACTGAGTCTAAATCTGACGGAACCTGCAGCGGTCGTGCTCGGTCTGTGTTCCGTGCGTATTTCGAAGTTCATTGGCATCAGTGGCATGAATGTCAGCGGCATTTCCGGACGGCCCGGCCGGGTCCGACCGTGACCCCTTGCACCCCGCAGACTTTCGCCGACCAGTCCTCAGCGTTCACATTGGAGAGCAACATGGGCATGGGTTACGAGTTGTCGCCGGATCCGCAGTGGGTCGATTCGCTGCGGGAATTCATCGACCCGTACTGGAAGGAACTGCTGGAGAGCGAGTGGGCCGACGGCGTGGCGAGCGGCCGGCTGAGCCTGCCCGAAATGCGCGGCTGGATTCTTCAGGTGTATCCCTTCATCCACGCCTTCCCCAAGTTCCTCGCCGAGGCCCTCATCAAGGTGGAGGATGACTACGCGCGCTCGTATTTCATCGACAACATCCGGGTCGAGAAGGCGCATGCCGAGCACTGGCTGTGGATGGGGCAGGGTTTCGGGCTCGACCGCCAGGAAATGCTCGATGTCGCCGAGGGCACGCGGACGGTGCTGCGGGACGTGCAGTCGCTCACCGACTGGCTCTGGTACATCAATACCAAGGGCAGCCTTGCCGAGGCGGTGGCCGCGACGAGTTTCGCGATCGAAGGCGTGACCGGAGACCTGTCGCGCAAGATTGTCACAGGATTCGAATCCTATCGGGATCGTGAAGGGGTGGACATGGGCCCCAAGACGTACAAGTGGATGCGGGAGCACGCGAAGTACGACGACGAGCATCCCAAGATCGCCCTCGAGGTAATCAAGCGCTACGCTGTGACCGAACGCATGCAGGCCCGCGTGATGACGGCTGCCAAGCGCAGTCTGCAGTTGCTGCACCTCGCTCTGCACACTTCCTATCGCGCCTACTCCACGGTCACCGAGGACGGCTCGGTCGATCGTGATCGCCGTCATCTGGATCGTCGTCAGCAGCAGTTGGCGCTGGCCTTCCCCGACCGCCGTTTCGGTGATCGTCGCGGCCGCGCCCTGCAGGCCGTCGCCTGACGTCATTCACGCCCTTCCCGCAAAGCAAAACGCCCGGTGCATGTGCACCGGGCGTTTTGCTTTGCGGCCCGTCGATCCGATCCTGAGATCGGATCGACGTCACCTTCCGTCAGGGTTGAGCCAGTCGAACTTCCACCCGGCGCGCCTCGTCGGCAGAACCCGAGCCGGTGATGGCTTCGGGCTTCTGCATGGCGATGCGCTCTTCGACGATGCCCGCTGCGAGCAGGGCGCCCTTCACGGCTTTGGCGCGTTCCTTCGCTAGTTCCTCGTTCTTGGCCGGGTCTCCGGAGGAGTCGGTGTAGCCGGAGATCGCCACCTTCGCATCCATGTTCGCCGCGAGGAAGTCGGTCATCGCCTTGAGGGCCGCCTGACCGCCGGCGTCGATCTCGGTCTTGCCGGTCTCGAACAGGACTACTGCCGGCGCGATCGCTGCGGCTGCCGGGGCAGCGGGCGCTTCCACGGCAGCAGGCGCCGCACCGTGTGACGCCGCCGGCGTGGCGTTCACCGCCGGGGTCGGCAGCAGCGGGACGATCAGCAGTGCGACGATGTTGATGATCTTGATGAGCGGGTTCACAGCGGGGCCCGCCGTGTCCTTGTACGGGTCACCGACGGTGTCGCCGGTCACGGCCGCCTTGTGAGCGTCGGAACCCTTGCCGCCGTGATGGCCGTCCTCGATGTACTTCTTGGCGTTATCCCAGGCACCGCCGCCGGTACACATGGAGATCGCGACGAACAGACCGGTCACGATCGTGCCCATCAGCAGACCGCCCAGTGCCTTCGGCCCGAGGATCAGGCCGACGAGAATCGGCACGATCACGGGCAGGAGCGATGGGATGATCATTTCCTTGATGGCGGCCGCAGTCAGCATGTCCACCGCACGCCCGTACTCCGGCTTCGCGGTGCCTTCCATGATGCCCTTGATCTCGCGGAACTGACGGCGCACTTCCTCGACGACCGCGCCCGCGCAGCGACCCACGGCTTCCATCGCCATGGCGCCGAACAGGAACGGGATGAGCCCGCCGATGAACAGGCCGACGATCACCATGTGGTCGGAAAGATCGAACGACACGGCCTTGCCGGCGTTTTCCAGGCCGTGGGTGTAGTCGGCGAACAGCACGAGCGCGGCGAGACCGGCGGAGCCGATCGCGTAGCCCTTGGTGACCGCCTTGGTCGTGTTGCCGACCGCGTCGAGCGGGTCGGTCACGTTGCGGACTTCCTTGGGGAGTTCCGCCATTTCGGCGATACCACCGGCGTTGTCGGTGATGGGGCCGTAGGCGTCCAGTGCCACCACGATGCCGGCCATCGACAGCATGGCGGTTGCGGCGGTTGCGATGCCATAGAGGCCGGCAAGGCTGTAGGCCGCGAGGATCGCAAGACACACGGCGATGACGGGCCAGGCCGTGGACTTCATGGAGACGGCGATGCCGGCGATGATGTTGGTCGCATGGCCCTTCGTGCACGCCTCGGCCACATAGCGGACCGGGTAGTACTCGGTCGCGGTGTAGTACTCGGTGATGATCACCATGGCGCCCGTCAGCAGGATGCCGACGAGTGCCGAACCCCAGAGCTTCGCGACCGAGAGGTCGGGATAGTGGGTCGAGACGTCGCCCATGATCCAGGTGGTGACCGGCCAGAAGGCGACGATCGAGAGCACCGCGGCGACGATCAGGCCCTTGTAGAGCGCGGTCATGATCTTGCCGGTGCCCGAGTACTTCACGAAGAAGCAGCCGATGATGGAGGCGATGATCGACACGCCGCCCAGCACCAGCGGGTAGATGGCGGCGGCAGCGCCCATGGTCTTCAGCGTCAGCGCGCCGAGCAGCATCGTGGCCACCACGGTCACGGCATACGTCTCGAACAGGTCAGCAGCCATGCCGGCGCAGTCGCCCACGTTGTCGCCCACGTTGTCGGCGATCACGGCAGGGTTGCGGGGGTCGTCCTCGGGGATGCCCGCCTCGACCTTGCCCACCAGGTCCGCACCGACGTCTGCACCCTTGGTGAAGATGCCGCCGCCGAGACGCGCGAAGATGGAGATGAGCGAGGAACCGAAGGCGAGGCCGATCATCGGCTGCAGGGCATGATGAATGTCGGTCGTGTCGGAGCCGACGAGCGTCATGTAGAAGCCGGTGACGCCCAGCAGACCCAGCCCCACGACGAACATGCCGGTGATGGCGCCGCCGCGGAACGCGATGTTCAGCGCGGGGTTGATGCCGTTGCGGGCGGCTTCCGCGGTGCGCACGTTGGCGCGCACGTTGATGTTCATGCCGATGAAGCCGGCCAGACCGGAGAGCACCGCACCGATCACGAAACCGATGGCCGTCTTGATGCCGAGCGGGGGAATCACGGCGATCACGATGGCGAGCACCACGCCGATCATCGCGATTGTCCGGTACTGCCTGCCGAGATAGGCCTGCGCGCCCTGCTGGATGGCCAGCGCGATTTCCTGCATGCGTGCATTGCCAGCCGGCTGCGACAGAATCCACTGAATCGACAGCAGGCCGTATGCGATCGCGGCCGCGCCGCAGATCAGCGCGAGTATGAGACCTGAAGACATGAGTCCCCCATTAAAGTGACCGGAAAGGCTGTTCGCCGTTGTGTCCGGGGCGGGCCCGAGTGCCCACGCCCGAAGTGCCGCAGTCCCGCCGGGGGCGGAACGTACGATCATTCACGAGCCGGCCGCGGGCTCCTCATCCCGTTTGCGACGCGATGCCGATGCGCCCTCGTGAGGCGCCCAGGCTACGTCTGGCCGGTGGAATAACTCGCGATTCTAACTATGTTTTTTTGCCTAGGGCAACCGATTCGACGAGATCGTCGGCCGCAGGCAGCGTTTTGGGGGCGAGCGCGCCGGTCAGGCGCGCATGGACGGGGAGCCCGTCCCGGAAGGGCGGATAGGCCTCGCCCTGGATAAGAGGCAGCAGATACGCGCGTGCGGCCTCGGTGATGTGGAAGCGGTCGGCCGCGATGAATTCCCGGGGCAGACGCTTCTCGAGGGTGGCGACCGAGCGCAGGTCGGCACATCCGGTCTCCCAGGCATAGGGCGAGTCGGACGTCCGGACGATCGTGGGCATCACGCCGGTCCGTCCTTCGAGTGCGAGTGCCACGGCAGACCGCGCGACGGCCTCGGCATGATGGAGGTCCACGGCCGATGCGATGTGCCGGGCGGAGCGCTGCAGGTAGTCCGCCGTGGCCCAGTGGCACTTCAGATTCAGGCGGTTGTGCACGAGCTGTGCGAGCCAGGGCGCCACGCCGCCCAGCTGGGCATTGCGTCCCGGCAATGCCTCGCCGACCTGGGACACAAACTCGCCGGAAGGGTAGCGCAGCCCTTCGGATACGCCCACGACGCAGTAGCCGTGGTGAGCCACGCACTCGCGCACCCGCTCGAGAAAACGCGTCTCCTCGAAGGGCACCTCGGCGAACAGCAGCAGATGGGGCGGATCACCGTGATCGTCCACGGCCAGACCCATGGCGGCAACCATCCAGCCGGCGTGGCGGCCCATGGCTTCGAGGATGAACACGCGGGTCGAGGTGGAGGCCATGGAGGCGACATCCGCCCCCGCTTCGCGCAGGCTCACGGCGAGGTACTTGGCCGCGGAACCGAATCCCGGCGAGCAGTCGGTCTCGGGCAGGTCGTTGTCGATGGTCTTCGGTACGTGCACGCAAACGAGCGGTTCGCCGAGGAGTTCCGGCAGTTTCGAAAGCTTGAGCGTGGTGTCGGCCGACCCGTTGCCGCCGTTGTAGAAAAAGTACCCGATGTCGTGGGCTGCGAAGACGGCGGCGATCCGTTCATAGCGGCTGCGTTCGTCGTCGAACTCGCCCAGACGGAAGCGCGCCGAGCCGAAGGCCCCGCCCGGGGTGTGGCGCAGGGCGGCGAGTGTGGATTCCGATTCGAGGGAGGTGTCGATCAGCTCTTCGCGGAGCGCGCCGAGAATGCCGGCGCGTCCGGCGAAGACCTTGCCGATCCGACCGTCCGTCTCGCGGCACGCCTCGATCAGCGCCGCGGCGGAGGCATTGAGGACTGCGGTGACGCCGCCGGCCTGCGCGTAGAACGCGTTACGCCGACGCATGGGTCAGATCAGCCCAGGGGAGGTCGGGTCAAAGGGTGCGCTCGCACCGGCGGATCAGAGCTTCCCGAGGGCCGCGAACACCTGGTCGCGGATCGACTCGACCGAACCGACGCCCGGGATGCGGGTGTAGCGGGGAGCGCCCGGCACACCGCTGTTGGCCCACGCGAGGTAGTAGTCGACGAGCGGCCTCGTCTGGCTCTGGTACACCTCGAGGCGTTTGCGCACGACGTCTTCCTGGTCATCCGCGCGCTGGACGAGTTCTTCGCCCGTCACGTCGTCCTTGCCGGTCATCTTGGGCGGATTGAATTTCAGGTGATACGTGCGGCCGGACGCGAGGTGCACGCGCCGTCCGGACAGGCGCTGGATGATCTCGGCATCGGCGACGTCGATCTCGATGACGTGGTCGAGAAGAACGCCGGCCGCTTTCATCGCATCGGCCTGCGGGATCGTGCGCGGAAACCCGTCGAACAGAAAGCCCTTCGCGCAGTCCGGCTGGGTGATGCGTTCCTTCACCAGGCCGATGATCACGTCGTCGGGCACGAGGCCGCCGGAATCCATGTGTTTCTTGGCTTCGACCCCGAGCGGCGTGCCCGCCTTGACCGCCGCACGCAGCATGTCGCCTGTCGAGATCTGGGGAATGCCGAACTTCCCGACGATGAAACCGGCCTGGGTGCCCTTGCCGGCGCCGGGCGCGCCCAAGAGGATCAGTCGCATGATGTGTGAGTCCGCGTAAGAGGTTGGATGCACGCACGGCGACCCTGGGAGGGAGGCCGGACGTCGAAGGCGTCGGATTATAGCGGTGGAGCGGGGCGGACCGTCCCTACGCACTTTCCGGCGAGGCGAAGAGCGCGCGGACGCGTTCCAGGTCCTCCGGGGTGTCCACGCCGGCTTCCGGCGCGTATTCGGTGACGGCGACGGCGATCCGGTAGCCGTGCCACATTGCGCGGAGCTGTTCGAGGGCCTCGAAGCCTTCGACCGGTGCCGGCGGCAGAGAAGAATACGCGCGGAGAAAAGCGCATCGGTAGGCGTAGATGCCGATGTGCCGCAGCGCAGGCAAGCCTGGCGCAATGGTCCCGTGCGCCTTCAGCCAGTCCCGCGCATGGGGAATGGGCGCGCGGCTGAAGTACATCGCGAAACCGTCTCGGTCCGTCACGACCTTCACCACATTCGGGTCGAAGAAGTCGCGGTCCTCCGCGATCGGGTGGCAGGCGGTGGCGATGGCGGCAGCGGGGCGCGCCGCCAGCTGGTCCGCCACCTCGCGGATGAGCTGCGGGGCGATGCGCGGCTCGTCGCCCTGGACGTTCACGACGATGCGATCGTCGGCCCAGCCGCGGATCGCTGCGACTTCCGCGATGCGGTCCGTACCGGTCGGATGGTCGGCTCGGGTCATCAGCGCCTCGAACCCGGCTGCGGATGCGGCGGCGCGCACGCCTTCGTGGTCCGTGGCGACGATGATCTCGTCGGCGCCGCTCTGCGAGGCGCGTTCGGCCACGCGGACGATCATCGGCTTGCCGGCGATGTCCGCGAGCGGCTTGCCCGGCAGGCGCGAGGAGGCGAAACGGGCGGGGAGGACGACGACGAATCCCATGGTGCGGGGCTCAGCGACGTTTTCGCCAGGCTTCCACTTCCTCGGGCGAGAGCTTGCGCGCCTCGTCCTCGATCATGACGGGGATGTCGTCACGGACCGGATAGGCCAGGGCGCTCTCGACCGAGACGAGTTCGTTGCGATCGCGGTCGTACAGGAGCGGCGCCTTGGTGAGCGGATCCACGAGAATTTCCAGCAGGCGGGCATCGAGTGCCATGACGATCACTCCGGGAGGAAAGCGGCCGGATTCTAGCCCGGATGACTGCCGGGGCGCGCGTTTCGCTCCGGTCGCGCCGCCCCTGTGGTTCGCGCTGCGAGTTGCGGCACCCGAGACAGGATGCGATCCACCAGCGCCGTGTCCACCTGGGCGGAGACGGGCAGGTACCACCAGTGGTCCTGCGCGAACGCGAAACACTTCACGGCATCCTTCTCGGTCATCACGACGGGGCGGTCGTCGCCGAACTCGAGATCCTCGGCACGATAGCGATGGTGATCCGCGAACGGGTGCTCCACCGCCTTCAGGCCCTGCGCACGCAGGGCGGCGAAAAACCGCGACGGATTGCCGATGCCCGCGACGGCATGGCATTCACGCCCGGCCACCTCGCTCAACGGCCGCACCCGATGACTGTGCCGCATGTTGACCAGCCGGTCGCCCGCCAGACGCATGGCGAAACCCTCGGGCAGTCTCAGCACGGACTCGCCGTTGATCACGATGGCGTCGACCCGGTCCAGGCGCTGCAGCGGCTCCCGGAGCGGTCCCGCGGGCAGCAGCATGCCGTTGCCGAAGCCGCGCGCGCCGTCGATGACGGCGACCTCCACGTCCCGTCCCATGCGGTAGTGCTGCAGGCCGTCGTCGCTCAGGATGCAGTCGGTGCCGGGGTGAGCCGCGAGCAGCGCGAGCCCCGCGCCGACCCGATCCGCCCCGCGCCACACGGGGCAGCCGCTCCGGCGGGCCAGAAGGACCGCTTCGTCGCCGAGCTCGGCGGGGTTTCCACCCGGCAGCACCTCGCAGACGTCCGTCCGGGTGCCGCCGTAGCCGCGTGTGATCAGACCGACCGTCAGGCCGCGCTCGCTCAGCCGATGGGCGAGCCAGGCGACGAGCGGCGTCTTGCCCGTCCCGCCGACGGAGATGTTGCCGATCACGATGACCGGCACCGGCAGGCGGTGTGTCGCCAGCAGAGTCGTCTCGAACAGGAACCGGCGGGCCGATACCACCGCGCTGAACACTGCCGACAGTGGCGAAAGCGCGCCCGTCACCCAGCTCTCGCGGTACCAGTGCGACGTGATCGCGTCCGCGGCGGACGCCTTGTCGGGGGAGGGCTCGTTCAGAGTGTCACCCTGGCCAGTTCGCGTTGTCCGCCGGGACGAGCGCGTGCGTCCGTTGCCGCAGCGCCGGCGGCAGGCGGGCGTCCAGAATGCCGTTCACTTCGTCGGGGCGGTACATCTGCGAGAAGTGCATCAGGACGAGGTGCTCGTTGCGGAACTGCTCCGCCCGCGCGATCAGTTCGTCGAGGTGGATGTGACAGCCCGCATGCACGGCTTCCATCGACTTGCGCCCGTCCAGGAAAGTGGCTTCGATGATGAGCGTTTTCGCCGCAAAGAGCGCGGGGGCGTGATCCAGCACGGAAACCAGGGTGTCCGTCGCGTAGGCGAGTTCCGGCCGCTCGGTGACCGCGAAGATGTCCTCGCCCGCCTCGCGGGCCCGGGCGATCTCGTTTCCCGGGCGACCCACCCAGGACGGGTGGAGCTTGCGGACGCGCCGGAACACCTCGTAGGCCAGGCAGGGCACCAGATGGAAAGCCTGATGGGCGCGCACGAAGAGATCGCTTCCGAGCGGCGTTTCCTCGCCGGCGCGCAGACCGACGGCCTCGATCGTGAGCGGCCAGTGCTGCAGGGCGCTCGTCGCTTCCAGCGAATGCTGAACGGCATCGACGATCTCGGCCGGCATGATCACGCGAAGCGGCGAGCGCTGTCCCTGAAGCGCGCGAATGCCCAGCAGGGTGCCGAGCGAGCCGACGTGATCCACGTGACCGTGCGTGAGCAGCAGGGTGCGGACACCGGCCAGGGTCCGGGGGGCGAGGCCCACGTCGAGGCCGAGATCGAACTGCGGGACGTGCAGCGCCGTGTAGATGCCGCCCACAGACAGGCCGCGCACGGTCATGTCGCCCAGCTTGAGTTCGGTGAGCACGGGGCGTCTCGCGAAGGTGCGCAGCCCGGAGCGGGACCTACTTCCGGGGTTGCTGCGTGGCGAAGGTGATCCGCCCGAAGCCGGCGAGACGTGCGGCTTCCAGCACGTGAACTACGGCCTGATGCGTGGCTGCGGCATCGGCGTTGATCACCACCATCGGATCCGGATTGCCGCCAGCGGCGCGCTTCAACTCGACGCTCAGCGTCTCGGGGCTGACGAACGACACCGGCGCGCGATTCACGACGTAGCGGCCGTTCGCGCTGACGGCGACGTCCACCTGGAGCGGGCGATTGGAGGCCTGCGGCGCGTCCGCCGTCGGCAGATTGATCTGCAGTTCGGCGTACTTGGAGTAGGTGGTCGTGACCAGCAGGAAGATGAGGATGACGAGCAGCACGTCGATCAGCGGAACCAGATTCATCTCCGGTTCCTCGCGCACCACGCCGCGGCGGAAATTCATTTGCTCAGCCCTGACGCTCGCCGTGGATGACTTCCACCAGCTTGATGGCCTGCTGCTCCATCTCCACCACCATCGCGTCGGCGTGGCTGCGGAACTGCCGGTAGAAGATCATGCTCGGGACGGCGACCATCAGACCGAAGGCTGTGTTGTACAGCGCAACGGAGATGCCGTGCGCGAGTTGCGCGGGGTTGGCGCCTGCGGGGTTCTGTGCACCGAAGATCTCGATCATGCCGATCACGGTGCCAAAGAGCCCGAGGATCGGCGCGATGGACGCGATCGTGCCGAGCGGCGTGAGAAAGCGCCCGAGTTCGTGCGCGGCGGCGCGCCCGGCCTCCTCGATGGATTCCTTCGTGATCTCGCGGGAGTTGCGCTCGTTCCGCAGGCCGGCGGCGAACACCCGGCCCAGCAGGGACTGTGTCGAAAGACGGTCGAGCATTTCCTGCGAGACGCCTTTCGCGCGATACTCCTGCGCGACCGCTTCGAGCAGACCTCTTGGCGCAATCACGTTGCGCCTGAGCGCCCAGAGACGTTCCCCGATGATGCCGAGGGCGATGATGGAAGCCGCGATGAGGGGCCAGATGGGCCAGCCGGCTGCATCGATGATCGCGAGCACGTGTGTGTTGCTCCTGCTGCAAATTCAGCGAATGTAGCCTGCGCCCGGGCGCGAAGCAACTCGAATCACTCCCCGCCGGACGGGTCCTCCACGACGCCGGCATTTTCCACAGAGCCTGTGGATAACGTTGTGCACAGCTTCGTAAAAGCGGCGCTAAGTCACCCGCCCGAAACGAGTTTTGTTGCCGCGTGCAAAATTTGAGCACCTCAAATGTCATTTGAAAACATGGCCTTGGCCGCGTCTTCCCTCTGGGCTGCAGTGCGCCGTGATCCGACCGGCATGTGGTCGTCCGGCGACGCCTCGGGACGCGCACGATGAGCTCGCTTCCCCCCGCAGGATTCGGTGCGGTGGTCCTCACGGTCGGCGATCTCACGGCCCGGGCGCGCGCGCTCATCGAAAGCGGCTTGCCGCTGGCATGGGTGGCCGGCGAGATCTCCAACTTCACGCGTGCGGCCTCCGGTCACTGCTACTTCACGCTCAAGGATGCGCAGGCCCAGGTGCGATGTGTCCTGTTCCGGCATCGGGCGCAGTACGTGGAAGGCACGCTCGCCAACGGCATGCAGGTCGAGGTCCGGGCCACTGCCACGCTGTACGAACCGCGCGGCGATTTCCAGCTCACGGTCGAGGCCGTGCGTCGCGCCGGACTTGGTGCCCTGTTCGAGGCGTTCGAGCGGCTCAAGCGCCGTCTCGATGCGGAAGGACTGTTCGCGCCCGAGCGCAAGCGACAGCTTCCGGCCATGCCGCGCACCGTGGGTGTCGTCACTTCGCCACAGGCCGCAGCGCTGCGCGATGTCCTTACGATGCTGCGCCGCAGGATGCCTTCGGTGGGCGTGATCCTCTACCCCACGCCTGTCCAGGGGGCGGATGCGCCGGCGAAGATCGCGGCCGCGATCGACCGGGCCTCGGCGCGTGCGGAGACCGATGTCCTCCTCGTCGTTCGTGGCGGTGGCAGCATCGAGGATCTGTGGGCATTCAACGACGAAGTGGTGGCCCGCGCCATCGTCCGTTGCAGCGTCCCCGTCGTTTCCGGCGTCGGACATGAGACCGACGTCACCATCGCGGACTTCGTCGCCGACGTGCGCGCCCCGACGCCTACGGGAGCCGTCGTCGCCGCCGTTCCCGACCGGGTCGCGCTGGGGCGGCGGGTGATGACCCTCGCCGAAGCCCTGACGCGATCGGTCATGCGCTCGCTGGAGCGGCGGGCACAGCGGGTCGACGCCGCGAGCCTGCGGTTGCGCCACCCGGGCGAGCGGATTGCGAACCAGCGCGAGCGTCTCGCCTCGCTCGCGCGTCGCCTCGGGTCGGCCGGGCAGCGGACGCTGGAGCGGGCGCAGTGGCAGGTCACCACGGCCGGTCGTCGCCTCGCAGGGTCGGCGCCGCGCCTGGACTTGCGCGCTCAACATGTCGCGGCACTGGATCAGCGTGCGAAGAGCGCGTTGCGCGCCCAGGTCTTGTCGCTGGCGGAGCGGCTTGCGCGCTGCGAAACGGGGCTCCGGCATCTCGACCCGTCGGCCGTGCTGGACCGTGGATATGCGATCGTCCGAGACGACGCGGGACGCATCGTTCGTGACGGCGCCACGCTGAAAGTCGAAGACCGTATCGCCGTCGAGTTCGCCGCCGGTGACGTCACCGCGCGCGTCGAGAGTGCGCGCGGCGGGTGAGCCGCATTGCGGTGGGACGCGCGCGGCGCTATCGTCGGAAAAGCTTCGTACAACACACAGGAGGATCGACGATGAAACGACTGCGCATGACTGCCCTGGCGGCAGCCTTCGGGATGATGGCCCTGGCCGGCGGTGCCCAGGCCCAGATGGTCGACAAGAAGGGACTCACCCTCGAAGCGGCGAAGAAGATCGCCGCGGCGGCCGAGGCCGAAGCTGTGAAGAACAAGTGGAACGTTGTCATCGTCGTCGTCGACGAAGGCGGCCAGATCGTCTACCTCCAGCGGATGGACGGCACCCAGTACGGCAGTGTGAACGTCGCGATCGCGAAGGCACGCACGTCGACTGCCTTCAAGCGCCCCACCAAGGTGTTCGAGGACGCGATCGCCGGGGGACGCACCGCGCTGCTCGGTGTTGACGACGCCCTGCCGCTGGAAGGCGGGATTCCGCTGACGTTCGGCGGGCAGATAGTCGGCGCGATCGGCGTTTCCGGTGTCACCTCGCAGCAGGACGGCGTCGTGGCCAAGGCCGGCGCCGAGTCCCTCGCCGCCGACAAGTAACGCGGGTCAGCCCCGCAGTGCCGCGGCCGGCAGGCGTTCTTCCAGCCAGCCGGCCACGGCATCCTCCAGATCGTCACGCAGGCAGTCGAAGCGGTCCACGGCCTCCGTGGCTCGCAGCCAGGTGAGCTGGCGCTTGGCCAGCTGCCGGGTCGCGGCGATCGCCGTTTCGCGCAGTCGCGCGAGGCCGAATTCGCCATCGAGGTACTGCCAAGTCTGCCGGTACCCCACACACCGCATCGAGGGCAGCGCCGGATCCAGCGGGTACGTCTCGCGCAGGCGGCGGACTTCGCCGATGAGCCCCAGTTCCAGCATTTCCTCGAAGCGCTCGGCGATCCGTGCGTGCAGCACCAGCCTGTCGGATGGCTCCAGCGACACCGCGAGAATGTCCCGCCGCGGTGTCGTTTCCCCCGCATCGGCCAGCCAGGAGGACATGGGGCGTCCCGTCACGTAGCAGATCTCCAGCGCCCGCTGGATCCGCTGGGCGTCGGTGGGCTCCAGCCTCTGCGCCGTCTGCGGGTCGAGCGTTGCGAGGGTCTCGTGCATCGCGGGCCAGCCCACATCGGCGGCCATGGCGTCGATCACCCGCCGCGTGTCCGGATCCGCCTGCGGCAGGACGGCTAGTCCTTCGCGGAAGGCCTTGAAGTAGAGCATCGTGCCGCCCACCAGCAGGGGCACACGGCCGGCCGCGACGATGTCCTCGACGCGCTCCCAGGCGTCCTCCGCAAAGCGCGCGGCGGAGTACGACTGCGTCGGGTCGAGGATGTCGATGAGGTGATGCGGCACGCGCAGGCGCATGGCGGCATCGGGCTTGGCGGTGCCGATGTCCATGTCGCGATAGACGAGCGCCGAGTCGAGACTGACGATCTCCACCGGCCAGCGCTGCGCGAGGCTCATCGCCACGCGCGTCTTGCCGCTGGCGGTGGGGCCCAGCAGCGCCACGACCGGCAGGTTCATCGTCCGCGCAGGAACAGGCGGTCGAGATCCGCCATGGAGAACTGGAACCACGTAGGCCGGCCGTGATTGCACTGGCCGCCGCGCTCGGTTTCCTCCATGTCGCGCAGCAGCGCGTTCATCTCGGGGATGCCGAGTATGCGGTTCGCGCGGACGGCGCCGTGGCAGGCGAGCGTGGCGAGCATCTCGTCGCGCTTGCCGGTGAGCACGTGGCTCGCCCCGACCTCCTGGATCTCGCGCAGGACGTCCCGGGCGAGCGTCGCCGGATCGGTATCGCGCAGCAGCCAGGGGATCGAGCGGACCACGATGCTGGTGGGCGACTGGACACCCATCTCGAAGCCGAGCCGCGCCAGCAGTTCGCCCTGCTCCGCGACGGTGGCGACTTCGAGCGCCGTGGCCATGAGCGTGGCGGGAATCAGCAGGCCCTGGGTCGGAATCTCCGCGCTGTCGAGGGCACGCTTGAGCCTTTCGTACACGATGCGTTCGTGCGCGGCATGCATGTCGACGATCACCAGACCGGCGTGATTGCGGGCCAGGACGTAGACGCCGCCAAGTTGCGCGAGCGCGAAACCGAGAGGCGGTGACGACTCGTCGTCGGGCGTTTCGGGCAGGGGCGCCGCCGCAACGGGCATGGCGGGCGTACCGGCAGACTCGGCTTCGGGGCGGCGGCCGAACAACTGGTCATAGAAGGCCAGCGGTTCCCCAGAGAAGCCCATCGTGCCTTGCCGGGGAGGCGGGTTCCAGGGCTGCCCCGGACTCGCGGCACCGGTGGAGACGTTCGCAGCAAGGGCCGGCTCAGGCGCCTCGCCGGCCGGGCCGGACAACGCGCGTTCGAGTACGCGTCTCACGAAGGGGTGGATGCCCCGGCTGTCGCGGAACCGCACCTCGGTCTTGGTGGGATGCACGTTGACGTCGACGGCGTCGGGCGGAATCTCGAGGAACAGCACGAAGGCCGGATGACGCTCGTGATGCAGCACGTCGCGATACGCCTCGCGGATGGCGTGAGCCAGCAGCCGGTCCCGGACGAAGCGTCCGTTCACGAAGACGTACTGGGCATCGCGGGAGGTGCGGGCCGCGTTCGGCAACCCGGCAAAGCCCGACAGTCGCAGAGGCGCTGCGGTTTCGTCGATCCCTGCCGATCCCTCCAGGAACTCCGCACCCAGCACACCCGCGACACGCGCCGTCGCATCCTGCGGAGGCAGGCGCCATTGCGTCTTCCCGTTGTGCGTCAGGCGGAACCCCACGCCGGGGCTGGCGAGGGCGGCGCGCTTGAAGACGTCCTCGCAGTGCGCGTACTCGGTGGCCGGAGTGCGGAGGAATTTCCGACGGGCGGGCGTGTTGTAGTAGAGATCCAGGACGTCGATCACCGTGCCCGGTTCGGCTGCCGCGGGAGCGACCTCGCCGACGGCACCGCCGTGAACTTCGAGCTGCCACGCATGGCGATCCTCGGCGCGGCGGGTGGTGACCGTGAAGTGCGAGACCGAGGCGATGGACGCGAGCGCTTCCCCGCGGAACCCCAGGGTCGCGACCCGTTCCAGGTCCTCGAGCGAGGCGATCTTGCTGGTGGCGTGGCGCGCCACGGCCAGGGGGAGATCGTCGGGTGCCATGCCGGCGCCGTCGTCCTGCACGCGGATCTGGCGGATGCCGCCTTCCTCGAGCTTGACCGTGATCTCGCGGGCGCCCGCGTCGATGCTGTTCTCGAGGAGTTCCTTCAGCGCGGCGGCCGGGCGTTCGACCACCTCGCCGGCGGCGATCTGGTCGACGAGGATGTCGGGGAGTCGTTGGATGGTCGCCATGGGAGCGGCGGATTATAGGCCGGCGGCATGGTGCAGTGCGGTGCCCAACTGGTTTTCGGCGCATCGGCCCCCTATAATGGCCGGCTTGTGCGAAACCCGGCTCGGGTTTTCGCCCCATCGCTGCGGCCTTTCCGGCCGATCCAGCGGATCCGACCACGGAGGCCTTCGAGGCATGCAGATCGGAATTCCGGCGGAGATTCGAGCAGGTGAGACTCGGGTTGCCGCCACCCCTGAAACCGTAAAGAAACTCGCCCAGGGCGGCTTCCACAAGCTCGTGGTGCAGGCCGGCGCTGGCGCCCATTCTTCCTATCCCGACGCGGACTACGCGGCAGCCGGCGCGACCATCGTCGAGTCGGCGGCCGAGATCTATGCCTCCTCGGACATCGTTCTCAAAGTGCGCGGGCCGGAGCCGTCGGAACTGCCGATGCTCCGCCGTGAACAGATGCTGATCGGCCTGCTCGCCCCGCACAAGACCGAGAACCTGGAGCCGATCGCTCGCCAGGGCGTCACGGCCTTCGCGATGGAGTGGCTGCCCCGCATCTCGCGTGCCCAGAGCATGGACGTGCTGTCCTCGCAGGCGAACATCGGCGGCTACAAGGCCGTGATGATCGCCGCGAACACCTACGGCCGTCTCATGCCGATGCTGATGACCGCGGCCGGTACCGTGAAGGCGGCTCGGGTCGTCATCATGGGTGTGGGTGTGGCCGGACTTCAGGCGATCGCCACGGCCAAGCGTCTGGGCGCCGTGGTGGAAGCCACGGACGTGCGCCCGGAGACCAAGGAACAGGTGGAGTCCCTCGGCGCCAAGTTCATCGAGGTTCCGCTGACCGACGCCGAGAAGGAACTGGCGAAGGGGCAGGGCGGCTACGCCCGCGACATGGGCGAGGACTACCGCAAGCGCCAGGCCGCTCTCGTCGCCGAGCGAATCAAGCAGGCCGATATCGTCGTGACCACCGCGCTGATTCCCGGCCGCGCCGCGCCCGTGCTCGTGACCGAGGACATGGTCCGCTCCATGAAGCCGGGTTCGGTCATCGTCGACATGGCCGTGGAGCAGGGCGGCAACTGCCCGCTGTCCGAACTGGACAAGACAGTGATGAAGCACGGCGTGCATCTCGTCGGCATCGCCAACCTGCCTGCCACGGTACCCGCGGATTCGAGCGCGTTGTACGCCCGGAATCTCTACAACTTCCTCGGGCTGATGCTCGATGCGAAGACGGGTGCCTTCAAGCTCGATCGCGAAGACGAGATCATCGCCGGCACGCTTGCGTGCATCGGCGGCGAACTCGCCCGCAAGTAAGAACCGCCTACCCGGAGCCCTGCCGTGGAAATCGTCAATCCGACCATCATGAACCTCATCATCTTCGTGCTGGCCATCTATGTCGGCTATCACGTGGTGTGGACCGTGACCCCCGCCCTGCACACGCCCCTCATGGCTGTCACCAACGCCATCTCGGCCATCGTCATCGTCGGTGCCATGCTTGCCGCCGCCCTCACCGAAACCGGTCTGGGCAAGACCATGGGTGTGCTCGCCGTGGCGCTTGCGGCAGTCAATGTGTTCGGCGGCTTCCTCGTGACGCGCCGCATGCTCGAGATGTTCAAGAAGAAGGAGCGGCCTGCCGCGGGAGGTGCCAAGTGACCTCTCCCCGCCAAGCTCTCTTCGCACTGACCGGGGGACACACCCGATGAGCATGAACCTCGTGACGCTGCTCTACCTCGTGGCGTCGATCTGCTTCATCCAGGCGCTGAAGGGGTTGTCTCACCCGACGACATCCATCCGCGGCAATCTGTTCGGCATGGCCGGCATGGCGATCGCGGCGCTTACCACCGCGGGCCTCATCATGAAGCTCGCGGAGCAGCCCGCGGCCGGTCTCGGCTACGTGCTCGCCGGTCTCGTCGTCGGCGGCGGCCTCGGCGCCGTGATGGCCAAGCGTGTCGAGATGACCAAGATGCCGGAACTGGTCGCCTTCATGCACAGCATGATCGGTCTCGCGGCAGTGTTCATTGCCGTGGCGGCCGTGGCGGAGCCCTACGCCTTCGGCATCGTTGCCAAGGGTGTTCCGATTCCTGCCGGCAACCGTCTGGAACTGTTCCTCGGCGCGGCCATCGGTGCCATCACCTTCAGCGGCTCCGTGATCGCCTTCGGCAAGCTGTCGGGCAAGTACAAGTTCCGCCTGTTCCAGGGCGCCCCGGTGGTGTTCAAGGGGCAGCACATGCTGAACCTTGCCTTCGGCATCGCGATCTTGGTTCTCGGGCTCGGCTTCACGGTCACCGAGAGCTGGTCGGCGTTCTTCCTGATGCTGGCCCTGTCCTTCGTGATCGGTGTGCTGATCATCATCCCTATCGGCGGAGCCGACATGCCGGTCGTGGTGTCGATGCTCAACTCCTATTCGGGGTGGGCGGCCGCGGGCATCGGCTTCTCGCTGAACAACCCCATGCTGATCATCGCCGGGTCCCTCGTGGGCTCGTCGGGCGCGATCCTGTCCTACATCATGTGCAAGGCGATGAACCGGTCGTTCTTCAACGTGATCCTGGGCGGATTCGGGGGTGAGGCTGGCACGGCGACAGGCGGTACGGAGCAGAAGTCCGTCAAGTCGGGCAGTGCCGACGACGCGGCCTTCCTGATGGGCAACGCCGACAGCGTCATCATCGTTCCTGGGTACGGTCTCGCGGTGGCGCGGGCCCAGCACGCGGTGAAGGAGATGGCCGCCAAGCTCACCGCCAAGGGTGTGCAGGTCCGCTACGCGATCCACCCGGTCGCTGGCCGGATGCCCGGCCACATGAACGTGCTTCTGGCCGAGGCGGAAATCCCCTACGACCAGG
Source organism: Betaproteobacteria bacterium Ga0077526 (assembly GCA_001464765.1). Taxonomy (GTDB): domain Bacteria; phylum Pseudomonadota; class Gammaproteobacteria; order Burkholderiales. The sequence goes on from LNDV01000010.1 coordinate 148,900, forward strand.
TGCTCGAGATGGAAGACATCAACAGCGACTTCGGTACCACCGACGTCGTCCTGGTGCTGGGCGCGAACGACGTGGTGAACCCGCTCGCGCACGAGAAAGGCAGCCCGATCTACGGCATGCCCATCCTCGAGGCGCACAAGGCACGGACGGTCATCGTCAACAAGCGCTCCATGGCGGCAGGCTACGCCGGTCTCGACAACCCCCTGTTCTATCTCGACAAGTCGATGATGGTCTTCGGGGATGCGAAGAAAGTCATCGAAGATATCGTCAAGGGTCTCGAGTAGCTGCCGATGTAGGTGCGGTCTGCGTCGAAGGGCGCGGTCAGGGACGGGACTTGCTTTCACGGTGAGCGGCGGTCCGGCCCTGTATCCTCGGTTTCTCGGAACCGCACCTATAATGAGGTTTTTCCCGATGATCCCTGTGTCATGCTCGCGCCCTCCCGGGACGCGGTCGGACCGTGCCGGATCGCCGTGACGATTGCCTCCAGGGGCCAATGGACAAAAGCACTCTGTACGCGAAGACGGGCAAAGGCCTCATGGAGGTCAAGAACCGCTCGCGCGCCCTGTCCAAAGATCTTCTCCGACTTCTTACAAGCATCGACGGGCGGTCCACGTTCGCCGAACTCCAGGACAAGCTCGGGCAACCGTCCGAGCGCGACCTGATCCTCCAGCTCCGCCAGCTCTCCGACCTCGGATTCATCAAGGAGATCGTCGCCGCTCCCGTGTCGGAATCGGTGCCGTCCGCCGGGGTCGACTATGCCGATGACCTCGACTTCACCGCCTTCTACAACGCCCCCAAGGCGGCTGCTGCCAGCGTCTATTCCAGCGCCGAGAAGGAGAACCGCGCCCGCGAGAACGCCGACCGCCGGGCGGCAGAAGAGCGTGCCGCCCGCCAGCGGGAAGAGGCTGAGCAGCACGCCCGTGACGAGGCCGAACGCCGCGCCAAGGCCGAAGCGGTCAAGCGGGAGCGCGCCCTGCTCGAGGAAAAGACCCGAAGCGCCACTGCCGCCAAGACCAAGGTGGCGGAGGAAGCGGCTGCAAAGCTGGCAGCCGAGGCCTCCGAGCGCATCGCTGCCGAGCAGCTCGCCCGCGAGGATGCCGAGCGACGCGCCAAGGTGGCCCAGGATGCCAAGCGCCGCCTGGAGGCCGAGCGCAAGCAGCTCGAACTCGAGCGTCGCCGGCTCGAGGACGAGGCAAAGAAGGTCCGCGAGGAAGCAGAGCGTCGTGCCGCCGAGGAGGCACAGCGCAAGCTCGACCAGGAGGCCCGCCGCGTTCGTGAGGAAGTCGAGCGCAAGGCGCGCGAGGAAGCCCAGCTGAAGCTCGAGGCCGAAGCCCGTCGCGTCCGCGAGGAGGCCGAACGGCAGGTCCGCGAGGAGTCGGAACGCAAGCTCGCCGAGGAGGCCAAGCGCCTGAAGGCCGAGGCCGAACGCATGGCCCGGGAAGAGGCGGATCGGCGGATCGAGGAGGAGGCACGTCGGGTGCGCGAGGAAGCGCAGCGTGTCGCCGAGGCGGACACCCGGCGCAAGGTCGAGGAGGAAGCCCGCCGCGTGCGCGAGGAAGCCGAGGCCCGCGCCCGGGAAGAGATGACCCGGCGTCTGGCCGAGGAGGCCAAGCGCCTGCGCGAGGAAGCCGAGATCCGCGCCCGCGAGGAGGCCGAGCTTCGCTTCGCGGAGGAGCGCGAGAAGCTGCGTCTTGAGGCCGAGGCCGCCCGCAAGCGCGAGGAAGAGGAACGCCAGAAGCGCGAGGAAGAGGAAAGGCTGCGTCGCGAGGCCGAGGAGGCCCGTCGCAAGGCCGAGGAACAGGCGCGTCGTGCGGAAGAGGAAAGGGTTCGTCGCGAACTGGAGCAGCGCCTGCAGCGCGAGGAAGAGGAAAGGCAACGCCGCGAAGCCGAGGAAGCCCGCCGAAAGGCCGAGGAAGAGGCAAGGCGAGCCGAAGAGGATCGCGTCCGTCGCGAGCTGGAGGAACGGCTCAAGCGCGAGGTGGAAGAGCGCGAGCGTCGCGAGGCCGCCGAGCGCGAACGCCTGGCCGAAGAGGAGCGCCGCCGCCGCGAGATCGAGGCCGAACGCGAGCGCGAGGCCGAGGAGCGCCGTCGCCTCGAAGAGGAATTGCGCCGGCGCGAGGAGGAAGCCGCCCGCGCCCGTGAGGAAGAGGAACGGGTGCGTCGCGCCGAAGAAGAGCGCGTGCGCAAGGAACTCGAAGCCCAGCGCGAGCGCGAAGCCGAGGAACGGCGTCGCCTCGAGGAGGAAATGCGCCGGCGCGAAGAGGAAGCCGCGCGGATCCGAGAAGAGGAAGCCCGCGTCCGGCAGGCGGAGGAAGAGCGTCTGCGGCGGGAGCTCGAAGCCCAGCGGGAGCGTGAAGCCGAGGAGCGGCGGCGTCTCGAGGAAGAGATGCGCCGTCGCGAGGAAGAAGCGGCACGGCTCCGCGAGGAAGAAGAGAAGCTGCGCCGCGCCGAGGAGGAGAGGGTCCGCCGCGAGCACGACGCACAGCGCCAGCGCGATCTCGAGGAGCGCCGCCGCCTCGAGGAGGAACTGCGCCGGCGAGAGGAAGAAGCCGCCCGCCGGATCGAAGAGGAGCGTGCCCGGGCCGAACGCGAAGCCCGGGAGCGTGCTGAACTCGAAGCGGTCACCCGCCGCCGCGACCAGCTCGACTCCCTGAACATGCTGTGGCGCGGCGTTGCTGGTGATGCGCCGGGCCCGACGTCCTTAGCGGCCGGGGCGATCGCCGGTATCGCGGGTTCCGCGAAATCAGCCCCCGTCGATGAGGCCGAGGCTCACCGTCGCGACGAGGAAGAACGCCTCCGTCGTGAGGAACTCGCACGGCGCGAAGCCGAAGAGGTGAAGCGACTCCAGGCCATCGAAGCCGAACGGCGCGAGGCCGAAGCCGCGCTGGCTCGAGACCGCGCGGATGCCGAGGCTCGCCGCGAGCGCGCAGAACAGGAACGTCGCGAAGCCGAGGCGAAGGCCCGGATCGAAGCGGAAGAGAAGGCCCGGCGCGAGGCCGAAGAGGCAGCCCGGATCGAGGAAGAACAACGCATCCGGCGCGAGGCCGAAGAGAAGGCCCGCATGGAAGCCGAAGAGAAAGCCCGTCTGGAAGCCGAAGAAGCTGCGCGACGCGAGGCGGAAGCGGCGGAGCAGGAGCGGCAACGACGCGAGGCCGAAGAGGCTGCTGCCATCGCCGAGCGGGAAGCCGCCGAGAAGGCCCGCATCGAGGCGGAAGCCGCCCAGGCGAATGCGGATGCCGAGTCCGAAGTGCCCATGCTGGAGCCAGCTGACGTCGATCTCGGGGCCGTCCAGGAGTCCGTGGATCCGAAACGCGAGGAACTCACGAATCTCGTCCTTTCCGAACTCGATCTGCCGGCCGACGACGCTGCCGAGGACATTCCGCTGCCGGAGATGGACGAGGAAGTCGCCGCGCCCGTGCGCGCCGATGCGGGTTCGCCAGTTCGCGGGGTTCACCTGACCGACGAGTACTCGATCGGGGATTCCGACAGCGTGCTCGGTCTGGAAGAGGACGAACTCCGGCGCGGTCTCGAGGCCATGGAACGGCAGCGCGCCCTGGAAGAGGAAGCGCGGCGTGCCGTGGAGGCCGCCGAGCGCGAGGCGCAGGCCCGCGCCGACTCCGAAGCCAAGGCGCTTGCGGAAGCCGCCCGCCGGGCCGAGGAGGAAGCCGCCCGTGCCGCCCTCGAGGAGGCTGCCAAGCGCAACCGCCAGGATGCCGAGCGCAAGGCCCGCGAAAAGGAAGATCGCAAGAAACGCGAAGAGGAAGCCCGGCGGCGTGCCGACACGCTGCGCATGGAAGCGGAGCGCAACCTCCGGGAGCAGGCCCTCGCGAAGCAGCGGTCCGAACAGGAAAACCGGGACCGGCAGAAGGCCGCGCGAAAGGCGCTGCTCGCATCGAACCGTCGCTCGATCTTCACCCGGGCGCAGCCGATCTTCATCGGCATTCTCGTCGTGCTGGCAGTCCTCGGGGCGGGGCTGCACCTGATTCCGATGTCCTTCTACGTGCCGGCCGTGCAGCGCATCGCTTCGGAGCGGCTCGGTGAGCCGGTGGCCGTGGGCGATCTCCATTTCGCAATCTTCCCCAGCCCCAAGATCAAGCTGGATGACGTCAAGATCGGTCAGCAGCTCGACATCCGCGTGCGTACGATCGAGCTCGATCCGAACCTCGCCTCCCTGTTCGAGAACACGATCCGCATCAAGCGCGTGTTTCTGCAGGAGCCGCAGTTGAGCGCCGATGCGCTGCCGCGCGTGGTGGGCTGGTTCCAGCGCGAAGGCGGGCAGAGCAAGGTGGAGTTCCGCTGGATCGTGCTGAAGTCTGCCAAGCTCGCCGTGCCGGACGTCGATCTGTCCGGGATCGACGGCGATGTCCGGCTCGGTCTGGACGGTTCGTTCAAGGGGGCGGAGTTGCGCCTCTCTGACGGCAGCCTGAGGGGCACCGTGCAGCCGGGAGAGGGACCCATGCAGGTGACGCTCTCAGGCCGCGGCTGGAAGCCGACCTTCGGACCGGGCGTCATGTTCAACGACATTACGGCCAAGGGCCAGATCGAGGGCACCACGCTCGACCTCACCGCGATCGACGGCACCATGCACAGCGGAGTCTTCCAGGGCACCGCCAAGATCGACTGGGGTTCCGGCTGGGGCGCGAAGGGGGAATTCACGACCGAGCGGATCGAACTGTCGTCGCTGATGGAATCGGTCACCAAGGACGCCCGCGCGAGCGGTGCCCTCCAGTCGAAGACGCAATTCGCGCTCACGGCGCCCAAGGTCGGTGGCCTGTTCGACAATCCGCAGGTCCGCTCGACGTTCACCCTGACGAACGGCAGTCTCGATGGCGTGGATCTCGTCCGTGCCCTCCAGACGCCGCGGTCTGAAGGTGTGCGGGGCGGACGAACGAAGCTGGATGAACTGACGGGTGTGCTGACTGTTTCGGGCGGCCGTTATCAGTATCGCGAGCTGAAGATGAAGGCCGGACTGATGACGGCTTCGGGAGCGTTCGAGATCGATGCTGCTCAGCACATCAACGGTCGCGTGCAGATGGAACTGCGAAGCCCGTCCAATCAGTTCCGCGGCAAGTTCGGCGTCGATGGCGACCTGAAGGCCATCGTTCTCAAGCCCTGATCGCGAGGCCGGCAGGCCTCTGTCTCAGCGTTTCGCGGCAAGCAGCTTTTCCGCTTCTTCCCGGGTATCGATGTCGGCGTGGATTCCCGGATCGTCTACCGCTATCTCCACGATCCGGTCGCGATGGGCCGCCAGCACGGTCCTCGCACCGGCGTCGCCCTCCAGAGCTTCGAGTGCCGTACGGTGCTCGGCCGCAAATCCCACCGGATGACCTCTGCGTCCGTCGTGTACGGGCACGGCGATGGAAGCCCCGTTCGCGATGGCTTCTGCCACTGCCCGAATCGTTTCAGGACGCAGGGAGGGCATGTCGCCCAGCGCGATGACCCAGCCTTCCGCATCCGGCGTTGCCGCGACGGCGCGCGCGAGACTGAATCCCATGCCTTCCGCGGCGCGCTCGCAAACGACGGGCGTGACACCCTCCGTGGCGAACGCGGCATGCACGGGAAGATCGGCAGGGCGTACGACGACGGTGATGGCCGGCAAGGCTGCTCGCAGATGGCGGTAGGCGACGATCGCCATCGGCGTGTTGTCAGGGGGAACAGGGAAGACGAGCTTGCCGCCACCGAACCGGCTGCCGCTTCCGGCAGCCATCAGGATGCCTGTCGGCAATCCCATCGATCAGGGGCGGCGCAGGGCGATACGGGCGGCGGGCATGCCGCGCCCGGAGGACCGGACGGCTCGCAGCGGTCTCGACACGGACTTTCCGGCCTTGGCGGCGACGTGGGGCTTGCGGTCAGAGACAGTCGCTGCCTTGCGCGGGCTCTCGATCCGCGCAGGACCTTCGGACTTCTCGATCTTGTGGCTTCTCGCTGTCCGGGGCATCACGGACGCAGCGCGAGCGGAGCGTGGGTGGTAAGCAACGCGCTGAAGGCCGGATGCCGGTGCACCATCGGCAGACGACAGGTCCAGCGAAGCCACCGGCGGCAGCGCGGGCAGATCGGTCGCCGCGGGCGCAGGGGAATCGGAGCGTGCAGTTCTGGCACGGGCGAGCGGCGGATTCTTAGCGAAATACTGGCGGATGCCGTCGGCGATCGCGTTGCTCAGCTTCGTCTGGTACTCGTCGTCCGTCAGTCGCTTCTCTTCCTCGGGATTGCTGATGAACGCCGTCTCCACCAGGATCGACGGAATGTCCGGCGCCTTCAGAACCGCGAAGCCCGCCTGTTCCACGTGCCGCTTGTGGAGCGAATTCACTTCGCTCAACTGCGACAGCACGGCGCGGCCCAGCCGCAGGCTGTCGTTGATGGTGGCGGTCTGCGAGAGGTCCAGCAGCACCTTCTTGAGGTTCGGGTCGGGCACGTCCAGATTGATGCCGCCGATCAGGTCGGCCGCGTTCTCCTTCTTCGCGAGCCAGCGTGCCGCGGCTGACGTCGCGCCGCGTTCCGACAGGGCGAACACCGAGGAGCCGCGCGCGTTCGGCTTGATGAAGGCATCGGCGTGGATCGAGACGAAGAGATCCGCCTGGAGGTTGCGCGCCTTCACCACACGCTCGTGCAGCGCGATGAAGTGATCACCGTCCCGTACGAGGACGGCCCGCATGCCGGGCTGTGCGTCGATTACGGTCTTCAGCCGGCGGGCGATGGCGAGCGTGACGTCCTTCTCGAACGTGCCGCTGTGGCCCTTCGCGCCCGGGTCTTCACCGCCGTGACCGGCATCGATGGCGATGGTGACAAGGCGATCCACACGCATGTCATCCGCCGGTTCGTTCAGGGCCGCGCGCATCGCAACCGACGTGGGGCGGGGTGTCTTCTCGGACTCGACCAGAGTCTGTTTCTTCGCGGGGACCTCGGCAGGCGGACTGGCAGCCTTCGCGGCGTTGTCCGGCTTGGCCGCGGGTTCCGTTTCGTTCTTCGGGGCCGGTGGCATGGTGCCCGTCGACACCAGCGCCATCAGGTCGTCCGGTGCGGAAGGCGGATAGAGATCGACCACCAGCCGATGCTTGGACTTGGGGGCGTCGGGCGAACGGTATGCATGCGGCGTAGCTTCACCGCGCAGATCGAATACCACCCGGACCACGCCCGGCTTGAAACGTCCCACTCGCAGGGACTTCACCATCGGGTCGCCGGCGGCGAGTCGGGCGGCCGCGGCTTCGAGTGTCTTGATGCCCTTCAGCTCAGGCAGATCGAGCACGACGCGATCGGGATTGGGCACACCGAACAACTGGAACTCGAGCGGTTCGTCGCTCTCGAGAACGACACGCGTGAACTGCGACTGGCTGGAGATCTGCACGTCGAACAACTGTGCAGCGAACGCAGAGGCGGACATGCCCGCACAGAGCGCGAGCGCAGCGACGCCGCGGGCCGCCTGAATCAGGCGAGCACGGAACTCAACCACCGTTCTCCCCTCGGAGAGTGGGTTTCGAAGACCGCATGGCGTCCTGTGGTTCCTGTCGGATCGAGGTGAATGTCCAGATCAGATAACGGCAAAAATTCCGCTGCCTTTTGGGGCCATTCAACCACGCAGACGTCCTGGTTGCCGAAGTGTTCCAGCAGCCCGGAATCGCGAAGTTCCGACGGATGTTCGAACCTATAAAAATCAAAGTGGTACAAGGATAACTTAGAAAGGCAATAAAGTTCAACGATCGCGAAGGTCGGACTTTTGACCCGTCCCTCGAACCCGAGCCCCCGCAGCAGCCCGCGGACCAGTGTGGTCTTGCCTGCCCCTAGGTCGCCGTACAGATGGAGCGAGGCGCCTGGTTCCACGTGGAGAGCGAGTCGGCGACCGAGAGCGAGCGTGGCCTCTTCATCGGGCAACAGCGTGGTGCGGCTTGAAGTCATGGTCGAACGCACGTCTCGATCGACCGATGGGGCGAAGAAAGAGTCATTGGGATCAGTGGGTTGTAGTTCCATCGGGTCCGGGCGTCCGGGTGGTGCTTCATCGGGTGGATCCGGCGCCCTTCGTTTTCTTGCCACCGCCGCCTCGAGCGGATGGCGTGCTCTGCGCGGTTTCGAGAAAGAGCCGCAGTGTCGCGAGCGGGTCGGCACGCCGCCAGACCAGGGCGAGTTCCGTGAGCGGGCTCGCCTCCTTCAACGCCTTGTAGACGACGCCTGTCCGCCCGAGGTTCTCGAGCGATGCGGGAATCAGTGCGACGCCGACTTCCGCCGACACGAGACTCACGATCGTCTGCATCTGGACGGCCTCCTGTTCGACCCGCGGACTGAAGCCCGCCCGGCGGCAGAAACTCACGATGTCGTCATAGAGCCCCGGTGCCAGCGGTCGGGGAAACAGTACGAACGCTGCTTCCGCGAGGTCTGCGAGGCTCACCTTGCCACGGACCCGGGCGAGGCGATGCCGTTCCGGCAGGGCCGCCACGAGCGGCTCCCGGTGGATGACCCGGTGGTCGAGGTCCGGATGCTCCACGGGCGGATAGACGAAGCCTACATCGATACGCCCCGCGGCGACGGCTTCCAGTTGCACGTCCGTGGTGGCCTCGCGCAAGGTGAGCCGCACGCCGGGCGCACTGTCCCGGAAGCGGCGCAGGAGCGGCGGCAGGACGTTGTAGTCGGCCGTGCTCACGAACCCCAACACCAGTTCGCCGAGTTCGCCGCGGCTCGCGCTGCGCGCGGCGAGCACGGCGGACTGGGTCTTCTGCAGGATTTGCCGCGATTCGCGGACCATGACTTCGCCAGCCTTGGTCAGACTCACGCGCCGCTGGGTGCGGTCGAACAGCGGCGCACCCACGAGTTCCTCCAGCGCGCGGATCTGCATCGACAGCGGCGGCTGGGACATGTGCAGCCGCCGGGCCGCGCGCCCGAAGTGGAGCTCGTCGGCGACGGCGACGAAATAGCGGAGATGGCGCAGTTCGATGTTCATATCTGGAGAGTATCAATACGACCTGAATAATATATTGGACGCCCACCCCGGCGCACCTGCAGACTGCCGGCGATCTCGGATGGTCCGACCTCGCCGGTCCCGATCGGCACGGACATCCATCGTTTCAGACCCGGAGGATTCCATGGCCGACAACTGGCGTTCCAAGCTCATCACCGGCGGCATCAACCGCGCCCCCAACCGTGCAATGCTGCGTGCGGTCGGCTTCGGCGATGCCGATTTCGAGAAACCCATCGTCGGGGTCGCGAACGGCCACTCCAACATGAACCCCTGCAACGCCGGGATCCAGCCGCTCGTGGACCGCGCGATGGCCGCGCTGCAGGAAGCTGGTGCGATGCCGCAGAGCTTCGGCGTGCCGACTGTCACCGATGGCATCGGCATGGGCACGGAAGGCATGAAGTACTCGCTGGTCTCTCGGGAAGTCATCGCGGATGCCATCGAGACGTCCACCAACGGTCAGATGATGGACGGCGTGCTGGTGGTCGGCGCCTGCGACAAGAACATGCCCGGCGGCATGATGGCGATCGCGCGGATGAACGTGCCGGCCATCTATGTGTATGGCGGCACCATCAAGCCCGGCAAGTGGAAGGGCCAGGACCTCACCATCGTCAGTGCCTTCGAGGCAGTCGGTGCCTACACGGCCGGCAAGATGTCGAAGGAAGACTACGACGGCATCGAGCGTAACGCCTGCCCGACGGCCGGCGCCTGCGGCGGCATGTACACCGCCAACACCATGTCCTCGTCCTTCGAGGCCCTCGGCATGAGCCTGCTGGGCTCCTCGCAGATGGCTGCACCCGATCCCGAGAAGGCCGACTCCGCCGGGCAGTCGGCCCGCGTTCTGGTCAACGCGGTCAGGAAAGGGCTGCGCCCCCGGGACATCATCACGCGCAAGTCCATCGAGAACGCGATCACCCTTGTGATGGCCACCGGCGGGTCCACCAACGCCGTACTGCACTTTCTCGCGATCGCTTCCGCGGCCGAGGTGGAGTGGACCATCGACGATTTCGAGCGCGTGCGCCAGAAGACGCCGGTGCTGTGCGATCTCAAGCCTTCCGGCCGTTTCGTGGCCACCGATTTCCATCGGGCTGGCGGTGTGCCGGTCGTGCTGAAGATGCTGCTCGACAACGGACTGCTGCACGCAGACTGCATGACCATCACCGGCCGCACGATCGGGGAGGAGCTCGCCGCGCTGAACCCGGTGCGTCGCGATGATCAGGAAGTCATCCGGCCCTGGACCGACCCGATGTACCGGAAGGGACACCTCGCGATCCTCAAGGGCAACCTTGCGCCCGAAGGCTGCGTCGCGAAGATCACCGGCCTCAAGAATCCGGTCATCACCGGGCCCGCGAAAGTGTTCGATTCCGAGAACGAGTGCATGGAAGCCATCGTCGGTCGCAAGGTGCAGTCGGGCGACGTGTGCGTGATCCGCTACGAAGGTCCCAAGGGCGGCCCCGGCATGCAGGAGATGCTGGCGCCGACCTCGGCGCTCATCGGTCAGGGGCTCGGCGAAACGGTCGGTCTCATCACCGACGGTCGCTTTTCCGGTGCGACGTGGGGTATGGTGGTGGGGCACGTGGCCCCCGAGGCTTTCGTGGGCGGCCCCATCGCGCTTGTGCGCGACGGCGATTCGGTTACGATCGATGCCCACAAGCTGCTCATCCAGGTGAACGTGTCGGACGAGGAGCTCGCGAAGCGCCGCGCCGAATGGAAGCCGCCCGAGCCGCGTTATCAGCGCGGTCTCATGGGCAAGTACATCCGGCTGGTGTCCACGGCGTCCAGGGGCGCGGTGACAGACTGTCTGGAGTAGCGGCCAGGCGTCATTCATCCATTCCGTCAGCCTCCCGCACCCGCAGGAGGTTGGCAAAGGCAGGAGTCCGCGTGATCTGCGCGGACCGGCCTCCGACGGCGCGTCACCAAAAGTGACGCGCCGTTTTCATTGTCATGCGACAGGAGTCGACCACTGAAGCGTCTGCCCATTTCGCTGATCGCCATGCTTGCAGCCGCCGCGTCGAGCACGCTGGGCGGCTCCGCGATCGTCGCCACGCGCTATGTGGTGCCGGAGGCTGGCGTGCTGCCGACGATCCTGCTGCGTTTCGTGGGGGCGAGCATCCTCGTGCTGCTGTTCACGCTGCCGCGCATGAAGATCGCGGTCGCAAGGCGAGATCTCCCGGTGGTGATCGGCCTGGGGCTCGTGCAGTTCGCCCTGTTCCCGTGGCTCTTCACGATGAGTCTTTCGTACATCCCGGCGGCGCGGGCGGCACTCGTGCTCTCCACGCAGCCGCTCGTCACGCTCGCGCTCGCGACGATTGTCGGACGGGAGCGCTTCACGTTCACGAAGGTGCTCGGTGGGGTCGTGGCTCTGGCGGCCGTGGCGTTCGCCCTCGGCGACCGGCTGGTGGCCCATGGTGATGACGTCTGGAAGGGGGACCTGTACATGTTCGGCGCCGCGCTCTGCGGCTCCGGCTACAACGTGGCGTCCAGCTACGCATTGCGGCGCTACCGCGCGCTGGTCGCGGCGTCGGTGATGATTCCGGCCGGGACGGTCGCGGTGGCGGCCGCGCTGCTCTGGAACGGGCACTACGAAGGGTTCGGCCACATCTCGATGAAAGGCTGGCTCGCGATTCTCTATCTCACGAGCTTCGGCGGGGCCATCACGTTCTTCCTGTGGATCTGGGCGCTCGAGCACACGGCGCCGTCACGGGTGGCGCTCGCGGTGACGTTCAATCCGATTTCCGCGACGGTGCTGGCGGCCGTGTTCCTGGGGGAACCGGTGACGTGGCGCGTGATCGCCGGACTGGCCGGCGTCATCGCGAGTCTGGTGCTGGTGAACTGGAACCTGCTGCGGCAGGGCGCGAAGCGCTGACCGAGGCGCTGGCTTCGCGGGCTTTCCCTAGAAGAGATCGACGCTGCCGGTCTCGACGGACGTCTGGCTCACGGACTTGCGCGACAGGCCGTCGAAGCGCACGTCGAGTTCCGCTTCGAGCTTGCGCAGCGCCTCGTGAAATGCGGGCGCATCCCCGTAGTTGCCGAGTGCGGCGCTCAATTGCTGGAAGGCTTCCTGGACGGCGACCTGACGGCGGCGCACGTGCTCGATCAACTGGCCGGCCATGTCCTCGAATTGCAGCGACACGATGCCAGTGAGCACGTGGGAGCGGATGCGCTCCGACACTTCGATGATCGTGCGCCACTTCGCCACCACGCGCTCGTTGGCTGCGCGGATCTGATCCGTCATCTCGACCAGCGCGGTCTGCGATTCCCCGCCCAGCGGCGAATCGCTGCTGTCCATCACGTCCAGCAGACGGTTCACGATGCCCTGGGTTTCCTCGGCGAAGCGCCGCAGCTCCCGCGACTGCTCATCCATCTCCGGTCCGTTCACCATGGAGACCAGTTCGTCGACCATGTCGCGGAGCAGTTCGGTCTGGCCCGACGAGGCCGATTCCAGGCTCTTGAGGCTGCCGGACAGATTGTCCGTGGCGCTCGAGATGATGCCCCGGATCTGCGTGAGTTCTTCGTCGAGTTCCTGGAACTGGGAGGTCACCCGCGCACCGACCTGCAGAGCGCTCTGCTGCACCGCCACCAGGTGGGCGTCCGTCGTGGCCGAGCCCTTCGCTTCGGCTGGCGCTGCCTGGGATTGCTGAGAAATCGCGAGCCCCCACGCCACGCCGGCAAACGTGCAAGCGACGCCCACGGCAAGCCCGGCGCCGGCGCTGGTACCGGAGAGCAGCAGGAAAGGGGAAAGGGAAGCGGACGCCGCGGCGGCGGCACAGGCTTGGTGAAGTTTCATGTTGCGTCCGCTCCTGGCGAATTCTGGTTGCATCGACGTTATCGGTGCGCAATCTCAGGATCTTGAGCGCTCGATGTTTCGGATCTCCCTGATCGTCGTCGGGAGTATTTCCTAGTCGACAGGGCTTACACATAGATCCGATTCCCAATGGGAACCGGGAGCCCGGACAAGATTCGTCTGCGTGGCGCAGACCCCCATGTGTCCTCGGGGCGAAAAATCGCAATTGGGACAGTAAGTTGCGATGACCCAAAAGGGTGCGCGGAAATTCTTGAACGGAATGTCGCATGAACCCCTGCCCTGGAACAAGGACTGCAGTGGGTCAGACGTCCGGATTCCCGTTCGGACCCGGCCGCCCTCTCCAGGGTCGACCGCGCGAAAGGCCACCGGGGTATCAGCGTCAATTGCCAGGCCCCGCACAACAAAAATGGAGAGACTCATGTACTCGCGTTTACTGAAGTGGTCCGCCCCACTGGCGTTCGCGTCGTTGCTCGGAGTTCCGGCGAGTGCGGCGAACATGGCCACGATCGAGGTAACCGACGCCCAGGCGCTTGCCGGGGCGGCCGCGACCGTCGAGATCAAGTTCGTTCCTGAAGCTGGCTACAAGCTCATTTCCCTCGATTTCCATATGTTCTATGACCCGGCACTCACGTTCGATCCGGTGAACTCTACGGTCGATCTGGATCTGAGCCAGGCCTGGGAACTCTTCAAGTCGCAATTCGGTGCGGCCGGGTCTTTCGTCTCCAACTCGGGCGTCGACCCGGTCTCGGGTGAGCGTTTCGAGTCGTGGAGCTATTCACCCAATGCCGAGATCGCCCTCACCGGCCCGTTCACCGTTTCCCCCACGTTCGTGTTGCCCGCGAATGCGTTGCCGGGAACTCAGTACTCCATCCGCTTTACCGGTGAACTCGCCGACGCCAATGCCACATTGTTCGGTGACGAGTTCGACAAGACCGTGACGATCACTGCGGTTCCCGAGCCTGAGACCTACGCGCTGTTCGGCGCCGGACTTGCCCTGCTGTGGGCCGCCCGCCGGCGAAGGGCTTCTATCCCGGTGAAGGCGAGTCCGGCCACCTAACTCTCCGCCTGCGGTTCCTGCCATGAGTGCAGAGCCCATCCTGCAACGCCGGCCTGCGTCCGGCGTCTGCGGCCACCCGGTTTTCGCGGAGCGGGCGCGGTCCTTCTCCGTCATCAGGAGACAGTGCCCGTGTCCTCGTCGCGTATCCGTTCCCATGCTGAGCAGCTGATCCACCGTACACAAGCCGGCCGCCGCGCCGTCGCAGCGAGAGTCGGAAAGTGGCTCTCCTCGCGCTCGCAGCGCAGCCGTGCCTTCCTGGAACCCTTCGAACCCAGGGTTCTGATGTCCGCAGACCTGATGCCGGGCACTGGCGTCGGGATCACGACCTCGAGCGATCCTCTGGTGGTGGTGAATTCCGCGTTCGTCTCGAACGGGGAGACCTACTCCGAGGCGCAGCGCTTCGTCCTCCTGGGATTCAATAACGGCCTCGACAGCACAAAGCCGGGCTGGGATCCGGGCAGGATCCGTCTCGACTATCTCGCGGAAGGCGAGCCCCCTGCGGAAGTCCCCCGCACCAGTTATGGCGTGGGCGGCAACCTGCCCGCCGGCGAGCTGTTCCTGGTCTATCTCGATGACGGGACAGACCTCGCCCAGGGCCAGTACCGACTGACGCTGCCCGAGAACAGCGTGTTTGACTTCTCCGGTGACGGCAACGACGAATGGAACATCACGTTCAACCTGTTTGCGGAGCGCCCGCGGGTCGCGAGCGTCAGCCTCACGGACTGGAATGGCGAGCCCCTGGCGGGCGGCACCGTCACGCAGGACCGTCCTGTCTTCACGCTCAGCAACGCATCCGGTGACGAGGTCTCAGCGACCATCCGCTTCGATCGTCTGCTCGATTCGTTCGCGGCCGATGTCGAGGACGTGATTCTCACGAATGTCGACACCGGGCGCCGGATCTCGCTTGCGCCGACCAGCAACGACTCCGCGCAGCGATTCTTCCTCGACCAGGTGGACGACGGCAGCGGCAATACGGTTTCCAGCCTCACTCTCCTGCTCCCGGCGCTGCGGGAGGGGAACTACTCGCTCACGCTGGTCTCGGGCAACGACGCGTTCAGCGACGCCTTCAGCGGTCTGGCCCTGAACGGCTCTCCGACGTTCCCGTTGCCATCCGGCGCCAACACGGTGAGCGGCGACGACTTCGTCTGGCACTTCTCGCTCGACGCACCCGATCGCGTGGTGTCGCTCGGCCCCCTGAAGCCGTTCCCCGGACAGATGTCGGTCGCCACGCTGACCGGCTCGGTGTACGCCGAGAATCCGGACACCGGAGCGCCCGCGGACATCGACGCCTTCGGCACTTTCGTGGTGGAGCCCGGGCGACGCGTGTCCCTCGCGCTGCGGCCGACCGGCGTTGCGGCGTCGGGAGGCGCGGCGGAACTGCGCCTCACCGTGCTCCGCGTCGACGGCGGCAATGCCTTCGAACTCGCGTCCTTCAACGCAGCCGCGCCAGGCCAGGGGCTCCTCGTCACGGCCGACCAGTTGCCCGAACTCGCCGATGGCGGCGAGTTCCTGGTCGAAGTGTCGTCGGTGCAAGGCGGTTCCGCCTACAGTCTCAACGTCGTCGTGGATGCCGTGGTCGATCCGGTCCTGCGCGGCGAAGCCAACGTTGACGCGTTCGCCAATGCCGTCGATCTCATGCCCTCATCGACCAGTCTGGGCACCAACACGAATGGCGTCGATCGCGTCCGCGTCGGCGCGCTGGGTGAGTTCCTGCGCACGACTGGTGTGCCGTCG
The DNA here is from genome assembly GCA_001464765.1 of Betaproteobacteria bacterium Ga0077526. GTDB lineage: Bacteria > Pseudomonadota > Gammaproteobacteria > Burkholderiales. The sequence goes on from LNDV01000010.1 coordinate 164,437, forward strand.
GATGGTGCCCCGATCTTCGATTCGGCGACCGGGCGCTTCTACCAGATCGTATCGGCGCCTGGCATCACCTGGACCAATGCCGAGGCCGAGGCGCGCTCCCGCTTCTTCGCCGGCATGCAAGGTCGTCTCGTGTCCATCGCGAGCGCCGAGCAGGGACTGTGGCTGCAGCAGACTTTCTCGCTCCAGGCGCTCGAGCGCCTCTGGCTCGGCATCCGTCAACTGGATGGCTCCAACGAGCCGGGCGACGGGTGGGTCGATGCGAATACGTCGACGCCGCTGGGATTCACGAATTGGGGCCCCGGCGAACCGAACAACAACGGCAACCCCGCCAACACGCCGGACACCGAGAACTACGTCATTCTCACGGGCGCGGCGAACGCCTCCGGCCCGCTCTGGAACGACGCCGACGACGGCAGCTTCGGCGTCCCGGCGGGTTACCTCGTCGAGTACGGTGCCGAGGGCTTCCAGGGCGCGATGAGCAAGATGTTCCGCATCGATCTGGTGGAAGGTCAACCGGCCACGCTGCTAGCGCAATGGGCGCCGGAGCGCGGCGTGCCCGCGCCTGCGATTCCGCTCACGCTCGAACTGTTCGATGCCAACGGTACCGTTCTGGCAACGGGCGAGTGGGGTCTCGCGGATGGTGGGGTCACGATCCGGAACTTCCGGCCGGACGCCACGGGCACGTACTTCGTTCGAGTGGTCGCCTATAACGAGGGGCGTTTCGGCCTCACTGCCACGCTCGGCATGGCCCTCGACACCGAGGCCCCGGAGGACAACAACTACGCGACCGGCGGCCGGGTGCAGGACATCTCGGCGACGCGTGCCGTGCTCGCGTCGCTTCGCCCCTCCATCTTCCGGCACTTCGGCGGGCCCTTCGGCTTCTTCGACAATACGGACCTGGATACGACCGACCGATTCGCGTTCTACTCCGCGGGCGGAGAGACGATCGGTCTGGAACTTGGGGTTTTCGGTACCGACCCGGGCGATCCTCCGGGCGAACTGACGGTCGACATCCAGTTGCTCAGTCCGGACGGTGCGGTGCTGTACGACAGCAACCCCGACAATCCGACTGGCGTGACCGGCATCGGGATCGGCACCACGCTGCCGACGCAGAGCGGTCTCTATCAGGTACTGGTCAGACCGCGATCCAACATCGATTTCAACGTCGATGCCTTCGGGACCTACTCGCTGTCCATCAGCGGCACGCCGGTGCAGGCGCCGAATCAGGCCCTGGTCCCGGAACCCGGTTCGCCGTTCCGGACCAACCAGGCCAATGGCGCGTTCGTCTCCTTCACGTTCGACCGCGCGGTGCGCGCGGACTCGTTCGACCCGGCGGAAGATCTCGTCCTGCCTCCTGGCGTCACGGCGCTCAGCTTCAGCGGATCCTCCGGCGGGCGAACAGTCTACGCCTTCGTGGATCTCCCGGCCGTCGATGGCGCGTACACCTTCACGCTGAAGGAAGGGGCGGTCGTCGACTTCGAGGGCAACACGAATGCCGCTCACACAGCACAGGTTGTTCTGGATCGCGTGCCGCCACAGTTCGTCTCGGTCGCGCCACAGGCCGGTCCCGCGCCTTTGTCCCAGATCGTGGTCACCTTCGATGAGCCGCTCGACCCGTCGTCCGTGTCGCCATCGATGATCGAGATCGATCGTCCGAATGGTTCGCCGCTGGATCTGTCCGGGATGACGGCAACACTGACCAACGGAACGGACATCGTCTTCACGTTCGCGAGTCCTCTGATCGATCTCGGGACGTACACCTACCGTCTGCGGCCCGCTGCCCGAGATGTCGCGGGCAATGGCACGGACACCGATGGCGACGGTACGCCCGGTGAGTTCTTCGACGATGCCGTCACAGGCACGTTCATCGTGGGTGGTGCGGATCTCGTGGTCTCGAGCATCACGCAGACGGACATCGTCCTGAACGGGGACGTTTTCCGCCTGTCGTGGACGATCCGAAACGACGGCGTACTGCCCACGACCGCGCCGTTCTGGTTCGACGGGGTCTACCTCTCCAGCGATGCCACCTATGACGCGGGGGATCTGCTCGTTGCCAACGCGACCGCCATCGGCGTGGTGCTCGGCGCCGGCGAGAGCATGGAACAAGGCGTGAATCTGCAGATCTCGGCCTTCCAGAGCAGTGTCTATCCTCGCGGGGAGCACTACCTCATCGTCCGGACCGATGTCGACGGGAGACAGATCGAGACCGACAACGCTAACAACACTGGCGTATCTGCGCAGACGATTCGCGTCGTGTACCCGCAGGATCTTGCGCCGGGTGCGATCACGCTGCCGCCGACGGCGGCACCGGGGGATGGCGTGCGCATCCAATACACGGTGACGAACACTGGTGACCTGCCGACGTCCGGGAGCCTGAGGGAGGATTTCTATCTGTCCTCCACGCCGGACCGCAACGGGACGATCGCCAACCTCGGGAACTATCAGGTGCCGGCTGGCAGTCTTCCGGTCGCATCGGGTGGTTCCTACGCCGTCGACCAGACCGTCACTCTGCCGCGCGTCACATCCCTCGTGCCTGGCACTTACTACATCGTGGTGGAGTCCGACACTTTCTTCACGCAGGACGACGTCAATCGGAACAACAACGTGAGGGCGCAGGCGATCACCCTCGTAGCACCATCGGTACCGGACTTGCTGGTGACGGATATCGCCGCGCCCACCTTGGCCGAGGCCGGGCAGACGATCGACGTGTCGTGGACCGTTACCAACCACGGGAACGCCGCGCTGCCGAACTCCACCTGGACCGACGTGGTGACCGTCGTCGATGCCAACGGCGCGACCGTGCTCACGTCCCAGAACTTCCCCGTTACCGCGGCGCTTGCGGTCGGCGGCTCCCTCACGAGGACGCAGTCGATCACACTCCCCATCACGCTGAGTGGCGACTATCGCGTGATCGTGCGCACGGATACCGGCGGCACTACCGGAGCCGTTTACGAACACAATCCCGGCGAGTTTGACAACACCACCCAGGACGCGGATGTCATGCGCGTGATTCAGCCGCGCGTGCCGAACCTGGTGGTCACCCAGATCACTCCAGCGTCTGTTGCATTCTCGGGACAGAACGTGACTGTCTCGTGGACTGTCCAGAACACCGGCAACGAAGCCACCCCGAGTTTGTGGTACGACCACGTCGTGCTTTCAGCCGACCCGATCTACAACCGGGAAGACTTCCAGACGCTGCAAAGCGACAACCGCATCGCCAACCCGCGCTTCCTTGCGCCCGGCGAGAGCTACACGAACAGCGCGACGTTCCGCATTCCCGATGGGTTGCAGGGCGACCTCTACTGGATCGTGTTTACCGACTGGCAGGGGCAGGTCTACGAAGGGCTGCCCGCAGCGCAGAACGCCGACAACATCTCGGCTGGCGTGCTGCAGCATGTGGACCTCACCCCGCCGCCTGACTTGCGGGTGTCGACCGTGACCGTGCCGCCGGTGGCGTTCTCGGGGCAGCCCGTGACGATCAGCTATCAGGTCCGCAATCAGGGCCTCGGACCCACGGGCGTGTCGGAATGGCACGATTTCGTGTATCTGTCGCGCAGGGCGGAATTCGACAACACCGCCACGCGCGTAACCACTGTCACGCGGACCGGGGGGCTCGACGCAGGAGGGCTCGAGGCGGGGCCGGCAGACAGCTATACCCGCCAGGCGACATTCAGTCTTCCGATCGGAGAATCCGGTGGCTTCTACGTGCACGTGGTGACCGACGCAATCAATCAGGTCTACGAACACACCATCACCGCCGAAGGCAACAATGCGGGGAGTTCCGCCGCCATCGACGTGGCGCTCACGCCGCCACCGGACCTCGTGGTCTCATCGGTCACTGCACCTGCGGTCGTGCGTGCAGGCGAACAGCTCGCATTCCAGTACACGTTACGCAATGACGGCGCCACGATCACGCCCAACGGCAGTTGGGCCGACGGGGTGTTCCTGTCGACCGATGCCGTTCTGGATGAGAGCGATTTGCGCCTGGGAGGTGTGATTGCCCAGTCAATCGCCGCGGGTGCCGCACAGCAGCTGAGTGGCCGGTTCATCGTGCCCGTGACGTTCGCCACCGGCGACTACTACCTCATCGTGAAGGGCGACGCAGACAATGGCGTTTTCGAAGGGCTGCCTGGCCCTGGCGGTGACCCGGAAGCCAACAACACGCGGTCTGTGATCGTCAGGATCGAGCAGAAGCCGGCGGACCTGGTCGTGGAAACTCTTCAGGTCGCACCTGCAGTCGACTCGGGAACTGCGGTGGCGGTGTCCTACACCGTCCGCAATGCCGGGACAGGCTCCACGCTCGACACCGGCTGGCTCGAGCGGGTCGTTCTCTCCGCGAGCGGGGTGTATGGTGCGGAAGACAACATCCTGCTGGCCACTTATGTGCGGGACGGACTCGCGGCTGGCGAGTCGGAAGCCCATGATGAGTCGGTCGTCCTCCCGACCGCGCTTGCGTCGGGGAACTACACCCTGTTCGTCGTCGCCGACACGAACAACTTCCTCTTCGAGGGCGCGGCGGGGGAGACCAACAACCTCCGCGCAGCCTCGATCGTCGTGACACGACGGGCACCGGATCTCGCGATCAGTGCCGTGACGGGCCCTGCCACGGCGACCATCGGCCAGACGGCGGGCTTCGGATGGCATGTGGACAACGTTGGCGTCGCTGCGACGGACTCGCTGTACTGGTCCGACCTCGTGTATCTCTCGACCGATACCGTCCTGTCGGACGATGACCTGACCCTGACCTCGGTGCTGCGCGGCAATCCGCTGGCGAGCGGCGCGGGTTACAACGCGGGCGTGTCCATCACGGTCCCCTTGAGCGCTGCGAGGAAGGACGGGTCCAGCCTGGTCAGCCTCACGGCCGGCAGCTATCACCTCATCTTCGTGGCCGACGGCGCGGGACAGGTGGGAGATCCGGAGAGGTCGAACAACCGCGCGACGCGGGCGATCACCCTGCTGCCCGATTCACCCCCCGATCTGATCGTGGAAGGGCTGACGGTCCCCGAACAGGTGTATTCGGGCACCCTTGCAAGCCTGTCCTGGACGCTGCGCAATGCCGGCACTTCGGCGACGACGGTGACCACCTATACGTCGTTCTATGCTTCGCGGGACGCCATCCTCGACAACGCGGACATCTACATCGGGCAGACCAGCGAGCCTGCCGGCATGGCGGTGGGGGCGGTGCGCAACGTCACGCAGGCCGTCACCATTCCCGGCGCGCTCAACGGACCGTACTTCGTATTCGCGGTAGCCGACGGCTACGGCGCCGTAAGGGAGTCCAACGAGGGCAACAACGTCGCGATGGCCTCGGGCCTGATGCAGGTCCTGGCGCGTCCGCCCGCGGACATCGTCGTCGGAACCATCACGATCCCTGCCGACGCTACGGCAGGCCGCACGGCGACGCTGCAGTACACGGTCACCAACCTCGGCACCCCGATTCTCGACGGCAGCCGCTGGCAGGATGCCGTCTATCTGTCGGCAGACGCGGTCTTCGATGCAAACGACGCGCTGTTCTCCACGCATCTGCGCGGCGGTCCGATCGCAACGGGTGGAAGCTACACCCAGGTCGCCACGGCACAGGTGCCGGCGGTGTCCCCGGGCACGTACAACGTGATCGTGCGCAGCGACATCTTCAACACCCTGCCCGAGACCAACGACGTCAACGTGGGGGCGTCCCTCGACCGCTTCGAGATCGTCGTGCCGGCGCTGGTTCTCGATGCGCCCGCCATTGCCGAAACCATCGCGGCGGGGCAGTCCCGCGTCTACCGCATCGACAACGTACCCGCAGGGGAAGTCCTCAAGATCACGCTGGATGCGGTGTCGACGACGTCCGCGAATGTCCTGTACGTGTCGCGTGGTGAGGTGCCGAGCCAGACCGATTTCGACTTTGTCTCCTCATTCGGCTTCGAACCCGATGCAGAGATCGTCATTCCCGCCACGGAGGCCGGCACCTACTACGTGCTCATTCGCGGCGAGGTCAATTCGGGGTCGCAGTCCGTCAGCCTTCGCGCTGACCGGGTGCCTTTCTCCATTGCGGACGTCAATGCGAAGATCATCGACACCTCGGGCGACGCCACTCTGCGCATCGACGGTGCCCGGTTCGAGAACGGCATGGTGTTCGAGCTTGTGGCCGGCAACGGCACCGTCATCTCGGCCTCGCGTGTGGTCGTTGACAGTCCGACCGAGGCTTACGCCACCTTCAACACGTTCACGGCTTCGACCGGCACCTATTCCGTTCGCGGCAGACTGGCATCCGGTACCGAGGTGGTGGTCGCCGACGCCGTCATTCTGGAGGAAGGCGAGGGCGGGGATACCTGGGTGCAGGTCACTGGCCCGGCGGCCATCTACAAGGGCCAGCCCAACGCGTTCACGGTGTCGTACTTCAACGAGGGCACGGGTGACGCGTTCGCACCGCTCGTCATCGTGGAGTCGGTGGCCAATGTTCCAATGGGACTCACGCCCGCGACTTCCAACGGTCTCGTGCCGATCTTCTTCATGGGGGCAAGTCTCGACGGTGCCGCGGAGATTCTGCGGCCGGGTGCCACCTACGCGCAGCGAGTGCATTTCCGGACGCCCGACGCGATCGGCGCCGAAATCGACTTCGAAGTGAGCCGGGTGGATGTCGGCGATTCGCGGACGATCAGCGACTGGTCTGCGATCGAGCAGTCGGTGCGGCCGACCGACATCTCCGACGCGCAGTGGCAGGCCTGGTGGGGGCGGGTACAGCCGCGGATCGGCACTACGTGGGGGGAACTCGCCCAGTTGCTGAATCGGATGATGCTCATGGTGAGCGACACCGGTGAGCCACCGGTGCGCGATGTGAGGGCAATCTTCTCCGCGATGGTGACGGAGTTCCCGACGTTCGTGCCGTTCGTCTCGCTGAGCGGAACTGCCGTCGACAGCGCGAGCGGCACCCCTCAGGGAGGTGTCGAAATCGCGGCATACCGTGAGACGGGACAAGGCTACCTCTTGGAGGGCCGTGCGGTCACGGCTGCCGACGGGTCGTTCGTGTTCGCCGCGTTACGGCCAGGGCACTACGCGTTCGTGTTGCCGGAGCGCTCGTTCGACATGAATGCCGATGGGACCGCGGATTCGGCCATGCCGGGCCTTCAGGTCACCGAGGCGGACGGGCAGACCGTAGCGCTTCGGATCCTCCCGGTCGAAACGGCCGCAGCGATTGCGGAAGAGGACCGAAACGCACAGCTGGTGACCGACGCAGCCGGTACCGCCCACATGGTCTGGCAGCGCAACGGCGAGATCTGGCATGCAACCTTGGTCAACGGGGTCTGGAGCGGCGCGACGCGACTGCAGTTCGGCGAAGCCTACGATGTGACCGTGCACGCCATGTCGAACCCGGGCGCAGGTGAGCCGGTGCTCGTCGCGGCATGGTCTGAAGGCAATGGCAACGAGTCCGAGATCTGGTACGCAGTCGGCCGTCGTACGGTCGCCGGCACCATCGCCTGGACTGCTCCGATCCGTCTTACCGATGACGCTGTTGCGGATGGCGTGCCCACGATCCTCGAAGGCGACGGCGGCGAGGTGGTCATCGCGCATCTCAAGCGGAACGCGGATATCGATGACGACTCGGACTTCTATGTAACGCCCATCGATATGACGGTGCCCGCTGTGCCGGCACCGGCCATGGCAGCGGCAGCGGCGACTGTGACCGACGGCGCTGCGGAAGGTCCGATCGCAGAACCCTCGGCCGTGAGCCAGATCCAATATGCCTACTCCACCGGTGTAGATGTTGGCAAGCGATTCGGCTTCGCCAGCGCCAAGGGCAAGTTCTCGCTCGCCGGTGCGTTCGCCATCGACGACGAAGCGTGCAAGGCGACGGTGACGGCGACTGCCGCGGCGGAGTTGGAGTTCTCCGGTGATACCGAAGGCTTCAAGGTCGGCGGTGGCATTGCTGCCAAGGGAGAGTGGAAGGTCGACAAGGCCGCCAAGGACTGGAAGCTGAGCAAGGCCCAGGTCGACGTGCTGGCGAGTTTCGCCTGGTATCGGAAGTACGTCGTCCTGCGCACGCTGAGCCTTTTTCCCGCGCTTACGGCGCCCGCCACCGCCCTGGCCAACGTACTTCAGGAGCTCAATCGTATCGGTCTGCGGGTCGAGGATCGGATGGGATTCCAGATCGCGCTCAAGGGCAGCCTGATCTGGAACAACGATGCGAAGTTTCCGGACATCCTGATTCCCGATGACGGCAAGGTCAGGCTTGCTGCGAATCTCACGCCGCAGTTCCTGATGGCGCTCGGGTCTGATCTGCCGGGGTCGCCCGTGTTCGTGGGCAGTGGCAAGGACGCCATCAAGACGCCGAAGGCGCAGATCACGGTGAAGGCCGGCGTAGAGTTCGAAGTCTCACCGGTACCGGGCAAGGATTTCACGGTCAATCTGACGGGCGAGGCCAAGTTCGAGTATCTCGATCACGAGATCACCTGGGCCTTCACGCCGATCTTCCAGACGTTCGACGCCACGGAGAGCAGTGCCCTGGACTCGGCCGCGCTGGCGGCCAGCAGTACGCCCGTGTGGGTGTACAACCCCGACGCCGGCGTCGGCACGGCGGCACGCTATGGCTCGAACAGTCTCCTGCCGGCCGTCGAACTCGACCTGCTCGAGGATGGCGGGATGGTGTTCGCCCGTCGCAATGACGATGCCTACGGCGTCTGGTCGCACGCGACGCACGGCACGACGCCCGGTTCGGTCATCCGCGTTGCCGACTTCGACGGTGCCTTCGGTGTGCCGTCCGACATTCCCGGGACCGAGGGGCTCAATGACAGCATCACCGCGGGGCACGACGCCGGCGGACGCCGGATCGTCGTCTGGTCGAGGGGGAAAAACGCGGGGATCGCCAACGGTGCGGGCGGGATCGACGCTGCGATCGCCGCAGCCAAGGATGTCGATCTTGTCTATTCGGTGTTCGAGAACGGCCAATGGAGCACGCCGGCGACCGTGGCGCAGACGCAGGGGCGCGATACCGGTACCCGTCTGGTCACACTGGCGGATGGCACACTGAATGTAGTCTGGGTGGAGGAATCCGACTCCGGTGCGGAAGTCGTGCGGCAAAGCGCGTGGACGGGGACAGGCTGGACCGCAGCGAGCGTCGTCGCCAACGCGGAGTCGATCACCGGCCTTGCCGTCACAGCCTCGGGCGCGGGACTCGTCGCTGTCTGGAATCAGAATACGGCGGGGGAGGGCGAAGAGCCGGTGTTCCGCCTGTTCCAGAGCCAGTACAACGGCACGACCTGGTCTGCGGCCACCTTGCTCGTCGTGCCCGGGGTTTCCACGGCAGGCACAACTGCTCAGGTAGCGGCCGCGTCTGGGTCACCACTCGAAGTCCAATCCATCGTGCCTGTGCCTATTCCGGAGAAGTGCCTCGAGTGCGACGACATCGAGTATCAGATCCAGCGTTCCAAGGTCTGCCGTGATGACGTACGCGAGGTGTCGGAACGACTGAAGCAGGGCGACAAGTGCATCGTCCGCACGGTCGTCTACAACCCCTGCAGCGTGAGACCGCGAGACCCCAACGATATCGTCGGTCCGGAAGGGTTCGGCGACGAGGCCTGGGTCACGGGGAGCGAGACGCTCGACTACATGATCCGCTTTGAGAACGCCGCGGACGCCACCGCCCCCGCGCAGGAGATCGTCGTCACGCAACAGCTCGACGCCGATCTCGACTGGCGCAGCTTCCGCCTGACCGGTTACGGCTTCGGCGACGCGCGTGTGGATCTCGACAATCCCGAGGCCTTCCACCTCAAGCGTCTCGACATGCGTGCCACGCTGGGCGTGTTCGTCGACGCTTTCGTCAACGTGGATGTCGCGTCCGGTCTCATCACGATGCGCCTGCGCGCGATCGATCCGGCGACCGGATCCAAGCCGCTCGACGCATCCGTCGGGCTTCTTCCGCCCAACGACAGTTCGGGCCGCGGCCAGGGCTTCTTCACCTACACCGTCCGTCCGCGGGCGGATACGGAGAGCGGCGCTCGCATCGATGCCGAGGCGACGATCGTCTTCGACGCCGAGGAACCCATCATCACGCCTTCGATCTTCAACACGATCGACGCGGGTGTGCCGACGAGCGCCGTGACGGCGTTCGCGACGGCGACGACCGAGAATCCCACCTTCCTCGTGAAGTGGAGCGGTGCAGACGACGGCACGACCTCCGGTCTGTCCGCATTCAACGTCTACGTGAAGGAAGGCGAGGAAGGGCACTGGGACGAGTGGCAGGTTCTCACCACGGACACCCAGGCCTGGTTCACCGGGGAAGCCGGCAAGACCTACGCGTTCTTCAGCGTGGCCATCGACAACGCGGGCAACCGCGAAGCGGATCCGCCTTCCGATGCTCATGGTCACGCCATCGCCGATGCCGACATCACCATTCAAGGCGCGTTGCCGAGCGCCGAAGGCGTGGTGTTCGAGGACACCGACGGGGATGGGCAGCAGGACGCCGGCGAGTCGGGTGTTGGCGGACGCATGGTGTTCGTCGATGCCGACCTCGATGGTGTGTTCGATGCGGGTGAGGCGTCGGTGCTCACTGGCGCCGATGGCGCCTTCCGGTTCGACGCGCTCGCCGAAGGTTCTTACCGCTTCGCGCAAGTGATCCCTTCCGGATGGCTGCCGGGCTCGGCCACACCGGCCTACTACAGCTTCAACCTGGTTCGCGGCGATGTCGTCACCGACATCGACTTCGGGGACTATCGAGCTGCCGAGATCGCGGGCGCCGTGTTTGCGGACAACGACGGCGACGGCGTGCGAGACGCCGGGGAGAACGGCATTGCCGGGGCGACGGTGCGGCTCGACCGCGATGCCAACGGCTCCGTCGATCTCACGGTGCTGTCCGACGCCGACGGCAACTATCGCTTCACCGGCCTGACATTGGGCACTTACCGGGTCACTCAGGTGCTGCCGGCCGGTGCTTTCGACACCACTCCCGGTGGAGCTCGCACGGTCGTGCTCGACGCAAGCGGGGAAGCCGCCGAGGGCACGCTGCTGGGCCGGGTGATCGGCGCAGAGATTCGCGGCGCCAAGTTCGAGGACGTGAACGGCAACTCGGTGCGCGATGCCGGCGAGAACGGCCTGTCGGGATGGACGATCTTCCTCGATGCCAACGGCAACGGGCTTCTCGACACCGGCGAGCGTCGCACGGTCACGGGAGCGGATGGCACCTACGTGTTCTCCGGCCTCCTGCCCGGCACTTACACGGTCGCGGAAGTCATGCAGTCCGGCTGGATGCAGACCTCGCCGGCGACTTCCACCGGGTCCGCGACGCTTACGCGTCTCGAACTCACCGGGTCGGGTGCCACGCTCGAACTGCCGGACAGCGCGGTGGAAGCGTCCGCGGTCGCGTCCTCCGCCATCGCTGGCAACGGCTGGGCGAGCACGTTGACCGGGCTCGACGCATTCCGCGCGGACTCCCGGTTCGACGGCATCGACGGAGACGGGATGGCGGTCGTGGTTATCGATACCGGGATCGACCTCGACCATCCGTTCTTCGGCACCGACGCCGACGGCGACGGCCAGGCCGACCGCATCGTGTTCGACTACGACTTCGCCGATGGCGATGACGATGCTTCCGATCGCAACAACCACGGTTCCCACGTCGCGAGCCTGATCGGTTCGTCCGATGACCAGTACGGCGGCGTGGCGCCGGAGGTGGATCTCATTTCCCTCAAGGTGTTCGGCGATGACGGTCAGGGGTACTTCTCCTACCTCGAGGCCGCGCTGCAATGGGTCGTGACAAACGCGGACCGTTTCAATGTCGGCGTCGTGAACCTGTCGCTGGGCGACAGCGGCAATTGGACCGACGCCATCGGCCGCTACGGGCTGGGTGACGAGTTCGCTGCGCTCGCTGCGAAGAACATCATCGTCACCGCGGCGGCGGGTAACCACTACGCCCGATTCCAGGGGGCGATGGGTGTCGCCTATCCTGCGGCGGATCCCGCCGTGCTGGCAGTGGGCGCGACCTGGGCGGCCGATCTTGGCGGACCGTGGACCTTCTCCGGCGGGGCGACCGACAACAGCACGGGCGCCGACCGGATCGCGAGCTTCTCCCAGCGTGACGCGGCACAGCTCGATGTGTTCGCGCCGGGGGCGCGCCTCGTGGGCGCCAACGCCAGCGGCGGCACGGCGACCATGCAGGGCACCAGCCAGGCTTCGGCCTACATGGCCGGCGTAGCAGCGCTCGCGCAGGATCTCGCGCTCGAGGTGCACGGTCGTCGCCTTTCCACCGGCGAGTTCGAGCGCCTCGTGGCCGCGAGCGCCGTGCACATCGTCGACGGAGACGACGAGGACGTGAATGTCCGTCGGACCGGCCTCACCTTCGACCGCATCGATGTCGCGGCGCTGGCGGAAGCCATCCTCGCGTTCGATCCCTCGTCCGGAGACGGCGGTACCGGTTCCGGGTCCGGCGATGGCGACGGTGGTTCTCCCGGCGTGTCGCCGAGCGCTGGGCCTGCCGTACGCACCATCGGTGTAACCGCGGCCGAAGTGGTGCTGGGTGCCGACTTCGGCAACTTCCGTCTGGGCAGCGTATCGGGAGCCGTCGTGCACGATCTGGACGCGGACGGTGTCGTGGACGCCGGGGAATCGGGCGCCGGGCTTTCCGGCTTCACGGTGTTCCTCGACGGCAATTCCAACGGCACGCTGGACACCGGCGAGAGCTTCACGCTGACGGATGGCAGTGGCCAGTTCGGCTTCACCGATCTCGGTCCGGGGGCGCGGCAGGTTCGCGTCGTGGAACAGGCGGGCTGGAAGAACGTTACGACGAGCGTCCCCGTGGTGATGACCAGTGGCGCGACTCTCGAAGCGACTCTCGGCGTCAACGCAAAGCCCGAACTCGCCGCCATTGGCGACCAGACCGTTCTCGAAGGCGATACCGTCAGCGTGGTGCTGCAGGGTGCCGACACGACGGGCGACTCGCTCACCTACAGCGTGGTGTACGGCCCGGCCGGCGTCGACGTTGATCCCGACACCGGGGCGCTCACCTGGCTCGCCGCGGATGGTGACGCCGAGGAAATCGTGCTGGTCCGTGCGACTGACCGTGCAGGATCGGTTGCCGAGCGCAGCTTCCGAGTCACTGTGTCCAACGTGGCGCCGACGCTTTCCGCAACCGGCGCGACCTCGGTCGTGCAAGGCCAGCCCTATGTGCTCACGCTCGCCTCGTCCGATGTCGGCGACGACACCGTGAGTGCCTGGCAGATCGCCTGGGGCGACGGCACGCAGCAGACGTTCACCGCTGCGTCGGGCGCGCCGACTCACGTTTACGCGACGCCGGGTTCGTTTGCCGTGACGGTCTCTGCGACTGACGAGGACGGCACGTATGTCGTTCCGGCGCCCACGGTTCAGGTGCTCGCGGCGGGGCTCCAGGTTACGTCGTTCGACCAGACCGACTCCGGTTTCCGTGTGCGGCTCTCGCAGGCGCTGGACGCCTCCAAGCTCAACCTCTACGACGCCGCGGCGTTCGCCCTTGGCGCAGCGGATATGACCGTGACCAACTCGGCCGGTCGCAATGTGGGGGGCAGCCTGGTACTGGATGCCGACAACCGGGGCTTCGCCTTCGTCCGAACCGGCGGGCCGCTCGCTGCGGGCAGCTATACGGTGACGATGCGCAGCGCGGCTAACGCGTTCGTCACGTCTTCCGGTCTGCTTCTCGATGGGAACAGTGACGGCACGGCAGGTGATGCCTACGTTCGCAACCTGGTGGTCAGCGGTACCGGTGCGGTCCTGTCCATCGGTGAGATCGCCCGAGGACCGGGGCAGGGCCTGGATGCGCCCGCCACTTCCGCCGGTCTGCCAGTCACGCTCTCCAACGCGGCCGGCGCGACCGCAGTCCGATTCACGTTGCGCTATGACGCCGCTCTCATCTCGCTTTCCCAGGTCGTGGCGGGGGCAGGCCTGCCCGCGGGCAGTGGCGTCGTCTTCAACATCGTCAGTCCGGGTGTCGTCGAGGTTCAGGTCAATGCGGCCTCGGCGCTCGGTGCAGGCGCACTGGAACTGGTGCGTGTCCGAGCAACGGTGAGTACCACCGCGCCCTACGGTGCGAAGCAGGTACTCGATCTCACCGACGTCAGCATCAACGGCGGAGCGATTGCAGTGCGTGCCGATGACGGTGTGCACGTGGTGGGCTTCATCGGGGATACGTCCGGGAACGCGCGCTACTCGACGCTCGACGTCCAGCGTATCCAGCGGGTGTCCGCCCTGGCGGATACCGGTTTCGGTGCCTGGCCTCTGGTGGACCCGGTGATCATCGGGGACGTCAACACGAGCGGTACGCTGACGACCCTGGATGCCACGAGACTGCAGCAGTTCCTCGTGGGTGTCCCCCGGCCCGAGATCCCCGCCATTCCCTCCGGGATCGGACCGATCACCTTCGCCGGTGCCGACCCGCTGATCCGTCTCGGTACCGCCATCGGCGCGAACGGGGCGACGGTCGCGGTACCCGTCACGATCGACACGACGGCCGATCTCGAATCCATCGAACTCATTGCCACCTACCCGGCGGGAAGCCTCGAACTCCTCGAGATCCGTCTGGCCGGCGTCGCGATCGACTTCCAGTTCGTGGTCAAGTCGTCCAGCACGCCGGGGCGCCTCGCGCTTGATGCTTCCCGCTTTGCGCAGCTCGCGGGCGGCGGCGGGCGGGTCGCGGACCTCGTCTTCCGCATCACAAACGGTGCAAAGGGCGTTGTGCCGATCGATCTGCAGTGGGCAGCCCTGAACGAGACCCGCCTCACGCTCAACCCGGAACCGAAGGTCGGGCCCGACATGACGGACGGCAAGGTCTACGTGGTGCCGCCCAGGGTGTCGACGATCCGTGTGCCCGCGCCGATCACGGTGCAGCCGACGGCCGCAGCGGTGCCGCCCGCTCCCGAGAGCGCAATGGCGGTGACGACGGCTGCAGGTGCGTCTCCGTGGATGGAGGGCTGGTGGCCTGCGGCGGAACCGGCGGGGAGCGACAAGCGCCAGACCGCCACGGCGAAGGCGCCAGCCAAGGCGGCGCCCGCCAAGGTGTCGCCGAAGGTCGTGCTCGATGCCGACTACTGGCAGCTGCGCGACGCCGCGCTGAAGAAGTAGGTGCCGGAAACGAAGAGGCCCCCGCCCGGTGAGGGTGGGGGCCTCTTTGCTTTCGAACTTGCCTACCAGTACCAGTAGGGGAAGTGCCCCGCGTAGGGGCGATACGGATAGGGCGGCCCCCATCCCCACCCCCAGCCGCCGCCCCAGTACATGTTCTGGTAGCGCATGCGGGCATCGAACTCCACGGCGCGCAGGTAGCGGTTCTGCAGGTGGTCCAGCACTTCGTCCGGCACGCCGTCCTGCTTGAGCCGCCCGTACTGGGAGCCGTTGAGGGCCAGGACGGTTCGCGTACGGTCGATCTCCTTGATGATCTCCGTGGCGGGGGTCCCGTCCTTGGCCATCTGCACGACCTGTTCGACCGTCAGAGGGGGCGGGCGGTTGACCATCCCGGCGCAGCCGGATAGCGCTGCCGTGAACACCATCACGGCAAGCAGGCGGCACCAGCGGCCTGCGCGAGGTTCAGGGGTCTGAAGCGGGGGTCTCGACATGGGGGGCTCTCCGACAAAAGAGGTAGGCGCCGAGCGCGGCATAGATGAGGATGAGCCCGTGCAGCGCCTTCGGGCTTTCCAGGCCGGGCAGGCCGGCAAGACTCCGCGCAACGGCCGTCCCGAGTTCCGCGAGGACGACCAAGATCAGGAACGCGAATCCCATCGGAACGGTGGACGCGCGTTCCGGCGCCGGCATCAGGCGCTTCGCGAGGGGGCCGGCGACGACCGGCAGGAACAGCGCCACCAGGGCAAATGGCGCGAACATCGCCCCGGAGATCGACACGAGTCCATCGGCCTTGCCGGACCAGGCGCCGGCCAGGTAAGACAGTGCGTTGACGGCGATCTGCGCGCCGAGCGCGATGAAGACCGCGGCAAGGCCCAGGGGTTTCCAGTCGGCAAGGCGCATGGTGCTCACGGTGATTGGAGTGTTCCGGCGCCGATCGGTTCGGTGGGGTTCACCCGGGTGGGTCCGAAGTGATCTGGATCAAATCCGTCGGCTCCGCGATGGAGTCTGATGTCATCATGGTCGGAGAAAGGGCGTGTGCGGTGCTCCCCCGTTCCGACACGACATTGCGCAAAGAGGAAAACTCCATGAAATCTCCCGTACTCACGGCATTGACCCTGGCGGCCGGCGCGTACGCCGCCCTCTCAGCCCCGACGTCCTTCGCAGGCGATCTGAGCCGCGGCAAGAGTCTGCACGACACATTCTGCATCGCGTGCCACTCACCGGTCGTCTACCAGAGGAAGGATCGCCTGGCGGACTCCTACCTGGAAGTCCGCCAGCAGGTGGAGCGCTGGCAGGGCAACGCTCGGCTGCGCTGGTCGTCCTACGACATCGAGAGCGTGACGGACTACCTGGCGGACAAGTACTACAAGATCCCGTACTGAGCTGGGCTCAGGCCTGGGAATCGGGCTCGAGCTGGCGCTCGAGCCAGGTGATCTGGTCCTTGAGCAGCAGTTTGCGGCGCTTGAGGCGCTTCAACTGCAGTTCGTCGTACAGCGGCAACCGGGCCAGGTGGGAGATCGCCTGATCGAGGTCGTGGTGTTCCACCCGCAGGACTTCCAGGCGGTGGAGAATGGCTTCGAATGCTTCGGCTTCGCCTTCCATCAGGGCTCCGTGGAAACGGGCGTTCTGCCCAGCACGATATCGAACCGGCCGGCGAGCGAACTGCCCGGGTTCGGAGACGGCGCAAGCGCCACCACCAGGGATTCCCGCGCGCGGCGGTCACGAACGGCCCGCAGCAGGAAGTCTTTGTCGTTCTCGGGGGCGCCGGCCAGATACATCTGCGTATAGAACCGGTTTCGCCCTGGGACCTGCACCGAGAAATGGATGTGCGGCGCCCGCCCGGGATACGCCACGGGCTTCACCGTGCGGAAGCGGTAGGCGCCCTGGGTGTCGGTCACCGTCTGACCGAACCCCTGGAAATTCGGGTCGACGGGGGCGTCGGAGTCGTCGTGCGGATGGTGGTAGCGCCCGTGCCCGTTGACCTGCCAGATCTCCAGCACCGCGCCGGGCACCGGGCGGCCTTCCGTGTCCACCACCCGACCCGCCACGTCCGTGATGATCCCCGCGGCCGTTCCCGTGCGCCCGGTCACCGTCACGAGATCGTTGTCGCGGTCGAGAGGGAGCGTCAGCGGGTAGAAGGGCCCCTGCATCTGTGCGGGCGTCGCCACCAGTTCGGCCAGCGCGAAGCGGGAGCCCGTCGCGGCGGCGACTGCCGTTGCCGCACCGCTCACGAGGACAGCGCGACGGACAGGGGAGCGGGGCGAGACCGGGGAAGCCAAGGGAAGCGGCGCTCTCAGTAGCGGTTGTAGATCTCGATTGCCTTCAGGATCGACTTCTGTTCCTTGATGATCGGCACCATCCTGGACTCCTTGTCGGCGTACTGTTTGAGCAGGTCCACGACCTTTTCCGCGGCGGCCTGAGGCACGACCACGGCGCCGTCGGCGTCGGCCACGATGTAGTCGCCGGGGTGCACCATCACGCCCCCGCACATGACCGGGATCTGCTTGTTCACGCTGATCATCCGTCCGACGGACGTTGCGGGCCCCACCCGCCGAGCCCAGACCGGAAAGCCGATCTCGCGGATCTCGGTGATGTCGCGCACGCCGCCGTCGATGACCGCACCGGCCAGCCCGCGTACCTTGGCCGTGGTGGCCATCAGGTTGCCCATGGCGGCGATGTCGATGCCGTCCTGCATCACGTAGACGAGGATGCTGCCGGGCTCGGCTTCGTCCAAGATCTGGAGGAAATGATTGGGGTACTTGCGGGTGTCGTTGCGAAGCCCCGGGCGCATCAGGGCCGTGGCGGCACGCCCGACGATCTTCCCTTCCTGGATGGGCTTCATGTCCGTGGACATCCATCCCCGCGCGCCGGTGGCTTCATCGACGGCGTCGGCGACGTTGCCGGTGCTGTTGATCGGGTCAGCGAGGGCCGCGATGATCTCGGCGGGCGTCAGTGCGTGGGCCGACAGCGGCAGGACGAGACTCAGGATGACCGCGGACAACCAACGGGGCATGGGGCGACTCCTTCGGGGATTCCCCGAATGATACGCGAGGCTCCGGGCCGGGTTACTTCACCGAGAGGAGATAGGTGAGCAGGTCGCCCTTTTCCTGGGCGGTGCAGGGCCTGCCCAGGACGAAGAAGCAGTTCACGTCGAACCAGAGTTCGACCTTGTCGGCATCGGTAAAGCGGTCCGGGTTGGCGGAGGGCGCCAGCGGCCGGATGTGGCGACGCATCTTCGACCGCTCGCCCGGGCCCGGCGCGTCCGTCAGATGACAGGCCCGGCATTCCGCCCGGATGGCGCCGCCGTGGCCATCGATGGTGCTGCGCGGGTCGGGTCCGTGGCATCCGGCGCACGAGTGTTCGCCATTTGGCCCGGTGATCTTCGCCTCGTAGAAGGTCCGCCCGCGCTCGGCCGAGAAGCCCTTGAAGTGCGAGGCCGTCGCCGCGGCTGCGCGGTAGACTTCCAGCAGTTGTTCCGGCGTCATCGCGGCCGCAGCCAGCGACGCGAAGAAGAGACACAGGGCGATGAACAGGCGCATGGTCGAACCCTTCCGGATCGGGGAAGGCGCAGCTTAGCGCCGTTCTGCGGTGCGCGGGTTCGCGGATGATCGGGGGGGCGGGCGATCCATGGGTTCTGGCTATCGGTTTCACGGCATCTATCCGATGCAATACGCATTCTTCGGCGCGGACGGCCGGCTCGATCGCGAAGCGATGCGCAGGCAGGTGGAAGTGGCCGTCACAGGTGGCGCGCACGGCGTCGCGGTACTAGGCCTCGCGACGGAAGTCGGGAAGCTCTCGCCGGAAGAGCGGCGGTCGGTGGTGGAGTGGCTGACGCAGGATCTCGACGGGCGGTTGCCGTTGGCGGTTACTGCGGCGCCCGGCAGCGTGGCGGAGCAGATCGCTTTCGCGCAGTTCGCCCGCGATCGCGGCGCGGCGTGGGTGATCCTGCAGCCGCCGCCGGAACGCGGCCTCCCGGAATCGCACTACGCCGAGCATTTCTCTCGCGTCATGGCCGCCGTCGACGTGCCCATGGCGATCCAGAACGCGCCCGAGTACATCGGCGTCGGCCTATCCGCGGAGTCCATCGCCGAGCTCGCGCGGTCGCGGCCGAACTTCACGGTGCTGAAGGGCGAGGGGCCGGTCATCGGCATCGAGACCGTGGTTCGTGCAACCGGCGGCGC
Organism: Betaproteobacteria bacterium Ga0077526; assembly: GCA_001464765.1. Lineage (GTDB taxonomy): Bacteria > Pseudomonadota > Gammaproteobacteria > Burkholderiales. Next base: position 183,675 of record LNDV01000010.1, read on the forward strand.
GCTAGCCGTGTTCAACGGGCGCAACGGCCAGGAACTGCCGGACAACCTGCGCGCCGGTTGCGCCGGGATGATTCCCGCGACCGATACCTTCGACTGGCAGGTGAAGATCTACGAGGCGTTCCGCCGCGGCGACGAGGCAGCGGCCGAGGCGATTTATCGCGACGTGTTGCCGGCAATCATCTTCGGCATGCAGTCGCTGGATGCGCTCATCTGTTATGGCAAGCGCATTGCAGCAATGCGGATGGGGCTCGGGGAGGTGTACGACCGTGCACCGGCGATGGTGCCGACGGCGTTCGGAATGGAGTGCGCGGCGCGGTTCGCGACAGCGTTGGGGCGGTTGTAATGAGGGCTCCCGGAGTCGTCGCTTCGCGACTCGTCCGGGCTACGACTCCGCGCATTTCCGCGACCCGCAGGGTTGGCAATTCACCGTAGCCCGGACGAGTCGCAAAGCGACGACTCCGGGGAGTTTCCGCGATCCGTGGGGTAGGCAATTCGCGTAGCCCGGACGAGTCGCGAGAGCGACGACTCCGGGAAATCTCCGCGATCCGTAGGGTTGGCAATTCGCGTAGCCCGGACGAGTCGCGAAAGCGACGACTCCGGGGAATTCCGGCGATCCGCAGGGTTGGCAATTCGCCGTAGCCCGGACGAGTCGCCAGAGCGACGACTCCGGGGAAACGTCACCCCGGCGTCGCGACGTTCCTGACGCGCGAGTCCGTAGCGTGCGCCGAATCCCGATACCGCCGGTAATAGGCGAGGACCTTCGGCACGTAACTCTGTGTTTCCGCGTAGGGCGGAATCTTTCCGTACTTGAGCACCGCGCCTTCACCCGCGTTGTACGCCGCGAGCGCCAGGCGCAGGTCGTTGCCGAACAGGGTGATGAGTTCCTTGAGGTACCGCGTGCCGGCCTGGATGTTCTGGCGCGGATCGAGCAGGTTCGTCGCGCCGTAACGCGCACCCGTCTCGGGGATCAGCTGCATCAGACCCCGCGCGCCCTTGGACGAACGGGCCAGAGGGTTGTAGGCGGACTCCGCCGAGATCACCGCATGGATCAGCGCGGCATCCACGTCGTGGTCGCGGGCCGCTGCCTGGATGTGCTCTTCGTAGAGGCCGCGGCGCGACGGATTGATCTTGCGCACCGCGCGCTCCTGCACCAGCCGGGTGACCGGCGTTTCCTCCGCCTTCTTGTCGAGCTGAATGACCACCATGCAGCGGCGGTCATTCGGAATGTTCGTGAACAACGGCACCCCGTCTTCGCCCTTGCACCGGTAGATATCGGCCTGCGCGGCGCCGCTCAACGTCAGCAGCGCGCCTGCGATCAGCGCGTAGGTACCGGGAAGCCTGCAGAAACGAAACGTCATCGTATGCCGTCGAATCAAGGGGTTGCCGGCTCATCCCGGGGATATCTGCTCCCGGAACGAGGAGAGGACTACCTCGACTTGGCAACTTCCCTGCCAAGCGCGGGGCCTCGGTACTAATCTCCCGGGCCCAGGCTGGTTATCGGCTCGGCGAAGGGCTTTCTTGACGGCGAGGGGGGATGAGGACGGTCGCCAGAGCGGCGACGATGAGGCCCAGGGCGGAGAAGTCCGTCCAGCCCGGGCGTTCGCCGAGGATGAGCATGCCGCTGAAGATGGCGACGCATGGGATCATCAGGGTGCCCAGTGCCGAGACCCCGGCCGGCGCGAGCGTGACGATCTTGAACCACACCCAGTGGCACAGGATGAACGCGACGATCAGGTTGTAGGTGAGGCCGATCGCCGCGGGCATGCCGATGGGTTTCCAGTGGGGCGGGTCCATGATCAGGGCACCAATCGCGATGGGGATGCCCCCCAGCAGCAGATTCCAACCCGTGAATACCGTGGTGGGCACCGACAGCGGATACTTCTTCATGAGCATGGTGCCGAACGACCACGTCATTGCCGCCGTGACGATGAGGATCGCCCCGCCCGGCGCGCCCCCGATGGCAACGAGCGAGTCGCCGAGCAGCAGCGCCAGCCCCGACATGCCCAGCCCCACGCCCAGCAGCCGACGACGCGTGAGCGTCTCGTTCAGAAACACCGAAGAGAACAGCACCGTCCACAACGGCATGGTGTAGGCAAGGATCGCGGACCGGCCCGCCGGCATCATGCGGATGCCGTAAGTGACCAGGACGTTCCACAGCGTCACGTTGAAGACCGACATGAGGAGGATGAGCTTCCACTCGGCGCGGGGCACTCTCAGCGAATGGCCGCCGAAGCGGGCGATGGCGAAGATGCCTGCCGCGCCGACGAGCGTGCACAGCGCGCGGAACGTCCAGATGGGGATGTCGGTGACCGCCATCTTGATCATCGGCCAGTTCATGCCCCAGCCGAGCGTGAGCGTGGCGAGCAGCAGCCAGGTCGAGCGCGGCAGGGTGGCGGTGTCCTTGGACATGGGGGTGGCCGGTGGAAAAGCGCGGATGGTACATGGGTGCTCCGCTTGACTCGACCACCATCGCGGCTATGCTCGACGGTATCGGCTGCCGTACGCGCAGCCGGACGACAACGATTCGGGAGGAACAATGAAGATGAGATTCATGCTGGCGGCGCTTGCCGCCATGTGGTCCTTCGGTGCCGCCGCGCAGAGCTGGGTGCCGCCGGCCCCCGAGCAGCGCTGCCCGTCCAAGTGGGGTGCGGCGGATGAACGCGGCGCGGCCAACTACATGAACGCCGCCCGCGTTGCGCAGGCCGCGCGCCTCGTGAAGACCGGCCAGATCATCGAGCTCGGTCGCACGCTCGAAGGCAACATGCCGCTCTTCGGCACGCGCAAGTTCGAAGTGCACACCAAGCGTACGGGTCCGGTTCTCGGCAGCAACAAGCGCCGGAGCAACGAAGAACTGGTGGTCACCGAGATCGGCCAGGTGGGCACGCAGTTCGACATGTTCTCGCACCAGACCATCGGCAACTCGCTCTACAACTGCATCGACTCCGACGAGATCGGCACGCGCAGCGGCTTCACCAAGCTGGGCGTGGAGAAGATCGGGATGCTGTTCACGCGCGGCATCCTCCTCGACATCGCAGCACTGAAGGGAGTGGACATCCTGGAGCCCACCTACGAGATCATGCCCGCCGATCTCGAGGCCGCCGCGGCTCGCGCTGGCATCACCATCCAGCCCGGCGACGCGGTGCTCATCCATACCGGGTGGGGCAAGCTGTGGGGCGTCGACAACGCGAAGTACAACGCGAGCTGCCCGGGCATCGGCGTGAAGTCCGCCGAATGGCTGGCCGCGAAGGATGTCATGCTCCTCGGCGCGGACAACTTCCCCGTGGAGATCGCGCCCAACCCCGACAAGTCGGTGAGCCTGCCCGTGCATCAGATCGCGCTCGTGGTGAACGGCATCTTCCTGCTGGAGAACATGAAGCTCGACGAGCTTGCCGCGAAGAAGGTCTACGAATTCGCGCTGGCCGTGCAGCCCCTGAAGGTGAAGGGCGGCACGGGATCCACCGTCGCGCCGGTGGCGATGTACTGAGTCGTGTCCGGAGGGCTCGCCATCGCGGGCCCTCTGCTTATCCAGCCTCCACAAGAGAAACCCGTCGCATGGGCGAAGTCTTCGTTCACGAGCAGCTCGTCCGGTTCGCGCACTGCGATCCGGCGGGCATCGTCTACTTTCCGCGCTTCTTCGATCTCGCTCACACGGTGATGGAGGACTGGCTCGCGCAAGGTGTCGGTGCCTCATTGCCGGCGCTCATCCGCGGGCAGCGCATCGGCACCCCCACGGTCAGCATCCATTGCGACTTCTCGCAGCCCATGCGCATGGGCGATACCCTCCGGTTCGAGTTGCGGGTGCTGCGAATGGGGCGAAGCTCGGTGGAGCTCGACTACCAGGGGTTCCACGACAAGGCGCTGTGCCTGCGCATCGCGCAGACCATCGTATTCATGGATCTCGACAAGGCGCGATCGGTGGCCATCCCGGACGAACTGCGCCCGCGGATCGAGCGCTACCTGCCCGCGTAGTTCCGTCGCTGGACGGTCCTCAATGGGCCGTGGCGAGTTCCGGCTCTGCAACGTCCTGGAAGCGCTCGCGGATCAGCATGACCGTTTCCCGCTCAGCAGCGAGAGCGCTCACGCACGTCGGATCGAACTGCGTGCCGGAGTGCTTCTCGAGATAGGCAAACGCGTCGTCGACTGACCAGGGTGCCTTGTACGGGCGCTGGCTCGTCAGAGCATCGAACACATCCGCTACCTTGACGATCCGCGCTTCCAGCGGAATCTCCTCGCCTGCCAGCCCCGTACCGTAGCCCGTGCCGTCGAAGTTCTCGTGGTGGTGCAGGATGATGTTGCGCAGCATGGGCACGTGGTGCAGTTCCCCCAGGCCGAACTCCCCGAGCATCGCGTCGATGAGCGAGGCGCCGTGGTCCACGTGTGTGCGCATGATGGCTCTTTCCTCTTCGTTGAGGTGCCCTGGCTTGCGCAGGATCCCGTCGGAGACGGCGATCTTGCCGACATCGTGAAGCGGCGCGAAGTGGAGCAGGTACTCGATGGCTTCGTCACTCAGCCGAATGGCGGGCGGCAGCGCCGCGGCGATCACCTTGGCGTAGTGGGACATCCGGGCGAGGTGCGCACCGGTTTCCTCGTCCCGGAAGCGACTGAAGTGCATGGCCGTGCGGACGGCCCCCATCAGTATGTTGATGGTCGTGCGATCGTGTGCAACGAGCAGGGCGATCAGCTGGCTGTAGACCATCAACTGGGCGACCAGCGGTGACGTAAACACGCTCTTGCGATCGGCGTCGAAGAACAAGAAGCCCAAAAGCTGCGTGCCGCTGAACAGGGGCACGGTGAAGCTGGACTCGTAGCCGCTCGCCAGAATGCGCAGGGTGTGCGCGCTGGTTGACCATGCCAGCGTGGCCAAGTCGTCGATGATGCGGGGCTGGCGCTGGATGGCGAGCGCCTGGAGCGACGGCACTTCGTCCAACGGACGCTCGTAGCAGGTGAGCTCGTCGACGTCCGCCGAGCTTCGGAGGAAGGTGCGGACGATCTGCGTGCCGGGGTCGTAGACCGCCACGGCAATGCGACGAACAGCGGGACAGAAACCCGCCAGTTGCGAATGAATCGCAAGAATTCGCGCGCCGAGGTCGGCGTCGCGACAGCAGTCTGCCAGCGTGGGCTGGTGCGTTTCGTTCAGCATTTCAATCCCCGGCGTGGCCGCGCGGAATGCAGAAACCGGTGCGACCTGCATTCTTGTTGATTGTGTGACGGCATCATCGGGGCATGGCGTGGCGAAAACAACCCTGTTTCCTCAAACGCGCCATTAGTTTGCAGAAATCCGCTCGAGCATTGCGTGAAATCGGTAGTCCGGAAACGGTTCGGAGCCGTCGTCCTCGGCGCCGAAGCGCTATCCGGCCCGCGGTACTTCGGGCGCCGGCAGACCGTCAGCGGCATCGGCCACCATTTGCAGGGCAGTCTCGCGATCGCCGATCCGGTCAATGGCAAGGAGAGCAAACCTCGCAAGAAAGAGGTTTGCCTGAGGCTCTCCGAGTGCCGTCATCGTGGCGCAAAGGCGGGTGTAGACGAGATCGAGATCGGGGTCGGTCATGAGCGATTGGGCGGAATGGTGCGTGGACAGGCGGTTTTCGGAGGCAGGGCGAATGCTGTCGCGATCATGACTGGTCCAGTGCGTGGAGAACGGCGTCGACAATCGCTGCTGCGTCCGGCGAATGCCAACGGCCCAGCACGTGTCCGTCGGGGCGCAGGAGATACACCGTACCCGGATGTGCATCGAACATGGCAAAGAGTCGCCCCGTGTGGTCGACGGAGAGTCGCTCCCGGGCACCGGTAGCTGACCGCTGTGAAATGGGGCACAACGCGATTGGCACAGCAGCGGCCGAGAGTCGGGCCAACGCCTCGATTGCGGTCGAGGACACTGCGCCATCCTCGCTGAACGTCAGCAAGGCAAATCTGGCCCCCAGGAGATCAGTGACATGTCCTAGGCGCGACTGGCCGTTCTCCAGGATCGTGATTGGGCACTCCGGGAGGACAGCACCGGGTGCTGGCCCCGCGCGGAACGCGCCTGTGTCATCTGCGACGTTGAGCGGCGAGGACGAATACGCGATCGCCGAAGTCTGCCGCGGATTGATCAGCGAGCGCACGCCGGCATGATGAGTGGCGAGCCCCAGAACCGCTTCGCGCATGAGGCTGAAGGCGAACGACGGCGGTGCCATGAACTCCGTGCTCTTCGCGCCTTGCGCCAGATTCTCCCGCGCGGCGGCGACGCGTTCGTCCGAGTACGAATCGAGCAGGCGATCCCCCGCGATGCCCTGCACGACGAGCGCGAGCTTCCACGCGAGGTTGTCGGCATCGTCGATGCCGGAGTTGGCGCCGCGCACTCCAAAGATCGGCAGCAAGTGCGCGGCATCCCCCGCGAACAGCACGCGCCCGTGGCGGTATCGGTCCAGTGTGAGCGCATGCGCCCGGTACATCGCGATCCAGATAGGCGACCAGCCGCCCCGCTCGCCCATCATCTCGAGCAGGCTGGTAACGCGCGGGATGACGTTTTCCGGCTTGATGGCTTCGTCCGGATCTTCGCCATCCTTCAGCTGATAGTCCACCCGCCACACGTTGTCCGGCTGCTTGTGAACGAGAACGGTGGAGCCGGGATTGCAGGGCGGATCGAAGTACGCCAGACGCTCCGTCGGCCGTTTGCTCTCCAGCAGGATATCGACAATGACGTATCGGCCTTCGTACGTCGTGCCATTGAGCGCGAGACCCAGTGACTCGCGCACGAAGCTGCGGCCGCCGTCGGCGGCGACGACCCAGTCGGCATCGAGCGTGTACGCGCCCAGCGGCGTCTCGACCGACAGCGCCGTGCCGTCCTCACGCGTGTGGACTCCGGTGACACGTGTCTGCCATCGAATGTCGATGAGGTCCGCCAACGCCTCCGCGCGATCAAGCAGGATCTGCTCGATGTGGTACTGCGCGAGATTGACCATGGGCGGCAGCTTCTGATTCTCGTCGTGCGGCATCGTGAAGTGCAGCACCTGCTCGCCGCGGTAGAAGCTCCGCCCGCCTGTCCACGGCAGCCCGATCTTCAGGAAACCCTCCAGCACCCCGAGCCGCTCGAAGATCTGCAAGCTCCGCCGGGAGATGCAGATGGCCCGGCTGCCGACGCAAACACCATCATCGGCTTCGATGAGAACGCTGCGCACGCCGTGCGCAGCCAGCCCCAGCGCAACCGTGTAGCCGACCGGGCCAGCGCCGACGATGACGACTGAGTGGTGGCCGGCGTCGCGATTGCCCGTGAGCGAGGGTAGTCGCGCCGGGTGGCGGACGAGTGTGAAGGGGTAGGGGGTGAACGGGCGTGACATGCCGGCGGGAAGGGATGGGGTTCGCCGCCAAGTCTGCCACGTTCGTCCCCTTGGGCTTGGATGCGCTTCGCCAGGGTCATGGGCCGCCGTCCTGGGGTCGCGAAAATGGTGATGCAGCGCAGCGTGTGGCAGTCCTGCGCCAGTGTTATATACACAATTCGGCCTATGCCGACGTCGTTGCTCACCCCGCCGAGTTGCGCGATGATTCATGAGCAATCGCGAGCGGCGTCCCTCGGCAATTCTGCCCCGACCTGGCCGCGCGCTGTCGCAAAAAAACAACCGAGGAGGAGCGAGCGCAGCGCTGGGCTCGTCCCGGACAAGTCGCAGGCCAGACTTCAGTCGGCGCCAGTACGTGATCGGCCGTATGTTCCTTGTTCGCTACGGGTGCGCAGTGAACAAGACCGTATCGAAAGTGGCCCGTCAATTGTTTTGGCGCGATGCGTCGCGTCGAAACGGGTGAGAAGCACGGGTTTCGGGCAGTCTGCAGCTAAGGCTATCCCAAGCTGAAATCGGGCTGAGTCCCCCGACTTGTTGTTGCTCGTTTCATGGAGGTGGCCCAAGTGGAACAGGACAGCACCGCAGGAGGCGCGAAGTACAGGGTTGAAGCACTTCGAGCGATAGAACGCCAAAGTCCTCGTGTCTATCTGCCAAACACCCGCAGTTTTGATTTCCCAGCTTTCGCGCGACCCTCCTGCCAAGCGGCGATCAGGGAGTGACGCCATGGCTCAAGCAGTGCGCTTGTTTGTTTCGTCTACCTTTCTCGACATGCAGGCCGAGCGCGATGCGCTTGCGCGCTTGTGCTTTCCCCAAGTGCGCCGAGTATTTGCCGCAGAGGGGCGCCCCTTTGTTGAGATCGACTTGCGTTGGGGTCTCCGTGTGGGTGAGTCCGAAGAGCGAATCGTCGAACTCTGCCTGCAGGAGGTCTCGCGGTGCAAAGGGTTCTTCGTCGGCATCTTGGGTTCACGCTACGGCTACGTGCCGGAGTCGGTGCCTGAGCAGGCCGCTCTGCTGAATGCCGAAAGCGGCACCAGCATCACCGAGTACGAGATCCTCGCCGGTGCATTCGCCGCTCCGTTGAACAGCTTCGTGCGCCTCTATTTTCGGGGCGATGGCCACGACGACGAGCCGTCTATGTGCCGACTCAAGGCCAAGATCCGAGCACTCGGACTTCCAGTGCGAACTTATGAGAAGCCGGATGAGCTAGCTTTGCTGCTCAAGGAAGATCTTCAGTCTCTCGCGGTCGAACGTGCAAATCCGAGCACGGCGCTGCAGGTTGTTGATGGCATTGCCACGCTTCAAGCCGATGGCACATTGATGCTGCCGCGTGCTCATGCCAGTCTGCAAGCCTGGTGGGAGGATGGGTTGCCGCGGCTTTGCTTGGTGGCGCCCGAAGGAGCCGGCAAGACGACACTGTTGGCACAGTGGATACAGAGCTTGCGGGGGGCTTCGCTTCCCAAGCCTGAAAGTTCTGGCTGGCGGCGCTACTTCTTCAGGGAAACTGTGCCCGTCAGGCCACTAACCGTGGCGGTGCACTTTGCGGGTACGCATCTCTCTGAGTCGGGTTTGTCGCGTACCGTTGAAAGTCTCCATGCACAGCTGATGGACGGCGCGGCGTCTCCGCCAGCGCATGGCAGTCTGGCGCAACGCCTCTTGCAATGGCACGCCGCTGTCCTTGCAGCTTGCGAGCGAGGTGAGTCAGTGCTTCTGGTGCTCGACGGCATGGACCTTGTATTGCATCAGTCCCATCGTGGTTTGGAGTGGTTGCCGCCGCACCACCCCCAGCTGAGAGTCTTGGTAAGCACGCGACGGCCCGTCGAAAGCTTGGAGCGTGGCCACTGGGGAACATTGGAACTGTCACCCCTGAACCCGCGAGAGCGGGTGGACGTGCTGCAGGCTCAGCTTCTCTCCTTTGGCAAGTCTCTTGATCCTGAGCACATGGAGAGCGTGCAGCGCACGTTAGCGATTGGCACGCCTGCCGAGCTTCGATTGCTCGCAGAAGAGCTTCGGCTGCTAGGCAGCCCCGAGCAGGTGACAGCGTTTGTCCAACGGGTCAGCAACATGCCGGACGTGGTGGCATTGGGATCGACGCTGCTCGCTCGCTTGGAGAACGAAATCGGCGCGGAGCTTGTCCGGGACGCCTGCGCGTTTCTGGCAGTCAGTCGCGGAGGCCTGCCGGAGGGAGAGTTGCGGGCGCTGCTTCAATCCGGGCATGCGATAACCGGGGCGCGTTGGTCTGCATTGATGCAAGGATTCCGGATGTCGATCTTCGATCAGAACGGTCGGCTGGGCTTGTTCGACCCCACCGTACGCGCCGCCGCCATGCAGCGATATGGACTAGGCGAAGATCGAGTCGAAGCCTGGCGTGAGCGCCTCGTGGCTCATCACCTGGCCGAACTTGGTGACGGACAACACGCACCGCCACGGATGTTGGAGGAACTCTCCTGGCAACTCGAACACATGCAGGATTGGGTGCGCCTACGGCACTTCGCGCGGCAGGCCTCGTTCAGCGCGGCATTCTGGAGGCACGAGCCCGAAGCCTGCAAGAGGGTCTGGAGGGTACTGACGACGCATCACGGTGAATCGCTCGTCGACCGCGCTGCGGCATGGAGGACTGCGGTACGGGTGGAGCCAGCACAAGCGCTGGATCTAGCGCTCCTACTCCTGGAACTCGGGCGAGCGGACCTGGCAACGACACTTCTTCCCCTCGCTGACGACGCCGCATCGCTGAAATCTCGCATCAACGTGGCCGCCTTGCTACTGGAGCAAGGTTCCTCTCAGGCAGCCTTGCAGCGGCTGGGCGAGGTATCCGAGAGCGCCGAAGAAGCCACGCCGATCACACTGGTCGCGTGGGGCCTGCGTGGGAACGCTATGCACGCACTTGGCCGATCGGAGGAGGCACTGATGCTTCATCAGCGCTGCGTCGCGGCATGGGAGAGCGCGGGCCAGGCACTCGCTGCAGCGCATAGTCGACACAATCAGGCGCTTTGCTGCATCCGCCTCCAGCGTTGGCACGACGCTACCGAATTGCTGACTCACTGCGTTCCCGTGTTTCAGCGTGCCCACGATCAAAGGGCTTGGGTGTCCTCCCAAATCACACTGGCTGAGGTTCGCTTCGCCATGGGGCATGAGGCCGAGGCCTTGACGGCGCTGCGGCGAGCGCAGGATCTCGCTCACGACGGTGGGGATTCGGCTTGCGTAGCGCAGGCGATGGCTGGCCGCGGCCGCATCTTGGAGGCGAGCGGTCAGCGGGATGCGGCGGATGCCGTCCAGTTGCAGCGCCAGATGTGGTGTGAGCGGCATGGCGATGCCCCCGGTGCGTTGATGGCAAGGTTGGATCGAGTCGCGATTCGCATGAACCTCGGACCCCGAGGGCTGCGGGTGGCGGCAGGGCTCTTGCGCGAGTCACTGTCTTGGGCTAAGGCCCAGGAGGCTCAGTTTGGACCGGATATCCAGGACCACGTTGCGCGGCTCGCCGCAAGTCTGGGTGTTGAGGCATTTCAAGAGGAGCCGGCAACGGGTCCCATGGCCGACCAAGGAGATTGAGATGAGCTTGTTCTCGGTTTGGTTGGGAGCATTGGCCACGCTAGCTTTACTGCATGCCTGGTTCATGCCTGCGCTACGTAAGCGACTGGAGTCCGACCGAAGTCCATCAGTGATTGGGCCGCTCGCCTGGTATCGCGTGTGTGCCGTGCTACGCGCGGGGGTATTGGCGCTGTTCCTAGGCACGTCTCTGTTCGGGGCCGCTGTTTGGTTTCTGACTTGGGGCGATACTGGCACTGTTGATGAGGTGTCCAGAATGCTGCGACGCCTGCGCGCACTGCAGGATTTTGCCGGTCAGGTCGACCTGGGGTTCACCGTTTCCACCTTCGCACTGCTAGCTGGAGGCTTGCTCTGGCTGACATACAAGCAATCGAAGCAGCACGCCGACTCCTTGTTCGCCGAGATCGAGCTCGCGGAACGCGAGCGAGTAGTTGAAGCGTACGAGGCGGACCAGTGGGACGAACTCCCGCCCACCGAGCAGATGCGGCAGCTCGGCGCGATATTCGAGGAACGACAGCGTTCGTGGCAACGCGCGCAGGATTCGGGCTATACGGCGCACGCCAAGCTCGTGGAGGAGGAGCTGGACGAGCTGCGTATGCAGTACTTCCGAGCCGACGCCGCGCGGCGGCTCGTGCTGGAAGTGCCGCAGCCATTTGCCGATGACCTTGTCCTGCCGCCTGGTGCCGGCTGGTGGGAGCGCGTACGCCATCTGGTGTTCAACCGTGGCGTCCTCAAGGCGATGTCCGGGGGTTCTCGCCTGTTGGCCTTCGCGGGTTTGGCGTTGCTTGTTCCCGCAGCCGCAACGCTCTCGCTCGGGGTCGGCAAAGAGTCCATCGAAAACCACGTTGTTCGGCTTGAAGAGGTTCGCGTCGAGCTGGGCCGTAAGGAAGCAGAGGCTTCTCTCCAACAGGCGCTGAAGTCCCCAACCGTGGCAGCCCCGGCACCCAGACCGCGTGGCGATGACGAGGCCGAGGAAGTCCTAGCTGAGACCTACGATCGCGACTTCAACAGCGCCCTGGTGTCACGCGCGGTGCCAGCGGTGGTAGGAGCACGTGTGGCGCAGGCCATTGTTCGCGAACAGATTCTTCAGCAATTCGCGCGAACCAACCCGGCGGTCGGCGCCACCGCGGGGGCCGACGAGCTTCATGTCGGTCGAGACCTGGAGGTGCCTCGACAGCGGCTTCGCGAGCGTATTCATGCCATTCGTCGCGAGAACGCCGAGGCCTGGAACGCCATTAAGCGCTCATTGCCGGACGGCTCTGACTTCGCCACGGCGACGACCCGAACAGATCTCGCGCGTGCTATGGGCGGAGAGGTCATGCGCAGCGCATTCGGGGCCGCTGCGGGCGATCTGGGTTCAGCCTACGACGCGCATGCCAATCACTATTTGGCCGCACTGGCTCGCGGGGACGATTTGGACAAGGCGCGCGCCGCGTCCTTCGATAGCAACGCCGGGCGCTATTGGACAACTGGCACCGAAGCCAATCTGCGAAGTATGAAGCAGCATGTCGATACTGATGGACATGTGCTCGACCGCGCGTTGCGGGACCACCCTCCCACGCTATACACGTCTCCACACAGTGCGGCCGAGGTGGGGGAGGCCCAGCGCATTCTGGCCGACATGCCGGACAGTCACCGCAGCGCACAGGCACTCTTCGGTTTCTCCGATCTTGCGCCAGGTCGGCCCGGCGACGAGTTGCGTACGCCAGCCGGGCGCACTGCCGCCAAGTTCGACCCTGATAGAGGGTTGGCGCGCGGTCCGGATTCCACTTATAGCAAGACGTCCAACACGGCGTTTCAACGCTCGCGCAGCTATGCGTCGCTTCGCGGCTACTCTCGCGTGGGTGGCGTGTTGATCGGGCGTCCGCCAGAGAGCGACAAGTCACGTGCCGACGTGGTGGACATCAGTTGGGAGCAGCGCGATGCAGGGCGTATGGATCTGATTCTCAAGACCCGTGAAGGTGCACAACACCGTTTCGGTCCTTACCCCAGGTCCTTGGTGCTGCAGGGCCTCACTTACGCAGCCGATCAACGCCCACTGGCTGTCACCATGATCACGGCAGACCCGGTTCCAGACCTGAAGATTGTCACCCACCCTGCACTCATCGACAGCCCAGCGGGTTGCAATGCCGTGGCTATCGACCGCCTAGCAGACGAAGCCAGCAGCGGTGCTGACTACAGGAGCCGCGCCGAGAGCGCAGTGCGTGGCGCATTGGCTGCGTACCAATTGGCCTGGAGTGCAGCCATGCTCCGGACGTCCATGTCTCTGAGCGACTACGGTGACGGCGACCGGCAGACTCTCCAGAGTACCGCGGAGCGAATGCGGCAACGTGCACTCCAACAGCTCAAACCGCCGGTGTACGATTTGGTGCGTATGGCCTTACGCACGGAAGCCAGTTTGCCTTTGCGCGTAAAGCCACAGTACTACGACGCCAAACTGGTGGATACACTGAGCGCGTGCGCCCAAACCCAAGCCAGCGTAGACGGTTTCAGCAAGTGCCTTGGCGCCAGCGCGCAAGGGCATCGCGTCGAAACCTTGCTGGCGCGACTCCCGGAGTTCCAGATCTGGAGCGGCGTGCGCGAACTGCCCTACAGCATTGATCCGAAGCTCGACTTCCTGCGCCCAAGCGCAGGCGTTTCTCACGATCTTTGGCCCTTTGATTTCGTTCTGCAGACCGCGTTCACCCGGCAAGGACTGGTCAGCGAGGACGAGGAGGTTGATCAGCATCCCTGGGAGTTCCCGCTTGTGCACGATCGACTCGTGGCCGATGTCACACAACTGGTTCGCAGAGATAGGAAGCGGCTCAGTGTTGTCGCCGTGATGCGTGAGTTCACCGTGATCCAGCGCCTTTTTCGTGCCGCGCTCGCTGGTCAATTGGGCGACGGATTCCCATTGCAGAAGCTTGCCGCACTGTCGCGCGAGCTCACGGCCCAGCCAGTTGCAAAAAGTGCCTACAAGACCCCACGTTGGAACCGTCGAAATCTTGAGCAGTTGTATGCCCTGCAGTTTGCGCAGTTGAGCGAGCACGCGTCGCCCACCTTGCGGGCACTCATTCGCCGGGGTGTCCAGGCGATCGATCGTTGCGCCAAGGCCGACGGACGCAACCCGGCTTCTTGTCGGTTCGAATCACTCAAGCGCGAAGTGGGCCAGTTCGAGGCGACTGGCGGCAACGCGAGTTTGGATGCAGGCTTGGCTAGAGAACTGCACGCGGCCCTGGGCGTTTTGGAGCTTCGGCGTGTATTGGGCGTCCATGCAGCAGAAAACACTGCGACAGATGGGTGTCCATCCCCATGAACCAGAGCGATGCGGCAAGAGAGATGAATTCATTGGACGATACGCCGATTTGCTGCCGCCGCCGATATCGGCAAGGACGGGCAACGGCAACCCGTTGCTTCCGGTTTGGAAATCGCAGTCTCCCCAAGCCGGTTTAGATGAGTCGTCCTGCGCGCTGAAGACCGATACTCACTTCCTCGCACAGCCGCTACAGCAACTTCGTGCTGCCAAGCACCCAGTCACACGGCGTCTGTCGCTTAAACTCGATGTCGTGGCGGCGCAGGACTTCTTTATTGGTCCAGTTCAGCGGCGGATGATCGGCATACTTCGACACCAATACGCGGGCCAGAAGCAGTGAGCCCGAGTGTTCAAGGGGCTCCCGGGGTGGTTGCTGAAGTGGGCCCCGGCAGAGGCCTTGAGGCGGCAGCGTGGGCTTCGGCCAGTGCTCGCTCAAGTCGGCGCTGCAGGGCCTTCGCCTTCACCTCTGCCTCGTTTTGAGCTTTAACGGCGGCCAATACTTCATAATCTCGCCGTCGCATGGCCTCCAGCGCAGCTGCTCTTGCTGCGTGAGCCGCGCTGGCGCTGCGCTCGGCGTCTTTGGCCTTTTTTCTGGACTCCAGGGTGGCCTGTTCAGCTAAGGTCTTCAGGCGATCCGCCTCGTGCCATGATGAGGCCGCTACACCCGCAAGTGCTAGAGCGGCGACGCTCAGCGCCGCGTAAAGCGTGGCCCGACGCTTCGCCATCATCGTCTGCGTCAGGGCCGCTGCTGCTTCGGCGTTGTCGTGCATCCGAGCCTTGGCGGCTTCTTGCGCTCTCCGAGCAGCGTCGCGTGAATCGATGAGGTATTGCCGCAGTTGGCCGAACACCTCGGTTAGCGACTGCGTACCACCGGATTCGCCAGCGTAGCGGAGGGCCCAGGCCAGGCTCGGCGCCCAAGCCGTCAACCCGTCTTCCATCTCCGCGCCGGGATTCCACCAGTCTAGGGCGCGTGTCAGTTCGATGCCGGTGAGCAGACTTTCCTTGTTTACGGCGTGCTCAGCAGCGCGGGCATTCCAGCGCCCCCAATCCTGACCGCGGCGCAGTTCGCTGGCGACCCAACCTTTGAGCTGGTCCCACTGGCGCATCAGTGCTTCGTGGGTCAGATCGACCATGCTGTCACGGTCCAGCTTGTGGCCGTAATGGAGAAAGCTCACATCGGGCGAGGCAAGCGTATGCACGACGTTGAGGAGGGTCGCCTCGGGCACTCCACTCCACGTCGCGACGTCACTCAGGCGTTGTGGTCTGCGCACCGCGTCAGCGCCTTCGCGACCTGCAGTGATTGCGCGGAACAGGGCTTCGCAGCCACGCTGTTCGAGCGGGGACATCCGTGCATACAGTCGATCGGCATGCAGGTTGAGTGCCTCTCGAAACGTGCCGGCGTCCTTGGTCGTAGTGGCGTTGACGAAAGGCTTCTGAGCATTGACGCTCACGGCGTCGCTCCACCACTGCGCCAGGGCATGCTGCAAAAGGGGCAGTTGGTCGCTCTTGTTCCCCACATCGTCCAGGGTGGACTCGACGAAACCAGCATCGACATCGCCCTCAAAAATCCGCGCCGGGCCGATGATCGCGGCGCGCAATTCGTCGCGTTTCAGCCTCGGGGTTAGGTATTGGGCGCGGTTGATCGCCTCGGGGAGCTCGCCAAACTCGACACAATGGCCGAGATAGTCGGTACGCATGGTCAGCGCGACCACTACCCGGATGCTCCCCGGCGCCGGTTCGACACGCGGACGGTCGGCGAGGCGGCAGGCCCGCAAGATCATCTCGACAAAACAGACGGATTCGGCAGGGTCGATCGCCGCGTCTCGGTAGGTGAACAGTTCCTCGAACTGATCCACCAGCACTAGCAGGTTCAAGGTGGGTAAAGATCGGGGTGGCGAGGTGTCGAAGGCGGCAATCGACGCGCTCCGAAGCAGTCCCTCTCGCCGTGCCTGTGCCTGAGCCAGCACGCGGTCGAAGCCCCCCGCGTCGCGGCGCAACTCGGCCGCGATAAGCGCAGCGTCGGGGGTGACTTGCTCGGAGGTGGCCGCTATCAGCGGAACCGGCGTACTGCCAAGCGTCAGCTCGGTCCCTTGCACGGACAATTCGTCTCCTAACGCATGTCGGTCGGAAAGAGCCTGTGCCAGCGCGAGTACCGGCTGACTGCCCGGACGTAGCATGGCTAGGCGCCAGTGGCTGCCGGTACCCAGCCGGCCCCCGGCCAGCGCGGGTAGCAGTCCTGCACGTACCAGGCTAGACTTTCCGCCGCCTGAGGGGCCAACAACGGCAAGGAAGCGCTCGCGTTGCAGGATCTCGAGCAGCCGATCGGTGTGTCCTTCACGACCGAAAAAGATCGTCGCCTCGTGGGGCTCGAACGGCCGCAGGCCAGGGTAAGGCCGATTGATCGGGCGATGATCAAACATGATCGGAGCTCCGCTGTTGTCGGAGCGCCTCGACGAACCGGAAAAGTTCGTCCTTGCATGGGCCCTTTCGGCAATCCAGGACCATCAGCCCGCGCGGTGGCAGGTGGTGTGGAAGCTTGGGATTCGGGGGGCCTTCGAGGATTCCAGCCCAGGTGCCTTGACGCGCGTGCGCAAGCAGTTTGCTTACTTCGCTGTGCTTGGATACCACCCAGCTGGGGGGGGCTACGCCGTAAACCAGAAGCACACCGTGGCTTCCGCGTACCAAGTCCTCCAAAGCCGCGCGGTACTGGGGATGTGACTGGCCGGGGCTCAAGGCTGGTGCACGATGGGCGATGGCGTCCAGTTCGCCCAACAGCGCCTGGGTTGTTTTGACAAGTTGCGGGTCCTCGTCGTCCGCCGCATGAACGACGATGTTCAACAAGCCGCTGCCGGTTGGTTCAGGCGCGGGGGAACCCGGTTGGATAGAAGGGGGTGACGGAATGCCGACGTTCGCTATGGCGGATCCGCTGATCAGATCCATCGCCGCCAACTGCCGCGCCAACAGACCGGACAGATTGTTCACTTCCTTCCAGTAGTCGCGGTCGCCCCGTACGTCCGGAACGGGCCAACCCTTGGTCTCGGCCTCCGGATTCGTGACGGTCTTTTCCCATAGCTTGACCGGCCTCAGGTCACGTGTTGCCTCGTGCCGCGCGTCAAGCTCGGTGGGAAGCAATTCAACCAGGAACACGCGGTCCGCCGAGACGCCGCCCCCCACTTCCTCCACGAAGGTCGCCATTTCCATCTTGCACCAATGAGATGCGAGATAGCGCGGCGACATGAACGCCAGGATGATCGCGCTCTCTCGAATCCGCCGACGCAGTTCCGCATCGACACGTCGCTGCGGCTCCAGCCGGTGGTCCATCCAGATCTCCACCGTGGCACCGCCCGAATGTCGCGGGAGCGAACGCTCCAGCTTGTCGACGAATAGGCTTACCCACCCGGGTACGTTGTCGTCCATCGGCAGGTTATCAGCATGCGCATAACTGACGAAGACCTGGCGTTTCATGACCATTGGGCTCTCACGGGTCGCGCTTCTCCTCTTCCCAATGGCGGAGATTGCCGCCTTTGGTCGACTGCTCGTTGGTTGCCTCGGGGGTCTCGCGATTACGCCTTCAAACTCGACATGAGTTTCGAAAGAATCGGGCTTAAGTCAGTCGGGACTATATCCAGCACCCGTCGCAGCAAGAGTGCGACGGTGACCGTTGGGGCAACTGGCGTCGCAAGGCGTCTCCACCAGCGCCAACGCATACATCGGTGCTGACTGTCTCAAGTCTTCAAGAAGGCAATGGCTCATCGCTGCTCCGTTCACAATTGTACCGAACATCTCCAGCCAATCACGCCATACGCATACCTAGTAACCGGTGTCTACGCGGGCGCTGAAACGTCGAAATCCGGATCTTCTCCTACATCCGGAATGCGCATCGTCTCGACCGGGCCACCGAGCCCGAGGGACCGGGTCGTCGACGCACCCGGGATTCCGATCTGCCCCCGCAGCGAATTCAGGCGATTCAGCCATCCCTTCAGAAACACCTCGAGTTTGGCGTTCTTCTCGGCAAGCGTGCGGTAGTAGCGCTCCCGCTCATTGCAGTAGGCAGCCACTGCCTTGGCTGGGTCGGCGGCCTCGGCCGCTTTCTGGGTGCCCGGCCCGAAGCCACCGTCTACCGTGGTGCCGACACTGGCCTGAAGAAAGCGAACCGCCCGGCCGACGCCCATGTTGACTGCGGTGTCGAACTGCACGAGGTCCAGCGGACTCGCGAGGAGGTCACACTTCGCCGTTGCCCAATAGTCGGCTCGATAGATCTTCTCGACCTCGGAATCTTCGATGTCACGGACGCTGCGTTTGGGCAATCGCGACGCAGTTCGCCATGCGTCGTACACCTTCTGAGTCACCCCTTTGTTGGTCTTGCCGCCAGGGTCGTTGGGATGATCGACGTAGCCGCCTTCCCATCGAAGGACGAAGGCGAGGGAGGAATCGAATGCTGCGGACGCCATGGGATCTCCTTGCTCGTTTTGGTGATTGACCGGTGTTCGCGTCTACCGAGAGTGGGCTAGACGCTCGCTCTCGGTCGCCGTGCCATGCGCAGCGAGGGAACGACAGAGAACCCCCCTCGCTGGGACTGCCTAGTTCTCCTTCCTTTCCACCTTCGCCTTCACTGCCTTCTCGATATCAGTCAAAAAGCCGACGGCCTTCGAGTCTTTGGGAAGCATCTTGGCGACGGAGCGGAACTGCCGGTATGTCGAGTCGATCTCTCTGGCGCTGCCGAATCGCTGCACGGCTCGAGCGTAGTGACCCGCCAGAGAATCTATCGCAGCGGCTCTATCGCGGCCTTTCTCGCCTTCTGGAACTCTAGACATCCGCCATAGATGGGCTGCCAGGCGGCCATCTGCTTCGGCGACCAGATCAAAGAAGTCGTCCTCTTCCGCCGCCTTCCGATTCGCGTCGTCGACGATGCGTGCGACCCGATCCTCCAAACTGGCGTCGATCTGGGCGATCTCATCCGGTGGCAGCTGACCTTGCTCTCGAAGGACGAGCAGGCCGAACAGATGGTTGGTGTCGGGATAGTAGGAGACCCTGCCGGTCTCGCTGCCGAGGTCGACAGCCATTCCGTAGTGCGCGACCATTTCCTGCAGCTCCTGCAGAAAGAGCGCCTGACTGTCGGGCATGACCATCTCGGCGCGTCGTTTGTGGTTCGCGGCCTGCAGGCAATAGCGCTCCACGCTGGGCTGGATGGCGTTCAGCGAGTCGAGGCGTGCCAGCGCAGAGTCCATCAGGGCAAGCCCCTGGCCTTCGCTACCGTTGTCCCGGGCGATAAGCTCGGCGCCAAACCGGGTTTCGGCGTCCGCGAGCCGTTCGACGGCGCGCATGTCGATCTCTGCATTTTCGGCACCGAGTGCCGCGCGGAAGTGCTCAATGGCAGGCTCCCAGGTCCGGAGCGCGGCGTAGGCATAGCCGAATGCCGAGCGTATGCGTGCGTCGACCCTCTGGGACACGCCAAGAGCGGCCGCCAGTCGATCCAGGCGTTTGGTGATCCAATCGCGACGCTTCTCATCGGCCTCGACCTCCGCGGATGCGCGAAGCTCTTCGAGCTTGGCGAGCAGCACTGCCCGATGCGCGACGATCGGATCAGGGTCGAAATCGTTCTCACCGTTCTTCGGCTGCAGCCGATAGTTCTCGTCCCCGTAGGCCTGATAGGCCCCCCAGGTGTTGGTGTGGGGATACTGGTGAAACACCTCGGCGCGAGCTGCTTGCAAGGCCTGTCCGAACTTCATGTTCTTCAGGAGGGATTCGTACAGTGTCCGCGCAAACACGTTTGCTGCGCCGTCATGGACCTCCCAGCCTGCCGCCACCACGGCCTTTGCGCCCATCTCGATGAACTGGACGGCGAGGTTGGCTGCCAAGCGATTCCAGCGGTTGGCATTCTCGAGGCGTGTGTCCCCGAGATGGCAGCAGTTCAGGAACACGAACTCGGGCACGCGGCGCAGTTTGTTGACGTGAGCGGCTGTCAGCATCACATCCTTGGACAGAACCGCTCCCACTCGCGGTTTTGGTCTGCGCGAGCAATTCGCGTCGTCATCCGTCGACGGGGCTTCCGCGATGCCATGGCACGCCAGGTGAAGGATGCGGTACTCAGTATCGAATAACTTCTCGAACACCTGATCCGCCCCCGGGCCGAGAAGTGGAGTCGCGGTCCAGCCCGACTTCTGCAGGAGCCCGGATACCGTGTTGGCTTCTTCCTTCGCGCCTGGCAAGGGGGAGTAACCGGAGTCGGTGTCGCCGACGATGAAAGCCGTGTTTCCTCGGCTGATCGCCGCACTTCGACGCCCTCGCTCCGTGGCGAGCTGGCGTACCACGGCGATACGGGTGCAAAGGGGGGCGACGTTCTGCGGGGCATCCCGCAGGAGTTCCCAGGGATACTCGGCCGTGTCGTAGTCAACGCCGAGGATCAGGGAATTGGTGTCGCCGATACCTTCCTTGAAGTCGTTGGGCACCAGCAGCTCGAACATGGCTCGGGCTACTCCGGGGCGATCGGTCACGTCCGAGGTGGAGCGGTGCAAGAGCCCGTCTATGTCACGCCTGACCGACGGCTCCACCTCGACCGGGTTGCGCGCCCGATCCGTGATGAGGGTGAAGTGCAGGCTGTCACTGTGCTTGTCCAGGGTGATGTGGACGCGGCGCATGCCATTCGACCCCGAGTCGTCCAGAACGAGCGCGCGATAGCCCCCCTTGCCGGTGCGCACCCGAGCGGTCCCGTGGATCTTGCCGGCGTACTTGGGTTCGCGCATGAGGCGGTCGAGGGCAACACCGGCCGTGATTGCCCGGTTGTCCGCGCGTTCGTAGATCGTGACTCGATGCAACGGCGGGGACTTGCCGTCGGTCGTCTTCTGGGCGGCCGCGATGATCGCGTCGAGGAGAGCACGCAGACTCGTTTCGACAGACAGGCCGCCGAACCCTGTCCCGATGAGCAGCGTGGCGACATCCAGACTCGGCGCTTTGGCGCTCGCGGGCTGGTTGTCGAGCGCATTCGCATAGGCGAGCAAGCCGTGCTGGTACGCGCGCGCGATCTCTCCCGGGGTCGTGGCGCCAACCGGGCCGAGGCCTACTGCGATCGCCCCGCGGGGCAGGGCGTCGGGACTCGTCTGGAGGAACACCTGCGCCTCGCCGACGGAGTCGGGATACGTGCCCCGTCCGTGAGATCTCGCGAGGCGCCCGCCAAGCCTTCCGTCCACATACTCCGCCGTGCCGCGAATGCCGTCGTAGGCGTAGGCGCCGATGATCACGGGGTCCTGGGACGTCGCCAGGCTGCCGTGCACGATCACGACTTCGACGGACTGTGGTTCCACGCTGCGGGCGCGTTCCGGCGGGCGCACCGTCCCTCCCATAGCGGCAGCAATGAGTTCCTCCGCATTGGGGTAGAGCGAGAAAGACTCCTCGGTCTCGGCGGGCTCCGCATCCGATACACCACGCCTCGCAGTGGGGGTCGTGGGCAGCAAAGTTGTACGGCCGTGCTCGAGCAATTCCTTATACGCGGCGAAACACTTCTTCTCGGAAGGCAAGTCGCCGTGAGCGGCTTCGGTGTAATACACAGGCACGCCGTCCGGTATGCCAGTGGCCCACGGCACGCGGCCATCACCTTCGGAGACATTCTTGAGGTCGAGAGTGTTTCCGTCGAGGGTGACGGCGATCGGTGTCTTCTTTGCCCAACCGGCGACGTACACGGTGACTGCCGGGTCGGTCGGCGCGTCGGCAATCAACCTGGTAACTTCCTTCGCGCGAGCGAGCGCTGGGGCGTCCGGTTCCGGCCAGCTGAAATAGTGTTGTCCGGCTACGAACCCGCCATGTCCGCCGGAGTCCAGCACGGCTTTCTTGGCGGCAGCCTGGTCTGCGGCATGCCACTTCTTCCACATCGCGGAGTCGAAGAAATCGGTGGTATCTCCCTCGGCGTTCCTCCAGGCCATCAGCTCCAGAAAGCCGGGATACTTGTTGATGATCTGGAGGAACTCGTTCGTGTTGTGCTTGACATCCAGTGCTGTGAGTTTGTTGACGAACGAATCCCGGGCGAGGAGCACACCGGCAATGGACACCGATCCGCCGTTGGGCGTGCCCAACTGCACGAACCTGGCGCCATCCAAGGACTTGAACGCCTCCCACCGGGATTGGAGTGCCACGCGTGCGACCAGTCCGCCCATGGAGTGCGCGAGGATGCGCACTGGCTTGTTGCGCTTTCTGCCCTCCTCGATTGCGAGGTCGAGCGCCTCGCCGAAACGCTTGGCCTCGTCAGCGATGGACAGACGCCAGTCGTACGCAAACGGACGAACCTCATGGGACTCCGCCATCGCCCACGCGAGTTTCTCGTACACCATGTCGAGCCAGCCCGCTGGACCGATATTCGACTGGTCGATGGCAAGCTTTCCGATGCCGCCTGCTGCAACGCGAAACAGGTTGAACCAGACGGTGTCGCCGTTGCGCTGGATGGCGCTCCCGAGGATTCCGGGGAGGATGAACAGAATTGGCGCATTGGGCTTGGCAATGATGTCTTTGCCGCCACGGGCGATGGTCTCGCGGGAGGGCTGGGCGAGCCGTTCGAATCCCGGGACGTTGTCCGGGCGAGGCTCCGTCAGGGCGAGTGCGATGGCACGCGAGGGCTGGGGCTTGGCAAAGTAGTTGAGGTGGTGGTGCCCCTCCGGTCCGCCGAAGAACTGGCGAAAGATGCCCGTATCCCGTCGCGCGCCGCCATGCATGGAGGCCGTGTTGACCACGAGGTCCGTTTCGCCGCCGTAGTAGCGCTCGGCAAAGGCATCACCGAGATACTTCAGGATGCTGTTGCCCTCGTAGTCGCCCGCCACCACATGGAGGCAGCCTTCGATCTCGGCTTCATCGCTGTTGAGCAGCGCGATCAGGGGGGAATCCGGCGTCATGGCCTCCAGGCCAGGCAATGTGGAGGCGTTGGAGCGCTCCGCCACGACCGCCGCCGCGAAGGAATGGACAGCCTGCAGCGCGCCCGCTCCGGCCTTGGCGATGGGGCCGCCGAAGAAAGCTACCGACGAAGCCATGTTGACCAGCGTGCTCGCCCAACGATCGAGCCGGCCGGCCAGAAGCGTGGTCCCCCGCGCCGGGCAGGCGACCCGAACGAATCGTTCAATGCGGAAGTTCTTCTTCTCAAGTTCTGCGCGCAGGCTGCGGAGCTGCTCGACGATTTCCTTGTAGCCCTCACGGCCAGGGACCTTTGCCGATTCCATCAGCCACTCGAACTCTTCGTCCGTAAAGGCCGGGGTCCCCTTACGGCCACCGCGGGCCAGCAGTTCGCCCACCAGCCCGCCGCGCGAATGCGTAAGGAGATGGAGCCGTGAATCCGGGGGCAACGCCCGTGCGATCACCAAAGCGTTCGCGACCGGACTTTCGGTGAGGGTGTTGTGCTGCAGCGCATATACCCGATCCGGAAAGCGCTGCTCGAGCAAGGGGCGGTGCGGGCTTGCCCAGAGGTCGCCGAAGCTGCCATCGGCGGAAGAAATCGTTCCATGGATGAGCACGAGCAGGGGTTCCGTGCTCTTGGGCGGAGCATCCGCCGCGACGAGCTGCGCTGGCGTGTTGCCGACCTTGTAGAACCCCGGAGCGTATCCACCGAGCATCTTTGCTTCGAGGGCGCTGGCGAGCGTCCCGGCGAGCAGGCGCGCCGCCGGCTTCTTGCTTGCCGGCCAGGCGATTCGCAGCGCCTTCACCACCCAGTCGCGGATGCCGCGGCTGTCTGCGCCTGGCCGACCTGAGGGTTGCAGGGATTCGCCGAGCCGGAACCCGCCGTCGTCCCCGGCGCGGCTGGCGCCCCCCAGGTAGGTCCCGATGTTGTCTGCCGCAACGAGAATGCGCTCGCCGCCGGCGAGCTCGAACTCGACCCAGCCGTCCTCGGGAAGCTCAACATCGTGAGAGGCGCCGCCCGCGCGGCTTGAGGCGAGCGTGTAGAGCGCGGACTCCCACCCCGGCAGCGGAGGCAGGGACTCGAGGGACTCCACCTGTTGGCCACTGACAGTCAGCTTGATGGCGGTCTTGGGGGCGTCGGCCACGGAAGTCTCCTCGTCTTTGGTTTCGCGCAATGTTAGTCGATCGTCATGCGGGTGTGGATGTAGCGAATACGACGTACCTAGTTTTGGTGACGGGCGGTCGAGGGGAGGCGCGTGGTCGTTCGTTGCAACCCCTCGCCGTGCGAGCAGCGAATCGCTTCCCTGGTCGTCCCGCGGCAGCCGATCTCAGCGGCATCTGTCGTGCGTGGAGTCCAAGAGGCGGGATTTCGCACGGACACCCGTAGACGGGTGCCCGTGCATTGGCGACTACGCGATCCGTGAGGCTGCAATCGTCGCCGGCGACACACCGAGTTTTGCGGCGATCTGAGTGGCGATCATCGCGCCGAGCCAGACGCCTCCGGTACGGCCGAGCTCGGCAGGCGAGGCGGGAACCCCATGCTCATCGTCCGTTCCGGCGCCGTTGCGCTTCGTGATGCCGTCGAACTGCCAGTGCACTCCAAGGAACACGCGGCTGACCGAGTTGTCGACGATGGCCTTCCACAGACTCTCGTAGCCGAGCGTGATGTAGTCGCGAGGCTGCATCGTCACGGGGTCCTTATTGCGGCCGTCGAACTCGTCGGAGACGAAGTGGAAGCGGATATCGTCGACTCCGTTGGCGTCGAAGCTTGCGAGTCCCTTCTCGACCAGGAAAACGCGCAGGAGCTGGAACGCGGCGGCACCGAAGGTGGCGTGCCCGGACGGGTAGGCCGGGAAGTTCGGTGTCAGGCGCCGGCCCGAACCGTTCGTGTCCGGTCGGCCGAGGGGCTCCCAGTTGGGGTCGGCGACACCGTTGCCGTGCTGCGCGCCAGGAATCCCCACCGCGGGGCGCCACATCATGTGGTCGGGCGAGTACTTGTAGTGCCAGGCGTCGATGCCCGCGTCGGCCATGGCGATGGCCGCGCCGGCCAGGACGCTCAACTCTTCTTCCGCGCTGAGGGCGCCGGGAGAGCGCGCTTCGATCAGGTCCAGGACGGCAAGGATCACCTGAAGATAGAGCCGCGGCGGCGTGCCCAGTTGCGCGGGGCCGTCGTATCCCCACGCAATGCCGATCACTTCTTCTGGAAGCGTGCGCGTGCCGTTGGCTCGGCTGTGCTCGCCTTTCGAGGCGACGAGAGCGAAGTCCGCCGCGTAGTGCGCTGTGGGCTGCACCTGAAAGGCCGACACCCGGCCCGGAGGAGGCGGGAAGTTGGCGACACGATTTGCGAGCAGTGGGGCAGCTGTGCCCCACTTGCCTCCGGCAAAGCCTTGCCCGGCATCCTTGGGCGGCGCCATGTGCGTGTACGGTGCCCCGGTGCGGTTGAACTGATCCGCAGCAGCGGCAGTACTGTCGTTGGCGCCTCGCTGGTGCAACAGATTTCCGAACGCCCGTCCGGCAGCCTCGGTCGGACCGCCTGCGGGGCCGAAGCCGAAGTACTCCAGCCAGTGGAGCCAGGCGGGCTCGAGCAGGTGGGCCTGATTCGGATAGCGCATTCTCAGCACCTGAGCGCAGGCGGCGCCGGCGGCAAGCGATGCCCCGGCCGCACCGACCGCGGGCAGGGTTCCGGGCGGTGCGACGTTGAGCAACGGCGTGCGGCCGGACGCATGAGCATGGGCGTCATTGAGTGCGGCCAGCGCCATGCCAAGCGCTCGTGCCGTGAGGAATGGGCCTTTCTGATCCCCGGAGGTGAGTCCAGGCGTATGGTCCCGCCGGATGCACTCCATGGACATGTCACACCAGAAGCGCAGTGCGGAAGTCGCAGCTGTCATGCTCGGATCCTCGAGAGAGTCGATGATGGAAGTTCGCTGCTGCAAGGCGCTGGGTGGCTCTGCAGTCGACTCATCTTGGTGATCCGCTGGGGAAGCGTCGATACCTCGAAGGCGATACGAGGGTCGCTCAGGGCAGTGGCAATGCCTTCGCTCTGCCGAGCTCTCTATGAGTCTTGATTCGCCCCCAACCGCCCTAACCCCAGGCACACAAGTTCCGCGATTTCGCTGGGGCGGTGCGTCGCCGCCAGCCGCAGATTCTCGTCAGCGCTCAAGCCGTTTCGCAAAGCTTGCCAGCCCTCGTCGCGAGCAATCGATCTGAACTGGTTCAAACTAGCAAGCGTCCGAGCGTCGTGTGGCGGCGCACCGCCATCCGGCGGACAGAAGGCCCCGCACCGTTCGTCGAGGCATTGAGCAAGGTCCAGCGTGGCGCCACCGAAGCCGCCGGCAAGGTAGAGCGGCTTGCGGGCTTCCACCATCAGAATCGCTTCTTCGACAGTGCCCGGCATCGCACCCATGAAGCCATGCCGCCTGCCGCCGAGGAGTACGCGACCGTCGAATGCGTCCGCCATGTAACGACGCATGGCCGTCAGTGACCGTTCGGGGATGTCGGCCGCGTCAGCAGGTGGGTTGCCGCCCCCTCGACGCACGGGTTTACCGTCGACGTCGAGGAAGATGGCTTCTGCCGTGGTACCCATGACCATCATGGCGTCGCTCCAGGCCTGGTCGGTCAACTCGCGATGTTCTGTCCACGCGAGGCAGACCTGCATCGGGCGGTCACTCCGGCAGTACTTTTCGATCTCGTTCATCAGAAACACAGTGTATCCGTCGCGTCGGAGATGGCCGCCGTAAGCGAGGCTGCCACCGCCGATGAGGATCGCTCGCGCGATCTCCGCGAGGGCGAGGCGAAAGTGGTCTTCCATGAACCCCAATCGTTCGAGATCCGCGCTTTCCGAAACGGACAGGGCCAGGCGCTTGCCCGTTAGCGCTGGTGCAGGCTGCAGCGGCGAACTCGCGGGTCGGGTGGGGTCGGAACGCGCGGCGAGCGAACGCGGCGTGACGAGGTCGAGTGTTTCGAACGCACCGGTCGCGTGAACGATTTTGGCGAGAGAGGCTTTCTCTTCCTCGCCCAGGGGTGGATCGGGATGCAGGACGGTGAGCGTCTCGCGGGAAGGGCCGGTGTCGCTCTGCGTGTCTTGTGTCGTCAGCCATTCGACGAGCGTGACGGGCTCGGGCGCCTGCGGTGCCCACCAATCGATGCCGAGTGTCTTGTTCTCCATGGCGATCCGCCCCTGAACCAGCCACACGGCGCGCTCCAGGCATTTGTCGACCAGCAGGTTGAGTGCGCACTGAATATCCTCGCTGATTTCGCTGTCGGCGGTGCGCCGAACAGGGATACGGGGCACGTGATCCATGAGAAATGAACCGCGGGGCTCACCGCGATCGAGGGCGTCCAGCAGCACGACTGGCGCGCCGGCATTCTTGGCGATCAGGATCTCGCGCTGGCACCAGTCTCGGGTCGCATACAGATCGGTGCGAATGGCGAGCATGGCGCTGGATGCCGCGTTCTTGCGCAACGCCTTGTTCCAATCGTCACCGGACTGAAGATCCTGCGCGTCGAAGAAGGCGTGGAGCCGCGTCCTGGTGATGACGCTACGGACTTCGTCGATGAGGGGGCCGACGCCTTCCTCCGCATGCGCGGAGCGCTTGGTGTGGCTGATGAACACGGTGATGCGTTGCGGGGATTCCGGCCCGATCCATTGCGCGATAGATTGCGCGAGATCCCGGCAACGCAGCGCTTTCGGCGAAGGATCCGGCGCGAGCGGATCCGCAGCGCCGATCGGCTGCGTGTTCGGGAACAACGTCTGCAGCACGCCCCGGCTGGACGGTGCCGTCTCGAGAAACAGCGGGAATACCTTGCACTGGAGAGGTGTGGCAGCCTGTGCATCGGATATCGCCTGCAGATAGCGGCGCCAAGGCCGCTCTGCGCTCTTTGCGGCCACCGCAAGTCCATTGCCGAGGACTGGAACGATCGCGACGTGGCGGGCCGGTTCGACGCCGCCGTACCAGGGCGATCCCGGGAACGGAATCGAGCGGGGCACGTCCGTGGTATCCCCGAGACCTCGACTTCGCCCGAAGACCTCGATTGCACCGCTGAGGAGACCCGAGTAAGCGGACCCGTGGAAGTGCTCGACCAACTCGTGCAGGACGTTCTTCCCTTCGGCGTCGTCCGGGTGCCACACGACATAGATCTCGAGCACATGCGGGAACATCGGGCTCCTCCTGGCGCGGCAGACTCCAAAGCGATGGTAGCGCAATGACGCGTTCGTTTTTTGCCCGAAACCGCATGTGCTCGTGACGACCATGCCGACCGGGTGAGTGTCATGGCATCATCCCGTGCGTCGCCTTCATCTCGAACCTGCACTGCGGCCCCTATGAGCCAGAAGACCATCCGCATCTTTCTCGCATCCCCGAAGGACACGGAGGAAGCGCGCAAGAAGATCGTTTCGGCCGTCGAAGCGATCAACGCCGATCCGGCCTACCGCGACTGCCTCAGGGTGGAACTCGTGCGGTGGGACGACCCCGCGAAACCCGTGCCGTGTTCCTTTCTACGCAACCCTCAGAACGATGTCGTCACCTACGCTGGTGACCCCGGTGCCTGCCATCTGGTGGTGGGACTGTTTCGGCATGTGTTCGGCTCGCCCCTGCCCGAAGCTGACTATGGGCTCTCGCCCGATGGCGATCCCTGGACGGGGACGGAGTGGGAGATCACACGAGGCGTCGCGGCTGCCCAGGCGGGGCAGGTGAGAGACGTCTGGGTCTATCGCGATGTGACCCCGTTTCAACTGGATGTCAATCTCTCCTCTGCAGAAGCAGCAGACCGTTTTGGTCAGCACAGGCGCGTGTCGGGCTATCTGGAGTCGTGTCGCGGCGCCGACCGTTCCATCCTTCGAGGTATCAACGAATACGAGGGTCCCGCCGATCTGCCAGCACAGTTCGGCCCCAGGCTGCGGGAGTGGCTGACCAAGCAGTACCTTGACTCGACCTATGTCGCGAATGCTGGCGGAGGGGGGAAGGCTGCCAACCCCGACCCGCTAGACCCCGATCAGCAGCGGCTGCTCGACATCCTGCTGGAGAGCGAAGATCCCCTCGACGACAGCTTGGTCGACCGAGTCCGCACATGCCCCGTGCGAGGCATTCGGTCCTACCTCCTGTCGCGTTACGCGTATTGGTCAACCCGCGCGCACGGCCGCCTCGACCGGCAGTTCGTGAATCTAGATCTGCTGGTGGACCACGGCCCGGGCAGCGAAGCGGAGCGGTTCTCGGTGGAACTGCGTTACGACTCTCTGAGCACACTGCTTTCGACACATGCCGATGTAGGTGCCTGGGTGCTGGTCGGCGACCCGGGCTGCGGCAAGTCGACCGTACTGCAGCATTTCGAACTGACGCAGGCTCGCGCGGTCTTGCGGGCGATCGCCGGTGGGACCGAGCGGCCCTCGCTATGTGTCTGGCAACGGCTCGCGGACTACAGTGCGGGCTCCCCTGCGCCGCAGGAGTGGCTGGACGCCCAATGGACCACCCGATATCCGCATCTCCCGTCCTTGGCTGAACTTGCCGAGCGCTTCGAACTGCGCTTTCTGCTCGATGGGTTGAACGAACTGAAGGCCGAACCCGGCGAGACCTATCGCCAGGCGGTGCGGGCCTTTGCGGATTGGGCTGCTTCCGAATCGGCGCACCCGTTGGCGGCTCCATTGTTCAGCGTGCGCACATTGGAGTATTCGGAATCACTGAGTTCCGAAACGCTCACGGTACGTCAGATCCGAATGGCACGGTGGACGTCCGATCAGATGCGGCACTACTGCGCCTTGCGGCTCGGTCTGGACAACACTTTGTGGCGGGCGATCGAGAGGGACAAGGGGATTCACGCGGTATGCGAATTGCCTTTCAACCTAGCCGCCCAGTGCGAAGTTCATGCTGCGCTCGGCCGACCAGCCAAGGGACGCGCCGAGCTGCTGAGTGCCTTGATCTGGCAGCGTCTGCAGCGCGGGCACAGCAAACGCGAGCTCGACGGCGACGGCCTGCTCAGCGAGCGCGATCGCAAGCAACTCAATGATTCGCGCTTTTGGCGCGAACACCTGCTGGATCTGCCCGCGGAGGGCTCGCTGATTCCCGGGCTCGACGAGCAGGCTGAGATCATGCACCGCGCCGGGCGAGGCGCCGAGGTGAGCGTGCAAGACAAGGACGTCGCGCTGTGGTTCACGCATCCCCGTCAACGCGAGGCATGGCTCGCCGCCGTGCAGTCGCTAGGCCTAGCCGAGACCGAGCTGTCCGGGCGGTTCCGATACGCGCATCAGCTCTGGCAGGAGTTCTTCGCGGCGCGGAGCCTCCGCGATAGTGCAGCTGATCTCCCCGAAGGCATTGCGCCGCCCGAGCTCGCGCCGATGGCGACTGTTCTCTCGGGCCTAGCCGTTCAGGACCCCTTGCCCGGCCCTGGCGTCTCCCCCTGGGAAGAGGCCATCAAGCTCGCGGTGCAGCTTTCGTCCGAACCGGACACGTGGATCGGAACGCTGATGGAGGTCAATCTTGCCCTCGCGGGTCGTGCCGCGGAGACGCTGCGCGGTCGCCTGGCGGCGCCATGCCTCGACAACTTGCGGTGGCGACTGGTACATCGCAGTCGCGATGCCGCGACGGACCTCAGGTTACGCATCGAGGCCGCAGAGGCACTCGGTCCGCTGGGTGATCCCCGATATCGTGAGGGGCGCGGCCCGGGTGGTATTCGATATCTCGTGGCGGACGGCCCGTACTGGATCCGGATTCCGGGCGGGCGATACACGTTGGGGAGTGAAGAGGGCGACTCCGATGAACGGCCGGTCATCTCCGTCGATCTTCAGGCCTTTTCGATGGCCTGGGCGCCGGTTACGAACGCCGAGTTCGCCTGCTTCGTTGATGCGGGGGGCTACGAAGACGAACAGTGGTGGGTGGGCGAAGTTGCCAATCAATGGTGGCGCGGTGAACTGTCCAACGAAGAGCGGATGTCCTGGTGGCGGGCACGGATTGCGGCGCTGCGGGAGGACTTCGATGCGGCTGTGAAGCAGTACTTTCCCCGGGAAACGGAGGCTTTCATCGAAGGGAAACTCCGTGCTTACGCAGCGTGGACCGAACAAGAGGCGGAAGACGCCGTTCATCGGGGCTACGGCGCCTGGCGCCATCGGTCGCCTAGCGAGTGGGCGAACGCCCGCTTCAACCAACCCGGCCAGCCGATTGTCGGGGTGAGCCTCTTCGAGGCCGAGGCCTATTGTCGATGGCTGTCGGTGCAGTGCGGGCAGCCCATGCGCCTGCCTGCGGAAGCGGAGTGGGAGGCGGCCGCCCGCGGGCAATCGGCCCATCGGTGGCCGTGGGGGGGCGACGAGCCGTTGCTGGCCCAGATTAACGCCGATCCTGCCCACCTGCGGCGGACAAGCCCAGTGGGCGCGTTTCCCGACGGGGACACGGCGCCAATTCTGGGGTTGACGGACCTCTCCGGCAATGTCTGGGAATGGACGGCCAGCGCCTACTCGGATCACCTTGACGCCCAGTCTGCGACGACATCCGCTGGGGACGTTGTGCTCCCGCGGGCGGTTCGCGGCGGGTCGTGGGGTCTCGATGCAGACGACTGCCGCGCCACCTATCGCGGCCACGGCCGCCCGGGCGGTCGCCACTACGGTCTGGGTTTTCGCGTGGTTTGCGGCCCAACGTAGGAGCCCTAGCCCGGATGTTTCACGAGCCGCTTGAATTGGCCGGCAATAGGGTCTGACTGCGCGATCGCACAGGTTCGTGATCGATCCGACGAAGTCGGAGGGTGCTTTCGTCTGCGCAGGCGACACTAGTCCCTACCCCCGTTGTCTATAGCGTGCCGGGGTCAACACTTCTTGGGCTCTATCGATTGGCGCCGCTCAGGCGCGCGGCCGCCAGCGCGAACAGCTCCCGAAGCGGGTGATGGGAGGCGTACATCAGCCGCACCCGCCGGGTGTTCTTGAGCATCGCCACCTCGATCTTGAGCAGGCGAACACGAATCGTCGCCGCGCTCGCATTGGCCAGCTCGGTGGCCCGGAGCGCCAGCGCACAGCCGGTGCATCAGTGTGTAGGTCAGCGCGGCCAACAGCAGCCGGAACTGATTGGCCAGGAACTTGTGGCAACTGGCCCGGGTGCCGAACAGATCGAGTTGCGCTTCCTAGATCCGGTTCTCCGCCTCCCCGCGCTGACAGCACAGCGTGTCGTAGAGCTCATCGGCCTGCCCCGCACTGTTGCTGACCACGAAGCGCGGGTTGTTGCCCTGCGCTCCTTACTCCAGCCGAGCGATTACCCGTCGCTTGTGCGCCCAGCCCTGGGCGGCGCAGGTGAACTCGCCGATCTCGCGCTGCTTGATGCCGCTGGCGGCGGTCTGCTCGGCCAGCGCCTGCTCCACCATCGAGACCTGGTACTCCAGCCGCGCGTTGCGCGCCACCCCCAGCACGTAGCACACGCGCTGACTCTCACACCAGCGCATCAGCCGCTCCCGGCAGTATCCCGAATTCCCCCGCACGATGATCGGCACCCCCGGCCACGCCCGGCGCAGCCGTCCGATCACCAGCTTCAGCACCGCCGTGACGTTCTTCTCCCGTCGATGCGGCTTCGCCTCAGGTAGCACGCCAGCATCGCCCGCCCGCAGAACCCGTAAAGCGTTAGGTAGCAGTGCTGGTCGTAGTGGCGGTGGAGCTCCCTCAGATCCTGCTGCCCGTGCAGCGGCAGTCGGAGGCGCGTCCACGTCGAGCACCAGACCACTCGGAGCGCGCTCGTGCGCGGCGATGAACTGCTCGATCAGCACCTCGTGCAGCGCCAACGCCTTCTCCCGCGTGGCTCGCGTCTCCATCCGACTGAGCGTCGGCGCGCTGGCCGGCGCCTCATCGCCGCCCACCGCTGTCTGAATCACCAGATCCTCGCGCAGCCGCCCGTGATCGTTCCGATCCTCGTGGCCGCAGCACAGCCCGTAGATGCGCAGCGCCAACAACGTCCGCAGCGAATGACGGATGGGTCCCGGATCGCGCGGATCGCACAACTTCGCGGCCGCTATACGCGTCAGCCCCATGCGCTCGTCGACTCGCCGCAGCAGCATCAGCCCTCCCGTCGCTGGACAGATCCCCACCTGAGAAATCCGCCTCGATCACCCGGCGTCCAAGCCGTCCGAAATCGATCCGACTACCGGTACACTCTGAGATGGCGAAGCCTCCTCCCAAACATCCGCAAATGCTTGGAAAGCCTCAGGCTTTGGAGGTCTCGCCTCCTACCTCATGAAATTTCCGGGCTAGACCTTGGCGGGGCGCGCAGCGCTCCGCTAGCCGGACGTTCGCAAAGACTTTCTTATAAAGCGGCCTTCCAGCGGAAAGCGGGAGAGAATATGGGCGCGCAAACCCCAAGTGTCAGCGTAGTGGAGGTGCTTCACCAGCCGCTGATAGCGGTGTCGAACTCGGTGAAGCTGATGGCGTCGCGGCGTCACGCGTCATAGCTTCCCGTCAGGCGGCGGGTAGCGGCAACCACCTTGCTGAAGAACTGATCGAGACGGTCAGACAGGCACCGTCTCAGTAAGCAGTGCTG
The DNA here is from genome assembly GCA_001464765.1 of Betaproteobacteria bacterium Ga0077526. Lineage (GTDB taxonomy): Bacteria > Pseudomonadota > Gammaproteobacteria > Burkholderiales. The sequence goes on from LNDV01000010.1 coordinate 217,190, forward strand.
CGCCGCATCATTCCAATGCGACGTTGACACGGTTAAGCAGACGGCAGATACGATCGATTGACTAATCCTTGACAGTGATGGCGTGAAGGAGTTATGAATTAGTCACATGTTGTGTTGTAGCCAGACTTCGAGTGCCCGGCAAAGTTTGTGTCATTTGCGTTGACGTGATCAATGACAAGCAAAGACAAGAGCAAGGTCAAGTGATCTGCCTCCTTTTGGAGGCCCTCGGTACCTTGAGACAATGGCCCCGACGATCCCAGTGAGGAGCGTATGAAGAAGAGCCGTTTCACCGAAGAGAAGATGTTCGCCATCCTACGGGAAGCCGACCGAAGCTCGGTCGCCGAGACCGCGAAGAAGCATGGCGTCTCGGAGCAGACCATCTACAACTGGCGTAAGCACTTCGGCGAGATTGAGCCCGCAGAGATCAAGCGGCTGCGGGCGCTCGAGGCCGAGAACGCCGCTCCCAAGCGCCTAGTCGCGGAGCACGTCATGGCGATCGACACGCTCAAGGTGCTCAATCGCCAAAAGTGGTGAACTGGCAGGCTCGCCTTGAGTAGGTTTCCTTTCGCGTTGAACGGGGCCACAGCCAGCGTCGGGCGTGCGAACTGATCGGAATTGCGCGTTCTGCGGCGCGTCGGGAGCCGACGCTGCCGGTGAAGGATGCGCCGGCCGCGGAAGCCATGAAGCGACTGGCGGCACAGTATCCGCGCTAAGGATACCGGCGGGTTCTAGTCTTCCTGAATCGGGAGGGGCACAAGATGGGCGTCAAGCGGGCATGGCGGCTTTGGTGCAAAGCGAAGCTACAAGTGCCGAAACGACGACTCCGCTGGCGCGTGTCGAGCTTTCGGCCGAGACCACTTCCAGCGCACGGCCCGAATCAGGTCTGGGCCTACGACTTCGTGTTCGATGCCACCGCCAGCAAGCAGACCTTGAAGTGCCTGACCGTTGTCGACGAGTTCACCGCGGAGTGCCTCGCCATCGACGTTGGTGCCTCCGTTCGCTCCGGACGCGTCATCGAGGTACTCGCCAAGCTCGTGAGCGAACGAGGCGCTCCTCGGTACCTGCGCTCCGACAACGGCCCGGAGTTCGTCAGCGCGGCCGTCTTACGCTGGTTGGCAGAGGCGGAGATTGGTACCGCCCACATCGCCCCCGGTAAGCCCTGGCAGAACGGCAACAACGAGAGGTTCAACGGGAAGTTCCGCGACGAGTGCCTGAGCGTCGAGTGGTTCCGCAGTCGCACGGAGGCGAAGGTAGTGATCGAAGCCTAGCGGGTGCACTACAACACCGTCCGGCCTCATTCCCGACTGGACTACTTGACCCCTGAGCAGTTCAAGCAGCAGCATCCAGTCTCATCCACTTAGGGGGCCAGTCTCAACTAGGCGCTGGCATTAAATGACGGTGGGCAGATCATGCCCAAATTCTCTAGCTGGTGCTATAAACGGTGGGCAGGTCATGCCCCCATTCTCTACACAGCGAGGTGACCTTGAGAGTTCCTGAGTTAGATAACTTTCTTCGCGCGCTCCGCGTAGTTGGGGCCGCTGCAGTGCTGATGCTTTTGACTTCGTGCGATAAAGTTGAGGAACCAATAGAACCCCCACAGCCTCCCGCGCCACCCGCACCACCTATCGCGCCACCCGCACCACCTCTCGCGCCACCCGCACAGCCTTCCGCGTCGGCAGACTTCCGTGCCGGGAAATTGAAGTTCGATCATGGCGAACCATTCGTAGATGAATACGTCGATGTTCGCAGTATCGTCGGGACGGAAGATTTCAAGATAGTCGTTCTTGCAACTTGGTGTCCGTTCAGCAAGAAATTCTTGCAACGAGCCTCCAGTAACTCAAGCTTGGCGAGAGAGTACAGCCTGTTCTTAGTGTACGAGAATGAGTTCAAAAAAGCAGTGGAGAGAGAAGTAGAGCAAGGACGGCAATCTGAGATGTGGGCAACCGAGACGATGAACTCAGAAGAAAATGTGGGGCGGATGTTCGTCGACCCAGATTTGTTGCGAACGACGACGATTCCGATTTATGTGATCAAAGGAGGAACGCTATCCGAAGTCGTCGACGGGTTCCCAGAGCGTATCAGTTGTTCGGGGGCAGTATGTCAGGAATCAGACGTCACGACCGCCGAATACAATATGCTGGACAAAAGTGATTTCAAGGACTGATGTTTATCGCAAAGACTCACCACAAAAGAAGTCTGCGAAAAGACTTGAAGGGCGTTGCACGTGGAGAAGTTGAAGGTAAGCATCGTTTCTCGGTTCGTTCTGGCGCACAGCAGTTTGACTCCAGCCCAAATCATCGGCGCCCCGACAACTATGACGGGTTGGTAGCGGAAATGATTTCTTGACAAGAAAACTCAGCATGTTCGCATGATGTGTACACTGCGTCTAAGGTTTGGGGCGGAACCGGAACGTGTGGCAGGGCAATGGACTACTTACTACCTTGAAGGCGGCTGTCGGTGGTCAGAGTGCTTTGGCCCGATGTGCAGTTACCGCGCTTCGCCTTGTGGCTTGAAAAAGTGATGTTTAGCTCTTCAAGAGGGGGCATGAGACTCATGACTCGCAAAATTCGAACGTCAGATCGCAATCAGGTGAGAGACGCCCTTGGCGTCCGATACTCGCGGTGGCTGCGGTGTATTGGGGCATTGGTTCTTCTAGTATCGTTGTCCTGCAGTGGTTTGGTTTCTGGACAAGATCATTGCTCCGTAGTATTCGGGCAAGTGACAACGGGCGCGAAGCATAAGACGATGCCCATAGACGCTAGTGAAGTTGATACGCTAGAAGCTATTCGGGCAACGAACGAGTACAGTATCTATGTTAAGAAGCTGAAGAGCGCGTCGACCTTTCGGATTCTTGCTATTGGGGCGGCTGACGCGATCCATGTGAAAGGGTCGGTAGCCGCTTCAGACTTTATCGGTAAATTTGTGACGTTGAGCAAGGGGAGAGAGTTGCAGATCGTCGTCCAAGGAATGAACCAGGACGATATTGCTGCATTAAGACAGACAGTCGAAGCGCGTACGCTGAGGTCCAGCATGTACTTCACTAGAGTAGATCAAGCTGGGGATGTGGTGGTTGCTATGAAGGCGTTGTCGCGAAAGGTCGACTTTAGTGGCGTAACGGTGCGAGAGCTTGGCACTGAGCAGCGTGCGGCGCGCGTCGGTTTCTCAGCGGAGCTTGACGGTGGTACTCAGTTGGCGCATTGGACGGTTAGGGTGTTTGGAAAGGGAAATGGTATTGCGGGAGATTTCATGCAGGCTCTCATGCGATTGATCGACCGTATCTTGCAGGCACTGCCCATCGGGATCTCGGCTTCGGACGCCACAAGGCGAATTCGTTCAAATCTCGCGAAAGATCTCGGCCAACTTGCTGTGGCTTATGGTGTCAATGACGTCGTCTTCGATCTGAAAGTCGACATCGACTCGCGCGATGTCTATATTGCTGGTGAGGGATCAGGCCATTGCAAACAGTCGTGAGTCCGGAGCAGATTGCGTTAGCAATCTGCATCCCGCTAACGAAGGAGAGTCTCTTCAAGATGCGTGCGGACCCATGTCGCTTCGACTACGTGGCCTCCATCCTTCGAAGATCGCCTGGCCTCAGTAGAGAGGGATTGTGGAATGTATATCAGTCGACAGCTAGTGTTGCCAACTACGTAGCTGATGAGGCCGAGCGTCTGGGAGTTACGGTTTTTCGTGAACTCAGATTGAACGAAGTCTCCTCTACACTAACGAATTTTCACGTATGTACTTTGGTGGCGCATTGGTGTAGTCGGCTAGACGCATCGCCGGGAGGTCAGATCGCCTCGACAGGCGTTCTCAGGATGCCAGAAGAGTTTCGGACAGATGGAGCTGCATTGGATCCGCTGCAGGGGCAGGGCGGGGCCAGATGTCCGTCACATGGTGATGGAGACTTGGCGGTTGAACTGCAGAGTCCGTCGCGTCGAACTGAGGTGAATCAATCTGACGGTACAGCCGATCTATGTCGAACGTCTCACATAGAGTTGGCAGACGGTATCGTTTCGGCAGAGCGATTCGTTGGAGAGCTACCTCGTGGCTACAGTGGGGTGATCGACTTGACTATGTGCAGATCGACTGTTCTGGGGGAAGCGATCAAGGAAATGTTTCCGGACTCTACCGTAGTTATGAATCAGTTTCTCGCATCGGCAAAGAGCCGACTCATGATCTTTATTCAAGTTGTGAGGGAGTTGTCGGTGGAGCCAGCGCTTTACGGTGACGCTCTTGTACGCGTACGGAATGCAGCATCGGCGATGAGAACTCCAAGATGAGATATGAGGAGCTGCTTCAGAAGTTCGCGGACAGAGATGCGGCTCCCTTGGGTGAATTGGACGGCATTAGTCCGGACAGATTCGATCGGTTGAGTGAACTCAAGAGAGATGTAGAGGCCGCCTGCAGGAGAAACGACCGATGGTTTCGACTGTCAGTAAGTCTGGTGGCAGCTCTATACCTTCTGATGTTCGTAGGAATTCTTTTCTTTTCTTATCTCCCTCATGGCGAGTTGGTCCTTTCTGGAACTGGAGTGTCACTGTTTGGAGCAAGTTTGCGGGTGGCTAAGCAGTGGCGCGAAAAGGCCAATTTGGAGATCCTGCTTGCTTTGGCTATAAATCTGCAGGGAGATTCGCTCAGGACAGTTCTCAGCGTCCTGCAAGGTGCCGCGGTTAGGCGATAGGGGAGCTTCTTTCAGATTTCATGATCTTGGTAGTCGGGTGTTAAGCGTCCGGCGATTCCCTCTTGCCGATCGCTCTGATTCGGCTCAGTGCCCTTCAGTTCCGAACTGTGCCGCCGACGCTCACCGCGACTGATTTGTGCCATGGTGTCCACCTATGAGTTAAGTGGACACCATCGTCATCGTCGACTCCGGTTCGATCAAGAGGGGATGGCCGGACGCTTACGAACGGGAGACCGCACAGCCGAAGCTGCATCGGGAGTATGGCAGCCAAGCCCCCGCAAAGAAAGCTCCGGCGCGCAGCGCGCCGGCAGGGTTCAGGGCTCCTGAATGGGGCAGCACACCACGCGAAAACCCAGACCGTAGCTGCGAATGCCGGGGAGGTCGTGGAGGCGGCAGGCGGTGCGGCAGCTTCCGGAAGTGCGGCCCCACGACCCACCGCGAAACACCCGCGGGACGTCGGATGCGTCGTCTGCTGCCTTACTCCCATCGTGCGTATCCGCCGTCCATTCCCAGACGTTTCCGGACAGATCGTGCACGCCTTTGTTCTTGGTTGCACCCCGCGGATAGATTCCCACTGCGGACGTCTGGCCCAGAGAAGACTCGGCGTTCACTCGGCTCGAGTCCCACCGGTTTCCCCACGGATAGGTGCGAGCTTTTCGTCCCCCACCTGCCGCCGCGCGCTCCCACTGGCGCTCGGTGGGCAGCACCACCGGCAGCCCGAGGTGTTCGCTCAACCAGCGGCAGAAGGCCTGAGCCTGCCACCAGTCGACCGATTCGCAGGGGTGGTTGTCAAACGAGAAGCTCTGCAGCCACGGTGCTCGTGCTTCATCTGGAAACCCTGCCCACCAGCGGTCCTGGGCATAACCGTCCGAGGCATCGACGAAGGCGCGGAACTGGCTCACGGTAACTGGGTAGCGACTGATTTGGAAGGCGTTCAGTTCCTCGGCGTTGCCCTGATAGATGAACGGGCCGGCCGAGATGGTGACCCAGTCAATATCGACCACAGTATGGTTGGAGGCGCTGTCATGCCAACCCCACACACCGCGCCGCCGATCCATCGGACTGCCATCCAGCCGGCGCATCTGTGCGATCGCCCGGCCGAAGGCGGCCTCCCTTTTGGGGAAGTCGGGGCTGGGCTTGGCCGGGAGCATGTTCGTCAGGAGTGCGGCACTCAGTTCTTCGGCCAACTCATCCGACAGCACGGCCGGTGCGCGCGTGCGGGTTTGTTCCCACACGACGGCTGCGACCTCTGGCTGGACGCGTACGAGGGCACGCGCGAGGTCAGGGATCGCGGTGTGCTGGTATTCCGCCAGCAGCAGAAACGGCTGCTTCCAGCCGCTGCGTTCCCAGAGCGGACTGTCGGGGCCCCAGGTGGCGTCGAGCAGGGACGACTCGCCCTTGATCAGCGCGTCATGCAGGTAGCGTGCAACGTAGAACTCCTGCAGCAGTTGGTGGCGAAATCGCAACTGCGAGCCTTCGCGCCGTAGCACGCCCGCTCCCATGGCCAGGGAGACCATGCCGCGCTCGGTATCTGCAAGATCGCGCCAGGCGATGGAGACGATCGCGGCGTCCCGTTGCTCTTTCGCTCGTTCCGCAACCCGTTGGAGGCGCGCGGCCAGCGTAGCCAGCCAGTTCTGGACGTCGGCTTCGTCGGCGGGGTCGTGTCGTTTCTCGATCTCATCGGCCAGCCGAGCGCTCGTGAAGGCTTCGAATAGATCAACGCGTTGACGCACCGGAGTACCACGGTCCAGTACCCAGACGCTCAAGATCATCAGCAACAGGTACGGGTTCGTCGCCAGCGGATAGGGCCGGCTCGGATCGTCGCAGGCGACTGTCCACACGGATCGTCGAGCCTCGGGCAGCCAAGGGGCGCCATCGGGTACACCAGCGACGAAATCATCGAGGCGGTTGTCGTCCACCGACGCGGGTTTGTCTGTCCATAGCTCGCGCAACGCCTCCCCGCCCATGAGCTGCCAGAACAGCGCCGTGCTCGCCGTGGCGTCCACCGAGTCGTAGTAGTTGTCGACGAACTGGCGGATCTGCCGTCCGCGCAGGGGCCGAACCACCAACCGCTCCTCGATCCAGTCGAACTCCCCGGCGGGCAGGTCTTCCTCACGGCAGGCTAGGAGCACCGGGCACTTCGGATGCTCGCTCAGCCAAGCGACGATTCGCTCGCGCTGGGAAGCTGCGTGTTCGAGTGGGAGTTCATTCAAGCCGTCGAGGAGGAGGTGGCCGTACCCACTCGTCGCGATGTCGACCCATGACGGCCCGAGATCCGATGCCTCCCGCGCCACAAAGGCCTCGAACGTGAGGTCACCATCCAGCCAATGGTTGAGCTTGACCCAGATCGGCGCCCTGCCTTCGTCGAGATCTCTCTCCAGCACCTTGAGCAGGGCGAACGTCTTTCCGGCGCCGGGCTCGCCCAAGACGAGAGCGCGGGTCGACGGCGTGACGGCGTCCAGGATGTCTTCGTACTCGGTCTCCTGGGCTGGCATGAAACGGCGGAGGTGTTCGCTGACGCGTTTGGACGTAGATTGGGGGAGCAGGACGGGATTGGGCGCCCGCGCACGCTGCTGGCCCGACAGGGGTACATAAAGCGCCGTGCGTTCGTCGTCTAGCATCGCGCGCAGGCGTCGTGCCCAGGCGCCCTGTGCGGTGGAGGGGGCCGATCCGCTCAGATGCCCGATCAGTTCCGATTCATCTCCCGGTGCAAGGTAGACGGGACAGCGGCCCTTGAGGTCGGCAGGCTCCGGTGCATCCGCTGCCCGATACAGCCAGATTCGACCGTCATTCATTTGCTTGCTGTCGTACAACTGCTGAGCCAGTGCGAAGCTTTCGAAGGCGATGCCCCGACCACGGGGCCCATCGCGGGAGTGGTGCCAAAGCTCCACGTACCGGGCGGAGCCCAGGCAAAGTACATGGGTGGCGCGGTCCAGGCCAGAGCGCATCCAGGCCCGCCATTCGCCATCCGACAGGCGTCGGCCGCGAGCTTCGACTTCCCAGCGATCCAGCAGCACCTCCGCGCCCTTGTCACGCAACGCGGTCGCCAGCTTCAGGACCTGTTCAGCGGGCCAATCGGGGTCGTCGCTCGCATAGCTGATGAAGATGGTGGTCGGCATGTGGTGAGACGCGGGAGCGGGGTCGGGTCGGAGTATATCGACGAGGAGCACGGTCGTAGGAATCGAACGTTTTGCGGTAACTGGGAATCGGCCACAGTCGTGCAGAGGGGGTTCGGGAAACTCAATCCCGCCGTCGTGCGTTTGCGCTACGGGGTTTGACGGCCTGGTGTACTCGGCCCTGGCGCCGAAGACCCAGGCGGCATAAACAGTATGGAGGTGTGGTGGCGAGAGGCGCTCCCGAGACGTGCACGCCGTAGCACCTTCGAGTTATGGTGGTTCACGGACCATGGCTTCATCATGCGGCCCGCGTGGAGTGATGGCATCGAGGGCCATTCGGCCTGAGTGCGGCCTCGCGCCGGAGCCTATGGGGTGAAGCCATGACAGAAGTCGATATCGATCGCGTTCTCAAGGACCCGAGAGTCCGGGCGCTGACGAAGTCCAGCGTGGAACGAGAGGCGCTGGCGCAGAAGGCCGTGGACTACATTCGTGGGAAGTTCAAGACTCTTCACTTCGAGGAGACTGTCCGCTCCATCGTGAAGGGGCTGGACGCCAAGAAGAACGCGGTTACGGTCTTCATCGCCTATCAGGAAGAAGACGCGGCTGTCGCCGACTGCCTCAAAGGTCGCCTCGAGGAGTTCGGATCGGATCGGCTCGACGTCCACACTTTCACCGACCGGCGGGACAACGCGGGTGGCGAGCAGTGGCGGCAGACGATGATCGCCAAGATCAAACGGTCCAACTGGTTCATCGCCATCCTGCCCGACGAGAAGACCGGCAGCCGCTGGCCGCTGTACGAGGCGGCGGTGTTCGAGGGGTCGAAGACCGCCACGGACCTGCTGATCGTCGTCACGCGGCCGGGGGCGGCGCGCCCCGAGCAGTTGGAGGACTATCACGGGTTCGTCGGCAATGTCGACGAAATGTTCCAGATGTTCGATCAGCTGATGCGAGAGCCGAATCAGCTTCCCGGGTGGGGTCCCGTCAACCCGCACTTGCGAGACGACACCGTGCAAGCAGCGGCTGAAGAGGTGGCACGCGAGTTTCGCGAGTCGGCAAAACCTGTCGAATGGGAGTTCTTCGTGAAGTACGTCGAGCTGGACGTATCGGGGATGACCAGCGCGACCGGCAAGCCTCCCGGCGTCCTCGATGCGAAGGTGCTCAGCTGTAAAGGCGCGGAGGAGATCTTCGGCGTGTCGGACAAGGCGGCCGTCGGTCGCCCGTTCGGGGACGTCATCAAGGCAATCTACGACGAACGCCACGGCAAGGCGTGGATTTCGGAACTCGGAAAGGCCGTGAAGGACGTTCTGGCAGGACGAGTTCCGACGCCCGTCCGGACATCCTTCTGCGCGTTCGAGGAGGGAAGGGATTTCCACCCCCACCTGAGTTCGATGAGCCGGAGTACGGCCGGGCCGTTCTCCGTACGCGTTACCTTCACTCCGTCACTAGTGGCTCGCGTGAGCAACGTGCCGAGGGCTCTGGACGCGTTCATGACGACGGTGCGCCTGAGCCACCGCTTCCGCTGGGAGCTCCTCGAGCAGTTCCAGGGAGGCATACGCAGCAGCGAGGACGTGGAGCGGTTCGAGCGGTTGCTCGTCCGTATGGAGACCGAAGGGATGGTCAGCGGTACCTTGGATCCGAGCCTGGTGCTGGAAGAAGTCGAGGATGAGTCGCATCGTGCCACGATCGCGCGAATCTACAAGGAGTGGGAGGTCCTGCGGACCGAGGAAGGCGATCTCACGAAGGCACTCAACACGGGAAACGCGGAATTGCTGAAGAAGACCTTGCCCAAGCTTTGGGTGCTGAATCGGGACTTCATGCGCGTGGCTGTCGCTGCGGCTCCCGGCGTGGTGATGAAGCACTGGCGCTGACCACAGCGGGACGGTCAGGGACGAGCGAAGCGGTGCGTGTGGCCGTCCGGGCGCACGGGGGGCGATATCATCCGTTTCGTTCACCGCATTCATGATCAACCAATGCCTCGGGCAAGTTTGCCCACGCCCGGTGCCTTCCTGGTCATGCCGATCAGACTGTCCAACAGGGAGGGAAAATGGCGCAGTACCGGAGTTTCGAGGAACACCTGGATCCGAACGTTGGCCCCAAACGCATTCTGAGTCTGGACGGCGGGGGCCTGCGCGGGGTGCTGACGCTCGGCATGCTGCGAGAGATCGAGGCGCTGCTTCGCCAACGGCACGGGAACGACCCCAACTTCCGCCTTGGACACTACTTCGATCTCATCGCGGGGACTTCCACCGGCGCGATCATCGCGGCGGCGCTGTCGCTCGGTATGACTGTGGATCAGGTCCACGGTCACTATCTCCGGCTTGGCGAGACCTTGTTCAAGCGCAGCTTGTTCAGTTTCGGCGTGATTGACGAAAAGTACGATGCCGCCTCTGTCGGCAAAGCACTGAAGGGCGTATTTGGTGAGCGTACGCTGGAGAGCCACGACTTCTTGACGGGTCTCGTCGTCGTCGCCAAGCGATTGGATACTGGCAGCGACTGGCCGTTCTCCAACAATCCGAACGCGAAGTACTTCAACGGTGGGACGAAGGCCACCACCATCCCGAACAAGCACTACCCGTTGTGGCAGGTCGTGCGGGCGAGCACGGCAGCGCCGCATTACTTCGACCCAGAGATGATCGAGATCGGCCGGGCAGAAGGCGCCATGAAGCCGTTGACAGGGGAGTTCGTCGACGGCGGCGTCAGCCCGTCGAACAACCCAACACTTCTGGCTCTCATGATGGCGACGATGGAGGGCTACCGTCTCGGATGGGGCGTCGGTGAGAAGAATCTTCAGATCGTCTCGGTCGGGACGGGCAAAGCCAACCCGGAGATCGGGCTTGCCAGTCCGTTTCAGAGCATCACAGCTGTCCACGCGCTTCGATCGCTGACGGCACTGATGGAAGACTGTGCCGATCAGGTCGAGAGCATCATGCAGTGGCTCTCGGTCAGCCCGACGGCTCGTCGAATCAATCGCGAAATGGACAAAGCTCAGCCGGTTCTTGGCGGAACGGCCATGTGCACGTATCTGCGCTACAACGTTCTACTGCAGCCAGACTGGTTAGCCGAGCGGTTGGGCGAGACCATCGACTCAGGCAAGCTGAAGGCTCTGGAAGCGATGGACAAGCCGGGCAACATCCCCGAATTGGATCGTATGGGCCGGCTGGCAGGCCAGAGGCTGGTGAAGGAGGAGCACTTCGATCCGGCCTTCTGCTTGGCGGCGAAGTGAATTGGGTCGAATGACGCGAGTTCCGCTGCGGGAGGATGACGGACCGGCCGGCCGGTGTTGTGCTGAATGCGGTTGCGGGTGTCTCGACCTTCTGAAGGGGCGCACATAGCCCATGGCCATCGATGTCTTCCTGTGCCACAACTCGCGTGACAAGGACGTCGTCCGTCAGGTGGCCGAAGGCCTGGAACTCGAGTTCGGGATTCCGCACTTTCTCGATACCTACTCGATCCCGACGGGGGAGGCTTTCCTGCCCTGGATAGAGGATGCGCTTGCGCAGTCGACAGGATGCGCGATCTTCCTCGGAGCTCACGGATGGGGGCCGACCCACCTCTGGGAAGCCGAGCGCGCCATGGAGCGGTACCGTCGTGACCCGGCGTACAAAGTGATTCCGGTCGCGCTGTCAGGTATTCGGGACGAGGATATGCGCCGTCTCGGAGAGGGAACGCTTTTCTCCGAGATCAACTGGGCAGATTTCCGCGCGGGTGTGATCGACGAAGTCGCCATAGAGAAACTCAGAGCAGCCCTGCAGGGCTCACCCGTTTCGCCGGGAGTGGGGCCGCCGCGGCTCACCCCCTATCAGGTTAGACGGGACGCCGCGCGCTGGGAGCGTTCGGAGCGGAAGGACAAGAGCATCCCCTATCGCGGCAAACAACTGGCGGCCGCACAGCTTCTGTTGCAGACGCAGCCGGACTTGATGTCTGGCGTCTCCATTGCAGCGTTCATTGCGGAGGCGACGCAGGCCCGCGCGACCCGCCTGAGAAACTTCGGCGTGGTGGCTGCTCTCACAATCGTGGTGATATCTCTACTCGCAGTTGGTCTGGAGCATTCCCGACGTATCGCGCTGTCGCGATTCCTTGCTGCGGAGGCAAGGCAATCCCCGTCGCCCGACCGGAGCTTGCTGCTCGGTATTCACTCGTACGCTGTGTCGGAAACCGCAGAGGCAGCAGGCGCACTCGTCGAGCGCGTGGATGCTCTGCCGTACCTGAGGCACTACCTGCGTCTCGGCAGCGAAGAGGTCACTGCGTTGACCTTCGATGAGTCGAATGGGTATGTCTACGTCGGAGGCGCTTCCGGATCCGTGCGGCGATTCGGCCTGGACGGCGGTCAAAGCTTGCAAGTTCGCCTGCCGGATGGGAACGCGGTTCAGGTTCTCGACGTGGATCCGACGTCCGGAGAGGTCTGGGCCGGCACGCTGGACGGGCGTGTTCTCGTGCTTGGAGAGGGGGGTGAAGTTCGCAGTGCCGCTGTTGCAGTGAATGTCCCGCGTCGGAACTCGGCCTCCGGTGCAGCGGAATCAACCCAGTCCTGGCCCGTCATTGCTCTGCGAGTCGATGACACCCATGGACGTATCGCGGTGGGCGACCATCGGGGCCGGCTCACGGTCCTTGACCGCAAGAGCCTCGCGGTCCACTGGACGGTCCAGTTCGACGACCAGCGGGTGACGGCGCTTGCATTCTCTTCGGAGGGTTCGGTGGTCGCGGCAGCCACCAACGGCGGACCGGTTTACCTCTTCGATGCCGCGAGTGGTTCGAGAGCATCCGGCTTTACGACGGCGGCTTCCGGGGAAGCGGTGTCACTCGAGTTTGCGCGAAACGGCACGCTACGGGCCATCGACAAGGGCGGCATGCAGACCCACTTTGTCCCGCGGACGGGAGAGGTCAAGCGAAGTCGGGTCGATGGGGACTTCCTTTCGAGCGCGACTGTCGGCCCGCGAAAGGAGTATGGCCCGCGTGTGCAGACCGACCAGTTGGTCCTGGGTTACGCGTCCGGCCGGGTGTCGTTCACGCCGGCGATGGGTCAGTCGGATGCCATCGCGCTTCAGGGCCACGAAAGGGAAGTGCTGGCGTCCGCGCTCTCTCCAAGCGGCCGCTATGCGGCGACGGGAAGCGCCGACGGAACCGTGGCGGTTTGGGATCTCCTGAGCAAGTCTCCGGTGGTCGACCATCCGCCCGTGCCGGGCGGGGAGATTCTCGCGGCGGGGTGGGATCCACGAGCGGGGCACGCGATGGTCGTGACCACGACCGAGGACGCGGCCGGGTACTACGTTCAGGACGGCACAGGATGGCGCACAGCGGGTGATCTGAGGACGCTGTCGGAATCCGTCGCCGGAGGCTACGTGGTCTCTGGGGAGGAGGCCAAGCCGGACGCCGAAGGATTCGTTGAACTGCTGCCGCGCCTCGTAACCGACGCGGCCCTGTCGGCCGACGGGCGATGTGTTGCGTGGACGACTCGGGGCGGTGGACTCTTCTGGATGCGCCTGGGCCTCGATGAGAGGCCCAGGTTGCTACAGCGGGACGCGCGTGGCATCAATGTCCTGGCTCTCAGTGCATCGTGCAGATACGCTTACTTTGCCACGGAAGAGCGGGTCCTGCGCCGATTCGAAACGACGGCAACCGGCGAGACTGCGTTCGGCGAGACGCGGCTGCCTGAGGTGGCGCGCGCCATGGTCGCGGGATTGGACGAAGGCCAAGTGCACGTCACCTTGGACGATGGAAGATTGATCACGGTCGACTTCGGCCGTCTCCCGCCGATTCAGAGCCCTCGGGCTCTGCTGAAGGGCGCCGCAGCGGTGGTCGCCCGCGTTGACGGAGCGGACACGCTGATTGCGAGCGGTGCCGGGGCAAGTGCCGGCACGGAAGTGTCCCTCATGTCGGCGTCCGAGCCGCCGGTGGCCCTCCGTGCCCGCCGCCTTGGTGGGGGCGCCGCAAGTCTCGGTGTGTCGGCCCGAGCGGGGCTCATCGCGGCGGGTGACCAGGAGGGGCGCCTGCATCTGTGGGATCTGACATCCCGAGTACCGATGGCCAGCCTGACGATCGCTGACGAGGCGCTGATACAAGTCACCTTTGCACCGGACGGCAAGAAGTTGATGCTTGCGAGTGTCGTCGGCGACGTCTTCTTCGTGGACATGGACAGGGCCTCCTGGGGGAAGGCCGCTTGCCGTATGGTTCAGCGCGAGTTCTCGGCAGAGGAGTGGCAGATGATGTTTCCAGGCGAGACGCCGGTCGCGGTGTGCAGGCGATCCGTCGCGACAATGAAACAGACACCCTGACCGCTGAAGATCGTCGTTGACGCGAGGACTGGCTCGCGGGCGAGCAAGGATGTGACGTCTGGCAGTGGAACAACATGTGGATGACGTCTATGGGTGGCAGGGCGGGAAGGGCGACCGGCGCCGCGCCACGGAGGGCGATGGCAGTGACCGTGATGGTTTAGGGCTAGGGCTGTAGCATGTGAGGCATTGCGAAGTGACCGAATGATCCTGGGTCCGCAGTCAGACGTCAGGGAGCAGAACGTCTGTTCGAGTTTCGACCGCGCAGTGCCATAAGGGACGTTGCCCGCGAGCATGTAATGACCGACATCTTCATCAGCTACGCCCGGGAAGACCGGGAACAGGCGCAGAAACTCGCAGCCGTGCTGGAGGCCCGGGGATGGACCGTCTGGTGGGACCGCAACATTCCGATCGGGAAGCCGTTCGATACCGTCATCGCCGATGCCCTGGCGGCGGCCAAGTGCGTGATCGTGCTCTGGTCGAAGGATTCGGTAGCCTCGCACTGGGTGACGACCGAAGCCGCAGAAGGGCGTGAGCGCGGCGCACTGGTACCCCTTCGACTTGACCGGGAAGCCACGATACCGCTGGAGTTCAAGCGACTGCAGACGGCAGACCTGACGGATTGGTTCGGCGGGAACGATGCCCCGGATCTGCCGGACGTGTTCGAGCGGATTGCCGCGCTGACAGGGGGGCGAGGCGCGAATGGCGGGGGGGGGGGGCCGGGCGGTGGCGGCGTGCAACCGCCCCGGCGGCCGAATCCGCGCGTCCGTTCGATTCTGCTGTTCATCGTGGTGCCGACCCTGGCCGTGGTCCTCGGTGCCGCGGGCCTGATGGCATGGAAGGTCCCGACCGAGGTGCAATGGTCTTTCCAGGCCCAACGCTTGGAGATGCGACTGGCCGGCACTGCGGACGTCCCGCTTTTCGATCCATCGCCCGGGTTTTCTCGCGTCATCGTCGAGTTGTTTGCCGAAGTCGATATGCTCGTTCGCCCGGGCGGTCTGGAGACTGTTCCCAAGGCTGGCGAGCCTTTGCCGATTTCCTTCCCCGCAGATCGTGCGCTCCCGCTTCGAATCCAAGGGAGCGAGGCGAGTTCGTCGAAGATCACGTTCGGCGGGCATGCCGGCAACACCGCGCCCCCATCGAAGGCCGACATCGCGGTGCGCGTTGGCGATTTGAAGGCCAAACCCGGTGCTAAGCTCGCCGTCTACGGCACAGACGGCGTCGCCTGGCTCCATCTGGTGGACCAGACCGCGACGTTATCTCTCCTCCAGGAATCCCCTCTCGAGTTCAACACGCAGGCGGTCGCCTTCGACCCGCCAGTACAGATCGCTACCGCAGCCGAAACGACGAGGTTCCGCGCGTACCTCGCCGACGGGGCGTCGATCGTGAGCGCCAAGAGTCTGCCCGCGTCGTTCAAGCTCGGATTCGTGATTCGAGGCTCTGCCGCCCACGAGGGGGTAAAGATCCTGGAAAACGCGCCCGTCAAGACCATGGCCGCCCGCAGAGACACGGAAGATGGAAGCGCACCGTCGTCGATCGTCGGGCCGGCGACGCTCACTTATGTCGACGAACCAGCGGTCACCGCGGTCAAGCTGACGGAGACGTCGATGCCTGATCTCGCGAGTGTTGGCGCGGGCTTGGTTTCGCTTCTGACCTTCGACCCGAAGTCAGGTGTCTTTAGTGTCGAGTTCAAAGGACGCCTCGACGGGCCTCCGCCAGCGGGGTTCGCCGACTACCGCCTCTCAGTCTTCGATCGCTTCCGTTACGGCCGGAAGATGCTGCTCCTGGTTTCGGTGGGTGCATGGGTGGCCTCAGTGCTGGTCGGCCTGTACAAGCTGGTGTCGTCGTAGCCGCCGGGCGATCCGACCGCAACGGCCTGTGATGAAGCCATGAGCCGCCCTGGGTGGGCGTGATGGCATTCTCCGGAGGTTCGGCTGAAGCATAATCCGTGAGTTTCCGTCTCGACCAAGAGTTTCCGCTCATGCTTACCGTGGTCCAGCCGTTCCGCGAGCCGAGGTTTCCGTCCGTCATCCTGGCGATCGCGCTGTGGCTGTTCTCGCTTGCCTCGTCGGCCCAGGATGTCGAGGCATTGAGCCATGGCGTCGTCAAGATCGAGTCGGTGGCGTCCGACGGGCTGAAGCGGACGGGCGCGGGTTTCGTGGTGAGGTTGGAAGGAGAGGTCGCCTACATCCTCACGGCCTATCACGTGGTGAAGGGCGACAAGAACCCGGCGGTCACGTTCTTCGGTCGGCAACGGAACCCAGTGCGGTCGGAGGTGATTGAGAACGAAAGCGATCTGGATGTTTCGCTCGTGGTTGTCCGCGGCCGGGCGAGTATTCCGGTGAGCACGCGATCGATCGCGCTGGCGCAAAGTGATGACTTCCGGCCGCTGGAGACGGTCGTCACAATCGGATTTCCGGCCTTCCTCGGTGACTGGGCGCCTAGCGATCTGAAGGTCGGGATCAAGATGGGAAGACTCGTGACGTTTTCGGGTGCCATTGCAGAAGGGAACTCGGGCGGGCCCGTCATTCGACAGTCTGTCGTGGTGGCGATGACGACCACGGTGGGGGGCAATGCCGGCCAGGGCATCCGGGCGACCTTCCTGCGTGGGTTGGCCAGCGGTTGGAAGGTCGCGTTGGATGACTCGGGTGGCGCACCGGTCGTCACTGACCCGTATCCGCCGGGCAAGGAGTTCGAGGACTGCAGCGGGTGCCCGAGGATGGTGGTGGTGCCCGGGGGGAGTTTCGTGATGGGTTCGCCGTCGGACGAGCCGGATCGGTCTGCCGACGAAGGCCCACAGCGGACGGTGCAGGTGAAGAAGTTCGCGCTGGGGCGGACGGAGGTGACGCGAGGGGAGTTCCGGCGGTTCGTGCGGGATACGGGGCGCTCGGTGAGCGGGTGCTACGAATACGACGGGAAGGAATGGAAGCTGAATGCCGGGAAGAACTGGGAGACTCCCGGCTACGAGCAGACGGATGATCACCCAGCGGTGTGCGTGAGTTGGGAGGATACACAGGCGTACGCGCAGTGGTTGTCGAAGCGGAGCGGCGAGACGTACCGTCTGGCGAGCGAAGCTGAGTGGGAGTACGCGGTGCGGGCGGGGAGCCGCGGGGTACGGTACTGGGGCAATGGAGAGGCGGATACTTGCCGCTTCGCGAACATCGCGGATCAGGCGGGGAAGCGGAAGTACAACTGGGGCGATGGGCCAGTCGGATGTGACGACGGCTACGCGAACACGGCCCCGGTGGGGAGTTACCGCTCGAACGACTTCGGGCTGTATGACATGCTGGGCAACGTGTGGGAGTGGACGGAAGACTGCTGGAACGAGAGTTACCGGGAGGCGCCGACAAGCGGACAGGCGTGGACGAGCGGGGATTGCTCCCGGCGGGTGGTGCGCGGCGGGAGTTGGGTCAACAATCCGCAGTTCTCCCGCTCGGCCAGCCGCGTCTACGGCGTCACCGCGTTCCGCATCGACTACTTGGGGTTCCGAGTCGCCAGGACGCTGCCGTGACCACGGCGGCTTGCTCCTGAGCTCCTTTACCCCTTTACCCCGGAGAGGCCGCCGGAGCCGTCGAGACGGTGAACGAAGGGAGACGGTTTTCCGAGCCGGCGAAGCCGGCTCGGCGGCAAGGTTTAGGTACTGAAAACGTCGATTTGGCACAGCCAAGACACTTGGCTGAAGTGCTGCCTGAGGGGGGGGCGGTCCGTACCCTTCGAGGAGCAGGCCGCTGGACCCCGGCGTGTGCCTTATTCATCGATGTGGCGGGCTTCGTCGGGTTTCGTGGGGCAGGTCGCCAGGCCATTGTGCTTGCAAATGGGGCCGTGACCGGACCATCGAAAGCCGAACGACACGGATAGCTGCAACATGGTCGCTCGCAGATCTCGTGCTTCCTGCCGCAAGACAACGGCATTGCGGTCGGGTCGCGAGTTCGGCTAGCCTTCGGAGTATCGGCGCGTCCCCAGAGTGCATCCGACGTCCGGCGTCCCACTGCTTGCGGCGGGAACATCGGTTGGTCGGCGTCTTGATCGGGTATCGCCATTTTGGTGACGTCGCTTGGACTTATTCTGGACGGGAGCCTGTATTGATGAGGTGGTATCGCGGAATCAGCCGGTTGTCGGTCGGCTTGCTGCTGGCCATCGCGGGCGGCCCGCTTGATGCTTCCGCGGCGAATGAGGTGGACTACCAGCCTCGAGCCAATCGCTGGGAGGGGGTGACGGCAAATCCGGTCAGCGGGTTCGATATTGAACTGCTATCGGCGAGGTTCGCCCTGCTCGAGAACACGGAGGCGCTCGGGAAGACGTTCGGACTGCGCTTCTTCCTGAATGGGGACAGCGCCGTGAACGTCGTCGCGCGGGAGCGGGACCTCAACAAGTACTATCGGCTCGACAAGGTGACTCCTGCATCGAACTGGAGGTCCAATACCTGGAACCAGTTCGAGTGGCCGACGGCCGAGGTCGTGCGCAAACTCGGCACGTTACGGTTGCACCATCTGGCTGTCGTCGCCAGGCTTTCCGGCGACTCTGCGAAGTCTCTGGACACGGTGGCGCCGGTGCTTATGTATCAGGAGTCGCCTCCTGTGCAATTTGCGGCGAACTACGTGTTCACCTTCGGCCTGCGCGACGAGTCGGAGTTGGTAGCCAAGTTCGTCGCAGAACCCGCGATGAAGAACGTGGCCACCCAGGAACTCAACACCGTCCCTGGCAGGTCGCGCTTTGACGTCCGATGGAACGCGAGCGCGGCGCCTGCCGGCTGGTATCGCGTCGAGGTTTCCGGATACAAGACGAAGAACAACGACAAGGTGGCGAAGATTGTCCGGTTCTATCACAAGGGCGCGACGCCGTAGGGCGTCCGGATTCCGCGGATACCTGCCGGTGCCGCTCGCACGACGGTTCATGCGGCGAGCGTTGGCCATCGCCGCGCTGCCGAAGGTGTGGGGTTGGGCGATGTGCGTTTTCGTGTCTTCTTGGTCCCTGCCCGTTCTCGCGGTAGATCTCGAGGCGCTGAATCACGGCGTCGTCAAGATCGAGTCCGTTGACCCGGATCACCCGGAGAATGGGCGCAGGACAGGGACAGGATTTATCGTCAGGCGCGACAGTGACGTTGTCTACATCGTCACGGCCCATCACGTGGTGAAGGGGGACAAGGTTCCGAAGGTGACCTTCTACGCAAAGCAGGTCAATCCGGTTTCGGCCGAGGTTGCCCGGAATGACATAGCCTCGGATCTATCCTTGCTCCTGGTCCGCGGCCCGGACAAGGTCCCGGAGAGCGCGCGAGCGCTGGGCCTCTCGTTGGCCGATACCGGTCTCGCCGGACGTCAGGGAGTGACCATCGGCTTTCCCTCCGGGCTGGGCGACTGGATTCCGAGCGACGTTCGGATCGCCCGGCAAGACGGCTCGCGCTTGGTCCTGTCGGGCGGGCTCGACGAAGGCAATTCCGGCGGTCCGGTAGTCGTCGGGGAGAATCTGGCGGGGATGGTCACCAGGAAGGTCGGCGCGGGTGGGTTCGCCGTTCCAGCGACACAGATGCGCGACGTGCTCAAGACTTGGGGCGTTGAGATCGACGTGGGAGTCGTCGCGGGTACGGCGTTCAAGGATTGCGATGAGTGCCCGGAGATGGTGGTGATTCCAGCCGGAAGGTTTGTGATGGGATCGCCTTCAGGAGAGGGTGAAAGGCAAGGTGACGAAGGACCATTGCACGACGTCGTCATTCGGGCGCCATTCGCACTTGGGCGTGCTGAAGTATCGCGGGGCGATTTCAGGAAGTTCGTGGCGGCGACTGGCTATCCGGTCGTCGGCGAGTGTGCGGCTTGGACTGGAGAAAGAGGTGGTGGAAGTTCGCCGCGCAACTGGGAGTCGCCAGGATTCGAACAAGGCGATACGCACCCAGTCGTGTGCGTGAGTTACGCAGACGCGCTGGCATACGTGGCTTGGCTCAGTCATCGGACGGGCAAGCAGTATCGGGTGCCGAGCGAGGCAGAATGGGAGTATGCGGCACGTGGCGGAACCGTCACTTCCCGGTTTTGGGGAGATAGACTGGCGGATGCCTGTGACTACGGTAACGTCGCGGATCGAAGTGCAAAAAGAGTTTTCTCGTCATGGACCGTACATGAGTGTGATGACGGATTTGCGGAAACGTCGCCAGGTCGAAAATTTCGAGCGAATGGTTTCGGTGTGTTTGATGTGATCGGCAATGTGTGGGAATGGACGAGGGATTGTTGGAATGCAAGCTATGTTGGGGCTCCTGAGGACGGTTCTGCGTGGCAGTCGGGAGACTGTTCCCGACGCGTCGTGCGCGGCGGAAGCTGGGATTACGCTCCTAGGTACGCGCGGTCCGCTGCCCGCCACAGCGTTGTTCCCTCGTTCCGCGACCTCTCCCTGGGGTTTAGGGTTTCTAGGATGTTGAACTGATTGAGGCGGCGCGGTCCGACAGCGTGTCGCGTCGGAGAAGGCTCGTGAAGCGCGTCTTTCTCTCCTACACTGCCAAGGATCTCGGCGCCCACGCCATCGCCGCGAAGCAAGCCGCCGAGTCGGCTGGCTGGGAGGTCGTTGACCATCGAGACTGGGCGCCCAACGGTCGCCCGTCGGTCTCAGAGTGCATGAAGCAGGTGGACGGCTGCGATGCGCTGATTGTCCTGTCCGGAGGGCGGTACGGATGGGTCCCGACGAAGGCCGAGGGCGGAGACGGCAGGCGCAGCATCACCTGGCTGGAGGTCGCCAGAGCACGTAGTCGTGGCGTTGCGGTGATTCCGCTCCTCCTTGAAGGCGCTGAGGCAGCGCAGGTAGCGGCGGAGCCCGATGGAGGGACGCAAACAGTACTCGCGGAATTTCGGGGCGAGCTTCGGCAGTCGCTCGCTGGCTTCTTCACCCCTCAACCTTACAGTGTCGACGTGCTGGTCAAGCAGGGGCTGGACGCCTGGGATGGTCGCGCCAACGACGAGCGTATGCCGTGGCGACGGCGATTCCGGAAAGCGGTACCGGCGATCCTGGCGATAGGATTGGCGACTGCTTGGCTTCTTGCCGGGCCTCTCGTCAACGGGCGTCTCACGGCACGTCCTCAGCCTTCCCTTGCTGCATGGCTTCAATCAGGGCAGACGATTGTCGTCGTTTCGCTTGCGCTCGCCTTGATCGCCTTCTGGTCGTTTGCCGCAAGCAGGGGGCGGCCGCAGTGGATGTACCGCGTGTTCCCGCTATCGAGTGTAGGTGATGCGCTGTTGGCGGCGTCGATCTTCGTGGCTATTGCCGCCGGCGTCGGTGGCACTCTCGCCCCACAAGAGAAGGATCCGTACTTCGAAGCCGCGCTCACAAGCATTCTGGACGGCGTTCGCTCCCCCGGAGCGGCAGGCGCTTTGCAGCCTGAGCTATGGCGCGGCGCGAAGTACGAAGGCGACGTCGATGCGCTGCGCGAGTTCGTCCTGCCGGTGCTGGAGGCGCGGCGCAATTTGTCGGACGCTGTCGCCCTGGCCGGTGTGCGCGAATCGTTGCGAAGGATGAACGCGCCGACGGACGTGCAGGATGTGCGCGTTCGAATGCTCGTCGAAATCGCTCGCTTCCACGTCATCGTCATCCAGCAGGATGCCGGCAGGGCGCTCGCGCAATTCGGCAGATCGATCGAGCCGTTGTTCGGGTCGGTCGATGCCATCTGGCGCGCGGAAGCGCTTTTCGCGCGCGCTGGCTGGATCGACTACTGGGCGTTCACGAACATGCTGGAACCGCTCGATCGCACCGGCGCCCCGACCTACTCCAAGGAAGAGGTGATGGGTGCGTTCGACGATGTGCTGAAGCAGATCGGGGACCGCCCCGGTAGGCCGGCCTGGGTTGCTTGTGGGGCAAAGACTAATGGCAGCATGGTGCGCGCCCGACTGTGCGGCGGCGCGACGGAAGGCGAGTGTGTAGATCTCGACCGCCGCCTCCGCGACGCAGTCGTCTGCTACGAAAGCCGCCAGGACCACCAGGGCGTGCAAACGGCCAAGCACAATCTGGCTTTGCGGCTGCTGGCGAGCGGCAAGTTGCAGGAGGCCTACGGCTACTTTCGCAGCCGGTTCGATGAAACCGGAGACCGGGGTGCTGGGCTGCAGGCCCTGGGTATCGAAGCGGTGGCGAGTGCCGCCCCGGCGGGGCAGACGCTAGATCCGGCACTGGTCGAGGCGGAACTCCCGAAGGAACCCGATCGCCGCCGCCGCGGGGAGATCAAGGCCTGCCTGGATCTGCTGGCCGGGACCCGTCGCGGCGGCGACGTTCAGAACACGCAGAGCTGCAGGGTGGCATTCGCCTGCTACCTGACCGACAACCCGGTGGCCAACGAGCGCTTCTGCGGGGTTCCCGAGATTCCGCGGGACGGCGCTGTACTGGCCAGCGGCCCGCCTGGCCCCGTGCTCGCCCCCAAGCGTTATCCTGCCCGATATGTCATTTCAGGAAAGGTATCCCCGAGCCGACCCGCCAAGGATGTCGTGGCGGAATGCGATGGCGACGTGGAGGCCGAGCCCAGCTTCGTCATCGACCTCGCCAGCCCCGCAAGGATCGCGACTCGGCTCGTGTCCGGCGGAGACTCGGTTCTCCTCGTCCGTGGTCCGACGCAGTCCGCCTGCGCAGACGACGCGCCGATCCCGGGTCGCGGCAAGAGCAGCGACGCGGGCATGATCCTGGAGGCCACGGCCGGGCGGCATGAGTTCTTCGTCGGGACTTATGCCCATCAGTCGCTGGGGTATGAGGCGGTGGTTTCGGTCGGCGAGGCGGGGCGCTAACGACGCGATGCATCGTGTTCGAACGCGGTGGGTTCTCATCCCCCCAAGCCCACAAACGACAACGCCCCTGGCGGGGCGCTTGAGTTCGTGGCGGAGAGGGTGGGATTGTGCCGGTCTCGCCTTAGGGCGATTCCGTCAGCCCTTCGGGCCCGCCGCAAGCGGCGTCCCACGAAGCAGTGCTTCGTGGTCGAACCCTGCGTGTTCTCATCCCCCCCCAGCCCACAAACGACAACGCCCCTGGCGGGGCGTTTGAGTTCGTGGCGGAGAGGGTGGGATTCGAACCCACGGTGGGCTTGCGCCCACGCCTGATTTCGAGTCAGGTACATTCGACCACTCTGCCACCTCTCCGGCTGGTCGATCGAGGAGGCGGAGTATAGCGCAACATCCGGGGCGGCAAAGCGTCCGGCGCGGGAGCGGAGGCTGGACGCCAGTCTCAGTGGAGGTCCCGAGGTCGGGGGGGCTCCGGAAGCTCGCAGGCGGGCCGCTCGAACGCTTTTTTCTTCACACCCAGCCGCGGACCGAGCCACGCTGCGAGCCGTTCAGCGTCCGGCGGCCCGAGAAAGGGCAGGGGGTCCGGATTGCCTCCGGCGATCACGAACAACGCTGGCACTCCTCGCAGGCGGATGCCGTAGTGCTCCAGCTTCGGTTCCTCCCGCTCGATGGAGACGCTGAGCACCTCGATCGGCGGGATCTTGAGCGACTTGATGGCGCTCCAGACCGTTCGTTTCCAGCGCGGAATCGGGCGACTGTCCAGCAGGCGTTCCGAAAAGGCGTGAATCAGCAGGGTGGGGTGACTGGGCGCGATGGAGGCGTCGTCACCCGTTGCGCGCGAAGTGAGCGCGTCCAACAGCTCGTCCATATTGACCGTCCGAAAAATCTCGGGAGCCGTTGTCGCCATCTTTGGTGAACGCTTCACTGAGTCTGTCTCCGGTCGCTTTCGCGTTTGAAAGGATAGCCGCGAATCGCGCTGTTATTCAATCGCAAAGCGGTCTATCTTTGTGAGTCAGGAACTGGTCAACGGTCGCGTTGCGCAGGGAGGCTCGTCGTGGAGCAATCGAAGGAACAGCAGCGTCTGAAGGTCGCAGTCATCGGGGGCGGCATCGCTGGCTTGACCGCCGCTTGGCGCCTGCAGGAAAAGGGCTTCGAGGTGGTCGTTTTCGAGGAGAGAATTCATCTCGGCGGCAAGCTCGGTGCGCACCCCGCTCGCATACCTGTCTATGCCGAGCGTGGTAGCGACTCGAGGTCGCGCGGGCCGCGTCGGGTGGACGTGAGGACCGGCGAGTTCGCCGACCAGGGCGGCGCAGCCGAGCTCGCTGCAGAACTGGACAAAGGCCACGTGCCCGGCTGGCTGGTCGGCATCGCTAGGCAGGCCATGCGGTGGACCGCCATCGACCTCGGTATACCAGTCAAGTGTCGCCTCAAACCGAAGAATCCGATGTTCCGGGTGACTCCGCTCGATGCCTTTGGCAATGAACAGCCGGCGCCTCCTCCGCGCGACCCTGCGGTTCTGCAGGATGGCCCGCATGGCGTCTGGAGCTGGCGGGTCACCGTGGACGACCCTTCTTTCGAGGGCAAGCCCGCCAGCGGGGATGAGGCCGCGAGCAAGGCCCCGCCATTCAGCCTGCGTTTCGACGTGTCGATTCACAAGAGGGAAGACGGCGCCGATCTCCTGGAACTCACCGACGGCGTCTACCACGAGCACTGCTTCCACATGTACCTCAATTGGTACCGGAACTTCTGGCGTCTCATGGAAGATGCCGGCATCGAGCGCACGACCCGGTACACACCGCTCAATGACTACGTGCATCTGTTCCCGGGCACAGGCCCGGTCGAGGATCGCATTCGCCGCCTCGCGCAGCTGACTCGTCCGGCTGAGAGCTATCGATCCGGAGCCGCGCCCGCACCGGACATCGTCATCGCCCAATACTCGGTGCTGGATCTCATCAGCACCCGCCTTGATCCCACCAATTATCTGGATCGTCAGAGCGTCCACGCGTTTCTGGCCTCCCGCTGGTATGCCACGGAGCAATCGCTGCGTCTGCACGAGTACCTTCTGGCGCGAGCCTTCGCCGTCCCGAGCGTGTCGAGCTCGGCCTACGCGTATCAGCAGTACCTGTCCTATACGCTCGCGCAGCCTTCCCCGATGCTCTGGGTGCTCAAGGGCAACAGCTACACCAGTCTCTTCAAGCCGCTGGAGGAGCGCCTCGACAAGAAGGGGTGCAAGATTTTCAGGGGCACATACGTCACCGGGTTGCAGCTCACGAAAGGCAAGGCATCGGCGATTCGATATCGCCCTGCCGACATGAAGTGGCCCCGAGATCCCAGCGACGGCGAGTCCGGCATGGGGCGTCGCGGCCCCTCCTTGCAGTCTTTGTTTCAGCCGGACTACGTCATTGCGGCCGTCCCGCCGGGAGCCCTTGCGAGGATCGTCAACGACTTTCGGGAACTGGTGCCCGGTCTGTCAGGGACCAGGCGACTGCAGACCGGCGTGACGGCCGCGCTGGATCTGTACTTTCGCATTCGAGTGCCTGAAGTGCCCGCGCGTCACGTGGTCCTGCGCGAATCCCGGCTCGGCCTCAGCTTCTTCGACAACTCGCAATGCTGGCCGGCCACCGATCCCAGCCAGCCACCAGGGGGGAGGACGTGTCTCAACGTGGCCGTCGCGGATTTCGACAAGATCGCCGGCATGTTCAAGGACCAGGCCATCGTCGAGATCATCCGGGACCTGCAGCGCTTTCTGCCGTTCAAGCTGGACGATGTCGACTACACGCGCACTTACCTGCAACTCAATGTCAATGAGCCGTTGTTCATCAATGGGGTGGCAAGTGAGCCGTGGCGCCCCGGCGTCCGCACCGAGATTCCGAACCTGTTCCTCGCGGGGGACTTCGTCGACAACGAGATTGGCGTGGCGTGCGTGGAAGGCGCCGTGGTGAGCGGTCTGCAGGCGGCGAGAGCCGTTCAGGCGCAGGCCCGTGTCGACCACCCGGAGATACCGGCGACGAGCGGAATGTTCAAGCCGATACCGATCGAATCGCCACGCCGACTTTCCGCTGCCGAGGCGGAAGCCATGAAGCTCATGCTGGCGCCGGCTGTCGCGAGCGCCAAGGCGGCTTCGAAATCACTGGAGTTCCAGCGCATGCCCGAGCGAGCGATCGTTCCGGGAGAGTGGGCCGATGCCGCGCAGTCCTTTGTGACCATGCCGGGTGAGCTGGTCGAAGGTATGGCCGGGCTCGGCGTGGATCTCTGGCGCCAGTTGGGCGCCAGAGCTGTTCCCGGTGGCAACGACCGGTGAACCTGCTGCGGGCTCGAGCGGCAGCCGGCGGTTGAGCCCGCAGATCGTCCCCGATTGATGGACTACCGTTCTTCGATGACAGGCAGAGTTGGGACGACCCAGGGCGGCAGCAGTTCGCCCGACACGTTTTCCGTCCACGTCGTGTAGCTGGGCGTCACCGCCATCATCGCGCCACGCGTGCCATCCGGTGCTGTGCAGGCCCGCAGAAGACCGAACTGATAGAGCAAGTCAGGGATGCTGTTTCCTGCCTGATCCCACTTGTCACCGGTAACCGATAGCGAAACGTCTTTCCCGCCGAATCGCAGCGACTCCCCCTGACCGTTGCGCATGAAAACGCTCTGGTGCCATTGGCCGAAGCGGAGCGTGTACGACGACATCGGCACGTTCTCCGAACTGCTGCTGCCTCCTCGAGGTAGTGTCAGGCGAAGCGCCGTTCCCTGATTCTCATCGAGAACCACATTCCATTCCGAACGCGTCATCGTGTGGCGGACAGACCAGAGGTCGTTGCGGATGACCTCCTTGGGAAAACCCCAGATATGCTTTCCGGGGCGTTGGGCATCCTGTCGGGAAACCGGCATGGGGCCCAGCGGGACGAAGCCGACCGCGAGCGGGTTGCTGGCCGGCACGCCGAGACAGCCAAACCCGAGCTCCAGATAAGGCCCGAGATCGCTTTCGCGGTACTGCATCACAAACAGACCGAC
Source organism: Betaproteobacteria bacterium Ga0077526 (assembly GCA_001464765.1). Taxonomy (GTDB): domain Bacteria; phylum Pseudomonadota; class Gammaproteobacteria; order Burkholderiales. The sequence goes on from LNDV01000010.1 coordinate 243,990, forward strand.
GAGAGCTCGATTGGCACCGATGTCCCATGCACTCATCGGAACGTTGCCGCCGAGGGAATCGAGATGCTCCTGAAGACGTCTGCGATCCACGGCCCAGAGTGCCATCCCTCCGCGTGCGCTGCTGATCCGCGCCGGAAGACGGATCGCCTCGCCAGCGACTTCGTAGCGCTTTCCGGCGAAGGGGCCGTACACCTCCAGGTCATAGAACACGCGTCGCTTCGAGGAGGTAACCGCGCGGACACCGCGGCGGACCTTGAATACGAGGTCCTGCTGGTGGTCGAGAACAGTGAACTCCGAGGACAACTCGGTGCCGCCGGATCGAAGCACGGATACGGCGCCTTCGAGCGGGTGCCCGATAGCCTGGAAGCATGCGCGCAGGTCATTTGTCCAGGGATTGCTGGACCATCCCCCCTTGGGCGGCAGGAAGGGGTTCTTTCCTTCGGCCTCGGCGCCACCAAAAATGGGGATGGCATGAATGATGGTGTCGAGACAGCGCTCACCAAGATCGTCGCTCAGCGCGTCGTGCAGGTCGAAGGCCTTCGAGAGGTCGCCGAGCTTGTCATCGAAGAGCCACTGCAGGTGTTGACGCACCAGCGCGATGCCCTCGCGCCGGTTCTCTCTCACCGCGTACTTCAGTTCGTCGAGAATGCGCGGCAAGTCCTTGCGACGGTCATCTCTGAACACCTTGAGCAAGGTCATGAGCGCCGCGTCGATGCTCTGATAGGACATGTCGAGCTCGGCGCCACGCTTCTGCACGAGCTCGGCGGTAGCTTGAGAGAAGAAGGCACGGACCGGCTCGCCTGTCGAGGTCTTGGAGTCCTCCCAGATCTTGACGACTTTGTGAAGATTCTTCTCCGCCGCTTCGGGCTCGATCTCGGGAGTGTCGGCTCGTGCGCGGAAGAGCAATCGTTCACCCGCCTGTGGGCGAAGATCCCGGTCCAGGCGATGGGCGATCCTCGGAAGCATAAGTGCGAGGCCGCCGAGCGAATCCCGATACTGCGTGAGGATGGATTCCATCCATCGCGGCAACGTAGGCGGTGTACCGGCACTGCGAAGTCCTTGTGACGCGAGGTTTCCCGCACTGCGTGATCCGACTTCTGTCGCGCGCGCGACAGCCTCGGCGATCGTGCTGGCCAGGACTCCGGCCGTCTGGCCTATGGCCTCGGTGAGTGACTTCTCGGAAGGAGGGGCGTTGCGTTCCGCGGGCATCGTGACGTTCCTCTCGGCGGGTGTACTACTTCGTTGCAGGTGGCGTGTGCCTATGTCATTCTCGCAAAGTACCGCGTGGTTCCTCGTGTTGCAATAGTCGTAGTGGAGATAGGTCGCTCACCATGAACCCATCGTATCTTGGTTCTTCTCCTCAAGTAGCCGCAGCGTTCGCCAGTCTGGTGGGCGCTGCGCGCGTCGCGCTCGATTGGGCAGCCCTTATGCGCGTCCTCGCCGAGCACCGCCTCGAGCAGGAGGAACTGAAGCGCGATGCCTCCGAAAAGTACTTCATCCGTCGTGAGATCGTGACGGCGCAGCGGGTTTCCGACTTGTACGCGGAATCCGAAAGGATCACGCAGCACTTCCAGTCGCTGCTGTTCTTCGGGGTCACTCGATTTGGTGAAGCGTGGAAGCGGCTCCTCGAGGTGCGGGTTCCGGAACTGCAACGTTGCCTGCAGGATTTTCTGGCGGAAGGCGATCCGCCTCCGGCCACGCGAAACGCGGTGATCGAACAGGTCCGGGTGTTTCTTCAGGAATCCGGCGAGCTCATTGCCGATCAGGCGAGTGTCGTACGTGACGATATCGAAGCCCTTCAGTCGCTGTTCATCGAGGCGGGCGACATGCCGAAAGGCGTAGCGACACGGCGGGCCCCTCTGGACGACGAGTGCGCCGGTATCGCAGCAAAGAGAACACATCAAGACGCCAAGTCGGCTCGCGCCAGCGCCGCGGGAAGCCACAAGGCGCCAGACAGTTCCGGCGACGATATCGCTCCCAACGATGTCGTGCAGGCGCTGGATCGCACCGAAGACATCGAGCGTGTCCGGGCCGGCATCGCTCGCTGGGTGCAGCGCAGTTCCCCTGCCGTGCAACCCATGCTCGATCACCAGTTCACCGGGCTGTCCAAGTTCTTCCGCCCCTTGACCATCTTCGGTTGCCACTACGCCGTGCGCGAGGAAAGAGTGCCGGACCGCCTTGTGGTCACGGCGCAGGCTGTCGAGATGGTCCACAACGTCACGCTCATCATCGACGACCTCGTCGACGGTTCGGATGAGCGAAGATCGAAATCCACGCTCCACGTCGATTACGGCGAGCTCACGGCGTACATGGTGGCGGGGTACATCATGGCGGACGCCTACGACATCGTCGCCAGCCGGCTTCTCGGTGACCAACAAGATCTGGTGGGGAACTCCGACGAGACCCGCGCCAGAACGACAGAGCATCGACCGGATCAAGGCTTTGTGTTCGAAGATGCCGTGGACGGTCACAAGCTCTCGTGCCTGGACGAAGACGGGCTGGCTCCCGAGGAACTCCGTCGTGCGCTTGACGAGGCCGGTCCTGTCCGGTTCGACCTTCGCCTGTTGTCGGAACTGATTCGCCGCCTGTGCATTGCGGAGTGCATCCAGTGGAGCAATCGCGGTGGTGCCGGTGCCTCACAGGCAGCGATCGCGCGGGGCGACGCGAAGCGTCCGTTGCACGTGGGCCGGAAAGAGGCGCCCGCCCGAAAGCCCCTCGGCGTCGCCGACTGGCGCGTCCTCGCCCGCGAAGACACCGGCTGCATGTTCGAGATCTGCGCCGTGATCGGAGCGCGTTCCCAGCGCTTCCGGCGGTTCGGCCGTTTGCTGGGCATGCTCTATCACGGTTGTGACGACGTGGCAGACGTGTCCGAGGCCGAGCGGCTAGGCGGCGGCAAAGATGAAGACGTGCGTGATCGTATCCTCACGCTTCCCGCGGCGCTTGCCATCCAGAATGTTCGCGGAATTGAAGAGTTTTTCTACCACGACAAGCCGACCAAGGAACACGACGCGATCCTGCTCGCCGCCTACAAGAGCCAGATTCCCGAGGCCGAGCGGGAACTCGACAACATCCAATCTCAGGTGCTGCTGGAAATCGAGGCACTCGGCGTGCCGCGCCCGGAGGAGCTTCGCGCGCTGGTAGGCAGCGTGAGAAAGCTTTCGAAGTAGAAGCGCCGCGCAGCTTTCCGCTTGTTGGGTGCCTTGACCGCGTTTGCAGCGGTTCGGCTCTTCGCTAGCGGGAAAGTCGTTCCAGCAGCGCCGTGGCCTCCAGGACATAGGGCCCGTCGTCTCCGGTGAAGGCGCGTACCTCCGATTCCAGAATCGCAATCGCCTTGGGCGCAGCGCCGCACTGGAACAGCACCTCCGCACGGGTGCACGCAGCCTTCAAGCGCCACGCCACCGAGCTTTGCCGTCTGGCGGTATCGAGGGCCGCGACAAACGACGCATCGGCCTCATCGAGGTCTCCCTTCAACAGCCACAGCAGTTCTCCCTTGCGGCGAAGGATCTCCGGCAGGTAGTACCTTTCCTCCGAACTGTTCGCGAAGGCCTCCGCTTCCTCCACCGTGGCGAGCGCTTTGGATCCTTGTCCCGAGCGCTGCTCGGCATCCGCGCGGAGGAGGAGGAACCAAGATATCCCGAGACGCGCGCCGGTGGCCTGATAGTCCTGGAGGCAACGATCGATCTCCCGGGCGGCGGCTGGCGTCGTGTCGTCGAGCGTGTTCACCCAGGCCCAGACTATACGGACGAGCCGGATCCAGAAGATCTGACCTCTCTGCGTGGCAACGGCAGCGGTTCGGTCGGCCCAGAGGCGCGTGTTCTCGATGTCGCCCGCCGTGAGATGCAGCAGCATCTTCATGCAGCTCGCTTGGGTTTCGGCGAGCGTGATCGGTGAGCGTCGGGCGATCTGTACAGCGCGGGCGGCAGCCTGCTCTGCAGCCTGAGTTTCGCCCAGCAGCCAGAGGGCGCGCGACAGATAGGCCGGCGCCGCGGATTCGATGTCAACGCCCTGACGCAGCGCATGTGCCGCGTCGGTTTCGGCATCGTAAAGGTCGCAGCAAGCCAAAAGACTGGCACGCGCGGCATGCAGATCACCCCGATACATCTCCACCAGGCCGCGAAGCAGGTAGGCATCGAGCCGATAGCTGGAGCCCTCCTCCTCTTCGGCCAGGCCGGTGAGTTCGAGGGCGATGTTCATGGCGCGGCCGTACTCCGCACGAACGATGGCCCATTGGCACTCCGCACGCGGGAATACGAATCGGTGGGCGACGCTCCGGCTGAAGGGAAAGAGGGTTCGTGCCCGTTCGATGTTTTCCACGACGTCCGGCGCCGCATAGCCATTCGCTGCCAGCAGGGCAGGCATGAGCGCCGCCCGCAGTTCCAGTTCCACCGACTTGGCGGCATCGCTGTCCGCCCACCGTGTGGTCATGCGGATAGCCCGGGAGAAATGTTTGATCGCCTCGACGTTTGCGGAACGCTCCACGGCCTGTGCACCGGCGAGTCGCCAGTACTGCACGGCGGGTTGGGGAAGGTCGGCTTCCGTGTAGTGCCGGGCGATCACCTCGGGCGTGCACTCCGCCGCCGGCACGTGACCCGAGCTCAGGGCGTCCGCGATCCGGCGGTGGAGTTCCCGGCGTGCGGTCCGCAGCAGCGAGTCGTAGGCGACGTCCTGAATCATCGCGTGGCGGAAGGAGTAGCTGCGCTCCGTTGCAGGCCCGACTTCTTCCACGAGACCGGCAGACATGAGATCGAGAATGCCCTGCTCGTTGTCCTCGGGCGCGAGGGTCGACACGGCAAACAGCAGTTCGCGGGAGAACACCCGTCCGATCGCCGCGCCCACTTGCGCCACTTCCCGGCCGAGGCGGGAGCGATCCAGTCGCGACATGAGGAGATCCCTCAGCGTGAGCGGAATCTGCTCCAGCGCGGCTGCGATGATGTCGTCGACCGGCTCAACGGGGGAAGCGTCCTCAAGCACTTCCAGCAATGACAGCATGACTTGCTCGAGATATAGCGGAACGCCATCGCATTTCGACACGATCTGCTCGACGGCCGCCGGGCTCAGGCGATGCTCGCGATCCATCCGCGCAACCAGAATGGCGCTCTGGGCCGCAGAGAGAGGTGCAAGGTCCAGTGGTCTCGCTGCGATTCCGGCGAGAACTTCCGTGCCGACTTCGGGGCGGGCCGTCAGGAGGAACAGGACTCGCGACTGATGGTTGTAGGCAATCGCACGCCGGATCACCTCCAGGGTACTGGCATCCGCCCAGTGCACGTCCTCCACCAGCACGACGGTCGCGGCTTCGGACCGGAGGCGCGCGAACAGGATGTCGAGCACGGTGTCGATCGCGCGGTTGCGCCGGGTTCTCGCTTCGTCCGGGCTGGCGGGGGGTGATACCCCCGGGGTGGCGTTCAAGAGTTCTTCCAGGTACGGAAAGGCGTCCTGCGGCACGCCGTACCCGTGGACAACCTGGTCGAACAGCCGGGACCGTCGCGCGGCGGGCCTGCTCCGGGGTGGCAGGCGCAGCGCCCGCTCCAGATGGGCGATGACCGGATGAAACGGGGTGTGGCGATGCGTCTGCGAACAGCGCAGCGTGACGACGAAGGCGGATTGGGCGCTCAACCGGGCCACGAACTCCGCGGCCAGCCGGGACTTCCCCACGCCTGGCTCGCCGGCGAGCAGGGCGACCTGAGGCACGTCTGGGCTCGTGGCATCCCACGCCGCCCGCAGGCTCGCGATCTCCGGCTCCCGCCCGACGAAGGGGGCACCCGTCGTGTCGCCGCCGGTTGGGCCGATGGGCCCCACGCGCCGCTTGAGCAGTTCCCATACACGAGTCGGACCGACACCCGGAAGGTCGAATACCCCGAGATCCTTGCAACGAAATCGCTTCTCCACCAGGACGCGGGTGCTGTCCGACAGCGCGATTCCACCCAGGGACACGCACTTCTGCAGGCGTGCTGCCAGGTTCGGTGCAAGCCCCGTGACCTCGATGGGCGAGTCGCCCGGAGGGGGATTCATGCGGGCTACGATCTCGTCGGTCGCCACGCCGAAATGAAGATTGAAGGTGATGCCCGGCGGGACGGGAATCTGGCGTATGGCATCCCTCGCGGCGAGGGCAGCCTCAATGGCCAGTTCCGCATCGCGCTCGCCAGCCACGGGCAGGCCGAAACAGAAGAGGACTGAATCGCCTACCGTTCTGTCGTAGCGGCCGTGGGTGCGGGACCGGAATCGGTACACGGCGGTCCGGATGCACTCCAGCACCGAGTCGAGAAAGTGATGGTAGTCCTCCAGGCCGAGCTTCTTGCCGATGACGACCGAGTTCGCCAGGTCACAGTGCAGGACGGTGGCCTGGCGCTTCTCGAGCACAAGGCCATTGCCCGGCTGTACCCCGGTGAGCGCCACGCCGCATCCCGGGCAGAACCGTGCCCCCTTCGGCAAGGCCGAGCCGCAGTGAGAGCAGGGTGGCATGGGGCCGCTGCCGGAGCCGCCGACGATGGAGCCGATCGTCACAGTCCCCGTCCCGAGGCGACCCGTTGCGCAAGCACGCTCACGACGTGCAGGGCGAACTCGGGATAATCGAAGAAGAGCCGGCGCACGTGCTTGTAGTCGAGCCGGAACAGGTTGACCATCGTCTTCGCGCGTGCCGTGCACGTGCGGCGATGCTTCGCCGTGAAGGCGCCGATCTCGCCGAAGATCTCCTTCGGGCCCATCTCCTCTTCGATTTCCTCGAGCGCGATGATCCCGCTCTGGATGTAGAACAGGTCGCTGCCCGCATCACCCTTGTGGAATAGCACCTTGCCGGCATCGAGCTGAACATGCCGCATGTGTCGCTCGAGCCAATGAAGAACCTGCCGCTCTTCCGTGCTGACGCTTTCCTGGCGATGGCGGATTTCCTCCATGCGGCGCAACACGTCCACTGCCTGGGCCCGATTGTCCACGTGGATCCGGCGGAAGATTTCGGTCACATGATTCTTCACGACCTGTTCGCCGAGATCGAGGAGCTTCGAGATTTCCAGGTTGGTCTTGCCGCGGACGAGCCAAACGGCGACGTCACGCTGTCGGGGTGTCAGTACCTCCGGACCGGTGTATCGCGTATCGAACTCGGTAGCGGTCGTGGTCGTGGGTTCCGGCAGATCCGGCCGTGGCGAGAAGTCGGTGGGATAGTGCCCGGCGCCGCTGAGGACCAGCGAGAGCGCCAGCTGGCGTTGCTGATCGCTGTAGTGTCGGGGAACGCATGCTGCGATGCCCGTGGCGCGCGCAATGTCCAGACCGTCGATCGGAAACCAGGCCGAAGACACCACGACGGGAGATGGCGCATGGACTTCGCGAATGCGAGAGACCAGCGGGTCATGGAGCATCGGGAAGTCGTCGACTTCCAGCACGATCGCCGCAGACTCCCCGCCGACGGCCCGGTCGAGGAGATCGGTGCCGGAGTCGAAGACGGTCACCCTTGCCTTGGGCGCGGCCGCTTCTACGGCTGACAGCCAGAGCTGACGCGCCTTGCCCGTGGCGCAGACGAGGATGTTCGTCTCGTTCATGCAAGGACTCGCCTGATTGAAGGACGGCCGATCGAAACTCCGGCATCCGATGAAGATCGGGCAATCTATCACAGCGATGTGCCGACGCGACGATGCCGCGGGCATTTTCGCCCCGCGGATGCAGGATCGGGGATGCGGACTCACCAGAAAAGGTGAGTCCGCGAGCAGGGCTAGCGAGGCGGGAGACGGAAGCGGAGGCGTTCGCCCATGATGCGGCTTGCGGCGAGCCTGAGCAGGTGGACGGCGAAGGAGGGGTTCTCGGCGTAGAGATCCCAGACGCGTTCGGCATTCACGCGGAACAACTGCACGGGGGTTTCGCAGACCGCAGACGAAGTGCGGCGATGGTCCTCGGCGAAGATGCCGATCTCGCCGAAGACCGAGCCTTCGGCGAGGTACGCATTCACCTCCGGCAGGGCGATGCGCCCGGACTGGATGAAATAGAGAGCGTCGGCAGGGTCGTCCATCCGGAAGAGCACCGTCCCTGCGGGGTGCTGTTCGTCGGTCATGTCCTGCAGGATCCAACTCAACTGGAACGGCGTCCCCCTTGCGCGCTCCATCAGAGCCTGCTGAATTGCCTTGAGGCGCCGCGCAATGACGATAGCCTCACCGCGGTTGCGGACACTCAGTTTCCGGAAGATCCTGCCAAGGTGGACCTTCACCGTTCCCACCGCACAGTCCCGGCCGCGGGCGATCTGCTCGTTGCTGGCGCCGTCGGCGAGAATCTCCAGCACAGCCATTTCGGCGTCGGTGAGTCCGTAAGGGTGTGCGACCCCGGGAGTTTTCTCCTGGCGCGCAGGGGATGTCTTTTCCCTGGGACGGCTGCCGTTCTTCAGCGTCCCATCGCCGGCCTGCGGTTCGGGGGCGTCCCTCGAACCCATGGACGGGAACATTTGAGCCCAGGTGTTGCGGGTCTTGCATGTCTCGATTGCAGTGGTCATGTTGTTCACCTCTTGTCGACGGGGTGTCTCGTCACCCCCAAAACAAGTCTAGGTTTCCCCGGGTCGTACCGGTACATGACCAAGGTAATGGGTCAGTTGGCCTTGCGATCTGGAGTTACCCCTTAGGACTTAGGCCGCTCGGCGTAGCGCCTAAGGCCAATGGTCCGATCCGCGCCTGATTTCTATCTTCCTCTCCCGTCTACATCGGCAAAGGAGAAGGACGATGAGTGCACAGACCGCAGTCCTGCAGCGTCCGCACCCGGCGGAGGAGAAAGAACACTGGCATCCTGTCCTCTACCCGGCTTGGGATCTCGCTTCGCGCGTGGCGGTTTCCGCACTGCGTGCGAGGTTGCATCCGGAACGAGTCGTCGACACGCTGGGCGCACAACTGCGGGAACTGGCGCAGGCTCGGAATCCCTCGGTCCGTCTGGAAGGGCACTGCCTTGCCGAGGCGGTCGACGTCTGCCGCAACGGCACCGCGCCGGACGCTTTCGGTGTCTGGGTGCACTACCCCTGGTCCCGGCGTCTGGTCCGGGTGCTGCCGCAGACCGAGTTCCGCGAACTCCGGCTGTGCCGCAACCGGAACAAGATCACCGCGGAGGAGCAGGCGGAGCTTCTGCAACTGCGACTGGGCATCGTGGGGCTGTCGGTGGGGCAGGCGAGTGCCATCACGATGGCGATGGAAGGCATCGGCGGGGAGTTCCTGCTGGCGGACTTCGATACGCTGAGCCTGTCCAACATGAATCGTGTGCGGGCAGGCGTCCACGACATCGGCGTGAACAAGGCCGTGCTCACGGCGCGTGCGCTGTTCGAGATCGACCCGTTCCTCCTCGTCAGCGTCTACCCCGGCGGCATCCGCGAGGACAACATCGATCGCTTCCTGGACGGCGGGCGGCCGCTCGACATCCTGATCGAGGAGTGCGACGACCTGCGGCTCAAGCTGCGCCTTCGGGAACGCGCGCGGGCTCTGCGCATTCCCGTGCTCATGGAGACCAGCGACCGCGGAATGCTGGACGTCGAGCGCTTCGATCTCGAGCCCGACCGTCCGATCCTGCACGGCCGTGTCGAAGGCGTGGATGTCGATGGGCTGCAGCAGCTGTCCCGGGAAGATCGCGTCTCCGTGGCCATGCGAATCGTGGGCGCGGAGACCCTGTCGCCTCGTGCGGCCGCGTCTGCGCTCGAGGTAGGGGCCACGCTCGAATCGTGGCCGCAGCTGGCATCGGCGATTGCGCTCGGTGCTGCCCTCAACACCGATACCGTTCGACGGATCGCACTCGGCACGTTCCGCTCGTCGGGGCGGTACTACGTCGACCTGGAGCGGCTCGTCGCCGATGCCGGCTCCGCCGTCGCCGCGCGGGAGCAGAAGTCGGAGACGAGCGTTGCGCCCCCTCGCGTGGTCACCGGTGCCGTGGCTCGCATCGATCAGTCCGTCCGTGACATCGTGGCGAGCGCCATTTCGGCACCCTCCGGCGGCAATGCCCAGCCGTGGCGGTTCACCTGGAACGGGCGGCGACTGCGTGTGCATCTGGATCCCGCGCGAAGCACGTCACTGCTGGATCACGGGCGTCGCGCGAGCCTGCTTGCGATCGGCGCTGCCGCGGAGAACGCGCTGCTCACGGCAGGGGCGCTCGGTGTTTCGCTCGAAATGGACCCGTTTCCGGAACGGGACGATTCGCTGGTCGTGTGCGACCTCCACTTCAGTGAATTGCGCCGCGCCCGCATCGTCGACCCGCTGCACGCCTTCGTGTCGCATCGCTGCACCAACCGGCGTCTGGGCAGCGGAGATCCGCTGTCGCGGGATGCCGCTGCCCACTTGACCGCTGCGGCCCAGGCGTCGGGAGCGACGTTGCGTCTCATCGAGGATCCCGCTCATCGGGCGAGGCTGGGGGAGGTGCTCGGCAAAGGCGACCGCTGGCGCTTCCTCTGTCACCCCCTGCATGCGGAGTTCGTACGCGAACTGCGGTGGACCGTGGAGGAAGCCGAGCGCACCGGCGACGGCATCGACCTGCGCACGCTCGAGATGGGGCCCACGGAGATCGCCGGGTTGCGTCTGTGTTCGTCATGGCTGGCGATGGAGACCGTGGCAGCGGTCGGAGGCGGTCGCAACCTGGAGAAGTTCGCGCAGCGTGCGGCAGCCGGCACATCTGCATTCGGCGTGCTGTCCATCGGCGGGACTTCCGAGCGCGACTACTTCCAGGGAGGTGGCGCGCTCCAGCGGGTCTGGCTCACGGCCACGCAACTGGGCCTGGGCTTCCAGCCCATGGCGGCGTTGTCCTACGTCGCGATGAAGGCGGGAGCGGGAGAGGGGCCGTGGTCCGGGGAACAGCGTCGGAGCCTGGCCGAAATCGAAGCGCGCTATCGCGAGCTGGTACCGCTGCCCGAAGGCCATGGCGAGCTGCTGCTCTTCCGGCTTTCGAAAGTGGATCCCCCCACCGTTCGTGCACTGCGCCGTCCTGTGGACGCCGTGCTGGCCACTGACTAGGAGCCCCGCCATGGACCGCCCCCCGATTTCGCTGGACGAACTGAGCTACCGTCCCGCCGGCAAGACCTACACGCTGCGCGAAGCGCAGACCATCCGCGAACTGGATGAAGTGCATCGGATCACGCACGACTCCATCGTCGAGGCCGGCTACATGCCGCCGCAATGCGGCGGACGCATCATTTCGTACCCGGAGCTGGATCCTTCGCCGCTCACGACCATCCTCGTAGCCGTGGAGGAGGGTCGCGTCATCGGGACCAACTCCATCACCGGAGACGGCCCGTTCGGTCTGCACACGGACCGGCACTTCAAGGCCGAGACCGACGCCATCCGAGCCGAAGGCCGGAAGCTCGTGTCGTCGTTCCGCATCGCGACTGACCCGCGGTGGTCCGCCCGCCGCAGCCTCGCGCTGGTGATGGACATGTTGAAGTGGTCGTACTTCGTGGCCTGGAAGAAGTACGACTTCGAGACGATGCTGTGCACGTTCAATCCGAAGCACGAGGGCGTGTATGCGCGGCTTCTCGCCGCGCGGACCGTCAAGCTCCTGGATGTCATGGAAGGCGATCACATCGCGGCCGGCGCGGTCATGATGCGTATCGATCGCGAGCGGACGCCGGCGGCCTTCGTCGCAGAGATGGAACAGATTGAGGCACGCGTCGCCACGGGTTCCGCCCTCGGCGGATACGGACAGACGATTGCCCGATCTCTCGCGTAGCCCGGACGAGGGGCGAAGTCCCCGACTCCGGGGACAAACGGCCGCCATCATTCGGCACCGCCCCCGGAGTGCGCTTCGCTCCTTCCGGGCTACAACGGCGACATCGTCGTAGCCCGGACGAGGGGCGAAGGCCCCGACTCCGGGGACACGGTCGCCATCGCTCGGCATCGCCCCCGGATTGCGCTTCGCTCCATCCGGGCTACACGCGCGACGCCATCGCCTCACTCCACCAAATCGAACGCCCCCTCCATCACCTGCCGGTACCGACCCGTCCGCCAATTGCGCACGGCATCGCGCACGAGCGGCGACGGCTTCTCCCGGTATCGGCGCACCACGGTGCCTGCGGCGGCGGTCCACCCGCGCTGGGCCTCCGCCATGGCGAAATCGAACTCGCTTGTGTGCGCGGGCCGCGGCGTCACGGGTTGCGGCACGACCCCGACACGGACGGTGCGGCGTTCGAAATTGGTCTCATCCACCGGTACTTCGAGCACATGCAATCCGCGCTCTGGTTGCAGGATGTGGTGGGCTCCGAACCCGGCCGCCGACAGTACGATCCCGGTGGCGGAATCGCCGCCCACGGTCTTCAACTGCATGCGCCGGGCCTTGGCCCAGCCTTTGTACATCTCGACGATGTTTCGCAGGAACGCCACCTCCGCTTCCTGTGAGCGCGGATCGCTCGCCACGCGGTCGATGATGAGATACACGTCCGACGGCGCGCCTTCCTCGGCATCCGCCAGCGCGGCGCGCACGAGGTAGATCTGCTCGGCCACGCTGGCGACGAGCGCCTGCGGCACCTTGCCGTCGCGTTCCACCCGTCGTTCCAGGCGCTGCATGAGTGAGCGGGCGGTTTCCGCGCCGGCCTCGATGCGGTCCATGCGTTCTGCGAGGTCGGTCACGGCATGGCGGTCGTGCGGGTCCAGCCAGTCGAGCAGATCGGTGCCGAGCGCTTCCCAGTCCCCTTGGTCATCCTGCCTCGGCGTGTCCTCCCAGAAGCCCGGCGCGCTGATGCGGGTGAGCAGGGCCGCCTTGGTCTTGACCCACTCCTGCGCTTCCAGGTGCCCGGACAGTTCCGCGAGCATCGTTTCGAGGAACGCGCGCGCGGCGGGCGTGCCCTCGGGCGCAAACACGAGGGATTGCAACGTCATGCCGCTCGGCGGTGCGGCGGTGGGCTCTGCTGCGGCCGCGGCTTCCGCCGGCGGGGAATCCGGGTCCACGAACTCCACCTCGATCGCACGGCCATTGCTGCGCACGAAGAGGAACTGATCGCCCTCGGGAAAACGATGCTCCACGATGGTGAGTGCGATCGGGGCGAGCACGTGCTGGTCGATGGCGCGTCGGAGCGGGCGGGCGCCGAGGTCGTTGGTGAAGCCTTTCTCCAGCAGAAACTCGATCGCGGAGTCCTCCCACTCCACCGCCCAGTCGCGCGTACGAAAGCCGCGGCGCTGCAGGACGTCGTGCAGTTCCTTCTCCAGGATCTTGCGCATCACCGTGCGCGACAGCGGGCGGAACACCACCACGCGATCCAGCCGGTTCACGAACTCTGGTCGAAAGGCCTGGTTGATGGCACGTGTCACCTGCGCTTCGCTGAAGGGGCTGTCGCCGTCGTTGAAGCCCAGGCTCGATCCCTTGTGCGCCACCGCCCCGAGATTGGTCGTGAGGATGATGATGCTGTGGCGGAAGTCCGCGAGGTTTCCGCGCGCATCGGTCAGGCGGCCGTCGTCGAACACCTGCAGGAAGAGGTCCCAGACATTCGGGTGACCCTTCTCGAATTCATCCAGCAGCACTACGGAGAAGGGCTGCTTGCGGATGCGGTTCACCAGCGCGTCGACTTCCGCGCCGCCGCTACCGTCGCCCAGGATGCGGGCGAGAGAGCTGGGGTCCTGGAACTCGCTCATGTCGAGCCGGATCATCCGGTCCGGCGAACCGAACAGGTACGTGGCGAGGGTTTTCGCCACTTCCGTCTTGCCGGTGCCGGTCGGGCCCGCGAAGAGGAACACGCCCACCGGCCGGCTGGGGTCGGTGAGTCCGGCCTTCAGCATTGCCACGCGATCGATCAGGCACTGCACGGCCTCGGGCTGGCCCATCACCCGCGCGTCGAAGTGTTCGCGGATGGTTTTGGAGTCGAGCCCTTCGCGGTCGTCCAGCACGGCGTGCGGCAGACCTGTCAGAGTCGCGAGGGTCTCGATGAGGTCGTTGCGAGTCACGGTCTTGGCACTGCCCGCGGCCACGCGAATCCTCGTGCTGCGCAGCAGGTCGATCGCGCTGCCGGGCAGGGCACGGCTGCTGAAGTAATGGCGCGCGAGGTCGACGGTGTCCTGCACGAGAGCGGGATCGAACGCGAGACCCGCAGCCGTGAATTCCGCGTCCGCCACGCGGCGAACGAGATCCTGAGCATCGGGCTGGGACAAGGGCTCGATGCGCACGGTACGGAACGCGCCGCGCACGCGGGGCCTTTCCTGCAGGAGCCGCTCGAAGGCGCGCGGCAGCGTCTCGCCCACCAGGCGCAGCCGCCCGGCCTCGACCGCCGGCAGGATCATGTCGAGTACGCCCACCGGGCTCTGCCGGTGCTGGCCCGCAAACACCAGTTCGTGCACGTTGGGCACGTACCACACCACGCGACGCTGCGAGTCGAGGTTGTCGAACAACTCGCGGATGCGCGCTTCGAGTTCGCCCATGAAGGTCTGGCCGGCCATGACATCGGTGGCCGAGGCCTCGAACACGTGCCATCCGGCTTCGCGCACCTTGTCCGCGACCGCGCGGAAGAACGAGGTTTTGCCCGCGCCGGACTCACCGACGATCACGATGCCGCAGGGGTCCTCGCCGGTGAGGGCCTTGGCGGCGTCGGCCACGGCGTCTCGCCAGGTGTCGATGACGATGAGCGGCGTGCCGAACGGGTCGTGACGGTGCAGTCGGCCGACGCGTTCCAGCGCGACCGTGTTGAGCTGTGTGCGCTGCCATTCCGCGAGCTGAGCCTGCAGCACGCCCGCGTGCGGAGTCGTGAGGCGTCCCGCGACGTCCGCCATGATCGCGAGCGGTGCAGCCGGCGTCTTTGCAAGCGCGGGCGTGAGGTCCGGTGTTTCTCCCGCGGCGACGCGGGCGTCGATCAGCTCAGAGAGAAACTGCTGCAGCGTCGGGTTGTCCGGCCACCAGTGCTGGGCCTGCACGAGGATCTCGCCGATGAGCGGGCGCGAGGGCGGCGCGTGGCGCTGGAAAGCGCGGAACAGGAAGTAGTGGGACCACACTCGCGTCGAGTGCACGTAAGGTACGATCCGGTCGAGTACCTCACCGCCGTCGTCGCGCTCGCAGATCGCCTGCGCGGCCATCGCCTCCAGCATGCCGTTGCTGCTGATGCAGTACGCGGCAACCTGCGAGATGGGCATGGCCGGGTCGCGCATCAGCGCCACGCCCTGACGGAACGGCTCCTCCGCTTCGAGTTCCTGCGGGTGGCTCGAGGCGTCGTAGGCGTCAGAAAGCGCAGCCGCACACTGCTGCACCGTGTGGGGCGCGGATTCCGCCCCGGGTTCGTCGGCAGGCGTGTCGTTGTCCGACGAAGCCGGCTGTGGCGGAGGCGCCTCGGCCGCCTTGCCGCGCAGGTGGCGCCAGAGGAACCAGACGATGAAGCTGGTGGCAATGAGTACGAGCGTTTCCATGCGTGTCGGGAAGGGAATTCCAACCGGAGCCGGCGAATGGGCCGACTCTATCCGAAACCCGGAGGTCTCTCATCTTGAGCGCGAAGCCGGTATTGCTTTGGTACTTCGATGTCATCTCCCCCTATGCCTACTTCCAGGCCGAACGGCTGGCGGAGGTCGAGGCCGTCGCCGAGGTGAAGCGGATTCCGGTGCTCTTTGCCGGTCTGCTGGAGCACTGGGGACAACTGGGCCCGGCCGAGATCGTTCCCAAGCGGCGATTCACGTTTCGCTACGCCGTGTGGTACGCCCATCGCCATGGCATACCCCTCAAGATGCCGCCGGGGCACCCTTTCAACCCGCTGCGATTGCTGAGGCTGGCTGCGGCGTTCGACGGTCGCGCGGACGTGGTTCGGGAGGTGTTCCGGTTCGTGTGGGCAGAGGGCCGCTCCACGGATGATCCCGCGGCGTGGACAGATCTCTGTTCACGTTTCGGCGTGGAGGATGGCGATGCGCTCATCGCGCAGCCCGACGTCAAGGCCCGTCTCGTGGCCAACGGACAGGAGGCCGTGTCGCGCCAGGTGTTCGGTGTCCCCACTTTCGTGACCCCGGAGGGCGAGGGGTTCTGGGGCGTGGACTCGACCGAGATGCTGCTCGACCACCTTGCCGGCGCGCCGATCATGCGCAGCGCGGAGATGCTCCGGGCGGATTCCCTTCCGGTGTCCAAAGCCCGCGACCGCCGGTAGCCCGGCCTCCTGCCGGGGACGGTAACTGCGCGACTATTGAAGGTGATCCCGGGCGAAGCCCGTATATGGACTCCTCCCTGTTTGCAAGCAGGAAGTGCTTTTGGCGTAAGGATCGACTGCGCACGTATATCCGGCCTCTAGAGGTGGGCGCAAT
>LNDV01000011.1 GCA_001464765.1 Betaproteobacteria bacterium Ga0077526
GGCCGACGCGGTCGTCGGGGCGGAGGCGCCGGAGATCGCGACGTACGAGCCGGCAGGCGCAAGTGTCGCCGCGGTCGCGCCGGACGTTCCCACGTAAGAACCGGGGGGCGCGCTCAGTTGGGTGGTCTGGCCGGTCAGGCTGACGAAGTGACCGGGAGAGGCCAGCGTCGGCGCCGTGGAACCCGGCACTGCCGTGTAGGCGCCGGTTGGGGCGATCGTCGATGCAGTCGCGCCGGTCGTGCCCACGTAGTAGCCGGCCGGCGCCGGTATCTGCGCGGTCTGGCCGGTCGTCGCGACGAAGTAACCGAGTTGCGCCGACGTGGCGGCGGTCGCGGCGGTGGTGGCCACGAACGTCCCTGAGGAGGCGAGGGTGGCCGCGGTCATGCCGGCGGTCGCGACGTAGGTGCCGGCTGCGGCGGGCGTCTGTGCCGTTACGCCAGCGGTGGCCACGTAGTAGCCGGCCTGCGCGAGAGTTGCCGCCGTGGCGCCCGTGGTTGCGACGAAGCTGCCTGCGCTCGCGAGCGTCGCCGCGGTCGCGCCGGTGGTGGCGACGTAGGTTCCGGCGGAAGCGGGGGTGACGGTGCTCTGGCCAGTCGTGGCGACGTACGACCCGGCCGGCGCCAGCGTTGCCGACGTAGCTCCCGGCGTTGGGACGTAGCTGCCCGCGATCGCGAGCGTCGCCGCGGTCGCGCCGGACGTGGCGACATAGGTGCCGGCGGAAGCGGGGGTCACGGCGCTCTGGCCAGTCGTGGCGACGTACGACCCGGCTGGAGCCAGCGTGGCCGCCGTGGCGCCCGCGGTTGCGACGAAGCTGCCTGCGCTCGCGAGCGTCGCCGCGGTCGCGCCGGCGGTGGCGACATAGCTGCCGGCGGAAGCGGGAACGACGGCCGTCTGGCCGGTCGTCGCGACGTACGACCCGGCGGGCGCCAGCGTTGCCACCGTCGCTCCCGTGATTGCGACGAAGCTGCCTGCGCTCGCGAGCGTCGCTGCGGTCGCGCCGGACGTGGCGACGTAGCTGCCAGCGGAAGCGGGGGTGCCGGCACTCTGGCCGGTCGTCGCGACGAACGACCCGGCTGGCGCCGCAGTGGGCGCCGTGGCGCCGGCGATGGCCACGAAGGAGCCTGCCGGAGCCAATGTGGGCGCGGTGAGTCCGGTCGTGGGGACATAAGTGCCCAGCGATGCGGTGGTCGGCGCTGTTGCCCCGGGAGTTGCCACAAAGCTGCCCGCGGGGGCAGTGGTCGGCGCGCTTGCGCCGGTCCCCGCCACGTAGGTTCCTGCCGCGGCAGTCAGGGGGGCGGTCTGCCCGGTGGTCGCCACGTATTGGCCTGGTTGCGCCAAAGTGGCGTCCGTCGCCCCGGCAACGCTGACATAGGTGCCGGCCGGAGCCGCAACCGGTGCCGTCGCGCCCGCGGTTGAGGTGTAGGACCCCGCCGGGGCCTGCATGCTCACGGTCTGTCCGGTGGTCGCCACGTAGTAGCCCGGCGAGGCCAGGGTGGGGGCGGACTGCCCGGAAGTGGAGACATAGCTGCCTGCCGGCGCGACGGTGGCCGCCGTCTGGCCGGTGGACGCGACGTACTGGCCTAGCGGCGCTGCGGTCGGCGTCGTCGCCCCCGAGGTGGCGACGAAGTAACCCGCCGGCGCGGCTGTCGCAACCGTCTGCCCGATGGTGCCCGTGTAGGAGCCCGCTGGCGCCAGCGTCGGCGCCGTCTGACCGGTCAGCGAAACGAAGGAGCCTGTAGGGGCCGGGGTGGCCTGTGATGCCCCGGTGACGGCAACGTAGTACCCGGCGGGCGCGGGGAGCGCCTCCGTGGCATCCGACATGGGGACGTAAAAGCCCGGCCCGGCAGCGATACATCCGGTGAAGGGGACATCTCCATAGGTGCCCGGCAGGCAGCCGTTCGTGGCGAATGCCCCTTGGGACAGGAAGGCGAGCACGATGGCGTGCGGGCGAAAGGTGACGGCAGTGCTTCTAGTTCTTTTGTTACCGCGGGGCATGGTCGCTCCAGGTCGATCTCCACAGATCGATCCCTGCTATTGCGGAATGCCATCGGAATTCTTTAGGCTCCGGGGATCGACCCCCCTCTCCGGGAGCATCCCGCTTTGCAGAATTCCATCGGGCAGGCGATCGCCGCGCATCACGCGGGCCGCCTGCAAGAGGCCGAGACGCTCTATCGCAGCATCCTGAGCCGCGAACCCTCGCACCCGATCGCGCTCAACAATCTGGGCATGATCGCCCTCGTGTCGGGCCATCTCGGCGATGCCGTCGATCTGGTCGGCAAGGCCCTGGCCGTCGCGCCGGCCGATCCCGAACTCGCCGGCAGTGCGCGGGCCATCGGCCTTACGCTGTTCACCCAGGGATTCCGCATCGACGCCGCGCCGTGGCTCGAGAAGGCCGCGGCGCAAAATCCGGCCGACCAGGATGTCGCCAATGCCCTCGGGCGCAGCCGTCTGCCCGCGCACGTCGCGGCGGAACATCCCGATCCGGACGGCGGCACGCCCTGGCTGCGCTACCCGCCCTACGAATCGCCGAACTACACGTACTCCATCGACATCGTCGGCACCTGCAATCTGCGCTGTCCCACCTGTCCGGTGGCCAACATGCGCGACGAGCCCCGCGCCAAGGGGCTCATGTCGGTGGACATGTTCCGCGACATCATCGACAAGATCCGCCGTGAGTCGCCGGTGCCGAGCCCCGACGTCTGGCTCTTCAACTGGGGTGAGCCGATGCTGCATCCCGAACTGCCGAAGATCGTCGGGCTGGTGAAGGAGAGGGGGATGACCGTGAGCCTCTCCACCAACCTCAACATCCGTCGCGGTCTCGAAGAAGCCGTGAAGTCGGCGCCCGACTCCATCAAGGTGTCGATGTCGGGCTTGTCCCATACAGGGACCTACGCGCAGACCCACGCGGGCGGCGACATCCGCCTCGTGAAGTCGAATCTCTATCTGCTGCGCTACCTGCTGGACCGCCACCGTGTGAGCACGCGGGTCTGGGTCGGTTTCCATCTCTACAAGACCAATCTCGAGGAGGCCGCCGCCACGCGCGCGCTGTGCGCGGAGCTGGGCTTCGACTACCACGAGAACCCGGCGGTGTTTCATCCGGTCGAGAAGGTGATCGATCTGGTGGAAGGGCGGGCGACCGCGGAGGACCTCGCCATTGTCGATCGGCTGCTCACGCATCCGGTCCAGATTCGCGAGCAGGTCGGTATCAAGCGGCACGGGCACTACGACTGCGAGTTGCGCTTCAACATGACCACCATCAATCACGATGGGACGGTCGCACTGTGCTGTGCGACCTACAGCGCACCGACTCAGCTAGGCGTGAACTTTCTCGACGAGTCGCACGGGCAGATCGAAGCGCGCAAGTACAGCCACGATTTCTGCAAGACCTGCTACCGGTACGGTCTCGCCTACAGCGCCGCCAAGCTCCCGCCGAGGCCGGCATGATCCCGGCCACCGCGATGCAGCCGCTGCTGCGCGCATCGCTGCCGGCCAACGAACTTCTGCATCGCGTGTACGACCTGCTCGCGCAGGAGCCCGATACCTTCGCCGCGTTGTCCGAGGCGCGGGCGCAATTGGGCAGCGCAGGGCTTGGCGACACCGCGTATGCCCTGCTCCGGGCCGTGGAGGACGTTCTCGCCGTCGCGCGCAATCCGGCCGTGTGGGCGGCCTCGCTCGCCGCGACCGACAGTGCACTCACGAACCCGTCGCTCGCGGCACGCGATCGCGCCGCATTGCTCGCGAGGGCACAGGTCCTCCGGCATCTCCTCCATTTGGCCGCGGCGCCGGATCGAACGGCGATCCCGGCGATCATTCATCTCGTCAAGACCGACGCGAGCGACGGCGACCTCCCGCTCGTTCCGTACCTCTGCTATCGCAGCGCAATCGAGCACTGTCACGGTTATCGCATCGTTCTGCACACGCCCGTGAAGCCGGCGGGGCCCCGGTGGGAGCGGCTTTTGCCGCATCTGGAGCTCGACGTCGGCACGCCCCCGCAGACGCTCGGAGCCCACCGCCTGGCGTTGGCGGCCCACCAGTCGGATGTGTGGCGCGTCGAAAGCCTCATCCGCTCCGGCGGCTTCTACTGCGACTGGGATCTGCTGCTGCTGCGCGCGCCGGACGCGCTGCGCAAGCATGTGTGCGTGCTGGGGCTCGAAGCGCAGGAACCCCGCTACCGGGAGGTGCTGGGCGTTTCCTTCATCGGGGCGCAGCCGGGCAGCGTGTTTCTGCAGTGCTGGCTGAACGGCATGCCGCATGCCTTCACGCCGAGCGAGTACGTGATGCATTCCACGGTGCTCGCACGGGACATCGCGCTGCAGGTGCCGGAACTGGTGAAGATCCTGCCCTGGCAGGCGTTCTACTACCCCGGATGGTCCGAGGCGGCGATGGCCTGGCTGTTCGATCCGGCGCAGAAGGTCGACGATGCCACGCGCCGCTCGATGCTGGCGGATACGCTGGGCATCCACCTGTTCCACTCGCACGGCAACTTCCAGCGCTGGGCCGCCGGGATGACCGAGTACGACATCCTGCGTCGCCGCAGCAATCTCGCCGAGCTGCTGGCGCCTTACGTCGACGAAGGCTGAGCCGTCCGTGGTCTCGCCGGGTGGCGAAGGGGATCATCGACCAGCCGACTCGCCACCTTCGACGGTGAGCCTCGGCGAGGCCTTCCTCTACTGGCTCAAGCTCGGCTTCATCAGTTTCGGCGGGCCGGCGGGCCAGATCGCGATCATGCATCACGACCTTGTCGAACGACGCCGATGGATCTCCGAGCGGCGTTTTCTGCATGCGCTCAATTTCTGCATGGTGTTGCCCGGGCCGGAGGCGCAGCAGCTCGCGACCTACATCGGGTGGCTGATGCATCGCACGTGGGGCGGACTCATCGCGGGGGGGCTGTTCGTGCTGCCGTCCCTGGTGATCCTCGTTGCCCTTTCGTGGATCTACATGGCCTACGGCAACGTGCCGGCCGTTGCGGGGGTGCTCTACGGCGTGAAGCCGGCAGTGACGGCGATCGTTGCGCTCGCCGCTTACCGCATCGGTCGGAGAACGCTACGCAACGCCTGGCTGGGCGCGATCGCCGTTGCGGCGTTTCTCGCGATCTTTCTGTTCCACGTGCCGTTTCCGGTCATCGTAGTTGCGGCCGCCGCGCTCGGTGCGATGGGAGGACGATTGGCGCCTGAGCGGTTCGCGATTTCCGGTGGTCATGGTGAGACCGGCAAGAGCTCGGGCGCCGCTCTCATCGATGACCACACGCCGCCGCCCGCGCATGCCCGGTTCACGTGGGGGCGGTTCTGGCGGATTCTCCTGGTATGCATCGGGCTGTGGGTCGCGACGCTTGCCGGGCTCGTCGCCCTCTTCGGCTGGGAGGGCACGCTGACCCGGATGGCATGGTTCTTCACCAAGGCGGCGTTGCTTACCTTCGGCGGCGCCTACGCCGTGCTGCCTTACGTTGCCCAAGGGGCAGTGGACCAGTCCCACTGGCTCGATGCGCATCAGATGATCGACGGCCTCGCGCTCGGGGAGACGACGCCCGGTCCGCTGATCATGGTGGTGGCGTTCGTGGGGTTCGTGGGCGGCTGGAACGATGCGGTGCTGGGGCAGGGATCTCTTGTTCTGTCGGGTGTCGCGGCGGCCGCCGTGGTGACCTTCTTCACTTTCCTGCCGTCGTTCCTGTTCATCTTCGCGGGCGCGCCGTTCATCGAGACCACCCACGGTACGGTGGGTTTCAGCGCGCCGCTCACGGGCATCACCGCGGCGGTGGTGGGCGTCATCGTGAATCTGGCCGTCTTCTTCGCGTGGCACGTGTTCTGGCCCGATGGCGCGGCGGGGCGCTTCGATTGGCTTGCGGCGCTGATCGGGCTCGCGGCGGCGATCGCGTTGTTTCGATTCCAGCGCAGTGTGATTCAGGTGGTCCTCGGCGCGGGCGTGGTCGGGTTGCTGACGGTTTGGTTGCCGTGAGGGGCGTGGGATTCGCAGGGCGGTAAAGCCCCGGAGTCGGCCCTTTGGGCCTCGTCCGGGCTACGCTATTTGGTCATGGGGGCGGTACAGCTCTTCACGCAGGGCTCCCACTGGTAGTGGTTGCGGCCGAACTTCACGCACTGGCGATTCCATTCCGTTTCGCTGCATCCGGCGTTGTAGGGGCTGCCGGTCTGCGGGCCCCATTGACCGGCAAACATGTCGCCTTTGACGGGGATGGTGCATTTGTCGTCGGAGTACGCGTGGATGGTGGTCCACTTGCAGTCGGGCGAACACGAACTCTGGCGTGGTTCGGTCTCCGAACAGGCGCCGCCGCAGAATTCGCAATCCGTCACGCCGCCGACCAGGCGATCCTGGCATTGTCGGGACCGCTTGGCGCTGCACGCCTGGGGCTCCGGGTCGCACTGCTTGCAGTTGGACTCCCAGGAAGACCACGGCGTGTAGATATGGAGCGGGGAGGATGTCGTGTCGGACACGACTTCCTTGCACTGGCCGCCGCATTGCTCGCACGCCACGCCCTCGGTGGTTCCCTCCACCAGACAGATTCGCTTCCGGGAGGCCGTGCAGGGGGATGTCTGGTCCGTCATGCGCTGCCGGCACTCCATCTCCCAGTCGGACCAGTCGCCGTAGGCGTAGGTCTTCGGCGGTGGTGGAGGCGGCGCGGCCGGGGCCGAGGCGGGCCCCGGGGCGGTGGT
Source organism: Betaproteobacteria bacterium Ga0077526 (assembly GCA_001464765.1). Lineage (GTDB taxonomy): Bacteria > Pseudomonadota > Gammaproteobacteria > Burkholderiales. Next base: position 6,666 of record LNDV01000011.1, read on the forward strand.
TGCGGTCGGGGCCGAAGCGTCCGGTTTCTTGTCGCACCCCGACAGAGCTAGCACCAGCGCAAGTCCGAGAAGACCCACGCCGCGAAGCGCGGCAAATGCAATCCGCATGTTCTCTCCCGCCCGTAGAAGTTTTGCCGGATTCTACGGGAGGAGCTGCCCTCTGCGTAGGCGTCTCAGTCGTCGCCCTTCTCGTCGGTGGACTTCTTGTTCTTCGCGGATTTCCTGCCGACTTCGTTACCGAGTACGGCCCCCGCGGCGGCGCCACCGATGGTGCCGATGGGGGATCCGCCGAACAGCACGTGGCCTACCGTACCACCGACCACGGCCCCGGCGGCCGTGCCGACCTGTCGCTCGTCGGCGTGGATCGCGCAGCCCGAGGTGAAAAGCGTTGCCGCGACGGCCGTGGCGGCGATCAGGATTCGATGCGTCATCTTTCTCTCCGATGCGATGGGCCGTCGGAATGACGGCGCCTGCACGGGAGACGTTCCTCGGGGCGGTTTATTCCCCCCTTGTGGACATCCCGAGTTTCCCTGCCAAACTCGCTTCCCGGTTTCTCGGCATACTTCCGGCCATCAGCGGATCGTCCTGTAGACCGCCGCGGGCGTCGAGCCTGTCGGCCAAGGGACGGCGCTCATTTCCGAGGGGGCCGAACGGGTCTGTGTGACCCGGCTCCCGGTGCAAACCAAGGATGCAGGGGAAGCCAAGATGACGAGTGCAGCAAATGGGGCAGTCACGGAAGGAACCTTCGGACTGTTCGAGTACATGGAAGCCAACACCGAGTCGTCCCTCTACCGCAACGGCAAGGTGCTGACGCGGCGGGATGCGGACGGGAGTGACGCGGGGACGGAAGGGGTCAACCGGCGTCAGATGGAGATGAAGGTGCGCGACGCCCGGCGGCTCACGGGGGCCGCGCGGCACACCCTGGCCCGCAACGGCTACGAGTTGGTGACGCAATCCCACTCCATCGAAGGCATCGACTTCTTCAACCACCAGGATGTGGTGAAGCGCTACTACCCGCAGTGCGTGGAGATCGTGCAGTCGGCCACCGGCGGGCAGGTCTTCGCGTTCGATCACAACGTTCGGTCTGCGACGGGCAAGCAGTCCAAGACGCGAATCGCCGGCGGGCAGCAGGTGCAGGGCCCGGCGCACATCGTGCACGGCGACTACACGCTGACCAGCGCGCCGCAGCGACTTCGCGATCTCACCAAGCCGCCCAAGACGAACGACACCCTGCGCGGTGTCGTGCTGCAGGAAGGCCAGTCGCTGATTCCCCCGAAGGAAGCGGAACGGGTGCTGGCGGATGGCGGGCGATTCGCGATCATCAACGTCTGGCGCAACATCGCCAGCGAACCGGTCGCCACCAACCCGCTCGCCCTGTGCGACGCGCAGACGGTGGAACCCGGGGACCTCGTCGTCTTCGAGATTCATTACCAGGATCGCATCGGCGAGAACTACTTCGCCAAGCACGATTCTCGGCACCAGTGGTTCTACTACTCGGGCATCACCCGGGAGGAAGCGCTGCTCATCAAGCAGTGGGATTCCAACGGACCCCTGGCGCGCTCCAAGGGCGCCAGCGGCGACGCCGCCGATCCGTCGGCGCCTTGCACGTTCAGCTTCCACAGCGCCTTCGAGGATCCGTCTACGCCGCCCGATGCCCCCGATCGCTGGAGTATCGAGGTCCGCTGCTTCGTCCTTTACGACTGAGCGCCCCGTGAACCACTGGAAGCCGGTGCCGCTGGAGCAGGCCAGCCGCCTGCTGAATCACGGGCCCACGGTGCTGGTGACCAGTGCGTCCGGCGGCAGGCGCAACATCATGGCTGCCGCGTGGTCCATGCCGGTTGAGTTCGTGCCGCCGCGCGTCTCGGTCGTCATCGACAAGAAGACCTTCACCAAGGAACTCGTGGCGAGCGGTGGCGTGTTCGGCCTCTGTATTCCCGGCGCTGTGCTCATCGATCTCACCTATGCCGTGGGCAGTGTGAGCGGTCGGGAAGTCGACAAGTTCCGCCGCTACGGCATCGAGGCTCGGCCGGGCCCGGTGCTGGGCGTCCCGGTGCTCGAGGCCGGCTGCTCCGCCTGGATGGAGTGCCGGCTGATCCCCGAAGCCCACACCGAAGACGCCTACGACACGTGCTTTGCGGAAGTCTTGAGCGCGGCCGCGGACTCGCGGATCTTCCAGGGCGGGCACTGGGAGTGGCGGGAGGACAACCGCGACCTGCACACGATCCACCATCTCGGGGCCGGGTTGTTCGTGCGCGCCGCCGAGCCGATTCGGGCGAGAGCGCTTCCCGGAAATTCCGCATAGCCTGAGCGGATCGCATGGCGGCGCGCGCGGGACCTTGCGCTATGCTTCCGGGCTGAGCGGGGTTGTCCGACTCCGCGAGATCACCACTCCGGGAGGGGACCGTGGCGCAGGACGTGGATCCGGTCAAGACGGCCAGGATGTTCGAGTTCTTCGTGCAGAAGGTCTGGCCGATGCAGCGTCGCTTCGTCGGCAGCCGCCTCAAGCGCCGCTGCACGCAATGCGGGGCGTCGGAGAAGATGCTGACGCTCGACGCCCAGGGCGTGTGCAGCGAGTGCGTGCGACAGAATGCCCAGGGGCTGCCGCCCAAACGGGCTCACGACCAGGCGCTGGAGGCGGAACTCGCGCAGATCATTGCTTCGGCGCAGGGAGCCGGCGGCGGGCACTACGACGCGCTCATCATGTTCAGCGGCGGCAAGGACAGCACCTACCTCGTCCAGCGCCTGAAGAACGACCATCCCCGACTTCGCATCCTGGCCTGCACGGTCGACAATGGCTTCATGAGTCCGGTGGCCAAGAGCAATCTGGACGAAGTGCTGCCCCGCCTCAACATCGACCACGTGTTCATCCGGCCGCGTCGCGAGTTCTACGTGAAGCTGTTCCGCTACACCCTCATGCACCTCAACGCCGAGGGCAGCTATGGGACGGTGGACTTCAGCGACGGGGAGTTCATGCTCGACTCCGCGCGCAATCTGGCTGCCGAGAAGCAGATCCCGCTGATCATCTGTGGCTACTCGCGCTATCAGGTGGAGAACGGGCTGGGCTTCCGGCATTTCGAATCTCCGCGGGAACGCGAACGCCAGCCGCGTACCGAGACCGCAGGCCTCAAGCTCGCCGACATGTTCGACGAGGACGAGCGCAAGCTCTGGTGGCAGGGGCAGACCAACCCCGAGGTGGACGTGCCGCGCCTCCTGTTTCCGCTGTACGCGTGGGACCTCGAGGAAGAGGAGATCAAGCGCAAGGTGGTGGAGTGGGGCCTCATCAAGGATCGCAACCAGAGCCCGATCGTCACGAACCACCGCCTGATCCCGCTGCTGGGCGTGGTGGACGTCCACAAGTTCGGCTACAGCAGTTTCGAGAACGAGTTCTGCCGGATGATTCGCGAGGGCAAGGCGGATCGCATCCAGTGGCAGCACACGTTCGAGTTCCTCGAGTACACGTCCCGCACCGGCCTGTTCGTGAAGCCGCTCGTGCTGGACCTGCTGAAGGAACTTGACCTCACCACCGAGGATGTGGGGGTGCGGTTCGACTGAAACGGAGACTCCAGCCAGGGTGGGCGGATGCTACGTTGCTAGACCTGACCCCGGGGTTTAGCGAACCGGCCTAGAACGCGAAGCCCACGCTTGCGGCAAGACCCGAGTAGTCCAGGCGAACGTAGTCCGTCCAGCGAGAGCGCGTGTAGAAATACTCTGCCCGAACGAACAGGCCCGATGACCAGTCGTATCGGGCGCCCACGCCAAATTTCACGGCCTTGGCTGTGTCGTCGACGGATTGGGTGGTGCCGCTCTCGGTATAGCGGCCTTCGCCGTGGATCTGTCCAAAGGCGAGGCGACCGAAAATGCGTACGTTCTCAGTTACCTCTACAGCAGGGAGCAAAGACACGAACCAAGCGGATTTTGCGCGAATCTCGCCCGAAACACTCCCTGAGGAGGCCTCGAAAGTCCGCAGCTTCGAGGGCATGTAGTCGATCTCCAGTCCGAGCAACAGCGGGGTGTCATTCCGGAACTCGACACCCGCGAACAACAACCCGATAGGGTCAGGGCCGCGTCCGCTCAGGCTCAGCCGGGTCGTGTTCACCTCCACCTGAGTTGTCCCGGTAACTGCAGCGCCCGTTGCGCCAAGGTAGAAGCGGGCCGCGGGTCGACCGCTGCTGACTGAACCGGAATCCGGCGCCGTGCGGCGGGCGTCCGTCGGCGACGGTGGGCTGTCGTTCGCGGGACTCGATCTTGTCGGCGACGTCGGCTGTTTCGTTCTGAGGGCTTCGTAGCCACGAGGGGTGCCATAAAACTCTGAGCATCCGGTAAGGGCCATCCCGAAGAGGATGAGCAAAGACAGACGTTTCCAGGGGTGCATGTTCTCCTCCTCAACTGGTGAATTTGCTGGTGAGTGGTTCCGCTTCTAGGGTGCAACGGGTGCTAAACGTCGGGACGCGATCGGCACGCTGCAGTGGTGAGTGAGCGACATGATAGTCGCGCGAGACGGGATCCATTCTGAGTGCGAAAGCCGTCGAGCGTCTCTCACCCCAGCACCGCGCCGCCGCGCGTTTCCAGCAGCTGCCCCGCCTCGCTGACGATCCGCTCGACGACCGCCGCTGCCGGTTCGATTGCATGGATGATTCCGGCGGCTTCGCCGAACCACACCGCGGTGTTCTCGGGGTCGCCAGCCAGGAATGCCTCGCGGTATCGCTGTGCCTCGATGTCCAGGTTTTTCCGCAATTCGTCTTCGCGGCCGTGCCACCGGTCGGTGAAGGTGTTGCGACGGATGCGGGCAGTGAAGCCAGCCGGCCAGGAGAGTCGGCGGGCGATGTCGGGGACGGTCGTGCGGAGGGTGCTGTCGCCGTCGCTGGAGAGAATGGCCTCGAGGTGGCGAGGCTTGACCAAGGCCTCGTTCGTCGCCCACAGACGGGTCCCCACCAGGACGCCGTCGGCTCCCAGCATGAGCGCCGCGGCAAGTCCGCGCCCGTCTGCGATGCCGCCCGCGGCGAGCAGCAGGGTGGTCGGAGACTTCGCGTTCAGGTAGTCCGCTACCTCGGGCACGAACGATAGCGTGCCGCGTAGTGCGCCGTGCCCGCCGGCCTCCGCGCCCTGGGCGACGATGACGTCCGCGCCGGCTTCCAGGGCGTCCGCCACGTGGGTCAGGTTCTGGCACTGGCAGATGAGCCTGGCGCCGGCCTTCCGGATGTCGTCCGCGAACGGCCGCGGGTCACCGAAGGACAGCATTACGGCAGTCGGTCGCCGTGCGAGCACCTGGGCGAGCACGGCCGGGTTCTTCTGCATCGACCATGTGATGAAGCCGACGCCGATTCGCTGATCGCCCGCGGCATCGAGTTGTTCGTCAAGCCACTCCGGGTCTCCGTAGCCGCCGCCGATCAATCCCAGACCGCCCGCTCGACCGACCGCCGCGGCGAGTGCGCCGCCGGCCGCGAAGCCCATGGGGGCCAATGCGATCGGGTGTTCGAGTGCGAATTCACGGGTGAATCGTGTGGTGACGGTGGCCATGGTGGACTCCGGTTGGCATGCACCGATTTTGATCGCATCGCCGGTACGCTGACAAACGAATTCGACCGCAGCGATCTCGTCGTTGCCGCACCAGCAGCGGCGCCCTCGGCTGCTATGCTCGCGCCTCCTTACCTCCACACCGGTTGCAATCGATGTCCGCGACGATCGCGCTGCAGTACGCCGCCATGTGCCTCATCTGGGGCCTGTCGTGGATCGCGGTGAAGACAGGAGTCGAGGCGGTGCCGCCGCTCTTCTTCGCGGCTGCGAGATTCCTCATGGCGGGTGCCTTGATGGCGGCGATGGTGCGGTGGCGCGGAATGCGGATCCCACCGGGCCTGCCGTGGAGGCGGGTTCTCCTTGCCGGCGTGCTCATCAATACCGGCTGCTACGCGACCATGTTCTGGGGCCTTCAGTTCGTTCCCTCCGGGTTTGCGGCGGTCATCAACCTGTCCCTGATGCCGATTGCGCTGTTCTCGCTGGGTATGCTCTTCGGCCAGGAGCGTTTTACGAAGGGGCGGGTCGTTGCCATCGCGCTTGGCGTGGTCGGTCTGCTCTTGCTGATGCGGGAGCGCCTCGCCGTCGAGTTGTCGCCGATGGCGGTACCGGGCGCGATCGCCGTGATCGCCTCGACGTTTTCCTATGCGTTGGGGTCCGTGCTGTCGAAGCCGCTGCTCGCGCGGATGCCGTCTCTCGCGTTGGCGTCGGTGCACAACGTGGTGGGTGGCGTCGGTCTCGCGTTGCTCTCGCTGGCGTTCGAGGATGTCGGCGTCGCCACTTTCCGGGCCTTCTTCTCTGCGCCGGTGCTGACGAGCTATGCCTTCCTGGTGCTATGCGGATCGCTGATCGCATTCACGGTCTATCTCAAGCTTCTGCGCGACTGGGGACCGTACAAGGCGGGAACCTATGCTTTCGTGTCGCCGATCATCGCGGTTGCGGTCGGGATGGCGTGGGCCGGGGAGCGCTACTCCGCGTTCGAGCTGGTCGGTGGCGTTCTGATGCTCGTCGCCGTTGCCATGAGTCTCCGGCCGGCACGGGCTGCTCGCGACACTGCGTGAGCACGCCAGGTGTCAGCGCGCGGAAACGGCCAACTCCGCCAGCCGATCCAGAATCAGATCCACGTCCGCCTCGGTCGTCCGGAGGTTCATGAAGCACGCGCGCAGGCCCTTTCGACCTTTGACCGACGAAGGGCCGAGAAAACCGGTGCCGCTGTCCAGCAGCGCCTGCAGCGTGCGGCGATTGCCGGCGTCGTCGAGCCCACTCAGGCGGAAACACACGCAGTTGAACGTCACCGGGGCGAGCAGTTCGAAGCCCGACCGTGCCTGAATCTGCTCGCCCATGTACGTCGCGAGATCGTGCATGCGCTCGATCACACCGGTGAAGGCGCGGGCCCCGAAGTGCTTCAGCGACCACCACACCTTGAGCGCCTTGAACGCCCGTGACAGCTGCGGACCCTGATTGGCGAAATCGACGAGGTCCGGGTCGTCGGACATGGTCAGATAGCTCGGCGATGCACTGAAGGCATGGCGCAGGTTCCGACGGTCGCGCACGAGCACGCACCCGGCCTCGTACGCGCAGAACAAGAACTTGTGCGGGTCCAGTGAGACCGAGTCGGCCTGACCAATGGCGGACATTGCCTCCCGGAAGCGAGGGCTCAAGGCCGCAAGGGCACCATAGGCACCATCGACATGGAGCCACAGTCCCTGCGCTCGGCAAAGTGTGGCGATGTCGACTATCGGGTCGATGGCGCCTGTCGTGACGGTGCCGGCATTGGCCACGACGCAGAACGGTCGCAGGCCGGCAGCACGGTCGTCAGCGATGGACTGGTCGAGCAGATCGAGCCGGATGCGGAAGTGCTCATCCGTCGGAATGCGGCGCAGGTGGCGAGTGCCGAGGCCCAGCATCGACACCGCCTTGTCGACGCTCGAGTGCGTCTCTTCCGACGTGTAGAGCACCAGCGGGGCACTACCGCCCTGCAGCCCTTCAGTGCGGGCGCGATCCCCCAATGCGTGGTCGCGCGCGGCCGTGAGTCCTACGAAGTTGGCCATTGACCCGCCGCTGGTGAGGATGCCGCTCGCGGAGGCCGGCAGGCCGAAGAGGTCCGCGAACCACCGCAGCACGGCCTGCTCGACGGCGTTTGCGGCGGGAGACAGGTGCCACAGATTGCAGTTCTGATTGAGGAGTGCCGCTGCGTGATCGGCATAGGGCGACAAATCATTGGGCGAAGGCTGCACGTAGGGCAGGAATCGCGGATGGGCCGTGTGGGTGGAGTTCGGGACGATCACGCGCTCCAGTTCCTCGAACAGAGCTTCCAGGGATTGCCCGTTGTCGGGAAGGGGCGCCGCGATGATCCCGCGCAGTGCTTCCCGGTCGATCGGCGGATACACGGGCAGGGACGCGAGGGTCTCCTGATAGCGGTGAGTGAAGGCCGCGAGCCATTCCGCGGCTTCCCGGTGCTGTTCGGGGGTGAAGAGGAGTTGTGACATGTCGGATTCGAACTCGTCTGCAGGGATGGCGATTGTCGCGCGAAACGGGGTCGACCCCATCCGTGAACTCAGACACGTGGGGGAACCATCCGCCAGACCCCGTGTCCTCTCAACGTCTCGATGCGTGCAGATCGCCGGCGCGCCGTCGTCCCCCCGGATGCGCACCGGGCTCGGCGCAACGCCGATCGAGTGATTCCACCTATCAATCCGATCAAAAATTCGAACTGGATCGATCAGCGCGCCAGACGTAGATTCGGTTCGCATCTTCATTCCACAGAAAGGGACCCGACCATGAGCAGCGAAGCCAGATGTCCGTTCTCTACCGCACACGGTGCCCGCACGACCGCGGGCGCGCAATCCAACCGGGACTGGTGGCCGAACCGGCTCAACCTGAAGATCCTGAGCCAGCACTCGGCGAAGTCCAACCCCCTGGGCGAGGCGTTCGACTACGCCCGTGAGTTCCAGAAGCTGGACCTCGCTGCCCTCAAGAAGGACCTCCACGCCCTGATGACGGACTCCCAGGACTGGTGGCCGGCCGACTGGGGGCACTACGGCGGTCTCTTCATCCGCATGGCATGGCACAGCGCCGGCACCTATCGCATCTCGGACGGGCGTGGTGGCGCCGGCACCGGCAATCAGCGTTTTGCCCCCCTCAACAGCTGGCCGGACAACGGCAACCTCGACAAGGCGCGCCGGCTGCTCTGGCCCCTCAAGCAGAGGTACGGCAGCAGGATCTCCTGGGCCGACCTCATGATCCTGGCGGGCAACGTCGCCCTGGAGTCCATGGGCTTCAAGACCTTCGGCTTCGCCGGTGGCCGGCCCGACATCTGGGAACCCGAGGACGAGATCTATTGGGGCGCCGAGGCCGAATGGCTGGGCGACAAGCGCTACACCGGGGACCGCCAACTGGAGCACCCGCTCGGTGCCGTGCAGATGGGCCTCATCTACGTGAACCCCGAAGGCCCCAACGGCGTGCCGGACCCCGTGGCGTCCGGGCGCGACGTGCGCGAGACCTTCGCCCGCATGGCAATGAACGACGAGGAAACCGTCGCGCTCGTGGCCGGCGGCCACACGTTCGGCAAGGCGCATGGTGCCGGAGATACTTCGCTCGTCGGGCCCGAGCCCGAGGGCGCTTTGATCGAGGAGATGGGACTCGGCTGGAAGAACCGCTATGGCACGGGCAAGGGTGCGCATGCCACCACCAGCGGTATCGAAGGTGCCTGGAAGCCCAACCCCACCCGCTGGGACATGGGCTACTTCGACATGCTGTTCGGGTACGAGTGGGAACTCGTGAAGAGCCCGGCGGGCGCCCACCAATGGCACGCAAAGGACGTCCGCGAGGAACACATGATCCCGGATGCTCACGACCCCACGAAGAAGCACCGCCCCATGATGACAACGGCCGACCTGTCGCTGCGGTTCGACCCGGCCTACGAGAAGATCTCGCGCCGCTTCCACCAGGACCCGGCGGCCTTCGCCGATGCGTTTGCCCGCGCGTGGTTCAAGCTCACCCATCGTGACATGGGTCCGCGTGCCCGGTATCTCGGGCCGGAAGTCCCTGCCGAGGCGCTGATCTGGCAAGACCCGGTGCCACCTGTCGATCACAAACTGGTCGACGAGCAGGACATCGGGGCCCTGAAGGCCAAGGTGCTCAACTCAGGTCTGACGATTTCGCAGCTGGTCTCCACGGCCTGGGCATCGGCATCCACGTTCCGAGGCTCGGACAAGCGCGGCGGTGCCAACGGTGCACGCGTCCGGCTCGCCCCCCAGAAGGACTGGGAGGTAAACGAACCGGAAGAGCTCGCCAAGGTCATCGGGACGCTTGAAGCCATCCAGACGGAATTCAACGGGGCGCAGTCTGGCGGCAAGAAGGTGTCGCTGGCGGACCTCATCGTGCTGGCAGGTGCGGCGGCGGTGGAGGAAGCGGCCAACAAGGCGGGGCAGGTGGTGAAGGTCCCGTTCTCGCCCGGACGCACGGACGCGTCGCAGGGCCAGACCGACGTGGAATCATTTGCCGTGCTGGAGCCGGCGGCCGACGGGTTCCGGAACTACCAGCGCGCCGGCGTGGCGATACCGGCAGAACAACTTCTGCTCGACCGGGCCCAGCTGCTCACGCTGACCGCCCCGGAAATGACGGTCCTGGTGGGCGGCCTTCGTGTTCTGGGTGCGACCGTCGGCCAGTCGCGGCATGGCGTGTTCACGACAACCCCGGGAGTTCTGACCAACGACTACTTCGTCAACCTGCTGGACATGCGCGTCGACTGGGCGTCGGCCGCTGAGGCCGGCGTCTACGAGGGGAAGGATCGTTCTACCGCACAGGTGAAGTGGACCGGAACCCGGGCCGACCTCGTATTCGGGTCGAACGCGGAGCTTCGCGCCGTGGCGGAGGTCTACGCTGCCGACGACGCCAGGGAGAAGTTCGTCAACGACTTCGTGGCGGCTTGGGCCAAAGTGATGGATCTCGACCGGTACGATCTGCGCTGAAGTTCCTTTGCCGCGCCGATCACGAAGTCGGCGCGGCCGCCATCACTGCGATGCTGTTTCGCCCTCCGTAGCCCGGACTCCGTCCGGGTGAATATCCGCGTCGCGTCTCCGTTTGTGGTGGCCCCCGGGCGGAGCCCGGGCTACCTGTTCGTTTGATTGCGCCTCTCTTCCGTCAGTGCCGCAGCCACTGCGCATCGCTCACCAGACACATTCCGCCGAAGCGTTCCAGCAGCGGTCGCAGATCTTCCACCAGGGCCTGAGCGATTGCGGGATCACTGGCGACGAGAATCGCGGCATTGCTGAACTCGCCCACGATGCCGTCGCCGCTCTGCACACCGCGGTGCCCTTTGCCCGACAGGCCGCGCATCACGGTGTAGCCGCCGGGGTCGTGGCGATCGACCAGGGCGAGAACCTCGCGCAGCACGTGCTCGGGTACGACGATTTCGATGCGCTTGACCGGTGTCATGTCGTCAGCTCCAGAAACGGGACAGGGCGCCGTGGTAGAGAGGAATGCCCACGACGATGTTGAAAGGGAAGGTGACCACCAGCGACATGCCGAAGTAGAGGCTGGCATTGGCCTCGGGAATCGCGTAGCGCACGACGGCGGGGACCACGATGTAGGACGCGCTCGCGGCAAGGACCGAGAGCAGGAAGGCATCGCGAAGACTCAGCCCGAACGACTTCGCGAGCATGGCGGCGAGCGCGGCGTTGATCAGCGGCGCCGCAAGGCCGAAAGCCGTCAGGAACGCGCGGTTCTCGCGCAGATCCCGGGCCCGCGCTGCCACGAGAAGTCCCATATCCAGCAGGAAGAACGCGAGGATTCCCTTCTGCAGGGCGGTGAAGGGCTCCAGCACCTTCTTGCCGGAGTCACCCGTGATAAAGCCGACGAGCAGGCTGCCGATCAGCAGCAGGTGCGCGCCGTCGGTGAAGGCTTCGTGCAGCACCTTGCCGAGCTTGACCGGGCCAGCCGGTCTGCCACCGGCGGCGGCTGCCTGACGAGTCCGCACCATGTTCGCGAGCAGCACGGCCATGATGATCGCCGGCGATTCCATGATCACGAGGGCGACCGCCATGTGACCGCCGACGAGCAGACCCTGTCGCTCCGCGAAGCCGCTTGCCGTGATGAACGTGACAGCACTGACCGAACCGTACGTGGCGGCGATGGCGGCGGCATCGAACGCGCTAAGTCTCGTGCGCAGAACACCGAACGACCACGCTGGAATCACGAAGGCGAGCACGATGGCGCCGAGCAGCGCCCAGCCCATCGCCGAGGTGAATCCCGTGGCCGCCATGCTGACGCCACCCTTGAAGCCGATGACGAGCAGGAGGTACAGCGACAGGAACTTGGCGATGGCAGGCGGGATTTCCAGGTTGGATCGAAGCGCCCCTGCGGCAAGGCCGAAGAAGAAGAACAGGATCGCGGGATCCATCAGGCTGGACAGCAGTTTGGGGTCCATGGATGTCTCTTTTGCGGGGCGGCGGGCGCGGTCGGGCGGGGTGCGTTCGCCAGCGGGTTGCTAGACGGCGCGCATTCTGAGTCCCGCGTTTCCTTGCATCCAGTACAAGTATTGAATCTTTTCGTTCGTTCCAGTAGAACGACGCCCATGGCATCGCTCAACTTCCATCACCTGCGTTACTTCTGGGCCATCGCCCACGAACGCAGCCTCACCCGCGCGGCCGAGCGGCTGCACGTCTCGCAGTCCGCGCTCTCGGTGCAGCTGCGCCAGCTCGAGGAACGCCTGGGCCATCCGCTCTTCGAGCGCGGCAACCGGCGCCTGACGCTCACCGAGGCCGGCCGCATCACGCTCGACTATGCCGACACCATCTTCCGTACGGGGGAGGAGCTCGTCAGCACCTTGCGCGGCACGGCCGCATCGGGGCGTGCGGTGCTGCGTGTGGGAGCGGTCGCGACGCTGTCACGCAACTTCCAGCTCGAGTGGGTGCGCCCGCTGCTCGACCGGGACGACGTCGAACTCGTCATCCGCTCCGGCAGCCTGCGTGAACTGCTGGCGCAGTTGTCGGCACACACGCTGGATGTCGTGCTGTCCAACAGCGCGGTGCCGCGAGATGCCGGCACCACTTGGCACAGCCATCGGGTAGGCGAGCAGCCCGTGAGCCTTGTTGGGCGGCCGGTGCGTGGAGGGCGAAAGCTCAAGTTCCCGGACGATCTGCGTATGGTGCCCGTCGTGCTGCCGAGCGCGCAGAGCAGCATGCGGGCGAGCTTCGATCTGCTGCTGGACCAAGCCGGCATCCGGCCCATCATCCTCGCGGAGGTCGACGACATGGCCATGCTGCGGCTGCTGGCGCGGGAATGCCCCGGCGTCACGCTCGTCCCGCCCGTGGTCGTCCGGGACGAACTGCAGCAGAAGGTCCTGGTCGAGCGAGCGCGTGTCCCGGAGATTCGCGAGGGCTTCTACGCCATCACGCCGAGCCGGAAGTTTCCGAATCCGTTGCTGCGCGAGCTGATGGAGGCAAGGGGTGCTTGAATGAACGGACCTCTTGCGGGTCGCCAGCGTCACAAAGCAAAACGCCCCTTCACGGGGCGTTTTGCTGTGCGGTCTTGGGCCTGCTGGCCTCTGCCGTACTGGTCGAGTTACCGGCGCCGACGGGCGACCGCCGCCACGCCGAGCAGACCGAGGGCTGAGAGCACCATCGTCGAAGGTTCCGGCACGGCGACCAGGACCGCAACGCCGCGCACCACGGTACCGTCGGCCGGGGCACCGTACACCTGGGTCAGATTGCCGCCATCGAGATCCATGCGCACGACCTGCGACGGGAACTGGAATTGCGAAACGTAGATGGCATCGTCCGTCACGTCGATGCCGTTGGCGAGGCCCAGGCCCGTGGCCAGCGTGACGATTCCCGAGCCGTCGAGATTGGCGCGCTTGACGTCGCCGAAGGTGGTCGCGAGGTAGATGTACTGGTCTGTCACCTCGAAGTCGTAGGACTGGGAACCGCTCAGCAGCGTGACGGCATTGGCACCGTCGAGGTCCGAGCGCCGAATGCGGCCCGAAGAACTGACTTCGCTCCAGTAGATCTGGGTACCCACCACGTCGATCGCGACAGGCTTGTTGAGGCCACCAAAAAGGAGAGTCGAAACGGCGGGGCTGGCGAGCGTGTCGATCGTGAAGATCTGGTTGGCATTCTGGTCGGTCCAGTAAAGCGTGGACCCGACGAGATCGATGTCGTAGGGGTTGAGCGTGCCGTCACCGTAGACCTGAATGTCGGTCCCGTCGGGCTTGACCGAGTTGATGGTGCCCAGGCCGGGGTCGGTCCACCACACGCGACCGCCGAGGAATTCCACCCCGTTGGGACTGCTGACGTTGCTGGTGCCGCTGACAAGCGGTGCGGCAGTGCCGCCAGGGAAGGTTCCGGACTTTATGTAGCCCGGACCTGCGCGGAATGGTTGGGTGGAAGGGCCGACTTCCGTCCAATAGAGCGTGTCGGCTGCCTGGGCGGAAAAGGCGCCCATGGCAATGCAAGTGACCGCCATGGCGGCCGCGATTCTGGTCATCAACATCTCCCTGGTCTGGACTCGATGCCGGCCGCATCGACGCGCGGTCCGGCGTGTTTTATCTGTGATTCTTTTCTTGCCGCCTGGTGAGGACGGCCCATCGGACCGCGGCAGCGTCAGGAATCTCGACACCCACGAGAGTGCGAAAGCGAACCCGCAGAAAACGGGGCCCCTGAGAACGTTCAATATTTCCGGAACGTTGTGGCCGGTTGTTCGTGCTACGAGTTCATGACACTACCTTTGCGCTTGGGCAGCAATGCATGTGCCCGTCGCGATTCCGCCCGCGCCGAACGGCGCGGCGACTACGCCCGTTCCGCGAACCCCAGACGCTGAGACACCTTGACCGCGCAGGCCCTTGGCGTCTCTGGCGTATGCACGGAGTACGCCGACCGCAGGTCGCCTACCGTCGATCGCTACGGCGGGGGCTTTCTCACGCGGGGTGTGCTTCCCGCCGAGCACCGCTCTTGCACGAATCGCTTGTGTTGGGCCTTGGTGGAACCTATCATTCCGGAAGAATTCAGGCGCCGGGAATCATTACCCGGCCCCCGGGCCCACAGCCCGGTCGATGATCGAGGGAAAGCAGTGCGGCGCGCCTCGTTTCCATGCGGGGTCGCGATCCAGACACCTGTTCGGGAGCCCGTTGATGCGATCCCTGATTCTCCTCGTCCCTTCAGTCTTGGCCGTGTTCTCGACCGCTACGCCGTCGTTTGCCACGGTCACCAGCGAGCAATCCGCCCGTGCCTTCGTGAGCATCGGTGGCGCGTTGGCCGATTCGGATTCGCTCACGGTGCAGGCCGGCAACGCCTCGGCCCTCGCCCGTTTCGGGAACAACGTTCTCCCCGAGGCACGGGCCGCAGGGCGTTCGCTGGTAGGTGGCGAGATGGCTGCCAATGCGCGACTGGACGACAAAAGTAGGTACAGCTTTTCGGTCGTCGACTTCGCGGACGGCAACGCCAGCTACAAGATCAACGTGGCGGCCGACAGCGTCTATGCGCAACGGGCCAAGCTCGACTTCTACCTGCCGCCGAGCTTTCTCGAAATCACTAGCAATGCCGAGTTGCCGCAAAACGGGTTGACGATGTCGATCCGTGCTCGGCTCAGGGTCTGTTTCGAGGAATTGATATGCACCGCTCCGGAGAGCGAGCAGTTTCGCTTTGAAGCGGAATTGGCCGCGAACTACTTCGGGACAGGCGTGTTCGACGTCGACGTGACCGGCGCTGCCGGGCTGGATTTCACGTCGCTTCAAGCGCCGACCGTCACCGATACGGGCAATGCCGCCGTGGGAGGAAGCCAGCCCTTCTACCGCACGGTGACGGTGAACTTCAGCGATTTCACAGGGCATCTCGACCTCGGCGAGATCCCGGCCGGCAAACCGCTGACCATCGAGTACGACATGACGGCGCGAGGTGAGGGGCGGCTGATCGACAACATCGGTCTCGCAGGCATCAACGACCCTTTCATCCTGGACACCGACCCGCTGCCGGTCAGTCAGGCAATGACCCTGGTTCTCGTGCCGGTCCCCGAACCCGGCGAGTACGCTCTTCTGTTGGCAGGCGGAATCCTCGTCGGCTGCCGCGCGTGGCTGCGGCTGCGACCGATCCCTCGGTGCGACGCGAGTCCGCTCGCCCGCGCAGGCGTGAATGAGCGGGGAAGGGGCGGTGTTGCCGGCGATGGAGTGGAGCGGAGTACAACGGAAAGTCGGCAGACCAACGTAGATGGATATGCAACCGCACGTGGTGAGCACAACCGCGAACGCTTGCGTCATACGGAGCCACCGCACTTACAGTGCGGAGAGCGGCGTCCCCATTGCGGATCCTCAATCGGGGAAAGGGCCGGTGCATTCTCCGGCTTGGCTTTGCGGCAAGATGTCGGCATTCTTTCCACCGGTGTCCCGCAACGGCTTGACGGGCACAACGGATTGACCGGTAGAATCCGCGCTGCGCCTGCATCGGCGTTGCATGGGCATGCCGGAACGGGATGGAGGAACGAATTTTGCGTCCCGTCGGATTGGGAGCCCGCTCGGCCCTCAGGCGTTGAAAACAGGAGACTTGACGATGCGCACCTCATCCCTCTTTGCGGCGTTCCTTGCGGGTTTTGCCCTGGCTGGCACAGCGCAAGCCACTCGACTCACTTTCGAGAATTTGCCGGGCGGCGCCCTGGGTCCCACAGTGATTCCCAGTTACGGGGATCGCGTCGTGTCCGCAGGGACCGGCATTACGCTCGATGGCGGCGCCACGCCCAACGTCGTGCTCGACTTCGTTCCCTTGCTGTCCACCCAGAGCGCTTTCGAGGTCTACGGCAGCGGCTACTCCGGTTTGTTGCACGCGCTGGGCGACAACAGTTTCAACGTTCCGGGCTATGTGCAACTGACGCCCGACACGGGATGGGACGTCGTACTGGAGTCTTTCCAGGTCGGGGCCTGGTCTTCGAGCTCGTATATAGACAGCCGGATTCGCGTGGAAGACTTGCAGTCCAATGTGCTCTTTGACACGGGCTCCTTCACGTTCCCTGGCAACACAGTGTTCTCTTATCCCGGCACGCCGATCCGCTCCAGCGTCGCGTTGCGTGTCTACATCAACGACTTCGGTGATCTCGGTCTGGACAATCTCCAGTTCAGCCAGGTGGCGACCATTCCGGAGCCGAGTACGTGGGCCCTGTGGCTCGCCGGCGCCGGGCTTCTTGGCGCGCGGGTGCTTCGCCGCAAGCGCTGATCTCCGGGCGGGTGAGGCCTGCCCGCTGCCAGCGGGGAGTCGGGTAGAGGGAGCACACCTCCCAATCGACCTCGGGCGTCAGGTGCGCGTAATCGCCGCCTGACGCCTTTGTCTTTTTTGGCGGCGAACTTCTCCCAGCAAAACGCTCGGAGTGCGGCTGCAGCCCTGAGGAGCCGCCGGGGAAGCGCGCACGGCTGAGGACATCGCTTTGGACCCGCGTTTCGTACGTTTTCCTCATGCGTTCTCAAAAGACGCAGCAATGCAAACACCGGACCCCGGCTCACTCCTTGAAGTAGACCATCTGGTGCGTGCTGGCCAGCAACTGGCCGGCGTCGCTCCAGACTTCTGCGCTCTGATCGAAGTAGCCATCGCGATAGCGTAGAGCCCTAGCCGTGCCAAGCACGTGGCGCGCGCCCTGCGCTGCAAGCTGTGCAGCATCTGCATGGAAGTAGGCCGTGAGCGTCACGGTGCCTATCGGCGCCGGTCTTCGGCGCCGGTCGAAGATTCTCGGAAAGAAGTTGTCGCAGATCGCGGCCAGCCCGGCGAAGTCCAGTGGCCGCGGCGGGTCATCTCGGACCCACAGCCGCGTATTCGCGTGTGACCGCATGTCCCCGTCGAACTGGAACGGTTCCTCTCCCGGCAGGAAACGCATGTCGTAGCAGCGCGTCCAGGGTGGCAGGAGATCCGAACCAAATCGCGGGAGGCTCTCGGGCGGCGGCATGTCGCCCGGTGCCACCGCGTCCTGCGCCGACCAGGTCTCGCGACGCTGCGCGAACACTGCTGACCCACTCGTGCAGACCGCACCTCCCTGGCGCATCAATAGAGACCAGTGCTGGGTCGAACGATTGGTGCGCACCGGCACCGCCTCGATCTCGAACGCCCCTTCCGCAACCGGCCCCGCGAAGTTGATCGTAAGCGCGATGGGATCACCCAGGCGGGACGGATGCAACAAGGCCGCATTGAGCAGCGTCGCGCTCGTGGCGCCGCCGTAGGGCCCGACCATGTTGGCGTAGGCGGGATGGGTGGCGCCCGTGTAGGTGTTGGCACCGGTGGAGGCAAGACGGATCGCTTCATCGAGAGCGTGAGACATGGGTGGAGGCGGGCGTGATGATTCGCCGAGAGTACTCCGGATGACCGTCCGCCGTGGGGCGCTCCGTGGCGCAGCGCACCGGCATTTATGGTGTTGCTCCGACACCGTAGACCAGCGGCCCTCCGAAGACGCTTTGAGCGCGGGCGACGGCTTGCCGAGACGCTTGATCACTGGTGCCCAACGCAAGGGACGGCGCCGATCGGCGAATGCCCTGGTCTACACTCCGTGAAGTCCGCCCAACCACCGAGAAAGTCATGACCAGCCCGTCCTTCGATCCCGATCGGGATCTGCTGCTCCTCATCGACATCCAGAACGATTTCTGCCCCGGAGGTGCGCTGGCTGTCGCCGGGGGCCACGAGATCGTGCCTGTGGTCAATGGTCTCACCGCGCGATTCGCCCACGTGGCGCTGACGCAGGACTGGCATCCGCCCGGTCACCGTTCGTTCGCCAGCGCCCATCCGGGCCGTACGCCGTACGAGTCAGTGACGTTCCCATATGGCATGCAGACACTCTGGCCGGATCACTGCGTACAGGGGACCCCGGGCGCAGACTTTCACCCCGCGCTCCAGGTGACGCGCGCCGAGCTGGTGATTCGCAAGGGGTTCCGGAGCGAGATCGATTCCTACTCGGCCTTCTACGAGAACGACCGCAGCACCCCGACCGGGCTGGCCGGGTATCTGCGGGAGCGCGGCTTCACGCGCGTCGTGCTGTGCGGGCTGGCTACCGATTTCTGCGTGGCGTATTCCGCCATCGATGCCCGTCGCCTTGGGTTCGAGACGGTCGTGGTGCTCGCTGCGTGCCGGGGCATCGATCTGGGCGGGTCGCTGGCCGCGGCGTTGACTGCCATGCGCGAGGCGGGGGTGGTGCTGGCGTAGCGGGAGGCCTGGGCGGCGGTACCGACAGCAACGAGGGCAGGTGAGCAGGCGCGGCACCGCAATACCAGAAGACGGCGACGCCTGGACGCGGGGTCAGGAACTGAAGCGCGAGGTACCGTGACCGGGTTGCGAGGCGTGGTGGAAGCTTTGGGTCCGCAGGGCCCCCGCATCGGATTCCCCAATTTCCCGAATTCCGATTACGGTCCACGCACTCACCGCCTGGTACTCGACCTCCCCTTTGCAAGAGTTCGCGTCGAAACTGGGACATTTGTGGCAAATCGGTAAGGTCTGAAGCGCTAGCATGGGCGAGCGTGATCACCAAGACTCGAGGGTCCTGATGGCTCGAAGGGCAACACTGGCGAAGCTCACTCGGCCGCGACTTCACGGGGCGGTGCCAAGGGAGCGATTGTTCGACCGCCTGGATGCTGCCCGAGACGGGCAACCCGTGGTCTGCGTGTCCGGCCCGCCGGGGGCGGGGAAGACCACGTTCGTTGCCAGTTGGCTGGACACCCGCAGAGTTCCAGCCATCTGGTACCAGGTGGACGCTGGCGATTGCGATCTACCAACGTTCTTCCACTACCTGGGAGAGGCCGCGGTCCCCTTCACGCGCAAGCACCAGGCTCGTCTTCCGTCCTTCACTCTGGAGTACCTGGACGATGTCTCCGGATTCTCACGGCGGTTCTTCCGCGAACTGTTCTCCCGACTCCCCGCCGGTGGCTGTTTGGTGCTGGACAACTTTCAAGAATTCGGATTCGACGACGCCCTGCACGCCTTGATTTCGGAGTCCATCGAAGAGGTTCCCCACGGCATCGTGGTCATCGTCATCAGCCGGCGGGGCCCGCCGGGCGCCTTTGCGAGGCTCATCGCTCATGAGCGCGCCGCATTGGTGGCGTGGGATGATCTGCGCTTGTCACTCGACGAGGCGCGTGCGATCGGAACCGACCGCCTGCCGATCTCCGACGCGGAACTCGTCGAGATCCACAGACGAAGCGATGGTTGGGCGGCTGGACTCATGCTCATGCTCGAGGGATGGCGGCGCGACAAGCTCGCCATCGATACGGCGCCGGTCGGGCGAGAAGCTCTGTTCGCCTACTTCACCGCGCAGATCTTCGAGCGTGTTCAAGACAACGTACGTCAGTTCCTGGTGATCACCGCGCTCTTGCCGCAGGTTCCTGTCTCGCTCGCACGTGAATTGACGGGAGAGCCACGCGCTTCCGACATCCTCGAGGACCTGTATCACCGCCATCTGTTCACCCACCGCCGCGAAGGACTCGAACCCACTTACTGGTATCACTCGCTCTTCCGGGAGTTTCTCGATGCGCGGGCTGGCTCAGTGCTCGGCGCCGAGCGCGTCACAGCGCTACTGAGCCGCGGAGCCCGGCTGCTGGAGGCGTCTGGCAGTGATGAAGACGCCTTCGATCTCTATCGCAAGGCATCGGACTGGCTGTCGGCGGCACGTCTCGTGGAACGGCGGGCCGAACAGCTTCTGTCGCTTGGGCGGTCGCCCACCGTTCGTTCGTGGGTGGAGGCGCTTCCCGAGTGGGTTCTCGAACGCCGAGCTTGGCCTCGCTACTGGCTTGGAGTGGCGCTGATCGCGTCAGACCCTGCCAACGCCCGAGGCCACCTCGAGCGCGCGTTCGAACGCTTTCTCGAACTCGAGGATCATCTGGGCCAGGCTGTCGCAGCCGCCGGAATCATCGACGCATACGTCTTCGAGTGGAGCGACTTCCCCGCGCTGCGGCGTTGGGTTGACGTACTCGGCGACAGGATCGGCCTGCTTCATCTCGCCGACAAGCCGGTCGTGGAGCAGCGCTTAGTCTGCAGTTTGCTGGTCGGTATTCTGTATGTGGCACCCGGCCACACGGAACTGCGGGGGTGCGTGGACCGCGTAACCGCCATGCTTGATGAGGCGCTTCCGACAGATTCCAAGCTCGCTGCCGCCATGATGTTGCTTGCCTACTGCAACATCGCATCGGATCCCGTCCGGGGTTCGTTGGCTGCCGCGTGTGGGACGACCCTTGCGGCGCGTCCGGACGCATCGCCTTTCGCCCGGCTTTGGTGGCACATCAGGCTGGGTTTGCACTTGTTCGCAGACGGCAGCGCGCAGGAGGCCCTGGCCTCGCTCAATCTGGCTGCCACGATAGCGAAGGATCACGGTTTCGAGAAGATCGCCATGCCGATGTGTCTCCTGACCAATTACCGATCTGTTGCTTCCTTTTCCTTGCAGGACTATCGAGCCACGCAGCGGCATTGCGCTCGCATCATCGAGCTGGCGGGCACCAGAAAGCCTATCGGTCGACACTTTGCATCGCATGCGCGTGTCTATCTGAAATGGGCGTCTGGTGATATCGACGGCGCAGCAGTGCTGGGGGCCGAAGAGACTGTGCTGGCAAGACAGGCAGGCATGGCCTATCTGGAAGTTCTGGCGCGGGCGAACCATGCCGTGGCGCTCGCAATCCTCCGAAGAACGGAAGAGCTCGCTGCCGTGCTCGCCGCTCAGCGGGATCTCATGTCGGGAACCTGCTTCGCACATTTCGAGATCGAGGCCGACCTCGTGGAAGCTTGGGACCTTCTGGCCAACGGAAATCACGAAATCGGGCTCGCGCGACTCCGAGCCGCATTCGTTCGGTCACGCTTGACCCAGAGACGGTACGTCAGCCTTCTTCGGTCCAGCACAGTGTTCGCGGAGCTTCTGTCGGCAGCCGTTCAGAACGACATAGAAGTCGACCATGTGGCAGATCTCGTTCGAACGCTGAAGATTGCGGCGCCGCCTGAGGCATCGGACCACTGGCCCTGGACGATTCGAGTTCGTACGCTCGGGAGTTTCGAAGTCTCTCTGTACGGAACGCCGATGCGCTTTTCCGGGAAGGTCCCTCGAAAGCCGCTGGCGCTGCTGAAGGCCATCATTGCATTGGGTGGTCACGCAGTGCCCATGGAGTCACTCTCGGACGCCATGTGGCCGGACGAGTCGGGCGACTTGTCGCGCAAGGCATTGGATGTCACTTTGGCGCGCTTGAGAAAGCTGATCGGCCATCCAGAGGCTCTCATGGTCTCGGAGGAAACCGTCACTTTGGACAGCCAATCCGTGTTCGTGGATGCGCTGCAGTTTCTTGAGCTGACGGACGTCAAGTCCGGCAGACCGGATCGGCAGTGCCTGGAGCGAGCCGCTCGCCTTTATGGCGGAGAGTTCTTGCCGTCCGACAAGAGCGCCCCATGGGCCGCACGCTTTCGCGAGACGCTCAGATCTCGATTCCAGAGACTCGTGGAGGTGATGGCGAGTGAATGTGAGCGCAAGCATGAGTGGGATGCCGCCCTCGATTGGTACAGCCGGGGCATTGAGACGGATGAGCTTGCTGAGGCGTTCTATCGAGGGCGAATGCGCGTGCTGCGAAACGTCGGCCGGGCAAGCGAGGCGATCGGCACGTATCGACGCCTAAGACTGATGCTCTCCATGGTGCTCCGCGTGACCCCGTCCGCTGAGACTCAGAGGTTGGTGCGTGAGATCCAGTCTTCGATGGAATCGGTGGACGATCTGTAGGATGCCGCTACGCATGATCTCGGCTGGGCGGGTCGTCCGCCAGCCACGAAGGGAGTTCACATCATGCGTCCGTTTCGAATCGGCCTGGGGCTTGCGAGCATTTTCCTTGTTGTCTTCGCCGGTCCCGGCTCTGCTGGCGAGCGTGGAAAGTTTGTTGGGCACGCTGTTCTGAACAACACGAAATTCTCTGAAGTCAAAGCGATGGAAGGCCATCCGATGAAGTCGGCGATGGCTGGGGAACTCGATGGCCTCGTGTTCCACAGCGGTGGCGGTAGCGCAATCGACCGGTTGCTGGATCGCTCCCACTACCATGTCGCCTGGGTCGCCGACGGAGGGGGCAGTGGCTACTGCCTGAAGACCTTCACTACCAAAGAGGGACACAAGCTCTTTGCCCGCTGTGATTCGAAGATCACATCCACTGGCGGTACCGGTGTCATCACGCTTCTCGGTGGTACTGGCCCCTTCAGCGGCATCAAGGGCAAGGGAAAGTTCAACTTCGTCGGCGTCACTTCAGTCGTGAATTGGGACGATATCGAGTGGGAATGGGAAACCCCATGACCAGACACCTCGTGCCTTCGAAAGCTCGATGCAGCTACGTCGTCCACATCTATCGACGCGGTGATTCTCGCGACGGTGAACTGGTGGGACTGGTAGAACCAGTGGGTGCGGGCGAGGCGAGTGCGTTTCGCAACCGGGAAGAATTGTGGGAACGACTCTCCCGGGGGCCGCGGGTCGGGCGGCGTCGACGCCCGCTCGCGTCCGAGTAGCGGCTACTCCAACCCGAAGAAAGAGGAACTGGTTGGCTCCGTGCTTCTCTCTTGCGTTCTGTGAGTTTGAGGGTCTCGGTTGCGGCATTGCCACGGGGCAACCGGGACCCGACCCCAGGGTTTCCCAGGGCTGAGCCTTGCCCAGGCTCCACTTCGATCGGCCTCATCGTGGGCCCGCAAGGACGGGGGTTTCCGGACAGTCACGTTGCAACCGGAAGTAGCGTGGCATAAGAGCAGGCGGGCTCTCCGGCCGCCGTATGTTCGTGCGAGAGGGACAAGTACCGTCTGCCTCAGCTCATGAAGCCCAGGTTGCGTGCGTTGACGTCGAAGTTAGCCAGGTTCGGAAACACTCCCAACGCTTGAGCATCCGACAAGCCGAACCAGCGCCCCAAGGTCGCACCCAGTTGATCCACCGAGGTTGTGGGCAGCATGGCGCCGTTCCGCACTTGATTCAGGCTGTCGAATTCGCCTGTCCGCGGGTTCCTCGCCATCAGTGTGGGGAAGCTGCCATATACGGCACCGCCCCGCACGGCGCCGCCCATCACGAACTGGTGGGCACCCCAACCATGGTCAGTGCCATCGCCGTTGCTGGTGAACGTGCGACCGAAGTCGCTAGCCGTGAAGGTGGTGACATTGCTGCGCGCGTTGATCGCGCCGAGCGCCGTGTCGAAATAGCGCATCGCATGCGCCACGCGCGCCATCAGATTGGCGTGCGTCTGGGTCTGTCCGCTGTGGGTGTCGAATCCTCCCACGCTGACGAAAAACACCTGGCGCCTCACGCCGGTGAGGCCCGCCTGGCCGGCTTGGATGAGGCGCGCCACGACTTGAAGCTGATGCGCCAAGGCACTGAACTCAGGCTTGCCGGTGAGGGGGTTGAGGTACTGGAGCTTGGGGTCGGCCGTGGGGTTGTAGCTGCCACCCGACGGCGCGGTGCCGAAAGCGGGGTCAATGGGGGGGCGCAACGCGCCGCGCAAGGTCGCCTCGGCGTCGATCGAACGGCCCGCCACGTCGGCGACGTCTGCCTCGAGCACATGGTTTCCATCTGCGCGGCGCGCGATCTTCGCCAGCGCGTCGGCGACCGCGCCGGAGCCATAGACGAGGTTGTTGGCGTCGGCCCCCATGCGCAACGCACCCGCGCCGCTGACCTGGTACTGGCGCACCTGCTGGCCCGACAGCCACACGGCGTTGCCGGCTGCCGAGACGGCCGTGAACGCGGACGCATCGGAGCCCCCGACGATCATGTCGGCCATGCGACCGCCCCAGCCGATCGTGGCGCCCTCGGGCATCATGGTTTGCCAGACGCTTTGCTGGTCGTTGTGCGAGAACAAACGCGGTGGTCGCGGGTGATTGGGCTGAGCGTACTGCGCCTTGCTCGTGGGGGCCACGAGGGGGCCGACGTTGGCGACGATGGCCAGCCTGCGATCGGTGTTGAACATCGACTGCAAGCTGCCCATCAAGGGGTGCAAGGCATATGCGCGGCCCGGTGGGCCATTGGGCTGGATGGGGGTGATGGGCAACACACCGCCAAGGCGCGCGGCCGACCCCGCACTGGCTCCCAGGTCCGGCAAATGGCCGGGTGGCAGCAGCCCGATCGCTGACGACGCTTGCGACCGTGTAGCGGTGTACGCGGCCCACGAAGCCGCATCGGTGGGCAACACCATGTTGAAGGCGTCGTTGCCGCCGAACATGAACAGGCACACCATGGCCCGGTAGTCTTCCGCGCTCTGCGCTGCGGCTGAACCCGCCGCCAGCAGGTTCAGCGCCAACGGTGAGCCGGCGCCGGCCAACAACGAAACGGCGCTGGCTTGGCGCAAGAACAGGCGGCGCGATACATGGTGGTGGACCGCGGGGGCCCCTGCAGTGATCTTGGGGTGGGTCATGGTCGTCGACTCCTCTTTACTTGATCACCAGGAACTCGGGCGCAGCGACCGTGAGCAGGATGGCTGCGTTGACCCGCTGCCGCTTGGCCGCGCTGATCTGTGTCGGCGAGCTGCTGCTGCCGGGAATGGCGATGCTTGATACCGCATCGATGATTTCGCGACGGCGCGTGGAGCCGACCGCGCCATAGGTCAGGCGGGTCGTCACACGGTCCACCAGCGCCGGCACGTCGGTGGCCAGCGCCAGCTCGGCGCTGTAGTCGCCTTGCAGATCGCGTCGTGTCAGGCCCGCGCCGGCGGGAAAGCCAACACCCCGGCTGATACTGTCGCGCATGAAGTTCACGTAGCCGGCGACACTGGTCTCGTTGACAATCTGCAATTCGGGCGCCACCAGATTGCGCTGCGCGCTGTTCGACTTCGGTGCCGCGTAACCGGGCCGGTAGAAGTTGAATACCGAAGGTGCGTGCAGCGGCGCCTGGCCTAGCGCCGTGCCGGGGTCGTCGGTGAGCTCCTGTTCGTAGTGGCCCGAGAGGCTGCGGTGCGGGAAGGCGCGCATGAAAGCCGACAGGCGCAGCACCGGCTCGCGGACCTTGCCGGATGTGTCGCCCACCACGCGGGCCTCGGGGTGCATCAGCACCGCCTTGAGTGTCGCCCTGAAGTCGCCGCCGCTGTCATTGAACGCGCGCGCCACGGCGCTGACGTAGGCGGGGCTCGGGTTGCTGGTCGTGAAGCGCTGGATTAGCTGGCGCCCGATGAAGGGCCCGACGTTGCGGTGTGCTGCGAGGTGATCCAGTGCAGTGCGCAGGCTGTCAGCCGCGCTGGTCCCTGCCGGGATCGTCTTGCCAAGGAACGTCTTGGCTTCAGGGCTGTGGTAGCTGGGGTAAGCGATCATCGGCTTCAGGCCGCGATCGGGATCCTTGCGGTTGTTGAGCTCGCCACGCAGGAAGCAGCTCCGTTCCGTCGTCGATGGGCACGCCCAGCTCCAGCCAGTGAACACCTTGGCGAGTTCCGATACATCGGTTGGGGTGTAGGTCTCGATCATCGCGCCGCTGGCATTCAGGCGCGGGCGGCCGTCGAGTTCGAGTTCGACCAGGCCGATGCTGAACAGCTGCATGATCTCGCGCGCGTAGTTCTCGTCCGGCACGCGGCCGCTTTCCGCATCCGCCTTCTGATTGGCGAGATGCGAAAGGTAGATTCCCATCATGGGACTGAGCGACACGGCCTGCAGCAAAGCGCGGTACTTGCCGAAGCTGTGCATGTTCAACATATCGAGCCACGCGGCCACTGCGCTGTCGTAGTTGTCCACGTCACCGTCAGCCAGTGAGATGACGAAGATTTGCGACAGCGCGTAGGCCATGCGAAGTCGTAGCTGATCGCGCCCTGTCAGCGCGTTTCTCCAGAAGGCCGCCACCACCTCCTTGTCGTTGCCGTCATTCAGGGTTTCGAAGAAGGCCAGGTGCGTGCCGCTGCGTGGCATCGCAAACTGCTCATCGATCCAAGCGGAGTAGCCGATGGCCATGAGCCGGTCGATGTCGGCGTCCACCGGGCCGAACGTGGCCTGCGCCAAAAACCGAGCAGCCTCGTTGCGCGTGATCGGAGGAGGTGGCGGTGGCGGCGGTGCGGCGCCCACCACGGTCAAGGTGAGGGTCGCGACGGGGCCTAGGGTGCCCGCGCCACCTCTGCCGGTATAGGGCTTGGCGTTGATGAAATAGGTGCCCGCGGCAGGCGACCACGGCGCATAGACCGCTCCGCTGTTGCCCTTGTAGGCGTATGGCGCCGTGTTCTCCGTTCGGGTTGTGCTGGCGTCCACGAAGACGACACTCTTTACGCCACTGGCGTTGGCTCGGATGTTGATCCGAGGCGTGCGTGCGATCGACACGGTTCCGCTCGATGTGAACGTAGCAATGTCAGCGCCGGTGTCCGCGTTGACGACCGTGAACGAGTCGATCGACTGAGCGAACGCGCCGTGCGGCGCCCATGAGGCTGCCATCAGCAGCGCAACGACATGCAAGAAGCTGGGTTTCGTCGGCTGCCTGAAATTCATTGGTCGCCTCCCTAGTGACTGAAAAAGGATCTGCTCGATAGCACGGACCGCGCTCGGCCTCGGACGGCTTGTCAGCGGACTTCTGCAGCTATCGCCATGGGCTTGCTATCTGGCGTCGCGCAGAGCTTCGTGTGGTCGGACGTTGGAGGGCTCTTAGCAAGATCGGCACCTGTGCGGTGGTCGACAGCCCTACGTACCACGCCGTTCTCGGCGTGGACGTGTGTGCACGCGAGGGTCGTGCACTCATGCTGACGAGCATTCGCGATGTTCGATCGTCGCTAACGCCCGACGGAGTTTCGCGCTGTGGTGCGCCGCCCGACACAGATCGGTCTCCATCGATTCGTGGTTGTCACTTCAGCGCATTGGCAACTTTGATCTCGACACACCGATCATGAGGGCCGTTCTTTCTTGGCGACACCTGGCGCGCGCCGTCCAACTGGCCATGGACCGGGACCAACTCGCGCACCACCATCGAACCTTGCGCGATCGCGTCGAACGATCGCCCCTGTGCGATGCCGGCGGATTCGCCCGCCGGTTTGAGGTCGCCCTCGGACGGCTCCTAGCGTGAGGGCTCGATACGCCCCGAGCCGCCCGGCGCCTTTGCGGCCCCTGGTTCTCGGGTTCTCCGGAGACACCCATTCCACAGGATCGGACCCTGGATTGAACGCTGTGGAGGTGATCGTGATCGGCGCTGGCGCGCTTCACTGTCCTGAAGACGCTGTCGCGATCTGGGTCAGGCGGGGGAGGGCTCGGGAAGATCCGAGGCCGATTGGTGGGAGAAGAGTTTGGGTAATCCGGCGGAATGATTGATTGCAAGACCAGACCCCAGTTTCCCGTTGCCACTAGCACGAGCAACCTAAACAACTACTACGTGTTCGATGGCGTATTGTTCGATCAGCTGACCATGCGTGTGGATTCGTTCGACAACGCGCTGATGATCGACAACTTGCAGACCGTGGCCGCTGTCCAGGTGCCTGAGCCGGCCGGATGGGCTTTGGCGAGCGCTGTTTTGCTGGCACTGGGTGCTTGCGGTCAAGGGCGCAAGCAAGAGGGGCCGATGCGCAGGCCACTTCCTCCGCAGGCGTAAGCGACCAGTCTGGGCCGAGCCAGTTGGCTCGGCACGGGCCGGCGGCGCTCCATCGTCCTCACCGCTGGCGAACTCCACCCAGGTTGTGGGGTGGGTCTGGACAATGCGATACCACAGCGTCCGCTCGGGACGGTGGCGCTGGTAGCGATGGGGTGAGGGTGGGGCGCATTGAGCGGCGGCGGCCAGCGAGTTGGCCCATCCTGGGCGGGTGACTGGGTAAGGACTGCATGCAAGGGTGCAAGACCAGACCCCATGTCTCGTTGCAGTTAGGCGGAGTGGTGGATTGCAAGACCAGACCCCGTCCCCCGTTCGCCCCCACATATCGTCCTAAAGGGGTTGCGCTTCAAGACGGTATCTGACCCCACGCCTGCTGAGGCGAGACCGACACAATCCCACCCTCTCCGCTAACACGGCCTCCAATCGCCCCTGAACGGCACGTGGCAATGCTGCGCCGATGAGCGGTGAAGGCAAACACCTGGGTAAACCACAGCTTCTTGAGATGCGCCCCGCGACGGGCGCTGTGCCAGCCTCAATTGCTGCGCTGGCGATTCAAGGAACCATCGGGGCGAAAACCGCCGCTCGTCTTGCCGCGACCGTGGGTGGCGCGGCGATATCAGCCGTCCACTTTCTGCATTGATCCTCGTCGGCGGCGCATGGCAGCCCCACCAACGATGCCGCCACCCATCAGCCCCAACGCCCACGTCGAAGGTTCCGGTACGGCAGTCACGTTCAACGTTACATCGTTCGGGTTGTAGGTCACCGAGAACGCGACGTCAGGCCCGAAACCGCTCCACGTGACCTCCGAGAAAACGTTACTCGACAAGCGCTCTTTGAAGCTGATGATTTTGAAAGTATCGCCAAAAATCGGCGAATAGCCCAAGTTGAGAACTTCGAGCTTGCCACCGAGCGAAACGGCGTTCCCAACTCCGATCTTGTCGAAATCAGCCAAGCTGGTGAGTTGGAACTGGAGGTGACTCTCTGCAGCCATCGTTAGGTTGCCGAGGAAGTTGAGCGTACCCGTGGAATCGCCTGGGGCGATAACGCCCTCGTTGACCAAACCGTTGTCGCTTGGCGCGAGCACTAAACCACGTCCTTCGAGGCGGCCGCTATTGGCAAAGTTGCCGTAGGCGCCGAACATCGCACCCGCAGAAACGTTGACTTCGCCGCGGTTGTCGAACGCGTATTGGAAGGTCATGGAACCTCCCTTTACGTTGATGCGGCCCAAGTTGTCGAACCCTGTGGAGACGGAGATGGAGCCTGGACCGATATGGTTGAAGGTGCCGATGTTGGTAAACACGGCTCCCTCACCTGTATCCCCCTCGTTTTGACGAGTCGCTCCGATGGAGTTGGTGGAGAAGCCCTGGGAATCGCTGTTCCAGGTCGCGCCCTTAGCGTTTACCACCGTGCCGTTGCCGATAGCATTGCCCCAATTCAGATCTACACCACCCCTTAGAGTGGTGACGCCTTCATTCCTGAAGATGCGCCCACCGTCGAGATACAGCCCTGTGGTCGTCGCGGTCCCTTGCACGGTGGTCGTACCGGGACCCGAATGCATTGCCGATACCAGGAGAGCGCTCGCCATGGGGCCAATCGTTAGATCGGCACCCATGACTCGACCGCCGATCTGTCGGAAGGAGGCAGTCGAACGATCGATGGTGAACGGCGCAGAGAAGTTGACGATCGCACCATCGCTGATCGATAAGGTTCCGTTCAGGGTGGTGCCGACCGGATTGAAGGTATGCGCCTGTTGACGCTCCCCCCCTGCATAATCGAGCGTTGCCCCGGCAGCTACGATCAGGGTACCGTTCTGCGTCAGTGTGCCCCCGTCAAACCGCAACCTGCCGACCTCCACATTCACGATGCCAGTGTTGTTGAACGCCGTGGTCACAACAGTAGTTCGCCCACCGACCGTGTTGAAGGTGCCGTGATTGGTGAACACCGCCGCGGCCCCTGTGTCTTCAGGGCCCTGGCTGCTCGCGTTAATCCAATTGCCGAAGGAGGAGCTATCGCTGTTCCAGATCGCGCCCTTGGCGTTCACCACCGTACCGTTGCCGCCTTCCATAGCGTCACGGCTGATCCAGTTCATGTCGACGGTGAGGGTTTGTGTCGTGATGCCTTCGTTACGGAAGATGCGCCCACCGTCAAGAGCCAACACCTCGACTCTGGTACTCCCTCGCACGGTGGTAGTACCGGACCCATGCATGCTGCCGTGGATAATGCTCGCACCATTGCTGATCGTGACGTCGCCGAGCCCCCCTAACGCTCCACCCGTCATGGATAGAGTGCCCAGGGAAGAAGCCTGAGTCACGGACAAGCCACCGCTCGATATTGTCAGCCCACTTGTCCCCGCAAAGGAGCGCACACCGACGTTAACGCTCCGAAAAGAGGTGTTGAACGCCCCGAGCAATACGTCATCCGCTGCGGTAGGCGGACCGGGATCCCAATTGGTTGTCACATCCCAGAACGAGGCATCGGGACCAACCCAGGTCACGTTCGCGCAATGGGCGGTGCCGACGCTGCAAAAACCGACGATCGCAAACACTGTGGAGCAAGAAAAACCAACGCGAGACAAACCCTTGTTCATTCTTCTAGGTCCCCGACGGAAATCGCCAGATCAAAGCTGTGCTCTGATTGTTCTTCAAGATGCCTTTGCATGCAAGTGGTTGTGAAATTCTGGAGCTGAAGTATCGTCAGCTGCGACCTGCGAGCACATGCCGCCCCCTTGCACCGAGGCTGCTCGCAGTTACGTTGCGTCGCCAAACGCTCACAGAGCCCGCCAAGGGACCTACGCCAGACGCGCGACTTTCTCGAGACTGCCGAATGTGAGTACCATCACCTACAGGTACCACGAACTGCGGGCCCGGACCCGTGCAACGCGCTGATCCCTCGAAACAACAGCCGTTCGGCTCTCTCGCTGGACCGCGTGGTGCAATTGCGATAGCGCACCGGGGTCACATCTTGGTTGCCGCATTGCCATGCCGCAACCAAGACCAGACCCCAGCTTCCTGTGGTCGGTGATCTGGATCTCGCGAAAAAGCATGCACGATGCAAGAGCTGACCCTGCTCTTGCAAGGTCCCAACGGTGTCGGGCCGGAGATCGGAGCATGCCTCGGTGTGAACGGCAGAGGGAAGTCGTGTGCGGGAAAACCGCAAGCACGGTTTGATGCGGGAGGACAGGCGAAAACCTGTTCTCTGCTCTAGCCGAGATTACCCCAGGACCGAGACGCACCGGGCCGGAGCTTCACCGAACGCGTGGACTACGTGGTATCGATCCGGGCCGACCAGCTCGACGCGCTGACGAACCGCGCGAGCCACCGCGACTGCGCATCGCGCCATGGACCGTCAGCATCTCAGCCGCGGCGCAGAACGTCGTGGCGCGGGGAGATACCGGTAGCGGCCTCGCGTATCCGCTTGCCTCAGGCGGGCCGTTCTGCCCGGCGGCGACGGGTGTTGCGCGCCGCGGCCCAGGAAAGGCCGCCGAGCCCCCCGGCGAGCGTCATCCACGTCGACGGCTCGGGCACGACGCTGACTTCCACGTTGTCGATACCAGCCAATTGCGTTGACGTGACGAGCAGACTGGTGAGACCCTTCCAGCCGACCACGAGGCGCGTGGCGGTGGCGAGGCCGGAGAACGTTTCCGAAATCGTCGAGCCGTCGACCTTGGTGCCGGTAAGCGTCACGTCTGCCGCCGGGAAGAAGTCGAAATCGTTCTGGAGCGGCCCGGCTTCCAGCGCCTCGAGATCGAACACGCCGTCGCCATCCTCGCGGGTCAGGGTCAACGAGTTGTCCGCTGTGAATCCCAGCCAATCCGTGGCTTCTCCCACGAGATTGAGTATGCTGGTACCGTCCGTCACACTGCCGCTCTGGGGCACGCTCGTGACGATCCGATAGCCGGATTCGCGATACGGGGCATCCGGGTTCACGTACACCACGTTGTCAGCGAAGTTCCCGGTGCGACCAGGCGACGTCACACCCTCGAACCTGAGCACCGAGTGTCCGGACGGGAGTGGCGGAACCGGTTCGACCGACACGTCGATGTCGTCCACACCGAGCGCATCGTCCGCGGAGATCTCGATCCGCTTTAGTTCGGACCAGCCGAGGGTCACCGTCGTGGCGGTCGCGATGTTCGAGAATGACTGGGCAAGTAGGGAGCCATCGGCCTTGTGCCCGACGATGCTTACGTTGACCGCCGCGTTGGTCCCCAAAGTCGTGGCCCCAAGGCGCAGACTACCGATGGAGAAAGCGGCCTCGCCGAACGTGGCGGCAACCGTGATCCGATTGGCCGGGGAGAATCCGAACCAGTCGGAGCCATTCCCCGGCATCTTGTAGGTTGAATTGAAGGCGGAAAAGATCGCTGCCTCGGCCATGACCGGAACGAACGTGAGACCAGCCTCGGCATACGGGTCCTGAGGCCTGACATTAAGTGACCCCGGGACCTCGCTGGGCTGGGCGGCATGTTCAAAAGTGACCACCGCTGCATGGGTCACGGGGCTGGCGCAGACGAGCACCAGCAGCAGGCGGCTGGACGGGCGAGAAAGCATGTTCAATGGTCTCCATAGGGTCCGTGGCAGGGCATGCAGTGCCGCGGTGGCGCCCCGCTTCGGCTCTGGCGGGGTCGTACGGGGGAGTATAGACCGGAGAAACGCCCTATGCTTCCTCCTCGACAGCGCGTGTGCGGATCGGGCGCGCCGTTTCGGCGCGACGGTACTGCGGTGCCGGGGTTGTGTACTGGGGTCTTGGTTGCGGCATGGCAATGCCGCAACCAAGACGAGACCCCTACTCTTGGGGAGAATGATTGACTGCAAGACCAGACCCCCACTTTTCTATGCTGGCTACCTCGTGCAGCACCACCACATGCGTGGCTCAAACGTTGGCGTGACTTGGAAACCTTGGAAGTGATGACATGCCAAAGCTGCTAGTTCCTACCGCCGAAAACATGGACGCCGCGTTGCAACACCTTTGGAGACGCTCGGGATCGGATGAACCGAACGTAGACACCCGGCTCAAGGCTAGCTGTGATCCGTCAAGACGTTGTATCTCGTCTTGGAGGTATGTGAGATAGGGTTGGGTAGTCGTGACATAGGGGTGGCTCCGTTGATCCCGGCATGAGGT
>LNDV01000012.1 GCA_001464765.1 Betaproteobacteria bacterium Ga0077526
CATTCGGCAAAGCTCCTGGGAGGCCGGGTGTTTGGCGACTTCCAGTTTTCCAGACTTTGTCCGAATGAACACCAGATACAACGTATTGAGCCTTCACACCTAGGTCGCTTCGAGTTGGTCGTCGACGACGTACCGGTCGTTTTCCCGCACAAGCAGCCTCGGCGCCCCCTCGAGGTGCTGAAGGCGCTCATCGCGTTTGGTGAAACCGATGTACCCATGCAGAAGTTGGCCGACGCACTCTGGGACAGTGAGGGAGATCTCACCATGAATGCCCTGGACGTGGCGTTGAGCCGGCTGAGACGCATTCTCCGTGTCCCTGACGCGCTCCGCAGCGAGGACCGCACCATTCGGCTCGATCCCTCGCTAGTGTGGACGGACGTACGCGCCGTCGAAACGATGACCCGGCTCGACGTGTCGGCAGATCGCGCGGGAGACGGGGATCCGTTGTCGGAGCGGGTGTTCGCCCTGTATCGGGGTGCTTTCCTCGAGACCGAAGCGGATGCGGCGTGGGCGGTGTCCCGTCGCGCTCGGGTCCGTGACCGACTGGTTCAGTGGGTCACGACGCGGGCCGCCTCGTTTGAGACCTTGGGCAACCATGCGGCGGCGCTCCACTGGTATCTGAAAGGACTGGAGGCCGACAATCTCGCGGAAACCTTCTATCAGGGAACGATGCGTTGCCACCTTGCGCTCGGTCAGGCCGCTCAGGGCCTGCGCTCCTTCGCCAGGATGCACGAGGTGTTCGTCGCGCAGTTGGGTGTGGCCCCTTCTTCAGCCAGTGACAGTCTTGCTCGAGCCCTTCGCGCGGCCGGTTGAGCGATTGATCGCGCCCGCTCCCGAGTTTGGGCGATCGTACGTCGGGGCCTTCAGGAGAATCGGTAAGTCATCGGAAACGACCCAAGCCGTAAAGTGGCTTCGCGGTGAGGGGGCGGCCAGGTGGGCCACTCGATTCCGGATGGCGTCGGCACAGGGGCTGTCGCAATCGCGACGACGCTTTGCCGTCGATTTAAAAGAGGCTTAGCACGATGAAAGGATCCAACAGGCTGAGGGGCTCCGTGGGGCATATCTTCGGAGTGGCTGGAAGCCCTCGGTGGGCATGGATGATTCTTGGGGGCTTCGCGGCGTTTAGTCCGTTGCCGATTGCGGCGCAAGGGCCGATGACGATCGTTCCGATGAAGAGCATTGTATGGACACCGTGCGACTCTTCGGCGCCAAAACCTGAAGTCTGCCAATTCGCTTACGTTCGCGGGGATCCAGGCAAGGAGCCGAACCACAAGATGATCAAAGCCATGGGGGGATTCGTGTTTCCTCCGCATTGGCACACGGGCAACGAACATCTGGTGATTCTCAGCGGCACGGTCAACATAGCAGCCGAGGACGGCCAAGAGCGGGACGCGAGGTTGGTTCCTGGGGACTACCTCAACATTCCCGCGAGGCGGGTTCATTGGGGGTCGTGTCCGACTGATTGCGTCTTCTATCTCTACGTGGACGGTCCCGACACATATTTCGACGCAAAGGTCCAGCGTCCGTGATTGGGGTGGCTGGCGCCAAAGGCGGCTCTGAGGAGGCGATCCGACGATTTGGTCTCGGCCCGGCCGGGTGATACCGCGGATCGGCGCAGCGACACTTGGACTCCGTTTCTCTCCTCCCGGGCTACAAGTTCCGCGCCGCGTAGCCCGGACGAGGCGCGAATGCGCCGACTCCGGGGAACGACCATCGCGTATCGCGACCACCGCCCCCGGACTCCGCTGCGCTCCTTCCGGGCTACAAGTTCCGAACCGCGTAGCCCGGACGAGGCGCGGATGCGCCGGCTACGGGGATCGATCACCGCGTACCGTGACACCGCCCCCGGACTCCGCTGCGCTCCTTCCGGGCTACAAGTTCCGAACCGCGTGGCCCGGACGAGGCGCAGATGCGCCGACTTCGGGGGTAAGTCGCCGCGTACCGCGACCACCGCCCCCGGACTCCGCTGCGCTTCTTCCGGGCTACAAGTTTCGAACCGCGTAGCCCGGACGAGGCGCGAATGCGCCGACTCCGGGGGTAAGTCACCGCGTACCGCGACCACCGCCCCCGGACTCCGCTCCGCTCCTTCCAGGCTACGAATCCGGGGCATCCCGCCTTCCCATGACGCGTTTTGTGGATTCCCACCGTCACCGGGTCTGCGCCAATCGGGTCTGTCAACTGGCCAGTACGAACACCTGTTCGAGGAGCGAACTCCGTCCGTCCGGGAGGGTGAGGATTCGGGTGGCGGTGTCCTGCCGTAGCCCGATGATCAGCTTGCCGATCTCACGTCCACCGGCTTCGATGGAGGCGAAGCGCTTCAGCGCTGAGGCGGCCGGCACTGTGAAGAGAACTTTCGTCCCGTCGCCGAGGAAGAACGTGGTTCTGAACGTCTCATGTTCTGCCGACAAGAGCACTTCGTCCCGTCCGGCCTCGCAAAGGTGCGTGCGGTTCGCCGTCAGGCCGGGTTTGCGGATCTCATACTGCCTGCCATCGAGGTCGAATCGCTTCAGAACGCCATCGAGCACGACGGTGGGCACGACGACCGTGCTCAGGACTTCATCCCGATGGTTGCGAATCAGCATCTTCATCTCGGCGACCTTGGCCGTGTCGTGCCATACGGCCCAAAGGAAGCCAGGCCCCACGAGGAGGTCTTTGGTCTGAGTCACCACCTCGGAAGCACGCAAGGCGAGGCTTCCGGCGTCGCCGGCCCGCCGTGACCGGACTGCCACGACGGTCAGCACTGTCGTGAACAGGGCGATCCCGCCGAACACTGCCACGAACGCCGTCAGTTCCTCATTCGACATACAGAGCCTTGCCCGAAGATCGGTTCCCGATCCGGTATCGGCCACGCAGCCCGAAAATGAACCGATGACGGCACCGGTGCCGTCAGCGATTTGCATGCGGGAATGCAATTGCGGCTATCCTTCGGCGCCCCGGCAATCCGCCGGAGGTCCGGTCCGCGAGGGCCGGGTCACCCCGATTCCTTGCAGTCCCCCATGTCACGTCTCAACTTCACGATCGACCGGCAAGCCAGCGGCTCCCAGGCCCGTGCAGCGCGCTTCCAGACTCTTCACGGCGAAGTCCTGACGCCCATCTTCATGCCGGTCGGCACGCAGGCCACGGTGAAGAGCATGACGGTGGACGGGCTCGAGGCCGTCGGTTCCCGCGTACTGCTCGCCAACACCTACCACCTGCTGCTGCGCCCAGGGCCGGATGTGTTCCGGGCCTTCGGCGGCATCCACCGGTTCATGAAATGGAACGGCCCGGTGCTGACGGACTCGGGAGGCTTCCAGATCTTTTCGCTGCCCAACGCGCGGGTGCTGGAAGAGGAGGGCGCGCGGTTTCGCAGCTACGTCGACGGCGATGTGCACCTGCTGTCGCCGGAGACCAGCATCGAGATGCAGAAGACCATCGCCTCCGACATCATGATGGTGCTGGACCAGTGCATTCCCTCGACGGCGCCGTTCGAGCAGGCGGAAGCGGCAATGGAACTCACGCACCGCTGGGCCGTACGGTCGCTGGAGGCGCGCGGCGATTCGCCTCAGGCGCTTTTCGGCATTGTCCAGGGCGCGTGCCATCCGGACCTGCGCAAGCGAAGTGCGGATTTTCTGTCGAAGCTGCCGTTCGACGGGTTGGCCATCGGCGGGCTGGCCGTCGGGGAAAGCCACGCCGAGCGCTACGAGTTCACCGGGCTCACCACCCGCTACATGCCTACGCATCTGCCGCGCTACCTGATGGGCGTGGGCACGCCCATCGACATCCTCGAAGCGGTCCACTGCGGTGTAGACATGTTCGACTGCATCATCCCGTCGCAGCTCGCCAAGCGCGGTACGGCCTTCACCTCGCACGGCAGGATGCATTGCCGCCGCACCGTCTACCGTCTTTCCGAGGTGCCGCTGGATGCCGCCTGCGACTGCCAGACCTGCCGCGAGTACTCCCGCGCGTATCTGTGCCATCTGGTGCGGGCGGGCGAAGCCCTCGGCACGCAGTTGCTGTCCATCCACAATCTGGCCTTCTACCACCGGCTGATGCGCGAGATTCGCGAAGCCATCCTGCGGGACGAGTTTGCGGCGTTCTACGAAAAGAAGCGCCACGAGCTCGCGCGCCCTGACGACGACGACAACCCCTGCGTTCACCCGCGCCGGAACCGGCCTGCGCTGCCACCGCGCCGCGGCGACTACGAAATCATTCAGGGGCCCACCGGCGCCAACTGCGTCCGTCAGATCAGTTCCGGCGAGGTGATGCACTCGGTCAACGAACCGGGCGAGGAGGCGAA
Source organism: Betaproteobacteria bacterium Ga0077526 (assembly GCA_001464765.1). Classification (GTDB taxonomy): domain Bacteria; phylum Pseudomonadota; class Gammaproteobacteria; order Burkholderiales. The sequence continues at coordinate 4,277 of LNDV01000012.1, forward strand.
TGCGCTGTACGTGACGCAGTCGCGACTCGCCGAGCGCGTTCTGCGGCAGCCCGACGGCATGTCGGCATCGGACGATCCGCTCGTGATCTGGGATGTGGGCCTCGGCGCGGCGACCAACGCCATGGCCGCGATTGCCTGCTTCGAGAAGGTCTGCGCGCAGCACGGCGCGGCCGCATTGCGACCTGTGCGCCTGATCAGCTTCGAACGCGATCTCGACCCGCTACTTCTGGTGACGAAGAAGTCGTCGCACTTTCCGCATGTGCAGCACGGCGCGCCCAGCACGCTGGCGAAGACGGGCACCTGGACCCACTCTTCCGGATTGCTCCGATGGGAGCTGGTGGAGGGGGACTTCCTCGAGACCTTCGCAGCGCAGCCCGCGCCCGAACTCGTCTTCTACGATCCGTTCTCCGCGAAGACCGATACGGCGCTCTGGAGTGCCGAGGTATTCGCGCGTCTGGTCGCGCATGGCGGCACGAAACCGATGGAGCTCTTCACGTATTCGGCTTCGACCGCCGTGAGGGCCGCGCTGCTCTGGGCGAGCTTCTGGGTGGCGGAAGGCGTGGGCACGGGCCCGAAGGCCACTACGACCATGGCCTTCACCGTCATGGAGGGCGAGTCGGCCCGTGCCGGATGGGCATCCCGCGAGATTCCCTGGCTGGGCGACACCTGGCTGGCGCGCTGGCGCCGGAGCGACTCGCGGTTTCCGCCGAATCTGAGCGACGCGCAGAAAGACGCGTTCTCGCAGAAGATCGAGTCGCACCGGCAGTTCGCCGGAGCCCGCTGACAATAGGGACGCTGGCGACCCGAACACCTCGCCGAGGGATCAGTCCAGGCGCACGCCCGAGGCCTCGACGAGAGGCTTCCATCGGACCCGCTCGGCCGCCAGCAGTTGGCCGAACCCGTCGGGCGTGGTGCCCAGCCGCTCGGTCCCCGGAATGTCGTCGACGAAGCCACCGCGTTCGTTCTCGGCGCGGATCGCGGCATTCAGCTCCGCGATGCGCGCGGGCGGTGTGGCGGCCGGGGCCACGAAGCCACCCCAGAGCGTCCAGTCCCCGTCACTCGCACCGAGCTCGATAAGCGTCGGCACCTCCGGAAATTCGCGGATCCGGTTGCGGCTCGTCACGCCGAGCGCGCGCAGGCGTCCGCCGGCGATGTGCGCCTGGGTCGACACCGCCGCGTCGAAGACGAAGTGCACGCGACCTTCCAGCAGATCCTCCATCGCCTTCGGGCCGCTCGCGGCGGGCACGTGCTCAGCCGCGAGATTCGTACGGTTCGCCAGCAGCGCCGCAAACAGGTGAGGCATCGACGCCTTGCCGGGGCTGCCATACCGGAGCGGCTGGCCCGAGCGCTTCCCGAGCTCCACGAGGTCCGACAGCGATTGCACCCCGGTGGCCGTGTTCACGGCGAGCACGAGCGGCGCCCGCCCCGCGACGGTCACGGGGGTGAAGTCGGCCACCGGGTCGTAGGACAAGGAACTCGTCATGAGCGGGTTGAGCACCAGCGTGTTGAACGGCGCGTAGAGGAGGGTGTGGCCGTCCGCCGCCGCACTGGCCACGATCTTCGCGCCGACGGCGGTGGCACCGCCGGGCCGGTTCTCGACGTTCACCTGCTGATTCCACCGCTGCGCGAGACGCTCCGCGATCTTGCGGCAGAACACGTCCGGCAGGCTGCCTGCCGGGGCCGGCACGACGATGGTCACGGGACGTTCCGGAAACTGCCCAGCCGCTCCCGCCGCCGTGGTGCCCAGCCAGCCGTTCAGCAGCCCCGCGCCCGCCATGGCGCAGAAGCGTCTTCTTTCGGGTTTCAAGTCTTGTTCTCCTGTTGATGACAGGCCGCGTGGATTGAGACGCCAGCGCCGCCTCCCCGGACAGTGCGGATGTTACGAGGAAACGGCGCCTGGAATGCGCTCACCCTGCGCCGCTCCGGCGATACGTTCGGATCGCCAATCCATCAGGGATCCGTCATGGCAGCCCCCGTAACCTGAAGCCCGAGTTGATCCTGTTCCTACCTCGGAGGAAATTGCATGAGCATTTCGTACAAGATGAGCATCCTCGGCGCAGCGCTCGCGGTCATTGCGGGGGGCGCGGCGGCGCAGTCCATCCCCAAGAGCGGATCGCTCGCCCTGCATACGGCGTTCAAGGGCAGTGGGGAACTGCATCAGGTCAGCGACACGCGGATGTACTTGTTCGGGACCTGGCTGGGCATCAGCTACAACGACGCGGGCAGCGGGCTGTTCCACGCAGCGCAGGTGGTGTGCGGCGGGGCCAGCGATATGGTGAACGGTGCCGGCTCGAGTGGCGGTTTCTGCACCTTCAGCGATGGCGGTGACAAGGTGCACGGCGAATGGAAAGGCGTCATTTCGCCGACTGCTCCCTACGAGGGCTCCGGCAAGTTTCTTGGCGGCACCGGAAAGTTCACGGGTGTCACTGGGGGCTGGTCGTTCAAATGCGTACCAGTGAACCTGAACACGTCGCAATGGACCTGCCAGCAGAAGGTGGACTACCGTCTGCCTTGAGACGGCGGGGCCGCGTCTGCGGGCTCAGGCGCCTTCGACGATCTGCCGGCGAAGGCGCTCCGACTCTTCCGACGGCGCGATGCCGAGCACCACCGACAGGGTCTGCCGCAGGCGCCGAAAGACGGCGGCGACCTCCGCCTTGCGTCCCCGCAGGGCGTGGCAGCGCATGAGCCCCTGGTAGAGGCGTTCGGCCAGGGGCTCGGCGTCGATGCCGCGGAGGTACAGCCGCTCGGCGGCCTCGGTGTCGGATGCTTCGAGAGGTTGCGCGATTCGTTCCACCAGTCGCAGGAACGTGTCGCGCAACTGCAGCCGCTCGCCGGCACTCCAGGGCTGGTCGTCGTCGTGCGGCAGCAACGGGCCGCGGTAGAGGTCGAGGGCACGGACGTGGTCGCGAGGTTCCGGACTTTGCGCAAGCCGCTCGAACGCGTTCACATCGACCCACACCAGCGCCGGGTCGAGCGAGAGGCGTCCTTCGGTCAGGCGGACGGCTTCCGGCAATTCGAGGATCTTGCGCAAACGATAGAGCGCCGCAGCCTGGGCAGCGACGGCCGCGTCGCCCTCCTGGTCCGCCCAGAACAAATTGCGCGCAGACTCCACGGACAGACCACGCGCACCGCCAAGCGCGATCGCCTTGAGCAATGCGAGCAGCTTCTTCGGGGCTTTCCGTCCGAAGTCGAGCGGCTGGCCGAGGCGGCGCAGTTCGAAGCCGCCCAGCAGGCAGATCTCCAGGTTGTGCGGCCAGTGCAGTTCATCGGGTGACGGGGGCGCGATGCGCCACTCCCCAACCAGGGCGAGCACGCGCGCCCGTTCGATGTCTTCCTTCCACGCGAGCGAGAAGAGTGCAGGCAGGAAGGGTCTGGCCCAGTACAACGCAGCGATGCGTTTGTGATTGAAGCCCTTCGCAAAGCAGTCCTTCAGGTGCGTGATGGCACCGGCCTCATCGCCACGCGTCAGCGCCGCATGCGCTCGCAGTCCGGCATAGAGCGCTTCGGGATAGTTGCAGACCGTACCTGCGAGCCCGGCTTCCGAGTCGGCGATGAGTGCCTCCGCGATCTCGAATTGCCCGGCGGCCATCCGATAAACCGCCTGCATCGATTGCGCCCAGGCGAGCCCCGCCATGATGAACCCGCTCTCGCGCCACGCTTCCCGGGCGCGCTCCCCGACTTCAATCGCTTTGGCGATGTTGCCCGATGCGAAGTGCACGAGCGCATCGCAAGTCGCGGCGTAGGACTCGGGCGGCGCTTCCAGCGCGGCGCCCTCCAGGGCTCGCAGGCGGGCAGCGCCCTGATTTGCCGCCTCGAGGCGGCCCAGGTGCGTCAGGCACTGCAGCTGGTACCAGGCGTGGATACCGGCAAGTGCCGCGAACCCGTGCTGAATGGCGAGAGCGTGCGTGGCTTCCGTGCACTCCAGCGCTTTCTCGTACTGCGCGTCGAAGTAGTACCAGACCAGCAGCCAGCCGACGGCTAGCGCGCGGGACATCACCGCGAGTTGCTCGCCAGCCAGCCAGCGCTCCATCACCGCGATGACTCGGGCCGCAAGGGATTCGTCGCAGCAGAAGTGAGCGTAGGCGATCAGTCCGGTAGCGGCCTGGATCGCCTGGGTGGGGTGGAGATGACCCGCGAGGAGTTCGCGTTCCAGCACCTTTACCGCGGTGCCGATCATCGGGTGATCGGGGCGTCGGTACAGGCACGTGTAGAGGAGGGTATGCCAGGCCCGCACTGCCACGGCCGGTTGGGTTGGCGGGCGGGACGCCAGCAGTCCGGCGAGGACGTCGATCCAGCGGTCCCACGGCTTGTAGGACGCACTAGTCATCACAATCGTTTCCATCAGCGTGAAGGCGGCAATCAGCTGGCCGTCCTCGTCATCCTGTTCCCGAAAACGGTTGTAGGCGGCCTCCGCGGTCGCGATGGCCTCCGCAGGTGCAGTGGATGTGGACACATGCGCGCTGTAGAGGAGCAGCCATGGGTCCGCCGCGAGCGACTCTGCCGGCAACCGCGACAGCCATTCCCGCAGTTCCGGGAGCCTGCCCTGGTCGATCATCGTCTGAGCCCCGGCCAGGACGAGACGCGCAACGTCGGGCGTCCTGCCGAGGACGTGGTACTGCTCCATCGCCCGGGTTACGAGTCCGGTGCGCTCGAGGATGGCGGCGACCTTGGGCCGGAGCGCCGTGAGTTCTGCGGCGGGCTGGTCGCGCTCCAGCCGCTCCAGCAGAAAGGCACGGAACAGATCGTGGTAGCGGAAGCTGGCTTCGTGCGAACCGGGTGCAGGCTCGTGGCGCATGGTGAAGAAATGCCGCCGGTAGAGCCCTTCGAGCAGATCTCCCGCGCGGCTGTCGCCCGTCAGTTCGCAGGCCTGGGCGGGCGTCACCGTTGGCAGCAGGGCGGTGTGCAGCAGGAGGGTCTGCAGCGGAGGCTCGGCCGATGCGAACAGCTCGTCCGCGAAGTAGCCGAAGACGGCTTCGCGCGAGGACAGGTCGAGTTGGCGGGCGGTCTCGTGGGCACCGGCTGCGCGCGTGCGAGCCAGCAGCAGGACGAGCCCCGCGACCCAACCGCCGGCCAGTGAATGAATCGACGCGACGTCGGCGTCCGGCACCGATGCCAGCGAACCGGCCACCGCGCGGGCTTCCGTGAGATCCAGTTCGAGATCGGCGGCGCCGAGCACGCCGGCTTCACGGTTGGCCTCCAGCTTGATGAACTCGACGGGCAACTGGTGACGACTGAGGGCGATCACGGTGATGCCGGCCGGCGCCTCGTCGACCGCGGTCCGCAGGATGGTGTGGAACGAATCCGTCGACGACTCGTGACAGTTGTCGAAAACGATCGTGCACTCCGCGGGCAGCAGAGGGAAGAACTGCCGGAAGAACTGGCGGCAGAACGCCGGGATGTCGGCCCTGTGTTCGGGCAGCAGATACGGCAGCGCATCGGCGGCGGGATCGATCCCGCGGGCGAGCGCGACGAGGTACGAGATGGTCGATGCCGGATCGCGGTCACCCTCATCCACGTGATACCAGTAGGACGCCCGCTCGCGGCGACGGAGGTAGTCGGCGACGAGCGTCGTCTTGCCGCTGCCCGCGGGCCCGCACACCCAGATGCAGGGCAAGTCCGCGAAATCGTCGAGCCGGCGGATCAGCCGCTCCCGAGCGGCTACCGGTGGTAGGCGCGGCAGGGACAACTTTGCCAGTTGCGGGACGCGAGCGGGAAGGCGAGTGTTCAAGGAGGCGGCTCGTAGCGGGTGGACCACAAGGCCTGCGGCCAGGCAGGCGCACGACAACGGTGAACGGCTGCTACATGAGTGGCAAGACGGCACGCCGGACGCTATCGCTCGGCGGCATGGACGTCAATTGCCGATCGGCAAGTCGGGCTGGCGCAATCCTTGGCACCACGCAATGTAGTGAGGACCCGCGCGACTGAGGGGGTGTCACGGCGTTTACACACGCAGACGCACCCGTTCCGGCTATCCTTGCCCCGTTGTCCGCCGCCGGCGAATTCGCCCGGCGGCGGTACCCCACCACTCCACGGAGGCAGTCCATGCTGAAGCTGTGCGGTTTCCCGGCAAGCAACTATCACAACAAGGTGAAGCTCGCGCTGCTCGAGAAGAACGTGGCCTTCGAAGAGGAGATCGTCTATCCCTCGAAGGATCCGGCGCTGTATGCGGCATCGCCCATGGGCAAGGTGCCGTTCCTTCGCACCGACCGCGGACCGGTCGCGGAGTCCCAGGTGATCCTCGACTACCTGGAGGATGCCTATCCTGCGCACCCGCTGTACCCGACAGACGCCTACGAGCGCGCCCGCGTGCGCGAGATCATCACGATCCTCGAACTGCATCTCGAACTCGTGGTGCGGCGGGTCTACGGGGAGGCATTCTTCGGCGGCAAGGCCCCCGATCCGGTCAAGACCGAAGTGGAAAAGCTGCTGGTCAAGGGATTGACGGCCCTCGCGAGCCGCTGCGATTTCTCGGCGTTCGCCGCCGGGGATGCCTTCACGGCGGCTGACTGCGCGGCCTCCATGCACCTGCCGGGCCTAGCGTTCGCGACCAAGGTGGTCTTCGGTCGGGACATGCTCGCCGAACTTCTCCCGGCCGCGAAGACCTACACCAAGCGGATCGGCGAACGTCCCACCGTCGCCCGGGTGAACGAGGAACGCAAGGCCGGGCTCGCGGGGTTCAACGACTACATCGCGGCGAAATCGAAGGGCGGAAGCTGAGGGCTGAGGCGACTGCACTCTCGCGAAGTCCTGTCGCCTTTCCGTCTCTTGCTGCGCTGCCTTGGCGGTCTACGGGCGCGGCCCGGGTGTTCTACAGCCGCTGCCGTATCGCCCACGCCACCAGCTCGGCGGCGTTGCGCAGCCCGAGCTTGCGGGCGATGTTCTCGCGGTGCTTGCGTACCGTGTGCTCCGAAATTCCCAGTTCGCGTCCGATGGCCTTGCTCGGCAGCCCCTGGCCCACCCGCGTGGCGATGTCGAGCTCGCGGGGGGTGAGGGGTTCGCCGTCCGCCTCGCCGGGACTCTCGAACACGTGGGCCAGTTCGGCGCTCACCAGGTAACCTCCTGCCGCCACCGCGTCGATCGCGGCGATGAGTCCGTCGGTATCATCGGTCTTGAGGAGGTAGCCATGGGCACCGAACGACAATGCCGTGCGTACGGACGCCGAGTCCTGCCGCGCGGTGATCACGAGCACGCGAGTGTGCAGTTCGTCTGCGGCCAGCGCGCGCATCACTTCCAGCCCGTCGAGCTTGGGCAGCCCGAGATCGAGGAGCAGCACGTCCGGCCGCAGCTCCCGCGTGAGGCGCAGCGCGGTGTCGCCGTCGGCGGCTTCCCCCACCCAGCGCAGGCGCGGCTCGCGGGACAGGACGAGCTTCAGTCCCTGCCGGACCAGCACGTGGTCTTCGGCGACGAGTATGCGGATTTCGTTGGTTTCCATGGCTGAAGAAGTTAACACGACCGGAGGCCCGCCCGGGCCCGAATCGGGCGCCGAAGATCGGGTCGCAGTGCAGCGAGAGCTGCTGAGTGTGCTCCTGGGCCACACGCGGATGGCGCTCGTCGGCAACGTCGCCATCGGGATTGCCACGGTGGGCGTGGTGGTCGGGGCCGGCATCTATCGCGGCGTCCTGGCCTGGGCGTCATGCCTCCTGAGCCTCGTCGTCCTCCGCGCCTGGCACGCCCGTCGGACCGCGCCCGTGGTCGCCACCTTCGAGGAGCCCGCGCTCCGAAAGCTCGAATGGCAGCTTACGGTGCTGGTGGGGTCCAGCGGCCTTACCTGGGGCGCTCTGCCCTGGCTCGTGTACACCGGAGAGGACCCGTTCGTGGACTTCTTCAGCGTCGCGATGCTGGTCGGCATGACCAGCGGGGCTGTGGCTTCGACCATGGCGTTGCCGCGTGCGCTCAACACGTATGTCTCCGCGGCGTTCGTCCCGTTCATCGTGAAGGCGATGCTGATCGGGGGCAGCGTTCACACCGCCGGCGCGCTGACCATCATGTTTTCGATGGTGGTGCTGATGGGGTTCGGCCGGACCGGTCACGACGCCATGCGCCGGACGGTGCTCCTCAGCCGCCAGAATGCCCGCCTGATGGAAGAACTCCGGATCGAGCGCGATGCCGTTCGCGCGGCCATGCAGGCAAAAGACCTGTTCCTGGCCGGGGTGACGCACGACCTGAGGCAGCCGGTTCACGCGCTCGGCCTGCACCTGCACTTTCTGCGCTCGCTGCGTCAGGACGAGGTCAGCCCCGCGACACTGGAAGAAGTCTGTGCCCCCATGGACGCCGCGACGAAGTCGATGAGCACGCAGCTGTCACGGCTGTTGGAGCTGTCCCGACTCGAGGCCGGCGAGGCCAAGGTGTCGCGCCGCCCCATCGCGGTTTCGGAGCTCTTCGAGGCGAGCGAGTCGCAGTTTCAGCCGCTCGCCCGGGAAAAGGGCCTGCGACTGCGCTTCCGGCGCTCCGGCGCGTTCGTGGACAGCGACCCGAAGATGCTGCAGTCCATCGTCGACAACCTGGTTTCCAACGCGCTGCGATACACCGACATAGGCACCATTCTCGTCGGCCTCCGGCGCCGGGGTGCCTTGGTGGAACTTCAGGTGCTAGACACGGGGCCTGGCATTCCGGCGAATCTGGTGCCTCACCTGTTCATCGCGTATCGCCGCTTCGACGACCGGAAGGACCGCGCGGAGGAAGGGCAAGGACTGGGACTCGCGCTCGTGCGCAAGCAGAGCGATCTGCTTGGGCATGCGGTGGCTGTCCAGTCCGAAGTCGGACGCGGAAGCGTGTTCTCCGTCACGGTGCCCTTCGCCCGCGCCGACCCCCGGGCGGCTGCGTCCTGAGTGCCGTGGCGTTCAGCCGTTCCGGATGCGCGACACCGCGCCCGCGATGAATTCCTTCGTGTTCGCCTTGCCGCCGAGATCCCCCGTGCGGATCTGATCGGCGTTCAGCGTCTGGTCGATGGCCTTGCGCAGGCGCGTCGCGAGATCCTGGCGGTTCACGTGGTCGAGCATCATCGCCGCGGCAAGCATGAGGGCGATCGGGTTGGCGATGCCCTTGCCGGCGATGTCCGGCGCCGAGCCGTGCACCGCCTCGAAGATCGCGGCGTGCTCACCGATGTTGCCGCCCGGCGCCATGCCGAGTCCGCCCACGAGACCGGCGATCTCGTCCGAGAGGATGTCTCCGAACAGGTTGGTCGTGACCAGCATGTCGAACTGCCACGGGTTCATCACGAGCTTCATCGCGCAAGCGTCGACGATGACGTCGTTCATCTCGATGCGACCCTTGTACTTCTCCTCGTACATCTGCCAGGCGGTCTCCAGGAAGATGCCCGTCAGCGCCTTCATGATGTTCGCCTTGTGCACGACCGTGATCTTCTTGCGGCCGGTGCGCAGGGCGTGTTCGAACGCGAACGACAGGATGTTGCGCGAGCCCTTGCGCGTGTTCACCCCCGTGGCCATCGCCACCGCATGCGGGTCGCCGTCGATGGGGATGTAGTGCTCGTAGCCCATGTAGAGGCCTTCGTTGTTCTCCCGCACCAGGACGAGATCGATGTTCTCGAAACGGCCGCCCGGCACCAGGGAGCGTGCCGGCCGCAGGTTCGCGTAGAGCTTGAACTCCTCGCGCAGACGCACGTTGGAGGACCGGTAGCCGCCGCCCACCGGGGTCTCCAGCGGCCCCTTGAGGGCGAGACGGGTGCGACGGATGCTGTCGAGCGTGGCCGGCGGCAGCGGGTCGCCGGCGGCTGTCACGCCGCCTAGGCCCGCGACCGCGCTCTCCCACTCGAAGGGCGAGCCGAGCGCGTCGAGGGCGGCCAGGGTGGCATCCATGATCTCCGGTCCGATGCCGTCGCCGGCGATGAGGGTGGCGGGAATGCGGGCGGGGGCAGGGGAGGTCATCGGTTCGGTCCTCGGAGGTCGGGCGGGCGATGGGGGGCGATATGCCCGATGCAAGTGGCGCGCCGAGCAGCGAGCATACTGCCCGGGAATGCGGCCGGCTGTCTGCGGCAGATCAACGGGTGTCCAGGGACGCCGGTCCCGCGGCCGTGCGCCTATACTCCGGCCGCCCTGCGAGGCTGATGCTGCCCGCCAAACCGAACGGACCCCGATGTGACCTCTTTCGACGTGATCGTGATCGGCGCCGGCGCCGCCGGGATGATGTGTGCCGCGACTGCGGGGCAGCGCGGCCGGAAGGTGCTGCTCGTCGACCACGCCACCAGGATCGGCGAGAAGATTCGCATCTCGGGCGGCGGGCGCTGCAACTTCACGAACCTGCACTGCCGGCCCGAGAACTTCCTCTCCCGGAACCCGCACTTCTGCCGCTCGGCACTGGCCCGCTACACGCCGGCCGACTTCATCGCGCTCGTCAGACGCCACCGCATCGCTTTCCACGAGAAGACGCTGGGGCAACTCTTCTGCGATGGCTCGGCCACGCAGATCATCGACATGCTCCGTGCCGAATGCGACGACGGCGCGGTGGCATGGCAGACCGGCTGCGAGATCCGATCCGTGGAGCGGGGGCCCGACGGAAAGGGGTTCGTACTACGGACTTCCGCCGGGGAGTTCGGCGCGCAAAGCCTTGTTGTGGCCACTGGCGGCCTGTCGGTGCCGAAGATCGGCGCGAGTCCGTTCGGCTACCGGCTGGCCGAGCAGTTCGGCCTCGCCGTGGTGCCGCCGCGCCCCGGGCTGGTGCCCCTGGCGTTCGATGCCGCGGAACTCGCACGCTTCGGGGATCTGTCGGGGATTTCGCTGGAAGCCGTGGTGAGTGCGGACGGGCCGCGCTTTCGGGAGAACCTGCTGTTCACCCATCGGGGTCTGTCCGGCCCGGCCATCCTGCAGGCGTCCTCGTACTGGCAGCCGGGCGAGCCGATCCACGTGGACCTGCTGCCCGACGGCGACGCCCATGCGCTGCTGGCCGCGGCCCGGCAGTCACGCTCGACGCCGGTATCCATCCTCTCGGACGTGCTGCCCAAGCGCTTTGCGCAGCAGTGGTGCGAGGCCATGGGCGCGACGCGTTTCCTCGCGGAACTGCCCGAGAAGACGGTTCGGGCCCTGGCGGACGGCCTGCACGACTGGCAGGTGAAGCCTTCGGGCACCACCGGTTACCAGAAGGCCGAGGTCACGGTCGGGGGTGTCGATACGCGCGGCCTGTCCTCGAAGACGATGGAATCCACGGCCGTACCGGGCCTTCATTTCATCGGGGAGGTGGTGGATGTGACCGGCTGGCTGGGCGGCTTCAACTTCCAGTGGGCCTGGAGTTCCGGCGTGGCGGCCGGGCAGGCCGTGTAGGCAGGCCGGATTCTCGCTAACGGGCCCCGATGACTGCTTCGACTCACGCCTATTCTTCGGAAACCCACCCCATGACTTCTTCCCGCCGGCTTCTGGTACTCGTAGGCAGCCCCCGCCGCAACGGCAATTCGGCCACCCTCGCCGACGGGGTCAGGCAGGGCGCGGAAGCGGCCGGTTCGACGGTGGCCGTCCGGTTCATCGATGACTACGTGTCGTCGCTGCTGCGGGACTGCCGGACTTGCCGGCGGCCCGATGGCGAGTGCGCCATCGAGGACCGCTTCCGCGAACTGCTGTTCGACGAGTTCATCCCGGCCGAGGGCGTCGTGTTCGCCTCGCCGGTCTACTGGTACGGGCTGTCCGCCCAGACCAAGGTATTCCTGGACCGGATGTTCTGCTACTACGCCGCGTCCTATCCCGGATCCGCCCAGGCCATCGCGGGCATGGCGCGAAAACGCCTCGGGCTGGTTCTGGTGTCCGAGGAGACCTATCCTGGCGCCTCCCTGGGCATCGAGCACCAGATGCAGGAGTACGCGCGCTACACCCATTCCGAACTCGTCGGTGTGGTCCGCGGGACGGGCAATGCCCGGGGGGAGGTTCGCCGGGACGAGCGTTCGCCGCTTGCCGACGCGGAACAACTCGGGCGGGAGTTGTTCGAACGCAAGTATTCGGACTACCGGATCGACACCCCGCGCAGCGGCAAGGTGTGGCCCGCCTGACCTGGCGTTGCCGCCATTCGCTGCCGGAATATCGATGTGACCATCCGTTGATAGAGGATGGTCCGGCCGGATGCGAGAATCCGGCTCCGGTAGTCTGCGGCGCGCAGGCCCGCCCCGACAACAAGACATGACATGAGGCTCTGGATGATCTCTTCGCTTGGAAGTCTTCGCCGCCATGCGACCGCTGGCTCGCTGGCGGTCCTGGCGCTGACGGTGGCTCTACCGCTGCAGGCGGCCGACACGACAGCACGCGATCTCGCCGCCAGCTGTGCGGCCTGTCATGGCACCGATGGCAATGCGACGGGCCGTATGGTCGTGCTCGCCGGGCAGGATCGCGCCGTCCTCGTCGAGAAAATGCTCGGCTTCAAGACGGGCGGCAAGACCGCGACGGTGATGCACCAGCACGCCAAGGGCTATTCAGAGGCCGAGATCGGCCTGATCGCCGACTACTTCTCCACCCGCACGAGGGCCGCGCAATGAGCCAACGACCCATGGACCGGCGTGCGTTTGCACGCGTTCTCGCCGGCGCGGCGGCCATTCCGTTCGTGGGCGGCGCCCCGGCGGTACTCGCCAACGCCCGCCCCAAGGTGGTCGTCATCGGCGCGGGCTTCGGCGGCGCGACCGTAGCCAAGTACATTCGCCTCTGGGATCCGGGCATCGACGTGACGATCCTCGAACGGCGCCACCATTTCGTGTCCTGCCCGATGAGCAATCTCGTGCTGAGCGGCGACCGGAAGCTCGAACAGAACACCATCGGCTACGAAGGGCTCGCCGCGCACGGCGTCGTGCGTATCCGCGCCGATGTCACGGCTGTCGACCACGACAAGCGCGAGGTCGTGATCGACACCGGACAGCGGGTGCGGTACGACCGGCTGGTCATCTCGCCCGGCATCGATTTCCTGTGGAACACCATCGAGGGACTGGACGAGCGCATCTCCGACGACAAGGTACCGCACGCCTGGAAGGCCGGCCACCAGACGACGGCGCTGCGCAAGCAGCTGGAAGCCATGCCCGACGGCGGCAGCTACCTGCTGTCGATTCCCCGGGCGCCGTACCGGTGCCCGCCCGGGCCCTACGAGCGGGCGAGCATGATCGCGTCGTACTTCAGTCGTCATAAGCCGAAGTCGAAGGTGATCGTCCTCGACGCCAATCCCGAGATCGTCTCCAAGAAGGGCCTGTTTACCAAGGCCTGGGCCGAGTTGTATCCCGGCGTGATCGACTACCACCCGAACAGCGCCGTGATTCAGGTGGATGCGGGCGCGAAGTCGGTGAAGACCGATTTCGACACGTTCGAGGCGGACGTCCTCAACGTCGTGCCACCGCACGGCGCCGGGACGATTGCGCATCAGGCCGGCGTGGTGAGCGTGGACGGGCGCTGGGCGGGTGTTTCCTTCCAGACCTACGAATCGCTGGTGGTTCCCGGCATCTATGTGCTGGGGGATTCGACGTCAGCCGCGCCGGCACCCAAGTCCGCCCACACGGCCAACAACCAGGCCAAGGTCGCCGCGAGCGCGATCATCGCGAGCCTGCGCGGCGAGGCGCCCACGGCCGTGCCGGTTTCCGCCAACACCTGCTACAGCTTCGTGTCGCCGACGGAAGCCATCCACGTTGCCGCGGTGTACCGGTTCGATGCCGCAAAGAAGTCGCTGGTGACGGTCGACGGGACATTGGGCGTGTCGGAGAAGCGCAACGAGGCGGAGGCTACGTACGCGCTCTCGTGGGCGGAGAACATCTGGCGGGACTCGTTCGCCTGAGCGTCTGAGGGGCGAAGGCGAGGTCTTCCCGCACTACATCGAGGCTTCGGGGTGGCTGATTGCACTGCGTCAGTGCAAAACGCCGACCCGAAGCCGTGGCTCCACGGCTGAGCGGCCAGAGGGCGCCGCGGGCGCGAGTCGTGCACGGGGCAGCGCGTCCCTGATCCGCAGGCCTCCGGGTGAGCGGGTCGCCAGCCCCGGAGGAATCCGTCCCGCATGAGCGCCATCGCCTGTCCCCTGAGTTTCGAGGAACTGTGGATCCCGGCGTCGACGTTCGCGGACGCCCCCACGCCGTCCTTCAAGCTGTGTCTCGTTCTGGCCGGCGCTGCTGATCTGTCGTATCGCGTGGAGGATCGAGCCCGGCGCGCTCCACTGCGCCCAGGCTGCTTCGCGCCCGTGTCGCCGCCGTCGGTCGAGGTGCCGCTTGAGATCTCGTCGGCCCAGCGTCACCTCATGATCGAACTCGATGCGGGGGCGTTTCGCCGGATCGCCGAGGAATCCGGCGCTCCCGCCGATCATCTCGGGTCGCTCCACGAACGCCCGTTCCGCAGCGCCTTTCTCACCCAGTTGTGCGGGCAGGCTCTGCGGGAACAGAAGGCGGGGGATTCACTGGGACGGGCCTTCGTGGATTCGATCCAGGATCTGTTCGTGATGACGCTGCTGAGAATGGCGCACGGGGCGGGTCGAAGCCCAGCCCGCGGGCTGAAGCCGCTCGCAGCGGGGCTCGTCGAGAAGGTGCGAAACCACTGCGTCGACCGACTCGGCGAGAGCATCGCCGTCACCGAGATGGCGGCTGTCGCGGGTCTGGGCGCGCACCAGTTCTCGCGGGCCTTCAAGCGCGCCACGGGGCAGTCACCGCAGCAGTACCTCATTGCCCTGCGGGTGGCGCACGCCGCGGATCTGCTGGCCGGGACTGCGCTCCCGCTGCCCGAGATCGCCTTGCGGTGCGGTTTCTTCGACCAGGCGCACCTCGCCAGTACGTTTTCGCGGCAGCGGGGCATCCCGCCGTCCCGGTACCGCCGCGAGGCGCGCGGCTGAGGTCTACTTCGCGGGAAGCAGGTCGGCGGAGACCATGCCTTGCGGCGGCACGGCCTTCGCCAGAAGCTTCTGCGCGACCATGAACGTGCTCATTTCATCGACCGTGGCGTGGAAGGCGCCAGCCGGGGTCAGCGCCTTGCGGTTGTCCGCGAGCGTAAAGATGCGCACGCCATGCCACATCTCTTCGAACTCCGCGACCGAGACGCCTGACGCCTTGGCCATGATGGCGAAGGCTTCGGCCTCGTGCTGTGCCACGTAGTCCAGCGCATCGAACCACGACTTCAGCAGGCGCCGCACCTGGTCGGGCCGCTTCTTGAGCACGTCGTTGCGGATGCCCAGGACGTCGACGATCGCCCCGGGGGTGTCTTTGCTCGTGAGAAGCCGCTTGCCGCCGGCCTTCACGGCCTGTGTGCCGAAGGGTTCCCAGGTCACCGCAGCGCTGATCGCGCCGGACGCGAAGGCGGCCCCGGCATCGGCTGCGGTCATGTTGACGACGGTGACGTCCGACTCCTTCAGCCCTTGCAGCGCGAGCAGCTTGTCGAGGAAGAAATGACTCACGCCGCCGACTTCCACGGCGATGCGCTGGCCCTTCAGCTTCTTCGGATCGTCGATCCCGCGGGTGACGAGCATGTCGGCGCCGGCCGACTCGTCGTGCAGCAGGACCACGGAGGCCTTCGGGCCACCGGCATTGACCGTGAGGATGTCGTTGGTGGCGACGCTCGCGCCATCGAGCTTGCCGCCGGCAAGCGCCTGCACGGCGTCGCCCTGGACGGCGAAGTTGCGCAGTTCGACGGCGACGCCATTGCGCTTGAACAGCCCCTTTTCCTTGGCGACCCACCAGGGCATCCAGCCCACCCAGACTGGAACGCCAATCTTGAGAGCGCCGGGCGCCGCGAAGGACGAGGGTGTCAGGCCACCGAGCAGGGCAGCGGTGAGGAGGGTGGCGAGACTGCGGCGGGTGAGGGAAGGCATGGGGACTCCTGGAATGGGCGGCAGAGTGTGTCGGGGGCGGATCAGGCTCCGCCTCCCGTGGTGAAAAGTCGCCGTTCGAACAGGCGCCGCGGGATCATGCAGCCGACCACCCAGTTGGGCTGATCGACGATTTCGTGGATGCGCAGCTCGCCGATCATCCCGAGCATCGCGTAGGCCTCGTAAGGCTCGATGACGAGGTGCGCGGCGATCGCCTCGACCGCGTGACGCGTCGCATCGCGGGAGGCCTGGAACAGGTCCGGGCCGATGCCCAGGAAGTCGCGGTACTCCGTCTCCACGAATCGCGCGGTGGAGATGTCGAGCACCGGTGCTCGCAGTGCCTGTCCCTTGTTGACCTTGACCCGCACCGTCGCCGTCATCGGCGCTTCGATGGCAGTACCGGAGATCTCGCCCTCGCCCTGGATCGCGTGGCCGTCGCCGCCGGAGAGAAGTGCCCCCGGATTGAAGACCGGAAGGTGGATGGTGGCGCCCGGCATGAGGTAGCGCACGTCAATGTTGCCGCCGGCCACGGTCGGGGCGATGGAGGGAAACTCGCCGGGCAGCTGGGGCGCCACGCCCAGCACGCCCATCATCGGCCGCAGCGGAAAGGGAATGCCGTAGAGATCGATGTGGCCGCGCGTCAGGTCGAAGCTGCGGTAGTACGGCACGGGGAATTCGTCGGCCAGCAGCCCGAAGCCGGTCAGCAGTCCGCTCCAGCCCCAGGGCGCCATGGCGATATCCAGAACTTCCACCGACAGCGAATCGCCGGGTTCTGCGCCCTCGACGTAGATCGGGCCGCACAGCGGGTCGAGCATGCCGAAGTCGACGCGGGCGATGTCCTCCGACGTTGAGTTCGGACCCAGCATGCCGTTCGAGGCATCCGGGCAGGTCATCGTCACGATCGAGCCGGATGCCACCGTGTGAGCGGGCGGCAGCGAGCGGTCCCAGTGCTTGTGGAGGCTCGTGCAGTGCACGCTGTGGACGTGGCCGTGAGAGGGGTGACTCATGGGGGCGTAAGGGCTCCTGACGACTGGTGCTCGGGACTGCGACACCCGGACGGTACCCCGGAGCAGGCGCTGCGGCTTGGAGAAATCGGGCAGGTTTGGACAGATTCGGCGAAGCAGCGCGGCGCGCCCCGCAGTCGCGTAGCCCGGGCTCTGCCCGGAGGTGGTGACTGTCTCGGTCCATGATGCATCAATTCTAGACCTGACCCCGATGTGCGTAGCCCGGGCTTCGCCCGGGACCGGGGACTTTCTCGATTCGCGATGCATCTTTTCTAGACCTGACCCCGGTGGGGAATGCGCAGTGCATGACCCAGCAGTGCATGGCGCGAGGCAGACGGCATTCTTCCCGGAGCGTAGAGTGCCTCGGCGTTTCTCCTTTGCGGACGGCGTGAAAGTCGGAATTCCGTGTGCGGGGAGGAGACGCAGCTGTCACTTCCACCTTCCATCGAGGAGCATCCCATGCGTCGCCTTCTTTCCTTCGTCGTCGCCGTCTTCCTGTCCACGCCGGTTTTCGCCATGGACATCGACTACTACCTGAAGCTCGTTCCCGCGGAATCGGACCCGACGGCATTCTTCGAGATCGACTCCTTCACGTTCGGTGCGAAGAACCCGACCAACGTCGGGTCATCGACCGGCGGAGGCACGTCCGGCAAGGTCCGATTCGAATCGCTGAACATCGTGAAGTCCGTGGACTCTGCCTCCGGCCTCCTGTTCAAGTCGCTCGCCCAGGGCAGATTTTTTGAGTCGATGCGGCTGGATGTCGTCGAGCGCGGCAAGACTGTACCGTTCATGACCTACTTCTTCGCGGTGGCGCTGGTGGAGTCCATCGACGTCACGGCGGGCGGCGACGAGCTGCCCAAGGAAGCCCTGAGCTTCGAGTACGGTGCGCACAGGCTCGTCGTGAACCGCGTCCTGCCGGACGGCAGGACCGAAGTCATCTCGGACGCCGGCTGGGATCGCGTTGACAATACGGCAACGGTACCCCCGTCGATCGGGGGTGTGTACTCGCCCAAGTTCCTGCCGGCCGTCTCGGGAGGCGTGTCGCCCGTCGTCGCGGTGCCGGAGCCCACGACCTGGGCGCTTCTCGCAGGCGGGCTGGGGTTCGTCGCCCTGGCGGCACGACGCCGTCGCGCTTGATGTCGCGGTAGTCGCAGAGCAGGGCCCGCCTGACCGGCGCGATCCGCTCCGGTCAGGCGGACTTTCCTCACGGCCGCTGCGGTGGGCGTATCGGGTCCCCGGGGCCGGCTGCGCATCGCCCGGTATTGAGTGCCCGTGCCATCCCCGCGGCGATTCGTTGCCAATACGTAAGCTCCGACGGCGTATCGTTCTCCCGAGATCGCTCGCACCCCGCGGGGAGGGGGTGCGCCCGTCCGTCCGACGAATCGATCCGCCATTGCTGGGCGTCTACAGGAGACCATGTCCAAAGGGCCGGGACTCGCCAAGCTGAGCCGTCCGCGACTGCGCCATGCCGTCGCGAGGGAGCGGCTTTTCCGGGCGCTGGACGATCTGCGGGCCGCACCGCTCGTCTGGCTCGCCGGCCCGCCGGGCGCGGGCAAGACCTCGCTGGTCGGCAGCTATCTCGAAGCCCGTCGCCAGCCCTTCGTCTGGTACCAGGTGGACGCCGGGGACGCCGACCCCGCCGCCTTCTTCGACTATCTTCGCCGCACGGGCGACGCCAAGGCGGCAATGCCGCGGTTCCTTCCCGAGCACGGGCACGATCTCCCTGCCTTCACGAGACTCTTCTTCCGGCAGTTCTTCGGTTCGATCGCCCCGGACACGATCGTCGTCTTCGACAACTTCCAGGAGGCCGCGGACGCCAGCCTGGCGGCAATCCTGCGGGATGCCCAGGCCGAAATTCCCCACGGCATCACCGTGCTGGTGGTGAGCCGGGTCGAGCCGCCGCCCGACTTCGCGGAGCTTGCCGCCCGGGAGGCGATGGGCGTCCTGGGCTGGGAGGAACTCAAGCTGACGCTCGACGAGACCCGCGCCATGGCGGGTCTGAAGGGCGTCGCGGAAGACTGGATTGTCCAGGCGCTCCACCAGCACGCTGCCGGGTGGGCGGCGGGCGTCACGCTCATGCTCGAACGGCTGAAGCGTGCGGGCAGCGGGACGGGCACGCTGCCGTCCGATACGCGGGAATCGGTCTTCAACTACTTCGCGAGCCTCATCTTCGATCAGAGCCCGGAGGCCACCCAGCGGACGCTGCTCGCGCTCGCCTTTGTCCCGCGTACGACGCCCTCGCTCGCGCAGCACCTGAGCGGCAACGAGGAGGCGGGAAAACTGCTCGAATGGCTGCACCGGCGCAATCTCTTTACCGACCGCCGGCCGGGTGCCGAGCCCGTCTACCAGTTCCATGCGCTGTTCCAGGCCTTCCTCCGAGAGAAGGCCGCCGCGCTGCTGTCGGCGGAAGATCGGCTTGGAGCCATGCGTCGGGCCGGCCTGGCGCTGTCGGAACAGGGCGAGATCGAAGCCGCCCGCGCCGTGCTCGCGCAGGCCGGGTGCTGGAGCGAGGTCGCCGCACTCATTCTCGGATCCGCCGAGGCGCTGCTCGAAAGTGGTCGGTGGCAGACCCTGTCGGGCTGGATCACGGGGATGCCGGAGGCTGTTCGCCAGGCCGACCCGTGGCTGGACTACTGGATGGCGCACGCCGTTGCCCAGATCGACCCGCGGACGGCGAGCGGACTCTTCGAGACGGTCCACCGGCGCTTCGCGGACGGCGGCATTCGTACGGGGGCACTGCTTTGTCTCGCGGCCCTGGTGAACGCGTGCGTTCTCGACCACTTCGACTACAAGACAGTCGACCGGTGGCTGGATCCTCTGGCGAACGCGCTGGAGGCCGACGCGGACTCGCTGGTCGGCGACAAGGCACTGATCGCCTGGAGTGCCCTGGTGGTCGGTGCGCACTGCGTCCGCCCCTGGCATCCGAGCATCGGGGTTGGCTTGACAAGGCTGGAGGCCTTGCTCCTCAATCACCGCCATCCGAACGCCGCGCTTGCTGCAGCCGGCGCATTGCTCGAGGCGAGTTCCAGCACTTCACGGATGGACCTTGCCGAACGCTTTCTGGAAGGCATCCTTGCGAGCGCGCGCGATCCCCGGGCCAGCCCCGCGTCGGCGGGTTGGGCGATGTTCCAGGTGGCGCACAACCGGTTCCTGATGGGCGCCTACGAGGAGTCCCTCGCGCTGTTCGACGAGGTCTGGACGCTGGCACAGCGACATGGCCTGCGTCGCGTGCTCACGAGCTCCATGACCCACCGGTTCGCGGTGGAGTTCCGGATTCTCGATCCCTCCGATCTCGGGGACGCGCTGGCGCGAATCGAAGCGCTGCCCCGGTCCGAAGCCCCGATGTCGCGCGCGCTGCTCGCCTGCTACCGGGCGCGGTTCGCACTGGTCCAGGGGCATTGGCAGACAGCGGCAGACCATGCCGAGGTGTCCGACGCCGCCATCCTGGAGGCCGGGGCGCCCCATCACGAAATGATCTACGGCCTCATCAATGGCGAGATGCTGCTCCGCGCCGGGCGGACCGATCGCGCAAGGGAGTTGGTCGCACGGGCCCGGGACATCATCGAACGAAGGGCGTCCCACGCGGCGCACCTGCCCAGTTTGCTCCTCGTGGAGGCCTGGCTCGCGGAGGCGGACGGGCGACTCGACGATCGCCGCGAACTGCTGCGCGAGGCGCTCCGGCTGTCTCAGGTGGATTACGGCTGGTGCCAGATGCGCTACGTCGAGGCCACCACGGCCCACATGTTCCGCGTCGCGCTGGAGCAAGACATCGAGGCCGATGCCGCACGGAGCATCATCCGGCGTTTCCGTCTGCGCTCCCGGGAAACGGACGGGCCCGAGTGGCCGTGGCCCGTGAAGGTGTTCACGCTCGGCCGCTTCGAGGTGCAGCTGAATGACCGGCCGCTGGCGTTCGGGCACAAGACGCCCAAGAAGTCGCTGTCGCTGCTCAAGGCGCTGGTGGCCTTCGGTCCGCGCGAGGTGCCCGAGCAGGTGCTGGTCGATGCGCTGTGGCCGGACGAGGACGGCGATGCCGGACACAAGGCACTCAGCGTGACGCTGCTGCGGCTTCGGCGGCTGTTCGACGATCACGATGTCGTGCGGCTGCAGGGGGGCAAGCTGTCGCTCGACCGCCAGAAGTGCTGGGTGGACGCGTGGAGCTTCGAGCGGAGCGTCGGCAGCCTTCGGCTGGACGGGGCCTGTGACGGGACGGGGGTCTACCTGCTCGAGCGGGCACTGCGCACCTATGCGGGCCCCTTCCTTGCGGACGACGTGGACGAAAGCTGGTGCGCCGGCGTCCGGGAACGTCTGCAGGCGAAGTACATCCACGCGCTGGGGTATCTCGGGCGCCATCTCGAAGCGCAGCAGCGTTGCGAGGAGGCGATCGCCTGGTACCAGCGGGGCCTCGACGCCGACCCGCTGGTCGAGACTTTCTACCAGGGTCTGATGCGGTGCCATCACGCGTCCGGCCGGCGCACGGAAGGCATCCAGGCCTACCGCCGGCTGGAGCGTCTGCTGTCGATCTCGCTCGGAGTCCGGCCTTCGACGCAGAGCATGCATCTGCACCAGGCGCTGCGCGACGAGTCGGGCGCGGCGAGGACCTGACCGGCGTTGGCGGAACGGGCCACGCCTCGCGTGACGTTCGGTTGCGCGGGATTCCCGTTGCTCCGCGAGACCGGGGTGTTTATCCTCCCGGGACCTCTCTGCGCGCGCCGGTTCGGCCCTGGTCCGGAAACTGTTAGGGCAGTGCCGACCCGACCGTGTGAGCGGGCTGCCCCCTGACCCGAAACGTTCCCGATCCCCGGAGACCTGCCCCATGCCCCGCATTGCCCGTCCCGAAGCCGCCTCCGCGTTCCGCGTGTCCGCCGCGACCAGCAGTATTGCTGCCGCCGTTCTGGCACTGACCCTCGGCGCCTGCTCCAAGGAGGAGCCGCCGGCGCCCCCGACCGGTGCGGAAACCAAGGCGGCGCCGGCGGTGCCGGCCGGGCCCAAGCGCGGCGGCACGCTCATCTTCGCCCGCCCCGAGGAGCCCGCGACGATGGACCCGTACATTCCCAACGACAACGGGTCCATCTATGCGATCGAGCAGGTGTGCGACTCGCTGGTGGAGCCCGATGCCACCGGCGACGGGCTGCGCCCCGGCGTGGCGGAATCGTGGGAGGTCTCCGAGGACACGCTCATTTACACGTTCAAGTTGCGGGACACCAAGTTCAGCAACGGCAAGCCGGTGACGGCGGCGGACGTGCTGTTCTCGCTCCGGAAGGCCTCTGCCGAATCCGCGCCGCTCGGCTTCCTGTTTGCGCCAATCAAGGTCCTGGAGGCCGTGGACGACAAGACGGTGAAGATCACGCTCAAGCAGCCCTACGCGCCGTTTCTGTCGGCGCTGTCGGCTTATGGTGCTGCAATCGTCTCGAAGGAGGCCTACGAGGCCGGGGCGGAAGCCTTCGGGCAGAAGCCGGTGTGCACGGGGCCCTTCGTCGTGGAGGAATACGCGCGCGGCACGCGGCTCGTCCTGGCGAAGAACCCGGACTACTGGGAGAAGGGCACGGATGGCCAGCCGATCCCGTATGTCGACAAGGTGGAGATCCGCTACGTGGCGGACAGCAACGCCCGCGTTCTCGGCATGAAGAACGGCGACTTCGATGCGATCGCCTCCGTACCCTACAACCAGGCAGAGTCGCTGAAGGCCGCCTCCGACATCAAGCTGGAAGAAGTGCCCATCTTCCGGCTCGACTACGTCTACACGAACCACAAGGCGAAGCCGCTGGACAACAAGGACCTGCGCCTCGCGCTCAATCATGCGGCGGACCGCGAGGCCATCATGAAGGTCGTGTTCTTCGGCTACGGGACGATTCCCAACTCCTACATGCCGAAGGTCAACTTCCATTCCGATGCCGTCGAGAAGATCCCCTATGACCTCGAGAAGGCCAAGGCCCTGGTGAAGTCCTCCGGCTACAAGGGGCAGACCCTCAAGCTCATGGTGGACACGGGCAACGCGCCGTCCAAGCAGATCGCCACCATCTTGCAGCAGGGCTGGACGGAAGCCGGGCTCAAGGTGGAGATCGTGGAGTTCGACGTCGGCACGGCCTTCGACATGAGCAGCAAGGGCAACTACATGCTGTACGTGAGCTACATCACGAGCGACATCAACGACACGGACGAGCTCGCCACGCTGCAGGCCGACGGCCGCGGCAGCAGCAAGGCGTTCTTCTCCAACTATCGCAACGATGCCGTGGGCAAGATGCTGGACGACGCCCGCAAGGAGGCCGATCCGGCCAAGCGTGCCGAGCTCTACGCCAAGGTGCAGGACACCGTGTACCACGACGGCTACAGCATCCCGCTCAACTTCGCGCCGATGCTGAATGCCTACCACGGCCAGCTCGAAGGCTGGAAGACCGCCAAGAACGGCTGGTGGTGGCTGAAGGACGTCATCCGCAACAAGTGATGGTCTGAGGGCGGCGCCTCCGGGCGCCGCCGAGCGCGATCATGTGGGTCCTTCGCTTCACCGCCACGCGGCTGCTGCAGGCCGTGCCGGTCCTGCTCGGGGTGACGCTCGTCGCGTTCCTCGCGATCCACTTCGTCCCCGGCGATCCCGTGCGCATCATGCTGCAGGGGCGGGCGAGCGAGGCGGCCGTCGCCGAGGTCTACGCGAAGCTCGGCATGGACAAGCCGCTGCTCGTGCAGTACGCCCGGTTCGTGGGCAAGGCGCTCACGGGTGACCTCGGCACGTCGATCATCCAGCGGGCGCCGGTGTCCGCCATCGTGTGGGAACGCTTCGTTCCTTCGGTGTTCCTGCTGGCGTACGCGACGATCCTGTCGGTGTTGCTCGCAGTACCGCTCGCGGTATGGGCTGCCGCGAGGCGACAGCGCTTCGCCGACCACGCGATCCGCCTGATCGGCACGGTAAGCTTTGCGATGCCGTCCTTCTGGATCGGGCTCATCCTCATCCTGTTCTTCGGGCTCACGCTCAAGTGGTTTCCCATCGCGGGCTTCGGGCGGGGCTTCGTCGGCCATCTGCATCACCTGTTCCTGCCGGCGCTCACGATTGCGCTCTTCCTCGGACCGCTGCTCATCCAGTCTCTGCGCGCCGCCATGCTCGATGCGATGACTGCCGAGCACGTGGAAGTGGCCCGAGCCAAGGGCTTGTCGGAGGCGCGCATCCTGTTCAAGTACGTCCTGCGCGCGGCGGCGATTCCGGTCATCACGATCCTCGCGGTCAACATCGGCTGGCTCATCAGCGGCAGCGTGGTCGTGGAGTCCGTCTTTTCGGTCGCGGGGCTCGGCATGCTGCTGGTCCACGCGGTGTCGACGCGCGACTACCCGGTGATCCAGGGGCTCACCGTCGTCTTCGCGCTGCTGGTCCTGGCGGTGAGTCTCCTCGCGGATCTCGCCCATGCGCTCATCGACCGTCGGGTGCGGCCGTGAGCGCGGCACTACCCTCCATCGACGAGGAAACCACGCGGTCTGGCGCGGGCGTCATCGCGGAATGGGGGCGGTGGTCGACCTCGCTCCGAATCGGTCTCGTTCTCGTGGCGCTGATCGTCGCGGCCGGCGTGTTCGCGCCGTGGCTGACGCCCTACGACCCGCTCAGGCAGGACTACGGGGCCGCGCTGCAGGCCCCGAATGCCGCCCACTGGTTCGGCACCGATTCCCTGGGGCGCGACATCTTCACGCGGTCGCTGTTCGCGATCCGCACCGATCTCGTCATCGGGTTCTGGACCACCTACGTCCCCATGCTGATGGGTGTGCTGCTGGGCGCGTGGGCCGGACTGCGCCGCGGCTGGTTCGATACCGTGCTGATGCGCGTGATCGACACTGCGCTCGCCTTTCCGTTTCTTGTGCTGATCATCGTCATCCTCGCGATCCTCGGGCCGGGCACACAGAACATCTACATCGCCGTGTTCCTCGTGGGCTGGACGATGTACGCGCGGCTCGCGCGGGCCGAGATGCTGGTGGAGG
Source organism: Betaproteobacteria bacterium Ga0077526 (assembly GCA_001464765.1). Lineage (GTDB taxonomy): Bacteria > Pseudomonadota > Gammaproteobacteria > Burkholderiales. The sequence continues at coordinate 28,987 of LNDV01000012.1, forward strand.
CGGGCAAGGACTACGTGCTCGCAGCGCGTACTCTAGGCTTTCCGTCCTGGCGCATTCTGCTCAGGCATGCGCTGCCGAACATCATCAATTCGTCGATCGTGTTCTCGATGTCCGACTTCGTGCTGAACATCCTGCTCGTGTCGGGGCTCAGCTTCCTAGGGCTCGGCGTGCCGGCGCCGACCCCGGAGTGGGGCGCGATGGTCGCGGAGGGCAAGGACTTCATGCAGCAGGCGTGGTGGATCAGCACGCTGCCCGGACTGATGATCGTCCTCACGGGCGTCGCGCTCGCGCTCGTGGGCGACGGCCTCACCCATCGACTCGGAGACCGGCATGTCACCGGACACTGACCGCTCTCCGCTGCTGAGTGTCGAGGACCTCGAGGTAGCGTTCCGCGTCGCCGGCGGCGAGGTGGTCGCGAGTCGGGGGGTGTCGCTCGACGCGCGGGCCGGGGAAACGCTCGGACTGGTGGGGGAGTCCGGCAGCGGCAAGAGCGTGCTGTGCCGGGCGATACTGCGTCTGCTGCCCCGGCCGGCGGCGACGGTGCGCCGCGGGCGGATCCTGTTCGACGGAACGGACCTCCTTGCACTCGACGAAACCCGCATGCGGGCGCTGCGCGGCACGGATATCGCGATGGTGTTCCAGAACCCGATGACGAGCCTCAGTCCGGTGTGGCCGGTGGGCGATCAGATCACCGAAGGGTTGCGCATCCATCGCGGACTGTCCCGCAAGCTCGCCCGCGATGCCGGCATCGCGCTTATGCAGGCCACCGGCATTCCGGAGCCCGCGCGACGCTACGACGACTATCCGTGGCAATGGTCGGGCGGCATGCTGCAGCGGGCGGTGATCGCCATGGCCATGGCCTGTTCGCCCCGCCTGCTGCTCGCAGACGAGCCAACCACCGCGCTCGACGTGACCATCCAGGAGCAGATCCTGGCGCTGCTCTCCGAACTCCAGGCGGCGAAGGGCATGGCGCTGGTGCTCGTCTCGCACGACATCGGCGTGGTGGCGGAGACCTGCGATCGCATCGCCGTGATGTATGCGGGAACGGTCGTCGAGACCGGGCCGGCTGCGGCGGTGCTCGCGAACCCGCGCCATCCCTACACGCTCGGGCTTCTGGGCTCCCGCCCTGATATGGACGGACCGGACCGGCGCCTGCAGCCGATTCCCGGTCAGCCGCCGGATCTCGCCAAACGCGCCTGGGGCTGCCCGTTCGCGGACCGCTGCGTGTTCGTCTCCGACGACTGCCGCAGCGGAGAGGTCACGCTGGCGACGCACGCGCCGGGCCACGCGACCGCATGCCGGTTTCCGGAGCGCATCCAGTGAACGGGTTGCCCGCGGGCGCAACGCGCGATGGGGTTCCGGTCCCGGCTGACGCGAGTGTGCTGCTCGCCGTCGAGCACGTCAGCGTGCGATTCCCCCGTCCGCGCTCGGTGATGGATCTTCTCGCGCGGCGTCCGGCCACCGCCGTCGAGGCCGTGCGCGACGTATCGCTTGCGATCGGCCCCGGGGAGACCGTCGGCCTCGTGGGCGAGAGCGGCAGTGGCAAGACGACCCTCGGGCGCGCGATCCTGCAACTGCATCCCGTGGCCGCGGGCGAGATCCGCTATCGCGATCGCCGCGTTCACGATGCCGACCGCGCCTGGCAGCGGCAACTGCGGCGCGAGGTGCAGATGGTCTTCCAGGACCCGTACTCGTCGCTCAACCCGCGCATGACGGTTGCGCAGACGCTGTCGGAGGTGCTGCGCTTTCATCGCGTGGTGCCAGACGGCGGGGTCGGGGAGGAAGTGCGGCGGCTGATGGCGCTGGTCGGCCTGCCCCCGTCGCTGGCGGCGCGGTTGCCGCGCAGCATGAGCGGCGGCCAACGGCAGCGTGTGGGACTCGCGCGGGCGCTGGCCGTCCGACCGTCGCTGCTGGTGCTGGACGAACCCGTCGCGGCGCTGGACGTTTCGATCCAGGCCCAGATCCTCAATCTGCTTTCGGACCTGCGCCACGAACTCGGGCTCGCCATGCTGTTCGTAGCGCACGATCTGTCGGTGGTGCGGCATGTGTCCGACCGGGTCGCGGTCATGTACCGCGGGCGGATCGTCGAGCAAGGACCGACGGCGGCGATCTTCGGCCAGCCGGCGCACCCCTACACGCGGACCCTCCTGGCGGCCGTGCCGCGCGTGGGTGCGGGCAAGCGCGCCCGTCGCACGCAGCCTGCCGTCGAACTCGCGACGCCCGGCGACGGTTGCGCTTTCGCCCCGCGCTGCCCGATCGCGATCGACGCCTGCCGTGCGGGCCTCGTGCCGGAGTTCGCGCCGGCACCCGGGCACGTGGTGGCTTGCCACGCGGCGCGCCCATGAATTCCTCCCTTCCTCCTGGAGTCCTGCCATGTGCGACACCTTCGTAGCCCTGGGAAACAGCACGGCCGACGGGTCGGTGCTGCTGGCGAAGAACGCCGACACCGAGATCAACGAGGCCCAGCATCTGGTTCGCATTCCGCGCCGGGAGTGGGGCAGCGGCGCGCAGGTGCGCGTGACCCACCGGGTGATCCCGCAGGTGCCGACGACCTGGGACATCGTGCTCGACAAGTCCTTCTGGACCTACGGTGCCGAGATCGGCTTCAACGAGTGGGGTCTCGCGGGGGGCGACGAGGCTGTGTTCAGCAACCAGCGCTCGGACGGCGACGGCGTGATGATCATCGATCATCTGCGCCTCATGCTCGAAAGGGCGCGCACGTGTGACGAAGCGGTGGACGTCATCGCCGGCCTCCTGGCCGAGTACGGGCAGGGCGGCAACTGCGAACTGCGCGGCAACAGCCATTTCGACGGTGGCTTCCTCATGTCCGACATGCACGGCGCCGTGGAGATCCAGACCGCCGGGCGGCATTGGGCCGCCAAGCGGGTGACGGACATCTCCAGCATCTCCAACGTCCACAGCATCCGCGACGACTGGTATCGCTCGTCCCTCGAAGGGCAACCCGGTCCGAAGGCGGACTTCCGCGCGACCTTCACGGATGAGGTCATGAGCCGCTGCACGGCCCCCGACGAACGTCAGCGGGCCTCGTACGATTTCCTGCGCCGGCATCAGGGCAGGATCACCGTGCGGACGATGGCCGACCTCCTGCGCTACACCGGGGACGATCCGGACTATCACCCGGTGGACGGCGAACGGCCGACGCGCATCTGCATGCATGCGGCCCCGTACGAATTCCGCTTCTGGCAGGCGACCGGCGGACTCATCAGCGTCGCGAAGGACGGTCACGTGATGGGCTGGGCCAACGCGACCTCGGGTCCCGACGCGTCGATCCTCAAGCCGGTGTTCTGCGGCGTCGATCTGCCGGATCTCGGCCCGATGCCCCGCGAAACTTTCACGGAAGGCGCGTACTGGTGGAAGTACGAGCGCCTGCACCGCCGGATGATGGCCGACTACAAGGCCGTGAAGCCGGACCTGCGGGCCGAGTTCGACGCAATGGAGGACCGCTTCTTCGCCGAGGGACCGCGGGTGATGAAGGGCTCGGTGGCCGAGAAGCAGGCATTCGTGACGGAATGCTGGCGGCTCGCGGACGAAGCGGCCGACCGATGGCTGGCGCGCCTCGAACGCAAGCCGTGGCGCGTGGACCATCCGCAGTACGCCGCGATGTGGGACCGGTTCAACGCGGCCGCGGCGTTCGTGCCATGAGCGCGCTCAGCGATGCGCTGGCGAGGGTGCCGCCATCCGTCCGCCGCGGCGAACCGACTGTCTGGACCAATCCGCACCGGCGGCCTGCAGGCGAAGTCATGGACGGACTGGAGGTCTCGACAGCCGACGTCTCGGAGGCCCGACGGCTGTGGGCCCGCGCCGCCCCGCTGCTCGCGCGGCTTTTTCCGGAACTCGAGGCGACCGCGGGCCGTATCGACTCCGCGCTCGTCCCCGTCTCGCCGACGATCGCGGCGCAACTGGGAACCGGCGCGACGGTCCTCGTGAAAACCGACCACGCGCTGCCGGTCACGGGCTGCATCAAGGCGCGCGGCGGCATCTTCGAAGTTCTGTGGTACGCGTTCGAGGTGGCTCGAAGTCTGGGCTTCGACGGTGACGACACAGCTGTCCTCGCGAATGCCGAGTGGCAGGCCCGCTTCGCAGACTTCACGGTGCTCGTGGGAAGCACCGGGAATCTCGGCTTCAGCGTAGGGCTCGCGGCGAGAGCGCTCGGCTTCGCGGCCGAGGTGCACATGTCCGCCGATGCCAAGCTCTGGAAGAAGGACCGGCTGCGCCGGCTCGGTGTGCGGGTGGTCGAGCACGAGGGCGACTACACGACGGCGGTGGCCGCGGCGCGCGCCGAAGCAGCTTCGACGCCGCGCAGCCATTTCGTCGACGATGAGTCCTCGCGGCATCTGTTCGTGGGCTACGCCGCGGCGGCAGACGATTTGGCGCAGCAGCTGCGTGAGGCCGGGATCGTGGTGGATGCCGCGCATCCGATGCAGGTGTATCTGCCCTGCGGTGTCGGCGGCGCCCCGGGCGGGGTGACGCTAGGTCTCAAGCAGGTGTGGGGCGACGCCGTGCGCTGCGTGTTCGTGGAACCGGTGCAATCGCCCAGCATGCTAGTTCAGCTCGCCGCGGGCCCGGGCAATCCGATCTCCGTCTACGACGCAGGCCTCACCAACGACACCGTTGCCGACGGCCTCGCCTGTGCTTCGGCGTCCGCCCTTTCCGCGCGGATCATGGCGCCACTTCTGGAGGGTGTCTCGACCGTGAGCGACGCCGCGATGCTGGCGTGGGTGAGGCGCCTCTGGACCGACAACGGGATGCGGCTGGAGCCTTCCGCGGCGGCCGCGTTCGAGGCCTGTGCAATGGCTGCCGGTGCCGCGCGATCAGAGCAGGTGGCGACCCACCTCATCTGGACGACAGGTGGCGCGCTGTTGCCGGACGACGTGTTTGCATCGCTGCTGCAGTAGCCAATTCAGTGGCGCGCGAATCCAGGCGGACGATGCATCGTTTCTAGACCTGACCCCGGGGTACGTGGCCCCGAGGTACGAATTACCTCGGAAGATGCATCTTTTCTAGACCTGACCCCGGGGTACCCGGGGTTGGCGAAACAGGTCCTGCCGGAGGCGGGCGATGCGGAAGGCGTCGATCAGGGAGATCACGTAGATGAACACGCCGCCGGCGTGCCGCCCCAGGAAGGAGTGGGCCGGCGTGGTGACCTGATGGCTGACGATGCCGAGCGAGATCATGAAGAAGACGAACACGATGGCGCGGGTGGCGTTGTTGTTCAGCACCTGCCCCATGCCCGGCAGCAATGCGCCGATGGCAAGGACGATCCAGGCATCAAGCGGCGGCTTGAGTTGCGCGGGTTCGGTCGGCATGGGCGGAAAGGGTTTGGGAGACCGCCAGCACTCGGGCGAACAGGGCGTGCAACGTCGTCGTGGCGACGGGCTCGGCGTCGAAGTGGCCCGCCCGCAGGACCAGATACTCGGCACGGCGTGCTTGTGCGACCTGATGGACGAGCCTCACGCCCCGGGGGGTGACGAGGAATTCCTTGGCGCCAGGATCAGCAAAGTGTTCGCAGATCCAGCGGGAGAGTTCGGCGAGCGGCGCCGCCGGCGAGTTGCACTTCACCGTGAGTTCGGACGGCCAGTGCGGCAGCGCCTCGAGGCGATGGGGCAGGCTCAGGAGCGGTGAGTAGAACTCCGTGCCGCGCATCCGGGCGACCACATCGAGGGTCGGGCAGCCGGGGAGCGGCGCGTGCAACGACACGGACAGCCACAGGCAGGGGACTTTGCGCACCGTGACGTCGTCACGGATCAGGCGTACCTCTGCCGGAAAGCCTCCGTAGCGGCCGGTGAGCATCGGGTAGCCGTCGGGCTCGATGTGTCTGGCACAGTCGTCGAGCGGCGAGTCTGCGCAATCGAGCATTGACTGCTGCCATTGCCGGTGCCGCCGGCGATCGCGCCGGTAGCCCGCGGCGAGAACACCAGCGAGCACGCACGAGGCTGCGGCGAGTTCGAACGGCATCGGGCGGTGTCCGTCGGTTCCGGAGGCGGGTCAGTATCCCTTCGGACGCGGCCAGGGCATCGTGAACTGATCTCCGCGCTTCACGTACTTGTAGCGGTGGAAGGCGAACCAGACCGAGGCTGCGATGTAGAAGGCCATGATGGACAGCAGCATGTCGCTGTAACCGAGATAGGTCGCGAAGTAGACCGTGGTGCAGAGCAGCAGCAGGATGATGGCCGTCCAGGGATGGAACGGGTGGACGTAGCCGCGGTGGATGGAGCCCAGCGGCCAGAGCTTGCGGAAACGCATCATGTTGAAGGACATGAAGGTGTACCCCAGAAGCCCGGACAGGATCGAGAAGCCGATCACCAGATCGAGGCGCGTGTAGAACAGCAGCGCGAACACGACGGCGATGGGGATCAGGAAGAGGATCGCGCGGTAGGGCGTGCGATAGCGGGGATGCACGGCGCCGAACCACTCCGGCATGTAGCGGTCCCGGCCCATCGAGAACCAGGACCGCGAGGCGTCATTGATGCAGCCGTTGGCCGAGGCGAGCGCGGCGAAGAGGGTGCCGATGAACATGATGGCCTGCAGTGCGCCGCCGCCGGTCAGTTTCGCGGCGTCGTAGAGCGGGGTGTAGGCCTGTCCGAGGTACTGCCAGGGCATGAGCCCGGAGGCCACGTACCAGGTAAGGGAGGCTGCGACCAGCAGTGTGATCATGCCGCTCATGGTGCCGAGGGGAATCGAACGCCCCGCGGACCTTACCTCTTCCGCGGCCTGACAGGTGCCTTCGATGCCCAGGTAGTACCACATCCCGAACTGCAGGGCGCCGATGGCACCGATCCAGCCGTAGGGAAGGTCGGTGAACAGTTCCCTGTGCAGCAGGACCTTGCCCGGCGAGGCCGGCGACACGCTGAAGAACAGGACGATGATCGAGGCGAACGCGATGGCGGTGATCACGAAATTCACCGTGAGCGTCGCGTACACCCCGCGATAGTTGAGCCACGCCAGCACGGCAATCGTAAGGACGATGAACGGTTTGACGTCCAGATCGGGATAGCCCGTTTCCCCCGCAAAGGACTTGAGCAGGTCGCCGACGACGATGGCATTGCTCGCTTCGAGCATGGTGTACGCCATCACGAGATACAGGCCCACATTGAATGCCATGAGCGGCCCGATGATGTGCTTTGCCTGCGTGTACTGGCCGCCGGCGGCGGCTACCGTGGAGGTGACTTCCGAATCGATCATCGCCACGCAGGTGTAGAGCAGCCCGATGTACCAGCAGGCGATCAGGGCTCCCCAGGCGCCGCCCTTGGCGAGAGAGAAATTCCATCCGGTGAACTCGCCCACGAGCACGATGCCCACGCCCAGCGCCCATACGTGCACCGGCCCGAGAACCTTCCGCAGGCTGATGTGCTGCGCTCCGCCGCCTGCCTTGCCTTCTGTCGTTGTGGTTGTCGTCATCATCGTCTCCGGACTATTCCTCACCCTCGCGCGAACTCATGAGGAAGTCCTCCTTGTATTGCTTTCCGACCGCCAGAGCATCCAGGATCATCCAGCCGAACAGCAGGATCGAGACTGCCCACGCGCCATAGCTCACCAGCACCCAGATGTTCATCGTCCATCTCCCGATCGGCCGTCGTTGCCGAAGCGTTCCGCGATCACCTCGCGGTACTCGCGGTCCGAGATCCTGAGCAGCAGAAAGAAGTAGCCGACGATCACCGCGATGGTGATCCAGAGCCAGCCGGATCGCAGGTCCTTGTCGAAGTCGAACTCCGTCTCGATGAGGCCCTTGGCGTCCGCCGGCGTCTTGCCCAGCTTTTCCCATTGCTGCACCTGGGTAGCGTTCTGCCCGAGATCGGTCCACGTGGGTTCCTTCACGGGCGCCTGTTCGCCAGCGGCAGGGGCTGCGGCAGCCTCTTCGGCGAACTTCTTCTTGAGTTCGAACGGCAGAAGGAGGCACAGGAACAGCAGCACCAGGATGAGCAGGCTGTCCACGATCTGGCCCGCGCCGCCTTGTTTCGGGGGCTGGTATGCCATGGTCAGGGCCGCTCCCGCTGTTCCGGTTCGTCGAGATGGCGGATGTCCAGACCGTAGATGTGGTCGCGGTCCTCGCGGTAGTGGCGAATCATGGCGAACATGGACATGGTGTTGAACAGCAGGAGGAGCAAGGCGCCCAGCGTGAGCGTCACGCGGAGCGCGCCGCTGTCGATGAGCGGCGAGATGGCAAAGTAGACGAACGTGATGGTGACCCAGAGCGCGGCAACGAACACCAATGCCATCGCGCGATCGCGCGCGAACATGCTCTGGATCCGGGCGGACACCGACGGATCCATGATCGCTTCCTCCAGACTGTTGTTATGTGCCGGGGATGAACCCCGTGCAATATTTTTGAACGCAGGCGACTAATTACGTGGGGCATCCAGGGCTGTCAATCGAATTTGATGTTGCGACGCAGGAACTCTCGCGACTCCCGAAGCCTTCCCGGGAACGGATTCGGGACCGTCCCGTGGAGTCGGGAAGGGGGCCGGCACGGCCGGTCGGGGTCCGTGCAACCTGGGCGGATCGCGTGACGGGCTGAAGCAGTCGACGGCAAGGCGGGGGCCTTCCGCGCGAGCTCCCACTGGAACTCCGTGAGTGCAGCGGTTGTCCAGGAGCAGTCAGCGTCACTTTGGCCCCGGTGCCCTCGTTGAAAGCCCCCGAATCGAATGCGGTCCTGACCGTCTACTACGACGGCGCGTGCCCCGTGTGCAGCCGCGAAATTGCGCTCTACCGGAGGCAGCCCGGTGCCGACGCCTGCGCCTGGGTCGACGCCTCGTCGTGTGACGGCATAGCGCTGGGCCCCGATCTGGATGCGCCGACCGCGCTGGCCCGCATGCACGTCCGGCGGGCCGATGGCTCTCTGGTGGGCGGCGCGCGGGCCTTCATCACGCTCTGGCAGTCGATGCCGAGGACGCGGTTGCTCGGGCGCCTCGCTGCCATTCCGCCTCTACCCTGGCTCCTCGAAGCGGGTTATCGGACGTTCCTCGCAGTGCGGCCCCTATGGCGGGCGAGGAGTCCGTCGGCCGACTCGCCCGTGACGCCGGCGCTTCGAGCCGAGTTGCGCAGTGACCACGCCGGAGAGACGGGCGCCGTCTGCATCTACCGGGGCATCCTGGCAGTGACACGCGTTGAGGCCGTCCGCGCGTTTGCGCTGCGCCACCTCGGCACGGAGCAGTCACACCTCGAACAGATCGAGACGTGGCTGCCGCCGCAACAACGGAGCCGCCTGCTTCCGGCGTGGCGCCTTGCGGGCTGGCTGACGGGCGCGATTCCCGCGCTCTTCGGCGCCCGCGCCGTGTTCGGAACCATCGAGTCGGTGGAGACCTTCGTGGACCGCCACTACGCGCAGCAGCTGGATCTCATCGACGCCCTCCCGCCGGACCCGACCCGTGCCGAATTGCGAGCCGTGCTCCTCGCCTGTCAGACGGATGAACTTGCGCATCGCGACGAGGCCGCCATGCTGGGAGGCCGCGAACCGCCTTCGGGTCTGCTGAAGCTGTGGTGCGCGATCGTCGGGTCGGGGTCGGCCGCGGCGGTGACTCTCGCGCGGCGACTCTGAAGCCGGATCCGTTCGCGATCTTCAGTCCGGCCCGTAGGGTTCGCCCCCGGTCAGTCGGGTCATCCAGAACACGCACAGAATGCCCAGGATGAAGCCGGCAATCGGCACGATCGTGAGCGTCAGCGTGCCCGCCCCAGCCTCGACCAGTCGGACCATGTCGATGACCGCAAAGTCATAGAGTGCGTGCGCGATCATGGGCAGCAGCAGCGATCGCGTGGCCAATGCGCCGAGCAGGAACACCGATCCCAGCAGAAAGGTGGAGACCAACTGGATCAGTGCCAGGTGCGGCGGCACGCCACCCGCGATGTTGAGGAGATGGAAGGCCGAGAACGCCGCGAGGGCGGCGAACGCCCCGCGCCGTCGACCCCACCAGCGCACGAAGGCCACCAGCAGGAAGCCTCGGAAGATCCACTCCTCGTTAAACCCCACGAATGCCGTCGTTCTGAGCACCAGGAGCGACTGCCCGTCGCTCCCGTCGGGAACGGCCGGGACTGTCAGACGGGCGGCAGCCCAGGCGCCGACGGCGCCAAGGGCCAGCACGTACATCGGCATCGCTCTGACAGCGAGCAGGTTTTCCGGAAGCCGCAGGCCGATGCGCCCGGCGGGCAGAAGCAGCGCGGTCACAACGATCAGCAGGCCCGTGACGATGAGTTCCGTCTTCAGGTAGTCGATCACGAACCGGGAGTCGCCGTACCCGTAGGGCGAGAGGATTTCACCGGCGAGGAATATCGCCATCAGGACGAGCCAGAGCGAGGCCACCAAGAGGCGGTTGTCGAGGCGGGAGATGCGGTCGGTGGGCACGGTAGGGGCGCTTCTCGCAGGCAATGGGCGTGGGGGGTGACGGCGTCCCCGCGGGACAGTCGACGGGGGGAATGGTAGCGTCATCGACGTCCGGGGAGGCAAAGCGCCGTTTGCGAGTGAATCGTTGCGCCACTTCTGGACGGCGCCGATCAGATGCGGCACGCTCGGCGGATCGAGGCCATTGCCCTTCCGGGAGAGGAAGCGTTGCACACCGTGACCAGGCATTACCCGCAGTGGGTCGGATGGATGCTGGCGACGTTTGTGCTGGCCATCGCGTTCGCCGGTTCGTCTGCACGGGCCGATGAAGCCCAGGCGGGTTCGGCCGGCGATGCCACCGCAGGCTCGCCGGTCAGGGAAGAGGGCCTGTCCCTGCACAACCGCCGCATCGTCACCTTCCGCGCCGCGCGCGCCGGCATCACACCGGCCGAGCGGGCGGAGGCTGCCAGACGCGTGCTGGAGAGCACGGTCGCCGGGAACGGGCCCGGCACCGTGACCCGCTCCGCGGAAGCCGACTCTTTCCTGTTCCACGTGGACGGGACCCCGGTCTTCTTCCTCGTCACCGAGGACCTCGCCGGCCCGCGCACCGGTGCGGCGCTGGAGGTGTATGCGCGTCAGGTCGAACTGCGTCTCGGCACGGCGTTGCGCGAAGCGCGCGAGATGTCCGACCCGCGGCAGTTCGCGATCGGTGGTGCATACGCGGCGGGTGCCACGGTGCTGGCCTTCGTCGTGCTGCGACTTCTGTTCGCCTTGCGGCGCAGGGTACTGGCCGGACTGGCGAACAGACTCCAGCAGATACAGGACGCGGAATCCGCCACGGTGCTCGTGACCACGTACGTGGACCACGCCCGGACCGGCGCTCGGCTGCTCGCGTCCCTGGTTACGTGGGGGGTGACGCTGCTCATCCTCGACCTCTGGGCAACGTTCGTCCTGCGGCAGTTCGCCTATACCCGGCCCTGGGGTGAGCAGTCGACGCGGTGGCTCCTCGACGTGTTCAAGGATCTGGCAGTCTCGGCGGCGGGCGCCGTGCCCGGACTCCTCACGGCCGTGCTGATCTTCGCCATCGCGCGCCTCGCGACCCGCGCCAACAGTCTGTTCATGGAACGGGTCGAAAGCGGCGGAGTGCAGGTCGGCTGGCTGGACCGCGATACCGCCGGCCCGACGCGCCGTCTGGGCAATGCCGCGGTGTGGCTCTTTGCCGTCGCCATGGCGTATCCCTATCTCCCCGGGGCCAACAGCGAGGCATTCAAGGGCGTCACGGTGCTGGCGGGACTCATGATCTCCCTGGGCGCCTCGGGCATCGTCGGTCAGGCGATGGCGGGGTTCAGTCTGATGTACGCGCGCTCGCTGCGTGTCGGCGAGTACGTGAAGATCGGCGAGACGGAGGGCACCGTGGTCCAGCTCGGGATGTTCGCGACCAAGGTACACACCGGCATGGGGGAGGAAGTGAGCGTGCCGAATGCGGTGGTGTTCAGCCAGCCGGTGCGCAATTTCTCGCGGCTCGTGCACGACGGGCAGTTCATGCTGCACACGGTCGTCACGATCGGATACTCGACGCCCTGGCGGCAGGTGCAGGCCATGCTGCTCGAGGCCGCCAGACGGACCCCGGGGGTCGCACAGACCCCGGCACCGTTCGTCGTGCAGACCGCGCTTTCCGATTTCTACGTGGAGTACCGGCTCTGTGCGCAGGGCAACAAGAGCGCGCCGCGGCGCCGGTCGGAAGCCCTGAACGAACTGCATGCCAACATCCAGGATGTGTTCAACGAGAACGATGTGCAGATCATGTCGCCGCACTATCGGTCCGATACGCCGCAGCCGCAGGTCGTACCGCCCGAGCAGTGGAATCCCGGGCTGGCACCGGCGGCCACTGTGCCTGTGACCGAACGCCGGGGCTGATCCCGGTCGCAGGCGTTGTGGCACAGTCCTTGGATGCCGCAGGAGCATTCGGTCTCCCGGTCGCTGCAACGCGGGTGCGGTTCTCCGCGAAGGTGCCGTCCGCGTTCACCAGCGCACCACGACCGGGCACCGATGTCATTGCGGGAGTCCCATGTCCTCCGTCTTGCCCATTCCCTTCGGTCCCGAGGCCTACCGGTCCGAGGCAGTGTTCGAAGCCGAGCGCTCGGCCATCTTCGAACGTGAACCGGTTCCGGTCTGCCGGGTGGAGTCTCTCGCGGAGGCCGGCGCGTTTGTCGCGGGCTCCGTCGCGGGCGAACCGCTCGTGGTCCTTCGGACGGCGAGCGGTGCCATCGTCGCGCTGTCGAATGTGTGCCGTCATCGCTACGCCACCATGCTCGAGGGGCAGGGTTGCGCCGCGTCGATCGTCTGTCCCTACCATCGCTGGACGTACGACCTCGACGGCCGTCTGATCGGTGCAGCCTTTATGGAAGGCGCAGACGGCTTCCGCGCGTCGGACGTCGCTCTCCATCACTTTCATGCCGAGGTCTGGAACGGGTGGGTGTTCGTCTCGCTCCATGCGCCGGTGACGCCGCTCGCAAGTCGATTGGCAGCCCTGGCGGAGGCTCTCGCGGAGCATCGGCTGGCCGACTGGCGGGCGGTCCGGACGATCGATTTTCCCTCCGACTGCAACTGGAAGGCGATGGTGGAGGGCTTCATCGAGTCCTATCACCACATGGGGGTGCACGCGACGACGCTGGAGCCGTTCTGGCATGCGCACGAAAGCTTCGTGTCTCATGCCGACGGCGAGTACCTCGAACTTCGCCATCCGATGCACGAGGAGCAAGGCACGTTCGCCGTCTACCTCGGACTGCCGCTGTTTCTCCTCGCGATCGTGGAGCCGCGGCGTGCCGCCTACTGGTACGAGGTGCAGATCGAACGCCATGACCGCATCGTCGTGCGCGTGCACGTGATGCTCCCTCCGGAAATCGCGGATTCGGCCGAGGCCGCGACCGAGGCTGCCGAGAGCATCGTCGCCATCCACAGCGAGGACCAGCGGATCCTGCGGAACGTCCAGGCCGGTGTTGCCAGCCGGTTCACGCAGCCGACGGCGCTCTCACCGCTGGAGGCCGGCGTCGCGGGATTCCAGCGCTACGTACGCGCGCGGCTGGAGGCGCACGTGCGGCAGGCGTGAGCACGACATGGCGGTCACGCGGGCGGTCCGCGGTGCTTCACGCGAGGGCGGCGCGACGCCGGTGAGGGGTCGGGAAACATCCGGGCCGCGGCGGCGGCGATGGAGGTTTTCAGCTCTTCCCAGCCGGCATCGCTGGTGACGTCGACGCCACCGAACACGCGCAGCTTGCGGGACCGCACCAGGAGGTACTGCACCCCGGCCACCAGCAGCAGCGTGGTGCCACGGAGTTCGGCGTGGGCCGGGTGGTCACGGTCTGTGAACAGGGCTTCCACCTCCGTGCCCCACTGTTCCCGCTCGGCTTCCAGGATGGCGGTGAGTTCGTTGCGGTCCACGACTTCCGCGGCGAGGATTTCGAGGGTGAGCGGCCGGGCGCGCAACGCGGCAATGAAGCGCTCGAAGAAGTGCACGTAGCGCTCCGCGAGCGGCATCGCGAGCACGGCCGCCGGATCGTCGCCGAGCATCTCGCTTGCGGCGGGCCAGAACCGGCCGCTGGCCCCCCAGGTGCGAAGCAGGTCAGGCAAGCCGCCGAAGTACCGGTAGATGAGCACCTTGTCGACGCCGGCTTCGCGGGCGATGGCATTGACGCCGATCGCCGCGAAGCCTTCGCGCGCCAGCACCTCGCCTACGGCCGCGAGGATGCGGTCCTCGGTCGCACTGCGGTCTCGGACCCGGGTCATCGCGGAGACAGGAAGTTACCCTCCGACCGGCGCAGGCCGCGGGCATCGTCCGGTATGGTTGCGGGGACAGTCATGGGACGATCATCGCATCGGCATGCGATTCGCGCACGTCGCACAGGCGGGGTCGCTCAGGCCCGTACGAAGGCATCGAGGTCCCGGCGCGGTGCCGGACCCACGGGCGGTGCGTACCCGAGACGGGCCCACATCTGCACTGTGCGCGGGGGTGTCGTCACGCCGAGGGTCTTCCGGATGGCGGCATGCGGCCCGGCCTGTTCCGGGTACTCCTGCAGCGCCTGCTGCAGCGGCTGCATCGCAATGCCGTGGGCCGTTGCGGCCAGCTGGACGCGGACGTAGGCCCTTCCTGCGGCGATCTGGGTCCGGCGCTGGTTGTCTGCCGTCGTCATCCAGAGAAACGCCGGTGTGCTCGCGAGCTTCTCTCGGAAATCGTCGATCTGCGAGGTCACGGCGCGATCGTTCGGGCCCGGGGCCTTGCTCCGGTCGAAGAGCCCCAGACGCGTCAGCCAGACGACCGTCGGATCCGTGAGGGAGAGGCCGTCGCGGTGCTTCGCGATCTCGGTAGCGCCGATGCGAAGCACCTTGTAGGACTCGAGCATCGTCCGGGGCGTCGTGAGCTCGATACGCCAGGCGTCCTGCGCGATGGCGCGGTGGGCTCGCAGCGCTTCCCCGTCTGCGGGGGCCGTGCAGCCGAAATCCACGCCCGGACCGGCCGCCGCCTGCATGGCCGCGCGGGCCGCGTCGGGCACGGTGCGCTCGGGTGCGTAGAGGCTGCGGTTGGTGTGGCGGTGGAAGATCTGCGCGAAGAGGGGATCGGGCGCCGCGGTGCTGTCCGCAGCCAGGCGCACGCGCGCCACCGGGCGGGCGTCGATCCTGTCCATGGTGAACTCGCCTTCCGGAAACAGAGTGACGTCTGCGCGCAGCCCGCGTTCCCGGGCGGCCAGGTCCAGGATTTCGAGGAAGGTGCCGTGACTCATCATGATCTGGCGACCGAAGGGGTCCGTCTCCGGGAGCAGCCGATTCAGATCGCAGTAAAGGGCGATCTCGCCGGGTGCGCGCAGATCTACCACCCAGGACTGGAGATTGTGGGAGTGCGGCGCGAGGATCGCGTGGGCGAGGATCCAGCGGCGGACGTCGCCGGTCGCTTCGGGCGAATGCCAACCCGCGATGGCCTCTTCGGGCATGGAGCCGGAGCAGCCGGCGAGGGGCAGAGAGGCGGCAGCAATGGTGCCACCCCCGAGTACACGGAGGAAACGGCGGCGGTTCATGGCGTTCTCGATGTCACTGGAAGGTGACTGAAGAATAGTCACCTGTCAGTGACTTCGCAAGTCGAAAGAGCCACGGCCTGTCGAACGGGAACGTTTGGAGGCTTCCCGCGTGATGCCGCGCTGCAACGAACCGCCGCCGCCGCCGTGCTATGGTTCGGCCCGGCCGACGGCACGGAATCCGGGCCGCGGAATCGTCTTCAGCCAGGGAGAGTCTCTTTGCGCCAGCGCCAGTTCCATCGTCCTGCGTTCCGCCTTGTCGGGTGTCGACGAGCGGCGGGCATCGCCTTGTGGGCGCTGAGCCTCGTGGCACCTGTCCTTGCGCAGGAGGGCACTTCCGACAACGCCCCCATCGCGCTGGTGCGCCGCGCAGCCGAGATGCGCGCGGCAGGCTACGCCGACTCGCGACGCCAGGCGGAGGCCTGGATTCTCAAGGCGGAAGCGGGCGCCTGCGGTCCGGCGGTCCAATCGCGCTCCGGCCGGCTGAGGGAGATCCTCGCCAGTGCGGAGGTCGTGGCCCAGAGGGCTGCGGGATGGTTGGACTCGCAGGCCGGGAAGGCGGCGTCCGCGTATTCCCAGGCGGACAAGCTGGCCCGCAGTGTCATCAGCACGGCCGAGAACTGGTCCTGCGAGGGCGCGCCGTGAGCGGTGTTCCCCTGGCCGCCGAGGAGGGTGTGAGCTTCGACGACGCCCGGTGGATGCGCCGCGCCATGGCGCTGGCGGAAGCAGCGGCCACCCGCGGGGAGGTGCCGGTCGGTGCGGTGGTGGTTCGCGATGGTGTGCTGCTGGGCGAGGGCGGGAACGGGCCGATCGAATCGCACGACCCGACGGCCCATGCGGAAGTGCGGGCCCTTCGCGCGGCAGCGGCGGCGGCAGGCAACTATCGGATTCCCGGCGCGGTGCTCTACGTGACGCTCGAACCTTGCGCCATGTGCGCGGGTGCCATCCTGCATGCGCGCGTTAGCCGCGTCGTGTATGGAGCGCCGGACCCAAAGACCGGCGCCTGCGGGAGCGTGGTGGACCTGTTCGCCGACCCCCGCCTCAATCATCAGACCGTCGTGGAGGGTGGGATGCTGGCATCGGAATGTGGCGAACACCTGCGCTCCTTCTTCCGGGCGCGGCGCGGAGGACAGGCATCGTGAAGTCAGTGCGCGTCTATCTGGGCGACCAGACCCTGGACCTGCTGGAGGACGACCGCCTCGTGCGGCGCTACTCGGTGTCCACATCGCGCAACGGCCCCGGCGAGACCAACGGCAGCTACTGCACGCCCCGGGGCGAACACATCATCCGCGCGAAGATCGGCGCCGGTCTTCCGCTCAACACCGTCTACGTGCGGCGGCGCCCCACCGGCGAGATCTACGGCCCGGAACTGGCGCAGGCGCATCCCGGGCGGGACTGGATCCTCACCCGGATCCTCTGGCTGTCCGGCTGCGAGCCCGGCTTCAACCGGCATGGCAGCGTCGACACCATGCGCCGGTTCGTCTACATCCATGGCACGCCGGACACCACGGAGTTGGGCAAGCCCGGGTCCATCGGGTGCATACGCATGCGCAACACCGAACTCGTCGAGTTGTTCGACGCGGTACCGGCGGGCACGCCGGTCTCCATTCTCGAAGGCCGCGCGCCGTCCGTCTGAGGCGGACGCGGCTCCCGTTTCGTTCCATCACCAAAACACGGAAGTTTCATCATGCGATTGAAGGGAAAGGTGTCGATCATCACGGGTGCCGGGCGCGGCATCGGCCAGGCAACGGCGCTGAAGTTCGCCCGGGAGGGCGCGAGCGTCGTCGTGTGTGACGTGACGCAGGCGGCGGTCGACGAGACCGTGGCTGCCGTCCAGGCCGAGGGCGGTGTGGCGGTCGGATTTGTCGTGGACGTCACCAAGCGGCCGCAGATCGACGCCATGGTGCAGGCGGTCATGGCGCAGTTCGGGCGGATCGACACGCTCGTCAACAACGCCGGTATCGTCATGGATGCCCAGCTGCGGAAGATGTCCGACGCCGCCTTCGACCGGGTGATCGACGTCAACCTGAAGGGGACCTACAACTGCGCCCGCGCCGTGGTGGAGATCATGGTGGAGCAGGGCGGCGGGGTGATCCTGAACGCGTCCTCCATCGTCGGACTCTCGGGGAACTTCGGGCAGACGAACTACGCGGCCAGCAAGTTCGGGGTGATCGGCTTCGTGAAGACCTGGGCACGGGAACTGGGCCGCAAGGGCATCCGCGCCAACGCCGTGTGCCCTGGATTCATCGAAACGCCGATCCTCGACACCGTTCCGGAAAAAGTCCTGGAGGGCATGCGGGCACGCGTTCCCATGGGCCGCCTCGGGAAGCCGGAGGATATCGCCAACGTGTACGCGTTCCTGGCCTCGGACGAAGCCGAGTACATCAACGGCGCGGTGATCGAGGTGAGCGGCGGCGCCACGCTCTGACCCGCCGGGCGCCTTGATCCGAAATGGTCTGTCCAGGTTGGACAAGGTGTCATGTTTTCTTGACATTAACTCATGTAAGGTCTAACTTACTCAGCGCGGCACCGAGGATGTGGTACGCCTGATGCCGGACCTGCGTGCGGGTCATGCACGTATCTCAGAACCCTTACAGGAGGGCACATGGCAAGCAAAGATGAAAACAGGGTCTG
This sequence comes from Betaproteobacteria bacterium Ga0077526, assembly GCA_001464765.1. Lineage (GTDB taxonomy): Bacteria > Pseudomonadota > Gammaproteobacteria > Burkholderiales. Next base: position 47,020 of record LNDV01000012.1, read on the forward strand.
GCCTACAGGGCTGACCGAAGCGGAGTCGGAGGAGTTGCATTCCAAACTCATCCAGGGGACTCAGATCTTCGGTCTGTTCTCTGCGTTGGCCCATTTGCTGGCGGCCATTTATTCGCCGTGGCTTGGTTGAGCTGATCACGGAGAAATCAAATGATCTACGGAAAGATCTGGTGTGTAGTCAAGCCGTCGGTTGGCCTGCCGCTGTTCCTGGGCGGCGTCGCCCTTACATCCCTTACCGTGCATTTCGCGGTATTGAATAACACGTCCTGGTTCAAGGGCTTCATGGAAGGCCCCGCGAAGGTGGCAGCAGTGTCCGCCGACGCGAGTTCCCCTCCACCCGAGGCTCCGGCTGCGAAGAAGTAAGGCGCCGATCCTTCGGCGCTTTCGTGTTTGAAACCGGGGGTTCCCGCCCCCGGCCCCGGCTCCCGTGCGCATGCCGTTGCGACCGGCACTGGGTGCTTCAACGATTCGAGGCCCTGCGATGAACCGTGTGAGTCGGTCGATCCTGACGAGTTGGTTCTGCCTCGGACCGCGCTTTCTGCCGTTCGCCGACGCCGCGAGCGAGCAGATGCCGCTCTCGCGCCTGCTGAGGCTTTCCCTCTTCCAGGTCTCGGTCGGTATGGCTCTCGTGCTGCTGGTCGGCACGCTGAACCGCGTGATGATCGTCGAACTCCACGTGAGCGCGACGCTTGTCGCGGTGATGGTGTCGCTGCCTGTCCTCTACGCCCCCTTTCGTGCCCTGATCGGATTCCGTTCCGACACGCATCGCTCTGCACTCGGCTGGCGGCGCGTACCGTTCATCTGGCTCGGCACGATGATCCAGTTCGGCGGCTTGTCCGTCATGCCCTTCGCCCTCCTGGTTCTGTCGGGCGGCGGCAATGCCGCGAACTGGCCCGCGTGGGTCGGGCAGGCGGGGGCCGCCATCGCATTCCTCGCGGTGGGCGCCGGATTGCACACCACGCAGACAGCCGGCCTTGCCCTTGCCACCGATCTCGCGACGGAAGAGGCCCAGCCCAAGGTCGTGGGACTGATGTACGTGATGCTTCTGGTGGGCTCGATCGTGAGCGCGGTCGTGTTCGGGGCATTTCTGCGCGATTTCACACCCGGGCGGCTGGTGCAGGTGATTCAGGCGTCCGCGATTGCGACCATCCTGCTCAACACCATTGCCCTCTGGAAGCAGGAGACGCGTGATCCGGGGCGTTACCGGAAAAAGGCGGAAGGGCCGCCCCCGAAGTTCTCCGAAGCCTGGGGGACGTACATCGAGACCGACGGCGCCCGCAGAGCACTCATTGCGATCGGCCTCGGCACGATGGCGTTTGCGATGCAGGACGTTCTGCTAGAGCCCTACGGCGGGCGGGTTCTGGAAATGAGCGTGGGCGCCACGACCTGGCTCACGGCCACGCTGGCGGCCGGCGGTCTGGCCGGGTTCACGCTGGCGTCGAGCATTCTCAGTCGCGGCGCGGATCCGACACGCATGGCCATGACCGGTGCGTGGGTCGGCATTCCCGCGTTCGGCGCCGTGATCGTCGCCGCGTCGACGCACTCGGTGGTGGTGTTCGCGTCGGGTGTCGCGCTCATCGGGTTTGCGAGCGGACTCTTCGGCCACGGAACACTCACCTTCACGATGAACCGCGCGCCGAAGGACCAGGTGGGACTCGCGCTCGGTGCCTGGGGCGCCGTGCAGGCCACCGGTGCAGGTATCGCCGTGGCCCTCGGTGGCATTCTTCGCGATGTGTTCGGGACGCTGGCGTCCCACGGGGTGTTCGGCGCTTCCATGGCGGGACCGGCCACGGGCTACGTGATGGTGTACGCGCTGGAGATCGTCCTGCTGTTTGCGACGGTCATCGCGATGGCGCAACTGGTGCGCAAGGGCGGCGATCAGGTGCCGACGGGTGCCGTGCTGGGCAAGGTCTGAGCGATCGGAACGGTCGGAAGGATGGCAGGACGTCTTGCGTTCCGCGGCATGGCGCCCGCACACGCGAGCGCCTGTCTTGAAGTGACTGGCCGAGTCTTCAGAGAGCGCGATCGCGTGGCGTGATGAGCGATAGCATTCGCTCGGCGACCGAGCCGGCGATCATCGCGCCGAACACCGCGGAACTCGCCCCCGTCACCGCGCCGACCCAGGGGCCGCTCAGCGTTTCTCCGAAGTCATATCCGTAGAGCAATCCGGCGAGTGCGCCGGCCAGACTGGCCGCCCACGCCAGCCGCTGCTGCATGCTGCTCGTCGAAGTGGATCCGCCTGCCATCGTGTTCTCCTGTGTCGGGGGAAGAACGAACATCGCTGCGAGGATTCGAAAGTGCCGATCTGCAGCAGCGCGCCGTTCTCGCGACAACGCACTGCCATGGTTTCGAGTCTACATCGCAAGCGATCGTTCCCGCATCGTCCAGACACCACGCACAACGAAAAATTTCCTGAACTTGTTAGTACGTGTTGCACGATAGGTATCGTGTCGCGCGTCTGCGCGCGTGGAGAAGAAAGATGAAGTCGGGAAGACGCACCAATCTCTCGCCGACGCAGGTCGGAGACAGCGTTGTCCGTCGGCGACGCGCGAACGAATCGCGCGTTGTGTTCAGGCCGTTGCGGCGTCGGCCCGCAATCGTGCGAGGGTCTGTGTGTCCGGTCGATGGACGACGCCGGCTTCGGTGATGATCGCGCTCACGAGATCGGCCGGTGTGACATCGAAGGCCGGGTTGAACACGCCGATGCCATCGGGCGCCCAGCGCTCGGCACCATAGCCGGTCACCTCAGACGGGTCGCGCTGCTCGATGGGAATGGCACGACCGTCCGCCACTGAGAAGTCGAACGTCGACAGCGGCGCTGCCACGTAGAAAGGCACGCCGTGGCGGCGCGCCATCACGGCGACCTGGTAGGTGCCGATCTTGTTTGCGACGTCCCCGTTGGCGGCGATGCGGTCTGCTCCGACCACGACGAGATCCACCTTCTGGGTGGCCATGAGATGGCCGGCCGCTCCGTCGGGCAGCAGCGTCACGTCAATGCCGTCGCGCGACAATTCCCAGGCCGTGAGGCGTGCGCCCTGCAGCACCGGGCGCGTCTCGTCGGCAAACACACGGACCTTCTTGCCGGCCGCCACTGCCGAGCGGATGACGCCCAGGGCCGTGCCGTGTCCGGCCGTCGCGAGAGCACCGGCATTGCAGTGCGTGAGGATCGTCGCGCCGTCGGGCACCAGCGCCGCGCCATGGCGGCCCATCGCTTCGTTGGCAGCGACGTCCGCGGCCAGGATCGCGTGCGCTTCCTCCAGCAGCTTTGACGCCGCGTGGATCGGGGGACTGCCCGCTAGGGCCTCATGGACGGCTCGCATCCGTGCGAGCGCCCAGAAGAGATTGACCGCGGTCGGCCGGCTGGCGGCGAGCACCCCGAACGCCGCTTGCAGCGCCGACGCGAAGCCAGAGGCGTCGAGGTGGCGGCAGCGTACGGCTTCCACCGCGATGCCGTACGCAGCGGCGCAGCCGATCGCCGGGGCTCCGCGCACGGCGAGTGTCCGGATGGCGTCGGCGACTTCGCCGGCGGAACGGAGGTGCAGATAGTGCTCGCGGCGCGGAAGAAGGCGCTGGTCCAGCAGCTCGACGGCGTCGGGCGCGTGCCAGCGCAGGGTGAAGAAGGCGGTCATGCGGGACTCCCGAAATTCCAGCGCGCGGCGATGGTGTGCACCACGGTACCGGGCGAAACGAACTCGTCGCGCGTCACGACGATGCCGCCGCAGGGCGACAGCGACAGCAGGACCTCCCACTCGGGAATGAGGTCAGTGCCGCCTCGCCCCAGCACGCAGGCGTCGAGACCGCCCAGGCCATACACGAGGTCGATGGTGCGGGCGCGGCTGCCGTGCAGCGGCACGACGTCGGCGCCGGCGGCTGCGAGTGCCGCGGTCAGCGCGGGGTCCGTGACGCCGCAGCATCCGACGACGCAACCGAGAAGAGGCAGATCCACGCCGCGTCTTGCCAGACGCTGCCGATCGAACCCGCCGTAGTGCACTTCTGCGGCGAGGATCGCATCGGCCGTCAGCGAGCGGTAGCGGCTGTGGCCGGAGGCGCGGGTGATGATCTCGATATCGTGGCGATAGACGTTGGCCGTTCGCCGGGCGTGATCGCCGTCCACGCTGAGGGCGACCATGCCGTAGGCGGGATCCAGGAGGATCCGGGGCGCCGGGTCCGGGAGTTCGCTCGGACGGAACGCGTCGCCGGCCTCGCTGCAGTAAGCGCGGTACTCGGCCGCGTAACCGTCGACGTCGAAACCCAGTGCCGGCCAGCGCTTGGTGAAAACGGCGTGCTGCGGGGTCGGCGGCCCCTGGCGTGCGACCTCGGCGAGATCCGGACGGGCGACGAACGCGATGACCTCAGGATCGTCGTCGACGCAGAGAACGACGGGAAAGCCGGCAGTCCGGCTGAGCGACGCACGCAACCGGGCGAGCCCGACCGCCTTGTCCCAGGTGCGCGCTGGTGCGTCCCGGCGCGGAAGGGCCCACGCGCGCTTCTGCTCCAGGTAGGTCCGTGCCCGACGCACCAGCGACAGCATGTTGTCGAAGGAATCGCGCGCGGTGTCGCCGAAGGCCACGATGCCATGGCTGGCGAGGATCAGGCCGATCGTCTCGGGCGTGCGGCGCGCCTCGAACACCTGATGGCAAGCGAGCGCGAGCTCGAAACCCGAATGGCGGAACGGCACCCAGGGTGCCGCGTCACCGAATACCTCCTGCGCGGCACGCTCGCCGTCCTCCGTGTTGATGAGCGCGAGTACCGTGTCGGCATGCGTGTGCTCCACGAACCGCGCGGGGATCGCCGCGTGCAGAAGTGTTTCGATTGACGGGCGGGGCGATGCGGCATCCAGCTTGAGCGGTGCAAGCGCGGCCATCAGGCCGTCGTTGTCCAGCACCGCTCCACCCAGGAGGCCCGCGGCGGGCAGTTGGCGGATCGGCGTGAAGTCGCGCTCGATGACTTCGGCGAGATCGGCGCCGCTGCCCTTCACGTAGAGGCACGGTTCCGTTGTGCCGTCCGGATGGGTCCAGGGGGCCTTGAGCGACGTGTTGCCGCCGCCGTAGAGGGTGAGCGTGGCGTCCCCTCCCAGCCATCGGGAGGTCAGCGCACGCAGTTCCAGTTCGGTAGTGCACGCGGCGGCTGCCTGATCGTCCCAGGCTGCTGCCTTCGAGTGGCCCGGCCTAGCGGCGTCTTGCATCACTCGCCCGGTCGCCAGGGAGGTGAGTCGGCGCGCTGGCGGGCCGGCGCGAACCGCGCGGACCTTCTCTACAATCGATGCTCATGAATCTTCCGTTGAATCACGAAGAGTTCGTCCTTTCGCTGGTGTCCTGGAACACCGCGGCAGACGCTCTGGCGAGGGTAAGGCGCGCCGTGTTCATTGTCGAGCAAGGCGTGCCGGAATCCCTGGAGTGGGACGACGCCGATACCGTGAGCATCCATGCCCTGGCGAGCGCTGCGGACGGAGAGCCCGTCGCCACCGGGCGCCTTCTGCCTGACGGTCATATCGGGCGGATGGCCGTCCTGCCGGCGTGGCGCGGGCGCGGGGTGGGTGCTGCCATCCTTTCCCTTCTGGTGAGCCAGGCGCGGGACCGCGGCGATCGGGAGATCGCCCTCGCGGCACAGGTCCATGCCATCGGCTTCTACGAGCGCGAGGGGTTCGTGGCCGAAGGCCCGGTGTTCGACGATGCCGGGCTGCCCCATCGGCGCATGGTGCTCAGGTCTGTCCGGGGAACTCCCGCATCCTGACGGTGGCCCGTACGCGCCCGGTGCAGCGGCCGTCAGGGGCGAAAGTGTGCTCCTGCAGCACGGCTTGCCCGGTGCGATCGATCGTCAGCACGGTGCTGCAGCGCGTGCCGTAGTCGGGAGACACGATGAAGGCGGGGGCAAGGCGCCGTTCCCAGTCGAGCCCGATGCCCGTGTCGGGCAGATCGGGATCCGGGGCCACGGTTCGGTCTTGAAGTGCGGCGAACAGCGCGGCATCGATCGGGCTGAAGGCGAGGGCCGCGAGCGCGTCGTCCATGGCCTGCCGCAGGCGCCGAACCTTGGGCCAGGGTGTGTCGAGCAGGTGATTGCTGAGGGCGTGGACGCCGTCGTCGAGCCTCCTGGGTGCGTCGCTTCGGGTCGAGCCATACCAGAGTCCGCTCGGGTCGCCGGCGATCAGATTGAACCCGTCGTAGGCCGATTCGGCGTGGGCGTGCCGCTGCAGGAACGACTCGGCAGTCTGTGAACGGTCCAGGAGGAAGTCCGTCACCATGGCGCCGCGGGAGGGTGCGGCAGCGTTGCGGGGACGCGAGGGGTCCCGGAAGTTCGTGACGACAGCCAGGGCCCCACGACGGGAGACGCCCAGCCACGTTCCCCCTTTTTCGAGGTCCCGGCCGGCGACGAGGTCCGGGGCATCCTGCCAGCGATGCGCGGGCGCGGCGGGTCGGCGGTGGAACTCGTCCCGGTTACCCGCCAGGATGACGGGGAAGTCGGGGTGGCATCGCAGCGCAACGACGATCAGGCACACAGGAGATCAGTCCTCGAAGCACTCGACATGGCGTGTCCGGCCCGGGGCGAGCAGGTCCGCGAGCGCATGGGTCCCGCTCAGGCGTTCCAGCGCGGAGACGAATGCTTCGCGATCGGCGACGTTTTCGAAGACCTCCATCCACAGGAGCGGCTCATCGGCCCGGTGCAGCAAACGCCCTGGGGTGCCGGTGGCCTCGCGCATGGCCGCCAGAAACGGCGCCAGCCGCTCCCTTGCCCCGGCAGCCGCCGCCGGGTCGACGGCGTAGTAGACGTAGAAGTGGAAGGCCAATCAGTCGTCCTGCGCGACGCGAACCGCCAGGATGACACCCGCCGGCCCCACCCGGAGCGCCTGATTCCGGCTCGCTTCGAGGTCGACCACGGCGAGCACGTCGGCAGATGCGTTTCCTTGGTCGGCGAGAAGGACGGTGCCTACGGGACGGTCGTCCGCGCCGCTGACGGTGTCTCCGGGCGCCGCGGGCGTCCCCGTCGGCAGGGTGAGTCGCAGCAGGTGCCGCTTCACCTCTCCCAGATACCGGGCCCGCGCCACCACCTCCTGTCCAGGGTAACAGCCCTTGCTGAAGCTCACGCCACCCTGGCGGTCGAGGTCCACCATTTGGGGGACGAACGCCTCGGCGGTCGCCGAGAGAATCCATGGTGCTCCGAGGGCGATGTCCACGGACCACTCCGGAAAGGGCGAAGTCGTCGGCGCTGGGTCCGGAGGCATGTCGACCGCCGCCCGGCCTTCGCCAAGGCCCCAGACGCAGTGGTCCCCGACGCGCCGGATCTTGCCAGCTGCCGGCGCGGATGGGGCCCGGCCCGCGGCGCAACGCGTGCCCAGTTCGGTGAACGTGACCTTTGCCCGCAGCACGAATCGGCGCAGCCGCGTGACGAAATCGGTCGCCAGGGTGGCGGGCAACTGCAGCACCCACGTGTCGGCGAGGCGTCCGATCCGGAAAGTAGCCAGAAGCCGGCCCTTCGGGGAGCAGTAGCCTCCCCACTGCCAGTGGCCGTCGGGCAGAACGGTGACGTCGCAGGTGAACTGGCCATTGAGGAAAGTGGCGCCGTCGCGCCCCTCCACGAGGATGGAAGTGAGGGGAGGGAAGGCTTCGGTGCCAGGATCGAACGGTAGGGGTGTTTGCATGTGCTGCCGGAGACGGAAGACCCGAGCCTCCGCCGCGAAGAATGTCCGGGGCCGGGTGGACACGGGGAACGGGATGCTGGGATTATAAGGGCGTCATTTTCACAGTCACCCTGCCGTCGTGCCGCCTATCGCCGAACACGTGACCCTCGGACCCTCACGCAAGCTGTGCTTCGCCCTGGTGGCAGTCCATCTGACGGCGTGCGCCGTTCCCTGGCAGCTCGGGATGGCGCCGCTGGCGGCTGCGGCTGTTTCGCTCATGGTGCTGACGGCGGGCTGGTGCCAGGTTCGGCGTCACGCCCTCAGAAGGTCGCCCGAGGCGGAGCGCGAGCTGGTCTGCCGGTCCGACGGCCAGGTGCTGGTCCGAATGCAGGACGGTCGGGAGTTCGACTGCCGGCTCGAAGCCGCTCCCGTCACCGCGGCGTCGTGGGTCATGCTCCGGCTGCGTCAGCCAGACGGGGCGCGGCGAGCAGTCCATCTCGTGGACGACGCCTGCAGCCCCGACGCCCACCGCCGGCTGCGGGTCTTTCTGCGCTGGGCGCTTCAGCCCGGCGAAGATTCTCCGGTACGTGGGTGAACTCCCGCACACCCATGCTGTCCCTGACGTCAGATTGGTGCCGGAGGAGCGGGCCACGCCCGCGACCCGACTGGTTGAGAAGTCGTCTGTGTCCGGGTTTCGGCTCGTGGCAGTGGCGGATATACTCCGCCGGCTTCCTTGACGTGGCAGACAACGGGTCTGCCCGCACGGCGAACGAACCGGGACGGGGTGAATGAGTGATCGGGAGATCGACCAGCAGTTGGTCGAACGAGCGCAGCGCGGCGACAAGCGCGCTTTCGAATTGCTGGTCGTCAAGTACCAGCGCAAGCTCGGGCGGCTGCTGTCCCGTTTCATCCGTGATTCGGCGGAGGTGGAGGACGTAGCGCAGGAGGCGTTCATCAAGGCGTATCGGGCTCTGCCTTCTTTCCGTGGAGACAGTGCCTTCTACACCTGGCTTTATCGCATCGGCATCAACACCGCCAAGAACTATCTCGTCGCCATGGGCCGCAGAGCCCCGACCACGACGGAGTTCGACAGCGAGGAAGCCGAGAATTTCGAGGACGGTGATCAGTTGCGGGACGTCAACACGCCGGAGGCGGAGCTGATGACCAAGCAGATTGCGAACACCGTGAACGAAACGCTGCAGGAGTTGCCAGAGGAACTGAGAATGGCGATCACCCTGCGCGAGATCGAGGGTCTGTCCTACGAGGACATCGCCACGATCATGAACTGTCCCATCGGGACGGTGCGGTCCCGGATCTTCCGGGCGAGAGAGACGATCGCCGAGCGGCTTCGGCCGCTGCTCGGCACGAGCAAGGACAAGCGATGGTAGAGCGGGAACGCGTTTCGGCGCTGATGGACGGGGAACTGGATACCGATCAGGGTCCGGGGTTTGAGCGGGTGCTGAAGGACGAGGGGGCCGCCGAATGCTGGCGGGATTACCACCTCATAGGTGACGTCATGCGGGGCGAGGCGGCTCTGGCGGTTGCGTTCTCTGCGCGTGTCGCCTCGGCGCTCGCGGCAGAACCGACGGTTCTGGCGCCACAGCGTTCGCGATCAGCGGGGGCAGTCCGGGCCCGGACTTTTGCGCTCTCGGCAGCAGCTTCCGTAGCTGGTGTGGCGGTCGTCGTGTTGCTGGCGTGGCAAAGCATCCGAGATCCCATTGGAAGCGGGATCGCGGGAGCTAAGCCGGCGGGCACGCAGGTAGTGGCCATCACCGACCCTGTACCTGAAGCCGTAAAGGTTGATCCCTATCTGAGTGAGTTGGTCGCAGCGCATCAGGAGTATTCCCCGACCGCGGCCATGCACGCCCCGTACATGAGAACGGATTCCGCACGCTGACCGGCCGGGAAGAGACGTGATGCGAAGCTCTCTCCGGGTTCTGGCGTGCTGGGCCTGTCTGGCGGGTGGTACCGGGGCATTGGCACAGGGGACGTCCGCGCCCCTGTCGCCGGCCGAAACTGTTAGTTGGCTCCAGCGAATCGCGACTTCCGCGCGCCAGCTCAACTACGCCGGCACCTTCATCTATCAGCAAGGCGATGTCGTGGAGAACTCCCGCATCGCGCATGTCGTGGAAGGCGGTAACGAGACTGAGCGTCTCGAGACGCTCGACGGCCCGAGAAGGGAAATCGTCCGAAAGAACGACGTGATCTTCATCATCAATCCGGACACGAAACAGATCCGGGTGGAACGTCGACGCCCGGGTCGGTTCTTTCCGCAAATTCTGCCGGACCAGCTGTCGGTCGTGACCGACCATTACCACATGCGCAAGGGCGACGTGGAGCGGGTTGCCGAGCACGAAGCCCAGGCACTCATTCTCGAGCCCAAGGACGGAATGCGTTACGGGCACAAGTTCTGGGTCGACACGAATTCCGGACTGCTGCTCAAAGCCAAGCTGCTGGGTGATCGGAACTCCGTAATGGAGCAGTTCTTCTTCACCCAGGTCCAGATCGGCGGGAACATTCCCCGGGAATGGTTGAAGCCCAGCGTGACCCCTCCCGCTGTTCCGGACAAGGTACGGGACGAGCCCCCTGCGGCCGATTCTGCGTGGGAGATCAAGGCCCCGCCCGCCGGTTTCCGGAAGGTTGTGGAGACCCGCCGATACCGGGATCAGGGCAACACGGTGTCCGTCATCCACATGGTGTGGACCGACGGACTTGCGGCGATTTCCGTGTTTATCGAGCCAGGCCGGACGGCCAACTCGACGGGCTTGATGCAGAAAGGGTCGTTGCATATTTTCACGAGATCCGTTGGCGAGAACCGCGTGACCGTGGTGGGCGAGGCCCCCGCTGCCACGGTGCAGCTGATTGCCGAGTCGCTCGCTCAGAGAACAAAATAGGCTGAAGTCCTTAGCCCGAGTCCTTCCGGCATGCCGGCAAGCATGCCGCCCCACCCAGCCAGGAAACCCCGATATGACCCGCGTCTTGAACGCCCTGCTTCTTCTCGCCCTCGCCCTGCCGATCACATCGGTTCAGGCACGCGAGCTGCCCGACTTCACGGAATTGGTGGAGGAGCAGGGGGCCACAGTGGTCAACATCAGCACCACTTCCGCCAAAGGTGGGGGGGCCCCCGGGGGGGAGGAGGATCCCTTCGATTTTTTCCGGCGACCGCCAGGGCAGGCTCCCAAGGACAACGAAGCCCGCTCCCTCGGCTCCGGTTTCATCATCAGTGCGGACGGGTTCATCCTCACCAATGCCCACGTTGTGGAGGCCGGGGACGACATCACCGTCCGTCTCAATGACAAGCGGGAGTTCTCCGCCAAGGTGATCGGCAGCGACCGTCGTTCGGACGTCGCCCTGATCAAGATCGACGCCACAGGGCTTCCCGCTGTGAAGATCGGGGACACGTCCAAGCTCAAGGTCGGGGAATGGGTCCTGGCCATCGGCTCGCCGTTCGGATTCGACAACACGGTGACTGCCGGTATCGTGAGTGCCAAGGGGCGTTCCCTCCCACAGGAGAACTTCACGCCCTTCATTCAGACCGACGTGGCGATCAATCCCGGCAATTCCGGCGGCCCGCTCTTCAACCTGAAGGGCGAAGTCGTGGGCATGAATTCCCAGATCTACAGCCGGACAGGAGGGTTCATGGGTCTGTCCTTCGCGATTCCCATCGACGTCGCCATGGACATCACCAATCAGCTCCGGACGACCGGTCGCGTCACTCGGGGTCGGATCGGCGTCGTGATCCAGGAGGTCACCAAGGAACTCGCCGAATCCTTCGGGCTCACCAAGCCTCAGGGTGCTCTGGTCAATTCCGTCGAAAAGGGCGGGCCCGCAGACAAGGCGGGGGTCGAGACCAGCGACGTCATCCTCAAGTTCGATGGCAAGGCCGTGGCGAGTTCGGCGGACCTGCCTCGCCTCGTGGCAGCGACCAAGCCGGGAACGAAGTCGACGCTGCAGGTCTGGCGCAAGGGGGCGACCCGCGAGTTGTCGGTCGTGGTAGGTGAGTTGCCCGACGACAAGAAGGTGGCGGAACAGCGGTCCCGGAAGCCAGGTCAGAAGCCGGCCGACGTGGTCTCCCGCCTGGGTATCACGTTCAGCGAACTGTCGGCGGAGCAGCGCAAGGAGATGGGCATCACGGGCGGTCTGGTCGTCGAGGACGCCCAAGGCAACGCCGCCAAGGCAGGCATCCGTCGCGGGGACATACTTCTGGCGATCAACAATCAGGACGTCAAGAGTGTGGAGCAGGTGAATCAGCTGGTGAGCCAGTTCGAGAAGTCCAGGAGCGTGGCGCTCCTGATTCGCCGGGGCGAGAGCTCGCTCTATATCCCGCTGCGATTGAACGGGTCGAACTAACCGGGACCGCAGGCACCGAATCCGCTAGAATCCGCGACTCCCATCGTACCTCGGAAAGAGGGGCACCCCGGTGCCCCTTTTTAGTTGATGCAGCGCACGCGCAACTTCTCCATCATCGCCCATATCGACCACGGCAAATCGACCCTGGCGGACCGCTTCATCCAGTTGTGCGGCGGCCTTTCCAATCGGGAGATGGAGGAGCAGGTCCTCGACTCGATGGACCTGGAAAAGGAACGCGGCATCACCATCAAGGCCCAGACCGCTGCCTTGCACTACAAGGCTCGCAATGGCGAGACCTACCTGCTCAACCTGATCGACACCCCCGGCCACGTCGACTTCTCCTACGAAGTCTCACGCTCCCTGGCCGCTTGCGAGGGTGCCCTGCTGGTGGTGGACGCTTCCCAGGGCGTAGAGGCGCAGACCGTAGCCAATTGCTACACCGCCATCGAGCAGGGCGTGGAAGTCGTCGCGGTCCTCAACAAGATCGACCTGCCGTCGGCCGAGCCCGACCGGGTCATCGGGGAGATCGAGGACATCGTGGGCATCCCGGCGCAAGACGCCGTCCATGCCAGCGCCAAGACCGGCGTGGGCGTGGAGGACATCCTCGAAGCCGTCATCGAGCGCATTCCCCCGCCCAAGGGCGACCCCGACGGCCCGCTGAAAGCACTCGTCATCGACTCGTGGTTCGACAACTATGTCGGTGTCGTGATGCTCGTCCGGGTGTTCGACGGCGTCATCACCCCGAAGGAAAAGCTCAAGCTGATGTCCAGCGGCGCGCTCTACCTCTGCGAAGAGGTGGGGGTATTCACGCCGAAGGCCCGCGCCTCGGACCGGCTGTCGGCCGGGGAAGTGGGTTTCGTAATCGCCGGCATCAAGGAACTGAAGGACGCCAAGGTAGGCGACACGATCACCACTGCGGCGCGGCCCGCCACGGAGGCCCTGCCCGGGTTCAAGGAGATCAAGCCGCAGGTGTTCGCCGGCCTGTACCCCGTCGAGCCTAACGAGTACGAGGCCCTGCGCGACGCCCTCGACAAGCTGCACCTCAACGACTCCTCCCTGCACTACGAGCCCGAGACATCCCAGGCACTGGGCTTCGGCTTCCGCTGCGGCTTTCTCGGCCTGCTGCACATGGACATCGTCCAGGAGCGGCTGGAGCGCGAGTACGGCATGAACCTCATCACCACCGCGCCGACAGTGGTGTACCAGGTCGTGATGCGCGACGGCACCATCCTGGAGGTGGAGAACCCCTCCCGCCTGCCGGACCCCTCCAAGATCGAAGAGATCCGCGAGCCCATCATCACGGCTACGATCCTCGTTCCCCAGGACTACGTGGGGCCGGTAATCACGCTCTGTACCCAGAAGCGCGGCTCGCAGAAGAACATGCAGTACTCGGGACGCCAGGTCGTCCTGACCTACGAGCTGCCGCTCAATGAGATCGTCATGGACTTCTTCGATCGCCTGAAGTCCGTGAGCCGGGGCTATGCGTCGCTCGACTACGAGTTCCTGGAGTTCCGCACCGGCGACCTGGTGAAGCTCGATATCCTGATCAACACCGAAAAGGTCGATGCGCTGTCGCTGATCGTCCACCGCGCGAGTTCCCAGCATCGCGGGCGCGAACTCGCCGCGAAGATGCGGGAGCTCATTCCGAGGCAGATGTTCGACGTGGCAGTCCAGGCGGCCATCGGCTCGCACATCGTGGCCCGCGAGAATGTGAAGGCGCTGCGCAAGAACGTGCTCGCCAAGTGCTACGGCGGTGACATCAGCCGCAAGAAGAAGCTCCTCGAGAAGCAGAAGGCGGGCAAGCGCCGCATGAAGCAGGTGGGGAGCGTCGAGATTCCGCAGGAAGCCTTCCTCGCGATCCTCCAGGTCGAGGATCGGTGATCGCCCCTTCTTTCCTCCCTACGCCGCGGCTGCCGGCTCGACAGTGAATTCCAACATGCTCCCATTCGGCTTCGCCGGTGTCCTGCTGCTCCTGATCGTTCTGTGCACGATCGTGTGGGCGATCGACAAGTATCTGCTGCGGCCCAGGCGCAGCAGCGATACCGCGCCGCCCTGGTGGGTGGAGTATCCCGTCAGCTTCCTGCCGGTGATCCTCGTGGTGTTCGTGCTGCGCTCGTTCCTGGTGGAGCCTTTCAAGATTCCGTCGGGTTCCATGATCCCCACGCTCCTGATCGGCGACTATATCCTGGTGAACAAATTCACCTACGGGATCCGGCTGCCCGTCATCAACAGCAAGATCATCCCCCTCGGCGACCCCAAGCGCGGGGACGTGATGGTGTTCCGCTATCCCGAAAACCCGTCCATCGACTACATCAAGCGGGTCGTCGGCACGCCGGGCGACACCGTGGAGTACCGGAACAAGCGGCTCACCATCAACGGCAAGCTGATCGAAGTGGAGACCGAACCCGACTACAGCTATCTGGAGCACGGGCTCAACTTCATCACCACCAAGCGCTACCGGGAAAAGTTCGACGGGGATGCCCATTCCACCATCGTGAACCTCGACGCGCCGACCTTGCAGCTGGCCGGGGTGCACCAGTTCGCCCACCGCGACAACTGCGAATACAATGAAGACGGCTTCGTGTGCAAGGTGCCGCCCGGGCATTACTTCATGATGGGCGACAACCGCGATTCGAGCAGCGACAGCCGTTACTGGGGATTCGTGCCGGACGAGAACATCGTCGGCAAGGCGTTTCTGATCTGGATGAACTTCGGGCAGCTGGGCCGCGTCGGCACAGCCATCGACTAGACGGGGATGACATGAGGAAGCAGCGGGGTTTGAGCCTGATCGGCCTGATTTTCGTGGGCGGTTTGCTGTTCTTCGCAGCGCTGGTGTTCATGAAGGCCCTCCCGGCCTACATCGAGTACTTCACCATCAAGAAGCACATCTCGGAACTCGCCAAGGGCGGTGAGGGCACATCGCCCAAGGAGATCCAGATGAGCTTCGACCGCCGCGGTTCCATCGACGACATCACTTCCGTTTCGGGGCGCGACCTCGAAGTCACGAAGCAGGGTGACAGCGTGGACATCCGCCTCAACTACTCCAAGAAGGTGCCGCTGTTCGGGCAGGTCAGTCTCTGCTTCGACTTCGACATCCACAACGGGAGGTGAGGGCGCCTCCCTCGCGATGCACGCCCTCGAAGACAACTCGGCGCTCGGCTACCGGTTCCGCGACGCGGGACTGCTGCAGCAGGCGCTGACGCACCGCAGTCACAGCCAGCCCCATAACGAGCGCCTGGAGTTCATCGGCGACTCGGTCCTGAACTGCATCATCGCCGAAGCCCTGTATCTGCGAATGCCCGGCATCCCGGAGGGAGACCTGTCGCGGCTGCGGGCTCGCGTGGTCAACCAGGACAACCTCGAACAGCGCGCCCGGTCGCTCGGTATCGGCGCTCACCTGCTCCTGGGAGAAGGGGAGCTCCGCAGCGGCGGTGCCGACCGCCCGTCGATTCTGGCCGACGCGCTCGAAGCTCTCATCGGCGCCGTTTTCCTGGATGGCGGGTTCGAAGCGGCCCGCACCACGACCCTCACCCTCTTCACCGAGAGTCTGGCGCACCTGGACGGGCAGGGCGGGGGCAAGGACCCCAAGACCGAGCTTCAGGAATGGCTGCAGGCCCGTCGCAAGGCACTTCCCGAATACACCGTGCTCACGATCGGCGGAGAGGCCCATCGGCAGGTGTTTGCGGTGGAATGCCGGGTCGCCGGACTCGGCATCGCCACACGCGGCGAGGGCCGCAGCCGCCGGGCCGCCGAGCAGGTGGCCGCCCGTCAGGCGCTGGACCAGATCACTCAGGCAGGGACTGCATGACACACAGATTCGGGCATGTCGCCGTCGTCGGCCGGCCCAACGTGGGCAAGTCGACGCTGGTCAATCGCCTCGTCGGCCAGAAGGTGACCATCACTTCCCGCAAGGCCCAGACGACGCGGCACGCGGTCCTCGGCATCGTCACGCTACCCGAGGCGCAGATCGCCTTCGTGGATACGCCCGGCTACCAGACTCGCTTTGGCGGGCCGCTCAATCGCTCCCTCAACCGCGCCGTCACTGACACCCTGCTTGGTGTCGATGCAGTCCTGTTCGTGGTGGATGCGGGACGCCTCGGGGAAGCGGATCGTAAAGCGCTGCAGCTCGTGCCGGAAGGTGTCCCCGTGGTGGCGGTCGTCAACAAGGTGGATCTCCTGGAACGCAAGGAAGCGCTGCTTCCGTTTCTCGACCAGCTGAGCCGGGAACGCGACTTCGCGGCGCTCGTGCCGATCAGCGCAGAGACCGGCCTGCAATGCGATGTGCTGCTCGAAGCCCTGGTGAAGACCCTCCCCGAGGGCGAGGCTGCGTACGACGAAGACCAGGTGACCGACCGCTCGGAGCGGTTTCTCGCCGCGGAGATCGTCCGGGAGAAGCTGTTCCGGCTCACGGGGGATGAGCTGCCCTATGGCGCCAGTGTCGTGGTGGAGTCCTTCACCACGGAAGGCGCCTTGAGACGGGTGCACTGCGTGATCATCGTCGCGCGGGAAACACACAAGGGCATGGTGATAGGCGAGGGCGGGCAGCATCTGAAGCGTATTGCTTCCGAGGCCCGCCAGGACATGGAGCGCGAGTTCGACGGCCGCGTTTTTCTCGACGTGCGGGTCCGGGTCGATCCGGCCTGGATGCGGGATCCGCGAAGGCTCGCCAAATACGGCTATGGGTGATCCGTCGCTTTCCGCGGCACTCGCCGGCAACCAACGCATCCTCAACGAGCCCGCGTTCGTGCTGCACGGGCGCCCGTGGAAGGAGACGAGTCTCGTTCTGGAACTGTTCACCCGCGGCCACGGACGCATCGCGGCCGTAGCCAAGGGGGCACGCCGCCCTCACTCGCAGTTGCGACCTCTTCTGCTGCCCTTCCAGCCGGTCCTGGTGACGTGGTCGGGCCGCTCGGAAGTCCGCCTGGTGCACTCCGTGGAGTGGCAGGGCGGCATCCCGCAGTTGGGCGGCAAGTCTTTGCTTTGCGCCTTCTACCTCAACGAACTGCTCATGGCCGCGCTCGTGCGGGACGATCCGCACGACACGCTGTTCGACGCTTACCACGCGGTCATGCGCGAGCTCGCAGGCGCGCCTGTACTCAGCGCGGTGCTGCGCCGCTTCGAGATACTGCTCCTGGGCGAACTCGGGTACGGCCTGCAACTGGAAGCGGATGCCG
Source organism: Betaproteobacteria bacterium Ga0077526 (assembly GCA_001464765.1). Lineage (GTDB taxonomy): Bacteria > Pseudomonadota > Gammaproteobacteria > Burkholderiales. Next base: position 64,159 of record LNDV01000012.1, read on the forward strand.
TCTCCGGCGAACCGGTGCAAGCCGAGTCGCTCTATCGCTATGTGCCCGAACGCGGCGCCGCCCGGGTGGCCGAGACGGCCGAGCCCGATATGTGGACCGTGCACGGACGTACGCTGCTCGACATGGCGGCCGGCGTTTTCGGTGATCCTCAGACCGGCGCAGAGAGCAAGCGCCTCATGCGTGGCCTTATCTCGCATCATCTTGGCAATCCGGAACTGCGTTCCCGCCAGCTCATCCTAGAACCCCGTGCGGACTGACAAGCCCATGACTACCCGCCTCTCGGTCAATCTGAACAAGGTCGCGCTCATCCGCAACGCGCGCCCGCTCGACATCCCCAGCGTCACGCGCATGGCGGTGCTCGCCCTCGAGGCCGGCGCTGCCGGGGTCACCGTGCATCCGCGGCCGGACGCCCGGCATATCCGGGAACACGATGTCCATGAGCTTTCCGCGCTCATGAAGTCATTCCCCGGGCGGGAATTCAACATTGAGGGCAATCCGTTCCACAACGTGCTGCCACTCGCTGAGGCCGTGCGGCCCGATCAGTGCACGCTCGTCCCGGATGAGGAGGGCGCCTCCACCTCGGACCACGGCTGGGATCTCTCCCGCGATGCCGATCGGTTGCGCGCCTGCATCGAACGCCTGCATGCCGTGGGCGTACGAGTGAGCCTGTTCATGGACCCCGAGCCGACTGCGATGGCGAAGGCGCGTGAAATCGGCGCGGACCGCGTCGAGCTTTACACCGAGCCCTATGCGTCGTCCTTCGGCAAGGAAGGCAACGCGGCGATCCTGGCGCGTTACACCGCAGCGGCAGCAGCGGCGAGAGCGGCAGGCCTGGGTGTGAACGCCGGCCACGACCTGAGTTGCGCGAACCTCCCACCGTTCCTCCGCGCGGTGCCCGGCGTCCTGGAGGTTTCCATCGGCCACGCTCTCACGGCAGACGCCCTGGAACTCGGCATGGCCGGCGCGGTGCGCGCCTACCTCGCCGCGATCGAGGCGGGCACGCCGTGATCTTCGGCGTTGGCATCGATCTGGTTGAAACGCAGCGCATGCGCGACAGTCTCGAACGCCACGGCGAGCGCTTCGCGGGTCGTATCCTCGCCGAAAGCGAATGGGAGGACTTCCGCAAGGCACGCGACGGCGCCGTGTTTCTCGCCAAGGCGTTTGCCGCGAAGGAAGCGCTGGGCAAGGCTTGTGGCACCGGTATCCGGAATCCGGTGAATCTACGCTCCATGTGGCTCCTGCGCGACGACCTGGGCAAACCGTCGCTCGCCTTCGCACCGGACCTCGGCGCATGGCTCTCGGAGCGCAGGATCGTGCGCCATCACCTGTCCCTCACCGACGAACGCGCCCACGTCGCAGCGATCGTCGTGCTGGAAACGCCTGATCTTCTGACAGAGACCCCCTTGAGATGAGCCTCCGAACCCATCTGCCGCTAGGCCCCGTGATGCTGGATCTCGCGGGCAAGGTCATGACCGAGGCGGAGCGGGAAGTCCTGCTGCACCCGAGTGTGGGGGGCGTCATCCTTTTCACCCGCAACTACGAGAGCCCGGAACAGTTGAGCGCGCTGGTCCGGTCCATCCATGAGCTGCGGACGCCGCCCCTGCTGGTCGGCGTGGATCACGAAGGCGGGCGGGTGCAACGCTTCCGCGACGGCTTCACGAGGCTGCCGGCGATGGGTGAGCTGGGAACCCTCTGGGAGCAGAGCCACGAGCGCGCCCGGAAGATGGCCCATACGGTCGGCAGTGTGCTGGCACTCGAACTGCGGGCGCACGGCGTGGACTTCAGCTTCACTCCCGTTTTGGACCTCGGATACGGCCGGAGCGGGGTGATCGGCGATCGCGCGTTTCACCGGGACCCGCACGTCGTGGCAGACCTCGCGGCGGCACTCATCGGCGGGCTGGCCGATGGGGGCATGGGCAGCGTCGGAAAGCATTTCCCGGGGCACGGCTTTGCGATCGCAGACTCTCATCTGGAGGCTGCCGTCGACACACGGAGCCTCGAGGAGATCGAGGCCGACGACCTCGTCCCATTCCGCAGGCTGGTGTCGAGCGGGTTGACAGCGGTGATGCCGGCGCACGTGATCTACCCGGCCGTGGACCCGTCGCCCGCCGGATTTTCCCGCCGCTGGCTGAAGGACATTCTGCGGGGGCGGCTCGGCTTCCACGGGGTGGTCTTCAGTGACGACCTCAGCATGGTTGGCGCACACGGTGCAGGGTCGATCGTCGACCGCGGGCGCGCGGCGCTCGACGCTGGCTGCGATATGGTCTTGGTTTGCAACGACTCCGTGTCGGCGGCGCAGCTTGTCGAGAAGCTGGGCCGCGTCTCGGAAGCCCCGAGTCTCGCTGCCCTCGCACGACTGCACGGGCATCCGAAGCCTGCCGGTTTTGCGGCTTTGCGCGAGGACGCGGACTACAGTCACGCCCTTTCGAGCCTCGCGCACTGGCGCACGCCGAGCGGAAACCTCCCACTGGCGTGATACTCGCTAAACTCCGGTCTAACCACTGGACGACGGATCCGCCCGACCGGATCGTCCGGGGAGACCTGGAGTACGCATCATGAGTTTCGATTGGGATACATGGAGTCGTCTGGCGCGTGAGAACCCCGAGGAGTTCGAACGTCGTCGTCTGGAGGCGATCGAGGAAGTCATCGCGCGCGCGCCGTCGGAGAATCAGCAGAGGTTGCGCGGCCTGCAGTTCCGCATCGACATGGAGCGCCAGCGATCCCAGAGCGCCCTGGGCGCGTGCGTGCGGATCAACAAGATGATGTGGGAGAGCTTCACCGACATGCGCGAAGCGCTCGAAGGCCTCAAGGGGGAACTCAAGCAGCCCGGCGCCGGTACGGCGCGTCAGGCGCCCGCAGTCGAGGCGCCGAAGGTCAAGGCGGACGTCCTGCCGTTCCGTTCCGCCCGGTGAGTCGCCGGGGACCGTCGCTGCAGCCCGACTTCCCTAACCTCGAGGCGTGTGTGCAGTGCACGCGCCTCGCCGAGGCGCTGGCGGGTGTGCGGCGGTCTTCGCCCTCGTTCCACGCCCGTCCGGTGCCTGCGTTCGGCGACGCCGTTCCGAGACTGCTCATCGTGGGACTCGCGCCGGGCCTGAACGGTGCCAACCGCACCGGGCGCCCCTTCACCGGCGACTACGCCGGTGTGCTTTTGTACGAAACACTCCACAAGTTCGGCTGGTCCTCCGCACCCGTTTCGTCGTCGCGAGACGACGGGCTGGCGATGCAAGGCTGCCGGATCACCAATGCCGTCAAATGCTGGCCGCCGGAGAACAAACCCCTTCCGGCTGAAGTCAACACCTGCAACGCCTATCTTCAGGCGGAACTCAATGCACTTCCCGACGGGGCGGCGATTCTAGCGCTCGGGCAGATCGCGCATCGCGCCGTGGTGCAGGGATTCGGGCTGCGTCAGGCCGAGTTCTCCTTCGGCCACGGGGCGCAGGGCGAACTTCCAAATGCGCGACGGCTGTTCGATAGTTACCATTGCTCCCGATACAATACCCAGACCCGCCGACTGACCGCATCGATGTTCGAAGACGTGTTCACGGCGATCGATGGCTTCCTGAAACGCGCCTGACCGCCGGCGGCTTCTGCCGAGGTGTGCGGGCACACGGGCGACGATGACCGCCGACATTCCCGAACACCAACCCGACCCGATCCCCCTCGACGAAGTGCTCGCCCACCTGCCGCATCGGCCGGGCGTGTATCGGATGATCGGCGCCACGGGTGACGTGCTCTACGTCGGCAAGGCGCTCGACCTGCGCAAGCGGGTGGCCTCCTATTTCCAGAAGACTGAGGCGCTGTCGCCGCGCATTCAATTGATGGTGTCGCAAGTCGCGAGCATCGACACTACGGTGACGCGATCCGAGGCGGAGGCGCTGCTCCTCGAGAACAACCTCATCAAGTCGCTAACGCCGCGATACAACATTCTCTATCGCGACGACAAGTCCTATCCCTACCTGGTCGTGACCGGTCATCGGTTTCCGCGTCTAGCGTTCCATCGCGGCTCGCTCGACAAGCAGAACCGCTACTTCGGACCGTTCCCCAGCGCCAGCGCCGTGCGGGAAAGCATCCAGCTCCTGCAGAAGGTTTTTCGTCTGCGTACCTGCCGCGACACCGTGTATGCCAACCGGTCGCGGCCCTGCCTTCTGCACCAGATCCATCGATGCACCGCGCCGTGCGTCGGTCTGGTGGACGAAGCGGCGTATGCGCTGGACGTTCGCGATGCGGCGCTGTTCCTGGAGGGGCGGCACGACGAGGTCCTGCAGTCGCTCGAGGCACGCATGGCCGACGCGGCGGAGCAGTTCGAGTACGAGGACGCCGCCCTCTACCGGGATCAGATCCGGTCGCTCAAGTCGATCCGCGCGCGGCAGTTCGTCACGAGCAGCAAGGCGCTGGATGCCGATGTCGTGGCGGTGGTGCGCGAGCAGGGACTGATCGCGGTGAATCTCGTGATGATCCGGGGTGGCATCCATCGGGGCGACCGGACCTTCTTCGCCCAGAATGCACGGGAAGAGGACGAGATCGATGCCGTGGACGCATTCCTCGCCCAGCACTACCTCTCTACGCCGGTGCCTGCAGTGGTCTATGTGAATCGCGGCGTCGACACGGGGCTGCTCAGTACTCTGCTGAGCGAACGGCAGGGAAACCCCGTGCAGATCCAGCCCAACCCCACGGGCGAGCGTCGGGTGTGGGTGGACATGGCCGAGCAGAACGCGCGTCTTGCGATCGGACAGCGCGTTGCGACCCATCAGGCGCAGGAGGCACGGCTGTCTGCACTCCACGAGGTCCTCGCGCTCCCCGACAGCGTTCAACGTATCGAGTGCTTCGACATCAGTCACACGATGGGCGAGGCCACGGTGGCGTCGTGTGTCGTCTACGACCAGGGCGGCATGCGCAATTCGGAGTACCGCCGGTTCAACATCACGGGGATCACCCCGGGGGACGACTACGCGGCGATGGAACAAGCGCTCGACCGTCGCTACCGGCGCATCGTCAACGGCGAGGGCCAACTGCCAGACCTCGTTCTCATCGACGGCGGCAGAGGCCAGCTGGGCCGCGCCGTCACGGTGATGCAGGGGCTCGGTCTGGACGAGGTGCCGCTCGTCGGCGTGGCGAAGGGCGAGGAGCGAAAGCCCGGGCTGGAGCAGCTGATCCTCGCCGAGACGGGTGAGATCGTGCAGTTGCGCTCCGACCACCCGGCGCTGCATCTCATCCAGCAGATCCGCGACGAGGCCCATCGGTTTGCCATCACGGGTCACCGGATGCGTCGCGCCAAGACGCGAACCCAATCCACGCTCGAAACCATCGACGGCATCGGCGCCAAGCGCCGTCAGCGGCTGCTGGCGCGCTTCGGCGGACTGAAAGGGGTGGTGGCCGCCAGCGTCGACGAACTCGCCCAGGTGGACGGCATCAGCCGTCAGCTGGCCGAACGCATCTATCAGCAGCTTCATTGAGCCCCGCCCCTTGAAACTCAACTGGCCCAACCTGCTCACCTGGACTCGGATCGTGCTGGTCCCGGTGTTCATCGTGCTGTTCTACCTGCCCGACGCCTGGTTGTCGCTTGGCGCCAAGAACATCGTCGCGACCTGCGTCTTCCTGTTCGGGGCGATCACCGATTGGCTCGACGGCTATCTCGCCCGCAGTCTCAACCAGACCTCCGCCTTCGGCGCATTTCTGGATCCGGTGGCGGACAAGCTCATGGTCGCGACGGCGCTAATCATTCTCGTCTCACTCAACCGGGTCGACGTGTTTGTCGCGGTCATCATCATCGGGCGGGAAATCGCCATCTCGGCGCTGCGCGAGTGGATGGCTCGGATAGGGCAGAGCCGTTCGGTTGCGGTCTCCTTCATCGGCAAACTGAAGACCACCTGCCAGATGATCGCCATCGTGTTCCTGCTGCACTGGGATCCCCTCTTCGGGTCCATCCCGCTCCAGACGGCCGGGCAGCTGCTGGTGTACCTGGCGGCAGCCCTGACGCTCATTTCCATGGTGATCTACCTCCGCCGGGCGCTGCCGCTCCTCCGGGACCACGACGCAAAGGGGTAGGGCTCCTCGACGCACCCCGGGGCAAACGAGATAGGGCTTCGCCCTTGACACTCCGGTTTCGGCCCCTATAATTCGCAGTCTTCCCGAGCGGGAGTAGCTCAGTTGGTAGAGCGCAACCTTGCCAAGGTTGAGGTCGCGAGTTCGAGACTCGTCTCCCGCTCCAGCATTCCCGAGGGGAAAACGGTGCCAGTGCAGCGTTTTCCCCTCTTGTCTTTGTACCGTACCCCAGGCGGGGTGGCAGAGTGGTCATGCAGCGGCCTGCAAAGCCGTCCACGCCGGTTCGATTCCGACCCCCGCCTCCATGTAATCAATCGGTTAAGTCTCGTCGCTGTCGTCCGATAGCGCTGAAAGTCTCCTGAAGTCGCCCACGGTTCCCACAATCTCGATCGCTGGAACTGGCTCTGGCACGCGTCAGTCTACTGATCGATTTTTGACGTACGTTTTCGGAAGGGCCGGCTCCAAACGCGCGATCGCGCATAAGCAGCCACATGATTGCAATCGCGCTCCCATGGCAACACTGTTGCTCGACATGCCATCGGCGAAGATGCACACCTATCCAGCCGAGGCGGTCATTGCTGAGAAGCGACATGCGTTGGTAGTGCTCGGAACCGCAGAAGCAACCGCAGGAAGGACTGCTGCGGCGTTCGGATGCTCACTACATGATTCGAGCCACCAACACTTCAGCTACGTCGTTCCATCGCAGTGCCCTTCACGCGTCGCTAAGCGGCGATGCGAGTCCGAGTGAGTCGGTCGCGCGAGCCAGTGCCTCTTGTCGCAGACCTTCGTCTGTACAGTCCCCGACCTCCGTCGACTGAGGCATCTCAGACTGTTCTGTTCTGTCACGGCTGATCGACAATGGCAGCAAGCCGCCGGTACGCATTTCGCTGCTTGAGCGGGACAAACACAACGGAGACTCTCATGCCCCAAAGCCTTTGGCTCATCGGGATCAGTCGTGCTGCCCTTACGCACCGGAGCAGAACATGAGCTTTCGGTCGCGGTTGAACCGGGCAGGTTCACGATGGGTCGGGGCAGATAATCCGCGTACGCCACCGGTGCCGCGGCGGGTGTTGTTCGAGGCGCTAGAGTCCCGTGTCCTGCTTAGTGTGACCCTGCCGCCAACGTTGATCGTCGGAACAGCTGACAGTGACAACGACCTGACCGCCCCTGGAATCTACGGAACCCTGGCCGGAGAACCCATCGACGGGCTGGCGGGGGACGATGCGATCTACGGCGACGGGGGCCAGACGGGTGGTGGCGACGACGTCATCACTGGCGGCGAAGGGCGGGATGACCTTGATGGCGAAGACGGCGACGACCTGCTCGAGCCGGGTCCGATGGATTCACCGGTAACGGCCAACCAGACAGTACGTGGCGGGGCGGGCACCGACACGCTGTTCCTGCGGGGATTCCCCGCCGACTACGACTTCTTCGACTACCCGGACGGGTTCATCGCCAACGCACGCGCGGCCGGCGCCCCCGAAGGGCAGGTTGCGGCATTCTCGATCGAACGGGTGGCCTTCGGCGTCGGGGTTTTCGACTACGCATACGGCGGAGCGCCGGCGGCGGCCATCGTCGACGTAGCCCAGCTCGTTCCCGGTGCCGGCGACCGTCCACCGATCGCGGTGGCCGACAGCGTCACGGGTAGACGAGGCGCCACCGAAATCCTGATCCCGCTGCCGCAGCTTCTCGGCAACGACGTCGATCTCGACGGCGACGCGTTCGTCCTCGCCGAGTTGCTCGGCGCGCCGGGTGTGACCGTCGAGGGGTTCGACAACGATCCGTCGAGCCCGCTGCCCGACGTGCCGCCGGAACTCGCTGCAGACTTCCCCGATGGCCTCGTGCGCGTGCTGCTCGATGCACCACTCACGGCGTCCGTCACGTTCGAGTATCGCCTTGCCGCCGCCGCGACCGGCACGCTGACCGGCAACAGGGCGACGGTGACGATCCAGCCGAGCGCACTGCCCACCGCGGCGGACGACACTATCAAGGCCACGATCGGCCGCGACACCTTCTTCTCGTACGACAGGCTGCTGGCGAACGACAGCAGCGGCCTCTCGTTCCTGCGCATCGTCCCCGAGAGCGTCGCCGCGACCGGCGGCGTGCGCGTGGACGAAGAAGGCAGCGGCCTGCGCATCACAAGTTTCGATACGTCCCCGGCCGCGCTCTCGTTCACTTACGAAGCGCAGGACGCCTTCGGCAATGTGGCTTCGGCCAACGTGAGCGTTGAGGTGGTCAACCGCGCGCCGTTCGTTGCCGACGGCGCGGCGGTCGTGACCCCGGGAGGCACGTATACGCTGCGCTTCGCCGACCTCGTCGCATTCCCCGGAACCTTCGATCCGAACGGCGATGCGCTGTCGATCGCGTCTTACAGCCTCGCGCTGCCCTCGACCGTCACGCTGATGGGGTTCGAGGATCGCATCGAGTTCAGCTTCGACGCGGATTACATTGGCAACTACGTGCTGGACTTCACGCTGAGCGACCTCACCGGTGGGGAGGATTCGGGACGTTTCCGCTTCCTCACGACGACGCCCGCCGCGCCGGTGGCCGTGGCCGACACGCTGCGCTGGGGCATGAGTACCGGCCCGGGGCAGGCCTTCGGCACCTTCAGTCTGTCGCGTCTCCTCGCGAACGATGCGATCGCGGCGGGTGTGAAGGTCTTCGCGGACACGATGAGTTTCACACAGCCCGCGCACGGCATCCTCTACGTGGAACCCGGCAGTCCCAACAGTGTCGTGCCCACGACCGATCCGCTCAACCTGATGCTGAGCTACCTGCCGCAGTCCGGGTTCAGCGGCACGGACACCATCACCTACGACATCGTCGACGAACTCGGCAGGCGCAGCAGCACGACGCTCACGTTCGACGTGTCAGTGCCGCAGCCCGTCGTGCCCGAGGTTGCCATCGTCGTACCCCCGGGCGCGACTAGCGTCTCGTTCTCTGCGTCAGCGCTCCTCGCGAGCGCCACGTTCACCGGCGCCGCGAAGGTGAGCGGCTACGCGAGCCGCGTCGATGCCGACAGCGGTGTGCTTCAGGCGACGCGGGACGCCGTCACGGGCGGCTATACAAGTTTCGCCTACTCGCAGGACGCCACGACGGTACTGGGCCAGGATGCCTTCTTCATCAGCGTGGCGGACACGGGCGCGGAGGGGGGCAGTGCGCGCGCGTCGACGTTCGTGCGGTTCGTGCCCGAGACCGGCGCGACGGTGACCATCCAGGACGCGACGGCACAGGTGCTCGAAGGCACGGCATCGGACTCGGGCGGAATTGTGTACGTCCTGTTTCGCCGCACGGGTGACGTGAGCGGACCGACAACGCTCACGTATGTGCTGGAGGCGGACACGCGCCCGGGTG
>LNDV01000013.1 GCA_001464765.1 Betaproteobacteria bacterium Ga0077526
TCGGACTCCTCCTCTCTCGTTTGACCGGAAGTTCAACGCCTCCCAGTCTGGCACTCGATGCCGCTCAGGGGGGAGGAGTCCATCCCATTGGGCTACGATGACGCTCCGCGACTTCGGTGGCGGCGCCGCGCGCCGTAGAACTCTGCATTGGTGCAAGTGGTGCTACGCCGGCCGACCAATCCTGTCACGCTCGGACAGACAATTCCCTCGGCGCCCGGCGCCACGGACTCGACGACATCTCCATCAAGCAAGGAATTCCACCATGGCCTCCCCTCCGGATCGCGGTCGTCTTCCTCCCGGGCAGTTCCTCACGGACGACTTCCCCGTGCTGTCCGCCGGCCCGTCGCCCTTTGTGGACCTCGACGAGTGGCGCTTCACCCTGAAGGTCGGCCCGCGGCCGGTCAGGACCTGGACCTGGGCCGAGTTCAACGCCCTGCCCCAGACCCAGCTCACGACGGACATCCACTGCGTCACGACCTGGACCAAGTTCGATACCGAGTGGCGCGGGGTGTCGGTCGACGACGTGTTCGCCGCCGCGGGTCTCGAGCCGCCGACGCCGTTTCTGCTCGCCCATTCCGTCGACGGGTACAGCACCAACGTCCCGTTGGCCGACGTCGTGGGCGGGCGTGCCCTCATCGCGACGCATTTCGCCGGCAAGCCCCTCGAACTCGATCACGGCGGGCCGGCCCGGTTGCTGGTGCCGCATCTGTACTTCTGGAAGTCGGCGAAGTGGCTCAGCGCGCTCCAGTTCACGACGCGGGACGAGCCGGGGTATTGGGAGACGCGGGGGTACCACATGCGCGGGGACCCGTTCCGGCAGGAGCGGTACGAGGACGATTGAGGGGGGCGGTTGCGGCGGGTGTTCCCGGAGTCGTCGCTGCGCGACTCGTCCGGGCTACGTGTGCCGCGACTTTGCACTCGTAGCCCGGATGGAGCGAAGCGCAATCCGGGGGCGGTGGATGCCACCGCGGTGGTGCCCCGGAGTCGTCGCTGCGCGACTCGTCCGGGCTACGGGTGCCGCGACTCCGCATTCGTAGCCCGGATGGAGCGGAGCGTAATCCGGGGGCGGTGGGTGCCATGGCGGCGGGCGTTCCCGGAGTCGTCGCTTCGCGACTCGTCCGGGCTACGGCGCTGCGGCGACGGGTACCATCGCGTCATGTCCTCGCCGTCCACGACCGCCGCATCGCCCGCTCCGGCCATCCGTCTGGAACGGGTCCGCTTCCGTTGGCGGGCCGATTCGCCGCTTACGCTCGCCATCGACGACTTCCGTCTCGATGCGGGTGAACGCGTCTTTCTCCACGGCCCCAGCGGCAGCGGCAAGTCGACGCTGCTCTCGCTCGTAGGCGGGGTGCTGGTCCCGGAAGCCGGGGACGTTCACGTTCTGGGCACTGCGCTCACACCGCTATCGGCCGCGGCGCGGGACCGCTTCCGCGCGGACCACGTCGGATTCGTGTTCCAGATGTTCAACCTGGTGCCGTATCTCTCGCTCGTCGACAACGTCACCCTGCCCTGCCTGTTCTCGCGTGCACGCCGCGATCGCGCCACGAGCGCTGGCGGTTCCGTCGCCGACGAAGCCGCACGCCTGCTCGACCGCCTCGGACTCGGCCTGGCCGACATCCACACGCGTCGCGTCGCCGACCTCAGCGTCGGCCAGCAGCAGCGCGTCGCCGCGGCCCGTGCGCTCATCGGCGCGCCGGAAATCGTCGTGGCGGACGAACCCACATCCGCCCTCGATACCGACCATCGCGAAGCCTTCGTCCGTCTCCTGTTCGAGGAATGCGCGCGCCACGGCACGACGCTGCTGTTCGTGAGCCACGACGCCGCCCTGGCGTCCGGCTTCGACCGCACGATCCGCCTCGACGAGGTCAACCGGCCGTGATGCTGCGCCTCGCCGCTAAGAGTCTGTGGCATCGCCGCCTCACGGCGAGTCTCGTAGTACTGTCGATCGCGCTTGCCGTCACGCTGCTCATGGGCGTCGAACGCATCCGCGGCGCCACGCGCACCAGCTTTGCCGCAGCGGTCTCGGGCACCGACCTCATCGTCGCCGCCCGCGCGAGCCCCGTGCACCTTCTGCTGTTCTCGGTCTTCGGCATCGGCAACCCCACCAACAATCTCGCCGCTGCGACCCACCGCGATATCGCCGCCAGACCGGAAGTCGCCTGGACCATCCCCATCGCCCTCGGTGACTCGCACAAGGGCTACCGCGTCGTCGGCACTTCGGCCGCCTTCTTCCAGCACTTCCGCTACGGCGAAGCCCGCGCCCTCGCGTTTCAGGTCGGCGGCGCGTTCGCTGGCGACGACCCGGTCATCCTCGGCGCGGCCGCAGCGCGCGCGCTCGGCTATCGCGTGGGGGATGCCGTCGTGCTCGCCCACGGCGCCGGCGACGTGAGCTTCGCGCTCCACGACGCGCATCCGTTCCGCGTGGCGGGCATCCTGCAGGCCACGGGTACGCCCGTGGACCGCGCGCTCTACGTGCCGCTCCAAGGCCTCGCCGAATTGCATCGCCCGGCCAACGACGACGAAGCCGACCCGCTGGCCGCCGCGATGCACGGCCACGACGCCGCCGCGCCAGAGGCCACGCTCACCGCCGTGTTCGTGGGCCTGCGCGCCCGCAATCAGGCTCTCGGCGTGCAGCGGGCGCTGAACGAATGGAAGGGCGAAGCGCTCACCGCCATTCTCCCGGCGGTCACGCTGCAGGAACTGTGGGAAATCATCGGCGTCGCCGAGAACGCGCTGCTCGCGGTTTCCGCCCTGGCCGTGGCCGTGGGCCTGGGCAGCATGCTGGTTGCCCTGCTCACGGGCGCCAATGAACGCCGGCGAGAGATGGCGATCCTGCGTTCCGCCGGCGCCACGCCGCGCGACGTGTTCACGCTGATGATGGGCGAAGCCGGACTGCTGGCGCTGGTGGGGGTGTTGCTCGGCGCGACGATCGTGCAGGCGACGTTCATCGCGGGCGAATCCTGGCTGGCCTCCCGGTACGGACTCACGACCGGCGGCCTCGTGCCCTCCGGGCGCGAGCTAGTATCCTTGGGGCTCATCGTCATCGCGGGCATCCTCATCGGGGCAGTGCCCGCGTATCGCGCCTACCGCCAGTCCCTGGCCGACGGCATGACCATCCGCCTCTGACGCAGCAGGACCACCATGCCGAAGGCCCTAGTCAGCACCCTCCTCACAGCGTGTCTCCTCGGCGGCGCGCTGCCCGCCGTGCTGGCCGACACCGCGCCGCGCCAGATCCAGTGGCAGGACCTCGCGCCCAAGGCTTCGCCCGCCGGCAACCCGTTCGAGAAGCTGACCCGGGACCAGCTCGCGGCGCTTTCGGAAGTGGCTGCCGTGCGAGACCGCGTCTCCGCCGGCGACAAGTCCGTCACTGCCACCGAGCAGACGAACGCCCAGACCACCGCGAAGCGGCTGGAACAGGCCGGGCTGGATGTCGATGCGCTGCTCGTCACCCGCCGGGAGATGACCGAGCATCGGCGGAGCAAGGGCGCGCAGGTGAATCCGCTGCTGGAAGGACAGACCGTACGTCTGCCGGGCTACCTGCTGCCGCTGGAACTGTCGGGCAAGCGCGTGACGGAGTTCCTGCTCGTGCCGTGGGTCGGCGCCTGCGTGCACACCCCGCCGCCGCCGCCCAACCAGATCGTGCACGTGAAGGCCGACGCGGCCTTCGAGATGACGAGCCTCTTCGAACCCGTGTGGGTCACGGGCAAGCTGTCCACCGGCGCGGTGAAGAAGTCGCTCTACATGGTGGATGGGTCATCGGACATCGACATCGGCTACAGCATCCGCGGCGCGAAGGTGGAGGCGTACAAGCCGTAATCGCGCTTCACGGGCGCCGCGAACGGCTGCCCCGCCGCCACCCGCCCTACTTGAACGCCGGCAACGCCACCTGCGTACCCGTCCCCGGGATGTGCTCGTGCGGCGCGGGCTTGTTCATCACGCTGCGCACCACGAGGCCCTGCACGCCTTCCTCGTTGACCTCGACCCGCACGTTGGCGATGGCGCGGAACTTGAGCTCCGGCGAGTACCAGATGGTCATCACGCTCTTCGTCCCTTCGGTCTTGACCGCCGCGCTGATGGAGGTGGTGCCGATCTGATTCCACGCGTTCTTGAGGATGGCGAAGGACGTGGAGATCATGGGCTCGCCGTCCAGCTCGAGGGTGACGACGGTGTCGTCGCTGAGGCCGCCTTCCTTCTCGATGGTGAGCGCGCGGAACCACCCCGCCCCGAGGATCTGCATGTCGGCCCGCTGGGCGGACGCGGTGGCGCCCACGGTCTTTTCGACGGTGACCATATCGCCGCGGAGATCCCCCTCGACGCAGGCCGGGGCCGCCGCCGGCAGGCACGCCAGCGCGACCAGGACCCCGCCCCGGACGGGCAACGGAAGTTTCATGCTTGCTCTCTCCGCCCGCTCGTGACCGGCAGGCTCTGCGAGCAGTCTACACTTCGGCCTGCGCCCCGCAAGGCCACGGGCCGGCCGGCGCAGCGAACCCCCAAGGACCACCGATGCCATCCGACGAATACGAAATCCACGCGGTGCGCTATGCCCACCACGCGCGCCGCTCACCCGAGAACTTCCTCGGCGGCGACCCCCACGACACCGACATGCCCCTCGACTACTTCGTGTGGGTCATCCGCAATGCCGAACGCACCTTCATCGTCGACACCGGCTTCGACGAAGCCATGGCCCGCAAGCGTCAGCGCAAGATCCTCCACCCCGTGGGCGAGGGACTGCAGGCCCTGGGCATCGCGCCCGAAACGGTGAGCGACATCATCGTCACGCACATGCACTACGACCACGCCGGCAATCTGGAACTCTTTCCGCGGGCGCGTTTTCATCTGCAGGATGCCGAGATGGCCTACACCACGGGCCGCTGCATGTGTCACGGTCTGATGGGCCACCCGTACGAGGCGGACCACGTCACGACGATGGTGCGCCGCGTGTTCGACGGGCACGTGTGCTTTCACGATGGCGCGGAGGAACTCGCCCCCGGCGTGGAGGTGCATCTGATCGGCGGCCACACGAAGGGCATCCAGTGCGTGCGGGTGCGCACGCGCCGCGGCTGGGTGGTGCTGGCCTCGGACACCAGCCACTTCTACGCGCACATGGAAACCGACCGCGCCTTCCCCATCGTTCACGACCTCGAACGCATGCTCGAAGGCTTCGGCCGGCTGCGCAAGCTCGCGAGTTCTCCCGCGCACATCATCCCCGGCCACGACCCGCTGGTGATGGCCCGTTACCCCACGACGGCCGCCGGGCTCGAAGGCTGGATCGCCCGGCTCGACGCCGACCCGCTGCGCTGACATCGCCCATGAAGATCCACCTGCTCTCGGACCTGCACCTGGAGTTCGCCGACCGGCATCCGCCCTGGGCTCCGCCCGCCACGGATGCCGACGTGGTGGTGCTCGCCGGGGACATCCACACGGGACTGCAGGCGTTCGACTGGGCCGAGCGGACCTTCCCCGACCGGCCTGTGCTCTACGTGGCCGGCAACCACGAGTTCTACGGACACGACCACGATGCAATGCGCGAAGCCCTACGCACACGCTCCGCGCGCAGCCCCAACGTGCAGCTGCTCGACAACGACACCACCGTGATCGGCGGCGTGCGCTTCGTGGGCACCACGTTGTGGACGGACTTCGAGTTGTTCGGGAAGGATGTGCGCGAGGCCTCGATGGAGGCGGCGCGGCGCGTGATGATGGACTACCACGCAATCACCTCCGGCAAGCGCAACTTCACACCGGAGCGATCACTGGAGTTGTTCGTGGAAGCGCGGGCGTACCTGGAGCAGACACTTGCCTCGCCGCACGCTGGCGCGACCGTGGTGGTCACCCATCACGCGCCCCACTCCGGCAGCGTGCACGAGCGATGGTCTCGGGACCTCGCGAGCGGCGCCTTCGCCTCCGACCTGGGATCACTGCTGGACCGCGCGGACCTCTGGGTGCACGGCCACACGCACGACAGCTTCGACTACCGGGTGCGCCGCACGAGGGTCGTCGCCAACCCGATGGGCTATCGGGAATCCGACTGGCTGCGGCCCATGCCCGAAGCGGCGCGCCACAAGGTGCGCCTGGAGAATGCCGACTTCGACGCAGGGTTGGTGATCGAACTCACCGGACCCTGAGCGCCGCGCGGGATTGCTCAGCTCTCGACCGGAACGGCGACCGCAGCCGGAGCTTCTTCGCGACGACCGGCGATGCCTTGCAGCGTCTCGGTCGTCGGACTCGCCAGCAGGGTCTTCAGCGCGGGGCCCGACAGGTTGTGTTCCAGCACCAGCACGCGGATGGCGTGGAGCGCCGTGGCGTCCTCCGCGATCTTGAGAATCTGCTGCGCCTCATGCGCATAGAGATGCATCCAGCCAGTCAGGTCTTCCGGATCGAGTTCCGCAAGGTCCTGAAGGCGCGCCTGAAGTTTGGGGGACAGTGCCAAGACAGCTCTCCAGTCTGGGTAGGCCGGCGTTGCGCTGCCGGCGGGGTGGATGCGAAAGAGTGTGTGTGCCGGCGGTTGCAGAGTGATGAAGCGAGGACTGTCTCAATGCGACGACGCCCCGAAAACTCTTTTCACTCTGCAGCGCCCTTCGAAGGGAAACTACGGCTGCAAGCGCGCGTTCTTCACACCTTTTGCGCGACGGGTGCGCGCAGCAGTGCAGAGCCCGGCCAGCTGCTCGCAGACAGGCGGTCGTACTGCGGCGGAAACACGGGCTTCACGCCGAGCGATTCTGCGGCGTGCCAGCCCCATCGCGGGTTGTCGAGGAACGCGCGTGCAAGCGCAACCTGATCCGCCCGACCGCTCGCCACGATGGCCTCGGCCTGCGCGGGCGTGACGATGAGCCCGACCGCACGCGTGACAATGCCGACTTCCTTGCGGATACGCTCGGCAAACGGCACCTGGTAGTCGGGCGCAACGGGAATGGAAATGCCGAGCGTGATGCCGCCGCTAGTGACGCAGACGTAGTCCACGCCTTCGGCCTGGAGCGCACGTGCGAAAACGACGGCTTCTTCCACCGTGATGCCCCCTGCCGTCCAGTCGGACCCCGTGATGCGCGCACCGAGCGCCACGTGCGCCGGCAGCACCGCACGCACGGCATGCGCGACCTCCAGCGGAAAGCGCAGTCGATTCTCCAGCGACCCGCCGTAGCGATCCGTGCGCTTGTTGGCGATGGGCGAAGTGAACTGATGCAGCAGATAGCCGTGCGCCGCATGCAGCTCGATGACCGACAGCCCGAGCGCCACCGCACGACGCGCCGCCTGCACGAAGGCATCTCGCACACGCGCGAGACCGGCTTCATCCAGTTCGGCCGGGGTATGCCAGCCATCCGTAAATGGCACGGCCGACGGCGCGACGGTCTGCCAGGGGTCCGCCTCGGCAGCGAGCGCCCGCCCGCCTTCCCATGGACGCTGCGCCGATGCCTTGCGCCCGGCGTGGCCGAGCTGAATGCCGAAGCGCGTGCCGGGCAGCGCTACACGCCGCGCGGAAGCCAGCACGCGCGCAAGCGCGGCCTGCGTGTCGTCCGACCACAGACCCAGGCAGTGATGCGTGATGCGCCCCAGGCGCTCGACCGCCGTGGCCTCGAGCATGACGAGACCCGCACCGCTCATCGCGAGCGTCATCAGGTGCTGGGTGTGCCAGTCGGGCTCGGCGCAACCGTCGTGGCTGCTGTACTGGCACATGGGGGCCACGGCGATGCGGTTGGGCACGTGCACCGGGCCGATATCCAGCGGTTGAAACAGTGTAGCGGTCAAGACGCTCTCCGGAATGCGGGGGCCGATCAGGGAAGGTGCGGACGTTCGGCCGCGATGCGGGCGAGCGTGGTGTCTCGCCCGAGGAGTTCCAGCACGGCATCGATGGCAGGCGTCTGGGCTTCGCCCGTGACCATGACCCGCAGCGGCATCGCGAGCTTGGGCATCTTCATGCCGAACTCGGTGACCGTGGCCTTGATGGCCTCGCTGATGGCGGGCTTGTCCCACGCGATGGTGCCGAGGCGCGCGACCAGCGAATCCACCATCGCGCCCAGGCCCGCGGCGTAGTGCTGCGCTCGCAGTTCGTCCGTGGGGTGCATGGCGCGGTAGAAGTACACGGCGGCATCCGCCAGTTCTTCCACCGTGTTGACCCGCTCCTTGAGCAGCGCCACCACGCGCACGAGATCCGGCCCGCCGGCGGTGTCGCAGCCATCCCGCGCGAGGAAAGGCGTAACCAGCGTGGCGAGGCGCGAGTCGTCCGCCGCCTTGAGGTACTGCTGGCTGAGCCACAGGAGTTTTTCGGGGTTGAACTTGGCGGGGCTGCGGCTGATGTGGCCGAGGTCGAACCACTCGACGAACTGCTCCATGGAGAACGTCTCGTCGTCGCCGTGGGACCAGCCCAGCCGCGCGAGGTAGTTGTTGAGGGCCTCGGGCAGGTAGCCGTCGTCGAAGTACTGCATGACGCTGACCGCCCCGTGCCGCTTGGAGAGGCGCTCGCCGTCCTCCCCGAGGATCATCGGCACATGCCCGAAGTGCGGCACCGCGGCGCCCAGCGCCCGGTAGATGTTGATCTGCCGGGGCGTGTTGTTGACGTGGTCGTCCCCGCGGATAACGTGGGTGATGTTCATGTCCCAGTCGTCGATGACCACTCCGAAGTTGTACGTGGGCACGCCGTCCGCCCGCATGATGACGAGGTCGTCCAGCTCTTCGTTCGCGAAGCTGATGTCGCCCTTGACCAGGTCGTTCCACGTGACCACCCCGGAATCGGGGTTGCGGAACCGGATGACCGGCCGCACGCCCGCCGGGGGTGTCTTGCCCTTGGCATTTTCCGGGCGCCAGCGGCCGTCGTACCGGGGCTTGAGCCCGGCGGCGCGCTGCTGCTCCCGCATGGTGTCCAGCTCTTCCTTCGAGGCATAGCAGTGGTACGCCTTGCCCTCGGCCAGGAGCTGGTCGACGACCGCCCGGTACCGGTCCAGCCGCTGCATCTGGTAGAAGGGGCCCTCGTCGTAGTCCAGCCCCAGCCAGTCCATGGCGTCCAGGATGGCCTGGGTGGAGGCCGCCGTGGAGCGCTCGACGTCGGTGTCCTCCACACGCAGGACGAAGGTGCCGCCGTGCCGGCGGGCAAACGCCCAGGAGAACAGGGCCGTGCGGGCCCCGCCGAGATGGAGGTAGCCCGTGGGGCTGGGCGCGAAGCGGGTGCGGATCATAGGTGCGAAACCAGAGGCAGAAAAGCCCCTGATTCTACGTGAGCATTCCAGACAGATGGGCACCGATTGACCGGCCCGGGGGGCCTATGGTGTAATCCGCGTCCTTCTCGGTGGGCAGTTAGCTCAGCGGTAGAGCACTGCCTTCACACGGCAGGGGTCAGTGGTTCGATCCCACTACTGCCCACCACCCTCCTCCAGTGAATCCGTCGTCCGGTCCTCGGCCATTGTTCTTGAGCCGAAGGTAACTCCTTCGAATCGGGTTCGTGCACGTCCACCAGCACCTTGGGTGCTCGGCGATCGCAAATTCCGACGTATTCTTCTCGCTCAGACGGTTCACCCCGAACCCGGCCGCCAGAAGATCCGCAATGTCTTCGACACACCGCCATGACGCGCGTCGGCTCCGCCGATGGATGTACGCGAACTCATTCGATCAGTTCTGCACGGACGCCGATTCGCACATTCTTGGGACCCTGACCCACGAAACAAGTGGTGACCTGGAGCATACCCAGAAGGTCGCCTGGGAATCGCAGATCCGGATTCTGAAGTCCGTCTCGCTTCCCAAGCGATTCGTCGACTCAAGGCGTCTGTACCTCGAGCTTGCCGTGCCCCGGCTTGGGCGACGGGTCGACGTGGCGATGATCGTTGGCCCAATCCTGTTCATCATCGAATTCAAGGTCGGGGAGAAGTCGTTCACGAGAACGGCGATCGATCAGGTTCTCGACTACGCACTCGACTTCCGCAACTTCCACGACACGAGCCACGACATTGCCATCGTCCCGGTATTGATCGCCACGGATGCCGCTCCCCATGCATTGGATTTCCGCGTCGTAGCTCCGCCCGATCTTCCATCTCAGCCAGTGCTGGCGAGCGCGAATCAAATCTCCGACGTCATCTCCGCGGCAGTTGACCAATGCGGCAGAGCGAGCCTAGACATAGACGCATGGGAACAAGGTCGGTATCTGCCGACGCCGACCATTGTCGAGGCAGCACGCGCCCTCTATGCCGGGCACTCCGTCTCAGAAATCTCACGCCACGATGCAGGGGCCAAAAACCTCAAGATCACAGTGCAGGCAGTCGAGGACATCATCCAACACTCCCGCGCCTACAAAAGAAAATCTGCCTGCTTCGTCACTGGGGTACCAGGCGCGGGAAAGACACTCGTTGGTCTCGACGTTGCAAACCGCCATATGGATTCGACCGCCTCGACCTATAGCGTTTTCCTTTCTGGCAATGGCCCGCTCGTCGCTGTATTGCGCGAGGCACTCGTACGAGACCGCGTGGAGCGTGCCCGCCAAGTCGGCAAGACAGTGCGAAAAGGCGATGCGCGGGAGGAAGTGGAAGGATTCATTCAGAACGTGCATCACTTCCGAGACGAATGTCTGAGGGATAGAGAAGCACCACCCGAGCACGTCGTTCTCTTTGACGAAGCGCAGCGCGCGTGGGATCGCGAGCAAACATCCGCCTTCATGCGAAAGAAGAAAGGCGTTCTCGAGTTCGATGAATCGGAGCCAGCATTCCTCATATCCTGTCTCGATCGCCATGAGGATTGGGCGGTCATCGTCTGTTTGGTCGGGTCAGGGCAAGAGATCAACACAGGCGAAGCGGGCATCTCGGAATGGCTCGAGGCAATGGTTCGACGATTCTTGAATTGGGACATCTATTTGTCTCCCGCGCTATTCCAAGACGGCAACTGCAGTTCGGAGCTACAACAGCGGACCCTAGCCCACAACAAGACAGTACAGAATGCCGCGTTGCACCTTGAAACTTCAATGCGCTCCTTTCGGACCGAGAGACTGAGCGCATTTGTGAAGCAAGTTCTTGACATCGATTCTGAGTCTGCGCGGCGTACTCTGCGTGACATGTCAGATCGCTATCCGATGGCGGTCACCCGCGACCTCGCAAAGGCCAAGACTTGGCTGAGGGCCCGCGCTCGTGGCACTGAGCGGTACGGCATCGTCGTCTCCTCCCAAGCTGAAAGACTTAAGCCGCACGCGATTGACGTGCGGGTCAAGACAGATCCCGTCAAGTGGTTCTTGGACGGAAAGGACGATGTTCGTTCCTCCTACTATCTGGAGGAAGTCGCCACGGAGTTTCAGGTCCAAGGGCTCGAATTGGACTGGGTCTGTGTCGTGTGGGACGGTGATCTGCGATTTGCACAGGGTAGCTGGCAGCACAGGGAATTCCGTGGCTCCAAGTGGAATCGCATCCACAAGGCTGAACGACAACGCTATCTCGAGAACGCCTATCGCGTGCTGCTTACCAGAGCGCGCCAAGGGATGGTCGTGGTCGTCCCAGAGGGTGATGATCAAGATCCGAAACGCGCCCCTGACATTTACGACCAGACCTATTGCTATCTGCGATCCCTGGGGATAGCCGAAATATGAAGAAAGTTGATGACGCTCTTGCGTCTGCCAGTCTTCGGAGAAGCCAGGTCAACGCCACTCCGATATCGTCGGTTTGGCCTCGGCCTCGTGCCCCCATTTCCGGTCGACTCCGTTGTCGCAACGGTCCGCGCGGCCTATCGTTCCGCCAAATTGAAGGGGTTCAACAATGGGACATCGAACCTTTTGAAGTCCGACGTGTTCCGCGTTACCACGGTCAGCTGATGAACAAGCGCCGTCGAGGCAATCATCGCGTCTTCGTAAAGGGTGTCGGGTGCGCGGTGCATGAGGCGCGCCCAAAGCCGAAAGGTGCGACCGTCCATGGGCACAACATTGAAGGCGTCGGAGAGCAGGTTAGCCCAAGCTTCAATCTCTCCCGCCTTTGCTTCGTCCTGTTCTCGAGTGATCTCGATACCCGCCTGGATCTCGCCCAGCGTCACGGCTGAGAGGTACAGATCCGTCTCGGGCACCGACCTTAGCCAAGCCGCCACCCCACCGTGCGGCTTGCGCTTTCGAAGTTCCGAGACGACATTCGTATCCAGGAGATACACGGCTACTCCGCCGCCCGAACAGCCCGCCGTCGAGCTGCGCCGCGAGGCCGAACCAGCGTGTCTGTCCTTCCCTCCTCAGCGAGGAGCAAGGCCTTGATCGTTGGCCGCGCGGTCGCCTGGAGACGGCGCCACTCTTCAACCGGCACGAGCACGGCTGTCTCTACTCCGCGCTTGGTCACGAGTTGCGGTCCCTCGGAAATACAAGCTTCGAGCAATTCACTGAAACGCGCCTTGGCGTCTTGCACTGGCCAGATATTCATGGGCACCTCTAACTAGTCAGACAACTAGTCTATTGTCACTGCCTTCCCCGCGCAACCGCAGGGGTACCAAGCGCTCGCAGACGCCGGGATTCAGAAGTGCAAAGCGCGGGTTCCGCCGAGGCGGTGCCTTTGGGGGCGCCTCTGAGCGAGTCCGCCGTTTGGCCGGCCGCGATTCCCCGGACGGAGTCCGGGCTACGGCGCATGAATCTAGACCGGGGCGGGACTCCCGTAGCCCGGGCTTCGCCCGGGGCGGTGCCCGCCATTTCGACTGCGTGCTGACGTCTCTCCCCCGCTCTCCCAACTCGCCCCCTTTCCTCCGTCCCCGCCACATCCCCCACGCCTCACCGGCTCGGCACCACGTAGATCTTCTTCGGGCTGTAAGGGTTGCCGGCCCCGTAGGGGTTGTTGAGGCTCTCTGGCGAATAGGGGCTGCCGAACCGGCCATACGGGTTGGAGACCGAGTCCGGGTCGAAGCGGTTGGTGCTGAGCCGGCCGCGGTAGTTGCCGTCCTGGTCGTATAGGCGCGGGGCATCCGTGGCGTACGGATTGCGCCAGGACTTGTTGCTGTAGGGGCTGCCGAATTCGCTGTACGGGTTCATCAGCCCGTCGGCGCGGTACGGGCTGCCGGCGCCGTAGGGGTTGTCGAGGCAATCGGGGTCGTAGGGGCAGACGGCCTCGGCGGGGCGCGCCATCGACAGGAAGACGCAGAGCGCGAATCGGATGGACGGGGTCATCGGGGTCTCCTCGAGGCGATGGGCACGGCAGTCATTGTTCGCCTCCCGGTGGCTCAGGGGATGAGCCTCCGGTTCGCGCAGACCAGCGCTGACACTGGATTTTTTCAAGACACTTGTTCATGCCAGTTTTACTGTTTAGTATTGCCACCATGAACACCGAGCCCATCTTCACCCTCGACGACATCGCCACCCTGGCCGAGCTGCCGCGCCGCACGGTCCGCTACTACATCCAGACCGGCCTCGTGGATCGGCCGGAGGGCATCGGCAAGGGCGCCTCGTACACCCGGCGTCACCTCGAACAACTGCTGGAGATCCGCAAGTGGCAGCTGGCCGGCTTGTCTCTGGAACGTATCGGCGAGCTCATGCGCCAGCCGGATGCGCGGGACATACCGCCGGCACCGCGGCGGGCCGGCACGGTGGAGGTATGGAGCCATCTGGTCGTCGCGGACGGCGTTGAAGTCACCCTCGAGCCCGGTCGAGCGGGCCTCTCGCCCGAGCAGGTGCGGGCATTCTTCCGCGCGGTCACCCAGGCCTATGCGGACATCCAAGGCAAGGAGCGCAACGAATGAGTGTGCAGGCATCCTCCCTCTCCGGGCCCCTGGGCGAGCGCGTCGCCCTGTGCAAGGTGGCCGTCTCGGCCGTCCTGGCTGACCTTCTGGCAGAAGTCACCGTCACGCAGACCTACCGCAACGAAGAAGACACCAACATCGAGGCCACCTACACGTTCCCGCTGCCGGTAGACGCCGTGCTGCTGTCGCTGGATGTCGCACTCGGCGGCCGACGCCTGCAGGGCGTGGTGGTCGAGAAATCCCAGGCAGAAGAGCAGTACGAAGAAGCCATCGAAGAAGGCGACGCCGCCGTCCTGCTCGAAAACCCCGAGCCGGGGCTCTACACGATGAACGTCGGCAACCTGCTGGCGGGTGAGACGGCGATCATCACCGTGCGCTATGCCCTCCTCCACCGGTGGAACGGTGACTGCCTGCGGTTTCACCTGCCGACCACCATCGCACCGCGGTATGGCAAGTCTCCCCTCGCGCCGCATCAGGCACCCGAGCGCTCGCTCGCCGTCGAGGGTCAGTTTTCAGTCGACATCGAGGTCACGGGGGCGCTGCGCAACGCGCAGTTCGACTGCCCTACTCACCCGGTCCGGCTTTCCCGCGCGGACGGCAAACTGAAACTCACGCTTGCCGGACCTCTCGCGGCGATGGACCGCGACTTCGTCCTCAATGTCCGGATGCCCGTGGGCGAGCGCAACTTCGTCATGACCGGGCAGGATGGCGACGGTATCGCGGCCATTGCGAGCTTTCAGCCGTTCTTTCCGGGGCTTCGACATCCGCAGCCGCTCAATCTCGTCGTCGTCATGGACTGCTCAGATTCCATGCTCGGCGATTCCATGAATCAGGCGCGTCGCGCCTTGAATGTGATGCTGGAAAGGCTGCAGCCGGCAGACAGACTGAACATCGTGGCCTTTGGCACCCATGTGAATGCGTGGTCGTCCGCATTGCTTGAATGCACGCCCGGTGTTCTTGTGCGCGCCCGGCACTTTGCGTCTACGTTGAAGGCGAACATGGGCGCAACCGAAATCGAAGCCGCGCTCGAATCGGCGTACGCGTCCATCGGGCACTTTGGCCCGGCAGACATCTTCCTCGTCACCGACGGCCACGTGAGCAACTGGCAACCCGTGGTGGAGCAGGCGCGGCAGTCCGGCCACCGGTTCTTCACCGTCGGGGTGGGCAGTTCCGTGTCGGAGGGCTTTGTCCGGGGGCTGGCGTCGGCGACCGACGGCGCTTGTGAACTCGTGACCCCCAACGAGGGCATGGCGGACAGCGTCGTCCGGCACTTCGACCGCATGCGCATGGCCTACGCCAAGCGTGTGGCCCTGCGTTGGCCAGCGGGCGCGGTGGAGGTGCATCCCGCCCACTTCGGTGCCATTTTCGAAGGGGAGACCGTGACAGCCAGCGCACGGTACGCGCAGACGCCGGCGGGTGGCGACGTTGTCCTGGAGATCGAACTCGCCACTGGCGAGATCGCGCAGCAGAAACTGACAATGACCAAACCAGCGCCGGCCGCGAACAGAATCTCGACCGTCGCCCGCCTGGCCGCCGCAGCCCGCGTGGCCGCGCAAGACGACGATCGAGCCCTCGCCACCGCACTTCGCTACCAGCTGGTGGGGCCGTTCACCCGCTGGCTCGTTGTGGTGGAGCGCGCCGATAGCGAGAAGGCAGTGCATCTGCCGAGGTTGCGCAAGGCGCCGCATACGGTGGCGGCGGGATGGGGGGGCTTGGGGCAGGCGTATTCGGCTTTTCTGGCAACCGAAGACTTTGGGGTGATGAAATGCGCATCGTTCAGCGCCATCCCGCGCGGCAATCTCTTCGATGCGGATGACACTGCGGACGACAATCTCTCCCGCGACGCCGACGATACAGAGGCTGCCGAGGATTTCGTGTACTCGTTCGGATTCTTTCCCCTCATCTCCACGCTCAAGAATTGGCCTGCCAGCGTCAACGCGACATCAGCGCACCGCCTCCTCAAGGAAAGGTTCATGCTGCCGCTGTTCGCCGAGGTCTGGTCGCGTGCGGAAGAGCTTGGTGTGGAGGCCGATGATGCTGCCACGATCGTCCTGGACCAGACTCTTCGTATGCAGACAGCCGACATGTCGCTCAGACGGGATGCGCAGCGCGCGCTGGGCGCGCTGACGCTCGCAGTAGACACTATCACCCGGAAAATCGGACGGGACATCGCGGCGGAACTCCGCCAGCTTGCCGGGGCAATCGTGGCTCGCCTCGACGAAGAATGGAAACGCCGGCGCGCACTGCGATAAAGCCCTGAACGGCGGGCGGGCGTCGTGTCGACGCCGCTCACGATCCCCGGACGGAGTCCGGGCTACGCGCCGCCCTCCTCCAGCCACCTTGCCTAGCTTTGCCAAACGCTCTAGCCTCGTTTCGTACGTAAACCCGCCTGAACGAGCGTCGATTCATGAGCACGATGAACATCTCTCTGCCGGACAGCCTCAAGGCATTCGTCGATGAACAGGTGAGTCAGCGGGGCTACGGCACGAGCAGCGAATACGTGGGAGATCTCATCCGCCGGGACCGGGACAGGCAACGTTTGCGGGGCCTGCTGCTCGACGGCGAAATGTCTGCCGCGACCATTCAGGCGGATGACACCTACTTTGATAGCTTGCGTGCTCGTTTACCTGCGACGCTCAAGTCCGATCGCAGGTCGTAGGCGTCGTACTGACCGCCCCGGACGAAGTCCGGGCTACCCGCCCGCACCCAGCTTTATCACTGCCACCTCGATCGCTTCGAGCGCCTCACGAGCGCCCAGGCCGATCGCGACATCCATCGGCCGGGGCACTTCGGGCTCGCGCACGTTGATGCGCACGAGCAGGCGGCGCGTGCGCTCGCCGAACAGCCGGACGGACGGAATGGCGGTACCCGCGCCGAGTTCCACGACGACCGGCCGCCGGGTCGTGCCGAGCCAGTCGACCAGATCGCCTTCCGCGGCCTCGTAGCGGTCGCCCGCCCAGCCCCAGTCGCCGAACATGAGGATGTTCGGCCGCGCGAGTGCGCCGCACTGCGGGCACGTCGGCAACGCGCCGCGCCATTCGCATACGGACTCGTCGATGTCCGGCGAGAGATCATCCGCCAGCCACACGGGTCGGCCGCAGTCGTCCATGCACTGCAGGCGGTGGATGGAGCCGTGGCACTCGACCACGTGGGCAGACGCAATGCCCGAGAGCTGGAACTGCCCGTCGACGTTCGAAGTGAAGACGCGAAGCCCTTTCGGCTTGCTGTGCGCGAGGCGCTGCAGCACCGCGAAACCTTCGTGCGGGCGCGTCTCGCGATAGAGCTTGAGGCGGTGTCCGTAGAAGCCCCACGCGAGCCGCGGCACGCTGTCGAACGCGGCGGGGCACGCGATGTCCGTGAAGCCCAGGCGATGGCGACCGAGCCCGGGATACGCTTTCCAGAAACCGGCCGGCCCGCGGAAATCGGGCAGGCCGGAATCCACGCCCATGCCGGCCCCGGCAGTGACGAGGATGGCATCGGCCTCCGCGATGCAGCGCGCGGCGCGGGCGATGGCGTCGGCCCAGTCGCGCACTTCAGCACCACGATCGGAACGGCTGTCGTGCGATGGGTCTGGGTGCTTCTCCGGTGGCATGCAGCCCTCCTGTACCTGGTCTGACGGACAGGATAGCCGCCGAGTGGCTCAGGGCGTGAGCCCGTCGAACACGCGGGTGAATCAGCGATGTTCGACGCCTGCTTGCCGCGATGCCTCAGTCCAGCTTCTTCGCCTTCTTCCGCGCCTTGCGCACCTCGTCGCCGGTCAGGTCGTAGCCCGGATGCTTCCCGCCCATGAGCAGGCCGAAGGTGGTCTGCGTGGCCTTGTCCGGATGATCCAGCCCGAGGATGTGACCCAGCTCGTGCGCCACGGTGCGGCTGATGGAGCCCTGCCGGAACACGCCACCTTCGGACAGCGGGAACCGCCGCAGCGCACCGGCCGCGCCCTTCCCCTTGTCGGTCCACTGGCCCACGACCACGCGGCGCAGCTTGCGGCGCGCGTTGCCCTGCGAGGCCTCACCCAGATAGGGCACGAGCACCACCGTGATGACGCCATCGGCTTCCGGCTCGAAGTCGATCAGCCGGTACAAGGCGTCGATGCGCGCGGGGTCGGACTCCCCCTCGCTGTCGCGCACCGCTCCGGTGATGAACTCGATATGCGCACGCCGGCCGGGCGGCGCGAGCGCCTTCCGCGACTCCGCGGCGACGAGTTCGAAGACGATGCCCGCCGGACTCCAGATGCGGTTGACCTCGGGAAGGATGGTCCGGCGGATGTCCTCCGCGGTCACCCACGAGCGCAGGACGCGCCCGCCCTTGGCCATGTCGACGTCGGTCAGCACGAAGATCCTCAGCGGTACGCGCAGCGTTTCCTGGGCCTCGGCCAGGGTCGGCACTCCGGCAAGCGGCGTGCAGGCGGCGAGAACGGCGAGGAATCGGCGTCGGTCGATCGGCATGGGCTCGGGAACCTCCAGGGTGGCAGCGGCGGAGTGTGCGCCAAGGCGAACGCGGCGCGAAGAGTCGGGGCTGCCCGCCGCAGTCGCCCGGATGAAGGTTCATGCAGCCCGTTATGCGCGCTATGAAGAGTCAGGTATGCCGCGCCCGAGGATGCTTTCCCCGGCCGATCGGGCTAGCATGGACCGATTCGCTGGAGGAGAGAGCCATGGAAAAGCCCGTGTACGGGTTCGTGGGTGTGGGGCAGATGGGCGGGCCGATGTCGGCGCGTCTGCTGGCCGCCGGTCACAAGGTCGTCGTGTTCGACAACAGCACCGCAGCCGTCGACGCCGCCGTGCAAAAGGGCGCCGAGCGCGGTGCCTCGGCCAAGGACGTCGCCGATCGTGCGGACATCGTGTTCATGAGCCTGCCCACGCCGGAGATCGTCCTCGCCGTGGCGCTCGGCGCCGGTGGCGTCGTCGAAGGGTCCCGAGTGCGCCGGGTGGTGGACTTCTCCACCATCGGACCACGCGCGGCCACCAGTGCCGCCGCGGGCCTGGGCGCCCGGAACATCCAGTACGTGGACGCCCCGGTGAGCGGCGGCGTGAAGGGCGCCACCAACGGCACCCTGGCAGTGATGGTCGCCTGCCCCACGCCGGTCTACGAGGAACTGCAACCCATCCTCGGCACCTTCGGCAAGCTGTTCCATCTGGGCGAGACGCCCAGCCAGGCGCAGACCATGAAGCTCGCCAACAACCTGCTCTCGATGACCGCCATCGCCATCACCTCCGAAGTGATGGTCATGGGCGTGAAGGCCGGGCTCGACGCGAAGACCATGCTGGAAGTCATCAACAACGGCACCGGCCGCAACACGGCCAGCACGGACAAGTTCCCGCGGGCGGTGCTCCCCGGCACCTTCGACTTCGGCTTCACCACCGGCCTCGCCTACAAGGACGTGTGCCTGTGCGTGAACGAAGCCGAGGCCCTGGGCGTGCCCATGGTGGCCGGCGGCGCGGTGCGCGAGCTCTACGCCATCACCCAGGCCACCCTGGGCGCGAATTCCGACTTCACGGCGGTGTGCAAGGTCATCGAAGACTGGGCCGGCGTCAAAGTGCGCGGTTGACGCACGCCGGTCCGGACGTCCCTTTCCGGAGGAGGAAAGTGTCATGGGAATCGTCGAACCGATCCGCGGTGCTTCAGGCGCCACGGTGGAGCCGCTCGCGGCCAGTCTCGCCCGTCAGGCCGTCGCGGTACGCTGGGAGGACATCAGCCCGGCCGTCCGCGACAAGGTCAAGGTCTGCCTGCTCGACCTGATCGGCTGCGCCTTCGAATCGCTCGCCCTGCCCTGGAGCCGTCAGGCGCAGTCGCTCGCCCTGCCGCTTCCAGCGGGCACGCCGGGGACGGCCACCATCATCGGGCTGCCGGTGTTCGCGACGCCGGCCGACGCCGCCTTCGCCAACGCGGTGATGGGCCACGGCCTCGTGCGCGAAGACATGCACGCGGGCAGCTTCAGTCACCTGGGCATCGTGGTGCTGCCGTCGCTGCTGGCGCTGGCGCAGGCACGTGCGGTGTCGGGCCGTGACTTCCTCACGGCGGCTGCCATCGGCTACGAAGTGGGTGGCAAGGTCGGGCGCGCCGTGATGACTTCCGAACTCGCCCGCATTCACCGGCCCACGGGCGTCACCGGGCCCATCGCCGCGGCCGCGGCCTGCGCCCGCCTCCTGGGGCTCGATGCGCCGACCACCACCAGTGCCATCGCGCTCGGCGTCAATGCCGTGGCCGGCTTCAACCAGTGGGCGCACACCGGCGGCAGCGAAATGTTCTTCGAGGCCGGCGCCGCCGCGCGCAGCGCCGTCACTTCCGCGCGGCTTGCGCAGAGTGGTGCCTTCGGTTCGCCCTCGGCGCTGGACGGCGAAGCCGGGCTGTTCGCCGCCATGCACCGGTCGGTACCGGAACGCGGCATCACGCTGTTCGACGGCGAGCCCGAGATCCTGTCCGTCTATCACAAGCCCGTCCCGGCCTGTAACTTCGCGCAGACCGCCTGCCTCGCCGCGGCGCGCGTGGCACAGCAGCATCGCGTGAAGCCCGAGGCGATTCGCAGCATCGACATCCACGTGCCTCGCGCCGGCAAGCTCTACCCGGGCTGCGACTCCGTCGGGCCCTTCGACCACGTGCTCCAGGCCAAGATGAGCATCCAGTACAACGTCGCGGCCGCGCTCATCAACGGTCGCGTGGCCGAGGCCAACTTCGCGCTGCTGAAGGATGCGGGGCTGCACCGTCTGCTCGACGTCACCACGCTGTCGGTGGACGATGAGATGACCAGCGCCTTCCCGGGTCTGCAGGGCGGCGAGGTCGAAGTGACAACCGCCGACGGCGCCGTGCACCGCGTTCGCCTCGATAACGTGGTCAACGCAACGCCCGCCGAGGTCCGCGCGCGCTTTCAGGAAGCCACCGCCCAGGTTCTGGGCGAGGCCCGCATGCGCGAGGTCGAGGCCTGCGTCGATGCGCTGGACGACGAAGCCGATGCGGGCGCGCTCGGAGGACTGTTGCGCACCGAAGCCGGACGATGAACGGCGCGCAGCTCGCCGAGAACTTCCTGCAGGCGCTCACCGCCGGCATCCTCACGGGGGTCATCTACGGGCTCATGTGCGTGGGCCTGAGCCTCATCTTCGGGGTCATGCGGGTCATCAACTTCGCCCAGGGCGACTTCATGATGCTCGGCATGTACGCGGCGTGGTTCGTGTTCGGCCTGCTCGTGCCCGGCGGCTCGGGCGGCTCCGTGTTTGCGCCGTACATCGCGGCTCTCGCAGCCGGGCCCATGGTGTTCGTGGCCGGCGTGCTCGTGCACAAGCTGCTCGTGAGTCGCGTCACGGGCATGCGCGGCAACGCGCTGGAGTCCGAAGGCCACTACGCGCAGCTCATCCTCACCCTCGGCATCGCGCTCATCCTGCAGAACGGCGGGCTCTTTGTGTTCGGCTCGCAGCCCGTATCCATCTCCACGCCGCTGTCGTCGAACGCGTGGGAGGTCGGGCCGCTCTACGGTGAGCTCGTGAGCGTGTTCGTCAACCAGGGGCAGCTCGTGTCGGCGGTCATCGCGGCCATCGCGGTGCTCGGTTTCGTGGTGCTCATGAACCGGTCCCGGCTCGGCAAGGCGCTGCGCGCGGCCGCGGACAACCCCGAGGCCGCGCTGTACATGGGCATCGACGTGGAGCGCGCCCACCGCATCGCCTTCGGCTTCGGCGTGGCGATCACGGGCGTGGGCGGCGGCCTGCTCGCCTCGTCATATCCGTTCCAGCCTTACGTGGGCCTCGAGTACGTGATCGTGATGTACGCCGGCGTGGTGCTGGGTGGCCTGGGCAGCGTGTCCGGCGCATTCTTCGGCGGGCTCACCATCGGCCTGGTGCAGCAGCTCTCGACGCTGTTCCTGCCGCAGCAGCTCCAGAACACCGCCATCTTCGTGGTGTTCCTGGCCATCGTGCTCGTCCGGCCGCAGGGCCTCTTCGGCCGCGCGGTGCGTCGCGCATGAACACCCTGCGCCACCGGCACACCATCGCCATCGTCGTATTCGGCATCGTGTATGCCGCGATCACGATGTTCGTCGAGAACTCCTACTACCAGCTCATCATGGCCGTGGTTCCCGTGTGGGCGGTCATGGGTCTCGCGTGGAATCTGTTCAGCGGCTACAGCGGGCTGGTGTCCTTCGGGCACGCGGCGTTCTTCGGGCTTGGCGCGTACTTCGTCGCGCTCGCGCAGACTCACTGGGGCCTGTCGCCGTGGATCTCCATCCCGTGCGCCGGCGTGCTGGGCGGTCTCGCCGGCATCGTGGTGGGCATGCCCACGTTCCGGCTGCGCGGCCACTACTTCGCCCTCGCGATGCTCGCCTACCCGCTCGCACTGCTCTACGTGTTCGAATGGCTGGGCTATCAGGAACTCACGCTGCCCATGCAGCGCGAGGCGCCGATCCTCTACATGCAGTTCGAGGACCATCGCGTGTACGGCCTGCTCGCCCTCGCCCTCATGCTGGGGGCCATGGCGCTCACCCGCCGGCTCGAACGCTCGCGCTTCGGGCTGTCCCTGCTGGCGATCAAGCAGGACGAAGCCGCGGCCGAGGCCGCAGGCATCGACGCCCGCGCCTGGAAGCTCAAGGCGCTCACGCTGAGCGGAGCGATGGCCGGCGCGGCGGGCGGCTTCTACGCGATCGTGCTGCTGGTGGTCACGCCGGCGGCGGTGTTCGGCATGCTGGTGTCGGCTCAGGCGCTCATCGTCACGATGTTCGGCGGCGTCGGCACGGTGTGGGGGCCGGTGATCGGCGCGGTGGTCCTGGTACCGCTGAGCGAACTCCTGCACGCGAAGCTGGGCAACCTCGTGCCGGGCATCCAGGGCGTCGTGTACGGCGTGGCCATCGTCGCGGTGATCCTGCTCGCGCCGGAAGGCGTGTTCTGGAAACTGCGGGACCTCCGGCAGTCGCGTCGAGTCCCCGATGACGAACCGGTCGCCGCGGCCGCCGCTGCGCCGGCCGCGGACATCGCGCGTCCGGAGCGCCACCGCACCGGGCAGGAAGCGGTGATCCTCGAGGCACGCGGCGTGTCGAAGAGCTTCGGCGGGCTGAAGGCGGTGCAGAGCGTCTCGTTCGAGGTCCGCGAGGGCGAGATCCTCGGCATCATCGGCCCGAACGGCGCGGGCAAGACGACGCTCTTCAATCTGCTGAACGGCTTCGTGCGTCCGGACGAAGGCGAGGTCCGATTGGACGGCCGCGTGATCACCGGCACCCGCCCCGACCAGATCTGCGCGGCCGGCGTCGGCCGGACCTTCCAGGTGGTGAAGCCGTTCCGGCGGATGACGGTCCTCGACAACGTGGTCGTGGGCGCCTTCGTGCATGCGAGTTCCGAGGCCGACGCACGGCAGCGGGCGCAGGAAGCCGTTCGACGCGTGGGTCTGGAGGCCGAGAGCGGACGCCTCGCGGGTCAGCTTTCCACGAAGCAACTGCGTCTGCTCGAACTCGCCCGCGCACTCGCCGGACAGCCGAAGCTGCTGCTGCTCGACGAAACGCTCGCGGGCCTCGGTCCGCAGGATGCCGCCGAGGTCGTGGACGTGATCCGCAGCCTCGCGGGAACGGGACTCACCGTCGTGATCATCGAGCACACCATGCCGGCCATGGTGAAGCTCGTGGACCGCTTCGTCGTGCTGGACCACGGCGCCGTGCTGACCTCCGGGCTGCCCGCCGCCGTCACGCGCGACCCCGCCGTGATCGACGCCTACCTCGGCAAACGCTGGCGGGCCGCCCATGCTTGAGATCGCGAACCTGCACGCGGGCTACGGCGCCATCCCGGTGCTGAACGACGTGTCGCTCCGCGTGGGCGCGGGCGAGTTCGTGGCCATCGTCGGCCCCAACGGCGCCGGCAAGACGACGCTGTTCAAGACCATCTCCGGCATCGTCCGACCGACACGGGGCGCCATCCGCTTCGAAGGCGCCGATCTCGCCTCGGTGCCGGCACACGCCCGCGCAAGGCTCGGCATCGCCCACGTGCCGGAAGGCCGGCAGGTCTTCCCGTCGATGACCATCCTCGAAAACCTGGAGATGGGGGCGTACGCTCCGGCGGGTCGGCGTGTATGGCGCGAGAACGTGGAGCGCATCTACGGCTGGTTCCCGCTGCTGAAGGAACGCTCGTCCGCGCTGGCCGGCTCGCTGTCCGGCGGGCAGCAGCAGATGCTCGCGGTGGCCCGGGGGCTGGCGTCCGCGCCGCGCCTGCTCATGCTCGACGAGCCGTCCATGGGCCTGTCGCCCGCGGTCGCCGACGAGATCTTCGAGCGTATCGTGGCGATCCGGGCGGAGACGAAGCTCACCGTGCTGCTGGTGGAGCAGCGGGTCGCGGAAGCCCTGCACTTCGCCGACCGGGGCTACGTGGTCGAAGCCGGCCGCGTGGTGCTCGAAGGCACGCACGAAACGCTCCAAAAGGATGACCGGGTACGCCAGGCCTATCTCGGCATGTGAGGCCGGCGGCAACCGCACAACGACAACACGCAGGGAGGATGCAGCAATGAACACATCGGACACATCTCGCAGAAAGGCCCTCGGGCTGGCTCTGGCCGCGGTCGCGCTGTCGGCCTTTGCGACCGGCGCAGCGGCCCAGAAAAAGACGGTGGAAGTGGGTCTCATCGCGCCGATGACCGGCCCGTGGGCCCGGCAGGGTCAGGTGATGAAGATGGCGGCGGACCTCGCCATCGAGAAGATCAACCAGGAAGGCGGCATCAAGGCGATGGGCGGCGCGCAGCTCGCGCTGAAGGTCTTCGACGCCGGCGACACGGTGGAGCGCGCCAAGAATGCGGCGCAGCGCATGGTGGCCGAAGCCCCCGATCTCGTCGGCGCCACCGGCGCCTATCTGAGCTCCTTCACGCTGGCCGTCACGGAAGTGACCGAGCGCGCCCAGCTGCCGGTGCTGACGTTCTCGTATTCGGATCTCATCACCTCGCGCGGCTTCAAGTACGTGTTCCAGACCTCGGCCACCGGCGACCAGCTGGCCGAGGGCTCGCTGCCCGCGCTCATGGACATGGCGGAAAAGGCATCGGGCAAGCGGCCGAAGACCGTGGGCATCGTGATGGACAACACGGCCGCGTCCGTGGCCTTCGCGAAGCCCATCCGCGCCACGATGCTCGACAAGCTGGGGCTCAAGCTCACGGTGGACGAGACCTTCACGCCGCCGCTTTCCAACGCCACACCGCTCATCCAGCGCGTGCGCTCGCAACGGCCCGACTTCCTGCTGCTGATGCCCACCGTGATCGGCGACGCGAAGCTGCTGCTGGAGAAGATGAACGAGTTCGGCATCGGCAAGGGCAAGCTGCCCGCCATCTCCAACGGTGCGGCCATCCTCGATCCGGACCTCCGCAACAACATGAACGTGGAGCAGCTGGAAGGCGTGATGTCCGTCGTTGCCAACTGGAGCACCGCCGCGCAGAAGGACATCATGGCCGAGTTCCGCAAGAAGACCGGCGAGCCCTGGGCGACGCAGCACTTCATCACCACCTACGGCGACATGCTGATCTTCCGCGCCGCGCTGGAAGCCGCCGGCAAGGCCGACCGCGCCGCGGTCGCGACGGCGCTTCGTGCGATGGATCTCGCGACGGGCCCGGCGCAGTTCTTCCCCGGCGGCCGTGTGAAGTTCGACGCGAACGGGCGCCGCGTGGGCGCCGCCCTGCTCATCGTGCAGTGGCAGAAGGGCGTCCCGGTCACGGTGTATCCGCCGAAGGATGCCGTGGCCGCGCCCGTCTGGCCGAAGCAGTAATTCCCTTTTCCCTTTCCCTCAGGAGCCACACCCCATGAACGACGATCTGTTCGAAATCGGTCTCGAGATCCGCAAGGCCGTCCTCGGCAAGGAATTCGTGGAGAAGTCCATCGCGTCTGCCGACGACTTCAACATGCCCATGCAGCGCCTCACCACGGAGTACTGCTGGGGCGCGGTATGGGGACGGGAAGACGGCCTGCCGCGCAAGACGCGCAGCATGCTGAACCTCGCCATGCTCTCGGCGCTCAACCGCCCGCACGAACTCAAGATGCATCTGGCCGGCGCGCTGCGCAACGGCGTGACCCGCGAGGAGATCCGCGAGGTGCTGCTGCAGGTCGCGATCTACTGCGGCATTCCTGCCGGCGTCGACGCGTTCCGCTGCGCGCGAGAAGTGTTCGCAGAGATCGATCGCGCCGACGGCAAGTAACGGGGAGGACGGGCGGCATGACGACGGACACCTACGAGATCAGCGCGGTCCGGTACGCGCACCACGCGCGGCGTTCCCCGGAGAACTTCATCGGGGGCGACGAGCACGATGTGGACATGCCGCTCGACTACTTCGTCTGGGTCATCCGCAATGCGGACCGGACCCTCGTCGTGGACACGGGCTTCGGGGAGGAGATGGCGGCAAAGCGCGGACGGCGGATCCTCCATCCGGTGGGCGAAGGACTTGCCGCCATGGGCATCGCCCCCGACACCGTGGAAGACGTGATCATCACCCACATGCACTACGACCACGCGGGCAACCTCGGCCTATTCCCGAAGGCCCGCTATCACCTGCAGGACCTCGAGATGCAGTTCATCACCGGGCGGTGCATGTGTCATCCCCTCATGCGCCATCCGTTCGAGATCGAGGATGTCGTCACCATGGTGCGCAAGGTCCACGAGAATCGCGTGCAGTTCCACGACGGCGCCTCCGAAGTCGCGCCCGGCGTGGAGGTGCACCACATCGGCGGCCACACGAAGGGCATCCAGGCCGTGCGGGTGCACACCGCGCGGGGCTGGGTCGTGCTGGCGTCCGACACGAGCCACTTCTACGCCCACATGGAACAGGATCGTGTGTTCCCGGTGGTGCATAACGTCGAGCAGATGACTGAAGGGTACGGGCGGCTGCGGCGGCTCGCGACCTCACCGCGCCACATCGTGCCCGGCCACGATCCGCTCGTGATGGCGCGGTATCCGTCCGCGGGCCGCGGGCTCGACGGGTGGATCGTCCGGCTCGACTTCGATCCGGTCTGCTAGCGAGGTTACGGTCTCGGCACCCACCGCCCCTCGTCCACCAGCGCACGCACCTCGGCAGCCACCATGTCCATCAGCGCCCGCGCCGCCGGCGTTACCGGCCGCTGGGCGGACGTGGTGACGACCAGTTCGCGCGTGATGGTCGGCTGTACGATGGGCCAGTAGCGCAGCCGGCCCGCACGGATGAGCGGGTCGACGCAGGAGTAGGAAAGGATCGTGTAGCCGGCCCCGCCTTCCACGAGACTCAGCGTGGAAGGCATCGCGTCGATCTCGATGCGTACGTCCGCCGCCTTGCCGATGGCCGAGAGCGCCTGATCGATCAGCAGCCGCAGGCCGTGGGGCCGGCTCGGCAGGATCAGCGGAATACCCGCGAGCCGCGCGGCCTTCACCGCGCCATCCCCAACACCGGCCGGATCGTCCGCCGGCCCAAGCAGGAAGAGTTCATCCGTCGCGATGGGGCGCGTGACGAGCGCGGCACTGCGCGGCGTGTTGTAGAGATACAGTGCCGCGACATCCACCCGCCCGAGGGACAGCCATTCCAGCACGTGCCCGCTGAAGCCCTCGATGACGCCCAGCGATACCCGCGGAAATCCTTCCTGGAAGCGCCGGACCAACGGTGCAGTGAGTACCGCCCCGACCGACGGCGGCATGCCCAGCACGACTCGGCCGCTGGGCGTCGACTGCAGTTCGTGGATCGCGCTCCGGGCATTGGCCACCTGTTCGAGAATCCCGCGGGCGTACTCCTCCAGCAGACGGCCGGCTTCCGAGAGCACCACACCGCGCCCCGTTCGGGCGTAGAGCCTCGCGCCGAACTCCTGTTCCAGCGCGCGGATCTGGCGGCTCAGGATGGGCTGGGTGAGACCCAGCCTCTGCGCCGCGCCGGACAGCGTGCCGGCCTCGGCGATCGCGACGAAGGATTCGAGTTGCTTCAGTTCCATGCGGGGACGGCGGTGGGGGGTGGGGGGGTATCGTAGCTTGGATATGGAAACGTGAAGACGTGAAGGCGTGAAGGTGTGAAGACGTGGATTGGTCCGGGGCCCCTCGTAGCCCAATGGGATGGACTCCTCCCCCCTGAGCGGCATCGAGTGCCAGACTGGGAGGCGTTGAACTTCCGGTCAAACGAGAGAGGAGGAGTCCGA
>LNDV01000014.1 GCA_001464765.1 Betaproteobacteria bacterium Ga0077526
CAACTACGCCCACCTCAGAGGCCGGATATACGGTCGCAGTCGATCAAAAAACCATCAAACGTTCTGCTTGCAAACCGGGAGGAGTCCATATACGGACGGGCGAACGCCCCGACTCCGGGAACATCGACCATCACCCCACGCCACCCCGCGTAGCCCGGACGAGGGGCGACCGCCCCGACTCCGGGAACATCGACCGTCACCCCAACGCCGAGCCACCCCGCGTAGCCCGGACGAGGGGCGAACGCCCCGACTCCGGGGAACACCGCTCGTCACCCCCTTCAATGCCCCTTCCCGGCCCCTTCCTTCGCTTCCGCTTCCTCACCGTGTCCTTCCGAGGCATGGGTGAGATACAACGCCAGGCCCACCAGCGCGATCGCCGCGCCGAGGTAAAGCAGATCCAGCGCACCGCCCAGCTCGATCTTCACCGCGTGCTCGAAGAGCTTCACGATGAGAATCATGAGGATCACCTTGGCAAGGCGCGTCTTCAGGTCATCCAGGCTCTCGATGACGAGGATCTTGCTCGACGCGCGGGACCCGTGGGCCTCGTCGATATCGCTCACGAACAGTTCGTACAGACCGAGACTGAAGATGAGCATCACCGTGGCGAGCAGATAGCCGTCCACCACCTCCACGATGTGCGTGACGGTGTCATCGTGAAGCGCCTTGCGGGCCTCGGCCGCCAGGGACGGATCGGCATAGTGGACGACGTGGAGGACCGCATACCAGAGATCGACAGTGGTGACGTACAACATCGCGACAGCCGCCACCATGCTGGCCACCACGGCCACGACGACCATGAACCGACTGCGCCACAGGGCGCCTTCGAAAATGCGTTCGAACATGAAGGATTCCGACGGGGGGGAACAGCGCCGGATTATAGGCTGGGGCGCTCTCGACGAGAGAAGCGCGTCCGCACACGGCACATCCGCCGTTCCGAGTCCGCAACCTGGCGCGCAGCCCGTGCGCGAGGAGATCGGCTGTGACTCAAGGGAGCAGGAAACCGTGCGTGGTTCAGCGTGGCCGGCACCGATGCGGGAAAGCGCGGACACTGCCGACGTCGAGGGCCGGACAGGGAAGGAGGGCGATGCCCGGGAAAAAATCGGCGTCCAGCCTGGGGGGACCGGACGCCGGACGCCCCCTCCCGGAGACCTCAGGAGGGATCGCGCTTCAGCAAAGTCAGGCCTTGCTGCGACGACGACGGACGGCGAGACCCATGAGGGCCAGGCCGCCAGCGGTCATCGCCCAGGTTTCCGGTTCGGGTACAGCGGCGATCTGGATCGACGCACTCAGCGCGCGGGCGGACTGCCAGGTGGCATCGCTCTCGGTGAACTGGCAGACGTAGCACGCGCCGCCGATGGCGACGGTGTAGGTGCCGGGACCCAGCGTCCATGAGCCGGAGGTCGATCCGTTCGCCGTGCCGTCGCCCACCCAGTCGATGACGCGATCGCCGCTAACGTCCACGCCGGCGCCGTCGATGGCGTGGCCGAGGTAGGTCACGGCATTCGCCTGACCCGAGTCGTTGCCCATCCAGAAGTCCCCGAGGGCTCGCCAGGCGCCCTCCTTGTCGCCCAGCTTGCCGGTGGCGGTGTACCAGTTCGTCGTGGGCAGGAAGCCGGGATGATTCGCAAGGTATCCGGGCGTGGTCGCGCCGTCGTGCGAGAGCTGAGGCACAGTGCCGGCATACACGGAGAACGCTGGCGAAAGATCATCGAGCGTCGAGGCCACGCCCGACTGCGCGGCCACCGTGATGGTGACGGAAGCGGCTTCGGACAGCGTGAACCTGGTGAAGCGGCCCTTGTGGCTGTCGCCCCAGTCGCCGTCGGCGGCGTCGGCCCACCCGTAGTTGGACGTTACGCGCAGACCGCTCAGGGTGTACGTATCGGTGCCGTCAAACGTGCCATTGGCGATCAGGTCTCGGCCTGTATAGCTCACGTGGGCGGAAGCGATGGC
Source organism: Betaproteobacteria bacterium Ga0077526 (assembly GCA_001464765.1). Lineage (GTDB taxonomy): Bacteria > Pseudomonadota > Gammaproteobacteria > Burkholderiales. The sequence goes on from LNDV01000014.1 coordinate 1,951, forward strand.
TGATGTCGTCATCAGCGCGAGGCCGGCAATCATGCGAAGGGAATGCATTGGGTATCTCCCGTTGTTGGTTGTCCGTGGCGCCACGACGGGACGCGTCGTGACGCCCGATCTGGCAACCGCGGAATCTAGTGGGACTCGGGTGCGCGCGGAATGCGACCGATTGCCGCGCGACAATTCGTCGCACCCCGTGGGACAGGCACATTCGCCAACGTCATCCCCGATCGGACGCGGCGGCGGCTTCCAGCGAACCACCCGCGTGTCCCCGGTGATCCATCCAGAGATGAGGCAGGCCGAGCGCCTGCAGCCAGCTGGGCCCGCTTTCGCCCTTCAGCATCGCGATGGTCGAGGCGCTGCCCGCCACCAGACACAGTTCCCCGACCACGGTCACGGCACGCAGGAAGCTCACGGGCCAGCCGGTCGTGGGATTGAGGATATGGCCGAAACGGACGCCGCCGACCGTTATGCCGCGCTCGTAGTCGCCGCTGCTCGCGATGCCGCCCTCGGTCAGTGTCAGTACGCCTAGCACCGCACCGGGCTCGCGCGGGTCCCGCACGCCGATGCGCCAGGGGCTGCCGTCAGGCTGCGGCCCCAGGATGCGGATGTCGCCGCCAAGATTGATCATGCCGTGGCGCACCCCAGCGCTCGCGCAGAGCGAGGCCACGCGGTCGGCCGCGTACTCCTTGACGATGCCGCCGAAGTCGATCTCCATGCCCGGCGAGAAATGCAGGGTCGAGCCGGTCCAGTTGACGCGGTCCCAGCCGACACGGCGAAGGAGTGCGGTGATCCTGTCCGGATCCGGCAGTTCGTCGCGGTCGAAACGCCACGCCTTGCGCAGCAACCCCGACGTGATGTCGAACAGGCCGTCGCTCTGCCGGTAGCAGGTGTCGGCATAGCGCAGCAGTCCGGCGGTTTCCTCGTCGACCTCGATCCGTCCGCCCGCCGTGGCGACGCGGTTGATCTGCGACAGGAAGCTGTCCTCCCGATACCGGGAGTAACGGGCCTCGAGCCGCTCCACCTCGGCCACGGCGAGTGCATACACTTGCTCGGCGACCAACGAAGGCGGAACGTGGCACTGCAGTTCGCAGGGCGAGCCCATCGCCCGGAATGTCCAGTGATGTCCGACCGGTTCACCCATGCGTGCACTCTCCCGATGCCATCCGGACACGCCTCAGAACATCAGCATCCAGTTGACCGACAGGGTGCCGCGACGATCGAGCTGGTAGCCGCGCACGTCATCGCGGAACGGCGCGAGCCATTCGACACCGACGCGGTCGGACGGCCCCATCAGCCCCGGGATCCGAAAACTGAGCCCCAGTCCCGCATCCCAGTACCGGCCGCCGTAGTTGCCGGGAAAGTCGCTGGGGCCCATCTGCATCACAGCGCCGGAGAATCGTCCGGTGATGGGGCCCTGTACCGTCCGGACGGCACGCGCGCTGAACGCGAGATCCTCGCTCAGCTGGAAGCCAAGCCACGCAGTGCCCTGGCCGATGTTGCCGAGCCGATAGCCGGACTGGTTGGCGCCGCCCGTGCGGACGGTTCCGCTCACCTGCCCGCCCCAGAACCAGCGGTCGCCCTGACCCACGTAGGTGGCGCTCGGCACGACATCCCACGTCCCGCTGCCGCCCTGCATGCCGTAGTCGAGAAACTGCCCCGTGCTCATCGTCCGTCCGACATCGCCGGTCGGGATGCTGAGGCCCAGACCGACATGCACCTTGTGCCGCGCGGCGCCGAACACCTCCACAAGCGCACTGGCCACGGTGTCACCGATGCCGCCGGAGCCATGGCGATCGTGGCCGCCGTGGCTGTGGACGCCGCCCGTGCTCACCAGCGTGCCGTTGAGCGGGCGCATGCCCATGTCCATGTCCATGAACTGCGCCATGACCATGAGGCTCACCCGATCCGAGAGTCCCACCATCACGTCGAGCATGTGCATGCGCATGCGCATCTCCTCGGGCACGAACTCGCAGGCGATGCCCGGACAGCCTTCCGCGGCGATCCGCGCGTCAGCGGGCTCGGACCGTCCGCGGCGGATGCTCCCTGCCTGCTGAGACAACATGTAGCGGTAGCCGAGCATCAAGTCGCCCGCCCGATCGAGGGTGTGCGCGTACATGAGTCCCGACGGCAGCAGCATCGAGGCATGGGACGCGTGAGACCCCGCGGCGCCGTGGTGGCGGTCGGAACCCGCCCGATGATGCGCATGCTCGTCGTGCGCGGAATCGGCATCGTCGATTCCCATGGCGGCGGCCAGGCCCGCCGGCCCGGTCGTGCGCGCACCGAGATCGATGCGGAGCCCCACGTTCATCAGCCAGGAGGAAAAGTCCGCGAAGGCCGCCTCTCCGCCGCCGCCCAGCCGGAGATTGCCGGCGTGCACGTAGTGCTCCGCGCCGAACTCGAAGCGCATGCCGCGGCCGAGTTCACGCGTGGCGGACACCCCTGCGCTCACGGCGCCGAAGGCCGACAGCCGGTGGTCGCTCGAGTAGTGCTGCAGCGGCACGCGCGAGAAGTCGAGGCGACCGCCGGCATTCGTGGGAGCGCGCATCGCCAGAAGCGCGTAAGGCTGGTAGAAGTCAGCCGCGCTCTGGGTGTAGTAGCGCAGGCGGGGCGTGACGAGCCAGCGATCCGCCACGGCCTGGCTCCACAGCGCCTCGACAGTCAGGGAGCGGACACCCCAGTCGTCGCGGGCCCCGCGGACATCGGCCTGGAGCGCGCCGTCGACGGCGGGGAAGTAGCGCGCATAGCGCGCGCTGAGCGACCACTGGGTGCGCGTGTCGGGCCGGCTCTCGGCGATGTTGAAGATGCGCGTGAGCCACAGGCCGCCGAACAGCACGGGCGGCGTGGCAGGGTCGGCGAAACCCACCATCACCAGCTTGTACGGATTCTCGAGAAAGCCCGAATCGCGGCTGTAGCCGAGACCGAAGGACGCGAACGAGTTCCGGTCGAGCACCTGCTTCAGGCCCAGACCACCGCTCCAGTCTTTCCGCTCGCCCTTGAAGCGCTGCACGACGAGGCCGCCCTGCTCCGTATCGACGATGGTCGGGCCCTGCGTCGCGCCCCGATACCGGCCGTAGTCGATCCAGTCGGTGGACGGGCCTAGGTTGGCGTCGATGGTGCTGCCGGAATAGCCCGCCGTCGCCGTGAGCGTCGTGAGCTTGCGGTTGAAGTCCCAGGCCCCGGTGACGTTGCCGAAGCGCGAGCGGTAGTCCGGCTCCTCGGACCCGCCGAAGCGCAGGTCGAGCGTGAAGTCGTTCCACTCGCGGGTGGCGACGATATCCGCCTGTCTGCGCGTCTCCGCGGAAGCGGCCGTCATCATGTGAACGAGCGTCGGCTGAGGTGCGCGCCCGCCCCCTGCCGCGAGTCCGTAGGGAATGAGCGCCCGATCCACACGCGAATCCGAGAGGGGATAGGCGGAGGCCCCGGTAACGGTGAGAAAGGCTTCCGGCGACGTGAGGATCGGCGTGGCGCCGGACCAGGTGTCCTGCAGGAATCCGAAGGACAGCTTTGCCCGGTCGGACAGCTGCAGGTTCGCGCGACCGTGCATGCTCTCCACGCGCAACGGCTGGAGACTGCGCACATTGCCGGAGGGACCGCGCCATGCGGAGCGCCCGCCCTCCTCGTAGCGGCTGTAGTGAAGCTCGACCTCGCCGATGTCGGCGCCGATGGACAGCCCCGGGAGGGACAGTGCGGCCAGCGTCAGTGCAGCCCGCGCTCCGCCCCCTGCGACCCGTGCCTGTGCGGCGGCGTGGCGATGGATTCCCCTTCCGCGGCGAAGCCTGTGGCCCACGCGTTGCAGCACACGCTGCACGACAAGGTGGAGACGACGGACCAGCCGGTGCCTCACGGTGTCGCCCGCATCGCGGCGAAGCGGCGCACTCATGCCGAACAGGCGCGAAGCTGGCGTTGCGGTCGGGAGACCCCCGATGCGTCCATGCTCAGTAGCAGCCGCAGCCGGCGCCGCGCTGCGCGGCGTCCCCCGCGGACGAGGCTTCCCGGCTGCGGTGGATGTGATCACGAATCGTCTTCTGCGTCGGATGGGGGTCGACGGCCATCTGCGGCTTCGCGAGATTGCCGCGCTCCCATGCCTGCACCGGGGCGCAGGCCGCTGTCACCACACAGGGCACGATCAGTAGCGCCGGCGAAAGGCAGCGATGAGCAACGCGCAGGACGAAACGGAGCGGCGCCTTCATGGTGAAGACCGTCGCGGTTCGTCCAGCAGCGCCTCGATGCGCTGACGCATCACGCCCGCCTCCTCCGAACGAAATCCCAGCTGCACGTGCCGGATGCGCCCGTTCCGGTCGACCAGGAACGAAGACGGCATCGCACGCACATCGAAGCGCTCCGGACACTGGCCTGTGCGATCCGCGGCAATCGTGAAGCTCGCGGGGAAGCGAGCCAGGAATCGGCGCGCATCCTCGGGGCGTTCGTCGACGTTGATGCCGACGATTGTGAGCCCGCGATCGCGGTAGGCGCGGTCCAGCCCATTGAGGTACGGGAACGATTTCGCGCACGGGGCGCACCAGGATGCCCAGAAGTCCACCAGGACCACCCGCCCGCGCAAGTCGCTCAGCGGAACGGGCCGAGACGTGTCGCTGAGACTTACGAGAGCACAGTCCGGAACGGTGGGCGGGTCCGCAGCCTGCGCGTGCGCAAGGACGCCGATCGCCGCCAACGCCGCGACGCCGCGCGCTACACGCATAGCGGACAGCCGAAGAAAAAAGGCGACGATTGGCAGATCGTCGCCTCGCACACGCCAGGCACCGTCGGCGTCAGCGACGCTTGCGCCGGACCGTCACACCCACGAGCGCCAGACCCCCGACCAGCATGGCCCAGGTCTCCGGCTCGGGTACGGCCGCCACGTCGACGGTCAGCGTGGCCGTGAAGCCGCTGACGGCACCGAACGGATACATGTTCCCGGACCGCAGATTGGCGTAGCTCACCGGTGTGGCATTGCCGCCGAAGGCGATGATGTAGTTCCCCGGGCCAAGGAGCAGGTCCGTCAGCGAATTGGCGTTCGCGTTGCCCTCGCCCGTGCCGTTCGGATTGACGAAACCCGTGGCCGCCGCAAGGAACTCCACCGCGCTCCAGTCCCCGGACTCGTTGCCCGCGCTCCACCCGCCCAGTGCGTCGAACTGGCCGATGTACTCGATGCCGGCGGGAAGCACGGTGTTGCGGTAGGGAGAGGCGATGCCCTGGGAGTCGACCACGCTGCCCGCGTCCTTGACGCTCTGCACGCGAGAAAAGGGCGGCGTTGCCATCCGCGGATTGAGAGGGTCCACGCCCGCACCATCGTGAGCCTGATACACGATGGAACCCCGGAACAGCGAGATCGAGGGATTGAGCCCGTAGCCCGAGCCAGCGAGCGCGTCCGACACGGTGATACTCACGTTGGACGCCTTGTCCAGGTGGAAATTGGCGAAGCCGAGCTTGTGGCTGTCGCCCAGGAGATTCGCTCCTCCGGCAAGGTTGGTCCGCAGGCCGTCGGTCCAGGACGAACTGTCCATGTTGACCACGGTGAGGTCATGGCCCCACGTGCCCGATGCATACGAGCCACCGCGCGAAACCCAGGTCTCTCCGGAGTCGGTGGAGTTCTGGTAGGCGACGGTCCAGTAGACGGGATCGGAGATGGGGAGACTGTTGCCGACCAGCGCCCTCCCGGCCGCGGTGAGGGATGCAATCTGCAACCCTTGATTGAGATCGTAGTACTCGATGTGGGCGGCGGCAGGAAGCGAGACGCCGAGCACACCGGCCAGAATCAGGTTCTCCGGAAAAGTTCTTTTCATGACGGTTTCCACGTGTTGTCGGGCGAAGGCCGCGGCCGCGTGACGCACGAGCAGCGAACATTTTTCTTCGCGACGTGAACGATGGCGCAAGTGTCGACGGAGCGTCAATGCGACAAATTGCCGCACCGGCCAGCCCGATGGCATGTCAGCGGCCGCCTGCGGGCGCCTCGCCATCGGGCGGGAAGCGGCGACCGGCCGCTCTGCCTACATTGCGGCCGACTCGCGAGTACACTCGCGCAAAGATCGTCCGACCGGACGACGGCATCGATGGAGGAGTGCATGAGCGAGAAACCCACCGGCTGGTTGTCCGACGACGAGATCACCCGGGTCGCCCCCGCAGACGAAGCCGCGTTCGACGCGCCCGTTCCCACGCAGATCGTTTCGAACGGCGAGTTCAATCCCATGCCCCAGACCGAGGACCAGCGCCGCGTCGAGGCCCTCGTGAAATCCCTGGGCGACCGCTTCGCCAGCCGGCAGGGCCTGGAACGGCGGGACTTCCTCCGCACGGCCTCGGGCATGGCCACCGCGTTCCTCGCGATGAACCAGGTGTTCGGCCCCGTGTGGGACGTCTCCGAGGCCGAGGCCGCGGACCGCGATGTCGCGGACGCTCGCGCGCGAGGGCTGTCGGGCCAGTTCATCTTCGACGTGCAGACGCACTTCGTGCGCGACGACTACACCCGGGAGCGCATTCTCAATCTCGCGAAGTACGCGGCCGAACACTGGAACCCGGCGCTCAAGAAGTCGCCCATGACCATCGCGCGGATGAAGTTCGAGAACTACCTGCGCGAAGTGTTCATGGACAGCGATACCAAGCTCGCGCTGCTGTCGTCGGCCACCTTCGACAATCCGGACTACTACTTCCTGTTCAACGACCAGATCCGTGATGCACGAAGCCTCGTCAATTCCGTGGCGGGATCGAAGCGACTGTTCGCGCACACGGTCATCAGCCCCGGCCAGCCGGGCTGGCTGGACGAAGTGGACAAGGCCATCGAGGAGTACAAGCCGGATTCCTGGAAGGGCTACACCACCGGCGATCCTTCGTTCCCCACCAAGTCCGGCTCGGCTTGGCGGCTCGACGACGAGAAGGTCGTCTACCCGTTCTACGAGAAGGCCGTGAAGGCCGGCATCACGACGATCTGCATCCACAAGGGCCTGATGCCCCGCGACTACGAACAGTCGTGGAAGGATGTCTGGCAGTACGCGACGGTGTGGGATGTCGCCAAGGCCGCGAAGGACTGGCCGCAGCTCAATTTCGTGATCTACCACTCCGCGATGCGCCCGCTCCTGGAGAAGCCGGACCTGGAACTCGCCGAATTCGAGAAGAGCGGCTGGATCCGCTGGTCCACCGACCTCGCGCGCATTCCCGCGGAGCACGGTCTTACCAACGTGTACGCGGAGATCGGGTCGGCCTTTGCCAACTCGGCGGTGGCGAGCCCGCGCTTCTGCGCGGCTTTCCTGGGTCAGCTGGTGAACGAGATGGGCGCCGACCACGTGCTGTGGGGCACCGACTCCGTCTGGTACGGCAGCCCGCAATGGCAGATCGAAGCACTGCGACGGCTGGAGATTCCCGAGGACATGGCGAAGCGGCACGGCTGGAAGACCCAGCTCGGCGCGGCCGATGGCGAACTGAAGCGGAAGATCTTCGGACTCAACGCGGCGAAGCTCTACAAGGTAAAGCCCGAGAGCGCCTACGCCTCGCTGAAAGACGACCACCTCGCGGAGATGAAGCGCCGGTGGGTCGCCGCCGGCGAATTGCGCAGCAACCGGACGTACGGTTACGTCGCCAAGGACCCGGGAATCGCGTAGCCCGGACGAGGCGCGCCAGCGCCGACTCCGGGAAAATCTGCGCGACCGCCCGCCGCCCCTGGACTCCGCTTCGCTCCCTCCGGGCTACGACGTCACCTGGACGAGGCGCGCCAGCGCCGACTCCGGGGACGCCGCTCACAACCCCAGCATCACCTCCAGGTTCTGCACCGCTGCGCCCGACGCCCCCTTGCCGAGGTTGTCGAGCCGCGCCACGAGCAGGATCTGCCCGACGTCATCGTTGCCGTACACACGCAACTCGAGGCGATTCGTTTCATTGAGTGCCTCGGGCTCCAGCTTGAAGCTGTCGTCGGGCCCCACGGCCACGACGCTCACGAAGGGACTACCGGCATAACGCCGCTCGAGCATCTCCTCGACCTGACGCCGTGAGGGCTTGCCCGGTAACAGGTCCGCGTGAAGCGCGACGGACACGAGCATGCCCTGACGAAACCGCCCGACCGAAGGCACGAAGATCGGCGCGCGGCTGAGCCGGCTATAGCGGGTCATCTCAGGTACGTGCTTGTGTGCGAGCGCGAGACCGTACAATTCGTACGCGGGCGGGTTGCCGGATTCGTACGCCTCGATCATCGACTTGCCGCCGCCGCTATAGCCGCTGACCGCGTGCACGGCCACCGGATAGTCGGATGGCAGCACGCCGGCATCCACGAGGGGTCGCATGAGCGCGATCGCGCCCGTGGGGTAGCAGCCAGGGTTGGCGACGTGGGTGGCGGCGGCAATGCGGGCGGGCTGCTCGGCGTCGAGTTCCGGAAACCCGTATATCCAACCTTCGCTCACGCGATGCGCCGTGCTGGCATCGAGCATTCTCGGCGCACGATCGCCGAGCGTCGCCGCGAGCGCGACCGATTCCTTCGCGGCAGCGTCGGGCAGGCACAGGATCACCACATCCACTTCGGCCATCAGCGCCGCGCGCGCCTTCGGGTCCTTGCGCAGTGCGGGGTCGATGCTGCGTACCTCGATGCGGGGCATCGTCGCGAGGCGATCGCGAATGCCGAGACCGGTGGTACCGGCTTCGCCGTCGATGAAGACCTTGAAGGTGGACTGCGAGGGGGAAGTGCTCATGGATCTTTGGGCGGTCGGAGAGTCGAGCCCCGCATTCTGCCGCAGTTTGCGGTCGCGAAGACCGCGGGTGTGGAGCGTGTCCACGGAGTCGCGCGTTCGGCGCTCGTCCGGGCTACGGGGCCCTTCTCCCTTCCCCTCCCGGTTCGTAGCCGGGCTCCGCCCGGGGGCGGTGGCTCTCCGGGCGACGCCGGCTCGATCAGCCCGGGGAGACCCCGGGCTACGGATCACCCCGTCACGTCCTCCGCGAGGAACCCGCCCGACTGCCTCTTCCACAACTGCGCGTACAGGCCGCCCGACTGCAGCAGCGCGTCATGCGGACCGCTCTCCACGATGCGGCCCTGATCCATCACCACGAGCCGGTCCATGCGCACGATCGTGCTCAACCGGTGCGCGATGGCGATGACGGTCTTGCCGGCCATGAGATCGTCGAGCTGTTCCTGGATCGCGGCCTCGATCTCGCTGTCGAGCGCAGAGGTGGCTTCGTCCAGCACGAGGATCGGGGCGTCCTTGAGAATGACGCGCGCCAGCGCCACACGCTGGCGCTGGCCGCCGGAGAGCTTCACGCCGCGCTCACCCGCGTGGGCTTCGTAGCCGGCCCGATCCTTCCAGTCCCGCAGACCGAGAATGAACTCGTGCGCGTGGGCTCGGCGGGCGGCTGATTCGACCTCGGCATCGGTGGCCTCGGGCCGTCCGTAACGGATGTTCTCGGCAATGGAACGGTGCAGCAGGGACGTGTCCTGCGTGACCATGCCGATGGCGGCCCGAAGACTTTCCTGCGTCACCGAGCGGACATCCTGGCCGTCGATGCGGATGGCCCCGCCCTCCGTGTCGTGGAATCGGAGCAGCAGGTTCACGAGTGTCGACTTGCCGGCGCCGCTGCGTCCGACGAGTCCGACGCGCTCACCGGGCCGGACCACGAGGTCGAGTCCGTCGATCACGGCCGTGCCCGGCTGGAGTCCGCGACCATAGCTGAAGCGCAGCGACTCGAACCGCACTTCGCCCTGCGTGACGGCGAGCGGCTTCGCGTCGGGCGCATCGAGCAGAGCGAGCGGCCGCGCGATACTGTCCATGCCTTCCTGCACCACGCCGACGTTCTCGAAGATGCCGCTCACCTCCCAGCTCACCCAGCCCGCCATGTTGGCGATCTGCCAGGCGAGCGGGATCGCGGTCGCCACTTCCGTCGCACTCACGCGGCCTTCGATCCACAGCCATCCGCCGAGCAGCGCGGTGCCCGCAACCAGAAGAATGTTGATGAGAGCCAGCGAGAACACGAACAGCGTGCTCCACCGCATGTGGGCCTGCATGCGCTTCGCGTGTTCGTCGAGGCTCTCGCGCACGTGGGCGTCCTCGTCGCGGGAACGGGCGAAGAGCTTCACGGTGAGAATGTTCGTGTAGCTGTCCACCACGCGCCCCATGACCTGGGAACGCGCTTCGGAACTCGCGCGCGACAGGTCGCGCATGCGCGGCACGAACGTGCGCAGGAACAGCACGTACGTCGCCATCCAGACGAGCGTGGGAATCGCCAGCAGCGGATGCGAGAACACCATCACCACCAGCGCCGTGAGCCCGTACACGAGGATGTACCAGATCGCGCGGATGCACGACACGACGCTCTCGCGCAGCGAGTTGGCCGTGTTCATCACGCGATTGGCGATGCGCCCGGCGAAGTCGTTCTGAAAGAAGGTCCAGGACTGGCGCACCACGTGCCAGTGGTTCTGCCAGCGGATCTCCGTCGTGACACCGGGCAGCACGGCGTTCAGCCGCATCAGGCAGTCGACGAGGATGGCGACCGGTCGCGCCAGGAGGAACAGCGCCGCCAGCACAAGCAGCACGTTGGCCCCATGCGCCAGCGCCGCCTTCGGGTCGGGCGCGGTCATGATGCCCACCAGCCGCCCGATGAACAGGGGCACGATCATGTCGAGCAGCGCCACCGCAAGACTCGCGGCGAGCATGCCGCCGTAGACGCGCGGGTGCTGCTTCAGGAAGTGGCGGTAGAACGCCCAGAGGGTGCCCGGTGGCCCCGAGGCAGGCGTGACCGTACCCGGCGGAACGGCCGTACCGGGGACCAGCGATTCGAAGAAACGAAAGGGATTCAGGAGAGGCTCGATCGACAGGGTCGCTGCAGCCACGGTGTTCGCTTGCACCGGGCGCAGGGACCTCGCAAAGACCGGATGATCCTGCCCCGTCGCTCGGCGATCAAGCACGACCTCGCCCGGCCTGCGCCGGGCTCATCGGCTCAAGCCGAAGCTTCCCCACGCCCGGATGTTTCCGTCGGATCGTTCCACCGTCCAGACGGCGGCAGCTTCGGCCGCGTAGGGCCCGTGGAACCGTCCGTCGAAGCTGCCGTTCCAGGTGTGCAGGCCCGCCGTGGGGCCGCCGTCCACGGCTCCCCGGATGGCGTTCCCCGCGATGGTTCCCGAGAAATCGAGTGCAAGGAATCCCGGCTGGATCGACGATCCGGCATTGGGACCGTTGAGCGCGTATCCCTGGAGCGAAGGCGCGTTCACAGTCGTGAGTGTGCCCGCCCCAAAGTCGGCCCGCAGGCCGAGGTCTCCGGAGAAGCGGACCAGCTGGCCGAAGAACACGGAGGTACCGACGATCGCGCCGGAGTAGGTCGCCACGCCCGCCGTGGGGACCTGGGCGATCGGCGTTTCCGCCCCCCCGGCGAACGGTGTGAATGTCTGCGTGCCACCGGCGCCTGCCGTTTCCGCCCAGTAGCCGAAACGGGTGTGATCGAGTTCCACGACGCGTCCCGTACTCAGTTCCACGCCATCGGTCGCACCGGTCAGGAAGCCGATCCCCTTGTCCGTCAGTCCTCCGGGTGCCCCCGGTCGCAGACCGCCGTAGTAGTCGTGTTGAAGTGACGTCCTCGCGTACTCCAGCGTCCGCGTTCCGCCTGGCTCCGCGATACGCAGGGTGACGCCCCCGTCAGCCCGGGAGGCGAGCGTCGTCTCGACCCCTGGCCGGGACACGATGTCCGACACGAGACCTGCCCCGTCGAACACCATCTGCCGCGCCAACGCCGTCATGGTCCAGGCCGGCGCGCCGTCCCGCGCCGCCCAGGGCGCAGAGACGCTGGGCAGGAGGTCCGCGCGCACAGCACCCAAGGCCCCCTTCTCCTCGCCCATCCAGAAGGTGCCAGCGAGTTCTTCACCCTGCGGTCCATAGAGCGCACCGACGATCTGCCGTGACGGATCCGTTGCGAACATCAGCCCTGCCGACACCGTCAGCGCGCCCTCCGACTCGGTCGGCGCGCCGCCCAGTACAACGAACCACGGAATACGGTCGTGAGCCGTGATGCGCCCGAGCGCATCGAGGGAGGTGAAGGCGGACAACTTGCCCGTCGTCGCGCCGGCGACCCGGTCGATGGCGAGCGACACCTGCGCCTGGATCGTCGTATCAGATAGGGTCGGCGGGAAGGAGTTGGAAAGCACGAGAAGGTCGGTGCTGCCGAGGTACTGGATACGGGCGTCCGCCGCTACGGCGGACGCGGGAGTGAGCAGTCCGCGATGAAACGGCTCGGGCCCGATCGCGCCCGCCGAGTACCACCCGTAGCGGGAGTACTCCAGGAGAGGTCCGCCGGTCCCCAACCGCGCGAGCAGCGATCCGCTCGCCGACTCCTCGAACCGGACGTTCCCTCGAGCAAGAGTCCATTGACGATCGGACGCCATCGAGACGTCACCCGGAAGGAAGACCTGGAGACTGTCGTTCTGGGACGGCGAATGGCTGAACCAGAAGTAGCTCCGCTCGTCCCGCCGGATCGAGAAGGCGGGGGACGCATCCGGCAGGCCGCGAAACCCGGGCACGAAGCCGTTCTCGGCATCGCGGAGCACGCCGCCCCCCGGCGCGGCGAACAGGCGGGACGGACCGAGATGCCCCGACGCATCCACCCCGGAGATGGTTCGGGCACCGAAAGCACCCCAGATGTCGACTTCCGGCGAGACGGCCGTCCAGGTCGCCGCGAGTTCTTCCGCTTCCGGCCCGAAAAAGCGTCCGTAGAAGCCGCCCGCACCGGCGACCTCCGCCCCGGTGGCGACATCCTGTATCAAGAGGCCGCCCTCAAGCCGAGCACGCTCGGGGTCGGGCACCCGGTCCACGAAACCGGACAGCACGACTTCCAGGCCCAGGGGGGTCGACACGCCAGAGTCGCTTGCGATCGAAATGTCGTAGATCCGGCCGCGAATGCTGTTGCGAAAGAAGTCAGCCGTCAGCGCGACCTCGCCCAGGAGCACCCCCGGTGATCTCGTCCCGGCGTTGAACCCGAACGCCTGTCCGAGGTAGTGGGCCCCGCCCGTCACGGGTATCCGGCTCAGGGGAGTCTCGAAACCGTAGAAGAAGGGGCTGGCCAGAACACCATCGCCCACCGGCGCCAGGATGGCCCCGACGCGGGCGTGCTGCAGAACAAACCCGATGTCCGTATCGGCCCAGCCGTCGGCGTAGACGTAGTCCCCCCACGTAACGGTGAGGTCTTCGGCGGTCCGGGCGAAGTCGGCCCGGGGTGTGAAGACCACACGCCGTCCTTCGTCCCCCAGCAAGTCCACAGGAAACGAAATGGTCAGAGTCCCGTCGGCGGCTTCCGTCCGCGACCCGGAGGCCCTGCCGGACGTCACGAATGGGTACAACGGGAACAGGATCCCGACAAAGGGCGAGACGCTGCCCGGCACCCCGGCCTCCTGCCGAGCCGGAGTCACGTCCGTGGAGAGGACGACTGCGGTCGCACTGCCAGTCGCAGACGGGCCCAAGCCGCTCGGTACCGCGGGCGGAACGCCGGCTCCACCCCCGCCTCCACCGCCGCATGCCGCCAAGACAAGAGCCGGCAGAAGGACCGGTACACATCGAAAAAGCTCGAACATCAGGGATCACCTCCCCCCGGAGGGGCTGCGCGTCGCGCCGGGCTTGGACCCGGTCTCTGGATCGGAAGGTAGCACGCCCCAGGGAAGATGCACCACGATCGCTGAAACCATACAGAGAACTTGACGTTCTGGTAGTTTCGGCTTCATATTTGTTACCTGGTCAAGCGGAACCCGGGGGTCCCCGGCAACCGGGACCCACCCAAAAAAAAGGAGACCCACGTGCGTACCTTCCTCGCTTCTGCGGCCGTCTGCGCCGCCGCTTTGCTTGCCCCCCTTTCTGCCCAGGCAGGCTTCACCGTCAAGATCTTCGCCGCCCCGAACGACACGGGCAGTGACGTCACCTTTGGCGCCCAGTTGAACGAGTTCGAGAGCGACTACATCGGGTTCTTCAGCAATCAAGACAACAGCGACGTGGTCGGCTGGCCGCTTGCAAGCCAGCAGTTCGGCGCGGAGATCACCGGCTTTCTCTACGCTGGTACGGCGGGCGAGTTTCCCCTTTACCTCGGTTCCGACGACGGCGCTTACCTGTTCGTGAACGGCAATCTCGTCATTTCCCGCCCGGGAGACCAGAGCTACGCCGAGACCATCGTCGACGTGGCGCTGCCCGAGGGCTACTCCACATTCCGGATCGCCTACTACAACGGCCCTTGCTGCAACACGGGCCTCACGTTCAGCGCCGACGACCGGGTCACGATCACGCCCGTCCCCGAGCCGTCCACCTACGCGCTCATGGCCGGCGGACTCGCCCTGGTCGGGGCGGGTGCGCGCCTGCGTCGCAAGTCCGCCTGACGCGTCGTCGTCCCGTCACGGAACAACGGCCGCTAACGCGGCCGTTGTGCTTTCCGGGGATCCGGTCGAAAAAAAAGCCTGCCACAAAGGGCAGGCTTGAAGTCACGGAGGATCTCGGTGGGCAAGTGAGCCGCGGGAAGGCGGACCACCTGACACCGAGCCTTTATTCAGCAATCGATATGCCAGCGAAGTAGCTTCATGCAATCAGAGACTTGACCTTTCCCGGCAGCGCCGCGGCGCCCGGGGCAGGTGCAGAGGCTCTGATATCCGCACCAAAACCGCCCGGTCAGGCGATGCGGTACTTGTCCAGCACCGCTCGATCGACCTCCACACCGAGGCCTGGACGCTGCGGAATGTCCACCCAGCCATCGACCTGCGTCACCGGTTCCTTCACCAGGAACTGACGGAAGGGATGCGATGAGCGGTCGTACTCGAAGATCGGTTCTTCCGCAAACACACTGTGATGGGCAACTGGCACGGCGGCGATCATCTGCAAAGACGCGGCCTGCGCAATTGCGGAGCCCCACACATGCGGATTGATCTGCACACCATGCGCCTGCGCGAGGGCGACCACGTGGCGGCACGCCGTGAACCCGCCGACCGACCCGAGGTCCGGCTGCGCGATATCCACGGCACCGGCGCCGAGAAAATCTCGGAATCCGTAGAGCGTGTGCTCGTTCTCGCCGCCGGCGATCGGCATGGAGAGCCGGCTGCGCACCTCGCGATAGCCTGCGATGTGCTCCGGCGCCACGGGCTCCTCGTACCAGCGCAGGTTGTACTCGGCGAGGCCGTAGCCCAGCCGAATGGCGTCGCCCACGCCGTACGCGTGATTGGTGTCGACCATGAGGGTGACGCCGCGACCGGCGAGACTGCGACCGATCTCGCGCATCACGGTGAGGTCGTCCTGGACGCCGTACCCCAGCTTGACCTTCATGGCGCGGAAGCCGGCCTCGTAGTGGGCGATGGCCTCCTCCCCGAGTCGCTTCGCCTCGCCCTGCCCCGAGATGCGATAGAAACCGGTGGCGTAGGCCTGCACCTTCGTCCGGAAGGCGCCGCCGAGCAGACGATGCACGGGCACGCTGTACGCCTTGCCGGCGATGTCCCACAGCGCCATGTCGATCGCGCTGATGCCGGACACGACGCTGCCCTTGCGGCCATAGTCGCGCGAGGCGTGATACATGCGGTGCCAGAGGACTTCCGTCGCGAGCGGGTCCTGCCCGATGACGAGCGGGGCAAGAGCCGAGCTGATGACAGCAGCCGCGATCTGCGGCGGCTCCAAGCCCTGGGCGAAGGCTTCCCCCCAGCCCGTGATGCCCTCGTCGGTGATGACCTCCACGATCGTGGCGGACCGCGCCTTCACCCATCCCTGCGAAAACGCGAACGGCGTGTCGAGCGGCGTGCGCAGCGGATGGACCTTCACTTCTACGATTTTCATGCTCCCCCCCGGGATCGGAAACTCAGGATTTGCTGCAGGGAAACGCGGCGCGCAGTCCCTGGATGATCAGGTAGCGCTGCGGGCGCCAGAGGTCGTTCGGGTGGCCTTCGAGGTAGGCCTTCACCGCGGCGAAGCGCGCATCCGCGCGGTTCTCCTCGGGTGTACAGAATACGCTGCCGTCCCACTTGTCGGCCGCGTTGTCGATGTATCGCTGTGCGAGTTCGCGGGCCTTGGGCCGGTTCATCAGCTGCAGGAAGTCGTTCCCGTCGTCCTCCGCCAGGACCGGCCCGGCGGCCGTGAGCGCGATCAGGCCGAGCACTGGGATTTGCATCCGGATCATTTTCTCTTTACTCCACTCTAGGAAGCCCCGCTCGTCCTACGAGGGGCCGGGAAGACTAACGCCTGTCCGGAAACCGGACAAGGCACCAGGTATAGAGACCGTCAGGCAGCCCGAAGGGCATCCACGATCGCCATCCTCGAAGCCTGCGCTGCCGGCAGCACACCGCCAAGGAAACCCATGCCTACCGCGAACGTCATGGCGGCAAAGACGATGCCCGGCGTCAGGTCGAAGCTGAACGCCAGCTCCGCGAAAGACTGCCAATTGACCGTCGAGATAGTGATGAGTTGCATGGTCGAAGCGCCTGCCACGCCGATGGCACCGCCGATCACGCCAAGCAGGAGGGACTCGAACAGGAACGCGAGGAGGATGCTCCCGCGCCGGAAACCCAGCGCCCGCAGCGTGCCGATTTCGGCCGTTCGGTTCGCCACTGACGCGTACATCGTGATCATCGCGCCGATGACTGCGCCGATCGAGAAGATGATCGAGAGCGTGAGGCCGAGGATGCGGATGAAGCGGGCCAGCGTCTCCGACTGCTCGGCGTAGAACACCGTCTCGCGTTTCGCCTCGAGCGTGAGCCTCTGATCGTCGGTCAGGGCCGCGGTGAAGGAATCGAACGCCGACGCATCGTTGAGGCGCACGAGCACGGAGGAGAACATGGACCGGCGGAACGCCTGGATCATCTGGTCGGCGTCGCCCCAGATCTCGGAATCGAACCCGCTGCGCCCGCCATCGAACAGGCCGACGATCGTCCACTCGCGCATGCCGAACCGCAGGCGCTCGCCCAGCGCGACGCCGGAGAATCGCTCCTCGATGCTGCGCCCCACGATGATCTCGGAACTGCCGGGACGAAACGTTCGCCCCTCGACGATCTTCACCTGCGGTCTCAGCGTCAGGCCCGCGTCGCCCACGCCGCGGATCACGACGTTGGATGGCTTGCCCGACCCCTTCTTGCCGAGCGAGATCAGCACCACGACCTCCTTCGACACGAGCGGCACACCGTCGGGGCCGAGCGCCACCTCGGGCCGGCTCTCCAGCACGGCGGCCTGGGTGCGATCGACCGCGCTCTGGACCTCGGTACCGGCCGCCCGCCGGATCACCAGCGCGTTGTCGTACGCGCCGGTGGACACCAGCGTCTGCCGGAGTCCCTGTTCCAGCATCAGTACCGTCGCGAACACGAACACGACGAGCGCCATGCCCCCGGCCGTGAGCGCCGTCGTCAGTTTGCGCGCCCAGAGATTGCGCAGGCTGTAGGAGATGGGAATGGCCATGGAGTCCGTCGCCGCCGTTCAGCCGACCGCGCGCAGGCCTTCGGCGATACGCACCCGGCTCGCCTTGATGGCGGGCACGATGGCCGCCACCACCGCGATGGTCGTGGCGCAGGCCGCCTGCAGCAGGACGGTTTCCGGCGAGACGTTGAACACCGGGAACAGCGATCCCATCGCCTGACCGAATTTCGCCGCCACCGGAAACGTGAGGGCGACGCCGAGGCTGCCGCCGATCGCCGCGATCATCAGCGACTCGCCGAACACGAGCGAGCCGATGCGACGCGGCAGGAACCCGAGCGCCTTCAGCGTCGCATACTCGGACAGCCGCTCGCGCGCGCTCATCGCCATCGTGTTGGCCATCACTGCCATGATGATGAAGATGACCAGATAGGACACCACGCGGATGGCGACCACGATGGCCTCGGTCATGGAGACGAAGCCGAGCTGGAATGCCTTTTCGGTCTCGGTGAGCGTCTCGGCGAGGGAGTTGCGAAATTGCTCGTCGATGCCCATCGACAATTCCGCCGCGCGCCCGGGATCGGCGATGTTGACAATGTAGACGCCGACCGTGTCCGCGCGGCGCGGCATCTGCCGTTTCACCGTCTCGTTGAGATACGCCCAGTGGAAGAAGAACTGGGAGGTGTCCGTCTTCGCGTCGCGCCCGTCGTAGATGGCCTCCACCTCGAACGCCCAGTTACCCGCATAGATGGTCCCGCGCAACGGCACCACGTCGCCGACCTTCCAGCCATAGGTGTCGGCCAGCTTGCGCCCCACGATCGCGCCCTTGCGGTTGCGCATGAAGGACTTGTACTCCGCATCGCGGATCACGAACTCGGGGTACACGCGGAAGTACGACTCGCCGTCCACAGCAAACTGCGGGAAGAAGTTCTTCTCGGTGATGTACACGCCGCCGAACCAGTTGCTGGTCGTGATGTCGGTCACGCCGTCCACGCCGCGAAGCTTTTCGCGGTAGGTCGTGGGCAGCGGGAACACCAGAGAAATCGCATTGCGTGTGATGAGTCGCGTGGCCGAAGCGCCCTCCGCGCCGGCGTACCACGCATCGACCACCGTCGCGAGCAGTCCGAACGCGAGGATCGCCACCACGAGGCCCAGGACGGTGAGCGCGGTTCTCAGCTTGTGGCGCAGGGCGTTGCGCAGGACGAGTCGCAGAAACACGGTCTACGTCGCGCGCACGAGCGCGCCCTTCTCGAGATTGACGATGGAGTGCGCCCGCTCGGCCGCCCGCTGGTCGTGGGTGACCATGATGATGGTCTTGCCGAGTTCACTGTTGAGGCGCCCGATCAGGTCCAGGATCTCGCCTGCCGAGACGCGATCGAGATCGCCGGTGGGCTCGTCGGCCACCAGCAGCGTCGGGTCCGTGATGATCGCCCGGGCGATGGCGACGCGCTGCTGCTGTCCGCCCGAGAGCTCCGAGGGGTAGTGCTTCACGCGGTCCGACAGGCCGACCATCGACAGGGCGAGTTCCGCCCGCTCGCGCCGCTCCCGCCGACCGAGCGAGGTGAGCACCAGCGGGAGTTCCACGTTCTCCAGCGCAGTGAGGACGGGCAGCAGGTTGTAGAACTGGAAGATGAAGCCCACGTGACTCGCCCGCCACCGGGCGAGGTCCGACTCGCCGAGCCGCGTGATGTCGACGCCCTCCACCTCGAGCGTGCCGCGATCCGGCTTGTCGATGCCGGCGATCAGATTGAGCAGCGTGCTCTTGCCCGAGCCCGACGGTCCCATCAGCGCGAGGAAGTCGCCGCTGCGGATGTCGAGGTCCAGGTCCTCGAGAACCGGCACGGACTGCCCGCCGCGCCGGTAGGACTTGGCCAGACCGCGGATCCGGACGATGACGTCGGTCACGATGGCAGCAGCGCGGCTACTTGCCCGCAGCCTTCACGCGGACGCCGTCCACGATCTTGGGCCCGGGACGCAGCACCACCTTGTCGCCGGGACTGAGTCCCGACGCGACCTCGACCAGGTCGCCGAGCTTGCCGCCGATTCTCACGGGCGTCGCCCGCGCGAGGCCATCCCTGACCACGAACACGGCATCTCCGTCCG
Source organism: Betaproteobacteria bacterium Ga0077526 (assembly GCA_001464765.1). Classification (GTDB taxonomy): domain Bacteria; phylum Pseudomonadota; class Gammaproteobacteria; order Burkholderiales. The sequence continues at coordinate 21,354 of LNDV01000014.1, forward strand.
TCCGCTTCACGACGGCGTCCGGATTGACCGCGGTGCGGGCCTGCCGATCCGCATCGGTGACCGGCTGCGAGAGGAACGTGACCTTCGCGCTCATTTCCGGCAGCACCGCAGCGTCGAGCGCCTCGAAGCGGATCTTCGTCATCACGGTGGCCTTCGCACGGTCCACCGTGGGCACCATGCGCGAGACCGTGCCGCCGAACCGGCGCTCGGGCAGCGCATCGAGATGGATCTCCACGGGCTGGTCGACGCGTACCTTCGACAGATTCGATTCGGACACATCGGCCTCGACCTCGAGGGTCGCCATGTCGGCCATGGTGACGACGGCGCCCTTGGCGTCCAGCGCGGAGGAGAACGGCGTGACGACATCGCCCACGTTAGCGCTCTTGGTGAGCACCACACCGTCGAACGGGGCGCGGATCAGCGTCTGCTCCACGCTGACGTCCGCCGCGCGCACATTGGCCTGCGCGACCGAGATGGAGGCCTCCAGAGAACGCGCCGCGGCTGCGGCCTTGTCGACCCGGGCCACCGCCTGATCGTGGACGGCTTCGGACACGAACTTCTGGCGCAGGAGATCGAGGGAGCGGCCGGCCTCGCGGCGCGCTTCGGCGAGTTCCACGCGGGCCTGCTCCAGGTTGGCGCGGGCCACCTGGAGACTGGCACGGGTCTGGTCCCGCGCGGCGGAGACGTCGGTGTTCTCCAGGCGCGCGATGACATCGCCCTTGCGGACGCGGCTGCCTTCCTGCACCCCGAGCCACTCCAGCCGCCCCGTCGCCTTGGAGGCCACTGCAGCCTTGCGCTGTGCGACGACGTAGCCGGTCGAGGTGAGCACGGCATGATTCTGGAACGGGAAGGCCGTCGTGACGGTCGCCTGCTCGATCTCGACAGGCGCATTGCGGAATCGCTGGTAGCCCCAGAGCCCGGCCGCCGCGACGGCGGCGACCAGGACCACCGGCAGGAACAATCGTCGCGCCCGGCCGCGCCGGCCGACGGCAAGCTCGCCGTCCGGGGCGCGGGAGAGCCTGAGTTTCGAGAGATCCGGTTGCGACAAGAAACTGCTCCGTAGAGGGACTGCCAGGCTACAGCACGGGGTCGCGCTCCGGCGTGGCCGAGATCTTGTGGATGCTCAAGTCAGCCCCGTTGAACTCCGACTCGGGGTCCAGCCGGATGCCGACGACAGCCTTGAGCCCTCCGTAGACAAGGGCGCCGCCAACAAGTGCCACGACGATGCCGAGTCCGGTGCCCACCGCCTGTCCGGCGAGACTCACCCCGCCCAGACCGCCGAGTGCCTTCGCTCCGAAGATGCCCGCGGCAATTCCGCCCCAGGCACCGCACAGGCCGTGCAGCGGCCAGACGCCCAGCACGTCATCGATCTTCCACCGGTTCTGCACGACCGGAAAGAGAATCACGAACAATGCGCCGGCGATACCGCCGGTCACCAGGGCCCCCAACGGGTGCATGAGATCGGAACCGGCACAGACCGCCACCAGGCCGGCCAGCGGCCCGTTGTGCACGAAGCCGGGGTCGTTCTTGCCGACGACCAGCGCGACGAGGGTGCCACCCGCCATCGCCATCAGGGAGTTCACGGCAACGAGGCCGCTGATCTTGTCGAGGGTCTGGGCCGACATCACGTTGAACCCGAACCAGCCGACGGTCAGGATCCAGGCACCGAGCGCCAGAAAGGGGATGCTCGAGGGGGGATGGGAGGCGATGCCGCCATCCTTGTGATAGCGCCCGCGCCGCGCCCCGAGGAGCACCACCGCCACGAGCCCGATCCAGCCGCCGACCGCATGGACCACGACGGAGCCCGCAAAGTCATGGAAGGCGAATCCGAAGGTCCCGGTGACCCAGTCCTGGAAGCCGAACCGGTTGTTCCAGGCCATGCCCTCGAACAGGGGGTACACGAGGCCGACGATCAGCGCCGTCGCGGCGAGCTGGGGATAGAACCGGGCGCGCTCCGCGATGCCGCCGGACACGATCGCCGGGATCGCCGCCGCAAAAGTCAGCAGGAAGAAGAACTTGGTGAGCTCGTAGCCACTGCCTGCCACGAGCTGGTCGGCCCCGGTCAGGAAGCCGGCGCCGTAGGCCACGCCGTAGCCCACGAAAAAGTAGGCGATCGTGGAGGCGCTGAAGTCTGTCAGGATCTTCACCAGGGCATTCACCTGGTTCTTTCCCCGGACGGTACCCAGCTCCAGGAAGGCGAAGCCGGAGTGCATGGCCAGGACCATGATGGCCCCCAGCAGGACGAACAGGACGTCGGTGTGGCGAGCGGTTTCCACGAGATGTGCTCCGAGACGGTTATCGTTTTCTGGGTGTCGGGGCCCTGTCGTGGGCCCTCGTATCGCGCCCGGCGGTCGGGCCCGGGCGGCGCGTATGATGCCCGAAGGAAGCGCCGCAGCGTCGGCGCGCGTTCACGGCCACCGGATCCGGCCCGGAATCGTGCGGATGTGGGGGCGAAACGACGGCGGCGGCCCCCGGTGGCGACCCGCGGCCGGTCCGTCGCAGGCGTCTGGCCGATGACGCTGAAATTTCCCCTAAACCCTACCGGGGAACTGGCCGATATTGGCCGATGAGATAATTCCATACGAATAAGGAGCCTCTCACCGCCCATGGACACGCCCGCGCCCGCCAGGGCTGACCCCGCAGCCAATCGCAAGCTCGAACTGGACGCCATCGTGGCCGATCTGGTCCGCGACGGCCTCGCCACCCAGGAGCAGGCTGCCGAACTGCTCGGCAAGCAGGTCGCCCGGCGCACCCCGGTCCACCCGCTCGTCATGCTGGCCGACCAGAAGTGGCCGGACCCCCGCTCGCCCAAGAAGCTGCTGCACCTCGAGGCGCTGACCGAGTGGCTGGCCGGCAAGGTCGGCCTGCCGTACCTGCACATCGACCCCTTCAAGATCGACTTCGCCGCCGTCACCAAGGTGATGTCGAACGCCTACGCGAGCCGCTTCAAGATCCTGCCGGTCCAGGTCACGAACAAGGAATGCGTGATCGCGACGGCCGAACCGTTCCTCCGCGAATGGGAAGCCGAGCTCAGCCGGGCGCTGCGACTCGAAATCCGCCGGGTGCTGGCCAATCCGCGCGACATCGAGGCCTATCTGGTCGAGTTCTACAACCTCGCCCGCTCGGTCCAGGGGGCGCAGCAGCAGAAGAAGACCGAGTTCAACGACATCACCAACTTCGAACAGTTGGTGCAGCTGGGCAGCCGCGGTCAGGTCGACGCGAACGACCGCCACATCGTCCACATCGTGGACTGGATCTTCCAGTACGCCTTCGAGCAGCGGGCGAGCGACATCCATATGGAGCCCCGCCGGGACATCGGCAACGTCCGCTTCCGCATCGACGGCGTGCTGCATCAGGTCTATCAGATCCCGACGCCGGTCATGGCGGCCATGACGAGCCGCATCAAGATCCTGGGGCGCATGGACGTGGTCGAAAAGCGCCGTCCGCAGGACGGCCGCATCAAGACCGTAACGCCGGACGGCTCCGAAGTCGAACTGCGCCTTTCCACGATGCCCACCGCCTTCGGCGAGAAGCTGGTCATGCGGATCTTCAACCCCGACGTCATCGTCAAGGACTACCGCGAACTGGGCTTCTCGGAGGACGACCAGACGCGCTGGTCGCAGATGACGACTCATCCGCACGGCATCGTCCTGGTGACGGGCCCCACGGGCTCGGGCAAGACGACGACGCTCTACTCGACGCTGAAGCTGCTCTCCACGCCCGACGTGAACGTCTGCACCATCGAGGACCCGATCGAGATGGTCGAACCCTCGTTCAACCAGATGCAGGTCCAGCACTCCATCGGGCTCGATTTCGCGTCGGGCGTGCGCACGCTCCTGCGGCAGGACCCGGACATCATCATGGTGGGTGAGATCCGCGATCTTGAAACGGCGGAGATGGCCATCCAGGCCGCCCTCACCGGCCACCTTGTGCTGTCCACTCTGCACACCAACGATGCCCCGGCGGCCATGACCCGGCTGCTCGACATCGGCGTGCCGCCCTATCTGCTGCACTCGACCATCCTGGGCGTCATGGCCCAGCGTCTGGTCCGGACCCTCTGCCCCCATTGCCGCGAGCCGGGCCCCATCGAGGACGACATATGGAGCGGCTTCATCGCCCCCTGGAAGGCCGAAAAGCCGAAGCAGGTCTATTACGCGCGCGGCTGCCTCGAATGCCGCATGACCGGCTACATGGGCCGGGTGGGCATCTACGAGATCATGATGATGACGCCCTCGCAGCGGAGCTTCATCACGGCCACCGCGGACCTCGGTGACGTGCGCGATCAGGCCTACCGCGATGGCATGAAGCCCCTGCGGATCAGTGGCGCTCTCAAGGTGGCGCAGGGCGTGACAACGCTCGAAGAAGTGCTCAAGGCGGCGCCGCCGCTTGCCGACGATCGGCGCCGACGGGAGGGAAAGTAGACGATGACGGTTCCGGACTTCCTGCACCTCTATCGCAAGCCCCTCGGCGCGGCGGCCGTCGCCGCGCTGTACTTCGCCGCCGCCGTCCTGAGCAGCCTGTTCACCAGCGAGGCAGGGCTCGCGGCCACGTTGTGGCCAGCCTCGGGCGTCGCGATGGTGGGCCTCCTCGTGCTGCGTCGCGCAGGGCTCTTCGGCGTGGCCGGCGGCGCGACCGCCGCAGCCCTCTACAGCGGCGCGGGCGGTGCCGCGACCTTCATCCTCGCGACCGGCTGCGTCGCGGAGGCCGTTGCCGCCTGCATGATCTGGCATCGCCTGGGACTGCATTCGCGCATGCTGAGAATGCGCGATGCGCTCGGGCTGGCGTTCGGATGTGCCCTGGTGGCGCCCCTGCCCGCATCGCTGGCCACCGCGTTCGTCGGGATGCTCGGTGCCGGTACGCAGACGCCCTTCGAACTCCTCAAGCTTGCCAGCCACACCTGGATGGCGCACAGCCTGGGCATTCTCGCAACCGTGCCCGCGCTGCTCGCCCTGCGCGGCAAGCCACCCGGCGTGCGTGCGACGAAGCGCCGGCTCGCCGTATCGCTGCTGGCACTGCATGCGGGCCTCACGACCCTCGCGTTCCAGGGTCGCTTCATGGACTCGATCGGCGAAGCCACGATCGCCTATCTGGTCCTGCCGGTGATGGTCTGGATCGCGCTCTCCTGTGGCACGCGATCCGTCGCGGCCAGCATCTTCGTACTCGTCGCCGCCGGGACCTGGAGCTTCACCCGGGGCACCGGCGCGCTGACGGTGGATCTCACGAACGACTACCGGGCGCATCTGCTGATGTTCACGGCACTCGCCGTGGCCTCCGTCACCACCTTGCTGGTAAGCGCTGTCGCCATGGAGCGGCGCGCCACCGCGGGCAAGCTCCGCAGCAGTCTGGACCGGTTCGTGGCGCTGGCCTCGCTGTCCGCCGACTGGTACTGGGAGCAGAACGAAACAGGCGCGCTCACCGTGGCCTCCGGCCGTGCCATCGAGGAAGGCCGGATCGATGTGCAGCGCCTGCTGGGCCCGACCGGCACCCAACTCGCGGAGCGGGTGAGCGCGGCGGACCGGGAGCGCTTCGAAGCGGCCCTCGCGGCACGACGACCGTTTCGTGACATCGCGCTGCCGAGCATCGATGCGCGGGGCGCCCCCATCCAGCTGGCGCTGAGCGGCGAACCGATGCGCGCCGACGACGGCAAGTTCCTCGGCTACCGTGGCGTGGCGCGCGACGTCACCCTGCAACACATGGCCGAGGAGAAGATCGCGCAGTCGCGGCGCTTCCTCGAGTCGCTGATCGAGGCCATCCCGAACCCGGTGCTGGTGAAGGACATGCAGCACCGGTACATCGCGGTGAACCACGCCTTCGAGAGTTTCTTCCGGCGCCCGCGCGCGGAGATCCTGGGCCGTACCGACCACGACTTCTTCGAGCCCGAGCAGGCAGCCTTCTTCCTCGAGACGGACTCGCGCGCCATTTCCGGCGATCGCACCGTGCAGTACGAACAGCCGTACACCCTGAACGGGCACACCACCTGGATGATGACCCGCAAGTCGGGTCTCACGGCGCCCGACGGCAGCCGCATGGTGGTGCTCCTGCTCACCGACATTTCCGCCCGCCGTGAAGCGGAGGAGAAACTGCGGGAAAGTGAACAGCGGTTCCGCAGCCTCACGGAACTGTCGGCGGACTGGTACTGGGAACAGGACGCGGACTACCGCTTCACGTACGTATCGCCGACTGCGCTGCACGGGCTGCTGTCCGCCAGCGACGAGGTCATCGGCAAGACCCGCTTCGAGGCCGACTTCGAATGGGAATCCGATCAGACCCGCGAGGATCATCGCCGCGCGCTGGCTGCACGTCAGCCCTTCCGCGATCTCATGCTGCGTGCGCGGCGCTCCGGCCGCTGGGGCCTCACCAGCGGTGAACCGGTCTTCGGTCAGGACGGCAGCTTTCTCGGCTACCGGGGAATCGGCCGCGACGTCACCGAACTCAAGCGCGTGGAGCGTCAGTTGCGCGAGAGCGAGAGCCGCTTCCGCGACTTCGCGGAGGCCGCGAGCGAGTTCGTGTGGGAGTGCGATGCTCAGGGCCGCTATACGTATCTCTCCCCGAAGGTACGGGACCTCCTCGGCTATACCCACACCGAACTCGTCGGCCGGCAGATGCGCGATCTCATGCCTGCGGGCGAAGGCGAGCGCGCCGAACGCTGGCTCGCAGAGAACACGCGCGAGGATGGCAGTTATCGCGAGTTCGAACACCGTCTCGCCACCCGGTCAGGCAATGTCGTGTGGGTGACCGTGAACGCGGTCTCCGTCCGCGGCGAGTCCGGCGAGATCGTCGGCCACCGCGGTACCGTGCGTGATGTCACCGACCGCAAGCAGGCGGAGGAACGCATCAGCCATCTCGCGACCCGGGATCCGCTGACAGGCCTGCCCAACCGGCTGCTGCTGCACGACCGCCTCGACCAGGGTCTGGTGAACGCCCGCCGCAGCCGCCAATCGCTCGCGCTGATGTTCATCGACCTGGATCGCTTCAAGAACATCAACGATTCCCTGGGCCACGACGTCGGCGACCTGCTGCTGAAGGAGGTGGCCGAGCGCATGCAGGGCTGCCTGCGCAAGGGCGACACGCTCTCGCGCCTGGGCGGGGACGAGTTCGTCGTCACGGTGGAAGGCCTGCAGCACGCGGAGGACGCCGCGCAGGTCGCGCGGAAGATTCTCGCGGCCCTCGGCCGCCCGATGGACATCGCGGGACACACCCTCACCACCTCGTGCTCCGTGGGCATCAGCATCTTCCCGTCCGACGCGGAAGATGCGGCGACGCTCATGAAGAACGCGGACACCGCGATGTATCACGCCAAGGAGAAGGGACGACGGAACTACCAGTTCTTCTCGCGCGAGATGAACATCCGCGCCGTCGAACGCCACGATCTCGAAACCGCGCTGCGCCTCGCGCTCGATCGCGACGAGTTCGTCATCCACTACCAGCCGCAGGTGGACATCGTCACGGGCCGTCTGGCCGGTGTCGAGGCCCTGCTGCGCTGGCGGCACCCCCGCAAGGGCCTCGTGCCGCCCTCGACGTTCATCGAGGTCGCGGAGGAGACTGGACTCATCGAGCCCATCGGCTCGTGGGTGCTGCGCACGGCGTGCGAGCAGTGCAAGGCGTGGCAGGACGCAGGCTATCCCGAAGTGCGTGTGGCGGTGAACGTGTCGGCGCGACAGTTCAACCATCCCGCCGAATTCGCGCGGAGCGTGCAGCGGATGCTCGCACGGACCGGGCTGGATCCGTCCAACCTCGAACTCGAGATGACCGAATCAGTGATCTGGCGCAACGCCGACGACAGCGTGCAGGCCTTCCGTCGTCTCGGCAAGCTGGGCACGCGCCTCGCGGTGGACGACTTCGGGACCGGCTACTCGTCACTCGCCACGCTCAAGCAGCTCCCGATCGACACGCTGAAGATCGACCGTTCCTTCGTGCGCGACGTGGACGAGAACAAGGAAAGCGACGTGCTGGTCGCCACCATCATCGGCATGGCTCACAGCCTGGATCTGAGCGTGACCGCGGAGGGCGTGGAGAATCTGGCGCAGCTCTCGTCCTTGAAGCGCCTGGGCTGCGACGAGTACCAAGGATTCCTGTTCAGCAAGCCGCTGCCGCCCGAGGAACTCGCCAGGAAGTATCTGGCGCCGTATCAGTTGGAGTTTGGGGGGTGAGGCTGGTTGTGAAGGCGTGAAGACGTGAAGTCGTGAAGATGTGACGGCGCGTAGTCGTGAATGCCGGCATCGGCCCCGGAGTCGGCCTTCCAGGCCTCGTCCGGGCTACGCGGCCGCGTTCGCGACGGCGTGTCCCCACGACTTCACGTCTTCACATCTTCACGTCTTCACCGCCCCAACTCCTTCATCGCCCGATCGAGCCCATCGAGCGTAAGCGGAAACATCCGCTCACCCATGAGCTGGCGGGTCATCCGCACGGAATCGAAGTACTCCCAGCGATCCTCGGGCTGGGGATTCAACCAGACGGCCTTCGAGTAGACGTCCAGCACGCGCTGCAGCCACACCGCGCCCGCCTCCTCGTTGTGATGCTCGATGGAGCCGCCCGGATAGGCGATCTCGTACGGGCTCATGGTCGCGTCCCCCACGAACACCACCTTGTAGTCGGCCGGATACTTGTGCAGCAGCGGCAGCACCGGGTGGCGTTCGCTGTTGCGGCGGCGGTTGTCCTTCCAGACGCTTTCGTAGATGAAGTTGTGGAAGTAGAAGTACTCGAGGTGCTTGAACTCGCTGCGCGCCGCGGAGAACAGCTCCTCGCAGACCTTCACGTGGTCGTCCATGGAACCGCCCACGTCCAGGAACAGGAGCACCTTCACGGCGTTGTGGCGCTCCGGCACCATCTTGATATCGAGCCAGCCGGCATTGCGCGCCGTGGAGCGGATCGTGTCGTCCAGGTCCAGTTCGTCGGCCGCCCCCTCCCGTGCGAACTTGCGCAGGCGCTTCAGCGCCACCTTGATGTTGCGTGTACCCAGTTCCACCGTATCGTCGAGATTGCGGTACTGCCGCTCGTCCCACACCTTGACCGCGCGGCGGTTGCGAGACCCCGACTGGCCGATGCGCACGCCTTCCGGATTGAAGCCGTAAGCCCCGAAGGGTGAGGTGCCGCCCGTGCCGATCCACTTCGACCCGCCCTCGTGGCGCCCCTGCTGTTCCTCCAGGCGCTTGCGCAATGTCTCCATCAGCTTCTCCCAGCCGCCGAGGGACTCCACGAGCCGCTTGTCTTCCTCGGAAAGCAGCAGCTCCGCCTGCTTGCGCAGCCACTCCTCCGGAATCTGGGCGATCAGCGTGTCGGGGATCGCGGTCACACCCTTGAAGTACGCGCCGAACACCCGGTCGAACTTGTCGTAGTTGGACTCGTCCTTCACCAGGCAGGCCCGGGACAGGTAGTAGAAGCCGTCGAGGGAGTACTCCGGCAGGTTGGCCTTCACACCCTCGACCAGCGTGAGGTATTCCTTGATGGAGACCGGCAGGCCGCTCTCCTTCAGTCGCAGGAAGAACTCGGTGAGCATCGGGGCACGCTCAGCGGCTGCGGCGCGCCATGAACACCAGGCGCTCGAACAGATGCACGTCCTGCTCGTTCTTGAGCAGCGCGCCGTGCAGCGGCGGAATGATCTTGCCCTGGTCCTGGCTGTGCAGCGCCTCGGGCGGGATGTCCTCGGCCACGAGGAGCTTGAGCCAGTCGAGCAGCTCGGAGGTCGAGGGCTTTTTCTTGAGCCCCGGCACTTCGCGGATGTCGAAGAACACCGTGAGCGCCTGCTGCAGGAGCGACTTCTTCAGGCCGGGATGATGGACCTCGACGATCTTCTCCAGCGTGTCGCGGTCCGGGAACTTGATGTAGTGGAAGAAGCACCGGCGCAGAAAGGCGTCGGGCAACTCCTTCTCGTTGTTGGAGGTGATGATGATCGCCGGCCGGTGCCGCGCCCGGACGAGCTGCTGCGTCTCGTAGACGTAGAACTCCATCCGGTCCAGTTCGCGCAGCAGGTCGTTGGGGAACTCGATGTCCGCCTTGTCGATCTCGTCGATCAGCAGCACGGTGGGCTGGTCGGCATCGAAGGCCTCCCACACCGGGCCGCGCTTGATGTAGTTGGCGATGTCCTGCACCCGCGGGTCGCCCAGCTGCGAGTCGCGCAGGCGGGACACCGCGTCGTACTCGTAGAGACCCTGCTGCGCCTTCGCGGTGGACTTCACGTGCCACTGGAGCAGCGGCCGCCCGAGGGCCTTCGCCACCTCGATGGCGAGCATCGTCTTGCCGGTGCCCGGCTCCCCCTTCACGAGCAGCGGGCGTTCAAGCGTGATCGAGGCGTTCACCGCCATCATCAGGTCTTCGGTGGCGACGTAGGAATCGGTACCGGCAAAGCGCATGGAAGGGTCCAGGAGAGGAATGCGGGGAAGTCGGAAGCGTACACGATGTGACGCGCGGGCAGCCGGCGGAACCGGCCCGCGATCCTCCATAATCCGGGATTGCCAGCCCACCCGGAGCCCGAGATGCCCAAGCTGAACGCGAACCTGTCGATGATGTTCAACGAAGTGCCCTTCCTCGAGCGCTTCGGCGCCGCGGCGAAGGCGGGCTTCAAGGGGGTGGAGTTCCTCTTTCCCTACGACTTCGCGGCCGCGCAGATCCGCGAGCAGCTGGACGCGCACAAGCTGGAGATGGTGCTGTTCAACATGCCGCCCGGGGACTGGGCCGCGGGCGATCGCGGTCTCGCCTGCGATCCGGCGAAGTTCCAGCAGTTCCAGGACGGCGTGGGCAAGGCCCTCGAGTACGCCGCCGTTCTTGGCGCGACACGCCTTCACGTGATGGCCGGCCTGCGCCCGCGCGGCGTCTCGGAAGACCAGATGCGCGAGGCCTACCTCCGCAGCCTGCGCTACGCCGGCGCCGAAGCCGCCAGGCATGGCATCACGATCCTGATCGAGGCGATCAACTCGCGCGACATCCCGGGCTTCTACCTCAACAACTCGCGGCAGGCCTTCGACGTCATGCACTACGCGGCCGTGCCCAACGTGAAGTTCCAGTACGACATCTATCACATGCAGATCATGGAGGGCGACATCGCCCTCACGATCGAGAAGAACCTCGACAAGATCGGGCACATGCAGCTTGCCGACACGCCCGGCCGGCATGAGCCGGGTACCGGCGAGATCAACTATCCGTTCCTGTTCGGACACATCGACCGCGTGGGCTACACCGGCTGGATCGGCTGCGAGTACCGCCCTGCGGGCGACACGGTGGCCGGTCTCGGGTGGGCGAAGGGCTACCTCTGACCCTTGGGCTCTTCCTCCTTGCCGATGCCCGGCAGCCCGGCCGGGGCGCGCCCCTGGCTTCCCTACGCGGTCCTGGCGGTGGGCGTCGTGGTCGTGTCCACGGCGTCCATCCTGATCCGCTTCGCGCAGGACGGCGGCACCCCGTCGCTCACCATCGCGGCGCTGCGGCTCGGCTTCGCCACGCTCCTGCTCACACCCTATGCGTGGCCGCGCGTCCGAACCGAACTGCAGACTGCGTCGCGCCACGCCGTAGGACTCGCCGCGCTCTCCGGCCTGCTCCTCGCCGTGCACTTCGCGGCCTGGATCAGCTCGCTCGAACACACGTCGGTCGCGAGCAGTGCCGTGCTGGTGACGACCAATCCGATCTGGGTCGGGCTTGCGGCCTGGCTGTGGCTGCGCGAACCGCTGTCGGGGGCGACGATCCTCGGCATCGCGCTCGGGGTCGCCGGCGGCTGCATGGTGTTTCTGGCCGACGCGTCGGTGGCCGCGCCAGGGCAGACCTCCTTCGGCAACGCCCTGGCCCTGCTCGGCGCGGTGACCGCCTCGGCGTATCTGCTGGTCGGCCGGCGACTGCGGGGCGCGCTGTCCCTGCTCGCGTACATCTGGATCGCCTACGGCACGGCCGCCTTAGCGCTCGTTGCCCTCGCCCTCGTCAACGGTCAGCCTCTCTGGGGACTGCCCCTCGTTGCCTACGGTCTCACTCTGGCCTTGGCGGCAGGTCCGCAACTGATCGGCCACACCACCTTCAACTGGGCGCTGCGCCGCTTGCCGGCCCCGACGGTGGCCATGGCCATCCTGGGCGAACCGATCGGTGCGGCCCTCCTAGCGTGGCTCCTGTTCGGCGAACGGGCCGGCCCCGTGCAGCTCGCGGGCTTCGTCGTGCTCCTCGTGGGGGTGTATGTCACCGCCAGGGGCGAATCGAAGGCAGCGGCGGGCTAAACTAGCGACCCAGCCGGCCGTTCATCCCCATCCATCCCCCGAATGCACCCATGACCACTGGCACTCCGCGAGACGTCCTCCGTCGCATGTTCGACGCCGCCGTGGCCTCCGCCCTGCCGTCGAAGTGCCTGCCCGCCCATCTCCCGCCACCGCCGAAGGGCCGCACGATCGTCATCGGTGCCGGCAAGGCTTCCGCCGCGATGGCCCGGGCGGTCGAGGAGCACTGGCCCGGCGAACTGGAAGGGCTGGTCGTCACCCGCTACGGCCATCGCGTGGCCACCGACCGGATCGAGATCGTCGAGGCCGCGCATCCGGTACCGGACCTGGCCGGCCGCGAAGCCGCCGAGCGCATCCTGAAGCGCGTGCAGGGACTGAGCGAAGACGATCTGGTGCTGTGCCTCATTTCGGGAGGAGGGTCTTCCCTCCTCACGCTGCCTGCCCCGGGCCTCACGCTGCAGGACAAGCAGGCGATCAACCGCGCGCTGCTCGCGAGCGGCGCAAACATCACCGAGATGAACTGCGTGCGCAAGCATCTGTCGGCCATCAAGGGTGGCAGGCTCGCCGCCGCCGCGGCGCCGGCCAAAGTCGTGACGCTCACGATCTCGGACGTACCCGGTGACGACCCGGCCGTCATCGCCTCGGGCCCGACCATCGCCGACCGCACGACGTTCGCCGACGCCGTCGCGATCCTGCACAAGTACCGCATCACCGAACCGGCCGCCGTGCTGCAGCATCTGGAACGCGCCGCGGACGAGACCCCGAAGCCCGGCGACCCGCGCCTCGCGCGCTGCGAGACCCACATGATCGCCACGCCGCAGATGGCCCTCGAAGCCGCCGCGGCCGTCGCGCGGGAAGCGGGCTACACACCGCTCATCCTGGGCAATGCGCTCGAAGGCGAGTCCCGCGACGTCGCGATGGTTCACTCCGGTATCGCCCGGCAGGTGAGAGGGTTCCATCAGCCGGTGAAGGCGCCCTGCGTTCTGCTGTCCGGCGGTGAGACGACCGTCACTGTGCGCGGCAAGGGCCGCGGCGGACGCAACGTGGAGTTTCTTCTCGCGCTTTCCGTGGCGCTCGATGGCCTGCCTGGCGTGTACGCCCTCGCCGGTGACACCGATGGCATCGACGGCGCCGAAGAGACGGCCGGCGCCATCGTCACGCCCGACACGCTCGCCCGCGCGGCGGCACGCGGCGTGGACGCCAAGGCGAGGCTTGCCGATAATGACGGACACGGTTTCTTCGAAGCCCTGGGCGACACGGTGGTGACGGGCCCCACCCTCACCAACGTCAACGACTTCCGCGCCATCCTCATCGAGGCCTGACATGGGCAAACCCGAAGTTCTCCCCGATCCGCAGTTCCAGGTCGACCGCCACGAACTCGTGCGCAGGCTCGCTGCCGTGCTGCCGGCCACCAGCCTGCTCTACAGCACCGAGGACACCAAGCCGTACGAGTGCGACGGCCTGTCCGCCTTCCGCAAGGTGCCGCTCGCGGTGGTCCTGCCCGAGAACGAGGCTCAGGTGCAAGCGGTGATGCGCGTTTGCCATGAACTCAAGGTGCCCGTCGTCGCGCGCGGCGCGGGCACGGGGCTGTCCGGCGGCGCGCTTCCGCACGAGCAGGGTGTGACGCTCGGTCTGTCGAAGATGAAATCCATCCTCGACATCGATCCGGTGGCGCGCACCGCGAAGGTCCAGCCGGGCGTGCGCAATCTCGCCATCTCCGAAGCCACGGCACCGCACGGTCTCTACTACGCGCCCGACCCGTCGAGCCAGATTGCTTGCTCCATCGGCGGCAACATCGCCGAGAACTCCGGCGGCGTGCACTGCCTCAAGTACGGCCTCACCGTGCACAACGTGCTCAAGGTGCGCTTCGTCACCATCGAGGGCGAAGTGATGGAACTCGGGTCCGAGGGCCTGGACAGCGCGGGGCTCGACCTCCTCGCGCTCGTGATCGGGTCCGAGGGCCTGCTGGGCGTCGTCACCGAAGTCACGGTGAAGCTGCTGCCCAAGCCGCAGCTCGCCCGCGTCGTGCTCGCGGCGTTCGACTCGCTGGAGAAAGCCGGCCAGGCTGTTGCGAACATCATCGGCGCGGGCATCATCCCGGCGGGGCTGGAGATGATGGACAAGCTCGCCACGCAGGCCGTCGAGCAGTTCGTGCACGCGGGCTACCCGCTCGACGCCGAGGCCATCCTGCTGTGCGAGTCCGACGGCACGCCGGAGGAAGTGGCCGCCGAGATCGAACGCATGGAAGCCGTGATGCGCGCGAGCGGCGCCACGCAGATCCGCCTGTCCAAGGACGAAGCCGAGCGGCTGCGCTTCTGGTCCGGACGAAAGGCCGCGTTCCCCGCGGTGGGCCGCATCATGCCGGACTACTACTGCATGGACGGCACGATCCCCAAGCGCAAGCTGGCCGAAGTGCTGGAAGGCATCGACCGGCTCTCGAAGGAATTCGGACTGCGCTGTCCCAACGTGTTCCACGCCGGTGATGGCAACCTCCACCCGCTCATCATGTTCGACGCGAACGTGCCCGGTCAGTCGGATCTCGCCGCGAAGTTCGGCTCGCGCATCCTCACCCTGTGCATCGAAGCCGGCGGCACCATCACCGGCGAGCACGGTGTGGGCGTCGAGAAGATCAACGAGATGTGCGTGCAGTTCCGGCCCGACGAGCTCGAGACCTTCCGCGCCGTCAAGACCGCCTTCGATGCGCACGGACTCCTCAATCCCGGGAAGGCCGTCCCCACGCTCAACCGCTGCGCCGAGTTCGGCATGATGCACGTGCATCGCGGCGAAGAGCGCTTCCCCGACCTGCCGAGATTCTGATGGCCGACGTCGAACACTGGGCGGAGGCGGTTCGCGCCGCCGCCGCGGCAAAACGCACCCTGCGCATCCGCGGCGGTGGCACCAAGGACTTCTACGGCGTCGCGCTCGAAGGCGACGTCTTCGAGACGACCGGCTACAGCGGCGTCGTCGACCACGACCCGTCCGAACTCGTGCTCACCGTACGCGCCGGCACGCGGCTCTCGGAGGTCGAGAAGACGCTCGCGGACGCCAACCAGATGCTCGCGTTCGAACCACCCCGCCTGGGCGACAATGCGACGATCGGCGGTGCCGTGGTGAGCGGCTTCTCCGGCCCCAGGCGCGTCGCCGCTGGTTCCGCGCGGGACTTCGTGCTGGGCGTGCGGGTGATCGACGGCCAGGGGCGCGATCTGTCCTTCGGCGGCCGCGTGATGAAGAACGTCGCGGGCTACGACCTCTCCCGACTCATGGCCGGGTCCTTCGGCACGCTGTCGCTGCTCACCGAAGTCTCGCTGAAAGTGCTGCCGCGGCCCGAAGCCGAATCCACGCTCGCCTTCCCGATGCTGGAATCCGAAGCCCTCGATCGCATCAACCGCTGGGCAGCGCAACCGCTGCCGCTGTCGGCAAGCTGTCATTTCGACGGCAAGCTGTGGGTGCGTCTTTCCGGAGCGACTGCAGCGGTCGAGACGGCAGAGGTCCGCATGGGCGGAGAAGTCATCGGCAAGGAAGAGGCGGACGCCTTCTGGACCTCCGTGCGCGACCTGCGCCACGAGTTCTTCACGGGGTCGACGCCGCTATGGCGGTTGTCGGTCCGCAGCACGGCTGCGCCGCTGTCGCTGGGGCCTCAGATGGCGGAATGGCACGGCGCGCTGCGCTGGATCGCCGCCGACCTGCCAGCCGACAAGGTTCACGCAGCCGCAGCCGCAGCCGGAGGTCACGCGACGCTCTATCGGGGCGGCGCGAAGGCGGCCGGCATCCAGCGGCTGGCGCCTCCGGTGCTCGCGTTGCACAAACGATTGAAGCAGGCCTTCGATCCCGCGGGCGTGTTCGGCGTCCATCGCATCCACCCCGAATTCTGATCCCCTCGCCGACCGGCGCGGGTCATCGCAACGAACGAGACCATGGAAACCCATCTCGCGGACTTCATCAAGGGCACGGCCGAGGGTGACGAAGCCGAATCCATCCTGCGGCGCTGCGTGCACTGCGGCTTCTGCACCGCTACCTGCCCGACCTATCAGCTGCTCGGTGACGAACTCGACGGACCGCGCGGACGCATCTACCTCATCAAGCAGGTGCTGGAAGGCACGAAGGCCACCGAGAAGACGCAGCTCCACCTCGACCGCTGCCTGACCTGCCGGAGCTGCGAGACGACGTGTCCGTCCGGCGTGCAATACGGACGACTCGTCGACATCGGCCGCAAGATCGTGGAAGAGCAGGTGGGCCGGCCCTTCGCGAAGTCGGTCGAGCGCAAGGCGATGGCCACCGTGTTCTCATCCCCGTCACTCTTCCGGCCGGCTTTGAGCGCCGGCCGCGCCATGTCCGGACTGCTGCCCGAAGCGCTGCGCAAGAAGATTCCGGCCGTGTCCGCCGGGTCGGCCTGGCCGGCGCCGCGGCACAAGCGGCGGATGATCGTTCTCGACGGCTGTGTGCAGCCGACGCTCGCTCCGAACATCAACGCCGCCACGGCGCGCGTGCTGGACCGGATCGGCATCTCACTCGTGCGTGCGGAAAACGCAGGCTGCTGCGGCGCCGTCGCGTTCCACCTCAACTACCAGGAAGACGGCCGCGCCCACATGCGCCGGAACATCGAAGCCTGGGAGAAGATGCTGATCGACGGCGCCGAGGCCGTGGTGATGACGGCCAGCGGATGCGGCTCGACCGTGAAGGAGTACGCGCACCACCTCGCGCACGACCAGGCCTGGGCTGTCCGCGCGCAGCGCGTGTCGGACGCCACCCTGGACCTGAGCGAGATTCTCGCCGGCGAAACCGCGGCGCTCGTGCCTCTGCTCGAAGCGAAGGTGCAGGGCAAGCCCCGCCGCAGGCTCGCCTACCACTCGCCCTGTTCCCTGCAGCACGGCCAGCAGATCCGCGGCAAGGCGGAGGCGCTGCTCGTGGCAGCCGGCTTCGACCTCACACCCGTCCCCGACGGTCATCTCTGCTGCGGTTCCGCCGGCACGTATTCGCTCCTGCAGCCCGAGCTGTCGCAGCAGTTGCTTGCCAACAAGGTGAAGGCGCTCACCGGCAGTTCGCCCGAAGGCATCGCGACGGCGAACATCGGCTGCCTCACGCACATCCAGTCCGGCACGGCGGTTCGCGTGCGGCATTGGGTGGAGTGGCTGGACGACGAGCTGGGCGCCTGAGCGCCTGTCCCAAAAGGGCGCAAAAAAAAGCCCGGCATCGCCGGGCTTTTTTTATTGTCTGCCAGGCGCGAGGCCTCGCAACGCATCCGCTACTGCGCGGCTTCCTTCGCCTTCTGCTCGGCGCGAAGATAAGCCACGAGCGCCACGATTTCTTCCTTCGAGTACATCCCGCCGAACGCGCCCATGCCCGTGCCGGCGACGCCATTGGTGATGTTGCGGATCAGATCCGAATCCTTGCCGCCGCGCTTGAATCGCCCGCAGATGAGACAAGGCGCGCGCGCGCCCTTGCCGCCACTGCCGTGGCAGAAGCCGCCGCACTTCTCGCCGTACTTCGCCTTGCCGAGTTCGATGGCCGCCGCATCGTCCAGCGGGACCTGGGCGTCATGGACGGACTCGGGCGTGTCGTCGGCCATGACCGACATCGGCACAAAGAATGCGAACGAAGCCACCAAGGCAAACAGACAGTACGCGAGGACGGACCGGATTCGGGCAGACATGGAATTTCTCCCAGGCCGCCGCGGCGGCCATTCAGTGGGACGATCTGCACGGCCTGCGCAATGAACGCGGGACGTGCGACCTTCCCTAGTTGAGTACTCTTTCGGTCTCGCCCATATCAGGCATGGGCGGGGCCTTGGGCAGTTCGAGGGTCATGTCCCATTCGGCCTTGGCAACCGACTGCTGCACGAGGCGCATGAGACCGTGCAGCAGACTCTCGCTCAGGGTGAGGTGGGCGCCCTGCCCGTCCGTCGGCAGGAGCGCGAGCAGAGACCGGCCATCGGGTTCGCGACGGGCCTGGATCCGGGTGACAAGCAGAGGTTCCGGCCCGAGAGGCTGAACGCGAGGCGGTGCGGAAGGCGCTTCGGGCGGCGTCTGGCTGAACTTCACTTCGCGCAGGGCCTTCTCGTGCTGGAACTGCAGCACCGCCGTGCGGGCCTCAGGCGTAGTCTGGAGCTGGATCTCGGGCTTGAACTCGGCCATCTTGATCATGGCCATCCAGAACCGCTTGACGCACCGACGGGTCAACCACAGCCGGACCTCGGAGCCCCCGTCCACGAGAACCACCATCAGCAGGCGGTCCTGCTCCATGTCGAAATCGATCCGAATGCGCTCCAGCTTCACGGCGGGCCACCTCAGCAAGTCCGGCGCCGATTCTAGCCCGGAACCCGTGGCTGTCGCCGTACACTCGTTCAACCCTAAACGCGTTGGTTCCGGGAAGGAGATTGCCCCCATGCGCTCGAAATGCATCGCAAAACCCGTGACAAAAGTCACAACGGTCTTGTTCGTGGCTGGCGCCCTGCTAAGTTTCGGGTGCACCAGCAAGAAGGACACGGTCGAACGGTACTCGCGGGAGGGCACGGCCGCCCAGCAGACCCAGCGGGGAACCGACGCCGAGGCGTACTTCCTGTCGGCGGTGGACCGGTCACGGGCTCTGGGCCCCGAGGTGCAGTCGGACACCCTGCTGAAGCTGGGCACCTTCTACCGGGAGCAGGCGCGATTTCGGGAAGCGGCGAGGCCGCTTCGCGAATCGCTGCAACTCGGGCTTGCCTCCGGGAAGACCGATGACGCGGGTCTCGCTCGACGCCGTATCGAACTGGCAAAGGTCTACGCCGTGCTCAACCGCTGGGCGGACGGGCGTGACCTGCTGCGCGACGCTGCCCCGGGACTGGCGGCGTTGTCCGCCGAGGAAGCTGCCGGCGCCAAGGAACTGATCGAGGTGTACCGGCTGCGGCTCGCCGAACTGGGCATCGGATCGGAAGGACTGCCGTAGGGCGAGCGTGTCTCCCCTGCGGCGCCCCGGGTCGTGCATGACGCCGGGACAACCGTGGAGGGTGGCATGACGGAAATCCGCCGGATGGCCGCGCCGCACCGTCGCCGTGGCAGGAGGCCGCAACCTTCGCTCACGCAGGAGGGGTCGGCTCCATGCTGAAGCTGCTCGGAATGCTGTTCGCAGCCGGCAAGCTCGGGAAGGTCGCGACCACCGGCCTCACGATGATCATTTCGGTGTTCGCCTACGCGCTGGTGTTCGGCATGCCGTACGCGGCGGGCCTCGTTCTGCTCATCTTCATGCACGAGATGGGGCACTTTCTCGCGGCCCGGCAGCGGGGCCTCGCCGTCGGTGCGCCGACGTTCATC
Source organism: Betaproteobacteria bacterium Ga0077526 (assembly GCA_001464765.1). Lineage (GTDB taxonomy): Bacteria > Pseudomonadota > Gammaproteobacteria > Burkholderiales. The sequence continues at coordinate 40,825 of LNDV01000014.1, forward strand.
CCGTTCGTCGGCGCCTGGATCCAGATGAAGGACCTCCCCCACGACGTGGAGACCGAAGCCTACGTGGGCCTCGCGGGTCCGGTCGCCGGCACGGTCGGCGCGCTGTGCTGCTACCTGTTCGCGCGGAGCCATCACAGCGACCTTCTGCTGGCACTCGCCTACGGCGGATTCTTCCTGAACCTCTTCAACCTGATTCCGCTGTCACCGTTCGACGGGGGCCGGATCACCGCGATCGTGTCGCCCCGGGTGTGGCTGCTGGGCGTGCCGGTCCTGGCAGGGCTGTTCTTCTGGCGTCCCAGCCCGATGCTGATCGTGATGGCACTGCTGGCCGCCCCGCACGCCTGGAAGGCGTTGCGCTTCGATCCCAAAGCGCCGGAAAACGTCGCCTACTACGACGTGCCGATGGCCACCAAGCTGCGCTACGGAATCTTCTATCTCGCTCTCGCCGCCTATCTCGCCGTGATGACCGGGGAAGTCCACGAGATGCTGCAGGGGGCGCGGCGGGTCGTGAACGGCGATCCCCTCTGACTTCGCCGGGGCGTCTGCACGAAAAAAAAGCGGCTGGTTCTGAGGCCAGCCGCGCAACGAGAGGAGTCACAAATTCCAAAGATTGCCGCGCAGAGCCGCTTCCCGGTGAAGAGGCGGCGCCACTGAAGCAGCGGCAACGGGACAGACTGTAGGCGCTGCCCCGTCCCTTGGGCAGGCGAACCACACCTGATCCTTCCCGGGAATGTTTCCTGGATTGGAAGTCGCCACCGGCGCGCACCCCGTCCGTGCGTGCGGAGGCTCGAACGCACCGTGTCGGACCGGCCGGCGTGGCGGAAAGGGCGGGTCGCGGGCGCCCCGAGTGTCGGATTGCCGTTGCGAAGACCTCAGGTTTCGCCCGTCCTGCCCCGTCCCCGTCGCGGGCCCGCGAATTGCCATTGGCCGTAGGGTCTTGTCCCTCCCGGAGCCGCCATGGCCAATTCGCCCCTGCCCGATCCCTGGTCCGACATCCTCGGCACCGATCTCCCCCCCAACCGCCGCAAGGAAGTCCTGGCCGCCTTCGCCGATGTCCTGACCGAGATCGAGAAGCTGCGCGAGCTTGATCTGACCGATGTGCACCCGTGCGTGATTTTCGAGCCCACGGCCCCCTATCGCCTGCCGCGCAAGGACTGACCATGGAACTCTGGCAGGAAGGCATCGCCGCCCTATCGCGCCGTCTGCGGACGGGCAAGCTATCCCCGGTCGCGCTCACCGAGCACTATCTCGACCGTATCCGCCGTTTCGATCCGAAGCTGCAGGCCTTCATCCATGTCGCCGACTCGGCACTCGCGCAGGCCGCGAAAGCCGAGGCCGAGATCCAGGCCGGCCGCTGGCGCGGTCCGCTCCACGGTGTGCCGGTCGCCATCAAGGACAACTACCTGACCGCGGACATGCCGACGACTGCCGGTACCACGGCGCCCGGCATCGAGTTTCCGCTCCGCGATTCCGGCGCGGCGGCCCGGCTGCGGGAGGCCGGTGCGATCCTGATCGGCAAGACCCGCACGCACGAGTTCGCGTGGGGCAACGTGACACCGCCATCGCGCAACCCGTGGGACCTCGATCGCGTGCCCTCCGGGTCGAGCGGCGGGTCGGGCGCCGCGGTCGCCGCGGGACTGGCCCCCGCCGGCATGGGCTCCGACACCGGCGGGTCGATCCGCATGCCGGCCTCGGTGTGCGGCACCGTCGGGCTCAAGCCGACCTTCGGGCGCGTGACCCGCGACGGCATCATTCCCCATTCGTGGTCGCTGGACCATCCGGGCCCGCTCACACGTACCGTCGCCGACACCGCGATCCTGATGCAGTCGCTGGCGGGCTACGACGCTCGCGACCCCGCCTGCCAGGATCGCCCGGTGCCGAAGTACCTGGGCGCACTGGGCCAGTCGATCGCCGGGCTGCGGGTGGGTGTATGCCGCAATCACTTCTTCGAGCGCAACGACGTGGATGTCGAGGCGGCCGTCGAGCGGGCGATCCTCGACCTCGCCGCGGCCGGCGCGACCATCCACGAGTTCGAGATTCCGCGCCTGGAGTACGGCCTCGCCGCCATCTTCGCGATCGAGCTCGCCTCCAGCACCGCCTACCACGACAAGTCGCTCCGCGCAGGGCGCGTCGCCCACTACACCCCGGATGTGCGCTCGCTGGTGGAGATGGGTCGGTTCGTGACGGCACCCGACTATCTCAAGGCGGAGCAACTGCGCACGCTGATGATGCAGGACTTCGCGAAGGCCTTCGAATCGGTCGACGTGATTGTCGGGCCCACCATGCCCATCACCGCGTGGAAGTGCGGAGAATGGACCGTGAAGGTGGAAGAGCGCGACGAGAGTGTGCTGTCCGCGTCCTGGCGCTTCACGTTCCCCTACAATCTGACCGGCCTTCCCGCCATCTCGGTGCCCTGCGGCTTCGACCGCCAGGGGCTGCCGATCGGCCTGCAGATCGCCGGCCGTCCCTTCGACGAACCGACGGTGCTGCAGGTGGCGCACGCCTACGAGCAGCGTCACGACTGGAAGGATCGCACGCCGCCCATCACTCACTGAGGAACCGCCATGACGGCATCGAACGGCGCACTGGAAAGCCCGCCCCGGGAAAGCCCGCTCCGCGTCGCCTGCGTCCAGATGCAGCCCGCCATCGGCGAGACGGCGGCCAACGTCGAACGCTCGCTCGATTTCATCGCCGCGGCCGCCGCGGCCGGTGCCGGTCTCGTGGTGCTTCCGGAGTTGTGCAACACGGGGTACGTGTTCGAGACCCGCGACGAGGCGATGGCGCTGGCGGAGACCATTCCATCGGGACCATCCACGCAGCGCTGGCTCGAGGCGGCCGTCCGGCATCGGCTCGTGATCGTCGCCGGGATCACCGAGCGGGAGGGCGACGTCCTCTACAACAGCGCGGTGATCGTCGGTCCGCAGGGCTACATCGGCACGTACCGGAAGAATCACCTGTGGGGCGCGGAGAATCTGTTCTTCGAGCGCGGCAACCTCGGCATGCCGGTGTTCCGCATCGGCGCGGGTCGCATCGCGTGCGCCATCTGCTACGACATCTGGTTTCCGGAGACCTTCCGGCTGGCTGCGCTTCAAGGTGCCGATCTGCTGTGCGTGCCGACCAACTGGGTACCGATGCCCTCGCAGCCCGAGGACATGATGGTGATGGCCAACGTGCTGGCGATGGGCGGCGCGCACGCCAACTCGATGTTCGTGGCCTGCGCGGACCGGGTGGGCGTGGAACGGGGGCAGCCGTTCCTGGGCAACAGCATCATCGTGAGCCAGGCCGGATGGCCGCTCGCAGGTCCCGCGGACGCCGAGGCCGAGGAATTGCTGATCGCGGACATGAACCTCGCCGATGCGCGCCGCAAGCGCACGCTGAACGACTTCAATCAGCTGCTGCGCGACCGGCGATCGGATGTCTACGGCGAGATGCTCGGGGCTGACGCGAAGCCGGGGTGGTACTAAGGGAAGATCCGCACAAGCTACGGAAGGTCCGTCAGAGACGGCTGCCGCCACCGCCCGGGCGATCGGGCGGCGACAGCGCCAGAAGCTTCACGACCGCCTCGGGTGCCGGTGTCGCCACTCCACCCTTGCGTGGCATGCCCTCGACGAAAGGCAGCAACTGCAGCTTCGCGATCTCGTAGATGCGCCGCAGCTCTGCGACGGGTTGCGCATGCTCATCGGCGCGGAGGTCCACCAGCGGATAGTCCTCGGTGGCGTGTACCCGCAGGGAGGCGGACTGCCGGCCGCGCTTGTCGCCGCCGGCCGCCTGCCCGGCCTCCATCGCCAGCAGCAGCCGTTCGGCGAGCGGCTGGTCTGACGATGCGTCGAAGGCCCGCGCCATTTCCTGCACCACGGCTTCGCCCGTGAGCATGTTGCCCTGCACGGCGTAACCGTCGCCCAGCCGGTGACCGAACCAGCCGGTGCACTCGTCTCCGGACCAGGCAGCCGCCAGGCCTTTCGCATCGACGACGCCGATCTGCCGGAACTCGCGCGCGTCGTCGTTCTCGAGCGCAGCACGGAGCGCGTCCGGCGCGCTGCGACCGGCAGCGATGGCATCGAGCGTCTGCACCGCGAGGTAGGGATTGACCCAGGATTGAGTCGATACCGCTCCCACGCCGGTCCGGACGAACGGGCACATGGCGCCGACGGCGGGCACGGCGGTGCTTACGGCAACACCGAGTTGTCCGGTCCGGGGACAGCGGGCGACGATGGAAAAGGTCAAAGCGGACTCCGGAACAGTGGGGTCATACGCTCAGATGCGTGCCGATGCTGGCCTCCGCGCCGGCATCGCCGACGCGACCGCGGTCGACGATCTCGCCGGATTTGATGAGCGCGAAGGAGTCTGCCACGGACAGCGCGAAGCGGACATTCTGCTCGACCAGCAGGATCGCCGTGCCGAACTCATCGCGCTGCGCGCGAAGGACACCCGCGAGCCGCTCGATGACCGATGGCTGCAGACCTTCGGTGATCTCGTCGATCAGCATCAGCTTCGGTGCGGCCATCAGGGCGCGCGCCACGAGCAGCATCTTCTGTTCGCCGCCGGACAGGGTACCGGCCCGCTGCGCCAGGCGTTCGCCCACGAATGCGAACGCCTTGGTGACCCGGGCCAGACCCGCGTCGAATGTGCGGTCGTCTCGCAGGCCGAGCCGCAGGTTCTCTTCGACGGTAAGATCCTGGAAGAGCGCCTGCTCCTGCGGGGTGTAGGCGATGGCGCGACGCGCCACGCGATACGGCGGCAGTCCGGACACGGTGTCCCCGAAAACGCGGATGCTCCCGCCGCTTCGCACCGGCAGGAAGCCCATGATGGTCTTCAGCAGCGTGCTCTTGCCCATGCCGTTCTTGCCAAGCAGCGCGAGGATCTCGCCCGATTCCATGGCAAGCGACACGTCGCGCACGATCACAGCCTCGCCGTAGCCGCTGGAAACGCCGGAGACCGACAGCGCCGATGCGGCACTCATGGCTTCGCCGGCGCGTGCAGGCCGCCCGAATAGATGGTGCGCACCAGTTCGGACTCGACGACTTCGGCGACCGTGCCATCGAGGACGATGCGTCCCTGGTGCAGGACGATCACTCGGGAACTGATCTCGCGCACGAAGTCGAGGTCGTGCTCCACCAGGAGGATGCACAGGCCGTGATCGCGAACCAGATCGGTGAGGATCGTGCCGATCATCGTGCGCTCGGGCTTCGTAAGGCCGGCGGTCGGCTCGTCGAGCAGCAGGACCGAAGGCTCCAGCGACAGCACCATCGCGAGTTCCAGCGCCTGCTTCATGCCGTGGGACAGATGCTTCGCCTCGACGCCCATCACGGCATCCAGCCCGGTGGCCCGGATCACCTGCAGCGCCGCCTTCGGCAAGGCGAGCGTGGCTTCCCGCGAGAAGAAGGCAGGGCCGGCGATTCGCGTGCGCGCGATGCGCAGCGACTCCGCCACCGTCAGCGTATCGAAGGCGTTGGCCGTCTGGAACTTGCGCCCGATCCCGAAACCGACGATGCGATGCGGCGGCAGCCGTGCAGCGTCGTGGTCGTTGATGTGGATGCTTCCGCCCGATCGCTCATAGCCGTCGGACAGGCAGCGCATGAGGGTCGTCTTGCCGGCACCGTTAGGACCAACGAGCGAGAGCAGCTCGCCACGCTTCACCGAAAAGTCGATCCCTTCGAGCACCTTGAGGCTGCCGTAGTGACGGCGGACACCCTTCAGTTCCACGGCCAGTCTGCCCGCGCCTTCGAGACCGGCGAAGGGTGTCGCGGCCGCTTCAACGAGTGTGGGTACTTCGACGGTGGCTTCGCCGCGCCGCCGGCCGAACAGCCCACCGATGAGCGGCATCAGCCCCTTCGGAATCGCAACGATCACGATGACGAACGCTAGTCCGATGATGAGCTTCCAGTAGAAGGGCAGATTGCCGCTCAGATACGACGTGCTGGTGTCGATGAGCAGCGTGCCGATGACCGGGCCGAGCAGCGTCCCCCGCCCCCCCAGCGCGACCCAGATGACCAGCTCGGTACCGAAGACGAAGCCCGTGTACTCCGGGGCCACCACCATCTGCGCGCAGGCAAAGGCGTAACCGGCGATCGCCGCGACAACGGCACCGGCCGTCAGCAGCAGGATCTTCACCCGCGACGCGTTGATGCCCAGATACTCACAACGCGGTTCATTGTCTCGGATCGCGATGAGAATCCGCCCGGCATCGCTGCGGACGAAGAGCCAGGCGCCCGCGGTGAGCAGCACGAGGTAGCCGCCCGCCACCCAGAACCACAGTTCCATCGACACGTCGAAGCTTTCGAAGCCCGACAGACCGCTGCTGGACCCGGTGAACTCTCCGCCCGTGTAGATCACCTGCGTGAGCACGATAGGCAGCACGAGACTCACCACCGACGCATAGAGGGGCGAGGCGCCGTGATAGAAGGAGAGCCAACCGATGATCCCCGCGACGACGATTGCAGCGACAACGCCGGCAGCGAGTGCCAGTGCGGCATAGCCGAGCGAGAAACCGACATGCGTGAAGATCAGCCCGGCGGCATAGGCGCCGATCCCGAAGAACGCCGACTGACCGAAGGTGAGGACGCCGGTGTAGCCCCAGAGCACGTCCACGGTCAGTGCCACCGCGGCGTAGAGGAAGCCGCGGATGAGGCTGTTCACCATGAAGGTGTCGAGCACGTAGGGCGCCACGCCGATCACCGCCAGCGCCACGACCGAGAACACGATCACGCGCCGGAAATCCGAACGCGCCTTCCCGGCAACCGCGGGGCTGCCGGCCACGCCTTGAATGCCCGCGCTACTCACGACTGAACCCCTGCGGGCGCACGCGCATCAGCACGGCCGCGGCCACCACGATGGTGAGGCCGCCGAGCACCGGACTCACGTAGGTGCTTACCAGCACCTGGGCACCGCCAAATACCACGGTCGCCACGAGCAGACTCATGAAGGAGACGCCCGAGACGAGCACGAGCATGAAGGCGTTCACGAGCCAGGGCACGCCCATGTTCGGGTCGACGCTGGAAAGCGGCGTGATCAGCGCGCCGGCGAGACTAGCCAGCGCGGCGCCAAGCGAGAACGTGAAGAAGCGCACGAGGCCGCTGTTGATGCCGAGGCCGCGGGCGAGATCCTCGTTCATGATGACCGCCCGCGTCACCAGGCCGAGACGGGTCTTCTGCAGCAGCGCAGCGATGCCCACGCCGATGACGGTCGCGGCGAGCACCAGCACGAGCCGGTAGGAAGAGTAGGACGCCCCGGCGAACTCGATCGCCCCGCTCATGGGACTCTGGACGAACTGCACCTCACGCCCGAAGGCGATCGTGATGAGCTGGCCGATGATGATGCCGAGCCCCCAGGTGGCGAGGATGGCGTCTAGCGGTCGCGAGTACAGGGGCTTCACCACGAGGCGCTCGATGATCATCCCGGCAACGAACCCGATGCCGGTGGCGAACACCAGCGAGGCCCACGGATTCCAGCCGAGCTTCGTGACCGCGAGCGCCGAGTAGCCGCCGATGGTCAGGAATCCGCCGTGGGCGAAGTTGATGATCTTCATCACCCCGAACACGATGAGCAGACCCGCAGCCACCGCGTAGAGGATGGCCGCCGAAGTCACGATGTCGAGCAGGGTCGCGATCATGCTGGCAGGGGCTCAGTGAATTGGGATTTGCGACGGACCGGCACGCAGTGCCGGTCCGAAGTCTTCCTCGAGGACTTACTTCAGGACTTACTTCAGGTTAGGACACTGCTCGCCGGGATCGACGTTGTTGAAGGTCTCGATCACCTTCACGGAGCCGTCCTTCTGCACCTGGCCGAGGTACATGTTGAGCGGGGCGTGACGCTGCTTGCTCATCTGCACCTTGCCGCGGGGACCGTCGAACGACACTTCGGCGAGCGCCTTGATGATCGCGTCCGAGTCGAACGAGCCGGCCTTCTCGACGGCAGCCTTGTAGAGATAGATGGCGTCGTACTGGGGCACGGACAGGTCGTTGGGCGTCTTCAGGTTGGCGCCGAACTTCTTCTGCATGGCCGCCATGAACTCCTTGGCCTTGGGCGAGTCGAGCGTCGTGAGGTAGGACGCGGTGATGTACGTCCCTTCGGCATCGGCCCCCATGCTCTTCGCCGTGCCTTCGTCCACGCTCAGGTTGCCGATGTGAGCCTTCAGGCCGGCCGCCTTGAACTGCTTGGTGAGCGTCACGTTCGGCGCGCCGCCGGCGGTGGACATCACGATGGCATCGGGTGCGGACGAGCGCATCTTGCTGATGATGGCAGTCCAGTCCGTGGCGTCCATCGGCGCGTACTCGTCGCCGACGACCTTGCCACCGTTTTTCTCGATGTACTCACGCGTGAACTTCAGCATGCCGCGACCAAATGCGTAGTCGCTGCCGACCAGGAAGAAGGTCTTCGCGCCGAACTTCTTCATGAACTGGTCCACGATCGGCGCCACCATCTGTTCGGGCACCGGCGCGTTGCAATAGAGATACTTGTTGCAGGACCGCCCCTCGTACAGCGAGGTGTAGATGTAGGGCTTCTTGCCGCGGGAGACGATGGGCAGGCCGGCATTGCGGGCCGCGCTGGTCTCCATGGAGATCAGCGTATCCACCTTCTTCTGGAACAGCAGGGAGTCGAAGGCCTTCTGAGCACCGGCCGCACCGCTGCCGTCGTCGGCCACTTCCAGGACGATGGGCCGACCGAGGATGCCGCCCTTGGCGTTGATTTCCTCGGCGGCGAGTTCGGCGGACTGCACCACCGAGGGCGCCACGACCGAGTTGGCACCCGACAGGCCGACCGGAATGCCAATGCGTACGGGATCGGCAGCCATCGCTGCGGGAACGGCAAGACACACGGCCAGGGCAAGCACACTTCGCTTCAGTCGACGGATCATGGGGTCGGTCCTCCAGGTTCTGCGTTGATCGGACGCCGCATGCATTTCCGCCGCGGCGGGTCGCCTACTGCAACTTGGGCGCCAGGCTCGTCACGATTCGTAACCTGTTGATCGACATGACCGTCATGACAAGCGGGTTCCTCCGAATGCCCTGTGCCGGTGCGAACGAGCGGCGGAACCCGATGCCTTGGTGCATCGACGTCCGCCCCCTTCGCACCAGGAAGGTGCCGCATATCACCGAGGTGATAGACGACCGCCTTGCGTTGACGGCCGGCGCCGCCTCGGGGAGACTTTCGCAAAAGGAGACGCGGGATCACGGCCCGTCTGGCAGATTCCGGCAGGTCAGGCACCGCGTCTGCGCATAACGAATCGCGTCGAAGGGGAGATCTCCCGGTGGCTGCCTCGGCATCCCTGCTGGCCAAGCTGAGCGCGCCGCGCCTGAGCGGCGCCGTGGCCCGTGAGCGCCTCCATCGGCGGCTCGACGCACTGGTGCACCATCCGATCGTCTGGATCTCCGCCCCGCCCGGGGCCGGAAAGACGACCCTCATCGCCCAGTGGCTGGAATCGCGCAAGCTCTCCCACCAGTGGTACCGCCTGGACCGGGAGGATGCAGATCCGTCCACCTTCTTCCACTTCCTGGGCCTCGCAGCCCGCCACGGTCGCCTCGACGCCGCGCCCCTGCCCCGTCTCACCCCGGAGTACACCGCGCACATCGCGGCATTCGCCCGCCGCTGGTTCCGCTCCCTGTTCGCCACCCTGTCCGGGGTGTCCGTGCTCGTCATCGACGACATCCACGAGCTGGCGAGCGCGGAGAGCGTGCTCGCCGTTCTCGCCGAGGCGGTCGGAGAGATTCCCCCAGGCCTGCAGCTCATGCTCGTCAGCCGCGAGGAGCCCGCCCGCCCGTTCACACGGCTGCTGGCGAACAACCTGATGGGCTGGATCGGGGCGGACGAATTCCGTCTGACAGCCGACGAGTCCGCCGCCCTCGTCCGGGAGCGGCTGCCGGGCGATGGCGCACGCGCAGAGCACATCCACACGCTGAGTGCCGGCTGGGCGGCCGGGCTCGTCCTGATCGCGGAGCGGATGCGTCGCGGCCTCGGCGGCAATCCCGCCGACCCCGCCAGTTCGCTGGAAGACGTCTTCGACTACTTTGCCTCCGAGATGCTGGCGCGGACCACACCGGACAACACCCGCATCCTGCTCACGCTCTCGCACTTTCCGTCGCTCACCGGCGAGATGGCGGCCCTCGCCACCGGTACGCCCCAGGCCGTGGTGCTGCTCGACTATCTCGCACGCCATCATTTCTTCGTGGAGCGCCGCACGCTCGATGGCGGTCGGGACAACTTCTACCAGTTCCACCCGCTGTTTCACGCTTTCCTGCGTCGCGCCGAAGCGGCCGGCGGCGACCCCCGGCAGCGGAACGAACGGCGGGTCAGCGCCGCCCGTCTGCTGGAAAGCCGCGGGGAGCCTGCACTTGCCGCCGACCTCTACCTCGACGCAGAAGTCTGGGATGAAGCGCGGCGCGTGGTGGGAACCTGCACCCCCGGCCTGCTCCGCGAGGGCCGACACCGGCGCGTCGCGGATTGGCTCGCCCGTTTCCCCGATGCCGCCTTCGAAGCCGATCCCTGGCTGTTCCACTGGCAGGGTGCGGCCACCGGCTTCGCCGACCCGGCAGAGGCAAGACGGTTGTTCGCCCTGGCGGCGAATCGGGCGGCTGCGGTCGACGATCGCTGGTGCCGGGTGCTCAGCACGACCGCAATTCTCGAATCCGTGTTCGTGGAATTCACGAACTTCCAGGACCTCGATCCCTGGGTCGATGTGCTCGAAGCCCAGCTCGCCCGGGGCATCCGGTTCCCCGATGCAGACAACGAACTGCGGGTGTGCACGGCGCTGTGCGCCGCCCTCAGCCATCGCCATGGCGCACCGCCGTCGCTGCGTCCCGCGATCGACCGGACGTTGGGGCTGCTCGACCGGGCGGGCGACCCGGAACTTCGTGCGATGGCCGGGACCTACCTCCTGCGGTGCGCCGCCTTCCTGGGCGACGAACTGCTCATGGACGACGTGCTCCCGCGCATGGAAGCGACCGTCGACGACATCTCCGTGGCGCCTCTCGTCCGCGGGCTTGGCGCCCTGTTCATGGCCTGGGCGCATGTCGCCAAGCTGAACGACGAGGGCGTCGCCTGCAATGTCGCCCGTCTGGGTGCCCTGGCGGATGCCTACGCCCTGCCCCAACTGCGGCGCTTTGCGGCCATCGGCGGCTGGTGGGGCGAGATGATGCGTCTCCATGGGGATGCGGTCGCCGTCTGGACAGACCGGATGGCCCTGACGATGGACCACGCCCGCCGCTACGACGTGGCCTCTTTCAACTGCATGCGTAGCTGGCAGGCGCTCACGCGTGGCGATGGCGAAGTCGGGCTCACGATGGCGCGGCGCGCGGCTCGTGACTACGAGGATCTCGGCGGGGCCTGGCATCGCCTGCTGGGGCGGGGCATGCTGGTCTGGGCCCTCGTGGACAACGGCAGGACGGAAGAGGCGGAAACCGCCATCGTCGAGGCGGATGCGCTCGCCGCCAGATTCGGGCTGTCGGCCTATCGGACCTATGCCTGCCAGGGACGGGCCATGCTCGCAATCCTGCGCGGGGACGACGCGGCGCTGCTTCGGCATCTCGAAGCTCTGTTCGCCGCGTCGGCAAGCCACGGGACCGGTCTGCCCACCCGCTTCTTCGCAACCTGGATGCCACGGCTCTGCGCCGAGGCGCTGAAGGCGGATATCCGCACGGACCATGTGCGGGCTCTCATCCGCCGCCACGGCTGGCAGTGCGAAGGGGACGGGAGCGATCGCTGGCCCTGGCCGATCCGTGTGCACGCGCTTGGACGGTTCGTCGTGCAGATCGACGACCAGCCGCTCACCTTCGGCGCAAAGGTACCGCGGAAGACCCTGGCACTGCTCAAGGCGGTCGTCGCGCTCGGCGGTGCATCGGTGCCGGAATACCGCATCACGGATGCCTTGTGGCCGGACGACGAAGCCGATGCCGCGCGGGCCGCATTGAGCGTCACCGTGCATCGGCTTCGCAAGCTGCTCGGGCATCCGGACGCCATCCTCGTGGAGGACGGTGCCGTCAGTGTGAATCCGCGCGTGTGCTGGGTCGACACGGGTGTCTTCGAACGGGCGGCAGATGCCGCCGCGGACCTGCCCACGGACCCCGCGGAACTCCTCAGCGTGGAATCGGCCCTGGGACTGTATCGCGGCGTGCTGCTGCCGGCCGACGCCGAGGAACCGTGGAGCGCCGCAACCCGCGAACGGCTGCGCGCGAAGTACGTTCGAAGCGTGGTCCGGCTGGGCCGCCACTACGAGGCCCTCGGCCTCCGGGAACGGGCGATCGAGTTGTACCTGCGCTCACTCGATGCGGATGAGATGGCGGAACCCTTCTATCAGGGTCTCATGCGCTGCCATGCAGCCCTCGGACAGGACGCCGAGGCCCTGGCGGTCTATCACCGGCTCACCAGGACGTTTGCCGTGACCGCCGGTCTGAAGCCCTCGCCCGTGACCGAAGCGCTGCGGGCCCAGCTGTCAGGAATGACGATTCCCGCGCGATAGAGAAGCACCGGAATCGCGCGACGCCGGTTCGCGTGGCGGTGTCAGGCGTGGGAGGAATCGTCGCCCGCGGTGCCAACAGGCGGAAACAGACCGTGAGCCATCGCAAGGCGAACAGCCTGCGTGGTATTGGCCACTTCGAGCTTCTGCCGCAACGTCGACTGGTAGTTGGCCACCGTCTTCTGGGACAAGGACAGGATCTTGGAGATCTCCGCGACCGACCGGCCCTCTACAAGCAGGCGGAAGACTTCGAACTCGCGCGCGGAAAGAGTCTGCATCGGGTTGGCGCGCCCCGGAAGGGACAGCACCGCGAGTTCCTGCGCCACGTCCGGACTCAGGAACAGCTTGCCGGACGCGACCGAGCGGATCGCATCGACGAGAGAATCGGGTGCGCTGGCCTTGGTGAGGTAACCCTTGGCGCCGGCCTTCAGTGCGCGTGACGAAAACACGCCGTCGTCGTGCATGCTGAAAACGAGTACCCGCGCCTTGGAATCGCGGGTCACGATCCTCCTGACCGCCTCGATTCCGCCGATCCCCGGCATGCTGAGGTCCATCACGACGACGTCGGGGTCGAGTTCGCAGTAGCAGCGATAGGCATCCTCGCCGGAGCCGGCCTCGGCCACCACCTCGATGTCGGGCGTACGCTCGAGGATGCGGCGATAGCCTTCGCGGACAACCGCGTGGTCGTCGACGAGAAGAACGGTGACTACATTGTCGGTACGGGCCTTCGGCGCTGAAGACATGACTGGAATCCTGGAAGGGCCGGGCGAGACCTCCACCCGGCCCTGGCCGTGCGTTTGAACGTCAGGCGCGACGGCGACGGCGGGCGACCACGCCAATCAGACCCAGTCCGCCCAGCAACATGGCGTAGGTGGACGGCTCGGGGATCGGCGCTTCGATGGAAGTCCATGTCATCGACGCACCGGCTTCATTGTTAAAGTTCAACAGCAGCGGAAAAGCCGAACCGAACCCGGGATCTGCGGAGTCGAGGTCTGGATCAATTCCAACGATCTTGAAGGCCTGGACCCCCGGCGCAAACACATACGATTCACCGCCATCGAGATCGTCATCCACGACAACACCGTCTACGATCAATCTCAGGTTATCGAAGCCGACGGATGTAGTCAGCGACTGAAAGGTGGCGTCGCCACTTACAGAGATGTCAAATCCATCAACCATAGGCGGGTCGTACCAGAGGCCGGACTGCAAGTCTGAAAAAGAGAACTGCCCCTCGGAACTGACTGTAGGCATCACTGGGTCATCGACCGACAACCCCGTCTGCCAAGGAACGAAGCCCGGAACGTCTACGCCCACGCGCGCCTGGCCTTCCTCGCCCGCCTGGAACAGCCCCATGGCCATGCTACCCACCTTGTAGGCTTTGGCGTCGGTCTTGATGAGGAACAGGCCGCTGAACGGGTTGCCCTCCGACAGATTCACGTCCGATTGCATGCGGATGGTGTCCGCGTCGAACGGCGTCGCACCCGTCAGACTGGTGCTATTGGTGCGGCCCGCGTTGTACATGCGCAGGTCTGAGTCAGAGGTGAACAGCCAAGCCGCGGCCGAAGAGAAGGTTTTGCCGCTCTGCTCGAAGCCATAGCGGTATAGAAAGTTCAGTTCCGCATCGTCCTGGTGATCTTCCTCGACGCCGAGCAGGGTCCGCATGCCAAACACCAGCTTGTTGTCACGGGAATCACGAAAGACGAAGTCGAAAACGTGACCGATTTCCTGTCCATCCAGGACCACGTCGAGGGTAACGCGGTGATCGAGCAGAGTCAGGGTGCCGCTTCCCGTGATGGCACGGGGCAAACTACCTGCCGTGGCGATCGCGTTGTAGGCGATCGAAGTGAAGATCCGATCGTCGCCCGCGAGCGTCGCGATGCTCTGCGCATCCAGGTACAGCGCGTCGGTATTGGGATTGTTGCGGCCCGTGACGAGCCCGCCATTCTGCGGCAACTCGACGAAATCGCCCGCGACGGCTGCCGTCGACGCAAGCGCGACCGCTACGGCGGCGGTCAGGGTTTTCAGTTTCATCGTCATGCAAGTCTCCTTGGTTCTACTTCACACCCGGCAGAGCCGGGAAAACACTTTCGAACGGGCCGGGGCGGCGCACGTCAATTCAGCAACCCCCGCTCCGTGTCGAACACGTAGTTGAGCGACACCCACAGCGCCCTGGGCGCCCCCGGCCCGACGAACGTCGAATGCGTCCAGTCGTTCGAGTTGTAGTTGAATCCGCTCGCGTCCCGCACACCCCAAACCGAGGCAGTGAACGGGCTCAGTGCCAACCCGCCGGCCGTCACGTATTGCCGGTCGAAGAGGTTGTCCAGGCGCAGGCTGAAGGACAACTGCTTCGTGGCCTGGTATGTGGCAATTAGATGGAAGATGGCGTAACCGGGGATCCGCCCCTGCCCCACGTACTTGCGCCCCGGCTCCACGGTGATGGTCGGGTCGTTAGTGCCAAGCGTAGGTTCGCCGTTGGAGTCCGTTCCGCCGGGGCTGTGCGCGTTGTTCTCGTTGCCGCGCACGTAGGACCAGCCGTTCGCGATCATCGAGAGTCCCACGTTCAGGCGGTCGGTGGCGTCGTACTTCCACGCGAGCCGCAGGGAGTCGCGTGGAATGCCAGGAATCCGATCGCCAGGCTCGATGACGAAAGTGCTTACCTTGCCCACTTCTTTTGTCGCACTGCTGTTCGACAGATTGACGACCTCCGCCGTGCTCTCAAAGGTGGCGTCGATGCGGGAGTACGAAGCCGTGAGCCGGTGCCGCCCGAACTGCCCGTCCATGCCGAACTCCAGGCCGCGGCGGCGCGTCTTGCCGAAGGTGTCGAACACGCCGCGGTTGCGGGACCCAAGGGATACGAACAGGATGTCGTTCGAAAGATTAGTCTGATACACGCCGGCGTTCCAAGCGACACGGCCGTCCTCGGTGCTTCCGCGAACACCAGCCTCCGTGGTGTACGAGATGACCTGGGGCAGAAACGGATCGTACGTGAGCGCCGTCGGTACCGAGCACCCGGGCGTCTTGCCGGTGTTGCGCCCGCCGCCTGCGAGGCGCTCGGCCTCCCGGTCGCGCGCGCATCCCAATTCGATGGTGCTAGGTACGCGTGAGCCCCTGCTCCAATTCAGATAGAGGTTGAGCGTTTCTTTCGGAAGCCAGGACACGCCGGCGGACGGGTTGAGGCTCTCGTAGAGGTAGTTTCCCGACGTGCAGTAGTAGCGGGCGAACGGGTCTCCATTCTCGGCACCGCAACGCGGTGCAAGTCGACGGAACAGCGACTCGTCGAACTGGTAGAGAGGAATGGGACGATCGGCGGTGAGCTGCTGTGTGACCCTTGTCCGGTTGTACCGCAGGCCAACGTTGAGGTGCAGCGTCGAATCGTGCTTCCAGAAATCGGGGTTGGTGGTGATGGCCTTGACGTAGAGGCTGCCGGAGTCGGACCCACCGACAAGATTGTTGCGCTGGATTTCCTGGACGAGCGGAATCAGGAAGAGGTCATCGTAACGCTCCGGGGCCAGCCTGACTTCCCGCGTCGCGTCGATGAAACCCAGTTGCTGACCCTGCCGGAAGTCGATGCTCGTCTTGTCCAGCGCGGCACCGAACACGATCTGACTCTTCTCGCCGAGCCAGTTCATCTGCCAGGACACGCCGTTGGCAGTCTGGCCGGCGCGGCCGATGTTGAAGATGCCGTTTGGCTGGAGGTTCGGACACCCCGGAAGATCCACCCCGATTGCGCCGTCCGCTGTCGCGTTGGGAATGCCGTTGTTGCAGTCCAACCGGAGCCGGCTCGCGGTGGCCCGGAAGTCCTCCCACACGTCGCCACCACGGGATACCTGGTCGAAGCCACGCCAGTAGGTCTGCGCAGACATCGTGACAGCCTCGGTCAGATTGAGCCTCCCGTTGCCGTTGAAGTGGTTGACCTTGTTGGTCGTCTCGTCCGGAGAGGTGAACACGCCCTTCGGGTCCTGCTGGTAGAGCTCATAGGGCACTAGGCCGTTGCCGATGAGGGTGTTGGAGGCGTGCAGCAACGAGAGCCCGAGTCCGCCGAGCGCTCCCTGCAGGTCGAGCCGGCCGTAAGCCTGACGCACCGACGAGGGCGAGTTCACGCGCCAGCCGTCCTCGTCGAACATGTTGACGGCCACGAATCCGCCGAGCAGCCCGTTGTTCGCGCCCGCCGAGAATTTCGCCTGCCGGCGCCCCCAGCTGCCGCCGAGTATTGATCCCTCGATCTTGGGCGAGGTGAAGCCGGACTTCGTGCTGATGGCGAGCGCCCCGCCGAGCGTGTTGAGGCCGAACAGCGGATCGGATCCCGGCAGGAGGTCCATCCGGTGGATGGCGTTGACGGGAATGAGGTCCCAGTTGACGACCTCGCCGAAGGGCTCGTTGACGCGCACGCCGTCCACGTAGACCGACAGCCCCTGGGGCGTGCCGATCAGAGGTGAGGCCGCGAAGCCGCGGAACACGAGATCCTGCTGGAAGGGATTGCCCTGGTAGTCGTTCACGCTTACCGACTGCATGGTGCTGTTCATGAAGTCGGTGAGGCTCTGCGTCTGGGCGCGTTCGATGTCGCCGGCCGTCGCGCTCTGGACGTTGGACGACATCTGTTCGCGCTGGATGATCACGCCCGGCAGCGGCGTCACGACCCGGGGCGCAGTGACCCGCACCGTGGGCGCGACGATGGAACCCGCGCCGTTGCCCGCGGGCGGCTGGGCCGCCGTCTGTGAGCGCGCCGGCACGGCGTAGGTCATCGCAAGCAACCCCATGATGGCAATGAACGCACGGAAGCCAAGGACTCCGTCCCCATGTGGCCCGACGGATAGTCTTCCCCCGGGGCCAAGATCCAGCTGCATACGGCTACCGCTCGGTTTTGTTGTTCGGCTGTCGGGGCAGCATCCACGCGCTCACCCGATCGTGGCGGGAGCGCGGACGTCGCCCCGAATAGACGCGGCCGCTTTCGCGACGCACCTCCTCGTATCTGGAGAGTAGGAGGGGTGACCCGTCACCCAATAGGGAAATTTTCCCGGAGACAACGGGATCAGTTCCTTGCCGTGCAGAATCGCGGCTAACGGGTGACGAAGGCTCCCGTGGAGCCCTCGGCGCGTGGGGCGACCAACCGCTGTCCGGCGGGCTCAGCCCGGAACTTCGGCGCCGGACTCGGAGGGAGGATCCGCGGCCAGCATGCCGTGGGTCATCGCCATGCGGACGACCTGGGCCGTGTTGGAGACGTCCAGCTTCTGCCGGATGTTCCACTGATGATTGGCGACGGTCTTGTAGGAGAGCGACAGGATCCGCGCGATCTCGCCGACGGCGTGACCGGCGACCAGCAGCCGGAAGACTTCGAACTCCCGGGGCGACAGCGCCTGCAGAGGATTCTCGTTGCCGGGAAGCATCTGCACGGCAAGTTCCTGCGCCATGTCGTGGCTGATATAGAGCTTTCCGGCGGCGACGAGCCGCACCGCCTCCACGAGGACCTCGGGCGCACTCGACTTCGTCACGTAGCCCCTCGCGCCGGACTGCAGGGCGCGCGAAGAGAACACGACATCCTCGTGCATGCTGAACATGAGGATCCGGGCGCCCTGTTCCCGCGCGAGCATGCGGCGCGCGACTTCAATGCCGCCGATCCCGGGCAGGGTGATATCCATCACCACGACGTCGGGCGCGAGATCCACGAATTGCTTGTAGGCCTCCTCGCCGTTGCGTGCCTCCGCGACGACCCGGATGTCCGGGGTCCGTTCCAGCAGACGACGATAGCCTTCGAGGACCACGGCGTGATCGTCGACGAGCAGGACTGTGGTTTGCTGGGTCATGCCGTGATTCCTGAAACAGTGAAAGGGATGCAGGCCGAGACGGTGGTACCGCGGCCCGGGGCGCTGTCGACGCGGAACCGGCCGCCCAGCATCTCGATGCGCTCGCGGAGGCCCACAAGGCCGAGGCCCGCGCGCCCGCCTTGCCCATCGATGCCTTGGCCGTCGTCGCCGACGGTGGCCTGGAGTTCCCGGGAGCCTGCGTCGAAGCGAAGGGCGATTCGCACCTCTCGCGCCTGGGCATGCTTGGCGACGTTGGTGAGGCACTCCTGCACGAGCCGGTAGAGCGTGATGTTCGCAGCCTCACCGAAGCTGTCCGGGAGGCCCTCGGCACTGAACTCGCACGTCAGCGCGGGGTGGCGACGCCGCCACTGGTCGACGCAATACTGCAGTGCGGGCGCGAGGCCGAGTTCGTCCAGAGCAACGGGCCGCAAGCGCCGCATCAGTTCGCGCGCCACGTCATAGACATGGTTGATGAGTTCCACCATCCCCTGGGACGCGGCCCTCACATCGGCAGGGACATCGGCGCGGTCGCGGACGGAAACGGCGTCGATCTTCAGGGCGTTCAGCCACTGGCCCATCTCGTCGTGGAGCTCACGAGCGATGTGGCGGCGCTCGGCTTCCAGCATCTCGATACCTCTCTGGGCGAGCAGCCGGTTCTCCTCCAGGGCCTGAGCGAGTTCCGCCCGGGTGCTCTCGAGCTTGGACACGTCGGTGAAGAAGGCGTGCACCTCCATCACGCCCTGCGGATTGCGGCTGGACACCAGGCGGGCGATGGCGACGGCTTCCTGGTCGTCGGCGCGGCGGACGCGCAGGGCCGCGACCTCGACCTTCTCGCCCCGCCCGAGCGCTTCTCGATGCGCAGCCCAGGCCTCTGCGTCGGTATAGAACCCCCCGAGATCGCGCCCGAGCGCGGCCTCGGGCTGAGGGAGTCCGAAGAACCTTGCCAGTTCCGGGTTTGCCAGCTGCACCCGCCCTTCCCCGTCTGCGATGAGGCTGGCGGAAAGATTCTCGTTGAAGAGCATCTCGAAATACTGCCGCTGACGCGCCAGCCGCTCCTGGGCCTCGAGGCGAAGTCCGAGTTCCCGTGCCGCCTGCCGGGACCGGCGCCAGGAGGACCACGCGAGACCCGCCACCAGGACAGCGACCGCCAGAGGCGCTTCGTCGAGCTGGTAGTCCTCGAAGTGCTTGAGCACCCCACCCACACCCTCGGACAGCTCGAGCAGTCCGGCGAGGAAAAAGGTGGTGAGCGTGGCCCCCAGCACGAACGCGAGGTCGCGCCACGCGGCGGCCCCGTTGAGACCGGCGTCGGGCGGGGGACTGGAAAATGGGCTTGGGATGGTCGTGTTCATCGGGAAGTCCAGGGTGGCTGAGGCGCTCGCCGAGCACGGATTGTCCATCAATCGCCCCGGTGCCGGCCGCGTTGGCGCTCGCCCGGCCCCGCTTTTTAGCCTATTCGCCGCGGAAAGGGCATGGGAACAGTTCCTGATCGGACCCGCGGCATCCGCCACGACCGGCGATCGAGGCTAGCATCCGTCCGCAGTCAACAGGTCCGCCCCTCGGACGTTCCGGAAGCAGGTGGCCGCAGGTGCCCGTGCGATACTCGCGGGCTTCGAACTTTCCCCGCGGCGCGCCGGTCGCAAAGCGGGTTCCTTTCTTCGGGAGTCAGTCTGGTCATGAAACTCGGTCTGTCGGGTGTCTTCGGCGTCACTGCCGTCCTGTTGTCCTCCTGGTCCTGGGCGGCCCCCTTCGCCTATGTGCCGAACGAGAAGTCCGGCACGCTGTCGGTGATCGACATTGCCACGGACACCGTCGTCCGGACGATTCCCGCCGGCGAGAAACCCCGCGGCCTGGCCGCGAGCGCCGACGGCAAGCGCATCTACGTGAGCGACCAGCCCAAGAACGCCCTGGCGATCGTCGATGTGGTGGCCGGCAAGGTCGAGGGGCTGGTGGACCTCGGCGAGTCCCCGGAAGGGGTGGGCATCTCGCCCGACGGCAAGTTCGTGGTCGCCGCGGTGGAGATCAGCAATTCCGTCGCCTTCGTCGACACGGCCACCGGCGCCAAGGCCTTCTCCGTCAAGGTGAAGGGCAAGAACCCCGAACACGCCATCTTTTCCCCGGATGGCAAGTGGCTCCTTGCCAGCGCCGAGGAAGCGGATCAGGTCGACATCGTCGACGTCGCGGGTCGCAAGCAGGTGGCCCAGATCCAGGTGGGGGAACGCCCGCGCGGCATGGCCTTCACCCCCGACGGCACCCGACTCTACGTGGCGTGCGAGTTGGCCAACACCACCTTCGCGATCGACTGGGTCAAGCGCGAGGTGATCGCGAAGATCGCCACCGGCAAGTTCTCGAACGGCGTCGCGGTCCACCCGAACGGCAAGCGCGTATATGTCTCGAACGGCAAGGATGCCACCGTCTCAGTCATCGATACCGCCACCAATGCGGTGATCGCCACCGTGGCGGTCGGCAAGCGCCCCTGGAATCTGGCCGTCTCGCCCGATGGCGCCAAGGTGTATGTGGCCAACGGCCGCTCGAACTCCGTGTCCGTGATCAGCACCGAGACGAATGCGGTGATCAAGGAAATCCCGGTGGGCGATACCCCGTGGGGCGTGCTGATCCGCTGAACACCTTGCACGCCCGTCGGGTCTGCCCAACCGGCCCGTGCGGCCGCCCGCCCCTGGCGCCGGACGTGTCCCCGGTGTAGTTTCAGATGCTGATGACTTACAGCCCCGCCAACGGGCACGGCCTGGCCCCTGCCCTCCGCTGGCTTCTCATCGCCGTCCTGTTCGCAAGCCTCAGCGGCTGCGGTGCGTTCCGCAGCTACCGGACGGAAATGGAGGACACCCTGAGCCGCGTGGCTTCGGGCGACCTCAAGGGCGCGCAGAAGATCGTGAAGCGCAACAGCGGCGGGGAGGACACGGATCTCCTCTTCCATCTCGAAACCGCGGAACTGCGCCGCCTCGACGGCGATCTGAAGGGGAGCTTCGAAGCCCTGTCCTCAGCGGATGCGGTCATCAAGGCCTGGGAGGACGCCTGGCGCCTGAACCCGACGCGCTCGGCGGCCAACTTCGGCAGTTATCTCCTCAATGACCGGGTCCGGACCTACGAAGGCCATGACTTTGAGAAAGTGCTGGTGACCACCCGAATGGCCATGAATCATCTCGCCGAGGGCGACTGGGACAACGCCCGGGTCGCCATCAAGCGAACCCACGAACGCGAGGACCTGATCGCCGAGATCCGCGCCGCGGAGTACCGCAAGGTCGAGGAGGAAGCCCGGGCCCGCGGCGTGAACCCGAGCGTGCGCGAGATCAGCGGCTACCCGGTGCAGACGCTCGACACGCCCGAAGAGAACGCGCTTCGCAACGGCTATCAGAATGCGCTGTCCCACTATCTCGCCGGATTCGTCTACGAGGCGCTCGGCGAACCCAGCCTGAGCGCACCGGGCTATCGCAAGGCCATCGAATTGCGGCCCGGGCAGGCGCTGCTCGAGAAGGCGCTGGCAGGCCTCGACGACCGCGTCGGCGCCGCCGATGACGGCTTCTGCGACGTGCTGATGGTCATCGAAACCGGCTCGGTCGCCGGGCGGCTGTCGCAGAGCTTCAGCATTCCAGTGCCGATCGTGTCGAGCGGCGTGTTCATCCAGATTCCCGTGTCCTTCCCCGTGATTCCTCCGGAACCACCCTACGTGGCGCCTGACGTCCTGATCGGTCACGAGCGCCCGGTCGAAGTCGCCCACATCCTGGACCTGGACACCATGGCCCGTCGTGCCCTCAAGGACGAGATGCCGGCCATCATGCTGCGCGCATTCGTCCGCTCGGCCTCGAAAGCGGTGGCCCAGTACCAGATGCAGGAGCAGATGACGAACCGCCGCCGCAGCCAGGAGGAAGCGCTCGGCTCCGCGCTGGCCCTCATCGCCATGCAGATCGGCGGCGCGGTGCTGGAGCAGGCCGACGAGCGCGGCTGGCGGATGCTACCCAGCCAGGTGACGCTCGCCCGGGTACGCCTGCCCCGCGGTCAGCATGCGGTGTCGATCCGCTCTTCGTCCGGCAGCACGGACTTCGACGTGAACCTCACGGCGCGCCACGCGTTGGTGGCCGTGAGGCTGCTGCGCGGTCGGGCGTTCGTGAGCCCGGTCGGCGCCCCGGGCATGGCACCCGGCGTCCCGGGACTGCAAAGTGCGCACGCCGTGACGGCCGATGAACCGTTGTATGCTGAGGTCGATACCTTGGAATTTCCCCCACCCCGTTCCCCATCGAGGAGGACTGTGCAATGAAGTTAGCCCCCCTGACCGTCGCGCTGCTGGCCGCCACGCTCGTCGCCGGTTGCGGCAGCAAGAAAGGATTCGAGAAGGAGGGCTACGCCTTCGGCTGCCCAATCGGCGACGCCAAGATCAGTTCCATGGACGACCTGGTGAAAGCCAAGGTCGCGAAGGAAGGCAAGAGCCCGCCCGACGTCGAGATCGAGGAGATCCGCTGCACCACCACCGGCGATCTGCTGAAGGTCGACGTCGTCGTGCACAACGACGAAAGCGACGTGGAACGGCTGCTGTACAAGTTCCGATGGGCCGACGTCGAGGGTATGCGCGCCGCGGACGAGGAGTCGTGGAAGCCCGTCATGCTTTACGGGTCCTCCCGTCAGACGATCTCCACGGTGGCGCCGAACACCAAAGTGCGCGACTTCAAGTTCATCGTGATGGGCCAGGAGTGACAGCGGCACCCCACCCCGAGGAGACACCATTGATGACGACCACCAAGCGACTTCCCTGGGCTGCGGCCCTCCTCCTGGCCGTGACCGTCGTAGCCGTTGGCGGCTGCGCCAAGCCCAAGACCCGCTACGGCGACGCTGGCGCAGTGGAGACGGTGACCAATCAGTTCGGCTCCACCGACCTGCAAATGCTCGCCGAGCAGATGACCCAGTCGATGCTGCAGGCCCCCGCGATCGCGGGTGGCAATCTGCCGATCCTCACGGTCCAGGAAGTGAAGAACAAGACGAGCGAATACATCGACACGCGGGCCATCACCAACCGCATGCGCGGCACCCTGCAGAAGAGCGGGCGGGTCCGTTTCGCCGTGGACGCCGCCGAGATGCAGCGCCAGAAGGAGGAACTGGAGCGTCAGGGCAGCGAACTCTACGACCAGGACAAGGCCGTGCGTCAGGGCAAGATGGTCGGCGCCGGATTCCGGCTCGGCGGCGAGATCACCTCGATCGTCAAGGAGACGAAGGACACCAAGGACGTCTACTACCAGCTGTTCCTGAACCTCACGAACATCGAGTCCGGGATCGAGGAGTGGAGCGACACCAAGGACATCCGCAAGACGACCGAACGGTAGGTTCTCCGATCAGACAGCGACACCCACCCGCAGCGGCCTCGCACCGGCCGAGCGGGATCGCATCAGACGAAGGGGCAGCGAAGCTGCCCCTTCGCTTTCCGCCGCTTCGCCCGTGGCTGCTGGGGGTTTTGCTCGCGTTGGCCGGCACGCCTACGTTCGCGCAGCAGTGCCCACCCACCCTGGAACGGCCCCAGGCACGGGGCGACGGCGTCGGGCGCTTCTACCTCGGCCGGGAAATCGCGTTCGTGATGGGGCACCAGGGGGCCGACTGGCTCGAACGGCCCGAGCGGGAACGGGAGGAGCGCCCTTCGCTGCTGCTGGAAGCCCTGGGCGTGAAGCCCGCCGACACCATCGCGGACATCGGCGCCGGCACCGGCTACTTCGCCTTCCGCCTCGCGCAGATGGCGCCCCGGGGGAAGGTCTTTGCCGTGGACATCCAGCCGGAGATGCTGCAGAAGATCCGTGAACGCGCGCGGGAATCGGGCATCCGCAATGTCGAGCCGGTGCGCGGTTCGGCCACCGATCCCGGTCTGGCACCCGCGAGCGTCGACCTGATCATCATGGTCGACGTCTATCACGAGTTCTCCCACCCCTGCGAAATGATCCGCGCCATCGCACGCTCGCTGAAACCGGGCGGCCGGGTCGCCCTGGTCGAGTACCGCGCGGAGGACGCCGGCGTCCCGATCCGTCCCTCCCACAAGATGACGCGCGCCCAGGCGGAGCGGGAAATGGCCGTCGCGGATTTGCGCCTCGTCAAATCCGTGGATAGCCTGCCGTGGCAACATCTTCTCATCTTCGAGAAGCGATGAAGACACTCTCCGCCGACGCGATCGATCCGCAGTTCCTGGAGGCCATCCGGGCCCGCGCGGATGCCGGCGAGCCCAAGGCCATGTTCGACCTGGGTCGCCTGTACGACATCCCGGAAAAGTCTGGCGTGACGCTCGACCTCGAAACCGCGAGGACCTGGTACGAGCGATCCGCGCAGACCGGGTTCGCATGGGCGCAGTTCGCGCTCGGGAACATGCTGGAACGCGCCCACGGCGGCCCGCGCAACGACTTCGGCGCGCGCCGCTGGTACGAGGCGTCGGCGGCGCAGGGGATCGCGGAAGCGCAGATGCACCTCGCGTCGATGCTGAAGGCGGGGCGAGGCGGTCCGAAGGACACCGCGGGGGCCGTGGACTGGTATCGGCGCGCCGCCGCGCAGGGCCACGAACTCGCCGCGACGAACCTCGCGCTCATGCATCTTGAAGGTTCGGTGGAGACGCCCGATCTGCCAGAGGCAAGGCGCCTGCTGGAGTTCGCTGCCGACAAGCTGGACGGTCTCGCGCATCTGGTGCTGGGTGACCTGCACCTCCGCGGCATCGGCGACAAGGCGCACGGCGGCCTCGCCCTGGTGCACTTCTGTGTCGCCGCACTGCTGCTGCGCGCCGGACCCGATGTCGAGCGGGCCCGGGAGATGAAGGAAACCCTGCTCGCCCGTCAGCCGGCGCTGCGGGAGGAGTACGAGGAGCACGCGCGCAGGTTCGTCGCAGAGCGGACGGTCGCGCAGGAGGAAGGGGAAGCTCGGACGGTCCTGAGGCCGCCCGACGACGCGCGCGCGACCTGATCGCGGGCATCGAGTCATCAGTGGAGATACGTCGATGAAAGTCCGATTTTCGCAGTGGGCAGTGTCCGCGGTCGCGGCGCTCGCGCTGCTCGGCAGCACCCTGACCCTCGCGGGGGAGAAGGAAGACAACGAAGCCAACAAGCGCAGCGCAGTGCAGCGCGTGGCCGATGCCCACGACGAAGTCCTGATCACGGGCGCGGCCCGGCTCATCCTCAAGCAGGCGTCCATCCACATCGCGCGCGGACTGCTCACCGAATGGGGCAAGTCCGACGGGCTCGGCAAGAACTGGAAGCCCGGCGTCGCCGAATGGGACGCCGCAGAACGCGTGCTCCTCGACAACGCGACGATCTCGCCGCTCGAGCGTGTCGCCACGGGTGCCTGGGTCAAGGACATCCGCACCGAATACGTCGCCAACACGTTCGACGGGGAATCCGCCGACACCATTGCGACGCATTTGGAGAGCAAGTCCGGCAAGGCGCAGCTCGCGCTCATGGACTGGTTCATGGGCGAGATGACGCTCTTCAACTACACCTACACGGGCCGGTTCCAGTACGACCTGAAGGGTGCGGAGGCGGAACTGAAAGCGCTGCAGAAAGCCGCGCAGCCCCGCATCCCCAAGAAGGACAACGAACTCGAGTTCTCGACCCTCAATCCCGAAGCGTTCCAGTTCGTCGCCTGCAGCCCCGAGAGCCGCTATTGCCCCGGCGTGCGCTACGCGAGACTGAACGCCATTGCCGTGCAGGGCGCGATCATCCGTTACATCGATGCCGTCGGCAGCGAAGTCCAGGCCGCGATGCGCGGCATGCGCGGCGACGTGCAGCCGATGCTGGATGCGTTCAGGGCGAAGGGTTGAGTGTTGTGAAGATGTGAAGGCGTGAAGGTGTGAAGGTGTGAAGGGGGAAGGGGGAAGGGGGAAGGGTGGACCCGCCGTCGTTCTTTTCGTCCTCGATTCTTCGCGTGGGTCCAGGCGCGTAGCCCGGACGAGGCCCAAACGGGACGACTCCGGGGAACGATGTAGGCATCACGCGAAACTCCCGGAGTCGGGGCCTTCGCCCCTCGTCCGGGCTACGCATTGAGATGACCCGCCGCTTCTGAATCGATTCCAAGCGACGGGTTGATACGGTGAAGCTGATTAGGCGTGCAGGCGGATCGTGCCGGGGTCTGATCGTCGCGGAGATTGCGCCTCGGTGAGCGCGTGTAGCCCGGACGAGGCCCGAACGGGCCGACTCCGGGAAACGATATAGGCATGGCGCGCAATTCCCGGAGTCGGGGCGCTTGCCCCTCGTCCGGGCTACGCATTGAGATGACCCGCCGCTTCTGAATCGATTTTCGTTTCGTGCTTCAACAATGACGCCGGACGCGGGACAATGCGGGCGCTGCAGCCGCCCTCCTCCGCGTCACACCTCCATTGCCGACTCAACGACCTTCCGTCGCCCACCTCCTCGCGCTCGTCACCTGCGCGATCAGCCTGGGCTCCGCACACGTGTTCGCGCGTCTCGCGTTTGCCCACGGCGTCAATCTGTTCACCGCGGCCATGATGCGCGCGGGCTGCGCGAGCCTCATCGTGGCCCTGCTGCTCGTCGCGCGCCGGACCTGGCCGAGGGCATCCCGCCGCACGCTCGTCGGCACGCTGATCCTGGGCGTGTTCGTCGTGGGGCAGACGCTGCTGATCCAGGTGGGCGTGAAGCGGCTGCCCGTGACGGTGGCGCTGCTGCTCTTCTACACGTACCCGTTCTTCGTCGCGATCGTGTCGTCAATGCTGGGAGACCATAGGCTCTCGCCTTCCCTGCTGGGTGCGCTTGCCCTGGCCTTCACGGGGTTGATCCTCGTCCTGGGTGTTGCGCCGGACGGCGTAGATCCGATCGGCGTGGCCGGGGCCGTGGGGGCGGCCGTGGTGTTTACCGGCACGCTGATTCTCACACCACGGCTGGCGCCGGATCTCGGCGCACCGGTGCGGACCTTCCTGATGATGACGGCGGCGACAACCTTCCTCACCGTGCTGAGCGTGTCCACCGGCAACGTGGCCTGGCCGGACTCGGGCACGGGCTGGATCGGACTCGCCGGACTTGCCGTGCTCTACGGCTCGGGCATCGTGGGACTGTTCCTGCTGCTGCCGAAGATGGGCCCCGTGCAGACGGCGGTCGTCCTCAACCTCGAACCGGTCTTCGTCGCAATGATCGCGTGGGCAACCTTGGGAGAGTCACTGACGGTACTGCAGATGGCCGGTGCCGCGCTGGTCGTATGCGCGGTGATCTACTCGCAGCTCAGGCGACGCTGAACCGGTCGCGTCGAGCCGTCAGAACAGCTCGATGTCGCCCGACTCGACCTTCTTCAGCTTGACCACGCCGAGCCCCAGCAGATCTTCATAGCTGCGCAGCTGATTGCGCCCGTTCTGCTTGGCGTAGTAGAGCGCTTCGTCCGCACGCTCGAAGGTGCCGCTCGGACTGTCGGTGATCGCCGCCCGGGTGAACCCGATGCTCACGGTGACCTGCCCGATCTGCGGAAACGGAAAGTCCTCCACCCGCATGCGAAAGCGTTCGAGGGCCGTCTGCGCGCCCACCTCGTCTGTGAGACCGAGCAGCACGACGAACTCTTCCCCGCCGAACCGGAACAGCACGTCGTTCGTACGGAACACCGATCGCATGAGACGCGCCATCAGCAGCAGGACTTCGTCGCCGAACAGGTGCCCGTAGCGATCGTTGATGCGCTTGAAGAAATCGATATCGATCACGGCAAGCCAGGGCGTCTCGTCCGGCCGCGGAATGCGGCGCCGGCCGACCAGTTCGACCGATTGACCGAGCTCGTCGGCGATGGTCTGGCGCGCAACCCGGCGCTGAAAGATGTCGTCGAAAGTCTTGCGGTTGAGCAGCGTCGTGAGCGTGTCGTGCTCGCTGTAGTCCAGGAGCGCGAGGTGGTTCCGGTAGACGCGCATCAGCCCGTCGATCAGTTCCGTATGCGTCTGGGAGAGCTCGCCGTTGAACTCGATCTCGAGAACACCGATGACCTCGCGCTCGCTCGAGACCGGGAACAGGTGCCTGAACACGCCGGGTTCGGTCGTGCCGAGCCGGATGGGAGCGTTGTTGTCGAAGCAGATACAGAAGCCTTCGTACTCATCCAGCCGGGGCAGGTCCTCCAGCTCGACGGTCGGATCCGACATGGCGATCGGGCTGCCCGCCTCGATGCCGGCCATGAGGCGCGCGCGGGCTCCCTGCCCGTGCTCGAGCACCCGCCAGAGGGCAAGACGTTTCGCCCGCAGCAGCCGGAACAGCACGTCTGCGACCGTGGCCTCCAGGAGGTCCCGGTCGCGCTTGCCGGTCATGTCGGCGACGAAGGAAATGAGCTTCGACATCGGGGAGGCGGTGGGACGCGCAGGCCTGAGGAGGGATTGGACACTCTCGGTAACGGTCTGCCGGCGCAGGACTTGAGCGGGTCTGCCTTCCACCGCCGGGCCGAGATCCGGCCGGACCGGGGAAACGCCCCTACCGGGTGGCGAGGAGCGCCCTCACCCGGGCGGCGACGAAGTGCAGCATCCAGGCCACGCCCCCCGGCATGGCGTAGATGAACACCAGCAGCACCAGACCGTAGATCGCCCAGGGCGCCGCCTTGGAAATCTGATCGGCAAAGTTCGGGACGAACTGAATGAATAGCGCCCCGTAGATGGCACCGGAGATGGTGGCGATCCCGCCGACCACGATGCCGACCAGGAAACTGATGGACAGGAACGCCGTGAAGCTGTCCGGGGCGACGAACTGGACTGCGATGGCGCCGAGAGCGCCGCCCACACCGGTGTAGAGGGCACTCACCCCGAAGGCCATGCTCTTGTAGACGGGGCCGTTGACGCCCATGGCCTCGGCAGCAATGGGGTGATCCCGCAGGGCGACGAGCGCCCGCCCCGCCCGCCCCCGGAGCAGATTCCAGGCGACCAGGAACAGGACGGCCGCCACCCCGAGCGAGAACAGATAGAGCCACTGGTCCTGCGACAGCGTGACGAACGACGCCAGCCATTCGGGAGGATCGGGCTTCATGATCACGATGCCCTGCACGCCGCCGGTCCATTCCTCCAGACGCTTGTACTTGAGGACCTGGGGCGTCGCCACCGCCAGGGCGAACGTCGCAAGCGCGAGGTAGTGCCCCTGCAGCCGCAGAGCCGGCAGACCGAAGAGGAACCCGAACACGAAGCAGACCACACCGGCGGCCGGCAACGTGGCCCAGTAGGGCACGCCAAACTTGTCCATAAGGATGGCGGCCGTGTAGGCGCCGATGGCGTAGAACGCGCCGTGGCCCAGCGAGATCTGCCCGTTGTAGCCCGTGAGAATGTTGAGCCCCAGCAGCACGATCGCGTAGACCACCGCCTGCGTGAACTGGAAAGTCCGGTAGTCGCTGATCAGGAAGGGCAGCGCGACGAGCGCCGCCAGCACGACGAGAATCGCAATCCAGCGCAGGGGCGACTTGGTGCGTTCCACGTCTACACCCGCGTGACGTAACGGCGGCCGAACAGGCCCGAAGGCTTGAACAGCAGCACGCCGATGATGAGGACCAGCGCGACGGTGAGCTTGAGCTCAGTGCCGACCACATAAGCGCCCGCCAGGTTCTCGACCACACCCACGACGAAACCGCCGATCACGGCGCCTATCGGATTATCGATTCCGCCCAGCAGTGCCGCGGCGAACGCATAGAGCATGATGCCGGACATCATGTTCGGATCGAGGTACACGACCGGGGCGATCATCATCCCGGCGATGGCGCCGATGGCCGCTGCGAGCCCCCAGCCCAGCGCGAGCATCCAGCCCACGCGGATGCCCGCGAGCCGGCTCGACACGGGATTCTGCGCGGCAGCGCGCATCGCGAGCCCGAGCGACGTATAGCGGAAGAATGCGTACAGCAGCAGCAGCACCACCACCGTGACGCCCACCGTCCCGATCTCATGCGGCGCCAGGTAGGGGTTGCGCACGGCCTCCCACTCGAACGGACTCGGGAAGGTCTTGATGGTGTAGGAGTAGATCCACCCGGCCACGCTGTTGAGGATGACCAGCAGCGCAATGAACACGATGACCACGGACAGCACCGGCGCGTGCTCCACCGGACGGACGACCACGCGCTCGATGATGACGCCGAGCACGAAGGAAACACCGACAGTGGCGACGAACGCGATCCAGTACGGCACTCCCGCATCGATGAAGGTCCACGCGAGATAGGTGGAGAACATCGCCATCTCGCCTTGCGCGAAATTGATGTGGTGGGTCGACTGATAGATCATGACCAGGGCGAGCGCCAGAGCGGCGTAGATCCCGCCCGTGGCGAGACCGGAGAAGAGCTGGTGGAGGAAGGCTTCCATCGCTCAGTATCCGAGGTAGGCCGCGCGCACGGTTTCGTCGTTGCGCAGATCGGCAGCCGCGCCGCTCAGGGCCACCTGCCCGGTCTCGAGCAGATACGCGGTGTCGGCCAGTTCGAGCGCAAGGCGCGCGTTCTGCTCCACGAGCAGGATGCTCACCTTCTCTTCCCGGTTGACGGTGCGCATGATGCGGAAGATGTCCTGGACCACCAGGGGTGCCAGCCCGAACGAGGGTTCGTCGAGCACCAGCAGCTTCGGCCGCAGCATGAGCGCCCGCGCGATCGCGAGCATCTGCTGCTCGCCGCCAGACAGAGTCCCCGCCTGCTGCGCACGCCGTTCAGCGAGGCGCGGGAAGTAGCCGTACATGCGAGCCATGTCCTGTTCGACCGCCTTGCGGTCGCGCCGCGTGATCGCACCGACACGCAGATTTTCTTCGGTAGAGAGCATCGTGAAGGTCCCGCGGCCGTCCGGAACGTGGGCGAGCCCGAGCCGCACGATGTCCTCGGTCACGCGGGACTCGATGGCTTCGCCAGCGAAGTGCACGTAACCGCGCCGGCGCACGAGCCCGCAGACCGCACGCAGCAGGGTCGTCTTGCCGGCACCGTTGGCCCCGAGGATCGTGGTGATGCCGCCTTCCGTCACCGCGAAGCCGACGCCGCGCAGGACGTCGGTCGGGCCGTAGCCGGCATGCAGATCCTTTACCTCGAGCAGGGTGCCCATCGTCAATGCGCCTGGTCGTCGCCGAGGTAGGCGCGGATCACCTCGGGATCGCGCTGCACCTCGGCGGGAAGGCCATCGGCGATCTTGCGGCCGAAGTCGAGGGCGACCACCTTGTCGGACACCCGCATCACCAGATTCATGTGGTGCTCGACGAGCAGCACGGTGAGCTTGAGTTCGTCCCGCAACCGCCGGATGAGACCCATTAGGCCGTCCACTTCCTCGTGATTGAGGCCGGCGGCAGGTTCGTCCAGCAGCAGGAGCTTGGGGTTCGACGCAAGCGCGCGGGCGAGCTCCACGCGCTTCTGCGTGCCGAAGGGAAGATCGGCGACGCGGGTGTCAGCGACGGACTCCAGATCGATCAGGCGGGCCAGCTCCGCCGCGCGATCGTGCACGCGCCGTTCCTCGCGACCTACGCCGGGCCAGCGGAGCGCGCTCGCCGCAAATCCGCCGCGGCTCACGGCGTGACAGCCGAGCAGGATGTTCTGCAGCACCGTCTGGCTGCGGAACAGCGCGAGATTCTGGAAGGTGCGGCCGATGCCCATGGATGCCATGCGATGGCGGGCGAACTGCGCGATGGACTGATTCTCGAACAGGATCGTGCCGCGCTCGAAGCGATACAGGCGCGACAGGCAATTGAAGAGCGTGGTCTTGCCGGCCCCGTTCGGGCCGATGAGCCCGCAGATCTGTCCCCGGCCCACGTCGAAGCTCACGGCGTCGAGCGCGACGATGCCGCCGAAGCGAACCGTGACATCGCGCACACTGAGCAGGGTGTCCAAGACCGCCTCTCCGACTCTTAGAGTTATGTATTGCAGTGCGGCATGAATCCGCTTGTCCCTTGGCGATACTGACATACGCCGCAGGCCCACGCAACGCGCTGCGGCGTCTCCCGAACGCGCACCACAACAGGGCTACAGGACTATACTTGTCCAACCCAAACGTCATCATGATCCCGGAGCGAGTCCAATGAATTCCTTCCTTCGACATTCCCTCGGCCGTATCGCCGGCACCACGTGCGCCGCTCTCCTCGCCTTCGGCGGCCTCACGGCCCCGACACCGGTCCACGCCGACGAGACCTGCAACTCGCCTTTCATGGGCAAGCTCATCAAGGGCCAGGAAGACTTCGTGTATGTGTGGACCCTGGGCATCGAGGGCGTTGGCGACGGGTCCGACAAGCTCGTCACCATCGATTCCAATCCCAAGTCGCCGAACTACGGCAAGGTGATCCACAAGCTTTCCGTCGGCCGCCGCGGCGAGGCCCACCACATGGGCTTCACCGATGACCGCCGCTACCTGTGGGCGGGCGGCCTCGACGACAGCCGCATCTACGTGTTCGACGTCTACAGCAACCCGGCGAAGCCCAAGCTGATCCGCACCATCGCGGACATG
Organism: Betaproteobacteria bacterium Ga0077526; assembly: GCA_001464765.1. Taxonomy (GTDB): domain Bacteria; phylum Pseudomonadota; class Gammaproteobacteria; order Burkholderiales. The sequence continues at coordinate 73,445 of LNDV01000014.1, forward strand.
CCCGCCAAGACGGGCCTCGTCGGCCCCCACACCTTCTACGCGATGCCGGGCCGGATGCTCGTGCAGTTCCTGTCCAACACCAAGGACCACGGCGGCGTCACCGGCATGGCGCAGTTCACCAACAAGGGCAAGCTGATCCGCACCCACGCGATGCCGACCGACAATGGTGGCGACGGCTATGGCTACGACATCGGGATCAACCCCGGCAAGAACGTGATGCTCACGTCGAGCTTCACCGGCTGGAACAACTACATGATGGATCTCGGCAAGCTCGTGCAGGACGGCGAAGCCATGAAGCGCTTCGGCAGCACGATGGTGCTGTGGGATCTCAAGACGATGCAGCCGAAGACGACCTTCTCCGTACCCGGCTCGCCTCTGGAAATCCGCTGGTCGCTCAAGGAAGGGGACAACTGGGCCGTGGTCGCGACCGCGCTCACCTCCAAGATCTGGCTCGTCAAGCAGGACGGCAGCGGCCAGTGGCAGGCGAAGGACGTGGCGACCATCGGCGACCCCTCGAAGATCCCGTTGCCCGTGGACATCAGCATCACCGCAGACGGCAAGGGCCTGTGGGTCAACACGTTCATGGACGGCAAGACCCGCTACTTCGATCTCACCGATCCGGAGAATCCCAAGCAGACCTTCGAGAAGGAAACCGGCAAGCAGGTCAACATGGTCTCGCAGAGCTGGGACGGCAAACGCGTGTACATCACCTCGTCGCTGCTCGCCAACTGGGACAAGAAGGGCGATGCGGACGAGCAGTTCGTCCGCGCGTTCAACTGGGATGGCCAGGACCTCTCGCTCGCCTTCGAAGTGGATTTCCACAAGGAGAAGCTGGGGCGTGCCCATCACATGAAGTTCGGCACGAAGGCGGTCCGCGCGGCTCATGGGCCGCAGTCGACTCCGGTTCGTGTGGCGGCGTCGGATGTCCCGGGGCGCTGACCTCGCCCGGACGTTCCTCGCGCTTGCACTGACCTCCCTGGCGCCGGCCGTCGCGGCGCATCAGATCACGCCGCCGAGCGCCGATTTCGTGGCGCCGGCGGCGGGCAGTTACCGCCTCGAACGCATCTATCGGGCGCCGTCGGGTCGCGTCGTCGACGTGCACGGATCTGCCGCGCCGATCGCGCGATACACCCAGGGTCGCGCCACGCTTCTTTCCCTCATGTACACGCAGTGCAACGACGAGAAGGGCTGTCCGCTCGCGCTGCATACGCTCGACGTCGTCCGCAAGCAACTCGCCCGCATGCCGCAGGCGAAGAACCGCGTGCGACTGGTGAGTCTGTCATTCGATCCTGCCCGGGACACACCGGCAGTGCTGCGCGACTATGCGGGAGACCGTGTACGGACTCTCCCCGCGGTGCCGTGGAGTTTTCTCGTGCCGGCTGCAGGCCCCGCGCTCGGGCAACTGCTCGAAGGATTCGAGCAGGACGTTTCGCGAGCGAACGGCCAGGACGGCACCGCAAGTGCCGACTTGTCCCACGTGCTCAAGGTGTTTCTGATCGACCGGCACGGATGGGTCCGGGAAATCTACTCCACGTCCTATCTCGTGCCCCAGGTGGTGATCAACGACGTGAAGACATTGCTGATGGAAGATGGTGCCCGCTTCCCCTGATTGGCGGGCAGCAGCGCGGGGGAGTGTTCTCGCCGCGGTGCTGGCGACCAGCGGCGTGCTCGCCGCCCCTTCGGGGGCGGGCCCGACGCTTGGTCTGCCCGCGGAGTCGTCGGTCGCGGTCGACGTCCGCCTGGCCGACCTGGGTCGACGCCTCTTCATGGACCGGCGGCTGTCGCCCAACGACACGATGTCCTGCGGCATGTGCCACGTGCCCGAGCAGGGCTTCGCCGTGAACGAGATCGCCACGGCAGTGGGTCTCGAAGGCCGCAGTCTGCGCCGCAACGCACCGACGTTGCTCAACGTGGGCCTGCAGCACAAGCTGTTCCACGATGGAAGATCCGTCTCCCTGGAAGATCAGGTCTGGGGGCCACTGCTGGCGCGCGACGAAATGGGCAATGCTTCGCGGCGGGAAGTGGTGCGTCGGATTGCGGCGATTCCCGCGTATCGGAAGGCGTTCCGTGTGCAGTTTCCGGGGAAGGGCATCACACCCGGAACCATCGCCTCTGCGCTGGCCACCTACGAACGCTCCCTCGCGTCCGGTGACTCGGCGTTCGATCGTCATCGTTTCGCGGACGACCGCCGTGCGCTGACCGACTCCGAGAAGCGAGGGCTCTCGCTGTTCGAAGGCAAGGCAGGATGCGTCGCGTGTCACCAAATCGACACGGACCATGCTGCGCTGACGGACCATGCATTTCACAACACGGGCATTGCGGCAATGGCGCGGTCGCGCCAGACGGCAGGGTATGCGGTCGAACTCGCACCCGGTGTATTCACGCACATGACCCACGCGGACGTGGCCAGCGCATTCGGGGAGACGCCGGTCGACCGGGGCCGCGAGGAAGTGACCCGCGCCGAAGCGGATCGTGACCGGTTCAAGACGCCCAGCCTTCGCAACGTGTCATTGACCGCGCCCTACATGCACGACGGCTCGATCGCGACCCTCGAAGAGGTGGTGGCCTACTACGATGGCGGGGGAGCGAATGATCCGTCGCAGGACCCTCGCATTCGCCCGCTCGGCCTCGAGGAGGGCGAGCGCCGGGACCTGGCGTCGTTCCTGCGCGCGCTCACCGGCAGTAATGTGAATTCACTGGCCCGCGCGGCCCGCGCCTCGGCCTCGACCCCGGTGTTCCGACCGGGTCGCCACACCAGGCGTTGAACCGCGACGCATTTCAGTGCCCTTGTCGCGCCGTCGCGTTTGCGACCATCGGTCCCGGAGTCGGGCCCTCCGGCCCTCGTCCGGGCTACGCGGACCCGGCACCACGATCTCCACCGAAGTCGTTCAGCCTCTTCCCTCTTCCCCCTTCCCCCTTCCCCGCCCTTCAAATCTTGACCCCCTCCTTCCCCAGCCGCTCCCGCACGCGCCGCTCGATCTCTGGCCCCATGGACTCGCCCCACTTCTGACCGAGCGTCATGCTCTCCTGGACGAGGGATGGCAGCACCTTGATCGACTTGCGGCCGACCTCCGACTCGTAGAACACGAGCAGCTGGCGGATCTCGTCATGGGTGAAGTGCTTGTGATAGACGGGAATCATCATGTCAGCGAAGCGCGCCAGGTTCTCGGCAATCACCTGGTCGACCACCGGCGGCAGCGTCGCCAGCGCATTCGCCGGAATGTCGGGCCGCAGCTTGCGCAGGGAGTCCGTGTACTGCTGGACCACGTACGAGGACATCTGGCGACCGATGTTGAGCGCGCCGGTGGTCTCGAGCATGCGGGCGATGTCGGCGCGTTTCGCGGGGGTGAGATCCTCGGCAGACGCTGCTTCCGGACGGGCGACCGTAAGGACGGACAGCACGAGGGCCAGCAGCAGGGTTCGTCTCATCGGTGCACTCCGGGTTGGGTGGAGGCGCACAAGCGCCTCCCGGACAGGCTCAGGCAGGCTGGGCCAGGGTGGGTCCGACGTCCTCGAGGGTCATGCGGCGCATGTCCCGCTTGTAGCGGCGGTCGTCGAAGGGACGCGCGCGATGCATCGTGCAGCGGTTGTCCCAGATGACCAAATCGTGCGGCTGCCAGATATGCCGGTACACGAACTGCCGCTGGGTGGCGTGCTCGGTGAGTTCGCGAATCAGCGCCATGGCCTCCGGTCGCTGCCAGCCATGGATCGTGCCGATGTGCGCGGACAGGTACAGACTGCGGCGCCCGGACCCGGCGTGCCGGCGCACCAGCCGCTGCGGGACCGGTTCGAACGCCGTGCGCTCTTCCGGGGTGAACGCGTCGAAGCCGAGCATCGCGCGCGAGTAAATCAGGGAATGATCGCAGACGAGGTTTTCCACCAGCGCCTGCGTGGCTTCGGGCAGGGCATCCCAGGCGGCGCGCATGTCCGCGAACTCGGTTTCCCCGCCCTCGGGCGGAATGACGCGGGCGTGCAGCATGGAGTATTTGGCCGGCGTCGGCTTGAAGCTGCTGTCGCTGTGCCACAGATGATTGCCGAGATTGAACATGCGGCGCCGATCGTCGGCGCGCATGATGGAATCGTCGGTATCGAGGTTCGAGATGTCGATCATCTCGTCGTACTGGAGGCGGTGCTTGTGACCGTCAATCACCCCCCGCGTGCGCTCCAGCGGCCCCATGGCCTTGGCGAAGGCGACCTGCTGGTGATCGTCGAACAGTTGCTCGCGAATGGCCAGAATGGCGTACTGGTTCATGGCGTCATCGATCTGGCGGACCAGGTCGGCATCCGGCGGCGTGCGCAGATCGACCCCGGTCATCTCGGCCGCGAAGACGGGATGCAGTGGTGTGATTTTGATCAAGTTTCCCCTCGCTTCGATGACATCTCGCCCCTCTCCCCGGGCTGTTTTCGGGTCGGATTCCACCCCGACCCTCCGGGCATGCTAGAAGCCCGGGCGGGAAGCGTCAATGACAGGGCGCCCTGCCGGCGACGCCATGGGCGCGGCGTACAATCCGCTCGGTGAAAATCCTGAGGAAACGACGATGTTTCGAATCGGCAGCGAAGAAAGAAACTGGGTCCCGGCCAAGCAGGCCGGCGTGGAGCGGGCAGTGCTCTGGGAGGTCGAGGGCGGCGGGCGGACTTCGCTCATCCGGGTCGCCAAGGGATCGACCATCGAGATGCACGGGCATCTCGGCAAGGAAGAGGTCTACATGGTGAGCGGCCGGATCCGCGTCGGCGAACACGAACTGTCGGCGGGCGACTACCACCACACTTCCCTGGGTGAGCGGCACGACCTCGAGGCCTTCGAGGACTCGATGTTCTTCGCCGTGACCGAGAAGGTGATTCCCGGCCGCTGAGGCCGGGAGCTTGAGGGTCAGCGCCGGGGGCGATGCCGCCGGCGCGTCGCAACACCCACGAGGGCCAGACCCACGGCAGCGAGGGCCCACGTTTCGGGCTCCGGCACCCCGGAGACCACTGCGGCGACGGGCGCGGCGACGGGCGCCTCCGTCAGGGTCCTCATGGCGGCGCCGAACTGTTCGTTCGTGACATCGTTCCGGAAGATCACGTGGAACCGGTCGGACTCGAGGTACTTGGGAACACCGCCGGAGACTGCCGTCGAGAACAGGCTCATTTCCACGAGATAGGTCCCCTTCGCCGCCCGCGCGGAACCCTCCAGATACCAGTCGAGGTGCAGATGGAAGGCGCCTCGTGAGGACGCGCCCGCAATCGGCGCCTCCTGGGGACCGATGACGCCGTTGCCGGCGAACAGGGTGCCGCCTTCGTAGTAGAGGTATTCCGCCCCGCGCGTCCCGTTGTAGACGTAATCGAAGACGATGTCCTCCGGAATCGAACCCATGAGGCGGATGCCGCCACCGGGGGCAGCATCGACCCATTCCGTGCCGCCGGAGGGGAGGTAGCGGAGCCGGTCATGGGCGCGGAAACGCAGTTCCTCGTTCGGCAGGAACTGCCCGGCGAAACTCTGGAAACCCGGGTTGTCCGTCGCGAACGGACCGCCCGGCGTGTCGTTGAAATTGGCCGGGACGATCAGCGTGCCGGTCCCGTACTCGACGGGGCTACCGCCCGTCTGCGCGATGTACCAGTTCAAGTCACCGTAGACCTCGACATCGATCTTGCTGCCGGACACCGGGCCGCCGGACGTCCCCAGCTTGACATCCAGATGCTGCGCCGCAGCAGGCAGCGAGACCGCCAGGACAAGCGCGGCGACGAGCGGAGAAAAGATTGACTTCAAGGCAGGCTCCTGCGATGCGTCCGGCCGCACGGACCACTGCCCCGGGCCGGACCTGTTCTTGTACACAGGGAAGTTACTGCATTGCACTTCCTCGTGCAACCTCTTTGCATCCTTCATCCTGTTTCCTGCCGGAACCCGGGGAGAACGGCTGCTGCCGTCCTCCCCGGCCGTTCAGCGACGGCGGCGCAGCGCCGCCCCCATCATCAGGATCCCCACCCCGAACATCGCGTAGGTCCCGGGCTCCGGCACCGGTGCGAAGTTGAAGTAGAAGCGCCCGGAATCCATCACGTCCGACCCGTCCGACAGGTTCACCAGCCGGAAGCCGGCGGTATAGGTGCCCATCGTGGCGCCGTCGTCGACCCAGAAGACGGGCTTGAAGTCGATCATGGTGCCGTCACCCAGCGAGTAGATGTCGCCGCTGTCGAAGATGTCGGTGTCGGTCTCGGTACCCACCTTCAAGCCGACCGTGTAGGAGATGAGTTGCAGACCCACTTCGACCCCGGTCAGGGAACCGGTCCAGCGTCCGCCGCTGCTCTGATACAGGACGGTCATCGGATCGTTGGGTCCGAAACCCGTGAGAGAGTGGGTGGAGCCCACACCGAGGTAGGAGTACTCGGAACTCCCCACCATGCTGCGCAGGGAACCGGCATACAGACCGGTGCCCGGGGTCAGCGGCAGCGGGGCGTCTCCCGTGAAGGTCTCGGGAATCTGGTTGTTGGTGTTCGTGTCGACCACGGTCGCCAGCGATGCGGGACCGGTGAGCGAATAGCTGCCGATGCTGTGGTAGTGATTGCCATGTTCGAGCAACATGGTCAGCCGGCCGAGATTGGGGTTCGGGGTGCCGTTGTAGATACCACCGGCGTTGGTGACGCGAGTGTCGACGCCGACATAGAAGCCGATGCCTTCGTCGCGACGAAGTTCTGCGTGGGCCGACGTGGCCACGACCATAAGTGCTGCCAGAAGAATACGGGACCGCATACCAATCTCCTCGATGGAAGCGGTATCGGGACGCGCGATGAGTAGGTGTGGGGGACTCGGCGCCTCGTACCGCGGCGCTCTCTCCTCAGGGCGCAGAGTAGCGCCTTGCATTGGCCTATGCAACTACATGGCATTGTTGCGGCGGTGGAAAGAACGCCAGGCGCGCGATCAGATCTCCGACCAGGCCTTCTCGAGGCGCTTGAAGGAGATGGGGTAAGGCGTCTTCAGCTGCTGCGCCCAGAGGGACACCCGCAATTCCTCCAGCATCCAGCGGAACTCCTCCAGCCGGGGGTTGCGGACGCCGCGGGCGCGGTCGGCGTCGCGCCGCTGCGTCCACTGGCGGTTCCACTGCACCAGCGTGTCCGCCCACTGGGCGTCCCGGGCAGGATTGGAAGGAAACCTGTCGAGCCGGGTCGAGACAGCCTTCAGGTAGCGGGGAAAGTGCTCCAGACGGTGGAACGGGGTCGTCTCGATGAACCCCGCCGGCAGCAGCGCCTGCAGTTGCGTGCGGATGTCGCCCATCAGACGCTGCCAGGCCTGCGCCCCCGGCTGGGCGAGGCGCGGCCGGAGGCGGTGGTATTCCGCCAGGATCTCGGCGACGACGCGGCACACAGACGAAGCGACCTCCGTGAGGCGCGTGCGCGCCTTCGTGACTCTCGCCTCGAAAGCGGCCTGGGTGCGGATCGGATCCTCCTCCACGAAGAAGGCACGGTCGCAGATGGCAGCCACCAGTTCTTCCTGCAGCTTCTCCATGGCCGTCGCCTTGTCCTGGCCGCGGCCGTGCAGGTCCGCCAACAGGGTGTACTGCAGGGCCATGTTCTGCAGGCCGGGAAGATTCCGGGCGGCATAGCGCACCTGCTCCACGGCTGTCAGCTGGAACAGCCGGCGCAGCCCCTTGCGGGTGGCCGCGGCCGCTTCCTGCTCCGTATCCAGCAGCACGAGCGACACGCTGCGCCCCTCGTCGACGATGGCGGGATAGCCCAGGAGCTTCTGGCCGGCGCGGACGAACGCCACCTGCTCGGGCAGCTCGCCGAAATCCCAGCGCGTGGCGCCGGTGCGTTCGAAGGCGGTCCTCGCGCTGTCCGTGAATTCCCGCCGCGCCTTCACGCCCAGCTGCAGACGCAGCGCCGGCAGATCGCGCCCGCCGGCCACCTCGGCGCCCTTGTCGTCGACGATCCGGAAGTTCATGCGCAGATGCGCCGGCAGTTCCTCCTCTTCCCAGGACTCGACCGCCACCTCCACGCCCATCCGGGCGCGCGCGGCCGCCGACAACGCCTCGGCAAGCGGGGTGGAATCCGCCTCCAGACCGTCGAGCAGGGTCGTGACCGCCTGCGGCACCGGAACGAAATGCTTGCGCAGACCCTTGGGCAGGCTCTTCAGCAGATGCGACAGCTTGTCCCGGAGCAGTCCGGGAACGAGCCATTCACAGCGCCTCTCGTCGACCTGATTGAGCAGGTGCAGCGGGACAGTGGCCGTGACACCGTCGAGCGGATGACCCGGCTCGAAGCGATAGGTGAGCTTGTAGCGCACGCCGTTCATCTCGAGCGTCTCGGGGAAGCGCTCCGCCGTGATGTCGGCCGCGGCGTGGCGCATCAGCACTTCCCGCGTGAGGAACAGCAACCGCGGATTGGCCTTCTCGGCGTCACGCCGCCACCGCTCGAACGCCGCGAGGTTGTGGATGCCTTCGGGCACCACCTGGCCGTAGAACTCGGCGATGGTCTCCGGGTCCACGAGCACGTCATGGCGGCGCGACTTGTGCTCGAGGATCTCGACGTCGCGCACAAGGGCCCGATTCGCCCGCAGGAAAGGCGCATCGAGCTGCACGTCGCCGTCCACCAGCGCGCCGCGGATGAACAGCCGCCGGGACTCCACCGGATCGATGGGGCCGTAGCTCACACGACGCTTCTGGACGACCGTCAGGCCGTAGACCGTGACCCGCTCGAACGCGACGACCTGGGCCGAACTCTTCTCCCAGTGCGGATCGAAGTAGTGCTTGTGCGCGATGTGCGGCCCGAGCTGTTCGATCCAGTCGGGCTCGATGGCGGCGACGCATCGGGCATACAGCCGCGCGGTCTCGGTGAGCTCGGCACCCATGACCCACTTGGGCTGCTTGCGCCGCAGCGCGGAGCCGGGAAACACATGGAAGCGGATGCCGCGCGCGCCGAGATAGTCGCCCTCCTCCGTCTTCATGCCGATGTTGCCGAGCAGACCGCCGAGCAGGGCCTTGTGGATCTCCGGGTAACCCGCGGGCTTGTCGTTCTCGTGCCAGCCCATCTCCGACACCAGCGCGTGCAGTTGTCCGTGCAGGTCGCGCCATTCGCGCAGCCGCAGCCATGACAGGAAGTGATCGCGACAGTCCTGCTGGAGCTTGCGCGACGACTTCTTGTGCTTCAGCAGCTCGTCGTACAGATCCCACATGCGCAGATACGCGAGGAAGTCCGAGCGCTCGTCGACGAACTGGGCATGGGCGGAATCAGCGGCTTCCTGCTTGTCGAGCGGACGGTCGCGCGGGTCCTGCACGGACAGCGCGGACGCGATGATCAGCACTTCCCGCAGGCAGCCCTGCTTCTTCGCCTCGACGATCATCCGGGCGATGCGCGGATCGATCGGCAGCTTGGCAAGCTGGGAACCCACCGCCGTCAGGTTGCGCGCCTCGTCCACGGCACCGAGTTCCGTGAGGAGCTGGTAGCCGTCGGCGATCATCTTCGGCAGCGGCGCTTCCACGAACGGGAAGGACTCGGGCTCGCCCAGCTTGAGCGCCTTCATGCGCAGGATCACCGAGGCGAGAGACGACCGGAGAATCTCCGGGTCCGTGTAGTCCGGCCGCAGCGCGAACTCTTCCTCGCCGTAGAGCCGCACGCACACGCCGCTCATCACACGGCCGCAACGTCCGGCGCGCTGATTGGCCGAAGCCCGCGAGATGGGCTCCACCTGGAGCATCTCCACCTTGTTGCGGTAGCTGTAGCGATTGACGCGTGCGAGGCCCGGGTCCACGACATACCGGATGCGCGGCACGGTGAGCGAAGTCTCGGCGACGTTGGTGGCCAGCACGACCCGATGCCCCACGTCAGGCTTGAACACGCGGTCCTGCTCCTGCGCCGACAGCCGTGCGAACAGCGGCAGGATGTCGACGCCGGCACCGCCACCGCGGAGCCGGCCGACCGGATGCTTGCGCAGATACTCCGCTGTCTCGCGGATCTCGCGTTCCCCGGGGAGGAACACCAGGGCATCGCCGGGGCCGTCGGAAGCGAACAGCGAATCGAGCGCGTCGCCGATGGCCTCGGCGACGTCGGGCATCTCTCCTTCGTCCGTCTCGGCGATGGGCCGATACCGGACCTCCACGGGATACAAACGCCCCGACACCTCGACCACGGGGGCGTCCGCGAAGTGGCGGGAGAAGCGCTCGGCATCGATGGTCGCCGAGGTGATGATGATCTTGAGTTCCGGCCGCTTCTCCATGAGCTGCCGCAGGTAGCCCAGGAGGAAGTCGATGTTGAGGCTGCGCTCGTGCGCTTCGTCGACGATGATCGTGTCGTAGGCGCGCAGTTGCCGGTCGTTGACGGTCTCCGCGAGGAGGATGCCGTCGGTCATGAGCTTGATGAGCGGCTCGCCGCCGGTCGCGTCGTGGAACCGGACCTTGTAGCCGACCAGGTCCCCCGGCGGCGAGGCGAGTTCCTGCGCGATTCGCCCGGCGACGGTACGCGCGGCGATCCGGCGCGGCTGGGTGTGGCCGATCATCCCCGTCACGCCACGGCCGAGTTCGAGGCACAGCTTGGGCAGCTGCGTGGTCTTGCCGGAGCCCGTCTCCCCGCAGACGATGACCACCTGATTGGCGCGCAGCGCCGCGAGGATGTCCTCACGCCGCTCGCTGACGGGGAGGTCTTCGGGGTAGGCCGGTCTCGGGAGTCGGGCACGGCGCGCGGCGACGCGGGCCGCCGAAGCGGCCAGTGCATCGTCGATCGCCTTCAGTTCGTCCGGCGTGGCTCGACCGGTGTCCCGCAGGCGCGACAGGCGCCCGGCCAGACGACCGCGGTCGGAGAGCATGCAGGTATCCAGCAGGGCGAAGCGCGAACGCAGGTCGGTACCGGGTGCGTCGGCAGGTTTTCGGGGGGAGGACAACCGGGAATTCGCAGAATCCGTGAAGGCGGCATTGTATCCGGGAGCCCGTCCCGGACGGGGCGTCGCGGTGATTCCCCCTGCTGCCACGGGGGTCGCATCCGGTCATCGGAACGCAATAAATCTGCATATTCCTGCCGATTCGCGCTCAAGGTTGGTGCAGGCCCTCCGCTAATTGACCCCGTTCAAAGCCGGTGCCGGGCTCTTTCGTCCCCGGGCTGCCCTCCCGCGATCGCGGGACCAGGCCCGTTCGGCCAAAGCCCCCTGCACTGGACATCGCCGAGGAGAGGCCCCATGCATGAAATCAAGCGCCCGGTCGGGCTGGCTGCAAAACTGCGGTGGCTCGTCGCCATTGCCATTGCCGGTTTCGGCGTACTCACGGCCGTCACCCTATGGTTCGACGTGCAGGCGATCGAGACGGAGCGGCGGCAGGCCACCCGGCACATCGTCGAGTCAGCCCACGCGGTCGTGTCGCACTTCCATGGTCTGGAGGTGTCCGGCGCCCTGCCCGCTGCCGAAGCACGGTCGCGCGCCCTTCAAGCGCTGCGCGGCGTCCGCTACGGCGACAACGACTACATCTTCGTCTCGGACCTGGATGCGAAGGGAGTGATGCACCCCATCAAGCCGGAACTGGACGGCAAGGACCTGAGCGGCCTGAAGGATCCCAACGGGGTGGCGCTGTTCTCAGCGTTCGCGGACACGGTTCGCCGCGACGGCGCCGGATTCGTCACCTACGCCTGGCCGAAACCGGGCTTGGACCGGCCCGTGCCGAAGCTCTCCTTCGTGAAGGGGTTTGCCCCGTGGGGCTGGATCGTGGGCTCCGGCATCTATCTCGACGACCTGCATCAGGCCACCCGCAATGCCGTGATCCGCACCGTCGGGGCCTTCTGCGCCGTTGCCCTGCTCACCATCGTCGGTGCCCTGATTCTCACCCGTCGGATCGTGAGACCCATGCAGGAAGCCGTGACCGTCGCGCGCCGCGTGGCCAGCGGCGATCTGAGCAGCCGGATCGAGGTCCGCTCCGACGACGAGACCGGCCAGCTCGCCGGTGCTCTGCACGACATGAACGAGAGTCTGCGCGAACTCGTCGGCAACGTGCAGCGCAACGTGGCGGCACTGGACGCCGAATCCCAGTCGCTGGACCAGTCGGCCCAGGCGATGCATTCGGGATCTCACGCCCAGGCGGCCTCCATCACGTCGGTGACGTCGGCGATCGATGCGGCCACGAACAGCGCGATGGACGTGGTGGCCACGGCCGAGCAGGTGCGCGCGCTTGCCCGGGAGAGTCTCGCCCAGTCCCGACAGGGCACCGAACACGGCGAACTGCTTTCCCGGCACATCCGCGACCTGCGCTTTACGGTCGAGGATGTCGGCTCGCTCGTCGCCCGTTTCGTCGACAGCACTCGCGTCATCTCCGGCATGACCCGCCAGGTGCGCGACATCGCGGATCAGACCAACCTCCTCGCGCTCAACGCGGCCATCGAGGCCGCGCGGGCGGGCGAACAGGGTCGCGGCTTCGCGGTGGTCGCGGACGAAGTACGCAAGCTTGCCGAGAAGTCGGCACAGGCCGCCCGGGAAATCGATTCGGTCACGCTGCGCCTGGAGGAGGAATCCCAGGCCGTGGATCACGGCATCCGCAGCGGCGTCTCGGCGCTGGACGCTTCGCAGTCTCAGGTGCAGTCGGTGGGCGACGTGCTGAACAGCGCCTGTGACGCCGCCGTGCAGGCGGCCGAAGGCGTCGACCGCATCGCGGGTGCGATCGCGCATCAGCGAAGTGCCATCGACGAGATCTCCTCGCACGCGACCCAGCTCTCCGCGCTCGCGCGAGACACCCTGGATTCGGTGGAGGAAGGCACCCGGACATCCGGAAGATTGCATGCCATGGCGCGCGATCTGCGGCACGCCGTGGAACGATTCCAGCTGGAGCGCCAGGCGTCCGCCTGACCGGCGCCGATTGAGAGGTCCGCAAACGGCGCATGGTGCCGGAGCAACTCCGGTATCTTGGCGCCATGGATCTCGACCCCGACATCTGCTACACGGCGTGGCGCGCGCGTGACGCGCGCTTCGACGGCCGCCTGTTCATGGGCGTGGAAACCACCGGCATCTACTGCCGGCCCGTGTGTCCCAGTCGTCTGCCCCGTCCCGAGCACTGCCATTTCTTCGCGAGCGCAGCCGCCGCGGAATCCGCCGGTTTCCGGCCCTGCCTGCGCTGCCGTCCGGAAACCGCGCCGGGATTCGCCGCCGTCGACTCGCCCGCGCGCCTCGCCCGTGCCGCGGCCTCCCTGATCGAGGAAGGCGTCGGCGACGAACTCGATCTTCCCGCCGTCGCCGCGAAACTCGCGGTGACACCGCGGCATCTGCGTCGCGTATTCCGCGAGGAGTTCGGCGTCGCCCCGTTCGAGTACGCGCAGACCCAGCGGCTGCTGCACGCGAAACGCCTGCTCACCGACACGGCGCTGCCCATTGTCGACGTGGCGTTCGCCGCCGGCTTCGGCAGCCTTCGTGGCTTCCAGAGTGCGTTCACCCGCCACTACAGCCTCGCGCCGTCGGGGTTCCGGCGTTCCGCCCCGGCGGCTGCCCGGGACGAGTTGTCCTTCCGTCTTTCGTTTCGGCCGCCGCTCGACTGGATGGCCCTGATCGGGTTTCTCGCGCGCCGCACGATCGACGGTGTGGAAGTCGTGGACGGCACCACCTATCTCCGCACAGTCCGGATCCTCCGGCTGCGCGCCAGCCACACCGGCTGGCTGTCGGCCACTCTCGATCCGGCGGGCACGCATGTGCGTGTGACGGTGTCCGGTTCCCTGCTGCCCGCACTTCCCGCCGTTTTGCAGCGCGCGAAGCGACTGTTCGACCTTGCCGCCGATCCGGAGGAGATTGCGGCGAGGCTGGGCCCCCTCGCGACGCAGGCGCCGGGTCTGCGGCTCCCCGGTGCGTTCGATGGCTTCGAGATGGCGGTGCGGGCAATCCTCGGTCAGCAGGTCACGGTGAAGGCCGCGCGGACGCTCGCCGGCCGCTTCGCGCGGGCGTTCGGCGACACGGTCGTCACGACGACACCGGGCCTGCAGGTGCTGTTCCCGCCGGCGAGCCTCGTAGCCGGACTCACGGTGGACGCCATCGCAAGCCTCGGCATCGTCTCGGCGCGCGCGAGGGCCATTCTGGCGCTCGCACGCGCCATCGACGAAGGCACGCTGTCCCTCGACCCTGTCGCAGACGCCGACGCGCAACTCGCCTGCCTGCGCGCCCTGCCCGGCATCGGCGAATGGACGGCCCAGTATCTCGCCATGCGCGCGCTGGGCTGCCCCGACGCCTTCCCTCACACGGACTACGGCGTGCGCAAGGCGCTCGGCACGAAAGCGGACCGGGAAGTGCTCGCCATCGCCGAGGCCTGGCGACCCTGGCGGGCCTATGCCGTGATGCACCTGTGGCGCAGCCTCGCGGAGACCCCATGAATCCTCCCGTCATCGACACCCCGATCGGTCGGCTGCTGGTTCGCGCGGACCGCGCCGGACTCACCCACATCAAGTTCGAGGACGAGCCCTGCGCCGCGACGCTGCCACCGCTCGCGCCCGACGCGGATGGTCGTCTGCTGGAGGAAGCCCGCCGGCAGCTGGACGCCTACTTCGCGGGCAGCCTGCGACGGTTCGATCTGCCGCTTGCCGCCTGCGGCACGCCCTTCCGGCGCGAGGTGTGGAACGCGCTCACGACGATCGGTTTCGGGGAGAGTACCCATTACGGCGTGCTCGCCGCGCGCATCGGGCGTCCGCGTGCGGTGCGCGCGGTGGGCGCGGCCAACGGCGCGAATCCGCTCTCCATCGTCGTGCCGTGCCACCGCGTGATCGGGCACGACGGCGCGCTCACCGGCTATTCGGGCGGGGTATCCCGCAAACGCTGGCTGCTCGACCACGAAGCGGCCCTTGCGCGCGTATGATCCGGACTCTCCGGCGGCCGGCGTAGGAGGCGCCTGATCGACAGGCGCGGTCGCCCGTCGATCCGATGTTCCCCGGCCACCGCTCCACCATTCCGGACCCGACCAGCCATGCACGATCTCGTCATCCGCGGCGCCACCGTCCTCGACGGCTCGGGCGCCGCCCCCGTCACCGCCGACGTCGCCGTCTCGGGCGGGCGCATCACCGAAATCGGTCGGGTCACCGGCGGTGCGCATGAACTGATCCAGGCGCGCGGACTCGCGCTCATGCCGGGCATCATCGATGTCCACACCCACTACGACGCGCAGATCACCTGGGATCGCACGATGTCGCCATCGCCATCGCTCGGGGTGACGACCGCGATCATCGGCAACTGCGGCTTCGGCATCGCGCCCTGCCCCGAATCCCAGCGCGAAGCGGTAGTGAAGAATCTGTCGGTCGTCGAAGGCATGGACCTCGATGCGCTCCTCACCGGCACCCGCTGGGAGTTCGAGACCTTCCCCGAGTACCTCGACCAGCTGCGCCGGATCCAGCCCTACGCAAACGTCGGTGTCCTGTTCGGCCATTCCACCGCGCGCACCGCCGTCATGGGCGCCGAGGCCTCCACGCGCGCCGAGGCTACGCCGGAGGAACTCGGACGCATGTGCGCGATGCTGCGCGAAGCGCTCGCCGGCGGCGCCGCCGGATTCGCGTCCTCCTTCTCCCCGAACCACAGCGGTTTCGGCGGTCTGCCGATGCCCTCGACCATCGCGCCGGACAGCGAGATGCACGCCCTCACCGATGTGCTGGGCGAGGCAGGTCGCGGCATCTTCGTGATGGCGACAGGTCCGCGAGGCACCCCCGAGTACATGGAGGAAATCGCCGCTCGCACCGGTCGGCCCGCCTTCATCGTGACGGTGCTGACCATGTACAACGAAGCCTCGCCCGAGACCGGCGCGGACTGGTATCGCCGCTGCGAGGCGGCACTGGCGCGCGGTCACGAGGTGTACATCCACACGAGCTGTCAGCCGCTCTCCTTCGACTTCACGCTCGAGGATCCCTACCTGCTCTATTCACACGATGCGTTCGAGCGAGTGAAGACGGCGAAACCCGGTGACCTGCCGGCCATCTACGCCGATCCGGCGTTCCGCGCGCGGTTCCGCCACAACCTCGCCCATCCCGGCGAGGGACTGCTGTTCTACGGCGACTGGGGCAAGGTCGAACTGCCCGACGGCACCACCATCGCCGTGGAGGCCAAACGGCGGGGCGCCGATCCGCTCGACCTGTTCTTCGACACCGCGCTGGCCGACGGTCTGCGCACGCGCTTCATCGCGAAGCTCTTCCAGAACAACGACGCGGGTGTCGCGCCGCTGCTGCGCCACGATGCCGGCGTGCTCGCCCTGTCCGACGCGGGCGCACACCTCATCTACTTCTGCGACGCCGGGTTCGGCCTGCACTTCCTGGCCCATTGGGTCCGGGAGACCGGCACCTTCAGCCTCGCCGAAGCCGCGCATCGGCTGGCGGCGCAGCCCGCCGAGCGCTATCGAATCCCCGAGCGCGGCCGCATCGCCGAGGGCATGTGGGCGGACCTGATGCTGTTCGACCCGGAAACGGTGGGGGTGTCGGGCCTCGTGCGCCTCAACGACCTTCCGGCCGGCGGCACACGCATCATCCGCCGCCCGACCGGCGTCCACGGCGTCTGGGTGAACGGCGTGCGCGTGTTCGACGGCCACAGCTACGTGCCGCTCGCAGCCGGGCCGGGCCAGGTGCTCGACCGCTTCCACGCGTGACGGCCCGGGCCGGCCGCCCCGGCTTTGCCCCGGCCCCCGATTCGGGGACAATCGCGGCTGTCACGGAGTTTTCATGATCATCCAGTCGCTGCTCGACACGGACCTGTACAAGTTCTCGATGATGCAGGTCGTGCTGCATCAGTTCCCGGGCGCCCAGGCCGAGTACCGTTTCAAGTGCCGCAGTCGCGGCGTGGACCTCTCGCCCTACGTCGACGAGATCCGCGAGGAAGTGCGCCAGCTCTGTTCGCTGCGCTTCCGCCGCGACGAGCTCGACTATCTGCGCGGCCTGCGCTTCCTCAAGAGCGACTACGTCGACCTGCTGCGCCTGTTCCAGCTGGACGAGAGCTTCATCGACATCCGCGCCGCGCCCGAGCAGGAAGGCGGCATCGACATCCTCATCCGCGGCCCGTGGCTGCACACGATCCTGTTCGAGGTGCCGGTGCTCGCGATCGTGAGCGAGGTGCACTTCCGCAACGCGCACGGTGGGCTGGACACCGCGGAGGGCGTCCGGCGCCTCGCCACGAAGATCGGCCTCGTGCGCGCCCACCCCGATCCGGAGTTCCGCATTTCGGACTTTGGCACGCGCCGCCGGTTCTCCCGCGCCTGGCAGCGTCGCGTGATCGAGACCCTCGCCCGCGAGATCTCACCGCGCGTCGCCGGCACCAGCAACGTCTACTTCGCGCGCGAGTTCGGCATGATCCCGCTGGGTACCATGGCGCACGAGTATCTGCAGGCTTGCCAGGCCGTGGGCCCGCGCCTGCGCGACTCGCAGCGTTTCGCGTTCGACAAATGGGCGGAGGAATACCGCGGTGACCTCGGCATCGCGCTCACCGACGTTTGCGGCATGGACGCCTTCCTGCGCGATTTCGATCTGTTCTTCTGCAAGCTGTTCGACGGCGTGCGCCACGATTCCGGCGACCCTTTCGAATGGGGCGAGAAGATGCTGGCGCACTATCAGCGCATGCGGGTGGATGCACGCAGCAAGACCTTCGTATTCAGCGACAGCCTCAACGTGCCGCTGTGCATCCAGCTCTACGAGCGCTTCAAAGGCCGCTGCAAGCCGGGCTTCGGCCTGGGGACCAATCTCACCAACGATCTCGGTGTCGATGCCCTGCAGGTCGTCATCAAGATGACCCGCTGCAACGGCCAGCCCGTGGCGAAGATCAGCGACACTCCCGAGAAGACGATGGACTACGACCCGTCCTACGTCTCGTACCTGCGGCAGGTGTTCCAGGTGCCGGCGGTGCCGGTCGATCCGGCGTCCTGAGCCGCCCGCGCCTTCCCGCGGACACCGCCTTTCCACGCGCACCTTTTCGTCCCCATGATCCGCGCTGTCGGGCTCCTGCTCCTCTGTCTGGTCGCGGCCGGATCGCCAGCCCCGGTTGCGGCGGCCGTGTGGGAGTCCTCGGTCATCCACGTCGCCGATGGCGACACTCTCACCGTGATCCGCCGCGGCCGCCGGGAGACGATCCGTCTGCTCTACATCGACGCCCCCGAAAGCGACCAGCGCTTCGGGCGGGAGTCGAGGCGGTCGCTGCAGCAACTGGTGCGGGGGTATCGGGTGCGGGTGGATACCCGCGGGAAGGATCGCTACGGACGCACCCTCGCGGAGATCCGGAGACTGCCGGACGGCCTGGAAGTGAACCTCGAACAGGTGCGTCTGGGCCTGGCGTGGGCAAATGCGCGGGGGGCCCAGGCACCCCGCTTCGAGGCGGAGGAAGCCGCCGCGCGCACCCGGCGGGCGGGACTGTGGCAGGACCCTGCCCCCATCCCGCCGCGCACGTGGCGCCGGCGACCCGAAGCCCGTCAGAGCGGCATGTCGCAGATCCGCTCGAGAAACTGACTCTCGGCCGAGGCCGCCTCGGGCGTCAGGAAGTCCCAGCCTCCCGGCGCGATCCCGAAGTTCTTCACAACCCGGCTGGACCCGTCGATCACCGCGACGGCCGACAGGGCAAGCTGCTTGTCGTCGCACTTCGCCAGGTAGCGGACGATCCGGTACGGAGCCTCGTCCTCGGGACGGACTTCGGGCTTCTTCCAGCCGACCTTCACGTCGAAGCGGATCATGTCGCCGAACCGCTGCGCCGAATCGCGGTCGAGCTTGGCGGCGTGGGCCTCGGTGATGCGGCCGGCGTCCTCGATGGACGCATAGGTGTACTGGGCAAGGGCGGGAAATGCGATGAACAGGCTCGCTGCGCCGATCGCGATCAGGCACTTCATGAATGTCTCTCCTGGCTGGGGTGGAAGGAATCGATGCTGCCACCCAGTGCCACCCCACCGGTCCGCATCGCCTCGCGGGCTGTGACCGCAGGCTCGCGGAGTCGTTCCGTGGCCAGAGAGGGTCTGCTCAGGGCGCGGACAGCCCGGGAAGCCAGAGGGCGAGGTCCGGGACCAGAACCACCAGGACGAGGATCACAAGCTGCAGCCCGATGAACGGCCACACGGCCGAGAAGATCTCGTTCAGGGTGATGTCCGGCGGGGCGACCCCCTTGAGATAGAACGCCGCCGGGCCGAACGGCGGCGAGAGGTAGGAGATCTGCATGTTGAGACAGAACAGCACCCCGAACCAGATGGGGCTGTAGCCCAGCGCGGTCACGATGGGCACGAAGATGGGCATCGTCAGCAGACAGATGCCCACCCAGTCCATGATGCAGCCGAGCAGCATCAGGATGCCCATCATGACCAGGATGATGCCCAGGGGCGGCAGCGGCAGTCCGGTGATCACCTCCCGCACGAAGGTCGGGCCGCCGGCCAGGTTGTAGACCCCGATCATGGCCGTCGCACCGAAAGACAGCCACAGGAGCATCCCGCATGTGGACATGGTCTGCTGCAGGGAGTCACGAACCACGGGCCAGCGCAGTTCACCGCGGAAGGCCGCGGCAAGCAGCGTTCCCACCACACCCATTGCAGCGGCCTCAGTCACGGAGGCGATCCCGAAGTAGATGGTGCCCAGCACGAGGGTGATCACCACCATGGGCAGGGCCAGACTCTTCAGCAGCCCGATGCGGGCCCCGAGACTCATGTTGCGCTCGTCGGGCGGCGCGGGCGGCCCGAGCGTCGGATCGATCCGGCAGCGGACGAAGATGTACACGATGTAGGTGGCCGAGAGGATCAGCCCGGGCACCAGATTCGCCGTGAACAGTTCGCCGACCGAAACGTTCACCGTGAGCCCGTAGATCACCAGCACGATGGACGGCGGGATCATCGTGCCGAGCGAGCCGCCCGCGCAGATGGTGCCGATCGCGAGTTTCCGGTCGTAGCCCAGGCGCAGCATCTGCGGCAGCGCGATGAGACCGAGGAGCACGATCTCGCCGCCGATGATGCCGGTCATGGCCCCCATCAGGGTAGCGGCGATCATGGTCTGGATACCCAGACCGCCGGGCATGCCGCCGGCCCATACCCGCATCGCGGCGAAGAGATCCTTCGCCACCCCCGAGCGCTCCATGATCGACGCCATCATGATGAACATCGGCACCGACACGAGGACGTACTCGTTCATGAAGGTGAAGATGCGGCTCGCGACGAGCTGCAGTCCGTCGGGCCCGAACAGGCCGAGCGTGAAGGTGACGCCGATCAGGCTCGTGACGAAGGCGAGCGGCAGGCCGAGTGCGAGCAGCACGAGCATCGAGCCGAACATCACGACCGTGATCCACTCGATGCTCACCGGTCGTCCCCTCGCAGTGCCGCGATGTCCTGGACCAGATGCACGAACGTCTGCAGGGCGAGGACGACGCACGCCACCGCGAACAGCGTCTTGAGAAACGGCGGGCTCGGCAGGTTGAGCGCGGTACCAGACGTTTCCATGTCACGCAGCGAAACCGCTGCCTGGTCGATGGCCGCATAGCTGAGGATCACCAGGCAGACCAGGGTCGCGAAGGTGTTGAACAGGCGGACGAACCGCTGCCAGCGCGCCGGCATCCGCTCGAAGAAGTACGAGATCGCGATGTGACCCCGGCTCGCGTGCACCAGCGGCCCGCCGATCACGAAGGCAGCGGCAGCAAGCAGGACCGTGATCTCGTGCACCCAGATCGTGGGCGCCTCGAACACGTAGCGCATCACCACCTCGTACGCGGTGATCGCGACGACCACGAGGAAGACAACACTCGTGTGCCGGCCGATGAACTGTATCGCCCGGCCGAAGGGATCGGGTCTGGGAGTCATGGCGCCGAGGGGCTTCACCCGCAGTAGGGCGGGCTCGCTATTTGATGAGGGCGAGGTCCCGCATGAAGGCGAGCTGCGAATCGAGCACCTTGCGCGCCATCGGACTGCGGCCAGCGTAGGTGTTCCAGACGCCCCGCGCGACTTCGCGGAACTTCTGGCGCTCCGCCGCGGGCAGATCGAAGGGCTCGAAGCCGAGCTTCCCGGCATCCCGCGCGATCCGCTGGTCATCGATCGCGTGACGCTGCACCATCTCCCGCACAAGGTCGCGCCCGGCGACCTCGACGATCTGCTTGAGGTCGTCAGGCAGCGCATTCCACTTCTTCAGGTTGACCGCCAGATCGCCCATGGGCATCGAGTGGAATCCGGGATAGGACGGGTACTTCGCGAGCTTGTGGTAGCCGAGGTCCTGATTCATCGCCAGGGTACCCCAGTCGGAAGCGTCGACCACACCGCGCTCCAGCGCCGTGTATACCTCGCTGCCCGGCAGATTGACCGGCGATGCACCGAGCGCCTTCCAGATGTCCTGCCCCATGCCCACCGGCGCGCGCACCTTCATGCCCTTGAAGTCGGCGAGCGTGCGCACAGGCTTCTTGGACAGCACGGACTCCGTGCCGTACCAGACACCGGTGACGAAGAACGCGTTGTACTTGCGGTAGAGCTCGCGCGCGAGGTCCTTGCCGCCGCCGTACTCGAGCCACTGCTGCGCCTGCATGGGGTTGTCCCAGCCGCCCTGCAGGTCGCCGAGCAGCGAGAACGCCGCGTCCTTGGTCGTGAAGTAGGCCGTGCCGCCCTGCTGCGCGTCGATCACGCCGGCCTGAAGCGCATCGAGGCTCTCGGTCGGGGCCACGACGGAACCTCCCGGGAGCACCTCGATCACGAGGCGACCGCCGCTCATCGCCTTCACACGCTCGGCGAACTGCTCGTTCAGTTTCTGGGGCAGCGTGCCCGCGGCCCACAGCGTGAGCAACTTCCACTTGATGGGCGTCTGCGCCCAAGCGCCCAGCGGCGCACACAAAGGGACGCAGAGCAGTGCGGCGACGAACGCACGAATCGACAGGGCTTGCATCCACTCCTCCCAGAATGGTGACTGGCGGCTGCGCCGCTCGACAACTTGTCTCCGACCCGCGCGAACCCGGCAGACCGACAGGGCGTCAACGGCCGTCAGGCCGGCTTGCGATCCGTACCGCGGTAGAGGATCCGGATCGCTTCTTCGGTAATGCTCTTGTGCACCGCGCGTTCCTGTTCGCCCATGTCCACCTTCGGACGCGGCTCGTGCTCGAAATGCCCGAATCGGTCCTCACCGCGCACGAGCATGGCGGAATCGCGATGACCCGCCACCTGCCGCACATATGTGGGCACGTAGCGTATCGCAAAGCCGATGCGGCGCCGGTCGGATGTGTTGGGATCGGAGCCGTGGACGAGCAGTACGTGATGGAGCGACATCTCACCGGGCTGGAGCACGACGTCCACCGCTTTGCCCGGGTCCACTTCGACCTGGACCTCCTGGCCGCGCGTGAGCAGGTTTCCCTCGGCAAAGGTGTCCTTGTGGGGAAGCTGCGCGTCGAGGTGCGTGCCGGGCATCACCCGCATGCACCCGTTGTCGACCTGCGAATCAGAAAACGCCACCCACGCAGTCACGACATCCGGCTCCGACAGCCCCCAGTACGTGGCGTCCTGATGCCAGGAGACGAAGGCGGGATCGAGCGCTTCCTTCGTGAAGAAGCTGGAACTCCAACAGAAGAGGTCTGGCCCGAGCACATCCTCGACAGCATCGAGGATACGCGGGTGGCGCACGATCTCGTCGGCCCACCTGAACAGCAGGTGGGGCTTGTTGCGCATCTGGCCGGTGAGCGGCCCTCCGGTGGCACGCTCGACCGCTTCGAGCTGGGCACGATAGCTCGCGATTTCCGGCGCGCCGAACACCGGCACCGGAAAATGGAAGCCCACCTCACCGAACCGCGCGGTCTGCTCCGGACTCAACACCTTGTGCGAGACCGCATTGCGAGCCTGCCACGTCCGCGCTTGCACCACTGTCGCCATATTCGTTCCCCCACGTCCATCGTTCGATGCCTGCAGGCCGGCAGTCCGCTTGGGGATTGCCGGCCCACGGCCCGGTCAGGGCAGCTGGTACCCCTTCTTCCCGACCTTCAGCCGGTACAGGCTCTTGCCCGACGTGATGTAGAGCGTCGTGTCCAGGGATCCGCGCCCGAACGCCACGTTGGTAGGCATTTCCTTGCCAGTGGAGATGAAGGCCAGTTCCTTGCCATCGGGACTGTACACGGCTATCCCCGGGCGGTGCTCGCAGCGCTCTGCCACCCAGAGATTGCCCTCCACGTCGGCAACCAGCCCGTCAGGTCCACTACACGCCGGGTTGCGGTCCTTCGCATAGTCCTTCAACACGCGGCGATTGGAAAGCGAACCGTCCGGCGCACGATCCCACACCTGCAGCAGGTGGTGACCGGACAAGGTCTTCTCGCCCTCGCCGAGATTCTCGAAGGCGAACATCCCGTTGTCGTTGCTGACGATGTAGACGCGCTTCTGGTCCGGGGACACGACGATGCCGTTGCACTTGCCGCAATCGAGGGCGACCCGCTGCACGGTGCCGTCGGGCGCGACCCGATACGCTGCGTAGCCGTCTGCCATCACTGGCTCGTGCCCCAGATAGCGGGGATCGGTAAAGTAGATGCCGCCCTGCTCGTCGATGGAGATATCGTTGAGCGCATTGAACGGCTTGCCCCGGTAGTGGCCCGCGACGATCATGCTGCGGCCGGTCTTCATGTCGATCTTGGCCAGCATCCTCAGGCCGAAGTCCGCGCCCATCGCCACGAGCATGTTGCCGTCCCGGTCGAACTTCGTGCCGTTGGACATGCCGGAGGGCGACCGGAAGATGGAGGCCTGACCGGTGCGCGGATCGTATCGCCAGATGTGCCCTCCCATGGGCAGCTTTCCGGTCGGATCCTTGCAGAACTTGGTGAACGTGATGTCACTGAAGTAGACCGTGTTGTCGGGCGCCACGGATACGCCCTCCGAGAAGCAGTCGGCCTCGAACAGCTTCTCGACCTTGGCCCCGGACACGATCACGGACGGGGACCCGGTCGGTGCGGGAAATCCCGCATCCGTCTGAGCGAGGGCGGTTCCAGCCGCTCCGAACGCCCCCATCAACAGGCACAGCCATCGATTGCGTACACGCATGAGAGTTCTCCGATCGTGGTGGTTTACAAGCCCTCGGCGTGAGGACCCGCTCTCCCTCCTCACCGGGGCCGGACGATGGAGCCTCCGGACGCGGCCACTTCGCCTCCGTGCGACGAGGGTCGTCGGAGATCTGCTGTTCTCGTCCCGACCGGCGCACTGGCCGGATCCGGTTGCGTTCGGTCAGACTGTCTCGGTTGCCGCCGTGACAGAGAAGTAACGGCTTGCCGCCGCCGTCTGGTTTTCGTAGATGGAACCCTGGTTGAGTGCGGGGGGCAGCGGCATGCGCACCGGCACCGAGGTGAGTCGGGGCTCGACAGTCGGCTTGCCGCAGATCATGCGGCCGTCGAATTCCTCGAGATTCGTGAAGTTCACGAGCGGCCAGGCGTCCGCCGCCGAGCACTCGTAGAGCAGCAGCTGACGCTGGCGGTCGGAGGTGTTCTGCGCGGACCCGTGCACCAACCGTACGTGATGGAAGGACATGGACCCCGCCTTGCCCGTGCACGCGACCGCCTTGGAAAAATCGAGCGGCACGGCCGCTGGATTCATCGCCCCGCAGAAACGTCCGTTCGCGTGATGGTCGTAGGTGGGACCGCGGTGGGTGCCCGGCAGCACCAGCATTGGCCCGTTTTCCATCGCGACGTCGTCGAGCATCACACCGATCGCGAGGATGTCGTCGTTCGTGTGGGGGTAGAAGGCCCAATCCTGATGCCACTCCACCGGCGAGCCGTAGCCCGCGGACTTGGTGTTGAGCTTGGAACCGTGCAGTCGCACGTTCGGCCCGAGCAGCTTGGTCAGGATGCCCTGCAGCGCCGGGAGACGCAGAACGTCCTGGAAGACCGGATTTACCTGCGTGGGCTTCTTGATGCGACGCACACGGGGACGTTCCGGCGTGTGCGAGGGCTCGAAGTCGTAGATATCGGTGTGGGTCGCGACGCCCTTCGCGCCCGCGAGAATCTCGGAGACGATTGTCTTGATGCGGGACAGCATCGCAGCATCGAGCACGTTGTCGACGACGACGTAGCCGTTGTCGCGATAGAACTGCACCTGGGTTTCGGTGATCATCTCCCCTCCGGATATTGCGTTGCAGCACACATGCCCGATGCGAGCACGCCACTGCAGATTGACAATGACTTTGCACCCCGTCGCTGATCCATGTCAAACATGCGCAACGCGCTTCGCGAACGCCGGCAGTTGCGCTTGCACCGTACAGTGTTCCATGTAATTCTCGCGGTGGGGGTGTTATTCGGTCGATACCATCGGCAAGGCCCCTTCTAGATTCATGTCGCAAAAATCTCTGGAGGAGAGAGCATGAAACGCAACATCCTGACTGCCGCCATCGGCAGTGCGCTCCTTGCCTTTGGCATGGGCGCGAACGCGCAAGTCCTGAAAGGTCCGACCGATGATGCCGCGCTGTCCTGGGCGCCCAGCAAGTGGGGCAAGGACGACCGTGCCGGTTCTGCGAACCACACCAAGAGCACCGCGAACATCGTTCGCGCTCTGAAGACCATCAAGCAGAACAAGTCGCTCACGATCGGCAAGTTCTACCACAAGGAAGCCCCGGCCTTCGGTCCCCGCAGCTGGAGCATGTACATTCCCGGCACGCCCACCGGCGGTCCCTTCGGCAAGAACGCCCTCGTGTACCACGACGAACTCGTGATCACGCAGATCGGCCAGATCCAGACCCAGTTCGACGGTCCCGGCCACATCGGCGTCAATACCTCCAAGGGCCCGATGTTCTACAACGGCGTGATCTCCTGGGACGCCTACGAGCGCGGTGCCGGCGGGCAGGTGATGGGCATGGGTCCCCTCGGTGTGGAGCATGTGGCCGCAAGCGGCTTCGTGTGCCGCCTGGTGGTGCTCGATGCGGTGGCCTACCGCAAGTCGCAAGGAAAGCTCTCCGCGTCCGAAGAGATGCTCCCGATCCCGAAGAAGCCGGGTGACATCGGCATCATCACCGCCGACGACATGAAGGGTATGGTCAAGATGCAAGGCCTCGCCGACATCGGCGCCGGCGACTGCGTCGCGCTTCACACGGGCATGGGCAACACCTGGAGCAACGATCGCTACAAGACGATGACGACCGAGCAGCGTGCCGCTGCCCGTGCCGCGTTCGCCCAGGGCGAGCCCGGCTTCGGCATCAGCGCGTGCGACATGATGGGCAAGGCCGACATCGCGTTGACCATGGGTGACACCTCCGCCAACGACGCGCAGCCCGGCGGTGAGGTCGAAGGCTTTGCCGTACCCTGCCACACGCACCTGCAGACCCGTCTCGGCATCTGGAACCTGGAAAACGTGGACACGAAGACCCTGGTCGATGCCAAGGTCTACGAAGGCGCGTTCATCTGGGCCCCGCTGCGGATAATC
This sequence comes from Betaproteobacteria bacterium Ga0077526, assembly GCA_001464765.1. Lineage (GTDB taxonomy): Bacteria > Pseudomonadota > Gammaproteobacteria > Burkholderiales. Next base: position 99,694 of record LNDV01000014.1, read on the forward strand.
GGTGCCACCGGTTCTCCCGGCAACCCGGTCGTGCTGTACTGATCGGCGCAGTCGCTTCATGAAAAACGGCCCTTCGGGGCCGTTTTTTTTGCACTGCCACCGGCGTTCAGCGGGTGATGCCGACCACGCCCAGCACGAACGCGTAGGTGAAGGCGATTTCCTTCAGGTAGTCGTAGCGCCCCGATGCTCCGCCGTGGCCGGCTTCCATGTTGATCTTCATCAGCAGCGGGTTGCCGTCCGTCTTGGTGGCGCGAAGGCGCGCCACGTACTTCGCGGGCTCCCAATACATCACCTGGCTGTCATTGAGGGAGGTCTCCACGAGCATCGCCGGATAGTCCTGGGCGTGGATGTTGTCGTACGGCGAGTAGGACTTGATGTACGCGTAGGCCTCCGGTTCGTTCGGATTGCCCCACTCCTCGTACTCGCCGGTGGTGAGCGGCAGCGTGTCATCGAGCATGGTGTTGACCACGTCCACGAACGGCACCTGCGACACCACAGCGCGGAAGAGTTCCGGCCGGGCATTGACCACAGCCCCCATCAGCAGGCCGCCGGCGCTGCCGCCTTCGATCACGAGTCGGTCGGGCGCGGTGTCGCCGCGAACGATCAGGTGCTCCGCGCACGCGATGAAGTCCTCGAAGCTGTTCTTCTTCTGCATCATCCTGCCTTCGTCGTGCCAGCGCTTGCCCATCTCGCCGCCCCCGCGCACATGCGCAAGAGCGACGGTCATGCCGCGGTCGAGAAGCGCGAGCCGCGCGGACGAGAAGCCGACCATCTCCGGGTACCCGTAGGCGCCGTAGCCCGAGAGCAGCATCGGCCGTGGCGCCTTGGGGCCCGGCTGCCGCCGGTACACCATCGACACGGGAATCTCCGTGCCGTCGGCGGCTTTCGCGTAGGTGAGTTCCGCCTCGTACAGGGACGCGTCGTATCCGCCCAGCACCTCGAACTGCTTGCGCAGCGTGCGTTCACGCGTGTTCATGTCGTAGTCGAACACCGAATCGGGTGTCACGAAGGACTCGTACGCGAAGCGGAAGATGTCCGTGTCGAACTCGGCGTTGGCGGCGGCGAACGCGCTGAAAGCGGGTTCCGGAAAGGTGATCTCGTGGGTATCGCCGTCCGCGAAGCGAACCACGCTCATCCGCGGGAATCCGCCGCGCCGCTCGTGCAGGATATAGTGCCGCGCAAACACGTCGACGCCTTCCAGCATCGTGTCCTCGCGGTGGGGTACCAGTTCCTCCCAGCGCGGCGGGGCGAGATCGTCGAGCGGCGTACGCACCAGCCGGAAGTTGCGGCCGCGATCGTTCGTCACGATGTAGAAATGCCCGCCGTGGTGATCCGCGTAGTACTCGTGGTCCTGGCGACGGGCGAGCATCAGCACCGGTTCCGCGAACGGGTCCGCGGCCGGGATGAAGCGCACCTCCGACGTGGTGGCGCTGTGCGAGGTAACGAACACATAGCCCAGGCTGCGGGACAGATCCAGGCCGACGGAAAATCGGGCGTCCGTCTCCTCGTGCAGCAGGGTGTGCTCGTCGCTGCCCAGCCGATGGCGCCACACGCGACTGGCGCGCTTGGTCTCGTCCTCGGTCACGTAGAACAGGACTTGGCTGTCCGCCGACCATGCGACGGAGCGCGCCTTGGGAATCTGGAGGGCGGCCACCGTCCCGTCCGCGAGATTCTTCACACGGAGCGTGTACTCGCGAAACCCGGTGAAGTCGGTGGAGAACGCCAGCAGGTCCCCGCTCGGACTCACGTCGAAAGCGCCCAGACCGAGGTAGGGCTGTCCCCGCGCGAGCACGTTGAGATCCAGGATGATCCGCTCCGGCGCCTCCAGAGAGCCCTGCTTGCGGCAGTAGATCGGATACTGCCGGCCCTTCACCGTCCGGGAGTAGTAGTACCAGGCGCCGTCCCGGTACGGCACGCCCATGTCCGTCTCCTTGATGCGCGCCACCATCTCGGTATAGAGCGCCTTCTGGAGCGGCAGGCTCGGCCGCATCATGGCCTGCGTGTAGTGGTTCTCCGCGTTCAGGTGGGCGATGACCTCCGGGTCCTCCTTGTCGCGCAGCCAGTGATAGTCGTCCACCCGCCGGTCGCCGTGAGTCTCGGCGATGTGCGGGCGGACGGCGGCCAGCGGCGGGACGGGAATGCGCTTGGGGCTCTTGGACATGGGGCTCCTGAATGGGCGGTTGGGACGTGTCTGATCGGAAGGTGCGGATCGCCGTGCGCGGCAAGTCGCGAGTCTCGCAGAAGTCGGACCGCTTGATGAGACCCGCTGCGATGCGAATCGGCCATCAACGGAATCGGCCCTGCGGGCGTTGGGGACGAAGGGTCGAGGACCTTCGCCGGGTGCAGAATCCGGCGTGGCGACCGTTACCGTGGGAGAGCGCCGCGCGTCGGCCGCACTCCATCCCGGAAAGCGGTGACTCGCGCGCGCCTGCGCGCTACAATCGAGCACCTTTTTGTCATAGTTTTCAGAGCCCTAGTCCCATGGAAAAGTACGAGTCGGAAACCACCCTGTTCCTGCGGCAGTTTCTTCGCGAACACCCGGAGGTCGTCGACAAGCAGAAGAAGGCGCGGGCCACCTGGTGGGATCGTCCCTACGACGCGGAGCAGCGCGAGGCGTTCGAAGAGGCCAAGGTCCCCAAGAAGCCCTATGAGTACTACAGCAGCAATCGCTGAGACGAGCTGAAACCGGACGATCGGCGGGCGGACGATCCCTTCGACGGACGCGCTCCCGACACTCCCCTGAGGAGGACCAACGCATGAAGACCCGACTTGCCGCAGCGGTCCTGGCCGCCTTGTTCGCGCTCCCTGCCCAGGCGGACTGGGTCGAGGCCGTGAACGCCTACAACGCCGGCGACTACGCGACCGCCGCCCGCGAGTTCCGTCCCTTCGCCGAGAACGGCCAGGCGCAGGCGCAGTACATCCTCGGCTGGATCTACCAGAACGGCGAAGGCGTTCCGCAGGACTACGCGGAGTCCGCCAAGTGGTATCAGCTCGCCGCGAAGGCCGACAACGTCGACGCCCAGTACGCGCTGGGCTCGTATTACATGTCCGGCGCCGGCGTCCCGCGGGACGACGCCCTGGCGGTTCAGTGGTTCCGCAAGGCCGCCGAGCGCGGCAAGGCTGGCGCCCAGTACCTGCTCGGGTACCTCGTGTCCCGGGGCGAAGGCGCCGCCAAGAACGAGACCGAAGGCGCCCAGTGGTATTTCAAGGCCGCCGAGCAGGGCTATCCCGAGGCCCAGTACGCCTACGGTCTGGCGCTCGGCACCGGCAACGGCGTCGCGAAGGACGAACCCGAATCCAACGTGTGGCTGCGAAAGGCTGCGGAGCAGGGTCAGGTGGACGCCGCCTACCTGCTGGGGTGGAATTTCGAACAGGGCGTCGGGACTCTGCCCGACTACGCCGAATCCGCGAAGTGGTACCAGAAGGCCGCGCAGGCCAACAACGTGGAGGCTCAGTATCATCTCGCCACACTGATGCGGGACGGGCGCGGCGTCGCGAAGGACGAGGACGGCGCAGACAAGCTCTTCCGGCAGGCGGCCGTGGCGGGGCAGGCTTCGATCCCGGTGGCGATCGACGAATACCTGAAGGCGGGCAAGTTCGAGCGCGCGTTCGCCCTCGCGGATGTCTGGCTCGAAAAGCGGCCCGGTGATCTTCAGCTGCTGACGCTTCTGGGCGTCACGGCGGCCAACGAGGCCAGAACGGATCCAACCAGATTCTCGGCGCCCGCGACCGGCTACGGCGACAAGGCCATCGCCCTGATCGAAGGCAACCGCCGGCCTGAGGGCATGAGCGATACGGAATGGTCCGAGTACCAGACGAAGTGGCTGCCGCAGTTGTACCTGCGCCTCGGAGCGATGTCCCAGAAGGCGGGCAGACTCGACGACGCGCGGGGACGACTGGAGAAGGTGACGCAGGTGGCTCCGAAGGACCCTTACGGGTGGTACCTGCTGGGGCAGACGCACTTCGCAGAGTATGAGCGCATCAACGTCGAGTCGAAGGGGCTCGAAGGGGCTGCGAAAAGCGAGGCCGTCGCCAAGGCGTTCGGCAAGCTCGACAAGGTCATCGAGTACTACGCCCGGGCGGTGGGCCTCACGGAGGGCCGGGACGATCTGGCGGAAATGCGCGCGCCGCTGCTCCAGGACCTGCGGGGCATCTATGAATTCCGCACCGGATCCCGCAGCGGCTTCGACGACCTGCTGACACGCTACCGCACGAACTGACCTACCCCCTTCGCACCGGGCCTCACTGGCCCGGCGTGATTTCCAGGTCGATGGCGAACACTGCCTTGCGGTTGGTGTACTTGCCGCAGTCGAGCGTCAGGGAATACCGTGGCGTGCTCCAGTTGCGCGTGCGGTGCTGGATGCCCTCCTCCACATGCGTGTCGAACTTGCCCGGTTCGCCGTACCGCTCGACCAGCGTATCCAGCACCCGGCGGCAAGTGGGATAGCGGCGCTCCATCTGTTCGGGTTTCTTGCCCAAACCCACACGCTCGAACGACAGGATCCAGCGGCGAACCTTGCCCTTGTCCATGGAGATGCTGACGGCCGTCACGTCGGCGCGCGAGTCGTCCGGCGCGAGCTTGATGATGTAGAGCCCCTCGCCTTCCCTCAGCCAGAGATCGAACCGGCCGTCGTCCTCCTCGGGGCGGGCGATGCTGCCGGACCCCCTCTGCCAGAACTCGTGCTTGGAGGCGGGGAAGCGCTCCCTGAGGCTCTGCGGGTCCACGCCCGAGCCGAGCCCGGCGAATTCGAAGGCCGAAGCCGCGGAACCGACGGCCCCGAGCCACCCGATGCAAACAATGCGTGCCAACGTCCTGATCATGTCGCTTAGTCTGGTCCCTGAAGTCACGTTACGGAAAACCGCGGTCCTATAATCGGTGCATGTGCGGCCGCTATGCCTTGAACGAGAACGCCCGGGAACTTGCCGACCACTTCCGGCTGATCGCCCTTCCCGAAATCGCCCCCCGGTTCAACATTGCGCCGGGGTCCGCAGTGCCCTGCATCATCGCGTCGGCGGACGGCCCGGCCATGATGCCGATGGCGTGGGGCCTGCAGCCCGCCTGGACACACCGCGAGGGCGCCCCGGACTATCCCAAGCCCATCAACGCCCGGGCGGAGACCGTCTCGGAGCGGCCGATGTTTCGCGAGGCCTTCCGACGCCGACGCTGCATTCTGCCAGCTTCCGGGTTCTATGAATGGTTCCGACCGCCCTCGGGACCGAAACAACCCTTCTTCATTCGCCCCGCCAACGAACCGGTGTTCGCGATGGCCGGTCTGTTCGAGACCGGCCGCGACGGCGGATCGGGGAGCTGCTGTATCCTCACGGTGGCGGGCAATGCCGTGATGTCACCGATTCACGACCGCATGCCCGTGATGCTACCGCGCGATGCCTTCGATCGCTGGCTCGACAGCGCGACGGAGGCCGAAAGCCTGAAGTCGCTGCTGTGTAGTGCGCCTCCTGAGTGGACCGTCGCGTACCGGGTGAGCCCGAAGGTCAACAACGCGCGGAACGACACCCCCGATCTGATGGAACCGATCGATCCGCCGCCCCTGTCCGAGAACTGAGGACCCATTGCCATGAAATCCGTCGACTACTACTTCTCACCCGTCTCCCCGTGGACCTATCTCGGCCATGCGCGGCTGCGTGAGATCGCGCGCCGACACGGCGCCACCATCGCCGTCAAGCCCGTGGACTATGGTCGCGTCTTTCCGGTGTCCGGCGGATTGCCGCTCAAGCAGCGCGCACCACAGCGCCAGGCCTATCGCATGGTGGAACTGCGCCGCTGGCGCGAGTTCCTGAGCGTGCCGATCCAACTGGAGCCCAAGTTCTTTCCGGTGAGCGCGGACCTCGCCGCGAAGACGATCATAGCCGCCGCGCCCTCGGGCGCGGAGAAGCAGCTGGATCTCGCGCACGGCATCATGCGCGCGTGCTGGGAGGAGGATCGCGACATCTCCCAGGGCGCAACGCTAGAGGCCGTGGCTTCCGCCTGCGGTCTCGACGGGACGGCTCTCGTGGCCGCGGCAGCACAGGCCGGCGCTCAGGCGGAGTATGACCGGCTCACACAGGAAGCCGTCGAACGGCAGGTCTTCGGCGCCCCGACCTACGTCGTGGCCGGCGAACCGTTCTGGGGGCAGGACCGGCTCGACTTCGTCGACCGCGCCCTGGGCAGAGCGTGATGCTCGGACGGAAGGCCGCGCTGGCGGCCGCGCTGGCTGCGCTGGCGTCCGGCGCGATCAGTGCGGAGGATCCGATGCCGATCGAAAAGGAACCGCGCCACCGTCTCGCCTTCGAGAACACGCGCGTGCGCTTCTTCGACGTGCAGCTGCCACCCGGCTACCGCAGCACGATGCACATCCACCACCACGACGGCGTGTTCGTGAACATCTCGCCGTCCGAGACCGAAGCCGAGGACTGGGGCAAGGCTCCCGTGAGACGTCCGCCGCGTACCCCGGGCGAGTCCTATTTCATCGGCTACTCCAAGACGCCCAAGGCCCATCGCGTCAGCAATGTCGGCAAGACCGAATACCGTGTGACCGACACGGAGATTCTCCAGGGCTGCGGCGGCCGTCCGCTCGACGACAGCGCCCGGGCCGGCCCGCTGCTGGTGGACAACGATCGCGTGCGAGTGAGCCAGATCGAACTCGCGCCCGGGGCTTCGACCACACTGCACGGCCCCTGCGGCATGCTCGTGCTGGTGAGCGCCGGCATGGCGCAGTTCGACATGCCGGGCGGCGTCGAGCGCGTGAATTTCGGGCCTGCCGGTTTCAAATGGCGCGACGGCATGACGCCAGTCACCTTCACCAACGTCGGCACCGATCGTCTGCACGCCGTCGACGTCCTGGTCAAGTGATCCGATGCGCTGGTCCGTTCTCGATCAGTCGCCGGTGATCGCCGGGGGCGAACCCGCGGAAGCCGTCCGGCAGACCGTGCTGCTCGCGCGGGAGGTGGAGGCGATGGGTTACCACCGTTTCTGGATGGCCGAGCACCATAGTTCCCGCGCACTCGCCGACCCCTGCCCGGAAATCCTGCTCACACACGTCGCGTCGGTAACCTCGAAGCTGCGCGTCGGCACGGGTGGCGTGCTGCTCCCCTACTACAGTCCGCTCAAGGTCGCGGAGGTGTTCCGCATGCTTGAGGCACTCTTCCCCGGACGCGTGGATCTGGGCATCGGTCGCGCGCCAGGTTCGGACGGACTCACCGCACAGGTGCTGTCCGGCGGGGCGTTCTACGACTTCGACCAGTTCCCCGTGCACGTGCGTGAGACCGTCCAGTTCCTGGATGACGCGCTGCCGGCAGACCATCCCTACGCGCGTGTGAAGGCGATGCCTTCGGGCCCCGCCGCACCGGAGGTGTGGCTGCTCGGATCCTCCGACTACAGCGCCACGCTCGCGGCCTATCTGGGCCTTCGGTTCGCGTTCGCGCATTTCATCAACGCGAGCGGCGGGGACGAGGTGAGCCGCGCCTTCCGTGCGGGATTCCGCCCCTCCACGCGGGAGGCCTCCCCCGTCTCCATGCTCACGGTGTTCGCGCTCTGCGCACCGACCACGGAACAGGCCGAACGACTCGCTTCCTCCATCGATCTGCGCCGGCTGCTCATGGCCCGGGGCGGTGACGAGCCGGTGGCGACGATGGAAGAGGCCGAGGCCTACCCCTACACGCGCGAGGACCGCGAGATCATCCGGCGCGAGCGTTCGAGGGCGATCATCGGCACGCCCGCGGACGTTCGCGATCGTATCCTTGCCCTCGCGGGGGCCTTCGCGGCGGATGAGGTGATGGTGCTCACGATCACGGGGGACTACGCCTCGCGTCTGCGCTCCTACGAACTGCTCGCCGCAGCCGCAACGCCCGGCATGCACTGATGCGTCGTTCCGGACACTCGCGCACCGCCATCGGAGACGCGGACACCCTGGACGTGGTGTTCTCCCTGTGAATGCTTCGTCCGCCCTTCCTCTGACATCCGCCCGCGAACGGCTGATCCTGCTGCTGCTCGCCGGCGTCCAGTTCACCCATATCGTGGACTTCATGGTGCTGATGCCGCTCGGGCCGCAGCTCATGCGGCGCATGGGTGTCACGGCCGGCGAGTTCGGCCTGCTGGTGTCCGCGTATACCTTCGGCGCCGCGGCGAGCGCGCTGCTCGCCGCGTTCCACATCGACCGCTTCGATCGCAAGCACGCGCTTCTGGTCATCTATGCCGGATTCGTCATCGCAACGGGACTGTGCGCCGTGGCGCCGACGTTCGGAACTCTGCTCGCCGCGCGCATCGTCTCCGGCATCTTCGGCGGCATCGCCGGGGCGGTGGTGTTCGCCATCGTCGGCGATCTCGTGCCGGATGAGCGCCGGGGCGCGGCCACCGGCATCATCTCCATGGGGTTTCCGCTGTCTGCGATCGCCGGGGTGCCTGCCGGCCTGCTCATCGGCGGTGCGTTCGGATGGCGGGTCACCTTCGCCGCCGTCGCCGGGATCGCAGCGATCTTCTGGGTGCTGGCGAAACTCTGGCTGCCGCCCCTCGATCGGCACCGGCACGGCGAAGTCCAGGGCCAGACGCTCGCGAGCCGCTTCGGCGCCGTCTTCGGCGACCCGAATCACCGCAACGCCTTCGTGCTCGGCGCGATTCTGATGTTCGCGAGCTTCCTCGTCATTCCCTTCATCAGTCCGTACATGGTCGGCAACGTCGGACTCACGGAAGGCGATCTGCCGCTGCTCTACCTCTGCGGCGGCACGGCCACCCTGGTGAGCGCCCAGTTCATCGGCCGGCAGGCCGACAGGCGCGGGAAGGTGCGCGTGTTCCGATGGGTGGCGGCGCTGTCGATCGTGCCGCTCCTGGTGACGACCAATCTTCCGCCGGTGCCCGTGCCCATGGCGATCGCAGCAAGCATGATGTTCATGGTGCTGGTGTCGGGACGCTTCGTGCCCGCGATGGCGCTGATCAACGGCGCGGCCTTGCCACGCGTGCGCGGCGCCTTCCTGGTATTCAACAGCGCGCTACAGCAGCTCGCAACGGGAGTCGCGTCGGTGGTCGCCGGCAGCATCCTCGGCAGCGAGGGCGGTCGGCTGACACACTACTGGGTCGTGGGCCTGATCGCTGTAGCGGCGACTCTGGCCGGGATCGTTCTGGCGGGACGGGTGCAGATCCGCGATGCGGTGAGCCCGCAGAAGTGAACGGTGCGGCCGGGGCGACCGCACCGCATGACAGTGCGACTCAGAACCGGAGACCGAGCTTTGCGCCGAAGGACGTGGCCTCGCCGGTGCGGTCGGCTTCGACGGAAAGATTGAGCAGCAGGACGCTCATGTTCACCCCGACGAACACCTTGTTGAGCCCGAAACTCTCCTCCGCCAGACCGGCGATGCCGTTGGGCGTGGTCTTCACCCACACCCGGCCGACACCGCCGTAGGGTGTGAAATTGAGCAGCCCCTTGGATATCGAGAGATCGATCCCCTTGGTGTCGAGATCCAGCTGGTTCACGCCGTTCAGCCTCGTGTAGCTGCCGCGGATCGCGATTGCCGGGAGCGCCACATTGCCCGCAAGGATCGCGTAGCGCAGCTCGCCGCCGTAGAAGCGGATGTTCGAGTTCGGAATCATGCCGGCCATCAGGCCGACGTCGATGTCGAACGGCAGACCCTTGTGCACACGCAGCGTGGGAACGGGCAGATAGCTGGGCAGATTGCCGTTGCCCGTGGCGATGTCGAAGATGCCGGAGTTCTTGAGACTGGTCCCCGTGACCGCCACACCCACATCGAAGCCGGTGATGCCGAGCGGCTCGGCCGGCGTGAGCGGCTTGTAGGACAGGGCGGCGCCGAGATCCTCGGACAACAGACGGAACTGCCTCTGGCTCAGCAGCTGGATGGAATCGAGATCAGCCGCTTGCGCACCGCCGGTGACGACGGCGAGAGCCGCGAGCAGGGAGCGGAATACCTTCATCATGACCACCTCACTGTTCGGAAACGAGGTGACGATACCAGATTGCCGGAGCGCTCTTCTCAGATGTCATCGGACAGCCGCGGAACCAGCCGGAAGTCCTCGCCGTGACCGATAGTGAAGTCGTTGCCGGCGCGATCCTGCCCGCGCACCAGCCAGAGGGGCCGGCGGCTGAAACTGAAACTCACGCCAGCCTGGTCCTGCCGCTCGTCGATGCCGCGGTCGAACAGCGACGTCGCGGGCAGGAAGCGGATCACGAAGCCGGCGCGGCGCCGAGCTGAACGATTGGGCCCGGAGCCGTGCACGAGAAAGACATCGTGCAGCGAATACTGGCCCGCTTCCAGGCAGTCGTCTCGCGCCGTGGAGTCATCGAACGTGGCGGGGTCCACCTCCTCGTGGAGGACGAGGTTGACGCCCTCCCGATGGCGGTGGCGATAGAGGCTGCCGGAACGATGGGAACCCGGCAGATAGCGCATGCAGCCGTTCTCGGCATCGACATCGTCGAGAGCGATCCAGACGGAGCAGGTTGCGATCGGGCGGATCGGCCAGTAGCGGCCATCCTGGTGCCACGGCACCTCGCGCCCTGTGGCGGCGGGCTTGCAGAAGACCTGGCTGCCCCACAGCACGACATCGGGTCCGATGAGTTGCGATACCTGATCGACGATCGCCGGGATGGTGGCGAACTCGAACCACCGAGACGCCGCGGCGGCATCGTGGCGAGCGCCGTTGGGGATATGGGGACAGATCAGGCTTTCGGGGGTGACATCCGCGTTGTCGCGCAGCAGCTTGTCCAGCGCGTCGCGCATCGCGCCCAGCGTATCGGAGTCCAATCGGGCCGGCGACACGACCAGCCCGTCCTCGCGATAGATCCCGATGTGTTCTTCCGTCAAGGCAGTGCCCATGTGTTCCTCCCGCAAGTGCAAGGGCGGAACGCGCGTCACGGTGGTTGTCCGACCCGCGCGCCCATGCGATTCTTTCGTTTCCCCGAGACTAACACTGGTCCTTCCGGAGGACTAAGCCATGCCCCGCCTGAAACTCGTCATCGCCAACAAGAACTACTCGTCGTGGTCCATGCGACCCTGGGTGCTGCTCACCCAAGCCGGCATCGCGTTCGAGGAAGTGCTGCTGCCCTTCGCCCAGGATAACCGCGTGGAGGGCATCGCCCCCTACTCCCCGACCGGCAAGGTGCCCGTTCTCATGATCGGCGACGAGCCCGTCTGGGATTCCCTCGCGATCTGCGAGACCGTGGCGGAGATGTTTCCGGACAGAAGGCTCTGGCCGGACGACCCGACGGCACGACACCATGCGCGAAGCGCCAGTGCGGAGATGCATTCGGGCTTCCAGGAGATGCGCCGGCAGATGCCGATGAACCTGCGCACGTCGCACCCGGGCAAAGGGCGCACGCCCGGCTCGGAACGCGACATCGCGCGCATCGTCGCGCTGTGGGAGGACTGCCGAGCCCGATTCGGAAGCGGCGGCAACATGCTCTTCGGGCGCTTCTCCTGCGCCGATGCCATGTTCGCGCCGGTAGCCACCCGGTTCCGGACCTACGATGTCTCGCTGCCACCGGTCGCGAGGGCCTATTGCGACGCTCTGCTGGCCCTGCCGTCCGTCGCTGCCTGGTGCGAAGCCGGCCGTCGGGAGACGGCGTTCGTCGCGGCGGACGAGCCTTACGCGCAGCCGCCTGGGTGACTGGAGAGGTGGAAATGTGAAGGTGTGAAGGTGTGAAGGTGTGAAGGCGTGAAGGCGTGAAGATGGGAAGGGGGAAGGGGGAAGTAAGCCATCCACTCCTCTGTCTCCTCTCCTTGAAGGAGAGGAGGACCTGCTGCTGGCGGCACTGCCCCCGGAGTCGCGCCTGCGGCGCTCGTCCGGGCTACGTGGCACACGCCGTAGCGGGCAAGAACCCCTGCCCCTCGACGAAGCCGCCAATCAGTCGGGATCGATATCCTGCTTCATGTCGAAGGCCGGGGTCTCGGAGTGCACGGAACCGACCTGCACCGCGGGCACACCCGCGACGGTCGTATGCGGTGGCACGGACTTGAGTACGACGCTGCCAGCCGCGACCTTCGAGCCCTCGCCCACTTCGATGTTGCCGAGGATCTTCGCGCCGGCACCGATCATCACGCCCCGGCGGATCTTCGGATGGCGGTCACCCGTCTCCTTGCCCGTTCCGCCCAGGGTCACCGACTGGAGGATGGACACATCGTCCTCCACCACGCTCGTCTCGCCGATCACCAGGCCGATGCCGTGGTCCATGAACACGCCGCGACCAATACGCGCCGCGGGATGGATGTCGATCGCCAGGGAGTCCGCGACACGGCTCTGCAGAAATCGCGCGACACCGCGCCGGCCATCCATCCACAGCGCGTGGGCGACGCGGTGCGCCTGCAGCCCCTTGAACCCCTTGTAGTAAAGGAACGGCACCAGTGCGCATTCCGAGGCCGGGTCCCGGGTGATGACCGCCTTGAGGTCGTGGAGGCTGCAGGTCGCGATCTCGGGATGGCGGGTGATCGTCTCGCCGATGAGGTCGTTCATGCCGGCGACGTTGAATACCTGGTTCGACAGGCTGGAAGCGATGAGGTAGGCAAGCGCTTCCGGATAGCCGCGATGGCGCAGGATGAGATCGTAGAGATGGCCGGACAGGATCGGCTCGTGTTCGACCTGCTCGATGGCAGAGCGCTTGAGTTCGGACCAGATGTCCGCCTCGATCGGATTCATTCGGATTCCCCCGGGTGCTCACGGCGACGCGTGCGATCGCCGCATGGATTAGCCTGCGATTCTAGCTCGACCGGACGCAGGGCGAACTTGGGCTTCGGGGGAAAGCCTCGGCGCGCCGGGCCCCTTGCGGGGTGGCCGGCGCGCTCCGGCAGGTCTCCGCTTTTTGAGAGCGGTGCGGGCGGGTCTGGCTAGGCCAGGGTACTGCTACTGGAACCGGGCATCCTCTTCGTCGAAGAGGTACTCGAGTGTGGCGTGGGTACCGCGAAGTTCCTCGACGATGGCCTTGATCGCCATGCGCGAGGTAACGGTGCGGGTTTCGTCGGTCCCGTCGAAGTCGCGGCCGATGTCCCGGATGGCGACGATCTGCTCGGCGAGACGGATGAGTTTTGCGCGATGGCTCTGCGACGCGGCACCGTGCAGTCGCACTGGCGGGCGATCCTTGAGCGTGTCGCTGTCGTCTTCCGTGAGCTCGGCGACGACGTCGGCGAGCACGGGACCGAACTGGCGGCGAAGCTCCATGTAAGAGAGCTGTGTGTCGGCGATGGTGTCCTGGAGAACGGCGGCGGCCAGCGTGACGTCGTCACTGATGCCCGCTTCGTTGCACAGCACGTGGACCAGTGCGATCGCGTGATCGACACCAGCGGAGGCAGCGTCCTTGCGCTTGCGGCGCGACTCGCGACGTCGGGTGGCGGCGACCGAGAGCGCCTCGATGAGCAGCGCGCACGGTTGCTGGCGGAACGGCACGACGCGTCGGGTGGTGATGGCTACGGTTGGGCCCCGATGCCCGGGCTCCACGGCAATTCTCTGCAGCATGGCGAAGAGTCTTCCAAATGAGTTGGCATTGCCTGGACCGCTTGCCCGCGATGCCGCCCGATCGGGGCAGGTGACATCGAAACGAGGGATGCACGACCAGACTCTTGCCGCAGACACCCCGAAGGATGCCGGCGATGCCCCCTGTTTTGCAGGAACCGAGCCGACATCGCGAAGTACAGGCCGGTCAATGACTTGCGATCGAAGGCTCGCTACGCGAGACCACGTGCGTAAAGTTCACCGACAGTTTTCTTACCGAAGCTCCAGCAGCAGCACCGCTTCGCAATACTCGCCTCGGGGACATTCCTCCTCAGGATCGTATTTGGCTACCTCAGTTCCATGACACCGATGCGATACCGTCGGTGGCATCGTTCGGGACCGTATCAATCCCCTCGCAAAAAAGCTCTCGAGACAGTGGCTTCGGTGCTGTCAGCGCACACTGATTCTTGTACAGTCTGTTCGCTGCTCCCGCACGCAGCGAAGGAAGCCTCGCCGAGCCGTCCTCGCCCGCGACCTGTCTCAGAGTCGAGACAGATCACCCGTCGACGACCGGTCCGGCGACCCGGTTCGCGATATGCCAATGGCGATTGGCGATTTCGCAACATCGAATCGGTTTGTCGGTGGTGGTGCAACCACTTCGAGTTTTCTCTCGCTGTGCAAAGACAAGACGATCGGCCATGGACCGATCGTCGGCACGAGACCGTCACTCGCATGCCATGAACATGTGCCAAGAATGGAAGGGCCCGGACGCTCTGGCTTGAACCGTGCGTACCGGGCCTCGCGGCAGATAACCTTGGAAGAGGGAACGAAACATGATCCATCCATCGCGGTACCCCGGAGTGGGCAGTGACAGTCCTCAGTCGAATGGGTCCTGCGAGGCCTCGTTCTTCGAGCGAGTCTTCCGGGCCAGGGGCTCTGACATGTCGGAGAGGCGACCGAGTTCCACCATCACCAGCACACCGGACGACGAAGTCCGCCTGCTGGGCGACGGCTCCGTGCAGGCATCCGTGGCCACCACACTGCCCGAACTGCTTGAAGCCGCTGAACTCGTTCGCGAGCGCTATGAATGGCGCGGCTACGTGACCCGCTCGATCAAGGCGGACGCCGTCGACCGCGAGCACGAGGCGAGCACACTGGTCGCGCGCCAGCGCGGACTCATCGTCGGGACCATGACTCTCGGCTTCGACGGCCCCGCCGGTCTCTGGATCGACCACACCTATCCGGAAGAGATTGCGAGAGCGCGTGCCCGTGGCCGCGTGCTTTGCGAACTCACGCGCCTCGCAGTGACGCCAAACAGCGACAGCCGCAAGATCCTGTCGTCGATGTTCGGGCTCGCCTATCAGGTGGGCCGCCTGCAGCACGGCACGACCGACCTCTACATCGAAGTGAATCCCCGCCACGCCCCGGTGTATCGGAAGCTGCTGGGCTTCAAGGTCGCTTCCGACGTCCGCGTCTGCGGCCGCGTGCGCGCGCCGGCAGTGCTGCTCCACCTCGATATCGAGCAGCTCGACGAGTGCGTCTCGCAGTTCGCAGGCGCCGCGTTCCCGGCGTTGGCCGCCCGACCGACGCAACGCCCTGCCGCAGTGTTGCCGATCGACGACACGGCTCTGCGCGCCGCCTGATGTACGCCAGCGCACGGACGGCGCAGCTACGCGCCGTCCGCTTCCCTCCGGAAACGTCCGGAACCCCTCAGCTCTTCCCGCCGCTGATTCTCTCGGCGATCGCGAGCATCCGGTAGTAGGACCGCACGACCGGCAGCTCGATCAGTTCGTTGTCGACGACCACCAGTCCGGTGGTGCTCTGCTCGAACGCCGCGCACACCTTCCTGGCCTTATGGATCTGCGCCTCGGTGGGCGTGAAGGCGCCGTGGATCGGGCCGAGCTGTGACGGGTGGATGGAAGCCTTCCCCGTGAATCCCAGCCGCGCGCAGCCCTCCGCTTCCGCCCGAAGTCCATCCGGGTCGTCCAGGTTCAGGAACGGCACGTCCAGCAGATCGATCCCCGCCGACGCAGCGGCGTGCACCAGCCGGGACCGCGCGTAGAGCAACGGCTCCCAGGCCTTGACGCAACGGAGATCCGCCGACATGTCCACCGCCCCGAGGATCATCGAATCGATCCGGGGGCTCGCCTTCGCGATCTCCACGGCCCGTTCAAGGCCCTGGTTGGTTTCGATGATCACGCAGAAGCGGATGGTGCGCGCCGGGCCGGTGGACAGCAGCGTATCGATCAGATGCACCTCCTCGGCCGACCGGATCTTCGGAATCATGATCGCGTCCGGCGGAGCCTCGCATTCGATCAGCGCCTGAAGGTCCTTGAGCCCGTGGTAGGTCGACAGCCCGTTGATCCGGACCATCTGTTCCACATGCGGATGGCTGCGACTGCGAAACAGAGGCAGCGTCGCGGCACGCCCCTCGTCCTTGCGATCCAGCGTCACCGCGTCCTCCATATCGATGCAGACGATGTCCGCCCCGGTATCGAGTGCCTTCAGGAAGCGGTCGGGGCGCAGCGCGGGAACGAACAGCAGGCTGCGGCGCGGTCTGGGATTCGGCTGGGGGGATGCGGTCACGGCGGGTCTCCTCGATAGAGTGGACCCGCATGCTACCGCCAACGCCGCGGCCGCACTTGACGGTAAACTCTCGCCGGTCAAAGGGGGAGGACACATGAAGATCACGGCAGTCGAGACCATCCAGCTTGCAGAGTTTCCGAACCTGCTCTGGGTCCAGATCCACACCGACGAAGGCCTCGTCGGTCTCGGCGAAACCTTCTACGCCGTCGCGCCGGTCGCCGCTCACATCCACGAGACCTGCGCGCCCTGGCTGCTGGGCCAGGATCCGCGCCAGATCGATCGCATCTCGCATCACTTCCTCAACACGTATCTCGGCTTCAACAGCGTCGGCGTCGAGATGCGCGCGGCCTCTGCCATCGACATCGCGCTCTGGGACCTCTTCGGACAGATCACGGGCCAGCCGATCTACCAGTTGCTGGGCGGTGCCTCGCGCGACAAGGTCCGCGTCTACAACACCTGCGCCGGCTACCAGTACGTGCGCGCCAAGCCGACCCAGGGCACGGAGAACTTCGGTCTGCCCGCGAAGGTCGACCGGAAAAAGCGTCCCTACGAGGATCTGCAGGGCTTCCTGACCGATGCCGGCGAGCTCGCCGAGAGCCTGCTCTCCATGGGCATCACCGGCATGAAGATCTGGCCCTTCGACGAGGCCGCCGAGAAATCCAACGGCACCTACATCTCCAACGCCGACCTGAAGAAGGCGATGCGCCCCTTCGAGAAGATCCGCAAGGCAGTCGGCGACAAGATGGATATCCACGTCGAGTTCCACTCCATGTGGCAGCTCCCCGCCGCCATCCGCATCGCGAAGGCTCTCGAACAGTTCGACCCGTTCTGGTACGAGGACCCGATCAAGATGAGCAACCTCGACGCGCTCGCCGACTACGCGCACCGGACGGACGTGTGGGTCACCGCGAGCGAGACGCTCGCCACTCGCGCGGGATTCCGCGATCTCTTCCAGAAACAGGCCGTATCGGTGTGCATGCTCGACGTGGGCTGGTGCGGTGGCCTGTCCGAATCCAAGAAGATCGCCACCATGGCCGAGGCCTGGGCCCTGCCGGTGGCGCCGCACGACTGTACGGGCCCCATCATGCTGACGGCGTCCGTGCACCTCTCGCTCAACTGCCCCAACACGCTGGTGCAGGAGATGGTCCGGGCCTTCTACTACGACTGGTATCCGACCCTCGTCACGCAGCTACCGCCGGTCGAAAAGGGCTACATCTCCGCCCCGCCCGGCCCCGGACTCGGAACCAGCCTGCTGCCCGGCGTCTCCAAGCGCAAGGACGCGACCGTCCGCGTGAGCAAGCTGTGATGCCCGCTTCCGCCAACCGCTCGCATCGAGGAATCCCGTCATGAAACCGTTCGAGGACGTCGGCGCCCGCGCCGTGATGATTCTCTCTCCCGGCGACAACATCGCCGTCGCCGTCCGGGACATCGCCGCCGGCGAGAAGGTCGAGCTGGACGGGCGTGCCGTGGTCATCACGGCGCCCGTGCTGACCGGCCACAAGATCGCCGCGCGACCGATCGCATCGGGCGAGCGCGTCATCAAGTACGGCGCGCCCATCGGCAAGGCCACGGCCGCCGTCGCCCCCGGCGAGACCGTCCACCTGCACAATCTCACCAGCGACTACCTCCCCACCTACACGCTGGACGAGGGACACGAATTCCTGAAGGAGCAGCACCAATGACCATCCAGGCCTACCTGCGCAACGACGGTCGCAAGGGCATCCGCAACATCGTGGCGGTCACCTATCTGGTGGAGTGCGCACACCATGTGGCCCGCGAGATCACCTACCCCAACCGGGATTCGGGTGCCCATCTCATCGGCTTCCCGGGCTGCTTTCCCAACGCCTACTCCTTCAAGATGCTGGAGCGCCTCTGCACCCATCCCAACGTGGGAGCGGTACTGCTCGTGTCCCTCGGTTGCGAGGGATTCGACAAGGGCCGGCTGCTGGAAGCGATCCGCGCGTCCGGCCGCCCCGCCAAGCTGCTCGTGATCCAGGACGCGGGCGGCACGCGCAGTTCAGTCGCGGAGGGGCAGGCCTGGGTGAGCCAGACACTCGCGCAGCTGCAGAACACGCCGCGCGTCGAGATGGCCATCGACGAACTGGTCGTCGGCACGATCTGCGGCGGTTCCGACGCCACCAGCGGCCTCACCGCGAATCCCGCGATGGGCCGCGCCTTCGACTTCCTCGTCGAACGCAACGCGACCTGCATCTTCGAGGAAACGGGCGAGCTGATCGGCATGGAACACTGGATGGCGGAGCGTGCTCAGAATCCGGCGCTGGGCAGGGAGATCGTCAACACCGTTGCCAAGGCCGCCAAGTACTACGCGATCTACGGCCACGCGAGCATCGGCCCGGGCAACGCGGACGGCGGGCTCACGACGATCGAGGAGAAGTCCCTCGGCGCCTATGCCAAGTCGGGGCAATCCGTCATCTCGGGAATCATCAAGCCGGGCGACGTCCCCGTCGCCGGCGGACTGTACCTGCTCGACGTGGTCCCCGACGGGGAAGCGCGCTTCGGCTTTCCGAACATCAGCGACAACGCCGAGATCGCCGAGCTCATCGCCTGCGGCAGCCACCTCACGCTGTTTTCCACCGGCCGCGGTTCCGTGGTCGGTTCCGCACTCGCGCCGGTCATCAAGGTGTGCGCCAATCCGGATACCTACAAGCGCATGGCCGGCGACATGGATGTCGATGCCGGCCGCATTCTGGAAGGGAGGGCCACACTGGACGACGTGGGCCGCGAAATCTACGACCTCATCCTGCGGGTCGCCAACGGGGAGCCGACGAAATCCGAGGCTCTCGGACACCAGGAGTTCATTCTGACCTACAAGAGCTTCGAGCCCCTCGGCCCGGCCTGCTTCCCGAGCGCGGCATGAGCACACTTTCGGGCGTATGCCGATTCGCACTCGTCGGCCTCACACTCGCGGTCGGCGCCTGCGGCGGCACTGGCTGGGGCAGTGGTGCCGGCGTCAGCTTCATGGCGGGCAGCAATGTGGGGGCCGCGAGGATCGATCGGTCGCTGCTGAGTGTCATGCCCTGCCTCGGCGATGCGATCCGCACGACGTTCAGCACGCTGCCGGCCTCGGATGCGTCCTACTGGAAACTGGAACCCACCGGCCAGCCGCACCTCAAGCAGAAGCTCATCGTCTATCTCGATCCGTCGGAGAGTGAAGCGCCGCGACCGGACTCCCGGCGCATCGTCTACGAAATCTTCCATGAGAAGACGAACGTGGTGGGGATTCGCTATCGGGCGGATGTGCCCAAGGCGCTGCAGCAGGAGTGGATGGCTCAGGCCTTCCTGCCGCTCGAGCAGTGCGGCGCGATACGCCGCTGATTCCGGACTTTCGGAGCCGACCGTCGGGCGGGCGCCGCGGTCGGTGGCGGTCAGCGGCACGGACAGTGCCGCGCCGCCGCCTTAACGCTAGGGAAGGACTGATCAAGTGGAGCGGCCGCGACGGAGGTCCTCCGGGCGGATGACGCGAAGGTCCGGGCCGCCGTGTGCTTGACGCACACCAGGCTCCGGCCGACAAAGTCAGCCGCCCGGAGGGGCCCGTCCCGAAGGGTTGCCGCCTGCAACGAACGCAGCCGGCGTTGGTCAGCTTGGCGGGATGTCCAATCCCGCCGGCACCTCCCGTCTTGCCTGCGTTCGTTTCAGGCGGCAACGCGACCGCACCACTTGATCAGTCCTTCCCTAGATCGGCTTTACTTGCCGCGGGGCTTGGAACCGGCCTTCGGGGCGGGCGCCGCCGGCTTCTTCGCACGATGGGGTCGCGAATTGCCGTAGCTTCCGATGTTGATCTTGCCGCGGCGGGTACGCGAATCACCTGCTCCCATGGAACACCTCCTGTCGCAATGACGTTAAACCTCGATTCTATGCATTCGGACTGCCAAGAGCGAGCGCTGCCGTTACACTTCGGGCTGATCCGGAGTCGCGGCGCGAATGCGGATCGAGCGGCCACCGGAACCGGAGCATCCGCGGTCACCGCAGAGCAAAGTCGTCCCGCGCCGGCCCCAACGTCTGGAGCGTCGAGTCATTTGAACCGGATTGCCGCACATCGACCACCGCTGTCCGACTCCCGCCACCCGGGGAGCCTGGTGCCATGAACTGGTTCAATGTGGTCCTGGGATTCGTCATCATGATCGGCATACTCGTGGCCTGGTTCCGGTTCATGGGCAGCATGCGCGGGGATGGCGGCGGGTCCGGCTTGAAACTCGAGAAGATCGGGCGGCGCAAGGAACGCCCCGGCTCCAACGAACTCGAGCAGATCATCGCGGCGCATCGCACCGGCGCCGCACCCGCTTCGACGCCGTCGGCACCGGCTCTCGCGGCGACGCCGCCGGTCGTGTCCTCTGCCGAGCCCGCCGCCCCCGCCTTGCCGGTCCCGTCGACGCCGCAGTCCGGCTCCCCGGCCCTGCTCCAGGGCCCTCTCAAGCTCACCTACCTTCTGGTGCGGTCCACGTTTCCGGAGCTGCTCGTGTTCCCGAACGTATCCGCATCACGCCTCGGCGGCATCGCCGCCGTCGCGCCCGGACGGGACCGCGTTTTCGATCTGGTGCTCTGCCGTCAGGACTTCACCCCGGTCGCCGTGGTGATGCTGCGCGAGGGAGGGCTCCCGGGCACATCGCCGGAGGCACAACTGCTGGGCCCCGAGATCCAGTGCCTCGACCTCGATCCGCGCCATCTGCCGCGCCGGGAGCAGCTCCGCCCCATGTTGCGCCGAATCTAGGGAAGGTCCGCTGGGTTATATTCCGGGACCTTCCCGACCGGATTGCCCGTTTCTCCATGATGTCCGCCCTGCCCAGACTGCTCCTGTCGTTCGTCCTGGCCCTCGCCGCCACGGCAGCGGCAGCCCAGGACCGCTACGTCGAATACACCGACACCCTGCCCGACCGGGCCTCCGACAAGACCATCGTCGTCGACCGTGTCGTGGGAAGCGGTGCCGAGGCCACCCGTGGGCGCTTCGTCGTCATTCAATACGAAGGCTGGGTGTACGACCTCAACGCCCCCGAACGCAAGGGGCTCAAGTTCGACAGCACCATCGATCGCGGCTATGCGCTGTCCGTGCTGATCGGTGTGAACAGAATGATCCCCGGTGTCGATCGGGCCGTTCTGGGCATGAAAGTGGGAGGTCGCCGCACACTGCTCGTTCCGCCCAAGCTGGGTTACGGAAGCCGGCTTGCCTACGGCATGGTTCCTCCGGACTCCACGCTGCTGTTCGAGGTGGAACTGCTGGACGTCGTCCCCGAGCAGAACGTCAACTGACGTCACGCTGTGTTGCACTGACGCGCGTCTCCGGGGAAACTCGGCCGCAGACGCCGGATGGAGCCCGCGTGCCCCGTCCTTATCCGAGCCTCGCCCCCGTTTCGGAGCCCAGTGCCATGCCGCCTTTCTCACCGTTCCAGCGCCTTCTCGCATCGTCGGACAGCCGCATCGGAGCCACAGCGTGAGCGTGCTGTCCACGCATGACACCGGACCGGTCCGGACTGTCGTCCTCGACCGGCCGGAAGCCTTGAACGCGATCGATACCGCTCTTCGCGAAGCGCTCATCACCGCGTTGACCGCGGCGAACGGCGACGAAACCGTACGCGCCGTGGTCATCACGGGCGCCGGTGAGAAAGGATTCTGCTCCGGCCAAGATCTCGGTGAGACCGTCCGCTACACCATCGACGACGTGGCAGGATGGTTGCGCAACAACCATCGCATGTACCAGGCGGTGCGAGACCTCGACAAACCGGCCGTCGCTGCATTCAATGGGGTCGCGGCGGGCGCCGGATTCCAGATCGGCCTGTGCTGTGACCTCCGGGTAGGCTTTCCGGAAATGCGCATCGGCCAGCCGGAGATCAAGGCCGGCCTCGCCTCCATCGTCGGCTCGCAGCTGATGACCCAATACCTCGGGTACGGCCACAACGTCGAGCTGTCGATGCTGGGCGATCTCATCGACGGGCAGCGTGCCTACGCGCTGGGTCTCTTGACGCGCCTCGTGCCGCGCGCCGACGTGCTGCCGACGGCGATGGAACTCGCCGCGAAGCTCGCGGCACTTCCCCAGACGGCAATGCGGCTCACGAAGCAGCGCTTCCGCGCGCTCACGCAGCCCGGATTCGATGCCGCCCTCTCCGCGGCCATCGCAGCGCAGAAGATCGCCTACGAAAGCGGGGAGCCGCAGGCCGCGATGACGAGGTTCCTCGCCGCACGTTCGGGTGCGAAATCCTGATGCCTCTGGATCGCCAACCGCCGGGCAGCGAATCCACCGACACCGCCTCGTGGCAACTGCCGACCCGCTACGTCGACGAACTCGCCGCAATCGGTACGCTTCGCAGCTACCGCGCGAACACCGAGATCATCAGCGCCGGCGACGTCGGCAACACGATGTTCGTCATGCTCGAGGGACGAGTGCGGGTCCTGCTCACGGAAGAGGATGGCCGCGAGGTCCTGCTGAACGAGCACGGACCCGGCGAGCACTTCGGCGAGATGATGCTCGACAACGGTCCGCGCTCCGCGACAGTCCGCACGATCACGAAATGCCGCCTCGCGGTCATCACCCGCGAGCAGATGGAGGCCTTTCTCGCCGATCGTCCCGACGTCGCCGCCGAGTTCATCCGCATGCTGATCGGCCGCATCCGCAGCCTCACGCGCACGGTCGGCAGTCTCGCGCTGTTCGACGTCTACGGCCGAGTCGCCAATCTGCTGCTCGAACGGGCGCAGGACGTGGACGGCGAACTGGTGATCGTGCCGGCGCTGCCCCATTCCGAAATTGCGAAGCGCATCGGCGCCTCCCGCGAAATGGTGAGCCGGATCATGGCGGAGCTGCGCGCCGGCGGCTATCTCGAAACCGACGACGACCGCATCGTCGTCCGCCGCCCTCCCCCGAAGTCCTTCAAGGCAGGCGCGTGAAGGCTGCGTGAAGGCTGCGCTTGTCACCGGCGCGGTCAGCGCAGGTGGAACGGGACCGCTTGATCCCACCTGCCACCCTTCGTGCCACCGCTACTGCGTTCCGCACGCTTAGTCAAGGAACTACGTCACCACTTCCGCGGTGATTTTGTCACCGCGGGTTTCGACACGTCCGCGCTATGCTGCCGGCAACTACGGAGACGGGGCGGCCGTTCCAACGCCCCGCGAGCATGGCGGCCGAACGCCGGCCAGAGGGAGAAAGATGACGATGAGCCACGGGGGGCATCGGTTCGTTCGGCACGCACACCCGGCATGCTGCGCCGGGCTCCGGGGCGGGTGCCCGTGCTAGGCGCCATCGTCGGCGACGTGGTGGGATCGGTGCACGAGTGGGCGGGCACCAAGACCAAGGAATTCCCCCTCTTCACGCCCGCCAGCACCTTCACCGACGAGACCATCCTCTCCATCGCGGTGGCTGAACATCTCCTCGACCACACCGATTGCATCGACGGTTTTCACCGCTGGTTCGAGCGCTATCCGGGCGCGGGATTCGGAGGCAGTTTCGTGCACTGGGCATTCCGGCGGCAGCGGGAGCCGTATCACAGTTTCGGCAATGGCGCGGCCATGCGGGTCGCCCCGATCGCCCACGCTTTCGACACCCTGGACGACGTGATTCTCCACGCCCGCGCCAATGCGGCGATCACTCATGACCACGAGGAAGGGATCGCCGGCGCCGAGGCCGTGGCAGCTTGCGTGTTCCTCGCCAGGCGCGGACAGTCCAAGGACGAGATCCGCCGCTACGTGTCCGGGCGTTTCCGTTACCCGCTCGACCAGTCCCTGGACGACATCCGTGCCCGCCACGAATTCGACAGTTCCTGCGCGGGGTCGGTCCCGCAGTCGATCGTCGCCTTTCTGGAGTCTGCCAGCTTCGAGGATGCCGTCCGCAACGCGATATCCGTCGGTGGCGACGCCGACACGATGGCCGCCATCGCCGGCGCGATCGCCGAGCCGTTCTATGGGGGCGTCCCCGCGGACATCCGCACGCAGACCCTCGCGAGGCTCGACGACCGGTTGCGAGGTGTCGTCGAGCGGTTCTGCACGGCCTATCCGCCCGGCCTCAAGAAGGGCTGACCGTCAGCGCGGTCCGCGCACCAGTCGGCCTGGCAGAGCGCCGGTCGCCTCGCCGTCGTGCATCACTTCGATCCCCGCCACGAAAGTGTGACGGTACCCCTTCGCCTTCTGCACGAACCGGCGCCCGCCAGCGGGGAGGTCGTAGGTGATCTCCGGTCGCAGCACCTGCAGCGCATCGAAGTCGATGATGTTGAAGTCCGCACGAAGTCCGGGAGCGATCACGCCGCGATCGGTGAGGCCGTAGACGTGTGCCGTATCGCGGGTCTGCTTGCGTACCAGGAACTCGAGACCGAGCTTGTCGCCGCGCCGCCGATCGCGGGCCCAGTGCGTGAGCATGCTGGTGGCAGAACTCGCGTCACAGATGTAGCCCACATGTGCACCGGCGTCCGCAATGCCGGAAATCGTCGCCGGGTCCTCCAGCAGCGTGCGCACCACTTCGAGATCGCCGTCGAAGTAGTTCTCGAAGGTGTTCATCAGCAGCGCCTTCCCGTTTTCCTCGAGCAGCATGTCGAGCACCACGTCGAAGACGTTGCGCCCTGCCGCCTCGGCAATGGCCGTCATGCTGTCGGCCATGGAGGGCTCGTAGTCGACCGGCATGGAGATTCGGAAAGTGCGCGGCAGCATTGCGGCGATCCAGCGCGTGTGCTCGTTGTCCGGCAGTTCCGCCCACAGACGTCGGCGGAGTTCGGGCTGGGAAACGATGGCCGCGTAGCGCTCGGGGGGCGTCATGGCGCTCATTTCGATCCAGAGCGGATGGGTCACGAACGGATGCACGGAGCCTTCGAGCGCCATCATCACCCCGATGGGCCGCGAGCCGACCTGTCCCGTGACTTCCAGACCCTGCCGGCGCGCCGCGTGGATGCGCGCCCGCGTGTCCTTCCACAGATCGGGCGCGTTGTGGACCTGGAGCAGCAGCACGGAAAGAGGACGCTGCGCGATCTCCGCGGCGGCGCGCAGCCGCTCGAAATCGCCGTCGCCGAAGTCGGAGTTGACCTCGATCACGCCGGTACCCGCCCGACGCATGGCGAGAGCGATACCCGTGAGTTCCGGTTCCGCGGCGCTGAGCCCGGGCGTGAAGCGGCCATCCTTCGTGCGGTGCTTGGTCGTGCGTGAGGTCGTGAAGCCCAGCGCGCCGGCGCGGAGAGCTTCATCCAGAAGCTCCCCCATCCGGGCGATCTCTGGCTCCGTCGGCAGTTCGGCGTGATCGACGCCACGCTCGCCCATCACGTAGAAGCGCAACGCGCCGTGCGGCACCTGTGTGCCGATGTCACAGATGCGCGGCGTGGAATCCAGCACGTCCATGTACTGCGCGAAGCTCTCCCAGCGGAAGTCGATGCCTTCGGCGAGCACGGTCTCCGGGATGTCCTCGACGCCTTCCATCAGATGGATGAGGTAGCGCTCGGCCCCCGGTCGCACGGGCGCGAAACCGACGCCGCAGTTCCCGAACACCGCGGTCGTGACGCCATGCCAGGATGAAGGCGTGAGATAGGGATCCCACGTCGCCTGACCGTCGTAGTGGGTGTGGATGTCGACCCAGCCGGGCGTGAGCAGCATGCCCTTGGCGTCGATCTCGCGACGGCCGGCCCCCACGTCGTTGCCGACGGCGCAGAAGCGGCCTGCCTCCACGGCGACATCTGCCGTGCGCATCGGCGCACCCGTACCGTCCACCACGGTGGCATTGCGTATCACCAGGTCGTGCATCGTCGTCCCTCGGGAGTGGTATCGGCACCGGGCAGGTTGCCGTCCGGCATTCTATGCGCCTCACGAATCCTGGATACCGCGCGGCCGCGCCGCTGCCGACAGATCACGTTTCTTCCCGGCGACGCAGTACGACGACTTCACCCTCCACGGGCACACCGTGATCCCATCGCAGCACGAGGACCCGGCGCATGGCCACGTCGAAACCCGACCGTTCGGCAAGGCGGGCAAGAGCATCCCCATCCTGCGCAAAGCGTCCGCTCGGACGCAGCACCGACATCGCACCGCCGGCGTCGAGATGTGTCTCGATGGAGAAGGCAAGCCAGCCGCCCGGCACGAGCACGCGACGGCACTGGTCGAACACCATGCCGAAACGCGATTCGTAGATGAACACGTCCGCGGCCGTGACAACGTCGAAGGACCCGACCCCGCAGGCATCGAGATACGTGAGCAGATCGGCGCAGACGAGTTCGTGATACACGCCTCGCGACCGCGCCTGTTCCAGCATCCGCGGGGACAGGTCGACTCCAACGAGGTGGGTGCAGTCCGGCCGCAGTTCCAGTCCCATCAGCCCGGTACCGCACCCGAGATCGACGGCACGCAGGGCACCGGGCGCCACGCCCCACGCGCTGCGCAGTTCCGTCGCCAGTATCGGCGGCACGGTGTAGCGCAGATCGGAACGCAGTTCGGCATCGAACCGGTCGGCGAACTGATCGAACAGGTTGCGCACGTACTCGGGCGGCGCGGTCTCGGACGAGCGCCCCTCGGCCGCACTCAGGAGATGGCGCACTTCCGCATCGTCCGGCAGCCGCGCCAGCGCGGCGCGGTAGTGGGCGGCCGCCTCCTCCCGGAGACCCTCGGAAAGCGCGATGAGTCCGAGGGCCTTGGAGATCTCCCCGGACTCCGGGTGTCTCGTCTGCGCCGAGATGAGTGCCGAACGGGCTGCCTCCACACGGCCCGACAGGCGCAGGGCGTCCGCCTCGTGAAGCACGATCGGGAGAGCGTCGGGATCCATGCGGCGCGCAGTGGCGAAGGACGACAGGGCGTCGTCCCAGCGTCCGGCGGAGGTGCGGGCGATGCCGAGTTCGAGATGGGCCACGGCCATGTCCGGTTCGATCTGCGTCGCGCGCTCCAGGGCGACCAGAGCGGCGGCTGTCTGACCCCGGGCACGCATGTGGCTGCCCAGGTTGACCCATGCGGCGGCGGCCTCCGGAGCCAGTTCCGTTGCCAGCGTCCATTGGGCGATGGCTTCATCGGTCCGGCCGAGCGCCTGAAGCACATTGCCGAGCAGCAGGTGCTCGTCTGCGTTTCCGGGTTCCAGTTCGAGGGATCGGCCGATGCCTCGGGCAGCGCCTTCCATGTCGCCAGAGTGGAGGGCGACCAGGCCCAGATTGAAGTGAGCCTTGGCGAACTCCGGTGCCAGTGCGACCGCCTGTTCATAGCAGCGGCGTGCGTCGTCCAGACGCTTGTTGGCGAGATGCACGCCGCCCGCCAGGTTCAGCGCATCCGGCGTCGCCGCTTCGTCGGGCGGCAACTGATCGAGCAACTGCTCAACGTCCTTCAAGGCACCGCGTGCAAAGGCGGCACGCACGGTCGCCAAGGTGATCGTTCGAGCCTGATTCGCCATGTCCGATCCCTCCCTTCGGTGAAACTGCCCGGTTGGCACCGGGTGAGCCGACCGCGGGGTTCCGCGGCGGCAGCGGGCAGGCCGTATGCCCGCAGCCCTGCAACTGCCTCGCTGCCTGCTGCCCGAGGGCACCCAGCCCTACTGCTTGCCACCTTCCGGCTTCGCGCCTTCGGCGTCGCCCTGGTTGACCGTCGCCTTCGTCGCCTCCGGTCCATACCGGTCATCCTGAATACGATAGACGAACAACTGATCGACCTCGAACTCCTCGACGCCGTCGTCGGCAGGAGGAAACACGTACTGTTTCGCCGCTTTCGTTGCCGAGTAGTCAAACACGCCCGGCGGAATGGACTCGATCACCTCCGTCTTGAGCACCTTGCCCGTCGCGCTCACGAGCAGACGCACCCGTACCTTGCCCTCTGTGCCCTGGGCGAGGGCATCCTTGGGGTAGATGGCCGGGGGCTTCTTCACCGGCTTGGCGCGCTTGTCGGGCGGCGGCAGATCCGGTGGTGGAGGCGGCGGCTCGGGTGGCGGCGGCGGTGGCGGCTCCGGCTCCGGCGGCTTGGGCGGCTCGGGAACAGGCAGCGGCTTGTCATCCGGCTTCGGGGGCTCGGGCGGCTTGGGCGGATCCGGCTTTTTCTTCTTGGGCTTCGGCGGCTCCGGCGGCGGGGGCGGCGGAGGCGGCGGTTCGGGCAGCTTCACGAACTCGACCTTCATCGGCTCCGGCTCCGGCGGCGGAAACAGCGCACTCCAGTTGACCGAGGCATAGAGGAATGCCGCGACCTCCAGACCAACGGCGATCGTGAGCGCGCGGGAAAACGAGATCGGTTTCCGGCGTGCCGGCTCGGCCCGCGGCGCGTCCGTCCGCGGGGAGGAGTTCTCGCTCATTTGGCCGGCGTCGCTCCGGCACTTTGCGCGTTGCTGGACGCCGCGATCCCGACCGACTGGATGCCTTCGGCGCGCACGAGATCCATCACGTCGAGCAGTTTCTGCAGCGGGACTTCCTTGTCACCCGCGATCACGACGTCGACCTTGCCCTTCTCCTTGTCGGCCTTGAGCTTGGCCGTCAGCTGCTCCGGGCTCGTCGGCTTGCCCAGAATGAACATCGCGCCATCCTTCTGCACGCCGATGGTGATCTGCGTGTCCTTCAGCAGCGTCGTGGTCTTGGAGCCCGGCAGGTCGAGCGCGATACCGCTGCCGGCGATGGTGTCGATCGTGATCATGATGAAGAACACCAGCAGGAACATCATGATGTCGATCATCGGTATCACTTCGATACGCGCGCGGTCCGCTTCTAAGTAGCGGTCGGTTCGGGATCGCATGATCCGCCCCTCAGCGCGGCGTGCCGCCGTGGAGGCGGTTCACGACGGTGATCTTGATGAGTTCCATCTGCTGCACGCCGAGGCGTACGCGCTTGTTGAAGTAGTTGAGGAACACGAGGCCGATGATCGCGATGAACAGGCCGCCGCCGGTCGCGATCAGCGCCTCGCCGATGCCGCCGGTGACCGCGCCCGCGCCGGCGCCGACGCCCTGGTTGCCGAGCACATCGAAGGTCTTGATCATCCCGAAGATGGTGCCGAGAAGACCCAGCAGCGGCCCGAGCGTCACCGTGGTGTCGAGCACCCACAGGTTGCGGTCCATCACCGGGACGACCTCGAGGATCGCCTCGTCGATGTTGCGCTCCGCGGCCTCGGCATCCGTCGCCTGGGACTCCACCCCGGTCGTCACCAGCACCGATTGCATCGCGCCACCGAAGCGGCCGGCGACCGCCCTGAGCCCGTCGAGGTCACGATAGGCGGTCTTCTTCAGGTCCCGCTCGATGGCGGCGCCCTGGTTCAGTACCCGGTGGAAGAACCAAAGCCGCTCGATGACCACGGCGAGTCCCACCGTGAACAGGATGACGAGTACGGGAATGACTCCCATGGAGAGGGAGCTCAATTCGATGAAACTGTTCCACATGTGCGTGACCTTTCGTGCGTCGTCTACGGGTTTGTCGGGGGCCTGTCTAGCGATCCGGGGCGTACAGGATCATCGCCCTTCGGGAAATGGCGGGAAGAACGGCACGCCGTACTTCTCGACGATCTCCCGCATCTCGCCATTGGCGAGCATCTCGGTAAAGGCGTCGTCGAGCAGTTTCTTGAATTCGGTTTCCTTGGCCTTCACCGCCCAGGCGCCGTTGAAGCGCTGCCCGGGCTCCGGCCGGAACCCGATGGACATGGCGAGTTCGACGTTCTTGTCGCGGTTCGCCACGGGAATCGACGGGCCCCATACCATGATCGCGTCCACTTCCTTGCGGAGCAGGCCGTCGATCACGCGATTGTTCTGGAAGTAGGTCACCACGGGGATGCCCAGCGCCTCGGCGTTGTCCTGCATCGGGGTATAGGCGGGTACGCCGATCTTGAAGCCCTTCCCCTTGAGTTCCGCGAGCGATCGGGCCTTGGGCACCTTGCCCTGGTGCACGAGCACGAAGCCCACCCCGAGGTACGGGGTGGTGAACGCCATCTCGTTCTTGACCATGTGATCGTCGTCGCCGGTGATCACGAGACCGAGAAAGACGTCGCAGAATCCGCGGTTGATGGTCTGGCGGAACGCGAGATTGACACCACCGCGATAGACGCCGGTGTTGGCCCACATGATGGAAAACTCCCAGCCGTTCCTCTGGGCGATGCGACTCAGGATCTCGATGTCGATGCCCGGGGGTTCAGCTTTCGGCGCGGTATGCGAGAAAGGGTAGTACCAGGCGTCTGCGCAGGCCAGGATGCGCTTCATCATGCGGACACGGCCGATGGCGGAGAGGTACTTGGCTTCCTGGGGAATCGCCACGGGCGGCCCGCCGTAGCGGTAGCCGCTCTGATACAGCTTGTCGGTGAACGGGTCGAAGATCTCCGGTTCCTTGTACCCGATCTCCGCGACACGCGGGCGCGGGTTCGCGATCACGTACTCCACGTCGAGTTCGGGAATGGGCTTTGTCTGGGCGCCGGCCGGCAGCGCGCATGCTGCCAGGAGGGCGCCCGCGACGCACCAGCCTGCGGGACTGCGGAACCACCTCACGGACACAACTCCTCCCACGGGCTCTGACGGCCGTGCTTGCTACTCATCTCAGGGACCGCTTGACGCGGGGACATCGGCGGGACCGTCGCAGGCCCGCTGCACACCCGGGAGGGTGCCGTCCCTCCGTGGCGCGCTTGGCCGGCTGGAGTGTAGCGCATCCTCCGGCCGGCACCCCATCGGCGGCGCGCGGCCGGCCGTGAACGCACCTCTTGTCAACGCCGGGGACTTGATGACACATTCTGCGAACGTCTTCGATCTCAACGGTGGGCAGCACCCCACCCTACCCAGGCTGATCCCGCGATGTCCCGCTCCCCACTTCTCCAATGGCTGCGAAAGGCAGCAACGGCAACGATCCCCCACGCAGTGCCCGCGACGTCCCGACGTCCAGGGGCAGACCGGGACAGGCGGCGCCTGATCGCCGGCAGCGGCGGCGCAGCGCTCGCCCTGACGGCACCTCTGCGGACCTCGGCCGCCGCCCGTCGCGGCGCGCCGCGAATCGCGATCATCGGCGCCGGACTGGCCGGCCTCGCTGCGGCCCACGCGCTGCGGCGTGCGGGTCATGACCCCGAGGTGTTCGAGGCCTCGGAGCGGCTGGGCGGCCGGTGCTTCTCGGAACGCGCCGCGTTCGCCGAAGGCCAGATTGCCGAGCGCGGCGGCGAGTTCCTGGACACGGCGCACACCGAGATCCTGGCGCTCGCAAAGTCCCTCGGTCTTGCCGTCGACGACGTGCTGGCAGATGAGCCGGAAGGCTGCGAAGCGTGGACTCTGCTCGACGGCGCGCTCTACAGCGGCGAGGCGGCCACGCGCGATTTCCAGGCCGTGTTCCCCATCGTCCAGAAGCAGGCTCGCGCGCTCGGCGACCACTACGGCTATGCCGACTCGAACGCGACGGCGCGCGCGCTCGACGCAATGAGTGTGTCGGACTGGATCGCACGGCACGTCCCTGGCGGCAACGCCTCGCTGTTCGGCCGACTCGTCGCCAACGCGTTCGAAGAGGAATACGCGATCGAAGCGGCGCGCCTGTCCGCGCTCAACCTGGTCGTCACGCTCTCGGCGTCCCCGCGCGACCACTTCCAGCCCTATGCCGGATCGGACCAGCGCTTTCACCTCCGCGGCGGCAACGATGCCCTCGTGGCACGGCTGGCCGCGAGTCTGCGGCGCCCCGTGGAGCCAGGGATGCCGCTCGTGGCGCTCGCGCGCCGCCACGACGGACGCTACGACGTCACGGTCCGGCGCGGCTCCGGCATGCTCACCGACCGTTTCGACCGAGTCGTGCTCGCGCTGCCCTTCTCCAATCTGCGGGACGTCGACCTTTCACGCGCCGGTTTCCGGCCGCGCAAACTGCAGGCGATTCGCGAACTGCCGATGGGGGCCAGCACGAAGCTGCAACTGCAATTCAACGATCGCCTCTGGCGGGACGCGCGGAACAACGGCGAGGTACGCCTCGACGGCAGCTTCCACGGCACATGGGAAGTCTCTCGGGCACAGGCCGGCCGTGCCGGCATCCTCAACTTCTGGAGCGGCGGCGACCGCGCCATCGAGGCGGGCAAGGACACCCCTGAAGCGCAGGCAGCCCGAGCTCTCGCGGACCTCGAGGCCGCCCTGCCCGGCATCTCCCGCGCGTGGAACGGTCGCGTGATCCGCAACACCTGGGATGCCGGCTCGGAGCCGCGAGGGTCCTACGCGTACTACCCGCCCGGCTACATGACGACCCTGCTGGGCATCGAGGGCGAGCCGGAAGGCGCGTGCCACTTTGCCGGCGAACACACCTCGCTCGAATGGCAGGGCTATCTCAACGGCGCGGTGGAAAGCGGGCAGCGTGCCGCGCGTGAAGTACTGCGTGCCGTCGGGCGGCGCTAGGCAAGGTCCGCAGTATCTGCTTGGATCGCGTAGCGGCCTGCGCCTGGCGTGCGTCCAGTCCGCGGCGGCCCGGGCCTTCTTGTCATCGGCCCGAGAGACCTCCGTCCCGACCGCGTGGGTTGCGCAGACCTTCCCTGAAAGCCTGCTGCGTCGCAGGATTCCTGCAGGCGGTCCGTTCGGGTAAGGTCCGGTCCGCGGCCCGCAACTCGATGCCCTCCGCGGCAACCGCGTCGTAACCACTACAACCAGAACTGCCGGGAGCGATCGCATGGCGGTGATCGACCACATCGCGCTGTACTACGTCGAGGGGCCTCTGCCTGCCCCGTTCGCACCGGCCTGGGTGCCGGGTCCGCCGCGGCAGAAGATCCTGTTCTATCTGGCCTGCTTCACTACCGACGACGGCGTGGAAGGCTGGAGCGCGTTCTCCGCTGCCGGACGCGAGCGAGCCGGCATCGGCGACAGTGTTGCCAACCTGTTCCTGGGCCTGGACCCCACCGACATCCCGCTGATGCAGGAGCGCATCCGCATCATGGGCGTGCAGGGTGTGCGCAACGGCTGGCTGGAACCCGCGTTCTGGGACATCAAGGGCAAGCTCGCCGGCCGGCCGGTGCACGAACTGCTGGGGGGGCGCTCGGAGCCGATCGTGCTCTACGCGTCATCGGGCGAAGTGAAGGACCCGGCAGCGCGCATCGACGAAGCCTGGCAGCGGCACGAGGAAGGGTTCCGCACTTTCAAGATCCGCGTGCACGACTGGGACGAGGCCGCCGACATCCGGCAGGTGCAGGAAACCGCCCGCGCCCTGGAAGGCAAGATGAAGATCGCAGTGGACTGCAATCAGGCGTTCCGCCTCACCCACCTCGCGCCCGCGCCGCTGTGGGATCTCGCGCGGGCCCGGCGCTTCGCGGATGCGTGTGCCGACGTGGGCGTCGCCTGGATCGAGGAACCGCTGTTCATGGAGTGGTTCGACGACATGGCCGCGCTCACCGCCTACTCCACGCGCGTACCCATCTCCGGTGGCGAGCTGCATACCGCCGGACTGCCGGAACTGCGGCACATGGTGGAGAAGCGCTGCTATCACGTCTTCCAGCCCGACGCGATGTGGACCGGCGGCATCGCGGAAACCATCGAGGTCGCGCGGCTGTGCCGCGCCGCCGGGCTCGGCTTCACGCCGCACACCTGGAGCAACGGCATCGGCTTTGCGGTGAACCTGCAGGTTCTGCTGGGCTCGGGCTTTGCCAACGAACATCCGTTCGAATATCCGCTGAGCCCGCCCGGCTGGACGGTGGAAGCCCGCGACGTCCTGCTCACGGAACCGTGGCGGCATCGCCACGGCGTGCTCACGCCACCCACCGCACCGGGCCTCGGGTTCGACATCGATCGCGACGCACTCGCCCGCCACGGACGCTGCTTCTTCCGCGCCAACCGCAGCACGCGGGTCTGGATGCCGGAAGTGCTCAAGACCTGAGGAGACCCCGTTGAGAAGACCGGCCTGTTTCGCACTCGCCCTGTTGGCACTCGGCGTCCTGCCCCCGGCCGTCGGCGCCGACGACGCTTCCTACCCCAGCCACCCGATCCGAGTGATCGTGCCGTGGCCGGCCGGCGGTGTGGCCGATTCGGGCACACGTCGCGTCGCCGCCATCATGGAGAAAACGCTGGGGGCACGAATGATCGTCGACAACCGCCCGGGCGCGAGCGGGCAGATTGCCACCGAGTACGTGGCAAAAGCCGCGGCGGACGGCTATACGATCCTCTCGGGTGACATCGCGACCCACGCGCTCAATGCTTGCGTGTTCGCGTCGCTGCGCGCCCACCCACTCAACGACTTCGAACCCATCACGTTGCGCAATCGTGGCCCGATGCTGCTCGTGGTGAATGCCGCGAGCCAGATCAAATCCCTCGACGACCTGGTGAAGAGGAGCCTGGCGGAACCCGACGGACTGCCCTATGCCTCACCCGGACTCGGCACGCTGCAGCACCTGCACACCGAACGGCTGATCCAGGCGACCGGGGCGAAGCTCCGCCCGGTCCTGTTCAAGGGCGAGGCACCGGGCATCCTCGATGTCGCCGGCGGCCAGTTGCCCGTGATGATGACCTTCCCTTCCGTGGCTCTCCCGCACATCCAGTCGGGCAAGCTGCGCGCTATCGCCGTGACGGCGAAGAAGCGCGTGCCCGCGTTGCCCGACACACCGACATTCAACGAACTGGGCCGACCGGAACTGGAGACCTACGGATGGGGCGCTTTCTTCGCACCGAAGGGGACCCCCCGGCCGATTCTCGACAAGCTGTCCGCGGCGATGGCCAAGGCCTCGGAGGACACTTCCCTGCGGGCCTTCACCGCGACATTCGGTGCCGAGCCCGCACACTCCACGCCGGACGAGACACGTGCGTGGGTCCGTTCCGAAATCGATCGGCTCTGCGTGATCACCAAACGTCTGGGTATCCGCCTCGAGCCTTGAAGCTCAGCCGGAGGGCGTCGTCGCGGTCTCCAGTTCGGACAGCCATGCAAGCGCCGCCTCGCGATCCGGCCCGCACATGTCGTCCGACGGACGCAGACCCACGCAGCATGCCGGACGCTCCGGCAAGCCGAAGAGCCGGCACCGGAAGTCCTCGGTGAGTTGCACACACGGCACGCCGGCGGGTTTGCCCTCGGGCATGCCGGGGATGGGGCCGGCGATGGAGGGCGCGATGCAGCACGCGCCGCAGCCTTCGCGGCAGTTCATGATTCGACGGGAGCCCGGATGCGCCGGGCGAGATCGAGCAGCATGGTGTCGCTGCCGGGCGCTGCCACGAGGGAGATACCGATAGGGCAACCTTCCAGCCGCCCCAGAGGCAGACTGATCTGCGGCGCACCGATGAAGCCCGCCCCGCACAGCAAAGCGACACAGCGCACGCGCAACGCATTCAGCAGATCCTGCGGCGAGCCGCGCAGCGGCGCGATGCAAGGTGCGGTGGGGAGAATCAGCACCGCGCCACCTTCAAGCATGGCACCGAGACCCGCGCGCACCTCCTCACGCAGAGCGCGCGCACTGCGGACACGCGCGGGATCCACGGTTCGCGCGTAGGCGAAGCGCTCCTTCACACCGGGGCCGAACGACGGCGCCACCCGATCCACCCACTCACCGTGCGACGCCCAGGCTTCCGCCGCCTGCAGGTCGCGAAACACCTCGGCCCACAAGCCGAAGCCCTCCGGTGCGATATCCACCGCCCGGGCCTGCCCGAACACCTTTTCGGCGGCACCGATCGCTCGCTGCAGGGCTTCCGAGGCATCCTCGCCGGCCCACTCGAAGGCATCCGCGGCGATCAGAAGCTCACCGTGGCGAAGCGTCGGCGCATCGTCCTGCAGCAGGACGCGACCGACGCGCTCCAGCAGATCGGCATCGCGCGTGAACCAGCCCACCGTGTCGAAGCTCGGCGCCAGAGGACAGGCGCCTTCGAGCGGAATGCGACCGTGGGTGGGACGCATCCCGTACAGGCCGCACAGACTCGCGGGGAAGCGAACGGACCCGCCGGTGTCCGACCCGAGCGCGAAGTCGACGAGCCCGCCCGCCACGGCGGATGCCGACCCGCAGGAAGAGCCTCCGGTCACCCGCCCGGCCGCGGCCGAATTGACTGGCATGCCGTAGTGCGCGTTGTCGCCGAACAGGCTCCACGCCATTTCGTCGGTGTGCGTCCGGCCGACCATCTCGGCGCCCGCATCCAGAACGCGCTGAACCGCGGCGGCCGTACGGGTGGCGGGCTCGTGGGTGCGCAGCCAATCGGGATTCCCGAAACCGGTGCGATGGCCGGCGATGTCGAAGAGGTCCTTTGCTGCAAAGGTGAGACCCGCCAGCGGACCGCTGTCCGCGCCGGGCAGCGTAGCGTGCGTGTGCCGGGTGAAGGCACCGAGATTGTCCCGATCGAGGATGGAACCCATAGACGACTCCGAAGCACGAACCGATCAGGGACTGTACACGTCCCGGGTGACGATGCCAGTGCGATTTGCGCCCGATCAATGGTCAGGATGGACCGGCGGGCTTACGATGCGATTCAGACAGGAGGAACTCCCCATGCGTGCCACTCTGCTCACCGGAATGCTGCTCGCCGCCACCGCGCTATCGGCCGGTGCCCAGGAAGACGATATCGACCCGCGCTTCGGACGCCGCATGGCGCCGGCCGTCCCTGCCGCGTCCCTCGAAGCCGACGGCAGCATCGATCGCAAGGACTTCGATTTCGGCCGGAGCATCGGCAAGGCCTGGCTCGCCCGGAAAGGCGAACTCAAGGTCGACGTCTGGGTGCAGCACCGCGGCCTGCTTTGCGCCAGCTACGAAGTCGGCATCCGTTTCGGCGAAGGCTCCCGCGGCTGCACCGATGTGAACTGGCTCGCGCCGGTGCATTGGATCACCGAGCGCCGTCAATGCAACAACGCGATCATCCAGCACGTGGGCGTCGATACCGACGAACACATCATGATGACGTTCGAGCGCGTGACATGCGCCGAGCGGGTGGTGCGGTGTTCGGGGAATTGCAAGTAGGGCGGTGAAGGTGTGAAGGGGAAGAGGGAAGGGGGAAGGGGAAAGGGGGAAGGGGTCGTAGCCCGGACGAGCGCCGCGAGGCGCGACTCCGGGGACCACCCTCCCTCTCCTTCAAGGAGAGGGACCGAGGGAGAGGATGGTCCCATCACCCTTCCCCCTTCCCTCTTCCCCCTTCCCCTTCCCCTTCACACCTTCACACCTTCACGCCCACATACACCTACTCACCCATCGTCCGGGGCCGCCCGGGTCCGATCTTTCCGTCGGCCCGCGCACGCAGGTAGGCATGGAGATCGAGCACCCTCTGGCTGATGGTCGCGTCGGACTGCCACGCGGGCATTGCCACGCCCTTCTGTGCGCTCTTCTCCTGACGTTCGACCTCGTCCAGCATCTCCTGCCTTACGGACTCGGAAAACACCGACTCCGCCAGTGACAGATTCACGCGGTAGCGCGTGAGCACCTTGTTCACGAACTCGCTCCGCAACATGGTCTTGAGGCTCTGCGAGAGATCCGGCGCGATGCCTGCCCGCTCGCCGCCGTGGCAGCTCTGACAGGCCAGGTAGTAGGTCATCCAGCCGCGATAGGTGCCCGCGTCGACCTTGCCGTCGACGATGCGGTACTCGCCGGCAGGCGGCTCGTCCGCAGCGAAAGCAGCGGACGCGAAGACGCACGCGGCGACGAGGGAGATGGCGATCGTCCAGCTTCTTGTCATGGCAGGGTCCTCCGCGGTGAATTTGCCGACGAGCCTACGCTCGCGACCACCCGGCCAATTGACCTGCGTCAAAGGAAGGACCGCACGACCTCCGCGACGGCGCAGGAGATGCGGGCCCCGTCAGGAACTCCCGCCCCGCGCGCGGCGCACCGCGTCGGTCCATGAGTGGCGAAGGGCCGCCACCCGGTCAGCCGGCATGGCCGGCTCGAACAGCCGGTCCCGCTGCCACAGCCGGTCGAGCGCGGCGTCGTCGGCCCAGATACCGACGGCTCGTCCCGCGAGGAATGCGGCGCCCAGTGCAGTGGACTCCGCATTCGCTGCCCGACTGACTGGAACACCCAGCACATCCGCCTGGATCTGCATGAGCAGGTCGTTCCGCGTGGCGCCGCCGTCGACGCGCAATTCCTTCAGGGCGACGCCGGAATCCG
This sequence comes from Betaproteobacteria bacterium Ga0077526, assembly GCA_001464765.1. Lineage (GTDB taxonomy): Bacteria > Pseudomonadota > Gammaproteobacteria > Burkholderiales. The sequence goes on from LNDV01000014.1 coordinate 137,603, forward strand.
CCTGCATGCATTCGAGGATGTCCGCGTTCTGAAGGGCAATGGCCTCCAGCGTGGCGCGCGCGATATGCGCCGCGGTCGATCCGCGGGTGAGTCCGCAGAGCATGCCGCGCGCGTCCGGGTCCCAGTGGGGCGCGCCGAGACCGGTAAAGGCCGGAACGAACACCACGCCGCCGGCGTCGCTCACGCTGCCGGCGAGCGCTTCGATGTCTGCCGCGGATCGGATGATCCCGAGGCCGTCACGCAACCACTGCACGGCGGCGCCCGCAACGAAGACGCTGCCTTCCAGCGCGTACTCGGTGCGACCGCCGAGATCCCACGCAACGGTCGAGAGCAACTGATGCCGGGATTCCGCCACCTGGCCGCCCGTGTGCATCAGCATGAAGCAGCCGGTGCCATAGGTGTTCTTGACGCTGCCCGGGATGACACAGCGCTGGCCGAACAGGGCCGCCTGCTGGTCTCCTGCCATGCCCGCGATGGGGATGGCCTCGCCGAAGATCTCGGGTCGCGACTCGCCGCAGACACCGCTGGAGGCGACCACGCGCGGCATCATCCCCCGCGGCACGCCGAAGATGCCGAGCAGCTTCTCGTCCCAGTCGCGGTGGTGGATGTTGAAGAGCAGCGTGCGCGACGCGTTGGACGCGTCGGTGACGTGCAGCGCGCCGCCGGTCAGCTTCCAGACCAGCCAGGTATCGACAGTGCCGAACAGCAGTTCTCCGCGCTCTGCGCGGGCCCGCGCGCCGGCCACGTTGTCGAGGATCCAGCGGATCTTGGTACCGGAGAAGTACGGATCGACCACGAGGCCCGTGCGGCCCCGCACCAGGGCTTCCACGCCGCCAGCCTTCGCGCGGGCGCAGAACTCCGCGGTGCGCCGGTCCTGCCAGACGATCGCGTTGTGCACCGGCTGACCCGTGGCGCGATCCCACACGATGGTGGTTTCGCGCTGGTTGGTGATGCCGATCCCGGCGACGTCCGCGAGGCTTCGACCGCTGGCGGCCAGCGCCTCCCGCGCCGTGTCGATCTGCGTGGACCAGATCGCTTCCGGATCGTGTTCCACCCAGCCCGGCTGCGGATAGATGGGCGGCAGTTCCTGCTGCGCCACGGCGAGCGCAGCGCCGGTGTCGTCGAACACCACGGCACGGGAGCTCGTGGTTCCCTGGTCGAGCGCGAGAATGACCTTGGACATGAGTATGCTAGAGTCGTGAAGGAGTCCCGTCCCTTGCCGGGCGAAGGACCTCGGCGCGTCGGTCGCTCACGAACGGTTCGTCTCTTTCGTCCGATGCGTCGGTCGCGCCCCTTGCCCGCAGTCACACGATTGTAGTCCCGCATCCGCCTTGCAAGATCACAGTCAGGCCTTCAGACCGGCATTGGAACGCATCGGGCTCGTGGTCCCGGGCGAACCGCTGTCGCTCGAGCCGCTTGCAGGGGGTGTGTCGTCCGACATCTTCAAGGCCGTGACACCGCGCGGCACCGCTTGCGTGAAGCGGGCCTTGCCCAAGCTCAAGGTGGCCGCCGACTGGCAGGCGCCGGTGGAACGCAACCGCTGGGAAGTCGAATGGATGCGCGTGGCTGCCGCCATCGAGCCCGCGGCGGTGCCCGCCATTCTCGGCGAAGCCCCGGAGGAAGGACTCTTCGCGATGGCCTACCTCGACCCGGAGCGCCATCCCGTCTGGAAGGCGCAGCTTCGCGACGGCGTGATCGACCCGGCCGTCGCGCGCGAGGTCGGGCGGCGTCTCGCGCACATCCACGCGCGGACCGCAGCAGACCCGTCGATCCCTGAGCGGTTCGCCACCGATCACATCTTCGTGCCGATCCGTCTCGAGCCGTATCTCGCGGCGACGGCGCGCGCCCATCCCGATCTCGCGGCACCACTCGAACAACTCATCGCCACCACTCTCGGTCACCGGCTTGCCCTGGTCCACGGCGACGTGAGCCCGAAGAACATCCTGGTGGGTCCCGACGGTCCGGTGTTCCTCGACGCGGAGTGCGCGTGGTTCGGCGATCCGGCGTTCGACCTCGCGTTCTGTCTGAACCACCTGCTCCTCAAATGCCTGTGGCGGCCGCAGTGGTGGCCGCGCTATCTGGACTGCTTTGCCGCGCTGCAAGGCACCTACCTCGGACGCGTCGACTGGGAACCGCGGGAAGCCATCGAAGCCCGCGTCGCGCGCCTGCTGCCCGGACTGTTCCTCGCCCGGGTCGACGGCAAGTCGCCCGCGGAGTACATCACGACGGATGCCGATCGGGACAAGGTCCGCCGCGTCGCGCGCAATCTGCTCGCCCATCCGACGGACCGCCTCTCGCATGTGAGCGAGTCCTGGCGGGCCGAGATCGGCACCCACCCCCGCAGGACTGCCTGACCGTCCCGGTCCTGCCTTCATCGACTCAGCCCATGAACCGAACCCTCATCGAATCCATCCACGCGCGCCGCGTGTGGGACTCCCGCGGCCGCCCCACTGTGGAGGCCGAAGTCCGGCTCCGGGGCGGCGCCTTCGGGCGCGCCATCGCACCGGCCGGCGCCTCGCGCGGCATGCACGAGGCCATCGATCTCCGCGACGGCGGCCCGCCTCTCGGCGGCATGGACGTCCGCAACGCGGTGTCCCACGTCAACGGCGAGATCGCGACCCGCCTGATCGGGATGGATGCCCAGGACCAGCGTGCGGTCGACGCCGCGCTGATCGCTCTCGACGGCACGCCGACCAAGTCGCGCCTCGGGGGTAACGCGACGATTGCCGTCTCGATGGCCGTACTCCACGCCGCGGCCGCCGCGGCCGGGGTGCCTCTTTACGCGTACCTCTCGCAGGGCCGTCCCGTGCGCCTCCCTTTGCCGGAGATCCAGATCTTCGGCGGCGGCGCCCACGCGGGCCGGCGGGTCGACATCCAGGACTTCATGGTGATGGCGCTCGGTGCCCGCAGCTTCGCGCAGGCGCTCGACATGACCGCCGAGGTGTATCGCGCTGCGGGACGCCTCATGGAAGAGTCCGGGCGCCTGCAGGGCGTCGCGGACGAAGGCGGCTTCTGGCCCGCGTTCAACTCCAACGAGGAAGCCCTCGGCATGCTGGTGCGCGCCATCGAACAGGCTGGCTATGTGCCCGGTGAGGACGTCGCCATCTCGCTCGATGTCGCGGCGTCCGAGTTCGGACGCAACGGCCGCTACACGCTGGGCCTGGAGCGTCGCGAACTCGATCGCGACGGCATGGTGGAGATGCTGCTCGACTGGTGCCAGCGCTATCCCATCGCGTCGGTGGAAGATCCGCTCGCCGAGGACGACCCCGAAGGCATGCGCGCGTTCACCGCGGCCGTGGGCCACCGCATCCAGGTGATCGGCGACGACTTCCTCGTGACCAACGCCGATCGTGTGCGCGCAGCCGCCCAGGCACGTCACTGCAACGCGGTGCTCATCAAGCCCAATCAGGCCGGCACCGTCACCGAGACGCACGCCGCGTTCGAAGCCGGCATGGCCGCCGGATTCGGGACGATCGTCTCAGCGCGTTCGGGCGAAACGGAAGACGTCACCATCGTGCACCTGTCCACCGGCTGGGACGCCGGCCAGCTCAAGGTGGGGTCGTTCTCGCGATCGGAACGCATGGCGAAGTGGAACGAATGTCTGCGCCTGGAGGAAGTCCTGGGCAGTGCCGTGTTCGCGGGGCGCGAAGTGCTGCCGCCGCAGGCCGGCCTGCCGCTGCCCTGACGCATGGGCAGTACGCCGCACGCCCGCCATCCCCTCCGGGGCGTTCTCCTCATCATGACGGCCGTGTTCATGTTCTCGTCCATGGACACGCTTGCGAAGTATCTGCTGCGCACCTATCCGGTCGCGCCGCTCATCTGGGCGCGGTACTTCGTGCAGTTCGCCTTCATCCTCGTCGTGTTCGGCCCGCGCATGGGCATGGGCCTCGTTCGGACAAAGCACCCGGCCCTGCAGTCGCTGCGCGGACTGCTGCTCGTCTGCTCCACGGCCTTCTTCTACCTGTCGCTCAAGTTCCTGCCGCTCGCGGAAGCCGCGGCGATCAGCTTTGTCGGCCCGGTGATGGTCACGGCGCTGTCAGGGCCGCTCCTGGGCGAGAAGGTCGGGCGCCGGCAATGGATCGCCGTGATGCTGGGCTTCCTCGGCGTGCTGATCATCGTGCGGCCCGGGGGCGCCGTGTTCAGCCCCGTCGTGCTCCTCCCGCTCATCTGCGCGCTGTTCTTCAGCCTCTATCAGATCGCGACCCGCAAGGTGGCGGGGCGCGACGATTCGATGACCACGCTCTTCTTCGGCGCGCTGGTGGGCGCCGTGGCCCTGAGCGTCGCCCTGCCCTTCATGTGGCAGACACCCACGCTGCTGCAGGGCGTGCTGATCCTGTGCGTAGGACTGCTGGGCGGTTTCGGGCACTGGCTGCTGATCCGCGCGGTCGAGCACGCCTCGCCGATGGCGCTGGCGCCCTTCGTCTATGTGCAGCTGGTCTGGTCCACGACGCTCGCTTGGCTCGCCTTCGGTGACTTCCCGGACGGCGGCACCCTGTCGGGCATGGCGGTGATCATCCTGGCCGGCATGCTCGCGGTGAACTGGAAGCACATGCGGGGACGTCCCAACCCCACCGACCAGACGCAAACACACTGAGCCCATCATGAGCAAACCCGAACCGCTGCCGCGCGCTGCCTACCGGCACTTCCAGACCATCCCGACGCGCTGGATGGACAACGACGTCTACGGCCATGTGAACAACGTCGTGTACTACTCGTACTTCGACACGGTGGTGAACCAGTACCTGATCGAACAGGGCGTGCTGGATATCGAGCGCAGTCCCGTGGTCGGCCTGGTCGTCGAGACACAGTGCAACTACTTCGCGTCGATCACCTTCCCGGATACCGTGCACGCCGGCCTGCGCGTCACCCGGCTGGGCTCGAGCAGCGTGCGCTACGAGATCGGCCTGTTCCGCAACGATGACCCCGAGACGGCCGCCCGCGGACACTTCATTCATGTGTACGTGGACCGGGAGACCCGGCGCCCCGTGGAACTGCCCGCTCCCTTGCGCGCCACCCTGGAGAAACTCGTCCCGCCTACCTGAGCAGGCGCGGCACCGACCCGGGAATAACTCCTGATTCCGATCGTCGTGAATGAGAATGGTTTGCAGTGCCTGGGGTGATGGGCTAAATTCCCGAGTTCCCGCCGGGGCTGGCACCGCGGCGGCGAAACTTCCGGCAGAACGTCCACGATGGTCTCGAGCATGTCGCAATCCGACCCCGCGATCGGGGGTGTCCCCAAGGTTTACCCGGGCTCCATGGCGGCCAAGGCCCCTGAAGGATCACGCCCGCCTGGTCGCACGGTCACGGGCGCCCCCTGCCGGCCCGCCAGACGCAGTCCCGGTGCCCCATGGGGGGTCTGATGCCCGGCGGCCGCCAGTCGGCCGTTCTCGTACTCATCGTGCTGCTGCACGTGGGCTTCTTCTATGCGCTCCAGGCGGGCCTCATGCGCAAGGCCTCCAATTTCGTCCAGGAGGAAGTGGTCGCGCGGCTGATCCTGCCCGATCCGCCCGTGGAACCGACTCCACCCCCGCCCCCGCCGCCTCCGCCCCCGAAAGTCGTGGCCACACCGCCTCCCCCGCCGCCGACACCACGCGAGACGGTCAAGCCGGTGGACACGCCGCCTCCACCCACGGCGATCACTCTGCCGGCTGCGCCGGTCGAGCCTCCGCCGAAACCGGCGGAACCCGCCCCGGTGGTCGTGGCTCCGGGCCCGCCCGATCCCGCACCGCCTCCGCCCGTGGTCGCGGCACCTCCGCCGCCGCCCGCGCAACCGGTGGTCCGCTCCATCGGGGACGCCGGCATCGAATACATCCGTGCACCGCAGACCACCTATCCGCAGATCTCGATGCGGCTGCGCGAAACCGGCGATCTGCTGCTTCGCGTGCTGGTGAGTGAACAGGGAAAGGTCGAGAAGGTCGAGGTGCAGAAACCAAGCGGATTCCCCCGGCTCGACGCCGCGGCCCGGGAGGCCGCCTTGCGGGCCGTATTCAAGCCCTACCTGGACGGCGGGCGTGCCGTGCCCGTCTGGGTAGTGGTACCGTTTTCCTTCAAGCTGGATTCCTGACAAAGGGGTAGCGAATCGTGGGTCAGTTCGGACTGGATCATCTCTGGGCCAATGCGGATGCCATCCAGAAGGCTGTGGCCATCCTGCTCGTCATCATGTCGGCGATGTCGTGGTACGTGATCGTGATGAAGGGCATCGCCCTCACGCGCCTCCAGCGCAGCGCCACGCAGGCCCGCGACGCCTTCTGGCAGGCGCGATCGGTGCCCGAGGGGCTGCAGGCTCTCGGCTCGCCCGAGGACAACCCGTTCGCCGCGCTCGCGCAGGCTGGCGTGGACAGCGCGCAGCATCACCGCAGCCACGAAGGCACCCTAGGGGGCAGCATGGGCCGCAGCGAGTGGCTGATGAGCTGCCTGCGCGCCTCCATCGACGACAGCAACGCGAAGCTGCAGACGGGGCTCTCGGTCCTCGCGTCCGTGTCCTCCACCGCGCCGTTCGTGGGCCTCTTCGGCACGGTATGGGGCATCTACCACGCGCTCGTCGCCATCGGGCTGGCCGGCCAGGCCTCGCTCGACAAGGTTGCCGGTCCCGTGGGTGAGGCTCTGATCATGACGGCCCTGGGTCTCGCGGTCGCGATCCCCGCGGCGCTCGGCTACAACGCCCTGGTGCGTGGCAACAAATCCCTGCTGTCGAAGCTGAACCGCTTCGGATTCGATCTGCACGCGTTCTTCCTCACCGGCTCCCGCGTCGGCGACGGTGCCTCGCCCGCCGGCGGTGTCCGCGACGCGAAGCTCACCGCCGTCACCGGCGCGAAGGCCTGAGGAGCACCACCATGGCAATGGGTTCCCTGGGCGACGGCGAGGACGACTTCAATCCGGAGATCAACACCACGCCCCTCGTGGACGTGATGCTGGTGCTGCTGATCATCTTCATGATCACCATTCCGGTCATGAACCACGCGGTGAAGATCGACCTGCCGCGGGCCACCAACCAGCCGAACGAGATCAAGCCCGAGAACATCAACCTCTCGGTGGACGAGAACGGCAAGATCTTCTGGAACGTCGAGGAGATCTCCCTCGAGGTGCTGACCAGCCGCATCGCGGAGTCGGCCAAGATGGAGCCCCAGCCCGAGATCCACATCCGCGGCGCGCGGACGGTCCAGTACGAGAAGGTCGCGCAGATCATGGCAGCCGTGCAGCGCGGCGGCCTCAAGAAGATCGGGTTCCCGCTCGATCCGTCCATGCAGTAACCCTTCCCCGCCATCCCATCCCCGACGTCGCCCGGCATGGTGGAAGTCCTCGACTGGTGGCGGGTGTATGTCACCCTGCTCGCCGGTCTCCTCGTCGGCACCGGTCTGCTCTGGGCCGGGGACGATGCTCCCTGGGCCTCGATGGCCGCCATCGCGACGGCGGCGGTCGGTCTCGTCGGCGGCCTCCTCTGGCACGCACGCGCCCACCCCCGTTCCTGAAGCTGCCCCTGGTCCCGTCCGGGGCTTCGCAAAACTGAAGATTTTCAGCTTTCACCCGTTAGTGGAGGGCCGGCGCATGTTCGAGGGGACGAGCCGGCCACGATTGGCTATGGGAAGAGGCGACAGGCATGGCGGGAGCGGGGGCATTGGTAAGGACGGCCGAGGCGGCACAAGGCACGTCGGCGCAGGTGGGGGACCACGCCAAGCTCGCGCTCGTGGCCCAGTACACCGACAACCCCGTCATCATCACGGACCGTGAAGGCCGTATCGAATGGGTGAATCAGGCATTCACCCGACTCACCGAATACCGCCTCGAAGAAGTCATCGGCAAGCGCCCGGGCAGCATCCTGCAGGGCCCCGGGACCGACCTGCGCGTCGTCCGGGAGATCGGAGAGAACCTGCGCGCCGGCCGTGGTTTCCGCCGGCAGATCGTCAACTACAGCAAGTCCGGGCGCCAGTACGTCCTCGAACTCGATGTCCAGCCCGTCCAGGGAGCGGACGGCAGCATCGAGAGCTTCATCGCGATCGAGCGTGACGTCACCGAGAGCGGCGAGGTGCTCAAGCTCGCTCTGGAAAGTGCGCGCCAGGGCGTCTGGCACTGGAACGCAGGCAATGACAAGGTCGTGCTGAGCAGCCATTTCCTGCCCCTGTTCGGCTACGACCTGCAGACCGCCACGGCCATCGAGCCGACCCTCGTTTCCATCACCCACCCGGACGACCGTCACGCGCTCGAACGCTGGTACGAGCAACTGAAGGAAGGCCGTCTGGACGAGGGCGAGATCGAGTACCGCATCGCGACGGCGTCGGGCGAATGGCACTGGATCCTGTCACGCGGACGCGTCGTGGTCGATTCGCGGGCACGCGACACCCGGCGCCTGATCGGCATCCACAACGACATCACGCAGCGCAAGACCGCAGAGGACCAGATCCGGCGCATGGCGTACTTCGATACGCTTACCGGGCTGCCCAACCGCACGCTTCTGATCGATCGCCTGAGTCAGTCCCTGAGTCTCGCGCGACGCAATCACACCCAGCTCGGGGTACTGTTCCTCGATCTGGACAACTTCAAGAACGTGAACGACGGTCTCGGCCACGAAACGGGTGATCGACTGCTGGTCAACGTGGCGTCGCGAGTCACTGGCGCCCTCCGCGCGGAAAGCGTCGTCGCGCGTCTGGGCGGCGACGAGTTTGTTGTGCTCCTGCCGGATCTGCGCGAAGCCGAAGAGGCTGCCGTCACGGCACGACGCATCCTCGAAGTGCTGATCGAATCGGCGGGCGCCGAGTTCGCGGTCACCGCCAGCATCGGCATCGCGCTGTTCCCCAACGACGGCGACGATCCGCTCACGCTCATCAAGAACGCCGACACGGCGATGTACGCGGCGAAGGATTCGGGCCGCAACGGATTCCGCTTCTTCACGCACTCGATGAACGACAGCGTGATGGGCACGCTCAAGCTGGAGACCCGCCTGCGCCAGGCGATCCGCGAGGGCACCTTCTACCTGCTGTATCAGCCGAAGGTGGAAGCACGCACCGGCAACATCGTCGGCATGGAAGCGCTGATCCGCTGGAACGACCCCGAACTCGGTATCGTGCCGCCCAACGAATTCGTCCCGGTGGCCGAGCGCCACGGACTCATCCGCGCCCTCGGCGACTGGGTCCTGAATGCCGCCTGCAAGCAGAACGTGGCCTGGCAGCGCGCCGGCTTGCCGCCGCTGCCCGTGGCCGTGAACGTGTCGGCACTCGACTTCGACGATCCGGAACTTCCGGCGCGCATCCGCCGCGCGCTGCAGGAGACCGGTCTCGAAGCGCGTTACCTCGAAATCGAACTCACCGAGAGCGCGCTCATGAAGGACGCGGAGCGCACCACGGCGCTCCTGCACGAGATCAAGGCACTCGGCGTGAGCATCGCCATCGATGACTTCGGCACGGGATACAGTTCGCTCGCCTACCTCGGCACCTTCCCCATCGATCGTCTGAAGATCGACCGTTCCTTCGTGCGCGACCTGCCGTCGGTGAACTCCGCGGCGGAGATCACACGAGCAATCATCGGCATCGCCAAGCGCTTGAGTCTCAGCGTGGTCGCCGAGGGCGTCGAAACGCAGGACCACGCCAAATTCCTGCAGGACGAGCAGTGCGACGATCTGCAGGGCTACCTGTTCAGCCGCCCGCTCCCCGCGACGGATTTCGAAGCGATGCTCCGCGGCGGCTCGGTCCACCCGACCTGACGCACCGCGGCGTCAGCCGCAACCCTCGCCGTCCTGCGCGGCGCCGCCCTCCCCTGTGAAGTCCGGGTCTCCCGCATGCCGTACCGATACAATCGGCGGCCTTGCCGATCGGAGTCGCCCGCCCATGTCCGCCCTGCCCGTTTCCATGCATGCCGTCGAGATCGCCCAGCCCGGCGGTCCCGAAGTCCTTCGCCCCATCGAGCGGCCGCTGCCCGAGACCCGTCCCGGCGAAGTCCTGATCCGCGTGGAAGCCGCCGGCGTGAACCGGCCCGACGTGCTCCAGCGCATGGGGCTCTATCCGCTCCCACCCGGTGTTTCGGATCTGCCGGGCCTCGAAGTCGCCGGGACGATCGCCGCCATCGGCGAAGGCGTGACGGGGTGGAAGCTCGGCGATGCCGTATGCGCCCTGACCCCGGGCGGTGGCTACGCAGAGTACTGCACCACACCCGCGGGTCAGTGCCTGCGGACGCCTTCCGGGTTGTCGATGATCGAAGCCGCCTCGCTGCCCGAGACCTGCTTCACCGTCTGGATCAACGTGTTCGACCGCGGCGGTCTGAAGGCCGGGGAGACATTCCTCGTGCAGGGCGGCTCCAGCGGAATCGGTGTGACCGCCATCCAGATGGCGCGGGCCTTCGGCCATCGTGTCTTCGCGACGGCCGGCAGCGACGAGAAATGCCGCGCCTGCGAGGCGCTCGGCGCCGAACGCGCGATCAACTACCGCACCGAGGACTTCGTGGCGGTCATCAAGGAACTCACGGCGCGCAAAGGCGTGGACGTGATCCTCGACATGGTCGGCGGCGACTATGTTCCCCGCGAACTCAAGTGCCTGGCCGCGGACGGGCGCCTGTCGCTCATCGCCTTCCTCGGCGGTTCCACTGCGACGTTCGACATGAGCGACATCCTGTATCGGCGGCTCACGATCACGGGCTCCACACTGCGTCCGCGCAGCGTGGAATACAAGACCGAGGTTGCGCAGGCACTCACAAGGAAAGTGTGGCCGCTCGTGGAGTCCCGCGCCATCAAGCCGGTGATCCACGCCACCTTCCCCCTCGCGCAGGCCGCCGACGCCCATCGGCTGATGGAGTCGAGCACGCACGTGGGCAAGATCGTCCTGCGAGTGGCCTGAGTACGCCATGAGACGCTTCGCCGCAGGCTGGCTGAGTGCGGTTGCGCTCCTGCTTCTGGCGCTCGTGGCGGGGAATGCCCCGGCGCGCGAGCCGCTGCCGCTGCCGACCATCGCCGCCTCGGAACTCCCGCCCGAGGCGCGGACGACCCTGGCGCTGATCCGCGCCGGCGGTCCCTTCCCGTATTCGCGCGACGGCATCGTGTTCGGCAACCGCGAGAAGATTCTGCCCCGCAGACCCTACGGCTACTACCGGGAGTACACCGTGAAGACGCCAGGGCGGCAGGACCGCGGACCACGACGCATCGTGACCGGCGGGCGCACCAAGTACTTCTGGACCGCCGATCACTACCGGAGCTTCGCTCGCATTCAGGGGGTCGACCAATGACACTGACAGAAGCCGTGGCCCGGCGCCGCAACGGCGTGTACTACGTCGACGGGCCGGTCGCCCCGGCGTGCCGTCTCGCGACGCCGCCGGCGAGGCACGTGCTGCTGCACGGCGCAGAAGACCGGTCCGGCCTGCTGACCGCGATCGGACGGGCACTGCGCCTGCCCGACTGGTTCGGCCACAACTGGGATGCCCTGGAGGAGTCGCTGCTGGATCTGCCGCTCGGGCCGGGCGGGCTGGTGCTGGAACTGTCCGGAATGGAAGCATTGAGCCGAGACGACCCGGCCAGCTTCGAGACCCTGATCGAGATTCTCGGAGCGGCTTCCCGACAATGGGACGACCTGGGGGTCCGGTTTCTGGCGGTGATCACCGGCGCGCGGCCGACCGGCAGTACCTTGGAAACGCTGGATCCCGCCTGATGCTCCCGGGCTCACCGGGTCTGGCGGGAAGTCGGCCCCTCGCTGCGCGCGAAGGTCCGGGCTGACGACGACGGGACGGCGATCAGTTGCCGACGGCTTCCGAGTCTTCCGGCGGGCGCACCCAGTAGGGGTCCGGTTCGAGAGAGATCAGGCGGGCGAGTTCGGACAGCGCCTGTTGGTAGACGTCCCGCTTGAAGTCCACCACGGCCTCGAGCGGCACCCAGTAGCGCTGCCAGCGCCAGGCGTCGAATTCGGGCTTGTCGGACCGGCGCAGGCTCACGTCGCAATCGCGGCCGACCAGACGCAGGAGAAACCAGATCTGCTTCTGGCCCCGGTAGTTGAAACGGGGGTCGCGGCGGACCCAGTGCCGGGGGACGTCATAGCGGAGCCATTCCCGGGTACGGCCGAGCACGCGCACGTGCTCGGGGTCGAGCCCGACCTCTTCCTGCAGTTCGCGGAACATCGCCTCTTCGGGGGTTTCGCCCGACTTGATGCCGCCCTGCGGAAACTGCCAGGCGTGTTCCCGGACACGTTTGGCCCAGAACACGTCGTTCCGGGGATTCAACAGCACGATGCCGACGTTGGGGCGATAACCGTCTCGATCGATCATGGTCGACTTCTTGTGGGCCTCGCTACGATGCGTCGAATTCTTTCACAAACCGACCAGCGACGGAACTGGCGCCCCGTCACTGTTTGCCGCCGCATCCCCGGACTGCGCTTCGCTCCAGCCGGGCTACGCACCTTCCCCCTTCCACACCTTCACGCTTTCACGCCTTCACGGCTTGACTTGCCAATCACACCAGCAACCGATGCTCGCTATGCGCATTCAGTTCTTCCAGCCGACCCACGAACTGCACGAACTCCAGACCGTATCGCTCTTCGAGGGTCCGGGCACGGGCCCGGAGCTGTTCCCACCGCGTAGGTGTCGGCCGGCGCTGAAACGCAAACACGGCAACGTTGCCCTTGCGCTCGGCCGGCAGACACAACACCTGGCTGTCGAAGACGCGCTCGATCCGCTGGAGAAAGGTGTCGAAACGCGGATCGGTGCTCCACAGGTTTACCACCAGCACCCCGTCGGCATCCAGCGCCTGCCGGCAGTGCGAGTAGAAATCCTCGGACGCGAGAGACTCGACCTGGGAATTGGCGTCGAAGCCGTCGACCACCAGCACATCGCAACTGGCGCGAGCGATGCGCACATGCTCCGCCCCGTCGTCGACCAGGACCGTGAAGCGCTCGTCGTTCTCCGGGACGAAGAAGAAGCTCCGTGCTGCCGCGACCACCTTCGGGTTGGTCTCGATCACGGTGACGAGGGCCGACGGAAACCGGTGATAGGCGAACTTGGCGAGGGACCCGCCGCCCAGCCCGATCATCAGGAAACGCCGGGGTGAGGGATGGAACAGCAGGAAACCCATCATCGCCCGCGTGTACGAAAGCACGAGGGCGAAGGGGTCCGCGATGCGCATGGAACTCTGCACGGTGTCCGTGCCGAGGTAGAGCGAGCGGATGCCGTTCTCCTCGCTCACCTGCACGATCGCGTCGTCGCCGCGCGCACGCCGCTGCCGCAGTTTGGACATGAAGCTCATGGGGCGACGATTATGCCCGGTAAACTAGCGCCTTTATCCCCTGGACGAAGGCGCGATGCGAGTTTCCCAGTTTTTCCTCTCCACCCTGAAGGAAGCCCCGGCGGAAGCCGAACTCGTGAGCCACCGGCTCATGCTGCGGGCCGGCCTCATCCGCAAGCTCGGCAGCGGCCTGTACTCCTGGATGCCGCTCGGTCTGCGCGTCCTGCGCAAGGTGGAGACCATCGTGCGCGAGGAAATGAATCGCGCGGGCGCCGTGGAGCTGTTCATGCCCGCCGTGCAGCCCGCGGAGCTGTGGCAGGAGACCGGACGCTGGCAGGTCTTCGGGCCGCAGATGCTGAAGATCAAGGACCGCCACGAACGCGAGTTCTGCTTCGGCCCGACCCACGAGGAAGTCATCACCGACATCGCGCGGCGCGAGATCAAGAGCTATCGCCAGCTGCCGGTCAATTTCTACCAGATCCAGACCAAGTTCCGCGATGAGATCCGCCCGCGCTTCGGCGTGATGCGCGCCCGCGAGTTCGTGATGAAGGACGCCTATTCCTTCCACACGAGCTTCGAGGACCTCGAACGAGAGTACCGGGTCATGTACGACGCGTACTCGCAGGTATTCACCCGGCTCGGTCTCAAGTTCCGCGCCGTGGCTGCGGACACGGGTGCCATCGGCGGTACCGGTTCGCACGAGTTCCACGTGCTGGCCGATTCCGGCGAGGATGCCATCGCCTTCTGCCCCACTTCCGACTACGCCGCGAACGTCGAACTCGCCGAGGCCGTCGCGCCGACCGAGCCGCGCGCCGCCGCGACCGAATCAATGCGCGAGGTCGAAACGCCCGGGCGCAAGACGATCGAGGAGGTGAGCGAGTTCCTAAAGGTCGCCCCGAGCCGCGTGCTGAAGGTCGTGGCCGTCTTCAACGAGGACAAGCTCACGATGGTGCTGCTCCGCGGCGATCACCTGGTCAACGAAGTGAAGCTCGGCAAGCTCCCTGGGCTCGCAGGCTTTCGCTACGCCACCGAGGAGGACATCGTGCGGCACACCGGCTCGCGTGCCGGTTACCTCGGCCCCATCGGATTGCCGGCCACGGTCGACGTGATCGCCGACCGCGCCGTGCTCGCGATGGCCGACTTCGCGTGCGGCGCCAACAAGGCGGGCTTCCACCTGACGGGCGTCAACTTCGGGCGTGACCTGCCCGTGCCGGACAAGGTCTTCGACGTGCGCAACGTTGTCGAAGGCGATGCGAGCCCCGACGGCAAGGGCACGCTGTCGTTGTGCCGCGGCATCGAAGTGGGCCACGTGTTCCAGCTCCGCACGAAGTACTCGTCCGCCATGTCGTGCACCTTCCTCGACGAGACGGGCCAGTCCCGGCCGATGGAGATGGGCTGCTACGGCATCGGTGTCTCGCGGATCGTGGCGGCGGCCATCGAACAGAATCACGACGACCGCGGGATCATCTTCCCGGATGCGATGGCGCCGTTCCACGTGGCCATTGTCGCCATCGGCTACCGCAAGAGCGAAGCCGTGCGCACAGCCGCGAACAAGCTGCACGACGAGTTGCAGGCGGCGGGCCTCGAAGTGCTGCTCGACGACCGCGACGAGCGTCCCGGCGTGATGTTCGCCGACATGGAACTCACGGGCATTCCGCATCGCGTGACTGTCGGCGACCGCGGCCTGGAGAAGGGCGAACTCGAGTATCGCCACCGCCGCGACACCGCTTCGCAGAACGTCCCCGTCGAAGGGGCCGCCGCATGGGTGCAACAGCGCATCTCCTGAGAGGTCTCGCCGCGACGCTGCTGTGGGTCGCGGCGTCCGCGGCGTGGGCGGGCGCGCAGAAGTACGAGCCCCTGTCGGCGGCCGTGCAGGCGCGCCTGCAGCGCAGCGTGGCGGACGAAGGGGCAACACGCGTAGCGTTCGCGAGCGATGCCGATGCCGAGGTGTGGCTCGCGACGATGTCCCCACGCCTCGTGAAGCGCATGCCCGACGAGGCCGGGCGCCGCGAGTTCCTGCTGACGGCCCACTACGAAGCCACTCGCGCGGGGCTCGATCCGCATCTGGTGCTGGGACTCATCCAGGTGGAAAGCAACTTCCGGAAGTACGCCGTATCGAGCGCCGGCGCCCGCGGCTTCATGCAGGTGATGCCCTTCTGGACGAACGTCATCGGCAGCACCGAGCACAACCTCTTCCATCTGCGCACGAGCCTGCGGTACGGCTGCACGATCCTGCGTCACTACCTCGACATCGAGAAGGGCGACATGTATCGCGCCCTCGCCCGGTACAACGGCAGCCTCGGCAAGAACTCCGGCTATCCCGAGATGGTGCTGGGCGCCTCGCGCAGGCACTGGGCACCGGACGCTCCAGCAACGGCCCAGCGCGTCGGGCGTCAACCCCGCGAACCGAGCGAGCCGCGCAAGCACACCGGTCCGCAGGTTCGTGCGCAGTCGTCCGGCCCGATGCAGTACATGGGGTCTCCGTAACCCGGATCGGCCCCCGGAGTCGGGACGTTCGTCCCTCGTCCGGGCTACACGTCCACCTCCCGTAACCCGGACAAGGCGCCCCGCGCCGACTCCGGGGAGCGGTCACGCCCACGCCTCGGGCCCGTTCCCGATCGTCACCCTCCGCCAAGCCAACCCGGGAAACATCGCGACACGTTCACGCACCGCCCCCCCCGGAGTCGGGACGTTCGTCCCTCGTCCGTATATGGACTCCTCCCGGTTTGCAAGCAGAACGTTTGATGGTTTTTTGATCGACTGCGACCGTATATCCGGCCTCTGAGGTGGGCGTA
>LNDV01000015.1 GCA_001464765.1 Betaproteobacteria bacterium Ga0077526
ACGGGCGGCGACAACACGCGTAGCCCGGACGAGGCGCGGAAGCGCCGACTCCGGGAACGATGTGCGCATCCGCGCGGAATCGGATCGCAGAAGGTGCGACGCGCCCCGGAGTCGGGACGTGCGTCCCTCGTCCGGGCTACGGACGGCGACAACGCAGGCGTAGCCCGGACGAGGCGCGGAAGCGCCGACTCCGGGGACGATGAACGCATTCGCGAGACATCGGCTTGCAAGAAGAACGCCGCTCCCCGGAGTCGGGACGTGCGTCCCTCGTCCGGGTTACGAGGGCACGACGTTCAACACCTCGTAGCACGCGCCCATGTTGTGGTAGTCCACCTTTCCCGCGGGACTCTTCAGGTCGGTCACCTTGCCGTTGTCCGGAGCCAGAATCCGGAACCACGCGCCGTGCTGGTGATCGACGAAATGCTCCCAGCAGTATCGCCAGATCCGGTCGTACCAGTCCCAGTAACGCGCTTCGCCTGTCGCGTCCGCGAGCAGCGCGGCCGCCGCCAGCGACTCCGCCTGCACCCAATGGTACTTGTCACCGTCGCAGATACTGCCGTCCGGTGCGAAACCGTAGTGGATGCCGCCATGCCGGTGGTCCCAGGCCTTCGCGAGAGCGGCATCGAACAGCTCGACCGCGCGCGGGACTAGCCACGACGTGTCTGCTTCGAGATGCCCTGCGTGTCGTCTCAGGATGAGCAGCAGCTTGGCCCACTCGGTGAGATGACCGGGCTGGTATCCCCAGGGCCGGAAGATGTTCGTGCGGTCTTCGCGGTTGTAGTCCCAGTCCACGGACCAGTCCGCCTGGTAGTGCTCCCACACCAGACCGTCGGCGAGCGCGGCCTGACGGCGCGTGATGTTGTCGGCGATTCGCAAGGCGCGATCGAGATGCCTGCGCTCGCCCGTGGCTTCGAACGCGGCGAGGAAGGCCTCGCAGGCATGCATGTTGGCGTTCTGACCGCGATACGGTTGCAGCACCGACCAGTCCGCGCTGGCTTCGTCGGCGTAGAGTCCGTGGGCTTCGGACCAGAAGCGCGACTCCATCAGCGCGACCGTGGCGTCGATATCCGGCCTCGCGTCCTCGACGCCCGCCATGAGCGCGTGCGAGTAGGCGAGCAGCACGAACGCGAGGCCGTAGCAGTGATTCGTCCCGTCCTGCACGCGATCGCCGTCGAGCACCCAGGCGTAGCCGCCGGTCTCGGGGTTGCGATGCCGCTGCCGCAGAAACGTGAGCGCATGCAACAGCGCATCGTGATGGGCGGTCTCGCCGAACTGCCGCGACGCCATCGCGAAATCGAAGACGTAGCGCGTGCTGCTCACGAGATGGCGGGTGGTGCGGTCGACGATCTCGCCGTCGTCGCGAAAGAACTGGAACAGGCCGCCTTTCGGATCGATGGCTCTCGGGTGGTAGAAGGCGAGGGTCTCGCGGATGTGATCCAGCAGGAACTCGCGACTGCGAAACGGGGGCAGGGGACGGGTCATTTTCCGGGGGGCGCGGAGGCGTCCAGCAGTTCGAACACGCGGGCGACGCTCTTCACGTCCGGCGTGCGCGCGGCAAGGTCGGCGGCATCCTGGGCTTCCTGGGGGGTGACGAGACCCATCAGGTACACGATCCCCGCTTCGGTCAGCACCTTGACGTGCACGGCGCGGAACCGGCCCGCATCGAGGAAGCGCGTCTTCACGCGAGCGGTGAGGTGACGGTCGAAGGCGCGTGCCGTGAGCGTGGACACGGGCGCGACCACCAGTTCGTTGAACACCTGGCGCACGCCTTCGATGGACTGCACGAGCGCGGCGATCGCGTCGCGCTCGTTCTGGCCCGGCACTTCTCCGGTGAGAAGAGCGATGCGATTGAAGCTCGACACGTTCACGTGGACGTCCTTGGGGAAGCGTTCCTCGATGAGTTCCAGCGCGATGCGTTCGACGGCTTCGTCCTGGAGCGAGACGCCCTCGGCGCGACGCTCGGGCGGCACGGGCGGGTCGGCCCGGTTGCGGCCGAGCACGATGGGGGCGCACCCCGGCAGCCCCGCTGCGAGCAGGCCGGTCACGAGCATCGCGCCCGCGTGCCGGCGCCCCCGGGACGTCATTGCACGCCGAAGAGTCGCTGGTCGATTCCGTCGCACAGGCAGTGCAGACAGACGAGGTGCACTTCCTGGATGCGCGCGGTGACGGGGGAGGGGACGCACAGATTCACGTCGTCGGCCTTCAGCATGGCGGCCATCTTGCCGCCGTCCTTGCCGGTGAGCGCCACGACCGTGACGCCCTTGTCGTGGGCGGCGCGGATGGCGTCGATCACATTCGGCGAATTGCCGCTGGTCGAGATCGCCAGCAGGACATCGCCTTCGTGGCCGAGCGCGCGAACCTGCTTCGAGAACACCTGGACGTAGTCGTAGTCGTTGGCGATCGACGTGAGCGTCGAGCTGTCGGTCGTCAGGGCGATGGCGGCGAGCCCCGGGCGTTCCATCTCGAAACGATTGAGGAGTTCGGCGGCGAAGTGCTGGGCGTCGGCGGCCGATCCGCCGTTGCCGCAGGCCATGATCTTGCCTTCGTTCATGAGGCACTGGGCCATGATCTCGCCCGCACGGGCGAGTGGCGCGGCGAGGACTTCCACGGCGCGGAGCTTGAGTTCGGCGCTGTCGTGGAACTGCTGGATGATTCGGGCGAGCGGGTCCATGAATTCCGAGGCGAGGATGAAGCTTCAGGATTATGGCATAGGGCCCGGTGCCACCCTCTCCCGGGTCAGGGGCGGAAGGCGTCCTTCAGCCACTCCAGACGGTCCTCGGCGTCGATGAGGACGGCGTCGAAGCGGCACGGCGGCTGCGGGCTGAGGCGGGTCAGGTAGAGGCCGGCGGTGGCGATCAGCTTCTGCTGCTTGGTGGCGGTGATGCTGTCCGCCGCCGTTCCGAACCGGCTGCGACCGCGCTTGCGGACTTCCACAAACACGAGCGTCCTGCCGTCACGGACGATGAGATCGATCTCGCCGAACCGCGAGCGGAAGTTGCGGGTGACGAGCTTGCAGCCGCGGGTGAGCAGGAACTCGAGGGCCAGGGATTCGGCGCGGTCGCCGTCGGCCTTCACCGGTATTCGTGCTCCTCGAGCAGGCGGATGCCCGTCTGCGTCATCTGGGCGGGCACGCCTTCACGCTTGAACACGCGCGCGGGGCCGGGCGACACATAGCCGCTCACGCCATCCAACATGCCGATCTCGTTGTAGCTCGCGCCGAGCAGCAATTGCGACAGGCGCCACGCGTCGATCCCGAGAGCGTAGAACCGGGCCTGCTCGAAGTTGGCGAAGCCGCCTTCCGGCTGCGGATACGACACCACCGCCGCGTGATCCGCTGCGATGAGCCAGGGCATGTCGACGAAGACGAGACCGCTCAGGTCCAGTCGACCGAGCACGGTGCTCTCGGCGGAGTTGACCTGGGACGTGCCGTAGGCGGGCAGCGTGCGGCCGAGGTACGGGCGGACCTGCCGGGCCTTGGCGCCGTCGATGGCGAAGAAGATCGCATCGACCTTGTCGGACACGATGCCGTCGCGCATCCGCTTGAGGCGCGCCTGATCGAGCGTGAACTGGTGCTGGTCGACCACGAGCCGGCCGGCCTTGGCCCACTCGTCCGCGAAGGCCTGGCTGATGCGCCGGGAGAGCGGGTTGTCCGCCGCGACCATTACCGCACGCCGCTTTCCCTGGGCGGCGGCGATTCGGGCCACCTGGCGTGCCTCGGCCTCCAATTGCACACCCAACGCGTACATGCCGTCCGGCAGCAGCACGTCGCTGTCGGGCGCGGACAGCGCGAGTGTCGGCACGCTCACCGCGAAACTCTGCGCGAGGGCCTGAACAGCATTCTTGGTCAGGGGGCCGATCACGAACTGGGCGCCGGCGCGCAGGGCGCGGTCGTAGGCTTCGATGACCTGCTTGTTGTCGTCGCCCGTTGCGTATACGAGAACGGGCAGTTTCTCCGCGTTGGCCGCGTCGGCGGCCATGCCGGCCTCGATGCCGCGACGGACGGTTTCGGCGAGACGGCCGAAAGTGTTCGACTTGAGCGGGAGGAGCAGCGCGATGTGCGGCTTCTCGGGCACCTCCTCGGTCTGGGCCTGAACGATGCCGGTGACGAGCACGGCGAGCGCGCCGTATAGTAGGAGCGCTGCATTCATCAGGACGCGAAACCGTTGCATACGGAACCCTCTCAGGCGTTGGCGGGGACATTATATGTGGTGGCCACCCCGATCGGTCACCTGCGCGACGTGAGTCTTCGCGCGCTCGACGTGCTCCGTTCCGCGACGCGCATCGCCGCGGAGGACACACGTCACACCCGCCGCCTGCTCGATGCCCATGGCATCCAGGGTCAGCTCGTCGCGGTTCACGAGCACAACGAACGCGGCGCCGCGACGAAAGTCGTCGGGTGGCTGCAGGCAGGCGACAGCGTGGCGCTCGTCACCGATGCCGGCACGCCGGGCATCAGCGATCCGGGGGCGCTCGTGGTGAAGGCAGTGCGCGAGGCCGGTCTGCCCGTGGTGCCGGTGCCGGGCCCGAGCGCCGTCGTGACGGCGCTGTCGGCCGCGGGGCTCGCGGAGTCCGGTTTCGAGTTCGTGGGCTTTCTGCCGCCGAAGCAGGAGGCCCGGCGGCGCCAGATCGCCGATCACGTTTCTGCCGACCGGCCCGTGGTGTTCTACGAAGCCCCGCATCGTGTGCGCGACACCATTGCCGATTTCGCGGCGATTCTCCAGCCGGATCGGGGGCTCACGCTCTGCCGCGAACTCACCAAGCTGTTCGAGGATATCCACGAGACGACGGTCGGGGAGGCGCTGGCGTGGCTGGACGGCGACGCGAACCGCAGCCGCGGCGAGTTCGTTCTGATCCTGCACGCCAGCCCTGCCGAGCAGGACAGTCCCGCCGACGCCGAGCGCGTGCTGGGCATCCTGCTGCGGGATCTGTCACCGTCCCAGGCTGCCCGGCTCACGGCGGAGATCACGGGCGCCCGCCGCGGCGATCTGTACGCCCGGGCTCTCGCCCTCAAGCAGGAAGCTCCCGAGGGCGGCTCCGAATAGGTCTTTTCCAGCGGGCCCGTCGACCGGAATGACACCGATGGGACGTCGGGGAGCATGTCAGAATGACGAGAGTGATCGTCATGAGGATGTTCCCTTGCAACGCCTGACCCTGACCCGCCCCGACGACTGGCACCTGCATCTGCGCGACGGCGCGGACCTCGCTGCCGTCCTGCCCGACACCGCGAAGCGCTTCGCCCGCGCGATCGTCATGCCCAACCTGAAGCCGCCCGTCACGACGACCGAGGCCGCGCGCCAGTACCGCGACCGCATCCTGGCGGCGCTGCCCGCCGGGCTGGACTTCACGCCGCTGATGACGCTGTACCTCACCGACCGGACGCCCGCCGAGGAGATCGAACGCGCGAAGCGCAGCGGCTTCGTGCATGGCGTGAAGCTCTACCCGGCCGGTGCGACCACCAATTCGGACTCCGGCGTCACCGATCTCAAGCATTGTGCCGGCGCTCTCGAAGCCATGGCCGCGGTCGGCATGCCGCTGCTGATCCACGGCGAGGTGACCGACGCGCAGATCGACGTGTTCGACCGCGAGCGCGTCTTCCTCGAAACCATCCTGACGCCGCTCGTCGAGCGCATGCCGCGACTGCGCGTCGTGCTGGAGCACATGACCACGGCCGAGTCCGTCGCGTTCGTGGAGAGTGCCGGCGCGAACATCGCCGGCACCATCACCGTCCATCACATGCTGCTGAACCGCAACGCGCTGTTCCAGGGCGGGGTGCGTCCGCATCACTACTGTCTGCCCATCCTCAAGCGTGAACAGCATCGTCAGGCGCTGGTGCGTGCGGCGACTTCCGGCAGCCCGAAGTTCTTTCTCGGTACCGACAGCGCGCCCCATGCGCGGCACACGAAGGAGCATTCCTGCGGCTGCGCCGGCGTGTATACGGCCAATGCCGCAATCGAGCTCTACGCGGAGGCGTTCGAGCAGGTTGGCGCGCTGGATCGCCTCGAAGGGTTCGCGAGCCATCACGGTCCGGACTTCTACGGACTGCCGCGCAACGCCTCGACCATCACGCTCGAGAAGCGGGACTGGACGGTGCCGGAGGAGCTTCCCTACGGCACAGACACGCTGGTGCCGCTTCGCGCGGGCGGCGTGGTGCACTGGGCGCTCGCTTGACGGAACGCAGCCTCACCCGCTTTGCGTGGCTGTCCGTCGCCGCAGCGGTCGCGACGATCGCCCTCAAGACGGGCGCCTGGTGGGTCACGGGGTCCGTCGGTCTGCTGTCCGATGCGGTCGAGTCCCTGGTGAATCTCGTCGCGGCGCTCATGGCGCTGTGGATGCTGACGCTGGCGGAGCGACCGCCGGACGAGGAGCACGCGTTCGGCTACAGCAAGGCGGAGTACTTCTCGAGCGGTCTCGAGGGCGCGATGATCTTCGTGGCGGCCGCGGTGATCGTCGCCACGGCGGTGCCGCGCGTATTGCGCCCCGAACCGCTGGAAGCGGTGGGGCTCGGTCTGACCATCAGCGTGGTCGCTTCCGCCATCAACTTCGCCGTCGCATGGGCGTTGTTCCGCGCGGCGAAGCGCTACGGCTCCATCACGCTCGAGGCCGATGCGCACCATCTGATGACAGACGTGTGGACGTCGGCCGGGGTGCTGGTGGGAGTACTGCTCGTGAAGGTGACGGGCTGGAACCGCCTGGACCCGCTGGTGGCCATCGGGGTGGCGATCAACATTCTGTGGACCGGCTACGGTCTGCTGCGTCGCTCGGCGGCCGGTCTGATGGATCCTTCCGTGCCGCAGGCGCAGAGGACTGCCATTCGCGACATCCTGGCGCGGCACGAGAAGGAAGGCATCGAGTTCCATGCGGTTCGCACGCGGCAGGCAGCGGGGCGGGCGTTCGTCAGCATGCACGTGCTGGTGCCCGGCGCGTGGACCGTGAAGAAGGGACACGACCTCGCCGACGCCATCGAGCACGAAATCCGCGAGGCCCTGCCCCGGACGACCGTCACCACGCACCTGGAACCGCTGGAGGACCCCGCCTCCCACACGGACACCGGCTTGAACGGCTGACGCGTCTGTCGTCAGCCGCCGGGTGTCCGGTCAGTCGTTGATGCACACCCAGGTCACGCCGTACGCCTTCAGCGAGACCTTGCCTCCCTCGACGCTCTGATGCCGTGCCTGGAAAGCCGCCGGATCGCTTACCGCCCGGTCGAAGCTGCCTTCGTCCAGCGAACCGGCGAAGGCGTTCCTGCCGTCGGCACCTTCGATCGACACGGTCTGCGTCTTCGCGGTGAGGTTCGCGAGCCAGAGCAGCGTGGCTCCCTTGGCGCGATAGGCGATGCAGTCCACGGTGGCGCGGTCTGAGGATTCCGCTGCGACGAGCTTGGCGCCTGCGGCACGCGCGAGACCCGAGACCGCGTGGTAGGACGGATAGACCTTGGCACCCGTGCCGTCGAGCCCCGGCTGCGCGTAGTCAGTCTTGCGGTAGATGAAACCGAGCGGCCCGGTGGACGCGCCGAGCGTGATGGCGCTGACGCCGGCGCGCGCCAACGTAGCCACATAGCCGGTGAACCACGCGGCGCCGAACAGCCCGCGCATGCGGGGGTCCATCTTGGGCAGACACACGCGCACGTTATCGGGGTTGGGGGTGTACGTGGCGCCATGCGGGTTGTCGCGGCAGCCGATCGCGCTGGGCCCGATGCGATAGGGCGTCTTGCCGATGAACGACCGTGCCGTGGTCACCTGATGGGACAGCGCCTCCAGCGTTTCCATCACGGAGCGGTCATCGGCGGCGTGAACCACGGGACACGTGGTGTTCATCACGAAGTCGAGCTTGTCCGCAGGCACCCGCTTGCGGTTGAGTTCCGTGAAAAACGAGAACATGCCGCCGCCGAGCGTGATCCCCGGGAAGGCCTCGCGCGCTGCGGCGTAAAGCGCTTCGAGCGGCGGCGCGGGCGGACGCTCGCCGCCGGGCAGGACGGACTTGAGATCTCCCACCGGGCACACGGCGATGGCATCGAGCTTCAGGCCGGCCTGGTCGACGAGTTTCGCGAGGGCCTTCAGTTCGGTACCGTAGGCGTCCAGACTGGCGACGACGATCTCGAGCACCGCCTTCGCGCCGGTCTGCTCCGACAGTACCCGTAGTCCGTAGAGTTCCTTGAGGCCGTGGCCGGCGCGCGGGTCGTGATGGCCCACGAGCTGGTTGGGTGCCATGGCCTTGAGCAGATCGAGACGCGCGACGGCGTGATCGATTTCCTCGGGCGGGACGGCGATGCCCACCGGCGGCATCGTCGCCTTGCCGGCCGCGCCGAGCTTCACGCTCACACCGCCGGCACCACCGCCCGCCGCGCCCTTCGGGACTGCGCCGGACAGGGATACCCGGATCGACTGCTTCACGGACTCGCCCGCCTTCAGCACATAGGGCCAGGGCAGGGCGAGAGGCCGGACGTACGTCTTGAAGGACGCGTCGGTCCAGTTGCGGTGGTCTTCCATCTCCCACGTGTCGCCTTCCATGCGCACGCTCACCTTCACGCCGGGCAGGCACTCGTGGGTGAGGGAGCGGATATGCAGGAAGGGCTGGATGGGGTTCACCATCTTGGGGAAGATCGACTTCTCCACCTTGCCGTCGACGTGCTCCACCTCGACCTTGTTGCCGACCACGCCGGTGAGGGGATGCAGCACGACGAAGCCGGTCCTCGCGGTGAGGAAGTCGGTCTTCGGCGTGGCGGTGCCGTCGAGTGCGATGTTGCCCTGCGCATCCCCGGTGATGCTGACGTCGAAGGCGATCTCCTGACCGTCCGATGCGCACACGGCGTGATAGGACACGGAGAAGCCGTCCTTGCGCTGATCGACCACGAGGTTGCTGAGCGTCGGGACGTATGTCCCCCAGTTCTTGTCGCGCACGAGGAACGAGACGGCGCGCAGCACCTCCACGCCGTTCACGCGCAGATAGCGCAGCTGACCGTTGTCGAGTTCCACCTCGGTGGGCCCGGCCTTCAGGACCTTGCCGGGAACGTCGGGTTGGGTCGTGCCGACCAGTTTCAGTTCACGCGGGGTCTTCGCGGCAGCCATCTTGCGTTGCTCCTCCAGGAACGGTTGCGTCGAGTTGCGCAGCGGGCCCTGCCCGATGCGACCCGACTCAGGACGAAATGACTTTGTCGGTGGCGGTGTCCACCAGGATCATGCGGTTCATGTCGATGGCCAGCGTGACGCGCTCGCCCGGGGCGGACACATCGTGGGCCTGCATCTCGGCGACGACCTGCGTGCCACCGACGTTGAGTGTCGCGTAGGTGCGGGAACCCGTGGGCTGGACGAGGTCTACTTTGGTGTCGCATGTGGCCGCGCCGGGGCGCAGTTCGCCCGTCGCGCGGCTGAGGTGCTCGGGGCGCACGCCAAGCAGCAGCGGCTTGCCCTGCCACGGACCGAGGCCTCCGGACCGCGACGACGGGATCTCGAGTGCCGTGCCGTCGCCCAGGCGCACGCTCAGCTTCATGCCGTTGAGAATGATGACGGCGGGGATGAAGTTCATCGTCGGCGAACCGAGGAAGCCCGCAACGTAGCGCGTGGCGGGACGTTCGTAGAGATCGAGCGGCGCCCCCTGCTGTTCGATCACGCCTTCGCGCAGCAGCACGATGCGGTCGGCCATGGTCATGGCTTCGATCTGGTCGTGCGTCACGTAGATCATCGTCTTGCCCAGTTCCTGGTGCAGTCGCTTGATCTCGCCCCGCATCTCTTCCCGCAACTGCGCGTCGAGGTTGGAGAGCGGTTCGTCGAACAGGTACAGCCGCGCGTTCCGCACCACGGCACGACCGATGGCGACACGCTGGAGCTGACCGCCCGACAGCTGGCGCGGATAGCGGTCCAGCAGGTGTTCGATGGCGAGCATCTTCGCCGCGGCCTTCACCTTGCCGTCGATCTCGGAGGCGGGCGTCTTGCGCGCCCGAAGGCCGAAGGCGATGTTGTCGTAGATGCGCATGTACGGATACAGCGCGTAGTTCTGGAACACCATCGCGATGTCGCGATCCTTCGGCGGCAGATCGTTCACGCGCTGCCCGCCGATCTCGATCGAGCCCTTGTCCGCCGTTTCGAGGCCCGCGATGGTGCGCAGGAGCGTGCTCTTGCCGCAGCCCGACTGGCCGACGAGGACCGTGAACTCCCCTTCCGGGATTTCCAGGTCGATACCCTTCACCACGTGCAGCGAGCCGTAGTACTTGTGCAGCCCGCCGATCTTCAAGTCAGCCATCGATGCACCCCGGTTTGACCCTTCCCCATTCCCCCTTCCCCCTTCCCGATCGATCCATTCCCGGCATTCAACCCTTGACCGCCCCCATCGAAATCCCCCGCACCAGATACCGCTGCATGAATCCGACGACGATGAACACCGGCAGCGTGCCCAGCACCGACATGGCGGAGATCTTGGCCCAGAAGTTCGACTGGCTGCCGAAGTAGTGGGTGACTTGCACCGTGTACGTGGTGACTTCCGTGCGGGTGAGCACCAGCGCAAAGATGAAGTCGTTCCAGGCGAACACGAAGGTGAAGATGGCCGTGGCGAACAGGCCGGCACGGCACATGGGGAACACGACCTTCCAGAGCACCTGCCAGCGGGAGCAGCCATCGACCAGCGCGGACTCTTCCAGCGCGATCGGGATGTCGAGAATGTAGCCGCGCATCATCCAGATGACGTAGGGAAGGTTGAACGCGGTGTAGAGCAGGATCAGCCCGATGTAGGTGTCCACGAGCCCGAAGAACACGTACAGCAGGAAGATGGGAAACACGACCGTGATCGGCGGCACCATGCGCTGGGAGATGATCCAGTTGGCGAGATGCTCCCCGCCGGTACGGAAGCGCGCGATGCTGTAGGCGCAGATGGTGCCGAGGAACATCGCGAGCACGGTGCTCGCGCTCGCGACGACGAGACTGTTCCACACGGTCTTGGCGTCGCCGTCCTTGAACAGCACCACGTAGTTCCCGAACTGGAAGGTCTCCGGCCACCACACGGGCGGGTAGGAGTAGATCTCGTCCGCCGTCTTGAGCGAGATCATGAACAGCCAGTAGATCGGGAACAGGAAGAACAGCGTCACGAGGACGGCGGCGGCGAGACGGAGGGCGAGTTTCATGGGTGGCGTCTCATCGGGCCAGTTGCACGCGCTTCAGCAGCCAAGTGATCACGACGGTCAGCAGAACGATGATCAGCAGCGCCACGGCGGCGGTGTAGCTTGTCTCGAACTGCTGGAATCCCTTCACGTAGGTGAAGATGGAAATGGTTTCGGTCATGGTGCCCGGGCCACCCTTCGTGAGTGCCCACACGATGTCGAACAGGCGGAACAGATCGAGCCCGCGGATCAGTACGGCCACGGCCATCACGGGCCAGATCGCCGGCAGCACGATGCGGGTGAAGGTGCGCCAGAAGCCCGCGCCGTCGATCGCGGCCGCTTCGAGCTGGGACTTGTCGACGGCCGACAGCGCGGCGAGCAGCAGCAGGAACATGAACGGTGTCCATTGCCATACCTCGGCGACGAGGATCGCCGGATACACGAGATCGGGCTTCACCGTCCAGAGGATCGTCAGCTCCTGCCCCGCGATCCAGCCGAGGATCTGGTTGATGGGCCCGAAGCGGTTGTCGAACATCAGGGCCCAGGTGGCGCCGGACACGATGGGCGAGACGACGACGGGCAGCACCAGCAGCGCGACGAAGATCTGCCGGCCGGGCAGGCGGTCGATGAACAGTTGCGCCATGGCGAGCCCGAAGATGAGTTCGAGCGGCAGCGCGATGGCCGTGAAGATCAGCGTGTGCATCAGCGACTGCCACAGGCGCGTGTCGTCGAACAGCGCCTTGAAGTTGAGCAGTCCCTGGAAGGTCGTGTCGTTGTCGGTCATGGTGATGCCCTGGAAGCTCACCACGAGCAGATACACGAGCGGAAAGACGCCGATCAGCAGCAGGATGAAGATGGAGGGCGCGACGAGCGCGTAGCGAAAGCCGCCGTCACCGGGGCGACGTGCGCCCATGCCCGGACTATTGGAACTCATGGCTTGCCCGCGAGCGGCGACCGGGCGTGGCGTGCGAATCGGCAGGCGCTGCCGGTGGGGCCATCATCGCGACCTCTGGATATCTCTCGTGTTGCACGGCCCCGCCCGCGGCTGGCGCCCGGTTGCGGCGCCGGCATTCGAAGGGGCCGGAAAAACAGAGGCGAGTGACAGCACCCGCCTCTGGATTCTTGCTCGCCGGCAACCGGACTCCCGGCCGCCGGCGTCAGGCGCCCGAGCTTACTTCGGGTAGGCGCCGCCCTTGGCCGCCCACGCGTTGTAAACGGCCTTCTGCTTGTCGACGCCCACCTTCTGCGTGACGGCGTCCCATTCCTTCGCGATGTCGTCGAGGATCTTCTTCGGATCTTCGCCGGCCCACAGGCGGCTGATGCCCTGGCGCAGCGCTTCCTCGTACTTGTCGGTCTGAATGAGCGAGAGGTCCAGCAGACCGGTCTTGGAACCCGCCTGCAGCGTGGCGAGGTACTCCTTCGCTTCCGGCCACAGCTTGGCATAGGCCGGGTTCGTGAAGTGCGACTCGCGGAACGGATCGCGCAGGGCGTAAGGCAGTTGCACGCGCTGGTTGGAGATCTCCTCGCTGTTCAGCCACTGGATGAACAGGTAGGCGGCCTCCTTCTGCTTGCTGGTCGAGGCGACCGACAGCGCGAAGCCCGCGGCGAGTTCAGGATGGCCGCCCGGGGGCAGCGCATAGCCGACCTTGCCGGCGACCGTGGACTTCGGCACCCAGTCGAGGGCCTTCTCATTGGCCAGATAGCCCGCGGCGAAACGGCCATAGGGCGGCCACGAGATGGTCATCGCGCTCTGACCCTTCACGAAGGTGGCCAGGTTGTCGACGAAGCCGAATTTCTCCACGCCAGGCGGCATGAACTTGTTCTCGGCGACCCAGTCGGTGAACACCTTCACGCCGGCGGCGGAGTTGACCGTCGCCTTCATCGTGTTGCCGTCGAAGAACTTGCCGCCCTCGTTGCGGAAACGTTCCTGGAAGAGGAAGTTGCCGTAACCGGCTTCGCGGAACATCGAGGCGCCGTAGGTGCCCTTGTCCTTCAGCTTCTCGGTGAGGAACGCGCCGATCTCGCCGAACTGCTTCCACGTCTTGGGCGGGGCGAGGTCGTAGCCGAGCTTCGCCTTGAAGTCCTTCTTGAGACCGGCGTCGGCGAAGATGTCCTTGCGGTAGTACATGACGAACACGTCGCCGTCATCGGGGAAGCCGTAGATCTTGCCGTTGACGGTCATCTGGTTGTCGCGATACGTGGCCGCGATGGTCTTCAGCTCGTCGCGGTAGCCGTACTTGTCGACGTAGGCGTCGAGCGGTTCCAGCGCGCCGGCCTGCACGAGGTCGGGCATCCATGCGGGAATCACGTTGAGCGCGTCATACGCACCGGTGCCGGCGCGGTACTCCTGCATGATCTTGGTGAACATCTCGGCGGTGGAGACCTCGACGACCTTCACCTTGCAGCCCGTCTGCTTCTCCCACATCGGGCCAGAGAAGTTGAGGGGGTCGAGGGACTGCAGGCCCGCTTCCCAGACGATGGTGATGGTCTTGCCGCCGGCACACAGCGGCTTGGCGGCGTTGACGGCCTTCTGCGCGGCGCTCTCGGCGGCGGCCGATCCGGCGAACGCGAGGGCGCCGGCGGCGGCTAAGGGGACCAGCGCGAGCTTGACGGCACGGGCGAGCCGGCGCGACGGATGGGGAGCGCTCATCGTGAAAGATTCCTCCAATGTTCTAGATGGTGTCGGCACAGGCGTGCCGGTCAGGGTGCCACGCGACAGTGGCGCTTCTGCGAGTCCGTCCGCCGCATGCAGGCAGGATTATGGGAAAGCCCGCAGTAACAGGCAAGGAATGGCTGTGCAATTGCGCGCGGCTTTTCACGTGTCTCGCGCTGCGCTCGGATGTTGCGCTGCCGCATCGCACAGCGTCCCCGGCGCGGCCGCGATCGGAGTGCGTGTCGCATGGCGGTGAGATAGCATCGCGCCCTCGTGGCCGAACGCGGCTGCGGCAACACCAAGCGGGGAGGGGCGATGCGGAACAATCCTGTGAAGGAAAAGCTCGCGCGGGGAGAATCGAGTTTCGGCACGATGGCGTGGGAGTTCTTCACCCCCGGTCTGCCGCAGATCTGCAACGCGGCCGGTGCGGACTTCGTCCTGCTCGACATGGAGCACAGCGGCGTCAGCCTGGAGACCATCAAGACACAGCTCGGTCTGTGCCGCGGTCTGGACATCGCGCCGTTCGTGCGGGTGCCGACGACTTCCTACCAGTATCTGTCGCGAGTGCTGGATGCCGGCGCGCTCGGGGTCATGGTGCCCATGGTCGAGACGGTGCAGCAGGCGAAGAACATCGTGGAGTGGACGCACTATCCGCCAGTCGGCCGGCGCGGTGCCGCGTTCGCTGCGGCGCACGACGACTATGTCGCCGGCGATGTTCGAAGCAAGGTGGCCACGGCCCACGATCGCACTTTCGTCATCTGTCAGATCGAGACCGAGATCGGGCTCGCCAACGTCGAAAAGATCGCCGCGGTGGAGGGCGTCGACTGCGTCTGGGTGGGGCACTTCGATCTCACCAACTTTCTCGGCATTCCCGCGCAGTTCGATCATCCCAAGTACCTGAAGGCGATCGATCGGGTCGTCGCCGCTGCCGAGAAGCACGGCAAGGTGGCGGGCTTCATGGCGGGCGACCAGAAGTGGGCCGCGGACTACGTCGCGAAGGGCTTCCGGATCATCGCCTATGGCGTGGATACGGCGTTGCTGCAGGGCGCCATCCGGGCGGGTCTCGAGACGTTGCGGGCTAACGCGAAACCCGTCGCGAAGTCCAAAGCCGCCTCCCGGCGCAAGCGCGGGAACTGACATGGCCATGACCGAGGAACGCATTGCCCGGGCCGCAGCGCTGCTGGCCCGGTGTCGTCTCGGCCTCGAGCCGCTCGACGCCCTGCCGGCCGACCTGCGTCCCGACTCCGAGTCCGACGCGTACGCGATTCAGCGCGCGCTGCATGGCCTGCTGTCGGCCGCCGGGCTCGGTCCCGTCGTCGGTCACAAGATCGGTTGCACCACGCCGGTGATGCAGGCGTTCCTGAAGATTCCCAACCCCTGCGGCGGCGGCGTGTTCGAGAAGACCGTCCATCGGTCACCCGCGCTGATTGCCCATGCGGATTTCGTCAGGGTGGGCGTCGAATGCGAGATCGTCGCGAGACTCAAGTCGAGTCTTCCGCCGAGACAGGCACCTTACGGGTTCGATGAAGTGGCCGCGGCGATCGGGTCTGTCATGCCCGGCATGGAAATCGTGGACGCCCGCTATGTCGACTACACGCGGCTCGATACGCCGACCCTCATTGCCGATGACTTCTTCGACGCCGGGTGCGTGCTTGGTGAGGAACGGGTCTACGAGGCGGGCATGCCGCTGGATGCAGTCGTGGGTGTGACGCGGATCAATGGCGTCGAGGTAGGGAGGGGCCGCGGCGCCGACGTGATGGGCCACCCGGTGAACGCGCTGGTGTGGCTGGCGAATCAGCGTTCGGTGCTGGGGCAGGGCATTACTGCCGGGGAATTCGTGTTCCTCGGCAGTGTGGTCGAAACGAAGTGGGTGGCTCGCGGAGACCGCGTCGAGATGGACCTCGCCGGGCTCGGACGACTCGACGCGACCTTCAACTGAGCAGCGCCAGTGGAAGCTGGCGCACCCGGCGTCAGTCGTCCCGGCGGGCGAGAGTGGTCTTGCCGCGACGCTGGGGAGGCTCCATCGCGTTGACGGCGGCGCGGATCGACTTGAGCGGCTCCCACCCCATCACCTCGATCTTCACCTTGGCGACGCCGCTGCGGATGAAGCCCAGCTTTTCGGCCAGGCCGCGGCTCACGTCGATGATCCGGCCGGCAACGAACGGTCCGCGATCGTTGATGAGGGCTTCGTAGGTGCGGCCGTTGGTCAGATTGGTGATGCGAACCTGGGTGCCCAGAGGCAGATTCCGGTGGGCGGCGGTCATGCCGTCCGGGTCGAAAATGTGTCCGCTCGCCGTCTTCCGGCCCTTGAACTCATTGCCATAGAAGCTGGCAACGCCGACTTCCTCCTTGCGCAACATGTCTGCGCCGGAAGCGGGCACCGAGTCGATCGCGGGTTCGTTGGTCACGGCGGCGGGGGCTTCTGCGGTCTCCACGACCGCGGGTGCTTCGAGAATATCGACTTCCATTGCCCAGCCCGGGGAGGCTTGGACGACAGCCGTTCCGAGTGCGGCGATCAGCAGAATCTTGCGTCGCATGGTCTCCGGTCCTCTTGTGATGCTGGCTGCAGGTCTTTATAGACAACGGGTTACGGTGATCGCTCCTCAAGGAAGCGTTGCACCGCGGCAGCTCAGACAGGCCGGAGCTTAACAGAGTTTCCGGGGCGTCCCGGACGGGGGCACCCGCCGGCCAGAGGCCGGCGGGGTGGATGCGACCGTTGCGGTCGGGGACGATCAGGTCAGCGTACCGCCGCGGGTCTCGACGTAGACCGAGTAGAGCGACGTGCTGCCGGTCATGAACAGGCGGTTGCGCTTGGTGCCGCCGAAGCACACGTTCGAGATGATCTCGGGCATGCGGATCATGCCGATGCGGGTGCCGTCCGGGGCGAAGCAGTGGACGCCGTCGTAGCCGTCACCCACCCAGCCCATGCCGGCCCAGACATTGCCGTCCTCGTCACAGCGCAGGCCGTCGGCGAAGCCGATCTTGCCGTTCATCTCCATGCTGGCGAACACGCGGCCATTCTTGAGGCGCTTGCCGTCCACGTCGTAGACCCAGATCACGCTCTTGGCGTCCGCGTAGTGCGACAGGCCGGTGTCGGCCACGTACACCTTCTTGAAGTCGGGCGAGAAGCACAGGCCGTTCGGCTTGAAGGGCTCGTCAGCGACCTTCTGGACCTTCCCGGGGCCGTCGCAGCGGTAGATGGCTTCCTTCTGGATCGGCTGGGGGCTGCCGGTGTTTAGGCGGACGCCCTCGTAATGCATCAGGCCGCCGTAACCGGGGTCCGTGAAGAACAGCCAGCCATCCGGATGGGCCATGCCGTCGTTCGGGGCGTTGAACTCCTTCCCGTTGTCGGCCTTGTCGGCGAGGATGGTGTAGGAGCCGTCCAGCTCATAGCGCGCCACGCGGCGGGTGCCGTGCTCGAACGCGATCTGGCGGCCCTGGTAGTCGAAGGTGTTGCCGTTGGAGTTGTTCGCGGGATAGCGGAACTGACGGGAGACATGGCCGTCCTCCTCGATCCAGCGCAGCTGCTCGTTGTTGGGAATGTCGGACCAGATCAGGTAGCGGCCGACGCCGTTCCAGGCCGGGCCTTCCGCCCACATGGTGCCGCGATAGAGGCGCACGATTGGCGTGTTGCCGAGCTTGTACTTGAAGCGCTTGTCGAGAACGATGATGTCGGGGTTCGGGTAACGGGCGATGGGGCCGTCCGCGTCGTACTGGTCGATGAAGTTCCGGGCGAAGGCTTCGGGCGCCATGGCGGTCAAGGCGGCCAGGCCGGTCACCTTGCTGAGGAAGCCGCGGCGGGTTTCCGGGCTGGGCTGATTCTTGCCTTCGACGGGTTTCGACAGATCGACGAATTCGTGTTCGTGTTGGCGTTCCATGGGGACACCTCCTCCAGAGTTGTGATGGTCGAGCTTTCGTGCGGGAAGACACTCCGCGAGTGCGAGCCTAGCACGCCGGCATTTCGCCGCAATCGCAGGGAGTCGCTCGGCATTTTGCAACCGGGTGGCGAAAACGGCAATGCCGGTATCGGGACGAGGGGGTAAACTCCCGGCCATGTCCGAAGCTGCCCCGCCAGTCCGGCATCGCGGCGTGAATCCGCGGGCCGTCGTCATGGTTCTCGCCATGGCGCTCTGTTTCACGGTGCTCGAGACCACCGCCAAGTGGCTGAGCCGCACCTACCCGGTCCCGATGGTGGTCTGGATCCGCTACACGGGGCACCTGGCCCTGATGCTGATCCTGTTCCTGCCGAGGATGCGTCTGCGGCTCGTTCGGACCATCCAGCCGGCGGGCCAGCTGGCGCGGGCCACGCTGCTGCTCGGCTCCACGCTGTGCAATTTCGGGGCGATCAGCTTTCTGCCGCTCGCCGAGGTGAAGGCGATCAGCTTCGTCTCGCCGCTGCTGGTGACCGTCTTCGCCGTCTGGCTGCTGAAGGAACACGTGACTCCGAGCCGCTGGGCCGCGATCCTGGTGGGGTTTGCCGGCACGCTCTTCATCGTGCGTCCGGGCTCGGCAATGCTGGACCCCGCAGCGCTGCTCGCGCTGGGCTCCGCCTTCTGCTACAGCCTATACCAGATCATGACCCGGCGCATCAGCGGCGGCGACGATCCCATGACGACGCTGTTCTACACGGCGCTGGTGGGGTGCGTGTTCATGAGCTTCATGCTGCCGCACGTCTGGAAGATGCCGGTTCTGCAGCACCTGCCGTTCTTCCTGCTCCTGGGTGCCGCGGGCATGGTCGGGCACCTGCTGCTCATCAAGGCGCTGGAGATCGAGCGGGCCTCCGCCCTCTCGCCGTTCGGCTACACGCAATTGCTGTGGATCAGCATCTCCGGATTCCTCGTCTTCGGGGACGTGCCCGATCTGCACTCCGTGATCGGCATGGCCATCATCGTGGCGAGCGGCCTGTACGTGGCCTGGGGGCACCGTTACGTCAAGGACGAGGAGCCGGAATCCGCGATCGAGTGATCGGCCCCGGTCAGGCCCTGCCGAGTCGCTTCACATACTTCGGCACCGGGACGGTCTCGGGCAGACGATCGTCCGGAATCGGTGTTCCCGCCTTCAGCGCAAGCGGCAGCACGCCGGCCCACACCGACATGGCGTAGTCCTCCTCGTCGTCCATCGGCGGGCCGGTGCGCACCTTGGCCGAGGCCTCCGTCACCGGCAGACGCAGCACGGTGGTGGCGTTCAGTTCCTTGCGCGACGGCCCCCGGATCTCCGCCCACCGGCCGCGAAGAATGTGTTCCGAGATGACTTCCAGGGCGTGGAGCTTCTCGTCGCCCGTCACCAGCTCCGCCGTGCCCAGCACCACCACCGACCGGTAGTTCATGGAACTGTGGAAGCCGGAACGTGCCAGCACGAGGCCGTCCAGCAGCGTCACGGTCAGACAGAGCGGCACGCCGCCGGAAAGATGCTTGAGCGTGCGGCTGACGGCCGATCCGTGAACGTAAAGCGTTTCGCCATCGCGGCCGAACGAAGTCGGGATCACATACGGCTGGCCCTCGACGGCGAAGCCCAGATGGCACAGAAAGCTCGCGTCCAGGATGGCTTCAACGGCCGGCCGGTCGTAGTGTGCCCGCTTGGGCAGGCGTCGTACCGTCGTGCGCGGAGTCTTCAGGGCCATGGGCATCTCTCAGGGATGGTCTCGGAGTTCCCGAAACATAGCGGGTTCCCTGCGCGGCGTCACGTGGGGAAGGCTCGCGGCCCGACGCCGCATCCGGGCGGGTCACCCATTGGAATCGCTCCGCGGGAAACAACCGGTCGAGCAGGACGACGGCCGGTACACAGAGAAACAGCGCCCAGAGGAGGCCGTTCGTCCGGAACAGGACGAACTGCCAGAGGAAGGCGACGCCCGCGACGAGCGCGGCGTGGAACAGGCGGGCGCCGCGGTGCGACGGCGTCGTCATCGGATCGGAGATCATGAAGAACGCGAAGAGCAGGAGGGCGCCGTTGCCGAGGTGATGCAGGAACACCGTGACCGGCTGTCCCAGCAGCAGCACGCGAGTTGCCACCAGCCCGAGATAGCAGGCGAGGAACATCCAGCTCACCGCCCAGCGGTGTGCCTGTCCCGTCACGACCGTGCCGAGCATCACGAACCACACGGCTGCCGCGAGGTCATGGCCCCACTGTCCTGCGGACACCCAGGTGCCGGGAAGCAGACAGAGTGCGCCAACGACGCCGAGGTTGGCCGGATTGAAGACGTGCCGTCCGCGAACGCGCAACGTGAACTTCGACGCCATCGCCAGAGCCGCGACGAGCGGATGGACCCAGAGGGAATCCGCACGAAGCAGAATCGAGAGGCCGAAGCAGGTGACGACGGCGCTCAGGATGCTGCCGTTCGGCACGCGGAGAGTCCGCAGCGCCAGCGCCTGCGTGGCGAGACCCGCGAGAAAGGCGAGAGCCATCTGTTCCCAGCGCAGGCTGAAGTCCCGCGCAAAGACGCCCGTACCGAGCAGCGCCGCGAGGAACAGGATCTGCGCGACCCGGGCGTCACGCGGCAGCTTCGCTCGCAGCCAGGCCACGCTGCCATGCATCCGGCTCGCAGCGGTTGTCACGGCGATGGCCATCAGTTCCATAGCCGGCGCCACCAGTTCCGCTCGTTCTGTCCCCGGGTGGCCAGCGACATCTTCGATCGGATGTCCCGCAATTCCCAGCCGGTGAGCGTTGCGAGGCGTGTGGCTTGCTCTTCCTCGCGCGCCCGGACCTCACGCAGATAGCTCGCGGCCATGGGGCAGGCGTTCGGCGTGGTCGGAAACGGATGCCGCAGCACGAACCTTGTCTGGAACGTCCGTCGGTCTCCGGTCTCCTGGAAGACAAGGTCCTCCGGGAAGGTCTCGGGCGTATACCGGACGTGCAGTCTCGTGAGCATCACGGACCCGTCGATCGGGGCGGCCGCAACCGGGGGTCGGCGTCTCGGGAATGCGCGACTGGCCGGTTCGGCGCTTCCCAGCCAGAACACGCCCGCCTTGCGCAGTTCATCCGGCGTCAGCGGTGTGTCGGCGCACGGGTCGCACCAGCTCATGTCCCAGAAGTACTCCGTGAAGACGACCCGATGGTCCTCGGCGCTGGCGGTCCGATCAAAGAGTGCGCGGTACACCTCGCCGAACTGGTTCCGCGTGAACAGCGGCAGTTCGACACCGGACGGCATTCTGACGGTGCGGTAGTTGGTGGTCTCGACGCGTCCCTTGCGCGTCAGCACGAAGGCGATCAGATCCTGCGGCCCGCGGCTGTTCAGCATGCCCAGCCGGATCGGCAGCATGAATTTCGGGCTTTCGAAGGCGAACTGGAGCGGGCGCAGCATGGTCGAACCGGCGTTCGCGTGGATATCGAGATTTACCCTCGCCACGAAGAACTTCATCTCCTGGCGCACGTAGGGTTGGAGCGCCTTTGCGGCGCCGGCGGGTAACCGATAGCCGTTTGCGGTCAGCCAGGTCTCGAGTCCGTTCGACTGTGCAGCCGAGAGAATCGCAATGTCGTACTCGCCGACGGTGTAAGTGGCTTCTACCGTGACGCCGAGCGCTGCATCCGACCGGGGCGCGACGGCAGAGGCCATGGCAGGAGCCGAGAACTTCCGCATCGACAGCATCTCTCCGATCTCGGGTCGTCTCTCGCACGGATCTTCGTCGTAGTACTCTGCCAGGCGGGGAGCGCTGAAGGCGTCGAGGCGATCGAAGACGGCGGCGTCGCCGATGTGGATCTGGTCTTGCGACAGAACCTGCGGCACGGGCACCACGAGTGCGAATTCCTTCGGGTCGCCACTGTAGTCGTTGAGCATGCTGATCACCGTGCGGGTGTCGTCGCGCACAATGATCACCTTGGATGCGGAATTGAACAGCTTCGTATCTGCGCGTCCGACATAGAACCCGCAGAATGCTTGGGTCGTGGCGGCGACAGCGAGCAGCACGATGGCGATGAGCCAACGGAAGATTGAGGGAATCATGAAGGGACTTTCCATCGGATGGGCGATGCGAACTGAAACGGAGGCAACCCGGAAACGGGGTTCGAGCGCGATGCGATTTTTCGGAAGCGTCCGGGCAGGTACCGGCGCGTGTCTGGCGTGGTGCCTGGTGTGTTTGGCGGCGCAGGCAGCTGATGCGGTGCTCGCCGACATGAAGGCAGTCCGCGCGGAGTGGGGTCTCCCTCAGGCCATCCGCTTCCGCGATGGCGGCGTGGAAGTGTGGGAATACCACCGCAAGGTCACCAGAAATGGTGCCTGGCGGTATGCGTTCGATCCCGCCGGGAAGGTCCTGTCGGTCGAGAGGATCCGCACCGCGGAGGACGTCGCCGCCATCGTCGTGTCGGAGACCCACGCCTCGGAGGTCGTCGCGTTGCTCGGTTCACCCGATCGGATCGTGCCGGACGGGGAAGGGGTGAGGTGGCAGTTTCAGTTGCCGCAGGGCGGCACGCTGGTGCTCGGATTTGCGGCGGGCAAGATCGTCTCGACGAAGACGGTGATGCCATGAGGTCGGCATGGCGTGCGATCGCCGTGGTCCTGCTCGCGGGGTCTTGCCTTTCTGCGGGGCCGGTCCAAGCAGAAGCGTCGAAGGCGGAGGCGCAGAGCGTGGCGGAGGTCGTGCGCCGGCAGGGTCAGCCGTCGGTGGTCTGGTTCGACGCTACTGGCCGGGAGGTGTGGGAGTACGGCAGCAACCCCTTTCGATTCACCGGGCTGCGATTCGTCTTCGACGATCAGGGCAGGGTCGTCTACAGTGAGGAGACGCGTCAGGAACGGGATATCCGGCGGATCATCGCCGGTCAGTCGGACCGACAAGACGTGCGCGAGATTCTCGGCGAGCCGGCGCGGCTCTTCGTGATTCGCGGCGAAATGCATTGGGAATGGGCTGTTTTCTGGCTCGCGCGGATTCCTCATCGACTCGTCATCCAGTTCGATGAGCGGGGCGTTGTGAAGGATATTGGTAAGTACCGGCTAACCGTGAGGGGTAGCGGGGTGGCGAACTGAAGGAAGCCCAACCCACGTTCTGGCGCCTTCCAGAGGGGTTCGCCAGAGAGGGAGAGGGCAAAAAAAGTTGCCTTACCCTCTAGGAATTTCCGGGCATTTTGTTAAGCTTTTGATACGTCAGCAAAGAATATTTGCGGTTCGACCCTTCAGGAATCCTGACCCGGGCCGCAAATAAAAGCAGGTCTCCTCCCCCCGCTAGGGGGTTTCTAGGGCAACCCCTCCATAGGTTGCCCTAATTTTTTTCTGGAGCCGCTTCGGTTCCGCGAACTGTCGTGTCCTCCCGGACGACCCACATCGCCTCGCGCGAACACAAGTGACTGATATGCCGGTTCTAGTTCCGGCGATCCCACGTTGTTCCCCCCGAAATCTCTCAGGAGTCGACGCCCTGGTTGCGCGTCGGCGCGTGCTTGCCGAGCTTGCGCTGCAGGGTCCTGCGGTGCATCCCGAGCGCCCGGGCGGTGGCCGATATGTTGCCGGCATGCTCGGCCAGGACCTTCTGAATGTGCTCCCACTCCAGCCTGTCCACCGACAGCGGGCGGCTGGGGACTTCCTCCTCTTCGAGCGATGGCGAACCGAACGCCGCGACGATCTCGTCGGCGTCCGCGGGTTTCGCGAGGTAGTGGGTCGCTCCCAGCTTGATGGCTTCCACGGCGGTGGCAATGCTGGCGTAACCGGTCAGAACCACGATCCGCATCGAGGCCGATATGGCCCGCAGTTCCTCGACGAGCGTGAGGCCTGACCGGCCGGGCATGCGCAGATCGACGACAGCATAAGAGGGGGTGTTCTCGCCAAGGTAGTTCAGCGCGGCATCCGCCGAATGCCGGATTTCCACCTGGAAGCCGCGACGCGTGAGTGCCCGGGAGAGCACGTCGCAGAACACGTCGTCGTCGTCGACCAGGAGCAGGGAGGACGAGGTCACGCGGGGTGGGTGATGAGTGCGCCCAGGGGAAGTTCGAGGCGGGTGCAGGCCCCGCCTTCGAGGCGATTGGTGAGTGTGACCCGCCCGCCGAGGCGTTCCAGGGCGGCGTTCGCGATCATGAGGCCGATGCCGTGTCCGGGTCCTTTGGTACTGGTCGGTGCCCGGCCGGCGCGCGCCAGCACCCGCCCGGGAACGCCGCTGCCGGTGTCGCGGATCTCGACCGCAAGACTTTCTGCGGACCACGAGCCGACCAGCTCGATCCCCTCCTTCGAGGCGTCGGCGGCATTGTTGAGCAGGGTCACCAGCGTGTGCCGCAACGACTGCTCGGCGAGGATGCGCGGCGCGGGTTGGGGGCCGTCGAAAGCGATGGCGATTTCCACACCCGGGCGCAGTGCACGCCAGTCGTCCAGTGTCTGCGCGAGGAAGGCGTCGACGGCTTCGGACTTGCCGCTCTCGCCCCGGCTCTGGCCGGCTGCCGCCACCAGATCGGAAATGATGTTCTTGCACACGCCCACCTGCTGGCGCATCCGTTCGAGATCGGTGCAGAGGGTCGGATCGTCCTGGCGGTCCAGTTGCAGTTCCCGGAGGGAGATGGCGAGTGTGGACAGCGGCGTGCCGAGCTGATGGGCGGCCCCGGCCGCGAGCGTCCCGATGGCGAGGACATGCTGGTCACGCAGCGCACGCTCGCGCTCTGCAGCGAGCTGGCGGTCGCGGTCCCTGAGGGTGGCGGCCATGCGCACGACGAAGTAGGCAATGATGCCCGCCGAGAGCGTGAAGCTCACCCACATCCCGAACACGTGCAGATCAAAATCCGTGCTGCCATGGTGCAGATGGGGCAGGGGTACGAAGAAAAATCCCAGCAGCGAGTAGCAGACGAATGTGGCTCCGGCCATGGTCCACGCGGCCCGCGCCGGCAGAATCGTGGCGGCGATCACGAGGGGGAGCAGGAACAGCGACACGAACGGGTTGGCCCAGCCTCCCGTGAGGTAGAGCACGCCGGTGAGGGTGCCGGTATCGACCAGTAGATGGACGAACAGCTCGCGGTCTCCAACCGGCCGCCGCTGCCGGACGCGACGCCATGTCCAAAGGTTGAGCGCGGTGGCGGTTGCCAGGACCGCGCCCAGGGGAACGAGAGCGAGCGACTGCTCCAGCCAGACGGTAGCGACCCCGATAGTGCCGGCCATGGCAGCGAGCGCCACCCACCGCAGCAGACACAGACGGTGAAGATTGCGACGAGAAGCTGCCGTAACGTGTTGAGAATCCTGCATTCGTTCCTTTCTCCTCCCCGGATTCTAGCTGGCCATCCGCGGTTCTGGGGTGCGACAGATTGTCGCGGGCGCGCCATCGGGAAGTCGGGAATTCGTGAACATATTATTGACTCAAGTTTGATATCCCTGTTACACACGCGACCAGTACAGTCAAGTCGCGCTTCATACCGGACGGAAGATCCGATGCATTGAAGCGCCGTTGTGCCATGTACGCAAAAAAACCAGTCGTCAACAAATGCGGACCACAGATCATGACCACCAGCAGCTTGGCCGCCCCTCAGGGCGGAGACCTCACGTCACCAGCGTCGAGAAGTCAGGACGCGCCTTCCTCCAATCCCAGTCGCAGTCCAGAACCTGAAGGCGCGGCGCGCGTCTCCCCGGCCTCCGTTCATACTGCCAAGGCGCTTGATTTCATGGCTGCCGAAGACGGTTTCCAGGACCGCGGACGCAGCAACGAGAACGCCGACAACGCTCAGGTCATCCAGGTTCGCACCAACGATCCGCAGCGGCTAGCCCGGCTGTACGCCTGTATCGACCAGACCTACGTGCAGTTGTCGAACGGTCCTTTCCGTGCCGATGTGGAGATATTCCAGGCCGGCTGCGTCTCGATCTTCCGGGAGCAGATCAGCCAGTCCGTGGAAGTGCGGGGCCGGCTTGTGCACGACGCGTACGCGCTGTTCCAGCCGGCATACACGGGCGAGCACGGCACCTTCGGCGGCCATGCCGTGGAAGAGGGCCATGTCCTCACCGTGAAGCCGAGCGCCGATCTGTGGTGGGTGTCGCCGCGGCGAGCGGATGGCGTGGGCCTGCTCTGTTCTGCCGATGCCCTGCACGAGTTTGCGTCGCGTCGCGGACCGGCCGCCCGCAAGGCCCTGGCGAACATGACGCCGCTGCTGCGTCGGCGTCCTGAGATGATTGCCTCGATCCGCCAGTTCTGCGTGCAGACCCTGACCGAGGCGCGTGAGAATCCGAAGCTGCTCAACTCACCGGAGGCCCTTGCGGCGATCCGCGATCGTGCGATGAGCATCATCCTGGATGTCGCAGCCGAAGGAGTCGATCCTGTGCGCCGCGGCCGTCCGCGGGAGACTTATGCCCCGCTGCTGAAGCGCGCCCGGGAAATCATCCTGGCAGAACCCGATGCG
This sequence comes from Betaproteobacteria bacterium Ga0077526, assembly GCA_001464765.1. Lineage (GTDB taxonomy): Bacteria > Pseudomonadota > Gammaproteobacteria > Burkholderiales. The sequence continues at coordinate 26,022 of LNDV01000015.1, forward strand.
GTGCTGAGCGTGACCGAACTGTGCGCGCGTCTCGGCGCGGACCGCCGCGCACTGCACTATGCGTTCGAGCATGCGCTGGGCGTCAATCCGAGCATGTATCTCCGTTGTCTGCGGCTCGACGGCGCCCGCCGTGATCTGCTCAATGCCGACCCTGGCAACTGCAAGATCGGCGACATCGCCGCACGCTGGGGTTTCTGGCACCCCAGCGCCTTCAGCCAGCACTACCGGTCGATGTTCGGCGAGCTGCCGTCGGCGCAGCTCGGCAAGGGCCGCTTCGGCTGATCCATCCCGAGGGAAACCCCCTGGCGTAACGGCACCTCAGGGTGCCGTTACGTTTTCTGGCTACGACCCTTTCTTCGCCGCCACCACTCGGATCTCCACCTTGTACTTGGGCGCGGCGAGCTTCGCCTCCACGCAGGCCCTCGCGGGTGCAGCGCCTTCCGGCACCCACGGATCCCACTCGGCGTTCATCGCGTCGTAGTGTGCGATGTCGGAAAGCCAGATCGTGGCCGAAAGCATGCTGTTGCGGTCGCTGCCAGCTTCCAGCAGCAGAGCGTCGATCTTGGCGAGGATGTTCCGCGTCTGGGCACCGGCATCTTCCGGGACCGGCTCGTCGGCGACGATGCCGGCGAGATACACGGTGTCTCCGTGGACGACGAGTTGCGACAGACGTTTACGTACGTGACTGCGTTCGATGGTCATGACGGGCTCCTTCAGGCGAACATCTTCTGCAGCTCCCGCGCGAGTGACGGGATGACGAAGAAGATGATGAAGATGGCGGCGATCCAAAGCAGCGCGACCATGATGCCGGGCGCCTGCAGGGACTGCCGCATGTGCTTGTAATAGAGATATAGCGTAGCGCAGGAGATGATCGGCAGCATCGCGGCCTGTGCCATGCCTCCCCAGGTCACCATCGCGACGGGTGCCTGGCCGAACACCCAGAACATGATGACCGGGATCACCGTGAGCACGACGACGAAAATGTCGCGCCACCGGTGGCGGGTCCGCATGTCTTCCCGCGGGAACTTGCCCATCACGCGCATCAGGTCCGCGCACATGCGCGAATGGCCTGCCGTGGCGGCCACGATGGTGCCGAACAGGATCACGATCGCGCCGACGTAGAAGAGATACTTCGCCCAGCCGCCGAGAGTCTGCGTGTAGATGTTGGAGAGCACGGGAATCATGTCCGCGCCCTTCGGTACCTGGCCGGTCGAGTGCAGGATCCCGGCGCCGAGCAGATAGAACGCGACGGTCGCGACGGTGTAGATGACCATGGAGAAGACGACATCCACGTTCATCACGTGCGCCCAGCCGCGCGCCCGGCGACGCCATGCCTCGGAGTTCTCGTAAGGCCCCGTGTACCGCGCGTACCCCTTCTCGACGCACCAGTAGGTGTAGACGTAGAGCTCGGTCGCGCCGACGCCGGTGATGCCGAACACGGCGATGGCGATCGCCATGCCTTCCTGCGGCAGCTGGAACGTGAATCCCGATGCCATGTCCGAAACCGAGAAGCTCGGTGAGCCGATGAGCAGAATGGCTGCGAGCAGCGTGATGAGCGTGAACAACCCCACCTTCACCATCGCGAGCCGTTCCATCCGCTCATAGCCGCCGCCGAGCAGCAGCACCAGCGTGAGCGCCCAGAACACGAGCACCCAGACCCACACAGGGATCGTCGTGACCTGGAACATCACCTGCGAGACGCCGATGAACATGGCGCAGATCTGGAACAGCGTCATGAACACCATGGCGCCCCAGGCGACGATGACCCAGTTGATGTGCTTGCCGCGCGGCCCCGGCACGTGATTCACCGCATCGAGTCCGGTCTCGGCCCGAGCGATCACGTAGCGGCCGAGGAAGGCCTGCACCACCGCCTTGATGAGGCAGCTCACGATCACCAGCCAGAGCATGGTGTAGCCGACCTTCGCGCCGAGCGCCGTCGTGGCGATCAGTTCGCCCGAACCCACGATCGACGCTGCCAGCACGATGCCAGGGCCGATCTTGCGCAAGATATTTCTGAGGCCCACCGGCGGCTCGAGAATGTCGCGCGGATCCAGGTGATACGGATCGAAGTGGGTTCGCGGTTGGTGCGATGCACTGGTGCTCATGGCTTTCCTTCCTCCCGAATGTCGGACCGGTGTGCCGGTCGCGATGTTTTCATGGTCACCATCTCTTCCGCAGCCGTCGGATGGATGGCGACCGTATCGTCGAACTGCCGTTTGGTGGCGCCCATCTTCACCGCCACTGCGAATCCCTGGAGCATCTCGTCCGCGCCGGGGCCGATCGCGTGCAGGCCGACGATGCGCTCCTCGGCACCCGCCACCACCAGCTTCATCGCCATCTTCACCTTCCGTGCGGTGAAGCCGTGGTACATGGGTGTGAACTGCGTCTCGTACACGCGCGCACCGTCGCCGAACCGGTCGACGGCCTCATCCTCCATCATCCCCACTGTGCCGATCGGCGGATGACTGAAGATCACGGTGGCGATGTTCTCATACTCGAGAGCACGCCCGGACTGGCCGTCGAACAGGCGATCGGCAAGCCGTCGCCCCGCTGCGATCGCGACCGGGGTGAGTTCGTGGTGGCCGATGACGTCCCCCACGGCGTACACGCCGGCCGCGTTGGTCTGCTGCAGCCGGTCCACGGGAATGACGCCGTCGGCGCGGGTGACGACGCCGGCGCGGTCGAGGCCCAGCGTTGCGGTGTTGGGATGGCGCCCGATCGCAAAGAGGATGCAGTCGAAGGGGCCGTGGCGGGAGCCGTCCTCACCATGAAGCCAGCGCTGTGCGCCATCGGCTTCGACCCGCGCGAGCGAAAAGTGGGTCTGGAAACCGATGCCGTCGGCACGCATGTGCTCGAGCAGTCGGTCGCGGAGCATGGGCTCGAAGCTGTGCAGGAAGTGATCGCGGCGCAGATAGTGTGTGACCTCCGTGCCGAGGGCATGCATCAGACCGCCGACCTCCACCGCGATGTAACCCGCGCCGATCACGGCCATGCGCTTCGGCTGCACTGCAAGGTCGAAGTAGCCGTCCGAGTCGAGGCCCAGCTCCGCGCCCGGCACCTCCGGCCGGCGCGGGCGCCCGCCGACGGCGATCAGCACGTGATCGGCGGAGATCCGCTCGCCGTTCACTTCCACCGTGCGCTCCGCCACGAACGTCGCGGCACCGCGGACGATCTCGACCTTGTTGGAGAGCAGGTAGCGCTCGTAACCGGCGTTGAGGTTGCGCACGTAGTCGTCGCGCGCGGTCTTCAGCGCCGGCCAGTCGAAGCTGTGCGCCGGCACGCGGAAGCCATATCCCGCGGCGTCCTCGATGGCGTGCGCGAGCTGGCCCGCGGTCCACATGATTTTCTTCGGCACGCAGCCGACGTTCACGCACGTGCCGCCGAGACGGCCGGATTCCACGAGCGCAACCCTGGCGCCGTAGCTGCCCGCCCGATTGGCCGTGGCGACGCCGCCGCTGCCGCCGCCGATACAAAGGAGATCGAAATGTCTGGTCATGGGTCGAGTTCGTGGTGCCGCCACGGATCGTCGCGGCCGCCCGAAGAATAACCGCGTTTCCCCGGACGGACACCCTGCGCGGCATCGGCTCGCCGCTATACTCGACCGACCTCCACCCGACCTGCCGCTCACGCCATGATCGATCTCTACTACTGGACCACACCGAACGGCCACAAGATCACGATTTTCCTGGAGGAGGTAGGCCTGCCCTACACCATCAAGACGATCCGCATCGGCAAGGGTGAGCAGTTCGCGCCGGATTTCCTGGCCATCTCGCCGAACAACCGCATTCCCGCCATCGTGGACCACGACCCGGGTGATCCAGGCGAGCCAATCTCCGTCTTCGAGTCCGGCGCGATCCTCATCTATCTGGCGGCCAAGACCGGCAAGTATCTGCCCCGCGACACCCGCGCCTGGGTCGAGGTGCTGCAGTGGCTGATGTGGCAGATGGCTGGGCTGGGGCCCATGGCCGGGCAGAACCATCACTTCGTGCAGTACGCGCCGGAGCGCATCCCCTACGCGATGGACCGCTACGTGAAGGAGACGGCGCGGCTCTATGGCGTGCTCAACAAGCGGCTGGCCGACCGCGAGTTCGTGGCGGGGGACTATTCCATCGCCGATATGGCCTGCTATCCCTGGGTTGTGCCGCATACGCGGCAGCAGCAGAATCTCGACGACTTCCCGCATCTGCGCCGCTGGTTCGAGACGATCCGGGCGCGCCCCGCTGTCGTCAAGGCGTACGAGATCGGCAAGGCCATCAACGAGAACCCCACGGTCGACGAAGCCGCGAAGAAGGTACTCTTCGGACAGGACGCCAGCGTGGTCAAGCCCTGAAACCCGCTCTGGCGGGCAGTACGAGGCTCGGCCCGGGGGATTGAAGAATCCTCTTCTTATGTTAGATTCGGGTCGAGTCGAGACTGCGATGGCCCACGGGCTGGACGGGGTCCGGCGAACTCAGCGCGTTCATGAAGTCTGGGAGACCGCCATGAAATCAGCATCCTTGCTTGCTTCGGCCGTCCTTTCTCTCGGCCTGACCGGCACCGCATCCGCGAACGTCCTGCTCTACGCGAACGACTTCGACGACGGGGAGTACTCCCTGCCCGGCATCGGCGTCAGCGCCCTCAGCAACGGGGCCCTGGAAGCGACGGCCACGTACGGCGACTGGTCCGGCAACTACTTCGCCAATCGTACCCTGCGCGAACCGTCGTCCCTCACCCTGTCGAACCTCGCACCGCACAGCACGGTGACAGTGAACTTCATGCTGGGCTTCCTGGAGAGCTGGGACAGCCGCGATGGAGGATGCTGTGCGCCGGACAACCTGGACTTCTACGTGGACGGCGTGCTGGTCGCGTCCTTCACCGCCAACAATGCCTTGGGCTCCATCGAGGACTTCGGCGGTGGCACCATCGTAGGTCACTACGTCCAGGCCAACAGCAACACGTTCCATTCCGACACGATCGTGGACATGAGCACAGCGCCCGCGCTGACGTTCAGCCACAGCGCGTCCACGCTGACGCTGGCGCTCCGGGCAAGCGGCGCGGGCTGGCAGGGTGACACTGACGAGGCGTGGGGCGTGGATGCCATCAGGATCACCTACGACGCCACGCTCCCGCCGGTGCCGGAGCCATCCACCTGGGCCCTGATGCTGGCCGGTAGCGCTCTGCTGTTCGGGGCGGCTCGTCGGCGAGTACGCTGACGGCGGCAGCCAGTTTCGGATTCGAACGGCCTTCCCTCCGGAAGGCCGTTTTCGTTTCCGGCGGTCGGATCAGATCGCGGGGTCAGCCACTACCGCCGCGCGATAGTTGGCCAGCGCGCGGAAGTACTCGAGGAAGGTATCGAGTTCCGCGAGCCGCGCATCGAAGGTGGCCTGCTCCCGGATCTGCAACGCGAACAAGTCGGCGGCACCCTGACGGAAGCGAAGGCGCTCCGCGTCTTCCAGCGTTGTCGCGAGTGAAACGTTGCGCGCCGCCTGTTCCAGTTGCGTTGCCGCGGCGACCAGGGCGGAGTGCGTGTCGCGCACCTCGGCCGTGATGCGATCCCGCGCAAAGCGCTCCTGCGTCTGCATCTGTCGCAACTGGGCTTCCACAGTACGCAAGCGGCCGGTCGCTTCACGGCGCTGCAGCGGCACGCTGAACTCCACGCCGAGCCGCGTCTCCGTGGCTTCCACATCGCCGAGCCGCTTGCTGCCGGGCGACTGGCGGGCCTCCACGCCGACGTCGAGACTCGGCAACAAGTCGCTGCGCGCCAGTTGCCGATCCACTTCAAGCCGTTCCAGCGACAGCGCGAGCGAACGCAGCTCCGGCCGCTTGCGCAGCGCTTCCTCGACATCGCGATCGACCTTCACCGATTCCGGACGTGCCAGCCCGGGAAACTCCGGGGGGAGGCGCTCGCGACCCGCGACGATCGGACGGTCTTCACGATCGCGCAGGAACAGCGACAGTTCGATGGCGTGCGCTTCGAAACGGCGCTGCGCCTGGGTGAGCGCGAGCCGCCGGCTGATGACGAGTCGCTCGTTGTCCGTCTGCACGATGGGCGCGAGTGCGCCACGGCGGACCTGCTCGCGAATCGCGGTGTCCCGTTCGTTGGCGACGCGCAGCAGGGATTCCACCGCGCCCAGGCGGAATCCCGACGCCACCCACTGGTAGTAGGCGACCGTGGCGGCCCGCAGGAAATCGAGTCGAGCCCTGGCCACTGCCGGATCGACTGCGGCTTCGGCCAGGCGGGCCTGGGCGCGCGTCGCCCGTTCCTTGTCGATACGTCCGTCACGCAAAAGACTCAGACGGACGCCTGCCGTGAACTGCCCGTCGCCCGGCGTGCGCTGTGTGGTGTAGTTCGGGAGGAAGCCGCTGGAGAGGCGGTAGCCGCCGTAGACCTTGGCGCCCCAGTTCTGGAGGGGCTGCTCGAAGATCACCGACCCGGCCCGGCCGTCGTAGAAGCCGAGCGGAAAGCTGCTGAGGTTTGCGTTCAGCGTGAGATCGAACGCACCCTCGGCCTGGCGCAATCGTCCCGAGGCGATGTCCTGTTCGATGAGCGCCGCGAGCAGAGGCGGATAGCGCTCCGACACCGAGGCGATCACCTCGGCAGGCAGCAGCGGCGTGGCGGTCTGCTGCGCGCGAACCGTGCCCGCGGTGAAGACCAGCCAGGTTAGCGCTGCGGCCGCCGCGCCGACCGCACGCAGACGCTGCCACGGCAGCATCTACTCGGGCTCCTTCTCGGCAACCGACGGCGGGAAGGCGTTGAGCTGGCGCCACGCCTCCTTCCACAGCGGCAGCTGCTGCAGCAGCACCCACCCGTCCGCCCGCACGCCCTGACGCAGCCACTGGTTCTTGGGCCAGGGTTGCTCGACGCGAACTCCGTCCTTCTCGATGATGTCCGGCCTGGGGGCCACCACCACGCGGAACCGGCCCGAACCGTCGTCCGTGGCGTCCACGAACACGACCTCCCCGCCGAACGTGCCCACGGCCACACTCGGCCAGCCCACGAACTGGATCGCCGGCCAGCCTTCGAATCGCAGCCGCACCGGACTGCCCGGAATCACCTTGCCGTCGGGGGTGGTGCGTCGCGCCGACACCAGCGGCACGTCGTTGCCCTGCAGCCAGATCTCCGCAAAGCGCGACTCGGCTTCCGGGATGATGATCGCGATCGGCGATCCCGGACGCAGGAAGGTGCCTTCGGTCGCGCTCACCCGGAACACGATGCCGTCGCGCGGCGCGACGATCTCCTGGCGCTGCGTCTGACTCACCAGCACATCCGCCGCCGTCAGATCGCGTTCGGCGAGTGCGAGATCGCCCTGGACCTGCGTGCGATCCGCGCGGATGCGCGAGATGGACGCGTCGAACTCGCGTTCGGTCTGCACCAGGGTGGCCTTCGCCGCCGCAAGGCTGGCGATCGCGCTGTCCTTGCCCTGGATGGCGAGCTCCAGTTCCCGCTGTGAAACAAGGCCGCCTTTCGCGAGCGCGTCGGTGCGCTCGAAGTGAATGCGTGCGGTCTGCGCCCCGATCTGCTCGGCAGCCACTTTCTGGCGGGCGGCCGCGAGCGCCTGCAGCTTCGCGCTGGTCTGCTGCTCGATCTGCGTGGCGAGCTCGCCGATGCGCTGGCGGAGCGCGTTGATGCGGCTGCCCACGGCTTCGCGCTGACTGCGCAGGTTGCCGAGCAGGTTGGGATCGTTGTCCTGGATCTCGGCGATGAGATCGCCCTTCTTCACAGACTGGCCCTCGACGACCTGCAGGACCTTCACCTTGCCCGCCACCGGCGCCTGGACCTCGACGCGACGGTCCAGCGGATCGAATGCGATCACCTTGCCGGTGCCGCGGACCGATTGCTGCCAGGGCAGGACGACCAGGCCGGCCATGGCGAGACCGCAGGCGGCGATCAGCACCCGCGCGAGCAGGTAGGACGCCCGGGACGAACCGACCAGGGCCATGGCCGGAAGCCGACCGCGCCAGTCGGGAGATGCGGGGATCGCGGTCTTCATGATCCGGCCACCCGTGTCCGGAGCGTCTGCTCCGCCAGTGCGCGACCATCCGCGCTGATTTCCACATAGCGTTCGCAAAGCTCGGCGACCGACGGGTCCCGCGTGGTGACGACCACCGTCCAGCGGCGTTCCGGGTCTCGCAGCACCGCGAAGATCTCGCGCTGCGTGTCCGGGTCCATGCCGTCCAGCAGATCGTCGAGCAGGAGCAGCGAAGGCGACAGCACGATCGCGCGGGCGATCAGGAGCCGCAGCCGCTGCCGGCTCGACAGGGGCAGGCCGCCTGAGATGAGCGGCGTGTCGAGGCCCTGCGGCAGGGACAGCGCGTCATCCAGCAGATGCACCGCCGCCAGGGCGGCGCTCACCGTCTCGATGCCGATGTCGTCGCGGCCCAGCCGCACGTTCTCCAGCAGCGAACCCGCAACGAGGTCATCGTGGCGCACGAGGCAGACGCGCGACCGCAGCTCTTCGAGCGCCCAGCTGCGCACGTCCAGCCCGTCGAGAGCGATGAAGCCGCTGTCCGGGCGAAGGAGGCCGAACAGCAGGTTGAGCAGTGTCGAGGAGCCGCGACCGTAGGGGCCCCAGAGGGCGAGACATTCGCCGGATCGGACGGCGAGATCCAGGCCCGAGAGCACCGTGCGTCCCGAGGGATAGGTGAAGCAGACCGACCGGCAGGCGATTTCCATCCCGGCGTCCCTCGGGGCCGGGGCATCGCCGCCCGCACGCTCCAGTTCCAGGTCCGTCAGATGGCCGATCTTGTCGACGGCGGCGAGCCCGCCGTACCAGCTGTCGAAGATGTTGCCCAGTCGCGAGATCGAATAGACGATGCTGGTGACGATCAGCTCGCTCGCCACGAGCTGACCCAGCGTGAGCTGCTGTTCGAGCACCAGCCATCCGCCTACGGTGAGCAGCGTCGCCGTCGCGAAGATCTCCAGCGCCAGCAGGGTGCCGATCTGGCGCATGAGGATGAAGAAGAAACTCTTGCGGGCATCCAGGTAGCGTCGCGCGATCTCGTCGGAGCGCTGCGCTGCGAAGGCGGGCCCCCCCGGCCCCTTGAACAACGTCGGCACGCGCGCGAGTTCCTCGAGCCATCCGACCGTTTCGTACTTGAGGCGGGACTCGCGGATCGATGCATCCACGGCGCCGCGACCGGCCACGATGGCGACACCCAGCACCATCCAGAGCGCGATGGCGAATGCGAACAGCGTCGGGTGATAGAGGCCCAGCACGATGCTGCCGATCACCACGCCCAGCACGACGGGAATGCCGCTCATCAGGATCCGTTCCGTCGCGCTCTGGACCGTGACGATGTCCAGGAACCGGTTCATCAGTTCCGGGGCATGCGTGCCTTCGAAAGCGTGGCCGGCGACCCGTGGCAGCCGATAGGTCAGGTCTCCCACGAGGCGGACGAACAACCGCCGCTTGATGACCTCGGACGTATACATCTGGAGGCCGCGGATGACTGCCGACAGAGCGAGTGCGGCGAACAGTGCGATGCCAAGGAACAGCAGAGCCTGAATGAACGGGGCAGACTGGTTCCCGAAGCTCAGATTGCTGACAAAGGCATTCACAGCCAGGGGAAGGGCCAGGTACAGGAGACCGGTGACGATGCTGAAGCTCGCGATCGCGAAGATCTCCGGCGCCTCAGGGCGGATGACCGACAGGTACCGACGGACCGGACTCAGGCCGTGGTCGTCCCCGTGACTGTCGGGGCCCGCGGAAGCGTCGGGGTTGCGCGGCGCGAATGTCGGGGACAGGACGAATCCGACTTCGAGGGTGTCGTCGGCACTGAGCAGGCCCAGACGCCGGGCGAGGGCACGCCGGCCGGTCGCCCGGGCCTCCAGAGGCGCATCCAGCGCGCTCACCCTGGCCCGGAGGGGCCCGAACCGGCGGATCAGCAGCCAGCGGCCCTCGGACGCGTTCCAGACGACCAGGGGCGTGCGGACATCCGCCGCCCAGAGCGCGGCGGCGAGCGTCATGCGTGCCGGCGTGATCTGGACTCGCAACTCATGGGCGCCCGCAACCAGCCTGGCCATGGGTTCCTCGTCCAGGGTGGCAGCGGCGGCGGCGGCGCGGCGGACCGAGTCGCCGGTGCAGTCCGACCCGGCTGCCCGCGCGAGATGGACGAGGACGTTGTCCCAGTGCACGGCGCTCAGAGCACCATCCCGGAGCGGAGAGAGCGGTTCCAGGGCATCACGAGAAATCAGGGTGGCCTCCACATTGAGACGTACTCGTGCGTACCGGAGCCGGGGCCCATCGCAGAGAGCAAGACGGGGCGACGGGCCGCCCGGACGCGACGGCTCAGAACATCGGAACCGTACGGGAGTTCCTGAAGGAAGATCCCGAGGAACGAACCGGTACGGATGACAGGCCAGCGGGCGAGACCTTATGCGATGGACATGCCAGGTGCTGTTGTCCGCAGGGCTGATCAGTCAGCTTTGGCCGCATCTTTATTGCGGTAAAGCCTGATCGGGGCGGGCGGGATGTCTTCGTAGATGGACTTTCGCATCTTCCCGACCACATGCATCTCGCAGGGCTTGCAGTCGAACCGCAGCGTGAGACGGTCGTTGCCGTGGACGATGGTGAGCGGTTCAGCGCGGACCTGACCCTGCACGCCCTGAACCCCTTTCGCCTGCTTGGGGCAGAGGCTCAACGAAAATCGCACGCAGTGCTTGGTGATCATCAGGGACACCTCGCCCGGCTCCTCGTGGGATTCGTATGCCGCCTCGATGACCTTCACGCCGTGTTTCGCATAGAAGTCGCGGGCCGCGTGGTTGAACACGTTGGCCAGGTAGCTGAGCGTGTCTTCGGGATAGGGCACCGGAGGATCGACCGGCCGTGCGCGCGGCAGGCGAGGCAGGGCGGCCAGACGTTCGGCCTCCAGGCATTCCACGGCCCGGCGCCGCAGATCGTTCACGACGGAAGCAGGAACGAACCAGGGTTCCCGGAACCGGACCGTGATTTCCGCGGCCGAGAAGTGGGTGTTGCCCAGCTTGCCGAGATTCTCCCGGACCGTATCGGCCGCACGGGCGGCATCGCGCGCCGGTTCCAGCGCCAGGGCATGGTCGACGCGGACATGGTGACCGTCCTCGTCCGACACCTTGAGTTCGATGCCTTCCGCGGTATCGGACAGGTGGAGCCACACCGCGATGCGCCGCTCCGCCGACTTGCGGTTCAGGATGCGGTCCCACGCGGCGTCGCTGTTGCGATGGATCGGGAGGTCGGGTTTGAGGCCGGGCAGAGCGGCGACGGGTTCGTTCGGCTCGACCCGATAGAGCGTCCCGCCGAGCGGGGTGGCGCGGTTCACGCGCAGACCCGCCAGTTCGCGCTTCGCGTTGTAGAAGGTGAGGCCGTCGCCGTTGTGGATCGGGGTGGTGGCGTCCACGTCGAACCACTCCGTTGCGACCCGCGTGACGTGTCCGACCGGCAGCCCCACGTGCTTCGGGGAATCGAACGCGCCGATGTCCTCCTTGCGGCCGTTCACGAAATAGTCGGTGGCACCGCGGTTGAAGTCACGGCCAGGGTCAGGCGTGAACAGATACGTGCATCGGCCCGACGAGGCGCGGCGCAAGTCCGTGCGCTGCTCCAGGATCGCATCCAGCGCCTGCCGGTAGTGGGCTGTCGTGTTCTTCACGTAGCCCAGGTCCTTGTAGCGACCCTCGATCTTGAAGGACCGCACCCCAGCGTCGACGAGTGCGAGGAGATTAGCGGTCTGGTCGTTGTCCTTGAGTGACAGCACATGGCGTTCGTAGGCGACGACGCCGCCGTCGTTGTCGGTCACGGTGTAGGGCAGGCGGCACTCCTGGGAGCAGTTGCCCCGGTTCGCGCTGCGTCCCGTGTGCGCGTGACTGATGAAGCACTGTCCGCTGTAGGCCACGCAGAGCGCGCCGTGGACGAAGAACTCGATGGTGGCATCCGTGAGCGCGTCGCCGATCGCGCGGATCTGCGGCGCCGTCAGCTCGCGCGCCAGCACCATCTGCGAGAAGCCGACGTCTTCCAGGAACCGGGCCTTGGCGACCGTGCGGATGTCCGTCTGCGTGCTGGCGTGGAGTTGGATCGGCGGGAGATCGAGCTGCAGCAGGGCCATGTCCTGCACGATCAGCGCGTCGACGCCGGCGTCGTGCAGTTGCCAGATGAGCTGTCGCGCGGGCTCCAGTTCGTCGTCGCGGAGAATGGTGTTCAGCGTCACGAAGATGCGCGCACCGTAGCGATGAGCATGGTTCACGAGCCGGGCGATGTCCGTCACCGAGTTGCCGGCGTTCACCCGCGCGCCGAAAGACGGACCGCCGATGTAGACGGCATCCGCGCCGTGCTCGACGGCTTCGATGCCGATGTCGGGCGTGCGGGCGGGGGCGAGCAATTCGATTTCGGGGCGTGGCATGCGGTGGGGGAAGTGTGAGGCGATGAACGGATTGTACGTCCCCCGCCTTCGTTCGAGCCGTCGGGCCCCGCGAGGCGGGTTACCGGTCCCGGCCATGACGGGCGGTATCTCCGCCGATCGGAAAGTGCTAAAACCCCGGTTTGACCGGCAGCCGGAGCGCCGACATGGCGATCAGATTGTTCGAACTGGCGGGCGCCGACCCCGCACGTGTCTTCAGCCCGTATTGTTGGCGGACCTGCCTCGCACTGGCCCACAAGGGACTCGCCTGGGAGAGCATCCCGTGGCGATTCTCCGACCGGGACAGCATCGCGCCCTATGGCAGCAGGACGGTACCGGTTCTGCTGGACGGGGATCGCGCCATCGTCGACTCGTGGACGATTGCCGAGTATCTGGAACGCACCTATGCCGATCGCGCGTCGCTGTTCGGCGGGGACGCTGCCCGTTCCGCGACGCTGCTCATCAAGTTCTGGACCGAACGCACGCTGCATCCTCTGCTCGCGCGCATGATCGTGCTCGATATCGTCGACGTGCTGGACGAGCGGGATCTCGCCTACTTCCGCGAATCGCGGGAGAAGCGCCTCGGCGGCCGGCTGGAAGATCTCGTGGCGGACCGGGACCGCACGCTCGTGACATTCCGGCAGGCGCTGGATCCGCTCCGCGCGATGCTCGCGCAGCAGCCTTTCATAGGCGGGGAGTCCGCCAACTACGCCGACTACACCGTGTTCGGCACCTTCCTGTGGGCTCGCGGGGTATCGCCCTTCCGCCTGCTTGCCGAGGACGATCCCGTATTCTCCTGGCGCGACCGCATGCTTGGCCTGTTCGATGGCCTGGCGGCGCGCTCCGTCGGTTTCGCAGTCTGATTGCCGTGACACCTACACCATGACCATTGCCCATCTCCGCAAGGAATACCTCCGCGAACGCTTCGACGAAGCCGACGCGGCGCAGGACCCCTTCGTCCAGTTCCAGCGCTGGTTCGACGAAGCGCTCAAGGCCGAACTGCCCGAACCGAACGCCATGACCCTGGCGACCGCGAGCCCGTCCGGTATCCCGTCCGCCCGCATCGTGCTGCTGAAGGAAGTGGGGGGCGGCGGCTTCGTCTTCTACACGAACTACGAGAGCCGCAAGGGTCGGGAACTCGCCGCCAACCGTCACGCGGCGCTGCTGTTCCACTGGGTCGAACTGGAGCGTCAGGTCCGCATCGAGGGGACCGTCTCGAAGGTGAGCGAAGAGGAATCCGACGCCTACTACCGTGTGCGTCCGCTCGGCAGCCGCATCGGCGCCTGGGCGTCGCTCCAGAGTTCGGTGCTCTCGGGGCGGGCAGAACTGGAGGGCAAGGTGGCCGAAGCCATCGGCCGTCTCGGCGAAGACCCGCCGCGCCCGCCCCACTGGGGTGGCTACCGCCTCGTGCCGCGTGCCTTCGAGTTCTGGCAGGGCCGGGAAAGCCGGCTGCATGACCGGCTTGCCTACGACAGCGTCGCGGGCGGCGCATGGACCGTTCGGCGTCTTTCGCCATGAAGGGTTGGCGCGGGGCGCTGGGTGCGTTGCTCGGGATTGTCGCGATCGTCGGTGCCGGCCCGATTGCCGCGGATGACACGGCGTCGGGCGCGGATTCGGACACCGTCGCGGGCGTTCGCGCCGCCACGGTCGCCTGGATCGAGGCCTTCAACACGCGGGACGCGCGACGAATTTCCGCGCTCTACGCGCCGGATGCCGTGTTCTGGGGGACGATTTCGCCCACCATCCGGATCACGCCGGAGGCGGTGCTGACGTACTTCGAGGACTCCGCGCAGCGGCGACCTCGCCTGCGGATGGAACTGGGGGAGACCCACGTGCGCGTCTACGGGGAGACGGCGCTCAACTCGGGCTACTACACGTCCGTGGATACGAAGGACGGCGCCGAGGTGCGCCAGTCCCTGCGTTTCACCTTCGTCTACCGGCGGGCGGGCGACCGCTGGACGATCGTTTCCCACCATTCTTCACGCATGCCGGTCCCCTGACGGGCCCGGCAGCGGATTCAGCCGTTGCCGATCAGGTCGTCCAGCTCGTCTTCCGTGAGGTCGGACACCCGACCGAAGAAGTACTCGGCAGCGTCCTGCACCCGGTCGGCCAGCGCGGTCGGACGCATCAGGTCCACCGCGCGCATGCCAAGCACGGCGAAACCGTCGAAGTCTGCCGGCAGCATCGGGATGTCCCCCATGATGAGATCGTCCTGCACTTCCTGGTAGCTGGAAAGCATGTCGTCGCCACGTTGCTGGCCGGCCCTCGCCGGCGGATTGATTCGGATTCGACTGCGACGGAGCCCGCTCAGGTGGGCGGGCGGGACGACCGGGCAGCCGGGAGATCCCGACACCGCCGGCGCCATCGCAGCGAAAGCATGGGAGGCATCGTAGGGCGCCCCGCGTGTTCGCGACATATGCAGAGGCTCATAATGCGGCGCTCGCACCGGCGGGACGGACCTCCGGTCGCCCCGAGATAACGAACAAGACAAGGACCCGTCATGGATTTCGCGTACACCCAGAAGGTCAAGGAACTGCAGGCCCGCGTCTCGTCCTTCATGGACGAGCACATCTTCACCGCCGAGCCGGAAATGATCGCCCAGATCGCCGCCGGCGATCGCTGGGACCCGCCGAAGCTCATGGACGAGCTCAAGGGGAAGGCTAAGGTCACGGGTCTGTGGAACCTCTGGCAGCCCAGGACCCATGGCGGCACCCTCACCAACCTTGAGTACGCCCCGCTCGCGGAACTGATGGGCCGCTCGCCTTTCGGGTCCGAGCCCTTCAACTGTTCCGCGCCCGATACCGGGAATATGGAGGTGCTTCTGCGCTACGGAACCCCCGAGCAGCAGAAATTGTGGCTGGAGCCCCTGCTCGAAGGGAAGATCCGGTCCGCCTTTGCCATGACGGAGCCCGCCGTGGCCTCCTCCGATGCCACGAACATCGAGGCCCGCATCGAGCGCCGCGGGGACCGTTACGTCATCAACGGCCGCAAGTGGTGGACTTCCGGCGCCCCCGATCCCCGCTGCCGCATCCTCGTGTTCATGGGCAAGTCCGACCCCGACAACGCCGACCGGCACAAGCAGCAGTCCATGGTCCTGGTGCCCATGGACACCCCGGGCGTACGGGTGGAGAAGATCCTGCCGGTGTTCGGCTTCGACGACGCGCCCCATGGGCATGCGCAGGTCGCCTTCGAGAACGTCGAGGTGCCGGTCAGCAATATCTTGCTGGGCGAGGGCAGGGGCTTCGAGATCGCCCAGGGTCGCCTGGGACCGGGACGCATTCACCACTGCATGCGCCTGATCGGCCTGGCGGAACGCGCCCTGGCGCAGATGTGCAAGCGGACCATGGGCCGGGTCGCCTTCGGCAAGCCCGTGTCCGAGCAGACCGTCACCCAGGAGCGCGTGGCCGAGGCCCGCATCACCATCGAGCAGGCCCGCCTGCTCACGCTCAAGGCGGCGTGGATGATGGACAACGTGGGCAACAAGGAGGCCAAGGCCGAGATCGCCATGATCAAGGTGATGGCGCCCAACATGGCCTGCCAGGTGATCGACTGGGCGATCCAGGCCCACGGCGGTGCCGGCGTGACCGACCCGTTCCTCGCGCATGCGTACGCCACCGCACGGCTGCTGCGGATCGCGGACGGTCCGGACGAGGTGCACCGCAATCAGGTCGCGCGACTCGAATACAAGAAGCACGCACACCGATGAGCTGCCGCCTTGCAGGAGGATGCCGTGGCTGACGCGCTGACAGGAACGAGAGGCCGGCGGCGCATCTACCTGATGCGCCATGGCGAGGTGAGCTACCACCGGCCGGACGGCAGCACCGTGTTCGGCGACGTGGACCTCACCGAGGAGGGTGTCCACCAGGCGAAGCTGATGCGGGACCTCCTCGCGGACGTCCCCTTCGATCTCGCGGTACACACCGGCAAGCAGCGCAGCCGTCGCACCGCGTCCCTCGTCCTCGAGGGACGCGACGTGCCGCTGCGCGAGATCACCGAACTGGAGGAACTGCGAGGCACCGGCCTCGGCGGGCTCAGTCCGGACCGGATCGAGGCGGAGTTCGTCTACGGGTTCGAGCGGGCGGCGCTGCCCGGTGCGGGGTTCCCCGGCGGCGAGACTTTCGCGGGCTTCCAGGGACGGATCCTCCCCGCGTTCGAGTCGCTGCTGCTCTCACGGGGCTGGAGCACGCTGCTCCTGGTGGCTCACGGCGGTACCAACGCGATGATCCTCTCGTGGGTCACCCGCGGCGGGCTGGAGGGGCTGGGGGCGTTCGAGCAGGACGCCGGCTGCGTCAACATCATCGATGTGGATGTGGTCGACGGCGAGGTCATCCGCCGCATCCTCCGCGCCGTCAACGTGACGCCCTACAACTTCGTGAAGGTGGGGCACCACTTCACCGTCGCCGAGAACATCGCCCGCGCCCGCCTGCGGCGCTGATCGATCTCAGCCGAAGTGGTTCTTCAGCGCGGCGAGGCTGCCGTGGTGGGTGAGGTCGGCGTGCATTGGCGTCACGGAGACCCAGCCGCGATGCACCGCGCCGAGGTCGGTGTCCTCGTCGGGGTCGCCGGCCTCGTGGAAGAAGCTCAGCCAGGCGTAAGGGAAGTGTCGGGCATCGATGCGGCTGTCCACATCGAGGCGGATCGTCTCCCAGTTGCCCTGGCGCACGGCGCGCAC
The DNA here is from genome assembly GCA_001464765.1 of Betaproteobacteria bacterium Ga0077526. Taxonomy (GTDB): domain Bacteria; phylum Pseudomonadota; class Gammaproteobacteria; order Burkholderiales. The sequence continues at coordinate 43,039 of LNDV01000015.1, forward strand.
GCCCCTGACGGCGTCGGGCGCGACGTTCGGGAAGTTGACGTTATGGAACACGCCCGGCGCCTGCGGCAGCGCCAGCAGCTTGCGGATCACTGCCGGCGCGTGGGCCTCCGCGGTGTGCCACGGCACATCCTTGCCCTGGGTGAACGCCTGGCTCATGGAAATGGAGCGCACGCCGTACATGGTGGCTTCCATCGCACCGGCCACGGTGCCCGAGTAGGTGAGTTCCTCCGCCAGGTTGGCACCGCGATTCACGCCGGAGAGCACGAGCGTCGGCGGGGCATCCTTCATGATCTCGTTCAGCGCGATGATCGTGCAGTCTGCCGGCGTGCCGCGCAGGAGGGAGAAGCGCCGCTCCCCGAACTGGCGGATGCGGATCGGCTCCGCGAGCGACACGGATCGCCCCGCGCCCGAGCGCTCGAAGTCCGGAGCGACCACCCAGACGTCGTCGGAGATCTGTGCGGCGATGCGCTCCATGACGGCCAGGCCCGGGGCGTTGATGCCGTCATCGTTCGTGAGGAGGATACGGAGAGTCATGTCGTCGTGAGATCAGCCTGGAATCGGTCGGAGCGTATCACGCGCTCGGGCGGGGTCCCGACGCAGTAAACTCCCGCTTCTTTGCGAGGCCTCCCCGAAGGCACCGCCCCTGTCATCCGTCACGAGGAGATCCCCAATGGCCGACGCCGTCATCGTTTCCACCGCCCGCACTCCCCTCTGCAAGTCCTGGCGCGGCGCCTTCAACATGACGCACGGTGCGACTCTCGGCGGTCATGCCGTTCAGCACGCGGTGCAGCGGGCGGGACTCGAGCCGGGAGAGGTCGAGGACGTGCTGATGGGCTGCGCCAACCCCGAGGGCGCCACGGGCCATAACATCGCCCGCCAGATCGCGTTGCGGGCCGGCATGCCGATCACGGTGTCCGGCGTCACGGTCAACCGCTTCTGCTCCTCCGGGCTGCAGACGATCGCCATGGCCGCCCAGCGCGTCATCGCCGGAGAAGCCGACATCTTCGTGGCGGGCGGCGTCGAGTCTATCTCCTGCGTGCAGAACGAGATGAACCGCCACATGGTTCACGACGACTGGCTCAAGGCCAACAAGCCGGAGATCTACTGGAACATGCTGCAGACCGCCGAGCAGGTGTCCAAGCGCTACGGCATCGGCCGAGAAGTGCAGGACCGTTACGGCGTGGACAGCCAGGTGAAGGCCGCGGCTGCCGCCGCCGCGGGCCGGACGCGCGACGAGATCGTGCCGATCAAGGTGACGATGAAGGTGGTGGACAAGGCGACCGGCCAGGAATCCACCCGCGAGACCTTGGCGGACCGCGATGAGGGTATCCGGGCGGATACCTCGTACGAAGGCGTATCTCAGATCAAGCCCGCCGTGGAAGGCGGCGTGATCTCCGCCGGCAATGCGAGCCAGTTCTCCGACGGCGCCTCGGCTTGCGTGGTGATGAACTCCAAGGTTGCCGAGCGCAGGGGCCTGAAGCCCATGGGCATCTTCCGCGGCTTCGCGGTGGCGGGCTGCGAGCCCGACGAGATGGGCATCGGCCCGGTGTTCGCCGTGCCGAAGCTGCTCCAGCGCACGGGCCTCAAGGTGGAGGACATCGGCCTGTGGGAACTCAACGAAGCCTTCGCCGTGCAGGTGATCTACTGCCGCGACAAGCTGGGCATCCCGAATGATCGTCTCAACGTCGACGGCGGTTCCATTGCCGTGGGCCACCCGTACGGCGTCACCGGGTCGCGTCTGGTCGGCCATGCGCTGATCGAAGGCAAGCGCCGCGGCGTCAAGTACGCGGTGGTCACCATGTGCATCGGCGGCGGCATGGGAGCGGCCGGTCTGTTCGAGATCGTGTAACGCTCCGTCCGCGTCACCCGCGGGGATGCGCTGCCCGGCGCGCCCGCGGGCGGCGCGGTTCCCCCCAGTCACCTACGCCGCCCCGGATTCCATGGAACCCCGCATCATCAATCGCCGCGATCTCGAGTTCGTCCTCTACGAAATGCTGGACGTGGAGAACCTCTGCTGGCGCGATCGCTACAAGGAACACTCGCGCGAGACGTTCGACGCGGTCCTGGAGACCGCCTACCAGATCGCTGTCGAGAAATTCGCGCCCCACAACCGCAAGGCCGACGAGCACGAGCCGAAGTTCGAGAACGGTCGCGTGTCGATGATCCCCGAGGTCGCAGAGGCACTGCGCGCATTCATCGACGCCGGTTTCCTCTCGGCGGCGTTCGACGAATCCCTCGGCGGCATGCAGTTGCCGGTGACGGTTGCCCAGGCGGCCTTCGCGCTGTTCAACGGCGCCAACGTGTCGACCACCGCGTACTCGTTTCTCACCATCGCCAACGCCAATCTGCTCGCGGCCTTCGGGTCCGACGAGCAGAAGCGGCTCTACCTGCCGAACCTGCTGGCGGGCCGGTTCTTCGGGACCATGTGCCTGTCGGAGCCGCAGGCGGGCTCGTCGCTGTCGGACATCGTCACCCGCGCCGAGCCGCAGGCCGACGGCACCTACCGGCTGTTCGGGCAGAAGATGTGGATCTCCTGCGGTGAGCACGAACTGTCGGAGAACATCGTTCATCTCGTGCTGGCGAAGATCAAGGGCGCGCCACCCGGCGTGAAAGGCATCTCGCTGTTCGTGGTGCCGAAAGTACTCGTGAATGCCGACGGTTCCCTGGGCGAGCGCAACGATGTGTCCCTGGCCGGGCTCAACCACAAGATGGGCTACCGCGGCACCACGAACTGCGTGCTCAACTTCGGCGAAAAGGATGGGGCCATCGGCACGCTGGTGGGCGAGCCGCACAAGGGCCTCTCGTACATGTTCCACATGATGAACGAGGCTCGGGTCGGCGTGGGCCTCGGTGCGGTCATGCTGGGCTACTCGGGCTACCTGCATTCGCTCGCCTACGCGCGCGACCGCGCGCAGGGCCGCCCGGTCATCGCGAAGGATCCGACGCGTCCGCAGATCAAGCTCGTGGAGCATCCTGACGTGCGGCGTATGCTGCTCGCCCAGAAGGCTTATGTGGAAGGCGGCTTCGCACTCTGCATGTATGCCGCACGGCTCGTGGACGAGGAGCGCACGGCGGACAACGACCGCGCGCGTCGCGGCGCGCACCTGCTGCTCGAAGTGCTGACGCCCATCGTCAAGGCGTGGCCCTCCCAGTGGTGTCTGGAAGCCAACAATCTCGCGATCCAGGTTCATGGCGGCTATGGCTACACGCGGGAGTATCCGGTGGAGCAGCTGTATCGCGACAACCGCCTCAATCCGATTCACGAAGGCACCAACGGCATCCAGGCGCTCGACCTGCTGGGCCGCAAGGTGGGCATGGACGACGGCATGGCGATCCAGCGTCTCGCCATGGAGATCGACCTCACCGCCCGCGAAGCGCGCAACTGCGAGTCCGCCGAGCTGAAGCACTACGGCGAGGAACTCACCAATGCGTTCGCCGACGTGATGGAGGTCGTGCGCAACGTGCTGTGTGCCACCGACAAGGGACACTCCGAAATCGCGCTGTCCAATGCGCACGCGTTTCTCGAGCTGACGGGACACGTCGTCGTGGCCTGGCTGTGGCTCAAGCAGGCGCTCATCGCGGTGAAGCGCGTCGGCGACGCGACCGGCACGGACAAGGATTTCTACCAGGGCAAGCTGCACGCGTGCACGTACTTTTTCCGGTGGGAGTTGCCCAAGACGAAACACTGGCATCAGCTGCTGGACGCGATGGACCCGACCTGTCTCGAGATGCAGGACGCCTGGTTCTAGCGCACCGGCTGCGTGGAGAACGTAGGCGACCGGCCCCGGGGCGCCGGGAACGAAAAATCGAATCGGCCGGCGTGGCCGACGCAATGAGGAATACAAGACATGCTCGTCAAGCAACTGTTCGATCTCACGGGAAAGGTGGCGCTGGTCACCGGCGGTTCGCGCGGACTGGGACTGCAGATGGCGGAAGCGCTCGCCGAGCAGGGCGCCCGCATCGCCATCACGGCACGGAAGGCCAACGAACTGGATGAAGCGGCTGCGCATCTGCGCACTCTGGGTGCCGATGTGCTGACGCACCCCGCCGATCTGTCCGATGCCGCCGCGGCCGCGCCGCTGGTGGAGGCCGTGATGAGCAAATGGGGGCAGATCGACATCCTCATCAACAACGCGGGGGCCAGCTGGGGCGCGCCCGCCGAGAAGCACCCGCTCGAAGCCTGGCACAAGGTCCTGAACCTCAACCTGACCGCGCTGTTCGTGCTCTCGCAGGCTGTCGCGAATGCGACGATGATTCCGCGGCGCAAGGGCAAGATCGTCAACATCGCGTCCATCGCGGGACTGGCCGGCACCGATCCGCATTTCATGCCGACCATCGCATACAACTCGAGCAAGGGCGGCGTGGTGAACTTCACCCGCTCGCTCGCCGCCGAGTGGGCGCAGTACGACATCCACGTGAACGCCATCGCGCCGGGCGTGTTCCCGAGCAAGATGTCGAAGGGCATGATCGATCGTGCCGAGGAATACATCCTCGAACACACGCCCATGCGCCGGCTCGGGACCGATCACGACCTAAAGGGCCTCACGGTTCTGCTGTGCTCGGCCGCGTCGGACTACATGACCGGGACGATCATCCCGGTGGACGGCGGATTCTCGGCGGTCTGATGGCCAGCGTTTTCGATCTGAAGATTCCCTACGCCGAACTGCTCGGCTTGCGGCGTCTCACCGAGGCCCCGGGCAATTGCACGGTGTCGATGAACGTCCGGCCGGAACTGATGAACAGCTGGGGCGTGGCCCACGGCGGTGCGGTGATGTCGCTGCTCGACATGACGCTGGGCATGAGCGCGAAGTCGCTCGACGACAACGCCATCGCTGCCACGACAGTCGAGCTCAAGGTGAACTTCCTTGCCACGGTCACCGGGGAAGTCGTGGCGGAGGGCCATGCGCGTCGCGCCGGCAGGTCGCTGGTGTTCGCGGAGGGCGAGATCCGGAACGGCAGTGGAGAAGTGCTCGCGAAGGCGACTGGCACGTTCAAGCTCCGGCACCCGCGCACGGCATGAAAAAAGGCACCCGAAGGTGCCTTTTTCGGTGCAAGACCTGAAATTCAGCGGCGAGCGCGGCGCAGACCGAACCCCAGTACGCCGAGGCCGATGCCCAGCATCGCCCAGGTGCCCGGTTCGGGTACCGGCTGCAGCGAATAGGTGATGTTGTTGATGCCGCCGTTGAAGCCGTCCGGCCCGAACGTGATCCTGATGCCGGCGGCGCTGGTCATGTCGAGATTCACGGTTCGCCCGCTCGTGCCGGAGACCGGAGCGTCCGGGAACGAGATGTCGACGCCAGGTGTGGCCAGATCGTCGATGACGTAGCTGATGGTGCGGTCACTGTTCCGCCAGGCGCCGAGAAAGAAGGAAAGCAGCGTTACGCTGTTGCCGCCGCGCGGGGTGAGGGTGATGCTGCCGATGCCCGTCCCCGAGTAGGCAGCGGGAAGGCCGCTGTAGCCTTCGGTCCAGAAGCGGAGGTTGTTGCCATTGTTATCCTCGAGCAGGGTGTCAAGCTGGCCGGCAATGGAGCCATAGGTCTTCTCTATGGACTGACCGTTGGAATCGTGGGCGTCCTCGAAGACGATCTGTGGCGCGACAGCGATCGCCGAGGCGTGTCCGGCGACGAGAGCGAGGGCAAGCCCCGACAAGAATTGCTTGAAAATCATTAGGATGGTCTCCTTTGCTGATCGAGGGTGACTCTGGCGTCGCTGCGCCTGCGTGGATCCTTGTCGGAGCCTCGTGGGGTGTGGTGCACCCCAAGGCGCGACGAAATCGTTCGTTTTGTTAGATTCGACAATCAAGGGGCGTGCCAGGCTCGCGCTCCATCTCCGAACAGACCCACCTCAGGACACGCCATGCCACTCGATCCCCAAGTCCAGGCCATCCTCGCCGCGGTGAAGACAGCCGGCCTGCCCGAACTCTGGCAACTGACGCCCGAGCAGGCGCGCTTCCAGTACAAGACCCGCGTTGCGCGGCTCGACGTGCGCGACGAGCCGATCCATCGTGTCGAAGACCGGACCATTCCGGGGCCGGTGCGTCCGATCCCGCTACGCATCTACCAGCCGCGCGCCGCCCGGCCCGACGAGAGTCTGCCGGTCCTCGTCTGGTTCCATGGTGGCGGCTTCGTGATCGGGGATCTCGACACGCACGACAGCACCTGCCGCCGTCTGGCGAAGGAAGGCGACTGCCTCGTGGTGGCGGTCGACTACCGGCTGGCGCCCGAGTCGAAGTTTCCCGCTGCCGTCGAGGACAGTCTCGCGGCCACGCGATGGGTGCTCCAGCACGGTCGTGAAATCGGTGCGGATGTCCGGCGCGTCGCGGTGGGAGGAGACAGCGCCGGCGGCAATCTTGCGACCGTGGCCGCGCTGCTGGCGAGAGACGAAGGTCTGCCGCCGCTCGCCTACCAGTTGCTGATCTATCCCTGCGTGGCCCCGGAGCCCGAAACCCGTTCGCACAAGCTGTTCGCCGAAGGTCACCTGCTGACGCGAAAGACCATCACCTGGTTCTTCGGGCAGTACCTGCGCACCGCGCGCGACGCGCAGGACTTCCGCTATGCGCCGCTGGTGGCCGACGATCTCGCCGGTCTGCCACCCGCGTTCGTTCTGGTTGCCGGCCACGATCCCCTGCGGGACGAAGGCGTCCAGTACGCGAGCCGACTCGTCGAGGCCGGCATCGACGTCACGCTCGTGAACATGTCCGGCATGATTCACGGCTTCTACGTGATGCTGGGCGCGGTGGACGCCGCGAGTGACGCGATCGGGCAATCCGGTGTCGCTCTGCGTCGCGCGTTCGGCACATCCTGATCAACGAAAGGAGAAACACCATGGGTAACCCGCTGCAGGGCAAGATCGCCTGGGTCACGGGCGCAGGTTCGGGCATCGGACTCGCGGGCGCCCGCGCGCTCGCCGAGGCCGGTTGTGTCGTCGTGCTATCCGGCCGTCGTCAGGAAGTGCTCGATGCAGAGGTGGCGCGACTGCTCGCCGAAGGACGTAAGGCCGAGGCCGAGGCGCTCGACGTCAGCCAGTCGGACGATGTGGAACGTGTCGCCAAGGCGATCCTCGCGCGCCACGGACGTGTCGACATCCTCGTGAACAGCGCCGGCCTGAACGTGCCATCGCGTTTCTGGAAGAACCAGACCGTGGCCGGCTGGAACGAGGTGATCCGCGTGAACCTCGATGGCAGCTACTACTGCACGGCAGCGGTGCTGCCCTCGATGCGTGCGAACAGGGACGGCCTCGTCATCAACATCTCGTCGTGGTCGGGTCGCTTCGACACCTACATGACCGGGCCTGCCTACAACGCGGCGAAGCACGCCGTGGTTGCAATGACCTCGCACCTCAACCAGGAGGAATGCGTGAACGGCATCCGCGCGTGCGCCCTGTGTCCGGCGGAGGTCGCCACGCCGATCATGGACAAGCGCCCGGTCAAGCCGTCGCCGGAGGATATCGCCCGCATGCTCCAGCCCGAAGATCTCGGTCGCGCGATTCTGTGGATTGCCGAGCAGCCGCCGCACGTGTGCATCAACGAACTGCTGATCAGCCCCACATGGAATCGCATCTTCCTGGGCGGGTCGGAATTGAAGCGGTGATTTTGGCTGGGTGAAGGCGTGGACATGTGAAGACGTGAAGGTGTGAAGACGTGAAGACGTGAAGGCGTGAGGGGGTTCCGATATAGCTCCACGTATCGCAACCGTCACGTCCCGGAGTCGGCCCTTGCGGGCCTCGTCCGGGCTACGAGGTTCGCATCGTCGCGAGGCCGGCCACGAACTCCGTCACGCCTTTAAGTCCCTCCGGCGTAGCCCGGACGAGCGCCGACGGCGCGACTCCGGGGATATCGGTGGCGCATCCCGGAGTCGGCCCGTGCGTGGCTCGTCCGAGCTACGGGGCCCGTTGCCGCGATACCGTCGACCCGCCCCGTCGCTTCTCCACGACTTCACGTCTTCACACCTTCACGTCTTCACGCCTTCACGCATTCACCGCGCAACGTGACTTAGTCACGAGCATTTTTCACATTCACGTTCTACAGTCTCCTCACTCGAACATGCCGTCCCAAGGAGACCCGCGATGACTCACCCGACCCGTTATGCATTTGGCTTTGCGGCCCTGCTTTGGTTGCCATGGGCGCATGCCGAGCCGTTCCTGCCTGCGATTCCGAAAGGTGACATTGCCGTGACACTCGACCCGGTCGTGACGGGGATGGGAGCGCCCGACTATGCGATCAGCGCCCCCGGCGATCTTGCTCGGTTGTTCGTTGTGGAGCAGAAGGGACTGCTGCAGATCGTGCAGGGACGCGCCTTGTTGCCGACGCCGGCGCTCGACATCCAGTCACTGATCGGCGGCAGTTTCAACCCCAACAATGCGAACGACGAGCGCGGCTTTCTCGGTCTTGCGTTCCATCCCGGCTTCAACACCACCACCAGCGCCGGCTATCGCAAGCTCTACACGTTCTCCTCGCAGCCGATCGAGCCGGGTACCGCGCCAACGTACGTGGCACCCAACGGCGCAACGCAGAACTTCAAGACCGTCGTCAACGAGTGGAGCATGAGTGCAGCCGATCCGAATGTGGTGGATGCGACCTCGCGGCGGGAAGTGATCTCCTTCGGCAAGAACGCCAACAACCACAACGGTGGCACCATCGCCTTCGGCCCCGATGGCTATCTCTATCTCGGGCTGGGTGACGGGGGCAATCGAAATGACGTCGGCCCGAGCCACCTCGAACCTGGCGGCAATGCGCAGAACCTCTCCACGCCGCTGGGCAAGATGCTCCGGATCGATCCGCTCGCGCCGGCGCTGACTGCGCCGAGCACCGACGCCATCTCCGGCAACGGCCAGTACCGCATTCCCACGACCAATCCCTTCCAGGCGGCTGGCCAGGTGCGCGAGACCTACGCACTGGGTTTTCGCAATCCGTACCGCTTCAGTTTCGACAGCTTGACCGGTGAATTGATCCTCGCCGACGTGGGCCAGGGCACCATCGAGGAGATCAATCGGGTCGAACTCGGGGGCAACTACGGCTGGGCGGTGAAGGAGGGAGACTTCCTGTTCGATCGCTCCACCGGACTCGTCACCGTCCGCAGTCCCGGCGACCCGGCAGGACTCATCGACCCGATCAAGGGCACGCTGGGTACGCTGGAGTACGACCATGGCGACGGCATCTCGATCACGGGCGGCTTCGTCTACCGGGGTGACGATATTCCCGAGTTGTACGGAAAGTACGTCTTTGGCGACCTCGCCCTGCGCAATGCGCCGCCGAGGGTGGATGGACGGATGTTCTACGCAGATCTCGAAACCGGCGAGATCAAGGAATTCATCCTGCCGCAGTTTGCCGACGGCAAGCTGCCCAACGGTCTGACGGTGCATGGCTTCGGTCAGGACGGCAGCGGCGAGCTCTACGCACTTGTCACCAACACCCCCGCGAGCGGGACCGGCGGCATTCTCTATCGTATTGCGCCGGTGCCCGAGCCCGGCACCTGGGCATTGCTCGCGTCCGGTGGTGTTGTGCTCGTCATGGCGGCGCGCCGCCGGAGACGAGCTGTGGTCTGAGTATGTCTCTCGGCCTCCCCGCCCATGCAGGCTCGGAGGCCTTGCAGCGATTCGGTGTCGTTCGGCCGAGACAGTTGCGCAAGCATGTGCATGGCGTAGGATCCTGGTGTCGGGGGACGTCCTTTTCGGAGACCTGTCTCATGCCAAGAACCTATCGAGATTCAGCCGTCGCGCTGGCGTCCGGCTTCACGTTCGTTGCTTCGGCTCTGTTTCCGCTCGCCGCGTTCAGTGCCTACCGTCTGGAAGAAGTCGCGGCGGGCTTGAACAGTCCTGTCTTTCTCACGGCGCCATCCACGGGTTCCGAAGTCTTCGTTGTCGAACGGGCGGGCTCTGTCCGGTGGTTCGATCGGCAGAGCGGGACCGAAGGCACCCTGCTGCAGATCAACGGCAAGGTGGAGAGTGCCAGTGGCGAGCGAGGACTGCTGGGCCTCGCCTTCGATCCCGAGTTCGCGACGAACGGCCACTTCTACGTCAACTACATCGATCGGCTGACGCTCGACACGGTGGTGGAGCGCTACACCGCGGGCGCGGACCGCCTCACCGCAGATCCAGCGACCGCCCGCCAGGTGATGCGCGTGTCGCAGCCACCGCAATACAGCAACCACAAGGCCGGATGGATCGCGTTTCGGCCGGGTGAGCGCGACAACCTCTATATCGCGACAGGCGATGGCGGAGGTGGGGGCGATCCGCTCAATGCCGGCCAGTCCCTGAACACCAATCTGGGAAAGATCCTTCGCGTGGACATCCGCCGGGACGATGCTTCTGGTTCGCCGAACGATCACTATGCGATTCCCGCTGACAATCCGTTCGCGGGGGCAGTGGCGGGCAACGACGAGATCTGGGCCTTCGGCCTGCGCAATCCGTACCGCAACAGCTTCGATCGAGTCACCGGAGATCTCTGGATCGCAGACGTGGGACAGAGCGCCCGCGAGGAAGTGAACTTCGAGTCGGCCGATTCTGCGGGTGGCGTCAACTACGGCTGGAAACTGCGTGAGGGCTCGCTGCCCACCCCGGGCGTCGGGCAGGCGCCGTTGTTCGAGTATGCCCATGACGGCCAATCGGCTTCCATCACCGGTGGCTATGTCTACCGCGGGCCGATCACGGGCCTGCAGGGCAGCTACTTCTTCGGTGACTTCATGCGCGGCACTATCGGCTCGTTTCGACGCGATGCGGGCGGCGGCGTCGTGGATGTTCGCGACTGGACCGCGGAGCTTGCCGCGCCGGCGGGGCTCGGGCAGTTCGAGATTGCCTCCTTCGGGGAAGACGCCTCCGGCAATCTGTATGTGGTCGACTACGGCGGTCGCATTCTGATGCTGGTCCCGGAACCGGCCACCTGGGTCATGCTCGTTTGCGGTGGGGTGCTGGTGGGAGCGACCGGGTTGCGTCGACGCCGCATCGGAGGCGCATAGGCGCAGGGCGCCTCGACCTATGACGTGCCGAGAACCGGCGTTGCGTTGCGCGGCGCGCGACGCCGGTTGCTTCGACCACTTGATCGCAATCGGAACGATGATCTGCACAACCGAGGTGGGTGTGGCAGTCCGAACCTGAAGAACGCTTCGGGCACGTCGTCCTCCCACGAGTCCGCACGGGCGGCGGCCACTCCTTCCTTGGCAACGTGGCCTGCGCCTTTGCGTCCCGTCCCCCGATCTTCCTTGCAGTTCTTCCCGTCGTCCTTGCCCGTCCGATCGATCGGTCGGGGTGGGGAACCGCCAGCCTCTGCACTGCCATGACCTGACCGCCTGCGCCGTTGCGGCCATCCTTGCCCGAATGCGGCGACTTGGATGCGCCCGCGTCGCGGACGGGGACATTGCTGCCGACGTCCAGGCCCGAGACCGTTGTGCAGTGTTGCGCCGGACGTCCCCGGATGGGGGCGGCCCCCTTCTGCGATGCCGGAATGCTGCAACGGCGTCCGCGCGCAGAGATGGCGCGATCGGCATGTTCCCGGCTACACTGCCCGGTTTGGTTCAGGCACAGAGCCCTTCGCCCTTTGTATCGATGAAGCCGGTTTCGCTCACAAGACGGGATGTCGATCGGCATTTCCCCGCCCCCCTGGTCCGCCGAGGCATCGCGCTCGTGCGGGAGGGGCGCGTCCAGCAATTGCGCTGGTTCCGGGAGAACAACCGCTATTCGGCGGTGGTGGACGATCCGGATCCCGACACGAGCCGGGTCGAGGCCAGCCTCCTTAACGGTTCGGCCGGCGTGCGAATCTATGGCCAGTGCACCTGTGCGGCAGGCACCAATTGCGAGCATGTCGCCGCCGTGCTGCTGGCCGCGCTGGCCGACGGCATGGTCGCGGAGCCTGCCGCCGGCGCTGCGCCTCGCCTTCCCGCACCCAGGGCTGACAACGGCGCGGCCGGCGGCCCCGCGGTCCTCCCCGCGGAGTGGTCGCAGTGGATTCACGAGGCCTCGGCCGTGCTGGGCGCGCCCGCGGGCGGCTCCACGGCCGCTGCCAACGCCCACCGGCTGCTTTATCTGGTCGATGCCGCCCCGGCGCCGCAGAAGCCCGGCGTACGGCTGCGCCTCGTCACGGCGCGCGTCAAACGGGACGGCCAGTTCGGCAGCGTCTACCCCTGGCGCGGTGTGCGGGCTGCGCTGTTCGCGCCGCCGCCCTTCGTGTCACCCGAGGACCAGCGGATCCTGCGTCGTCTCCTGGGCGAGGCCAATCCTGTCTACGAATCGGAGTTCGCGCTGCGCGGCGAGGCGGGCGCCGAGGTCCTGCCGCTCATCCTCGCGACCGGCCGATGCCATGCGGGTGACGGCAAGGGGCCGGCGCTCGCGCAGGGGGAGCCGCGTGCCGCCAGCGCGCGATGGGTGGTGGATGAGGACGGCGAGCAGCGGTTGCGCTGGCAGGCCGACGAGCCGATCGGCGAAGTGCTGGTCCTGTCGCCGCCCTGGTATCTCGACGAGGCGACCGGCCGGTGCGGCCCCATCGACAGCGGACTGGAACCCCGGCTCGCCTACCTGCTAAGTACCGTGCCGCCGGTGGCGGCGGATCATGCCGGCGCCGCGCGGGCGCTGCTCGAGAATCGTCTCGTGGACGCCCCGGTACCCATGCCGGCCGTCAGCCGCGAACTCGACGTCAACGAGGTCGTGCCGGTGCCGTGTCTGCGCCTCACCACGGTCGACCCGCGCAGTCGCGGGTTCCGGTCCGGTGGCGGCAAGGCCAATGTGGCCAATCTGCGATTCGAATACGCGGGCATGCGCGTCGGGCCGAAGGATCCCGGCATCGTTCGCGAGTACCGCAACGGCGTTCTGCGTCGCATCCACCGTCATGGTGCGGCGGAGAAGCGGTTCCATGAGGTACTGCGCGCCGAAGGCCTGGAGCGAATCTCCAGCAGTGATCCGGTGCTCGCGCCCGACTACACGAACGACTACCGCTTCGGCTACCCCGAGGACTGCGTGCGGTTCGTGTGCGAGCGAGTGCCCGCGCTGCGCGAAGCCGGCTGGATCGTCGAGTACGACGAGACCTTCGACTACCGCCCGGTGGACGCCGGCCAGTGGCAGGCCGAAGTGCGCGAGGAAGGGCGGGACTGGTTCGATCTGTCCCTGGGCGTCGAGGTGGAAGGCAAGCGCGTGGACCTGCTGCCGATTCTGGTGGCCGTGCTGAAGGAGCGCCCCGATCTCGCCACCGAGACCGAGCCGGGTTACGACGACAACGAACAGGTGCCGGTGCGGCTCGACGACGGACGCATCCTGCCGATTCCGCTGCGGCGCGTGCGTCCTCTCCTGCGCGTGCTCGACGAACTGCTCGACGGGATGCCCGGCGGCAGCCTTCGCCTCGCGCGGCTGGATGCCCAGCGCCTGTCGCTGCTGGACGAGTCGGGCGACATCGCGTGGCAGGGCGGCGAGGCGGTGCGGGAACTCGGCGGCCGGCTCGCGCACTTCCGTGAGATCAAGGCGGTCCCCGCGCCGAAGACGCTGCGCGCGCAACTGCGGCCCTATCAGCTGGAAGGCCTGGCCTGGCTGCAGTTCCTGCGCGAGTACGATCTCGGCGGCATCCTCGCCGACGACATGGGGCTCGGCAAGACGCTGCAGGCGATCGCGCACATCCTGGTGGAGAAGGCTGCGCGCCGTCTCACGCAGCCTGCGCTCATCATCGCGCCGACGAGCGTCGTGCCCAACTGGCGCAATGAGCTCGCGCGCTTCGCCCCGTCGCTGAAGGTGCTGGTGTCCCACGGCCTCAAGCGAACCCGTGCGTCGTCACGCCTGGCCGAACACGACGTGGTCATCACGTCATACCCGTTGCTGAGCCGCGACCGCACCATGCTGCAGAGTCAGCCCTTCCACCTGGTGATTCTCGACGAGGCCCAGCTCATCAAGAACGCGCAGACGCAGGCGGCCAACGTGGTCCGCACCCTCGATGCGCGTCACCGCCTGTGCCTCACGGGTACGCCGCTCGAGAACCATCTGGGCGAACTCTGGTCGCTGTTCCACTTTCTGATGCCCGGGTTTCTCGGCGATGCGACGTCGTTCCGTCGCGTGTATCGCACGCCGATCGAGAAGCACGGCAATGTCCAGCGGCGCGACAGTCTCGAGCGGCGCATCCGACCCTTCCTGCTGCGCCGGACGAAGGAGGCCGTTGCGTCCGAACTGCCGGCCAAGACCGAGATCGTGCAGACCGTGGAGCTGAGCGGTGACCAGCGCGAGTTCTACGAGACCGTGCGCGCGGCGATGGACGAGAGGGTGCAGAGAGAGCTTGAGAACCGCGGTGCCGCGCAGAGCCAGATCATCGTGCTGGACGCGCTGCTCAAGCTGCGACAGGTGTGCTGCGATCCGCGTCTCGTGAAGATGGAAACGGCGCAGCCCGTCGTCGAATCGGCGAAGCTGGGCGCGCTCATGGAGATGCTCGAAGCCCTGCTCTCCGAGGGGCGCAAGGTGCTGCTGTTCTCGCAGTTCACCGAGATGCTCGAACTCATCGAGGAACGACTCCGCAAGGCCGGCATGCAATGGGTCAAGCTCACCGGCGCCACCCGCGACCGCGAGGCGCCGATCCGAACCTTCCAGGCCGGCGAAGTGCCGCTGTTCCTGATCAGCCTAAAGGCCGGGGGCACAGGCCTCAACCTGACGGCGGCGGACACCGTCATCCACTACGACCCCTGGTGGAATCCCGCGGTCGAGCGGCAGGCCACGGACCGTGCGCACCGCATCGGTCAGGACAAGCCGGTGTTCGTCTACAAGCTGATCGTGGCTGGTAGCGTGGAAGAGAAGATCGCGAAGCTGCAGGCCGACAAGGCGGCGCTCGCGGAGGCCATTCTCGGAGAACCGGGGCGTGCGTCGCGCACGCTCACGGCGGAAGACATCGCGGCCCTGTTCGAGCCGCTACGCTGACCGAAGGACGATTCCGTCGCGGCGACCGGTGGCTCGCCGGCAGCCTCCCGGACCCGACCTTGCGGCCGCGTCCGGGCTGGCTGGGCAGTTACCGGTTACTTCTTGGGTGCCGGTTGCGGCGCGGGCTGGCCCTGGCCGGGCGGATCCACCTTGATGTTCTTCTCCGCGAACCGCGCCTTCAACCGGGCATCCAGTTTCGGCGCCACGCCCTGCAACCATTTCTGTCCGATCGCCATACCTTCCTGCGCCATCATGGGCATGGTCGTCACGGCTTTCTTGCCGAGCGGGGTGGCGTAGAACGCCAGCAGTCCCTTCACTTCCTCGTGGGTGAGGTACTTGTGGAACACGCCCGTGAGCTGTTCCACGTAGCCGCCCTTCGCCGTCATTTCCTCGCTGATGGTCTTCTTCACTTCGTCGGCGACGATCGTGTAGGCCTCCTGGGGGACTTCCGGCTTGCGCTGCTTGAGGTTCTGGCTGATCTGCCCGGTGATGGCCTGGGTCATGGCCTGGCCGATCCGCAGCGCGCCCGTGGTCTCCATCAGCTTGTGTATGTCGTTGGCCTTGTCGGCGGTGAGGTCCTCGGCCAGCACGGCCTGGCTGAAGCCCGAGCTGAGGAGAGCGAAGGCCGTGACGGCCAGGATTTTCTTCATGAGACACTCCGGAGGCTGCCCCGCACCATGCGGGGCAGAACCGTGGAAGGATACCGCACCGACCGGTGCGCCCCGTTCAGGCCATGCCGAACGCGGCCATCAGCGCATGCCGCTGCGGACCGTAGTGTTCGTTGATCGCCTTGATGGGAGCGCCGCTCAGGTTGTCTACCACCACCCGGTCGGGCCGCTTGCCCGCGGGCGTGTCGACGAGCTTCGCGATGGCGTCGGCGACGTCCTGCGCGTTCGGGGCATCGGGGCTAGAGAAGAGCTGGCCGAGTGCCTCGCCCATCTTCTGCGGAATCTCTGCGACCGGGCCGTAGTCGGCCGCGATGGCGGACGCGTCGGCGTACATCGCGTTCGCGCCGACGTTGGTCGGGTACGCGCCGGGTTCCACCAGCGCCACGTCGATGCCCTGGGGGGCGAGTTCGTCGCGCATCGCTTCGGAGATCGCCTCGAGCGCGTACTTCGTGGCGCTGTAGGTGCCCATGGTGGGCAGCGAGGTCCTGCCCGCGATGCTGGACACGCCGATGATGAGACCGGAACGGCGCTTGCGCATGTGCGGCAGCACCGCGCGGTTCATGCGCACCGGGCCGAACACGTTGGTCTCGAACAGTGCCTTCACGTCGTCCGTGGTGAAGGCTTCCTGCAGACCCATGGAGAAGCGGCCGGCATTGTTGACGAGGACGTCGATGGCACCGCCCGTCTGCTGTGCGATGGCCTCGATGCCGCGGGCGACAGAGCCGTCGTCGGTGACGTCGATCTCGACGATGCGGATGTTCGGGCTCAGGGCCTTCAGTTCCGCGGCGGCCTGGGCGTTCTTGCCGGTGGCGCCGCGCATGGTCGCGTACACGGTGTGGCCCGCGGCGGCGAGCGTCTGGACGGTGAGGCGGCCGAAGCCGCTGTTGCTGCCGGTGATGACGATGTTCATGGTGTGTTCCTGGAAAGAGGAGTCGGGAGGAATGAGGATGAGGCGGATCGCGAAGTCAGCATAAGTCGTGGGCCGTGCCGTCCGCCAGCCGGCGGACGGGCATGGGATCCATGCTGGGACGGAATGGGACGCAGCTCGCGGTCCGGGGCGTCAGACGAGCTTCACCACCTGCTTGCCGAAGTTGCGGCCCGCGAGCAGCCCGATGAAGGCGGTGGGCGCGTTCTGCAATCCTTCCGCAACGCTTTCGCGGTACTTCAGCCGGCCGGAGGACACGAGGCCGCCCAGCTTGCGGATGGCGCGCTGGTATAGGTCCATGCGGTCGTTGACGATGAAGCCCTGAAGCTTCACGCGATTCACCAGCAGCGAACGCATCATCTTCACGGCGTACGGGTCTTCGAGGTTGTAGTCGGAGATCATCCCGCACAGCGCGACCCGCGAGAATGGGTTCAGCAGACGGAACACGGTGTCCATCGTCGGGCCGCCCACGTTCTCGAAGTAGCAGTCGATGCCGCCGGGGCAGGCCTGCTTGAGTTCCTCGTACAGGCGCCCGGCCTTGTAGTCGATGCAGGCGTCGTAGCCGAGTTCCTTCACGGCGTACTCGCATTTCGCCTTGCCGCCCGCGATGCCTACCGCGCGACAGCCCTGCATCTTCGCGAGCTGGCCCACCACGCCACCCACGGCACCCGACGCGGCGGACACGACCACGGTTTCGCCGGTCTGCGGCTGGCAATGGTCGAGCAGCCCGATCCATGCCGTGGCACCGGGCATGCCGACGACGCCCAGGTAAGCGGAGAGGGGGACGAGATCCGGGTCGACCTTCACGAGGCCTTCCCCGTTCGACACGCCGTAGAGCTGCCAGCCGAGGCTGCCAACGACGAATTCGCCCACCTTGAAACGCGAGTGTTTCGATTCGACGACCTCGCCCACGGTGCCGCCCACCATGACATCGCCGATCTCGACAGAGGCGGCATAGGACTTGGACGCACTCATGCGTCCGCGCATGTAGGGGTCGAGGGACAGCCAGTAGTTGCGCACCAGAACCTGTCCGGATTCGGCGACGGGGATGTCCCGCTCCTCCAGCCGAAAGTGGGCTTCGGTCACGGGGCCGGTCGGACGGCTGGCCAGCAGGACTTGCAGGTTCTTGCTCATGGTCGGTGTTGCTCTTGGAGGACGTGGACTCTGATTTTAGGGAAGGACGGAACAATTGTCGCGGTTGCGGCATGCGACCCGCCTGTCCCCGGGCCGCACGGGCCTGCGAGGGGTCGAGGTACACTGGCCGCCGACGCCATTGCGAGGATATGCCGTGCCGATACCGCTGCTGTTGCTGCCCGGGCTGCTCTGTGACGGTGCACTGTGGGCGCCACAGATCGAGGCTCTTCGCGATGTTGCGGAATGCCGGGTCGCCGATCTCACGCGGGACGACAGCATCCCGGGGATGGTCGGCCGGATTCTGGATGAAGCGCCGTGGGACACCTTCGCCCTGGCCGGTTTTTCCATGGGCGGGTCCGCCGCGCTCGAAGTGATGCGCCAGGCGCCACAGCGGGTGACGCGCCTCGCCCTCCTGGACGCCGGACTCGGCGTGGACACGCCCGAGCGCGCGGACGAGCGCAGGCGCGGCATGGCCATGGCAACACGGCCTCGCGGCTTCCAGCCGATCG
Organism: Betaproteobacteria bacterium Ga0077526; assembly: GCA_001464765.1. Taxonomy (GTDB): domain Bacteria; phylum Pseudomonadota; class Gammaproteobacteria; order Burkholderiales. The sequence goes on from LNDV01000015.1 coordinate 61,146, forward strand.
CCCGGATGCTGCTCACGTCGATGCTGCATCCCGACCGTGCGGCGGACCCGGTCCTTGGCGCCGTGATGAGCGAGATGGCCGAGCGGGTGGGGCGCGAGGCCTACATTCGCCAGCAGACCGCGATGCTGCATCGGGAGGACACTGCGCCGCTCCTGCGCACCATCCGCTGTCCCACTCTCGTGCTCTGTGGCCGGCAGGACCGGCGCACACCGCTCGAATGGCACGAGACCATGGCGCGCGAGATCCCGGGCGCCGTGCTGGAAGTGATCGATCGGTGCGGGCACATGAGCACCCTGGAAGTCCCCGAGGCGACCGCCGCCGCGATGCGACGCTGGCTTACCGCATAGAGGACGGTCCGGCGCGTTGCCGCCGCGGGGCGCTGCGTGCTATATAGACGGGATAACGCCGGGGTGCTCCGGGTCGGCCATATTCATTGTGAAGGGCGCATGGCCGGGCCTCACGCCGGGATTACGGGCGGGCGCCACGGGCCCCGCCTTTTTCACATCCGGGAAGCCCTCCGACCGCCTGGCGGTAAGGGTTTCTCCGCAAGGAGGGGAGATGCCAGTCGTCAGCCAACGTGCCCGTCAACTCGGGACCGAAAACGCCTTCGTGGTCCTGGCCGAGGTCAATCAGCTGATCCGCAGCGGGCGCGACGTGGTCTCCTTCTGCATCGGTCAGCCGGACTTCCCGACCCCCACCAACATTCAGGACGCCGCCGTCTCGGCCGTCCGGGGCGGGAAGCACGGGTACACGCCGTCGGCCGGCATCAACGAACTGCGCGAGGCGGTCGCCCGTGACATCCAGCGTACCCGCGGCATCACCGTGGACCCGGCCGACGTGGTCGTCGCGGCCGGGGCCAAGCCGTTCATCGGCTACACGGTCCTGTCGGTGACGGACTACGGCGCGGGTGACGAGGTCATCTATCCGAATCCGGGCTTTCCCATCTACGAGTCGCAGATCCGCGCCAACGGTGCGGTTCCCGTGCCCATCCATCTGCGCGAGGACCGCGGCTTCAACTTCGACCCGCAGGAACTCGCGGACAAGATCACCCCGCGCACGAAGCTCCTGATCCTCAACTCGCCGCAGAACCCGACGGGCGCCATCATTCCGCGGGATCAGATGGCCGCAATCGCCGAGATCCTGCGTGCCAACGAGCAGGTGTGGGTGTTCGCGGACGAGATCTACGGCCGCCTCGTGTACGAAGGCGAGTTCGTGTCGATCGCCACGTTCCCCGGCATGCTGGAGCGCACGATCATCGCCGACGGCTGCTCCAAGACCTGGGCCATGACCGGCTGGCGCATCGGCTTCGCCGCCAACCGCAAGCTGGCGCCGTTCTTCACGACGTGGATCACCAACACCGAGTCCTGCGCGTCGCAGATCAGCCAGTGGGCCGCGGTCGAGGCGCTGGATGGTCCGCAGGACGACGCGAAGCGCATGCGCGACATCTTCCTGCAGCGGCGCGATCTCATCGTGCGTCTGCTGAACGAAGTGCCGGGCGTCACCTGCCAGAGCCCAGGCGGCGCGTTCTACGCATGGCCCAATGTCACCGAAGCCTGCCGGATGATCGGCGCGAAGGACTCCGAGGAGTTGCGTGCCCGTCTGCTGCACGAGGCCGGCGTGGCCGTTCTGGCCGACATCCACTTCGGTCCGCGCGTGCCCGGTGAGGGGCAGCACATCCGCTTCAGCTACGCCGCGTCGAACGAGGCCATCGAGAAGGGCATCTCCCGCATGGCGGAGTTCATTCGCGCCAACACGCGCCGGTCCGCCGCCTGAACGGCGCCATTTCCGCCAGGACGCGAGGCCGGCTGCCATGATCCGCGTAAGAGCGATCCTCGGTGCCCTGGTCGTCGCCTGCCTCGTCTCGGCCTGCGGACCTTGGCAGCGAGCCGCCGAAGCCTGGCGCGCCCGGGACGGCGGCAGCCGACCCTACGCCACCCTCGAAGGCACCCGCTGGGCGTGGCGTTCCGCCATCCAGGGCCCCGACGTGATCTCCGTCACCCAGCCCGATCGCTACACGGTGGAGTTCCAGAACGAGCATCGCATCTCGGTCCGTGCCGACTGCAATCGCGGGCAGGGCGCGTGGAGTGCAAAGCTCGACACGATGACCATCGGTCCGATGGCCTACACGCGGGTGGCGTGCGCGGCCGGGTCCCTCTCCAGGATGTTCGTGAAAGCGCTCGAAAACACGCGGCTGTGGTACGTTCGCGAAGGGGCACTGTTCCTCGAACTGCCCGATGGCCGCGGCGTACTGCGGTTCGAACTCGTCGATGCATCGGTCTCCTGACCGGGGAGGGCTCCGCATGAAAGGACTGGCGGCTTTGGGCGTGGCGGTGGCGCTGGTGTCGCCTCCGGGCGCGGCGGCGGATTGGGACCACGACGCCAACATCGATTCCGGGGTCGCTCAAGCCGTCGCGGCGTTTCGCAAGGACGGCAGCAGCGGCATGGAACGCTCCGTGACCGACTGCTATGGCGCCATCGACCCGTCGGCCGAGTTCGACGAGCGGCTGCGCCGCTTCGAGTACTGCGTCGGCATGGACTTCGCCGGTTTCCGGCTCGACCGCCGCGATGGCGAAGCCGGCGCCCGGGCGTTCTTCACCGCAGAACAGGTGCTGACTCGCGTGGGCCGTGTCACCCAGTTCATCGAGGATCCGAACGTGGGCAATCAGGTGGTGCGGGCGTGGTCACGGGCGTCGGTCGAGGCCCTCGGCCGCAACGGCTATCCGGAACTGACCGACTGACCTTCCCTAGACGCAGGGTGCGTCGCCCGGTGTGGCGACTTCCGCCGGCAGCACCACCCGTTTCGACAGGGCCTCGCATCGCGTGCACCAGCGTCCCTCGATCGCGGAATCGACCCCGTAGAAGTACGCGGGAATCTGCGTGGACTCCACGTCGACGCCGCAGAGGGAGCGCGAAGGCTCGCGCGTGCGGGAGAGGTGGAATTCGAAGCCCTGGGGCAGGGCCCGGTGGCCAACCAGCAAAGTGTCGTCGTTCATGCCGCCATTGTACGGCGCCGCGCGATCACAGCGACGGCGTCCGTCGCGGATGCGCCTGTTCGTGGGATGACTGGCATGTCAGGCAGCGTTCGGCGCCGGGGGTGGCCAGGAGCCGGGCGAATCCGATCGGCTGACCGCACGCGAGGCATTGCCCGTAGGTGCCGTCATCCAGCCGCGAGAGCGCGGATTCCGTCTGCCGCAGTTCGTGGACGTCGCGATCGTCCCGTGCCGCGGCGACGTCGGCCTCCACGTCGGCCAGCGCTTCGTCTCCGGCATCGTGCGCCGAGCCGGCGAGGGCGCGAAATCCTACTTCGCTCTGGCCCAGCTTCGCCGCCTCGCGCGTATCCAGCAGGGACCGGCGGCGTTCGGTCAGCGTCTGACGAAGGGCCACGCGCTGCGCGGCGGTCAGGAGTTCCATGGGCAAGACCTCGAATCGGGTGAAGGACATGCTGATGGTGACAGGCACAGTGAGAGGGCGTTCTGATCTGCGTCAAGCGGGCGCGGTCGACTCGCCTTGCCGCCGAGGCCACGGGCTCGCTATGCTGAACCCATGAACTCTCAGACCGGTGCAGGACGATCGATCCTGGCGGGGTGGTTCCGCGTGCCGTTTGTGCTGCGGATGGCCGGGGCCATCGCACTCGGCATCGTCGCCGGGCTGCTGCTGCGGGAGCAGGCGGCGAATCTCGTCGTGCCGGCCCGCCTCGTCCTCCGACTGCTCGGCGCACTCGCCCCGCCTCTCATTCTCTGCGCGATCCTGCGCTCGCTGATCCTCACCGAGGCCTCCGGTCGCGACGCGGGAAGGCTCGCGTTCATCCTGACCACGAACACTGTGGTCGCGATCACCATCGGCCTGGTGCTCGTCAACGTGCTTCGGCCGGGAGAAGGGGCGCCACTCACCGTCGACGAGCCGTCGTCCCGCGGGGCCCCGGGCGCGGGCGTACTGGACCTGTTTCCGAAGAGCATCCTGGGCCCGCTCACCGATCAGGGCAGCATTCTGCAGGTGGCTATCCTCGCGCTCGTGCTGGGCCTTGCCCTGCGACGCCATCGCGACCACGCCGTGCGCACCGTGGCCGACGTCGTCGATCTCGGCTTCCAGACTTTCCTGCGCGTGCTGCTGTGGGTGATCGAGCTGCTGCCCATCGCGGTGTTCTGCGTGGCGGCGAACATCGCCGGCACCCGCGGCCTGCGCGGTTTCGGTCCGCTCGGCGCATTTGCCGGGACCGTGGTGCTCGCGCTCGGGCTGCAGATTGGCTACTACCTGCTGCGCGTAAGGCTGGGTTCCCGCATCTCGCCCTGGCGCATGCTCGCGGCCACCAAGGAAGCGCTCGTCACTGCGTTCTCCACCGCGAGTTCGGCGGCGACAATGCCGGTCACCTATGGCAATCTCACCGGCAAGCTTGGCGTGGGTGACCGTTCGGCGAGCCTCGCGGCCCTGGTCGGGACGAACTTCAACAACGACGGTACGGCGCTGTACGAAGCCGTCGCTGCGCTGTTCGTTGCCCAGGCGCTCGGGATCGATCTCAGTCTGTGGCAGCAGCTCGTCGTCATGGCCGCGTCGATCACCGCGTCGGTGGGCGCAGCGGTTCCCGAGGCCGGGATCGTCAGCATGACGCTCGTGTTCAGCGCGGTGGGGCTGCCGGTGGAGGCCATCGGCACCCTGCTCGTGATCGACTGGCTGCTCGACCGCGCCCGCACGGCCACCAATGTTCTCGGCGACATCGCCACTGCCTGTCTGCTGGAAGGCCGCACCCCGAAGGAGGAGTCCCCTTGAACCGATCGTTCCGTATCCTGGCGCAGGCGTGCGTCGCGCTGGGTCTGGTGCTCGCAGGCGCTGCGCAGTCCGAGGAGTTCGATCTCGTCATCGCCAACGGCCGGGTGATCGATCCGGAGTCCGGTCTCGACGCCGTGCGCAACGTGGGCATCCAGGGCGGTGTGATCCGCGCTCTCACCGAGGAACCGCTCGCGGGCCGCGAGACGATCGATGCGCGCGGTCTGGTCGTGTCTCCGGGTTTCATCGATCTTCACTGGCACGGTGTGCGCCCCGAATCCCATCGCTATCAGGCCATGGACGGCGTGACCGCCTCCTTCGAGCTGGAGGTCGGCGTCGCGGATGTCGATCGCTGGTACGCGGAGCGCGCCGGCCGTGAGCCGATCCACTACGGCGTTGCCATCGGGCACATTCCCGTCCGCATGGCCGTCAAGGCCGACAAGGGCGAATTTCTGCCGAGCGGTCCCGGCGCCAAGGCAGCGGTCAGCGCGGAGGAACTCGCCGAAATCGCGCGGCGCATCGATCACGGCCTCCAGCGCGGCGCCGTCGCCGTCGGGCTGGGCATCGTGTACACGCCCGCGGCGCAGAGCTGGGAACTGCTGGAAGTCTTCCGCCTCGCCGCGAAGTACGGCACGTTCACCCACGTGCATGTGCGGGGTGCCTCCAGCGCCGCCGGCGCTGGCGCAGACCGCGAAGCGGGCCTGCTCGAAGTGATCGCGCTATCCGCCGCGACCGGCGCACCGGTGCACGTCGCCCACATCCAGAGCAGCGGTCAGGGGTCGACGGCCCGCATGCTCGGCGTGATCGCCGACGCGCGCCTTCGCGGTCTCGACGTCACGACAGAGTGCTATCCCTACACTGCGGGGGCCACGCGCATCGAGTCGTTCCTGTTCGACAGCTGGATGGACCGTCCGGCGTCCGACTACGCGAAGCTCCAGTGGGTGAAGACCGGCGAGCGGCTCACACGCGAATCCTTCCTGCGCTATCGGGAACAGGGCGGGCTCGTGCTCATCCACGCCAACACGGAGGAGGTCATCCGCACGGCGGTCGCGCACCCGCTCACGATGATCGCGAGCGATGGCTTCGATGTCGCGCCGGGAGAGGGACATCCGCGCTCGGCCGGAACCTACTCGCGCATTCTCGGCCGCTATGTGCGCGAGGCGGGGCTCATCGGTCTGCCGGAAGCCCTGCGCAAGATGACGATCGAGCCCGCCCGCCGGCTGGAGGCGCGCGTGCCGGCCATGCGCAACAAGGGTCGCATCCGCGAGGGGGCCGACGCCGACATCACGATCTTCGATGCCGCGCGCGTGATGGACCGCGCGACTTTCGAGCAGCCGGCGCAGTACTCCGAAGGCATCGAGTACGTGCTCGTGGAGGGCGTGCCGGTCGTGGCGCGGGGCAAGTTGAACGAGTCCGCCACGCCGGGGCGTGCCATCCGCGCCCCCATCGCCGCTGCGCCTTGAGGGTCGAGGGATGCCCGGAAGAGATTCGCGACCGCTCGTTGTCCATGTGATCCACCGGCTCGCTGTCGGCGGGCTGGAGAACGGTCTCGTGAATCTGCTGAACGGTCTGCCGGAGGCGGAGTTCCGGCACGCGATCGTGTGCATCGAGGACTCGACGGATTTCCGCGCGCGCATCCGCCGGACCGACGTAGAGGTGTTCGAGATGCTTCGGGGTCGCGTCGGCGTGCGGCGCATGCGATCGGAACTCTTCCGTCTGTTCCGCCGCCTGCGGCCCGACATCCTGCACACGCGCAATCTCTCCGCGCTCGATGCCCTGCTGCCCGCGCGCGTCGCCGGTGTCACGCGCTGCGTCCATGGCGAGCACGGCCGCGATGCGAACGATCCGCATGGCGAGAACCGCAAGCTCATCTGGCTGCGGCGGCTGCACCGCCCGCTCGTGTCGCACTACATCACCGTGTCGAAGGATCTGGAGAGCTATCTCCAGCGCAAGGTGAAGGTGCCGCCCTCGCGGATCACGCAGATCTACAACGGGGTCGACACGGCGCGCTTCTCGCCCGACGGCGAGCGCTTTCCGGATCTGATGCCGCCTGCCTTCGGTCCCGAGAACCGCGTGCTGATCGGCACGGTCGGCCGGCTCGACGCGGTGAAGGACCAGGCGTCGCTCGTCAAGGCGGCCGCGCTGCTGCTGGCGCGTCGTCCGGACCTGCGGACCGTTCTGCGCGTGGCCGTCGTCGGCAATGGCCCGCTCATGGGGGATCTCCAGGCCCTGGCCGAGGGCTCCGGCATCGGCGATCTGGTGCGTTTCCCCGGGGCGCTCGACCGCGTGCCGGATGCCCTGCGGAGCCTGGATGTCTTCGTCCTGCCGTCCCTCTCGGAGGGGATCTCCAACACGATTCTCGAAGCCATGGCCACGGGCCTGCCCGTCGTGGCCACCGCGGTCGGGGGCAACGTGGAACTCGTGGACGACGGCGTGAGCGGACGCCTGTACGGCTCGGGCGACGCAGCGAGGCTCTCCACTCTCCTGGAGGGCTACGTGGACGACACGACGCTCCGGCGAGGCCACGGTGCCGCAGCCCGTCAGGCGGCACTCGCCCGGTTCAGCATGCAGGCGATGATGAACGGGTACGCGGGTGTCTACCGGGCGCTGATGGCACGCTGACCCGAGCCCCCTCGCGTTCCCTGCATAGCCGATCACGACTACAATCCACGACCATGGCAAAGAAAGGCACTGGCTACACCGCCGAGGACATCGAGATTCTCGAGGACCTCGCACCGATTCTCCACCGGCCGGGCATGTATACCGACCCGGTCAATCCGAACCACGCCCTCATCGAGATCGTCGACAACGCGGCGGACGAGGGCCTCGCGGGCTTCGCGAAGAACATCGCCGTCACGCTCTACGAGGACGGCTCTGCCGAGGTCACCGACGACGGCCGCGGCATTCCGGTGGATCTCCACCCCGTGAAGAAGGTGCCTGCGGTGCAGGTCATCTTCACCACGCTCCACTCGGGCGGCAAGTTCCGCAAGACCGACAAGGACGCCGTCTATCGCATCGCCGGTGGCCTGCACGGGGTCGGTGTGTGCGTGAGCAACGCGCTGTCCACCCGGCTCGAGGTCGACGTCAAGCGCGACGGCGCTTCCTGGCGCGTGGTGTTCGCCAACAACGGCAAGCTGGATCAGGCACTCACCCAGACCGGAACCGTGGGCGCGCGGGAGAGCGGAACACGCATCCGCTTCTGGCCCGACGCGAAGTACTTCGATTCCCCCCGCATCGTCCCCCAGGACCTCGCCGCGCTCATGCGCGCCAAGGCCATGCTGCTGCCCGGCGTGCGGTTCGCGCTGGCGGTCGAGAAGGGCGGGCGGTTCGAGACCACGCAGTGGCACTTCCCCGAAGGCATCAAGGGCTACTTCGATACGGCCATCGCCGGCGGCGACCCGGTCGCCAACCCCTTCTTCGGCGAGCGCTATGTCACTGCGCAGTCCGAGTCCGACAGTTTCGCCGAGGGTGAGGGCGCCCTCTGGGCCATCGCCTGGACGCCCGAAGGCGAGCTCGTGACCGAGTCGTACGTCAACATGATTCCGACACGCCACGGCGGCACCCACGTATCGGGTCTGCGCGAAGGTGTGTACAACGCGATCCGCAACTTCATCGACCTGCACGCGATGGGACAGCGGGGTCTCAAGGTGGTACCCGAGGACGTCTGGTCCCGGGCGAGCTATGTGCTCGCGGTGAAGATGCTCGACCCGCAGTTCAAGGGTCAGGTGAAGAACGAGCTCATCTCGCGCGATGCCGTGAAGCTCACCGCGCAGATGGTGCGGGACCCGTTCGAACTGTGGCTCAACCAGCATGTGGACGAGGGCAAGCGCATCGCCGAACTGGTGCTGCGGCAGGCCATGGCGCGCACGCGTGCCGCGCAGAAGGTGGAGCGGCGCAAGTCGTCCGGCGTGGCCGTGCTGCCGGGCAAGCTCACCGACTGCGCTTCCGACGATCCCGACCGCAACGAGCTGTTCATCGTCGAGGGCGATTCCGCTGGCGGTTCTGCGAAGCAGGCGCGGGACAAGGAGTTCCAGGCGGTCCTGCCGCTCAAGGGCAAGCCCAAGAACACCTGGCAGGACAGCCCCGACACGCTCTACGCCAACAAGGAAATCGAGGCGATCGCACTGGCGATCGGCGTCGATCACCACAAGCGCGGCGACTCGCCGGACCTCTCCGGCCTGCGCTACCGCAAGATCATCATCCTCGCCGATGCGGACGTCGACGGCTCTCACATCCAGGTGCTGCTGCTCACGCTGTTCTACCGGCATTTCCCGCAACTCGTCGCCAATGGCAACGTGTACGTCGCCCAGCCGCCCCTGTTCCGTATCGACGTGCCGGCGCACGGCAAGAACAAGCCGGCCCGCAAGCTCTACGCGCTCGACAAGCAGGAACTCGCGAGCCTCGAGGAGAAGCTGGCGGACGAGGGTGTCAGGGAAGGCAGCTGGTCGGTGAGCCGGTTCAAGGGACTGGGCGAGATGAGTCCGGAGCAGTTGTGGGAGACCACCCTCAATCCGGACACCCGTCGCATGCTGCCCGTGCAGGTCGAAGGCGGCGCGCTCGCGCTGGCCGACGACATCTTCGACATGATGATGGCGCGGGAGAACGCCTCCCAGCGCCGGGAGTGGATGGAGACCTTCGGCAACCTCGTCGATGCCGACGTGTCGTAGGCAGGGTCGCATCCGCCGGCGCGATGGCACCGGCGGCGCGGACCACCCCTCTCCCCGGATCCAGAGATCGAGAACATCGCCATGAAACGTTTTGCCCCGTTCACTCTCCTCGCGGCCGCACTGTTTGCCCTGGTGCCCGCCGTGCAGGCCGCCCCGAAAGCCCGCATCGTGGAGTTCGGCGTGTATTCCACCGAGCCCGTTGCCAATCCTCCGGTGGGCACGCCCATCGGCCGCTATCAGCTGCTCAAGAAGACCCGCAAGATCCCGCTCAAGGTCGGCGTGCGTTTCGGCTTCTGCGCCGAGATCGAAGGCATCGAGATGGAGGGCCGCTACACGCTCACCGAGATCGTGCGCCATCCCTTGACCACCCAGCCCAACGGCATCGAGAGCGCCGGCTGGAATGTGCCGCGCATGCTGAACGTGGCCGAAGGCAAGGGCATCTGGTGCGGGAGCCACGTGTTCAAGGAAGCCTGGGAGCTCGTGCCCGGCAAGTGGCGCTTTACCGTGGGTGACGGCGACGGCGACATCCTCATTGAGGAATTCGAGACGGTGAAGGCGCAATGACGAAGCCCGGTGACGAGCAGGGCGATCTTTTCGCGGCGGCACCGGCCGATGCCGAGCCGGTCGCCGAGACGTCGGTGACCGTGCCGGACCCGGCGCCCGAAGTGGCGGAGCCCATGCCGGCGGAGGCGGGCGAAGGCGATGGCGGCAACGGGCGCATCCCGCCGCACTTCGCGCCGATGGCCCCGGAGTTCGGCGACACGCTGCCGATCGGCCGCTATGCGTCGCTGCAGTATCTCCAGTACGCGATCGCCACCGTCAAGGACCGCGCGCTGCCGCGCGTGGGCGACGGGCAGAAACCCGTGCAGGGCCGCATCCTGTACTCCATGTGGCAGACCGGCACGCGGGCCGGCACCAAGCGCAAGAAGTCCGCATCCGTCGTCGGTGACGTGCTCGGCAAGCTGCATCCGCACGGCGACCAGTCGGTGTACGACGCGCTCGTGCGTCTGGCGCAGGACTTCACGATGCGCTACCCGCTCATCGACGGCGAAGGCAACTTCGGTTCGCGCGATGGCGACGAGGCCGCGGCCTACCGCTACACGGAAGCGCGCCTCACGAAATTCTCCGAAGTGCTGCTGAGCGAGATCGATCAGGGCACCGTGGATTTCGCGCCCAACTACGATGGCACCACCGAGGAACCCACGGTGCTGCCGGCGCGTCTGCCGGTGCTGCTGCTGAACGGCGCTTCGGGCATCGCCGTCGGCATGGCCACCGAGATTCCGAGCCACAACCTGGTGGAAGTGAGTCACGCCGCCATCGCGCTCATCCGCGATCCGTCGCTGGACATGGCCGGCATCATGCAGCACATCCACGGGCCGGATTTTCCCGGCGGCGCGCAGATCATCACGCCGCGGTCCGAAATGCTCGCGGCTTACGAAGGCGGCCGCGGATCGGTGCGGGTGCGTGCGCGCTGGACCATCGAACGCCTCGCCCGCGGGCAGTGGCAGATGGTTGTGACGGAACTGCCGCCCGGAACCTCCGCGCGCAAGGTGCTGGAGGAGATCGAGGCCCTCACCAATCCGCAGGCCAAGCCGGGCAAGAAGTCCCTCACGCCCGAACAGCAGCGCGAGAAGCAGCTGATGCTCTCCATGCTGGACAAGGCCCGCGACGAATCCGACCGCACCCATCCCGTGCGTCTGGTGCTGGAGCCCAAGACCTCCCGCATCGACGAGACCGAGTTCGTGAATCTCCTGCTCGCGAAGACGAGCATGGAAGGCAACGTCCCCATCAATCTCGTCATGGTGGGCCTCGACGGACGCCCGCGCGGCAAGTCGCTCCGGGAATTCCTGGTGGAATGGACGAGCTTCCGCCTCGAGACGGTCCGCCGCCGTTCGCAGTACCGGCTGGAGCAGGTGCTCGATCGCATTCACGTCCTCGAAGGGCGGCTGCTCGTGCTGCTGGACGTCGATGCGGTCATCAGGGTGATCCGCAACGCCGACGATCCGAAAGCCGAGCTGATGGCGGCCTTCCCGCTGTCGGACCGTCAGGCCGAAGATATCCTCGAGATGCGGTTGCGCCAGCTCGCGAAGCTGGAGCACTTCAAGCTCGAGAAGGAACTGGACGATCTGCGCAAGGAACAGTCGGGCCTCGACCGCGTGCTGGGCTCGCGCAAGGAACTCGAGAAGCTCGTCATCAAGGAGATCGAGGCCGACACGAAGACCTTCGGCGATGCACGTCGCACCATCATCGAAGTCTCCGAGAAGGCTGTGGCCGCGGCGCCGGTCGTCGATGAGCCGGTCACCGTCATCTGCTCGCGAAACGGCTGGCTGCGCGCGCGACAGGGGTGGGAGGTCGAGCCGTCCTCGCTGTCCTTCAAGGAAGGTGACAGCCTCGGCGTGCTGATGCGCGTGCGCACGGTCGATCCCGTGGTGTTCCTCGACTCCAAGGGGCGCGCCTACAGCGTCGAAGCTTCTGCGCTGCCGTCCGGACGGGGCGATGGTGTCCCGGCTTCGTCGCTCATCGATGTGCAGGAAGGCGCGAAGATCCTTCACTGCCTCTCTGGCAAGCCGGACACGCAGGTGCTCGTGGCTTCCACCGGCGGCTACGGGTTCCACACCCGCCTGGCCGACATGATCTCCAACCGCAAGGCCGGTCGCGAGTTCATGACGCTCGAGAAGGGCGAGACTCCGCTGCCGCCGGTCGTGTTCTCGGAGGCGCCTGGCAACTACGTGGCCGCACTCGCCGACAACGGCAAGCTGCTGCTCGTGCAGCTGACGGAGCTCAAATATCAGGCGAAGGGGCGAGGCCTCATCCTGATGGGGCTCGACAAGGGCGAGACACTGGTCGCGGTGGGTGTGTCCGACCAGCCGCGCCTCACGGTGCTGGGCATCGGGCGCGGCGGCAAGGAGAAGGAGATCGAGATGAAGGCGAAGGACCTCGGTCACTATGCCGGCAGCCGCGCCAACAAGGGCCGCGTGCTGCCCGAGAAGGTGAAGCCGACCGCCCTGCGCATGGCCGGGAAGCCCTCGCCGGGCGGCAACTGACCCGCGCCCGCGCTACCCGCGCGGGTGCGCTACTTCCTGCTGGCTTTCGCAGCGAGCCGGGAATCGAAGCGGGCGCGATCGATCACGAAACGCTCGTGGCGCCCACGCGAGATCACGTCGACGCCGTCGTGCGCTTCCACCGTGAACACCAGCTTCTTGCCTTCCACGGCGATCAGTTCCACCTTCGCAGTCACCGTCAGACCCGGCGGTGTTGCGGCTTCGTGACTCACGTCGATGTGCGTGCCGACGGTCTGCTCGGTCGGCCAGTCGAGGTGCGGCATGATCGCCTTCAGGCAGGCCCACTCCAGAAATCCCACCATGAAGCCGGTCGCGAAGACCTCGGGCATCGCCTGGAACTCCTCCGCTTCCGGGTATAGCGCGGGGACGGTCTTGGACAGCGGGACGGTGAACTTGTGTTCGTAGGTGATGCCGGGTTGCAGCGACGGTTTCATGGGCAGTCGGAGGCCTGAGGAATAGGGGGCGCTTGCCGCGGCGAACACGCCCGCGCGGGCGGGGCCATGCGGGGAATGCGTGATAGGTGCCGCGAAGCAGACGAATCATCGCCCGAGTCCGCGGGCGATGCCAACCCGGGAGATTGCCCCGTCGTGCGTTTCGAGCCGCCGGGTGCCGGCGGGATCAGGCGACGGCGCCGTCTGCGCGACGGTCGGTGAGGCTGCGAAGCCGCGCCGAAAGGCTCTGGAGTTCATCCGTCGCCTGGAGGGTCACGGACGCCGTTTCGTTGCTGAGGCGGGCGTGTTCGCCGAGGTCTGCCGCGCGTTTCTCCAGATCGACGGCTGCCGCGCTCTGCGTCGAGATGGTGCCGCACAGCGTCTCCATTTCCCGGGAGACGATCCGCGCGTTCTGCGAGGTGCGGACCAGCGATTCGCTTGTGTCCCGCGCAAGCTGCATGCTGTGGTCGAACTCGCGCGAGGCCGTGGCCATGCTGTCGATCGCGGAAGACTTCGCGGTGTCGATCTCGGACACCATCGCGGCGATTTCCGCTGTCGTCGAGGTCGTCCGTTCGGCGAGCTTGCGCACCTCGTCGGCCACGACGGCGAAGCCGCGACCGTTCTCCCCCGCGCGTGCCGCTTCGATGGCGGCATTGAGCGCGAGCAGATTGGTCTGCGCGGCGAGCGACTCGATCATGCCGACCATGTCGCGGATGCCGTCGGCCTTTTCGCCGAGTGTGGTGAGTGCCTGCGATGCACCGGTCAGATGCTCCGCTACCCGCTGGATCTCGTCGACGGCTTCCGACACGAGGGCGACACCGGCCTCGGCATTCTCCAATGTCTCACCGGTCGCGCGTCGCCCTTCCTCGCTGTCCTTGGCCATGGTGCCCATGCTTGCGGCCAGGGTCTGGATCGCACCGGCGATCTCGATCGACGTCCCGGAATTCCTTGCGAAGGACGACGCGGAAGTGCCGAGCGTGCCGGCGACCAGTTCCAGTTCCCGGATTGCGCCATCGACCTCGCCCTGAAGGTTGCGGATGCGGTGGCCGGTGGTGAGCATCGAACGCAAGGCGGGCGAGTCTGCCGACTCGGCCGGGGGCAAGGACTCGACGCGCCCCTCCGCCACCTGGGTGGCCACGACGGCCACGCGGGCGGCGTTCACGGCTTCCGCCGCGAGGCTCACGGCCATGGCGCTCAGCAGGCCGGCCTCGAGCACGACGAATACGGCATGGATCACCACGATCAGGAAGTTTCCGGTCTGTGGCAGCACGTACACGGGAGTTCCTGCGCCCTGCAGGAAATAGAAGCCCACGTGGTGGACGGCGATGACGCCCGCCGCCGCGACGATCGGTTTCCAGTCCCGATACAGCAGCAGGAACGCGAGGGTGACGAACACCGCGAAGTGCATTTCGAGCATGCCGCGCGTCTGATGGATGAGCAGCGCCGTCATCACCATGAACATCATCCCCAGCGCGAGTCGCGTCACCAGATGGCCGCGGAACGAGTGCGTCAGGAAAGCAGCGAGTGCAACCGTCGGGACGGCCACGGACAGGAAGCCGCCCCATACCCCGTAGCCGATGGCGAGTCCCAGGCTGGTGAGCGCCATGAGGCCGATGACGGCCAGGCAGAGTTTGTCGCCGGCAAGCCGGCCGGGAAGAAGCGGATCGCTGGAAGTCGTCATGGGCGTGATGCCGTGTCGAAGTTCGGGGCAGGGGCCGGCCGCGACAGGCATAGCGTGTCCCGGAGCGCGTCGTCGTACTCCAGTCGCCAGAGCAGCGTCAGGCTGCCGGCCAGCCAGATGGCGACGGCGGTCCACGCCAGTGCCGCGCGCGGGCGGGTCGCGGCCGTCGTGATCTTGGGGGTGCGTCGGTCTTGCATGTCGTCCGCCGTCAGGCGGGTGTCGGTCTCGGAACGAACAATGTCGGTGAAATATTCCCGAACTTGAGAACGCCGCGATGATCGGGCCGATCTGTTCGCTTTTCGTGAGGGCTGGCGAGTCGAGTGCGGCCGGGTTCAGGTAGGCTCGGAAGCCAGCCGCGATCAGGCGTGCACCGAGGCGGTGCGAAGTGTCCCGATGGGTATGGGGTTCAGGGCGGATTCGGTGTCCCGACGGGGACCGCCGGATCGTCCACGCATCGGACGACTGCGGTCGAACCTGCGGCGCCGTATCTCGCGCGGCAGGCGGCGATCCGACCGGCCTGGTCCGCCGGGTAGGACTCCAGCTTCGCGTTCGCCGCGAACTCGTCATCCATGCAGGCCCGGACCGCGCCGAGGCCCCGGCTGCCCGCCCGCTTGTCGCACCGCGAGCGGATCGCCCCGGTGGATGGCGGGTAGGCGGCAAGCGCCTGCGCGGCGGCAAGTTCTTCCTTCACGCACACGTCGATGGCTTCCGGTCCGAACTCGCCCATCTGATAGATGCACCAGTAGACGACCTCGGCCTTCGTGTCCTGTTCGGACTGCTGCGCGGCCCACGCGGGCGCGGCGAGCAGCAGCAGAAGCGATGCGACTAGGCGTGCCCACGATTTGCAGGCGTCATCCGGCGTTTCCCTGAGGGCGAATTGGCGCGTCGCGGAGCGGTCGTACGGGGAGTGCATCGGGCAAGTCATGACGGAGAACCACGAAGAGACGCATTGGCTGCGGGGACTTCGAGTGTAGCCGGTCCGAACGGACGTCTGAAGACCACGAATCCTGTCACGTGACGGAAATGCCTCGCGCATAACGTCGATCCGCAGAGTCTTGCATCAAATCAAATCGAGGGAGACCACCATGAAGTCAGTCCGTTCCGCCATCGTTCTGTCCCTGCTGGCAATGACCGCCACTTCCGCCCATGCCTGGAATACGCTGGACGGCAACCGTCCCATCGTGATCGGGCACCGCGGGGCCTCGGGCTATCTGCCCGAGCACACGCTGGAATCCTACGCGCGGGCGATCGAGCTTGGCGCCGACTACATCGAGCCGGACCTCGTCTCGACGAAGGATGGATTCCTGATTGCCCGGCACGAGCCCAACATCACGAACACCACCAACGTGAAGAACCTCGCCCAGTTCGCCGATCGCAAGCGGACCATCGCCGGCGGCAATGCGATGGTCGTCGACGGCGTGCAGGAGGAGGGCTGGTTCGCCTCGGACTTCACGCTGGCCGAGATCAAGACGCTCCGCGCGATCCAGACCCGCGGTCGCAACAACGCCTTCGACGGTCTCTACGAGATTCCCACGCTCGACGAAGTCATCACGCTCGCGAAGACCCGCTCCGCCCAGACCGGTCGCACCATCGGCATCTATCCCGAAACCAAGCATCCGACCTTCCACGACAACCTGGGTCTGTCGCTCGAGGAGCCGCTCCTGCAGTCGTTGAGCAACGCCGGATGGACCACGGCCTCAGCGCCCGTCTTCATCCAGTCCTTCGAAAGCGCCAATCTGCGCGAGCTGAACGGGAAGACCGGTGTGAAGCTCGTGCAGCTCATGGACGCCAACGATGTCAACGCCAATGGCTCGATGGATCTCACCGCGCCCTATGGGCAGCCGTACGATTTCGTGGTGGCGGGGGACACACGGACTTTCCTGGATCTGCTGAGCGCGCAGGGTCTGGATTTCGTCGCGACCTACGCCGATGGCATCGGCCCCTGGAAGCCCTACCTGCTCAAGACCGTCGTCGACGGGACGGACCGTGACGGCAACGGCGTGCTCGATGCACGGGACCGTCTGGTCGTCGGCAGCACCGGTGTCGTCGAGGCCGCGCACGCGCGCGGTCTGCTCGTCCACACATGGACGTTCCGCAACGACAACATCGGCTACCAGTTGGCCGCCGCGACGCCGGGCGAAGAGTACGAGGCCTACTACGCGCTCGGTGTGGACGGGGTGTTCTCGGACTTTCCCGATACGGCGGTAGCTGCGATTCCGGAACCGGAAACGTACGCACTCCTCGCCGCCGGTCTGGGACTCATCGCGCTGCGAGCACGTCGCCGTCGCTGAAGCAGTCGCGGTATCGGGCGGCGTGCCGACGTCGCCCGATGCCGCGGTCCTCAGAACCCGATGCCCACCCCGAAGCGGATCACCCATGGGCTCGAGTACGGCGACGGATTGCTGTAACCCGAGTAGCTCAGGTTGTAGAGCACGAGAGCGAACATGGAGGCGTTGCTGCCGATCGGCTGCGAGATGCCCCCGCCCGCGAGCAGGCTCGATACCCCGGTGCGCTGCTTGGACTGGGCGGACGTGTAGTACTGGAAGCTCAGGTACTCGTACTCCGCGTGCACGAACGCCGGGCCGAACACGCGATAGCGCGCGAAAATGTTCGTGCCGTAGTCGGTGGTCGACAGATCGCGGCTGAAGCGGGTGTCGTTGCGGTAGCGGTATTGCAGCCCCGCACCGATGGAGAAGTCGTCTGTCAGCCGGTAGCCTGCAAACGGCGAGACGTTGACGTAGGTCGCATCGCCGAAGCCGAGTCCCACACCGCCGCCGAAGAACCAGCGATCCATGCTGGACGAGACGGACAACTGCGCCGCGGCAGGCAGCGCGTGACTCAGCGTGGCGGCGACCAGAAGCGTTCCAAGCGCGTGAATTCGGGGCATGACGTTATCCTCGTGAAGTCGATGGCGCCGATCTTGCCACGACCGGAAGCCCGCCAGCGATGCGGTGGGCCATAATCACCGCTCCCCGATACTCTCCGCAGCGAATCCGCCATGCCGCGCCGTGAATTCCAGTCGTTCGATGAACTGATGCCTCTCGTCGGTACCGAGGTCGCCGTGAGCGACTGGGTCGACATCACCCAGGAGCGGATCGACAAGTTCGCCGAGGCGACCGGCGATCATCAGTGGATCCACGTCGATGTGGAACGCGCGAAGCGAGAGTCACCCTATGGCACGCCGATCGCGCACGGCTTTCTGACGCTATCGCTCCTCGCGAAGTTCTCGCAGGACACGTTCGCGTTTCCGAACTCGCGCATGGGCGTCAACTACGGCACCAACCGGGTCCGCTTCACGGATGCGGTTCCCGTGGGCAGCCGCCTGCGCGCGCGCTTCGTTCTCGGCAAGGTGGAGCGCATCGATCGCGGCGTGCAGATGGTGTGGGAAGTCACGATGGAGCGCGAAGGCGCCGCCAAGCCCGCGATGGTCGCGGAGACGATCACCCGGCGTTACGACTGAACCCGATCAGGACAGGGAGCGTTCCGCGGCGAACACGTAGCTGTCCATGCCGATCACGCCGAAGGTGACACCGCCGTGCAGGCGGGTGTGGCGTTCCGCGCTTGCTGCGGCACCCAGCGCGACGAACAGCGGCACGAAGTGGTCCTCGGTCGGGTGCGCGCGCTCGGCATGGGGCGCCTGGGCGCGGTAGTCGCGCAGCGTCGCGTAGTCGTGGGTCTCGATCCGGTCGGCGACCCACTCGCGGAATTCCTTCACGTAGGGCGCCTCGCCGGAATCCTCGGGCAGGGAGCGGAACTCGCGCAGATTGTGCGTGACGCTGCCGGAACCGAGGATGAGGATGCCTTCGTCGCACAGGGGCGCCAGCGCCTGCCCGAGCTTCCAGTGATGGGCGGGGCCGAGGGCCGTCTGGATCGACAGCTGCGTGACCGGGATGTCCGCGTCGGGATACAGATGCATCAGCGGGACCCACGCGCCGTGGTCGAGGCCCTGCTGGGCGTCCATCTCGGTGGAAATGCCCGCGCCGGCCAGAAGCTCCCGGGTGCGCATGGCAACGAAAGTCGCACGCGGGGCGGGATAACGCAGCCGGTACAGCGGCTCGGGAAAGCCGTAGAAGTCGTGGATCGTATGCGGTTGCTCGGCCATGCCGACGGTCGGCCGGTCGGTCTCCCAGTGGGCGGACACCACCAGGATGCCCAGCGGCCGCGGGATCTCCCGCCCCACGCGCTTCAGGCGCGCGCCGGCCAGCCCGGGATCGAGTGCAAACGTGGGCGCGCCGTGGGAAACGAACAGCGTGGGCAGGGCGGGCATGGAAGCTCCGGACACGGCTTGGGCAGAGCCCGGGCAGATGGCATTGCTGCACCATCGGATCGGGCTCGCCCGCGGATTGGATCACATCCGCGCCCGCTCCGGGAGTGGCAGGAGCGCGGGCCTTTGCGGGATACTCGCGCCTGTCTTCACCGACCGGGGCGCTCGCCGCCCGCTGCCATGGCCCGTTCCGACTTCCGTTTTGCGCATCCCCTCCGGGTCCGGTGGGCCGAGGTGGACAAGCAGGGCATCGTCTTCAACGGGCACTACCTTTTGTACTTCGATGTCGGCATCACCGAGTACTGGCGCGCCACCGGCTTCCCGTATCCGCAGGGTCTTCTCGACCAGGGAAGCGATCTCTACGTAGTGAAGTCCACGGTGGAGTACCACCGTTCGGCCGAGTACGACGACGAACTGGAGGTGTGCGTGCGCGTGGCCCGCATCGGGCGCTCCAGCATGAACTTCGCGATCGAGATCCATCGCGACGCGGATCATCTGGTGAGCGGCGAGGTGATCTACGTGAACGCAGACCCCGCGACGCGAACATCGGCACCGGTGCCGGCCGCGTTGCGTGAGCGCATCGCTGCGCTCGAAGGGCGGGACCCCTCGCAATAGTGCCTCGACACGGTGTGCCCCGGCCCAAGGGCGCCGGTGGCATACTTTTGCGCCTGCTCAATTCCGGGGTCGGGGAGAGCGGGCATATTCACGGAAGCCCGGCGTCACGCCGGCATTGTCGGCGCCGCGCCAGTGGCAGCGTCCATCTCACAGGGAAACACCATGGATTTCGAGTTTTCACCGAAGGTGAAGGATCTCCAGTCGCGGCTCTCCGCGTTCATGGACGAGCACATCTACCCGAACGAGCAGCGTTTCTTCGAAGAGATCGAGGCGAACCGCCGGGCGGGCAACGCATGGGTCCCCACGAAGATCATCGAGGAGCTCAAGCAGAAGTCCCGTGCCGTCGGGCTGTGGAACCTGTGGCGCCCCGTGGATCATGGCGGCCAGCTCACGAACCTGGAATACGCCCCCCTGTGCGAGATCATGGGGCGCGCCAGCTTCTCGCCCGAGGTCTTCAACTGCTCCGCGCCAGACACGGGCAACATGGAAGTGCTGATCCGCTACGGCACTCCCGAGCAGCAGAAGCAGTGGCTTGAGCCGCTGCTGGACGGAAAGATCCGCTCGGCCTTCCTCATGACCGAACCGGAAGTCGCGTCGTCCGATGCGACGAACATCCAGTGCAGCATCCGCCGCGAGGGCAACGAATACGTGGTGAACGGCCGCAAGTGGTGGTCGTCCGGCGCGGGCGATCCGCGCTGCAAGATCAACATCGTGATGGGCAAGACCGATCCGGACAACGCGGACCGCCACAAGCAGCAGTCGATGATCCTCGTGCCCTCGGATGCTAAGGGCTACAAGGTGCTGCGCCACCTGAGCGTGTTCGGCTACGACGACGCGCCGCACGGCCACATGGAAGTCGAACTGGACAACGTTCGCGTGCCGGTCACCAACATGCTGCTGGGCGAGGGTCGCGGGTTCGAGATCGCGCAGGGCCGCCTCGGGCCGGGCCGCATCCACCACTGCATGCGCATCATCGGTCAGGCCGAACGGGCCCTGGAACTGATGTGCAAGCGTCTGTCGAGCCGGGTCGCCTTCGGCAAGCCGGTGTCCGAGCAGAGCGTGTGGCACGAGCGCATCGCCGAGTCGCGCTGCATGATCGACCAGGCCCGACTGCTCACGCTCAAGGCCGCGTCCATGATGGATACGGTCGGCAACAAGGCGGCCCGCGCCGAGATCGCCATGATCAAGATCGTCGCACCGAACATGGCCCAGCAGATCATCGACTGGGCGATCCAGGCCCACGGCGGCGGCGGGGTGTCCGACGTGTTCCCGCTAGCCTGGATGTACTCCTGGAACCGGACGCTGCGCCTCGCGGACGGCCCGGACGAAGTCCACCGCAACCAGCTTGCCAAGTTCGAACTGCGCAAGCACCAGCATCGCTGAGCCCGGCAGATCGCGCCGACCCGGGAATTCCCTGCACCCTGCGCGATATGCCGGGTGGCGGGGGATTCCCCCGGATCCGGACGCTTTCCGCGCCATTGCTGCGACGCAACAAACCTGCAAGTCGATGATTGCCCGAGGGATCGCCGAAGGCCTCGCACGATTCCTGCCACGGCGTTGAGGTCGCCTCGCTGTATCCGAGAAAATATAAAGCAGATCAATACGTTCAGGGCTCGACGAATCGTCTGTACAACGGTTGAAAGCGTCTATGGCTTCGTGTAACGTCCCGCCGTCTTGCAGTATGTAGGACGGCGTAGTCAATTAACCTCACGTTTCCGACCGAAAGGGGGAGTTCTGTAATGAATATCTCTTTTAATCTGAACGGGAAACAAGCGAGCGTGGATGTCGCACCCGACACTCCGCTCCTTTGGGTCCTGCGCGACACCCTGGGCATGACCGGCACCAAGTTCGGTTGCGGCAAGGCGCTTTGCGGTGCCTGTACCGTGCACCTGAACGGCATGGCCGTTCGTTCCTGCCAGACTTCTGCGGGCTCCGTTGCCGGCCAGAAAGTGACGACCATCGAAGGCCTCGCGGCCACGCACCCGGTCAAGAAGGCCTGGGTTGCCCTCGATGTTCCCCAGTGCGGTTACTGCCAGCCCGGCCAGATGATGCAGGCGGCCGCGCTGCTCGCGAACAACAAGCGCCCCTCCGACGCCGACATCGACGCCTGGATGTCCGGCAACATCTGCCGTTGCGGTACGTACCCCCGCATCCGCGCCGCCATCAAGTCGGCCGCGAAGGCTTAATCGAGGAGGCAGAGACCATGGAACACACCAACATGCCAGCTCGTCGTGATTTCCTGAAGGGCTCCGCTGCAGTCGGCGGTGGCCTCGCGCTCGGTTTCTACCTGCCGGGTGCTTCGAAGGTTGCCGAGGCGCAAGCCGCCACCCACCAGCCTAACGCCTGGGTGAAGATCGGTACCGACAACTCCATCACCGTGATGTGCGCCCGTTCCGAAATGGGCCAGGACGTCTACACGTCCCTCGCCATGCTCATCGCGGAAGAACTCGAAGTCGACGTGAACAAGATCAAGGTCGAGTTCGCGCCGCCCGCCGAGGTCTACATCAACGCCCTGCTCGGCGGTCAGCTCACCGGTGGTTCGACCTCGGTGCGTGACGCCTGGGAAAAGCTGCGCAAGGCCGGTGCCTCCGCCCGCATGATGCTCGTCGGTGCCGCTGCCCAGCAGTGGGGCGTCGATGCCGGCCAGTGCAAGGCCGCCGGTGGTTCGATCACCGGCCCCGGCGGAAAGAAGGCCACCTACGGTCAGGTCGCCGAAGCCGCTTCCAAGATGGAAGTGCCGAAGGACGTTCCCCTGAAGCCCGTTTCCGAGTTCAAGCAAGTCGGTAACAAGGCCCAGAAGCGCCTCGACACGCCCGCCAAGGTTGCCGGTACCGCCACGTTCGGTATCGACGTGCGCGTGCCCAACATGCTGTACGCCGCTGTGGCCATGCCCCCCATGATCGGTGGCAAGGTTGGCAGCTTCGACGACTCCCGCGCCAAGAACATGCCCGGCGTGAAGGCCGTCGTCCAGTACAGCCGTGGTGTCGCCGTCGTGGCCGATTCCTACTGGCAGGCCAAGAAGGCCAAGGACCTCCTCCAGATCACCTGGGACGAAGGCCCGAACGCCAACAACGACATGGGCAAGGTGTGGGCCGGCATCAAGGAAGCCTCGAGCCAGCCCGGTGCCGTCTTCCGTGAAGCCGGCGATGCCGGCAGCGCGATGAAGGGTGCCGCCAAGGTCTACGAAGCGACCTACATCCTCCCGTTCCTGTCGCACTCCCCGATGGAGCCGATGAACACGGTGGCCGACGTTCGTGCCGATGGCGCGACGATCATCACCCCGACCCAGTTCCAGCAGCTGGTGCCGTTCGTCGTGGCCGGTGCCACGGGCCTCAAGCCCGAGCAGGTCAATGTGATCACCACCTTCCTGGGTGGCGGTTTCGGTCGTCGCGTGGAAGTGGACTACACCATCGACGCCGCCGAAATCTCCAAGGCTGTCGGCGCCCCGGTCAAGATGGTCTGGAGCCGTGAAGACGACCTCACGCACGACTCCTACCGTCCGGGTGGCATGTACACGGCCCGCATGGGCGTGGACGCAGCCGGCAAGCCGGTGGCCTACACGTACCACGGCACGAGCCCTTCGATTTCCTCGCGTCTGTTCCCGAGCATCGTCAAGGACGGTATCGATCCGTTCGCGCTCGAGGCGATCGACAACTACCCGTATGCCGTGCCGAACCACACGCTGACCTATCAGATGCACGATACGGGCATCACCGTGGGCTACTGGCGTGGTGTGTCCCACAACCTGAACTGCTACGTGGTGGAAGGCTTCATGGATGAAGTCGCCCACGCGGTTGGCAAGGACCCGATCCAGTACCGCATCGACAACCTCGAGTACCAGGGTGAGAAGCACAAGTGGTCGGGTCTGTCTGCTGGCATCGCAGTCGGTGGCCGGATGAAGACGGTCCTCGAGCAGGTGCGTGCCAAGTCGGGCTGGGGCAAGAAGCTGCCGGAAGGCCGTGGCATGGGCGTGGCCGTGATGGAAGGCTACAACACCGTGATGGCTGCGGTGGTCGAGTTGTCGGTCACGAAGAACTACGACGTGATCGTCGACAAGGTCACCTACGTGGTCGACGCGGGCCCGGTCATTCACCCCGACCAGGGTGTTGCGCAGATGGAAAGCTGCACGATCTTCGGTCTGTCGGCGTGCTTGTTCGGCGAGATCACGATCAAGAACGGTGGCGTCGAGCAGATGAACTTCGACCAGTACCGAGTCGTGCGCATGAACGAAGCGCCGAAGTCCATCGACATCAGCTGGATCGCGGCCGCCAAGGACCAGCCCCCGGGCGGTCTGGGCGAGCCCGCCACTGCTGTCGTGCAGGCTGCTGTCGGTAACGCCATCTTCGCCGCCACGGGCATCCGTGTTCGTCGTATGCCGTTCACGCCGGAAAACATCAAGGGCGCAATGGCCTGATGATGTTTCGGCCCGGCGTGTAGGTTTCACGCCGGCGACCTGGTAGGCAAGTCAACCGGCCTTTTCGATTCCACCCTCGGGTGGGGTCGTTGAGGCCGGTTTCTTTTTCAGGCATCCTCCGTGATCGGGGGAGTGGCCCAGCGTGAAGTCGAACCCGGCCTGCGCGGCGATTGCCGCATGGTTGCGCCCGAATGGTTGCGGGGCTGAACCAACGGCGCCATCGTCTCTCCCAGCAGTTTCCGGGAAGGTTTTGTTCGCTGCGCGGGCAATCTTTGCGCCGTTCGTTGTATCCCGGGAGAATGTTCGCTCTTTCCTGCGCTGCCCCGCCGGGCACCAGCAGGAGGAGCCGGAGGCACCGGTCGTCGCGCTTCGGTGCGCGTTGGCCACGCATGGATGGAAACATGGATAGCGTCGATCTGCAGGTCCTGAAGAGCGCAGCCGCCTGGCTGGAGGAAGGCCACCGCGTGGTGCTCGCCACGGTCACGGAAACATGGGGGTCTTCCCCTCGCCCGCCTGGCGCCATGCTCGCGGTCCGGGGCGACGGCCTCGTGGCCGGTTCGGTCTCTGGCGGCTGTGTGGAGGACGACCTCATCGACAAGGTCCGCGCCTGTTCCCTCGCGGCCGACAAACCGGAAGCAACCATTTACGGCATCAGCAAGGAAGACGCGCAGCGCTTTGGTCTGCCCTGTGGCGGACGGTTGCAACTGGTCCTCGAACCCGTCAAGGACAAGGCGACCGTCACGGGCGTACTTGCAGGCATCGATCGTCACGAACTCGTGGCGCGCCACCTGGATATGGGCACCGGCGCAGCCACGCTGCGTTCCGCATCGCGCAGCGACGTGCTCGCTTTCGACGGCAATCAGCTCACCACCATTCACGGTCCGCGCTGGCGTCTGCTGATCATCGGCGCCGGCCAGCTCTCGAAGTACGTCGCGATGATGGCGCAGGCCCTCGACTACGAGGTGGTCGTTTGCGATCCGCGCGAGGAATACGCCGTCACCTGGGACGTCCCCGGCACGACACTGCTGCGGACGATGCCCGATGACGTGGTGGTCGAACTCGCCCTCGACAGCCACAGCGCCGTCGTTGCCGTGACTCACGATCCCAAGCTCGACGACCTCGCATTGCTGGAAGCGCTGAAGTCGCCGGCTTTCTACGTCGGCGCGCTCGGTTCGCGACTCAACACGCAGAAGCGTCGGGAGCGTCTCGCGCAATTCGATCTGTCGCAGAGCGAACTCGACCGCCTGCATGGGCCGGTCGGGCTGCGCATCGGCAGCAAGACCCCGCCCGAGATCGCCGTGGCGATCCTGGCGGAGATCACCGCCGTCCGCCATGAGGTGCCTCTCCTCACGGTCGGCAACAAGGCCATGGACGCCGAGGCCACGCAGACCGTCTGCCGCTGACCGGCGCGAGGCGCGCCCGCAGGATCGCCGTCATCGCGGGAGCCTCGGGCTCCCGCGGTCGTTTCGATCACTCGCCACCTTCGATCCGGGCTGACCTGGGGATGGACATCCCGGCGATCCGCGCGAAGTTCGCCACCAACTTCCCCCTCGGGCGGCTCTCCAGGCCCCTCGACATCGCCAATGCCGCGCTGTGGCTGGCGTCCGACGAAGCCGAGTTCATCACCGGCACCTGCATCGAAGTCGACGGCGGCCGCTGCGTCTGAACCGGCGGTATCCATCCGGTCCGCCGCCGCGGGAAGATCCTCACAGAGGCTGCTCGTCTTCCCCGGGGGCGGTTCTCGGAATCTCCTTTGCAAACGCGAGATTCGGGAGCAATTCCTTGCTTGTCCGCGTGGACAAACCTAACACTTTGGGGTAGTTTCAAACCATAAAATGAAGTGAGGGGAGACCATATCCAACGGGGTCTTCCGCGGTTTCGCGGGCCCCGGCTCCTCACCGGCAAACAAGAATGCTCGGGCTTCCCGGTCTTCATCGGGAAAGTGCCGGGCGAGGGAAGAATCATGGCGGTCGGCCTGTGCCGGCCGCGGGGCCCGTGTGACCGTTTCCCGGTTCGTCACGGCGTCCGTCCCTTGATTTGCTTCGCCAACCCGGCGCCCGGTGTATCACCGGGGACGGGCCAGGCGGGAGAGGCGCATGGAGTCCTGTTCGGCCACGCGGTCCGACGTAAGCACGCCGCACCAAGCGGCTGCTCGCCCTTGTCTGTCGGTCGATGTCGTGCGTCCTGCACCGTCATCGCATCGAACTCGCACGTCCGTCCCCGCCCCTGGACACCCTTCCGGCTCCGCTGTCGTGGTCCGTTACGGCCGCCAGCATGGGCCTCCTGTCCGCGCCCCCTGACCGGCCCCCGGTCGCCCTGCCCGCATCCATAAGACCTAACCGAGTGCGCCCCCTGCCGGCATGAGCCGGCCCGAAGACCGTCCGAACCCTGGCCCGAACGCGACAACGGGGCCCGGCAGTGCCGACGGCGAGGCGCCACCAGACCCACAGAAGAGAGGCGATCCATGTCGAGCAATGCATCCACCCCCCGGCGCAAGGCCCTGCCCTGGCTCCGCTGGCCCCGACATGGTGTGTCCGCTTTCGCGGCCCGCATGCCGGCGCGCCTCGCCGGATGGCTCGGTTCGGAGCGACCGCCGTTTCCGCGGAAGCCTCTGCTCGAAGCGCTGGAGCCCCGCGTGCTGCTCTCCGCGGATAGCCTGGTGCCGAAGATCGAAGGCGCTATCGACGTGCCGGGCGAGGTGGACCGCTACGGGTTCGTTCTCGAAAACACGACGCGGGTCGTGTTCGACTCCCTCACCAACGACGGCAACAAGCGCTGGACGCTCGAAGGGCCGCGCGGTGTGGTCGTCGCCGACCGCCCGTTCAGTTCCACCGATTCGGTCGACCGCTCCGGCACCGTGGCCTTCGAACTCACGCCCGGTGACTACACGCTCAGCATCGACGGTGTCGGCGACAACACGGGTGCCTACGGTTTCCGCCTGCTCGACCTGGGCCAGGCGGATGAGATCACGCTCGGTACGCCGCTCAGCGGGCGTCTCGAGCCCGGCAACGAGACCGACGCATACCGGTTCAGCGCGGTGGCGGGTGGGCAGTACTACTTCGATCGGCGCGCCCACAACGGTGACGCCTACTGGCGCCTGATCGATCCCTACGGCCGCACGGTCTGGGGCCCGACTTCGCTGGCGAACGACGGCGGCGCCGTCACGCTCGAATTCGATGGCAGCTACACCCTGCTGATCGAAGGACGCGCCAGTGTCACGACACCGATCGACTACACCATCGGCGTCTTTGCGATCACCCAGACCACGGCAGCGATGAGTCTCGACGTGCCCGTGGCCGGCACGCTCACCAGCCCCGGCAACTCGGTGCGCTACCAGTTCGATGTGACGCAGCCGGCGTCGGTGCTGTTCGATTCCCTCGTCTATCGCGACGACGTCGAATGGTCGCTCGAAGGCCCCCGGGGCGAACTCGTAGGCGGACGCCGTTTCGGCCAGTCGGATTCATACCTCTTCAATGCGAATCCGGTGCTCGCGTTGAGTGCCGGGACCTACACCCTGACCGTGCGCGGCGTCGATGATGCTACCGGCGGCTTCGGCTTCCAGTTGTTCACTCTCTCCAGTGTCCGGGCCCTCACGCTCGGCGAGCGGGTCACCGCCACCCTGGACGACCAGGGCCGCACCGAAGCCCGCCTGCGTGCGAACGCCGGCGCGCCCCTGACAGGACTGATCACCGGCCCCGGACGTTCGATGACGCTCGACGGCGCAGGCAGCGTCGCGCTGGTCATGGGCGCGGACCCCGCGTTCGCGGCGGACGGCAAGCTCACCGTGGAGGGATGGATCCGCCCGACGGGCCCCGGCACCGACGGCGTGGCCGGCGGCATCCTCTTCAACAAGGAAGGCGAGTACGAGATCGCGCGCTTCGCCGACGGCACCATCCAGTGGGCTTTCGCGAATGAGTCCCCAGGCTGGACCTGGGTCAACACCGGCTACGTGGCGCCGCTCGCCGAGTGGACGCACATCGCCATCGTGTACGACGCGGGCCGCGTGACGACCTACGCCAACGGTGTCGAGGTTCACACGTACGAGGGCGCAGGCGACATCGGGGACGCGCACACCAACGCCGATGAACTGCGCGTCGGCGGGCGGCAACTGCTGGAGCAGGATTTCCAGGGCAGTCTCGACGAGATCCGCGTATGGACCGTCGCGCGCAGCGCAGCCGAGATCGCGGCCAACTACCGCCGCATGCTGACGGGCACCCAGAGCGGTCTCGCGGGTTACTGGCGCTTCGAGGAGGCCTCCGGTACCACGCTGCTCGACTCGTCCGGCGCCGGCCGCAACGGCACCATCGTCGGTGCGCCCGCCATCGAGACCCATCTCTACCGGTTCGACGCGACGGCCGGTGCGCGCTACTTCCTCGACCGTCTCGCCTTCGCGGGCGAGAACCTGTCGATGCGGCTCCTCGATCCCTTCGGCAACCAGGTGCTTTCACCGACGGGCTTCGGCGACATCGACAGCTTCACCACCGAGTTCACCGGCGCCTACGTGCTCGCGATCGAGGGATACGGTCCCAACGTCCACGGCGCCAGTTACGAGTTCGCCCTGCATCGTGTGGCCGAGACGATCGCGCCGATCTCCCTGGGCACCACGGTGAACGGCACGATCCCCCAGCCGGGCGCTCTGTCGACGTATACCTTCTCGCTTGCCGCGTCGGCCAAGGTCGTTCTGGACATCCTCACCCTGGGCAACCAGTTCAACTGGTCCCTGTCCGGTCCGCGCGGCGTCGAGGTTTCCGGTCGTCCGCTGTCGCAGTCCGACTCCGCCGATGCCAACTTCAACACCATCCTGGACCTGCCGGCCGGCGACTACCGCCTCACCATCGACGGCAGCGCTGACGCCACCGGCGCGTTCACGCTGCGGCTGCTCGATCTCGCCGCAGCCACCGTCATCGAGCGGGGTGTCGAGGTCACGGGTCGCCTCGATCCGGCGTCGGCCAGCGTCGCCTATCGCTTCAACGCGGTGGCCGGCGACCGCATCGCGATCGACCGTCTCGCACTCACGGGGGACGGGCTCTACTGGCGACTGATCGACTCCACCGGCCGGCTGGTGCAGGGTCCCGGGTTCCTCGACGACACGGGCCCCATCTCGCTCGCACTCGGCGGGACGTACACGCTGCTGTTCGAAGGCCGCTATTTCTCGCAGTCGCCTTCCGACTTCCGCTTTGCGGTGAATCTCCTCGGCAACACGCCGCCGGAGGCCCTGACCGGGACGGCGATCCAGCTCGGCACCACGGTGACCGGCACATTGAGTGCCGCCGGTGAGAACGACACGTTCGTCTTCGAGGTCACGTCCCCCACCCGCGTCGTGTTCGATTCGTTCTCCCCCAACAACACCACTGTATTCCAGTGGTCGCTCGTGGGACCGCGCGGTGTCGAAGTGGGCACGCGTTCGACTTATCAGTCGGAGTCCTTCGAACTCGGCGACACCACGGTGGTCGCGGAACTCGTCGTGCCGGGCACCTATCAGATCCGCATCTCGGGGCAGGGCGCGACAACCGGCGCGTACAGCTTCCGCCTGCTCGATCTCGCCTCGGCGACCGCCATCAACGCCGGTGAAGTCGTCACCGCGCAGTTCTCGCCCGCCAACGAAACAGACCTCTACCGCTTCACCGTGCCCGCGGGCGGCGGGCGCTTCTTCCTCGATCGCCGTGACCTTTCCGGCAACGTCGGATCGGACTGGTTCTCCTGGCGTCTCGTGGATCCCAACGGGCGCCAGGTGTTCGGTCCGATCTTCCTCAACGATCGCGACGTGTTCGAGCTTCCGCTCGGCGGAACCTACACACTGATCGCGGAATCCCGCGTCTGGACGACGCTGTACGTCGGGTCAGTCAACTACAGCTTCGTCCTGCAGCCCGTTACAGACGATGCGGCCACGCTCACACTCGATGCCAACATCGCCGGGGACATCGCCCACGCGGGCCAACGCGACGTCTACACCTTTTCGCTCACCGAGTCCCGGCGGGTGTACTTCGATTCGCTCACGGCCGGCAGCGGAATGCGCTGGACCCTGCAGGGACCGCGGGGCACTGTCGCCCTCGACCGTGCTTTCGGCCAGTCGGACGCCAACGACGGCCTGTTCCTGATGGACCTCGGCCCCGGCGACTATCGGCTCACCGTCGACGGGTCGGGAGACGCCGCAGGCGCCTACGGCTTCCGCCTGCGCGATGTCGCACAAGCCCAGGAATTCACGCCTGGCATCGCGGTCTCGGGTTCGCTCGATCCCGCCAACGGGTCCGCGCTCTACCGGTTCACCGCGGAAGCGGGAGACCGCGTGTTCCTGGACCTGGTATCGCGCTCCGGCGCCGAGAAGGCGTGGCGGGTCATCGACCCGTTCGGCCGCGCCGTATTCGGCGCCAGCAACTTCACCGGCGACGGCGGCGAACTCACGCTCGACTATGACGGAACCTACACCGTGCTCATCGAAGGGCGCGCCACGGCGTCCGGCGCGTCGGCCTTCTCGTTCGATCTGGTGCCTATCGCCGATCGCGAGGACACCCTGGTGCCGGGCGAAGTGGTGTTCGACCGCATCGATCACGCGGGCCAGAAGGTCGCTTACCGGTTCGATCTGGCGGCCGACACCCAGATGCTGTTCGACGCGCTCGGCAATCTGTCGTCGGTCTTCTGGAGTCTCACGGGGCCCCGCGGCACGGTCGTGTCCCCGCGCAGCTTCCAGAGCTCGGACTCCTACGATGTGAGCGGCAACAGCCTGCTGCAGCTCGTCGCCGGCAGCTACACGCTCACCGTCGACGGCTCCGGCGACTTCACCGGTGGTTACGGCTTCCGACTGCTCGATACCGCAGCCGCGACGCTGTTCGCACCGCTCGACGTGGTGTCCGGATCCCTCGGCGATGCCGGCGTCGGATCGCAACTGATGCGCCCGCTCTCTGGCGCGCCGCTGCAGGGCGCAGGCAGCGGCAATCTCGCGCTCGACACGCGCAGCTTCAATCGCACCGTAACAGTGGCGGACAGCGCCTCGCTGAAGCCCGCCCAGCTCACCATCGAATCCTGGATTTCGCGCGGCTCGGGAGCTTCCACGTGGGACTCCGTGCTCATGAAAAGCACGAACAGCGCGTGGAACGACGGTTACGGACTGGCGATCTATCCCGACGGCCGGCTGCACTTCTTCGTGAACAACTACAGCGCCGTCGAGCTGTCCATCCCGCTCGCCGTGGAGCAGTGGACCCACGTCGCGGGCACCTACGACGGCGCGGAACTGAAGCTCTACGCCAACGGCGAACTGGTGGCATCGCGCTCCTACACGGCCGCGATCACGCACAGCGTCCAGCCGCTGCGGATCGCCGGCGGCGCGGGCGGCTTCCCGTGGCGCGGCCAGCTGGACGAAGTCCGCGTCTGGAACGTCGCGCGGAGCGCCGCGGAGATCGCCGCCAACTACCGTCGCGCCCTCACCGGATCGGAAGCGGGGCTCGTGGGCTACTGGAGCTTCGACGAAGCCTCCGGGATCACCGTGCCGGATCGTTCCGCAGCGGCGAATAACGGCGCGCTCCCCGCATTCCCGTCGTACGAGACTCGCCTCTACCGCTTCGAGGCCCAGGCCGGCGAGCGCTTCTACTTCGACCGGCAGGCGCTGTCGGGCGACAGCTTCTCGGTGCGCATGTTCGACCCGAACGGTGCACTCCTCTACGGCCCGTCCAACTTCAACGACATCGACGTCTTTACTGCGCTGCGCACGGGCACTTACCTGGTGGCCCTGGAAGGCCGCGTCTACAACGATCAGCCGTCCAGCTACACGTTCGCTCTCAACCGTGTGGATGACGCTGCGTCCACCCTGGTGCTGGGCGAGATCGTGAGCGGCACTCTCGAGCACGCCGGACAGCGGCGCGCCTTCGCGTTCACGCTGGACGCCGAGACGCGCGTGGCGTTCGACTCGCTCACGAACGATGGCCGGATCCGATGGACGCTCACCGGACCCAGGGGCACCGTCGATTCCGCTCGTCCGTTCAGCCAGAGCGATTCCTATTCCGGCACGAGCCTTTACGATCTCGTGGCGGGCGATTACCTGCTCACCGTTGACGGCACCGGCGAGACGACCGGCGCGTTCCAGTTTCGCGTGCTGGATCTCGGCGATGCGACGACCGTCGCCTACGGTGCGAATGTCACTGGTGTGCTGACACCTGCCGCGTCGACGCAGGCGTTCCGCATCGACGTGCAGGCAGGCGATCGCGTGTACTTCGACTCGACCGTCGGCAACGTGGGCAATACCTACTGGCGCCTGCTCGATCCCTATGGCCGGACGGTATGGGGTCAGAGCTCGATGGGCAGCGACGCGGGTCGTTACGAACTCGCCTACACCGGGGCCTACACCCTGCTCGTCGAGGGCGGCATCAGCCCGGCTTCCGCGGGGAACTTCGGTTTCCGCGTGGTCCGCGCGACGGACGTCGTGCAGCCCATCGTTCCCGGCGAGTCGTCCGGCATGGGCGTGAACCACATCGAGGGTGTGCGCGGCGGTGCCGTCTCGCTGAACGGCCTGCAGTACCTGGAGATTCCCCACGATGCCGATCTTTCGCTCTCGGGTTCGCTGACCTGGGAAGGCTGGATCCGCGTCGACAGCTTCGCCAACGACTGGATGCCGGTGTTCTTCAAGGGCGACGACAGCGAACCGAATCGTCGCACCGCTTCCCTGTGGCTCAACGCTTCCGGCTATCTGCACGCCTCGGTCGGTACGGGCGTGGCCAACAACACCGTGAACACGGCGAGCGGCCTCATCAAGGCCGGTCAATGGCATCACGTGGCGCTCGTGGTGGACCGCACCGCGCGCACGCTGGGCGTCGTGGTGGACGGCGTCTCGGCGGCGAACCGCAGCGTGTCGACGCTGCCGGCCGCATGGCCCAGCACGAGTCCGCTGATGATCGGCGGCACGTCGGAGTTCGCGCCCTCTTACGCGTACTTCCGCGGGTCGTTCGACGATGTGCGGTTGTGGAACGGCGCGCGCACGGTCGAGCAGATCGCCCAGTCCCGCAACGAGACCCTCGCTGCCGGCACGGCCGGCCTCATTGCCAACTGGCGCCTCGACGAGCTGTCGGGCGCCGCGGTCGCCGACTCGGCGGGCGATCATGACGGCGCCGTGGTCGCTGCCACCTCGGGTGTCGTCATCGGACGCATCGCCGAAGTCGCGCAGCGGGTGCAGCACACCTTTTCGCTCGCGGCGGAGACGCGCGTCGTCTTCGACTCGCTCGTCAACACCGATAACGTGCGCTGGAGCCTCACCGGGCCGCGTGGCGTCGTGACGTCCGACCGGTCGTTCCGGTCGAGCGATGCCATCGACGCTTCCAGTCTCTACACCCTCGCGGCGGGCGACTACACGCTGACCGTGGAGGGCAGGGGCGACCTCACGGGCGAGTACCGATTCCGCCTGCTGCCGCTCGCGATCGCGACACCCATCGCTGTCGGCACCCGGATCGACGCCACGCTTCGGCCGGCCAGCGAGACCGACGTCTATCGCTTCGAGGCCGCCGCCGGCGATTCGCTCTTTCTCGACGCCATCAGCAGTTCGAACGGCAGCCTCTACTGGCGTCTGCTCGACGCCGACGGCCGGACGGTGCTGGGCACCGCCGGGTTCAGCGATCGCGAGACGGGGCCGCTCATCCGCGGCGGCACCTACACGCTGCTGATCGAGGGCCGGTACGCCAACGAAGGCAATGCCGGCTACAGCTTCCGCCTCGGCCGCCCCGCGACGACGACGAACGCGCTCGCCTTCGGCGTTCCCGTTGCGGCCTCGCTCGCCGGGGTCGGCGACCAGCATCGCTACACCTTCACGCTCAGCGGCGATCGCACGCTGCTCTTCGATGCGCGCACCGATCGCAGCGATGTTCTCTGGAACCTGACCGGGCCGACGGGCGCCGTGGTGTCGTCCCGTCGCTTCGACCAGAGCGACTCCGCGGACTTCGCGGCGAGCCCCGTGCTGCGACTCGCGGCAGGCACCTATGCGCTCACCGTGGACGGCGCGGACGACGCGGTCGGCGACTACGCCTTCGCGATGTTCGACCTCTCCGCGGCGACGGCAATCACCACCGACACCGATGTGTCGGGGCGTCTCGATCCGGGCAACGAGACGGACGTGTACCGGTTCACCGCCTCGGCGCGCGACCGGCTCAACTTCCTGATGCTTAACGAGAGCCGCAACTCGCCATTCTGGCGGCTCGTGCATCCGTTCGGCGGCACCGTGTTCGGGCCTTCGGCCTTCGCCTCCGCTGGCGTGTTCACCATGCCGTTCGCCGGCGAGTATTACCTGCTCATCGAAGGGCGGCGCACCGAGGGCACCGCCGTCGACTACGGCTTCCGCGTCGCGGACGCCGGCCAGGACAACACGACCGGCGCGTCGTCGCAGAACTTCGACAGCGCGGGCATGGCCTACAGCCTGTTCAACGCGAGTGGTGCCGCGGCCCAGGTGCTGGACGGCGGTCCGACCGGGCGCTTCCTGCGGCTCGCCAACACGACGTCGCAGAGCAACAACTCCATCGGCTTCCCGGTGACCGCGACCGGGCCCTTCGGCCGCGTGGCCATCGACTTTGACTTCCGCATGCAGCCGGGCAGCGGCCGCGCCGACGGCTTCGGTCTGGCTTGGCTGGACGCCGACACCTGGGGCGAGGGCGGCGTGGTCCCGGTCTTCGGACCCAACCCGAATCTGGCGAAGAGCTTCGGCATCGGCTTCGACATCTTCAATAACAGCGAGGTGAACAACAACCACCTCTCGCTGCATTACGACGGCGTACAACTCGCCGAATTCCCGGACCCCGGTTTCGATCTCGCCAACGGGTCCTTCAATCATGCGCGGGTCGTGCTGCAGCGGGTGAGCGGCGGCGCCACGGTCACGGTCGTTCTCACACCGGCGGGCGGCGCTGAAGTCACGCCGATCAGCAACTACTTCATCAGCGGGCTGGACCTCGACGACGCGCGTCTGGCGTTCGCCGCGTACTCGGGCGGGCAGACGGCCAATCACGATCTCGACAACATCGTCGTCACCACCGAAGCGGGCGTGGCCGAAGCGCTCCCCGCGATCGTGTTCGGGCAGACCGTGTCGTCCAATCTGGGCGCAGTCAACGAACTCGACCGCTACACCTTCACGCTCACCGAAGCGAAGCGCCTCTACATCGACTCGCTGGTCAACACGGCGGGCATCCGGTGGAGCCTCACCGGCCCCACGGGCACACTCTATTCGGGCCGTCCTTTCAACGACACCGATTCGATCGAAAACCTGTCTCTCGTGACGGCGCCCGCGGGCACCTACGTGTTCCAGGTGAACGGTGCGGTCGGTGCGTATTCGTTCAGGGTACTCGACCTCGGCGCCGCCACGCAGCTCACGCCCGGCGTGGCGGTGGCGGGCACGCTCGACCCCGCGAACGAGACCGACGCCTACCGATTCAGCGCCAGCGCCGGCGACAGTTTTTATTTCGACATGGAAGGCCGTGCGCGGGGCGACGTCTACTGGCGGCTCGTCGACCCGCTGGGCCGGCTCGTCTGGGGCCCGGCCAACACCAACGGCAACGGGGACGTCGACTTCACGACCCTTACCCTGGACGGCACCTACACGCTTCTCGTGGAGGGTCGCGCCTACACGACCGGGACGGCCGCGTACTCGGTCAACGTTCGCCCGGTGGCGGTGCAGGAGGCGACTGCCACGCTCGGCACCGCGGTGAACGGCCGGATCGACCAGCCCGGTGAACGGGACGTGTACGTGATGGAGGTCGCCGCCAACACGCGCGTGTACTTCGACAACCTCACGAACAGCACCACCGTGCGCTGGACGCTCACCGGTCCCCGCGGGGTGGTGGTCGACAACGCGCTCCTGTACGACTCCGATTCCCTGGAGGCGCTCACACTGCTCGATCTGGTCGCCGGGACCTACCGCCTCACGGTGGACGACGCCAACGACGGCACGTCGGCCTACGGATTCCGGTTCGTCGATCTCGATACGGCCACGCCGGTCGCCATCGGCGAGGCGGTCACCGGCACGCTCGACCCCGCCAACGCGACCGCGCTCTTCCGCTTTGACGGCGACGTGGGCGACCGGTTGTACTTCGACCGCACCGCCAACGCCGGCGGCGACACCCGGTGGCGTCTGCTCGATCCCTTCGGCCGTCCGTACTGGGGCCCCAGCGCCATGTCGAGTGGCGACATCGGCCCCGTCACGCTGCCGTATGCGGGCAACTGGACGCTGCTGATCGAAGGTCGCTACTACGTGACCGGTACCGCCACCTACGGTTTCCGGGTGGCCGAGGCCGCGCCGCAGACCGCGCCCATGCAGCTCGGCGCGACCGTGTCCGGAACGCTCGACGCCATCGCGACCCACGCCTACACGTTTACGCTCACGGAAGGCCGGCGCGTGTATCTCGACTCGCAGACCGGCAGCTCCGAGATCCTCTGGTCCCTGTCCGGACCGCGCGGTACCCTCGTCGCGAACCAGCGGCTCTATACCGCAGATTCCGTCTACGGACTGAACGTGCTCGACCTCGTCCCGGGCGACTACGTCCTGACGGTCGACTCCACCGTCGACGGCAACACGGCCTATGCCCTGCGGCTGCTCGATCTCGGCCAGGCCGCGGCCATCGAGCCCGGCACGCTCGTGACCGGCACCCTGAGTCCGGCCGCCGCCACCAACACCTACCGGTTCTCCGCGACCGCGGGAGACCGGTTCTTCTTTGACCGGACCTCGAACACCGGTTCGGATGTCTACTGGCGCCTGCTCGATCCGTACGGCCGTCCGATGTGGGGGCCGACGTACATGAACAACGGCGACGTGGACGTCACGACGCTCGCCTACACCGGCACCTACACGCTGCTCGTGGAAGGTCCCTATTACACCGGCGGCACCAGCAACTTCGCGTTCAACGTGCAGCCCGTGCCCCAGCAGGACCGCATCATGATCGGCGGCCTGGGAACCCTGCCGGGCCCGGATCTCGTCGTGCAGAACATCACGGTCACGGCACCGGGAGGCGATCTGCGCGCCGGCGGTTCCGTGACGGTGGCCTGGGAGATCGTCAACAGCGGGTCGGAGCCGGCGAACGCGCCGTGGCTCGATCGCGTGCTCGTCCGCAACGCGGACCGCGGCGAACTCATCCGAAACCTGCTGGTGAGCTACGACGACCTCGGCGCGGGCGCCAGCGCGCCGCTGCAGGCGGGCGAGCGTCGGACGCGGCAGGTCACCTTCGACCTGCCCGCCGGCAATCAGGGTGTGGGCAATCTGCGCTTCGAAGTCGCCACCGACGTGTCCAATGTCGTGGAGGAGAGCGGTGGCGCCCTCGCGGAGAACAACAACACCGCCTCGGTGTCGCGCGTCTCGCTGGCTTCGCCCTATCCGGATCTTCGCGTGGCGGGCCTCACGGTCACCCCGGCGGGTGCCTGGCAGGCGGGGCAGAGCGTCACGGTGACGTGGCGTGTCGAGAACGCCGGGGAGGCCTCTGCCGCCGCGCCCTGGACGGACACGATCACAGTCCGCAACACCACGACCGGTCAGACGGTGGCCTCCGGCACGAGCCGGCACACCGTCGCGGTGGAAGGCGCGCTGGCCGCTGGCGCCAATCGTGAACGCAGCTTCACGTTCACGTGGCCCGCGGGCACGCTCGGCACGGGGCAGATGGAGTTCATCGTCGCCACCGATTCTGCCGGCGAGGTGTTCGAGGCCAACCCGCAGGACACCGGCGAAGCCAACAACAGCCAGCGCATCACCGTCGTCTCCGCGCCCGACCTCGTCGTGCGGAACGTCACGCTCGATCAGACGACGATCAGCGCCGGGGGGACTGTCACCGTACGCTGGGAGGACGTCAACGTCGGTGTCGCCACGGTGCCCGCAGGGTGGACCGACCGCGTCATCGTCCGGAACCTCGACACCGGCGAGCGCGTGCTCGACCAGGCAGTGATCTACAACCCGACCGCGCCCGGCAATACGCTGCTCGGGCCCGGCGGGGTGCTGGCGCGCAGCCTCTCCTTCACGCTGCCCGACGGCCTGCGCGGCACCGGGCGCTTCGAAGTGCAGATCGCCACCGACCAGAACACGAACGGCCAGAACTCGGTGGTCGAGCTGAACGAGACGGGCGGCAATGCGGATGGCAACAACAGCGCGACCCTCCAGTTCACCGCGCAGGCGAGAACCTACGCCGACCTGGTCGTCTCCGGCATCCAGGCCCCGCTGACCGGCCGCGGCGGCGAGGCCATCGAGGTCCGCTGGAACGTCACCAACCAGGGCGGCGTCACCGCAGCCGGCGGCTTCGCCGACCGCATCATTCTCAGCGACGACACCATCTTCGGCGACGCCGACGACGTGGAACTCGCCCTAGTGACGCGGACGGGAGATCTCGCGAGCGGCGGCACCTACGCCGGCTTCGCCAGTGTCACGCTGCCGCTGCAGCGCGACGGCCGGTTCTACCTCGCGGTGACGACGGATGCCCTGGCCCAGGTGCCGGAACCCGATACGCGCGCCGACAACACCTCGGCCCCGTTCGCCATCGATATGACGGCGCCGCGCGCCGATCTGCAGGTGGAGATCGTCGACGCCCCGCCGAACGCGCGCGGTGGCGAGACCATGGTGGTGAGCTGGCGGGTGCGCAATGCCGGCGATGCCGCCACCGACGTCAATCAATGGCGCGACACCGTCTACCTGTCCGCCGATGCCATCCTCGATGCCGGTGACGTCCGGCTTGCCGAAGCGCTCCGCAACGGCGTCGTGAACGCCGGCGGCACCTACACGTCCAGCGCAACCGTGTTCGCCCCGAACAACCTCACGGGGTCGTACTACGTCATCGTCGTGGCGGACAGCGACAACCGAGTCTTCGAAGGCTCGGCCGAGTCCAACAACCTCGGCATCACCGCACAGGCGTCCGGCCTCTCACCCGCCCCGGTGGCCGACCTGCGCGTCGAGGCTGTCTCGCTGCCCGAGGGCGGCGTGCCCGGCACCCAGCGCACGGTGCAGTGGACGGTGCGCAACGCCGGAGACCTGCAGGCGACGGGGTCCTGGGTCGATCGCGTCTACCTGTCCGCTACCGGTACGCTAACCGGCGCCATCCAGGTCGCCAACACGAGCATCGTCCGCACTCTCGCTCCCGGCGAGACGTACGAGGCTTCCGCGACCTTCGCGCTGCCCGACGCTGCAGACGGCGACTACCGCGTCCTCGTCTTCACCGACGCCACGCAGCGTGTGTACGAGGTGCCGAACGAGGACAACAACACGCGCGCCACGGACGGTTCTCTGGGCATCGTGCATCCCGACCTCGTGGTGGACGCCGTCCGTGCCGTGGCGTCGGGCCAGTCGGGCGCGACCATCGACATTGCCTGGGACGCCCGCAACGCCGGCACCAGCACGCTCGACGCCTCCTGGGCCGATGGCATCTACCTGTCGCGCGATGCCATCTTCGATGCGAACGATCGGCTCATCGGCTCCCTCGACAGCACCCGCACGCTCGCGGCCGGGCAGGGTTACACCGCCACGACGCAGGTGGAGATCCCCATCGACGCCACCGGGGAGTACTTCGTCCTCGTCGTCGCCGATCGCGCCAACGCCGTGCGCGAACTCAACGCCGAGAACAACAACGCGGCGTCGAAGGCCTTCGCGGTGGACCTCGCGCCGTACGCCGACCTCGTCGTGTCCGACGTCATCGCGCCGCCGCTGTCCATCGGTGACCCGGTGTCGGTGACGGTGTCCTGGAAAGTGACCAACCAGGGCAACGGCGCGGGCCGCACCACCCGGTGGACCGACGCCGTGGTCGCCTCGACCGATGCCATCGCGGGCAACGGCGACGACCGCATCCTCGGCCGCTTCACCCACGACGGCGCACTGGCGGTGGGAGGCAGCTACGCACGCACCGAAACCTTCCTGCTGCCCGCCCGCTTCGAGGGGCGCTACACGCTGTTCGTCCGCAGCGACATCGACGGCGACGTGTTCGAGAACGCCCTGGAGGCGAACAACTCGGCGGCGTTCGCGGCGCCCTTCGACGTGATGTTCATTCCGTATGCGGACCTCGTCGTGGACGAGGTGGTGCCCGTGTCGGACGCCTTCAGCGGCCAGACGCTCCAGGTGCGCTGGACGGTCAGCAACGAGGGCATCGGCCTCACCGACCGCGAGCAGTGGACCGACCGCGTGTACCTGAGCCCCAATGCCGACGGCAGCCAGCGCACGCTGCTGGAGAGCTTCACGCACATCGGCTTCCTGTCGCCGGACGGTTCGTACACCCGGACCGCCACCGTGCGCCTGCCGGACGGCATCGCCGGCCGCTATTCGCTCGTGGTCGATACGGGCGGACCCTTCGAGTTCGTCTACGGCACCAACAACAGCCGCGTGTCGGCGCAGTTCGACGTGGCGCTCACGCCGCCGCCCGACCTCGTCGTGACGTCCATCATCTCGCCGGAAACCGCACCGGAAGGCTCGTCCATCGACGTGACGTGGACCGTGCTCAATCAGGGCCAGGGTCCCGCGGAAGGGACGTGGGTCGATGCCGTGTACCTGCGCAAGTTCGGCGACACCGGCGCCGGCACGCAGATCGGCACCTACACCTTCCAGGGGCCCCTCGCCGCGGGGCAGTCATACACGCGCCGCGAACAGGTGGTGGTGCCGCTGCACACCAGCGACCGCTACGAGATCCTCGTGCGCACCGATGCGCAGGGCGTCGTGTACGAGCACACCCGCGAGGACAACAACCAGTCCACGGACGACACGCAGATTTCGGTGTCGGTGCTGCCGCGGCCGGACCTCCAGGTGGCCGATGTCTTCGGCCCCGACGTGGTCGACGCCGGCGGGACTGCGTCCATCGAGTTCATCGTGATCAACCAGGGATCGCGGCCCACCACCTCGCCCAACTGGAACGACCGCGTCTACCTGTCGCTCGACGACAAGATCACTTCCGACGACGTGCTGGTGAGCAGCCTCACCAACGGCGCCGCTCTCGAACCCGGCGATCAGTACCGCACGGTGTCCACCACCTTCCAGGTGCCCAAGCGCTTCCGCGGGACGGTCTACGCCATCGTGTCGGCCGACCACGGCGGCGCCGTGGACGAATGGCCCAACGACGGCAACAACGTGCGCCTGAAGCCCATCTTCGTGAACCCGTGGCCCTTCGCGGACCTCGTGGTGAGCAACGTCGTGGCGCCGGTGCAGGCCTTCGAGGGCAACCAGATCGAAGTGCGCTACACGGTGACCAACCTCGGGAGCGGTCCGTCCGACATCGGCACCTGGACCGAACAGATCTGGCTCACCAAGGACAAGAACCGTCCGCATCCCGGCCAGGGCGACGTGCAGCTCACGAGCTTCACCTACAACGGCGGGGCGCTCGCGCGAAACGCCGGCTACGACCGCGTCGTGACGGTGAACCTGCCGGACAGCGTGGTCTCCGGCACCTACTACATCACGCCGTGGGTGGACCCGTTCGCGCAAGTGCTCGAGGACACCCTCGCGATCAACGTCAATCCGGATGATCCGAACGAGGTCAACAACAACAACTACAAGGCCCGCGCGATCGACCTCATCGGCATCCCGCCGATCATCCTGCACCCGGACCTCGAGGTGCAGACGGTCACGGCCGAGCCGGTGGAGTTCGGCGGCGAGCAGTACACCTTCTCGTGGACCGTCGCCAACAAGGGCCAGGGCCCGGCGTCCGGCGGCTGGCTCGATCAGGTTTACCTGTCCGACAACGCGGTGCTCGATGCCCCGGGCGCCAAGCAGTTCCATCTGGGCAACTTCGACCCGGTGCGGGCACTCAACCCGAACGAGGCCTACACCAACACGCAGACGGTGTGGCTGGAGCCGACGGCGAAGGGTCAGTACCTGCATGTCCGGCTGCGCACGGTGGAGTTGCGGCCTGCCGATCTGGTGCCCGCCAACAACACCAATCACACGACCACGATCGTCACCGATCGCATTCCCGACCTGAAGGTGACGAGCGTCGTGCCCGAGGCCTCCGCCTTCTCGGGCGACAAGACCGTCATCCGCTACACGGTCAAAAACGATTCCGACCAGCCCATCTGGCGCCAGACGCAGTACTGGACCGACAAGATCTACCTCTCGAAGGACCCGGTCTGGATTCCGGACGATCGCCGCGTCACGCTGCTCACCACCGTCCAGCAGCCGAACACGGGTTCGCTCGCGGCCGGCGCCAGCTATACGCGTGACGTCGAAGTCACGCTGCCGGCGGGCATCGAAGGCCAGTACTACGTCTACGTGTTCGCCAACGTGGATCCGCGCGGCCTGCCCGGCGATCTGCCCTTCCCGGTGGAAAGCGGCGACGGCGCCTTCAAGGTGGGCGACCCGTTCGAGTACTACTACAGCCGCGCCTACGAACTGTCCCGCAACAACATGGGGCAGGCCCCGCTGCCCGTGGTCTACCGCGAGCCCGATCTGCGCGTGACCAATCTACAGGTGCCGCCTTCCATCGCGGCAGGCAGCACCGTCGACGTGACCTTCACGGTGACGAACGTGGGCAACCGCGACACGCGCCAGCGGGAGTGGATCGATCGCGTGGTGCTGTCCTTCGACTCGTCGCTCGACGTGTTCGATGCGCTTCTGCGCGATGAGACGAACCCGGCTCGGCCCGTGGTGGCGGAGTTCACCCGGCGCGACATTCTGAAAGCCGGCGAGTCGTATACCGCGACCGTCAAGATCACCGTGCCCTTCGACATCGACGGCGACTTCCACGTGATCGCGATGACGGACGCGAGCGTGACTGGATCGCCCTTCAACGGCTCCAACATCTCGCCACGTTTCGCGGGCCTGCGCACGGTGGATGACCGCGTGCCGGAGTTCCAGGGCGAGGGCAACAACATCACGACGAAGGCCGTCACCATTACGCCGTTCGTCGCGCCCGACCTCCAGGTGACCCAGCTCGGCGTGCCGCTGCGGGCGATCCGCGGCCAGGGTTTCGACCTGAGCTACACGGTGAGCAACCTCGGGGGCTCCACACCGCCGCAGCAGACCACCTGGGAAGACCTGGTGTACCTGTCGCGCGATGCCTTCCTCGACACCCGTGCGGACCGCTTCATCACGTCGATCCGGCGCGAGAACGGTCTCGCGGCCGGCGCCAGCTATCAGATCGACCGCACCTTCACCGTGCCGACCGATCTCGCGACCGAGGCCTACTACGTGTTCGTGGTCACCGACCCGAACCGCTACGACGCCCGCGGTGCCGTGTTCGAGGGCGACAACGAGCGCAACAACCAGCGCGTGAGCGCGGTGCCGATGGTGATCGAACTGCCGCCGCCGAGCGACCTCGCGGTCATCGACGTGGACGTCCCCGCGCAGGCGCGCTCGGGCGAACCCATCGTGATCGGCTGGACCGTGAAGAACCAGAGCGGCGTCGCGGCGACGGGGTCCTGGACCGACTCGCTGTTCCTCTCCGAGGACGCCACCTGGGACATCAACGACCGGCCGCTGGGCCGCGGCAGCTACAGCGGCACACTGGGCGCCGGTGAGTCCTACACGCTGGAACTGGAAACGCTGCTGCCCGGCACCGCGCCGGGTCGCTACCGTGTGATTGTCCGCACCGACATCTTCAACCAGGTGCACGAAGGCGTGGACGAGGCGAACAACCGCACGGCTTCGCCGGAGGACCTGCAGGTCGCCGTGGACGAACTGCTGATCGGCACGCCGCTCGCCACCGTCCTCGCCAACGGCCAGGAGAAGCTCTACCAGATCACGGTGCCGCGCGACCAGACGCTGCGCATCACACTCGACGCCGGCGACGGCCAGAGCGCCAACGAAATCTTCGTTCGCCACGACCGCGTGCCGACCTCGGCGGTGTACGACGCCACCTACACCGGCCCGCTGTCCAGCGACCTCACGGCGATCGTGCCGTCCACCGAACCCGGCACGTACTACGTGCTCG
Organism: Betaproteobacteria bacterium Ga0077526; assembly: GCA_001464765.1. Taxonomy (GTDB): domain Bacteria; phylum Pseudomonadota; class Gammaproteobacteria; order Burkholderiales. The sequence goes on from LNDV01000015.1 coordinate 104,876, forward strand.
TGCGCAACTTCCGCGCGGGGGCGACCGGCGCGCCGGTGCGCATCCTCGCGGAGCTGCTGCCGCTGGTCATCACCGACGTGCACACCGACGTGGGCGGCGATAGCAAGTTCGTCACGACCACCATCTCCGGCGCGCAGTTCCAGGACAACGCGATCGTCAAGCTCGTGCGTCCCGGTATCGCCGAGTACGAGCCCATCGTCTGGGACGTCGTCGACAGCACGAAGATCATCGCCAAGTTCGACTTCACCGGCGCGCCCCACGGTCTGTACGACCTGAAGGTCATCAACCCGAACGGCGACACCGCCGTCGTGCCCTACCGCTTCCTGGTGGAGCGCGCGATCGAGCCGGACGTCACCATCGGCCTGGGCGGCCCGCGGGTCATCCTCGCGGGCGATCAGGCCACGTACTCGGTGGCGCTGCAGAGCACCTCGAACATCGATACGCCCTACACCTACTTCGAAGTGGGTGTGCCGCAGCTCAACCTGAACCCCATCGTCTACGGCCTGCCGTACCTGGAGTTCTTCACCAACGTCCGCGGCACGCCCGAAGGCGCGGAAGGCTCCGCCAACGCCGCGGTACCGTGGGCGCAGCTGGAATCCATCACCAACACCATCGGCCAGCTCGCGACCTCCGGCTTCCTGTACGACATGCCGGCGGATGGCTTCGGCGGGTTCACCTTCAACGTCGCGACGTACCCCGGCCTGAAGGAGCTGCACGAGCGCGCTTTCGACCAGTTCCGCGCACGCATGGCAGCACAGTTCCCCGACCTCGACGAGAAGCTCGCCGACGGGCCGGCTGGCATCGGCGCATGGTGGGACGCCCTCAAGTCCAAGGCCGACGAGATGGCTCCGGGCCTCGGCGCGGTGATGGACCAGATCGACTTCGTGCAGATGTACAACGAGAACGAGGCGGTGCCGGACGAGTGCGTGATCCCGTTCATCCCGTTCCGGTTCCATATCTACGCCAGCTCCACGAGCATGACGCGCGAGGAGTTCGTCGCGTTCCAGTCTCAGAAGGCGCGCGATCTGCGTCTCGCGCTGTTCGAAGCGGAGGAGGCGCCTGCTGCGCTGCTCGCGCTGGCCGCCAACGAGAACGACTGGGTCAACCTCTACCTTGCTGCGCTGGAACAGGCGGAACTGCTGCGCCCCGACGGTGCCGTGCCGCCGATCCGCACGCAGCAGCACATCGTGAGCCTGATGAGCATCATCGCCTCGGGCATCCTCTTCGGCCCGGCGGGCGGGGAGATCCGCAGCGACGGCGACCTGCTCGGCTTCTTCGAGAAGGTGCGCGAGCTGTACGGCCACGACCAGGACCGTCTGGCGGATATCGAGTACTGGGACCCGCGGCAGAGCGATTGCTACGAAGGCGAAGTGCCCGTACCCGCCATTCCCGAGTTCGCCGATTACGACCTCGGATTCTCGCAGGAGACCCACTTCGAGGCCTTCCGCATCTACGTGCCGTGGATGCCCTTCGAGAATCGCGGGGACGGCCTGCCGCTGGAATTCCAGATCAACGGGCCCGAGCCCGTGGGCGGCGACGAATTCGTCGCGCTCGACTTCTCGCGCTATCTGTCCGGCCGCGCAGGCGGCACCGGTCGCCTCGCGTCCGTCACGGGGCCGCAGACCTTCGACACCCAGGGCTGGCTGCCGACGGGGCAGGCGCTGCCCTACACCGTGCGCTTCGAGAACAGCGCGGCGGCGTCCAGCCATGTGAACGAAGTGCGCATCGTCACGGCGCTCGACGCCGATCTCGACGCGCGCTCCTTCGAGCTGGGCGACATCACCATCGGTGACATCACCATCGACGTGCCCGAGGGCCGTTCGCTGTTCCAGGGTGAGTTCGACTTCACGGCGACGCGCGGCTTCCTGCTGCGGGTGAGCGCGGGGGTCGACCTTTACCAGGAGACGCCGTCGGCCACGTGGCTCATCCAGGCCATCGATCCGCTCACGGGCGAGCTGCTGCAGGACACCACGCGCGGGCTGCTGAAGCCCAACGACGCGCTGGGCGGCGGCGCCGGATTCGTGAGCTACACGGTGGAGGCTGCCGATACGGCGCGCACCGGTTCGTTCATCTCGACGCAGGCCCGCGTGCTGTTCGACACGCAGGCGCCGGAAGACACCACCATCCTCGAGTACCTTGTGGACGGCGAAGCGCCCATCACGACGCTCGACGCCTCCCGCATCGGCACCACCGACAACTACACGCTGTCGTGGACCGCGGAGGACGACGAAGGCGGTTCGGGCTTCAAGCACCTCACGCTCTACGTCGCCACCGACGGCGGCGACTTCAAGATCTGGCAGAAGCAGATCACCGCGGCGGACGGCAGCCTGGTCTTCACGGGCGAGGCCGGCCACACCTACGAGTTCCTCGCGCTGTCGACCGATGTGTCCGGCAACCGCGAGACGCCCATCGCCGGTGTCAACGCCGTGGCGGACGGCTCCGGGGTGAACCTCGGCGCGCTGCCCACCGTGCCCGGCACCACGCCGCCCAACTTCGGCATCGCGCCGACCCCGGCGCCGGAACCCTCGACCAACGCGCTGTTCCTCGCGGCGCAGGCGGCCATTCCGAACGCGAACCCGCTCACCCGCGTGTCGGAGTTCGACAAGGTGCTGCGGCCGTTCGCAGCGCAGTCCTTCGTCACCGGCATCGCCCCGAGCCACGGCAGCATCGCGCCGATGGCCATCGCCGAGACGCCGGACGGCAACTACATCATCTCCGGTGGCGCCAATCGCGGTGACCTCTACCGCGTCACGCGGGAAGGCGGCCCGGCGGGTCTGCCGTGGGCGAGCCTCGACAGCCCGGTGTTCAACCTGGCCTTCGACAGCCAGGGCCGGCTTTGGGCGACCACGGGCGGCGGCGCGCTGCTGGAACTCGATGCCGACACCGGCGCGGTCATCGCCCGCCACGGCGACGGCATCACCATCGCGCTCGCGGTGGAGCCGGAGACCGACCGGCTGTTCGTCTCGACCAACTCCGGCGTGCAGATCTTCGATCCCGAGACCGGCCACTTCACGCAGTACAGCCGTGACCGCAACCTGCGCGTGGGCAGCCTCGCTTTCGACGACTCGGGCGACCTCTGGGCCGTCACCTGGCCCGACCGCAAGCAGGTGGTGCGCTTCACCGAGCAGCGGCGTGCGGAGATCATGCTGGAGTTCGACTCCGACATCGACTCGCTCGCCTTCGGCGAGAAGGGCACGGCGCTGGAGGGCCTGCTGTTCGTTTCGCACAACGCAGGGCCCATTTCGCGCACCGGCGCGGCCGCCGACGAGTCGGAACTCACCATGGTGGACGTTGCCACGCTGAAGCGCGTGGCCGTAGCCCAGGGTGGCACGCGCGGCGACGTCGTGTTCGCGACCTCGGACGGGCGCCTGCTCATCAGCCAGTCGCATCAGGTCGACGTGGTGAATCCGGTGTTCGCGCCGAGTGTCGTCGCCACCTATCCGCCCGCCGGCGCGATCGTGCCGCTGCCGCTGCCCTTCATCTCCGTGGTGTTCAACCAGGACATGTTCGCGGGCGACGCCAATCTCGCGGGCAGCGTGCTGAACGCGGCCAACTATCAGCTGCGCGGCGCCGTCACCGGCGTCCAGACCGTGCAGTCGGTGCAGTACGACGCGCAGGCGCGCACGGCGCTTCTCACCTTCGGCAACCTGCTGCCCGACGACTACACGCTCACCGTGCGGGACGACGTGTCGAGCGTCTTCGGTCAGCCGCTCGCGGCGGACTTCACCACGCAGTTCGACGCGGTGAGCGATCTCTCGGCCTATCTCGACATCACCTTCGGCCTCACGCGCTACGACCGTTCCCTCGGGACCGTCTCGTACGACGTGACGATCACCAACCGCGGCGACACCGACATCCTCCTGCCGGCGCTGCTCACGCTCGACCCGCGCGACAACTACGCCGGCGTGCCCAGGGAGGCCATGGGCCGCACCGATGACGGCCGCTGGATGATCGACCTCGCGGACAACCTGCCCGCGAGCGGGCGCCTCGCGCCCGGCGCGACCACCACCGGGCACACGGTGTCCGTGGCCACGCCCGACCGCCGCCGGGTGGAGTTCTCCACTTCCGTCGCGGCCGCGACGCAGCTCAACCGCGCGCCGGAATTCACCTCCGAACCGCCGCTCGAGGCGGTGGCCGGGACGCTCTACACCTACCAGGCGGCCGCCACCGATCCCGACGGTCATCCGATCGTGTACTTCCTGCTGTCGGGTCCGGCGGGCATGACGATGGACAGCACGACCGGTCTCGTGTCGTGGCAGGTGGGGGCCGAAGTGCGCGCCGCCGAGGCCGTGGTCCTGCAGAGTTTCGACAGCCGGGGTGCGACCGCGCTCCAGCGCTTCGTCCTCGACGTCGCCGGTGGCAACACCGCGCCGGAATTCCTCGCGGTGCCGACCCAGGTGGAAGGCCGCGAAGGCGTGGCCGTGGAGTTCAACGTGGTGGTGCGCGATGCCGATCAGGACTCGCTCACCCTCTGGGCCGACAACCTGCCGGCCGGCGCGACCTTCAGCGCCGCGACCCGCACCTTCACGTGGATGCCCGGCTTCGAGTCCGCCGGCACCTTCGAGGACGTGCGCTTCTTCGCGTCCGACGGCGTGTCCGTCACCAACGTGGCGGTGGACATCCTCATCGCCGAGGGCTACCGCACGCCGGAACTCATCAAGCCGGCGGACCGCACGGTCCGCGAGGGCGACACCGTGCGCTTCTTCCTGCAGGGGACGGGCGACGAGACCCGCGAGCTGGTTTACTCGAGCCCGGTGCTGCCCTGGGGCGCGAAGCTCAATTCGGCGAGCGGCCTGTTCGAATGGACGCCGCTCTTCACGCAGGCCGGGGAGTACGACATTCCCTTCAGCGTGAGCGACGGCACCTATCGCTACACCGTCAGCACGCGCATCACGGTGACCAACACCAACGGCGCGCCGGTGTTCGACCCGCAGGAAGGCTGGGAGGTCTTCGAGGGCCAGCCGCTCACCATCAAGATGTTCGCGTTCGACCCGGACAATCCGTTCTACGAGCCCGCATTCCGCGACCTCGACGGCAACGTGATCGATCTCGCCCAGACGCCGCGTACCGTCACCGTCACGGCGGGCACGCTGCCGCCCGGCGCGAGCTTCGATCCGGAAACCCTCGACTTCACCTGGCGCCCCGGTGCGACCCAGGCCGGCCTGTACGAGGTGACGTTCACCGCCGTAGACAACGGGGACGGCACGGGCACAACGCTTACCGACACCATCGTCGTGCCGATCCGCGTGCTCAACCTGAACCGCACGCCCGTGCTCCAGCCCATCGACAACGTGCAGCTCGACCGCGGCACGGTGCGGGAGATCCTCGTCCGCGCCACCGATCCGGAGGGCGGGCGCATCACGCTCCAGGCCACGAGCGAGCAGCCGGGCTTCCCGCTGCCGTCGTTCATGCAGTTCACGGACAACGGCGACGGTACCGGTCGGCTGCGCATTGCCCCGGGCGTGGGCGACCGCGGCGAGCACGCCGTGCGCATCATCGCCATCGACGACGGCGACGGTGCCGCGCCGCAGTCCTCGTCGTATGTCTTCATCGTCGACGTGGAAAGCGCCAACGAGCCGCCGATCCTCGGCTACCTCGGCGACATCGTCGCGGTGGCGGGCCAGATGATCCAGATCCCCGTGCGCGTGAGCGACATGGACCAGGATGCGCTGACCTACGGCATCACCGGTCTGCCTTCCGGCGCCACCATCACGCCCACGGCGGTCTATGGCCGGGCACTCCTCACCTGGACGCCGCAGACGGCCAACATCGGCAGCTTCGATGCGACCGTCACTGTGAGGGATACCGGCAACGGTGGCGTGGCCGCCGTCGCCTCCGCGACCGACACCTTCCGTCTCGTGGTCCGCGCCGCGAACACCGCACCGGTGCTGCTGCCCGTCGGGGACAAGCAGGTCACCGAAGGCCAGCCGCTCACCTTCCGTCTGCGGGCGACCGATGCGGAGAGCGACACCGTCAGCTTCTTCGCGGACCAGCTGCCGCCCGGCGCGCGGCTCGACTCCGCCACCGGCGACTTCAGCTGGACGCCCGCGCGCAACAGCGCCGGCACCTACCGGATCGTGTTCACGGCCACTGACGGCAGCGGTGCCAGCACCGAAGCCATCGACATCGTCGTCGCGAACGCCAACCAGCTGCCCGTGTTCGTGCCCATGATCCCGCAGCTCGCCCGCGAAGGCGCCGAGCTGATCTTCACGATCGTTGCCGGGGATGCCGACGGCGACCCTATCGTCCTCGGGGCGAGCCGCGGTTTGCCCGAGGGCGCGCTGTTCGTGGCGAACCGGGGCGAGTTCCAGTGGACGCCGGGCTTCGGCCAGGCAGGCGAGCACGTCATCACCTTCACCGCCGCCGATCCGAGCGGCACGCCCGTCAACTACGACGTGGTGGTGCGCGTGGCCAACGTGAACCGCGCGCCGGTGCTGGACGACTCCGACCACAGTTTCCTCATCGGGGAGCGGCGCGAGTTCGTCATCCGCGCGACGGACCCCGATGCCGGCACCGACCTCTCGTTCCGCGCGCTCGGTCTGCCCGAGGGGGCGACGCTCGATACGGACACCGGCAAGCTCGTGTGGACGCCGGGCCCAGGCCAGGCAGGCGAATACCTCGTCACGCTGATCGCCGACGACGGCGAAGCCATCGACCGCCAGTCCATCGTGCTGCGGGCTTCGCTCGAACCGCTGCCGCCCACGCTGCTCGTGGAACTCACGCCCGGATTCCCGGCACTGCCCGGTCAGAGCGTGCTGCTCCACGCCATCGCGGACAGTTTCTCCGACATCGCCTCCCTGCGCGTGTTCGTGGCGGGGCAGGAGATCGCCCTGGACGCCAATGGCCGCGCCTTCATCAGCTCGGCCACGCCGGGCAAGGTGCAGGTGCGCGCGGTGGCCACCGATGTGGACGGTGGCGTTGCCGAACGCATCCTCTCGTTCAAGGTGCGGGACCCCGCGGACAAGAGCGCGCCGGTCGCCGTGTTCGCGACCAACGTGTCGCAGGCTCGCCTCACCGACGCGGCACTCACCGTCAACGCCACGGTCGCCGACACCAATCTCGATTTCTGGAAGCTGGAGCTGTCCGCGGACGGCGTCCACTGGCAGACGCTGGGCGAAGGCGAGACGCCGCAGGACGGCGCCCTCGCGCAGATCGACGGGCGCCGCCACGCGAACGGCTTCTATCAGCTGCGCCTCACCGCCAAGGACATCAGCGGCCGCACGACCGTGACGTCGACGACGCTGGAGATCGACACCGCGACCAAGCTGGACCAGTACCGCCGCGGCGATACGGACATCACCGTCGATCTCGGCGGCGTCAGCTATGCGCTGCGCCGGCAGTACGACTCGCTCGGCGAGGCCGGGGCCTTCGGCAGCGGCTGGACCTTCCCGGGTCGCGACCTCGATTTCGAATCGAACGTGCCGGCCACCGGCCGCGAGCATCTCGGTGTGTTCAACGCCTACGGCGACGGCACCAGGGTGTACCTCACGCTGCCCAACGGCGAGCGCGCCGGCTTCTCCTTCACGCCGACGGAAGTGCTGGTGGGCGGGGTCAAGTTCTACCGCGCGGCCTGGGCCGCGGACAACGGCAGCGGCTACGAACTGCGCTCCGCCGACACGCTGCTCACCAAGGCGGGCGGCAAGTACTACATCACCACCACGTCGCATCCCTACAACCCGCAGGCACCCTCGGCCACCGGCACGGACTTCACGCTCGTGGCGCCGGACGGCACCCGGTACCTGCTGGACGCGGACCAGGGCGTGCAGGAGATCGTCACGCCCGCCGGACGCCGCCTGTTCGTGAGCGACAACGGCGTCACCGCCGAGAACGGCGCAACGCTCACCTTCCTGCGCGACGCCGAGGGCCGCATCGCCCGCGCGGTTGCGCCGGATGGCACGACCATCACGTATCTGTACGACGAGGACGGCCAGCTCATCGCGTCGCGCAACCTCAGCACCGGTGCGGGCGTGCGCTATGCGTACGAACAGGACCGGCTCGTGAGCGTCGTGGCTGTGGGGGCGCCTGGCGTTTCCATCGACTACGCCGCCAACGGCACCGTGACGGTCCAGCCCGTGGTCGCCGATCTGGGCGGGGCTGCCCAGTTCACCGGCCGCACGATCGAGGGCGACCTCGGCGCCGGGGAGAAGGACCGCTACACCTTCAGCGTGCGGGCGAGCGAGATCCGCTCGACCGCCGGCGGGCAGCTCATCCTGCGTGCCGTGGTCGAAGGCGTGAACGGTCTCGAAGCGGAAGCCCCGGCCATCGCCGGGCTGACCGTGCTGTCGGTGCAGCGCACGGCCGGTCGCGTGGTGACGCTCTACGCCGTCACCGAGGAAGGCATGTACTCCGCCGCAGTGTCGGGCCGCAATGGCACGACGGGCGGCTACCGCCTCTCGCTCTCCATCGCCGGTGACCTGAACCTCGACGGCACCGTGAATGGCGTCGACAGCGGCTTGTCGGACGCCGGCGGTGCAACTGCCGACGTGGATGGCGACGGCATCGCCAACCGCACCGACCGCCAGATCGTCTTCGCCAACTTCGGTGTCGCGAAGAACGTGGGTCCGCAGATCGCGGCGACCATGCCGGTGGTGTTCACCCACGAAGCCCTGCAGGTGTTCGTGGACCTCGGCCAGGTCGCAGCCGACCCCGACGGCGACCGCGTGTATTACCGGGTGCTCGACGCCGAGAACGGCACGGCGGCGCTGTCGGCCGACGGGCGCTTCGTCGTCTTCACGCCCAATGTGGGCTTCTCGGGCCAGACGAGTTTCACCATCACGGCGGACGACGGCTTCAACAGCTCGCCGGAAGTGGATGTGCCGGTCACGGTGAGCAGCGCACCGCTCACGAACATCGACTTCTCGATCCGTCGGATGCTCGTCGATGTGGGCGACACCAAGGTGATCCGCGTGATCGGCGACTTCGCCGATCAGCAGGACGTCATGCTGCCGCTCGAGTACGTGAACGCCCGGGTGCTCGATACGAGCATCGCGTCGCTCACGCCGCAGGGCCTCATGACCGCCCTCAAGGACGGCCATACGGTCCTCACCGCGTCGCGCGGTGCGGCGTCGGCCGCCACGGTGGTCGGCGTGGGCCGTCCGACCAACGGCGAGCTGATGATCTCGCGCGTCCTCGGGATCGACGCGTATCCCGACGCCGTCACCATCGTCCCGCAGGGCGGGACGCGGCAGATCGTCACCAGCCTCGGCGCCGGCCAGCAGACCTTCATCACCGAGGCGAGTCATGGCACGCGCTATGTCGTGGGCAACAGCGCCGTGGCCACGGTCACGGCCGACGGTCTCATCCGCGCGGTGGGCGAAGGCGAGACGACCGTCACCGTGATTTACGCCTACGGCGAGGAAGTCATCCAGGTGAAGGTGGAGCCGCCGCTGTCCACCACGGGTACGGCGACCGTCGGCGCCGAGGGTGGCGTCGTGGCCAACGCCGAAGGTGTCATGGCGGCGTTCGGCCCGGGCCAGATCACGGGCAATGCGGTCGTCACGCTGGAGACCGTTGCCGAGGACGACCTGTCTCTCGCGCTGCCGTCCAGTCCCACCGGCGAGACGACGTTCGGCTACCTGGGCGCGGTCGACATCGGTGTCACGGGCGGCACGATCAACGGACCCATCCAGCTGGCCGTGCCCGTCGCCCCCGGCGTGGCCCAGGCCGGCGATCAGGTGTTCTTCTTCGAGAAGCGGAGCCTGCCCATCGGCCCGGACGGTGCCTTCCAGGACGTGTGGACCGTGGTGGATTCCGGAACGGTCGGCGAAGACGGCATGGCCCGCACGGCGTCGCCGCCCTTCCCGGGGCTGAGCGGTCGCGGCAACGTGCTCGTGGCCAAGGCCGCACAGCCGATGGGCATCATCCGGATAGACCTCGGCTACGTGCTCGGGCTCAGCATGGCCTTCTCGTTCGCCATCGGCATCGCCGCGACCGGCGGCCTCGCCGGCGCTGCGGTTGCCGGCGGGCTCATCGCGGGCTACGCGGGCATGCTCGTGCTGCCCTCGCTGTACCAGGCGATCAACCTCAAGATCTGGAAGAACTGGGCGGAGAACAAGGACGGCTACGACCTCACGGTCAACGTGCCGCCCAACGCGCCCATCACGCAGATCATCCCCGACATTCCGTCGCCGCCGGCCGGCGGCGGCTCGCCGACGCAGCCTCGCATCAGCGCGCTCGATGCCACCGTGGACGGCAACGGCGTGGTCACGCTCGAAGTGAAGGGCTACAACTTCTTCGACCTGCTGAGCCCCGAGTTTGGCGGCGACGTGATCGGCGAAGACGTCCGCGACGCGCGCATCGTGTTCCAGATGCGGGACCGTGAAGTCATCGTGCGCGGCCAGGACTTCCTCAGCGCATCCAGCACGCTCGATGCGTCCGACCAGTTCCTGAGTACCGTCACCCTCCGGGTGCCGCAGGATGTGCTGCTCGGCATGAGCGACATTCGCGTGGAGCGGCCGAGCTACCAGATCGCCTCCAGCGCGGGTGGCGTGGATGCCGACATCCTTTGGACTGGCAGCGTCTCCGCGAGTATCGACAACAAGGGCGGCTACGGCTTCACCGGCCGGTGGGGCAGCAACGGCAACGCCGTGCTGCAGATCCTGGACGTCGCCCGCATCGACGAGCAGAACCCCGACGAACGCGTGATCAAGGAAATCCAGATCGCCGGCGCCGGGGCCGTGTGGGACACCCTCGCCACGCCGGACCTCTCCCGCGTGTACGTCGCCACCAATAACGGCATCGCCGTCATCGACGCCTTCACGCTGCAGCAGTTCGACGTCGACCGCAACACCACGGGGATGGACCGCATCGAGATCCCGTTCGGCGGGCGTGTGAACGACCTCACGATGGATCCGTCCGGCCGTTACCTCTACGCCGCCGGCACGGGCCTCATCTACATCATCGATCTGGACCCCGAGTCGGAGAACTTCCACAAGGTCACCACCGTGCTTGGCGTGGATGCGCCAGCCAACGGCAAGATCAACGACATCCGCGTGAACGCCGACGGGACGCGCCTGTTCGTCGCGGTACCGCACACCGAGATGTTCGGGCCGATCAGCTGGAATAGCGGTCAGCGCCACAAGGGCAACATCGTGGTCTTCAACGTGGACGAGGACGACCGCACGGAGAACGGCAACCCTGGCGGCGCGCGCAAGTGGCGCGAACAGATCGGATCGTTCGTCGCCGGCCTCGAGCCCTTCGAGATCGAGGCGACAACCGACCGCAACCTGATGATCTTCACCTCGCGGCTGGACTTCAAGAAGGGCCTGCATCCGCTTCGCATCACGAACGACAACCCGACCGGGTTCGCGGTGAGCATCACGTCCGTCAACCTGACGATCAACAAGGAGCAGCCGAACATCCGGACGTACGGCAGCAGCTTCGATCCGTTCGGCTACTTCCCGGGCTTCACCACCCGCGCAAATGGTCAGCTCTACGACCTGGACATCCGCAACGCCTCCGGCGTCGCCATCACCCCGGACCGCAAGTACGCGTTCGTGGGCGACTGGTACCTGCCGCGTTACTTCTACATGGATGCCATGTCGGCCTACGAGATCGAGGACCTGCACAAGGTCGGCTCGAAGGTCGCCATCGTGCGCGATCCGTTCGGACCGAACCCGACGGTGCTGGGCGCCACCTCGCCGATCCCCATGACGTTCCTGGAAGAGGTGGAAGTCGACGCGTCGGGCAAGAAGCTCTACGTGAACTTCCGCAACGCGGGGAATATCGCGGTCTACGACATCGAGAAGATGGTGCTTCGGGCGGACTCCAACGCGCAGGACTTCAAGCGCATGCCGCTGGACCACGCGTGGTCCGATCGCGACGACCTTGCCAACAAGTTCAACCTGGACGCCATCGACGTCCAGTTCTTGAGCCGCGGCCTGTCGCTGCAGGAGAACCAGGTCCTGCGCCTCATCTCGCCCACGGGCATCGTCGATCTGGACGGCACCGGCAACGAGCCGCTCAGCTTCGAGTGGGAGATCGACACGGGCCTGCTCGGCGTGGACGACTACAAGTCTCGGCTGTACGTGAGCGCGCTGGCGCCGGGCGAGGGGCTGTATCCGGACGATCCCTACCGCGACCGCAAGGAGGATGCCCTCAGCTCGCCTGGCCAGGGGTCTCCGACGACCTTCCTGGATCTCCTCGAGTACACCTTCAGCAGCCCGCCTTCGGTGGGTGACAACGAGGACGCCAACCCTGGCCGGATCCTGACGATCGGCGAGGGCCTCGAAATCGGCAAGAAGTACCGCGTCGACGTGAACGGCAACGTCTCGCAGATCGGCAATGCGTCCGACCCGAAGCGCACGGTGGTCGAGCTCGATCACGCCTACCGCAAGGTGTTCACCGCCGGCAACTTCTACTACTGGGGCGTGGAGATCGAGGACAAGGGGATCGACCGGGCCGAGGCCTTCACGGCGCGGCACGTCGAGAACGGGAAGCCGTTCAACGCGGTCACCATCCTGACCCATGGCTTCCAGCTCGACCCGCAGACCGACCTCGCGAACGGTTCGTTCCAGCAGCCGGGCGCCTTCATCGATCTCGCCCGGCTGATCTCCACGGCCGGTGGCGGCGGCGTCGTGATGCTCTACGACAAGAACACCGGCTGGTGGCGCCAGATCAAGGCGGACGGCACCTACGGCCCCGCCGGCGCGAGCCCGCTCATCGCAGGCAAGCCGGTGGTGCTCGTGTCGGACTGGAAGCGTGAATCGGACATCAGCGATTCGGGCTTCTCCGAGGCGGCGGCCGATTCGCTGTTCGCTTCGCTGCTGGACCTGGACCGGCAGGCTGGCGGCAGACTGCTCAGCTCGCCGCTGCACTTCATCGGCCACAGCCGCGGGACGTCGGTGAACAGCGAGATCGTCCAGCGGCTCGGTGCCCACAACATCGTGACGAGCGGCATTCACATGACGACGCTCGATCCGCACGAGTTCAAGCAGGACAGCCTGGACGTGCCGCTGCAGGACATGGTGGAGGCCGCGCAGGCGGCCCTCGCCGCGGTGTCCCTGACCACGACGGTGGTCTCGCTCGCCGGCGGGAACGTGCCGCTCGCGATCACGATCGCCGTGTGGGCCTGGAAGCTCGGTCAGCTGCTCGCCAACGCCACGACCGGCGCGGCCAAGTACCTCGGGGTGCAGCTGAACCCGATCCAGTACGCGGAGTTCTTCGACCCCGACGTGAAGTCGTGGGCCAACGTCTCCTTCCTGGACAACTACTACCAGACCGCGGGCAACACCGCCGCCGGTAGCGTGACTGCCACGCCGAACGGGCGACCGGTGGTGGGCGCGGACCTCAACGTGAACCTGAACGCCATGGCCGGCTTCACGCAGGAGGACCTGCTCGGCTTCGGTCTGAACATGGGCGTGGGCGGCCCGCACAGCCGCGTGTGGCAGTGGTACGCCGGCACGGTGAACACGGGGATCCTCGAGTTCGACGGCAACCCGCTGTGGCGTTCGCTCGGCGACGAGGGGCTGGCCTCCGAGGCGCTCGGCCTGCCGATGCGCGACTTCCAGTTCAATGCGGTGCCGTGGTACCGGGTCGACCCGAACTCCATCAACACGGGCAACTGGAACTCCGGCGGCGCGTTGACCGAGGGCATCGGAGCGGGCTGGTACTTCAGCCCCACGGGCGGCGGCTTTGCCTACAGCCCGGGCGGCGGGGCCAGCGTGCCCTTCAACACCGACAACACCGAGGTGACCGACGCGCCGGCGGGCTTCCCGGACGTCAACACCATCTTCAACGGCAGCTTCGAGTACGGTACGCGGCAGTCACTGCTCAACTACCTGGCGTGGCGCCTGTCGGGCGCAGAGGATCTCCCCGACGACATCGGGCGCTTCCCGCTGTCGTACGAGCTGCCCGGCTGGGCGATGCACGGCGGCGAGGGCTTCACGATCAACGTGCCGGTGTTCGGCGAGATCGACATCGGCGGCCTGTTCGTGATGGAGACCTCTCCCACCGAGAACTTCAAGCGCTTCGTGAAGTACGCCATAGACGGGTACATCGACCGGCTGGTCGCGCAGGCCGGCCAGTACTTCACGCGGTTCAACCTGCCCGACATTCCCGGACCGTTCGACGAGATGCTCGGGAGCTATCTGGGAAGCAAGTTCCTCGGCAAGTTCGGGATCAACGCGACGCAGGAGGTCGTGGAGAAGCTCATCAAGGGCTACCGGGCGATCTTCAAGGCCGGCGAAGTGGCCGTGAGCGCACTCGGCAGCATCATCGACAAGATCGCCACGTCGACGAATGTGCCGGCCCCCTTCGCGCTGCAGGACATCCTGACCGAACAGCCGGGGCCCACGGGCATTCCGATCAGCATCGACAAGATCAAGGAGTACCTGCACTTCGGTATCGACCAGGCGGTCAACTTCCTGCCGAGCATGACCAGCGACTACGCGCTGCTGATGGGCGCCGGAGAAGCGCTGCGCAAGATCGTGGACAACACGATCCCCGACGGGCTGGAGACGATGCGCGACAGCCTGATGAACTATCTCGACCACGATTCCAACCTGGACAGCATCACCCACAACCGGCTGTACGTGCCGGCCGGCAAGCAGTTCCTGCGGTTCAACGTGTGGACGCCCGTCGCGATCCTGCCGGACTCGAAGCTGGAGATCACCTTCCGCAAGATGGACGGCACCAGCGCTACCGTGGAACAGGTGATCGCGGAAGGGCTCTTCTCCGGGCGTGACTACGCGGTGCCGATCCCCACGGGGTTTGCGGGCGAGATCGTGACGCTCACGATCAAGCAGAAGGGCATGGGCGTCACCGAGGAGTTCCGCACGTCCATGCAGGACATGGTCGATCTCGGCATGTACGACAACGCCGTCGCCAATTTCGTGGGCGGTGTGGCGGAGTACGCCGCGGGCGTGTTCGCCGGAGCCGTGGGCGGCATGAGCCAACTGCTGCTGCTGGACGATCTGCAGTTCACCGACACCGCCACCGGCACGCCGCTGCTGGGCGAAGGCGTCGTGCACGATTCGACCGTCGGCGCCGTGACGCTCTCGCAGGTGGAATCGCTCCTCGACGATGCGCGCAACCTCTGGCTGCAGGTGGGCGGCGTGCAGGACGCACTCGCCACCCTGCCGACGGTCCGCGTGGAGGTCGCCGACCTCACCGGCAGCGCGCTCGCCGTGTTCGACAACGGCATCATCCGCGTCGACCGCGATGCCGCCGGCCTCGGCTGGTTCGTGGACGGCACGCCGACGGACTCCGCGGAGTTCCTGGCCACCACCACCGCCAACCAGTGGCGCGCGGCGACGACATCGCCGGCCTTCGGCAAGTACGACCTGCTCACGGTGCTGACGCACGAGCTGGGTCATGCGCTGGGCCTGGACGACATCCCCGTGAGCGTGACACCCACGACGCTCATGACCGGCGCCATCTCTTCGGGTGTCCGGCGCCTGCCTTCGCGCACCGATCTGCCGGCAGACGAAGACGAAGCCACACCGACCCCGACCACACCCACCGCGCCGATCGTGGTGGTGTCGCCGGCACCGGTGCAGCCGATCGTCATCCCGCAGCCCGGCCAGTTGCTCGTGGGCTCCGGCCCCCTCGGCATCGGCGTCGCCAACGGGGCGTTCTCCGTGAGCGACGGCGCGTCGTCGCAGTTCGGCTGGCAGCTCACCGGCGATGCCGCCGTCACGGGCGGCCAGGGTGTGCTGAACGAGGACGACCGGTTCCTCTCCGGCTTTGCGCAGAGCTTCA
Organism: Betaproteobacteria bacterium Ga0077526; assembly: GCA_001464765.1. Classification (GTDB taxonomy): domain Bacteria; phylum Pseudomonadota; class Gammaproteobacteria; order Burkholderiales. The sequence goes on from LNDV01000015.1 coordinate 120,575, forward strand.
TCATTCCCGACCGCGCGACGGCTCTGCGCTTCACGCTCGTGGACGTGGATCTGCAGGCGAACGAGAGCGGGCCGGTGGATGCCTTCGAAGTGGCGCTGCTCGATGCGGACGACGATCCTCTTGTCGGCACCGCGAGCATCACCAACACCGACGCGCTCTTCAACCTGCAGAGCGACGGGCGCGCCTTCGCGGCGGACCGCGTCACGGTCTCGGGGCTTTCCAACCGCAACGGCGGGGTGCTCGACACGAGCGCACCGGTGGATATCGAGATCGATCTCACGGGCCTCGCGCCCGAGTCGGTGGCGAGCCTGTTCTTCGATCTCATCGGCTTCGGCGAGACCGGCAGCCGGGTCGTGATCGACGACGTGCGCTTCCTGCTCGACGCGTCGGGCAACCGCCCGCCGGTCGCCCGCGACGACAGCGCCACGGTGGATGAGAACGGCGCGATCGTGATCGACGTGCTCACCAACGACACCGACCCCGATGGCGACCCGCTGCAGGTGGTGATCGTCACCCAACCGCAGAAGGGCGACCTGGTCGACCTGGGCAACGGCCGCTACGAGTACCGTCCGGCTTCCGGGCAGCAGGGCAGCGACCAGTTCAGCTACCGCGTGACGGACGGCTCGCTGAGTTCCGACACGGCCGTGGTGTCCATCGGCATCTCGGGGACTAACGTGGCGCCGGTGTTCAATACCGTGGTGGCGCAGACGGCCGACGAGGGCGATGTGGTGGTGGTGAACGTCACCGCGATCGACGCCGATAGCGACACGCTCACCTACTCCCTGGTGGGGGCGGCCGGGACGGGCGCCACGATCGACGCGGCGACCGGCGAGTTCCGCTGGACCGCTACCGACGGCGACGACACGATCAGTTTCACCGTGCGTGCGGACGACGGCACGACCACGACGGACACCACCTTCGACGTGACGGTGAACAACGTGGCGCCGACCCTCTCGGTGACCGGTACGGCCACGGCGCTCTCCGGCCAGCCCTATGCGCTGACACTCGGCGCGACCGATCCGGGCCAGGACACGATCACCGAGTGGGTCGTGGACTGGGGCGACGGCTCGGCGGTGCAGCGCTTTGCAGGCAACACGACGCGTGTGACCCACGTGTATGCGGAGCCTGACCGGACCCACACCATCATCGTGACCGCCACGGACGACGACGGTGAGTGGGAGGCCACGCCGTTCGACGTGAACGTCGTGAACGACCTGCTGTACGTCACCTCGCTCACCGGCGGTGACAGCGGCTTCGACGTGCGCTTCAGCCGGACCTTCCAGCAGGCCGCGATCAACCTGTACGACACGAGGCTCGACCCGCGGGGTGCGCCGGATGTCGTGCTGCGCGATGCCTCGGGCAATGCCGTGCGCGGATCGCTCGTGGCCGATGGGGACGGACGCGGGTTCCGCTTCGTCGCGACGGGTGGCGCGCTGGCGGCCGGGCAGTACACGGTGCAGCTCGCCAGCCGGGCGGACGGATTCAAGGATTCGCTCGACCGCACGCTCGATGGCAATCGCGACAACGTTTCCGGCGATGACTTCTCGGGCAGCTTCACCGTGACGGCCGCCGATGCGGTGGTCGGCATTGCCGATGTCGTGCGCGGAGCCAATCAGGAGGTCGACGTCCCCGCCACGGCGCGCGGGCTGCCCATCACGCTGACTTCCGCCGGGGGTGCAACGAAGGTCGAGTTCGATCTGCGTTACGACACCGCACTGCTGGCCGTGAGCGTGTTCGAGCCGGGCGCGGATCTGCCGGCCGGCAGCAGCATCACGCTGAGCGGTGCGGCGGGCAGCCAGCGCATCGTGATCGAGAGCACTGCGCCGCTGGCGGCAGGCACGCTCGAGATTCTGCGGGTGCGGGCCAAGGTCACCGCCACGGCGACCTACGGTGCGCGGCAGGTGCTGGACATCGCCAATGTGAGTGTGGGCGGTACGGCCGGTCGTGCCGACGACGGCCTGCAGGTGGTCGCGTGGTTCGGCGACAGCACGGGCGATCAGCGCTACAGCAACCTGGATGGTCAGCGCGTATCGCGAGTGGTGGCCGGCCTCGACAGCGGCTTCGGTTTCTACCCGGCGGTGGACCCGATCGTCATCTCCGACGTGGACCGCAGCGGCAGCCTGACGGCCGCGGACGCCACCATCATCTCGCGCGAGAGCCAGTTCCTGCTGAGCGGCACGGCGTCGTTCGACCAGGCGCAGATTCCGCCCCTGCCGGTGGCTGAAGCGCCGGCAGGCGGACGACTTGCCGGTGCGGCGGCTGCAGCGACTGCACCCGGCGGCACGTTACGCGTGTTGTCGGTGACGCCCACCGCCAGCGGGGCGCAAGTGCGGTTCGACCGTGCGCTGGATGCCGCCGCGCTCAACCTGTTCGACGCCGCCGGTGCGGGGCTCGGCGCTGCCGATGTCACGCTCGTGGGCGAACGCCTGGGTGCGATGGCTGGCTCGCTCGTCCTCGATGCGGACGGGCAGGGCTTCAGCTACCTGCGTTCCGGCGGGGCGCTACCTGACGACAGTTACACGCTGACCGTACGCTCCGGCGAGCGGGGTGTGCGTGGTGTTGCTGGCGCACTGCTCGACGGCGATGCCGATGGCGTGGCGGGTGACGACTACCTCGCGGTGTTCAACGTGTCGCCGCGGCAGGTGGTGACGGTGTCGCTGCCCGATGTGGTGCGAGGACCGGGACAGGATGTCGTCGTGCCCGCCAACGCGACCGGCGGGCTGCATCTGCCGGTGACGCTCTCCGACGGCGCCGGCGTGACGGGCCTGGCCTTCACCCTGCTGTTCGACAGCACGCTGCTCGAACTGCAGGACGTGAAGCTCGCAGCCGGTGTGGCCGGTACGGTGAGTCGCACGGCGGTGGCCGGAGGCGTGAGGGTGGAGGTGACGTTCTCGACGCCGCTTGCGGCAGGAGCGATCTCGCCCGTGGACATCGTGGCCCGGGTGGCCGCCGGTGCGGCCTACGGCGCGGCACAGGTGCTCGATCTGGCGGATGTCGCCGTGCAAGGCGAGGGCGGCGAGCCCATCGCGGCGCAGGACGACGACGCGCTGCAACTGGCGGCCTATCTGCTCGACGCGGACGGCAACCAGGCTTACTCGGCGAACGACCTGCAGCTCATGCGCAACGTGCTGAACGGTGGCGACACCGGGTTCGTCGCGTACCGCAACGTCGACCCCGGCCTCGTCGGCGATCTGACCGGCAACGGTCGGATGACGTCGCTGGACGCCAACCGCTTCCTGCAGTTCCTGAGCGGGCAGGCGCGCAGCGAGATTCCGTCGTCGCCCACGATGCCCCCGGTCACACCCGTCGTCACCAAGGTGGCGGCCGTGGTCGGCGCCGCGAAGGCCGCAGCGCCGCTGGCAGCGCCTGCGAGCAGCACCGTGGCCTGGGATGACACCTGGAAGCCCGCCGCCACGACCATCGTGACGCCACCGGCGCCCACTGTGGCCGCGGCCTCGGGCGCGGAGTGGACCAGCGCGCCCTGGGCGAAGGACCTCACCCAGCGGGTGAGCCAGATCCCCGTGAGCGGTGGGCTCAAGACGCTGCTCAAGGCTCTGGTGACGAAGCTGTAGCGCCATGGCGGCTGCGCCGGGCGTGACGATCGGCGAGGGCAGACGGCGAACCACCGTCGTGTGCGTGGGGCACTGCGCGCTCGACCGGGTGTTCGGCGTCGAAGCCTGGCCGACCGGCAGCGCGAAGATCGTGGCGTCCCGCTTCGAAGAGGCCGGCGGCGGCATGGCGGCCAACGCCGCCGTCGCTGCCGCCAGACTGGGGGCCGACGTTCGCTTCTGGGGGCCCTCGGGCAACGACGCCACCGCGCTGCTCATCGAATCGCAATTGCGGGCAGAAGGGGTCGATACGTCCGCACTGCGACGGTTCGACGGCATGACCACATCGACTTCGGCCGTGCTCGTCGACGCCGCCGGCGAACGCCTGGTGGTGGGCTACCGCGGCACGGCGCTGCAGGCCCCGGCGGACTGGTTGCCCACCGCAGTACTCCGCGAAGCGGGCGCACTCCTCGCCGACGTGCGGTGGGTGGCAGGCGCCAAGGCCGCACTCCGCGCGGCACGAGAGGCGGGTGTGCCCGCCATTCTCGACGGCGAGGTAGCCCCGAAGGAATCCCTCGAAGCACTCGCCGGCGAAGCCGACCACGTGGTGTTTTCCGAACGAGGGCTGGAGGTGCTTGCCGGCGCCGACCACGAGCGCGGCTTGCGCGACACCCTTACGCGCGGTGCATCTGTCGCCGCCGTAACCCTGGGAGAGCGCGGGGTGGAGTGGATCGAGGCCGCTGCGCCCGACGTCGTGCATCGCCTCCCGGGGTTCTCTGTTGCCGTCGTCGACACCCTGGCGGCCGGAGACGTGTTCCATGGCGCCTATGCCGTGGCCATTGCCGAAGGCCAGCCCGTGGCCGACGCCATGCGCTTTGCGAGCGCGGCCGCGGCGATCAAGTGCACGGTGCCCGGTGGCCGCAATGGCGCGCCGGGGAGGGGGGCGGTGGAGGGGTTTTTAAGTGAGCGGGGCGGGTGAGGGGCAACCTGCGCTGTGAACTGCCAAATCGGACAGGGGAGCGGCGCTTCCGTCTTGCGGCGGAAGGTGCGAGGAAGCGCAGTTTCGTAGCCATCACGTGAAGTGGTAAAACTGCTGCCCGTTGCCGTACTTCCACCTGGTGTTCACGCCGCCCGAGAGCCTGCGCGCCCTGTCGATGGGTAACCCGCGCCCCATGCAGGCGATGCTGTTCCGATGCGTGGCCGCGACGCTCAAGGACTTCGCCGCCGACCCCCGATGGCTCGGCCGAGAGATCGCCGCCACCTTGATGCTCCACACCTGGACGCAGCGTCTGGACTACCACCCCCACATCCACGTGCTGATCGCCGGCGGGGCGCTGGGCGCTGGAGGGCAGTGGATCGACGCCCGCAAGGGCTTCCTCTTCCCCGTTCACGCCCTGTCGAAGGTGTTCCGCGGCAAGTACGTCGAGGCGCTGGAGCAGGCGATGGCGAGCGGCACCCTGCGCTTTAGTGGCAGCACCGCGCCGCTGCGCGAGACCACTGCCCGCAGCCGATTCCTCGGCACGCTGCGCCGGACCGACTGGGTGGTCTACGCCAAGCCCAGTGCGCGCGGGCCCCAGCAGGTTCTCGACTACCTCGCCCGCTATACCCACAAGGCGGCACTGTCGAACGAGCGCATCCTCGGCGCCGACGGCGCACAGGTCCACTTCGCCTGGCGCGACCGCGCCCACGGCAACAAGCGGCGCACTCTGCGCCTACCGGTCCAGGAGTTCCTGGGGCGCTTCGTCCGTCACGTCCTGCCTCGTGGCTTCACCCGGATCCGCCACGCCGGCATTCTCGCCGCACGCCACAAGAGTGCAAAACTCGCCACCGCTCGTCGCGCGCTCGAGGCCCCGCCGCCAGAATCCTCACCGACTGCGGAGACGGTCGAACAGTACTGCCTGCGTGTTCTGGGTATCGACATCCACCAGTGCAAAGCCTGCCGTTGCGGTCGGCTGCGCCCTGCGGGTTCGATCGCCCCGGAGCGCCGAACTCGAGACCCGCCTGACGGTGTGCGCTGAGCCAACTCCGACGCTGCCCCGCGCTCCATCACCTGCACTGGTGAGAGCCCGCCATTGCCGGCCGAGGTCAATTGACCCTCCGAGAGCGCTCTGCCATAGTTCCCGGCATCCCACGCGACCCGGATCGCGCCCATGTTCGCCACCACCCGGCCTGTCTCGACTTCGAGATTCCCCACGTTGGACCTTCCGCCCCAGCTCCGTGCGCATCGCTTCCCCATAGCGCCGCGCCGGAAATCCAGCGGTTCGGTCCAACCGCATGTGTGCGACGCGCGTTTGCTCGTCGCATAAGTGCCGCTTCGTTAGACTTCACAATCTACGCACTCACACAGATCTGCGCCATGTTCAAAGTTAGCTCAATCGAGGTCACCGGATTTTGGCAGACCGAAACGGCCGTCGCCACCTTTCGCGATGATGTCAATATCATCATTGGAAAGAACGGTACCGGCAAGACAACCTTCATGAACATCGTCCATGCCGTGCTTGCGGTAGATGGCGAAGCGCTGTTTGACAACCCGTTCAAGAGCGTCACTCTTACGCTGAGCGATGGAAAAAGGACGCGCACAGTGCGGGCTGCGCGTGTCGAACCCAAATCATCCCCCTTTCCCGTAATCGAGTACCACATTTCGAACCGACGCTTTGCTGCGCCACTTGTCGGCTCCGACGATGGTCGATCAATGCCAATGGTCGTTCGCAGACGCGCGTCCCAGGACCTGCAACGCATTAAGCAGGAACTTAATTCCCTGGTCTCCGTTGCTTCACTCTCCGTATATCGAATAGGTGGTGATACTGATCCCGAAGTGCGTGAGCGGATGGGGAGGCAACTAGCCTCCACGGTGGATCTTCGCCTGTTGAGCTTGATGCACCGCTTAACTCAGTATCAGCTTGAGCTCTCTAGTGCGGCACGTGATGTCTCGGTTCAGCTTCAACGAGATGTTCTTACCTCTCTGTTGTATGCAGAGCCAAAGGATCACCATCGGGGCTATCGCCTCGACTTTGATGAAAACACTGAACGGCAGAATCTCGTGACAGCCTACAAGCAACTCGGAGTTGCAGGGTCGGAGGTCACCAAGCGAATTCAAGATCACATATCAGCAGTGGGCGCCACTATCCGCAGCTTACAGCTCGCAACCGAAAAGAAGCCTACCAAGGACACAGTCTCGCATGAATCAAGAATTGACTTTGCGGCCCTAGAAGCCTTCAAGCTGACGCGAGCAGTTGTCGAAAAGTCGCTGAGTGCAGAAGCAAAGACAGAGGCCATCTTTAGTCAAGTGACCCTGTTCCTGCAAACGCTGAAGTCCTTCATCACAGACAAAGATTTTTCGTTCAGCAGCGGCGAACTCGTGGTGGCCACCGAAGGGCCTCTTCCCTTGGCGAAGCTTTCATCGGGCGAGAAGCAACTGTTAATACTCTTCATTGAAGCTCTCTTGCAACGGCAGCGGCCATACATCTTTCTCGCCGATGAACCCGAGCTCTCGTTGCACATTGCGTGGCAACGCAACATCATCACGGCGATACGTTCACTAAATCCGAGTGCTCAGATTGTGGTTGCGACTCACTCACCAGAGATCGCCGGCAAGTTCAAGCATTGCCTATTGGACATGGAGGAAATTCTCCATGCCTGATTTGTCTTACTCCGATGACGCGCTCAATGTGCGCAGCGCGTTCTTTGGTGCGAAGGCGATCGTCTATGTTGAAGGTGACGACGACGTCCTCTTCTGGCAAGAAGTATTCTCAAGAGTTACGAACGAACCGTTCGAGGTCGAGTCACTCGGCGGTGCCCCTGCACTCGATGAACATATCGCAAAGATTGCCTCCGGTCAGCTCCAGGGGATCGCCGCGCGCGACGCGGACTTCCTACCCATCCTCGGCAAGCGCTACCAAAGTCCCAGAGTCGTATACACGGTGGGCTATTCGATTGAGAATAGCCTCTACACTTCAACCGCGCTGACAAATCTTGTGCGCTTGTGGTGCAAATCACCCAAAGTGCCGGCCGCCGAATGCGCTGAATGGCTAACGCAATTTGCTTTGACACTGGGACCTCTAGTGCATCTGGACGCAGCAAATGCGATTTCAGGTGCTGGTGTCGCGACCGTTGGGGAAAACTGTAGTCGCTACATGACAAGTGCGAATTCCGCTGCGGCCTGTCCCGCTAAGGTGGCAGTGGCAGCGAAAGCTATCACACCGAAGATCCCGTCCAGCGCAATAGCGAAAGCGAGCGCAAGTATTGGCGCGAAACCCGAAGACATTTTGGCGCATCTCCGAGGACATTTTCTGGCCTCTGCTGTCCATCGATACATAGTGAAGAATGCCAAGGCTTTCGGCAAGAAGGTCAGCATTTCCGCTGAGTCTCTGTATGCCGCCGCAATCGTCGAGTTTGCAAAGAGCCTACAGTCAGAGCATCCGCACAGGAGCCACTACTTGGACTCGGCACGATCGGCATGGCAGGCTGTATAGCGGTGAGGTCTTGCCCCTCGCTCAACCGGACCCGCTGCGGCAGCCAGCGTAAGGGCGGGCTGAGGCGCACGGTTCATCGTCTCAGGCGGGACTTGCGTTCCCCATCTACACGGTCTGCTTTGCTCAAACTGTGGAGCTGTAAAAGAGCCCCGTCCCACCCCTTGATCGGGTGGGCGCACCCTCGGCATCATCGTCGCAACAGTGTTGCTACGGAATTGTCGCCGATGCCGAACTTCCGTCCCGTTGAAAAGAGCCTCAGGCTGCTCGCCAGCGACTTCGAAGCGTAACTGCTGTCCGGCGCCTTCGAACACGCCGTGAGCGTGGTGGTCGTCGAAGAACTCGACCTTACGCTGTTCGTTGAGATGACCTGACTACTGTTTTCAGCGCCAGGGGCTAGCTGCGACTGGCGGTAGTCGCTCTCCCCATCACTGGCTTCACCCTGACCAAAGTGTCTCTTGTCCACATGCGAGACGGTTGAGGTACGTCAATTCTGGCACGCCAGTGCCATTCCACAATGTGGCGCTTACGAGGCCTGACCCAATCGCGGGCAGGCATCGCAACTGTGGGATTGGGAGGGGGCATGCCGTTCTTGTTGAAACTGGCCGCGACGGCCGCGCTGACGCTCGCCGCAATGGCTGCGCAAGCGAAGCTGATTCACTACGACGATGGCACGGTCCAGGACACCTCGACCGGCCTTTTCTGGCTCCACGACTGGGGCGGGGCGCGCAGTTGGCAGGACAGCTTGGATTGGGCTGCGAATCTGGACTTTGCCGGTAGCCAGGATTGGCGGCTGCCCAGACTCGACGAGTACCTGGCGCTCCTTCGCGCGCCCGAGATCGGGGATTTCCCCCAGGGAGCGTACTACGGGCTGGCGAGCCAGTTCGACGGCATCGACCTGGTTCACTACTGGACCAGCACGGAGAGCCCGTTCTGCCAGGTGGTCGACGTCACGGACTGCGCCGTTTCGCTGCGGCTGCCCGCGAGCCCGTACTACATGCCCAAGTACCTCGAGTTCTCGGCCACGGCCGTGCGGGCGCCTGAGCCGCCAGTCCTGGCACTCGCTGGCAGCGCGCTGGCCGGGCTGTGGCTCGCTACTCGGGTGGGCCGGTCCGTCGATTCCCACAGACGCGATCGTTGACTGAGGCCTGGAGCCACCAGGCATCCTCAAACGCGTGACCCGCACCAGCGATCCCCAGCGCTTCCCTCCGCAGACTGTTCGGCCCGAACGTTGAAGCTGTAAGGGAAACCCCTTCCGCCGCTTGATCAGGGATCGGCGGGATTGACCGAAAGCGGGGCCGACGTATGATCGGTTCCGACTGGTCGCCGGCATGGCGCTTTCTACAGCGCCGTCTGGCCCCGCATCCCCAACTCAACTCTCGGAGCGCCTATGGGAGCATGGTCACACGAGCCCTTCGGCAACGACACCGCAAACGACTGGGCCTATCGACTGGAAGACGTACAAGACTTGTCACTGATCGAGGCCGCATTCGACGCGGTGAACAACAACGAGGGTGAGTACCTGGATGCCTCAGTCGCTGAAGAGGCGGTGGCCGCGGCCGAAACCCTCGCGCACCTGCTGGGTCGCGGCGCGCAGATGGACTCATGCACCGAGAAGGTCCAACGCTGGGCAAAGTCAGTCTCTGCTCGCCCGAATCCGGCATTGAAGAACAAGGCACGACAAGCATTGCAACGCGTGCTGGCTGATGGTTCCGAGCTTCGCGAGTTGTGGGAGGAGACAGAGGAATACCCCGAGTGGCAAGAGTCGATCACGACTTTGCAGGTCGCCATCGGGGCGTAGTCCCCAACCTGAAGCGTTGGGCGTGGTCATGATCGAACAAGACAAGAGGAATAGAGAAATGCGGAGAGCACACCGTCGATTGCTTTGCCTGTTTGCGGGTCTTGCGGTCGGTATCACCGGCGGCGCCGTAGCGGCGGAGTCAATCGAGTACCTGAATTCCGGAAAGGTTCTGCCAAAGAATCTGCCGTTCTCCGAGGCCGTGCGTGTCGGCAATACCTTGTACCTTTCGGGCCAGATCGGCATCGTGCCGGGCACCATGAAGCTGGTACCCGGTGGCATGGTCGAAGAGGCCAAGCAGACGATGGAGAACATCAAGGCGTCGCTGGAGGCCAATGGCTACTCCCTGAACGACCTGGTGAAGTGCACTGTGATGCTGGCAGATATCGCCGAGTGGGGAGCGTTCAATCAGGTGTACAAGACGTACTTCACGAGTCGCTATCCGGCTCGCAGTGCGCTGGGCGCAAACGGGCTGGCCCTGGGAGCGCGGGTGGAGGTCGAGTGCATAGGTGCGGTGGACAGGTGAGCGGGCGTTCGGGTGCTTTGTCGCAGCGGCCAACGCCAGGTCAAATGCCGGAATGGCTTTTGGTTTGCGGATTCCGTCGTCGCAACGCCTGGGCAGGTTTGCGCTGGGTAATTGCACGTCGTCACGAAAGGACTATGGCGCATGCGCCCGCCATCCCTATAGTGGTGTATTGAGCATTGCAGCCCTGAGCGCGCCTGGGATGCGGCGTTGGTGGAGCGTGCGTCAATTCAACCAGGCGCCCTGGGTCCTGCCGTGCTGCGTGCGTCTGTCGTAGTCCAGATCTCGCGCCTGATAGTCCGCGAGAATTCTCCTGAAATGCGCGTGCACCAAAGGCTCGGCGGTCGCGCAGTCTGGTGCAACCACACCCTGAGCGGCAGCACGCAATTCCCGCTCGGCGCCACGGCCGTGATCCAGGTGTCCATTCTCGTGTGCCCGCAGTGCTGCGATGTAGCGTTCCCAGCGCGCCAGCGCCTCGGCCGAGGCGTTGGCCGGCGGGCGCCAGCGTGGCAGCGTCATTGCCAGGTCGAGCTTCGTCGTCATCGCCGTAATGCCGCAGCGCCCTCCGGTGGGCTGCGTCCGAAAGCGATATTCAAGATTCCATGTTGCGTGACCGTGGTGGGTCTTTCGAGCGGCAAGCTCCCGTAGCAACGAGGGAATGTCCGGGGCTTCGACATCGTAGGTTGTCACCCGTACGCTCGCCCCGACGGCCATCAGATTGGCACTGCCTCCGGTGGCGCCTGCGCAAGGCTGGTCACTGTAGGCAATCTTTCCGTTGACCCCAACGCACTTATGGACCGCTTGCGCGCACTGGCTGAGTGCGATTAGACACATCATGAATAGGGTTCGGGCAACGCGCATGGCGTGATTCTCGTGGACGACCTGCTTTCAACGACGGATTCGGGTCTGTCCTTGAGTCCGCGAGGAGCAGATGCCGGCGCTGCTGTTCCACTCGATCACCTGCCGCATCGCGCTGGGCGCGCCCGCATTCGGGAGGTGATCCCGGGCGAAGCCCGGGCTACGGGTCGCGCAGGAGACCTCGCCGCGACGCCGCTTTGTAGCCCGGCCTCCGGCCGGGGGCGGCGTTCGCGATACGGCGAAAGGTGATCCCGGGCGAAGCCCGGGCTACGGGTGGTGCGGGAGACCTCGCGGCGGCGCCGCTTTGTAGCCCGGCCTCCGGCCGGGGGCGGAGCTCGCCTTGCGACGGTGCCACTTGTGGCAGCGTCGCCGTCAGGGCCATGGCTGCGGGTGACCGGCTGCGCTGTTCAGGTTTCTCGCTCGTTCATGTTTCGTGAACGTACGGAAGACTTGAACAAGCCTGGGGCGGTCGATGAGATGGAGGACTCCCCCCACTTATGCGTGGAGTTTCAAGGCTCGCCTGGACCCGGCTTGGAGTTCATTCCCAAAATGGGCATAATCGAACCCAATATGGGAACGACCAAGACAGCCACCGCACCGCCGAAACAAGCGTCCGCCGCACGGCTCACGAGCCTCGCGGACTCGCTATTCAGCACCACGCAGCAACGCGTGCTCGGACTCCTTTTCGGTCAGCCCGGGCGCAGCTTCTATGCAAACGAAGTGATGGCGCTGACGGGTGGTGGATCAGGTGCGGTCCAGCGTGAGCTGGCGCGGCTGGCGCACAGCGGGTTGGTGACGCAACAGGAAATTGGCCGACAGAAGCACTACCAGGCCAACCCTGCCGCGCCAATCTTTGCCGAGTTGTGCGGGATCGTGAGCAAGACGATGGGTCTGGCGGAGCCCCTGCGCCAGGCGCTGGTGCCGCTTGCGCCGCGCATTGACGCCGCATTCATTTACGGATCGGTCGCCAAACAGCGGGACACCGCAAATAGCGACGTCGATCTGATGATAGTGAGCGACGAGCTGACCTACGCAGATCTGTTTTCGGTGCTGGAGGATGTGACTCAGCAACTGGGGCGGGAGGTGAAACTCGCAATCTACTCGCGCAAGCAGTGGGCGCAGCGCCTCGCGCGGGGAGACAACTTCATCAACCGAGTTCTGGCGCAGCCCCGGATCTGGCTGATCGGAGGGGACGATGCCCTTACCGAACCTTGATCGGCTGTGCAGCACCGGTGTGCTGCACGCCGAGCCGCCGGGGGCGGACGAGTTTGCCGGCTTGTTGCGGTCGGGCCTGGCGCGCCTGAAAGATGCTCGCAACAGCGCGCTTGCGTTGGAAAGCCGATTCGATCTCGCCTATAACGCGGCCCATGCCTTGTGCCTGGCCGCGCTGCGATGGCATGGCTACCGGCCGGCGAACAAGCGCTTCATCGTATTCCAGGCACTGCCCGAGACGTTGGGACTCGGGCCGGAGGTCTGGCGGGTACTTGCCAGGGGGCACGACCAGCGCAATCTGGGCGAGTACGAGGGTCATCTGGACATCGACGAGCGATTCGTTACGGACCTCATCGCTGCCTGCACCCAGGTGGCAGAAAAGGTTCAGGACTTGCCGCCGCCTTGAGCACGAGCAGTGCGCGCCATGTTCAGAAGGTCTGGTACCTATGCAGCGGTCCACAGTTCGGAAGCTCTCGCCGCGCGCGATCCTTGAGCACTACGAGCGCTTGGGCACCGATTCGCAGCGGCGAGCATCGCTGAGTAAAATCAGCCGGGCGGGGTGACCTCGCAGAAGCCCGCTTCGTTACGACATTTGCCAATAGCACGCCGATGGCCATCTTCCCCCAGGGCATGACCAACGTGGATCGCCGCTGCAACGCGGGCGAGCGGCGCGTCTTTCACCAGCTCAGACGCTGTCTGGATGACGACTGCTGGGTATGGCACAACGTCCCGATCGGGTCTCGGGCTCGGCAGCCGGATTTCGTGGTGCTCGGCCCACGCCTGGGCATCCTGCTGCTGGAGGTGAAGGACTGGAAGCGCACCACGCTCGTGGGCGCCACGCGAGATGCCGTCGAACTCGACACCCCGCAGGGCCGGGTGACGCAGGCGAACCCTCTGCGCCAGGCTCGCGACTACGCGCTTGAACTGGTAGACCTGATGAAGGCCGACCCCGCTCTGGTCCACAGCGATGGCGCCTTCAAGGGAAAGCTCCTGTTCCCGTTCGGCTGGGGCGTGGTGTTCTCCCGCCTGCGCCGCGCGGACGTCCACGGCTCGGACTTCGGCAGCGTCTTTCCCGCGCAGCAGATCCTGATGGCGGATGAACTCGACGACACCGTCGATCCGGGCGCCTTCCACAAAGGCCTGCGGGATCTGTTCACCGTGCACTACCCCCACACACTGACCCTGCCGCAGCGCGACCGGGTTCGCTGGCATCTCTTTCCCGAACTGCGCCTTCAGCCCCAGGTTTCCCTCAACTTCGGCGCACGTGATGATGCTGCGCCGGCGCTACCCGATCTGCTTCAGGTCATGGACTTGCAGCAAGAGCAGATCGCGCGCTCGCTGGGAGAGGGCCACCGCATCATTCACGGGGCGGCGGGCTCGGGCAAGACCATGATTCTTATCTACCGGGCGCAGCACCTGGCGGCAGTCGCCCGCCCCGAGCAGCCGGTGCTGGTGCTGTGTTTCAACCGCACCCTGGCGGATCGCATTGCCGCCCAGTTGCGCGCCAGAGGCGTCGACGAGCGCGTGCAGGTGCGCACCTTTCACAGCTGGTGCAAGGACGTCGTCGACAGCTACCAGCTGGATGTGCCGAAGACCGAGAGCGCGCAGGAGTGGTACGAGGCTCTGGCGCGCACGGTGGAGCGCGCGCTCGAGAACGGTTTCGTGCCGGGCGGGCAATACACGGCACTGCTCATCGACGAGGCCCATGACTTCGAGGACGCCTGGCTGCGCATGGCGACCCGCCTTGTCGATTCGAGTACGCGAAGTCTGCTGGTGCTCTACGACGACGCGCAATCGATCTATCAGCCCAAGCGGCGCAAGTTCAACTTCGCCAGCGTCGGTATCGAGGCTCGTGGCCGGACCAGTGTGCTGCGGCTGAACTACCGCAACACCGCTGAAGTGCTGGCGCTCGCCGTGCAGTGTGCGCGCAGTCTTTTGGAGGGTGCCGGCGAAGCACGTGGGGAAGACGAGATTCCCCTCGTCCAACCAAGAACGGCAGGCCGTCGAGGCGACATGCCCACGCTGCTGACCGCGCGCGACGCCACTGAAGAAGCCGAACTGATTGCCGACCGAGTACGGGAGGCCCATTCGGGTGGAACGGCCCTCGGGGACATCGCGGTGCTATGTCGTACGAAATACCTCATGTCGTCCATCGAGCGAGCCCTCCGGGCACGGCACCTTGCCGTTCAGTCCATGCAGGCGCAGGCGTTTCGCCGGTTCGACTGGTCGAAGCCGAGCGTCAAGCTGCTCACCCTGCACAGCGCGAAGGGCCTGGAGTTCCCGATGGTCTTTGTCGCAGGGCTGCAGGCCATGCCGATGCGCGATGAGAGCCTGGAAGAAGCGGCCCGGCTGCTGTATGTCGGCATGACCCGGGCCACGCATCAGCTTGTGCTGTCCGCGCACGGGCAATCGGCGATCGTTGAGCGAGTGCGAAGTGCGCTGGCGGAAGTCGCGAAGAAATTCGCCGTGGCGAGGGGTTGAGGGATGCGCCGAAAGCCCAAAGGAGCCGTCTTTACGATCAAGCTCGACCCCGAGGTCAGGGACGCGTTCATGGCCGCCGCTGAGGCAAGCCAACGCCCAGCCTCACAGATCGTGCGGGAGCTCATGCGTGAGTTCGTGCAGCGCCATCAGGACAGTCAGCCCTACGACGGTTACCTTCGTAGCAAGATCGACATCGCGCGAACCCAGATCGCGTCCGGGCAGTACGTAACCGCAGAGCAAGTCGAGGCTCGCTTTTCCGCGCGTCGCGCCGAGTTGAGAAGCAAGGCCGGCGACTCTGAGCAGTGAAGGCCTTGTACGGCGTTGACTTTCGTAGCCCGGCCTCTGGCCGGGGGGGCGTTCGCGATATGGCGGAAGGTGATCCCGGGCGGAGCCCGGGCTACAGGTTGCGAAGGAGAGCCCGGGGCGACGACGTTTTTCGTAGCCCGGCCTCCGGCCGGGGGGCGTCTGCGCCACCGTAGGGTCGCGTCTTCCAGTCATGCACTCATACCTCTCAGCCGACCAGAGACTCTAGACACGAGGCAGCCAGCGCCGCGGAGTTGAAGCGCCAGTCGGGCCAGTTGCTGGCACGCCAGCCGGATATCGGTTTCGTCGTCGCATTTCATGCGGAGGTTGGGTCCGGGATTCTCCGCAGCGACAAGGGATTCGCGGCACTTCTATCGGTGAGTCGGGGGCCGAAGAGCTGCGATCGGTGCGTGCAACGGCTGGGCGGAATTCATAACCGTATGATTTGGCGACGAGATCTCGCGTCTGGCTTGGGTTCGGGCAGGGGTCGTCCATGGCTGGCAGACGCATTCAGCCCGCGTGCCGAAACGCAAAGTCGCGTCGGCGCGGGTCGTGATTGCAGTAATCGCATAGGCCAACCACAATCTGACCAGACTGGTTGGATTGAGGCGGGTAAACGTATGCGTAGCTGGCAAATGGAGGAAGCAAAGGCCCATCTGTCTGAACTCGTTCGGGAATCGGAACATGCTGGTCCCCAGGCGATCACGTGGCATGGCCGCGAGGTGGCGGTGGTCCTATCAAAGGCTGAGTACGAGCGCCTGACCGGGGCTGGGCAGTCGTTGGTTGAGTTCATGCAGAGGTCCCCCCTCTACAGCACTGACGATATCGAGTTCGCGCGGGATACCGGCGTCGCTAGGGACGTGACTCTGTGAGTTTTCTGATCGATACCAATGTGCTGTCAGAACTTCGCCGGCGCGAGCCGGACGCCAGCGTCGTGCGTTGGATGTCAGACCGGCCAGCGAGCACTTTGTACCTGTCTGTGCTGACGATCGGCGAGTTGCGCAAGGGTTGTAGAGGGTGTGGCCGCGGGCGATCGGAAGCGTTATCTGCTGGACTGGTTGGAGGTCGAGCTTCCCGCCTACTTCGCTGGCCGGGTCCTTTCGGTGGACGCCACCGTCGCGAAACGCCGGGGGCGTCTGCTGGCGCAAGCAGGTCGTCCTTTGCCCGCCATCGACAGTTTGATCGCCGCAACTGCGTTGACTCACGGGCTGACGTTGGTGACGCGCAATGTGAAGGACTTCTCACATCCGGAGCTCACGGTGATAGATCCGTGGGCGGGCTGAGCTGCAACACACCATGATGGCGATGCTTCCGACGTCTGGGCGACAAGCTCTTCGGTTGCATTTCAACGCGATGCCCGGCAGCACGATGCGATGCTCGCGCGTATTCGGACGCCGGTGTTCGGTATCCGAATATGGGAACGACACCGAAGCGACATCGTGACTTGTAGCCCGGCCTCTGGCCGGGACCGGTGTTCGGGATACGGCGAAAGAAGATCCCGGGCGGAGCCCGGGCTACGGTTATGCCGTAGAACTCGCGCCGGCTTCACGCTTCGTATGCCTGCCTCCGGCCGGGACTCGATCGACCAGAGTTTGGCGACGGTGGCGTGCGGGGAGGAGGAGGCCGTCGAGTTCTCGCAAAACTGACGCTGCGCTGCCCAGGTTTCTTGCGCCGTGGCCTCTTCAGGCTTCACACGTCACAACACGCAACGCCAGATGCTTTTCGAAGGCATCGAAGTCCCGGTCGTTGTGCAGCAAGCGCAGCCCGCTTTCGAGGCAACGTGTGGCGATCAGCACATCGACGGTGCCACGCACGGTAACCCCAAGAGTCCGGAGCTTGCGATAGTTGCGCGCCGCTGCGACCGCGACGTCGAAGCCAGCCACTTCGATTTGCTGCAATCTCCAGAGAAGTCTCTTCGCTTCGTTGAAGCCGCGGTCATCCTTGAACCCTTGCAGAACGTCGGTCAGGATCAAGTCGCCAATGACCAAGCCCTCGGTGCCGAGGTTGCGGTCAAGCCATTCCGCCTGGGCTGTCGGCCTGTTGCGAAAAAAGTCGATCTAGACGTTGGAGTCGACAAGAATCACTTGTCACGCCTCATCGCGTCCACATCACCCACCCACTCGTATTTGCCTCTCAGCTTTCGCAACTCGGTCTGCTGCTTCAACCGCAGGAGCGTGCGAAGCCCTTCTTCCACGACCTCGCGTTTGGTACGCAAGCCAGTGGCTTCGAGAGCGGCAGCCATGAGGTCGTCGTCAATTACGATGTTCGTTCTCATGTTTGTACGAGTCATGTATAGCGTACACATGGTACCGCTGTGCCTCGACCTCGACAGCCGAATCGCCGCTCCGGAGGAAGAGCGCATGCGTGCGTTGGCCAGCACGCTGCGCATTCTCGGCGAACGTTACCAATCGATCCGGCGATCGGGATCGGGGTGCCAGGACGGCACGGCAGCGGGTGGGATGGGAGCGGTCCAGGTCCCGAAGCGATTCTGTGTACATGAGACCCGGGACCGGATGGGCCAGAGGGTGTGGCGATGGCGGTGCACTGGGTGGAGGAGCCGAAGGCCGCATCGCCTGCCGACCAGCACTCCGATGTCAATGGAGGGGCGGCCGCACGAACATGGTTGCGATTGACCGAACTCCGGGTCGACGTATGATACCGACCGTCTGGCGGCTACGAATGCGTTCTGTGCGGAGTAGTAGGACCGCGAAGATCATCCAGCTCCAGCGCCACTTCTCATCCGATTCAGGAGACACACCGTGTTCAGCCACGTCATGCTCGGGACCAGTGATATCGAACGCTCCAGGCGCTTCTACGACGCCGTTCTCAAAGTCCTCGGCGCAGGCGATCCGGTCGAGAACACCAACGCGACCGGGCAGCGTCGCCTCTTCTACAGGCATGATGGCTCGACGTTCTGTCTGAGTGAACCGATCGATGGGCAGCCTGCGACTTGCGGCAACGGAAGCACCATCGGCTTCAGATGCGATTCTCCAGAGCAGCTGGTTCAGTTTCACGACGTGGCCGTAGCCAACGGCGGGACCTCCATAGAACAGCCGCCGGGGCCCCGCACGGGACCATCGGGAGTCCTCTATCTGGCCTACGTGCGCGACCCAGACGGCAACAAGCTTTGTGCGTTGCATCGCCCCAAGGCTTGAGCTCTAGACGGGACACCCCAGAGATTGATTGTCTGAGCGAGCGCTTCACGTAGCCCGGCCTGCCGCCGGGGGCGGTGTTCGCGATGCGACGGAAGAGCATCCCGGGCGGAGCCCGGGCTACCAAGGCATGCATCGCGAGCTCTTCACGTAGCCCGGCCTCTGGCCGGGGCGGTGCTTACGATGTCACGAAAGCACATCCCGGGCGGAGCCCGGGCTACGGATCGTAAAGGAGCGTTGCTCTTCGTAGCCCGGCCTCTGGCCGGGATCGGTGTTCGCGATACGGCGAAATCGATCCCGGGCGGAGCCCGGGCTACGTTACCTCAACCAGCCACGAGCGCCGTCAGCGCGGGGCGCACTACGGCACCCGGCTTCAGACCGGCCGCGAGCGCGGCCGCGTTCACGTGCGACAGCACGCCGTTCTCCCACATGTCCAGAGAATCGCCGATGCGCCCGCTCGTGTGAGCGACGGCAGCGGCGGCAACGCCACGGCTCTGCAGCATCTCCAGCGCCGCGATGCCGGCGTTGTCGCGGCCCACGCCGGCGTCGTTAAAGATCACGACCTTCAGCGGCACTTCGAGGGCGAACTCGCCGGAGCTGCTTCCGCCGTGCGACGCGCACACCACGACCGAGCCCTCGTCATCCGGCGACACCTTGGTGATGGAATCCATCAGCACGACACGGCCCTTCTGGCCCTTCACGACTTCTTTCTTCAGCATTTTTCCGTCCTCCTCAGGGCGTGGTGATCATGCGGATGTTCTCGGCGATGGCATCGCGCTCGAACACCTTCTTCCAGTCGGGCTGGAAGATCTCGGACTTCGCGCGGTCCACCGCCTTGTTGGCGGCATCGGACATGCGCACACCGGGCATCTGGTCGAAGATGATCGCCAGCTCGACGTTCAGGTGGCCCAGGATGAAGTCACGCGCAGCCTCTTCGGCCACACCGCGGCGCACGGCCTCGTCGGTGGCTTCACGGATGATGGTCAGGCATGTTGCGCAGACGGTCTCGGACAGCACCGGCTCCAGGATGGCCATCTGGTCCACGGTCGCGCGGTGCGAACGCAGCACGGGCGCGTACATGCGCTTGGCGACGTCTTCGGCGAGGTCGTAGTTGGCTTCGTCGCCGCGCAGCAGGGCGCAGACGATGGCCTGCTTGGCCTTCAGGCCGCCGAAGTAATCACGCTTGGCTTCGAGATCGGTTTCGTCGTTGAAGACGGACGGATGGCAAGGGTGTGCCACGAAGATGGTCAGATCTTCACGCGCCGGCAGGTGGCCGGCGAACGGTGCGGCGGCATCCAGAGCGATGAGGACGGCGCCCTTCTTGAACTGCGGAGCCAGCTTCGCGGTGACCTTCTCGATTGCGTTGTCGGGGATCGCGAGGATGACGACGTCGGCCAGCGGCAGCGCCGCGTCCGGGTCCACACAGGTGATGCCCAGTTCCTGGAGCCGGGTACGGCCCATTTCGCTCACCTCGATATGGCTCACCTGGTAAGGCGCGCCGCGGAGGTTGGCGGAGACGCGGTAGCCCATTTTGCCGCCCGCGCCCAACACGACTACTTGTTTCATGCTGCTTTCTCCTTGCTGTGAAAGCCCTGGTTGCGCCGGCGTGCTGCACCGGCAGAACTGCTCACGGGATCGGGCTCAGGCGCCCCGTGCCATGCCGAAGTAATCCGCGCGGCCCATCTGGCCGCCCTTCAGTGCGATTTCCAGCCCGTCGAAGCGGGCGTCGTTCGAATAGCCGCGGCACAGAGGTGCGCCGGGCGTGAGCTCCGACAGCATCTCCAGACCGTAGAGTCCGAGTTCCTGCGTGGCGTAGCTGGAGGTATCTCCGCCCGCCACCACCAGACGGCGCAGCCCCGTGCGCAGCAGCAGCTCGCGAGCGAGTCGACCGAGAGCCGTGCCCAGCAGGCGGGCGGTGGCACCGCCGTGATCGCGCGCTGCGTTGGTGAGAACGGCGCGGGTGGCCGCGATGCTGGGATCGTCCGGACCTTCGGCCGAGTACACGACCACGCTGCGGCCGGACTGCAGTGACCCGAGAGCGCTCTCGAACAACACCCGATAGGCACCTTCCGCCGCCGCGCCGCCGCACAGTTCCGCGGCCGGTGCGCGCAAGCAATCGAAACCGTTGTCCGCCGCCCAGCGGATCTGCGTGGCGGTCATCGGGGATGCACTGCCCGACACCACCAGCAATTGCTTCACGGGCGACACGGCCGGGAAGCGCGCACGTTCCGCCGGCGCCAGCCCCTCGGTACGCCAATGCGCGCCGAGCGAGTACTCGACACCCGAGGAACCGATGGCGAAGTGCGGCGTGGCCACGCACTGCTTCCAGAGCAGACGGCCCACGGCGCGCATGCTGGGCTCGTCGGCAACGTCGTAGAGCAACAGGTCCGGTTTCGCGGCAAGCCGTGCTGCGTGCTTCTCGTCCACCGTGGCAGTGTCGCCCGCCAGGTCAGGCAGCGGCATCAGACCGATGGACGCCTGGGTCTGCTTCGAGAGGTGCACGCGCAGATCGGCTTCGTGCATCGGCGTGACTGGATGCCGCGACATCGTGGGATGCCGGTCGAGGCGGTAGACATCGTCGCCGGCTGCGGCGAAGTGATTGCCGAAGACGGTATAGCGGCGAAGCGGCGGAGCACCGGCCAGCACCGTGAGTGTCTGGCCGCGCGCGAGGCTGCCGCGTACGAGGTCCGCCACGTGGCCGATGCTGCCGACTTCGGGCGCGGAGTCGAACGTGGAGCACACCTTGTAGTGCGTGATCGGCGCACCTAGCGCCCACAGCTGTTCCAGAACGGGCGCCAGGTGCTCGTCCATCTCGGCGGGCGACATCGCGCGGCTCGCGCCGGCCACGCCCACACAGCGCACGTCGGCGAACTTTTCGCGGAGGAACTTGCGCGAAGGCGGCGAGAGAAACAGCACAGTGCGCAGGCCGGAGACGGCCAGGGCTTCCATGGCGTCGGTGGAACCGGTGAAGTCGTCGCCGTAGAAGGAGAGCAGAAGAGAGTTGTCCTGGCTCATGGCCTTCAGCCTCCGAACTTGTCGATGGCAGCGCGCAGTTCGGGGCGCGCACGGGCGTAGTCTTCGAGCGGGACGCCGGCGAGCGCTGCCTCCCAGCCCTGCTGCATGCTGAGCACGCCTGCCGCCGTGCCGCCGGGATGCGCGATGATTCCGCCGCCCGCCAGATGCAGCACGTCGATCGTCTTGGTGGCGGCGAAGATCGGCACTGCCGAGCCCGCCCACTGCGCAGACGAGATCGCCGGCACGACGCGGTAGTCGCCGAACAGGGGTGTCAGGAGATCGCGAACGGACTGCGCCACCTCTTCGTCGCTTTCGTAGAACTTGCCGTTGAATCCGCCCACGTGGAGGTGGTCCACGCCGACCACGCGGCAAACCTTCTGCCACGCGGTGTAGCCGATGCCCAGGAGGGGGTGGCGCGCGAACGACCCGTACTGGGCCCGGTGCCCGTGGATCGGCAGTTCGCAGTGCTTGCGCACGTGCGCGACAGCCGCAAGTCCGACGCTATTGATGTTGATCATCACGCAGGTGCCGCCGCGCTTCTTCACCAGATCGTGCGCGCGGAGCATGTGGTCGATGTCACCCGTGATGTTGAAGGCGTACATGGTCTTCTTGCCGGTGGCGTCGGCCACGCGGTCGATCTGCGACATCACTGCCTCCACGCGCTGCGCAAACGGCGCGTAGGGCGGATCGGCCTGCAGTTCGTCGTCCTTGATGAAGTCCAGGCCGGCAGTCGCGAGGTCCCGTACCAGCAAGCCGATGGCCTCCATCGAGAGGCCGATGCTGGGCTTCACGATCGTGCCGATGAGCGGGCGACGTTCGACCTGGGCGAGGCGTCGCGTGCCCTCGATGCCGAAGCCTGGTCCCGGGTAGCGCTCGGCGAAGGCACGCGGCAGGTCCATGTCCACAAGCTTCACGCCGGAGAGTTCCTGCAACTCGTACAGGTTGCCCGCCAGCGTGGACATGAGCGTCGCGATCGACGGCCCGAAGTTGTGCAGCGGCCAGGAGATCTGCACACGCCCGCGGTGGTACACAGGGGCACCGTCCGTGCGGGGTCCCTTGCTGCCGGGCAGGCTGGGCGTGCTCACGGATTCGAGCGGCTCTACGCTCAGCACCTGCGCGCCGAAGCGCTCCTTCAATTCGTTGGTCTCGCCGGGCACGGACACGAAGGTGCCGCTGGACTGTTCGCCGGCCAGCACGGCCGCGGCGCGCTCCAGGCTGTGCGGCGTCTCGATCAGGTAGGTAGCAAGAACGCGATCCTGGGACATGGTCGCTCCTGTGGGAGGGGTGTTGAGTGAAGTGTCCGGGACGGGCCGGGTCAGATGGCGGCAGGCGCCGAGAGCATCGCAGGGGCCGCAGCGGACTGGGTGGCGGCGGCGCTGGCTTTCTGCGTGAGGTCGGCCGCGGGGAATGCCCTGGTCGGCCGAGACGGCTGAGTCCGGCTGGGCCGGTGTGCGCTGCGTGAAGTCATGCTCTCTCTCCCTGCATGCCCCGGGTCGGGGCCGATTGTTCGAGGCGGCAGCCTTGTGGGCCGGCAACCTGTCGGGGATGGCGGCTGGTTTTCCCCCATCCCATGGGCAGGAACTTTATGGTCTTGCGGCAGGAAAGTGCTTCTGAAAATTGGCGGAGAACGCGGAGAAATCAGAAAACATTTCTGTGGAGACCCGGGATTGGAGAAGGTTGGGCGAGGCTTCCAGAGGGGCGCGGGCAGAGCGTGGTGGATTGCGGTACTGCTGGGCGCTCTAGTTGTCGCGTCGGGTGGGCGCGGCGAGGAGGTGCCGTCGTTGCCTTGGCATGCCCGGGAACATAGGATTCCAGAAGGACAGACCTACGGGGTGGAGCTATGCGTGTGACCGCAAAGGGCCGTATCACTATTCCGAAGCACTTTCGTGACGCAGCGGGCTTGGGCCCTGGCAGCGAAGTCTCGTTCGGCTTGGAAGGGAGGAAGATCGTCATTACGCCAGTGGGAAAAGGCGTAACGGAAGATCGCCGGGCGAAGCTACTGGCTGCGGCAGCACGCGCGGGGGAGGGCGAAACGGTCGTGCTCTCGTACGTCGAATGGCCCGACCGCGCTGCGAGGGACGCCGGCATGGAGAAAGTGACGAACGACCCTCGCATGCTTTTCCAGGGCGGCCCGCCGACATTCGACGGCAGACGCCTGATTGCCGGTGGGTTTGTGCCGATGCTGATGGCGTCAGGCGAGGCCGAGCGATGACGAGGTGTCACCTGGCGCCAAGAAAGGATGGTTGCCGGGGTGTCACCCGCGATGGAGGTAACGTAGTGCCAATTGGGTCGATCCGTCGATCGATATCGGGAGAGCAGACATGATGGAGCGTCGTTGTCGGGTCTTCGCATTAGGTTTCTTCTTGTTGTGCGCTGTCGCCAACGGCGCGTCTGCACAGAGCACGCTACGGGAGAAGCTGATCGGATCATGGCGGATCGTCACTGTTGAGACGATTCGACAGGCGACGGGGGAGATCATCTATCCTTGGTTGGGGCGGCGACCCACAGGGATGATTGTGTACCTGCCGAATGGGTATATGGCAGTGCAGCTCATGCGAGACCCACCAGCGAAGTTCGCGTCCGAAACGTACGAGGGTGCGACGCTCGACGAGACCAAGGACGCCTTCCTGGCCTACTACGCCTACTATGGCAAATACAGCATCGACGAAGAGAAGGGGATGGTCACCCACCATATCGAAGGAAGCCTCTACCCCGAGGAGCACGGAATAAACTACCGGCGATTCTTCAAGTTCGACGGGGATCGCCTCACACTCGTTACCGCGCCGTTCGTCGAGGGGGGAGAGGAACGCGTGAATCGCCTGGTGTGGGAGCGGATGAAATGAGCCCTGCAGATCTTCGCAACCGCGGACAGGCCGGCGGCCCGGCGCGCAAGCAGTTGCGTGCAGGGGACGTCTGCCTCGCAAGTTCAATGTGCCGGAGACACCCATGACCGATCGCACGATCCGCCTGCATCGCGTGCTGCGCGCGAGCCCGGACAAGCTCTTTCGCGCTTTCACGGATGCGGGTGCGCTCGCGAAGTGGCTGCCTCCGTTCGGCTTCACGTGCACGGTGCATCACCTGGAGGCCCGGGTAGGAGGCACATTCCGCATGTCGTTCCACAGCTTCGCCACCGGGCAGGGCCACTCGTTCGGCGGTGAGTATCTCGAGCTGGTGCCGAACGAGCGCATCCGATACACGGACCGGTTCGAGGACCCGGGGCTGTCCGGCCTCATCGAAGTGACGGTGACGCTCACGCCGGTGCAGTGCGGCACTGAGCTGAGCGTCGCGCAGTCCGGTATCCCCGAAGCCATTCCGCTGGAGATGTGCTACCTCGGCTGGCAGGAGTCCCTTCTGCAGCTCGCGAACCTGGTGGAACCGAACGTTTCCGGCTGAAGCCGCGCCGCTGCCATCGCCTTTCGCTCAGGATCCGCCATGCTTTTTGCGCCACCCCCTGTCATCGAGACCGAAGTCTTCGCCCGTCTGCCCGATTCGCTGCGCACGGCAACGCCAGACAATGCCTGGGTCGCAGGGCAACCCGTCGGGGCGCCGGTCGGTGCTTTCCTGGAAGGCCCCTCGTTCGATCGTGCGGGCAACCTGTGGTGTGTCGATATCCAGAACGGTCGCATTCTGCGCGTGAACGCGGCGGGCACATTCCACGTGGTCGCGGAGTACGACGGCTGGCCCAACGGCCTCAAGATCCATCGCGACGGCAGGATCTTCGTCGCGGACTACAAGCACGGGATCATGCAGGTGGATCCGGCCTCCGGTCGCGTCACGCCCTTCCTCGCGCGCCAGGCGGTGGAGCCGTTCAAGGGGGTCAACGACCTCTTCTTCGCCTCCAACGGCGATCTCTACTTCACCGATCAGGGCCTCACGGGCCTGCACGATCCGACGGGGCGACTCTTCCGCCACACCGCAGACGGACGACTCGACTGCCTCCTCGACAACATTCCCAGCCCGAACGGGCTGGTCATGAATCGAGACGAATCCGCCTTGTACGTGGCGGTCACGCGCGGTAACTGCGTGTGGCGCGTTCCGTTCCTGCGAAGCGGTGACGTCGCAAAGGTGGGCGTGTTCGTTCAGATGTCCGGAGGCGGCGGTCCCGACGGCATGGCGCTCGACGAGTCCGGCGGGCTCGTGGTGGCGCACGTGGCGCTCGGTACGGTGTGGGTCTTCGACCGGCACGGTGAGCCAGCCTTCCGGGTGAAATCCTGCACCGGGATGATGACGACCAACGTGGCATTCGGTGGTCCGGATGGACGCAGTCTCTACATCACGGAGTCCGAAAGCGGCTGCATCCTGCGGGCACAAATGCCAGTGGCCGGGAAGCGGATGTATTCCCACGCGTAAGCGACACGGTCCGTTGCCCCGGAGTGTTTGCGACTTCAAGCGGTGGTTGGCTCGCGATACGCTTCGGGCTGAAGTTCTTCCCGTGTGGGCAGGGCAAACGCAAGAACGTAGCGGCAACCATGCGACTTCCCATCCTTCCGGAGCGCCCGCATCTCGGCCCCATGAAGCCGGTCGGGTCGGCACGCACCACGCAGGCTCGTCTGCCAAACGGGCAGCTCGTTCTCACGATCGAGCACGATCCGATTCGCGGCGTGACGCCTGCAATGCTTCGATGGTGGTTCGAGACCCTGGGCCAGTCGATAACTCACGAGGGCGTGACCTATCCGCGCTACCTGCTCTGGCACCCGCGCGACCACATTCACTGGGAGCTTGCCGCGCGCTCCCCATCGGGCGGAACGGGCCAGGGCGCGCAGTTCCGGATCGTCGAAGCCTTCGGCGCGAATCCTGGCCACTATGTCGATTCCACAGAGTTCGTCGAGAAGCTCGATGAGGAAGGCATCTCGCTGGTCCGGCGCATCGCGGGAACCGAGATCTTCCGACTCGAGCATCGCTTCGGCGTCGCAGAGCGCGGGGCGAGCTACCGGTCGCGCATGACGGTGGGAGGCGCATCGGGCACCTTTGCGTGGTTTTTCAACCGATTTGTCCGACCAGTGGTGTTCTCGGATGCCATGGGCTCGTCGTGGCTGACTCACAACGTCGAGGAGGTCAGCATGCTCGAGCATTTGCTTCCGGCGTCTTACGGTGCACGGTAGTCGGCGCGCTCTCGCCTCAAGCGCCAGCCCGTCTCACTCGGACTGGCTGCTATACGCACGGCACTGGTCGTTCAGGTAGGCGCGGGCTCCTCGCGCGGTATGCCCGTGCGTCAGGTCTCCAGTGACACGAGTTCCTGGTAGCTCGCCGGGGCGACGGTGCGGAGCTTGTCCAGCAGCGCCTTCGCAGCAGGCTCGGAGGAAGCGGGGTTCTGCCCGGTGATGAGCAGACCGTCCGTGACAACATGGGCCTGCCAGTCCGCATCCTTCGAATAGATGCCGCCCGCTTCCGTGAGCATTGTCTCCACGAGGAACGGAACGGCCTCGGGTACTCCACCCGACTGCTCTTCCGAATTGGTGAAGCCGGTCACGTTCTTGCCCTTGACCAGAAGTTCGCCGCCGGGTGCCCGCGCGTGGCGCAGCACACCGGGAGCGTGGCAGACAGCCGCGACCGGCTTGCCGTCAGCGATCATGGCGTCGATCAGATGAATCGAGGCGGCATCTTCTGCCAGGTCCCACAGCGGGCCGTGGCCTCCCGGGTAGAACACGGCGTCGAAGGCGGTGATGTCGAGCGTGGACAGCGTCACAGTGGTGGAGAGATCTGCCTGGGCGCGGACATCTTCGTGGAATCGGCGCGTCGCTGCAGTCTGCGCCGAAGCGACTTCGCTCTTGGGGTCTACGGGTGGCTGCCCGCCGAGAGGGGAGGTCAGCGTCACTTGCACTCCCGCGTCCTTGAAGACGTAGTAGGGCGCCGCGAACTCCTCGAGCCAGAATCCGGTCTTCTGGCCGGTGTTGCCCAGCGCGTCGTGGGAAGTGAGGACCATCAGGATTTTCATGTCGACTCGCATTGCGGTGGAACGATGGGCGCCGGGATGCCGGCGCGGGGTGCCGATCGGGCACGCTCAGTCCCGGGAGCTTGCGCCGTGGCGAGTCGGCGGTCGGTTCGTTGGACAACACGGCGAAGGGATATCGCATCCGGTCACCACGCCGAGTCGACCCTGAGCACGGCAAGTGTCTGCAATGCTTTCCGGAGCGATAATCCGCCCGTCACACACTACCGGGTCCTCGCATGGCACAGATCCTTCAGGTCGGCATGGGCGCGTCGCACGACCGCCTGGAGAAACTCATCGAGGCACGGCTCGCGCCCGGCGCGGACAAGGCGCGCATCGACCAGCGCATCTGGGATCTCTTCGGCGAAGAGTGGGCGGTGATGTTCACGGACCTCGCCGGGTTCTCGCGCAAGGTGGCGGATTTCGGAATCATCCATTTTCTGCAGACGATCTACGAGTCTCACCGGCTGCTGGTGCCTTGCATCGACCGGCATGACGGCATCCTGCTCAAGACGGCCGGTGACAGCATGCTGGTCATCTTCCGCAACGTGGCCCGGGCGCTGGAGTGCGCCATCGACATGCAGACGACGCTCGTGCCCTACAACGAAGGACGGGTGGAATCCGAGCAGGTGCTGCTTTGCGTGGGACTGGGGTTCGGTCCGATGCTGCGTATCGGCGATTCGGATGTCTTCGGGGCGGAGGTCAATGCGGCCGCCAAGCTCGGCGAGGACCGCGCAGGCGCCCATGAGATTCTCGTCACAGGTGCCGTGGCCGAGCAGGTGCGGGCGCAGTTTCCCTACCCGCTGGAAGAGGTCGACACCGAGCCACCGGGTGCAGCGAAGGCGTACCGGCTGCGCTATCGCGGTTGAGGGACGGAAGGTCTGTACAACGCTCGCGATCTGCGCAGGATATCGGCACCGTCCCTGGCTTTAGGCCACGGGCACCCGCTCACCGCAGCCTCAGGCGCGCCGGGCAGCCTTCATGACTTCGCGTGCCGCACGCTGACCGCTTTCGACCGCGCCGTTGAGGAACCCCTGCCACTCGCGCGACGTGTGCTCGCCGGCGAAGTGGACGGGCCCCTCGTTCTCCGCCTCGATGCCGAACAGGTTCGTGAGGTATCCCGGCGGGTAGTAGGCGTACGAGCCCTTCGGGCCTGAGGAATCGTCCCAGACGGTCCGGCTTACGCGTCCGTTCCAGGCGGCGGTGATCCCGGGCAGAACCGGTTCGATTTCCGCCAGCGCGAGTTTCGCCTGATCGGCAGCGCTGTGCTGCCCGGTGGCGACCGCTCGCCCACCGCTGCTCCATACGTTGAGGATGCCTACGTTGCCCGTCTGGGCGCGGGTGACCTCCCAGGTGCTGCGTTGACCGTCCAGCATCACATACCCGGTATTGCCCAGCGCTCGCCACAGGCGATGATCGAACTGCAGTTGCAGTTTTGCGCTGGCAGCCATGGGCAGTTCGCGGATCGCGCGGAGCTTGCGCGGACGGAATGCCGCGCGGGTCAGGTCCACATCCCTCAAGTTGGCGAAGGGCAGCGCCAGGATCACGCGATCGTACGTGTCGGTGATCAGTCCGGACCCGCGCCCGACGGTGACGTCACAGCGACCGTCGTCGCGACGGGCCAGCGCGACCAGGGGGCTCTCCAGATTCACGGGGCGGCGCAGAGCCGTCGCGAGGCGCATCGCGATCGCGTCGTTCCCCTCCCGAACATGGAAGCGCTGGTCGGAACCGCCGTAGACGTCGAGTTCGCGGCGTGTGGACGTCGACAGGGTGAAGACTGCGATGAGAGCCGATAGATTCTCCGCCTCGATGGCGAAGTTTTCTTCCAGCGCGGCGCGCACATAGCGGCCCAGGCGGGACGCCTGACCGCCGGGAATGTGGCGTTCGATCCACTCCGCAACGCTGAGGTTGTCCAGTTCGCGAGCGGCAGCGGTCGCGCCGCGATAGCTGGGATTTCCGACCGCACGACTCTGCGCACGGATTACCGGATACACGGGCTGGAAGTCGCGGACGGCTGTCTCGGTGTCGTAGCGCTCCCCGTCGAACAGAATCCAGGAGTCTGTCCCGGGCGCTTCGGCTTCCACCACATCGTCCACGGCGAGGCCGAGGCGCCGGGCCAGTTGCAGGATGCTGCGATGGTTGGAGTCGATGAGTTCCCCGCCGCGTTCGATGACCTGTCCACCGGCGAACGTGTTGCGATCGGAGTAGCACCGTCCCCCGAGGCGCGAAGAGGCTTCGAAGACGTCGGCGTCGATGCCCGCACGGGAAAGGTCGTATGCCGCGGTAAGCCCCGCGAGCCCGCCGCCGATCACGGCGACCTTTCGGGATCCCCGGCGGGACGGCGCGGCCCAGGCGTCCGCATTGGATCCGACGGCGAGGGCGGCGCCACCTTGCAGAAGGAGTCGGCGGCCTGGGTCCACGACGGCGCGCGAGTGCAGGTGGGGGGGCGTGACATCCGTTACCCCGCGTTGCAGGAGTGTCTGACGGAGCCAGTCGAGCAGGGGAGAACGCGAAGTGCGATGCATGATGAAGTCGAACCCAGACGGATGTGGGGGTGGCATGCCGAACGCGGCATGCTCGCAGGACAGACCCGGAGTCCCCTGGGCGGTTCCTGGCCAATATTCGGGAAACTCGATTCGTTCCTCAGGGGAGACTTGACGATCGACCCTGCCCGCGCCGCCTTGCGCCGGGCGGCTACTGCCAGTGCTTCTCCTCCGCGATCCACTCGGCGCCCGGGAGCGGACCGTCTTTCAGGAAGGCATCCACGACGTTCTTCATCACCCGCGAGACGTTGTTGTCGCAATCGTTGCAAGGCAGTGCCTGGCCCCAGGCGATGGAGGAGGGCGCGAACACGGCACCGTGATTCGGTGTGGTGAAGTAGACCATGTCGGCACGGATCTGAGGGTCCTGCGTGCCGCCCATGCCGGGGAAGTTGTACATGATCTCCTCCGCGACTTTCGGATAGTTGTCGGAATGCCCTTCGCTCGAGGCGAGGATGCGCGCGTGGGGCGGCGTGCCGAGAGCGAGGTCGTAGCGGTCGATCTCGATGCCGGCGGCGCCACCCAGGGCCAGCCCGAAGTCGCCGATGACATCGCCCTCGACACCGTCGAAGATCCACGCGACGGAGCGGTGGTAACTGTCGGGCATGCGACGGTAGGGCCGCGATTCGTCCATCCCCTCCGAGGTGAAGCCGGTGCCGACGACTTTCTGCGGCGGGCGGCCGCGGTTTCGCCAAAGCCCGCTTCTCTCTCCCGTCGTGGCCAGGTAGTGCTCTCCAGGGCGGGCCTGCCACGCGCGGGAACCCGCTTCGAGCTTGCGCACTTCCATCACCCAGGGCTCGTCGTCGCGGTAGGCGCAGACCCAGTAGTACCCGTTGCCGGACAGGTAGAGCACCCTGCCGCCCTGCGCGAGGTAGTCTTCGGTGGCGTCGAGCATGCGCTCCGAGTAGTACTCGGCGTGGGTGCCATTGATCACCATCTTGTAGGGCTGGATCGCCGCGAGGCCTTCTCGGTGCAGATCCTCGTCGGTGAGCACATCGAAGTCGTAGCCCATCTTCTCGAGCCAGTAGACGATCGACATGTCGGCCGGAAACTGCCAGGGCACGCCGGGCGCGGGCATACGGTGCCTCGGCCGCATGTTGACGATGGGACGCCGGTAGGAGGAATAGCAGACGCCGGCGCCATCGGCGTGGAGGTCGTAGGTGGAAAGGCCGAATTCCTTGTTCTTGTACATCTCGATGTCGGATTCGGCGACGATGATCGAGTGTGCCGTGATGACCTGCGCGATGGGGGCGTCGAAGGACAGGTGCTCGTTGGCGTAGGCGAGGTAGCTCGACGTGGGCATGAGCATGCAGATCCGCCCGGCCGGTGCCGTCGGCCGTACGAAAAACACGACATGCTCTTCGGCCAAAGTGGCGCCTTCGCCGGCACGCAGTCGCATGGCGTAGACGCCGCTCTTCAGCATCTCGGGCAGGGTCAGGCGGATCGTCGGCTCCCAGCAGCAGTCGATCAGGGCGTCATCGTGGAACTCGATGCCGCCATACTGCTCGGGCGCGAGGCGGAAGCAGTCGTCGCGTCCGGCCCAGTTCCAACCCGTCATCGCTCGTACGGGGCGGTTGATGCCGTCCCCGTGCAGGCCGAAGGGGCCCACGTCGAACACGGTGTCACCGATGCCACGGTCGGTGAATCCCCTGGTCGTGTCCCAGCGGGCCACGACGCCATCGGCCGGCGGTTCCGCGCCGGCTTTGAGCGTGTCCAGTGCCGCGCGCGTCATGGCGCTCCCATGGACGCCGCAGCGATCGATCTTGCCGTTGAAGCACTGGGCGACAAAGCGGCCGCGGGCCTCGTTGCGGTCCGATGCGCCGGCGATCAGGAAGGGAATGCCGTCCGGGTGCGACGGCTGCACGCGCAGTCGCTGAGACACATGCGAGCCGTAGTCGATGGGTGCCACGTGACCGAGAAGACTGTTGTAGCGGTTGCGCACCGACTCCTGGTAGATCGTCGCGACGCGGGTGGACGCATCGAAGGTGGCGGCCACGAAGTACCAGCAGTGCGCGAGCAGCGGGACTTCGGCGGTGACGTAGTCCACGACCTGGCCATCGCCGATCCAGAGTTCGGCATGGCCGTCCGCGTTGATCCCGAGACCGTAACCCTGGGCCTGCTCCATGCACCAGCGGCCGAGGATGGTCTGCCGTCCCCCGGACGGCAGTCCCGGGAAGACGAACGCGTAGAGGGTGAAGCTGCCGGTCAGCGCAAGGCGGCCTTCCGGATCGCGCACGCGCAGGAAGGATCCGAGCTGGGAGTACTGCTTGCGGGCCGCGTGGCGCCCGTCGGCGGGACAGGTGACCTCACGCTCGACGAAGCCGGGGCCGGCTGGGTTCTCGTCGCCGTGCAGCAGCCGCACGAGCTGCGCCTCGACGTGGTCCGTGCCTTCCGCGCTCACCATGATGTCCAGCGGCTCGCCCGGCCGGACACTGATCTTGTCCGCGTAACCGAATATCTTGATCTTGGCCATGGTCAGGACTCGAGGAGGTCGTTCACCCGCCGCAGGAACACGGCGTGGTATGCCTCGTCGAGCGTGGGATACACGCGGTCATCCACGAGGCGGGGCGGCACGCCGCGCCGGCCGGCGAGCGCAACGACGCGGTAGGCCTCGAACGGCTTGATGGCCATCACCGCGTACTTGTCGGGCACCGGCCCGCGGCGGAAGTAGTTCAGCACGCGCTCGAGCGCCTCGCTGTGCTGGCCCAGGGGCTTGCGGCGGTGTTCCTCGATCAGTTCGTCGGTGACCAGCGACTTCAGATAGTCGCGGATCGCCTTGTCCTGACGCCGGTAGTAGATCGCCTGCTTGTCCTGGATGTCTGTGGCTTCCTCGGGCACGACCTCGCCTCCTTTTTCCGTGCGGGCGGCACGCCGCTCGCTCTTCTTCCTCTCACGCCACGCGCGAAACTGCGCCTTGATGCCGAACAGCCCGCTGCGGGTGAACAGCACGGTGCCCAGCATGAGCAGACCGATCAGCACCAGCCGCATCGGCCCCCACTCGATGAGCATCTTGTCGAGCAGCACGACGATGAGCGTGCCTACGACAGCGCCTTCGGCGGTGCCGATGCCGCCGATCACGATCATCGCGAGCATGAGCAGCAGCTGGTCCATCGAGAAGATGGAGGGCGACACGCCCTTGAAGTGCGAGGCGTAGAAACCGCCGATCGCACCCAGCGCGACCGAGGAGATCAGGAAGACCTGCACGCGTGCCCGGTTGTAGCCGATGCCCACTGCTTCGGCGAACGCTTCGTCTTCCCGCGCGGTGCGCAGCAGGCGGCCCAGGCGCTGGCCGTTGACGAGACGGTAGAGCGCCAGTGCGAGGAGCAGCATCGCGAACGCGGCGTAGTAGCCGAGCATCACGGCGCCGTCGGTGTCCTGCAGGCTCTCGGGTACGTAGGTGTCGGCGCCGTACAAGCCGCCGGTGGCCGAACCGAAGACCTTCGATTGCACGACGTACACGCGGCACAGCTCGACGAGACCGAGAGTGAGCAGGGCGTAGTAGAAGCCTTCCAGCCGGATGGCGGGTAATGCCACGATCACGCCGAAGACCAGACCGATCGCCGAGCCGACGCCGATCATGCCCCACCACGGCAAGCCGAACTGGATCGAGAAGTACGCCGCGCCGTAGGCTGCCGCGCCGACGACCGCGAGCGTCGCGAGCGAGAAGATGCCGGCAGTGCCGATGATGAGCATCCACACCAGATTGATGGCCGCATAGATGGCGAAGATGGTCGTCGCGGACAGCAGGCTGGTGTTGCCGACCAATGCCGGCACGATTGCGAGCAGCGTGAGCCCGATCAGCCACCAGATGGGGCGCTTGTCCACGATCGTGCGCTCGCGCGCCAGCGTCTTGGGGTTGTACTCGCCCCGGACGCGAAGGACGGTCCGTCGCGTGAAGGGGTAGCGCACACGGCGCCACAACTCGTCGCCGTCCCCCCGCAGCTTGGGCCACCAGCGCCTTCTGCCCACGAGCGAGAGCCGGGGCTGCACCTTGGCGTGCGCGGGATCATGCTCGAGCTGAGGATTCTTCCAGCGGGTCATGGGCAGGCGAGCGCGCAGCGCTCGGTCGGGTGACGCGGACTCATTCGCGGGTCTCGTCGAGCAGCCCGCCGATGCCGCGCGGGCGAACCAGGAGGATGGCGATGATCAGCGCGAACTGGGTGATCAGCACGTACTGGCCGCCGAGCACGGCGGAAGTCGCTGCTTCCGTGAACCCCAGGAGGCACGCCGCGATGAGCGCTCCCGCAACGCTGCCGAGGCCGCCTGCGAGCGCCACGATGAGACCCTTGATGAGCGGCAGCAATCCGGCGTACGGGCTGACGAAATAGGTCTGCGACAGCAGCACCGCGGCGAGTCCCGCGAGGGCACCCGTCACGGCCATGACCGCAAAGGCCGTGCTGCGCACGCCGATGCCCACGAGGGCCGCGCCTTCGGGGTTCTGCATCATTGCGCGGATCTCCAGCCCCCGGCGGCTCGTCTTCATCCAGGCGAGCACGAGGAGCAGGAGCACCACGGAACTCACCACGGCGCCGAGCTTGTCCGCGGTGACCACCACGTCCTCCGTGATCTCGAAAGCTTTCAGGCCGAAGATCTTGGGCAGCGGCTTCACGCGCGGCCCGAACGTCGCGAGCAGCGCCTGCGTGCCGAGGAGACTGATCGCGAGCGTGGCTACAAGACTGCGCACCGTGAAATTGGGTTTGTCGTGCAGTGGCAGAAAGGCCACGGCGCAGACCGCAGCGCCCACGAGTGCCCCCGTGAGGATCCCGCCGGCGAGCACGGCGGCCGCGCTGTCGGGAAACTGCTGCGCGGCAAACCACGCGCCGTAGCCCGCCGCGGCAAAGGTGAAACCGAAGGCCATGTTGAGCATCCCCAGGCTCGACCACACGATGGAGATGCCGATGGCCAGCAGGCCATAGATGGAGGCGAGCGTGATGGCCGCGACGATGACGTAACCGTCGATCAAGGCTCAGATCTCCAACGCAGCAGAACGGCCGATCGGCAGGTCGGTACCGCGCTTCAGCTTGCCGCCGTGCATGCCCAGCAGCCGTGTGACGCGGCCTTCCAGCAGCGACAGGTTCTGCTCCGCGATCACCATGGCGCCCCGCGAGAGATCGATGCGCATCAGGGCGTCGATCATGGCCTTGCTGATCTTGGGCGCGAGGCCCAGCGACGGTTCATCGACGAGGTAGAGCCTGGCGTCCGTCATGAGCCCGCGCCCGAGCGAGACCATGCGACGCTCGCCGCCGGAGAGCCTTCCGACGGGCACGTCGAGCAGCGCACGCAGGGGCGGAAAGATGCCGAGGACCTGCTCGCGCCGGTCGCGGCGTGAGCGCCACGCCTCGCGTGAATGGGCGCCGGAGTCGAGGTGTTCGGCCACCGTCAGCCCATGGAAGATCGCATCCCCCTGCGGCATGAGAGCGAGTCCCCTGCGTACGATGCGATGGGTGTAGCGGCCCGGCCCCTGGCTGCGACTGCCGCCGATCTCCCGGCCATCGAACAGGATGGATCCGCTCTGCCAGTCGGTGAGCCCGGCGATGGCGCGAAACAGCGTGGACTTGCCGTGGCCGTTGAGGCCGACGATGCCCACACGTTCACCGGCCTGGATCGTCAGATCGAGGTCATGCAGCACCCGCAGCGGGCCGTAGCCGGCGGAAAGTCCTCGAACCTCGAGAATGTCGTGCTGCGCGCTCATGCCGCCACATCGAAGTAGGCAGCGCGCACGGCAGGATCCTCGAATACGTGTTCCGGCGCGCCCTCCGCGATCTTCTTGCCGAGGTCCATCACGGCGATGCGATCGGCGATCGCCGCGAGCAGTTCGAGCCTGTGCTCCACGACGATCACGGCCATGCCCATTTCCTTGGCGAGCACGCGGACGATGGCATCGATCTCGTCGATCTCGGAGTTGATGAGTCCCGCGGCGGGCTCGTCCATCAGCACCACGCACGGGCGGCGCATGACCAGGCAAGCGAGGAGGAGCTTGCGCCGGTTGAGGGTCTCGAGCGCGCCGGCCGGGAGATCCTCGGGGACCTTCAGGCCGACGAGGTGGCAGGCCCACTCGGCATGGTGACGGGTGAGCCACGGCGAGAAAGCCTCGCGGGCGGCCTTGAGCACCTCTCCCACGGTGAGCGCGGTGGGTACAACGGGAGACTGGAACGTGCGTGCGATGCCCAGTCGCGCGCGCTTGTGAATCGGCAGCGCGGTGATGTCCTCATCGCGCAGGCGCACCTTTCCCTGCTGCGGGCGATAGCGTCCGGACAGCACCTCGAACAGGCTGGTCTTGCCCGCGCCATTGGGGCCGATCACCCCGAGGATCTCGTGGGGCGCGACGGACAGGGACAACTGGTCGAGGATCCGCCGGCCGCCGAGCGAAAGGCTGACCCCTTCGCAGGAGAAGATCGGCTTGCCGAAAGCGGGCGCGCCCATGGGAAATACGGCAAAGGCCAGGGACGCGCCGCGACCGCCTACATCCAGGCGGCTTTGCGGAACGCGGTTTCCTTGAGCGCAGTCGGGCCGATGATCTTGTGCTCGCCGTTCTGGACCTGCAGGTAGAGCTGCGCCATGCCCTTGTCGAGTTCCTTCGTCTGCAGCGGATAGTGCACGCCGACCTGTCCGTCGTTGTTCATGGCGGAGACGCCGGTCACACCGCGGAACGGGGTCTTGCGCAGGAACTCGCAGACTTCCTTGAACTTGTCGGGACTGCCGACCTTCTTCCAGGCGTCGGCCAGCATGTGCACGGAGTCATAGCCCATGCCGGTATAGGCGAGCCCCATCACGCCGGGGAACTTTTTCTTGTACTTGGCACGGAACTCGTTGCCCTTCTTGTCGGCGTACACGCCCATCACGGTGCTCCAGATGAAGCCTTCCGCCGCGGCGCCGGCGAGCTGCAGGAACTCGGGCTGCGACGGACCGTACTGGAGATAGACCAGAGCGCCCTTTGTCGGGTTGGCCGTGAAGGTCTGGCAGAACGCAGCGAACTCTGCGGCCACCCAATGGTTCACCATCACCACGCCGGCACCGGTCCGCTTGATGTCCTGCACGACCGCGCCCCAGTCCTGCACGGGGAACTGGATGTCCGTGACCTTCACCACCTCGAACTTGGATTTCTTGAATGCTTCCTGCGCGTACTTCGAGATCGTCTGGGTATAGGCGATCTGTTCCTGGATGATGTGCACCTTGTTGTTGCTGGGCTTCCACGCACCGGACGCCGCGAGTTCCTCCAGGAACAGCGGGAACATCAGCCCGTAGTTGATTTCCGACGGGTCCACCTGGAACACGTTCCAGTACTTCTGCGGGTTCTTGCGGACCAGGTCGACGGCGGCTTCCTGCGTGTTGCCGTTGAGGTAAGGGGCCTTGTAGCCGCCCAGCCCTTCGATGGCGGGCTGCGGGATGATCACGAACGGC
The DNA here is from genome assembly GCA_001464765.1 of Betaproteobacteria bacterium Ga0077526. Taxonomy (GTDB): domain Bacteria; phylum Pseudomonadota; class Gammaproteobacteria; order Burkholderiales. The sequence goes on from LNDV01000015.1 coordinate 157,804, forward strand.
GACGAGATCGCGTGGACCTTCAGCTCGGCGAGCTTGCGAAACGCCGCCTGGGTCCCCTCCGGCGTCATGATGTCGGTATCGACGATCTTGAGTTCCAGCGGACGTCCGAGCACGCCGCCCGCCGCGTTGATCTCCTCGACGGCCAGCGCCGCGCCGTTCCAGTGGTCCTGATGGTCGGCCACACCGGCCGGTCCGCTGCGCGCAAGCGGCAGGCCGATGACGATGGGCGGGCCGTTCGGGGCGCCACGGGAGGGCGCCGAGGTTGCGATGAGAGGCAGGGCGGAGGCCCCGAGCAGAAGCTGACGGCGGCGGGACGAGAAGTCGTTCATGGTGTCCTCATGTCGGGAAGTCGGCACAGGCTGGCGATGCCGGCTCGGCATTCGCGCCCATTGCTGGTGCGGCAGGCTACGCTGGCGATTCTGGAAGCGTTAACGAAAATCGGCAATGCACCGCGGCGTCTGGTGCCGAACGGAAGTTTGGAACGACACCGGGTCAGACGCCGTCGAGGTCGGACAGCCCAGGCGGAACCCTTGCCGGCGTTCGGCGGTCGCACGAGGACAAGGAGGATGATAGCCATGGTTCCGTCCCCCAGCTCTCTGCGTGACATCGTCGTCCACGTCGATGATGACACGCTGTCGTCTCAGGCGCTCACCTTCGCCGCCCGTATCGCGCATGACACCGGGGCCAGAGTTCGGGCGCTGTTGGCCTTGCCGCGGCCGACCGGTCTGGGGCCCCTCGGGGCTGAATCGGCCGCGCTGGCTGCCCACGCCTCGCGGGAGCTTCTGGTGGCCCGCCGTGCCATTGCGGAGGATCTGGTGGCCCGGGTCAATGCGGCGTTCGCCGTGACGATCACGCTCGAATCCCGAGCAGGACACCCCACGACCGAACTGCAGCTTGCAGCGCGATGCGCCGATTTGCTGGTGGTCTCCCAGAGTCGTTCCCGGCAGTCCGGCGGACTCGACCCCACCGAGATCACGCGCCTGGTCATGGGTGCAGGCTGTCCGGTGGTCGTGGTGCCTCATATAGGTTGGCAGGGCGACGCAACCTTTCCCGTGTCGACATTCGCCCCGGCGACGGGGCCTGCGATACGGCGAGTGTTGGGGGCCTGGTCAGGTACCCGGGAAAGCTCCCGAGCGCTGCGGGATGCCTTGCCGCTGCTCTCTTGCGTGGATGTCGTCGAGCTAGTTTCCGCTCCCCCGGCGGGTGCGGGTCCGGGGGCTGAAACGTCTCTCCAGTCGGCAGTCACATGGCTTCGGCATCACGGCCTCGCGTGCGAGGGCAGGACGCTTTCGCTTGGCGACAGGGGGAGTGGTCAATCTGCCGGCAGCGGGTGGATTCCCGATGTGTCCGTTGGCGAGGCGCTGCTCTCCCACGCCGCGGACATCCAGGCGGATCTGTTGGTGATGGGGGCGTACGGGCATGCTCGCCTCTGGGAATTCGTGCTGGGCGGGGTGACGCGGACAATCCTGGGTTCCATGACCGTGCCGGTGCTGCTGTCCCACTGAGTTACGTCTGCCCCGCGCCTCCGAACAGCTTCGGGAAGGGCCGCACAGCCAGCGCGATCACGATCGTTACTGATTCGCCCCTTCCGTCAGCCGGCGCCCGAGCCCCAGCGCGTAGGGTGCGGCCCGGGCCGCGAGCATCGGGTCGGCAGACGGTTCCACCCCGGCAGGCAGTGTTGTCGGAACAAAAGTGATCGTCAGGCACTCGCCGGTCGAATCGGCGGCAACCGACTTGATGGTGAGACGTCCGAGGGTGACTTTGCGGCGGTCTTCCGGCAGCGGCACGACAGCGCTGTCGATGCGGTCGCCGGGCTCTGCGATCTGGAGATTGAAGTCGAAAGCCACGCCATGGGTCGCTACGCGCTCGCGCAGATCGTCGAACAGGAAGTTCGCGCCTCTGGCCTTCGCTTCTTCATCGGTGATGCCTTGCGTTCCGCCAAGGGGCTCGAAGATCCATTTGCCGTATCGCTTCTCTCCCTTGGCGTTGACGAAGGCGAAGGCGTGCACCCCCCAATAGTTGACCGTGCCGAAACTCGCCGGAACCGGCTGGCTCGCGAAGTAACGGCCCTGCAGCAGTACCTCCGGGTTAGCGTCGGCAAAGGCTTTGACCTTTTCCGGGTTGGCGGCCTTGGTGGCAGGGTCGGGCTGAAGGGACTGCAATCTGCCCAGGAGTTGTTCGGGCGTAGCCGCGCCAAACACGGGGGCTGAGATGTTGCCCATTTGCCAGCGCTCGCCATTGGGCAAGTTGAACTGCAAGGCCATATTGCGCTGACTGCGAGCGTTGTCTGGGGCTTTCGGGTTCGCGCCTCCCACGGAGAAGCGCACGATCACCGGGATGGGCTGACCGCTGAAGGCGGTCGCTACCGAGAGCGAACGCCCATCGGCATTGCCGACGAATTCGCCCATCGCGCACACGCCCTTGGCTCCCGAACGGCGAAAGCCCTCGAACCTGCCGAACGTTGCTTCGAACTGGTCGAGCATGCGGTTGGGATCTGCCTGGGCCGACGCGGGCGGTGCGGTGGAAAGCAAGGAAGCGCCGATCACAGCAAACGCGGCAAGGACGGACAGACGGATGTTGCTCATGGTGAGTCCTTCCTCAACGTGAGTGGGAGTGGCGCGATACTACACCGCGATGATGGAAAGACTGGGTTGCTGTCGGCGGTGCTCCGATCAGAACCGATCGGAGGGCTCGGTCGGAAGCGGAAGTCGAGCCCGTGTCGACTCGCGGCAGGACGTCCGGGGCTCGCCACTAGGAGCGACCACCAGCGCAGTCGCGGCCAAACGCTTCAGTTCTTGTCCTCCAACCCGGATGGCGCGAGGCTCGCAAGCATCCGGTCTGTCGCCGATGGCGCGCGCCCCGCTAGCTCAGCGCGGTCCTTGCGAAGCATGGCGCGCCGCACCAGCGCCCCTCCCAGATAGCGCAGCGGCTCCGGCGGAAATCTCCGGGCATCGCGATTCACCAGCGCGTTTGCCGTCCAGCGACTCTTCCGCTCCAGCGACAGTTCCGCGAGGATGCGCCCGCCGATCCGGCTCGGGTTCACACCGTTGCCGCTCCAGCCGATGCCATACGCGATGTGCGGGGCGTCGGGCAGCGTGCCCAGAAGCGGCAGGCTGTCGTACGTCCGGTCGATGGGGCCGGACCACGCGCTGTCGATCGGCACGTCGGCGAGCATCGGGTAGGTGCGACGGAAATCCTCCGTGGCTTCGGCGATGCCGACAGGGTCCGCGAAGGCGAGGGCGTCGGGCTCTCCCGTGAAGTAGAGCCGACCGCCGCCCTTGCCGAACACGATGCGTCCGTCGCGCGTGGTGCGGTAGTACGTGACCGTCGTCTGCGAGTCTGTGATGCTTTCGCCGCCGGTCCAGCCGATGGCCCGCAGGCGGTCGGGGATGGGCGGTGTCGCGATCACGGCACTGCCGACGCAGACGAACTTGCGCGCGAGTTCGGGAACGCTCGCGGCCCATGCATTGGTGGCGAGCACGACGCGTCCCGCCTTGACGACACCGCTCGCCAGGACCAGTCTGGCCGGTGATGTGCGTTCCACCCGTTCTACCCGCGTGTGTTCGTGGATCCGGACACCCAGAGACTCGGCGACGCGCGCCAGGCCCAGGGCGAGCTTCGCGGGATGCACAGTACCGTTGACGGGCTCGCACACTCCCGCGAGATGAACGGCAGACCCGGTTCTCGCGGCGATCTCGCTGGCAGGGACTTGCACGAACACGTCGTCGCGACCCAGGCGGCAGGCCGTGTCGACGACGCCGTCCCACGCGCCGAGGTGCAGAGGCGACGTCGCTGTCCAGAGCCAGCCCGACTGACGGTACTCGGCGTCGATGCCGTGATGTTCCAGGAAAGATCCCAATTCCGTGATGCAGCGGGTCGTCTCGTCCGCGAGCCAGACGGCGTCGTCCGCACCGCAGATCCGGGCGAGGCTGCCGATCTTCGGCCACCAGGACATCACGAATCCGCCGTTCAGTCCGGATGCCCCTTCGCCGCAACGGTTCGCCTCGAATACTGCGATTGCGAGATCCGGCTCGCGCAGCTTGAGTTCGATGGCCGTCCACAAGCCCACGAAGCCGCCCCCCACGATGGCCACGTCAACGGCTTTGGCCGGCGCGACGCTGTCAGAGGCAGCACGCAGGGACTCGGTGTCGGCGAGCCAGTGGGATCGCGGTTTCATGGCAGTGGCGCGGCGTGGGACACGGTGTCGCCCGATACGCGGACGTCTAGTCCTTCGTGCCCGCCGACGTGAACTCCGACTCGGTCACTACGCCCGACTCGTCGTACGAGACGATGAGCGCCTTCTGGTAGAAGCGAATACTGAAAGCGCCGCCGCGCACGTGCGAGTACAGATACACCAGTGCTCGGTCGCGCGGGTTCTTGATGAGCGGATGCATGTACTCGCCTCCGGCAGGGCCAAGCAGGCTGACCACGTCGTCCCGCGTGCTGCGACCCTTCTCGATCTGCGCGACCTTCGACTCGTCGAAGTCCGTGGCGTCGTTGCGGAACGAACTGTTGAACTCCCGACCAACCAGCTTCCCGTCCAGATAGTAAAAGCCTAACGCCCGGCCGGGTGTGACTCCCTCGTAGAGCGCTTGGGTGCCCGCATGCGCGTATACGTAGGACGCTGTCTGGAAAGTCGTGCCGTTCTTGATGACCGTGCCGGTATCGTAAGGTTTGCCCATGGCCTTCAGCACGTCTTGCTGAGTGGTCTGCCCAAGCGTGAAGGCAGACGGGTCCGGCCGCACAAAGTTCCTTCCCGCACATCCGGAAAGCATCCACGCGGCCAGTGCCAACACGGCGCCGAGGCGGACTTTCCGTGCAAGACTTCCCAATCCTTCGAACATTCGGTTCTCCTGTATGGGGGCATCGCGCCGACGGGCGCGCCATCGTCCGAAGTGTAGACCGGGAACTCCCGCGTGGAGCACTCGCAAGCCACGCAATGGAGAGTCGCGGTAAAGTCTGCACGAAGCGCCGTGCGCGTTCCGCAATTCCATCGTGGCCAACCGGGAGCCTGCCATGCTGAGCATCACCGCAGTCATTCGCGTCAAAAAGGGTTTCGAGCAGCAGATGCACGAACAGCTGCTCGCGGTCGCGCAGCACGCCCGAGTGAGCGAACCCGCGACCGTGGACTACTTTGTCGCGCAGGACGCCAAGGACCCCTGCGTCTTCACCACCTACGAGCGCTACACCGACCAGGGTGCCGTCGATCTCCACAACAACTCCCCTGTCGTCGCTCGTTTCTTCGAGGCGGCCAAGCCCATGCTCGACGGGGCCCCTGTGGTCGTGCTGGCGGCGGAGGAGTTCTCGAAGCGCGGGTGAGGGGGCATGCGGTTTCGATGTGCACCGGGCCGGGAAGTCACGCGTTCCGGCAGTGTGGCGCCGAGACTCGCGGGGTCTTGAGCCCTCCCGTCCCGGGCTGCCGCACGACGCGGTAGACTCCCGCCCGTTCCACAACCCTTCCGGAGTTCGAAAGTGATCCGCCAGTCTTTCCCTGCCGCTGTCCTCGTGTCGCTTCTCGCCGCCGCGCCGGCCTTCGCCGACGGCACGGCCTCCCCCCAGTACTTCAATGGCCGGCTGACCGTCGACATCTCCGGGCCGGACGTCGCCATGCAGTTGCGCCTTCCGATGACCCGCTCCACGGTCGAGACGGCCGCCAAGCAGAATTTCACCCAGGACGAGGTGATTGCGCGCCTCAAGGACGCCGGCAAGATGTTCGGGTTTCCGGCGGGATCCAAGTGCCAGGTCGAGAGCGCCAATGCTTTCGCGGTCGATCAGCAGGGCCGCATCACCAAGGCCGACAGCAATCTTCAGGCGATGTACCGCTTCCGCTGTGAAGGCGCGAAGATCGATGCGCTGCAGATCAAGCTGTTCGAGGGTCTGCCGGGTCTGGAGACCGTCAAGCTGCAAGTGACGACCGAGAAAGGCGAGAAGAGCTTCGACCTCGTCCCGGGTAAGGGTGACGTCACGCTGTAAGGCCGCGTTCGGCGCGGCGCCGGAGGCTGCGGCGCCGCGCGTTCAGCGTTTTTCGTACAAGCGGATACCCGCGAGATAGATGTCCTGGTCCTTGTTGTAGAAGGACGCCACCCGGCTGTACATCACACCGATTTCGAACCGCGTGTACGTCGTGTCAAACACGTCCATGGCGGCCCGCAGGCTCAGGATGCCCAGCAGTCCGAAGCTCTGGTCGCGCCGCGAATCGTGGGCAAGGTAGGGTCCGAGGCCGAAGCTGAAGACGAAGCGCTCCGGCGGCGTGCGCCACCAGGCCTGCACGGGAATCCCTTTCCGGTCCGTGATGAACGTGTCCCCTTCCGAGAGGAAGCCGACCGAATAGGCCGAGGGCTCCCACCACTGCCCGCGCTCCTCCACCAGATACTGTGCCTCCACCCGGAACGCGCCGGCATTGCGCTGCGTGCCGACCGTGGTGGTGCGCGAGATGCCGCTCCACACACTGACGTCTGCCCGCAGCCGTTGCGGGGTGCCCGTCGCGCCCTGCGGCGGAAAGTCATAGCCCACGCCGAAGAGCACGGCTACCGTGTCGAAGGAACGGAGCATCAAGGTCGTGTTGACCTGCGAACGCAGGTACCACCCGTTGCCCAGCACATGCCACTTGAGGGCGGCCGAGCCGAGGATTCCCATGCGGAACTGGTTCAGACGCTCCCCGTTGACCTCCGTGTTGTTCATGCTCACGTAAGGCCCGGCGCCCAGTTGCATCTCGAGCCCGTCGCCGAGCGACTGGGCGTACCAGCCCTGGGCAGCAAATCCGTCCCGGTGGTTATTGGGAAGGTGCCCGTCGTTGCTGTACATGAAGCCGAGGCCCCAGCGGCTATCTGCCGGCCGGTAGACGAATCCGGTGGAGGCCGTCCAGGTGAAGTCACCGCGGCCGCGAAGCGCGCCGCCCATGATGTAGTAGTCGACGTTCTCCGGCTGTGCGGCACTCTGGGCGTTGACGGCGGCGGGGAGGCCGCCGGCCAGAAGAAGCAGGGCGAGGGACAGGCGCAGGCGCATGGCATATCTCCCGAGGTCTCTTTGCGGACCCGCGTCAGTGATGCCGAAATGTACCGCAGCGCAGCATCGAAAAAAAGCCCGCGCTTTCCCTGCCCCTTCGCAGTCAGGAGGTCAGAAGCTGACGCGGACGCTCGCGGTGAGTCCTCGCACGTGCGCGCCGAACAGCGCGCTCACCGTGGCGCGGACTCCCACGGGGGAAGCGGAAGTCCCGCGCGAAGGCCATTCGAAACCGGTGCCGAGTTCCGATACCCAGGAAAACCCCAGGGCGTCGCGGCTCGGGCCGAGAAAGGCCGTGTGGCCGCCGAGCAACACCCACGACGGCGAGTATCCGAACCAGTCCCACGCGAGCGGCATGGTGCGGTCGAAGCGCACCGAAGCGGCGCCGACGGATCGGCGGAACTGCAGGGCAGGATCGGACTCACCAAAACTGGCGACTCGCGACCACGCAAAGTGGGTCTTGACCTGAAGGCGGCGCTCCAGCGTCTCGCTCAGCCAGTCGAGACCGACGCTGGGAGTGAGCTGCCACGCATGGCTGCGCCAGTTGAACAACGTGCCGTCGAACAAGGGCTGGAGGGCGGCGGCCGGGCCGAGGTAGTCGGTATGGTTCTCGAGTTGCGTAGCGCCGATGTCCAGGGCGGGCACGAAGGTGAACTCGTTTCCGAACGCGATGCGGGCCGCGACGCCGCCCGAAAGGCCGTAGGCGACCCATCGCGTGTCCACCTTGCCCCCGGGGGTTGCCGAAGTCGGCAGTTCCATCGCGGACCGCAGATAGCCGGCGGTGAGGCGTGTTTCGATGGCGATGGTCTCGGTCCATTCGTGTACCCGGCTCGATAGCGGGAGGCGGGTGACGTCGATGCGCGTGTTCGTCACGGGGGAGTGGACGTGATAGCGCGCCGTCGTGAAGTCGGGCGAGCTCGACAGGTTCACCATCTGCGCGTAACCCGGGCCGAGCAGCGGCCCGAGGGTGGCGCCCGGAACCGACTGCGCCTTCACGGAGACGGATGCCATGCCAAGCGACACGAGTGCGAGGGCGGCACTGCCAACGCGACGTCGTCGGCGGAGTCCGTACAGCATTGCAGATCGCAAGGTGCGCGACACGCGCTCCCGGTTACCAGATGCGCACACGGTCGTCCGGCGAGAGATAGTCATTGTCTTCGGGGCGTATGTCGAAGGCGTCGTACCACGCATCGACGTTGCGAAGGGGTGCCCAAGCCCGCAGCGGCGCTGGCGTGTGCACATCGACTGCGAGCAGTTGGCGCGTGATTTCTTCGCGCAGCGCCGAGCGCCATACCTGCGCCCAGCCGTAGAAGAAGCGCTGTTCACCCGTGAGGCCATCCAGGACCGGGGGCGTCGCACCGTTCAAGGACAGGCGATAGGCGTCGAGCGCGACCAGCACGCCGCCGAGATCCGCGATGTTCTCGCCGAGCGTCTGACGGCCGTTCACCTTCGCGCCGGGCAGCGCCTCGATCCGGGAATACTGGTCGGCGAGGGCGCCTGCCCGCGCGTCGAACTCCCGGGCATCGTCCGGCGTCCACCAGTCTCGCAGCACGCCTTGACCGTCGGTCTTGCGCCCCTGGTCGTCGAATCCGTGCGTGATCTCGTGACCGATGACCGCGCCGATGCCGCCGTAGTTGACCGCAGGGTCTGCCTCGGGATCGAAGAACGGCGGCTGAAGAATGGCCGCCGGGAACACGATCTCGTTGTTCGTGGGGTTGTAGTAGGCGTTGACCTGCTGCGGCGTCATGCCCCATTCGTCGCGATCTGCCGGACGATCGAGCTTGGCGAGCATGAAGGCACGGTTGAATCGTCCTGCCGCGACAACACTGCCGTAGAGGTTCGTTTCGTCGACGACGAGCCCGTCGCTGTTGCGCCAGCGCGACGGATAGCCGATCTTCACGCGGAAGCGTGCGAGCTTGTCGAGAGCCTGCTCCCGGGTGGCCGGCGACATCCACGCGAGCTTCTCGATGCGGGCACGCATGGCCACGAGCAGATCCGCGACCAGCTTTTCCATCTTGGCTTTCGAAGAGGGCGGGAAGTGGCGTGCGACATAGAGCCTGCCCAAGGGGTCGCCTAGCAGCCGATCGACGAGTTCCACCGCGAGCCGCTCGCGGGGCAGGCTCTGCGGCTGACCCCGCAGGAGCTTGCCGCGGAACGCGAAGTTCCGGTCGACGAAGCGCTTCGACAGAAACGGCGATGCCTGGTCCGTCGTCTGCGCGGCCTGCCACGCCTGGAGCGTGGCGACGGGAGTTTCCGAGAAGATACGTGCAATGCGCGGGAACGCGCCCTTCTCCATCACCACCACTTGGGCGACACTCGCGCAACCGCCACCTTCGAGCCACACGCGCCACGGAAAGCCCGGCGCAAAAGCCTCCACGGCGTCGAGCGTCATCGGGTTGTAAGTCTCGTTGGCGTCCCGGCGTTGCGCTAGGGACCAATGGACTTCCGCGATGCGCTTTTCCAGTGCGAACACGTCCTCGGCAGCCTTCGCTGCGTCCGGCCAGCCGATGGCGGCGAGCACCTCCTTCAGGTAGGCGGCATAGGCCTCGCGCACCGGGGCGAACGGCGCGGCGAGGTAGTAGTCACGGTCCGGCAGACCGAGGCCGGCCTGCCCGACATACAGGGTGTTGCGCGCGGGGTCCCGCCGGTCGCCCGACACCTCGGACGCGAAGAAGCTCCCGCCCGCTACGCCCTGGGCCCGGCCCATGAGCATCGCGATGCCGTCGCGCGAGGTTGCCGTGCGGATCGCCGCGAGATCGTCCTGAAGCGGCTTGTCATCGAGCGCCTCGATGCGCGCTTCATCCATGAAGGCGCGATAGAGCGCGGCGATGCGCTTGCCATCCTCGGATTCCGGGGCGGCTGCCTGCGCCTTCACGAGCGCGAGCATCCGGGCCTCGGACAGTTCTTCCAGCGTCATGAAGCCGCCGATGGCGACCTTGTCGGGCGGGATCGGCGTGTTGCGATAGTAGGTGCCGCTGCTGTGGCGGTCGAAGTTCTGCCCGGGGCGCACGGAGAGGTCGCGCCCGGCGAGGTCGAAGCCCCATGCGCCGTAGTGCGGCGTTGCGGAGGGCGCCGGTTCCTCCGCCGTGGCAGCCCCGCACGCCAGGGTGACGGCGAACACGGCTGCCCGCAGCTTGAGCGATGCGAACTGCATGCTTCGGGGTTTCATATGGTGGCGGGTCATCGGAAAGGATCTGGAGCGGGATGATCGGAGATTGGCGCAACGGCGCCGCGGTTGCAATGGGCGAAACGGCCTTAGCGCGGCGCGTCAGGCTCCGTCGCCGAGTACGGCGTCGCGAACGGTGCGCCAGCTCGCTTCGTCAGGCGCGAACAGCAGACCACCGCTGCGCTGCGTCGGACGATAGGGCGTGCCATCGTAGTGGGCGCTGAAGCCGCCGGCCTCGCGATGGAGCAGCCATCCCGCGGCGTGGTCCCACGGCATCAGCTTGTTGTACATCAGCACGTGGCAGTCGCCGGTGACGGCCAGGCGATACTCCTGGGCCGCGCAGCGCAGGCTCGTCGTCGAGCGGAAGCGCGCGAGCCTGCAGGCGACTTGCGTGCGCATCGGCTCGCTCAGGAAGCCGACGCCCGCGACGGCTTCCATCTTTGCCACGTCGTCGGGCGGTGCGACGGCGAGGCGACGGGATGTGCCGCCTTCGAACTCCATCCACGCCCCGCCGTCGCGGATGCCGAGGCAGGTGTTGCGGCCGATGGGGTCGTGAATGATTCCGGCGACGATCTCGCCGTGGACGATGGCCGCGGCCATGACACCGAAGGCCGGCAGACCGGCCACGAAGTTGCGCGTACCGTCGACCGGGTCGATCACGAAGGCGAGCGGCGCGTCGCCCAGGCGATCGAGCAGCGCGGGGTCCCGGGTGGCCGCTTCCTCGCCGATGATGAGCGCGTCGGGATACCACGCCGAAAGCTGCGCGCCGATCATGCGTTCGGCGGCTTCGTCTGCGTCGGTCACGAGGTCCACCGCGGAACTCTTGGTGCGGACCTCCTCGGCTTGCAGACGGTTGAACCGCGGAAGGATTTCGGCGCGCGCGGCCTCGGCGAGCAGGTTGGCGATACGGCGCACGGCATCGGGCGTGAAGATCATGGCTTCTCGTCGGGATTCGTTGGCGGGGTGAGCGGCGCGTCGACCCCGTTGTGGCGGTTCGCGCGTTCCATGCCGTGAGACTACACTTTTCGAATGACCGAAGACGCGGACGACGAGACGCTGATGATTCGCTACGCCCAGGGCGAGGCGGAGGCGTTCGCCATCCTGTACGAGCGGCACCGCCGGGGTCTCTATCGCTTCTGCCTGCGCATGGCGCCCGATCGCGGGCGTGCGGAAGAAGTTTTCCAGGATGCCTGGCTCAACCTCGTGCATTCGCGCGCCCGCTACCGAGTCGAGTCGCGCTTCGTCACTTTCCTCTACCAGATCGCCCGCAACCGCATGATCGATGTGCTTCGCAAGGATGGCCGCACGGCGTTCTCGCTCGACGACGACGTCGGGGAAGGCCTCGCCGCCACCCTGGAGTCGCCGTCGTCGGAGCAGCCCCACCGGATGCTGGAGCGCAAACGCGACGCGGAGCGCATGGTGGAGGCTCTGGAATCGCTGCCGCTCGCCCAGCGCGAGGCGTTCCTGCTGCACGAGGAGGGGGAACTCACCCTGGAAGAGATCGCCACGCTGACCGGTGTGGGGCGCGAAACGGTGAAGAGTCGGGTGCGCTATGCGCTCACGCGCCTGCGCACGGCGCTGCGGGAGGAAGCCGATGTCTGACGATCGCGACTGGGACGCCGAACTCGAGGCCGCAGCCGGGGTGCGCCGGCGGTATCGGGACGCCGCGTCTTCGGATGCGCCGCCGGCCGCGCTGGACGACGCCATCCTAGCGGCCTCGCGGCGGGCAGTGTCGGCCGGCCCGGTGCCGGTCGGCCAGTCCTCCTGGCGCCGCTGGCGGGCTCCCCTGGCTGCCGCGGCGGTGATCGTGGTGAGCGCATCCGTCGGACTGCTCATGTGGGAGGAAAAGGGGCATGAGCAGTGGCCCTCCGCGGATCGCGGTCCGGCGCCGGAAGCGGTGCTGCCCGCACCGATGAGTGTGAGTCCGGATGTTCTGCGATCGCTGCCGCCGGCGGAGGTGGCGGCCCCCGAGGAGGCCGCCGCCCAGCGGCCAGCGGACCGGTCGCTGAACGACGCTCGACCGACGGAAGCCCGAGACGCGCCGGCTTACGCATTGTCCCGGAAGGAGTCCCTGCCGGAGGAGGAAGCGTCCGCACTCGCCGACCGCCAGCCCCCGCCGGCGCCGGCATCCGTGCCTCCTGCTGCTCCTGCGCCGTCGGCGGCTTCCAGCCCGGTCGAGGCAGACGACCCGGTCGCCAAGGTCGCAGAGCCGAACGACCTCGCAAAGGCTTCCGGGTCGCCGGCGAACGCCGATGCGCTGGAGCAGCGTTCCCGCGCGGGGGACCCATCTGCGGTGGCCAAGTCGGCTGCCCGGCGGCCCGAGGCCGAGGCCACGGAGAGGCGGGAACTGTTTTCCGGCACGGAGCGCGCGGGCAGGCTGCGAGGGTCTGCGCCCGCGGCGGCTGCGCCGGCAGCCGCGCCCCGGGTCGGCCGCAACGACGACGGCGTCGAGGAGCTGCGCGACATCGCCATGCTGTGGGAGGTGGGGCTCAAGGCCGAGGCAGTGGCGGACTTGCGCCGGTTGCGTTGCAGCAAACCGCACGTCCCTATCCCGCCCGACTTTCCGGTGCCCCTCGGCCCACCGCTGGAATGTCCGCAGGCCGCTAAAGAACCCTCCGCGCCCGACCGTTAACCATGGCGATGCCGGGGCACCTGTTTCCCGGCCCCTTTCCGGCGGAACGCTACCGCGTCTCCCGCCCTGGATGCTGCGGATGGAAAAGAAAGACTTCGATGACCTGAAGGCGACGGGCAAGCTGCCGTCTCCCTCCGGCGTGGCCCTGCGGATCATGGAACTGTGCCGTCAGGATGACGTGAGCCTCGACCAGATCGGCCGGGTCGTGCAGGCGGATCCCGCGCTCGCCGGGCGGCTCATCAAGTTCGCGAATTCCGCCATGGCGGGTCCGCGGCGGCCCGTGGCCGCGGTGAACGATGCCATTCGTCTCCTGGGTGTGAAGACGGTGCGCCAGCTGGCGCTCGGCTTCTCCATCATGGGCCAGCATCGCGGCGGCGCGTGCGCCAGTTTCGACTACGGTCAGTTCTGGGCGACTTCGCTTGCCGCCGGCATTGCTGCCAACGCCCTGTGCGTGCGGACCCGCACGGCCCCGCCGGACGAGGCGTTCTGCTGCGGCCTGCTCTGCAACATCGGGTCGCTGGCGCTCGCCACGCTGTATCCCGAAGCCTATGGCGGCGTGCTTGCGAAGACCTATCCGACACCGGAGGCGCAGGTCGTCCGTGAGCAGGAGGTGCTGCACACCGATCATCGGGAACTCACCGCCGCCCTCCTGGAGGAATGGATGATGCCCCGCGTGTTTGTGGGGGCGGTGGCGAATCACGAGAATCCGTCCGAAGCCAGTTTCCCCGAGGGCTCGCGCGACGCGATCCTCTGTCAGCTTCTGCATCTGGCCGCGAAGATCGGCCGGTACTGCTCGGGTGACGACGCGCTGCGCAAGTCCATGCTGCCGGACATGATCTTCGACGGCGCGAAGATCGGCCTCGACTCGGAAGCCCTCGCGCTCATCGCTGACCAGATCGGCGCCGACTGGCGCGAGTGGGGCAGCATGCTGGAAGTCACGACGCAGGAGGTTCCTGCCTTCAACGCGCTGTTACAGGCCGCGCAGAAGGCGGCGTCCGCGCCGGCGCCGATGACGGGTGCGCCCGTCGGCAATGCCGATGCCAAGCCGACCGCCAAGGTCATCCCGATCAGCGCTGCGGTCGAGAATGCCATCCGGATCCTGGTGGTCGATGACGACCCCACTATCCTCACCCTGCTAGTGCGTGTGCTGGCCGAACAGGGTCACCGCGTCAGCGCGGCTCGCAATGGTCAGGAGGCGCTTCGCACCGCGCTGAAGGAACAGTCGCAGATGATCATCTGCGACTGGATGATGCCCGAGATGGACGGCCTCTCCCTGTGCCGCACGCTGCGCGACACCGAGGAAGGGCGTCAGATCTACTTCCTGCTTCTGACGGCACGCGAGGAGGAGGACAGCCTCGTGGAGGCGTTCGAAGCCGGCGTCGACGACTACGTGACCAAGCCGGTCCAGTCGCGTGTGCTGCTGGCGCGTCTGCGCGCCGGCCAGCGTGTGATCCGGCTGCAGCAGGAGTCCGAGCGTGACAGCCAGAGCCTGCGCCGCTTCGCGACGGAACTCGCGGTGGCCAACCGTCGGCTGCGCCAGGCCGCACTCACCGATCCGCTCACCGGACTGCCCAACCGCCGCTACGCGATGGAGCGGCTGGAGCAGGAATGGTCGGCATCTTCCCGGAACCAGCGCACGTTCTCCGTGATGATGGTGGACGTGGACCGGTTCAAGTCGGTCAACGATCTGCACGGCCATGACGTGGGCGATCAGGTGCTGCGCCAGGTGGCCTTGTCGCTGCGCAAGGCCGCCCGGTCCGAAGACGTCATCTGCCGGCTCGGCGGCGAGGAATTCCTGGTGATTTCCCCCGATACGCCTCTGGCGCCGGCCACCCGGCTGGCAGAGCGGTTGCGCCAGGCCGTGTGCGGATCACCGGTGTCTCTGGGGGCGATTCATCACCCGCTTTCCGTCTCGCTGGGCGTGGCCGAGCGGGGGCCGATGATGGTGAAGTTTGACGAAGTGCTGAAGGCGGCGGACGAGGTTCTCTACCACGCCAAGCGGCTGGGCGGGAATCGTGTGCAGGCGGCCGGTCAGGCGGGTGGGACGATCGTCGGCGTGGCCCCTGCGGGTACCGGGACGGCCAAGCCCAGCTGACCCGACTTGATGCCAGGGCGTTCCGCGCCCCGGACTCCGAAAACGAAAAAGGCCCTTGCGGTAACCCGCAAGGGCCTTTGTCTTGGTGCTGGTGCCGGTTAGGCGGCCTTGCGCTTGCCGCCGGTGACCGGTGCCGTGAACGTGCTGCCGGCTTCCTTCAGCGTGTGAACCGACGCTTCGTAAGCCTGGTTGGCGCTGCTCATGGCGGTCTTGATGGCCGACACGAAGACGTCGGAACCGGCGGGGGCGGACTTCAGGGCGCCGTCCATGGCCACGACGATCTGCTTGTTGAACTCGGTCAGCTGCCCTTCGACCAGGGAAGTCAGTTCGGCCTGGGTCGCGGCGATCTGTTCGTACACGACGCGGGCGTAGGACTGGACCTTCTCGAAGTCGGGCTGCATGGCCTTGGTGGCGATGGTGCGAAGCTCGGCCGGATCCTTGACGGAGGCGGCGGCGTGCAGGGTACCGGTGAACTGGTCGAAGACGGCACGGGCGGTCTTGGACTGGAGTTCGAACAGCTTGGCAAAGCCGTCGGAAGCAATGGTGGCCGCGCGTAGGGCGGTCTCGACCTGGGCTTTGGCGGGTGCGGCGAAATCCTGGGTGTTGAAGGACATGTCAGTTGCTCCTTGACTGGTGGAGGGGATGATCCCGGTGCAACTGCGTTGGGTGCCGATCGGCTTTGTTGCATTGCACAATACGGAGTATATGCCCCGAACTTTTGAAGTCAAGGGGTCGGAACAACTATTTTGTGCAGCGCAATAAATCCCGAAGGCATAGCGGGGAAAAATCAGCGCTTCCAGGCGAGGGTGAGCCCGTCGCCCACGGGCAGCAGGGCCATTTCGACCCGGGCGTCGTCCCGGACCCGGCGATTGAAGTCGCGGATCGCGACCGTGTCGATGTCGTTCACGGCGGGGTCGGCGGGCCGCCCGCCCCAGAGGGTGTTGTCGACGGCCAGCAGGCCGCCGGGCCGAAGCAGGCGAAGGCAGCGCTCGTAGTAGTCGAGGTAACCCTCCTTGTCGGCGTCGATGAAGCAGAAGTCGTACATCCCCGCCTGATCCTGGGCGAGCAGGCCGTCCAGGGTGTCCCGGGCGGGCGCCAGCCGCAGGAAGATCTTGTGGGCGACGTCCGCCTCCTGCCAGTACCGCCAGGCGATGTCCGTCCAGATCTCGCTGACGTCACAGGCCGTGATGAACCCGTCCTCCGGGAGGGCCAGCGCCACGGCGAGGGTGGAATACCCCGTGAACGTCCCGACTTCCAGGCAGCGCCGCGCGCCCATCAGGCGCACCAGCAGCCCGAGCAACTGTCCCTGTTCGGGCGACAGTTGCATGCCCGCCTCGGGCAGTTGTGCCGTCTCTTCGCGCAGCCGGCGCTGCACGTCGCTCTCGCGCAGGGAGACATCCAGAAGGTAGCGGTACAGCTCGTCGGTCATCGGCAGGGTCTTGCGGGACATGGGGGCTCCGGGTCGAGGCTGAACCAGCTCTGACCAAATGGTGGCGTCGCGCCCATTTAACCAGACCTTCTCTCCGGGGCAAGTCTGGCACAGCTTCCCGGTCTGTCTGCCTACTTCGGAGCGCGCGATGCTGCCGGACTTTCCCAGAGCAGGGTGCGCGCACGCGGCAACCGGTCGCGCGACCAGGCGGCACGGCTCCAGGACCAAAGCTCCCGGACGGGCGCCTCCTCCAGGGCGCCCGGCGGTGGATGCCCGAGGAAACTCAGTGCCGCGGCAATCACGGACCCGGGCTGCGCAGGATCGACCGCAGGAGCGAGGCTCTGCTTCGAGAGCTTCTGTCCCGTCCGGTCCACCGCGACAGGCAGATGCAGGTAAGTCATCGGCAGGCAGCCGAGCAGACGGGCGAGGTGCGCCTGCCTGCCGACGGAGTCCAGCAGATCGGCGCCCCGGACCACATGGGTAAAGCCGGCCTGCGCGTCGTCGACCACGCAGGCCAGGTGATAGGCGAAGACCCCGTCGGCTCGTCGCAGCACGAAGTCGCCCGTGGCCGCAGCCAGGTTCTGCGACTGCCCGCCCTGCAGCAGATCGACGAAGGTGACCGGCGTGTCGTCCACCTCTAGGCGCCAGGCAGGCGCGCGGAACGGGTGCGAGAGGCCCGCGCGGCAGGTCCCGGGATAGCGCGGCCCTTCGATTCCGGGGAGCCCCGCCTGCGCGATCTCTACCCGGGTGCAGGTGCACGGGTAGATGTGCGCACGTTCACGCAGACGCTCCAGCGCCGCGGTGTAAGCCTGGATGCGGTTGCTCTGGCGGGTGACCGGTCCGGTCCATTCGAACCCAAGCGCTTCGAGTGTGGCGAGGATGCGCGATTCGGCGTCCGGCGCCACGCGGGGCGGATCCACATCGTCGATGCGCAGGTGCCACTCCCCGTCGTGGGCAAGCGCGTCGACGTAGCTGCCGACCGCCGCCACGATCGACCCGAAATGCAGCGGCCCGGAGGGTGTGGGAGCGAAGCGGCCGCGGTACGGCGCGGGAAGCGGGGGAACGGCGGGGCTGGCGGTCCCTTCGTGTTCAGGCGGCACGGACGGGATGGGTGTGCGACCGCACGTACGCGAGGCAAGCTGCGAAGAGCGCAATCGACAGCGCGATCTCCGCGCATGCGAGCCAGCGGGCCGGGGCGCCGTCGGACCAGGCACGCACCGTTCCTTCCGTGAAGTACGCGAGGCTGAGCAGACTGGTCCAGCGGTAGGTGTAGAGCTTCTCGCGGAGGATGCCGAACAGCGGGACCAGCAGCGGCACGGCCTTCAGCGTGAGCCAGCTGCCGCCGGGACGCAGCGGGGCGATGAAGGCTTCCCACGCGGCGCACAACAGCGCCAGCAGGATGAGGCTCACGCAGGCGGAGAAATACGCGGCGCGGCGGGAGATCACTATGGACGGTCCCCGGCGCCACCGCGGGCCTGCCGCGAGAGGCGGATGAGTTCCCTGCGGGCGGAATCGGGATCGGTCACCAGCGCGGAGAACTCGAATCGCAACGCCTGGCCGTCGGCCAGCACGTCGAAGCCGTCGGCGTCGATGGTGACCATCTGCGTCTCGCGCGGTGTGATGCCGAAGCGGTGGTGGCAATACTCGATGAGCGCCCGCGCATGGTCGTGATTCATGTGGGAGACGATGTCCGACTCGTGGTCGTCGAGCGCGCAGGCGGGCAGGATGAAGTCCCGCGCGTCGAACCAGCGGATGTCACCGAAGCCGCCGATGTAGTGGCCCGCGGTCGGTTCGAGACGGAAGAAGCCGAA
This sequence comes from Betaproteobacteria bacterium Ga0077526, assembly GCA_001464765.1. Classification (GTDB taxonomy): domain Bacteria; phylum Pseudomonadota; class Gammaproteobacteria; order Burkholderiales. Next base: position 175,939 of record LNDV01000015.1, read on the forward strand.
GTCGCCGAACCCGGCGTAGGCGGCGGCGTCAGGAAACAGCGCGAGATAGCGCAAGGCTCCGGGGTCGTTGCGTTCGATCCGCACGACTTCGCCAAGCAGGGTGATGCGGCTGCCGGTGACGACATCGGTCTGGTGGGCCGTGAGACTCGCCCGGGGATTCTCGCCGATGTTCTGGGTGTGCGCGGCAAGCTGACTGATCAGGAGGATGGGGCGGCCCCTCGCGTCGAGCGAGTAGGGCACCGCCGAACCGTAGGGATAGCCGGGGAACCGGATGGAATGCGTGGCGATCACCCCGGTGCGAAGCTGGCGCATCAGCAGACGGCCGGGAAGCGCGGCTTCGACGCTCATGATGCCTTCAACCGGAGCGCGACCTGCGCGAGGCGCCTGCCGAGGGCGATGGCGAGCCGCCGCTCCTCGTCGCTGATGGGACGGTCGTTGCCCGGCCCGGCCCAATGCGATGCACCGTACGGAGAGCCGCCGCTCGTGGTCGTCGTGAGATCGGGCTCCGTATAGGGCAGCCCGACGATGACCATGCCATGGTGCAGCAGCGGCGGGAGCATCGAGAGCAGCGTGGATTCCTGCCCGCCATGCATCGTCGTGGTGGAGGTGAAGACACAGGCAGGCTTGCCGGAGAGCGCGCCGCGGGCCCAGAGGGCGCCGGTGGCGTCCCAGAAGTACTTCATGGGCGCTGCCATGTTGCCGAACCGGGTGGGGCTGCCCACCGCGACGCCGATGCATTCCTCGAGGTCCTGCGCGGTCGCGTACGGCGCGCCGGTGTCCGGGACGGCAGGCTCCGTCGCTTCGCAGACCGTGGAGACTCGCGGGACACTGCGGATGCGCGGCGAGGCCTCGGGTTCCATGGCGATGCCGCGGGCGACCAGCTGGGCGAGCTCGCGCACGCTGCCGGTGGCGGAGTAATACAGGACGAGTATTTCGTGCATCGGAGAGCGCGCCGTGGTGAACCGGGGGATCGTGCGTATTATAGGAGCCGGTCATCCCACTCCAGGTTCCGTTCCGCCATGGCGGTCAGTCTTGTCGATCTGCGACGCATCGGCCGCTTCATCGCCACGCGCTTCCGCGAGGACGATCTCGCCCAGGTGGCCGGCAGTCTCACCTTCACCACCCTGTTCGGGCTGGTTCCGCTCGTCACCATCGCGATCACGGTGCTCTCCGCGCTGCCCATTTCCGGTCGCATGCTGACGACGCTGGACAGTTTCATCGTGTCGAACTTCGTGCCGGGCTCGGCCACCAAGCTGATCACCGCCTACACCCATCAGTTCGCGGAGAAGGCGTCACGCCTGACGGCCATCGGCATCGGCCTACTGGCCGTGACGGCACTGATGATGATGCTGACCATCGACCGCGCGTTCAATCGCATCTGGCGCGTGCACGAGCCGCGGTCGTTGCTGAAGCGGATGCTTGTGTACTGGGCCCTGCTCACGGCGGGGCCGATCCTCATCGGTCTCGGCGTCTACCTGACCTACTGGCTCGTCACCGCCTCGCTCGGCCTGATCGACGAACGCGATTCGCGCACCACGATGCTGAAGTTCGTGTCCCTTCTGCTCACGGTGCTCGCTCTCACCTGGCTCTACCGCACCGTGCCCAACCGGCGTGTGTCGTGGCGCGATGCCCTCTACGGCGCGCTCGTGGCGGGAATTGCCTTTGAAGTGATGAAGGCCGGATTCGCCTATTTCGTGTTGCGCTTCGGAACCTACAAGCTGGTCTACGGCGCGTTCGCAGGTTTTCCGGTGTTCCTGCTGTGGCTCTACTTCTCGTGGCTGGTGGTGCTGACGGGGGCGGTCATCGCGGCGGCGCTGCCGCAGCTCCGCACGGGCGCGTGGTCCCGAATGCAGGTGCCGGGCAGCCGCTATGTGGAAGCAATGGCGCTGCTGCGCACGCTCTACGAGCGTTACCGCGAAGGCGGCGCGAGCGGTATCGACGTGCTCTCGCGCAGCGCGCGCCTCACGTGGGACGACACCGAGATGCTGCTCACGCGAATGGCGGAGGCTGGCTGGGTAGCCCGAAGCGGCCCGGACGGATGGCTGCTCGCCCGCGATCCGGGCGGCATCGAACTGTCGGCGGTGTTCGATGCCTTCGTGTTCGACAGCGGCGAGCTGCAGCGGGAGGTCGACACGATCGGGCTGCAGCAGCACCGCTGGGACGCCGCCACGGCGGTGACCGGCGGGCTCACGCTGGAGGCGTGGTGTGCCTCTCCCACAGCGCCCGGGAGTTGAGGGCGGCCGACCTCCCGTGTAATCGCATCGATGATCCGGCCGTATTGAACTGGAGGCCCTCCATGCTGCACCCGTTGTTCCGCGTGTTCCCGACCATCGCGATGGGCGCGATGGTCACTGCTGTACTGGGCGGCTGCACATCCGAGCAGGCCTACTCCGGCGGGCAGGCCTGGCAGCGCAATGAATGCAATCGCCTACCCGACAGCATGGAGCGTACGCGCTGCCTGGAGCGCGCCAACACCTCCTACGATGACTATCAGAAGGAAGTGGAGGCCGCGAAAGCCCGGAAGTGAGGCGTGCGAAGTCGCGCGGGTCGCGTTGAGCGAGCCCCGCGCAGCATGGCCTCAGTCGGACGACGCGGAACGGGACCGCCGCCTGCCGCGTCGCGCGCCCCGGGAGAGCCGTTCCCACAGCTCGTCCCGGTTCCGGAATGCGCCGGCCTCGCCCGCCCCCACCGGTTCGATCAGCCCCACCAGTTCATCCTCCGGCGTGTCGCCACGCCGATAGATGTGGATGACATAGCTGTCCCGATCGTCCGGCGGAGTGGGGCGACGCGTCACGGGGTTTCCCATTCCCATTCGATGTCGTCCCAGTTCACCACGGGCGTTACCCCGACGAAATTGAACTTGCCCTTGCCCTTGATGCCGCTGAAGGGCCCGGTGCCGCCGAGCAGCGTGATGACACCAGTGCTCCCCGTGGCGCTGGCCTTCGAGTCACAGCGCGCGAACAGCTTGTGTCCTTCCTTGGTGGTGAAGGTCTTCAGACAGTAGCCGCCCCCACCGCCGTCACCGACCCACGCGACGTGATAGTGGGCGCGATCGAGCATGCGATCGAGCGCGCTGCCGCCGCCGTTGTGGAAGACCAGTCCGTCGAGCTCGCCCGCCATCGCCGTCTTCATCGGATGGCCTTCCATCGCCTTCACCTCCGTGAACTTCATGCTGTTCAGCACGGCGTGCCCGACGAATTTGCCGCGCTCTCCGGCATTCGCGGTACCGACTGCGAGACCGAGTGCGATGGCGGATGCGATTCGAAAGCTCCTGCGGATCATGATGGGTTCTCCTGGTGTGTCGGCGGAAGTCCCGCGCAGGAACAGGATGCGATCCGAGCGCCTACGGATTTCCTACCGATGCTGTTTCTTCCTGAATGGCGCGGGCCAGCGACTGAGTCTGTTCCGACGGGGCGATGCCAAGCACCACCGAGAGGAGTTGCCGGAATCGCCGGTAGGTCGACATGGCCTCGGCAGCGCGCCCCGTCGCGCGCAGCACGCGCATCTGTCCGCGATAGAGCGCCTCGGCGAGTTCGTCGGACTCGGTGCCGCGGCGGTACCAGTCCAGAGCGTCGTCCCAGCGGCCGTCTTCCTCGGCCTGAGTCGCGAGGGCCTCGACAGTGGCGAGATATCGGCTGCGAAGCCGCTCCCGCATGCGGGCGGACCAGGGGGCTTCCGGGTCCGCCGGTAGAAAGGCCCCTTGGTAAAGGAGCGCGGCGCGCTCGCGGTGCCTGGAGGCGTCCGTCGTGACGGAGGGCGCAGTGTCGTCGAGGAACTGGAAGGCGTCGACCCAGCACAGCTGCCGGTTGATCGAGATGGCCTCGTCGGAGACCGTGACGATATCGGGCACGAGCAGGATCTTGCGCAAGCGCGTGAGAGCGACGCCGAGCGACTTGTACGCGGTGTCGCCCGCTTCGTCGGGCCAGAGCGCATCGAGGATCCTGGCGACCGGCACGGCGGTACCGCCCAGGGCGATGACGGCCTTCAGCAGCGCGAGCGGCTTGCGGGGGACCTTGCCTTCGAAGCGCAAGGGGGTGTTGTCGATTGCGATTTCGAAGCGGCCCAGGGTTCGGATCTTCGCAGGCCAGGGCCAGTGTTCCGACGGGAGTGGTGGCGGCGGGATCTTCAGCCGGGACACCAGATCCGCGACATGGTCCGGGCAGAGGCCCGCTTCCGCGGCGTGATCGAGTATCTCGGCCATGATCCGTGTCGAAGACAGGATGCTCATGTAGCGCCGCGACGTTGCGCGAGATTCGCTTAGCGCGGAGGACAGGAGAACGAGTCCGTCGTCGCGTCGGCCGGTAGTGATGAGCATCCATGCTTCCAGCAGATCGGCCTCGATCGCGAAGTGCGAGAAAGCGCTATGACGAATCTCGCGACGCTGGAGCGCCAGCAATTCGCGAAGCGATTCGAACTGGTGCGTCGCGGCAAGCGCGACGGCGTGATATGCGCGGGTGATGATCAGCACGTAGGGCATCCCCGTGCCCTTCGCGAGTTCCATGGCGCGCTCCCCGAACGCTGCAGCGGCGCGCTCATCCCCGGAGGCCCAAGCGAGGTAGATGCGTGCCTGGATGTCGTGGTACCTCGCCATGGGGCTGTCGCTCGTCGCGGCTGCGATCGCTCGCATGCAGTTCTTTCGCGTCGCCCGGTGGTCGCGCACGGCGGCGGTCGCCCTGGCCCGGTAGGTCGCGATGAGGCACGTCGTGGTGGCGACGCGATCGAATCCGTGACTCGAGGCGATTGCCTCCGCGAGGTCGAGCGCATCGACGGCTGCGGCATGGCTGCCATCCAACGCGAGAAAGAGACCGTGGCGGATATGCCACCACATGCGCGCGAATGGTGTCACCTCGGGCCGGGCCGCGAAATCGCTACCACGTGCGGCGACGGCTGCGCCCAGGACCGAATCCGAGGTCAGATTGCAGTACGCGAGCAGCATCATCGCGGCGACCAGCTTGTCGTCGGCAGAGACGGCTTCGTCGAGCAACCGGGTGACTCTCTCCACGCAATCGAGCAATCCGGCATGGCCATGCGTGCTGTACAGCATGCCGAGGAGCAGGCTGCAGTTGACGCGGCGTTCGAACTTCGGGCTGTCGGCCAGATGGAGCCTGGGAAGCTCTGCGGCCAGGCACTCCACCCAGCGGCGCAGCGGATGGAAGTCGCTCCATTCGAAGATGCAGCAGTCGATCAGTCCTGCCGCCGTGGAAGCGATGCCCCGGTGGTCTTCGAGAGTCACGAAGAGGTCATGGGCAGCTTCCAGTTCCCGCCGCGCGGAGGCGGGGGCGAACGGGATGAGCGCGATGCCGAGCCAGTAGCGAAGCCACGGCGCCTGTCCCAGCACTTCTCCCGGAAGATCGGCGAGCCAGGCCTGCAGCAATTGTCCGCGTCCCTGCGAGATCAGGCTTTCTGCCTGGCGTTCTGCGAGTCGCGCTGCCGACTGCCAGTCACCGGCGTCGCGGAACAGCTCGAATGCGCCATCGAATTCCCCGGTGGCCTCTAGCAGTCGCGCCGCCCGGCTCTGCAGGCTCGGGATCTCCGTCGCGCCGAGAACATCAACCGCTCGCGACTGCAGGAAGTCCCGGAACAGGGCGTGGTACCAGTACACCGGCTCGGTACCCGCGCGACGGTGGGTGAAGAGATGCCGGCGGTGCAGATCTTCCAGGACGTCCGCGGCACGCGCCTGCCCGGTGAGTTCGCGCGCCACGGATACCGGAACCTGAGGAAGCAACGCGGTCGCCACGAGAAAGCGCCGGACATCCGGCGAGACGTGGTCGAAGATCTGCGCGGCGAAGTAGGAGAAGAGTGCGTCGCGGCTCGCGGGGACCGGAGCGCTCAGCGACGGCTCGCGGCGTCGGCCCTCCAGCATGAGAGTCAGGCCCGCGGCCCAGCCGTCGCTCCGGTCATGAAGACGGGCGAGTTCCTCATCCGCGATCGGCGTGCGAGTGGCCGCGATGGCCCGGGCCTCGTCCAGGGTGAGACGGAGGTCGGTCCAGTCGAGCAGCGCGACCCGCTCGTTGGCGACGAGTCTCGCGTAACTGTCCGGAGGATCGCGTCGACTGACGACAACCGCGAGCACGCCGACCGGGATCTCCTCGATGGCCTCGGCGAACAGTGTGTGCAGCGTGCTTCCGCCGCCAACCTCCTGATAGTTGTCCAGCACGATGCAGGCCCCATCGGGGAGTCGGGAGAACAGCTCCCGGAAGAACCGCCGCGAGAACCCGGCGGTGTCGTCGCGGTACTCGGGGGTCAGCGCCGGCAGCGGGGCCTGGCCCTTGCGGGCGAACGGCACACAGGCTTGGCCGAGGTAGTGGAAGAACGTGGGAAGGTCCGCGTCGCCGGGGTCGATCTGGTACCAGATGCCGGGGACGCGCCGGCTGTCGAGCCAGCTCGCGACGAGGGTCGTCTTGCCGGCGCCCGGCGGGCCGACCACGCACAGAGCGGGTCGCTCATCGCGCGCGTCATCCAGGCGATCGAACAGCCGATCCCTCGGTACCGCGCCGTGCAGGCGCGGTCGGGTGAGCTTGGCGAGCAGCGGTCGGGTCGGCATCGGGCCTGAAACGTCCTGGGGTGCACACCTTCATGGTAGCCCGCCCGGATCTACCGATCGGCTACCGATGCGTCGCCGTCCCGTCACGCCGAACGGCTCAACCCCGTCGTCATGGCCGGGTCATCGCCGATTGCTACGTTCACGACTCGATCCACCCTCTGCCTCGACTCGCCATGAAGACTGCCAAGATCGCTACCGCGTTGATTCTGTCTGCCCTGTCTACCGGTATTCAAGCCGCCGATTTCTCGCTGCGTCTCATCGGCGAGCAGTCCATCCCCACTGGCACGCTGTTCGGGGGCATCGAGTTTGGCGGTATCTCGGGTATCGACCGGGCGGCCGACGGGACGTTCTGGGCGCTCTCCGACGATCGAGGCGGCGAGCGGGGTACGCCGCGCTTCTACAACCTCTCGCTCGGCTACGACGCCTCCGGTTTTCAGAGCGTGACGGTGAACTCCCAGACGTTCATGCAGCGTCCGGACGGCACGACCTTTCCGGCCAACGCCCGCACCGTCGACCCCGAAGGCCTGCGGCTCGCCCCCAACGGCAATCTCTACTGGTCCTCCGAGGGAAACTGGAACGCGAACCCCGCTGCGCGCTACCAGCCGTTCGTGCGCGAGATGACGACGGACGGTGTGCACGTGCGCGAGTTCGGTGCTCCCGACATGTACGACTACGTCGACAACACCACGACGGGCGGCCGCAGCAACAAGCTGTTCGAGGCGCTCGCCGTGACGCCTGATGGCAAGGTGTGGACGGCTAACGAGGATGCCCTGATTCAGGATGGCAACATCACGACCGTCACGTCGGGGAGCGTGGTCCGGGTGACCGCTTTCGATGGCACGACCGGCGCGCCGGCCGGCCAATACGCCTACCAGCTTCCCGCGATTCCCGTGGACGCCGTGCCCGGAGCGCCGTTCGGCCCGGACAACGGTCTGCCGGAACTGCTCGCGCTGTCCGATACCCGGTTTCTTGCAATGGAGCGGGCCTTCGCCTTCGGCGTCGGCAACACGATCCGGCTCGTCGTCACGGAGATCGGTCCCGACACAACGGATGTCAGTGGTTTCGAAAGCCTTGCCGTGGTGGACTACACGCCCATGAGCCGCGAACTGCTCCTGGAGATGCCGATCACTTACGAGGGTGTGACCATGGACAACTTCGAGGCGATGTCCTGGGGGCACACGCTCGCCAATGGCAACCGCACCCTCGTGCTCGCCGCGGACAACAACTTCAGCGTCACCCAGACCAGCAAGTTCATGGTGTTCGAGGTCGTGCCGACTGCCCCGATCCCGGAGCCGGGCACCTACGCGCTCCTCGGGGCAGGGCTGGCGCTGCTTGGCGTGTGGTCCCGTCGGCGCCGCTGAGGGCCGACGCAGTCCACATCCCGATCTCGCGCGCCCGAAACGGCTGACGCCGCCGGGATCACGGCCCCGGCGGAATCGTCGTCTGGAACGATGGCCGTTCGTGCACGCGGTCGAACAGCCCCGCCAGGTTCGGGTGGCGGTCGCGCCAGGGGAACTCCTTCAGGCGCACGCTGAGATGGCCCAGGGTGCAGACGACGGCGATGTCCGCGAGCGAGAACTCGCTGCCGAAGCACCACGTGCGTTCGCCCAGTTCCGCGGACATCTCCGCGAGGCTCCGGTCGATCTTCGCGGACTGCCAGGCGATCCAGTCGGGGCTGATGTATTGCGGGTTGCTGCGGCGCCGCTCGAACACGATCTGCGCCTGGGCGTCGCTGCAGCCGTCGGCCAGAGCCTCCCACCGCTTGACCTCGATCCGGGCGACGTCGTCGGTGGGTGTGAAGCGGTTCTTCGGTGGGAAGGTCTCGAGGTACTCGACGATCACGCGGGAGTCGAACAGCGTCCGCCCGGTGTCGGTGACCAGCACGGGGATCTTCCCCAACGGGTTGAATTCCGGCACCCGGGTGTTCGGCACCATCGGCAATTCTTCCATCCATTCATAGGGCAGCGACTTCTCGATGAGGAGGATGCGCGCCTTTCGAGCAAACGGGCTGTTGGGAGATCCGACGAGTTTCATGGGTTGGGCGCCGCGAGGGAGAAGGGATCGTCGGATCGTACGGGTTCGACGCGTGCCCGTCATGTCCTGCGCCCGTGGAGGACGCGACGCGTCGATCCTCCTTACACGAGGCTCGTCGCGAGCGTCGCCACTTTTAGGGAAGCCCTGCAACCACGGGAAACACGGTTTCCTGGCATGAATCGTGGAGTCTTCTGCGCGGGATTTTTCCCGCGACTCCCCCACTACAAGATGAAGCCAGAGAGACTCTTTCGCGCCCTTGCCGGCGCTTGCGTTTGGTCGGTGGCCGTGACTGCCTCCGCCCTTGATGTCACCTACAGCGATTTCGCGGATGTGTCCGCGCTCCAGTTAAACGACCGCGCCGCGACGGTCGGCAACGCCGTCACCGACGATCAGGGGCGCAAGGTGCTCCGCCTGACTGACAGCTACAGCCAGAAGGGCTCCGCGTTCCTCACGACGCCGGTCTCTCTCGACAACGACCTCTCGTTCAGCACCTACTTCCAGTTCCGCATGACCCAGGGCGAAGGGTTCTACGAGTCCGGTGAGTTTCCGACCAAGGGCGCCGACGGCATCGTGTTCGTGGTCAACCCGACCAACGACACCACCGGGACGCTCGGCGAGGGGCTGGGCTACCGCGGGTTCTGGTTTGGTGCCGGCGTTGAGTTCGACACCTTCAACAACGGCACCCACGTCGACGCGAGCGGCAACCACGTCGGGATCGACCTCGATGGTTCCGTGAACTCGGTCGTGGCCCGCGCGGTGACGCCCCTGTTCAACAACGGGCAGGTCTGGAGCGCCTGGGTGGACTACGACGGCGAGACCGACATGCTGGAAGTGCGCGTCGCCCAGGGCGAGTCCGTTGCACGGCCGGACGAAGCGTTCATCAGCTACGTCGTCGACCTGCACGCCAAGGCGCAGGGCGACCCCGTGTACTTCGGCTTCACGGCGAGCACCGGATCGCTGCGCAACCACCAGGACATCCTGCGCTGGGAAGTGCAGACCGTCGCGGCGCCCGTACCCGAGCCCGAATCCGTTGCGCTGCTCGGACTCGGTGCGCTCATCCTCGCGGCACGCGCCCGCCGCGCTGCCCGCCAGGCCTGAGTCGATCTCGTCAGAAGCTCTCCGCGCAGTCGCGCTGACTGCGCGGAGAGGCGCATGTTCCGGCTTGACCGGTGACGGGCCGGACGATCAAACCCGCACGGCCCGCCGTTGCCGGGATCTTGCCGCCGTTGTCAGGGCGAGCAGTCCCAGGCCGAACAGCGCGTAGGTCGAAGGCTCCGGGACCGGCGCCGCAGGCAGGGTGAGACCTTCCATCGTGAACTGTGGCGGCGTGCCCTCCAGCGAGAACGGATCCTTGACCTCGACGACGGCTGCGGTGGCGTAGTTGCTCTCGATGCGCAGGTTCGTGTTCGAGTAGTACGCGATTGCGAATCGTTCGCCCGGCTGCAGCAGACCAAAGTCGAGGGTGCCGAAGAACGCGTCGCGCTCCACCGCGGCGATGTGCCGCATCTCCACCCACTCGTCGACGGTGCTGCGCGTCGGCGTGCCGATCCCCTGAGTGTCCGTGATGCTGGAGGCGAAGGTGTAACCGTTGAGGTGGCCGATGTTGTCGCGGAACCCCCAGACGGCGTCCTGCTCGTCGGGGATGACGCCAGTGGCCGGATTCATCGCGGTGGCGATGTAGGCCTCCACGTCCATGTCGACATCCCGAATGCCGTAGTGCGGATCGATCCGGGCACGGCTGCCCAGGAAACTGAAGTTGAGCACCATCGGCGTGTCCGGCGTGTTCGTTTCGAGCAGCATGTAGAACAGCGTCCCGGACCACATCTCCGAGGATGTGGGGGTCCAGCCGTGATTCGCGATCGCCTGGGAATGGAACCAGCCGGTCTTGGTCTGGGTGGCGGCCGCGTTGCCGATGACGGTCTGCTCCAGCGCGTTGGGGCCGGTAGTGGCGTCCACCTGCGCGGTCAGCGCCCAGGGCACGCCGAGAGGCACGTCACTGCTCTTGAGGACTTCCACTCCCTGGCCACCCTGCGGTGCCCGGGCTAGCGCGCGCGCTTCGAAATCCACGATCTGCAGTTCGGCTTGGGCGCTTCCGGCCGCGGTTGCGGCCAGGAGGGCCATTGCTCCCAGCAGTGGACGATTCATGGGGCGTTCTCCTTGGCTGTTGTTGTCTGTCGCAAACCTCACGGCATGTGAGGTTGTGCGAAGACTATCCGCGGGGAGACGCCCTGATTATCTGCAGGGACGCATACATCGGAGGTCGGTAGACGGGGGCGCGCCGATGGCAGACCCCCGACCGACGGATCAGACCGGGCGTCAGAAGCCCGTGGCTGCGAGCCAGCCGCCCACCTTGCCGTCCCAGATTTCGCGGACCAGCACGATGGGGGCGATGCACTGCGCCGGCATCTTGAGCTTCGTCTCGATGTCGGCGTTGCCGTTCTTGCTGAGCGGGAAGCGCTCGCTCTCTGCCACGACGGAAGCCTTGGAGCCGCCGCAGACGAGGCTGACGACGACCTGGGTGACGCCGTCTGCCGTGCCATTGAACTCGCCGGTCGACGGGTCGTCGAGCACGAGGCCCTTCACTTCCACCTCGATCTCGCCGTCGCGGTCGAGTTCCACTTCGCCGGAGCGGATCTTCCAGATCTTGCCGCAGGAGCCGACGCCACCGATGCTGGTGCCGTCCGACGGACATGCGCGGAGCTTGGCTTCCAGCAGGTTGTCATCGGCGCTGGCGGTGCCGGTCAGCGAAAGGCCAGCCGCCAGGATGGCAGCGGCGGCCATGGTCTTCAGAGGAAACTGGTTCATTCTGCGTTCTCCGTTGTCTTGAGTCTTGTTGACGAATCGGCACGATCTGTCTGCGCACCGAAGGAAAGCTTGAACCGAAGGCAGCGGGTGGGCAATCGCCAGTTTTGCTACGCCGAAAGGGGGTGGTGAATCGGTCCCCGGAGTCGGCGCGGGGCGCCTCGTCCGGGCTACGGGGGTGGGCGTAGCCCAATGGGATGGACTCCTCCCCCCTGAGCGGCATCGAGTGCCAGACTGGGAGGCGTTGAACTTCCGGTCAAACGAGAGAGGAGGAGTCCGA
>LNDV01000016.1 GCA_001464765.1 Betaproteobacteria bacterium Ga0077526
GGCAAAGCTCCTGGGAGGCCGGGTGTTTGGCGACTTCCAGTTTTCCAGACTTTGTCCGAATGAACACCAGATACAACGTATTGAGCCTTCACAGCTAGGGAAGGTTCGCGACCCGCCCGGCTGCAGACGAGCCCCGCTTCGGCGGGGCTCGTCGTTTGTCGCGGCCCCACGCGCGCCCGGTGATCGAACGGGGCGTAGCATCTCCAGGTTCACCCCGCGCGGTCCTGTCGAATCGGGCGTCGCCCGTTCGACTAGACGGCATCCGCGCCAGTCCGCGGGGTCGCCAGGAGGTTTCCATGAAGTACCTGTGTCTCGTTCACTACGCCGAGTCCGAGGTCTACGACGGGCTCTCCCAGCAGGAATGGAAGGCCCTCGTAGGTCAATGCCTTGCCTACGGCGAGCACGTTCGTTCGAGCGGGCATTTCCTGGGCGGCAATGCGCTTCTGCCTGTCGACACGGCCAAGACTGTGCGCGCCCGTGGCACAGGCGTGACGGACGGCCCCTTCGCCGAGACCAAGGAACAGCTCGCGGGCTACTACCTGTTCGAATCGCGGGACTTGAACGAGGTGATCCGCGTGTCGTCGGGTATTCCGCCCGCGCGGCTCGGGAGCATCGAGATCCGGCCGGTCGAGGGCGCGCCGGCCGACTTGCCGCCGACTTCCCCGGTCGCCACACGTCCGCGGTTCCTCTGCCTGTTGCACGGCGCAGACCGCACGGTCTCGATCGATGCAATGGTCTCCAGCGCGCCGACTTCGCTCGTCCCGCTCGCCGGGCTGCGCATCGCAACCCCATACAGCGCCACGACCCTTAGGGTGCGGGACGGCCGCGTCGGCCTCCAGGATGGCCCTGCATCAGCGCCAGTTCCGCCGCTCGATGCCGTGATCGCCGTCGAAGCCGACACGATGGACCCGGTTCTCGCCTGGGCAGGCACTCTGCCCGTCGCGCCCGGCGGAGGCGTGGAGGTTCGGCCCATGCGCGATCTTCTGGCCGAGTGATCCCGCCCGCTGAGGCCAGAATTTTTGCGGGGCGATTGTCGAATTGAGGCGATCACCATCGACTAGAGGGCAAGAGGGCGCTGCGGTCGCGCGGCCCCGCAAACAGAGGAGGCACCTTCATGCAAGTCCAGCCCTACGTCTTCTTCAACGGTCGCTGCGAGGAAGCCCTCGCGTTCTATCAAGAGGTGCTCGGCGCCGAAACCGTCACCCTGATGCGCTTTCGCGAAAACCCGGACCCGCCCGGCCCCGGCTGCATCGCACCGGGTCTGGACGACAAGGTCATGCACGCCGAGTTTCGCGTGGGAACGTCCACCCTGATGGCGTCCGACGGCGTGGCCGACGGCAAGCCCATAGGGTCGAGTATCTCCCTGTCACTGACGGTCGACTCTCCCGAGAGGGTGAGGCAATTGTTCGACGCACTGGGTGCCGATGGTGGTGCCGTGCAGATGCCGATGGGTCCGACGTTCTTCTCGCCCGCGTTCGGCATGGTGGCCGACCGGTTCGGCCTGTCCTGGATGGTCTACGTGGCCCCCGCAACCTAGGAACAAACCATGCGATTCATGATGCTGATGATCCCCAAAGGATACGAGACCGCCGCGCCGGGCACGATGCCGGAGGCGGACCGCGTCGCCGAGATGATGAAGTTCAACGAAGACCTGCAGAAGGCCGGTGCACTGATCGCACTCGACGGACTGCACCCGCTGTCGATGGGCGCGCGCGTCACGTTCGAGAACGGCAACGCGCTCGTGACCGACGGCCCGCATATCGAAACGAAGGAAGTGCTCGGTGGCTACTGGATCATCGACGTGCCGTCGAAGGCGGCCGCCGTCGAATGGGCGTCGCGCTGCCCGGCCTCGCCGAACGAGATGATCGAGATCCGTCAGATGATGGAATTCGATGACTTTCCGCCGGAGGTGCAGGAGGCTGCGGCCGGTTTCGAGGCGATGCTGACGGATTCCCCCAACACGCGGTCATGAACGCCATCCGCGCGGAAACTCGAACGGCTGCAGGTCGTGCCGCCGTGGACGTGGAAGCCATCCTCGACTGCCCTCGGGCAGTCGTGTTCGCCGCCTTCTCGGACGCGCGCAGCCGCGCGCAATGGTGTGCGCCGCCTGGTGCGCGCTTCCGGTATCTCGAAGCCGCCTTCGCGGTCGGTGCGCGCGATGTCTTCGAGTGTCTGGGGCCGGGAGGTCGGACGCTCCGCGGCGAAGTGCGCTACGAAGGCATCGCACCGGATCAGCGGATCGTCTACACCGAAACCCTGTTCGTTGGCGCGGCGCTCGTGTCTTCCGCCGCGATCACCGTGCAGTTCGAGGTCCATTCCTCCACGACGACGCGAGTCACGATGAGCGCAGACCTGGGCGCCGGGACCACGCCGGAAATGGTCTCGGGCTATACGGCAGGCCTCCGGATGGCCGTGGAAGGACTGCGCAGCTGGTTGACCGAGCCATCGCGCCGATCCCCTCACGCGGCCCCGGATTCAGGAGAGCACACATGAACGCCCCGTATCCCTGCCTGTGGTTCCAAGGCAACGCCCGAGCGGCCGTCGACTTCTACCTCACTGTCTTCGACACGGCTCGAATCGTCGAGACCGCTCTCAGTCCGGAGGGTCTGCCGGGCGAACCGGGCTCGCTCCTGACGATCGCGTTCGAGATCGGCGGTCAGCGCTTCCTCGCGATCAATGCCGGGGCCGAATTCGCCTTCTCACCTGCCGTTTCGTTCGTGCTGGAGTGCGAGACCCAGGATGAAGTGGATCGATTGTGGGATCGTCTGTCGGAAGGCGGTCAGCCGATGTCCTGCGGATGGGTGACGGACCGGTTCGGCGTCACCTGGCAGGTTGTCCCGCGGATGCTTCTGCGTGTGTTCCACGAGCCGGACAGCCCATCCAAGCGGCGTGTCGTCGAGGCCATGCTCACGATGGAGAAGCTGGATATCGCGGCGCTGGAAGCGGCGCGGGATAGCGAACCGCAAGACGGAGAGGCGATGCCCCGGGCGTAGCCCGGGCTACACGTTCAAAGTAGCCCGGACTTCGTCCGGGCCGACTTCGTTGAATCGTGGCCCGAGAAGGGACCGACCGGGAAACCTACACCCGGAAGCGCGCCACCGACCGGCCGAGGTCCTCGGCGAGACCACTGGTCGCCCGCAGCGATTCTTCCGTCTCACGCAGGGCGGCGCTGCTCGCCTGGATCACGGAATTCACCTGCTCGGCGCGGCGGGCCATGTCGCTTGTCGCGGAAGCCTGCTCGGCCGTGGCACCGGAGATGTCGCGAATGCGCGTGACCACGTCGTTCATCTGAACGCGAATGCCCTGGATGCCTTCCGTCGCGCTCTCCACCAGCGCCACGCTCGATGACACGATCGACTGGGCGTCTCCCATCCCGTTCACCGCGCTGCCCATCTCTGTGCGGATCGAATCGATCATCCGACCGATCTCCACCGTCGCCGACGACGTCCTCTCTGCCAGCTTGCGCACCTCGTCGGCCACCACCGCGAATCCCCTGCCCTGCTCGCCAGCTCGTGCCGCCTCGATCGCCGCGTTGAGCGCCAGCAGATTCGTCTGATCCGCGATGTCCTTGATCGCCCCCACGATCCCCGCGATCTCTTCCGAGCGGCTGCCCAGGCGGCCCACTACCGTGGACAGCGTACCCATCGTGTCCGCGACCCGACCAATCTCCTGCTTCACCCGCTCCACCGCTTCCGCGCTGTGCGCCGAACGCTCGTCGGCCTGGGACAGCACGCCCTCCGCGTCGCGTACGACCTCGGCCACGTGACCGATGCTGACCGTCACCTGCTCCACGGCCGCCGCCGTCGCGCTCAGGTCTTCCGACTGCCGTGACACGTCGTGCGTGATGCGCGTGGTCGTCTCCGCCGCGCGTCCCACGTCGTTCGTGACCTGTCTCGCCTGGTCCTGCACTTCCCGGAACATCCCGTGCAGACGCTCGAGGAAACGGTTGAAGGCCGTGGCCGCCTGCGCGACCTCGTCTTGCCCCTCCACCTTCAGTCGGACGGTCAGATCCCCTTCGCCTTGGGAGATCTCGCCCATCGCATCGCGCAGCGCGTGGAGGCCGCCCAGCAGCTTGCGTGCGGCAAAGAGGCCCAGACCGAACGCCAGGACAAGCACGACAGCGGTAGCACCCAGCAGCATCGCAAGCAGCCCGTTCAACGGCTTCAGGGCGGCGTCGCGGTCCACCATGACCGCCACCATCCAGTCGGCACCGGGAACCGGCCGCAAGGTCAGGAAGAAATGCTTCCCGGACGCGTACGCGACTTCGGAGGCGCGGCTTTCACCGGCGATCACGGCAATCCGCTCCGGCGTCAGCCCGGGAATGAGTTCTGCGAGGGGTTTGAGCGCGGCATCCGGCTGCCGGTGGCCGATCACCGTGCCTGACTTGGAGATAAGGAACGCGTGGCTGTCGCCCGCCAGCTTGAGGGCGAGGATGTTGTTCAGCATGTCCTCGAGCACGAGGTTGGCCGAGAACACCGCGGCCAGCTGGCCGTCCTTCTTCACGGGCGTGGCAACGGACACCACGAGTTTCTTGTCGGTCGTGCTCATGAACGGCGGCGTCACGACGAGCTGATCCGCCTCCACCGCCCCCCGGTACCACGGGCGGGTCGTAGGATCGAACCCGGGCGGCACGGAGGCGCCGAGCCCGAGAATGAGACGCTTGTCGGGATAGCCCACGTAACAGAGCGAGAAGCCGCCAGCGAGCTTGATGCGTTCCAGCATCGGACGCACGTCGGCGTCGAGTCCGCCCTCCACCGCAGCCGCCACGAGCTGGCGCTTGGTCGCGAGCCAGGTGCCGATCTTGGCACTGTGCAGATTGGCCGCGAGGTCCACTTCGCGGTCGAGACCGGCCAGCACTTCCTCCCGCATCTTGTAGTAGGAGAAGGCCGTCAGCAGCAGCGCGATGACGGCGATCGAGCCAACCAGAAAGACGACGAGCTTGGTCGAGAGTGAACGCATGGGACCTCGAGATCGAATTCGGTTCGTTCGGTCCGGACGGCCTTGGAAGCAGTCCGGACGCCGGTTGTCAGAGACGGAAGCGCGCCACGGAGCGGCCGAGACGCTCGGCGACTTCACTCGTGGCCCGCAGAGACGCGTCGGTCTCGCGGAGCGCAGCACTGCTTGCCTGAATCACGGCGTTCACCTGCTCGGCACGGCGGGCCATGTCCGTCGTGGCGGACACTTGCTCGGCTGTGGCGCCCGAGATGTCGCGAATGCGCGTGACCACGTCGTTCATCTGCACGCGGATGCCCTGGATACCCTCGGTCGCACTCTCCACCAGCGCCACGCTCGACGACACGATCGACTGGGCGTCTCCCATCCCATTCACCGCGCTGCCCATCTCCGTGCGGATCGAATCGATCATCCGACCGATCTCCACCGTCGCCGACGACGTCCTCTCCGCCAGCTTGCGCACCTCGTCGGCCACCACCGCGAATCCTCTTCCCTGCTCGCCCGCTCGCGCTGCCTCGATTGCCGCGTTCAGCGCCAGCAGATTCGTCTGATCCGCGATGTCCTTGATCGCCCCCACGATCCCGGCGATCTCCTCCGAGCGGCTGCCCAGACGGCTCACCACCGTCGACAGCGTGCTCATCGTGTCCGCCACCCGACCGATCTCCTGCTTCACCTGCTCCACCGATTCCGCACTGTGGGCCGAACGCTCGTCGGCCTGGGCGAGGACGCCTTCGGCTTCCTTCACGACATCGGCGATGCGACCGATGCTGACGGTCACTTCCTCGACGGCGGCAGCTGTCGCGCTCAGGTCGTCCGACTGGCGCGACACGTCCTGCGTCACACCGGAAGTGGTCTGCGCCGCACGTACGACATCCGAGGTCACCTGATGGGCCTGCTCGTTCACTTCGACGAACATGCCGTGCAGCCTCTCCAGAAACTGATTGAATGCGGTCGCCGCCTGCCCGACCTCGTCCTGCCCGTGCACCTTGAGCCGCACGGTGAGGTCCCCCTGTCCGCGCGCCATTTCGGCCATGGCATCCCGAAGCGAACGCAAGTCGGCCAGGAGCGACTTCGAGGCGACCACGCCCACCCCGACGGCCAGCAGGAGCACCACGGCCGTTGCGCCGAGCAGCATCCAGAGCAGGCTGCCGAGGGGCGCGAGCGCGGCATCCCGATCGACCATCACGCCGACCATCCAGTCGGCACCCGGGACCGGGCGCAGCGTAAGGAAGAAATGCTTGCCGGCGGCGTAGGCCACTTCGGCGGCATGGCTATCGGCCGCAGCGGCGGCAATGCGCTCGGGTGTCATGCCAGGAATCAACTCGGCGAGCGGCTTCAGCACGGCATCTGTCTGGCGATGGCCGATGACGACGCCATCCTTCGAGACAAGGAACGCGTGGCTGTCACCGACCAGCTTGAGCGACAGGACGTTCTCCACCATGTCCTTCAGGACGAGATTGGCGGACACCACCGAATAGAGATTGCCGTCGCGCTTGACCGGAGAGGCGATCGCCACGACGAGCGCGTGGTCGGACACGCTCATGAAGGGCGGCGTGACCACCAGCGCGCCCTTCTCGGTCGCCAGCTTGTACCAGGGACGCGCGGTCGGGTCGAAGCCCGGCGGAATCGCCGTGTCGTCCCCGTGGAGCATCCGCTTGTCCGGGAAACCCATGTAGCAGAAGGAGAAATCTCCCGCGAGCTTGGTACGCAGCAGAATCGGCCGAACGTCTGACTCGAGTCCGGCAGCAGCCGCCACCTCGACCAGTCGCCGCTTGGACGCGAGCCAGGTGCCGATCTTCGCACCCTGCTGGGTCGCCGCCTGTTCGACCTCGCGGTCGAGCCCGGCCAGCACCTCCGAGCGCATCCGATGATAGGAGAACGCCGTCAGCAGCAGCGCCACGGTGGCGATGGCCGCCACCAGGAACAAGACCAGTCTCGTGGAGAGGGAACGCATGGGACCTCGGGTTCGGTGCAGTGTCCTGCGCGCAACGGCGCACAGGCGACCCGAGCGTTATCGGCGCCACCAAGAGGTGCTTGAGCTACTGCGGATGCGACAATCGCCCGGACGCCTGCCCCGTCCGGCAAGCCCTGGGAGTGTCCATGTTCCGAACGATCCTCACGCCACTGGCATTCGCAGTGGCAATTGTCCTGTCCCCCTTCGCAGTCGCCGCACCGGTTGCGGTGCCTGGGACCACGGTGACCCTCGACCCGCCGAAGGGATTCGTCGCGGCGGAACGGTTTCCCGGCTTCCAGCGCGAGGATCTCGGCGCTTCGATCATGGTGACTGAACTGCCCGCCCCGGCAGACGACTTGAAGAAGGCCATGACCAAGGACGCGCTCGCCAGTCGAGGCATGACCCTGCACAGCACCCAGAAGGTCAAGGTGGGCGGCGTCGAGTCCGCGCTGCTCCACGTGAGCCAGACCGTGAACGGCATGGAATTCCTCAAGTGGATGCTCGTGACCGGCGATCCGAGCCAGACGGTGATGGTGGTCGGCACCTTCCCGAAAGCGGCGGAGTCCGCGGCTAGCGATCCCGTCCGGAAAGCTGTCCTCTCGACGACCCGGGATGCCGGCGCCAAGGCCGATCCCTGGGCGGGACTGCCGTTCCGGATCGAGCCCACGCCCGGGCTCAAGCTCGCCAAACGGATCACCAACATGCTGGTCCTCACGCGGGACGGCACAGTCGGACCGGGCGGCTCCCCCGGTGACCCGGTCTACGTCGTGGGGGAATCGGTCTCGAATGTGGCAAGTACCGATGTGGAAGCGCTATCCCGCACGCGACTTTCCCAGACTCCGCAGATCAAGGATCTGCGCAATGTCGAAGGCCGGAATCTCACTGTCGGCGGCCTCGGCGCGTACGAGCTGGTCGCGGATGCGAACCACGTCCAGACGGGCGACGCCGTCCGGGTCTGCCAGACCATCGCCCTCGACGGGCGGGGCTACGTCATCTTCCTCGGCATCGTGGGAAGCGCTCTGGCGGACACCTACCTCCCTGAGTTCCGCAGCGTGACGGCATCGTTCCGGAGGGTCACCGCGGGGCGCTGAGGTCGCCGCGGGGCGCGAGATGAGGCGAGCCCGCATGCAATCGCCCCACCTGCGACATGCAGGGGTAAAGTAGCAGCACTCACCCCGATCCGCCTCCGGAGATCACCTTGGGAACCGACGACCTGCGCCCCCTTTCCCGCAAGACCGTGAAGGCGGTCTGCCCCCACGACTGCCCCGACACCTGTGCCATGGATATCACGGTAGAGAACGGGACCGCCGTTGCCGTCCGCGGCGGCGACATGCCCTTTACCGAGAGCGCGCTCTGCACGAAGGTCGCGCGTTACCTCGACCGGGTCTATGCACCGGACCGCGTCCTGCATCCGCTTCGACGCGTGGGCCCGAAGGGTCCGGGCCAGGGTCGGTGGGAGCGCATCGGCTGGGATGAGGCGATCGACACGATCACATCGCGATTCCGAGCTATCGCCGCCGAGGACCCGCAGGGCATCCTGCCCTACAGCTACGCGGGCACCATGGGGCTGGTGAGCTATGCGTCCATGGACCGCCGGTTCTTCCATCGCCTCGGCGCGTCGCTGCTCGAGCGCACGATATGCTCGTCGGCAGGCAGCGCCGGGATCGCCCTGACGCTCGGCGGTTCCGTCGGCATGGACCCTGAGCAGGTCACGGATGCGAAGCTGATCGTGATCTGGGGCTCCAACCCGATCGTCTCGAATCTCCATTTCTGGACCCGCTGCCAGGAGGCGAAGCGGCGGGGCGCGAAGCTCATCTCGATCGATCCGTGGCGCAATGCCACAGCGCAGAAGTGCCACCAGTGGATCGGCATCATGCCGGGCACCGATGCGGCCTTCGCGCTGGCGGTCATGCACGTGATCGTGAAGGAAGGTCGCCACGACGCCGAGTACGTCGCGAAGCACACACTGGGTTTCGACGCGCTCCGCGAGCGGATCGCCGAGTGGCCGCCGGAACGCGCCGCCGCCGTGTGCGGCGTGGATGCAGAGGTGATCGTGGCGTTCGCGCGCGAGTACGCATCGGCGAAGCCGGCCGCGATCCGCATCAACTACGGACTCCAGCGGCACTACGGCGGCGGCATGGCCGTGCGGACGGTCACCTGCCTTCCGGCGCTCACCGGCGCCTGGCGCGAGCCGGCGGGCGGCATCCTGCTCGGCACCTCGGGCTTCTACGGGCTCGACCACAACGCGCTCGAGCGCCCGGATCTCATCCGCGGGGATCCGCGCAAGATCAACATGTGCGCGGTCGGTGATGCTCTGCTGGAAGCGGATCCTCCCGTGCGCGCCGTGTACGTGTACAACTCCAATCCGGTGGCAGTGGCGCCGGATTCTGCGAAGGTGGCGAAGGGGTTCGCGCGGGAAGATCTCTTCACCGTGGTCCACGACGTGTTCCTCACGGACACCTGCGACTACGCCGACATCGTCCTGCCGGCCACGACCCAGCTGGAGCAATTCGACGTGCACAAGAGCTATGGTCATCTCTACGTGCTCGCCAACAATCCGGCCATCGCCCCGCAGGGAGAATCGAAGCCCAACGCCGAAGTGTTCCGGCTGCTCGCGAAGGGGATGGGGTTTACCGAGCCTTGCTTCTCCGACGACGACGAGACGATTGCTCGTCAGGCTCTCGGGCTGAAGCACCCCAACATGGAAGGCATCTCGTGGGATTCGCTCAAGGAGAAAGGCTGGCAGCGACTGGCGGTTCCGCAGCGCTGGGCGCCCTTCGCCGAAGGCAACTTCCCGACGCCGTCCGGCAAGTGCGAGTTCTACAGCGAACGCGCAAAGCTCATGGGGCTCGACCCTCTGCCCACGTACACACCGCCCATCGAGAACCCCCAGTCCAATCCCGATCTGGCCCGCCGCTATCCGCTCGCGATGATCTCGCCCCCGGCGCGGCACTTCCTCAACACGACGTTCGCGAACCTCGCATTCGCACGTGCCGTGGACAAGGACCCGCGGCTGGAGATCCATCCGGATGACGCGACAGCACGCGGCATTGCCGACGGGGAAACCGTGAGGGTGTACAACGACCGCGGTAGCCTGCAACTGGTCGCACGCGTGACGCCGGACGCCCGTGCCGGCGTGGTGGTGGCCCAGTCGATCTGGTGGAAGAAGCTGTCGCCGGACGGACGCAACGCCAACGAGGTCACGTCGCAGGCGCTCACGGACATCGGCCGTGGCGCCACCTTCTACGACTGCCTGGTGGAAGTCGGCCGCGCGGACTGACGCCCCGCCCTACTGCTGCTGCACCTGCTGCATGGCCTGAGGCGCAGAAGGCGGGGCGGAGACACCGTGATCCGGCCGACGGCGCAGATCGAGCGTGAGCGGGAAGTTCGCGCTGGCAATCTCGGGCCGGTACGGCATGGGGCCCGGTGTGTGTCCCATCGCCTGGAATCGTGCAACGCGGCGGGCCTCGGCCTCATTCGCGTTGACCGGGAAGCGCTGATAGTTGCGACCGCCGGGGTGCATCACGTGATAGGTGCAACCACCCAGGGCGCGACCGCTCCACGTGTCGTAGAGATCAAAGACCAGCGGCGTATGCACGGCGATGGTCGGATGCAGCGCGGCCGGCGGCTGCCAGGCCTTGTAGCGAACCCCCGCCACGAACTCGCCGCGCACGCCCGTGGCAGTGAGTGGCACCGGACGCCCATTGCAGAGCAGCGCAAAGCGGTTGCCGTGAAGATGCCGAACCTTGACCTGCACGCGCTCCACCGAGGAATCCACGTAGCGGGTCGTTCCGCCGGCGGCCTGTTCCTCGCCGAGCACGTGCCAGGGCTCCAGCGCCTGACGCAGTTCGATCTCGATGCCCTGGTATTGCACCGTGCCGTAGCGGGGAAAGCGGAACTCGAAGTACGGCGCAAACCACTCTGCTTCAAACGCATAGCCCGCCTGGGAGAGATCGGCGAGCACGTCGTTCATGTCCTGCGCCACGAAATGCGGCAGCAGGAACCGGTCGTGCAGACTAGTGCCCCATTCGACCAGGCCACCCTCGAACGGGGTCTTCCAGAACCGCGCCACAAGCGCCCGCAACAGCAGCATCTGCAGGACGCTCATCTGCCAGTGCGGCGGCATCTCGAAGGCCCGGAACTCCAGCAGCCCGAGGCGCCCCGTCGGACCATCAGGCGAATAGAGCTTGTCGATGGAGAACTCGGCGCGATGCGTGTTGCCGGTGACGTCCGTGAGGATGTGGCGCAGAAGCCTGTCGACCAGCCAGGGCTCCGGGACTTCCTTGCCGGCCTCGGCGAGTCTCGCCATCTCGTCGAAGGCGATGCCCAGTTCGTAAAGGCTGTCGTCGCGGGCCTCGTCCACGCGCGGCGCCTGACTCGTCGGGCCGATGAACATCCCCGAGAACAGATACGACAGTGCCGGATGGTTCTGCCAGTAGGCGATCAGGCTGCGCAGAAGATCGGGGCGGCGCAGCAGCGGGCTGTCCGCCGGCGTAGGGCCGCCTAGGGTCACGTGGTTGCCACCGCCCGTACCTGTGTGGCGACCGTCCAGCATGAACTTCTCGGTGGAAAGCCGGGTCTGGCGGGCTTCCTCGTATAGCGTTCGCGTGTTGGCAACCAGCGTCTGCCAGTTGGACGCCGGATGCACGTTAACTTCGATCACGCCCGGGTCCGGCGTCACGAACAGCCGCTCCAGGCGCGGATCGGGCGGCGGCAGGTAGCCTTCGATGCGAACGGGAATGCCGGTCTTCGCCGCGGTGGTCTCCACGATGTTCACGAGCGCGACGTATTCCTCGAGCGTCGTGAGCGGCGGGAAGAATACGTGCAGCCGGCCCTCGCGCACTTCCACACACAAGGCGGTCTTGATGACGCGGCGGCCCTCAGGACCCGGCGCAACAGCGGCCGTCCTGGGTTCGGCAGGCTTCACTCCGGACGGCAACGGCAGTCGCTCGGCGAACGGATCGGGATGGACGATCGGTTCCTCGTCCTCGGGCGCCTGCCACGGCAGCGACGCCAGGGGCAGCCGGTAGCCGATGGAAGAATCTCCGGACAGCAGGTACAGGTGCTCGCGCTTCAACGGCCAGTGGGAACTCTCCCAAGTGGGCTCCGCCGCGGCCGGCGCACCCTTGACCGCGACCGACTCGAGCGGCAGCACATAGCCGCGCACGTCCCCCAGCTTGCCTTCGCGGAGCTTGGCGAGTCGGGCACGCACTTCGGGAACACCAAGATCCTGCTTCAGCGGGTCGGCGTTGACCGGCAGGCGCGCTTCGTCGTTGACGGCGTCCCAGACGTCTTCGTACGCCGGGATCAGGTACTCGGCAGGCACCCCGAGCAACGCACACAGCGTGCGTGCGAACTGCGACGCGTGCGCAGGGTCCGTGTCGACCTTCCGGTCTGCTGCAAGCAGGTTGCGATCACGCCAAAGCGGCACGCCGTCCTTGCGCCAGAGGATGCCGAGGGACCAGCGCGGCAACGGCTCGCCCGGGTACCACTTGCCCTGGCCGTGATAGAGCATGGAGTCCGGCGCGAATCGCTCCTGAAGCCGCGTCTGCAGTTCGCCCGCCATGACCCGCTTGCGCTCGCCCAGCGCGGTGAAGTTCCATTCCACGCCGTCCATGTCGTCCGCGGCGATGAACGTGGGTTCGCCGCCCATGGTGAGGCGGACATCCCACGCTTCGAGCTGCTTGTCGACCTTGTCGCCCAGGGCGAGCACCCTCTCCCACTGAGGTTCCGTGAAGGGCTTCGTGACGCGCGGGTCCTCGTGGACTCGCGTGACTTCCATGCGAACGGAGAATTCGGTCTCGCACGGATCGAGCAGACCCGTGACAGGTGCAGCACTGGAGGGCAGCGCCGTGGCGGCCAGCGGAATATGCCCTTCCCCGGCCAGCAGTCCGGACGTCGGATCGAGCCCGACCCATCCTGCTCCGGGAAGGAAGACTTCGGCCCAGGCGTGAAGATCGGTGAAGTCCTTCTCCGGGCCGGCAGGACCGTCGAGCGGTCTTACATCCGCCGTGAGCTGGACGAGATACCCGGAAACGAAACGGGCCGCGAGCCCGAGATGACGCAGGATGTGGACGAGGAGCCAGCCAGAGTCCCGGCAGGAACCGGAGCCCTTCTCGAGAGTCTCCTCCGGCGTCTGTACGCCGGGCTCCATGCGCACGATGTAGCTCACGGCGTGCTGGAGGCGCTGGTTGAGGTCCACCAGCATGTCGACGGTGACCACGTCTCCCACCAGGCGCTCGCGACGGAACTTGTCCAGCCACGCCTGGACGCGGGGCGTCAGCGGATCGCACTCCAGGAACGGCGCGAGCTCCCGCCGCATGCCGTCCGGATAGGCAAACGGAAAACTCTCGGCGTAGGCCTCGAGGAAGAAGTCGAACGGGTTGATCACGGTCATGTCCGCGACCAGATCGATCACGATCTTCAACTCGCGCGTCTTCTCCGGAAACACGAGCCGCGCGAGGAAGTTGCCGTACGGGTCCTGCTGCCAGTTGATGAAGTGCTTCCCCGGTGTCACCCGCAGCGAATAGCTTTCGATGGGGGTCCGGCAGTGCGCCGCGGGCCGCAGCCGTATCTCCTGCGGACCGAGGTTGATGGAGCGATCGTAGCGGTAGACAGTCTCGTGGTAGAGCGCGATACGGATGGTCATCGGGAGCGCGAGCGCCTTCAGGAAAGCCAGTCTGGGTTGGGCAGTTCGCCGAACACGCGCCGCAGACCGCCACCCCAGCCCTGCCGCAGCATCGTGAAATAAGGGTCACCCTCGACGATTCGCTTGTGCACACCCACGCGCAGCGACTCGCGCGGGTACCAAAGCAGCTCGATGGGCAGCCCCACGGAGATGTTCGAACGGATGGTCGAATCGAAGGAGATCAGCACGGACTTCGCCGCCTCGGCCACCGGCGTCGCGCTGGTGACGACGCGGTCGATGACCGGCTTGCCGTACTTCGACTCGCCGATCTGGAAGTACAGCGTCTCGGGCGTCGCTTCGATGAAGTTGCCCTGCGAATAGATGTTGAACAGGCGCGGCGGCTCCCCGGCGATCTGCCCGCCGAGAATCAGGTTCGCCGCGAAGTCGATATTGCTCTGCATCAGGTGGGGTCCGTCACGGCGCTGAATCTCGCGCAGGGCGTCGCCCACCATGCAGGCCACGTCGTAGAGACTGCGGGCGGTCCAGATGGTTTCCTTCCCGGGTTCCGCGTGCGCGTGACGATCGAGGATGTTGACCACCCCCTGGGTCACCGCGAGGTTGCCCGAGCTGAGGAGAACCATCACCCGGTCGTCCTTCCGCTCGAAGACCTTCATCTTGCTGAAGGTGGCAATGTGGTCGACGCCGGCATTGGTGCGGGAGTCCGAGGCGAACAACATTCCGGAATCCAGAAGCAGTGCTACGCAATAAGTCACGATCCGTCCTTGGCATGGTCTTGTAGTGATGCTGCCGAGGAAGCTCCCCGGCGCGGGCGTCAGGCACTGACGGGACCCGCGCGCTCGGAAAAGAAGGCTCTGTTGATCTCGGCGCCCAACTGCCCGGTCCTGCGGAGGAAATCCGTCAGGTATTCGTGCAGCCCAGCCCCGAAAATAGCATCCATCCGGCCATAGTGCAGAGCAGCGTGCATCTCCCCTGCGAGCCGAAGGGCTTCATCGGGATCCTCGCCGACCAGCTTGCGGAGGATGTCGTAGCTCTCGTTCATGCAGGCGTGCAGGCTGCGCGGCATGTCCTCGCGAAGGATCAGCAACTCCGCCACACGCAGGGGCGTGATCACGTCACGGTAGACCTTCCGGTAGGACTCGAAGGCGGACACCGATCGCAGGACGGCCGCCCACTGGTAGTAGTCGACGGCGCCACCTACGTCTTCCACACGCGGCAGCAGGACGTGGTACTTCACATCGAGGATGCGCGCGGTGTTGTCCGCGCGCTCGAGGAAGGTACCCAGACGATTGAACTGGAAAGCCTCGTCCTGAAGCATCGTGCCGACGGTAACGCCGCGGAACAGATGGGAGCGTTCCTTCACCCACTCGAAGAACTCGTGGATGCGGTCGGAGGTGACGCGCTCCTCGGCGACGCGCTGCATCTCGAGCCACGTGCCGTTGATCACCTCCCACATCTCGGACGTGAGACTGCCACGAACGGCCCGGGCGTTTTCCCGGGCTTCCCGCGCGCAGGAGTAGATGCTCGAGGAATTGTCGGGATCGAGCACCATGTAGCGCAGGACGCCGGCGGCATTCACTTGGCTGTACCGGCCACCGAAGGGATAGAGCGTCCCCGTGATGTTGAGCGGCGCGAACCATTCCTGGTCGGCGAGCCGCGGCTCCTTCGGCACGAGCGACATGCGATAGGTGACATCGAGCATGCGGGCCGTGTTCTCGGCGCGCTCGACGTAGCGAGCCATCCAGTAGAGGTTGTTGGCGGTGCGGCTCAGCATGGCAGACGATCGGGGAGGAGATCGGCGAAGAAAGTGTTTCGGTACGTCATTCGAGCACCCACGTGTCCTTGGTACCCCCGCCCTGGGAGGAATTGACCACCAGGGAACCTTCGCGCAGAGCGACGCGGGTAAGTCCGCCCGGACACATCACGATCTCCTTGCCGGAGAGGACGAAGGGGCGCAGATCGATGTGGCGGGGGGCGATGCCCTGATCCACGAAGATCGGGCACGTCGACAGCGAGAGCGTCGGCTGGGCGATGAAGCTTTCCGGGTTGTCGAGGATGCGCAGGCGATAGGCTTCCCGCTCGCGCTCGGTACTCGTCGGGCCGATCAGCATGCCGTAGCCGCCCGACCCGTGCACTTCCTTCACGACGAGTTCGGCGAGGTGCGCGAGCGTGTAGTCGAGGTCTTCGCGCTGGCGCAGCTGGTAGGTCGGCACGTTGTTGAGGATCGGCTCTTCCGACAGGTAGAAGCGGATCATCTCCGGCACGAACGGGTAGATGGACTTGTCGTCGGCGATGCCGGTGCCCACCGCGTTGCACAGGGCGACCCGGCCGCGGCGATAGGCGTTGACGAGACCGGGCACCCCGAGCACCGAATCCGGTCGGAACGCCTTGGGATCGAGGAAGTCGTCGTCGATGCGGCGGTAGATCACATCCACACGCCGCGGGCCGCGGGTCGTGCGCTTGTAGACGATATCGTCCTCGACGAACAGATCGGCACCCTCGACGAGTTCGATACCCATCTGCTGCGCCAGGAACGCGTGTTCGAAATACGCGCTGTTGAACTGGCCGGGCGTGAGCAGCACCACCGAAGGACTTTCGACATGGGCCGGCGCCACGGAGCGCAGCGTGTCCAGCAGCAGATCGGGATAGTGCTCTACCGGCGCCACGGATTGCTGTGCGAACAGCTCCGGCATGAGCCGCATCATCATCTTGCGGTTCTCGAGCATGTAAGACACGCCCGAGGGCGTCCGAAGGTTGTCCTCCAGCACGTAGTACTCGCCCGCGCCGGCCCGGACGAGGTCGATGCCGGCGATGTGCGCGTACGTATTGTTGGGTACGTCGACGTCGACCATCTCGGGCCGGTAGAGCTTGTTCTTCAGGACCCGCTCTTCCGGGATGCGCCCGGCACGGAGGATGTCGCGGCCGTGGTAGACATCGTGGAGGAAGGCATTCAGCGCCTGCACCCTCTGCCGAAGACCGCGCTCCAGCATCTTCCACTCCTCGCCCGGAATGATGTGCGGGAGCATGTCGAAGGGGATCAGACGCTCGGCGCCGGCTTCCTCGCCATAGACGGCGAAGGTGATGCCGACGCGATGAAACAGCATGTTTGCCGCCTCCCGCATCCGCGTGATCCGTTCGGGCGGGGTGGATTCGATCCAGCGGGCTAGCGACCCGTAGTGCGGGCGTACCTGCCCGTCGGGCAGGTGCATCGAGTCATAGTGTTTCGAGTAGGGCATGAGCCGCGTCTGCGGGGGGTTTGGCATCAGGTTGCACCTCTCTGGCGCAACCCATGTGCCATGCGCGGATATACCCTCAAAATCCTGTTTTCTTGAATTTTTTTCTCTCCCGCCTCGAATGCGTCACACGAGAACGCACCACGAGTGTGCGCCCTTCGGGGCGTGCGCACCACTTCGAACGACGTGGTGAAGGGTGGCAGGCGGATACGTTCAGGCAGCCAGCCGTCCGGTCACGCGCACCACGTCGGCGGCGAGCCCCTGGAGCGCACCCGCAAGCTTCTCGTCCTTGAGTTGTCCCTGTGGATCGAACGCCTCGTGGGCTCTCGGCACGCCGACGCGCCGGGCGAGCACCGTGGTGCCGAGTTGCATCAGGACATGGCGCACCATGTCCATGGACCGCAGCGTCGCGAATTGCCCTGGGGTTGCCCCGCACAGACCCGCGATCTTTCCTTCGTAGGGCACCGCGCCGGACTCCCCGCCGTCCTGGCGGGAGATCCAGTCGAGCGTGTTCTTCAGTACGGCCGTGATCGCGCCGTTGTATTCCGGACACGCGATGATGAGCCCCTGGTGCGCCTTGAACAGCGTCTTGAGTTTCCGCGCGTTCTCGGGCACGCCCTCGGCCGCCTCGATATCCCCGTCATAGAGCGGCATCGCATAGTCGCGCAGATCGATGAAGGTGGCTTCACCTCCGGCCGCACGCACGCCATCGGCAGCCAGCCTGGCCAGTTGCTTGTTGAGGGAGGCCGTACGGAGACTGCCGGCGAACACGAGAATACGGGGCGTCGTCATGGGGAGGGATGTCCGAAGTCGAGGGCCTTGCACAGTAGCACCTGCGGTCCTTCCTCAAGGGCGTGATTGCGCTGAACGGACGCTCCGGCGGCGCCGGGATCCACCAGTCGCGGTGCTATATTTCCGCGCCATGCGGGTACGCTCTTCCTTGGAGAACGTGCCAGGCTGCCCCGCCCGCCTCGACACAGGTCGACGCCGCTCCCTCTAAACCAGGAGATCCGCCCGCGATCTCCCCCATGGCAGGTGACATCATGGAAGTCGCTCTCAACTACGGCCGCGGTACGTTGCCCGTGAGACTGCCCGACGGAGTCCGCGCCACCGTCATCCGCAAGCCGGAAATGCCGGTCCTCGCGGATCCGAAGTCTGGCGTGCTCGAGGCGCTCGCGAACGGCTGCGAATCGGGCTCCCTGCTGCAGGAAGCGCGTGGCGCGCGCAGCGCCTGCATCCTCGTCTGCGACATCACCCGTCCCGTGCCGAACGGGCTGCTGCTCCAGCCCATGATCCGCGAGCTGATGGCCGCTGGCGTTCCTCAGTCGAGCATCGTCGTCCTCGTCGCCACCGGCCTGCACCGGCCCAATCTGGGCGCAGAACTGGAGGAACTCGTCGGCGACCCCTGGGTGCTCGCGAACGTGCGCGTGGAGAATCACTACGCCCGCAACGATGCCGATCACGTCGATCTCGGCCGCACACCCCACGGCACCGTGGTCCGGCTCGATCGCCGGTTCGTGGAGGCCGACATCAAGATCGTCACCGGTCTGGTGGAGCCGCACTTCATGGCGGGCTACTCCGGCGGGCGCAAGGTCATCGCCCCGGGCGTGGCCCATGCCGAAACCATCACCACCTTCCACAGCCACCGCTTCATGGCCGACCCTGCCGCGGAAAACTGCCAGCTCGAAGGTAACCCTTTGCACCGGGAACAACTGGCCATCGTGGCCATGCTGGGCCGGGTGCTCGCCGTCAACACGGTGATCGACGAGCATCGGCGGCTCTCGTTCGTGAACTACGGCGAAGTCATCGCGAGTCACCTGCGGGCGGTCGACTTCATCCGCGGGTTCGCGCAGGTTGCCGTGCCGCGGCGCTTCCGGACCGTCGTCACCAGTGCGGCCGGATACCCGCTCGACAAGACCTACTACCAGACCGTGAAGGGCATGGTTGCCCCGCTGGACATCCTCGAGCCGGGCGGCCACCTCATCATCGCCTCCGAGTGCTCCGAGGGCATGGGCTCCGAGGAGTACGTGGAAGCGCAACGGCGCCTGATCGGCCTGGGGCCCGACGGTTTCCTGAAGGAGATCTCCGCCCGCCTGCACGCCGAGATCGACGAGTGGCAGACGCAGATGCAGGTGAAACCGATGCGGATCGGACGCGTAAGTCTGTACACCGGCCGCCTCGACCCCGCCGTCCGGGGACTGACCGGCGTCGCCATGATCGACTCGGTGGAAGACGCCATCGCCGGCAGTGTGCGCGACTCGGGAGACCCGGACATTGCCGTGATCCCGGAGGGGCCGTACGTGGTGCCTGTCTGGCAGCGCCCCGCGGCCCCGGCCTGACGCCGCAATATCGAAACACGCGCGACTTCAAAACTTCTGCATCCTTGTTGCATTAAAGAACGGATTCTGCTCCAATGCGGTCCATCGGCAGTTGCTTTGCTGTTTCGTCTCAACCCCTGGCGGGAGTGGACAGCACGGCGGCCGCGCCGTAACGCACCCCAACCGCTTGCTCTCTCCTCTGGGGAACGTTCTTCCAGGCCCGGGCCTCAGACGCCCGGGCTTTTTTTCGCTCAAAGCTTGCGGAAGGCCGCCTTGGCGACGGCAGCAGAGACAAGGGGGCCGACGGCCTCCACCGCGGCGATGGGGCACATGTCCGGGATGGCACGGACCGGAAAGGCCGGGGAAACAGTCGATGCCGAATCGACCGCGAGAGCGGGCCGACCGGAAGGATCAGGCGGTCTCGGGGCTGTCGCCGCGATCGAGACTCGGATGCCAGAGCGTCAGGACATCGAAGCCCGGCGGCAGGGCGTCGGCCGGGACTTCCTCCACCACCGCGAACATCTCGCGGCTCGTGAGCCGCTTGGTGAACCCCGGCGCGATCAGCCCGTCCTTCCCCAGCACCACGCGAACGACCGGGCAATTCGGGTCCAGCGTCCGCTTGACGGCGACACCGATGTCGCCGCTTCGCAGCTTGACGACGGTACCGGGCGGGTAGATGCCGATCTCCCGGGCAAGCCGGGCTGCCACGAGCGGGTCCATGGTCGGACCGGACGCCGTCAGCAGCCGGCGCAGCGCGACACTGACCGGCACCGCAGTCCGGTAGGCGCGCTCGGCGATGGTCGCGCAGAACTTGTCGGCAACGGAAATCACCTGAGCGGGCAAGCCGATGGCGCTGCCCGCGAGCTTGCGTGGATAGCCTGAGCCGTCGTGGGCCTCGTGATGCTCCGCCACAGCACGGAGCCACGGGATGTCTTCCACTCCGGCCGCCCGAAGTCGCTCCACAGCACACTGCGGGTGCCTGGCCACCGCCGACTTCTGCTCCGGCATCATGTCTTTCACGTGGTAGAGGACTTCCTGGAGCTCCACGATGCATACATTCATGCTGAGAGCCGCGGCGACGGCGGACTCGCGGATGGCAATGTCGGCTTCCTGCCCGTCGAGCACCACCTCGGACAGCACGGCCACGTTGATCGACTGCCGGATCGCGTAGGGAGCCGTCCGCAGCCACTGGATGGAAGCGATGGCCGCGTTCGCATCCAGCGCGACCGCGCGACGCAGGCGTGCCGTGATCTGGCGTATGCCATCCGCAAGGCCGGGGCCGGTATCGGCAAGCACCGGCGCCAGGTCCCGCCGCAAGGCCGATAGCTGTTCGAACACGGACACCTGCTGACGCTCGGACTCCCCGGCTTCGACGGCGATCGGACGGTCTCGCAGGGCGGCGACCTCCGCGGCATCGCCCCAAAGGCCGATTTCCAGCAGACGCTCCAGCTGGCGCTCGCTGCGCACGATCTGCCCGCGCGCGAGAAGCATCACACCCTTGCGATCGAACACGTCGAGTGGCAGAGGTTCACCGGGGGTGAGATCGCCCGGGATCAGCTGGTCGCGAGGTCCGGCGGCTTCGAGCGGGGGCACGGTCAGGTGTGGAAGTGGTCGGGGTTTCGCCAGGAGCTCGCGAAGGAGGTGCGCGACCTTCTGATCATGAACGAGCGTAGCCACAAACCCCGGGACCGTAAAGAGCGCCACGAGCCAGGGATCGGACTGCCGGTTACACTCTCGGCATGCCTACGTCGCACTTGAATCGGTTTTGCAGCATGCCAACCGCGAGCCGGATCGCACGGTGCCTCACGGTCGCGATTCTGGCAGTCGGCGCGGGTCCGGCAGGCAGCGCCGGCGACGCGCCCGCTTTCCGGGGACGCGTGCTTCTCGAGATTCCGGACGAGCCGGAAGCGAGCGGGCGACTTCGCGTCGCCGAGGAGTTTTCGTTCATCGACTCCGGGGGCGCGGTGTGGACCGCGCCGCGCGGCGCGCTGGCGCAGGGAAGTCTCCTGCCCCGCCCGATGCAGCATCTCGGCATTCCCGTGCCCGAGGGCCCCGTGCGCAAGGCCGCCGTCATACGCGACGTCGCCGTCGAGGCGCGAACGGAGCCCTGGCGAAAGGTCGCACGCATGTTTTTCGATGCGAATGTGGCGGAGATGGTCAGCGAGCCGGAGGCCAAGGTGCTCTACGCGGCCTGGTATGCGGGCGGCACCCGATGGGAACCTCGCGGCTCCTCATGTTTCCGGTCCTGCCATATCGCCGCGTCTGCGCTCGCCTGGCAGGTGGATGCCAGCAGCGCGCCGGTTGCCGGCATCCTCGACTGGATCTGGCGCGACAACCCATCACTCGATGCGATCGACCAGCGCCTGGACGATGCCATCACCCGGCCGGGGCCACACCTCTTCGCGCAGCCCCGCTGACCGCGTGAGTCACCCCGCGGACGCCCCCTGAAGACGTTCCAGGTGCGGCAAGGCACCCGCCAGCAGTGCTCTGCCCTGCTCTCGCACTCGCTTTGACGGGTTGCCGAGCGTCTGGGCGCCGGCGAGCACATCCGCCAGCAGCCCGCTCGAAAAAAGCCCCTGCCTCAAGGCTTCGGGAAGCCGCCGGTCGAGTTCCAGGACTGCCGCCTCGATGTCGGTGGCCGCCGCTCTGAGTCCAACCGTCCCGCCGCGTTTGGTCAGCGCGGGATCGGCTGCACTCGCAACGCAATGCGCGAGGGAGGTCACGGCAACAGCCAGTTCGGGATCGGCCGAAACCGACTCGGGACTGGAAGCCGGGACAGCACCACGCTCGGACGCGGAACCCGTCCCCGCCACGGCTCCGGCGGGCACACCGCTGGCAAGGGTCAACAGGGCCAGGAACACGGCCGGCCACTTCCAGAATTGCTTCATGCGCATGCGGGTTCTCCCGGTCGACACGTCGTCGTCCTTCGGAGCTTGGGGCTGCGCCGGCGGCTTCAAGCCCCCTGGCGGCCGGCGTTCCCCCCGGGCCAGGAACCCGCTCAGGCGGCCGGGACGACCTGGTTCTTGCCCTGTTGCTTGGCCTGGTACATGGCCTGGTCCGCCCGGCCGAACACGGAGGCTTCGTCCTCGCCTGCCTGGTACTGCGCGACCCCGGCACTGAAGGTAATGAGCAGCCGCTCGTTGTTGTGCAGGAAGAACCGCTTGGTAAGTTCGCGCTGCAGGCGGGTCGTAACGGTCACGGCCGTGTCCAGGTCTGTGTCGCCGAGGATGATCACGAACTCCTCGCCGCCGTAGCGCGCGATGACATCGGTGGGCCGGACAGTCCGGCGGATGATACGGGCCAGGTGCACGAGCGCGGCGTCGCCGGCGGAGTGGCCATACGTGTCGTTCAGCTTCTTGAAGTTGTCGAGATCGAGGACCGCCACCGAAAGCGGCTTGCCGGACCGCTGCGCCCGGGCGATCTCACGGGTCATGGCATCGTCCATGCCGCGGCGATTGAGGGTGCCGGTCAGCTGGTCCTCCCGGACCTGCTCGCTTACCTTCTCGAGCTCGACCTCCAACTGACGCACTCGCCCCTCCGCGACTTCCGCCTGAGTGCGTGCGTCGAGCAGGTCATCGCGTGAGCGCATCATGTCGACCTGCATCCCGCGTGTGTCGCTCATGAGTTCCTCGACTAGCGACTTCAGGCTGTCGATGGAATCGGTGGTGGCGATGCGCTGGGCGTAGCGCTCGATCTTCGCGTGGTAGTCGACCGTCGTGCCGGTCACTTCGGCCAGCCGCTCGATGAACACGCTGAGCAGGCTCTTCAGGGTGGCCTTGGCCTCCGACAGACTTGCCTTCAGCTGGGACTGCTTGAAGATCACTTCCTTGAAGCCGCGCTCCGCCTCGCGGACCGCGCGAAGGTCCACGGGCTTGCTGATGAGCTCCCGCAGGACGCCCACCTGCCCCTGGACCCATTGGTCGTCCTCGACCAGCTCATCCAGGTTGTCCACCACCAGCCCGAGGAGCCGCATGAGGTTGTCGATGAGTTCCTCGTCCGGCTCGACCCGCAGTTCCACCTTGAGCCAATACTGCTTGAGCTGCTGGCCGATGCGAGTCCAGTCTTCCGCCAGTTCGGCCTCCCGAACCCGCCAAGCGATCTGGAACAGTTCGCTGTAGATGTCGGTGTAACGCTCCAGTCGCGGGGCGACGCCGTTTTCGAGGGTGGCTGCCAGCAACTCGCGGACTTCGCTCATCGCCGGATCGAAGGTGGCAGCGGAACCACCGCCCGCGGCGGACCGGCCGGCCTGCCCGGCAGGCGCAGGGACCGGCGCGCGCGGATCCGCCACTTCCACGGGCGCCGACGCGGCGGAATCCTGCCAGCTTCGCATCAGGTTCTGCAGCTTGGTGGAGAGCGAGGCATCCGACCCGCCGGTGGACAGGACGCGCTCCAGACTCTCGCGCTTGCGTCCCATCGTCCAGCCGCGATGCGGAACGTCGAGTTGGCGCAGCGCGTCGCGGAACAGGGCTCCCATTTCCGCGCCGTTCGACTTCGGCGGGCGGCTCACGAGGCCCTTGAGGGTGGTTGCGATGGATTCCGCGTTGCCCTCTTCGACCGCCTCCGCGAGGGCACCCATGGCAGGGTCGGCATCAGCGCGAGCCGCCATCTGACGCACGACCGCGAGGAAGCGGTCAGCGCTGCCCGTGTCCGGCTGCGGACGGCCGGAGATCTCCAGATAGATCTTCTGGTAGTTGACCGGTGTCGGCGCCATGCGCCGGGTCGCCAGCAGCTTCAGTGTCTCCCGCGCGATGACGGTTGGATTTTCTGATTCGGCCATGAATTGAGGAAACCGGTCTGGAGACGCTCCGAATAACGGCGCAAACGGACGAGTGCTTGACCCGAGAATGCGGGTAACGGGCGATTGAATTATGCGCTGAGGTCGGTCAAGCTTCGCGCCCGTTCCCGGTCAACCGCATGTCATGAGACGCTTCGCAGCACGCCAGATGGTCCGGTCCGACCAAGGCGTCGATGGGGGTAGCCGCTTTATCTCGACGGCATGGCGGCTCGTACTCGCCACAATTCTGCTTGTCGCGGCAAGCAGCGTCCCCACGCGCGCCGAGTCGTTCGAGGATCCGGAGAACCTGCGCCGACTGGCGATCGAGTTCGCCCAGCAGCAGGCGACCGGACTCCCCGGGCAGGTCGACGTGACCGCCGCCCCGCTCGATACGCGCCTGCGTCTGCCGGCGTGCTCGACCCTCGAGCGGTATCTGCCTTCGGGTTCCAGATTGTGGGGACGGTCCCAGGTCGGGCTGCGATGCACCGCGCCTCAGGCGTGGTCCGTGCTGATTCCCGTCCATGTGCGCGTGGAGGGCACCGCGGTCCTGTCGGCCCGGCCGCTCGCGCCCGGTCAGCCGCTTTCCGAATCGGATATCCAGATCCGGAAAGTGGACCTGACCCAGCTGCCGGCGGGGGTACTCACGGACGCCACGGCCGCCGTGGGTCGCCTCCCCCGCGTTGCGGTCGCCGCCGGCGTGCCTATCCGCGGAGACATGCTTCGCAGCGTCCCTGTCATCAGTCAGGGACAAGCCGTGGGCGTCCTTTACCGGGCGGACGGACTGTCGATCCGGGCCGAGGGCAAGGCCCTCGGCGCCGCGGCCGTCGGGCAGCCGGTCCAGATCCGGATGCCTTCCGGCAAGGTCGTGCTCGGCACCGCGGTGGGGCCGGGCGAAGTCGAGGTCCGGTAGGGACAGCCGTTCCGGGATAGTACGAAACTCGGATGGCCGGACGGATTGCCATTGTTATACTGGTTTCCATCTTGGCAGCCCGCCAACGCACCATCCTGGCCGGGCCGCGCCGAACCACTTCTAAAGTTCTTTCGAAAGCTTGCCGTTAACAGGCTCGGAAGGGTTTGAAGGCCTTCCATTTGAGTGAGTGAGGATTATCGTGAAGATCAACAATCCGGTTGGTAAGCCCCCAGGCGTCGTCGGGCCGCAAGAAGTTGCCGGCGCCAAGCCCTCTGCCGCGCCCCAGAGCCCTCCCAAGAGCTCCGGCGACACAATTTCAGTGAGCCCGCTGGCCAGCCAGCTTCAGGCTCTCGAGAGCCGCCTGAATGATGTCAATGTCGTGGATTCGGCGCGTGTCGACGCCATCAAGCAGGCCATTTCCGAAGGCCGGTTCTCGGTGAATTCCGAGGTCGTCGCGGATCGCCTGATTGCGAGCGTCAAAGAGTATCTGCTGAGCCAGAAAAACTGATTGGTTCGGGTAGGACGGTTCCGGCTCCAGGCGTCCCCACGCCCTCTGTGCCGACTCCGGACGACCCACCGTGCGATCGATGCCCAACCGCCAAAGTTTCATCGAAAGCCTGATCGCCGAACGCGAGGCCTTCTCACGGTTCCTCGCGACGCTCCAATCGGAAAGCGCTGCGCTGCTGCGGGGTGACGTCGAAGAGCTGCTGGGCCTCGCAGAGGCCAAGTCGCGTCTCGTGGAACGCCTGAGCGAACTGGGCGATCTGCGCCGCGTGTTCCTCGGTGAAGCCGGTTTCTCCGCCGACCGCGTCGGCATGGCCGAATGGCTCATCATCCACGGCGGCGCCGAACAGGCTCGCCTGTCCGTCGCTTGGAACAGCCTGCTCGCCGATGCCGAACAGGCACGCGATCTCAATCGGACCAATGGCGTGCTGATCGAATCGCGACTGCGGTTCAACCAGGCCGCCCTCACCGCGCTGCGCGACGCCATGCGTCAGGCAACCCTCTACGGTCCCGACGGATCGCCTGAATTCAAGAGTCAGGGCCGGGCACTCGGTCTCGCCTGATGTCCCGACGGTGCTGCCTGCACCGGACGATTTCTGCTCCTCTCTGAAGTGCTCCTCGCCCGATGACGTGCGTCGCTCCGGTCGAACCGTGCGCTCATGGCTTGCGCAGGCCGCCTGCCATCACGGCTTCGGCGGTTCCTCCAGCGGCAGGATGACCACCACCACGCGACGATTGCGCGTGCGCCCCTCGGGCGTGTCGTTCGTATCGACATTGCGGTTCTCGCCGTAGCCGATCGCGCCCATCCTCGTCGGATTCACGCCAGCCTGTGCGAACAGGCGAACCACCCGACTCGCGCGCGCCGCCGACAATTCCCAGTTGGATGGGAACACGGGGCTGTTGATCGGACTGTTGTCCGTGTGTCCTTCCACTTCGATGGGATTGGGCGCCCTTGCGAGCACCTTCGCGACGGACTCGAGCGAGCGGAGCGACGCCTCGGCGAGTTCCGCCTGCCCGGAGGCGAACAGCACACTCGCGTTGATCTCGACGGCGACACCGCGGGCATTCTCGGTCACTCGCACCTGGCCGGTCTGCACCAGAGGGTCGAGGACCGCGCGGATGTCGTTGGCCATTCCCTGCAGCGGGACGTTGCGATCATGCATCTTCGGATAGGGATGCTGCACGGGCGGCGGCACGACACTGGAGCGATCCGGCTGGTTCTCGACAGTCTGGAAAGCCTGCACCAGCGCCTCGGACACCTGACGATAGCGCCCTTCGTTCACGGACGAGATCGCGTACATCACCACGAAGAAGGCGAGAAGCAGCGTGACGAAATCGGCATACGACACGACCCAGCGGTCGCGGTTGTCGTGTTCGTCATCTTCGAGGCGCCGCCGGGCCATGTCAGCGTTGTCCGGAAACGACGGCTGCACAGAGGTAAGGAACGAACGTCCTCATGTCCCGTGATGGCTCCCCTGCGGCAGGTTCAGTCGCCCGGCGCAAGGTATCCCTCCAGGCGACCCTGGATGATTCGCGGATTCTCGCCGTTGGCAACACCGACGAGCCCGTCGATCAGCATTTCGCGACGTTTCGACTCGCGGGCAACGAGCGACCTCAGCTTCTGCGCGATCGGCAGGAACAGCAGGTTGGCCGCCCCGACGCCGTAGATCGTCGCAACGAATGCCACGGCGATACCGGCGCCAAGTTTCGTCGGATCGGTGAGGTTCTCCATCACGTGGATGAGACCGATCACGGCACCGAGAATGCCGATGGTGGGCGCATAGCCCCCGGCCGCCTCCCAGATGCGGATGGCTGCGCGTTGCGAGTCTTCGTAAGTGACGATGTCGCGCTCCAAAATCTCGCGCATCGTCTTCGGATCGGCACCGTCGATGAGGAGCTGCAGCCCCTTCAGTTCGAAGATGCCCTTCTCGATGCGCAACTGGGGCTCTAGAGCCAGCAGCCCCCCGCGGCGGGACACGTTGCTCCAGTGGATCACGCGATTGATCATCCCGCGATAGTCGCAGGGCGGAGGCTGGAATACCCATTTGGCAAGGCGGATGCCTTCGGCGAACACCGGCAGGCGGCTCTGCAGCATCACCGCGCCGAGCGTGCCGCCGATGACGATGAAGAATGCGGTCACCTGCAGCAGCGACGCGAAGTGGCCGCCTTCCAGCCACTGGCCGCCGAGCACGGCGCCGAGGGCGACCAACAAGCCGAGGACGCTGAGGATATCCATGGGTCGGGGGATCTGGGTCCGTCCCGGACGGACGAACTCCCCCTTTAACGGCGCGGGCGAAACCCGACTTGAGACGGACGGCTCACCCGAGGCGGGCGAGGCCGTCCGGAATGACAGTGGCCTACTTGGCCGTCCAGGTCTTCATGCGGGCACGCAGGCGGGCAACGGCCTGGCTGTGCAATTGGCATACGCGCGATTCGCTGACCCCGAGGATCTCGCCGATCTCCTTGAGGTTCATCTCCTGCTCGTAGTAAAGACCCATCACCAGTTTTTCCCGTTCGGGAAGCCCGCCGATCGCCTGGATGAGATGACGGCGGAATCCCTGGTCCTCAAGGACGTCGAGCGGCCCGCGCTGACCGTCCGCGGAGACGAAGGAATCGAAGAAGTCGCCCTCCTCAGCCTCCTGGAAGTCCTCGTAGTGCAGCAGCTGGTAGCCGCGGGAATCCAGCAGCATCTGCTGGTAGTCCTCCAGCGGCACCTCCATATGGGCGGCCAGTTCGCTCTCGCGAGGGGCCCGTCCAAGCGTCTGCTCCAGGGCGGCGACGGCGGATTCGATCTTGCGGAGGTTGCGCCTGACGTTGCGCGGCAGCCAGTCGGCCTGGCGCAGCTCATCGAGGATCGACCCGCGGATCCGCTGGATGGCGTAGGTCTCGAACTGCGCCCCCTGGGTATCGTCGAAATTCTTCGCGGCGTCCAGAAGCCCGATAAGACCGGCCTGGATGAGATCGTCCACTTCGACACTGGCCGGCAGTTTTGCCATGAAATGGTAAGCGATGCGCTTCACCAGGGGGGCGAGCTCGTTGACGATGGCATCGACATCGCGGTTTGCTATGGAAGTGGCATTGACCATCGATTCAGTTCAAGCGTTGGCAGACAGCAGCGTGCGGCTGGCCTGAACCAGACGATGCACGAAGCCATCCAGGCAGTCCTCGCCGGCATACGGCCAGTGGAGCAGGGTATCGGCCATTTCGCCCAGGGCGAGGGCCGACGCAGAGGTGGGAAAAGCGCATGAGACTGCCTGATGCAAACGTAATGCCTTCGACATGTCCGGGTCCTCGGGGACCCATCCAAGCCAGGCCACGCTCACCGACAGAAACCGCCGCGCGGTCGCAGCCAGATTGTCGTGGATCGCCTGCGCGTGGTCCAGCCCCCGCGCCCGGGTCACCACGAGATGCACCCGCCGGATCGGGGCATCCCGCATCAGGCGCTTGACGAGAGCATAGGCGTGGGTGATGCCATCCCGTCCCGCCGGGGCCACCAGGACGATTTCCGAGGCCGCCACTGCGCAGGACACGGCTTCATCGCCGGAACCCATGGGGGCGTCCACCAGGAGCATGTCCACGGAGGGGTCCAGATGGGAAAACGCCTCGGTCAGGCGGACTTCCTCGTCGGCGGGCAGCCGCGCCAGCAGCCTGCCGGCACCTCGGGCCCGGACGAAACGCACGCCCTCCGGGCCGTTGCCGATGATGGTCGGCAGGCTGGAATCGCGCCGGATGACGGCCGCAAGGTCCATGGACTGGGCGAGCCCGAGCCGTTCGCCAGGGCTGGGGCCCTCCGGGTCGCGCTCGACGACACAGACGCTCTGGCCGCGCCGCGCAAGGGCCACGGCCAGATTGGCTACCAGGGCTGATCGGCCGATCCCGGCCTCCCCACCCACGAAAGCAACGCTGCGAACCAGGCTCCGGGCGAACAGCCTGCGCAGGCCCTCGGCCTGGTCCGGAACCACTAGAGGCATCGGATCAGGCCTCCGGCATCACGGTCGCGCCGCCGCCCTGCCGGGCGGCGAGCACGAGCGGGATCTCGTCGGGCGAGGGGCGGAACCCGCCCCCCTGCCCTTCCGCCCTGAAGGCCCGATCGACCAGGTACAACGCGCTCGCCAGATGGAGGTCTTCCGGCACCCGCTGGCCGTTGGTGACGTAATGCAGCGGCAGCCCGGAGCGCATGACGACGTCGAGTGCGCCACCGAGGGACATGGATTCGTCGACCTTGGTCAGGATGCAGCCGGAGAGCCCCTCTCCCCGATAGCTGCGCAGGACGTCCTCGAGCGCATCTCCCTGGGACACGGCACTCAGCAGCAGCAGACGCTGCACGGCCCGCCCATGCCCGCAAAGCATCGCGACCTGTTCGGTGACGCGGCGATCGCGCTGACTCATGCCGACCGTGTCGATGAGTACGAGGCGCCTGCCCTGCAGCTCGGCGAGCGTGACCTGAAGCTCGTCGCCGTCACGGACAGCGTAGACGGGAATGCCGAGAATCTTGCCGTAGATGCGCAACTGGTCCACGGCACCGATCCGGTAGGTGTCGGTAGTGACCAGCGCGACCTGGGAAGGGCCATGCTGCAACGTGCAGCTGGCCGCGATCTTGGCCACTGTGGTGGTCTTGCCGACCCCCGTGGGGCCGACCAGCGCGTACACGCCGCCGCGGTGGACGATGTCTTCGCCTGCCTGGACGCACGTGAGGCCGCTGACCATGGTCGTGCGAGCCCAGCGGACGGCCTGTGCCAGAGTGCTTCCTGCCGGCACCTGTCCGGCAAGCGAACGGGCAAAACCGGCACCGAAGCCTCGACCCAGGAGATCCTTCACGAGTTCCGCCTGCACCGGGGAACTGGCAGAAAACTCCCGCCAGGCGAATCCTGCAAGCTGTCCTTCCACCAGAGCCCGCAGCGATCGGACCTCGTCCGCAAGCTCGCGCGTCGCGGAGAGGTCGGACGCGTGATGGAATTCGCGCGAATCCAGTTCGGGGGCATTTCGCAGTGCTGCCGGAGATTGCGCGGACGTCCCGGCTTTGGGCGGCGCCGGTTCGGCGACGGAGGCCATTTCGTGCTCGGCCACCGCCATGATCTCGACGCCCCCGGGCATCGGGCGGTTCGCCAGGATCAGGGCATCGGCACCGAGCGCATCGCGTACGAGACGCAGTGCCTCGCGCGTGTTGGCCGCGAAGAACTTCCTAACGACCATGACGCTGCAGTCCGGAGAACATCAACGAAGCGATGAATGCGCGCGGCATTAGGCGCGCCCTCCGAGCACGGCAACGACCTTGATGGAACGATTGTCTGGAATCTCGGCGTGCGACACGACCCGCAACTGCGGCGCCGCGCGACGGAGAAAACGGGAGAGAAGGGACCGCAGCGGAGCGGGCACCATGAGCACCGACGGACGACCGACGCTTTCCTGTTCCTGCACGAGCTTGGCCACCTGCTTCAACAGGTTCTCCGCGAGATTCGGTTCGAGGCCGACGCCGTCCTGGGACCGCGCCTGGGATGCCTGCATCAGAACCTGCTCGAGCTGTGAATCGAGGGCGATGACTTGCAGTTCGGAAGTCCCCGGCGCAAGCGAATGGATGATAGCACGCGACAATGCGACCCTTACCGCAGCGGTAAGCTCGTCCGGCTCCTGCGTGCGCGGTGCGTGCTCCGCGAGAGCCTCGAGAATTGTCCGCATGTCGCGGATGTGCACGCCCTCGTCCAGCAGGCTCTGCAGCACCTTGTGCAGCACCCCGAGCGGGACGACCTTCGGGACGAGATCCTCGACGAGCTTCGGCGATTCCTTGGCAATGTGATCGAGCAGGTTCTGCACTTCTTCCCGACCCAGCAACTCCGCCGCGTGCGCCTGCACGATGCTGGACAGGTGAGTGGCCACGACCGTGCCGGCATCGACGACGGTGTACCCCATCGAGATAGCCTGCTCGCGCAGCGCCGTGTCGACCCAGACCGCGGGCAGCCCGAAGGCAGGATCCTTAGTCGGCGAACCCTGAAGCGTACCGACCGCCCGCCCAGGATTGATGGCGAGGTACTGACCCACGATCACGTCGCCCGCGCCGGCCTCCACGCCCTTCAGCGTGATCCGGTAGCCGTTGGGCTTCAGTTCGAGACTGTCGCGGATGTGCACCGCCGGGACGAGGAACCCCATCTCCTGGGCGATCTTCTTGCGGATGCCGCGGATGCGTCGGAGAAGATCGCCGTCCTGCGCCTTGTCGACGAGAGGAATCAGACGGTAGCCCACCTCGAGGCCGAGGATGTCGACGGCCGCGACATCCTGCCACCCGACCTCGCCGGAATCGGCTGGAGGGGGTGGTGGCGGCGGTGGCGGTGGCACCTTGCGGGCCTTCTGGTCGACGAGATACCCGATCCCGGCCAGCGACGACGCCATCAGCAGGAAGGCTACATGGGGCATCCCCGGAATGATGCCCAGCAGCGTCAGCACGGACGAAGTGATGTACAGCACCTGCGGTCGCATGAAGAGTTGCGACACGAGCTGCTGCGAGAGGTCTTCCTCGGTCGCCACCCGGCTCACCATGACGCCGGCCGCGGTGGAGATGATGAGCGAGGGGATCTGCGCCACGAGCCCGTCGCCGATCGTGAGCAATGTGTAGTTCTCGGCGGCCGTCGCAAAGTCGAGATCGTGCTGCAGCACACCGACTGCGAGCCCCCCCACCACATTGATGAT
Organism: Betaproteobacteria bacterium Ga0077526; assembly: GCA_001464765.1. Taxonomy (GTDB): domain Bacteria; phylum Pseudomonadota; class Gammaproteobacteria; order Burkholderiales. The sequence continues at coordinate 31,974 of LNDV01000016.1, forward strand.
GGTGATGATGATGCCGGCGATCGCGTCACCTCGGACAAACTTGCTCGCGCCGTCCATGGAACCGTAGAAGTCCGCTTCCTGGGACACGGTGGCACGGCGCTTCCGAGCGTCCTCCTCGCCGATGAGCCCAGCGTTGAGGTCCGCGTCGATCGCCATCTGCTTGCCCGGCATTGCATCGAGGGTAAACCGGGCGGACACCTCTGCGATGCGTCCGGCGCCCTTCGTGATCACGACGAAGTTGATGATCACCAGGATCACGAACACGACGATCCCGACGGCGTAGTTGCCGCCGACGAGGAAGTTGCCGAACGCTTCGATGACGTGGCCCGCCGCCCCGGGCCCGGTGTGCCCTTCGAGCAGGACCACTCGCGTCGAGGCGACATTGAGCGAGAGACGCAGCAGCGTCGTCACGAGCAGCACGCTCGGAAAGGCCGAGAAGTCGAGCGGCTTCAGCGCGAACAGCGCCGCGAGCAGCACGATCATCGACATGGCGATGTTGAACGTGAAAAGCAGGTCCAGCAGGATCGTCGGCAGCGGCAGCATCATCATGCCCAGCACGAGCAGGATGAGGATGGGGCCGGCCAGGGCGTTCAGCGGCAGGCGGCGCGGCGCGGCAGAGGCGGCTTCGGCCATGGGTCAGGTCAGCGAACGGTCGAAAACGGGAAGAACCATCAGGCGTCATCCTCCTCGACTTCGGGCGGAGATTCCAGTGCCGGATCGAGTTCGGGCGGCACACGGATGTCTGTCGGCTCCGGAGGGCGCTCCCCGCCGAGCCGCTCGTGGCGCGAGAGCTGATACACGTACGCGAGCACCTCAGCAACAGCGGAGTACAGGGCCGAAGGAATCTCGCGACCGAGTTCGGCGTGAGCGTGGAGCGCGCGCGCCAGCGGTGCGGCGCGAAGGACGGGAATGCGATTCTCCCGGGCGAGGTCCATGATCCGCTCCGCCACCAGCGACGAGCCCTTGGCGACCACCATCGGGGCGCGCATGGATCCCTCCCGGTAGCGCAAGGCCACCGCGAAGTGCGTCGGGTTGGTCACGACCACGTCGGCCTTCGGCACTTCGGACATCATGCGGCGCCGCGCCTGTTCACGCTGGAGCTGGCGGATGCGCGCCTTGATCTGAGGATCGCCTTCTGTCTCCTTGAACTCCTGGCGGACTTCCTCCTTCGTCATGCGGTACTGCTTGCGGAATTCCCAGATCTGGAACGGCACGTCCAACGCCACGATCAGCGCCATGGCACTCACCACGCTCAGAAACGTCACGAGCAGCAGATGCCCCATGTGCGCCATCGCAGCAGGCTGCGGTTCGGACGCGAGCCCGAGGATCGCGTCGAGTTCGTTCACCAGGACGATGGTGGCGACGCCACCCACGATGAGTGTCTTGACGATGGCCTTGCCGAGTTCCACGAGGCTGCGAACGGAGAACATCCGCCCGAAACCGGCGAACAGGCTGATGCGGCTCAGTTGTGGTGCGAAGGCCTCGAAGGCAAACACCCAGCCGCTCACGACAAGGGGTGCAAAGAACGCGACCGCGAGAAGGAGGGCGAGATAGGGGGCGAAGCTGATCAGCATGTCGGTGCCGGCGTCGAGCAGGCGCTCGGTCATGGCCTCTGGCCGGAAGGCAGCGGCCCGATCGAGCGTGAGGCCGTCGGACATGAGACGCTTGAGGCTCTCGACGAGCCCGTCACCCAGAACCGCGAATCCGGCACCGCCCGCGAGCAGCACCGCGAAGGTCGCGAGTTCCGGAGAGCGCGGAATCTGACCCTTGGCTCGCGCATCGTCGAGCCGTCGCTGCGATGGCGGTTCGGAACGTTCGAGATCGCTGTCTTCGGCCATGCGCCCCTCGTGCAGCCGTGGAGTGTAGCATGCGTCTGGAATGCTTCCCGGAGTGCGAAACGATGACCCGAACGATGCGCGCGCTGCTGCTCACGGCAGGCCTGCTGGCCCCTGCGGCGCAGGCCGCGGACCCCATGCTTTTCCAAGAGTACTTCGGCGCCGGCGCGTCGCTGCGGCAACTCGAGGGGGCGTGCAAGGACGCCACGGCAGCCAACGGCTTCAGCGGCGTCTGTGACGATTCCAACACCGGTGCCAAGGTGCTCGGCGGCTACCGCCTGTCGCGAAACACCGGCATCGAACTCGCCTATGACACCTTCGGCCAGGCCACGGCAGCGGGGACTCTCAACGGCACGCCGGTCGACGGCAAGCTACGGGGCAGCGGCGTCTCGCTGTCGTTCGTCGGCTGGCTGCCCGTCGGCGACACCTGGGACATCGGCCTCAAGGTCGGAGCCATGCGCTGGGAAGTGCGGCGGGAACGCTACCTCTCGCAGATGCCGGAACTGCGCGACACCGGCATCAATCTCGCCGCCGGCATCGCCGCCACCTGGTACTTCGCGCCCCAGACCGGGCTGCGGCTGGACGTGGACCGCCTTTTCTCCGTCGGCGACTCGAAGACCGTCGGCCAGTTCGACGTGAACGCCGTCACCCTGGGTCTCGTGCTGCGGTTCTAGGCAAGGTCCGCCCACCCTCGCTCCCCGGCTTGACGAATTGTTCTAACACGAACTATTCTCGCGCCCTCACTGAACCGGGCAGAGGCGTGGAAGCATTCTTGGGTACGTTGCGGCGACTGGTGAACTGCTACCAGGCATTCGAGGCCTACTCGGCGGCACACATCCGCCCCCTGGGCCTCACGCCGGCGCAGTTCGACGTGGTGGCTACGCTGGGCAATACCCCGGGAATGAGTTGCCGGGAACTCGGCGAACGCACGCTCATCACAAAGGGAACACTCACAGGCGTGCTGGATCGACTCGAGGAACGGGGGCTGCTCACCCGCACGCCGTGCGCCGAGAACCGCCGAAGCGTGACGGTGCGTCTTACCCGGGCAGGCGAAGCGATGTTCGCCAGTGTCTTCCCCGCCCACGTCGCACATCTTCAGCGCGCCTTCTCGGCACTGTCCCCACAGGAACTCGAACGCATGAACGGATATCTGGAGCGCCTGAGCGCCCGCTTCGCCCCGGCCGACGACACCACGGAATCGATGACGCCCAAGTCCCGCATGATCGCCGCGGCGCGGCGGAGCGCCTGACATGCGCAGTGCCCGCTACAGCGCCGTTGCGATGATCCTGCACTGGCTGATCGCGCTCGCGATCGCCGTCAATTTCGGGCTGGGTCTGTACATGTCGGACCTGCCGCTTTCGGTCGGCCCGATCAAGCTCAAGCTGTACTCGTATCACAAGTGGGCCGGCGTCAGCATCTTCCTGCTGGTATTCGTGCGGATCGCGTGGCGGATGCTCAAGCGCCCGCCGGAACTCCCCGCGCACATGCCGGCGTGGGAACGGGTCGGTGCCGGGGTCTCGCATATCCTGCTCTATCTGCTGACGCTCGCGGTGCCCCTGTCGGGCTGGCTGTTCAGCTCGGCAAAGGGCTTCAAGACCGTCTACTTCGGCATCTGGCCCATCCCGGATCTGCTGGCCAAGGACACCCTGCTCGCCGAGGTTCTCGTCGAGTGGCACGAGAACCTTGCCTTCCTGATGGCCGCCCTTGTCGTCCTGCACGTGGCGGCGGCGTTGAAGCATCACCTGCTCGATCGCGACGACGTGCTTTCCCGCATGCTGCCGATCGTGCATCCCCGAAACCGATAGGAGCCCGCCGCATGCGCATTCGTCTGTCCGCACTCAGCCTGTTCGTCGCTCTGGTGCCCGCCGCCGCGATGGCCAACCCCCTCACGGTGGATCTGCCCAAGAGCGAGGTCGCCTTCGTATCCACCCAGATGGGCGTGCCGGTCGATGGCAAGTTCCGCAAGTTCGCCGCGCAGGTGGATTTCGACGCCAAGAAGCCCGAGGCCGCCAAGGTGAAGCTGGACATCGACATCGCCAGCATCGACGCCGGCAGTGCCGAAGCCAACGGCGAGGTCGTCGGCAAGAACTGGCTGGCGGCTGCGCGCTTCCCGCAGGCAACGTTCGTGTCCTCAGCGGTGAAGAGCACCGGCCCGAACCGCTACGAGGTGACGGGGCAGATGACCATCAAGGGCAAGACGCTCCCGCTCACCACGCCGTTCTCGGTGCGCACCCAGGGCACGTCCCAGGTGTTCGAAGGCACGTTCGTGATGAAGCGTGGCGACTTTGCCATCGGTGAGGGCCCCTGGGCCGATCCCGAGACGGTCGCCAATGAAATCAAGGTGAAGTTCCGCCTCGTCGCCAACCCGGCGAAGTGACGACCGCAGCCTTGCGCCCGACTGCAGTTTCCTGAAACGACCCCGAAGAGGTAACGGCATGAAGAAAACACTCGTCTCGGCCGCGCTGGCCAGCATCGCTGCCATCACGAGCATCGGCGCGGAGGCGGCGCCCGAGAACTACGTCCTGGACGGCCGCCATTCGTTCCCGGTGTTCCAGGTGAACCACCTGGGCCTGTCGCTGCAGTGGGGCCGGTTCAAGAAGGCCTCGGGCCGCATCGTCGTCGACCGGGAGGCGCGCTCCGGGTCCGTCGATCTCAGCATCGACGCGGCGTCCATCGACATGGGTCTCGACAAGTGGGACGAAGTCATGCGCAGCGAGGATTACTTCAACGTCGCGCAGTTCCCGACCCTCACGTTCCGTTCTTCGAAGCTGCTGTTCGACGGGGACAAGGTCTCCGGCGCAGAAGGCGAATTCACGATGCTCGGCGTGACGCGCCCGGCCACGGTATCGCTCGCCGGCTTCAACTGCATCGTCCACCCGATCAACAAGAAGAATGTATGCGGAGGCATGGCCAGCGCCACGATCCGCCGCTCCGAGTTCGGCATGACCAAGGGCATTCCCGGCACGGCGGACGAAGTCCGGCTGAACATGGCCGTCGAAGCCTTCAAGGAATAAACGCGCTTTCCCACTCGACGGTTTGAACGCGAAGACCCTCGACGGGTATCAACAGATCGTCGCCATCCGTTCCCGATCCTCAACTCAGGAGTTACGTACCGATGAAACGCACCCTCGCCGCTCTCGCAATCGCCCTGCCGCTGTCCACCCCTGCCTTCGCCGCTGACTCGTACACGGTGGACCCGAGCCATACCTACCCGAGCTTCGAACTGAACCACCTCGGCTTCTCGATCCAGCGCGGCAGCTTCGACAAGTCCGCCGGCAAGATCACGCTGGACACCGCCGCGAAGTCCGGCTCGATCGAAATCACGATCGACACCGCCTCGATCAACACCGGCCACGGCAAGCGCGACGACCACCTGCGCAGTGAGGATTTCTTCAACGTCGCCAAGTTCCCCACCATGACCTTCAAGTCGACCAAGCTCAAGTTCAACGGCGACAAGGTGGTGGGCGCGGACGGCGAGCTCACGCTCCTGGGCGTGACCAAGCCGGTCAGCCTCAATGTCGACTGGTTCGCCTGCGGCACGCACCCCATCAACAAGAAGGCCGTGTGCGGCGCAAACGCCACCACCTCCCTGAAGCGCTCGGACTTCGGCCTGGCGGCCTATGTCCCCGCCGTGGGTGACGAGGTCAAGATCGCCATCCAGGTCGAAGCGTTCAAGGACTGAATTTTTTCCGCGTGGGGCGGTCGCAGGCGTTGATGGATACTTCTTTTCTTCGCCCGATCGCCCTCGCCGCGGTCATGGCTATCGCCGCCCCTGCCTCGGCCCAGGTCTACAAATGGGTCGATGCGCAGGGGCGTACGCATTACGGGGAACGCCCGCCCGAGGCACTCGACGCCACCAAGCTGGGCATCCAGCTCGAAGGCAACGACCCTCCGGACAAGCCCCCGGGCTGCTACACCATCCAGTGCCAGTACGAACGGATGCGGCAGGACCGTCTCATCCGGGAGGCCGAATGGCGCAAGGAAATGGAAACCCGGGCCCGCGTCGCGGAGGCGCAGCGGGCCGCCCAGCAGCGCGCCAACCCGCCATCTCAGATTCCCCATGAGCCGATCTACGCCCCGATCTACCGCCGGGGAATCGTTGTACCGGGCCAGCCGCGCCCCGTGCAACCGCCGCCGGCGTCCGAACCGGGCGTTCGGCTGAGAATGCCGTGATCCCCATGAATCCCCGCCATCGTCCGATCCTCCCCGGCGCCCTTTGCCTCGTCATCGCCCTCTCCCTTTCGGGTCAGGTAGCAGGCGGAGATGTGTTTCGATGGAAGGACTCCCAGGGCCGGACGCACTACAGCGAGTCTCCCCCGGACGGTACCAAGGGCCGAAACACCGGCATCGCGGCGCAGGTGCCCGGCAATCCGCCGGTGGCTGCCAGAAAGCCCCCCGAATGCCAGACGGTGCAGTGTCAGTACGAGCGGATGCGCCGCTATCGCCTCGAAGACGAAGCCGCCCATCGCAGCGAACGGGTCGCCCGCTCCCAGGATCAGGCGGCGCGCGGTGCGAGTCCGCGAGGGATGAGCTTCGATGTGTTCGCCCGGCTGGAGCGGGGCATGAGCGAAGGGGAAGTCATGGACAGGGCCGGGCCGCCGGATCACGAAGCCTTCGATGGCGCGCTAGGCGCCAAGACGTGGTCCTATCTGCCCACCGCCACCGACCCGTTCACCACGAGAGTGATTCTCCGGGGCGGGCAGGTGTTCGAGATCGATCGAATCCGCCGGCTCTGACGGAATCACCGGCGCCGGTCAGTCCCAGCGGTCGTCCCGCGTGAAGATCTGACCGCCTTCCACCTTGACGGGAAAGGTCAGCGTCGGTTCGAAGGCAGGTGCGGTGAGTGCCGCGCCGGTACGGATGGCGAAGCGCGCCCCGTGTCGCGGACAGACGATTTCCTCGCCTTCCACGCAGCCGCCAGTCAGTTGGCCGCCGTCGTGCGTGCAGACATCCTCGAGCGCGAAGAACTCACCTCCCAGGTTGAATACCACCACCGCTGTGCCGTCGACATCGACGACACGATGCGTCCCCGGGGCGAACCCGTCCACGGCACCGACAGACACCCACTCCATCGTCAGACGGGCACGACTTCGAGCATGGGGTCGATCTGGTGCACGAGCCCTTCGATCCCGGCGAGTGTGCCGGACAGGGAACTCGGGCAGCTTCCGCAGGCGCCCTGATAGTGGACCTGCAGTTGATTGCCTTCGAGACCGACGATGAAGATGTCGCCGCCATCGCCCTGCAGGAACGGGCGCACGCGCTCATCCAGCAGTTCGCTGATCGCCACCAGCTTCTCCAGTTCCTCGACCGAGTAACGCTCGGGATCCAGGAGCGCCGAGTTGGCCGCCCCCAGGGATTCGGAGCGTTCCTCGGCAGCGGGGGCTTCGCGGATCGGCACCGCAAGCTGCTTCAGCAGCGAAGTCCATTCGGCGGATCCGTCCTGGGTGACGGTGAGCCAGTGGTCGACATAGAAGACGTTCGTCACGCCCTCGATGGCGAACAGCGCCCGCGCAAGGGAATCGGCCTCGGCTTCCTGCGCACTGTCGAAGGAATGCGCGATACCCCACGTGAGCGGTTCCTTGAGGATGAACTTCCGCGCGTTCGGGTTCGGCGTGACTTCGATATCTGCGATCTTGGGCATCTACGTCTTCTCGTCGTGTCGGACGTCTTGTTGTCGGGAGGTCGCCTGCTGCCGTCTCAAGTGCCCGGAGCGAGGGGATCCTGGTCCCCTTCGGTGGAGGTCGTCTGCTGCGATGTAAGCGCGGCATGCAACGTATGCCACGGGAGCACCGCGCACTTCACGCGGGACGGCAGGTCCTTCACGCCCGCGAACACGCCGAGTCGTCCCAGGTGATTCGGCTGCGCACCCACGTCGAGGTCGCCGGTCACCATCGAACGAAACTCCCCCACGAGTCCCTCGGCATCCTCGACGCGCTTGCCCTTCACCGCGGCCGTCATCATGGAGGCCGACGCCTTGCAGATGGCGCAGGACTGGCCCTCGAAGGCAATGCCCGAGATGGTGCCGTCGTTCACGTGCAGGTGGAGCCAGATGTGATCGCCGCACAGCGGATTGAGGCCTTCCGAGCTGTGCGTGGCCGCATCGAGCTTGCCGTAGTTCCTCGGCTTGCGGTTGTGATCCAGGATGACTTCCTGGTAGAGCTGTTTGCTGTCCATGCGGCGTCAGGCGAACATGTCCCGCACTTTCACCACGGCCGCCACGAGCGCATCGACTTCCGCATGGGTGTTGTAGAGCGCGAACGACGCGCGCGCAGTCGCCGGGACCCGGAACCGCTGCATCACCGGCTGGGCGCAGTGATGGCCCGTCCGCACTGCCACGCCGTCTTCATCGAGCAGCGTGCCCACATCGTGCGGGTGCACTTCGCCCACGTAGAACGACAGCACGGCCGCCTTGTGTCGCGCCGTGCCGATGATGCGCACGCCACCCACTTCGAGCATGCGCTCGGTCGCGTAGGCAAGCAGCGCTTCTTCATGCGCGGCGATCCGGTCCATCCCGATGGCCGACAGGTAGTCGAGCGCCGCCCCCAGGCCGATCATCGGGGCGATGGGAGGCGTCCCCGCCTCGAACTTGTGCGGAATGGTGTTGTACGTCGTCTTCTCGAAGGTGACCGACAGGATCATGTCGCCGCCGCCCTTGAAGGGCTGCATCTTCTCCAGCAGCGCGGCCTTGCCGTAGAGCGCGCCGCTGCCCGTCGGGCCGCAGACCTTGTGCCCCGAAAAGCAGTAGAAGTCACAGTCCAGCGCCTGCACGTCGACAGGCAGATGCGGGGTCGCCTGCGCGCCGTCCACGAGAATCGGCACGCCATGGGAGTGCGCGACGTCGATGAGGTGCTTGATCGGCGTGATCGTGCCGAGCGCATTCGACACATGCGTCACCGCGGCGAACTTCGTCCGGGCGTTGAACAGCTTCTCGTACTCCTCGACGATGAGTTCACCGCTGTCGTCGATCGGGGCGACCTTCAGCACCGCGCCCTTCTCTTCGCAGAGCATCTGCCACGGCACGATATTGGAGTGGTGCTCCATGTACGTGATGATGATCTCGTCGCCCGCGCCGATGAAACGCCGGCCGTACCCGTGCATCACGAGGTTGATGGCTTCGGTGGTGCCGGTAGTGAAGATGATCTCGCGGTCTTCGCGGGCGTTGAGGAACCGCTGCACGCTGATGCGGGCCTGCTCGTACGCTCGGGTGGCGGTCTCGGACAGGTAGTGCACGCCGCGGTGGATGTTGGCGTGCTCGTGCGTCTGGTATCGCACGAGGCGGTCGATCACCTGCTGGGGCATCTGGCTCGATGCGGCGTTGTCGAGAAACACCAGCGGCTTCCCGTGGGGTCTCACGTTCGTGAGAATCGGGAAGTCCGCGCGGATGCGCTCTACGTCGAGTGGTTTGGTGGCGTCGCCGGCCGGCGGCTGCCTGAGGGCCTGCACTGTCATGGGATCTCCGGACCTCCCGTCCGTTCGATGATTCGCGCCTGCAGGGCCCGCACGACGGACGGGACGGGAATCCTCACGACCATGTCCGCGGCAAAGGCGTACGTCAGCAGGTTGCGTGCTTCGGGTTCCGCAAGACCGCGGCTGCGCAGATAGAACACCTCTTCCGCTTCGAGCTGGCCGACGGTCGCGCCGTGGGCGCACTTGACGTCATCGGCAAAGATCTCGAGCTGGGGCTTGGTATCCACCCGAGCCTTGTCGGAGAGAAGCAGATTGCGGCTCTCCTGCGTGGAATTGGTCTGCTGCGCCCCCTCGCGCACGAGGATGCGACCGTTGAACACGGCATGGGCACCGTCGGCCACGACGCACTTGTGCATCTGCCGGCTGGTGCCGTGGGCGCGCGCGTGGTCGATGAACGAATGGGTGTCCGCCAGCTGGCGTGTGCCGAGCAGCGCAAGACCGTCCATCTCGAAGTGCGTGCCTTCGCCGTCCTGGCGAACGTTGGCGTTGTGTCGCGACAGGCGCGCGCCCATCGCCACGGACCAGCATCGATACCGTCCGTCGCGTGCGACGGACGCCGCGCTCGTCCCGATGTGATAAGCCGCCTTACCTTCCCGCTGGAGGCGGACATGTCGAACCTCGGCATTCTCCGCGACGGCGATTTCGACCACGGCGTTGGCGCAGTACGCACCATCGACCGTGCCGATGTGATCCTCGACGAACAGCATGTCGCTGCCGGATTCCGCCACCACCAGCAACCGCGGATGCGACACCGCGTTGGCTTCCGTGTTGAGGAACAGGCAATGGAGCGGTTTGTCGATCGTCACGCCGCGCGGCACACGCACGGCGACCGCATCGCTCATGGCGGCCGTGTTGGCGGCGACGAACGCGTCCTGAGCGAAGGCAGCAATCTGACCGAGATGTGCGGACAACCACGCGGCATCGGCGAACTCACCCCGCAGACGCACGACCTCGAGCCCGGAACCGCCGATACCTTCGGAGAGATCCTCGCGGAACGCACCGTTCACGAAGACGAGGCGACTGCCCGCCTCCGCGATGCGATGTGCCTCGACGTCGACCGCGCCGGATTCGCCCGGCGCGTGCAGCGCGAGGCGGTAGAGCGGCGTGAGATCGGTGAAGCGCCAGTCCTCGTCACGCGTGGTGGGGGCCGACAGGGCGTTGGCGCGCTCCAGCGCATTGGCGCGAAGCTGCTTCAGCCACTGACGCGCACCGCCGGGCGCCGCCCCGGCCAGGAGGGTCGAAAGAAAACTGCCGGATGCCTGAGCTGCCATGGTGCTCAGGCTGCCTGCTTCTGGATCCAGTCGTAGCCACGCGCCTCGAGTTCGAGGGCGAGTTCCTTGCCGCCGGTCTTCACCAGCCGGCCGCCGTCCATGACATGGACGAAGTCGGGCGTGATGTAGTTGAGCAGACGCTGGTAGTGGGTGACCAGCACCACCGCGTTGCGGTCGTTGCGAAGCTGGTTCACGCCGTGGGCCACGATGCGCAGGGCATCGATGTCCAGACCGGAGTCCGTCTCGTCGAGGAACGCGAGCGACGGCTCCAGCAGCGCCATCTGCAGGATCTCGTTGCGCTTCTTCTCGCCGCCGGAGAAGCCGGCGTTGACACTGCGATCGAGGAAGGCGGGGTCCATCTCGAGGAGCTTCATCTTTTCGCGCACGAAGTCATCGAACTCCAGCGGATCGAGTTCGTCCTTGCCGCGCGCGCCCTGCACCGTGTTGTAGGCAAGGCGCAGGAACTGCGCGTTGGCGACACCGGGGACCTCGATCGGGTACTGGAAGCTCAGGAAAAATCCGGCACGCGCCCGCTCTTCGGCTTCGAGGGCGAGCAGGTCACCGCCCTGGAAGGTGGCCGAGCCGGCCGAGACTTCGTACGCGGGATGGCCGGCGAGCACCTTGGAGAAGGTGCTCTTGCCCGAACCGTTGGGCCCCATGATCGCGTGCACCTCGCCCGCGCGCACCGTGAAATCGATCCCCTTGAGGATCGGCACCCCGGCGACGGAGGCATGCAGGCCCCGCACGTCCAGCAGCACGGGAGAATCCGGCTTCGTCATCCGACACTTCCTTCCAGTTTGAGACCGAGGAGGCGCCCGGCTTCCACGGCAAATTCCATGGGCAATTGGGTAAAGACGTCCTTCACGAAGCCGTTAATGATCATCGATACGGCTTCCTCCGCGTCGATCCCGCGGCTCGCGAAGTAAAAAAGCTGGTCTTCCCCGATCTTCGAGGTGGTGGCCTCGTGCTCCACCTTGGCGCTGTTGTTCTGCACCTGGATGTACGGGAACGTGTTCGCCCCGCAGCGGCTGCCGATCAGCATGGAGTCGCACTGCGAGAAGTTGCGCGCGCCCTCGGCCTTCGGGCCGATCTTCACGAGCCCGCGATAGCTGTTGTTCGACTCGCCGGCCGAGATGCCCTTGGAGATGATCGTGCTGCGCGTGTTGCGCCCCACGTGGATCATCTTGGTGCCGGTATCCGCCTGCTGCTTGTGATTGGTGAGCGCGACCGAGTAGAACTCGCCCACCGAGTTGTCGCCGAGCAGCACACAGGACGGGTACTTCCAGGTGATCGCCGAGCCGGTTTCCACCTGGGTCCAGGAGATCTTGGAATTCACGCCCTGGCAGAGCCCGCGCTTGGTGACGAAGTTGTAGATGCCGCCCACGCCGTTCTCGTCCCCGGCGTACCAGTTCTGAACGGTCGAGTACTTGATGTCGGCGTTGTCGAGCGCCACGAGTTCCACCACCGCCGCGTGCAGCTGGTTGGTGTCGAACTTTGGCGCCGTACAGCCTTCCAGGTAACTCACCTGCGCTCCCTCCTCCGCCACGATGAGGGTCCGCTCGAACTGCCCAGACTCCTGCGTGTTGATGCGGAAGTAGGTCGACAGCTCCATCGGGCACTTCACGCCCTTGGGGATGAAACAGAACGAGCCGTCGGTGAACACAGCGGAGTTGAGCGCCGCGTAGAAGTTGTCGGAGGGCGGAACCACCGTGCCCAGGTACTTCTTCACCAGCTCGGGGTATTCGTGAACTGCTTCCGAGAACGAACAGAAGATGACGCCGACGTCGGCCAGCTTCTTCTTGTAGGTGGTGGTGACCGACACGGAATCGAAGATCACGTCCACCGCCACGCCCGCGAGCGCCGCCTGCTCGTGCAGGGGCACGCCGAGCTTCTCGAAGGTACGTTTCAGTTCCGGATCGACCTCGTCCATGGACGCGAGCTTCTTCTTGGCCTTCGGAGCCGAGTAGTAGCTGATGTCCTGGAAGTCGATGGCCGGGTAATGCACGTTCGGCCACTCAGGCTCGCTCATCGTGAGCCAGTGGCGATACGCGGACAGTCGAAACTCGAGCAGCCAGTCCGGCTCGTTCTTCTTGCGGGAGATGAGCCGGATGACGTCTTCGTTCAGGCCCTTGGGCACCGTGTCGGTCTCGATGTCCGTCACGAAGCCGTGCTTGTAGGGCTGGTCGATGAGTGTTTGAAGTGCACCGCTCATCGGGGGTTACCTCTAATGGTTTTCAGGGGGAGTCCGAACGCGAGGGCCAGGGAAGGTCTGATGACGGAACTTCCCTAGACGCTGAAGCTTTCGCCGCAGCCGCACTGCGCCTTCACGTTCGGGTTGTCTACCCGGAAGGTCTCCTTGAAGCCTTCGCGGACGAAATCGAGCGTCGAACCGTCGAGAATGACCATCGCCTCGCGGTCGACAACGACCGCGGCGTCATGGGCCTCCACCACGTGGTCGTCAGCGCCGAACTCGCGGGCCACGTCGAACGTGTACGCGAATCCGGAACAGCCGACTTTCTTCACCCCGAGGCGCAGGGCGACTCCGCCCCGCTTCTCGACGATCGACTTGCGGATATGGCGGGCTGCCGTTTCCGTCAATTGGATGCTCACTGCGAAAGACCTCTCTACTGCAATGGGTGGCTTTGCGGACCGCCCTCAGACCGACGCCACGACCGGTTCGCCGACCGGCACACGGCGCAGTTCGGGGATGTCCTTGACGGGCACCGGGTTGGCGCGCGCCTTGGCAATCCGCTCGTGTTGATCATTCACCAGCTTCGACAGCTTCACGTGACGCAGATACTCGAAGATATGGGCGTTCAGCGCGCTCCACAGGTCGTGCGTCAGGCATTTCTGGTCGTCCTGGCAGTTTTCCGCCCCGCCACACTGGGTGGCGTCGATCGGTTCGTCCACGGCCAGGATGATATCGGCCACGGAGATCTCTTCGGCACGGCGGGCAAGCGTATAACCGCCGCCGGGACCGCGGGTGCTGTTGACCAGGGACTGACGGCGAAGCTTGCCAAACAGTTGTTCCAGGTAAGACAGCGAGATCTTCTGACGCTGGCTGATCTCCGCCAAGGTCACGGGTCCCTGACCGTCTCGCATGGCGAGATCGATCATGGCGGTCACAGCAAAACGTCCTTTGGTAGTCAGTCGCATGGTTCCCTCACAGGAAAAATCGAACAGCAGGGAAAGTGTTCTCTTTTACCTGAGTGTTTTACTCAAGTATAAAAGAACCCGAGAACTTCGATCAACCATTACGACAGAGGTTCCAATAACTTTAGGGTCAAATACCCCGAAAAGCTTGTTCAAATCAGGGCTTTGTCGGGTCGGTCCGCGCCATGGTGCGAAGCAGACCGCGAAGAATTCGCACCTCTTCCTTCTCGAGCCTGGCCCGGGCTACGAGCCTTCGCAGGCGGGGGAGCAGCCGCTTCGGATTGGCCGGGTCGAAGAACCCGGTGGTCACCATCGCCTGCTCAAGATGACGATGCAATTGTTCGATGTCGTCCAGCGTCGCGGGTTCCCCGGCATCGAGCACGGGCAGCGGATCTTCCAGCGCGGCGAGCCTGAGCTCGTAGCAGAAGATCTGCACCGCGGCCGCCAGATTGAGCGACGTGTACTCCGGGTTACTGGGAATGTGGGCCGCCAGGGTGCAGCGCCCCACCTCCTCCACCGAGAGACCGTTTGCCTCGGTGCCGAACACTAGGGCCACGTCCGCCTGCCCCGCCGCATCGATCACCTGCCTCGCGGCCGAGCGGGCCGTCATCACTTCGGGCGTCAGTTCGTACCCGTGGCTGATGGTCGCCACCGCCATCACCGTCGAGGCCAGGGCTTCCTCGAGGGTGTCCACGACCCGGGCAGCGTCGAGCACGTCCCGCGCGTTGGAGCTGAGGGCCTCGGCCTGAGGGTCTGGAAACCGCTTGGGGCGCACCAGCACGAGCTGCGACAGGCCCATGGTCTTCATGGCCCGCGCCACCGACCCGATGTTGCCCGGGTGGCTGGGATGGGAAAGCACGACGCGCACTCGCGCGAGGACAGGATGTAGGGTCACGGACTAGAATGCCGGGCTTACCGACTGGAAGTGATCAAGCAGACCCGCCATGCATCCCATGCTCAACATCGCCGTGAAGGCGGCCCGGCGCGCCGGCAACATCATCGTGCGCGCCTCCGACAACCTCGATGCACTGACGGTCCGGCACAAGTCGCTGAACGACCTCGTGTCGGAGGTGGACCGGGCGGCGGAAGACGCCATCATCGACGTCCTCAAGACCGCGTACCCGGATCATGCGATTCTAGCCGAGGAGAGCGGCGCCGCCGGGGATTCCGAGTACTGCTGGATCATCGATCCGCTGGACGGCACCACCAACTTCCTGCACGGCTTCCCCGTCTACGCGGTCTCGATCGCCATGACCCACAAGGGCGTGCTCACCCACGCGGTGGTCTACGACCCGATGCGAAACGACCTTTTCACTGCCTCTCGCGGCGGGGGCGCCTTCCTCAACGACCGGCGCATCCGCGTCTCGAAGCGCGACAAGCTGATCGACTGCCTCATCGCGACCGGCTTTCCGTTCCGGATGTTCGAGCACACCGACGCGTACATGGGGATGATGAAAGACTTCATGCGCAAGACGGCCGGCATCCGTCGCCCTGGTGCCGCGGCCCTGGACCTCGCGAACGTGGCGGCCGGCCGCATGGACGGCTTCTGGGAAATCGGGCTCTCGCCGTGGGACATGGCTGCGGGCGCATTGCTCGTTCAGGAGGCCGGAGGCCTCGTCGGCAACCTGCAGGGGAACGACGGTTACCTGGAAAGCGGCAACATCGTCGCCGCGAGCCCGCGCATCTTCCCGCAGATGCTCGAGGTGATCGGCGCCCGCCTCACGGACGCCCTTCGCGCCGACTCCGGCAAACCCACGGCGTAGCCCGGGCGAGGCGCGCATGCGCCGACTCCGGGAGCGTCACCGCAATCGCCACCACCGCGCCCCGGAGTTCGCTTCGCTCGTCCGGGCTACACAACACCCAAACCGCGACCAGCGTCCCGTTCGTCGTGCGTGACCCGTGTGGCCCGGACCGCGACCCGCCTCACCCGCCCGCCACCCCTTGCGTATTCACATAGAGCGCATACACGCTCTTGGAAGCCGCCATGAAGAGCCGGTTGCGGTGCCGCCCGCCGAAGCACACGTTGGCGCACCGCTCCGGCAGGGCGATGCGTCCGATCAGACGGCCGTCCGGGTTGTAGACATTCACGCCATCCAGCGCGGCGTCGCCCATACCCCATCCCATCCACAGATTGCCGTCCACGTCGCAGCGCATGCCGTCCGGCGTGCCATCGCCTACGTCGAAGAGCTTGCGTCGGTTGGTGATCCGGCGTCCGCCGTCCACGACGTCGTAGGCGTACAGGTTCCGCGGGGTCGACCCGGACTCGACCAGGTAGAGGATGGACTCGTCCGGTGAGAAGCACAGCCCGTTGGGCCGCACGATGCTGTCTTCGAGCACCGTGATCTCGCCGGTGACGCCGTCGACCCGGTACACGTTCTGCGGCAGCTCCGGCTCGGCCTTGTCGCCCTCGTAGTAGCCGAGGATGCCGAACGGCGGGTCGGTGAACCAGACCGAGCCGTCGGACTTCACGACGACGTCGTTCGGGGAGTTGAGCCGCTTGCCCTCGAAGCCGTCGGCGATCACCGTCACGGCGCCGTCGTACTCGGTTCGGCTCACGCGGCGCCCGCCGTGCTCGCACGTGACCAACCGGCCCTGGCGATCCCGCGTGTTGCCGTTCGCATACCCCGAGGGTTTGCGGAACACGCTCACCACGCCCGTCTCCTCCTCCCACTTGAGGATCCGGTTGTTGGGGATGTCGCTCCACAGCAGATAGCGGCCGTCGCCGAACCAGACGGGCCCTTCGCTCCACCGGCAGCCATGGGCGATGCGCTCCACACTCGCCGACTTGACCCGGTACCGGTCGAAGCTCTTGTCCAGCACCTGGACCGCCGGGTCCGGATAGCGCTGGCTGGGTTGCCAAGGCACCTGATTGGCATGGCGGGGATCGTCGAAATCCTGGCTCATCGGGCCGACCGTCCTATGAAGGTTGGGAACCGGAGTATAGGGGTGCCGGGCGCGGCACACGCGGCGTATGATTTCCGGGCCGACGCACCCCATAACGAAGTCTCTTCCCTGGAGATCCGCCATGCCGCTCGATGCCCCGCCGTCCGCCGCCCGCCGCACCATCATCGCCGCCTGCCCCCACGACTGTCCGGACACCTGCTCGATGCTCGTCGAGGTCGAGAACGGCAGGGCCCTGAGCGTGCGCGGCAACCCGGACCACCCGTTCACCCGCGGGGGTCTGTGCGTGAAGATGAACCACTACGAAGAGCGCGTTCACAGCCCCGAGCGTCTGATGTATCCGATGCGCCGGGTGGGCCCCAAGGGCTCCGGCCAGTTCGAGCGCATGTCCTGGGAGGACGCGCTCACCGAGATCACGACGAAGTGGAAGAAGATCATCGCCGAGCACGGCCCCGAAGCGATCCTCCCCTACAGCTACCTCGGCACCGAAGGCATCCTGAACGGCCTCAACTGCGGCGACGCCTTCTTCAACAAGCTCGGCGCCACGATCTCCGAACGCACCTTCTGCGACTCGGGCTCCTGTACGGGCTACATCATGACCGTGGGCCCCAGCGCCGGCGTGGACCCCGAGAGCTTCATCCACTCGAAGTACATCGTGCTGTGGGCCTGCAACACGGTCAGCACCAATCTGCACCACTGGCACCTTATCAAGGAAGCCCAGGATCGCGGCGCCAAGGTCATCGTGATCGACCCGGTGAAGAACCGCACCGCCAAGCTCGCCGACTGGCACATCCCCATCCGTCCGGGCACCGACGCCGCACTGGCGCTGGGCATGATGAACATCATCATCGCCGAGGGTCTCACCGACGACGACTACATCGCGAAGTACACGGTGGGCTACGACGAACTGAAGGCCCGCGCCGCCGAGTACCCGGTGGAGAAGGTGTCGCAGATCACCGGCATTCCCGTCGCCGATATCCAGAAGCTCGCCCGGGAGTACGCGACCTCCCAGCCGTCCGTCATCCGCATCGGCGTGGCTGTCGAACGGCATGCCGGCGGCGGCCAGACCGTGCGCGCCCTCACCTGCCTGCCTGCGCTCGTCGGCGCATGGCGCAAGCCCGGCGGCGGCATCCTGCAGTTGCCCGTGTGGGCCTTCCCCGTGAAGTGGGACGCATTGATGCGCCCCGACTGGATCAAGCCCGGCACGCGCGTCATCAACCAGTGGCAGCTCGGTGCCGCGCTCACGGGCTCCATGCCGCTGACTACGCCGGTGAAGTCCCTGTTCGTCTACAACTCCAATCCGGTGGTGGTGATCCCCGATCAGGACAAGGTGCTCGCGGGCCTCGCGCGGGAAGATCTCTTCACCGTGGTGAGCGAACATTTCCTCACGGACACCGCGCGCTACGCCGACATCGTGCTGCCCGCCACTACACAGCTGGAGCAGTTCGAGATCATGTTCTCGTGGGGGCACTTCTACCTCACGCTCAATCAGCCCGCCATTCCGATCCAGGGCGAGTGCGTGACCAACACCGAACTCTTCCGGCGCCTCGCGAAGCGCATGGGCTTCGACGACCCGCAGTTCCAGCGCACCGACGAGCAGATGGCGATGGACGCCGTCGACTGGGCCGCGCCGACGATGCAGGGCATCACAATGGAGCAGCTCAAGAAGACCGGCTGGGTACGGCTGAATCTGCCCACCGCCGACAAGTACGCGCCCCACGCCGAAGGCGGCTTCCTCACCCCGTCCGGCAAGTGCGAACTGAAGTCGTCCATCGCCGCGGGCGGCAACTTCGTCGTGCCGCTCTTCCGTCAGGGCTCCAACGATCACCAGGACGGCACGCCGGTCGATCCCCTGCCCCACTACATCCCGCCCCGCGAGTCGCGCGAGGCCAACGCCGCGCTCGCCGGACGCTACCCGCTCAATATCCTGTCGCCCAAGGCACACGCGTTCCTCAATTCGGGCTACGCCAACATGGAACGGCAGCTCAAGCAGGCCGGCGAGCAGAACGTCGTGATCCACCCGGATGACGCCGCCGCGCGCGGCATCACGGCGGGCGCGGTGGTCGAGGTGTTCAACGATCGCGGCAAGTTCCAGGCGGTCGCCGAGGTGAGCGACGAAGTCGCCCGCGGCGTAGTGATGGCACCGATGGGGCATTGGGCCGCCAGGTCCAAGGGGGGTCGTACGGTCAATGCCGTCAATTCAGTGACCTTCGCCGACATGGGCCGCGCGCCGACGTTCTCGGACAATCTGGTGGAAGTGCGGTTGAGCCAGTGAGGCGGTGAAGTCGTGAAGGCGTGAAGGGGTGAAGACGTGTGGCCCGGGCGCTGCCCGGGGCACGGTCATTCGCGTTGCGACCACTGCCCCCGGACGGAGTCCGGGCTACATACGTTTGAAGGCGCGTAGCCCGGGCTTCGCCCGGGGAGCCGTCATTCTCGTCGCGACCACCGCCCCGGCCGGAGGCCGGGCTACGCACCTTGTCCTGTGGGGCGTGGCAATCTCCCCGCTCTCCCCGTCACCCGCCAACTCACGTATCGTTGCGGGATGACTCGGCGGGCCCCATTGGAGGAGACCCGCCAACCCAGGGAGGAGAACGAACGTGACGGACAAACTGTTTTCGGTGGCGGGCCAGGTCGTGCTCGCGGTCGGCGCGAGCCGCGGTATCGGTCGGGCGCTCGCCGCGGGATTCGCGGCCCGGGGCGCGAAGGTCGTGATCGCCGGGCGCGAGCCCGCGGTGCTCGAGACCGTCGCCAAGGAGATCACGAAGGACATTCCGGTGGAGTTCGGTGCGTGCGACGTATCGCGCGAGGCGGACATCACCCGACTCGTGGCGGACGTCATGGAGCGCCATGGCCGCATCGACACGCTGCTCAACGTGTCGGGCATCAACACGCGCAAGCGCGTCGAAACCTACACCTCCGAAGAGTACGACCGCATCATCAACACCAACCAGCGCGGACTGTTCCTGAGTTCGCAGGCGGTGGGTCGGCACATGATCGCCGCGAAGCGCGGCAGCATCGTCAACATCGACTCGCTGAACACCTTCTCGCCGCTCAAGGGCGTCACGCCCTACGCCATGAGCAAGGGTGCCATCAGCATGATGACCCGCGGCATGGCCACGGAGTGGGGACCGCACGGCGTGCGGGTCAACGCCATCGCCCCGGGTTTCTTCCCCACCGAGTTGTCGCGCAAGCTCTGGGCGGACCCGAAGATGCAGGCCTGGGGCAAGGAAGTCACGCCGCTGCAACGCCTGGGTGAGGTCGAGGAACTCGTGGGCGCGGCGATCTTCCTCGCCTCCGATGCCGGCTCTTACGTCACAGGCCAGATCCTACGCGTGGACGGCGGCGTCACGGCCGGCATCAGCTGGCCGATCGATCTGTAGCCGAACGCAAGGCACCGAAGTAGCGCGCGCCGGCCGCCATCGCGGAATCCGGCGCGGTCCGGGCAGGCAACCTCGAACAGGCGGAAGACGATGGCACTGCGCGATGTATCCCTCGACGACAAGTTCGCGGACACGACGAAGCCGGCACTCATCAGCGGTCCGCAGGCCATCGTACGACTCCTCCTCACCCAGAAGCGGCGTGATGCAGCCGCCGGGCTGAACACCGCCGGCTTCGTGAGCGGGTATCGCGGCTCGCCGCTGGGCTACGTGGACCAGGCCCTGTGGGAAGCCGGGAAGTGGCTCGAGGAAAGCCACATCGTCTTTCAGCCCGGTATCAACGAAGACCTCGCGGCCACGGCGGTGTGGGGTACCCAGCAGCTCACCATCGCGAAGGACGCCACCGTCGATGGCGTATTCGCGATCTGGTACGGCAAGGGGCCGGGCGTGGACCGTTCCGGCGACCCGCTGAAGCACGGCAACTACACCGGCAGCCATCCCAACGGCGGCGTGCTGGTGCTGCTGGGCGACGACCACCCCGGCAAGTCATCGACCATCGCCCACCACAGCGAGCAGGCGATGGCGGCGCACCACATGCCGGTGATCTACCCGTCCAACGTGGCGGAGGTCGTGCGCTTCGGTCTGCTCGGCTGGGCGCTCTCGCGCTACGCCGGCTGCTGGACCGCCTTCAAGTGCGTGAACGAATCCATCGAGCAGACGGCCACGGTACCCGGCGAAGAGGACTTCGGGATCATCACGCCGCCCAAGGGCGATCTGCCGCCCGAAGGCCTGCACTATCGCGGCGTCTACAGCCCGGCACGGGACGAGATGATCCACAAGCGCTGGCGGCTGCCGCTGGTGCAGCGCTTCTGGCGTGCCAATCGCGTCGACCGCAGCGAGTTCGCGGTGGACCAGCCCCGCCTCGGCATCGTGACCGCCGGCAAGCCCTACGGCGATCTGCTGCAGGCGCTTCGCCATCTCGGCATCGATGCCGACCGCGCCCGCGCGCTTGGGCTGGACGTCTACAAGGTGGGGCTCATCTGGCCGCTGGAACCCGAAGGGCTGCGGGAATTCGCGCAGCGCTGCGATGAGCTGTTCTTCGTCGAGGAGAAGTCCGCGTTCCTCGAGCCGCAGGCCGCCGCCATCTTCTACAACGACGAGCGCCGCCCGCGCATCGTCGGCAAGCGCGACGAACAGGGCACGCAACTGCTGCCGTCCGATGTGCAGCTCGACTGGGTCGAGATCGCGCTTGCCATCGCCGCGCGCCTGGAACGCAATGGCCTCGCGGACGCCGACATCCTTGCCCGCGCGGCCGCCGCGCGCTCGCTCGGCAAGGCACTTGCCCCCATCGTCGACGCCTCGCCCAAGCGGCTGCCGTTCTTCTGTTCCGGCTGCCCGCACAACACGTCCACGACGGTACCGGAAGGCAGCACTGCCATCGCCGGCATCGGCTGCCACGGCATGGCCATGTGGGCCAAGCCCGGCACGACATTGCTGGGCACGCAGATGGGTGGCGAAGGCGCGACGTGGGCCGCGCTGCAGCACTTCACCTCGCGGCCGCACATGTTCCAGAACCTGGGCGACGGCACCTACTACCACTCGGGCCTGCTCGCCATCCGTCAGGCGATCGCCGCGAAGGCGAACATCACCTACAAGATTCTCTTCAACGACGCCATTGCCATGACCGGCGGCCAGCGCGTGGAAGGCCCGCTCAGCCCGACACTCATCGCGCAGCAGGTGCTGGCCGAAGGCGCGCGGCACGTGACGATCGTCACCGACGACCCAGACCGCTATCCCCGCGGTAGCCTGCCCGAAGGGGTGCCCGTCCACCATCGCAGCGAACTGGATACCGTCCAGCGCGAACTGCGCGAGGTGCAGGGCTGCACGGTGATCATCTACGAGCAGACCTGCGCCGCCGAGAAGCGCCGGCGCCGCAAGCGCAAGGAGATGCCCGATCCGTCGACGCGCATGGTCATCAACGAAGCCGTGTGCGAAGGCTGCGGCGACTGCTCTACACAGTCGGGCTGCGTGTCGATCGAGCCCCTCGAAACGCCGCTCGGCCGCAAGCGGCGTATCAACCAGTCGAGCTGCAACAAGGACTACAGCTGCGCGAAGGGCTTCTGCCCCTCGTTCGTGTCCGTCGAAGGCGTGGAGATGCGCAAGCGCGGCCGTGCGACCATCGATGAGGCTGTGTTCGCCTCGTTGACCGTCCCGACACCGGCCGTAGTCCCCGATGTCGGCACGGGCATCATGATGGCCGGCATCGGCGGCACCGGCGTGGTCACGGTAGGGGCCGTGCTGGCCATGGCCGCGCACCTACAGGGCTTGCAGGCCTCCGTGTACGACATGACCGGCATGTCGCAGAAGAACGGCGCGGTGCTGAGCCACCTGCGCATCGCCACGGGTTCCACGCCCATCTCGTCGCAGACGGTGGGCGTCGGCGAAGCGCAGGTCGTGATCGCCTTCGACATGGTCGCAGCGCTGTCGGACGACTCGTTCCGAACGATGTCCGCCGACACGCGCTTCCTCGGCAACAGCCGCGTGCAGGTGACGCCGGCCTTCAACTTCAACCCGGACGAGCGGATCGACATGGGCTTCATCACCCGCAAGGTCGAGGGCCGCGTCGGCGCGCACAACATGGCGCAGGTGGACGCCACTGGCGTCGCGCTCGCGCTGTGCGGAGATGCCATCGCCGCCAACTTCTTCATGGTGGGCGTGGCGCTGCAGAAGGGCTGGCTGCCGGTCAGCCTGGAGGCCCTGCAGCGCGCCGTGGAACTGAACGGCGTGCAGGTGCCCTTCAACCTCGATGCCATCCGCCTGGGCCGCCTGTGGGCGCACTCGCCCCAGACTGTGGACAAGCTGCTGCAGGACAACGGCTACCGGCCGCCGGTCGTGCAGACGATGACCCTCGACGAACTGATCGCCGACCGCATCCAGCGGCTCACGGACTACCAGAACGCTGCCTACGCCCAGCGCTACTCCCGTCTCGTCGCCAAGGTGCGCGACGCCGAGAACCGTGCAACGCCGGGCAGCACCGCCCTAACCGAGACCGTCGCGCGGACCCTGCACCGGCTCATGGCGTACAAGGACGAATACGAAGTCGCGCGACTGCATGCCGACGCCGCCTTTCGCGCGTCCATCGACGCCCAGTTCCAGGGAACGCCAACCTTGCGCTTCCATCTCGCCCCGCCGCTACTGGCCCGCAGAGATCCGCAGACAGGGCACCTCATCAAGCGCGAGTACGGTCCATGGATCCTGCCGGTGTTCCGCCTGGTGGCGAAGCTCAAGTTCCTGCGCGGCACCGCGCTCGACGTGTTCGGCCACACCGAGGAACGCCGCACGGAACGCGACCTCATCCGCCGCTACGAAGCGCTGCTCGACCGCATCGTCGCCGACCTGCACTCCGGTAATCATCGCGAAGCCGTCGCACTCGCCAGCAGCTATGGCGCCGTGCGTGGGTATGGCCACGTAAAGGAGCAATCGATCGATCGGCTGAATCGGGAGGAGCCGGCGCTGGTGGAGGCGTTCGCGCACGCGCCGCGCAGGGCGGAGCGGGAGGCTGCGAGGATCAGCGCGTAGGACATCGGCGCGGCTCAGTCGCAAAGCCGCGTAACGCTCGGAAGTTCTCCCGGAATGAGTTGCGGTACCCTTGGTGCGGCATCACCGACCAAAAGAGGAGACCCGCCCCATGAAACTACTTTCAACCGCGTTGCTCGTCGGAGCGATTCTCGCAGCGCCGGCAACGTACGCTGCCGACTTCATCGAAGCCTCCTACACCGTCGCAAGCGTCGGCAGCACCACGGCTGTGGCTGAGTTCGCGATCGACGGTCCCCCGCCGGTTCTCTATGTGGATCTCGCGGCGACGCTCCCCGAAATGTCGTACCTGGAATCGCGCTGGTACGCCAACACGGAAGCGGCTCCGCGGTTTACGACCTACGCCAGCCAGGTGCCCACCGATCCCGACAAGTACTGGTTCGAAATTCCGTTCCAGGGGTGGCAGGACCAGAAGTACCAGGGCCCGTGGCGGGTCGACACGACGCTGTACTCCATCGAGCTGATCCTCATCTACGGTGTGGGCGTCGGCAGCCTCGCGTCGTACGCGGTCGGGTCCAGCGGGTTCGATGTCGTCAACGCGGCGCCTATCCCGGAGCCTTCCGCGGCACTGCTGTTCGCCGCGGGTACGCTGGCGCTGGTCGGCTGGCAGCGCGCGCGGCGGCGCACCGGATGACATCGCCGCAGGGCATGCGCGCCACAGCGTCCGGGCGGGTCGCCCGGGTGACGCGCGCCCTGCTGTCGATGGTGCTGGTGGCGATGGCCAGCCGGGCATTCGCCCTGTCCGGCGGTCTACCCGTCTCCGAAGCCATCGCTGCACGCGGTGCGGATGCACCGCTGGCACGGCAGGTGGCGAGCCATGTCGTGTGGTATCTGTCCGATGCCGCCCGCGGGGAGATCTCCGCTTGCTCCGGGACTCTCGTCCATCCGCAAGTCGTTCTGACGGCCGCCCACTGCATCGCAAGCCTCGGGGAACCGATGCCGCGAACGGTGGTGGTGTTCGGCATGGACATCACGCAGAGTCTGCTCGACAGCCGCAGCACGACGCGGGAGGTCGTGATGAGCATGACCCATCCGCAATTCAAGCGAGTGTGGTCGCGGCGTCGTTCGCCGGTCGACATCGATGCCGCGAAGCGCAGCTATTCGTTCTCGGCGGACGACGACATCGCCGGCGTCGACGTCGCGTTGCTGCTGCTGCATCGCCCCGCACCCGATACCCATCGCGCGGCGCCCGTCGGTGCGCTGGGCCGCTCCGACCGGCAAGGCGAGCTTGCGATCGCCGGGTTCGGTCAGCGGGAGCGCAACACTCAGGGGGACTCCCCACGTCTTCGCTTCGCGACGGCGCCCGCGCGTCGCGCCATGGAGGGCAACCGTGCCATGGAAGACCAGGATGACGTGACGCTGACGTCCATCGATCTCGCTTCCGCGTTCCGCGCCGGCAAACGGGTCGGCGCCTGTTCGGGAGATTCGGGAGGCGCGTTGTTCTATCGGGACAACGGCAGCTTGCGCCTGGTGGGGGTGATCGCCGCCGCGGATACGGCGTGCCGGGAGGTGTCTCGCTTCGCGTCAGTGGAGGCCAATCGTGCGGCGCTTCGTCGGATGTTCGACGAGCTTACGGACGGGATGGCGGCGCAGCGGGAGAATCCGTTCTAGGTTTGGCGGATGCCCGGACTCCGGGGACGACAGTCGCATGGCAGACACCGCTCCCCGGATTGCGCTTCGCTCCGTCCGGGCGACGGGCTCCCGTGTAGCCCGGACGAGGGGCGACTGCCCCGACTCCGGGGAAGATGGTCGTCCGAGAGACACCGCCCCCGGAGTTCGCTTCGCTCCGTCCGGGCTACAAGCCGCTACGCCTTCTCGATCTTCTTCAACCCGCCCATGTAGGGCAGGAGCGCGGCGGGGATGGTCACGCTGCCGTCGGCCTCCTGGTAGTTCTCGAGGATCGCGACGAGCGTGCGGCCCACGGCGAGGCCGGAGCCGTTGAGGGTGTGCGCGATCTCGGGCTTGCCCTTCTCCCCGCGAAAACGCGCCTGCATGCGCCGCGCCTGGAACGACTCGAAGTTGGAGCACGACGAGATCTCGCGATAGGCGTTCTGCGCGGGCAGCCACACTTCGAGGTCGTAGGTCTTGGCGCTGGAGAAACCCATGTCGCCGGTACACAGCGCCATCACGCGGTAAGGGAGATCCAGCCGCTTGAGGATGGTCTCGGCGTGGTCGGTGAGCGCCTCGAGCGACTCGTGGCTCTTCTCCGGATGCACGATCTGCACGAGTTCCACCTTGTCGAACTGGTGCTGGCGGATCATGCCGCGCGTGTCCTTGCCGTAGGAGCCCGCCTCGCTGCGGAAGCACGGCGAATGGCAGACGAACTTGAGCGGCAGCGATTCGGCCGCGAGGATCTCATCGCGGACCATGTTGGTCACCGGCACCTCGGCCGTGGGGATGAGATAGAGCTTGCCCTCGTCCCCGCGCGGCACGCCGAAAAGATCGGCCTCGAACTTCGGCAGCTGACCCGTCCCGCGCATGCTCGCCGCGTTGACGAGGTACGGCACGTACACCTCGGTGTAGCCGTGCTCGCCGGTGTGCACGTCGAGCATGAACTGGGCGATGGCGCGGTGCATGCGCGCCACGGCACCCTTCATGAGCGAGAAGCGCGCGCCCGAGATCTTCACGGCAGTGGCGAAGTCCAGCATGCCCAGCCCCTCGCCCACGTCCACGTGATCCTTCACCTCGAAGGAGAAGGCCTTTGGCGTACCGAAGCTGCGGACCGCGACGTTGTCGTCGGCCGAGCGTCCGGCCGGCACGCTGGCGTGCGGCACGTTGGGGATGCCCAGCAGCAGGTCGTCCAGCTTCGCGCGAAGGACATCGAGTTCGACTTCGTTGCGCTTGAGTTCGTCCGCGAGGCCGGCCACCTCGGCCATCACGGCGGTGGTGTCCTCGCCCTTGCCCTTCATCACGCCGATCTGCTTGGAAAGCGTGTTGCGCCGGGACTGCAGGTCCTGCGTGGCCGTCTGGCAGACCTTGCGCTGCGCCTCGAGCGCCTGGAACTCGGCTACGGGAAACTCGAATCCGCGATCGGCCAGGCGGCGGGCCACGGCGTCGAGATCACTGCGCAGCAATTGGATGTCTAGCATGGAAAGGTTCGCTCGAAGTCAGGTTCGGTTGTTCGGGTCGCGCCGTTTGCGCGGGGCCGGGTTCGTCGGGGCCGCGGCTTCGTCGAGTTCGCGCAGGTGCGCGAGCTTCTCGCCGATACGCCCCTCCAGCCCGCGCGGCGTCGGCCGGTAGAAGGAAGGCGCGTCGATCTCGTCGGGGAAGTATGTCTCACCGGCGGCATAGGCCTCGGGCTCGTCGTGCGCGTAGCGGTACGCGTGCCCGTAGCCCAGGTTCTTCATCAGCTTCGTCGGCGCATTGCGCAGATGCAGCGGCACGGGATGCGAGCCTTCGCGCTTCACGAATTCGCGCGCCGCATTATAGGCAACGTAGACGGCGTTGCTCTTCGGCGCGCACGCCAGGTAGATGACGGCCTGCGCCAGGGTGAGTTCGCCTTCCGGGCTGCCCAGCCGCTCGTACGTTTCGGCCGCATCCAGCGCCAGCCGCAGCGCGCGCGGGTCGGCGTTGCCGATGTCTTCGGAGGCCATGCGCACGATGCGCCGGCCGAGGTAGAGCGGGTCCACGCCGCCGTCGAGCATCCGGCATAGCCAGTAGAGCGCGGCGTCGGGGTTGGAGCCCCGCACCGACTTGTGCAGTGCCGAGATCTGGTCGTAGAACGCCTCGCCGCCCTTGTCGAAGCGGCGCAGGTTCTGCGCAAGGGTTGCCTGGAGGAAGGCTTCGTCCACGGTCTCCAGATGCGCGGCTTCGGCTGCGGCGCGGATCGTCTCGAGGATGTTGAGCATCCGACGTGCGTCACCATCGCACACGCCCACCACCATGTCCCGCGCGCCTTCGGTGAAGGCGAGATCCCCCAGCGCCTGGGACCGCGCCCGTTCGAAGAGCTGCTTCAGTTCCTCGATGGTCAGCGAGTTGAGCACGTACACCGCCGCGCGCGACAGCAGCGCGCTGTTCACCTCGAAGGACGGGTTCTCGGTAGTGGCGCCGATGAAGGTCACGACGCCCTGCTCCACGAACGGCAGGAAGGCGTCCTGCTGCGCCTTGTTGAAGCGGTGCACCTCGTCCACGAACAGGATGGTGCGGCGGCCGGTGCGGTCCAGGGTTTCCTGGGCGCGGCCGACGGCTTCACGGATTTCCTTCACGCCGGCGAACACGGCCGAAAGCGCGAGGAACTCCGCATCGAACGCCTGGGCCAACAGCCGCGCCAGCGTGGTCTTGCCGACGCCCGGCGGACCCCAGAGGATCATCGAGTGCGGCTTGCCGGATTCCACCGCGAGCCGCAGCGGGCGGCCGGGGCCGATCAGGTGCGTCTGGCCGACGACATCGTCGAGTCGCTGCGGCCGCATCGACTCCGCCAGCGGCGCGACACTGCCCGTGGCGGCAAACAGATCGGCCATGAAATCGGGGCTGCCCTACCGGTCGCCCACCACGTCGGCATCGGCCGGCGGTGTGAACTTGAAGACATCGGCGGCGAGCTTCGGATTGCGCTCGACCTTCGTGAAGCGGATGGTGGTCACCTGCCCCAGGCGGTCATGGAGCTGCATAGTCTCCAGCACCGACTTGCGGAAGCCCACTCGCATGCGCTCGAAGCTGCTCTCGGGGTCCTTCGGGATGGCCTCGACCCAGTCCACACCACCTTCACGCGGCATGGCGCTGAAGGTGTAGGCCTCGTCCACGTTGTTGCTGCCCGCGAGCAGCGCCGCGGGGCTCGACCCCAGGGCATCCCCCAGCACCTTCACCGTGACCTGATTCAGGTCCTTGTCGTACACCCACACCTTCGCGCCGTCGCCCACGATCACCTGCTCGAAGGGCTTCTGGTACACCCAGCGGAACTTGCCGGGCCGCGCGAACTGAAAGCTCCCGCGCGACTCCTGGATCTTCTTGCCGGCCTGGTCGGCCACGGTCTGCACGAATTCCGTCCGCGCGCTGCGCACCTCGCTGATGAACGCCTTCAGCGATTCCACACCACCGGCCCACGCCTGCGACGCACCGGCAGCCGACAGGATGACGGCCGCCACAATCCCACGAATCTTCATTCTGCCCTCGCCGGAACCAGCACTTCGCGGTTCCCGTTGGTTGCCATGGATGACACGAGCCCGGCACGCTCCATCTGCTCGATGAGACGCGCGGCCCGGTTGTACCCGATCCGAAGATGCCGCTGGACGAGCGAGATGGACGCGCGCCGGGACTTCAGCACGATGGCCACGGCCTCGTCGTAGAGCGGGTCGGACTCACCCTCCCCGCCCGCGCCGCCGACCCCGGCTTCGCCGGACTCGCCGCCTTCGAGCTCCTCACCATCCAGAATGCCCTCGATGTACTGCGGTTGACCGCGGGACTTCAGGTACTCCACGACCTTGTGCACTTCCTCGTCCGCCACGAAGGCGCCGTGCACCCGCTGCGGCAGCCCCGAACCGGGCGGCAGATAGAGCATGTCCCCCTGGCCGAGCAGCGCCTCGGCGCCCATCTGATCGAGGATGGTCCGCGAGTCGATCTTGCTCGACACCTGGAAGGCGATGCGGGTGGGAATGTTGGCCTTGATGAGACCGGTGATCACGTCCACCGACGGGCGCTGCGTCGCGAGGATCAGGTGGATGCCGGCCGCGCGCGCCTTCTGGGCGAGACGGGCGATGAGTTCCTCCACCTTCTTACCGACCACCATCATCAGGTCGGCCAGCTCGTCGATGACGACGACGATGAGCGGGAGGTCGTCCAGCGGCTCGGGGTTCTCGGGCATGAGCGAGAACGGGTTGGTCACCTTGTTGCCGGACTTCTCGCCTTCGCGGATCTTCTGGTTGAAGCCCGACAGGTTGCGCACGCCGAGGCTCGACATGAGCTTGTAGCGGCGCTCCATCTCGGCCACACACCAGTTGAGCGCGTAGGCCGCCTGCTTCATGTCCGTGACCACCGGCGCCAGCAGATGCGGAATGCCCTCGTACACGGAGAGCTCCAGCATCTTCGGGTCGACGAGGATCATGCGGACCTCGTTGGCGGTGGCCTTGTACAGCAGCGACAGGATCATCGCGTTGATCGCTACCGACTTGCCGGAACCGGTGGTACCGGCCACCAGCAGATGCGGCATGCGCGCGAGGTCCGCCACGATCGGCTTGCCGGCGATGTCCTTCCCGAGCACCAGCGTGATGGGCGAGCCCATGGCCGCGTACACCTCGGAGCCCAGGATGTCCGAGAGCCGCACGACCTGCCGCTTGGGGTTGGGGATCTCCAGCCCCATGCACGACTTGCCGGGGATGGTCTCGACCACGCGGATGCTCATGACCGACAGCGACCGCGCGAGGTCCTTCACCAGATTGACGATCTGGCTGCCCTTCACGCCGACGGCGGGATCGATCTCGTAGCGCGTGATCACCGGGCCGGGATAGGCCGCAAGCACCTTCACCTCGATGCCGAAGTCGAGCAGCTTCTTCTCGATGAGCCGCGAGGTGAACTCGAGCGTATCGGCCGACAGTGTCTCGACGTTGGCGTCGGGTTCGTCCAGCAGCTGCAGCGGCGGCAGCGGGGAATCGGGCAGGTCCTCGAAGAGCGGCTTCTGCTTTTCCTTGGCGACCCGCGCGGACTTGGGGATCTCCTTGACCGGCGGCTCGATGTAGATGGGCGTGCGCTCTTCGAGAATCTCGCGCTTCTCCTCGACGATGGCTTCGCGCTTGGCCTCGGCCTCGGCACCGAGTTCGCGGTCCCGGCGCTCGGCCCGCAGCGCCACGACGCGCTCCCACAGCCCTTCGAGCCAGGTGCCGACCTTCTCGGACACCGTGATCCACGACATGCCCGAGAAGAGCGAGAAGCCCGCGGCGATGACGACCAGGAGCAGCAGCGTGCCACCCGTGAATCCGGTCGAGGCAAGCAGGCCCCGCGAGAGCACCTCGCCGATGAGACCGCCCGGGCGATACGGCAGGCTCGCCGTGAGAGAGTGCAGCCGCATGGCCTCGAAGCCGCTGGAGGACACCAGCACCGCCAGAAATCCGGCGAGCGCGTAGATGAGCGGGCGCCGGTCCTCCGGGCCCTCGGGCGGCTCCAGCCGCCGGTAACCGAAGACGATCGCGACCGCGCACAGGATCACCAGCCACCAGGCGGACAGGCCGAAGAGGTACAGCAGCACGTCGGACAGCCAGGCGCCCAGCCGGCCGCCGGCATTGCGGATCTCGGGGGAGGTCAGCGCGTGGGACCAGCCGGGGTCGGTCTTCGTGTAGGTGGCGAGGATCAGGGCGAAGTACGCCCCGGCGCCGAGGAAGACGAGCCACCAGGCTTCGCGGATGCGCGAGACGAGCCGAGGCGGCAGGGGCTGCGGCCCGGGCCGCTCCGAGCCGCCGCCCTTACGCGGCATGTGATTGATTCGTCGTATGAAGCATGCCGTCATTCTAACCTGCGGCGGGTGGGGGAATCGACACCCGGCGCGCAGCCGCAGGTCCGATCGGCCGCCGCGGCATCGAAAATTGATCAGACCTTCCCTGGCCTGCGACAATCGGCGATCCCGAGAACTCGAAAGGCATCCCTGGAATCATGGCAACGCCGAAACACTCCCGTCTGCTCATCCTCGGCTCCGGCCCCGCCGGCTACACCGC
This sequence comes from Betaproteobacteria bacterium Ga0077526, assembly GCA_001464765.1. Classification (GTDB taxonomy): domain Bacteria; phylum Pseudomonadota; class Gammaproteobacteria; order Burkholderiales. Next base: position 63,209 of record LNDV01000016.1, read on the forward strand.
TGCCATCTACGCTGCCCGCGCCAACCTGAAGCCGGTGCTCATCACCGGGCTCGCCCAGGGCGGCCAGCTCATGACCACCACCGACGTCGACAACTGGCCGGCGGACGTCATGGGCGTGCAGGGCCCCGAACTCATGGAGCGCTTCCAGAAGCACGCCGAGCGCTTCGAGACCGAACTGGTGTTCGACCACATCCACAAGGTGGACCTGAAGAGCCGCCCCTTCACCCTCGAAGGCGACTCAGGCACGTACACCTGCGACGCGCTGATCATCGCGACCGGCGCCTCGGCCAAGTACCTGGGCATCCCGTCGGAGACGGCGTTCATGGGCAAGGGCGTGTCGGCCTGCGCCACGTGCGACGGCTTCTTCTTCCGCAACCAGGACGTCGCGGTCATCGGCGGCGGCAACACCGCCGTGGAGGAAGCCCTCTACCTGTCCAACATCGCCAAGACCGTCACCGTCGTGCATCGTCGCGACCGGTTCCGCGCGGAAGCCATCATGGTCGACAAGATCATGGGCCGCGCGAAGGACGGCAACGTCCGCGTCGAATGGAACCACACCGTCGACGAAGTCCTGGGCGACAAGACCGGCGTGACCGGCATGCGCCTGAAGAGCATCGGCGACGGCAGCACGAAGGACATCCCCATCCAGGGCTTCTTCGTCGCCATCGGCCACACGCCCAATACGCAGCTCTTCGAGGGGCAGCTCGAGATGCGCAACGGCTACATCGTCACGCACTCGGGCCTCGAGGGGAACGCCACCGCCACCAGCGTGCCGGGCGTATTCGCCGCCGGCGACGTGCAGGATCACGTCTACCGTCAGGCGATCACCAGCGCCGGGACGGGCTGCATGGCGGCACTCGACGCCGAGCGATTCCTCGACCAGGGCCACTGACCGACCCGCACTGCGCCATGCCATGGACGAGGACGACGACCTGGAAGCCTTCCGCGAGGCGGTGAAGGGCGTGGCACCCATCCGGGTGCCGCCCCGGGTCCCGGTCGAACCGGTCAAGCCCCCGCCCGTACCCGTCCAGAGCATTCTGGACGATCAGGCCGTGCTCGCCGACAGCCTGTCGGACCCGCTCGACGGCGAGTTCGCGCTCGACATCGGCGAGGAACTCACCTACCGCCGCGAAGGTGTCCCGCCCAACACGCTGCGCAAGCTGCGGCGCGGGCACTGGTCCGTCCAGGACTACATCGATCTGCACAGCCTCACCGTCGAACAGGCCCGCAGCGCGCTGGCCGCCTTCCTCCATCGCGGTGTGCGGGCCGGCATCCGCTGCGTGCGGGTGGTCCACGGCAAGGGCTACCGGTCTCCGGGCGGACTGCCCGTGCTCAAGGGCAAGGTGGCGCACTGGCTGCGCCAGCGGGACGAGGTCCTCGCCTACGTGCAGGCCAAGCCGGAAGACGGCGGCGGCGGCGCGCTGGTGGTCCTGCTGCGCGGGACCAGCCGGGCAACGGAGGACGATGGCCTCGACTGAACCCGCGACCGCCGGCACGGTGAGGCTGCGGTCGTGATCACGCTGTTCTCCAGCATCGTGCTCGGCTTCTTCCTCGGGATGCGCCACGCGACCGACGCCGACCACGTCATCGCCATCGCCACCATCGTCGGACGCGAGAAGAGCCTGGGCCCGGCGGCGCTCGTCGGTGCGTTGTGGGGAATCGGCCATACCGCCACTGTGCTGGCGGTGGGCACGGTGATGATCCTCTTCGGCGTGGTGATCCCGCCTGCACTCGGGCACGCGCTGGAGTTCGGCGTGGGCGTGATGCTCGCCGTGCTCGGCGCACAGGCCCTCGTGAGCGCGCTCAAGAAGAACAAGGTGGCGTTCGCGCCGGTGGCGCATCCGCATGGCGCCATGGGTCGCCCCCGAGTATCACCGTTGCGGGCGCACGCGCACGTTCACGCCCACGGCGATCACGTTCACAGCCATCGCCACGGACACGGCAACGATCAGCACGGCCACGCGGAGGATGCGACGGCCACTGGCTGGCTCGACCGGCAACTCGGCCGGATCGGCGTGTACCACGCGCTGCGCCCCGTGCTGGTGGGCGTGGTGCACGGGCTCGCGGGCTCCGCGGCCGTGGCACTGCTCGCGCTCGGCGCGATCCGCGATCCCTGGTGGGGCGTAGCGTATCTCGCCGTGTTCGGCCTCGGCACCGTGGCCGGCATGATGCTGATCACCGCGGCGCTAGCCGTGCCCTTCACCCTCTCGGCGGCCCGCGTGCCGCGCGTCAATCACCTGCTGCGACTCGCGTCGGGCACGTTGAGTCTGGGCTTCGGTCTCTACCTGATGGCGAACATCCTAGTCGTCGCGGCCCGCGCCCTGCCCGTGTAGCAATCACCACGGTATCAGACGCGATCGACGCCCCTACCGTTGAAGTCGGCCTTCGCGACGCGTCCCCAGGAACGCGAGCAACACCCCGAGTCCGCCCAGCAAAGCCATCAGTGGAGACGGCTCAGGCACTGGCACCGTCGGGTAGCGCGTCCCGTTGTACCCCGTTGCGGAGGCCAACGAGACGGGTTGCCCGCTGCGGTCGAATCCCTGAAGGTGATTGATCGTAACGCCGTCGAAGAAGTCCACTACGAACGACCAGTCGCGCTCCTCGTCTTCGGGACTCCGAACGTTGGCAAAGATCTGGCTGGTGATCCCGAACCCGAACCCGAATCGGCCATCGACCACGGGAATCGGATCAGTCCAGAGGTCCGCGGAATGCGCGCCGTTTCCCCAAAAGTACAAGGGGGCGTGGCGTGGCCAGGCGGGCCACTCGCCCAGAAACTCCGCGTAATAGGCGCTGACATTGGCGCGATCCCTCGTGAACCCGTCGGGGATCTCGATCCTCCCGCGGATCGATACGTGAAACCGGACGTGGTCGACAGCGGCATCCGACAGGACGTTCACCTCGTCGGCGAGGTAAGAGGACCCGAAGGTCGCGAATGAGTCCGGCACCCCTGCGGGATTGAGAGTGAAGTCGTCGTTGATGTAAACCGGATTGACATCGTTCACGAGCGGATCGATCACCTCGGCTGCGGCGAATGCCCCCAAGCGTAACCGACCGGTCTGCGCGTAGGCTCGAGACCGGAACCGGGTCTCCCCTGGCGCCCCCGAGGAATCCAGACCGCGATAGATCGTCTCGACTTCCCCCGAGTCGATTCGCTCCCCGTTTAGAGAAACTTCCTCGTCTCCGAACCCGCCAAAGATTGAATCCACGCGAAAACCGTTTCCCACCCACGATTGCACGCCCGCACGCGTCTGTGGCTTGACCACGCCGCGCTCGGCATTGGCAACACTGCAATTCAGCATCGCCACCCATACCAAGGACGAGAACCACAGGAGCTTTGAATGCACGCAGGAACTCCATTCGAAAAGCCCTCGGAGGCTAGGTGACGACGGTTTCAACGCCGTGACAGCCGCTGACGGACGGTCATCGAGCCCGTACACCAAGCTGCCCGGCGCCGTTCCGATCGACAGCCGTTGCTGCCACCTCCGCTCGAGCGACGACGATGAGTTCGATAGCGCTCCCGGGCGAAGCCCGGGCTACGAACTGCAAACCCCGAGAAGGACTCTCTCGGGCGCTCGATGCTCCCCGAGACCACGGTCTCTTCCAGGCCCGCGGGGCCGAGGAGCCCAGCCGGACACTTGATCCAGGTCAACACGAGCTCGCACCACCGCGGTGCAGACTGGCCGGACCATGACCTCGGGAGCAACCACATGGAACGAGCCACCCGCACGATCCGCTTCTGCATGGGGATCGGTCTCGTTGTCGGTCTGTTGGCGGGAAGCGGTTTCGGACATGCCGACTGCGTCGGCTGTCACGAGACCGTGACGCCCGGCATCGTCGCCCAACACAAGGCCGGGAAGATGGCGAAGGTCACGACCTGCATCACCTGCCACGGTACGGGCCACACCTCGGAGGCCGATGTCGCGAAAGCGAAGATGCCCACGCCGGAGACTTGCGCCACCTGCCACGTCAAGCAGGTGCTGGAGCACCGTCAGGGCAAGCATTCCCTCGCGTGGACCGCCATGGAAGCCATGCCGATGCTGCGTCACCAGCCGGCGCAGGTGGTGGGCGCCGGACTCGCGGGCTGCTCCGGCTGTCACAAGATCGGCGACAAGCCGGCCGGCGCTTCCGGCCACTACGGCAGCGCGGCATGCGACTCCTGCCACACCCGGCACGCCTTCTCGAAGAAGGAGGCCCGCGACCCGCGCGCGTGCCGCACCTGTCACATGGGCTTCGATCATCCGCAGTGGGAAATGTGGTCGACATCCAAGCACGGCACGCTGTGGGAGATCGATCCGTCGAGCGGCCGCGGCCCCACCTGCCAGACCTGCCACATGGCCGACGGGTCGCACAGCGTCGGGACCGCCTGGGGCTTCCTCGCCGTGCGGCTGCCCGAGGACGACCCCGAGTGGCTGAAAGACCGCGTCACGATCCTCCAGGCGCTCGGCGTGCTTGATGCCGACGGCAAACCCACCGAAAGGCTCGAGGCCGTGAAGGCAGCGAAGGTCGCCCGACTTTCCAGGGAAGAGTTCGCGGAGTCCCGCGAGAAGATGGTGAAGATCTGCGCGGGCTGCCATTCGCGCAAGTTCGCGGAGAACAAGCTGGGCGCCGCGGACGGCGTGATCCGCGAAGTGGACAAGATCATGGCCCGCTCCATCCGCACCGTCACGCGGCTCTACAAGGACGGCGTGCTGAAGACGCCCTCGACATGGAAATTCGCCCCCGACCTTCTGCAGTTCTACGACGCGCCGACCGGCATCGAACAGGAACTCCACCTCATGTTCCTGGAGTACCGCATGCGCGCCATCCAGGGCGCCTTCCACGCCAACCCGGACTACATGCACTGGTACGGCTGGGCCAAGGTGCGGGAAGCCGCCGCGCGCATCGAGGAGGACGCGCAGCGTCTGCGGGGGAAGCGCTGAAGAGAACACTCGCAACGCGGAATCGGGGCCTCTTGCGCCCGGACACTTCAATGTAATACAGTAACAGTCACTGTATTACAGCGAGACCAACATGCCCATTTCCGTCCGCCTGCCCCCGAAGGTCGAGGAAGACCTGGCCGAGTACTGCGTGCAGAGTCAGTCGAACAAGAGCGAGGTCATCCAGGCAGCCCTTGCCGAATTCCTCGCGCGTTCGGATGCTCCGCGGGGCCGGCATCCCCTGCTCGACCATCCGTTCACGGGGGGCGGCGTTGCCAGGCGATGGGAAGGCGAACCCGCCGACAAGGATGGCGTGCGCAAGGCCGCCCGACAGCGTCTGACGAAACGGCGTACCGGGTAGGCACGCGTCCCATGCCCAAGCCACAGGTCCTCGCCGACACCGGATTCTTCAAGGCGCTCGCGGATCCGCGCGACTCGCGCCACGAGGCCGCACGGTCGTTCCTGTCAGTGTTTCACGGCGGTCTCGTCACTACCGAAGCCGTCATCGTCGAAACCTGCTTCTTTCTGACGCCCGCGCAGATGCACCACTGGCTTTCGGCAGTCGCGGATGGCGCAGTGGTCGTGGGAGAGCCCGACCCCGAAGCCCATCGCCGCATCGCCGCGCTGGCCTCGAAGTACGCCGACCTCGACCTCGACTATGCCGATCTCTCGCTCGTGCGACTGGCGGAGACGACCGGCCTGCGGAAGATTCTCACGGTAGACATTTCGGATTTCACTGCGCTTCGCATCCACGCCCGGCAGCGTTTCGACCTGGTGCCGTGGGATCGCCCACGCAAGACCTGATCGGCCGCGCGGGCCCGAATCACCCGGACGCCGCGCTCCGATCACCCGCTGTTGCGCAGCCCTGCGGCAATGCCGTTGATGGAAATGAGGATGCCGCGCTTCACTTTCCCTTCCGTCTCGCCGCCCCGGTAGCGCTGGAGCAGCGACACCTGCAGGTGGTTGAGCGGGTCGATGTACGGAAACCGCTGCCGGATGCTCCGCGCAAGCGACGGGTTGGAAGCCAGCAAACCCGGCTGACCGGTGATGGCGAGCAGATGCCGGATGGTGAGTTTCCATTCGGCGTGGATGCGCCCGAACACCCGCTCGTGCAGTTGACCGTCCTGCACGAGATCGGCATAGCGCGACGCCACGCCCATGTCGGTCTTCGCCAGCACCATGTCCATGTTCGACAGCAGGGACTGCAGCAGCGGCCAGTCGCGATGCATGCGCTGCAGCCGCAGCAGACCGTCGGTACCATGGTTCGCGATGAAGGCACTCACGGCCGACCCGAACCCGTACCAGCCGGGCAGCATGATGCGCGCGAGTGACCAGCTGAACACCCAGGGGATCGCCCGCAGGTCTTCGATCCGCGTGGACTTCTTGCGCGACGCAGGCCGGCTGCCGAGGTAGAGCTCGCCCATCTCGCCCACGGGCGTGGCCTGCCAGAAGAAGGTCTCGAAACCCGGCGTTTCGTACACGAGCCCGCGATACGCCTTGAGCGCATGGCGGCTCAGTTCCTCCATCACCTCGTGGAAGCCATCCACCTCGGCGTCGGCGCCCGGGCGCTCCAGCAGCGTCGCTTCCATCGTGGCGGAGACGAGCGTCTCGAGGTTGTAGCGTCCGATCTCCGGGTCCGCGTACTTGCTGGCGATGATCTCGCCCTGCTCCGTGAGTCGGATGCGGCCGTTCACCGTGCCGGGTGGCTGCGCGAGGATGGCGAGATGGCTCGGGCCGCCGCCGCGGCCGATCGTGCCGCCCCGGCCATGGAAGAAGCGCAGCGTCACGCCGTGGCGCGCGAACACGCGCACGAGTTCCACCTCGGCCTTGTAGAGCTCCCAGTTCGCGGTGAGATAGCCGCCGTCCTTGTTGCTGTCAGAGTAGCCCAGCATTACTTCCTGGATGCCACCGCGGCTGTCCACGAGCTTGCGGTAGAGCGGGAGCGACAGGATGGCGTCCATGATGCGTGCGCAGGCACGCAGATCGTCGATGGTCTCGAACAGCGGCACGATGTTGACCGCGACCTCGGGCGATTCGCCCGGCTTCAGCAGGCCCACGTCCTTCAGCAGCAGCGCCACTTCCAGCATGTCGCTGGCGCTGTCGGCCTTGGAGATGATGTAGTTCTGCAGCGCGCGTTCACCATAGCGGCTGTGGATCTCGGCCGCGGCCGCGAAGATTTCCAGTTCTCCCTTCGCTTCGTCGCTATAGCGGACGTAGGGCGAACGCAGGGGACGCGCCGTAGCCAGTTCGTCCAGCAGCCACTGGATCTTGGTGGCCTCGTCGAGTTCCGCATAGCCGGGACGCCCCGCGCTGACGGCGAACAGCTCGGCGACGGTGGCTTCGTGGATGCCGCTGTGCTGCCGCAGATCGAGCGGACACAGATGGAACCCGAACACGTCGACGGCCCGGCGCAGTTCCCCCACGGCACCGCGCGCGATACGGCGGGAACCCTGGTGCTCCAGGGAGGCGATGACGACGTCGAGGTCGGCGATGAATTCGTCGGCGCCCGCATAGGGCTCGCGTTCGCCCAGCGGGCGGTGCAGCGGCGTCGGATGCCCGAGCGCCGTGGCGCTCGCCGCGAGCCGCGCGTAGATCTGCGCGAAGGCGCGGCGGTAGGGTTCGTGGAGATGGAAGTCGGAGGTGTCCGGCGATTTCTCCGCGAGGGCTTCGAGTTCCGGCGGCGGCGCGACGAGCAGGTTCGACAGGCTCATGCGCCCGAACAGCTGCTGCACGGTCTCCAGGTAGTAGTTCATCGCCATGATCGAGTGCTGCCGTGCGGCATGCAGCATCACTTCCGCCGTGACGAACGGATTGCCGTCGCGGTCGCCGCCGATCCACGACCCGGGCACGAGAAACGGCGGCACATCGATGTCGGCGAGATCCTCCCGACTGCCCAGCACGGCTTCGATCGCGCCGTACACGCGCGGGACCTCGCGCAAGAACGTGCTGCGGTAGTAAGCGAGGCCGTTCTCGATCTCGTCCTTCACGGTGAGTCGGACCGTGCGCAGCAGCCGTGTCTGCCACAGGACCAGCACTTCGCGGCGCAGGGATTCCTCGTTGTCGGCGGCCTCCTCGGGCGTGAAGTGCATCCGGTCGCGCTGGATCAGCAGCCGGTTGATCTCGCGCTGGCACTCCAGGATGCTGCGCCGCTGCACCTCGGTGGGGTGAGCCGTGAGCACGGGCGACACGAGGGCCCCAGAGAAGAAGTCCTTCAGCGCTTCCCGCCCGACGCCCGAACGGATGACGTGCTCCAGCGCGGCGGTGACGCTCCCCGCTTCCGGGCGGCCGGGCTCGGCCATGCGGGCCGCGCGGCGCTGACGGTTGCGATGGAGGTCCTCGACGATGTTGCTGAGCAGCGAGAAGAGGGCGAACGCGCGGATGACGACCACGGCACGATCGTGATCGAGGCCGTGCAGCATGTCGTCCAGCACGCGCTGGGCATCGGCATCGCGTCCCCGGCGGAACTGGATCGCCGTCTGGCGGATCTGCTCCACCAGCTCGAAGATCTCGTCGCCCTCCTGCTCTCGCAGCGTGTCGCCAAGCAGCCGGCCGAGGTAGCGGGTGTCCTCGCGGAGATCCGTGTCGTCTTCCTGCCCGATGACGGCCGTGTCCAGTGCATTGTTCATGTCGCCTCCCTACTGTAGTGCAGCGTCGGCGCGTGCGCGCCCGCTCAGAACTCCGCGTCGAGTTCCTCCACCTCGTCCGGCTCGGTGAGCGCGGCCTGAGCCCATTCCACCACGTCCGGCAGCGACAGGATGCGGTCGCGATAGGCACTGCAGGCGGCGTCGAGCGTGACATCGTAAGTCAGGAACCGGGTGCACACCGGCGCGTACATGGCGTCCGCCACGCTGAGCTTGCCGAACAGATACGGACCGCCATAGGTCTCCAGACACTCGCGCCAGATCGCGGTGACTCGATCGATGTCGGCCTGCGCTCCGGCCCACACCTTGAAGCCCGGGTAGCGCGCCTTGAGGTTCATCGGCAGTGCCGAGCGGAGATTGGCGAAGCCGGAGTGCATCTCGCCGCAGATGGCACGGCAATGGGCACGGGCCGCACGATCTTCGGGCAGGAGCTGCGCCTTGGGCCGGATCTCGGCGAGGTACTCGGCGATGGCGAGGGTGTCCCAGACGCGGATGCCGTTGTGTTCCAGACAGGGGACGAGAAACGACGGCGAGAGGAGCAGCAGCTCGGCACGCGTCGACGGATCGTCCGCGGGCATCACCTTCTCCGTGAAGGCGAGACCGGCCATCCGGCACAGCAACCAGCCCCGGAGGGACCAGGACGAATAGTTCTTGCTACTGATGGTGAGCGTGGCCTGGGGCATGACGTGTCGATGCGTTCGGAAGGTCGGGCATGGTTCGAGTACAGCATGGAACAGACCAAGCTAGGAAATGGGCGGCAACCGCGGCCCAGCCGCTCGGGACACGCGAACGGGCCATCGGAAACACAAGGGATGATCTACCTGACCTACCAGGCACTGTCGGACCTCATGGCCCCCGTGCGGGCGGCTTCCTCGGCCTACCTCTCCGCCCTGGAAACCCCCTGGGGCGCCCCGTTCGCAGAGGGATTCGGCCGCAATCTCGCCGCGGCGCACGAGCTGATCGCCAGGGCGGGCCTTACGCATCACCGCCCGGAGTTCGGCATTCCGCACGTGTCGGTCAATGGGAAGGCAGTGGATGTCATCGAGGAATCCGCCCTCGTGACCCCCTTCGGGACCCTGCTCCACTTCCGCAAGGACACGCCGGTCGCCCAGCCCAGGGTGCTGGTCGTTGCACCACTTTCGGGCCATTTCTCCACGCTGCTGCGCGGAACGGTGCAGACGCTGCTGCCCGAGAACGATGTCTACATCACCGACTGGCACAACGCGCGGGACGTGAGCCTCGCTCACGGTGACTTCGGGCTGGACGAGTACACGGACCACATCATCCGTTTTCTGGAGGTGATGGGGCCGGGGTCGCACCTCCTGGCGGTGTGCCAGCCCTGCGTCTCGGCGCTCGCCGCCACCGCGGTGATGGCCCAGCAGGACCACCCGGCGCAGCCTCGCAGCCTGACGCTCATGGCCGGCCCCATCGACACGCGGATCAATCCCACCAAGGTGAACGAGCTGGCGTCGAGCCGCCCGATCGGCTGGTTCGAGCGAAACCTGATCGCCACCGTCCCGCCCCGGTTCGAAGGCGCCGGTCGCCGCGTGTACCCGGGCTTCGTGCAGCTCTCGGCCTTCATGTCGATGAACCTGGAACGCCACGTGAAGGCGCATGCCGACCTGTACCAGCATCTGGTGGACGGCGAGCACGAGAAGGCGGAAGCCACGCGCACCTTCTACGACGAATACTTCGCCGTGCTGGACCTCACGGCCGAGTTCTACCTGGAAACCGTGCGCGAGGTGTTCCAGGAGCATGCGCTGCCGCTGGGCCGGATGCGCTGGCACGGCGAAATGGTGGACCCCAAGGCGATCCGCCGGACCGCCCTGCTCACCGTGGAAGGCGAAAAGGACGACATCTGCGCCCTGGGCCAGACGCTGGCCGCCCACGAGCTCTGCACCAGTCTTCGCCCGTACCGCAAGAAGCACCACATGCAGGCCGGCGTCGGGCACTACGGCGTGTTCAGCGGCAAGCGCTGGCAGCACCAGATCTACCCGATCGTGCGCAACGTCATCCTGTCGAGCGAGTGAAGCCGTCTCAGCGGCTTTCCGCGAGTTCCACGAGAAAGCTGCCGACCCGCCGATAGCGCCCGAACAGGGCGGCATAGCGTTCGGTGTTTTCAGTCACCGGCCGCTGCGTTGCCTCGGGCACCACGCACACCGAGACGGCGTGCGCGACATCCTGGAACAGACCCGCACCGATGGCGGCCAGCATGGCCGCGCCGAGGGCGGAATCGCCGTGCCTGATGGTGCGGGTCTCCATGCCCAGCACGTCGGTGATGATCTGCGTCCACACGGGGCTGCGCACCACGCCGCCGGACATCACGGCGGACGTCATCCCGAGCTCGTCGCGCTCGAACATGGCGAGCCCGTCCCGCAGCGAGAAGGCCACCCCCTCCATCACGGCCCGCACCATGTGGGGCCAGCCATGGCGCAGATCCAAACCGGTGAAGCTCCCCCGCACGTCGGCGTTCCAGTGCGGCGCGCGCTCCCCCTGCAGATACGGATGGAACATCAGCCCTTCTGCCCCGGGCGCCACGTCCGCAGCGAGACGATCCATGGTTTCGTAGGTGAAGGCCGTCGCATCCGCACCGGGCAGGGCCTGGCCGAGATCACGGATCCACTTGAGCGACGTGGCGCAGGCGTTGGTGCCCGCCTGCTTGTAGAAGCGGTCCCCGATGACATGCGGGTACGTGATCACGCCGTGGTGGAACGCCGCCCGGTCCGTGACCGCCATCACGCCGCCGGCACTGCCCACCCGCACCATGCCGGCCTCGCCGGAAGCGAGCACACCGCAACCCAGCATCTCGGCGGCGGAATCGAGCGTCCCGGCCACGACGGGAATGCCCGCCGGCAGACCGAAGGCGACGGCGGCCTCCGACGTGATGTGCCCCACGATATCCGTAGGACTCGCCAGCGGCGGCACCGCCGAGTCCGGGAGCCGGCTCAGTTTCAGAATGTCCGCGGACCATTGCCGGTGCTGGGCATCGAGCATGAGCGTCGCGGCCGCGCTGCCGTGGTCCATGATCCTTTCGCCGGTCAGCCGAGAAACGAGGTAGTCCTTCGAGCTGAGGAAGCCGCTCACGCGCGGCAGCACGTCCGGCTCGTGATTCCAGACCCACAGCAACTGCGGCAGCGTCCAGGTGCAGCCGGCTTCGTTCAAAGCGGTGGTCTCGAGCAGCGCGCCGTGCTCCGCTCGCAGCGCAGCGACCTCGGCACTGCTGCGCTGATCGCTCCAAAGAATGGCGGGACGCAGGACGCGGTCCTCCGCGTCGAGCAGCACAGGGATGTGCGCGGCCGAGCAAACACCGACAGCGGCGACGCGGTCGATCAGATCGTCGCTCTGCGCGCGCAGATCGGCGATCGCTGCCTTCAGGGCAATGAGCCAGTCAGCGGGGTCCTGCTCTGCCCATCCGGGATGAGGGCTCTGCGTGGGATAGGAGCGGGAGGCCGAAGCGAGTACGGCGCCGCTTTCGTCGAGCACCACGCACTTCAGGCTGCTGGTGCCGAGATCCATGCCCAGCACGTGACGGGCGCTGCGTCGCGACCCTTCGGCTACCGTCATCGCGACCGCCGGTCATGCCAGAGATACGCGCGAACGATGGCGGGCGCTGTGTTGCCGCTCATTCGCGCTGTACGCGTCACGCGAGCGGCAGGTCCAGCGTGGTGACACGCCGGAGTTCGCGCCGATGCTTCGTGTCGTCGAAGGGCCGCCCGCGATGCATGGTGGCCAGGTTGTCCCAGATGACGAGATCCCCCGGACGCCACGCGTGGCGGTGAACGTAGCGGTCGCGCGTCGCGTGTTCCATCAGATCGAGCAGCAGCAGGCGCCCTTCGGGCACAGGCATCTCGACGATGCGCGACGCGTGCGAAGCCACGTACAGGGAGCGCCTGCCGGTGCGCGGATTGACCCGCACGAGCGGATGCACCGCGCCTTCGAGCTTGCGTGACTCCTCCTCCGAGAAATCGAACCCCAGCGTGCGGCGGGAATGCGCGATGGAGTGGTGAGCATGGAGGCCTTCGATCTGCGCCTTGATGTCTGGATCGAGCGCGTCGTACGCCGCCCGCATGTCAGCGAACTCCGTGTCGGCCGACACCGCCGGCACGACGCGCGCCGAGAGCATCGAATAGCGTCCGGGCGGATCCTGGAATGACGCATCCGTGTGCCACAACCGATTACCCAGCGCGTACATGCGGCGACGGTCGCCGGCGGCCAGCAACTCCCCCGCTTCGTCCACGTTGGAGATGTCGGCGACGGCTTCCGTGCCAAGCCGGCTCGCGCCCAGGGCCGCCGCGCCAGTCTTCGCATGCAGTTCCCCGTCGAAGCGCCGCGCGAACGCCATCTGCGAGGCGTCGGTGAAGTGCTGGTCGTGGAACACCAGCACGCCGTACCGATCCATGCCAACGCGCAGCGCGTGCAGCACGGCGGGATCCTCGACCGTGGGGAGGTCGACGCCGGTGACGCGGGCGACGAACAGAGGATGCAGCGGTTCGAACGTGAGACTCATGGCGACAGTTCCGTGGGCGCGAGGCGCTGTGCGCCATTGTCGCCCAGCCAGGCGCAGCGGAGAATCGTGCGGTGCGGCAGCGCCGGGATCAGGGGTGCCGGGCGAGCCGAGCCGGCGCCCGTTCGGCGGTCGGCGGCGACAGACTCGAGTCCGTCCGCACGTCGAACGCAAACCGATACCGGTGGTCATTCAAGCGCTGCGCCACGGAATCCAGCCACGGCTTCCAGGCGGATCCCGCCTCGGCCAGCGCGATCTCGCCGCTGGCGATCACAGCGGCCGATTGCAGCCACTCGCCCCGCGCCGACACCTCCACCGGCCCGCGCACTGGCCGGACCGTGAACGCCATGGTCTGGCCATCACGCCCGGAAAACTCCAGCAGAGACTCGCCCATGGCGGCGGTGGTGATGGCACCGAGGGCGGCATCGCGCCAGCGTACCTTCCCCTGGCCGCGCAACCGCCCTTCGGGGGACATCGATAGTTGGACCACTTCGATCGAGAGGGTCCCGTCCGGGCGGTAGCCGGCGAATGCGGGCACCGCTGCCAGCAGCGAAGCGGGAAGCTCCGCCTGCAGGTCCGATATCGCTACGCCGTCCGCTTGCCATGTCACTCGACCCCAGCGTTCTGCACGCCGGGCTCGGACATCGAACGAAGCCTCGCCCCGGAACATCGCTGCGGCATTCCATCGCCAGAACCACGTACCGAGCGAAACGCCGTGATCGGACCGCGGCACCGCGACGCGCAGTTCCCCGCTGCCTTGCCAGACGGAACCGTCCGCCGCGACGATGTGCACGTTGCCATCGGAGACGATCGGCAGGATCCAGCCGACCACGCGGGCGGGTGCCCAGACTAAGAGAAAGTGGAGATACGCCACCCCCGCCACGAGCGGCCAGCCTGCCCACCGTGGAAAGGCAGGCAGCCTCACTGTACCGAAGCGAATCGGATCACGCCCGACAGCGCGCCGTCACTGGAACGCAGGTCGGCTTCGACCACCTGCACACCACGTCGCGTGTGCAGGTCGTGCAGCCAGTCGAGGATGCCCGCGGCAGACGTCGGCGCGCAACGCACCCGCAGCGTGCCTGCGGGCTCGAGATCCGTGTCCTCCGCGCGGACGGCCACACCGTGACGGCGAGCAGACTCCACGACCGCCGAGCGCAGGGCAGCTGCATCGACGGGGACCGCCACGCTCTTGGCGCGCAGCGTCGCCACTTCGCCTGCCGCCTGTCGCATGCGCACGAGTTCGCCGGTCAGCACCGGTACTTCGTGATCGAGTCGCGATCGCGCGGTGCCGCCAGGGTCGACGATGAGTGCATAGCACGCGGCCAGAAAGATGCCGAGCGCGCCGAAACGTAGCGCGAGCCGTTCACGTTCCGTGCACGCGGCCCATCGGGTGCGCAGTGCCTTCACGGGGAATGCCTCGCAACACGCAGCACGGCGGCATCCTTTCCGCCCGCATCGACACGCGTGCCGGCGAACCCCTGCGAGCGCAGCGTATCAGCCACTGCACCCGCCTCGCGCGCTGCAACGGGTGCCACATCGAGTTCGAGCACGCCCTCGCGAAAGCGAACGGCATGAAGTGCAGCGGGCGGCACCTTGCGGCCTGCGCGCTCCATCGCGGCGAGGAGACCGAGCAGGTCGGTGTCCGCAATTTCGCCCGATGCCCTTCGCGCTTCCTCCAGCTTGCGCGCCATCTGCAGCGCCGGGTCCACGATGTTTCGGCTCTCGGGGAAGGTACTCTGGAACATCGCACGCATCGCGGCCCGCGTGTCGTCGCGCTGCTGTAGGTCGCGATACCAGTCGATCCCGCTCGCGACGGCGTGCACGGCCAGCGCTGCAATGCCTGCCGCGATACCGGGCCGCAGACGTCGCCACAGCGCTTCACGGTGCGCGACGGCATTGGCTGCAGCGAGCAGGTTGGCGCCGGCGTCGATCGGCGCCGTGCGCCAGTCCCACGGCGCTCCGAGCCGCACCGGGACGCCCAGTACGTCCGACCACCGCTTCGCGACGTCGGCCCCGGTCGATTCGCCGGGACACAGCACGATGCCACGGGGGAGTTCTCCGTCGCGCCGCGCAGCGTCCAGGGCCAGACGCAGGCCGATCGGCGGTTCCACGCCTTCCGGTGCGTCGAGGCTGGCGCCCTCCGCAGCACCGCTGCGCATTAGTGTCCCGTTCCCGTCCGCCGCGACCGTCCAGTCCGGCGCAGCCGACGGGAGGAGGAGGAACTCAGCGATCGCTTGCGTGAGAGGCCTCCCCGCGTCTGCCAGGACGACGGTCCAACCCTGCAGCCACGCCCGTGACACCACATGCAGCGTCGTCATGGCGCCGAACCGCGGACGGATCGGGACCACCTGCAGGCCGGCGGGGTCGTCGGCCACAGCATCTTCCACTAGGTACGGGAGCAGCGCTTCCAGGCGGGCGCCCTTCACCACGGGAAGCACCGCGCGCACCGCTGTCACGCGCCCGGCGGGCACGATGCCGCTCACCGTCGCGGCGACCGGCAGCGAAGCCACCGACCCTTCGCCTTCGTCGACGACCCGTCCGCCGTGGTCGAGGAGTGCCCACCGAAGCGGGAGACCGGCATCCGCCGGGGCTTCGGGCAGCAGGATACGGAGGTGACTCATTGGAAACTCCGGTACACGACGCGGGCGGGCGTCGCCTGTTCGCGCTCGACCAGCGTGCGCATGTTCACGACGTTGTCGTCCCTGGCCGCCTCGACCGTGATGGCAAAGTAGCGCGAGGACACATCGATATCGCTTTCGGCGCGGGACGCAACAGTCGACGGCAGCGCGCCGAGGAAGGCATCGCGCTGGAGGAACGGCGAGGTGCGCCGTCGTGCGTCGAGCGCGCGGGCCTCCTCGATGGACAACCCTGGCATCACGGCGACCAGGACTTCCGGGGGCGCGGTGTTGACGTTGATCGTGGTGCGCACCGGCAGCGCAGACACGAATGGCGCCAGCTTGTCGAAGACGGCGGGCGTGACGCCGCGAACTGCCCGCAGTTCGGACACATCGACCAGCGTGTGATTGGCGATCGTCCGGGGCGGATCGAGCCGCGCGTAGAAGCCGCCTTCCGCTCCACCGCTGCCCGACATCTCATCGTTGCTGTCCAGCCAGTCCACGACGGCGTCGGCCACCGACGGATCGATCGAGAGAGTGGCGAGAAGACGCTGGAATTGCGCCACCGCGGGCGGATGCGCACGCCCGCCGCCCACGAGATTGTTCACATTGAACAGGCCCTGCTGGTCCACGATGCGCCCGGCGATGCGCCCGCCCTCCGCCGGCGTCGGCGGCAGACGGACCGCCCAGGCCTCGTTCAGCGAATCGGCGAGGCTCGTGCGCGCGTCATCGTCGAGGACCAGTTGGGCCCACTGCGTGCCGGCAATCGCCACCTGTCTCAGCTGGGCCTGGGCGAGGCCGTTTTCGGCCGCGCGCATCGTGAGCCGCCCCTGCATCAGCACGTCCGACAGGATGACCGCCACCGTGGCGACGACACCGAGGGCCAGCAGCAGCGCGGCGCCGCGTTCGTTCTTCATGGCAGGGCGAAGGTCCTCTGCACGAGGCCGATGCCGGTGACGTCGAGTTCCACCTGCACGGCACGGGGCAGCGCGGGCGACGCGCCTGCGAGGGCCCCGGCCCACCGCCCCTGCGCATCGAGGAACCGCACGCGACACGCGCGAACGCCCTCGAGCAGGGTGAATGTCTCGACGGGCGCCGGCACGGCGTCAGTGTCCGGCCAGAGACCGTACTCCAGCCGATCGCCGCTGAGGCGATACGAGACGCGCCTCGCGCGCCCCTGCCGGGAATCCCCGCCGGCGCGAACGACTTCGAAGCCCGCCGACCATTCCGTCACGCCGGCATCCGGGACCGACCGCATCAGCGGCACTTCCCGCTGCTGCCGGTCGTACAGACGCGCGTTCACGGCACGCTCCACGTCCAGTTGCATCCTCGCGAAAACGGAGACCATGCGCGCCAGCGCACGGCTTTCGTCCGCGAGGCGGTGGGTGCCGGTCTGGAACAGATCGAGCGCGCGGTAGGCCAGCGTCGACCCGACCGCGAGCACCACGAGCGCGACGAGCACCTCGACCAGCGTGAACCCCCGGTGCGCGATCATGATCTCGGCCTGTCCCCGGGCTCGCGCACGAAGCCCACGAGTTCTGTGAGGTCCTGACCGCTGTCGCCGGCCTCGTGGACCCGCAGACGCACCTGCCGGAACGCCGGATTTGGCGTAGTCGTCACCTGTTCCCGGACCACGAACGCGCGTCCGCCCTGCGTCGCCTCGTACTCACGGTTCCCCACGGCAGGCCAAAGCCGCTGCGCGCGCAAGCGGGCCAGGGCATCCTGCGCCACCCATTGCGCGTAGATCCGGTCGCGAACGAGCGCCTGCCGTTCGGAAGCCGCGGAGGCCGCCCGCCACCCGGCGGTGAGAACCACGCCGAGAACGACCAGAGCCACCAGAAGCTCGACCAGTGCGAGTCCGGCGCACCCGACGCGGCGCCCGTCAGCGCGTCTCGACATGACTGTCCCCGATGCCGGACCCCACGATCCGCACCCGGCCGGCCTCATGCGCCAGTTCGATCAGGAACGGCGGATGGTCCCCGACGGGCGAGAACGCCAGGCGCCCGTCGGGCCCGAGCGCATTGCCGTCCACCTGCGCGAAGGCCATGCGAATGCCGTCCGGGTAGCGGTTCGCCGGCAGGGAGCCCTCGCGCACGGGCGTCCATCCGCCGTCGCGATCCCGAACCTCGAAGCGATACCCGTCGGCCGCAAGGACCACGGAGACGGCCCGTCCGGACAACAGCGACTCCCTGGCCGCCCCGTCGACAAGCGCGCCAAGGCGCCCTGCCTCCCGGGAGCAGCGGATGGCATCGGTGTCCACGAACGAGGGAAGCGTCATCGCCCCCGTGACCGCGAGAATGGCGGTCACGACGAGCACTTCGGCCAGGCTGAAGCCGCGCGACAGAATCACGGCAGATCGTTCGCTGACAGGTCCGCGTCGGTGCCCGCCCCGCCCGGCTGCCCGTCCGCACCAAGGCTGAACAGGTCGAACTCACTGCGCTGGCCCGGCTGCAGATACTGATAAGGCGTGCCCCACGGGTCCCGCGGCAGCTTCTCGAGATAGCCGCCGGTCCGCCAGTTCACCGCTACCGGCTGGGTCGTCGGCCGGCGGATGAGTGCGTCCAGGCCCTGTTCCGTGCTGGGGTAACGGTGGTTGTCGAGGCGATAGAGCTTCAGCGCCTGGGAGACGGCGCCGAGGTCCTGCCGGGCTGCCACCACCCGGGCCTCGTCGGGCCGGGACATGATCTTCGGCACCACGAGGGCGCCCAGGATCGCCAGTATCACCACGACCACCATGATCTCGATGAGGGTGAATCCCTGTTCCCGGAGGTGTTTCGGATGCTTCATGGCTGCGGTCCCGCCCCGATCGGTGTCATGACCTGTGTTTTCGGCATAAGAGCCGCTCCGGTTGAGTGCGGCGACGCTGCGCCGTGCAACGCCGTGGGGCCGGGGTTGTGTCAAGATGCGGGTCACCCGGCGAAATGCCGGATGGATGCATGGGGCGCGCTTCGCGCAATTCGTGGGGCCTGGCAGATGGGAACTCGTCGTTCCGCCGGAATCGTCGTCGTTCGCCGTCGCGGCGAGACCTGGCATTTCCTGCTGCTGCGGGCCTACGGTTACTGGGACTTCCCCAAGGGGGGCATCGAGTCGGGGGAAACCAGCCTGGATGCGGCCATCCGCGAGACCCGAGAGGAAACGGCCCTGACGGAACTCGAATTTCGCTGGGGGGAGGTCTGGATCGAGACCGAGCCCTATGCCGGTGGCAAGGTCGTCCGATACCATCTCGCCGAGTGCAGTCGGGGTGATGTGCGTCTCGACCCGTCGCCCGAGACGGGCCGGCCGGAGCACCACGAGTACCGCTGGCTTCCCCTGGAGCCTGCGAAGGACCTCCTGGTACCTCGCTTGCGTAGGGTGCTTGCCTGGGCAAACGACTCGCTTTCCGGTGTCGCACCCTCAAGCCCCTGAGTCTCGATCCGGTCGGATGGATTCTCGGACTCGGCAGATCGGCCTCGGTCTGTCGAGTAATTCGGAAAAACCGTTGCTTGGGCCAGTAGTTGCGGAACTTATCCGGGCTTCGGCCGAACCAAGCGGGGTACTGTGAGCTATCCCGGTCGGAACGCCTCAATGAATAACTGGAGAGGGATTTTGCGTTTGGGTGGTTTTCTGCGATTTGCCCGCTGGGTATTGTTGGCCTTCGTCCTGCTGCTGGGCGGCCTCGGCACCGATATGGTGACGATGGACCGCGCCGACGCCCAGGAAATGGACAAGGAGTTCGTATCGGCTACCCCGAGCGCGCTCGACACCTCGTCGCCTTTCGCCGCCACGGACCTCGACCCTCCGCTCACGACCTCTGCGCCTGCCGCGCAAGCTCTTTATCCCCTTGCTGCAATTCTGCGTCCGGTATCCGATCCGGGTCCGCAACGCTTTCCGGAAAGACCGCATCCTCCCCCTCGGGGCTGAATATGGCCGGCATACGGCCGTAAAAAGAAGTCGAGCATCGTCCCGACTGCGCCCACTCCATCCGGCCGGTCAGGAATCCCGGGCATTTGCCCGGACGGCTCGATGCAGTCCCCGATTTCCCCATTGGAATCATCGATGAAAGCAATCGCCAAGCGATTCTTCCTGGTCGCCTTGTTGGGCACCGCCCTGCCGACGGCGCTCCGCGCCGCGGAAGTCGCGACCCTGACCCTGCCCCAGGCGCTGGAACTGGCCGAGAAAAACAGCCCACGCCTGAAGACGGCGGCCGCAGAACTGGAACGCTCGCGAAGCGGCATCCGGACGGCATCGGCTTACCCTAACCCCGAGATCGAGGTGCTGACCGGCGGGGTTCGTGCGAGGGTGCCCGGAGTGACGTCGGGTCGGGGGGTGAGCGTCTCGATCGGACAGGCGATCGACCTGCCTTCCCATCGCGCGCCACGGATCCGCGCCGCCGAGCAAGGCGTGGAAAGTGCCCGCCTCGCCTCCATGGAAGCTCGCCTGCTGTTGCGGGCGGACGTCAAGCAGGCCTTCTACACGGTCATGCGGCGTCGGGCCGAGTACGAACTGCTGCTCGATAACCAGAAGCTCCTCGAACAGACGCGCAATCGGATCGCCCTCAGCGTGAGCGTCGGCGAGCGGGCGAAGTTCGAGCTGGTGCGGATCGAGGCAGAACTCGCCAACGCCACCAACCAGGCCGCAAGCGCTGGGTTGCGGGTCACCCAGGCCCTCGCGCAGTTGCGCCCGCTCATCGGCGTGGATGTGGCGCCCGACACGATCGTGACCACCGACCTCGCGGACTCCGTGGGAACGGAAAGCTTCGACGCCCTGTTTCTGCAGATGATGCAGCGCTACCCGGCCATGAAGCGGGTGCAGGCCGAGGTCGATCGTTCGCAGAGCCGGCTCGAGGCGGAACGCGCCCTCAAGGTGCCCCGCCCCACGCTGTTCGCGGGTATCGATCGCGACCCCGAACAGGCCCGTGCGCTCATCGGAGTGGCGATCCCGCTGCCCATCTGGGACCAGCGCCAGGGCCCGGTGGGCGAGGCTGTCGCCACTTTTCAGCAGTCCATTTCGATCGCCGAACAGACCCGTCTCGAGCTGCGCAGCGATCTTGAGCTGAACCACAGCCGTCTTCTCGTGGCACGCCAGCAGATCGCCGCCTTCGAGGGAGGCCTGATTCGTCAGGCCGAGAGTGCCCTGCGGGTGGCCGAGGCCGCCTTCCGATTCGGTGAGCGGGGCTTCCTGGAAGTGCTCGACGCCCAGCGCGTGCTGCGCAGCGTCCGCGCGGACTTCCTGAACGCCCGTTTCGACAAACAATCCGCGCTCGTGGAAATCGAGCGCCTCACGGTCCGTGACCTTCCGGAGACCGCGCGATGAATCGCCGCAAATCCCTGTCCACTGCAGTCCTCGCCACCCTCCTCCTCGCGCTGGGCGCCTGCGGGGACAAGTCCCAGCCGGCCAAGCCCGCCGCCCCGTCCGGCTCGTCACCGTCCCCGCAAGCCAAGGCGGTCAACGATCCGCTCAGCGTGGTCGCGGACGTCGAGACTCAGAAATGGGTCAAGACCGCCGTTCTCGCCACCTCCGAGTACCGGGAAGTGCTCCGGGTCCCGGCGGCGGCCAGCGTCGACGAAACCCGCGTCGCGCGGATCGGCTCTTCGGTCACCGGCCGGGTGACCGAACTCAAGGGCGTCGTGGGCCAGAACGTGACCCGTGGCGAAACGCTTGCCGTGCTGAACAGCACCGAACTCTCCAACGCGCAACTGGGCTTCCTCAAGGCCTTTTCCGCCAAGATGCTCGCCGAGCGCGCCGCGCAGCGGGCCAAGCAGCTGTTCGAGGCCGATGTCATCGGTGCCGCCGAACTGCAGCGCCGCGAAACAGAACTCTCCCAGGCCGAGGCCGAGATGAGCGCTGCCCACGATCAGCTCGTGGTGCTGGGCATGTCCGAGAAAGCCATCGCCAAGCTGGAGCAGGCCCGCACGGTGAATTCCCAGTCCGTCATCATCTCCTCCATCGCCGGCACGATCATCGAGCGGAACGTCTCGCCGGGACAGGTGGTCCAGCCGGCCGACGCGGTGTTCACGGTCGCCGACCTGTCGCGGCTCTGGATCCAGGCGGAAATCCCCGAGAAGCAGTCGGAACTGGTGAAGGTGGGTGACGTAGTGCACGTCCAGATTCCGGCGCTTGGCAACAAGGACATCGAGGGCCGCATTGTCTTCGTGAGTTCCACCGTGAACCCCGAAACACGGACCGTGACTGCCCGCACCGAAGTCGCGAATCCCGATCGCGCCATCCGCCCGGCCATGCTCGCGACCATGCTCATCCAGGACCGCCCCCAGCAGCGGGCTCTCCTCCCGGTGAACGCCGTCATCCGCGAAGGCAACCGCGACTACATCTTCGCGAGCAAGGGGGACAACCGCTACACGCTGACGGCGGTCTTTCTCGGACCGGAGACGAACGGCATGCGCCCCATTCTCGAAGGTCCTCCCGCCGGCATCACCGTCGTGACCGAAGGGGCCTTCCACCTGAACAACGAACGCAAACTGAACCTTCAGTGACGCCCGCGCCGCGGCGTCACACCGGATACGGATACCCACTCCCATGATCGCTCAGATCATCCGGGCATCGGTGAACCAGCGACTGGTGGTCCTGGTGCTCACCCTTGCCGTCATCGCTTTCGGCATCAAGACCCTGCCTCAGGTCACGCTGGACGCCTTCCCGGACGTCACCACCGTACAGGTGCAGGTCGCCGCAGAGGCTCCCGGACTTGGCCCCGAAGAAGTGGAGCGCTTTGTCACGGTTCCCATCGAACTGGCGCTCACGGGTATTCCCGGCGTCGAGGAGATGCGCTCCCTCAACCGCAACGGCCTGTCGCTCGTGACCGTGGTGTTCGCGGACAACGTCGACACCTATTTCGGTCGCCAGCTGGTGCTCGAGCGGCTCATTGAAGCCAGGAACAACCTCCCCGAGGGCATCGTGCCCGTTCTGGGTCCGGTATCGACAGGACTGGGCGAGATCTACCAGTACACCCTGGAGAAGCCCGCCGACGAAGGACGCGCCCTGACCGAGGCCGAACTCATGGAACGGCGCACCATCCAGGACTGGGTGGTGAGGCCGATGCTGCGGTCGATTCCGGGCGTGGCCGAGGTGAACTCGCTGGGCGGCTTCGTGCGCCAGTATCAGGTGCTCGCGAACCCGGACCGGCTCAGACACTATCGGGTAAGCGTGAAGGAGATCGTTCACCAGCTCGAGCAGAACAATGCGAACACGGGCGGCGGCATCCTGCCCCACGGTTCCGATCAGTACCTCATCCGCGGGGTGGGCCTGGTCGAATCCGTCGACGACATCGCCCGGATCGTCGTGAAGGAAGTCAACGGCATTCCGGTGCTCATGCGCGACGTCGCGGAGATCAAGATCGGTCACGAGGTCCGGTTCGGCGCCCTGATCAAGAACGGCACTACGGAATCCACCGGCGGCATCGTGATGATGCTGAAGGGCGGCAACGCCAAGAAGATCACCGCCGACATCAAGGCCAAGGTGGAGGCGATCAACCGCGACCGCCTCCTGCCCGGCGGGCTGCAGATCGTCCCCTTCTACGACCGGTCGTTCATCGTCGACGGTGCCATCGCGACCATGGTGGGCGTCATCACCAAGGCATTGATCCTCAAGACGCTCGTCCTGTTTCTTCTGATGGGCGAGATCCGCTCCTGCCTCATCATCAGCAACACGCTGATCGTGGCCCCGCTGATGACGTTCATCGCCATGAAGTACCTGGGCATGTCGGCGAACCTCATGTCTCTCACCGGCCTCACCATCGCGATCGGCCTCATCACCGACGGCGCGATCTGCGTGGTGGAGAACGTGTACTCCCGGCTGGGTCACGCCAAGCCGCAGACACTGCAGGACCACCTGAGAATGGTCGTGCATGCGTCGACGGAAGTGGGCACGCCTGTGATGTTCGGCATCATCGTCATGATTCTCGTGCTGGTGCCGCTGCTCGCGCTCGAGGGCATGGAAGGCAAGCTGTTCAAGCCGCTCGCCGTGACACTCGCCATCGGCCTCATCGCCTCCCTGGTCCTCGCCCTCACCATCACGCCGGCGCTCTGCGCGTACTTCCTGAAGGGCGGCGCAGAGGAAGATACCCTGCTGATGCGATGGATCCGCCGCCCATACACGCCGATGCTGCGCTGGGCCATCGCGCATCCGTGGAAGATCATCGCCTCCACCTTCGCCGCGCTCGTGGGGTCTCTGTGCCTGGTTCCCCTGCTCGGCAAGGCGTTCATTCCGGTCATGCAGGAAGGCGCGATCGTCCCGGGCCTGACGCGCTTCCCCAACATTTCCTTCGAGGAATCGACCAAGATCGAGGCGGAAGCCATGCGTCGAATCCGCGAGATCCCCGGCATCGCCGTCGCGATCGGACGGGCGGGACGGGGTGACTCGCCCGCCGATCCGCAGATGCCCAACGAGTCCGACCCCATCGTCAATCTCGTGGACCGCGACGCCTGGCCCGAAGGCTGGAACCAGACGAGCTTCGAGAACGCGATCCGCGACAAGCTGAAGGACCTCCCGGGTGTGTCGCTGATGATCTCCCAGCCCGTGCAGCAGCGTGTGGACGAGTTGCTCTCGGGCGTGCGGGCGCAGATCGTGGTCAAGCTGTTCGGCGAGGACATGGGCATCCTGAAGGAAAAGGCCGAGCGCATTGCGACCGTGCTGCGAGAAGTTCAGGGGATCCAGGATCTGCGCGTGGAACAGGTGGGCGGCCAGCACTACTACACCATCAAGATCGACCGCAACGCGATCGCACGGCATGGCATCAATGTCGCGGACGTCAATGCCATCATCGAAACCGCGCTGGCCGGCAAGACGGCAACCCATGTGTTCGAGGGGCAGCGGCGCTTCGCGGCGGTCGTGCGGTTCCCCGCGGAGTTCCGGGAGTCGGAAGAAGTCATTGGCGGCATCCTCGTCCCCGCCGCGGGCGGCGCGACCGTTCCGCTTCGCAGCATCGCGGAGATCAAGGTGGTCGACGGCCCCACCCAGATCAGCCGGGAGGACCGCGAACGCCGCATCTTCATCGGCATCAACATCGCCGGCCGGGACCTGGGGACGTTCGTCGAGGAAGCCCAGGCGAAGATCAGCGCGAAGGTGGATCTGCCGGAAGGCTATCGCATCGTCTGGGGCGGGCAGTACGAGAACATGCAGCGGGCCATGGGGACCCTCGCCATCATCATCCCGATCGTCATTCTCGCCGTTCTGTTCCTGCTCTTCATTCTCTACGGATCGGTGAAGTACGCGTTGCTGGTGATCACGGTGCTTCCCCAGGCGTCGATCGGCGGCATCCTTGGCCTGTTCATCATGAATCAGTACCTGTCCGTGCCGGCATCGGTCGGGTTCATTGTGCTGTGGGGCATTTCCGTCATCAACGGTGTCGTGCTCGTGGCGCACATCTTGCACCTTCGCGCCGAAGGCAAGGACCTCGACGAATCCCTTTACGAGGGATGCCAGCATCGGCTCCGACCCGTTCTGATGACCGCGGCACTGACCAACATTGGCCTCGTGCCGATGTTGCTCGCCTCGGGACTCGGCTCCGAGGTGCAGCGTCCGCTCGCGGCAGTCGTTGTGTTCGGCGTGCTCACCGCCACGCTGCTCACCATGCTGTTCGTGCCCGCGCTCTACAAGATCTTCGAGACGCCGCTTCGCCGGCGCAAGGCGGCCGTTCCCGATTTACCCGCGCAGTCGGAACCTGGATGATCGGAGCGCCGCACTACCTGTGTGGCTTTGGTGTGAGAACGAATTGGCGGGGGGGCTGGCGTCGCTGTCCCTCCCGGATCGAACCCCGATGAACCCGCCCACGTCAACGGTTCCCGGTTCAGGCACGAGCCTTCGGAGCGATACCTCCGAGTACCCGACTTTGGCGATACAGGCCTCGTGAGCGACAATCGCCCGGCGGCCCGGACGCCGGGTTCATTCCCCTGGCGAACGTGCGCCGCGGCCGCCTTCATCCACCAGACCTTTGCCAGCCGCTCGGGGCGCAGTCCGCCTCCACAGGAAACCATCTCATGCTGAACGCCATCGTCCGATTCTCTCTGCAGCAGAGAATCATCCTGGTGGTCATCGCAGTCGCGCTCGTGGCATTCGGCGTGCGGGCCCTCAATTCCCTGTCGGTGGATGCCTTCCCCGACGTCACCAACGTGCAGGTCCAGATCGCGAGCGAAGCCCCGGGCCGCTCGCCCGAGGAGGTGGAACGGTTCATCACCGTCCCGCTCGAGATCGCCATGACCGGCCTGCCCGGGCTCACCGAGATGCGCTCGCTCAACCGCAATGGGCTGTCGCTCATCACGCTCGTGTTCCGCGACGACGTCGACGTGTACTTCGCCCGCCAGCTCGTGATGGAACGGATCATCGAGGTCCGATCCCGTCTGCCGGAGGACGTCGCTCCGATTCTGGGCCCGGTGTCGACCGGCCTCGGCGAGGTCTACCAGTACACGCTGGAGAAGCCGACCGACAAGGGCAAGGCGCTCAGCGAGCAGGAACTGATGGAACGACGCACTATCCAGGACTGGATGGTGCGGCCGCTGCTGCGGTCCGTCGCCGGCGTGGCAGAGATCAACTCGCAAGGCGGCTTCGAACGTCAGTACCACGTGAAGGTGAATCCGGACCGGATGCGCCACTACCGGGTCACACTGAACGAGGTCTACGGCTCCCTGTCCCGCAATAACGCCAACTCCGGCGGCGGCATCCTGCCGACGGGCAACGAGCAGTATCTGGTGCGCGGCATCGGCCTCATCCGCTCCGTCGAGGACATCCAGAACATCGTACTCAAGGAGGAAGGCGGCACGCCGGTGTTCATCAAGGACGTGGCGGACGTGGCCATCGGCTCGGCCGTACGGGTCGGCGCCCTCATCAAGAATGGCCAGACCGAGGCCGTGGGCGGCATCGTGATGATGCTCCGCGGCGGCAACGCCAAGGATGTGGTCACGCGCGTGAAGGCCCGCGTAGCGGACATCAACGGCAAGGGCATGCTGCCCGGCGGCATGCAGATCGTTCCCTTTTACGACCGCACGGAACTCGTCGATTCGGCACTCTGGACGGTGACCAAAGTGCTGTTGGAAGGCATCGCACTGGTGATCGTGGTGCTGTTCGTCTTCCTGGGCGACCTGCGCTCCAGCCTGATCGTCGTCTGCTCGCTGGTGCTGGCACCGCTCGTCACCTTCATGGTGATGAACCGCTACGGAATCTCGGCCAACCTCATGTCACTGGGCGGTCTTGCGATCGCCATCGGCCTCATCGTCGACGCGTCGGTCGTGGTCGTGGAGAACGCGTTCGGGCAGCTCTCGCACAGGAAGGGCGAGAGCAAGGTTCGCGTGATCCTGGAAGCCGTGCAGCAAGTCGCGACGCCCGTCGTCTATGGGGTGGGCATCATCATTCTGGTGTTCCTGCCACTGATGACGCTCGAGGGCATGGAGGGCAAGATGTTCGCGCCGCTGGCGTACACCATCGCCATCGCATTGTCGGTCTCGCTCGTGCTAGCGCTCACCCTGACGCCAGCGCTTTGCGCGTACTTCCTCAAGGGCGGACACGAGGATGACACCCCGCCGATCCGCTTTCTCAAGAAGCACTATCTGAAGCTCCTGCGCGGCGCCCTGGGGAAGCCCAAGGTCACCGTCGGCGCGGCGGTCCTGCTGCTCATCGGCTCGGTGTCGCTGTTCCCCCTGCTCGGCAAATCGTTTATCCCGACGCTGAAGGAGAACACGATCACGCCGGCGATCTCGCGACTGCCCAACATGTCGTTCGACGAAGTGATGCGGATCGAATTCGAGGCGGCCAAGCGCGTGCGTACCATCCCGGGTATCCGGGACGTCGTGGCGAAGGTCGGCCGCGGCGAGTCGCCGGCCGATCCGCAGCCGCAGAGCGATTCCGATCCGGTCGTGTCCCTGCTGCCTCGCGACCAGTGGCCGGAGGGATTCTCCAAGCAGGAAGACTTCGAAGCCGTCATCCGCGACAAGCTGAAGGACCTCCCCGGCATCAGCCTGATCATGCATCAGCCGATTGCGCAGCGGGTCGACGAGATGGTGACGGGTGTCCGTTCGCAGGTAGCGATCAAGATCTTCGGCGATGACCTGGATGAGCTGAAGCGCGTGGGCGACGACATCGCTCGCGTACTGAACCGCGTCCCCGGCACGCAGGACCTCCGCGTAGAGCGTCTCACCGGCCAGCAGTACCTCACGGTCGACATCAACCGGCGCACGATGGCGCGCTATGGCCTCAACGCCGAGGACGTCCACGACGTGATCGAAACCGCCGTGGGCGGCAAGATCGCCACCGAGATCTACGAAGGCGAGCGGCGCTTTCCCGCGCTCGTGCGCTTCCCGCCCGAGTTCCGCGAGAAGGTGGAAGTGATCTCCGACATCCTGCTCACGGGTCCCGGCGGCGCGCTGGTGCCCATGCGGGACATCGCCGAGATCAAGGTGATGGATGGCCCGGTGCAGATCAGCCGCGAGACAGGAAAGCGCCGGATCGTGGTGGGCTCCAATGTGGCAGGCCGAGACATCGGGGGCTACGTGGCCGAGGCGCAGCAGGCGATCGAAGCGGAAGTGAAACTGCCGGAAGGCTACTTCGTGCAATGGGGCGGCCAGTTCGAAAACATGCAGCGGGCCACCGCGCGCCTGGCGATCATCGTACCCATCACCATCGCCGCCATCTACTTCCTGCTGTTCACGCTGTTCAACTCGCTTCGCTACGCGACGCTCATCATCACCGTGCTGCCGTTCGCGTCCATCGGCGGGATCATCGCCCTGTTCGTCACCGGCGAGTACCTGTCGGTGCCGGCATCGGTGGGCTTCATCGCCCTCTGGGGTATCGCCGTGCTGAACGGCGTGGTGCTGGTGTCCTACATACGCACGCTCCGGCAGGAGGGCCGCGCCCAGTGGGATGCCATCGTGGAAGGCTGCACCATGCGCTTCCGGCCGGTGCTGATGACGGCCACCGTGGCGATGCTGGGTCTCATCCCGTTCCTGTTCGCGACCGGACCCGGCTCGGAAGTGCAGCGGCCGCTCGCGATCGTGGTGATCGGCGGCCTCATCACCTCCACGCTCCTCACGCTGGTGGTGGTGCCGACGCTCTACCGCTGGTTCGAGGAACGCGAAGCCAAGACCTGATCGTCCGGCCCGGGGACTCCCCCCGGGCCACCGGTCGCGGTCATTCCGCCCGGCGCGCGTCGCGCCAATCGGGCGCACCTTGCTTGATGTAACCTTCGCTGCGGGTGAGGATCCCGGATCCGGCGGAGACCACGATGCATCCCTACGGCTTTCTGTCGCCGACAGCGCGCTGGGTACTGTTGGCAGTCCTGGTGGTAGCGAGCCTCTCGCTCGCGGTCGTCCTGGCCAACTCCGCACGCGAGTTGCGCGTCGGGCCTGCCGCGCCGCACGGCCTGCTTTCCTACGAATTCGCGTGGACCCATGACCGGGTCCGCGCCATCCTTCTCGCCTGGGGCGCGGATCTCAAGGAAGTCGCGCGGGCCTATCTGCGGGCAGACTTCGCCTTCCTGGTCACCTATCCGCTCCTGCTTTCGCTCGCGTGCGCCATGATCTCGGACGTGCCCGGCGTTCCCCAGCCGGCGGTTGGCGTGTTCCTGTCCTGGGCGGTCCTGTGCGCGATCCCCATCGAAGCGCTGGAGAATATCGGCCTGTTGCGGATGCTGGGCCACGGGACCCACGATCTCGCGAGCGACACCGTGGCCCGCGCCGTCGGGCTCTGCGCCGGGATCAAGTTCACCCTCGGATTCGCGGCACTCGGCTACCTGCTGCTGTCCGAACTGGGGCTGATCGCGGACCGCCTCGGGCTCGGAAAGTTCTGAGTCCCGGGTGCGTCAACCCGCAAGTTCATGGTTTTCTGGAGGCGGCGGGAAACCTTCCGGGCCTATACTCCTGCGGGAAAGCCGGTTCCCGCGACCCCTGGGCAAGACCGGTGACGGGAGACAGGAACGATGTTCAGACAGGTGCTTTCGACCGCAGCGACGCTGTGGTGCCTCGGTGCGGCGGGCGTCGCCCCGGCGATGGAAGGCTCGGGCGATCTTCGGGCGCTCGATCCCTCCCAGTGGAACCGTGACAAGGCGGCCCATCTGCTGGAGCGCGCCGGTTTCGGCGGTACTCCGGCGGAGATCGACGCTTTCGCGGCACTGACGCCACAGCAGGCCGTGCGGCGGCTCGTGTACTTCGAGGGCGCCGAGCCTTCGGACCGGCTGCAGCCCTTCGACGAGTCCGGCGTGTTCGACGAAGGACTCGACGCCTTCCCGCCCAGCCGCCCGGCGACCACCGATCTTGCCAAGGCCACGGGCGAAGCCCTCGGCGTCAAGGTGAAGCCCGACGGCAACCGGCGCATGCAGCCGGTCGTCAACAAATTCTTCTACTGGCTGCGGGCGAGCCGCCTGGAAACCCAGCGCGTCTCGTACTGGTGGGCCAACCGGATGGTCACCTCGCCGCGGCCCCTCGAAGAGAAGATGGCGCTGTTCTGGCATGGCCACTTCGCCACCACCGAGGAGAAGGTCCGTGACTACCGCAAGATGCTGCGCCAGCTGCAGCTCTTCCAGCGCGAAGGTCTCGGCGATTTCCGCACACTCCTGATCGCCGTCGCGCAGGACCCCGCGATGCTGGCGTTCCTCGACGCCGGCGTGAACGTGAAGGGTGCGCCCAACGAGAACTTCGCCCGCGAGATCATGGAACTCTTCTCCATGGGCGTCGGCAACTACACCGAGCACGACATCCGCGAGGCCGCCCGTGCTTTCACGGGATGGAACTTCCACGGACTGGAGTTCGCGTTCCAGGAAGACCAGCACGACGACGGCGTGAAGACGGTGCTGGGCGAGACCGGCCGGCTGGATGGCGTGGGCGTGATCGACGTGATCCTGCGCCAGCCGGTCACCGCCGAGTACATCGCGTCCAAGCTCTATCGCTTCTATGTCCGCGAGGAACTCGATCCTGCGCTGCGCAAGCAGCTCGGAAACCTCCTGCGCGACAGCGGCTACCAGATCGCGCCGTTCCTGGAAACGGTGTTCCTCTCCCGGGACTTCTACTCCGCCGAGTCGATGGGCACGCGCATCAAGAGCCCGGTCGAACTCCTGGTCTCCACGTACCGCAAGCTGGGTCTAGCCGAAGCGCCGGGCTCGCCGGACTTCAATGAGACGACGGCCACGCTGGGCCAGCGCCTGCTGTTCCCGCCCACCGTGGCGGGCTGGGCGCAGGGCCGCAGCTGGATCACACCGGGATTACTCCTGGAGCGGGGCAATTTTGCCCTCGACGTCGTCCTGCCGGACATCACCTTCATTCCCGAAGACCGGTATCCGGTGTACGCCACGGGCGGCGAAATCCGCGCCGTGCACGACCGCATCCGGGCTGGCATGGACATGACCTCCGCGACGCGTCCGGTCGACAAGGACGGCGGGATGGAAATGATGGCCATGTCGAACCGCAACGCCGACCGCGACGAGGACTTCAATACGCGATTCGCCAGCTATCGCGGCTGGCAGATGGCGATCGAGCGTGTGAAGCCGATCCCGCGGACCACCGCCCGCCTCGACCTGACCGGAATGGTGCTGAGCGCCGGATGCCGTCAGGCAGCGGACGTCGTGGCCTATTTCGAGAAGCGCTTCCTGACGGTCCCGCTCGAAGCGGCCGTGCGTGAGCGCCTCACGGCCTTCCTGGTGAATGAACTGGGCACGGACGATCTCACCGTCGCGCAAAGCTACGCCGAAGACGGCCTGCGCCTGCTCCTGCACCTGTTCCTGAGCCGCCCCGAGTACCAGCTCGGCTGACCGCGCCCACTTTCCAGGAAACCCATCCCATGAACGACCGATTTCTTCAGCGCCGCCGACTGCTTCGCAGCGCGCTCGCCGGCGTCGGCACCGGGGCATTCGCGCCCATCGTCGCGCCGTCCATCTTCTCGACCATGGCCCACGCGGCTCCTGCGGACGACGACCGTATTCTGGTTGTGCTGGAGCTCTCCGGCGGCAACGACGGCCTCAACACCGTGGTCCCTTACGCGGACGACATGTACTACCGGCATCGCCCGACCATCGGCATCCCCGGCGCCAAGCTGCGCAAGCTCGACGACCATTTCGGGCTGAACCCCGGCATGGCCGGGTTCGAGCGGCTCTGGAAGGACGGCAAGCTCGCCATCGTCCACGGCTGCGGCTACGAGAATCCGTCGTTCTCGCACTTCACGTCGATGGCCTACTGGCACACGGCGGCGCCGAACAGCGGCGACGACTACGGCTGGTACGGTCGGCTGGCGGATGTGATGGCGCCCAAGCCGCGCCCCAACTTCCTGGTGAACATCGACACGACGCAGTCGCTCGCGGTAAAGAGCCGGGTACACACTCCCGTAGTGTTCGACGATCCCAACAAGTTCCTGCGCAACGCCTTCCAGCAGGAGCGTTCGCTGCTCGACGCGGACGATCACGCCGCCGCAGCTTCGGGCAACCGGCGCTTCCTGGACGATGTCGCCCGCAGCGCCCGCGAATCGTCGGAACTCGTGCGCGATGCCTGGGCCCGGTACAAGTCGCCGGTGGACTACGGCATCAACCCTCTGGGTCTCAACAAGGTCGCGGCATGCATTTCCGCGGGGCTGCCGACGAAGCTCTACTACGTGGCCTACCGGAACAATGCCTTCGACACGCACGTGCAGCAGGCCGACCTCCACCAGCGCCTGCTCACGTACGCGGCGGACGCGGTGCTCGGCTTCCAGCGGGATCTCGAACGTCTGGGTCAGGCGGACCGGGTGAGCCTGATGGCGTTCTCGGAGTTCGGCCGGCGCGTGCCCGAGAATACGAGTCTCGGGACAGACCATGGCTCGGCCAACGTGATGTTCTTCAGCGGGGCCAGTGTTCGCGGGGGTCACTACGGCAAGTCGCCGGACCTGGGTGCCCTCGATGCCGGCGACAATCTTGTCCACACGACGGATTTCCGTCGCGTCTACGCCACCGCCATCGACGGCTGGCTGAAGCTGGGCGCGGCACCAAAGATCCTCAAGGGGACCTTCGACCCCTTCCCCGTCTTCGGCTGACCACCGGTCAGGCCCGACCGCTGCGTCGGGTCTCGGACGGCAGTTCGCCGAACATGCGGCGGTAGTCCGCCGAGAACTGGCTCAGGTGCCAGAAGCCCCAGCGGGCGGCGACATCGCCGACCCGCTCCCCGGGGCCAGCGCGCTTGAGTTCCCGGCGCACGCCGTTCAGACGCACGGCCCGCAGGTACTGCACGGGACTCACGCCCAGGACTTCCTGGAAGGAGTACTGCAGCGTTCTCCGGCTCACACCCGCCTCCACGCAAAGATCCGCCACGGTTACCGGCATGTCGCGCCGGTCGAGGATGTGCGAACGCGCGAGATCGACGACGCGCGAGCGGGCGCGTGCGGACGCCGGCGGCTGGCCGGCGCCCGTCGACGGCGACGCGACCGCCGCGATCGCACCGAGCAGTGACGACACGAAGTCGCGCTGCGCCTGCACGGCACGGAACGGCGCAGGATCCGTTTCCATCGCCTCGAAAAAGGTCCGTACGAGATGGCGCAGCGCGTCGAGTTCCTCCGAGGGCGGCAGGGTGCCGGGGCGTACGTGCGTCAATGCGGCGAACCCCGTTTCCGACGTGGCCTCGACGGTCTTATCCACAAGGGAGGCGGACACGGCGATTCCCACGACATCCAGACGTTCCGGTGTTCGGAGGGTGAACTCGCCTGGAGCACCGAACACGAAACCGGAGCGGGCCGACAGGGGCTGATCGCAGAAGGTGCCTTCCCCCTGCATGGCGAGCACCACACCGATCGTGCAGGCGCCCGGCCACGACCGGCCCGACTGGAGCACCACCTGGTTCGTGACTTCCCGGAACACCTGCACGTCGTCGATCCAGGCCTCGGCCAGATCGCCGGAGAAGCGCCCCGGCGTGAGTTGCTCGTAGTGCTGGTCCCAGCGACGGAGGGATTCCGCGTGTTCGTCGGCGTCGTCCGTGCGGCGACGCTGGAGCGCGCCCTGCGCCGGATCGGTGCACAAGGACATTGCCGCGCCCGCGCAATGTGCGGACGGGCGCGGATCATCGGGACGCTTGCAACTTCCCATCGTCTGGAGCTCCAGGCAGATTCTTCCGGATACGCACGGGTCGTCGTTCGCCGTGGCGGCCGGGCCCGCGTTCACCGCGGGCAATGACGGCCCCCCCAGCAAGCGCCGATCCCGCCGGGGATGCCAAATTTTGATACCTGACGGCAGTGTGTCAGGTTACGATCCAACCGTCGGGGCGGCAAGGCCGTCCGTGGGCACGCACAAGGGAGAGTGAACAATGAAGGTCCTGAGGAAGGTCCAGTTCAATGCAGCACGGCAGGCCGCCCTCGCGCTGGCCCTGGCCGGCTTGTGTCACCTGCCGGCATCGATGGCGCAACTGCCCGTCGAGACCCTGTCCAGCGAGACCGCGATCAAGGCGAAGAACCGGGTGTACATCCCCGATATCGCCATCATGCACATCGCCGACGGCAAGCTGCATGTCGTCGATGGTGACACTGGCGCCTACCAGGGCGTGATCGGCACGGGATTCACCGGCCAGTCGAAGCTGAGCCACGACGGCAAGGAGATTTACATCGCGACCGGCTACCACTCCCGTGGCCAGCGCGGCGAGCGCACCGACATCGTCGAAGTGTGGGATGCCGAAAAGCTCTCGTTCAAGTATGAAATTCCCATCAGCGACAAACGCGCGATGGCGCTCAACTACAAGTGGCTGCTCAGCCTGTCCTCCGACAGCCGCTGGCTCCTCGTCCAGAACGCCACACCGGCCACGTCGATCACGGTCGTGGACATGACCCAGAAGAAGGCCGTGGCCGAGATCACGACGCCCGGGTGCTGGGCGACTTACCCCGTGAAGTCGCAGCCCAACCGCTTCGGCATGCTGTGCGGTGACGGCACGGTCCACATGGTCACGCTGGCAGAGGACGGAACGGCTGCGTCTCGCACGATCTCCGAACCGATGTTCGATCCTGATGGCGATGCCCTGTTCGTCCAGGGCGAGCCGACGGGCGACACCTATCACTTCGTCAGCTTCACTGGCAACCTCTATAGCGTCGACATGAGCGGCGAGACGGCCAAGGCAGCTGGGAAGGTATCCCTGGTCTCCAGCGCCGAGCGCAAGAAGGGCTGGCGCCCGGGCGGCTATCAGGTGCTTGCCCTGAACGCGGCAACGGGCCGCTTCTACGTACCCATGCATGCGGGTGGCGGTGAAGGTAGCCACAAAGCGCCCGCCAAGGAGATCTGGGCCTTCGATCTCGCCACCAAGAAGCGGGTGGGCAAGATGGAAGGGCACGCCTCCACGGCGATCAGCACGTCGTCCGACGGCTCGAAGCTCTACGCCATCGACGCCGAGAAGGCTTCCCTCGTGATCATCAAGCTGGGCAAGAAACCCAAGGTGCTGGGCACCCACCAGATCGGTGAGTTCCCGAGCCAGATCGAGGTCAACTGATGGGCGTGGGCAGTCTTCTGGCAGATCCGGCCGCGGCGGGCATCATCGTCGGCGCGGTGGCGCTCATTCTGCTGGGTGCCGCATGGCACAAGCTGTCGGAACCCAATGCGTTCCTGTCGGCTCTTGCCGCCTATCGGCTGCTGCCCTCGTCCGTCGTGGACCCCGCATCCCGCGTGGTGCCATGGTTCGAGATCGCCGTGGCCGTCGGTTTGCTCGTCCCCGCGACGCGAATCGGCGCGCTGTTCGCGGCTGCGGCGCTGTTTGTGCTCTACGGTGTCGCCATTGCGGTCAATCTGGCGCGCGGACGGAGCTATATCGACTGCGGCTGCGGCGGCGCCGCCCATCCCCTGTCGTGGGGTCTGGTCGTGCGGAACGGCGTTCTGGCGGCAGCAGCTCTGGCCGTCACGGTGCCCACCGTCGACCGCCCCTTCGACTGGCTGGACGCCGTGACGCTCGTGGCCGGCGTGCTGGCTTTCTACTTGGCCTACCTGATGGCCGATGAATTGCTGCGCCAGGCGAGCCGGATGGCGCGGTCCGAACGGGGTGCCGGCCACCAGGAGGGATCGCTGTCATGACCGGAGTCGCCGTTTCGAACGCATTGCTGTGGGTGCTCATGCTGGGCGTCATCGTGGCGCTCTGGGCGCTCGCCCGCCAGGTCGGCATCCTGTACGAAAGGGTCGCGCCCATGGGCGCCCTCATCACCGACGCCGGGCCCAAGCTGGGCGAGGTTTCCCCCCGTTTCGAAGTACCTTCCCTCGCGGGCGGCAACATCGAGATCGGCGGCAAGCGTGCCCACAGCCAGCTCATCTTCTTCCTCTCGCCCACCTGCCCGGTTTGCAAGAAGCTGCTGCCCATTCTCAAGTCCGCATCGCAAGCCGAAAAAGGCTGGCTCGACGTCGTGCTGGCCAGCGACGGTGACTCCACCCAACATCTGGCGTTCTATCGCGACGCGAAGCTGAACCAGTTTCCCTACGTGCTCTCCGCGGATCTCGGCATGACCTACCGCGTGAGCCGTCTGCCCTACGCGGTGCTCCTGGACGACCAGGGGATCATCCGGGCGAAGGGGCTCATCAACAACCGTGAACAGCTCGAGAGCCTGTTCAACGCGAAGGAAATCGGCGTGACCTCGGTGCAGGAGTTCCTGCAGCGCGGGTCCGGTGCGCAGACGGGCGAGACCGCCTGATCTTTTTTTCCGGGAGATGCGAAATGTTCCAGATCATTCAACAGTGGATCGACAAGCTTGCCGAACGGCAGGTGCGCTCGTGCGCGCAGAATCTCTCGCGCCGTAGCGCTGTCGCCAAGATCGGCACCGCGCTCGTGGGCGGAGCAGTGCTGCCGATGCTGCCGTTCGATCGTTCGGGCGGGGAGGCCCACGCAGCGTCTCCCAAGCAGGAAGATCCCATGGCCTGCGAGTACTGGCGCAATTGTGCTCTCGACGGCTTCCTGTGCACCTGCTGTGGCGGTTCAGTCACGTCCTGCCCACCCGGTGCGGAAGCCTCGAAAGTCACCTGGGTCGGCACCTGCAAGAACCCGAAGGACGGCCGCGACTACCTCGTGAGCTACAACGACTGCTGCGGCAAGGTCGCTTGCGGTCGATGCCTTTGTAACTTCAACGAGCGCGAGCGTCCTGCATACCGGATGGGCGTGCACAACGACATCAACTGGTGCATGGCCGACAAGCAGACCATGTATCACTGCACGGTCTCCGTGATCGTCGGGGTCGCGAACTCCTGACGGGTGCGGCCTGAAGCCGGCAGCGTCGGCTGCCGGTGCAGGGGGTGGAAAATGAAGCCTGCCACTGTTCTATTCGCCTTGTCGCTGGCCGTAACGGCAGCTCCGGGCGCCCTCGCCCAGGATTCGTATCAACGGGCGCGTAACGACTATCTTCTGCATTGTTCCGGATGCCACGGGCAGGACGGCATAGGCAATCCGGCCAAGGGCATTCCGCAGTTCAAGAACCAGATCGGCCACTTCACGCGCATTCCGGAGGGCCGTGCGTTTCTGATGCAGGTGCCCGGCCTGCTGAGCGCCCGACTCTCCGATGACCGCGCAGCCGCAGTCACCACCTGGATCATCCGCGAGTTCGCGGGTCCTTCACTCCCGGAAGGATTCCAGCCCTACACCGGCGCCGAAGCTAAGAGATTCCGCGAGGCCCGTCCTGCGGACGTCATTGGCAAGAGGAACGCGCTGTATGGCGAGCTCCTCGGACTGGGCTATCGATTCGAGCAGTAGCGCTGCGCCGCGTTGTCCCGGCTTTGCCGGCACTGTTCGAACCAATCCATGGCGTGAGACGATAACCCCTCTTTCCGAGGTCGCACCGCCCATGCTCGGTAGAACGTTCCGTATTGGTCCGTTCACATTCCGGCGTCCCACTGTAGGTGCCCTGGATCGTCGGAAACTTGGCGTCGCGCCTCTCGCAAGGTCGGCACACGCTTATGTCGAAGAACGGCCGCTGCCGCCCTGGATGCGCTGAACGCGGGACGTAAAAAAAGCCCCTCCGAGGAGGGGCTTTCTCTCCGGCTTGCGCCGGACGGAACGGAACGCTGCAGCAGTGAGTTAGCTGCGGCTGCGGCGCAGGCCGAAGCCCAGAAGGATGCCGCCCGTTGCCATCATCGCCCAGGTGGCGGGTTCCGGGATCGGAGCCACACCGACGCTGAGGATCACATTCTTCTTCTCGACGAACGCGCCCTGGAACGTGCCGGCACCGCTCGTGTCGTTGAACGACCAGGCGGCGAGCAGGTTCTGGATGGTCACGTTGGCCGACGTCGCCTGACCGCCGAGATCCACCGACGCCGCGGCAGTCCAGGGGCTGGAGATGAACGGCGACGTGGCAGCGAACGGGAAGGACGGCGTAGAATCGATGCCGTCAACCACGGTGCCGCCAGGACCACTGGTGCTGGTGATGCGCAGTTCGCCGCTGACCGTGACGTTGGAGCGTGCACCGCCGAACTTGAAGTAGTCACCACCTTCGGCCAGATCGGCGCCGCTGATGAAGTAACCGTCTTCCGCAATGATCGACAAGGCGATGGTGCTGGCCTCGAAGTCCTGCGCGTTGGTGCCCGTCGTGGTGACGGAGTTGGCTTTGAACTGCGTGGGGAAGAACTTGAGTTCGTTGCCGACGAGAACCGGCGTACCCCACATACCCACGATGGCGTCGTCGTACTTGACGTCGAACCACTCACCGTCGAGGGTGACGATTGCTGCGGAGGCACTCATCGGAAT
Organism: Betaproteobacteria bacterium Ga0077526; assembly: GCA_001464765.1. Lineage (GTDB taxonomy): Bacteria > Pseudomonadota > Gammaproteobacteria > Burkholderiales. The sequence continues at coordinate 101,501 of LNDV01000016.1, forward strand.
GCCTGCAGCCAGGGCGAACCCTGCCAGATAACGTTTGAACTTCATGCACTAGTCTCCTGCTTACTCGTTCCGTTTAAGAGCGACTTGACCCGCCCTACCGTGACAGTCCAAAGCTTTCTGTACCGCATGCGCTCTGGACTTGCCCCCCCGGATTTGCTGCCTGGAATAATGAATACACACTAGTGTGTATTTATTCTTCCGGTGTGTGCTCCAAGCCTGCCCCACCGGACAGTCATTTCCGAATCGACCAGGGACCCTTTCGGTTTCCCTGCCGATACAGTGCGAAAGGTACAGCCTGAAGTCTCCGAAAGCAAGAGGTTTTGCGAGGTTTTTCTTGTCGCCGCGTTGTCGTCGGACGCCAACAACTCCTCTTCATTATCAGCACATTACTTACCTCCGAAGTACTGTCGCCGCACTGCAACACATTCCACCGGGCCGGAAGCTTTTTCCAAGCCTGTCACGACGCCGCTGGAGAGCCCGTTTCTGCGTCCTCCTGCGCCCCTTGAACTCCCCGGGACCCAACCCTTTTTCCGCCATCGGTCGGGGACTCCCCGACGCCCGGCGACCGGGCAAAAGTCGGTCCGGGCCCTCGTGCTCTTTCGACTTCATGAAGTGCAACCTCATGAAAATTCGTCCTTTACACGATCGGATCATCGTCGCGTGACCCGAGGAGGAACGCAAGTGTGCCTCGGACATCGTCATCCCGGAACCACGGATGGTGCCTCCATCGCCAAGGAGATCGAACTGCAGGACAAGTTCGAGAACCATGAGAGTCAGATGGTTAAGGAGGTCGCTTCCAAGACCTCCGACGGGGCCGGTGACGGCACCACCACGGCGACCGTGCTGGGCCAGGCGATCGTCCAGGAAGGCAAGAAGCGTGTCGACGCTGGGATCAAACCGATGGACCTGAAGCGCGGGATCGACAAGGCCGTCGGCGCCGTGGTCGACGAGTTGAAGCAGACGAGCAAGCCCTGATCGACCGGCAAGGCAATCGCCCGGGTACGCGCCATTTCCGCCAACTCGAACGCGGACGTCGGCAAGGTAGAGACGACGATCATCGACGGCGCCGGCGACCAGGCGATGATTGAAGGCCGCATCAAGGCTATCCGCCAGCAGATCGACGAAACCACGGACTACGACCGCGAGAAGCTGCAGGAGCGTGTCGCCAAGCTGGCCGGTGGCGTTGCCCTGATCCGCGCCGGTGCCGCCACGGAAGTCGAGATGAGGGAGAGGAAGGCACGCGTGGAAGACGCCCTGCACGCCACCCTTGCCGCGGTCGATGAAGGCATCGTCGCCGGCGGCGGCGTGGCTCTCCTTTGCTCCCGCGGCACGGTTTCTGTGAAGGGAGACAACCACGACCAGGACGCCGGCATCAAGATCCTGATGCGTGCGCTCGAAGAACCCCTGCGCGCCATCGCCTCGTCGGTTGCAGGTCTGATTCTCACCACCGATTCGATGGTTGCGGAACTGCCGAAGGAGGAGAAGGCACCCAAGGGCGGCGGAGCCCCCGGCATGGACGGCATGGACTACCGATCCGACCAGCAGCCCGCTGGAACCGACACACCAAGCCTGGGCGGGGTGTGTTGTTTTCAGCCGTGCTTATCTAGGGCAGAGATGGCGTAGCGCGCCAGCGCACCGATGACATCCGGGTTCTCCCCTGCCGCGGCTGCGATCTCGAGGCGGCAACCGCTGGTCCGGGAAGCTTCCTCGGCCAGGCCTGGAAGATCCTCGCGGAGATGGCGCCCGACGCCAAGAAAGAGCGGCACCACGACCGCTCGCGACGTGCCGGCTTCGGCGAGCGAGCGCGCAGCCTCACCGAGGGAGGGCTGCATCAGTTCGAGAAACGCCAGCGCCACGGGGCCGGGGTGGACCTTCGTCACTTCCGCGCGGATCGCCTCGAACGGCGCACGCCATCTTTCGTCGCGGGCGCCGTGGGCAAAGAGGATGAGACCGGCGACTTCGTTCACCAGAGGTTCTCCAGGGCGAGGTGGCCGGGCTTGCCGCGGCGGCTGAGTTCATAACCGCGATCGAGGAACCACTTGCGCGTGTCCTCCACCATCTCGGGGTTGCCGCAGATCATGACACGACTCTTGTCACGGTCGAGTTCGAAGCCGACCCGCGCCTCCAGCCCGCCGGACTCCAGCAAGTCCGGGATGCGGCGGGCTAGCGCACCCGGCACTGTTTCGCGGGTGACGACCGGCACGTACACGAGCTTCTGCGCGAACTCGCCGAAGTACTCGTGGTGCTTGAGGCTCTCGACCGTCTCGGTGTAGGCCAGCTCCGCGGACTGGCGGACGCTATGAACCAGCACGATCCGCTCGTAGTTCTGCCAGGTGTCGGCCTCGAACAGAATGCTCACGAAAGGGGCCACACCCGTTCCCGTCGACAGCATCCACAGATCGCGGCCGCCCTCGAAGCGGTCGGTCGTGAGGAATCCGTAGTTCATCTTCTCGACGAGGATCTCGTCGCCCACACCCAGGCGTGCGAGCCGACTGGTGAAGGCGCCGTCCGGCACCACGATCGAGAAGAACTCCAGGTACTCGTCGTAGCTGGCGGACACGATGGAATAGGCGCGCCAGATGATCTTGCCGTCGTCGCCTTCCAGGCCGAGACGCGCGAACTGCCCGGGAATGAAGCGATAGCCGCGAAAGCGGGTGGTTCGGAAGCGGAACAGATTGGGGGTGTACGAGTGGATCTCCGTGATCCGCTCGACGGTGTACTTGTCGGGGTTGGTCATCGTCTCTGGGAAAGGCAAGCCGGGCCTGTTCGATGCTCCCGGAAGCGGCGGCCCGGCGGGCCGCTTCGGGAATTCGGACAGATCAGGCGAAACGACGCTCGGTTTCGCTCTCGGACTGCTGCACGATCGACTCGTAGACCTCGCCGATCATCACCAGCGCCGGGCCGTCGCCGAGGCGCGCACACGTACGGGCCAGACCGGACAGCCGGGTGGGGAGCACACGTTCGCCGGGGAGAGTCGCGCTCTCTACGATCACGCAGGGGCGCGAGGGCGGAATACCCGCAAGCTGCAACGCGGCGGCCACGGCACTTGCGTCCCGCCCCGCCATATAGAGCACCGAAGTGTCGGCGGCCGCGGCAGGCAATGCCCAATCCCAGGCGACCGTATCCTCACCAATGCGCGGCGTAAGGAACGCCACGCTGCGGCTGCGTCCTCGCTCCGTCAGGGACTGCAGCACGCTGGCGGAAGCGCCGAACGCCGCACTGATGCCCGGCACGACTTCCACCGGAATGCCGGCTTGCGAAAGCGCGCTCAGCTCTTCCTGCGCGCGCCCGAACAGCATCGGATCACCGCCCTTCAATCGAACAACGCAGCGGTGGGTGCGGGCGGCTTCGATCAGGAGCGCGTTGATGTCCTGCTGGCGCGCGGAGTGCGCCCCGCAACGCTTGCCCACCGGCACGAGTCTGGCCGACGCTGCGAGATCGAGGATGTCCTGAGAGACCAGCGCATCATGGAAGACGATGTCGGCATCGCGCAGAAGACGGACGGCGCGGACAGTCAGAAGGTCCTCCGCGCCGGGCCCGGCGCCCACCAGGTAGACGGTGCCCGGATCACTCATTCCAGGGTCCCTGCCGCCACGGTCCGGTTGCTTGCCGGGTCGATGAGGATGAACGCGCCCGTGACGCGGTTGTGCGAGTACGGGTCGATGCTGAGGGCGCGCTGCGTTCTCACCCGCACGCGACCGATGTCGTTCATGACGAGCGTACCGGCCGCGGCAACTGGCTGGGCCGAGTCGACGTCGATGCGGTGATCGATGCCCGACACTTTCGCCTTGACCGTCGCGGTGCCGTGCTTGAGCAGGTACGGGCGCGCCGTGTCGAGCGCCTCACCGTCGAACCAGCAGATCTCGGCGTCGAGGTCCTGTGTGACAGCAGGCAGACTGCCGGCCTGCGCGATCAGGTCTCCGCGTGAAATGTCGATATCGCGATCGAGCCTGAGCGTGACGGCCATGTCCAGGCCCGCCTCGGTCAACGCGCCGTCGGCCGTGACGATCGCTGCGATGCGCGCGGACAAGCCCGACGGCAGGACTGCGACTTCGTCCCCGACACGGATGCTTCCGCCCGCCACCGTGCCCTGGTATCCGCGCGCCGAAGCGGAGTCCGCCGCGCCGGCGAAGCGAACCACGCGCTGGACGGGGAAGCGGAACGGCGCCTCGCCGCCGTCCCGACGGGCCGGTACGGTCTCGAGGTACTGGACCAGCGTGGGGCCGTCGTACCAGTCGAGAGCCTCGCCGCGTTCCACCACCATGTCGCCGAGCAGCGCGGACATGGGGATGGCGGTGATATCGCGGAATCCGAGTGTCTTGCCAATGCCGGCGAATGCCGTCCGGATCTCATCGAACTTTGCCTGGGACCACTCCACGGCGTCCATCTTGTTCACGGCCAGCACCACGCGCGGGACGCCGACCCATGCGGCGAGGTAGGCGTGACGCCGGGTCTGCGTCTGGAGGCCATGACGCGCATCGACGAGCAGAACCGCAACGTCGGCCGTGCTGGCCGCCGTCACCATGTTGCGCGTGTACTGGAAATGGCCGGGCGAATCGCCGACGATGAACTTCCGCGACGGGGTGGCGAAGTAGCGGTAGGCCACGTCGATCGTGATGCCCTGCTCCCGCTCGGCCAGCAGGCCATCGGTGAGCAGCGACAGGTCCGGTTGCGAGAAGCCGCGCTTGCGCGAAGCGGCCTCCAGCGCCGTGACCTGATCCGCAAGCAGGCTCTTGCTGTCGTGGAGCAGGCGGCCGATGAGGGTGCTCTTGCCGTCATCCACGCTTCCGGCCGTGATGAACCGCAGAAGACCGGTGTCGAGAACGTCTGCCATCAGAAATACCCCTCGCGCTTGCGCAGCTCCATCGCCGCTTCGTTCGTCTGGTCGTCCAGGCGCGTGGCGCCCCGCTCGGTGAGCCGGGTCTCCATGGTCTCCAGAATCACTTCTTCGACCGTCGCTGCCTGCGAAGCCACCGGCGCCGTGCAGGTGATGTCGCCGACCGTGCGGAAGCGCACGGGCAACTCTTCGACCGTCTCGCCATCCCGTGGCTGGGTGAGGGGCGTAACTGGCACCAGCGCACTGCCGCGACGGATGACCGGGCGCACGTGCGAGAAGTAGATCTCGGGCAGCGCGATCTCTTCGCGCAGGATGTACTGCCAGACGTCGAGTTCGGTCCAGTTGGAGATGGGGAACACGCGGATGTTCTCGCCGCGATGCACGCGCCCGTTGTACAGGCTCCACAGTTCCGGTCGCTGGTTCTTGGGGTCCCACTGGCCGAATTCGTCGCGGAAGGAAAATACGCGCTCCTTGGCCCTCGCCTTCTCCTCGTCACGCCGGGCCCCGCCGATGCACGCATCGAAACCGAACTCCGCGATGGCATCGAGGAGAGTCACGGACTGATGCGGATTGCGCGGCTCGTCGGGGTGACGCAGGCGAACCCGCCCGGAACGGATCGAGTCACCGACCGAACGCACCACGAGCTTGTGTCCGCGCTCGGCCACGAGCCGGTCGCGGAAGTCGATGACTTCCGGAAAGTTGTGTTCCGTGTCGACATGAAGCAGCGTGAGCGGAAGCGGCTCCGGGAAGAAGGCCTTCTCGGCCAGCCGCAGTACCACGGCGGAATCCTTGCCTCCGGAGAACAGCAGCGCAATGTTGCTGCACTCGGCCGCCACTTCGCGGAGGATGAAGATCGACTCCATCTCCAGCGCATCGAGTTGCGTCCAGGGACGCTTGCTCGTTCGATGACCGTCCGTCGGACCCGCGGTGTTTTTCGTCACAACCCTTTCCAGTGTTTCACTCATACGGTTTCTCCGGCGGGCTGCGCCGACGCGCGAACGAGTCGTCCGTCCGGCGTGAAGTGCAACCCGCACTCGCGCTGTTCCGGCTGCTCCCACCACCAGCGTCCGGCACGCTCGTGCTCATGGGGCTCGACGGCCCGCGTGCAGGGCGCGCAACCGATGCTGGGATAGCCCTGTGCGTGCAGCGCATTGATCGGCACATCGTGGGCCTCGACATAGGCACGGACGTCGTCCGCGGACCAGTCCGCCAGAGGGCTCAGCTTCCAGATGCCATGACCCTCGTCGAGTTCGAGGAAGGGAACCGACTCGCGGGTGACCGCCTGTCCGCGCCGAAGCCCCGTGATCCAGAGGCCCTTGCCGGCCAGCGCACGCCGCAGGGGCTCGATCTTGCGTATACCGCAACAGCTCTTGCGCAGATCGATCGAACGGTAGAACGCGTTCGGCCCCTGGGTCGTCACGAACGCCTCGAGCGCCGCCGCGTCCGGATAAAGCACCCGAACGGTCACCCCGTAACGGTCTCGGGCCTGGTCGACCAGCGCAAGGGTCTCCGCATGCAGCCGGCCCGTGTCTAGCATGAAGACTTCCACCGGTAGGCGGTGGCGGGAGACGAGGTCCAGAATGACCATGTCCTCCAGACCGAAACTCGAGGAGAACGTGGCGGGCGAGTGCGCCTGTATCGCAGCTTCCAGGTGTTCGAGGGCGGAGGCCGTCAACTCTGCGAGACTCATCGCGCGCCTCCGGCGCTCGCCGCCAAACGGCGGGCAAACAGGCCGGGCCGGTCGGCGGCGTTCTGGTACACCTCGGAGAAGTCCGCAAAGGCGGCAATCGCGGACTCTACGTTCTGGTCGTCTCTCAACGCCAACGCGTCGAAACCGCACCGCGCCAGCAGGAACACCTGATCGCGCAGCACGTCGCCGACGGCACGCATTTCGCCCTGGTAGCCGTAGCGTTCGCGCAGAAGCCGAGCCGTCGAATAGCCGCGGCCGTCGGTGAACGCCGGGAACTCGACTGCGATCAGCGCGAAACGCCCGATGTCGGATGCGAGGTTCTCCGGATCATCGGCCGGCGAGAGCAGCACGCCGACGGCAGCAGTGCGAGCACTGAGGCTCTCCCGCTCTGCCAGCCAGCGCTTCAGCGTGACATAGACCGGCCCGCTCTCCGGAACCAACGCTTCATCAGCGAGGAATACCCAGGAATCGGAAACCACCCGACGACCCTTAATCAGCGTTGGCATAGACCGCCTCCTTGAAGGGCTCCACACCGAGCCGACGGACCACGTCGACGAAGCGCTCGACCTCGGACTCGCGATGGGCGAGGTACACATGCACCAGCTGTTCGATCACGTCGGGCACCTGGGCGCGAGCGAACGACGGGCCGATCACCTTGCCGAGTGCCGCATCGCTGCCCTGACGGCCGCCGATGCTGATCTGGTACCACTCCTCGCCCCCCTTGTCGACGCCAAGGATGCCGATGTGGCCGACGTGATGGTGACCGCAGGAGTTCATGCAGCCGGAGATGTTGAGGTCCAGCTCGCCGATGTCGTGCAGGTAATCCAGATCGTCGAAGCGAGCCTGGATCGCCTCCGCAACGGGGATGGACACGGCATTGGCCAGCGAGCAGAAATCTCCGCCCGGACAAGCGATGATGTTCGTGAGCAGACCGATGTTCGGCGTGGCGAGCCGGAGTGCCTTGAGTTCACCCCACAACTCCGCCAGCAGGCGCAGTTCCACGTGGGGCAGGACGAGGTTCTGCTCGTGGGTCACGCGAACCTCGCCGAAGCTGAAGCGGTCGGCGAGGTCGGCCACGGCATCCATGTGTTCGGCCGTCGCGTCGCCGGGCGGCAGCCCGTGCTGCTTCAGCGAGACGCTGACGGCGCAGTAGCCGTCCTGCTGATGCGCGTGCACGTTGCGCGACACCCATCGGCCGTAGGCCGGCTCCGCCCTGAGCCGGTGCTCGTGCGCAGCGTCGATCGCCGGCAGCTCACGATAGGCCGGACGGACGAACCGGGCCTCGACGCGCGCGACCTCCTCTGCGACCAGCGTACCCGGACCGTCTTCGAGGTGCTTCCACTCCGCCTCGACCGCTTCGCGAAACTCGGCGGGGCTGCGCTCCTTCACCAGTATCTTGATGCGCGCCTTGTACTTGTTGTCCCGGCGGCCATAGCGGTTGTAGACACGCAGGATGGCATCGAGGTAGGTGAGCAGATGCCGCCACGGCAGGAACTCGCGGACGACATGGCCGATGATCGGTGTACGACCGAGACCGCCACCGACGATGATGCGAAAACCGATCTCGCCGGATTCACTTCGCACGGCCTGGATACCGATGTCGTGCACCAGTGTGGCTGCGCGGTCGTTGTCCGCACCCACGATGGCGATCTTGAACTTGCGGGGCAGGAAGGCGAACTCGGGATGGAACGTGGACCACTGCCGCAGCAGCTCGGCCCAGACCAGCGGGTCCACGATCTCGTCCTGCGCCACCCCGGCGAAGTGGTCCGTCGTCACGTTGCGTACGCAGTTGCCGCTCGTCTGGATCGCGTGCATCTGGACAGTGGCGAGGTGTTCGAGGATGTCCGGCACGTCCTCGAGCTTCGGCCAGTTGTACTGGATGTTCTGACGGGTGCTGAAGTGCCCGAAACCGCGGTCGTAGCGCCGGGCAATGAACGCCAGCATGCGGAGCTGACGCGTGGACAGGACGCCGTACGGAATGGCAACGCGCAGCATCGGCGCATGGCGTTGAATGTAGAGGCCGTTCTGCAGGCGGAGCGGGCGGAATTCGTCTTCGGACAGTTCGCCCGAGAGAAAGCGGTTCGTCTGATCGCGGAACTGCCGCACGCGCTCGTCGACGATCCGCTGATCGATCACATCGTACTGGTACATGACCCTCGAGTTACCGGAGAAAGGTTTGGCGTCGCTGTGCGACGCGGTCGCGCGGCGCCGGAACCCGAAGGGCGCAGAACGAGACGGGCCGGATGGGACTGCGCGTCCCTGGCGCCAGGACTACCTCGGGGACCAGCGGGATGTCACGCGATTGCGCGAAAGACAAATACCCCCCGGGACCCGTTCTGGATCCGAAGCAGAGATGCTATCGGGGGGGATTTAGATTACGAAAGACTGTTTTTGAATTTTGTTATGCCGCGGACGCATAACAAGGCCGATCAGCTGGACTGCCAGCCTGCCGCAAACCGGGGATATGTCTCGGCGATTTCCGAGCGGATACGCCCACGGAGAAGCGCCAGAGTCTCGGCGTCCGGTACCGGAGTTTCAGGGACGTGCGGGTCCCTGTCGAAGTCGAATCCGGTGTTGTCGAGGACCTCCTCGACGCTATGGCCCGGATGCACGCTCAGCAGCCGGAAGCGCCTGCGGTCGCGATCGAAGTCGAACACGCAGCGTCCGGTGACGAGTTTCCAGGGACCGCCGGGCCGATAGACCCCGGGCGGACTCCAGCCCGGCGCGCTGACGAACTCCACCTTCGGAACGAACACCCGGCGGGTGTGTTCTTCGCGGAACAGGATGACGCGCGGTACCAGGAAGTAGAGGTAGCTGGACCCGAACGAACCCGGCCAACGCACCGGACCATCCGGATACGAGCCCGTTCCCACCAGATTGATGTTGGCCTCGCCGTCGATCTGTCCGCCGCCCAGGAAGAAAGCATCCACCCTCCCCTGGGCCGCAAGATCGAATGTCTCCACACCGCCGTTGGTGAAGCTGTTGTGCTGCTGCGATCCGAGCACGTTGACGCGCAACCGGCCGTTGCTGTTCGCGCGGGCAAGCAACGCGGCGGACCCGGGAATCGGCGAGGACGCACCGACGATCACATGGCGGCAACCGTCGAGCATCCCCGCCAGCGTGAAGATCAGCAACTCGCTGGCGCTGCATCCGGCCGAGGTCATGCGCCTGCGAGCGCGGGCTCGCCCACCCATCGCGCCAGCCAGCGATCGAAGCCGTCTGCAGTCTGCGCCGCGGCCGCGTATTCGCCCGCCGCCACCTCGTCCATGCCATAGACATCCAGAAACCGCAGCGGGTAAGCCCCCCGCGGGGCGCGCGCGATACCGTCGACGTAGATCGCGGGAATCACACCCGGCGACGAACCGGGATCGCGCATGAGGTCGTCGTCGGTGATCTCCTCCACGGTGACGTAACAGCTTCGCGACGCCTGGGCCATGGTGAGGAGATCGCGTTGACGGCCGATTGCCACGTTGCCGTGCCGATCCGCAAGCGGGGCGTGGAAGAAAGTGACATCGGGCCGGATGGCAGGGAGCAGGACGATCGGATCACCTGTCGAGAACGGATTGTCGATCACCTTCCAGTCAGGACGCTGCGCGAGCACATCGGTTCCCAGCAAACCCCGCAGCGGCATGAAGGGGAGCCCCTTCTGCCCGGCCTGCAACGCGGCATGGATGGCAGGGCAGGTCGCATCGAGTACGCGGATGGATCCCGCCTTCAAGGCCGCCGCAAACCGCGGCCCGGTTCCGAACTCACCCAGCGTGACCGCGGAGGTTTCGACGACGTCCGCGCAGCCGGCGCCGATGAGGATGTCGGTCTGCATGCCCCCAATGGGCACGCAGACGAGCCGAAGTCCGCGGACACCGCGGGTCACAAGGGCCCGCGTGAGGGCCATCGACACGCCCGTCGCGTCCTGAGCGAGCGCGACGCGCGCCCCGTCCGGGATGCACTGCGCCATCGCTTCGAGGGAAAGCACACGGGTGCCCGTCGATGCCGGCCAGGAGGCTTGCTGAGTCAGATTCATGGACCGCTCCGCAAGAGCTGGAAAAGGAATCGAAGCGTAGCACCGAACCACCGCGCGGGCGTCCGCCGCCTGCGCCTCATCAGGTGGCCGGAACGGTCAGGACTTCGGATAGAACTTCGAGGGAATCGAGCCGCTCACGGACCACGCATTGCCTGCCACGCTGCACGTGGAAGTCCAGACGATCGTCTGTCCGGCGGCCACCGACGTGCCGATGGCCTTGAGCGTGACGGTCACGGTCCCACTAGCGGCGGACGCGGCCGCCACGGTCACACCGCTCACGTAGTTGCCCGTTATGGCGGTTGCGGACGGTATGCCCGCCGATGCGTTGTCGGTGACGCCGGTGCCGGACACGCCCAGCGTAGCCTCCGAACAAGCTTGCGCAACGGCGAGCCGCGCCGGCTGTGAGAGCGAGACTCCTTCCATCAGTCTCGCGCGTACGGTGTAGTCCTGATACGAAGGCAGCGCTACGGCGGCCAGAATGCCGATGATCGCCACTACGATCATCAATTCGATTAGGGTAAAGCCTTGCTGCAGTCGTTTCACGGCGGGTTTCTCCTTGCTCACAGCGCATATCGTACGCCACACGAGTCGGGAGCGGACTGCGCGCGGAACGTTTGATGCCGTCAAGCTCTGTGGTGTAGCCCGCGTGACACGCCATAAAGCGAGAAAGGGGGCCAAGGCCCCCTTTCTCCGGATGACTTTCGCGACGATCAGGTCTTCGGCAAGAACTTCGACGGAATGGAACCACTCACCGCCCAGTTGTTGCCGGAGGCCCCACAGGTAGACGTCCAAACGATCGTGTCGCCTGCGGCCACTGAGGTTCCGATGGCCTTCATGGTCACGGTGACAGATCCGCTTGCAGTTCCGCTCGCCGCAAGCGTCACGCCATTCACGTAGTTGCCCGTGATGCCAGTCGCCGAGGGAAGACCGGCGCTGGCGTTGTCCGTCACACCTGTACCAGTCACGCCAAGGGTGGCTTCAGAACACGCTTGCGCCACAGCAAGACGTGCCGGTTCGGAGAGACTAACGCCTTCCTGGATCTTCGCGCGGACCGTGTAGTCTTGGTAGGCGGGTAGCGCAACTGCGGCAAGAATTCCGATAATCGCGACTACGATCATCAGTTCAATGAGGGTAAACCCTCGTTGGATATGCTTCATCGAACGACCACTCCTATTGGCGGTTGATACTGATACAAAATGATTGGGCATGGAGAGACGACACTACCGGGCGTGTCTCTGCCACTGACGCAACGCTCATTCCATCGCTTTCTGTAGGCAGAAAGAAAGGCACAGTAAGGAGCGCACCGCGGTCGAGACACAACGAATTGGGCGCGAGTCACGCACAGAAACGACAGAGGGGGCCGAAGCCCCCTCCGTGCGATCCCGCTCTCGCGGAAAATCAGGTCTTCGGGAAGAACTTCGAAGGCACCGAACCACTGACGCTCCATGCATTGCCGGAGGCGCTGCAGGTCGAGGTCCACACGATCGTGGAACCTGCCGTCACCGAGGTACCAATTGCCTTGAGCGTCACGGTCACCGAGCCGCTACCAGTGCCGCTCGCTGCAACGGTCACACCGTTCACATAGTTACCGGTGATACCTGTGGCGGAGGGCAGGCCAGCACTGGCGTTGTCCGTCACACCAGTACCGGTGACGCCGAGCGTAGCTTCGGAGCACGCCTGACCAATGGCGAGACGCGCGGGCTCGGACAGGCTGACGCCTTCCTGGATCTTCGCGCGCACGGTGTAATCCTGGTAGGCCGGCAGCGCGACAGCGGCGAGAATGCCGATGATCGCGACCACGATCATCAGTTCGATGAGGGTGAAACCCCGTTGGATCTGCTTCATGAAACGACTACTCCTTTGGCGGTTGGAACTTCCACGCACGATCGGGACATGCGCACTGGACCGGTAAAACCGTGTCTGGCTTACCAAGAGGCAAGCGATGTTCCATCAACGCGAACAGGCTCTTTCGAGATTTCCCTTTCCCCACAGGGGAAAAACGGATTGCGCAATCTCCCGCCGCATGGCTCGAGCCGCGTACGCCAGACCGCAAAAAGAAAAGCCCCGGGACGCGCCCGGGGCTTCCGCCAGCAGTAGCGACTTACGCGCGTTCAGCGCACGTCGAGCTGATACTCCTTCACCGTCGCAGCGATCTCCACGCGGCGATCCTTCTGCAGACACTCGATCATTTCTTCGCGGGAGAGTCCGTCGCACTGCTCGACCCCCACCACGGAATCCTCTTCACCGCGGCCGACAACACGCAGCTTGTGCGGAGGCACACCCTTGTTCATGAGGTAACCCGCAACCGCCCAGGCGCGCTTTTCGGAAAGTCGGCGGTTGTAGTCTTCGGTACCAATGCGATCGGTGAAGCCGAGAATGTGCAGCTTGTCATAGGCAGCGGACTTGAGCTTCTCCGCCAGGTCATCGAGTGAACGTTTCACGTCATCCCGCAACTGATAGCGATCGAAGTCGAACAGACCCTGCTCGTCCATATTGAGTGCCATGGGCAGCATGCCGTCGAGCGTCTGAAGACGTTCGTCCTGGTCGATCAGCACGCGGTTGGCCGCGGTTTCCACGCGGCCTCGGCGCGCTTCGGCTTCCTGGCGCTCGCGCTCCCGTGCCGCAGCCGCAGCTGCCTCCGCCCTGCGCAGGGCTTCCGACACCGGACTGTCGTCCCCCGGCACGCCGGAGCCGCCGAGCGCCGCAGACTGACTGCCGCCGGCGCCACCCGTCCCCGCACCGGACCGGCTGCCATTGGCGCCGCCCTGTCCGGCCGCTGACCCGTTGCCGGCTCCTGCAGCACCGGACTGGCTCTCCGCCCTGGCCAACGCCCGCTTGACCGGATCCGACTCGGTATCGCCCGAGCCCGCAGCACGCTTACCCTTCGATCCGCCCGCACCGCCGTTGGCCGCGAGCTCGCTCTGGGAACCACCCTTGTGACTGCCTCCCGCTGCATCGCGACGCTGCTGCTCGCGTGCGAGGGCTTCTGCAACCGGGTCGTAGGTGGCGGGGTCATAGCCTTCCTGATAGCGATCCACTCCCGGAACGCCAGCCCCTCCCGCACCGCCGGCCGTGCCCGCTGCGGCAGCAGCCGCCTCCCGGTCCCGCCGGGCCTTTTCCCGGGCGATGGCCGACTTGACGGGGTCGGCATCCGCCGCTGCGGCAGCAGCCGCTTCCTTATCCCGCCGGGCCTTTTCCCGGGCGATGGCCGCCTTGACGGGATCGGCATCCGCCGCGCCGGCTGTACCGTCGGCACGATTGACACTCGAATCAGCAAGGCGATCCTGATCTGCCGCCGAGTTGCGCGTCACGAGACTTTCGAACGGATCCGAAGCCGTCCCGCCAGTGCTCCCGGAACCGACCGATGCACCGTTCCGGGCCGCAGCCGCGGCGGCGCTTCCGGATGTGCCGTTGGCATTTTTCCCCTGGGCAGCGGTGACCGACGACGACGATCCGGCCTTGCCGCCGACGCCTGCGGTGCCGGTCGTCCCCTTCGACGCGCACGCGGACAGTGCGCCAACGAGGGCCAGCGCCATGGCATTCATCACGAGCCTCGGCAGAGGCCGGGCACCGAATTCGCTCTTGGGGACGTTCATGGATTCATCTCCGAATGGGGTTAACGCCTGAATGGACTAACGCAATCATCGGTTTGCGATCGGCGGACTTGAGCCTCGAACGCACATTTCGAAGCCCTCGGCCATCGAGGGCCCGCCCAGGCGGGAAAAACCCTCCCGCGACCGCGCCGAAACTAATGCTTGCAAACAAGAATGCGTGGTAATAGCTTGACTAAGTTCATATAGGTTGATTTTCCCACTTTGTTAGACTCGGCGGACGAAAAACTTCATGGAGACCTCGACGATGCGACGGATCGCAGCCCTGTGCGTGCTGTGCCTGCTCGGCCTGGGACAGCCCGCCGCCGCCCAGAATTCCGGAGCGCCGGGCGGTCCACGGTTCGACATCAAACGCTACGTCGTGGACGGCGCCACGCTGATTCCCGCCGCGAAGGTTCGCGCAGCCCTCGAGCCCTACACCGGACGTCAGCGGGACTTCAACGCTGTCCAGAACGCGCTCAAGGCACTGGAAAAGGCCTACGCCGATGCCGGTTATACCGCGATCCAGGTCGTTCTCCCCGAGCAGGAACTTCGTGACGGCGAGGTCCGCCTCCAGGTCCGCGAACTGAAGGTCGGCAAGCTCACCGTCGAGGGCAACAAGCACTTCGACGAGGCCAACGTCCGCCGCAGTCTCCCCGCCCTTGCGCCGGGCGTGTCCCCGAACGTAGACATCGTTGCCCGCAACCTCCGGACGGCCAACGAGTCCCCGGCCAAGAACACGACCGTTCTGCTCCGCACGGGCGAAGAGGAAGGCACCGTCGACGCCGTGGCCCGCGTCGTGGACCAGAAGCCGTGGCGCGGCGCCGTGACCCTCGACAGCACAGGCACCCCTTCGACCGGCATGCTGCGACTGGGGTTCTCAGCTCAGCATGCAAACCTGTTCAATCGCGACCAGGTGCTGAGCGCGCAGTACATCACCTCGCCGTCGTACCCCAACCGGGTCAGCATCATGGGCCTCGGCTATCACGTTCCCCTCTACGGTCTGGGCGACTCGCTCGACTTCGCCTACGTCTATTCCGACGTGGATTCGGGCCTGGTCACCACCCAGCCCGGTTCCATCTTCGGCATCAGCGGCAGCGGTCAGTTCTATTCCGGCCGCTACAACCTCAACCTGCCGCGGCGAGGAAACTGGGACCAGAAGTTCGTGTTCGGGGTCGATTGGCGGGAGTTCTCCAGCAACGTGTTCCAGCCAGGGGGCACCAGTACCAGGTCGCTCGTACCGGATATCACCGTGCATCCGGTCAGTGCCGGCTACGTCGGCCGCCGCAAGACGCAGACCGACGACCTCTCCCTGTTCTTCACTGTAGTGAAGAACATCCCCGGCGGGTCGGATGGCAATTTGGCCGCCTTCCAGCGGTCGCGCCCTGGCGCAGACGCTGGCTACACCCTCTGGCGCGTCGGCGGCTCCTACCTCCGGGTACTGCCCCGCGACTGGCAGGCCCGGGTATCCACTTCCGCACAGTTCACCGCGGATCGCATGGTCTCCGGCGAGCAGTTCGGTCTGGGCGGGATGGATTCCGTCCGCGGCTTCCTCGAGCGGGAAATCGCCAACGACCGCGGCATCCGTTCCGGCATCGAGCTCTACACGCCCGATCTGAACCTGGGCGCCGATGCAGGCTTCCGGAGCCGTGCCCTTGCCTTCTTCGACTACGGCTACATGGCGCGCAACGGCGCGCTGGCGGGCGAGATTCGCGCCGAGTCGATCTCCAGTTTCGGGCTCGGTCTGCGAGCCTTCTACCGCGACATGATGAGCCTGCGTCTCGATTTCAGCCGCGTCCACCAGGGCGGTGGCCTGCAGAACACGGGCGATTTGCGGTTGCAGGGCACGGTATCCATGTTCTTCTGACGTTGGACCGTTGATTTGACGTGATGTGAAGTAGGGGGGGCCATGGGCCAGCGTTTTGGAAGTACCGGCCTGAGGCTGAAGACGATCACGACCGCCATCATGGCAGCACTGCCCTGGCTCGCGGCGGCCAACCCTGTGGGACCGGAGGTCATTTCCGGCCAGGTGGGCTTCCACCAAGCCGGCAACACCCTCACCGTCACCAACTCCCCAGGCGCCATCATCCACTGGGACTCCTTCTCCATCGCCCAGGGCGAGATCACACGCTTCGTCCAGCAGTCCGCCGCCAGCCAGGTCCTCAACCGCATCGTCGGCCACGACCCCTCACAGATCCTCGGCTCCCTCCAGTCCAACGGCCAGGTCTTCCTCATCAACCCCAACGGCATCGTCTTCGGTCCCAATGCCCAGGTCGACGTCGCCGGGCTGGTTGTCTCCCCCCTAAAGTTCTCCAACACCGATTTCCTCGCTGGCCGACTGTCCTTCAGCGACGATCTCGAGGCCGGCACCATCCGCAACCACGGCACCATCCGCACCCTGGGCAGCGGCAACATCTACCTCATCGCCCCCAGCGTCGAGAACCACGGCATCATCCAGGCCGCCGACGGCGCCGTCATCCTCGCCGCAGGTCGCAAGGCCACCCTCGTCGACACCCACCGCCCCGATGTGCGCGTCGAGATCTCTGCGCCAGACAACGAAGCCCTCAACGTCGGTTCCATCATCGGCGGTCACGTCGGCATCTATGGCGGCGCCGTGCGCAACGAAGGCAGCATTCAGGCATCGCAGGCGCTGCAGGGCTCCGACGGGTCGATCTGGCTGCGCGCCTCCGGCAACGTGATCACCGGGAGTGCCAGCCGATTCACAGTGAGCGGTGCGTCCGGCGGCGAAATCACCATCAGCGGCGACGCGGTGACCCACGCCGGCACAGCCTCGGCTTCGGGCGCCAATGGCGGCAGCATCCGCATCGATTCCGCCAGCCGCTTCACGCAGACCGGCAGTCTCGTCGCCCGCGGCTCGTCGGGCGCCGGCGGGTCGATCGTCGTGACGTCCCAGACCGGCATGGCGCAGACGCTCGGCGCAGCCATCGATGCGACAGGTGCGCGCGGCGGGTCGATCACGCTCTCCGGAGGTCTTGGACGCACGTTCCTATCAGGGCGAAACGATGCCTCGGGCGCCGTGCTCGATGGCGGGAGCATCTCCGTGCGAGGCAGCGACATCGCGCTCGTTGGGGTGACGCTCTCGGCGAACGGCCCTCGCGGCGGCGGCGAGATCCAGATCGGTGGTGGCCCCATGGGTGCGCGCGGTATCGCGACAGCCACCGACGTGTACGCGTCGGCCACCACGACACTCAGCGCGAATGCCCTCTCGAACGGCCGTGGCGGCGACATCATCCTGTGGTCCGACGGCACCACTCGCGTGGGCGCGACGTTGAGCGCGCGGGGTGGTGCGCACGAAGGAGACGGCGGGTTCATCGAGGTATCCGGCAAGGCGCAGACTGCGTTCGGCGGCGTGGCCCATGCGTCGTCCCCCGCCGGACGCGCCGGCACTTTCCTGCTCGACCCGAAGAACATCATCATCGACGACACGGCCGCCGGCATCCGCTACCGCGACCTGCTCGATCCCAACCCGAACACCGATGCGGCCAACGGCAACGGCTGGGGCCAGATCATCGAGTTTCACGCGGGCAACACGCTGGTCACCGACCCCTACGACAACGCGGCGGGCATCCGTTCCGGCGCCATCTACCTCTATCGCGGCAGCGACGGCGCGCTGCTGACGGCGCTCACCGGTGCGGCCGCCGAAGATGGCATCGGCATTGGGCGCCGCGTGGACGTCCGCAACAACCTGCTGCTCATGCACATGCTGTTCGGAAGCGGCAACGGTCAAATCGCCAGCGCGAAAGGCGCCGTGACCTGGATCGATCCGTCGACCGGTCTGCTGTCCGATGGCACGGGAGGCGGCACTGTGGGAACCGCCAACAGCGTCGTGGGCGAACGCAGCGGCGACCGGGCAGGATTCGTCACGCCGCTCGCGAGCGGCGGCAACGGATACTTCCTGCTGAGCGAGAACTGGAACGATCGACGCGGGGCGATCACCTGGATCGACGTGTCGACCGGCCGTCTCGGCAACGGCGCCACCGGGGGCGCGATCGGCTCGGCGAACAGCCTCGTGGGCAGCGCCGCCGGCGACCGCGTCGGCGCCACCTCCACGGGAGAAACTAACGTCCGCGAGAGCCATGGCAACGCGCTGATCCTGTCACCGGAATTCGCCAGCGGCGCCGGCGCCCTGTCCTGGATATCGGGCGCGACCGGTCGCCTCGCCGACGGCTCAGTGGGCGGTGTGGTGTCCGCCGCGAACAGTTTCGTCGGCACTGCCGCAGGCGATGGCGTGGGCCGCCTCGGCGCGACGAATGTCCCGAACGGCTTCCTGTTCCAGATGCCCGACTGGAACGGTGCACGCGGTGCGCTCACCTGGATCGAGATGGCCACCGGCCGCACACCCGGCGGCGCTCAGGCCGGTGTCATCGGCGCGGCCAACAGCATCGTCGGCGGCGCCGCCGGAGACCGCTTCGGCGCGGACGTACGCCTCCTGTCCAGCGACCATTTCCTCGTGCTGAGCCCCGACTGGGACGGTCCTGCCGGGCTGCAGGACGTCGGCGCCGTCACCTGGATTCGCAACACCGGCGCGCTCGCCAACAACGCGACCTCGGGAACGCTGTCCTCGGCAACGAGCCTGATCGGCGGGGCGGCGTTCGATCGGGTGGGAAGCGGCGGAATTCAGGAACTGTGGGGCGACCACCTCGTGCTGCCCGTGGTAGTCATCAGCCCGCAGTGGGGCGGCGCCGGAGTCAACGCCAATGCGAAGGGCGCAGTCACCTGGCTGAACGGTATCACCGGTAACACCCTCGCCGGTACGCCGGGCGGCGTGCTCGCCGCAGAGAATAGCCTCGTGGGTTCGAGGATCGGCGATCGGGTTGGCACACGCGGAGACACGGCAGACAGCATCGGCGGCGGGATCACGACCACGGGCTTCGGCCAGAACTTCGTCGTGGCGAGCCCGAACTGGGACCTGGCCCGGGGCGCGGTCACCTTCCTTTCGTTCAGCGGCAACACGGCAGCGGGCACGGCGGCGATCGGCGCGGTCGGCGATGCGAACAGTCTTGTGGGCACCGACAGGGATAGCCGCGTAGGCGAGTTCGTCGACACGCTATCGAATGGCCACATCGTCGTGCGGAGTCCAGACTGGAACGTGCTCGACGGGGACAGCATCTCCGTCTACGGCGCCGCGACCTGGATGAACGGCGCCAGTGGCCTGCTGGCGGGCATGTCCACGGCCTCGCAGTTCACGGCGGGATCGACCGCCGTGGGACCGGGCAATTCCGTGGTCGGCACGAGTGATGGCGACCGCGTCGGCAGCGGTGGTCTCTTCAACAACGGTTCCACCCTGCTCGTTCTGAGTCCCTCAGCCCGCACCTTCACCGAAGGCGGTCCGGTCCCGGGCGTGGTCACGTGGATGGACCGGAACACCGGTCGGCTCGCCAACATGACGAGCGCCGCAGACTACGCACAGCTCGGCGGTTTCATCAGCGACAGGAACAGCGTCGCCGGCAACATCACGCCGGAGATCACGGCCGTCGGTTCCGGCGCCGTGCTGCTGCTCGATCGCACGTGGGGCAGCAACCGCGGCGCTCTCACCTGGCTTGGCAGCGACGGCCGTCTGGCGAACGGCGCCACCGGGGGCGTCGTTTCAAGATTCACCAGCCTCGTCGGGTCGAGCGTGGGGGAAGGCGCCACGATGTCCCTCGAGTGGCTCAATGGCGGCAACCATCTGCTGCTCACGCCGGACTGGAGCGATCGCGGCAGCAAGATCGCCGCCGGCGCGGTCACCTGGATCAGCGCGAGGAATGGTCGTCTCGCCAACGGTCTGGCGGCCGGCGAGATCGGGGCAGACAACAGCATCGTGGGCGGTGCCGCCAACGACCGCATCGGCAGCGGCGGCATCGACCCGATCGACTACTACTACGGTTCCCACATCCACTTCGTCCGCAGTCCGGAATGGACGGACGGCGGCACCAAGGTCGCGGCAGGCGCCCTCACCCGATTCGACGCGAACTCCGGCCTGCTGTCCGGCATGACGGCCGCGACGGACTTCGCCGAGCTTGGCGGCAGAGTCGACCGCGGCAACAGCCTCGTCGGCGCCCATTCCGGCGATAGGATCGGCGACGGCGAGTTTCTCCGCTTTAACTCCGGTACCGGGTACGGCGCTCTGATCCGCCACGCCAACTTCGCATCGGGTGCCGGTGCGATTACCTGGATACGCGGCAGCGACGGCATGCTCGCCGACGAGAACTTCGGCGGCGTCGTGAGCACGGCAAACAGTCTCGTCGGCAGCGCCGCCGGGGATGCCATCGGCAGCGGCGGGCTCCAGGCGGTGTCTGATGGCCAGACCGGCAAGTTCTTCGTGCTGAGCCCGGACTGGAGCGATGCCGGCACCAGGTCCGCGGCCGGCGCCATCACCTGGTTCGACGCCAATGCCGGCACCCTCAGCGACGGCTCGCACGGCGGCGTGGTATCGGCGACCAACAGTCTCGTGGGCACGGCCGCAGGGGACCGCATCGGTTCCGGCGGCATCCGCAAGGCGTCCGCCGACGGCTACGAGATGCGGCACTTCGCCTTCAGCCCGCTCTGGTCGGACGGCGGCACCAAGGCCGGGGCCGGCGCAGTCACGTGGATCGACGGCGAGACGGGCCACCTGATCGACGAAAGCGCCGGCGGCGCGGTGTCTGGCGCGAACAGTCTCGTGGGGTCCGCCGCCGGGGATTCGGTGGGGAGCGGATGGCTCGTCCCATTGAAGGTCGCCGGGTCGCGCGGCCTGATCCTGAGCCCGGAATGGTCCGCGGGCGGCACGCAGGCGAGCACCGGGGCGATCACCTGGTACAACGCGGAGGCCGGCGTACTCGCCAACGGTCAACTTCTGCGCGGAGCCGTGTCCGGACAGAACAGCATAGTCGGCACGGCTGCCGGCGACCGGGTCGGCAGTTCCGAGGACTGGTTCTCGTTCAGTCGTCTGATCGACAGCGGCGCCGATCGCTGGTCGCTGATCTTCAGCCCCCACTGGAGCGACGGCGGCACCAAGGCGGGCGCCGGGGCGATGACGTGGATCGATTCCGCGACCGGCCTGCTGGCAGACATGGCGCGACCGGAGGACTTTCTCACCACGGGCGGTGCCATCAGCGCGACGAACAGTCTGGTCGGCGCCAATGCGGGTGACCGTGTCGGCGGACAGATGCCGGACAACTACCATGGGTTCCAGGACTTCCGGCCCGAGGGTCGTTACGTCGGATCCGATGGACTCCTGCTGACAAGCCGCGGCTTCGCGAACGGCGCCGGTGCAGTCACCTGGCTGGACCTGGCAAACCGGAGGCTCACCGACGGCAGTTCGGGTGGACGCCTGGGGGCCGCCAACAGCCTCGTGGGCGACCGCGCCGGGGATGGCGTCGGCGAGACCCTGCTCTCGGTCGCCGACTCCTTCCTCGTGGTGAGCCCGGACTGGCACGGCGGGACCGGCGCGGTGACCTGGCTGAACACGGCCACGGGCCGACTCGTCAACGGTGCGGCCGGCGGCGTTGTCTCGGCAGCCAACAGCATGGTCGGCACTCAGTCGGGAGATCGCATCGGGGCGAACCACGTCTACGGCTACAGTTACAACGGTCGCATCCTCTTCCATTCGAGCGAGTGGAATGCAGGCCGCGGCGCCGCGACCTGGATGGACGGCCACACTGGCCTGCTGGCCAACATGACGACGGCAGACGGCTACGACGGCACGGTGAGCGCTGCCAACAGTCTCGTCGGCGAGCGTGGTACGCAGCCGGGGACGGAAGACACGGGCGACGGGATCGGCAGCACCCAGGTATTCACGACGTTCGACTACTTCATCGTGATGAGCGGCCGCTGGAACGACGGCCGCGGTGCCATCACTCGAATCCGCATGAGCGACGGCGCACTGATCGATGGCGCCAGGGGCAGTGTCATCACCGCCGCCAACAGCCTCGTGGGCTCGGCGGCGGGCGACGGGGTGGGAGCAGCGGCGTACCCGCAGTTCGTGAGCGGCGGCAACTGGCTGCTCACCTCAACGAGCTACTCGTCTGGCCGCGGCGCCGTCACCATGATGCCGTCCGACTGGTCGCTCGTGGGCGAGTTGAACGCGCGCAACAGCGTGATCGGGTCGCAGCCGAATGCCGGCCTGCAGACATTTGACGATACGGGTTTCTATCATTTGCACGACTGGTCGACGGATTCCAGCCTGCTGCGCTTCGCCACCGACGGCGCTGGTCGCATCGTGGTGCTCTCAAACAAGTTTGCCTCGAGCGCGGACCCGCCCCTCGGCTTCAGCGACTTCCTCGGCCAGGACATCACAGTCGCACCGGCCGTCATCGAGCGAATGCTGAACAGCGGCACGCGCGTCGTGCTGCAGGCCAACAACGACATCACGATCCGCAAGGCGATCCTCGCGACCGGCACGTCCGCCAGCGATGGCGCCCTCGTTCTGCAGGCCGGGCGGAGCATCCTCGTCAATGCCGATGTAACCAACCGCAATGTGGACGACAGTGGTCTCTCGATTCACATGACTGCGCACGAGTCGGCTGCGGCCGGCGTGGTCGCCTCCGAAAGGGATGCGGGTGCAGGCGAGATCCGCATGGCCGCCGGTACCACGATCACAGGCGGCGGCACGGTGCGCCTCGAAGTCGGCTCCGGTGCAGGCGCCGGCACCCCCGGCGGCATCTACCTCGCCAACGTCAATGGCCAGCGTGTCGAGATCATCAATGCGGTGGCGCAGACCATCGACGCGCAACGGGTCATCGAACAACTGATCAACTCCACCGTCAGGCAGACCGGCCCCGGCACCGCCGGGCAGACCGGCGTCGTCGTTCAGGCCGGCGGCGCCATCCTCGGCGCCACCTCGGCACTCATCGCCGCCGACTCCGGAACGGTACTGCTCACGGGCCGTTCCGTCGGCGCCCCTGCTGCACCCATGCGGCTGGCTTCGAACGGCCTCGTGACCGCAACAGCCCTGGCTGGCGGCGCGTTCCTGGAGCAGCCGCAGGGCTCCGCCGCCACGGGAAGCTACGCCCTCAGCGTGCCAGAAGATCAGCCTCTGTCGCTGTCGGTTCCCAACGGGGTGCTGACTGTCTCGGAAGCGCTCAATCGCTCGGGCAGCATCAGCTTCACCGGCGGTACCGGGCTGGTCGTCACGACCAGCGTCTTTTCCGGCGGCAGCATCGCGCTCTCCACGGTACGCGGCGGCATCGGCTTGCAGAACGCCACGATCGTGTCGAGCGGAAGCGGCGTGTCCTTCACGGGCGAATCGCTCTCGATGTCGAGATCCCTCGTAGCCTCGACCGGCGGCATCAGCATCGCGGTACCGGGCGCGGTGAGCATCGTGGAATCGGTGGTATCTCCCTCCGGCGAGCTCGGTCTCGCTCTCGGCACGGTGGCGACCCCCCTGGGTTCGCTGACTCTGGAAGGTGCGACGCGCCACGCCTCGGTCGGAAGCCCGAGCCGCACTGACCTGCGGGTTCGCGGCAACGTCGTGATCGCCGGCGGAGCCAACCTCGGTGCGGAAGGCGCGTGCAGCGGGTTCATCGGTGGCGACCTGATCCTCACCGGCGGTTCTGCCGACGGGGCATCCGCCACGCTCACTGGAAATCCGGACATCGGCTCGGCAGCCTCTCCCCTGCAGATCGGGGGCAAGATCCGGATGACAACCGGCTCGGGGGCGAACGCCTTCGCCGCAATCCTCGCGAACATGCCGACCACGATCTACCTCGACTTCCCCAACCGGGACTCCGGCGGGTTCACCGTGGACGGCCAGCCCGTATTCGCCGCGGCGAACTCCGGGTTCTTCGCCGGCGGACGCGAAGCGGTACTCGGGCAGAACCTGTTCATCACCTACGGCGGGTCCCGCCTGGCCGGCGTGGGAGCGGGCAACAGTCCGTTCAACGATCTGCTGATCGGTCTGCTGCGAGGGATGGAAACGCCCCAGTGGCCGAGGGTATCGGCCAGCGACGACGACCAGGTCCTGCCGCGATGCCAGTGACCTCGACCAAAGTCGGCCGACTTGGGCCGTGCGAAGAATCATATGGCCGGACAGGCCAAATCGGGCATAGTCTCCGATGCGTGTGTCCGATGACCGGCGGACCACGTCCCGGTTAGCCGGGTGACGGAAGGGGACCTAAGAAATGAAAAAACATAACGAATCGACGATTGCCTTGCCCCGCGCCAAGGCGCTTTCGCTCGCCGTGCTGGCGGCATTCCCGGGAATGGCCGCGGCCAATCCGGTGGGACCGGAGGTCATTTCCGGCCAGGTGGGCTTCCACCAGGCCGGCAACACCCTCACCGTCACCAACTCCCCAGGCGCCATCATCCACTGGGACTCCTTCTCCATCGCCCAGGGCGAGATCAC
>LNDV01000017.1 GCA_001464765.1 Betaproteobacteria bacterium Ga0077526
AGGGGGAAGGGGGAAGGGGGAAGGGGGAAGGGGGAAGGATCGGACGCGGCGTGCCGTGGTCGGTTCCCGCGAAACCGCAGATTTCACCGCCCTTCGACGCGATGCACCCCGCCGGGAAGGCGCTGCCGTCCTTGCGGGCGAGCGCTCGGGTCAGCGCTCGAGCTGCTGCAGCAGGCTCTGGCTGGTCTGACGGAGTCTGGCCGAGAGCAGGGTCACCAGCTTGATGAGGATCTTGGCACCCAGACTGGGTTCCTCGAGGATGATCTTCACCATGCCGTCGCGGGACAGCGCCGCGAACGTAGTGGTTTCGGCGGCGACGCAGGTGGCGAAGCGCGGTTCGCCGTCGATCATGGACATCTCGCCCAGCGTGGCGCCGGGCCCGACGATCGTCATGGGCTGGTGACCGCCCTGCCCCGGCCCCTTGTGCTTGAGGATCTCGACCTGTCCCTCGATGATGAGGAGCATGTAGTCGTCGATGTCCCCTTCGCGGATGATCGTCTGCCCGGCCTGGGCCCGGTAGATGAGCATGTTGCGGGCGAGCATGTCGATGTCACCCGGGGTGAAATCCGAGAAGAAGCGCGCGTGCCCGATCATCGCGAAGATGCGCTGCACCGCCGTGCTGCCCTCGCCGAGATACTCCAGCGCCTGCAGCGTCTCGTTCTTCGTCGTCTGTTCCGCGACGTTTGTGTCCGACACCGGCTAAGCCCCCCAACACATCATGAAATTCTTGTCTGATCCGGCAACGATTCCAGCAATGTGACCGTTCGGTCTGTTTCGTCCGATTATGGGGGAACGCAGGGGCATTCGGGAACACCCGCGCCAAAAGAGCCGGGCAATGCGCGATCGACCCGCACGCGCCGAGGGGACAGAACCGTCTCAGGCCGTCCCGCCAACCGTGAGTCCGTCCAGCCGCAGCGTCGGCTGCCCCACGCCCACGGGCACGCTCTGCCCTTCCTTGCCGCAGGTCCCGACGCCGGGGTCGAGGCGCATGTCGTTGCCGATCATCGACACGCGTGTCAGGACATCCGGTCCGTTGCCGATCAACGTGGCGCCCTTGACCGGTCGCGTCACCTTGCCGTCCTCGATGAGATACGCCTCGGCGGCGCTGAAGACGAACTTCCCGCTCACGATGTCCACCTGGCCGCCGCCGAAGTTGGCGGCGTAGAGCCCTTTCTTCACGGAACGCAGGATTTCCTCTGGCGCACGGGTGCCGTTCAGCATGTACGTGTTGGTCATTCGAGGCATCGGCAGATGTGCGTAGGACTCCCGTCGGCCGTTGCCCGTGGGCTCCACACCCATGAGGCGCGCATTCAGGGTGTCCTGAAGATAGCCGCGCAGAACGCCATCCTCGATGAGCGTCGTGCAACGGGTAGGCGTGCCCTCGTCGTCGACGTTGAGGGAGCCGCGCCGCTTCTCGATGGTGCCATCGTCCACGACCGTGACACCGGGGGCGGCCACGCGCTCGCCGATGCGGCCGCTGAACGCGGATGTCCCCTTGCGATTGAAGTCGCCTTCGAGTCCGTGACCGATGGCCTCGTGCAGAAGAATGCCGGGCCAGCCCGGCCCGAGCACGACGGTCATGGCACCGGCAGGCGCTGCGTCGGCACCGAGATTCACAAGGGCCTGATCCACGGCCTTTGCCGCGTAGTCCTGCAGGCGCTGGTCGTCGAAGTAGGAGAAGTCGAACCGGCCGCCGCCGCCTGCGCTGCCCTGTTCCCGCCGCCCGTTCTCTTCCACGATCACCTGCAGCGACACCCGCACGAGAGGGCGCACATCGGCGGCCGTGACGCCGTCACTGCGCACAACCAGCACCACCTCGTATTCCCCCGCGAGGCTGGCGATGACCTGGCTCACCCGCGGATCGCGCGCGCGGGCCATGCCTTCGAGGCGTTCCAGAAGAGCGACCTTCTGGGGGTCGGTCAGGCTGGTGAGCGGGTCCACGGGGGCATAGAGGTCGTGGGTTCCCACGCGACGGATGAGCGACGCCGTGCCGTCTCCTCCCTGCCGGGCGATGGCCCGGGTGGCCCGCGCCGCCCCGCTGAGCGCACCGGCACTGATGTCGTCCGAGTAGGCGAAGGCGGTCTTCTCGCCGGATACGACCCGTACGCCGACACCCTGATCGATCGAGAAGCTGCCCGCCTTCACCCGGCCCTCCTCCAGCGACCAGCCTTCGCTCCGCGTGTACTGGAAGTACAGGTCGGCGTAGTCGGCCCGGTGCTGCAGGATTTCTCCGAACACGCCGCCGAGGGATTCCAGCCCGAGGTCGTAGGGGGTGAGCAGGGTGCCGATCGCCGTGTCCAGAGCGGGGGCACTGCGGTCGAGGGTCGGTGCGGCAGTGGTCATGCGGGGGGTTCCTGAATAAGGTCGGGAAAGTGTGGGACCGGTGCGAGCGTCCGATGTTCCAGCGCCGGCAGCGCCCGGCGCACGCGCGCCACCTCGGCACGGTCCAGGTCGGCGAAAACCACGCCGGCGCCGCTCTCGCGCTGCGCCAGTATGCGCCCCCACGGATCAATCGCAAGGCTGTGTCCGTGGGTGGTGCGGCCGTTCGGATGGGTCCCGCCCTGGGCCGGGGCCAGCACGTAGCACTGGTTCTCGATGGCCCGCGCGCGGAGCAGCGGTTCCCAGTGGGCTTCGCCTGTGGTGGCTGTGAAGGCGGAGGGCACGACGATCAGGTCGACGGGGCCCATGGCCCGGTACAGTTCCGGAAAGCGCAGGTCGTAGCAGATCGAAAGCCCCACCCGCCCGACACCGGTCTCCACCGTCGCCACACGATTGCCGGGAAAGATGGTGCGCGACTCGCTGAAGCGCTCCGCACCAAGATCGAGACCGAAGAGATGGATCTTGTCGTACCGCGCCGCCAGCGCGCCGTCCGGTCCGTACACGAGACAGGCGTTGTAGATGCGCCCCTCGATAGCGGAGGCCATCGGTGCCGAGCCGCCCACGAGCCAGATGCCGAGAGAACGGGCAAGTCCGGAGAGGAAATCCTGAATCGGCCCCGAGCCCGGTGCCTCCCGCGCATCGACCTTGTCGGTCTCCCGGTTGCCGAGAATGCCGAAGTATTCCGGGAGGGCGACCAGTCGGGCACCGCCGGCCACCGCTTCCCGGATCAGCCGTTCCGCGACGACGAGGTTTGCCGCCACGTCGGGGCCGGACACCATCTGGATGGCGGCGATGCGCGCGGACGAAGCTTCGGAGTTCATGCGTGTCACCGTCTCGAGGCCGGAAGGACCGGATTCTAGGGAAAGTCTGATCGGTTGGCGCGGCTGCGGCGGGGTCCCGCCTGCCGTGTCGTTCAGCGTCGGCCCGAGCGCTCGGGGATGATCGGCGCCTTCTGGACCTTGGCCACCACGGGATCGGTCCAGGGACCCGTCACCTGGTACTCGAAAGCGATCACCCGGTCCAGCGGGTTGTCGAGAGCCTTTCCGACGATGAGCGCGATCAGGCCGGCCAGCGGATTCACGATCGCCGTCCCGACGGCGATGCTGTCCGTGATGGACGGAATCACTCTCACGATCAGGTTCTGCGATTCGTGGACGACGTCCACCGTGCCCTTCATCGAGACCTTCGCGCTGGACCCGACCATGCGGAAATCGTCGGTCCGCATCACGCCGCGATCGATGACGCTGTTGGCCACGATGTCGTCGAAGGCGAATCCGTCACTGAAGACATCCCGGAAATCGAGTGCGACACGGCGCGGGAGCGCCTGCAGGCTGAGGATGCCGAAAAGCTTGCCGATGCCCGGCTCGAGTTGCGTGAAACGGCCGCCGCGCGCTTCGAGGGATAGACGTCCGCTCAGCGAGGCCGTGTCCACCCGCAGGGGACTGCCCTGCCACTCCACCATGCCCGCGAGCCTTGCCGTACCGCCCGAGACACCCTCCGGACGGTTCAGACGCGCGAGCATGCGGCCGATGTCCTGCGCTTCGATCCGGATGGCCATCTGGGTGCGCGGCTTGCCCTGATCAAGCTGCCAGCCGCCCTGCGCGGTGAAATGACCATCGGGGTTGCGCACGTCCAGCTTGCGCAATGCCCAGGTGGCTCCTTCCGGAGCCGCCTGCAGGACGAGTTGCCCGAGGTTGAGCGGGCCGACCGTGAAGTGGTCGATCTGCACGTCGACTTCCGGAAGATCGCCACCATCGACGAGATCGCCACCGGGCTGCGGGCCGGGCACCGGGTCCGGCACGTACAGCCTCGCCAGCTTGCCCACGAAACGTCCACGACCGCGCGGGTACCACTCGAGCGCGCCTTCGATCGCCTTGGCCGCAACGGCGAGCCGCCAGTTCTCCGACCGGCGCTGACCGGACAGGGCCACATCGTTGAATTCCCGTCCATAGGCCTCGACCGTGCCGAACCGGAGATCCAGCGTGACGGGCAAGGCCGCAATCGGTGAATTGCTGGCAGTGGGCGCGTCGGGCCCGAGCTTCGGCAGCACGGCCTGCCACTCGTCGAGATCCAGCCGCGCCAGCGTGCCGCGGGCGGTGAGCGCGTTCTGTTCCGGCATGCGCGCCGGCCCGCCGAACTCGACGGCGCCGCGCCGCAGGACCCAGCCGCCGTCGGCATCATCCAGGATGGCGACGACGCTGGCACGGTCTGCCACCACCGCGGAAAGCCAGTGACCGTTCTTGCGGGTCTGCAGCTGAAAGCGCGTCGGCACGACATCGGCCGTCGCCTTCCCGAGCGGGGCCGGCAGGTCCACCGCCAATCCGACGAGGTTCGAGTCGACCGTGATTTCGAATCGCCCAGGGCGTACCGTCGTGACGGAATTCCAGTCGATCGCGCCCGACAGTCGGCCAAGGACCGGATGCACGGCATGCTGCCGCAGGACCGCGACGGGTGAAGTCCCGGAGGCCTCGACCTTCACGACGCCACCGGCTTGCGTGGCGAGATCGAAACGCGCCGCGCCGCCGAGGAACTCCGCCTGTCCCTTCTGCACGCGCGCGCCCTTCTCCGAGAACTCGAGCGTGCCCCGCAGACGGTCGACCGGCGGCAGCCCCACCAGGCCTTCCACGCGATTGCCCTGGAACAGGAACGTGCCGGCGACCTTCGTGTCGTCCAGACGGTGGAGCGGCAGCTGCAGTTGCAATCCGAGCGCGCCGTCCCCGGTCGCACGCACGCCGGCGCCGACGTTGCCGACCATCGCTCCCACCGGACTGTCATCGAGGAAACGCAGGAATGTGCTGACCGGACCCGTCGCCTGCCCCTTGACCGTGACGATCGTGTCGTCCGCGGAAAGATCCGCAATCCCGACCTGCACGCCGGCGAGCCGGGCTCCGAGAACCTCCCCCCTTGCGTCAATTGCCATGCGCTTGCCGGTGAATCGCAGCGTGCCCTGGATGCGTTCGATGGCCGGCCACTCGGGCGCGTAGACCAATGTGCCATCGGCGACCTCCGCCGAGATTTCGAATGCGCCCGATCCGTCGTCGAACGGAAACCGGGCGAGGTCGCCCTTGAGGACGACTTTCCCCTGGGAAGCATTGCCGCCGCGGATCGCCCCGCGAAGCCAGGCACGCGTATCCGCGCCCACCTCCTTGGGCAGGTAACGCCAGACGGACGTCGCGCTGGCGCGGTCTATCGTCGCAACGAGATCCATGACTGTCGTACCCGCGCCGTCCTGACGGACCGTCCCGTTCGCCCGGGCCGCCACGTCGGCGTTTCCGGCGGAAACGTTCCGGAAGTCGACGACGATCGCGTCGGGCTCGAGCTTCCAGCCGAGCACGGCCGTCAGGCGATCGAGTGCGAGCGTGTCGTCCAGCACGAGGGGCGCCCGGACGGATACGCGTGTGGCGTCGAGATGCACCTCGCCGCCGTTCTGGTCCGCGGTGACGCTGCCCGTGAGGTTTCGGACCCCCGGGATACGTCCCGAGGCATCCACGCCGACGCCTTCGAACCGCGAGGAGAAGCTGTAGGTGGAGGGACCGGCAGCCGGCGTCTGCAGGGCGAAGGACAACTCCCGCAGGCGGCCCGCCGGGCGGTGGTCGGCGATTGCGCGGCGCAGCCTCGGATCCATCGGAAGATAGGCGAGGACATGAAGCATCGGCCCCAGATCCAGGTGGTCGGACTCGACCTGCAGCTTCGCCGGCAAGTTGCCCTTCGCCTCGCTGCGCCGGACGATCACGTCGGCAGCCGGCAGCCGGCCGCCGCCGGCGACCCCCATGGACACACTGCGTGCCGCGGCCTCGAAGCCGTCCAGCGTTTTCAGCCAGGTGAACCGCCCCTCCAGCGTGGGCACATCGAGCGGCGGCATCGTGTCGTCTAGTCTCGTCGTGACGCCGGCGAGGCGCACGTCGAAGGTTGCTGCCTGGACCGTGCGCCCTCCGACCTCAACCCAGCCCTCGACCTGCCCCGCCCCGGACTCGATGGGCGTGGGCAGATCGAGCCACTGGCGCGCCGCACCGAGATTGAGGTAGGGCGCCCGAAGGTACGCGCGCCCCGACCAGTTCCGGAGGTCCTGGCGTCGCCCGCCCCGGAACTCGCCGCGGACCTCGACGGCGGTGCCCACGTCGAAATCCGGCTTCGCGCTCAGCAGGAAGCGATGCACCCGCCCGCGATTGCGCAGGTCGAACTCCACCTGATCGAGCTGCAAGGGCGGCGCACTGCGAGTCTCGTCGACCCAGGTCACCTTCGCGCCGGTCACCACGACACGGTGCTGAGAGAACAGCCAGTCGGGAAAGCGCGAAGGACCGGCGTCCGCGGCGATCGGGATGCCGCCTACGGAGATCTGACCCGAACGGTCGCGCCTGACCACCACTTCCGGTTTCTCGAGGATGAGCGCGCGGCAGCGAAGATCGAGTGCGACGAGCGAACTCCATCCGACCCGGGCCTCGATACGTTCCAGACGAAACGCGGGACGACCCTGGGGATCGTGCACGACGACGTCGGAAACGGTGACCCACGGCCGGACGCCGGACCAGCCGCCGGAGATGGGACCGAGCGAAACGGGCCGTCCCACGACATCGCTCGCCATTGCAGCGAACTGCGGACGGAAGCGGTCGACATTGGGAAGCACGAACGCCCGCAGGACCCCCACGGTGATCGCGAGCAGGACGATGAGCCCGAACACGACCGTGCCGAAGGCGCGGCCGGAGCGGCGGATCAGTCGCCAGAAGAAACTGGGGGCAGGAAAGCGGATCACGCAGCGAGGTCTGTTCGAGCAGCGGTGACGGCGGTCCTAGGGATGGGGGGCAAAATGATCGGGGAAGCTCCGTCCCGGCACCGGGGCCGGATCGGGTACCGGAAACCCATCGGGATAATCTGCGGTCGGGTAAGAGCCGTTCGCCACGCCATCCGCAGGTCTGATGCGGCATCATCGGCAACTTAGCCGCGAGCCCCGAGTTTACCCTGCCATGACCCCACACGCAGTCCTGATCGCCGAGGCCACCGCCTTCTCCCGCTATGCGCGGACGCTGCTGGTCCGCCATCCGGAGTGCCTGCCGCCGGACTCCCTCGACGCTCCATACACGCGGGACCGCATGCTGGCGGAACTGCACGACGCCGCCCCGGCGGACGAAGCCTCGCTGGCGCGCGCCCTGCGCCGGCTGCGTCAGCGGGTCATGCTCCACACGATGGCCCGGGACCTCGGACATCTCGCGCCGCTCGCGGAAGTGACCGGCACGGTGACGGCGCTCGCCGAAGTGTGCATCCGGTTCGCGCTCGACTGGCTCGACGCCGAGCACGCCGCCCGTTTCGGCGAACCGCGCGACGCTGCGGGCCGGCGCCAGCAGCTTCTGGTGGTGGGCATGGGCAAGCTGGGCGGGGGCGAGCTCAACGTGTCATCGGACATCGACCTCATCTTCGTGTACCCCGAAGACGGGGAAACAGTCGGCACAAGGTCGGTCTCGGTGAACGAGTACTTCTCGCGACTGGGCCGGAAACTGATCGGCGCGTTGAACGAGACGACCGAGGACGGCTTCGTGTTCCGCGTGGACATGCGCCTGCGTCCGTACGGCGACAGCGGACCGCTCGCCGTGAGTCTGGACATGCTCGAGGAGTACTTCACGGCCCAGGGCCGCGCGTGGGAGCGCTACGCGTGGGTGAAGGCGCGCGTGCTGACGGGCGACCGCGGCGCCGAGGTGATGGCGCTCGCCACGCCCTTCGTGTTCCGGCGCCACCTGGACTTCAGCGCGATCCAGGCCATGCGCGAACTGCACTCGGAGATCGCCGCGCAGGTGCGCCGCCGGGACATGGAAGACAACGTGAAGCTCGGTCGCGGCGGCATCCGCGAGGTCGAGTTCACCGTGCAGGTCTTCCAGCTCATCCGGGGCGGACGGGATGCCCGTCTGCGCGAACGCGCCACGCTGAGCGCCCTTGCCATCCTCGTGGAGCAGCGGGCATTGCCGGCCGACGCGCTCGGCGAACTCAGTGCCGCCTACACGTTCCTCCGCGAACTCGAGCACCGGCTGCAGTACCTGGACGATCAGCAGACACAGGAACTGCCTCGCGCGATGGCGGATCGCGAGGCCATCGCCCGGTCGATGGGCTTTCCGGATCTCGACGCCTTCGGCACGCAGCTCGCCGCCCACCGGAGCACGGTATCCCGCCATTTCGAATCGATCTTCTCGGGAGGCACCGAGAACGGCGGCGATCCGCTGGCTGCCGCGCTGCGCGCCGGTGCGGACGACGCCGCCACGCTGGAGACACTGCGGAGCCTCGCGTTCGAAGACCCGGGCGCGGCGCTGGCCCGCGTCCGCCAGCTGCGCGGCGGGACCCGGTTCGCGCAGATGGCAGCCCAGGCCCAGGCAAGGCTGGATCAGCTGCTTCCGCGCCTTGTCCGCGCGGCCGGCGCACACGCCCCGGCCGACGTCACGCTCGAACGGCTGCTTCGCATCGTGGAGAGCATCGGGCGCCGGGAGTCCTACATCGCCCTGCTGGTGGAATACCCGCAGGCACTCGACGCGGTGGCCCGTCTCGTATCGCTGTCGCCGTGGGCGTGCGACTACCTCGCCCGCCATCCGATGCTGCTGGACGAGCTGATCGACCCGCGCCAGATCGGCGAGCCCGAGTGGGCGCCGCTCGACCGCAGCCTCGCGGCCACGCTCGCCCGGGAAGACGGCAACATCGAGGGCCAGATGGACCAGCTGCGGCATTTCCGCCACAGCCAGACCTTCCGCCTGCTCGTGCTCGATCTCGCCGGCGCCGTCACCCTGGAACGCCTGTCCGATCATCTGAGTGATCTCGCGTGTCTGCTTCTGCGGCACTGCCTGCGCATTACGTGGTCGAGGCTGCCGACTCGCCACATCGACGAGCCGCAATTCGCCGTCATCGCCTACGGCAAGCTGGGGGGCAAGGAGCTCGGTTACGAAAGCGATCTCGACATCATCTTCCTCTACGACGACGACGCGCCCAACGCCGGGGAGAACTACGCCCGGCTCGCGCAGCGGATGAACGGCATGCTGAACAGCCACACGGGGGCCGGCACGCTGTACGAGACCGACCTGCGACTGCGTCCCGACGGCGTGAGCGGGCTGCTGGTGAGCCGCATCGAGGCTTTCGAGGAGTACCAGAGGAACAACGCGTGGCCGTGGGAGCACCAGGCCCTCACGCGGGCGCGGTTCGTCGCGGGTGACGCCGGGCTGGGCGTGCGCTTCGAGCGTCTGCGCGACGAGATCCTGCGCACACCGCGCGACGAGGCGACCCTGCGCGAAGCGGTGCTCGGCATGCGCACGAAGATGCGCGAGGGTCACCCGAACACGTCGGGCATGTTCGACGTGAAGCACGACACCGGCGGAATCGTCGACGTGGAATTCGCGGTGCAGCATCTGGTGCTGGCCCATGCGCATGCGCATCCGGAACTCACAGGCAATCTCGGCAACATCGCGCTGCTGCAGATGGCGGAACGACTCGGACTGGTCGCGGCACCGCTGGGATCGGCTGCCGCAGACGCATACCGCACCTTCCGCCGCAGCCAGCACGCCCTGAGGCTTCGGGGGGACCGCTACGCTCGTGTACCCGCCGAGGCGCTAAGGACGGAACGATCCGCCGCGCTGGCACTCTGGGAAGCGGTGTTCGGCGATTCGCCGGCGGCGGCACGCCCCAGCAGCTGAAAGACCTGAAGGCGGTCCTTGCCCTTCACCGTCATTTCCCGCGCGGGGCCGAACTCGAATCGACCGGACAGCCGGTCGTGGGTGGCGCGGTCCACAAACACCGTCCCCGGCGGACTTTCCGCCGTCAGCCGGGACGCGATGTTGACGGTATCGCCCCACACGTCGTAGCTGAAACGGGTGGAGCCGATCACCCCGGCAATGGCCGGGCCGGTCGCGATGCCCACATGGAACCGGATGCCAAGCGCCGCGGCGACCGGGTCGTGGGCGAAGATCTCCTGCAGATCGAGCGCCATGTCGGTCATCGCATCCGTGTAGGCGTCGGCGCGACCATCTAGGCCGCCGACGACCATGTACGCATCCCCCACCGTCTTGATCTTTTCCAGTCCGTAGTTCTCGCAGAGGTGATCCATCCGCCGGAACACGTGATTCAGAACGTCCACCAGACGCCGTGGCTCCACCTTGAGTTCGTCGGCGAGCCGCGTGAAGTTGACGATGTCCGCGAACATCACCGTGACATCCGGCTTGCTGTCCGCGATGAGACTGGGATCGTCCCGCAGGCGTCGCGCGATGGACCGGGGCAGCAGGTTGCCCAGC
The DNA here is from genome assembly GCA_001464765.1 of Betaproteobacteria bacterium Ga0077526. Classification (GTDB taxonomy): domain Bacteria; phylum Pseudomonadota; class Gammaproteobacteria; order Burkholderiales. The sequence goes on from LNDV01000017.1 coordinate 10,632, forward strand.
AGGGCCTCGGACTTTTCCCGCTCGGCGGCGAGGAGCGAATGCTGGGACGCGAGCTCTGCCTGGAAACGCTCGCGCTGCAGCACCAGATAACGGAGAAGAAAGAACGCCACCGTCGACAGGATCGCGCTGATGAACACGCCGAACAGCGCGATGTTCGCTGCCGGCATCATCAGCGCGTGGGCCGCCTCCATCTCTCGATCGTGGTGCCAGGCCGTGGACGCGACCAGCAGCGTGAGGTACACGCCGAACCAGGCGAGGGAAGCCTGCCGCCCGAACGTGAGCAGAGCCCCCAGCGGCGCCAGCATGGAGAGCAGCACGAAGCCGGAGGACTGCATGTAGCCGCCCATGGCACCCTGCACCACCACGGGCATCAGAAGGAACAGGCCGAGCTGGATCACGCTGTAGGGCACGAACCGCCGGGTGCGGATGTACCAGATCACCAGCAGCCCGGAGGCCACCGGGAACCCCAGGACCATGGACCAGGGAATGACGACGCCCTGGACGAGGAACCAGACGAACCACACCCCCACAGCCGTGTTGGTGAGGATTGCCGTGAGCAGCATTGCGCTCTTGCGCAGCCGCAGATCGGCACCGTCGCCCGTGTCGAAGACGAGCGGCGCGAGACGCTGCCACAGGCTCCTGGGCGGCAGGCTCGGGGGGGAGAAGCGGGATTTGGTCGGGGCGGACTCGGACACGCGGGCACCACGCGCCGGAGCGCGGCCAGTCGGACATTGCACGTCCGGAAGCGTAGAACACGGGCGCGCTTGGCACAAGGCGCCGCCGGATACGGAACGCCGCGGGCGTCCGCCGGCGGGGCAGCGCATCAGCTTCCCTGGAACGGCTGGTGCGAATCCGTCGCAGTCCGGTCCCGGCCGCGCGCGACCCGGACACGCACTGTACCGCGGCGAGACAGCGCGTTCTGTGCGTTCGTCCGCGCAGGTCCTTCGGCTACAATCCTAGCTTTCTCACGGAGACAAACAGCATGTCCATGGCAGACCGCGACGGCTTCATCTGGTACGACGGCAAACTCGTGCCCTGGCGGGAAGCCAACACCCATGTGCTCACCCATTCGCTGCACTATGGCCTTGCGGTGTTCGAGGGCATGCGCGCCTACGACACGGGCAACGGCACGGCGATCTTCCGCCTGCGCGAGCACATCGAGCGGATGGTCAACTCCGCGCATATCTACATGATGAAGATTCCGTACACGACCGAAGTCCTCATGGAGGCCACCCGGGAAGTCGTGCGTGCCAACAAGCTCGCGTCCTGCTACATCCGCCCGATCGCGTTCTATGGCTCGGAGAAGATGGGCGTCAGCCCCAAGGGGGCGAGCGTGCATGTCGCCATCGCCGCCTGGCCGTGGGGTGCGTACCTGGGTGCCGACGGCATCGAGAAGGGCATCCGCGTGAAGACCTCGTCCTACGCCCGCCACCACGTGAACGTCACGATGGCCCGGGCCAAGTTCGCGGCCACCTACGCCAACTCCATCCTCGCGAATCTGGAAGCCACCCAGGACGGTTACGACGAAGCCCTGCTCCTGGACGTGGACGGCTTCGTGGCCGAGGGCGCGGGCGAGAACCTGTTCATGGTCAAGAACGGGCGCATCTACGAACCCGAACTCACCTCCGCCCTCATCGGCATCACCCGCGACACGGTCATCCAGCTCGCGGGCGACATGGGGCTGCAGGTCACCTCCAAGCGTCTGACGCGGGACGACATCTATATTGCGGACGAAGCCTTCTTCACCGGCACGGCTGCGGAAGTCACCCCGATCCGTGAACTCGACAACCGCACCATCGGCAGCGGCGGCCGGGGTTCCATCACCGCGCGACTGCAGTCGCTGTTCTTCGACGTGGTGAATGGCCGCGACAGCCGTCGCATGGAATGGCTCACCTTCGTCTGATCCCGCCATGAGCAACCACCCCAAGGGCACCGACTCCCGGCTGATCGAGGTCAACCCGGACGAGCTGCCGCTGCACTGCCCGACGCCGGCCATGCAGTTGTGGAACACGCACCCGCGCGTGTACCTCCCGATCGAGAAGACCGGTGAGGTGCTGTGCCCCTACTGCGGTACCCAGTACCGCCTGAGGGGCGGCCCCGTGAGCGGCGGACACTGACCGGCCCGCCCGTCGGGTCGGTCCGCGCCATGGACCACGCCGCCGACCTCGGGCGCCTCCTTATGGTGGCGCCCAGCTGGGTCGGGGACCTGGTGATGGCCCAGCCCCTGATCGCCCTGCTCCGCGCGGAAGCCCCGACCCGGCCCGTCGATGTCCTGGCGCCGGATTGGGTTCAGGGTCTCGTCGCGCGCATGCCGGGCGTGGACCGCTGCCTTCCCAGCCCCTTTCGCCATGGCGAACTCGCACTGGGAGAGCGCTGGCGTCTCGGTCGAAGCCTCGCCCGCTCGGGCTATTCGCAAGCCGTCGTGCTGCCGAACTCCGCAAAGTCCGCCCTGGTGCCATGGTTCGCCGGCATCGGACGGCGCACCGGCTTCCGGGGCGAGTTCCGCCTCGGACTCCTGAACGACATCCGTCCTCTCGATCCGAAGCGCACGCCCCGCCTCGTCGACCGTTTTGCCCTGCTGGCCGATCAGCCGCCGGCCACGACGCCGCAACCCTCGCTGATGTCCTCGCCTGCCCAGCAGGCCGCGACCGCAAGGACGCTGGCGCTCGACACCTCCCGTCCGATCGTGTGTCTGTGTCCCGGGGCGGAGTACGGTCCGGCCAAGCGCTGGCCGGAAGAGCACTTCGCGACCGTGGGACGCGAACTTGCACGACAAGGCATGGCGATCTGGATACTCGGCTCGGCGAAGGACGAACCCATCGCGCGCGCGATCGCCGGGCAGATCGGCGGACCGGCAGAGATCCTCGCTGGGCGCACGACGCTCGAGCAGGTGGTGGATGTCCTCGCCCTGGCGAGCCTGGTGGTAAGCAACGACTCGGGACTCATGCATATCACCGCGGCTCTCGACCGCCCGCAACTCGCGCTGTATGGTTCCAGTTCGCCGGACTACACCCCCCCGCTTTCCCGCCGCTCGCAGATCGTGCGCAACCCCGTTCCGTGCAGTCCCTGCTTCGCGCGACAATGCCCCCTCGGTCATTTCCGCTGCCTGCGTGAGCTCGCCCCCGAGAAGGTGCTCGCGCTCGCGGCCTCAGCCCTGGAAGACAACCATGAGTGACACGCCGGAATTCTCCGGTCCCGACGATGTGGAGGACGCGTTCTATGCCGCGTTCGAAGCGGCGGACCTCGACGCCATGATGCGCCTGTGGGCCGATGACGAAACCATCTCCTGCGTGCATCCCGGCGGCAATCGCCTCGTGGGTCTCGCGGACATCCGCGAGTCGTGGCGCCAGATCTTCGGCAGCACCATGCGCCTGCGCTTCCACCTGGTGGAGCGCCGCACGCTCACGGACGAGAACATCGCCGTGCACTGCGTGCAGGAGGAGATCGAAGTGAGCGGTCAGCAGGAACTCCGCGCGATCGTCGCCGCCACGAACATCTACGTGCTCACCGACGACGGCTGGCGCATCTGGCTGCACCACGCGTCCAATGCGTCCGGCGAGCCCGAGGAATCCGAAGACGACGTGAAGCCGACGCTTCACTGACGCCCCGATCCCCGATGGCACGCGCGCCCGCCTCCGGCACCGCGGGGTCTTTCGCCTATCGCGCACCGTGGTGGCTGCCGGGCCGGCACCTGCAGACGATCTACCCCGCCCTCGCACTTCGCGGGCGCCCTCCCGCGTATCGCCGCGAACGCTGGGACACCCCCGACGGCGACTTCATCGAACTCGACTGGGTCGACGCACCGTCCGGCAGACCGCTCGTCGTGCTGTTTCACGGGCTGGAGGGCAACTCGCGCAGTCCCTACGCCGCCGCGCTGATGCGGGCGGCGGCGACTCAGGGCTGGGCCGGTGTCGTCCCGCACTTCCGGGGCTGCGGGGGCAGCCCTAACCGTCTGCCCCGCGCCTACCACTCGGGCGACGCTGCCGAGATCGACTGGATTCTCACCCGTCTGCACGCACTCGGCCGCCCCATCGCGGTCGCAGGCGTCTCGCTCGGCGGCAATGCCCTGCTGAAATGGCTTGGCATGCATGGCGAACGCTGCACAGGCCTCGTGCATGCCGCCGCCGCGATCTCTGCCCCGCTCGATCTGACGGCAGCGGGCGCCGCGCTGCGCTCGGGCTTCAATCGCCTCTACACGCGGGAGTTCCTGCGCACGCTCGTGCCCAAGACTCTGCGCAAGACGCAGGACTTCCCCGGTCGTTTCGACACCCGTCGGATCGCCGGCGCCCGCGACTTCGACACCTTCGACGACGCCTACACGGCGCCGGCTCACGGGTTCGAAGGGGTGGCCGACTACTGGCGACGCGCGAGCAGCAAGCCCGACCTCCCCGGCATCCGTGTTCCCACCCTGGTGCTCAACGCCCGTAACGACCCTTTCCTCCCCGCCCGCCATCTGCCGCATGGCGGGGAAGTTTCGAAGCACGTGACCCTGGAGCAGCCTCCGCACGGCGGCCACGTGGGATTCGTGTCCGGTCCGTTCCCGGGCCATCTCCAGTGGCTTCCCGGACGCCTGCTCGAATTCTTTGGTCAGACGCTGCCTTCGGAAGAGCCGGCGCGACCGGTGCCATGAGCGGATCGTGCTGATCCGACGGCGTCGTACCCCCTCGCCCAGCGCGGGATCGGCAGGCGCCGAGGGGCGAATCGTTTCGGGGACTCCGAACCAACCTTCAGTTCCAGCGCCCTTCTGCCGAAAATCGGAATGCCCGGGGAATTCGGGGGCACGCAGCTTCGTGCGCGCACTGCAATCGCCTGGTTGTGCCCTTGTCGCGGGTGAGACAATCAGGGTTTCATTCATCACCGAACAGAGCCATGCCCAACATCGCACCGGAGATCTTCAAGGCCTATGACATTCGGGGAATCGTCGATCGCACCCTGACGACCGAAGCCGCCGAACTGATCGGCAGGGCCTTCGGCACCGAAGCGCTCGCCAACGGCACGCCCCGCGTAGCGATCGGCCGCGACGGCCGGCTGTCGGGCCCGAAACTCGCCGAAGCCCTTGCCAACGGTCTGCGCGCCGCGGGCTGCGACGTGATCGACGTGGGCCAGGTCACCACCCCCATCCTGTATTTCGCCGCGCACCACCTCGGTACTCGCTCGGGCATCATGGTCACGGGCAGCCACAACCCGCCCGAATACAACGGACTGAAGATGGTGATGGCGGATCAGGCGATCGCCGGCGCCGCCATCCAGGCATTGCGGGTCCGCATCGAAAAGGGCGAGTTCGCCAGCGGCTCCGGCAGCTACGGCACGGCGGACGTCCGCAAGGACTACCTCGATCGCGTGGTGGGGGATGTCAAGCTCTCGCGCCCCATCGACCTGGTGGTGGACTGCGGCAACGGCGTGGCCGGCGCCTTCGCGCCCGACCTCTATCGCGCCATGGGCTGCCGGGTTACCGAGATGTTCTGCGAGGTGGACGGCAACTTCCCCAACCACCATCCGGACCCATCCCAGCCCGAGAACCTCGAGGACCTCATCCACACGCTGCGCACCACCGGCGAGATCGGCTTCGCCTTCGACGGCGACGGCGACCGTCTGGGCGTGGTCACCAAGAGCGGCCGGATCATCTATCCGGACCGGCAACTGATGCTCTTCGCGGAAGACGTGCTCAAGCGCAACCCGGGGGCCGAGATCATCTTCGACGTGAAGTGCACCCGTCAGCTGTTCCCGTGGATCACCGAACGGGGCGGCAGACCGCTCATGTGGAAGACCGGGCACTCGCTGGTGAAGGCCAAGCTCCGCGAGACCGGCGCGCCGCTCGCCGGCGAGATGAGCGGTCACATCTTCTTCAAGGAGCGCTGGTACGGTTTCGACGACGGCCTCTACGCCGGCGCCCGGATGCTGGAGATCCTGTCGCGTCACGCCGATGTGAGCCAGCCGCTCGAGTCCCTGCCCGACTCCGTGAACACGCCGGAACTCCAGATCAAGCTGCGCGAAGGTGAGAACTACGCGGTGATCGAGAAACTGCAGAAGAACGCGAAGTTCGAAGGCGCCACCTCCGTCGTGACCATCGACGGTGTGCGCGCGGAGTTCGCGGACGGCTTCGGCCTAGCGCGCTCCTCGAACACCACGCCCGTGATCGTGCTTCGCTTCGAGGGGGACAACGCCCAGGCGCTGACCCGCATCCAGGAAGCGTTCCGTCGCGAGATTCTCGCCGTTGCCCCCGAGGCCAAGCTCCCCTACTGACGCCGGACATTCGTGAGCCGTTCCTCTTCCGACCTCTACCTGGGCCGCCAGCCCATCCTCGACCGCCGCGAGAACCTCGTCGCCTTCGAGTTGCTGTTCCGGTCCAGCCGCGTGAATGGCGCCGAGATCCAGGACGATCTGGTCGCCACCGCCACCGTCATCAATCATGCGTTCAGCGAACTGGGTGTCGAGACAGTGCTCGGCCACTACACCGGTTACATCAATCTGTCGGCCGGGCTGTTGTTGAGCGACGTGATCGAACTGCTGCCGAAGGAGCGCGTGGTGCTGGAACTCCTCGAGCACGTCGAGGTGAACGACACGCTGATCACGCGGCTGCGCGAACTGCGACAGATGGGTTTCCGGCTCGCCCTCGACGACTACCTCGGCAACGAGGAGCAGTACGCGGAAGTGCTCGAACTGGTGGATGTGGTGAAGGTGGACGTGCAGGGCATCGAGGAGTCGGCGCTCGAGAACATCACGACGCGGCTGCGCCGCTGGCCCGTGCGCCTGCTCGCTGAGAAAGTGGACACCAAGGAGCAGGTCGAGCGCTGCATCGCGCTCGGCTACGAGCTTTTTCAGGGCTACTACTTCGCACGTCCCTCGGTGATCACCCGCAAGCGCCTGTCCCACGCCGAGACGTCGATCATGCGGCTGCTGGGTCTGGTGCTCTCGGATGCCGAGACCGACGAGATCGAGACGGTGCTCAAGCAGAACCCGGATCTCTCGCTCAATCTGCTGCGTCTGGTCAATTCCGTCTCGGTCGGAACGAGCCGGCGCATTACGTCCATGCGCGAGGCCATCGCGATGCTGGGGCGGGCGCAACTGCAGCGCTGGCTGCAGCTGCTCATGTTCACCGTGGCGGCAGACCCGGGCGCGCGCTTTCCGAGCCCGCTGCTCGTACTGGCAGCCACCCGCGGCAAGCTCATGGAACTGCTCTGCGCGCAGCAGACAGGCAGCAGCGGCCCGCGGGGTGATGAGGCCTTCCTCGCCGGCATCATGTCGCTCATGACCGCGCTGCTTGGCCTGCCGATGGAGCAGATCCTCGAGTCGCTTCCCGTACGACCGGCCGTCGCGGAAGCCCTGACCCATCGGAGCGGGGAACTCGGCGAACTGCTGCGTCTCACCGAGATGGTGGAACAGACGGACATCAGCGCCATCGACGCGCAACTCGAGCGCCTGCCGGGTCTCGACGCCACGAAGATCAACAGCGCCTACGTCGGCGCCATCGAATGGGCCAACGGCATCGGCGACGCTCACGCGGCCTGACCCCCGTTCCGTAGCACATCGCGAAACGCGCGGGCTCGCGGACTGCGAAGCGCGACGCAAATCTGCAGCGGACCTCCCGGATCCCTAGCATCCGTTCCGTCGTCTCGACACCCGAGGCGACGACAACCGATCAACGATCCTCAAGGAGATCCAGAAATGAAATCCGTCATCGTCACCGCCCTCCTCGCCTTCCTCGCGTCCGGCAGCGCTTTCGCGGCCACCCAGCAGGAGAAGATGCGCACCTGCAACGCCGAAGCGAAATCCAAGTCGCTGAAGGGCGATGAGCGTCGCGCGTTCATGAGCCAATGCCTCGCCGTCACGCCGGAAGAGAAGCAGGAACGACTCGCCGCGCGGGAGAAAGCCAAGACATGCTCGGCCGAAGCGAAGACGAAGTCGCTGAAGGGCGAAGAGCGCAAGCAGTTCATTGCGGAGTGCACCGCGGCCGGCAAGGCCTGATGCCCGGAGACGGCAACCGGCACGGCGCCCCGGTTGCCCTTCCGAAGGGTGTGAGCGGCAGCGCATGGGGCCATGCGCTGCCGCTCCGGCGACACTGGCAAATCGACGTCGCACTGAGCACCGGGGGAGACCCCGACCTCGTCACTGCACCGGGACTACTGTTCCTCAGCGACCTTCTTGAGCGTCTCCAGCCCGGCCTTGTATGCCCCGGTAAAGAAGGCGATCACGGAGGCATCGTCCTGCCCTTCGGGCGGCGGCTCCTGCCAGTAGGCAAGGCGCGTGAATCGCCCGCCCCAGGTCACTTCCGTCTCGCCGTTGCCGAGATCCTTCAGGCTCACGGTAGAGAAATAGTCGCTCGCCATGACGTGTCCGTCCACGTAGGTGTAGGTGAGCCGCAGGTTGTACGGGTCGTACTCGACGAGCTTCTCCGTCACGCGGGTGCCATTGCGGCGGACGAGCTGTCGGATCGCGCCCAGCTCGTTGCGATCGCGCAGGACCAGCTTGCTCTCGACCGCCGGCGGAAACCAGCGCGAGATGCCGCCGAAATCCCCGACGTAGGCCCAGACCTTGTCGGGCGTCGCCTTGATGCGGATGACCTGCGTGGTCGTGAGCTCCTTGGCCTGGGCAAACGCCGCCACCGGCACGAGCAGCGCCAGCGATGCAGCCAGTCGGACGATTCTTTTCATTTTCATAGCCTTCTCCCTTCGCGAATAAGACGGAATCAAATGCGCCGGATCAGAGCCGTTGCTCGACCCAGCCGGCGACCGACCCGAGCGCGCCGTCGAGTTGCGCCGGCTGCGTGCCGCCGCCCTGCGCCATGTCAGGACGTCCGCCACCCTTGCCACCCACCTGCGCCGCGATCGTGGCGACGATCTCGCCGGCCTTCACGCGCGCCGTGAGATCCGCCGTGACGCCAGCGATGATGGACACCTTGTCAGCACCCTCCACACTGCCCAGCACGATCACCGCGGACTTGAGCTTGTCCTTGAGCTTGTCGACCGTCTCGCGCAACGCCTTGGCATCCGCGCCTTCGAGCCTCGCCGCGACGACCTTCACACCCTTCACATCGAGTGCCGATGCGCCAAGATCGTCGCCCTGCGCAGACGCGAGCTTCGCCTTCATGCGGCCCAGTTCCTTCTCCAGCGCCTTCACGCTGTCGACGATCTGCGCGATCTTGGCGGTGACTTCATGGGCCGGCGCCTTGAGCATCGCGGCGATCTCGCCGATCTGCTGCTCCTGCTCCTGCGCGAACGCCACGGCACCATCGGCGGTGACGGCCTCGATGCGACGGATGCCCGCGGCAACACCGGACTCCGACACGATCTTGAAGTAGCCGATATCCCCGCTGCGCTTCACGTGCGTGCCGCCGCACAATTCGGTGGAGAACCCGCCCATGCCGATGACGCGGACCTCGTCGCCATACTTCTCGCCGAAGAGCGCCATGGCCCCGGCCTTGATGGCCTCGTCGTACTTCATGAGGCGCGCCTCGACCGGCACGTTGCGGCGGATCTCGCGGTTGACGATGGCCTCGATGCGACGGATCTCGTCGGGCGTCACGGGCTGGGTATGGCTGAAGTCGAAGCGCGTGCGCTGCGCGTCGACCAGTGAACCCTTCTGCGCCACGTGAATGCCGAGCACATCACGCAAGGCAGCGTGCATCAGGTGCGTTGCGGAATGGTTGAACGCCGCGCGCTCGCGCTGGACGGTGTCCACGCGGGCGTCGACGCGGTCGCCCACGGCGAGCCGGCCAGTCTCGACGCGGCCATGGTGGCCGAATACCGTGGCCTGGATCTTCAGCGTGTCGCGCACGACGAACTGCGCCGCGCCCGAGGACAGTTCGCCGCTGTCACCCACCTGACCGCCGGACTCGGCGTAGAACGGCGTACGGTCGAGCACCACGACGGCCTCGTCGCCGGCTTCCACAGCATCCACCGCCGTGCCTTCCTTGTAGAGCGCGAGCACCTGCGCGTCGAGTTTCAGCGTGTCGTACCCGTGAAACTCGGTGGCCTGGCCGGCGTACTCCACGGCCGACTGCATCTGGAAACGCGACGCCGCCCGCGCACGGGAACGCTGCTGTTCCATCTCGGCCTCGAAGCCGGCGAAGTCGACGGTGAAACCGCGCTCCCGCGCCACGTCGGCGGTGAGATCCAGCGGGAAGCCGTAGGTGTCGTAGAGCTTGAAGACGGTGGAGCCGTCGAGCATCCGGTCTTCCTTCTGCATGGCGGACTCGAGCACGGCCATGCCGTGTTCGAGGGTCTCGGCGAAGCGCTCCTCCTCCTGTCGCAGCACCTGCTCCACCTTCGCCTGAGCCGCGGGCAATTCCGGATAGGCCTCGCCCATCACGCGCGCGAGCTCTGCCACGAGCGTGTGGAAGAAGGGCTGCTTCTGACCCAGCTTGTAGCCGTGCCGGATCGCCCGGCGGATGATCCGGCGCAGCACATAGCCCCGACCTTCGTTGCCCGGGATGACACCGTCGACGATGAGGAAGCTGCAGGCACGGATGTGATCGGCGATCACCTTGAGCGAGTTGTTCTCCATGTCCTGCACGCGCGTCGCGCGGGCGGCGGCAGCGATGAGGTCCTGGAAGAGATCGATGTCGTAGTTGGAGTGCACACCCTGCATGACCGCGCTGATGCGCTCCAGCCCCATGCCGGTGTCCACGGACGGCTTCGGCAGCGGATGCAGCACGCCCTTGTCGTCGCGGTTGAACTCCATGAACACGAGGTTCCAGATCTCGATGTAGCGGTCGCCGTCGGCATCCGGCGAACCGGGCGGCCCGCCCGCGACACCCGGCCCGTGGTCGAAGAAGATCTCCGTGCAGTATCCGCAGGGGCCGGTGTCGCCCATCTGCCAGAAGTTGTCGTTCGTGGGGATGCGGGCGAGGCGCTCACGCGGCACGCCGATGTCCTCCAGCCAGATCTTCTCCGCGCCGGCGTCGTCGGAATGGACCGTGACCCAGAGCCGGTTTTCCGGAATCTTCAGTTCCTTCGTGAGGAAGCCCCAGCCGAACTCGATGGCCTCGCGCTTGAAGTAGTCGCCGAAGCTGAAGTTGCCGAGCATCTCGAAGAAGGTGTGATGGCGCGCGGTGTAGCCCACGTTCTCGAGGTCGTTGTGCTTGCCGCCCGCCCGTACGCAGCGCTGCGAAGTGGTCGCCCGGCGGTAGGGCCGCTGGTCCTGCCCGAGGAACACATCCTTGAACTGGACCATCCCTGCGTTCGTGAACAGCAAGGTGGGGTCGTTGCCCGGCACCAGCGGCGACGAGGACACGATGGTGTGGCCGTTGCGGCGGAAGTACTCGAGGAAACGGTGACGGATTTCGCTGCTTTTCATGACTTCACTCTCGGAATCGAAACGGGTGGGACTGCCTTCAGGCCGGCGAATCTTCGTCGGCGGCGGAACGCAGCACCTGATGGATGACGTCGGGCCGGAACCCGCGATTGTGGAGGTAACGGGCCTGCGCCGCCCACTCCTCGCGGGACGCGGGGGGCGTGCCGAAACGCCGGCGAAGCACTGTGCGCGCCGCGGCGGGCTCCAGCACCCGGGCCTGGTCGAGTGCGGGAGCGAGATCCTCCTCGGTCACGCCACTCATCTTGAGCTTCTGCTCCAGCCGCAGGGAGCCGTGCCGGCCCATCGAACGATGGGCCATCTGCTCGGCGTAGCGGCGGTCGGACAACAGGCCCGTGCTCTCCAGGCGGTCCAGCAGGGCGTCCACATCATCGTCAGGCTGGACGTGCGGGGCGAGCTTGCGCGCCAGCTCCGCCCGGGTGTGTTCGCGTCGCGCCAGCAAGGCGAGCGCCCGGTTGGAGAGGGTGCGGGCCGGTCTCGTCAATCCTCTTCCACCGGGGCGAGAGGCGCGATGCCGACCGCCTCGCGGATGCGGTTCTCGATCTCGGCGGCGACGTCCGGATGTTCCTTGAGATATTCGCGCGCGTTGTCCTTGCCCTGGCCAATCTTGTCGCCCTTGTAGGCGTACCACGCGCCCGACTTGTCGATGAGTCCGCCGGTCACGCCCATCTCGATGATCTCGCCCTCGCGGGAGATGCCTTCGCCGTAGAGGATGTCGAACTCGGCCTGGCGAAACGGCGGCGCCACCTTGTTCTTGACGACCTTGCAGCGGGTCTCGCTGCCGATCACCTCTTCCCCCTTCTTGATGGAACCGGTGCGGCGGATGTCGATCCGGATCGAGGCGTAGAACTTGAGCGCATTGCCGCCGGTCGTGGTTTCCGGGTTGCCGAACATCACCCCGATCTTCATGCGGATCTGGTTGATGAAGATGACCAGCGTGTTCGATCGCTTGATGTTGGCCGTGAGCTTGCGCAGCGCCTGGCTCATGAGGCGGGCCTGGAGACCGGGGAGCTGGTCGCCCATCTCGCCCTCGATTTCCGCCCGGGGGGTGAGCGCCGCGACGGAGTCGATCACAACGATGTCGACCGAGCCGGAGCGAACCAGCATGTCCGCGATCTCGAGGGCCTGCTCGCCGTTGTCCGGCTGGGAGATCAGGAGGTCCTCGACTTGGACGCCGAGCTTGCGGGCGTACTGGGGGTCGAGCGCGTGCTCGGCATCGATGAACGCCGCCGTACCGCCTACCTTCTGGGCCTCGGCGATCACCTGCAGGGTGAGGGTGGTCTTGCCAGAGGATTCCGGCCCGTAGACCTCGACGATGCGCCCGCGCGGCAGGCCGCCGACGCCGAGCGCCAGATCCAGCCCCAGGGAGCCGGTCGAGACCACCTGGATGTCCTGGCTTCTGTCGTTCTCGCCGAGCCGCATGATCGAGCCCTTGCCGAACTGCTTTTCGATCTGGGACAGGGCTGCGGCCAGGGCCTTCGATTTGTTGTCATCCATGGGTCTGCATCTCGCATCGGGCGGTGAAGGAAGCCCGGATTATGGCACAAGGCCTCGGCGTCAAACAGGTCATGTTCTCGAAATCTTTCAATGACCTACAGAATCCCGGGCAGCACCTCGAAAGCGCGTGCCGGCATAAAGAAACGGCACGGAATGCCGTTGTAGCGCCCATGGCTTCCCTTCCCCAGACGGTCCGGCGCATCGGCCGCTTCGAGGTGGTCCGCGCTCTCGGCCGCGGCACCCAGGGCTCCGTGTGGCTTGCGCACGACCCCGACCTCCAGCGCGACGTCGCGATCAAGACGATCGAAGTCGACGGCGCGGACAATCCGGCCGCCGTAAAGACCCTGCTCGACGAGGCGGTCATGATGAGCCGCCTCGTGCACCCGAACATCGTGACGCTGTTCGACGCCGGCCGGGACCACGATCAGCCCTACCTAGTGTTCGAGTTCGTCCCGGGCGAGACGCTGGCCTCCATGATCAAGACCCGCGGTCGTCTGGGCGCCATCGAAGCCTGCGAGATCGCGGTCAACATGCTGAAGGGCATCGCCTTCGCCCATCAGAAGGGTGTGGTCCATCGTGATCTCAAGCCCGGCAATGTCATGATGACCGAGGACGGCATCCCCCGGATCATGGACTTCGGCATCGCCGCCCTCGTGTCCACCCGGGATGCGGCGGACGAAGGCTTTCACGGCACCCCTGCCTACACGGCGCCTGAATACATCCAGAGCCGGGCCTTCTCGCCCCGTTCCGACGTGTTCTCCATGGGGATGGTGCTCTACGAGATGCTGACCGGCGGCCCCGCGGTCACCGGACGGACGGTGTGGGAGATCCTGCACAAGGTATCGAACGTCCCCTTCGATCCGCCCTCCGCCAAGGCCGACGGCGTGGATGAGCGCCTGAGCGGCATGGTGATGCGCGCGCTCGCCAAGAACCCGGATGACCGGTTCGAATCGGCGACCGCCCTGTGCGACGCGCTCGAGTCCTTCCTGAAGCCGGCCCCGACGGCGATCGAGAAGCAGGAGAACTCGACCGGCACCCTGGAATTCCTGCTTCGCCGGATGCGGGTGAAGAGCGACTTTCCGGCGCTGTCCTCCACGATCAGCACCGTGTCGAAGGCTGCCAACTCCGACAAGGACGGCGTGAACGCGCTGTCCTCCACGATCCTCAAGGACTTCGCCCTCACCAACAAACTGCTGAAGCTGGTGAACTCGGCCCACTACGGCCAGTTCGGGCGCGGCATCTCGACCGTGTCGCGGGCGATCATGGTGCTGGGCTTCGACCAGGTCCGCTCGATCGCCATCAGCCTGATGCTGTTCGATCATCTGCAGAACAAGGCGCAGGCGAACACGCTCCGCGACGAGATCATCGCCACCTACTTCACGGCAGTCCTGGGCCGCTCGCTCGCCTCCCCGATGGGGCTGCGCGACGGAGAGGAAGCGTTCATCTGCGCGATGTTCAACAAGCTGGGCCGCGTGCTGAGCGCCTTCTACTTCCACGAGGAGTTCGTGGAGATCCAGAAGATGGAGCGCGCCGGCTCGTCCGAGAACGAAGCGGCCACCCAGGTGCTGGGCATGCCGCTGGACGCTCTGGGCATCGGCGTCGCGAAGAGCTGGCATTTCCCGGAGCCGGTGCTGGCGAGCATGAAGGCCCTGTCGCCGATCGACCTCCAGGCGGAGCACGGCGAAATCGATCAGCTCCGGCTGCTCGCCGGCGCGGCCGCCGCGCTGACGGACATCATCCGTTACACGCCGGACGCGAACCGGGCCTCGAAGCTCATCGCCCTGGAGAAGGAATACCAGCCGCTCACCCACCTCGACCAGAGCCACTACATCGCCGCAGTGACGAAGGCCGTTGCCGACATCGGTCGCGACGCCGCCGCCCTGGATCTCAAGATCGCCACGAGCCCGTTCTTCGAACGTGCGGTCGCGTGGTCGCAGCAGTTCAGCGAGGCCCAGGCCGTGGACGAGGTGGCTCAGACCATCGCTTCCACCGTCCTGCTGGAACGCGACCCCACCGAGAGCGCGGGCGGGGACCCGGTGGCGCGCGAGATCGCCAAGCGCAAGGCCATCCTCACCGCCGGGATCCAGGACATCACCAATGCGCTGGTCGGCAAGTACCAGTTGAACGACCTGCTGCGGATCGTGGCGGAGACCATGTTCCGGGGCGTCGGGTTCGCGCGCGTACTGTTGCTGATCCGCGACCCCGCCTCGAACACGCTCAAGACCCGGATCGGGCTGGGCAAGGACGCCGATCAGATCCTGAAGAAGGGCTTCGGCGTGCCGCTCACGCCCAGCAAGGACATCTTCCACGTGTCCCTGTCGACCGGCGCGGACATCTACATCGAGGATGTGGACACCCCGAAGATGCGCGCCCACATCCCAGAGTGGTATCGCAAGGCCATCCCGGGAAAATCGCTCGCCCTGTTCCCGATCGTGTTGAACAAAAAGCCGGTGGCATTACTCTATGGGGACAGCGAGGTCGCGGGGAGCCTGTCCTTCGGACCGGAGGAACTGTCCTTGCTTAAGACTTTGCGAAACCAGGCTGTGCTCGCAATCCGCAATCAGAATGCCTAACGCCGCCGAATCCGCAGAAGCCCCCGAAGTCCCTGACGCGCCAGACGCCGCCGCCACCGAGGAACGTACCGTATTGTTCGCCGATGTGGCGGGCAGCACGCGCATGTACGAGCAGTTCGGTGACACGGAAGCGCTCCGGCGGGTCGGCGCGTGCCTCACGGCCGCGCGTGACGCCGCCGAGACCTACCAGGGCGAGGTGGTGAAGACCATCGGCGATGAAATCATGTGTGTGTTCCCCGACAGTGGCACCGCCCTGCTCGCCGCCTGCGCCATGCAGGCCGCCGTGCGGGCCTTGCCGCCGGTCAATGACATTCCCATGGCATTGAGGATCGGCTTTCACAGCGGCTCTGTGCTGCGGCGTGATGGCGATGCCTTCGGCGACACGGTCAACGTCGCCGCTCGGATCGTGGCGCTGGCCAGCGCCGGACAGATCCTGGTGGGCGATGCCGCCTGCACGACCCTCCCGGCCTATCTCAAGTACGGGATCCGGGCCCTCGGGCACGCCTCGCTGCGCGGCCGCAACGCCGAAATCCGCCTCCATGAAGTGGTCTGGGACATGGGCGCCGACCTGACGTTGGTGGGCAGCACATTGTCACAGCGCGGCCCGGCACCGATCGCCGCCCTCGAACTCAAGTTCGGCACCTACCGCTGGCGGCTCGAATCCGGCGCCATCACGATCGGCCGGGATGCCATGAACCAGATCGTGCTCACCACTCGCCGCGCGTCCCGCAATCATGCGAGGATCGAGGCACGCAAGGGCAAGTTCTTCGTGAAGGACAGCTCGACCAACGGCACCTTCGTCCGTCCGGAAGGCGGCGAGGAAGTCCGGCTGAATCGCGAAGAGACCATGCTGAAGGGCAAGGGCAGCATCTTCTTCGGAGACCCTCCGTCGTCAGAGGCCGCCGAGGAGTTGCGTTACTTCATCGAGTAGTCTGCCGCCGGAGGCGCCGTGCTCCGTATCGTGTTCGATCTTGCATGGTGGTTGTCCGATCGGGTGTGGCGAAGCGTCCGCACGATTTCTGGTGATGACGCCTACGATCGCTACCTCTCCCGCGCCGAGGTGCATCCGATGTCCCGCCGAGAGTTCTACGACCAGCGCCTGCACCAGAAATGGGATCGTCTGAGCGCCTGCGGCCGGTGCTTCAGCGGTCACGGGCCGGGCGAATCCGGGCGCTGACCCGTCAAGCGGTTCGCGCTTCCCCGGCGAGATCCACTACCCCTTCCAGAGCACGCACTACCGTGGCCCGGCGCACGGCCTCCCGGTCTCCCGGGAAATGCAGCGTCACGCTCAATCTGGTGCCGTCGTCTCTGCCCCATGCGATACACACCGTCCCGACCGGTTTCTCCGCCGACCCGCCCGTAGGGCCCGCCACACCGCTGACCGCCACGGCAAGCGAAGCACCACTGGCCCGCAGCGAACCATCGACCATGGCGATGACCGTCGGCTCGGACACCGCCCCGTGCCGGACCAGCGTCTCCGCCGGCACGCCCAGCACCGCCTCCTTCGCGGCGTTGCTGTAGGTGATGAAACCACGGTCGTACCAGCGTGAACTGCCCGACACCATGGTGACCACTGCGCCAATCCAACCGCCGGTGCACGATTCTGCTGTCACCAGCACGTCACGCGTTTCGAGCAATGCCTCCCCGACTCGGCGCGACAGCGCCTCAAGTGCCTGGTCCATTCAGATGAGTCCTCCCGTAATGGCGCGTCGCCAAACGGCGAGCACGAGCAGCGTGTAGAACGCCGCGAGCAGGTCGTCCAGCATCACGCCGAATCCGCCTTTCACGGTCCGATCGAAGTGCCGGATCGGCGTCGGCTTCACGATGTCGAAGGCGCGAAACAGTACGAAACCTGCGGCCTGCCACAGAAACTCCCTCGGGATCATGAAGAGCACCAGCAGATAGGCCACGATCTCGTCGATGACCATGCCGCCATGGTCGGGCACGCCGAGCGCGCGGCCTGTGCGTCCGCAGGCCCAGATGCCGATCACGAACAACGCGACGATGACACCGAGAAATTGGAGATCGGTGAGCCGCGGCGCAAGCGCCCAGTAGATCGGCAGCGCCGCGAGAGTGCCCGCGGTTCCCGGCGCCGGTCGCATGAGTCCCGAGCCGAAGCCGAACGCGATGAAGTGTGCCGGATGCGACAGCACGAACCGGCCCGTCGGTCGGATGGGGATGCCGCTAGCGGAAGTGGTCATAGCCCGCCTGCTCGAGCGTCATCTCGCTGCCCGACGAGTCCAGTACCGTGACACATTCACCGGCCACCATCGTGCCGATTCGCGTGACGGGCGTTTCCGCTTCGGCCGCGCGGGCGGCGACCTCCCGTCGCGCCGCCACCGATGCGGTGAACACGAGTTCGTAGTCGTCCCCGCCGGAGAGGACGAAGCGGCGCCGGTCCTCGGGACTGCAGGTCGCGAGCGCCGACGACTGCGGAACACGCGACCACTGCACGATGGCGCCGAGCCCCGACTCTTCGCAGATGTGCGCGAGATCCGCGACGAGTCCATCCGACACGTCGATCGCCGCGTGTGCGATGCCAGCCAGTGCAAGACCGAGCGCGACCCGAGGCATGGGGCGATCGAGACGGTACCGGCAGCGCGCGACGTCCGCTTCCACCGCTTCCACGCGCCGGCGGTACGTGACAAGACCGTAGGCTGCCTCGCCCGTGCATCCGCTCAGATAGATGTCATCCCCCAGTCGCGCCGCGCTTCGGCGCAAGGCACGCCCTGGCGCTACTTCACCGATGGCCGTGACACACAGGTTGCGCGGTCCGCGCGTCGTGTCGCCGCCGGCGAGATCCACATCGAACCGTCCGGCGAGCGAGAGGAATCCGCGCGCAAAGGCTGCCACCCAGGATTCGTCCGCATCCGGCAGCGCGAGCGCCAGGAAGGCCCAGCGCGGCTCCGCGCCCATCGCAGCGAGGTCCGACAGATTCACGGCGAGCGTCTTGTGCCCAAGCGCCTCGGGATCGGCGCCCGGCAGAAAGTGCGTGCCCTCCGCGAGCATGTCCGTCGTGATGGCGAGTTCGCGGCCGGCGCGCGGCGCAATGAGCGCGCAGTCGTCCCCGCCTGCGAGCGCGGTGTGCCGCGTGCCGGGCGTGAAATGACGGCGGATCAGCGTGAATTCCGAGGGCATGAGCCGATTGTAGTCGCGAGGACCGAGGGCGAGCGGGCTGGCTCACCGACGCTACCGTCTCGCCGGTCGGAGACTCCTTACTTCCTGCTTCCGTTCGTGCCCTTCTTCTTGTTCCTGTTCCTGTTCCTGTTCCTTTTCTTTTTCCTGGCGCCGCCGCTCACGGGCGTCACGAGGGCAGGCGTGGCCGACACCGTGTCGAGCGCCGTGTCCTTCTCTTCGTCCTGCACCTCCTCGTCGGCGACCTCCGTCTCCTCCTTCAGATCGACGGCGGGTTCGAAGATGGGATCTTCGGCCTCGTCTTCCGACTCCGACTCGGAGTCCGAGTCGTGGATCTCCGGCATGTCATCCCGGATGAGGAACCGATTCGGAATATAGAACTCCTGGTCGTCCGGCGAGTGGAAATCCACGCTGTGGTGGAACTCCCGGTCCTTCCTCGCGAAAGCCTTCAGCGTCTCGCGCTTCTTTCCCGACGCCGTCTCCTCCGGCCCCTTGTCGAGTTCGCCCAGGATCTCGTCGGTTGTGTGCACGCGGACGTTCTGGGCGTCCGGCTTGCCTCGCAATCTTGCGCGCTCGAGCTTCTTCGCCTTGATGCTGAAGCCGCCGCCCGTGCCATAGGTGTTCGCCCTGTCCGTCCCTTTCGTCAGGGGAGCGGTGGACGAGATGCGGTTCCCCTGCCCCTTGTTGGGCGACTGCTGATCCTGCTGCTCCGTCGCTGTCAGCGTCTTCTCGCCGGCAGTCTTCAGACCCTTCGAGACGAGATGCGCCTTCCCCTGGCCTCGGCTGTTCTTCGTAGACGTCGGATTGTCATCCCCGCGAGTCAGCACCTTCGGGATCGTCGCCAGCCGCTCCGTCTCCTGCTTGGAGAAGGCACTGCGACTCGTTTTCGGACGGGAACGCTTGACGTGCTTCTCGACGAGGAGCGACTTCTTCCTCTCCTTCTCTTTTTCCAGTTCCTTCTGCCGCTCCTTCTCCTTTTCCTCTTCCTTCGCCTTCTTCTCGAGGGCCACCTTGTCCTCGGACTCCTTGAGGGCGGTCGACTTCCAGATCGTCTGACCTCTCCTTGTTCGTCCGGTATCCACGTAGCCCGACGTCGGGTTGGGCGCATTGACCCATTCCACGCCCTTTGCCGTTTCCTTCCAGAAGGCCTGGAGAACCGTTTGCGAGGAGACCGCCAGGGGACGAAGGGACTTCGTCGCCGCACTACTGGCGGGCCTCGCTGCGGCCGGGCCTGCCAGCGACCCCACCGCAGCGTGTAGCGCCTGCCGCTGCGCGGTCATGCGCGGCGAGGCGCCCAGCGCGGTGCTGGCCGGTGAGGGCTGCCGATGGGCCGTCCGGGAGACGGGAACAGGCTCGTTCGACGCGCGCGCGACTTGCGTCGCGGTTCTTGTCTTCATCGCAGCACACCTCCAGGTCGGCCGGTCGCATCGTACGGACGGGACCGCGACGACGACATTCCGGGGAAGGATTCCGGCAAACCGGTCGGCGCGGCCGGCTCCGAATCGCCAGACGAATGATGCCACCAGGATCGCGACCCGTCTTTCCGGGGAATGCCCGGGTCATCCCTGCCCGGCGTCGTTCCTCCGGGCGTTGCCGGAACCGCTCGCGGCCCGCGGTCCGGCGGGTGAGGCAACAGGGACCGATTCAAGTCCTGGCGCGCCATGCCGTCACCGACTTGTGGCAACCTCGGTCCGCAAGCCGCATCGATCGACACGACAATCCATTCGAATGAAGCAAGCCCATCCCGATCAGGGTCCCGCAGGCCTCCCGAACGCGCCTGTCCGCCGCCGCGCCCTCCTGGGAACGCTGGTCGCCGCAGCCGCGCTCACCGCCTGCACGGAATCCCTCGACGGCTTCGAGGCGAGCTATTCGAGCGGTTACGGTGTCTCGGTGCAGGCCGGCACTGCCACGGCGGATGCCCTGTCGTTCACGGTGCCCAAGCGCGTGAGCCCCACTTCGAAGGAAGATCTGGAACTCCGGCCCCGGCAGGCCATCCTCAAGCTCGATGGCTACATGCCCGTGCCCCCGATCGACGTCGCGGAAAGCGCCGATCGCTACACCGTGCGCTTCCGTCTGCCGGAGGACCTCGTCAAGGAGGCGAAATCGTCGGTAACCGACCGGCGGCCTATCTCCGGGGAGGTCATCCTGCCGATGGACTCGGTGGTCATATCGTTCACGGGGCTCGAGCACTATGTGCCGACGACCTCGTACGTGCACGTGCAGCTCCTCCCCGCCTACAGCGGCCCGCTGACCAGCCTGGCGAAAAGCACCGGTGAAGCGCTTCGTTCCCTCTATTCCGCTCGCTAGGATTTTCCTCGCCACCATCGCCACGCTAGGTGCGGCGAACTCCCACGCGAAGGAGTTACAGTCCAGCGACCTGGACTATCGCCTTGCGCGTATCGGCATTCAGGCGAAGGCCGAGCGGGTTCTGCACCATAGGAAGCCCTTTCTGCTCTTGCGCCTCACACCAGTCCATATCCGTACGATCGACCGACCGGATGGCAGCATCGATTCGATCTCGCTGGAGTCGCGGGGAATGCCTTTTCTGCCGGTGGAGATTGCCTGCGACCGGATCGTCCTGAAGTTCAACGGGACCGACTACAAGCCCGATCCCGCGTCGCTATGTCGGGGCGACACCACGCTGCAGAACTACCGCGCGCCCCCTCTGTTCATCGCCTTCCCGTATCCGGGAAAGGGCGGCGCGAAGATCGAGATACCGGTCACCGTGAAGCCGCCCCGGCGGCCGATCGAGACGGTCCTGAACCGCAGGACCGCCCCGGTGGCCGTCACGAGCGAGGACAAGCTCATCGGGGCTCGCACGCTCACGCTGGGCGTGCTGCTAGACGACCCGTCCGAAAAGAATCGGTAAGCACCGGTTCGCGTCAGAACGCGAGCTGCGCGGAAAGATAGAAGGCGCGCTGGTCCTTCTTGTCGGCGATCTGCCCGAAATCCACCCATGCGGCGGTGAGGGACAGTCGCTTCGTGGGGAACCACGCGACGAACACGTCCTTGAAGTCCTCCTCGCGGAACGCGCTCAGGTTGTCGGGCTTGCGCCGGTACTCCGCACCCAGGGCAAGACCGTCGGTCAGGAAGATGCCGAGCGACACCTCCGGCATCCACCGGTAGCCGTCGTTGCGATCCCCGCCGAAGCCGAGCAGCCCCATCTGGTTCGCCTTGGTGGCGCGCAGCGTGGCATTCGCCAGCACGTTCCGCCCGAAGGCAGCCCCAAGCCACAGCTTCGTTGCCGCCACATAGAAGTCGGTGCCTTCCGAATGGCGCGCGCCCAGGGCGGTCGGCACGTTCATGTCGTCGTTGCGCTTGTGCTGCAGACCCAGCGCGACCTGCGGCAGCCACCGGTCCTGATCGAACACGGCGTCTCCCAGGACCTTCACCTTGAGTCCGTAGATATCCTGGCTGATCGCCTGTCCGGGTACGGTCGTCCCGAGCCCCAGTTGCTGACGCGCGTAGGAAAGCTCGACGCGATCATGAACGCCGACGGCAAGCCCGCCGACCTGGAAGCGGAAGTCCGTGGGATCGGCGCGGGTATAGAAGACCGTGACGCCCACTTCGTCGCGCGAGCCATAGCCCGTGATGAGCGCCCAGGGCGTCAGGCCGCCGCCGCCCGCCCCTTCCACCTGAGTCACCCCACCGGTGGCAAGGAGACGGGAACCGGGCCGATCCGCCTGCGCAGCGCTGGCGGCGCAGACCAGGCACGCGCTGAGGAACAGTTTCGAAAGAGAGTTCATCCTCGTGTGATCGGCCTGAGCAGGGATGACCTTGAGCGCGCCATCGCGCCCGCGCCGATCAAGATCACGGCGCGGGAGCCGATACCGGAGAGTCGCCCGTCATTCCCTACCCGGCATCCATGCTCCCGACCCCGCGAACCCGACGCCCGATCTTCGCCCTCGCCGCAGCCCTGCTCTGCATGCCCTCCATCGGCAGTGCGGAGACCGAGTCGCTCCACGCCCGTCTGGGGGGGCAGGCTGCCGTCGCGCAGGTCGTCGACGAGCTGATCGAGACCTACCGGGACGATCCCAAGTCGGCACACCTGTTCGGCAAGGTGAACTTCAAGCGGCTCAAGCAGAAGCTGTCGGAGCAGATCTGCGTCGTGACCGGAGGGCCATGCACCTTCGATGGCGACGACATGAAGACCACACACGCGGGTCTGCCGATCACCGAGGCGGACTTCTACGGCCTGGTGGAACGCCTGCGTGCGATTCTCGACCGCCACGGCATCGGTGCCCGCGAGAAGAACGAATTGCTCGCACTGCTTGCGCCAATGAAACGCGATGTGGTGACCCGATGAACGGCCGCCGCGTCGCACGGCTGCTCGCGCCCGTGCTCCTGGCCGCGACGGGAGCCGTGTCCGGCGCACAGATCCAGGCGACGGTGACCGGCGCCGACGGCAAGCCCGTCACCCAGGCCGTCGTGACCCTGAAGCCGACGGGGAACAGTCCCGTTCCGGAAGGAAACCCGAAGTCCGTGGTGATGGACCAGGTCGACAAGGAGTTCGTGCCGCTGGTCGTCCCGGTGCAGGCCGGCGGCGCGGTCAGCTTCCCGAACAAGGACAACATCCGTCATCACGTCTATTCGTTCTCGGCGCCGAAGACGTTCGAACTGAAGCTCTACTCCGGCGTGCCCTCGAAGCCCGTGGTGTTCGACAAGCCCGGGGTCATCACGCTCGGCTGCAACATCCATGACTGGATGGTCGGCTACCTCTTCGTCACCGATACGCCCTGGTTCGGCAAGACCGGCGCGGACGGGTCGGTCAGCATCGATGCCCCGCCCGGCGAGTACACGGTCCGCGTCTGGCATCCGTGGAGCAGCGCGATGGCCGAGCAGAAGGTTCGTACGGATGCCGCGCCGGCGAAACTCGCCTTCCGCCTGTCGGTGGTGCCGCCGCCGGTTCCCGCCAGAAAGTAGGGACGTGCCGTGATCCGTTTCGCCCGCCTGGAAGTCCGTATCGTCGTCTTCTTCGTGATCCTGCTCATCTGCATGCAGGGCGTGATGTTCACACTGGTGACCGCGAGCGGACAGCACATCGCGGAGCGGCGCGTCCGGGAGGAACTCGCCACGGGCGAGCGCCTGTTCCGTCGACTGGTGGATCAGAGCAACCGCCGTCTGTCGGATGCCGCCAGCGTGCTCGCCGCCGACTTCGGATTCCGCGAAGCCGTGGCGACCCGCGATCTGGGCACCATCCAGTCCGTGCTGCGCAATCACGGCGCGAGAATCTCGGCTGACGTGGTGCTGCTTGCCGATATCGAAGGGATGCCGCTCGCCGACACTCTGGACGAAGGTCACAGCGGCGCCGGTCTGCCACAGGTGTCGGATCTGCTCGCCGCGGCTCGCGACAAAGGCAAGGCCCAGGCGATCACGCTGATCGGCGGCGTTCCGCACCAGGTGGTGGTGGTGCCGGTGCTCGCGCCCGTCCCTATCGCCTGGGTAGCCATGGGGTTCAAGCTGGACAACCGTGCGGCGCGTGACTTGCAGGACGTCACGGCGCTGCAGGTTTCCTTCCTGTCACGCCGTCCGGGTGACGGCTGGCGGATGCACGCCTCGACGCTACCGGAACAGGCGCGTGTGCCGCTGCTCCACTCCGCCAGTCGACAGAGCACGCTCGACACGTTCTCTTTCATCGACGTGGGCGACGATCACTATGCGACCCTCGTGCCGGTTCTCGGCGAAGGCAGCGAAGGACGCGTCGTCGCCGTGCTCCAGCGCTCCTTGCTCGAGGGCCTCGAACCGTTCCACCGGCTTCGCAACATCCTCGCGGTCCTCGCCGTGGTGAGCATCGTGCTGTCGATCGCCGGGAGCATGCTGATCGCCCGCAGCGTCACGCGGCCTGTCGGCCGGCTCGTGACCACCGCCCGCCGGATCCAGGACGGCGACTATCCCGAACACGTGGCCGTCGAGCGCAGTGATGAGATCGGCGAACTCGCATCGAGCTTCAATCACATGCTGGACGGGATCAAGCAGCGCGAGTCGCAGATCCTGCGTCTCGCCTACGAGGATGCGCTCACGGGTCTCCCCAACCGGGCGATGCTCCATGACCGCCTGACGCAGGCGCTCTCATCCGCACGCCGCACCGCTTCGCCGGTCTCGGTGATGGTGATGGGTCTCGACCGGTTCAAGGAAGTGAACGAGACGCTCGGCCATCCGATCGGCGATCGCGTGCTTCGCGAAGTCGCCGTTCGACTCCAGGGTGTGCTTCGCGAGTCCGACACCGTGGCGCGACTCGGCGGCGATGAGTTCGCGATCCTTCTGCCCACCGGGGACAGCGAGCGAGTGCAGAACGTGATGCGCCGTATCGTCGCCACGCTCGAGACGCCCATCGTCATCGACGATCAGGCCATCGACGTAGGTGGAAGCATCGGCGTCGCGAGTTTTCCGGATCACTCGGACGGCGCCGACACACTGCTGCGGCAGGCGGACATGGCGATGTCGCTCGCCAAGCAGGCGAACAGCGGATACGCGATCTACGATCCGGCACAGGACGACGGGCGCCGCGGCCACCTCTCCCTGCTGGGCGAGCTCCGCCGCGCCGTGGAGCGGGACGAGCTGAACCTGCACTTCCAGCCGAAACTGGATCTCGCCACCGGCGCCGTCCACCGCGCCGAAGCACTGGTTCGCTGGCAGCACCCCGTGCGCGGATTCGTACCGCCCGTGGAGTTCATTCCATTCGCCGAACGCACCGGATACATCCGGCAAGTCACGCGGTGGGTGGTGGAGCGCGCCATTCTGCAGGCGGGTGAGTGGCATCGGGCCGGACGCAGCATCACCATCTCCGCGAACGTGTCGACGCGGGACCTCATGACGCCCGATCTCGTGAACCTGGTCACCGGCGGGCTGCAGCGTCACGGCACCCCGGCATCTCTCCTGTGCCTCGAGATCACCGAGAGCGGTTTCATGGATGATCCGACGCGCGCGCTGGAGACCCTCGAACAGCTGCACGCCCTCGGCGTGCGCCTGTCGATCGACGACTTCGGCACCGGCTATTCGTCGCTCGCCTACCTCAAGAAGCTGCCCGTGCAGGAACTCAAGATCGATCGGGCGTTCGTGATGCACATGGTCACCGACCGCGACGACGCGACCCTGGTGCGCTCGACCATCGAACTCGGCCATAACCTCGGCCTCGAAGTCGTGGCGGAGGGCGTGGAGGACGCCGCCAGTCTCGACATGCTGCGCGTGCTCGGCTGCAACGAGGCCCAGGGCTACTTCATCAGCAAGCCGCTTCCCGCGGATCGGTTCGAGCAGTGGCTCGACCAGCGGGGGAGCGCGGCGAGCGCCGCCGCCTGACCCGCGACGGGCCTGCCCCGTCGCCCCCCACTGCAAGCCTGCACGCCGGGACGGCCCGTCCCGGCGCATGACATCTCCATGCTCCACGCCGCGGCGCCCCGTTTGCGGGCGCACCGCATTGGGCAACATCGCCGCTTCGAATCCCTCCTGCTGTGCATTCCGGGGTCCCCTCGTGGCCTCGGAGAACGACCGTTCCGCCGCATCGATCGCCAACGTGGCAACATGAGCTACCCTCAGGAAACGGTGGCCGACCGCTGGCTCGGCCCTGCTGGAGCCCGGGAACACAGGCGCAGACCCGGTGTGCCGGGGTCGCTGCCCGTTCTGCGTGTCCGGGCCCGGATCGCGTTTCCGGTCGGTGGGTGGCGGGACTGGAACGGCAGTTGCGATGTCCCGGGAAAAGAAACGGTTGTGCGCGCCCAGGCGCCGGGGAGACTGACGATGCAGGAAGCCGGAGAATTGCTGTCCTACTCGAGTGCGGGCCTCATGTTCGCGCTCGGTCTGCGCCACGGCATGGACCCCGATCACATCGCCGTGATCGACGGGCTCACGATGCGCGCGATGGAACAGCGCCCCCGCACCGCGCCCTGGGTGGGAACGCTCTTCTCCCTGGGGCACGGGCTCGTGGTCACGGCGATCGCGCTGGCCGTCGCCGTCGCGAGCCAGCAATGGGCCGTGCCCGAAGAGATGGCCCGCTACGGCAGCTGGCTGCCGATCCTGCTGCTGATCCTGGTGGGCTTCCTCAATCTACGGTCCCTCCTCGCTTCCCACGAGTACACGCCGGTCGGCTGGCGGGGCTGGCTCCTGCCCGGACGCCTCAAGCAATCCAGCCATCCCCTGCTCGTGATGTTCGTCGGCGTGATCTTCGCGCTGGTGTTCGACACCGCGACCCAGGCCGCCGCCTGGGGCTTCGTCGCCGCCACGCAGGGAGGCGCCATGCTGGCCCTCACGCTGGGCCTCGTATTCACGGCGGGCATGGTGATCACCGACACACTCGACAGCCGGCTCCTCGCGACCATGCTGCGGCGCTCGCAGCGCGAGGAGGCGCTCCGCTTCCGGCGCGGACTCGGCTGGGCCATCGTCGTCGTGTCGTTCGGCATGGCGGCCTACGGGGTCGCCACCCACCTCGACGAATCCCTCGAACTGGGCGACGACGCGTACTTCGCGCTCGGCGTGACCCTGTTCCTGCTCTTCGCTGGCGCGTACACCTGGATGCTGCGCCGGACCCGCGTACCCGCGAAATCCATGTAGCCCGACGCTCGCGGTGACGGGCACGCCGCGGTCCGACCATAACAGCCCTGCCTTGGAGCCTCACCATGTCCTGCGCCACACGCCTGCCGCAGCTGGCCCTGCTCACGTCGGCGCTGCTCCCGGTATGCGGCAGTCCGCAAGCGCAGTCGACGATCGCGGCGCCCCGCGTCGTGGTCACCGCGCCGCTTCCCGAGAACGCCGCCCCGGGCCGCCTCCCCCTCAACGTGCGCAGTGCCACCGGCAGTCGCCTGGACCTGGAAATCCGCGAGACGCCTGCCAGTGTCGATCTGGTGGGCGCCGAAACGATCCGCCAACGCGGGTTCGCGAGCGCGATCGAGGCCGTGGAGTCGACGCCCGGCGTGCAGTGCGGCGGCGCTCCGGGCGATCCGGTGTCGTGCTCCATGCGCGGCTTCACGGTCAACCAGGTGACGCAGCTCTACGACGGGCTGCGCGTGGGCCCGGCAAGCATGACGTCGCGACCGCTGGACCCGTTCAATTTCGCGTCCGTCGACATCCTGCGCGGACCGGCCTCGGTCCTCTACGGCGAAGGGGCGGTCGCCGGCGCGATCAATCTGCGTCCACGCCGCCCGGTGCGTGGCAATGGGACCACCGACGCGCTGCTGTCCTTCGGCAGCTTCGACACGCTGCGCATCGGCATCGGCAAGGGCGGTTCCAGCAAGGATGAGACGCTGCACTATCGTCTGGATTTCAGCCGGCAGAGTTCGGATGGCTGGGTGGACCGCACGCCTTACACGATGAATGCGCTGACGAGCGCCATCCTCTGGGATGTCACGGACCGACTCGCGCTGCAGTTCTCCTTCGACGTGTCGACCGACGACATCTCGCCCTACTGGGGCACGCCGCTCGTGCCCGGCGCCTTCGCGCGGCAGCCGGTCTCGGGGGTCGTCACGACGACGGACGGGCGCACGCTCGATCGCCGCCTCATCGGCCGCAACTACAACGTCGCCGACAACGTCATGTCGAGCGAGAGCTACTGGACGAAGCTCCGCGCCGAGTACCGTGCAAGCGACGCCCTCACGTTCCGCAACGAGTTCTACTACTTCCACGCCGAGCGGGAATGGCGCAACGCCGAGACCTACACGTTCAACACCGGCACATCGCTGATCGATCGCGACCGCTTCTTCGTCGCGCACCGCCAGAATCTCGTCGGCAACCGGCTGGACGGCACCTACCAGCACACGCTGTTCGGCATGCCCAACCGGGTGCTGGGCGGTCTGGACGTCAGCTACCTGGATTTCTGGCGCCCGAGCGGGTTCGATGCCGGGGACAGCGTGGATCCCTTCCATCCGACCGCGGGCCGTTTCGGTCCGATCGGCTCGGCTCTTCAGACCACGCGCATGGTCACCACCGGACTTTTCGCCGAGGACGTGCTCTCCCTCACCGACAAACTCAAGGTGGTCACAGGGTTGCGTACCGAATCCATCGGGCTCGATCGCAATCGCTACGCGACCACGGGCGCGGAGATCACCGGACCGCAAGGCGGATTCAACGACACGTTCCGCAGTTCCACCTACCGGCTGGGCATCGTGCACGAGCCCGTGGAACGCCTGAACGTCTACGGTCAGGTGAGTTCGGGGAACGACCCCGTGGGGGAGAACGTGTTCCTGGTGCGGGCCAACCAGAACTTCAAGCTCGCGAGTTCCTTCCAGTGGGAACTGGGATTGAAGCAGAGCTTCGCGGAGGACACGGGCGAATGGACCCTCGCGTACTTCGACATCACGCGCAAGAACTCGCTCAGCCGGACCGCACTCGACGAAGTCGCCAATGTCGGCCAGCAGTCCTCACGCGGGATCGAATCCGGTGTTGCCTTCCGACCGATGCGAAACGCCCGGATCTCCGCGAACTACGCCTACATCGACGCGCGTTTCGACAACTTCCGCGAAGGCATCAGCCCCGACACCATCCACGATGGCAAACGGCCGCCCAACGTGCCCAGGCACGCCGTCAATGTCTACGCGACCTATCAGTTCGAGCCGCCGACGCCGGTGGAAGTCGGGACGAGCTTCCGGTACGTGTCGGACCGGATGGGCAACAACACGAACACCACCGTGCTGTCGTCGTATCACACCATCGACGCCTTCGTGGCGTGGATCCATCACAAGTCGCGCATCACGTTCCGCGTGCGGAACCTCACCGACCGGACGTACGCGCAATGGGTGGATGTGTTCTACCCGGACCAGGTGCTGATCGGGGCGCCCCGCAGCTTCGAGGTGAGCCTCACCACGCGATTCTGAAGGGGCTCTTTCCGGACTATGGCCGGCGGCTCGGCTCTTCGGCGCGCACCTGTTTCGCGAGCTTGTCCAGCACGCCGTTCACGTACTTGTGCCCGTCGGTCCCCCCGAAGGTCTTCGCGAGCTCGATGGCCTCGCTGATGATCACGCGATAGGGGGTCTCCAGGTGGCCCGTGAGTTCCTGGGCCGCGAGCAGAAGGATCACGTGCTCCACCGGAGAGAGATTTTCTACCGGACGGTCGAGGCAAGGCGCCAGCAGCCCGCGAAGCTCCTCCGCGCGGCTGGCAACGCCGTCGAGAATGCGGTCGAGCAGTTCGCCGTCGACCCGCTCGAACTCCTCGTCGAGACGCGCTTCCGCCTTGAGGGCTTCCGCGCTCTTCGGATTCACGAGCCAGCCGTAGAGCAGTTGCACGGCGAGGCGCCGCGCGCGGTTGCGCGGGGTCACCGGCCGGGCCGGGCGCTTCGCCGGTTCAGTCTCGCTCATCGTCGATCGCCTGGAGAAGATTGGCCATCTCGACCGCCACGCGACCCGCTTCTGCGCCCTTCACGTGCATCCGGGCTTCGGCCTGTTCGTCGGTATCGGTGGTGAGCACGCCGTTGGCGATCGGGATGCCGCTTGTCAGCTGCACCTGCAGGATGCCCGCGGCGGACTGCTCCGACACGATCTCGAAGTGGTACGTCTCGCCGCGGATCACCGCCCCGAGCGCCACGAGCGCGCGGAACTGTCCGGTACGCGCCATCGCCTGCAGCGCGAGCGGAATCTCGAGGGCGCCCGCCACGTTGGCGATGGTGATGTCGTCGCGCTCCACGCCGAGGCGCAGGAGTTCGTCCACACAGGCAGCGACGAGCGAATCGCCGACCTCCGCGTTGAAGCGGCTCACGACGATGCCGATCGTCATGTCGGTGCCATAGTCGTCCGGTTCGATCTCGTCGATGTCGTCGTAGCGGGCCATGCGATGGGGTACTCCGTCAGGGGGCGGAAGAATCGGGTTCGAGGTGCCCTGCCACCTCGAGATCGAATCCGGTCATGCTGGGCATGCGCCGGGGATGGGCGAGGAGTCGCATGCGCTCCACGCCGAGGTCTCGCAGGATCTGGGCACCGATGCCGTAGGTGCGCAGGTCGGGCTTGCGCTTGATCGAGGCGGCGTCGGGCGCGAACAGCCGGCCGAGCAGGTCCTGGCCCGCCTCCGTCCGGTGCAGCAGGACGATCACGCCGCGGCCGGTCTGCGCAATCGCGCGCATCGCGGCGTCCAGGCTCCACGAATGGGAAGTGTCGTTCACGTCCAGCATATCGAGCGCGGAGAACGGCTCATGCACCCGCACCAGCACCGGTTCCGGCCCGGAGAGATCTCCCCGCACGAGCGCCAGGTGCGTTTCGCGGGTCGTCTTGTCGGTATAGGCCTGCACACGGAACGGGCCGTGCGCGGTGGCGATCGCCCTCTCTCCCGCGCGGGCCACCAGCGATTCGGTGCGGCTACGGTGATGGATCAGATCGGCAATGGTGCCGATGCGCAGCCCGTGCTCCCGCGCGAACTCCAGCAGGTCCGGCAGCCGGGCCATGGAGCCGTCGTCCTTGAGAATCTCGCAGATCACCGCAGCCGGCTCCGCACCGGCGAGCTGCGCGAGGTCGCACCCGGCTTCGGTATGGCCGGCCCGCACGAGCACGCCACCGTTCTGCGCCATCAGCGGAAAGATGTGGCCGGGCTGCACGATGTCGGTGGGCTTCGCATCCCGCCGCACGGCGGCGAGCACGGTGCGCGCGCGGTCCGCGGCGGAAATGCCGGTCGTCACGCCCTCGGCCGCCTCGATCGACACCGTGAAGTTGGTCCCCATCTGGGAGCGATTGGCGGAGACCATGAGCGGCAGGTTGATCTGCCGGCAGCGCGCCTCGGTGAGCGTGAGGCAGATGAGGCCGCGGCCGTGCCGGGCCATGAAATTGATCGCCTCGGGGGTGACGAACTCGGCGGCCATGACGAGATCGCCTTCGTTCTCGCGGTCTTCCTCGTCCATGAGGATGACCATCCGTCCGGCGGCGATGTCGGCAATGATGTCGGGCGTGCTGCTGATGGTCATGGGTCGGATTGCCAGAGAGCGAGGGCCGGTGCCCGCGAGCCCGGTGGCCCGCTGCCCGGGCGAAGGCCCGTGTAACAAGGGGGCGCATTGTACCGCCTCACCCCGGTGCGGGGCACGGGCGGTGGAATCCGCGGGACGCCGCGGAGGCATCGGCATAGGACGGATGCGGAGGGCGTCGCGACGCCCGACCTCATCACGGGGACGCCCCGGACGGAGTCCGGGCGACGCCGCGCCCGTAGCCCGGGTTCCGCCCGGGACGGTATGTCTCCACGAAAGGCCGTTTCGATACTCCCGGACGAAGTCCGGGCTACGACAATCCCGTACCCTGCCGCCTGTATCTCGCCGTCCCCGGGCAAGTTGCGGCAACGAACTGCCAGCTTACTGGCTCGGCGTGCGAATGAGATCCGCCGCCTTCTCCCCGATCATCATCGCGGCGGCGCAGGTGTTGGCCGACGTGATCCGCGGCATCACCGACGCATCGACGACGCGCAGTCCTTCGATGCCGTGCACTCGCAGCGAAGCATCGACTACCGCACCGGGGTCGCCTTCCGGGCCCATCCTCGCCGTGCCGTTCAGGTGATAGGACGACACGCCGTAGCGACGGATGAAGTCGAACACCTCGTCGTCGCGCTCCACCTGCACGCCCGGCATCGCCTCGTCCTCGACGTACTTCGCGAGCGCCTGCGTGCGCAGGAGCTTCCGCGCGAGGCGCACGCCGTCCAGCAGCACCTGACGGTCGTCCGGATGTTCCAGATACCTCGGCTGGATGCGCGGCGCCTCGAACGGATCCTTCGACCGCACCTCGACCACGCCCGTGCTGTTGGGCCGGTGCTGCCACACCCCGCAGGTCATGCCGGGGAACACATCGAGCACACCCACGTAGCCTTCGCGATAGCTCGCCGGCGAGAACACCCCCTGGAGGTCGGGCCGCGCGAGTCCCGCGCGGGACTGCCAGAAGAAGTGCACGAGGGACGGGCTGAGCGCGAGGATGCTTGGTCGCTTGAGCAGCCAACGCGCAATCTGCCCCAGCAGCCGAGGGCCGCGCGCAAGCTCGTTCATCGTCACGGCATTGCGGGCCCTGGCCACCACACGCACAGAGAAATGGTCGGTCAGATTCGCGCCCACGCCGGGCGCGGCACGGAGAACGGGAATACCCAGCGACTGCAGCAGCGGCGCCGGACCGATGCCCGACAACTGCAGCAGCTTGGGCGTGTTGATGGCGCCCGCGGCGATGACCAACTCCCGTCGCGCCCGCACTGTGCGCCGGTCTGTTCTGCTGCCCCCGATCGCATACTCGACCCCGACCGCCCGCTTTCCCTCGAAGACGATCTTCGTGGCTTGTGCGTGCGTCCGGATGCTGACGTTGCTCCGGCGCTTCGCCGGACCGAGGTACGGTCTCGCGGTGTTCACGCGCCAGCCTCGATGGATCGTCCGCTGGAAGTAACCGGCGCCGGCCTGAGTGCGCCCGTTGTAATCCGCGTTGCGGGGGATGCCCAGTTCCTGCGCACCGTTGAGGAAGGCCTCGCAGATCGGATGAATCCAGTCGATGGGGGTGACGGTCACGGGGCCGTTGCGCCCGCGCACGCCCTCCGGGTCCGGCCCCAGCCACCGCTCCGTGCGCCGGAAGTACGGCAGCACATCCGCATAGCTCCAGCCGGGATTGCCGAGCGCCGCCCAGCCGTCGAAGTCCGCCACGTGACCCCGGTTGTAGACGAGGCCGTTGACCGATGTGGACCCGCCGAGCGTGCGGCCCTGCGGCAGCGGGATCGCGCGGCCGGAGGTGTAGGGCGTCGGCTCGGAGGCGAAGGGCCAGGTGAAGGCCGGGTCGAACAGCACCTTGATGAAGCCCGCCGGCAGGTGCAGGTAGGGGTGCCAGTCGGCAGGGCCGGATTCCAGCACGCACACCGTCGTGCCCGGATCCTCCGAGAGCCGCGCAGCGACGATCGCGCCGGCAGCCCCGGCCCCCACCACCACGTAGTCGAATGTGTCGTCGCTCATGGGTTCATACCTTGCCGAGATACGCCGCGCGAACCTCGGGATTGCGCCTGAGTTCGGAGCCGGTACCCGCGAGCGTGATGCGACCGGTCTCCAGCACGTACGCGCGGTCCGCCACCGCCAACGCCTGATTGGCCATCTGCTCCACGAGCAGGATGGTCACGCCCTGCGCCTTGAGCGCGCGGATCGCCGCGAAGATCTCCCGCACGATGAGAGGCGCGAGCCCGAGCGACGGTTCGTCGAGCAGCAGCAGCCGCGGCTGCGCCATGAGCGCCCGGGCGATCGCGAGCATCTGCTGCTCGCCGCCGGACAGCGTGCCGGCCATCTGCGCACGCCGCTCCGCGAGCTTCGGGAACAGGGCGAACTGCCGGTCGACGTCGCGATCGAGATCCGCGGTGGACAGTCGGCGGTGATAGGCACCGAGCACGAGGTTGTCACGCACACTCTGGTCGGCGAACACCTGCCGTCCCTCGGGCGACTGTGCGATGCCCAGCGCGACGCGACGATGTCCGGCCAGCGTGGTGATGTCCTGTCCGTCGAACCGGATGGTGCCGCGGCTCGCCGGCTCCAGCCCGGACACCGCCTTCATCAGCGTGCTCTTGCCCGCCCCGTTGCCGCCGATGAGCGTGACCACCTCGCCCGTCCGCACTTCCAGCGAGATGCCCTTGAGCGCCTCGACCGCGCCATAGCGCACTTCGAGACCGTCGATGGCAAGCAGCGGAGCCTCAGCCATGGCCACCCGCCGTTGCGATGCCCGGGGGCAGGTCGTCCTCGGCGGCATCGTCGTCGCCGAGATAGGCGCGGATCACCCGAGGGTTGCGCTGCACTTCCGAGGGCGGCCCTTCCGCGATCTTCTCGCCGCGATCGAGCACGATCACGTGGTCGGAGATCTTCATGACGAGGTCCATGTGGTGCTCGATCAGCAGGATCGTGATGCCGCGGTCGCGGATGCGCCCGATCACGTCGATGAGATCGCCGGTCTCCTGCGGATTCAGGCCCGCGGCCGGCTCGTCGAGAAGCAGCAGCCGCGGATGCGTGGCGAGTGCCCGCGCAATCTCCAGTCGCCGCTGCAGACCATAGGGCAGGCTGCCGGCACGCTCGTTCGCCTTGTCGCGCAGGTCGAGGAAATCGAGGATTCGCAGCGCCTCGTCGCGGGCCTCGTGCTCTTCCCTCACCGCCGTGCGTGTGGCCCACAGGGTGTGCCACATCCCGGCATCGAGGTGCGCGTGCAGCCCCACTTCCACATTCTCCAGAACGGTCATGTCTACGAACAGCTTCAGGTTCTGGAAAGTGCGCCCGAGCCCGAGGCGGCACACGCGGTTGGGCGCGAGTCCCGCGAGCGGACGGCCGTTGAACACGACGCTGCCTTCGTCGGGCGCCACGATGCCGGACAGCAGGTTGATGAGCGTGGTCTTGCCCGCACCGTTCGGCCCGATGAGCGAGTGGATGTGGCCCGTGCGCAGATCGAGGTCCACGCGATTGACGGGCACGACGCCGCCGTAGGCCTTGCGCAGGCCACGCGCTTCGAGCAGCGGACGATCGGGACTCGCGACTTCGCCCGCTCGCAACTGCCAGTCACCGACCGCCGTGGGCAAGGCCGGCGGCACACCGAGCGACGGCACGACCTTTCGCGCGAGCGCTCCGATCGCACCGGACAACCCGTCGCGCATGAGATACAGCGCGAACAGGAGCAGCAGTCCGTAGGTGAAGTGCTGAATGTGCGGCCACCGTGCGAGGAAGGCGTCCAGCAGCGTCAGCAGGATCGCGCCCAGCAGCGGGCCGGCCGGCGAACTGCCGCCGAACAGCACGATGAGCAGGAAGAAGATCGACAGCCCGAAGGTGATGAAATCCGAGTTGATGTACTGGTTCTGCTGGGCGACCAGCGCACCCGCGAAACCGCAGGTGATCGCGCTCACGACGAACGCCAGCACCTTCACCCGATAGACGCTCACGCCCACGCTCTCGGCGGCAATCTCGGCATGGCTCACGGCGCGAAACGCCCGCCCGTGCTTGCCTCGCAGCAGGGAGCGGACGGCAAGATGCGCGACGAGGCACAGGGCGCCCGTGAACCACACCCATTCCCTCGGGCCGAAATCCGTGCCGCCCACGGACGGCGACACGACGCCGTAGATGCCCGCCTGTCCGCCGAAGACATCCTGCCATTCCGAGACGATCTTCTCGATCACGATGCCGAAGCCGATGGTGACCATGGCGAGCGCCGGTCCTGCGACCCGCAGCGCCGGCAGTGCCACGAGCGCGCCGAACACGCCGGCGGTCACGCCGCTCGCCGCGAAGGCCAGCCAGGGGCTCCATTCGAAGCGCGTGGTGAGCAGCGCTGCCGTGTAGGCCCCGACCGCGAACAGCCCGGCATGGCCCAGCGACTTCTGCCCGGTGTGATTGACGAGCACGTTCAGTCCGACCGCCGCGAGATAGTTCACGCCGATCATGAACAGGACCTTGAGGTGGAAGCCGTTGCCCGTGATGAACGGCGCGAGGATGACGAACGCCGCGGCGGCGACAACACCCGCGAGGTGGAGGCGCTTCATCGTCACACCTTCTCCACGCGCCGGCGCCCGAGCAGGCCTTCGGGCTTCACGGCGAGCACGACGATGATGAGCAGGAAGATGGCGATCTCGCGCAGCTCCGCGTGCCACAGACCCACGAGTGCCTCGAGCAGCCCCATCAGAAACCCGCCCAGCATGCAGCCCCGCGGATTGTCGAGACCGCCGACGATCGCGGCGGAGAAGGCCTTGAGGGCGAGCGTCAGGCCCATGTACACGGAGGCCGTCGTGATCGGCGCGACGAGCAGGCCCGCCAGGCCCGCGAAAGCGGAACTCAGCACGAAGGCACCCACGACGACCGCGGACACGTCGATGCCCATCAGCGTCGCCGCGTTGCGATTCTCGGCCACGGCACGCATCGCCTTGCCCAGTCGGGTGCGCCGCATGACCACGTCGAGGGCGATCAGGACCGCGACGCTCACCACCAGCACGAGGATCTCCTGCGGCACGAAGCCCGCCCCGGCCAGACGGATGACGTCGTTGCCGAGCGGGGAAGGCATCGGGACCGGAGACGGTCCCCAGATCGCGAGGGCGGTGTTCTGCACGAGGATGCCGAAGCCGATGGTGCTCATCACCCAGGCGAGGCCCGGACGCCCCGCGAACGGCCGGACTGCCGTGAAATAGAGCATCACGCCCAGCACCGCCGTGACGAGAGTGCCGCCCACGAGGCTCACCGCGTACACGGTGGGCGTCACGTCGATCGCGTCGAGCGGCGCGTTGATGCCCTTGCCGGCGAGGAGCAGCAGCACCGACACGGAGACGAACGCGCCGGCAACCAGGAACTCGCCCTGACCGAAGTTGAACGTGCGCGTGGTGCCGTGGGTGATGTTGAACCCGACGGCCACGAGCGAGTAGATGCCGCCGAGGGCGAGCCCGCTGAACAGGGCCTGGAGCAGGACGACCATGGGGATTCCCGGATCGGATCGGGGCGGCCGTCGACCGGCCGCCCCGCAAAGGTCACTTCTTGAAGTCGGCCGGGGTGAAGGTCTTGGTCACGGCGTCCTCGTAGCGGCCCACCAGACTGCCCTTCCAGCGCGCGAGGTAGAAGTCCGCGACCGTCAGCCCTTCGTGGTCGGTCTTCGAGAACGGCTTGTCGTAGGTCTTGACGATGCCCTGCACCCCGGTCACGCCTTCGAGGGCCGCGGCCACCTTCTCGCCGTCGGTCGTGCCGGCCGCCTTCATGGCGGCAGCGAGCAGCAGCACGGCGTCGTAGGCCTGCGCGGCGCACGCGAACGTGGTCATCGTGGGGTAGTTCTTGCGGATGCGCTCGCCCAGCGCCTTGGCTCGCGGGTTGCTGTCCTCGGTCGTGGAGGCCGTGAGGATCAGCCGCTCCGCGAGCTTCTGGCCGGCCGTGCGCGGCAGCACGGAGCTCTGGCTGCCCCAGGTGCTGAGCGTGATCGGCGCCCAGCCGATCTTGTCGAGGCTCTTCAGCGTATGCGCAGTGCCGTCGGCGATGGCGTACACGATGACGGTGTCGGCGCCTTCCCCGCGGATCTTCGAAAGCTGGGACGTCATGTCCGTGTCCTTCGGGCCGAACTTCTCCACCGCCACGGGCTTGATCCCGTGCAGGGCGAGAACCTCGGTGGCGTCCTTGATGCCTCCCTGCCCGTAGCCAGTGCTGTCCGCGATGATCGCGATCTTCTTGGTCGGCGAGGCCTTCACGGCGTACGCGACGATGAGGGCCACCTGTTCGCGGTCCACCATGGAGATGCGGAACAGGAAGTTCTGCGCCTGCTTGGCATAGCGTGTCGTGACCTCCGTCGCCGTGGCGATGGGCACGATCACCGGAATCTTCTTCTGCTGAGGAATGTGCATGAACGCCAGCGCATTGCCGGAGTTCGTCGGACCGACGATCGCCGCGACGCCCTCGTTGTCTATGAGCTCGGTCACGTTCTGGATCGACTTGGGTGGCGTGCCGAGGTCGTCGCGGATCACGGGGACGAGCTTGCGGCCGAGGACACCGCCTGCCTTGTTGATGTCTTCGATGGCCATCTCGAACCCCCAGCGGCCCGCGGTGCCGAGTTCCGCCACGGCCGTGGCGGACTGGTCGCCGTTGAACCCGATCTTGATGTCCTGCGCCTGCACCGTCCCTGCTGCCAGGGCCGTCGCCATCGCGAGCGCCCCGCCGATCCAGCGTCTGATATCCATGCCTTCCTCCCTGTTGTCGTCCCGGGCGCTGCGAACCGCGCGCGCGGGCTGCTGCATCACATGGCCACGACCGGCCGCGGTGTCTTTCTGCCCTGCGCAGGCAGCGCATTGAGGCGCGCCTGATTGTCCTGCGGATGTTCGGCGGGCAGCGGCTTGCGGCCGAGGATGAGGTCCGCCGCCTTTTCCGCGACCACCATCGTCGGTGCGCCGGTGTTGCCGGAGGGCATCGTCGGCATGATCGAAGCGTCGACCACGCGCAATCCCTCCAGACCGACGACGCGCAGCTGCGAGTCGACCACGGTCATCG
This sequence comes from Betaproteobacteria bacterium Ga0077526, assembly GCA_001464765.1. GTDB lineage: Bacteria > Pseudomonadota > Gammaproteobacteria > Burkholderiales. The sequence goes on from LNDV01000017.1 coordinate 49,027, forward strand.
GATCGCCGATCGGGCCCATGCGGCACGTGCCCATGAAATGCCAGGCCGTCGAGCCGCGTGCCCGGGCGCAGTCCAGCAGTTCGTCGTCACTCACCGCCTCGGCGGGCGGGTATTCGTCGCGTTCGATGTACGAAAGCAGCGGCGCCGTGTGGAGCATACGCCGCGCGAGCCGCAGGGCGTCGACGGCACTGCGCTGGTCCATCTCGTGTTGCAGGTAGTTGGGCTGGATACGCGGCAGTTCGAACGGATCGGCGGAGCGGGCCCTCACGAAGCCCCGACTCTCGGGCCGCAACTGGTAGAACCCGAGCGTCATGCCGGGGAAGTCGTCCAGCTTGCCCGCGAGGCCGGACGCGTAACTGCCGGGCGAGAAGTGGAACTGCAGGTCGTTGTCGGCGAGTTCAGGACGCGACCGTGTGAACGCATACGCGACCGACGGACTGATGGCCAGCACGCTCGGCTTGCCCACGGCCCAGCGGGCGATCTCGCGCAGCAGTCGCCAGCCGCGCGCCGTGTGATTGATGGTCTCGACCCCGCGCACCCGGGCGATGGATCGCACCATGTAGTGGTCCTGAAAGTTCTCGCCGACACCCGGGAGCGCGTGCACTACGTTCACGCCGAGGGACGCCAGCAGGTCCGCCGGGCCGACACCGGAAATCTGCAGCAGCTTTGGCGTGTTGGCCGCGCCCGCGCTGAGAATGACTTCCCGTCGCGCCGACACTGTCACGGCTTCCGCCCCCGGGCCGGGTACGTACATCACGCCGGTGGCCCGCCGGCCATCGAACACGATCTTGGTGACGTGCGCGTTGGTTCGGACATCCACGTTGCCACGCTGCATCGCCGGCCGCAGAAAGGCCTTCGCGGCGCTCACGCGCCAGCCGTTCAGAATCCAGCGCTGGTAATAGCCCGCACCGGTCTGACTGGCGGCGTTGTAGTCGTTCTGCGGCGGGAGACCGAATGTCCCCGCAGCCGCGATGAATGCATCGCACAGCGGGTGGCGCCAGTCGCAGTCGGTGATGGGCAGCAGACCGTTGCTGCCGCGGAAACGCCGGTCGTGCGGGCCGACGCGCCGTTCGGTGCGCTTGAAGTACGGCAGCAGCTCCGGATAGGACCACCCCGGATTACCCAGCGCCGCCCACGTGTCGTAGTCGAGCGGCAGCCCGCGCGTGTAGTTGAAGCCGTTGATGGAACTCGACCCGCCCAGGGTACGGCCCATGCGCGTGACGACAGGCCGGCCACCGCTGCCTTCGGAGGGCTCGGTCTGGAAGTCCCACGAGTAGCGCGGGTCGTAGCCGACTCGGATGAACCCGGCCGGCACGTGCAGGAACAGATTTCGATCGGGCGGTCCCGATTCCAGCACGCACACGCGGAAGCGGCCGTCCTCCGAGAGGCGATGCGCGAGCAGGCAGCCCGCGGCGCCGGCACCGACGATGACGTAGTCGAACTGGAGTTCGGCCATCACAGGGCTCCGGGGCCGCGCTGCACGGACGCCGGCATGGGGTGCAGGTCGAGCCGGCGGCCCGCCTTGACGATTGCACTCGGCGTGTCGTGTCCGACCAGCCCGGGCAGTCGGCGCGAAACCGCGAGCAGCCGGTCGAGATCCACGCCGGTATCGAAGTCCATGAGTTCCAGCGCGTGCACGACCGTCTCGGTACACACGTTGCCGCTCGCACCCGGCGCGTAGGGACAGCCGCCGAGTCCGCCGAGCGCAGCATCGAAACGGTCCACGCCCGCATCGATCGCAGCGAGGATATTGGCGAAGCCGAGGCCGCGCGTGTCATGGAAGTGCATGGTGAGTTCCGTCTCCGGCCACCGCGCGCGAAACGCCTTCGCGAGCGAATCGACCTGTGGGGGGTATGCCATGCCGGTGGTGTCGCACAGCGTGACGCCCGTGGCACCGGCTTCGACGAATCGCCGGCACCAGTCGAGCACGCCTTCCTGCGGCACATCACCTTCCATCGGGCAGCCGAACGCGCAGGAGAGCGAGATGTTCACCGGGAACCGGGGGGCCGCGCAGCGCTCGGTGATGGCCGCGAGTCCGGCGAAGGACTGCTCCCGAGTCATGCGCAGATTCGCGAGGTTGTGCGATTCGGTGGCCGACATGACGAGGTTGAGTTCGTCGGTACCGCAGTCCATCGCGCGTTCCGCGCCGCGCAGATTGGGCACCAGCGCGGTGTAGACGACGCCGTGCCGGCGGGAGATGCCCGACATCACCTCTTCGGCATCGCGCAGCGCCGGAATGGCCTTGGGCGACACGAACGCGGTGACCTCGATCTTCGCGAGCCCGGCCTCCGACAGCGAATCGACCAGCGCGATCTTCTCCGCCGTCGGGACAAACACGGATTCCATCTGCAGGCCGTCGCGAGTACCGACTTCCTGCAGGCAGACGCGGCGACGGGCGCCCGTCCATGCACTCATGCAACCACCTTCCTTTCGCGCAGAGCGCGGATTGCCGCTTCGTCGAACCCCAGCGCAGACAGGACCGTGTCCGTGTCGTCACCGAGTTTCGGGGCCGACGCACGCACGGTTCCGGGCGTGGCCGACAGTTTCGGGACGATGCCCGGCACGTCGAGTTCGTGGCCGTCCCGGGTGCGCTGACGCAGGATCATGTCACGGGCGCGATAGTGCGGGTCCTCGGCGATGTCCTTGGCGGTGTAGACGCGGCCGGCGGGCACACGGACTTCGGCCAGCACCGAGAGCACTTCCGCCACGGTGCGCGTGGTCGTCCACGCTTCGATGGCGGCATCGAGTTCGCCTACGCGCGCGACACGACCCGCGTTGTTGGCGAGGTCCGGCGCGTCGGCAAGGTCCGGACGACCGATGGCACCCATCAGTCGCTTGAAGATACCGTCGCCATTGCCGGCCACCAGCGCGAAGCCGTCCGTGCATCGGTAGGCGTTGGAGGGCGCGATGCCGGGCAGCGATGATCCTGCCGGTTCGCGCACGACGCCAAACGCGCTGTACTCGGGAATGAGGCTCTCCATCACGTTGAACACCGCCTCGTGCAGCGCCACGTCGATGACCTGCCCGGGGCCACCGTGGACCTTGCGGTGGTAAAGCGCCATGAGCACGCCGATAGTGCCGTGCAGGGCGGCCAGCGTGTCCCCGATCGAGACACCCACGCGGACAGGCACCCGTCCCGGCTCCGCGGTGAGATGCCGCAGACCGCCCATTGCCTCGCCGATCACGCCGAACCCCGGAAGATCGCGATAGGGTCCGGTCTGCCCGTAGCCGGAAATGCGGAGCATCACCAGCCCCGGATTGATCTCGCGCAGGCGCTCCCACCCGAGCCCCCACCCTTCGAGCGTGCCGGGCCGGAAATTCTCGACCACGACATCGGCTTCGGCCACGAGCCGGCGCACGATCTCCTGGCCTTCGGGCTGGCGCAGGTCGAGCGCCACCGAGCGCTTGTTGCGCGACTGGACCTGCCACCAGACCGAGGTGCCATCCTGCAGAAGCCGCCAGTTGCGAAGCGGGTCGCCCTCGCCCGGCGCCTCGATCTTGATGACGTCGGCCCCGAACTCGCCGAGCAGCCGCGTCGCGAAGGGGCCGGCGATCAGTTGTCCCAGTTCGAGGACGCGAAGCCCGTCGAGGGCGCCGGACGGAATGGGAAGTTCAGACATTGATGAGCCGGACATGTCGGAAGCGGTCAGCAGTGGGATCGACACCGATAGTGTCGCGGGGACCGAGCCGCTGTAAACAGTCGTTTCGGCAAGGCGCGTTTGGAGATGGCCCGCCGATCAGCCCGCAGCGCGCGAGCGGACTCGCAAAAGCCGTCACGCGGGGTGGTCCTGCCGGCCTTCGTCGCCGTTCAGCATACGCTCGACATACCGGGCGATGAGGTCCACTTCGAGATTGACGCGGCTGCCCGCCACGAGATCGCCGAGGTTGGTCATGGCCAGGGTGTGCGGAATCAGGTTCACGCTGAAAAGCTCGCTCGTCACCTGATTGACCGTGAGGCTCACCCCGTTGACGGTGATGGACCCCTTGCGCGCGATATAGCGCGACAGCGCCGACGGCACGCGGAACGCGAGCTTGCGGTTGTCGCCGATCGGTTCGATGCTCTCCACGTGGCCCACGCCATCCACGTGGCCGGTGACCAGATGGCCGCCAAGGCGGTCGTTGGCCCTCAGTGCCTTCTCGAGATTGAGCCGGTCGCCGGGACCGAAACCCGCGGTGCAGTCGAGCGTCTCCTTCGAGATGTCCACTTCGAAGCCGTTCGGGTCCAGCGCCACGACGGTCAGACAGCAGCCGTTCACGGCAATGCTGTCGCCGAGCGCGGTATCGGCGAGGTCGAGGGCCGGCGCGTCGATGCGCGCGCGCGCGCCGGGGCCGCTGGGAGTGAAACGATCGATTCGGCCGACGGCCTGGACGATGCCGGTGAACATGGTGTTGCCTCGTTGCGTGAAAAGTGAGCCCGACGGATCAACCGGTCAGTCGGCCCGTGACGGTTCCGCGGCCCAGCGCGCCCGCAGGCGGACGTCCGGTCCGAACCGCTTCAGATCCTGGATCTCGAGCGCCGGCATATCGGCCACCGCCAGCCCCGGCGGCAGTTCGAGCATGCCGCGGCTGGCGTCGCCCAGCAGTCGCGGCGCCAGATAGAAGACGAACTCGTCGACGGCGCGGGCTTCGACGAGGGCTGAATGCAGATTGATCCCGGCCTCGACCAGCACTTCGTTGATCTGGCGCTCGCCGAGCGTCTGCATCAGCGCGGCGAGATCCACCTTGCCGCCGGAGTCGGGCAGTCGCCACACCTCGGCTCCTCTTGCCCGCAGCGCCTCCGTCTTGGCTTCGTCTGCGGATGCCGTGGCGACGATCACACCGCCGCCTTCGAGAATGCGCGCATCGACCGGCATGCGCAGCCGGCTGTCGACCACGATGCGCAGCGGCTGCCGCGTCGTCACGACGTCCCGGACCGTCAGCCGCGGATCATCATCGCGGAGCGTGCCGATGCCGGTCATCACGGCGCACGACCGCGCACGCCAGCGGTGGCCGTCGCGCCGCGCCTCGGGTCCGGTGATCCACTGGCTCGCGCCGTTCGGCAGAGCAGTCTTGCCATCGAGCGTCGCAGCGATCTTGATGCGAAGCCACGGCCGGCCACGCGTCATGCGCGAGACGAAACCGATGTTGAGTTCGCGGGCCTCGTGTTCCAGCACGCCGGTGGTGACGGCGATGCCGGCCTGTCTCAGGCGCTCCAGGCCGCGTCCCGCGACCTGCGGATTGGGGTCGACCATGGCCGCGACGACTCGCGAGACTCCCGCCGCGATGACGGCATCCGCGCAAGGCGGCGTGCGGCCGTGATGGGCGCAAGGTTCGAGCGTGACGTAGGCGGTCGCGCCCCGGGCCGCCTCGCCCGCCGCCTGCATCGCGACGATCTCCGCATGCGGTCCTCCGGCCTGCATGTGAAAGCCCTCGCCCACTACCGCCCCGTCACGGACGAGCACGCAACCGACGCGGGGATTGGGTGTGGTGGTGTTGAGTCCCTGCGCCGCCTGACGCAGGGCCCGCACCATGTAGCGGCGATCGATCTCGGAATCCGAACTCATCAGAGTGACCGATTCGCGCCGCTAGCTGCCGCGGCGCTTGCGGGGGACGGGCTTCGCGACCTCCTCGATGGCATCGCGGAAGTCGTCCACGTCCTGGAAGTCCCGGTACACCGACGCAAAGCGGATGTACGCGACCTTGTCGAGCTTGTACAGCTCCTTCATCACCATCTGGCCCACCGTGCGCGACGGCACCTCGCGCTCGCCCAGCGCGAGCAGGCGTTGCGTGATCCGCTGGATCGCGGCATCCACCTGCTCGGTCGGGACGGGGCGCTTGTGGAGTGCGCGCGTGAAGCTCGTGCGCAGTTTCGCATCGTCGAACTCCGCGCGGTTGCCGCTCGTCTTCACGATCTGCGGCATGCGCAACTCCACCGTCTCGTAGGTGGTGAAGCGCTTGTCGCAGGACAGACACTTGCGCCGGCGGCGGATGCTTTCCGCATCCTCGCTCACGCGGGAGTCGACGACCTGCGTGTCGGGGTGACCACAGAACGGACACTTCATGGGAGCCCTTTCGTGACCGCTTAGGGTCGCTCCGCACGCAGCCGCAGCCGGCGCCCCGCCACCGTCATCACGCAGCCGCCTGTTTCGCGTGGCCGGCCATGCCGCTGTACACGGGGAAGCGGGCACAGAGCGCCGTCACTTCACCCGCCACCCGCGCGATCACCGCTTCGTCCTCCGGGGACTCCAGCACGTCGGCGATCCAGTGGGCAAGCTGCACGGCCTCGCGTTCACCGAAGCCGCGCGTGGTCATCGCCGGCGAGCCGATGCGGATGCCGCTCGTGACGAACGGTTTCTCGGGATCGTTGGGAATGGCGTTCTTGTTGACCGTCATGTGGGCGCGGCCCATGGCGGCCTCGGCCGCCTTGCCGGTGATCTTCTTGGCTCGGAGATCCAGCAGGAACATGTGGCTCTCGGTACGGCCGGACACGATGCGCAGGCCGCGCTCCGTCAGCACCGTGGCCATCGTCTGGGCGTTGGCCATCACCTGGGCCTGATAGCGGCGGAAGTCCTCCGTCATGGCCTCCTTGAAGGCGACGGCCTTGGCCGCGATCACGTGCATCAGCGGCCCGCCCTGGATGCCGGGAAAGATCGCGGAGTTGAGGATCTTTTCGTGCTCGGCCTGCGACAGGATGATGCCGCCTCGCGGACCGCGGAGGGTCTTGTGGGTCGTGCTGGTCACGAAGTGCGCAACGCCGACGGGATTCGGGTAGAGCCCCGCGGCCACGAGGCCGGCGTAGTGGGCCATGTCGACCAGCAGGTAGGCGCCGACGGCGTCGGCGATCTCGCGGAACTTCCTGAAGTCGATCCGCAGCGCGTAGGCCGAGGCGCCGGCGACGATCACCTTGGGCTTGTGCTCATGGGCCAGCCGCTCGAGTTCGGCGTAGTCGATGACTTCTTCCGGGGTGAGGCCGTAGGCGACCGCGTGGTAGAGCTTGCCCGACAGGTTGACGGGCGAGCCGTGCGTCAGGTGCCCGCCGTGGGCCAGGGACATGCCGAGAATCGTCTCGCCCGGCTTCAGCACTGCCGCGTACACCGCCTGATTGGCCTGCGAACCGGAGTGCGGCTGCACATTCGCGTACTCGGCACCGAAGAGCTTCTTCGCGCGCTCGATGGCGAGCTGTTCGGCGACGTCCACGTACTCGCAGCCGCCGTAGTAGCGCTTGCCGGGGTAGCCCTCGGCGTACTTGTTCGTCAGGACCGAGCCCTGGGCTTCCAGCACCCGGGGGCTCGCGTAGTTCTCGGACGCGATGAGTTCGATGTGATCTTCCTGGCGCTGGCGCTCCGCCCCGAGGGCGAGGGCGAGTTCCGGGTCGAAGGACCCGATCGTGTCTTGGCTGCTGAACATGGTGATCCCGAGGGCGATTGAGCCCCGAATGGTAACACCGGGGCACCGGCCGGCCCGCTGCGGAGGGGTGGAAATGCCTTGCCGATGAGTCGGTTGCGGCATCGCACATGGTCATCGCCGGGTGCCTTGGCGTATGATCCCGCCGTTCTGCCGCGGACAGGGAAGAGTCCGCGTGGAGGCTGGCGGCACCCTCGGCTGGGATGCCACGCCGGCCCCGTCGTTTCCATGCAAAAAGACCAGGAGGAGTCCCTGAAATGCCGAATGTCCTGTCGAAACTGATGTGGCTGGTCATCGCGCTCCTGGGCGCGTCGGCCATCGCCAGCATCGCGACCCACCGGGGCGAGTCGATCAATGCCCTGTGGTTCATCGCGGCGGCGGTGTGCACTTACCTGATCGCCTACCGCTTCTACAGCGCGTGGATCTGCGCCAAGGTCCTCGTCCTCGACGAGACCCGCGCGACGCCTGCCGAACGGTTCAACAACGGGCGGGACTACATTCCCACCAACAAGTGGGTGGCCTTCGGTCACCACTTCGCCGCCATCGCCGGCCCGGGCCCGCTCATCGGACCCACCCTCGCGATGCAGTTCGGCTACCTGCCGGGCACGCTCTGGATCCTTGCGGGCTCCGTGCTCGGGGGCTGCGTGCAGGACATGGTGATCATGTTCTGTTCCACCCGTCGCGACGGCCGCTCCCTCGGCCAGATGGCGAAGGACGAACTCGGCGCCATCGGCGGCTGGGCCGCGATGATCGGCGCGCTGATGATCATCATCATCCTGATCGCCGTGCTGGGTCTCGTGATCGTCAAGGCGATGAAGCACAGCCCGTGGGCCACTGCCACCGTGCTCGGCACCATTCCCGTCGCCATGCTGATCGGCATCTACATGCGCGGCATCCGGCCCGGACGTGTGCTGGAAGGCTCGCTGATCGGCATCGCGCTGCTGCTCTTCTGTGTCTGGGGCGGCTCCTACGTGAACGGCAGCGAAGCGCTCAAGAGCTACTTCGACTGGAACGACATGCAGTGCGCCTGGTTCGTCATGATCTACGGCTTCGCGGCCGCGGCGCTTCCGGTGTGGCTGCTTCTGGCCCCGCGTGACTACCTGTCGACCTTCCTCAAGCTGGGTGTGGTGTTCATGCTGGCCGCGGCCATCATCGTGCTCTCGCCCACTGTGAAGATGCCTGCACTCACACAGTTCATCGACGGCACAGGCCCCATCTTCAGCGGCACGCTGTTCCCCTTCGTCTTCATCACCATCGCGTGCGGCGCGATCTCCGGCTTCCATTCTCTGGTGTCCTCCGGCACCACGCCGAAGCTGCTGGCGAACGAGAAGGAGATCCGCATGATCGGCTACGGGAGCATGGCGCTCGAGTCGTTCGTGGCGATCATGGCGGTCGTCGCCGCCACGGTGATGGAACCGGGCGTCTACTTCGCCATCAACAGCCCGGCGGGCGTGGTCGGCAAGGAAGCCGCGGATGCGGTCGCGAAGATCACCTCCTGGGGCTACCCGGTCACGGTCGACCAGATGTCGGTGCTGGCCAGCGAGATGGGTGAAAAGACCCTCTTCGCCCGGACCGGCGGTGCGCCTTCGCTGGCGGTCGGCATGGCCACGATCTTCAGCAGCACCTTCGGCGGCAAGCTCCTCGACATGTGGTATCACTTCGCCATCATGTTCGAGGTGCTGTTCATCCTCACCACGCTGGATGCCGGCACCCGCGTGGGCCGCTTCATGCTGCAGGACCTGTTGCGCCATGTGTCGCCCGCGCTCGGCAACGTGTCGTCCTATCCGGCGACCGTTCTCGCGAGCTTCGTGTTCGTGGCGGCGTGGGGTTACTTCCTCGTCCAGGGAGTGCAGGACCCGCTGGGTGGCGTGAACATCCTGTGGCCGCTGTTCGGCATCTCGAACCAGTTGCTCGCGGGCATCGCGCTCACGGTGGCGACCGGCATCATCATCAAGATGGGAAAGGTGCGGTTCTCGTGGGTCACGGGCCTGCCGCTCACGTGGCTCGCCATCGTGTGCACGTCCGCGGCGGTGGAGAAGGTGTTCAGCTCCAACCCGAAGGTGGGCTTCCTGGCCGGCGCCAACAAGCTCGCGGCGGATCTCGCCTCCGGCGTGCTGCCGCCCGACAAGGTGGCCTCCGCCCCGGCGCTGATCCTCGGCCAGCGCATCGACGCCGTCCTGGCGATGCTGTTCGCGATCATCCTGTGGATCGTGATTCTCGACATGCTGCGCATGAGCATCCGGTTCCTGAACGGCAAGCCGGTGATGCCGCTGTCGGAATCGCCTCACACCCAGACCCAGCTCGCCTGGGCGCGGGACTGACCATCACGATTGCGGACCCCGGCCCCGGGGTCCGCCGTTGCACTCCCGTCTCTGCCCCCCATGCGTGACGACCTGCGGAAGCTGTGGGACTTCATGCGCGAAGTCACGGGGGACGACGCCTACGAGCGCTATCTGGAACGCCATCGGCGCACCCACCCCGACGTCACACCGCTCACCGAGAAGGAGTTCTTCGCCTCGGAGCAGGAGCGCAAGTGGGACGGCATCAATCGGTGTTGTTAGCGGACGTCCCCGGAGTCGGGCCACGAATCCCGCCCCGATCCGCGATACGCGTAGCCCGGCCTCCGGCCGGGGCCAGTGATCGCGCGGCGAATGGCGGTTGCCCCGGGCGAAGCCCGGGCTACGGACCTCACCCTTCCCTCTTCCCCCTTCCCCCTTCCCCTCGCCTTCACACCTTCACACCTTCACGTCTTCACGTCTTCACGTCTTCACAGCCCAGACCTACCAAGCCGCCTCCAGCAACCCGAGATACTCCTCCACCGTCGGCTTGCGCGGATTGGTTCCGTGGCAATGATCCTTCGGTGCGGCTTCGGCGATGCTCTGCAGCACGCTGCGTGGCACACCCATCGCCTGAAGGCCCGCAGGCAACCCCAGGCGCCCGTTGAGATCGGCGATTGCCTGAGCGACATCCGCCCCTTTGGGTAGCGCCATCGCGGCAGCGAGGCGGGACAGCTTGTCGCCCACGTGGCCCGCATTGAAGCGGATCACCGCGGGCAGCAGCACCGCATTCAATGTCCCGTGATGGAGCTTGAGGTCGTGCAGCGCGCCCAGCGGATGGGACAGCGCATGCACGGCACCGAGCCCCTTCTGGAATGCGAGCGCCCCTTCCATCGCGGCCATCATCATGTTCCAGCGGGCTTCGCGATTCTTGCCGTCGCGGGTGGCGGTCTCGATGTGTGCGGAGGCCTTGGCGAGGCCGTCGAGGGCGATCGCCTCGGCGGGCGGATTGATCAGCGGCGAAAGGAAGGTCTCGATGCAGTGGGCCATGGCGTCCATCCCGGTCGCGGCGGTGAGCATCGGGGGCAGACCCACCGTGAGGTCCGGATCGCAGATCGCGACCTTGGGCAGGAGATGCGGTGACAGGAAGCCCAGCTTGCGGCCGTCGTTCAGCACGATGACCGACCCACGACCGACTTCGCTGCCGGTGCCGGCTGTCGTGGGAATAGCGATGAGCGGCGCAACGGCAGCGGTGATCTTCGCGCCACCGCCTTCCACCGCGGCGTACTGCACGAGCGGGCCGGGGTGCGTGGCCAGCAGGGCGACGGCTTTGCCGAGATCCAGCGACGAGCCCCCGCCCATCGCGATGATGCCGTCGGCCCCGACCGCGCGGTAGCGCTCGAGGGCAGCGAGGGTCGCGGCCTCGGTCGGATTGGGCGGCGTGCCGTCGAACACTTCGAAGCCCAGTGAGGCGTCCAGACTCTCCTTCAGGCGGTCGAGCAGTCCGCTCGCACGGATGCCCGCATCGGTGACGATCAGCGGCCTGCCGATGCCGAGTCTCTTGCACTCCGCGGACACCATGCCGATGGCGCCGAAGTCGAACTGCGCCGTGGTCAGATAGCCGATGGTTGCCATGCACTCCCCCTGTGTCTTCGTTTGGATGACGGACCGGATGGTCCCATGATCGGATTATCGTCGAAGCACTGCGGCAACCGGAGTCCGGTCAGTCGCGACGACGGTCCTTCTCGATCTCGCGGCGCAACTGTGCGATCTCCTCGCGCAGCGAGCGCACGTCGCGATGCAACTCATGCACGACCGCGCGTTCCTCCTCCCCGATCATTCGCGCGACCTCGACGCGCAGCTGGCGGATGTCCTCGTGCATCTCCTGCCGCATGCGGCTCTCGTCTTCGCCGATCACCAGCGCCGCGACGTTGGCGGTGAGCAGGGAGATCGTCGCCACGCCCACGATGACGATGAAGACCGCGAACAGACGTGCAGCCGGTGTCGTCGGCGCGAAATCTCCGTAGCCGACCGTGGCACCCGTGACGAAAGCGAGCCACAGCCCCTCCGAAAAACTGTGCACGGTCGGCTCCAGCCAGTAGAAGCCGAACCCGGAGGCGATGAGCGCCACGAAACCGAACGCCAGCAGATATGGCAGCCCGCCCTTGCGAAACAGAAAGCGGCTCGCCGCGAAAGCGCGAGCCAGCAGCATGGCAACCAGCACCACGCGCAGCAGCCGGACCAGCGCCACCCATTCGGTCTCTATGCCCGCGACACTTGCCAGACCGAACACGACCACGAGCACGTCCAGCCAGTTGCGGGCGAGATAGCGCCCCTTCTGACGGGTGAGGCTGAGCATCCACGCCAACTCGGCCGCGAACGCGACGAGGATGACGATCTCGATGAACGACCCGAGCAGCCGGAAGGAACGACGCCCCTCGGCAAACTCTTCCAGGTAGAACGCGGGAATGGACAGCAGGGCGATGCCGATCATCACCCAGTGCAGGCGGCGCTCCCAGCGGTACGCGATATCCCGCTCGCCGGGGGGGACGCCGCCGATACCTAGCCACTGCTTGCCGCGGTGCCCCTCCCCCGAGTGCGTGGACATAAGCTCGCCCGTGCGATCAGTCACCCGCCACCGTGAGTTCGTCCAGCAGGATCGACCCGCACTGCCGTGAGCCGCGCCGAAGGACGTCCGTCCCCGCGGCGACGATGCCCTGGAACATCGTGCGCATGTTGCCGGCCACGGTGATTTCGTGGACCGGATAGGCGATCTCGCCGCCTTCGACCCAGAATCCGGCGGCGCCGCGCGAGTAGTCGCCCGTGACCATGTTGAGACCCTGGCCCAGCATCTCGGTGACGAGCAGGCCGGTGCCCAGCTTGCGCAGGAGTTCCTCGAAGCTCTCGCCCGTGGACTGCAGGATGAGGTTGTGCGTGCCGCCCGCATTGCCCGTGGACTTCATGCCGAGCTTGCGCGCCGAGTAACTGCCGAGGAAGTAACCGTTCAGCACACCGTTGGTGACGACGTCGCGGTCTTGCGTGGCAACCCCCTCGTCGTCGAACGCACCGCTCGCAATGCCGCGCGGAATGCTCGCGACGTCGCGGATCGACACGACGGGCGAGAACACCGGCTTGCCGAGCGCATCGAGCAGGAACGACGACTTGCGGTACAGGCTGCCACCGCTCACCGCGCCGGCGAAATGCCCGAGCAGCGAAGCGGCGATGGGCGCCTCGAACAGGACCGGACACTTGGTCGTGGGGATCTTGCGGCCACCCAGCCGGGCGACGCTGCGCCGGCCGGCCTTGCGCCCGACCTCGGCAGCGGCCTCGAGATCGTCAGCGTGACGGGCGAAGGTGTACCAGTCGTCGCGCTGCATGTCGTCGCCCTTGCCCGCCACCACCGAACACGAGACACTGTGCCGCGTCGCGGGGAAGCCTTCGAGGAACCCGAGCGAATTGCCGTACACGAACTGCGACGCATGGGTGCCGACCGACCCGCCCTCGGTGTTGCCGATCCGCGGGTCCACGCCCAGGGCTGCCGCTTCGCATTCCCGGGCGATCTCGATGGCCTGCTCCACGGAAAGATCCCACGGGTGATACAGGTCGAGATTCGCCGGATTGCGCGCCAGCAGTTCAGCGTCGGCAAGGCCGGCGCAGTCGTCCTCGGCCGTGTGGGTCGCGATGGAAATCGCGGCGCGTACCGTATCGGCCAGAGCCTTCGGGGACAGATCCGCGCTCGACGCGTGCCCCCGGCGGGAACCGAGGTACACCGTGACGCCGACGCCCTTGTCGCGGTTGTACTCGATGGTCTCCACTTCGCCCCGCCGCACCGTGACCGACTGCCCGAAACTCTCGTTCACGTCGACCTCCGCGCTGCTAGCGCCCTGTTCACGGGCGAGACGCAGCACATCGGCAGCGACGGACTTGAGAGTGGCAAGATCGTACGAAAAGCGGGGGGTATCTTTCACGGAGGAGACTCTAGGATGATGGGGACAGGCAAGTTCTTTATCATAGCAAGCCACTTATGAATGAAACCGACGATCAGGAGTTCCCCGAAGGGCCGAGCAAGAGCCAGCGCAAACGCGAGTCCACGGCTCTGCAAGACCTGGGCGAAGCGCTGGAGGCCCTGCCGGCCGACCGGCTTGCGCGGGTCGAGATGCCCGACGCCCTGCGGGACGCCATCCTGGAAGCGCGGCGCATCCGCCAGCACGGCGCCCTGCGCCGGCAGCGCCAGTACATCGGCAAGCTGATGCGCTCGGTGGACCCGGCCCCTATCCGCGCCCAGCTCGCCGTGTTCGAGGGCCAGTCCCACGCCCACACAGCCTGGCTGCACCACATCGAGAACCTGCGCGAGCGGCTGCTCTCCGACGAAAATGCGCTGGCCCTGCTGATCGCCGACCACCCCGCCCTCGAAACCCAGCGCTGGCACACCATGGTCCGCAACGCTCGAAAGGAGCGCGCCGAGCACAAGGCGCCACGCGCTTTCCGCGAGATCTTCCAGGAGCTGAAGCTCCTCATCCCCGAACCCAGACAGGACCTCGCCCCGAACGACGAGGCCGACGAAACACAGGAAGACGACCATGAGTGACGAATCCGTCCGTATCGGCCTGGTGTCGATCAGCGACCGCGCCTCGGCCGGTGTCTACAAGGACGAAGGCCTGCCTTCGCTGCGCGAATGGCTGGGCCGCGCGATCGAGAACCCCATCGAGTTCGAGGAGCGCCTCATCCCCGACGAGCAACCGGTCATCGAGACCACGCTGCGCGAGCTGGCCGACACGACGAAGTGCCACCTGATCCTCACCACCGGCGGCACCGGCCCCGCAAAGCGTGACGTCACGCCCGAGGCCACGCTCGCGGTCGCCGACAAGGTGATGCCCGGCTTCGGCGAACAGATGCGGCAGATCAGCCTCAAGTTCGTGCCCACCGCCATCCTCTCGCGCCAGGTCGCCGTGATTCGCGCGGGCGCGCTCATCATCAACCTGCCCGGCCAGCCCAAGTCCATTCGCGAGACGCTGGAGGGCCTGCGCAATGCCGACGGCACATCTGCCGTTCCGGGCATCTTCGCGGCCGTGCCTTACTGCATCGATCTCATCGGCGGACCGTACATCGACACGCGCGAAGACGTGTGCAAGGCGTTCCGGCCGAAGTCGGCGATCCGCCCGAAGGCCTGAGCGAAGCCTGAAGCGCGGGCGGCCCCCGCGCGACGTCCGCTATTGGCTCGGATCGAGCGTCATCAGGTACGCACGAATCCGGTCGTCCACCGTCAGCCCGAGCGCCCGCTGCAGGGACACTTGCGCGGCTGCGCGATGACCCGCGCGCCGTTCGAGGTGCGATCTCGCCACCCAGTAAGGCTGGTAGTTGGCAATCAGGTCTTCCTCCACTTCATTCAGTGCCGAAAGACCGGCCGCGGCCCCGCCCACCTCGGCCAGCGCGACTGCCTGACCGATGCGCGCACCGACACCGCCATGACAGCCGACGAGGGCTTCGTACAGTTGCACGATGCCCTCCCAGGGCGTCTCGCCGGTGAACAGCCGCTGACAGTGCGCCGACTGGATCGCAGCTTCCAGTTGAAAGCGTCCCGGCTCTCGCCGGCGGGCCGCTGCCATCAGCGTGCGCTCCCCTTCTTCCACCAGAGCGCGGTCCCACAGCGCCGTGTCCTGGGCCGCGAGCGGAACGAATCTTCCATCGCGGTCGAACTGGGCAGGCCGCCGCGCCTCGCACAGCAGGATCAGGGCCACGAGGCCGAGGGCCTCCGCACTGTCCGGTTCCAGATGCGCCACGAGGCGGGCCAGGTAGAGGGCCTCGGTCGTGAGTTCCGCTGGCGGCACCGGAGAGTTCACCGGAGACACGAGACTGGACCCGATCGTGTAAGCCCCATAGATGCCTTCGAGTACCGCGGCTAGACGCTCCGGTCGTTCACTCGCCTCGGGGATCTCGAAGCGCAGGCCTTCCGTGCGGATCGCAGCCTTCGCGCGCACCAGCCGCTGCGCCATGGCCGACGGCGACACCAGAAACGCGCTCGCGATCGTCGCCGCGTCGAGCCCCAACACCACCTGCAGCATGAGCGGGGCGTGCATTGCAGGCGGCAGCGCCGGGTGCGCGCACACGAAGAGCAGGCCCAGCCGCTCATCCGGGAACGCCTCGGCATCGAACGAAGCCGCATCCTGCTCCAGCACGGCGAGCACTTCGGGGGACTGCGTGACCAGGAGATGCCGCCTGCACTGCAACAGCGATCGTTTGGCGGCCGTCAGCAGCCAGGCATCGGGTGAGCGGGGCACGCCGGACTGGGGCCAGTGCTCCAGCGCCGCGACGAGGGCATCGGCCATGGCGTCTTCCGCGGCAGCGACATCGCGCCATCGGAAGGCAAGCCACGCCACGAGCCGGCCGTAGGAGTCGCGGGCGGCGCGCTCGGCGGCCGCCCATTCCGATCCGGACAAGACGATCAGCCCTTCGCGTCCATGTCGGGCGGCGTCATGCACGGCCGCACTTCGATGCTGCCGGTGCTGGCGCAAGGCGCGCGCGCCGCCCACTCCAGAGCCTCGTCGACGGTCTCGACGTCGATGATGAAGTAGCCGCCGAGGTGTTCCCGGGTATCAGGGTAAGGGCCGTCCTGGACCTGACGCTTGCCGTCCCGGATTCGCACGATAGCTGCGGTCTTGGGCGGCAGCAGGCCGTTCCCGCTCACCACCTTGCCGGAAGCCTGGAGGGCGCCGACGTAGGCCATCCACGCGCCCCAGTAGGCCTTGGAACCTTCGGGGTCGTTCTCGAGAGCGAAATCGGCGTCGGTCTGACGAAAGCAGAGCATGTAGTGCATGGTCGTTCTCCTGAGGTCGGGACGGGGCAACTTGCCGCGTCTGATCCATTGATGCGCGAACCGGGCGCCAATCGACATCCCCCCGAAGATTTCGGGATTCAGGCGTCAGTGTAGGGAACGTCCGTCGCTTTGGCTGGGATGTCCCCGTCCGACGGGTGATAGACGCCGCCACCGGGCGGGCGGCGTCAGGCGGTGATCTGACGGTACAGTTTTTCGGTTTCCGCCGACGGCGGCCGACCCGTTGTCGCGAGGAGTTGGTCCCGGCAGTACGCGTAAGCGCCTTCGGCTGCCGCGATGGCGCCCTCTCCCCGCAGGCATCGGAGACGGCCGCGGTGGGCCTCCTTGACCTCGGGGTAGATGGCGAGCGCCGCACAATAGTGCGCACCCGCCTCGTGCCAGTTCCCCAGCCCCTCGAGACAGCGGCCCAGCCCGCGGACGAGATCGAACCAGAGGCCGCGCAAGTGCTCGCGGGCGCCGAGACGCCAGCATTTTCTCGAGGCCACCCGACTGCACCCCGAAGCTGCGACACAGAGTGGCGACAGCAACGGCGGCAGGACAGGTCAACGAACTTGCATGCCCAATGGGCTAAACCGGGATGTTGACGCTGCTGCATGTGCACGCTAAGTTCTTCGTCAGGTTGGCAGCCGATCCTGCAATTCGTATCCCGGCCGTTCATCCCACAAGACCAATAGCGTTATGGAGACTAGTCTCATGAATCGACACTTCATCGCGGCGGGCTGCGTCCTATGCTTCTTCCTGCCGACTCAAGCGAACGCCACGATGCGATTCTTGGATCAGTACCCGCCCGGAACAGACGTGAGCGTCAGGCCACTGAAGCCTTACCAGGAAGGGGACTTCATCCTGACGACCACAACTGCTCTAGCGGCTGTCTTTCGTCCGAGCAGTGACTACACCATGGTGGGTCGGTCGAGTAGCTGGTTCGGCTTTGCAGAGGGTACGCTTGCTACCGTTTCGCTCGTCCCTGGGGGCACAACGTTTCGTCTCGACAGTCTGGTGGTCGGTCCGGTTTCTTTCGGAACCGGCGCACCGGTGACTGTCTCGGTCCTCGGTTTTCAGGAATCAGGCGGCCCTCTGACTCAGACGTTTTCGGCACTCACGACCGCGACCTCCGTGTCTCTGGAGTGGACCGGACTCACCCGCGTCGAGTTTTCCGCGGACGCCGATATCGGTCTGGACGATCTCGAGCTGACCGCCGACCCGCCGGTCGCGTCATCGCCCGGCACAGTGCTGCGGTTCGAGAACTTTACGCAGCCTGAGATTGCTCAAGGGGACGCCGTCAACATCAATCCGGACAGGCCTTACCATGAGAGCGGGTACGTCATGACGGTGCTGAACGACAATGCCGCCGTCTTCGACGGAACACACTTCTCCAATATGCTGGGGATACCGTCCGACTGGTTTGGCTTCGCCCCAGGCAACGTGGTAACGCTGGGTCCCCAGGCAGGGCAAAGCACTTTCTCGCTGGAAAGTGTCGTCACCGGTCCAATCTTGCTCAATCCATTCCCGAATCAGACTGCGATCACGGATATCACTATCACGGGAACGCTGGAAGACGGCAGGACCTTGTCAGAAACGTTTTCTGGTCTGACCGTGGCTACCAAGGCCACGCTGGGGTGGACCGGACTCACGAACGTCGAGTTCCGGGGCACCAGCGACTCCGGACTGGACGACATCCACGTCAGCGCTGTGCCCGAACCGGCGGTCACTTGGTCGCTGGCGGGGGGGCTCGCGCTGATCGGCGCGTGTGCTCACCGTCGCCGCCGTGGCGAAGGCAACCGTCCCTGATGCCGACGTGCGGAGGTCATGATCGTCGAGCAGATCCGCCTCAAGATGTGCCTCCGACAAAAGGGGACGATAGACTCAAGCTTCGCCATTCCCGCTGGACGTCTTCGCGTTTCGTGATGAACGTCTGGAGACCGCAGTCGATGCCTTGCAAGGAACTTGGCGTCCAGTTCGCCTTTGGGTTCGGCATCTCTCATCGTCAAGAGCGCTGAGAATCGCCCCAACCATCGGTCCAATCGCGTCATGTCACCCGTGGAACGATAGGTAATGTCGACCTCGGCAATCGCCGCATTCTCCATGCCCACGACGTCGTCCATTGCCTCGAAGCCGCGATAGGCCTCCTCCAGCAGATCACGTCCCGGCGATGGAGACGGGCTCGCCGATGCCACCCCCAACCAGAAGAGAAGCCAAGGGTCGCCGTTGAGCGTCGTTCCGGGAAGCGACTCGATGAGACCCTGCAAGGTCTGGCGACGACCTTGTCGCATCAGGTTTGCGGCTTGCGCCTTGATGAGTTCCGCAATGTTTTCCCAGGCTCCTTGCTCGAAGAGCAGCTGGAACGCAGCTTCGATCTCACCGGTCGTCTGCAGCAGCGCCCCGACCGAATGAGCGATCCTCTGCAGTTCGGCGACGCTCAGCACTTCCCTCGCTTGAATCTTGAGAAACTCGCGGAACAGCGCGTGGGACTGGTAGGTGGTCTGCTCCCCGTAGCGACGGTCGATGAAGAGATTGCGTTTCGCGAGCGTCGCCAGCAGTCGGCCTGCTTCCGGATTGCCGGTGATGACCTGCGCTGTCTCCGCGGTGAGCCGCGGCAGGAAAGCCATCCGAAGGAGCATCTCCTGCGTCTCCCGCGAGGCCGCGTGAAACACCTGCCCCGCGAAGTAGTCGAAGATCGTCTCCAGATTCTCGTGCGTGTTGCCGGGGCGGATGCCGCCCGTCTGACGCAGGCGTTCCAGCATCAGCACCACGCCCGCGGCCCATCCGGCGGATTGCTCGCGCAGCACGGCCAGCGTGCTCGCGTCGGGGTTCGCGTCCGCCGCAATCGCGGCGGTCTCCTCCACCGTGAGCTTCAGGTCCTCCCAGCCGATCGCACTCAACCGCTGACTGGCACGCAGGCGCACCAGTTCACCCGGTGGCTCAATACGACTGACCGAGCACAGCGTTACCCCCTCAGGCAGTTCCTCGGCACCGATGCGCGCGACGGCATGGAACAGCGCGCGCTCAGGCACGTCCTGGTAGTTGTCGAGCACGACAACGCCCTCCGCCGGGAGCTGGGCGTAGAGCGCCCGGAAGAAACGCCGGGCGAAGCCTTCCAGATCCGCCGCGAACTCCTCCGTGAACAGCGGCAGCAGCTTGTGTTTCCTGCCCCCGAGTTCTGCAGCGGCCATGCCGAGGTAGTAGAAGAACGTGGCAGGGTCGGCGTTGCCGGCGCCGGGCGGCCCCGCGATCCAAACCACCGGTCGGGCGCAGGCAGTGTCGAGCGCCGAGAACAGCCTCGGCCGCGACACCAGTCCGTCAGTCCGGGGGCGGGTGAGCTTGGCGAGTCGGGAGGATGGCATGGCGCGATCCGGTCACGAGGTGCGCGAAGTGTGCTCCGGAAAGGGTTACAAATGGCTTACGGCACCTGTCAGGATCGGTCCGGACAGCCGGACAAGCAAAGATGGCGCTGTATGGCCAATCCGGGATTCCCGAGAGTTGGATCCTCGATCTGAATCAGCGCCGGCTGGAAATCTACCGCGAGCCCGGAGAGAGCGGATATCGGCAGATTCTCCGGCCGGCCGACGAGGAGATCATCTCCCCTTTTCTGATTCCCGACATGTCGCTATCCGTTCGGGCGCTGTTCCTGCCCTGAACCCGATACGGTGTCTGCCCACTTCGGCGAGCACCTCGCCAGCCGCAGAAACGCTCGTACGATGGCTTGGCCATCGCCGGGCGTATGAAACGGCACGCCCGTATGGTAAAACCTGCGTCATGATCGACATCGACCACTACCCCAATCTGGCAATGCTTTGCTGGAATCTTGCTCCCCGACGCATTACCGAGGCGGAGGCCCTCGCACTCTACGAGCGCAATTGGCGCCTAGTGGATGTCCAGAGCATGCCTGCGCATGAACGCGCGCTCGTCGACCGCCTCGTCGCGGAGTTCGGCAACGGTGTCCTGCTCGTTTAAGCGCCCGCGGCACCAGGCCGTGGCCAGACTGCTGGAGGCGCTCAATGCCGACCGGCTTCGCGAATTGGGCTGCTACTTCGGGGGCGGCACGGCGATCGCCCTCCAACTCGACGAGTTCCGTGAGTCGGCAGACATCGATTTCCTTTGTGCCGACAAGGCTTGCTATCGCGCTCTACGGGAACTCGTCTTCGAGTCCGACATCGATGCGCTATTCCGCCAGCCCATATCGAAACTCAGGGAAACGCGAGCCGATATGGACGGGATCCGGAACTTCATCGTTGTCGACAGCACCCCGATCAAGTTCGAAATCGTCGCCGAAGGGCGCATCCCGCTCGCCGATTCGTCCCAGACCCTTTGCGGCGTGACAACCTTGTGCACCGAGGACATGTTCACGGAAAAGCTGCTCGCGAACACCGATCGAGGGCTAGACCGTTCGACGGCGAGCCGGGATCTGATCGATCTCCTGGCGCTTTCCAGCCGGCACGGCGGCATTCCATCCGCGCCACGGCAACGCGCAGCGGAGGTCTATGGCCAAGCCGTCCTCCGCTCGCTTCAGCGAACCTGTACGACGCTGCGCGAAGACCGGGCTCACTGGAACGACTGCATCGCTAGACTCGGCATCGACAGCACCTGGGAAGCAATCCTTCACCGCGAGTTGCTGTCGCGACTCTGGTAGCCGGTTTCTCTGAGAGCCGGGAGTCGCGCGACAGGCACATCGACCAGCCGCGGCCCGCCGCTACTCGACCTTCGCCCCCGCAAGCTTGACCAGGCGCCGCAACTCCTCCCGTTCGCTCCGGAGGAAGGCCTCGAACTCCTCGGGGCTCGACGTCACGACATCTGCTCCGGCAGCCTCGAGCGACTGACGGAACGACGGACTCTGCGCCGCCAACGCAAACTCCTTCGAAAGGCGCTGCACGATGTCCTTCGGTGTCTTTGCGGGAACGAAGAATCCGCCCCAGCCTCGCTTCGATACGGTGGGCAGTCCGACCTCCGCGGCGGTCGGTACATCGGGAAGGGCCCGGTGGCGCTTCGCAGCGGCAACGAACAGAGGACGCACCTTGCCGGTCTGGATGAATTGCCCGCTGGTGGTGTAGAGGTCGAGCATCAGCGAGACTCGCCCGGCGACGACATCGGCAAGCCCGGCGGGAGCGCTCTTGTAGGGCACATGGGTGATCTCGACTCCCGCGGCGTGATTGAGCTCGGCAAGAAGCAGATGGGTCAACGTCCCGAATCCGGTGCTGGCAAAAGTCAACTGCCCGGGAGCCTTCCTGGCCCGCGCGATCATCTCGCTGGCCGTCCTGGCCTCCAAAGTGTTGCTCGCGAGCATGATGAATGTCGCCGAGACCACTTGGGTCACGGGAGCGAAATCCCGGCTCGCATCGTAGGGGACGTTGCCGTTAACCTCGGCGGCCAGAATCTGGTCGGCCTGGGAACCCGCGAGAATCGTGTACCCGTCGGGTGGCGATTTGGCAACGACGTCCGCGCCGAGCGTTCCGCCACCGCCGGGCCGATTGTCGACGATCACCTGCTGCCCCATCGACTTGGACACGATCTCCGCCAGTTGCCGCACGCGTACATCCCACGCGGCACCCGCGGCCCAGGGCACGATGATCTTCAGGGGCTTCTCGGGGTATCCGCCCGCGAGGCTCAACGTGGAGATCAGGAACAGCAGGCATGCGCCAGCCGCCGACAGCATCGCTCGAATCTCACCCATCGTGGAAGCCTCCTGTCTTGCCGTCGATGAACCGCCCCGTGTCACTGCGAGATCCCAAGTTCCTTCGCCAATCGGGCCCAGCGCGCCTGCTCTTCCCTCACGAATTTCAGTGACTCGTCCGGCGTCGTGGCCATGACCTCGTAGCCGACTGCCGTCAGGATCTGCACCATGTCGGGCGCGCGCCGGATCCTCACCAGTTCGTCGTGGAGGCGCGCGACGATGGGTTGCGGCGTGCCGGCCGGTACAAAGAAACCGCCCCAGGACATGATCTCGACCTCACCGATGCCGGCCTCGCGCGCCGTCGGCACATCGGGCAGCAGGCTCACCCGGCGCGGACCGAGAACGGCAAGCGCCCGAATCCGCCCGGCCTTGACCAGCGGCTCCGTGGTAGCGGCGAAGTCAAACCCCACCGCCACGTTGCCAGCCGCGAGATCGACGGACATCTGCGCGATCCCTTTGTAAGGCACGTGGATCAGGTCGGTGCCGGTCGTGCGCTTGAACAGTTCCCCCGCGAAGTGATGGGTCGTGTTCGGCCCCGCGGTCCCGTAACTGAGCTGGCCGGGCTTCGATCGTGCGAGCGCGATCAGTTCGGCGACTGTTTTCGCGGGGACCCCCGGCGAGGCAATCAAGATCATCGGCCCGCGCCCCGTCAGCGTGAGCGGCTGCAGGCCGGCGAGCAGCCGACCGTACGCGGCGCCATCGAGAGCGGGCGCGATGGCCAGATCGTTGATCGATCCGAGCACTATCGTGTAGCCGTCGGGCTTGGCAAGGGTGACGGCTGTGACGCCGACCGTCCCGCTCGCGCCGGGGCGGTTCTCGACGACCACGGGCTGCCCCAGTGCCTTCGAGAGACGATCGCCCACCTGCCGCGAGCGCAGGTCCGCGAGGCCGCCTGCAGGCCATGGGCATACCAGCCGCAAGGGCCGGGATGGGAAATCGTCACCGGGTGGAGCAGAGCTCCCGGCGGTGCAGACGCAGGCGAGCACCAGGGTCAGCGCAATGGCGATGGTTCGGCGCAGCATGACTCCTCCTTCCCGTGCACGGGATCAGTCCGCAAGATACCTGTCGGGCAGTTACAAATGACTTACGTCAGGGCGCTACTGGAAGTAGACCCGAGCCGCGGTGAGGGCCTCGGCGTCCGGCAAGGCGTCCGCCGGCATGTCGCACTCCAACGACGGGGATGGCAGCACCGCCGGCATCACAGGCGTTTCGGAAAGCGCAGGCGTCAGGAAACCGGTCAGACCGAGCACGGCGGCAAGGGTGGTCCAGACGATGGGACGGATGTTCATGGCGACCTCCTTCGGTGGCAGGCGCGACTCCGGGAATCGGACAACCTCCCGACGACCCTACTTCGTCGACCATGCGGGCTGACTTCAGTCGGTGGCAGTAGACTCGCGCTTCGAATAGTCCGGCGCTTGATGTTCGAGACCAAGACGCGCTAACCGCGAGAACCACTCGCGGGTCTTACACACAGTCTTACGGGGAAGCTGATCGATGATCGAAGGATTCGCGGCACTGCTGCTGTTTCAACTGGCCGGAGAAGCCATTGCGCATCTGGCGCATTGGCCGGTCCCTGGGCCGATCGTCGGGCTCCTGCTGCTGCTCGCCTGGTCGTCGCTGGGCGGGAAGCTCGGGCAGTCGGGAGAAGGCGTCGCGCGCGGATTGCTCGCCAACCTGGGGCTGATGTTCGTGCCAGTGGCCTCGGGCATCCTGTATCAGTTACGCAGTCTCGGTCCGGCGGCGTGGCATGTCGTCTGGGTTGTCGTGGCAACCACGGTCGTGACTCTCGTCGCGACTGCAGCCACGTTCACGTTGCTGTCCCGCCGCGCGGAGGAGGAGGCCAAATGAATCCGCCGCCGATCTTCGAACTGTGGGTCTTTCTCAAGGCGAAACCGCTGCTGTGGCTCGTGCTCACGCTCGGCGCCTGGGTTCTCGCGAGACGCCTGCAGGACGCCGCCGGCGGCGCCGCGTGGGCCAATCCGGTTGCGGGGTCCTCGCTCATGCTCGGTTTCATTCTGTGGCTCACTGACACGCCGTACGAGGAGTTCTTCGCCGGCGCGCAGTTCGTGCACTTTCTGCTCGGACCCGCAACCATCGCCCTCGGCGTCACCATCATCGAGCACGGCAAGGCTGTCCGCCGGCAGATCGTGCCGGTGGTCGGTGCACTCGTGGTTGGTGTAGTGGTATCGGTCGGCGTGACGTGGGGTTTGTGCCACGTGGCCGGTTTATCGGACGTGATCACGCTGTCCCTGCTGCCGAAGTCCGCCACGGCCCCGGTGGCGATGGCCGTGAGCGAAAGCATCGGCGGCATCGCCAGCATCTCCATGTGCGCCGTGCTGCTCACCGGCGTGACGGGCGCCATCATCGTCACCCCGCTGTTCAACCTGTTCCGCTTCCGCAACTGGAGCGCGCGGGGGTTCGCCGCGGGCCTCACCGCGCACGGCATCGGTACGGCACGCGCTTATCAGGTCAGCAATGAAGCCGGTGTGTACGCGGCACTCGCGCTCGCGCTGGCGGCATTGTTGCAGGGGATTCTGCTGCCGCTGCTCTTGTAGCTTCCCTTCCTTCCCAGGAAAACACCGGATCGCAGAACAGGACTCTCAGCCAACCTCGGATCCCCTACTGGGTTCGCACCGGCTCCCCGGCGTCTGCCGGCCGTGAACCTGGCGTGTCGGCTTCGCGGGCCATGGCGATCACCACGCCGGAGAGCGCCAGGATGGCGATCACGTTGGGAACCAACATGGTCGTGTTGGCAACATCGCCAAGCAGCCACAGGCCCTCCACCTGCGAGACCCACGCCCCGAGGAAGACGAACACGATCCACAGGTAACGCCAGACTGCGGCCGTGCGCGGCCCGAACAGATAGCGTGCAGCCTGTTCGCCATAGTAGGACCACCCGATGATCGTGGTGAAGGCGAACAGGAACTGCGCCGCCAGGACAATCCACTGCCCGCCAGCCACACCCTGAGCGAACGCTGCGGTGGTGATGGCGGATGCATGCAGGTCCGTGGATTGCCACGCGTACGAGACTGTCGCGGTGCCGCCGCCTGATGGGTAGCTGCCCTCGACCGCGAGGATGACCAGCGCCGTCATCGTGCACACGACGATCGTGTCGATGAACACACCCACCATCGCGATTTCGCCCTGTCGCACCGGGCTGTCGGTCTTGGCCGCCGCATGCGCGATCGGCGCCGAACCCTGGCCCGCTTCGGTAGAGAAGAGCGCGCGGGCGACGCCAGCGCGGATGGCCGCGAGCACACCGTATCCGGCCACACCGCCTGCCGCCTGTTCCAAGCCGAACGCCGAACGGAAGATCAGCGCGATCGCATCTCCGACGTGTCCCGGGTGAAGCACCAGCACAACGAGTGCCGCCGCCACATAGCCCAACGCCATGACGGGGACCAGTCGTCCTGCGATGGTGCCGATGCTGTTGATGCCGCCGACGATCACAAGAAAGGCAAGGCACGCAATGACGAGCCCCACGCCCCAGGTCGGCAGGACAACGCCAATGCTGTGTCCTACCTCCACCATCGACTGCGCTACGGAGTTCGCCTGAATCATGTTGCCCGTGACCAGCGCCGAGACGAGCGTTCCCACGCAGAAGAGGACGGCGAGCCAGCGCCAGTGGCGTCCAAGTCCGTCGCGGATGTAATACATCGGTCCGCCATGGAGACGGCCGTCCGGGTACCGCACCCGGTAGCGGACGGCCAGGGAACTCTCCGCGAAGGCGACGGCCATCCCGAGAATGGCGGTGACCCACATCCAGAACACCGCGCCGGGCCCGCCAAGCGTGATGGCAGTGGCCACGCCCGCCAGATTCCCTGTGCCGATCTGGCCTGAGAGGGCGGTGGACAATGCCTGCCAGGGCGTGATCTGCCCTGCGCCCTGACCCTGGCGCCCGCCCCACAGCGCCGCGAAGGCGGGGCGAAGCCGCCTAAGCGGCCGAAGACGCAGCCGCACCATGAAGTAGACGCCGGTGCCCAGCAGCGTGATCGTGACGACACCCATGGGCAGGATCCGGATCTCCCCCCACGTTCCGCCCCAGAGGAAGTCGGAGAGCACGGCGATGCTGGCGAAGAACGAATCCATGGCGAATTCCCTGGGTGACCCGAGTCTCGACAACCGCGCACACGGCACGCACAGACACGGAACCTCGCGACGACGATCCGATGGCAGCCGCGGGACCGGTTACCCGGTCTTGCCATTGCCACTCGACCGCGACGAAACAGACATTGCCGGATATGACGCGCAATTCCGCGGCGCAACTGCCACGTCGATACATCGGACCACCGGCAACGCCGCAGGTTCGATGGCGTGCGCCCGTCGCGCCTGGAGCCCGTTCAGCCAGGGGAATTCCCGAAGGAGGAGCACAGCGCCCGAGCGTTAGGGCGCATCATCGGGCCGTACCGCGCCACCGCCGCGGCCGGCCCGCCGATGAACTCACCCGGAGACAACGCGATGCCCTCCCTCGATCGTCTGCATTGCCGTTCCCTCTCGGGAGCGGATGCGAGCCTCATCTCCACATCGCGCCGCCGCGTGCTCCAGTGGGGCACGGCACTCTCGGCGGGAGCCGTTCTGCCGCAGGCAGGGGCGGCAGCGCCGGTTTTCGATCTCGTGATCCGCGGCGGAGAGATGCTCGATCCGTCGGTTTCGTTGCGCGGAGTGATGGACGTCGGCATTCGACACGGTGCGATCGCGGCGCTCGGTGTCGATCTTCCCGCGGCAACGGGCACACCGGTCATCGACGCGCACGGTCGTCTGGTGGTGCCCGGCCTCGTGGACCTGCACGCGCACGTGTATCCGCAGGGCTCCGCGATCGGGCTGCCGGCGGACGAGCTGGCGCCGCTCACCGGGACCACCACCTGTGTCAGCGCCGGCGATGCCGGTGCGAACAACTTCTCCGCCTTCCGGCATTTCATCGCGGCGCCCTCGCGCACGCGGCTGTTTGCGTTTCTGCACATCTCGACCATCGGACTCGCCGGCTTTCCGGTGCACGAGATGCTGAATCTCGACTACGCAGACGTCGGCCTCGCGGCGAAGACGGTGGCCGAGAACCGCGACATCGTCCTCGGGCTGAAGGTGCGGGAAAGCCAATCCGTGGTCGGCTCGAACGGGCTGGAGCCGCTGCGTCGTGCCATCAAGGCTGCGGAAGAATCCGGCACCGGCGCGCGGGTGATGTGCCACATCGGCGATGCGCCGGGCGAGCTCTCGGCGCTGCTGGACATGCTCCGCCCCGGCGACATCCTCACGCACGCGTACAGCGGCGCGGGCAACAACACCGTGCAGAACGGCGTGGTGCTGCCCGCTGCGCTAGCGGCGCGGGCGCGCGGTGTGATCGTGGACGTCGGACACGGCGCGGGCAGCTTCGACTTCACGGTGGCGGAGCGCGCGCTGGATCAGGGGTTCGGCCCCGACACGATCAGCAGCGACATTCACGCGCTGAGCGGCAATGCGCCGAGCGAGCCTTTCCTGCCCAACGTGATGAGCAAGTTTCTGGCGCTCGGCATGTCGCTGGAGGCCGTCATCGCGGCAGCGACCGTGCGGCCCGCGCAGGTGATCGATCGCGTTCCGCTGCTGGGTACGCTGCAGGTCGGCGCTCCAGCGGACGTGACGATCCTGGACGTGGTCCGGAAACCGGTGGAGTTCATCGACACACGCCGCAACCGGCGTCGCGGCGAGCAGCAACTCAAGGTCGTGCAGACGGTACGAGCGGGACGGCCGTTCGGTCGACCCTACCCGCTGCCCTTCTCCTACCCGTGACTAGCCGGGCGGCTCCTTCCACCGCTGAAGGATGGCGTCCGCCACTCGCGCGTCGACCCCGTGGCCGAGTCCGGGGAAGCAATCGAGCGTCACGTCGGCGCCGAGTGCTGCGAGCTGTGACCGCGCCTCTTCCGCGAGACGCACCGGCATGATCGGATCGCTGTCGCCATGGAGCAGATGGACGCGCGTGCCGTTGGGCGCACGAACCGGCGCACTCGCGAATCGCCCGGACAGCGCGAACAGGCGACCCGCGAGCGGTTCCGTTTCGCGCTGCAGTGCGGCGAGCCCCATGATCGCGCCCTGCGAGAATCCCACCAGCGTGGTCTTCGCCGCATCGATACCTGCCCAGCACTGCCACCGCCGCACGCGAGACACGAAGGCTGGCATCGCGACCGCGACCCGCGCCGGGCGGTTGGCTTCGGTCACACCCTGGACCGAGAACCACTGCCAGCCCGGGCCCGAGGCGTCGGGTGCCTGAACGCTGACCACGACAAGATCAGGCATCGCGTCGCCCAGCCACTCGGCCAGCGGCAGCAGGTCGGCGGCGCTGGCCCCTACCCCATGGAACAGCAGGAGCAGCCCCGCAGGCGTCGCGGGCCTGCGCACCACGATGTCGGCGGATTGATGAAGAGCCTCATGCGAAGCATCAAGCATGGCCGGCTTCTCCGAACACGTAGCTTTCCATGGACAGCACGCCGTAGGTGATGCCGCCGTCGATGACATCCACCGCGGTCGGTGAGCCCGAGGCGCCCGCCGCAACCATGAGCGGCAGCAGGTGCTCCGTGGTCGGGTGCGCCCGGCGGGCGTGCGGCGCAGACTCCATCGTCCGCTGCAGGGCGCCCCAGTCATGGCGGGTGACAGCATCCCGCACCCAATGCACGAATTCCGTGGCGTAGGTCGCAGCCGCAGAGTTCCCCGGTTGAATCTCGTAGAGGTTGTGCGTGAGGCTCCCGCTTCCGATCACCAGCACGCCCTCGTCCGAGAGCGGCGCCAACGCCTGGCCGAAGGCAAACGCCTGCGCGCCATCGAGCCGACCCGGCAACGACACCTGAAACACCGGCACGTCGGCGGCGGGATACAGATGCATCAGCGGAACCCACGCGCCGTGGTCGAGACCGCGCTGGTCGTCTTCCCGCGATTGCCAGCCTGCAGCGGTCAGCAGGGCGGCAGCACGCCGGGCGAGCGCCGGATGCCCGGCTACGGGGTATGTCATTTCATAGAGCGCCGGATCGAAGCCGCCGAAGTCATGGATGGTGCGAGGGCGAGTCGTCGTCCCCACCGCGGGAGCCTGGGTCATCCAGTGCGGCGAAACGACGAGAACAGCCTCCGGCCGGGGCAACCGCCGGCCAAGTGCCGTGAGGGTGGGGCCGGCGATGCCAGGCTCCAGCGCGAAGGTCGGCGCGCCGTGGGAGATGAATACCGTGGGCAGGCGAGACATGGTGCAGTCCTCCGGGGGCGCGAACAGGCCGCGCGACACCTCCACTTTGGGCATTTCACCAGAAGGAATAAAGATGGTTAAATGAAACCCACTATTCCGGAATTCGCAACTATGGATCGTTTCGAGGAAATGCGGGTGTTCGTGGGGGTCGTGGAGGCCGGTAGCTTCGTCGGGGCGGCAGACGCCCTGGCGATGTCGACACCAGCGGTCTCACGGCATGTGGCCGGGCTGGAGGCCCGCCTCGGAGTGCGACTGCTGCATCGCTCGACGCGGCGCCTGTCCCTCACGGCCGAAGGCGAGGTGTTCCACGCGCGCTGCCGGGCGCTCCTGGGGGACCTGGACGAAGCCGAGGGGGAGATCACGGCCAGCGCCGGCAAGGCCACGGGCGTTCTGCGCATCAACGTTCCGACGTCGTTCGGCGTGCTGCACCTGGCGCCGCTATGGGTGGAGTTCATGACGCAGCATCCGGGCGTGGCCCTGGACGTGACGCTGTCCGACCGCTTCGTGGATCTGGTGGAGGAAGGATTCGATCTCGCCGTGCGCATCGCGCAACTGCCGAACTCCGCGCTGGTGAGCCGCCAGCTGACCAGCACGCGACTCGTGCTGTGCGCCTCGCCCGAGTACCTCGCCCGCCGCGGTACACCCGCCCATCCCTCGGAACTGACACGTCACGACATCCTCTCCTACAGCCTGCTCGCGATGGGGGAGCAGTGGGCCTTCAGCGGCCCCGAAGGCGAGGTCTCGGTGCGCGTGACGCCCCGCATGCGCACGAACAACGGCGATACCTGTCGCCTCGCCGCGCTGCGCCACCTCGGCATCGTGCTGCAGCCTACTTTCCTGGTGGGTCCCGATCTCCTCGCGGGCACGTTGACGGAGATCCTCCCGCCGTACCGCGCGGCCGAACTGGGGGTCTACGCCGTGTACGCGTCGCGCAAATTCGTCACGCCGAAAGTCCGGCTGCTGATCGACTTCCTCGCGAACGCTTTCCGCATGCGGGCGTGGCCGGCGTGAGCGCACGTCGCGCTCCGAACCTTCACCACAGCGGATGCTGGCGCCCGTCGCCGGCGCGCGTTCGTATGGCGAACACGTTTCGCTCGCGGTCTTGAATCGGCGAGCTACCTCGTGATTCGTTTCTCGCCGACGCAGGTATCGTCGAAAGCCTTGATCTGGGTTCTCAATGCCTCGGCGGCGGCATTGAACGCCGACACGCGTTCGTCGAACTGCATGGCCTGGCGTGTCAGCTCCTGACCGGAAGCATTGAACGCCTTTACCGTCTCCGAGAAAGTCGCTTCGCGCTGCCTGAATGCGCTGACAGTCTGATTTCGTCTGGCAAGCTTGGCATTGAAGTCGCCGACGAGGGCGTTGATCCGTTCCACATCCCGGTCAGTCAGCGGCCGGCGGGCCTTGGCTTTTTCGATCTCCGCTCGCGTCTTGTCGAGGGCGGCATCGGACACATTCATTTGGTCGATCACTCCCTCCAGAGCCAGTTTCTCTGAATCGAGGGCCTGCCGCTGGCGCTTCAGTTCTTCCACGCGCTTCTCGAGACCCGCCGATTCGCCTTCCAACTGCGCCTGCTTTCCTTCGAGTTCATCTGCCTTGCGGCGGCTTTCCCAATAGACGCCGTAGCACGGGCCGACGTCTTCGGCCTTGATCTCATCCTTCCTGACTTCGCTCGGCTTCGGCAGCTTCGAGGAAATTCTCGGAAGCTTCAGCAAGGGCGTGGCTTCGAGACCCTGAGTCCAGCAAGGCGCTGATGCCGTGATCATCAGTGCCACCGCGACGGGGAAGCAAACGTTGCGAATCACCTTTCGAGTCCTCTGAAGCCTGCTGTTCCGAGATATGCGGGGTAGCCAATTACTCCAACCCTCAGCACCGCCGTCCCGACCCCCGCCCTGGAAAACCATTCACACAGGGCCGATCTGGTTCTCAGGGCTTGTAGGGCCGCTGCACAATCGCCGTACCCGGGAGCCTGGGGGTCACCCACCACCGTTCCGGCGGGATTTTTCCGCCAAACGCCACGCGCGACAATCCCGATTTCTTGGGACTCGCCACAGTGTTGAGAACCGCGCCTGGAAGACGATGCACGCGAAGCGATACACGCGCGGCAAGAGCCGTGGTCCGATGATCGATCGAGTGGAACTCTGCTCGCGGAGAGAGGCAAGCAGAGACAGTTCAACGAGCGGCCGGCGAAAGCTTCCGGCGGGTCGCGCGAAACGGGACGAATGCGCCGGGCGGATTGCCCCCGGACAATGCTCAGTCCGAAGACCGGACGAGCAGGCGGTACTCGGCGATGACGAAGTCGGCGCCGTGCTCGACCGAGCCCTTCGGCACCAGCAGATAGTCCATGCCGTAGAGCATGAGGCCATAGCTGTCGCGCAGGTCGAAGGCGCCGGGCCGCACGGCGATCTTCACGGTCAGGCGGCCGATGCTGTTCTCGGCGGGAGACGGCAGCATGAGCGCGTCGATCATCGACTTGGGGTCCGGGTCGGGCGACCCGTCCATCAGCAGGCGGCTCAGCACGACGCGGATGGCGCCGCGCGACAGCAGTTCGATGCCGACCTGCCGCTGGCTGCGATCGACCAGGTTGAGCCGGCGCACGATCCCGACGCCCCAGGCGATGCCTTCGTCCAGATAGCGGACGCCCACCATCTCGCCCACGGCGAGCCAGTCGCTGCGGTCGGTCGGCACCGTGGCGCCGACGCCGGCGGAACTCTCGTCGGCGAGCACCCAGTCCTCGAGCTTGCGCACATCGAAATTCCAGCCGAACTCGTCGGCGTCGATGGCGGCAATGATGTCGTTCAGGCCGTGGACGGCCTCGACCTTTTCCTTGGAGTCCCGCCGCTTCTCCTTGCGGGTGGGCGGAATGGGCGACCAGTAGTGGGCCAGATGCTCCAGCACCTGCACCACGTCATGCGTCGGGTAGCTGCCGCCCAGATTGACGGTCGGCGGTACGCCGCCGGTCACGCGGACATCCTGGGCAAGTTTCTTGAGATGCGGTGCAGCGGCGCTCGGGCCGAAGAATCGCAGACCCGACCCGCCCGCCATGCCGCTCGAAGCGCGTGCCGGAGCACGGTCGGCGTCGAGATCGAAATGGAAGTACACGCCAGGCGCCGGCTCTTCCTGCAGCGTGAAGAATTCCGAGAACTGCGCGCAGAGACGCTCCACGATCTCGATCTGGCGCTTGGGCAGGGAATCCGTCGACGACACGGCCAGCATCATGGCCTTCAGCATCTCCCGGCGCACCGACGATTCGCCGAAGGGCCCGGGATAGATGACCGCCGTGGTCGTGGCGATGCCATGGCGCTCCGCGATCTGGTACACGCGGGCGAAAGCGCCCCACAGCGCGGGCTCCAGCGGGGCATAGCGCAGCAGACGCCACTTGAGGTGCAGATTGAACGCCCGGAGCGCCCTCGCCGCGATGATCGCGAGACGGGGCTTGAGCACCTGGGCACTGGGGTCGCCGGTGACGAACATCTCCAGCAGCATCCGGTAGGCGCGGGCCAGACCTTCCCAGAAATTGCCGACCACGTGGGCGATCCGGGTACCGGCAGCGCGGTTCTCCGGATCTACGGAGAGAAACTCACGGGAGAGAGCCTGCTGGTGGGGCTTGGAGCTGGAGTCGATCATCTCGACGATCTCCAGGACCCGCTGGGCCGACATGTTCTCGGCTTCCCGCGCAGCATCGAGGTGGTCGAGCAGCTTTTCGAGCGCCTGCAGCGGCGGCAGGGCGTCGAGCGCCTCCAGGGTCCGCTTCGCCGAACGGGGATCCGCCAGCGGATGATCCGCGTCGGGCGATGACTTGAGCCAGCTCAGCATGGTGTCGGACTCGAAAAGGGACCGGAATAGCCGGGAACTGACGGCGCTTTAATCCGACACTTTAGCAATTCGCGGGCCTTGCGCCCATGCCAACGTCAACCCCGGACGGCGGCGGCCCTTCCCCGCTGGGCATCCACCCCGGACAGGACCGCCAGGCCCGCGATGAAGAACACCCCCGTGAGCAGCATGGACGTCCGGTGGTCACCACCGGTCACCCAGGTGATGAGCCCGTAGGTGAGCGGCCCGAAGATGGAGGACAGCTTCACCGCCAGCCCCCACAGACCGAAGAACTCCGCACGGCGGTCGTCCGGGCTGAAGTACCCGACCAGCGCCCGCCCGGCGGACTGGCTCGCTCCCATGCACAGTCCCGCCAGGTTGGCGGCTACCCAGAACCACGCGGCCTCGGTCGCCTGCCAGGCGACGAGGGTGGTCACACACCATCCGATCAACGTCACCGCCACGCTGCGAACGTGGCCGATGCGGTCCTGCACGTAGCCGAAGGCGAACGCGCCGATGGCTGCCGTCACGTTGACCAGCAGCACCATGACCAGAGTCTCCGTCGTGCCGAACCCCATGGCCTCCTGGGCGTAGATGGCCGCGATCGCCACAACCGTCTGGACCCCGGCCTGGTAGAACAGGATGCACGCCAGGAAGCGCACGAGATCACGATAGTCCCGGGCGTGGCGCCAGGACTGCTGCAGCCGGGAGAAGGCGCTCATGTAGTCGCCCGCCGCACCCTGGCGAGGCCGGGCGCGTTCCTTCAGGAACAGGAACGTGGGCACGCTGGACAGTGCGAACAGCACCGCCGTGATGAGCATGGTCACCGGGACGAACTCCGCGCCGGTCTGGCCCTGGCCCTGGGCCCAGGTGACATAGGCAATGCTGAGCCCGAGACTGAGAAGCCCGCCCAGGTAGCCGAACGCCCAGGCCCAGCCGGAGATCTTGCCCAGGGATTCCCCCTT
The DNA here is from genome assembly GCA_001464765.1 of Betaproteobacteria bacterium Ga0077526. Lineage (GTDB taxonomy): Bacteria > Pseudomonadota > Gammaproteobacteria > Burkholderiales. Next base: position 83,159 of record LNDV01000017.1, read on the forward strand.
GGCGAGTTCGGGCAGGAATGCCGCGGTGATGTTCTCACCCGTGCCATAGAAGAAGTTCGACACCACCAGCGCGACCACCGCGATCCACAGATCACCGGGGCCGGCCAGAGAGAGCGCCGCGGTGCCCAGCACACAGCCGATGGTCGAGAGAAACAGCACGCGCTTCTTGGCACCGTGCACGTCGGCCCACGCGCCGATCAGAGGTGCCGTGACGACGATAAGCGCGTACGACACGGACAGGCTGGCCGTCCACGCGAGCGTGGCCCAGGGCGCCTTGCCCGCGACCGCCGCCACGAAGTACGCATTGAAGATCGCCGTGATGACGACAGTGGTGTAGCCCGAGTTCGCGAAGTCGTAGCAGGCCCACGCCCAGACTTCCCGGGGCCGCACGCCGGGGTTCAGCTGATCGGCGACTCGCTTCATGCGCCGGCCACCACAGCGGATTCCCGAAGCCGCGCAATCGCAGGGGCGTCATAGCCGAGGGAGGTGAGCACGGCATCGGTATGCTCGCCCAGGCGGGGACCGAGCCACTCGGTGCCGCCTGGCGTCTCGTGCAGTTTCGGAACGACACCCGGAAGCTTCAGATCACCGCCACCCGGCAGCAGGAACGACTGGATCATCTCGCGGGCGAGATACTGCGGATCGGCGGCGATGTCGGCGATGTCGTAGATCTTGCCGGCCGGCACTTCGGCGCCGTTCAGCACGCGCAGCGCCTCGTCGAGATCCACCGAGGCGGCCCAGCGGCCGATCACATCGTCGATCTCTTCCGTACGCGTGACACGCCCGGCATTGCTGGCGAGTTGCGGGTCGTCGGCGAGATCATCACGCCCGAAGGCGCGCATCATCCGCTTGAAGATGCTGTCGTTGTTGGCGCCGATCACGAGGTACTTGCCATCCCGCGTCTGATAGGTGTTGGAGGGCACGATGCCCGGGAGCGATGCGCCCGAACGCTGGCGCACGAAACCGAACTTGTCGTACTCGGGCAGCAGGCTTTCCATGAGAGCGAACACGGCCTCGTACAGCGCGACATCGACGACCTGCCCCTTGCCGCCGTTCACTTCGCGATGTCGCAGCGCCATCAGGGCACCGATGGCACCGTACAGCGCCGCGATCGAATCGCCGATCGACACCCCCACCCGCACGGGCGGACGATCGGGGTACCCGGTGAGATGACGCAGCCCGCCCATCGCCTCGGCAATGGCGCCGAAGCCCGGCCGCTGACTGTACGGCCCGGTCTGGCCGTAGCCCGAGAGTCGGACCATCACCAGACCCGGATGGATGGCGGACAGTTGCTCCCAGCCGAGCCCCCAGGATTCGAGGGTACCGGGCCGGAAGTTCTCAACAACGATATCCGCCTCGCGCACGAGGCGGCGCACGATCTCCTGCCCTTCCGGGGACTTGAGGTTCACGGCGACGGACTTCTTGTTGCGCGCCTGCGCGAACCACCACAGCGACGTGCCCTCGTGCAGCTTGCGCCAGGTGCGCAGCGGGTCTCCGCCGTCGGGGGATTCCACCTTGATGACCTCGGCACCGAACTCCGCCAGCACGCGGGCGCAGAACGGGCCCGCGATCAGCGTGCCCAGTTCGACGACCTTCACCCCGGCGAGCGGGCGGGCGGCATCCGCCCGCGGTGCTTCGCTCACGCGTTGAATTCCCGCAGCACCTTGCCCGACAGCGGCTGCCCGCTCACGGCAGCCCCGTTTGCATCGACGAGGCGCGTGCCGTTCACCCAGACCCCGTGCACGCCCTTGGGGTCGGTGATGAGGCGTGTGGCACCGGCCGGGAGATCCTTCACACGACGGGTCGGCGTGCGGCCTACGGTCTTCGGATCGAACAGGAACAGGTCGGCATGGGCGCCCACGGCGATGGCGCCACGGCCCTTGAGGCCGAACACGCCGGCGGGCTCGCCCGTCATGCGATGCACGGCCTGCTCGAGCGGCATGAGCCCGCGATCGCGGACCCAATGGCCGAGCACGTGGAGCGCGAAGCCGGCGTCGCAGAAGAACTCGAGGTGAGCCCCCGCGTCGGAGAGCGAGATGAGCGAGTTCGGGTCCTTCAGCATCGCCCCCACGGCCTGGTCGTCCGTGTTGAGCAGCTGCGCAAGGAAGTAGGTCTTCAGGTCTTCGGCGAGGCCCAGGTCGAGCAGCCAGTCGAACGGATCCTTGCCCGCTTCGGCAGCGAGGGCGGCGATGCTGCGGCCGTCGTAGCCGCTGTGCTTCTCCTCGGCGGACTGGAGAACGAACACACGGTCCCAGTCGCCGTTGAACGTGCGCTGCGCGGGGCGCGAGAGTTCCTCACGCAGGGACGCACGGAATGCAGGGTCGCTCAGGATGGCGCGATACGTCACATCGTCCTTCGCCTGCATCGCGGGCCGCCACGCCTGCATGCCTTCGAAGACGTAGGGCGCTTCCAGCGTGAACTCCATGCTGAGCGGGCAGGCCGACACGGCACCCCAAAGGCGATTGCCGCGCTTGCGTGCCTCGCCCATGGCGTCGAGATCGTCGAAGACCGCGCGCGGCGTCGCCTGGCTGTGGATGAGCGCGGCGATGACGAAGGGCCGTCCGCTCGCCTGCGCCCAGCCTTCGAACCGCGGCACGGTTTCCGTACCGTCCTTGGTCATCATCAGCACACCGCGCCCGACTTCACCGACGGCGCCGGTGAGCGCGCGCATCTCGGTCTCGTCCGCCAGCCGGGACGGCATCGGAATGCCGCCCTCGCCGTTGTGCTGCGTGCCGGTCGTCGTGGAGAAGCCGAGCGCCCCGGCGCGGATCGCATCCTTCACGATGTTGCGCATGGCTTCGATCTCCTCCGGCGTGGCGGTGCGCTTGGCGGCATCGCCGCGCAGCGCCCAGGTGCGCACGGAGGAATGACCCACGAACACAGCAACGTTCACGCCGACGCCGCGCTTCTCGAGGAAGGAGAGGTACTCCGGGAAGGTCTGGAACTCCCAGCGCACGCCGGCTTCGAGTGCGGCGAGCGACATGCCTTCCACGTGCGTCAGGTTGCGCATCGTGAGGCTGCGGTCCTCGGGCCGGCACGGCGCGAGGGTGAAGCCGCAGTTGCCCATGACCACCGTGGTCACGCCGTGCGACGGCGACGGGGACACGTGCGGGTCCCACGTAATCTGCGCGTCGTAGTGGGTGTGCGTGTCGACGATCCCCGGGGCGAGCACGAGGCCGTCGGCATCGACGGTCTCGCGGGCGGGGCCGGAGACGTTGCCGATCTCGCGGATGAGACCGCCTTCGACGGCGACGGAGCCGAGGTAGCCGGGGCGTCCGGAACCGTCGACGATGAGAGCATTGCGGATGAGAAGGTCGTACATGTCAGGTCTTGAGTCTTTCGGTCAGTTGGTGGTGATGAGTTCGGTGTCTTCGTGGGCGTAGGGTGGCGAGCACGCGCAGAGGATCACGAGCGGCTCGGTCCCGGTGTTTTCCACGCAGTGGGCCGTCCCGGGAGGGATGAACACGGTGTCGCCCGGGTGGATTGCGATGCGCTCGTCGCCGAGCACCATCACGCCGTTGCCCCGCGTGATGTGGTACAGCTCTTCGCTCCTGTGATGCCGATGGAGGTGTGTCGTGGCGCCGGGCGCCACCGTCGCTTCAGCCAGGCTCTGATTGACATTGCCCTGGACGCCGGGATGCATCAGTTCACGGATCTCGGATCCGTCCCGCGTCACGTACGGCGCCACCGCGTCGCGCATGCTGATCGTGACCATCCCCCTCCCCTGGCAAAAAACGTCATTGGAACATACTCGGCACCCCAACCCGGCGACCCGGGTGCGGGCGGTGTCCCGGCGGGACGATACAATCCGGGCATGAACGCCTTTCTCCGCTTTTCTCTTCGCCGCTGTCTGCTAACCGCGGCAGCCTTTGGTCTCGGCGCCGCCGGGCTCGCGATGGCGGGCGACACTCCGCCCCCGAAGCCGGACAAGAAGGACGCTGCCGAGGCCGTGCAGGAAGGCAATGTGCAGCAGTGGATCGAGTACTACCAGCGCACCCGGCCGCAGGCGCCCCCCGCTTCGCCAACGAAACCGCCCGAAACCGCGCCACCCCGCAAGCCGTAGCCCAATGGGATGGACTCCTCCCCCCTGAGCGGCATCGAGTGCCAGACTGGGAGGCGTTGAACTTCCGGTCAAACGAGAGAGGAGGAGTCCG
>LNDV01000018.1 GCA_001464765.1 Betaproteobacteria bacterium Ga0077526
GGTCACCGACCACACCGTCAGCGTGTCGCCATCCGCATCCGTGTCGTTGCCCAGCACCCCAGGCACGCTCACCGTCAGCGGCGTGTTCGAGCGCGTCTGGTAGGTGTCGTCGGTCGCCACCGGCGCCCGGTTGCCGACCAGGATGTCGACGATCGCCGCGTCGAGTTGAAGGTAGCTGCCATCCTCATCGGTCGCGGTGACATCGATGGCGTAGCGACCCGCGCTCGCAAACGTACGGCTCGCCGTGCGTTGCGTCCCGGCCACGGTGTCGATCTGGCCGTCGCCCCAGTCGATGGTCCAGGACACGATGGCATCGTCGCCGGCATCGATGGCCTCGAGATTGAGCACGTAGGGCTCGCCGGGCGCGCCCTGCGCGGCTCCGGACACCCGCACGACCGGCGGCAGATTCGCGATATTCGCGACGACAGTGGTTTCACCGGTGGCCTGACCGTCGCTCACCTGGAACCGCAACTCGTAACCACCGTTGTCCGGCGGCGTGACGGTCACGACGCCCGTGGAACGGTCGACGGTCACCCAGGGCAGGGTCCCGATCTTGGAGTAGACGAGAGCGCCTGCTACGTTGTCGACGTCGGTCGCCTGCAATCGGAACGTGAGAGCGTCGCCCTCGTTGCCAGCGATCGGCGCAATGGCATCGAACACCGGGGCATCGTTCACCGCAGCCACGTTGATCGTCACCGTGACGAACTCGCTGTTGTCCGGGGCGTCGGCCACGAACCCCGACGCGATGAGATCGCAGCCGCAATCGAGCTCGGCATCCCCCGTGTCGCGCACCCGGAAGGTGAAGGTGTCGGTCCCGGAGAAGTTGGCGTTCGGCGTGTAGGTGAAGCTGCCGTTGGCGTTCAGGATCAGCGCGCCGTTTGCCGGACCGGTGCCCATGGCGAAGGTGAGCTGAGCCGCCGGCGTCTCCACGTCCTGCCCGGACAGCTGTCCGGAAATCGCCGTGTCTTCGTTGGTACCGAAGGTGGCTGCCTGCGCGACCGGCACATCGTTCACCGGACGGATCTTCAGCGTGATGGTCCCGACTGACGAGGTCTCGCCGTCGTTCACCCGGAACGTGAAACTGTCGTTGCCGCGCACGTTACTTCCCGCCGTGAATCGCACGGTGCGCGTCACGGGGTCCAGCGCGGAGAGCGCGCCCAACGTCGGCGCGGATTCCAGCGCATATGTGAGGACGTCGCCATCCACGTCGGTGGCGCTCAGCACGATGTCCGCAAAACCATCCTCGTCCAGCCACACCGTCTGCGACAGCGGCACCGGCGGCGAGTTGTCCGCGCGGACCAGCACCTGAACGGGCGCGGCCGTGTAGCTGCCGTCCTCATCGGTTGCCGTCGCGGAGATGCCGTAAGTCGACCCGCCCGCGAAGAAGGTGTGCTGGACTGACGTGGCCGTCCCGGCAACCGTCTGCACAAAGCCGTCGCCCCAGTTGATCTCCCAGCTCGCGATCGTGTCGGCACCGGGGTCGGAGGACCCCAGGTTCAAGGTGTAAGCCACCCCCTCGTCCACCTCTGCCGCGCCGGTGACCGTGAGCGTGGGCGCCACATTCTGGACCGTGATGCCGAAGGTGACTTCATCGACTGCCGCCGGCGACCCGTTGTCGGTGACGCGCGCGGTAACGGATACCGTGTTGACGCCATCGGCCGGGGTCCAGGTAATCACACCGGTGGTGGCGTCGATGAGCATGCCCGCCGGGGCGCTCACCAGGCTCCACGTCAGGGTGTTGCCCTCCACATCGGTCGCGCCGAGATCGACGAGCAGCACCGAGCCTTCGAGTACCACCTGGTCGGCAACGACGTCGATCACCGGGGCGTCGTTGACGGCCTGAACCGTGATGGACACGGTCCCGGGGGCAGACGTGATCGCGTTGGCATTGGACCCGTCGGGATCACCACGGTCCCGGACGGTGTAGGCAAAGCTGTCCGTCCCGATGTAGTTGGCATTCGGCGTATAGGTCCAGCCGCCTGCAGCGCCCTGCACGAGCGTGCCGTTCTGGGGCGCGGTGACCAGCGTGAACACGAGATCGGCGCGCCCCGTCTCGGTATCGGTACCTCCCAGCACGATGAGACGGGAGGTGTCCTCCTCCATCGTGACGGACTGCGGCGATGCGACCGGAGCATCGTTGACCGGCCTTACGTTCAACGTGATGGTTGCCGTATCCGTGCCGGCCTTCCCGTCGTCGACCAGGAACGTGAAACTGTCCGCCCCGGTGAATCCGGCGTTCGGCGTATACCGCACCGTGCGCGCCGACGGATCGAACTCGGACAGCGCGCCGTTGGCGGGAGCCGAGGTGAGCGCATAGACCAGCGTATCGTCATTGCCGTCGGAAGCGGAAAGGGTGATGACGACGGACCCGTCCTCGTCGACGTTCACCGTCTGCGCATTGGCATCGGGCGCCACGTTCGACGTGCGGTCGACGGTAAAGAGCCGGACGTAGTCGTCACCGCCCGTGCCGTCACCGTTGCCGTCGAGCGGGTTGCCCGACAGATCGTAAATGGCCTTGGTGCCCGACAGCGTGAGCCGGTAATCGCCGTTGGCAAGGATGCCCGCCGCGCCATTGGCACCGGTCAGGAACTCGAGCGTGAGATTGGTCTCGGGGTAAGAGTAGAGCGCGCGCACCGGGATGATGACGTCGTCCGTCGTGTCAAACAAGCCGTCCGTGCCCTTGCTGCGCAGGTCGTAGTTCGCCGGGCTGCGGGCGCTGATGGTGTTGAGCGCCTCGCTCGTACCGACCTGCACGCTCGAGAACGCCAGCGCCGTCGTGCCGCCGGGGGCCGGCAACTGCGACACGCTCGTGATCTGCGGTGGCGTGGTGTCGCCGGAATCGCCCAGGAACTCGTACGCGCCGATGTCGAAGTAGGTGAGTCCGGCTTCCGGCGTGTAGAGGACCGAAGGCGCGTTGTTGAGGTCCGCCGCGCCGTTGTACTGCGAGAGCACGAAGGTGTACCCGTTGCCCGCGCTGAGTCCGACGAGCGGTGTCAGGCTCTGATTCCCGTCGCCGTAGTCGAAGCGGATGTTGCCGTTCGCGAAGAGCGTTGCCGAGAAATTGACGTTGCCGCCGCCGGTGTCCTGCCGCGTGGCCGCCCAGCGGAAGGTGATCTGATCGGCCACCGTGCTGTCGAGGAACACGTTGCCCACCGTGGACCCGGACGCCGCGGACTGGGTCGTGTCCGTGCGGAGGTTGTCCCAGAGCGGAGCGATGCGGACGTTGCGCAGGAAGGTGGTCTGGTCGTTGTCGTCACCGCTGGACGCGGAATCGAGGCCACCGAAGTGCAGATAACCATTCACGCTGACAGAGACGCTGTTGTAGCTGCGCCCGTAGTACTCGAACGCGAACGGGAGCGTCACGCTCGCCACACCGCTGGAACTGCGCAGCGGAATCGCCGTGCCGGCGCCGTCCTGGTAGAAGCTTCCGTCCGGCACGGACTCGACGAAGCGGTCCCAGCCGGCCCCGGTGTTCGCCGTGGACGGATCATCCTGGCGGGAACGGCCTTCGATGTCCGTGAGCGCCGCGTCGTGCGGGTAGACGGGTCCGGGCCTGGCCGCCTCGTACGCACTCGCGGCGTCGATCGCCGCCGATCCGGCATCCAGACTGAAGTTGTCGTCGTAGCCGTCGCCGGTGGTGACGTCCTGATCGCCGAGGACGTTGTCCGCCCCGTTGATGTCGAGGAACTTCGGATCGCCGACGACGCCATTGGCATCGTGCGCCGCCGACAACGCCTGCCAGTTCGCGAGCGTCGCCTGCTGCGCCGCGCCCCAGCGGCCCACGAAGGCCGCGGCCGTTCGCAGATCGAACAGGTTGAAGTCGCTGGAGAACCCGGCTTGACCGTCCGCAGTCACGTTGATGGCGTAGCCGTTGCCGATGGAAAGCAGGTTGTTGCGGACGCGGATGTTGCCCGTCGAGTACACCCGGATGGCATCGCCGGTGTCCTGCCAGACCGTATTGTTGTAGACGACCCGATCGCCCGCCGAATGCGTGTAGGTGATGTCGATGCCACGGTTCGTGTTGCCGTAGACCAGGTTGTTGAAGATTTCGCTGAACCCCTGGTCGAGGATGCCGATGGAGTTCGAATAGGACTGATTGCGTGACACGTTCGACGAGTAGTACGTCCGCACGCCGATCGTGTTGTCGAAGCTCCGGTTGCCGATCAGCCAACCCTGGAAACCCGTCTCGATGCCCACCGAATTGTTGTAGGCGTCGTTGTCGATGACGAGGGAAGTGCTGTTGTAGCTGTAGATGCCCGTGGTGTTGTTGTAGGCGCGGTTGCCCTGCGCGGTCACGGCGCTGGAAATGCTGATCCCGGTGGTGTTGTCGTGGGCGTCGTTGCCGATGATACGGATGCGGTTCCCTTCCCCGCTCTGGCTCGCCGCGATCCCGGTGCGGTTGCCGTTGACTTCGTTGTTCTCGATACGGATGCGTTCTCCACTGACTGAAATGCCCGAGCCCGAGTGGTTGCGCACGAGGTTGTCACGGATGATCCAGTCCGAATGCCCGTTGGTGATTTCCACACCCGTCTGGGCGTTGTCGTAGATGTCCAGGTTCTGCAGCACCACGCCATCGTTTCCGGCACCCCCGGTGGCCGTGATGCCTGCGGACCCGCCCGTGACGTTCAGCCACTCCAGCGTGACGCCCGAGGCCCCCTCGAAGGAGAAGACATACTGCCCCGCACTCGTGTTGCCACGGTGGAGCACCGCGTCGTGGGTGGGAAGCACAGGTCCGCGGATCGTGACCCCGGAATCCTGCGCGTTGAGGACGATGTTGGTGGACAGGTTGTAGACGCCGGTATCCACGAAGATCACGTCGTTGGCGTCGAGGTCGTAGGCGCGCAGCAGGGCGGCCAGGGAGGCCATCGGCGTGCCGGGCGTCTTGCCGTCGTTGGCGTTGTTGCCGACCGTCGTGGTGTACTCGTCCCCGGTGCGCGAGCCGTCGTTTACGTAGTAGAAACGGCCGGCATTGGCGATCTGGAAAGGCGCGTCGGACTGATCCGACACGGTCGCGTCGCCCGCGTGGCCGGTCACTCGAAGCAGTGCGCCGTTGGAGACCGGCCCTGCGTTCCAGACGAAGCTGCCCCTGCCGTACCTGTCGACCGGGACACCGCCCGCCACGGGCAGCCACGAGTTCCCGCCGTCCACGGAGACCTCGATGTCCGCCGTCGGCGCGGCGACTCCCGCCGGGTTCATCTTGCGCACCTCGATGCCGGCGAGGACAGAGCCGTAGTTGTTCGTGAGGTTGGTCAGATCGACGCGCAACCCGTCGCCATCGGACACGGTCACGCCGAAGCGCAGCACCAGCGCCCGGTTCGTACCGCCCGCAAGTGCCCGTCGATCGACGTTCGCGGCCACCGTGGCCCCGTTGATCGCGAGGGAGAACTGCTCCGAACCGACGGCCTCGGTGCCCGCCACCGTGTGCAGGAGCACCTCGTAGGCGCCGTCTGCCACAGGGATGTCGTACGTGAGCTTCCCGCCCGTCCCGTATGGGGGAATCGAGTAGCTTTGGTAAACCCCGAGAGGCGCGGCGTCCGCAACCCCGGCCGTCGCGAAGTTGGTGTTCTGGCCGCTCAACGAGCCGGCAACACGGTACTTCTCCGTCGCCCAGCCCTCGACAGTACCGGTGCCGTTCCCGGTATCGAGGCGCAGGATGGTGTCGTACTGAGCGAGACCCGCGCTCTGGAACTGCACGTCGACCGCCTGCCCCGCCTCCACCTTCTCCAGGCCGTTCAGGTTGAGCACCTGGATCAGTTGAGAAGCGCTCGCCGTGGCCTTCCGTGTATTACCGTACGCACCGAGATCCACTCGGCCGCCGTTGTTGCCCGGCTCGACCTGAAAGAGGGACGCGGGGTCGCCCCGGTCCACGCCCGGACTCGTGGCGGCCAGGCGGAAGTCGTCGTCGAGACCGCCGTCCACGGTCGTGGCGGCGCTGTAGCCCAGGAGGTTGTCAGCGCCGTTCACATCGAGGAACTGCGGGTCGGCCAGCACGCTCTCGACGTCGTTCCCGGTCTCGTACGACCAGTCCGCCATCGTGAGAAAGTCCCTGCCCTCCCACTGCGCGAGCTTGCCGGTGCCGAACACCTGGAACAGGTTGAAGTTGGAGTTGAACCCGACCTGCTGACTGTCGCCCACGCGCAGGGCATAGCCGGCGCCCACGACGACGATGTTGTCGCGGATCTCGGTACGGTTCCCGCCGACGGTCGCCAGGATGGCGTCGCCCGTGAGCTGATAGATGGTATTGCCGAAGAGGCCGTCGCCGGCGCTCTGGTAACCGCTCATCCGCACGCCGATGGCCGAGTTGGCGTAGATCAGGTTGCTTCGGACCTCCGAGCTGCTGTCGTGTTCGACGCCGATGGTGTTGCTGTAGACCGTGTTGCCGACGGCGCTGCCGCTCCGGATGTAGATGCCGGTGCCCGTCGTGGTGCCGTTTCCGATCTGGCCGAAGACCCGGTTGCCGGTGATCTGCGCGCTGTTCGATCCCTGGATGCCCATGGTCGTGTTGCGGTAGACCGTGTTGTTGCGCACGCGCGGGCTCTGGTCGGCGGCGATGCCGACGCTGTTCTGGTAGACCTCGTTGTTCTCTACCGTCGTCGTACCGCTGACGGAGATGCCAACGCTGTTGGATCGCACCTCGTTGCCGGTGATGACGATGCCAGTCAGATAGGAACCCGTGCTGGTGCCGGCGCCGATCCCGGTGCTGTTGTTGCGCACGAGATTGTTCTCGATGCGATGGCCGGCACCGTTCAAAGACATTCCCGAACTGGAATTGCCGAAGATCTCGCTGTCACGAATGACGTACGCCGTATTCTCGGTGGCGGACCCGGAAACGATTACGCCGGTGCCATTGTTCCGGATCTCCATCCGTTCCAGCGTGAGTGCGTCCGAGTCGTAGCTCGAAGTCGCCTGAAGGCCGTAAATGCCGCCGGTCAGCACGAGATCGCGCAGCGTCACGTTGTCGCCGCCCGTCATCTCGACGACGGCCTGCGCGGTGTTTGCCCGGTTCAGCACGGCGTCGTGGCCGCCCAGGACGGGGCCTTGCACCGTCACACCGCTGTCTTGTGCGTCGAACTCCAGCGTGACGGGCAGCGTGTAGTCACCGGTATCGACGTAGATGATGTCGTTCGGATTGAGATCGTAGGCGCGCAGCAGCGCCCCGAGCGAGGCCATGGGCGTCGCGGCCGTCTTGCCGTCGTTCGCGTTGTTGCCCGGCGCGGTCGCGTACTCGTCACCGGCCGTAGACGCGTCGTTGACGTAGTAGGCGATGCCGTTGTTGGCAACCTGGAATGCGACGTCGGAAACGTCCACCACCGTCGTCGCCCCGGCCTGGGCCGTGGCGCGGAGCCGCGTGTTACTGCCGGTCTGCGCCGGCGTCCAGGCAACCTGGGCACGCCCCAGGCTGTCGAGTACCACACCCGACGCCACGGTCTGCCAGCTGCCGCCGCCGTCGTACGACGCCTCGAGATCGACGGTGGGCGACGCCACGCCGGCAGCGTTGACGCGCCGCAGTTCGAGCGCGGCCACGATCGGTCCGGTCGTGTTCGCGATCTGGTTCACGAGATCCAGATCGAAGCCCTTCCCGCCGGAAACGGTCACGTCGTACGCGAGGACAACCGCCTTGTTGACTGCGCCGGCCAGGGCGCGCCGGTCGACCGCGCTGGCGATCTCCACGCCGTCGATGGAAATGCCGAAGCGCGAGGCACCGATCGCTTCGGTGCCGGAGGCCGTGTGAATCAGGAGTCGATAGGTCCCGTCGGCGACATCGATGCGATAGCCGAGGCGGCTGCCGACGGCGCTGGCGGCATAGCCATAGGACCGGTACACGTCCGCCGGCGCGGCGTCGGCAACACCTGCGGTGGCAATCACGGTGTTGCTGTTCGTCGTCGCGCCCGCTGTCTGGAACGCGTTGACCGACCAGCCCGCCACCGGAACCTGATTGTTGCCCGCATTCATGCGCAGCAGCGTGTCGAACGGCGTGAGGCCAGCGCTCCGGATGTCCACGGTGACCGTCTGACCCGTCTCGAACTTCTCCAGCCCGTTCGGATTGACGATCTGCACCCGTTGCGGCGGGCTCGCGGCGTTCTCGCGAGTATTGCCATAGGCGCCGAGATCGACTCGCCCACCGTTGGGGAATTCCTCGCCGAGGAATAGGCTGGAGGGGTCGCCGCGGTCTACGGCGACGCTCGTCGCGGCGACGTGGAAGTCGTCGTCCAAGCCGCCGTCGCCCTTGATGCGTTGGATTCGCACGGCATCGGCGAGCATGCGGTTGAAGGTCGAGTTGCCGACGTCGGTGAGGTCGACGATCAGTCGACCGTTTCGGATCTCTACCGTCTCCAGACGCTCCCAGGCCACGCCGTCTGACGTGAAATCGTTCGGCGTCGAGCCGTGCTGCAGCCCGGACGCGACAGCGACGGTGCTCGTCGGGCTGACGGCGCCGTCGTACAGCGCATACCGCGCGGAGGCGCCCGTGATGCCGCCTCCCCAGGGCCAGCGCGCCGCCACCTGATAGGTGCCGTCTTCCAGACCATCGAAGGTCCACCGGGCGATGTTGGCGCCACCGGTACCGCCGGGAGCCTCGGTCAGATCCTGCCCATAGGCCGTGTTGAAGATCGAAATTTCCTGCGCCGTGGCCGGATCGCCCGGGACACTCGCCGACTGGCCCACGATCGTGGCCCACGCTCCGAATGTCGTGAACCCAGGATCGCCGTTGTCGATGATGATCGGCGCGCCGTCCATCTCGAAGCTCATGCCGCGCAGGCTGTCCGCGCCAGCCGTATTGATGAACTGCGGGTCGCCGACCAGGCTCTCCGCATCGCGTCCGAGTTCGTAGATCCAGTCCTCCAGCGCGGTGTAGTCGCGCCCCTCCCAGCGGCCTATCTTGCCGGTGCCGGTGGTCCGGAAGAGGTTGTAGTCGCTGTCGAAGCCGTTCTGGCTGTTCGCGGGAACGTTGATCGCGTAACCGCTGCCCACTTCGAGAATGTTGTTGCGCAGGAGCACGTTGCTCGCACTGGCGCTCAACGCGATCGCGTTGCCCACGGACTGCACGACGGTGTTGCTGAACACCCCGTCGGTGGCGCTGCGGCGATACCCCGCCGTCAGGATGCCGGTCGCACGGTTGTCGTACACGACATTGTTGGCCACTCGGCCGGCGCTCTCGCCAATGCCGACGGTGTTGCCGTAGACCTGGTTGCCTTCCGCCGAACCACCGTTGCCGATGTCTATCCCCGTGCCGGCATTGTCGAATACGCGGTTACCGCGCGCCATCGGCCCCACGGACACCTGGATGCCGTTCCCGTTGCGGTAGACGACGTTGTTCTCCGACAGCGCCCGGCTGTCGTACGACTGGATGCCCCAGCTGCTGTTGCCGTAGACGGTGTTGCCCGTGATCTCGACCCAGTACGATCCGGAGATGCCCACGGGGTTGTCGTGAACCACGTTGTCGACGATCCGGATGGGCGCGTACTGCCCGTTGTATTCGCCGTACAGGCCCGCCCCGTTGTCGAAGACGTGGTTGCCGATGACGCGGGATCCGCCCGAGCGGACGATCACGCCCCAGCCCGCGTTGCCGTAGATCTGGTTGTCGTTGATGAAGGCATCGCGAGTGCCGTTGTCTTCTGTGCTGCCACTTGAAAGGTTCACACCGGCGTTGGCATTGCCGAACACCTCGGATCGCTCCAGCGTGAAGCCGGTGCTGGCCGCGCTGGGGGCGGCGTACACGGCATGGTGGCCACCGGTGATGGCGAGGCCGCGAATCGTCACGTCGTCGGCACCGGCGAGCTGGAAGGCGTAGCTGGTGGAAGACGTGTTGCCCCGATTGATGAGCGCTCGCGCGCCCGGCAGGGTCGGGCCTTCGATGGTCACCCCGGAATCCTGCGCCTCCAGCAGGATGTTCGTGGTGAGCAGGTAGGTGCCGTTGTCCACCCGGATCACGTCCCCGGCATCGAGGTCGTAGGTCTCCAGGACGGAACGGATCGTCGCCTTGGGCGTCGCCGCGCTGAGGCCGTCGTTGGCGTCGTCGCCGACCGCGCTGGTGAACTGGTCGCCAGCAGTGGAGCCGTCGTTCACGTAGAACACGCTGATGGGCGGCGTGATGCTGAAGGCGGCGTCCGATCGATCCTGAATCGCGCCAGTGTCGATGGACCGGACCCGGATGTAGTACCCGGCGCCGACCGCGAACTGCGCCGCGCTCACCGACCAGGTGTACGTGCCATCGTTGAGCTCGTCATCCGCCAGCACGGTCCACACGGGCTCGCCCGCGAGTCCGGGCAGCGCGGCGCCGATGTCGATCGCGACGTTGCCGCCGAACCCGTTGGAGCGCCAGCGGATGTCGAAGCTGGAGTCCTGCGGAATCGCCTCGCCGCCATTCGGACTGATGACGAGCATGTACTGCGCGGGGCTGCGCGACGCCTGCGGCGTGTTGCCGTAGGCGCCGAGGTTGACGTAGCCGCCGTTGTTGGCGGGCTCGTTCGCGAACGAATCACCGGGGGCGCCCCGATCCAGCGCGGGAGAAGTCGTGCCATCCAGCGTGGGCGCCGAGACCGGGAGGAAAACCGGCAAGCCGGTCGCGGCATCGCGAACGGGCGCCAGCGCGGCCCCCTTGACGCTGCCGAACTGGCTGCGCAGATGGAAGTCGTCGTCCCGACCGTCCGCAGCCAGGCTCACGTACCCGAGGGCACCGTCGGCACCATCGGCATCGATGAACAACGGGTCGGCAAACGTGCTGTTCTTGTCGCCGAAGGTGGCATTCCGCCAGGCGGTCAGACTGGTCCGGTCGGCCCCCTGCCACAGGCCCACATCGCCCGAGCCCGTGGTGTAGAAAAGGTTGTAGTCCGACACGAAGCCCGCTTGCGAATCCGCGGCCACCGATACCCCGTAGCCCTGCACGGTCTGCACGATGTTGTTGCGCAGGCCGATGTTGGAAGACCCGTTCTGGACCCGGATGGCATCCCCTTCGGTGGCGAGGATCGTGTTGTTGACGAGTTGCGCGCCGCTCACGCCCGTCATGAAGATGCCGTAGTTCTTGCTGCCGTAGATGAGGTTGTTGCGCGCGGTGTTGCCGAGCCCGATCTGGAGGTTGGTCGGATTCGAGTAGATGACGTTGCCGACGAAGCCCTGGCTCGCCGTGCCACGGATGCCGAACCCCGTGTTGTTGTAGACCCGGTTCTCGCTCACATCCGCGCCGCCGACATCGATCCCCACGTAGTTGCCGAACACCACGTTCCGAGACACGCTGGGCCCCGCGAAGACGTTGATGCCCACCGAGAACTGATTCGTCTGCCCGTACACGGTGTTGCCCGCCACACGCGTGTTGTAGGCGGCGGCGATGCCGATCTGCCGGTTGCCGTACGAGATGTTGCCTCGCCCGAGCGCAAGATTGGCATTGCCGACGACCGCCTCGGCCCCGCCCCCGCCGTTGTAGACCTGGATGCCGACGTTGTTGCCGTAGGTGCGGTTGGCCTCGATACGCGCGCCCGCCCCGGGGTTCTCGATCCAGAGTCCGATGCTGCCGTTGTCGTAGGCCACCGAATCGCTGACGACGCCGACGCCGCCGGTGAGCTGAATGCCGTGCGTCGTGTTGTTGTAGGCCAGCCCGTTCGTGAAGCTGGCGATGGGTCCGCGGATGCTGATGCCAGTGCCGGTATTGCCGAACGCTGTCAGGGCGTTGAAGCTGGCGAACGGCGCGTTCGTGTCGATGAGCAGTCCGCCCGAGGCGTGGCCCGTCGCCGTGAGATGCGAGGCGACGAACCCGTCGCTGGCGTTGCGCACCTCGAGCCCGCGCAGCGCATTGCGCAACGTGAGATGGCGGATCGTCATGTTGTCCGCGTCGTCCAGCAGGATCACCGGCTGGGTGCGGTCGCCCGGGATCGCCGGGAACAGCGCCGCGATCCGGCTCGCATCCGACGGCCCGAGGATGGTGAAACCTTCGTCCAGCCCCAGACCGATGTCGGTGCTACCGGAGATCGCCACGGGATCGATCATCGAGTACTCGCCGGTATCGATGTGCAGGACGCTGGCCGCACCGAGGTCGTAGGTGCGCAGCAGGTTGGTCGCGTAGGGCTTCGGCGCTGTCGCAAGCTTGCCGGTATTGCGGTTGTCACCGACGCCGTTGGGTGTGGACTCGTCGCCGACGTTCGAGGCGTCGTCCACCCAGTAGGTGGTGCCGTTCTCCGGCACGGCGAAGGTCTCCTGGCTGCGGTCAATGGCTATCGGCACGTTGACCAGCGATACCTGGATGCGCAGGCCGTAGGTGCCGAAGTCCAGACCGCTTGAAGACGGTATCCAGATGAACTCACCGTCGTCCGCCGTGGCCGCGGCGATCGTCGTGCGCAGGGCCGGACCGTGCGGACCGTCCTGGTAGAGATCGATTCGCACCGGCGACTCGCCGGCATTGCCGAAGGACTCCCAGCGGATGGTGAGCGGCTTGTCCTTCTCGAGGTCGGCATACAGGTCCGGGTAGCGGAGCGAGATGCGCGGCGTGCCGGTGCGGGCCGTGTCACCCGCCGTGTTGCCGTAGGCCCCCAGGTCGATGCCCAGGGCCTCGCTGCGGACATATGCAAACGCACCGTCGAGCAGCACGTCGTTGGCGGTGCCCGTCTTGCGGTCCGCCTCGAAGCGGAAGACCGCCTTGCGCGCGCCGGCCGGGATCGCGACCTGCCCTCCGGCAAGTTCCCAGCGATTAGTGACGTTCTTCGCTTCGACGGTGATGGGCGAGCCGATGTCGGCGTTGCTGGTGTTGAGGAAGCGGATCACCAGGGATCCGGTATCGCGCGCCGCCTCGAGCGCAGACCGGATGCGGGCGCCGAACACGAGTTCCAGGTCCTGACTGTCGATCTGGGTGATCGTGATGCCGCCTTGGACAAGGTCCACCACCTGCTCCACGAAACCGTCCGCCGCGGCGCCAGGGGCGAAGTAGCCGGTACCGGTGTGAGCACCGGGTGCGCCGCCCTGAACCGCACCGCCGACGTTCACCTGGCTCCAGCCCGCGAGGCCGCTCTCGAACCCGCCGTTCACGAGCAGGTTCGTGAAGGAAGGCGACACCCCGATGTCCGTCAGCGCATCGCCGTCGTCGATGCCTGGGCTGGTGAAGCGCAGCTGCGCCACCACGGGCATCAGCCGGTAGTCGTCCTGCCCGCGGTTCACGAAGCGCGGTTCCGCCCACTGCGGATTCACGTCCGTGCGACCGATGGAGTGCAGGTCGAAGCGCGCGATGTCCGCCTGCCAGTCGAGGATGTCGTTGAAGTCCCGCGTCCAGTAGCCGATGCGGCCGGCGCCGCTGGAGAAGAGATTGTTGTAGTCGCTGAAGAAGCCCGTCTGCGAGTCGTTGGCGACGTAGAGCGAGTAGCCCTCCTCCGCCCACAGCACGTTGCCCCGGACCTCGGTGCCCGTCGCACCGCCGGACACGCGGATGAGGTCGCCCGTCGGCGAGTACATCGTGTTGCTCACGATACGGACGTCGTCCGCGCCGTCGAGCGCCACGCCAAAGCTCGCATTGCGGTAGACGAGGTTGTGGACGATCGTGAGGCCGTCCGTGGCCCTGATGCCGATCGTGTTGCCGGAAATGCGGTTGAACTGGACCGTGCCGGAGAAGGTGCCGACCCCCGTGCCGTTGGCCTCGATTCGGTTGGCCACGTCGAGCGAGGCGCCGCCGACCACGCCAGAACCGCTGACACCGGTCGTGTTGCCACGGATGGTCTGCCCCTGCACGGTGGCACCGACGAGTTGCACGCCCGTCTGGTTGTCGTGAATGTCGTTGGGAAGCGCGGCGCCGACCGTACCGAAGGCTCCGGTGCCCGACACGGTGGTGGATACCCCGATGGCGTTGCCGAAGATGCGGTTGCCGATCAGTTCGGCCCGTGCCCCGTAGCGGACGCCCACGGAATTGCCGGTGATGTCGTTGCCACGGATGGCGCCCGTGAAGGCCGCCCCGATATCGAGACCAACAAACCCGCCGGAGAAGGTATTGCCCGCGATGTAGCCCGAGGCGGCAGCGGTGATGCGCAGCGTTGCCAGGGCAAGGAAACGGTTGTCGACGAACTGAACGTCGCTGCCGCCGTTGATCGTGGCGCTCCCCGCCGTGAAGACGCTGTCGATGACGGACAGGCCGGCGGTGCCGTTCAGTTCCAGCCCCCCCGCAAAGCCGAGACGCTGCAGGGTGCCGCCCACCCCCTGGACCACCACGGGCGATGTGAACACGGTGTCCTGCGTGCGCGCACCGATGATCACGACACCGCTGTCGTTGGCGCCGAGCGTGAATCCGGCCTGCGGACCCGGCCCGACGTAGATGACGTCGCCCGCGCCGAGATCGTTGCTGTCGAGGATGCTCTGGACGGTCGTGGGGCCTGCGGCGAAGTGGATCGTCCCGCCGGTCACCAGGTTGCCGCGCAGGTAGATCTGGGGCGTGCCCGTGCGCGCATCGTTCCAGGCGATGAAGGGACGCCCGTTGGCATCCGCCGCCACCGCGGCCGCCTGCACGAAACCGCCAGTGGCGCTGACACCGCGATTCGACGCGTCGCCCGGCAGGCGCTCCACAAATCCGGCGCCGGTCCATTCCTTCACGAAGAACGCGACGGTGTTGTCCGGGCGCTCCTGCACGCTGTCGTCGCCCCAGACGAGGTAGAGCTTGCCGCCGCCCGTGGACAGCTTAGGAATGAACGTACGCCCCGTGGTGGCCGACACGCCCTGCCCGGTCGCCGAGCCGAGGCTCGCTTCCTGCCAGACACCGCCGGACAGGCGACGGACGTAGATCTCTTCCCGACCGGAACTCTGGTCCTGCCAGGCCGCGAACAGGCTGCCGCCGAAGTAGGCGAGCGTCGGCGCGGCGCTCGCGCCGGCCGAGCCGCTCACATTGATGGCATTCGTGAGGGTGTTGGCCCCGACGTTCCACTGGCGCGAATACACATCGGTCGTGCTGCCGACCCCCTGCACCCACGCGATGGCCACGTTGCCGCCGTCCGCCGTCGCTGTCAGCTGCGACACGCCACCCGCGAGGTTCGTCAGCGCCACACCGCCGCCGAGCGTGATCCAGTTCGCGCCGTCGAACCGCTTGGCGTACACGTTGGCGTTGCCGGCGGAGCGGTCGAGCCACACCACCACGGGGCCCACCGTGGTCATGACGAGGCGGGCTTCGTCCGCCCCGCCCGAATTGCTGATGCCGTTGACGTCGAGAGACTCGCCGAGCGCCGCCCAGCTGACGCCGTTCCAGCGCGCGACCTTGATGTCGGACGCGTTGCCGTTGATCTCGGTCCACGCGACGATCGGGCTGTCGCCGTCCATCGCCAGGCTCGGCCGGCGCGATTGCGGACGCGATTCCGAGATGCCGCCGAACGATGCGCTGCCGGCGAGCTCGGACCACGCGCCGTCCTGATTGCGGGCCACGTAGATCTCGTAGCTGCCGTTGCGCGAATCGGCCCACGCGACGAAGCGCGCGCTGGACGTCACGGCGAGCGAGGGTTCGACGGCGACGCTCGTGCCGCCGGAGACGCCCGTGCCGCTGCCCGATCCGGAGAAGTCGCGCCACCAGCCGCGATCGTCCGGACCGACCGGCAGAGCGCCCGTGGCGCGCGGATCCACCGTGCCAACGAACACGGTCGGATTCGGAGTCGCCGACGGGACCACGAAGTTCGGAGGCTGCCCGCCCTCATCGGCGCCGTAGTTCGCGATGTTCGACGTGCCCCCACCGATGGTGATCTCGTCGTCGCCGCCCTCGCCGAACAGGATGTCGTTGCCGCCCTGGCCGAAGAGCCGGTCGCGGCCCGAGCCCGCCTCGTTGGCGTCCGTCCCGAAGTCGCCGTAGAGCCAGTCCACCGCGTTGTCGTCCGCCGCACCGCTTTCGCTGTGCCCGTAGAGACGATCGTGATTGGCGCCACCGAGCAGCACGTCGATGCCCGCGTTGCCCTCGATGAGGTCGTCCCCTTCGCCACCGTCGGTGATGTCATCGCCATCACCACCGCGCAGTACGTCGTTGCCGCCGAAGCCGTAGAGGATGTCGCGTCCTTCCTCGCCGGCCAGCAGGTCCGCACCGTCGTCGGAGCCGCGCAGGATGTCTTCGCCGGCGCTGCCCCACAGTTCGTCCCCGCTGCCGCCCCCGCCGATCAGTTCGTCGTTGCCGGCGTCGCCGCGCAGGTAGTCGGTGCCGAATCCGCCGTCGAGCGTGTCGTCATCGTCGCCGCCGAACAGCTGGTCGTTGCCGAAGCTGCCGTAGAGGCGGTCCCTGCCGCGGGACCCGATGAGCAGGTCGCCATGTACGCCGCCATCGATGATGTCGTCACCATCTTCGCCATCGATGCGGTCAGCCCCGCCGAGACCCCAGATCGTGTCGTTGCCTGCGCCGCCGAAGATGCGGTCGCCTAACCACACGGCATCCGAGAAGTTGCTGTCCTCGCCGCCCTCGTCAGTACCGACGATGCGGTCATCGCCGCCGTCGCCGAAAAGGAGCTTGCCCAGGCCGGTGCCACCGAGCAGCAGGTCGTCGTCCGCGCCGCCATGCAGTTCGTCGAGCCCCGCGCCCGCATCGAGGAGGTCGTCACCCTCGTTGCCGAAGAGCAGGTCGTTGCCGGTCTCGCCATAGATGGCGTCATTGCCGGCGCCGCCGAACGCCTGGTCGTCGCCGGTGGAACCGTAGATGCGGTCGATGCCTGCCCCGCCCCAGGCGAGGTCGTTGTCGGCGCCGCCGAACAGGATGTCGTCGCCGAGATCGCCGGAGAGCTGATCCGCACCGTCCTCGCCGAAGATCTGATCGTCGCCCTCCTGGCCGCGCACGATGTCCGCACCGGTACCTGCCAGGATCGTGTCGTCGTCCGCGCCGCCCAGGATCGTGTCGTTGCCCTCGTCACCGTAGATGAGGTCGTTGCCCTGATCGCCCTGGATGCTGTCGTTGTCCAGCCCGCCGCGGATGAGGTCTGCCGCCGAGCCGCCGAAGATGATGTCGTTGCCCGACTCACCTTCGATGGTGTCCTCGCCGCCATCGCCGAAGAGTTCGTCGTCCCCCTGCCCGCCGTAGAGGCGGTCGAGGCCGGCTTCCCCGTGGATGATGTCATTGCCGCCCTGGCCATAGAGCACGTCGTTGCCGGCATCGCCGGCTTCACCGGGTCGTTCGTATTCCGAACCGATGGCAAGGTCACCCCAGATCTTGTCGCGCGCGAGATCGTCGCCGGCGCCGTTCTCAGACTGCCCGAAGATGAGGTCGTTGCCCGCGCCGCCCACGAGGCCATCGGAGCCGGTGCCGCCTTCGAGCCGGTCGATCCCCCACTGGCCGAACAGTTCGTCGTTGCCGGCGCCTCCCAGCAGCAGGTCGTTGCCGTCCCCACCGAGCAGGCGGTCGATGCCATTGCCCCCGTCGAGCTGATCATCGCCCTGCTCGCCGTCGAGCTGGTCGTCGCCACCGTTGCCGTAGAGGAAGTCGTTGCCGCTGCGCCCGTAGATTGTGTCGACCGAGTTGTCATCGTTCTGACCGGACTCGGAGTGACCCCAGATGCGATCGACCCCGGAACCGCCGAAGAGCTTGTCGTCGCCGCGCCCGCCCTGCAGGCGCGACCCGCCCGTACCACCGGCGATGAGCACGTCGCCCCCCCAGAACTGCGACGCGCCTGCGAAGTCGCCCCACAACTCCACCGGCATGTCGACGCTCTCGTCGATCTCGATCGTGTCGCTGCCCGCGCCGCCGAAGCCGATGATGCGGGTCACGTCCGGGCCGAGTTCGCCGCTCTCGAGATTCGAGAAGCGACCGTACATCTGCTGATACCCGAAGGCCTCCACCATCACGGTGCCATTGCCCACCTGGGTGACCTTGAAGTTCTCGTTGCCGTCCTCGATGTCCTGGTGCAGGCGCGCGAAAGCGCGCGGACCCATGTTGAGCGTGAGATCGCCGGTCTCCGGATCGAGGAAGGCGAGCACCGGCGGCGGCTCGTCGCAGTCGATCCCGAACTCGATGAGGGTGATCCGTGCGATCTCG
Organism: Betaproteobacteria bacterium Ga0077526; assembly: GCA_001464765.1. Lineage (GTDB taxonomy): Bacteria > Pseudomonadota > Gammaproteobacteria > Burkholderiales. The sequence continues at coordinate 17,951 of LNDV01000018.1, forward strand.
TACTCGAACTCGATCTCGAGGGGCCAGAAGCCGATGGACGCGAACACGGACAGGAACGCCCCCATCTCGCCGCGGTAGTCGAAAGCGCAGAGGAACCCGCTCTCGCTGATGACCTGGAAGAACTCCTTGCCCCGCAGCTTGCCGTCGTCGTTGGGGTCGTTGATGTTCATGTAGATGTCGGCGAAGATCCCGCCCTTCGCCCCGATCTCGGCGAGGAACACGTCCGCCTTTGCCCCCGCGTAGATCTGCGAGGTGAGCACCATCTCGTCGATATCCTTGCCGTTGGCGTCCCAGTCGGCGACGTAGAAGCCGTTCAGCAGGTCCGGCACGAAGCCGGTGTCCGCATAGTCGAAGAAGCCCTGCGTGTCATAGCCGAAGGTGAACTGGCCCTCCAGGCCTGCACCGCCGCCGAAGATCACGAAGATGGGCACGCCCATGATCACCGCGACCGGCCCGAACTCGAGTTCGAAGTCGAAGCCGAACTCGAACTTGGGCGTCGTGTACGTGAACAGGTCGACGTTCTGTCCCAGCAGCAGCTTGAAGGCCGAGAGCGGATCCTCCAGCAGCGGGATCTTGAAGCCCGCCTCGGCACCCTTGATCTTCTCCTTCTGGGTCTTCAAGTCCGGCGCGATGGCGCCGAACTGGTCGGCCACGCTTTGCAGCGGACTGGTCGTGCGGCCGTTCAGGACATTCGCGTTCGACAGCTGGCTCTTCGACGCGGGGTTGCGCAGGTCGATGCCGTTCAGGTTGAAGCCGCCGAAGTTGATGAAGGTTCCGTCCGCCGAGGTGGCGTCGATCATGTCGACGAACACGATGATGTCGGCAACGGCTTCGATGAAGTCGGCGGTGGAGTCGGGGATGAAGCCGAAGTCGGACGCGAGATCGAGCAGCGTGTAGTCCTCGCCTGCGATCGCCGAGATCACCGGCAGCGGCGAAGTGATCACATCGAGAATGGGTTCGATCGGATCGAAGATGCCCGAGATGTTGTCGACGATCGGGCCGAGGAAGCTGTCGAGGAACTCGCCGAAGTTCAGGCGGACGTTGTTGAACGCCACGTTGGGCATGGCACCCGCGAGGCCCGTCTGCGGCGTGAACCCCCAGGTGAGGCTGAAATCCGCCTGCATCGAGGGGAACTGGTCACTCAGGAAGTCTGCCGCATTGGGGTCCGTGACGGCGAAGTCGCCGGGCACGCCCAGCGTGAGATCCAGGTTGATGGCGGCGTTCGCGGACAGGTCCGCCTTCACCACCTGCGCGAAATCGAGATTGCCGCCGGCCAGTTCGTTGAACGTGAGCCGGTTACCGCCGCCGACCGGATCACGCAGATCGATGGCGAAGCCGCCGGTGAAGAAGCTGGGGTCCTGTCCGTCGGCGTCGTTGGTTTCATCCTGGATCTTGAGGCGCAGCGGCCCGAGCGTGCCGCCGAGGGCGAAGTTCTGCAGCCGCGCATCGAGGGCGAGGCTCATCTCGTTCAGGCCGGAGGTGTCGATGTACACGCCATCGTTGCGGCTCACGCCGATCTTCAGATCGAAGGTGAGCCCGACTCCGAGCTGCACGGCCGAGTTTTCGGCGACCGCGAGACCGAGCCCGGGCAGACCCAGATCGAAACCGATGTTCGACGCGATGAGGTTCTGCTTGCCGAGCTTCATGTCGAACAGGATGTCGTCGATGATCCCGTCGTTCGTGTTGTCGACCGTCACGACGCGCACATCATCCTTGGTGATCTGCGTGCCCGCGTCTGCACCATCGAGCAGGATGCCGAGACCCCCGGGGCCGAAGGCGTCGAAGAGGATCTGCTGGACCTGATCCTTCGACTGCGTGCCGCCGGACAGTGCGTTGTTCAGCCGCTGCACGACGTCGGTCCGCAGCTTCTCGATGACCTGCGCGCCGTCCTTGAGGCTGTCGCCCACGAACGGCAGGTTGACCCCGAGGATCTGACCGTCGAGGGCGTCCTGGATGGTCGCCAGCACGAGGTCGATGCCGTCCACGAAGCTGTTCATGTTGCCGAGCAGATCGATGCTGCTGATCGCAGCGGCGAGATTGGGCGCAGTCAGCGTGGTGGTGGTCGAGAGATTCGTCAGGTCGCCGATGGTGAGAACGATGTTGTTGGCGCCCGCGCCACCCAGCGGATTCGCCGGCGTGGGGAAGAAGACCGGCAGCGTGGCGCCGGCCCGACCGGCCAGCGTGACGTCCAGAACGCTCGTGCTCCACTGGTTGGTGTAGTAGCGGTCCCCGGCAACCGGCTTGAACCCCACGCTGAAGGTCGCAGGCACGCCGGCGCCGTTGTCCAGATAGGCGGAGCCGCCGCGGATGAAGAGGCCCAGGGGACCGACGGAAGCATCGAAGTTCAGGTTGGAGCCCGCGACCTTCGCGGACAGGCTGATGTTGGAGTCGTCGCGGATGTAGGCGCGCGGCGTGGCGGGCTGCGACAGGTCGAAGCCGAAGATGAAGTTGAGCGCGGCGGCCGCCTCGACGTCGAGCTTGCCCGAGCCGCCGACGTCGATGAGGTCACCGATGCCGTTCAGATTGCTGCCGTCGGTATTCGTCAGGCCGGCCAGCTGGCCGAGGTCGAGGTCCATCGCGATCAGCTCGTCGAAGCTCCGCGACAGGTCGAGATCGAACTCGAGCGTCTGGCCGTTGAACACCACGGACAGCGCCGTGGGCGCGATGCCGAAGGCCTGCTCGATGGCCTGCTCCAGGGCCTGGATGGTGGCCGCGCCGCCGGACTCCAGGGCGGCCTTGGCGCCGGTGAACTTCGACACCATGCCCACGAGGTCCGTCACGCTGCGGTCGATGAGCGGGAGATCCTGGTTGAGGAACGAGAAACCCTCGATCTGGCCGAGATAGGTGATGAGCTGCCCGAACGCGGCGGTGACGTCCGCCATGTCGAAGTTCTGGTAGTTGAGCAGCGGCTGGAGGTCGGGGGTGGTGACCTGCAGGGTGTTCGGCTGGAACACGTTGCTCATGGACACCTGCACGCGCGGCGCCCCGGGCAGGCCGATGATGTTGCCGGTGACGGCGATCGGGAGCGAGGCGTTGAGCGTGCCGGTCCGCGTGATGGCGGTCCATTGCGGAATGTTGTTCAGGCCTTCGAACAGATCCGAGAATCGCAGGATCGCGCTAGGCTGCCCCGGCTTGCGGAACTGCACGTCGACCGCGGCCGCCACCTGCGCATTGCCGTTCTGGATGCCGACGCCGAAAAAACCGAAGTTCGCGGTGGCATCGATGTCGGTGGCGTTCGCCGTGACATTCCCCGTGGCCCGCACATCACGGAGGAATGCCTTCTTGGCGAGCGAGTCCGTGGCGACGTTGCTGGCCTTCAGCTTGAGTTCCGTCGCAGCGGTGTTGGTCGCGACGTTCGGCACCAGTATGTTGAGGAACGCCCCGATGTACCCGCCGTTGTAGGTGAACTTGAGCCGGTTGGCGTCGAGGGAGGCCGTCAGCCCCTGGAGACCCGCCCCGGTGATCGCGGTATTGATGTCGGCGATGAGCGCGGCACGCGTCGTGTTGTTGGTGTCCCGTGCAACCGTGATGTCGACGTACGCACCGCCATCCAGCGAGACCTGGAAGGTGGCGTTCTGCGACAGCTGGCCATTGGCGGGCACGACATCCTGGGCAATGAGCACCGCGGAGTAGGGCGACAGGTCGAAGCCCAGCACGAACTGGACGGTACCGTTCGCGTCGATGGAGAGTGTACTCGCCGTGGCGATCCCGCCGAGCGGCGACAGATTGAGGTCGAACTTGATCGGCTCGGAAATGCTGCCGAAGGACCGCTGCAGCCGCAGGAAGTACGTGAGCTGGTTGGTGCTCGGGTTGTACTGTGCGTTGATGGCCTCGGCCGGCAGCCCCAGCAATTGGGACAGCCGCTGCGCCAGCGCCTGCGCCGTCTGGAAGGTGGCAATGCCCTGGGCGTCCTGGAGCTGGGTGATGAGGCCGTCGGTGAAACCCTGGGCAAGCTGCAGCACCTCGCCGAAGCTCTTGCTCTGCGCGAGGGGAATGTCGTCCCCGAAAGCGTCGGAATTGCGCAGGCCGTTCAGCCAGGACGCCACCTGGTTCAGCGTCTGGATCACGGCGACCGGTTGTGCGCGACCGAAATTGAGGATGTCCTCCGCTGTGGCACCGGTGACCGTCACCGCGGGAGCCTGGGCGAAGAAATCGTCCGCCGTGATGGTGACCGCCGCCGCTGCCGCGTCCAGGCCGTTCAATGCCGAGATGGACACTGGCAGGTTGCCGTTGATGAAGCCCGAGACCGGCACGACGTCCACGAGGGTCTCGACGGTGGTGCCGAGGAGTTCCGAGACAGTCAGGTTCCCTTTGGCGTCCGCATCGGGGTTGAGCAGGTTCACGTCCAGCACGGCCGTCATGTTGAGCGTGCCGTCCTGCACCTCGGCCTCGAGGAAACCGACGGCGAGGTTGAAGTTGAGCGCACTCGTGACGCTCGCGCTCGTCTTGAAGTCGCCCACCCTCAGGAAGAAGCGCTCCTCGGGCGCGAGGCCCTCGGCGAGGTCGATGCCGAAGGAGAAATCGAGGTCCAACCGGAGGTCGAGATTGACCTTGCCGCTGGCGTCGGCCGTGAGGGCGATGCCCTGGCTGGTGGCGGCGAGCGCAAACGGAAGATCCTGGAGCGTGCGAGTCTGGTCGAGAACGACGTTGAAGCGGATCTCGTCACCGTACTGGTCGCCGGTGACGCTGCCGGGCCCGAGCGCGGCGTTGAGCGCGGACACGATGCCGTCGGTCGTCTGCGTGCCGCCCTGCGCGAGATAGGCCTGAACCGGCGCAACGAGCTTGCTCTGCAGGATCTGGGCGACGTCCAGCCCGGAACCGATGGCCTGGTTCACCACCGGCAGCTTGGTCGCCAGTTCCTGAACGTTGGCAAGGCCCGTGGACCACTGCTGCAGTTTGGTGAGCCCGTCGGCAAGCAGCGTCTCGGTGCTGGGGGCCAGGTCGGCGGAGAGGAGAACTCTCGCCTCGAGGGCTTCGAACAGGGTCCTGCGGCGGAAAGGCGGTACCTGCGGCACCTCGGCACGACGGCTGCGAAGCCAACGGGGAAGGTGGGGTCGCTGGATCTTGAGCATGTCAGTCCCTGTGTCGCCGCGAGACCCGGGACGGAACGACAGCGACGGGGCGAACCGCTGATGGCTCGACGGCGGAGCGCGAGACACACGCTGCGGTCAGGCCGGGCGGCACGCGACGATCGACAGCGTCGGTACTCCGGGTCGGCCCTGGGTGTGCAGAAGCCCCCGGGTCGCTAAATTGTTAGTTGTATGTGCCGGAGGACCGCGGCCGTACCGCGCCACGTGCAATGAAGGGAGGTCTCCTCGGCCATTGGGAAAATACTCCCGAAAGTGAGTTTTGTCCACGCCGAACCGCTGGCCAGAAGCGACGAAAACCTTCATATACATCATTGCGTTAAAGTTGTTTGTCGGACGGCCATACGAGCATGCTCGTACGCATTTTTCGCACATCCGGGCAATCCCGCTCGGATCTGCGGGGGAAGGCGAAACAGTCAACTTTCTCGGACACATGAGCGAGACATGTCAGGCTGGACTGACACTTTTCTGATCTGGATCAAGAGCGCCCGGGTAGCCGCGAAATAGCCTCGACTCCATACCGGCCGGGTGCCGGGATTCCAAGAGGCCTCCCCCGATGCGCATCCTGCTGCTCCATCCCAACTACCACTCCGGTGGCGCCGAGATCGCGGGGAACTGGCCGCCCGCCTGGGTGGCGTATCTGACGGGCTACCTGAAGGCGTCCGGCTACCACGACGTGATCTTCGTCGACGCGATGACGAACCACCTGTCGGACGAGCAGGTGCGCGACGCGATCGCGCAGGCCCGGCCGGACGTGGTCGGCGCTACCGCCATCACGCCGGCGATCTACAAGGCGGAACAACTGCTGCGCATCGCGAAGGACGTGGACCCGTCGATCGTCACGGTACTGGGTGGCATCCACGGCACGTTCATGTACCCGCAAGTGCTGGCCGAGGCGCCGTGGATCGACGCCGTCGTGCGCGGCGAGGGCGAGCAGGTGTTTCTCAATCTGGTACAGGCGATCGACGAAGGCCGGTTTCCCGCCGAACGGGAGTCGATTCGCGGCATCGCGTATCTGGCCGACGGCAAGGTGGTTGCCACGCCCGCGGAGCCGCCGATCGCGGACCTCGACCGCATCGCGCCCGACTGGGGCATCCTCGAGTGGGGCAAGTACATCTATATCCCGATGGGCAAGCGCGTCGCGATCCCGAACTTCGCGCGCGGGTGCCCGTTCACCTGCAGCTTCTGCAGCCAGTGGAAATTCTGGCGCGACTACCGCGTGCGCGATCCGAAGAAGGTGGTCGACGAGATCGAGACACTCGTGCGCGATCACGAGGTGGGCTTCTTCATCCTCGCCGACGAGGAGCCGACGATCCATCGCAAGAAGTTCGTCCAGTTCTGCGAGGAGCTGATCGAACGCAAGCTGCCCGTGCTGTGGGGCATCAACACCCGCGTCACCGACATCCTGCGCGACGAGAAACTGCTGCCGCTTTACCGGAAGGCGGGCCTCATTCACGTCTCGCTGGGCACGGAGGCCGCGGCGCAACTGAAGCTCGAGCGCTTCAACAAGGAAACCACGATCGCCCAGAACAAGAAGGCGATCCAGCTCCTGCGCGACGCCGGCATCGTGGCCGAGGCGCAGTTCATCGTGGGCCTGGAAAACGAGACTCCCGAGACGCTCGAGGAAACCTATCGCATGGCCATGGACTGGAAGCCCGACATGGCCAACTGGGCGATGTACACACCCTGGCCCTTCTCCGATCTGTTCCAGGAACTGGGGGACAAGGTGGAGATCTTCGACTTCGAGAAGTACAACTTCGTGACGCCCATCATCAAGCCGGACGCCATGGAACGCACCGAGCTTCTCGACCGCGTGATGCACAACTACCGCCGCTTCTACATGCGCAAGTCCTTCCTCGAGTACCCGTGGATCCGCAACAAGGAAAAGCGCAGCTACATGCTCGGGTGTCTCAAGGCGTTCATGAAGAGCGGCTTCCAGCGCACGTTCTACGACCTTGGGCGCGTGGGCTACTGGGGGCCGCAGTCGAAGGGCAAGGTGGACTTCCACTTCGACCAGGAGCGCACGCGTGAGGCCACGGCAGGCGCCGCGCCGAACGAGGGCTGGGTCACGGTGCACGACGCGAAGCTCGCGCTGAAACGCCGCAAGGTGCAGGAAGCTGCAGTCGCCAAGGCCTGCGGCGGCGGGACGGAGCAGCTGACCGAAGAGCTGGAACCCATGGACATGGGCGCCGGCCGGTAACGTCCCGTGCGGTCAGCCATGTTTCCCGCGGGTCTGCCCGCGACCGCGGAGGGTCCGGACCACACGCCGCCCCGACCAACCGCGCCGACGGACGGACGCATCGGCCCGAACGCGATCACCCGCTTGGGCGAAGCCGTCGCGGCGCGTTTCGGTGCCGCGGCGAGGACGCGGCTGTTCCTGGCCGCGGGGATCGCCCACTACCTCGCGGCCCCGCCATCGAGAATGGTGGACGAAGGCGAGGTCACCCGCCTCCACGCGGCCCTGCGCGTGCAGTTCGGCAGCGGTGTGGCCCGGGACCTGTCTCGTGAGGCCGGCAGGCTGACGGCAAAGTATCTCCTTGCCCATCGCATTCCGAAACCGATGCGGTGGCTGCTGCCGAAACTGCCGGCAGCCATTGCCAGCCGGGTGCTGCTTGCCGCGGTATCCGGGCATTCCTGGACCTTTGCAGGAAGCGGCAAGTTCGAGGCTCGCGCCGGTCGGCCGGTCCGGCTCACGATCACGGGGTGTCCACTCTGCCGCGACGCGACTTCCGACGAGCCGCTGTGCGAGTTCTATGCGGCGACGTTTGAAGAGCTTTATCGGAAGCTGGTGCACCCCGAAGCCGTCGCCGTGCAGACCGCGTGCGAAGCGGCCGGCGATCCGGCGTGCGAGTTCGAGGTGCGCTGGTAACGGAGCGGCGCGTCGGCTCTTGGCGTCGCGTCGCATTGCCCGGACGGAATCCGGGCTACGCAGCTTTGTAGCCCGGTCTCCGCCCGGGGCGGTGCCTCGCCATTCGACGCCGTTTCGGTTTGCCCGGACGGAGTCCGGGCTACGCCGGGGCCGTGGCTCACGACATCATTCAGCCGCGACCTGCCGCGTCGAACAACCGCGCCGTCGTCGTCGCGATGGTGACGAGCGACCACACACCGTCTCGCAGAGCGTAGACATCGGCCCGCGACACGCCGACGGTCCGGCCGACGCTGACCGCGCGGCCGATCGCCACGAGTCGCTCCCCCGCGGCGGGCGCGATGTTGTGCACTTCGAATCCGACCGTCGCCGCCCGCCAGCCGTCGGGCGTGGTGCAAACGGCGGCGCTCACCCCGGCATAGTCAGCCAGCGCCCCCACGAGCCCGCCCTGCACGGACACGCCGTCGAAGGTCATCTCGGGACGCACGTCCATGTCGATGCGCGAGATGCCCTTCGGATCGAAACCGATGACGCGCAGCCCCAGCCACCGTGACGCGGGCATCGACTCGATCGCGATGCGAAGGTCGGCACGCACCGACGGATCCACCGGGGGAAACTCCATGGGCGATTCCATTGCCGAACTCCAGAGATAGAAGAGAAGAAAAAGCGCCGCGTGCCAGCCGATTCAGCGCTGCAGGGCCCGGATCTGCCGATCCTGCGAGCCTGAGAGCAGCAGCAGCGCGGCCACCCCGCCGATCGTCGCGAAGAGCATGTCCGACTGGCTGTCCCACTCGTCACCCTGCGTGCCGAGAAACTCGTCCGCGCCCTGCCCCATCGCCACTGCAGCCGCCCATTCGATCAGTTCGTACGTGGCGCTGATGGCGAGCACCACACACAGCACCAGGAAGGCGAGCATGCGCGCGCCCCGCACGAACTCCCCGCGGATCAGGATCTCCCGCGCCACGAGCGCCGGCACGAAGCCCTGCATGAAGTGGCCGATCTTGTCGTACGGATTGCGTGCAAAGCCGAACAGGTGCTGTATCTCGAAACCGATGGGCACCCGCGCGTAGGTGTAGGCACCGCCCACGATCAGCACCAGCGAGTGGAGAACGATCGCGACGTAGAGGAGTGTGGTGAGCGGGAACCGGCGGAATGTGAACCAGAGAATCGGCAGGGCGATCATCACCGGCAGCACTTCCATGATCCAAGTCGCCCGGTCGTAGGGCTGCAGACCGGACACCACCAGTGCCACGATCAGGATGATCGAGCCGACTCCGAGAACCTTCGCGTTCACTGCCTGCATCCCCTCGCTGAACCGTCCGGCGCCAAGTCAGCCCCGATTGTGGCACGGGGCTCCTGGCAGAATCGTTGCGGCGGACCTTCCCTATGCCGCCGCGAGGCCCCCGTCCGCCGAGAACGTGCCGCCGCTGCAGAGGCTCGACTCGTCGGAAGCGAGGAACAGGATCACGTTCGCCACTTCCGCCGGGCTGCCGTAGCGCTTCATCGGCACGCCCGCGACCAGCGTGGCCCGGGCCACTTCCGGTGCGCCGGGCGAGCGGTTTTCCTCGATGTTGCGGATCATGCGGGTCTCCACCGGGCCCGGCAGAACACAGTTGACGCGGATGCCATGGGCCGCGTTCTCCAGCGCCGCCGTGCGCATCAGACCGATCACCGCGTGCTTGCTGGCGACGTACGCGGAGTTGCCCTGACCGCGACCGCGGATGCCGCCGATGGACGAGAGAATGACGATGCTCCCGCCGCCGCGCGCCCGAAGCGCCGGGATGGTCGACTTCAGGCCGAGGAACACGCCGCGCAGATTGATGGCGATCACCTGGTCGAACATCTCGATCGGGTAGTCCTCGATCGGGGTCGACAGCCCTTCGATGCCCGCATTCGCGACGAAGATGTCGAGCCCGCCGAATCGCTCGACCGCCTGCCGCACCATGCGCTCGTTCGCTTCGGGCTCCGCGACATCCGCGACCACCACAGCGGTCCGCGCCACCCCCATCGACGTGGCGGCCGCCTGGAGCGCGCCTTCGTTACGACCGACGAGAACCACCCTCGCCCCCTCACGGGCGAACGCCTCGGCGGACGCAAGCCCGATTCCGCTGCCCGCCCCCGTGACTACTGCCACCTTGCCTTCGAGTCTTGCCATGCTTTCCTCCGGACACTTCGTATTGCCGCTCCGCAGACTCTCCGCCTGCGTTTCGCGAAGTCTGACCAACGGCATATTGCAGATGATGCACCACTCGGCGTAGCTTCGACGTTCCGCCCCAAAAACGGGAGTCCTGACATGGCCAAGCTTTTCTCCGTCGCTTCCTGGAATGTCGAGCATTTCGCGCTGGACCCGGGTCGCGTCAAGCGCGTGATCGCCTTCCTCGATGCGCAGCGGCCGGATGTCTTCGGCCTGTTCGAGGTCGAAGGCGCGACGATCTTCAACGAGCTGGTCGCGAAGATGCCGGACTACACCTTCCAGATCACCGAGGGCCCGCAGACCCAGGAGATTCTCGTGGGCGTGCGCAGGACGCTCACGGCCTTCATCACCCAGAAGATCGAGTTCAAGTCGGGCACGACGCACATGCGTCCCGGTCAGCTGGTGACTGTCGTCCGGGACGGCCTGAACTACGGGCTGCTGTTCCTGCACCTGTCGAGCGGCAACGATCCCCGCGGCATGGGCCTGCGCGACGACATGCTCGAGCGCGCCTTCGATTTCCGCACCACGCTCGACAAGGCCGAGGGCGGCCCCGGCAAGTCGCGCTACGTATTCCTGGGCGACCTCAACACGATGGGCATGAAGTACCCGTTCGACCGCAACATCGATTCGACCTTGGAACTCGCCAAGTGGGACAAGTACGCCGCCAAGGCGAAGGTGGGCATGCGCCGCCTCGCGAAGACCCACGAGGCCACCTGGTACAACGGCAGCAAGTCTTCTCTGCCGCCCTCAAACCTGGATCACGTCTACGCCTCCACCAACCTGCGCTTCAAGGCGTTCAAGCGCGCCGACGGCACAGACGCGAACGTGTCGGTGCGGGGCTGGGCGCAGGAAACCACGGCCGCCGCCAAGGACAAGTGGATCGGCAGCTACTCCGATCACTCCCTGCTGTACTTCGAGGTGCACGACTGAATCACGACGGGCGCGGCCCTGCGTCCCCCGTGCGCGCGGCAAACGCGGTGATCACCGCCGACGCGAGGGCGCACGCCGCGAGGAAGTAGAGCCCCATCTCGAAACTCTTCGTGCTGTCCTTGATCCAGCCGACGATGAACGGCCCCACGTAGCCGCCGAGATTGCCCAGGGAATTGATGAGGGCGATACCGCCGGCTGCCGCGGCCCCCGTGAGAAACATCGACGGCATCGGCCAGAAGCACGGGCGCGATCCGTACAGCCCGATGGTCGCCACGGACATCGCGGCGAGCGCCCAGTAGGACTGGCCGAGCCAGGCCACGCCGAACAGGCCGACCGCCGCGACCGCCATTGCCGCAGCGAGGTGCCAGCGGCGTTCGTGGTGCCGGTCCGAAGACCAGCCCCACGCGAGCAGCCCGAGCACCCCGATCGTGTACGGAATCGCGGTGAGCAGACCGGTCATCACGTTCGACTGGCCGAATCCCTTCACGATCTGCGGCAGGAAGAACACGATGCCATAGCTCGCGGTGACACTGGTCATGTAGATCAGCGACAGCATGAGCACACGCGGATGAGTGAGGGCCTTGCGCACGCTCAGGTGACCACCGGCCTGCACGGCACTTCGCTCGGCAGCGAGTTCACCTTCGAGCCACGCCTTCTCCCGGTCGTCGAGCCACGCCGCCGCCGCGGGACGGTCGGTCATCTGACGCAGAACCACGAAGGCGAGCAGCACCGCCGGCATCGCCTCGAGGATGAAGACCCATTGCCACCCGCGCAGCCCGCCGATGCCGTCCATCTCGAGGATGGCGCCGGAGATTGCCGAGGCAAGCGCATTGGAGACCGGAACCGCCAGGAACAGCGCGGAGATCACGCGCCCGCGGTATCGGGCTGGAAACCAGATCGAGAGGTAGTAGATCACGCCGGGGAAGAAGCCGGCTTCTGCCACGCCGAGGAGGAAACGCAGCACGAGGAAACTCGTCGGTCCGGTGGCGAGAGCCATCGCCGCGGATACGATTGCCCAGGTGATCATGATGCGGGCGATCCAGCGGCGGGCGCCGACGCGATCGAGGATGAGATTGCTGGGCACCTCGAACAGCGCATAGCCCAGGAAGAAGATGCCAGCGCCCCACCCGTACGCGTACGAGCTGATGCCGAGATCCTTGTTCATGGTGAGCGAAGCGAAAGCGACGTTCGTCCGGTCGATGTAGGCGACCAGATAGCTCGCGACGATGAGCGGCAGCAGTCGCCACGAGATCTTGAGAATGGTCCGGCGCTCAAACCCGTCTTCCATGACAACGCTCCGCAGACTCGGCCGCGGAGGATGACAGGGGATGCGGGTGACGACAAGCAGATCGGGGACACCGCGTAGCTCGGACGAGGCGCGAACGCGCCGACTCCGGGAACGTCGCGACGCAACATCGGCGGTGCAACCATCGCCCCGGAGTCGCCCCTTCGGCGCCGACTCCGGGAACATGGCAACGCAACACCGACCGCACAACCATCGCCCCGGAGTCGCCCCTGCGGGGCTCGTCCGGGCTACACGTCGACTCGCCGTAGCCCGGACGAGGCGCGGATGCGCCGACTCCGGGAAAATCGCAACGCAACACCGACCGCGCAACCATCGCCCCGGAGTCGCCCCTGCGGGGCTCGTCCGGGCTACACGTCGACTCGCCGTGGCCCGGACGAGGCGCGAACGCGCCGACTCCGGGAAGTCCGCATTACTTGAGTTGGCGCACCCGGCCGCGGTACTTCTCGACGAACGCTTCGAGGTCCGAGCGCTTGCTGTCGAGCAGGTTCATGAGATCCACGCCGAGGAACAGGTACACGTCATCGCGGCCGCCGTTCTCGGCTTTGTGCAGTGCAAGACCCGCGGCGAAATTGCCGTAGCGCACCAATGCCCCGTACCCCAGGCCGCCGTCGGTGCTGGAGGTGACGAGCGCCGATACCCCCACCCATTCGCGGTAGTCGTTCTTCTCAGGGTCGAGATACCAGACCATGCCGATGGGCTCGATCGCGAGACTGCCCTGGAGATCGGCGGCTGCACGGCTTCGCGTGTTCATCTCCGTGCCGGCGGAAGGCCGCAGGAAGATGATCTGGCGGTTGAAGCCGGAGCGGGCGTCGTCGTCGCTGAGGAAGCGCTCGTTCAGCTTCATCTCCCACGGCGTCATGGTGAGGCCGTTGCGCAGGAGATCGGTGGCCTGCTTCTCGCGCAGGGCGACGGTCGCGTTGATCACCATCAGCGGCGCGGTGTTCGCGAAGTTCTGGATCTTCTCCAGCACCCGCGCGAGCCGGGCGATGTCCTCGCGATACATGGGCGGCGTCTGCGCGGCCTTGCAGTCGAAGCGGATCGCGCCCTCCTTTTCCGTCTCGAGAATGTCGACGCGCCTCTCTTCCTGGTTGGCCACCACGCCCCAGTCGACGGACTGCAGCGTGCGGCGGCCCTGGGCAATGTCGTCGAGCACCTGCAGGAACACGAGAGAGTCAGGCTGGCCCACCGCGTCCGGATGCAGGAAGCGGAACTTCTTCGCCACACCCTGGACCACCCGCGGCACCTCGGGCGCGGGCAGACTGCCCGGTTCCCGCAGCACCCGCTGCAATCCGAGCTCCGGCCAGAGTTGCCGCCAGGAGAGCTCGGCCGCGACATCGAGCTTGCGGCCGCAGATCGTCGGCGGTTCGTCCGCCGGCATGGTGACCGCAGCGACGGCTTGCGTCGCAACGAACACCCAAAGGAGAAGTGTCCAACGAAGGGCGGCGCTCATGCGGCACCTCCGATCACGCGGCGGTTGAATTCGTCGAGCCGCTCAATGAGGCCGAAGAGGTCCTCCTGGTCCAGCGCGGCCGCGATCTCCTCCAGCTTCTTGCGCACCTTGTCGATCTCGCCCTGCGCCTGGGTCGCGAGCGTCCCGCCCAGCGCCTTCCACTCCGGCGTGTCCGCGAGTTCGAGGGCACGGTCGAAGCACACCTGGGTGAACCCGCCCTCCTCCCCGAGCACAGCACTGAACAGGCGGCCATGCACGGCGGGATTCGCGAGGTAGTGCGACAGCGCGTGGATGTTCTCCTGATGCAGGTGGGTCACGGCGATGTTCCTCGCGCGGGACTTGTTCCAGTCCGACGGGATCTGGAACGGCTGCACCCGACCGACTGGATCCAGCGCGTGGTTGACGTTGTAGAAGGAACGCGTGGCGGCGCCCGGCTTGAGAATCGGATTGACCTGCGCGGCGTCCCACCGGGACAGCAGGCGCGAGGTATTGGCCACCATGAACAGCGCGTTGAGGCGCACGGGCACCGACGTGCCCGCAGGGGACTCGATGTCCTTCAGCGCCTGGGCGAACAGGGCCTTCTGCTCGTCGGTCATCTTGGCCTGCGCCAGCACCTCGTCCCCCTGGGCGAACCAGCTGCCGGTGAAGAGCGAGAACAGGGAGTCGTAGGTGACAGCCGTCCCCATCGAGTGCGCGACCACGGTGACCTCGGGCGCGCGCTTGCCCGATGCCAGGCTGTCGAGATGGCGCTTGTAGATCTCGGCGAGAAGAATCTTGTTGACCCGCAGCCGCACGGAACGCGCGAGCAGATCGAAACCGCGGTAGAGGATGATGTCACCGCCGAAGTCCGTGAAGGTCTTCTTGTCGGTGTTGGCGCGGGTCCAGAACTCCTGGAGCTTTGCCACCCAGTCCGTGCCGGGGCCGCCCACCGGCAGGCCCTTCACCTGATCGGTCCAGCGCTGGATCTGGTCGTCGAAGATGTCGTCGTAGCGCACCTCGACCACGTCCACCACATCCCGCAGCTTCGTGCCTGCCGGAAAGCACTCGTAGAGGCCCATGGCCTTGTCGAGCGCCTTCACGGGGCCGTCATCCGCGTCGATCCAGCCATCGCGCTGCTGGCCGATTCCGTGGATGAAGAAAAGCAGATTCTTGTCCGCCATGGTCATTCCTCCCGCCGATTGGGCGCGTGTCCTGGCATTCGACACCGCCACGGGCAGTGTAGCCCGGATGCCATGCGCATTCGTAGTCCGCAGAACCTCATATGGACGGGGATCGACATCCGTGCGAACGTTATCGGAACGCTCCCGCAACCGTAGCCGCCTGGCGACACCGGAGAGGTGGCGCGGGCTTCGGTCAACGCACATCTTGCCGATATCGAGTCACACCAGCGGCCATGGCCGCGGCATCCTGACAGCATGCCGGCATGTCGCGCCGGCACGAGCGCACTCCCATCAACACCCAGGAATACCGTCATGCCCAGCAAGCTCCTACCGCTCCTTCCCCTCGCCCTCGTCGCCGCCGGCTGTGCGTCGGGCCCGGAACCCGACACCACGCCCGCCGTCCCCACAGCCGTGCTCGAGTCGACCTTCACGAGTGACGGCATCAAGGGGTTCGTCCCGATGGCGGGCACGAACAAGACCTTCACCCGGGCGGACATGCGCCGGGAAGACTCCACGCTCAAGGGCACCGGCACCGTCACGCGTTTCCTGGTGGGCAACAAGGAAGAGGGCCGCATCGAGCGCCTGGACCGCAAGCTCGTCTGGACGCTCGACGTGCCCGAAAAAACCTATGTCGAGTGCCCCATCACCGGGTGCCCGCTGCCGCAGGGCATGAAGCCGACCGCTGCCGAGCCCGCAAAGCCCGCGGACAAGCCCTCCGCGCCGCCCGAATGCACGGCGAAGGTGACGAAATCGGAGCTCAAGGTCACGCCCACGGGTCAGAAGAGCAACATCAACGGTTTCGACACCGAGCAGTACCAGGTGTCGTGGATCGTCGCCGTGTCGGATCCGAAGGCGCGCACGACCACGAGCAAGGTCGCGATCGACATGTGGACCACCGCCATCACCCCGGAGATGCGCGAGGCCGTCGCGATGGAGGAAGCCTATGCCAAGGCGTTCGCCGCGGAAATGCTCGCAGGCAAGGGCGGAGCGGGTGTCGCCCCGGTCGTGCCGGCGGAGGCCCTCAGGATGATGGAAACCTACCTCGCGACCATCCTCGGCTCCGTGGACACCTCGGCCTTCATGAAGGCCGGCAAGGAGATGGACAAGATCAAGGGCTACCCGATCCGCAAGACCCTGACCTGGGACATGAAGGGCGACGCCTGCGCCGACCAGAAGCCCCAGCAGGCCGAGGAAGCGGAGACCGAGTCCATCCCCACCAGCGGCGGCGACATCATCTCGACGATCACCTCCTACTTCATCAAGAAGGAATCCAAGCGCACGGCGCAGGAGATGGAAGGCAAGCCGATCCTGTCGTTCACGACCGAAGTGAAGTCCTTCCGGGTGGAACCGGTGCGTGACTCGACCTTCGTCGTGCCGAAGAACTTCAAGCAGGTGAAGACGAAGTAGTCACGCGCCGCGGCCGTGGTTCCCGTCCCCGACGGACCCGCACGGGACGCATCTTCGTCCCGTGCGGCCCTCGCCCCGGCCGCCCCTTCCCCTTGACGCAGGACAACCCCACGGCTTAGTCTTCCGACCGTCAGGTGCCTGCGCCCTTCCGGTGCGCGGGTGAAACGGGAAGTTCGGTGAGTGCTCGGCATCCAGGATGCCGATTGCAATTCCGGCGCTGCCCCCGCAACGGTAAGCGAGCGGCGCGACCCCTTCTGCCACTGTGCAACTGCATGGGAAGGCGGGTCGTGCAGCAGTACTCGCAAGCCCGGAGACCGGCCTGATGTCGGTCCGCTCACGCGGGCCACGAAGCACCGATTGCTGCGGTGGGCGGCAAGGCGGTGGCGATCCGCATCGCCCGGCCTCTCCGCATTGCCGGCCCTTCGATCCTCACCCCCTGTCCCGCACGCAACGGTGTTTTCACGTCGTGCCGTCCGATCTGCCCAGGTCGCACGGAGGGGAGACATCATGTATCGCAACATCGTGCTTGGCGCGATCGCTCTGCTGGGGGCAGGCGTCGCGCAGGCGGGGCCCTACGCGCCCGCCGCCGGTCAGCCCGGCTCCACCGCTATCCCGATGAGTTCCAGTGCCATCGCCGGCTGGGCCACCAAGTTCAGCGCCTACACGCCTGGAACCAACGCCTCGGCGCCGTTCATCGACCCTAACGAGGCGCTCGGCCCCGCCACCGGCGTCCCCACGGAAGTCGTATCGCTCGGAGATGGCGGCAGCATCGTTCTCTCCTTCGCCACGCCCATCGCCAACGGGCCCGGCGCCGACTTCGCGGTGTTCGAGAACAGCTTCGGTGACACCTTCCTGGAAGTCGCTTTCGTCGACGTCTCGTCGGACGGCACCAACTTCTACCGCTTCCCGAACTTCTCGCTGACGGCCAACCCCGTCCCGGCATTCGGCACGCTGGACCCGACCAATCTTGACGGGCTCGCGGGCAAGTACCGGGGCGGCTTCGGTACGCCCTTCGATCTCGAGACGCTGAGCGCCGTTCCGACACTAAACGTCAACCGCATCACGCACATCCGCATCGTCGATGTGCTCGGCGACGGTTCCGTGAAGGACAGCCTGGGGCGCCCGATCTACGACCCGACGCCCACGCAGATGAGCGGCGGCTTCGATCTCGACGCCGTCGGCGCGATGTACCTCACGGCCGCGCCCGTGCCCGAACCGTCCACGCTCTGGATGCTGGTGGCCGGCGCCGTCCTGCTGCCCCTCGGTGCCCGCCATGCGCGCAACCGCGCCCGTGGCGGCAACGGCACTGCCGCCTGACGCACTCCCCCACAAGACAAGGACGAGACCATGACTTCCATCAAGCGCTGGATCGCCGCCTCGGCGGTGTTCGCGACGAGCCTGCCCGCCCTGGCCGCCGTCACGACGTTCGAAGACCTGACGCCGGGCCCGAACGGCTACTACGCTCCCGGCGCGACCAGCACGTTCACGAGCGGCGCGGCGACCTTCAACTACGAGTTCTCCGACTTCGGCGGCGGCTGCTGCTGGTCGGGTTGGGCCTACTCCAGCAAGACGGACACCACCGACGGCACCTTCAATAACCAGTACAGCGCCTTTCCGGGCAGCGGCCACAACGGCTCGTCCCAGTACGGCATCGCGTACCTCGGCGGGACAGCGCCGGTCATCACCTTCGCCGCGCCGGTGATCGTCGAGTCCGCCTACTTCGCCAACACGACCTATGCCGCGCTCTCCATGCTGAACGGCGACGGCTTCGCCAAGAAATTCGGCGGGGTGACCGGCAATGATCCGGATTTCTTCACCCTGACCATCATCGGCCGCAACGCGGCCAATGCCATGACGGGCAGCCTAACGGTTTCGCTCGCCGACTACCGTTCGCCGGCGAGCGTCGGCGACTTCATCATCTCCAGCTGGCTCAAGACCGATCTCGCCAGCCTCGGGGCGGTGAGTTCTCTCCACTTCGAGCTCGCCTCGTCCGATTCCGGGCCGTTCGGCATCAACACGCCGGCGTACTTCGCGATGGACAACCTCACGGTGGCCGCGGTACCGGAGCCGGGCACGTACGCCATGCTCGCCATTGGCCTTGCCCTGCTGGCGCCTGCGGCCCGGCGCCGTCGCTGACCCCGCGCCCCCACCGGGCGCATCGGGTCGCCGGCGCCCTCATCGGCGGCCGGCAGCTTTCGCGCTTCTCCTGAGCGCGCTTCCGATTGCGGCCATCGCGGCCGGCCCGGGACGCGTTCTGGAGATGCGTGAGATCGTCGTGTCGGCTGCCGCCCCCGACGGCACGCTCCGGACCACACCTCACAGCGTCTCGATCATCACCGCCGACGACATCGAACGCTCCACGGCGATCACTGTGGGCGAACTGCTCGCCCGCGAACCCAACCTCAATCTGCAGAGCTACTTCGGCGGCGACAAGCGCGCCACCATCGACATCCGTGGCATGGGTGCCGCCGCCGGCAGCAACGTGCTCGTGATGGTCGACGGCGTTCGCCAGAACGAGTCGGACCTCTCCGGGGCGGATCTCTCGTCGATTCCGCTCTCGCAGATCGAACGCATCGAGATCCTCCGCGGCGGTGGTGCCGTCCGGTACGGCAATGGCGCGGTAGGCGGGGTGATCGACATCCGCACGAAGCGGGGCGTCGGCAAGGGTCCGCAATTCGAGGCGTCCGCCCGGCGGGAGTCCTACAATACCAATGCCCTGCGCGTATCCGGCGCCACGCGGATCGGCGCGGTCGAACTGCGCCTGGACGGGCAGCGATTCGACACCGATGGTTTCCGGGCAAACGGCGACGTGTCCGCGCGCGACGCAGCGGCATCCGTGCGCGTCTCGCCCACGGGGCGGTTCTCGTTCCTCGACTTGTATGGCCGCGTCGCGATCCACCAGGACACGTCGGGTCTGCCCGGACCGGTGAGCGCTGCCGCTTTCGCGTCGGGCACGGCGGGCCGGCGGGCGACCTCCAATCCTCACGACGAAAGCCGGACGGACGACCGGCGATTCACACTGGGCGGTCAGGCCGACCTCGGGGCTGCCGGCCTCTTGGAACTGCGGTGGCACTACCGCGATCGAGAGAACCCTTTCGTGCTCGGCTTCAATCCGTCGATCCCGCTGGCGAACCAGCGCTCGGCCATCGACTCCCGGCGCCAGGAAGTGCAGCTTCGCTACAGCCGCGCCTATGCCGCTTTCGGCCGGAGCCACGACTTCAACGCCGGGCTCGAGATGTTCTCGGCCGACTACGCGCGCACGGAGAACGGTCAGTCGATCCTGGACGTGTCCACGCGACGTGCCGGTACGGTCGCTTCCGGGGCGATGTTCGCCGCAACGACAGTGCGCGCAACCGACACCCTCTCGCTCATGGGCGGGCTCCGGGTGGACCGGTTCGACACCCGGGCCGACGATACCCGCTTCACCAGCGGCGACTGCCGGACCGTGAACGACACCACGCTGGTCGACGTGGATCCCGGTCCGGGCGTGGTGCTCGTGCCCGTGCCGATCGTCCGGCAGGTCGACTGCGTGAACGCCTATCGGCGGCAGGCCACGCAGGGCGGCACGTGGCGCAATCACGCCCTCGAACTCGGCCTGACCTGGCAGGCCCGCGAAACGCTCACGACCTTCGCCAGCGTCACGAGGCATTTCCGCAATCCGAACGTCGACGAGCTTCTGCTCGCCACCACGGACCTGCGGCCGCAACGGGGCCTGACCTTCGAGACCGGGATGCGTCATTCGGTGAGCGACTCGCTGGAGTGGTCCGCGGCGCTGTTTCTCATGCGGGTCCGGGACGAGGTGTTCTTCGGGGCGGACGCGCTCGGCAACGTGAGCCTCAACCGCAATCTCGCGGAACCCACGCGTCGGATCGGCGGCGAGGCCGAACTGCGATGGCGCGTGACGCCTTCGATTGCCGTGCGGGCCAGCGGCGGCTATGTGATTCCCAAACTGGGCAACCAGGGCACCGACCTGCCGCTCGTCCCGCGGGTGACGGCCTCGGCCGAGGTGGAGTGGTCACAGCCAGCAGGTGTGCGCTGGGCGCTGGGTGCGCGGCACGTGGGACCGCGCTTCGACGGCAACGACTTCAGCAATCGGGACTTCCCGAGACTGCCCTCCTACACGGTCTGGGACGCCTCCGTCAGAATCGACTACGGCAAGTTCCAGTTCTCGGCCGGCATCCGCAACCTGTTCGATCGCGCCTACGCGACCATCGCCTACAGCGGCGGCCTCTACCCGATGCCCGAACGCAACGCGTTCGTCGCGGTTCGCTGGACGCCCTGACGCGTCAGCGGCGCCTTTATCCCGTCGCTCATCGAATCGAACGCCTTGCCGCTCTCCGGCCAAGCCGATGTGAACGATACCGGAGCCGAGTACACTGCGCCCAGGGTTGCCTCGAGGTTCAAGGCGCGCTGCACCCAAATGCAGGACACAACGACAACGAACCAGGGAGGAGCCCACCGTGGCTACCACGATCACACCGCAGTTCGAGGAGGCCACCTACAAGAAGGCCGCCGCGCGTCTCATTCCGTTCCTGTTCCTCTGCTACATCGTCGCGTTTCTCGATCGCGTGAACGTGGGCTTCGCCAAGCTGCAGATGGCGAACGATCTCCAGTTCAGCGACGCGATCTACGGCTTCGGCGCCGGCATCTTCTTCATCGGCTACTTCGTCTTCGAGGTGCCGAGCAACGTCATCCTCGAGAAGGTCGGTGCGCGCATGTGGATCGCACGAATCATGATCACCTGGGGGCTCATCTCCTCGGCGTTCATGTTCACGGGCGATATCCACTGGGGTTCGATCGCCACGATGTTCCACTGCACGGACGCGCAGTTCACTTTCTACTTCCTGCGATTCTGGCTGGGCGTGGCCGAGGCGGGCTTCTTCCCCGGCGTGATCCTCTACCTCACCTACTGGTTCCCCGGCGCCCGCCGCGCGAAGATGGTCGCCCTGTTCATGACTGCCATCGGCACGGCACAACTCGTCGGCTCCCCGGTGTCGGGCGCCATCATGCAGTTCATGGACGGGGTTCACGGCTGGCGAGGATGGCAATGGCTGTTCCTGTTGGAAGGTATTCCTTCCGTGATCATCGGCGCGCTCGTGCTGGTGATCCTGCCCAACGGCCCCAAGACCACCAAGTGGCTCACGGAAGACGAACGCGACCTTCTCGTCCGCCGCATAGAGGAGGACAACGCCGCCAAGGGCGATCTCGGCGGCACGCACAGCTTCTCCGGCGCCTTCAAGGACGGGCGCGTGTGGGCCCTGGCGGCCGTGTACTTCGCGCTGGCGACCTGCTTCTATGCCGTAGGGTTCTGGATGCCGACGATCATCCAGGAACTCGGCATCGACAAGAAGGACCTCCTCAAGGTCGGCCTGATCAGCATGATTCCTTGGGGCGCCAGCATCGCATCGATGGTCTACTGGGGCAGTCGGTCCGATCGCACGGGCGAGCGTCGCTGGCACTGCGCCACCGGCATGCTCGTCACGATGGTGGGCCTGCTGGTGCTCGCCGTGGCGCACAAGTCGCCCGTCGTCTCGATCATCGCGCTCACCCTGATCACGTCGGGCTGGGCAGGATGCGTTGTGACATTCTGGTCTCTGCCGACGGCATTCCTGTCCGGCACCGCTGCAGCGGCGGGTATTGCCTGGATCAATGCCGTGGGCAACCTGGGCGGCTACTTCGGCCCCGACCTCATCGGCACCATCCGGACCGCGGCAGGCGGCGCGACGGAGGCCGCGTTCTTCGCGCTCTCCGCCCTGGCGCTGGTCGGCGCGCTCATCATCATTCTGCTGCCCAAGGCGCAAACGCCGAAGCTGGCGACCGGCGTCAGAAACTGAGCGGGACGAGGCGCGGGCCCTTGCGGCCCGTGCCTCGGCAGCTCGGTACGGTACGGTCCCACCCCCATCGCCCCTTCTGCCTGAACAGGTGCGACGTCTTTCGACGACAGTTGTGCGGACCTGCCTCTTCCCCTAATCTTCAAGCGGGGCTTGGGGAAACTCGTTGCACGTCGATTTCCGGAAAGGAATCTGCGCGCCGTGAGGACGCCGTTATCGAGGGGTGCAGGGGACGTTCGCCATGGCATCCGCACTACGCATCTTTCGCGACCTCGCAGCAGCTTCTGCCATTTTCGCCATGTTGGGCACGGCAGGCGTCCGCGCTCAGACCGGCACCGCCCCGGGAGAGCTGTTTCTTTCCGATCTGACGTGGACGAGTTCCTCGACCACGCAGGGGTCGGTTGAACGCGACCGTGCCCACGGCGCCACCGCGACGGGTGTCGTCTCTCCTCTGATCATCAATTCCACCCTGTTTGCCAAAGGCCTCGGCACCTTCGGCAATTCGCGCATCGCGTACTCGCTGAATCGTCAATGCACGGAACTGCGAGTCGTCGTGGGGGTGAACGACAGTCACCTCGGCGCAGCAGTCGGGGACGCGGGCTCAGTCGTGTTCCGCATCTGGCTGGACGGTGCGCTTCGTTTCGAGTCCGGCGTGATGCGTGGCAACAGCCCGGCGCTGCCCGTGCACCTCGACGTGTCGCAAGTGAGGGAACTCGTCCTGCAGACGCTCGACGGCGCTGACGGCACGACGCTCGACGCCGCCAACTGGGCCGATGCCCGCCTCGTCTGCGATTCCGCGCCCACGGCCGTGCCGGTCGTCAATGCTGGCCTGGAAGGCGCCTACGCGACGCTGGCAGGATCGGCCCGCATCCGCGGACAGGTGGCGCTCGGCTGGGAAGACAATTCCGCGTGGGCCGATGTCGACGTGCGCTATGCGGAGGACAACGCCACCCCGCGTTCGGGACGCTCCGCGCAGAAGATATCGATCGACGCCGTGCGCAGCGGCGAGATGCAGTTCCTCCAGAACGTTCCGCTCGTCGCCGGCCGCCGGTATACGCCGAGCGTCTGGCTGAAGGGCACAGCCGGCATGCGGGTGAGCATCGGACTGCAGAAGGATTCCCCGCCGTGGACCCGCTATGCGGACAAGCAGGTGGAACTCACGGGAACCTGGCGGGAGATCTCGCTACCGGGCTTCGTGACGGAGTCCACTACCGCGATGCTCATGATCTCGGCCTCGCAGGCCGGCGTCATCCACGTCGACGACGTGGGCCTCCGCTATGTCTCCGGCTCGCCGGCACCGTTTCCCCCGATCGGCGTGACGATCGGGTCCCAGTTCGGCATGCACGTGAACGGGCTGGCCGACACGCAGATCCGCAACCCCGGGTTCGAGGCGCCCTACCGGCGGCTCGTAAGTTCGCGGCGCACCATCACCGGACAGATCGCGAACTGGTGGCAGGACAACTCCGACTGGGCCGACGTCGACGTGCAGTACTCGCAGGACCTCGTGGCGCCGCGGTCCGGACTCGCGTCGCAGAAGGTCGATGTGCGCGCCGTGCGAAGCGGCGCCGTGCAACTGGTGCGATCTCAATATCTCGCGGCCGGCGGGACGTACACGTTGTCCGCGTGGCTGCGCGGCACACCGGGAATGGCAGTCACCCTTGCGCTGCGCGAGGCCGGCGCCCCCTTCACCGATCATGCCGCCCGCGACGTCGTGCTCACGGGCAACTGGCAGCAGGTTTCAGTGAGCGGGCTCGTGAACGGGTCTCGCGAAGGCTTGATCATGCTTCGCACCAGTTCGACCGGCACGTTTCAGGTCGACGACGTCACGCTGACCGGCGCCAATCGAGGCTGGAGCTGGCCGACTGTGCCGGTGACGGCTCTGCGCCTTTGGGATTCCAACACGCACTGGGCCGCGCTCGAACCGGCGAAGGGTCAGTTCGACTTCAGCCTGCTCGACCAGTACGTGCGGGAAGCAGAACAGCGGCGGATGCAGATCACGCTGACCCTCGGCCAGTCCCCGCTGTGGGCCTCGGCCCGTCCGGCGGATGTCTCGTACAACGGGGCCGGCGCGCCGGCCGAACCGGCGAACATCCAGGACTGGCGCGACTACGTCACCGCCGTGGTGAGGCGCTACCGGGGCCGGATCCACTTCTACGAAATCTGGAACGAACCCAATGACCCGACCTTCTACTCGGGGTCCGTTGCCAAGTTGGTGGAGCTCACCCGCGAGGCCTTTGTCATCGTGCGCGCCAATGATCCCGCAGCGAGCGTCATCTCCCCTTCCCCCTACAGCGTCGGCTGGATGGACGAGTTCCTGGCGCTCGGCGGGGGCGCGTTCGTCGACATCATCGGCTACCACCACTACGCCACGCCGCCGGAGGGACTCTTCGCCGCGTTCGCGAATCTCCGCCAGGTGCTACGGGCCCGCGGAGCCGGGATGAAGCCGCTCTGGCACACCGAGGCCGCCGCGGGCGACACGACGACGCCGCCGACGATGGGAGCGATGTTTCTGGCGCGTATGTACCTCGCGAGCTTCGCGGCCGGGGCCAACCGCTTCAACTGGTACACATGGGGACCCGCGCTGGCGTTCTGTGCAGCCACGACGACCCCGGACGGTCTCGACCTGACGCCGGCCGGCAGGGCGCTCGGCGTGGTCCAGACGTGGATGATCGGTGCCCGCATTCTGTCCGTGACGCGGCAGACCTCGGGCCTCTGGACTCTGCATCTGCGCATGACCGACGGAACCCGCGGCTGGATCGTCTGGAGCGAAGGCGCCACGACCACGCTGTCCGTCCCCGCGGACTGGGCTGCCCAGTCGCGCGCCGATCTGTTCGGCGCTGCCGCGTCCATGGCGGGAGTGCGGACCCTGACGGTATCCGGTTCCCCGATGCTGATTCGCAGTGCGGTGCGATAAGGAGAGCGTGCGCGGTCCGCTTGTGCATTCCGCGCCGGACCGAGGACTCAGTATTGCGAGGCCGGCAGCTTCACCGTCAATCCGTCCAGCGCCTCGGTGAGCACGAGCTGGCAGCTGAGCCGGCTGTTCGCCTCGCGCGGTGTCGCCGTGAAGTCCAGCATCGACTGCTCGTCCGCGTCCGGCGGCACGAGGCGATCGCGCCAGGCCGCGTCCACGAAGACATGGCACGTCGCGCAAGTGAGCATCCCGCCGCAGTCGGCGGCGATGCCCTGTACGCCCGCTGCCACGGCAGCCTGCATCACGCTCTGGCCCGCCTTGGCCGGAACCGACTGCACGGTCCCTTCGCCGTCGATGCCCGCCGACACGAAACGAACAGTGATCATCGGATCAGAGGCGCCCGAAGAATTCCCGGCGGTAGAACGCCTCCTTGTCCTCCGCCTGGTCCAGTCGACTCACCTCCTGACGCTTGATGGTGTCGAAGTAGCGGATGAAACCGGCGCCGAAACCCTCGCCGAGCACCTCGTCCTGCGACAGCGCATCGAGCGCCTCGGCGAGACTCGTGGGCAGTTGCTCCGCACCACCGCTCGCATAGGGTGACTGCGTGCCCGGCGGCGCAGGCAACTCCCGTTCGATGCCGTCGAGCCCGGCGTGGATCTGTGACGCGAGATAGAGGTACGGGTTCGCTGCCGGTTCGCCGACGCGATTCTCGATGCGCGTGGCCGGATCGCCGCTCTCGCCCACCACGCGAAGCATGGCGCCGCGGTTGTCGCGTCCCCACAGCACCGACTGGGGTGCGAGCTCGTTCGGTCGGAAGCGTCCGTAGCCGTTGGCCGTCGGCGTGCAGAACACCGTCGCGCCGCGGGCATGCGCGAGCAGCCCGGCAAGGTAGTGCGCACCGAGATCGGACAGCACGCAATGCGCATCCGTCGGTAACGCATCCGGGGCGGGCTCGTCCCTCTGGAACACATTGCGTCCGCGTCCGATATCCACGAGGGACTGGTGCAGATGCCAGCCGCTCGACATCACGTTCCGGAAGGGCGGGCGGCACACGAAGGTTGCGTGGTAGCCCGCGCGGCGCAGCGCCATCTTCACGGCGCTGCGAAACAGCACCATGTTGTCCGCCGCGGTAAGCGCATCGGTCGGCGCGAAGACGGCTTCCACCTGGCTGGGCCCCAGTTCCACCTCCAACGACAGCAGTGGCAGGCCCAACGACTGCGCCGTGCGCTGGACGATGCGCAGCGCGGGCTCGGCCAGATCGAACCAGTCCTCGCCGAGCAGGTGATACCCGGGATGAATCATCGATACCCGCGGCGGCTCACCGGGCCACGCGGCATCGTCCGGATCCATCTGCGCACTCGCGTCCTCGATCCGGTAGATGTGGAACTCGACCTCGAGCCCGCACACCATGCGGTAGCCCTTCTCGCGAAGGCGCGCGAGAGCGTTTTCGAGAATGCGACGGGTATCGAAGACGACCGGGCTGCCATCGGTCAGCCACGGCTGCGCGCGCAGCCATCCCGTGGTCTCCACCCAGGGCAGGACGCGGAAGCTGTCGGGATCCGGCAGCAGCACGAAGTTGTTGCCCTGACCGAAGCCCGGGAGGCTGTCGGCGCCGCCCGGTTCGAAGATGGGGTACGCCGTGCGGTCGGCGATGTCCTTCAGCATGAGCGTGCTCACCATGCCCACGCCGTCGAGCAACGCACCGCGCACGGCGTCGGCCGTCAGCGTCTTGCCGCGCACCACACCATGAAGATCGCACCAGCCCACACGCACGAGTTCCAGGCCTTCGGCATCGATCAGGCCGAGGACCCGTTCGACCGCCGCCTCACGGGCGGCATCGTAGAGTCCGCAGCGCCGGAGGAACGGCCTCATGCGGGAACGCCGCGACGGTCCCGCGCGATCCAGGGCGCGCCGTCGCGCTTGGCCTGGACGCGCTCCCGCCACCAGTTCGCCCACTCGGCCGCCGGCGCGATGCCGTCCACCGTATCGGGTCCCGCCTGCGCATCGGCTTGCGCCGCATCCCCGATGAACGGCGCGACACCACCGTTTCGAACGGTCTCGATGGCCTGCAGCAACAGGCGCCGGTTGGCCATGATGATGCGGTCGGACGTACCCAGATGCTCGCGGGTTCGATCCTGAATGGCGCCCATGCTTTCGACCGCCCACTGGTCGTGGACGTTGATGTCCTCCTCGCCCATGCCGAGGAACGTGCGCTCCCGCTGCTCATCGGGATCGTAGCCCCAGTTCTCGCGTCGGCCGACCTTGGGAACGTAGTCCGGCGGCGGAATGAATCGGTCGCGCTGTCGGCGCATGGCGTCCTTGTCGACCGGGCCGGCGAAGCTCGTGAAGAACGCGTACCAGTAGGTGTTCTCGTCGTCGACCGGCACGTGCATCTGCGTGATCGTGAGCGTCTCGGACAGCGGGATCACGAACGTGTGGGGAAACACGCCGTGGGTGATACGCACGTGCGTGAGTTCGTCCGTCATGGGGCGCAGTGCCGTGATGCGATAGCCCCAGGGCGCGGGCTCGGAGCTGATCTCGGGCCGACAGAACTCGCGCATGATGCGCGACATGGGCCAGCGCTCGCCGTGGACGTCACCGGCACTCGCGCTGCGAAACTGCATCCCGGCGGGGTTGTCACCGAGGGCTTCCAGCGGCGCGTCGGCAAGTACCCGGTGCAAAAAGGAAGGATGCGCCGGGTCGATGCCGACTTCGAACGCCTGCAGCCAGTTGCAGCGCCACAACCCCTTGTAGACGAAGCTGTGGGTGGCAGGCGCCAGGAAGCAGTCGAACGCCGGCATGGGCGGCGCCTTGCCCTCCTCGCCCAGCCAGGCGAACAGCGCGCCGGCCTGTTCCACGACGGGATAGCTGCGCTGACGGACGCGTTCGCACAAGCGGCTGCCGACCGGCTCCGCGGGCGTGTCGAGGCAGCGCCCCGTCACGTCGAACTTCCAGCCGTGGAAAGGGCAACGCACGCCGTCGCCCTCATGTCGGGCATAGGAGAGATCGGCGCCGCGATGGGGGCAGTCCCGATCGAGCAACCCCCAGCGTCCGGCACCGTCCCGGAACAGGACGAAATCCTGGCCGAGCAGCCGGACCGCCTTCAGGGGCCGCTGCGCCATGCGCGGATCGATCACCGGGTCGAACTCGTCCAGCATGGCCACCGGCTGCCAGTAGCTGCGCATGAGGGCGCCGCAGGCGGTTCCCGGGCCGATCCTGGTCACAAGCTCGTTCTGCTCCCGATTCATGGCGTGGTCCGCAATGGCGTGAGGGCTCGAAGTGGCTTTTTACCTCTTTTCGGGGGATCGCGGAAAGTCATGCGAACCGCGAGAGACAGAGCCGCCGGTCCGTCGTCACTCGGCCGCCGCCTTCTGCAATGCCTTCTGCCAGAGCTTCCCGCGGCTCCGCATGAGGACAATCTCACCGAGATTGTCCGCGACATCCTGAAGCGCACCGCCCGCGCCGAGATGCCGGCGGCGCACCTTCATGTTGGCAGGCGTGCCGAAGCTGAAGCGCAGGGTCACGCCTCGCACTGCGATCTTGATGCCGCCTCCGAAGTAGTACCAGGGACACCACGCGCGAACGCCGGCTACCGGTTCGCTGAAGAGCTTGACCCGTCTGCCGGTATCGACGCCGCCCTCGAGACCGGACACGCCAAGCAGCCTCTCGAGCTTGCGAAGCTGCCACGGCCAGGCGGACCCGGTACCGGCGACGAAGTAGGTGAGTGTGCCGTTCATGAGGGCCAGTTCTCCGGGCAGGCTGCTGATCCCGCGCAGCAGCCAGGCTTCGGTGCGGAGTTTCATCTTGGTCAAGGCGTCTCCCGTCAGAGATCGGCGCAGCAGCCGGGCCCGAAGCACCGGGCGCCCTGCCGGCATCGCATTGCTACAATCGGCGCAAGTCCTCAGCGCGAGCGAAGGACCGGCAACCGGAGCACTCTAGCATCCGGTCGCCAGCATCCGGAGAGCCATCTTGGAACATGTCGCCATCACCGGTCGGGGAGTGATCTCCTCCATCGGACTCGATCTGCAAACATTCAACGCCAACCTGCTCGCGGGCAAGGTGGCAGCCGGGCCTGCACGGGGGGCGAGCGACCACGACAACATCTGGATGTCGCTGATCGACGATTTCGACGCGCAGGTGTGGATGGAGGGTCGGGTGGTGCGCAATTCCGCCCGCTTTGCGCACTACGCGATCGCCGCGGCGGCGCAGGCGGTGGCCGAAGCCGGCATCGACAACTTCGATCCGCTCCGCACGGCGGTGGTGGTGGGCAGTGCGCTGGGCGGCGTCGACTGGGACGGCGAGAACCAGGCCCTGCTGGATTCCGCCGGGCCCGATGCCGTCTCGTCGAAGTTCATGGCCAACTGCCTGCTCAACATGCCGGCCGCGCACATCGCGTTGCGCTTCGGCCTGCACGGCCCGCAGTTGTCCATCGCGACCGCCTGTGCGTCTTCTCACGACGCCATGGGGATCGCCGCGAAGATGATCGAGGCCGGCGAGATCGACGTCGCGATCGCGGGCGGAACGGATTGCCCGATCAGCCCGCTGGTGTTCTTCGGCGCGCGCAACAACAAGATGTTCACGCCACAGCCCGACCCCTACAAGACCTGCCGACCGTTCAACAAGGAACGGTTCGGCGTGATGCTCGGCGAAGGCGCGGGCATGTTCGTGCTCGAGCGCGTCGAGCGCGCGCGCAAGCGAGGCGCTGTCATTCACGGCCGCCTGCGCGGCTACGCGACGCTCGCCGACGGCTACCACCCGTCTTCTCCCGAGCCCGAAGGACGATGGGAACAGAAGGTGATGGAAATGGCGGTCGAGAACGCAAGCCTGCCCGGCGGCATGGACGATGTGGATGCCGTCGTGGCGCATGGTACGGGTACGCCGGTAGGCGACATCGCCGAGCTTGCCGCGCTGAACCGCATTTACGGCAACCGGGCCGAGCCCCTTCGGGTGATGTCACCCAAGGGTAACTTCGGACATCCGCACGGCCCCGCCGGTGCGCTCGGGCTGCTCGCCGGCATGCTCGGCATGCAGGAAGGCGCCCTACTGCCCACGGCAGGCACCCATGACAAGCGTGAACTGATGGATGAGGTGGGACGACTTCACGCCGTCATCAACGAGCCTGCGCCCGGCAAGATCGACGTCCTGCAGGTGAACGCGTTCGGCTTCGGAGGGCAGAATTCGTCGCTGGTGGTGACGCGGGAGTAGTTTTCTCTCCGGGAGCGAGACGGCCGCGATAGCGGGGGGGCTCCCGGTGTCGGCGCGATGCGCCTCGTCCGGGCTACGGGGGACTCGCCTCGTAGCCCGGGCTCTGCCCGGGGCGGTGCCTCGCCGTTCGTGACTACTCGAACTCCGCCACGCGAACGCGCTTCTGGTCGCGCCGCGCTTCGACGAAGGTGCGGATCTTCTCGCGAAGCGGCCCGCCGTCGTGAATCGCGCGGATGATCGTGGTCGGCGTGGTGTCGTCGGACGAGATGAGCACGACATTGCCGAGACTGAACAGGCGGAGGAAGAACGGCTGTTCGAACTTCGAGTCGGTGACGCGATACAGCTCCAGCTCGTCGGTGGTCTTGTTCAGGACCCCGGAGTGCAGCTTGAGCCTCTGGGTCGTGAGTTCGTAGCGGGTGTTCTTCACGACCAGCCAGATCCAGATCGCATAGGGAATCGCCGCAATGGCGAAGATACCCGTCAGCGTCGCGAGCGCGCAGAGGATGAACTTTCCCGCGTTGACAACCTGGGAAGGTGAACCGGACCAGACGGCTTCTTCGGCAGCCACGTTGCAGTTCCTTTTCGAGGCATTGGCAGGCTAAGACAGGACGCAGAGGACAGCAGCCTGTCCGCACCATACCACCGTTCGCGGACGCCTCTTCCTGCTGCGTCTCGTGGACCAGCCTTCGCAAAAGAGGGATTCCCGGCGACGCAGTTCCCCGGGCAGCCCTCCATGTCCGAGCTAATCATCGGCAGGATTTCCGGCAACTCGAGGCCCGGATTGCAGTCTGGCGCGAACGGTCAGGTACCACCCCCCTGGTGCGGCCGCGAGGTCAGGCCTTTGCCGCGATGTACCCATAGAAGTTGCATGCCCCGAAGAAGGTGCCTTCCTCCGACCGGCGTGTCATGTTCGCGGCCCAGGCCTCGGCCTGCCCCTCGGTCATGGCGCCCGACTTCGGCAGCAGGCGTGTCATGGACTGGATGGACGACGCCCAGTAGTCCATGCGCCCGACGTCTGCGATGACATGCGGAAAGGCCGCGACGAGCCGCAGGCCTGCCTCCCGCAGAAACTGCGGCATCTCGCGCATGATGCGCGGGTGTGTGACCACGGCGCCGATGATCGCCTCGTCGATCGCCCTGGCCGTGGCGGGATCGTCCCCGGCGAATGTCATCGACGCGAAGTCCCCGTCGAAGATCGCCACCTTCCCGCCGGGCGCGAGCACCCTCACGACTTCCGCCAGAACGGCGCGCGGATCGTCGAGATGGCTGAACAGCGTATGCGCCACGACAGCGTCGAACGCGCCGTCGTCCAGATTCAGCGTGTGCGAATCCCCGGCATGGAATGCCACCCTGCGATCCAGCCCCTCCTCCCGCGCGAGACGAACTGCCGTACCGATGAGACTGGGACTGCGATCGATACCGGTGATGCTGCCGGAGAACCCGGTCCGGCGCCCGATGGCGCGGGCGATCACACCGGTGCCGCAACCGACATCCAGAACTGACCGAGCAGAGTCGATCTCCATGGCGTCGAGATACTGGTTGTACATGGCGACGAAACGCGGATGCCTGCCCCGTGCCTCGAGGCGAGCGGCCATGACTTCGAGTGTCTCGTCGTCCAGTTGATCGGTGATCCGATACACGTCGGTCGATGTCATGCTTCCCTCCTTCGTCGTGCGCGACGCCCAGGCCGGTCCCGCCGCGATTCCGTCACGTGCGGCTGATGCATCGGCCCCGCTCTTCCAGCCAGTAAACGACATTGCCGACGATGGCGATGCTTCCGGAGACCACCGCGCTGCTTGCCGAAATCGCCCCGATGACAACCAGCATGCCAAGGCAGTGGTCCCCTCCACCGCAGTTGCCGATATAGCTCATCTGCTGTGCCTCGAGTTCCACATGCCTGGTGACGATCTGGCACTTCGCGTCGAAGTCGGTGGTCGTCTTCGGCAGGAAGAGGCACCCGCACAGCGTCACTCCCGCCACCAGGCAGACCGCGACATGGCGCAGGCGATGATGCAGCATCGGCCTTGAAGCGACGGCATGTGTTCCGTACGAGCCAGGCCTGACCGCGGATAGCATGTCCCGTGAAGGAACTATCTGGAGGGAGACATCTGCGGCGGCGCCGGCTGCCGTTCGACACGCTCCAGCGCAGCATCGAGACAGGCCCATTCAGGCGCGCTCGCGGACCAGATGTTGATCGTCGGTCGGACGCAGGATGGGTCTTCCAGATTGCCTACACGAACCACCGTGAGATGCGGTCGCGCGGAGGAACTCGCGAACAGGTGGGAGCCGCAGACCGGACAGAAGCGGCGCAACACCTGGTTTCCGCTGTCTGCCGCGCTAGTGAAATCCCGCAGTTCGCCGGATACCTCGATCGCCTCGGTCGGTACCGTCACGTTCACGGTGCCATTGGCGGCAATGTGCTGGCAGTCACGACACCAGCAGACACGAGTCGCGACCGGCTCGGCAGCGACGCGGAAACGCACGGCGCCGCAGAGGCACTTTCCGGCGAGGTCGGTCATCGGGGTTCCTTGAGGTCGTTCTCGATGGCACAACCGTAGCACGAGAAGCGGACCCGATCCTCCCGAACGGCAGCGCGCCGGGCTTCGAACACCGCCCTGCCGCCGTCAAAGCAGTCGATAGACCTTCAGACACACCTGCCGTGCCCGTCGTTCGGCAGTCGCGATGGCGATCGTGCGGTTCAGCCAGTCGAGTTCGGTCGCGCCAGTCTCGAATCGCATCACGGTGCGGAAGAAGTAGCTGGACGGGTCCACCGTTTCGCCGCGCGCCAATGCGGCGAGCACCTCGCCCGGACCGTAGCGATATCCCTGGCTCACCACGCGGACTACCGCGCCGCCGGCCTCTTTCAGCGCATAGCGCGCGTCGATGTCCAGCACGCCGTCCTTGCGAACGATCTGCCAGTCCGTGCCAGGCAGGACCTCGCCCCGCAAACCCGATCCTTCGAACGTGCCACCCAGAATGCTCACCATGCGGCGTTCACCCAGCGGGCCGTGGCCCAGGGTGACGACCTCACCCACGTCCACGTCGACGTTCATCAGGAAGTCGAACGCAGGCGTCACGTCACGCGCCTTCCGGATCGAGTGAAGTCACCTTCTTTAGGGGGAACACGTCACCGCCGCGTTCCCGTTGCGAGCGATCGAGCCAGCGACCCGGCGTGCCGAGCCAGACATCAGCCGCGGCGTCGACGAGCTGCCCAACCCGTCAGCCCCAACCCGGCTGCGAGCAGCGCCCAGGTCCCGGGTTCGGGAATTGGCGCGGTCTGCGAGAGGCCGGTCGGGTCCGTGAACGCCATGTTCACGGTGTTGTAGGCATCGCCGTAGGTGCCATTACGGCCAGTCGCGATGAGCGTCGCCCAGACATAGAACAGATCGCCTGCCTGCAAGTCGGTGACCGTGATCGTGCCCGTGGCCGTCTGCGGTGTGCCATCCGCCAGCAGATCAACGGTGATCCTGTCGACGAGTTCGAGGTCCCCGGTGAGCGGAATCACCTCGAAGAACATGGTCGCAGCGTCGCTCGTATAGAAGAAATCCGACGTAGGATCGGTATCGCGGAAGATCGCCACCGTGGCGATGGCGGAACGGGTCGCCTGTCCGGTGAGCACGACTTCGAGCGTGTAGTCGAGCAACCCGCCGGGACCCACGTAGAACCCCTGGAGCGTTCCGGCCTCGGCAGAAACTTCGGAACTGCCGATCGAGTACGCCTCCGCCCTCAGGACGGGCAGTGACGAGGGCCCGGTCAGGGTGGCCTCTGCCTGCCCGTTTCCATCGGCATTGGAGGCCGATGAATAACTGTTGGTGACGTTTGTACCGCCGTCCGTGTCGAACAGAAAGCGCCCGCCAGGCCCGCCGCAGAAACTCGGACATGGCGCGATGATGCCGACACCGGTCTTCGCCGCGTACTGGACCTGGGCGAGCGCCTGGGGAGCAGTCACTGCCGCGCCGATGAGCGCGATGACGGGAAAAACCCGGGCGAGGTTCATGGAGATCTCCTGTTGTGTGAGGTTTCCCGGACTGTCGCTCCGCGGGGCGGGTGGCGTCAAGGGCCAACCTTCGCTGAGAACACCGCACCACGCGCCGCGACAGCTGCACGTGGGAGGATGCGCATCCATCGGGCACCGGTCCGTCCCCCCTCACAGCCCACAGGTACTACTCGGACTCGGGAAGCTTCTCGATCTGGCGCACCAGGGACATCAGCTGCTTGTGCAGCTTGTCGAACTTGGCATGCTCCCGCTTCCACTTGGCGTGCCTCGCACCCATCTCCTTATGCTGCGCAGACAGGTCCGGCGTGGCGGAGCCACCATCCAAGGCAGCCGCGTGGGCCTTGATCGCCTCCTCGTGGTTGCGGATGTCGGACTCATGGCTCTCAATCACCGTGTCGTGGCCTGCCACCAGGGAGCCCAGCTTCTTCACCGCGGCCTCGATCCGGTCGTGATCCCGGTGCAGCGCCTTGTGGGTAGACATCCAGGTTTCGTGATCCTTGGTCCAGGTGCGGTGTTCCCGCTTCATGGCGGCGACATCTTCCGCCTGGGCCGTCGAGGAAAGGGCAACTCCGACAGCCAGAAGAAAGGAAAGGCAGAGGTGCGACTTCATTTTGTCTCCTGAAATGGAAGGAATCTGCGCACCCCGTGCACTCACGGGATGCGCATGGCCCAGGATAACTTATGCGACTTTGTTGTGCTTGCGCCATGTCAACGCGACACCGCCCATGGCACCGCACCTGCCCCGCAAGGAAGCCGGGCCCTGATGCCCGGCTTGCACACCCGTCAGAAGTTCACGCCCACCTTGGCGCCCACTGCCCAGTGATCGTAGTCCAGCCCGCCGCGTGAGCTTGTCTCGTGGTAACGGACATCCGCGCCGAGGAACAGCATGCCGGCCCGGTAATTCACGCCCGCGGCCAGGCCGATGCCGAAGAGATTCTTCTCGGCAGTTCCCGCGTTCACATCGAACAGGCCGAGGCTCGGACCGACTCCGACCGACAACCCTCCGTCCAGCGGTATCGTGTAGCGCGGTGACAATTCGAACGCATTGACGTCCGTGCCCTTGTCGTCGGAACGGCTCAGGTTGAGGTGCGTGCGCATGCGACCGTCCGGATCCTGCAGCAGCAGGCACTTGAAGTTGAAGTCGAGCCCGTAGGCGTTGACGGCGCTCCCGTTTGTCGGGTCGACCCGGTTGAGCGTGAGCGCAAGGGTGGGCTCGAGCTTGAAGTCGGGATCGGAGACGATCGGCAGGATCTTCCAGCCTTCGGCCGAGGCGCCGAAGGAAGTCATCGCCAGGGCGGCAAGGGCGAGCGCTTTGGTCAGATGGGTCATGTTCTCTCCACGGATACGGGTGTGATGTGTGGAGACGACTGTATCCCCGGCCCGGACGAGGGTCTGTGACCGGCGTCACGCAGCCCCGGCGCCAGGCTCCGCGGGGGACCCTGGGCAGTTAGGGTAATCTCCGTGCCCACGCGCCGGCTGCGCTGGGGAAACCCCCTCGGGCCGGCCTGCCCGGACCGGGCGAGAACGCCGCGCACGAGGCAGAAGCTGCCCTTCCGGGCGGGCTCGCCAGCCAGCACACCAACGATCCAACGGAGGATTCGCCATGAGTACCAGAAGAGTCGTTTTGTTCGACAACAATCCCGGCCGCAACGCGCAGACCGTCGGTATCGCCCGGGAACTCGGCACGGACATCGAGCTCATCCACGAGCCGTCGGTCGGGGTGGTCGGCAACAAGGGCGACTCGCAGTGCTACATCGGCGTGCAGCGCAAGGTGGAGGCCATCCACGAGTGTCTGCTCGGCAGCATCGGCCGCGGCAACGGCAAGATGGCCGTACGCCTGGTGCAGCCGGAATACACCATCGCCACGTCGGACGGCATGCGCAACGGTACGCGCGAGATGCGCTACTCGCTCATCGGCCGGGAGATCACGCACGATGCCCTCAGCCAGCACCTGAGCGCGAGCGGCCTCGAAGGCGCCATCGCCGTCGTCGCCTGCGACAAGCCGCCCGTCGGCACGCTGGCAGCCCTGCTGGAACACGATCGCCCGGCGATCATCATGTCCGACGGCCCCATCCGTCCGGGCATCGATTCCGCCACGCACGAACCCATCGACATCATCACCGGCTTTCAGGCTGCGGGCAGTCCGGACGAAGCCTTCAAGAAGCGCATCGCCTGCGAGGCGTGCCCGGGCTACGGCAGCTGCGGCGGCATGTTCACCTACAACACGATGCAGACCTTCATCGGTGTTGTCGGGCTCGAGCCGCTGCACATGATTTCGCCGCCCTCCGACGATCCGCGCCGGATGACCGAGTTTCCCGCGGAGCTCGTGGGTTACCTGAAGGCGATGATGGCGAAGGACCTCTCGCCGCGGAAGATCGTGAGCCGTGATTCGATCCGCAACGCGATGATCGTCGCGATGGCGGTGGGCGGCTCCACGAACGTCGTGCTGCACGCGCCCGAAATCGCCCGCGCTGCCGGCTTCGCCGACTTCTACCGCGACATCATGTCGCCCGAGGAATTCAACCACCTGTCCCAGAACGTCGTCCCGGTGCTCGTGAATGCGCGCCCCTTCGGCAAGTACTCGATGGTCGACATCGACGCCAAGGGCGGCATGCAGGTCATCGTGAAGGAACTGCTCGACGCCGGCATGCTGAATGGCGACACCATGACCTGCACGGGGGAAACCCTCGCACAGCAGATCGCGCGCTTGAATCCGCCCGCGCCCGACGGCGACGTCATCTACAGCGTGGCGAAGCCTTACAAGCCCACGGGCGGGCTGCGTCTGCTGGGTGGCAACGTGTCTCCGGACTTCAGTGCCGTGCTCAAGCTCGCAGGGGTCGAGGGCGGGTTGGAGAACAACGTGTTCATCGGCAAGGCGCGCGTGTTCGAGGGCGAAGCTGCTCTGCTCGAAACCCTGGCCAAGCAGCCGGAGGTCTTCCAGAACCACGACATGGTGATCGTCCGGTACGAAGGCCCGAGCGGCGCTCCCGGCATGCCCGAGATGCTGGATTCCACCTCGCGCATCACCACGCTCTGTCGCGAGAAGGGCATCGTGGTCGGCCTCATGACCGACGCGCGGTTCTCGGGTGGCTCCGTCGGTCTGGTGATCGGCCACGTCGGACCGGAAGCCGCCCTGGGCGGCCCGATCGCCTACATCGAGGACGGCGACGAGATTCGCGTCGACCTCAACACCAACGAGCTCAACTGCCCGGCCCTTGCGAACGCGGCCACGCTCGGTGCCCGCAAGGCTGCCTGGCAGAAGATCGTGGACGCCAATGGCGGCACGCACCCGAACGTGGGCGTGGCGGACACCCGCCTGCTGCACCGGATGCGCCGTTCTGCCGTCACGGCCGTGTACGGGGCAGGCATCCACCCCGATCGCGTGCTCTGGGTGAAGGCCCCGCGGGAAGCGGCCAAGTCTGGCTTCGTGCCGTCGAACAAGTTCAAGCCGGGGTCTGGCAAGGCGTTTTGACGGTGTCCCCGGAGTCGCGCCTTGCGGCGCTAGTCCGGGCTACGCGACGACCGAGTAGCCCGGACGAGTGGGCGTCAGCCCCGACTCTGGGATGTGGTGCGTGCAACCGCCGACGACTCCCCCGGAGTCGCGCCTTGTGGCGCTCGTCCGGGCTACGCGACGACCGAGTAGCCCGGACGCGTGGGCGTCAGCCCCGACTCCGGGATGTGGTGCATGCGACCGCCGACGACTCCCCCGGAGTCGCGCCTTGCGGCGCTCGTCCAGGCTACGCCACGACCGAGTAGCCCGGACGAGGGGCGCAAGCCCCGACTCCGGGAGCGTCCTGCCCCTCGGCCCGACGACGGCCCCTACCGATACCTCAGCACTTCCGCAGGGATCGAATCGAGCGGCATCACGCGATCGGCCGCGCCGAGCTTGATGGCTTCCTTGGGCATGCCGAACACCACGCACGAGGCTTCGTCTTGCGCGATGGTGGCTGCTCCCGCGTCGCGCATCTCCTTCAGGCCACGCGCCCCGTCGTCTCCCATGCCGGTCATGATCACGCCCAGGGCGTTGCGGCCGGCGAACTTCGCCACGGAGCGGAACAGCACATCCACTGACGGTTTGTGCCGGCTGACCAGAGGGCCGTCCGCCACCTCGACGTGGTAGTAAGCACCGCTTCGCTTGACCATCGTGTGAGCACCGCCGGGGGCGATGAGCGCCCTTCCGGGCACGATGCGGTCGCCGTCGCACGCCTCGCGGACATCGAGTTCGCACAGCGAATTGAGGCGTGCGGCAAAGGCCGCCGTGAACTTCTCGGGCATGTGCTGCACGATGACGATGCCCGGGCACACCCGGGGCAGCGCCGTCAGCACCCGTTCCAGTGCCTGCGTTCCGCCGGTGGAAGTCCCCATGGCGACGATCCGCTCGGTGGTCTGGATCATCGCGTTGGCGTTGGCCGGCGCGAGCATGACGTCGGCGCTCAGCTTCTCCCGAAGCGGCACCGGTGCCGCGGCCCGGGGCCTGAGTTTCTGGACACTCGACTGACCGGCCGCCTTCACGGTCTCCGCCAGGTCACCGGAGTTGTCCTGCAGAAACTGCTTCAGACCCAGCTTGGGCTTCGTGACGATGGCGATGGCACCGGCGCCCAGCGCCTCCATGCAAGTCTGCGTGCCCTTCTCGGTGAGCGTGGAACAGATGACGACCGGCGTGGGCCGCTCGGCCATGATCTTCTTCAGGAACGTGATGCCGTCCATGCGCGGCATCTCGACATCGAGCACCAGCACGTCGGGCCATCGGAGCTTCATCCGCTCCATGGCCACGATCGGGTCTGCCGCAGCGCCGATCACCTCGATCTCCGGGTCGGCCGCGAGTTGTGCCTGGAGCACCTGTCTTACCACTGCCGAATCGTCGACGATCAGTACGGTTGTCTTCTTCATGGCCGGATGCACTCCTCGCGCGCGGGCGTTGCGACGTCGTCTCCGTAGCGGACCCAGACGGCCCCCGTCGCGATATCGAATACGAGGGCGCGGTAGACCGCCCCGCCCACGTCGTGTGCCGTGATCGGCAAACCAAGATTTCCCAGCAGCAGCTCGGCGGTCGCGGAATTGCGCTTGCCCACGTGATTGCGATTGCCAAGACCGAGACGCTGGTACATGTCGCCGCCTCCGAAGAGCTTGAACTCGTACTCGGCGGGATCCGTCTCCCGCCGGGCGGCTTCCCTCAGAAGCCAGAGGGTCGACTCATCTACGAAGCGGCAGTCCGGC
This sequence comes from Betaproteobacteria bacterium Ga0077526, assembly GCA_001464765.1. Taxonomy (GTDB): domain Bacteria; phylum Pseudomonadota; class Gammaproteobacteria; order Burkholderiales. Next base: position 57,512 of record LNDV01000018.1, read on the forward strand.
TCGCCGATGCACTCAACCGCCCTCCCGTGAAGCAGGCAGTGCGTCATGCCCCCGATGCGACGGACCGGGTTCCACATCGTGATGGCGATGCAGGAACCGAGCAGGGTACGAATCCGCGTTCCGGCTGTCCCGAAATGGCTCTCGCCCGGCTGCAGCAGCACGTCCGCCGGCGAGCCGTCGATGTCATCCACCCGCAGCCTTGCGATAGATGGCCGGGGCGATGGGCGCCAGGTCCTCGAAGACGCCGTTCAACGTCTCGGAATGCCCGATGAGGAAGTGCCCCGAAGGCGCGAGTGTGTCGATCAGCCTGCTGACCACCGATCGCTTCGTCTCGTTGTCGAAGTAGATCATCACATTGCGCAGGAAGATCATGTCGAAGGTGCCGACGTTCGGCAGCGGCTGCGTGAGGTTGACCTGCTCGAAGCGCACGCGTTCGCGCAAGCTGCCGTTGATGAGAAGGGTGCCCTCCTCGGGACCCACGCCCTTCAGGCAGAAACGGCGGAGGTAGTCCTTCGGCACGTTGGTCGCCCGCACCATCGGGAAGTGTCCGGTGCGCGCCTTCTCGAGCACGCGCGTACTGATGTCGGACCCGAATATCTCCCAGGGTCGCTCTCCCAGGACGTCGGCCAGCAGCATGGCGATGCTGTAGGCCTCCTCCCCGGTCGACGCCGCGGCGCTCCATACGCGAAACGGCGCCGAGGCGCTGCGGCGATCCGCCACACGTTCCCGCAACCGTTCACGCAGGAAATCGAAGTGCTTCGGCTCCCGGAAGAAGTAGGTTTCGTTGGTCGTGAGAAGATCCACCGCCATCTGGAGTTCGGCGGCTTCGCTCCCGCTGGTGATCAGCCGAAAATACTCGCCGAAGCTGTCCAGTGCCCGCGCCTGCAGCCGGCGGGAAAGCCGACTGCTGACCAGCACCTTCTTCGCATCCGACAGCTGGATGCCGGCGGTCTCGTGAATGAAGCGGCGAAAGCAGGAGAACTCCTGATCCGAAATGGCGATGTCCGACATGCTCTCCCCTCACGCCGCCGCTGCGATCGGGTCGCCCACCGCCTCGGCACTCCCGCCACGCGAAGCCGCGCCGATCTCCTCGCTCGCCAGGACGCGGTTCGTATCCAGGATGATCACGAAGCGGCCACCGATCTTGCCCATGCCTCGGATGAGATCCGGGCGGAGCTTCGTGCCGAAGCTGGGAGGCGGTTCGATCTCCGAACCGGGAATCTCCAGCACCTCGTTCACGGCGTCCACGATGACGCCGATGTCCTGCTTGTCGTCCTGCGACTCCACCTCGACGATCACGATGCAGGTACGTCTCGTGGCCTCGCTGGGCTTGCGACCGAATCGGGTCGCCAGATCGAGCACCGGGACAACGGCCCCGCGAAGGTTGATCACACCCCGGATGCACTCCGGCATCATCGGCACGGTCGTCAGACCGGAGAACTCGATGATCTCCTTGATGCGCAGGATGCCTATCGCAAAGGTCTCCCCGCCGATGACGAACGTGAGGTACTGCTGAGGTTCCTGCACTGCCGCGTGGGACGTGGGAACCCCTGCCGCGCCGCGTGGCGCGACCGTCGCTGATGTCTGCATGGTTTCGCCTCTGCTCAGAACCGCGTGAAGTGGGCAGGATCCGGCTCGTTCCTCGCCGACAGGGCGAGATTGCCGGCGACCCGAGGCGCAGCCGGACGTGCCACCGGTTTCGCCGCAGGCTTGGCGCGCAACGCCACGGGGTCCGACTCCGACTCGATACCGGTCTTGAAAAAGGCCACGGCACGCTCGAGCTGCTGGACCTGGTCGCCCATCTCATGCGCGGTCGCGGCGAGTTCTTCGGAAGCTGCCGCGTTGGTCTGCGTCGCCTTGTTGAGCTGCATCATGGCCCCGTTGATCTGGTTGACGCCCGAGGACTGCTCCTCGGAAGCCGCCGTGATCTCCTGGACGAGGTCCGAGGTCTTGCGGATGTTCGGGACCATCTGCTCGAGCAGCTTGCCAGCCTTCTGCGCCAGTTCGACACTGCTGCCTGCCACCGAACTGATCTCCTGCGCCGCCACCTGGCTGCGCTCCGCGAGCTTGCGGACTTCGGCCGCCACCACTGCGAATCCCTTGCCGTGCTCCCCGGCCCGCGCCGCCTCGATGGCCGCGTTCAGCGCCAGCAGGTTCGTCTGGTAGGCGATGTCGTCGATGATGCCGATCTTCTGGGCGATGCTCTTCATGGCAGAGGCCGTCTCGGTCACCGCCTCGCCACCCTCGGCCGCTTCGGTGGCCGCCTTGGACGCGATGCCGTCGGTCACCTTCGCGCTCTCGGTGTTCTGGGAGATCGACGCTGTCATCTGCTCGAGCGAAGCGCTCGTCTCTTCGACGCTGGCCGCCTGCTCGCTTGCCGCCTGGGAGAGGGATTGCGAGGTTGCGCTCACCTGCTCGGACGCCGCCGCGATGGTCTGGACCACGGACCGCACATCCGTGATCGTTCCGCGCAGGGTGTCGATCGTGGCATTGCACGCGTCCTTCATCTGACCGAACGTGCCGGCGTACTCGGTCGTGATGCGTTCGGTCAGGTAGCCCTGGGCCATGGCGGAGACGACGCGAACCACATCGTTCATGCCGCCGAGGCACGTGTCGAGCAGTTCGTTGATGCTCTCCCCCAGCTCGCGCTGGCCGCCGTGCTTGTCGCTCACGTCGATGCGCTGCGTGAAGTCGCCGACACCGGCGGCCCGTGCCACATCCTTGGTCTGAGCGACAACGGCCGCGAGCGCCTCGGCCTCGTGCACCCGCTCCGTGATGTCCGTCGCGTACTTGACGACCTTGAACGGCTTCCCGTTCATGTCGTAGATCGGGTTGTAGGACGCCTGGATCCAGATTTCCTTGCCGCCGCGGCCGAGCCGCTTGTACTGGCCGCTGTCGTACTCGCCGCGACCCAGCTTCTCCCAGAACAGGCGATACTCGGCGCTTGCCCGGTACTCAGGCTCGGCGAACATGCTGTGGTGCTGCCCGCGGATCTCGTCGAGCGTGTAGCCGACGGTCTTCAGGAAGTTGTCGTTCGCGTGCAGGATCTTCCCGTCCGTGGTGAACTCGATGACGGCCTGCGCCTTGCTGATCGCTGCCAGCTGGCCTTCGAAGTCCGCCTGCTGGAGCTTCTGTGCCGTGATGTCCGTCGCGTACTTGACGACCTTGAACGGCTTGCCCTTCTGGTCGAAGATCGGGTTGTACGACGCCTGGATCCAGACCTCCTTGCCGCCCTTCCCGACCCGCTTGTATTGCCCGGCGTCGTAGTCACCGCGCCCGAGCTTCTCCCAGAACATCCGGTACTCGAGGGTGTCGCGGTAAGAAGGCTCCACGAACAGACTGTGATGCTGTCCCTTGATCTCGTCGAGCGTGTAGCCGAGTGTCGTGAGGAAGTTGTCGTTCGCCGTCAGGATCCGGCCGTCCAGCGAGAATTCGATGACGGCCTGCGCCTTGTCGATCGCTGCGAGCTTTCCTTTCATGTCCATGAGGGTCGCGGAAGCCGCCTGGCTCACCGTGGTGCCGGCGCTCTTCGCGCTGGCTTTCGTCGTCTTGGCAGGGGCCGTCCTAGCTGACTTGGCCGCTTTCGCAGGCGCCGCCTTGGCGGTGGTCTTGCTCGCCGTCTTCTTGACGCTGCTGGACTTCGTGGCGGGGCGCTTCGTGCTTTCCTGCGACTTCGTCTTCATGGACTGCTCCTTTCTGCTTGCGATGATCAGATCCGCGGTTGTCTTGTGAACACCCGGGTTGTTACTGGAGCGCCGTCGCCGACGCGCCTTCTCGATTGGTTGCCTTGCCGTGCACGTGTCGCAGCAGACCTGGAATATCCATGATCAGTGCGACACGACCGTCTCCGAGAATCGTGGAACCTCCGATTCCCCTTACCTTCTGGAACAGCTTGCCGAGGGGTTTGATGACCGTCTGCGCTTCGCCCAGGAGTTCGTCGACGACGAGCCCTGCGCGTTGACCGGCGTAGCGGACCACGAGGATGTTCTCCCTGCGCGCTGGCTGACCGCCGATCTCGAACAGATCTCGGATCTGGATGAACGGCAGCACCTGCCCGCGCAGGTTGACGAACTCACGGCCTCTCGCCTCGGTGCGGGCCGCATCGGTGAACTCGATGCACTCCTCCACCATGTCGAGGGGGACGACGAACACCGAGTCGTTCACGCCCACCAGGAAGCCATCGATGATGGCCAGCGTGAGCGGGAGCCGGATCCGGATCGTGGTGCCTTCCCCTTCGCGGCTGTCGACCTCCACGGTTCCACGGAGGTCCGTGACGCTGCTCTTGACCACGTCCATGCCGACGCCGCGTCCCGAGAGGTTGTTGATCTGCGAGGCAGTGGAGAAGCCGGGTTCGAAGATGAGCTCGTGAATTTCCCGCTGGGTCAGCGCAGCGCCCTCGGGGATCAGCCCCCGCGACACCGCCTTGGCCACGATCCTGTCGGTCTTGAGGCCGCCGCCGTCGTCCCCCACCTCGATGACGATGCCGCCGGAGTCGTGGTACGCGTTCAGCTTCACGGTGCCACGGGCGGGCTTGCCGTTCTGCACCCGGACCTCGGTCGGCTCGATACCGTGATCCATGGCGTTGCGCACCAGATGCATCAGAGGATCGGCGATGCGCTCGACCATGGTCTTGTCGAGTTCGGTATCGCCGCCGTTGATCAGGAGGGCGATGTCCTTGTTCAGGTCGCGGGCCACGTCGTGGACCACCCGCTGGAAGCGATTGAAGGTGGCGCCGATCGGCACCATCCTGAGTTGCAGCGCGCTGTCCCTTACGTCCTCGACCAGCGTCCCGAGTACTGAGGCCGCTTCGAGGAGGTCGGCAGCCCCGCGCCGCTTCGCGACGAGATTGATACCGGCGCCGGCGATGACGAGTTCCCCGATCTGGTTGATGAGGCGATCGAGCTTGTCGGCATCCACACGGATGAATCGGGACTCCTGCGCCTTGCCGTCCCGCAACTGCTTCTGCTTGTCGAGCGCGGCCTCGACCACGGGCGGGGCCACTGACTTCTGGGCAATGAGGATCTCGCCAATCAGGCGGGCCTGCGCCGCAGCGTCGCCGATGCCGGCCGCTTCAGCGCCCTGGATTCGCAGAGCCGCTTCCAGTTGCGCCTCGGTGATGGCACCGCAACGCACAAGCAGGTCACCCACCCGCACCTCATCCGCGGGCAGCGCTTCGATCAGCGCCACGTAGTCCGCCGCCCGGCTTGTGGGAGGCAGGATCTGGAGGGTGCAATCGTCTCGGACGAAGTCAAATACGCCTTCGATCGTGCTCTGGTCCGCGGCACTCACCAGACCGATCTCGAAGCCGAGATAGCACGACTCGGGGTCCATCTCGTCCGCTGCCGGAATCTCGTGGGCCAGCGTCGTCACCGCCACGATCCGACCGACGGTCGACAGGAATCGCATGAACGACAGCGGGTCCATGCCGTTGCGAAAGACATCGCGCCCGAAACGCACCGAGATGTGCCAGTAGCCTTCGTCTCCGGCGACCCCGCTGCCACCGGTCTCGACGACTGCCGTCGGAGACTGGGCGGCGGAAGCCTCGCCGCCGAGATAGGTTCCCAACTGCCGCTGCAGTTCCGCCCCGGTGCGCAGAGCCTCGTCGTCGAGTTCCGTCCCGGCTGCCACGGCTTCCACCAACCCGGCCATGTGATCTCGGCACTCCAGCAGAAGCGCCGCAAGATCGGGAGTCATCGGGACTGCACCATCGCGCACGAGGTCGAGCACACTCTCCACGCCGTGGGTGAAGTCAACGATGCCATCGAGTCCGAAGAGGCCGGCGGACCCCTTGATCGTGTGCGCCGCACGAAACAGCGCATTGACGGACTCGGGATCCGATCTGCCCTGAGAGAACTCGAGCAGCAGTTCCTCCATCTGCTGAAGCAGATCCCGACTCTCGTGGACGTACGTCTCGAACGCCTGATCCAGGTTCATGTCGCGGGCCCTCCGAGCGACGTCGGCCCCGAGTCCATGTAGGAGACAGCAGCCAGGGACAGCACCTCGCGCACGCATTCACTTGGCTCGAGGATGCGGAACTCGCGACCCACCGCGGCGGCCTCCCGCCTCGCAAGCAGCAGAAGTTGCAGGCCGGCGGCGTCGATCTCCTGCACGGCAGAGAGGTCCACGCTCGGAACGGCCGAATCCGCAATCTCCGCGAGCAGCCTGGGTTTCAGCTCCGCCGCGGTGTAGATGGTCATTCTCTGGTCGATTCGCATGCGGTTCGTCTCCGGACTCATGGCAGGCAGAGCTTGGCTACGGCAGCAAGCATCTGGTCCGGCTTGAACGGCTTCGTAACCCACGCCTTCGCTCCGGCTGCCTGCGCTTCCTTCATCTTGGCTTCCAGGGACTCCGTCGTGAGCATGATGATCGGCGTGAACCGGTAGTTCGGCAGCTTCTTGACCTCCTTCACGAAGCTGATGCCGTCCATGTTGGGCATGTTCACATCGCTGATGATGAGATTCACCGAACGGCCATCGAGCTTCGTGAGCGCGTCCTTGCCGTCACACCCTTCCACCACCTGATAGCCGGCGCCTTTCAGCGCAATGCCAACGACCTGCCGCAACGACGCGGAGTCATCCACCACCAATATGGTCTTCGCCATGACCTTCACCCTGGTTGCCTGACACTTCAATGGAACTTGATTGCTTCAGACCGCATCGCACCGGTCGCGCGATGAGCCATGAATGGAGTGGGAGCGCTTCGTGATCGCTCCTTTCGTTGTGCTGCCGGGTTCGCGAACACCGAAGTTGCGGACGAGTCCGTGCGTGAACAATCACGACGGAGACGTCATCGGTGTTGGAGGGTGTCGAACTGGCGTGAGAGGTGGCTGGGTCCGGAGAACGGGTCAGATCGTGCGGACAGAGCATCGCGCAGCACCAACCGGCACTTGCGGACACCCCCTGCAGAACGACTGACGACATGAAGTTTCACTCTCGCCGACACGGAGTCGGTTTCGTCCGGAACCGTTGCCTCGCGACGGCGAAAGACCTCTCGTGAGGGTCCGTCTTCGCAAGGCAACATCGAATTGCGCCTTGAGAACGCGTTTGCGGCAGGTTTCCGGAAAACTTGAGCGAGTTGCGCCTGGAAAGATTATCGGCAGGATTCCTGAAGGGCTTTAGAGTGACTTATTGCCCTCATCCGAAAAATGTCCAGAAAAACTTTGCGAGCGGCGGCCGTAGGCCGGCACTTGTCCGGGGATGCGGTCGCAATGTCGAGGAATCGACCGTCGCGCCCCGGGCGGAGCCCGGGCTACGCGAGCTGCACATGCTGGTGGCGGGGGTGTAGCCCGGACGAGGGGCGAACGCCCCGACTCCGGGAAACAAGGAATACATGCTGTCACCGCGACCCAACGGGCGTGCTGCCCGTTGAACCGCGGATGTTTCTACCTCACTTGCCCGGTGCCTTCGCTTCCTCCGACCGGTCGGTGGCCGGCGGCGGTGTCCGCGACAGTGCGCCGATCTCCTCCCGCAGGTCCGCCGTCATGTCGATCTTCACGGAATCGAGCGATGCCTGAAGCTGCTCGACGTTGCGCGCACCGATGATCGGCGCCGTGACGGCAGGATGCGAGCCGACCCAGGCAACCGCGAGGCTCACCGGGTGGTAGTTGCGCTCCTTGCAGAATGTCGAGAACTTCACCGCGACCTCGTGCATCCATGATTCCCCGTATCGCTGCGCGTACATCTTGTTTGTCGCGATGCGGCCCTGGGCGCTGCTGTCCGAGTACTTGCCGGAAAGCAGACCGCCAGCCGCGGGGCTGTAGGGAATCACGGCCACGCCGTTGGCCTGCGCCATCGGCAGGATCTCGACTTCCGCCTGGCGCTTGACCAGGTTGTACATCGGCTCGATCACCTGCAGGCGCGCCCATCCCTGGCGTTCCTGAATGTCCATAGCGCGCTGGGTCATCCACGCCGAGTGGTTGCTGAGTGCGGGATACAGAACCTTACCGGCGCGCACCAGATCCTCCATCGCGCGAAGTGTTTCCTCCTGGGGCGTGTCGAGATCCATCTGATGCAGGAACAGAACCTCCACCCGGTCCGTGCCAAGGCGACGAAGGCTTGCCTCCACAGCGCGGCTGATGTGGCGACGCGAGCCACCGCGCGCGTTACGGTCGGTTCCGGTCGGATTGAAGCACTTGGTGGCGACGACGAGGTCATCGCGATGCCCGCGCATCAACTCGCCGAGAATCTCTTCCGAACGGCCGCCGCTGTACTGGTCTGCCGTGTCGAAGAAGTTGATGCCCGCATCCCGGCAGGCGACATACATCTGTCCTGACATCGCCGCGTCGGCATCCCCGCCGAAGGACATGGTGCCGAAGCACAGTTGGGAAACCCGAATCCCGGTACGGCCCAGCAGCTTGTAATTCATTGCGCTCTCCTCGATAAGCGATCTGGCGATCTTTGAAAGTTCGAACCGTCGACTACGGCGCCATCTGCGGTCGCAGGACGATCTCGGTAGGGCAGCAATTCGCCGAAGACGCGAGGACGTATGCCACGGCATCGGCCACATCCTCCGAGCGGATCATGCGATCGGTACGCTTGCCGAGACCGGCGGTCAGGGCTGTGTCCACGAAGCCCGGCATGATGCTGGACACCTTGATGCCGTACTCCCGGACGTCCTCGAACAGGCAGCCGGTAAAGCCGTTCAGCGCATGCTTGCTGGCCGCGTAGATGGCACTCCCCGCATTCGTGTGGCGGCCACTGATGGAGGAGATGTTGATGATGGCCCCTTGCCGCCGCTCGATCATCTCCGGCAACACCCCTCGCGTGAGAGCCGTCGCGGCGACGAAGTTGAGATCGAGCACCTCGCGCCAGACCTCGAGGTCGGCGTCCTGCACCGCACCGCCACGCGCCGTGCCGGCGTTATTGACCAGCACGTCGATCTGCCCGAACCGCTCCCGCGCCGCGTTCAACGCGGCATCGATGGCCTTGGGGTCCCGCAGGTCGCCCGCGAAGAATCCGGCCTGCACCGACAGAGCGGTGCATTCGGCTGCCGCGCTGGCGAGCGCCTCGGCATCGCGACCGAGCAGAAACAAGTCGTACCCGAGCGCGGCAAGACGCACTGCAATCGCTCGACCGATTCCCTTTCCAGCCCCCGTTACGACCGCTGTGTTCGGCATCATTTCCTCATTCGATTGTGTTGTCGTCAGGTCAGGCGCGAGCGTGGGCTCGTGGTCCATCAGAATGTGCGCTCGTCAGGGTCGCGAGGTGTCCCGTGGCAATTCCGTCTCGGACCTTGGCGGCCACCAGAATGACGGATCCGGTGAAACATCCCATGCGAGATTCGTGACGCCTGAGTCTCGCTGAATTGTGGCATGAACCGCAGATTGTCGATCAGCCTCACGCCCGCCGCGACGACATAGTGCTGATACCGCGACGTCTCGACCTCCAGGGGATCACCTCCCGGCGGGACTCCCGGAAACAGTCGTCTCACCGCTGTCTTCCGGTCCAGGCGCCCTATCCTCGGAGGACTTCGGTACGCAATCCGCCCGTGCTGGCGAACAGGTCCTGCGTCGCACCGCAGCCATGTCGACCTGGAACTCGCCCCCGCCGGACTCGGCTCTCCCGGCGGAGAACCAGCCTCCAGGCAGGGAACGGTCCTTCCAACGGTCTTTCCGACTCGGACAATCGCCCTGACTTTCGAGCCAATAGACGACATTGCCCGCCACGACGATGCTGCCCGAGACCACCGCTGACGTCGCCGTGATCGCACCCGCCAAGGCGAGCCCCGCCTTGCACTCCAAATTACGGCATCCCTCGAGGAGAGAAGCCACCTGCACCGGCTCGAGGTACATTTCCTTACGAACGGTCTTGCACGTGGAGTCGAACGTTTCCACAGTCTTGGGCACATACACACAACCGCCAAGCGCAGAGGAAAGCACGCCAAGGAGGCAAGCGGATCGCACCGATACTCCAGTCATGCCGATTCTCCAAACCAAAGACATCGATTGGCGCCCTGCACCGCACCAGGGAACGGCTCCAGGTATTCCGGCAAGGCGAAGTCAGCGGAACACCTTTCGGTACAGTCGACGCCATGAGGATAGCCAACCACACCGCCACTGACTAGCGCGACCCGCTTTCGCGACTGACGTCGACAATTCAACGCGTCGGCCACTGGACCCGGCTCGCCGGGAAAGCGTCGCCCGCCCCCCGCACAATTAGGTGGTGCCCCGTGACTGAAGCCGACGCGCCCGCTCGACGAGCCGCCGCGCGTTGCGATAGGTTGGCACCTCCACCCACAAACCGTTGACGAGGGCGCGATCCTCCCCGCGGGCACGCGCCGCTTCGAAGGCTTCGATCATCGCCGTGGCCCGTCGCACTTCCTCTTCACCGGGCGTGAGTGCGTCATTGATCGCCTGGGAATGCTCGGGACAGACGACCGACTTGCTGCGATAGCCCAACCGCCTTGCGTAGTGCGCCTCCCGCACCGCCCCCTCGGTGTCGCCGTAGGTGTAGGGGGCATCGATCGGTTCGATTCCGGCGGCCCGGCATTCCAGGACGAATCGCCGCCGGGCATAGTCGAGTTCCTGTCCGTCGGGCTGACGCTCCGCGCACAAGTCCGCGGCGAGATCCTCGGTACCCAGCAGCGCGCAGCGGATGCGACTGCTGCCGCCGGCAATGCTGCGCACTTCCACTACGCCTAGCGCGGTCTCGCAGACGGGAAGAATCTCGGTGGTGCCGATGGGGATGTTCAGCTGCGTCTCCCAGTGATCCAGCGCACGATGGAGCGCACGCATCTCCTCCGCGCTCTTTGCCATCGGGTAGGCGATGACATCGGGCCGGCCCGGCATGACTGCCGCGAGGTCGACGGGGCCTTCGGTTTCGAGTGAATTGATGCGCACAGCCGTGCCTGCCCCTGCGTCGCGCACCCGCTCGAGCAGGCCGACGATTCCACCGCGCGCCTCGCCTCGGCGATCCGGCGGCGTGGAGTCCTCGAAGTCCACGATGACGATATCCGCGCCGCTCTGCAGCATCGCGGAGTGCGCCGCGCTGTCCGCGCCCGGTCCGAACAGCCAGGTGCGTCGCAAGTCCGGTTCAGTCAAGGCCATGAGTGAGTTCCTCAAACGAATGTTCGACGATGCGCGCACCGCCTCGACACGCGCTCGCACCGAGGGGCCTCTGCGCGCATCCGTCCTTCTGTGCCCGCCCTTCACGCCGGCACATGGATCCGTGCCTTGATGTGCTTGAGGTTGGCGACGATCGTGAAGGTCATGATGATGAGCAGCGACCACGCGCTCCATTTTCCGACGTGCACCGCAGACCAGGCGCCCATCTGATTCGGGTACTTCCAGATGCCGAAGAAGGTGCTGATGTTCTCGGCGAGCCAGATGAAGAAACCGATGAGCACGAACGAGAGCATGAGCGGCATTCGCCGATCCCGGTCCAGGGGACGGAAGATCACCGTGGCCCGGGCGTACAGACCGAGGGCGCACGCCGCGATGTACCACCGGTAGTCACCGATGTAGTGATGGGTGAAGAAATTGGCGTAGATGAGCAGCGCCACGGCACCGGCCATCCAGTACGGCGGATGATGGACGACCCGAAGCTCGAACAGCCGCCACGCCTGGATGATGTAGCTCCCGATGGCGGCATACATGAAGCCCGAGAAGAGGGGCACGCCGAAGAGCTTGGTATAGGCGAAATCCGGATAGACCCAGGACTTGATGCCGCTCGACGTCTTGAAGGCCTCCAACACGAAGCCGATGACGTGGAAAAGCGAGATGGCCTTGAGTTCATCGACGGTTTCGAGCTTCGCCCAGACCATCCAGAACTGGATCGCCAAGGCTACGACCAGGAGGACATCGTAGCGAGGCAGCCCGAACAGGCCCGTGCGCGGCACCGTGAACACCGCGGCGAAGAACAGCCCGGCGAACAAGCAGGCCCGCGCCTCCTTCAGGCCGAAGTAGAGAAACTCCACGAACCCGCGCGACAGCCCGACGAGATCGGGCCGGTCGTCTTGCCGAAGCAAATGGTCGTCGATGGCGCTGAGGCGCCATACGGGAACCAGGTCACGGAGCTTGCTGAACATGGGCTGGCGGCTGGAAAAACCGCAACCTTACCTGCGATCGCACCGGGCTGCGATAGAGCACTTGACTGGCGATCGCCGCTTTCGCGCCAGTAGCGAGTTGAGCCGCGCGGAGTGCGCCGGGTAACCAGGTTGCAGAAATAGTCTGCCAACCTTCGACGGCCCGAGAACACAAGGGTTCGTACTCCACCCGCGGGGCGCAGCGTTCGACAGCGCACTTCGTGCGACGTCGACTCGGGCCTCAAGTTCGGCGCTGCGAGAAGGAGGCCCTTCTCTCCACCTTCAACCATACCCGCTAGACCGCCCGCGTGCCTCTCAGCTCTTTGCGGACTACCAGCTTCAGGCCCGACCAGACCTCCGACACGGCGCAGACCTTGATATCCACGAAGCCAAGCGGCAGCGCCAGCTCGCGGATCGTGTCTTCCGTTATGTCGGTGGTGACTTTGGATGCCTTCTTGGGCCAGGACACCCAGACCGCCGCGTTCGGACCCAGAATCTGGCGAAACTCCTTCAGGTACCCGCTCAGAACAGCTCGCTCTGTCGTGAACACATGAACGAGATCCGTGTCGCTCGATGCGGCAACGCTGACCGTAACGCCGACTGGCGACTCTCCCAAAATGGTTTCGTACCGACTCGGGGCGTCGATGACGGCCACTTGCATGGGCGCCTTGATGCCGAGCTTCCTCGCCAGGGGTGTTGCAGAGTAGCCGGCGGCCATGGCGTGCCCTGTGCGTTCCGACGTTCAGCGCCGCGCGACCGGAAGCCACACGCGGCCGGATCGCACGAGCGCTGGGTGGGGGATCACCGTTCCAGAAAGACTGTTAGCCACGGGGCGGCTCCAGCGACGGCAAGGAAAGCAAGACGACTCCGAGACACCTCACGAGCCACATCATCGGAACAAAGTGGTGTTGCGCCTGCTCGTTGCAGCTACGCAGCACTATGCCGCGAGAGGGCCTTGCGTACAAGCCTCTGAACTAGCCTGTTGTGAGTAGTGAAGTCTGGCGGGAAGTCGAGCTTGAAGTGCTCGCAGATGGCTTTGGCAACGGCGGGTGACCTTGACTGACCGAATCTGCAATGCACCACAAGTACCTCAGAGACATTTGCCGCCTGCAGAGCGAAGTTTGCAATCTCCTCCGCCTCTTCCTCCGTAATCTCGCCCAGTTCTAACTCGAGCTCTTCGGTATCGTCTTCATCGGTGTCGACGTCATTGAATTGGATGCGCAGTATTGAATTCCATCCGTCCTTCAGGTCCGCTGGTTCAGCTCCGCGATCGGTGATCGAAATGACGGACTCACTCCCGTCGGGAATGAACGCTTCAGCCGAAACACGGCTCAGGAAGGCAACTTCGCGAAGTTTGTGCACGGGATAGGCGGTCTGGTATGGGGCCTGGCGATGCTGTGGAAACAGCCGCCCAAACGGCCGGACAGTAACGATCATACTTCGCCCCCGCTTTCGGTCAATTCCGACGGCACTCGTCCGGCCCCCGATATGGAAGGACCGGGGTCGCGTCCTGTCATCACCCATGGCGCGCGCTGCCCCCCTTCACCCTCTTCACCGCTACGCACCTTGGTGGGCCGAGCCACCCGAAGATTCGGCACTTGAGAGACCAAGACGATCTTCGCCGCCGTGAGACATCCGGATCGAGCTCCGCGTCGGTTCGTTCCGACCCGGTCTGCTGCGTTGCACGCACGCTCCTCGACTGTCCCGCAGCGCCCTTCCATGGAGACCGGCGCCGGATCCCGCCCCACACCGACCACCGACACAGACGACGGTATGCGTTACAGGTTGCGCCGAGAAGCACGGGGACCGATATGCGTTTACGACTATACCTCCTGGGCATTCGTCAAACGTACGATGTATGCACTACACCCAGACCGAGGATGTCGGCCCGGTAGAGCTTGTCGTAGTTCGCATAAAAGCGGTAGGCCGGCTCTTGCTTTGCCTTGGCATACAGCTTCCTCTGGAGGCTCCTGATCGTCTCCGGGGTGGCTAGCAACATGGCAATCCCCTGATCCGCCGCTCTTCGCTCACACGAACAAAGCAGGGTCCCTTCCCTCGGCCTGGGTTGTGTTGTCCCTCAGCCTCCAACGGTACTTCGAACCCCTCCGACTCCCATGACGCCCGACCGCGCTTTCGTTGCCTTATACGCAGCCGTCTGTGGCCTCCCCACCCCGCACCATGGGTCTCCAGCACTGGGCAGTACCGCTTCCGCAACATGCCATCCCTGCTACCCCGGGAGTTGGTGCGCGCCACTTCCGTTGTTCCAGCGCTCACCCAACGGCCTTCCCCTTCTGACCACCAGGTCGGCTCCTCCAATTCGTTTACGAGGCTACTCATAGGTTCACTTGCGTTACGGCCTGCTGCTTTGCAATTCGGAAACTCACGACACTGGATTGCTCCAGCGCCGCTTCCTCTCGCTACCAAGGCTTACGGACAACTCCTTGAGCGGGACTTCAACCCGCAAGATGCACTGCTGTTACTGCGAACAGCCCGGTCTTCCAAGACCCGCCGGATACAGAGCAAACCACTGGCGACGAAAGAATTGGCGTGGAGATAACCGAACTCGTGAATTCCCGGGCGCTGAACGCTTACAGCCAGCCCGATTGCACAGACGGCACGTGAGCGGGCGAACACCGCCGAATCTCGTGAGAAAGTCGTCCACAGTTCTCATCCCGAGTGGGCGTCTTCTCGCTTGGGGAAACCCAGTGGAGAGTTCGACGCAAATAGGACCGGACGGGGTTCCGCCAGCGGGCCCTAGAGACACGGCTGTCGGGCTGGCGATTGTGACCCACGTCACAGACGCGGCGACAGCGACCGCATAACTTTCGTGCGTCGCCAGTCCCTATGCCAGTTCGGGACGGCGGTGCCGGCATTCGCCGCTACTTACTCCGGGACTTTCACCACTTAAGGAAACGCCATGCGCCACCTGCTCTCCCTCAGCTTCGCTGCTCTGTCCTTCGCCTCCCTTCCGGCCATGGCCGGTGAATTCGGCGACCACTGCGCGATGGGTCTCGCCATCGGCAAGAAGGTCAAGACCGACTGCTCGATCTCCCAGATGGGAGCCGACGGCAAGACGTACTGTTTCGGCAATGAGCAGGCGAAGTGGGCCTTCGCCGGCGACTTTCAAGATAACGTGAAGAAGGCCGCGGACTTCTACTCGAAGAACAAGTAGGCGCCAGGCCCTCAGCTTCTCCGGGGCGGCCGCCCCGGAGAACCCCAAGAGCGATTCGGGCTTGCGCCGCGCACGCTCGAAGTCTCTCCTACGTGGGTCTTGGTCTCCGCCTCGGCATTCTGCAACCAGCGTCCATGCGGTCGCGTCTTGCAAGCACGCATTCCGACGGCCTGGCCCGCCTCCTTCCCGTCGTTAACCGCCCCGCTCACCGTCGAGGGGTACACCCCGAAGCGCGTCCCGAAATGCCACATGGTGAAGTCGCCCGACCGGAGCGATGCCACGCGTGACGCGTCCCGGCTACCCGACTCGCGATCTCGCCGAAGCAGGTGATCGTCTGCCGCACTGGGATACAACGCTGGAACGAAGCCACGAAGAACAGTGACCACGTGCTGGCGACTTGCCGCGCGATGACCGTACGCGAGATCCCGACGGGCCGCGGAACCCTTCCGCTCTGCGACCAATCCGATCACGGCATCCCGGCTCCCTCCGGCAAGGGTAGTGCCGCCCCCAGCGGCCAGCCGTTCCTACCCCCTCGCCAGCCGCGTAAGCCCCCGCAGCAGACTCCGTAGCACGCCCGAGTTCTGCGACGTACCCGCATTGGTGCCGCCTTCCGTGTCCTGCAACCGCGCCGCCAGGTCGCGGGCCCAGGGGGTCCGCTTCCAGTCGTCGGGGTTGATAGGCGCCGGGGTCGGGTTGGTGACCGTATCGGGCTGCGAGAACGATGCCGCCCAGTTCACCGGCCCGGTCGTCGACGGCGTGCGCAAGGCGGCCATGACTTCCGCGCTGATCTGCTGACCGGCCGGCGCAGGCGGTGCTGCCGGCAACGCCGGGGTTTCCACCGGCAGGATGGTGATGAGGGAATCGCTGCCATCCTCACCCGCCACCGACGGCTGCGTCTGGACGATGTGCCCGTCGTTGATCGCGATGGTCTGCAGGTCGACGAGGGTGACGCCTTCGGTAGCACCCTCGCGCACGCGGAACACCAGTTCCACGAGACTGCCGTTGCCGGAAGCCAGAGGCGTCAGGCGCGCCAGATCGATCAGCACCGCGCGCGACACCTCATCGACGGCCGAGTCGCGCACGAGGCGCCATTCGAAGTCCGCCGTCAGCACCTGCCGCACTTCGACGAACTGCAGCGCCGCACTGTTGTAGACGATGCGGGCACGCACGCTCTCGAGCCCGCGGGCATCGGCCATGGTGATGGGTACGGTGACGGTGTCGCCGGGGCGCGCGGTCCGGGCCACGCCCATCGCGATGTTCTGCGCGGGCGCATCCGGATACGTGGCCGGCGTCGCGCCCGGAGGCAGCGCGGGGATCTCCCGACGGGGCTGTCCGAGCACGAAGTTGCTGAAGCGGTTCACATCCAGCGTCGTGAGCTGGCCGTTGCCGTTTATGTCGCCGAGGATCACCGGGTCCACGTTCGGGAAAGCACCGAGCCCCGTGTCGAGTTCGCGCACCACACGCTGCAGCCGCTGCACGTCGAGCAGGCTGTAGGCGCCGTTGCCGCTGGCATCGCCGAAGAAGGCGGCGAGATGCACGGCTTCATCTGCGGCCACCGGAATGGCCTGCTCGTTCGCGCCGGTCGCCGACACCTCCACCAGCAGGAAGCGCTGCGATTCCCCGTAAGGCGCCGTTGCCGGTACCGAAGCGAGGATCTCGATGGGCGAGACCGCGCCCGCCGCAAGGGGTTGGTCGAACGTGGCTCGCACGCGCAGACCGATATCGGTCTCCGTCAGAGTCACCTCACCGGCGACGCCCGCCGCCAGTCGCACGGAATCGATGGTGAGCAGGGCCGGGTCCACCTGAAGATGGAACACCAGCGTCCGGATGCCCGCACCGTCGGTGAGCCGCACCGGCAGCACGCCGCCCGCCGGGTCGTTGGGCACGCCCACCGACTGCCCGGGCCCGCGCACGAAGTCGGGCAGCGACAGCACCGGTGTCGTGGCCGGCGAGACCGTCACCGTACGAACGTAGTCGTCACCGCCCGTACCGTCGCCGTTGCCGTCGAGGGTGAAGCCATCGAGATCCACCAGGCCACCCGCGCCGGCATGGATGCGCACCGTGTGCTCACCCGCACCGAAGATGCCACCGGTCCGCACGAACACGAGACCGCGCCCGTCGTCGTCGAGGAACAGCGAACCGGAAATCTGACCGTCCGCCGCCGTCGTCACGGAGACATCCGCCAGGCCGAATTCGCCGCCCTGCCCGCTGTAGAGATTGATCGGCGCCGGATCGATGACCCGGTCGAACCGCACGTGCATCGACGAGCCGCCGAACGTGAGCGATTCCACCGAGAGCAGGTCCGGCACGATGGTCACGGGCCACGGATTCGCCACGTACTCGCCATCCTCGTCCACCGCGGTGACGAGGATCTGCACGTTCCTCGGCGCCCCCGTAGTCGTGTACACGTGGGATCGTTCGACGAGAGCGCCTTGCGCGATCACGACATCCGACCCGTCACCCCAGTCGATGCGCCAGCTGGTGATCGTGTCGTTGCCGAGATCGGTCGCGCTCAGTGTCAGCACGTAAGGCCGGCCGGAGATCGCGGTCGGAATCCCGTTCACGGTAAGTTGCGGCGGCACATTGGCGACGGTGAGCTCGAACGAGCTGGAGCCGGTGTTGCCATCGGCATCCGTCACGCCCACCGTCACGGTGCGCACTCCGTCGTCCGCCATGAGACGCGAACCCACCACGAACCAAGCGCCTTCCTCCAGCACCAGCGACGCCGTTTCCGGCTCGCCGCCATCGCCCCAGTCGATGAAGGCTTGCGCCCCTTCGCCGAGGTCGAGCAGATCGGGATCGCTCACCGCCGCACGGATCTCGACGGTGTCGCCTTCCTGCACGGCGCGGTTGCCGCCGGCTTCCACCGTCGGGGCCACGCCTTCCACGAACACGGCGAACTCGATCGAGGACTCGCCCAGATCGTCGTCCGTGAGCGTGACCTTGACCGTGTAGTTGCCGCTGTCGGCAAACACGTGGTTGAGCGTCAGCGAACCGATACCCTCGAACGTCGAGGCCACGATGGTCTCGGGCTCCGACCCATCGCCCCAGACCACCACGGCACCGTGGCTGTCGGCAACGCCGTCATCGCGATAGGACAACACCAGTTCGAACGGCGAACCTTCCCGCGTCTGCGGCACTTCGAACTCCCCGAAGACGGGCGGCACATTGGCCACGTTGACGGTGAACTCGAGCGGCGCACCGCGCCCGCCGTCGTTGGCGACGAACTGCACGCGGTACTGGCCGTCGTCCCGATACACATGCGTCCCCGACACGCGGCCGAGGAATCTGCCCTCGCTCGGCAGCGAATCCACTACCAGTTCCGATGTCGTGCCGTCACCCCAGTCGGCGGTCACCGTGTAGGTGCCGGTCACACCGGGGTCGGAGAAGATCGCATCGAACCCGCCCGCGGACCCGAAGGCCAGCGTCTCGCCCTCGACGAGGTCGATGGAGATCGGCGTGTCCTCCCACGTCGGTGGGATGTTCTCGACCGTCACCTTGAGCGTCGCGCTTCCGACGCCGCCGTCGTCATCGAGCACCCGCAACGTCACCGTGTACTCGCCGGCCGCGCCATAGCGGTGCTGGGCGTTGAGCCTGCCTCCGCTCGTACCGGGGGCGCCGACATCCGCGGGGGTGATGGCGAGCTCGTCCACCGTGCCGTCGCCCCAGTCGACCTCCGCGGAGTGGGTATCCAGCAACCCCGCGTCAGTGAAGATCGGACCGGTGATGTCGAGCCGGACCGTCCCGTTGCCGAGGTCGGTCGCAACGAACTGGGTGAGCGCGATCGCCTGCCCTTCCGGCACAGTGCGGTCCGGCCCGGGATTCACCCTCGGCGCCTGGTTGCGCACGGTGACGATCAGGCTGTCGCGGGATACGCCGCCGTCGTTGTCCTCGGCACGCAGGTTTACGCGGTACTCGCCATCGTCCAGATAGGTGTGGGACAGGCCACCCAGCGTGACGCCCGGCCCGCCCTCGAACCTGTCGACCGTCCCGTCGCCCCAATCCACGAACAGGGAGATCGCATCGGTCACACCCGCATCGCTCACCACGAGTTCAGAGAGGTCGAAGGCAACCCCCTCCAATGCTTCGATGTCGTTACCGGCTTCGAGCGTCGGCGCGGCGTTCGCCACGCGCAACGTCAGGGTCTGCGGATACATGGGACCGACGAGTTGGGCATTGCCGCCCTCTTCGTTGTCGGGATCGTCGGCGAACAACTGGACGTGGAACACGCCCTCATCGGTCGGACGGAATCGCAGGATCTCGCCGGTGGCCGTGAGGATCGTCTCACCGGCTCCGTTCGTGACCATCCAGCGCAGCGCGACGGCAGGCGTGTCGCCGCTGACGGCCACCGCGGAACCCGTGAAGACGAGTTCCGCGCCTTCGGCCGCACGCTCCGGCCCGGCGATGGTGAGCTCGAACACATGTTCGTTGCCGAAGTCGGTGGCTGTGGCGATCTCGCCTCGCTCCGTGAAATCGACACGCGTCACCCCGACCGGCCCCGCAGCGTCGAACGCCACGTTCCCGGTGGGCGCCCAGCCCCCGAACGGCACCTCCACCACGATCGCACTCGGCGTTCCGCTCGCGGTGGCCGGACCCGTAAACCCGAGGCCCCCGGAATCAGGCGAACCGGCCCCATCCTGAACCAGCGTACGCGAGGTCAGGAACGGGAATCCGAAGAAGCGATTGAAGGTCTCCAGGAACTGACTGCGATATTGGAAGCCCTCCACGGACAGTTCGACACCCGTGCCGACAGCGACACTGCGGAACACGACCCGGTCGCCGCCATTCTCGGCAACGACGTGACCCGAGAGCGCAGACTGATTGATGAGCGCCTGAAGATGCGACACCAGTTGGGCGAAGGAACCGAAGCCCGACACCGCAAACGGCTCGACGACAAGCTGCGCCGATACCGTACCGAGCCCGGGCGTCTTCAGCGTGAGATTCACCCCGGTGAACTGATAGACCACGTCTTCGACGGACTCGAACACGTTGATGCTGATCACCTGACGACTCACCTCTGCCGTCCCGGCGAAGCGGTCGATCGTGACGTCTCCGCCGGCCACCGCAGGCGCCGCCAGCGGCACCTTGGCGTTGCGGAATGCGTAATCTCCATTGGCGTCGGAGTACGTGAACTGCTCGCCTTCGTCGTAGCGGCGGTTCCCGTTGGCATCGAGGAACAGGAATACGCCGTCGATTCCCGCCTCGCCGGTATCCCGCACGCCGTTGGCGTTGGCATCCTCGAACTTCGTGCCGTAGATGGCGTTGTCGCGGAACGTGTAGTCGAACTCGAACTCGGTGCTGCGGCCACGGCCGTCGCCGAGCGCGCCCGTGCCGTCCGTCACCCGCACGATCACCGGCGTGGTGCCGGGTGCCGTGCCGGTCTGGTCGATCGAGAAGACGCTCACGTGCCCGCCGGACGTCGTCACGCGGGTGGTGGTGTCGGTCGAGAAGGCCGTGAACTGCAGCGGATCTCCGGCGATGTCGCCGAAGCTCGTGAACACAGGGCTCACGATGCGCGCGGGGTTGCCGGACACGACGCCGTTGTGTCCGTTCCCGCTCAGATCGCGCGCGACCGTGCCGGACGCTTCGTCGAACGCCCAGCGGCCGACGAGACCCACCGGATCACGATCCTGCAGATCGCCGGCGTTCGCGCGGATCTGCTCGGCGCTCCGGGCCACGTTCCACAGTCGCACTTCGTCGATCACGCCGTTGAAGTTGCGGAACGCGCTGTTGACCTCCAGCGTGCTGCCGATCAGCAGCGGCGAGCCGTGAACGACCGAATCGGTGGTACGCGCCGCACTGCTGCCCGCCAGCTGACCGTCCAGGTAGATGTCGATGCGTCCGGTATCCCGATCGAGCACACCCGCCACGTGGTAGTAGCGCCCCACCTGTATCGAACCGACGGCCGTGTTCACGTAGTCCTGCACCAGCCCGTCCGCTGACGTGAAGTGCAGATACCCCTGGTTGTTGACCCAGAGCGAGTAGCTGCGGGAGTTCGCGGTCGTGCCGTCGGCCTTCTGGACGACGGGCATCCAGGCGGCCGAGAAACCATCGACCCGGAACCACGCCTCGAGCGTGAGTTCCCGCGTCGGGCTCAGCGCAGCCGTGGAGGCGATCGTGACACGGTCGTCGACACCATCCAGGTCCAGCGCGGTGGTCGCACCACTGCGCGGCGCAATGACACGGATGGTGGGGGCCGCGTTCGCGGTGTACATCACATCCATGCCTTCGGACTGCTCGACGGGGAAGCCGAGCGCCTGCGCGTCGTGAATCGTTGCCGAGGCGATGACGCCAGAGACGACATCGAGGCGCAGGCGATCGCCGTCGATCCCGAAGCGAAGGGCTCCGGCTGCCAGCGCACCGCCCGTTCCGGCGATCGCCGTATCGAGGGCGGCATTGAGATCCGCGACGAGATCGCCGAGCGTGGCATTGCTCGCCGTGCCCGCCACCGTGAGGCCCACATCGAGGACCACCGTCGTGCCGTCGCTGCGCACGATCTCGATGCGAGTGTCCAGATCGTCCGCGAGCTGCCCGCTCGCAGGCGGCGAACCCGCCGGGTCCACACCCAGACGCGCCGCCAGGATGCGCAACTGCGTGCCGAGCGTGGGCAGGATCGCGCTGTCCTGGATGCTCAGTCCGAGACGGCCGCTCACGACTTCGAAGCGCAGGGCATCGGTGTCCAGCCCCTGCAGGCCGAGCGAGTTCGCGAGTGACGCATTGAGATCGGCGACCAGATCGTCGAGCCCGGCGTTATCCGCCGTCTCGGCGGCATTCACGGATAGCGTGACGGTCTTGCGTACGTCACCGTCCATCTCCACGCGCAGCTGGAAGGACAGATCCTCCGTGAGCCTGCCGTCCGTCACCGCGGGCAGCGGCGCCGGGACATCCAGCGACGAGGCGATGGATTCAAGGTACGGGATGAACACATCGTGGGCGCGATTGTCGAGGGGGTTGCCCTCGAGACCCAGCACCTTGAGGTTGGGCAGCGTGTCGCCGACGCGCACGAGGCGCACGGCATCGGCCGCCGCGAGGCCGTCCGCATTGCTCAGCACCACCTGCAGACGCAGGCCGTCGAGTTGCGTCGGATCCGGCGTGACATCCACTTCCCCCAGCGCCTGCCACGACTGCCCGCCGAACTCGGAGCCCGAAGGCGCCTGCCGCTGGTCGACCGTCACGACGAGACCCGGCGGACGCACGAACATCACATCGCCATCGCCGAGCGCGAGCGTCTTGCCCTGGTAGTTGACCAGACCGACGTTCGCACTCGCGGTGAACTCCTGTGTGCCTTCCTCGATGAGCGTCGCGTACACCTGATACGCATTGAGACTGCCGATCACCTCCGGACCCGCACCGCCGAACGCCGTGTTCTGCGCGATGCCCGCGCGAATGAGTTCGGTCTGATGTCCGAGAGCACCCGCGCCCATCTTCGGCGCTGCGATGGTGCCGTCCGTCAGGTTCACGTAGAGCAGCAGGTCGTACCCGTTGAACTCGTCGGTGAGGCCCAGAATCGCGCCGTCCACGCGCACGAGCGCAAAGGCTGCGTCCGACGGTGCGGCCGCGAGGAACGCGGGGTCGAACAGATCCTGCGCCGTGAGCGACATCAGTCCGCCGACGGCAGCGCCGCCCCCGAGATCAGGGAGGATCGGGGTGCGTGTCTGCCCGTCCGCGAGGAACGGATTGACGAGCTTCGAGCCTTCCGTGACTGTGATGGTGGCGGTCACCGTCGCTTCGATCACCGGGAACGGGATGTTGGTGCCCGGAAGCGTCCCGGGCCGCGCATTGATGAACTCGAAGGCGCCCGAGTTCGTTCCGAGGATGAAGCGCCCGCGCTGACCGGCATTTCCGCCGGCGCCACCGGCCGTGTTCACGAAGCCATCGTCGGAGCTCACCACCGACCCGACGATCTTCACGGTGCCGCCCGCCCCGCCGCCGCCGGTTCCGCCGTTGCCGCCGCGGCCGCCCGCAGCGCCATCCCCGCCGATGTCTCCGTTGCCACCGCGGCCGCCGGTGCCCGCGCCACCGACGCCTGCAGCGCCCGCTGCACCGGTGCCAGCGGCGAAGATGTTGTCGAATCCCGGTGTGCCGTCCTGACCTCCGGTCCCGGCCTGACCGTCGCCGCCGCGTGCGTTGAACTGCGCGCCGTCGATGGTGACGCGCCCGAGCGCGACGATCTCGAACGCACCACCGCCCCCGCCACCTGCGCCTCCAGCGCCGCCCGCACCACCATCGCCGCCACCGCCGCCGAAACCGCCGGCGCCGCCGCTGCCGCCCTTGCCGCCGTAGAACAGGAAGCCCGGCGAGCCGCCACCACCCCCTCCGCCGCCACCACCGCCGCCGCCTGCGCCACCCCCGGAGCCACCGCCGCCCGCGCCACCGGAACCGCCCGCGCCACCACCGGAGATGCCGAGGCCACCCACGCTGTTCGTCCCGCCGCCGCCGCTGAGGCCGTCACGACCGCTCCAGCCGGTGCTGCCGTTGTCGCCCACGCCGCCATTGCCCCCGGTCCCGCCGTTGCGCGCGCCACCGCCACCGCCCGCACCGCCGGCGCCGCCGAATCCGCCGAAGAAGCCGAAGAACGGATCCGCGCCACCGGCGCCACCGGTGCCGCCACCACCACCCCCGCTCACATTGCCTACGCCGCCGCTGCCGCGGTTGCCGTTGTCACCAGTCCGACCACGATCACCGTAGTCGCCGGCTTTGCCGTTGTCGCCAGTCGCTCCGAACTCCGCGAGATCGGGGAAGAAGAAGAGGATGGCACCGCCATCGCCACCGACGCCGCCGTTGCCCCCGCCACCGCCGAGCGGATAGCCGAAGAACGACCCGGCTTCTCCGCCCTCACCTCCCCTTCCGGGATTGCCGCTACCGACGCCAGCCCCACCGCCCGCGCCATTCTGCGTACCGACGGCAGACGCATCGATCACGACGCCCTCGCCGACGTTGACGTCGTCCGCCACCTGCACCGACAGCGCCCGGTTGCCGACCACCCGGATGGAGGTGCCATCGGGAATGTCGAGGTCGCCCTGCACGTACAGCGTGAGCATGTCGGGGGACACTTGCGCGATGAACGCGGTGCCGAACAGGGTGAGCGCGCTTTCGTCGTCACCGTTGATCGTGAGATTAGTCGTATCGATCGTGACGGTGCGTGCGCCGGTTCCGGCGTCCTCTACCGTGCGGCCGAGTCCGCTCTGGAACAGCGTGAGCCCGCTCACCACCTGTGAGGTATTGGTCCCGCGCACGAAGTACGTGACCTCGTCGCTGCGCGACGGCGCTTCCGGCCAGGTGACTTCCACGCGATAGCGTCCCGGCTCGAGATCGCCGAAGGTCCAGATGGCCGCGTTGGTCTCGTCCACGCCGCTCGCGAAGCGATAGTCGTTCTCGAACGTGCCCTCGACGGGCCGGAGATTGCGGTCCCAGCCGGGCGCCTGGAACACGCTGACCGCGTTGGCACCGGTGCCGGTGATGGTGCGATCGCCGTCGTCGATGATGTGCTGGCCGGCGAACTCCTCGATGTTGCGGATGGCATTGCCATCGAGGCGCAGCACTTCCAGTTCCTCGAGCTTGGTGAACGGACGCACGTCGGTGACGGTGTGATTGCGCAGGCTCAGCACACGCAGGTCGGTGAGGGCGCCGAGACGGGGTGCCTGGGCATCGGTCACCGGCACCACGTTCCCCGCGGGTATCAGCACGCTCTCCGGAATCACCTGCCGCGGCCCGTTGACCGGGTCGTATTCCAGGCGGACGCCTGCGGCACCCGTCTGCTCGAAGAAGTCGAGCTGGATGCCGTGCCAGCCCGCCGAAAGCGAGATGGTCCCGGACCGCGTCGCGAAGCCGTGCAGGCCGTCGTTGTCCACGACGAGGGTGCCGTCGATGAAGAGGCGGGACCCGTCGTCGCTCGTGGTGTGGAACGTGACATCACCCGCCTCGCCGATCCAGATCCGACCGCTCCAGCGACCGAAGAACCGGTCATTGAGACCGGAGATGCCTGCGAAGTTTGCGTTCCCGGGGGCGTAGTCGACGGTGGACTCGACACGGGACAGCAACTGGTTGAGGTTGTCGAATGCGGGCAATCCGGACACGACTTCGTTCAACTCGTTCACGGTCGTGATCGAGTTGTTGCCTCCGCCCCGCTTCGCGGATTCCAGCCAGTACTGCGCCATGAGCCCCCGGGTCTGGTAGTTGTCGATCGACAGGAACTCCAGCGACCGCGTCCCGCCATTCGGCGTCTGCCAGCGAAGCGCGGCGAACTCCTCGAGATCCGTCGGTGCCGTGCCGTCGAACGAGAGGCTGCGCAGTTCCGGCATGCGCGCCAGCGCGGCGAACTCATTGGGGATGCCGCTGCTCATGAGCTGCAGCGATTCGTTGAAGTCGAGTGCGAGGTGTTCCAGCTGCTGCAGGCCCGCCTTGAAGTTGAGGGCGTCGCGATACACGCCCAGATAGTTCGTGTCGGCCGGGTTCGGGTCGAGAGCCACGTCGTCCGAGGACAGCGCACCGAACTTGCGGTCCTCCAGGCGATCGAGCTCACCGCGGAAAATGTTGTTGTTCGCGAGATTGAGCGTTTGCAGGCTGGTCGCGAACTCGAGGCCCTTCAGGCTCACGATGCCGCGCGAGGAGGCGTCGAGCGCCGCGATCTCGGCGAGGTCGGACGCCAGGATGCGCTGGCGCCAGTCGGCGCCGAACACGGCGCGAATGTCGGTCCTCTGCGAGCCTTCCGGCACGTGCACGAGCACCTGTCCGTCGTAGCGCTTCGTGACCGGCAGCCCCAGCGCCTCGGCAATCGCGGCGCGCAGGCCTGCATCTTCGATGGCGATGAGGGCATCGACGTATGGCGTGAGCGGTTCGTCCGAGCGCTCGTCGAGCGCGACGTCCTGCCGGATCTCGCGGCCCTGGTCGAAGTCACGGATCTCCAGCGACTCGCCGATGAAGCGGTCGCGCCCGCTCTCGCCCGACAGGCGGTCGAGCATCGAATTGCCGATCACGAAATCGTCGCCCTCGCCTCCGAGGATGACATCGCGGTCGGTATTCGGGTGTGAGTAGCCCCAGATGGGCGCCGCCACTTCCACCTTGAACCCGGTATCGGTCGCGACCGGGCCTTCGGGGTTGTAGACGCGCAGCAGATAGCCGCCGGCTTCCAGCGCCCGCATGTCGACGATGGAGCGGCCGGTCGCGACGAGCTGCCCGTCTTCCGTGTAGAGATCGGCGACGAGTCCCTTCGTCTTCGGCTCCACCGACAGGCCGGTCTTGCCCTTGGAGAAGCCGCCGGCCAGCTGCAGCGTGACGGGTTGCGCGCCATCGAGATTCTCGACCCGGACGGTGAGGCGGGTGTCGCCCCGCGCCAGCGCATCGCGCACGGCGCCCGTCAGATCGAACGATGTCGTGCCCGCGTCGAGCTGCCTGCTGAGGCTGATCACAGCCCTTCGCGTCAGATCGTCGTTGCCGTAACGGTCGTCGCCTTCGCCTTCCAGCACACTCACGGTGAGCGTGACAGGCGCCGGCGGAATCTGGCTGAAGCGCGTGGTGCCGATCTCGGTCCCGTTCGTGGACCAGAGCGACTCGCCGGCACGGAAGAACAGCTTGTTGCCCATGGCGGCCAGGCCGGATACGGTCCCGCTCACGGTGTTGATGCGCACCGCCGCACCATGCGTGTCGGTGTTGACGGTGTAGAGCGCCCCGTTGAAGACGAAGAACAGGCGTGAGCCCGCTTCGGTCTCCACCACGGTGAGTTCCGTCAGCGCGGAGTCGCCGGCACCCGGCGTGAGGTCGGTCACGAGCTGGGCGACACCCGCGCCGTCGACACGCCACAGCTCGCGTCCCGACGACCCGTTGGTGGCAGTGAAGTACAACCGGTCGCCCGCTGCGATGAACTGCGCGGGGTTGGAACTGGTGACCACGCCGGGGATGGGGATCCGCTGAGTCCCGAAGATCCCGAAGTCGAAGACGAGTTCGCGGGCCGGGTTGTCCGGTGCGCCGAGGTTGAGGAAGGGCGCGTCGAGCGCCACGGGGCCGGAAGCGTTCGGATCGACCCGGTAGATCTCACGACCGTTGAGCGGCGTCTGGGACGACGTGATGCCGGCGAACACATCCTGCGCGGCGAAGTAAAGCTGTCCGCCCGCCAGGGAGAGATCTGCCGGCAGCGACGCATCGCCTTCGATGTTGGTGATGCGGGTAAGCACGCCGCCGCTCAGACGATAGATGTCCGTGTCGGCACCGCTGCCGTTGCCCTGGGTGAAGAGCAGGCTGGAACCGGCGCCGGTGAGGTTGGCCGGATTCACCAGACCGCTTTGCGCGAGGCTCGCCCCGGCGCCGCCGAGGGTCGCCTGGTAGAGGCCGCGTACGCCGGCCTCCACACCGGTGAAGTACAGCCGCCCATCGACACCGGTGAGTTCGCTGAGGGCGGAGGCCGCGGTCGTGACGGTCCCCGTGGCGCCGCCGCCGACGGATCGCCAGAGCACATCGGTACCGCCCGAGCTGGCCACGAAGAACAGGGCGTCGCCCGTGCGCACCGAGCGCTCGTCCGCCGCGAAGCCGAGGGCTTCGCCGCCGCGCACCGTGAACGACACGAACTTCTGCGCTGCCGTGGTGGCCATACGCAGCACGCCGCCCGAAGCCGTCACCACGAGATCACCATCGGCGAAGTCGTTCGCGCGCAGGGCGGCGTTCAACTGCTGCTGCAGATCGAGACGGAGCTGCTCGACCGGATTGGCCGAACCGCGGTTGTCGCGGGTGAGCGCATCGGGCAACGACACCGCGAGCGCCACCTGGCGCCCGTCGGCCGCCACAGCGTCCACGGTGAAGGTGAGATCGAAGTTCGGCCGGCCGCTCGCCGGGGTCAGATTGGCCGTGCTCGCCACCTGGACCTGACGCACCGCCGACAATCCCTCGGCGAAGCCGATCGGGGCGGCACCGCGAATCGCGAGCCCGTACACCGACTCCGTGTTCGAACGCAGCACGAGACGCCCGGCGTTCCCGCCCGTCCCGGCGGCAAACTGGATGTCGTTCGCGCCGAAGCCGATGGACTCGTTCAGCGCTGCGAGCTGAGCATTGAGATCGACCACCCAGTCGGCAACCGACGTGTTGGTGGATACCTGCGCGGGCTGCACCTGGAGCGTGAGCGTGCGCCGTTGCGTACCGACCGCGTCGACGTCGATGGCGATGGAAAGATCGGTGGTGATGGTGCTGCCCGCGGGCACCGCAGACCCGGCGCTGATCGTGACAGCATCAGGCGACTTCACGAGTTCGACGGCGGCCACATCGGCCTTGAAGCCGAGCCGGCCCGCGTTGCGGACCAGCAACTGCACGATCGTGGCGTCCTGCGAGACCAGACGGAGCTGACCGCCGCCGGCTGTGACCCGCACGTCCGTGGCATCGAATGCGCCGCCCAGAGCCGGCGCGACCAGCGCTGCCGCGATGGCCTGGTCGAGATCCAGCGCCAGGGCATCGAGGGAGGGATTCGCGACCGTGACAGCCTTGGTGAGCGTCACGGGCACGTTGAAGCGATCCCCGTTCGCCTTCTGGATCTCCAGCGTGAACGCGACATCGACGTTGGGTACGCCGTCGGCAGGTGCGGTGGCGTCCGCGGCGGCCTGGCCCAGTACCGCTTCGAAGCGGCTCACGGTACCGGCCACGTCGGCCAGCTTGCTGGCGGTGATCGTACCGTCCGCGCCCTGCACTGCCTGCCAGAGCTGGGTGCCACCGCTTGCTGCATTGGCGGTGAAGTACAGCACACCGCCCACATCCACGAGGTTCGCCGGAGAGGAACTCGCGCCGCCCGGGTTGATGTCCTGGACGAGTCGAGTGCCGCGGGCGGTGCCGTCCGTCACCCAGAGTTCGTTGCCTTCCGCCGTCGTGCTGCCCGTGAAGTAGAGCAGGCTGCCGGACCGCGTGGCGTTACCCACATTGGTGGGAGCCGCAACGAGCGCGGTGGAGCCGGGCGCATCGAGCACCAGGGTGGCCGAGCCGAGCTGATCCGGATTGCCGGCGTACTCGAGGAACTGGCCGAGATCGAACTCGAGTGCAACGCCGGAGGACACGTTGGCCTGGACGGAGTACGCGCGCAGGAACTGCCCGGCCGACGCGAGCGCCTTGCCGACGAGGACATTGCCCGCGGAGCCCTGACCCTGACCGAGCCACTGGACATTGCGCGTGACCGACACGCCCGAGGTCGGGTTGACGTCGCTGCCGGAGTTGAAGGCAATCACGCCGCGGTTGTCGCTCGACACGCCGCCGTCCTTCCATCCGAAGAAGTAGCCCGCCCCGACTCCGTCGGAGCCGGACCGGACGTCGAAGTCGAAGCTCGCCTGCTGACCGGCGGTCAGCGTGCGGGTGCGGCCGATACCGGTGATCTCGTAGCTGCCGTCGCCACGGACACGGAAAATGACCGGCGTGACCTCGCGCGTGCCGCCACCGTCGAAGGTCCCGGCGACGAGCGACCAGGAATCCACCCGGCCGTTGGTGGAGAAGGCGTCCGCCACGAACAGGCTGCCATCGTTCGGGTCGATCGCACTCCGCAGCACCAGCGACTGCGTCCCGACCCGTGTCGGGCTGGCGACGGTCGCGCTGGTGCCACGGGGCACCGGCGCGAGGAACGAGTCCGACAGCCCCGGCGACACGCGGATGGCGTTGCCGGTCTGACCATCTCCGAGTGTGGTGAAGCGATACCAGCGCTCGGTCTGCCCCTTCTCGATGACGAAGTCGTTGCGGCCGTCGCCGTCGATGTCCAGGCTCTCGAATACCGTGGCCCGGCCGGAGCCGTCGTCGATGAGGTAGTCGCCGCTGCCCGGCACCGTCTCGTTGGTGAGATCGATGATGAGATCGTCGGCGGGCAGGTCGGGCGGCGTGGAGGCGCCGTACGCGACGTAGATCTTGCCCGCGCCCGGGACCAGCCGTTCGGTGACGAAGTCGGAACCCGAGGCACCCATGAGGAGGTCGCTGCGGCCGTCCGCATCGATGTCGAGGTAGGGTGTGGCAGGCAGCACGCCAAGACGGTCGAACTCCGACTGGCCGCTGATGGTGCTGTCTGCGGCGGTGAGCGCAATCTGCGCGCCCTTCTGCAGGACAGAGAAGAACACGTGCACCGAACCGCGCTCACTCTGATCGAGGGTCGTGCCGCCGCTGACGGTGAGCCGGGCGGGTTCGCCCACCGCGAGATCCGCCACGCCGTCAGCGTTGAAGTCACCCGCGGTCGCAGTGAGCGCGCCCTGGTAGGTGATGCCGAACGGGATGCTGGCGGCCGCATCGCGTCGTACCGTGATGCGGGCATCCTCGGGGGCGAGCTTCGCATTGAGCGCACCGAAGCTTTCACGCCCGGCGAAGACGAACAGTCCGCCTTCTTCCGTCGGATCGGTCGGCCCGGCCTTGCGTCCCTCGAAGGAACGGCCCACGGCGAACTCGTCGTAGCCGTCGCGATCGAGATCGCCCAGCGCAGCCAGCGACGCGCCCATGCCGAAGCCCTGCACCACCGCCAGGCTGGCGGCGCTGAGCGCCATGGTCTGTGTGCTCTGGCCGGTGGCGGACAGCAGGTACACCTTGCCGTAGTTGGGGAGCAGGCTCGCGCTGCTGCCCTCGCCGCCGGCACCGGTCGCCGAGGGGAAAGTGATCGCGCCGCTGTCCGCGATGAGGACGTCCTCACGGCCATCCCCGTTGACATCGCCGGCCACGATCGCCGACAGACGCGGACTGGCCACCGCGCGGGAGGACACGGAGCCCAGCCCGCCGCCGTCGTTCAGCAGCGCCTGCGCTTCGGCCACCACGTTGGTGGCCGGCGCCGTGAACATCGCGATCCGGGAGGCTGCCGTGGAGGCAGCCAGATCCTCGCCGCCCCAGAAGGACAGGCCGTTGAACACGTAGCCGGCGACCTGCGTGTTGCCGTTGGCATTGTTGTGAAGCTGGTCGCTCACCACCAGCAGGTCGGCGAACCCGTCGTCGTTCCAGTTGACCACCGAGAACGACGCGCCCGGGTTGGACAGTTCGCGGCTCAGGAAAAAACTGCCGTTGAGCGAGCCGACGCTCAGCTGGCGGACGCGGTTCTGTCCGGCAACGGCCAGCACGTCCTCGACCCAGTCGCGGTCGATGACGCGCGGCAGTTCGATGCCGTCGGCGAGGCCGCCCAGGACGGCCGTGATGACCGTGGAGGCGTTGTTGTCCGCGCGGCGGATGAACAGCAGATCGGTGAAGCCGTCGCCGTTCACGTCGCCCATGCGGTCCGCCGCCCGGCCCACATCGGCCGACACGAACACATCGGCCTGGTCGGCCACGTTGGCCACCGAGTCGAGCCCCACCGGTCCGAGCAGCACATAGCTGCCGCGCGAGCCCGCGACGAGGAGGTCGCGCATGCGGTCGCCGTTGAGATCCTCCAGGATCACCGAACGGGACAGGGACTCGGCCTCGACGTCTCCAGCGAGCGCGAAGGCGTCGCGCAGCTGCGGCGTCGACTGCGTGGCGACATCGATGCCGGGCACCGCGCGCGGCCCGGCGTCGGGAGCCTGCGGGCGGGCAAGATCGAACACATACGCCGATACCGGCGCCTTGATGATCTCCGCGACCGC
Organism: Betaproteobacteria bacterium Ga0077526; assembly: GCA_001464765.1. Classification (GTDB taxonomy): domain Bacteria; phylum Pseudomonadota; class Gammaproteobacteria; order Burkholderiales. Next base: position 89,246 of record LNDV01000018.1, read on the forward strand.
GTCGGTCGGGAGCGGGTCGCCCAGGGCGTTGCCGTTGTAGAGCCGAAGCGCGTCGCCTGCAGGCCCCGCGACAGCGAGACGCGTATACGTGACGCCGTTGACGGTGAACTCCTCTGCGCCGCTGAAGAGCAGAGGCTGCGCCTTCACGGTCCCCGGTGCCGAGAAGCTGGCCCGGCCGGGCTCGAACTGCAGATCCGGCACGGGGTTCGCGACACCAAGCGTGAGCCGCAGGACTTCGCGCGACTGACCGCTCAGGAACACCTGGGTCACCTGATGTTCCAGCTGCGCCGCTTCGTTGAGCCGCGTGCCGGACACCATGACGGCCGCCGCGAGATCGTCCCGGCCGTCGCCGTTGAAGTCGCCGATGCCGCGGAACCCGCGATTGGCGAGCTCGATGGCGGACCCGTTGGCGAGGAGAGTCGACAGCACGACGGTGCCGGACAGCGTACCGCCGAACACGAGGATGTCACGCCCCGGGCCGTCGAGGATCAGGTCGCCCACGCCATCGCCATCCACATCGCCCGCGCGAAAGACGCGCGTCGACGGCTCGACGCCCTGCAGCGTGGCAAACAGCGTCGGCTCGCCGCTGCCGTTGCCGCCGGCACGGAACATCAGCCGCGGTGACCCGCCCGGGACCACAGTGACGAAGTCGTCGCTGCCATCGCCGTTCTGGTCGCCCACGGCCACCCCGCGGACACCGTCGAACGAGAACGTCGCCGACGAGTCGATGAGCCACTCCTCGCGGGTGCGGCCGCCGAGGAGATGCTGCACGCCGGCACCTCCGAAGGACACGAGAAGATCGTCCGCCCGCTCGCTCGCGCTCCGGTTGGCCTCGCCGCGCGAGACGTGGCGGCCGTCGACGAGGACGTAGTTCTTCCCGTCATCACCACCGGGGAGATCCACGAAGAGCAGCGCTGCCTTGAAGTCGCCGCCGCCGCCGCTGAAGTATTCGTAGCGGATGTCGTGCAGGCCAGCGGTGAGGTCGACGGGGACCTCGATGACCGCGTAGTCATGCACCCCATCCGCGTCGCCCACGAGAACGCCGTCGATGTAGAGCCGCGCGCCGTCCGTCGAGCCGACGGCGAAGGTGTGGATGCCTGCCGTCTGCGCCAGGAACTGGCCCGTCCAGCGCACCGCGAACTTCGATCCGAGCGTCGGGGCGTTGCCAAGTCCTTCTCCGACGTTTGCGAAGTAGTTGAACGGCGTCTCTACGCTCGTGATCTCGACGTTGGCCTGGGTGATGCCGAATCCCTGCATCGGCGTGACCGTGCCGCCGCTCAGCTGAGCCGGCAGGGCGGAGTCGAAGTCCGTGAGGAACGGCACGGCGGTGATGTCGTCGGCCGTCGTGGCCGTGCCCTGAGTGTTCCGCACCGAGATCCGGAGGTTGTCGATGGCGAAAGACTCGGACGTCCCCGCGCGATAGCCATCGCCGCCGGCCAGGATCTCCAGCGTGAGGGAACTGCCCGTGTGATTGATGCTTTGCAGGACGGGGGAGCGCCCCATGTCGAGCAGGCGGTCGGCACCCGCCCCGAAGCCCAGCTGCCCGTCGCGCATCAGCACGCCCGGGTCCTCGTTGAAGCCTTCGTGATCGCCCTGAGACGACAGCGCGGCGTCGAGCACGACGTTGCCGTCGACCCGCACCACTAGCCGGTCGCCGCCGCCGGCGAGACCCGCCCAGCCGTCCAGCAGTGCCAGCAGGAACTCCACGTCCACGACGTCGTGCTCGGGAAGATCCTGCAGCACGACCGTGATGGCACCTTCCTCGCCGGCGACATCGCTGCGCAGGAACTTGCCCTTCGCGAAGCTGGTGGGCAGGCGCAGGACGTTGGCGCTCTCCGCCAGATCGAAGTACTCGACGAACAGACCGTGGCCGGCAATGGGCGTGACATTGCCCGCGCCGGCGATGCTCACCTCGCCCACGGAGGCATTCGGGAGGAAGAGATCCCGGTCGGTGGTGATGTCGAGGACGTCCCGCGCGTCGCGGAAGAGCACACTGCCCGGCACCACCTCGCGGCCCGCCGCGCCGGGCGGATCCCAGTCGAGACGCACCCCGGCGAAACCGCCGAATTCGAACATCTCCACCCGGATGTCGTGGTAGCCGGCCGAGAGGGTGACGGTCCCCGAGCGCTCGGTATAGGCGTGCAGCCCATCGTGATTGATGACCAGCTGCCCGTCGATGAAGAGCCGGCTGCCGTCGTCGGAGCCGAGATGGAAGGTGTAGGCCCCCGCCGTGTCTACGCGGATCTGGCCGCTCCAGCGCACCGCGAAGTAGTCGTTGAGATCCGCGAACCCTGCGAAGCCCGGTCCGCCGCCGTTCGGCACATCGACGTTCGTGTCGATGCGCGTGTAGCGCGGCGTGAGGTTGTCGAACGGGACATTGGCGACGCGCGGGTTCGAGCTGAAGCGCACGTTCGCCGGCAGGTCGTAGTACTCGCCGACGAGCCCGGCATCCGCCGCGACGTTCTGCTGCCGCCAGTCGGTGCGGCCGAAGACGACATAGGCGCCCTGATTCTCCGTCGCCTGCAGAGCGCCGGTGGTCGCGTTGCTGCGCGTCTGCGTGATGGCGATACCGATATCGTCGATGCCATCTCCGTCGATGTCGCCCACGCCCACGATCTCGGCCTTGCCGGACGCCGTGCCGGCGAGGACCGGTGCCGGCAGGCTCAGCGTGATGGGGGTGCCGTACAGGTTCGGATCGAGCCCGGTCGGGGTGCCGAAGGCGATGCGCGCGAAGGTGGACTGCGTGCCCACGCCGTCGCGCACGGACACCACGGCATCGCCGTAGCCGTCGCCGTTCACGTCACCGAGCGGAATGTAGACGGGCTGCCCAAGCAGTTCGATGGAACTGAAGGTCTTGGAGGCCTCGGTCGCATCCACCTGCACGGTATCGCCCAGCGGATCGAGGAACTTGATGCGGTACTGCCCGACACCGAACTCCGAGACCAGCGGCACGCCCGACCGCGGCGTGCCGAAGGTGAAGCTCGCGTTACCGGTCTGGAACAACGTACCGTGATTGCCGTTGGCGGTGAGATCGCGAACCTGGTTGCCGGTCGTGAGCGGATCGCCATCGGCGACCTCCTCGAAGCGCCAGTAGCCCTGCAGCCCCGCCTCCTGCCCGGAAAGCACCCGCTGGAAGTTGCGGCGGACTTCTTCGGCCGAGCGCGCCGTGTTCCACACGCGCACCTCGTCGATGGTGCCGGCGAAGTTCTGCGCGGCAGGAACCGCCTGTCGCCCCCCAATCTGGAAGTCGTCCTGGTTGCCAGCAATGTCGCCGATGTTTCCGGAGCCCTGGAACGTGTGCGCGAGCACGCCGTTCCTGTAGGTGTCGATGCGGCCGCGATCGTAGACGACGGAGATGTGCGTCCACTCGTTCTGCTCGGCCCGCACCCCCGTATTGACCCACGTCCAGCCCGGGTTGATGTTGGCAAAGGCCCAGCGGATGGTGCCGTCCGCAAACCGGGCGATCTCGTACTCGCCTTCCCGGTTGACGATGATCCCGCCCTCGACGGGATTCGAACCGGGGCCAGTGGGCCTGATCCACGCTTCCACCGTCATCGCCGTGCTCATCTCCAGCGAGGAGCGCACCCCGACATTCACGAAGTCGGCGATCCTGCCGTTGACCGGATCGTGCAATCCGTCGAACACGAGACCTCGCCCGGCGAGGTCGGCGTCGGGCATGACTTCCGGCAGAACGTGCAGCAGGTAGTACTGCGGCGTGCCCGAGAACCGCTCGCGCGGCACGAGCGACACGCCCTGGCCCGGGTCCGTGTCTTCCGCCGGGAACAGATACGCCTGCAGCCTGGCGTCGGCGTCCTCGGTGATGATCGAATCGATCACGTTGACCTTCACCACGTCGATCATGTCGCGCGTGAGCACCGCACTGCCGGCGTTGCCGAAGCGGCGCAGCGCTTCGGGGGCGGACAGGACGTACCAGTCCCCGGTATCGCCGAGGTGGAAGTTGAGGCCGTCGATGATCGACCCCTGACGAACGTCGGGCAGCTGCCCGGCGTAGGTCACGGCGTCGTTGCTGCTGGAGAACCCCTCGCGCGTCTGGAACTCGTAGCCGTCGGGTTCGAGCACGAAGTCGCCCGAGAGAAGGTCGCCGCCGGAGCCGCCGGAGATCCGGTCGTCGCCGCCGAAGCCCATGATGATGTCCGCGCCCTCGCCGCCCTCGATGGTGTCGTCGTAGGCCCCGCCGAACAGGCGGTCGTTGCCGGCCCCGCCGCGGATGATGAGATTCACGAGGCTGGCGCGCGCTTCCTGGTTGCCCTCCTTGATGCCCCATTCCTCGGTGCGGTTCGGGTACTTGAACTCGGGGTTCGCATGCACCACGTCGTCGCCGGCGCGGGTCTCGATGACCTGCTTCTCGACGGCATTCGTGCGGTAGTAGGAATAGAGCTGCCGGAACATCGGCGAGCCCGTGGTGAGCGGCGAGAAACCCAGCTCGGTCACGGCCACATCGGCCGGGTCGGCCACGCGCAACTCCAGCACACTGCCCGCGGTGGACAGCTGGAGCACGCCACCGGGGAACTCGACGTCGATCTTCACCGAGAGCCCTGCCGCAGTGAGCGCGGCTTCGATGGCATCGGCGAGGTCCTCGCCGAGGTCCGTGATGGACGAGTTGTTCTCGGTGACCGCCTTCGAGAGCGTGACGCTCACGAGCTGCGTCGCACCCGGCACCACCAGACGGAAGTGCGCATCCGCGCTGAGCTTGCCGTTGAGCGGACCCTGCTTGCCGGCCTTCACGACCGACTTCTCGGTCATGAACTCCTGGTTCGCCGTGTCCCACTGCAGGGAGGTAAACTCGTAGCGGTGCAGGAAGATGTCGTACCGGATCGCGACATCGTCCTTGACCGGCCGGTTGAGGTTGTCGAGGTCGCCACCCAGGAACAGCACCTGGTCGATGCCGGCACCGCCGTCGAACAGATCGGTGAGGGTCTGCAGGCTCGGCTTGCCGTTCTTGAGCAGGGCCGGGCCGTCGGGAATCAGCTGGAAGGTGTCGTCGCCCTCGTTGCCGAAGAGCAGATCCTCGGCCTGGCGGTCGAGACCGCCGGTGAGCACGTCGTTGCCCGCGCCACCGAAGATCCAGTCCTCTCCGGCGCCGCCCTGCAGCACGTCGTTGCCGGCGCCGCCGAGGATCACGTCACGGCGGTTGATCTGCGGCTTGTTGGTGAAGTCCACCGTGGTCACGTCGTCCGTGCCGAGTTCGATGGTGAACTCGTAGGTGGTCGGCGTCTGCTGCGGCGAGAACACCCGGACCAGGTAGTCCTTGCCGGCTTCGAGCCCCGCGAGCGACAGACGGCTCGTCTGCCTGCCGGAGAGATTCAGCACGGCAGTGCCCAGATAGCTGACGTCCACGGGAGCAGCGGGGCCGCCCGGATTCGACGGATCGAGCGGGTTTGCGGCCTGGGCGGCGTCGGGCGTACCGACCTGTGTGACGAGGGTGTAGCGCGCCGGCGTGGTGGGCGAGGACACCTTGACGTAGTAGTCCCCCGCAGCGAGTCCGGCGAGCGACGCGCTCAGGGCGAGTTCGCCGATCTTCACGCCGTCGACGACCTTCACGCCAACCCGGTTGTAGATCTCCAGGACGACGTCCTCGGAGGCCGCGTTCTTGACGAGACCGATGCGGTCGTCTTCCGCACCCGCCGAGGCGAGCGTGAACTTGAAGAAGTCCACGTCGGTGCTGCCGGCGCCGTGCAGGGTGAGACCCTCCACGCGCGCGAGCCCGCGGATATCCGGCAGGACGAAGGCAGAGGCAAAGGACTCGTTCCGAGCGCCCGCATCGACGAAGTCCTGCTGCAGCTGCAGCGCACCGGACGTGACCGGCGTGCCATCGGCGTTGTAGAGCGCAATGCCGAGCCCGTCGAGATCCGACCCGCTGGTGAGAGCGATGTTGGCCGCGGCCCCCGGCAGATTGGCCAGCGAGAACCGGAACCAGTCGGCGTCGAGGCCGTTGTCGATGGTGAGGCCCTTTACGCGAGTGCTGCTCGCGAGCGGCGCCGCCAGGAGCTGGCGCGCGAGGCTGCTCACGTCGTTGCGCTTGTCGCGGTCCGCGGCGTCCACGAGGATGGCGTTGCCGGCCTGGATCAGCACGGTGTCGTCGCCCTCGCCCGCATCCACCCACACGGTCTTCTGCACCGTCGGGCCGACCGTCACCTTGTCGTTGCCGCCCAGGGCATCGATGAGGATCACGTCGTAGTCGCCTTCGCCACCGAGGATCTCGTCGGCGAGATTGGTCTCGATGAAGTTCGTCTGTTCCAGCGCCAGGGTGCGGTCCGTGCTGTTCGGATCGATCGCACCGGCCTGCGCATCGAGATCACCGGAATCGACGACGCGCTCTGTCTCGTCCCAGATGGGAATGCCGGCGCTATTGAGCGCCTTGGCGTCGAGACGGATCTGCGCCGAGAAGCTCTGCGCGCCGTTGTTGTTGGTGAGGCGCGTGACGAGGTGGTAGTCCCGCAGCAGCCCGGGTTCCGTTACGTAGTCGACGGCGATCTCGTCGTTGGCGCCGGTGCCGCCCACGTACCAGACCTTGCTGTTCTGGCGGGCGTAGTTCTTCCAGTCCTCGCCGAGCAGGCCGCCGTCGAGGGACTCGAACGCGGTGCCGTCGGCGCGGAACAACTTGTCGTTGCCGCCGTTGCCGAACAGGAAGTCCACGCCCGTGCCGCCATAGAGTTCGTCATCCTGGTTGGACCCGAGCATCCGGTTGAGGCCGGTGTCCTCCAGGACATAGGGCGCCTTCGTCGGGTCGGCGTCGAGCCGCCCGTCGTTGTCGAGATCGCCGTCGTTGTCGTGCAGGCCACCCTGCGGATCGACAAAGATGCCGAACTGGCCACCGGCCTTCGGATCGCGCGACCACGCGAACAGGAAGTTGCGGCCGGACCCGCCGATCGCATCGTCGTCGCCCTGACCACCGTAGAGGTAGTCGACGTCGCTCGTGGAACCTTCGCCGCCCCACAGGCGGTCGTCGCCGCCGAAGCCGAACAAAGTGTCGTCCCCGCTGCCGCCATCTAGGCGGTCACGGCCGCCCGCGCCGATCAGCGTGTCGTTGCCGGGGCCGCCGTCGAACACGCCGACGAAGTCGCTGCTGCGATCGTTGAGCGGGCTCAGGTCGAGCGTGAACACCTGCACGCCGTCCACCACCGCATTCGCGTCGCGGAAGGCGATCGTGTCATTGCCGCCCTGACCTTCCACCTGGATCTGTTCAACGAGCGGAACGCCCGCACCATCGAGCCACTTCGCCCGGAAGGTGCGCCGCTCGGTCGTGCCGAGCACTGGGTTGTCCTGCGTGAATTCCACGTGCAGCCGGCCGTCGGCGACCTGCCCGAGCAGAATCGTGTCGTAGAGGTTGGTGCCCTTGATCTCGAGGATGTCTGTCGCGTTGTCGTCGAGGACGTCGCCCTGGAAGTCGTCACCGAAGTGGCCGTCGAAGACCTCGTTCTCGTTCGGCCCGAGCGGCTTGTAGTTGAACTCCACGTCCATCAGCAGCAGGTCGATCCCGCCGCCGCCGTAGAGCTTGTCGAGACCGTCCTGACCCTTCAGGCGGTCGCCGTCCGCACCGCCCCACAACTCGTCCGCTCCGCCACCGCCGAAGAGCTGATCCTGCCCGGAGCCGCCGAACAGCAGATCGTTCGCCCCCACGACATCCGCCAGCGTGCTGTCGCCGTAAAGCGGGCCCGAGACCCGGTCGCCATGCAGGTAGTCGTTGCCGCTGTCGCCGAGGAGCGTGTCCTGGCGCAGGTTGCCGAACAGCAGGTCGTTGCCGGACCCGCCGTGAAGTTCGTCGCCCTTCAGCAGCGACTCCGCTGCGATCACCGCGGCGTCATCCGTGAAGCGCACGTCGGAGTACGCGTACAGGCGGTCCACGCCATCACCGCCGTACAGGCGCTGGCCGAGTTGCTGGCCTTCGGTCGCGGTGCGATCGCCGCCGACGCCATTGACCAGCACGCCCGCGTCGCCTCGCCGTCCGGCGTCGCCATAGAGGAAGTCCGCCCCGGCGTCGCCGTAGAGCTGGTCGATGCCGTCGCCGCCGTTCAGCGTGTCGTTGTCCTTGCCGCCGCGGATCACATCGTCGCCGCGCTCGCCGCGCACCAGGTCGTCGCCCGTGCCGCCGTCCAGGTAGTCGGAGTCGTCACCGCCGAACAGGTCGTCCGTGTCGAACCCGCCGAACAGGAAGTCGATGCCACCATCGCCGCGCAGGATGTCCTTGCCGTCGGCAAGATCCCCGTCGACGGACAGGTTGTCGAGCACGACCGCGTTGATGCGCGGCGGAATGTACCCGGTGTGGAAGCGTGCCTCGTTGAGATCGAAGGCGAACGGATTCGCAAAGTTGGCGCTGTTGGCCAGGTTGAAGTCCGCGCGCAGCGCCTTGTCGAAGCCGCCCCACATCACGTCCTGACCGAGGCCGCCCTCCAGCACGTCGTCGCCGACATCGCCGACGATGAAGTCGTCGCCTTCGCCGCCGAAGACGTCGTCGTCGCCCTCGCCCGCGAGAATGTCGTCGTTCCCGGCGAGGCCGCGGATGATGTCGTCGTCGTCCCCGCCGAGGATCACGTCCGCGCCGAGGTCGCCCCAGATCTCGTCGAGGCCCGTGTCGCCCTCGATGTGATTGCCGGCCGTATCGCTGCCGGCTTCGCTTGCGCCGCCGTGCAGCCGGTCGTTGCCGGCATCGCCGAAGATCCGGTCGAAGCCAGCTTCCCCGAAGATGGTGTCGTTGCCGAGCCCGCCGAGGATGGTGTCGTTGCCACCGCCGGAGCGGATGAGGTCGTTGCCGCCCTGGCCGTTGATGGTGTCCATGTCGTTGAGCGACGTGATCGTGTCGTCGCCCTCCGGGCCAGTGCTCTCGCCCGCCTTGTCGTCGCCGAAGACCAGGTTGGTGCCGGCCCCCGCGTCGATCGTGTCGCTGCCGCCACCGCCGTAGATCTTGTCGGGGTCCGACTCGCCGAAGATGGCGTCGTTGTCCTCGTCGCCGAAGATCTCGTCGGCGCCCGCCCCGCCGCGGAGGGTATCCAGGCCTGTGCCGCCGCGGATGACGTCCTTGCCGACGCCGCCGTCGATGGTGTCGTTGCCGGCATTGCCGAACAGCCTGTCGTCCTGAGCGCCGCCGTCGATCGTGTCGGCCCCTTCCCCGCCAGACACCGTGTCGAAGCCGTCCTCCGCGAGGATGACGTCTTCACCGGCGTTGCCTTCGATCGTGTCGTCGCCCTTGCCGCCCCAGATGCGGTCGTTGCCGCCGTGACCGAATACGGTGTCGTTGCCGCCGCTCGCGCCCTTGTTGGTGTCGCGGATGCTGCTGTCGATGAAGCTGGAAAAGGTGTCCGCGGTCGCCAGCGTGAAGACCACGCCGTCCGCGAAGATGATGTCGTTGCCCGCGGGCTCGCTGGACGCCGGGAACAGCGGATCCTCGTCGCCGCGGATCAGATCGTCCCCGCCGCCGCCGATGATGAAGTCGTTGCCGGCGCCACCGTCGACCGTGTCCGCACCGTCACCGAGGCTTGCCCCGGCTGAGACGATGATCTTCTCCTTGTCGAGCCGCGCCTTGTCGGCCACGATGAAGTCGTCGCCGCCGCGCGCACGGATGGTGTCCGATCCGCCTTCGCCGTAGATGATGTCGGCCAGATCGCTGCCTTCGATGAGGTCGTCGCCCTCGCCGCCCTTGACGACGCCACGCGCCGCGCCGAGCCGGATGATGTCGTTGCCCGAACCGCCCTCGAGCTCGGCCGTCAGGTTCGCGTCGGTGACGCCGGACAAATCGATGATGTCGTCACCCTCGCCGCCCAGCCCGATGATCCGCGACGTGGCGTCGTACTCCTGCGCCATGGACTCCGTGACGCCGAGATTCGGTGCCCACACCAGGACCTTGCCGTTGCCGTTCTGCTTGACGAAGAACTGCTCCGGAATATCCGTGTCGTTGCCTTCCAGGCGGTCCTTCGCCGACTTGCCCATGTTGAGCTGCAGCACGCCGTCCGGCAGTTCCGTGGCGAGCGTCGGAATGCGGGTAAAGGGAATCTCGAAGCTGACGATCTCGATCTCGGGCGTGATGTCGAAGTTCTTGTCGATGGTGAAGAACCCGAGGTTCACGCTGAGGTACGCGAACAGCTTCGCGTAGATGCGCCCCGTCACGTCGAAGATGGCGAGCGGCGAAAGCGCCGGCTCCCCGTACTTGAACTCGTTCAGGAAGTTGGTGGCGAGCTCATAGATACGCAGCTTGCCGTCCTCGTCCGGATCGTGGAGGTTGAAGTCGATGGTGAAGAAGATGCCGCCGCCCACGCCCGCCTTGGCCGCGACGAGGTTGATCTCCGCCGAGGCGGTGATGCCGCCGCTGAACCGCACTTCGGGAATGTCCTGCCCCGCCGCGTTCCAGTCCCCCACGTAGAACCCGTCGAACAGCGTGATCGGATTGCGGAAGCCGCCATCCATGAAGCGCCGGAAGCCCAGCGTGTCGTAGCCGAAGGAGAAGTCGATGTCGACGCCGATGCGCCCTTCGATCGCTGCACCCAGCGGGCCCCAGATGGGGAAGAACTGCGAGTAGCGGAACTCGAACTTGAGCGGCGCCGGGTCGACCTTGACGAGGTCGACCTCGTTGCCCATCAGCAGCCCGAAGATCTGACCCGGGTCCGTAAGGATCGGGAAGGAGATCATCTGCCCGAAGGTCTGATTGCCGAGGCTGCGGGTGAACGAGGTCGTGCGGCTCGCGCCCGGATTGCTCGCCTGCAGCTGCGACATGGTCTGGTCGAAGTTGTAGGACGAATTATTCGTGGGCGTGAATCCCTGACGGAAACTGCTGTTCCGGCTGGACAGGTTGCCGCGGAGATTCGGGTTGTCGATGTCGTAGACCGTGAAGCCGCCGAACGGAATGAACAGCGTGTCCACATCGGTCGGGATGCTGTTGATCAGCGTGATGAAGCCCGCGATGTCGCGGATCAGACCGACATTGAAGCGCTGCGGCGGCACGATCTGCTGGGCGATGTCGAGCAGCGTCGTGGGCCGGCCCGAGAGGTCGGAGATCACGGGGATCGGCGTGGTCAGCACGTCGATGAGCGGCTGAATCGGCTCCGTGATCTTCTGGACTTCCTTGACGATGGGCAGCACGTAGTTCGAGATGAACGTGCCCATGTCCATGCCTACGTTGCGGAACTCGACGAGCTTCAGGCCCTGCTGGATGGAGTCGCCCAGCGCGCCGAAGCTCACGAACTCGCCGGCGTCCCGGTCGCCGATGGCCCACTCGACGATGAAGTCGGCGGTGATCTTGGGGAACGCCGTCTCGGCGTTGGGCACGAACTCGTTGTTGAGCCGCAGTTCCATGCCGAGGTCCACATTGGCCTCCGCGGCCACCCCGGCGTTCAGGCGGATGTTGCCGAACTGGGCGATGCCGACGCGTTCGTCCTCGCCGGTGGTGGTCGTGAGGTCGATCGCGATACTGGCGCCGAGCCCGGTGCCGCCGTTGTCGGCGGCGTCGATCTGCAGGATGCCGAGCGTGCCCGTGATGCCCGCGCCGGGGAGCGTGACATCCACGTCCAGGCGCAGTTCATCCGGGTTGGACAGATTGAGGTAGAAGCCCTTGCCACCGCCGATGCCGAAGCCGAAGTTCACCTCCCAGTCGACGGAGACTTCGACAGCACCGCGCGTCTCCAACCCGAGGCCGGGAATGCCCAGGTCGAAGTCGATGCCCGTCCCGGCGCTCACCGCGTTGCCCCCGAGCTGGATGTCCCACTGCATGAAGAGTTCGCGGATGGGCACGCCCGCTTCGTCGATGTTGGTCGTGAGGCCGATGTCGTCGACGGTAATCTCGCCGTCCTCGTTGCGGTCGCCGAGGATGCCCGCGCCGTTCAGCTGGATCGTCTCGTGCAGCAGTTCGTAGAGCTTCACCGAGATGAAGTTGGCGGTCGGGTCGTTCGAGGTCTCGACCACGCTTCGGAGTTCGTCGATGAAGTCCTCGCGGAAGTCGGCGATGAAAGTCGCCGCGCTGCCCAGCTTGTCTCCCACCAGAGGCATCTTGAGCCCGGCCATCTCGCCGTCCAGGAAGTCCTGCAGCAGCGCGAGGAAGCCGTCGACCCCGTCGATGATCAGCAGGAGGTTGTCCATCGCGCTGAACTGACTGAAGTCGAAGTTGAGGATCTGCGGGTCGACGAAGATGAACTGGTTGCCGGCGTCACCGACCGTGCCACCCACCACCAGCCCGTCGTCCAGGCTCGCCGAAAGGCGCCCGCCGATCGAGATGTCGCCGCGGTAAAGGCTCTCGGTCGGGAAGTACACCGGCAGCGTACCCGCCACGTCGATGTCCATGCCCACGTCGACGGAGTCGCCCAGATTGCTCAGCAGATCCTGGATGAGGATGCGCCGGCTGTCCGGCGTGGAGCCGGTCATCACGGAGTCCTTCAGCGTGAGCCCGAAGTCGCCCTCGATGCCCAGGCTGCCACCCACGATGCGCCCGCCCACGAACGCCCCGCCGTCCGGATCGCCCAGACCGATGGAGAACGCGATGTCCTCCGCGCCGGCGTCGATGTGACCGGTGATCCCCGTGTCGCCGAAGATGAAGATCTCTGTCGGGTTCTCCAGGTTGAGACCGAAGGCCAGCTTGAGATTGAGATCCCCCTGCGTGCGGAGGTCGGCCCCGCCGGACAGTTCGAAGCCGGCGGTCGGCAGTTCGAAGCCGATGGGCAGAGATTCGGAGAAGCCCGGATTGAAAGTGAGATCGAAGCGCAGGATGCTGTCCGCGCCATCGCGCACCATCTTCAGGTCGAGCAGGTCGCTCGTCGCCGGGATGTTGAAGATCTCCTTCAGCTTCTGTTCCAGCGCCTGGACGGTGTTCGCCCCCGACCCCTCAGCCGCATCCAGCGCCTGGGCGAAGTCGTCGGCGTAGCTCAGCATGTCGTTCACGCTGAGGTTGATGAGCGGGATGTCCTGGTTGAGGAAGCCGAAGGCCTCGAACTCGCCCAGGAAGTCGGAAAGTCCGCGGAGTGCCTCGAGGATGTCCGTGAAGCCGACGTCGTCGAACTTTCCCAGTTCGTCGAAACCGGACGTGGTCACCGTGACCTGCGGCGCCTGGGAAGCGAACGGATCGCCGATGTCCGTGATGTCGATGACGACCTTGGGCTCGTTCCCGGTCTGGATGAGACCGAAGGACGGATTGAGGTCCACCGCGAACTCGAGGTTGCCGCTGCCGTCCACCGTGGGCGCATCGATCAGCGTGTCGATGTCGGAGAGCCCTTCGAGCAGTTCCTTCAGGGTGATGCGCCCATCCGCGCGGCTCGTGCCCGGGTCCTGCAGCGCGAGCGTGATGTCGCCCTGGATCTGCCCGTCACCGGTCAGCTTGACGCCGACGAAGCCGAACCGGGCGCCGAGTTCCACGCCGTCGCCGGGGGTCTCGATGTTGAAGCCCGCACGGGCGTGGGCGTTCTCGATGAAGAGCCGGTCGAGCGTGTCGATGCCGCCCAGCGGGGCGCTGTCGATGGTGAAGTCGCGCACTTCGTCCGGATCGTCGGGGTCGACGACATCGGCACCCAGGATGCCAAGCAGGCTCGCGGCATTGGAGCCGATGGCGTTCTCGACCCGGAAGACCGTGTTGCCGCTGCCGGTGGTGTCACGCAGACGCAGCCGCGAGTTGTTGTCCGTGAACTCCACCTGCACGCGATTGCCGGTCTGGCCCTGGATGGCCCCGATGACATCCCCGAGCGTGGCGCCCGCATCGAGCGCATCGAACGACACCGAACGGCGCACGCCATCCCGCGTGGTGATGATGATGTCCGCCGCCGATGCCGAATTCGTGGTCGCGAGGCCGAGTTCCGTCACGGCCACGCTGCCGGCCAAGGCCGTGATGTCGAACGTGGCCGCCCCCGGCACCTTCGACGAGAAGATGAGGCGCCGGCCTTCCGAACCGACGACGACCTTGTCCTTGAGGACCTTGACGCCGCCCACCTCGGTGTTGTCGATGGCCTTCTGCACATCGAACACGACATCGAGGATGCTGTTGTTGCCCGAGGCCTCGGACTGCGGCACCGTGACCGTCACCGGGCCGCCGTTGTTCACGCCGTCGAGGACCACGTTGAACGCGGCGTCTGCGCTGAGGCGCCCGGGCCGTCCGACCAGCACGTTGGTGGCGCGGATGCGCGTCTGGCCCTCCACAGTCTCGGCGGTCTGGTTGTTGCCGAAGCCAAGCTGCGACGCGACGCTGTTGGCCGACTTGTAGGTAAACGCTGTGACACCGCCCTTGCCCACGAGCACGAGACGGTTCTCGAGCGTGACGACGCCGGTCTCCGCGTTGCGCAGAGCGCCCTGCCCGACGCCGATCTGAGCCGACAGGCCCGCCGTCGCCAGCGCCGCCGTCACATCGGCCATGAGGTCTTCGATGGTCTGATTGTTGGCCGTGGCGGACTGCGCCACGGTGACCAGCACGTCCTCGGTGGCGTCGCCGATGCGCAGCTTGAACTGGGCATCGCCCGTGAGCTGGCCGTAGCTCAGCTTCACGTCGTTCGGGGCGGCGATGATGCGGTCCTTGTTGAAGGTGATCGCGCCGCTCTTGAGGCTCGCCAGGGTCGTGCCGTTCGAGAGGCTGACGTAGCCGTCCTCGCCCAGGTAGATCCCCAGGCGGATGCCCAGTTCGCCGTCGGCGGTGAGTTCCAGGTCACCGTCGCCGGTGATGTCGGCGATGTCGCCCAGATCGATGTTGAAGTCGAGCGGCACGTCCACCTTGGCGAAGGTGCGCTGCAGCAGCAGGTCGACGATCAGCGACTCGCTGGCGGCGTCGTAGCGGATGTTGTCGCTGTCCTGCAGCCCGAGAATCGCCTTCAGCGCGTTGGCCATGCCCTGCGCGGTCGTGAAGGTCGGGTTGTTGTCCTTGTCGACGAGCTTGGCCGTGTCGTCGTCGAGCTTGTCCTCGGTGCCGTTGTCGTCGTACATCAGCGCCTTCTGGATGAGGTCGCCGAGTTCGAGCGCCCCGCGCACGACATCGCCCACGAGCGGGATGTCGACGCTGAAGGCATCGGTGTTCTTGAGGTCGGACAGCCAGCCCGTGATCTGCGCCAGCAGGCTCACGAAGGTGCCCGCATCCATGTTGTTGAAGCGCGACAGATCGGTGAGGGACGACGGGATGTTGACCGAGATCGTGCCGGCGTCGCTCAAGTCCACCCAGTCGAGGGTGATGGCATTGGCGGGATTCGCAGCGAGTCCGATGAACGGCGCGCTGATGGGCAGGACAACATTGCCCGAACCGCTGAAGGCGAGGCTCGCCGTGCCGAGCGAATCGATGAGCTCGTCGAAGTCGATCCGTCCATTGCCATTGCCGCCGGACGGCTCCGAGAGTGACAGCGTGAAGGTCGGATTGGCGGTGATCCTGCCGTCGACCACCGCCACGCCGAGGAAGCCGAAGCGGGCGTCGGCATCCAGATTCTCGGCCGCGAGAATCAGCTCGGCGCTCGCCTGCGGATCGCGGAGGAACATCCACGACCCGGGATCGGACGGGGTCGCGAGGAGGTTGTCGAAGTCGATGCCGACCTTGACGTCGAAGGCGAACTCGCCGGTGATGGACGCATCCGACGAGAAGCTGAGATCGGCGAGACCCGCCTCGAGGTCGAACCCCAAATCGAGCGCGTTTGCCGAGAACAGCTGCTCGGTGAACGAGAGATCCCAGGTGAGTTCCTTCGTCGCGACATTGAAGTCGAGCCCGAGCGCGGACGGACTGATCCCCAGCTCATCCGCGAGGTTGGCGATGAGTTCCTGGATCGACCCGAAGCGCACCTGGCCCGAGGCCGTGCTGATCGGGTCGATGATGTTGCGCTGGATGTAGTCGGCCACCGCCACGATCTGGTCGAGCGTGTCGGCGAGCAGCGGCACTTCCTTGCCGTTGAAGGAGACGGAGAAGTCCGCGAGCGAGCGGATCTGGTCCAGCACCTGCTGCGCATCCACTCGCAGGAAGTCGATGAGCGTCTGCGCGGCACCGGCACTGGCCGTGAGGCCCACCGTGGACGGATTCTTGATGTCCGCCCAGTTGAAGGTGACGTTCGCTGCACCGAGATCGAAGGGCGCGTCGTCCCCGGGGAGAACGGCCGCGACCCGCGCGTCCACCGTGAGCGAGATGTCGTCGGCCGCGGAGCCCGCAATCACGAAGTCGAGCGTGTTGCCGAGCGCTGTGGGGCTGCCGATGGCTTCGTCCAGATCGAGGATGCGCAACCGGTTGTCGCCGCCCGCGCTGTCCTTGAGGACGAGATCGAGCCGCAGCGACGGGTCCACCGTCAGCGAGGCATCTGCGAGGGTGACGTCCAGGAAGCCCACGCGGCCGCCGGCCGAGAGATCGCCCAGGATGTCGATGTCCCGCACCGTCATGCGCGTGTTGCCGCTCGAGGTGTCGATGTAGAAGCCGTTGGCGTCGACACCGAACACGACCCGCAGCGTGACCTCGGCACCGATACGCAGGTCACCGCCCAGATCAATGACGCCGCCCAGCTGCTGCGTGAGGATGTCGAGATCCGCCTGACCCTCGATCCGACGCACGATGGTGGCGTCGAAGCGGGTATCGCCGGCCGCGGACGTCAGGGTGACGTTGCCGGCGACCGTGTCGAGGGCATCGAGCTTCTGGCGCAGTTCCGCGGCCGTCATCCCGGCGATGGAGCCGATGCTGAAGCCGTTGGGGCCTTCCTCGACGAGGCGACGGAATCCGGCGAGCACGGCATCGGCGAGCGGGTTGCCGGCAGTCGGGTCGGCGGGCGCAACGGAACCGTCGCTTTCAGGCGTGTTCCCTGAGGTGCCGCGTCCCTGCAGCGCGCGCGGCAGGGAGTTGCCCACCAGCGCGAGCTCGTCCCACGAACCCGCCGCGGTGGCATCCAGGATATTGAACAGATAGTCGAGGCCCAGGCCGAACTTTTCGCCGTCGGTGGCAGCCTGCAGGTTGTCGACGACGTTGCCGGCCGTCACGCTCTCGTAGGTGACGCTCTGGACACCGTCGCCACGCGCGTCGAGCACCTTGAGGGTGGTCCGGGCGCCGTTCACGGTGGAGGTCTTGCTCTCGACGCCGCGACCCTCGAACACGATGCGATCGTCCGCGCCGTCACCGCCGTCGAAGAAGATGCCCTCGCGCATCGTGAGCGGGCCGTTCGTGCTGTCGATGGTGAGCGTGTCATTGCCGCCGCCGCCGAAGACCTCGATCTTCTGCAGCGTGTCGATCGACGCCGTGTACACGCGATCGCCCAGGAGACCCACGCGTACTTCGACCAGCGAGGCATTCGTCTCGCTGCGCTTGATCACGATCTCGTCGTTGCCCGTCCCGCCGTCGATGCGCAACGTGGCTGGCGTGCTCAGGAACGATTCGGCGCTGCCGACGGTCCAGGCGCCGCGCCCCTGCGTACCCGCGAGCAGCAAGTCGTCCCGAGCGAGACTGCGCGGGTTGTCGAACTGCGCCGCATCGCGCTCGGTGAGATCCAGGTCGAACACGAGCGCGTTCGGAAGGCCGTTGCCGAATTCGGTCCAGAAGCCGCCCGGCGCAGGGTCGATCGCCCGGTACACGCCGGCCGCGCCGCCCGCGAGCACGACCAGGTGGCCGTTCATGCGCGTGATCTCGAGGCTGCGCAGGTCCGGATTGACCATGGTGGAGGAAATCAGCACCCAGTCGTCGGGGGCGTTCCGGCGCCAGACGCCGTTGTCGGTTGCTGCGTAGAGGATGTCGTGATTCGCGGGGTCCGCGGCGAGATCCCGGATCTCGCTCACAAAGCCGATGCGCTCCTGCACGAAGTCCGCCGCGACACCGGTCCTCGTCGTGCGGATCAGCACCTCGTTGCCGCGAGCGGCGGCCAGGAAGTCGGCATTGGGCGTGCCATTCTTCACACCGCCGGCCACGATCGCGCTGTAGAACTGGCCGTTGCCCGCGCCCGCCACCGGAGTCGGAGCATGCTGGATCGTGTCGAGTCCGTCGTACACCGGCGCCACGGCCGTGCCGAGGTTGCGGCTCTCGTACAGGCGCCCCATGCCAAGCACCATCCGGGAGGAATCGACACTGTTCACGGCGAAAGGCCACTTCGAGAAATCGGCGACGCGGCCGGGATCGTTGCCCGACAGGCCCGTGAAGCGACGGGTGGCAGTGAGTGTGCCGGCACCGGCGTCCGTGAAGGCGAGGGGTGCCCCGCCGGCCGACCTCGAGAGCTGGAACGTGTTGGCGCCAGCCACATTGACGTTGATGACGGAGTAGCCGCGGAAGCCGCCAATCCCGGTAGGGTTGGTGCCCGTGCTGTCGATCCACACCACGTCGCCGTTCACGAGGTTGTGGGCCGCCGTGCCGGTGAGCACGCCGGTGACGGGGTTCGCCGTGAAGTTCACGCGGTCGGTGGCGGCTCCCGAAAGACCGACGAGATGGTCCGACCCAGCGATCATCTGACCGTTCGCGTCGAACAGACGCGAGCCCAGGGTGTCGACTCCGTTGGACATCGTGAAGCGCCGCACCTGCTCGAAGGCGGCATCGGCATCGGTGTTCACCGGCACCGCGGCCGCGGTGTTGCCGTCGCCCGGCCGGAACACGACCACCACTTCGTTCCAGTCGAAGCGCTCGTCGGCCTCGTCCGTGATGCCGTCACCGTCGTCGTCGACTCCGTTGTTCGGCGAAGGCTGTTCGGCCACGCCGTTGTCCTGGGTGCCGCCGAACACGACATTGTTGAGGGGGTCGTAGGCAACTGCGAGGAACTCAATCGCGCGGATATCGCGATTGAGCACGGTCCACGCGCTGGCCTCGAGGGTGCGGGGGAAGGCGCCGATCAGGGCCGCCGGCAGCACGTCACCCGCGGACAGCGTGATTGCCTGCGGGGTCACGGTCTGGATAGTGAACTGGCCCGACGTGAGATTGCCCAGCGCCTCCGGACCGGACGCGTTGCGGATCGACAGTCGCATGCCCGCCTGGAAACCGTCCGCAACGAAACTGCCGCTTGCGACCGTCCGCGTGATCGTCGCCGGTGCGCCGTTAGCGAAAGTGAACGGGCCGCTGACATTCACCGGCGCCGTGACAGCGGGGTTCGGCAGGCGGTAGAGCCCACCGTCGTCGCTCTGCAGCAGACGTCCTTGCGCGTCGAAGGTGAAGACCCGCGTGTCGGGGTGGGTGCCGGTCGGCTGGAACGCCCGCCAGACCTGGCCGTTGGCGCCCGGACGGTTGTCCCACCAGAACAGGTTGGTGGACAGGCGCGCGGTGTCGCCACCGATGAAGACGTTGCCGGCCGCATCGGCGGCCATGCCGAAATTGCGAAGGCCCTGCCCGCCCACGTGCACCTGAGGCTGCACCCCCGAAGGCGTGGACGCAATGGCGATCTCGCCGCGCAGGTTGATCCCGGCGGCGGGCGCGGGCTCGGCCACGAACGCGGCGGGCGGAGGCGTCGTGAGCCGAAGCGTGAGCGTGGTGGCCGTCGCGCCGGTGACGAAGTACGCGCCGTCGTTGTTGACCGTCCCCGTCATGCGCACGAGGTGCCCGGGCATCAGACCGTCCGCGCCCCAGGTCCCCGCGCCGGCGGGCCGCGCGACGGTGATGAAACCCTGGGGGCCGCCGTCAGCGATGGTAAGCGTCGGGTTGCCCGTGATCTGCGCCTGCGTCTGCACGACCTGACGGATGGAAACGCCGGCCAGCCCGACCGCGGCCGTGACGTTGGATTGCGCCTCCAGTGTGAGAGTGCTCGGGGTCACAGACCTCACACGGTAGAAAGCGTTGTTGCCTCCACCGACCAGGGAGATGACACGGCCCGGCAAAAACTTTTCGGTCAGAAAGCTGCCACCGTCGTTGCGCACAATGGTCGGAATGGCCCCGGCATTGATGTCCACCGTCTGCGTGGCCGAGGCGGCGAGGAAGTTCATCACGGCGTCTTCGGCATAGACGGGAACGCGCGGCGCCGGGCTGGTGCCGACGAGATTCCAGTTGGCGCCGGCGGGCGCCTTGCTCCAGATGCCGAGCAGCCAATCCGTCTTGCCGATGAGCGCGGCGTACACCGGGTTGGCGGCGGAGGTGTTGTCGTTGCGAACCGTGAGGACGATGCGCGCTGCGCCAGCGGGGCCTTCCTCGACGTTGTCTACGCCGCCTTCGGCATCGTTGTCCGCGCCGTCCGCGTTCGCCCCGAGGTTCCCGTTGATGACGGTCCAGGTCTGGCCGGCGTTGTCCGACTGGTAGACCCCGCCGCCGACCACGCCTGCGTACAGCCGGGAGAGGTTGCCCGGATCCTGGACGATCGAAGTCACGGAACTGACGGGGAACGAGTACCCGGACGGCGTGGCCGGCGCGGGAACGATTTCGGTCTTGGTGAAGGTGAGGCCGCCGTCCGTGCTGCGGAAGACCCCGCCCGCACGCGCCACGCGGGTCTGGCTCTCGCCAGCGTCGTCGCGCTCGCTCACGGCGTTGGCGATGGTGCCCACGACCACGACATCCTGTCCGCCCGCTCGCGTCGCCACGATGGAGGCGATGGGCAGCCCGGCCATCTCGGTCGGCGTCACGAGTTGCCACGTACCGCCGCCGTTGGTCGAGCGCATCAGGCCGACGGACTGGCCGCCCGTGTAGAAGTTGCTGAATTGCCCGGTGCCCGCGTAGACCACGAGTTTTTCCGGGAGCGTGGCAGCGGTGACGGGGTTGCCCTCGTTGTCGTGGGTGCTGACGGCGAGTGCGCCGATCGCCAGAGACGGGAACTGGTCGGTCGTCGTGGACCAGGTGTTACCCCCGTCGAGGGAGCGCCACACGCCTCCGTTCACGGTGCCAGCGAACAGGACGTTGGCGTTGAAGGGATGATCGGCGACGGCCTGGATGGCGCCGGCCCAGGGCTGTCCGCGGAACCGGGGAAATCCCGCGGCATTGTCGACGCCGCCGGGGCCCTGCTCGGTCCAGTCCGGGATGCCGTTGGCAGTGAGGGTGAAGTCGGCGCCGGTGACCGTCTCGACGTTGCGCAGTTCGACACGGGACCCGGTACCGTCCACCAGCAGGATGGTCCCGTCCGAGCGGCGAATTGCCGTCATGCCGACCGCACGGCCGCTCACGTCGACGGTGTCGGTGCCGCCACCGCCGTCAATGATGAACTGGCTGTCGAACAGCACGGCATCGAGCGTGATGACATCGTTGCCGCCGCCAGCGTTGAACGTGAACGTCTGGGTCGGCTCGCGGACCGTGTGGTCCTCGAAGGTGCCGTTCAGGCTGTCGATGAGGATTCGACCCGCCGTCGGCGCATCGTTGATGCGGAAGGTGTCGACGCCGTTGGTCGCCAGGTTGAACACCTTCTCGGGCGCGACGGTCTCGTCCGGCAGGGGCTCCATGCCGCGGTAAGCGACGGTCTGGTTGTCCAGCTGCACGGTGCCGGAGTCCGGCGCGGTGGCCGTGAAGATGACGATGCCCACCTGACGTTCGGCGATGACCAGCGAGTCGAAGCCACCAGTCCCGCCGTCGATCACACCGCTCACGGACCCCTGAGGGCCGAGGATGAAGGTCTCACGGTCGTTGGCACTGCCGATGACATCGCCAGCGACGGCACCCGTGATGGTCCAGACCTTTTCGGGGGTGCTCGTCCACGCGGGCGGCGTGACGATCCCGGGACTCACCGAGGCGGGGCCCGGGTTCGTGGTCACCTGGATCACGGTGCCTTCGGCGGCGGTTTCGGCGGCGCGAAGGGCATCCGGCACACCGGCGCCGGGGAGGTCCGCAGAGAGCAGCATCCGGGGCTCGAGCGCCTCGAACAGAGCCTTGCGGCGGAACGGGACGGGGACTGAGCGCACCGAGCGCGAGGCAGGGACACGCAACAGACGAGTGAAGGTCGGACGCCGAACCATGATGAACCACCCCTTTTCGCCGCGATCGCGGCAATGGCCAAATAGCCGGGGAGGCCGGGGCGCGAGGCGGGAGTGCCGGCACGCAGCAGTGACGTGGGGCGCGGTCGCGAGTCGAGCCGCCGGACGAGCCCGGCAAACGCCTCCCGGTCTCTCCCAAACGGGGGCCGGAAGTTCGACAGCGCAACCGAAGACCGTGCGCAAGTGGGAAAGCCGGGCCGCGGTGCGCCCCTTGCTTCCCCCGGTCAGATATTCGTGTTGTTATAGCGCGAGGTTGTTGGAAGCCGACTTTCGCCGGCAAAAGGTCTCCTCACGTCTTGGGACAAAAAATACTCCCGGCCCCGGGCTTTGTCCACCTCCGTGAGATGACGCGACCGATCGGCTACAAGTTTCGGATTTTCTTGACTTTACTTTGCCCCGACCTGCCAGCAGAATCCTCTGTCGGCGACCTCCGGCTCCGGCGCGTTGTCCGATGAAAACCTAACCGCGATTCATGACCTCCAGAACCCTCGTCCCCGCCTTCCTGGCCTGCGCGCTGTCCGTTCCCGCCTGGGTCTTCGCCTCCGAATACGACTGCCTGATCGAGGCGCGTCAGACCGTGGAGATCCGCAGCCCCGTGGAAGGTCTGATCGACCAGGTCCACGTCAAGCGGGGAGACACCGTCCGCAAGGGCCAGGTGCTGGTGACGCTGGAATCCGGCGCCGAGCGCGCCGCCGCGGATCTCGCCCGGTCCAAGGCCACGATGGAAGGCTCCCTGAAGGCCGCGGAATCCCGGCTGGACTTCGCCCGCAAGAAGGAAGAGCGCACCCTGGAACTCTTCAAGCAGAACTTCGTGTCGGCCGGCGCCCTGGACGAGGCGCGGACCCAGCGCGAGCTGGCCGAGTCCGAGCTGCGGGAGGCCCGGGAGAACCGCCGCCTCAACGAACTGGAGCTGAAGCGCTCCGAAGAAGTCGTGAAGCTCCGGACGATCCGCAGCCCGTTCGACGGCGTCGTGGTGGAGCGCTACCAGTCCCCCGGCGAGTTCGCGAGCACCAACGTGAAGAACCCGATCATCAAGATCGCCGAGGTGAACCCGCTCCACGTCGAGGTGGTGATTCCCGCCAACCAGTTCGGGAAGATCCGCAAGGGCGTGGTGGCCAGCGTCCGACCGGAGGCCCCGAACGGCGTGTTCAAGGCCACCGTCACCACGGTGGACACCGTCATGGACGCCGCGAGCGGCACCTTCGGCGTGCGCCTCGAACTCCCCAACCCCGGCCTCCAGATCCCCGCCGGGGCCAAGTGCAAAGTCACCTTCGGCGGCAAGTAGTCGCCACCCTCCTCGGCGCCCTCGTCGCCGGGGCTATCCCCGCGTCGGCCTGGGCCCAGCAGAACCAGGCGCGCCTGACGGCCGAGGTGCCGCCCGGCAAGTTCAAGACCCTGCGACTTCGCAACGTCCCGGCGGAGGCCCAGGTGGCCCTCGCCGTGAAGTCCTCCTCCCGGATCGTCCTGTCCGTCCTCAACGAGGAGGACGCCCGGCGCTTTCCGCAGGTGCAGGAGCCCATCCTGACCGCCCCCGTCGAACAGGCAATGAGCTTTGCCGTGACCATCCCGACGGCCGGCAACTACTACGTGGTGTTCGACAACGGCAAGGGAACCGAGACGGCAAAGGTCCAGATGGCGCTCCGCGCCGCTCGTGGCGCCCGGTCTCAGTCCCCGGCTCCCTCCACCCCACCCCCGGAGTCGGAGGACCGCCCCTCGCCGCTCAGACGGCAGCCGGGGACGCATGATATGTAGGGGGTTGAGAGGGGAAGGGGGAAGGGGGAAGGGGGAAG
>LNDV01000019.1 GCA_001464765.1 Betaproteobacteria bacterium Ga0077526
CCCACCTCAGAGGCCGGATATACGGTCGCAGTCGATCAAAAAACCATCAAACGTTCTGCTTGCAAACCGGGAGGAGTCCATATACGGACGAGGGCCGAATGGCCCGACTCCGGGGCGGACGATCGCAGTGTTGGCAACGTTGGCGGTTGTACGACCTTCCCCGGAGTCGCGGCTACCGCCGCTCGTCCGGGCCACCTCGAGATGGCCTCCAGGTCAAGGGAAAACACTAAAATTCCAACCGTTTTTGTCGTTACTGTGCAAAAATCCCATGAATTCTTGTCGTGGAGTTCCCATGCTGCTGGAGTTCCGTGTCCGCAACTTCCGCTCGATCCGCGACGATCAGGCCTTGAGCCTGGTGGCGGCGCCGGCCGACAAGGAGCTCGTCTCCACGAATCTGGCGCCCACCGGCCTGAAGGGCCTGCCGCACGCCGTGCGCTCGGCCGTGATCTTCGGCCCGAACGCCAGCGGCAAGACGACCCTGCTCCTGGCGCTGCAGTACATGCGCGCAGTCATCGTGGAATCCGCCACGGTCATCCAGCCGGGACAGACGTTCAACGTTCAGCCCTTCCGCCTGGACAAAGGCACCGCGAAGGAACCTACCGAGTTCGAGTTGAGCTTCGTGGTAGACGGCGTACGTCATCAATACGGCTTCGCGATGACGGCAGAGCGGATCGTCAGCGAACAGCTTCTCGTCTGGCGTACCGCGAAGCCCACGCAGTGGTTCAGCCGGAAATGGGACCCCGAGACGAAGGGCTACGACTACGAGTTCAGCAGCTACCTGCCGGGCCCGAAGAAGCTATGGCAGGAGAGCACGCGCCCCAATGCGCTGTTTCTGTCGACGGCCGCGCAGTTGAACAGCGATGCCCTCGGGCCGATCGCGCAATACCTGACCAAGAGCATCGTGTACCTCCCGGCGGGCGCCTTGGTGGATCCTGCTTTTTCCACCTCGCTCCTCCAATCCGCCGAAGGTCGCAGCGCTGTACGCGACTTCCTGGCCACGGCGGATTTCTCGATTGCCGAGGTCTCGACTGCCGAGCGCAAGGGATTTCGCGGTGAGGTCGAGTTTCAGCCGGGAGGCGTCACCCAGGCGCGCCAAGTGGAGGCCGAATTCCTGGTGCCGATGTTCGAGCACAGGACGGACAACGGGTCCGCCACGTTCGAGCTGCACGAAGAGTCGGAAGGAACCCAGCGATTCTTTACCTTGGCGGCTCCGGTGCTCGACGTTTTGAAGCATGGGCGCACGCTCGTCATCGACGAGCTCGACCGCAGCCTGCACACGCTGCTGGTCCGACGCCTCGTCGGCATGTTTCACGACCCGATACTCAATCCGCTCGGAGCGCAACTGATCTTCACTACGCACGACACCTCGCTGCTCGACCACACGCTGTTTCGCAGAGACCAGATCTGGTTCACCGAGAGGGACGGCAGCCAGGCCACTCAAGTCTATCCGCTCACGGACTTCAGTCCGCGCAAACAGGAGGCCTGGGAGCGCGGCTACCTCATGGGGCGCTACGGCGCCGTGCCGATGTTCCGGGACCTCTCGGAGTCCGCACCCGACGCGGCGACAGTACTGGCGCCGACGGCATCCGGCCCGACCGTGGCGGCCTGACGTCAGGCGCCGCTCGTGGGAAAGGATGGGCAACCCAAGCATCGCCAGGAAGCGCGGGAGCTAAGGCGCCACGCCGCCCGCCGCCAACCCGCCGATCGCCTGCTCATCGTTTGCGAAGGAGAAAAGACCGAACCGCTGTACCTGAACGAGATTCGCCAGGAACTGAGGCTGCCCTCCGCGAATATTCAAGTTCAGCCTACGGCGTACGGTACCGAACCTCTGCGCATCGTCGAATACGCGGAAGACCTCTTCATGAGTGGCAATCGCGAGCGCGGCATCCTGCCCCGCAGCTTCGATCGTGTCATCGCCGTCTTCGACCGCGACTCGCACCATACCTACCATGCCGCGATCGCCAAGGCAGCCTCACTGAACGAACGCATAACCAACGACGAAGGCGTCAAGGTTCCGTTCGAACCTGTGGTCTCGGTACCTTGCTTCGAACTGTGGCCGCTGTTGCACTTCGAGGACGTACTGGCGCCCATCGAACGGGGTGACGTGTACCAGCGACTGCAGCAACACTTGCCTGGGTACGCCAAGGGACAAGCCTCGCTCTGGGCGATGACGAAGCCACAGCTTGACGACGCAACCGCCCGCGCCAAGGCGCTGATCGCCGCTGGAGGCCACGCCCACCACGGCCAGCTACCCTTCACTGAGATGCACACCCTCGTCGATCAACTGCGGCATCTGAAGGATCGAGCCGCATAGGGCAAACACCCCGACAGCCGTCGCCCCTTGCGGAGCCGGGACGGCCGCCGGGCCCTGCGCTCACCCTGACCGGCGTTGGACGCGCCGGCGCGCACTCGCCGTGTCACTGAACACGCTACACCACGCTGCCGCGAAATGACTCTGTCCTATCAGGCTGTTGAACTTCTACTGATCACGCAGACTGAGGCCCCGCGACATGAAACGCTGGAATGAGCGTGGAGTCCGGGCGAGAGTAGGCGCTTCGGGCGATTTGTTCGCAGAACGGACCGAAGGCACGCTCTTCCGAGGCAGGTTTCAACGCTCATTGTGCCCGATTCGTCCTTCACGGCACCGCGCTGCCCATCAGATTGCGCATTCGTACGAGGTTGTACCCCGTCATCGTCAACACGAACTGGAACCCCACCCGACGCCAGCCCCGCAGCTTCGTCTTGCGCACCGGCCCGATCGTCTTCGCCCAGCCGAACACCTCCTCGATGCGCTTTCGTATCCTCTGGCTGACCTGATAGCTCTCGTGACGGGTGGTCCGCCCATCGATGGCCGATCCGCTGGTTCTTTTCTCATTGCAGGCCACGTGCGGCGTGACGCCCAACGAGCGAAGCTGCGCGACGAAACCTCGGGTGTCGTAGCCCTTGTCGGCCCCGAGCGTCTTGGCTTTGGGTTTGCCCTGGATCATCGCCACCGCAGCGTCCCGCTCCGCCGTGCCGGTGGCTTGCCCCAAGGTGGCCGCCGCCACCAGACCGTTGCGGTTCTCCATCAGCACATGCCCGGAGAAGCTCGGCTGCGCAGGCTGGGAGTGGCTCTTGCGCGCCAGTCTGGACTCCGGATCGGTGCGGGAGGCGTGCGTCTCGTTGCTGCGGCTCTCGCCCCGGAAGTCACGCCCGGCGTTGCGCCCCACGCCGTCGGCGTTATCGTCGTCCCCGCCGTCTTTGCGCCGCACGCTCTTGTGCGAGGCCCATGCCTCGATCAGCGTCCCGTCGACGCTGAAGTGCTCGTCGGAAGTCAGCCCGGCAGCTTTGGCCTGAGCGAAGATCTCCTCGAAAAAGCGCTTCGCGAAGCTTTCCTCGAACAGACGCTCCCGGTTCTTCGAGAACGTCGAGTGATCCCACACTGGGTCGTCGGTGTTCAGACCGATGAACCAGCGAAACAGCAGGTTGTAGTCCAGCTGCTCCATCAGAAGCCGCTCGCTGCGGATGGTGTAGAAGATCTGCAGCAACAGCGCCCGGAACAGGCGCTCCGGCGGGATGGACGGTCGACCGCGCCGGGAGTACACCTTGTCGAACTCCGGCGACATGCGCTGCAGTGCCGCATCCACCATGGTGCGAACCGCTCGCAGCGGGTGCTCCGGCGGCACCCGCTTCTCTGGGGAGACGTAGCTGAACATCGTCGATTGGGTCTGGTCGCCACCACGCATTGCAACGAACCTCAGTGCAGGAAGGTTGCGTCTTGGATCGTCAGAAACGAACCCAGTTCGAGTTTTTCAACAGCCTGCTAACCGGGCGCGGCTCGGGGTCCTAGATCTGGATCGCCGCGTGAGGGGCCGAGTCGCCAAGTGCTGTCCATCACGGCCACAGTAGCTGTCGAGCTCTAGCGGAAACGCGTCGTCGATCTCACGCAAGAATGACAGGAACTCGTGTTTCCGACGGCGCGGCTTGCAGGTGGCGCGCAAGGCACCGTTGGGTACGTTGAGGGCCGCAAACAACTTGGTCGTGACATCGCGCTTGTAGTCATGTGCGACACTTTCGACACTGCCAAAGGCGGTGTCCACTCGAGAGCTTAGCACTGGCTCTCCTCGTCCACCAAAACGACCAATGCGTCGTTATCTGGCGGGCTGACGTATAGGCCGACGACATCGCACAGCTTCTCGACGAAGAACGGGTCGGCGGACAGCTTGAAGCCCTCGCTGCGGTGCGGCTGCAGACCGAAGATCTGGAAGTACTGTGCGACGCTGGACTTGGAGATTCTGGTCTCGGCGGCTACGGAGCGTACGCTCCAGTGTGTCGCACTGTCGGCATGCTGAGTGCGCGGCGTCGTTTTGATCAACAACTGTGCCACCCGCTCGTCGTCGATAGTGCGCGACTCTCCGGGGGGCACGTCACCATAAAGAGCAGCAATTCGCCGCTCGATGAACCGTGCGCGCCATTTTCCCGCGGTCGCCTTGGATAGCTTGAGATATTCGGCGATAGCGTTGTTGGGTTCGCCATCGGCGCTGGACGGCATGATGCGCGCGGTGGCTCAGAGCGCTCGGCAGCGACCGGATTCGAGCGAAGGATTGAAGTTGTGCGCGTTCCTCGTCCGACAACTTCCGTTGCGCTTTCGCCGTGCCCGCTCTGATGGTGGTGTCTCCATCCTGAAAACACCCCAAAGGAATGCATAACTGGTGACACTTAACTGGCGAGGCTTCAGAAAAAGTCGCCAAACTCGAAGGAGGGAAGAAAACGGGGGTCCGTCTACCCCTCCCGCGGGTCGTAGCGTTCGATAGAGCGCGTCCTGCGAGGTCAATTCTGGTCTCATTCTCGACGTTCCACGAAAGAGGGCCTTTTTCTGCAGCCTCAACGGGACAGGTCACTAGTTCGCCGCGCTCTGCTTCCCTCGTTCGAGCGTTCGCTCATGATTCCGCAGAGCTATAGAAACGTTCAACAACACCTCGTCGGTCGGCCGCCCGTAGCCGACCACAACACCGTCTCTCCGTGATGCGCCCTCTCGCCGGGGTAACGGTGTAAGGGAGACCAGGAGTAAGCTGCCGTAGCTAAGGCAGCGCTCTAGCGACTCGGAAACCGAGGTCGTCGTGGCTGGTCGCGATGTTGATAAAGTAGCGGTACGCGGAGCGGGTCAACTGCACGTCGCTTCGCCAGCTTCCGCCTCGTACCACGCGCTGAGAACATTCGCCACTCATCCAGGCATTTCCATCGCGGGGTGCGCCCACGTACCAATCCTGCCAGCAGTCTTCCGTCCACTCGCGCACGTTGCCGATCATGTCATACAGTCCGAACCCGTTCGCCGTGCGACTCCCGACTGGATCCGTCATGTCTTTGCCACAACGACCGACTTTCCCGTATCTGCATATGGACGCGGGGTTGTTGCCGAAATGCCATCGTGCTGCATTGCGCGCCCGAGCGGCGTACTCCCACTCCGCTTCGCTCGGAAGACGGTACAACTTCTTCGACTTGCCGGACAGCCACTCCACGTACCTCGTCGCGTCGCCGAAAGTGACGCCGATCACCGGACGACGCCCTCGCCCATAGCCGCTGTCACTCACAGGCGGGCACTTACCATCAGAAACGCAAGCTTCCCACTCATTGTGCGTGACCTCGTACTTGCTCAATGCAAATCGGCGCACTGCCACCTCGTGCACGGGACGTTCGTCATCCGCTGAGCGCTCCTCGGACTTGGGCGCCCCCATGTCGAAGCTACCGCTAGGGATCACGACCATCTCGGGACACGCGGAGCAATTGCGAAAGACCTGGCCGTCTACGTACGATCCCGGATCCCCTATTTCGAAAACTTCAATGGCGGTCGGCAAAACGGGGCGCTCTGTCTGCTCACCAGAACGGTCTTCATCCGCGTGACGCCGTTCGGACGCTGAGAGGTCTGTCGGAACTGCCACACGCGGGTCTTTGATGGGCGGAATGATTGGCCCCGTGGGAACGAGCAGAAAATCCCCGCCCCTGTGACCGGCGGCTTCAAACGGTCCATACACCGGAGTCTGCTCGACGTTCGAATCGTCCACCATGCCCGCGGCGACCTGCGTCCTCAGACTGCTTCCAGAAAGCCTGCCTGCGTTGCTCGTCGCCAAAACGTTAAACAGCGCTCGACCGAAGGGCGACACCCCGGTAGCTCCAATCCTCGTCTGATTGGTCGCCGTCGACGCAAAGAGCATCCGAGTACCTCCACCACTTGCTGCGCGGGACAGTTTCAGTTCGAGCAACGCCCCCGCATCTGTGACATCGAGGATAGTCAGAACCTCTCGGGCGGACAAACGACGGACGTGCTCCGCCAACTCCTGGCTTGAGACGGAAACGCTGCCATCGATTTTGTCGACCTTTCTCGACGACCCCGTCGCGAACGCCCAACCCTTTGGATCATCATTGCGGACGCCTATTCCCCCAAACCCCGATAGGAAGACGATGACGCGATCCTCGGCGCGTATATCCTCGGCCGCTTTGTCGAACAAGGACTTGATCTGCGCTTTGTCCGGGTTCTCAAGTGCTGTGACGTCATAGGAATAGCGCCTCTTCAGCACGTCCGCGAACGCTTTGGCGTCTGGAATCGGGCTCCGCAATCTTGTGACTCGATCCGCTGGCTCGTTGACAGCGATCGAGAGCAGGACGTTGCGCGGTCCTAGTTCGCCAAGAGTCCAGGCTTCCACCGCACCGGTCCGGGTTGCAAAGGCAAACGTCTTGCCATCTCCGGACAGCGTGATGGGGCCACTGGCGCCCAACCCTTCCAACGCCTCCATAGATCGACCCTTGCCACGGAAGAGAGTGAGATCGCCGTCCCCGCGTACCGCAATGGTCGTTAGCCCGTCATCGCTCGTTGCTAGCCCCACGAGTGGCGATCCATCGTGCAGGGTCGCACCGTTCGCGACGTCTCCGAGCAGTGCTCCTGCAGGTTTCAGGGAGTACACGCCAATAGAGTGATCCTTCCGGGCGACAACGAGGTGCTGCCCTCCTTCAGAGACCGCGCAAGCCGTCGGTGGGCCTGCTGGGGACTTCGGGCCGTCCGCACGGACCATGCGTGCGAGGAACGTCCTTCCCACCTTGACCACAAGATTGCGCGTTGGCTCGAATCCGACACACAACGCTTCGTCCCCCGCCGGTGCCATGTCCTGGACAGCATCGAACAAGAGGTTCGCGCCGACGTTCAGCTCGTTGGTAGCCCACTTCACGGTCGGGGGCGAGGCCTCCGCTGACCAAGCCCCGGTTTCCTTGGACCGGATGTAGCTATTGACCGAGGCGCGAGACAGCGCGACAAAGCGGTCTGGGGCCACGGTGACTTGCTCGACAGGACGGGTGTCCGGCGCGTCAGTCTCGAAGCGCTTCGTACCGAGAGCATGGACCGCCACCCGTCCCGAGGACCGGCCGGCGACGACCCACTGTTGCCCGGGGACCATGGCCAACGCGCTAGGGGTCTGGCGGATCGGGTCCGGAGGGGGCGTCTGGGAGCCTTCAACGGTCCACAGTGGCAGCCACCACGCCAGCGCCCCCGCCAGCAGCAGCGAGGTCGCAGCCACCGGTAGCAGGCGAACTCCGACGAGGGGCACGCCGTTCTTGAAGAACAGATTCCGGATGACCTCGGTCGGGTCGACTGCCAGTCGCGACGAACGCCCGCTCATGAACCGTAGAAACACGAGGTCCCGGTCGGCGGCGTCCAGTCTCGGCTTGGGCTTTCCCGTACTCTTCAGACCGCGAAGAATGTCCTTCCACACCGAAGCGGAAGGCTCGTCGGGGATCGCGATGCGCAGGGGCAGGTTGTCGTTCGCATCTTCGGCAATGCGTCGCAGGAAACCACCGAGCGTCGCGCGGACCGCATGCTCCCGTGCGGGCGGCAGGGTCTCGAGCAGCGCTTCGCGCAACCAGTCCGGGAAGAAGCCTTCGCGCAGCCACGGCAGGCGTGCCAGCCCAGGCAGCAATCGGGCGAACCGCGCCTCGTCGGTCACGACACACTGCCCGACCCGCAAAGTGATGCCCCAGTGCACCCCGGGATACACGGCACAGGCACAAAGCCAGGTGAAGGACTCGGCGTCGAGATCGCGCTGCAGTGCCGAGATCAGTTCCCCCACGAAGGCCGCATCCGGCCGGACGCGATCGAGCAGGCGATTCACGTCGCGCTGGTAGACTGGTTGGGATCGCTGCCTACGGTCGTCCCGCACCGGTAGACCCATACCACGAAGCGCCAGCACCGCCCCGAGGAGGACGAAGCCGAGCATCGACATGGGCAGGACGGTGAGCCCCGCGCGGCTGAGCGCCCACTCCCGCCGCCCCCACTCTCGGTCGTCCAGGGGCGTCATGACGATCGGACGCTCCCATGCCTTCAAGGCACCGACGATCGCGGAGACGCTTCCCGTGTACGGGTCCACGAACGCGCTCCCGTCGGAAAAGACGATCAGGCGCCGCTCGCCGAAATGCCCGAAGACGTCTTGGAGCGAAGTTACGACGGTGTCCTCGTATTCACTATCCAGACTTTTCGGACGTTTGATCGGCTTCCAGACGTGACGGGGATCGCCTCGGAAGTAGAAACGATCGATGGTAACGTCCTGCTCGACCAGCGACTGGGTGATCTCCTCAGCCAATAGCGCCTGGTGATCGCTGAAGGACGCCCAGTCGATAAGCACCACGTACTCCGGCTCCACGCGGGAGCGGAAGATAGGCTCAGGGAATCCACCGTGCTTGAGCGTGGCCTGCAACGTTGCGGGGATGTCCAAAGTCCGGGAGGCCACCGACTGGCGTCGGCGTAGTTCTCGCCCCAGAGCGCGCAGCGACGAATTCACCGCACGCAGCGGCTTGGCCTTCTCACTGCGCAACCGTCGCACGACGTCCGGCGTTACGCCAGGTAGGCGTTCAAGCCACCCTCGGCGCCGCAGTTGCGCCAGCGCCCACCAAAGCGTCGCGAGTAAGATTGGCAGCGAGATGATGGGGAGCAGCAGCCAGGGATGAAACATCTCAACCTCAGAGCGCTGCGGCGGAGAAACTACGTCCGGTTCCGCCGGGATGACGAACAGGCGGCGCGCGTCCTTCGGCTTCTTCTTCGGTACGATTTCTACTTTTTCCGGCGGCGTCGCCTCTTTCAGTCGCATCGTTACTACGCCCGACGGAATCGCCGTTAGCCTTAACGTAGCGCCAATGAATCCTTCGCGCGACGCATCTAGCGCCAGCGGAAGATCCCACTGACGGTATGGCACCACGACAACGCCGTCCTCGTCGGTCTTCCCCGCATAACCGATGGCAGCGGCCTGCACTTCGACCTCTTTCATCAACTGACTATCCGACACGACGCGGACGGAAAGTTGGCGCTCCCGAAGACGGTCCCAGCCAAGGCCGGCGATGCTGAGCGCGACCAACGACAGCAGCGCCAAGATTGGGCCCCACGGCCGACGGCGTGTCACCGTCTCGCGATCCTCTTTTCCGCCTGGACTCTCCCCCGCGTCCTTGCACCCGACGGGATAGTGAGCCTTCAACCACTCCGCATAGAGGGGACCGAACTGCTCCTGCTGATCCGCGTTGGTGCAGAAGATCGGGCTCAGGTAGGGCGCCAAGTCTTCCGGCGAGGGCGGAGCGGAACCTTGCTCGACGAGTTCGGCCAGCAGCCGCCTCGCTGCAATCAGCTGATGGGTCGAGACCTCGAAGCGACGCGCCGTGAGCGCATCGCCCAGCGCGAGCAGCGCTTCAGTAGTGAGCATCGGCCGGCAGTTTTCCTAGCTTCTCTTCCGCCAGCTTGTGCACGCGCTCCTGGTCATTCTCGTTCTTCGCAAGCACGCCCAGGGTACCCTGCACAAACTCCCGGATGGACTCCAGCCGCCGGTCGGGCGCCGCGCCGCGGTACCGTAGGGTCTTCATCCAATCTAGGAACTCCGCGGTGGCGGGGACCTTGTGGAGCTTGCTCAACGCGCGCACCTCGTAGAAGAAGTCCAGGGCGGATTCGAGCAGGGCGCCCTCGGCGGTGTCGTTCGCGGCGAGGATGCGCTTCATCCGCGCGCGATCGGGATAGGGAATGTTGTAGAACACACAGCGCCGCAGGAAGGCGTCCGGCAGGTTCTTCTCATCGTTGCTGGTGAGAATCACGATTGGCGCGAATGCCGGGTCCGTGTTGGCATCCACACGCCGGCCTTCGAGTTCCGGGATGACGAAGTACTTCTCGTCCAGCTCATTGAGCAGATCGTTGGGAAAGTCGCGCGGTGCCTTGTCGATCTCGTCGATGAGCACGACGGACCGGCGCTTCTCCACATGCAGCTGGCCGCGAAGCAGCGGTCTGACCGTGTCAGGGTCCTGCGAGTGCAGGAAAGCGAGCCCGAGTGCATGGAAGGTGATGAACGACAGGTTGTCCTTGTCGGGCAGCTGCAGTTGCGCTGCGTGGAAGCGCGCAAGGCTGTCGAACTGATAGAAGAGATCCTTCGCCTGACTGGTGGACTTGGTATCGAAGCGCAATGGCTTGCCGAGCCCGAGCTTGCGCGCCAGGTAGAGAGCAAACTGGGTTTTACCGGTGCCTGGCTTGCCGGTCAGCAGCAGCGGCTGGTTGAGATGCATCGCCACGTCAGCGGCGATCGTCAGATTCGGGTCGGCGAGATAGGTCTCTTTGGTGTCGGGGGTCATGGGGGTATGGCGCTCCGGAAATCGGTCAGAGGTTGAGATCCTTGACGAGGGCTTCGCCCAGTCTGGGCAATGGCCAGGCGTCCTGCTGGTCGAACAGTTTGTCGACTACCACCGCGAGGCGCTCCGCGAGGATGGTCGCGTCGAGGGCCTCGCGCACCCGGCGGTCATCCCGCCAGCGGACGACGTCCGTCCTGCGGATGAGCGGCAGCGGGTCCAGGAGCAGTAGGGGCGGCTGGGCCGCGCGATAGCGTTCGCACTCGTCTTTGGTCCATCGCGGCACGGCTGCGGCTTCCATGGACGCCAGCCAACGGGTCAGGCTGCGCATCCAGCCGGGGCGAGCGGCAGTGGGGTCCGCGTACTTGAGCCCGATGGCGAAGAACAGCGTGAGCGGCCCGGCGTCTACCGGCACGTCGCGCAGGAAGTCCACAAACACGCCCTTCAATCGTTCTTCACGGCCCCGGGCATGGCGCTCGCGTTCACGCACGGCTGCATTGCCGTCCATGTCGTAGTAGGCGTATGCCAGCACGACCTTCTTGTCGAACTTGCGCAGGCGCCCGATGACATCCGCGAGATTCCTCGCACCGCTCAATTCAGCGGCGCTCTTCTGCAAGCCGTAGAGCAACGAATTCTCGAACGCCTGCTTCGAATCGTACTCGAGCGGGACGTTGATCTTGAGCAGCATGATCTCATCGGGCTGGAGATCGCCTATGTGGTCGGCGATGGCGGAGTCATGGATGCGGTCGACGAGATCGTCGTGGCCGCGATCCTGCTGCCCGGGCAGCAGGCATCCGATCGCATACCGGGAGCCATCCTCGCGGCAGCGCCGAATGCTCTCCGCGATGGGGCGCACCCAGTCGTCGTGGTCGCACAGGCGCAGGAGCCGCTTCAGGTGCTCGCGATCCGGATTGGCTCGGCCGAATCGTGGGGAAACGGCACCATCGGTTGCCGCCGAGTGGCTCGTGCCGTTGCCGCGCCACCGCCCGATGAAGTTCTCCAGGTGGCTGTCCATCAATCTCTGAAAGGCTTCCATCGTCTCGAAGGCGTTGATACCCCGGGGCAGGGAGCCGTCCTCGGATTCGAAGCGGTTGAAGTACGTTTTCAGCTTCTCGTACTGAGCCTCCTTCTCCGCCTTGGCGGGGTCGTCCATGTCCACCGACACCTTGCGCCGGCAGCGGTAGACGAACACCTCCTTCCCGGCGGACTCGGCGTCTTCGAGTTCCCACACGGTACCGGACTCGAAGGGCGAGCCGTCCGCCCGGCACTTGTCCGCGGGGAGCGGCGTGCCGATGCGGCTCCAGAGCAGGACCAAGGTGAGGTCGCATTCCCGCGGCAGACAAAGGTAACGGGAGACGGAGTCCTGCGGCGTGTCGGTCGCGCTCATGGGAACTTCGGCGCCCGGCATGTTCCAGTACACCAGACTCAGGACACACTCGTCCCGGTGGCGGTTGTTCACCCCCTGAACGACGTCCACCACGACATCCCGTTCCGGTGCGACATCCCCCGGGCAGGACAGGAACACCTTCAGTACGGGAAGCTCGGTAGCCATGGTCTCTTGTGGGTATCGGCTGGCACGCAACGGCGGCTGCCCAGCCGGGAAGCCCCGGTATCCGGGGAGCCTTACTCAACCTCCGAGGATAGGCTTACCCAAAATTCCACGTCAACTGGTCTAATAGCTATGTCATGTCGCCCGGGAAGAGGCAATGGCTCAATCGGCGCTGGTCGTCCGGATAAGGCGATGGCCAAATCAGGCGGGACCGCTGCGGATCACCAAATCTGGCGACCTCGAAGGCCCGATCGCCGCCCAAACGGCTGGGTTGCTCTGATCGGAAAGCAAACTTCAACTGGTCTATCGGCGGGCGTCGTGCCCCGTGCTCTGAATCTGACTAGCCAGCGTAACCAACGAGGCGTCATCGCAGAAGAATGGCTGCAAGTCCGCCACCGTCCGGTACGCGAGATTCTCCGCCCTAAGTTTGCGCATCAACACAGCTACGACCTCCGCATCCGAAGAGAGCTTACTGCCGAGGACCGTGAACAATCGCAACCCGAAAGCCTCCCCGAGCATGAGTTCCGTCAGTAGCACCTTGCTATCGAGAATCGTGTCGTCCAGCACGAGTATCTGAGTACGAGCATCCATGATTCCACGGGCCTGGGCCTGCCTCCAGTGATCCCCCACACGACAATCGCGCGTTGCGACCCAAGCGGGCGACCCATTTGCGGACAGTTGGTCGGCAATCCTGGTCGCGAGCACGGCTTCCGTTCTGCAGTAGGACACGTATACCGGCTTGGGCTCAGGTACCTTGTCCAAGGATCTCGCTGCCTCCACAACGCGACTAAAGGCCTCTGCCCTAGTGATCGGAAGACCCACTACGCTCAACCGATAAAGGGGAGTCATGAACGTATCGGCCAGACCAATCGTCTCTTCGAACTCACCCAGAAGGTCGAAACAGTCGTCGAGAACCACGGGGAGGATGGGACACCCGCGACTGCGTGCGATAAAGATCTCCATGCGGCAGTGTTCGCTTTGCACGTATGCGCGTGTGAGCAGCGCCACGAAGACATCGCAAGTCCGCAAGGTGTTCAACAGTTGGTCCCGCCACTTCGTGCCGGGCGCAATGCGCTCGTAGTCGATCCAAGGCGCCAAACCACCGGCTTTCAGCGCATCGAAGACCTCATCCGCGATCGCACGGTCTTCGCTCTTGTAGGAGATCATGGCGGTCTTGGGCGTGTTGCTCATTCTCTCTTCCTCAAGAAGGTCCGACAGTGACCCGGGGTCCCTCACATGAACTTGGCCGATCGAATGCACGTCCCAGGCGTCGCTATCGCGATGCCAAGTGCACGATCATCCGCGGGCACTATTTGGTGCGTGGACACTTCTCCGCGTCGGCACCAACCAAAGAACGAATCGGTACGTACTTCCCCAGCGCGGGGCCGGTCCGGCGCGCCTTGCTTCCTCGATTCGAAGCTTCGTTCATGATTCCTTCGGCCTTTGGCGATGGTCCACCAAAACTCCTCGGTCGTCTGCATGCGGCTGGCCGAAACTCCGTCTATCCGTGATGTACCCTCTCCAGGGGTAGAAGGATGAGGTAAATCAGGCGCAAGCCGCCGTGGTCACGGAAGCGTCCTAGCCACTCGGAACCCCAAGAAGGCGTAGCGCCTCGAGGTGTCGAGCCGGTAGCGGAGGGCCGAGTGTGTGAACTGCGGTGCGATGTACCAACTCCCGCCTCTTACCATCCTCTGGGAACAGTCTCCCTCTGTCCAGACACGTCCATCCGTCGGCGCACCTTCGTACGAATCGTTCACGCAGTCGTCTATCCATTCCGACACATTGCCACTCATGTCATGCAAACCGAACGGGTTCGCTAGGAACATTCCGACGGGCGCAGTCTTTGCATAACCGTCGTCGCAGGGAAATGCCTTCCAGTCGAACGTGTTTTCACGCTCGCCAGTCTCGTCGTAGAGGTTCTCGTAACGGCAAGCTTGCGCAGGGTCTTCTCCCCAGTACCATCTCGTCGTCTTGCCTCCTCTGGTCGCGTACTCCCATTCGGCTTCACTAAGCAGTCGGTACGTCTTCCCACTCTTCGAACTCAGCCAGCCGACGTAGGCTCTTGCATCATCCCAGGACACGCCGACCACCGGACGTGACAGACCCAACCCGTAGGTTGGCACTGCTTTGCATCCACCATCCATTACGCAGGCGTTCCACTCATCTATCCGCACTTCATACCTACCCACTGCGAATGGACTTGCGATCTGCACCCCATGTCGCGGTGACTCTTCGAAGCCTCGGTTTGCCTCGCTCTCCAGTGACCCCATCTGGAAGTGTCCTGCGGGGACGACGACCATCTCGGGGCACTCGGGGCACTCGCGGAAGTTCTGTCGAGCGAGAAGGCCGGTTGGCGAGCTAGCCGCGGGATCCCGCAGAACACGCAGATTCGGTCGCGCGGTTCTCGGGTCGAAGCGCACGGCACCGAGTCCATCCAGTACCAGCAAACGCAACGCCGAAAGCTTCTCTAGCGGCGTCAAGTCCGATACTCCAGTCCTCGCCAAGTCCAATTCGACCAGGGCCGTCAGTCCCGATAGAGCCTCCACGTCCTGGACCGGAGTGTTCGAAACGTCAAGCACTTCAAGACGAGGCAACGACCTAAGGGCTTGCACGCTTTTTACCGCCGTGCCAGAAAGCGCTAGTTCCCGGAGTTCCGGCAAATTCACGAGAGGCTCCAGTTCAACGACGTCGGTATTCGACAGGTCAAGCCGCCTCAGGCCCGTCACCGAGGCAACAACCGCGAGGTCCACATCCTTCTCTCCCGACAGATCCAGCGCCAACTGACCTCCGGACGCAGGATCCTTCCCAAGCACTGCAAGGTAGGGGGCTGCCTTCTTCAATAGCTGCATCCGATCGACATCTCGATCGACATCTCCGAGTTCGATGTATGTCCATGCTTTCATGTCTTTGCTCAGTTGAACGCCCATCTCGTCGAGCGCTCGCCGAGCGTATTCGCGGTCCCTCAGTGGCACAACGCCAAGTTGGTAGTAGAGCGCACCGCCCACCAAAGCAGCTGCCAGAAAGGCAGTGACGGCGTACAAGTCGCGCCGCGTGCGTCGCAGTGCCTGTCGCGGTCTGGTCGTCTCGACCCAAGCGGAGTCGAAGAGCCTTGCATAAATCCGGTTGCGAACGACCAGTTCGCCTTCGTCGTCTCGCTTCACCAGTCCGGAGAGCCGCAACTGGGCATACACGGGATTGGCCGGCTGATCGGCCTCGCGCTTTCCGTGGAGGACACGAGCGTAAAGACCGAGCACCTCTGCACCGTCGGTGACGCGTTCGCTCAGAAAGCGCTGGGTCGCGTCGAAGTGCGTGTCGCGTCGCATCCGTTCGAGGCCCGTAAAGGTCTTCTCTACGAACGCATCCACAGCCGAAGGGTCGCTGGCCTTCTCCCGGCGCAACTCGTCACAGATCCACACGGTGAGGTAAGGCTGACCAGCGGTCCAGTGGACGACGCGGTCCAGCATGGCTTGGCCAATCGCAGGATCGGAGTGCAGCGCGCGGACAAGACCTGAGAGATCGTCTTTGCCGGCGTCGAAATCCGTCAGCCAGATCGTTCGGCCAATGTTGTAGGGCGTCGTGCGCCTAGCCTTGATCAGTTCGTTGGGCGTTGCAACGCCCACGAGGCAGAACGTCAGCCGCTTGAAGGCGGGCTCTTTCGGACGACCGGTGTAGATGCTCCGAATCGCAGTGAAGAGGTCGTCCGTATAGGCGAGTTCCTCCGACCCGAGGGTGGAATCGATTTCGTCGAGGACTATGACGATCGGCTCAGAGGTCTGCGCCAGGACGCGACGGAAGAACGCAATGAGCGCGTGGCTGAACGTCCCCGTAGCCTGCGCCTCAACGAGGCCCTGCACGTCGAGAGTGCCGTCCAGGTCCAGCTCCGATGCCAGTTCTTCGATCAGAGACCGGAAGTAACGGGCAGCATCGGCGGCCTTTCCAAGACCGGAGAGATCGACGATTGCGAATCGGAGCCCTTCCTTCTCCAGTACTGAACGCGCCTTGTATACGAGGGACGTCTTGCCCATCTGGCGCGATGTGACGATATTGACGAACTCGCCCTTGCGCAGCAGACCCAGCAGCTCATCGTCCGCATCCCGCCGGACGTAGAGATTGTCCTCTGGGTCGACTGGGCCGCCGACCTTGAGCTCCAGAGCATCGGCAGGCTCTTCTGTCACAGCACCGCCCGGAAGAATCTTGCGTATACCTCGTTGGCCGGCTCGATCCGATCACCGACCTCCCGAACGAGCCCGGCCGCCTCCAGGCGGTAGTAGATCTGCCTGTCCTTGTCCGGTACCGTGCCGTTTTGCACGACGCTCCCCATCGCTCCGTGGAGCCTGGCGGCGTAAAGCCGTTCTAGCCTGGAACGCAGATGATCTCCGAAGGGCCCCTTCTCACTGGCTGCCAAAGTCACGAGTGTCTCGAACGTGTACTCGGACTGAACAACTCGGTAGAACGCGAGCGCTGTCAGATAGGGGTGGCCACCCAGCAGGGCATGCAGCATATCGAGTTGCGCCGGTTCCAGGAGCCCATCGTAGGCGTCGTTCATCCTGGCAAGCGTCGCGCGATCGAACCCGCCGAGCTCGATCA
The DNA here is from genome assembly GCA_001464765.1 of Betaproteobacteria bacterium Ga0077526. Taxonomy (GTDB): domain Bacteria; phylum Pseudomonadota; class Gammaproteobacteria; order Burkholderiales. The sequence continues at coordinate 16,751 of LNDV01000019.1, forward strand.
CGGGCGTCACGTTGAACGGCGATTGATACCCCTTGTCGATGAGCAATCGAGGTTCCGTCGCGATGGCAAGTGCCAACCCGAGGCGTCCCCATCGCGCCTTTTTGCGCGACTGGCTTCGCATCCCGTCCCACGTGCGCAACATGCTGTAGAAGTCAATTTGCCAGGGTGCACCGACGATCCGATCCGCCTCGTCCAGCGCCAGCACGAGGTTGCCTTCGACACGGGCCAGGACCTCCGAATGCATGAACCGCGTGACCTCCAGGCTAGTTTCCATCGGCGGCAGTACGAGGCCGGTCAGCTCCAACTCATCCGCGATCGCACCAAGGAACTGTATCGCAAACTTCCCAAACGACTGATCCTTCAGGTCACCGAACGCCATGAGGTCCACGAAGACCACGCGAGTCCCCGCAGCCTGGCACTTGGCGAGGAACCGGAGGAGCAGGCTCGACTTTCCAGTCTGGTTCGGGCCGCGTATCACGAGGGTGCCGGGACGGCTCTCCGCTACTGCTTCGATGCGTGCGTCTGCAGCCCGGCGGACATAGAAGCGATCGTCGTCTGCCAGGGCGGTCCCCGGGGCTGCGAGAGCACGGCGAAGCGCTCCCGTGTCGGCCTTGGGCACCGGTCGGTCGTGCGAGGAAGCTTCCAGCGGCAGGTCGGGCCCGAGGCGGTCGAATCCGCCGCCAGAATCGGACGCGCGGAGGACCTCCGCGACGATCCGGTCGTCGTCGGCCGAGGTTCGCCACAAGGCGTACTTAAGCTTCCCAAGGTAGCTGTCCAACTCGTACCCGAGCTGGCCAAGGAAGTCGACCCGAATGGGGAGCAGCTTCGATTGCCCGCCACCGGCAGACGCCTGATGGGCGCGGCGAACCTCAGCCTGCACCATCTCCGAGGTGACGGATTCCTTGGAAAGCAGGACGATCAGGTAGTCGCACCAGCCAACGCGGCGTTCGATCTCGGCCGACCAGTCAATGCCAAGCGCCATCTCGACATCGATGAAGACCTCCGCGCCCGATGCGCGGAGCCTGTCCACCAGAACCGCCGCCAGCCGAGCGTCCTCGGCCCCGCGCCGCCGGTAGGACACGAAGAAGCGCTTCGGTCTGTTGTTGTCTTCGGTGCCCACGATCGATAGTCGCCCGTCATCGGAAATGCCGGCGAGAATAGGTTGCGGGTGGTTGGGGAGTCAACTTGGCACACGGGTGCGGGGCGAACGAGCACGGGGCGGGGCCGCGCCCGGGAGCGACCGTGATCGAGAGACGATAGCCGGGGCATCACCACTTTTGGGTAAATCTCAACCTTGCCCAGACATGACGTGTTCTATCGAACGCTTGCATGTCCGCCTGACACGCCTGATCTCTACCCTGGAAAAGCGCTAGCCGTTGCGATGGCAGCGCATGTTTCCCCAGGACGAAGTCTGGGCAACGGGTAGCGCGAGACCCTGGCACTTCCCGGGAACACCGCCCGAACCCGCAAGACGGGGAATCCTTCCCCCGGATTCGCGGCATTCGCCGCTCGTCCGGGCTACGCGGTGTCGATATCGTTTCGCGCGCACGTAGCCCGGGCTCCGCCCGGGAGCGACCTCCAACGCAGCGATGAACTCTCCCCGGAGTCGCGGCGTTCGCCGCTCGTCCGGGCTACGGGAGTCGTATCACCGCTGCCTAAACCGATGCGCATACGCCCGGCTCACCGCCACCGGCTCGCGCATGCCTTTCATGGAAAGGTTGACTCGGCCCATCATGTCGCGACGCGCGGCTTCGATGGCGGCGACGCGCACAATGGTGTTGCGATGTACGCGCCAGAACTGCTCGGGGTCGAGTTCCGCTTCCAGTTCCTTCAGCGGCGTGCGGATCACCCATTCGCGATCAACGGTGCGCACGAGCGTGTACTTGTCGGCGGCCTGGAACAGACTCACCTCGCCCACCGGCAGGATGCGGATGTCGTTACCCTCTCCCACCTGCAGCCACTGCAGGCGCTGCGCGGCGGGCACGCTGCCCTGCCGCAGCAGTTGCTGAAGGACGGCGCCGAGGTCCTGGGGGGCTTCGTCCAGTCGGGCCTTGAGGCGCTCCACCGTCACGGCGAGCCGCTCGGGCTCCACGGGCTTGAGCAGGTAGTCGACGGCGCCGGCCTCGAAAGCCTTCACCGCGTATTCGTCGTAGGCAGTGACGAAGACGACGTGTGTCGTGGCGCCGAGTTGCTGCGCGACTTCAAGCCCGGACATGCCCGGCATGCGGATGTCCAGGAAGGTGACGTCGGGTTCCAGCGCGCGGACCTGCGCGAGGGCCTCGATGCCGTCGTAAGCCTCGCCCGCCACGTCGGCCTCGGGCCACACAGCAACGATCGCCCGGCGCAGTTCTGCAGCGAGGAGACGTTCGTCGTCGACGATGAGCACCGCAGGGCGGCGGCCCGCGTTCATGCACGCTCCTCGGGAATTCGGACCCGCACGCGCACCCCGCGCGGCGCGACCGGATGCACGGTCACGTCGGCGCGATCGCCGAATCGGGCAGTCAGCCGCTGCCGCACGTTGTCGACACCCACGCCGGGCGCGGCGTTGCCGGACCAGCCGACGCCCGTATCGGTGACTTCGATGACGACATCGCCCGCCTCACGCTTCGCGATCACGCTGATCTCACCGCCCTCGGGCAGCGGCTCCAGGCCGTGGCGGATGGCGTTCTCCACGAAGGGCTGAAGAGCGAGGGCAGGCAGCGCGACCTCCGCGAGCGACGGCTCCCCTTCCACCCGCCAACGCAGCCGCGGGCCGAGACGGATCGCCATGATCTCCAGATAGCGGCGCACGAGTTCCATCTCCTGCCCGAGCGTCGTGCGCTGCGCGCGGGAGCGGTCGAGCGTCCCGCGCAGGTAGCCCGTGAAATTGAGGAGCATCTTCTTGGCGGTTGCCGGGTCGGACTCGATCAGGCTCACCACGTTCGAAAGCGTGTTGAAGAGGAAGTGCGGTTCGATCTGCGCCTGGAGCGCGCGCAACTCGGCTTCGCTCGCACGCTTCTCGGACTCCAGTCGGCGCAGCTCGCGCTCGCGCAGCGCGGCACGGGCCTCGGCGATCTCGCGGCTCGAGTAGAAGTAGTAAGACACCGCGAAGCCGAACACCGCGGCGCCCACCACGCTGCCGGGCAGCAGCGTGGACGACGCAGCGTCACCGAAGATCGTCGGCACGAGCACATACGCGATGCCGATGCCGAGCGCGGACCCCAGCGGCACCGCCACCGCGGCGACGGCGCCGGTGGGCTTGGTCACGCGGCGCAGGCGCATCGCGATCTTGGTGCACAGGAAGATGGAAAGGCCGATGCACTGCGAGTAGACGAAGCTTCGCCAGAACCCATGCCGCAGGACGGACGTGAACAGCAGCGCGATGATCGTGTTGAACACGAAAACGATGGCGAGGTCCCGCACGGTCACGGGCCACGGTTCGACGCCGACAGTGTTGAGTGCCTCGTCGGTGCTCACGAATGACTTCCAGAACTGAATGGCCGTCATGATGCCGCAGATTCAGAAAAAGTACTGGGTCGAGCCGAAGAGCACAGTGGATTCCGGAAACAGACCGTAGGCCGAATCCGGTGGGCCGGCGAAGCGGCGGACGCCCGCCTCCCAGCGGAGCCGGTCGTACTGCCGCGTGACGGAAGCCGTGATCACCGAGCCCCGATCGCGTGGTGTCACCAGCACGTCGACGGCCGCATCCCAGTACTCGCCATCGTAGGACCAGCGCACGAGCACGTTCTCGCGCTGCAGGTTCGGTCGTTCGAAGGCGCGCGCATTGAAGGCCAGGTTGCCGCGCACGGCGGCCTCGGGCACACCCGGCGCGCCGAGCAGTGCCGCCTGGGCTGCAGCCAGTCGCTGCAGATTCGCCCAGTCCTCCGCCCGCCAGGCCGTGCCGTCGTACCACGCCTCCACCAGCCAGCCGAATCCGGACTCCCCCGTCCACGTGCCGCCCACGGAAGCCTGGACGGTGCTGCCCGGGCTCTCGGCTCGATACGGGTCGCCCGCGGACAGCAGCGTTCCGGTACCGATCAGCGCGTGCCGGCGACGGTCGTACCGCTGCATCGCGAGACCGCTGGCGTAAAGCTGCATCGCATCGTTCAGCACGCGGTTCCAGCCGATCCCCAACTGCGGGCCGGTCCGCGCACTCCACCGCGCAACGCCGTGCCAGTCTGTCGAGGCGTCCTGGCGGTAGTAGCGCACCGCGACGGACTCATCGTCGCGCGCCTCGCCTGCTCGCCCCGCGGTCGGGTTGGCGTACACCACCGTCCACGCTGCGGTCTCCGTGAACCGCTCCCACGCCACAGCGGGGATGCCTTCGAACGTGAACACGTTGAGCAGGCGCCGGTCCTGTTGCTGCACCACATCCAGCGGGCGGAAGCCGAAGCCCACCCCCCACCCGAGAATCTTCTTGCCGAAGGTGAAGGACTCGCCGGCGATCTTCGTGTCGGCATACAACTCGTTGACGAAGCCTTCGTGCCGCGGCTCCCGTCCTGCGAGGGCCGTGGAGCGCGCCGTGCCGACGAACGTCACCGCCTGGATCTTCGCCCGCACCTCCGCTTCGGCACGGAGTCGATCGCGCCCGAAGTCGGTGAGCGGCTCTCCGCCCGAGAGCGGCGACGCCCCGCGCAGCTGGTGCACCTCCGGCACGGCACGCACGACGCCGGAGAACTCTCCCTGCTCCGCGGCGAAGGTCGGTGCGGCAATCACCGCACCGAGAATGGCGACGACGGCACGCACCATCACTCCTTCACGTCGTTCCGCGAAAGGAACATCGGGTTGTACATCTCGTCCGGGAGCGACTTCGGCTTGCGCGAGACGTAACGGATCACCGTCTCGCGCGCCTTCTGGATCTGGTCTTCCAGACGCATCACGGTCACCTGGCGGCGTCCGTCGATCTTGTCGAGCTCGAACGACGCGCGCTTCGCGAGCTTGTCCGACGCCACGTAGAGATCGGCGCGCACCGGTTCGCTCGATCCCTTCGCGAGATACAGATCGATGCGCGCGTAGCTCACGCCGGACCGCTGCGCCGTGAGAGCGAGCTTCAGGCACGGCTTGCCGTCGATCGTCTCCTCACCCGCGACGCTGCCGGCGTAGTCCTCGGCCCACGTCATCGTGGCGATGTCGCCCGTGGAAGCATCGCCGAGCAGCTTCTGCTGGGGGGTCACGCGGATCGGCCGGCCGGTGCCCGGCATCAGCAGCCAGAAGTCGTCGCCGGTCATCAGCATCTTCTGGCCCGCCTCCGAAGGCGACTTGAACAGCACGATGGATTTTCGGCCCGGCTTCACGAACACGGTGTAGCGCCGCTCCTTCTCCAGCGCGCCGCTCTTCAGGACCTCGACCTGGGTGTCCACCACCATCGCACCGGACACCAGCCGGAAGTCGTCGGCGGCCTTGAGCAGGCTGGGCACGTCGTTGGCCCAGGCGGATGCCGCGGCGAGAAGGCCGACGGCGAGAACAGCGAAGCGATCAAACATGGGTCAGTGCCTCCACGATGGGTCTGCGGGATGCCTTGCGGCTCATCAGCCAGGCCGCGGCCGTCGAGGCGATCACGACGGCGACCACGCCGGCGATGTAGAGCTCGACATCGACATTGAGGGACAGGGGATAGCCGACGGAGCGTCCGGGCGGCGGCGGCATCTGCAGCCCCGCGACGGACAGCGCGAGAGCCGAGGCGATACCGACGACCACCCCGATGCCTGCCCCCGCCGCGCCGATCAGCGCGCCTTCCATCGTGAACACCCGGACGATCTGCGCCGGCAGCGTGCCCAGGGCGCGCAGCGTGCCGATCTCCCGGGTGCGCTCCACCACCGACATCGCCATCGTGTTGGACACAGCGAACAGCACGATCACAACCATGATGGCGCCGAGCAGCCCGAAGATGCGGTTGTAGAGGTTGCGCACGGCCTCGTAGTAGAAGGCCTGGTCGCGCCAGGTCTGCGTGGCGTAGCCGGGGAAGAGCTTCTGCACGTCGGCCCGCGCCGCATCGGTGTTGTCGGTGCTGTCGAGGTACACGGCGAGCATGCTGACCTTGTCCGTCACCAGCAGCTTCTGCGCGGTCGCGATGTCCACGTAGAGCGCCCGCTTGTCGATCTCCGGCACACCGAGGCTGAACACGCCCTTCACCGTGACGTCCAGCGCGTTGAGGCTGCCCTGCGTGGTAGTGGACATCAGCGTCAGCACCGAACCCGGCTGCGCCTTCAGCTGGCGGGCGAGCTCGGATCCGAGCATCACTTCCAGCGGCACACCTTCCGGGCCGCCGGGCACGAGGATGTCCCCCGAGAGCATCTTGAGGAACGGGCCCTTCGTCTGGAACTCGCCGCGCGCGTCGATGCCCACACCGATGAACACCGTCGACTTGTCGCCGTTGCTGATGAGCCCGGAGAACTCCAGGCGCGGCAGTGCCGTCCGCACGCGGTCGTCGCGCTCCAGCTTGCTCTTCATCTCGGCGTAGTTCGCGAGGCCCAGTGCCATGGGCACATCCTCTTCCTCGTCGAAGTACTTCTCGTGCGCGATGATCACGTGGCCGCTGTCGCGGGCCGCCTGTTCGCGCAGCGACTGATAGGTGTAGAGAGCGAAACCGCCGCCCACCAGGATTGCCGTGGTGCCGACCGCCGTGATGAGCAGGGTGATGAGGGCGCGCCGCCGGTTGCGCCCCAGATTCTTGACGGCGAGGATCAGCCACTTCATGCGATCACCCCGTCGACGAGTCGCACCACACGGTCGCAATGGTCCGAGACACGCGGGTCGTGGGTGGCGATGACGCAGGTGGTGCCTTCCTCCCGCGTGAGCGACTTCAGCAAGTCCACGACCTGCGCCGCGGTCACCGAGTCGAGGTTGGCCGTGGGTTCGTCGGCGATCACGAGGTCGGCGGACTTCACCACGGCCCGGGCGATGGCCACTCGCTGACGCTGGCCTCCGGAAAGTGCATCGGGGCGGCGATTCGCGAAGTCGGCGAGACCCACGCGGGCCAGCGTTGCCGACACCTTCGCGCGGCGCTCGGCTTCCGGAACGCCCTGCAGGTACAGGGGAAACTCCACGTTCTCGTACACGCTCATCACGGGCACCAGGTTGAAGCCCTGGAACACGAAGCCGATGTGCTCGCGCCGCATGAGCGTAAGGTCGTCGTCGCCGAGGTTGCCCACCTCCCAGCCGCCGAGCGAGACCGAGCCCTCGTCCGGCGAGTCCAGCAGACCGCACACGTTGAGCAGGGTGCTCTTGCCGCTGCCCGACGGGCCGGTGAGCGCGACGAACTCGCCGCGGTGGATGTCGAGGTCCACGCCCTTCAGCGCGGGGACGGGCAGGCCGCCCATCACGTACGACTTGCGGATGCCGCACAGCGTCACGGCATCGAGTCTGGGAGGGGGGCCGTTCATGCGCCGATCTCCTGCAGGCGCTTGCGGGCGGCTTCCGCGTCGGGGCTCTGCGGATCGAGCGCGAGCATCTTCTTCAGGCTGCTGGCCTCCTCGGCCTTGCGGCCTTCCTTCTGCGCGACCTTCGCCGCCTGGAAGAAGAAGCGCGAGGCCGCGACCGGCGGAATCGATTCGAACGCGGGGTGCTTCATCGCATCGTTCAGCACGCGCTTGCCCGTCTCGAACCGCCGGAACATGTCGGGCATGTCGAGGAAGGTGGACGCCGCCACGAGACGCGTCTCGAGCGACGTGGGCATCCCGTCGATCAGCTTCGCGTCGTGCGCGGGGGTGATCTGGCCCAGCGCCTTGTCGAGCTGCGCGAGACCCGACTCGGCCAGCTTCATCTTGTTCCAGGGCAGCCAGGCTTCGCGGCCTTGCAGGGCGAGACAGCTGCCCAGGTACGCGCGGACGACGATGTCGTCGGGTTCCTTGTCGAACAGGGACTGGAAGCGCTCCGAGGCGGGCTTTACCGCGGCGGAGTCCCCGCCGACGGCCTTGAGGAACACCGTGCGGGCTTCGGCGAGTTGCGCGGCATCCACCGCAAAGGACGAGGGCGCCAGGGCGAGGGCGGCGACGGCAACACAGGCGGAGGCGACGGCGAGGCGAATCTGGGATTTCATGGCAAGGGGCTCCGGGGAGGTGAACACGGGGCGAAAGGTAGAGGCGGGCCGTCCGACCCGCGACGGGCATGCGACGAAATGCAGGAAGCGGCGATGAATGGTGATCCGGAGGGATGGATTGCGGGGAGCGGCGGGGGTTCCGGGGGTGGCCCGGACGAGGGCCGCAAGGCCCGACTCCGGGAACCCCGCCACTCACCGCTCCCCGCCGAACTCCCCCTCCGGTGCCACGGCCCACGACGGATCGATCACACCCTCACGCACGTACCGGTGGAACGAGGAATACGGCCACTGCCCCGGCCGCGCCACATGGCCGTGTTTCACCGGGTTGAAGTGACAGTAATCCACATGCCGCTGAAGATCTTCGTCGTCGCGAATGCGGTGTTCCCAATAACGGCTCTGCCAGAGATCGAACTCGCCTCGCGCATTGCGATGCACCGCCACACCCAGGCCGCTCACCACGCGCGTGAACCGCCCCTTGATCGCCCGCCACCGCGAGGAGAAATCGTCGTCGCCAACGGGCAGCGTCCACACCGCGTGCAGGTGATCGGGCAGGACCACGATCGCATCGACCCGGAACGGTCGCTCCCGCCGCGTGAGGGCGAACGCATGGCGGAGGTAGTCGACGTGATCGACGAGCACCCGCGCGTTGCGATCGCGCAAGGTGACGGTAAGGAAGTAGGTGGCTCCGGGTGTCCGGTCGCGGCGATAGAGGACCATGCCGCGAGGCTATCGGGGCCTCGGGGTGGTGTGGTCGTTGAGGGTAGCGGTGGCGGATGCGGATACCGCGCGGCGCGTGCGGGGGGACGGTTGGGGGTCGCGTTGTCCCCGGAGTCGGCGCTCTCGCGCCTCGTCCGGGCTACGACAGTCGCGATGCCGCCCGATCCCGGAGTCGCAAACATTGTCGGGGGTGCGAAGCCCGTAGCCCGGACGAGCGCCAACTGCGCGACTCCGGGGCCACCGCGACTCGACGCGCCCATCGACCCCGGAGTCGGGGCATCCGCCCCTCGTCCGGGCTACGCGGTTACGCGGCCTTTGCGCTGCGGAGTGCCTGCCAAACGCGCTCGGAAGTCACGGGCATCTCGAGGTGCGAGATCCCCATGGGCCGGAGCGCGTCGACGATGGCGTTCACGACGGTCGGCGTGCCGCCCACCGTCCCGAGTTCGCCCACGCCCTTCGCGCCGAGCGGATTGATCTTGCACGGCGTCGACTCGTCGCAGAACTGCGCGAAGTCAGGCAGGTCGTCGGCCCGCGGCAGGCAGTAGTCGAGCAACGAACCGGTCACGAGCTGGCCGCTCTCGGGGTCGTAGCGGGTATCTTCGAGCATCGCCTGCCCGACGGCCTGCGCGATGCCGCCATGCACCTGGCCGGCCACGATCATCGGGTTGATCACCCGGCCCACGTCATCCAACGTCGTGTACTTCACGATGTCGATCACGCCGGTCTCGGGATCGATCTCGACCTCGCACACGTGCACGCTGTTGGGCCAGGACGGACCATCCACCTTCTGCAGCGTGGCGATCTCAATACGCTTTGCCGGCTGCTTGCCGGCCAGCGCGAAGAGGTCGATGCTCACATCGGTGCCGGCCACGCTGAAGCGGCCATCCTTGTACTCGATGTCGGTCGCGGCGGCCTCGAGGGCATCGCCCGCGAGCTCACGCCCCTTCTGGATGGTTTCCTTCGAGGCGGTCATCATCGCCGAGCCGCCGATGTACAGCGACCGGCTGCCCATGCTGCCGATGCCCTGGGCGACATCGCTGTCACCCTGGACGATGACGATGGTGTCGGGGTCCACGCCGAGCGTCTCGGAGATGATCTGCACGTAGCTCGTCTCGATGCCCTGCCCCATCGCCTGCATGGCGGTGTAGACGAGCACCTTGCCGTCGGCCGTGACTTCCATCCGCACGGCCTCTTCGTGCACTACACCGGTCCACTCGAGGAAGGTGGAGATCGCGCGGCCGCGCAGCTTGCCCTTGGCCTTCGAGGCTTCCTTGCGCGGGGCGTAGCCGGACCAGTCGGCGAGCTTCAGCATGCGGTCGAGCATGTGCGGGAAGTTGCCGCTGTCGAACTTCTCGCCCATCGGCGAGGTGTAGGGCATCGCGCTGGGCGGGATGAGATTGCGGCGGCGCAGTTCGGCGGGGTCGATCTTCATCTCGGCGGCGGCCTGATCCATCAGGCGCTCGATGAGGAAGATGGCCTCGGGCCGGCCGGCCCCGCGATACGCGCCCACCAGGTTGGTGTTGGTGAGGACGGCCGTGGAGTGCAGGTACAGCGACGGGATGTGATACACGCCGGTGATCACCTTCGGCCCCACCGCCACGACGATGACCGCTCCCGGACCGCAACCGTAAGCGCCAACGTTGCCGACGATGCGCACGCGGAGCCCCAGCACCTTGCCATCGGCGTCGAGCGCGAGTTCGCCTTCGTTGTACTGGTCCCGCCCGTGGTTGCCGGCGAGGAAATCCTCGGTGCGGCTGGCGCGCCAGTGGATGGCGCGGCCGGTCTTGCGGGCCGCATAGGCGCAGACGCCGTCCTCGGCGTAGAGCTGTGTCTTCATCCCGAAGCCGCCGCCGACGTCGCCGACGATGACCCGAACCTTCTCGGCCGGCACCTTGAGCACGGCCTCGGCCAGCGTCTTCTGCAGGCCGGCGGGGTTCTGGCAGCTGGTGCGGACGGTGAAGCGGCCGGTGCCGGTGTCGAACTGGGCGATGGTGCCGCGCGGCTCCATGCTGACCGGCACCAGGCGCTGGTTCATCAGGGAAATCTTGGTGACGTGAGCGGCCTTCGCGAAGGCGGCGTCGCACTCGTCCTTCTTGCCGAAGGTCATCTGCGCGGCCACGTTGCCCGGGGCATCCGCCCACAACTGGACGCCGCCGGCCTTCGTGGCGGCGTCGATCGTGGTGATGGAGGGCAGCTCTTCGTATTCGACGATGACCTGTTCCGCGGCGTCCTCCGCCTGGCGGCGGGTCTCGGCGATGACCACCGCCACCGCCTGGCCGACGAAGCGGGCTTCGTCCGTGGCAAGCACGTGGTAAGGCGGCGCCGCCATGTTCTTGCCGGCCGAGTTCTTCAGGCCGGGGTTGATGGGCAGCGGGCCCACGCCGTCGGCGACGAGGTCCGCCCCGGTGAAGATGGCGATGACGCCGGGCAGAAGCGCGGCGTTGGTGGTGTCCACCGATGCGATGCGCGCACGGGGATGAGGCGAGCGGACGAAAGCCGCGAACGCCTCGCCGGCGACGGCGACATCGTCCACGTACTGGCCGGCCCCGGTGAGCAGGCGTTGATCTTCGCGGCGGGTGATGGCCTGGCCGATTCCGAACTTGGTCATGCTCGCTCCTGTTCCTGTCACTGCGGGGTCGTCGTCTGGGGCGCTGGCGGGCAGCGCGATTGGCTTCCGATTCTATGCCACCTTCGCGTTTGGTCGAAGCCATGCATTGCCGGTATGCTTGCAAAGTCTCGTTCGTGGCACTTTCAGGAGCCCGCCATGCCCGTCAAGCTCTCCCTCGACGTCAACGGCCGTCAGGTTTCGGCCGACATCGAGCCGCGTACCCTGCTCATCGATTTCCTGCGTGACGAACTGCGCCTTACCGGTGCGCACATCGGCTGCGATACCGCCCAGTGCGGCGCCTGTACGGTGCACCTGAACGGCCGCGCCGTGAAGGCGTGCAATGTCCTCGCGCTGCAGGCGCAGGGCGGCGCCGTCCTCACCATCGAGGGCATCACCCCCGCCGACGGCTCCCTGCACCCGATGCAGGCCGCCTTCCGGGATCATCACGGCCTCCAGTGCGGCTACTGCACGCCGGGCATGGTGATGAGCGCGCTGGACCTCCTCAAGCGCCACCCCAATCCCTCCCGCGACCAGATCCGCGAGGAGCTCGAAGGCAACCTGTGCCGCTGCACGGGCTACCACAACATCGTGAGCGCGATCGAGGCCGGCGCCAAGGCCATGTCCTGAGGGGACCCAGACCATGTACGAATTCCAGTACCACCGCGCCACCAGCCTCGCCGACGCCGAGGGCAAGATCGCCGGGACCGAGGACGGCAAGCTCCTCGCCGGCGGCCAGACGCTCATCGCCGCCATGAAGTTGCGGCTCGCCGCCCCGTCCGATCTCGTGGACCTCGGTGCCGTGGCCGAACTCAAGGGCGTCTGCCTCGACGGCAGCAATGTCGTCATCGGCGCCATGACCACCCATGCCGAGGTCGCCGCCTCGGCGGATGTCCAGGCGAAGATCCCGGCCCTCGCGCTGCTTGCCGGCGGCATCGGCGATCCCATGGTGCGCAACCAGGGCACGATGGGCGGGTCGGTCGCCAACAACGACCCGGCGGCGGACTACCCCGCGGCCGTGCTCGGTCTCGGTGCCACGGTTCTCACCAACCGCCGGACCATCGCCGCGGAAGCCTTTTTCACGGCCATGTACGAAACCGCCCTCGAGCCCGGCGAGATCATCAAGGCGATCTCCTTCCCGGTGCCAGGCAAGGCGGGTTACGCCAAGTTTCCGAACCCGGCGTCCCGTTACGCGCTGGTCGGCGTGTTCGTGAGCCAATCGGCGTCGGGTGTCCGCGTGGCGGTCACCGGTGCGGCGCCCTCGGTGTTCCGCAGCAAGGAACTCGAAGCCGCCCTGTCCGCGTCGTTCAAGCCGGAAGCCGCGGCCGCGGTGAAGATCCCCGCGACGGACCTCAACACCGACATGCATGCCGGTGCCGAGTACCGCGCGCACCTCATCAGCGTGATGGCCAAGCGGGCGGTCGCCCAGGCACTCGGCGGCTGATCGTTGCGCGCGAGTGCGGGGTCGGGGTTGTTGGGCCCGCGTAGCCCGGACGAGGCCCGAAGGGCCGACTCCGGGAATTGGCCGATCGGTCGATCGTTGAAGGTCTATCGCGCACATCGCCCCGGAGTCGCGGCGGTCGCCGCTCGTCCGGGCTACGGCGGGTGTCGCGAGCGCAGGAACCAACGGGATGTCTCCGGGGAATTGCCGAGCGCTCGATCGTTGCACGTTCATCGCACGCATCGCCCCGGAGTCTCGGCATTCGCCGCTCGTCCGGGCTACGGCGGGTGCCGCGAGCGCGGGAATCAACGGGATGTCTGCGGGGAATCGCGGATCGCTCGATCGTTGCACCTTCATCGTACATATCGCCCCGGAGTCTCGGAGGTCGCCGCTCGTCCGGGTAACGACCCGCGTAGCCCGGACGAGGCCCGAAGGGCCGACTCCGGGGACATCGCCGCATCGTTATGACCCCCCTGCCTGACTCCATCGACGCCACCGAAGCACTGCTCGCTTCCGCCGACTACGTGGCGGAGCGAAGCCTCGCCACCGCGGTGTTCCTCTCCCTGCGCCTGGGACGTCCGCTGTTTCTCGAAGGCGAGGCCGGGGTTGGCAAGACCGAGATCGCCAAGGTGCTCGCGGCCACGCTGGGCCGGCCCATGGTTCGGCTGCAATGCTACGAAGGCCTCGATACCGCATCGGCCGTCTACGAGTGGAACTACCCGCGCCAGATGGTCGAGATCCGCCTGCTGGAAGCCCAGGGCGTGACCGACCGCACCGCAATCGCGAAGGACATCTACGCCGAGCCGTTTCTCATCCGCCGCCCGCTGCTGCAGGCTCTGGAGCCCGCGCCCGGCGGCATGCCCGTCCTGCTCATCGACGAGCTGGACCGCGCCGACGAACCCTTCGAAGCCTACCTGCTCGAGGTGCTGTCGGACTTCCAGGTGACCATCCCAGAACTCGGCACGATCCGGGCGCCGGAACCGCCCGTCGTGATCATCACCTCCAACCGCACCCGCGAGATCCACGACGCCGTGAAGCGGCGCTGCCTCTATCACTGGGTCGACTACCCGTCGCTCGAACGCGAACTGGCGATCGTCCGCCGCAAGGTGCCGGAAGCCGGCGAGCGCATCGCCGCCCAACTCGTGCAGTTCGTCCAGTCGCTGCGGTCGCTCGACCTGTTCAAGCCGCCCGGCATCGCCGAGACCCTCGACTGGACCCGTGCCCTGCTCACCCTCGGCGCCGACACCCTGGACCCCGATCTCGTCCGCGAAACCCTCGGCGTGCTGCTCAAGTACCAGGACGACATCGCGTCCGTCCGGGACCGCCTCGCCTCCGGGGCCCTCGCCGTCTGACCCTCAGCTTGGCGCGGGGCGTGCATGCGAATGTGCGATTACGCTCTGCGGCGCAGGGCCTACGCCCCCCGTCCGAGCACCATCACCCCGGGATGCCGCGTCGGCAGACGCCCCTCCCACCCCAGGAGATCGCATGAAGGTTCTGGTAACCGGCGGCGCCGGCTATATCGGCTCGCATACCTGCGTGGAACTGCTCGCCGCAGGCCATGAAGTCGTGGTGATCGACGACCTCTCCAACAGCCACGAAACCGTGCTGCGGCGGATGGAGACAATCTCCGGCAAGAAGATCGCCTTCTACCGGGCGCGAGTGCAGGACAAGGGGGCGCTCGACCGCGTGTTCGCGGAGCACCGGATCGACGCCGCCATCCACTTCGCGGCCTTCAAGGCCGTGGGGGAATCCGTGGCCAAGCCCGTCGACTACTACGAGAACAACCTCGACAGCCTCACGGCGCTCATCCGCGGGCTCGACGCCGCGGGCGCCCGTCACATCGTGTTCAGTTCGTCGGCCACGGTGTACGGCGACCCGTCGACAGTGCCCATCACAGAGAGCGCACCGATCCGCCCGACCAACCCGTACGGGCAGACCAAGGCGATGGCCGAGCAGATTCTGCGCGACGTCGCCGTGTCGAATCCCGCCTGGAAGATCTCGCTCCTGCGCTACTTCAATCCGGTCGGTGCTCATGCCACCGGCCTGATGGGCGAGGACCCGCAGGGCATTCCCAACAACCTCATGCCGTTCGTCGCGCAGGTCGCGATCGGCCGGCGCGACTCCCTGAGCGTGTACGGCAACGATTACCCCACGCCCGACGGCACCGGCGTGCGTGACTTCATCCACGTGGTCGATCTCGCGCACGGCCACGTGAAGGCGTTGCAGCGCCCCGGCGCTTCGGGATTGCTCACGGTGAATCTCGGCACGGGTCGCGGGTACAGCGTGTTGGAGATGGTGCGTGCGTTCGAGAAGGCATCGGGTCGCCCCGTGCCGTATCGCATCGTGGACCGGCGCCCCGGCGATGTGGCCACCGTGTATGCGGACACGGCACTCGCGGAGAAGGAACTCGGATGGAAAGCCACCCGTGACATCGACGACATGTGCCGCGATTCGTGGAAGTGGCAGAGCGAAAACCCGAAGGGCTACGCCGCGTAGCCCGGGCGAGGGCCGCGGGGCCCGACTCCAGGGACCGCGGGTTTTCGAACGTTCGGTGTTGTATGGCGCACCGGTTCCCGGAGTCGCGGCGTTCGCCGCTCGTCCGGGCTACTGCTTTTCTTCGGGCGTCGAATCCATCTCGTCGAACGCCTTGTCCCGGCGGTGCACGCTCACGGCCTTCGAGAGCTTGGCCGCCCGCTCGTTCTGATAGGCCACCAGGCGTTCCTTCGGGATGCACACGCGCGCATAGGCCGTCGTGTTCTTCTTGCTGTACTCGATATTCTCGTAGATGACGGCGGACTCCACGAAGACCGGCAGGTTCTCGTCCTGCACCATCCGCTGGATCAGGGCCTTCTCGGCCGGATCGGTGCGATCGCGGTAGTTCTCGTAGGCCACGATCTTCATGGCTTTCTCCAGGCGACCGCGCATCGCGACGCGCGCGCTCGCCTTGGCGTCTTCCACCACTTCCTGCGGGCCGCGAGCCAGGCCGGAATCACAGATGTGGTTGCGCGTCTGCTGGTAGTACCAACCCGGCGCACCTTCGATCCGCACGGACTGCATGTGCTCCAGCTGCCGCTCGAACATGAAGGTGATGAACGTCTTCACCAGGGCGAAAGCGAGGGATTCGAGCATGGCGGTGTCGGCTCCGTGAGTGGCGTATACGAACTAAGACGGAATCCGCAGCGATCCGTCAGCGCATCTCGACTACGCGCAGCGGCTTGGTGCCGCGATAGCTCGGCATCGCCATGCCGACACTGGCATTGATGTACGTCGGGTCGGCGATCACGAAGCGCTTGCCGCGCCAGTCCACGGTCTGCCATTCACCGCGCACGGACGGCAGGGCCACGGCGGTCGTCATGTGACCCGGGTAGTGCAGCCCCACGGTATCGAGCCCCAGCAGTTCCTGCACGAGCCACGAGAACATCACGGAGCGATCCTCGCAGTCGGAGAAGGGGAAGTGCAGCACCTCTTCCACGAAGAAGTACTTCTCGCGCCCGAACTGATCCTTGTCGGTCTTGTACTGGAAGGCCTTCTGCACGAACGCGAGCAGCAGATTGACGGACTCTTCCTCGTTCAGACCCTTGAGGTGCGGCGCGAGCGCATCGGCGAGGGAACGCTTGGCCGACGGGCTGGGCGGCGTCGTGAAGTACAACTCGAAATCAAGCTGCGGGAAGCGTTCCAGATACTGCGTCAGCGGACGCTCGTACATGACATCGAACCGCACCCGCTTGCCGCGGTTGTCGAACTCCAGCGACCGCTGTGCCGCGCCTGCCGTGGCGAAACCGGTTGCCGCGGCCTTGATGTCGATCGCACGCAGCGCCGCCGGATATCGGCCCGAGTAGGCGGCGTAGCGCCCGTTCGCATTGCCGTCCGCCGGCACGAAGAGTTCGTAGTACGGCTTGTCGTCGACCTTGATGTAGTTCACGCCGTAGACCGACTGGCGCACGTTCACGAGGAGCAGCAGCCGCGTGTCGCTGTAGCCGGGCCGCGCATCGAAGCCGGACTTCACGAGGAAGAACCACAGCAGCAGTAGCTGCTCGCGCTGCGCGGTGGGTCGCAACGCACGGGCGACTTCCTGCCACAGCAGCGCGTGTCCCCAGTCGTCCAGTGCCATCGTGCGACGCGCCTGCGCCATGGCATCGAGTGTCGGCTGGAAGTTCGACGCACTCATGCGATCCCAGTACGACGCGAGCCCGTTCGGATTGGTCTGGACGGCAGCCCCCGAGCGCCACGAGGAATCCACGGCCACGCGCACCGGCGTGCCGTAAAAGTCGATGGCCACGGAGTCTGTTGCCGCCGGCGCAGGAGCAGGCGTCGGCTTCGCGACGGGCGGTGGCGGCGGGGTCACGGGCGCCGGCACGGGCACGGGCACGGGCACGGGCACGGCAACAGGAGCGTCCGGCAACGACGCCCTGGGCGGCGGTGGCGTGTCGGGCTCCGTTCTCGCGGACTTGCCGCCATCGGCAGGTTTGCCCTGCGGGGCAACGGGTTCCGGCGGGGCGGGAATGTCGGCAGTTCTCGGTGACGGAACCTCGGGCGTGCGAGTCGGAGGGGTCTGTGCGTTCTTGGGCTTAGTGCTGGGAGGCGGGGCCTCCGAAGATCGGGGCGGCGGGATCTCGACGGCCTGCGGCTTCGGAACGGCGGATGGGCCGGGCTTCGCGCTGAGATCGGTCTTGGGCCGCGTGGGGCCGGACTTCGACGGCCGCGGGGGCGTGGCCGGAGGAACCGCAGCGACGGGCGGCGCAACCGGCAGCACCCGGGGCTTCGGCCCCATGTCCCGGTTCTTGCGGAAGGCCTGGAACTCGGCCCACTGGGTGCGGAGATGTTCGGTGAACTGCCGGTCTTCCTCGGCGACGGCCTTGCGGAACTCCTGCTGAATGTCGGAGACACCCTGCTCCGCCTGCCGCTTGAACCGCTCGAACTCGTCTTCGTCCGCCGCGGTGGCGAGGCCCGGAAGGGCCATCGCCACGGCAACGGCGCCGGCGCACGCGAACCGGCGCAAGCCGGCCCGCGATCCGTTCGTCATCGTCCGCGCCCGGCCGCCGCTCACTGGCCGTCCGCTTTCATCTTGGCGATCTCGGCAGCCAGCTCGTCCTGGCTCTTCGACGCCTTGAATTGCTGCCACAGCGCGCGCTCGTTGTTCATGCTGGTCTTGAGGACCTTCTCCGCGGCTTCCTTCGCGACCGTCGGGTCGAGGCCCACGAGCACGTACATGTCGCCCTTCGGGCTCACGGTGCTGCGGAAAACGCGCGAGCCGGAGAGGGTCTCGGAGGTGATGAGTTTCGAGACGCTCGTGTTGACCTTGTCGACCGTCTCGGACGAGGCGGCGCCGGTGGTCTCCACGTATTGCTTAATCATGTTGTTGACGTGCACCTTCATCTGCTGCGCCAGCTTCACGCGCGCATCGGCTGCGGCCTGATCCTTCATGAAACTGGCACCGGCAGCGGACTTGTTGGCTGCGCCCACCGCAGACACCGCAACGCCCTCGACCGGCGCATCACAAATCCAGGCGGGCGCGGCATCCTTCGGGGAATCGGGGAACACGCAATCCGCCGCGGCGCGGCTGTCGCCGCCATCCTTCGCACCGAAGGAACAGGCAGTGAGCGCGAGGGCGAGAGCCGACAGGACGACAGCGTTACGTTTGTGCGAAGCAGTCATGGAGCAATCTCCTGAAGTCGTGGAAGACGAAGCCGCCGGGGCGAAGAAAGCCGCATGCGGGCTCCCGGGTTAACGCATACCCGTCCCGAAGGTGGACGGACTACTCCGAGGGCACCACCCAGACCCAGAGGGCACCGGTGGCGGGGTCGAGCCATTTCTCCTTGACCTGCGCCTTGACCTCGCGATCGCGCACTTCCTCGCGGATCGACTTCTCGGACACGGAGCTCATGCGGTCGTTGACCGTGGTCTGGGCAACGTCATGGTCGCTGCTGATCACCACGCCGTAGCGCTTGGCGAATTCCTCGCGGGCACGGGCAATGGCGAGTTCTTCCTGGGCCTGCTTGCCGCGCACGTGATAGGCCGCGGAAGCGGAGACCCCGTCACCCGGATTCTCGATCCAGGCGGGGCGCGCGGGGCCGGCGTCGACGGCCGTGCGCGAAGCGCAGGCCGACAGGAGCAGTAACAGGGCAACGCAAAGAGTCTTCACCAGTCGCATCTCTTGTCTGGCCAGCGAACAGCGATCGGGGTCGAACTGCCCCGGCCGGGCTCAGCGCACGGCCGGGGTTTGCTGCAATAACGCTTACTTCCGACCTTCAGCCGCCATCTTGGCGATCTCGGCGGCCATTTCTTCCTGACCCTTGGCGGCCTTGAACTGCTGCCACAGCGCGCGCTCGTTGTTCATGCTGGTCTTGAGGATCTTCTCGGTGGCTTCCTTCGTCACCGTGGGGTCGAGGCCCACCAGCACGTACATGTCGCCCTTGGGACTCACGGTGCTGCGGAAGATGCGCGAGCCGGTGATGGTCTCGGAGGTGATGAGCTTGGAGACGCTCGTGTTGACCTTGTCGACCGTCTCGGACGAACCGGCGCCGGTCGTCTCGACGTATTGCTTGATCATGTTGTTGACGTGGACCTTCATCTGCTGCGCCAGCTTCACGCGCGCATCGGCCGCGGCCTGGTCCTTCATGAAGCTTACACCGGCGGCGGACTTGTTGGCCGCGCCAACAGCCGACACCGCCACGCCTTCCACGGGGGCGTCGCAAATCCACAGCGGCGCGGCATCCTTCGGGGAGTCGGGGAAGACGCACTCCTTGGGCGGCTCGGCCACGTTCTCCCTCTTGTCGGTGGAAGAGCAGCCGCTCATGACGGCGACGGCGGCGGCGATCAACAGCAGATGGGAGCGGGTGGAACGCATGGATGAATCTCCTGGATGGTCAGTGATGCCTGCAATGATTCTTGTGGACGCTGCCTGCCCCGGCCCGCGCGGCATTCGAGCCTTGGTGCACAGGGCGCGATACAACGACTGGGCGCGCTCGATCCCGGGGGCCCGCAATCTTCATGCTCGACGGCACGTCGTTGACGCGAGGTTTTGTATCAGATGCCCCAGGCCGAAGCAACCGGTTCCGCGCTCCCCCTGACATTCCTCATACGGCGGCGTCACTACTCCAGGTGATCGAGCTGATCGAGGTGACATTGTGAGACCCGGCCCGCCTTGGTACCCTGCTTGCGTCCGCCGGGGGCTGGTTCCTGGGGCTGGCCCCAGTGCAGCGCGATCCCTCAGTCCGAAAACCTGCGGTGCCGCGGTGCGGCCCAATTGGGAGGCTCTTTGAGAAAGTTATTCATCCGTCTTCCCGCACTCCTGTGCGCTCTCGCCCTGGGCGGCTGCCTGTCCATGGGTTCGCTGACCGGCGGCGGCGCCGCCCCGAAGTGGGTCCTGAACCCGCCAGAGGACACCGGCAGCGAGTGGTACGGCGTGGGCGAAGGCCCCGACCGGGAGACCGCACGGCGCGCCGCCCTCAAGGACGTCGCAACCAAGCTCCGCGTGAGCATTTCCGGCAAGCTCGAAAGCCAGATCACCGAGTCCAACGGCAAGGTCGATCGGCAGGCGCGCTCGCGTGTCTCGGAAGAAGTGTCCCGCACCGAGTTCCGCAACTTCAATGTCGAGAAGACCGAAGAAGGCGGCAAGGGCTTCTACGTGCTGGTGAAGGTGGACCGCCCGTCCTTTGTGGGGGACATCCGCTCGAAGCTCGAACCACTGGATACCGAGATCGACGGTACCGTCTCGTCGCTCGAGAAAGCCTCGTCCCTCGAGCGATTCATCGGTTACCGCCGCCTGCTGCCTACGCTCGACAAGGCTTCTGCCCAGGCGGAGCTCCTGCTCGGCGCGGAGAACGGCGGGACCGGAAACGCCAAGCTCAAGCGCTACGCGGCCATCCGCCAGAGCGCGGACGAGGCCCGCACTGGCCTTGTCTTCAAGCTGCAATCCGCCGCCCAGGACGCCGATGTCGCCTCGGCCGTCGGGACCTTCGCCAACGAAAACGGCATGCGGGCCGAGAGCGGCGCCAGCAACACCGGCAACGTTCTGGCGGTCAAGGTCGTGTCGCGCGAAGACGATATCCAGGGCTTCAAGACCGTGAAGCTCAACGTGAATCTCAATGTCCGCGACGACAAGGGCCGCTCGGTCGCGAGTCGCGACCACGAGGTCTCGGGCAGCTCGCGCTACGACTACAAGGCGGCCCGGCAAAATGCCATCGAGGACCTGCTCAAGGTGCTGCGTGACGAAGGTCCGCTGGTGGGCCTGGGCTTCGCGAAGAGCTGAGCCCGCGCGGGAGCCCCGTCAACACGCCGGCGACGGTGGCCGTTAGGCTGCAAGCAGTGCGGTCGCCCTGCCCCCTCCCCGATCCGCGGCTCCGTCGCGGTTCTGCCCCGGAGATCGACGTCATGAAGCTGAAGTCCCTGTCCCTGGTCCTTGCGCTGTGCGTCACGATCTGCCCGGTTTTGGCCGGTACGGCGCGGGCACACGAGGTCGAGATCGTCCGCGTGGACGGCACCGCCGAAGTGCGTTCGGCAGACGGCAAGCCCGGCCCGGCAGTCAAGGTCGGCACACGCGTCCCGCCGGGCGGCACCATCAGCACGGGCGAGAACGGCAAGGTCGTCGTCAGGCTGCAGAACTCCGGCTTTGCCGTGCTCGATCGCAAGAGCAAGCTCGAAGTCAACCGCGCCAGCAACGGTGCCCTGGGCGTCCTGCGCCAGGTCAGCGGCTGGATCTACTACGCGCTGTCGCGCACCGCGCATCGTGACCGGCAGGCGCAGGTCCAGACTTCCGTCGCGGTGCTGGGCATCCGCGGGACGCGGTTTCTCGTCGTGGTCCTTCCCGATCGCAATGAGGTCGGCATGCGCAAGGGGACCATCAATGTCGAGAGCCCCGAGGGCGAGTTCGAGTTGAATCGCGCGGACGAGAAGGCCGAGTTCGACGCTTACAAGGCGCAGGGTCAGGCGGCTGTCGAGAAGGAGCAGGAGGATTTCCGGAAGTACCAGGAATCCACGAAGAAGGAGTTCTCGGAGTTCGTGCGGGAATTCACGCTCGGCGCCAACCGCCAGGCCGCGTTCGACGGCAAGAAGGTGCGCGAACAGGCATTGAGCGCAGAGCTGCTGCGCGACATGGAAGCCGCGGAGTTCTACGGCGGCGAGTGGCTGGACAAGGTCAACGACTGACGGCGGAGCCTGCCCGGCAACCGGGAAACGATGCGGAGCCCTTGCGGCCCCGCACCCGCGGTCACTGACTGAACTTCTTCATCCCTGAGGCGAACTTCTCGAGCGCGTTGGCCTCGTGCTTGATGATGACGCGATCGCCCAGGCTCACCTTCTTGGCTTTCTCCTCATCGTCGGGTACCACCCAGGCTTCGTCCTCGGTGATCACGCTCGATACCCTGCCGTGGACGACGTCCACGAGATCGATGGTCTTCTGCCCGGTGATGGGATTCTCGTTCTCGCGCTCGGTGGCGATCATCACCTTCATTTCCTGTCGCACGCCCTGCCCGGTGCCGACGGAGACCCGGAAGATCGATGCTTTCGGGCTGGAACGCCTGCCGATGACGTAGCCCTTGGGGGCGAAGACGTTCGCGAGTTCGGCCATGTCGGCCGCCGTAGGAACCGCGGCATTGAGTGCACCCACCATCATCGCCCCCTGCACCTGGGCTGCCGCATTGGCGGTACGTTGTTCCTGCTTGCCGGAGCCGACGACACCCTTGAGTTCTCGCAGACTCGGGATTTCGTAGACCTTGACCGTCGTGCTCACCCTGGCGTTATGGAGCATATGCGGCTTCACGACGAAGACGTCATTGGTACCGTCGACCGCGAAGCGCTGCACGAATTCACCGCCGTAGGAACCCATCAGCGAGAGCGCGAGGGCGTCACCGCCCGTGGCCCGCTGCTCCGATACGGCCACGGACGAGTAGGACGCGTTCGTGACCGAAGGCTTGACCGCGAACTGCGCCACGGATGGCTGGACGTTGCTCGAGCACTTGCTGCGACCCTGCATCTCGCACGCCTTGATCTCCTGATCCAGGCGGTCGGCGAGCGAACGGTCGACGACTTCCACTCCCTTCTTGACCAGTTCGGCCTCGACGGCGCGGGAGAAGGCTTCGTTCATCTCGCGATTGGCACGACCGCCTTCGGCGTTGTCCACAGCAAGGAGGATGACACGGGCGCGACTGCGGGACCGTTCGACGGCCTCCTTGGTGGGCATGCGCTCGGCTTTCTCCATATCGGTCGTGGTGTCCTCGGCGAAGTCAGACAGGTTGATGGTCGTCGAGCAGCCGGAAATCACCAGACTTAGGGATAGCGCCATCAGCGCCATGACGTGGGAACGAAGCATCGGTGCAACTCCTCTCGCGGGTCTCTACAGCCGTCCTGTCGGGGTCACGGGGCAAAGCGGGCGGGAGCCTTTCGCCTGACCGGTACGGGTGACGCCGTGGGAAACGCCCCCGAGTTGATTTCTGCTTGGCAATGTAGCGCCAGTGCCGGTGCCCGCGCAACCCGGCGTCGCAAGAGATACGCCCGATCGCGCGGGGACCACCGGGCAGCGGCCCGGGGAGCGCACGAGGTCGGTGCGCTCCTGGCTCGCGCCTGCTTCGGGTACACGCTGGGACGCGACTGCAGCGATGGGGCCTCTCCGTGGTCCGGTGGGACAATCGGGAAGACGCCAATGACAGGCGGTTGTCAGGGTGACATCCGCGAAATCGACCACGGACCGCCGGAAACGTCCTGTGTCAGCGCGACGCCGGTTCAGCCAGACACTGCTCCAGCGCCGCCTGCCAGTGCGGCGCCTCGATCCCGAAAACCCGCTTCAGCTTGCCGTTGTCCAGCACCGAGTTCGCCGGACGGGTGGCCGGCAGCGGATAAGCCGAGGCGGGGATCGGGTGCACCTGCACGTGACGCCGTGCCGCGAGTTCCGGGGCCAGATCGCGGATCGCGCAGGCATAGGCGTGCCACGTGGTCGATCCGCTGTTCGTGAGGTGATACACGCCGCTGGCGGTTGAAAGCGTTCGACGCGCGTCCGCGGAGCCCTGCCACCTGGAGATGATGGCCGCCGGTACATCCGCGAGTGTCCGGCACCACGTCGGCGTACCGTGCTGATCGGCCACGACACGAAGCTCATCGCGTTCCTTCATCAGGCGCAGCATGGTGAGCATGAAGTTGCCCCCGCGCCGGCCGTACACCCATGCCGTGCGGAAGATCAGGTGCGCGCCGCCTGCCGCCGCCACCGCCTGTTCGCCCGCGAGCTTCGTGCGTCCGTACGCATTGAGCGGCGCGGGAACATCTTCCTCCGTCCACGCGCCGACCCTGGCCCCGTCGAACACGTAGTCCGTCGAGTAGTGAACCATCAACCCGCCGAGCGCCGCCATCTCGCGCGCCATCGCTCCAGGCGCCAGGCCGTTCACCGCCATGGCGGTTGCCTCGTCGGTCTCTGCCTTGTCGACCGCCGTGTAGGCCGCGGCATTGACCAGCACGTCAGGCGCTTGCGCGCGCACGTACGAGGCAAGCGCGGACTCATCGGCGATGTCCAGTTCGGGATAGTCGATGGCGACCACGGACCCGAGCGGTGCGAGGGCGCGCTGCAGCTCGAAGCCCACCTGCCCGTTCGCACCGATGACGAGGCACTTCATGGATAGGTCTCGCATTCCGCAAGCGGCTTGGCGTTGCGGTCCTTCTCGGACAACGTGGGGTCTCCCTGCAGCGGCCATGCAACGCCGAGTGACGGGTCGTTCCATTGCAGACTGCGCTCGTGCTCCGGTGCCCAGTAGTCGGTGGTCTTGTACAGAAACTCCGCGGCGTCGCTCGTCACGAGAAAGCCGTGGGCGAAACCCGGCGGAATCCACAGCACGCGCTTGTTGTCCGCCGAAAGCTCGGCGCCGAACCATTGCCCGAAACTCGGCGAGCTGCGGCGAAGATCGACCGCGACATCGAACACGGAGCCCGAGACGACCCGCACGAGCTTTCCCTGCGGTTGCCGGATCTGATAGTGCAGGCCGCGCAGCACGTTGCGGCCGGATCGGGAGTGGTTGTCCTGCACGAACGTGACATCCGCGCCCGTGAGCTCGCGGAACACGCGCTGGTTGTAGCTCTCGAGGAAGAAGCCCCGGGCATCGCCGAACACCTTGGGCTCCATCAGCACAACGCCATTCAGCGCACGCTCGACGACGTTCATGGCCCGGCCCTAGAACACACGCTCGCGCAGCACCTGCTGCAGGTACTGCCCGTAGCCGGATTTGATCAGGGCCGCCGCGAGCTTCTCCAGTTGCGCGGCATCGATGTAGCCCATGCGGTAGGCGATCTCTTCCGGGCACGCGATCTTCAGTCCCTGGCGCTTTTCCACCGTCTGCACGAATGACGAGGCCTCCACGAGGGATTCGTGCGTACCGGTGTCGAGCCACGCGTAACCGCGACCCATGGTGACGACGGACAATTCGTTCCACTCCAGATAGCGGCGGTTGACGTCGGTGATCTCGAGCTCGCCGCGGGGCGAAGGTTTCAGGTTCTTCGCGACATCGACGACGCGGGCGTCGTAGAAGTACAGGCCCGTCACGGCGTAGCGCGACTTCGGCTTGGCGGGCTTCTCCTCGATGCTCACCGCCTTGCCGGCGTCGTCGAACTCCACGACGCCGTAGCGCTCGGGGTCGGTGACGGGGTAGGCGAACACCGTGGCGCCGTCCTGGCGCTCGTTCGCCGCACGCAGCGGCACCGCCAGATCGTGGCCGTAAAAGATGTTGTCGCCGAGGACGAGGGCCGAAGGTGCCCCGCCGAGAAAGGTCTCGCCGATGAGGAAGGCCTGCGCGAGACCATCGGGCGAGGGTTGCACGGCGTAGGAGATGTCCATGCCCCAGCGCGAGCCGTCGCCCAGCAGATCGCGGAAGCGCGGGGTGTCCTGCGGCGTGGAGATGATCAGCACGTCCCGTATACCCGCCAGCATGAGCGTGGTGAGCGGGTAGTAGATCATCGGCTTGTCGTACACGGGAAGCAGTTGCTTCGACACAACCTGCGTCGCCGGGTAGAGGCGTGTGCCGGAGCCACCGGCGAGGATGATGCCTTTGCGGGGACGTGCAGTCATGAAGCGTTCTCCGTAGCCCGGACTCCGTCCGGGAACCAATCAATCGCACCGCGCGGATTACCACCGCACGTCCACCCGTAGCCCGGACTCTGTCCGGGCAGTAATCCGAAAGCGCCCCGCGAATCCGCACCGCACCCCGGGCGGCGCCCGGGCTACGGGTCAGCGTCGTACGTAGTTGACGTCCAGCCACTGCCGGTATTCGCCGGACTGTACCGCCTTTACCCAGTCGGCATTGTCCAGGTACCACTGCACGGTGCGGCGCATGCCGTCCTCGAATGCCACCGAGGGTTCCCATCCGAGTTCACGCGCGATCTTGCGGGCATCGATAGCGTAGCGGCGATCGTGCCCCGGTCGATCGGTTACGTAGGTGATCAGCCGTGAGTAGGGCTCACGCGCAGGCGCGAGCTCGTCGAGGATACGGCACAAGGTATGCACGACCTCGATGTTCTGCCGCTCGCTGTTGCCACCAACGTTGTAGACCTCCCCCGGCGTGCCGCGCGCGAGAACCGCGCGAATGGCCGAGCAATGGTCGCCGACATACAGCCAGTCCCGCACGTTCTTTCCGTCGCCGTAGACGGGCAACGGCTCGCCCGCCAATGCCTTGCTGATCATCAGTGGGATCAGCTTCTCGGGAAACTGCAGCGGGCCATAGTTGTTGGAGCAGTTGGTCGTGAGCACCGGCATGCCGTACGTGTGATGCCACGCCCTCACCAGATGATCGGACGCTGCTTTCGACGCAGAGTACGGGCTGTTGGGCGCGTACGCAGTGGTCTCGGAGAACGCCGCGTCGTCCGGCCCGAGGGACCCATAGACCTCGTCCGTGGACACGTGCAGAAACCGGAACGAGCTGTCGCGCCCCAGGGTGTCGCGCCAATAGCCCAGCGCCGCCTGCAGCAGATGGAACGTACCGACAACGTTGGTCTGCACGAAATCGCCGGCGCCGTGGATCGAGCGATCCACATGGCTCTCGGCCGCGAAATTGACGATGGCGCGCGGCCGATGCTCGGCGAGCAATTGTTCGAGTCGGGGCTGATCGGCGATGTCCGCCTGCACGAACACATGGCGGGCATCGCCCGCGAGCGGCGCCAGATTGGCGACGTTACCCGCGTAGGTGAGCTTGTCGACATTGATCACGGGCTCGCCGGAGGCGCCCATCCAGTCCAGCACGAAGTTGGACCCGATGAAGCCGGCACCGCCCGTGATGAGGACCGTCACTTTCTTGACCCCATGTAGTCCTCCACCGCCAGGCGGATCCCGGTTTCGAGATCCACCTTCGGGCGCCAGCCCAGCGAGAACATGCGGCCCGAGTCCATCAGCTTGCGGGGCGTGCCGTCCGGCTTGGAGGTGTCGAACACCAGCTTGCCCTGGAAGCCCACGGCCTTCTGCGTGGTCTCGGCGAGTTCGCGGATGGTGACTTCCGATTCGCAGCCCACGTTGATCAGCGGCGGCTTGAACCGTGCGAGGAGATCGTCGTACTCGGCGTCGGGCGCCGTGAGCAGACGCACGCAGGCATCGGCCATGTCGTCGCTGTAGAGGAATTCACGCCTGGGCGTGCCCGTGCCCCACACCACGACCTCGGCATCGCCACGCTCCTTGGCTTCGATCATCTTGCGGATGAGCGCTGGCAGCACATGGGAGTTCTGCAGGTCGTAGTTGTCGTTGGGGCCGTAGAGATTGGTGGGCATCACCGCCATGTACTTGGTGCCGTACTCGCGGTTGTAGGACCAGCACATCTCGATGCCGGCGATCTTCGCCAGGGCGTAGGGCCGGTTGGTGGGTTCCAGCGGACCGGTGAGCAGGTGCTCTTCCTTCATCGGCTGCGGGCAGTCCCGCGGGTAGATGCACGACGAGCCCAGGAACAGCAGCCGCGTGACCCCGTTGCGGTAGGCCTCGTGGATCACGTTGTTCTGGATGGCCAGATTGCGGAAGATGAACTGCGCCGGGTAGGTGTTGTTGGCCATGATGCCGCCCACCTTGGCGGCGGCCAGCACCACGTACTCCGGCTTGTTTTCCTGGAAGAACGCCTGCACCTGGCTCTGGTTTTCGAGATCCAGTTCGGCGTGAGTGCGCAGCAGCAGGTTGCTGTAGCCCGCATGCTGCAGCCGGCGAACCAGCGCGGAGCCCACGAGCCCGCGGTGCCCCGCCACGAAAACGCGCGCGTCGGATTTCATCGGTAGCAGCCTCCGGCGGGTGCGAGATTACTCATGGTAGTCGTAGGCCGAGTAGCCATGACGCTTGACGAGCTCGTCGCGCTCGGCCGCCTTGAGGTCTTCTCGCACCATCTCGGCAACGAGTTCCTGGAAGGTGATCTTCGGCTTCCAGCCGAGCTTGGCGTTGGCCTTGGCGGGGTCGCCCAGGAGAGTCTCGACTTCCGCCGGGCGGAAATAGCGCGGGTCCACCGCGACCACCACTTTGCCGTCGGGCAAAGAGCCCTTCTCTTCCACACCGCTGCCGGACCACGTGATCTTCATGCCGAGTTCGGACGCGGCGGCATCCACGAAATCTCTCACGCTGTGCTGCACGCCGGTGGCGATGACGAAGTCCTCCGCCTTGTCCTGCTGGAGCATCAGCCACATGGCTTCGACGTAGTCGCGGGCGTGGCCCCAGTCCCGCAGGGAATCCATGTTGCCGAGGAACAGGCACTCCTGGAGGCCCAGCTTGATGCGCGCCAGCGCCCGGGTGATCTTGCGGGTGACGAAGGTCTCCCCGCGGATCGGCGATTCGTGATTGAACAGGATGCCGTTGCAGGCATACATGCCATACGACTCACGATAGTTGACGGTGATCCAGTAGCCGTAGAGCTTGGCCACCGCGTACGGGCTGCGCGGGTAGAAGGGCGTGGTTTCCTTCTGGGGGATCTCCTGCACGAGCCCGTAGAGCTCGGACGTGGAGGCCTGGTAGAACCGGGTTTTCTTCTCGAGGCCCAGGATGCGGATGGCCTCGAGCATGCGCAGCACGCCCACGCCGTCGGCATTGGCAGTGAACTCGGGTTCCTCGAACGACACGGCCACGTGGCTCTGGGCGGCGAGGTTGTAGATCTCGTCCGGCTGCACCTGCTGGATGATGCGCACGAGGCTGGAGGAGTCCGTCATGTCGCCGTAGTGCAGGATGAAGCGGCGCCCCCGCTCCTGCGGGCCCTGGTACAGATGGTCGATGCGGTCGGTGTTGAACAGCGACGTGCGCCGCTTGATGCCATGGACGATGTAGCCCTTGGCCAGCAGAAGCTCGGCAAGGTACGCGCCGTCCTGCCCGGTGATGCCGGTGATGAGTGCGGATTTGGTCATGGAGTGTGTCGCTTGTTGCTCGCAGTCATGACGCGAGGGTCTCGTTCACGCCGTATTGTCGCCGATTGCGCGGCGGCGGGGCTCGGCGTTCAACCCCGTGATAGGTACTGACTCAGAATCTCGACGATGCGCTCGGCCGCCTTGCCGTCCCACAGATTCGGCACCCTGCCCTGACGCCCGCCGCCCGAAAGCACCTTGCGGGCTTCGCGCAGGATGACATCCGGGTTGGTACCGGCGAGCACGTTGGTGCCTTCGTCCACGGTGACCGGGCGCTCGGTGTTTTCGCGCATGGTGATGCACGGCACGCCGAGGGCGGTGGTCTCCTCCTGCAGGCCGCCGCTGTCCGTGAGGACCAGCGCGGCATCGCGCCACAGGTTGAGGAAGGCCATGTACGACAGCGGCTTGGTGAGGGTGACATTGGGACCGAGGTCCAGCCCGAATTTCTCCAGATTGCCTCGGGTGCGCGGATGCACGGGGAAGATAAGCGGCAACTGTTGCGAGATTTCGCGCAGCGCGCCGACGATGCCGCCGAACACCGCGGGGTCGTCCACGTTGGACGGGCGATGCATGGTCACGGCGCCGAAGCGGGGATGGAGGGTCTTCAACTCGGCGCCTTCCAGTTTGCCGGCGTCGGCGGTCTTCAGCTGCTCCACCTGGTAGAGCAGGTTATCCACCATCACGTGGCCCACGTAATGGACTGCGCCCTTCGCCTTGCCTTCCCGTAAGAGGTGCTCGACCCCGCTGGGCTCGGTGGCGAAATACAGATCGGAAATGGAGTCCGTGACCAGCCGGTTGATCTCCTCCGGCATGGCGAGATCCCCGCTGCGCAGCCCGGCTTCCACATGGGCCACCGGCAGGTGTGCCTTCTTGGCGACAATGGCGCAGGCCAGGGTGGAGTTCACGTCACCCACGACCAGGGTCATGGACGGACGATCTTCGGCAACGCACTTTTCGTAGGCCACCATGATCCGGGCGGTCTGCTCGGCGTGGGAGCCGCCGCCTGCGCCCATGAAGAGGTCGGGCTGGGGGATGCCCAGCTCTTCGAAGAAGACCTCGTTCATGTCCCGGTCGTAGTGCTGCCCGGTATGGATAATCTTGAAGGGCATCCCCCGCTTCTGCATCGCCCGCACGATGGGGGCGATCTTCATGAAGTTGGGGCGAGCGCCGGCAATCAGGTGTACAGGGGCCATGAATTCACTGGTAAAGGGGTTAACCCCACAGACGGAAGCAAGAGGTTGGCCCGACCGATTGTCGGACCCCGGACGGAGTCCGGGCTACGGTGTGGTGCTTTGCGCGGCGATCCCCGGAGTCGGCCGTTCGGCCTCGTCCGGGCTACGAAACCAGGCGGGACCACTCCACGGAAACCGCCGGCACCGCTTGCGAAGCAAGCGTGCCCTCCAACCCAAAGATTCCTGGACGACCGAACGCGGTGCCGTCGTGCCGAAAGACCGCGACCGTGCAATCGGTGGGGTGCACGAACCACACTTCCTTCACCCCGGCACGCTCATAGGCGGCAAGCTTCGTCGACTGATCGTGCGCGGCTGTCCCCGGCGACAAGACCTCGACCACCCAATCGGGCGCTCCCCGGCACCCGCGCTCGTCGATGAGGTCCGGATTGCACACCACGGTGATGTCCGGATGCACGACGGTGTCCACATCTTCGTCGGCCTCATCCCCACGGGGTAAGCGAACGTCGAACGGAGCAATGAAAGCCTCGCAGGGGCGACCCTCGAGGGCATCCGCAATCTGTCGGAACAGGCCGCCCGCCATGCGCTGATGCGCCACCGACGGAGCGGGCGCCATCAGGTACGCGAGCCCGTCGATCAGTTCGTACCGCACATCGCCCGGCCACTGGAGGTACTCTCCGAAAGTGTGTCGCGATCGATCCCTCAGTGGTGGACCCATGGCGGCCCCCATCATTGCCAACTCCGGAAAAGGTTAACACGCACCTTCGATGCCGCGACCACCGGATCTCCGGCAGCGGATCAGGCGCGGGAAGGCCGCCTGGCGGACGTGCGGCGAACGCTTCCACGTCGGGACGACCTTGCACAATTCCGCGCTCGGGCCGCGTAGCCCGGACGAGCGGCGAATGCCGCGACTCCGGGGCAACACCGCACGTTGGAACCCAACACCCCGACAGGGACCACGCCGGTCGTCGGCCCCCGGACGGAATTCGGGCTGCGGCGTTGGGCTTCTCGTCGCGATCCCCGGAGTCGGCCATCCGGCCTCGTCCGGGCTACGCATCTCCAACGGCGGTCACCCGATTCGGACCTGCGAGAACACCGACGCCGGGCGTCGCCGCGACCGCAAGGCCAGGACAACAAGCCCGAGGATCACCAGCCACGGCGATGGGGGTTCCGGAACCCGGAGAAACGACGGCGCGTCCAGAATGACCTCGAGGCTCTGACCGTCCGGCACGAGCGGCAATCGATCCTCCAACTCCGCGAACGATGCCTCGCCGGTGGCCCGCCCCTGCCACCATTCACCGACGTCGATGCGCCGCTCCGGACGGGTCACGCCGAGATGGACCATGAACCCAACGGATGGCAGGACCTCCATAGCGTTCTCCCGTTCCACCGCCAGGGCTCGCATCGCGGAATCCGTACTACTCGTCGCCGCGGTGTTCCCGCAAGGCAGCGATGCGCAGAACCGCTGCCCGGACGCGTCCACACCGCTCCCTATCCACTGCACGGCACCGAGGCACGCACTCCAGGTCATGGTCCAGGCGAACAAGACCGCGATCCGCACAATCTTCATTCGATTCCCACACATGGAAGTCCCGCAGAGTGGTCTGCACCGGACGCGAAGACCGTCTGCGTCGCGCCCCACCTACGGAGAACGGGAGGGATCACGGGTTATTCCCGTCGCGGTCCACTTCGACCCTGGAGAGCCGATCAGGACGGGCGAGAAGGAGGCGCTGGAGGAACGGAACGCTGACTGGGAGGCAAGCGCGAGGACGCGTGACCGAGGGCGCGGGCGGGTTGAAGGAGGAGTCTCGGCTCGGCGGTGCCAATGCCCTGCGAAATCTCGCGGCACCGTGATCTGGCGCATACCCCGCGCTGTTCGATGCGCATACTCTCTGACAATGCCCCTGCTCGACCGCGTCGAGTGTCGGGATGGGGAGACGACATCAACCCCCTGTTCGAAATCCAGGAGAAGCCGACATGAAGCGTATTGCCGTGGGATTACTGGTGTGTCTTGCGACAAGCAGCGCCTGGGCGGACAGCCTCTCGACGGCAAGGTTGTGGAACTTCACCGCGACGCTGACTGACCTCGACCCATTCGATGGCATCGACCCCGCCATCGTGTTCGACCCGACCGACGATCGGGTGTCTACCGCGGCCGCCACGCTTTTCGAGCACTACGCGATCGGCGCCCCGTTTGCTGACGAACAGATCGTCGCGGGCAACGGCCCGTTCAGTCCTGTGACCGCAACCGCGACCAGCCCTTCCGGACATGGCTCTGCCACGGTTTCCGGGAGCGGGACTTCCAGCTCGACAGTCCTGGATGCAGCGGGCCTACTCACCACGACACCGGGTACATCGAGCGCCTACTTCGTGGGTGCCTCGATGCTCCTCAGTCCGACGAACACGTACCTTGCGGAAGCCTTCTCCATCACGCCCCGCACGCGCGTCGTCTTTGCAGCGGATGTCGACCTGTTTGCAGACCTCGTCTACCCTGAGTTTCCCGTCTCAGTTGCAGGCTACGACGTCGCCTCGGCATCTGCCCGCATCTACGTATTCGAGCAAGGAGAAGGGCCGAACCCGGGCGCCCAGTCCACCATTGACGAGGCAGCCGTCTCGCAGAACACCGACTCGTATCTCGAGGGCCCGGGATCGAGTCTCCAGACCCGGATATCCGTTCAGTTCGAGAACACGACGTCTCAATCCCTGAGCGGCGCAATCGGCGTCAGCGCGGATGTCAGCGGCCAATCCCGCTTTCCGCCGGCCATCCCGGAACCAGAATCGTGGGCGCTCTTCGCCGCGGGCGGAGCCGTGATCGCATGGAGACTGTCGGGTCGACGCTCATCACGGTCACAACGTGGCGCGATGCAACGGTAGTTCCGCAAGATAAGCACCGTATTCGAAGCTGCGACGGAGCGCGCGATCCGCTACTCGCTTACAGAGATTACTTCGGCTTCTCGACTCAGCGCTTTCCGCGTCCGTCCGGGTTGCGGACGACTTGGCTCCTCGCCCATGACCAGATCAGACCGGCATTCTGCCCGGCGTCCTCTACCAGACGCACCGTGTAAGCGGTGATTAGGCTCATCGCAAGCATCTCTCCGCCGTCCTCGACAATGGTGAGGCCTGCGATCGGAAACCCCTCGACTACGATGTGCAGCATGTCGATGCCGACTCCGAAGAAGACTAGCGACGCAAGCAACACGGTCAAGTCTCTCGATGCGCCGCGCCCGCGCAGACTCGCGCCACGGTAGAGAGACCCGATCAGCAGGACAAACGCCGTACCTACGATGGCGGACACGATCAGTCCGCCGAAATAGTTGGGGCTCAGCCCCACTGCCGCAGAATCCGCCCATTGACCGGACAGCGCGCTTCCGGCGACTTCGTGGATGGACAGCGCGTCATCGCAGAGCAGGTAGGCGAACAGCAGCCCCCAAGCCAGGAAGATCCACTCGCGCGAACGAAACGCAAACACGGCGAGCATGACCGCTACGCTGTACTCCTTGATGTACTGGAACGCTTCGGCGAATCCTCCTTCTGTCTGCAGATAGAGGAACTCGTAGGGCACCCCCAACAGCTTGCCGACCACGTGAAGCAGGATGAACACGGCGTCCCCGCAGAACAGCGATACGAGCAGCCGCTCCTGCACGGCTCGGCGCCAGACCTCATGACCAGAATTTCTCAGCGGCCTATTCTCCGACACTCTCGAAGCCTCCAGTTGGTGGCATCCACCGCCGCCACAGTGAGTTCGACTCAGCTCGGCGAAACAGCGGGAATCCACGCGTAAGCGCGATTGCAGGAGAAGCTTCGTTGGTGCGCGGCGATTGGCCTAAAGCATCGCAACTGCGCAGCGGCATCGTTTCCCCCCGGCGACCAAGCCGATGAACTCGACGTGGCCATGCCGGGGAGAACGAGGCGGCAGAGAACTTATTCCGGGAGGGCTCAAGAAAAGCTTGCCGAATAGGAAAAAGGCCGCACCGTTGCGGCGCGGCGCCCCCCCCTGAACAGGAGGCTGCCAATCCGTCTTTCAGGACTGGCTATTCCGCGGTCGACAGGTTGGTTTGGTGCAGGGTTGCCGCGGCGGGAACCCGCTCAGCAGCGCACAGGTGCAGGCGCGTCATGGTTCCTGCCTGGCGCCGAACAGTCGAGGCCCCGGGGTAAACGGGCTCGGGTGTGCGGGGGGTGCCCCGATCAGCAGGAGATCGGGGCACAGAGGTAGACGATGTCGTCAGCTCGATTTTGCGACTTTCGCGCGGCCGATACAGTCGTACTCCAGACCATACCCGGCAACGATCTCCGGCTCGTACATATTGCGACCATCGAGGATGACCGGGTGCCGCAGCTTGGCCTTGATGACCTCGAAGTCGGGGCTCCGGAACTCCTTCCATTCGGTGATGATCATCAGGAGGTCCGCGCCCTCGAGCGCGTCCATCGGGTTGGTGGCGTATCGAAGGCCTGCACGTTCGCCAAACACGTGCTTTGCTTCCTCGACGGCCACCGGGTCGTAGGCAACGACCTCTACCCCGCGAGCCAGCAGCCCGTCCACGACCACGGTGCTGGGCGCTTCCCGCATGTCGTCCATGTTCGGCTTGAACGCGAGCCCCCATAGCGCCACGCGCATACCCTTGACCGCCGTACCGAAACGAGCATTCAGCTTCTCGAGCAATCGGGACTTCTGCGCCTCGTTCACGTCTTCGACCGACTGGAGAATCTTGAGGTCGATGCCGTACTCGCGACCAGTGCGCTGAAGCTCCTTCACGTCCTTGGGGACGCACGACCCGCCGTACCCGGTGCCGGAATACAGAAAGTGGAAGCCGATGCGCGGGTCCGAACCGATGCCCTTTCGCACCAACTCTATGTCCGCACCCAGCTTCTCTGCCAGATTGGCGAGTTCGTTCATGAACGAAATGCGCGTGGCGAGCATCGCATTGGCGGCGTACTTGGTGAGTTCGGCCGAGCGCACATCCATCACGATCATCCGTTCGTGATTGCGCTGGAAAGGCTGGTAGAGCTGGCGCATCAGCTTGGTGGCGCGCTCGTCGTCCGAGCCCACCACGATACGGTCGGGCTTGAGGAAGTCCTCGATCGCCGCGCCTTCCTTCAGGAACTCGGGGTTTGAGACGACGCTGAACTCCGTATTGGAGCCACGCTTGGCGAGTTCATCGGCGATAGCCGCACGCACCTTGTCGGCGGTACCGACCGGCACCGTGGACTTGTCGACGATCACGGCGTACTTGTCCAGATGGCGACCGATGTTCCTGGCCGCAGCGGTGACGTACTGGAGGTCCGCCGAGCCGTCTTCGCCGGGCTTCGTGCCGTTACGGCTGGAGTCTGACGTGGCAATGGTCAGTATCGAAGTGCGACTCCGCGCAGGCACGCAGATCCGATTCGAGGGCAAAGCGGCGTTGCTGGCGGTCAAGCCACCGCCGCGCGGGCTCCGGTGATCATGTGGACCTCGCTGATGGCGTAAAAGCGGCTCGAGCGCGGCCGTTTCCCGAAGCCCGAGACGCTGAGCGCCCGCGCACTGCGCGGGTGTTCCGCCCGAGATCAGTTGCGAGGTCAGGACTGGCGGTGAATCGGGGAATTCGCGATCGTGCCACCCATCAACCTCGCACCTCCACGCACACGACAGGGAACCGTGCACGCAGGTACAGAAGCAGGGCGCGGACGAACCAAGCCACACCCGCCATTTCCAAGACTTCCTCGACAGTGGTGCACGCCACGTAAAGCGCGCCCCGAGCGCCATCGCCCTCTGCCAATGCGCCGCCGAGCGCTTCCATGCCCATCGCCCCCGCCAGATAGATTGCTGCGGACACCAAAAATCGTCCACGGTCCGCGGTGTGGAGCGCCCGCAGGAAGCTAACGAAGTAAAGGGCGAGGGCGACGATCAACGCCAAGGCGGGCACTAGCCAAGTGAAGTAAAGGACCCCCAGGTGATCCGATCCCAGCACACCTCGCATGGGAAGAGTCAGCAACTCGTGCAGAGACAGGACCTCGTCCAACGCCATGACGAGGAAACCGGCCGAGAGCACAGCCCACCTCCGCACGTAGCGGCTGCCACGCTGACATTCCAACAGGGAGATCAGACTGAGCAACGCACTGGCACCGCAGAGCAGCATCATGGTGAACACGGTCGGAAGGTTTCGCTCAGCATCGAGGTCGAACATGCGAACAAGGAGCCGTGTCCTGTCGTAACCGGAGAGTTCCGCCAGCCCATGCGAGACCACGCTGGCGATGGCAAGAGCCCCAATCGCGGTGAGCACCGTCCGGGTCACAACATCTACTTTGATCAAGAATCGACTCCGGATCGCGCTGAGATTCTGTTCGTTCATGGTTGCCGGTGTGCTCACTTGCCCTCACGCGCGACTGAAGTGCACAGTCCCTCGATGACCCGGAACTACGCCGCAGGACGCTCGCGCACGGTTTCTATCGATGTCATGCACTGAAAACGATACTCGGAAGGACTTATTCCCGATCCCGTGGATTCGCAGGGCCGGGGACGGAGCCATCAACATCCACGTGCCCGTTCACGCCAGGTTTAGTCGCGCCCGACTAGTACCTGCCAAGCGGACCGTGCCACCTCCGGGAGAGGCGCGGGTCGAATGGCGGCATTGAAGCGCGCCAGCGCGAGTCAGCATGGCTACCCGTCCGACGGCGCGCGCTCTCGAGCAGGACTCGCTTATGCGAGTGGCAGCCATCTTCAGGCGTGGTTCAGAAAACGATGCGATCGAGGTCGGAGAGCGAGCAGGAAGCAGCAGAACGCCCGCCGGGCGCAGGCTCGGCGGACCGTCGGGTCGATTGTAGACACCGGCATTTCCACCCCAAGGGCCGAGTCAATGTGGACGACCTTGCTTTAGCTCGCAACGCAAATGCAACCGCGCGGCGAGGACACTCACCCCGCAGGGGGGCATCTCTCGGCTACGGGCATCGTCACGCGGTAGCGCGCTTCAGAACGGTCATGTATGAGTCAGACGAAATAGCTGAAGACTGCCATCGCGGCTGCGCTACGAATTTCCAAAAGCCCAGCTTCGGCGAGAGTTGTAACCGGCGCCCAAGGTAGACTCTCTGAGCCGCTGGGCCCATGTGAGTCGTACGGCCTGCGGACGGCTGCAAAAAACCGGGCGGTGGCTGGTATTTGCTAAGCTCCAACGGCCCTCAAGAACGCACACGCCCGCCCCAGCCCCCGTAGAGAAAGCGCTCTTCCAGGCTGCGGGAACTATGGTCGCTCATTCGGAGGACAGCGGCACCCCCTGCGCGGCAGACCCGTCACTCCGTACTGCTCATCGCGAGGCCGATTCCAGCGCCTGGGTACCAGTGCTCATGAGGTTGCTCGCGAAAAAAGGCGAAGCGACGCTCAGTACGCTCGGCAAACTCCAGCAACTTGTCTGTCGCGTGGGCGTTGTCGCCCACGACTATGGCATGCGGACTGAGCTTCGCGGCGACCTCGGCGTACTCCCGCGCCTCGTAATCGGCTGAGTGATCGCTGTCATTGATGAACAGGTCGATTGGCTGCTGAATAGTTCGCAGCGAAGCGATCGAGTCACCATAAAGGATCTTTCCCACACTTCCGTACGGCCCCTGAAGAAGGTATCCGGCCGCAGGATTGATGTCAGTACCGAGGTACTCACCGGGGAACCCTTCTTCGGCATTGCGCAGAAGAGCGGCGGCAAGCACCACGGACCCCAGACCCTTGTCCACGCCAGTCTCCACCACAAGTCTGGGACGACGGATTCTTACGATCGCATACCACCCGAGGCGCTTCGCGTAGCTGGCCTCGCTGTCCGCCACGGCGCGATCGAGACTGGCACGCGTTGCCGATCGTATATGCTCCCGAAGCGATCTGTCTTCCTTCAATTCCCGCACCAAGCTCTCAACGCGACGAACATCTACCGCCAATTCGTTCGCGATGAAGTGACAGAGATGCTTCTCGTTTCTGGCTTCGAGTGGATAGGTAAAGTTCGTTGTCTCACGGGAACGAATCCACCACTTCCCAACGATGCCGGCCGTGCGCGATCCAACGAAGACCGATAATGCCGCGATACGCCTGACTCGCGGCAAACCCAACAACCGGCAGTCTCTTTAGCATGTGCTTTGCAGCCATCGCGCAACTTCTCCGCGTTAGGCAGGCGATACCGGCATCAGCCGTCCGTCCACCATCAAGACGATGTGGGGACGGCCGCGGGCCGCCCGATACAGTCGTACTCCAGCCCGTTCGCCGCTACCGTCTCCGGTTCGTACATGTTGCGGCCGTCCAGAATGACGGGATGACGAAGCCGGGCG
Organism: Betaproteobacteria bacterium Ga0077526; assembly: GCA_001464765.1. Taxonomy (GTDB): domain Bacteria; phylum Pseudomonadota; class Gammaproteobacteria; order Burkholderiales. Next base: position 55,318 of record LNDV01000019.1, read on the forward strand.
CGAATAGCCTGGAAATCAGGGCTGCGGAATTCCTTCCATTCGGTGACGATCATGAGCACATCCGCACTTTCCAACGCCTCCATAGGACCGTTGACGTAGCGAAGCCCGGTGCGCTCGCCGAGTAAATGCCTGGCCTCCTCCACCGCCACCGGGTCGTAGGCCACCACTTCCACACCTCTTGCGAGTAGCCCTTCGATCACTACACGGCTGGGTGCCTCGCGCATGTCGTCCGTGTTGGGCTTAAAGGAAAGGCCCCACATCGCGACGCGCATACCCTTCGCACTGTGACCAAACCTCGCGTCGAACTTCTCCAGAAGGCGGGACTTCTGTGCCTCGTTTACGTCTTCCACAGCGCCAAGGATCTTGAGGTCCACCCCATGTTCCCGGCCGGTCCGCTGCAGCGCCTTCACATCCTTGGGGAAGCAGGAGCCGCCGTAACCAGTGCCAGCGTATAGAAAGTGGAAGCCGATTCGAGGGTCCGACCCGATTCCCTTGCGAACGAGTTCGATGTCCGCGCCCAGCTTCTCGGCCAGGTTGGCGAGCTCGTTCATGAACGAGATGCGCGTTGCGAGCATTGCGTTGGCGGCATACTTGGTGAGTTCCGCCGAGCGTACATCCATCACAATCATGCGCTCATGGTTGCGCTGGAACGGTTGGTAGAGCTGGCGCATGAGCCTGGTGGCGCGCTCATCATCCGAGCCCACCACGATGCGATCCGGCTTGAGGAAGTCCTCGATGGCGGCGCCTTCCTTCAGGAACTCTGGGTTGGAGACGACACTGAAATCCTGTTTCACCCCACGACTGTCCAGCACTTCCCGGATGGCGGCGCGCACCTTGTCCGCAGTGCCGACCGGAACCGTGGACTTGTCGACGATAACCGCGTAGTGGTCCAGATGCTGACCGATGGTACGAGCCGCCGCCAGCACGTGCGAAAGATCGGCCGATCCGTCCTCGCCGGGCGGAGTGCCCACAGCGATGAACTGGATCTCGCCGTGGCGTGCGCTCTCGACAGGGTCGGTGGTGAAGCGCAGCCTTCCGGCAGCCGCGTTACGCGCCACTAATGCGTCGAGCCCCGGTTCGAAGATCGGGATGCCCCCGTCCTTCAGCAGGTCCACCTTGCGCTGATCCACATCAAGGCACACCACGTCGTTGCCGGTGTCCGCCAGACACGCCCCTGACACCAACCCCACGTACCCCGTACCAACGACCGAAATCTTCAAGTCACGACTCCTTCATTGCCTGGTTTTTTGCCGCGCAACCAGCAACTGCCAGGCTGCACGAAGGATGAACACCGAATTGGTGGAAAGGTACCGCTTCCAAAGGCGCCCGGGCTCGGATGCAAGGCGGTGCAGCCATTCCAGACCGTTGCGCTGCATCCAGAGTGGCGCGCGCTTGACGGTGCCCGCGTGATAGTCGAAGGCAGCACCCACGCCGACCATCACCGCTTCAATACGTCCGCGATGTGCTGCCATCCAGAGTTCCTGCTTGGGGCACCCCAAGCCCACGAATACCACGCCAGCGCCGCTCTCGTTGATGGCCTGCACTTCGGCCTCGTCCTCGGCCGTCGTCGCCTCACGGAAAGGGGGCGAGTAGATGCCGGCAATCCGCAGCCTGGGAAACCTGCGCTCGATCGCCGCGCGCAGTAGCGCGAGCGTGCGCTCAGTGCTGCCGTAGAAGTACACGGCCTCGCCACGCTGCTCAGCGTGCTGCAGATACCGCCACATCAGGTCTGGACCGTTGATCCGCTCCTGCCCGGCGTGCCCCAGGCGGCGCAACATCCAGGCGACGGGCGCCCCGTCGGGCGTTGCCATGTCCGCGTTGTTAATGACCTCCTGAAACACGCGGTCTCGACTCGCCGTGACGACCGAGTGAACGTTGCAGATACAGACATATCGGGAAAGGCGCTGGTCAGCCCAGGTGCCGATCGTGGCAATGACGGAGGGCCACGTCGTGACGTCGATCAATGCGCCTAGCACATCCCCCGTGACCCGACCCGCGGGGACTTTCGCCATCAAGTCAGTCATTGTGCGGAAGCATTCACCATCAGATCGCTACAGCTTCGAGCTGGACACCAACGCTCAACAGCGAAGGCCAGTAGCCGTGCACCCGGCCCAACTGTCCGAAGCCGGTCCTACGCGAGATACGGAAGCCCGCCCGCTCCAGCAGCAGAGCGAGGGATCGAAAAGTGAAGTAATGCAGATGTCCGCCGTCGAAAAGCACGTCCGAACCCAAGCCCTCATTCGACTGGGAGGTAGACGGGAATAATCGACCGAGAAGGAGAACCAGACGCTTCTTGGCGAACGCGATGTTGGGAGTATTGATGACCAGCCTCCCTCCCGGCCGGAGAACACGACGCATTTCCGCGGCTGCCGCGTATACATCAGGAATGTGCTCGATCGTGTCCGCGGTCACAATCTGATCGATGCTCCCACTTTCGATTTCCGTCATGTTTTCGGCTGACCCGCACACTGGGCGGAAATCGAGTCCGCGCAGGTTAGCGGCCGCCTGGCGAAGGCGGGTCGAGCTGTACTCCAGCCCCACGAGCTTCTTGAAGCTGTCACGAAACTGGTACAAGAGCAGGCCGTTGCCACAGCCGATGTCCAATACGGCTTGGCCCTGCCCCCCAGCGAAGACAATTGCCTGATATCGATCGCGTGGCCAGCCGCGGACCTTGATATCCGGTATCGTTTCCGGGAGGAAGTCCGTCTCATAGAAGCGGTCGTACAGCACGTCGAGCGACTCAGCCAAGGTGACCTCGAATCAGATAGTGACGTTTGTCAAGGCAGAGGCGGCCATCTGCTAACCATGGCGGGTGAGTCTGTCGTACGCCGCCCCTTCGTAGATTTCGATCAGGCGCCGGTAATTCTCCGGCGCGGAGTACTTGGACACATAAGCAGCCCGCGCATTGGAGCCCATGATTCGCATATCCTCGGGATGCTCCTCTGCCCACCCAATCGCATCTGCGAGCGATTGTACTGAACCGGGTTCGAACAAAAGCCCCGTAACCTTGTGTTCCACGAGTTCCGCCAGAGCTCCAATCTTGCTCGCGATGACCGGCAGCCCGACCGCAAATGCTTCCACGAGCGTGCGGGGGAAGTTCTCGTACCAGATGCTTGGCATGACCAGCCAAGCCGCCGCACGCATTCGGGCCAGCACCTCGTCCGGGCCGGCCCAGCCTATAAGGTGCACCGCGCTCTGCCCTTCCAAAACCGCCTGTTCAGGACCGGTGCCCACCACGTCCAGCCGAGCCCGACCCGAAAGCAGGGTCAATGCCTGCGCCAGCGTCCGGATACCCTTCTCCGGAGACAGGCGCCCGACGTAGAGCCCCCCCGCACCTGGGGTGCGCGGAGCATCGGGAACATCGACGAAATTGGGCTTGATGACGACTCGGTCGGCTGGCAGCCCAGCCTCGATAAACTTGCGGCGACAGAACTCGTTCAGCGCAATGTAGCGAGTGACATCGCGCCGGTAGGTGCCACGTAGCCGGTGCGCGACCAGAGTAGTCGCCAGCACCGCCGACTGAGAGCGAGACCCCCGGTAGCACGCACGCACCACCCCTCGCCAAGGCACACGCCCGAGGCAATCCTCGCACACCACCCCATCGCGCAGAAACATCGCCTGGAGGCAGGACAGGCGGAAATTGTGAAGGGTCTGGACCACCGGAATGCGCAGGGCAGCCGCAGCGGCGTAGAGCGAGGGGGAGATGAGCGGAAAGGTATTGTGGACGTGGATTATGTCCGGACGGAACTTCAGAGTCAGTGCATTGATGTCTGCCACGGTGCGCCGCGACCACACGGAATCCCGGGCGACGGTCAACGGGGACGCCTTGTCGATCTCGGCGTTGTCTCGTTCGTAGAGGCGCACTTCATGACCTCGCTGCCGCAGCAGGGCGATCTCGGCCTCACAGACGCTGTCCTCGCCGCCCTTGTGCTGATACCGGTTGTGCGCGACCAGCACCCGGTACGGAGTATCCAATGCCATCTCCTCATTGACGGGGCGCGAAACGGCAGACATCGCATCCCCAGGACAAGTGCAAGCTGTGCACGGGCTCGGCCCGAAGCCCTGCCGAACATGACGCGATCAACCGGCTCGCTAGCCTCTGTCTTCCAAGTCCAAAAGATCGAGGATCACTGCGGCGTCTGTCCCATGGCACAACCGTCGGAACGGACGGCTTGCCCCGCCGGCGAAGCAGGACATCGGTCCTGGGAGTTCGGAATGCCGTCCCGGTCGGTGTCGAGCAAGGCCCGATTCTGCGTGTAGATGATCTCCTTGCCCAGCGCAGGCAAAAAGTATGGCCACGCCATGGGCGCGCCGTCGGACGCCCGAACGTAGAGGGCGCAGAGGGCGGGATTAGTGGTACGTTCCGGGCAGTCCCGCTGGGCTCCGGCCTTTGGATCCAGGTTGGTAAGGATGGCGGTGACCAATCCGCCCGCATCGACCGAATTCATGGTCACCATTTCCACGTTCGCGACCTGCAGGGTGTCGGCGGCCGCAATGCCAGTGAAATCCAGACGGGCACCGAGATCGCCCGTGGCGGCGTCGGCGGCATTCACCGTGGCCAGTGACCGGAACGTGAAGGCATAGCGGGTCCAGCCGGTCGAACCGTTGTACGACTCAGACTTGGCCATGAGCGCCTCGTATCCGTTTGCCCCCCCACCGCCCCTCCGAACCAGCGCCGTGATTCGCTGTCCAGCACGGCCGACCCGAGCATCGAAGCTCACGCGGTAGAGCTGATCCTTGCGAACCGAGAAATTGGGTGACGACAGGAGCGACGTCGAGGCGCCGGCCACGAACCGTCCGCAGGGGCCGAACGGGCAGGCTTCCACTGTCAGCCGACCGAACGGCGCGGTCTGGTTCCAGAAGGTCCAGTCGGTCGCGCCGTTCGCGAACCCGCCGTTTGGCACCAGGTTGCCAGGCACGACAGAGTAAGAGGCGTACTCGAAAGCCGTGATCGCTCGGCCGTCCAGATCAGACCGACGCGGGACACCGTTTACTGTCATGGCTCGCCATTCGTCGAAGGTGTAGAGCCGAGCCTGATCGTTGGGATCATCGGAGACGATCTGCGGCGTCCACAAAGCGTAGTAGGTATTGCCTGAGAAAGTGGCGAAGTCGTGCGTCGAGCCCAGGTAACTCTGCTGGATGATCGATACACCCGCCGATGCAGGGAAGAAGACGTTGCGTTGAATCGCGTTGCCGTAGATGTCGCCGTCGGTGCGAAGCTGACGCGACTGCTCCTGAAACCATAGCTGGGCAAAGCGATTACCGAAGAACGTGTTCTGACTTACGGTGTTGTTGAAGGCGTTGTGAATCTGCATTCCGTAGTCGGCGTCCACGATGGTATTGCCCGTGACCGTGGCGCTATGCGTGAGGATGTCCAGGTAGATGCCCACACCGTGTGTGCTCTCCTTGAGCGTACCACTGCGATTGCCATGCACACCCTGCACGAGGTTCCGAGCGACCACCGCGCCGCTGCTGCTGTTGTGCACGTAGATGCCGCCGCAATCGTCGAAGACCAGACACACTTCGGAGACAGCGTTGTCTTCAATGCGCCCAGTCCCGTAGACCCGGATGCCCAGGTATGCCGCACCGTGCACTCGGTTGCCCCGGACGACCGCCGCTGTACCACCCGTGATGCCCGCCATCGACGGGCGCGGAATGGTCGTGACTGTGGTGCCTACTCGCTGCACACCACTCCAGCGCACATCGGAGTTCATCACCGTGAGGTTGCGAGAGTATCGGCCGAGATCGTCGCCTCCGGCAATCGCCTCCAACCCGGAACGCGCGATCAGGCAGTCGTCGATCACGGAATCCACGCTGAGGCGGGCGTCGATACCCTCCTCGGCCACGTTCTCGATGGAGAAACCACGAACGGTAACGCGCGTCGCACCCCGCATCACCACGCCATTGACCGCACCGCGGACGGCGAGGCCTTCGAGCGTGATGTCGGAAGCATTCGTGAGGTCAATGGCCGTGTAGAGAATGGAGTACGACAGTCGATTCCCCGGCGCGGCACTGTCGGGCATCCAAACGCGGAGGCGACCGCTGGAGCCGTCATAGTGCCACTCGTCCGGCGAGTCGAGCATCCACCGCGCGCCAGTGAGGAAGTAGCCGTGCCCCGCCAGTGTGGGCAATGAGGTAGGGGTCTGGAAAGACAACCGCCCTGAGGATACCGCCGTCACGCGACGTGGCTCGAATACCCAGGGCGCGCTGCGGACGTGTACGTCAATGCCCGGCGCAAGCACTGCCCCGGCGGGCAGCCTCAGATCGGTCCCTACGGTCACATAGGTGCTGCCTTGCCCAGTGGTCGTGGCCACCCGATTCGAATCCACTGCATTCAGCAAGTAGATGGAGTCCGGTTCTCCCGCGTTGTGGCCGACGTTGGGGTGGTGGGCGGGAGCCACCTCACGATCGGGCATCGTGAGGTGACTGGGGCCGATGATGAGCGGCAGGACAGAGACACTGCGGACAAATACCTCCTGCCGGGTTCCGGGTACGTAGATGTCGAATCGTGCGTTCGGGGTCGACGCCGTGGGCGCGAAATCAAAGACGACGTCCTGCCATGCACCCGTACCCGTGACGCGGATTTCCGGGCTCAACGATCCGTAGGTGGGGCCGGCCCGCCGAACGAGGGCATTCAAACTCGCACCTGCCGGGGCACGCAACGAGAACTGCACGCGATAGGTGATGCTTGCAGTCACTGGAAAGCTGGGACTGTTGATCAGGCTCCAGTTCGACGCTGACGACGTCAGGAGCAGGCAGCGGCCGCCTCCAGGACAGGAAGACGACAACGAGATGGACGCATCACCGGCAGGCGACCATCGATTCCACCGGGCGATGGACGTATCGAGGCGACCGTTCTCGACGAGATTGAAGGGAATACTCGTACCATAGGTGCCACCCTGCTCGAGGGTCCAAGCGTGTCCCGGGACATTGATCGCGCCGTCGATGAGGGGCTTGGTGGTGCAACCCGTCGGATAAGCGCCCACCCGGATCGGGCTTCCGGCAGTACCACGTCCGCTGACCCGCAACGTCTCGGACCATGAGCGGCCACACCGCAACAAGATCTGGTCTCCGGGTTGCATTGCGGTGCGGGACGCGCGGACTAGCGATTGCCAAGGCCCGTCCACTTGCCCTGTACCGGTGGTCGTTACCGTTCCCACCAGGCCAGTCCAGGCATCGTTGCCGGCCTCGGAGTCCACGTAATAGGTGGCAGCGTCAACGGACGCGACACGAGTTAGAAGCGCGAGTAAGAGCGCGCCAAAGCAAGTTAGTCGTTGATTCACTTCAAAAACCTCAAAAAGACGGATGCCCCCGATCGAGCGCCAGTCCCGGAGTGGGACACAGGCGGACGCGAAATTCGTACTTTATTTGAGATTTTCTCTTCGCGTACCGGTTATTCGCACAGATCGCGCCAAGGCAGGAGTGACGACAACTATCGTGGAATGCTGCATGCTGCCTGCTGCCTGCTGCCTGCGATAGGCAAAGGCGAAGGCAGCGCGAGTTTTCACTCACGTTTCGCACGGCGCCGCGGAGTTTCCCTGCCCCTCCACGGCACCCCCTGGAGTCAGACGCGCCCCAGTTAGGCAGTCGCGGCCAGAGGACCGGCATAGCTGACGCCACTCGACGACAGTTCCAACCAAAATCGAACGCTTGCTGGCCTACACAACGCGCTGTCAGACTATTGCCATTCGATGTTGCATCGTAAAGAACATCGCGGGTAACGCCATCACTCGCTACGATCCGCCCCAGTCACCCATCCCAGTCGAGTCGCCCTATGAAGCAAGTCTTTCGCAAGATCAGAGATATCGGTCGCGCCCAGATGCAAGTGCGAGCGTTGCAAGAACTGGCAAGCGCCTCCACCCGCCGCATCGTCGTAGGTTCTTCTGGTACACGACTGGCGGGCTGGGTCTCCACTGACCGAGAAACGCTCGACCTGTTGGAACCCGAGACTTGGGCACGCTACTTCTCGCCCGGTTCCATTGACGCAATTCTCGCCGAACACGTCTGGGAACACCTCACGCCCGAAGCAGCGCTGGTTGCCGCGAAGACTTGTCATCGATTCCTGAAGACAGGTGGTTATCTGCGGATCGGCATCCCCGACGGCAAACACCCCGACCCGTCGTACATCGAATCAGTCCGACCCGGAGGAACCGGTCCTGGCGCGGACGACCACAAGGTTCTCTACACGCACGCGAGTGCACGAGCTCTGTTCGAGACCGCTGGCTTCTCGGTAAATCTGTATGAATTCTTCGACGATCAGGGGCAGTTCCAATTCACGGAGTGGGACCCTGCCGGCGGAATGATCCACAGGTCAAAACGCTTCGACGAGCGCAACACTGCGAAGCCCTTGAGCTACACCTCGATCGTTCTGGACGCACTGAAGCCGTAGCGCATCTCCTCGCGACCGCCCCTGTCATCCCGAACGAGATCGTCCCTGAGCAACTGGCTGCGCAGTGGACGAACCACCGGAGCCCAGCACGGAAAAGGCGGTGAGGATGCCCTGACAGAAGTTGTGAGCCATCGCCTCCAGGCTGAAGGTGCGCGCGCTCTCCTTTGCTGCGTCGGCCATGCTGCTCAACCTGCCCCGGTCGTCCTTCAACAGGTCGCCTACCGCTGATGCGTAGGCGTCCAGCGTGTTTTCCACCAGCAGCCCGTTTCGGCCGTTCTCGAGGTATGCGATCTCCGGCGAGTGGATCCCGCAGTCGGTGGTGATCATCGGCAGCCCGAATACGAACGCATCGAGGATCACGAGCCCCACCATACCGGGCATCAGCAGCACGTCGGCCATGGCTAGGTGGCGCGCCTTAATCTCCCCCGATAGGGCTCCGACCCACACCAGCCAGGAGTGCCGCCTGGCCGCAGCTTCCACGAACGCCCTGCGAGGCCCATCGCCTATGATCAGCAATCGGAACGCTGGGTTGCCAGAGTGCACCCGCTCGCAGGCGTCGATCAGAAAGTCAAGACGCTTCTCTTCTGTCAATGCGCCAATGAATACCGCCACAGGGCATCCTTCGAAACCGAACTGCGCACGAAGAGCGGCTACCGACTCTGGGGTCACGGCATCGCGCTCCGCCTGAAGCTTGTGCGTGTCGATCGAGTTGTTCAGGAGCGTGATCCGCTCCGAGGGAAATCCTGCGGCCGCGATCGCCTGCAGACTGACTTCTGTGTAGGCGAACCACCAGTCCACCTGCCGCGTCGTCCAGGCTTTAAATTTCTCCTTGAGGCCAGCAGGACGGTTGGACTGGAAGTTCCGGCCGTGTCCCCAGAACGCAAGGGAGAACGACCGTCCCGTCATGCACGTGAGCCAGTGGTTGTAGAGGAGCCGATTCTCCTGCGTGATCACCACAAGGTCGCCGGGCTGCAGGAACTCACCGAAGGGCTGCCAGCACACGCGGCCGTCCAGCCAGTAGCGAGTACGCAGGTGATGAGCCCAGGCAAGCGTGCCGCTATCTTTCTTCGTGGCCTCCGCCGCAGTGGCATCCCCGCTTAAGACCACGAGTTCCATGCCGTGGCGATGCAATTCGCCACGCATGAGCTCGAACAGCGGGACGCGGTAATGCGTCATGCGACGCTGGACGATGACGACGCGGGGCATGGGTCGGTGCTAAGCAGACGCTCGGGATGGCCGTGCCTGCTCCGACGCCACCACCGACGTCTCGACGGACGCGTCCGATAACGGTACGCCAGCGCTTCGATACAGTGCGAGCAGAGGCTTGACAGTCGCACTCCAGAGATAGCGACACCCGACGACGGCGATGGCAGCACGGTCGAACCGATCGCGCTCACGACTGAAGGCCTTTAGACCTTCCGCCACGGCTAGCGCGTCCACGCGCTCCACGATGATGCCTACCTCTGGCGTGACGTACCGGTCTAGCGAGCCCACGTTCGTCGCGACGATCGGCACCCCATGCCGAAGCGCCTGGAACACAACACCGCTCTGGTCGATGTGTCGGTAAGGCAGCGCCAGTACGTCGGCCTTCGCGAAGAGTCCCGGGATCTCGTCCTCTTCCACGAAGGCGTTGCGCCATTCGATCCGGCCGGGGATCGGATCTGAATCGATGAGCCCTTGCAGTTCGGCAGTGTATGAGGGGTCTTTGCACATACCGACGATGGTCAGGCGAAAACTGGCGTCGAGTGAACCAAAGGCTTGAAGCAACAGATCCAGACCCTTGTACTGGCGAACAACGCCAAAGAACAGCACACGGATAACGGGGGTCTCGCTTACGCTAGGCAAGACACTCCCGCGCTTCGGACCCAGATCGTCGATACCGTGCTCCACCACGGCAACACGCCCCGCCGGAACCCGGAATCGGCGAACAAGTTCGCCCTTCATCAGCTCTGTGTGAACCATAAGCTTGTGGGGGATGCGATAAATGAGGCTATGCACCCAGAGATTCCAGCGAGTGTGCGCGTCATGAGGAAGAATGTTGTGGACAGTCACGAAAAGCTGTCCGCAGCACCGAGCAAGCACCCAGTTCTCCAGTATCCCCATAAACACCGGATACATCATTAGTCCGTTCACGTGAACCACTGATGGCCGGTTGCGTAACACGTGAACAAGCAGCCGCGCGTGGTATCTCAGAAGGTTCAATGCCTTAGCAAGCGCCGAACGACCGCCCCTCTGGCTGCCGCGCAGATTGAGGAGATCGACGGAGGGGTGCAGTGCCTTGGGATCGCTTTCATCGGAGCCAATCAGGCGTGTCGGCACATGGTGGAGAGCAAGCCCATTGGCAAAGCCGCGCTCGTAGTCCTGCTGGAAGCCGTGGGAGACTAGAACAACACCGCGGTATCGCGACGCTCGTTTTGGGTTTGAAGCGAGATTTTCTGGCATCTATCCGTGTCTTCCAGCGACGCCATCTGCCGCCGATGCAGGCCGCGTCCGGGAGCGTTAGTCTCGATCGAGGGACACCAGCACGGGCTGTTCGCCCAACGGTAACGGCCAGCGATTGAATGATCGTCGCGAGCCGTCCAGGTTCCAAACTGTGCCCGAACTGTTGAACGGGGGCCGCCACTCCGACGCGCCCTGCCGCGCCCACACGGCCCAGGAATCCTTGCCGTCCTTGCGCACCCGACACGCGTAGCTAGCGCCATAGTGCTGCCCCGTGCATTGCACTGCCGCCCCGACCAGCCAATTGATCACGGTCGTGTAGGCTTGCGCCACCTCGGTCGGCCGCTTGTCCGCCGTCCCCAGCGAACCCATATCCTTCGATTCCCACGAGTACCAGAACACGCGTTGAAGCCCAGCCGCCGCCTGTGTGATCATGACGCGCGCCAGAAGGCCACCTGCGTCAGTAGTGCTGTGCACTTTCGCAAAGGGGCCGCTCGGGCTGGAGGGCTTCACCGAACCATCCTGGTTCTGAATGAGATAGCCAACCTCGGTGTTCCAGATCGGCAGTTGCTCAAGCCCGTACCTCGACAGAGTGGATCGGATGCCCCACACCGTTAAGAGCGCATCTTCGGGCACTGCCTCGTACAGGTGGTAGGCGATAACGTCCACGTACTGGCCCCCGCCCTGTTCCAGAAACGCCTGCAACCACGCGAGCCCGGCACGCCCGTGCGTGAGCGGTGGCGAAACGACGCGAGCGGCCGGATCGACCCGACGGATCACCGCGCTCGCCGACCCTGTCAGCTGCACGAGGTCCTTAATGCTGCCGCAGAAGAAAACGACACCACCACAGGTCTTGAAGTCTGTGAATTTCGGCTCGTTCTGGATCTCGTAGTTCCTGATGCGTCCTTTGTAGCGTGTCACCACCGCTTCAACGAAGCGCTCCCACAGGCGGATATCGGTGGGCATCGCGCCCGCACCTTTGCCGTAGACGTAATCGTCGTTGGGGCGGCTCGAGGCCCAAAGCGGTGTCTGGCTGAACGTGTACACAATCTCCACGCCCCGGCTCTCGGCAAGTCGCACCTGGGCATCGAGCTTTTCCCAGCGATATTGACCCGGAGCGACTTCGATATCGCGCCATCGGACGCGCGAGTCCCAAAAGCGCCAGGATCCGAAGGGGACACTGGGCCACTCGGTTCCTTCTACAGCACGGTGGATATGCATCCCAAAGAATTCTGCAGGCACTGGCACCGGCGACTCGAACACCTTGGGGACCTGAGCGGCCGCAATCGACGCAATGGTCCAAAGCGCGAGCCCGAGGAATCGGGCGAAGCCAGACCGTACACGGTTCATGCAGGTGCCCCGGATATCGTCGCGCGACGCTCGTCGCCTAGGAACTCGGTGCCGACTCTACGATCGACCTCGATCATCGAAATCAGCACGAGCATCCACCACATGCTGGTCGTACGGAGCAGCGTCGCTTCTGTGAAGTTGAGCATCACGGCGAACAAGACGATGGCCAGATGAAGGTAGCCAAGGCCTGGGGCCTGCGCGATGAGCAGAAACACCCTGCGCACGTGAACCGCCAAGGTGATGAGCAGGAGCGCCATGCCCACGAAGCCGATTTCGTTCAACACGTCGATGTAGCCGTTGTGCGCCTGCCCGGGATAGCCCCACTTGACGAGGTAGGCTATCTGACCAGCGTCCCCTGAAAGGCCGAGCCAGAACCCGCCGTAGCCGACGCCGAACCACGGATGGCGTTCGATCTGGCCCCACATGAGTTGCCAGAGATAGGTACGCCCCGTGAGGGTCATATCCTTGCCAGTGGTGTCGTAAAACAAGGACCCGAGCTGGCTAGAACTTGGCAGACCTTCGATCAACAGCCACAGGAACAAGCCGAGCGTTGCTACCAACGCTGCTCCAATGTACAGAACGCGCAACACCTCGTTCCGAGCCCTGGCGAGCGAGAGCAGCGTGACTAGCACCAAAGTGGCGCCGGAAGCCAGGATGGCCGTTGCACTGCGCGACAGAACCAGCGCGGCCACTCCGAACGCGAACAGAAACGCGTACAGAGCGTAGGCGGGGCGGTTACGCGCCTCGCCAGCGAAAGGCGCCGCGAGAACGTTCAGCATGCCGAACGCGAGCGCGTTCCACCAGCGATTGCGTGACGGCCTGGCGAGGAACATGAACACCGCACTCATCACCACGATCACCGCGAACTGACCCATGAGGTTCTTTGTGGCGAGAAAGGCTCTGTAACCCTTGTCCGAGAATGCGAAATCGAAGAATGCTGCCGTCACGGCCAATGACAGTAAAGTCCCGTAAAGGCTCGCCCTGGCCATGGATCCCGGGAGAATAGACGTTCGGCCAGTGACGCAGTTGGCCGCCCAAGCCACGAAGAATACGCCCACGACCTGCACGTATCGCCGGAACGAGGTTCCAACGTCCGGGGACCAGATGACGGTGGCACCGACATAGAGCAGCAGCACGATTAGCCAGGGATTCACCCGCGACAGCACGTCACGCGCAAGTCGCCAGTTCATGAGAATCTGGTAACCGGCAAAGGTGAAGACGGACGCCCATATAAGTTGGCGAAGACCGCTGCCTTCGGAAGACGCCTCCGCCGCAGCGCCGATCGGCAAGAGGGAGAGCACCAGGCTAAAGACCACCAAGCGGCTGCGGCCGATACCGGTCAGCGCTATGCGGGAGGTGCGCGCGGGCGTAGCTTCAACCACACCGTTCAGCATGTTTCCCCCATGCCGAGGCTTATCAGATCGTCGGCAACCCCGACCCCGGACATGCCCGCTCTAAGTCTCGCGGAATTCGCTCGGGAGAGACTCACGACGTACCTGCCGCCCGAGCCACCGACAAGGCCTTGCGCCAGACCAATGCTGCGAAAACCAGTTCGGCCAGCGTCAAGACAGCGGGCACGAACACCGCCGACGAGATGCGCCCCAGGAGCAAGAGGCAAGGCAACACCACCAAAAGGGCCGAGACTGTGTAGCCAAACATGGTCCGAAAGCCTTCGAGTTCGCTCAGTACGCAAGCCATACCCACGCCACGTACGCTCACAACCAGAAAGTACGCGCCCCACGCAAGCGCGAGAGGCAGCACCTCTACGTACCCGCGATTTGCAAAGAACGGCGCCAACAAGGGATACGCCACAACCAGTAAGGCAAGATAGATGCAGGCACCAGCGACGAGAATCGCGGCGCCGCGCCGCGCGACGCGCAACATCTCGGCCCCCTGCCCGCGCGCTACGAGCGCTGACGCTTTCGGTCGCAGGTAGTTGGCCCAGCCTGCGGTTAGGAAGTTGAGGGGGACCGTTAGCAGTCTTGCCGCGGCCAGTTCGCCCACCATTCCGTTCCCGTGCACCGCGGCGACGAAAAACACATAGGAGTTTGCATAGACCCACGAAGCGACCACACTCGGCAACGCCCAACGCCCCGCCTCCCACAACTTGGGCCAAACCGGTTCCTCTACATCGGAGGCCACTTCCCTGGAAGCCCATCGCCTCTTCAGAAGGAGAACTCCGCCGCCTAACGCCATCGAGCCCAACGCCGCGGCGGAATTCATGGGCAGCACCGTGGCACAAACCGCGACGCTCGTAACGACGACCGCGGTGAAGGCCGCATCGCCGCCCAGGGCTCCCCACATGTCTCCGAGAGCGAAACGATGCGTCCGGGCGTACTCTCGACCAAGGGCAGCCACTAGGGCCAGAGCGAAAACACCTCCGGCGGTCCATGTGAGGCCAGCCGTCGGCACAAACTCCTCGTAGAGCTTTAGGCCCAAAAGGCAGCAGGGCACCAAGACAATCGTAAGCCGCCGGGCGATCGGACCGCAGGCGTGAAGAAAGCGAGCCATGCCGTCGCGTTCCAGCTTGGGTACGAGCGTCAGCATTGGCGAGAGCACCAGGGCGTTCTGCACGCTGAGTGCCAGCAAAATGGCCGCGACGTACAAGTTGTACGCCCCAAACTCCTCCTTCGTCGCGAATCGCACCAGAACGGCGCTGATCACCAGGCTGCCCGCGCTGAGCACCGCCTGATCGACGGCGCCGATCGCAGCACGGCTCAGCGACATGGGGGCTCATTGTCTTGCGGCACGAAGAATCAGGACTGCCCTAGGCGACCGACCAACCGGACGCGTGCATCGGCATCTATCTGCGCGAGCAACTCGCGGACGAATGCTTCCTGAACCGAATAGGCGCGCTGTTCATCGCGATCGATGGTAGAGATGCGAAACAGCAGCCCATCTGGAACCTTACCCGTGAGTCCGTATGACAACTGCGCAAGTTTCTGTTCCCAGTTGGACCGCGCGACTTGATCTCCGACCGTGATCCAGTATGTGATGGGTTCCACACGTGGCCCCTGAGATGCCACGAGGCGGCGGATGGGCAACTGGCCAAATTGGGTCTCCATGACGCCCTTTAGACTCTTCAGCACGGAGAAGCCTTGTGCCGGGTAGCAGACTTCTGGCCTGTGCACCTGCATTGAATCGGATTGCTCGCCACCGTACGCCACCGAGAGCATGACCCTCTCGCCACTCTCATTCACGTAGGTCCGCGAGACGGTCTGGCTGTAGATCCGATCGAGCACGGCCTTGGCGTCAGGCGATGGAAGGATGGGCACGACACGCTCGTCTAGCTTCCAATTGCCAAACGTTTTGGGGATTACGACTTCGAGATCGACCTTCGGGCTCTGGTCTGCGACACGGGTGCGGGGTTTGGCAGCGAAGGCCAGTCCCGCAGCAAGCACCATAGCGCAGAGAATCGCAATCGATTTACCTGGAATACCCTTCATCGACTAGCTCTCCTTGACCTTGCCCTTCAACACTAGACCGAGCGCACCATCGATCACAAAGAGAAGGAGAAGGGCAGCGACAAATAAGACCATCCCGGCGAACCCGTGCAGGAAGCCCTGCCCAGCCTCGTCGCCGAGATGGAACGTGACCAGCACAAGAAATATCACCCGGATAATGTTGGCACCGAACGCAATTGGGAGGATGGACGCCGCGAGAATCGCGTTACGCATGAAACTCGTATGGCGCATCAAGTGCAGATAGAGCAACCCGAGCGCCGAGAGCGAGTAGAGCGAATGCAGCCCAGAACACGCATCGGCCACGAGGAGCTGATATGGGCCGATGGTCAGTGTGACGCCGCTGCGCGCAATGGGATAACCAATAGCATAAAGAAGGTGCTCCGCAATCTCCGACACATGTCTCTTGAGCGGATTGGTCAGCGCATCGACGAAAAATCCGGGCAAGGGGATCATGAAGATGACGAAGAACAACGCGAACCACATCGCCCGAAGTGCGACCGGGCCACGTTTGATCAGGAGCACTCCCGCTAGGACTGGGATCTGTGACCCGACCTCGAACATGAGAATGTCCTGAGAACGGCCCACCACGTACAGCAGCAATCCCATCAGCAGAAACACCCATCCCAGAGCCGGTCTGGACTGCGGCTGGCCTTCGACCAGCACTGACCTGTTCTGCCAGACAAGCCATGCCACCACCACGAGGATTAGCGGTCCGTGACCATGCTCTTCGCGCTGCCAAAGGGTGTTGCCAAGATCCCAGAATGTGGGGACATAAAGGGCGCACAAGCCGACGCCGACGAACAACCAGTCAATCCACGCATTGCTGGGGAACGTTGACGAATTCAGGGTGTGGTTCGCGCTGGTCATCGACGAAGGCATGGTAGCAGGGGCAGGGGAACGCGCGCGGGTCATCGCTCGTTGAGAACGTTACCCACGAGCACAGCGCCGGAGGCGCGAACAGCGTCGGCCATGTCCGCACACTGTGAGGTGCCCGTGCGATTACGCCGGCCGACCAGCAGTGCGCCGCCCGCTTTCGCGCCAACAAGCTGGAAGTCTGTGCCATCGACAGCCGACGGGGTGTCCATAATCACCACATCGAACGTGTCACCGATCCACTGCATCGCTTTCGCGAAGGCGCCTCGACTGAGCAACTCCAGTGGGTTGGGCGGTATCGTTCCCGCCGGCAGCACTGACAAATCAACGAATGCGGGAACTCGCTGAACCGCTTCCATGCCAGCCCGCTCGGCAAGAACGGTGGAGAGCCCAATCGAGTTAGAGAGAGCAAACAAGGTGTGCTGCGTGGGATTGCGCATGTCCGCGTCCACTAACAGTGTCTTTTCCCCGAGTTGCGAGAAAACCACAGCGAGGTTCGCAGCCAGGTGGCTTCTGCCGTCGCCACGAGCATGACTCACCACTGCGATTGCCTTGCGGTCTCTCTCGCCGGTGAACCAGCGTAGCAATAGCTGACTCCTCAAAGCTCGCAACGCCTCGACCTGACGCCCGAACGGGCTCCAGGCCGCAACGACGCTGCGTGCTACTGCGCTCTCGCCTGGTTGCAGATACGGATAGTCGAATTGCCGGGCCAGCACATGCTGCACGTCGTCCAATGTAACGAGACGCAGGGCGACCGCGGCGTCGCCAAAGCGCAGATCCTTCTCCTTCGCGTGCCTGAGGATACGTTCGGCGTCCTCCGTCGTGATCTTGCCCGCATCGATCAGTAGTGCTCCCATTGACCGGTCACTGCCTTGATGAGAGCCGGGGCCTGGGATCACCCGTGCGCCTTCAAAATTGGTTGTCTTCATACGGACTCCTTTGTTCAGGCAGCTCGGGATTTTGGCGCTCGCGTCGGGCGCGGTACCGCTTTCGAACCGCGACGAAAGCGCAAAAGCCCGACGCGCGGGTCGTCTCCGAGGATGCCCAGGACGGGTGCGTTAGTCGCAACAGCCATCTCCTGCGCACTCCGAATGCGGCGGTTTAGCAACTCGATTACCAGAACCACAGCGATTCCTAGCGCCGCCCCAAGAAGTATGGCAATGATCACGTTCAAGAAAAGCTTGGGAAAGGACGGCGCGATCGGCGGAACAGCTCTATTGAGAATTGCGACATTCGTCTGGCTCGCTTGGCTCTCAAGATTCGTCTGCTGGAAGCGCTGCGCTGCAGTGTCGTATGCCCGTTGAGCGGATTCGACGTCCTTCATAAGTATCTGTAGCTGGTCGCGGCCCTGATTGAGCTTGAGGAACCTTGTCTTCTGATCTGCAAGCGCATTTCGCAGTTCCGCTTCGCGCTTCTGGGCGATCTTCGCAGAGTTAGACAGGCTAGCTGCGGCTTGGCTGATCTCGGACTTGAGCTTGGCCTTTTGGCTAGCGATGTCCGCCTCCAGCCTTCGGACTTCGGGGTGATTTCCTCCCAACTGGGAAGTCGTCTGCTGCAGTCGGCCTTCCGTCAACGCAAGCGTCGACTTCAGGTTTTGGACCAGGGGATTGGCGAGCACGTCAGGTATGGTCTCAGCGCTGGCACCGCGAGCAAGAAACTCGTTCACCTGCCGTACGCGAGAAGAGGCGTCCGCCGCTTGCGCTTGGGCTGCAGTGTACTGCCCAGAGAGCTCGTTTAGCCGAGAAGACTCCAAGTCAAGCCTCTCGTCCTGCGCAGTGAATCCCTTCTCACGCTGGTAGTCGTTCAGCTTACCCTGAGCATCTTCGAGACTCTTCCTCAACTGCTGGAGACGCTCATCAAACCACGCGGAGGACTGCCGAGCAGGCTCGACGCGCAGAGCCAGGTTGATTCGCTGATAACCCTCCGCGAAGGCGTTGGCCACGATCGCCGCGAACCGAGGGTCGGCTCCACTAAAGGAAATTTCGATGACACTGCTCTCGCGCGATGGCTTGACATCGAGATTGCTCAAGAGAATAGAAGCAAACCAGTCTTCAACGGAGCCTTTTCCCTCGGTCGCTTCCATCCATTGCTGGCGAGCACCAGAACTCTCCGAAAGACGAAGCGCTCTCACCACCTCAGTCGCAACGCGATGGCTTCGGATGATGTCGACTTGCGTCGCGATATAGCCTGGCATCATTTGCGCGGGCATCATGACGCCAAAGACAGGATCTATCCCTTTCGAATCGAGCACCATCGTCGCCGAGGCCGTGTACTTCTTCGGAAGCAGCAAGGAAAGTGCAACTGCGCCCACGACAATCGTCAGGAACACTGCGAGGAAAATCCAAATGCGCGCACGCAATATGGTGAGAAATTGACTAAACGTCATCTCATGCACTCCTGCTTAGAACACACTTTCTTTCACGTAGATCACGTCCTCAGCCAACAGCTTGTCCTGTAGACCGGGATTGATCGTCTCGACCTTACCGCCGGAACTCCGGCGTACAGTAAGTCCCTTCTCCGTCCCGCGCAGCGTGACGCCGCCACCTACGGCCAGCGCCTGCATGACGGTCATCCCTCGTTCGAGCCGATATTGGCCCGGGCGGTTCACCTGACCGTAAATGTAGATGAAGCTCTGCTTCGGCACGTAGATGGTGTCGCCTGCAAAGACCTCGAAGTTCTTTTCCAGATCGTTGGCGGCCACGGCAGCGTCCAGGTCCACGGCAAAGCGCTGTTCCTTGCCGTCCACCTGACGAATGACAAAGACAGTATCGCCCCCCGTCTGGACAACACCACCGGCCAAGGACAGCACATCCGCTAAGCGCAACCGTTGGTCTTCCAGCGGGTAGCGGCCCGGCCGACCCACGTAGCCCAGCACTGACACCTGGCGGAAGCGGAACTGGGTGACAACCAGGTTTACCTGCGGCTGCTTCACAAAGCCGCCGGTCTTGAGTGCCAGCGCGATCTTTTGCTCGGCCTGGGTTGCGGTGCCACCGCCGATCGCGATACTACCGATCAGCGGGAATGTGATTAGCCCCGTGTCGGTGATGCGAGTCTCGGTGGTCATGTCCGGGTTCTGAAACACCGTGATGCGCACGACGTCGCCGGGGCCCAGCAGGTAGGCGCGCGCCGGAGTGGTGTCGGCGTGGGTGGTCCCCAGACCGAGCCACAGCAGGGCCAGGAGACGGAACAGGAAGGCGGAGGAGATCGTTCTCGCGTGGGTCATTTGTTTGTGTAGTGGCAAGTCTATGAGTTGGGAGGCGTGACGCGGGCAAGGTCTCGGGTGTGAGTTGCGTTGGTTCAGTACGCGGTCTTCTGCCGGAGCAGCACAAACGCGGTCTTCACGATGATCCAGAGGTCGAGCGATAGCGACCAGTTGCGAAGGTAGTACAGGTCGTGGTCCACGCGGGCCTTCATCTTTTCCAGCGTTTCGGTCTCTCCGCGCAGGCCGTTTACCTGGGCCCAGCCGGTGATGCCGGGCTGCACCTTGTGGCGGAGCATGTAGCCCTTGATGAGCTTGCGGTACTGCTCGTTGTGGGCCACGGCATGGGGCCTCGGGCCCACGAGGCTCATGCTGCCTGCCAGCACGTTGAACAGCTGCGGCAGTTCGTCGATGGAGCTCTGGCGCAGGAACGCGCCAAACTTCGTGATGCGCGGGTCGTTCTTGGTGGCCTGCTTCACCACCGGGCCGTCGTCCATTGCCCGCATGGAGCGGAACTTGTAGACGGCGATCTCGCGCCCGTCCAGCCCGTAGCGGCGCTGCTTGAAGATGATGGGGCCGGGAGATGACAGTTTTACGCCGATCGCAGCAAACAGGAGGATCGGCCAGACTACAGCGAGCGCCGTGAGTGTCACGGCAACGTCGAACCAGCGCTTGAGCAGGGCATTCACCCCGGAATAGGGCGTTTCGCACACGGCCACGACGGGCATGCCGTCGATCTCGTCGAAGCGCGCCTGGATCAGGTCGAAGGCAAACACATCGGGCAGGAAGTAAACGGAGGCCGTGCTGTCCCGCAGGGTGTCCAGCAGCTTCACGATGCGCGGTTGCGCGGCCATCGGCAGCGACACGAACACCAGATTGACGTTGCGCTCGCGCACGAACTTGGCCACGCCATCCACCCCGCCCAGCAGGTGGTACTTGCCCAATGCGGGCAGCCGGCGCGGGTGGCGGTCATCGAAAAAGCCCAGCACCTGCACGCCCACGAGCGGGTCGGCGCTCACCGTGTTGGCCAGGCGGATGCTGAGGTCGCTCGCGCCGATGACGATCATCCGCTTCTGGGCGGACTCGGACCGCGCCAGCGCCCGCAGAATCCAGTGGGCGGTGAAGTGCCCCAGTACCAGCGGCACGGGGGTGATCACGAACCACGTGACCAATGCCTGGATGTGATAGATGCGATCGTAGTGCGTGGCCCAGATGAGGAAGGCCACGATTCCCACGGTGAGGGGCCAGGCAAAGAAGATGTCGCGCATCGCGCGGACGACGAGTTCGGTGGGGCGGAGCTGAAAGAGGTCCACGCGCTCGAACAACTGGGACGACACAAAGAACACCAGCACGGCCAGCATGAGGTAGTGGCCGTCGAGCCGCACCTGGTACCAGGCCAGACAGGCGCCCAGGCTCGCCAGGATGATCCCGGGATTGAGCAGGCTGCGCAAAAACGCCACCAGCGGCAGATCGCCGCTGAACATGCTTCGGTCGCCCAGGCTGCGCGGGAAAGGTTCTGCACCCGGGCTACGCAATGGGGGTCTGCCGTCGATATCGATGGGCAATACCGGCGGCGGGTCTACCGCGCCTCGCTCGGGAAGAGGTTGCGCCATTTTTCTTTGTGGGTCCGATGCCATGTCGGCCTGGTGCCGCCGATGGGCGACAGGTCTCACTCAAGATCTGAAACAAGAAACCGATTAGCAAGCTATGTACCGGTGGAGGAAACAAATCGCCGCCGATCGGGTTGGTTGCCGGATTCCGCAGCCGGTGCGGACCCCAGGGTACGGGGTGCAGGCTGCGCGCCCGTGACCGGCGGGGCGGAGCTCGCCTCGTAGCCCGGACTAGGGGCGGACGCCACGACTCCGGGGGGATGGTGCCCGGCGACCGGCGATGTTCCCGGAGCATGTTCCCGGAGTCGCGCCATGCGGCGCTCGTCCGGGCTACGGGTAGCCGATTTGCGCGTTGCCGTGCCGTCGCTACCTACGGTCCCGGAGTCGCGCCATTCGGCGCTCGCCCGGGCTACGGCATCGGAACCCGGAGCGGGTCGGCAATACGTTACTTCTTCAGTCCGCTCAGACCCTTCTCAAGGGCGTCCTGGTGCTCTTCGTCGACCTTGCCGCCGACGGCTGCGGGCACGGGCTCCTGGGTGGCTTGCTGTTCCATCGACGGGGCCGCGGCCGGAGCTTCGGCCGCGGGGGCCGCGCCTTCCACGGGCTTGCCGAAGTCACCCATGTATTCCACCTTGGCAGCGCCGCGCAGGGTCTTGATCTCGCCCTGGGCGAGTTCCATGCGGGACTTGTTCTGGAGGAACTGGTTGATGAAGGGCTTGGCCTGCTCTTCGTTCAGCGGCTGAACCTGCGACGCGGCGATCTGGATCACGGCCACGCCACGCGGGCCGGGGACCGCCACGACTTCGCCATCGGGGAGCTTGGCGATCCGCGAGGCGAACTCCATGGGCAGCTGTTCGGCCGCACGCACGGAGGAGTTGCTGCGGGCGCGCAGCCCCTTGGCCTTCACGTACTCGGCGACGTCCTGAAGAGTCTTCATGGGCGGGAGCGCCTTCTTCAGCTCTTCCAGCGCCGGGCCCGTGGCCTCGATCGCGATCTCCTGCAGGCGGTACACGCGCCGCTGCGAAAACAGCTCGGGGTGCTGGTCGTAGAACTCCTTCACCTTGGCGGGGTCCGGCGTCTGGGCGCCGCTCATCACGCGCTCCACGTAGGCGCGGGCGAGGATCTCGCGGCGGGAATTCTCGATGGCGGTCATCACGTTGGGGTCGCGGTCGAGCTTGTTTTCCACGGCCTTCTGGATGAGCAGCTGCTGGTCGATCAGGCGCTCGAGGACCTGCTTGGTCGCGGCCTTCACCTGCACTTCCGTCGGGTTGTTCATCCGCGGAAGGGCAGCGTTGATCTGGTGGACCGTCAGTTCGTCACTGTTGACCTTGGCGGCCACCTGGGTGGCTTTCTTCTCTTCGCCACCACCGCCGCTGTCCCCGCAGGCGGAAAGGGCAACGACCGCGGCCGTCAAGAGCAGACAAGAGGCGGAACGCACAAGACGCATAGGATCCTCGATTCGATTTATGAGTAGGGTCAGTCGGCCTGGGGCCGCAAATTGGAGAGGTTGTGCCATTCCGGGCACACACCTCGGCCGGTCGTTGCCGGCATGCCAAGGGGCACTAGCCTGTCCGAACGGCACGCCACTGTCTCCAGACAGCGACGGTTACCATCGACAGGCCAAGGAGAAGCAAGAACCATGAGCGCGGTTCCGGCACCCCGGGCTTCAAGGTGGTATCCAGGGCGGGCGGCGGACTCACATCCCCGAGCACACGCCTGACCCAGTCCCCGTTGGCGCCGGACAGCAGCACCCCGCCTCCCGCAGTGCCGAACACACTCATCTTTCCATTAGGCCCGGCGCGTGTGACAAACGTATTGACCGCCGCGAGACGCCACTGGCCCTGGATGAAGACGAACGTCCCGCTGCCGGAATCCCCCCCGGCCAGGGAGCTCTCGCCGATGGGCAACCTGCCGTTCTGGCGCTGCCCCGGCCCGGGCGGCGCGTCGAAGTCATATAGATACACGGCGCGCGGTCCGTTGCCGACGAGGTCTATCAGGTCACAGTTGTCGGGGCCCATGGTGAAGGCAAAGCACTCCGCCACGTTGGAGCCCACGCGCTTCACGGCAGGGTCGGGGTTCTCGGTCGTGCCGATCGCCCCCATGCCACCGGCGCCGTATCCGACGAAAGTGATCACTGACCCTTGCATCAGGTCATCGTCGTACAGCGGGTAGATCGGGACACCGGCAGGCGCCGGCTCGGCCAGGCGGATGACCGCGAGGTCGTACTCGCCACCGGGGCGGAAGCCCGTCACGCCCCGGTACATCGGGTGGACGAACACTTCGGCCACCGGGATTCGATGGGTGAGATCCCCGCCCACGTTCAGATTGAAGGTGATGTCCTCGGGCGGGCGCCGGCCGACCACGTGCGCGGCCGTCAGTACATAGTTGGGCGCGATGAGCGTGCCGGAATAAGTCCCCTTGCCCACGGTCACGCTGCCCACCCCGGCCCAAGGCGATTCGACCGTGTTGGGGTCCACGTCGCCGTCGACCACGGCCATGGCCACGCCAGTGCCCAGCACGAAGGCGACAAGACTGCGGCAGACAAGACGGAGAAATTCGGTCACTAGGGCGTCCGGTGATGGGCGGTCAGTGGTCACATCGCTGCAGGGCGTGTGCCCGGCAGGGGCAAGGGGTCGGAAAAAAGCCCCTCCACGATGGCGGCGGCCTCTTCGGCCCCTGAGGGTTCGACCGGCGGCGGCGCCGAACGTGCGGCGAGCGCTTCAAGCGCGGGGACGATCGCGCCCGCATGCAGGTCTTCCCCGCGAACCACCGCGGTCCGACCGTGGCGTTCCAGCCAGTCCGCCAGAAAGGGCTCCTCCGGCCAGCCGTCGCGCGGGGTGTAGAGCACGGGCACACCGTTGATCGCCGCCTCCGCCACCGTACCGTAGCCAAGTTTGGAGATCACGGCGTCAACGGAGGCGAACACGTCGATATAAGTGAGCGGAAGCGAGTCGAGCGCGATGACGTCCGGATGGCGTCCCCGCAGCGCCATGCCGGAGAGCACCCGCCAGCCCCGCAAGCGTGGCCAGGCGGAAACATCGATGTCGAACCCGAAGCCGCCGAGTGACATCAGCGCGAGGCGCGTATCCGCCGGCGCCCCGAGCGCGGCGAGGAGTTCCTGCCTGCGCGGCACACCCCGGCGCCCCAGCGGCGAGACCTCGCGAAGATTGCCGAGGTCCGTCATGGGCATGCGCGGCACGGGGCAGATGAAGGCTCGGGCACTGTCGTAGGCGTCGCGTATCTGCTGGCGGATGGTGGCGGCGCCGGGCTGCGCCGCCAGATAGTGCTGAAAGATGTCACCCCAATTGAGACAGCAAAGCGCGGCGGCCGGAATGCCCGCGTGGGCCGCGGCGGCAAGCGGCAGGTACGGCGCGTTGGCGAGCAGCACGTCGGGGCGCAGCGCTTCGAGCTGGCGGGCGGCGGTGGCGACTTCGCGGTCCCACGCGGTATGCAGACGGGCGTAGTAGGAGTAACTCCCGCCGGAATCGACGGTGAGCGCGTCGGTCATGGTCATGCCGATGTCGGAGGCCAGCGACACATGCTCGAACTCGCCGTGGATGTGCTCACGAAGCTTGGCAAGGGGTGCCGCAGAACGCACGGTGATTCGCAGTTTCGGGTGCCGGGAAGTGAGACAATTCACCACCGGCGCCGTCATGGCGATGTGGCCGAAACCGTGGGCCGAGATGTCTACGACGAGATGCGAGCGGGATGTCACGAAGGGCGGGGCTCTGGATCCGAGCCCGCGAGTCTACCGGCAGTCACGACAGCTCAGCTGTCGACGAAGCGCAACGGGTAGGCCGTGAATTCTCTCTCGGTGTCACGAGTGTCTGGGGCGTAGTGCTGTTTTTCGAACCCCACTGGCAGGGCAATGAACTCCGCCCATTCGTGTACGGCTTGATCTGCGACAGATTCCACGAGCTTCGATCGAGAGAATAATTTCATGACGGCCTGGGACAGCGACGACTGAGACTGGGTTGAGCACGGCGGCTGTTGACGCCTGCTTCTACGCAAGGATCAGGCCGCTGGATGACAGGCGTGTGAAGGCGAGCTTCACGGCCGTTCGTGCCGTGTTCGTCGCCCGCCTTCACCCCACCACACGCATACCGCCCCGGCCCGCGCCGTGGCACTGAACCGAGGAACCCATGACCATCGAACACCTCCAGGCCTCCGCACTGGACACGCTCGCCCCGCAGGAAATCTCCGGCGAAGTGCTCGTCGAGAAATACGCCAAGGGCAGCGAGACCACGGTGCGGGAAGTCCGTACCCGCGTCGCTCGTGCGCTCGCTCAGGCCGAAGCCCCCGAGAAGCGCGCCCACTGGGAAGGCAAGTTTCTGGAAGCCCTCGAGCGGGGGTTCGTTCCCGCCGGGCGCATCAACTCCGCCGCGGGCACCTCGCTCGCCGCCACGCTCATCAACTGCTTCGTGCAGCCCGTCGGTGACTCCATCACCGAAGCCTCCGACGACCGGCCCGGCATCTACACCGCCCTGGCCGAAGCCGCAGAGACCATGCGCCGCGGTGGCGGCGTGGGGTACGACTTCTCGTCCATCCGCCCGACGGGGGCACTGGTGCGCGGCACGCAGTCCCGCGCGAGCGGGCCCGTGTCGTACATGCGCGTGTTCGACCGCTCGTGCGAAACGGTGGAATCCGCCGGCTCCCGCCGCGGCGCCCAGATGGGCGTGCTGCGTTGCGACCATCCGGACGTCGAGGGCTTCATCCACGCAAAGGACCGCGGCGACCTCACCAACTTCAATGTGTCTGTCGGCGTCACCGATACCTTCATGCGCGCGGTGGAAGCCGACGACCAGGTGGAACTCGTCCATAAGTCCGAACCCGCGGCCGACGCCAAGGAAGCCGGGGCCTATCGCCGCGAAGACGGCATGTGGGTGTATCGCAAGGTGCGCGCGCGGGACCTCTGGGACCAGATCATGCGGTCCACGTACGACCATGCGGAGCCGGGCGTGCTGTTCCTCGACCGCATCAACCGCGACAACAACCTCTACTACTGCGAGACCATCGAGTCGACCAACCCGTGCGCGGAGCAGCCGCTGCCGCCTTACGGTTGCTGCGACCTCGGCTCCATCGACCTCACGCGTTACGTAAGCGCGCCCTTCAGCGAGCAGGCGTCCTTCGACTTCGAGGGCTTCGCCCACACGGTGGGGGTGGCCATCCGCATGCTGGACAACGTGCTCGATGTCACCAACTGGCCGCTGCCGCAGCAGAAGGCCGAAGCCGAAGCCAAGCGCCGCGTGGGCCTCGGCTTCACGGGCCTCGGTGACGCCCTGATCATGCTGCGCCTTCGGTACGACACTGCCGAGGCGCGGGCGATGGCCGCGAAGATCTCCGAGTCCATGCGCGACAACGCGTATCTGACCTCCGTCAATCTCGCGAAGGAGCGCGGCGCCTTCCCGCTCTTCAATGCCGACCTGTATCTGTCCGGCGGCAACTTCGCCTCGCGGCTGCCGGCGGAGATCAAGCAGAAGATCCGGCAGCACGGGCTGCGCAATTCGCACCTGCTGTCCATCGCGCCGACGGGCACCATCAGCCTCGCCTTCGCCGACAACGCGTCGAACGGCATCGAGCCGCCCTTCTCGTGGACATACACGCGCCGCAAGCGCATGGGTGACGGCACGTGGAAGGAGTATCAGGTCGAAGACTACGCGTGGCGTGCCTACAAGCATCTGGGCGGCGACGTGAAGAAATTGCCGCCCTACTTCGTCACGGCGCTCGAGATCTCCGCCACAGCCCACAAAGACATGGTCGCCACCGTGGCGCCTTACGTGGACACGAGCATCTCGAAGACGGTCAACGTCCCCGAGGACTATCCGTATGCCGAGTTCGAGGATCTCTACCTCAGCGCCTGGCGCGCCGGGCTGAAGGGTCTCGCCACGTACCGGCCCAACTCCGTGCTCGGGTCGGTGCTGTCGACGACGCCTGCAGAGCCCAAGGCCGAGACCAAGTCGGCCCCGAGCGATGTGCGGCTCGACGAAGCCAATCGCCGCCTGTCGATCAAGTCCGTGCCGATGCCAGTGCTGTCGTCGCTGGTGTGGCCGGGACGGCCGGAAATGCCCGGCGGCAATCCCGCATGGACGTTCATGATTCCGCATCCGGGCGGCGAGTTCGCGCTGTTCGTCGGGCATGTGGAAGAAGACGACCGTCGCGCCTTCCCGTTCGAGGTCTGGGTGAACGGCGCCGAGCAGCCGCGCGGTCTGGGCGCCGTCGCCAAGACGTTGTCGATGGACATGCGTGCGAATGACCGCGCGTGGCTCGAACTCAAACTGGACGTTCTGGCTCGCACGCCGGGCGATCAGGCGTTCGAGATGCCCATGCCGCCCAACGGCGAGCGTCGCCTCGTGCCGAGCGTCGTGGCCGGTCTGGCCCAGGTGATCCGCTGGCGTTGCGACCGTCTGGGGTCGCTCGACGACAAGCATCCCGATCTGCTCGCGCCCGAAGGTCGGCCGCATCCGGTGCTCGATGCGATGTTTGCCGTGGAAGAGCCGCGGACCGGCACGGACGGCACGCTGTCGTGGACGGTGGATATCGCCAACCCCGCGTCGGGCGAAGACTTCGTGCTCGGCGTGAAGGAGATCACGCTTCCGGATGGCATGACGCGTCCGTATGCGATGTTTCTCGCGGGGCACTACCCCCGCGCGCTGGACGGCCTCGCGCGGTTGCTGTCACTCGACATGCGCGTGGTCGACCCCGCATGGATCGGCATGAAGCTGCGCAAGCTGCTCAGCTGGTCCGATCCTCTGGGGGATTTCATGGCGTTTGTGCCGGGCGAGCGGCGGCAGCAGACGTATCCGTCGACGGTCGCGTATCTGGCGCGGTTGCTGGTGCACCGTTACGCGATGTTGGGTGTGCTCGACGAAGCAGGCTATCCGCGTCGGGAGATGGGCATTCTGGAGCGCCCGGCAACCAACGGCGCGCCGCGGGTGCAGGCCGGCGGTCTGTGCAACGAGTGCGGCAACCAGACCGTGATCCGCAAGGACGGTTGCGATTTCTGCACGGCGTGCGGCGCGGTGGGGGCTTGCGGGTAAGGGGGATGTCCCCGGAGTCGCGCCTCGCGGCGCTCGTCCGGGCTACGCGCTGACTGGTAGCCCGGACGAGCGGGCGAACGCCCCGACTCCGGGGTGCGGTGCATACGATCGCCGGCGTTCGTCCGGATGGCGACGTGTAGCCCCGACGAGTGGGCGAACGCCCCGACTCCGGGATGCGACGCATACAATCGCCGGCGTTCGTCCGAATGGCGACGTGTAGCCCGGACGAGCGGGCGAACGCCCCGACTCCGGGGTGCGGTACATCCCATCGCCAACAACGTTCCCGGAGTCGCGCCGTTCGGCGCTCGTCCGGGCTACGCGGCGAATCAACCCATCAAATCGCCAGCGCTTCCTTGGTGAGATCCCACGCCTGCGACAACTTCGCTCCACGCGTGTGGTACGACCCCTTCACTCTGCGAACGCGATCTTCGATTCTCGCCTTGACGTCACCCGATGCCTGATTCAACTGGGCCTTGAGGGATTCCGCCTTGGCGTCGGCTTCGAGCTTAAGAGCATCGACGCGCGACCGGGCACGCTGCATGGCGCTGTCCAAACCGGCCTTCGCCGCATCGATCTTGCCCTGCAATCGCGTCCGCGCTTCGCCGCCGGCGTTCGACGCTTCGGCTTCGAGTTCATGGAGTTCCGTCTTGAACGCCGCGATGTCCTGATCGAGTTGGGACTCCACCACTTCGGCGCGGCCCCGACGGAACACTCGGCCGCCTGCGGCTTCGATCGCGGTGTCCACCGGAATGACCCACTCCTCTTCGATCTCCGCCACCAGCGCCACCTTGCCGGGCTGGAGATGGCGCTCCGTGTCTTCGATGAAGTCCACGCCCACGCCGGACACCCAAACGTCGCGGGCCGCGCCCGCAATCGTGCCGGCCATGGCGCCTACCGCGACGCCCACCGGCCCGACGAACAGGCCGATCAGACTGCCGACCGCGAGACCCGTGGCGGTGCCCATCGCACCGGTATCCATCGTCTTCCGGACGCTCACCAGGCCGTCAATGTCCTTCGCCACCACACCCGAGGCGTAGAGCGTGATGTCACCTTTGCCGTGCAACGTGCGCAGGGCCTGAAGGCCGGCATTGGCGCCGGCCTCCGTGTCGAATACCGCCACCAGCATCTTGTTCATGAAACGACTGCTCCGTTCGTGGAAGGGTCTGCTGCGATCACGCCGTGGTCTCAGCCCGTCGCGGTGTCGATCGACTTGCGCAGACGGGCCGTAGCCGTGCTGACACCGGTCTCGAACTCCTTCCAGCGCGCGGCGGTGGCTTTCTTCATTTCGGTCAGCTTGGTCTCGGCGGACTTCAGGTCGCCGCGCAGAGCCGCAAGCTGGAGATCCATCTTCGCCTTGGCTTCGGTGGTGGCCGCACCGGCGCGCTTCTCGAGGTCGACGACCTTCGCCTTGCCCATCGCGATGTCCTTGTCGGCCGCCGCGACAAACTGGTCGCGCCGCGCCGTGTCGGTCGCGTAGGTGAACTGCGGCATCGCCTTGACCGAGTCCTTCGTCACACCGGCCATCACCAGCTTGCCGCCCTGTTCCTGGATCTGCGTGACCGGTATCGCCACGTCGTGGCGACCGATGCCAACGAATCCGCCGGCACCGACGATCACGTACGACACGCTCTTGTCGGGCGAGATGATGAGGTCCTCGACCTTGCCGACCTTCTGCCCGGCATCGTTGTAGACGGTCTTGCCGAGCAGCGTCTTCTTGACGCTCCAGCCCAGTGCGAGCTGAGTGGATTCCGTGATGGTCACACCGGTGGTGGTCGTGCCGCCGGCGACTTGTGCCGATGCGGAGCCTGCAATGCCGAGCGCGCCGAACAGGATCAGCGTGGCAAGCGTGGAGCGGGAGAGCGTGTTGTTCATGCGGGAGATCCTCGTGTGTGACTGCCATCCGGCGATCGGTGGCAGGAATCCTTCAGCCGCATTTATAGCGGCGCGACACGCGTGCGTCTGTTCGACATCGCACACCGGTGCGCGCAGATGGCATCACGGCGCGAACTCGTAGTGCGTCGAAGTGACGGTGCCCTTGAAGTACGCCTCGCGCCGCCCGGACGGCAACCACGCGGCTTCCCCGGCCATCGGCACCATCATCCTGTCGCGCAGCTGATAGTCGGACCAGCTGCCTTCCCAGGGCATCATCACAGTGTCGTTGCCGACGGCGCCGCCCCGCTCCTCGGCTCGCACCGAGGTGATGAGTCCCGCGTCGTTGAACCGGAAGAGCAACGTCAGTGTGATCGGCCCGTCCACGATGGTCGCCTTCGCGGAGGCTCCATCGACAGCCTCCCATCGCACGCCCTGGCTCGGCAGCAGCGCCGTCGGATACCAGGCCGCCTCGGCGAAGTAGCGGATGAGCTCACCGCGCGCAATCTCGCCGGTGCCGCGGAAATCGGCCACGGCGAAAAGCCCGAGAACGGCCGCATGCAGCAGGCCCTGCCCGGCGATGTAGCTGTCCACCACTCGCACCGGCACGCCCGCGAACGCAGGCATCTGCGCATCCCAGATAAAGCCGGGGCGCCGCGTGACGACGCGCTGGCGCGACGTGAACGGCTTCCAGTCGCTGCCGCCGAACTTCATGTTGAAGGTGCCGGACACATCGAGCGTGACCGCGGTGATCATGGGCTGGCCTTCGCTCAGCACCGCGCGGAAGTAGCGCTGCACCGGGTCGGGCAGACCGTGCAACTCGCGTGAATCGAATCGCGTGGGATAGGGCACTGCCGCGCTCCCGTCGGTCCGCCCCGCTTCGAGTCTTTCGGTCAGCGCCTGGATCGTCTCGGACCAGCGCCGGTCTCCGTGAACGTAAAGGCCTGCCGCGGCGACCGCGCCCGCACCCACGATCAGAAGCAACCACATCAGTCGTCTCATCCACTTTCCCCAATAGGCATAGGTTGTTCGGGCAGGGTCACGGCGTGACCCGCTTGCCGGGAAGAGGCGACCACCGCGGCCGCCCGGGCGTCTGTGAATCGATGATCACCAGGTTGCGACCGGGCCAGGGGATCGTCCGGCGATCGCGCTTCAGCACCCACAGCCGCTGGCCGCTCGCCTCGGCCGCCTCGTAGTCCGCATCGAGAATGCCGTGGCCATCCAGGAACACATTGAGGGAGGCGGGAATGCGGATGCAGCCTTCGGAGGCCACGCGCCCGAGCCGCGGCTCGAGCAGACGCGGATCGGTGGCGTGCATCTGCAGCCGCATCTTGCTGGTACCGCCTTCTCCCCAGCCGCGCTCGGCCACCTGCCAGCCGAAATCGAACACCCGCGTGCCCCGCACGCCGTAGCCGCGGATATGGTTCTTGTTGTACGTCCCGAGGGACCGGAAGTCGGGGTTGTCCAGCGAATGGGCGAAGACGCCGAGGGGCGTGAGGAAATGCTCGAACTTGCCGATCTTGCCGGTGGACACGGCCGTGGCACCCAGCCAATGCCACGTGCCCGCCGGCATTCGCACGATGACCATCGCCGCCTGCACGTGCTCGCCGCGATCCACGAGCACATGGCTCTGCGCGCCGGGCGTGTCGCGGCCGGCTTCCGTCAGCGCCTTCTGCAACTGCAGGATGTACCACTGCTGATTGGCCGGCGGCACCTCGAGCCGATGGTCCACCTCGGCCTCGAATCTCTGGCGCCACACGGCGGGCGTTTCCGGGATGGCTTCTGGCAGCGCGAGGGCAAGCACGGCATGCGACACCAGCATGCCCGCGGCCCATGCGAAGCCGTTTGCGAGCGTCGACCGTCTCATCCCCTCCCCCATGCGCGCACGGCCCACTTCCGCAACTCGCTGGCCCACAGCACGCCGCTCGCCATGACAACGCAGGTCAGCCACTGCCCGGGCGACAGCGGCGTGGTCCCGAACGCCCGATTGAGGAATCCGATGTGAATGACCGCCACCTGCAACGCGGCGGAGAGGCCCACCATGCCCCACAGCCACCGGTTCGCGAACAGGCCGTGCCACGCGCTGCCCGTCTCGGACCGGGCGCTGAAGCAGTTGAAGAGCTGGGCCAGAACGAGCACCGTGAAGCCGGCGGTGCGGGCGAGTGTCAGATCGCCCGTGCCCTCGATG
Organism: Betaproteobacteria bacterium Ga0077526; assembly: GCA_001464765.1. Taxonomy (GTDB): domain Bacteria; phylum Pseudomonadota; class Gammaproteobacteria; order Burkholderiales. The sequence continues at coordinate 87,736 of LNDV01000019.1, forward strand.
AGGCCGCCGGGCAGGAACATGTCGAGGGTCAGCAGAGTCACCACGGCCATCACGATGCCGGTGGCGGCAATGCCCGCCCACATGGCCTTGTCGATCATCCTTTCGCCGCGGTGCCGGGGTGGATGTGCCATGGCGTCGCCGGCCGCCGGATCGACACCCATGGCAAGCGCCGGCCCGGCATCCGTGATGAGATTGATCCAGAGGATCTGCGTGGCCAGAAGCGGCAGAACCAGTTCGCCGCCCGCGTTGCCCGCCTTCAGGCCGATCACCCCGGCGCCCACTACGCCGAGGAACACGGTAAGGACCTCGCCGAGATTGGATGACAGCAGGTAGCGCAGAAACTTGCGGATGTTGTCGAGCACGCCGCGTCCTTCGCGCACCGCCTCGACGATCGTGGCGAAGTTGTCGTCGGCGAGGATCATCCGCGCGGCTTCCTTCGTGACCTCGGTGCCGGTGATGCCCATCGCGACGCCGATGTCCGCCGACTTGAGTGCCGGGGCGTCGTTGACGCCGTCGCCCGTCATCGCCACCACTTCGCCCGCCGCCTGCAGCGCGCTCACGATGCGCAGCTTGTGTCGCGGGGCCACGCGGGCGAAGACGGCAGTGGTCCGAATCGCGGCGGCGAACGCGGTGTCGTCGAGGGCGTCGATCTCGACCCCCGTGAGGGCTGGCGCGACCGCCCCTGCCGTGACGATGCCGAGGTCCGTGGCGATGCGCAGCGCGGTGCGCGGATGATCGCCCGTGATCATGATCACGCGGATGCCGGCGTTCCTCGCCTCGAGGATCGCCCCGGCCACCTCCTCCCGCGGCGGATCGATGATTCCGACGGTGCCGAGGTAGATCAGGTCGCGCTCGAGTCCCGTCGGTGCATCCGCACTCTCGTCCGGCGTCAGCGGTCTGAAGGCCACGGCCAGCGTGCGCAACGCGTCGCCGGCGAGACTGTCCACCTCGGCGAGGATGCGCTGCCGCCCCGCAGCGTCGAGCGCGACGTCCGCGGTGCCGACGCGCACCCGGTTGCATCGCTCCAGGAGCACGCCCGGCGCGCCCTTGGTGATGACGACCGGCGCATCGTCGCGATGGTGATCGGTCTCGATGGTCGACATCATCTTGCGGTCGGACGTGAACGGGATCTCGCCGATGCGGGTGAAGCGCGCCTCGCGGAGCGCCGTCGCACCGAGCTTGCGTTCGGCCACGAGAAACGCAGCCTCGGTCGGATCGCCCTGGATCTCCCACTCACCGCCGGCGGCCTGGGACAGTCGGGCGTTGCCCGCGAGGCTGCCGCCGGTCAGGACCGCCTGCACCTCGGCGTGCGGCGCGCCGGGCGTCAGCGGCACGCCCGCTTGCGCCACGTGTCCGACGGGCGCATAGCCGACACCCGTGACCTCGCTGGTGCCGGATGCGGTGACGATCCGGACGATCGTCATCTCGGCGCGCGTGAGCGTGCCCGTCTTGTCGGTCGCGATGACGGACGCAGACCCGAGCGTCTCCACGGAGGCCAGCTTCTTCACGATGGCGCGGCGGCGCGCCATCCGCTGCACGCCGAGCGCGAGCACCACCGACATGATTGCCGGCAGGCCCTCGGGCACGGCCGCCACGGCGAGCGACACGCCCAGGAGCAGAACGCGAACGACATCGGGGAGTGCACGCACGTGGTCCGTGACGAGGATCGTCGCGACCACGATCACCGCGATGGCGACGGCGGCCAGGCCGAGCGCGCGCCCGGTCCGGCCCACCTCCACCTGCAGCGGCGTCGGACGGTCCACCGTCGCATCGAGCATGGTGGCGATGGCGCCCACTTCGGATTGCATTCCGGTCGCGGTGACGACCGCGCGTGCGTTGCCCTGCGCGACGGTCGTGCCCTTGAACACCATGTTGAGGCGGTCGCCGAGCGCCGCCGGTGCGGCGAGCAAGGCGGCATCCTTGAGGACTGGTTCGCTCTCGCCGGTCAGCGAGGCTTCGAGCACGCGCAGCGCCGAGGCCTCGAGGAGGCGCGCGTCGGCCCCCACCGCATCGCCCTCGGCCAGCAGCATCAAGTCGCCGAGCACCAGCTCCGCGCTCGGAATGCGCTGCAGCTGCCCGTCTCGCATGACGGCAGTCGTGGCCTGCGTCATCCGCGCCAGCGCCGCGACGGCGCCCCGCGCCTTCGCTTCCTGCACCCACCCCAGCAGCGCGTTGAGTGCCACGACGATCGTGATCACGATGGCATCGGCGGGCCACCCCGATCGCCCTTCGACCCACCAGGCCGCCACCGCCACAGCGGCAGCGACGAGCAGCAGGTACACCAGCGGATCCTGCAACTGAACGAGGATGCGGCGCCAAGCCGACGGCACGGGTGCGGCGCGCAGTTCGTTGGGACCGTCCCGCGCGAGCCGGAGGCCCGCCTCCTGGGCCGTGAGACCCAGCATCGCATCCGTGCCGAACGCGGCAGCGACGGCATCCGCCTCTACCACGGACGGATCCGCCACAGGGCCTTCCGCCGCGGACGCCATGCCTCGCTTCACGGGCACATCGGGTCGCGCGCGCGATCCGTCATCGGCAGGCCGATGGAGTGACGGGGTCGCGGGATGCGTCGCCGCATCCACCGGGTGTCGATGCCCGCGGGCCCGGAAGCCCGAGGCTCGACCCTGGGCGTCAGACCTCCAGAGCTTCACGGGGGTTGTACGCCGGAAAGGCGCGTGCAAGCGAGTGATAGGCTTCCCGGTGAGGCTCGGTATCGGATGCAGGCAGCGCGATCGACAGCACGGCATACAGATCGCCCGGATGACTGCCGGGCAGCCCGAGTCCCTTGAGCCGGAGCTTGCGTCCCTGCGCCGAGTTGGCCGGCACCTTGAGCTGCACGGTGCCGCCCAGCGTGGGCGCCGTGACCGTCGCCCCGAGCGCGGCTTCCCAGGGCGAGACGGGAAGATCGAGGTAGAGGTCGCTGCCGTCCGGGCGAAACACCGGATGCGGGAGATACCGGATCTCCAGATACAGGTCCCCGGCCGGCCCGTCGCCGTGGCCGGGCCCGCCCTGCCCTGCGAGCCGCAGCTTCTGCCCTTCGCGAACGCCCTTCGGGATGCCGACTTCGAGCTGACGTTCGTGGAACACGACGCGCCCCGCGTCGTCGACAGCGGGCACGCGTAGCGCAACGACACGCCGCGCGCCCCGATAGGCATCCGCCAGATCGATGAGTGCCTGGGCGTGAAGATCTGTCCCTGCCATGGTCCGATTGCCGTCATTGCGGTGGCGCGTGCCAGCCGCACCGTCGCGTCGGAACAGGGACTCGAAGAGATCATCGAGGTCGACGTCTCCGGACTGCGGATGTCCGCTCGCGCCTTCGGGACCCCGCCCCCCGCGGCCGAACCCGCCCGGTCGCGCGTGCTGGCGGTCGAAGGACTGTCCCGCTGCGTGCCGCCGCGCGAGTTCGTCGTAGGCTGTGCGGCGTTCGGTGTCCTTCAGCGCGGCATAGGCCTCGGCCACGTCCTTGAAGCGCGCCTCGGCGTCGGCCTCCTTGCTCACGTCGGGATGGAACTTGCGCGCCAGCTTGCGGTAGGCGTGCTTGATCTCGGCAGGCGTTGCCGTCTTTCCGACACCGAGAGTGGCGTAGTGGTCCTTGAAGTCCATGGTGAGCGTTCGTGTCCGCGCCGGTGGGAGAGAGTCGTCCGAAGTTGTCTGAGTCCGGCGCCGGCTACTGCCAGCCGAAGTGCCGGATGTAGAGGCGCTTCATCAGGGTGACGACGGTGCAGTAGCCGAGCAGGATCGCGACGAGCCAGACGTAGTAGGCGGGCGGCAGGGCCTGCAGCTTCAGATAGCCGGCCAGCGGTCCGGCGGGCAGCCACAGGCCCGCCAGTGCGATAGCGAGCGTCATCCCCATGAGGGGCGCCGACGCGCGGCTCTGCAGGAAGGGCAGCTTCGGTGTGCGCACCATGTGCACCACCAGTGTCTGCGTGAGCAGGCCCACCACGAACCAGCCGGACTGGAACAGCGTCTGCCGTGCCACGGAATTGGCATCGAACACCCACCACATCACCGCGAAGGTGACGATGTCGAAGAACGAACTGATGGGCCCGAAGAAGAGCATGAAGCGGCGGATGTCGGCCGGGTTCCACTTCAGCGGGGCGGCCACCATCTCGGCGTCGACGTTGTCGAACGGAATGCCGGTCTGGCCGATGTCGTAGAGCAGGTTCTGCACGAGCAGATGCAGCGGAAGCATCGGCAGGAACGGCAGGAAGGCGCTCGCCACCAGCACGCTCAGCACATTGCCGAAGTTCGAGCTCGCCGTCATGCGGATGTACTTCAGCATGTTGCTGAAGGTGGTGCGCCCCTCCACGACACCGTCGTCCAGTACGAGCAGGCTCTTCTCCAGCAGGATGATGTCGGCGGCCTCCTTCGCGATGTCGACGGCACTGTCGACCGAGATGCCGATGTCGGCCGCCCGCAGCGCCGGGGCGTCGTTGATGCCGTCCCCCATGAAGCCCACGACGTGGCCGTTGGCCCGGAGCGCGCGGACGATCCGTTCCTTCTCGAGCGGTGCGAGCTTCGCGAAGATCCGATGCGTCTCGACCGCCACCTTCAGCTCGTCGTCGGTCAGGGCGCCGACCTGCGCGCCCAGCAGCACCGGACCATCCCCGAGGCCGACCTGACGGCACACCTGCACGGTGACCAGTTCGTTGTCGCCGGTGAGCACCTTCACGGCGATCCCATGCGCGGCGAGTTTGCCGAGGGCGGGGGCGGCGGACTCCTTGGGCGGGTCCAGAAACGCGATGTAGCCGATCAGCGTGAGGCCCGCTTCGTCGGCCACCGAGTACACGGTCTGGTCGGGCGGCAACATCTTCACGGCGACGGCGACCACCCGCAGCCCTTCGGCATTGAGCTTCGCGGTGACCGCCTGCGTACGGTCGCGCAGTGCCGGGTCCATCGGCATGACCGGCATGGCGCGCTCGCCGTCGAGACTGGCGTCTTCCGCCTCCTGCACGCGCACGTGGGTGCACGCGGCCAGCACCTCCTCCACCGCGCCCTTGCAGATGAGTTCGTGGTGCCGGTCCTGGCCGCCCTCCAGCGTCGCCACCACCACCGACATGCGCCGGCGCTGGAAATCGAAGGGGATTTCGTCGACCTTGCGGTAGGCGTCCTTCAGCTTCAGCTCGGCCGGCAATTCCACATGCTCCAGCACCGCGCGGTCGAGCAGGTTCTTGAGGCCGGTCTGATAAAAGCTGTTGAGGAAGGCAAAGTTGAGCACCTCGTCCGTGTCGTCGCCGTAAGCATCCACGTGGCGGGCCAGGGCGATCTTGTCCTGGGTCAACGTGCCGGTCTTGTCGGTGCACAGGACATCCATGGCGCCGAAGTTCTGGATGGCATCCAGCCGCTTCACCACGACCTTCTTCCGCGAGAGCAGCACGGCTCCCTTGGCAAGCGTGCTCGTGACGATCATCGGCAGCATCTCGGGCGTGAGCCCCACGGCCACCGACAGCGCGAACAGGAAGGCTTCGAGCCAGTCGCCCTTGGTGAAGCCGTTCACGAGAAGGACGATCGGCACCATCACAGCGGCGAACCGGATCAGCAGCCAGCTCACGCTGTTGACGCCCGCCTGGAATGCATTGGGCGCGGTCTCGCGCGTCGTGGCGTGTGCGGCCAGCGTGCCGAACCAGCTGCGCCCGCCGGTGGCGAGAACCACGGCCGTCGCCGTGCCGGACACGACGTTGGTGCCCATGAAGAGCAGATTGCGCTGGTCGAGGGCTGTTCCCTTCTGCACGCCCTCCGCGGTTGGCAACGCGGCCGCGAACTTCTCGACGGGCATCGATTCGCCGGTCATCGCGGCCTGCGCGACGAAGAGATCCTTCGCGGCCAGCACGCGGCAGTCCGCAGGAATCATGTCGCCCGAGGACAGCACGACGATGTCGCCGACGACCACGTCGTGCAGCGGAATGTCGTGAGGCACCTCGGGCACGGGCGGCGAGGCCGCCACCGCGGGTCGGCGGATCACGGTGGCGGTGTTGCTGACCATGGCCCGCAGGCTCTCCGCCGCGCGGTGGGACCGCCCCTCCTGGACGAAGCGGATGACGGTGCTGAGCGCCACCATGACGCCGATCACCACGGTGGCTTTGGCGTCTGCGCTCAGAAAGGAAAGCAGCGCCAGCGCAGTCAGCAGGAGGTTGAACGGATTGAGGTAGCAGCGCCACAGATGCAGCCACGCCGGCAGCGGCGGCTCGTGCTGGACGTCGTTCGGGCCGTCCCGCGCGAGTCGCCTCGCGGCCTCGGCGCTGTCCAGACCGTCGGCGCGTGACTGCAACCGGGCGAGCAGGGCGGCGGGTTCCTCCGCGGCCGCGACGAGCAGGTCCTGCCCGGGTGCCGGCGCGTCCGGTGCCGCAGAAGGAGGGACCGTCAGCCGGGTCGCGGCGACGGGCCGGCGTTCGAAGTGCCGCCGCGCCCGGCGACGGTGGAGAAAGGTGCTGAACCCCTGGGTGAGCACCTTGTGCATCGCAGCCTGGACGCTCATGCGGTGACCTGACCGTCGATGACTTCGATGGTCCTGTCGCAGCGCTGCGCCATGGTCACGTTGTGGGTCACGAACAGCACGGTCGTGCCGTGCTCGGCGTTGAAGCGCCGCAGCAGCGAGAACACCTCGTCGGCGCTCCGCGTATCGAGATTGCCCGTGGGCTCGTCGGCGAGCAGCAGGGCGGGCTCCATGGCTAGCGCGCGCGCCACGGCCACGCGCTGCTGCTGCCCGCCGCTCAGGTTGCCGGCACCCTGGTTCATCTGCGCGGCGAGGCCGACGCTGGCGATGAGGACCTCCGCGCGCGTGCGCATCGCCTGGTTGGGAAACTCCTCGGCACCCAGCATCGGCATCATCACGTTCTCCAGTGCGGTGAACGCCGTGATCAGATGGTGATACTGGAACACGAAGCCGATGTTGTGCCCACGCAGGCGGGTAAGCGCGCGGTCCCCCAGCAGCGTGGTCTCCTCGTCGCAGACGCGGACCAGGCCCGACGTCGGCCGGTCGAGCAAGCCGATGATGTTGAGCAGCGTGCTCTTGCCCGAGCCCGAGGGACCGACGACGGCGCAGAACTCGCCGCGTCGCACGGTGAGATCGATGCCGTGCAGGACTTCCGTCTCGATCGCCGTGCCCGCGTTGTAGGCCTTGCGCACGGCTTGCAGCCCCACCACGACAGGTTGGGCAGCCGCCTCAGCCACGAATGGCCACGACCGGGTCGAGCCGGGCCGCGCGCCGCGCAGGGGCCAGCGCGGCCAGGAGCCCGGTCACGGTCGCCACGCCGAGGGCCGAGGCGAACAGCGACGGCTCCAGCACGAGGGAGAACAGCGGCGTGCCGTCGGCGGTGCGCGCGTTGCGCTGCCACAGGGCCAGCACACCCGCCCCCAGCGCGCTCCCCGCGATCGAGCCCGCGAGCGCCAGCAGCCCGCCCTGCAGCAGGAAGACGCGCATCACCTGCCCCTGGGAGATGCCCATGGCCCGCAGGATGCCGATCTCGCGGGACTTCTGCACCACCACCACGGCCAGCACGCTGGCGATGCCGAAGGCGACGGACAGACCGACGAAGAAGCGGATGGCGCTGTTGGAAGTGTTCTGCGCGGCGATGGCCGTGAAGAACTCGGCGTTCGTCCGGATCCAGCTGTCCGCGACCACGCCGGTGGCGGCGGTGATGCGCTGCGCGACCGCCTCCGCCGAGTACACGTCGCGAACGGTCACGGCCACGCTCGTCACGCCGCCCGGCAGCCCGAGCAGACTCTGCGCCGTGCGCAGCGCGACGAAGGTGCTGCGCTCGTTGGCCGACTTGTTGCCGAGATCGAAGATGCCCGCGATCGTGAGCGTGATGTCCGATCCCCGGGCGCCGGACTCCACCGTGGTGAGCCTCAGCTTGTCGCCGACCATCACGCTCAGATCGGTCCCGAGCTTGGTGCCGATGAGGATCTCGCTGCCGCTGAGGTCGGACCGGCCCTGCACGATCTTGCCCGGCAGATCCACGATGCGATAGTGGAGCGCCGGCTCCATGCCGGTCACGTTGATCGCCTGACTCGCGCTCCCGCGCACGACGAGCGCGGAGCCCGAGGCCATCGGCGAGACCACCACCACCTCGGGCATCGCCCGGACCTGCGAGACCGCCGCCTGCCACTGGTCGAGGGACTTCAGGCGCTGCTGCGGCGCCTGGATGATCGCGCCTTCGAGTTCACCGGGGCGCGCGTGGATTCCCATCCGCAGCGGCCGCGTTTCCGCGGGCGGCGCCAGCAGTTCGATGTGCCCCTGCGCCGACAGCACGCGGCGGATGAAGTTGATCTGCAGGCCCGCCATCAGCGCCGACATGAAGACGATCACGGCCACGCCGAGCGCGACGCCGACGACGATGAACACCGTCTGCAGCCGGCCTTCGCGAAGGAAGCGGAGCGCGACGATCCATTCGAACGGCAGCCAGGTGGTGAGCATCGCTCGCGGGTCCCCCGGCTACTTCAGCGCGGAAGTCGCGTTGATCGCAACGGGCGCAGTGGTACGCACACGCGCACCGGACTTGACGCTGACGGCCTCGGCCAACACCGCATCGCCCTCGGCGAGCCCGGCGAGCACCTCGGCCACACCGGCGCCGCGCAGACCCAGCGTCACGGGGCGGCGGATCGCCCGGCGGCCTTCGAGACGCAACACCCACGGCGCGCTGTCGGCGTCGTGCACGGCAGCCATCGGCACCACCAGCACCTGGGCACGGCGTGCAACCTCGATGTCCACGGACACCGTCATGTCCTGCCTGAGCAGGGCGGGCGGCGCGACGACGTCGAGCTTCACTTCCACCGCGCCTGTGCTCGCGTTCACGCCAGGGTTGATGTAGACCAGTTCGGCGGCGAAGCGCTCACTGGGATAGGCATCGGCGGAGGCCAGCGCGCTCTGATGCAGCGCGAGCATGGATAGGTTCTTCTCGTCGATGGCGACGATGAGCTGCGCACGTCCGGTGGGCGAGAGCGTCATGAGCACCTTGCCCGGCTGCACCACATCACCTTCCTCCACGTTGCGGCTGATCAGCGTGCCCGTCACCGGCGCGCGGATGGTGGCGTAGCCGGTGCGCGCGCTCGCTGCCTCGGCACTGGCTTCTGCGCTTGCCACATCGGCGACGGCAAGGGCACGATCGCTGCCTGCCGAGCGCGTGGTGTCGAACTGCGTCCGGGCGGCACGCACCTTGGCGTCCGCCAGCTCCACGGCCTCGCGGGCATCGTCGAGCGCAGCCTTGCCGATGAATCCCCGCCCGAAAAGATCGCGGCTGCGGGCCAGATCGGCGGTGGCGTTCTTCAGCCCGGCGCGTGCCTGCCGGAGCGTCTGGGCCGCGACGGGTCCCTGCACCTCGCGAACCTGCCGCAGTCGTGCCTGCGCCTGAGCCACCGCGACATCCGCCTGACGTCCCGTGGCCATGAGTTCGCCGGCCTCCAGTTCCACCAGCAGGTCACCTTCCCGGACGGACTGCCCTTCCCGGACGGGAATGCGCAGCACGGAACCCGTGATCTGCGCGCCGACCTCCACGCGATGGGGCGCCTCGACCCGACCCGTGGCGACGACGGTCTGCACGAAGCTGCGTCGGAGCACGGCTTCGGTCGCGACATGGGGACCGAGCCACCAGCGCACGGCGAAGCTGCCGGCCACGAGAACGAGCGCCAGCACCGTCAGCGTCTGCCACAGATGCGCACGGAGGAACGAACGTGCGGGCTTGCCCGCGGGAGCGGGCTCGGACGCCGTGCGGGGGGCACCGGCCGAAGGCACGGGCGCAACCGGGAGGGCCGGTTCGCCGGGTGCCGCGCTCAACGCGCGCCCTTGTGGTCCTTCTGTCCTGCGTTCTTGTGGCGGCCGAGGACCTCTACCGGTTCGACTGGAGGAATCTGCGGCTGGGGTTGGGGCGGCGGCGGCACTCGACCGGGTGTCGGAACGGGTCCGTTGCTTGAGGTCCTGCGACTCATGATGTTCTCCAGACTGGCAAGGCGACGCCGCTGCAGGGCGGCAGGGACGCCGAAACAATCAGGGTAGCGGGAGGTTCGGTTTCCGACCGTTCGGCAGCGAACACATCGAGGCACCGCCGAGCAAGTCCGCACGCCCCGCGCGATCGCGTGTGTGTGGTGCGGGCGGGCCTTGGCGATGCCGCCGAGCCGGTGCGGTGTCGCACAGACTCGCCGGTCGGCGCGCCGCATGCTCCCGGTCCTTCCATCCACCGGATACACGCACATGAAGAACGATTCCCAGCTGCAGCAGGAAGTGATGGCGGAACTCAAGTGGGAAGCCGCAGTGCACGCCACGCATATCGGCGTGGAGGTCAAGGACGGTATCGTGACGCTCGCCGGCGATGTCGGCAGCTTCGCGGAGAAGTGGGATGCCGAACAGGCAGCGCAGCGAGTTCACGGTGTAAGGGCCGTGGCAGTCGAGATGACGGTGAGACTGCCCGAATCGGGTCAGCGCACCGATGCCGACATTGCCCAGTCCGCGCGGAACATCCTGGACTGGACGAGTTCCCTGCCGGCCGACGCGGTGAAGATCCGGGTGGAGAGCGGCTGGATCACGCTGTCCGGCGACGTGGAATGGCAGTACCAGCGCGAGGCCGCGGCCGACCGCGTCCGGCATCTGCTGGGCGTCACGGGCGTGAGCAACCAGATCGCGATCCATCCCGCTCTGTCGCCGGGCGTCATCAAGGCGGACATCGAGGCCGCCATGAAACGCCGGGCGACTTCCGATGCCCGGACCATCGGCGTCGAAGTGAAAGGCGCCGACGTGACCCTGACCGGCGCCGCGCACAGCACGGCCGAGCGCGATCTGGCGACACGGGCGGCCTGGGGCAGCGCCGGTGTCCGCAACGTGCTCGACCTCATGCATCTCGTGTACTGAGGCAGATCCGCATCACCTGCCGGCGAAAACCGGCAGGGGTCTGATCGAGCCGCCACGTTCGCCGACCAGGCGGAGCCAGATCTCGTTGCGGCGCATGAACCACGGAGTGAAAGGCGCGTTGTACCGCGCGTAGATCGGTTCGCCGGTCGATGTCATCCCGGCGGCCTGCAGAGACTCCCGCAATCTGGCGAGGTGACCGGTGTAGTTCGCCTCCGACCAGAAACCGGAGTAGCGGATGACAGCCACATGACCGGGCGACACTTCCCGCACCCGGACCCTGGGGTCCAGCGGCTCCGGTGCCGTCGCGACGGTGATGCCCTTCGGCAACACGAACTGCACCAGAAACCCCGGCGCGGCGCCGGACGGTGGAGCCAGTTCCGCTGTCTCCAGCGTGGTGCCCGTGGCGGTCTGCGTGACCGGAGCGGTCATCGCGAACTTCCGTTCGTCCTTGTTCCTGCCAAAGATGTAGTCCGAAAGGATCGGGAAGGCCTTGGCGCCCGCGTCCCCGGCGGGGCCCGGCACCATGACCTCGGCGACGGTGTACGGGGCATAGCGGCGAAGTTCGACGCCGTCGAGCTTGCGGACGAGCTGGTAAGCGGGTTCTTCCGCGGCATCGCCAGCGCCGGCAAAGGTCATGAAACTTAGCGATGCCAGATAGATTGCCGTGAGTCGCGTCTGGCGCCCGATGCGCAGACCCCGGTGAGGCGGAGCCTCCCGGGGCCCGGGGGTGCGGCGGTCCGGATTCGACAGGACCGGCGTTGCGGCCGGAGAAGTTCCAAAAATGCAGTGGTTCAAAGGTGCCTCCGACGAGATTCCCGCCGCGGGCTCCGCGGCATGTGGCGAGCACTGTGCCGTTTCGGGGCCCGCCGGTCTGTTCGGTGCGATACCGACCCCCGGGAGGGGAGGTTTTCCCGGGGGTGGCGATCTTGTAGCCCGGGCTCCGCCCGGGGGCAGTGTTCGCGTGTAAGGCATTTCCCCGGAGTCGCGCCTTGCGGCGCTCGTCCGGGCTACGGCCATCCCGAGTGCGGCGGCCACGTCACCCGATCGTCATTCCGGATACGGCGATCCCGGATTCCGGGCGCCGGGCGGCCCACATCCCCCTTTTTCCTGTAAAGCTTTGACTCCGATCGTCCGTTATCAGTAATCTGCTCCCCCGGCCTTATGCGCATGGGATGTGAGGGGTTGCTGGCCATTTATCCATCGGAGTGAACGATCATGCGAAACAAGATCCTCGTCGCCCTCATGCTGTCGACGGCATGCGGCGCGGCCCACGCCCAGTTCAAGGCCCCGCCGGATCGCACCGGGCTTTATGTCATCGGCACCGTCGGTGTGTCTCAAGGCAACGACCGCTCGGCGTCGCTCGCCCGGGCCGAGAGCAATCTGGGTGGCCCCCTCGATTCCGTCACGGTGGACGGGCGGCGCAACAATGCCGGCGTCCTGATCGGCTATCGCTTCAACGAGTTCTTCGGGGTGGAAGGCGGCTTCGCGGACCTCGGCCGGCTGACGCTTCGGGCCCAGGGCGGGGGCAGCACGTTCACGTCCACGTCCAAGATCCGGGGCGGGCACGTGGCTCTGGTGGGCTTCCTGCAAGCGACGGACGACACGGCGGTGTTCGTCAAGTTCGGCGGCGTCTGGGCCAAGACGAAGTACGAGTCGTCCGACGGCTTCACCGACGACACCAACGTCTTCCGTTCTTATTGGGGATTGGGGCTGCAGGTGCACTTCACGCCGAACGTGTTCGGACGGCTGGAGTACCTGCGCTTCAACAACCTGGGTTCGACCTACAGCGGCCAGGCCGCCTTCAACCACTACAACCTGGGCGTGGGCTACCTCTTCAAGTGAGGCCCTGCGGGAGGGTCACCCCCGGGTGATCCTTCCCGCCCTGTCAGTGCAGTTGCACCGCCTGCGCCGGCATCTGTTCCCCCCCCAGCGAGCCGGGCATACCTTCCGAAGGTTCCGGCATCGACTCGCGCCGCAGCGTAAATGTGAACCGCGCGCCGCCATCGGGCATGTTCTCCGCCCCGATCGTGCCGCCGTGCTGCTCCACGATTTCCCGCGTGATCGCCAGGCCCAGGCCAGTGCCGCCGGCCCCGCTCTTCGTCTTGCTGCTCTGGACGAACTTGTCGAAGATCGCATCCAGTTCGGCGTCCGGAATGCCGACGCCCTGATCGATCACGTCGATCTGCACACCATCGACGACACCGTCGTCCTCCACCCGGCGCCCCGCAGCCACCACGCAATCGCTCACGCGCACGGTAATGACCTTGCCGGCCGGCGTGAACTTGATGGCGTTCGACAGCAGATTGCGCATCACCTGCCCGACGCGCAAGGCGTCGCACCACACCGTGAGGTCCCGCACGCGGTAGTCCGTCTGGACAGTGAGATCGCCCTTGCGCACGACCATCTCCAGTTCGGACATCACACTGCCCATCACGGTGGTGAAATCGACCTGCGCGAACTCGTAGCGCATCTTGCCCGACTCGAGCTTCGCGAGATCGAGCAGATCGTTCAGCAGACCGAGCAGGCGGCGCCCGCTCTGATCGATGCGTGACATGTAGCCGTCTAGCTTGTCGATCGTCACTTTGCCGGCGGCGATCTTGTCCAGGCCCAGCTTGGAGAAGGACAGGATCGCGTGCATGGGCGTGCGCAACTCGTGCGACATGTTGGCCAGGAACTCCGACTTGGCCATGTTGGCCGCTTCCGCGTGTTCTTTCGCGAGCAGCAGCTCCTGGGTTCGGTCCTCGACGAGGCGCTGCAGATTGTCCCGGTGCTCGCGCAGTTCCTCCTGCACCCGGACCTGTTCGGTGATGTCGCGCCCTACGCCGCGATAGCCCACGAACTCGCCCCAGTCCCCGAACAGCGGCTCGCCGCTGATCTCGACGACACGCACCTCGCCGTTGGCACGCCGCTGCCGGAAGACGAGGTGGTGGAAGGGTTCGTTCCGGACGATGCACGCCTTGTGTTCCAACCAGTCGGGATCGTCGTCGGGCGCCATGACATTGGGGCTGTCCCACAGGGTCTTGCCGAGTCCGTCTTCGGCGGCATCCGTCGACGTGTCTTCCGCCCCTTCGGAGAGCAATGTGAAGCGGAACTGGTTGTCCTGCTCCCAGAACCAGTCCGACGAGAGCGCGGCCAGCCCGCGAAAACGCGCCTCGCTGTGGCGCAGGGCCGCTTCGGCCTGGGACCGCTCATGTTCCGTGTTCGCGCCCTGCACTGCCACGGCCAGCACTTCGCTCACGTCGGAGAGCATGCGCACTTCGGCGTCGGTCCACTCGTATGCGTAGACCATCGAGATCGTGAGTGCGCCAAGCCGGTGGCCCGACTGGATGAGCGGGAGGACGATGACGCTGCGGACATCGCCGTTCTTGGAGATCTGGCTCCACGCTTCTTCAGGCAGTTCGCTTTGAACATCGCTGATGGCCGTGGCCCGGCGCGCATCGTCGAACAGGGCGGGATGAATCGGGTTCAGCATCTTGAGACCGACGATGTTCGCGACCTCCGGAGGCGTGCTGCACACCGTCGCACTGAGCGAGCCGTCTTCCCCCGCACTCCAGTACGTGACGCGGCCCGAGGGGAACATGGTCTGGATATCGTCGACCGCCTTCTCGATCACGTTGTACACGTGGTCCCCGGCAGTGATCCGGCTGGACACGAGGTTTACCAGTCGCAGTCGCGCCTCGCTGTCCTTCAGCGCTTGCGCCGCCTGAGCGCGGTCGCGCTCGGCAAGATGCTCTCGGATCGATACCGCCAGGTATTCGGCGGCCTCGGTGACGATGTCGACCTCGTCCTGGGACCACTTGCGGGGCTGGTCACCGTCCAGCATGAGCAGACCGAGGAGCTGGGTCCCGGCACGAATGGGCACTTCGATCGCGGACCGGGCACCCTGGAACACCTCCCGGGGAATCTCGGCGAAGTCCGGGTCCGCGAGGATGTCTTCGGAGACCAGGACGTCTTTCGTGCGGCGAGCTTCGAGGTAACGCGGATAGGTAGACAGGTCGCAGACCTCCGGACCGTATGGCTCCAGTGTGCTGTTCGAAACGGAGAACGCGTATCGCACGACGTTCTCCTGTCCCTGGAACCATCCGAAACTCGCCCGCCCGAACGGAAACGTGGCACTCATCTGTTCGACCGTGGCCCGCAGCACTTCGTCTACCGAAGCACCGCGTGCCATCGCACCGGCGATCGCGTTCACCGTTCGCAGGCGGGTCTCCTTGCGGGAAAGCGCGTCCTGCACCTCCTGGAACCGGGTGACATCGGTGAGCAACGCCACCAGAAACTCGCTGCCGTCCGGCAGTCGCACTGTGCGCTTGGTCTTGTACCAGACGCTCAGGGAACCATCGTCCCGGACCAGTCGCTCCTGGAACACCATCGGCTCCTCCGAGCGGAACACGCTGTCGTCCTCGGACCGCGATGCCTCGCGATAGCTCTCGTTCGAACGGTGGTCTCGCGGGCCGTCGTCCGAACCCTCCCCCTCACCGACGATCGAGAACTCCCCTTCCATCGCGTTGTTGACCAGCACGAAGCGATGGGTGCGGTCCTTGACGAGGAGCGGGTTCGGAATGGCATTGACGATCGCCTGCAGGAAATCCCGGCTGCGCTCCGCCGACAGGATCGCCTTCTTGTTCTCGGTGATATCGGCATGGGCGCCGATCACGTAACGGGAGCCGTCGCTCAGCTGGACGCCTCGCTTGGTCCGCATCATCCATCGGTCCGCCCCGTTCAGGTCCTTCATCGAAATTTCCGAGCGATAGGTCTGCAGGGAGTCGAGGGCCTCGTTATCGGTATCGAACGCCACCTGCGCCCAGGTGTCGTTGGCGAAGACGCGGTCGTCATTGCCCAGCAGGCGCTCGGCGGGCGTGGCCACGACTTCGCAGAAGAATCGGTTGACGATCAGGAAGCGGTGGTTCTCATCCTTCACGAAGATCGACTGCGGAATGGCATCCACGATCTCGCGCAGGAACTCCCGCGTGCGGGCGGCTTCGCGCTGACCTTCCTTGAGACGGGTGACGTCGGTCAGCGCGCCGACCACGCCCAGACTGCCGTCGGGCAGGCGCACGCGCGACTTGCTCTTGATCATCCAGCGATCGGAACCGTCGGCCGTCGGCTCGAAATCTTCGACCACGATGTTCTCGCCGGCGATGCAGGCGATGTCCTCCCGCCTGCGTCGTTCCGCCTCCTCGGCGCCCATGCTGAGGGCGTCGTCGCTACCGATGAGATCCTCTCGCGACTTGCCGACCAGTTCGAGGAACGCCTTGTTGACCGTATGCCAGCGGTGATTCCCGTCTTTCACGAAGATGGGATTCGGGAGCGTGTCGATCACGTCTTCCATGAACTGTCGGGCGTCGGCCAGCTGCGCTTCCGCCGCGCGCCGTTCCGTGATGTCCAGCGATGCGGCGACGATGTAGCGTGCGCCGTCCAAGAGCGTGACACCACGCTTGTTCTTGAGGATCCAGCGCAGATCGCCGGCGTGGCTGCGGGAGGACTCTTCCGTCTGCGTGAGTTCCCCCGTGCGCAGGGCTTCCCAGTCCTGTCGTTCGAACAATGCATCGGCCTCCGGCCCGAACACCTCGGCATCGGTACGACCGAGCAGTTCCTCGCGCGTGCGTCCTACGTAGCGGCAGCCCATCTCGTTCACCGTGACGTAGCGGCGGGCCTCGTCTTTCACGAAGACATACACGGGCAGCGTATCCAGAACCGCGTTGACGAACTGACGATTCCGTTCCCGAAGCTGGGCGTCCTGCCGGCGTTGCGTCACGTCCTCGACCGTACCCACGTACTCCGGGAGACCTTCATCCGCCTCGATGGGCGCGGCCTTCACGTTGAGCCAGAGGGTCCGGCCGTCCGAATGCCGGTATCGGAGCTCACTTTCGACGGGTGCGCGCATGTGACGCGCGCGTTCCCAGTCGTGAAGGACCGCTGGCGCGTCGTCCGGATGAATGCTGTTGGCCCAGAGCGAGAACTCGATCACCGGTTCGCGGAATCCCAGCATGTCCACGCAACGCTGGTTGAGCGTGATCGTCGTGACTTTGGAATCGAGGCGGAAGATGCCCAGCGGGGAGTGGTCGTGGATCGCCTGGAGTTCGTCCGTCCGCACCCTCAGGTCGTGTGTCATCTTCCCGGCAAGCTCGAGCGCGTCGTCGCGCCGCCGGATCAGGACCCGCAACAGCGCCGCAATGCCGAGACTGGCGATGATGGCCATCACGAGCGTCACGGTCTGGCTCTTGCGAAGCGCCGCCGGCAGGAACCGCTCGTCGACGCGCACCTCGATCTGGAGATTCTCGCCGGCGAGATGCAACGTTCGACTGACGCTGGCCAGCACGCCGGCAGGCTTGATGTCAGCGCCTTCCGAGAAAAGCGGTGCAGTGCCGGTCATGCCGCGCGTGGTCACCGATACCGCGAGCCCGGGTTCCAGCCGCCCCCACAGCGTCTGGAACATCCGTTCGGTGTCGAGCGCCAGGTAGACCCACCCCACCAGTCCGGCCTCGCGCTGAATCTCGGTGTTGAGTGGGACGTCGCGCTTGTAGACCGGCGCATACATGAGCTGCCCGACCGGCGGCGCGCCGTCCGAGTTGATCAGGAGCTTGACCGGTGCCGTGGTTTCGACGGCGCCGCTTCGCGCCGCCCGCAACATGGTTTCGCGCCGGGAGGGAATCTCCAGAAGGTCCAGACCGAGGATGTCCTTCGAATAGAGCTCGGCCGGTTCCATCAGGGTGACGGGGGCATACAGCGCGCGCACGCCCGGGGGCAGGCTCCGGACTCCGGACCCGTGCTCCCGGACCATCCAGGCGTCGTGGCTATCGCGTCCGCTTGGCCGCACCGCGCGTACGAAGCCGACCACACGCACGGCAGGGTAGTGGTGCGCGACGTCATAGCGCTGCACGAATGCCCGCCACGATTCACGATTGATCTCCGGCGCGATGGCGACGAACTGCGCCATGCCGGTGAGAACGGCCGCCTGGCCGCGCAGGTTCTCCTGCAAGGCGGACACGAGGTCCTGGGCGCGCAGATCGACCCGCTCGGCAACGGCCACCCGCCGGTCTTCGGTGGAGGACTGCCACCACCATAGGGCACCGGCCAGCATCAGGCACAAGGCCAGCAGGGGCAGGAGACGGTCTCGAGAGTGCGCGTAGGACAGCAAGGCTTGACGTGTATCAAAAGCCGGTCCGAACCGGAACTCACCGGTTATCGGCGACCACGGAACCCGCCTTTAGAAAAGCGCCAATCTTCCCGGCACTCAGTCCATGCAACGATCAGGGAGAGACGACGTCCTGCGCGAGAGCCGCGAGGGTCCGGGGTGCGCTGCCCTCGGCCTTGTTGTTGGCGATGACAATGGCACGGCGTCCGGCCATGAGCGACTGCCGGCAGAGCGCGGCGATGGCCTCGCGGGTCGTGAGATCGGGCTCGACCATCCGGTTGAACGGCGCGTAGCGCGCCTTCGCCTCTTCATACTGGTGGCGAGGGTTGAGATTCCAGCGGACCACGAGCTCGGCAGGCGGAAGAGAGCCGAGGATGGCGACCTGTTCCGCAAGCGGAATGGCGCGCGGATGAATGCTCACGCACAGTGTGGCGCCGCTCGCGCGCATGGCACCCACGAGTTCGTCGGTGAACAGTTCCGGATCGCGCAGTTCGATGGCATGAAGCCCTCCGCGCGGCAGGGCCGACAGGAACTCCCCGACCCGCACGGCAAAGGTCCGCGGCTGTCTCGTGACCGTGCGCCCTTGCGGCGGAAACTGGAACACAAGCGGGCCGCAGCGATCGCCGAGCCCTTCCCGTGCGGGGCCGACGAACTCGCGGATCGCCTTGTCCACATCGAGGTAGTGGGGGTTGGCGCCACCGGGCTTGCCGGCGTCATCGCGAATCCACGAAGACGTGACGTCCGCCGGCGCCTTCACCATGAACCGGAACCCCTCCGGCACCTGCTGCGCGTAGGCGGCATAGTCGTCGAGGGGAACAGGCGCGTAGTAGCTGCGGTCGATGCTCACCGCCCGCAGCACCGGATGCGCCGAGTAGGCCGCCAGTCCGGACCGGGAGAGCAGCGTTGCGTCATAGGGCGTGTCGTACACGAGCCCCGCCCAGCCGGGGAACGACCAGGACGAGGTCCCCAGATACAGCCCCGCAGGCAACGCCGCACCCAGCGCCCGGAGTTCCGGCGACTGCGGTGCGGGCGCCGGCAGTCGCTGGGACGGTCGGCCCTTGGGGTCGGGGTCACCGGTGAAGAGTGAGAGCTGTTCGGTCATGCCGGGAGTGTAGCGGGTGAGGGGGAAGGGGGAAGAGGGAAGAGCGGCGCTGCGCGCGGGCGCTCCCGTAGCCAGGGCTCCGCCCGGGGGCGGTGGTTCACTTATCGATGGCGCACGACCGGACGAACGCCGCCTGCGCGCTGGCAGCGGAGATGAACAGCGCCAGATCGTTGCCTGCGAGCGCCATGCGCATGCCGCGGGCGAGGTAGGGCTGCAAGAGCTCACGGGAGTACACGCCGCCCAGCGCCGGCCACTTGCCATGCTTGCGGCACGCGCCGACCACGGCATCGATGGCCGCGACGATCTGCGGGGAATCGAGCTTTCCCGGAATGCCGAGTTCCAGGCAGAGATCGTTGGTCCCGAGGAGCAATCCGTCGATGCCAGGGACTGCGGCGATCTTCTCGACATTGGCGACGGCAGTGGGCGTCTCGATCATCACGATGACGAGCGTCGCCTCGTTGAGGGCGGTCACCGCCTCCATGGCCGGCACGGGCGCAAATCCGAACTGCGGGTAACCGCCACCGATGGAACGCCGCCCCATGGGCGGGAAGCGGAGCGCGGCGACGACGGCTTCGGCCTCCTCCGGCGTGTCGACGTGCGGCACGACGATCCCCAGGGCGCCACCGTCGAGGCAGCGGCTCGCCATCTTCAGCTCCATGTGGGGCACGCGAACGATGGGCGTGATGCCCGCATCCAACGCAGCGATGGAGATGGCCGAGGCAGTCTCGATGGACGTCGTGCCATGCTCGAGATCGATGAACAGGAAGTCGAATCCCGCCGTCTTCATCGCACGCGCCACTTCGATACCGCGCAGGCTGCGCACCCCGATGCCGACGGACAGACCGCCGGACGCGAGGATTCTCTTGGTGGGGTTGTCGATGGCAGGCATGGCGCGTTCCTCCGGAATAGTCGTTGGTGTGTGTTGATAGGGAAGGTCCGCACAACCTGCGCGGTCGCGTAGGTTATGCGGACCTTCCCTGGAGGCGAAGATAGGCCAATCGGCCGCGGGGCTCCAGTGCCGGGGATGGTGTCTTCGTCGGGCGCCCTCGCCCGGGCATCAGCCTATTGCGGGCGAAGACGCTTCGCCGCACAGCGGAGCGTTGCGCTAAGATGAGAACGATTGTCAATAAGGCATTCCTGCCACGACACGCCGCAAGGCCCGCGCGGATAGCGGCCCCTGCAGACCGCACTCGCTGACAACCCTGGCAATGAACGCTCCGCTGGTCATCGACACGCGCCGCCCCGCCGGGCCCGCCGGGCTCACGCTGGCCTCGCTTCCGAAAGATGTCCCGGCCAAGGTGGTGGAAGTCCCCATCCCCGACCTGCCGGCACTGGCGGAGCACGCCAATCGGCTGATGGAACTCGGATTCATTCCGGGGGCGTCTGTGCGGGTCATCGCCGCGGCGCCACCCTCGGGCGACCCGGTGGCCGTACGCATCGGGCGCGCCACATTCGCACTTCGGCTGTTCGAGGCGGAACTCGTACGCGTCGCGGTGGCCTCAACCGCTCCCGGCTGACGACAGACCTCCGATGGATGCTTCCGGCGCTGCTGCGCCCCTGACCCTCGCCCTGGTGGGCAAACCGAACTGCGGCAAGACAGCGCTGTTCAACCGGCTCACGGGCGCCCGCCAGAAAGTCGCCAACTACGCGGGCGTGACGGTGGAGCGGAAGGAAGGCCGGTTCGTCTCACCGTCGGGGCGCGCGTGGCGCATCCTGGATCTTCCCGGCGCGTACAGCCTCAACGCGGCCACACCGGACGAAGCCGTCACCCGTGACGTGCTGCTGGGCCAGCGCGACGACGAGTCGCCGCCGTCCGGCATCATCTGCGTGGTGGACGCCTCCAACCTCGCGCTCAACCTGCGGATGGTGCTGGAGGTCGCGCGGCTGGGTCGCCCGATGATCGTGGCGCTCAACATGGCCGACGTCGCCCGGCGTCGAGGCACCTTGATCGATGTCCCGGCCCTTTCAAAGGAACTCGGCGTCCCCGTGGTCGAGACCGTCGCCGTGCAGTCCGGCGGTGAGCAGGCCCTGCTCGATGCGCTGGAGAGCTTCCACGGGAAGCTTGCGATGCCCGTCGCCACGCCCTCCGCCCCGCCGCTGTCACTGCCGGCTCTCCACGCCGAGGTCGCGCGGATCCTGCAAGTCGCCGTGCGCGAGACACCACAGGGCGAGACCGCGAACGACCGCATCGACCGCGTGATCCTGCATCCGGTGGCAGGGCCGGTCATCCTCGCGACGGTGCTGTTTCTCGTGTTCCAGGCGGTGTTCAGCTGGGCCCAACCGCCGATGGAGTGGATCGAAGCCGGCGTGGCCTGGGTCGGCCGTACCCTCGAATCGCAACTCGCGCCGGGCCTGCTGCGCAGCCTGCTTGTGGAAGGGATCCTCGGCGGCGTGGGCAGCGTCATCGTCTTCCTGCCGCAGATTCTCATCCTGTTCTTCTTCGTGCTGTCGCTGGAAGAGAGCGGCTACCTTCCCCGTGCCGCGTTCCTGCTCGACAACCTCATGGGTCGGGTGGGCCTGTCGGGTCGCGCCTTCATTCCGCTGCTGTCCAGTTTCGCTTGCGCGGTGCCGGGCATCATGGCCACCCGCACGATCCGCAACCCGCGCGAACGGCTGGTGACGATCATGATCGCGCCGCTCATGACTTGCTCGGCTCGCCTGCCCGTGTACGCGCTGATCATCGCAGCCTTCATCCCCAGTCGCGACGTGGGAGGGCTCTTCAACCTCCAGGGCATCGTCCTGTTCGCCCTGTACGTTGCGGGCGTGGTGAGCGCGATGGCGGTGGGTTTCGTGCTGAAGCGTTTCGGCAGCCGGGACCGCATCCAGCCGCTGCTCATGGAACTGCCGGACTATCACTGGCCCAACGCGCGCAGTCTGGCGATCGGTCTGTGGGAGCGCGCACGTATCTTCCTGGCGCGGGTCGGTGGCATCATCCTGTCGCTGATGATCCTGCTCTGGTTCCTCAGTTCGTTTCCCACTCCGCCGGCGGGCGCCACGGAGGCCCCGATCACCTACAGCTTCGCGGGGATGCTGGGCCGGCTGCTCGAACACGTGTTCGCGCCCATCGGTTTCAACTGGCAGATCTCCATCGCGCTCGTGCCCGGGCTTGCGGCGCGCGAAGTGGCAGTCGGGGCGCTGGGTACGGTGTACGCGCTGTCTCAGACCGGCGACGACCTGTCCAACTCGCTGCTACCGATCATCGCGCAGAGCTGGGGGCTGCCGACCGCGCTGTCGCTGCTCGCGTGGTACGTGTTTGCACCGCAGTGCATCTCGACCCTCGGCGTCGTGAAGCGGGAGACCAACAGCTGGCGCTATCCGATCCTGATGGCCGCGTATCTGTTCGCACTGGCGTATCTGGCCTCGTTCATCACCTACCGCGTGGCCCTGTGGGTGGGCGGATGATGACCGGCGTTCTCGAAATCGGGGTGGTCATTGCAATCGTGGGGGCAGCGGCCTGGCACGCCGTGCGGACATTCATGCCGCGTGCGTGGCGCAAGCAGGCCGCGGGAGCCACGGCACCGCAGGGCAAACCCGGGGCCGCCTCGTGCAACACAGGCTGCGGAAGATGCGGGGGCTGTGATTCGGCAAACACGAACGGCAGACGGTCGCCAGACCGGTAAACAAGTCATGGCACACTGCGGTTGTCAGCGTGAATCGGCAATCAACGAAGGGAAGGGACGACGGGTGCTTTGGACCGGGTGTTCCGCTGACGGCACCGAATCGGGCGGTGCGCCAGCGGAAACCATTTGGCGGGCAGGCCCGCCCGAACTCACTTGCCGCTGATGGAACGCTTCAGCGAGGCGCCGGCAACGAACTTGGGCACCTTGCGAGCCGGCACCTTGATAGATTCGCCAGTCGCGGGATTGCGGCCCTTGCGGCCCGCGCGCTTCACGACTTCAAACTTGCCGAAGCCGGTGATATTGACTTCCTCACCCTTCTTGATCTTCTTCTCGATCAGTTCGAGCATCGATTCGAGATAACGACGGGACTGGCTCACGGACATCTCGTTCGCTTCGGCCAGCGTTTCGATCAGTTCACCCTTGTTCAACGCGTTTCCTCCTTCGCAAAAAGTGTGAAGCGTACCGCAGGGCAAGGCTCGATGAGAAGCCTTCGCGGAGAAAAATTGCACTCGTCCATGAATCCGTTTGACGTGGCGCAAACAGAAACGCGATGTGATGTCCGCCCTTGCGCGAGTCGCCGTCAGGAAACGGGAAATCAATTCGCGGATGTCAATGCGGGTCGGGGCGACATGACAGCGGCGTCCAACGGAAGGTTCCGTTCGATCCGGCCAGCAAGTCGCGGCGCGTCAGCGTCGGCACGCAGTCGATTCGGGTAGAAGGTTGAACGCTTGCGTGGAAATGGCAAGGTACGGCTCCCGGAGTCGGCGCGATCGCGCCGACTCCGGGCTACGGGCC
>LNDV01000020.1 GCA_001464765.1 Betaproteobacteria bacterium Ga0077526
TCGCCCCGCCGTCCAAGCCACGGGCCACCGTTGCGATGTGGTGCGACGCGTGCATCGTGTAGCCCGGACGAGCGGCGACAGCCGCGACTCCGGGGTCGTGCCGCGCGATGGAATGCACGTCGCTCCCGGAGTCGGCGCAATCGCGCCTCGTCCGGGCTACACCACTATCGTTCGATTGCCTGATACACCGCGTTGTGCACCTTCGCCTCGATCTCGGGTGCGCGCGGAATGCGCTGGCCGAGGAAGACGATGGCGATTCTCTCCTTCGGATCGATCCAGAAGCGGGTGTTGAAGATGCCCGCCCACATGTACTCGCCCACGGAGCCCAGCTCGTTCTGGCCGGCTTCGGACTTGATGCCGAACCCGAGACCGAACTTGTCGCCAAGGTTGCCGATGGCAGCGGGGCTGTAGGAGTCCCACACGCTCAACGAGCCGATCGCATTGCTGGACATGCGTTCCACCGACTTCGGTCCGAGGATGCGGACGTTGTCGAGGCGGCCGCCGTTCAGGAGCATCTGGCAGAAGCGCAGATAGTCCGGCGCCGTCGAACTGAGCCCGCCGCCCCCGGAGAAGTAGGTCCGGTTGGCGGCGTACGGCACGCCCGGAGAAAAGACGAGCGCGCCCCAGCGGGTCGGCTGTTCGGGCGCTTTCATCATGCCGCCCTTGCCGTCCGGCACCAGCATGCCGGCAAGCTTCGCGCGCTGCGCCTCCGAGATGTAGAACTGCGTGTTCTTCATGCCCAGCGGGTCGAAGATCTTCGTCTTGAAGAACTGGTCGAGCGGCATGCCCGACACCACCTCGATAAGGTAGCCCAGCAGATCGGTGTTGAGGCCGTACTCGTAGGCCGACCCGGGCTGGATCGCGAGCGGCAGCTTCGCGAGCTTGCGCATGCCCTCCCCGATGGTCCCGGCTGTCGGCTCCAGGCCGTCGTGCACGCCGGCCTCTTCGTATAGCGCAGCCACGGGTCTGCCCCAAAAGCGATAGCTGATGCCCGAGGTGTGCGCGAGCAGATCGATGATGGTGATCTCGCGCTTCGCGGGCACGGTGTCGTAACCCTTCGACGCATCCGCCGGATCGCGCGGCACCATCACCTTCGCGTCCTTGAACTCGGGGATGTACTTCGAGATCGGGTCGGCGAGGAGCAGCTTGCCCTCCTCCACGAGAATCATGATGCCGACGCTCGTGATGGGCTTGGTCATGGACGCGATGCGGAAGATCGCATCCTGCGGCATGGCGGCGCCGGAGTCGGCGTCGAGCTTGCCGTAGCTCTTCTCATGGACGATCTTGTTGCTGCGGGCCACCGCGACCACGGCACCGGTGAGTTGTCCGGCGTCGATGTAGCTCTTCACTACCGCATCGACCCGGGCGAGCCGGTCCGACGAAAGCCCGACGTTCTCGGGCTTCGTCTTCTCCAGATCCGCCGCGACCGCCGCGGGGCCCGCGGCGACGAAACTGAGTGCCAGCGCTCCAATGAGCGCGCGTGTTTGCCTCTTCATGCTGTACGTCCTCCATGGATGGGGCCTGGGAAATCCCGGCCCGCTTGTAGTTCGTTCGGGACAGCGGTCTGCCGGATTCGCGGTCGGGTCGCCCGCCGGACGGATGGCTTCCGCCTCGAACCCTGCGGACGTACTTTGCACCATTTTCGGCTCGGGGATTCCGGTGGCATTGCGAGCTGGGGCGCGGCATGCCCGGCCGGTTCGACGTATCCTCCACCCCCATGGCAAGAATCGAATCCACCCTCGATACCGGCGACGAGACCTTTCTCTCACGCCGGGCCGGCATGCTGGCCCTGCTGGAGCGCGTCCGACTCTATGAGCGCCGAACCGCGGACAAGTCGGCGGCCTCGCGCAGTCGCTTCGAACAGCGTGGCCAGCTGCTCCCCCGTGAACGGGTGGCGCTCCTGCTCGATCCCGGGACTCCTTTTCTGGAGCTGTCCACCCTCGCAGGCCTCGGCCTGGACCATCCCGATCTCGACAAGAGTGTTCCCGGCGGCGGTGTGATCGCCGGCATCGGCTGGGTGTCCGGCGTGCGCTGCATGGTGAGCGCATCGGATTCCGGCATCGACGCAGGCGCGCTGCAGCCCATGGGGCTCGACAAGCAGCTGCGCGTCCAGGAACTCGCGCTCGAGAACAAGCTGCCCTACGTGCAGCTGGTGGAAAGTGCGGGGGCCAATCTGATGACCTACCGCGTCGAGGACTTCGTTCGCGGCGGCAATCTCTTTCGCAATCTCGCGCGGCTGTCCGCCGCCGGATTGCCCGTCGTGACCGTGACACACGGCTCCTCCACTGCGGGCGGTGCCTACCAGACCGGCCTGTCCGACTACATCGTGATGGTGCGGGGCCGTTCCCGCGCCTTCCTGGCCGGTCCGCCGCTGCTCATGGCAGCAACGGGGGAAGTGGCGACGGAGGAAGAGCTCGGCGGTGCCGAGATGCACACCTCGATCTCCGGGCTGGGGGACTATCTGGCCGAGGACGATCGCGACGCCATCCGCATCGCACGGGACATCCTCGCGCACATCGACTGGCCGGCGGCGCCGCCAGCGCGCGCGTTCGAACCGCCCCAGTACGATGCGGAGGAACTGCTCGGCGTCATGCCTCTCGACCACAAGCGCCCGGTCGACATGCGTGAGGTCATTGCACGCATCGTCGACGGCTCCGAGTTTCTGGAGTTCGGCAGCAACTACGGTCCGGCCACGGTGTGCGGTCACGCGCACCTGCACGGTCACCCGCTGGGCATCATCACGAACAACGGCCCCATCGATCCTGCCGGAGCCAGCAAGGCCACGCACTTCATCCAGGCCTGCTGCCAGTCGCGCACGCCGCTGCTCTATCTCAACAACACAACCGGCTACATGGTGGGCCGCGCCTACGAAGAGGCCGGCATGATCAAGCACGGCGCCAAGATGATCCAGGCCGTCACGAATGCGACCGTGCCGCAGATCACGATCTACTGCGGCGCGTCCTTCGGGGCCGGCAACTACGGCATGTGCGGCTGGGGATTCCATCCGCGCTTCTGCTTCGCCTGGCCCAACGCGAAGACCGCCGTGATGGGCGGGGAGCAGGCAGCGCGCACGATGGCCATCGTCACGGAAGCCGCGGCCCGCCGCAAGGGCGTGGCGCCGGACACCGCCGCCATCGCGGACATGGAACGCAGGATCGTGGAGCGCTTCGACAACCAGATGAGTGTGTTCACCACCAGCGCGCTCGTCCTGGACGATGGCGTGATCGACCCGCGCGACACGCGGGCGGTGCTAGCGGAGGTCCTGGCCGTCTGTCGCGAGGGCGACGCCCGGCAGCCCGAACGCATGCAGTTCTCCGTGGCGCGGCCGTGAGCACCGCGCCGCGTTCGACACCGTTCGGAAAGGTGCTCGTCGCCAATCGCGGCGAGATCGCCCTGCGCGTGATGCGCAGTGCGCGGGCGCTCGGATTGCGCACGGTGGCCGTGTACTCCGCCGCCGACGCCCAGGCCCGCCACGTTCGCGAGGCCGACGAAGCCGTGTGCATCGGCGATGCACTGCCGTCGCAGTCGTATCTCAACATCCCGGCCATCCTCGATGCCGCCCGCCGCACCGGGGCAGACGCGGTGCACCCCGGCTACGGCTTCCTCGCGGAGAACGCGACGTTCGCGCAGGCGTGCCGCACGGCGGGTCTCGTCTTCATCGGCCCCTCGCCGGAAGCGATCGCGGCGATGGGAAACAAGGCCGGCGCGAAGCGGCTCATGCTGGAGGCCGGCGTGCCCTGCGTGCCCGGCTATCAGGGCGAGGACCAGAGCGAGGTCCATCTGCGCGATGAGGCCGCTCGTATCGGCTACCCGGTCATGATCAAGGCCGTTGCGGGAGGCGGGGGCCGCGGCATGCGGCTCGTCGTCTCGGCCGACGGGTTCGACGCTCTGCTGCGCAGCGCGAAGTCCGAGGCGCAGAACGCGTTCGGCGACCCGACCGTGATCCTCGAGCGCGCCATCGCCGAGCCGCGCCACGTGGAGATTCAAGTGTTCGCCGATCGCCACGGCCACGCCGTCCACCTCGGCGAGCGCGACTGCTCGGTGCAGCGGCGGCACCAGAAACTGATCGAGGAAACGCCCTCGCCCGCCGTGCCGGCCGCCTTGCGGGATCGCATGGGCGCCACCGCGGTCGCCGCGGCGAAGGCCATCGGCTACGAAGGCGCGGGCACGCTCGAATTCCTCCTCGATCGCGATGGCAACTTCTACTTCATGGAGATGAACACTCGACTGCAGGTCGAGCATCCCGTCACGGAAGCCGTCACCGGTCTGGATCTGGTGGCCATGCAGCTGCGCGTCGCCGCAGGGGAGCCACTGGGGCTGCAGCAGGAGGACATCCGATTCTCGGGCCATGCCATCGAGGTGCGCCTCTGCGCGGAAGACGCGCAGGCGTCGTTCCTTCCGCAGAGCGGCCGCGTCGCACTCTGGGCGCCGCCGGCAACACTGCGCGTCGAGCACGCGCTACGCGACGGCGCAGAGGTGCCGCCCTTCTACGACTCAATGATTGCGAAGCTCGTCGCGCACGGCCCCACGCGCGCGGACGCGCGCCGCGCTCTGCGCCGAGGGTTGGAGGATCTCGTCGCGCTGGGCGTACGGACCAATCAGGCCTTTCTTGCGCGCTGCCTCGCCCATCCGGTATTCGCCGACGGCGACGCCACCACTGCCTTCATCGGCTCCCATCTGCCGGCACTGCTGAAACGCGACGACACCGCGGCGCACTTCGTCACAGCACTCGCGGCCGTGCTGCTTCGGGAGGAACCGCGAGGCGTTCCTCCTCCTGGCGAGCGACTGCTCGTCAATCGCCTGCCGGTGCCCATGCGCTTCGAAATGGACAGTCGCGACTGTCGAGCCACACTCACCGCCATCGCGCCCGCGCAGTACAGGGTAAGCCTGGGCGAGAGCGAGCATCGGATCGCGGTCACGCATCGCGACGGATGCCGCCTCCACGCGATCGTCGACGGCGTGACCATCAGTGTGGCTTTTCACCGGGAGGGCCGGCGTCTTTGGGTGAGCCACCTCGCGGAGACGTTCGAGATCGTCGACAGCACGCTCGCCGCGAGCACAGGGCCGGGCAACTCCGGGTCGAGCGACGGACGCGTTCGGGCCTCGATGAACGGACGGATCGTGGCAGTGGCGGTCGTCGCTGGCGACAGGGTCCGGGCAGGCCAGACCTTGCTCACGCTCGAAGCGATGAAGATGGAACACCCGCACGTGGCGACCGTGAGCGGGGAGGTCATCGCGTTACGCGCGGCGGTCGGACAGCAGGTACAGGCCGGTCGCGTTGTCGTGGAAATACGCCCGGAGCCTGCCGCCCCGGCGTGACGTCATCCGGGAATCGCCGCGGCCACGGAGGCGGGCACAGGCACGGTCAGGTCGAGCAGCATCTGCGCGAACCCCTTGCCCAGAGGATCGAATCGGGGCGATGCCGGCCCGCCGCCTGCGAGGGCGTCATGCAGCAGCAGATTCATCGCGGCGATCCCGGGCAGGTGGAAGCGTTCGACGCGAGTGACCCCGAGGTGCGCAAAGCTCTCGCGCACCACCTCGGGCGTGACCCGCGCCCACAGCAGCGGCAGCCACTCCGCATGCCGCGCGATCAGACCGATGTTCGCGATGTCGCCCTTGTCACCGCTGCGGCCCCACGCCAGCCGCACCAACGGCACGTCGACCGTCGCCTCCCCGGCGGGGTCGATCCATGTCGCCGGCGGCGGCGTGGACGGTGATGCCACGGCATCGACACCGCCGGTGATCGGCACCACGATGACCTCGCCGCCGACCTGCACCGTGACGGGGACTTCAGCCTTGTCGAGCAGAAACGCCAGCGGCTTCACGAGCGGCGACGGCGAGGGCCGTCCGCCCGCCGGCATCGTCGTGCCCGGGGACCACGACGTGGCAGAGGGCGCGATCTCGCGCGCGAAGATCTCCAGCGCCTGCTTCATCGGATGGTCCACGACGACACGGAACATCACCTCCCGCGACTGCACGGCACGGGCGCGGGGACCGTACAGCGTTTCGGCACCGAGCAGTTCGATCGTCGCCGACGAGAAGTCGGGCATGCCGAGACCCGCGAGGATGGCGCGAGTGCGCGCGAGGATCGCTTCGCCGGTGCGCCGGGCCTTGGCAGCTGCATCGATCCCCACGATCACCATGCTGCCGGCGCAGCGGTAGCCGTCCCGGTGGGTGGCGGACACCTTGTAGGTCTCCGTGGGTGGACGGCCCTTCGCCCCGGTCACGCGCACCCGTGCTTCGTCGATCTGCGCGATGCGCACCTCGCGGAAATCGCACACCACGTCGGGCAGGACGTAGGCCGCAGGGTCCCCGATTTCGTAGAGCATCTGCTCCGCCACGCACGCCCGCCGGACGATGCCGCCCGTACCCGGCGGCTTGATGAGTTCGAACGAACCATCCGCCGCGCACTCGACGATCGGGTAACCGATGCCGGCCCAGTCGGGCACTTCCTGCCAGTCGGTGAAGAGGCCTCCGGTCGCCTGGCAGCCGCACTCGATGATGTGGCCGGCAAGACTGCCGCCGGCGAGAGCATCGAGATCGTCTGCGGTCCAGCCGAACTCGTGGATGAGCGGGCCGAGCGTCACAGCGCTGTCGACGCCGCGACCCGTGATGACGATGTCCGCCCCGGCCGCCAGTGCGCGCGCCACGGGGAATGCGCCGAGATAGGCATTGGCGCTCAGCACGGCATCGGGCAGCGGCTCGCCGGTGAACATGTCCCGCACGCCGCCTTCGCGAAGACGCGGAATCCGGGCCAGGATGTCGTCGCCCTCGACCACGGCGATCTTCGGCGAGAGACCCAGGGTCGCGGCCAGTGCTTCGAGCGCCTTCGCGCAACCGCGCGGATGGATGCCTCCGGCGTTGGCGATGACCCGGATGCCCCGACGCATCACCTCCGGCAGCACCGTCTTCATCGCGATGTCCACGAAGTCGGTGGCGTAGCCGAGTTCCGGCTGCCGGGCACGCGCCGCCGCAAGTATGGCCATCGTGGTCTCGGCCAGGTAGTCGAACACCAGATAATCGATCAGCCCGGAATTCACCAGTTGCGGCGCGCCCACCATGCTGTCGCCCCAGAAGCCGGAGGCGCCGCCGATGCGAACGACGCGACGGGGCTCGTCGGTGTGTCTCGGTGTCTGGCTGTCGGTCATGGGGAACCCCGGAGCGGGAATGGTCCGGCGAGCTTACCCTTCGCTGCCGGCTTTCCCAAGCCGGCAGCGGTGACCCGGTCCGATCGGGGGCGGAGTCGGCTCACGCTCAGCGAGAGCGCTTCGATGCGCGAACTGGTTGGCCCGTGCAAGAATGTCGACGCGGTGCGAGTCGTCCCGCATCGCACCGAAACGCACCTTCGAGTGCATACGACCACGACGCTTTTGATTTCCACCATGCACAGACTCGCCCCGCTTCTCGCTGGCGCTCTGCTTTCTGCCAGCTCTTCCGTGGCGCTGGCCGCCCGCCCCTTCGTGGTGGACGACGCACGCGTCGTCGACCAGGGTGCCTGTCAGGTCGAGTCCTGGGTCAAGAGCAATCCGGAAAGCAAGGAGGCCTGGGCGCTGCCCGCGTGCAATCCGTTCGGCATCGAACTGACCGCGGGCATGGGATTTCAGCGGAGCGACGAACCGTCCAGCCCCGCCCAGCGCGACTACCAGTTTCAGGGCAAAACCATCTTCCGTCCGCTGGAGACCAACGACTGGGGCTGGGGGCTGGCGGTGGGTGTGGTGCGGCATGCGGACATCAACCTGCGGCAGAACCTGCTGGCCAACCGGTACTTCTACGTCCCGATCTCGAAGTCCTACTGGGACGACAAGTTCGTACTGCTCACGAACATCGGCGGCGTGGACAACCGGGACGAGAAACGCCGGGGCCTGCTATACGGCGTCGGCGGCGAGTTCTACCTCACACCACGGTTCATGCTGCTGGGCGAAGTCTATGGCGCCACGGGCTTCGACCGGTTTTCCCAGGCTGGCGTGCGCTACTGGATCATTCCGGATCACCTGCAGGTCGACACGACCTACGGCTTCCAGCTGACCGGCGCGAATCGTACAGAGTGGATCACCCTCGGCTTCCGGTTCATCACGAAGCGCTTCTACTGACTCGACGGCAGGACCGTCATGCGGCCTCGTCCGCCCGATGGCAGGCGACGAGCTGACCCTCGGCCAGAGTACGCAGAGCGGGTTCCTCCACGGTACAGCGGTCGATCGCCAGCGGACATCGTGTGCGGAAGCGGCACCCGGACGGCGGATCGATCGGACTCGGCAGGTCCCCCGTCAGCCGGATGCGACCGACGCTCGATGCCCCGGGTGACGTGCTCGGTACCGCCGAGATCAGCGCCTTGGTGTACGGATGCCGCGGCTGCGTCCATAGCGTGCGCCGTTCCGCGACCTCGACGAGCTTGCCCAAATACATCACCGCGATGCGGTCGGACACGTGCTCGACCACCGAAAGATCGTGCGAGATGAACAGATAGGCGAGGCCCAGTTCGCGCTTCAGGTCCATCAGCAGATTGATCACCTGCGCCCGGACCGAGACATCGAGTGCGGACACGGGCTCGTCGCAGATGACGAGCCGCGGCTGCAGGGCGAGAGCGCGCGCGATGCCGATGCGCTGCCGCTGCCCGCCAGAGAACTCGTGCGGGTGGCGGCTCCCCGCTTCGGGACGCAAGCCGACCTTTTCCATGAGCCAGCGCACGCGCTCCTTCCGTTCGGCAGCGGTGCCGATGCCGTGGACGATCAGCGGCTCTTCGAGAATGCGCGCGACGGACATCCGCGGATTCAGGGACGCGTAGGGGTCCTGGAAGATCATCTGCATCTTCGGACGCAGCGGACGCAGTGCCGACCGCGAAAGGCCCGAGATCTCCACGCCGTCCAGCAGGATCGACCCGGACGTCGACTTCACCAGACCCATCGCGGTCTTGCCGAGCGTGCTCTTGCCGCAGCCGGACTCGCCCACCAGACCGACGGTCTCGCCCGGCATCACATCGAGCGATACGCCGTCGACCGCGAGCACGACACCGCCTCGCGTGGGGTAGTGCGTGCGCAGGTCGCGGAAGGACAGCACGGGATCAGCCATGGGCCTTCGGCTCCGTCGCCGCGAAACAGGCAACCGTGCGGGAGGCGCCGATCGCCACGAGCGGCGGCGCACTCTGACGGCAACGGTCCATCACCTGCGAACAGCGCGGCGCGAAGGCGCACCCGGCCGGCATGTCGTTCAGCGCCGGGACGATGCCGGGAATCTCCGTGAGCCGCTCCGTCGTGGCGCCGGCCCTGGGAATGGAAGCGAGCAATCCCTGCGTGTAGGGATGGCGGGGCTGCGCAAACAGCTCGGCCGTGACGGCCTGCTCCACCACCTTGCCCGCGTACATGACAGCGACCCGCTGCGAGTGCTGTGCCACGACGCCGAGATCGTGCGTGATGAGCAGTACGGCCATGCCGGTACGGGTCTTCAGTTCGTCGAGAAGATCGAGGATCTGGGCCTGGATGGTGACGTCCAGGGCCGTGGTGGGTTCGTCGGCGATCAGCAGCCTGGGCTCGCACGCGAGGGCCATGGCAATCATCGCGCGCTGGCGCATGCCGCCGGACAGCCGGTGCGGAAACTCGCCGAGGCGCCGCCGGGGCTCCGGGATGCCGACCAATTCCAGCAGTTCGACGGCACGGTCCTCTGCGGCGCGCTTCGACACCTTCCGGTGCAGCATGACCGACTCGGCGATCTGATCGCCGATGGTGAGCACCGGATTGAGCGAGGTCATCGGCTCCTGGAAGATCATCGCGATGCGGTCGCCGCGGACGCTGCGCATCTCGGGCTCCGGGAGCTTCAGCAGATCCTGCCCTTCGAACAGCACCTCGCCGCCGACGATTCGGCCGGGCGGGTCGGCGGTGAGTCGCAGCAGCGAAAAGGCCGTGACCGACTTGCCGCAGCCCGACTCCCCGACGATGGCAAGGGTCTCGCCAGCATCGATGGTGAAGCTCACGCCGTCCACCGCCCTGGCGACACCCGCCCGGGTGAAGAAGTGCGTCTGCAGACCGCGGACGTCCAGTAGCGCCATATTGGCTACCGGTTCTTCAGCTTCGGGTTGAGCGCGTCGTTCACGCCCTCGCCGAAGAGGTTGATCGCCAGCACCGTCAGCAGGATCGCGATGCCCGGCAGCGCACAGACGTACCAAGCGGATCGCAGGACCTCGCGGCCGGCGCCGATGATGGTGCCCCAGCTCATCACGTTCGGGTCGCCCAGCCCGAGGAACGCCAACCCCGCTTCCGTGAGAATCGCCGTAGCCACCATCAGCGAACCGGTGACGACGATCGGCGCCAGCGCATTGGGCAGACAGTGCAGCACGATGATCCGCAGATCGCCCATCCCCATCGCGATGCAGGCCTGCACGAACTCCCGGCTGCGCAGGCTCAGGAATTCTCCGCGGGTGAGTCGCGCCACCGGCGGCCACGACACGACACCGATGGCCAGCACGATGGTGGTGACGCTCGGCTGGAAGATCGCCACGAGCACGATGGCGAACAGGAACGCCGGGATGGTCTGGAAGAGTTCGGTGAGCCGCATCAGCACGTCGTCGACCCAGCCGCCGAAGTAACCGGCGACCGCGCCGATCGATACGCCGAGCAGCAGCGCGACGGCCGTCGCGACGATGCCGACGAGCAGGCTGACCCGCGCACCGTGGAAGATGCCGGCGGCGAGGTCCCGGCCCATCATGTCGGACCCGAGGGGATAGCCGGGGTCGGCGCCCGGCGCGAGAAACGGCTCGGCCACCATGTCCCAGGGATTGCCCGGATACAGCACGGGTGCCAGCAGCGCCATGGCGATGACGGCGAGCAGAATGACCGCGCCGCCGAGCGCGGCACGGTTGCGGGCGAAGCGGCGCAGAAAGTCCTTCATCGCAGTTCGATCCGCGGGTCGAGCTTCGCGTACACGAGGTCGACCAGCACGTTGACCCCGACCACGAGCAGCGACGAGATCAGCAGGATGCCGAGCAGCAGGTTGTGATCGCGCTGGAAGACCGCTTCGAAGGCGAGACGCCCGAGACCGGGCCACCCGAAGACAGTCTCCACCAGCACGGAGCCCCCGAGAAGCGAGCCCACCTGGAGGCCGAGCATCGTGACCATCGGCAGCACGGCGTTGCGGAACACGTGGCGATAGGCAACGCGGCGTTCGTCGAGCCCCTTGGCGCGGGCGGTGGTGACGAAATCCTGTCCGTACACCTCGAGCATCGAGGCCCGCATGAGCCTCGTGTAGAGCGCGAGGTAGAACAGGGCAAGCGTCAGCGTCGGCAGCACGAGGTGCTGCGCGATGTCCCACACGTAAGCCGCGCCCTGAAGATCCGCGCCGATGGTCTGCATGCCGCCGGACGGCAGCCAGCCGAGATTCACCGAGAACAGCAGGATCATCATGAGCCCGATCCAGAAGATCGGCGTGGCATACGCCAGCAGCGCGACGATGGAGACGATGCTGTCGATGGGCTTGCGTACATGGCGGGCAGCCGTTACGCCCAGGACGATGCCGACGACGAACGCGAGCGCCACGGCCATGACCATCAGCAGCAGCGTGGCGGGCAGCCGGCCGGCGATGAGCTCGGTCACGGCCATGTTGTGGCGGAAGGAGAACCCGAGGTCGAAGGACGCCACGTTGGCGAGGTAGCGTCCCAGCTGCACATAGAGCGGCTGATCGAGGCCGAACTTGGCCTTCATCTGCGCGAGGTACTCCTCGGAGGCGCCGCCGGCTTCTCCCGCCAGCACGTCCGCAGCGTCGCCGGGTGCGAGATGCAGCAGAAAGAAGTTGAAGACCGCGATGCCCAGCACGATGGGCACGGCCTGCAGCACCCGGCGCGCGAGATAGCCGAAGAGTCGCGGCATGGCGTTGGGGCGCTACTTCTTCAGCCAGACGCCAGAGAAGGAACCGTAGACGCCTTCCGCGGAGTTGGTGTGGTCCTGCACCTTCTTGTTGGCCAGCGTGAAGAAGCGGACCTCGAAGAGATCCAGCACGGGCAGGTCTTCCTGGGCGATCGATTGCAGGCGGCCGATGAGTTCCTTGCGCTTCTTGCGGTCGTGCTCGATCTGCGCGGCCTCGATGACCTTGTCCATCTCGGGATTGGAATAGCCCGAGGCGTTGGAGAACGGCACGCCCTTCTTGATGTTCTTCGTCCAGTAGATGCGCTGCACGCCGATGGTGGGGTCCGGCAGCGCGTAGAAGAAGTTGCTCGTCATGTCGAACTCGCCGTCGGTATAGACCCGCTTGAGGAAGGCAGCGGTGTCCTGGCTGCGGATCTCGACGTCGATGCCGACCTTGCCGAGCGCCTGCTTGAGGTACTCGGCAGTGCGCTGGTAGTCGGACCCGTAGGGAAGGAAGTCGTGCACGAGCTTGAAACGCTTGCCGTCCGTGCCGCGCTTGAAGCCGGCGTCGTCCAGCAGCTGGTCCGCCTTCTTGATGTCGAACGGGTACTGCGGCACCGCGGCCGAGTAGAACTGCGTGAGGACCGAAGGCACGGGGCCGGTGGCCGGCTTGCCGAATCCGAACCACACCGTCTTGACGACGAGATCCTTGTTCACCGCATGCGCGATAGCCTGCCGCACCCGCTTGTCCTGGAGGTACTTGTTCTTGAGGTTGAACTCCAGCAGGAACAGCGGCGCGAGGTATTCGTAGCCCTTGGTCTCGAGATCGAACTTGCCGGTGGCTTCGAGGCGCTTCACGTCGTTGAGCGGTACCGGGCTGAAGCCGCCGAGCAGAACCTCACCCGTCTCGAACGCGGCTGCACGCGCGGAGGCATCGGGGATGATCCGCATGACGATCTTGTCGAGGTAGGGCTTGGCCTTGTCCCAGTAGGCAGGGTTGCGCTCAAGTAGGATGAAGTTGCCCTTCTGCCATTCCTTGAAGACGAAGGGTCCGGTGCCCACCGGCTTGTTGTTGTAAGGGTTCTGCGGAATGTCGGTCCCGTCGTACAGGTGCTTCGGCAGGATCTGCCCCTCGTAGCCCGAGAGCGCGGACATCATGTAAGGCGACGGTTCCGACAGCTTGAAGATGGCGATGAGCGGCGAAGGCGTCTCGACTGCCGTGAGCTTCGCGAACGTGGAGCGGCCGCGCGGATGGAGCTCCTTCCACACCTTCAGGGCCGAGAACTGGACGTCTGCCGAGGTGAAGTCCTTGCCGTCGTGCCACTTCACGCCCTTGCGCAGGTTGAACGTGATCGTCTTGCCGTCCGGGCTCACCTTCCACGTCTCGGCGAGGCTCGGCTTCGGGTTCATGTCGTAGTCGTACGTGATGAGGCCTTCGAGGATCTTCGTCGAGACCACGCCGATGGGGCCCGCGGAATTGAAGGCCGACACCAGGCCAGGCGGCTCGGGCTGCACCACCATGGTGAGCGTTCCGCCCTTCACGGGCTCCTGCGCACCAGAGAGGGGAGCGCCGAGGAATACCAGCAGCGAGACGGACACCACGAACCGCAAGACGGACATGCGAACTTCTCCAGTGCAAGGCGAGGGGACCGGAGGAGTTTAGCAAGAAGGGCGCCGTGGGCCCCGCTCCCGATCGGCTGAAGGTCGCGGACGTGCCTTGCCTTCCTCGTCATCTCTCAAGCGTGCGCCGCGTATGTCGTCAAAGCCGGCTCCCGTAGCCGGGCTCTGCCCGGGACGCAACTTGTCGTGGTCGCGCGACGATGCACCGCCCCGGGCGGAGCCCGGGCTACGAGGAGTCGCACCTGCCTTGGCTGTCTCAGAGGCACAGCGATCTCCACGACTTCCAACCGCAAGCGTACGAGCAACGGATTCTGCGATTCCTCGCCAAGCACCTGCGAGGTGCCAGCAGCAAAGGACCGGATCCGATTCAGGCGAATCGATAGTCCGCGGCCGGGTGCACGGCCCAGCGGCCGTCTCCGGAGAGTTCCAGCACGAGCCGGTGGAACCGCAGCAGCGAAGCCCGGTGACTGACGCTGACCGGCGTCGTCGCGCTCTGCACCAGTTGCCGATAGACCGCCTCCTCATTGGCCGCATCGAGCGCGCTCGTTGCCTCGTCGAGCATCGCGTACCGGGGGCGCGCCAGCAGCACGCGGGCAAGCGCGAGGCGCTGCTGCTCGCCCACGGACAACAATTTCGCCCAGTCGCGCTCGACGTGCAGGCCGCCGGCGCGCTCGGCGAGCAAAGGCAGGTTCACCCGTCGCAGAAGCTCGAGCAGCTCCATGTCGGACACCTCGCGTTCGGCATTCGGATACAGCAGCTGGCAGCGCAGATCGCCCACGGCGAGATAGGGATGCTGCGGCAGGAACAGCATGTCCGCGCCTTCGGGGCGCACGATCCGCCCCGAGCCCGCCGTCCACAGACCGGCGATGGCTCGCAACAGCGAACTCTTCCCGACACCGCTCGGGCCGACGATCATCAGGCCCGCGCCCGGCTCCAGGTCGAGCGAGATGTCGCGCACGATCACGCGCTCGCGCTCGGGCGTGAACACCGTGAGGCGCTGCAGCGACAGGCGCGACCCGGGCTCGGTGCGGATCGTGCCATCGTCGATGGGCATGGCGCGCGCCGGGGCGGAGGCGCTGTCGGGGAATGCCGCCGGGGCGGGAGCGGCGGGGGTGGACGCTGACGCATCCGATCCGATCGCCGTACCGTCGAGCGTCTGCGAGAAGGTGTGCAGTCGCTCGACGCCGGCGGCGAAACGGCTGAGACTCTCGAACCGCTCGACGATGACCGTCAGTGCGCTGAGCATCGCCGTGAACGCCCCGGCCGCCTGGACCGCCCGTCCCACCTCGAGCTCGCCGCGCAGCACCTGCTCCGCGATGATCACGCTCGGCAGAGCCAGCGTCAGAAAGGTGTGCGAGTACTGGAACAGATTCAGGTTCAACTGCCAGCGCAGCACCTGGCGATAGTTGGCGAAGACATCGGCAAAGCGCTGCCGCAGCGTCGCCTGCTCCTGGTCCTCGCCGCGGTGGAATGCGATCGACTCGGCGTTCTCGCGCAGGCGGATGAGGCCAAATCGAAAGTCCGCCTCGCGGCGCAACTGCCGGAAGTTCAGGCCGATCAGGCGGGGGCCGAATACGCGTGCCGTGAACCACGACGCGATCACCGCGTAGCCGACCAGGAAGTACACCAGACCGCGCGCGATGGACCAAAGCACGCCGGCGAACGCGACCAGCTCGATCACCGCGCCGAGCACGATCATGAGAAAGTACAGGGACTGCTGCGTGAATGCGTTGATGTCTTCGGAGATCCGCTGGTCGGGGTTGTCGAGGCCCGCCACCGAGTTCAGCTTGTAGAAGGCGCGCTGCGTGAAGTAGCGCTCCAGGAAGTGATGCGTCAGCCAGCGGCGCCACAGCAGCCCGAGGTTGTCGCGCACGTAGTAGTAGAAGGCGTAGAGCGGTACCGCGAAGACCAGCACCGCAACGAAGCGCCGGATCGACGACCAGAAGCGCGGTGCGTCGGCGGCCGCCAGAGCCGACGTGAATTCGCCGGTCTCCTGGTTCATCAGCACGCTGGCGGCAGTCTGCGCGAGCAAAAGCGCGATGAGGGTGGCCAGCAGCGCCCGAGCGCGCCACCGCTCCGGGGAGCGCCAGTAACTCCCCGCGATGTGGATGAAGCGCTTCCAGAGATGAATGTCGAGGCGCGGGGCCTGGGACGTCGGGTTCACTTAGGGCGAACGGAGTGCGTACGCGGCCGGGAAAGGCGTGACGCGGGAGTCGATAGCGCAGGGCGAGCGCGTATCCGGATCGAGCAGAGCCTCCCGCAGGCCAGGTCCGGGTTCGGGCGTGCCGTCCAGTCTGGGCTGCCGGTGGCCAGCGCATCGAACGCGGCAAGCGCACGGCCCTCGTTGGTGTCGATTCCCGGGACGGTGCGGGGCAGCGCCGAGAATCCACCTCCGTCCTTGGGTACCGCCGGGGTCGTGACCGCGTAGCTGGCGCCGGCGGTATCGTCGTCGCGTTCGAAGCTCATCGACACCGTGGCGCTGCCGCTCCCTCAAGGGCGCGGCGGGTCGACCGTGCCGTCGATGCCACGAGGATGATGTTCGAGGTAGTGCTTCAGGCACAGTCGCAGCCTGGCCGCATGAGCGTAGTTTCCCGTACCGATAGCGCGCTCGATGTCGTCGCGGATCATCCGCCCGACGCGCACCTCGCCACTTTCCGTTCGGATGAGGTAGCTGCCCAACTCGACAGCGAGCATTTCGGGAACGTGCTCGTGTTCCGTGATGGCGAGGATCTCTTCCTCCGTCAGTTCCGACAGGGCGATGCAGTCTTCGATGGTGAGCACGGA
This sequence comes from Betaproteobacteria bacterium Ga0077526, assembly GCA_001464765.1. GTDB lineage: Bacteria > Pseudomonadota > Gammaproteobacteria > Burkholderiales. Next base: position 16,233 of record LNDV01000020.1, read on the forward strand.
ACGCCCTCCTTCACGAACGTCGGCTGATGAACTCATTGGACGTTGGCGCCACTGTGCCGGCATTGATCCAGGACAAAGGAAGTGCAGACGCGAGCGAGCGTCGGCGGGATCGGGAGCAGATCGGGAGGGTCAGAGGTCGGGAGGGTCAGGTCTTGAACCGTGCACGCGTTGAGTCAGTTGAGGGCAATGGACCTTCTTCGACACCAACTAACGCTCGCAGGGGCGTTTTCCAAGACGGTATCTCGACCTGACCGCGCCATAGGAGGACGTCGCGGGAGTCACCTTACCTCTTGGTGGTCGTTGGTAGGGGAATTGCTCGCTCAGGAGATGCGAGGACCGACAGCATCGATGCAAAGCCTTCACGGAGCGCCGGCACACCAGCGCTCCGCCCAGGCTTCGTTGCTGGCCAGCCTCGAACCGACGTCACGCCGCAGTCCGACCCTCGCGACGGCGAGCGCGTACCACCCAGGCAAGTCCGCCCAGTCCGGCCAGAATCTGTGCCCAGGTCTCGGGCTCGGGCACGGGCGCGAACTGCACGTACAGGTCGCCGTCCTGCACGGCCAGCTGCAGCGTGCCACCGGCGAGCGGGCTCAGGAATCCCTGCGTATCCAGCGTCACGCGCGCAGGGTCGAAGCCAACGATGCCGCCGGTGGTGTCGACGATCTGCCACTGCCACTCACGGGTCGGGTCGAACCCAGCCAGCGGCGCGGCCTGGTCGCTGCCATCCAGTGTCGCGAGGCTGATGGTGAAGCGGCTGTTGGCCGTGGCGCCGGACGTGATGGACAGGATGCCGTCGACGGCCCAGAGGTCCCACTGCTCGCCGGCAGTGCCGCTCGCTGCCGCGAGTTCCACCAGCAGGCTGCCGCCCGCGCCCCAGGTGGCATCGCCGCTGCGGGCCGTGCCGGGGCTGTTGCCGGGCGAGAAGCGGCCGCCGTCGTTCACCGTGACGTTGCCGAAGACGCCGCCGCCCTTGAGCAGGCTGCCGTAGTTCACATGCACGTCGCCGTTGATCTCGCCGTTGTTGACCAGCAGCGCGCCGTTCAGCTGCAGCCGGGTGGCGGACGACAGCAGCATCGATCCGCCGGGCGTGCCGACCGTGCCGATGAACGTTCGGCTGCCGCCGGCGAGCACAAGGTCGGTCTCGTTGTTCAAGATAGTGCCGTTGGAGGCGATCTCGATCAGTCCGCCCGAGCTGAACCCGCTGGTCACAACCAGGCCGGCCACCTGCAGCGTGCCGCTGGTATTGCTGCCACCGCGCCAGCTCAGCGCGTCGTCGGCGCCGATAGCGACCTGGCCCGCGTTGCTCACTCCGATGAAGCTGGCGCCGGGACGGGGCGCCAGAGTCACCCCGCCGCCGATGCTGGTGCCCACCAGGCGCTGCACCGCGCTGATGTCGTGCGTACCGGCGCCCAGCATCATTCCGCCGCTGAGCGTCGGGACGCCGTAGACCACCGTGCTGGAGGCCTGTGCGTCGATCACGGCGCCGAACAGGTTGCGCTCATTCAACAACAGCCGGGCACCGGCACCCACCAGATACTCGGACGCAGCGCTGCTGTTCATTTGCAGCGTGCCGCCCCACACCTGCACCTGGCCGGTAAAGGTGTTGCTGCCCGCCAGCACCTGGGTGGAAACGCCCCGCTTCTGAAGCCCACCATCGCCGTCGATGCTACCGCCATAGCTGAAGCTGCCGGCCACGCCGTCGAACGTCAGCACGGGTGCGAAGGACTGCGCTGCGGGCATCAGCGAAATGCGGCCCGCGCCCGCGTCGCTGATCAGCCCGCCGGTGATGAGCGTCCCGCCGTCGATCTCGATGCTGCTGCCGGCGGTCCAGAACCGGGTCTGGCTGGCCAGCACCCGCGCATCGTCGCGCACCTGCAGACGGCCCGTGCCACCCTTCTGGCTGTTGTTCAGGCCGCCCAGCGCCAGCTCGCCGGTTGTGGTCAGCTGAGTGCCCGCGCCGGTGGCCACCAGCGTGCCCTCCGCGCCGGGCAGGACGCCAAGGGTGGTGTTGGCGGCCGTTACCCGGCCGCCGGACTCGAGCGTGATCGTGCCGTTGCTTCCGCCAGCGAAGCCGGCTACCAGAAAGCCCCTGCTGTCGAGGCTGCCGCCATTGCGCACGGTGATGCGCCCGCGTTCGGCGACCGTCTGGAAGCCCGCCGAGAACCGGCTGCCGACGCCGTCGATCAGCAGCTCGGTGCGGTCGTCGCCTTGCAGGAACACCGAGCTGGGGTTGTCGCCGTCGGCATTGACCCGGGCGCCGTTGCGCAGCTCCAGGCGGCCGCCGGCGTTCAGCTGAAGCGCCGGCCGCGCGCTGGCGGACGTGAAGGAGACGGTCGAGCTCAGCGACAGGCTGCCGCCATCGAGCACCACCGCGCCGCCGCCCTCGGCCACCAGGCTCGGCAGCACGCTGCCGGTGCCGACCAGCGTGAGCGTGCCGGTGCCCTTCTTCACCAGCCAGCTGCCGGCGGTGCCGGTGAGCACGCCGCCGTAGACCGTGCTGCGGTTGTCCTCGCCCACCGTCAGCTGGGTGGCGCCCAGCGCCAGGGCGCCGGTGCCGCCCAAGCTGCCCAGCACCACGCCGGGCAGGTTGTTCAGGCTCAGCCCGTTGTCGGTCTCGATCTGCACGCTGCTGCCGCGCAGCGCGTCCTGGTGGCCCACCACCAGGCGGCCGCCGCGAAGGATGGTGGTGCCGGAGAAGTCACGGCTGGCACCGGCCAGCGTCTGTGCGCCGCTGCCGGTCTTCAGCAGGGTACCGCCACCGTCGAGGATGCCGGCAAAGCTGCCGTTGTTGCTGCCGTCGAGCAGCAGCGCCACCCCGCCGGCCGGGTCAGCCAACAGCGAGATTCTGCCCACCGCGCCGTCGCTGACCAGCCGACCGGCCTGCAAGGTGCCGCCGTTCACCGTCGCGCTGGCGTTGGCCGACCAGAAGATGAGCTCATCGCTAACCTGCACCAGGCCGCCCGGGCCCACGTTCAGCGTGCCGGTGCCGCCGCGCAGGGAGGCGTTGAAGCCGCCGATGCCCATCACATTGACTCTCCAGCGCGCGTCGACGCCGGCCACCTCCGCCCGGCCCAGCGACCCCGACTGCACGCCCAGCAGGCCGACGTTGGCGGTGACGGTGCCCCCTGTGCCCACCTCCAGCAGGCCGTTGCTGGTGCCGTTGAAGCCCATGATCAGGAAGGTGCCGGCGGCCAGCGTGCCGCCGCCCTCGACCAGCAGCGTACCCTGGGCATGGTTGCCGACCAGCATCTGCACGCCGCCGGCGTTCAGCCGGCTGCCGGCGCCAGTGATGCTGAGCAGCGTGCCCAGTCCCCCGTCCACCTGCACCGTGTGGCCCGGCGTCGAGGCGGTGGCGCCGTTGCTTATGGCCAGCACTGGCCCGGCGACAGCGGGGGTCTGCCCGGTGCCCACCATCAGGCCCTGGCCGGCATTGCCTAGCTGCAACGAGCCGCCCTCGAGCTGCACCCGGCCGGTGTTCACCTGCAGGAAGTCGAACTGCGAGTTGCCGGACAGCCGCGTGGTGGCGCTGCCGGCCTTTGTGACGCTGCCAGTAGTGCCGCTGATGTTGCCGCTGTACACCGCGGTGGGCATGTCGTTGCCGCCCAACGTGAGCGCGGTGGTGCCCAGCGCGAGCGCGCCGCTGCCCGACAGGTTGCCCAGCGTGGCTTGTGCCAGGGTGCCGAAACTCAGCCCGTTGTCCACGTTCAGGACGACGCTGGCGTTCTGCAGGGCCAGCCCGTCGCGCAGTCGGACCTGACCGGCCTCGATGATCACGCTGCCGTCGAACAGGGTGGGGACGGCCAGCACCAGGTTGCCGGTGCCGCGCTTGGTCAGCGAGACGCTCTCACGCGTCGTGCCGACGGCGCGCGTCAGCCCGCCTGCGAGGGTCGTGCTGCCGACGCCGGTGTAGATCAGGCTGTCGGCCAGTTCAACGTCGCTCAGGATGGACACCGCGGTGTCGCTGTTCTGCACCAGTTGCGCGCTGGGGCCCGTGAAGCGCAGCGCCGAGCCCTGGAGCTGGAATGCCCCGGCTCCGCTGGCGAAAGTGAGCGAGTTGAGGCTGAACGCCGATGCGAGGTTCTGCACCGGAGTCCGACGGCTGGCGCCGGCAAAGGTGATGGCAGTCGTAGCGGCCGATACGGGCACCTGCAGCCCCTGCCAGTTCAGCGGGTCGGACCAGAGGTTGAAAAAGCCGCTCTCGCCAGTCCACGTCTGGGCGTGAGCCGCACCACCTATGCCGGCGATGAGAAGAGCCAATGTGGTGATCGCACTTCTCGGAATCTGATGGTGAGCACGTTGCCGTGTTTGATGGGTTTGCATGGAGGTCTCCTTGCGCAAGGGGCTGGTACGCCCGCGCGTTTCGATTTATTGGGAAATGGCCGAATCGAATGCAGAACGGAGATAGGCCGATCGCGGTCTCGCCGTTCATCACCCGGCAGGCCCGAACAAAGTGGGTGGCCACGCAGTTCAACGGATCTGCACCCGGTCTGGATCGAGGCCTGACCCCGGTTTCGCGAACCGACGACGGACTAGTGGCCCGAGGGTCCGCAGCCATCCCACCCAAAGGTGGCGGCCGCGGCCGCTGTTGCGGCCTCCATCCCCTGGACCGCGGGTGCGGGGGTCATGCCGGGGAGAGCCTGCGGCAGGCGCGGCGAAGGGCGTCCGGGGCGACCGCCGAGGACGGGCCACGGCGGATGGAATGCGGGTTCGGTGTGGGCGTGTCGTTCACTCTGCATTTTCGGTCTCGCTCTTTCTGATTGTCTTGGCGTCGGATCGTCGCGACCGGAATGGCGTGTACCGCCTCGGCGGCGACCAGGCGGACATCGCAGAGGGCTGACACCTGCACCGCGGTGCCGGTCGGGCCGGCATCGGGTGATGCCGTCTCGCGTACGAGTCGCCGAGCGGCGGCTACGCCGCACGTACGACGTTCGACGAACGGAGGGAAGTCGGCAAGGACACCCCTGTGGGATTAAGCGCCGCGCGTGCCTTGACTGACAATACGCACTAGCGCGTAGCCGCAGGCGGTGCCGCGCCGCGTCGACGAGGTCGGCACCAGCGTTGTGTCAGCAGTCCCGGGGGAAAGAGACATTCCCGGCGGCAGGCGACGTCGAAACGTGTGCCCCGGGGATTGATGTCCACTCGACTCGGCTCGATCATGGCGCCTCTCTGCGGGGCGCGCCGCCTTGCAGCCCGCCGTCGCAATCAACCGCAACGCAACGAAGCCTCAGCCATGGACGAAGACACCGAACGCCGCCTGACGGACCTGGAAATCAAGGCCAGCTATGCCGAGGACACGCTCGACCGGCTGAACGAAGTCATCGTGCGCCAGCAGGCACAGATCGACCTGTTGCTGCGAGAGGTAGTGGCGTTGCGCGAACGAGTACCCGCCGAGGAAGCACCGGCCTTCCGCAGCCTGCGCGACGAGTTGCCGCCGCACTACTGAAGGTCGTCGGTGGGATTTCCGGTTGGTGGAGGCGCGGGAATGAGGGCAGCCAGATTCAACGTGGTCACGTTGTTGAAGAGGCCAGTTCACGCGCAGTGCGCGAACGGGGATGACCGCGCCTGGTTCGATCGGAGTCGGGGGGCTTTGGGTGCTTCACTCCGTCGCCGCAGCGAAAAAGCGTGGTCTGCAGCGAGCCACGCTTGGGGCGCCTTAAGCCAACGAATGCACAGATCGCATGACGTAACCGAAAGGCAAGCGCATTGCCACCACTCGACGATTCCAAGGCGGCGCCCGTTTCAGACTTCGCCAACAGTCATCCATGAAATCTCAATCCGATCCCGCAGGTTGTGCATGGACGATTCCACGAAAATGTCAACGCATTCCAGCGGTGGTGGTACGGTGTGCCTGGAGGTCGAAGGCCGCAGAAGCCTCCATCGCTCGGGGCGGTATTGCGGATGGTGTGTGGTCGCCGGCTCCTTGATGTAAACAGACCGTGAAACGAACTCGTCAACTCGCATTTCCCATTCTTCTCATCTCTGACGATGAAGCCATTCAAGCGGAGAAGAGTTCTTGGCTCTATGTCATGTCCAAGGACTCAATGAGAAAGCTGGTCGCCGATAAGCACCCTCTGGTTCTCGATGTTGAGGGGCGAGTGTTTCGAATTCTGTGGTTGAGGCCAAGGAGGCTCAGCTTGAGCAACTTAGCTTTTCCTCGGCGCATTCTTTGGTGCATGGATATCGAGCTTGAGGAGGTCCGTGACGTCGATGTCAGCCAGGTCGCACGAGATATCGCGGAGCGCGCCAGGCGCTTTAGGTGGAAAGCGCCCAGTGGCGTTCGAATGGAGTGCTATCTTAAGGACATAGAGTCGGCCCGCACGGCCCGCGACCTCTTCAAGGAAATCTCGTACTTCGGCATTCCTGATTGGGATTAGACCTCCAGCATCACCCACGAGAGAGGCGAGGGTCAGGTCTTGAATCGTGCACAGTCCCGGATGGGCATCGAACTGCCCCGGGCGAGGCCCGGGCTACGCGTCATGCCGAGATGCGGGGTCAGGGCACTGCAACTTCCGGCATGGATAAAGCGGCGCGGGGTGGAAGACACTTGGTGCTGCCGACCGACTAAACCTATTCCTGCACCACCTCGAGCGCCCGCTGGTCCAACGGCACTCGCCTAGCAGGCGCCATTCTCGTCGTAGACGAAGTTGGTCGTGACGCCTCCGACCGTCTTGCGCACCCGCTGGCCCAGGCCCTCGCAGGCGTAGTGACCGAGCAGCGCGTTGGTCTCGCGCGCGGGACCGCACCATCCGGCAGCGCTGCTCATAGTCTTGACCGCGATACAGGTCCTCGGAGAGGGGACTGGTAGTAGACCGGCCGGCGCTGACGGGATGATGCACGGATAATGATCTGACCCTGTGCCCCGGCTTCGGGCTCATCTGCGCCCTGTTTCCTCTACTTGCGGGCTGGACCGTGTGGGTGGCGGCCGGGCTGCTCCTCATCTGGGGCGCGGCTGTGGTGGCCGACTCGCCGCATTTCTCGGCGCTGTCGGCGCAGGCGTGCGGTCAACCTCCGGGCCGTCTCCCTCAACCCGCGAGGGCGTCTCGCACCACGAATCCCCCGAACGTGTATTGCGTTGCCTCCGCCCCCAGGAACCAGGCCTGCTCGCCCGCGTTGAGTTCCTTCGACTGCAGCAAGGCATCGAGCGCCACCCAGATCGACGCGCTGCCGAGGTTGCCGACGTGCTGACCGTTCCCGAAGAA
>LNDV01000021.1 GCA_001464765.1 Betaproteobacteria bacterium Ga0077526
CGGACTCCTCCTCTCTCGTTTGACCGGAAGTTCAACGCCTCCCAGTCTGGCACTCGATGCCGCTCAGGGGGGAGGAGTCCATCCCATTGGGCTACGGCGATGAGTGCCTTGTGTGTCGCCCGGACGAGTGGCCGAAGGCCCGACTCCGGGACTGGTGCAGGCGTCGTGTTCGGGTTACTGCTGGAGGGACAGGAGTCATGAACAGGATTCGATGGAGTGTTGCCGGGGCGACGCTGGTTATGCGTGTACCGCATGCGGCAGGCCGTTCGTGCTGCCGGAGCCGTCCTCTACGGCGCTGTCACTGCTTGCGTTGGCGCTGGCCGCAGCCGGCGGGCATCGAGGCCTCGTCGGGCGCGGTCGCGGACGGCATCATCGTTAGCTGACGACGCCTCCGGCGCGCGGGCAACAGCGCCGCTGACTCGCGAAGCCCACCATGCCGAGGCCAGCAAGCACCATCGCCCAGGTTCCCGGTTCCGGAATGGGTTGCGTGAGGAAGACGCCCGAACTGCTCGCCATCGTCACTCCGGCAGGCAGCGCCACCTTGAGGTAGGCGGTGTGGCTGAGATCCATGCTGCCGCCGCCGACTGGCCTGCCCACGCCGAGCTGGTCCACGTCGATGTTCGCAGAAAGGTTGGTGACGAAGTCGAACGAGGGCGCGCTGCGCGTCACCGCATAGTCCAGCGCCAGCGTGCGCGAAATGGTGATGTCGGTCACTTTAAAGGTCGCGCTGCTGCTGCCCAGAACGCTCGAACTCCTCGTGATGATCATCGACGCGCTGCCGGAGCCGAATCCGCCGGGGTTCGTGACGCCGGGTGGGCCATCCCACGATGTCGTGCCTGTCACCAGCAGGTCGAAGTGGATGACATTGCTGCCCGTGGCGAGGCCGCTGAACGTCAAGGTGTCTCTGATCGAGACCTCGGCATCGGCGCGACCATGGCCTGTGGCAATCGCCGTGACGCCCATGCGTCCATTTGCCAGTGCCCCGGAGAACTGGCCCGATCCGTTGAAGCTGCCGCCGGCGATGCCGTTCCACTCTTCCGTCACACCGCCATGACTCACACTGCCGGCCGCGGACGTGGTGGACGAACCACCGTCGCTCTTGTAGACGCAGTCCAGCGGCTGCACGCCGGCCATGCCGCACACCTTGGCGCTGCCGGCCGTGAGATACGCCGCATGGACTGCGGCAGGTGCCAGAATGGACGCGATCGCGAGTGCGATCCAGGGGGCCGTCGACGCGACGGAATTCCTTTTGCTGTGCATGATCTCTCCTGGGCCATCAGCCGTGGCGCACTGGCGTGCGTCGAACGGAGGGCATTAAGGAAGGACCGCACAGCCTGCGCGATCCGCGTAGGCTGTGCGGACCTTCCTTAAGTCCAGCTTGTGCCTCGCGGCGATGCGCAGGTTGATCGGCGTCAATCGTGGCGCACTCGTGGCCCATTCGGGGCGCATTCGCGGAGGTGACGCCTCCGCCGTTCCCGCGGACAATCCGGGTTCGCCAACTCGAATGTCCGGCACGACCATGAAGAAGAACACCTCCGGCGGCCTCGTCTACTCCACCGAAGTGGGTCGCACCTGTCCCGGGTGCCGGCGCCCCGTTGCCGAATGCGTCTGCGGCCGCGCGCAAAGCGCGTCGTCAGCCACGGGTCCCGTGCGTGTCTCGCGAGAGACGAAGGGCCGTGGCGGGAAGTGCGTCACGCTGGTGAAGGGCCTGGCGCTCGCGCCAGATGCTCTGACGGAACTCGGCAAGCGGTTGAAGGCAGCGTGTGGTTCGGGCGGCACCGTGAAGGATGGCGTGATCGAAGTGCAGGGCGATCACTGCGACCGCGTGGTCGCGGCGCTGATCGCCGAGGGCATCAAGGCGAAGAAGGCGGGGTAGGCGAACTCGCCCGCCCTGCATTCGACCGCGGAAGTTCCAACGCGACCACGCTGAAGGACGCGGAGCTATTCCGGGCCTGCCCGCCACAAGAATCGGCGGGCGACCCGGAATCGGTGCGGTCGCCCTGCCGGGTTACTTCGCCGGCGCCTGCAGGAGAGGGAAGTGATCCTGGCGCAGCTTGGCGATTCCGCGCACCACGCTGCCGCCGACATCGAAGCATTCGCCAGCGAGCTGCGGTTGCGGCACCACGCAGGCCCGGATGTCGAACGTGCCTTCCGGCAAGCGCGCCGGGACCGGCAGACTGGCAGTCAGACGTGTCCGCTCGGCGGGGCCGAGCTTCGGGACCGTCATCTTGCCAAGCACGATGCGGCGTTCATCGCCGTCGCGACCGATGAGGTCGAAGCGGATATCGAATGCCGGGTTGTTGCGCCGTCCGCCGTTGCCGACGAGAGCCCGGATCTCGAAGCGCCGGGGGTCGATGTGGAGATACTTCTTCTCGAACGTGACCTTGCCCTTGGGCCGGAAGCCGAAGGGTGGCGGAATGGCGCAGCGCGTCGACTTCGAGATCTCGGCCGTTGCCGTGGCGCCATCCATGTCTCGATGACCGCCTGCCACCAGGATCCGGCCATCCGGCAGCAGCGTCGCGGTGTGACGGGATCGGCCGGTCCCCAGTTCCGGCATCGCAGTTGTCGTCGACAGATCGGCGGCATCGATCTTCTCCACCGCGGCGGTGGGCGGGCCGGAGAAGGCAGTGTTGCCGCCGATCACCCAGAACGTCGTCGGGTTCGTGCGTGTCGGCGCCATCGCGTGCAAGGTCCGCGGGAAACGCATCCGTCCCTCGCCGCCTTGCGGGATCACCTCGAACGACGTGGTGGGTGAGAGTCCCGAGGTGAGGCCGCCGGCGACCAGGGCGCGTGACTGACCGGGCAGGGCGGCGATCGTGTGGTCGCGCCGGTTGGTGATGAACCACGACGATTGCGGCCACAGCGAGAATGCGCCCGCGGCAGGATCGAGCTCTTCGATGGCGTACGTGATGCCGCCGGCGACGCTGCTCCAGCCGCCCGTCGAAAGCACGTGCCCGTTGTCGAGCCGCACCGATGCGTGGCCGAGTCGATCACGCGTCATGGCCGGGCCGGTGTTGAAAGTGCCCTGCGAAGGACCGGCATTCAGCGAGTAGATCTCCGTGGAGGCCCAGACCGTCGGTCCGAAGCCGCCGGCGATCATGACGCGACCGTCGGCGAGTGCCGTCGCCGTATGCCCCAGGCGTGGGCTGGAAAGCGATGCGGTGCGTGAGAAGCCACTGGCGGCGGGGTCGAAGACCTCGGCAGACGCGAGGAACTGCGTGGCTGTGTTCTGGCCTCCGGCGAGGAGCACCGCGCCGTTGCCTAGCATCGCTGCCGCATGCTTCGATCGAGCCTCGACCATGCTCACCGATGTGAACGTGTCAGTCGCCGGATCGAAGAGCTCCGCGGTGCTTCGCGTGCCGCTGCCGCCATCGCCGCCCCCGGCGAGCAGGACACGCCCGTCCTGCAGCAGCGTGGCGCTGTGATCCTGGCGCCCCTCGTGCATCGGGACGACGCCTGCCCAGAACGGATCGTAGAGTTCGGCCTGTTTCAGGACGGTGATCTCCGAAGTGTCGAAGCCGCCGAGGTAGAGCACCTGCCCCGTGCGCAGTCCGACCGCGGCCGAGTAGAAGCGCGGCGTCACGAGATTCCCGACATCTCGGAAGCCGGCGCCGGGCGTGTACAGCTCCGTCGCGGCCACCGCGTGCAGGTCCAGGCCGCCGGCGACGAGCACCTGTCCGGTCGGGAGAAGCGTCGCGTGGTGATCCCGCCGCGGATGGCTCAACTGCCCCTCGGTGAAGAATGCGTTGCCGGTCCACCGCTCCACGCTCGCGACGGGCTGGTAGTCGATGCCGGTGCCGCCGGCGACGAGCACGTCGCCACTCTGCAGCCTGGTTGCAGAATGGTTCTGCCGCGCTTCGGCCAGCGGCGGCGCGGTGCGCACCGTGGCGGTCTTCTGTGCCCTCACGTACGAAAGAATCTCCACGGAGGTCGTCGCACCGTTCGGTCCCTTGCCTCCGGCGATCAGTACCTCGTCCGTTCCGGCGGATGTGCCGGTCACGCTGACGGCCGTGTGGTTGGAACGCGGTGTCGACAGCGACGCGACAACGCGGAACTGCCGGGTCGCCGGATCGAACAGCTCGACCTCCCCCACGTCGTAGGAGTTGGTCCCGGTACCGCCCGCGATCAGCACGGATCCGTCGGGCAGCAGCGTCGCCGTGTGGAACACCCTCGCCTTGGCGAGCGGGCCCGCCGTCGCGCGGAAAGTCCTGGCGACCGGATCGAAGATCTCTGCGGTGGCGGTCGCGCCGTGCGCGCCTGCACCACCGCTTCCGCCCACGATCAGCACTTCGCCCGAAGCGAGAAGAGTCGCGGTATGGAAGTAGCGCTCGGTCGTCATGTCGGGCAGCGCGCTGAACGTCCCGGTGGTGCGGTCGAAGCGCTCGGCGCTGCGAACGGTCGTCGACCTGCTGCTGCCACCGGTCACGAGAACGGACCCGTCCGCGAGTTCGGTGGCCACGAGCCCGGCGCGCGCCGTCGTCATCGCCCCGGTGGCGATGAAGTTGCTCTTCCACGTGCAGACGTCGGCTGCCCCAAGGGCGAAGGCATGTGGTGCGTGTGTGGCGAACATCGCCACGATCAGGCTGGTCAGTACGGTTCGGCGAAACATGGCGCAACTCCTCTGTGTGTGCCCGCGGATCCCGCGGGAGCGGGATCGCCGGAAACCTCCCGGCATCACAGGACCAATTTAGGCGTGATCCAATGCCGTCGACATGACGCAGGTCAAGCGGTGCAACTGCTCCATGCGGTCGACGACGAAACGAGAGGTCTTCTCGCGTCCTGAGCGATCGCGTGCCAGTATCGCCACTGACATCGGCGTGGATCGTCGTGCCCGTGGTCCGAGGTGCTGTGCTGTCGAGAGGCTGTGCGGTGAGCGATGCGGGACACGCGTGCCCGTGCAGGAAGTGCCGAGTGCCTTCGCGAGTAGAGGGGTGAATGCGCTGGATGCAGAGGAGTGTTGCGGTCGCGTTTCTCGCGGTCGCCCTGGCGGCGCAAGCCGGACCCATACCGCTTCAGGGGACGAAACTCTACGGCCGACCCGTGGCGAACGACTCGGCCGAGGCGGTCCTCGAGTACGACCCGAACCACGACATCGCGTGGTTTCGGGACTGGAACTCTGCCCTGACCTCCGGCTACGACAGCGACGGGCGCAGGCGCGCGTGACTGGTGGTCTTCAGTCCCGGAAATTCTCGTACTGCAGCGGGAAGTCCTCGATGGACTTCTTCACGAGCGCGATCGTGTCCTGGAGGGCGTCGCGTTTCGCGCCGGAGACGCGGATGGAGTCGCCCTGGATCGAAGCGTTGACCTTCAGCTTCGACTCCTTGATGAGCTTCACGATCTTCTTCGCGAGTTCGGTCTCCACGCCCGTGCGGACGGTGATGACCTGCTTCATCTTGCCGCCGAGCGTCTTCTCGCTGTCGCCCGTCTCGAGTGCCCGCAGATCGATGCCGCGCTTGGCGAGCTTGGTCGTCAGCACTTCGCGCACCTGACCCAGCTTGAAGTCGTCGTCGGCATGCGCCGTGAGGACATTGCCGGCCTGCTCGACGCGGGCATCGGAGCCCTTGAAGTCGAACCGGTTGGTGATTTCCTTGTTGGCCTGATCGACGGCATTGCGAACTTCCACCTCATCGACCTTGGACACGATATCGAAGGTTGGCATGGGCAGGGTCTCCTCGGAAGGGAACCGATGGAAAGCGTCAGGCCGTCGCCAGCCGGACGGTGAAGGCCTGGATGGGCGGCCCCGAGCCGTCGTCGAACTCGACGGCAGCCGTGATGGCGTGACGGGCGACGGCTTCGGCGTCCTTGTCGGGGTGGTCGTACACCGAGTAGAGCGCGCCGAGCGCGTAGTCGCTCCCGCTGCCGTAAGCATAGAACTTCGCGAACTCCTGCACGGTCCGCTGGCCCGACACGCCGAAGATGCCATGCGGATTGGCGATGAGCACGTCGATGCGGGTGGACTCGATGGCGTCTTCCTTGTCCTCCTCGGACTGCAGGAAGTACCGCTCCTTGAGTTCGCCGTGCATGCGGTTCCAGACGCGGAAGATCTCCGTCACGGACGACAGTTCGGGCGGCTGCTCGAATCCCGAGAAGTAGTCGTGCAGGATGTGCTTGAAGGTCGCGTTGCCGGTGATGGCGAGAAAGCTCGTCCCCACCTGCATGATCTTCTCGTGGTTGACCACGTAAGTGGAGGACTCCTTGACGGGCCCCCACTTGGTCAGGGTGTCGGCGGCGATGGCCGCCACCCCGTTCTTGCGGACGACTGCGATGGTGGTCATGGGGTGCCGAAGTGGCAGACGTAGTCCAGCGTCTCCAGCGTTTCGATGTCGAAGGACGAATTCCCCGGCACGCTGAACTGCTCGCCGCCGCTGAAGGTGCGCCACTCGGACTCGCCGGCGAGCTTGATGCGGCAGCGGCCGGCGTTGAGTTCCATGATCTCGGGCGCGGCGGTGTTGAACGTCAGCCGACTGGGGAAGATCACGCCGACGGACTTGCGCGTGCCGTCGGCCAGGATGACGGTGTGGCTCACGCACTTGCCGTCGAAATACACGTTGGCCCGTTTGACCACCGAGACGTTCTCGAAGCGTTCCATGCCTGCAATTCCCCCGGGTTACTTGCGCTTGCGACGGCTCGTGCCGGCGCGCTTGTTGGCGGCGATGCGCATGCGCAGCGCGTTCAGCTTGATGAAGCCGGCTGCATCCGCCTGGTTGTAGGCGCCGCCGTCGTCGTCGAAGGTGGCGATGCGCGTGTCGAACAGCGAATCCTTCGACTCGCGCCCCACGCACATGATGGTGCCCTTGTAGAGTTTCAGACGGACGACACCGTTCACGGTGGCCTGCGACGCGTCGATCAGGCCCTGCAGCAGCGTGCGCTCGGGACTGAACCAGTAGCCGTTGTAGATCATGCGGGCGTAGCGCGGCATGAGATCGTCCTTGAGCGCCAGCACCTCGCGGTCCATCGTGATGGACTCCATCGCGCGGTGCCCCTTCAGCATGATCGTCCCGCCGGGTGTTTCGTAGCAGCCGCGGGACTTCATGCCGACATAGCGGTTCTCCACCATGTCGAGGCGGCCGATGCCGTGCTTGCCGCCGATGGTGTTCAGCGTGGCGAGAATCTTGGCGGGCGTCATCCGCTTGCCGTCGATGGCGACGATGTCGCCCTTCTCGTACTCGAGTTCGATGGTCTGGGGCTTGGCCGGCGCCTTCTCGGGCGACACGGTGATCCGCCACATGGATTCCTCGGGCGCGAAGTTCGGGTCCTCCAGGATGCCGCCCTCGTAGGAGATGTGCAGGAGGTTGGCGTCCATGGAGTAGGGCGCGCCGCCGCCCTTGCGCTTCTTGAAGTCCACCGGGATGCCGTGCTTGTCGGCGTAGGCAAGCAGCTTCTCGCGGGAGAGGAGGTCCCACTCGCGCCACGGCGCGATGATCTTCACGTTGGGCATCAGCGCGTAGGCACCGAGCTCGAAGCGGACCTGGTCGTTGCCCTTGCCCGTGGCGCCGTGGGAGATCGTGTCGGCCCCCACCTGCTTCGCGATGGCCACCATCTGCTTGGCGATCAGCGGCCGCGCGATGGAGGTGCCCAGCAGGTACTCACCCTCGTAGACGGTGTTGGCCCGGAACATCGGGAACACGAAGTCGCGCACGAACTCCTCGCGCAGGTCCTCGATGAAGATGTTCTTCCGGGCGATGCCCATCTGCAGCGCCTTCTTGCGTGCCGGTTCGAGCTCCTCGCCCTGGCCGATATCCGCGGTGAAGGTCACCACTTCGCATTGATAGACGTCCTGCAGCCACTTGAGGATGACCGAGGTGTCGAGGCCGCCGGAGTAGGCGAGCACCACTTTCTTGATGTCTGACATGGCTTCCGAGGGTGAGGGAATCGAAACGTTGATGACGCGGAAGACGCGCGCGCCCGGGATCAGGTGCGGTTCGGGTCTTCCTCTGTTTCCTTGACGAAGCGGCCGTCCTGCCACTGGCCGCGGGTGACCTGGCCTTCGGGCGTGCGGTACGTGCCGAAGCCGTGCGGCTTGCCGTTCTTCCAGGCGCCCTTGTAGATGCTGCCGTCGGGGGCGAAGTACGAGCCTTCACCTTCCTGCTTGCTGCGGGACCACTGGCCTTCGTAGCGGCCGCCGTCCAGCATCATCAGGGTGCCGGTGCCGTCGGCATAGCCGCCCTTCACTTCGCCTTCGTACTTCTCGTCGGCGATGCCCGAGAGGTAGAACTGGACTACGCCGGTACCTTCGGCGAACCCGTCCTTGCAGGGGCCGGACCAGGTGACGGTCTCGTCGGGGCGGCTCACGGGGTTGATGATCTTGCAGCCGTTCTGGTCGAGGATGAAGGGATCCTCGGCCTGGGCGAGCGTGGCGGCGGACAGGGCGACGGCGAGGACGAAGCGGGAAGCGAACGCGAAGGCTTTCATGGGCATCTCTCCAGGGCCGGCGAAGGGCCGGCGGGGTGCGGTTTCAGGGGCAAGGCTCCGGCGTCGGGGCCGGAACGGTCATTCGACACGCCCGAGAAGCAAATATTCCAACAAAGCTTTCTGAGTGTGCATCCGGTTCGCCGCCTCCTCCCAGACCGCGCTCTGCGGGCCGTCGATCACCTCGGCGGTGACCTCCTCGCCGCGATGGGCGGGCAGGCAGTGCATGAACAGCGCATCCGGCCGGGCCACCCGCATCATGTCGCTGTCCACCTGCCAGTCCTGGAAGTCGCGGCAGCGGGCCTCGTTCTCGGCCTCGAAGCCCATGCTGGTCCAGACGTCGGTCGTGACGATGTGGGCGTCGCGGGCGGCTTCCATCGGGTCGGTGAAGTGTTCGAAATGATCCGTGCCGTAAAGGCCCGCCCGCTCGGCTTCCACCTCGTAGCCGGGCGGCGTGGAGACGTGGACGTTGAAGTCCAGGATCTCCGCGGCCTGCAGCCAGGTGTTGCACACGTTGTTGGAGTCGCCGATCCAGGCCACGGTCTTGCCGCGGATCGGGCCGCGCTGCTCCACGAAGGTGTAGATGTCGGCCAGGATCTGGCAGGGGTGGTATTCGTTCGTGAGCCCGTTGATGACCGGCACGCGGGAGTTCCGGGCGAAGCGCTCGATGATCTCCTGCTCGAAGGTGCGGATCATCACGACGTCGCACATGCGGGAGATCACCTGGGCGGCGTCCTCCACCGGTTCGCCCCGCCCCAGTTGCGTATCGCGCGTGTTGAGGTAGATCGCGCTGCCCCCGAGCTGCTGCATGCCCGCCTCGAAGGAGAGCCGCGTCCGGGTCGATGCCTTCTCGAAGATCATCACCAGGGTACGGTCGGCCAGCGGCCAGTGGCGCTCGTAGCGCTGGAACCGGTCCTTGATCCAGCGGGTCCGCTCGAAGAGATAGGCGATCTCGTCGGCGTTGAGGTCCTTGAACTGCAGAAAGTGCTTCGGGGTGATCATCTTCGGGGCCCCCTGCGACGGACAGCCTTATCCGGCCACGGCGGCAGGTTCGTTGGCGCGCACGAAGGCGCGAATGATGTCGGCGAGGCCGTCCACCAGCAAGGTGGCCTCGGCGGGCTTGAGTATCAGCGGCGGCAACAGGCGGATGACCTTGTCGGCCGTGACGTTGACGAGCAGCCCGGCTTCCAGGCCCATCGCCACGATGTCGCCGCAGGGCCGGTCGAGTTCGATGCCGATCATGAGCCCCTTGCCGCGGATTTCGCGCACGGCTTCCACGCCTGCGAGTCGGGCCGCGAGGCCCTCGCGGATCTGGCTGCCGATGCGCAGGGCGTTCTCCAGCAGACCTTCGTCCTCGATGATCTGCAGGGTCGTGTCGGCGGCCACACACGCGAGCGGATTGCCGCCGAAGGTGGAGCCGTGCTTGCCGGGCGTGAAGACTTCCGCCGCGGCGCCGGCCGCGAGGCAGGCGCCCATGGGCATGCCGTTGGCGAGGCCCTTGGCGAGGGTCATGACGTCGGGGCGGATGCCCGTCCACTGGTGGGCGAACCAGCGTCCGGTGCGGCCCATGCCGCTCTGCACTTCGTCCAGCATCAGCAGCAGGTCGTGCTCGTCGCACAGTTGCCGCAGGAAGGGGAGGTAGCCGTCGTCCGGGATGTTGACCCCGCCTTCGCCCTGGACGGGCTCGACTAGCACGGCCACCACGTTCTTGTTGCTGGCGGCGAGCTGGGCGATCACGGTGCGGTCGTTGTAGGGGACACGGGCGAAGCCAAGGAGCAGTGGTTCGAAGCCCGCCTGGACCTTGCGGCTGCCGGTGGCCGACAGCGTGGCCATCGTCCGGCCGTGGAAGGCCTTTTCCATGACGACGATGACTGGCTGCTCGATCCCCTTGTGGTGACCATGCAGGCGGGCCAGCTTGATGGCGGCCTCGTTGGCTTCACAACCGGAATTGCAGAAGAACACGCGATCCATGCCTGCCAGGCCTGTCAGCCGGGTGGCGACGCTTTCCTGTTCGGGGATGCGGTAGAGGTTGGAGGCGTGGATCATCCGGCCCGCCTGGTCGGCGATGGCCCGGACGAGCCTGGGATGGGCGTGCCCCACCCCGGTGACGGCGATGCCGGTCAGGGCATCGAGATAGCGCTTGCCTTCGGTATCCCAGACCCAGGGACCTTCCCCCCGGGAGAACGCGACCGGGATCCGGCCATAGGTGTTCATCAGGTGCGACATGAATCCCGCTCCGCAAAGCACCGGCACCGGCCGTTTCGGCCCCGCCGGGGTCATCCGCCCTCAGGGCATCGACCCGTTCCGTCCGGCCTGGAAGCCCACGCCGGACCCGTCGTCGCCGGTTACCCGGCAGTAAACGAAAACGCCGCCGGGGAAGATCCCCGGCGGCGTTGCAAACCTGGCAGTTCCTGTCGGGGTCAGCCCATCGCCTTGATGGCACTCGACAGACGGCTCTTGTACCGTGCCGAGGCATTCAGATGGAAGACACCCTTCCGGGAGATGGAGTCGATGGTCGACTGCGCCTCACGGAAGACGGTCTGGGCGACGGTCTTGTCGCCAGCCTTGATGGCCTTCTGCACTTTCTTGATGGCCGTGCGCATTTCGGAGCGCAGGCTGGTGTTCTGCTGGCGGCGCGTTTCGTTCTGGCGAGCGCGCTTGCGTGCTTGTGCCGAGTTGGCCATGACTGTCTGAATCCTTGGGCGAATCCGGAAAAGTGCGCGATACTACCGGCCTTTTCCGGGAGGCGCAAGGTAACTGCGCGCTCTGCGGCCGGGTCCGCCGGCCCGCGGCCCCCCGGTCCGGCCCCTGTTTCCGACACTGCGTGAACCTCCTCAAGGCCCTGGCCACCGTCAGCAGCATGACGCTGCTATCCCGCATCCTGGGATTCGTCCGCGATGCGGCCATCGCCCGCGCCTTCGGAGCCGGGCTCGCGACCGACGCGTTCTTCGTCGCCTTCAAGCTTCCCAACCTGCTGCGGCGCATTTTCGCCGAAGGGGCGTTCTCCCAGGCCTTCGTGCCCGTCTTGGCGGAATACAAGAACCGTCGGGGCGAGGCTGCCACCAAGGAGCTCGTGGATCGCGTGGCTACGGTCCTGGCGCTGGCGCTGCTGGTGGTGACGATCATCGGCGTGATCGCCGCACCGGTGATCGTCTTCCTGAGCGCCCCGGGCTTCTCCTCCCGCCCCGAGAAATTCCAGACCACGGTGGACCTCCTGCGGATCACCTTCCCCTACATCTTCTTCATCTCGCTGTCGTCGCTGGCGGGGGCGGTCCTGAACACCTGGAGCCGGTTCTCCGTGCCGGCGTTCACGCCGACGCTGCTCAACGTCTCCTTCATCGTCTTCGCGCTGTTCCTGGTCCCGTACTTCGACCCGCCGGTCATGGCGCTCGCGGCGGCCGTGTTCGTCGGCGGTGTCCTCCAGCTGGCCTTCCAGCTCCCGTTCCTCGCGCAGATCGGCATGTTCCCGAAGCTCCGGACCGACTGGCGCGACGAAGGGGTGATCCGGATCCTGAAGCAAATGGGGCCGGCAATCTTCGGCGTCTCGGTCGGGCAGATCTCCCTGCTGCTGAACGGCATCTTCGCCTCGTTCCTCATCACCGGGTCGGTGTCCTGGCTGTACTACGCCGACCGGCTCATGGAGTTCCCCACCGGGATCCTCGGCGTCGCGCTCGGGACGATCCTGCTGCCGAGTCTCTCCCGGACCCACGCCAGCGGCACGCCGGAGGAGTACTCGCGGCTCCTCGACTGGGGCCTGCGCCTCACGCTGCTCCTCGCCGCGCCGGCGGCCCTGGGGCTGGCCATCCTGTCCGTCCCCCTCGTCGCCACCCTGTTCCAGCACGGCGAGTTCGGCGCGAATGATGTCGAGATGACCCGTAGGGCACTGATGGCCTACAGCGTCGGGCTGCTGGGCCTCATCCTGGTGAAGGTTCTTGCCCCCGGTTTCTATGCCCGGCAGGACATCCGGACGCCGGTCCGGATCGGCATCGTGACCCTCGTCGTCACCCAGCTGCTCAACCTGGCGTTTGTGATTCCCCTCGGCCATGCGGGCCTCGCCCTGGCCATCGGTCTGGGCGCCTGCCTGAACGCCACGCTGCTCTACCGCAAGCTGCGGGAGAAAAACATCTATCTGCCCCAGGTTGGCTGGGGGAAGTTCTTCGGCCGGCTCGGCGTGGCCATGGTCGCCATGGGCATTGTGCTCTGGCTGCTGGTCGGCCCCGATGCGTTCTGGCACCACGGTTCCGTCTGGGGACGTGCCGGGCGTCTCACGGGTCTGGTCGCGCTCGGGGCCGCGGTGTACTTCGCGGCGCTCTGGCTGATGGGCTTCCGGCTCCGGGACTTCCAGAAGCGGTCGGCTCACTGACGCCGGGCGGGACGGCCGTCCCGGTGTCCGTGTTTTCCTTGAGCCTGCCGGCGTTGCCTCCAGATAGAATCCGGGGCTCCACAATCGACTTCGGACTTCATGCAACTCTTTCGCGGCACCCCGACCCGCTCGGACCGTCCGATCGCACTCACCATCGGCAATTTCGATGGCGTGCATCGCGGGCACGAGGCCATGGTCGCGAGGCTGAAAGCGGCGGCGCACGAGCGCGGCCTGCCCGCTGCCGTGATGACGTTCGAGCCGCATCCGCGGGAGTTCTTCGCGCCGGACCAGGCGCCAGCGCGCCTGACGCCCTTGCGGGACAAGGTCGACCGCCTGCGCGAACTCGGGGTCGACCGGGTGTACGTCTGCCGTTTCGACGCGGCATTTGCATCCCAGTCACCCGAAGACTTCGTCGTGCGCGTACTGGGCGCGGGCCTGGGCGTACGCTGGCTGCAGGTGGGTGACGACTTCCGCTTCGGGGCCCGACGCGCGGGGGACCTCGCGCTGCTGCAGCGTCTGGCGCCCGATCTCGGGATGACCGTGGAGCCCATGCCAACAGTGGAAGTCTCGGGGCGGCGTGCTTCCAGCACCGCGGTGCGCGAAGCCCTCGCCCGTGGCGATCTCCGGGCGGCCACCGAACTGCTCGGGCGCCCCTATGCGATCTCCGGCCGGATCGTGGGCGGTGATCGCATCGGTCGTGAACTGGGCTTCCCGACCGCCAACGTGCGGATGCGGCTCAATCGCCCGCCGCTGTTCGGCATCTACGCGGTCGAGGTCCTCGGCCTGGCCTCGGCGCCGTGGCCGGGCGCGGCGAGCCTCGGCGTCCGGCCCACCGTGACCGACGCGAACCGCGCCACGCTCGAGGTGTTTCTGCTCGACTTCGACGGCGATGTCTACGGCCGCCGGGTACGGGTCGATTTCCTCCACAAGCTGCGCGAGGAAGCCAAGTACGACACCCTCGACGCGCTCAAGGTCCAGATCGGGCGCGACGTGGACGACACCCGCGCCTTCTTCCTGCAACGCGCCGCTTCCGGCGCCGCGCCACGAAACCATTCAAGCGATTCGACACTCCACTGCCCATGACCGATTTCAAGAGCACTCTCAACCTTCCAGACACCCCGTTTCCGATGCGCGGCGATCTCGCCAAGCGCGAGCCGGGGTGGGTGAAGCAATGGCAGGAGACGCGGCTCTACCAGCGCATCCGCGAAGCGGCGAAGGGGCGCCCCAAGTTTGTCCTGCACGACGGGCCGCCCTATGCGAACGGCGACATTCACATCGGTCATGCCGTCAACAAGATCCTGAAGGACATCATCGTCCGGTCGAAGACGCTCGCCGGATTCGACGCGCCCTACGTGCCCGGCTGGGATTGTCACGGCCTGCCCATCGAGCACCAGGTCGAGAAGACCCATGGCAAGGGCCTGGAGGCCAATGCCTTCCGCAAGCTGTGCCGCGAGTATGCGCAGACGCAGATCACGCGTCAGAAGGCCGACTTCATCCGGCTGGGCGTGCTGGGTGACTGGGACGACCCCTACCTCACGATGGCCTACCGTACCGAGGCGGACATCATCCGTTCCCTCGCACGGATCCAGGAGCACGGCTACCTGTACCAGGGCGCGAAGCCCGTCCACTGGTGCCTCGACTGCCGCTCGGCCCTGGCCGAGGCGGAGGTCGAGTACGAGATGCGCACCTCGCCGGCGATCGACGTGGCGTTTCCCGCCAAGGACCCGATGGAACTCGCGCGGCCCTTTGGCTTCACGCATCTGCCGCAGCGCAGCTACATCGTCATCTGGACCACCACGCCCTGGACGCTGCCGGCCAACCAGGCCGTCACCGTGCATCCGGACTTCGAGTACGCGCTGGTCGAGGGGCCGCAGTACTACCTCGTCATCGCGAAGGAACTCGTCGAATCCTGCATGCAGCGCTACGGGATCGAGAAGTACAAGATCGTCGCCACCGTGCCGGGTTCGGCGCTCGAGAAGCTCGAGGTGTGGCACCCGTTCCAGCCGCGCAAGGTGCCGATCATCCTGGGCGATCACGTCACCCTCGATGCCGGTACCGGCATGGTCCACACCGCGCCGGCCCACGGCGTGGAGGACTTCATGGTGGGGCAGAAGTACAACCTGCCCGTCGCGAATCCGGTGGGGCCGGCCGGCCGTTTCGACGAGGACATCAGCCTCGTCGGCGGCCAGACCGTGTGGGAAGGCAACAAGACGGTCATCGGCATCCTCGAAGAGAAGACGCTGCTTCTCAACAACGTCGCCTACGAACACAGCTACCCCCATTGCTGGCGCCACAAGTCGCCCGTGATCTTCCGCGCGACGCACCAGTGGTTCATCGGGATGGAGACGGTCGGCACCGGCGGGCAGACACTGCGTTCCGTCGCTTCGGCGGCCGTCGCGGCCACCGAGTTCTTCCCGGCCTGGGGGCGCGCGCGCCTCGAAGCCATGATCGGCAACCGTCCCGACTGGTGCGTGTCGCGCCAGCGCAACTGGGGCGTGCCGATGGCCATGGTGGTCAATACGAAGACCGGCGAACTCCATCCGCGCAATCTCGAGCTGATGGAGCAGGTGGCGCAGCGCGTGGAGCAGGGCGGCATCGAGGCTTGGTTCGCGCTCGACATCCGCGAACTGCTCGGTGACGAGGCCGACGGCTTCGAGAAGGTCCCCGACACGCTGGACGTCTGGTTCGATTCCGGCACAACACACGTGGGCGTGCTGGAGCGGCGCGCCGATCTCACCAAGCCTGCGGACCTGTACCTGGAAGGGTCGGACCAGCATCGCGGCTGGTTCCAGTCCTCCTTGCTGACCGGCTGCGCCATCGACGGGCGCGCGCCGTATCGCCAGCTGCTCACCCACGGCTTCGTCGTGGACGGCGCGGGCCGCAAGATGAGCAAGTCCATGGGCAACGTGATCGCCCCGCAGAAGGTCTCGGACAGCCTCGGCGCGGAGATCCTCCGACTGTGGGTGGCGTCGACCGACTACTCCGGCGAACTGTCGATCTCCGACGAGATCCTGAAGCGCGTGGTCGAAGGTTACCGGCGTATCCGCAACACGCTGCGCTTCCTGCTCGCGAACGTCTCCGACTTCGATGCCTCGACCGATCTGCTGCCGCCCGATCAGTGGCTCGAGATCGACCGCTATGCCCTCGCGCTCACCCGCGGGCTCCAGACCGAAGTGACGGCCGCCTACGACCGCTACGAGTTCCACTCGGCCATGCAGCGGCTGCAGACGTTCTGCTCGGAAGATCTCGGCGGTTTCTATCTCGACGTAATGAAGGATCGCCTCTACACGACACGCAAGGACAGCCCCGCGCGTCGCGCCGCACAGTCGCTGCTGTGGCATCTCACGCAGTCGCTGCTGCGGCTGATGGCGCCGGTGCTTTCGTTCACCGCGGAGGAGGCCTGGGCGATCGTGCACGGCCGCGAAGGGGATAGCGTCTTCCTCCACACCTGGTACGAACTGCCTGCTGCCACCGGCGAGGCCGAACTGCTGGCGCGGTGGACCACCGTCCGCGATGTCCGCGGTGAAGTCCAGAAGCGCATCGAGGCGGTCCGCACCGAAGGCAAGGTCGGTTCCTCGCTGCAGGCAGAAGTCGATCTCGCGTTGCACGGCGTCCGCTACGAGGCGTGCGCCAGCCTCGGGGACGACCTCCGGTTCGCGCTGATCACCTCACGCGCAGGGCTCTTGCGGAGCGCCAGCGAAGAGGGCGAGCGGATGGACGTGGCGGCGAGCCCCCACGGGAAGTGCGGGCGCTGCTGGCACTATCGCGCCGATGTCGGGGCGGATGCCGGGCACCCCGAACTCTGCGGCCGTTGCGTCTCCAATCTCTACGGCCCGGGAGAAGCGCGCACCCATGCTTGATGCCGCCCGCTGGTTCGTCCTCGCGGCAGCGGTGGCCGCACTCGATCAATGGACCAAGCACCTGGTCCAGGGCACGCTTGCCTTCGGCGATGCGGTGCGCATGACGGACTTCTTCGATCTCGTGCTGGTCTACAACCCTGGCGCGGCGTTCAGCTTCCTGTCGTCGCAGTCCGGCTGGCAGCGGGAGTTCTTCATCGCCATCGCGCTGGGCGCCTCGGTGTTCATGAGCGTACTGATCGTCCGCCATCGCAGCCGCGTCCTGTTCGGCGCAGCGCTCGGGCTCATCCTGGGCGGCGCGATCGGCAACCTGATCGATCGCTTCCTGCTGCATGCCGTCGTGGATTTCCTGCACTTCCACATCGGCGAGTATTCGTGGCCGGCGTTCAATCTGGCCGATTCCGCCATCACCTGCGGTGCCGTCATGCTGATCGCCGACAGCTTTCTCGAACGGCGCGTCGAGACCGCCGCAAAGCAATCGTGAAGTCCACTGCCGGAGAGTCGTGATGAAGGTTCTATTGGCCAATCCCCGGGGATTCTGTGCGGGAGTCGACCGCGCGATCGAGATCGTGGAGCGCGCACTGGCCATGCACGGCGCGCCGATCTACGTGCGCCACGAGGTCGTGCACAACAAGTACGTGGTGCAGGGGTTGCGCGACAAGGGTGCCGTGTTCGTGGACGAGCTGAGTGAAGTGCCTCGGGGCGCCACGGTGGTGTTCAGCGCGCACGGTGTCTCGAAGGCGGTGCGCGAGCAGGCCGAGTCGCTCGGACTGCGAGTCTTCGACGCTACCTGTCCGCTGGTCACCAAGGTCCATGTCGAGGTCGCCCGCATGCGCGACCAGGGCCGGGAGATCATCATGGTCGGTCATCGCGGCCATCCGGAAGTGGAGGGCACGATGGGTCAGTCGAAGGGCGGCATCCATCTGGTCGAGACCGCGGAAGATGTCGCCACGGTTGTCGTGGCGGCACCCGACCGGCTGGCTTACGTCACGCAGACGACGCTGTCGGTCGACGATGCCAAGGTCGTGATCGAAGCGCTGAAGAAGCGGTTTCCCGAGATCGTGGGGCCCAAGAAGGACGACATCTGCTACGCCACCCAGAACCGGCAGGATGCCGTGAAGTCTCTCGTGCAGCATGCGGATGTGGTGATCGTCGTCGGCTCGAACAACAGCTCGAATTCCAACCGCCTGCGCGAAGTGGCGCGGCTGTCTGGCCGGCGCGCCTACATGATCGATTCGGCGGACGAACTCGATCCCGCCTGGGTGACCGGGGCGTCCGTCGTGGGAGTGACGGCGGGCGCCTCTGCGCCGGAGACGCTCGTGTGGAGTCTGGTGGATCGGCTGCGGGCGCTGGGGGCCGAAAGCGTGGCCGATCTGGAAGGCGTCGTCGAGGACGTCACCTTCCCGATTCCCAAGGCGCTCGCGACGGCGCCCTGACCGCTGTTGATGGTCCGCACGGCCTGCGCTACCGAGCAGGCCGTGCGGTTCTTCCTTACTCGTTCGTGTCCGCGACGTCCCGCCACGACAGGCGTCTGCCCGTCGTGGGGTTCGGACGCGAGGGCATGGTCTCGGTCGATGTCGCCGCCGTCGAGGTACGCACCAGGCCCACGATCTGACCGGACGGCAGCTTGATCAGCACCGGGCGGCTGGCGAGGAAACTGCCCATCCTCTTGCCGGCCGATGTGGCCCCCGAAATGCGCCCTCCCGTGGCGTAGTCCACGAAGTAGATCCAGCTGCTGCCCCCCGGATTGCACGCATCGGTGCTGTCCGGGATGTTCGTGGTGTACGCAATGATGCCGCCTGACAGCACGGGGTTTGTCACCAGCCGTTCACCCGTCTCCGGGAAGTCCACCACCCAGCCTGCCTTGTCGTTGAAGCTGACCGCCGTCGAGGTGATGTCCACCGTGGTGCCGGACTTCGTGGCTGTCTGCGTGACCAGCGATGACCGGCCCGTGATCGCCGGAGATGTCGCCGACGTGTGCGCCGTGTCGTCCCGCAGGGCATAGAAGCTCTGCGTGCGCCGCGACATCGACGTGTTCTCGGTGGAGGAATTGAGCACGTCGCTGTCGCCCAGGTACTGACCGGTGCCGACGAAGATCACACGCTTGTTCTGGATCACGCCGAGTTCGGGCTCCGTGGTGACGGGCTGCACCGATCCGCCGGAAGTCTTCAACTCCGCCACCTTCGCGACGTACCACGAAGACGTGCTGGACCCCGAGAGATCGAACCGCCACATGTTGCCCACCAGGTCGCCGCCGTACACTGCCTCAACCGTGGCGTCCACGTCGCCGCGCTGGGAGAAGGCCGCGAGATGCGCCAGACCGCTCGGATCCGTGGTCGAGCCCACGTTGGTGGACAGTTCGCGGATCACTGCGCCAGTTTTCGGGTTGATGATCCAGACGCGACCCTTGCCATCTCCGCCGCTCGAGCCCGTGCCGGTCCCGTTGTTGTACCCGGAACTCACGATCACCACCCAACCCGCGGCGCGGGTCTTCACGATGACCGGTTTGCCGAAGCTGTAACCGACGTTGGCGCGGATCGTCGGATCCGCCGTGTCCGTCGCGGCGCTCGGAAACTCCCAGAGCACCTTGGAAGAGAGCGTGGCCTCGTTGCCCATGGCCGGATTGGTGACGTCGATCGCGTAGTAGCCGAAGCCGCCCTTGCGAAGGCCGCCGACGAGAACAGTCCGCCAGTCGGGCGTTCCGGGGTTGGAGAGGTCGTCGCCCGAGGTAAAGCTGAAGTTCACGTCGCCCACGGTCGGCGTGCCGTCGACGTAATACATGTGCTTGAACGCGAGACGGTCGGACAGATTCCGCAGGTTGTTGAACACCATGCTCGGCACGTAAGCCCAGAGCTCCTGGCCGGACGTCACGTCGAACGCGTGAAGCATGCCGTCGTTGGCACCCTGATACACGACGCCGGTGCGGGCGGTGTTGGCCGTCTTGAAGTCCTGATAGCCAGGGTCGAAGTAGCTGTAGCGCGGACCGCGGACCACGACTGGCTCGCCGTTCACGATGTCGCCGAGAATGGCGATGTCGTCGGGGATCCGGTTGTTCGGGTAGACGTAGCTGCCCGAACTGAGGACATAGGCGCCGGTCGTCGTATCGATCTGCGGACGGGGGCCGCGCGAACGGAACTTCTCCACCTCGCGGGAGCGCTCGCCGCGGAGGAAATCCAGCACCTGGGAGTCGGATGCCGTCACGCCTGCCACGGTCGACGTCAGCACCGCGCGCTGCGCAGAGGTGAGGTCACTCCATTGGAACGGCATGCCGGCCGTGCCGTTGTACGTGGCGATGACGCGGGTGGAGGGCTGGCGGGAAGCAAGCTGCTTCTGCGGAGACGGATTCCACAGAGCAGATGAACTCACCACCCCCGTGCTGGTGTCGATCTCGTACTTGTTGATGTCACCGGACCACGGCCCCGAGTTGTAGCTCGATGCGTAGGAAAAATTGTCGCCGGGAACCACGTTCGGGTTCGCCACGGCCACCGCCGCACCGGAGCCGCCCTTCGCGCCGACGCTGTTCACGATGTCGACCACGCCGACGCGCGTTTCCTCCGGGGAACTCGCCGAGAGCATCATGCCGCGACCGTTGATGGTCGCATGCCAGAGTTCGTCGATCGCGGCCGGATGCCGGGCGAGGTAGCCGCCGCCGTTGCGGATGTTCGGCCAGGTCCAAGCCACCGACGTGTCGAAGGGGTTCTGATTGATCCTGATGAGATCGGCGGTGTCCGTGCGGCCGAAGATCATGCCCTGCACACCGAGCCCGAGGGCGTAGGTGTTCATGTGCAGATAGTCGTTGCGGTCCGATTCCGGTCCTTCGTTGCTGCGTTCGATCGCCACCTGACGCCGCGTGAGATCGGGCCGCACGTTCGTCGAGTAGAAGAACATCGCGATGTCGGCCATCGTGTTCGCTTCCGTATCCGTGAACGGATGGGCCGGCGTCACCGTGACGGCGGGCAGCGGATCCGCAGGCGGCAGCGGCAGCGTGCCGGGCGTCGGGGAGGCATTGGTGTAGTTGAGAATCGCGTTGGACGTGCTGTACGGAATCGTGAAGCGATTCGACGTGCTGGCGTCCAGGTTCGCAAAGGTCGTCGGGGGCGGATCGTTGGAGGCGAATCCGTCCGTGATCACGAACGCGGCATTGAACTGGCACACCGCGTTGATCGGTGCGCCCGCGTTGGTCCGCTGATACTGTCTACCCGCGAACTCGAGGGCATCGCGGGTGGGCGTGCCGCCCGTTCCCTTGGTCCGATAGAGATCCCACAGCAGGCGCTTGGCGTTTGCAGTGTCCGACGTGCTGTCGAAGTCCCGCATCGTCACATCCACGCGGTTGTTGAACAGGAAGAAGCCGGCGCGAAGACCGGAGAGCTGGTCGAAAGCGAGGCCGAGAGCGCCATTCAGCATCATGTGGCGCTTGCGATAGTAGCCCCACCAGTTGGCGAAGTTGGTCATCTCCTCCTGGTAGCTGCAAGTGGAGCCTGTGCAGTCCGTGCGCGTGGCAGCTTTCGTGTAGCTCGTGGTCGTCGACCTCACTTCGACGCGGCGGATGCGTCGTCCGTCCGGCCCGAACGCCTCGTCACTCGCGAGCAGGCCGGTCCCCGTCGAGAGGACCCAGTAGGTGGAAGGGAAGTAGGCGATCTGCGCTTCCACTCGCCGCACCAGCCCGCCGGAAGCTCCGACGTTCAGGATCGTGGTCACGCCATAGCTGGAAGCGAGATGACACTGCTCGGCAGTCTGCGTATTGAGTTCCGTGAGACACACGTCACCCGCCGTGTTGTTCGTCCAGGCACCGCAATTGCCGCCGCCGTTGTCACAGAGACGATAGCGAGCCCCATTCGGGAGAATCATTCCCGGGAACATCATGAAGATGCGGTTGCCCGCTGTCGTGTCGCCTGGCTGCGCGACATCGGCAGTCAGGTTGATCGTCGTCGCCGTTCCGGTGGTCGGATAGATCGGGTGGCTGCGCACCGAACTGAACGAACCGCTCGTGTTGTCGTAGTTGATCGGCGTCAGCGTGGTCGTGCCGTTGTTGTAGGGGCGCCACGGGTCGTAGTTGATCGACGGGTTGTAGTACTGAGCGTTGTAGACAGGGCTGCGAGCCCACGCGAATTCTCGAGTGGGAGGAACGGCAAAGTGGTCGTTGCCCGTATCATCGTAGGCGCGCGTGTCGCAGTTGCCTCCGCACTGGCCGTTCGGGAAGAGGTACGTGTACTTCTTCCAGACGCTGGAGGCATCGCCTGCGAAGTTGAAATTGAACGGCCCGGTCGGCGGTGTTGCGCTGAAGAAGCCCGTGCCGCCTGCTGTGGGTGTTGTGCCACCACCGGACCAGACATTGGCTGTGGCTGTGGCGCCCCACCCGAAGAATGAGCGTGCCGTGATGTGCCACCACATCGCGCCGTCATTGGTCGAGAAGCCCTTCGTCGGCAGGATCTCCCCGTCCATGGATCCCGAGTCGTCCACCACCAGGATCATGTTGGGCTTCGCACGGCCTTTGGTGGCCATGGGCGTGTCGGCGATGTCCGTGGGGGCCGCCATGGCGATCGGGGCCCACTGGGACCAGATCAGACTGGCGATCACCGTGTGCGTCAGGACGCGACGCGTCCGCGATTGCTGCTGTTTCATGCCTGCCATCCTCGAGAGCTTCCCGAACGCGTCGCATCGGTCGCGACGTCCGGGAGATTCGGGCGGAGCCGGAAACATGGCTCTGCCCCTCGAAAATTAACGGCAGGATTGCTTGAATCTTGAGGATTCGTGAGGTTCGAAAACCAGCCTCACTCGCTGCGTGCGTTTCAAGAATCCCCTTGCAGCGCAAGGAGAAACGCGATTCGCGACCATCGTGCAAGCACGGAGCCCGGCGCGCTCGCCGAACCCTGTGCCGGCAGTGCGCTACTGCCCGTCCGCCTCGTCGGGAATCTCCCTCCAGGACACGCGGCGACCGGTGGATCCAGGGGATTGGCTGGGCGGCCGGAGGGTTTCCTGTCCGCCGCTTGCGCCGCCGGGCCCGGCCGTTGTCCGCACGATACCCACGATGCCGTCGCGTACCCTCACGAGGACGGCACGGCTGGCCAGCACGTTCCCGATGCGGATGCCCGCGGACGTGGAGCCGAACACCCGGCCACCAGTTGCAAAGTCGAGGAAGTAGGCCCACGCACTGCCGCCGGGACTGCACTGGTCCAAGTTGTCCGGAATTGCCGTGATCAGCGTGAGCACGCCACCCGACAGCACGGGATTGGCCACGATGCGCTCGCCGATATCGGGGAAGTCGAGAAACCACCCGGCGCTGCTGCCGAAATCGACTGGCGTGTCGGTCAGACTGACGGTGGTGCCGGACTTCGTCGCGGTCTGCTGGGTCAACTGGCTGCGAGTCGGGCGGGGAATGACGGGATCATCGGTGCCGCCAGGCGCGAGGTTGTCGCGCAGCGCATACATCGACATGACACGGGACGCAATTGCGGCCTGAGTCGGGGTGTTGAGTGCGTCGCTCTCGCCAAGATACTGGCCGGTGCCAACGAACACCATGCGTTGGCGACGCACCACACCGAGTTCGGGTTCGCTGGTCACGGGCTGGGCCAGGCCGTCCGGGCTGCGCAACTCCGCAAGTTTCGACACGGTCCAGGAAGCGGTGGACTCCCCGGAAAAATCGAAGCGCCAGACGTTGCCGAGCAGATCGCCGCCGTACACCGCCTCGATCGTTGCATCCACGTCCGGACGTTGCGCGAACGCGGACAGATGCGCGAGACCGCTCGGCGTGCTAGCGGTGCCGGCCAGCGTCTCGAGGGTGCGGATCACCCTGCCGTCACGCGGGTTCAGGACGTACAAACGGCCGCGTCCATCGCCCCCGCTCGAATCCGTTCCGGTGCCATTGTTGTAGCCCGAAGCCACGATGACCACCCAGCCGGCAGCGCGTGTCTTGGCAATGATGGGGCGTCCGAAGCTGTAGCCGATGTTGGGCCGGATCGTGGGGTCCTGCAGGTCAGTGGCGCGGCTCGGGAACTCCCACATCACCCGGTTCGCCACGGCAGTCTCGGACCCGCGGTCGCCGCTCGTAACGTTGAGCGCGTAGTAGCCGTAGCCGCCCTTGCGCAGACTGCCGACCAGGATGGTGTTCCAGTCAGGGGAGCCCGGGGAACCTCCCGTGTTGGAAAAGTCGACGTCGCCGACCGTGGGCGTGCCGTCCACCGAGAACCGATGACGGAAGGATGCGCGGTCGGCAAGGTTGCTCAGTCGAGGGTAGACGAGGTGCGGGACGTAGGCCCACAACTCCTCGCCGCTCTCCACGTTGATCGCGTGCAGCATGCCATCGTTCGCGCCTTGGTAGAGCACCTCGGTGCGGTTCGCCTGAGCAACGCGAAACTCCTGATAGCCGGGGTCGAAGTAACTGAAGCGGGGTCGGCGCACCACCACCGGTTCGGCGTTGACGATGCTGCCCAGGACAGCGATGTCGCGCGGAACGCTGCCGCCCTGGTAAAGGTACTCGCCGCTCTGGACGATGAAGGCGCCCGTGGCATCGCGCAGAGGGCGAGGACCGCGCGAGCGGAACTTGTCGCCCTCGCGGGATCGGTCGCCGCGCAGGAAGGCCAGAGTCTCGGGATCGGCCGACGTCACGCCGCGAATGGTGGAGGTGATCTGTGCCTGCTGGGCGGACGTGAGTTCGCTCCACTGGAACGGGATGCCGGGAAGGGCAGCCTGTGACTGACCGAACGCTTCGTTGAAGGTGACGATCACGCGGCGGTCCGGCGGAGTGACCGCGAGCCGTCGTTGCGTGGAGCGATCCCACTGGGGGGACGGGTCCACGAACCCCGTCACGACGTCGATCCGAAACCTGTTGATGTCCCCGGCCCACGAGCCCGAGTTGTAGCTCGACGCGTAAGAGAAGTTGTCGCCCGGACTCACGTTCGGGTTGGCCACGGCGACGGCCGCGCCGGCACCGCCCTTGGCACCGATGTTGTTGACGATGTCGATCACGCCGAGACGCGTTTCCTCGGGGGAGGTCGCCGAGAGCATCCGGCCGCGGCCGTTCACCGTGGCATGCCACAACTCGTCGATCGTTGCCGGCGAGAACACATAGCCGCCGCCACCGTCGCGCACGGGAGGCCAGGCGGTGATCGTGTAGGGGTCGTTGTTGTTGCGGATCAGCGTGTCGGTGTCGGTGCGGCCGAAGATCGTGCCCTGCACACCGAGCCCGAGGGCGAAGGTGTTCATGTGCAGGTAGTCGTTACGGTCCGCATTCTTGCTGTCGTCGTTGCGGTTCACCGGGACCTGCCGAAGGGTGCGGTCGGGGCGGACGTTGGTCGAGTAGTAGTACATCGCGATATCGGCGAGCGTGTTCTCCTCGGCATCCGCGTAGGGCGCTACCGGCGTCACCGTAGGAGGCGACGTGATGGGGGCGGGCGGCTGGGGGAGTGTCCCCGCCGGAGCGTAATTGAGCGCAGCGTTCGTCGTGGAGTACGGGATCGTGAAGCGGTTGTTCGTGTCGGCGTCCGCGTTGCCGTAGTCGGTGCCGGGCGGGTTGCTTCGGGCGAAGCCGTCCGTGATGACGAAGGCGGCGTTGTACTGGCAATCGGCCTGAACCGGCGCATCCGCATCGGTTCGTTGGAACTGCCGTCCCGCGAACTCGAGCGCGGGTCGGGTGGGCGTTCCGGACGTGCCTTTCGAGCGATAGAGATCGAAGAGCAGCCGGCGGCCGTTCGAGGCATCGCTGGCGGCGTCGAAGTCGCGCATCGTGACGTTGACGCGGTTGTTGAACTGGAAGGACCCGGCGCGAAGGCCGGATACCTGGTCGAAAGCGAAGCCCATCGCGCCGTTCAGCATCATGTGGCGCTTGCGGTAGTAGGCCCACCAGTTGGCGAAGTTGGTCATCTCCTGCTCGTAGGAGCAGACGCTGCCGGTGCAATCGGTGCGCGTCGTCGCCTTCCCGAACGTATTGCCGCTGCGGATCTCGACCCGGCGCAGGCGCGCGCCGTCCGGACCATAGGCTTCGTCCGCATCGAGCGCGGTGTTTTCGGCTGCGACGGACGGCGCCCAGTAGGTGGCCGCCCGGTAGGGAATCTGGGCTTCGACCCGGCGGGGCTGGCCGCCGCTGGAGCCAACGACGAGTGTCTGGGTTACGCCGTAAAGGCCGGAGTAGTGGCAGTAAGACGCTGCCTGACCCGCGTTCTCGACGATGCACCGCTCTGCCGTCGTGTTGTCCGCGATCCAGGCGCTGCAGGGCGGCACACCCGCCGCTTCCGGGGCGAGATCGTGCGTGCAGATCCGATATCGGGCGTTGGCGGGCAGGATCATGCCCGTGAACATCGTGAAGATCCGGCTGGCCGCATTGGCGTCGAGAGGGATCGGTGTTTCGTTCACGAGGTCGATGGTGACCGGAGTTGCGGCCGCGTCGGTGGGATACACCGGGTGGCTGCGCACACGTTCCCAAGACGCGGCCGAACCGTCGTAGCTGTTCAGCGTGGTGGTCGTGCCGCCGTTGTTGTAGGGGCGCCACGGGTCATAGCGCACCGCCGGGTTGTAGTACTGCGCGTTGTAGCGCGAACTGCGGCTCCACCCGAACTCCCGTGTCGGTGGCACGGCGAAACTGTCCGTCGCGCCGTCGATGTAGCTGCGCGTATCGCAGTTGCCACCGCACTGGCCGTTCGGAAAGAGGTAGACGTACTTGCGCCAGACCGTGCTGCCGGCGCCCGTTGCGTTGAAATTGAGCGGGCCGGCGGGTGGGGTGGCCGCGAAGAAGCCCGTGCCGCCCGCGGTGGGGGTCGTGCCTCCGCCGTTCCAGACGTCCGTAGAGTAATCGGCGCTCGTGCCGTAGCCGAAGAACGAGCGGCTCCGGGTGTTCCACCACATGGACCCGTCGTTCGTGGAAGCACCTGTGGTCGGGAGGAACTCGAAGTCCATCGAACCCGAGTCGTCGACCACGAGGATCATGTTGGGCTTGGCGCGGCCGCGGGTCGCGATCGGCACGTCGGAAATGTCGGTCTCGGCAGCGCGGACCACGATGGAAAGGTCCATCCCGATCAGGCTTGCTGCGAGGGTGCCGGCGAGCAGTCGCCGAGCGCGTGTGGGTCGGTTGTTCATTTTCAGGCTCCTCTGGGTACTGCTCCATCCCCGGTCATCGGGACGGCGTGGTCACTACATGGTGATCACGGACTGCGACATCACGATCGTGTTCTTGGGTCCTTCGACGCGAATCGTGACGCGGTAGGCGACGCTGAGCGCATTGGCGCTCGGCGTAAGCTCGCCCTGCTTGAAACTCATCGTCAGCGCATTGGGCACGACCGAGCAGCGGGCTTCGAGGTCGGAGGGTGCGGAGACGTTGTCGGAACACATGCGTTCGACGATCCAGCGGACAGTGTTGCCGGAAACATCGGTGCCGGGCACGCCGGACCAGTCCAAGTCCGGGATGCCGTCGCTGGGCGCGGTATCCGCGAGCAGCACCGGCGAGTACTTGCCCGTGGTGATGGTCTTCTCGATGGTCGGTGTGGCAGCGAATCCGCTGGAGCCCGTGATGGAAGAGAACGCCGTCTCGACACCGGTATCCACGGCCTGGAGCGCCGCCATCCGGAATGCCATGTTGCCGGAGATGAGGTTGCCCGTGTCGGTTGACCGGACCAGCGCGATGCCCGCGAGCGTGAGGGCCACCAGCACGATCAGCGAGATCACCAGCACCACACCCGACTCCCGTCGTGGCGACGGTGCCGATCGGCGGAGAGCGTTGTGCGGCAAGGTCGGGTGTCCGGACGCCGGGATCAGAGTCGGTTGACGCATGTGTCCATTTCCGCGGGGGCGATCCATGGTTTTCGCTCCTAGTACTGCCACATGACGTTGCGCAGCGGCACGATGGTCTCGTAGACGCGATAGCGGTGATGCTTCCAGTCGCTCTTCGCGGACAGATCGAAGATCGGCGCCGGGTTGGCCGTCGTGTCGCGCCAGGCACACGGGCCCTTGTCGTTGTTGCCGGAGTTGTTCGTGCAGGTCACGTCGAGGCCCTGCAACTCATCCTTCTCGCGCAGCTG
The DNA here is from genome assembly GCA_001464765.1 of Betaproteobacteria bacterium Ga0077526. Classification (GTDB taxonomy): domain Bacteria; phylum Pseudomonadota; class Gammaproteobacteria; order Burkholderiales. Next base: position 27,636 of record LNDV01000021.1, read on the forward strand.
GCTGCGGGCCACCAGGGCGATACGGACAGCCTTCACGCGGCCCTGGTCGGCAAACGCCGGATTCGCCCAGCTGCCCGTCGCGTTCACCCAGGAGGTGACTTCCTGACTGTTGGTCGTGGCCGAAATGCCGTACTGGGCCTGCAGGCCGACGATGCCGGCGGCGATGGGGATGGGCGCGGTGCCGGCCGTGAGGTCCTCGACCTGGAGATTGCCGTTGTTGTTGGCATCGATGTTCACGGCGTAGGAGACCCGGCGCATCAGCCCCATGTTCGCGACCACGGTGGGTCGGATGCGGTCGTTGGTGTAGCCGCCTGCGGGCAGCAGCAGGTTCAGCTTGTCCGCGGGAGGATTGGCGGGTGCCGTGGAACCCGCTTCGACCTTGAGTGCGAGAAACTTCGGATTCAGCGGATCGGTCCGGATGCTGCTCACCTGCAGCCGCGTGCAAGCCTGGCCGGTACGGCCCACGAGGATGTAGTCCCCCGCCTTGTACACCTTGTTGCTGATCGTGTTGTCGACCACCACCTCGGGAATGCCACCCTTGAAGTCCACCTGGACCTGCGACGGCGTGGCACCGAAGCCCGAGGTGCTGAAGGCGAGCGTGATGGTGTCCGGACTGTCGGAGGCGCCGTTCGTGATGACCACCGGCAGGAAGTTGGTGAGCTCCACCGGGTTGTTGTTGACCCATTGGCGATAACCGGTGCAGATGGTGTCGTTCTGGTAGAACATGCCGTAGCCGGCCAGCCGCACCTCGCGCTCGATCGTGGACAGGCCCATCAGGCCGGATTCCTGCGCGTCGTTCGTGACGGTGGTCGTGCGTTTCTGGCCCTCGAACGCGTTGAAGGACTGGAACACCACGATCATGCCGATGAGGCCGATCACCATGCCGACGAGCACGTCGACGAGGCTCATGCCGTGCTGGCGGAAACGGGTACGGAGAGGGGATCGGATCATGGCGCCCTCAGCTGCTCAACTGGGTGGTGACGGTCATGTTGTGACGGCCGGTGCGGGACTCCCAGCACACGCGTACCGTCACCCGGCGCGTCAGGGCGTCGACCGTGATGGACTGCATGTTGTTCGTCGCACCGGGAAGCAGATTGGCCACGTTGGCCAGCCATGCGGTCACGTTGGCGTTGTTCGAATTGCCGCCGGTCGGCTCACACACGACACCGGACGGCCGGTGTGCGTACTGCGCGAGATTCGTACGGTCCGCCCACATGAATCCGATCACCTGATTGGCGAGGAAGCTCGCGTCGGCGCGGTACTTCGCCTCCGAACTGTTGCGGATCGACTGGGCCTGCAGGCCGATGATCGCCAGGATGCCGAGCGAGAAGATCAGGATGGCGATCAGCGCCTCAAGCATCATCACGCCGGACTGGCGTGCGGCGATCGGTCGCGGGGAAGTCCCGCGCGGGGCGGGACGCGACATGGTGGGGGAGGTCATCGGATTCCGCACATGCGGATCTGTCCGCCCGCGGTCACGGTGACGCGCAGACAGCGGACCTCGCCGGACCCGGACTGACTGACGCAGCTGCCGCCGGTCGGGTTGCTGACATCGATGGTGATCGGCTGATTCGGCAGCGGCGACACGAAGCCGTTGCCCAGGAACGTGATGGTCGCCTGCGAGGCGGCGACCCGCGCGTTGGGCGTGCCCTCGGCGGCGTCGCGCAGCTGGATCTGGTTCCAGGCGCTGGTGTTGCGGTTCAGCGCCTCCACCACCCAGCCGGCCTGATCGGAGGCGGGCAGCCGCCAGCGCACCGGCGAGTTGCGCTTCACGGCTTCGGACCGGGCGAACTGGATGCCGTCGTTGATGGCATCGGTCGCCGTGCGGACCTGGCTGTTCTGGATCCAGTCCCGGAAAGAGGGCACGGCCAAAGCCACCAGGATCGCCACCAGGATGATCCCGATCAGCAGTTCGATCAGGGTCGCCCCGGTCTGTCTCGTGCCGCCCATGGTGACTCGCGCCCGGTTCATGTCAGCAGTGGTTCGGTTTCTTGACGACCCAGCAGCCGGTGCGGGTGCTCCAGTCGCCACCGCTCGGCACCGACGTGGTGTTGCGCGTGCCCTGGTCGTCGAGGGTGTAGGTGAAGCCGCCCGTGCCGCCGGTGGACACACCGGTGGCGGTCAGGAGGTAGGTCTGGCCCACCGTGGCTCCTGCCGCGCAGGTGACGGTGAAGTAGCTGGTCGCGCCCGGCAGGGTGAAGGCCGGGAGTCCGTTGGCCGTGCCGCCGCACTGAGGCGGATAGCTGCGGTTGTCCTGGTAGTACTGTTCCAGACGGGACCGGGTGGCGCCGAGCTGGGACTGCGCATCCGCCAGCTTGCCGCGGATCACGTAATCCCGGTAGGCCGGCAGTGCGATCGACGCGAGGATGGACACGATCGCCACTGCGATCAGCAGTTCGATCAGGGTGACGCCCCCCTGTGCCTTCATCGTGGTTCGCTTCATCGGTGCTTTCTCCGCCTTGGGTAGAGTCGATCCTATTTCCCGGGGTACGCAAGAGCCAAACCTGCCCGACGAGTGGTCGGAATCCCGGAACGACCGGCAGAAACGCGCGTCGGACGGGGGATTCGGGGGCGGGAGACTGCCGCAATTAGACAGAGTCCAATTCTTATCTTAGACTCCCGACCCATGAAGACTGCCGGAATGACACGCGAAACCGTCACGGCCCGGTTGCGGGCTCACGGGATCCAGCCCACCCACCAGCGCATCGAGATCGCCCACGCGCTCTTCTCGCGCATGGAGCACATGTCGGCCGACCAGGTGTTGGCGCTCGTCAACGAGCGGCACGCCGAGACCTCCAAGGCCACCGTCTACAACACCCTCAAGCTGTTCGTCGAAACCCGCCTCGTGCGCGAGGTGATCGTCGACCCCGCCAAGGTGTTCTACGACCCCAACACCACGCCGCACCACCACTTCTTCGATGTGGAGTCGGGCGAGATCACCGATATCGACGCCGCGGACATATCCATTTCCGGCCTGCCCGCCCTGCCCGCCGGCAAGGTGGCCGCCGGGATCGACCTGATCATCCGCATCCGGGCAAACGCCTGACCGGGCTCGCCGGCCGGGGTGCTCAGGCGCCCTGGTATCTGGGCGGTCGCTTCTCCAGGAAGGCCTTCACCCCCTCCGCAAAGTCCTCCGTCTGCCCGGCCTGCCGCTGAAGGGCAGCCTCTATCGCCAGCTGGGCATCGAAGTCGTTGTCGGACGAGGCGTAGAGCGCCTGCTTGATGAGGTCGTAGGCGCGGGTCGGCCCCTTGGCGAACCCGCCTGCCAGTTTCGCGACCTCATCCCGGAAGCGGTCGTCATCCACGCACTTCCAGATGAGTCCCCACTGGGCAGCTGTCTCGGCTGGCACCGGCTCGGCGCACAGCGCCATCCCCATGGATCGCGCCATGCCCACCAGCCGCGGCAGGAAGTAGGTCCCGCCGGCATCCGGAATGAGCCCGATGCGGGCGAAGGCCTGCAGGAAACTCGCGCTGCGGGTGGCGATCACGAGGTCGCCGGCCAGGGCCAGACTGGCCCCGGCGCCGGCGGCGATGCCGTTCACGGCCGTGATCACCGGAAAGGGCAGGGCGCGCAGGCGCTTCAGCAGCGGGTTGTAGTTTTCCTCCAGCGTGCTGGCCGCATCGAAGTCCGCTGTGCGTCCGGACGAGGAGGCCTCCTCGAGATCCTGCCCCGCCGAGAAGGCCCGCCCGGCACCCGTGAGCACCAGCACCCGCGCTGCGCCCGGGCGCTCCACCTGATCGATGGCGTCCCGGATTTCCCTGTGCATCTGGGTCGTGAAGGCGTTCAGCCGCTCGGGCCGGTTCAGCGTGAGCGTGGCGACGCCGTCGGTGATATCCCATAGAATCGTCTGGTATTGCATCGAGTTCCCCTGCGGTGGACGAGTCCCGCGGCCGGACCCCCGGATGCCGGCGGGGCCCTGCGGACGCGAAGTGCACCGGACTTTACCTCAGCTTTTCTGGAAGACATCCCCATGACATACGAGAACATCCTGGTCGAGACCCGTGGCAAGGTCGGCCTCGTCACCCTCAACCGGCCCAAGGCCCTCAACGCCCTGTCGCCTGCGCTCATGCGCGAGCTGGCCGCGGCCCTCGACCTCTTCGAAGCCGACGACAACATCGGCGCCGTCGTGATCACGGGCAGCGAGAAGGCCTTCGCGGCCGGCGCGGACATCAAGGACATGCAGACCAAGTCCTACATGGACGTCTACAAGTCCGACTTCATCACCGCCGAATGGGAGCGTGTCACCCGCTGCCGCAAGCCGGTGATCGCTGCCGTGGCCGGCTATGCCCTCGGCGGCGGATGCGAACTGGCGATGATGTGCGACTTCATCCTCGCGGCGGAGAACGCCAAGTTCGGCCAGCCCGAGATTAATCTGGGCATCATTCCCGGGGCTGGGGGCACGCAGCGCCTCCCGCGGTTCGTGGGCAAGTCCAAGGCGATGGAGATGGTGCTGCTGGGGCAGGCACGCATGATGGACGCCGCCGAGGCCGAGCGTGTCGGCCTGGTGAGCCGGGTCCTGCCGCTCGACAAGCTGCTGGAGGACGCCCTCGCGACCGCTGCCAAGATTGCCGAACTGAGCCTGCCGATCGCGATGATGGCCAAGGAATCCGTGAACCGTGCCTTCGAGACCACCCTCGCAGAAGGGGTGCGCTTCGAGCGCCGCCTGTTCCATTCGGCCTTCGCCACCGATGACCAGAAGGAAGGGATGGCGGCCTTCGTGGAAAAGCGCAAGCCGGTCTTCCGGCATCAGTAGGAAGGGGTCGCACTGCCGGTGCGGATCTTCCGCCGGGGAGGGTAGGAGAGCGCGGATTCTCCCGCTATAATCCGCGCCTTCCTCGTGCCGGTGTAGCTCAGTTGGTAGAGCAGCGCATTCGTAATGCGAAGGTCGTAGGTTCGACTCCTATCTCCGGCACCACCCCCTCTTTCTCAGCGCCGTTGCCCTGACCGCCCGGTCAGGGCTGCCCCAGCAGCCTGACCTCCCTCTGCGGGAACGGAATCTCGATCCCGGCGTCCCGGAACCGCTCTGCGATCGCCTGGTGGATCTCACCTGACGCGTCGTTGTAGTCCGGGACCTTGACCCACGGCCGCACCCCGATGTCGATGGACGATTCCCCGAGCTTCTCCACCTGCACGTCGGGCTCCGGGTCCTTCAGCACCCGCGGGTTGTCCGCCAGGATGGCCTGGATCACCTTTACCGCCTTCGACAGATCCGTCGCGTAGGACACGCCCACCACGGCATGGATCTGCCGGATCTGGCCGTAGTTGTGCAGGACTTCCCCGACGATCTTCCGGTTCGGAATCACCACGCGCGACAGGTCCACGTGCTTGAGGGTCGTGGCGAACAGCGTGACTGTCGCCACCTCGCCCTCCTCGTCGACGATGGAGATGTACTCGCCCACGCGAAACGGCTTCGTGAAGATGATGGTGAGGCCCGCCACGATGTTGCTCAGCACGCCCTGCATGGCGAGCGCGACGCCGGCGCCCGCGACACCCAGGCCGGCGATGAGCGGCAGCAGTTCCACGCCCAGGTTCTGCAGGGCCATGATGAGAAACAGCCCGAACACCAGAATGCGCACCACGCGCTGCAGCAGCCCGCGTACCGGCGGATCGAGTTCGAACTTCTCGAGGCCACTCTCGAGGGCCCTGCCGACCCAGCGGCCTGCCACCACCCCGATGCCGAGGATCACGATCGCAATGAGAACCTTCGGACCGAACTGGATGGCGGATTCCAACGCCGCGCGCTTCAGTGCGACGAGGGTCTCGAGGTGATTTTCGATGTGGTCTTCCATGGCGGTGCGGTCCGGGGCGGGCGGGTCAGTCGAGGGGCAGGGACACGAGGCCGTCGGCCAGCTTGGGCTCGAACCACGTGGACTTGGGCGGCATGATCCGATCGGCGTCGGCGACCTGCATGAGATCGTCGAGCTGGGTCGGATACATCGAGAAGGCTGCGGCCATCTCGCCGCTGTCGACCCGCTTCGCGAGTTCCGCCACGCCCCTCGCGCCGCCGACGAAGTCGATCCTCGGGTCACGGCGTGCGTCACGGATGTCGAGCAGCGGCTCCAGCAGATAGCGCGCGAGCAGGCTCACGTCCAGACGTTCGACGGGATCGGTCTCGGCTTCGAGCCCGGCGCGGAGTGCGAGTCGGAACCACTTTCCGGTGAGGTAGAGGCCGAAGGTCGCGGGCCGGTCGGGCTCCACGGGGCTGCCCGACGATTCGACTTCGAAGTTCGCCGACACCGCCTCGAGAAACGCCGCCGCGCTGCGGCCGTTCAGGTCCTTCACCAGCCGGTTGTAAGGCAGGATCACGAGACTGTGGTGGGGGAAAGCGACCACCAGGAAACGTTGCGAAGGATCGTCGGCCGTGCAGCCTGCATCGCGGCGAGCGGCGGCTACACGCGACGCGGCGGCCGAGCGATGGTGGCCATCGGCGATGTACAGCGACGGCATGACATCGAATGCCTCGCACAGCGCGCGTTGCGTTTCGGTCGAGGCGACGCGCCACAGCGTATGCCGAACGCCGTCGTCGGCAGTGGCGTCGGCGTCCGGGGTGCCCGCTGCGACACTGGCCAGCATCGCGTCCACCGCGGGTGCCGTCGGGTACGCGAGCAGGACCGGCCCGGTCTGTGCGGCGACAGCTTCGATCTGCTTCACCCGGTCGTCTTCCTTGTCGGGGCGTGTCAGCTCATGCCGGAGGATGCGGTTGCCGTCGTATGCCGCCACCGACGCGCCGGCCACGAGGCCGGTCTGCACGTGAGGGCCCGAGGTGATCCGGTACACATAAAGCGCCGGTGTCGCGTCGCGCACCAGCACGCCCTCGCGCAGCATGCGATCGAGATTTTCGCGTGCCTTTGCGTACACGATCGGCGAGTGCACGTCGATGTCCGGCGCCAGATCGATCTCCGGTTTCGAGACGTGAAGGAAGCTCCAGGGACGGCCGGCCGCGCGGACGCGCGCCTCGTCGCTGGAGAGCACGTCGTAGGGCGGCGCGATGACATCGGGTGCACGGCCCGGCGCGGGGCGCAGGGCGGGAAACGGGGCGATGAGGGACACGGGTCGGATTCGCAACGGGGATCGAGCGGGCATTGTACTGATCGCGGTGACCTCTCTGGTACGCTCCGCGGACGTCGCCGCGCACGCGTCCGACGTCATTCCAAAAATTCCCGGAGGATCCATGAGTCGACTCTTCAGCGCCAACCACCGCACCTATCAGGACCGTTTCGACACCCGCCGCATCGCGGACAAGGTGGAGGAACTCGCCGTCCACACCGAAGTCTCCGATATGGACAAGGCTTTCATCGAAAGCCGTGACATGTTCTTCCTGGCGAGCGTCGACCCCGACGGCCGCCCCACTGTGTCGTACAAGGGCGGTGACCCCGGCTTCGTCCGCGTGGTCGATGCGACCACGCTGGCGTTCCCGCTGTTCGACGGCAACGGCATGTTCTATTCGGCGGGCAACGTGGTCGGCAACGGCAAGGTGGGTCTGCTGTTCATCGACTTCGTCACGCCGAACCGCATGCGCGTGCAGGGCGAGGCCAGCATCGACGAGAACGATCCGCTGCTGATGGAATTCACGGAAGCGCAACTGGTGGTGCGCGTGAAGGTCACGGAAGTCTGGCCCAATTGCCCGCGCTATGTGCACCGGCATACGAAGGTCTCGCCGTCGCGCTACGTGCCGCGCGCCGCGTGCGAAACGCCGCTCGCCGGCTGGAAGCGCATCGACATGATCCAGGACGACCTGCCCGGTAAGGACCAGGGCAAGGCCGCGAAGGCCGGCGGTCTGATCTCCATCGAGGAGTGGTTCGGCAAGGTCGCCACGGGCGCCGAAGACGCCTGAGCCTCGCCCGATTCCGCAGGTTGCAGGGCGCCGGCCGGCGCCCTGCAGACGCCGGCCCATGACAAATACTTGTCCGGGCCGGCGTCTTGCCGTGGTAGAGTCACGACCGCGGCACGTTTGCCAGTCCCCTCGCCGCGCCTGTTTTTCTCACCCCGCTTCGTCTTCCTCGACTGGTAACGCTCCGCCACGGAGCGCAGGTCGACGCGGTTCACTCCCTGCGAGTCATCCATGTCTTTTGCTTCTCTCGGCCTTGCCGAGCCTATCGTCCGTGCGGTCGCGGAATGCGGCTACACCACGCCCACCCCCATTCAATCCCAGGCGATCCCGGTCGTCCTGTCCGGCCGCGATCTGCTCGCCGGCGCCCAGACGGGCACCGGCAAGACCGCCGGCTTCACGCTGCCGATCCTGCACCGTCTGATGGAATCCCAGCCCCAGGGCGGGCGGGCGCCCATCCGTGCCCTGATCCTCACCCCGACGCGAGAACTCGCCGCCCAGGTGGAGGAGAGCGTCCGTGACTACGGCCGCAACCTGCCCCTGCGCTCCATGGTGATGTTCGGGGGCGTCGGCTTCCAGCCCCAGGCCACCCGGCTCCGCGAACGCGTCGACATTCTCGTCGCCACGCCCGGCCGGCTGCTCGATCACGCCCAGCAGAAGACGGTCGATCTCTCGAAGGTCGAGATCCTCGTCCTCGACGAGGCCGACCGCATGCTCGACATGGGCTTCATCAAGGACATCCGGCGCGTGCTCGCGCTGCTGCCCAAGAAGCGCCAGAACCTGCTGTTCTCCGCCACGTTCCCGAACGAGATCCGTGAACTCGCCGACAGCCTGCTCGACCGGCCGGCGAGCGTCGAGGTCGCCCGCCGCAATGCGCCGACCGAACTCGTCACGCAGAGCGCCATCTTCCTCGACAAGGGGGTGAAGCGCGCGATGCTTGCCCACCTCATCCGGACGCGCAAATGGTTCCAGGTGCTGGTGTTCACGCGGACCAAGCACGGCGCCAACCGCCTGGCTGAACAGCTCACGCGGGACGGCATTCCGTCGCTCGCCATCCACGGCAACAAGAGTCAGGGTGCCCGCACCCGCGCGCTCTCCGAGTTCAAGGAAGGCAAGCTCCAGGTGCTGGTGGCGACCGAGATCGCCGCTCGCGGTCTCGACATCGTCGAGCTGCCGTACGTGGTGAATTTCGAATTGCCCAACGTGCCGGAGGACTACGTCCACCGCATCGGCCGCACCGGCCGTGCCGGCGCCGAAGGGGTGGCCGTCGCGCTGGTGTCCGCGGAGGAGAAGTCCCTGCTGACCGACATCGAACGGCTGCTCGGCAAGAGCATCCCGCGGGAAACGGTCGAAGGCTTCGACATGAACGCCGCGATCGCCGAGGCCCATGCCCGTCGCCCGGCCGAACTGGCGCAGGAGCGTCCGTCTTCCGGTCGCCGTGATGGCGGCCAGCGAGGCCGTACCGACCGACCGCGCGGCGAAGGCCGAGCGCCGGCCCGTGCCGCGCAGCCGCAGGGCGCCGCCCGCAGCGGTGCCGGCACGCCGAAACCCGCACAGGCGGCAACCCGAGGTACGCCGGGAACGCCCCGGCCTGCCCAGGGTGGCGCCAAGCCGGCAGCGGGCACCAACCCGCAGCGGCCGGCGGGTGACGGCCAGCGTCGTCGCGGTACGACCGCCGCAGATCCAGCGGGTGGACGCCGTCCCGCTGGCCGTGGTCCCGCGCCTGCGGGCGACCGCAAGCCCGGTGGCGGTCGCCCGTCCTCCTCACCGCGTGGCCCACGCGCAGCCGCCCCTGCCAAGTCGGCTTCCTCCGAGGCGCAGACCGTCGCGCCGAGGGAGCGGTCCCTGGAAGAAGAGCAGAAGCGCAACGGCCGCCTGAAGGGCGCACTCGCCTCCGCGCTGACCGCTCTGCGTCGCCTCGGCCAGTAATTGCCGTCACGGGCATTGATCGGGGCTTCGTCCGGCCGGTAACCTTGCGGCCTTTCCCTGCCTGCCGATCCCCGTCATGTCCGTGCCAGCCTCGTTCGACCTGCGTGACCGCCGCGTCCTCGTCACCGGCGCCAGCCGGGGGATAGGGCGCGCACTCGCCGAAACCTTCGCCAATGCCGGCGCCTCCGTGGCGCTTGGCGGCCGCGATGCCAGCACCCTGGAGCCCGTGGTCGAGGCCATTCGTACCGCCGGCGGTCGGGCAGTTCCGGTCGTGATGGACGTTTCCGCCGTGGAAGGCTGTCGCACCGGCGTGGCCGCTGCGAATGCGGCTCTCGGCGGTCTGGATGTCCTCATCAACAACGCCGGCGTGGAACAGGTGTGTCCTTCGCTCGATGTGGAGGAGGCGCTCTGGGATCGCATCGTCGACACCAACCTCAAGGGTGCTTTCTTCTGCGCCCAGGCCGCCGCGCGCTACATGCAGGCGGCCGGTCGGGGTGGCGCCATCGTCAATCTGTGTTCGCTCACGTCCGAAGTCGGCATCCCGACGGCGGTGCCCTATGGCGCCTCCAAGACCGGCTTGCTCGGCATCACCCGTGCCCTCGCCGCCGAATGGGCGCCCCTGGGCATTCGCGTCAATGCCATCGGCCCCGGCTACTTTCGCACCGACATGACCGAAGTCTTCTACCGCAACGAAGCCTGGCAGAGCGCCATGCTCGCCAAGATTCCCTCCGGCCGGTTCGGCGAACTCGATGATCTTGCGGGGGCCGCGGTGTTTCTCGCATCGGACGCCTCGCGCTACGTGACCGGTCAGTGCCTGTACGTGGACGGCGGCTACCTGGCGTCCCTCTGATGTCCGCGCCGATGGTGAAGGTCGAGCAGGTGGCCAAGCGCTTCGGCGAGGCGGCCGCCGTGGCTGACGTGTCCTTCTCGCTCGAACGCGGGCGTTTCCTGACCATCCTCGGCCCCAGCGGGTCCGGCAAGACGACGCTCCTGCGGATGATCGCGGGCTTCATCGACCCCAGCGCCGGCGAGATCTTCCTGAAGGGGCAGCCCGTCTCTGCCATGCCGGTGCACAAGCGCTCCATCGGCATGGTGTTCCAGCGCCTGGCGCTGTTTCCCCATCTCACGGCCTGGGAGAACGTGGCCTATCCGCTGAAGATGCGGCGCTTCGACCCGCGCGAGATCCCGGATCGTGTGGCCCGCTTCTTCCGGATCGTGAAGCTCGACGGTCTGGAAAAGCGCCGCATCCACGAGTTGTCGGGCGGCCAGCAGCAGCGCGTGGCCATTGCCCGCGCGCTCGTGTTCGAACCCGATCTCGTGCTGCTCGACGAGCCTCTGGCCGCGCTCGATCGCAAGCTGCGCGAGGAGATGCAGGTGGAGTTCCGCCGCATCCAGCTCGATCTGGGCGTCACCACCATCAACGTCACCCATGACCAGCGCGAGGCGCTGGTCATGTCCGACGAAATCATGGTCATGGACCACGGCCGCATGCTGCAGCTGGCGCCGCCGGCGGAGGTCTATCGCGCCCCGGCGAATGCCTTCGTGGCGGGCTTCCTCGGCCTCACCAACCTGCTCCGCGCCAGGGTGCTCCAGGCGGACGGATCGGGCCTGCGACTGCAGGCCGGCGATCGGGAATGGCATCAGCCGATGTCGCGGCAGTTGACTGTCCAACCTGGGACGTGGGTAGACTGCGCGTTACGTGCAGAACGCGTGCGCATCGTCGCCGCCGATGCCGGGCCCGGCACCGGCGAAAAGGCGCGCGGCGAGGTGCACGATGTCCTCTTCGAGGGCGACCGCGTCGTCTACGAAGTGCGTGCACCGGCGCTGGGCGATGCGGTGGTCCGCGTGATCGACCGCGCGCCGGAGCGGCATCGTTTGCTGGAACGCGGCCGTGCCGTCTGCCTGGACTGGGACGACACCGACCTGCTGGTTTTCGCCGTTTAGTCGTGCGTGCCGGGCTTGAACCCGGGACGAAACATCATCGATAAGAGGAGTGAACATGGACAAGCGCAAACCTTTCGACCGGCGGGATTTCCTGCTCGGCGCCGCCGCCACCGCGGCTACCCTGCCGTTTGGCGGCCTCGCGTTCGCCGCGGTGCCCGCCAAGCCTAAGGAACTGATCGTCCGCGTCTGGGGCGGGGAATGGAAGGACGCCATCGATTCCGGTGTCTCCAAGAGCTTCACGGCCAACACCGGGATCGCCATCAAGTACGACGAGACCGAAGACAACGAACTGCAGCCCAAGCTGTGGGCCGCCGTCAAGCAGAAGCGCCGTCCGCCCGTCCACGTGAACTGGGACACGACCACCAACGCGACCAAGTCCGCCCTGCGCAACATGGGCGAGGATCTTTCGGACCTCACGAATCTGCCCGGCCTGCTGCCGGTCGCGAAGCCTCTCGGTTTTGACAAGTGGCCCCTGGTCAACGTCTACAGCTACGTCTACGTGCTCGCTTACAGCCAGGAAGCCTTTCCGAAGGCGGCGCCCGATTCGTGGAACGTGCTGCTCGACCCGAAGTACAAGGGGCGCATCGCCCTGTACAACGACGGCATCGGCTTCCACCCGGCGGCCCAGGTGGCCGGCGGCGGCAAGGTCTCGGACATCCCCAAGAACATGAAGGCGTGCTGGGACTTCATCGCCAAGCTGAAGAGCCAGAAGCCGCTGCTCGGCGAGGACCCGGACTTCACCAACTGGTTCCAGAAGGGCGAGATCGATCTCGCCTGCACGATCGTGACCAACGCCCGCGGCGCCAAGAAGAACGGCGTGAAGGTCGCCTGGACTGTCCCGAAGGAAGGCGCCAAGATGGACACCGACGCGCTGTGGGTGCCGAAGGGCATGCCCGCCAACGAACTTTACTGGGCCAAGCAGTACGTGAACCACGCCCTGTCGAAGGAAGCGCAGCAGGTCTGGTGTGACGGTCTCGGCCTGCCCGGCGTGAACCCCGGCATCAAGCCGCCCGATGACATGATCGGCGACTCGGCCTATCCCACCAAGGACGAGGACTTCAAGCGTCTCCTCCGCGTGCCCAACAAGGTGCAGGTCGAGAACGAGAAGGAGTGGTTCGGCCGCTTCAAGCAGATCATGCAGGGCTGATCCCGCTTCGCCCCGGCGGGGTCGTTCTCGCCGGGGTGTCTGTGGTGCCTGCGAAGTTCCTCCCTTGTCCCGATACCCCATCACCTGGCGCCTGCTCGACCTCGTCGAAGCGGTCGCGGCCCTCCTGTGGCCGCGGGCGCTGCACCGTTACACGGGCTGGCTCCTGCTGCTGCCGGCCATCGCTCTGGTCGGCCTGCTCGTGGCCGGGCTGGCGTACATGGGCGACTCGAGCCTGCGGCTGCTCGACACCGAAACCTTCGAGCAGAGCGAGGACTACACGCTCGCCAACTACCGTGACCTGATCGAGAAGCCCACGTATTTCACGGTGCTGATGCGCAGCACCGGCGCGGCGACGCTCGTGACCGTGCTCACGCTCGTTCTCGCCTTTCCCTACGCCTACAGTATGGTCCGCACGCGCAGCGCGTGGCGGCGCAAGCTGCTGCTGGTGAGCCTGTTCCTGCCGTTCTTCATCGGTCAGGTCGTGCGGGCCTACGGCTGGCTGGTGGTGCTGGGCAAGACCGGCATCGTCAACACGCTGCTGGCCCACCTCGGGCTCGGCCCCTTCAAGATGATCTACACCTACCCGTCGCTCGTCTTCGGGCTGGTGCAGTACATGCTGCCGTTTGCCGTGCTGCTCATCGCGCCGGCCATCACCGCCATCGACGAAGAACTGGAGGCCGCGTCCGAGAGCCTGGGCGCCACCGGCTGGCGCACGCTGCGGCACGTGATCCTCCCTCTCGCCAAGCCGGGGCTCGTGGCCTCGGCGGTCGTCGTGTTCACCCTCACAATCACCGACTACGCGATGCCGGTGGTGCTGGGCGGCGGGACCAACGACTTCATCGCCAACGCCGTGTACGACGCGTTCTTCCGCATCTCCGACAACGGTCTGGGTTCTGCTCTGGCCCTCACGCTCGTGGTCTTCGCGAGCACGCTGGTGGCCGTGATGCTGGGGCTGATGGGTGCCGGGACGCTCGGTATGCGGCCCTCGGGGCGGGGACGATGAAGCTCCTGTCCCCCCGTGCCGTGTTCGCGGCCATCGTCGGTTTCAACCTGGTCGCGCTCGCGCTGCCCACGCTGGTGATCCTCGGTGCGTCGTTCACCGAAGGCAACATGATCGTCTTCCCGCCGGAAGGCTTCTCGCTGCGCTGGTACGAGAAGGTCCTCGGTTCGGAATCCCTGCAAGAGGCCTTCGGGCGTTCCCTCTGGGTCTCGCTGATCTGCACGGCTGCAGGGGTGCCGGCAGGCGCGCTGGCGGCTCTGGGGATGGCGCGGTTCCGGCTGCGCTTTTCCGGTGTGCTGCAGATCTACCTGCTGCTGCCCTTCACCATTCCGCTCATCGCCTCGGGCATCGGGCTCATGCTGTTCTTCGGCGAGATTGGCGTGCTGGGCGAACTGTGGCCCGTGGGCATCGCGTGCGCGGTGATCAACCTGCCGTTCATGATCTGGGCCGTGCTCGCCTCGGTGAACGGGCTCGACCCCGATCTCGAGAACGCCGCGGCCAACTGCGGTGCGCCGCCGGTGCAGACGTTCCTCACCGTCACCCTGCCGGCCGTGATGCCCGGTGTGATCACTGGCGGGCTCATCCTGTTCGTGCTCGCGTTCAACGAGTTTCTCGTGAGCCTGCTGCTGACGGACGCCCATACCGTCACGCTCCCGGTCAGCATCTACAACTCCATCCGCAGCATCATCACCCCCGATCTCGCGGCCGTGTCGGTCGTGTACATCGTGGTGGCGGGCCTCGCCATCGTGCTGCTCGACCGTATCGTCGGGCTCGAAGTCTTTCTTCGCAGCAAGTAGTCGCCGCCGCTATCGTGCGCCGCAAGATGCCTTGCGCTGTGTTTAGCGGCTATGATCGGCCGGAAATCGCTCGAGCGGCCGGTTCCGGCGGCAGGCGACCGGCATTCCCTGGAGGCCAAATGAAACGACTGATCGCATCACTCGCTGTGTGCATGAGCGGCGTCGCCACCGCGCAGACTCAAGGGGTCTCGCCGACGGAAATCCTCATCGGCACGGCGCAGGACATGTCCGGCCCGATCGCGAGCCTCTCCAAGCCCACGGTGAACGGCATGCAGATGCGGATCGACGAGATCAACGCTGCGGGCGGCATCCACGGTCGCAAGCTGCGGCTGATCGTGGAGGACCACGGCTACGACCCCAAGAAGGCCGTGCTCGCCGCGCAGAAGATGGTCCAGCAGGACAAGATCTTCGCCACGGTCGCCTCCATCGGCACGCCCACGGCCATCGCGGCGATGCCGATTTACGAAGAGAAGAACATTCCCCATCTGTTCCCGCTGTCCGGCGCGCGGCAGATGTTCGAGCCGGCGCACCGCCTCAAGTGGTCTATCTTCGCGCCTTACTTCGAGCAGCTCCGCGCCGCCACGAAGTACCTCGTGAAACAGAAGGGCCACAAGAAGGTCTGCACCCTCTATCAGGACGACGACTTCGGGCTCGAGATCACCCGCGGTGGCGAGGCAGGCCTGAAGGACATGGGAATGGCCTATGTCGAGAAGGCCACGTTCAAGCGGGGCGCGACGGAGTTCTCGTCGCAGATCGCCAAGCTCCGCGCGGCAGAGTGCGACCTCATCGTGATGGGCACCATTGTCCGCGAGACCGTCGGCGCGATCGCCACCGCTCGCAAGCTTGGGTGGAACCCGGACTTCCTCGGCAGCAATGCCTCGCACTTCGACGTGATCCACAGGCTCGGCAAGGCTGCCACCAACGGCTACTACGCGTCCTGCACCGGCAACGTGCCGTATGCGGATGACGACGCGAAGACCGTGCGGGACTGGTTCGCGGCGTACAAGGCCAAGTATGGCGAGGACCCGTCCATCATGTCCGTCTTTGGCCATCAGGTCGTCACGACGTTTGCCAACGTGGCGCAGAAGGCCGGCCCGAACCTCACGGTGGATTCCCTGGTGAGCGCGCTCGAGACGTACAAGCAGGCGCCGGACTTCTTCGGCGCGGATGAAATCGTGTTCACCAAGACCAATCACCTCGGGACGGACCGCGTGCGCGTATGCCAGATCCAGAACGAACGCTGGGTACCCGTAAGCCAGTACCTGATCCAGTGACACCGGAGCAGTACAGGACCCGCGAGGCCAATCGCCGCGGTCAGGTCTGATCGACCGGCACGGTTGTAGCGGTCTTCGGTGCGGCGGGGATTTCGTGGTACGCGCAAGCTGTCGCCATCACCACGATCCCCGGACGGAGTCCGGGCTACGGCGCCACGATGCACCACCCAGGCACGACCCCGTAGCCCGGGCTCCGCCCGGGGACCGCGCCCACGCATCACGACCGGCCTCACGCGTGACTCCGCCGCAGCACTCGCAGGCGTCAGCGGCGAGCGAGGATGCCCATCTGCTTCGCGATGATCGAGAGCATCACTTCGTCCGCTCCGCCGCCGATGGAGGTGAGCCGCCCGTCGCGATACAGCCGCGACACCGGGTTCTCCATCGTGTAGCCCATTCCGCCCCAGAACTGCAGACAACTGTCGGGAATCTGCCTCGCCAGGCGGCCGGCCTTGAGCTTGGCCATCGACGCCAGCTGCGTGACGTCCTCCCCGCGCACCAGCATTTCCACCGCGCGGTAGGTAAGCGCCCGAAGCGACTCCAGTTCGGTCTGCAGTTCCGCCAGGCTGAAGTGCACCCACTGCTGCGCCAGCACCGTGCTTCCGAAAAGCTTGCGCTCGCGCGTGTACGCGATCGTCTCTTCGATGCAGCTCTGCAGGCTCTGCAGCAGCGTGGCGGCGGCCCATAGCCGCTCTTCCTGGAACTGCAGCATCTGGTAGGTGAAACCCTGACCTTCTTCGCCGATGCGAAAGCGCTGCGGAACCCGTACACCGTCGAAATGCACCTGCGCAGTGTCGGAGGCCATCATGCCGATCTTGCGGATCTTGCGCGATATGCTCACGCCCGGCGTGTTCATCGGCACGCAGAGGAGCGACTTGTTGCGATGGGCCGGCCCGTCCCCGGTGTTCGCGAGCAGACACATCCAGTCGGCCTGGGTGCCATTGGTCGTCCACATCTTGCCGCCGTCGATCACGTAGTCGCCACCGTCGGATCGCGCGGTGGTGCGGATGGAGGCGACGTCCGAGCCAGCCTCGGTCTCCGACACGCCCAGGCACGCCACGAACTCGCCGGTGATCGACGGCACCAGGAATTCGCGCCTCAGTTCGTCGGAGCCGAATCGGGCGAGCGCCGGCGTTGCCATGTCGGTCTGCACGCCGATGGCCATGGGCACGCCACCGCAGCGGATTCGGCCGAGTGTCTCCGCCATCACCATCGCAAAGGACCAGTCGAGTCCGCTGCCGCCATAGGCTTCCGGTTTCGTGAGACCGAGCAGCCCCAGCCGCCCGAGGCTGCGGAAGACCTCGTGAGCGGGGAAGATCTCGGCGGTCTCCCATTCCTCCACGTGCGGATTGATCTCGCGGTCGATGAAGCGGAGGAGGGTGTCGCGGACGGCTTCGTGCTCAGGGGTGAACTGCATGGCGTGGGCTCCGGCAGCGTTGACCCGACCAGTCTAAGCGACCGCGCCCGCCGGCAGCCAGCGCCTGCAACGCCCGGCAAGTTCCGCAAGACCCACGCGATCCGTGCGGGTCGCGCGGACCATCCCTGGTGGCTTCGCGTAGCATTGCCGGAAAGCGGGAGACGCCCGCCATGCCAGGGGGAAAACAATGAAAGCGGTGGTACCGATGGTGCTGTCCGGACTGATCGCCTTGCACGCTGCCGGTGCGGCTGCCCAGGCCGACCCGGAGAAACTCCGTGCGCTGGACAACGCCTACAAGGCGGGCGTCCTCGACAAGGACGAATACGAAGCGAAGAAGCGCGCGCTGCTGGCGGCCCGGCCCGCCAATCCGCCGGCCACCGCCAACGCGCCACAGCGATCCGCGGCGGCGCCGGCTGCCGTGCCCGCCAAGGGCGTGTACCGCATGCGCCTCGTCCGCGTGATGGACAAGCAGGGTTTCGGCGAGCCGGTGGAAGTCCTGCGAATGCTCATTCCCGCCGACTGGCGCTTCGAGGACCAGGTCAACTGGGATGGCAGCCAGTCCGGCTGCCCGGCCAACATCATCCAGGTGCGCTTTCGCGCCGTGGCGCCCGACGGCATCACCGGGCTGGAGGCCTTCCCGTCCTATGCGTGGACGTGGACCGACGACCCGATGATGCAGTCCATCCTGCGGCAGCAGGCCGCCAACCGCACCGGCTGCGCCCCGTACCCCGCGATGGGGGCAGCCGACTTCATCCGCAACATGGCGGTGCCGGGCCTGCGTGCCGGAGCGCAGCCCCGCGACGTGGAACCGCTGCCCGGCGTGGCGCAGGCGGAGCAGCGCGTGGCGGAGAACAACGCCCGACCGCTCATTCAGGCCGGCTACGTGCGCGGCGTGCGTGTGGACGCCGCCCGTGTGCGACTCGAGTACAGCGTCGGCAATCGTCCGGTGGAGGAGTGGATGGCCGCCACGGTGTCGACCAGCATCACGCCTGCGGCCAGCACCGCCGAGCTGATGCAGGGCAACATGAACTACAACTCGAGCAACTACAGCGTCGGGGCTTACAACGTGTTCGGCGTGAGGGCGCCGCGAGGTGAACTGGCCGGCCGCGCGAACCTGTTCGGCATGATTGTCTCGTCCGTCCGGATCAACCCGCAGTATCTGGCTGCCGCGGCAAATTTCATTGCCAGCATCAACAAGATCAACACCGATGGCGCGAAGGATCGACATCGCATCTGGCAGGAGGCCAATGCCTCCATCCAGAAGACCTGGCAGGAGACGCGGCGCAACCAGCAGGAAGTGCAGGACCGTCAGGCCGAGCAGTTCGGGCAGATGATCCGCGGCGTGGAGAACTACGTGGACCCGCGCACCAACGAGCGCATCGAACTCTCCGCCGGCTACCGCAACGCGTGGACCAACGGCAAGGGCGAGTATCTGCTGAGCGAAACGCCGGGGTTCGATCCGGCCGCGACCTTTCGGGAAGACTGGCGCGAACTGAAGCGGGAGCGATAGGAGCGGTCCGCATGACCTGAGAGATTCCGCAGGTCATGCAGATCGCCTCACCTATTTCGCGGGCACCGCGCGGAACACCCTGCCGGTTGTGCCGTAAGGGCCGAACGTGTCGTTGGTGAGCACGTAGAGTTCGCCGGAGAGATCCTCGGCGAGCCCGACGATGCGGCTGTCCACCTTGAGCAGCGGTTCGTACGGCCACAATCCGCTCCCGCCATCGCGCGGGGTGGCGACGAAGATCTGTCCGGACGGTTGCTTGAAGTTGGCGCTCCAGTCCGAGAACACCAGCTTGCCCGCGAGCGACTGAATTGCCTCGCCGCGGTAGCGCCGAACACCGGTGATGGCGGTGCCGACGCCCGCGATGCCGAGCTTCGTGTCCGGATGCGAGGCCTGCATGTTCGGGTACTCGACGACGGGCATGCGGATCGGGGCGCCGGTCTCGTCGTGGTCTGGACACTCGGCGGGCGGCTGCCGCGGGTGCAGCCGGTCCACGCAATGCGTGGCTTCGCGCAGCGGCCAGCCGAAGTTGCCGGGGCCTTGCACGCGATAGGCGGCTTCCCAAAGAGTCTCGGCGATTGCCGTCACATAGAAGTCGCCGCTCGCGTCGCGATCGAAGGCGATGCGGTAGGGATTGCGGAAACCCCAGGCCCAGATCTCCGGACGCCCGCGACTGCCCGATAGCGGATTGTCGGCGGGTGTTGCGTATCCGGGAAAGCCGCGATTCACGTCCAGCCGGAGGATCTTGCCGAACAGCGAGTGCGTATCCTGCGCGAGGTTGTCCCACGCAAGCGCATCCTCGATAACATCGAATGCCTCCCAAAGCACCTTCGGCCCGACCCCATGGGAGACGCCGCCGTCCCCCAAGCCGATGTAGAGATGACCGTCGGGACCGAAGGCGAGTCCACCCCCGTTGTGCTTGCGGCTGGGCCAGTCCACTTCTAGCAGTACGCGCTCCGACTTCGCGTCGATGCGCGTGCGATCACCGGGATGCGCAGTGAACTCCGAGATGCGCCGCGTGTAGTTCCACCCTTGTGGTGCGCTGGCGCGCAGCGGTGCGGAGTAGCTCACGTACACGCGGCCGTTGCGGCGGAAGTCCGGATGCACGGCGAAGCCGAGCAGTCCGCGTTCGTCGAAGCCCTTCTCGAGTGGCAACAGGCGATCGCGGATGTCGAGGAACGGTTCGCTCTGAAGCTGCCCGTCCCGGGTGAGCACCTTCACGACGCCGTCCTGCTGGACGACGAGAAGGCGGCCTGTGCCGTCCGGCGTTTCTTCCAGGTGGATCGGTGCGGTCAGGCCTTCGGCGAGCGGTTGCAGAGCGATGTCGGCGGCCTGGGCCAGCGTGGCGAACGCGAAGGCGCAGGCCGAGAACAATGGACGGATGACGGACATGGGAGATGGGTTTCCAGGGGGATGATCGGCCGGGTTGACCGGAGTTCGGGTGGAACACGACGACACCGTCGTCCGTGCGGCACCGGATAGGCGCTGCTGCGACGACTGCCGTGCAGGAAACGAGCGTGGAAATACCTGGGTCGGCGCGGGAAGCACACTGCGGCCGACCGCTGACTTCGAGCCCGGCGACGATAAGGGAACCCTCGCGGTGCGGCCATGGAGGTTTTCCTGGCGACACCAGGAACCGCACCGTATTGCCCCTCATGATTCGAAACAGATGCCACGGGGCAGCGTTCGTTGTGGGTCACTCGAGCAGGGCTTCGTTGTCGCTCGACACGACGTAGGTGCCGTCACCAGACCGCGGCGGCACGCCTCTCTTTTTCACCGTCGCGGAGGGTCGGCGCATGAGCAGTCCGCCTTATTCCTCGCTCGGACGGTCGGGCGTATGCTCCTCGTCGGTCCGCCGGCGGGGTGCCGTCGGACCACCACCTGGAGCGAGGAGTCGCAATGAAGCGATCGGCAGGTCGATGGTTGGCAGCGTTGCTGGCGGCGGCGGTGGTGGTGATTCCGCAGACGGTGAGTTCCAACGAACCGCCGCCCTGGGCCTATGCGGTGAACCCACCCGGGTCACAGATGCCGCCCGACGACGGCGTGCCGCGGCGAGTGCCCGGCAGCGATCGCACCTTCAGCATCACCCAGCTGCGGGATCTTTTCGGGGTACCCGACTGGCATCCAACAGATCATCCGGCCATGCCGGAGCCGGTGGGCAAGGGCCGGCGTCCCGACGCGCTGGCCTGCGGGTTCTGCCACCTGCCCAACGGCATGGGCCGGCCGGAAAACTCCAGCCTGGCTGGGCTACCGGCCGAGTACATCGTCCAGCAGGTAGCGGATTTCCGGACGGGTGCGCGCAAAAGCTCCGAGCCGCGTTCGCTGCCGGTCAACTTCATGATCCGGACCGCCAAGGCCGCCACGGAGGAAGAGGTGAAGGTCGCGGCCGCGTACTTCGCGTCGCTCCCGACGCGCCGCTGGATTCGCGTGGTCGAGACACCGACCGTCCCGACCACGCACGTCGCCGGGTGGATGCTGGTCGCGACCGAGCCGACCGGCACCGAACCCATCGGCAGTCGGATCATCGAAATGCCCGAAGACCTGGAACGGACGGAACTGCGCGACTCGCTCTCGGGCTTCGTCGCGTACGTACCGCCGGGCAGCGTGGAGCGCGGGCGTGCACTCGCGACCGAAGGCGCCGGCCGCACGGTGGCATGCGCGGTATGCCACGGTGCCGAACTGAAGGGGCTCGGCCCCGTGCCCGCGCTGGCAGGCCGCTCCCCCAGCTACATCGTTCGGCAGCTCCACGACCTGCGCAACGGCAACCGCAACGGCCTGTGGGCCAGCCTGATGAAGCGGGTGGTCGCCGGTCTCAGCGACGATGACATCGTGGACCTGGCGGCGTACACGGCGTCGCTCGCGCCTTAGTGGAAGAGCGGAGCGGTCGCCGGGACGCGCTCAAGAAGATGGACGGCGTCGCTATTGTTGGTGACTTCCGGGGCTGGGCCGGCCAATCGAATGATCTTCAGTGGACGCGGGGCGGAGTAGGGCGGCTTGCTGGTCGTGACAGCGGCAGGATTGTTTCCCGCCTGGGCGCCTTGCCGCCGAGATCGGCGGGATTCGTGCGCGAATGGACATGGGGGATTTCCGTTCGTATCCTGTGTCGAAGCTAGCGTCCGTACGCCCCCGTGGGGCGGTCAGGAGTCGTTTGCGGGGTAGGGAAAGTGGGCGGGATGGGGTACTTGTTGGCCGATTTCTGATGTATCGGATGGCTGGTTATGTATACAGTACGGCGTTCCTTATGAATGGGATGCAAGGTACTGAAGGGATTGAGAAACGGTGCCCGTGTTATTTAACGGAAGGTGATGTTATGGCGCAAACCTGTCTCCCTAAATCACGTTAGCCGCCACAGGAGCCCTCGTGCGACCCCTTCCATCGATGATCATTGGGGTTTTTTTGATTGCGCCCTTTCTATCGAATGCGCACGACATCGTATTTCTCGGAGATGAGAGCCGTATACGACTCCTAGCATCGTGTGAGCCGTGCCGAAGTTGGCAGTTGGAGATCGCGACACCAAAGTCGGAGGCGTCCGCCCACGAAGTCGCAAGCACGGCCCAAAAGGCACGCCATGCCGTAATCGTGATTGATGCTTCCGTCGGTCCCCTTCCGATAACTAGAGAACACGTACTCATTGCTCGCCAGGCGGGTATTCCGAGCCTTTCCTTGATGTTCACCAACGTGTCCAAGGTGGAAGGAATGCGAGACGCAGGCGAACTTCTAGAGCTGGAAGAGCTTGAAGGCCGAGAGTTGATGAACAAGTATGAGATGGGTGGCGACAAAGCGCTGGTGTTTCATGAATCTTCTATCCGAGCCATCAAGCGGCTTCGCACCAACGGCGTTGGAATGGATGCGGTCCTTAGAGCAGTCCAGAGCCTCCCCGAGCGAAAGGAGCGTGCCCTTGAGCCGTTCTCCGGAAAGAAGTTCTTTGCTTATCTGTACCTACTCACTACTCAAGAATCCAAGCACACCACCCCTTTGAAGAATGATGCATCCGTTGGCCTTTGGATCAACGGTCAGTCAGTGAGGGTTCGTGTGCGGTCAAAGCAGGCAATGCAACCTGGCGGCAGTGGTGAAATGGAGTTTGAGGCGGACAAGCCAATAGTTGCCCCCATCGGTTCAAGGCTTCTACTTGAGCGCAGTGGAAGAGTCGTCGCTGCCGGCGTCCTATCGCGTGGCGGCTAACCCATCCATCGAGAGAACGTCACCCGGCAAGCCGGGCGCCGCCTCTCATGTCAAGCGTTACAAGTCAATGCGCGGACGCCTCGCTTTCCTTGCGATTTGCAGCTTGCTCGTAAGCATTCCTGGGACTGTATTCTCCCAGGTAACTTGTTCCTGTATGGAAGGAAGCCTTGATGACAGTGGACAACTCTGCTTGCCATCGGCCATTGACGGTTTTCAAACAAGGCCCGTGCTTGACGAACGCCGAGCCGTTTTGAGGGGGTATCGGAATTCCGTCGGCGGCGGGTATATCGGGCCGACTCATCGGTTAGCAATCACTGTGTACTTCTACGACCGCGAAGTACCAGATGAGGTATCCGATGCTAAAGAGGTCCGGGCTGCCCTCGCGGAAATCCTGCGATCCCATAAGGGCGCTCGCGTTGAAATGGGAGGAAAGGGTTCGTTGCCTCTTGCGGGCAATCCGACCGAAGCACACGGCGGGGTACTCACGTGGCGCGAAGGCAGTAACGACTATGCTTCATTCCTATGGCTCATCCCACGAACGTCGCGATGGATAAAGATTCGCGGAACGTACGTTCGGCCACTTGGCGGGGAAGCTGAAGCAATGCGCATTGTCATTGAATCGATTCACAAAGTCGTCAGCTCCATATGTGTCCTGCGGTGACATCGACTTCTAACTCTAGGTGGAACGGACGAGCCGCGGCCCGCCGTGCCGGCGCGAAGAGCGTCGCGGCGCCCCGCCGTTCACCAAGACGTTGGGCATTCGTGTAGACACCCGCCATGGAGAAGGTGACGCAATCACAGGGAGTAGCGCTGGCCGACCTGTTGGAGAAGGTGCTAGCCGGCGAAGTCACGATACAAAGCGTTATCGATGCGCCCGAGAACGATAACGCGGCCTTGGCGTCTTGTTTCCATGGACTTCAACACTTCCTGTTGGACCAAACGCTCCGCGAGTCGGACCCCGCATACCGCCAGATGCAGGAGCGAGAAATGCGCCTCCTGATTGGGTGTCTTTGGGATGGAGCAAGTACCGAGGCAATTCGGCGCATCTCCTTCTTGGGGTCGACAGAGTGACGGCTCATAAAGAGACCACGAATTCATGCTTCGAACGTCGCCCTTCACCTCAGGCGTGTCAGCACCGCCTCAACTCACAGGGGCGGCTGTCAGGCCCAACAGTGCGCTCGTTCGGACTGGCCTGCGGCCAGCCGCACAGCGCTGATCGTTAGCCACGTCATGCACGTCACATCACCCAAGGAGTCGCTTCTTGCCGGCGCAAGCATTCTGGAACCTGCCCTGGTGCCCCACGGTTTTGCGTTCGTCCTACGTGATGAAGGTTCCGGCTCGGGCGGTCACTTCGCTTGGGGTGAGTACGTTCGCGACGATCGCCGGCTTGAGCTTCACTATCGTGTGAGCCTCGGCCTAGTCGCATATCATGCTTCTGGACGGCGCGCCTCACACGAGGCGTATATGCGCGAGTTGGGCGTTTGGAAGGAATGCCAGTACCCAGGCTTCTCTCAAGACGAGGTCCAGGTTTTCCACGCACTGGCCCACGACCTTGCATTCGCACGAGACTTCGTAGAAGGCGATGCAGGGACCCTCGTAGCTGCGGCCCACCGAGAGAACATAGCCACTGTGGAGCGGTCGGAACACTTACAGGCAAGCTACGCCGGTGACACTAGAGCCGTAGAAAGGATGCGCGCCCTGTTCAAAGAGGGCCGGTACGCGGAAGTGGTGGAACTCTTTGACAAACTCCACTCCCAGCACCTTCTCTCAGATGCTCAGCTTCGCCTCGTCCAAATTGCCCGTGAAAGAATCGGCTAACCCGCGCATCCACCCGACCGCCAACGGCGCGCTTCGCCCGCCGTCGCCGTCAGGTGATGCTATTCGTTAGCCCGCATGGACTACCCACTACTGACACCTCCCCGAGAATTAGAGAGCTTTCCTGATCTTGGCCCAGGCGAAGCGGCAGACCTCTTCGAATGGTTCGTCTCTCAGGAAGATGAACGGGTGTCGCTACTTTCACAGGCATTTGAGGCCGAAGTCGGCCTCCGAGCAAGTCATGACAAGCATGGGCTTGGTCTGCTTTGGGCATGGATCGCCCGATGTATTGAAGTAGTCCCAGCAGAGACGGCACCTATTAACATCCACGGGATGTCTATCCCAAACCGCCAACTATCATCCGGCTCTTTAGCATTAGCCATTGATTTGGGTTTCTTCATCGCAACGTTGCTCCGATCCAACAACCCTTGTGTTCATTGGATGCTGTGGACGAAGAGTAAGGACTACTACTTTCAAAAGCCCGTTCTCGCCGTTCAAGGTGGCAGGCCTTTCATTCCATCAGATCCCGTCATTGCAGAGATGTGGAAGGTTGTTCGTGGTGAGCGCAACGATCAGGCACTAATAACGACAATCGAGCGGATAGAAGATCGGCTGAGCAAGGAGTGTGAGAGTGCGGGCTAACAATTCCGTCGAGAGGGACCGCCCACAAGCTGCGCTTGTGGGTTCCCTTCGCGGCTTCGCCGCTACGGCGGCCCCTCACGTCAAACGTTGGACCTCCGCCCCATGAGACTCCTCGACGCGGACAAGCAGCTGCCACTGTGGAACGTCCAGTTGTACTTGACGACGTCCGAGGCTCACCAGGTTGTGGCTGCGCTCACCCGCCTGCTGGCCGATCCAGAGGCGAACGACCACAAACACGTGGTCGCGCTGGATGGACTTCGAGAGATCTCAGTCTCCCTGGTTACACCGCGGAAGCTTGAAGACCTAAGTAGATACACCGAAGCTGAACGACGGATGTTCGAGGAGAGTTAAGTGGGTAGAGAAGCGGTGTCCAACCCGGCGCTCGTGCGGACTGGCCGCCTGCGGCGTCCAGCCTCACAGCTCTATCGTTGGGCGTCGTGATACGAGGCTTCGACTGTTGAGCCCCAATCTATCTGGTTTCCTCCCTAGACTACTTGTCTACGTCGGATCGCTTCTGGTCGCCGGCTTCTACTTGCTATCGACAGCAGGGTGGTTACTCGCAAACTATCTCGCGCTGACCGGGTCACTCGGTGAGGATGGTCTCGTTACGATTAATCGGTTGACGCTAGTTGACGCATTCGTTCGCGTAGCGCAGGTCGTCCTCGTATCCCTCGCTTCAATTCTGCTGATCATGAAGAGGAAGGCCTCTCTGCCCCTGTTTGTCGCCACCGCCCTGTCTAGTATGCTTTGCACGACACTCATAGGGCATTGGGGCATAAGCTTTCTGGCAGGCCTCGTCCCACTTCTGCTAGTCGTGATCACGACCATGTACGTCTACTGGCAAGTCAAGGTCGGCCTTCTCAAATGAAGGCGTGGCCCAACCAAACGCTCGTTCGGACCGGCCGCCTGCGACGTCCGGCCCCACACCTATTGCGTTGGGCATCACAAACAAAAGCTTGCTCTGGCATCTCCGAGGTACAGCAATGACTAGAAGATTGATCAGCTCTGGTTCTACTTTCGAGCAGGAAATTGGATACTCGCGTGCAGTGGTGGTCGGCGAGTGGGTTTTCGTTTCTGGAACCACCGGCTTCGACTACTCAAGCATGACCATCGCAGATGGATTGCCCGAGCAGGCGGAGCAGTGCTTCAAGAACATCGCAGCAGCGCTATCGCAGGCAGGGGCAAGCCTGCAAGACGTTGTTCGTGTCACATACGTGCTCCCCAATGGAGCCGAGTTTCCGGAGTGCTGGCCAATCCTTCGAAAGTACTTTGGTGATGTACGCCCGGCTGCCATGATGATCTCTGCTGGGTTGTCTGATCCACGAATGCGGATCGAGATCGAAGTCACCGCGTTGAAGAGATCGGTGGCGTGAAGGTTTGTGCCGTGACGCCCAACCATTCCATCGAGCGGATGCCCAACCGGCTGCGCCGGTCGGTCCCCGCTCATGGCCAGCGTTGAAGCTGTAGAAAAACCCCCTCCCACCCCTTGATCCTGGGTCTCCCCCTCGGCATCATCGTCGCAACAGCGTTGCTGCGGAGAAGTCGCCGATGCCGAACTTCCGTCCCGTCGAGAGGCACCTCAAGTTCCTCGCCATCGACTTCGAAGCGCAACTGCTTCCCGGCACCTTCGAGCACGCCGTGAGCGTGCTGGTCGACGAAGAACTCGACCTCACGCCGTTCGTCGAGACCTATCGCAACGACGACACGGGAGCTCCCGCCTACCACCCTGGTGTTCTCCTCAAGGTCATCCTGTTTGGCTACAGCCGTGGGCTGATCAGCTCACGCGCCATCGCCACGGCGTGCCGCCAGCACGTGCAGTTCATGGTGCTGAGCGGGGACAGCCGGCCTGACTTCAGCACGATCGCCGGGTTCGTCAGCCGGCACGACAAGGCGATCCAGGCGCTGTTCACCCAGGTGCTGATGATCTGCGGGCGAGAGGGGCTGATCGGTGGGGAGATGTTCGCCATTGACGGGGTGAAGCTTCCCAGCAATGCCGCGAAGGCGAAGAGCGGGCTGAGAGAGGACTTCGAGCGAGAGGCGCAGAAGATCGAGAGGGCGGTGGAGAAGATGGTGGCCGAGCACCGCCGGCAGGATGCAGCGAAGGTCGAAGCCGAACCCGCGCAGGCCAAGAAGCGGCTGGAGAAGGTCAGCCGAATGAAGGCCCACGCGCAGGAGCTCCGCGCATGGCTCAAGAAGAACCCGGAAGATCGTATCGGCGCCAGCGGCAA
The DNA here is from genome assembly GCA_001464765.1 of Betaproteobacteria bacterium Ga0077526. GTDB lineage: Bacteria > Pseudomonadota > Gammaproteobacteria > Burkholderiales. The sequence continues at coordinate 55,341 of LNDV01000021.1, forward strand.
GCCGGTGCTGAGCAACCGCACGGACAACCAGTCGGCGAAGATGTCCACGGACAAGGGCGTGGTGCAGGGTTACTGCGCCGTGGCAGCGGTGGACGAGAAGCACCAGATCATCGTGGCTGCGCAAGCGCACGGCACCGGATCGGAGCAGGCACTGCTGCCGGGGATGGTGGAAGACCTGAAGACGGTCCTGGAACCCGAGAGCGTGATCGTCGCCGACGCGGGCTACCACAGCGAAGCGAACCTGGCCCACCTGGAAGCCGAGAAGGTCGAGGCCTACATCGCCGACCGCGGGTACCGGGACCGAGACGAGCGATACGAAGGCCAGGCCAAACACAAGGCGAAGGCTGATGCGCTTTGGGACAAGAGCCCGAAGGTACCGAAGAAGGGCCGATTTGCGGTGAGCGCGTTCACTGTTGCGAAGGATCGGACCCACGCGGTATGCCCCGCCGGCAAGAAGCTTTACCGCAGCGGCGCGAACTGCAACATCGACGGTCGGCAGGCGATCAAGTTCAAGGCGGCGCAGGGAAGCTGCGCGAACTGCTCGATGAGGACGCGCTGTCTACGCACCCCGGACCAAACCTCACCACGATCGATCGCCGTGTTTGTAGGCCGACACGCCAACGCGCTCGAACGGCCGATCGAGCGTATGCGGCGCAAGCTCGACAGTGAGAAGGGCCGACAGATGATCACCCGTCGCTTCCCGACAGTGGAACCGGTGTTCGCGAACCTGCGGCACAACAAGGGCCTCGACCGGTTCACGCTGCGAAGCCGAAAGAAGGTGGAGGGGCAGTGGAGGTTGTACTGCCTGGTGCACAACATCGAGAAGCTGATGAAGGCGAGGTGTGCGGAATGAGGATAGGGGCGGAGAGGAACGACCTTCTCGGAATGGCCGACGCCAGCGCGGAGACCGGACAACTACCGTCGGAATTGACCGAAAACGGGGGCGACGTATGATCACTACTGTCTGGCCGCGTAGACGGCTTTTTCTACAGCTTCGTCAACTGACGTCTCAGTCCTCGAGAACGTCGCACCTGATGTCTTCGACGATGCTCCAAGACCAGAGCTGTCGCGCGAGTTCTTGAACGATCCGCGTCACCACCTGGCCGTTGCGATCACCGAGCACGGTCTCGTGGTGGGCATGGCAAGTGGAGTCCACTATGTCCATCCAGACAAAGAGCCTCAGATGTTCATCAACGAGGTCGGGGTGTCCTCGGCCTATGAAGGCCAGGGTCTGGGCAAACGCCTCGTTGCTGCTCTGATTGAGCGCGCGTCAGAACTGGGTTGCACCGAGGCCTGGACAGCCACCGAACCGGAGAATGCGCGCGCGCAAGCCCTGTACTCTAGGGCCGGCGGCGTGAAGGATCGAACACCCTTCGTGATGTTCACGTTCCCAGTTGCACCGAGTTGTGCCTCCGGTGATGCGAAAGGAGAGAATCGTGTCTAAGCTTCTACTTGTTTTGGCACTTATTGGTGGTGGCTTTTATTACTACAACAACTACATGCAGCCTGGTGGCGGGCTCACAGTAAAGAACCTTTTGGACAAGGTAGCATCCGCCCCTGTCTCCTCTGATGAAGCGCACACAGCCTTTAAGAATGCAGTAGTGGATTTCTGCAAAACCAATGGGACAAATCCCGGCAATGGTTATGGAACCACCGAGCAGTGCCTGTCCCAGCTAGAGAGCCAAACCGATGCCAGGTGTACCTCCCTTGCAATGGGCGGCTCTCTAAAACAGTATTCCTCTCAGCCTGAGCTTAAGTCTGCATTTCGTACTTACTTCAAGTGCGCAGCCCGTGCTTTAGAAAGGCAAGGGTAGGCTTTTTAAGAGCGCGCTCAAGAGGGATCCGGTGTCAGGCGCCGCCTGCCTCCTGGCCCTTTAGCGCAACGTTGAGGCTGTAGAAGAAGTCTTTCTTTCGTGGAACGTCGAGAATGAGACCAGAGTTAATTGCGCAGGACGCGCTCTATCGAACACTACGACCCGCGGGAGGGGTAGACGGCTCTCCGTTTTCTTCCCTCCTTCGAGTCGGGCGACTTTTTCTACACCCTCGTTGGCGACAAACGGTTTCGTCCCCATGAGCGGCTTTGCGGTGTTCTTTCTGTTGATGCCGATCATTCTGGCTGCATGGTGCTTTTTTGAAGGTTGGCGACTTCGGACCGGTCGGAAGGTGATGTCGTTCGCGCGGAAAACAGTTCCACCCGAGAATCAGTTGTCGCTTAGCAAGAGTTACGGGACATTGCTAATGGCACTCGGCGTTTTCTTTCTCGTTGCTGTGTATGTCGCGATACGGTTGCGGTTCGACGCCAGCGGGTACGGTGCCTTGTTCTTGCTCGGGAGCGGTATCAACATGCTTGTCACGAACATATTGGATCGGAAGCATGGTGCGCAGCCGAAGCGCTAAGTCGCCGCTGGTGCGGACCGTCCGCCTTCGGCGCCCGGCTGCACAGATGTCACGTTGAGGCTGTGGAAGATCTCCTCTTTCGTGGAGCGTCGAAGATGAGACCAGAACTGACGTCGCAGGACGCGCGCTATCGAATGCTACGATCCGCAAGAAAAGAGAACGTACCCCCGTATTTTTCCCGCCTTCGAGTTTGGCGACTTCTTCTACAGCCCCGTTATCCTCAATCCAACGCGCAATGAAAAACCGTCCAGTCAAAGTAGGAAACGTGTTCGTTGAGCTCCCGGAGACGGTCCAGTATCCACTGGGTGAGGACCCGCGAGCGCAGAACTTCACAGCAGAACGAGGTGATGAGGTCAAACCTCTAGGGCAGCTGCCTGACATTCCGAACCCGAACGACTTCGTTGGTTCAGCCATGTTTCAAGTCCATGCAATTGGGAAGGTCGGAACGGCCGACAAACCATGGGTCAAGATCACGGGCATCATCGTGTTTTCCGTTGCCCTATTGGGCCCCTTGGAAGTAGCACTGCTTTTCCGCTGGGTCAATGCAGGAAACTGGGTGCCATTTGTGTTCTTCAATACTGGCGTTCTGGCACTTTGGCGTTGGAGGAAGAATGCCAAGCGCAAGATTGAGCAGAGACTCAAGAAGACCGGCTAACCAGTCCGTCAACGGGACGCCAGAATGCGCCGCATTGTAGTGCCGTTCGCTGCGCTACGGCGTCCGTTACGTCCAACGTTCGAGTCGACCATGATCCGTGCCTTGGCATTCTGTCTTGTGCTTCTAACGAGTGGATGCTCCGCGATCGTTCGGCATGACTACTTTCGTCCGGAGAACGAGCGTGCGCTGCACCTTGAAGGTAGCTGCCACGAGTTTCTCGGCGGTCCTCGCGCTGGTCTCAGCAAGCAGATTACAGGAGCGCCACCCATTGCGACCGTGGAGATGGAGAGCGCCACGCTGGGGTTCTGCTCGCACCTCGAGCGAGAGCGCATCCTTGCCTTGGGGCCCCTTGTTCCGTTCATTCCGTTCACCATCGGTGCAGGCCCTGCGGAGCCACGAGTCGAGGTTGCGGTAAGAGTTGTAACGTCGGCCGAGCTTGATACGCTGGACCTGTCTAGTGCCAAGCTGTTCACCGCCGCCGGCGAACCCCGAGCCCTTCTGGACTACAGTAGTAGCTTCTGGGGATGCGAGAGGAATGCATCTACGCCTGATGTCGGGCCTGAGGGGAATCGCCGCGTGTCGCTCACGAGGGGGCAATTTGTTTGGCTATGCTTCGCGCGTTCCGATCCGACGAAGGACGACGAGTACTTTCTCCACCTTGAGTCAGTTGCGGTTGGTAACGTATCCCAGAGCCCCATCAAGTTGCGATTGCGAAAGCACCGGGGGACGTTCTACGTGATCACCGGATGAATACGAGTGACTCGAACCCGTCGATACAGCGGACCCTTTTGGCGGGGGCTTCGGCGCGCCCCGTAGGTGCGCGTTGGGCGTCGAGGGAGATCATCGCGTGAAGCTGGCATGGGCTGTCTTCTGGCGGGTGCTCGTTCTTCTACTGGCTTTTTCTGTCTTGGTAGTACTGCCGCTAAGGAGCAGCGCCTTCATCACTGATCCACGGTTCTTTACCTGGAAAACGTCAGTGCTTTGGATTGCGTTCGCGGTGATCATCCTGCTCGCGCAGGCTGCGCTGCCCCACGGCCTAGTTCACACACTCTGGGGGAAGAGGCTCAATCAAGGGGCCGTGTTCTGGCGGAAGCTCTCTTTCGCCACTGCCGCTCTTTTCGTCTGCCTTGCAATTGTGAGCATCGTGCTTGCTCAAGTTCTGAGTTTCGAGAGCTGGCTCAGAATCAGGACAGCCGCCCCGTTTGCCGGCTTGCTTCTGTTCGTGCTGGTCATCCCACGTCGGCTCGCAGTTCAGCCCCACCCAACGCTGGAAGCCGCCATTCTTCCCTCCGGAGTGCCCGTGAAGGGTTCATGAAACGGCCCAGCCATCCTATAGAGCCGACCGTCCAACAGTGCTGCTGTTGGGTCCCCCCCCGCAGCTTCGCCGCTCGGCGACGGTTCATGGAAAACGTTGAGTCTGCGGGAAAATGCCTATTTCCTGGGGCGCTGGAAATTGAACCGGAATTGACCCCGCAGGACGCGCTGTATCGAGCGCTGGGAACTGCAGGAGGGGTGAAAGTATCCGTAATTCTTGCCTCCTCCGAGTGGGGCGGCTCTTTCTCCATCCGCGCTAGGCGTCAACAATCGCATCCGCCTACACAACTTTCGAGGTACTCAGATGAAAAGGCAACTGATCAGCTCCGGTTCTACCTTCGAGCAAGAGATAGGCTACTCCCGCGCTGTAGTCGTTGGAGACTGGGTTTTCGTTTCCGGCACCACCGGCTTCGACTATTCCAATATGAGCATCGCTGAAGGACTGCTGGAGCAAACCGAACAGTGTCTGAAGAACATCGATTCGGCGCTGAAGCAGGCTGGCTCGAGCTTGGCCGACGTCGTGCGAGTAACCTACGTGCTCCCAAACGGATCGGAGTTTTCGGAGTGTTGGCCGGTCCTGCGCAAGTACTTCGGCGAAGTGAGGCCGGCGGCCATGATGATCTCCGCCAGCCTTTCGGACCCTCGGATGCGAATTGAAATTGAGGTTACCGCGTTGAAGCAGTCGAAGATATAGGGGGCACGTCCGCATCGACGCGCAACTCTTCGATCGAGGCGGCAAACCACGGCGAGAAAAGCTCGTACGCTATTGACAGGTGCGCCGCCGGTGTTTGTGACGCATCTCCGACGTCGAAGCTGTAGCCGGCCCACTTCCACATCCGGGCCAGAGATCGCCGTGTCGGCATCGTCGTCGCAACAGCGCTACTGCGGAGTAGTCGTCAGGGTTCCGTCGGAGGAGGGTAAGGTGGATGTCCTGCAGCTTGGACTCCCGATCGCCGCGGCGGTGTTTGTTATCGCAGTGGTACGCCATCGTCCCGGATAAGGGGGCGTTCAAGCAGCCCGTCAAGCGGTGTAGCCCGCACGTCGCGCGGGAACGCAGGCGGGCTTTGTCTTTGGCGCTATCGTTCGCATGTCAGGAGAAACGCATGAGCACTGTTCTTTGGGCGAATCACCTCCTCGGGAATGGCGAGGTCGCATCGGACGAAAGCGACAAGTGGGCGCTTTTCGAGCACGCGGACAAGCTCGACAAGCTGGCGAGCGGCGCGAAGGTGGAGCCCTTTTCCGGCCTGCTCGATCACACCGATATGCAGTTCAATATGAGTGACGACGAGCTGCCGGAAGGAATGCAATCGACGAACGAGATGATGGCTCGCCAGGGAGTGTGGAAGTCAGCCGATGACGCCCTCGCGATCCTCAGTGGACTCCTTGGCGAGATCCGCTCCAAAAAGCCAAGATTCGGAATGCTCAAGAACGACTACGATGACGTCGTCTCGGAGTTGTCCGAAAGCATCGACTATGCGAAGAAGGCCAAGGAAGCGGGAGCCAAGTTCAACTTCTCGGTCGTAATGTGACGTGACGGATTGCGAAGCCATCGAGAGGGACTCCACGGGGCGCGCCATGGCGAAAGAGCAAGTGCTTTCGATGCAGACAGCGGCGGTGAAGGGGGGGCGGGCGACTGATCTTGCGCGGACGCGGGTCGGGAAAGTGGTCCCGCCGCCTTTTCCTGACCGGTAGGGCTCGTCGACCATCCGTCATGCGCGCGAATCGCATGCTCTACGCACCGGGGCTCGCGCCCTACGACCCCGCCGCGGTGCCGAGCGCGACGTTCGTGCCTTTCGCCCAGGTCCCGAAGCCGGCACCATACGGGCTCGTCGCAGTCTTTCGCCTGTCGCTGGTCACGCGACTGACCGAGTCGGGCTTGAGAAGTCGTCGCGAGTACCGTGTCTTGCAAGGCGGCTGGTACCGCATCATGGGTATCCGTCTCCCGAGCGGACGATTCGCCTTCGTGCAGGAGTTCGAGCACCATCCGGGCGAGGTCGACCTTCACCTGCCGACCTGGCGGGATGTGCACGTCCATCGGGAGGACTTCTTTGCGGCACGACACCTGCTGGCGGTTTCGGATGAACAGATCACGCTGTGCGATGGGCCGTTCCTCTGGCGGTAGCGTGTTGGGTGCCCCTTCGCCCGAGTCGACCCGCATCAGCAATGCCCGTCAGGTGGCTGCCTCCAGCCTCACTGGCATGCGGTCACGAGCGTCCGAGTGTCTTCTGGGGCCGTGGGCGCCTTGGCGCGAAGGTTGGAGCCGATGATCTCCCTGAACAAACCGCGCAGCCGTCGCCTGCGAAAGAAGCTTCGCATTGGGGAGTTTCAGGAGTTGGGCTTTGAAGTGACGATAACGTTACGCGAGGGACGCGACGAGACTCGACTTACGGCGTTCTGGGACGACTTCATCCGCGAAGCGTTAGAACGTAACGGTCTAGCCTACGGAGGCGGGATGAGCGGCTTCGTCACGACCGTCGGTTTGGGTTCGGCGACTGAGGCGCATCGGGAAGCCGTCCTTACCTGGTTACGTGCACGGCCCGAAGTGCGCGCGGCCGATGTCGGCCCTCTGATCGATGCCTGGCATGGAGGGGACTGAGGGAATGCATGCGAGTGGCTCTGGTTGCAGGGGGGGGCAGGTAGATGACACGCGTCCGAGTGGAAGGGTTCACGATATCTCTGGACGGATACGGAGCCGGTCCGAATCAGGACCTCCGGAACCCGCTTGGGCTGGGCGGGGAAGACTTGCATCAGTGGCTGCTCCCTACGCGCACGTTCCAGCGCACCTTGTTTGGCGCCGACGGCGGCACAACCGGCATCGACGACGACTATGCGGCGAGGGGCTTCAAGAATGTGGGTGCCTGGATTCTCGGGCGGAACATGTTCGGCCCCATTCGCGGCGCCTGGCCCGACATGGACTGGAAGGGCTGGTGGGGAGACAACCCGCCCTATCATGTGCCGACCTTCATCCTGACCCATCACCCGCGGCCGGACATTCAGATGGAAGGAGGAACGACTTTCCATTTCGTCACCGGCGGCATTCACGAGGCACTGGATCGGGCGCGCGATGCGGCCGGCGGCATGGATGTGCGCATTGGTGGCGGTCCAGCCACCGTCCGGCAGTACTTGCGGGCTGGCCTCATCGACGAACTGCACATCGCCATCTCACCGATCCTCCTGGGGGCGGGCGAGCGATTGTTCGAAGGGTTGGATATGCGGGCGCTGGGATTCCGGTGCGTACAGTCCGTCGCGTCGGACAAAGCCACCCACGTTGTGCTCCGGCGTGGCGGGTAGCAGGATCGAAGTGAAATGCCCTAATCCACGTGCCCAGTCGCTTCGAGTGCACGTGGGGAGGCGGGAGTCTTCAGCCTTGAATGACCAGTTAAAGGGGGTGCCATGCCGACAACGCGAACCATACGATTCACGACATCGAAATTCGACGTCTCCAAGGAGCGCCGGAACCCGGTCAATCCGATCGCCGGCGAGTCGCTGCTGCGCTGGCTGCAGGCAAGGGCGCGCCCTCGATTCGAGGTGTCCGAGCCCGACGCGGAGGATTGGGGCTGGTACTCATCCGTGGTCTGCAACGGTCGTCACTACCTCCTCGGCGCCAGTGCGTCGGATGATGAGGGCAGCGAGCGAGAGTGGGTGTTGCAGATCATCAAGCAGCGCACGTTGGGCGAGAGGCTGCTGGGTCGGGAGAAGATGGCCGAGAACGACGAGTGCGCGTCGTTCTTTCAGCGACTCCTCGAAAGCGAGGCGGCCTTCAAAGGGATTGCCGTCGATGAAGCGCAATAGTGGGTTCGCGGTGGGCGCTAGCCGAGGATTTCGTCTGGTAGCCGATGACACGCCGCGCGGACGCCAAAACCAGAGGATGGAGGACAGGCGTCGGGTCCGGGATCTGCAATAGCCGGCGGGCCCGCAGACCTCGATGCCGAGACCCTCATGCCGGACGCGTTACCATGGAAGCCTACCTCTTACTCTTGCGCGCGAGACCTGACGCCGATCCCGCTTTTGCTCCGGACAGTCCGCAGGGAGGCTTTGGGGTTTGCGGTCGTGGTTCGCGCCTGATCGAGGACTGATCGGAACATGTCGCAATTCAGCGTGCCGTCACTTGCCGCCACCGGAGGCCTCGAGTTTCTCTGGGAGTACCTCTACCATCACCCGGCGCACGAGCGCGACGCGGCGCTGGCGAACTCGGCGCAGTTGGCGTTTCTCGGGCATTGCGTGGAACACGTTGCGCACTCCCATGCCCAGTTGCTTCAGGACTTGTTCGTGCTGTATCGGACACAGTGCAAGCGCAACGGGTACTTCGTCGAGTTCGGCGCAACGGACGGTTTGACCCTCAGCAATACATGCCTGCTCGAGCGGCGTTATGGATGGACTGGAATCCTCGCAGAACCCTATCCGGTCTGGCATGCCGCGCTCGCGGCGAATCGCCGGGCCGCGATCGACCATCGCTGCATCTGGAGTTCGAGCGGGAAGAAGATGGCATTCATCGCGTCGCGTGAAATGGAACTGGCTGGACTGCGGGAAACCGCAGAGGAAGACATGCACGCCGGGCGCCGTTCCGCCGATGCCGGAGAGATCGAGGTAGTCACCGTTTCGCTCATCGACTTGCTCGAACAGCACGGCGCACCCCGAGACATCGACTACCTTTCCGTGGATACCGAAGGCAGCGAGTTCGACATCCTGTCGGCCTTCGATTTCAGCCGCTATCGAATCCGCATCATTTCAGTCGAACACAATTACATGGAGACGAAGCGAGAGGCGATCCGGCAGTTGCTCGCACAGCATGGCTACCAGCGCGAGTTCGAGGCCTTCTCGAACTGGGATGACTGGTACGTACGACCGGACATTCCGTGATCTCGAGTACATTCGCCCCGACGACAAGGCGCGGATGATCGCGAGGGAAACGGCGCATAAGTAGTTCGCTGGATGCGCGACGGCAGGTAACGGCAGGTAGCGACGACCCAAGACGTTCTCTTCGTTCCTATACCTGGTGTCGTATTGCATGCCATCGCGTCATGCAGTCTGATTGGCGAGATGTAGGACTTCATCGAGCAACCTTTCGTGCTTCTTGGTTCCCGGGAAAAGCGCTCATCGGCGCTTGATCGGACGTTGAAGCGGGTCCGGGGTTTCTCACCCCCAAAGTGTCCTGCTGACCAAAGGTCATGCCGCGGACGTCTGGATGGACGGCAGATCATCGCAAACGGAGCCTCGCAATGGAAACGCTTCGCGGAATCGCAACGGGAGTCATTCACTCGAGCCTCGTAACGGGGCAGTTCGGAGAGTCCGTGGTTTACGACGTGACGTTCCTGATCGACGGATCGTCTGTAGTGAGCCTGGAGAGTAGTCGGGGGCCGATGATCACCGAAGGGGACGAGGTTGTCGTGGCTGGCACCTTCGGCAATGGTCCGATGAGAGCCCTCGCGTACAAGAACATCTCGAAACGCAAGGCGGGAAACGCAGGCATGTGGATGCGTTTGTATGGGGCTGGGGTGGGTTTCGCAGCCTACTGTTCGGCCGACGCCCATTTTCTCGGGGGAGTGGGGGCGATTGCGGGCGTGTGGCTGTTGGTAAGTGCTGCCCGGATTGGGATGGCCGTGAGGGCGTTGAAGGGCGACTCGTTCTAGCTGCACCATCGTACGACGTAGATTGCCGATGGCTTGCACGCAGTGCCGTCCCCGCTGTCCAGGCTAGCCATTCTCGCTGACAACTTGTCCCGCATGCCTGCCGAAGTCGTCGTGAGACCCCGGCGAAACGGTAGATGTTGGCGTGCTGTTGGTCTCGACCGAATTCCGACCCGCCTTTTCGGGTGGGCGAGCGCCTCACACCGGCTTACGGCGTCCGGGACGACCGTCGTTTCGCCCGAGGACGTCAAGAGTGAAGACGGGATCCGAAGCGGAGTCGCCCGCTGACGCCGCGGTACGCGTCATCGCGGGGCTGGGGGTGCCTCTTGCTCGGGCATGTGGCACCATCGTGGTGCCACCCCTTCCGGTGTGGCAGGCGGTACGCTACCGTCCGGGCAGTGACCACTGTCGAGCGAGGAGCACCCATGGCGGAATACGATCTGTTGCTGGAAGGCGGCCGCGTCATCGACCCGGCCTCGGGTGTCGACGGTATCCGCCACCTCGCGATTCGCGACGGGCGCGTGGCTGCCGTGCTCCCCGAGGATGGCGCCGCCTCGGCCGCCACCCGCATCGACTGCCGCGGCAAGCTGGTGCTGCCCGGCCTCATCGACACCCACGCTCACATCTACCAGTACGTCACGGGCCGGTTCGGGCTCGACCCCGACATGTGCGGTGTCCAGTCCGGCGTCACCACGCTCGTCGATCAGGGCGGCCCCAGTTGCATGACCATCCCGGGGTTCCGCCACTACGTGGTCGAGCGCTCGGAATCCAACGTGCTCGCCTTCCTTTCCGCCTATCTCGTGGGCGGGCTCGAAGGCCACTATTACCCCGAGCTGTACCGCCCCGGCTGCGTGGACGTCGATGCCACCGTGCGCGCCGCGAAGGAGAACGCCGACCTCGTCAAGGGCATCAAGGCGCACGCGGAAATCGGCGGCTTCTCGCGCTGGGGCGTGGACGTGATGAAGCTCGCCGCCGAGATCGGGCGGCAGACGGCCCTGCCCGTGTACATCCACTTCGGGCAGCTCTGGCCGCCGGCGGCTGACGGCGCCGTCGTGGACCCCGACAGCATCTTCACCGAGGTCGTGAACCTCCTGAAACCTGGGGACGTGCTCGCCCATCCGTTCAGCCGGCACCCGGGCGGCTTCGTTTCGGTCACCGGCAAGGTGCACCCCCTCGTGAAGGAAGCCATCGCCCGCGGCGCGAAGATCGACGTGGGCCACGGCTCGCACTTCAGTTTCCGGGTCGCGCAACTGGTGCTGGAAGCCGGCATCCTGCCCGACACGCTGGGCGCGGACATGCACGGCTACAACACGCGCATCCCCAAGCCGCGCGGCACGCCGGATTCCCATCCCGACCCCGAGATGCACATGTTCTTCGGCTCCGCGCAGTTCAGCCTGGTGCGTGCGATCACGTCGATGGTGGCGCTGGGCGTCCCGCTCGAAGCCGTGGTGCCGATGGCCACCTCCAACGCCGCGGCCATGCTCGGCATGCAGGACACCCTGGGCTCGCTCGCGCCCGGCCGCGTGGCCGATGTGTCTGTCCTCGACGATGCGCGGGGCCGCTGGACTCTCCGCGACAACGAAGGCAACCAGGTGACGGCCGAGCGTATGTTCTCGCCGGCGTTCTGCCTGCGGGCCGGTCGCCGCTTCGAGGCGACGGCGCCGATCCTGCCCATGGCCGAGGCCGCGTGAGGATGCGCGCTTGAGCACCACCACGCCGTCCGCCAAGCGCCCGTTCGGGGTCGGCGCGCGTCTGCGCCGCAAGGAGGATGACCGCCTGCTGCGCGGCCGCGCGGAGTTCGTGGCCAACATGCGCATGGTCGGCATGCAGGAGGTCGCGTTCGTCCGCTCACCCATGGCGCATGCGCGACTGCTCGCGGTGCGCAAACCTGCCGACGCTGCGGATCGTGTCTTCACCATGGACGACCTCGACGGCGTGTCGCCCATCGTCGCCAACTCCGGTCTGCCGGGCTTTCGCAGCGCTGGGCAGTATCCGCTCGCGCGGGACAAGGTTCGCCACGTGGGCGAAGCCATCGCGATGTGCATCGCTGCCACTCGCGCCGAAGCCGAGGACCTCGCCGAGCGGGTCGAGGTGGATCTCGATCCGCTGCCCGTCGTGGCCGACATGCTGCAGGCGCTGGAACCCGGCGCGCCCCTCGTGCACGAGCACTGGGACCGCAACGCCTTTCTCGAAACGCGTGTCGACGACAACCTCGACGATGTGAAGCGCCGCGCGGCGATCGTCGTCACGCGTCGCGTGCGCACCGCGCGCCAGAGCATGGCTCCCATCGAAGGGCGCGGCGTCCTCGCCTGGTTCGACTCACGCCTCGACCAGCTCACCGTCACGTCGGCCACCCAGATGCCGCATATCGTGCGGGCTGGTCTTTCGGAGTGTCTGGGCATCGAGCAGGGGCGCATCCGCGTGGTCGCGCCGGACGTCGGCGGCGGCTTTGGCTACAAGGGCATCCTGCTGCCGGAGGAAATCTGCCTCGGCTGGCTGGCGATGAAACTCGGGCATCCGGTACGCTGGATCGAGGATCGCTTCGAGCAGCTCACCGGCAACGCCAACTGTCGCGAGCACCACTACGACATCACCGGCTACGCCGACGAGAGCGGGCGTCTGCTTGCGCTCGACTGCGATGCCGTCGTGGATTCGGGGGCGTATTCGTCCTACCCGTTCTCCGCCTGTCTCGAAGCCGCGCAGGTGAGTTCCATCCTGCCCGGGCCGTACGTGATGGAGCGCTACCGCTGTCACACGTGGTCGGCCACCACCAACAAGCCGCCGATCCTGCCGTACCGCGGGGTGGCGCGAACGGGCGTGTGCTTCGCCCTCGAACTCGTACTGGATGCCATCGCACGGAAGGCCGGGCGCGAACCTCACGAGGTCCGCCTGGAGAATCTGGTGCAGGCGGACCAGATGCCGTTCACGAACATCACGCGCAAGTACTTCGACTCGGGCGACTATCCCGAATGTCTGCGCCGTGCCGTCGCCGCGCTGGACATCCCCAAGTGGCGCGAGCAGCAGAAGAAGCGTCTGCCGGACGGCCGGCGCGTGGGCGTGGGCGTCGCCATGTTCTGCGAGCAGGGCGCGCACGGCACGTCGGTCTACTACGGCTGGGGTATCCCGATGGTGCCGGGTCACGAGCAGTGCCAGGCGCGGCTCACGCCCGACGGCATGCTCGAACTGCGCATCGGCGCGCATTCGCACGGACAGGGGCTCGAGACCACGCTCGCGCAGGTCGCGCACGAGATTCTCGGCATCGATCCCGCCCGCGTGCGTCTCATCCACGGCGATACCGCGGTGACGCCCTATTCGACCGGCACATGGGGGTCGCGCTGCATGGTGATGTCGGGGGGGGCCGTCGCCTCGGCGTGCAAGGTGATCGCGCAGCGCGTGCGCAGCATTGCCTCCCATCTGCTCGAGGCCGGCGCGGACGATCTGGTGCTCGAAGACGGCAGTGTGCGTGTCGCCGGCACGGACCACGCGCTCACGCTCCGCGAGGTTGCGCACACCTGGTACCGGCAACCGCAGCGTCTGGCTGCCGATGTGGACCCCGGCGGCCTCGAAGCCACGAGCGGCTACAAGACCACGCAGGACACCGGCACCTTCAGCTACGCCGCGCATGCGTGTGCCGTGGCGGTCGACGACGAACTGGGCGCGGTGGAGATCCTCGACTACGTGATCGTCGAGGACGGCGGCACGCTCGTGAACCCGATGATCGTCGACGGTCAGGTCTACGGCGGGGCGGCGCAAGGCATCGGCACGGCACTCTACGAAGAGATGCCCTACGACGACCAGGCGCAGCCGCTCGCCTCGACCCTCGCCGACTACATGCTGCCCGGCGCCACCGAAGTGCCGGCGATCCGCCTCGAACACATGGAAACGCCCTCGCCGCTGTCGGTCTTCGGGCAGAAGGGCATCGGGGAAGGCGGGGCGATAGCGCCGCCGGCAGCCATCGCCAACGCGGTCAACGATGCGCTCGCTGATCTGGGCGTGGAGATCACCGAAAGCCCGATCACACCGCGCCGGGTGCTGGCCGCCATCGCCGCCGCGAAGCGGGGCGCGTCATGAAGGCGCCGGCGTTCGGGTACGAACGGGCGCACTCCGTCGAGGAAGCGCTGCTGTTCTACGCGAGCGGGGACGAAGATGCGAAGTACCTCGCTGGCGGACAGTCCCTCGGGCCGTTGCTGAATCTCCGCCTGGCCCGGCCGTCGATGCTGATCGACGTGCGCAGCATCGACGAACTGCGCGAGTGCACGCAGACTCCCGACGGGCTCGTGATCGGTGCCGGCGTCACGCATGCCGCCATCGAGGACGGTGCCGTGCCCGGACCGGTGGGTGCCTTCCTCGCCGTGATCGCCCATGGCATCGCGTACCGCGCGGTGCGTAATCGCGGCACCCTCGGCGGCAGTCTCGCGCATGCCGATCCCGCCGCGGACTGGGTGAGCACGATGGCCCTGCTCGATGCGCAACTCGACGTGCGGGGTGTGACCGGCGAGAGGCAGGTGCCGGCGGAAAGCCTCGTGGAAGGTCCGCTGGCCACGAAGCTCGCCCCGGATGAACTCGTGGTTTCGGTGCGTCTTCCCGGCTGGTCGGCCGCAGCGCGGTTCAGCTACTACAAGTTCAACCGCAAGCCCGGCGAGTTCGCGGATGCGATCGCCGGCTTCGCGTACGACCCCGAGCGAGGTGTGTGCCGTGCCGTGATCGGCGCCACCGACGGCGCGCCAGCGGTGATCGCAGATGCGCTAGAACTCCTCGCAGCCGCCGAAGCCTCGGAAGCCGCCGTGACCGCCGCAGGTTTCGAGCCCGGCAGTTTCGAGCACCACGTGCATGCGGTCGCGCTGCGCCGCGCCCGCGACCGATTGATCGCCCGATGAGACGCGCGCCTTCGTGATGAAACCCCTCCACTTCACCGTCAACGGCAAGGCCGTCGTCACGCGCGTGGCGCCGAGAACGCACCTCGCCGATCTCCTGCGAGAAGAGCTGCGCCTGACTGGCACCAACCTCGGTTGCGAGCACGGCGTCTGCGGTGCGTGCACTCTGGAAGTGGACGGCGCGCCCGCGCGGTCCTGTCTCACGCTCGCCATCACCTGCGAAGGGGCGAAGGTACGCACAATCGAGGGCTTCGACGACGACCCGGTCATGGCCGCGTTGCGTGAGGCCTTCAGCGAACACCACGCGCTGCAGTGCGGCTACTGCACACCCGGCATGCTGGTCACCGCGCGCGACATCGTGATCCGCCTGCCGCAGGCGGACGAGGCCCGCATCCGCGAAGAACTCGCGGGCAATCTCTGCCGCTGCACCGGTTACGTCGGCATCGTGCGGGCGATCGCCTCGGTCATCGCCGCCCGGAACAGCGCGGCCGGCGGCCGGTAGACACCCCGGCCGAGCAGTCCTGCCTGGCCGTCCGCCCCGATCATGCCGATGTGCACGCGGGGCAGCGCGCCCTGACTCAGCACCTTGCGCAGGTCGAGCCCGATCCGCGCGCCCAGGTTGCCGTGGTGCACTTCCAGCCACGCCGACGCCGGCGCGTCGCGCGCGCATTGCCCACCGAACCCTGCGATATCGATTACGCCGCTGTCGCCGATCATCGGCGATACGGGGGCCGTGCCGGACGGGTCGAGGCGCGTGCCTTCGGGCGGTGTACCGCTCGCGACGGTCCACGCCATCGGGTCGAGACCGAGCAGCAGCCCCACGTCCTGACCGTTACCCGCCAGACCGATAAGCAGCGACGGCATCGCTTCCGCGTTGCCCAGCAGCAGGGTGCGGCACGCCGCCATCCAGAACGTGAGGAAGAACAGCGGTGAGGCAGCGAGCATGGTGCAGATCTGCTCGCGATGCGGGTGGTTCGGGCCAAGCCGGCGGTCGATTTCGGCGGCGAGCGCTGCGGTGGCGTGCGAAGTCGCCGAGTGCAGGTCTTCTTCGGCGGCGAGACTCGCGCGGGCCGGGGCGAGCAGATCGATCGGCTCGTCGAGAATGCCCGCCAAGGCAGGCGCCAGCACGCTGTCGCGCCACACATGGCGATCCAGCACCGCGCGGTTGCGCGTGCCGAAGCGCATCTGCGGACCGTTGCCGCTCGGCAGCGGCGCCCAGGCGACGACGGACTCGTCGTCCAGATCGGACACGCGGGTGAGCGGCGTCGAGTGCGTCACCACCTCCGCGAGCGGTGTGACGACGCCGTAGTGTTGCGCGGGCACGAAGCGCACTTGTCCCTTCGCGATCAGTGCCTCGGCCTCGAATTCATCCGCGGCCCAGCCCTCGTGCACGCAGGCCAGCACGCCAGACGACAGCACGGGCGCGGAAGGGCGCAGCGGGTCGCGGAACGGCGGGCCGGCATGCAGCAGCGTGTGCGGGGTGACGCCGACGGCGGTGGCGGCATCGGCAAGTCCAGTCCAGGCAAGACGGTCTCCGTTCGGCAGGCTCATGTCATCGCTCCCGGTGAAGGTCGGAGATCAGTCGGTAGGGTCCCGGCGGCGGGCAGATACTCGGCCCAGGATGCATTGCCCCGGACGGAGTCCGGGCTACGGTCACGGATTCGAGCAGTCGTAGCCCGGGCTCCGCCCGGGACGCCATCCACGTCGCGGATGCCGCGCGCGTCGCGCATCGCTCAAACCGTCCCGAGGTACGCATCGCGAATCCGGGGATCGTCGGCGAGCACGCGGGACTCGCCGGTGGTCACGACCCGGCCGGTCTCGATCACGTAGGCGCTTTCGGACAGTTCGAACGCTGTCAGCACATCCTGTTCGACCAGCAGGATCGCCAAGCCTTCGCGGCTGATGGCGCGGAGCGAATCGGCGAGCAGTTCCACGGCGCGGGGCGCGAGACCGAGCGACAGCTCGTCGATCATCAGGAGCTGCGGCTGCGCCATGAGGCCCCGGCCGATCGCGCACATCTGCTGTTCGCCGCCCGACATCGTGGTGGCGTCCTGGTGACGACGGTCCGCGAGAATCGGGAACAGCGAGTAGATCCGGTCGAGATCGCGCGCGAGCTGCTGCCGGCTCGCCGAGCGCAGGAAGGCGCCGAGCAGCAGGTTGTCACGGACGGTGAGGCCACGGAACAGACGCCGTCCCTCCGGCACGTGCGCAATGCCCGCGGCGAGCAGGGCGTCGGTCCCCGCCCCGGTGACGTCCCGTCCTGCGAAGACGATCTGTCCGGCCCGCGACGGAATCATGCCGGACAGCACCTTCAGGAGGGTCGACTTGCCTGCGCCGTTGGAGCCGACGATCGCGGTGATGCCGGCCGGCATCACCTCCAGATCGATGCCCCACAGCACCTGCACCTCGCCATAGCCCGCGGCGAGAGACTCGACCCGGAGCAGCGGCTCAGGCACGGCTGGCCTCCGTGGGATGCTGCGCGAATCGCGCTGCGAACCGCGCACCGAGATACGCCTCGACCACGCGCGGATCGTCGACCACCGCACGCGGCGGCCCGTCCGCGATGAGCGCGCCCTGATGCAGCACGAGCACGCGCTGCGACAGCGACAGCACCACCTTCATCAGATGCTCAATTAGGATGATGGTCACGCCGTCGGCCGCAATGCTGCGGATGAGTTCGAGGGCGCCATCGATCTCCGAGGTGTTGAGACCGGCGTTGACCTCGTCCAGCAGCAGGAGCCGCGGCTTCATCGCGAGGCTCTTCGCGAGTTCCAGACGTTTGCGCGAAGGCAGCGTGAGGATCGCCGCCGGGCGGTGCGCCTGGGCACCGAGGCCGACGCGTTCGAGGTGCTGCATCGCGTCTTCGCGCGCGATGGCCGGTGTGGCGGATGCGCCGGCGAACAGCGAGCCCGCCATCACGTTCTCCAGAACCGTCATCTGCGGGAAGGGCTGCACGATCTGGAAGGTGCGGGCGAGGCCGCGTCGGGCGGCCTCGTGAGGGCGCTGTGCCGTCACGTCCGCACCTTCGAACCGCACGGTGCCCGCCGTCGCCCGGTGCACACCGGTGATGAGATTCACGAGTGTCGTCTTGCCGGCGCCGTTCGGGCCGATGAGTCCGATGATCTCGCCGCGCTCGACCCGGAGATCCACACCGCGCACGGCGTCGATGCCGCCGAAGCGCTTGGATACGCCCGTCAGTTCGAGCAAGGCACTCATGCGGACTTCCTGACCCGGCCGGCGAGACCGAGCAGGCCGCCGGGCAGGAAGAAGATGAGGGCGACGATCACGGCACCGAGGATCGCCTGGTGGAATTCGAGAAAGCGCGCCCACACGGTCTCCTCCAGCAGTACCAGCGCGGAGGAGCCGAGCAGCGGACCGAAGACCGTGCCCGGACCGCCCAGCAGCACCATCACCGGCACCTTGACCGTGAGCAGGATGCTGAAGGCGTCGGTGGGGGCGATGTACGCGACCCAGGATGCATACGCGGCACCGGCCGCGCCGCAGAACACGCCCGACAGCACGAACGCCAGCACCTTGTAGAGCGTGGTCGGCACGCCGACCATCTCCGCCGCATCCTCGTTCTGCGCGATGCAGCGCAGCCCGAAGCCCAGGCGGCCGCGCTCGACCAGTACCGTGGCGACGAGGGCCAGCACGACGATGGCGAGCATGGCGTACAGGAAGAACCGGGCGATGAACACGGGGCCGCCCGGGAGGATCGTGACGTTGAGACCTTCGCCGCCGCCGGTGAGTCCGGACCACCACGACGCGATGAGGCTGAGGATCTCCACGAGCGCGATGGAGCCGATGGCGAAGTAGTGGCCGCGCAGCCTCAGCACCACGAAGCCCAGCGCGGCGGCCGCGATGGCGGTCACACCTGCTGCGAGCCCCCAGGAGAGCACCATCGGTACGCCCGCGTTCTGGCACAGCGCACCCGCGTACGACCCGAGGCCGACGAACGCTGCTGTGGCGAAGGACGGGTAGCCCGCATAGCCGCCGATGAAGTTCCACGACAGTGCGAGCGCGCCGTAGAAGGCGACGAAGGTGGCGATCTTGATGACGTAGTTGTCGCCGGACAGCGGGGCGGCGGCCACGCCGAGCAGCCACAGACCGATGCCGATCCTGCGCCAGTGCGAGGCCATGGGCTACTCGTATCCCTTGCGGCCCAGGAGGCCGGTGGGCCGGACCACCAGCAGCGCGAGCATGAGCGCGAATCCGAGGAGAGCCGCGGCCTGCGGGCCGAACCAGTGGCTGCCGAGACTTTCCGTGACGCCGAGCGCCAGCCCGCCGACCAGTGCGCCGGGCACGGTGCCGAGTCCCCCCACGACGCACACGATGAACGCCTTGCCCAGCAGCTGACCGGTGGCGTTGGTGGTGATGGGATACACGATCGACAGCAGCGCGCCGCACACGCCGGCCATGAAGGCGCCCAGACCGAATGTGAGGGCGTAGATGCGCGGGACGCGAATGCCCATGAGGCTCGCGGCCTCGCGATCCATGCGCACGGCAACGATGGCACGTCCGAGGCGGGAGCCGCGGAGGATGCCGTACAGCAAGGCGGTGAGGGCGAGCGCCACCAGCATCGCGGCAATGCGATCCCACGGCAGTACGACTTCGCCCAGCGTGACCCGACCCAGATCCAGCGTCACGCGACGTGGTGTGGCGTCGAACACTGAGTTCATGAGGTTGTAGAGGATCATGTCCAGGCCGAACGTGAGCGTCAGCGTCGTGAGCACCGGTTGCTGCACCACCCGGTTGATCAGGACGAACTGCAGCACGGCAGCGCCCACGCCGATCACGAGGCCGACCGGGATCAGCGAGGCGAAGGGGTGGATATGCGCTTCGGTCCACAGGCTGCACGTGAGATAGCCCGCCAGCACGATGAGCGAGCCGTGCAGCATGTTGATGATGTTGAGCACACCCCACACGAGCGAGAAGCCCACGGCGATGCAGGCGTAGAGTGCCCCGAGCATCAGCCCGTTCAACACCACCTGGACCAGCAGCGCGACATCCATGGCCGGCCGCTACTTCACGGCGCGCAGCGTGCTCTGGCGGATGGCCTCGGGCGCCAGCACCACGGCGCGCCCGCCCTGGACCTGGATGATGGGCAGTTCGCGCGCGGCGTTCATCCCGTTGCCGGTGAAGTCGATGGGGCCGTAGAAGGTCTTCAGTTCCAGCGCGGCGAGGGCATCGCGCAGCTTCGTCTTGTCGAGTGAGCCGGCAATCTCCGCGGCCTTCTGCACGGCGATCAGCGCAGCCGCGGCGGACGCGTGCACGTAGTCGGGCTCGCCTTTCTCACCGCGGGCGCGGAAGTCGTCCACGAACGCCTGCGTGGAACCGAACACGTCGTCCGACTTGAAAGATACGGCGGGCGACCACCATGTCGCGCTGGTGACGTTCTCGGCCAGCGGCCCTAGCGCCTCGGCGAATTCACGGTACGCCGGGCCGGTGATCATCGTGATGACCGGGGCGGTGACGCCGAGGTCGGCCATCTGCTTGCGGGCGAGGATGAGATCCTTCGTGTAGCCCGACATGAAGATCCAGTCCGGCTTCACCGAGCGCATCTTCGACAGCGGCGAGGAGAAGTCCATCGTGGAGACGGGATAGAGCTCGTTGTAGACGATCTCGATGCCGGCGCGCTTTGCGGCATCCGCCATGCTGGCCGCCATGGACTTCGGGAAAACGTCCTCGCGGCCGAGCAGAGCGATCTTCTTCACCGTCGGCATCTGTTTGGTAACCACCTTGACCAGCGCGTCGGTGAGCCCGCCATTGGGTGCCAGGGTGCCGAACAGGAACTTGTAGCCCTGGTTGAACACCGACTCGGAGGACGCGACCGAAGCCACCACCGGCACGCCGTAGCGCTCCGCCACGCCGGCCACCACCTTGGTGTGACCGGAGCCGAAGGGGGCAGTGAGGACATCCACCTTGTCCTGGGTAATGAGTTTCTCGGCGATCTGGCTCGCGCGCTGTTCGTTGGTCTGGTAGTCGTACGTGATGAGTTCGACCTTCACTTTCTTGCCGCCCACGGTGATGCCGCCGGCCGCGTTCACGCGCTTCAGCCACATGTCGTAGGCGACCTGCTGCTTCTTGCCTTCGTCGGCAAGGCCGCCGGTAAGGGCCAGCGGAGCGCCGATCTTCAGGGTCTGGGCCTGCACCGCAGGGACGGCGAGCGCCGCGGTCAGGGCCAGAAGGCACGCCGCCCACTGCCTGCGGGGGCGAGACAGGAACAAGCTCATCCACTCCTCCATGGGAAAGCCCGCGCCTTTGCGGCGCGATGATCGCCCTGTCTCCGCAATCGCCGGGCCAGCCGGGCAGGCCTGCATCCCCTGCGCGGTCCGCCGGGGTCATGGGGGCCTGCCCCGGCGCCATGACGTTGTCGCATCGGCCGCGCCCAGCGGCGAGGCGCGGACATCGAGGTGGCGGTCCGATTCCGGGCGCGCGGCGCACTCCGATGGCGCGAGCAGCACAGTCGTGGTGCAGCGCTTTTCCTGGCCTTGCGCGATTACACTACGTGCTTTGCCTGCCGCTGCATCCCCCATGAGCTCCACGCCTGCCTCCCAGCCTTCCTTCCACGTTCTCGCCTCGCTGTCCGCCGAGGACCGCTCGCGCCTGCTGTCCCGTGCCGAGTCCGACCTAACACCTTTCCTCGAGAAGGTGGCGCCGATCGTCGAGGCGGTACGTACCGAAGGCGATGACGCCATCGTGCGCTTCGCCCGCGACATCGATCGCGTGGACCTTGCGGGCAAGCCGCTCGCGGCGACACCGGCGGACTTCGATCGCGCGTTCGCCCAGGTGGACAAGGAGGTGATCGCCGCCATCGAGTACGGCGTCGAGAACATCCGCCGCTTCCATGAGGAGCAGAAGCCCGAGTCCATGTGGCTGAAGGAGATCCGTCCGGGCGCGTTCGCGGGCGATCGCTGGCTGCCGATCCCGTCGGTGGCTTGCTACGTGCCGCGCGGCAAGGGGGCATTCCCCTCCGTGGTCATGATGACGACCGTGCCGGCCGTGGTGGCCGGCGTCCCGCAGATCTGTGTGGTGACGCCTCCGGGCCCCGGGGGTGACTTCGACGCGGCCACGCTGGTTGCCGCGAAGATCTCCGGGGTGAGCACGGTGTATCGCGTTGGCGGCGCGGTGGCCGTCGCGGCCGTGGCCTACGGGACGAACTCCGTCGCCCGCTGCGCGAAGATCGTGGGCCCGGGCAGCCCCTGGGTGGTCGCAGCCAAGCGTCTGCTCGCGGGCGTGTTCGACACCGGCATTCCGGCCGGCCCGAGCGAATCCATCGTCCTCGCGGACCCGACCGCCGACGGGCGCCTCGCCGCGCTCGACCTGATGATCGAGGCGGAACACGGTCCCGATTCCTCCGCGTATCTGGTGACTTCCAGCCGCGAGGTCGCGGAGGCCGCGCGTGCCGCGATCCCCGACTACTGGAAGGAGATGGGTCCCCAGCGCGTGGAGTTCTCCTCTGCGGTGCTGTGCGGCCGGCGGGGCGGCATCGTGCTGACTCCCGACATGGAGTCGGCGTGCGCCTTCGTGAACGACTACGCGCCGGAGCACCTGATCATCCATGGCGACGAGCCGTTCCAGTGGCTGGGCCACATCCAGCATGCCGGCGAGATCCTGCTGGGCGCCCACACGCCGATCACGCTCGGCAATTTCGTTCTTGGTCCGAACGCCGTGCTGCCCACGAGCGGCTGGGCCAGGACCTTCTCGCCGCTGTCGACCTTCGACTACATGAAGCGCACCGGCATCGGCTACGTGACCCGCGCGGGCTATCCCGAACTCGCGAAGCACGCGCGCGTGCTGGCGACTTACGAGGGCTTCGACGCGCACGCGAATGCGGTGTCCGAGATTCGCGAGCGCGTGCTGGCCGCGCGCGGCAAGGCCTGATGGCGGCGATCTCGGCGCTGCCGTCACTGCGGCAGTTGCGCTACCTGGTGGTGCTGTCCGAGAAGCTGTCGTTCCGCCAGGCCGCGGAAAGCCTGTTCGTCACGCAGTCCACGCTGTCCGCCGGCATCAAGGAACTGGAGACGACGCTGGAGGTGCAGCTCTTCGAGCGCGACAGCCGGAGCGTGCGGCTCACGCCGATCGGCGAGGAAGTCACCCTGCGCGCCCGCGAACTGCTCGCCCGGGCCCAGGATCTCGTCGAACTGGCCCGGCGATCCACCGCACCGCTGAGCGGGCCGTTCACGCTGGGTGTGATCCCCACCATCGCGCCGTTTCTGCTTCCGGTCGTGCTGCCGGCTCTGCGCAAGAAGTATCCCGAGCTGCAGTTGTACCTGCGCGAGGACCAGACGGAGCGCGTCGTGGAGCGCCTGCGTGCCGGTGGGCTCGATGCCGCCCTGATCGCGCTGCCCTGGGAAACCGGTGAACTCACGGTGCGCGAGTTGTTCCGCGACGAATTCTGGCTCGTGGCGCGCGAGGACGACCCCGTGACGCTGGAGAACGAGGTACCGGTCCGCGGGATCGATCTCGGTCGGCTCGTGCTGCTGGAGGAGGGGCACTGTCTGCGGGACCACGCGATCGCCGTGTGCGGCAAGCGCGCGCTGGGCATGCACCCCGCGATCGAGGCGACGAGCCTGCACACGCTGATCCAGATGGTCGATGGCGGCCTGGGCATCACGCTGCTGCCCGAGATGACGCTCAAGTCCGGCATCCTGCGCGGCACGCGTCTGGTGGCCCGGCCGTTTTCCACCAACGTGCCTTCGCGCACCATCGCGCTCGTCACCCGACCGACCAGCGCCCGCGAAGAGGATTTCGAATTGCTGGCCCGATTCATCGAGGACAGCATGCGCGGCGTCAGCCGCCCGCGCACCGCATCGCGAGCCTCGACACGGAAACCATGACCCCCCCGCCGCCTGCGCGCGGTCTGCGTTCGCTGACCGTGCTGTGGCGATTCGTGCAGCCGTACCGCGGCCGGCTCGTGATCGCGGCGCTCGCGCTCATCGTGGCGGCCGGCTGCTTCCTGGTGATCGGCCAGGGGTTGAAGAAGGTCGTCGATGCGGGCTTCGCCACCGGTGACCCGCAGGCGCTCGACACCGGGCTCGTCGCGCTGTTCGGCGTCATCGTGCTGATGGCGGGCGCGGTGTACGTGCGCTTCTACAGCGTGTCGTGGCTGGGCGAGCGCGTCGTGTCCGATCTTCGGCGCGAGGTGTTCGGCAAGCTCCTCTCCCAGTCGCCGGCGTTTTTCGAGGACGCCCGCACCGGTGAGCTGATCTCGCGTCTCACCACCGACACCACGCTGCTCGAACAGGTCGTGGGCACCAGTGTCTCCATGGCCGTGCGCAATGCGCTGCTGGGCATCGGTTCGCTGGCGATGCTCGCGCTTACGAGCGGAAAACTGACCGCGCTGGTGCTGCTCGTGGTGCCGCTCGTGGTCGGGCCGATCATCGTGTTCGGCCGGCGCGTGCGGAAGCTGTCACGCCAGAGCCAGGACCGCGTCGCGGATCTCGGCGCTTACGTCGATGAAACCCTGCACGAGATCCGCACCGTGCAGGCCTACACCCACGAGTCGGAAGATGCGCGCGCGTTCGGCGTCCGGATCGAGGATGCGTTCGGCACCGCGAAGTCACGGATCCGCGTTCGCGCGACCCTGGTGTCCGCCGTCATCCTGCTCGTGTTCAGCGCCGTGGGGATCATCCTGTGGATCGGTGGCCACGACGTGATGGCGGGGCGGCTGTCCGCGGGGGATCTGTCCGCGTTCGTGTTCTACGCGGCGATGGTGGCGAGCGCCGTGGGCGCCATCAGCGAAGTGATCGGCGATCTGCAGCGCGGGGCCGGTGCGGCCGAAAGAATCCTGGAGATTCTCGAGGCTCCGGTCCTCGTGGGGACGCCTGCGACACCGTCGGCGCTGCCGCCGGTCGTCCGGGGCGAAGTCGTGTTCGATGACGTGAGCTTCAGCTACCCGTCACGGCCCGAACCGAAGGCGCTCGACGGGTTCTCGCTGCGCATCGCCCCGGGCGAGCGTGTGGCGCTGGTGGGCCCTTCCGGGGCGGGCAAGTCCACGGTGTTCCAGCTGCTGCTGCGCTTCTACGACCCGACGGGCGGCAGCATCCGCATCGACGGTGCGGACCTGTCGCAGGTGCCGCTCGAAGGTCTGCGTCGCTGTCTGGCGCTCGTGCCGCAGGACGCTGCGATCTTCGCGACGAGCGTGCGCGAGAACGTCCGGTACGGTCGACCGGATGCGAGCGATGCCGATGTCGAGGCGGCCTGCGAAGCGGCCTTCGCGATGGAGTTCATCCGGCGGCTGCCGCAGGGGTTCGACACGTATCTCGGCGAGCGCGGCATCCGGCTCTCGGGCGGACAGCGGCAGCGTCTGTCGATTGCGCGTGCCATCCTGGCCGATCGTCCCGTGCTGCTCCTGGACGAGGCCACGTCCGCGCTCGATGCCGAGTCGGAGCAGATGGTGCAGAAGGCACTCGAACGATTGATGACCAACCGGACCGTGCTCGTGATCGCGCACCGTCTGGCGACCGTGCGACACGCGGACCGGATCGCCGTGGTCGATGGCGGCAAGCTGGTCGGGCTCGGATCGCATGACGAGTTGCTGGAGAGCAATGCGCTGTATGCGCGGCTCGCGGCGTTGCAGTTCGGGTCGGCGGGGAAGGTGTGATCTGACGTCGGTCCCCGGAGTCGGGCCGGTCGGCCCTCGTCCGTATATGGACTCCTCCCGGTTTGCAAGCAGAACGTTTGATGGTTTTTTGATCGACTGCGACCGTATATCCGGCCTCTGAGGTGGG
>LNDV01000022.1 GCA_001464765.1 Betaproteobacteria bacterium Ga0077526
ATGCCGGGATCAACGGAGCCACCCCTATGTCACGACTACCCAACCCTATCTCACATACCTCCAAGACGAGATACAACGTCTTGACGGATCACACCTAGGGTGTAGACCCTCACGCGCCATGGCCAGGCTTCGGGCGCGTCCTCGGGCGGGGAGATCGGATACTCCCTGATATACGCGCGCACGAACTCGGGTTCGATGTCGTGGGCCAGGGCGTCGGCGCACACCCGGGGTGCCCCTGCCGTCGGTACCCAAAAAGCATAGCGGCCTGCGGCGTAGTCGCGGGCGGCCGCGCCGAACCCGTCGCGGAGCGCAATGAGATAGTCGTGCTCGCGGCCTGCGCAGCGCTCGACATTGGCTCGTCCGAGTGAAACGCGGGCGCGATAGCAAGCCGCGTTCGTCGTCGCGAGAAGGGCTTCAGAAACCGCGATGTGCCGCCGGGCTTCCTCGCCCTCACCGAGTTCAGCCAGTGCCCAGGCACTAGGCACTTCCCAGATGAGCCGTTGGTACGCCGTGCCTGTGTGGTCCAGATAGCGCATCGTGGGTTCGATGAACTCGACGGCACGCCTCCAGTCACCGCGGTCTGCGGCGCGATACAGCGAGTTTCCCAAGTAGTGGGCCGTATCGTACGGGCGGGACGTCTCCTTGGACGGTGCAGCAAGCGCGAGCCAGCGATCCACATCGCCAACGCGCATCAGGGCGGAACGCCCTGAATAGGCAGTCGTCAGTACGTATCCGAAACCTTCGCGCTCCGCGATCTCCTCTGCTCGGGCGACCGCCACAAAACCGCGCTCTATGGTGTGTTCGGCGACACTCAGGTACGCGAGATAGCAATACCAGAGCGCTGCGTTGAGCGCAGTGAGTTCTGCGGCCGCAAGGTATGGTTCGACCTGCTTTTCCAATGACCGCGCCAGCCGAAACTCACCGGTATAGAGGCAGAAGAGCATGGTGATAGCAGCGGCCAGAATCTTCTGATTCGGGTCACCGTTCGCGTCAATGAGCTGGACGATGCGGCGCGCGCATCGCTCCGCAATCGGGTCCCCGGGTTCGCCGAAGATGACCGCAATGAGAAGCCCCGAGTACACCTGCAGTTCTGCCTCAGCGGAACGAAGCACCACCCCGGCGTCGAGGGCTGACTTCATCTCATACAACCAGTACCGCAGATCCTTGAACTCAGCCGCTTCGAGATACATCCCCTGCGCGACCGCGGAAGCTGCCAGCAGAGCGCTCGAGCGATCGCCCGACGCGAGGTAACTCCCATGCGCGCATTCCAGGATCTGACGAGCTTCGGTCGGCTTCAGGGGCAGATTGGCGATGCCCGTCCAGTACTTGAGATCGGCGGATTCGTCCCGGATCTTGACCGGCAGCGCCGACGCCCACTCCTCGAAGGTCCGATGACGTCCTTGCGCCAGGAGCGCGGGCGCATTCCGAACGAGCATCGCGGCGGCGCCACACCAGTCGGCGGCCGCGCACCGTAGCTTGAAGGCCGGCTCCACCTCATTGGCTAGTTCGAGAAGCTCGGCTGCGCGAACCTGCAACAGGTTCACGGCTTCCACATCAAACCGCCGATGCAGGCAATTCAGCAGGAACTGCCGGAAAAGCGCATGGAAGGCGAATTGCGGAGAAGTCCCAGACCGGCGATCGGTGAAGAGTTGTCGCCGGAACATCGTGTCGAGAAATTCGCCAGCGCGGGCGCAACCTGTGAGCGATTCGCAAGCGCCGGCTGTCATCTGCGGCAGCAGTGACACCATCATGAGGAACTCTTGCAGTTCCGGCTCGAGGCGGTCGAAGATCTGGGTCGCGAAGTAGTCGAAAACAATCTCGTCCGTGGCATGCCCCAGACCCGGAGCGTCCGGAACGTCCCCAAGCCTCTCGAGTGCCAGTACGAATCCCGCAGCCCAGCCGCCCGCTGCGCGCAGCATGCGGGTTACGGTCTCCGGACTGATTGAAGCCTTGCGCTCTGCCAAGGCAGCGGCGTCTTCCGCGGTCAACTGCAAATCGGGCCAGGACAACATCCGAATACTTCCGTGCATCACGAGGCGGCTGTAGGCCGGTGGCGGTGGCGCACGGCTGATCACAACGATGCGTAGACGGTTTCGAAGTTCGTCGTGCGCGGCCACGACTGTTTGATGCAACGCCGCGTGTGCATCGATCTCATGAAGATTGTCCAGTACGAGAACTGTTCCCAAGCGGGCTCTCGCCGCCACGGTCCGAAAGAAGCGTCGAGCGAAACCCGCAGCGTCGTGCCCGTACTCCGGTGTAAACAGCGGGAGGGAAACCTTTCGGGAGGTCGCGATGCCGTCCACGGCTGCGCGGAAGTAGAAGTAGAACCCCGCCAAGTCTTGGTCGGTCGGATCCACCTGGTACCAGGCGCTGGGCGCATTCCGATCCTTCAGCCACGTCGCCACCAGTGTCGTCTTTCCCGCTCCGGGAGGGCCGACGATCCAGATCAGCTTATCCTCGGGCGTATCGTCCAGAAGCCGAAAAAGCCGCCGACGCGACACCGCATCATGCACCTGCGGGGGCGTCACCTTGGCGATTGACGATCTTCGCGATGCCATCTCGATCTCCTGACCGACGGTCAGTCTTCATTCTACGGATTGTTCACGAACCCGAACGAAGGAAACTGGCACACCTCGGTGTTCCTTCAGCACGCGTAAGTGGATGCTGCCTCGTCGCGCGGCCCTCTCGCTCATCGCAAAAAGGGCGCGACTGCTATGGTTCAGGTCTCGAGTGAGGTCCGGCGAGACGTTGCGCTCTGTCTATCGCGGGCCGCGCTCGACTTATTGACCATCTTCGAGAATTTTGGGGGGCACCCCGGGCCGCCTCAGTTCCTCCCGTGTGTGTCTCGCCAGCATGTTCAGCGCTCTCCGCATGCATGGCACATCACCGCTCCCAAACCGTCGCCCTCCCTCGTCCTCTCGCTAAAGACAGTGACGCCACAGTCACCCACCCAGTTTTGGTGACCTTCGTTGAGTCTCCAGTCGCCTGCGCGCCGCCACCTTTGCGCTTGGGCGCCCCGCCCCGGGTTGCTACATGCGATGTCGTTGGAGGGCAGTACTCGCAATCGACGATGATCGATCCCCGGAGTCGGCGCGTGCGCGCCTCGTCCGGGCTACGCAGTTCGGAACTTGTAGCCCGGAAGAAGCGCAGCGGAGTCCGGGGGCGGTGGTCGCGGTACGCGGTGACTTACCCCCGGAGTCGGCGCATCTGCGCCTCGTCCGGGCCACGCGGTTCGGAACTTGTAGCCCGGAAGGAGCGCAGCGGAGTCCGGGGGCGGTGGTTGTTCCGCGCCTCAGGCCGATCTGTAAGTGGTTTGTACCCCACCCCCAGCTATGCTGTTTCCCATGCCGCGGCGATTGTCGCCAAGGCGTCCGTTCAGGGAGAAAGCCATGCGGGAGAGCGTTTTTCGCCGATGGGTTACCGGCACCGTCGTCGGTGTCCTGGGGTGGCTGGCCTCGAGCATGGCCACCGCCGATTCAGATAACTTCCCAAGTCGACCCGTCACGATCATCGTGCCCTGGCCGCCAGGCAGCATCGTCGACGTGCGAGTCCGCCTGATCGCAGAAGCCGCCAGTCGCGATACCGGCCATCGCGTCATCGTCGACAACCGGCCGGGAGCTATCGGTACCGTCGGAGTCGGCGTGGGCGTGCGTGCCCGACCGGACGGCTACACGGTGATCACCGGGGACATCACGCAAATGTCGATCGTGCCAGCCATGCGGCGCGATCTGCCCTACGATCCGGAACGCGATCTGGTGCCGATCATCCTCTACACCCGGGGACTCATGCTGCTGGTGGCGAGCCCCTCCCTCGGGGCGTCGTCTGTGGCGGAACTCGTCGCGGTCGCCCGCAAACGCGGCACGCCCCTCCTCTATGGCACGTCCGGACCGGGGAGTACCTCCGACTTCGGCGCGATCCTTCTCGGGAAGGCCAGCGGTATCGCTGTAGAGCGGGTGGCCTACAAGAGTTCCACCCACGCGCTCGTGGACGTGATTCCCGGGCGGATCGACTTCGTGTTCGACTTCGTTCCGACCAGCCTGGAGCATATCCGCGCGGGGAAGCTCAAGGCGCTCATGGTGACCAGTGACCACCGCGTTCCGCTGCTCCCTGACGTACCCACAGCCAGGGAGGCGGGTCTCCCGGACGTCCAGATCGAAACGTGGGGCGGGTTCTATGTCCCGAAAGGGACGCCGCCGGCGGCGGTAGCCGCACTCAATCGCATCTTTGCGCGGGCATTGGGCGATCCCGCGATCCGCAAGAACTTCGAGGACGCCGGATCCCGGGTCGGGGGCGGCTCGCCGGAGGATCTCGCTGCCTTCCAGGCCCTGCAGAAAAAGCGCTGGACGGATATCGTGGCCCGGGTCGGCATTCCGGAATAGGTGTCTGCGCCGGTCATGCCCTCGTCTCGCCTCGCAAAACTCACCCGCCCCCGCACCGACGGGCTGCTGGCGCGCGAGCGACTGTTCCAGACGCTGGACTCGGCGCGCGAACGGCCGCTGGTCTGGGTGTCCGGACCGCCCGGCGCGGGCAAGACCTCCCTCGTATCGAGCTACCTGGAGGCTCGCACCCTGGATTGCCTCTGGTATCAGTGCGACCCGGGCGACGCCGACCCGGCAACCTTCTTCTACTACCTGGGCATCGCGGCTTCGGAGGCAGGCGGCAAGCAGGCGAAGCCGCTCCCGCTCTTCACGGAAGACTACGCACAGGACCTGGCCGGATTCGCCCGCCGATTCTTCCGCGCTCTCTTCGCGCACATGGGGATCGCCTCGGTACTCGTGCTCGACAACTATCAGGAAGCGGGCGACGCCGAGGCCTTTCATGTGTGTGTGCGCATCGCGCTGGAGGAGATGCCAGCCGGCCAGTGCCTGTTCGGCGTGAGTCGCTATGAACCTCCAGCCGCTTTCGCCCGGGCCCGCGCCAACCAACAGGTGAGTCTCATTACGTGGGAACAGTTGAAGCTCACCGAAGAAGAGACCGCAGCAGTCGCAGCCGAGGCTTCGCCAGACCCGGAAACAATTGCCCGAATCCAGGAGCAGTCCGGAGGCTGGGCGGCCGGCGTCGTCCTAATGCTCGAGCGGTTGCGTCAGACGGGTGCCCTGCGGCCTGGCAGTGTTCTGGAAAACCTCGAGACGATCTTCGACTACTTCGCAGGGCAGGTCTTCGAGGCCGCGCCGAAGGACACCCGCGACATGCTGGTCAGGCTCGCCTATCTACCGCGCATGACGGCGGCCACCGCCGAGATCGTGACTGGCAATCCGGCAGTCGGCACCCTCCTCGATACGCTGGCCCGACGCAACCTGTTCACCGACCGGCGCTACGGTAACGAGGTGAGCTTCCAGTTCCACGCGCTGTTCCGCACGTTCCTGCGCGAGCGCGCACGCGAGCATCTGGGTGTGTCGGAACATCAGCGGCTCGCGCACAGCGTGGCCGCCTTGCTGCAGGCGACCGGGCAGATCGAGGACGCCCTCCAGCTATTCGTCGAGGGAAGCGCATGGGATGCCGCTGCTCGGCTGGTCGTTCTGGAAACGGAAGCCATGGTCCGCCAGGGCCGTCGCGAAACCTTGAAGCGCTGGGTCGAACTGCTTCCGATGGACATCGTGAACCGTGACCCGGCATTGTTGTACGCGCTCGGGCTGGCGCACTTCAAGTCGGGTGCCGACACCACGACGACGGCGCGACACCTTCTGTCACGAGCCTGCGAGGGGTTCGAACGAACGGGCGACGTCGCGGGCCAGTTGCGCACCGTCTCTGCCATCGCAGAGAGCTATTACACCGATCCGAAAGGAATGGCTCCGCTCGATCCCTGGATCCAGCGCCTCCAGGCTCTGCTGAGCGGCGCTGCCCAAAACCTCCCTGCGGACCTTCGCGCCAGGCCGCTCCTCAATCTGAGCCGGTCCCTGCTCTATCGTGATCCGCTGGACCCGTCGGTTTCACAGACCGCAGAGCGCCTTCGCGAGTGCCTCGAGTCGGAAGACGTATTGCCCGACGCCAGGGTGTTGGGACGCGGCTTTCTGCTGATGCATGGCTGGTGGCGAATGGACGTTTCGGGCAACGCGGCGCTCATCACCGCGACAGATCCCTTGCTCACCAGCTCGGAGATCAGCGAGACCAGCTGGCTGAGCTACCTGTTCTACAAGGCGAACCATCTCGTTACGGTCGGTGACTACCACGCTGGACTCGCCATCATCGCGCAGGCCCTGGAAATCACGGACGACTCCGGGCTGAGCCCGCTGTCCTACGACTTTCACCGCCTCGCCGCCCAGGCGTTCCTGTACATGCGACGCTATCGCGAGGGTCGCGAACGCATGGTGCAGCACGTGATTCCCAACTTGTCGCGCCAGCGCGCCACGCAGCGCCTCATCGCGTTGGGAACCGCGGCGCTCGCCGAGCTCGGCGTCGGCAACCGCGATGCGGCACGCCGGTACCTGGAAGCACTCGAATGCGATCCCGAAGCGAATGCCCCGATCGTCGGATGGCTGCTGGCGCCGACACGCGGGGGGCTGTGGGCGATCCTGGGTGACGTCGACCGGGCGCTCGGACTCCTCGAAAGGGTTTCGTCCCAACGTGACATCGCAACCGCCGCCCCCTTTGTCCTCGGGCGCGCCCTGGTCGGCCGAGCATTCGTCTTCATGCTAATGGGCAGGGACGCGGAGGCGGCAGCCGAGTTGCGCCACCCTCACCTCGCGCCTGAACCTCACTCGGTTTCGGTATGGCTGGGATTGCCGTTCGAGCGAATTCCTGAGCTCTACGCCCTCGCCCTGCGGCACGACATCCACACGGAATTCGTCTCCGCGCTCATCCGCAATCAGGACATCCCCGCACCCGATCCCGATCTGGAGCACTGGCCCTGGCCGTTACGAATCCGTCTGCTGGGCCGCTTCTGCGTGGAAGGCGCGTTACCCAGGAAAGCCGGCAAGGCTCAGCACAAGCTCAACGAACTGCTCCGCGCGATTGCGGTCCGCGGACCGGACGGCTTGAACCTGCAATCGCTCGCCGACGAGCTGTGGCCAGACTCCGAGGGAGATGCCGCCCTCAACTCGGCGCAGGTGTCGCTCTATCGACTGCGCAAGCTGCTTGGTCGGGACGACACCGTTCGGGTGCTGGATGGCGTGGTGTACCTCGACCGCAGCGTCTGCTGGGTGGATGCGTGGGCCTTCGAATCGAAGGCGCGCGAGGCTTGTTCGATGCCCGCGGACGCGGCCGGCTTCGAGGAGGTAGCGCATCAGACCCTGTCGCTCTACCGCAGGCCATTGCTGCCCGACGATGACGAGCTTCCTGGCGTCAGGCCCATGCGCCAGCGCCTGCACCGGCTCTGGACGGACCTGGTGCGGGAACAGGCATCCCGGCTCGCACAGAGCAATCGCGCGCGCGACAGCGTCGACCTGCTGGAGCGAGCTTTCGACCTCGACCCTGCGTCGGACAGTCTCTGCCGCGACCTGATGCGCCACCACACGAAAAATGGCGACACGACGCAGGCCGTGCAGGCATTCGAGCGATGCCGCACCGCGCTGCGGGACTCGCTGGGCATCCAGCCAGCGGCCGAGACTCAACGCCTGCACCGCGAGGCCCTGGGCGCCGGACGGCAGTCCGTTTCAGAGCCAGAAAGCGGCCGTACATCCAAGTTGTAAGTCGTTTGTACGCTCTTGCTGTGTAGCTTTGTCCTGCCAGACACCCCCTACCGGAGCCTGAACATGTCGACGATACCCGCCATCCAGCCGACCCACTCGCCTCTTCCCGAGCGCTACTACCTCCACACCGGAGCCGCGGCGGCACCTCGCCTCGGTCTGCTGCACACGATATTCGGTCCCGGGACGGAACACGTCCTTCGGCGCGCCGGCATTCGGTCCGGCATGAGAGTGGCCGACATCGGCTGCGGTGTCGGCCACGTCACACGATTCCTGGCCGACTGCGTCGGACCGAGCGGCAATGTGAGCGCCGTAGACGGCAGCGACGACCAGTTGGAAGTTGCGCGACAGACGACGTCGGGCACGACTGGCCGGGTCGACTTCGTTCGTGCCTCCGCGTACGACACCACCTTGCCGAGAGGCGCCTACGATCTTGTGTGCTGCCGCTTTCTGCTGTGCCATCTGCAGCGCCCGCTGGACGCCATCGCCGAGATGCGGGCGCTCCTTCGCCCCGGCGGCGTTCTCGTTTGCGAAGACATGGAAGCCTCCACCCTCACCTCCATTCCGGAAACCGAGATCTACGCCCGGATGGGGGAAGTCGCGAGACAAGGCGGGAGTCGGCGGGGAACCGACGTCGACATCGGCAGGCGGCTCCCGGAATACCTCGTCAACCGGGGCTTCGCCGACGTTCGCGCAGCACTGTGGCAGCCCGCGTACTTCGAAGGCGAGGAAAAGCGCTTCTGGGAGTACTCCACGCTCGAAACCGGCGCGCACGCCGTGGAAGCAGGTCTTGTCACCGAGCAGGAGATCGCAGAGCGCGCGGCCGCCATGCGTGAGATCAACCTGGACCCGGCCATTCTGCTGCTCCTGCCGCGCATCTGGCAGGTGTGGGGCGTCAAACCCTGAGGTGGAAGTGCGGCGCCCGGCG
The DNA here is from genome assembly GCA_001464765.1 of Betaproteobacteria bacterium Ga0077526. GTDB lineage: Bacteria > Pseudomonadota > Gammaproteobacteria > Burkholderiales. The sequence continues at coordinate 8,554 of LNDV01000022.1, forward strand.
CGCCCGGCCAGTGCCGTAGGCCATTTCCAGGATGTCGCCGAGACTCCCCCCTGCGTGCCGGGCTGGCGGCCGGCGTCGAAGAGGTGCCGCCGGGCGTCAACGTTCTCGTTGCGAGCCGTACTTCTCCACCTCCCTCGCTCGTCCGACTCCGAGCGAGCCAGCAGATCGCCTTCCTCGATTGGGTCGACGTGCGCCTCACGATGGACGAAGCCCGGGCCATCGACGGCGCCGATCGCTTTGCCGCGGACGATTTCCAGCGGTTGTTCGAGCAGACCGATCGAGACGGCGCGGTACACATCGACCTGCCTTCGGGTTCGCCATCGCACCGACGCGGACTCGCTATGCGACGACACTACGCTGAGAGTCGTTTCCCGACGACCGACACCATAGAGACCCACCCCGACATGAACCCGCGATTCGCATTCCTCTTTCTGGCCGGCATGGCGGTCTTGATGACAACCGGCGGTTGCAGCAAGACGCCCGAGACCACCGTGATGACTCCCGCCGACACGACGGCGGTCGCCAATGTGTCGGACACCGATGTCACAGAGCATGTGAAAACTGCGCTGCGCCTGAACGATTCTCTCAAGGGGTTTGAGATCGGCGTCGTGACGCTCAAGGGCGATGTCCGGATGACCGGCACTGTAGACACTCAGGTCCAGCGCGCTGACGCAATCGGCATCGCCCGTGCGTCGGAGGGAGTCCACAGCATCCACGACGAGATCACGATCAAGCAGTAAGCGGTCAACCGGTCCGGCACCCAGGGTCGCGAGTCGCCGGAATCCCTGGGATTGCACGCGACGAGTTGGTCAGCCCTAGGACCTCGCGCGGTCGTCCCGCCTGATCCGTTCGACTCAGGCCGCCCCGTCGACCGATTGACGCCGTCATGGGAAGCGCAAATACTCACCGGAATCCGATGAACTCTCCGATTCCGCGCGCTGTTTGCCAGTGCCTGCGGATCGAATCCGCAACCGATGGCAAAACTGCGGCGCCTGGGTCTTCCCCTCCTCGTGTTCTGCGCGGCCCTTGCGCTCATTGCCGCAGCCGGGCTGCACCGGCCGCTCGACTACGCCGCCTTCCGGGCCCAGTTTGCCGACCGTCCGGATGACATCGAACTCACCGACGAGATCCGCCTCGTCGACCTGCCCTACCCGCCCGGCATGCGCGATCGCGGCGACCCGACGCTGTTCCGGGCCCGGCTCGCGGATCTGCTCACCGCGCTGGCGGCCGACACGGCCAACCTGCCGCGCGCCGTCGTGCTCGACATCTGGTTCTCTAAGGATGACCGGGGGCTCGAACCTCTGACCGAGGCCATCCGCCGTCTGGAGCAGGCGCGGGTGCCGACGTACGCCTCTTTCAACCCCGAGGCGGAGGGCCGCGGCGACTTCGATGCCCTCATGCGCGAGCACGCACAGCCCCTGTACGAGAACGCCTTGAGCGGCTACGGCCACACCCTGATGCAACTGCATCGGGGCATCCTTAGCTACGAGCGCGAGATTCCCTTCCAGACGGCCTCCGGCACCCGCTACGTGCGGGCGCTCGCTAGTACGGTGGCCCGAGACCTCCAGTGGCCGGATGAATTCTCCGCGACCTCCCTCGTGGTACCGGTAGGCAGTGAGCGTTCGGTGGATGAGCGCACGGTCACGTTCTTCCACGAGGGCGAGGCCCCGAGCGGAGGGCAGTTCCGCCGACCGGGTGCCACGGCATCGGCAGCCCCCGCCCTTCGCGGTGCGGTGGTGGTCGTCGGCAACATGGCGGACGACGTCCACGCCGGCGCCCCGCAGGCCGGGCCGAAGCTCGTTGCCTGGGCGCTGGACGACGCCCGGCGGGGCCATCGCAACGCGCGGGTTCCTCTCGACCATGCCGGCGTGGTGGCCGGGCTGATCCTGGCGATGGGGCTCCTCACCGCCGGCGCGATCGGTCTGCTCTTCAAGTTCGTGCCCGGACTCCAGTCGCGCCCCGCTCTGCTCGCCGTCGGGGGCAGCCTCGTGGGTCTTGCCTTGCTGGTGCTGACTGGCGCGGCATGCCGCGCGATGGGCTACGTGATGCCGGTCGGGCTGCCGCTGGCTGCCGTCCTCCTCGCCGGCTTGCTGGGGTGGCGCCATGCAGCAAAGTTCCTCGCTGCCGGAGCCGCGGAAGGCACGGGCAAGTACGACGTCTTCATCAGCTACTCGCGCCAGCACGGCGACTGGGTGGCCGCCAACGTGTTCGCGCCGCTCTCGGCAGTACGCAAGCCGAACGGGCAGCCCCTGCGGATATTCTTTGACCGCACCGAGATCGGCATTGGCGAGGCCTTCACCTCCAAGTACATGTGGGCCATCGTGGATTCGCGCGTGTTCGTCCCGGTCTTCTCGGCCGACTACTACGGCAAGAACCACTGCCGCAACGAAATGGATCTCGCCTTCAAGCGCCACATCGACAAGCGCCTGCGCATCGCGCCCCTTGCCCTGGAGGCCGGCGCTGTTCCAGAAATCTTCTCGGTGCTGAACTACATCGACGTCCAGGCCCACCCGCGATTCATCGACGACATCGCGCGGACCATCCTGAGTGCTCCAGAAGGCGCATCCGCATGAATCTCCGTTCCGCTCGCCGCATTCTCAGCGTCACGCTGTCCGCTCTTGGCTTCCTGATGGTCACGGTGGAGGCCCATGCCGCGCCTTGCGCTGCGGCCGCCTGCGTCGAAACGCTGGAGGTCGACGGCAAGCCCGCGACGGAAGTGAACGACGTGCTCGTGCGAAATGCGGACGACACGCGCGACCGCAAGGTGCCGGTCAAGGGCGGGCTGACCTTCGCGGAAGGCACCACCGTAGAGGCACCCACCCGTCCTCGCGTGCGTCTCGTGCTCGTCACGCGCAATGGGAATCGCATCACCCTGCAGCCGGGCGCGCGCCTCCGGATCGAGGTCGCAAGCGAGCGCGGTGAGCGCTTTGCCCAGGTGCTCGGCGAGACCCGCTTCGCCGTCACCCGCGCGCTCAGCTTCTTCGAGGTCGCCCACGAGAAGTTCCTGGCGGCCGTGAAGGGCACCGAGTTCTCCGTGGCCATCGACGACCCGCAGTCCGAGATCCGCTACGGGTGGGTGCATGGCGAGGTCGTGATCGAGCACGAGGTGATCGTCTCGGTAGCGCGCGGGGGCGGCGAGGACGGCGATGACGACGATGCCGAGGAAACGACGTTCATCGAACGCGAGGTGCTCTCCGGGGAGAAGCGGGAGCTGCGCTATCGCCTCGGGCCCCGCGAGTACCTGAAGACCTTCAAGTCCTTTCGCGACGCGGAGGCGTTCTTCCGCGAGCAGCTTGCGCAGGACGAGAAGTCCGGCGAGCCGCGCCGAATCCAGATGGGACTGATGGGGCTCGGCACGATTCTCGAGCGCATCGGCAAGCACAAGGCCGCGCTCCAGGTTCTCAATCGCGCACTCGAACTTGCCCGCGCCAACGGCAACGAACTGCAGGAGGGGCGGATCTACCGGCGACTGGGGTTCATTTACCGTGCGCTCGAAGACTACCGGCAGGCCACCGCGATGCACCGGCGCTGGCTGGCGATCGAGGAACGCCGCGGGGGCGGCGCCACTCTGCCCATGGCGCGGGCGTACTTTGCCCTGGGGCGCACGGCCGGGTACGCAGGCGATGCAAAGGGCTGGGTGGAGGCCGTGGAGAAAGGCCTGAGCCTGCTGCGCAAGATCGATCCCGAAGAAGAGAAGCTCTTCACGGCGGCCGCCTACAAGAACCTGGGCGACGCGCTCTGGACCGCGGGGGACCGCGCGAAGGCGATGCAGGCCCACGAATCCTCCTTGGCCATCAAGCGCAAGCTGAGCCCCAACGGCAGGAGCGGGCCCCTGGCCAACAGCTTGCGCGATATCGGCTTGCAGCAGATCGAGATGCGGGACTTCGCGAAGGGGATCGACAACCTGCAGAAGGCGCTAGACATGCGCATCGCCCTGCTCGGCGAACCGGCGCCGCCCGTCGCCATGAGCCTCGAGGACATGGGCGTGGCTTACATCGCGGCCGGCGATGCGAAGAAGGCGCTGGAATGGCTCGGCAAGGCACTCGCGATGCGGGAGCAGCTATACCCGGGCGCCGCCCATCGCAGCATCGTCCGGACCTACCGTCACATGGCCCTGGCCGCAAAGATGGCGGGAGACAACACGCTCGCCGGAAGCTACGAATCCCTCGCGAAGAAAGTCCAGGGCGCCCTGGAAAAATAGCATCCGGATTCGCGCGAAACCTCATCAGGCTCTCGTGCTGAACCTGCGAGGGCCGAAGATGGCACAACCGACCCGGGTGGCGGCACCGCCTTCGTCCGAGCGCCGCCTCCGGGCTGCTGAGCTTTAGCGCTGACTTGGAGCCAGCTTGAAACGGCCCACGGCGCTGGCCATTTCCGCCGACAGCGATTCGAGGTCGGCTGCGGCACTGGCAGCAGTGGCAATCGACGCGTGGTTTTCTTCCACAGCCCGGGCGATGCATTCCACGTTGCGGGCGATGGACTCCATGGCGGACCGCTGCTCGCGGATCGCGTCGGTCATCGACTCGACCCCCTCGACGGCGTTCGCCACGGACGAGGCGCTGTCCGCGAGTCGAGCCGAAACGGTATCCACATGCTGGCGGGAGGCCGAAAGGGCCGTCTGACCACGAACGATGGACGTCGAGACAGCTTCGGACTCCACGCCCAGGCGGCGCGTGACCTCGTCGATGCTGAACGCCGAAGCGGCACTCTTCTCCGCGAGCTTGCGCACTTCGTCGGCGACCACGGCAAAGCCCCGGCCCGTCTCGCCCGCGCGGGCCGCTTCGATGGCCGCGTTCAAGGCAAGCAGGTTGGTCTGCTCGGCGATCTCGCGCACTTCACGGGTCATGCCGGTGATCTGTTGCACGCTATCCGTGAAAGCCCTGACCGCCGCCGTGATGTCGGACATCGTCCGGCCGGCGAGGTCGACTTCGTCAACCAGTTCGACCATTTCCGACGCACTGGCGCCGGTCTGCGAGCGGCCTGCGTCCGCGCGCTCATGGACTTCACGGGCAGTTTCGGCAAGGGTCGAGACGCTGACCGAGATCTGCTCCACGGCCGCGGCGGTCGACGAAGCGGCGTTGCTTTGTTCCCCGGAGGCCTCCTGGACCTGGCGGGCGGAAAACGCCAACTCCTCGGCCGAGGCGGCAACGCGCTTTGAGTCCGCCACGACTTTGCCAACGGTTTCGCGAAGGTCCGTGGCCATGCGGTCGAGGCTCCGCAGCAGATCCGCGGTTTCGTCGCGGCCATCAGCGGAGACGACCACAGAGAGGTCCCCTTCCGCGACGCGGTTCGCGATGTGGACGGCCTGACGCAGCGGCCCCGTCACGCTGCGGGTGATCATCACCGACAGCGCGATCGCCATGATCAGCACAAAGGTCACCAGACCGGCCATGGCCCAGACCAGCGACGACGATAGCGCCACTGCATGGGCGTTCGCCACTTTGCTCTGCTTCAGCGTTCCGTCGGCAAGCGCCTGGGTGAGGTCCCGGATGCGGAAGTACTGATTCTGTGACTCCCCCTGGATAAGCTTGCGAGCGTCTTCGTTCGCGTTCTTCCTGGAGAGCGACAGCACCTGATCACTGAGCGCCAGGTACTGGGGCCAGACCGCCTTCAAGTCGGCCAGGTTCTGGCGTTCCGACGGCAACGTGACCAACGGATCGATGCGCGCGAAGCCCTTCGTTATCTCAGCGCGCATTTCCGCGATCAGTTTCTCGGTCTCCGCCATCCCCGTATTCTCGGTGTTCAGCACGTGCCGGAATTCGAGAGTTCGGTAGCGGGCGGTCGCGAACTTCAGTGCCATGCTTTCGTAGGTGGCGGGCATTTCCACATTGTTGACGTGGTCCAGTTCCCCCTTCAGTTTGGCGAGCCCGATGAAGCCGAGAAGTCCGATCAGCAAAGCGCCAGCCGTCAGGACTGCGAAGCCCATACCCAGCCGCGTGCCGAGGCGAATGCTACGCAAGAGATTCATGCCTGCTCCCAAAGTGGAATAACACCATTCAGCGCCTTATCGGCAGGTCGAGTGTCGACTTGATGGGGGCTTGCGTGACTCTGAGGACGGGCGACGGGTCGGCAGCGTCCGCCGAGGCGCCACGACTGACGGTGGTCAGCGCGGTCTGGCTGGCGTCCGGGACTGCCGAGGCGACGGTGGCGGCGCGAGCGCTCCGAGCATCCGCGCCACCCCGGCCATGGCCCGCGGCAGGGCGCGCTTCGGTGCTGGCTGCTCTCCGATCCAGAGCGCGGCTTCGTAAAGCGCGCCGGCAAGCAGGTGCGCTGTGGGTTCCGGCTCGACCGCCGGATCGACTGCTCCACCGGCGCGCAACTCGTCGAGCAGCGCGATCAGCGGCCCGATCGCCCCCTCGGCATCGAATTCGCGCGATGCGCGGTGGCCCAGGACGGCGGGCGCATCCAGAAGCAGGATTCGCCGGGTCCCGGGGTCGAGCATCGCGTCCAGCCAGCCGCGGCAAACCGCTTCCAGCACGGCGAGCGTAGGTGCGCCAGTCGGCAGCGCCGCCTCGATCCGGCGCGTGATGCTCGCATCAACGTCTGCCAGGACAGCCTCGAACAACCCCTGCTTGCTGCCGAAGTGGTGATAGAGCGCGCCCTTGGTCAGGCCGGCCGCGCGCACCAGGTCCTCCAGCGGCGCATCGGCGTACCCATGCGTCGCGAAGGCCTCGGTCGCGCGCGCGAGCAGGCTGGCGCGGGTCGATTCGGACAATTCGGCATTGCTGCGGCGGGGCATGGCGAAGACTCCAGTTGACATACGTACCGTCGGTACGTATGTTCCATACCGACGGTACGTAACATACACCCGGCGCCCCGCGCCGCCAAGAAGAGGATCCCATGGACGCCTTCGCCTGGACGCAGATTCTGGAAACTGCCGCGCTGGTATTCGGTGCGGCCATCGTCGTGTTCCTGCCGTGGGAGCTCTGGCGCCTGCGCCGCGCCGGTCGCCTCGACCGGTCGCGGCTGCGCGAGATGGTGGCGAGCTTCAGTCCGCTCGTACCGACGCTGCTGGTGAGCGGCGTGGTGACCGCCTTCGTGCTCGCCCTCTACGGTGGCGTGGCCGCGCTCGTGCCGTGGTCCATTCCCACCAACGGCTTCACCGCCCTGCTCGCCCTGCTCGCGGTGGACTTCCTCTACTACTGGGACCACTACACCTCGCACCGCAACCGCACCTACTGGGCGCTGGCGCATTCGGTGCACCACAGTTCGCCCTCCTACGACCAGACCACCGGTCTGCGGGTGTCATTCATCGACGGCTTCATCTCGCCGTGGTTCTATGTCCCGGTGGTGGCGATCGGCTTCGACCCGCTGCTGGTCGCCGCCTGCTTCGCACTGATCATCGGCTGGCAACAGTGGCTGCATACCGAGACCATCGGTCGCCTGCCGTGGCTGGATGGCTGGCTCAACACGCCGTCCAACCACCGCGCGCACCACGGCGTGCAGGCGCGCTACCAGGACGTCAACTTCGGCGCGATCCTGATCGTCTGGGACCGCCTGTTCGGCACCTGGGTGCCCGAGTCCGAGGCAGAGCCTGTGCACTACGGAATCACCCATCCGATAGAAAGCGACAACCCGATCGACGTGCACCTGTGCGAGGCCAGGCGCCTGTGGCGCGACCTCGCTGCCACGCCGCGCTACCGCGATCGTCTGGGTCGCCTGCTGCACGCGCCCGACTGGGAGCCCGACCCGAGCGCTTGATGCACACGCCGGCATCCTCATTCGTCTGGATGTCCGAGGTCCGACACCTGTTGTCAGCTTGAGCCGATGGCCCCCGCGGCCCATAGCCCGATCCTTCAGCGTGCACCGTCTTCAAAGAACCGCATGCGCTCGCTGTCCACCGGATGTGTGGCTAGCCCGAAGGCGGTCGCATCGCCATCGCGTTCGGGGACGGCCTCTTTCAGGGCCTGGAAGAACTGCAACATCGCTCGTGGGTCGATGCCGGCGTCTTTCATCACCCGTAGCGCGTGTGCGTCGGCGTCGCGCTCGTGCCCGCGTGAATAGCCGGCTTGCACCGCCAGCGCTGGCGCACCCGCCAGGACGGCAGAGTAGTCACCGATCCACCAACCCGCCAGCACGCCCACCGCGCCGGCTTCGAACACCAGACGCAGGCCGTGGCGTTCGCGCACGTGGCCTAACTCGTGCGCGACCACGCCCAGGAGTGCGGAGCTGACGCTGTCGCCGTCGCTTTGCAGCAGGGTGACCAATGCGTCGGTGACGACGATGTCGCCACTCGGCAGCGCGAAAGCGTTTGGCCCCAGCCAGCGCGGCGCTTTGTAGATGTGCAGCTGGTAGCGCGGTGCGGGCGTATCGCGGTAGGCCTTTCGGACCATCTGCGCCACGGCGTCGTCGATGCCCTGGCGCGCTTCGCGCGACAGCTCGCTGGGCAGCAACCAGCCGCGTTGCTCCAGGTCGCGCATCACGCGTTCGCCGATGCTGATCTGCACACTCTCCGGCACCCAGCCGGCCAGTTCCTGCGCACCCCACGGAATGGCCCAGCGCCAGGCGGCCAGCACTGTTGCCACCAGCAGCACCAGCGCCAGCGCCACACCCCGCCAGCTCATGGCCCAGCGCGCGGCGAGCGGCTGGGCAATGCCGGCGGCTTCGGCCCACGAGTCCCAGGCGCTGGAGTCGGGCAGCGAAACCACGGCGCCGTCGGGCAGCAGGAGCTGGCGCAGGCCGTGACGGGAGCGTTCGGGCCAGACCACTAGCCTGGAAGCGTAACGCCTCGGTTCGGTGGCATCGGGCACCCACATGAGCAGGGTGCCGTCTTGCCAGCCCAGCTCGCAGGACTGGGCCTGGGCGCTGACGCCGTCAAACCATTGGGCGCTCAGGCGCGCCTGCATTCACAGCCCCATGTCAATGCCGAAGAAGTCGCCCGCCATCTCCCCGCTGGTCGCCTCGGTGCTCAGCGCGGCGCTGGCACGCCAGGCGTCGATGTTGCCCTCCACTTCGACCTCCACGGCTCCCAGGCGCAGCGCCATCACGTTGACCACTGCAAACGGTCGGTACAAGCCCAGCGTGACGATCATCAGAAGCAGGTTCTTCATGATGAGCGCAGTCAGCGACGCGACACTCAGGCTGCTGCTAAAGACCAGCGCTTGCGAACGCGTGGCGTTCCAGCTCAAGTTCTGCACACGCGCAGTGAAGTAGGCTCCCAGCAGCGACAGCAGGCCCACATACACAACGGTGAACAGCAGACCGATCAGCACCGCGCCGCCCATGCCGGTATTCCCGAAGACAACACCCAGCAACGGCACGGCCACCGCCGCGGTCACGCCGAGGCAGATGAAACCCACGAGACTCAAGCCGATGAACTTGGCGCCGAATTTGTAGAAGGCGCCGGCGCCGGCGCTGAACTGGCCCTGCTGGTCGGCATAACGGTAGCCTTGGTGCTGGTAGCGCTTGATCATCTGCAGGCAAAGCGGGAACAGCGCCGCCATCAGCACAAAGCCCAGCAGGATCCAAGGCAGTTGCGCCTCGAGCGCTTCTTTCATTGCCTGGGGGTCGGAATCGTCGACACCGCTCAGAAACCAGGTGTTGGCGGCGACAAAAATCAGCCCCGGCAAAAACAGCGGCAGCATCGCCTTGTAGGCATCAGCTGTGTCGCCGGCGAAACCAAAGCGCAGGCCGCGCCAGCTGGTGTTATGCAGCCGAAAACGTACGGAGGAGCGCCACAGCGCCGGCCACAACAGCGCCAGCAGCAAGAACACGCCCAGCGCCGCCCAGGGTGAAACGTAGCCGGAAACGGCATAACCACCAAACAGCAAGAGCATCAGCAGATAGCCTCGCAGCATCTTCCATGGGTCGCCGTGGAAGGCAAGCGGTTGCTGGTCGATAAGGGTGTTGGCGTAGAAGTACCGCAGCCGGCGTACCTTTGCGAAAGGCATGAAAAAGCCGAGCGTGACGATGATCAGCAGCAGGTTGACGACCCAGATGCGGAAGTACTCGCTGCCACTCGCGGTGAACGCCAGCGCAAGCTGGCTCTTGGGGCTGTCGTTATTCACGGGGGCTTCTTGAGGTTTTGTTAAGGCCTCGCTCATTGTCAAAGAAAGCGCAGGTTTTGCCAACGCAGAAATGCCGAGGCGGATCTCCAGCGGCAATCGCAGCAGCGGGGGTCGCGAAACTGGTGAGGCAAGTCGTACCTATGTCAGGAAAGGACCGCACACCCTGCGCGGTGGCGAAGGAGGTCTTTCGGGCCGATGGCAAGAAAGCCTGGGCCACCGCGTACTGGACGTACGCCACTCACAGGCCGGCACCGCCATCGCCCGTTTCAGACCGTCGCGTGATCCGCGCAGGGTGTGCGGACCTTCCCTGACGGTCTGGTTTCAGCATCTGACCCGGTCAACGGCCGCCATTGGCCGTGACTGTGCCCGGGTCGACGCCCTTGGCGCCGTTGGGTATGATCTTCGCCCAACAAAGCGGGACGGCCATGCGCGACTTCGCCATGCCGCACCCGTCCTCGCGAGTGCCGTCCGGGCTACCCGGGCGTTCGACCCCGCGACACCGCTTGGCCCCACCCGGCCGGAATCGGGAGTCGCCACAAGGGGCTGCACTCGCGAATCGCCTTGCCAGGTACCTAGCCGGTCGACCCCGGGACGACACGTCCCCCGTCCGCCGGCCGTTTGCGTTTGCGTTTCCGTTCCTGGGAGGTGTCTTGTGTGGTCCGAAGTGCGCGCCCTGCGCGAAAGCGTCGATTACGGCACCCCGCCACGCGACGGTGACCCGGTCACCCTGACAGTCGATGGGGTGACCGTCACGGTCGCCGCACGCAGCAGCGTAATGCTCGCGGCAGCCGCCTGTAGCCGGCCCATCCCCAGACTATGTGCGACGGATTCTCTGGAAGCGTTCGGAAGCTGCCGGGTGTGCCTGGTCGAAATCGAAGGACGCAAGGGCTTCCCCGCTGCGTGCACGACACTGGTCGAACCCGACATGGTCGTGCACACACGCACTCCGGCGCTCGATCGTCTGCGCAAAGGCGTGCTCGAGCTGTATCTGTCCGATTTCCCTCCGGAAGATGTTCCGGGCGGCTGGAGCGAACTCCACGAAGTCCTCGAGGCGGTGGGCGTCACCGGGCACCCTTACGGAGATGGCCGGACGCACCTCGACGCCGCCATCGACACATCCAATCCCTATTTCGTGTTCGACCCCGCCAAGTGCATCGTCTGCAGCCGGTGCGTGCGGGCCTGCGAGGAGATCCAGGGCACCTTCGCGCTGACCATCGAGCGCCGCGGCTTCGAATCCCGAGTGGTCGCCGGACAGGCGGAGTCCTTTCTGCAGAGCGAATGCGTGAGCTGCGGTGCATGCGTGCAGGCTTGCCCCACCCAGTCCCTGATCGAGAAAAGCCTGTTCGATGGAGATTACGTCCGTGCCAATTCCCCGCAAACCTGAGTCGAGCGTTGTCACCACCTGCGCCTACTGCGGCGTCGGCTGCGGGTTCAAGGCCGAAGTCTCACAGGGCCGTGTGGTACGCATGATCCCCTGGAAGGAAGGCAAGGCGAATCATGGGCACAGCTGTGTCAAGGGGCGCTTCGCCTTCGACTACTACGCGCATCCCGACAGAGTGCGCACGCCGATGGTTCGCGAGAGCATTGACGCACCCTGGCGCGCCGTGGGCTGGGACGAGGCGATCACGCACGCCGCTGCGGAGTTGAAACGCATCCAGGCGAGCCACGGCGTGAAGTCCGTCGGCGCGGTGTCCAGTTCCCGCTGTACCAACGAAGAGATCTTCCTCGTGCAGAAGTTCGCGCGGGTGGCGCTGCGCAACAACAACATCGACAACTGTTCCCGCATCTGCCATTCGCCTACGCAGTTCGGGCTGTCGGCAACCCTCGGCGCGGGCGCCGCAAGCCAGCACTTCGACTCGGTGCTGGCAGCCGATGTCATCGTCGTGGTGGGGGCCAACCCCACCGAAGGCCACCCCGTGTTCGGTTCGCTCATGAAGCGTCGCATCCGCGAAGGGGCGAAGCTCATCGTGCTGGACCCTCGTCGGACCGAGACCGTGACCTCCCCGCACTGTCGCGCGGACGTGCATCTGCCCCTCAAGCCCGGCACCAACGTCGCCGTACTCGACAGCATTGCGCATGTCATCGTGCGCGAACGCCTGTTCAACCGCGCTTTCATCGAGTCCCGCTGCCACGTTGCGGAGTTCGAGACCTGGTCCGCGCTGGTGGGCGACGACCGCTATCGCCCCGAGGTGATCGGCCCTGAAGCGGGGCTCGATCCCGACGCGATCCGCCGCGCCGCGCGCCTGTATGCCGCCGGCCCCAACAGCATCATTTACTACGGTCTGGGCGTCACCGAACACAGCCAGGGCTCCACCGGCGTGATGTGTCTCGGCAACCTCGCACTGGCCTGCGGCATGCTCGGACGCGAGGGCGTGGGCGTGAATCCGCTGCGCGGCCAGGGCAACGTGCAGGGCGGCAGCTGCCTCGGTAGCTGGCCGCACATGTTCTCGGGCTACCGGTTCGTGACCGATCCCGATGTGCGCGGCAGTTTCGAGCAGGAATGGGGCATCGAGCTGGACGCCGAACCTGGTCTTCGCCTGCCCAACATGTTCGATGCCGCTCTGACCGGCGCCTTCCGCGGCATGTACATTCAGGGAGAGGACCCGGTTCAGAGCGACCCGAACCGGGCGCACATCGTGGCGGCCCTGAAGCAGATGGAGTGCGTGATCGTCCAGGATCTCTATCTCACGGAAACTGCGCGTTACGCGCACGTCTTCCTCCCCGGCAGCAGCGCACTCGAGAAAGACGGCACATTCACCAACGCCGAACGCCGCGTGAGCCGAGTTCGCAAGGTGGTCGAACCGATCGCAGGCCTCGCTGACTGGGAGATCACGGTAAGGCTGATCAACGCCACCGGGTACGCCTGTCACTACGACCACCCTTCGCAGATCCTCGACGAGATCGCCCGCACCTCGCCCGCCTACCGCGGCATGAGCTACGACCTGATCGATCGGGTCGGTTCCGTGCAATGGCCGTGCGACGAGTCTGCGCCGGAGGGCACAGAGGTCTTGCACACCCGCACTTTCCCGCGGGGCAAGGCCAACTTCATGTTGACCGCGTATGTCCCGACGCGCGAACGCGTCAACGACCGCTTCCCCCTGCTCCTCACCACCGGAAGGATTCTCTCGCAGTACAACGTGGGCACGCAGACTCGCCGGACCGGCAATACGGCCTGGTACTCCGAGGACCTCCTGGAGATCCATCCGCAGGACGCGATGGCGCGCGGCATCTGCGACGGAGACCGAGTGACCGTCGCCAGCCGGATCGGCAGCGTCACACTCAAGGCGCGCACGAGCGAGCGCGTGAATCCCGGCCTGGTCTACACCACCTTCCACTTCGCGCAGTCGAAGGCCAATGCCATCACGACCGAGCTTTCGGATTGGGCCACCAACTGCCCCGAGTACAAGGTGACCGCCGTGGAAATCACCAAGGTGTCACCCACCGCGCCCACTGGCGCCACACGCCCCGAGGCGACGAACGACACGGCGGAGATGCACCCATGACCTCCGCCGTGATCGAGGTGCAGAAACTGATCGACATGGCCAACCAGATTGGCGAGTTCTTCGCTCCCTATGCGCCGGATCAGCGCGCCGAGGGCATCCGCAATCACCTGCGCCACTACTGGGACCCGCGCATGCGCGAGGCACTGCTGCATCACCTCGACTCCGGCGGGGAAGGTCTGTCGCCGGAGGTGCGTGCGGGGGCCACGCTGCTGCGCGACGCGGAACGAACCGCGAAGCAGGCCTACGCCGGCCCGCCGCGTCCGAGGCCTGCAGGCGCCTAATCCGGCTGGGCAAGTGAACCGCGTGCTTTGGGCGCATTTTTCGCCCGCCTGCCAAGACGAAGGCACGCACGACAGCAGACCAGGAACGGGAAAACGCGTCGAGCGCGGCCCCGGAAATCCGCCTTCGGTCTGATCAACTCACATTTGCTGTCTCGATCTGACACACGGGATCGCCAACCGCGACGACGGATTGCTCCGGCGCCAGGACTTCCAGCAGCGTCCCATCGCAGGGTGCCGTCACTTCCGACGTGACTTTCTCGGTCTCCACCTCATACAGGGGATCGCCTTTCGCGAAGGACTCGCCAGGAAGCTTGCACCAGCGGCTGATGGTGCCCTCCTCCATGTTCATGCCGAACAGGGGCAGCTTGAGGGAAACTTTCATCGGGATATCCTTTATTGCGTAACGCGCTGCGTGCCGGAGCGCCGGCCTGTGCTCAGCGTCTTGCGCACGGCGTCCACCACCGATTGCTCGTCCGGGATCACCAGCTTCTCGAGCGGGGGCGAATAAGGCATGGCCACATCGCGTACCGTGACACGCAGGATCGGCGCCTCCAGACAGTCGAAGGCCTGCTCCGCCACGGTGGCGGCAATCTCGCTGGCAGCGCTGCACGTCGTTCGCGCCTCGTCGACCACCACGAGCCGACCGGTCTTCCTGACGGACGCCAGGATCGTCGCGGTGTCCATCGGGAAGAGCGTACGGGGATCGATCACTTCGACCTCCACGCCCTCCTTCGCCAGCTGATCCGCCGCACGCAGGGTCGTGCGGACCATGGCGCCGATCGCGACGACCGTAACGTCGCCGCCGGCCCGCTTGATGTCGGCGACCCCGAGCGGAACGATGATGTCGCCGTCCGGAACGTCCCCCTGCTCGCCGCCACGTCGCGCGGGCTGCAGGAACACCACCGGGTTGTCGTCGCGGATCGACGCCTTCAGAAGCCCCTTGGCATCCGCCGGCGTGCTCGGCACCACGACCTTGATGCCGCCCAGGTTCATCAGCGCCGGATACGGAACGTCGGAGTGTTGCGCGCCGGCGGAACGGCCCGCGCCCATCACGGCCATGTAGACGATGGGCAACCGGATCTGCCCGCCGGTCATGTAGCGCAGCTTGGCTGCCTGATTGGCGATGGCGTCGAAACCCGTGTACAGGAAGTTGGCAAACATCATGTGGCACACGACGCGATAGCCCGCCGCTGCCGCGCCCACGGCCGCTCCGGTCATGACCGTCTCGGAAATGGGCGTGTTGCGCACCCTGTTCTCGCCGAACCGATCCGCCAGGCCGCGGGTGTCGCCGAACAAGCTGATCTTCACGTCCTCACCGAACAGGATCACCCTCGAGTCGCGTGCCATCTCTTCCGTCAGGGCTTCGTTGATGGCCTGAATCATGCGCATCTTCTTCATGATCGACCTCACGCAAACATGTGCTGGAAGGCGGACTCACCGGCCGGATAGGCATCCGACAGTGGCCTCGTGTAGGCCGAATCGACGGTCGCGGCCACCGTTGCTCGGATCCGGTCGAGGGCCGACGGGTCCATCGCGCCGGCGGAGACGAGCCAGCGCTCCATTGCCGCGAGCGGATCGCGCGCTTGCCATTGGCGAATCTCGTCGTCCTCGCGATACGGACCGCTCAGGAAGCTCTTCTCCGTCTCGACGTGCCCGCGCCAGCGATAAGTCCGCGCTTCGATCACGGCGGGTCCCGCGCCGGAACGGGCACGCCGGACAGCCTCCCCCGCGACGCGCCAGACGGCCAGGACGTCGTTGCCATCCACGACGATCCCCGGCACTCCGAACGGCTCTGCGCGCTTCGCGATCTCGCCCGCCGTCACCGTGCTCGTGGGCGAGAACTCGGAGAATCCGTTGTTTTCGCAGACCAGCAGGAGCGGCAGTTTCCAGATCGCGGCGAGGTTGATCGCCTCCATGATGACGCCTTGATTCGCCCCGCCGTCACCGAAGAACGCGACCGCCACTCGCCCCTGCCCGTCCAGCTGTGCGGCCAACGCGGCACCCACTGCAATGCCGATGCCGCCGCCGACGATTCCGTTGGCCCCGAGAATGCCTCGCGAAAAGTCGGCAACGTGCATCGACCCGCCCTTGCCGCCGCAGATGCCCGTCTCGCGCCCGAAGATCTCGGCGATCATCTTCTCCGGGTCACCGCCCTTCGCAAGAAAGTGACCGTGCCCGCGATGGGTGCTCGCGATCCAGTCGGCATCGTCGAGGTGGGCGCAGACGCCGACTGAAACCGCTTCCTGACCGATGCACAGGTGTACCGGCCCCGGCAGCTCGCCAGTGGTCACCACCTCCCCCAGGCGTTCCTCCATTCGGCGGATGAGCAGCATCCGCTGAAACATCTCGAGCGCGACAGCCGGGTCCGGATCCGGCGAAGACATGGCATTCATGGGCTCGTTCCCCTCATCGGTCCGATTGCGTGAGTGTGTTCGCGATCCGATCGCGCAGGACGTTCTTCTGCACCTTGCCGGACGCGGTACGTGGGAGATCGTCCACCAGCACGACGCGCTCCGGGCACTTCTGCTTCGCAAGACCGGCTACGCCGAGATAGTCCGCCAAGGCAGGCACGTCGACCGTCTGCCCGGGCTCGGTGATGACGAAGGCGCAGACCCCCTCGCCCAGCCTTGGGTGGGGCATTGCGACAACGGCAACTTCGCGGATGGCCGGATGCCGATGGAGGACGTCCTCGATCTCCTTCGGGCTGATGTTCTCCCCGCCGCGGATGATCAGATCCTTCCTGCGCCCGGACACCGTGAGGAACTCGCCGTGCACCCGGTAGCCAAGATCCCCGGTGGCGAAGTAGCCGTCCGCGTCGAATGCTTCGGCGGTCTGCTCGGGCGTCGTGTAGCCCACCATCATCTCCGGTCCGCGCGTGGTGATCTCACCCTCCTCGCCGTCGGCGGACACGAGGCGCCCCGAAGCCGGATCGCGAAGCCTGACATCGTGGTTCACGATGCGGCCGTCGGTCGTTGCACCAAGCTCCGCTTCTTCGGGGCCGCGAATGCCCAAGGTGACGGTCGGTGCTTCGGTGCTGCCATAGACACGGAAAGCACTGCAGTTCCCGAGCGACTGGTTGGCCCGGTGGATGACTTCCGGGGGTACCGGAGCGCCGCCGCTCATGAACAGTCGCAAACTCGGAAGGGCGTCGCGGCGCGCTTCCGCAGCAGCAACCAGCTCCTTGAGGAAGGGCGTCGCCCCGACACTGAAGGTCACACCGTGCCGGTTGATCAACGCGATGGCCGTGTCGGTATCCCAGCGTTCCATGAACACCACCTGCAAGCCTGCCGCGAAGGCGATCTCCAGCGCGTAGAGATAGCCCGTGATGTGCGTCACCGGCGAAGGCATCAGCACCACGTCGTCCCGACGAATGCGCCAGTAGTCGATCACGGCATTGATCTCGGCCATGATCGTGTTGTGGGTGTGCAAGACACCCTTCGCCGGGCCGGTCGTACCTGACGTGTACATCAGCAGCTTCACAGCATTGGGATCGGTTCGCGATGCGAGGGGCCCATCGTCCGCTGCGATCCCCAGCAACTGATCGTAGGTCGAACAGCCCTGCGCAACGCCTCTCACCACCACCACGTCCCTGAGATCGGGCAGTTGCGCGCGCAGCCGCAGCGCCATTTCCGCGTAGTCGAAGTTGCGAAACGCCGGTGGTATGAAGAACAGCCTGGCGCGCGCATCCCGCAGGATGTGCCGGACCTCGGCGTCGCGATAGATGGGTACGATCGGGTTGCACACCAGACCCGCCCGCGCCGCTGCGAGGTTGAGCACCATGGTCTCGTACCAGTTCGGCAGCTGGAAGCTGATCACCTCTCCGGGCTGCAGCCCGATTCGTTCGAAGGCCGACGCCAGCCGCCGGGCTTCGCGCACGAGCTCAGCAAACGTAAAGGACCGATCCCCGTCCACAACGACGATCCGATCGGCGTCTGCGGCCAGTCGCTCGCACGCATGAGTCCACACCGTGACGTTGCGCCACTGCCCCGCCTCCGTGTACGAGCGGATCATGTCGTCGGTGATCCGAGTCTGCCAACCGCTCACGTCCCTGTGCATGCCCCCTCCCTGGTCGGAAGTCATGACGCTGGCCCGGCTGCGCCGCCCAGGTAGGCTCGCAGCAGAGTCTCGTCCTGCCGAAACGTGCTCCACTGCCCGGCGTGAATCTCGTGAACGACCCGCCCCACGGCCATGACGTAGGCGCGATCTGCGCACTCCGCTGCCAGTGCCACGTTCTGCTCGATCAGAAGAATGCTCATGCCCGACTCGCGCAGGCGCGCGATCACCGCCATGATCTCGCGTACCACTTTCGGCGCGAGCCCCGTCGAGGGCTCGTCGAGAATCAGAAGATCGGGGTTGAGGAGCAGCGCCCGTGCAATCGCCACCATCTGCTGCTCGCCTCCGCTCAGCAGTTCCACCGCGGAATCCATGCGGCCGCCGAGGAAGGGGAACAGCGCGCCCACCTGTGCGACATCGAAGCGCCGGGCGCCCGGACGCAGACGCGCGCCGTGTGCCGCGGCGAGCCGCAGATTGTCGCGGACCGACAACTCGCCGAACAGATGCCGTCCTTCCAGGACCGCCGCAATGCCCCGACCCACGCGCAAGTGTGCCGGGATCGCCTGCAGTGAGACATCACCGAGGCGCACCTCGCCCGCGAGGATCGGGATCAGGCCGCAGATCGCCCGTACCAGGGTTGACTTGCCCGACCCGTTGGCCCCGATCACCGCGACCGACTCGTTGCGACCGACGGACAGCGCCACACCGTGCAGGACCGGCATGCCGCCATAGCCGGCTTCGAGGTTCGTGATGTCGAGCACGCTCACACCCCCAGGTAGGCTTCGCGCACGCGAGGATCCTCCCGCACGCGGTCCAGCGGACCCGCGGCGATGATCTCGCCGAAGCAGAGCACATGAATGGTCGAAGCGATCGCGACAAGGTTCATGTCGTGCGACACGAGCAGGATGGTGAGTCCCTCGCGATTCAACGCGAGCAGCATCGTCATGAGCTGCTCGACTTCGGCGGCATTGAGACCGGACGACGGCTCGTCGAGACACAACAGACGGGGCTTTGCCGCGACCGCCCGGGCAAGCTCCAGCAGTCGCTGCTGGCCGCCAGGCAACGTGCCGGCGAGGCGATCCCGGACCGCACCCAGGTGGAAGCGATCGCACGCGGCATCGGCCGCCTCCCGCATCTGCCTGGTCGCGGCACGCGCACGCGGCAACGCCAGCAGGCCGCCGAGGACACCGTCGTGCGTCAGCCGGTAGCTGCCCATCATGAGGTTCTCGAACACGCTGAGATGCGGAAACACCTGAGGCGTCTGGAACGTACGCATCAACCCGCCTCTCGCCCGCTGCTGCACACTCTGCCGGCTGACGTCCGCTCCGTCGAGCGCGACCGTACCGGCATCCGGCCGCAGGAAGCCCGATACGATGTTGAACAGCGTGCTCTTGCCGGCTCCGTTGGGACCGATGAGTCCCGTCAGGCTCCCGTTCGCCACGTCGAACGACACACCCCGCAGGACATGCAGGCCGCGAAAACTGTGGCGCACATCCGTCACCGCAAGCTGCCCGCTCATGCCTGCTCCCGCCGGCCGAGCGCTCGTTGCAGCAAACCGGCGAGTCCGTCGGGCAGAAAGATCACGGCGACCACCAGGCCCGCTGCGAACAGCAAGGCATGGATGTCGCCCAAGGTGCTCAGCGCGTGGGGCATGACCGTGACGAACAAGGCGCCCAGCACCGGGCCGATGATCGTTCGCGCACCGCCCAGCACCGCCAGCAGCAGGAAGCTGATGGCGCGGTCGACGCCAAAGCTGTCGGCACTCACGAACGAGACGTAGTGGGCGAACAGACTCCCCGCGAGCGACCCGAGCACCGCGCTCAGGACGAACACCTTGGCTTTGAGCGCGTGGTTGTCGACGCCGAGTGCAGCCGCGGCCGTCGGCGCATCGCGCAGCGCTCGCATCGCGACGCCGGTCCGCGAGTTCAGGAGGTTGGCGTGCAGCCAGAGAACGATCGCCAGCACAAGCCACGCAAGGTAGTAGAAGCGCTGGGGCGTGTTCAGCATCAGACCGAAGAGTTCGAGGTGCGGGATGCCGCCGATGCCCAGGGTGCCGCCGGTGAGCCAGTCCCATTCGAGGAAGAGCACATGCCCGATGATGCCCAGGGCAAGCGTTGCCAGCGCAAGAAAGTAGCCCGACAGCCGTAGCACTGGCCATCCGACCACCGCGGCAAGGATCGCGCTGATGCCCATGCCAGCGAGAAACCCGGCGGGTGCCGCCCAGCCCAGTTGCGTCGTGCAGTACGCTGCGCTGTAGGCGCCGACTCCGTAGAAGACACTCTGCGCCAGAGTGACGATGCCGCAATGCCCCAACAGAAACGACACGCCCAATCCGGCGATCGCATACAAGGCGGTGAACACGAGGACATCGACGATCGAGCGGGAGGCTATCGCCGGCACCGCCAGCCAGACGATGAACGCGACGGCGCCGAGGGCCATGGGGACGCGTGAAGCTTGCCTTTGTGCCATGAGCCTTCCGTCGTCGCCCTTCAGCCGCCCTTGCGCGCGCCGCGACCGAGCATGCCGTTGGGCATGACGATCATGATCACGATCAGGATGACCATCGACACGACGTCCTTGTAGCCGGACGCGAAGTACAAGACCGCACCGGACTCGACCAGGCCGAGCGTCACACCGCCGACAACGGCGCCGAAGGGATTGGCGAGCCCGCCGAGAATTGCGGCGGCGAAGCCCTTCAGGGTCAGCAGAAGACCCATCTCATAGTGGATGGTGATGAGCGGCGAGACCAGCACACCCGCGAGCCCGCCCACCAGACCGCCAAGGAGGAACGTGAGCGTGCGCATGAGCGGCACGTTGATTCCGACGGTGGTCGCGCCCTGTTCATCGACTGACGCGGCCATCATGGAAAGGCCGACGACGGTGCGGTGATAGAACAGCCATAGCAGGGCCATTACCGCGGAGGCGATGACGATCAGCCAGATCGCATGCACGCGGATGGCAGCGTCGAAGAAGAGCGCGCTCGCTTCACCACCGATCCCCGGGAGCAGCCGCGCATCCCGGCCGAAGAAGTACAGCACAGCCGCCGAGATGGCGAAGGCCACACCCAGCGTCAGGAGCAGATAGCTCTCTTCACTCGCCCCCCGCCGACGCATCGGTCGAACCAGGACCGCCTCCACCAGGACACCCGTGATGCCGCCCAGCACGGCGCCGCCCAGTGCCGCAACCGGTAGCGCTACGCCGAGTGATTCGAGCAGCACGTAAGACGCCATGCCCCCAATCAGAGCGAACTCGCCCTGCATCGCGTTGATGATGCGGGTGCCCCGGAAGATGACCGACAACCCCAGCCCGATCAGAGCATAGACGAAGCCGTTGGTCAGCCCCGCGAGGGCGGACTGCAGAAGCAGGGTCAGGTCCACGGATCGGTATGCGCGTGAGAAGCCTCAAGAACGCGGAGCAACCTGGCCGCAGTCGGCAAGGAGTCGAAACATTCTCCCGCCGGTTGCGGCCCGCGACACCGCCGTGTGGCCTTTCGGACACCGACAGCGCAGCTCACTCCGAGATGTCGAACTCGTCGATCAGGTGCTTCTTGAGGAAGCGGGCGTGTTGCGAGGACGCCTTCTCGAGGTGTTTGCGCGTCGAGTAGAGACTCATGTGATTCACCTTCTCCAGCACGACGAGTTCCTTGTTGCCTGCCGGAATGGTGTTGTACATCTGGATCTCGAGATCCCACTGCGTGATGTTGTCCTGCTCGGCCACCACCACGAGTGTCGGCGTGTTCAGGATCCGCTTCGCGTAGGCGAAGGTGTCGTACTGGAGCAGCATCTCCATCGACTCGATCGTGTTGTGATGTTCGTGACGCGGGGCTTCCGACTGCTTGATCCGCATGAAGATCTCGTACACGTGCGGGAAGGGCCAGCTCGACAGGTTGTTGTCGGGGTCGGAATGGGACATCGGCATCATGGCGCTCGGTTGCCCGTCGGAACGACGCAGGCGGTCCGCCATCACGAGGTCGAGCAGCTTCGAGAACTTGCGCTCGCCATGACAGCGCCGCATGGTCTCCCACCCTTCCACGACGGGCACGGTGGACACGATGCACTTGACCCGCGGGTCGGTCGCGCCAACGATCACCACGTGGCCGCCCGCATAGGAAATGCCCCAGACGCCGACCCGCTTCGGGTCCACCTCGGGTTGCTTCATGATGAAGCTGATGGCGTTCTTGTAGTCTTCCACCTGCCCCCACGGGTCGATGTGCTGGCGGACGCCTTCGCTCTCGCCCAGACCGCGGTAGTCGAACATCAGCACCGCGATGCCGGCTTCGAGAATGGCTTCCGCATAGTGCGGCAGCACGATCTCCTTCACGTAGCACCAGCCGCCGCCCATCACCGCAACCGGGAAGGGACCGGTGCCCTTGTCGGGCGTCGCCAGGATGCCGCGGATTTTCGACCCGTTACTGTTGAATTCCACATTGCGTCTCATGATTCTTCCTCCCGTTATCTGGTGATGAAAGGCAGTCGGACGAACTTGCCGCCGACCAGCTTCGAATAGACGTAGCTGGACAACTCGATTCCGGTCATGTCGGTCGCGCCGAAGTTGTAGCTCGCCAGCACGCCACGATGCGGAGTCCGCAGCGCCTGCGCAATCACCTCTCCGGAGGCGTCGGCACCCGTGGTCTCAAGGGCTTTGGCGATGACGTGGATGGCATCCCAGCCGGCAGCTTCGTAGTTCTTGGGCAGAACGTTGTAGGTGATCCTGTGGAGATTCACGAACTCGGCCTGGTGCGGCATCGGGTACTCCGGCACGAGGAACTCCGGAAACACGATGTCGTTGGCGAACTCGCCCATGCCACTCACGTACTGGTACGAAGACGAGCCGATGGCGGACACAATCGGCTGGGTAATGCGCATCTGGCGGGCATTGCGGAACGGGATCGGGTTGGTCGCGATGACGAACACGACGTCCGGATTGGCCGCTCGCACCTTTGCCGCTTGCGTCGAGACGTCGGTGGCACCCACTTCAAACTTCTCGATCGCGACGTACTCCATGCCGTACGCGTCCGACTGCGCCTTCAGGGCGTTCATCACCAGTTGGCCATAGCCCGAGTCGTGCAGCACACCGACCTTCTTCGCCTTCAAGCCCTTGGTGGCGTACTCCAGCATGGCCTTGGCATTGAGTGCCTGCGGTGGGAGCAGATGAAAGACGGACTTGTACGTGAGTTCGATCGGCGGGCCGAGGCCGGTCAGCGCCAGTTGCGGCACACCCTGCCCGTTGGTGATGGCTGCAATCGCGCCTGTGCTGGCAGTGAGCGACCCGCCAACGATTGCCTTCACCTTCTCGTTGAAGATCAGGTTCTCGGCTTTGCTCTTGGCATTGTCGGGTTTGGAACCGTCGTCCTCGATGATGACCTTGACCGGGCGGCCGCGGACCCCACCCTTGCTGTTGATCGCTTTCTCGGCCAGCAGAATGCCGGTGCGCTCGCCCTGACCGAGACCGGCACCGGGCCCGGTCAAGGAGAGTACTGCGCCGATCTTGATGGGTTCCTTGCCTTGTGCGAACGCAGCAATCGACAGGGCGGCAGCCGCTAACCCTGCCGCGCCGACCAGAAATCGTCTGCGCAGGATACGCATCTCTCCTCCCTCCAGGATCGTCCGTGGCATGGGTGGCATGCCATGTTCGGCGCCTGTAAGTTCATGCGCCGCAGCATCGATTCTTGTGGTCGTGCTATCTCAGTGCGACGATGTTATTGACCACCTGCTCACCAGTCAAGGGCGTGACCGAGACTACCGCTGGCGTCGCGCCGCTAGTAACATCCGGCGTTCTGCGCACGATCCTGTTTTTCGCAGCAGCATGGCCGCAAGCCTGGTTGAGCATCTGCTTACCAGGTGGTCATGGCCGGAGCCGTCCGGCGTTCAGTGCCGGAGACCACGGCGCGGCCTCGCGACCGAACCCGTGGCGCCCGGCATCGCGAACCAGCACGCAACTCGAGACGATCAACCCGACCCATGCCAACGGAACCGAGAAGAGGTCGAAGCGTCAGAGCCGAGTCTGCCGATGCGCCGACCGCCAAGCGGCGTCTGCCCCGCCTCGAGCGCGAACGTCACATCCTCCAGGAAGCGGTGCGCTTCTTCGCCGAAGTCGGTTTCGGCGGCGACACGCGCGAGCTCGCGCGCCGCGCCGATGTCACGCACGCCTTGCTGTTCCGGTACTTCGCCAACAAGGAAGCGCTGATCGAGCGCGTGTACCAGGAGGTCTACCTCGGGCGCTGGAATCCCTATTGGGAAATTCTCATCCAGGACCGCGCATTGCCCCTTCGCGAGCGGATGACCCGCTTCTATCGCCTCTACGCGCAGACCATCCTGTCGTACGAATGGGTACGCCTGTTCATGTTCGCGGGGCTCAAGGGCGCAGACATCCATCGCCGCTTCTTCGATCTGGTGACGGAACGCATCGTGAGGCCCATCTGCCGAGAGATCCGCCTGGAGTTCCGCCTGCCTGACCAGGACACAGTGCCCCTCACGGGGACCGAGATCGAACTGGTGTGGGGCTTGAACTCCCGGGTGTTCTACTTCGGTGTGCGCAAATACATCTATGACATGCCCGTGCCGGACAACCTGGAGCAGCTGATCGAGGCGGAAGTGACCATCTTTCTCGAAGGTGTGCGGGGCACCGTCGAGTCGCTCGTCAAGCATGCCAGCGGGCGTAGACCCCGGACCGCCGCGGGACGAGCGCCCAAGACGGTCGGAAATGGCAGGCGAACGATCGGCAGCCGCCGTCGTTGAAGCGGCGCACTCCATTCCCGCCCCGCGTTTCGCCGCAGCACCACGATCGCCCCCAACTTGCGCGCCCTCCACCCTCGCCGCTGTGGGACACTCGCGCCTGACAGCCCCGTTGGGGCCATCACTCAACTACAACCCTTCTTCGCGATGACCGCCCCTGCCCGCTCTCTGCCGCCTGTCCTGAAGTCCCTCACGTTCCCGGTAATCGGTTCCCCGCTCTTCATCATCAGCAACCCCAAGCTGGTCATTGCCCAGTGCAAGGCCGGTGTGGTGGGGGCGATGCCGGCGCTCAATGCCCGCCCCGCTTCGCAGTTGGACGAATGGCTGGCCGAAATCACCGAGGCGCTCGCCGCGCACGACAAGGCCCACCCTGAGTCCCCCGCTGCGCCTTTTGCCATCAACCAGATCGTGCACAAGAGCAACGACCGGCTGGAGCACGACATGCAGGTGTGCGCCAGGTACAAGGTGCCGATCATCATCACCAGCCTGGGCGCGCGCGAGGACGTGAACCGCGGCGTGCAGGCCTGGGGCGGCATCGTGCTGCACGATGTCATCAACAACGTGTTCGCCCACAAGGCCATCGAGAAAGGCGCCGACGGGCTGATTCCCGTGGCGGCTGGCGCCGGTGGCCATGCGAGCGTGAAGAGCCCGTTCGCGATGGTGGCCGAGATCCGGGAATGGTTCGGCGGCCCGGTGGCGCTGTCGGGGGCCATTTCCTCGGGCGGTGCAATTCTGGCTGCGCTGGCCATGGGCGCCGACTTCGCCTACATCGGCTCGGCCTTCATCGCCACCGAAGAGGCGCGCGCGGCCGAGGGCTACAAGAAGATGATCACCGAGTCCAACTCCGACGACATCGTCTACAGCAACTTCTACACGGGCATCCACGGCAACTACCTCAAGGGCAGCATCCGCAACGCCGGGATGGACCCCGACAACCTGCCACAGAGCGACCCGAGCAAGATGAACTTCGCGAGCGGGGAAGGCGCCAGCGCCGCCAAGGCATGGAAGGACATCTGGGGCTGCGGCCAGGGCATCGGCGCCATCCGTGAAGTGTTGCCCGCGGGGGATCTCGTAGCCCGGTTCAAGCGGGAGTTCGCCGAGGCCAAGGCAACACTCTGCGGCCTCTGAAACGACCGAAGACATCGGGGGGCCTGGTCGCAAGGGGCCGCGCCGCGTCTCAGCGGCGTGCGGCTGAGAGCGCCTCGCGGGCCATCTCGGCAGCACCGGGGCTGGAGAGACTCTCCAGGAAGGCGATCAACTGGCGCTTCTGGACCTCGGTGAGCCCGAGCCGGCGCAGGGCCACATGCCGCCCCGGGTCGGCGCCACCGCCATCGTCGTACCAGTCCACGACCTCCCGCAGCGTGGCGAGCGAGCCGTCGTGCATGTACGGAGCGGTCAGCGCCACGTTGCGCAGGCTGGGCGTGCGAAACGCAAAGCGATCGGCCGGATCGCCGGAGACCGCGGCGCGCCCCTCATCGGCGAAGGCCTTGCGGGGGCCGAGGCGCCCGTTGAGCCTGGCCCACTCGATGCCTACGTTGTGGAAGCGATTGTCCGTGAAGGCCGCATGCGCGCCGCCGATGCGATGGCATGTGTCGCAGCTCGACCACACGAACACGGTGTAGCCCGCCCGGGCTTCGCGCGAGAGGGCCTCGGGTTCACCGCCGTAGCTGAAGCGGTCGAAGGCGGAGCCGCCTGCGGCAAGGCTGCGCTCGTAGGCGGCCAGCGCGGCGGGCAGCGTGCGCAAGGTGAGCCCCTCCCCGGGAAAAGCTTCCGCGAAGGCACGGGCGTAGGCCGGGATGTCGCGCAGTCGCGCCACGAGCGCCTCCGGCGAAGGATTCCACTGCTCGTCCTCGTGCAGCAGCGGCCCCCACACCTGGTCTTCGAGACTTGCGGCACGGCCATCCCGGAGGAGCGGCCCGGCCAGCCCCACGTTGAGCAGCGACGGCGCATTGCGGGCCAACTGTCTGCCACCGCGCCCGACGGCGACTGGTGCGGATCCGGCCGCGAAGCCCTGCTCGGGCACGTGGCAGCTCGCACAGGCGATGGTGCCATCGTGGGACAGTCGCGGGTCCATGAACAGGCGCCGTCCCAGGGTTACCTGAGCGGCATCCGGCGCGGCCGCCGGGGCGGGCAGCCCGAGCGTTGCCGGCGTATTGCCCGTAGCGGGCACGCCTGCGCCCCACCCAATCGCCACAAGGGCAAGCACGCCAAGGCAGCGGGACAGCCAGCGCCGCACGGGATGCTTCGCGGACTCGGCAATCATCGGTTCGACTCCGCGAAGCGCGCGCCACGACACCGGCGAGCCCGCTCCCGGACGCGTCGCCCGACAGACCGGCCCGAAACGGGGCCCGCTCATCGCACCGTCGATCAGGCCGCGATGGCCTTGCCCTGACTGATCAGCTCGATGATCCGCGCCGTGGTCTGCCGCGCCCCGGTCTGCAGATACTCCATCGCGTTGAGTGAAGCGACGTGAGCCGCCTCGGACGAACCGCCGACGGCATCCTCGACCACGCGGCAGTAATAGTCGCCCTGATGCCCGTCGACGAAGGTGTAGTGCACACAGACATCGGTCAGCCCGCCGATCAGGATGAGCGTCTGTGCCTTCAGGCCCTTCAGGAGAATTTCCAGCTCCGTGCCGTAGAAGGCCGAATAGCGGCGCTTGCGGATGAAGTAGTCGTCCTCCCGCACGCCCATCTCCTCGGACGCCAAAGGCGTCCCGGGCTCTCCGCACAGGCAGTGCACACCTTCGGTGCCATCCAGTTCGCGCCCGTAGTCCACCATGTTTCGGCGATGCTCCTCCTGGATGAAGATCATCGGCATGCCCGCGGCGCGCGCCGCCCGCACGACCTTGAGGGCGTTCATCATGTTGGCCCGGTAACCGGGCATGACGGGGATGCCGGCCTTCACATCCATGAAGGCGGATTTCTGGATGTCGACGACGATCAGGACAGCGTTGCCGACGATGGTCGGTTGGGTGGGCATGGATGGGCTCCTTTCGTATCGCGAAAGAGGTTGCGGGAACGCTCGACACCGCTCGACACCGGTCGCGCGGAAGCGCGCCCCTTACCAGGGCAGGACTTCGCCGTTCTGATGCAAGAAGCGGCCCGTGGTCTCGAGCCGGAGTTCGTCGATCCGCTGCAGGAGTCCCCGGGCGGATTCGTCCGCCTCGATCGCACCGTGGCCGCCGGTCATTTCGGTGCGCACCGAGCCAGGATGGAGCATGACCACCGCCACGCCTCTCGGCGCGAGATCGTGGGCCAGCGAGGCGCCGGCGGCGTTCAGTGCCGCCTTGCTCATGCGATAGCCGTAGTAGCGGCCGGAGCCGTTGTCCCCGATGGACCCCATGCGACTGGTGATGAGCGCCACCTTGGCGCCCTTGCGCAGCCGCGGGGCCAGCGCCTTCGTCAGAAACAGCGGTGCAACCGCATTCAACTCGAACTGCGCCCGCACTGCTTCCGGGCCGACGTCATCGAACGAATCGCCAGCGAGCATCCCGGCGTTGTGGATCAGCAGGTCGATCTCTTCATTCGCAAACCGCTCGGCAAGGCCAGACCACGCCGCGGGCTCCGTGACATCGACCCCGGTTTCGACGCGCACGCCGAGGGCGTCGAGCGCCGGCGAGTTTCGGCGGCAGACGGCGACCACGGTCGCGCCGCGCGCCTGCAGTTGCCGCGCGAGTTCGAGACCGATGCCGCGATTCGCCCCTGTGACAATCGAAATCCCCATGGTGCTGCGCCTCCTGGAAGGGCTGGCCCGCCGAGCTTGGCGGACCAACATGCTACGCGACGGTAGCCGACCCGTCCTGCGTGCGCGAGGTACCATCTGCCGTCCTCCACCCCGGCTCGCCTTCCCATGCCTTCCGACAATCACGAGTACGTGCTGGTCACCGGCGACGCCGGCGCTGCCCGGCTGGCCCTGCTGCACGACACTTACGGCACCAACACGGAGTCGCTCCTGCGGGAACTGGGTCTCACCGCCGGCATGCGCGCGGCAGACCTCGGCTGCGGCACGGGCACGGTGTCGCGCTGGATGGCATCGATCGTTGGCCCATCCGGCGAGGTAGTGGGCGCCGATGTCAGCGCCGATCAGTTGGAGGTGGCCGCACGCGAGGCCGCGCGACTGGGTCTGCCGCAGCTGCGTCATGTGCAGGCAAGCGTCTACGACACGGGACTGCCCCGCGACCACTTCGACCTGGTGTACTGCCGCTTTCTGCTGTGCCATGTCGGCGATCCGGCGGCCGGCGTACGCGAGATGCGCTCGATGCTGAGACCCGGCGGAGTGCTGCTGTGCGAGGACGTCGATGTGGGCAGCGTGGAGTGCGATCCGCCGTCACCGCGCTACGACCGCATGCGCGACATCATGCTCGCGCTGGGCCGCTTTCGTGGCGTGGACTACTGCCTGGGCCCGCGCCTGCACCGGGTCTTCCGCGAAGCGGGTCTTGCCAATACCCAGGTCCGCATCGACCAGCCTGTACTGTCTCGGGGCGAACCCAAGCGATTCTGGGAGTACACCTTCCTGGAGGCGGCGCCCGCCATGTTGCGCGCCGGCCTCACGGATGAATCCGAACTGCGCGAACTGGCCGCGGAGATGGCCCGCGTGGCGAAAGACGAAAGCGTGATGGTGGCGCAGGCGAAGAAAGTGCAGGTCTGGGCGCGACGCTGAGACGTCTCGGTCCGACCAAGAGACGACGACTGCGTTCGCCGGCACCACGGAGCGGCTGGGGAACGCCGCGCGGCAAGCGGGGTGTTGGTTACCCTTTCCGTCGAGACTCCAACTCGACCGCCCCACTCCGGATACACATCAGGCTACCCGATCGAGTAAGTGCCGGGCGATGTCGCCGGCTTCCGCCGCAAGCCGGTGCGCCTTGGCCTGGAGCATGACCTTGGGCACTGCTCGGCTCTGCAGCTCGAGCGCAATCTCTTTCAGCAGTGCAGCGTCGTGAGAACGGGGATACGCCTGGCAGAACAGGACGAGCCGACGCCAGGGATCCGAGTTCTCGCCACCACCACCAGACTGACGACCGTCGTATGAAGCGCTGGCGGGTGCCTGCGCTTCCACCACGGAGGACCGTCGTTCCAGGGACCACGCGACTGCGTCCGCGAGGTCCTGCAGTTCTCCCAGCATCTCGGTCGAGAAGTCGCGTGGCCGCGGGTCGATGAGACAGACCGTGCCCAGCGCCTGCCCACGAACGCGAACGGGTGCGCCGGCGTAGAAGCGAATTCCTGGAGGCCCTGTGACGAGAGGATTGTCCGCGAACCGGGGATCTCGTGTCGCGTCCTTCACCACCAAAGCGGTGTCGGTCGCCACGGCGTGCGCGCAGAAACTGAAATCCCGCGGTGTTTCGGGCACGTCAAGGCCCCGTCGAGATGCGAACCACTGACGCTCCTCGTCCACGAGGCTGACGAGGGCAATCGAGACACCAAAGAGCGACTGGCAGTACGCCGTGATCATGTCCAGCCGCTCATCGGGCGGAGAGTCGAGAATCGCGAGTTCGCGCAACACCTCGAGGCGCCGGGTCTCGTTGGGCGGTATCGGTGGTGTCGTCATGGAGTCTCCTCCGCCAGGCGACCCTCGGACTGGGCACCGACCGCCTCACCGCCTTGGCACCGCGCCTGGACGGCAATCCCTCTTTTCTCGAGACTCGCCCAACTCGGCCGCCACGGCGAACCCATGCGCCCGGACCTCGTGCCGACTGGCTTGCACTGCATTGCGACTCCCGAAATTGACGCCTGAACCAGGGGGGGTATCGGCGAGTCAGCACCCTACTTGATGGCCGCAAGCGTCAACGGACGCATCGGGGCACAGTTTCGGAGAGTCCACTTCGCTTCCACGACGGACGAATCGTGCGGCGCTACCCTTAGTCACCCTTGGCCGAGCCGCAGGTGCGGCTCGATCAGCCGGTGCTGTCATGGGCGAACCCAAGCGATTCCAGGAGTACACCTTTCTGGAGGCAGCCCCGGCCATGCTGCGGGCCGGACTCACGAACGAGTCCGAACTGCGCGAACTGGTCGCAGAGATGGCGCGCGTGGCGAACGACGATAACGTGATGGTGGCGCAGGCGAAGAAGGTGCAGGTCTGGGCGCGACGCTGAGCGTGTTCTGCAATGGCTTTGAATTTCGGCGCTACGGCACCTCGATCTTTGGCAGAATCGGGGCACCGTGCGGTCGCGGACCGCGCCAATTCCTGGAGATCGCCCGATGTCCGACCGTGTCCTCGCAGCCATCCTTGCCGCTCTGTTCCTCCCTCTGTGTGCCCTGCCTACGGCGGCCAACGCAGCCGGTCGCCTGAACATCCTCACCTGGGAAGGCTACGCGGACGCGAGCTTCGTCAAGCCGTTCACCGACAAGACGGGCTGCACCGTGAAGGCCACGTACGTGGGCTCCGGGGATGAATTCGTCGCCAAGCTGGTCGGCGGTGGCGCCATCTTCGACCTGGCCAGCCCGCAGAGCGACATCACCCGCCGGCTGGTGGATGCCGGTGCCGTCGAGGCCGTGGACCTCGGGAGGGTCCCCAATGCCGCCAAGCTGAGCGCGGTGTTCCAGCGGCCGGCGTGGCTCGAGAAGGACGGCAAGACCTGGGGCGTGCCTTACACCTTCGGGGTCGTCCGCATCATCGTCGACGCCGACAAGGTGCCCAACCCGCCCCAGTCCCTCGAAGTCCTGTGGTCCGACAAGTACAAGGGCAAGGTGTCCATGTGGGACGACCTCGAAACCGTGTACACGGCGGCCCGGCTCGCCGGCGTGAAGGACGTCTACAACATGACGGACGCCGAGCTGGCGAAGGCAAAGGAACTGCTGCTGCGCCAGAAGCCCATGGTCAAGAAGTACTGGTTCACCGCCGGCGAACTCGACACCCTGCTGGCCAACCGCGAGGTCTGGGTCGCCAACGCCTGGGAGACCAACCTGGTGAACGCCTGGCGAGCCGGGCGCAACATCGTCGAGATCGTGCCGAAGGAAGGGCGCGGCGCCTGGACCGACAGCTGGATGATCGCCCGTGGCGCGGGCAAGAACCCGTGTGTGTATCAGTGGCTGGACTACACGGCCACGCCAGAGGCACAGGCTGCCGGCCACAAGGTGACAGGGTTCGGCTACTCGAACCCCGGCATGCTCGACAAGCTCGACCCGCAGACCCGCGGCTACCTCAAGCGCCTGCAGATGGACGACCCTGCGATCCTGACGCGGGTGAACTGGTGGCAGACGGTGAAGCGCCGCAATCTCTACCTCGAAACCTGGAACCAGGTGAAGGCGGCAGCAAACTGACGCGCGGGCACCCGCTGTGTCCCTGGAACTCTCCGGGCTCGTCAAGTCGTTCCGCGGCCCCCACGGCACCCAGCGTGCCGTCGACGGGGTGGACCTCGTCATCCCGCGCGGGGAGTTCGTGTCCATGATCGGCTCCTCGGGCTGCGGCAAGACCACCACGCTACGGCTGATCGCCGGGCTCGAGACGCCCGACTCGGGCAGCATCGTGCACGAAGGGCGAGAAATCACCCACGTGCCCGCCGCGCGCCGCGGACTGCGCATGATGTTCCAGGACTACGCCCTCTTCCCCCACATGACGGTGGGAGAGAACGTCGCGTTCGGCCTGCGGGTCCGGGCGCAGCGAGGCCGCCATTCCGCCGCCGAAATCGACCGCCTCGTCGACGAGCATCTGGAACTGGTGCATCTGCCCGGCGTCCGCAACCGGCGGCCGAACGAGCTCTCCGGGGGACAGCGCCAGCGGGTGGCGCTCGCGCGCGCCCTCGTCACCCGCCCCGATGTGCTGCTGTTCGACGAGCCGCTCGGCGCTCTCGACGCCGGTCTGCGCCGCGCCATGCAGTTCGAACTCAAGCGGCTGCATGCCGAACTGGGCAAGACCTTCATCTACGTCACCCACGACCAGGAAGAAGCCCTCGCCATCAGCGATCGCATCGCCGTGATGCACGAGGGCCGGGTGCTTCAGTACGCGCCACCCGACGAGATCTACTTCCAGCCCACCACGCGGTATGTGGCGCGCTTCGTCGGCTCCACCAATCTGCTGGACGGCGAACTCGCCGGCCGCGATGGCGCGCTGGGGGCCGTGCGGCTCCGCAACGGCACGGTCGTACGCGGCCTCGTCGCCACGGGTCTGCCGGACACCAAGGTGTCGGCAATGATTCGCGCCGACCGCATCGACCTGGTCGCCGAGGGGCCGTCAGCCATGCTGAGCGGGCGGGTGCGGGAGCGACTTTTTCTGGGCACCCATGACGAATTCCAGGTGGACGTCGATGGCCTCGATGTCGACCTGACCGTGCACATGAGCCGGCGCCGCGATGCGTCTGTGGCGCCAGGCGTTGGCGCGCGGGTGGGGCTGCGATGGGCGGAAGAGGACGTGCGCGTCCTGTCGGACTGAACCCGCCATGAGCGCCGAAGCCCTCGCCCCGATTCCGGATGTCCGCCGCGAGGCCCGCAACGCTGAACGGCGCCGGCTGCTGCTCTGGCTCGGCCCGCCCGCGGCGTGGTTCGCGGTCTTCATGCTGCTGCCGCATCTGAGCCTGCTGTACGTCAGCCTCGGGCACATGGACTACGTCGACTTCGTGCCCGGCTTCTCGGCCGCCAACTACGTCAAGATCTTCACCGTCGAGCCCTACCTCGGGGTGACCTTCAAGTCCTTCAATAACGGCCTGATGACCGCAGTCCTCGCCTCGCTGATCGCCTACCCGCTCGCCCTGTGGATGGCCTTCGGTGTTTCCTCGGCCAGAGCCCGCGCACTCGTATCCGTGCTGGTCATCCTGCCCTGGCTCGCCAGCTACATGGTGAAGGCCTATGCCTGGAAAACCATCCTGGGAACCCAGGGCGTCGTGAACTCCCTGCTCGTGAGCGCCGGCGTGGTCGCGGAACCGCTCGAAACCCTGATGTACAGCCGCTTCGCCGTCATCCTCACGCTCACCTACATCTTCACGCCGTTCTGCGTGATCTCCATCTATGCGCAGCTCGAGCGCATTCCCCCGTCCCTGATCGAGGCTGCGCGGAACCTCGGCGCGACGGACCTCGAGATCTTGAGGCGTATCGTCCTGCCGATCAGCATCCCCGGTGTGTTCGCGGGGGCGGTCATCGTGTTCTCGCTCGCCTTCAGCGACTTCATCACCAGCACCCTCGTCGGCGGGCCGAGCGACCTGATGATCTCCAGCATCATGATCAATCTCTTCGGGGTCTCCATGGACCGCCCGCTCGCATCCGCCATCGGCTTCCTGATGCTCGCTCTCGCCGCCGTGCTGCTGGTCACCATGCAGTGGGTCGAGAAGCGCGTGCAGGTGAGGTTCTAGGATGTCGGCCGGGCGCCACTCGCTGTGCACGGGTTGGCCCTGGACTGCCGCGGCGATGGCCGTCCTCGGCTTCCTGTACGCGCCCATCGTCGTCATGGTGGTGCTGTCCTTCAACACCAGTCACGTGCTCGGTCTGCCCATGGAGGGATTCACCTTCGACTGGTACTTCCGATTTCTGGGCAACGAGGACGTGGTGGAATCCATCGTCAACGGCACCCTGGTTGCCGTGGCCTGTGTGGTGGTGAGCATCGGCTTCGGCCTGCCGGCCGCCATGGCGCTGGACCGCTTCGAGTTCCCCGGCAAGGCGATCTTCCGGCGCATCGTCCTGCTGCCGCTGATCCTCCCGGGCGTCACCACGGGGGTCGCCCTGCTCAATTTTTTCGTGCTCGCGAACGTGCCGATGTCACTCTGGACCATCGTCACGGGCGTGGGCACCGCACTGATCGCCGTGGCCATCACGGAGATCTTCGCCCGGCTCCAGCAGATCGGGCGCTCCCAGGAGGAGGCGGCCCTGAATCTCGGCGCGACCCACTTCGAGGTGTTCCTCCGCATCACCCTGCCCAACATCGCGTCGGCAGTGGCGGGCGCTGCGCTGATCGCCTTCGCCATCGCGTTCGACGAGCTTGCCGCGACCTACCTGCTGACCGGTCGCGATGTCACCTTGCCCATGCAGCTCTGGTCGATGATCCGCCGCGAGGTCACGCCCGAGATCAACGCCATTGCCTCGGCCGTCCTGGCGGTGTCGCTGGTGCTGCTCGTCGCCGGAATGTGGTTGTCCCGGGGCGCCCAGCTCCGGGGCACCAGGGCTGCCTGAGCCAGCCCGGCCGGCGCATACTCGCCCGCTCTCTTTCTGCCTGTCGCGACCATGCCCCTCGATCGATACCTGCGCCACGAAGAACTCACGCAGGCGCTGCATCAGCTTGCGGTCGAGCATCCGCATCTCTTCATCGTCGAGAGCATCGGCCATAGCTGGGAAGGTCGTGACATCTGGCTCGTGACGGCAACGGCCGCCGCGACAGGCCCCGCCCGCGACAAGCCGGCGCTCTGGGTGGACGGCAACATCCACGCGACCGAGGTTGCCGGCGCCATGGCGTGCCTGCATTTTCTGCAGCACCTCGCGCGCGAGTACGGCCGCGACGCCGACGTGACCCGCGCGTTGGACACGCGGGCCTTCTACGTCGCGCCGCGCCTCAACCCGGACGGCGCGGAATGGGCCCTGGCCGATCGCCCGAAGTTCATCCGATCCTCCACCCGACCCTATCCCCACGATGAAGAGCCCCGGGGTGGCCTCAAGTACGAAGACGTGGACGGCGACGGTCGCGCGCTCACGATGCGTATTCGCGATGCGAACGGCCCCTGGAAGACATCGGATCGCGACCCACGCCTGCTGGTGCGACGCGACCCCGCGGAGGTGGGCGGGGTCTACTACCGGCTGCTGCCCGAGGGCCGGATCGACGAGTGGGACGGCGTGACGGTCCGCATGCAGGCGCGCAAGGAACAGCTCGACCTCAACCGCAACTACCCGGCCGGCTGGCGCCAGGAGCACGAACAGTTCGGCGCGGGGCCGTATCCGGCCTCGGAGCCGGAAGTGCAGGCGGCGGTGAAATTCATCGCTGGACATCCGAACATCACCGGGGGCGTCGCGTTCCATACCTACAGCGGTGTCCTGCTGCGGCCCTACTCGCACCACGCCGACGACACGTTGCCGGTGGAGGACCTGTGGACGTACCAGAAGATCGGCGCGCGGGGCACGGAGCTGACCGGCTACCCGAACATTTCGGTGTTCCACGATTTCCGCTATCACCCGAAAGAAGTCATCACCGGTGCGTTCGACGACTGGCTCTACGATCACCAGGGCGTGTTCGCCTGGACCGTGGAGATCTGGAGCCCGCAGCGCGAGGCCGGCATCACCGACTACAAGTTCATCGAGTGGTACCGGGAGCACCCCGTCGAGGACGATCTGAAGCTCCTCGCGTGGAACGACGACGTGCTGGGCGGCAAGGGTTTCGTCGACTGGTATGCGTTTGATCATCCGCAGCTCGGCCCGGTGGAGATCGGCGGCTGGGATTCGATGTACACGTGGAGCAATCCGCCGCCGGCGCTGCTCGAACGGGAAGTGAACCGCTTTCCGGCGTGGCTCGTATGGCTCGCGCTGATTTCGCCGCGGCTCGAGCTCTTCGGCGCGACCGCCACGGCCCTGGGCG
This sequence comes from Betaproteobacteria bacterium Ga0077526, assembly GCA_001464765.1. Lineage (GTDB taxonomy): Bacteria > Pseudomonadota > Gammaproteobacteria > Burkholderiales. The sequence goes on from LNDV01000022.1 coordinate 44,616, forward strand.
GCGACACCTATCGTGTCCGGCTCGTGGTTCACAACACCGGCTGGCTGCCCACCTACGTCACCAAGATCGCACAGAAGAACAAGCGCAGCCGTGGCCTCGTCTGCGAGATCGAGTTGCCGGACGGCGTGACCCTCGAGAGCGGCCGCGTGCGCGTGGAAGCGGGAGAGCTCGAAGGTCGTGCCTACAAGTCCGCATCGCCCTCGAGCTGGGGCGGCTGGGGCGGCGACATGACCGTCGATCGGGCCAAGGTGGAATGGGTGATTCGCGGCGCCCCGGGAACGCAGGTCGGGCTGGTGGCCCGGCACGATCGGGCCGGCCTCGTGCGCACGGTCGTGACGCTGGGTTGACCGTCAGCGAGCGGAACAATCGAGCGTGCCGTGATGGCCCGCAGGCCGGGACTCCCGAAGCTCAGCTGCCCTTCCAGGTGAACGGAAACAGCAACTGTCGCCAGAACCCGTTGGGCACGTAATCTCCCAGCACACCGTAACGCGCCGGCCATTCCCTATCGCTCTGCACGGCGGTGCCGAAGAGGTGATCCAGGAAGGCGAAGTGGGCCGCGTAGTTCTTGTCGAGCGCCTCGGTGTCCTGACTGTGGTGCCAATGGTGGAAGTTGGGCGTGACGATCACGTAGCGCAGCGGCCCCAGACGCACACTGACGTTGGCGTGGTTGAACACGGCCTGGAAACCGACGATGACGATGTAGGCGTCGATCACGTCCTTGCTGAAGCCCAGCACGAAGATCGGCGCGAGCACCAGCGTACGCGTGAGCAGCAGCTCGAGGACGTGCTGCCGGGAACCGGCCATCCAGTCCATGCTCTTCGCGCTGTGGTGCACCGCGTGCAGGCGCCACAGCACAGGCACCTCGTGATAGGCGCGGTGGGTCCAGTACTGGACGAAGTCCGCGACGAAGACGATCAGGAACAGGCTCACCACGAAGGGCAGATCGCGCACCCAGGCCTGCAGGCCATCCTTGACCGCCCAGCCGAAGAGCTTGTGCACCAGCAGATTCACGGCCAGCAGCACGAAGCCCACTAGCATGTGATTGACGATGAAGTGGTGGAAGTCGGTCTGCCACTCCTCCCGGAACACCGGCTGGTCGCGGCGCAGTGGAAAGAGCTTCTCGATGAACACGAAAATCAAGGTGCTGCCGAGCAGATCGAGGATGAACCAGTCCAGGCCGATGTAGGGTGTGCCGTCCGGAAAGGCGGGATCCACCTCGACCTTGTGCCCCCCGAGGAGGAGGGTCAGCGCGATCAGTACGAAAGTCCCGGCCGAAAGCCAGCGCACCCGCCCGAGGACCACATTGAGAAGCGCGATGGCGCCGGAGATCACAAGCGACCAGTAGAGCAGCTGGCGCATCACGTCCACGTTGTAGCTCTTCCGCAGTTCGGGCGTGGTGAGGTATTCGGGAAAGTGGAAGGCGAGCACGCCGAGGAAACACAGGATTGCCAGCGACAGCGCAATGACTCCCGCGGCCAAGCCGCGGCCGTTGCGGATCGGACCATGGGATTCGGTCAGGCGGTTGAGCTTGTCGAGGGGGGCCTTGTCGATCATCGGCGTGCTCCGGCTTCAGGAAAGTAAGCCGAAGTATAGAAGGAAGCCAACCCCGCCCCGGGCGAGGCGGCGACCCGAGTCTCAGTCGGGCATGGCCCGGCTCGCATTCATGGCCACCATGCCCTTGATGATGCGGTAGAGGAACCACGCCGAGATGACCGCCCAGGCAATGGCACCAGGCAGGTAGAGCAACAGAAACAGCGGAAACGTGACCGCGTAGAGGACACCCGCCCAGATCACGGTGCGGATGCGCCACGAAAAATGGCTCGCCTGCCAGCTGCCCTCGGCTTCGCCTTTCTTCACCAGATCGATGACCAGGGCCACGATCAGCACACCCGCCCCCACCTGCGCGCCCGGGATCACGGCGGCCACGGCCACGATGAGGTGCAGCACGTAACTCACCCAGCCCACGGTCTTCAGGGATTCGGCCTTCTCGTCGTTCGCCGTCCCGACGTCGATCCTTTCGCTCATGTCACTTCCTTTCGGAATCGTGTTCTGCTGCCAGTGAGCCACCGCCCAGCGCGGGTGCTCTCCTTCCGGGCAATGCGGGCCCTCGCCACCAGCCTGCGATCGTCAGCAGGGCGATCGACTTTCGTTCGCTCGCCCTGCCGCCGTCACAGCGCCATCCGTGTGACCGCCTCCTCGTTCCATTCGATCCCCACACCCGGGACATCCGGCGTCATCGCGAAACCGTCCTTGACCGGCAGCGGGGTGGCAAGGATAGGCTCGACCCAATCGCTCCATTCCAGCCAGTCGGCGGTTTCGCTTGCGCGCAGGAGGTGCGTGGAGATCATCCCGTACAGGTGGTTCGACAGCGGCAGACCGGCGGCCCCGGCAATGGCTGCAGAGCGCATCCAGCCGGTCACCCCGCCGATACGCATGAGGTCGGGCATATAGAGGTCCGCCGCGCCCGCCTTGACGGCCTTGAGGAACTCGCGCGGACCGTAGATGTTCTCGCCGATCTGTACCGGCGTCTTCACCTCGCGGGCGATCTGGGCGCAGCCTTCGAGGTTGTCGTACACGATGGGCTCTTCGAACCAGCTGAGTCCCTGGTCGTCCAGCGCGTGGAGGCGCAGCAGGGCCTCCCCGAAACTCAGCCCCTGATTGAAATCGCACATGAGCTGGACGTCTTCGCCGACGGCACGTCGCACGGCTGCGATGACGGCGAGGTCGTCCTTCAGCTTGTCGCGACCCAGACGGATCTTGATGGCCTTGAAGCCGCCCTGCGCCACCAGCTCGGCGGCCTCGCGCTCCACGCGATCGAGCGGAATGAGCCACAGGCCATTGGTGTTGTAGGCGCGCACGGGTCCCGTGGTACTGCCCAGCAGCACGGCGAGCGGCACGCCGGCCGCCTTGGCCAGGGCGTCCCAGATCGCCATGTCCAGCCCCGAGATGGCGATCAGCGTGACGCCCTCGCGCCCGACCAGGTGCAGCGCACGCATGCCGTCGCGATACACGTCGAGCGGCGCGAGCGGCTTGCCGACAAAGGACTCGGCGAGGTCCGCGAGGGTCTGCGAGATCGGTTTGACCGACTTCTCCAGGTAGGGCTCCAGGTAGCTGCGACCCACCACGCCTTCCCGGGTGTGGACGTCGATCAGGATGAAGGGCCACTTCCGATACTCCCCCACCTTGGCGACGATCGGGCGCTTCAGCGGGACGGAGACGGCACGGATGCGAACGCTTTCCAGGGTGAGCTTGGGCAGAGCATGGGAAGTCATGGGAGTACCAGGCAATGAAGTGAATCGCGATTATCGCCCACGACCGGTGATGGCAAGGCGGGGCATGCCGCCAACGACAGTTACCGGTCATCACTCTCCAGGACGGGACTCTCGTCCCGGGCGGCGGATCGGCCCGAGCCTCCGTCACGGCGGCTGGTGCTGCGGCGCAACCAGACTCGACGCCGGTACCGGGCTTGCCTGGCCTCGCGCGCCGCCGCATCATCTCCCGATGCAAGCTGGGCGCTCCGTGTCCTGGCCGATACGTAAGGGGGCATTCCGATGCGAATCCTGACCACCATGCTCGCGATCCTGTCGGCGCTCTACTGGAGCCCTGCCCTGAGCAACCCCTCCCTGCGCGAAACCCTCGCCGCCGCAAAGGCAGGCAACGCAGGAGCGCAGTACATGGCCGGGATGATGTACCTCTTCGGCCAGGGAACGCCGCGGGATCTGCCCCGCGCCGTGAAGTGGCTCGAGCAGAGCGCCGACGCGAAGTTGCCTCAGGCTCTCGTCGCTCTGGCGGGGCTGTCGGATGTGGGCCTGGGCGTCCCGTTGGACGTGGCCCGTGCCGACAAGCTGCGTCAGGAGGCGGCTCTGGCCGGCAATCCCACAGCCCGAGGCCAGATCGAAAACGATCGCAGGATGCCGGGGCAGAGGGACTTCCGCCGGGCGAGCCTTCTCACGGAACTGCATCGATACGCCGAGGCCCTGCCCTACGCGAAGAAATCGGCGGACGCCGGTAGTGCGAATGCCCAACTGCTGCTGGGACGCGCGTATCACTTTGGCCTGGGCGTGCCAGTGGACAAGCCGGCCGCGCTTGCCTTGTACCAGCGCTCCGACATGGGAGGACTGGCCGACGGTTCCAGAGCCGTCGCCTACATGTACGAGTTCGGTGAAGGCGTCGGTGTCGACCGCAAGAAGGCGCTGCAGTACTACGATCGTGCCGCGTCCCGTGGCAGCGCTCTGGCGCGGCGGGCGGCTGCCAATCTGCGCTCTCCCGACTACGATCAGCCTGCGAGAAGTCAAGGCGGGAACTCCGAGTACGCGACACCCGCGCAGGACAACCGCTGCGCCGACAACGGGGGCCGCATGGATGGCACGCAATGCTTCAACGCGAGCAGAGTGCCCATCGATCCCTCCAATGGTCAGCACTATCGATGACCCGCGCCGTCCGGAAGCGAGTCAGGCGGGTAGTTCGTCTGCGTGACCGTGAGCAAGGCGGCACCGCCCCGCCGAATCGAACACCGCACTCCCCCTGCAGAACGATGACCACCCGCGAGCCCACGGTCTTCGCGTGGGCCCTGCGGCGTCACGCCCGCAGAAACGACAGAAGCGCATCGTTGAAGGCGTGCGCGTGGGACACATTCAGCCCGTGCGGGGCGCCGTTGACCCGCAGCAGGTTGCTGTGGGAAACGGCGCGGTGGGTACGCGCGCCCGAGCCTTCGATGGGCACGATCGCGTCCGCCTCGCCGTGGATCACCAGCGTCGGCACCATCACTTTCTCGAGATCCTTGCGGAAGTCCGTCGTGGCAAAGGACTCCATGCAAGCCAGCGCGGCGTGCTGTGCCGCCTGCTCGCACAGCGCGATGGCTGCGCCCCGTTGCGACTCGGTGACCTGCAACGTCCCGTTCGCCGAGAAGAAGTCCCGGGTGAACTGTTCGAAATAGCCACTGCGATCCCGCTCGAAAGCGCTCTTCTTCAATTGCGCCTTCTCGGCCGTCAGCGGGCCGTCGGGGTTATCGGCCGACTTCATGAGGCACGGCGTCACGGCAGCGGCGAACACCACGCTGTGCAGGCGCGACTCGCCATGGCGTCCGACGTAACGGGCGACTTCGCCGCCGCCCATCGAAAATCCCACCAGCGTCACATCCTGCAGGCCGCATTCGTCCAGCACGCGTTGCAAGTCGTCGGCGAGGGTGTCGTAGCCATAGCCGGATTCCGGCTTGTCGGAATGTCCGAAACCCCGGCGGTCGTAGGCCACCACCCGATAACCGGCGGCCTGAAGCACTGACGCCTGCGATTCCCACGCCTGGGCGGACAATGGCCACCCGTGAATCAGGACCACCGGTCGGCCGCTGCCTCCGCCGTCCTCTATGTGGAGGCGCACGGCGTCACCGGGCGTTGTGCCGGACCGGGTCGACTCGTCCGGCTCGGTCATGACCCCTGCGGCGGCGCCGCCCAGCGCCCCGGCAACGGCACCCAATGCGGCGCCCACCACCACGCCAACCGGGCCGGCGGCCATGACGCCGATGGTCGCGCCGGTGGCCACACCGGCCACCACGCTGCCGCCAACCAGCGCTGACTGGGCTTCGCGTTCCGCCTGGCGGGGCTCCAGCGCAACCTGCGCAGCAGGATTCGGGTCCTGTGAGGGAATGCCGTGTCCGGACCGTGCCTGGAGGGCGAGGTCCTGGTCGACGGGAGGGGTCTTGGATGGTGCGATGGCGGTTGGGATCATGAGTCGTTCCTGAGGCAGATGAAGGCGGGGCGTGCACCCGGCACGCACCGTGGACTGAGGAGCGACAGTACGTTCGCGCCAGGCGCCCTGTCGGTACGGCAGCAGACGATCGGGGGCCCGGTCCGAAGCGCCGCTTCTTCGGTGACGTCAGGTCGAGCCTTCGCGGAACTCGTTCCAACGGAAACGGATCACGTCATCGCCACCACCCTTGGCACCGCAGCCCGGTCTTCTGCCTCGACCGCAGGCAGACTCTCGGGCTCGCGCGAAGGCTAGCCGATACGAACCAACGGGGACCGCCAGACTTTCACGCGGCCTGAACGTTGACCGGGATCAATGGCCGCCCGGCCCTACGCGCGATCGGTCCCGCGAAAGGGAGTGGCTTGCCTCGCATGCCGTTCGAAAACAAGGAAGCGTCCCTTGCCCCGACGCGCACGAGTGAGATCCTTTCCAGGGGGAAGAAACCATGTCGGCAGCTCTCGCGTGAACCTTCGCAAGATGCTGTCTGTTCACGTTGTCGTTCTTATGCTGTCGGCAGCGTTGCCGCGGGGCACGCCAGCGTGCTGGAGAACTCGCCGGGGGCGGTCGATGACCCGGAGGGCAGCATGCCCGCCGGGGATGGTTTGGACTGGACTACTCAGACTCGTTCGAGGACAGGACCGCACAATTGCCGGCATTCCGACCTGATGTTGCCCCTCGACGGATCTGCGCCGCTGCCTCGCAGCGCCAGAGCATACGACTCAGCGACTGCGAACTGCCCACCAGGAATACATCCCCGTCAGCGCCATCATCGGCCACAGCACGCTGCACAGCACTGTCCAGGCGACTCGGCCCTGCATCGGATCGACCTCGTCGCTGGCGCAGCGCTTCGTGTGACCTTCGCTGAACAGATGACGGTGAGCGTGCGTTGCGAGGCCGAACAGTGCACCGACGAAGGCGAAAAGAGTAACGGCAAGCGGCATGGTCATGGCATTCCTCCAATTTGCGACGAGTTTGTCCGAGAGCGCACATTGTGTCAACTTTTTAGATCACTTTCCAGTGTCTCGTTTACGTTACGCTCATACCTACCCGCCCATCAGCCGTAAGTGACCACCGTCGTCACCAGACTCGCGATGGGCCGGACGATGCCGCCGTCTCGGCGCGAATCGGGGCTTTGCGTCGGCGCGCCCAAGCATCGGCCGTGCGCTTCATCACATGATCCCGGGGCCGATGGAAGGCACGAAGAGCCGGCATCCGACTGTCCCGACAGCGGCCGCATTACGTCGGCACTATCGTGTGGCTGCACACAGTCGCGAAGCCCCGAAGCTGTGCGCGGCGCGGGCGGGTGAGCATCGCGGCAAGAACGAAACTTCCCGACAAATCAATCGACATCCACGCCGGTCCTGCGTTGGCGTGCATATTGCGAATTCGCCGCTCGCTTCTGCCGTCTCCGCGCACCAGTGGCCTCCGGCTTCGTCGGACGTCATGCGCGTTCCCCCGACAATCGCAACGCCGCGCCCTGAGCGCTGACGTTGCGCCACCAGGAGACCTGCAATGACGATTCGCGCCCCGTCCACCGCTCAACTGATCAAGGCTGGTGCCGACCTCGGTCTGCAACTCACCGAGGAAGACGCCGCCGAGTACCTCGAATGCATGGCCCCGCTGCTGGAGGGCTACCGCGTCGTCGATTCACTGCCCGACAACCTGCCGCCGGTGACCTACCCGCGCGGTCCCGGCTACTTTCCGGAGGGCGAGGACAATCCTTACAACGCCTGGTACTACAAGGCGTCGATCAAGGGAGCCGCGAGCGGGAAGCTCGCCGGCAAGAAGATCGCCATCAAGGACAACGTCTGCGTCGCCGGGATTCCGATGATGAACGGGTCATCGATCCTCGAAGGCTACGTACCGGATGTCGACGCGACCATCGTGTCGCGTATCCTCGATGCGGGTGGCGAGATCGCCGGCAAGGTGCATTGCGAGTACTACTGCTTCTCCGGGGGCAGCCACACGGTGGCCACCGGCCGCCCCGTGCAGAATCCCTGGAAGGCCGGATACAGCACCGGTGGATCCTCGTCCGGTTCCGCTGCCGCCGTGGCTGCAGGCGATGTCCCGATGGCCATCGGTTGCGACCAGGCGGGTTCGATCCGCATTCCTGCGGCCTACTCCGGCATCTGCGGCATGAAGCCGAGCTACGGCCTGGTGCCTTACACCGGCATCATGGCAATCGAAGCGGCGATCGACCACGCCGGACCGATGACGCAGACGGTCGCGGACAACGCCTTGCTGCTCGAAGTCATCGCCGGCGCGGACGGCCTGGACCCCCGACAGAACGCGCCGCGCGTCGCGGCTTACACCGAAGCGTTGACGGGTGAAGTGAAGGGAATGCGCATCGGTGTGCTGAAGGAAGGCTTCGGTCACGCCAACTCGGAGCCCGACGTCGATGCCAAGGTGCGCCAGAGTGCGGAACTACTGCGCAAGCTCGGCGCCGAAGTGGTGGAGATCTCGATCCCGCTGCACAAGCTGAGCGTGCAGATCTGGACGCCGATTGGCGTGGAAGGCACTTCGCAGTACATGATGCACGGCAACGGCTTCGGCACCGGCTGGCGGGGTCTGTACGTGAACAGCCTGGCCAGCGCGCACTCGCAGTGGCGGCATCGCGCCCACGAGATGTCCGAATCGCTCAAGTACGTCATCCTGCTGGGACAGCACATGATGAACTGCTACCAGGGACGCATGTACGGCAAGGCGATGAATCTGTCGCGCAAGCTCACCGCAGCCTACGACGCCGCCCTGGAAAACGTGGATCTGCTGCTCATGCCCACGTTGCCGATCAAGGCGACTCCCATTCCGCCGCCCGACGCGCCGCGCAAGCTGGTGGTGCAGCGCGCGCACGAGATGTTTCCGAATACCGCCGCGTTCGATATCACCCCGCACCCGGCCATGTCCGTGCCGTGCGGACTCAGCGACGGCCTGCCGATCGGGATGATGCTCGTCGGCAAGCAGTACGACGAATCCTCCATCTATCGCGCGGCCTTTGCCTTCGAACAGGCGCGGGACTGGAAGACGAACTGAGCGATGCGCGACTTCAGCGCCGGCGAATGGCCAGCAGCGTGACGTCGTCCGACTGCGCGGCGCCGCCGGCGTGCTTCTCCACGGAAGCGCGGATCTCGCGAACCAGCGCTTCGGCATCGCCGGCCTGCGTCTTCGCGATCTCCTCCACCAGACGCTCCTCGCCGTACAACGAGCCCTTGGGGTCCTCGGCCTCCGTCACGCCATCGGTGTAGAGCACAAGGGTCTCCCCGGGCGCCATCGCGATCTCCCGTTCGCCGTAGGCGGCGTCGGGCTGCATACCCGCGACAAGACCACGAGGCATCGGCAGAAATCGGGCTCCCGCCGCGCCAAGCATCACCGGGGGTGGATGTCCGGCGTTCGAATACGCAACAACACCGGTTCGCAGATCCAGCACGATGAACACGAGCGTCACGAACATGCCGGCTTCGTTGTGTTCGCACAGCAGTGCGTTCCATCGAGCCAGGATTGCGGCTGGCGATTTCTCGGAGAGGGCCACCAGGCGCAGTTGCGCAACGGCCTTTGCCATGAAGAGCGCGGCCGGCACACCTTTGCCCGAGACATCACCGATGGCCGCCGCAAGACGGTCCGGACCGAGAAAGAAGGCGTCGTACAGATCGCCGCCGATGTCCTGCGCGGGATCCATGAAGCCGAAAGCCTCCACCGACGGGTGGTCCGGGAACAGCACACCGCGGCCGGGCAGCATGCCTAACTGGATGGTGCGGGCGATGCTGAGCTCGCGCTGAAGGTGCTCGAAGGCGAGGTGCTCCTTCATCCGGGCCATCACGCGCTCGTTGCTTGCCCGGGTCCGCGAGGCGAGCAGCCGCGCGAGATTGCGCGCGAAGGTCTGGTTCGGCGTGAGCATGGTCCAGAAGAAATCTTCCGGAATCGCCAGTACCCGGGCCGGGCCGACGGCAACGACAGCGGCGGACGCCGGCTCGCCGTCGATGATGGAAAGCTCGCCGAGGGTGTCGCCCGGCCCCACCACGACGGGTTCATCGAAGCCGAGGACACCGAGCCTCACTTCCAGCGTGCCCATCAGCACGACGAAGATCGCGTCGTTCCTCTGGCCGGGTCGCAGGATGCTTTCGCCGTCGGCCAGATCGATCACCTTCCCCGCGGCGACGGTCTTCATCGTGATGTACGTCGGCAGGCCGCGAAACAATGCGGCGCGGAGCAGCACGGCGTCGGGGTCTCCGCCCTGAATGCCCGCCGAGCGGCGTGCGGGCACACCAGGAAGCAGAGGATCGGGCACGGTGGAGGTCAAGGCGTACAGCTCAGGGTGCGCCGCTGGCGACGAGCGTCAGCACATTGCGTCCCTCGATGCGGGCATAGCGCGACCTCGGCAGCAATCCCCGGATGAGCGGCAGACCGAGTCCGCCGACCGGGGCGCTCTCGAGATCCAGGCTGATCGCCTGGGACGGCCCTGCAAGCGGATCGAACGGGCGGCCTTCGTCGACGATCTCCAGGGCGATATCGCTGCCGAGCCGTTCCAGACGCAGCGCGATGCTGTGTTCGCCCGAGGAATCCCAGCCATGGGCAATCACGTTGGTCACGGCCTCGTTGGCGCACACCTCAAGATCCTCCCTGGAACGCTCGGGAACCCCGAGAGAGCGGCTGCTCGCCTCGAGCCACGCGCTCATCCGCCGAAGCTCGCGAACGTCGTTCGCGATCACGAGTGTCAAGGGCTCAGGCAGCTTGCACACCCGCCCGGGCGTCCTGCAGCGAATCGAACACCGGAATCATCTGGTCCACGCCGGCGGTTTCGAGCACGCGGCGCACGAGGGTGTTCGGCGACAGCAGCACCATGCGCCCTCCCCGCGCGCGCAGCGCCTTGGCGGTGAGCATGAGCGCGCGAATACCGTAGGAGGTGAGGAAATCGACCGCGACGAGATCGACGATTGCCGCGCCGCGGTCATGCACGGCCCGCGCGGCCAGCGGCGTCTCGATCTTCGATGTCCCTTCCACATCCATGCGTCCGGAGAGCCGGATGAGGGTGATGCCGTCGCCGAGATCTTCTGCGTCGAGTTCCATTTGCTTTGCCTGCCCGGGTGAGATGTGACGAACACATGACAAACCCTGCTTGCTTTGCCCTGTCGTTCATCGATGACGTAGTTCGGAAAGATACCGTCTTGGTCATTCGACTGCCACCTTGCGCCGACTGGCAGCGGAAGGAATCGCAAGCAGTTCGATGAATCATGGGCAACGGATCTCGGCCCACGGCGAGATCCGCAAGGCAGCCCCCGCCGATGACCCCCTACTCGCCGACGCCGCCAAGTGCTGCGGACGAGATGTCCGGCGCTGGACACTCAGGTGCAACGATACGGTGTCAACGTTCCTCCCCCGTGCCACCATATCGGTCTGGCACGAACGAACCCGGAGACCCCGTCAAATGCTGAACCCCTCCCGCCGCACCCTTCTCAAGACAGGTGCCGCCGCCGGCCTCGTGCTCGCGAACTGGCGCCGCGCATTCGCGGCGGGTTCCGTCGTGGGCCCCAGCCCCTACGGCCCGCTCGGCGCGCCCGACGCCAACGGCGTGCGCCTGCCCGCTGGCTTCACGGCCAGATTGCTGGCGCGTACCGGCGAACTGGTGACAGGCACGAACTACGTCTGGCATGGCCAGCCTGATGGCGGTGCCACCTACGCCACGCCGGACGGCGGCTGGATCTATGTCTCGAACTCCGAGCTGAATGGCACCGCCGGCGGCGTGGGCGCGATCCGATTCGACCGCACCGCCAGGATCGTCGACGCCTACCGGATCCTCAGCGGCACGAAGTACAACTGCGCTGGTGGCGCCACCCCCTGGGGAACGTGGCTGTCGTGCGAGGAGTTCCGCAACGGGCGTGTGTGGGAGTGTGATCCTTTCCGGGCGGGCCAGGGCATCGACCGCCCGGCCATGGGTCTCTTCGCCCACGAGGCGGCGGTCGTGGACCCGCGCACCGGTTTCGTCTACCTCACCGAAGACGACGAGAAGAGCCGCTTCTACCGATTCCGTCCCTGGCGCAATGGCGATCTTTCTGCTGGCGCGCTGGAAGCTGCCTCTGTGAACAACGGGCGCGTGACGTGGATCCCGGTGTCGCCGAAGAGCCCTTATCGCGGCCGCGACACGCTCGCCTTCAATCGCGGCGAAGGCGCGTGGTTCTCGCGCGGGTACGTCTTCTTCACGACGACCGGCGACAACCGCGTGTGGGTGCTCGAAACTGCCACCGATCGCCTCGAAATCGTCTACGACGCGGCACTGCTCGGCACCGCCGCCCCGTTGCGCGACCCGGACAACATCACCGTCCACGAGGCGTCGGGCGACATCTTCGTCGCGGAAGACGCCGACGACCTGGAACTCGTGCTGCTCTCCACCGGGGACGGCCAGCGAGTCGCGGCGCCGTTCATACAGCTGATCGGCCACGACGGCTCGGAGATCGCAGGCCCTGCCTTCAACCCGCGTGGCGATCGCCTCTACGTCACCTCGCAGCGAGGCACCGGCGGCTCGTATGGCAGCCCGGGCATGACCTTCGAGATTCGCGGGCCGTTCCGCGGCTTGTAGGCACACCGCCGCCCTTCGGGGCGGCGGCCTCTTGCTCTGCTCAGAGGACCTCGACGACCGCGCGTGCGATCGCAGCGGTGCCGTCCTTTCCCCCGAACTCAAGGGGCACGACCTTCCGCGAGGCGTAAACGGCATCCACAGCGCGTTCCAAGCGCAGCGCAGCGGTACAGAGCGCGTTCGCCCCATGCGTCGCGGCGAACCAGTCGAGCATCATCGCGCCCGACAGAACGGCATCGGCCTTTCGGGATGCCACCATCGACGACTCCGGAAACGCGACGCCCGTATCCGCGGAGTGCTGCGCGCCGCCCGGATACTCTTCGAAATGCAGGCGGGAGCCGCCGCTGCGCTCCCGCAGGGTTTCGAGCACGGCGAGACAGCCCTGCATGACTTCGACGCCGATCCCGTCGCCGGGCAGCGTCGCGATGAGAAGCTCGGACTTCATCGAGACTCTTCGGGTGGCAGCGAAAACGCGGGGCCCGCCACCCAGATCAGAAGCGGAATGTCCCGCTCAGCATGGCGCCGTCGAGGCCCTTCAGCTGGTCCACGTCGAAGCGCTCGTACTCCAGCCGCACGCCGAACCGCCAGACCCGGAAGCCGACCCCGACGCCGTACATGGGGGCAGTCCCGCTGTAGGAAGTGGTGCTGGCACCCCAGCGGCGATCCAGGTCGTACTGCAGGACGCCGACCTTGGCGAACACGTCCGCCCCGAGGAACGGAAAGATGGCCAACAGCGCGCCGTCGAACCCCTTGGTCTTGTACTCCGACGCGACGCCGCCCACCGTGGCGCTCGCGGAACCGAAGCTGCGGTATCCGCCCTCGGCCGCGAAATCCAGGAGCGGAATCAGCCCGAGGCGATAGCCGACGAATCCGCGCCACGGCGTGCTCTTCTCATCGAACAACCCGTTGCCGCCGGGTGTGACGTAGTCAGTGGTAACCATCTGGCCGGTACCCAGACCGGCATAGAAACCCTGGTCGGCCGCGTGAGCGACGGATGCAAAGCTAGCCAACGCAAGAACTGCCGCGGCAGTAAGTGTGGAACAGGCGGATGCGCGCATGGGGCTCCTTTCGGGGGAATGACGATGCGATAGAAAGTCGAGTTTATCGGGGCGACAGACACCTTGCCAACGCGGGAATGGCGAATCGACTTTCAGGGCAGTGCAACGGAACGAACGGGCAATCGCCAGGCGGTGGGCTTCGTGGGAGATCCTGAGGCGCGAACGGCGCCTCCCGCCCGCGATCATCTGCAGAGAAGCGCGCCGGCAACTCATCGTCGTTCACTTGATGCCGGTCAACGGGTCGGTGTGGATTCGCGCCTAACGTGGTCGGGAACGCACGCCGGACATTGCGATGGCTGCGGCAGCGGCTCGCGATGCGTGCCGTTCCACGACCGAACACCCGAGGAACCTTCACATGCAAATCCCAACTACGGCACACGCGCCCGTCCTGGCAGCGCTCATCGCGCTTGCGGCAGGCGTGTGCCTCCCCTCTCCTGCATTCGCTGGCTTGCCCGGCAAGTCCGGGGCAACCGTGCAGGTAACCATACCGTCCAGCCCCGGATTCCTCGACTCACGGTCGAACACCGTCTTCCCTGTCTCGATCGATTCCGGACTCGTGCACAGCGCAGTCGGTGGCAGTTCGGGCAGCGCGAAAGTCACCGCCTCGTACGGCAGGATCGCCACATCGGCCCAGGCGTCCTCCGTCGGCAGCGAATCCCAGATCTTTGCGGCAGGGAGCGGCTACTACCAGGACAGCTGGAGCTTCCTGTATGACGGTCATGCCGGAGAGACGATCACCGTCACCCAGGTGTTCGACATCTCGGGGACCCTCGTGAATCCGCGGACGGCCATCGACGTACCCGGCTCGGCCTGGGGACTTCTCATCACCGACGAGGCTGGCCGGTTCCTCGCGAACGTGGAGTCCACTACGTCCGACGCGAACCTCGCCTACAAGGAGGGCGTAGCCGTGATGAACCCGTCGCGTACCGCCGGCACGCTCTACTGGACCCGCACGTTCCGGGTAGGCGATCCGCTTGGCTTCAAGGTGACGCTCGGTTCCGGCGTCAACACGCAGTTCGCCAAGGACTTCACCGCGAGCGTCGATTTCTCGCACACGGTCAAGCTGACGAAGGTCACGGTCATGCATGCGGGGCAAGTCGTGCCGGACACCGATTACACGCTGGTCACGGCGTCCGGGTTCCAGTACCTCGCGCCCGTTCCCGAGCCAGCCACGTGGGCCATGCTGATCACAGGGCTTGGCTTGATCGGGGCGACTACGCGGCGTTGGAAAGCACGACCGAGTTGAATGCGGTGGAAGTGCGACGGACAGGACCACTCTCCAGATAGTCATCCCGGCGGTGCAATGAGCCGGGACGCCGCTAGAGACGCAACGCCGATGTTGGCCGCGGCGGCTCGAGCAAGCCTGACACGCAGCACCGAGCTCCACCGTGCGATTGGGTTGTCTCGCTGCCGCGCCGTCTCATGGCGGACGAGCGCGTTCTGGTAACTCGCCGTGACCACGCCACATAAGCACGGGCCAGGACGCCTGCAAGTCGTCGCGGCATCCCGCCACTCAGCCCCGGAGTTCGCTTCGCTTCGTCCGGGCTACAACGGCTTCCACACTCCGTCTCCCGGACGAGGGTCGTAAGGCCTGCCTCCGGGAACAGCGATGAACGTCGGACACTCGGCCAACGGCAAGATCGACGGAGAAATCTCGCCGGAGTGAATGTCCTATGGCCGCATCGCCTGGTGAATGTGGATTCGAGGCACGGCCGTCGGGACATCTCCCCCTATCGCCCGACAGGCAGCGTCAGCACGGGCGACTTGCCCTTGCCCGAGGCGGACTGCAGCGAGAACAGGAAGTTGACCAGGTTGAGCGACGCCTTCGACGTGAGGTCGTCGTCGGCGATGTAGAACCACCATCCACGGTGCGCGACGGCCACGAAGGCATTGTTCGGGCGGTCCTTCGACGATCGGATGCGCATCGTGTCTTTCAGCAGCTCGCTCCACGCGAACGGCCGCCCATCGCGATCGAGCGTCACGGTGACGAGCCCCGCATCGGCATGTTCCTTCGGGGCTTCCACGGACTGCGACAGGAAGTACAGCACGCCCAGCAGCGACCGCCCGCGCATACCTACCTCGTCTGGACGGCGCTTATACGGGAAGGGCGTGAGCGAGTACTCGTCGATGCCCGGGTCGAGCCGCAGCGCCTCACGCACCGCGGCCACGTCTGCGGCAAGCGGATCGGCAGGGTCCTCGGGCGTCTTCAGCCAGAACTTCATGTGGAACGCAGACTGCTCGTTCGGATCCTCGGCGAAGTCCCAGTTCATGCCGAAGCGCCCGGCCAGGGACAGCCGCCGCAGGCGCGTCGCGAGATCGCGGAAAGACTCGAAGTTCGGCTTGGTCGCGGGCGTAGGGCCCGTGGCGCTGGGAGCATTCTCAACTTCGTTGATCCGCTGAACGCAGAGCAGCATCAGGCGCTCGACGCTCCAGCCCGTCTGCGAGAACAGCATGATGGAGTCGAGCGGCAGCGGCGACATCATGCGGACGGCGAACTCCTCCCCCTGCAGCGGCAGGTACGTGACCGTGGGTCGGTTGCCAATCAGGAGGCCGGCGCCGGCGGTGTACTCGTCCCCCACCTTGGTGTCGAAGATCTTGGCGCCGATCGACAGGTTCTGGTCGAACGCGTAGCTGGTGACCACCGACGTGAGTTCCACGAAGAGGGGGGAATCGCGGTAGCGCAGCCGAACGAGGTTGAGAAGCATCTGCTCGTCGTGCGACTGCACGATCTCGCGGTTGTAGTTGGGGCGCTCGCGGCGGACCGAAGACGGTCCGATATTCGTGGCACATCCTTGCAGCAGGGCGGCGGCCGCCAGCAGCAGCCCGATCGTCCGCAGGAAAAGCATGTCTGATTCTCCGATGGGGACCGCGCCGGCTTCTGGTCACCGGGCGCGGGGAGCCCGGATGCTACCTGCGTTGCCGTGCCTTGGCGATCAGGCGGGATGACCACATCGGTGGTATCCCTAGTTCGAAGCGCACGTACCGTGTCATGGACCATCGTCGCGATCCCGCGTGAGCAAGCGCGACTTGGACTTCTGCTATCCCAAATTCCGCTCATCGCCGCCGGGCATAGCCAGCTCTCCCTTCAGAAACAGGGGGACGACTTCCATCGCGACGTCGATGAACGCCTTGACGTTGGCGGACGGGTGCCGCTGCTTGGCGTAGAGGAAATGCACCTGCCCCACCGACTTAGCACGCCAGCCGCGGACCGCGGGCACGATGCTCGCGCCTGCAGTCTTTGCGACGAAGTCCGGTAACCAACCCGCGCCGGTGCCGAGCACCACGAGTTCCTTGATCGTCTCGAAGTCGTCCACGACCAGGGTTGGATTCACATCGACCTTCACGGACGAGCGCCCCTTCACCATGTGGAAGGGACCGTTCGCTCCGCCGTAGCCGATGAACTCGACCGAGGACAAGTCCTTGGGCTGCAAAGGCGCCTTGCATCGGCGCAGATACGCGTGGGACGCGTAGACGTTTGCCGTCAGCTCGATGAGCTTGCGCCCCACCATCCCGGAGTCGCGCATCGGGCCGGCGCGAATGGCCAGGTCGACACCCTCGCCAACCAGATCCACCAGTCGATTGGCAACGAGAACTTCGACTCTGACGCCTGGGTGGCGCCCGACGAACGCGTGGATCACTCGCGGCAGCAGTGTGTGGGCGATGTCTACCGGGGCGGTGATCTTGAGGTGCCCCGACGGATGGCTCCGCGCCGCAGTCACCTCCGCGCGCGCCTGCTCCAGCAGGCGAAGCGATTCCTGGCAGTGCGCGAAGTAAGCTCTGCCTGCTTCCGTCACGCTCAGCTTTCTCGTCGTGCGGGCAATCAGGGCGACACCGAGGGACTCTTCCAGTGAAGCCAATCGCTTGCTGACGGTCGTCTTCGGCATCTTCATGCTTCGCGCTGCCGCCGACAGGCTTCCCGACTCCACGATGCGCACGAACACCACCACCGCGTTCAAGTCGAATGCATTGTCCATGGGTGTGCACAGTGAAACTCCAGAATGCATCTTGCCACGACACCTCACTCGGGTACATTGGTCTCGTCCCTCCTCCCCAGACAGCGAGAAACTGATGACCACTACCCGCCGCATCCTGTCGCCCGCCACCCTGATTCCGCGCTTGCCGACTTACGCGGAACACAAGGTGTCGAGGCGAGAGATTCTGAAGGCATCGCTCGCGATCGGCGGTCTCGCACTCGCCAACCCGCTGACGGCGGCAGAAGAACGGGCGCCGGGGCTGGATTTCAAGGGACCGATGCCGACGCCCGATCAGATCCTGGGGCCGTTCTATCCGGTACAGAAGCGCTCCGACGGGGGCGCCGATCTGGCGCGACTGAAGGGACGTCCGGGCCAGGCACTGGGTCAGGTCATCTACGTCATGGGTACGGTGCGCAACCTGAGGGGTGGGCCTTGTCCGGGCGTCAGACTCGAAATCTGGCAGGCGAACGGCGCAGGTCGCTACACGCATCCCAATGACCGGAATCCTGCTTCAATCGATCCGAACTTCGATGGTTATGCAACGATGGTGACCGACTCGGAAGGCCGGTATCGCTATCGCACCGTCAAGCCCGGCGCCTATCCGGTGGTGGGCGACTACTGGCGGCCGCCGCACATCCACTACGACATCACCGGCAAGGTCAACCGCCTGACGACGCAGATGTACTTCCCCGACGAGCCCCTCAACGTGAAGGACCCGCTGTTGCAGCAGTCCTGGGCGAAGGAGAGTCTGATTTCACGCGTCCTGCCTCCGACCGCCAATGAAGAAGCCGATTCCAGGCTCGTGGTCTGGGATATCGTCCTGATTCAGGGTTGATGTCGTCTGCGTAAGCATCGGTAAGGAAGGGAGAGATGACATGAGACCGATCCTTGCAGGTTTATCGTTTTTGGCTGTCCTGTTCTTCGGACTCTGGGCCGGAGTGCACGCGGCGACCTCGACCGTCTTCGTTCTCGAGAAGTCCCGAATCGAGTTCCTCGGCACAAAGCCGGGCGGGACGCACCGCGGAGGGTTCAGGAAGTTCACGGTCGATTCCGTCGGAGACTGGAGCGACCTCTCGAAACTCTCCTTCCGGATCGACATCGATGCGCAGAGCATCTGGTCCGATAACAACATGCTGACCAATCACCTGAAGAATTCCGACTTCTTCGACGTGACCCGGCACCCGAACATCACCTTCGAGACGACTCGGGTCGATCTCAGTGGGACTGATCGGGCGGTCGTGAGCGGCAAACTGACGATGCTCGGCGAAACCAAGGAGGTGGAGGTCCCCTGCAGCTTCTCGATCGGCAGTGCCGGCGTCCAGGCGAAGTGCGATTTCAAGATCGATCGCAGCCGGTGGGGAATGACCTACGGGAAGGGCAGGATTGACGATGTGGTCGAGATAGAGGCGCGGTTCGTGTTCGGACGGTAGCGGCCGGGGGTTCAGCACTGCGTCGGGCACGGCTGACGCGGCCGCTCGGATCGGTCCGAAAACACTATATCCGCCGACTGCGCGCGAAGAGAACCCCTACGAGACCGAGAGCAACCATCACGAGGGGTCTGGCAGGCCGAACAACGCGCGTTGATGGCGTCCGGCAGGCGGGGACGGGGACCGCCCCCAGCCGGCGAATCATCCGCGTCGCCGCGGAACATCGCTAAATGCCGAGCGCCCGTCGTATCAGTATCGGTATGCTGCAAAGCGCGGACGCACCATGCTTTCTGCGCAGGTACGGGAGGACCAGTTCCTCGGTCCATTGCGTTGTCTTCACGTGTGCAAAGCGCTCCGCCTTGCTGTGCATCGCGAACCACGGACGCCCTTGCCCCATTCGGCGCACGCGGTCGAAATGATGGGCGACTTCGTGAACCAGCGTGCCCAGTGCCTGCAGTTCAAGCGCCGCAAGTTGGGAACGCGTCAGGATCTTTCGCGGGGACTTCACAATGCCGTAGAGGTTCACGGACTGGGAACTAATGTTGTAGTGCCCAAGGATCAGCGGCACATAGACCTTCGGAAAGATCTCCACGCTCTTTCTGCCCAGAAACGGATCCGAAGCAGGGTGCCACTTCGCGTCCCGATTGACGGAACGAGTGCCGGCCCCCAACTGGATGGACTTCACGCCATCGAGTGTTCCCCTTGGAAGCAAACCCAGCACGGCTCTCATGTCCTTGATGGAGGCCGGGAAGAACAAGAATGGAGAAGCGTCTGTAACGACGATCGGGAACTCCTCGACAGCCATGGCGCCGTCGGGCGGATCGTCGGTCGTCCGGCTTCGAACGGCGGATTTCTTGATATCCCGCTTCCTGCCGATCTCCTTCCAGTCGACGAAGCCAGTCTGTGAGAACTGGCGATCGCTGCGATTCGCGTGGATCGATCGAGACATAGGTCACACTCCGGCGTGCGATGTTCCAATCTCGCAATGTGCCCAGATGGGTATTGCAAAGCAAGGATTGGTATGCTCATTTTGCGGTACTTGCCGATACCTGAGACCGCCATACAACGCGAAGTGAAGTCTGTTCCGGCCTGCCCGAGCAGCAGCCGTTTGTCACCGTCCGCATCGATCATCGTGCAGACGTTCCAGTGTTGCGAATCCCGCAGGCCATCTCCAGCGGAACTGCGGCGCCTGAACACGCGGCGTCGACGACTCCGAGTATGCGGACAGGCGGGTGCTTCGGGGTCGCATCCCCAACTGCGTTGGGGCCCCTGCTCCGCCCTGCCCGGGCAGCACGAGTGTGCGAACAGCCCTTCCGAGAGACCCGTGCCCGGCAGTGACCAGGCCTGCCGGGCGCTCGGACGCACGAACGGCTAAGGCACCAGCACCAGCGGCACTGTCGCCCCCGCCGCCTCGATCACCCTATGGCTCTCCGCGGCCTCGCCCAGGGGGAAGGTCCGAGCCGGCTTCACCTTGAGCCAGCCTTCCTCCAACGCCCGGAAGACATTCGCCGCCATCTGCTCGCGCTGCGCCGCCTCACGCACGTAGTGAAAGACGATGGGACGTGAAAGGCTGTTGGATCGGGCGGCCAGGCGTGACACCTCGAAGGGCGGCACGGACCCCGACGCCTGGCCGAAGTTGACCAGATGGCCGCAGTAGTCCAGACAGTCGAGCGACCCGAAGAAGCTCTCCTTGCCCACGCCATCGTAGGCGACCGCCACTCCCCGACCCTCGGTGATCTCGCGCACGCGCTCGACCACGTTCTCCCGCCGGAAATTGATGCGGTGGTGGCAACCCGCGACGGCGGCGACGCTGTCCTGCTCCTCGTCGGCCACGGTGCCGATGACCTTGGCGCCGATGTGAGAAGCCCATTGGCACAGCAACTGCCCAACTCCGCCGGCAGCCGCCTGAACGAGAATCCAGGATCCCGGCGTGACTTGATGCACCCGCCGCAGCAGCATCTCCACCGTGAGCCCACGCAGCAGCGCGGATGCCGCTGCCTCGTCGCTCACCCCAGCGGGAATCCGCAGCAGTTGCGCCTCGTCGATGAGGCGTTCCGACGCGTACACGCCATAGGCGCCGGTGACGTATGCGACCCGGTCCCCGACCTTCCACCGGGTCACCCCCGGCCCGCACTGTGTCACGACGCCGGCAGCCTCGATTCCCGGCGTGCCAGGCAATTGCAGCGTCTTGTACAGGCCGGACCGCACGTACACGTCGTGGAAGTTCACGCCGATCCTGGTGTGCTGCAGCCGCACCTGATTGGCCTCCGGGGCACCCACCTGAACCTCCTTCAGCTTCAGGACCTCGGGCCCGCCGTACTGCTCGATCACGATCGCTTGTGTCATGGTCTAATCCTCTCTGGGTTGAAAACCGTTCCAGACCGAATGCTAGCGGAGTCAGGAATTCCGACCGAGGCGTCCGCTGTCTTTGAGGAGAATCGCTCGTGATCGTCGTCCACCACCTGAACAACTCTCGTTCGCAGCGCATCATCTGGCTTCTGGAGGAACTCGGCCTGCCGTACCGGATCGAGCGCTACCAGCGGGACGCAAAGACGAATCTGGCGCCGCCGGAACTGCGGGCGGTTCATCCACTGGGCAAGTCCCCGGTCATCCAGGACGATGAACTCATCCTGGCCGAGTCGGGAGCCATCGTGGAGTATCTGGTCGAGCGTTATGGCGACGGGCGGCTCGCGCCCCGGCGGGGCACTCCGGAGCACGTGCGCTATCTGCACTGGATGCACTTCGCGGAGGGCACGATCATGCTGCATCTGGTAGGCCGGCTGTATCTCACCCGCGTGGGTGAGGCCGCCAAGGCGATGCAGGGTCGCGTCGAAGCGATGATCCAGGACGAACTCGATCTGGTCGAGGCCGAGCTGGGTCAGAGCGAACACCTTGCTGGCGCGGCGTTCAGCGCGGCCGATGTGCAGATGCTGTTCCCCCTTGAGTTCGCCGTACACGCGGGCCTGGCAGGCGAGAGACAGCCCAGGCTGCGCGACTACGTCACGCGTATGCAGGCGCGTCCCGCCTACCGGCGCGCAATCGAGGCCGGCGGCGCATACGCGTTCGCCAGCGCGGGCAGTGCTGACTAGGGGTGCGGATAGCGGTTGGGCCTAGCGGCGCTTCGGCAGCGGCTGCCGGATGACGATGTGCCTGGACCTCTGGGAGTACCACCACGGTGTGCGCCTGGGCTTCAGCCGTCCCGGAAAGCCGACGGACAACGGGCCTATCGAAACCTTCAACGGTTCACTTCGCGACGAGTGTCCGCACGTGCACTGGTTCGACTCCCTCGAGCAAGCACGGGCGCTGATCGAGCTATTGCCCGTCCCAACTAACCGCTGGTATTCGAAAACGGCAGGCAGGTCAGGAGGCCTTGCCGAAATCGGATTACGGCAAGATCACGGAGAAGGATGCGCGGGAGGTGCTTCTGAGGCGCGGAGAGATCGCGTTGCCGGCGGCCGGCTGACGATCAGCCGTTCCTCGAGGGGTCCTCGAGGAACCGCCAGTTCGTGCGGCGGGCCGCGATCTCGAGGACGAAGAAGAACAGCGCCGCACCGGCGCACGCGGGCCACAGCGGCCGGGGTACGGGGCTGCCGCCCCCGGCGGGCGCGAAGATCTCGTCGCTGCCGGGAGCGAACTTGCCGCCGGTCCGTTCGCTCAAGACCTCGAGCAGCCGGATGTCAGCGGGACCGGGCTGGAATTCGTCCTCTGTGGCGTAGTGAAGCGTGCGGACGCCGACCCTTGCGATCTCCGATGCCGGCAGACCAGGGCCAGCCCGGAGTTCGAACCGGTACGGGGCCGGTGATCCTGCCAGCAGCGCAATGCGGGCGTCGTAGGTCCCCGGCGCCGTCTGCCTGAGCGCCACCTCCGTGCGCGTCCCGTCCGGCCGCGTGATTCGTGCGTTCGGCGACAGTCCGTCGCGATAGCGCCCGTCCGGCGTGAGCGCTGTGAGGCGCAGAAGCCCCCATCCACCTTCTCGCGTGACCTGCCATCCGAGTTCGGGTGTTCCGGCACTCCGCCCGGCGTCGCGCACCACCTGCGCCCAGAACCGGGCGTAGCCTGGCCAGGCCAGCCAGTCGCTTGCCCAGCGGTTCCTTGCGTCGGACAGGAAGGCCACGGTCTTGCCCAGGCCGTAGCGGGTCTCCGCAAGGACAGGGTCACCGGGCCGCGCTTCCAGCAGCACTTCGGAAAAGCGTTTCGGCCTGGTGGCAACGTATCCCTTGAGCGCGGGGCCCGCCGCGAAGTCGAGACCGGTCAGCGTCCCTCCGTTGCTTCGCACGACCGGCCTGAACGTTTCCTCCACCATGGACGTACCCAGTAAACGACGTGCTTCGGTCACGAACAAGGCCGGAATCTCGCTGTCCTGGTGGGCGACGTAGCTCTTGCCGCTTCCCAGTTCCGCCAGCGCGGCCATCAATCGCAGGTCGGGCTCTTCGCCGATCGACAGCGTGGAAAGCGTGATGTTCGCTGCTGCCATGTCGGTGACGAGATCCTCGAGCTCGCGGCTTCCCCCCTGAACGCTCGAAGCGTCACCCAGCAGCCGCTCGATGTGGCTCGCGCTGTAACCCTGCTCCTCGAGTATCTTCCGGATGTCCCTGCGGGGAGGATCCCTTCCCTGCCTTGCCGACGGGCTCGGCGGCGCGAAGGTATGGCCATCCGACAGCAGGATGACGTGCTTGGTGCTGGACGGGGAATCCTTGAGCACCTCGAACGCGCGGACGAGGGCTTTGCGGATGTCGGTGTGGCCACCGGTGGACATGCCGCTGATCGCGTCCTCCGCGCGCCTCTTTCCGCCGACCTCTGCAAGCGGAAACACATCGATCGGCTGCGAATCGAAGGCGATGACAGCCAGCCGCTGGTCGGATTCCATCATGTCAAGAGTTGCGAGCGCCGCTGCCTTTACCGACTCGAACTTGCCGCCCAGCATGCTTCCGGATCTGTCGATGAGCAGCAGGAGATCGAGTTCCTTCGGCTTGCGGTGGGCTTCGAACTTCACCGGCAGCAGGCGCTCCACCGCGCTCCCCTCGAACGCGTCCTTGCCATGAGTGTTCTCTCCTGCGACGAACACCAGACCGCCGCCGTCGTCGCGAACGAACCGTTCGAGCTGGCTGCCCGCCTCGCCGGCAAGCCGCGCAGCCGGAACGTCGTTGAGCAGAACCGTGTCGGCGCCGCGCAAGCTTGCTGCCGGGTCTCGAGCGAACTGCGCCGCGGTGACTCGCGCGACGTCGACCCCCTGGGATCCGAGGGCCTCGGCGAGATAATCCGCCCCGATGGCGTCGCCCTCCACCTGCAGCACGCGCAGGCGGGGAGCCACCCACACACTGCCCCGCCAGGTGTCCGCCAGCTGGTCGCGTGGCCCCAGCAACACCTTGATCTCCCGGCTACCGCCTCGCTCGAAACGAAGCTCGACGGGAACCTTGTTGTGTCCGGCAACGAGAGGCACCTGGCGATCGAACAGGGTCTCCCCGGCTGCGACGACCTGCACACGGGTTCTCAGCGCGGCATACGCGTGCAGCCGCACGTACAGCTTGACCGGCTCGCGCTCGCGCACGCCCTCGGGAACGTCGAGGCCATCGACGCGGACTTGCCTTCCCGACAGAGTTGGAGCCGAAAGGGCGAACAGACGTACGCCTTCCGACTGCAGGCGCGGCAGAGCCCGCCAGACATTCCCATGGGTCTGTTTGCCATCGGTGATCAGTACCAGGCGTTTGTCGTCTTCCGGTGCGAAGCCGGGCAAGGACGCTTCGATGGCACGTTCCAGATCCGTGGCAGTCCTGTCGATCGTTGCAGTCCCTTCGGCAGGGCTCGCGGAGAATGTCTTCACAACTCTGTCGACCTCGTCCAGATCGTGCAGCAGGCGGGCCTGATGCCCGAAGACGACATAGCCTTTGTGTTCAGGACGAAAATGTTCGTTGGCCCGGCGCGCCCATTGCACCGCCTGCTGCAGGAATTCGGGTTGAACGCTGGCTGACCCGTCGAACGCGTAGATCACGCCAAGCGAGTGCGAACGCGTGTTGACGAACGGAGCAGCCAGCCCCAGCGCCGCGAAGGCCAGGGACAGCGAGCGGAGCGCCGTCACCAGCCAGATCCGTCGACGCTCGCCCGACCCGGCACGACGCCGCGCAAGCCACCACGCGAGCGGAGCGGCCAGCAGTAACCACAGGGCCCAGGCATTCGCGATGCCGACGTCCGGATTCATTCGGTCACGCGGCGGCTGAACGCGGCCCACTCGCAGGTGAGCAGACAGAAGGCCAATCCCAGCAGCCATACCCATGGCTCCGGCCACGTCCGGGGGGGAACCTGGATCGCCTCTGCAAGGACCCCTTCGCTGTGGAGGGACCTTCGATTGATCTGGGGCAGGAGCGGATCGATCGCATTGGCGATCACGACGAGCTGCTTCCGGCCGTCGTCGACCACGTAGACGCCGGGGCGGGATGCTTCGAACAGAGTGCCCGATTCCGTTGTCGTCGCGGCGACCTGCACACGGCCCCCTTCGGTGATCCGCGCACCCGGAAGCGGGGCTTCGATGTAGCCGAGACCTTGGGTCACGACGTCGGGACTCTCGATGAGCCGGTCCAATGCGTTGCCCAGGAAGATCGGAAAGCCGGGTTGCAGCGGAAAGCTGGAATCCTGTGGGGAAAACCCGACCGCGATCCAGTGGGAACGGGCGCGCCCCGCCATGATCAGCGCGCCGCCCGCCTCTGCATCGCGCGAAGTGCCCGCCGTGACCATGCTTGTCCCGGCGGCGCCCTGCCCCACGAATGCGTTTCTGGGACGCACGCTGGCCCAGTCCACGCCTGCCGTCAGCGGATCGGAGTCGTCCCAACCCGTGACCACCGCGGGCGCCAGCGCCTTCCAGCGAATGCCGAGCCAGGCCGCAGCCAACGGACGAAAGAGAAGGGCGCCGGCGGCGGGGGGAGCACGCGGTGCATCCCCATCGAAGACGTAAGCGTCTGCCGACGGGAGCTCCGACCCCAGGCTCGGAGAGCGCACGGTCAACGCGATTCCGGGAAGGGAGCGCAGTGATCCCTCGAGAACGGCGTTGCCGCGGGTGACGAGGACAACGCGCCGGACACGATGCGCCGACACCACGGCATACGCGGTATCGTCCAGATCGAAGGCATCCCCTGGCGCCGCGATGTGCGCGCGTAGCGGACCCTGCTCCAGACCGCTCACATCGAGGGTCAGGTTGACGGTGGAAGCCCCGGCGACGTTCAGCTGCCGCTCGACGCGAAAGCCGGTGGCGCCGACCACTTCCAGCGAGACGCGTTTGTCAGCCTCCGCCCCATTGGTGATCTGGAGGAAGGCGCTGTACCGGGTGCGATCGGCCGGCAGCGGACGCGCGGTAAACGCGGTGATGCCGACGTTGTCGGCAGAATCGAAGACGGAGTGCACCGTCATGGTCTCCGACACGTCGCCCACACTCACCCCGTCGGTAAACAGGTGGGCACGTGTGATGTCCGTGCCGGAAGGCAAGGGCGGGACGCGCGTGCGCGCATCGGGAGAGAGTGCCAGACGGTCGAGCCGCTCCACTGCCAGGCGCGCGGGAAGAAAGCCGCTGAGCGGCGCGCGCCCGGCCGTATCCAGCAGCAGGACTTCTGCGCCTTGCCCGGTCTGCTGGATCAGGCGTCGCGAAGCATCGAGAGCATGTTGCCAGCGAGTACGTCCGTCCCCGGTGCGCGCGCCCATCGACGCGGCATTGTCCAGTACCACGACAAAGCGCTGCGCAGCCGGCTGCAGTGCGGGCAACTTCAGATCCGTCAGCGCCAGGGCCAGGCAAAGCCCGATCGCCAGCGCGAGCAACAGCGACAACAGCCAGCGCCAGCGTCGCTTGCGAACGTGCCCTGTTGTCACGACCCGCCGCCACAGGAGGGTCGACGCAACGGTAATGCGGTGCATGCGTGGTCTGATCAGGTACAGAAGGCCGATCGAGACCGCGACGGCGGCCATCAGACCGATGGCACCCGCCGTCGAGAGCAAGGCGAAGTTCAAGGGCACCGCCTCGGCGGCATGCCGCTTCCAGGAACAGGAACCGACAACGCAGGGTCAGCGATCATGGGAATGGGAGGCCCGGAGCATCCGACGGATCGAGTCTGCCATCCATGATCGGGGCTCAACGTTCCTTGCCGTGCTCGGTGAGGAAATAGCGTCGGACCGACGCGCGGTACGCGACGGGAATCTGCTCCCGCGCGAGCGCCGCGTCGCTGGCACCGGGCCGCACGGCACGCACCGCCGACAGGCCGGTACGGGCGGTCCCCGCTTCGGTGACGGCGTACGGACTTTCCTTTCCATGCTTGGTAGAGTCGCCCGCAGCTACCGTGTCATCCAGGCGCTGCATGCGTGTGGCGAGTCGCGCTGCGGGCGAACTCTGCACCGGTTCTCCCGAGTGCCCGGAGGGTTCAGCCGGCGGAGTACCCTCGCCTCCGCCGGTTCCGGAGGCGACGGTGACGGCTTGAAGCGCTTCGCTATCGCTGGGCTGGGCCTGCCCCCTTCTTTGCGATTCCTGTCCGGGAGGGGTGCCGTTCGCCTCCTTTGAGTGACCACCCCCTCCTCCTTCTCCCAGCTTCGACAGAGCGTCCTCCAGCGCACCGATCTCGGTGTCGAGGCGGTCCTTTGGCGGCTCGGGGGCCTTCTCCTTCTCCCCCGCCTGCTCGTCCTCCGTCCTGTCGGCAGGCTCTACCGCGTTCTTCCTGGGCGGGCTGCCATCGTCCGGCAGCCCTGGCAATCCTGCCGAGAGGTCCTGCCCGGTCCGTACCATGCCGTCTCCAGTCGGGTCACGCGGGTCCGAAGACGCCGCCGCGGCATTCGCCACCTGGGCCGCGCGCTCCACCCATTCCCGGACACGGTCGGCATCGCCTGATTCGATGGCGCGCTTCAGTTCGGCCAGTTCTTCGCCGCTGCGCAGATTCTTCGCGAGGGCTTCGGCACGGTTCCACACGGATTTGTCTGCTCCGGCGGTGGCGGCCATGGCCCTCGCCCTCGCCGCAATCTCGTTCGCCCCGGCGTCATCGTCGGAGCGTGGCTGCACAGAGAGGCTGCGAATGACACCCGCACTCCGATCGGCAGGCACCCCCGTATCGCTGCCGACGAACATCAGCGCCAGGACCGCGGTCCCGAGCCCTGCTGCCGACGCAAGGCTGCGCGGCGCGCGCAATGGAAAGACCGCACGGACGTCGAGCGCGCTGGTCGTCCGTACGGCCCTCCCGAGCACCAACGCCTCCCAGGCGGAAGGCGTCTCCTCGCGCGCGAACCAGCATGCGCTGACCAGTTCGTCATTCAGGCGACAGCGTGCGTCCGCGATGGCTGCAACTGTCTGGAGCGAACGACCTTGCATGCAGCGCCACCCCAGCCACCCGATGGCGGCAGCGCCGGCGAACACGAAAAAAGGCACGATCGCGGTCAGTACCGGTCGCGGCACCCCCGAGCGCTCGAGGAGCAGGTACAGAGCGGCGCTTGCGAGCAAGGCACAGGAAGCCCGAGCCCCATCACGCAGGCAGTTGTTCGCACGCAAGCGGCGCGCGCCGCGACCCAGCCATTCGAACAGCAGGTCACGCTCGGACGTCGAGGTTTGAACGGCTCGCGGTTTCACTGGGGCCGGGGGTGCGGGGACGATGCCGTCGGTCGCTCGCTGAGGTGCCGGACGAGTATCCTCGAGCACCCTGCGATTCGCCGGAGTGGGAAGTCACGAAGTGGAGCAACGACCGTAACACACGCCCCGGTCGAACTCAACGAAGGGCGAATCGCGAACCGGCGCGCCGCATGGGTCGAGGTGCGGCCGTCATCGCCGCGGAGGATTGGCGCGCCAGAACACCGGCCGGCCCGCGGCGATCAATTCTTCCAGGTGCAGGGACGGCACCATGTCGTAGGCGTACTCGTTGAGCCTGGCAACGAGTTCCTTGACCCGACCCGGATACTTCGATGCGAGGTTGTGGGATTCCTCCGGATCGTTGTCGATGTCGAACAGTTCGATGCGGCTCGGCAGCGACGCGTGCAGGATGAGCTTCCACTCCTCTACGCGGATCGCCCCTGAGAAATCGTCCACGTTGAGCAGGATGTCGTTGCGATCGATCCGCTTGCCTTCGGCGATCACGGGCCATGCGTTTTTCCCGTCGGGCTTCCTGGGTTGTTCCAGCGCAGCGCCCGCGAGAGTGAGCAGGGTGACGTACATGTCGGTCACGTGCAGCGGTTGGGTCACGATCGTTCCGGGCGGAATCCTGCCCGGCCACGACGCCAGTGCCACGACTCGCAGTCCCCCCTCGTACAGGCTGCCCCGGCCTTCGCGATTGCTTCCGTTGTCGGCGGCCGGCCGGTCGGTGTCCCGGTCACCGGTGACGTAGCGCAACGGCACCGCGCCGCCGTTGTCGCTTTGGAACACGATGAGAGTGTTGTCCAGCATGCCGCGCTTGTGGAGCGCGGCGACGATGCTGCCGACCGCGGAGTCCAGTGCCGTGACCGCCGCCGCGTAGCTACGGCGCGCCTCGTCCGGCACGTTCCGGTACGGATCCAGGTATGACTTCGGAACACCATGGAACTGCGCCGGCGTGTTGAAGGCCGCCATCAGGAAAAGCGGCGCGGACCGGTCGTGCGCGGAGATGATCCGGTCGGCCTCTCGCGCCAGCAGATCGGTCACGTAACCATCCTCCTTGACGATCCGGTCGTTTCGATACCAGTCCGCAATTGCGTTCCTGCGCAACTGCGAGTCCACACCGCCGGACAGCGAACCGTAGAACAGATCGAAACCGCGCTGCCCTGGCCAGTGCTCGCGCCTGGCGTGGCCAAGCAGCCAATGGCCCAGGAAGGCGGTCCGATAGCCGCTCGCCTTGAGGGCCTGCGGCAAGGTGCGCTCTTCCTTCGGCAGGCCGTAGCGACTGGAAGGCTCCAACGAGAGCGTCTGCAGGCCATAGCGCATCGGGTAGCGGCCCGTGAGCAGTGCAGCGCGCGTCTGCGTAGAGAAAGGCTGCGAGTAGAGCGCGTTGAATACCGCGCCACCGGTCGCAAGACTGTCGAGGGTCGGCGTGTGAATCTTCCCGCCGTGAAAGCCGACGTCGTTCCATCCGAGGTCGTCGGCGAGCAGATAGACGATATTGGGGGCTGCCGCCGCCAGCATGGGAACGGCCGTGACCGTGAATGCGAGTGCGATCAGCAATCCGAACCACGCACGACGATTGCCACGAGCCCCAGGTCGCGTGAGCTTGAGGTCCATTTCCCTCCCCCATTCATCGATTGGCTCGATGATACAGGCGGGCACGTGATGGGAGGTCTATTGTCCAGACTGACGCGTGGACTGCTATTCGGGGTTGCATGGCCGGCAAAGCCGGGGCAACACGCGGCGTCGACGACTCCGAGTATGCGAACAGGCGGGTGCTCCGGGGTCGCATCCCCAACTACGTTGGGGCCCCTGCTCCGCCCTCCGCACCCGCTACTCCCACTCAATGGTGACTGAGCAATCTAACCCAATGTTTCTTCGGGCATCGCGAACCCTGACGAACATCCTTTACCGTCACATTTACCGCTTGGCGCACTTGGCTGTAGGCGAACGCCAATGCTCGATAGCGAAAGACGCGAGCACGGATGCCTAGACGCTGACGGTAAACGCGAGTGCAACGCACCCTCGACCTTCAGAACACCAACCGACGCTACTGCACCCCGGCCATCAGGCTCTCGTATGGGATCTTCAACCCATCGTGCAACCTCTTGACCATCCGCAGGCTCAGCGGGCGCCTCCGGTTCAGAACTTCGGAAACGCGACCGCTCTGCCCGATGTACGGCTCCAGATCACGAGGCGTCAGCCCTTCCTGCTCCTTGCGGAATTTAATCGCTTCCACCGGATCGGTGGGGCCGAAGTCGCAATGCTTGTTCTCGTACGCTTCAATGCGCGTAACGAGCACGTCGCGCTCGTCCGCCTGCGGCGGGCAGGGTCTGCAGCCTGAACACCTTGCGCCCGACGCGCGGCCCCACCGCGACGCGGTAGCTGATCGAGTGCGCCAACAGCGCCTGCATCGGCTCGTCGCCGAGGGCGAGCTCGGCAAGGCAGGTGTTATCGGTATCGCGTTCGAGCAGTCCTTGGCGTTCCAGAAAGCAGGCCACGCGCCGCGCGATGCGACCCGCCAGAGCGATGAGCTCGGCGTCGGTGGGGCGCCGGGCAAATTCTGGGACGCGAGCCCTCTCGCCAGGGAATGCGCTCCTCCCTTGACATCGCGTCGCAAGATCTTGGAAGGACCCAAGGGAGAATCAGGCGCGGCCCCGTTGCGACCGCGCCGCCCGGATCAGCCCGCCGCTCGTGGCGCGGGAATCGGTCCGAGCGCCCTCTCCAGGGAGAGCCCGAGCGAGAGCAGTTGGCGATCGCTCCCCGGCAGCGCATCGAACTCGACGCCCACGGGCAAGCCGTCCTTCGTGAGCCCTGCCGGCAGCACCAGACCCGGCATGCCCACGCAACTGGCCGGTGCGATGTTGTGGGACATCGCCATCCAGAGCGGCCTCTTGCTGCCGCGGATCTCGACTTCCGTGTCCTGGCCGATGGGCAACGGCGGCACCGGCACGGGCGGAAACACGATGGCCTCGACACGGTTCGCGTGGAAGTGATCCTGCATCGCCTGCCGGAACGCGGGCAACCGGCCGATGGCCGTCTCGATGGCTTCCTGGGTGGGATGGTACTGGGCGCCCGGCAGCGTCCACACATCGAAGGTGCCCTTCACGTCCGCACTCAGCTGCGCATGAAGCGCGTCGAACGTGATCCCGCTGCGCGACTCTTCCAGATAGCGGGTGATGCTGGGGGAAGTGTCTTCCGCCTGCACGATCACGCCGTCCAGCATCGCGGCATCCATGACCGCCGGCAGGTCCGCCCACACCAACACTGCCCCTGCCGCGCTCAACCGTCGGAGGGCAGCGCTGAACACCCGTTCGACCTCGGGATCGAGCGATGCCAGGAAGTATCCCGGCGCGACTCCGATGCGCACCCCGTCGAGAGACCGCGGGGACAGCGTCGGTGATTCGCCCGAGATTGCCGCATCGAAAAGCGCCAGATCGCTGACCGAACGCGCCAGCGGTCCGACCATGTCCATGCGCGGCGAGATCGGCATCACGCCGCCGACGGGGTAGCGGCCGGTGCTCGGCCGCAGTCCGCAGACACCGCACATGCTCGCGGGCACGCGAATCGACCCGAACGTGTCCTCGGCCACTGCGAGCGGCGCGATGCGCGCGGCCACGGCGGCGCCGGAGCCTCCGCTGCTACCACCGGGAATGCGTTTCGGGTCGTACGGGTTGCGCACCGCGCCGGTGAACATGTTGTTGCTGGTCCAGCCGTAGGACAGTTCGTGGAGATTGGTCTTGCCCATCAGGATTGCGCCGGCGCCGTAGAGCCTCGCCATCACCGGCGCGTCTTCCTTCGGGATGAACGAGCGCAATGCGCGCGTGCCGGACGTCGTGGGCAGATCCTTCGTGTTGACACTGTCCTTCACGGGCAGTGGCAGCCCGTGCAAGGGACCGAGGCGCGACCCGGACGCCCGGCGAACGTCGGCAGCCCGCGCCGCGGCGAGCGTCGCATCGCGATCGAGGCTGATGAACGCGTTCAGGCTGCGGAACCGGTCGGCACGATCGAGCAAGGCGGTGGCGTAGGCCTCGGCGGTGATGTCGCCGCGTCGCATGGCGTCGACTGCCGCGGCGGCGGACAACTCGGCCAACGAGGACCCGGTGTCTGCGCCCCAGGTGCGGCCGCTCAGGCCCGCCATCGCGGCGAGGCCGGTAACGGTCGACAGCTTCAGGAAGTCACGCCGCTGCATTTCATGGCTCTTCATCATGGTTCGTTCCTCCAATGGACATGGGATTGGTCGACTCCAGCAATGCATCGGTCCGAGATGGCGACACCAGCGGCGAACCATGCGAGCCATCACCAGGGGCAAGGCGGCGCGAAGCTGCCGCTGACCCGGCGACGGCCCGCCACAGCCCATCCGCGCTCCGGAACGTCACGCGTTTGCGTGACGATGCGTGCTCCACCACCCCATGGACGTCGGTGCTACCGGTGCGGCGGATGACGCGGACGACGAAGACGCGCGGTGTCGGCATGGTGACCTCGTATTCGACGGAGCCAGTTTCGCCGGTAAGGAGGAACGGATTCGGTGACGGATTCCCGGATCCGTTTCTCACGCGACTGTCAGGGTTGTTCGAAGAACCCCGTGGCCGCGGTCGTGTGGAGCGGCAAGGCTAACGCCGGTGCGTGATGAGGATCCCGGCATTGCGGGTTGCTTCGATGCCGAGACCTGATACCTCGTGGACCGTCGCCGGCAGCGGGCTCGCTCGCAGGCGATCGCCCGGATATGTCCATCTTTGACATTTTTAGACATAATGTCCGCTACGACTACCTGAAGGCCCGCAGCCCATGGGAATGAACGTCAATCTGACTCCTCAGCTGGAAGAGCTTGTCCGCTCGAAGGTCGAGTCCGGTCTCTACACGTCAGCAAGCGAAGTGGTTCGCGAGGCGCTGCGCCTGATGGCGGAGCAGGATCGACTTCAGGAGGCGAAGCTTGCGCAGTTGCGCGCCGACGTTCGCCAGGGGTTGGCGAGCGGGTCGAGCGAACCCTGGGATGCGGCGGCGCTCAAGACCAAGGCGCGTGCACGGCGGACGAGCAGACCGTCAGGGGCCTGAATGCCACGGGTAACGCGTCGGCCGCTCGCGCAGACCGACATCCTCGAGGCCTGGGACTTCATCGCCGACGACAGCGTATCGGCCGCCGATCGCTGGGTCGATCACCTGGACGAGCAGTTCCGGCTGCTGGCAACGCAGCCCATGATGGGGCGTGCCCGCGAAGAACTCGCGCCCGGTGTGCGCAGTTTCCCAGTCGGGCAGTTCGTTATCTTCTACGTACCGCTCCACGACGGGATCGATGTCGTCCGTGTGCTCCATGGCGCTCGCGACGTCGGCGTGATGTTCGATCCGGAGCCTTAGTCACCGCTTTGACATGACACCTTGGGCCATCATCGCCGCGGCCCCTGGAGTCGAATGGCAACGAGATTCGCGGCGGGCGGTTCCCTGACCTCCTCTCGCACGGAAAGCCTTCCGGGTACGCCGATGTGATCGGTCCGAAAGTCGAAGCGGCTCCTCCCCATCCGCGAACTCGGTGCTGTCGGCGCAGCGCGGGACACGAACGATGAAGATGCGCGGTGTGGGCACCGTGTCCTCGTCGTCGACGGACCGCGAGCGCGATCGTCAGAGCAGTTCGAACAGCCTCGTGGCCGCGGCCGAGGGCGTCGCGCCGAGCGTCACGGAGAGGGTCTGGCGCAAACGCCGGAACACGGCCTTGGCTTCCGCGTGCCGGTCCGTGATCCGAAGACAGCGCATCTGCCCGAGATAGAAAACCTCTGCCAGCGGCTGGGCCACGATGCCGCGCTCGTAGAGCGCGATCGCGGCATCGTACTGCCCACCGGCTTCGAAGCGACGCCCCTGCTGCTCGACCTGCTTCAGGAACAGCGTGCGCAGATGCTCGCGCTTCGCGACGACCTCGGGATCGGCCGTCATGTCGGGGAGGAACTCGCCGCCGTAGACGTCCACGACCAACGATCGCGCCGGCGAGACATCCTCGTCGTCGGATCGCCTGGCCAGCGTTTCGAATGCCCAGGCATCCACCCAGACCAGGGCCGGATCGAGTCGCACCCGCCCATGCTGCATCTCCACGGCTTCCGGGCAACGAAGCAGGCTGCGGAGGCGCACGACCGCCGCTTTGAGGGCGTCTTCCGCATCGTCGGCCTCCGAGTCCTCCCAGAGGGCTTCCGCGAGCCGGGCGCGCGCCACGCCCGCCTCGCCGGCGCTGATCAGGCGGGCCAGCACCTGCAGCGGCCGGCGGGGCACCTTGCGACCGAAATCGATCTTCTCTTCGTCCCGGAAGAGCTCGAGCATTCCGAAGGTCCGGATGCGCAGCGGCCAGGGCCAATGCGTCAAGGTTCGATCGGGCGCGTCCAGGTGCATCAGGCGGATGAGGGACCGGACTTCGTCGACATCCTGATGCTCCCGCAGCGCCAGA
The DNA here is from genome assembly GCA_001464765.1 of Betaproteobacteria bacterium Ga0077526. Classification (GTDB taxonomy): domain Bacteria; phylum Pseudomonadota; class Gammaproteobacteria; order Burkholderiales. Next base: position 79,392 of record LNDV01000022.1, read on the forward strand.
GCGCAAAGGTTCGCGAGGCCACTGTGGCTTCCGATGTAGCCGCGTCGCCCGCGCTTGCGCGCTTCCACCAGCGCGAGATGAAAGGTACGGAGGGCCTGAGCTTCGTCAGCTCTGGCGAGCTCGATATACGCCTGGATCGCCAGCCGCTCTGCGTCGGTCACGTGGATGCCGGCGCTCGCGCAGATGCGATGCTCCTCGTCGAGCAGCCGCTGCGCCTCATCGACTTGACCGAGCCGTGCGAGGATGTCGACCTTGTAGAGGCGGTTCCAGGTTGCCACGGCACGGAAGCCGGCGCGTTCGCAGGTGAGGAGATGTTCGTCGACCAATGTCGCGGCCTTGGCAATGTCGCCCGACGCCAGGAGCCACTGGAGCGTACGGATCTGACACAGGTAGGACAGGAGAGGACCGGCACCCTCCGCGATGGCCTGCAGGCGCTCGAGGCAGGACTTAGCTTCGGCGATTCGCTGCACGCGGATCAATGTGATAAACAGGTCGGCCAGTCCGTGGGCTTCCAGGACGGGAAGCCGGTACTCCTCGCCGATGGCCAGCGCCGTGCGTGCGCTGCGCTGCGCCTCGACGCGATCCGGAATCATCAGCATGAGCGCCCCATGCCAGGCGAGCCAGCGAACTCGTGCAACCGGTCCGCCGCGGCCGGCCATGGCGATCGGATGCACCCGGTCGGCCACCCGCTCGAAGAGGTCCATGTTCGCCGTCGGCCAGCAGTGCGTGACGATCACCGAACCCGTGAGCAGCGCGTCGTAGTCGCCGAGGTCCCGGTGGAACAGCGCGTCCTCCAGGAACGCGATGCCGCGGGTCACCAGGGGGTGGGTGACGTACCGGAAGCAGTACGGCGTCACGACCAGCCGCCAGCCTCGCAATTCGCTCGCGAAGTCGAGGTCCGCGTCCGGATTCGTGAGGATGCCGGCGACCACCGTCGCCCACTCGAAGACCGGCTGGAAGCCGACGCCGGCCACCATACATGCGTCAACGAAGGCGAACGCCACCGCCAGTTGGCCTGCCACATCGCCGCGCGCTTCGAAGTGGTCGAAGCAAGCCTTCAGTTCCCGGCGCGCTGTTTCGTTATCGTTGAGGCTGCCCGCCACCGACCGCCAGAAGCGCAGCCACGGCTCGGCCACCAACACGTCGTCGGGCATGCCCTCGAACCAGTCGAGCACGGTCCGCCAACGCCCTGCCTCGGTGAGCGTCCGGGCGTGGGTTGTCACCAGCCGCCCTAGCCTCTCCCAGTCCCCGGCTTCGCGGTACAAGGCCACCGCCTCGGTAAGCTTGCCCTGCTGTTCCAGCAGCTCGGCCGCGCGGCCGGCGATGCGCACCCTGTCCTCCGCGGCGACTTCGGCCCGGAAGCGCGCCACCAGAAACTCCCGGAACAGGTCGTGGTACTGGTACGTGAGCTCGATCTCGACCTTGCGCTCCGTGAAGTACTGGCGCCGGTATAGCCAGTCGAGCAGTTTGCCCGCGTCGGGATTGCCCGTGAGCGATTGCGCCATGCTCACCGTCACCTCGGGAAGCACGCTCGTGGCCAGCAGCATCGCGCGCACCGGCGCGTTGGCGCGCGCCAGGATCTCGCCGGCGAAGTACGCGAACAGTTCCTCGTGCGAGGTGCCCAGCCGCTCCCCGGGCGAGAAGGTGCGCGGCTGCGCGAGCAGCAGCACGAGTCCGGCGACCCAGCCGTCCACCCGCGCGTTGAGCGCGTCGATGTCCGCCGCGGTCGTGCCGGCGGTGGCCGCGATCGCGGCCGCTTCCCTGGAGTTCAGCCGCAGGTCGTCCCGGCCGATCAGCAGCACGGTGCCTTCGGCCTTCAGGCGCACCAACTCCTCCGGAAGAGCAGCACGACTCACCATCACCAGCGTGACCGCTTCCGGCAGTTCCGTGCACGCTTCCCGCAGGATCCGGTGGAAGGTCTCGGACGCGGCATCCTGGCAGTTGTCGAGTACCAGCACGGCCTGGCCGCCGAACAGCGAGAAGAAGGTCCGGAAGTACCGCCGCGCGAAGCCCTCGATGTCCGCGAGATACTCCTGGGTGAGGAAAGGCAAGTCGATCTTGCGCCTCCCCGCGATCGCCCGCGCGAGTACGTTGAGGTAGAAGAACAGCGTCGCCGGATCGAGATCGCCTTCGTCGACCTGGAACCACCAGGTCTCGAGCCTACGCGCCTCCAGGTAGCTTGCCACCAGCGTGGACTTGCCCGCTCCGGGCGGACCGCTTACCCACACGACCGGCTTGCGCACGCGCCGGTCCAGCACCCGGAACAGGCGCTCGCGACGGATTGGACTGTGCAGCCTGGGACGGGTCAGCTTAGCAAGACGGGGCGGCTTCAAGGCTCTGGCACCAGTTGCGGTGAGTGAACGCCCGAGACGGTGACGGATTGGGTGACGGATTGCGATCGGGGCAACCGCAGCGCCATGCTCGCCGGGCCACCGAGGGCCGCAGTGTAGGTTGGCTCTCGGCCACAGCGTCCTCGACGGGGCTGGAAACCACCGCGCTCCAAAAGGCTGGCTTCCCGGATCTTGGCGCGTGACCGACGTCGACCAAGCGGACCTTGTTTCGCTGCTTCTCCGCGCCCCAACCCCAATTGCCGGGGGTGCTCGCCGGGACGACCCACTCAAGATCGAGTGCGCCGCGCACGCCAAGACCGCCGATCCGGTGACGCACGGTCCCGTTGTCTCCGGATTGGGTGAACTCCCAAGGTTGCGAAGTCTTGTGCACGCGGAGTCCCTCCAAGCTTAAGGATTCGGCATATGCTCTTGCCGCGCATGCTGCGGATTGTGCCTCACCTACACTGACTCGATAGCTCGCCTAAATCATACGAAGTGTGAGTTCTCGGCAAACTGGCGTCATCAATGACGAGGAAGACGTGAGGTGAAGAAGAGTTGATTCAATGGCCGCGATCGACGCGCCTCTGGAACGCCGCTCAAAAACGAACTCCTCCTGTACCTCCGCGAACGACCCTGAACGCCGTTGAACGACCCCTACTCCCACTCAATTGTCAACAAGGCCCGTCCTCCGAGGGAAACCGCTACTGTAAGTTGTGGGCTACCGTCAGCGATACCGTCAGATCATCGGCTCTTGAGGCAACACCTGTCGGTCACACGATACCCGCTGCCGCATACCCGGTTTCGGAAAGCTCTCTAGCGGCTTCAGCCTCCCCTTCCGCATTGCGAGTCGCTTGATCCCGTTAGGGGCAACAGTCGGCGTCAAGCCAAAAAGCTGAACCATCGCCTCTCGGACACGATGACGAGCGGCGCACCCTCCCGCTGGTACTTCACGGCCTTCTCGATCTTCGTCCCGAACGACTCGGCGACGTACGCGTCACTACCGTGGGCGCCGATGACCAGGTAGTGCAGATCCTTCCGGACTCCCGGTAGGACAGTCCCACCTGCCAGTTCGATAACTTGCTGAACCCGACGCCGCGGCCCGAAGACGAAGTCTCCAGTGAGGCAGAAATTCCGCCCAGCGTGAATAACCTCGGCGGAGTCGTCACACGGTAGAGTCGTCGGGCCAGCTGCCGCTCCGCCAGCCTGCTCGACGTTACCGCCGATCAAGTCTTCGAGCGTCTGCTTGAGGTGCTCAAGTTCCTCGGCGGACAGATGACCATCCGCGAGCGCCGCCCGGACGCGACTGGCCACCACATCCCCAGGCCACTGCCCTGCGATCTCCGGGTTCTGCGACAGCCAGAGGTTCAGGTGGTAGACCTCCTCCGGGACCAATTGTCGATCGGCGAGCAAGCCCCTCACCAAACCGGTGAGCTCATTCAGACAACGGCGAAGCTTTGCGTCGGCCAAAACCTTCCGAACGCCTGCGTCCTGCGGGATGTAGTCCTTGCCCATCACTTTGCCCTCCCACTACTGAACCCATTCTAGCGGTCGCAGCCGCCGCTTACAGGCTCACCCCCTGAGCCTCCCCACCGGCATCCTGCGGCGGTGTTCTCGCCGTGGCATTCCACCTTCCACATCGGTCCCTGCTGGCACTGCCGGTACTTCGCCGGGATGCTCGACTCGTCGTCGGCTCTGTGCGACCGGGATGAATTCCCGCGGGTGCGGTCGATGGCCCGGGAGGGGTGCTCGGGCTTCGAGCGCGAGCCTGGGTCGGATGACGACGTGCCAGAATTGTCCCGCGATGGCTGAGCCCCGACGCCGGGACCCAATACGACCTGTCCGCGTGCTCACTTCACTTCATCATCCCGCCTCAGAATTGAATAGGAATCGATGCAAATGAATGCATCTCGAAAAGAGTCGGAGGTTTTCAAGGATCTGGCGGCGCTTTGCCGCGAGCCAGGGTACATGCATGCGCTTGCTTACCTTTGTTTCAGAGACAACGTGATCTTCCATTCTGGGAAACTCCGGGATCGCGACTTGGAGGGCATGTTCTCCCCCTCTCGATTGATCCGCACAGAGCTCGCCACGCTCTTCGGACTATTAATGAAGGCGCCGATCGATTGGACTTTGCCTTCTCCGCGGACGACACAGGACTATGTAGACCGGTCAGACACCCTCCTTTCCGAGCTCCACGACTCTCTTTCGTCGGAGTGCTGGTCCGGGGTTACCGCGGAATCTATTGCGGGCGGGGCCAATCCATTTGAGCGCGGAGAGGTACTGCGGGAACCCATCTTCTATGCCGGCGAGTCTGCATACAATTTTCAGTATCTTGACCTTGCTGTGCGCAAATACGCTGCGGATTCGGAAATTCTCGCTTCGGAGTATGGATTCACGGTCAAACAAGCTACCGTCGTGGCGAGAGCAATTGATGAAGTACAAGGCGATCGCCTAGAGACCGCTGCGAAGCACCTACGGAAAACGCGCCTCGATGCGATCACCGCAACGTCATTCTTCCTCTTTACGATAGATGAAGTGGCAGCGAAGACGTCCCTTCCCGCATCCATAGTAGAAAACGTCCTTAACCAATTCACATTGCTCGATTCCGAAAGCAATCCAACGTTCAACGCCCTCTCCGATTACAACGTTGTAACCGTCCGTCCCATCTTGAAGACGCCGACCGGCGAATTGCTTCTACTTCATGGTTACTCCCTGGCCGAGGCCATCTATGAGGGACCCCACCATTGGCTTTACCAGCTACCACAGTACCGCCAGACGCTTGCAACGAATAGAGGGCAGTTCACAGAGCATTTTGTCGCCGAAAGGCTCACTCGCGTGTTTGGCGCTGACCATGTCCACTCCAGTGTCGAGTTGGAGAGATCAAAGGGATCTCGTCTCTCTGAAATAGATGTCCTTGTGATCTGGGGTGATCGCGTCATTGTCGTTCAAGCCAAATCGAAGCGGCTTACGCTTGCCTCTCGAAAAGGCAATGATCAGATTATCAGGGACGACTTCAGAAGAGCCGTGCAAGATTCCTACGATCAGGGCCTCACTTGCGCGAGAGCTTTGGTTGCGGGCGGAATTCGTGTTCTATCCCCAGACGGGAGACCTGTCGATGTTCCAGAGCGAATCAAGGACGCGTACATCCTCTGTATCGTTGTTGATCACTATCCGGCGCTAAGCTTTCAGGCGCGTCAGTTCCTCAAGGCCGAATCCGACTCGATCGTGCAACTTCCCTTGGTCACGGATGTGTTCGCCTTGGATGCCATGACCGAGATGCTAGATTCTCCGCTGCATCTACTCAGCTATTTTAATCTCCGCGCAAAGTACTCCGATCGACTCCTAGCCTCGCAGGAACTAACCATTCTTGCCTATCACCTGAAGAGGAATCTCTGGGTCAGCGCGGAAGTGAGCATGCTTCACGTCGCAGACGACTTTTCGTCCAGCCTAGATATCGCGATGGCCGTGCGGCGCACTGGCATACCGGGAGAAGCCGTACCTGATGGCGTACTCACTCGCTTCAGACACACAACGCTCGGGCGAATCATCGACGCGATTGAAGCACGGCCAGAACGCGCCACCATAGCCCTTGGCCTCCTTATTCTCTCATTGAGTGAGCAGGCGACGACGGAAATGTCTAGCGCAGTTAACCTGATCGCAGCTCGATCTCGCACGGATCACAGGACGCACGACATCACGTTCACCTTCAATGAGGGTATTGGCATAACCTTTCTGTGTTCAGATGAAAAGCTTGACGCCGCGGCCAGAGGGATGAAGGCCTACTGCGAGCGGCGCAAGTACGTTCAGAAGGCCTATCAATGGTTCGGCCTCTGCATGTCGTCGAAGGGACCCCACTTGCGATTCGGCTTGTTTCTAGACTATCCGTGGCAATCAGATGAATCTATGGAAGAGAGAACGCGGCATATGAAAGCGGCGGGCCCTATGGATAAAGAGCTTCTTGGGTTGATAAACAGGAAATCCAAGAAGCGGAAAACGGGGCGCAATGAACTGTGTCCCTGCGGGAGTGGACGCAAGTTCAAAATGTGCTGCCTTAACCGCAATGACCGCTAGTCGCGTTGCCCTGCGCACGAGGTCCAGGGCCACCGCGTGGGCCGGCCAGTTGCCGCTCGCCTCTGCCATCTGCGATAGCCTCTCCGGGCTTACCGCGCTCACCAGGACGAGCTCCTCATACCTCACGAAGAGTATGTGGTGCCGCACGAACGGCACGAGACGACGACAAGCCCTCCTTCCCACACTTCGACCAACAGATGCCCGATTCCGTCGCACGGGCACGGAAGCGGTTCCGCAGAGCGCAGCGAAGCCCATGCGTCCACAAAGCGAGTGACGTGTTCATCCGTCGCGTGGTTTTCGATCAACTGATCCACGATGCGTGTCAGGATCTCGGGGTAGCGCACTTGATGCCTCACTTCTTCACGGATCCGACACAGTAGCGACCGAAGTGTCGGGTGCGAGGGCTGGCAGCGCCAGTATCGCTGCGTGATGCTGGGAGGGTCAGCACACGCGCCTGCTGGATGTTGTCTCGCGTCGCGGTGCCGCATAACGGTCAGAGCGCCAGTCCGCTTAAGGCACAGGTCGCTGCAGGGCTAGGGGACCCCGCACTCTGACGCGGCGCTACGGGTTACCATCCTGCGGGTCGTCTGCTTGTCAGGAGGAATTCCCAGTGTTTCGGCTTTTCCGTCTTTCTAGGTCTTCGTTCAGTGGATTCTTGGCGGCCGTACTCTGGATGCCAACTTTCGGATCACATGCTGCACTACACATGCGAGACATCACGGGTGCGCCGACGACCGATGGTCCGTCGGCTGAGTTTGCCTACGACGACCGCCTTGATGCCACGTGGTATCTCAAGCCACTGTCGCCAGGACTCGGTTGTGTCCCCGGAAGTGGTGTAAGTCCTGAAGGGTCGTGCGAAGTGCCTCTGGGTTCGCCCTGAGGTGTGTCGCCGGTCGTCAGCCGTGCTCGTCA
>LNDV01000023.1 GCA_001464765.1 Betaproteobacteria bacterium Ga0077526
GCAGCGTCTCGACGATGCTGAGATTGCGCACGTAGGCGATCGAGGTTCGAACGCACTTGTCCTCGATGCCGGTCGCCTCGACGATCTTCGGGATCGTGTCGTGGCCGTCGCGGATGGCGGTGACGACGGCGCGGTGGCGGGGCATGTGGCGGGCGTTGCCGATCATGACTCGGTCTCCTGGGGTTGGTCGAGGCGGGCGAGAAGATCGGGAATCCCATCGCCCACGCGTCGCCACGTGAGCTTTGGCTGCGCCGATCCCGCTGCGAGCACGGCCTGCGCTCCACGCTCGTCGCCGATGAGCACCGGAGGCTGCGTCTTGAACCCCGTCAACGCGTTGCCGGACTCAGCGATGCCGGTGAGCGTTCTCGGGTACTGGCCCGGCGTGCCTCGCGTGCGATAGCCGCGGTACCGGGTTTCGAACTCTTTCGCGACGAACGGCCACTCGTCCTCGCCTCGCTGCCCCATGGACACCCAGCCGCCCATGTCCGAGATCACGGCATGGATGATGGGATCATCGAACACGACGCTGACGTAGGTTCCAACGCTACGCACGGCACGGTCGACCTTGGCCCACGCGATGAGCGCCGTGTCCTGCGTCGACCCGACCATGAGCCGGATGACATCGGCGGGCTTCGGGAGGAACTGGCCTCGATCCGGGTCCGTGGCGTGGCGGTTCATGGCATCACGGAACGCGGCGAAGTCGAAGGGGCGCATCGCTCCCCACCAGATGTCCATGACGCCGGGGGAAATGTCCTTGCCGTAGAGGGCGTAGACACCGTGCATGACGGTCTTGAACGCGTTGTGATCAGCCTGCTGCATCACGCATCTCCGGAGGTTTCCATTCGTCGAGGACGGCTTGGTTGCGTTGCTCCAGCGCTTGCTGGCGGTTGGCGGTCTGACGCACCGGTCGAAGGGGTGGATTCATGATCTCGTCGACGATGTCTCGCAGGTACCCGGGTGAGTTCGGAACCTTCCCGAGTCGGTGCACCGCCGTCTGCACGGCCGCATCGACCTGCTCGTCGGTGACGCCCTTGTCCGCGAATGCGATCACGTCGGGGTTGATCGACGTGGCCTTGATCCCGGCGCCGATCAAGCGAATCTCTTCTTCTTTAATCCCTGTCCCTTTACTCTCCCTTAACTCTCCCTTTACTGTCCCTTGGTGAACGTGTGTAGGTTGCTCACGTTCTACGTCACGTACATCGTTACGTTCAACGTCACGTTGTTCGTTACGTTCTACGTTACGTTCAACGTCACGTGACGCACGTTCGGCATCTTCCTTCTCTCGACGTTTACGCTCACGCGCTTCCGTGGCTGCTGCTGTGCGAGCACGTTGCGCCAACTTCTTCTCCCATGAGTCGCGCGCCTTCTCTGCGACCGTGGCGTGATAGAGGCGCCCATCTGAGCACTTGACCCACCCCGACATCACTCGATCGCGCACCCTCTGCCATTCCTTCAGGTTCGGGCACATCGAGAGTCGGTACAGCACCTTGTCGTTGTCGGGAAGCGATCCGGCTGGCGACTGGTGCCATGCTTCGCACCACAGGCTCATGGCGGCGTGACCGATGCGTGGATCGTCGATGGCGTCGATCCAGGTCTCCGACGTGACGAGGCGCTGCACGTCGAGCGGCATGAAGCCGAAGTCGCGTGTCATCGAGCCCCCTTCAGCAGCCGCGCCCCATAGCTCGTGACGCGCATGAGCCTGGCCATCAACTGCGGTTGTGTGTTCACGCCGAGCCGGCGATAGAGGTCGTCTCGATGGACCTTGACGGTGCCCTCGGCGATGCCGAGCCGCTCGGCGCACCCTTTGGTCGAGCAGCCGTCGAGCAGCGCTTTGAGCAGATCGCGTTGGCGCGGCGTGATGGCTGGCGGGCGGTTAGATTCCAGGCCGCACTGGATGCAGCCCTCGGGGCCATACCAGACCCGGTGCACGGTGCAGAAGGTGTCGGGCTCGCTCATCGCCCACCCCTGAATGGTTGAGGGCGCATCACGTTGCCTGCCCTCGGTCGGCTG
>LNDV01000024.1 GCA_001464765.1 Betaproteobacteria bacterium Ga0077526
CGCGGACGGTGACGATCCCGGCAGGCTGGGACGAGTGGACGGTTGATTTTCGGGCGACGGCCGACCGGATCCACGAAGCCGACGAGACGTTCGTGGTCCGGCTGGTGAGTGCCGAGGGCGGGACGATCGGTGCCAACAGCTCGCGCATCATCACTATCACGAACGACGATCTCGGGACTTCGGACCTGTCGCTCGATTCGCGCATCCTCGTCGGCGGCGAGATCGTCGGCGTCGACGAATTCGGTTCACCCGCAGGCACGGACTACACGCTGCGGCTCACCGTGGCGAACGCGGCAGGTGCAGCGCTCTCCGCGGATGCACGCGTGCGCATTACGTTCCCCGATGCCGCGATCGATATCCGCGGGCTGCTGCCCGAGGACGCCGACGTGGTGGTCGACGACGTCTCCACCACCGGGATGCGCACCCTCTGGTGGCAGGTGGGTGCTCTCGGTCCCGGCGCCTCGGCGGACCTCGATCTCCAACTGACCTCACTGCGACCCGAGGAAGTGTCACTCCTCGCGGAGATCGTGGAGAGCACGGCGCCCGATGCCGACAGCACGCCGGGCAACGGCGTGGGTGCGGTCGAGGACGATGCCCTCTCGGTGGTCCTGTACGGCACCCCCGGCGCGCCGCCCGTCGTGCGCGCCGACAGCTTCACCGTGGCCGAAGGTGGCACGCTCACGCTGCCGCCGAGCCTGGGGCTGCTCGTCAATGACGACGTGCTTCGTGGCAGCACGATCACCGTGTCGGGCAGCCACCCGGGTGTCACGCTCAACGTCGCCGCCGACGGCGGCTTCACGCTCGTGGCGCCGAGCGGCATCACGGCCACGTCGGTGTACACGTACAGCTACACGGTCACCGATATGTTCGGACAGACCAGCGCCCCGGCAACCATCAGCGTGCAGGTGGAGGACCGGCCGAGCCCGATCGGGCAGTCCGACGCCTACGTCGTGGTTGAAGGCGAGACGCTGAACGTCTCCGCGCTGCTCGGCCTGCTCGCCAACGACGCGCCGGCGCCGGACACGCAGGTCGCAAGTCACGGCACGCCTGCGGTGGGCACGGTCACCGTCAACGCCGACGGCGCCTTCACCTTCGTGGCGCCGACCTCGGTGACCGAAGACACCTACGCCACCTTCGACTACGTGCTCGTGGATGCGCAGGGCCAGCGGTCGCTACCGATCCCCGTGACCGTGCTCGTCGCCAATCGCCAGTTGTTCGCCGACGTGTCGATCGAGGTCCTCCCCTCGCAATCGGTTTACGACTACGGCACGACGCAGCAGAGCGTCACGGTGCGCGTGCGCAACGACGGTCCGAGCGCGGTCGACGAGATGCGCGTGGCGTTCGGGTACCAGGATTTCTCGGTCGTGAGCGCCACCGCGGCCTCGGGCACGTTCGCATTCGACACCGGGACCGGATCGTGGACGGTGGGACCGCTGGCATCCGGCGCCACCGCCGATCTGGTGATCACGTCCGGCACCGCGGCGGGCGGCGTCACGCCGCGTCTCACGGCGGAGATCACGCGGGTGCGCCGAAGCGGGGAGATCGTGCTCGACCCCGACAGCACGGCCGGCAATGGAACCGGGCGGGGCGAGGATGACGAGGCGACGGGCACGTGGACGGTGAGCCTTCCGCAGGCGGATCTCGGTGTCGACGTGCGTGGCGGCGCGAGCCGCGTCATCGCCGGTCAGCGATTGGGCGTGGCTGTGGATGTTTCGAATTTCAGCGGACTGGCGGCGGACAACGTGATCGTGCAAGTGTCCCGAAGCGGCTATGGCGGGAGTGCATTCACGTTCAGCCCGTCCCTCGGCACCTACGATCCGGCCACCGGACTGTGGACGGTGGGGGCACTGGAGGCAGGGGGGCGCGCGACGCTGCAACTCTCGGGCACCAGCGGGACCGGGTTCGGGAACGTGAGCGCAGCGGTCCAGCCAGCGACGATGTCCGGCGTTGCGAACCAGGATCCCGACGGCAGCAATGATCGGGACAGCGTGACGTGGTCGGCGGATCCGGCGCGGGTGGATCTCGGTGTCGACGTGCGTGGCGGCGCGAGCCGCGTCATCGCCGGCCAGCGATTGACTGTGGATGTGGATGTCTCGAATGTCGGTAGCAGCGGGCTGACGACAGACAATGTGGTTGTGCAGGTCAACCGCAGCGGGTTCGGTGGGAGCACGTTCACGTTCAGCCCGTCGATCGGCACCTACGATCCCGGCACCGGACTATGGACGGTCGGGACGCTGCGGTCAGGCGAGCAGGCCACGCTGCGCCTTTCGGGCGCCAGCGGGACTGGCCTTGGCAGTGTGAGCGCGAGCGTCCAGCCGGCGACCGTGTACGGTTTTGCGAACCGGGATCCCGACAGCAGCAACAACGACGACAGCGCGTCGTGGTCGGTCGATCCGGCGCGGGTGGATCTCGGTGTCGACGTGCGTGGCGGCGCGGGCCGCGTCATCGCCGGCCAGCGATTGAGCGTGGAGGTGGACGTCTCGAATACCGGTTCCGCCGGCCTGACCACCGACAACGTGGTCGTCCAGGTGAACCGCAGCGGCTTTGGCGGGGACTCGTTGACAGTCAGCCCGTCGGTCGGGACCTACGATCCCGTCACCGGAGCGTGGACGGTCGGGACACTGCGGCCGGGCGAGCGGGCCACGCTGCGCCTCTCGGGCGCCAGCGGGACCGGCTTTGGCAGTGTGAGCGCGAGCGTCCAGCCGGCGACCGTGTACGGTGTTGCGAACCGGGACCCCGACAGCACCAACAATGTGGACAGCACATCGTGGTCGGCCGATCCGGCGCGGGAAGACCTTCGCGTCGACGTGCGTCGCCTGTCGTCGACGGCGCCCCTGGTGGACGAGAACGTCGACGTGGAGGTGCTCGTCTCGAATACCGGTTCCGCCGGCCTGACCACGGACAACGTGGTCGTGCAGCTGTCTCGTACCAACTATCTGGCGACCACGCTCACACCGTCGATCGGCAGCTACGATGTGGCCACCGGACTGTGGACCATCGGGACACTGACGCCGGGCGCGCTCGCGACGCTGCGGCTGGCAGGCAGCAGTGCAAGCGCCGGGCCTGCGAATGTGGGCGGGAGTCTCGGGATCGCGACCGTGCTCGGATACAGCAACCGGGACCCCGTCGCCTCGAACAACGCGGATCTCGAATCCTGGTCGCTGCCCCTGCCGCCGCGCCCCTCGGGTCTCCCGGACGACTACGCCACCGACGAAGGCGTGCCGTTGGTGGTGCCCGCAATGAGCGGCCTGCTTGTCAACGACGGCCAGTCGCGCTTCACGGTCGTCCACAGCGTCACGCAGCCCACGGTCGGAACGCTGACGTACGAGGCCGACGGCAGCTTCACGTACACACCGCCGCGGCACGTGGTGGGCGACCAGCGCGCCACGTTCGTCTACACGCTGCGCGACGCGTCGGGTCAGCTCTCCGACCCGGTGGAGGTGGCGATCCTCGTGCGCGACGTGATCACATCAGCCGACCTGTCGCTGGCGATGCAGATGGTCGTGGGGGGCATGGTGCAGACCGGGACGGCATTCGGCTTCGATCCCGGCGAGCGCTTCACCGTGCGCCTCGTGGCGCGCAACGACGGTCCCGGCGATGCCGATGACGTGATCGTGCGCCTGCCGCTGCCGGAGGGCGACTTCGACATGCTGGGCACCCTGCCGGAAGACGCGGATCTGGTGCGCGACGCCAGCGGGTATCTGTGGCACCTGGGCACGCTCGCGGAAGGCGACGAGTTCGCAGTGGACGTCGAATTGGGGGCAGTGCGTCGCGGCACGTTCGAGATGCGCGCGGAGATCGTGCAGTCCCACTCGCCCGACCCCGACAGCACGCCGGGCAACGGGGCAATCGAGGACGACGAGGCGGGCTTCACCGTCGAGGTGGAGAATGCGCCGCCCTTGGCCGTGGGCGACCGCTACGTGGCCGAGCCAGGCGCGGTGCTCGTGGTGAACGGGCCGGGCGTGCTCGGCAACGACACCGACGCCAACGGGGATGCGCTGATCCTCGACTTCGCTGCGCTGGACACCACCGGGCTCCAGGGCGATCTGCAGTTCGTCTCCGCCAATGGCGGCTTCCATTTCCGGCCGGCGGATGGCTTCACGGGCACGACGAGTTTCATATACGGCGTCCGGGACGGGCTTGGGGCCCTGGCGCGCGGCACGGTCCACATCGACGTGGTACCGCGGCCGCTGGGTGTCACGGCATTCACGCCGACCGTCAGCGGATTCCGCATGACCTTCGATCAGGCGATCGATCCTTCGACGCTTCAGCCATTTGGGGAAGCCGGCGGGCCCGCGGGCGCCGCCGATCTCGAACTCACGGGGGTCACGACGGGACGTGTCCGCGGCTCCGTCATCGTCGACCCCGACGGCCGTGGCTTGTCCTTCATCCGATCTGGTGGCGCGCTGGCGCCGGACGCCTACACGGTGACCTTGCGCGGCGACGTACTGGGCCTGCGCAGCGGGTTCGGCGGTCGGCTGGACGCCAACGGCGATGGCACACCGGGAGACGACTTCACGGGGCGCTTCACGGTCGTTGCGCCCGAGGGCTCCACACTCAGCCTGCCCGATCTCGTAAGGGGTCCCGGGCAGACCGCCGTGTTGCCGCTGTCACTGACTCGGGCGGACGGCGTGACGGAACTCCAGTTCGATCTGCTCACCGCGGGAAGCGATCTGGACGTGACGGCCGTCGACTTCGGCAGCGGGGTCACCGGCAGCATCGCGCTGACCGCCATCCCGGACGGGCTGCGCATCACGGCCGTGTTCGACAAGCCGCTCGAGGCGGGCACCCAGACGCCGCTTACACTGGATATCGGGATGCTGACGCCGACGGCCTATGGCACGGCGCATCGCATCGCCTGGGGGGACATCACGCTGAAACGTGGCGTCACGGCTCCGGTCGAGACGGTCCGGGGTGACGAGGCCGTCCAGGTCTCGGCGTACTTCATGGACGCCAGCGGCAACGGCGCCTACAGCATGCTCGACGTGCAGCGGCTGCAGCGCGTGGTATCCGGGCAGGACAAGGCGCTGGCCGCCTATCCCCTCGTCGATCCGATGCTGATCGGCGACTTCACCGGCAACGGTCAGTTGACCACGCTCGACCTCAATCGATTTCTGCAGTTCGTGCAAGGGCAGGTTAGGGCGGAGATCCCCGCGCTGCCCGCAGGCAGCCAGCCGCTGGCGTTTACCGGGCCGTCGCGAAGCGTTGCTCTGGGCGGCAGCCGCTCAGCCGCGGAGGGTACGATCGTCCGGGTACCGCTCACGATCGACGAGTCCGCCGGCGTCGAGAGCCTGACCGCGAAGCTCGTGTACGACGCGACCCGTCTGGAGTACCTCGGGGCCAAGCCCGGCGCAGACTTCCAGTACCGGCTGGTCCGGGAGCGGGCCGGGGAGATCATCGTGGATCTGGCAAGGCTGAATGCGCTCGGCACTGGGATCGGGGCACTGCTCGCGATCGACTTCCAGGTGAAGGCTGCTTCACCCGCAGGCGCAGCGCTCGTCGACTTGCAGTTGCTGAAGGTCAACGACGGGAAGCTCCCGCAGTCGTCCGTGAGTCAGGCAGGCGCCGACGGGACGGATGCGCAGATCACCGTCATCGCCCCGCCGCCGGCTCCGCCCGTGCTGCGTAACCCGTCCACCTCGGTTTCCGGGACATCACTTCCGAGCGCTGCCGTGCCGGTCACGGGACCTCTCGTCCTTCTGGGACCGATCGGGGCGGGGTCTGCCGCGCCAGCGCCGTCGCCGGGCGGTGATTCGGCCACGCCGTCGGCGCCGACGTCTGCGGATGACTGGCGAAAGGCCCCGTGGGCAAAGGACCTCACGCGTCGCCTCGCGCAATCGGTGCCGCCGACCGGCGGCGTGCCTTCGGTCGTCAACGGCAAGAGTTCCCTGCTCCGGTCGCTGCTCTCGGCGCTTCGGCAGGTGTGACAGTCGGGCAGGGTGACTCGAGGTTCTCGGCAAGCACCATGCGCGCTTGCACCCCGAGCCACAACGCTCCGCATTGCAGCCCGTGACGCGTGCCGCGGTCATCGTGAGGTTTGCCTTCACGATCGTCTTGGAATGCTGAACTGTAGAGCATCGGCGCTGGTCTGATCAGGTTGTGAGCAACGGCGCTTGCGACCTCGTTCGTGATTCGGGAGGGAGTGCCGCTCGACCAACAGGAGGTCTTGCAGACTTTCAGCGCACCGGTCCAACTTTGACGAGTAGCCGATGCATGGCCCGGAACGTGGCACTATGGCGAGCTATTCGTGATTCTGGCTTTGCTGCCTTGGTCTCGATATGTGTGCACGCAAGGTCGTCATAGGTTGGAGGACGACTATCGACAAACCATCGTTCCGATCTCCGGCTCCGCGCTTGGTGCCGGACTGACGGTTCAGTGAAGAGAGACATGGCAAAGAAACTCAACTACGCCGACTTGATGTCGGAGATCGACTTCCTCAAGGGTGCGCTTTCGAGTCTTCGTGAAGCGAGCAAGAAGTCCGCGCTGTTTGCGGTGGCGGCGGAGATTGTCGTCAATCGCTTTACGCTGGATGAAGTGAGCGATGCGGTCGGCTTGCTTTCGACGAGCGTGCCGCGGTCGACCGCGAAAGCCGGCAAGCGCCTCTCGGCGACGGTGACCGCATCGGCTGGACATCCGCTTGCAGGACGCAAGATACCGCCGAAGTTCAAGCATCCGAAAACATCCGAAACGTGGTCGGGTCGAGGTTCTGTCCCACGGTGGCTGCGTGAACTGGAAAAGTCCGGCGTTGACAGGGAATCCCTGCGCATTGGCCGGGCAGGTCGAGCACGGAAGGCCTCCGCCTGAGACACGGCGCCGGGGCGCACACCCGCTTCGGCAACGCTCGTTCACATCGCATTAGCCTGCCAGCCTCTGCGATGTGGAGCCTGAACATGACCTGCTTTTGGCTCGAATCCGTAGGGCATGCTCTTCGAGAATGCGATCGGCCACTGATTGGCGCAGCTTCGATTGACGATTCACGGCTTCGCGCACCGCCTGCTGCATCCCCCGAACTCCTGCGGTCCTTCCGTGAAGCGAACTACCGCTACTTCGGTACTTCCATCTTGCAGGTCGTGGGCAGGGCCACGTCCTTCGCCTCGATACGCACGTCGGTGCGCCAGCCGAAGCCCGTGCCCTCCGAATCGTACTTGACCGATCCGCCGCCCTTCGTGAACGTCGCAATGTACTGAGGCCCGATGAGCTGGTGATCGTCAGGTCGCATCCAGACCTCGCCCGTGTCACCCTGGAACTTCATGCCGTGCAGCGCCTTCGCCACCTTGACCGGGTCGGTGGAACGCGCCGTGTCGATGGCCTTCGCCAGCATGTCGATCGACAGCTTGGGCAGGTTGAGCCACATGTCTTCCTTGTAGCGCGCCTTGAAGGTGTTGGCGAACGCTTCGAGCTTGTTCTCCGCGATGTTCGGATGCCACGCCATCACCTGCCGGATGCGGTTCTCGCCAGACTTGCCGATGGAACTCGGAACCCCGGCATTGTTGGCATTCAACGTGTAGTACACGACGTCCAGCCCGGCGTCCTTGCCGGCTTTCACCAGAAGTGACAGATCGGGTCCCCAGTTGCCGGTGATCACCGCATCCGCACCCGAAGCCTTGATCTTCGCGATGTAGGGCGCGAAGTCCTTCACCTTGCCGAGCGGATGCAGATCGTCCCCGACGACCTTGATGTCCGGTCGCTTGGCGGCGAGCATTTCCTTGCCGGCGCGGCTGATGGCCTGGCCGAAGGCGTAGTCCTGGTTGATCAGATAGACCTTCGGCGTTCCCTTCAGCTTGACGAGGTAGTCCGTCAGCAGATTCACGCGCATGTCGGTGTGGGGCTCCCAGCGGAAATGCCAGAAGCTGCACTTCTCGTTGGTGAGTGGCGGGTCCTGGGCGGAGATGTTGAGCAGGATCACCGACTTTTCCGGATTGCGGCTGTTGTGCTTGTTGATCGCCTCGATCAGCGCGTGGGCGATGTGAGAGCCGGAGTACATCGAGACGAAGCGGATGTCGGAATCGATGATCTGCTTCAGGATCAGGACCGCTTCCTGCGGGCTGCTCTTGCTGTCGAAGTGGACGAGTTCGAACTTGTCACCGCCCAGCACGCCACCGCGCGCGTTGAGCTCGTCCACCGAGGCCTGGAGCATCCGGCTCGCGCTCTCGCCGACCAGGGCGAACGGGCCGCTCAGCGGATCGATGTGCGCGACCTTGATCGTGGCCGCGGAGACGCCGGCTGAAGCCAGTTGGATGCCCAGGGCGAGCATCAGCCCACTGACGCGAAATGCGGTTTTCATGATGAGATCCCCCCGGCGTTGCGCGCCGTTGTGTTCGAGGACCACACTTTAGCGGGTTGCCTCACCGGACGGAAATCCGTGCGGTAACACGGGAGGCCACGATGCTGTCGTGCGGTCAGGACGATGGCTGCGGCTAGAGTTCGACGGCCATTCCGCGCCAGGGAGAACGCCGACGCGACGGCGCCACTCGAGGAAGCGGGGGCCAGCGTCCCCATCCTCTCGGCGTCGCCTCAAGGCGTCGGCAAGAGCACACGAACACTGTGTCGTGCGGCGTCGGACTCAAGCGGCACCCAGCCATCGGGCAGGAGGCGCCCGTCCAGGGAGACGAGCATGTCGTGCCGGTTGTCGCTGCCATCGGCAGGCTCCCGGGTCACTTCGATGACGTAGGTCGCGGTGCCGAAGCGATACTGCATCCGGTATCCGGGCCAGGCGGCCGGGATGCAGGGCTCGATGCGCAGCGCATTGCCTTCCCGTTGCAGTCCCAGCAGGGATTCGAGCACCAGGCGATACATCCAGCCTGCAGACCCGGTGTACCAGCTCCACCCGCCGCGGCCCACGTGGGGCGGGCAGCCGTAGACGTCTGCCGAAATGACATAGGGCTCGGTCTTGTACGTCTCCACGGCCTCTGCGGAGCGTCCGTGGTTCACGGGGTTGATGAGAGACAGCACTTCCCAGGTCCGCTCCCCGTCGCCCAGCGCCGCGAAGGCCATGGCGGTCCACACGGCGCCATGCGTGTACTGGCCGCCGTTCTCCCGGACGCCGGGCGCGTAGCCGCGGATGTAGCCGGGATCCATGGGGGCCGCGTCGAACGGCGGATCGAGGAGCTTCACGATCCCGTCGGCCCGGCTCACGAGATGTACCTCGACGGCGTTCATCGCTCGTCGCGTCCGTTCCGGGTCTCCGACCCCGGACAGCACGGCCCAGCTCTGCGAAATGGAATCGATGCGGCATTCCACGTTGAGCTTCGATCCGAGCGGAGTGCCGTCGTCGAAGTACGCACGACGGTACCAGTCGCCATCCCACGCATGCGCCTCGACGTCGCGGCCGAGCTGGCCCCGCACGGCGTCGCACTCGTCCGCGAAGCCGTGGTCGCCTCGGCTTCGCGCAACGGGCGCGAAGCCCCTCAGGACTTCGCAGAGGAAGAACGCGAGCCATACGCTCTCGCCCTGGCCGCGGACGCCGACCAGATTCATGCCGTCGTTCCAGTCCCCGGAGCCGATGAGCGGCAGGCCGTGCGCGCCGAAGCGCCAGCCGTGGCGTATCGCGCGAACGCAATGCGCGTAGACCGTTGCCGTCTCCGCAGAGCGGGCGGGCAGGTCGTAGTAGGAGTCGTCCTCCGCGTTCACGGCGCGGCCTTCGAGGAACGCCACTTCCTCGTCCAGCACCGTGGTGTCGCCGGTGATCCTTGCGTAGCGGCACGCTGCGAGCGGCAGCCAGAGGTAGTCGTCGGAGCATCGCGTCCGAACACCGCGTCCCGCCGGCGGATGCCACCAGTGCTGGACATCTCCCTCGACGAACTGCCGACTCGCGCAGAGCAGCAGATGGTTCCTCGCCAGCGTCGGCTCCACATGGACCAGCGCCATCGTGTCCTGCAGCTGATCGCGGAAGCCGAAGGCGCCTCCCGACTGGTAGAACCCGCTTCGGGCCCAGAGGCGGCAGGAGAGCGTCTGGTAGACCAGCCAGCCGTTGGCCAGCATGTCGACGGCGAGGTCCGGCGTTTCCACTTGGACGGCACCGAGCGTCTGCTGCCAGTACGCGCAGGTGGCCGCGAGTGCCGCCTGTTGTGCGTGCGTGCCACGGAACCGCTGCAGGAGCGCGGCGGCGTCGTGGGCATCGCGGCCAACGCCGAGCCGGAACACGATGGTCCGCGACTGCCCCTCGGCGAGTTCGAACGGCACCTGTATCGCACCGCACGGATCGAGACCGGCGCCGGTGCGGCCCGAGAGCTTCGTCCTGCGCATCGCGGCCGGTCGCTGCAGCGAGCCGTTCCGGCCGAGGAACTCCGTACGGTCTCCGGTCACAGTGCGGCCGGGGTCGTCCACATCGAGGAACGCGACCCGATCGGCGAACTCGGTGCTGTAGGCATTCCAGGCGGTAAGGGCGCCGCCCTGTCCGGGAACGTCCGTGCAGATGTGCATCGCCGATCTCGCGCGGAGATCGCCCAGCACCCACTCGACGAACGCCGTTGCGGAGAGTCTTCGCATCCGTCCGGAACCGTTGCTCACGGTGAGCGCCAGAAACTTGACGGCGGCATCCGGTGCCACGTGCACGGTCAGGGTCGAGGTGATGCCGTCCGCCACCGTCTCGAACACGCTGTAGCCGAACCCGTGGCGGATCCCGTACGTGCCCGGACCGCGAACGGGGAAGGGCGAGGGCGACCACACCTGTCCCGTCTCTTCGTCGCGGAGATACAGCGCCTCGCCCGACGGGTCGGACACGGCGTCGTTGTGCCACGGCGTGAGCCGGAACTCGTGGGCGTTCTCGCTCCACGTGTAGGCGGCACCGCTTTCCGACACCACCGTGCCGAAATCCGGATTTGCCAGCACGTTGACCCACGGCGCGGGCGTCACCTGGCCCGGCGCGAGGACGATGACGTACTCGCGGCCATCGGGCGCGAAGCCCCCCAGCCCGTTGAACAGGCGCAGGCCGCGCTCGGAGAGGGAACCCTGCGGGGCGGTCGCTTCCGGCCGCATCTGCCGCGTCGGCACGAGGCGCGGCATGGGCGGCTCCGCCACGGGACGGCGATCGAGCTGCTCTGCCAGCGTACCGCGCGAATCGCTGATCAGG
Organism: Betaproteobacteria bacterium Ga0077526; assembly: GCA_001464765.1. Taxonomy (GTDB): domain Bacteria; phylum Pseudomonadota; class Gammaproteobacteria; order Burkholderiales. The sequence goes on from LNDV01000024.1 coordinate 11,072, forward strand.
ACCCGGGCCACGGACTGGAACAGGACGCGGTCCTCGCCGGAAATCTGCTCTGCGGATCGCACGAAGATGCCGCCGGGGCGATCGATCACGCTCGCCTCGATCCCGGACGTGATGAGACCGATGATCTGTTCCTGCAACCGCTGGCGGTAGCCGGCATGGTCCTCGTTCCAGATCACGAGGTCCACCGCGAGTCCCTTGAGCCGCCAGTACGCATGGGCCTGCACGAGCTGCCGCACGAGCTCGATGCCGGCGGCGTCGCCGATCTGCAGAAGGACGATGGGCAGATCGCCGGAGATCGCGTAACCCCAGAGCCCCGACTGGCCACGCCGGTTGCGCAGGAGCACGCGCGCGTCCGCCCGCAATGCCGCATCGGCGTGGATGACGGAGCTCGCCAGTCGCGCGTGCAGCTGGGAGTCCGCCTCGCTTGCGTTCAACTGCCGCAGCACGACCTGGCTGTGGGTCCACGCCAGATCGAAGACCCGGTCCGCCAGATGGCGGTCCTGGTACTTGTCGATGAGGCCGAGCGCGAGATCGCGCGAGTCCGCCATGCCCGAGACGATATCGATCGTCACGGACTGTTCCGGTCCGAGGGCCAGGCGGTGGCGGATCGCGACGATCGGGTCCAGCACCGAGCCTTCGCTGCCCGAGAGCGGCGAGTCCTCGGTCATGGCTCGGGGCGATTCGGGGCGGTGTCCCCGGCCCAGAAATCGCAGGCGGTCGGTCTCGTAGGACACCTCGGCCGCGTCGGCGCCGTGCACGGTCATCAGGTGCAGCATCCAGGGCGACGACTCATCGCGGGAACGGGGCCGGCGCGTGCAGACGATCGCGTGGCGATCCCGCACGATCTCGGTCTGCACGAACAGGTTGCTGAAAGCCGGGTGCAGGGCATCCGAGGCCGGCGGCGCGAGGACCACCTCCGCGTAGCTCGTCACGTCGATCTCCGCGCTGCGGCGGGACCGGTTGGCGATGCGTACGCGGCGCAATTCGATGTCATCCTCGGGGGAGACGACGATCTCTGTATGGGTCTCGAAATCACCCGAGTCTCCGACCGCCACGTCGCGACGGCGAAACTCCGCCCGCCCTTCGGAGAAGACCGCCTCGTAGCTCTCGGGCCGGCGGCGCGTCGGCTGGTACGCCGTCGACCAGAAGGCGCCGCTGTCCCGGTCGCGGATGTAGCAGAACGCGCCCCGGTCGTCGCACGTGACGTCCTCCTGCCAGCGCGTGACGGCCAGATCCTTCCATCGGCTGTAGCCGCCACCGGCCTGCGTCACCATGACGTGATAGCGGCCGTTGGACAGAAGCTGCACCTCCGGGACCGGCGTATCGGGGTTCCGGAATGCGCGCACCGGCAGCGCCACGGCGTCGAGCGCCGGACGTGCGTCGAAGCGTCGCGCCGTGTGCGGGAACAGGGCCGTGGCCTTTGGCACCCGTTCCTGCAGGAGCAGCATGACCGCCTGGAACAGGCGCTCGGACTCGAAGCGCCGCCGCATGGGGTGGTCTAGCACCACAGCCTCGATCGCCAGGAGGCTCATGCCCTGGTGGTGTGCCATGAAGGACCGCACCACCGTGCTGGTCTGACCGCGACGCTGCCGCGACGGGGTGTAGTCGATGGCCTCGTGGAAGCCGAACCGGCCGACCATGCCGTCGGCCGCGAGGCGTTCCAGATTCGCACACGCTGCCGCGGGGTAAACCATCAGCGCCAGGGCCGATGCGTAAGGGGCCACCACGAGGTCTTCGGCCAGACCGCGCTTGAGCCCCAGACCGGGCACACCGAAAGCGCGGTACTGGTAATTGAGGTGGACGTCGACGGCGTTGTACCCCGACTCGGAGACACCCCAGGGGCCGTCGACCTGCTGCCCATAGTCGATCTGGCGCGTCACAGCGGCGCGGGCCGTCTGGTCGAGAAGGGTGTTGGCGTAGCAGGGCATCACCAGCATGGGCATCAGATACTCGAACATCGAACCGCTCCACGACAGCAGCACGGGCTCGGCGCCAGCAACCGTCAGCAGCCTGCCCAGCGCGAACCAGCTCTCCTGCGGCAGTTGTCCCTGGGCGATCGCGACGAAACAACCGAGGCGCGCTTCGGAGGCAAGCAGATCGTAGTAGCCCGCGTCGAGACGCCGTTCGCTCACGTTGAAGCCGATGTTCAGAAGATGGCGGTCGCGGTCGTACAGGAAGTCATAGTCCATCGACGCGAGGTCGCTTGCCTGCGCCGCGAGCCGGTCGAGGGCGGCAAGCCGTTCGCGGGCCCGTTCGCAGCCTTCGACGAGGCAGCGATTGAGATCGGTGAGCCACACCCGCTGGCGTGGCGTGGTGCCGACAGCCATCCGTCGGAGTATGTCGTTCGAGTGGTCCGCATCTAGCGTGGCGAATTGCCTCAGCGTCGGGATGTTGCAGATGTCCCCGAATGCCTCCAGCCCGCGCGGCGCCGGCGGAAGCAGCAGCCACGGCGCGAGAAACGTGAGATCGGCCGTCGCGGACTGGCACTGCGTGAACAGGGCATGCGCCCAGTCGGCCGCGTCGTTTCCCACGGAACGCGGCTCCTCGGTGCGGGGCGGGGGAATCCTCGCGCCGATCTCAGCGGCGTGCGTCGCCAGGCGGATGAGCAGGGACCGAGCGCCCCAGAGTGTCACCGGACCCGGAGCGAGAGGCAGCGCATCCTGGAACGCCTGGATCGCGGTACCTGCCGCCGCTCCCGGGTCCGCGGCGACGATCACCGCCAGCGTGTCACGCAGGCCCTCGAACAGGGTCATCCCGATCAGCGGAACATCCGCGATCTCCAGCAGACCGGAACGCAGCGTGAGGAGGTGCCCTGCAAGGTTGCCGCTGTCGACCGTCGACACGTAGAGCGGCGCGAGCGCCTCGAGGGTCTGCGTGTCATACCAGTTGTAGAAGTGTCCCCGGTATCTGGGCAATGCCGCCATCGTGGCAAGCGTGTTCGAGGTGCGCTCGACCAGCTGGCCTGCATGCACGTAGCCGAAGTCGTACGCGGACAGCGTGGCAAGCAGCGAAAGCCCCATGTTGGTCGGCGAGGTGCGGTGTGCCACCGACGTCACCCGGTACTCCTGATAATTGTCCGGTGGCAGCCAATGGTCGTCGGCGACCACCAGGTTGTCGAAGTAGGCCCAGGTCCGCCTCGCGATGGTCCGGAGAAAGGTCACCTGCTGCCGCGTCAGTGCCGGGCGCCCCTGCGTCAGGGGAAGACTGATCCACCACGCGGTGACCGGCGACGTGAACCACAGGAACAGCAGGGGGGCGGCCACGACGAGCGTGGCAGGGTCCGTCAGGCCCAGCTGAACCGAGACGCCCGCCGCAAGGGTCGGCGCGATCCACATGGAGCGGAAGCTGGAAGCGAGTGCGCCGACATCGGGACGCAGACGATCCTGTTCTGACGATCCCGAAGGCTTCCATTCCAGCAGTCGCCGCCGGCTCACACGCATCCGCCAGCCCGTGCGGACGATGGCATCGAGGCTGTAGTAGGCCTCGTACGGCAGGCAGATCAGATCGAATGCAATCTGCGCGACACTGCGCCGCAGGGAGCGTCCGACCGCTCTCGCGTGCTGTCCTGCGAGCATGTCGCTCGGCTTATTCAGGGTTTCGAGGAGCAGGGCACAGGCGCGCGGCAGGAGCACGAGCCCCAGTAGCGTGAGCGTCCAGGCGCCGGCTGACGGCAGAAGCAGCCATCCAGCAAGGAACAATGCGGTGAGCGCCGCCGGGACAAGGCTGCGGCGAAGGTTGTCGATGAGTTTCCACTGGGACAGAGCCGAGAGCGGATTGCGCTCGCGCAGCGGCATCCGCTCGCCCGTCGCCTCCTCCTGGACGCCCCATACCCGGCGCAGCACCCACCCCGCGAGTTGCCAGTCGCCGCGGATCCAGCGGTGCCGCCGGCTCACATCGGCGTCGTAGCGCGGCGGAAACTCCTCCACCACCTGGGCGTCGCTCATCAGGCCGGCGCGTGCGTAGCAGCCTTCGAGCAGGTCGTGGCTGAGGATGCTGTTCTCGGGGAAACGCCCCGCCAGTGCCTGCTCGAAAGCGTCGATGTCGTAGATGCCCTTGCCGATGAAGGATCCCTCGCCGAAGACATCCTGGTACACATCCGACACTGCCCGGGTGTAGGGGTCGATGCCCGGCTCGCCGCCATGCAGTCGGGCATAGCGCGAGCGATTCGTTCCCGGCAGCGCGACCGATACCCTCGGCTGGAGAATGCCGTAGCCCTCGGTGACCCGCCCGGCGATGGCGTCATAGCGAGGCCGGTTCATCGGATGCGACATCGCGCCGACGAACTGTCTCGCCGCGTCCCGCGGGAGCTGGGTGTCCGTGTCCAGCGTGATGACGAAGCGCACCTGTGACAGCACGGCAAGATCGCCCACGATGCGGGCGAAGCCCGACGGGGTCGATCGCCCGTCAGGCCGCAGCAGGGCGTTGAGGTCCGCGAGCTTGCCGCGCTTGCGCTCGTACCCCATCCAGAGGCCTTCACCGGGATTCCAGCGGCGTGCGCGATGGAACAGGCAGAAAGGCCCGCCATCCGCGTCGGGGTCGGTGTTCGCGTACTGCTCGTTCAGTGCTTCGATCTTCGCAGCGGCGAGTTCGACGAGCGCGGCATCCTCGGGCAGACACTCGGCGTCGGCGTCCCCGAAGTCCGTCAGCAAGCCGAAGTGAAGCGAGGCGTCGCGGTTGGCGAGAAACCGCACTTCGAGCGCCTCGATGAGGGAATCGAGCCCCCTTTCGCTCGTCAGCATTGTCGGGACCACGACCAGCGTGCGGGACTCGCGGGGAATGCCCTTCTTGAAGTCCATCCGCGGCAGAAGGGAGGGCGCCACCACCAGTGTCGCCGCCCAGTTCACGAGACTCACGGCAAGCTGGCTGGCAACCAGGATGGCCAGAACGGCGACGGGCCCGCCGATCCAGTCGTCGAGGCCTGCGCGCTGCCATTGCGAGACGAGCAGCCACGCCACCCCGGCGGTGAGCAGGCCGATCGTCCCCAGGAACGGCAGGAGTGCGACCCGCTGCGCGGCTCGGCGCCATGCGAGGGAAGGGGGCACGCGAATCCCCGCGGCCCTCTCGAGCGCCGGCAGACCCTTGCCGATCAGGTAGTGGCCCACGTGCTCCTCGAGGCGTGTGGCGTCTGCGTCGGTCGCTGTGGCAGCCGCGTTGCGCGAAAGGGACACCGCAAGCTGCGCGACCTGCGTTTCCGAAAGGGCGCCACGACGCGAAAGCGCTTCCGTTGCATGCCGGTACCGGTCGCGCGTCGGGAAATCCATGTGTGTGTAGATTCCGCGGGGATCCTCCCGCAGCGTGGTCTCCACGACGCTCACCGACTCCACGAACTCGCGCCAATCCAGAGCGCTCAGCACCCGGAGACTGCCGATGCTGTTGCTGATGGACACCTGGTCTGCCGCCTGCTGCTGATTCTCCGACTGCACCAACTGGTCCGTCGTGAGACCCGCCTCGGACAGACGCTGTTCGATCCAGGTGAGCGGCAGGGCGAGGGCGGGTCCGCGCCCCTGCAGTCGGCGGGTGAGTTCCGCGACGAAGGCGCTCACCATGGGCGGGTTGGAGCGCGCCATGTCGGCGATCACGAGGATGAGACTCTTCGGATCCGACTCGGCGGTCGCGGACATGCGATCGGCCCACGCGCCCGCGAGATTGCGCTCGGTCCAGCCATCGGCAATGCGCACGCCGACGCGGCGCAGATTCTCGATCACGGCGAGACGCAGCATGATGGGAATCGCCCACAACTCACCCAGCGTGAGCGGGGTGACGGTCTGGTACGCGACGACGAAGCGGTTGAGTGTCTCCGCGTCCACGCGGCCGTCGCCATGGGCGACGACCTCCAGCGCCAGATCGTGCACGCGCGGGTGCCCCTGCGATCGCCCGGGACCGAGTCGCGGCAGTTCCCGGCTGTAGTCCCGGGGCAGATGTCGGCGGGTGGTGCGGATCTGCTCTTCGATGAGATAGAAGTTGTCGAGGAGCCATTCCCCGGCGGGCACGATGCGCCGGCTCTGCGTCAGGGCCGAAGTCAGGAGACGGCACACGCCGATGAGCACTGTCTCGTTGGACATGAGGCGCGCGAGGAGCTGATCCGTGCCGCGACCCGGCGCCAGGGAGTGTGTCGCAGCGAGGGCCTTGCCATGCTGTGCCATCTGGTCGGCGCTGAACAGTTCGGATCGCAGCGGGGGTTCGTCCACAGCGTTTGTGCGGGCCCAGGCGGCGAGCCGGCCCTGAGCGGGCCTCCAGTAGCGGAGTCGGAGAAAGGCAGCGCGCACGCCGGCGACGAGGTCAGACATTCGTGGGGTTCCTGCGCAGGGTGCGACGACGCCGGGAATGGCCGTCGGGCAGTGAGGCCGCGACCGGTGGCTGCGGAAACGAATGCCGGCCCGGGTCTGACACGAGACGGCTCAGACGGGCCACTCCTGCGCTCGTGTGACGGTTGTGTCCGCAGCGCCGGGGGCTTCGCTCTTGTCGCCCGGAGCGATGAGCGCAGCGAGAATGGAGGCCCATGCCTCGGCAGGAATCCTGCCGATCGCCGAGGCCACCAGCGGCGGAAGGAGTCCGGCGAGGACCGCCGGTCGGACTCCCCACCGCCAGGGCTTGACCGCGACGATGCCAGCCCCGACCGCAGCGGCGCCGACCACGAGCGCTACAGGATGGCGATCCGCGACCGGCTTCAGCACGGACTGCGCGGCCGACCCCGCGAGGGTCGTGGCGACTCTCGCCGGATGCTGGTGCCACCAAGATTTCAGCGAATCCACCACGATGCCGATGACGGGCAGCGATTGCAGAGTCCGCGAGAGTCCCGCGGGTGTGGCGTCCCGGTCAGCGTGCTGGTCGGACACCGGCGCAAGCAGCGCGGATCTCAGGGCCTCCCGAGACCGCTCGAGGCGCGCCACGGCAGACAACGCCATCGATGCCGTCGCCTCGCGACCGGATGTGTCCTGGGGAATGGATGCCATGCTCGTGTCCGTATCAGGTGCTGGTGTCCCGGAACAGCGCCACGTCCGCGCGGACCTGACGCCGCACGTTGCCGAGAAATGCGGCCGGTCGCGCCGAGCGGATCAGCAATCCGAAGAAGAGTGACAGAGCAGCAGGCACGAGAGGGACGACGACGAGCACCCAGGTCGCGCGCGCCTCCGACTCGGGTGTGATGCTCCAGAGCATCACCGCCATGCCACCCAGCACCAGCGCGGCAGCGAAGCAGGAAAGTGCCACTGCGCCGAGCACGACGCGCCTTCGCCAGGTGCGCGCTGCCAGGGACGTGTCGTCCGCTACCAACTCCGCGTATGCCTGCAGGTGATCCACGAGCAGACGCGGATGGGTCGCTATGAGGCCGAGCAGCGGATGCGCCATGACGAGGGCGTGTGCCGGTTCAGTGACGCGAATTGCGCATGAGGCTCACGAGCGCCATGAGCACGGCGCCGGTTGCCGCAGCGATGAGAACGGCCTTGAGCGGCTCGGTACGAATGTAGTCGAGCGTGCTGTCCGACGCGTGTTGCGCCCTTGCGCGAATCGACTGCGCGGTCTCGCGCACGGCTTCGACGCCGCGGTGACCGAGATTGCCCGCCTGATCGCTCGCGCGATCGAGAATGGGTCCGGCCTGGCGCCGCATCTCCTCGACGCGATTGCCGAGGGAATCCAGCGCTTCGTTGGCGACGCGCTGGGTGGAATGAATCGCGCGGTCTGCCGATCCGGCGAGCGCATCCGCCAGACCGTTACCGTGTTCCGTGGGGGAGGGTGTCATGCTGTTTCCTCTTGGGGTTGTATGCCCGACGGGCCGGCGTACGAAAGCCCGTCGACGGGCGTCATGCGCCCGGTGGATTCCGGAAAAGGGCGGGCGAGGGCACCGGTGCCCGATGCCGCCCGCCCGATGACTACGCGCGCCCGAAGGTTTCCTGCGCCTTCTTCAGGTTGGCAGGCACGTCCTTCATGAAAGCGTCCATCGCCTTGTCGCTGCTGAAGCAGTAGGTCTTGCCATCTTCTCGTACCGCGTTGACCTTGCACTCGGTCTTGACGTGCTTGGAGTTCGCGAGGCCCCACGCGCATTCGTTGTTGAATTCGGCTGCGTACCCCGTTGCTGAAAGGGCGAGCAGTCCTGCACCTACGATGAGTCGGGTCAGTCGCATGAAACTCTCCGGTATTGAAGCCGTGCTTGACGGGATCGTCCGTGACGGCATGTCACGAATGCACCGGCACCTTCATCGTCTGGCGCGAGGAATCGCGACCTCGGTGTCGGTGGATGCATGCCGTCTTTATCCCACATGCACATGGCATCCATCTGTACGGCGTCGAACATAGGCGGCGTGCCGTCGCCCGCGCGAGCGCCACGCCGGCGGCCTGCTGCCACCGAAGGGCCGATGACGGGGTGGACCGTGCAAGTCGTGGTCGAAGTTGCGTGTCGCGGCGCACAGACCCGCGACCCCGATGGGTGCAACGTGCGCTCATGACCCACGCCTCGGCAGATCCGCCGGGGACAACCGGGTCGTGCGACTTCAAGGAACCCGAATGATCAAGAAACCCACCATCCCTTCGGCGGCGTCCCTGCCGGCGAATCCGGATCCTTCCGCATCCGGCAGCGTACCAATGGCATCCGGATCTGGAAGAACGCCACGGTTCACCGGATTGGCTTCGGCAATGTCGCGCGTGAGCTTCGACGGCGCGACGGTGCTGCCTGCCATGCTCGCGTCCGCCGCCGTAGCGTCGACGAGGGCGACAAGGCGGATCGAACTGGCGCCGCTTCGCGCCCGATACGACACGCAGCACTATGGCGGAACCGCCTACCGTCACGGACCGGCGCGCGACATCGTCACTTACGCCGGGATGCCCGGCAACGCCACCGCTCGCATGGACCCCGATGATGCGTCGCCCATGAGCGGGCCGGCTGCGGGCCCCACCGACTCGGAGCGTCGAATGATGGACGCCCTGGGCATCGGTTTCGAGAACGGTGTGTATGGCGTGGAGGACTTCCACTCCCATCGGCTCACGGAAGTCGTCGACTATGCCAACGCGCTTGCCCGGCTGGCCGAGGACGACGGCGGCCGATGAACCGTGCCTCGTCCGTGACCCGGCCTCTGTCCGCCGACATGCTGAGGCGCATGCACGCCTACTGGCGTGCAGCCAACTATCTGTCGGTCGGGCAGATCTATCTGCAGGACAACCCGCTCCTGGAACTCCCGCTGGAGCGGGGTCACGTAAAGCCACGCCTGCTGGGGCACTGGGGAACGACGCCCGGCCTCAACCTCGTCTATGTGCACCTGAATCGCCTGATATCCCAGAACGACGTCGACATGATCTACGTCATCGGACCGGGACACGGCGGACCGGGCATCGTGGCCAATGCCTATCTCGAAGGCACCTACACGGAGCGCTACCCTGCCATTGCACAGACTCGGGAGGGCATGCGCGCGCTGTTCCGGCAGTTCTCGTGGCCGGGCGGCATCCCCAGCCATGTGGCCGCGGAAACGCCGGGCTCCATTCACGAAGGAGGGGAACTCGGGTACTCCCTCGCACACGCGTATGGCGCGGCGTTCGACAACCCGGACCTGCTGGTGGCGTGTGTGATCGGCGACGGCGAGGCCGAGACCGGGGCACTGGCGACCAGCTGGCACTCCAACAAGTTTCTCAATCCCGCCCGCGACGGCGCCGTCCTGCCGATCCTGCATCTGAACGGATTCAAGATCGCGAATCCCACGGTACTCGCCCGCATCGGGCATGCGGAACTGGAATCGCTGATGCGAGGCTACGGCCACGACCCCATCTTCGTCGAAGGCGAAGATCCGGAGTTCGTGCACCAGGCGCTCGCCAAGGCGCTCGACTCGAGTCTGGCCAAGATCCGGCGCATTCAGGCGGCGGCCCGCGCGATGCCACCTGGCGGGATGCCCCGCCGTCCGATCTGGCCGATGATCATCCTGCGCACCCCGAAGGGGTGGACCGGTCCGGCCTTCGTCGACGGCCACCCTGTGGAAGGCAACTGGCGAGCGCACCAGGTGCCGATCGCCGATGTCGCATCCGACGAGCATCTTCGCCAGCTCGAAGACTGGCTGCGAAGCTACCGTCCCGATGAACTGTTCGACGAGCACGGAAGGCTGCACGAGGAACTGGCCTCTCTGGCACCCGCGGGGCGGCGGCGCATGGGGGCCAATCCGCATGCGAACGGGGGCGAACTGCTGCAGCCGCTCGCCATGCCGAAATGGCAGGACCATGCCATTCCGATGGACACCCCGGGCAGCGTGACCGGCGAAGCCACCCGCGTACTGGGCGGCTTTCTGCGCGAGGTGATGCGGCTCAACTTGCAGAGCGCGAACTTTCGCGTCTTCGGCCCGGACGAAACGGGATCCAATCGTCTCGACGCCCTCTACGAAGTGACCGGCAAGGCGTGGATGGCCGAGACCGCGCCGGACGATACGAACCTCGATGCGGCGGGGCGGGTGATGGAGGTGCTGAGCGAGCACCTTTGCGAAGGCTGGCTGGAGGGCTATCTCCTGACGGGACGCCACGGCCTGTTCTCGTGCTACGAGGCGTTCATCCACATCGTCGGTTCGATGTTCAACCAGCACGCGAAGTGGCTCAAGGTGAGTCGGCAGATCCCATGGCGCGCGCCCATCGCCTCGCTCAACTATCTGCTCACTTCCCACGTCTGGCGACAGGATCACAACGGCTTCTCGCACCAGGATCCCGGGTTCATCGACCATGTGGCGAGCAAACGGGCCGAGGTCGTCCGCATTTATCTGCCGCCGGATGCCAACTGTCTGCTGTCCGTGGCAGATCACTGCCTGCGCAGCCGGCACTATGTGAACCTGACGATCATCGGAAAGCAGCCGGAGTGGCAGTGGCTGGACGTCGAATCGGCCGAGCGCCATTGCCGGGCCGGCGCCGGCATCTGGGAATGGGCGAGCAACGAGGACGGCGATCCGGACGTCGTCATGGCGTGCGCTGGTGACGTGCCGACGCTCGAGACGCTGGCCGCCGTGACGCTGCTTCGCGCGTTCGCGAGGGATATCCGCATCCGCGTGGTGAATGTCGTGGACCTCATGGTGCTCCAGCCGCCGCCCATGCATCCGCACGGACTGGAGGACCCGGACTTCGATCGCCTGTTCACCACGCGAGCGCCGGTGATCTTCGCGTTCCATGGCTATCCCGCGATGATTCACAAACTTACCTATCGACGACGCAACCACGAGCAGTTCCACGTGCGCGGCTATCGGGAGGAGGGCACGACCACCACCCCCTTCGACATGGTGGTCCTGAACGAAATGGATCGCTACCGCCTTGCGCTCGACGCGATCAGCCGGATCCCGCGTTTCGCCGACGTCCTCGGGGAAGCGACTGCGCAATACGCCGAGGCGATCGCACGGCACACGCACCATATCCGCGAGCACGGCGAAGACCTGCCGGAAGTCCGCAACTGGCGTTGGACGGACGGCGTCCCGCCGTCCGCGCTGTCGCCATCCATGGGAACTGTCGCCGCATCGGTGATGACGCCCACCCCGTCCCGAACGTCGCCGGCCTCAGAGGGGCTAGTCGACGATCATTCTTCAAGGAGCTGATTCATGAGTCTGAGCACGATCCTTCTCATTGTCCTGGTGCTGCTGCTGATCGGCGCCATCCCTGCCTGGCCCCACAGTCGCAACTGGGGCTATGCCCCGAGCGGCGTCTTAGGCGCCGTGGCCGTTGTCGTGGTGGTGCTGCTTCTGATGGGCCGCATTTGATCGTGCGCGCCCTCGCGACAGTGTGCGCTGGAGGACCGACATGGGGCAGCAGGGCGCGTAACCTGGAATCTGGTGCTCGAACGGTCGAGCCTTCCACCAACGGGTGGGCAGGAGACCGTCTCCGAAGCAGGGCGCCATCGGGGAAGGCGGTAGCGCAAGTCGCTCTCGCCCAACTCCCCGGACCTCGCCACATGATACGAAGGAACACCCAGATGAAACGCATCGCAACAGCATTACTGTTCGCCGGAATTCTGCCCACGCTGGGCGTCACAGCGTACGCAGAGGACATCAATACCGACGCGACCAAAGTGAAGAACGTGCAATCGAAGGATTTCAACGATACCCAGACGGCTCCTGCCAAGCAGAACGACACCGGCCGCGGCGCGGATCGCCAGGGTACGGAACGTCAGGCCGGTTACGTGGAAGCCAAGGACAAGGCCCAGGTCGACTACATGGCGGCCAAGACGAAATGCGGCGCCGTCACAGGGGCGGCCACCTCTGCTTGCATGACTGAGGCCACCACCGCGCGCACGCTGGCGCTGGCGGAAGCCGAGACCCGTTGGGGTCCCAAGGCCCCGAACGACCCCATGGGAAACAAGTCGCCAGCGGAAGATCCGGATTCGAGTCGCGGTGGACGCGGTAGCGGCCCTGCCGATCCGACCATGACGCAGTAACGATGTGCCTCGCTGATCGCCAGCGAGCGTAGTTCAGAAAGAGACGGGGCTGACCTTCGGGTCAGCCCCGTTTCGTCGTGCGGCGCGAATCGGGCTGTCCTGCCCGGGGCCTTGCGACGCCCGGGCAGGACGATCGTCAATCCAGATAGCGGTCTGCTTCTCGGAACATGTCCAACGCCAGCGCATCCCACTCGAACAGACGGGCGTCCGTGGCATCTTCACTTTCTTCGGCAGTTTCTTCCACGTGGTCTGCACGACGGCCGAGGAGGATTTCATCCGGATCGAACGCGTCGTCGTTCCGGGCAAAGGTGTGTCCCCGGGGGGGAAGGCCGACGACCGAAGCCGAGGGGCGCGTGGAAAGCATGGTGAGGGGCATGTCAGCCTCCTTGGTGGGAATGGTGCACTGCTGTGCGGGCTGGGACATCGAGGCCGCTGGCGGGCGGCGATCGCTCGGGGGACGGGAGCGCCGTGCGACGGAACGCACCTGAACAGGGGGGCTTGGCCCTGCAACACGCGCTCAGAGTCTCCATGAAGCCTCCGTGCCGTCTCCTTGCTCCTGGTCGCCCAGCCAGTCCTTCAGCTCTTCGGCGTGTACCTGCTCGTCGCTCAGGATGTCCTCGAGCAGGCGACGCGTGGTGGAGTCCTTGTCCCCGACCAGCAGGATCATCTGACCGTAGCATTCGATGGCGACCCTCTCCGCCACCAGATTCGCCTTGATCATGGCTCGCAGTTCGACGGACTCGTCGTATCCCGCATGACTGCGCAACATGAGGGTGTGCGGGGAGAAGTCCGGCTTTCCGCCGAGCTGCACGATTCGCTGGGCAAGGCGGTCGGCGTGGGCCGATTCCTCGTTGGCGTGGGCCAGGAATTCCTCGGCGATCTTCGGTGAAGCGAGGCCCTGGGCAGTGAAGTGATGACGGCGGTAACGCAGCCCGCACACGACTTCGGTAGCGAGCGCATCGTTGAGCAGCAGGAGCACGTCGCTCTGCCACGTCCCCGGCAGGGGCGACTGAACGCCGGTGACGGCGGCACCGCGCCTGGCTGACTCTACGGCGTCGAGATCCAGCTGCAACGGTTCGCGAGTGGCGGGGGCGGGCACGCTGGTGTGTGCGATATCGAGAGTTTCGTTCATGGTCTTGCGCCTCCAAGGCGTAGGTGGGAGGTCGCCGGGGCGACCCACGGGACCACTGTAGGAGGGCACTGTTCCCCGATCCATCGGGCATCGCCCCCACCGACTGTAGGACAGCGACGGGCCCTGGCGTAGGCCACGAATCTCAGGCCGCGGTCATGCTTACTGTGCGATGGCGCACCGACTGCGTCGCGTGACGAACTCAAACTCGGGAAGCTGTGATCACTTGGTGCGACCGTGCCGATCGGCCGACCCCTCAGCGGTGGCCGGAAGGGCGACATCAAGACTTCAGGAACGGGGCGCGCGGTGCAGGCAACTCCGTTCAGTTCTTTTCGAGGAGAACGGGATGTTGAGACTTCCCCATGCAGTGCTCTTGCTGACCGCCGCACTGGGAGCGTGCGAGAGCGCCCCGGTCACGGGGCGGAAGCAGCTGATGCTGGTCGAAGAATCGCAGGCGATCCAGGCCTCCAACGAGGCCTATGCGGAAGTGCTGGCGCCGATTCGGAAGGCCGGCAAACTCAACGACGATCCCGCCATGAAGACGCGCGTCGACCGCATCACTTCGCGCCTGGTCGCCCAGGCCGTGCTGTATCGACCGGAAACAGCGGCGTGGAACTGGCAGGTGGCGGTGATCGATGAGCCGAAGACTCTCAACGCGTGGTGCATGGCCGGCGGCCAGATGGCCATCTACTCCGGCATCATCACCCAGCTCACGCTGACCGATGACGAGATCGCGCAGGTGATGGGTCATGAGATCGCCCACGCGCTGGCGAAGCACAGCGCCGAGCGCATGTCGACAGCAATGGCCTCGGACGCGATTCTTCAGGTGGGCGCATTGCTGCTCGGCAAGAGTGGCGCAACCGGTCAGATGGCGATGCAGGCGGCCGCGGCCGCCACGACAGTGGGCGTGCAACTTCCGAATAGCCGGAAGCAGGAGTCGGAGGCGGATCGCATCGGCATCGAGCTTGCCGCCAAGGCCGGGTACGACCCGCGCGCCGCGGCAAAGCTCTGGGAAAAGATGCTGGCAGCCTCGGGGAGTCGCGGGCAGTCCGACTTTCTGAGCACGCACCCGCAGAGCGAGAAGCGGCAGGAAGTTCTCGCCGGTCTGGTTCCGCAGATGGTGCCGTTCTACGAGAACAAGTCGCCCCGACCTGAGTACGCCTTCAAGACACCGTAGCGATCTGGCACGGCGCCGTCTACGATCTTGTCCCACTGCGCAACGAAAGAAGCGGTCCCGGATGGGACCGCTTGTCGGCGCGGGAGGAAGAAGGATTACTTGAGCCGCATGTCGTTCTTGACGGACTGCACGCCCTTCACGCCGTTTGCGACGGAGATGGCCTTGTCGATATCGGCCTGGGAGTTCACGAAGCCGCTCAGCTGCACCGCGCCCTTGAACGTCTCGACGTTGACCTCCGCGGATTTCAGCGTCGGGTCGGCGAAGATGGCGCTCTTCACCTTAGTGGTGAGGACGGTGTCGTCGATGTACTCTCCGGTGCCTTCCTGTTTCGGCGATGACGCACATCCCATCGAGACAGCGAGAACCATGGCAAAGAGTGTAGCGGTCAGACGTTGCATCGGGATCATTTGGAATTTCCTTTGAAGTAATGAGGGTGGACCGTCCCTCGAACTGAATCGCCCGCATCCCTTGGTGCCGCGCGGGATCGATTCAAGGTCCTGAGCGCCTATGGCGCGGGGATCATCAGGAGCGGGCCTCCGGATCGGGAGACCCGCACAGAACGGGATCAGAACTTGTACACACCGCCGATGGACAGCAGCGACACGGTGTCGCGTCCGCCAGCGAACTCCATCCGATAGGCATCCCAGTCGCCGCGAATCGCCCAGTTGCGATTGATGTCGAATTGTGCGCCGGCGCCGTAGCTGAGATTCATGTCCGACTTGTTGCCGATGGCCACGCCCGGTACGGGCGAGCCAGTGCGCGTCCAGCCATACACGGCGCCGATCTTGCCGAAGACGTTCAACTGCTCGGCCAGCGGCCAGTTGGCCACGAGGCCCAGGTTCACGCCCCTGGCGCGTACGTCGCCGCCGTTGCGGTCCAGTCGACCGAGATCCACGTACGAGACCTCGACGCCGAAGATCCTGGAGAACTGTCCGCCCGCATAGACCTTGTAGCCGATGTCGGTCTCATCGCAGGAAGCACCGGCGGCACAACCCGGCAGACCGAAGTCCGAAATGCCTCCGTTGATGCCGACGTAACCGTATGAGGTCAACGGAATGAGGGAACTGGGCCGTGCGGTATCTGCATCACTCCAGCGACCCATCGTGTTGGTCGGAGGACTGTCGACCATGCGGGTCGAACGGCCTGTGTCCTGCGCAACGGCGGGAACGGTCCCCAATATCGCAAGCAGACAGGCGGAGAGAGGAATCAGATGGTTCTTGGTCATGGCGGGTATTTCCTTTGTGTGGCGGCGACGCCGGGAGATGCCGGCTATGTGTCATTGGCCGCCTGAAAATCGGTTCTGGCGGACACGCAAGCCCAGCGTGAGCGGGCGAGGTGGGGTCTGTTCCTCCGCCCGGGAGAGCTTCCATCGGACAGGAGAAATCGAAGAGGAATCATGCAGGAGCAAACCGCTTTTCACCGTCTCCCAACGCACACACGGACTCAGTATTCCGATGTCTGAATCGGGGCGGATCAACGCAAACGGCTCGACGCGGGTTGCGTCTCCAGACGGGTCATTCCGACATCGGGTTCGTCGGGAGGATCCTGGAGTTCATCGAGGTGGAGCCGGAGGGGTTGCAGCAGTTCGCGATGCCACAGCACATAGCGGTCGGCGTCTTGCGTATTCGCGCAGCTCTGCTGGTCGAACGCCTCTGTGCAACGGCCGGGAAGGGGCGCGGCCTTCTCCGCGCGTGTTCCTCCGACTGAGAATGCACACGCAAACAGAAGCAGCAGCGCCGCGCGGCCAACGGGTGACGGCGATGACAGTGGAAGGAGGCGGGGGCAGGTTGAAGTCTCGATGACGCACCTCTTTCGAATTCGGTCACGGGGAGTGCGACGGTCGCGCGCGCCCCACGATTCAGTTCGCGGTCGTCTTCACCAGCCGAGGGGGAGCCGCGGCGTCGAAATCCGTCCAGTTGCCGTCTGCCCACTCGCCCTGGGCGCGCTCCACATCCAGTGCGCCGTGAGCCACGAGTGCATCGATCACGCGGCTCTCGTCGGATGGCGCAGCGATCCGAACGGAAAGAATCACGCCGCTCGCGCGCCGGTCTGGGGGTGCCTTCGGATCTTCGTCTTCGCCCAGGTGATCGAGGGCGCCGGCGAACGAGCCTGTGTACGCGCCGACAGCCGCACCCGCGAGAGCGAACGTCGGACCGCCAATCGCCCCTAGAGCCGCACCGGCCATGGCGCCGGCCAGCGCTGTGTTGACCGCCGACGGCGCTGCGCCTGCCGAGTCCGGATCTTCGTCGCCATCGCCGCCGTACTCGGAGATGTCGTGCTGCCCCGGCGGATTGTTGAAGAAGATGCAGATGTCTTTCGGCGCCACATAGGCGGTCATGGATTCGGAGACCGCGTCGGCCTGGGCCTTGGTCTCGAAACGTCCTGCAATGATTCGCTGCATGGGAGTTCTCCAGGAACCCGATCCGATGTCGGCCGGGTGGGGTGCTGCAGGTCTGCCCCGGGGGGACAAGGCCGGAGCTGATGTGACGATGGTCGCATCGCGGGCCCGGCGCGTCCGTTCGTTGCCGGACAGAGCGGGAGCGCAAAAAAACAGCGCACCGGAGTGCGCCGTGAAAACCGACCCCACCCGAGCATTCCGCGGCATCCTGCCAAGCGAAGTGCCCGACGGCTCGGGGTCAGCGGGGGGAAGTGGGAGGTGACCTTGCGAAGGTCAGGGAAGAGCGCGGGGACGAAAGTCCTTCTGGGCCTTCTCGAACAGGCGGATCTCCTTCTCGGCCTCTTCCTTCGTGATGCCGTAGGCTTCCTGAACCTTGCCGGAGAGCTCGATGCGTTTGCCAGCGATGACATCCAGATGATCGTCGGTGAGCTTGCCCCAGCGAGCCTTCACCTTGCCTTTGAATTCCTTCCAGTTTCCGACTGCGATATCCCAATTCATGGTGGACTCCTGATGGTGTGTCCGTGAAGGTTCTGAGAGCGATCACTCGAGAGTGCCTGGCGCACCGGCGGCACGCCGCCGGTGCCCGATCATTTCTTGTCCTTCGAGACTTCGTGGCCGACGATCCCGCCCACAGCCGCGCCGCCGACTGTCCCGATGGCGCTTCCACCCGTGAGGATCGCGCCGCCTACCGCACCTGCGCCGGCCCCGATGGCAGTGCCTTTGTCCTGTTTGGACATGCCTGCGCACCCGCCAAGACCCAGCAGAATCGAGAGTGACACTGCGAGAGTCCATCGACCTTGGTTCATTTCCATTTCGATCTCCTTCACATGCATGCTGCATCCACCGTTACCGGACCGCGGAACCCGCGCTTCGAGGTGATTGCCGACGGCCAGCAGCGACTGGCGCAACCGTTGGGTTCGACTGCGAACCCTCGTGGCTGCGCGGCTTCGTGATCGCGGTGCGGCCTTGCTGTCTGTGTGAATGGTGAGGCTACGGCCTGTTGGCGTCTGTTCAGTGGCGCACACAGAGGGCCGGCTTGCGGAAGGCGGGGAAGCGCAGGTGCCCTACAGCGACGTGCCTGCGCGGACCGCTTCGATCTCGACCCTGCGGTCGGGCTGAAGACAGGCGAGTACAGCCGCGCTCTTTGCCCCGTCGCAGGCACCGGCTCGCGTTACTGGTTGCGACTTGCCGTAGCCCACGGTCCTGACGTGCTCGGGCGCGATGCCCTGCGCTATCAGAAAACGCCGGACAGCACTTGCACGCGCCTCGGACAGGCGCATGTTGTAGCGCTCGGAACCGATACGGTCCGCATGTCCGGCCGCGGTGATGCGGTCCGCCTCGAGGGACCGGACTTGCGCCGCGAAAGCTGCCAGCCGCTCTCGTCCGCGCGGGCGCAGTTCTGCGGCATCGAAGTCGAACAAGGCATCCGTATCCAAGGTGAGTCGCGCGACCGGCTTCAGCTCCTCCGCCATGGTCGGGGGAACGGGCAGCGGCGGGACCGGCAACGGGTCTCCGGGAGGCTTGACGGGAATCGCCTCCACGCCGAGCAGGGACGCCTGGACCGGCGTGCAAGCGTTCATCGCACTTCGATCGCCCCCCGACCATGTGCGCCAGCAGTCGCGCGCGCCGTTCAGCACCACTGCGCCTCCGACATCGGTGAGGTATCCCTTCGGGACAGGCTGGACCTGCGCGCCGGCGGTTCCGGCAAGCAGTCCTCCGACGAGGTAGCAAAGGGCGGCTTGGCTGAGCCCGGAGCGGGCGGAGTAGGGATGCATGGAAGTGTCCTGGTCTGGGTGAAGGAAGCGTGAGCGTCGAACCCAGCCTGCGCCTTCGCAAACCCCGAGGTCAGCGGACCACGCCGCATCGTCCGGTCGGACCTCCCGCCGGCCCGGCGTAGGAGGCCGCCGACAGGTCCGACCGGCTTGCCCGCCTCGTCATGCCTGGACGTCGCGCGACCCCACCGGGAGTGAGACCGTGATGGTCGTACCCATGCCCGGGGCCGATGCGACGCTCAGAACGCCACCTTCGGCTTCGACGCGGAATCGCATGCCGATGAGTCCGAGAGATGAGGTGCGGGTCGTCCCCGGATCGAACCCGCGCCCGTCATCACGCACCGAGAAAATGACTTGGGATCCTTCGCCCGCGAGATGGATCCAGACGTTGGCGGCCCCGCCATGCTTGGTCACGTTGTTGATCGCTTCCTGCGCCACGCGATAGACGACAAGGCGAGCCGACTCGCCGAGTGTCACCGTGGACAGAGAGGTGTGGACGGTGACACCGGAGGCTTCGCCGAACTCGCGGGCAAGGATCTCGAGCGTGGCCACCAGTCCGAGATGCGTAAGTGCGGACGGGTGCAGGTCTTCGGTGATGCGGCGTTTGAGCGCCGTGACCTTGTCGAGGGTGGCGGTCAGATGCGTGAGCCGCTCCATGGCCTCGGGCGCACCAGTCCCGAGGCGCGACCGGATGCGAGCCGCATCCAGCTTGGCTGCGGTGAGCAGGGCGCCCAGTTCGTCGTGGAGGTCCCTCGCGAGGCGAGAACGTTCGTCTTCGCGGGCCGTCTGCAGGTGGCGGGCAAGCAACGTGAGCTGCGCGGTCCGCTGCAGCACTTCCGTCTCGAGGCGGGCGTTCTCGGCCTGCGCAAGCCTCTGTCGGTCCCTCTGCTGAACAGCCAGCGCCCGGCGCTCCCGCACATACAGCGCGAGCAGGACGACGCTAAAGACGCTCAGCACGACGACGCCGCTCCGACCCAGTTGCAGAGTGCGGTAGACATCGTCGCGGCTCGCGGTCATCTTCGTGCTCTCGCGCTCGAGCAGTGTCGCCCCGAGTGCCCGGACGGCATCGAGGTCATCGCGCCCCGCGCCGATCGGTGCAGCCGCGTTCACGCGTCCGGTCGCACAGGGTTCCCCGAGGCCCTCGGGCTGACGACCCGCGGACGCAAGCTCCTCCCAGCGCTCGAGGAGAGGCTGGGCATCCGGGTCGTCCACAAAATAGCGGCCCAGGAATTCGAACGAGTCCTCCATCGACTGGATCGCGCGGGCGCGCGAGCAGCGGAACTCCCCGTCCGCGGTGAGTGCGAAGCCCCGCTGGGCGGTCTCGGCGTCAAGGATGCTCCATTGCACCGCCTGGATGGCGACGCGGGCCTCGGCCATATCCACCTGGTCGTCCAGCGTCGCGGTCGCACGCCAGTAGGCGCCCTCACTGACGAACACCATGGCAGTCACCGCGGCAATCGCCAGGGGAACCACCAGGATTCGAAGGGATGTGAGACTTGCGGTGTTCATGAGAGAGCTTCGTCCGGAAACGTGGGATGATGGGTTTTGGGGATAACCGCACATCATGATTCGCATCGCGATAGTCGACGATCATCCGCTCGTCCGGGCCGGGTTGCGGCAGTTTCTTGCGGACCAGGCGGATTTCCTCGTGGTTGCCGAGGCAGCCGACGGTCAGGGCGCCCTCGCGATCGTGCGCCAGGGTGAGGTCGACGTGATGGTGATGGACCTCGCGATGCCTGACCAGAGTGGTGTGGAAGTGCTCGCCGCCATCCGCGCGCGCGCGCCCGATCTGCCCGTTCTGATCCTCAGTGGATTCCCCGAGGAGCACTACGCGGTGAACCTCCTGAGGCTCGGCGCGAATGGGTATCTCAACAAGGAGTGCGACCCCGAGGAACTCGTGCGGGCCATCCGCACGGTCGCCCGCGGCCGGAAATACATCACGGCCGGCATCGCGGAACGACTGGCGGAGGGGCTCGGCGGTCCCGCTGCCCGGCCGGCCCACGAATCCCTCTCGGAACGGGAATTCCAGGTGTTTCTCAGGCTTGCAGGTGGTGAGACGGTCGGCCACATGGCAGAGGGCATGTCGCTCAGCGTGAAGACCGTCAGCACCTATCGCACGCGGGTCCTCGAGAAGATGCAGCTCACCTCCAACAGCGATCTCACGTACTACGCCATCAAGAACGGTCTGATTCAGTAACCGGCGCGGGAGTGCGCGTGCGGAAGTCAACGCCACCCAAGCCCTCGGCACCACGCGCTGCCGTTACGCCCGCTCGTCCGCTGCCATGCGCACGCAGTATTGGATCAGGGCCTCTATGTCGTCGGACTTGTCGAAGAAGCGGTCGGCGCCCAGCGCCATGCACCGGTCGCGCATGTCGGCCGTGGCGTAGTTGGTGAGCACGACGACCTGGTGGGAGTGGGGCAGATGGCTCACTGCCGCGAGAACGCCCAGGCCGGACCCCACCTCCAGAAAGATGTCCACGATGAGAAGATCGAACTGCTGGCCCGGGACCTCGAGCCAGCGGACTGCATCGGCTTCCGTTCCGGCGGTACCGACCACCTCGATCGGCGCGAGCTCCTCGAGTGTGGCGATGAGGTTGTCGCGGATCAGTTCGGAGTCTTCCACGATGAATGTCTTGATCAGACGCATGGCACGCCAGGTCCCCTGGAAGTCGGTCGATACCTGCCCTCAGCGGCCGGCGGGCCAACCAGGGGAGGAAAACACTTCGTTCAATTCGCGACTGTGGGCGCCGGGGGCTGCGCGGACAATCGGGCGACGGCCCGAGGGCGTGTCGGAGATGTCCTACAACCGGCGGGCCCAGAAAGAGCGCGCCCGTAGGACAGGAGCTACCTTCCTTGGCGGTGTCGTCCTATCGCCGCGGGGGGGCGACCAGTCCATGCTCCATCCATGCCTGTTTTCCCCGCAACGCTGCAGCAACCGGAGAAATCCTCGCCCGGCGCCAGGAGAGACAGGGAGGCAAGGGCATCCGCCCCGGCCCATGGAATCCACGCACCGCAAGAGGCAACTACATGAACAAGCACACCACCTTGAAGCTCACACTGGTCATCGGCGCCCTGTTCGCGTCATCGTTCGCGCAGTCGGCCACCTCCACCCGAGCAGAGTACAAGGCAGAGAAGTCGCGCATCGGTACCGAGTACAAAGCCGACAAGCTGGCGTGCGCCGCGCTGAGCGCCAACGCCAAGGACATCTGTACCGAAGAAGCCAAGGCCAAGGAAAGCGCCGCGCTCGCGACAGTGAAGTTCGACTACACCGGCAAGCCGGACGACGAGCGCAAGATCTGGGTGTCGCAGGCCAAGGGTACCTACGCCGTGGCGAAGGAACGTTGCGACGACCGCGCCGCTGCCGACAAGACCGTGTGTCTTTCGGAAGCCAAGGGTGTGGAAACGAAGGCCCTGGCCGACATCAAGTCGGGCAAGCGCATGACCGACGCCAAGGCGGCCGGCATGGACGAAGGTCTGAACGCCGACTACAAGGTGGCGCAACAGAAGTGCGACGCCATGGTCGGTGACGCGAAACTCACCTGCAGCGCCACGGCCAAGGCGAAGTACGGCAAGAGCTGAACCTGGTGCTGTAGCCCGTCCGGAAACACGCGCCCCGAGGGGCGCGTGTTGTCGTTGGGACGCTACGCTTCCACGAAGAAGCTGCTGGCGTTCACCACCGGCACCGTCGAGAGCTTCGCGAACTGCGTCGCCGCGCTGCCCCCGACCCCGTCCGCGTCGAAATACAGGGCACCGGTGGCGGTGTTGTACACGATGCGGTCACTGGCATCTGCGGCAGCCGTTGCGGCCGCCCCTGCGAAGAACTGTGTCGGATCCAACGGAACGTTCGAGCCGAGCAGGGTGGAAAACACCGCTCGCCCCAGCACGATCGTGTCCTGACCGACGACGAAGTCCGTGATGGTGTCGAGGTTGGTCACCGCGCTGAGCGGCGTGTTGAACACGAACCGGTCTAGACCCAAGCCGCCCGTGAGAGTGTCGTTGCCTCCCGCCCCGGCGATGCGGTCGTTCCCGGCCAGGCCGGAGATCGCGTTGCCCGCGGCATTGCCGGTCAGCGTGTTGTCGGTTGCATTGCCAGTCGCGCCGATCAATCCCGACCCCGTGAGCTGAAGCCACTCCACCTCCGCGGCCAGGGCGTAAGTCACGGAACTCTGCACGGAGTCCGTGCCGCCGCCGGCCAGTTCGACGACTACGTCGGCGGCGTTGTCGACCACGTAGGCGTCGTTGCCGCCGCCGCCCGTCATGCGGTCGGCACCGGTTCCCCCGGAGATGACGTTCGCCCCGGCGTCCCCGGTGAGGGTATCGGCATAGGCCGACCCCGTGAGGTTCTCGAACCCGCTCACGGTGTCGATGCCGGATGCGCCAGTGTTCTGCGCCATCAGACTCGCGAGGTTGACGGTAGCCGCCCCGGTCGCATTGGCGTACGACAGCGTATCGACACCGGCACCGCCAGCCAGAATGTTGTTTGCCGCATTTCCCGTGATCGTGTTGTTGAGCGCGTTGCCAGTGCCGTTGATCGCGGCCGCCCCGGTCAAGGTGAGTCGCTCCGTGTTGTCTCCCAGCGTATAGGTGACGGAGGACTGGACCAGATCGTTGCCGGCATTCAGCAGTTCCGTCACCGTATCGCCAAGGTTGTCGACGATGTACGTGTCGTCTCCCAGACCACCGGCCATGGCATCCGCGCCCGTCCCACCGTCCAGCACGTTCGAGAACGCGTTTCCGGTCACCACGTTGTTCAGGGCGTTGCCGGTCCCGCTGAGTGCAGTGCCGCCGAGAATCAGCTCCTCGACGTTGGCCGCCAGCGCGTGGTTCACGTAGGCGTACACCTTGTCGTAGCCTTCACCCGCAAGCTCCGTCACCACGTCACCGGTCTGGTCGACGAAGTACTGATCATCGCCGCTGCCGCCGGCCATGGTGTCGTTGCCGAGACCGCCGTCGAGCAGGTCGTTGCCGCTCAGACCCGAGATGGTGTCGGCGAGCCGCGAACCGCGAAGAACGTCCGGCCCGGAGGACCCGACGATCGCGGGCGGTACGGAAGGGACCGCGCTGTCGTTGTCGATGACGGTGGCTGTCGCAGACAAGGTGCCGATCAGAGCGTTGGCACTGGCGCCGGAGAGTTCGAACAGGAAGGTCTCGAGCCCTTCGGATACGACGTCATCGATGAGCGCAACGCGGACTGTCTTGAGTGTCTCGCCGGCTGCGAACAACAGGGTGCCCGTCTGGTGCACATAGTCGGACCCGTACACCGCCGTGCTGTAGTCGGTGTTGTAGTTGACGCGCATAGGCGCGGCATTCGGGGCGCTCAGACGCACCTGGAACTCCGCGTAGCCGTCGCCCTCGACCGCCGTGATGTTGCCCACACTCACCGTCGAGACGGCGGCGATCACCCCGTCACTGGCGTTGACGACGATCCGCCCCCGTCCGTCGGCGACTGTCGCCCCAGTGACGCTGGTGATCGCCACATCCAGGACTTCGGTGCCTTCCGCGAGGAGGTCGTCGACCAGGCCCACGGCGATCGTCTTGGCGGTTTCGCCCGGCGCGAAGCTCACGGTCTGGCTCGAGAACGCCGTGAAGTCGCTGCCCGCGGAGGCCGTGACCGCCCCGACGGTGAAGTTCACCCGTACCCCGACCGTGGCGGGCCGGTCGAGCGTCACCGCCACGTAGGCCAGACCATCGTTCTCATCAACCACGACATCGCCCATGGATACGAGCGGCGTGCCCGAAGTCGCGTCGTTGTCGATGACGGTAGCCATCGCCGCGCTCCGGGAGATCGCCGCGTTGGCGCTCGCACCGGACAGCTCGAACAGGAAACCCTCTGCCGACTCGACAGTCGCATCGTTGACCAGGGAGACACGAACGGTCTTCACCGTCTCGCCCGCGGCGAAGGTCAGCGATCCGGTCTGGTGCACATAGTCGCTGCCGTAGACGGCGGTGTTGTAGTCCGTGTTGTAGTTGACGGTCACGACGCCGGTGTTCGGGGCGTCCAACCGCACCGTGAAATCGGCGTAGGTCTGTCCTTCCCCGACGACGATGTCCGCTACGGAGAGCATGGAACTGGCTGCCGTCGTGCCGTCGTTCTCGGCGATGATCGCGGTGCCCACGGTATCAAGCGACGTGGCATTGACGACAGAGGACAACAGCAGGTTGAATGCCTCGCCCACTTCCGACACCGCGTCGTTGAGAAGCGTGACCTTCACGGTCTTGGCGGTCTCGCCCGGGCCGAAGTTGAGCGACCCGCTGACGGCGATGAAATCGCTGCCTGCCAGGGCGGTGCTCGGGCGGTCCAGGGTGATCACGAAGCTGGCCTCCTTGGCTGCCTCGTCGATCACGAAGTCGTTGATCGACACCACTGGCGTGCCCGAGGTCGCGTCGTTGTCGACGATGGTGGCCAGTGCCACGTTGCGTGCAATGCTCGCGTTAGCGCTGGCGCCGCTCAACTCCAGCACGAAGCTCTCCATCGCCTCCGGCGTCGCATCGTTGACCAGTGTCACACGGACTGTCTTGACCATCTCGCCGGGGGCGAAGGTCAGATAGCCGCTCTGGTGAACGTAGTCGCTGCCGTAGACCGCGGTGTTGTAGTCCGTGTTGTAGTTGACCGTCACCACGCCCGTGTTGGGAGCGTCCAGTCGCACCAGGAAGTCGGCGTAGGTCTGACCCTCGCTCACCACGATGTCGTCGACCGAGATGTTGGACTTCGACACGACCCCACCGTCGTTCTCCGCGATGATGGCGTTGCCCACGGCGTCGAAAGTGGTGGCGTTGGTCAGTCCGGACAACACCAGGTTGAAAGCCTCGCCGACTTCCGACGCCGTGTCGTTGGGCAGCGTGACCTTCACGGTCTTTGCGGTCTCCCCGGGACCGAAGTTGAGAGACCCGCTGACGGCCACGAAGTCACTGCCGGCCAGGGCCGTGCCGTTCTGCGTGGCGTAGTTCATCGAGACCACGCTGGTGCTCGGGCGGTCCAGGGTGATCACAAAGCTGGCCTCCTTGGCCGCCTCGTCGATCACGAAGTCGTTGATCGACACCACCGGCGTGCCGGAGGAGGCGTCGTTGTCGACGATGGTGGCCAGTGCCACGTTGCGCGCGATGCTGGCGTTGGCGCTGGCCCCGCTCAACGCCAGCACGAAGCTCTCCATCGCTTCCGGCGTCGCATCGTTGACCAGCGTCACCCGGACTGTCTTGACCATCTCGCCGGGGGCGAAGGTCAGATAGCCGCTCTGGTGCACGTAGTCGCTGCCGTAGACTGCGGTGTTGTAGTCCGTGTTGTAGTTGACCGTCACGACGCCAGTGTTCGGCGCATCCAGCCGAACCAGGAAGTCGGCATAGGTCTGCCCCTCGCTCACCACGATGTCGTCGACCGAGATGTTGGACTTCGACACCACCGCACCGTCGTTCTCCGCGATGATCGCGTTGCCCACAGCGTCAAGCGTGGTGGCGTTGGTCAGTCCGGACAGCACCAGATTGAAGGCCTCACCGGCTTCCGACACCGTGTCGTTGAGAAGCGTGACCTTCACGGTCTTGGCGGTCTCGCCCGGGCCGAAGTTGAGCGACCCGCTGACGGCGATGAAATCGCTGCCTGCCAGGGCGGCGAAGCTGGCCTCCTTGGCTGCCTCGTCGATCACGAAGTCGTTGATCGATACCACCGGCGTGCCGGAGGTCGCGTCGTTGTCGACGATGGTAGCGTGGCCGACATTGCGGGCGATTCTTGCGTTGGCGCTGGCCCCGCTCAGTTCCAGGACGAAGCTCTCGACCCCCTCCAGGGTGGCGTCGTCGACAAGCGCTACCCGGACAGTCTTCACCATCTCTCCCGGTGCGAATGTGAGTTTGCCCGCGTGGTGAATGTAGTCACTGCCGTAGACGGCGGTGCTGTAGTCGGTGTTGTAGTTGACGGTCACAACCGCGGCATTCGGAGCGTCCAGGCGCACCAGGAAATCCGCGTATGCCTGGTTCTCGCCGATCACGATGTCATCTACGGAGATGTTCGATGCAGACACCACCGGTCCGTCGTTCTCCGCGATGGTGGCGTTACCGATCGGGTCGAGGGTGGTGGCGTTGGCGATGCCCGAGAGCACGAGGTTGAATGCCTCACCCGACTCCGGGACGGTGTCGTTCAGGAGCGGGACCCTGACCGTCTTGGCCGTGTCTCCGGGACTGAAGACGAGCGAGCCGCTGGCAGCCACGAAGTCGCTGCCCGCCAGCGCGGTGCCGTTCTGTGTGGCGTAGTTCATTGACACCACGCTTGTACTCGGTCGGTCCAGCGTAATCACGAAGTGGGCTTCGCCGGCCGCCTCATCCACCACGAAGTCGTTGATCGTGACGACCGGCGTGCCGGAGGGCGCGTCGTTGTCGACGATGGTGGCCGTGCCGACGGCGCGGGCGATGGTCGCATTGACACTGACACCGCTCAACTGCAAAACGAAGTGTTCGATGTTCTCGCGGATCGCGTCGTTCACGAGGCTGACGCGGACCGTCTTCACGGTTTCGCCGACCGCGAAGCTCAGTGTGCCGGAAAGATGAAGGTAGTCGCTGCCGTAGACGGCGGTACGGTAGTCGGTGGCGTAGTTCACCGTGACCGCGGAAGTCGCCGGCTGATCGAGCCGGACCACGAAGTCGGCGAAGGTGTCCTTCTCGCCGACGGTGATGTCACTGACAGTCAAGCTGGGCAGAGCCATGGTCTTTCTCCTGATGAAACAAGATGGGAAGGAACTGCGGTACAGCCGGGACTACTTGTCCCGCATCGCCAGCTGCATGCGATGCAGGAGGGGGTCCACCAGAAAGTCGAGAGCGGTACGGTCGCCCTGACGGAAGAACACTTCGGCCGGCATGCCGGGGAGCGGCACCGGCAGACGCGCCTGGCGATAGCTCTCGTCCAGGATCTCGACCTGGACGACATAGAAGGAGGCCCCCGATTCCCGTTCGGTCTGGCGGTCCGGGGAGACGTAGGTGACGCGACCTTCGAGCGTCTTCGCGTCGCTCTGATCGTGGGTGCTGAGGCGCACGGTGGCTGTGCTGCCGCGGACGACCGGCCCCACGGCATCGGTGCGAAGACGCGCTTCGATGACGATCGGCGTGTCGTCCGGCACGATCTCGAGCACCGGCTCCCGGGGCGACAGCACCGCCCCCGTCGTGTTCACGCGCATGGCGACCACGCGGCCCGCCACCGGCGCCTTGATCTGCTGGCGACGCAGAGCGTCGGCATGGGGCTCCACCTGCGCGCGCAACTGTTCGATGCGGTCCGCGACCGTCTTGATCTCGCCATCGGCGGAAGCCGCGAACGCATCGCTCAGCGCCTTGCCGCGCAGCGCCAGGTCCGACAGCTTCTGGCGCGCCTTGGCGATGTCCGCCCGCGACGCGGATTCCTTCATCCGGTACTCGCTATGCGCGCGGCGCAACGTCGTGAGGCGCACTTCGGAGACGAAACCGTCGGCGCGCAGCCTTTCGTTGGCGTCGAGCTCCGAGCGCATCTGGGCGGCGGCGTCGGCACTGGCCTGCGCATTGGTCTCCAGCGCGGTGATCTCCGCGCGCACTTCCGACTGCTGCGCGGCGAGCATCGCGAGCTGAGCGTCGAGGGACTGGCGCCGCGCGTCGAACACGCGACGTTCCCGTTCGAGCACCGTCCGCACGGCGTCTTCCTGATGGCGCGCGGCGAGTACGGCGGATGCGGTGAACTGCCGAGCACCGGTGCGTTCGGCCTCGAGTCGCGCGAGCTTCGCCAGCTCCGAGTCCAGCATGGACTGCACGATGGCCGCCTCGGCGCGGACAGTCGGGTCGTCCAGCGAGACGAGGACCTGTCCGGCCGTGACGTGATCCCCGTCGCGGACATGCAGCGCGTGGACGATGCCGCCTTCCTGATGCTGGACCACGCGGCGGCTCAGGTCGGTCTTGAAGACGCCTTCCGCGACCGCACTGGAGGCGAGCGGGGCGGTCATGGCCCAGCCGGCGAAGAGCGCCGTGCTGACTGCGCCGACGGCAGCGCCCATCCATCCCAGGCGGACGGCCTGACGTTCATGACGGGTGTTTCCGGTAGCGGTGCGACGGGTGCTCATGCGGCCTCCACGACTTGCAGGGGTTTCTTCACGCCGAAGCGCTCGACGGTGCCGTCGCGGAGGATCAGGACCTTGTCCGCGTGCTCCACGATCGGCATGCGCTGGGTGACGATCACGGTGCTTATGCGTCGGCTTCGCAGCGCATCGATCACCCGGATGAGGGCTTCTTCGCCCGCGGCATCGAGGCTGGCGTTCGGTTCGTCGAGCACGACCAGCTTGGGTGCGCAGAAGAGGGCACGGGCAAGAGCCACGCGCTGGCGCTGTCCGCCGGACAGGCGGGCGCCGGCCTCGCCGACATCGGTCTCGTAGTCACGGGGAAGCCGGGCGATGAGGTCGTCGCATTGCGCCAGACGCGCCGCCTCCACGACGGACTCGGACGGAGCTTCGGAGAAGCGCGCGATGTTCTGGGCCACCGTGCCGCACACGAGCTGCACATCCTGCGGGCAGTAGCCGATGTGGGGACCGAGGGCTTCGCGCCGCCAGTTGCCGATGTGCACGCCATCCAGGCGGACCGTGCCCGCAGCCGGCGTCCACAACCCGACCAGGAGACGTGCGAGCGTCGACTTGCCCGATCCGCTCGCGCCGATCACGGCGAGGACTTCTCCCGGCTCGACGGTGAACGAGACGTCCTTCAGCGTGGGGGCCGCGTCGGGCGAGGGGCGGAAGTACAACCCCTGGACTTCGAGGCGTCCTTCCGGCGCCGATAACGCGAATCCATCGGCTTGAGCTTCTGCCGGATCGGCGCCTTCGGCGAGGCGTTGCCAGGCGGCGCGGGCTTCGGAGATCGACTTCCAATTGCCCGTGATGCTTTCGAGCGGGGCCAGCATCCGGCCCAGCAGGATGGTCGAGGCGATGGTGATGCCTGGCGACGAGTGCTGCTCGATGACCAGCCAGGCGCCCGCCCCGAGCATCACGATCTGCAGCAGCTGACGCAGGAAGCGGCTGAACGCCGCGAAGCCGCCCGCCACCCCGGCGGCGGATCGGGCGTGGTCGAGGCCTTCGGTGTGGTCCCGAAGCCACGCCGCCGCGATGGCCGGCGCCATGCCGTGGGCGCCGACCGCTTCGGCGGCCTGCAGGCTTGATTGCACGAACTGGCCGGCGCGGGCGGCGGCTTCGCGGGACTGCGCCGCGGCCGTGGCGCTCAGTCGGTCGGAGAGCCAGGCGATCAGCACGAACACGAGGGCGGACATCCCGGCGATCAACCCCAGCGTCGGGTGGAACAGGGTGATGAGCGCGCCATAGACCAGAATCCACGGGGCATCGAACAACGCGTGAATCGCGGGCCCCGACAGGAACGACCGGATGGACGCCAGGTCGCGCAACTGGCCGAGGTCGGCTCGCCGGGTGGGATCCGACGCGTTCGCGAGAAGACGCTGCAAGGTCGGCGACGCGTAGCGCTCATCGAGATGCCCGGCAGCCTGCGCCAGCACGCGCTGACGCAGCACGTCCAGCGCAAACCCCGTCACGAGCCACAGCGTCGCGATCGCCGCCAGAAGCCCCAGCGTGTCGAGACTCCGGCTCGCGAAGACCCGGTCGAACACCTGCAGCATGAACAGCGACGGCACCAGGAGGATCAGGTTGATCGCCAGGCTGAATCCGGATGCCAGGAGAAGAAATCGGCGGAACACCTGCCACAGCATTTTCATTTTCGAGCGTCTCCCTCGGTAAGGTGGGGCGCGCAGTGGTTGCGCTACACCCGACAAGACGCGGGGATGACGGCGGAATCAGGAGGTCGCTACGGATTTATCTGCAGGGGTGGGCAGCGCCTGACTCGGGACTCCGGCTGCCGTCTGTCCTGTTACCTGGCCGCCGCGCGAGATCGCCCGGCAGCGCGGACAACGGACATACTCCAAGGAGACCTCGACATGCAGACAAGGAATCGCAAGGACAGCGCATTCGCTGGCGCTCTCTCAGCCGTGCTGGCAGTACTGGGAGGATTCGGCGGTTACGCCGTGGGTGCGGGGAATCCCGCGGTGGGAGCCTGGTTCGGCGCGCTGGTGGGATTGACGCTCGGCCATCTGGCAGGACGGGCGGTGGCTGCAGCCGCCGTCTCGAGCGTGCAGGTGACGATCGGTGTCATCGGCATCGGTCTGGTCGGACTGCGACTGGGCGCGATGTTCGGCCTCGTCGGCATCTGACTTTCGTCATACCGCCGCGCGCAGGCGCAAGCGTCTTGGCGCCCGTCAAGGCGCCTTCACGGTGCGCCAGCCGTAGACCCACATGGTCAGATCGCGCTTCGGACGGCCGATGCCGCGAGTGAGCCCGCCGTCGGGAGGCGCCTCGCCCATGGCCTGGGAGAGCATGTCGCCGCCATCGTCGCCGAGGCTTCGGGTCCGCGCGGTCGAAGAGGAGGGCGGCGCATCTTCGGCCAGATAGCGGAAATCGCTGCCCAGCGAGCCTGCTCCGGGGGCGCGGCGAGTGGCGAGGATCACCAGGCGCTCGACGCCCGGCACTTCGTCGCTCAGGTCGAATCCGCGCCCGATCTGGCGTCGCGGCGTCTGCCCGGGAAGATGATTGTCCGGTTCGTCCTGAGTCGGAAACACCGCGTGCAGGCGCTGGTGGGGGTCCATCGCGAAGATCGTGATGTCCACCCCGACGCGCTCGCCGTTCTCCGCGAACACGAAGATCTCGTCGCCGGCGCCGAGGGACGGCAGCGCGCTCGCGTCGAGCGTCACCAGTTGCTTCGACCCGGCTCGGCGTACGACGACCCAGGTGCGGATCTTCGTCGTGGCGGCATCCGGCGCGTGCTGATTGGCGACGCGCAGCAGGTTGACCGCCTTCGCCGCGCGATGGAGCTGGAGCCGCAGGTCGTCGGCAAACGCGCCGAGTGCCGCAGCCGAGGCGCCTGCCCGCGGGATGTCGACGGAAGGCGTGGCGTCCGCGCCGGCAACCACCAG
This sequence comes from Betaproteobacteria bacterium Ga0077526, assembly GCA_001464765.1. Lineage (GTDB taxonomy): Bacteria > Pseudomonadota > Gammaproteobacteria > Burkholderiales. The sequence continues at coordinate 42,882 of LNDV01000024.1, forward strand.
CGGAGAGGCCTGTGCGCGGACGAACACCTTGCCGGAAGCCACCAGGACTTCCAGCTCCGCGGAGTCACTCTCTTCGACCCAGAGCAACCGCGGACCGCGGCCTGGATTCGTGCGCAGGCTCGCCAGTGTGTCGCGGATCTCGGGACGCACGGCACGCGCACGCCCTTCGGTATCCCGCTCGACGCGTACCGCCGCGCGGACCTGAAACTGGGGATTCGCATCGACGAGGCGGGCGAACAGGCCATCCGCCAACGGCAGCGAGGACGCGGGAAGCGCCTTGCCGTCGCGATCGATCGGGATGAGCCGCGCACGAGTGGCGGACACATTGGCCGCCCGCGCGAACGCGACCGCGTCGTCGGGGGAAGCCATCGGCCCGCGGAGCAGCGCGAAGCGCGCGCCTTCGTCGAACAGGCTCAGCACGCCGGCGTCGATCCATGGCGTGCCGTCCTCGACGTGCACTGGCCACTGCCGGATACGCGGGACGGCGGCGTCGCCGAACAGCGGAACATCGAGATCGCCCTCGAAGGTCGGCACGCCGGCCTCCGCCATGGCCAGCGCGCCATAGCGCTGCTGGATGAACTCGCCGAGCTGTCGGTACGTGACGCCCGGAAAGCTGCGCAGGCCTTCCACCAGCACGTAAGTGAACAGGCCGTAGACGTCCTGCAGCAGACTTGGACGGAACTCCGCCGTGGTGCTTTGCGCGGAAGTGGCGAAGAAGGCCACCGAACGGGTCTGGCCGGCTACCTCCAGGGACCGCTTGCGTGACGCCGGGATCGGATCGGCGGCGCCCCGGGGCGCCAGCGGAATGCCGAGTTCGCGTGCCGTGAGGCCGCGGGCGGCGATGGACCCTCGCGTCATCGAGCCCGAGTGGCAGGTGTCGAACACGCTCCATACGCCGGCCCCGCGGGCTGCGGCCCGCTGCAGACGTACCGCAATCTCGTCGTCGGTGATGGCGTTGCGGACGGTGCGCGTAGCGGTGTCCCACAGCCCGGCATCGCGCGGGAGGAACACCTCGTCCATGCCGTCGGCCTCCTGGCCCGGGTCGCGCTCGGGCTGCTGCGCGCCGTGTCCGGAGAAATGCACGAAGAGAAAGTCACCTGGTTGCAGCCGGTTCACCAGTTCGTCGAACGCCGCGAGAATGGCGGCGCGAGAGGGTTGCGGTGCGGCGGGCAGACCCTGGACCCCGTCGGCTACGACGCGCAGGTTCGCGGCGGGAAAGCCCAGTTGCCGCAGCGTATCCGCCAGCAGGCGGACGTCGTTGCGCGGGCCCTTGAGATCCTTGCCGGCGAGCCCCTGCTGGCGAAGACCCGGGTACTCGCTGACGCCCACGAGGAGGGCATAGCGCTCCACCGCCAGCGCGGGCGCGCTGCCCAGCAGGAGAACGACGATACACAGCAGGCGACGGATCACGAGCATGGGGCAACCAGCTCCCGCATCACAAGATGGCGCCCCGACTATACCAAGCGAGACGCTGGCATCGCTCGATCCTGACGGGCAGCCCCTTCCGACGTCTCCTCCATCGAAGCCTGGCCGAGCGAGCGCGGGGTGCTAGCATCCCCCGGAAGCCGGCGTCGGCCACAACAAGAGAGAGTCCGTTATGCGATTTTTCCGCCTTCTGCTGTTGTTCGTTCTCTTGACGCTGGTCACGGCACCCTACGCCAGTGCGGCCAGGCTCGCCCTCGTGATCGGTAACGACAGCTACCGCGTCATTTCCGCGCTGAAGAACGCGAAGGCCGACGCCATGGCGATGGCGGCCGAGCTGGAGCGTTCCGGGTTTGCGGTGATGATGGCCCTGGATCAGGACCGCAACGGCATCAACGCGGCGGTCCGTAACTTCGAGGCGACGGTCAGCGGCGGCGACGAAGTTGTCGTGTTCTACGCCGGCCACGCCGTGGAACTCGGCGGCATCAACTACCTGCTGCCCGTGGACATCCGCGGCGACAGCGACCGGCAGGTCCAGGACGACGCCCTGCCGATGCAGAAGATCTCCGAAGGGCTCACCGCGCAGCGCCCGCGCTTCACGCTGCTCATCATCGATGCGTGCCGCGACAACCCGTTCAAGGGCCAGGGTCGCAATGTCGCCACCCGTGGGCTGGCGCCCGCCACCCTCACCGCCGGGCAGATGATCGTCTACTCGGCCGGCGCCGGGCAGCGTGCCCTGGACCGGCTGAGCGACAGCGACGCCGCGCCCAACAGTGTGTTCACGCGCGTGTTCCTCGAAGAGATGGCCGTGCCCGGCGTGAAGGTCCGCGATGTGGTCACCAGCGTGCGCAAGCGCGTGTTCAGCCTCGCCAAGAAGGTGAATCACGACCAGCTGCCGGCCGTGTACGACTCGGCACTGGAGGACTTCGTGTTTCGCGGCGGCCAGGCGGTTGCCGCTTCGAAGCCCACGGCGGTGCCGCCGCCAGCTTCGCAGCCCGTACCCGTGAAGAGCGACCCCGTGCCGGCCGCACCGATGCCCGAACCGACACCCACGCCGAACGGTTTCCGCGACTGCGACGACTGCCCCGAGATGATCACTCTGCCCGCCGGCGTCTTCCAGATGGGCAGCGCCGCCAGCCGGGGTCGCAAGGAGGAGATGCCGATCCGCTCGGTTCAGGTCGGCGCCGTCGCCATGGGCCGCTTCGAGATCACGCAGAAGCAGTGGGTCGCCTTCATGGGCCGCAACCCCAGCGCCGCAAGCCGTTGCGGCGACGAGTGCCCGGTGGAGCGCGTGAGCTGGGACGAAGTGAAGATGTTCATCGGCAAGCTGAACCGGAAGCTCGTCGGCCGCGAGGAAGGGCCCTATCGCCTCCCGACGGAAGCCGAGTGGGAGTACGCCTGCCGCGCCGGGACCGACCGCGAGTTCTGCGGCAGCGATACGGCCGACTACGCCGGATGGTTCACGCAGAACAGCCAGCGCCGCACCCAGACCGTCGGCGGCAAGCAGGCGAATGCCTGGGGGCTGCACGACATGACCGGCAATGTTTGGGAATGGACAGAGGACTGCTGGCACGGCAACTTCGACGGCGCGCCGCGTGATGCTTCCGCCTGGGTCGAGTACGGCTGCCGGGGTCGCGTGATCCGCGGCGGGTCGGCGAGCGATGCCGCGGTGTGGGTGCGTGCGGCAGCACGCCGGAACGCGTCGCCCTCGGCGCGTCCGGGGAACGTCGGGTTCCGGGTGGTGAAGACGGTGCCTTGACTCCACGGCATCATTGACTCGTTCTGACCGAATAAACCGACGCCTAACGCGTGCACGACCGCAACTCAGACCATGCGCCTCACAGTTCGCCTGCTCTTTGCTCTCCTGACACTGTCCGTGGCGTTGATCGCCACCCCTCACGCCTTCGCCGAACGCCGCGCCCTCGTCATCGGCAACGATGCCTACGTGAGCGTCGACCCGCTCCGCAATGCCGTCGCGGACGCCAAGGCGATGGCCAGGGCGCTGGAGAAGGTCGGCTTCAAGGTCGCGCCGCCGGTGCTCAATGCCGACCGCGAGCGCATGCTCGATGCCATTTCCCGCTTTCCGGAGACCCTCGGTGGCAGTGATGAGGCGGTCGTGTTCTACGCCGGTCACGCAGTCGAGATCAAGGGTGTGAACTACCTGCTGCCGGTGGACATCCGCGGCGACAACGAGCGGAACGTGCAATTCAATGCCGTGCCGCTCAACTATCTGCTGTCCAGCGTGGCGGATCAGCGGCCCAAGTTCTCTCTGATGGTCATCGACGCCTGCCGAGACAACCCGTTCAAGGGCAATGGCCGCAACGTAGGGACCCGCGGGCTCGTGCCGGCCGCCGCCGCGGCGCAAGGGCAGATGGTGATGTACTCGGCGAGCGAGGGGCAGAAGGCGCTGGACCGGCTCGGGCCGGACGACAAATCCCCCAACGGCGTCTTCACGCGGGTCTTCGTGAAGGCGATCGAGGAGGAGGGCGTGCACGCGGGAGAACTGATGGAACGCGTTAAGGAGGAGGTCCATCGCCTCGCGCAGAGCGTGCAGCACGAGCAGTTGCCGGCGTTCTACAACGCCGCTGTCGGCCGGTTCTACTTCAAGGGGCCGGGTGGTGGTGTTCGCAAGGCCGATGACTCTGCGGCGCGCGGAGACGCCGACGCCGCAGCCTTCGACGCTGCCAAGTCGGCCGATGTCCCCGAGGCATACCAGGCCTACCTGGATGCTTTCCCCAAGGGCCGCTTCGTTGCAGCTGCGCGGATCCGCATCGCGGCGCTGCGCAAAGGGGCGGCGCCCGTCGCTTCGCCATCGGTTCCGGAAGAGGCCAAACCCGGCCGCGAGTTCGAGGACTGCGGCGGCTGTCCGAAGATGGTGATGATCCAGGGCGGGAACTTCGATATGGGGTCACCCGCGGACGAGCCCGATCGGCAGGAGCGGGAAGGCCCGCAGCGGACGGTTCAGATTGCGGCCTTCGCAATGGGCAAGACGGAAGTGACGCGCGGCGAATACCGGCGATTCGCGCGGGACACCGGCCGGTCGGCGAACGGGTGCTACGAGTACGACGGCAAGGACTGGAAGCTGAACCGGGCCCTCGGCTGGGAGAATCCCGGCTACGAACAGTTCGACGACCACCCGGTCGTTTGCGTCGACTGGGATGACGTGCAGGCGTACGTGCAGTGGCTGTCGAAGCGCAGCGGTCAGACCTACCGGCTGGCGAGCGAGGCGGAGTGGGAGTACGCCGCGCGCGCGGGGAAGTCGACCGTCCGTCACTGGGGGGATGGCGAGAACGAAGGTTGCCGATTCGCCAATGGCGCGGATCAGTCGGCCAGGCGGAAATTCAACTGGGGACTGCCCCTTTTCGCGTGCGACGACGGCTTCGCGCACACCGCGCCGGCGGGCAGCTACCGGGCCAACGACTTCGGGTTGCACGACATGCTGGGCAACGTGTGGGAGTGGACCGAGGACTGCTGGAACGAGACCTACCGCAGCGCCCCGTCCGGCGGCTCACCCTGGACAGACGGGGACTGCTCCCGCCGGGTGGTGCGCGGCGGTTCGTGGGTCAACGATCCCGCGTATGTGCGCTCCGCCAACCGGGACTGGAATCGCACATTGATCCGGAACAAGCACCTCGGATTCCGGGTGGTCAGGACGATGCCCTGAGGCAAGGGTGTCCAGACGACAGGGGCCCTATCGCAGTACCACCCGCGCCGGGACCATGACCTTCCCCTGCGAAACCTGCCCCATGAGGACCGCCCCTTCGCCAAGGCGCAGTCGCACGATCCAGTTGTAGTCCTGAATGCGGACTTCCAGGCCGCTGACCGTCCCGATGATGTTGCCTTGAGGACTGAAATCGCCGGTCGAGAGGCTCTTCGTGCCGACGAAGACGGGGTGCTTGAGGGCGTAACTCGCGATGAGAGCCTGCTCCGCATCGTCTACATTCTCAGGCGGGATCAGTTCCACCACGAACTGCTTCATGCTGAGCAGGCGGTGCTTGAGCGCGAGCGCGCGCATGGTCTGATCGGCGCTGCCGAAGGCGATTTCGTAGCCCACTTCACGCATCGCCGCATCGCACGAAGTCAGTGTGGCATCCAGCGCAGCCAGTCGTACCGTCGCATCCGGGTCCTTCAGTAACTCGCGCATGGTTTGGATGGACTTGGCCCGCTCGCGGATGGTCTCGGGGGTGAGCTTCGTCGGCCGGCTCTCCTCCTTGGCGCAAGGGTCCGTCTGTGCAACTGCAGGCGAGCCGACAAAGGTCGCGGCGGCCAGGACGACGGCGGTACCCAGAAGGCTCAGATGCGATTTCATTGGCAGTCCCCGAAAGAGTTTCACTGGTTCTGGTGAGGCTGAGTCAGGCAAGTCACGCAGACCTCGCGCCCGATCTGCCTTCCCGAGACAAGACGCATGAAGACGCCCACTGTCAGGATGCCGTGCGAGTTTCGGCATGTCCGGCGCCGATGCTACGATCCCGCCAGGGCGAACCCATTGTGCGGCGAACAAGGCCTTACCGGCAATGGTCGGAACTCTCATGGCCGTCGGTTGCTGGGGCGTCGATGCGATGACTCCTGACGCTTCGGATGCGACGGCGTCTATCCATGGAGAGGTCCAGCCGAAGTCCTGCGCTGCGGCAGATGGCGATGTTTTCCGATTTTTGTGTCACCGGGGAGGCGTGTTGAACTCTAGTCGAGCATGGTTGGCGGGTCGGAGTGCGAGCCGGATCCTGCTCCGGAATGCTTTCGCCTGGCGTGGATGGCGGGCCGCGTTTCTTGCCGGTCTCTTCGTGATGCTCGCCGCTCCGGCGCAGGCCGCCCGTCTGGCCCTGGTCATGGGCAACAACGACTACACCTTTGTGAAGCCGTCGCTGCTGAACGCCGTGCAGGACGCCAGGGACTTCGGCCGCGCCCTCAAGGAGGGCGGATTCGACGAGGTCGTCGTGGCCGTCAACCTCACGCGTGACCAGATGAACGAGCAGGTGCGCCAGCTTCTCGGTCGCGTAGCCGGCGGCGACGAGGTCGTCGTGTACTTCGCGGGCCACGGCGTGCAGTTGAGCGGCGTGAGCTTCCTGCTCCCGGTCGATGTGCGCGACAACGATGCCATGCAGGTGCGCGACGATGCGTTTCCGCTGCACCGGCTTCTCGAAGACCTCGCGGAGAAGCAGCCACGGTTCACGCTCGTCATCGTGGATGCCTGTCGCGACAATCCCTTCGGCGGGAAGATGCGCGCGGCCGGAACGCGGGGCCTCGCGCCGACGTCCCCGGCCGAAGGTCAGATGGTCGTCTACTCGGCAGGAGCGAATCAGCGCGCGCTCGACCGCCTCGGCGATCGGGACAACTCGCCCAACGGGGTCTTCATGCGCGTGTGGCTGGAACAGATGCGAAATCCTGGTGTACCGGTGCACGACGTGGTTCGCTCCGTGCGCCAGGAAGTCCGGCGGCTCGCGCAGAGTGTCGGGCACACGCAGGTGCCGGCTATGTACGACCAGTCGGTCGGGTCGTTTCCCCTCTGGATGGCGGCGGCGCCTTCGAAGTCGCCGCCGCCGACACCAGCGCCAACGCAAAAGGCCACGCCGCAGCCTGCTCCGCCACCACCGCCGCCCACGGCTCAACCGGCTCCGACTCCTCTGGGCAAGACTTGGCGCGACTGCGAGAGCTGCCCGGAACTCGTGGTGATTCCCGCCGGCGAGTTCGAGATGGGCAGTCCGGAAGGCGAGGGCGACGATGACGAACACCCGGCCCACGGTGTCCGCATACGATCCTTCGCCCTGGGCAAGTTCGAGGTCACGCAAGGCCAATGGCGGGCGCTGATGGGCACGAGCCCCAGCGAGTTCAAGGACTGTGGCGACGACTGCCCCGTGGACCGCGTGAGCTGGGAGGACGCCAGGGCGTACATCGCGAAGCTCAACAAGAAGGTGTCCGGCAGCACGAGCGGTCCGTACCGCCTGCCAAGCGAAGCTGAATGGGAGTACGCCTGCCGCGGCGGCCGGCGGCAGACCTACTGCGGCAGTGACAATCCGGACACGGCCGGGTGGTACAGCGCCAACAGTTCGGACCGCACCCAGAAGGTGGGCCGCAAACCGGCCAACGGCTTCGGCGTGCACGACATGAGCGGCAGCGTGCCGGAGTGGGTGGAGGACTGCTGGAACTGGCACTACCGCGGCGCGCCGCAGGACGGGAGCGCGTGGACGACCGGCGAGTGCACCCGGCGCGTGGCACGGGGCGGCGGCTGGTTCCATCAGGCGCCGTACTTGCGCGCCGCCGACCGCACGGGGGACCAGCCGGCGAATCGCGACCTGTACTGGGGATTCCGGGTGGCCCGGTCGCTGCCTTGACCCAGGACCTGCGCCCCGTCGTTGCCGTAAGAAATTCCACGACCCACAGTCCCATTGCTCAAAACCCGTAGCCCGGACTTGGTCCGGGGTGGCCCCGCCGGCACTGCCCCGGGATAGCCCGGGCTACGAGATCTGCTCGAGTCCCGTAGCCCGGACTTCGTCCGGGATAGACCCGCCGGCAAAGCCCCGGGCATGGCCCGGGCTACAAAGTCTCGCCGCGCCATCTGCCTCGCCGATATTCCGGCGCGCGCCTCCCGCGTCACATTCAATTCACGGCATCCTGACAATCCGTCCGCTTCAGCGTCATCCCGGGTATGGAGCGGCATCTTCCGCTCCTGGATACCCCAGGCAACTGATACAGGAGAAGGCGGACATGTGGAAACGTGCAGTGGTGCTGGCCAGTGTGGCCGCGGTCATGACCGGCTGCGGGATGTTCGGCAAGGACAAGGACGGCGGCTTGCGCGCCTCGGCGGAGTGCGTGTTCCCCGATGCGCCGCAGGAGGCTGCGCCGGGCTGGGTGTGTGACGCCCCCGTGGAAGGCGTAGCCGTCTCGGCGGTCGGTGCCTACGAGAAGACCGGCGCGGGCGTGTCCTTTCAGAAGGACCAGGCCATGGCGGACGCCCGGGTGAAGCTCGCACAGCAGATGAAGGTCCATGTGAACAACATGGTGAAGCAGTACGTGGAGACCACCGGCGCGGCGTCGTCGGAAACGGTCGACAAGGTGAACACGAGTGTCTCCAAGCTCATCACCTCCGAGACGATCTCGGGCTCCACGGCATTCCGCAATGCGATCAGCGGCAAGGGCACGATGTACGTTCTGGTCGGACTCGACCCCACGGTCGCGCGTCAGGCGACCGAGAAGGCGCTCAAGTCGAGCATGAACAGCGACGCCGCCCTGTGGCAGCAGTTCAAGGCGAAGAAGGCCCAGGACGAACTGGCGGCCGAGATCGCGAAGGGTGTCGCGGGTCAGTGATCGCCGGTCAAGTGTCGGAACCGGGGCGGCGTGCGATCATCACGCCGTCCTCTCCTGGAATTCGACGAAGGGTCACGAGATGAACCACGGAACGAAGATCGGCCGTATGCGGAACTGGCTGGCTGCCTTGGCGGCTCTCGCCAGTGTGCTGATGGTGGCACCGTTCGCCCATGCCCTGGAGGGGCGCGGCTACGGCGCCAGTGTCGACGAGGCACGGCAGCGAGCCGCGGCCGATCTCGTCGGAACGATCCAGACCCGTGTGCTTTCCGTGGTGGAATCGTGCACCCAGGTCGCGGGCCGCAGGGCAGAGGACTGCGGCTCCCGGGTGCTCAAGCGCACGGAGGCCAACCTGCCCATGCTGGGGCTGCGCTACGACAGCATTCCCGGCGACGGCGAGCGACATGGCGCCCGCGCCGTACTCGACCCGAAGACTGCGGTGCCCCTCTACCGCCGCAAGCTGGCCGACCTGCTCGCGGAATTCGACGCCGCGAAGAATGCCTTGCCGACCGTGAAGGATCCCAGACAGCGGCATGCCATGCTTTCCGAACAACTCGCCCGACTGCGCGCGATCACGGACCATCGCCTCGTGGCCGTGGCGCTGGGGGAGCCCTCCGAAGAGGCCCCCGCCACCGAAACTGCCTTGCTGCGGGAAATCGAAGGTCTCGAGCAATCGGTCGATTCGCTCGCGCTGGCGGCGCGCGTGCTCTTCCGCGACGTGAAGGGATATCTCGCGAGCCTCGACCCCATCGTCGCCCCGGACAGCGAGGAGACGACGACCTTCGGGGACGCGCTGGGCAAGGCACTCCGTGCCGAGGCCTCGGGCCGAGGCGGCAAGATGCTGTCGGGCAAGGCGGAGTATCGCGTCCTGCCGGAAGGGCTGGTCGACGTATCGCTCGAACTGCTCAATGTTCCCGAAGGTGATGTTGCGGCGGTACGCACGGTCCGTCTGCTGCCGGCCGCCTACGCCGGGTACGAGGTCAACCCGCGCGCACCCAGCTTCGAGCGCCTGCTGCGCGAAGGCGCGGCGGAATCCGGCGCCCTCAAGGTGGAAGTCACGACGACGAAGGGCGGACGGGATCTCCTGTTCCGCAACGGCGAGCCGGTGACCCTGCTGATCCGGTCCAACACGGCAGCCTTCTACTACGTCGTCGGACACACGATGGTCGACGGACAGCAGTTCTCGTATCTCCTCCCGTTGCACGGTGAGCCGGGCGGAGGAGGGCGGCCCGAGAACTGGGAAACCGACAGCGCGCCCTTCATCCAGTACATCCCGCCCGACAAGGTGAACCACCATCTTCCCGTGGCCAATGGCGGCTTCGTGGTTCAGGCGCCCTTCGGCGTGGAGCACATCCAGGTGATCGCTGCGACGCGGCGCCCGGCCGGTCTGCCGCAGCGCCGATGGAATCGCTTAAGCGGCTACTACGAGATCGTGGGCAGCGTGGGCAACGTGACCCAGGGTCTGGCGCTGACGCGCGGCGTGAAGCCCAAGGCCGACAAGGAAGTTGCCGTATCGGAAGGGACGCTGTCGTTCACGACGATGCCGCGGTAACGAAAGCTATCGCGCGCATCTCTCACGAGTCCGAGTCACTCATCGCCGCGCGGATCGCTCGTGCGTTCCGAGGGGGTTTCCGACGGAAGGTGTGGGCGGATGGCACGGCAATCACACACCCGATTGAACTCGTGGCTCAGTGCGGCCCGGTGCGAGCAGGACGTGGCGTCTTGCAGGTCGGGTATGCGGAGGGTGTCGGTCGTCATGTTGTCCTCGTCTCGGTAACTCGCGGCAAATCGCCGCGCTCGAAGAAGAAGACGGGAAGCTTGGGTCGCTATCAGGTGCGCGACGCATACGTTCGCGGCCGAAGCGGCATGTTGCTATCGCAGGCGCTGGGTGCTTCTTCGGGCGTCATGGATGCTTGATCTCATCCCGAGCCACGCCCCGACGCCGCCGATCTCGTGACCTCGCGACCGGCGGGAATGGGCGTCAGCGCTTCTGGAACTGGATGGTGAAGCTGGAACTGGTGGTCGCGGGCACCTGGTAGCGTTCGAGTACCTGATCGACCGGGTCGCCATCGTGCAGGATGCCCGGCACTTCGACTATCAAGCGTGCACTCCCGGGGGGCTCCCCTGGCAACTCGACCTTCGTCTTCACGCCGACGCCCCTGAGGTCCTCGGCCAGCGCATCGGCCGTCTGTGCGGGATCGTCGACGATGACCGCGGGCAAGGTCTCGCGTCCGCCCCGGGTACCCACCATCATCGGTGGCAGGAACACTGCGAGCAACGCCGCGATGCCGACAGCCACGGCCGAAAGGCTCGCCCAGAACTTTCCGACGCGGCGCCTCGGTTCGCCGGCACCACCATGCAGCGGCGCTGCGGGCATGAGGCCCTCGGAGGTCGCCTTGGCGGCGAGACGGGCCCAGCTGGCCGCGACGTCGACACCCTCCGCCTCGCTCAAGGATGACTGCTCCTCCCGAGCCTCTTCGAGAACGGCACGGGTTCTCGCGGCATCTGCGCGGATGTGGTCGGGGGCGTCGGGGACATCCTCACCGCCCAGCAGCGCGACCCAGTGCTGATGGTCCTTCTTCATGCCCGTTCTCCTCGCGCCGTGCTCATGAGCAGTCCGGTGTTTCGCAATACTGCAGGCAGTACTTCTCCCGCTTCTTGCGAAGCTGCGAGAGCTTTTCGCGGGCTGCGCCGGGCGACGCACATCGCAGCAGCGCCTGCACCTCTTCCGTGGACAGCCCATCGATCACGTAGGTCATCAGAACGTCCGCCTCCACGGGGTAGTCCTTCTCGAACGCTGCCCAGGCACGCTTGGCGCAGAGCGTGACGATACGGAAGGCCTCGTCGGCGTCGAAGCGCGCGCGCCCGTGCTCGACGTCTTCCACCTCATCGGGCATGTCTGCGGTCAGTCCGCCCGATGGAGGACGCGCACTGCCCGCCGTTTCGCCCGGTGCAGAGGCATCGTCGTTTTCGGCCTCGGCGGCGTCTTCCTCCGCCTCCTGACCGGGATGCCACGTCCCGAGGGCTTCGAAGTGGTCGGCGATGAGGCTCGATGCCACGCGGTTCATGTAGTGGATGGGCGGCGTCCTGCCGTCGAGCTTTTCGCAGTAGCGCCAGAGGCGGAGAAAGACTTCGGCGGCGTATTCTTCGGCCTCGCCCCGGCTGATCCGCTTGGCCAGGAAGCGGCCGGTCAGTTCGCGGTAGTGCGTCTCGTGCAGTTCCTGGAACACCCTCGCGCGTTCCTGCGGCGAGCCGCGAACGCGTCGATGGAATTCCTCGCCTGACATCTTGTTCTTGGTCATGCCGTCTTCGTGTTCGGGTCGCGGGCAGTGAGGAACTATATCGTGAGACGAGCCCGTCGGCGCGCCCGCGGCGTTGCCCGGGGTTCGGATCGAAGCTGCCCGACGCGCGAAATGCGCACGGATCGGGCGGGTCGGCGGCCTCGCCATCCGGCGGCAGCGGCGGCTGGAGGGCGCCGGATGGCGCCCCGGTACCACGATGCAGCAGGAGAGCGAGCAAACAGGTCGCGCAGTTCACGGAAAGCCCGCAGTTCACGGAAATCCAATTCCCTCGAAGTCGGTGCCCGCGCCTCGAATCGGTCAGGCTTCAGCGAACAAGACAGACCGCATCGCCAATCGTCAGGACCCCGCCGGGGACCGTGCCACCGATCGCATGATCCCTTACACTCGGCCAACCAACATCTCAGGCCGCGCGAAATGCCCACTGTCTCCACCCCCGATGGGGTCAGGCTCCACTACGAGGACTGCGGTTCGGGTCTGCCCATCGTGTTCGTCCACGAATTCGCGGGAGACGGCCGCAGTTGGGCGCCGCAAGTGCACCACTTCTCCCGGCGCTACCGCTGCATCACCTACAGCGCCCGCGGCTATCCGCCCTCCGACGTGCCGCCGTCGTCCGACGCGTACTCCCAGGACGCTGCGCGCGACGACATTCTCGCGGTGATGGACGGCCTCGGGATCGAACGGGCCCACGTGGTGGGCTTGTCAATGGGCGCCTTTGCCACTCTGCACTTCACGATGCGCTATCCACACAGGGTGATCGGTGCGGTGGTGGCGGGGTGCGGCTACGGCGCGCATCCCGACGAATACGCCGAGTTCCAGGCCGCAGCCCAGGTCAACGCCAGAGTCATGCTCGAGCAGGGCATGGCGCACATGGCCGCGACGTACGGGCATGGTCCCGCGCGCCTGCAGTTTCGCGACAAGGACCCCGAGGGCTTCGCCACTTTCGTCCGGCAGTTCGCCGAACACTCCGCGCTGGGCTCGGCCAACACGATGCTGGGCTACCAGGGCCGGCGTCCGTCGCTCTATTCGCTGAAGGACGCGATGGCCGGCATCGAGACGCCGTTGCTGGTCGTGGCCGGCGATGAGGACGATTCGACGCTGGAGCCTTCCCTGATGATGAAGCGCACGATCCGCTCCGCCGGTCTCGTGATGCTGCCCCAGAGCGGCCATGTGCTGAATCTGGAGGAGCCTGCCTTGTTCAACCAGGTGGTGGAGGAATTCTTCCATCAGGTCGAGCGCGATCGCTGGGTCGTGCGCCCCCGATGACCATGGCAGCGCTTGCCCATCTCAAGGTCCTCGACCTCACCCGCGTGCGGGCCGGCCCCACGTGCGTGAAGCAGTTCGCGGACTGGGGCGCCGATGTCATCAAGGTGGAGATTCCCGGCGACGAGGACGACGGGTTCGGTGCCCGCCGCGGATCGGACTTCCAGAATCTGCATCGCAACAAGCGCTCGCTCACGCTCAATCTCAAGGACCCGCGCGGCGTCGACATCCTGAAGCGGCTGGTGCGGCAGTCCGACGTGCTGGTGGAGAACTATCGCCCGGACGTGAAGCACAAGCTGGGCATCGACTACGACACGCTCTCCCGCGAAAACCCGCGGCTCGTGTACGCGAGCATCTCGGGTTTCGGGGAGACCGGGCCGTATCGCACGCGGGCCGGCTTCGACCAGATCGCGCAGGGCATGGGCGGACTGATGGCCGTCACAGGACTGCCCGGACAAGGCCCTGTCCGCGCCGGCATCCCGGTCGCGGATCTGAGTGCCGGCCTGTTTGCTGCACTGGGCATCCTGATCGCGCTGCAGGAGCGTGCCGTGTCCGGAAAGGGGCAGTGGGTTCAGAGCTCCTTGCTGTCCTCGATGATCGCGATGATGGATTTCCAGGCGGCACGCTGGCTCGTGGAAGGCGAGATTCCCGAGCAGGCAGGCAACGATCATCCGACGTCGATTCCGACGGGCGTGTTTCCGACGACGGACGGGCATGTGAACATCGCGGCAAGCGGCACGGTGATCTTCGGTCGGCTGTGCAAGGCGCTGGACATGGAGGACGTCGCCACGCGTCCCGAGTTCGTCACGGCCGATCTCCGCTCCGCGAATCGCGTCGAACTGAATGCCCTGATCGCGGCGCGCACGCGCGAACTGAGTTCGACCGAGCTGATGCAACGGCTCAATGAAGCCGGTGTGCCGTCCGGCCCGATCAATCGGATGGATGCCGTGTTCGACGATCCGCAGGTGCGCCATCTCGGCATGGCCGTGCCCGTGCCGGGGAGCGACGGTGGCAACATCGATCTGGTGGGCCCGGCGTTCTCGCTTTCGCGAACACCGGCCACCATGAGGCGGGCCATGGGTGCGGCGGGAGAGCATTCCAACGAAGTGCTGCGGGAGCTCGGTCTTGGCGCCGACGAGATCGCCGGGCTGCGCAACGACAAGGTCATTTGAGGAGACATGCGGTGAGTCGAGGACAAGTCAGGGTGGAACGGGAGGGGCCCATCGGGCGCCTGGTGCTCGACAATCCGGAACGGCGCAACGCGCTCAGCGCCGACATGTGGCGCGCGATCCCGATCGCGATGCGCGACTTCGACGCGGATCCGGCCATTCGCTGCGTGGTCGTGCGAGGGGAGGGCACCGTCGCATTTGCAGCAGGCGCGGACATCTCCGAGTTCGAATCGCAGCGTTCCAGCGAAGATGCGGTGCGCGCCTACGAGCAACTGCTGAACGACGCCCACCACGCGCTGGAACACTCGCCCAAACCGGTGATCGCCCTGATCCACGGCTTCTGCATCGGTGGCGGGCTCGCCACGGCGTTGTCCTGCGACCTTCGGTATGCGTCCGATGTCAGCCAGTTCGCTGTGCCCGCGGCGCGGCTTGGCCTCGGGTACGGGGTGCCGGGACACGCGCGGATCGTCGCCACCGTCGGGCACGCCGCAGCTCGCGAGATCATGTACACGGCTCGACGCTATTCCGCCGCGGAGGCCGCAGCCATCGGATTGGTGAGCCGTGTAATGCCGGCCGCCGAGCTCGACGCCTATGTGCACGAGATGGCCATGACCATCGCCGCCAACGCGCCGCTCACCCAGGCGGCATCCAAGACCATCATCGATGCCCTGATCGCGCCGCAGGGAGACTTCGCGACCGGTCGTGCGGCCATTGCACGCTGCATGGCGAGCGAGGACTATCAGGAAGGGCGCAAGGCATTCATGGAAAAGCGCCGTCCGCAGTTCCGGGGGCGGTGAATCCACGTTGCGCGATGCGCTGGTGCGCCCAGCCGGAGTCGAACCGGCATGACTTTCGTCGAGGGATTTTAAGTCCCTTGCGTCTACCAATTTCGCCATGGGCGCGCGGGACGGAATTGTCCCACGGAACTTGCGCTGATCGCGCAGCCGGACGATGAGCAGCCACGACGACGCGCATCGCAGCTATCAGTCCCTGGACGAGCCCGCCGCGCGCGAGGCGCTCGATGCCCACTACGACATGGGCGAGGGCGTCTACAAGCTGTGGGCCAGTCCTCTCTCGGTGCTGCAGGCCATCGCGGCCGGCTGGGCCCGCAGCGATCACCCTGCCCAACTTCACTACGGCTGGGATCTCGAAACCGCCCGCTCTCTCGACGCTGCGATCCGCGCCACCACCGACGTGGTGTTCTCGGAGCTCGCTCTCGACCCCGCGGCAGGCGGCCAACGCGTGCTCGAACCCGGGTGCGGGATCGGGGGCGGGATCACCCAGCTCGCCGCCGCCCATCCCAATTTCGAGTTCGTAGGCCTGTCGATCGTCGAAGCCCAGCTTCGCACGGCCAACGCCCGCGCGGCCGGAAAGCGCCTGCGCAACGCGAGGTTCGTCGCAGCCAACTATCTGCGGGCGCCGCTGCCTGACGCTTCCTTCGCCGGCTGCTATGCCATCGAGGCCCTCTGCTACACCCCTGTGGAGATGAGGGCGGACCTGATGCGGGAGCTTTTCCGCCTTCTGGCGCCGGGGGCGCGCCTCGCCGTGCTGGATGGTTACACCAGCCGCTCACCGCGCGACGCCCGCGAGGCCGGTTATCTTCAGGATGTCCTCGACGGCTGGACCCTTCCGCCGTCCGGGTCGGCCGAGGCGTTCACCCACCGCGCCGAACAGGCGGGCTTCGAACCCGTGCGCGTCGAGGAAGTCACCTCGCATATCCTCGCCTCCGGCCGGCGAATCCGGGCAATCGGGCTGGGCGCTCTGACACCGTTGTCTGTCCTCTCCCGGGTCCCTGGGATGGGCAGCCTGCTGGCTCCCATCGGGTTCGCTTCCGCCCTCGGCGCCCGGCGCTTCGCGGCGGCCTGCCGATCGCAGGTTCGGCTGTTCGAATGCGGTCTGGGCAGCTACTGGCTGCACATCTTCCGAAAACCTTCCTGATCGGGCTGGCCTGCGTCTCGCGCCGACTCGCCAGAACATCGGCATAAGCCCTTGATTGCCTGAAGAGTGATACGGCCGCGTAAGCCCTGCTGCAGCGCGGCGGCATTCCAGCGGCCCTCCCTAAAGTCGACCGGCCGAAATCCGTTAAGCCAGCTATGACATTGGCTAGGCCGGACTTCGTCGTCTCTGTCCGGCAGCGCCGGTCAGCCAACCGCCCAACCACGTTCGCGATTCCCCCGGGAGTCCCAGTTCCATGACCGTCATCGTCGGCTACATCATCATCCTTGGTTCCGTCATCGGGGGCTTCATCCTGGCGGGCGGCCACGTGGGCTCCCTCATCCAGCCGGTCGAAGTCATCATGATCGGCGGCGCCGCGGCGGGGGCCTTCGTGGTCACCAACACCGGCAAGGTGATCAAGGCCACTCTCGGCGCCTTGCCCACCGTCTTCAAGGGCTCCAAGTTCACCAAGGCCCTGTACCTCGAACTGCTCTCTCTGCTCTACGACATCCTCGCCAAGGTCCGCAAGGAAGGCCTGATGTCGATCGAATCGGACGTGGAAGCGCCCGAGCAGAGCCCGATCTTCTCCAAGTACCCGATGATCGTCTCGGACCACCATGCGATGGAGTTCATGACCGACTACCTGCGGATCATGGTGGGCGGCAACCTGAATGCGTTCGAGATCGAGAACCTCATGGACGTGGAGATCGAAACCCACCATCACGAGGGCGAAGCGCCCGCGCAGGCGGTGGCCCGACTCGGCGACGGCCTTCCGGCCTTCGGTATCGTCGCGGCGGTGATGGGCGTGGTGCACACGATGGAGTCGGTGGGTCTCCCGCCCGCGGAACTCGGCAAGCTGATTGCCGCCGCGCTCGTCGGAACGTTCCTCGGCATTCTGCTGGCCTACGGTTTCGTGGGCCCGCTGGCCACCCTCCTGGAACACAAGCTGAACGAGTCGACCAAGATGTACCAGTGCATCAAGGTCACGCTGCTCGCGAGCCTCAACGGCTACGCACCCCAGGTGGCCGTCGAGTTCGGCCGCAAGGTTCTCTATTCCACTGAACGCCCGACCTTCAAGGAACTGGAGGAAGAGGTGAAGAACCGGAAAGGGAAGTAGTGCGCGCACGCACGAGCCCGGCGGTGACATGAGATGAGTGACGACAGCCAGCAGCCAATCATCGTCAAGAAGATCAAGAAGGGCGGCCATGGTCACCATGGCGGCGCCTGGAAGATCGCCTATGCCGACTTCGTGACCGCCATGATGGCGTTCTTCCTGCTCATGTGGCTGCTCGGGTCCACCACCAAGGGTGACCTCAACGGCATTTCCGAGTACTTCCAAACACCGCTCAAGGTTGCACTGATGGGCGGTTCCGGCGCCGGCGAGGCGACGAGCGTGATCAAGGGCGGGGGCACCGACCTCACGCGGAAGACCGGCGAGGTCAACAAACGAACCGACGGCAAGAAGCGATCGGGGGTCATCGACGCCGAGGAAGCGGAGAAGGCCATCAACGCAGCGGAAGCCGAGCGGCTGAAGGGCGTCAAGGAGGAACTGCAGGAGGTGATCGAGAACAATCCGACGCTGCAGCAGTTCCGCGACCAGCTGCTCATCGACATCACCACGGAAGGTCTGCGTGTGCAGATCGTGGACAAGCAGAACCGTCCGATGTTCGCGATCGGCAGCAGCGAGCTGCAGCCCTACACGCGGGAGATCCTGCGGGAAATCGGCAAGGTCATGAACGATGTGGAGAATCGGATCACGATCTCCGGTCACACCGATCACAGCCCTTACTCGGGCGGCGAGAGGGGATACAGCAACTGGGAACTGTCTGCTGACCGGGCGAACGCGGCGCGACGCGTGCTGCTGTCCGGCGGCATGGAAGAACACCGGATCGCGAGAGTCATCGGCCTCGGCTCCGCCGTTCTGCTCGACGCGTCGGATCCGTTCAGCCCGATCAACCGGCGCGTGAGCATCATTCTCATGAATCGCCGGGCGGAGAAGGCCGCCAAGACCGACGGCGGCACGATCGAAGTGGAAGAACTGGGCAAGGACGGCAAAGCCGCCGAGGTGTCGGAGACAGCAACGAAGCCGATCAGTCTGCCCACGAAGGCGATATCGTCCGCGGGAACGAAGGAAGAGCATGGGTCCGGGAGCGGAAAGACCCATTGACCTGGCGGGCGGCGCTCGCGTGCGGGTTCCGCCGATCCTCGTCGCCCTGACGGCGCAGTCCCTGGCCTGGGGGCTGTGCCGGTTCGTGTTCGGCGACTTCGTCGGCGGCGGAATTGCGTTCGCGCTGGCTTCGGGTGTGCTGGCCGCGGGCATCGCCGCGACGTTTCGCATGGCACCCTGGTGGATTCCCGTTCACGCGGTGTTCCCTGCCGCAGTGCTCCTCACTTCCAGACTTTCCGTCGACCCGCTCTGGTTCCTGGGCGCCTTCGTTTTCCTGCTGGCCGTCTTCGGCTCGACATTCCGGACTCAGGTTCCGCTCTATCTCTCGAATTCACGAGCCATCGGGGCGATCGCGGCCCGCCTGCCGGCGAACCGCGCGTTCCGTTTCCTCGATCTAGGCTGCGGCACGGGTAGTGTCGTAGCGCCCCTCAGCCGCGCGTTCGACCGTGGCGACTTCGTGGGGGTCGAACTGGCGTGGATGCCATATCTGATCGCGAAACTGCGCGCACGCATCGGCGGAAACCGGCATCGCGCCGAACGCACGGATCTGTTCACGATGGATCTGTCGCAGTTCGATGTGGTGTATGCCTTCCTGTCACCGGTGCCGATGCCGGAGCTGTGGCGAAAGGCGAGGGCGGAGATGCGCCCCGGCACCCTTTTCGTGAGCAATACCTTCGCCGTCCCGGGCGTTCCGGCGGACGAGACCGTGCACGTCGGCCCCGGCCAGCGCAGCCTTCATCTCTGGCGGATGTGACGCCGTGTCAGCCGACATCGTGCAGGTCGTCGAAGCGCTGGGAGGGCGGCCGATTCCGGTCCTTGCCGCCACGGCCGATGCACTGGGCAAACTCCGGCGGGAGATGGAGAAGATCAGTGCACGGGACATTTCGCGAGTCGTTCTGCGCGATCCGCTTCTGACCCTCGAAGTGCTGCGCTACGCGCAGCAACGTCGCAGCGCCCGGCAGTCCGCCGACATCACCACGGTCGAGCATGCCGTGATGATGCACGGCATCGAAAGCTTCATGGGGCAGTTCTCCGCCGTGACCACGCTGGAGGACACTCTCGCCTCCGATCCGATGGCGCTTCAGGGCGCGCTGCATGTGGTGAGCCGGTCGCAGCATGCCGCGGCGTTTGCCCGATCGATCGCCGCGCAGCGCCACGACGTTGAGTCCGACGAAGTGACGATCGGCGCGCTTCTGCACGATCTCGCCGAACTGCTGCTGTGGTTCCACGCGCCGCGCGATGAGCTGCATGTCCAGTGCCTCGTGAACGAAGCCGCCGGGTTGCGCAGCGCCTCGGCGCAGCGTCTGGTGTTCGGATTCACGCATGGCGAACTGCAGTTGGCCCTCGCCGAGGCCTGGCATCTGCCGAACCTGCTCGTGCGATTGATGGACGATGAGCACGCAGACCATCCTCGCGTCGTGAACGTCGCGCTGGCCGCGGCACTGGCCCGCCATCTGAGCCATGGCTGGCACGACCCGGCGCTGCCGGATGACTACACGCGCCTGCAGAAGATCCTGAATCTCACCCCCGACGGCGCGTACCGGCTGGTACGACAGGCCGGCCTCAGCGCGTCGCGACAGTGGAAGAGCACGGGAGTGCGCCCCGTGGGCACCTGGCTGCCGATGGAGGAGGGGAGAGTGCTCGCCGAATACGCGACACTGCCTTTCCCGAAGGCACCGGACCCGACGATGTTCAAGTCGACCATGGGAAGAGTGCAGGCCGCACTGCCGGCGGTCGATGCCGACGCGCTGATCGCCGGGACGCTGTTCGGGCTGCATTTCGGCCTCGGGCTGGAGCGGGTCTGCTATCTGGACGTGGCGCCCGACGCCGCGTCGTTGCAGGTCCGCTTCTGCGTCCGCACGAACGCCGCCATGGAACCGAGTCTGCGCGGACATCGCTTCCCGCTCTCCGGCACGGACCTTTTCTCGCGGCTGCTGCCGCGCATGCAGGGCGTCTGGGCGGGCGGCGAAAACCGCCCGAAGCTCACGGCTCTCCTCCTTCCGGAACATCGCGAGATGCTGGGCGAGGGCGACTTTCTGGTCATGTCATTCCATCTGAACGGGAAGCCGGCCGGGCTGCTGGTGGCCGACCGGGGAAGCGCGGGTGGTCGCATTCCGGAATCGTTGTACGCACCCTTCAAGGCCGCCAGCATGGCGCTCGCGCATCGTCTGACGACCGGGTCCGCCCATGGCTGACGACTTCGATCTCCCGGATGAAATCCGACGTGCCGCCGCCCTGTATGTGAAGCGCGGGGACAGCATCGGCGGTCCCTTCGCACGCGGTCTCCTGGAACGTCATCTGGAACTCGGGCGGTTGGCAGCCACGGATCTGCTGGGCGTGGATCGCACGCATTGGTGGCCCGCCGAGTCGATACTGGCGCTCGAAGACTCGCTTCCGGTAGAGGCTGCGGTGAGTCCCGGTGCTGAAACGGATCTCGACTGGACCGAAGAGCGCCGGCGCGCCCGTCGGCGGTGGATCGACGAGCGCAGCGGCACGGACCGTCGTGCATTGTCGGAGGCTGCAGCACCCGCGGAGGCGCGGTCGGGGAGGGATCGTCGAGCGCCCGATTCAGGTCCCGAACTTCCGCCCCAGTTCGGCGCGCCCGACGATGCCGGAGCAACGGGTGCGCGGCGATCTCTCGTAATCGTGACGGCGGTCATCGTCGTTCTGGTCGGGATCGGGCTTTACGCCTGGTTCTTCGGGCCGCGGCTCGCCCCGCGAATCCAGCTTCTGCCTTGAGGCAACGCGGCTTCCCCTGATTGATTGGCACGAAGGTGCGTCCAGCCGACGCATTGCGCGCGTATGCCGCGCGCAAGCTGCCGGATGCGACCGCCCCATAGTAGGATCGGTCCGTTCTCTCCCGTCCGAGCCGGACCGATGCCTGAATCCTTGCCGTACCTCCAATCGAAGGACAATCCGCAGCTGAAACGCATCACGCGCCTGCAGGAGAACGCTCGCGCACGTCAGGAGGAAGGCGCCACCATCCTGGAGGGTTGGCATCTCATTCGTGCGTGCGCCGAAGCGCCGCGGTTCGGACCGTCCTCCATCGAACGCCTGGTGCTGTGTGACGAGATCGCCGACACGGGCGAAACTCGCGACGTGCTCGCGAGCTATCCGCAGATCCCGGTCCAGCGGGCGTCGAGTGCTGCGATGTCCAGGATCGGTCCCACCAGCGGACCGAATGCCGTCGTGGCGATCGTCCGCACTGCGCCTGGTAAGTCATCGCCCGTGGCAGACGCCGATCCCTTCGAACTCTGGCTGGATGATGTGCAGGACCCCGGAAATGTCGGCACGCTCATCCGGACGGCGGCAGCGGCCGGTGCGACCCGGGTGTGCCTTGGCGCCGGTTGCGCCGAAGCCTGGAGCCCCAAAGTCCTTCGCGCCGGAATGGGCGGCCATTTCGGGCTGCAGATCGAGACTGGCGTGGAACTGCAGAACCAGATCCGACAGGCAAACCTGAAAGTGGTGGCGTTGGTGGCTGACGGTGAGACCGACCTGTTTGCCATGTCGATGATCGGTCCCGTTGCAATCCTGCTGGGGAATGAAGGCGCGGGACTGCAGGCGCCCCTCGTCAGGGACGCCCATGTTCGGGCCAGGATTCCAATGCCAGGGACGATCGAGTCCCTCAACGTAGCGGCGGCAGGGGCCGTCGTGTGTTTCGAGCGAGTCCGGCAGATTGGCGGTCGGCGCCGTTGATCCGCTCAGAGAGACACGCCATGCAGTAGACATAATATGCATTATGCGGTTGCACAGACATCCTCGTGAGGAGGCGCCGCGGTCGTTTCCTACGAAAACTACATCGTGTGAGTCGGCTGGTTGGCCTTGGCGTACCCGGCCAGAAGACCTTCCATCTTGGTCTTGGCGAGCTGCCCGGATTCGTCGTCCTTGAACTGGACCCCGATGCCATGGGCCTTGTTGCCCTGAGACCCTGGCGGCGTGATCCACACCACCTTGCCCGCAACAGGAAGCTTGGTAGCGTCGCCGGGCAAGGCGATCAGCATGAAGATCTCGTCGCCGAGCCGATAGGGTTTGTTCGTCGGGATGAAGATACCGCCATGGCGGATGTATGGCATGAAGGCGGCGTGAAGGATCGCCAGATCCTTGATGTTCAGCGAAAGCGCGGTTGTGCGGGGAGCGCCGTCCGGTGCCTGCGACATGCTCATGCCCCCTCGAAAATCGCCAGATAACCCAACAGAAGATCCTCCACGGCCAGTTTCGGATTCAACGGGTGATCCAGCCATCGTCTTGAGGCCCGAAGACGACTTTCGTAAGAAAGAAGTCGCTTTCGAGGCGTTGCGGGGGCGAGTTTGTCGAGCGCCGGCTGGAAATCCGGGTGATAGCGGGCCGGCAGTCCGCATGTGCTGCCGAGCAGATCGGCACACCACGTGTGCAGCAGACGGTGGGCGTCACCGAGTTCGATCGAATCGGCCAGGCCGAGGAGTTCCGCAGAACGCCGCCTGGCGGGGTTCTCGCTGACGAGCGGCAACAGCCGCGACCGGGCGTCCCAGTAAGTTTCCCGCAGTTCCGTATGCGCCAGAGGGGATCCGCCCAGCTGATGCAAGACGAGGCCTGGCGCTCGGACGCCCTGGTCCTCCAGCCAGACCTGCGCCTCAGCACTGGACGGCTTGGGCAGACGGACCGAGACGCACCGGCTGCGAACCGTGGCGGGAAGCCGGGCTGGCGTGTGACTCACCAGAACCAGATGGGCCCGGGGCGGCGGTTCCTCGAGGACCTTGAGCAGACTGTTCGCCGCGGCGGGGTTCATCCACTCGGCCGGTGCCATGACGACTACGCGGGCTCGCTCCCGATTGGGCGTCACCTGAAAGAACGCGATTACCGAACGGATATCGTTCACCGGGATGAGGTGTTTCTCCTTCTCGCGCGGCTTCTCCGGGTCTTCTTGCTCCTTCGGCGCGTCGTCCTCCTTGTCGGCATCGGGCACGGCGACCTCGCCGAGCAGCAGCAGATCCGGATGACGGCCCGCCGCAGTCCACCGGCAGTCATCGCAGGTGCCGCACGCCATCCCCTGTGTCGTCGGGGTGGCGCAGAGCAGTGCCGCAGCGACCGCCATCCCGAATTCCTTTACCCCGGACCCGCGCGCGCCGGACAGCAGCAGCGAAGCCGGAACACGTCCAGTCGCGAATTGGGCATCCCAGGTCGGACGGTGCCAGGAGAGGATGGACATGGTCGAGACGGGACTCAGGCGGGATGTGCAGGCGGGAAACGCAATCGACCCGGTTCCGCTGTGGCGGAGCGATGGATCACTAGGCGGCCCCTCCGCATACACTCGTCAGCCATTCAGAGAGATGAGCCTGGATCGCGTCGGGCGTCCATTGCGCAGGCAGGCGGTGGATCCGCTCCGGTTCGCGAGTCTGCAGCGCCAGATAGGTCGCCCGGACCCTCTCGTGAAATGCCTGTGCTTCCACTTCGAAGCGATCGGGTGCGTCGCCGCGACGCCCAAGCCGTTCGCTCGCCAGTTCGACCGGCGCATCCACGAGAAATGTGGCGTCGGGCCGGAGCGTACCGAGGACCCAGTCCCGCAGCGTATCGATGCGATCGAGCGCGATGCCCCGCCCTCCTCCCTGATACGCGTAGGAAGCGTCGGCGAACCGGTCACAGAGAACCCAGGCCCCCCTCTCGAGAGCCGGTCTCACGACTCTGAGAACATGCTCCTGACGCGCGGCAAAGATCAGCAGCAGTTCGGTCTCTGGCGAGATTTCGCTGCGACGGTCGAGGAGGATGCCGCGGATGGATTCCCCGACCGCGGTACCGCCCGGTTCGCGAGTCAGGATGTGATCGATGCCGCGCTCGTCGAGCAGACCGGCGAGCGCCCTGACTGCGGTGGACTTTCCGGCACCGTCGATGCCTTCGAACGTGACAAAGCGAGCCTGCATGCGGAGCCTCAGCGCCTCTGGAATCGGGCGACAGCCCGATTATGCTCGTCGAGCGTGGCGGAAAACTCGGAGGTCCCATCGCCGCGAGCCACGAAATACAGGGCACGGCTCGCCGGCGGGTTCATCACGGCCGCGATGGAGGCCGCCCCGGGTGCCGCGATAGGAGTCGGTGGCAGTCCGATTCGCGTGTACGTGTTGTAAGGAGTGTCCGATTCCAGGTCAGCCCGTCGCAGATTGCCGTCGAAGCGGCTCCCCATCCCGTAGATGACGGTCGGGTCGCTCTGCAGACGCATGCCGATCCTGAGGCGATTGGCAAACACGGCACCGATAAGGGGACGGTCGGTGGGACGGCCGGTCTCCTTTTCGACGATCGAAGCGAGGATCAGCGCCTCGTAGGGGGAGCGCACGGGAAGGTCAGGCGCGCGCCCCGACCACGCGCCCTCGAGAATCTTGCGCATGCGCGCGTACGCCTGACGCAGCAGGACGATGTCGCTGGTGCCCGCGGCAAAGTGGTACGAGTCCGGGAAGAAGAGGCCCTCCGGACTCTTCTCGATGGCGCCGACCTTTTCGAGAATCTCGGACTCCGAAATGCCCTTGGTGTCGTGCCGTATCCCCGTGTGGGCGTCCAGCACCGCGCGCACCTGACGGAAGGTCCATCCTTCGATGAAGCGGACCTGCTCCTGGATCGACTCACCGCGCGCGACGCGATCAAGGAGGTCCCGGCCAGTCAGCCCGCCTCTGATCTCGTAGACGCCGGCACGCAACTGGTTGGCCTTGCCATCCAGCCGCGCCAGGAGAGCGAACACCTTCGGGTGGTCCACCAGGTCTTTGGCGTGCAGCTGCCGGGAGAGTTGCCGGATGCCGGTGCCCGGCTCCACCGTGAGGCGAACCGCAGCACCCTCTGCGATGAGCGGGGTCGTGCGGTAGTCATGGACGGCGTAACCGGCGATTCCTGCCGCGACGAGCACCAACACGAGCAGGAGAAGGAGAAAGCGCCGCACGGGTCAGGGCCTCCCGCACCGGAGCAAAGCGAAGACTTGCACGAGTGTGCCGACAGCGCGCCCGTTGCGGCCGATCGCTTCTGGAATAGCGGAACCTCTCCAGGACAAATGCAGATACGGCACGCGCGGCATTGCGGGGGAACACCCGTCCGGTCGGGCGGCACGGGCATCAGAACTCCGCACCGGCGACCGCACGGGTTGCCGACTACAGCGCGCGGAACACCAGCGAACCATTGGTGCCGCCGAACCCGAAGGAGTTCGACAGCGCCGTGCGGATCGTCATGTTGCGCGCCGTGTTCGGAACGTAGTCGAGATCACACTCGGGACTCGGGTTGTGCAGATTGATGGTCGGCGGGGCCACCTGATCACGAATGGCCAGCACGCTGAACACCGCTTCCACACCACCGGCTGCCCCAAGCAGATGACCCGTCAGTGACTTGGTGGAACTCACGGCCACGCTCTTCGAGTGATCACCGAAGCAGCGCTTCACGGCAACGGTTTCCGCCACATCGCCCAAGGGCGTAGAGGTGCCATGCGCATTGATGTAATCGATCTGATCGACGTTGAGCTGGGCACTGCGAAGCGCATTGCGCATGCAGCGCACGGCGCCCTCCCCGTCTTCGCACGGTGCCGTCATGTGATGGGCGTCCGCGCTCATGCCGTAACCCACAAGCTCGCAGTAGATGTGCGCACCGCGAGCCTTGGCGTGCTCGTACTCCTCCAGCACCAGAACCCCGGCACCTTCCCCGAGCACGAAACCATCACGGTCGGCATCCCACGGCCGGCTGGCGGTCGCGGGATCATCGTTGCGCGTGGACAGCGCACGCATCGCCGAAAAACCGCCGACGCCCAGCGGGCTGATCGCGGCTTCCGCCCCGCCTGCCACCACGATATCGGCGTCGCCGTATTCGATGAGCCGACCGGCCTCGCCGATGCAGTGGGTGGACGTGGTGCAAGCTGTGACGATCGCCAGGTTCGGTCCCTTGAAGCCATAGGTGATCGACAACGTGCCGGCAATGAGGTTGATGATGCTGCCGGGAATGAAGAACGGGGAGATCTTCTTCGCGCCGCCCTGGGTCAGGGCCGTGTGCGTCTCCTCGATCAGGGGAAGGCCCCCGATTCCGGAACCGATCACGACACCGATCCGCTCGGCGTTCTGTTCCGTCACAACGATTCCGGCGTCGCCGATCGCTTCGACCGCCGCCGCCATGCCGTAGTGAATGAACGTGTCGAGCCGGCGCGCTTCCTTTGCCGGCAGATAGCGGGTCGGGTCGAAACCCTTGACCTCACCCGCAATCTGCGACGCGAAAGGCGAAGCGTCGAAGCGAGAAATCGCGGTGATGCCGGATTTCGATGCCAGGACGTTCTGCCAGGACTCCGCAACCCCGATACCGGTGGGGCAGACGATCCCCAGGCCGGTCACGACAACCCTGCGTTTTGACAAGGCTACTCCGGATGGAAAAACCGGCGACGCTCGGGCGCCGGGATCAGTTGAGGTGAGCGTTGACGTAGTCGATGGCTTGCTGGACGGAGGTGATCTTCTCGGCCTCCTCGTCCGGGATGTCGCACTCGAACTCTTCCTCGAGGGCCATCACGAGTTCCACGGTGTCGAGCGAATCGGCTCCGAGGTCATCGACGAACGTCGATTCATTCTTGATGTCACCTTCATTGACGCCGAGTTGTTCGGCGACGATCCGCTTGACGCGTTGCTCCACGCTTTCCATTTTTTACCCTTCCCTTCGATTGGATCTGATCTCAACGAGGGCGCGTGCTATTGAGAAGGCGACGCGACCACACCCCCTGGTGGACTCGGACGCATGCGAGTCGGGCGCGCATTCTACCAAAACACTCCCTCCCGTTCGCATTGCCGAGCGCATATGACACTCACTCCATCAGCATTCCGCCGTTGACGTGAATCGTGCTGCCTGTCACGTAGCTCGCACCTTCCGATGCGAGGAACGCCACGGCTGCAGCCACTTCCCTGCCCTGCCCGAACCGCCCCAGCGGCACCTGTGCGAGCAGCGCGTCGCGCTGGGCATCGGCCAGCCCGCGCGTCATGTCCGTATCGATGAAGCCCGGCGCAACGCAGTTTACCGTTATGTTGCGACTGCCGACCTCTTTCGCCAGTGATTTCGTGAAGCCCGTGAGTCCGGCCTTGGCGGCCGCGTAGTTCGCCTGGCCACCGTTGCCGGAATGGCCGACGACGGACGTCACGTTGATGATCCGTCCCCAGCGGGCCTTCATCATGGGGCGAAGCACCAGCTTGGAGAGCTGGAACGCCGCCCGGAGGTTGGTACTCATCACGGCATCCCACTCGTCGTCCTTCATCCGCAGAAGCAGGTTGTCGCGCGTGATGCCGGCATTGTTCACGAGGATGGCAACATCGCCGAGTTTCTGCGCCACGGCATCCAGCGCGCCCTGCAGCGCGTCGGTCTGCGTGACGTCGAGGGCGAGGCCGAATCCCTGGACGCCCGCAGCGGCCAGGGCGGAATCAATGCTTGCGGCACCCTCTGCCGTGGTGGCCGTCCCTGCGACGAGGACACCCGCCGCGCCGAGTTCCAGAGCGATGGCCTGCCCGATCCCCCGGGAGGCCCCCGTTACCAGCGCTACCTTTCCTTTCATGCTCACGCTCCCTGCCTGGTGGCCGTGATGGTGTCCGCGATCGCCTGTGCGCCGGAAAGCGTGTGGCTTGCAGCCGTCTTGACGATGCGGCGCACCAGACCGTGCAGCACCTTGCCCGGACCGCATTCGACGACATGGGTGACGCCGTGATCGCGTTCCAGTGCCTCGATGGTCTCGATCCACCGAACGGCATGCGTCAGTTGCTGCACCAGCACATCGCGGATTGCCTCGGCGCCCTGCGCCGGCGCCACGGTCACATTGTGCAGGACGGGGAAGGCTGCCAGGCCCATCGTCACGTTACCGAGCGCGACGGTAAGGGGACCGCCCGCCGGCGCCATGAGCGCACAGTGCGCGGGCACGCTCATGGGCAGAAGAATCGCTCGTTTCGCGCCGAGTGCCTTGCACCCTTCGATCGCACGCTCCACCGCCGCGCGATGCCCGGAGATGACGATCTGTCCGGGCGCATTGAGATTGGCGGGCGATACGACGTCGCCGTTTGCTGCTTCGCGGCAAGCGCTTTCCACCTGCGCCGTGTCGAGCCCGAGGATCGCGGCGATACCGCCCTGCCCTTCCGGAACGGCGGCCTGCATCGCCTCTGCGCGGACCCGAACGGTTCGCAGCGCGTCGGCAAAGGGAAGCACCCCCGACGCCACCAGCGCGGCGTACTCGCCCAGGCTGTGGCCGGCTGCGATGGCTGGGGCATCCCCGCCCGCGGCACGCCAGGCCCGGTAGACCGCGATATCGGCAGCGAGCATGACGGGCTGGGTATTGACGGTCAGCCCCAGCGCCGATTCCGGGCCGGCGTCGATGAGCGTCCACATGTCCGTGCCGAGAGCGTTAGACGCCTCGTCGATGGTGGCGCGAATCTCGGGCATGTCCGCGTAGTCGCGCAGCATCCCGACCGATTGCGACCCCTGACCGGGGAACACGAAAGCGAGTTTCATGGGGATCGAGAAAAGGTGAGGAGTTGAAGGTTCGCGGGCTACCAGCGCAGCAGCGCGGCGCCCCAGGTGAAACCGCCGCCCACGCCTTCGAGCAGCACGTTGTGCCCCGGCCGGATTCGCCCGTCCCGCACGGCTTCGTCCAGCGCGAGCGGGATCGACGCAGCAGAGGTGTTGCCGTGTCTGGCCACACAGGCCACCACGCGTTCCATGGGCAGACCGAGCTTGCGGGCGGCCGACTCGATGATGCGGATGTTGGCCTGATGCGGAATGAACCAGTCGATGTCAGCATGCGTGAGGCCGCCGGCCTCGAGCACTTCGTCTGCCACATCGGCCAGTGCCTTAACGGCAAGCTTGAACACCGTGTTGCCATCCATGCGGACAAACGGATCGCCCGTGACATTGCCATTGGCCACACCGCCTGCCACGCAGAGAATCCCCGCCTGACTGCCGTCCGCATGCAGGCGCGTAGCCACGATACCGGGCTCGTCGGAGGCCTTCAGCACGACAGCGCCAGCACCGTCGCCGAAGAGCACGCACGTGCCGCGATCGGACCAGTCGAGCAGTCGCGTGAACGTCTCGGTCCCCACGACCAGGGCCGTACGAGCCTGCCCCGCGCGGATGAACATGTCAGCAGTGGCCAGCGCGTAGACGAACCCCGTGCACACCGCCTGCACATCGAAAGCGGGACAGCCCGCCGTACCGAGTTTCGCCTGGAGGATGCAGGCCGTGCTCGGGAAGGCCATGTCCGGGGTGGTCGTTGCCACGATGACGAGATCGAGGTCCGTCGCGCTCACGCCAGCCATCTCCAGGGCGCGCTGCGCTGCCGGCAGGGCGAGGTCGCTTGCCTTCTGATCGTCCGCGGCGATATGCCTCGCGCGAATGCCCGTGCGCGAGGCGATCCACTCGTCCGAAGTCTCGACGATCTTCGCGAGATCGTCATTGGTCATCACCTTCTCGGGCAGGTACGCCCCGGTGCCGACGACGCGCGAATACGTCAAGACGCCACCTCGACCTTCTGGGTGTCCATGCGCGACCGGATCAGCTCGAGCAGACCGTTGCGCACTTCGTCGTACGCCCGCTCAATGGCGAAGCGAAACGCAAAGGCGTCCGCGGACCCGTGACTTTTCACGACGATTCCCTTGAGGCCCAGAAGACTCGCCCCGTTGTAGCGGCGATGGTCGACGCGACGCTTGAAGCTGTTGATAACCGGCAGCGCCACCATCGCAGCGAGCTTGGTGAGGAGGTTGCGCTTGAATTCTTCCCGGAGGTACGCGGCAAGCATCTGCGCGAGGCCCTCGGACGTCTTGAGCGCCACGTTGCCCACGAAGCCATCGCACACGACGACGTCGGTCGTGCCTTTGTAGATGTCGTCACCTTCCACGTTGCCGTAGAAGTTCAGGGTGCTGGCACGCAGGAGGTCTGCGGCTTCCTTGGTGACTTCATTGCCCTTGATGTCTTCTTCGCCGATGTTGAGCAGACCCACGCTCGGGCGATCGTTGTGGTCGATGGCGCCCACGAGGGCGGCGCCCATCATCGCGAACTGCAGGAGGTGGTCGGGCGTGCAGTTGACGTTGGCGCCCAGGTCCAGCATCACGGTACGCCCGCGCTGGCTCGGCAGATAGGAAGCGATCGCCGGCCGCTCGACGCCGGGCAGCATCTTCAGGACGAATCTCGAGATGGCCATCAGGGCGCCCGTATTCCCGGCGCTCACGCTGCAGTCCGCTTCGCCGGCCTTCACGAGATCGATGGCGACGCGCATCGATGAGTCGCGCTTGTTTCTGAGCGCGTTGGCGGGGGGCTCGTCCATCGCGACCTGCTCCGATGCGTGACGAACCTTCAGCCGTTCACCGGGCTCACGGCCGGCACGACGCAGTTCGTCCAGGAGCGTCTGTTCGGTACCCACGAGAATCATGGTCACGTCGGACCGCTCGTCGAGAAAGGCGAGCGCAGCCGGGACCGTGACCGATGGCCCGTGATCACCGCCCATGCAATCGATGGCGATTCGGACGCTCACGCCCAGAGTCTGATGCCTGGAAGTCGATGCAAACTGGCGCTAAGCATTGCGCGGGGGAGGCCTTCCACGGTCGGAGAAAACCGGAGGGCGCGGGTGAGGCACGGCTGCGTCCTGAACGGACGGCGGGACGTGCCTCCCCGTGGAGAGGGCATGAATCAGTCGGACTTGGTCTTGAGCACCTTGCGGCCGCGGTAGTAGCCGCTCGGGCTGATGTGGTGACGCAGATGCGTCTCGCCGGTGGTCGGCTCGACGGCCAGGGGCGGATTGGTCAGGAAATCGTGGGAACGATGCATCCCGCGCTTGGACGGGGATTTCTTGTTCTGCTGAACAGCCATGTCACTCTCCTTCGCGTCCTCTGGGACGCCGATCAATGCAAATCGGGCGATGGTTTCCCGTCCTCACCGGCCGCAGCGGGGGGCGTTTCGCACCCGCCTGCCGCATGGCGCGGGGCCATCGGCATAGCCAGCAGGACTTCCTCTTCCACCAGGGACAGCGGCACGACAGCCTCTTCCCTGGGCAGGTAATCCACGTCTTCCTCTTCGTCCTGCACCTGATCCATCCCGAGGGCGGGCAGGAACACCAGAGTGCGGTTCGAATCGATCTCGACCTCGACATCGCCGAGACAGCGCTGGCAGGCTACCGTCAGCAACCCGGACACCGTAAGCTCGATGGCGGGCTTCTCATCCCGCCGGACATACCCTCGAACCTGGTATCGGATGAGCGCCCCGGGCGACCGGGACACCTCTGACAGCCGCTCTAGCGACCCGGCCGCAACACTGCCCTGGACTTCGTTTCCAAGGCGCGCGAACTCGACGGGATCAACTCTCTCCAGCGCGGACATAAGCGCGCAATAATACGGGCATTTCCCTGTCTGGTCAAAAGGCTACCACGTCATGCCCGAGCCGCGACTCATCCTTGCCTCCACCTCCGTCTACCGCCGGGAGCTGCTCTCCCGTCTCGGCGTCCCCTTCGAAACTGCGTCGCCCGGGACGGACGAAGCGGCCCTCCCCGGCGAAGCGCCCGCCGATACTGCGCTTCGTCTGGCGAGGGAGAAGTCGCGGGCGGTCCAGGCGCGCGAACCCGAAGCGGTAGTCATCGGGTCGGATCAGGTCGCTGCTCTCGGCGATCTCCGTCTCGGCAAGCCAGGCTCGAGGGAGCGGGCCATAGAACAACTTCTCGCCTCCAGCGGCAAAACGGTGGACTTTCACACCGCCATCTGCGTCGGGAGCGGGCGCTCGGGAGTGCAGTCCACCGCCGTGGACTGCACCCGGGTCACCTTCCGGACGCTCTCCCGGGATGTCGTTGAGCGATACGTGGACGCCGAGAAACCCTTCGACTGCGCGGGGAGCGCGAAGGCCGAGGGACTGGGCATTGCGCTGGTCGAACGCATCGAAAGCACCGACCCCACGGGACTCATCGGGCTGCCCCTCATCCTGCTCACGTCCGCCCTGTCCGAACACGGGATACGCGTTCCGTGACCGACCAGCAGCCCGCCGAAGCCCCTTCCGCCCATCGGGGCCGGATCTACCTGCTTCCCATGCCCCTCGGGGAAATCTCGCCGGCCTATGCATTGCCCGCGGCCACGGTCGAGATCGCCGCACGGCTGGGGCACTTCGTCGCGGAAAGCGCCCGAACGGCGAGGCGCTTCCTGACCCAGCTTCCGCTGCAGGTCCCGATCCAGGCGCTCCACATCGAGGAACTGAACGAACACACCCCGCCCGGCCGGGTCCGGGCACTTCTGGGTCCGGCCCTGGCGGGGCATGACCTCGGCGTCGTGTCCGAGGCGGGATGCCCGGTGGTGGCCGACCCCGGGGCTGGCCTGGTCAGGATTGCGCACGGAATGGGGCTGACGGTGGTGCCGCTCGTCGGCCCCAGCGCCCCCCTGCTCGCCCTGATGGCGTCGGGTCTTGGGGGGCAGTCCTTCCGGTTCCGGGGGTATCTGCCGCAGGACGCGGCCGCGAGGCGCGAGGCCATCGTCGAACTCCAGAAGGAGGCTCGCCGGGGCGTCACCCAGATCTTCATCGAGACGCCCTACCGCAATGCCGTGCTGCTGAAGACCTTCCTCGAACTCGGCGAGCCGGATCTCACGCTCGCGGTCGCCGCGGATCTCACGTTGCCGACAGAGTCCGTCATCGCCCGGACCATCGATCAGTGGCGCCGCCTGGCGCTGCCCGACCTGGACCGGCGCCCCGCGGTGTTCGTTCTGGGGGCCCCGGAAGCGGTCAGCGAAGCTTCACGTTCGCGGTCCCGCCGCTGAATTTGACGATCGACTCCCCGATCGCGGCACCGAAGCGCTTCGCGAACCGTTCCGCCAGGTTCTCGCGCGGCGTGAAGTCGACGATGTTCTCTGCCTTGACGACCTCACGCGCCACGTAGGCGGCATCGCCGATGGCGTCGACCAACCCCATCTCGACGCTGCGATCTCCCGTCCAGAACAACCCGGAGAAGGTCTCTTCGGTTTCCTTGAGGCGCTGGCCACGCCCCTCGCGGACGATCTTGATGAACTGCTGATGAATGCGGCCGAGCATCTCTTCCGCAAAGGCCTTCTGCTTGGGGGCGAGCGGGGAGAACGGGTCGAGGAATCCCTTGTTCTCCCCGGCGGTCAGCAGGCGGCGCTCGACACCGAGCTTTTCCATCGCAGCAGTGAAACCGAAGCCGTCCATGAGCACGCCGATGGAGCCGATCAGGCTGCCCTCGCTCACGTAGATCTCGTCGGCGGCGACCGCCACGTAGTAACCGCCCGAGGCGCAGATGTCATCGACGACCACATAAAGCGGAATGCCCGGAAACTTGCCCCGCAGCCGGCGGATCTCGCGATTGATCTGGTGCGCCTGTACCGGACTGCCACCCGGGCTGTTCACGCGCAGGATCACGCCCTGGGTGTCCTTGTTCTCGAATGCGTCGTTCAGGCCCGCATTGACGACGTCCGCGCTCGCCATCGAATCGGCTTCGATCACGCCGTTCAGTTCGACCAGTGCGGTGTGCTTGCCGCCCGTCGCGGCATCGCGCGAACCGAGCCAGCCCAGCGCCACGAACAGGACGATGAACAGGTAGGCGAACGTCAGCGACTTGAAGAAGATGCCCCAGCGGCGCGCCTTGCGCTGCTCCGAAAGCGCCGACTCGGCGAGCTTGGAAATCACGTCACGCTCCCAGTTGCTCGGACGATCGGGGGGAGTCTGGTTATCGGACATCGGAAGTGGCATCCAGGCAGAGATAGATTTGGCCGTCGCGTTCACGCACCGGCAGTTTGATGAGGCGGCCCCCTTTGCAGGGACCGCCGACGCAGCGACCGGACTCTGGCAGGTACATCGCCCCGTGAGTCGCGCAGATCAAGTATAGACCTGAGTGGTCGAAGAACTGCCCCTCTTGCCAGTCAAGTTCCACCGGAACGTGGGCGCAGCGGTTCAGGTAGGCGTGCACCTCGCCGTCGTAGCGCACGGCAAACGCCGACACGGATTCCCCATGCCTTTCGACCTTGAACCGGATCCCGTTGCCCCCCTCTTCCAGGGCCTGTGCCTCGCAGATCAGACGCTCGGATTCAGCCACTGCCAGAGTTCCCGGGGCGAACGGACGGTGTAGGTAGGGCGCGCGCGATCGAGTTTTTCGGGATCGTGGGCGCCGTAGGTCACGGCGATCACGTCCATGCGGGCCCCGTGGGCCATCTCCACGTCGTGGATGGTGTCTCCGATCATCAGGGCGCGATCCGCGCTGACGCCCAGATGGTCCAGCAGATACTCGAGCATGTCCGGATGGGGCTTGGCGAACCCTTCGTCAGCACAGCGCGAGGCATCGAAGAAGGGTTTCAGCCGGGTGGTGTCCAGCGCGCGGTCGAGGCCCCTGCGCGACTTGCCGGTCGCGACTGCGAGCAGCCGGCCGGCAGACTGGGCGGCGCGCAGCCCTTCCTCGACCCCCTCGAAAAGACTCAGATGGGTCTCGCCGGCCAGATAGTGGACCTTGTAGCGCTCCGCCACGTCGCGGTAGCGCTCGCGCGGAAGGCCAGGGAACAGATACATCAGGGCATCCTCGAGCCCCAGCCCGATGATGTGCCGGGACGCGAGTTCGGAAGGAACCGGCAGATCGAGATCGCGGGCCGACGCCTGCAGGCTCGTCACGATGTGTGCGGCCGAATCGCTCAACGTCCCGTCCCAGTCGAACACGAACAGGTCGTAGGACTTCGTCATCATGGCGCACTCTTCCCCGCGCCGTCCGCGCGCGCCAGAAAAGCCTGGAGTTCGGGCGGGAGCGGCGCCTGGACGATCACCTCCGTGCCGGAGACGGGATGGCGGAACACGAGCTTCGCTGCGTGGAGAAACATGCGTTTGAGCCCTTCTCGGGCCAGGGTCTTGTTCAGGGTGAAATCTCCATATTTGTCATCGCCGCAGATCGGAAAACCGATGTGGGCGAGGTGCACGCGGATCTGATGGGTCCGACCGGTCAGAAGTTGCGCTTCGACGAGCGTGAACCCGCCGTGGCGGGCAAGCGGCTTCACGAGTGTCTTTGAAGGCTGCCCCTGAGGGTCCACGGTGACTCGGCGGTCGCCGCCCTCCAGGAGGTGTCGGGTGAGCGGCAGGTCGATCTTGCGGGTCCCGCCTGTCATGTGTCCGCGGACGAGCGCGAGATAGCGCTTGTCCGTCTGACCCTCCCGGATCTGGGCGTGCAGGTCGACCAGTGCCCCCCGCCGCCTGGCGAGGAGCAGCACCCCCGACGTTTCCCGGTCCAACCGGTGAACCAGTTCCAGGAAAGGCTCGGCCGGACGATCCGCCCGGAGGGCCTCGATGACCCCCTCGGAGATGCCGCTGCCTCCGTGGACCGCGACCCCGGCCGGCTTGTCGATGGCGAGAAGCGAGGCATCCTCCAGCAGGATCGGGAGGTTCGGGCGCGGCCCCGTCCGGGCCACCCGGGGGGCCGCCTCGGCTGTCCGGATGGGGGGGATGCGGAGCCGGTCGCCCTCCTGGAGCTTGAGGGTGGGCGCCGCACGCCGACTGTTCACCCGGACCTCGCCGCTGCGGAGGATGCGGTAGACATGGCTCTTCGGGACGCCCTTCAGCAGCCTCAGGAGGAAGTTGTCGATGCGCTGGCCCGCCATTTCTCCGGGCACGTCGACCCATGTGACTGATTCTTTGCTTAAGCCATTCATTTTTCTTATACTCCGGCCACGGGAGAGATCTCAGCAGCGGGTCGTGAATCTCCGCTCCCAGTCTCGCTCGTATGCCGCCCGCAACCCGGCGGCGCCCCTTCGAGGTTAATGTCGCTCACCTGTCGAAGTAGCGAATGTTGAAATTGCGCGCTCGAAACACGCTTCTTGGATTTCCCGATTGCCGCGGCAGGCTGTCGCCGGCGGTCGCATCTGGCAGACTCATGTCGACTTCAACGTTGTTCGCCCGGTCGTATCGCATGACGACGATCCCGCTCGAATGATAAATGTTCGGCGCGGCCTCCGCCGCCCGTGAGTGTGCCCTCCCGATCGTGTTCGAGCGCGGGAGAGTGATTGCATGAAACGCATGTTGTTCAATGCGACGCACCAGGAAGAGATTCGCGTCGCCATCGTCGACGGTCAGAAACTGATCGACCTCGACATCGAAACCCTGGGCAAGGAACAGCGCAAGGGCAATATCTACAAAGGCATCGTCACGCGGGTCGAACCGAGTCTCGAAGCCGCCTTCATCGACTACAGCGCCGACCGCCACGGATTCCTGCCCTTCAAGGAAATCTGCCGCCAGTACTTCGGCGAAGGCGTCGACCCCGGCCGGGCCCGCATCCAGGACATCCTTCGGGAAGGCCAGGAAGTCATCGTCCAGGTCGAGAAGGACGAACGGGGCAACAAGGGCGCCGCCCTCACCACCTTCATCAGCCTCGCGGGCCGCTATGTGGTCCTGATGCCCAACAATCCGCGCGGCGGGGGTGTTTCCCGGCGGGTCGAGGGTGAGGAGCGCAACGAACTGCGCGACGCCATCTCGCAGCTCGAGGTGCCCCAGGGCATGAGCATCATCGCGCGCACGGCCGGCATCGGCCGCAGCGTCGAGGAACTCAACTGGGACCTGAACTACCTGCTCCAGCTCTGGAGCGCCGTCGAGGACGCCGCGGCTCCCCAATACGAGTACACCGAGGAAGTCGAGGTCGAGGAAGACGGCCGCAAGCGCACCGTCAAGCGCACGGTGGTGACCAACTCGCCCACCCGCCCCGACGGCGGTCACAATCGCAAGGCTGCGGCCAACCCGTTCCTCATCTTCGAGGAATCGAGCCTGGTCATCCGCGCGATCCGGGACTACTTCCAGCCGGACATCGGTGAGATCCTCATCGACAACAGCGCGATCTATGAACAGATCAAGGTGTTCATGGGCTACGTGATGCCGGCCAACATCACCCGGGTCAAGCTCTACACCGACGACGTCCCGCTGTTCTCCCGCTTCCAGATCGAGCATCAGATCGAGACGGCCTACGCCCGCCAGGTGCCGCTGGCCTCCGGCGGCGCCATCGTCATCGACCACACGGAAGCCCTGGTGTCGGTGGACGTGAACTCCGCCCGCGCGACCAAGGGTCAGGACATCGAAGCCACGGCGGTCAACACCAACCTGGAAGCTGCCGACGAAATCGCTCGGCAGTTGCGACTCCGGGACCTCGGCGGCCTGGTGGTGATCGACTTCATCGACATGGAGTCCGCCAAGAACCAGCGCGACGTCGAGAACCGCCTGCGGGATGCCCTGCGTTACGACCGCGCCCGCGTTCAGATGGGCAAGATCTCCCGCTTCGGCCTGATGGAGCTTTCGCGCCAGCGCCTGCAGACGTCGCTCGGCGAGACCAGCCACATTCCCTGCCCGCGCTGTCACGGTGTGGGTCACATCCGCGGCATCGAATCCACCGCCCTTCACATCCTCCGGATCATCCAGGAGGAGGCCATGAAGGAGAACAGCGCGGCCGTGCATGCGCAGGTCCCCGTGGAGGTCGCGACTTACCTGCTGAACGAGAAACGCAGCGAATTCCAGTCTCTCGAAGCCCGGCTCAAGGTCAGCATTCTCCTGATCCCGAATCTGCACCTCGAGACGCCCAACTACACCGTCACGCGCCTTCGCCACGACGAGCTGAACCAGACCGGCCCGCTGCCTCCCAGCTATCAGCTGGTGGACGCGCCTGCAGAGCAGGAGATCACCCTGCCCTCCGCCGGATCGGACAAGCCGCCCCGCATCGAAGCCGTTGTGAAGGGCATCACCCCCTCCCAGCCGGCTCCGCTGCCCATCGAACCGACCCCGGTTCCGACGCCCGTACCGGTCATGGTGGCCCAGCCGGTCCCAGCCCAGGAGTCGTCGATCCTGCGCAAGATCCTCGGGTGGTTCGGCGGCGGCAAGCCGGCGGAAGCGCCCGCGCCCGTCGCCGCGCCGGCACCCGCGCCAGCCGCCGAGTCGCGTCGTCCGTCGGACGACTCCCGTCGCCGTGGAGGCCGGGATCGTGACCGTGGGGGCCGAGGCGATCGCGCCCAGGACGACAAGGGCCGTCGCCCGCGCGGCGACCGTCCCGAGCGGGGCGAAAAGTCGGACCGTCCGGAAAGAGGCGAACGGAGCGATCGCCCCGAGCGCCAGGACCGCGCCGAGCGGCCCGAGCGTGGCGAGCGTACCGATCGTCCGGAAAAAAGCGGTGACAGACCCCCGCGTCAGGAACGTGCCGCAGACGGCCAGAGGCAGCGTCAGGGTGACGGCGGCCATCGTCCCGAGCGCCCCCCGCGGGATGCCGCACCGGCCGAGGAAGGTGACAACGCCGGCAATCAGGGGCGGTCCCGCCGTCAGCGTCCTCCTCGCAACCGGGAGGATCGTCCGGAGGGCGCTCCCGCCGTGGGGAATGTGCCGGAGGAAATCCGGACGGATGCCGATGGCAACCGGGCGGAAGTCCCGCCGCCTGAACCGCGGGAACCCCGGCCTCCGCGGCTGGATGAAAACGGCGAGCCCATCCCGGGTGAGGGTCGTGGCCGGCGCCGTCGTGGTCGCCGCGATCGGAATCGGTCCGAGGACGGTGCGGTCGCCGCGGCACCGGGCGAGTCCGCAACCGACGCATCGGGCACCGCTTATCCCGTGGCCGAGGAGTCTGCTGCCGAAACGCCCGAGTTTGTTCAGGAGATCGCGCCAGCCGCCAGCGCACCGGTGATGCCGCAAGTGGTGGCCGAGCCTGCCAGCACTGTCTCGATCGAGCCGGCGCCTGTGGCAATCGCGAGCGAACCGCAGCGGGTTGCCGCGACGGAGTTTCTGGCACCAGCCTTCGAGGCCCCCGTTGCACCGCCCCAACCGTCCGAGGTGGTCGAGACGGCCTCCCGGTCGGACATGGCAGCCGGCAGCACGATCGAACGCGCTCTGCAGAAGATGGAGGCAACGGTACCGGTCGCACCCATGGTGCGGGAGACCCCACCCGCGCCGCCGGCCAAGGTGGAGTTGCCGCCGGACATGCAGCAGGTCGAGACCCGTTCCTCGGCCCCTGCGTCGACCGACGACCAGCCGGTCCGCCTGGGTCGGTCCCGGCCGACCGCCAAGCCGATGGAGTCCGAATCGGCACCGCTGATGCAGGTGGAAACAAAGTCCTGAACGTCGCCGCATCCCGGGAGGATCCCGCTGCCTGCGCGGTTGCCCAGGCAGTGCGGATTCTCCCTTCCGCGGTGCAGAGCGCCTGACGCGGTCGGACTTGCCGGTTCCCGCAGCCCTTGCGCCCGGCGGGTCCCGTCAGGAACCGACCTTCCGGCGCACCATCGGCATGAGCCCCTTCACCGCGGTTTCCACCAGGTCGAGCACCAATTCGAATCCTTCCGGCCCGCCATAGTAGGGGTCCGGAACCTCCCGGTAAGCCGCCTCCGGCGCGAAATCCAGCAGCAGAGCCAACTGCCCGCTAAAGCCTTCGGGCCGGAGCGCTTCGAGAGTCTTCAGGACCTTGCGATCCATCGCGAGCACGAAGTCGTGGGTCTCGAAATCCTTCGTCGTGACCTTGCGCGCCCGGACCTTGCCGATCTCGTACTTGCGTCGTGTTGCTGCCGCGATCGAACGGGCGTCCGGCGGAGCGTTGAGCAGCGAGGCGTGAGTCCCGGCAGAGTCGATGCGCACCAGCTTGTCGATGCCCGCGCGCTTGGCCTGCTCGCGGAACACCCCCTCGGCGGTGGGCGATCGGCAGATGTTTCCCATGCAGACGAACAGCACCCCCGCGCGGGGCTTCGGTCGGAAGAATCGCATTTCAGCCTCTCGAGGCGCGACGCTTCTGGGGCGGTCGCGGCACCTCCGCGGCAGGCAGGGCATCCTCGGGCCCGAAGAGGCGTTCCTTGAGGCGCCGCAGCTCGTCGCGCTTGGCCGCCGCGCGCTCGAACTCCAGATTGCGGGCGTGCTCCAGCATCTCCTTCTCCACCCGCTTGATCTCCCGGGCTAGGTCCTTTTCTCCCAGCGGGGCAGTCAGCGCCTCGTTGCGGGCAGCCTGCACTTCGCGCCTCGCCTGGCCCGAGTCGTAAACCCCGTCGATGAGGTCCTTTACCCGCTTGGTCACGCCACGCGGCACGATGCCGTTCTCGCGGTTGAAGGCGATCTGCTTGTTGCGACGCCGCTCGGTTTCGGCCATGGCGCGCTTCATCGATTCCGTGATGTTGTCGCCGTAAAGGATCGCCGTGCCGTGCAGATGGCGCGCGGCGCGGCCGATGGTCTGAATGAGGGAACGCTCGGATCGCAGAAAGCCTTCCTTGTCGGCATCGAGAATCGCGACCAGCGAGACCTCCGGCAGATCGAGCCCCTCGCGCAGCAGGTTGATGCCCACCAGCACGTCGAAGATGCCGAGCCGAAGATCGCGGATAATCTCGACGCGCTCCACGGTATCCACATCGGAATGCAGGTAGCGCACCTTCACCCCGTTTTCGGCCAAGTACTCCGTCAGGTCTTCGGCCATGCGCTTCGTGAGCGTCGTGACGAGCACACGCTCCTTGACGCTGACCCGCTCGCGGATCTCGGACATGAGATCGTCCACCTGACGGGACGCGGGCCGAACGATGACATCCGGGTCCACGAGGCCCGTGGGCCGCACCACCTGCTCCACCACCTGCTCCTGGTGCTCCGCCTCGTAGTCCGAAGGAGTCGCGGAGACGAACACGGTCTGCGGCATCAGGGCCTCGAACTCGTCGAAGCGCAGCGGCCGGTTGTCCAGCGCCGAGGGCAGCCGGAAACCGTAATCGACGAGATTCTCCTTGCGGGAGCGGTCGCCGCGATACATCCCGCCGATCTGCGGCATGGTGACGTGGCTCTCGTCGATGATCATCAGCGAGTCCTGGGGCATGTAGTCGATCAGCGTGGGGGGCGGCTCGCCCGCCTGCCGGCCCGACAGGTGGCGCGAGTAGTTCTCGATGCCCTTGCAGAAGCCCAGTTCGTTGAGCATTTCCAGATCGAAGCGCGTGCGCTGCTCGATGCGCTGGGCCTCCACGAGCTTGCCTTCCTTCTGGAAGACATCGACCCGCTCGCGCAGCTCCTTCTTGATGGCCTCGACCGCGCGCAGCGTCG
The DNA here is from genome assembly GCA_001464765.1 of Betaproteobacteria bacterium Ga0077526. Taxonomy (GTDB): domain Bacteria; phylum Pseudomonadota; class Gammaproteobacteria; order Burkholderiales. Next base: position 84,413 of record LNDV01000024.1, read on the forward strand.
TGCTGCGCGGCGTGACGTAGTGGCTCGACGGGTAAACCGTGAAGCGCGCGACCTTCGACAGGATCTGCCCCGTGAGCGGATCGAACAGCGAGAGAGATTCCACCTCGTCGTCGAAGAGGCTCACGCGGATCGCGGTCTCGGAGTTCTCCGCGGGAAAGATGTCCAGCACGTCCCCCCGGACGCGAAACGTCCCCCGGCGGAAATCGAGTTCCGCCCGCTCGTACTGCATGGCGGCGAGGCGCTGGATCATCTCGCGCTGCGCGAGCCGCTCCTTCTCGCGCAGATGCAGGATCATCGCGTGGTAGTCGACCGGATCGCCGATACCGTAGATCGCCGAGACCGTCGCGACGATCACGGTGTCGCGCCGCTCCAGCAGCGACTTGGTGGCAGACAGGCGCATCTGCTCGATGTGATCGTTGATGCTGGAATCTTTCTCGATGTACAAATCCCGGGACGGGACGTAGGCCTCGGGCTGGTAATAGTCGTAGTAGGAGACGAAGTACTCGATCGCGTTTTCCGGGAAGAACTCGCGCATCTCGGCGTAGAGCTGCGCCGCGAGGGTCTTGTTGGGTGCCATCACGATGGCCGGACGGCCGATCCGGGCGATCACGTTGGCCATCGTGTACGTCTTGCCGGAGCCGGTGACGCCGAGCAGAGTCTGGAAGGAGAGTCCGCGTTCGATGCCCCCGGTGAGCCGGTCGATGGCATCGGGCTGATCACCCGCCGGTTCGAACGGCTGATGCAGCCGGAACGGGCTGTTGGGGAAGGTGACGATCACGGGTAAACTTCGGGCGCTCCAGGGGTGAATCGAGTCTAGCACGCGCTCGCGCATTGCCCGCCGGCTTCAGTCCCCCAAAAAAATCTCTCACATCTGCCCTTCACGGAACATGTCCACAGCCCTCTTCTCCCAGGTCGAAATGGCTCCCCGCGATCCCATCCTCGGGGTCACAGAAGCATTCAACGCCGACACCAACCCGCGCAAAGTCAATCTGGGCGTGGGCGTGTACTACAACGACTCGGGCAAGGTGCCGCTGCTGGAGTGCGTCCGCAAGGCCGAGCAGCAACTGGTGGCCCAGGCCGCCCCCCGGGCCTACCTGCCGATCGACGGCCTGCAGGCCTACGACAAGGTGGTGCAGGCGCTCGTGTTCGGCGCGGACTCCGCGCTGATCCGCGACAAGCGGGTGATTACGGTCCAGGCTCTGGGCGGCACGGGCGGACTCAAGATCGGCGCCGATTTCCTGCGCCGGCTGGCCCCCGCCGCGGAGGTATGGATCTCCGACCCCAGCTGGGAGAACCATCGCGCGCTGTTCGAGAACGCGGGATTCAAGGTCAACAACTACCGCTACTACGACAGCACAGCGAAAGGTCTCGACTTCCCCGGCATGATCAAGGCGCTGGAGGCCATCCCTGCCGGGCACATCATCGTGCTGCACGCGTGCTGCCATAACCCGACGGGAGCCGACCTTTCCAGGGACCAGTGGCAGCAGGTCATCGCGACCGTCAAGGCTCGCGGGCTGACCCCCTTCCTCGACCTTGCCTATCAGGGCCTCGGGGACGGCATCGATGCCGACGCCCATGCCGTGCGGGCGTTCGGTGAAGTCGGGATTCCCTTCTTTGTCTCCAACTCGTTCTCGAAGTCGTTCTCCCTGTACGGCGAGCGTGTCGGCGCCCTCAGCATCGTCGCGCAGTCTGTAGAGGAAGCGGGACGCATCCTGAGCCAGGTGAAGCGCGTCGTCCGCACCAATTACTCGAATCCGCCTTCCCATGGCGGCAAAGTGGTTGCCGCGGTCCTCGAATCCCAGGAGCTGCGTGCCCTCTGGGAGAGCGAACTGGCCGGCATGCGCGATCGCATCCGCGACATGCGCAGCCAACTGGTCACCAAGCTGAAGGCGCGGGTCCCTTCCGCCGATTTCGGCTTCGTCGTCCACCAGCGGGGCATGTTCTCCTACTCCGGGCTCACCAAGACCCAGGTCGATCGCCTGCGCACGGAGTTCTCCGTCTACGCCATCGACACGGGCCGCATCTGTGTCGCCGCCCTCAACTCGCGCAATATCGACCACGTGGTGGAAGCCATCGCGGCCGTGATCGCCTGATGCCTGTCTGGCGGTGTTGACCGATACCGGCCTCGCCGCTAGACTTGCGCCCCTTCGGTTCCCCGATAGCTCAGTCGGTAGAGCGACGGACTGTTAATCCGCAGGTCCCTGGTTCGAGCCCAGGTCGGGGAGCCAACTCTCCTAACCGATGCCTCCCTTCCCTTCGGGACTGTGGCAGGAACGGAATGTTGGCCAGGATTCTCACCAAACCCCTCGAGGGGTCGTCAACATGTTCGGAGCCGGCAGGCCCGTCGATATAATCCGCGGTTCCTGAATCGACGACACATCGCCGTCCGCCTCCAGAGTCCAAAAGCATGTCCGTCCAGATCAAGACTCCCGAAGACATCGAGAAAATGCGTGAGGCCGGTCGCCTCGCCTCCGAGGTGCTCGACTTCATCGGCGCCCACGTGCGGCCCGGTGTCACGACGGACGAAATCGACAAGCTTTGCCACGACTTCATGGTCGGGGTGCAGGGCACGGTGCCTGCCCCGCTCAACTATGCCCCGCCCGGCTATCCCCCGTTCCCGAAGAGCATCTGCACTTCAGTGAATCACGTGGTCTGCCACGGCGTGCCCGGTGACAAGAAGCTGAAGGGCGGCGATGTGGTGAACGTCGACATCACCGTCATCAAGGACGGCTATCACGGCGACACTAGCCGCATGTTCTACGTCGGCGAGCCTTCCATCCAGGCGCGCCGCCTGTGCGAGATCACCTTCGATTGCATGTGGCGCGGCATCCGCGCGGTGAAGCCCGGCGCCTTCCTTGGCGACATCGGCCATGTGATCCAGACCCACGCCGAAGCGCAGGGCTTCTCCATCGTCCGCGAATTCTGCGGCCACGGCATCGGCAAGCGCTTCCACGAAGAACCCCAGGTCCTCCACTACGGAAGACCCCACACGGGGCTCAAGCTGCTGCCCGGCATGACCTTCACGATCGAGCCGATGATCAACGCCGGCAAGGCCGGCATCCGCCAGCTCGCCGACGGCTGGACCGTCGTCACGAAGGACCACAGCCTCTCGGCGCAATGGGAGCACACGGTGCTCGTGACGGACACCGGCTTCGAGGTGCTGACCGTCTCGGCCGGAACGCCCCCCGCCCCGCAGGTCTGACGATTCCGATGAACGCGGGTGCGCCGCAGCCGCAGCCAGCCTTCGATCCCCGGCAGTTCTCGGCAGCAGCCCGCGATGCCCTGAAGGAAAGCCGCGATGCGGCCGGGGAGCGACTGCGCCAGTGGTCGGGCGCCCATCACTTCCTGTCCCGCCAGTCCGAGTTCGTCGACCACCTTCTCGTCGATCTGTGGGCGGCGTCGCGCATGCCCGACGGCATGAGTCTGCTCGCGGTAGGGGGCTACGGCCGCGGACAGATGTTCCCGTACTCCGATGTGGATCTGATGATCCTCATGCCCGCCCCGGCCAACAGCGACGAACAGGCGCTCATCGAGCGCTTCGTCGGCTGTCTCTGGGACTGCGGTCTGGAGATCGGACTCAGCACTCGCACGCTGGGGGAGTGCCTGGAACAGTCGGCCCGCGACATCACCGTCCAGACGAATCTCCTCGAAGCGCGTCGCATCTGCGGTGACACGTCGCTGTTCGAGCGATTCCGAAAGGCCTACGACGCCCAACTCGACCCGCGCGCCTTCTGCGAGGCGAAGCTGCTCGAGCGGCAGCAGCGGCATACGCGCTTCAACGACATCGCCTACAGCCTCGAGCCCAACCTCAAGGAAAATCCCGGAGGCCTGCGCGATCTGCAGGTGATCGTCTGGATCGCACGCGCAAGCGGGCTGGGCACATCGTGGCGCGCCCTTACGACCCACGGCATCCTCACCCCGCAGGAGGCGGTCCGCCTCACCCGGCACGAGAACACGCTCCAGTCGCTGCGCTGTCAGCTGCACCTGCTGGCGGGCCGTCGCGAGGACCGGCTCGTGTTCGACTTGCAGATCCGCCTTGCCCAGAAGCTCGGCCTGCCGGAATCGCGCGAGCGCCGGGCGTCCGAGCAGCTGATGCAGCGCTTCTACCGTACGGCCAAGGCCGTACTGCTGCTGAGCGAGATCGTGCTGGCCAATTTGCGGGCCCGCCTGTTTCCGCCACCTGACACGACAATGGTCGCGCTCGATGGTCGTTTCCAGATCCGCAACGAGCTGCTCGAACTTACCGATCCGTCGCTGTACGAGCGCGAGCCGGCGGCGGTATTCGAGACTTTTCTCGTGTGGCAGCGCCACCACGAGGTCAAGGGGCTTGCCGCTTCCACACAGCGTGCGCTCTGGCATGCGCGCAGGTACGTGAATGGCGAATTCCGCCAGGTACCGGCACACCGCGAGGCGTTCATGCAGATCCTGCGGGAGCCCGACGGCGTCACGCACACGCTGCGCCGACTGAACCGGATCGGACTGCTGGGTCTGTACATTCCCGCCTTCGGTCGCATCGTGGGCCGGATGCAGCACGATCTGTTTCACGTCTACACCGTCGACGAGCACATCCTGATCGTCGTACGCAACCTTCGCCGGTTCGCCATCGCCGAGATGTCGCACGAATACCCGCTGTGCTCCCGGCTGATGAGCGAGTTCGCGCGGCCCGAGGTGCTGTACCTGGCCGGCCTGTTCCACGATATCGCCAAGGGTCGCGGCGGCGATCACTCCCTGCTCGGCAAGGCCGACGCGCTACGCTTCTGCCGCGCACACGGTCTCGAGCGTGACGATATCGATCTCGTCGCGTGGCTGGTAGAGCATCACCTCACGCTGTCCGCGACTGCGCAGAAGAAGGACCTCTCCGATCCGAAGGTCATCCAGGACTTCGCATCCCTGGTGCAGACGGACCGCCGGCTGGTCGCGCTGTACCTGCTCACGGTGGCGGACATCCGCGGTACCAGCCCCAAGGTCTGGAACGCCTGGAAAGCCAAGCTGCTGGAGGATCTGTTCCACGCGACGCGCAAGGCGCTGGGCGGCTCTCCCGAGCCGCTGGCGGGCTCCGTCCAGGACCGCAAGGAGAAGGTCCGCATCAAGCTGCAGGCCTATGCGCTGGCGCCCGGTGTCGAGGAGCGCCTTTGGCGCCGGTTGGGCGACGGGTACTTCCTCCGGCACGATGCCGGCGAGATCGCGTGGCACACGCGGCAGCTCTTCTTCCGCGTCGACACGCAGCAGCCGGTGGTCAAGGCGCGGCTCTCGCCCATTGGCGAGGGTCTGGAGGTGATGATCTACATGCCGGACCAGCGGCTGCTGTTCGCGCGCATCTGCAGCTTCTTCGAGCGCCTGAGCTACAACATCGTGGAAGCCCGCATCTACACCACGCGCGACGGGTATGCGCTGGACAGCTTCCTGGTGATGGATCCGTCGGACGCCGAACGCTCGCACTATCGGGACATCATCAGCTACGTGGAGCACGAGCTGGGCACGCGCCTCAGCGGAGATCCGAAGGTGGATCCGCCCACCCGTGGCCGGCTCTCCCGGCAGTTGAAGGCATTCCCGCTCACGCCCGAAGTCACCATCCGCCCCGACGAGCGCGGCACGTTCCACTATCTTTCACTGATCGCGGGCGACCGTCCCGGCCTGCTGTCGTCGGTGGCACGCATCCTCGCGCAGTACGAGATCGACGTGCAGACGGCGAAGATCAACACGCTGGGCAGCCGCGCGGAGGACGTGTTCCTGCTGAAGGGGGAGGCACTGAAGGACGCGAAGCGGGTGATCCGGCTCGAGACCGAGATCATTCACCAACTGGAAGCGTGAGCGAAAGCGGCGTGCCGCGCGCGAGATCGCCCCGTTCGATCCGGTAGACCCAGGCCAGCAGTTCGGCCACGGCGATGTAGAGCTGCGGGGGAATACGAGCGTCGAGATCGATCTGCATGAGCATCGCCACGAGTTCCGGCGATTCGTGCACGAAAACGCCGGCTTCACGCGCCCTTTCGATGATCGTCGCCGCGAGAACACCGCGCCCCTTGGCGACCACCCTCGGCGCGCCGTCTGCGCCCTCGTACGCGAGGGCCACGGCGAGTCCTCGCGGATCCGGTTCAGACATCGTCGTCCTCGCCGCGCAGGCGCATCCCCGCAAGACTGAGTCCGCGTGCCGCGAGGCTGTCGCGAAGCTGCGCGGTTGCTGCGCCCATTTCGGCGCGCGCGGCATCGGTGGCCACCAGTTCCACCTGCAGTTCGGCCCCGCGAAGCCGGAGCACCGCCTCGACCGCCCCGACGCGCGGAAGATCGAGCCGCACCCGGGACGTCCAGGAGGGCGCATCGCCCGGTTCCCGCGATTCGGGGGCATCCTCTTCCACGACCCATTCCATGTTCTGACCGGGCCATACCTGCCCGCTCCAGTGGATCTGCTGCGTGCCGAGACTCTGGAGCTGCCGATCCACGAGGGTCGCAACGCCTTGCGGGAGCGCGCCGGCGCTTCCCGCGTCACGCACAGTCGCCGCACTGCTGTTGGTTTCCGCAAGCGCGGGGGACGTCGTCGAGGTCGGCTGTGCGACCTCGGCAGCGGGATCCGCGTCGGCAACGCGCGCAGCCGATTCGGCCAGGCGTGCCTGAGGCTCCTGTCGGAGGGTGGCGAGGTCCCGTCTCCCGCCGACCCATTCCGCCTGGTGCGACTCGTAGAAGAGGCCACTGCCTTCGAGCGCCTTGCGCAGCGGCCCCTCGAGCGCGACACCCTCGGCGGGCGGGGTGTCGACGAGAGGCACTTGCGGCAGGGGCGATGCACTCTCGCGGGCGGCGGCCGCGGAGATCGACTGGAGTTGCCCGGAAAGCGAGCTGAGCGCAACCCGCGCGGACCCGGCTTCCGGGGGCTGCGCGGGGATCGCCTGCTGGGAAAGGCCGAAGGTCGGGTTTGCGCCGCCCTTGAGGACCACCAGCGGAAGCGAGGTACCGACTCCGGCGTTCAATCCGGGCGGCAGGCGTGTCTGATAGACCCCGCCTTCCACGTCGAGGACAGCACGCCCGTCTACCAGGACGGCTGCCACGCGCGCCAGAACCTCGGCACCGACCCGGAGCGACGGCCCGGTCGCCGGCTGCCCGTCATCGACGGCCCGGCCCTGGAAGGACTGCAGAAGTGCCGAGAGGCGAACCTGCTGAACCAAGTCCATGTGGAAGTCTCTGGGGACTACGGTTGTCCGAAAGCGGTGGCGCCACCGCCGCTGTGCTCAGACAGGCGAACCATGGCACAAGACGCTGCCGACCTGCCCGCCCCGCGAACCGTCAGCGCTTGCGGTAGAGCGCCGCGATGAGCTCCGCCTCGCCGCGGGAGATGCCGCAATGCTCCGCGATCGCCAGCGGCTCCTGGCCGCCCTTGGCGAGCTGGATGGCACTGGCATAGGGTGTCTGGTTTTCCTTGGGCGCCACGGTCCGCAGGGCGTCCACTTCGCTGCGCAGCTCGGCGATCTGCCGGCGGAGTTCCCGGATCTCGTCCCGCAGGGGAGCGACGGCAAAGTGGCCGGCATCGCCCGTCGGACGGTGGCGTTTCCGGAACCAGCCCCGGTTTCGGGCGAGCGCGACCACCACCAGCACCACGTAGGCACTGAGCAGCACGATCGCGGAGATGAGGACGACCCGCCAGGATAAGTCGAAGGATTCCATGGAGTACGCGCGCGGAGATTCCGCCCCGGAAGCCGGTTCCGGCCGCCTGGCGGACCGGCTCCGTCTGGAGCTCGAAAGGGAGTTTGCAGCCCCGCCTCGGAGGCGTCAATGCCGCGCGGGCGGGCTCAGGACCCGCTGGTGTAGGTCTTGTTGACCTTGCGGGCCGTGGTGACGTCCGAGAGGATCTCGCGAAGCTCATGCATCCAGTCCTCGGTGAGCGTCCGCACTTCCTCGTCGAGCGCCAGCATGCGCGCGAGCAGGTCGCGCTTTCGGTCGCGCCAGCGGGCGTCACGCGGAGGCTCGGTGTCCACGAGGCGGATGCTTTCCACCAGCGTGTCGCGCTCGCGTTCCGCGGCCACGAGGGCATCCCAGTCGCCGGCGCGAGCGGCCTCCACCATGCGCTGGGTCAGTTCGAGCGCTTCGGTGTAAGCGCGGTCGATCTCTGCGGGCGTCACGGCTGCGTCACGCCTTTCCGTAGCTGTGGGAACCCCGCCCGCGAGCGGGTTCGGGTGCCGCCACCGCGGCGGTCCCCTGCTGCTTGGACACCACGTCCTCCCAGGCCACCTTCAGGTCGCGCAGCAGGGTGCAGACCTCGTCGAGGGCGGCCGTGTCGTCCTGGAGGTTGGCCTGCAGCAGGCGGTGCCCCATGTACTCGTAGAGCGAAGCGAGATTCGCCGCGATCTCGCCGCCGGCCTTCTCGTCGAGCGCCCCGCGCAGACCCTCTTCGATGATGCCGATGGCCTTCGAGATGCTCCGGCCCTTCGCGGCCGCATCCCCCGCAATCATCTCGGCCCGGGCGCGGGTCAGCGACAGGATGGCGCCCTCGTAGAGCATCACGATGAGCATTTCGGGCGTTGCGCCGGACACCCCGGTTTCCACGGCCAGCCGTGCGTACGTCTGGAGTGCGTTGTCGATCACTGCATTCATGGCTGTTGCCTGGGCCCCTTCGAGCCTCAGTTGTTGTTCAGCGCAGCTAGCTGCTGCGTGAGGTAGTTGCTCGTCGCGCGCAGGTTCGACAGCAGCGTGTCCAGGGTCGTGAACTGGTCGCGGTAGCGCTGCTCGGTGTCGGCGAGGCGCCGATCGAGCGCCTCACGCTGCCGGTCGAGATCCTGAATCGATCGTCCGATGCCTTCCGTGCGGCTCGACAGCGTGCCGCCCGTCTCGAGAAACTGGTCCACGAGCGCACTCATGCGTGCCGCGAATCCGTTGCCGACGGTGATCTCTCCGCGAGATCCCGTACTTCCTCCGCTCACTTCCACCCTGAGTCCCTCCGTCGCGCTGCCTTGAGCGCCTGTGAGTATCTGTCCCGATCCGGTGGCTTCGACGCCGCCGATGGTTCCCGCCACATCCACCCCGGCAGTTGCGGTGGGGGAAGCGCCGAGGAGCGAGGTCGCGCCGGTTCCGCCGATGGCGACGCTGGAGTTGCTGCCGTAGCGGCTCGACGCGATGGTCAGCACGCCGGCCGTCTGACTGACGGACACCTTGAAGCCGCTGGCCGAGAGTGTCGAGTTGCCATTGATCGTCGACTGCACCATCGTCGCGAGCGAGGCCGCCGTGTACGTTCCCGCCGCGAGCTTCGCGGTGGCTGCAATGCCGTTCAGCACGACGCTGATCGAATCATTCACGCCTGCCGTGATGGTGGTCCCTGCGGCGGCCGTCCCGACCAGCGTGCCTTGCGTCGCGAGAGTCGAGACCGACAGCGCGTACGCGCCTGCCTGCGTGCGCGAGGTCTGTCCGGTGACGTTCACCAGGGAGTCCGATGCGCGTGCCGAAGAGGAGAACAGCGCGGCAACGTCATCGGCGCTGTTCGACAGCGCGGTCGTCAGCTTCGAGGAATCCAGGGCCAGACTGCCGTCCCGCTGGAACGAAATCCCCACCTCGGAGAGAGTGCGAATCGTAAAACCGGGACCGAGGGACCCGCCGAGCGTCGTACGCAGCTGCGCCTGGATCGTCCGCACGGCGGCATCACCGTTCAGCGGTGCCCGCGTTCTTGTGGCCGGATCGGCTGCGCTGACGCCGTTCAGGACGCCGTTCAGTTCGTTGTAGGTCTTCACGAAATCCGAGACGGCCTTCTCGGCGTCCGCCGTGCTTCGCGAGACATTGATCGTGGTGATGCCTGCCTTCACCAGCGAGACGGACACCCCATCGATCGCGGACGTGAGCGTATTCGAGGTGCTCTCGACGGCCAGCCCGTTCACCGTGAGCTCCGCGTTGCGTGCCGCCGTGGTCTGCGTGAGCGTCTGCGTCGCCTCGGGATCGTAGGCCAGCATGCCGGCCAGGGTGGCGTCCCCCGTGACCGAGATGTTCATGCTGCGATTCTCGCCCGTCGCGGTGGACTGCAGCACGAGGCGATAGGGGCTCGCGCCGCCATCGTTGACGATGCTGGCGCGTACACCGAGATTCCCCGAGTTGATCGCGTCACGAATCCCGGTCAGGGAGTTGTTCGTAGAGTCGATCGTGACCGTGCCGCTGGCGATCGAGGCATCCTGAGCGAAGGTGGCCCCGGTGTAGACGCCGTTCGTGAGCGTGCCGCCGGTGATGGTGCCGAACTCAAAGCGGATTTCCGTGGAAGTGCCGGCGCCGATGGCCGCCGTCAGGCTCGATTGCCCTGCGGCGGCAAGGGTCTGCGCCTGCGCAGTCTGGGTGATGTCGAGCGTGTAGCTCCCCAGCTGGGCCGTGGCGGAGGCCGAACCGCTGGCGACGGCCGTATCGGACGAGCTGACGCTGCGGGAACGGAACCGGGTGCCGCTTGCCAGGGCGTCGATGGCGCTCTGGAAGCTCGAAAGCGAAGAGCGCACGTTGCCGTAAGCCGACAACTGCGACTGAAAACTGATCTCCTGCCGGTCGATACGGTCGAGCGGTGCCCGCTCGATCGCCATCAACTGGGTGACGATGCCGTTGACATCCAAGTTCGAGCCGATTCCCGGTGCGGAGATGGCCATGGTTCCCTCGCTTGCGCGCGCAGACCTGAATGATTACGGCAGCACAACCCGCCAGCTTGAACCCGACGTACCGGTCTCAGGCCTTCTGGTCGAGCAGCAACCCTTCGAGCTTGGTCATGTTGCGGGCGAGCGTGAGCAGTTCCTCGGAAGGAATCTGCCGGATGATCTCGCTCGTGGAAGCGTCCACCACCTTCACGATGGTCTTGCCGCTGTCCTTGTCGATCGTGAACTCAAGGCTGGCGCCTGCGGCCTCGGCGACGTCCTGCGCATCGCTGACGGTGCGCTGGAGATCCTGGGCGGGAGCCTGGCCCTGGGGCTTCACGCCCGGCGGCTGCGGTGGATTGGCCTGCACGGCCGGCGGAGCGCCGGTGGGTGCAGCCGGACTTGCTGTGGCGACGCCTGTTTCGGCCCCACGGGGCTTCACCGTCGACAGCATCGTTGCCTGAACAACCATGATCGTTACCCTCGAGACATCTCAACCCGCGGCCAGCGAAACGCCAGCCGCGGGAGACTCCATTACCGCAACAGCGACAGAACGTTGTTCGGAATCGCGTTGGCCTGGGCCAGGACTGCCGTACCGGCCTGCTGCAGAATCTGCGAGCGGGTCAGCTGAGCCGTCTCGGCTGCGAAGTCCGCATCACGGATCCGCGAACGGGAGGCCGACAGGTTCTCACCCGTGATCTGCAGGTTCGCCACCGTATTCTCGAAGCGCGACTGAAGCGCACCGAAGCGGGCTCGCTGACCGTTCACCGCAGCCAGGGCCGCGTCTACGATCGCCAGCGCGTTGTTCGCGCCACTCACATTCGAGATGTCGATGGTGGACACCGCTTCGAGCGTGGCCGAGCCGTCGGTCACTGCATCGGTCGTACCGTCGCCGACGATGGCGTAGCTGCGATCCGACGCGAAGCTGAGGTAACCCACTGCCGTGCCGTCGTCACCGGCGGTCAGCGTCTGCGCCGTGCCGAAGTCGTCGGTGGAGTCGTCCGGCGTGGCAAGACCGGCCGGGTCGAAGTTCGAGAAGTCCACGTCGCCGCCTGACGCCGCACCATTGGTGATGGTGATGTTGTCGCCGGCTTCGTTCAGCAGAATGATCCCGTCGTTGGTTTCGTTCAGCTTGGCGGTCACGCCCGTCTTCGAGGCGGCGTCGTTGATGCCGGCCACCGCGCTCGCCAGACCCTCGGCGCTATCGACCGCACCGACGGTGAAGCTCACGTTCACGGCCGTCGAATTCTTCGAGACGATCGAGAGTGTGTAGTTGGTGTCGGCTGTGGCGAACTCGAGCTGGCCGCTGGTGCGGGCACTTGAAACCACACCGGTGACATCGGCAACGGCATTGACCTTGTTCGCGAGGCTGCGCGCCGAATCGGTCGCGGCCACGGTGATCGTCTCGGTCTCGAGACCCTGGATATCGAACGTGCCGGCCGTGAACGTCGCCCCGGAGGCCGTATCGACCGTGTCCGACAGGTACGAGTTGTTGCCGTAGACGCTCGTGCGAAAGTCGCCGGTCTGCGCGGTGATCACCTGGTTGGCGTTGGCGCCCACCTGGAAGGCCGCGGAACCGAAGGATCCGTCAAGCAGCTTGAGCCCGTTGAACTCGGTATTGTTCGAGATACGGTCCAGTTCCGACACGAGCTGCGACACTTCCGCCTGCAGGGCCTTGCGGTCACCGGCGGAGTTCGACGCATTGGCGGACTGCACGGACAGTTCGCGGATACGCTGCAGGATGTTGCCCGAGGACTTCAGCGCGCCTTCTGCGGTCTGCGACAGCGAGATACCGTCGTTCGCGTTGCGGCGAGCCTGCTCGAGGCCACGGATCTGTGCCGTGAATCGCTCGGAAATCGCGAGACCGGCGGCGTCGTCCTTGGCAGAGTTGATTCGCAGCCCCGACGACAGCCGCTGGAGTGCCGTGGCCAGTTCGCCTTGGCTAGTGCTGAGATTACGTTGCGCATTGAGCGACGCGACGTTGGTGCTGATAACTTGAGACATCTGAATACCTCTCGACGAAAGTCAAAGTGCTCTGAAAAACTTACTCGACTTTGGTTACCCTCGCCCGCTAAGGCCTTCCAAACCGCTGTCACAATCCATTTACGACGAGACCCTCGAAATCTTGAGCTATGGGAGATTTCGCGGGCGGCCGGGCGGGATCCGGGGCCATTGCCCCGCCGAATCACCGGCTCCGTCGCGGATTTGTTCATGCCCGCCCCGAGGGGCGCACGCATGAGAGCTCCTGCCCCTTGTTTCGGCACAAGTCGGCGAAAATTGAACTCGCGAATGCAACTTGCGCAGTGTCCGCGAGAGGAGACACCCCTCGAGATCCCGTGGGGCGGGCGCAGACCCGTGCGAGAAGCACGTGTCTACGAAAGGGCGAAACTCAATCGTCGTCGTTGAGCTGCCCGGGGAACAGCACCTCCGCAAACCCGAAGTTGCGCAGGTCGCGGATCCGCATCGGATAGAGCACACCGGCCAGATGATCACACTCGTGCTGAACTACCCGGGCGTGGAAGTCGGATACCGTGCGATCGATCGTCTCGCCCTTGAGACCGACACCGCGATAGCGAAGCCGCACATGCCTCGGGACGAGACCTCGCATGCCGGGTACCGACAGACACCCCTCCCACCCCTCCTCCATCTCGTCGGCAACCGGTTCGAGCACGGGATTCATCAGCACCGTGAAGGGGATCTCCTCGGCATCGGGATAGCGGGGGCTGCGAAAGCCTCCGAAGATCACGAGTTGCAGACCCACGGCGATCTGAGGGGCGGCGAGTCCCGCGCCGTTCAGCGCGCGCATCGTGTCGAGCATGTCCTCCACGAGCGAGAGGATCTCGGGCGAAGTGGGATCCTGCACCGGCGCGGCCGGCTGCAGCAGGCGCGGGTCCCCCATGCGGATGACGTCACGAACCGCCATGGGCGCTCACCAGGGCTTCGAGGATTGTGCGCGCACGTCCCACCGCTTCGTGCATGACGGCCTTGATGTCGTCGAGGGAAATGCCGTTGCGGCTGTTCCCCCTGCCGGCCGCGTGGTTGGCCACGATCGCGATCGCCGCGTATTCGAGTTCGAGTTCCCGCGCGAGAGCCGCCTCCGGCATGCCCGTCATGCCGACCATCGTGGCGCCATCCCGCTCCAGGCGGTCGATCTCGGCTGCGGTTTCCAGGCGGGGTCCCTGCGTGACCGCATACACCCCTTCCGGCACCACGGTCTCGCCGGCACGCCGTGCGGCATCGAGGATCTTCTCGCGAAGCGAGAGGGTGTAGGGGTGCGTGAAATCGATGTGCGTGACGGGCTGGTCGGGCCCTTCGAAGAAGGTGCTCTTGCGACCCCACGTGTAGTCAATGAGCTGGTGCGGCACGGCCAGCACACCCGGCCCGAGGTCCCGGGCGATCCCGCCTACCGAGGCGATGGATACGATCGTGCGCACGCCCTCCGCGTGCAGCGCCCAGAGATTGGCGCGGTAGTTCACCTGATGCGGCACGATGGTGTGACCATAGCCGTGCCGTGCCAGGAAGATCACCGGCTGTCCGAGGATTTCGCCAAAGGTAAGTGCCCCCGAGGCATCACCATAGGGCGTGCGCACCACCTGCCGCCGACTCACCTCGAGATTGGAGAGCTGGGTAAGCCCCGTGCCTCCGATGATGCCCAGCACCGGCGTCGTCATGAATTCCCCTCCTCGCGCAGAGCGTGGATGGACGGGAGATTGCGCCAGACCCCGTGCACGTCCATGCCGTAACCGAACACGTACCGGTCCGGGACCTGCAGACCGACGAAATCGGCTGCCACCGGCTTGGCCCGCGGCAGCACCTTTTCACAGAACACGGCGATCAGCACTTCGGCCGCCCCCTTGGCGATCAGCACCTCCCGTATCGCCGCGAGAGTCAGGCCTTCGTCGAGAATGTCGTCCACCACGACGACCGTCCGACCCGTCACCTCCTCGCGCGGCTCCACCCGCCACGAGATATGGCTGCCGCGCGTTTCGTTGCCGTAGCGGGTCGCGTGGATGTAGTCGAGCTCCAGCGGGAAATCCAGCTGGGGCAGGAGCTGCCCGCAGAAGACACTCGCCCCCCGCATGACCATGAGGACGAGAGGAAACCTGTCCCCGACCCGCGTGGTCAGGGCGCCAGCCACCGCAGACACGGCGGCACGACACTGGTCCGGACTGGCGATCAGGTCCGCCCTGTGTCGAAGGGCCAGCGCCTCGTCGCGCGTCATACGGCGGTACTCGCATGACCACGCAGAAACGCCGCGAACTCCTGGCTCACCTCCGGGTGACGCAGCGCGAAGTCCACGTTGGCCATGAGGTAGCCGAGCTTGGAACCGCAGTCGTAGCGGGTGCCCTCGAAGGCCCAGGCCAGCACCTGTTCGGCCTTGAGGAGATCGGCGATGCCGTCGGTGAGTTGGATCTCCCCGCCGGTGCCCTTGCCGATGCGCTCGAGATAGTTGAACAGCGCGGGGGTCAGGATGTAGCGGCCCACCACGGCAAGATCCGACGGCGCATCGGCCGGCTTGGGCTTCTCGACGATGCCGGAGAGCGAGTAGAGCCGATCGGAAATCGCATCGGCGCGGATCACGCCGTACTTGCTCGAATCTTCCTTGGGGATCCTCTGCACCGCGAGCACGGAGCGCTTGTGCTCCGAGTACACGTCAACCATCTGTTGCAGCGTCGAGGGCGAGCCGTCGATCAGGTCATCGGCGAGGATGACCGCAAAGGGTTCGTGGCCCACCACCGGGCGGGCACACAGGACCGCGTGACCCAGACCGAGCGCCTCCGGCTGACGAACGTAGATGCAACTCACGTTCTTCGGGACCATGTTCCGCACGGCTTCGAGGAGTGAGACGCGGCTGCGGGCCTCCAGTTCGGCTTCCAGTTCTGGCGCCTTGTCGAAGTGGTCCTCGATCGCACGCTTGTTGCGCCCCGTGATGAACACCATCTGGGTCATGCCGGCGCCGACAGCCTCCTCCACGGCGTACTGGATGAGCGGCTTGTCGACGATCGGAAGCATTTCCTTCGGGCTCGCCTTGGTCACCGGCAGGAAGCGGGTGCCGAGGCCGGCGACGGGGAACACCGCCGTTCGGATAGGTGCAGTCATTGGGTCTCCTTGGCGATTGCGGACAGCGATTTGTCATGTTGGCGGAGCAATTCTAGCAACCCCGCCTCGTCCAGAATGTGAATGCCCAGGCTTTGGGCCTTTTCGAGCTTGCTCCCCGCCTCCGCCCCGGCGACGACGTAGTGCGTCTTGGCGGAAACGCTCCCGGCGACCTTGCCGCCGGCCTGCTCGATCTTCGCGCGGGCCTCGTCGCGCGTCAGTGTCGGCAGCGTGCCCGTGAGGACGAACGTCACACCGGCCAGCGGTCGCGGCACCGACTCGACGGCGATGCGCTCCCACTGCACGGCGGCGCTGAGGGCCGTGACGACTTCGCGATTGTGTTCCTGGTCGAAGAACTCGCGGATGCTCCGCGCAACCACCGGCCCCACATCCGGGACGGTCATGAGAGCCTCCTGCGAGGCCTCGACGATCGGCGGCAGGTCGCCGAAGTGCCGGGCGAGATCGCGCGCGGTCGACTCACCGACATTGCGTATCCCGAGCGCGAACACGAGCCGCTGCAGCGTGGTTCGGCGACTGCGGTCGACGGCGGCGACCAGATTCTCCGCGGAGCGGTCGCCCATGCGCTCCAGCGAGGCAAGGCTTTCCCGGGTGAGGCTGTAGATGTCCGCCGGCGTGCGCACGAGTCCCTGATCGACGAGCTGATCCACGATCTTTTCGCCGAGTCCCTCGATATCCATGGCGCGGCGCGAAGCGAAATGCAGCAGGGCCTGCTTGCGCTGAGCCTCGCAGAAGAGCCCGCCTACGCAGCGCCGGGCCGCCTCGCCCTCCTCCCGCGCCGCCAGCGAATCGCACACCGGACACCGGTCCGGCATGCGGAACGGCTCGGCCCTCAGTCCGTCACCCGGCACAACGCGCACAACCTCGGGAATGACATCGCCCGCCCGGCGCACGACGACGGTATCGCCTACGCGCACGTCCTTGCGCGCCACCTCGTCCTCGTTGTGCAGCGTCGCGTTGGTCACGGTGACGCCGCCCACGAACAGCGGACGCAGTCGTGCCACCGGCGTGAGCGCGCCGGTTCGGCCCACCTGCACTTCGATGCCGAGCACCTCGGTGACGCCTTCCTCGGGGGGGAACTTGTGGGCCACCGCGAAGCGCGGCTCCCGCGTGACGAAGCCCAGACGCGCCTGCAACGCCAGACTGTTGACCTTGTAGACGACACCATCGATCTCGAACGGCAGGCTGGCTCTACGTTCGCCGACGCGCGAGTGGAAGGCTGCCAGAGCCTCGCCGCCGTGGGCGACCGTGCGTTCGTCACAGACCGGCAGTCCGGCCGCGGCGAGGGCATCGAGGATGCCGCTCTGCGTCCCCGGAAGCGGCCAGCCCGCCACTTCTCCGAGCCCGTAGGCGAAGAACGACAGCGGTCGTCTCGCGGTGATCGCGGAATCCAGCTGCCGGACGCTCCCCGCCGCCGCGTTGCGCGGGTTGACGAGCAGCTTCTCGCCGCCGGCCTCGGCCCGCCGGTTGAAGGCTTCGAACTCGGCGAGCGCCATGTAGACCTCGCCGCGAACCTCGAGCACCGCGGGGGGTTCGGAAAGCTTGAGGCGCAGCGGAATGCGTCGGATGGTGCGGATGTTCCGCGTGACGTCCTCGCCGGTCTGCCCGTCGCCCCGCGTGGCCGCGCGGACCAGCACACCGTCCTCGTAGCGGAGGCTGATGGCGAGACCGTCGTACTTCAGTTCGGCGTTGTACTCGACGGGCGGGTCTTCGGGCCCTAGCGCCAGATCGCGGCGGATCCGCGCATCGAACGCGGTGGCACCCGCGGGACCGGTCTCGGTCTCGGTACGAATGGAGAGCATCGGGACGACGTGGATGACCGGTTCGAACTCGTCGAGACGCCCGCCGCCCACCCGCTGCGTGGGGGAATCGGGGCTCCGCGACTCCGGGTACTGGTCTTCGAGGGACTGGAGTTCACGGAACAGCCGGTCGTACTCGGCGTCCGGGAGAACCGGCGCGTCGAGTTCGTAGTACAGGCGACTGTGATGGTCGAGTTCCCTGCGGAGCGTCGCGATGCGTTCCGCAACATCGGCCGGCAAAGGGGCAGCGGGCACGGGGAGAGGCGTCCCGTGATCTGCCGGGCCCGTCACGAGAACAGACGCAGCGCGACCGGCCCCCCTGGGGGAATGCCTGCCTCGTCCATGGCGCCGTACACGCCGAGCAGGTGCCGGCGGATGGCATCGAGGCCGTGGTCGTTCAGGGCCTGACGGTTGTCGTCGACGATGATGCCGTCGAGCTTGGCCGCGAAGTTCTTGCTGACCTGCACCATCCGGTCATAGGCGCCGATGCCGCCGGCCGCGCGAGGCACATCCAGCAGAAAGGTGACACCCGACGTGGTGAGCGCCTTGATGCTTTCCGGGAAGAAGGGCTCCGGATCCTGGTTGTCCAGCGTGAACTGGGAGGCGCCGTGGGTATCCTCGTAGTGGAACTGGCCGTCGGCTTCGAGCTTGAGGCCGGCAGACTCGGCCAGCGCGCGGATGGTCGTACCCTGGAAGAGTTGCCCGGTCCGCGCGACGACGGACAGGCCGATGGCGATGTCCACATCCGCGCAGAACCGGTCCAGCTCCTGCGCGCGGCTTTCCACGGCGTCCAGGTCGGGCAGGATGAGCGCAGCGGAGGTGTCGACCGAGACACCGCGCATGGCAGCGGCGAACTCCTCGAGGTCGGCCCGCGACACGGCGGACTGACGGTCCGCCAGCTGCATCGACAGCCGTATGCGCCGGAATCGGCCATTGGCGGTTTCGTCCAGGGCCACCCACTGCCCGGTGCGCTCATCGAATCCCGCCGGATGGGCGGCGCGCGCCAGGGCACCCATCGCCTGGGCGATCCGCTGGAGAAAGTCCTCCCCGAACGGATCTTCCTGCTGGAACACCGCTTCGCAGTCGACGGCGCCGGGCTCCGACGCCCGGGTCGTCACGGGTTCGTCCTGACGCGGCGCGGCCCGCGGCACGGGGGCTGGGTCTTCCTGTCCGGGGAGATCGCTGTCCTCCCCGAGGGAAGACTCGGCGTCCATCGGCTCGGAATGCACCGGCAGCGGCGGCGGCGGGCTGTCGCCGTCGAACAGCACGTCGCGGGGTGGTGCTTCGAACGCCTCTTCCGCACGGCGGCGGTGGGCGCGCTCCTGGTACCAGTTGAAGGCCAGCACGCCCAGGATCACGATGACCCCGAGGCCCAGAAGACTCCACTGCAGATCACTCATTAGTCTTTCCGCTCACCGGATGGCGCAGCCGCGAAGGGGCGATGGCGCGATGGTGCCACGGCACGATCGGCTGCGGGGAATGGGGAAACGCGGATCGGGCCGGCGCGTCATGCCGCCTGCTCTTCACGCATCTTCAGGGCTTCCTCGATGTCGACCGCCACCACGCGGGAAACCCCCAGCTCTGTCTGCGTGACACCGACCAGCTGTTCCGCGATCTCCATCGTGATCTTGTTGTGGCTGATGAAGATGAACTGCGTCTGGTCGGCCATCTTGCGCACGAGCTGACAGAAGCGGCCGGTGTTGGAGTCGTCGAGCGGAGCGTCCACCTCGTCCAGCAGGCAGAACGGCGCCGGATTGAGCTTGAACAGCGAGAACACGAGCGACACGGCGGTCAGGGCCTTTTCGCCGCCGGACAGCAGCTGGATCGAGGCGTTCTTCTTGCCGGGCGGCCGCGCGATGATCTGCACGCCGGAATCCAGGATCTCGTCGCCGGTCATGACGAGTTTCGCCTCGCCGCCGCCGAAGAGCTGCGGGAACATCTCCGCCAGATTCTTGTTCACCGTCTCGAACGTGTCCGACAGACGTTCACGGGTTTCGCGATCGATCCGACGGATCGCGTCTTCGAGGGTGTTGACCGCTTCGTTGAGGTCCGCCGACTGGGCGTCCAGGAACGCCTTGCGTTCGGTGGTCTTGCCCAACTCGTCGAGAGCGGCCAGGTTGACGGCCCCCAGCGCCGAAAGGGCTTCCTGGAGGCGGTTGATCTCCTGCTGCAGAGCGTTCGGCCGGGGCGGCTTTTCCATGGCGAGAGCCAGCGCCTCGGCGTCGTACGTGGCCTGGGCCAGCTGCTCGGCAAAGCCTTCCTCCGCGATGCGGGCCTCCTGCTCCTTCAACCGGAGCTCGCCGATGCTCTCGCGCAGCGGGTCGAGCGCCCGTTCGAGTCTGGCGCGCTCCTCGTCGGCCGCACGCAGCGCGCGTTCGGCTTCAGACAGGGTGTCGCGAGCCTGCGCGAGTGCGACTTCCCGGGCCTGCTTGATGTCGAGCGCCTCGCCCACCTGGGCTTCCAGCGGTGCCTCGTCGAAAATGGACAGCTCGCCCTGGGCCTCGCCCCGCGCGGCTTCGGCGCGCATCTTCTGTTCGGAGAGCGACGCGGTCGCGCGGTCGATCTCGGCAGCCTTCGACTCGAGCGTCTGCATTGCAAAGCGCGAAGCCTGGAGCAGCCGTTCGGCCTCCGTGGTGCGCTCGCGGGCGCGTGCCAGGGCTTCCTCGGCCTTCTCGAACTCACCGTCCGCCCGCCCCACTGCGGCGCTGAGGCCATTCGCGCGGTCGTCGGCC
Organism: Betaproteobacteria bacterium Ga0077526; assembly: GCA_001464765.1. Taxonomy (GTDB): domain Bacteria; phylum Pseudomonadota; class Gammaproteobacteria; order Burkholderiales. Next base: position 104,633 of record LNDV01000024.1, read on the forward strand.
TCGGCGATCGCCATGGCGGATTCTTCGAGCGCTTCGCGTTCCCGCCGCTCGTCGCCATCGATCTCGGCGAGTTCTTCGTCGATCTGGGTGCGGCGGTGCCGCGCGCGATCCGCAGCCTGCGTCAGGCGCTCGAGCCCGAGGTCCACTTCGTGGCGGCGCTGCGACAGCGCCGTGAGTTCGTCGCGGACGCGGTCACGCGCCGCACGCAGTTCCACGAGTTCAGCCTCGCCTTCGGCCTGGCGCTCCCGCTCGGCCGCGAGGCCGGCAGCCACACCGGGAATCTCGGCTTCGAGGCCTGCGATCTCCTGCTTGCGCTCCAGCAGACCGTGAATCTCGGAATCGGGGGCGTGGAAACCCACGCTGTGGGCAGTGAAGACGTGTCCTTCGCGGGACACCACACACTGCCCGTTGGGCAGTCCGGCGGCAGCCGCAAGTGCCTCGGCGGCGCCCGGCGCCGCGAAGACGCCGTCCAACCATTCGGCCACGGCGCCCTGCACTTCCGGATCGCTGCAGGTGACGTAGGTCGCGAGCGGCACGCACCCGGCGGGTGACGAGACGCCGAAATCCGAGGTGGCGGAACCACCGCGATACACCGCGAGCTTTCCGGGGGGCGAGGCGCCGAACCAGTCGGACAGGCGCGAGAGGTCATCGAGACGAAGGGCGTTGAGGCGTTCGCGCAGGACGGCCTCGACGGCGTCCTCCCAGCCGTGGGTGACCTGCACCTTCTCCCACAGACGGGCGGCCTCACCGAGACCGTGCTGGCCCAGCCAGGCGGCCATCTGCTCGCTCGCCCCGACCTGCTGCTGCAGGGCGACCAGCGCATGACGGCGGGCCTCCAGCGAGGCAAGCTTGTGCCGCATCGCCTCGACGCCCTGGGCCGCGGCCCTGACCGCCGCCTCGACCTCGGGGATGCGCGCCTGGATGCCACCCTGACGGTCCTGCACCTGGGCGATCTGGGACTCCACTTCCTCCCGGCCTGCACGCAGTTCGGCGATGGCTTCCTCGTCGGGCGCGGCGATCCCGTCGAATTCGGTCCGCAGCCTCTCGCGGCGGGTACGCAGCTGGATGAGGACCCGGTCGGTCTGGTCCCGGCGGGCCGCGGCGACCTCGCGCTCGCGCTGCGCCTGGGCCAGCTGCTGCCGCATGCGTTCGAGTTCCGCCCGGGCCTCACGATGACGCTGTTCCGCCGAGGGCATCGCGTCACGGGCATCCAGGGCGGCACCCTCGTGGGCTTCGAGGCCGGCTGCGGCGCGCTCGCGCTCCTCGGCAATGCCGGCAAGGTCGGCGACCAGCGCGGCAATGCGCTGCTCGTCACGGCCGATCTGCTCTTCCAGCTCGGCCGTGCGAGCCTGGGCCCGCTGACGGTTGGTGCGCAGAAACTGCAGCTGCTGCTCGACCCGCGAGAATTCGGCGTTGGCCTCGTAGAGTCCGCCCTGCGCGGCATGAACCGCGTCGCCCGCCGCATAGTGCGCGGCCCGGGAGGTTTCCAGCCTGGCTTCGACCTCGCGCAGGGCGGCGGTCGTGCGCTCCAGGTCGAGCGTGGCGCGCTCCATCTCACCCGCGAGACGCGCTCGCAGGTTGCCGGCATCGCGCCCCCGCACGGCCCACAGCAGGCACTGGTTGCGGCGGATGTCAGCCTCGAAGGTGCGGTACTGCTCCGCGGCGATCGCCTGTTCCTGCAGCCGCTCGATCTGGACGCCGAGTTCGCGCCGGATGTCCTCCACCCGCAGGAGATTCTCCCGGGCGTCGTCCAGCCGGTTCTCGGTTTCCTTCCGGCGCTCGCGGTACTTGGAGACGCCCGCAGCTTCCTCCAGGAACACCCGCAGTTCCTCGGGCTTGGCATCGACGATCCGGGAAATCATCCCCTGCTCGATGATCGCGTAGGCCCGCGCGCCCAGGCCGGTGCCCAGGAAGATGTCGGCCACATCCCGGCGACGCACGGGAATGTTGTTGATGTAGTAAGAGGAGTCGCCCTGGCGTTCGAGCACCCGCTTGATCGAGATCTCCCCGTACTGGGAGAAGGGGCCCGTGACCTTGCCGAGGCTGTTGTCGAATACCAGCTCGACACTGGCCCGGTTGGCGGGCTTGCGCTCGCCGGAACCGTTGAAGATCACGTCCTGCATGGTTTCGCCGCGCAGATGGCGCGCCGAGGATTCCCCGAGCACCCACCGGACGGCATCGATGACGTTCGACTTGCCGCACCCGTTCGGGCCGACGACGCCGATCAGCTGCCCGGGAAGGGCGATGTGCGTCGGGTCGACGAACGATTTGAATCCCGCCAGCTTGATGTGAGTAAGGCGCACCCGCTAACCCCTGAACCCTCTGAGTCCGCCCGATGCCGCACCTTAGTGGGGCTGCATGGCCAGATACCTTGTCTGGAACGATCGACCGCGGCGTGCCGCCGCGATCCGCTTCCGCGATCGGCCGGAGAACCCCGTAGCCGGTCGCGGCACCTCCCCTCGAAGACGCCTGCGCCAGCCCCACTCCGGCGCGCCGGGAGCGATGGAGTCGACGCCGATGCGTCATAAAAAACAACCGCCTGGCGACATCGCAGGGCCAGGCGGTGTGATTCATACGCAGGCGCACCAGGCTCGGCCGCACCGCGTTGGAAGTCGCCGGATTGTAACCGAAGTCCCATCGAACTCCCATGCGCGCAGGCGGGGCTCCGCTCTCTATAATCCGGGATTCCGACACGCGCCCGTCATGGGCGCCGCCCCCAATGAATCCCGACCTCGCGCGCCTCCAGCCCTACCCGTTCCAGAAGCTCTCGAAGCTCTTCGCCGGCGTCACGCCGCCGCCGGACCTGCCTCCGGTCAGCCTGTCCATCGGAGAGCCGAAGCATCCCACCCCAGCGCTCGTGCTGGACGCACTCCGGGCGAATCTCGACGGGCTCGCGAGCTATCCCGCCACGCTGGGCAAGCCGTCCCTGCGCGAGGCCATTGCCGCCTGGATCGGTCGCCGGTACGACATTCCCGCGCCGGACGCCGCCCTGGAAGTCCTCCCGGTCAACGGCAGTCGCGAAGCCCTGTTCGCCTTTGCCCAGACGGTGATCGACCGGACGCAACCCGATCCAGTCGTCGTCTCGCCCAATCCGTTCTATCAGATCTATGAGGGCGCGGCGCTGCTCGCCGGTGCGCGGCCCGTCTTCCTGCCGCAGCTGCCGGAGAACAACTTTGCCCCCGGCTTCGAACAGCTGGACGAGGCGACATGGTCCAAGGCGCAGCTCGTGTTCGTCTGTTCGCCCGGCAACCCGACGGGGCGGGTCATGACGCCCGCCGAATGGGAACAGCTCTTCGCGCTGTCCGACCGGCACGGATTCGTGATCGCCGCGGACGAGTGCTACTCCGAAATCTACTTCGACGAAGCGCGCCCGCCGCTCGGCGCGCTGGAGATAGCCCACCGCCTCGGCCGCACCGGCTACCCCCGGCTCGTGGTGTTCAGCAGCCTGTCCAAGCGCTCCAACGCGCCGGGCATGCGCTCAGGGTTCGTCGCCGGCGACCGCGAGTACCTCAAGTCCTTCCTGCTCTACCGGACCTACCACGGCAGCGCGATGGGCCTCACAGTCCAGGCCGCGTCGGAAGCCGCCTGGCGGGACGAGGCGCACGTGGTGGAGAACCGCCGCCAGTACGCCGAGAAATTCCGCGCCGTCCTGGAGATCCTGGGGCCGGTATGCGACGCGGTCCAGCCGGAGGCCGGCTTCTACCTCTGGCTTCGCGTCCCCGGGGATGACGCTGTATTCGCCCGGGAACTGATGCGTCAATATAATGTGTCGGTCCTTCCGGGCAGTTACCTGGCGCGCGAGGCCGACGGCATCAATCCGGGTCGCGGCTTCGTCCGTCTCGCCCTGGTCGCCCCGCTGGCGGAGTGCGTCGCCGGCGCCGAGCGGCTCGCGGCCTGCCTCCGAGGAATGCGCGCGTAAGGCGCCTCCCCACAAACCACAAGACTCACGAGAACCGAATGTCCGATCTGCAAGCTGTCATCGACGATGCCTGGGAAAACCGCACGACCCTTTCCCCCTCCTCCGCGCCTGCCACGGTGCGTTCCGCCGTGGAGGAGGTCGTGGCCGGGCTCGATGCCGGCACTCTGCGCGTGTCCGAAAAGAAAGATGGCGACTGGGTCACCCACCAGTGGATCAAGAAGGCCGTGCTGCTGTCCTTCCGGCTCGCGGACAACGGCGTCATCCGGGATGGCTACGCCAACTACTTCGACAAGGTTCCGCCCAAGTTCGCCAACTACGGCGAGGCCGACTTCCGGGCCGGCGGGTTCCGGGTGGTGCCGCCTGCGGCCGTGCGCAAGGGCGCCTTCATCGCCCGCAACGTGGTCCTGATGCCGTCGTACGTGAACATCGGCGCCTACGTGGACGAAGGCACCATGGTGGACACCTGGGCCACCGTCGGGTCCTGCGCCCAGATCGGGAAGAACGTCCACCTCTCCGGCGGTGTGGGCATCGGCGGCGTGCTGGAGCCCATCCAGGCCAATCCGACCATCATCGAGGACAACTGCTTCATCGGCGCCCGTTCCGAAGTGGTGGAAGGCGTGATCGTCGGCGAGGGCTCCGTGATCTCCATGGGGGTGTACATCGGGCAGAGCACGCGCATCTACAACCGGGAGACCGGCGAGATCCTCTACGGGCGGATTCCCCCGGGCTCCGTGGTCGTTTCCGGGAATCTCCCTTCCGCGGATGGTAAATACAGCCTGTATTGCGCCGTTATCGTGAAGCAGGTCGACGCGAAGACCCGCGCAAAGACCAGCATCAACGATCTGCTGAGAGGCGACTGAAGCCCCCGCCGGGTGGCGGCCGGGCAGTCGTCCGCACACTCCGGCGCCGCCGGGACTGGGAGAAGCACGCCTTGAGCACCTATCTCACCCCCCTCTTCAAGCTCATGTCCGAGAAGGAAGCCTCGGACCTGTTCATCTCGGTGGGCTCGCCCATCTGCATCAAGATCGTCGGCAACATCATGCCGGTGAACCAGCAGATCATGGATTCGGAGTCGGTCCGCAAGATCGCCTACGACATGATGACCGAGAAGGAGGCGCAGGCCTTCGAAGAGACCATGGAGATGAACTTCTCCTACCCGGTCCAGGGCATCGGCCGGTTCCGGGTCAACGTGTTCCGCCAGCGCGGCAACATCGCGCTGGTGATCCGCTACCTCAAGAACCGGACGGCGGGCTTCGAGAAGCTGCGCCTGCCGGCCATCCTGAAAGAGCTGATCATGGAGAAGCGCGGCCTGGTGCTCATCGTCGGCTCCACGGGCTCCGGCAAGTCGACCACGCTCGCCGCGATGATCGAGCACCGCAACGCCACCCGCGGCGGCCACGTCCTCACCATCGAGGACCCGATCGAGTTCGTCTACACGAACAACAAGTGCGTGATCAACCAGCGCGAGGTCGGGCAGGACACCCTCTCCTACGACAACGCGCTCATCAACGCCATGCGGGAAGCACCGGATGTCCTGCTGATCGGCGAAGTCCGCGATCGCCAGACGCTGCAGCACGCCCTGCTCTATGGCCAGACCGGCCACCTGTGTCTGACGACGCTCCACGCCAACAACAGCTACCACGCGCTCGGCCGGATCATCAATTTCTTCCCCTACGACGCGCGGGAAGGTTTGCTCGGTGACCTCTCCACCACCCTGAAGGCGATCATCTCCCAGCGTCTCGTGAAGGGTGTGGACGGCTCGTTCGTGGCGGCGGTCGAGATCATGCTGAACACAAAGCACATCGCCGAACTGGTGAAGAAAGGCGACATCGACCAGATCAAGGAGGCCATGGAACAGAGCCTCTCGCCCGGTTCCGAGACCTTCGAGCAGGCGCTGTTCAAGCTCTACGCACAGGGTCTCATCACCAAGGAAGACGCCCTGAAGAACTCCGACTCCCCGTCCAACCTCGCCTGGCTGCTCGACAACGCCGGCGCGCCCAAGGGCGGCAAGGCGGGCGGCACCTCGATGTTCGGCATGCCGTCCTCGGGTGGCGGCGGATCGTCCGCTTCGTCTTCTTCCGCTTCCTCTTCCGTCCCGTCGTCGCTGACGACCACGGGCGGCATTTCCATCGACCTGGACCGACTCGACCGGGCCTGACACCGACACCGCACCGATGACCGACACCCTCGCACTCACCCGAAGTCTGATCGCCTGTCGGTCCGTCACCCCCGAAGACGGCGGGTGCCAGCGCCTCATCGCCGAACATCTCCAGGCCCTGGGCTTCGAGATCACGCCGCACCGCCACGGCTCGACCGACAATCTCTGGGCGCGCCGGGGCACGGGTCGCCCGGTGGTGTGCTTCGCAGGCCATACCGACGTCGTGCCAACCGGTCCGCTCGACCAGTGGCACACCGACCCGTTCACCCCCACCGAAAAGGAAGGCGTGCTGTACGGACGGGGCGCCGCGGACATGAAGTCGTCCCTCGCCGCCTTCGTCACGGCCATCGAGGGGTTCGTCAAGGCGCATCCGGATCACGCCGGCAGCATCGCTCTCCTCATCACCTCCGACGAGGAAGGCGTGGCCACCGACGGTACGACGCGCGTGGTGGAATGGCTCCGGGAGCGAGGCGAGGCCATGGACTACTGCATCGTCGGCGAACCGACTTCCACCGAGCGCCTCGGGGATGTCATCAAGAACGGCCGTCGCGGCTCGCTCTCCGGCGAGCTCACGGTGCACGGCATCCAGGGACACATCGCGTACCCGCAGCTCGCCCGCAACCCGGTGCATGACGCCGCGCCGGCGCTTACCGAACTGGTCCGGATCGTGTGGGACGAAGGCAACGAGTACTTTCCGCCAACGAGCTTCCAGATCTCGAACATCCACGCCGGCACCGGCGCGAACAATGTGATCCCCGGTGACCTGAAGATCCTCTTCAACTTCCGCTTTTCGCCGGAATGCACGGTGGATGGTCTGAAGAGCGGCGTCGCCGCCGTGCTCGATCGGCATCACCTCAAGTACACGCTGGACTGGTCCCTGTCGGGCATGCCGTTTCTCACCCCGCGAGGCCGCCTCGTGTCTGCCGTGAGCGAGTCCATCGTGGCGGTGACCGGTCAGGCGCCGGAACTCTCGACGACCGGGGGTACCTCCGACGGCCGGTTCATCGCCACGTGGTGCCCCGAAGTCATCGAATTGGGGCCGGTGAACGCGTCCATCCACAAACTGAACGAGCACGTGCGCATCGCCGATCTCGAGCCCCTGTCACGCATCTACCGGGGCGTTCTGGATCGCCTGCTCGCGGCATGAGCACGCCGGTCCTGGCGATGCTCGCCGAAGCGGCCGATGCGCTGGTCACGGTCCGCGACGTCATCCGTTTCGGAGTGAGCCGCATGCACGCCGCGGGCGTGTTCTTCGGGCACGGGTTTCCCGACGCCCGCACCGAAGCCGCCTACCTCACGGGCTGGGCCATCGATCTGCCGGCCGGCATGGTGGAAGACTTCCTCGACGCCCGGCTCACCCGAGTCGAACGCGAGAAGGCCATCGTCGTTCTCGCCCGTCGGATTGACGAGCGCCTGCCGGCGGCCTACATCACCGGGCAGGCGTGGCTTGGCGAGCACGTGTTCCGCAGCGACCGCCGCGCGATCATTCCGCGGTCGTTCATCGCTGATCTCCTTCCCGACGACCTCGCCCCATGGGTGGGCGAGGAAGACGCCGTGACCGACGTCCTCGACATGTGCACCGGGTCCGGCTGTCTCGCGATCCTCGCCGCCATGGCCTACCCGGAAGCCCGGGTGGTTGCCGCTGACATCTCGCCCGAGGCGCTGTCGCTCGCGCGGGAGAACATCGCCGCCTTCGGGCTCGAGGCCCAGGTACTCCCCCTGGAGTCCGATCTCTTCTCGGCCTTCGGTCGCGAAACCTTCGACGTGATCCTGTGCAACCCGCCGTACGTGGATGCGATGAGCATGGCGACCCTGCCGCCCGAGTATCGGCATGAGCCGGCGCTGGCGCTCGGGAGCGGTGAGGACGGGCTCGATTTCCTGCGGCGCCTGCTTGCCGAAGCCCATGCCCGCCTCAAGCCCCGGGGGGTTCTGGCCGTAGAAGTCGGTCATAACGCCGATGTCCTGGAAGAGGCCTTTCCCGACGTCGCGTTCACGTGGCTGGAGACCCACGCAGGCCCCCGCCACGTATTCCTACTGACCCGAGACGACCTGCCCCACTGACGAGCCCATGGCCAGACTTTCGAAATCGGCGGTTTCGTGGTTTGCAATGTTCTGGGTGGGTATCGCGATCGGGGGCGCGCCATTGCTCGCTTTCGCCATACCGGCCGACGAAGTGAAGGCCCTGGTTGCCCGAGGACAGGCGAAGGAAGCGTACGAGCGCGGGCGCCGCTACCCGGACCAGCTGGGAGAGCCCGGCTTCGACTACTGGTTCGGGCTCGCGGCCATCGACGCGGGACACCCGGGCGAAGGCACGCTGGCACTCGAACGTTACGTGATCACCTACCCCGACGATCGGTCGGCCCGGCTGGAACTCGCCCGGGGCTACTACCTGATGGGCGACGACGAGCGTGCGAAGGCAGAGTTCGAAGGCATCCTCCGCACCGATCCCCCGGCCAAGGTTCGGGAGAACATCCGTGGCTATCTGGAAGCGATCCGCGCGCGCGAGAAGCGCTACCGGAAGAGCTTCAGCTTCTTCGCGGAAGCCGGCACCGGCTATGACAGCAACGCCAACGGCGGCGTCGCGAACGGCAACGTCAACCTCACGATCGGCCCGGTCATCGTGAGCCCGGCCGGGCAGAAGACCGACAACGGCTTTCTCTTCGGTGCGGCGGGCGGACAGCTCAACATTCCGGTCCACCCGGGCTGGAGTGTGTTCGTCGGCGCGACTGGCGATACGCGCAACTACTTCGACGCCGACCCCTTCGATCTGCGCAATATGCAGGGTTCCGCGGGCGTGGCAAAAACCGGCGAGCGGGATCTCCTTCGCCTCACCGGCGCCTATGGCAACCTCTGGCTCGACAACAACCGTTTTCGCTCCATCAGCAGCCTGACAGGCGAGTGGTATCGCCAGACCGACGCGGCAACCACCTGGAATGCCTTCGGACAATGGGCGCAACTGGGCTACACGGGGAACAACCAGCCGCGCGATGCCGACCTGTTTGCGGTGGGCGGCGGTCTGCGCCGAGTGCTGGGCGGCCCGTCGCAACTCGCCCTCACCGCATCGGCGAACCTCGGTCAGGAGCAGAACCGACGGGAGCGCCGCGATCTCGCGCGGGATCTCTACGGCGGCAGGCTCGGCCTCACGCTCACACCCTACGACACGCTCACCCTGTACGTTGCGGCGTCGGCCCAGGGCAGCTACTACATGGAAGCCGATGCGTTCCTGTTCGAGCGACGGCGCGACTGGTTCTACGCGCTCGAGGCCGGATCGGACAAGACGCTCGACAAGAACTGGAGCTTCCGCTTCGATATCGCCATGACGCGCAACCGCTCCAACATCGATCTCTATGACTTCAACCGCAACGTGGCGAGCGTCAAGCTCCGCTACGACCTCCGGTAGACCGACCATGCGCCACTTCGCCGCCCTGACCCTCGTTGCTCTGACGTCGCTGTTGCCAGCAAAGGCCGTGTTTGCGGCCGAAGCTGCCGGTCGCGTACTGCTCGCGGCCGGTGACGTCACCGCCACGCGCGAGGGCCGCGTAGTGCGCCTGGAGCGTGGCGCGACGATCGAAGCGCGCGATGTGCTTCGCACGGGTCGTGACAGCAATCTTCAAGTGCGCATGAACGACGAGGCGATCATTGCGCTCAAGTCCGATTCCGCGCTGTCGGTCGAGCAGTACACCTTCCGCGGACAGACGGACGGCTCCGAGAACGCGGTGTTCCGCCTGCTGAAGGGCGGGTTCCGCACGATCACCGGCCTCATAGGGCGAGTGAACAAGAACGTTTATCGCGTGAACACCGGTGTGGCGACGATCGGCATCCGCGGCACCGCGTTCGCGCTCGCCCTTTGCGAAGACGGCGGTTGCCGGGAGGGCGGCGGTGCCGCCGCGAAGGACGGTCTCTATGGCGCGGTGACGGAAGGCCAGATCAACGCGACGAACAAAGCGGGCGAAGCGACGTTTTCGGCCGGCCAGGCCTTCTACGCGGCAACGTCCGACACGGGGTTCCAGCAGTTGCTGACGCCGCCGACGTTCCTGGGCGACCGTCTCGACGGACAGCGGCGCGGCGTAAACGAGCAACGCCGACAGCGGGAAGAGTCCGACCCGAACGAGCCCCGCGGCCCGCGTCGCGAGCGGGTCCGCGATACCTTGATCGCGCAGAACGACGAGAAGAAAGCCACTTCTGACAGTTCGACGGATTCGACCAAGGCCGGGACCGGGACCGACACGACATCGACCACCTCGGCGGACAGCACAACCAAGGGAACGATCCTCACCGGGACCGGCCTGCTGCCGATCCTCAAGGCTGAAATCCTCAACGAGTCCGGTACGAAAACGATCCTTCCGTCGCCAGACGGTTTCGCCGTGGCGATTCCACTTCCAGGGGGCAACCACGTCGAGCATTTCGGTAACGCGGACAGAGCCACCTTCAACGGATTCAATCAGCTTCTGACCTGGACCAAGCCCGGCAGCCTGATCTCCGGCAATCTCGGTGGCGGTGAGATCACACAAGCCGGGGGTATTGCGCGTGGGGAACAGATACTCAGCTGGGGGCGATGGAACGGCGGCAACGTTACGACCTCCAGCGGCATTGCCATCCACGGCATTCCGCTGCTGTTCGTCACGGCCAACGCGGTGAATTCGAACTCATTCCAGACCACGCTGCCCTCGCTGGGCGTAGTCACTTATGGTGGGACGCACGGCCCTGGTGCCTCGGCCGTTCGGGTTGGCTACCTCCCGAACGACATCTCCGCGAGCATCACCGGCGCATCGCTCACCATCGACTTCGTAGCAGGGCAGGCAAGTCTCGCAATGGACTTTCGCATCGGGTCGAACGGCAATTCGATCAACCCCGCGTTCGACCACACGTACTCGTTCTCTGCCAACAATATCGGGCCCGCTGGGGGCGGCGGTTCGGGCGACTTCAGCGGCGCATTCACGGGCACGGGCACTTGCACGCCCTCGTGCTCCCCTTTGAGCATCAACGGAAATGTCAGTATCGGTCTCACTGGCCAGGGAGGCTACGGCCTCGCCGTGACGTCCGGAGGCTTCAGGGACTCGTCTTCCAGCCTAAGCGCCTCGTTCATCCGAATCTTCGAGGCGGCACCGGTCGGCAGCGCCAACAACACGGTCGCCGCTACGGCTGTGGCTCAGTAACGCCGCCGTCCGACGCCAGCCAGTCCAGCACGCTGCGCGTCTGCGCTTCCGTCAGCTCCAGATACTGCCCGCGCTTCAGCCGCGGCGGCAGATTGACGATGCCGAAGCGCACGCGCATCAGCCGGCTCACCGTGTAGCCGAAGTGTTCGAACATCCGCCGCACCAGCCGGTTGCGGCCTTCCCTGACTACCACCCGATACCAGCGGTTGCGGCCCTGCCCGCCTTCGTCGTGCAGCACATCGAAGCGCGCCATGCCGTCGGTGAGTTCGATTCCCGCAAGCATCTGCTTGTGCTGCACGTCGGTGAGATCCCCGAGGATGCGAACCGCGTACTCCCGCTCCACCTCGAAGCGCGGATGCGTGAGTCGGTTGGCAAGCTCGCCCGACGTCGTGAAGATCAGCAGACCGCACGTGTTGAAGTCCAGCCGCCCGATCGCGAGCCACTTGCCGCTGCGGATGGCGGGAAGCCTGTCGTACACGCTCGCGCGCCCTTCCGGGTCGCTGCGGGACACGATCTCGCCTTCGGGCTTGTGATAAATGATCACGCGCGGCAGGCGCGAGGAAAGCGAGAAGCGCAGATGTCGGCGCCCGACCTTGACGAGGTCGTCGGGATTCACGCGCATGCCCAGCGTGGCAGGGCCGCCGTTCACCAGCACCTTGCCGGACTTGATGAGTTCTTCCATCTCGCGCCGGGAGCCGAGCCCCGCCTGCGCCAGGACCTTCTGCAGTTTCTGCGACTGATCCGTCGTCGTGCCGGCTGGTGCGGGCGCCTTGCGCTGTGCGGGGCTTCGCCGGACGACCGGCACCACGGGAACTTCCCGCTGGGGCGGACGCGCGTTGGCGTTGCCGGCATCGCGCCGGCCGCCACCCGCTGGGCGCCCATCCGCACGCGGCTTTGTCCGGGTGCCTTGCGACGTTCCTTCCCGCCGGCTGTCCGGCGCCCCCGCGCCAGTGCCGCCACCCGATCGGCCGCTCGCCGGACGGCCACCGCCAGAGCGACTGCCGGCCGGACGGGCCTCGGAGGTCCTCGGCGAAGTCGGCTTGCCGCCGGCGGGCTTGGCGCCGCCGCCTGTCCTGCCGCCTTCGGGCTTGGCGCGCCGCTGAGGCGTTGCGTCGGCAGCCGGGCGCCGCGGCGATGCCGGACGGGCTCGGGATTTCCCGGGAGCGGGCCTGCGGGTCTCGGCCATGGTCAGCCCACGACCCGGCGTTCGATGAAGGCCTGGGCCAGGGTGCCGCTGTCCACGTATTCGAGTTCGCCGCCGACCGGCAGCCCGCGCGCGATCCTCGAGACGCGAAGGCCGCGCTGCTTCAGGCTCTCGCTCAGGTAGTGCGCCGTGGCTTCGCCTTCGGCGGTGAAATTCGTGGCCAGAATGACCTCCTTGACTTGTCCGTTGTCCGCGCGGCGGATGAGGCGCTCGAGGCGCAGTTCCTTCGGGCCGATGCCGTCCAGCGGCGAGAGGCGGCCCAGCAGCACGTAATACAGGCCGGCGTACGTCTGCGTCTGTTCCATGCGCAACTGATCGGCCGGCGACTCGACGACACACAGCAGCGAGACATCCCGCCGCGGCGACGAACACAGCTCGCACAGCGGCTCTTCGGTGAAGGTGTTGCACTGCTCGCAGTGATGCACGCGCTCCAGCGCGTCATGCAGCGCGACGGACAGCCGCAACGCGCCGTCGCGCTCATGCTCCAGCAGGTGGTACGCCATGCGCTGCGCGGACTTGGGCCCCACGCCCGGCAGGATTCGCAGGGCTTCCATCAGCGATTGCAGCGACGAGGGCGTCTTCACGCGCGGGCAGGCTCGCTCAGAACGGGAACTTCATGCCGCCGGGCATGCCCATGCCGGCGGTGAGCGAGCCCATCTTCTCTTCCTTCATGGCTTCCACGCGACGCACAGCATCGTTCACCGCGGCGGCCACGAGGTCCTCCAGCATTTCCTTGTCGTCGCCGACGAGGCTGGGGTCGATGGTGACGCGCCGCACGGCGTAGTGACCGGTCATCGTGACCTTGACCATGCCCGCCCCGGACTGGCCCTCGACTTCCAGCTTGCCGAGTTCCTCCTGCGCGCGCTTCATGTTGTCCTGCATCTGCTGCGCCTGCTTCATCAGCCCGGCGAGTTGCCCCTTGTTGATCATGCGATCTCTCCAGAAGGTTACCGATCCTGCGACGACATGGGACGGACGGAACCGTCCACCAGCCGCGCATCGAAGTTCTGCACCAGCGTGCGGACGAACGGGTCCGAATCGATGGCGTCCACCGCACCCTGCTGCTTGTTCGCACGCTCGCGTTCTTCATGCGCCGCAAGCGTGTGTTCCGCGCCGTCGCTCACCACGAATTCCGGACGCACATCGGGCCAGTGCTCGCGCAGCGCGGCCGTGAAGCGCTCCCGATAGGTCTGGTCGAGGAAGCTCTTGTGCTGCGGCGCGACCACGAACACGAGGCGCGCGCCGTCCACACTCTGCAGTTCGCAATGCTGCGCGAGCATCTTCGCCATCGCATTCCAGCGCAAGGTGGCGACTGTTTGCGGCCACCCTTCGCGCGTGAGCGCCGGAAGGGAAGCTCGCTGCGTTGGAGCCGTGGCGGGCGGTGCGGGTTCGGAAGCGACCGGCGTCGCCACCGGTACCGGTCGCGGTGCCACCGGGGACGCTGGAGCAGGCGCCGCGGCCGAAGCGCCGCGCACGGGAGCCGAGGGACGCGCCGACGACGTCGCAGGGCGCGATGCTGCCGGCGCACTCACGGGCGCGGCGCCTGCACCGCCGGCTTCCGGCCGGAAGGCGAGCATGCGGATGAGCGTCATCGTGAAGCCGGCGAACTCGTCCGGCGCAAGCGGAAGGTCCGCCCGGCCGCGCAGGGCGATCTGGTAGTGCAGCTGCGCGTCCTCGGGCGTAAGCGCCTCGGCCAGGGCGAACAGGCGCTCGCGCTCCGGCTCGTCGGGCGGGATGGCCTCCGCCAGGGTCTGCGCGAGGGCGATGCGATGCAGCAGCGACGCGAGGTCCTGCAGTGTGGTGTCGAAGGAGAGTCCGCGCGCATCGATGGCTTCCGCCTGTTCGAGCAGGCCGGGGCCGTCGGCACGGGCCAGAAGCTCCAGCAGCGTGAACAGATAGCTCGAATCGACGATGCCGAGCATCTCGCGCACGCCGGTCTCCAGCACTTGCCCGGCGCCGTGCACGATGGCCTGGTCGAGCAGGCTGAGGGCATCACGCATGCTGCCGCGAGCAGCGCGGGCGAGCAGCGCCAGCGATGCAGCCTCCGCGGTGAGGCCTTCGGCGGCCAGCACCTTTTCCAGCTGGGCGCGGATCTGCGCGGGGGACAGCTGCTTGAGGCCGAACTGCAGGCAGCGCGACAGAACCGTGACCGGAATCTTCTGCGGGTCGGTCGTGGCCAGCACGAACTTGACGTGGGCCGGCGGCTCTTCGAGCGTCTTCAGCATCGCGTTGAAGGCGCTGCGGGAGAGCATGTGCACTTCGTCGATGATGTACACCTTGAAGCGCCCGGCGGTCGGGGCGTACAGCGCGTTCTCGAGGAGTTCGCGCATGTTGTCGACCTGCGTGTTCGACGCGGCGTCGAGTTCCAGGAGGTCCACATAGCGGCCGGCGTCGATGGCCTTGCAGGTCTCGCACACGCCGCACGGGCTGGCCGTGATGCCGGTTTCGCAGTTGAGCGACTTGGCGATGATCCGCGCGATGGTGGTCTTGCCCACGCCGCGTGTGCCGGTGAGCAGATAGGCGTGGTGCAGGCGGTTCTGGTCGAGCGCGTGCGTGAGGGCCTGGATGACGTGCTCCTGGCCCATCATCTCGGAGAAGTTGCGCGGACGGTACTTGCGGGCGAGTGCGAGGGTCATGACCGGAACCCGGGAACGGACGGCGCGGCGCGGTGCATCAGGGGTGCTGCAGGCGGGAGCCGGGACCGTTCACTCCGGTCTCTCGCGCTCCCGCCCCTCCTCCCCCTACCCTCGTGCGCATTGGGCGGCGAGCCCGATCCCCGGCACTTGCAGAGAATGGCTGTGGCTGCTTCCTTCCGGACCTGACCAGGTTCACCACCATGCAATGCGGGGGGGCCCGCCATTGGATTATCGGGCCGCAGGCCCTGCGCGCTGCACACCCGGGGCAATCTGCCCCCGGATGCTCACCGCCCAGAGCCCGAGACCGTCTCCCTTCACGCCGTGACGACGGGAATCTTCCCGATCTTCGCCTGCCACTCCTTGGGCCCGGTCTGGTGGACCGAGGTGCCGGTGGAATCCACCGCCACGGTGACCGGCATGTCGACTACGTCGAACTCGTAGATGGCTTCCATGCCGAGGTCGGCGAAAGCCAGTGTACGCGCTCCCTTGATCGCTTTGGAAACCAAATATGCGGCCCCGCCGACTGCCATCAGCGAAACGGCCTTGTGATCCCGGATGGCCTCGATGGCCACCGGGCCGCGCTCGCCCTTGCCCACCATGCCCAGCAGGCCGGTCTTCTCGAGCATGGTCCTCACGAACTTGTCCATGCGGGTGGCGGTGGTCGGGCCGGCGGGGCCCACGACTTCATCCCGGACGGGGTCCACGGGACCCACGTAGTAGATGAAGCGGTTGGTGAAGTCGACCGGGAGCGTCTCGCCCTTGGCGATCATGTCGACCATGCGCTTGTGCGCGGCGTCCCGCCCGGTGAGCAGCTTGCCGTTAAGCAGGAGGACTTCGCCGGGCTTCCAGGTGGCGACCTCGGCCTTGGTGACCTTGGAGAGGTCCACCCGGCGACCCTTCGACGAGTCGTACGTGAGGCTCGGCCAGTCGGACAGGGCCGGGGCCTCGAGCTTGGCCGGGCCGGAGCCATCCAGCACGAAGTGCGCGTGGCGGGTGGCGGCGCAATTGGGAATCATCGCGACCGGCAGGCTGGCGGCGTGCGTCGGGAAATCCTTGATCTTGACGTCCAGCACGGTGGTGAGCCCGCCCAGGCCCTGGGCGCCGATGCCCAGCGCGTTGACCTTTTCGTAGAGCTCGACCCGCAGTTCTTCGACGCGGTTGGCGGGGCCGCGGGCGATGAGCTCCTGCATGTCGATGGGCTCCATCAGCGATTCCTTCGCCATCAGCATCGCCTTCTCGGCAGTGCCGCCGACGCCGATGCCCAGGATGCCGGGCGGGCACCAGCCCGCGCCCATCGTGGGGACAGTCTTCAGCACCCAGTCGACGATGGAATCCGACGGGTTGAGCATGACGAACTTGGATTTGTTCTCGGACCCGCCGCCCTTGGCCGCGACCTCGACCTCGACGATGTCGCCGGGGACCAGCGAGACGTGCACGACGGCCGGCGTGTTGTCCTTGGTGTTCTTGCGGGCCCCGATGGGGTCCGACAGGACGGAGGCGCGCAGCTTGTTGTCCGGGTGCAGGTAGGCGCGGCGCACGCCCTCGTTCACCATGTCTTCGAGGCTCAGGGTGGCGTCCCACCGGACGTTCATGCCGACCTTGAGGAAGACGTTGACGATGCCCGTGTCCTGGCAGATGGGGCGGTGACCCTCGGCGCACATGCGCGAATTGATGAGGATCTGCGCCATGGCGTCTTTCGCGGCTTCGCTCTGCTCCAGCTCATAGGCCCGTGTCAGATTGCGGATGTAGTCCGCCGGGTGGTAGTACGAGATGAACTGCAGGGCGTCGGCGATGCTCTCGATGAGATCGCTCTGGCGAATGGTGGCCATGGGTGCGGAGCGGGAAGAAACCGGAGGAAAGCTGCGAATGCGGCGAGGGCTGGAGTATACGCCAGGACCTCCCGCCCGGACACGGCCGCCCGGCCCCTGCCGACGCCCGCTGCAAAGGGGGATTTGATGCCGATCAAATGACGCGGTGCGCAAAGCGGCTACAAAGACACCAGCGCGGACGCGGGTCGCCAGTGCCTATAATCCGGCCAGGTCGCCGAGGGAGGTCGGCGGGCGCCTTGTCGTCCCGGGCTCTCAGCCCTGTGACGTCGCCCTGAGGCGCATCAATTTCTCAAAGAAACGGAGTGAGGCAATGTCAACGATCGAATCGGTGATGCACGAAAACCGCGTGTTCCCGCCCCCCGCCGAGATGGTCGCCCAGGCGGCGATCCAGGGGATGGCCCAGTACGAGAAGCTGTGCGCCGAAGCCGAAGCCGACTATCCGGGTTTCTGGGCGCGCCTCGCCCGGGAGCACCTGCTGTGGAACAAGCCCTTCACCCAGACGCTCGACGAGTCCGACGCGCCTTTCTTCAAGTGGTTTCAGGACGGCAAGCTCAACGTCTCCTACAACTGCCTGGACCGCCACCTGGAGACCCAGCCCAACAAGGTGGCAATCATCTTCGAGGCGGACGACGGCTCCGTCACGAAGGTCACCTACAAGCAGCTCTACCAGCGGGTCTGCCAGTTTGCGAACGGCCTGAAGCAGCAGGGCATCCGCAAGGGTGACCGCGTCATCATTTACATGCCCATGTCTGTGGAGGCCGTGGTGGCCATGCAGGCCTGCGCGCGGATCGGGGCCACCCACTCCGTGGTGTTCGGCGGCTTCTCGGCCAAGAGCCTGCAGGAGCGCATCATCGATGCCGGCGCGGTCGCCGTCATCACCGCGGACGGCCAGGTGCGCGGCGGCAAGGAGATCCCCCTCAAGCCCGCCATCGACGAAGCCTTCGCCATGGGCGGCTGCGACGCCGTCAAGAACGTCGTGATCTACCGCCGCACCGGCAGCGACATCCACTTCCATGCGCCGCGCGACAAGTGGTGGCACGACATCACCCACAACCAGCCCGAAGTGTGCGAACCCGAGTGGGTCGAGGCGGAGCACCCGCTCTTCATCCTGTACACCTCCGGCTCCACGGGCAAGCCCAAGGGCGTGCAGCATTCCAGCGCCGGCTACCTGCTCCACGCGATCCTCACGATGAAGTGGACCTTCGACCTGAAGCCGAGCGACATCTTCTGGTGCACTGCCGACGTGGGCTGGGTGACCGGCCACACGTATATCACCTACGGCCCGCTGGCCTGCGGCGGCACCGAGATCGTCTTCGAGGGCGTGCCCACCTACCCGGATGCCGGACGGTTCTGGAAGATGATCCAGGAGCACAAGGTCAGCATCTTCTACACGGCCCCGACTGCCATCCGCTCCCTCATCAAGGCGGCGGAAGCCACGGCGACGGCCCACCCGCGCAACTACGACCTGACCAGCCTGCGCCTTCTGGGCTCGGTGGGCGAACCCATCAACCCCGAAGCCTGGATGTGGTACCACAACAACATCGGCGGCGGCCGCTGCCCGATCGTGGACACCTGGTGGCAGACGGAAACCGGTGGCCACATGATCACCCCGCTGCCCGGCGTGACGCCCCTCAAGCCGGGCTCCTGCACCCTCCCCTTCCCGGGCGTCATGGCCGCGATCGTGGACGAGACCGGCCTGGACGTGGAAAAGGGCAAGGGCGGCATCCTGGTGATCAAGCGCCCCTGGCCCTCGATGATCCGCACCATCTGGGGCGACCCCGAGCGCTACAAGAAGAGCTATTACCCCGAGGATTTCAAGGGCAAGTACTACCTGGCCGGCGACGGCGCGAACCGGGACATGGACGGGTACTTCTGGATCATGGGCCGGATCGACGACGTGCTGAACGTGTCCGGCCACCGCCTGGGCACCATGGAGATCGAGTCCGCCCTGGTGGCCAACCCCCTCGTCGCGGAAGCCGCGGTGGTGGGCAAGCCCCACGACGTCAAGGGCGAGGCCGTGGTGGCCTTCGTGGTGCTGAAGGGCACCCGCCCGGAGGGCGCCGCCGCCCAAGAGATCGCCGCCACCCTGCGCAACTGGGTGGGCCAGGAGATCGGCCCCATCGCCAAGCCCGACGAGATCCGCTTCGGCGACAACCTGCCCAAGACCCGGTCCGGCAAGATCATGCGCCGCCTGCTGCGGTCCCTGGCCAAGGGGGAGGAGATCACCCAGGACGTGTCTACTCTGGAAAATCCAGCCATTCTTCAGCAACTGAAACAGGCAGTGCGCTAGCGGCTGGATTTCGGCGAAGGCTGACCCAACCCCCTGTGGGTTGGGTCAAGCGAAGCGGCCGGAGCCAGAATCCGGCAATCGTCCAGCAGTTGAAGCAGGCGGTCCGATAACCCGGCGATGCGGGAGGGGCGCTCGCCGCCCTTCCCATTCCCCCCCAGGTTGGCTATCCTTCGCGCCCTTCGGCTGCCGTTCCACCCAGGCGGCCGTTGCCCGCGCCAGTCAGCGCCGGGTTCCAGAGCAGGACAGCGGAGAGGTGGATGAGCGGTTTAAGTCGCACGCCTGGAAAGCGTGTTTAGGTGAAAGCCTAACGTGGGTTCGAATCCCACCCTCTCCGCCACGAACGAGAACGCCCCTTTTCAGGGGCGTTGTCGTTTGTGGCTTGGGGTGGGATGAGAACCCGCAGGGTTCGACCACGAAGCACTGCTTCGTGGGACGCCGCTTGCGGCGGGCCCGAAGGGCTGACGGGATCGCCCTAAGGCGAGACCGGCACAATCCCACCCTCTCCGCCACAGTGGGTCGGGAACTGTCCGCAGAATGCAAGTGCGTTCTGTGCGTCGCGAAGCAACTCCAGGAGCATCGCGTTAGATGATCGACGCTTCGCGTTCGTGTCAGTTACCCGCTCAATGCGGCTGGCTATAGCCGCATCGAAGGGCGAGAGTGCGCGGTCACCGGGGATCGAAGTATGTGAATAGCGTGCTCTTGCACGGTAAGCGTCCGGCGATCCCCTCTTGCCGATCGCTCTGATTCGGCTCAGAGCCCTGTCTTCGGCGTCCAGCGATGCGGCAACAGTTCCTCAATCCGGCTGGCCGGGTGCGTGGGCAGCCGTTGGAGTACGTCCTTGAGGTAGCAATACGGATCGTGGCCGTTGAGCTTCGCCGACTGGATCAAGCTCATCGCCGCCGCGGCGCGCTGCCCGCCGCGCAGCGATCCCGCGAACAGCCAGTTCGAGCGCCCGAGTGCGATCGGTCGAATCCGGTTCTCGATCCAGTTGTTGTCGATGGGCACGGCCCCGTCCTTGAGGAAGCGCATCAGCGCCGTCCACCGATTCAGGCTTTAGTCGATAGCTTTGGCGATCGCGGTTCCGTCGCTCGCACGCTGTCGATGCAGGACCAGCCATTGCCGCAACGTCTCGGTGATCGGTTTGGATCGCAGTTGCCGCAGCCGGTAGCGCTGCTCGGCATCGAGTTCGCCCGCCAGACGCTCGACGTCGTAGATCGCCCGAATGAGATCGAGCGCTTCACCAGCGAGCACGCTCTTGTGACTGGCCCACAGCTCATGGAACTTGCGCCTCGCATGCGCCAGGCAGCCGGCCTCGGTCACGCCCTGGGCGAACAGCGCCTTGTAGCCGGAGAAGTCATCGCACACCAGTGTGCCCTGCCAGCCCTCGAGGAACGTCCGGGCATGGCTGCCTGCGCGAGTCTCGGCGAATTCGTAGATCACCGCCTTGAGACTGTCGTGTTCGGTACTGCCGTAGGTCCAGACGTACGCCCGATGGGTCTTGCCTTGGCCCGGCGCGAGCATGGCCACCGGCGTCTCGTCGGCGTGCAGGACTTTGCAGTCGAGCAGCACGCCCCGAAGGGCATCGACCAGGGGCTGAAGCTGCACGCCGCAGGCCCCGACCCACTGTGCCAAGGTCGAGCGCGGGATCGCCAGACCCGAGCGCTCGAAGATGCCCTCCTGGCGGTACAGCGGCAGGTGATCGAGGAACTTGGCTACCAGCACCTGGGCCAGCAGCCCGCTGGTGGGGATGCCCTTGTCGATGATCTGTGCCGGCACCGGCGCCTGAGTGATCGTGTGGCATGTGGTGCAGACCCACTTGCCGCGGATGTGGCGCTCGACGCTGAACACGCCCGGGGTGTAGTCGAGCTTCTCGGCCACGTCCTCGCCGATGCGTTTCATCTGGCAGCCGCAGGCGCAGGTGGTGTGCTCGGGCTCGTGCCGGATTTCGGTCCGCGGCAGGTGCGCCGGCAGCGCTGCGCGCTTCGGGATGCCCTTGGCAGGCAGGCGAGTCTGTGCCCGTTGGAGGGCCAGCAGTTCCAGACCGATGGCTTCGAGATCGGCCTCGACGGTCTCGTCGAACAGATGGCGCTGTTCGCCGGGGAGTTGTTCGCTGCGGGCGGCGAACTTCCAGCGCTTGAGGATCGCCATCTCATGGGTGAGCTGGTCGATCTTGAGCTGCTTGCGGGTGTTGTCCTGCCGGGTGTCGGTGAGCTCGCGGCGGGTATCGGCGATCTCGCTGATCAGCTGAGCGGCGAACTGGCGCAGTTCATCTGCGTTCATCCGGGCCAGCTGATCGGGCGTGTGCATGGACCTGATGCTGCCACATCGCCTCGCATTCTGACAGAGGCGCTATGCCGCCCGGATCACCGCCTGCTCCCCGATCCGATGCCAGGGCAAGCCGATCACAAGAGCCTGTAACTGCTCGGCCGTGAGCGACCGATGCGACTCCGATCCGCCCGCCCACGTGAACTTACCCTGGTGCAGTCGCCGCGCGCACAGCCAGAGCCCGAAGCCGTCGTGCACGAGCACCTTGAGGCGATTGCCGCGCCGGTTCGCAAACAGGTAGGCGTGATGCGGCTTGGCCTGTCCGAAGACCTGCTTCTTCAGAGCCGGTGATTCATAGGTACCGTGGCTCCGTTGAAGTCCGACGTCCCCACTCAGATCCGTACATGAGCGCAGCAAAGCCCTCAACCTCGCCCGTGATCTCGTCTTCGTACAACGGGTCAAGGCGAGGGAACGGCAATGTCATCAGCTTCGTCTGCACGAGGGGATGCGGTGCATTCAGTGAGAGGGTCATGCCGCTGGTTGACTCATAGGCATGCTTCAGCGCCAAAAGCTCAACCGGGAACGCCTGTTCCCAGGTGAAGCGGTCATGGACGTTCATCAGTGACGATTGCCGCCTGCGCTTGGTGCCACCAAAGGCTTCGTAGCCAAACGCTTGGGCAACACGATCGTTGCAGAACTCCACCAATGCATCGGCGAAGGCCTCCGGTTCCGGCGCCGCCAGTATCAGGCGACCATAGATGCCCATTCCGCTGGTGTCGGCCAGCTCCGGCCAGCGCTTGTGGATGAGAACTTCCTGCAAGAAGACAACGAACCGCCGGGCTGGCAGGTCCGTGGTGTACCAAAACAGGCTCAGCACTGGTGGCTCAGCGCCGCAACAAAACAGATTGTGCAGGAAGGGCGCGACCCAGCCTGGGAACCAGGTTGCCCCGCCTGCGGCTGCCAAGCCCTGCCAGTTGATGAGGTCGGTGAGTTGGTCCTCCGGCATATGGTCGGCCAGCTGTTTGGTTCGGCGATGGACGCGCCGCATGTCGTGCGCCAAAACAAAGTACGCGAAGGCTTGCCGCAGCCTCAAGGCGCTGCGGTCCCCTTCTCCGCTCCAGCGCAGGCGAAGTGCATCAATCAGTAGGTCGCGAGAACAGTCGCATAGGCAGGCGGCGGCCGGGCCCGCCTCTCTGGCGGCCATGTAGCGCCTCATCTCCCCTTCGCTAGCTGTGAAGGCTCAATACGTTGTATCTGGTGTTCATTCGGACAAAGTCTGGAAAACTGGAAGTCGCCAAACACCCGGCCTCCCAGGAGCTTTGCC
>LNDV01000025.1 GCA_001464765.1 Betaproteobacteria bacterium Ga0077526
GCGTGTGCCGGGACGGAAGGTGATCTTCTCGACACGCAGTTGACCGCTGGGCGCGGGCAGCGGAGTGGGCGTCGGGGCAGGCGGCCGCTCGGCGAGGATGGGCTCGAGGCGCTGCAGGGCGTCACGGGCTTCGACGAGGTTGCGCCACCCGGAGATGAGCAGTTCGACGGGCGCCAGGGCACGTCCAAGGAGGATAGTGCCGGCGATCATGAGGCCGGGGGTGGCGTGCAGCCGGATGACGAGCCAGGCGCCGGCGCCCAGCATGGCCACCTGGAGGGCCTGGCGCAGGACCTTGCCGGTCGCGGCGAACCGCGCGGCGAGCACTTCGGCGCGCAGGCGCGATCGCGCCACGTCCTGCTCGGAGCGCTCCCAGCGCTGCACGACGGTGTCCGCGATGCCGAGTGCCGCGATGACTTCGGCGTTGCGCAGGCTGACCTCGATGGTGCGGCCGATCTGCCGGCTCTGCGCCTGCACGTCCTTCAGCGCCTGCCGGGTCATGGTTTCGTTGAGGATGGCCAGCCCCAGCAGCAGAAGCCCCCCAGCAGTGGCGATGACGCCCAGGAGCGGGTGGAAGGCGTAGATGACGATGATGAAGACGACGAGCCAGGGGGCGTCGAAGAGGGCGAGGATGCCGGGACCGGTGAGGAAGCCACGGATGGTGGCCACGTCCTTGAGCGCAGCCGCGGCGACACCACCCCCGGGCGCTTGCGCGGCCCGCATCTGGGCGAGCAGCACTTCGGGCGAGGCGTGACGCTCCATGGCGCGCGCCGCGCTGCCCAGCAGCCGCGTGCGCAGGACTTCGAATCCGCCCATGGCTGCGAGTCCTGCCACGGTGATGAGGGTGAGCATGACGAGGGTCTCTTCGACCCGGCTCACGAGCACCCGGTCGAAGACCTGCAGCATGTACAGCGAGGGGATAAGAACAAGGGCGTTCAGGGCGGCGCTGAAGAGGCCCGCATGGACGAAGTGCCGACGGTAGCGCTGCAGGAGGTGGCGCATGGTCTCGCTCCGCCCCGAACACGACGAGGCGTTCTTGTTCTTGTGGGCTCACTCGATGCGTCAGGGAACTGCTGTCTACGCTATGCCATCCGTGCGACGACTGACCTGCCGCACGGTCCTGCCAAGACGGTCGACTACGACCCGCCCACCGCCATCGACCGCCTCGAGCACCGCCAAGCCAAGAGCCCGAGGCCACCACCGAGGAGCGCCCACGTGCCAGGCTCCGGAATGGGCACGGCGGCGATCTGCACACTCAGCGGCTCGAAGCTCACGGGAATCAATTTGCCAGAGGCGCCCGCTACCCGGCCCACAATCTCGCCTCCGCTGATACCGATCTCGCCCTCACCGGCCTTCAGCGCCCGAAAGCGCAGCGTGCCGATCCCGAAGCTGTCGTCCACCACCGCAGGAAAACTCCCGAACCCCACCCCGGAAAGCACGCCCGTCGCCGCGTCCACACTCCCGAGTTTGCGTGCCGCGGCAAAGCCCCACCGACCATCGACCGATACTGACTCGAATGCGAACAAGCTCGTGTCAAAATGCAGGGCAAACTTCTGGCCCCCAGTCACGCTGTCTATTACCTTCCCATCCAGCGTCTGACCAAACCCATCACCACGAATCACCACCTCAAAGCTCTCTCCAACCATCGCCGGTAGGCCTACCCACTCTACGAAGACCCGCGGACCAGCGGCGAAGACTTGACCACTGGCCGCAAGAAGGTAGCCGACACACGCAGCACCTACCAACCATTGATGCACTTTCAATTCAGGTCTCCTGAAGCTAGATGATTCATTGTTTTGAATTCCATGCCAGCCGAATACCATCCGCCCCTATACCGAAACAATCGGCGCATTCTCATTGCATTCACAGTTCGGCTCTGTCAGCACGGCCAACGCAGGCGACGCGTCTTTCGCAGAAAAGCGCGCGTTTTTGACCGTGTCACGTGTCTCTTCTAAAAACTTTAATGCACGCAAAGCCAGAAGGCAATCGATGGCATGGCGCCGACTCGCATTGCAGGTGATCTGCTCGGCCCCGCCTATGCCATATGCAGTGAGTTTACTCAGAACACTGCCCCATTTTTGGTGACTAGGAGTGGTGACCTGCCTCTTTTTCGAGGTCCTATGGTGACTTTGGACGAGTTCGTCGCCCCCCAAGCCGCCCCGGCACAGCGAGCAGCCTCGACACAATAGTCGGTGAGGGTCACTGTCAAGTGTGAACCGCTTCAGTACCTAATTTTAGCGACCCCTCCGACTCGGCCCAGCCACGCGCGAAGCTTTGTGTTGGGCAGCTCCGGGTGAAACAGCCTTGCGGAGACGCTTGAGGGAAAAGTCATCAGCGTCACTGATGGGGATACCATCACCGTCATGCAGATCCAGGATCGGGTCAATAGCGGATGGATCATTCGCCTCATCGGAATCGACGCCCCCGAAAAGGGACAGCCGTTCGGTGGCGTCGCCCGGCAGTGTTTGGCCGGCATCGTCTTCCAGCAGACGGTCGCGGTCGATTGGGAGAAACGAGACCGATACGGACGCACCCTTGGTAAGGTCCTCATGGACGGCGTCGACGTGAACCTTGAGATGATCCGGACCGGGCACGCGTGGGTCGGAACGGGACGCCCGTACCGAGCGCCGAGGGCTTTGGCTCGATCCTGTACCAGTCCCGCCGCGGGAACGGCAATGTCCCTGCCACAACACTACCTTCGCACTCACTCGTTCGCTTGCGGTTGCTTTCTGTTCCTGGCCATAGCTCCAAACAAGACCAACCCCAGCGCCATCAGCAGCCAGGTACTCGGTTCTGGGATTGGCTGCGCCAAAAAGACTCCAGACTGCGATGTCCACGTAACTCCGCCCGGAGTGCGTACACGGATGCCGTAAGACTCATCGTCAGCGCGCGCCAACGAGCGCTGAGCCGATGGCTCGGCAGTCAAACCTGGGTGCGAAAACAGAAACCCCTCAGTTCCCGGCCCCGCTTGGACGGAGAAATCCAAGTCAAAAGAGCCAGACGCTGTACGACCTACTGACGGACCACACTGCAGATCTCCGCTAGCAATCAATTCGAGTTTGCAGAGCTGGAATGACAACTTCAGCTCCCGTTGCTCAGGCACTTCAATATTTTGAATCGAAAAAACATCTGCTCCACGCCCGCCTGATCTAGTCAATCGTGCGGAAAGATCGGCACCCGACCCCGTCGCCAACACTCTGGCATCCAGCCACGCGATCAGGTACCCGTCCGAATCGATGAATTCAGAGCCCGGATCCACACGGGTTGCTTCCTCCGTATCCCAGGAAAAAACCAGACCCTCACGCATCCATGTCCGGACCGCCTGCGAAGCGTGCATTACTTCAAAACTTCGATTCGATAGATCCGATAGGGAGAGATTTTGCCGTGTTCTTGCGTAAACACTAAGGACCCCTTGGCTAGCGCTATTGTCCACCTCAAACATAGTGCGGTCGCCTTGCAAGATCAATCGCGACCTCTTTTCGTACCATTCTCTGACCGTGTAACCCTGAAGAGGAGCGTAGTAGCTCGTATAGGGCACTACATCCACGGAGCCCCCAAAACTAACTTCTGCCTGCCCATGAATGCTCGGTGGGGTGTCGCTTATCCAGCGCCGCTGGACGTCAAGTCGATAGTCGGGCTGTGGGTAGTACTTGTTGTCCAGCTTATGGGTGAGGTCAGCACCGACCATCTGCTCAGCGACGGAGAAGTCCCCCGATACTCCCCCGAACGCCTCGAAAAGCCTGTTGTCTGGAAAGAGGTGAACGTATGGGCCCGGACCCAAGTCAGACATCGTGAAGGCCTCGCCTCCAAGCCGTACCCATGTCACTGATGTCCAATCCACGCCCCCTCTCTCCGCACAAAACGCATTCGGCGCACAGGACGCCAATAGCCAAAGACAAGTGAAGAGCCTTACGAGCAGAGCGGACGTCCTATACTCGCCCCCATTAATCACCGGATGATCCACAGACATACGCTCCCTGAGACGAAACAATCGGGTATCGACCAGTATCCAGATCCAATTGCCACACTCGATGCGTTCGTTACATCCCATTGGACTGCTGACGACCTGCGGAGAAACGCACTACAGAACCGTCAGCCGCTGTTCGACAGAGATCTTCATATCTTGTGGCACTATGTGACTGCGCTTTGGCCTCTTGTTGATTCTTGGTCAAAGCTAACGACACATTTCTCCCTCGTCAAGGGCAATAACGCCGCGCTGCAACTCTCTATTCTTTGTCGCTCTGTCTGCTATATCCCTCCCGCAAAGGGACCGACCCCGCCGAGCGGATCGCGAGTTGCAACGATGTCTCACTTCGTATCGTGTGGTGGCCTAGGCACCCCGGGACGATGTTCTCGTCGTGGCATTCAAACTTCTACACGGGCCCTTGCTGGCAACGCCGATCCTTCGGCGGGATGCTCGACGCGTCGACCGCAGTATGCAATCGGGAACAATTCCCGAGCTTACGACCGATGACGAAGCATGGGTGCTCGAGCTTCGAGCGCGAGCCGCGAGTAGATGACGACGTGCCGGAGTTCCCGCGAGATGGTTGGGGGCCGCCGAATGCACGATAGGAAAAGCTAATCTGTCTTGTCCAAACTGCTTTACGCCCTGAATTTCGGAAATGCCTTCGGCACGACCAAGATTCAGTCGCTTGCCTTGGGGATGCCCTGTGCCCAAGCTTCAGAATCGACTCTGCGGCGCTTGGATTCCGTCCCGCCCTCTTAGTTGTGCTCGAATCCCGACCCTACCAGTTTGGTGCCATTCGTAACGACCCATGAATCGTGGATCATCTCTGCTTCGCGTCCTCGTTGCCTGCTTTTCCTTCTTCCCCATAGCCAACGGCCTTGCGGAGACGCTTGAGGGAAAGGTCATCAGCGTCACTGACGGAGATACCATCACCGTCATGCAGATGCAGGATCGGGTCTATAGCGGGTGGATCATTCGCCTCACCGGAATCGACGCCCCCGAAAAAGGACAGCCGTTCGGTAACGTCGCCCGGCAGTACTTGGCAGGCATCGTCTTCCAGCAGACTGTCACGGTCGAATGGGAGAAACGAGACCGATACGGACGCACCCTTGGTAAGGTCCTCATGGACGGCGTCGACGTGAACCTTGAGATGATCCGGACCGGGCACGCGTGGGTGTATCTTTCCGCGGAACGGGACGCCCGTACCGAGCGCCGAGGGCTTTGGCTCGATCCAGTACCAGTCCCGCCGTGGGAATGGAGGAAGCGACGGTAGACGCAGGCAACGCAATCCATCGTCAATCCCGACAAGTCACCCGAGCGCCGCGGTGGACTAGGATGGCTCTGCATACCGTACTCCGCGGTCGATGAGTAGCACCGCGAGCCCAGACGTCTTAACCTCGGGAACATCTAGGGTGCCGTTACGCTCACCCATACAGCACGCTAGCCTCGGCATCGGATCAACTCTCCGTAGCGTGGACTACTCGCTTAAGAACATCGAGATTTGCTCGTCTTGTGCGCCGGTTGTGATGCATCACCGAACGAGGGCGGGTTGAAGAGATGGGTCATGTGGCTCCAGGAACCGGAAGAGTTGGTAGGGCAGCTCAGAAACTGCGTCATTCGACTTCCCGCGAGCCTCGTGAGCTTCGCCTGACGCGTCGTGCGCCCGCCGCGCCACGCCCTTGCTGGATGGGTGAGACACCGCGTTCCGCCCCATGAACACACCGCCCTCCTCATCTGACATAGTGTCTCCGTGACGACAACGGACTGGGCGACACCCGTGATGCAGACTTGGAGGTCCACGCCGCTCGGACAAGGCCTCACACGCGCCCCGCCGTGGACGCTGTCCATTGACGGTGATCAGTTCACCCTGACTGTTGCCGGCGTGGTCGAGTCGGGCCCCGTTCTACGGCTGGAGTCGCTCGCCCTCAAGGCAGGAATCTTTTGGTCGTCCTTCGCCCTGCCCAGAGGTAACGCCGCCACGCTCACACTCGACGGTATCCCCAATGCGGCTGCCCGCCAAATGCACGAGGCGGTCAAGGCGGCCATCGGCGTCGTCCGCCGGCGCGAGTACATCGCCCGACTCCTCGAAGACTTTCCCCAGCAGGTCACGCGTGTGAATGACTGGGTCAACCAGACCCGACAGGCGTTCAGCCAGGAACTCCGGCGCCGCGGCTGGCTGAGTCACGAGTTCAGAGCCCTGGTCGCCAGTTCACGGCCAACCGAACTGTCGGCGCTGCTCATCGAACCCGAGATCGAGGCTCACCTCGCCCGCCAAGACGCGGCCACCCAGGAAGCCGTCGCTGCCTGGCGCCGCCCGATGGCCGAGGTTGCCGCAGGTATCCACCAATGGCACGTGGCCAGGGAACTGGAGGCTTCGCGCCACTTCTTCGACACCGTCGAGAAGTCTCCCCTCACGCCCGAGCAGATCCAGGCCGTCGTTTGTTTCGACAACCGGGTCCTCCTCATTGCCGCTGCCGGCTCCGGGAAGACCAGCACCATGGTGGCCAAGGCAGGGTATGCCTTGCAGCAGGGCTACTTCGCACCGGAGCGCATGCTCCTTCTGGCCTTCAACAATGATGCGGCTGCAGAGCTGCGAGAGCGCCTGCGCACCCGGCTCACGCCGCTAGGGCTGCCCGCCGAACAAGTGACCGCCAAGACCTTCCACGCGTTCGCGCTGGACGTGATCGGGGCAGCAACGGGCAAGAAGCCATCGTTAGCCTCCTGGATCGAGGCCGGACGCGACCAGGAGGTCCTCCTCGAGATGATCGACCAGCTCAAGCGTTCGGAGCCTTCCTTCCGGATCGCATGGGGCCTTTTCCGAATGGTCTTCGACCAGGACTTGCCCGATTTCGAGCAGGAAGAAGCCAACCCGGATACCGCGGATCTTGAGACCGGACGTAAGGGCTTCAGGACGCTCAAGGGGGATGTGGTCAAGAGTCGAAGCGAAGTGATCCTTGCTAACTGGCTCTTCTACAACGGGGTCGACTATCGGTACGAAGAGCCCTACAAGATCGATACGGCCGACGCCCAGCATCGCCAGTACAAGCCCGACTTCTACCTACCCGGTCCCGACGTCTACCTGGAGCTCTGGGGCTTGAACGCGCTCGGCGAGCCACGCAAAGATTTCGTTGGCTACAAGGAAGGAATGGCTTGGAAGCGCAGTGTGCATGCAGCCCATGGCACTACCCTGCTGGAGACGACATGGGCAGACGTCCGATCGGGCCAGGCCTTCCTCTACTTGGAGGAGGCATTGCGCCAGCACGGTGTCCAGCTCGCTCCCGACCCCGACCGCGAGACGCCCGGGACGAAGCCCTTGGACACGACGAGGCTGCTGCGCACGCTGCGGTCCTTCCTCACCCATGCCAAGAGCAACCGGCTGCCTCCTGCAGACCTACGACAGCGGTTGAAGGAAGCCAAGGCGGATGGCTTCCGATACCGCCATGAGCTGTTCCTCCGGATCTTCGAGCGGGTGCAAGCCCGCTGGGAGCAACGCCTGCGCGCGGAGGGCTGCATCGACTTCGATGACATGCTTAATCAGGCCGCCGATTGCATCGAGCGAGGCCTCTGGGAGAACCCCTTCGAACTGGTCATGGTCGATGAGTTCCAGGACGTCAGCCAGGCACGGGCCCGCCTTGTCGCGGCCCTGGTCGCCAAGCCCGGGCGCCACCTTTTTGCTGTGGGAGACGACTGGCAGAGCATCAACCGCTTCGCTGGAGCGGACGTGGGCGTGATGACCGGCTTCGAAGCCCGCTTCGGGCCCTCCGTGATCCTCCGCCTCGAAACCACCTTCCGGTGTCCACAGACGCTCTGCGACATCAGCAGCAGCTTCGTGCAGAAGAACCCGAGCCAGATCCAGAAGAACGTGCGCTCCGCAAAGCAGGACGTTGCGGCTCCGGTCCGGATCGTGCGGGTCAAGTCGGAGCACCAGACCAGTTCAGCGATCGCCGCTCGGCTCGCTGAGATCGCGCGGGAGCACCGCCCGGGAGAGCGCCCCACGAAGGTATACGTCCTGGGGCGCTATCGCCGCGACGTCGAGAACATGCCGCCGCTCCGGGACAAAGGACCGCTCCGGGTCGAGTTCGTCACTGTGCACTCCGCCAAGGGCCTCGAAGCTGACCACGTCATCATCCCCGGACTGAGTTCGGACCGACTGGGCTTTCCCAGCCAGGTGGCCGACGATCCCGTCCTGAAACTGGCCATGCCCGGGGGTGAGGATTATGTGTTCGCCGAAGAGCGCCGACTTTTCTACGTGGCCCTGACCCGCGCCCGGCAGACCGTGACCCTGATAACCGTGGCTCGCAAGGAATCCGCCTTCATTACTGAACTCGTCCGCGATTTCGGGCTACCGGTCATCAATGCCGACGGAGCCACAGGAACCAGCGGGTTGTGCCCGAAGTGCAGTCAGGGCTTCTTGGTTCCTAGGGAAGGCCCCTACGGCCACTTCCTCGGTTGTAGCCGCTACCCGCTCTGCGATCACACGGGCCAGGAAGACAGGGAGCTCGAGGTAGAGCCCTCGAAAACACGCTGGGCGAGGGTATCCCGGTGAAGCGGCCGGTGTCGGAGCTGGAGGCGGAGAGCCACCTGCGGGCGAGGAGCTGGTCTGTGGCGAACCCGCAAGCCCAGCAATCGGGCTCGGGCCCACAACAGTTTGGATACCCCGGTGGCGGCCATCCATCGAGCCGATCGCTGCAGCGACGGAAGAGAGCCCCATCCAAGACGCCTGCAACCGCATGGATTGCGGCCGATACAGCCACGCCCCTATCGGGTGACAACGGACCTCGATCGCAACAAGCCCGTGGCGGCGAACCCGGGTGCCAATCTCGACTAAGCGATGGTACTCAAAACGGTAGGCAGGTCACTGGGACGTAGGCAGTTACGAGCATCTCCCTCACTTTGGTGAAGCCCCGATCTTCAAGTGAAAACGGATGGGCGCATCGACAAAGCGGTCCAGCGCTCGTCTAGAATGCCTCAATTCATGTTGCTTGCATCACGCAAGGATGGTCCTAGATCATTTGGCGATGGTGCTTTTCCGCGCACCCGATTGCAAAGGGGGAGCATGTGGCAGGTGATCAGACGGGGGATGGCGTCAAGTCGTACGACGTGTTTCTGAGCCACAAGAGCGAGTACAAGCCCTGGGTCAAGTGGTTCGGGCGCTCACTTAAAGCGTGTGGTCGATCCGTTTTCTTGGACGAATGGGACTTAGTACCCGGCCAGAGCTGGATATTGGGGCTCGCGCAGGGGTTGGAACACAGCCGTGCCGCAGTTCTGGTCGCCACCCCGGAGGTGGTCAATTCGGGTTGGATCAACACTGAGTATGAACAGTTAATGATCCTTCAGCGCAAGGATCCATCGTTTCGGTTCGTGCCAGTGGTGTTTGGAGACCTTCCGAACTTGCCGTTTCTCGGAACCGTGCAAGCGGTCGACGCACGTGATCCGCTACGGTTTCAGGAATGGTTCTATCGCGTTCTTTGTGGTCTGGATGGACGTAAGCCGAAGGACCACTGGGAACTGCCTTGCGAGATCGATCCGCCACCTCCACTGCAACCGATGAGTGCGGCAACCGTCGCTCCCCGTGAATTGGCGTTCGTGAATCGCGTAATGGGCCGGTTGATGCGTCCGAACGCGGCACCTGTCATGATCGCTGCAAGGGGTCGGCGGCATCAGGGGCCCGTAGTTGACGCCTTGCGACAGTCCGCGAAGGAGCGTTATGGGACGGGCAACGTCCTCCACATTGCGCCGCCCGTCGCCGACGGCGGTGAGCTTGATGCAGTGTTCGCGGAGTTGGGGCGGCAGTGTGGCTTCGCGAAGATCGCCAGCACCGCTGCGGAGTTTGGTGCGATCTTCGAAGAGAGGTTGCAGGAGAAGTCACGGACCTTCTTGCTTGTGACGGGCTTCGAGAGCGCCAGTGAAGAAGGACGAAAAGCTCTGGCCGGGAGGATTCGCGCGGCAGGGGATCGCTTTCCGGACAAGTTGAGGGTCTGCCTGGTCGGAGGGGAGCGACTAGCGGCGCAGAAATTCCAGATGGGTGGCCTTTCGCTATTGAGTCACGCCCATGTCGAGGAATGGCCCGACCCCGATGGTGCCGATCTGTCGGCTTGGGTACGCCAACACGATTTGCAAGTCACGCTTGACGGAGAAGCGTGCCGGGCGGCGATTGCCACGACGGGAGGACACGCCGGGCTGCTGCGCTTCTCGCTCGACCGATGGCACGAGACAGGCGGGACGCCCGACTGGGAGCGGTGGTCGTACGAGTGCCCGGAACTTTGGGAGGTGTGGTACCGCCTGCGCGGCGAGGGGTCCAGCCTCGACCCGCTATCCGAGCAACTTGGTCGGAGCGATCTCGGGCCTCGGACTCCATGGCCGCCGAACGAGGTCGTACGTGCCCTGTATTGGGCAGACTTGCTGGCCGATCGGGAGCATCGGCTGTGCTGGAGAAGCGAGATCATCCGGCAAGTCGGGCGCGAGGTCTTGAGCGCGTGAGGTCCGTACTTCTCTTCGTTTTGTCTTTGTTTGGACTCACTGAGGTCCACGCCGATTCGAGCCTGATTACCCTCCAGTATTTGGAGCGCTACGATGTCATTCGGCCTCTGCTGGAGCACCGGTCGCTAGCGACGCCTGTCGCGGTCGTGGCCTTCAGCCCGGACGGCAAGACCCTCGCCACCGGCTCGAGCGACGGCACGGTGCGCTTGTGGGACGTGGCTAGCGGGCGCGAGCGCGCGCGGCTGCAGGGGCATGAAAGCTTGGTCTCGTCGGTAGCGTTCAGCCTGGACGGCAAGACCCTCGCCACCGGCTCGAACGACAAGACGGTGCGCTTGTGGGACGTGGCCAGTGGGGGCGAGCGCGCGCGGCTAACGGGGCATGATGACGGGGTCAGGTCGGTGGCCTTCAGCCCGGACGGCAAGACCCTCGCCACTGGCTCGGACGACAAGACGGTGCGCTTGTGGGACGTGGCCAGTGGGGGCGAGCGCGCGCGGTTAAAGGGGCATGATGAGATGGTCTGGTCGGTGGCCTTCAGCCCGGACGGCAACACGCTCGCCAGCGGCTCGGACGACAAGACGGTGCGCTTGTGGGACGTGGCCAGTGGGGGCGAGCGCGCGCGGTTAAAGGGGCATGACGACGGGGTCAGGTCGGAGGCTAGCGGGGACAGGTCGGGAACTGGCGGGGTCAGGTCGGTGGCCTTCAGCCCGGACGGCAACACCCTCGCCACCGGCTCGGACGACATGACATTGCGCTTGTGGGACGTGGCTAGTGGGCGCGAGCGCGCGCGGTTAGGGGGGCATGGTGACAAGGTCTGGTCAGTGGCCTTCAGCCCGGACGGCAAGACCCTCGCCAGCGGCTCGTTCGACGGCACGGTGCGCTTGTGGGACGCGGCCAGCGGGCGCGAGCGCGCGCGCCTAAAGCGGGCATCTCATGAACTTGTCTCGTCGGTGGCCTTCAGCCCGGACGGCAGGACCGTCGCCAGCGGCTCGCTCGACGGCGTGGTGCACTTGTGGGACATGGCCAGTGGGTACGAGCGCGCGCGCCTACAGGGGAATGATGAAAGGGTCTTGTCGGTGGCCTTCAGCCCGGACGGTGAGACCCTCGCAAGCGGCTCTTTCGACGGAACCGTGCGCTTGTGGAACGTGGCCACAGGACTTGAGAGCGCGCGGCTGGAGAATAGTCATCTTGACAGGGTCTTGTCGGTGGCCTTCAGCCCTGACGGCAAGACCCTCGCCAGCGGCTCTATCGACGGAACCGTGCGCTTGTGGGACGTGGCCGGCCAGCGCCTGCGCGAGGTAGTTTTTCCGGACGATGTACACCGAGTTTTGTCGTTGGCCTTCAGCCCGGACGGCAAGACCCTCGCCACCGGCTCTATCGAAGGAACGGTGCGCTTGTGGGACGTGACTAGTAGACGCGAGCGCGCGCGGCTGCGGGGGCATGAAAGCTGGGTCTCGTCGGTAGCCTTCAGCCCGGACGGCAAGACCCTCGCCACCGGCTCGAACGACAACACGGTGCGCTTGTGGGACGTGGCCAGTGGGGGCGAGCGCACGCGGTTAAAGGGGCATGATGACGGGGTCAGGTCGGTGGCCTTCAGCCCGAACGGCAACACCCTCGCCACCGGCTCGGACGACAAGACAGTGCGCTTGTGGGATGTTGCCAGTGGGCGCGAGCGCACGCGGTTGAAGGGGCATGATGACAGGCTCACGTCGGTGGCTTTCAGCCCGAACGGCAAGACCCTCGCCACCGGCTCGGTGGACAAGACGGTGCGCTTGTGGGACGTGGCTAGTGGGCGCGAGCGCGCGCGGTTAAGGGGGCATGATGACAGGGTCTGGTCGGTAGCCTTCAGCCCGGACGGCAAGACCCTCGCCACCGGCTCGGACGACAAGACGGTGCGCTTGTGGGGCGCGGCCAGCCGCCAAGAGAGCATCTACGTCGCGCTCGGGAAAAACGGCGTGTACGCCAGTTGTGTACGTGCGGTAGGCATATGCGACCGGGTTGATGACGGAACCTTGGTTGTCGACATAGGCGCTGGCGGAAAGGTTGAGCCGCACAAACCCGCTGGCACGCATCAGCGGTTGGAAGTCTCGCTGCAGCAGTCAAGCCCGGCCGTGATTGCGTTGACGGAGCCGACCGTCGAGTTGACCTTGGTCGTCAAGAACGGAGGGAGCGCGCGCGCATTCTGGGTAAATCCGCGCGTCGCTTCGGGCTACCAAGGTTCTGGCGTGACAATCTTGCCCTCAACGATTCCGTATCTTGAGCCCGGTGAGGCGAAAGCGATCCCCGTTCGTCTTTTCTTTGCGGTTGGTACCTTCAATGCTCAGCCGGTCGAACACGAAGTTCGCTTGGCCGTCGCCCAAGCGTTCGGCCCCGAAACGATCCCTATTGTCGTCCGAATGCGATACGAGCCACCCCTCCTGCAGATAGAGGAAGCACGTTGGCTACGTGACATGGACTCGCAGGCGATCGTGCTCACCATTTCCAATGTTGGGAGCCGACTGTCGCAGGCCGACTTCGCGCTTTCCGTGCCGGGGATGCCCGATCTGCCCCGCCAGAGCTTGGCGGTAGGCGGTCTCCCCGCGGGGGGTAAAGCGAACCTAAGCTTCGCCTTGAGCCCGGAAGCTGAAATGCCGAAAGAGCTTAAGGTGTCGCTCACTGGACAGCGCATCCTCGACGACTACGGGACGGACTTCCCCTTGCTCGACTGGCAGTTCAAGGATATCCCGGTCTCGCCCCCCGGGGTGCACTGGACGATCTATGCGGCATCGGCCCTTCTACTTGTTGGTGGCATCTATTACCAGCTTGTCTTACGAGACCCGATTGCTCTGCGACTGACCGCTGCCCCTGAGACCCTACTCAATCTGGAGGTTTCGGCGCTGCGCCGCACCCGCCTCCTGCTTCGCCTGACCGGCAAGCGGAACGCGATTCTCGGCGCGGCCGGCGTGCGCTCCGAATCGCTGGACCAGGCTATCCGAATCGCGGAAGTGGCCGATCCGATCTCGCTGGCAACGCTACTCGCAGACCGGCTAGGCGTGATCCCCGAGCAACTGAACGAAGCCGATCACCCCCTTTGGTCATTCCCGTTGCCCGAAGACTTCCCCCTCAACGTACCCGCTTTTCGCGTGTTCGTACCGTCACCCGCCGATTTGCCGGAGACGATCCGACGGCGGTTGGGTGGCGTCAGTGACGTGACCCTAGTGTTTGCGCCGTCACAGGCTAGAGAGGCTCTTGCCGATGTGATTGGCGAGAGCAATGGGCTCGTCATCGTGCCAACTGAGACCGAGATCACGCGCTTGATGCTGGCCCGGGACGCGCTGCAAGTACTGGCGAGCCTGATCGCGCAGCACGTCTCCGTCACGCAGATTTCGCCCTACCAAACCGGGGCGGGCGTGAAGCGGCAGAGGATGTTTTTTGGCCGAGACGTGCTCCTAGGGCAGATTCTTGGCCGCGAACCCGCCAACTACCTGATCGTCGGTGGGCGCCAAGTCGGCAAATCTAGCCTACTAAAGGAGATCGAACGCCGGTATCGTGGCAACCCGGACGTCGAATGCCACTACCTAGTGCTCTCGGACAGCGACAGTCTGGAACCGATTCGTACCGCACTGGAATTGGGTGCCGGTGCAGACCTCGACACGATGCTAGACGCCATTCGACGCAGGGGCGAAAAGCGGCTGTTATTGCTTCTCGACGAGGCTGACGACTTCGTTGGTCTCGAATCCACTCGAGGCTACGCGACGCTGAAGCGCCTACGCGCTTTCAGCGAAGAAGGACGAGCGCACTTCATCCTCGCTGGATTCTGGAAGCTCTATCACCACGCTGCGCTGGACTATCAGTCACCCTTGAAAAACTTCGGTTCGGTACTGACGGTGGGGGAACTGGAAGCCGACGCTTGCCGGCGGCTAGCGACCCAGCCGATGCTGCAGTTGGGCATGAGTTGGGAGTCGGAGGCGCTTGTCGACCGTCTTGTCGATAGCACCGGACAGCGAGCGAATCTGATCACGCTTGCGTGCGACGAGATGCTGTACGAAGTGGGTAAGTCTGATCGTGTCCTCGGTGCGAGACACCTGGAGGCAGCGCTTCGAGGAAATCGCATTCGAGATGCCATGCTCGGGTGGGGTGAACTCAGCCGAGACCCGAGCGAGAGTCGGCTAGACCGAATGGTCGTCTACGCGATGGCCCCGTCGTCTGAATTTGATGTCGTGAATGTCATGACGACACTGGAGCGGTTCGGCCTGAAAATCGAACCGGAGACCCTCAAGCGATCCCTTGCTCGGCTCGAGCTGGCATTCGTTCTACGGCGCGACAAGCGCCACTTCAAGTTTCAAGTCCCGCTGCAGCGAGACCTCATTTTGGCGGACGACACGGAGATGCTCCTCAAGGGTGAGCTGAGGGATTGGCGCGGCTGATGGTTTCGTTCTTCCCGGGTCGGACCTCCGCTGGCTCATCGTCCAGGACGACCTGTCTAAGGGCTTCCGGGCGCCCGCAACTTCGGGTTCATCCACCCCAAGTGCAAGCGCCTCATCGCCGTGGCGCACCCATATCTCAAGGTCGACCCCGGACCACCCGCCGATTGGCTCAAGTCGCGTGCGCCGATCCTCTGCTCGTGCTTCGGCGCGGTGATAGCGAGCGTGCGAACGGACATTCCGATTCTGGTCCCGACACAGGCCACGACACCGATCTGACATGCCTCCATTTCGAGGTGCAACGGCGATGTGGGACGATCTCTCCCGCACCACTCGCGAGGAGGCAATGGACACCCTCCGGTGCACGGCGGAAAACCTCGAAAACTGGCTGAGAGAAGTTCAAATGTGCTTCTTGTAGTACTTCAAATGCTCCGCCGACAACGCGGCGACCCCCAGGCCACCGAAGGAGGCGCACAGACTCCAGGCCACTGGATTCGGCCAGACCAGTACCGCCGCTGTACCAAGCGCCAGCATCACGAGAATCCCGAGCTTCGCTCGGTGGTACAGGCTCGCTGACTCCCGCGCGATCTCTGCGCGCCGAGTCGTCCGCTGACTGCAGCCTTCCGCTGCGCCCACCCCGTAGAGCAGAAAAAGCAGGGGTAGCAAGCGCAGAAGGATCCCCGCCCGAAGCCCCAGTAGCTGCGTGCTCATCATCGCCAGTTCAGTGGTCTCGCGGTGGGCGATCCAGGCATCGCGCACTACCGTGTCCGGAATAGAAAGCCCCTCGTGGCCTGCAAACCGGTTCCCCATTTCGTGCAGTCCGGTCGTCTCGAAGACCAGCGCATACAGCCACTCCGCCGGCGCTGACACGCTCGCTGCCGATCCCCCCCGGCGAATCGCTAGCCCCTTCGCGACCGCCATCTCTTTGGCGAGCAGGTCCCGAAGCCCTTCGACCCGACCTGGCCAGACGTAGTCGACATAGATCCAGTCGATCGTCCACGCCACGAGGAGCAACCCGGCAAGCAATAGGACCAGCGCGATCCCAACCTTGAACGGGGTGAGCAACACCCTCGCTATCATCCCGTCGTATGGACCGGTGGTCCTAGATGCCATGCAGGCCCCTTCCTTCGTCGGTCGTGGACTCGGAGACTGGGCGAACACGCGGCTCAATCTGCCCGGTGCGCCCCGCCATTCCGCTAGCCTTCTCTCTCAGCCGCATCGCCGAATCACGGGCTGCGTCCGGCAACGGAATTCGGATCTTGTGGAGGTGCCCACCGTGCAGCAGCGCGAACGCCTGCCCCTTCGGCAACTGCACCAGGTCGGCTGGCGCGACCAGCGGTACGGTCTCCGTCACGATCCCGTCATCGTTGCGGCTGGAGAAGTCGGTGAACTCCCTCGGGTCATTGGTATCGGAGACCGAGGACGACGTCACCATATTCGTTACGTGAGCCGCCGGAAGCTGGTCTGTCAATAACTCCGCGGTCGCTATTTCCTTCACCCGCAACATGATCAGCGAGTTGAAGTTCCCGGCAATCTGCCCCGCCTTCGGACGGGATCCGATCCGCGCCTCCACGTCCGACCAGGTCTGGGTGTACGCCGTCACCTGAAACCCCGCCCCTCCGGCTTTGTTGAGAAGCGGGATGAACTCGTCGCCGATCAGCTCGTTGAACTCATCGGCATGGAGCGCGATACGCCGAAGCGGACCCTCCCCCGGCAGACCGCGACCGGTCCCGTGCTTGTACATCCCACCGGCGACGCTCGTGAGATCCGCGAACATGGCGTTGCCCACCGCACCGGCCACCTCGTAGTCAGAGAGCGCATCCAGCCCCACGTACACGATCCCCCGTCCCGCGATCACCGAGGCCCAATCGAAGACAGGCCGCTCATCTTTCGGGTCGTCCGAAGGCGAGAGCAGTTCTGCGATCGCACCCGTGCTCAGTTTCTCCATGAGCGGCAGCAGCGAAGCCACTAACTTGTCGAAATAGGACTTCTCATAGCTGAGGGTGGTGGCCAGCGCCTGGGCGATCGGATCGAATAGAGACCGCTCTCGTGCGTATTGCACCAGAGCTACAGCCCGCTCGCCTCGAGACTGCAGTCCCTTGTCCAGATTCCGGCGATCGATGGGGCGCCGGTCAATCGACTCCCGCCAGCCTGCCGCCTCCGGTTCCCGGTCGAGCCAGTGCTCGTAGTAGTCGATGAGCAGCGGCTCGATGTTCGAGGCATACCGGCTGATCTGGGCGTAGTCCGGCTTCCTGGAAAGGGCGACGAGGGCACGCGTCATCACGTTCACGTACCGCCAGACGAACTGCCGGAACGCTGCGGACTGCCCTTCTGACGGTAGCTGGCCGGCGATCCGCGTCGCCACTTCCGTCACCCGGGAGAAACTCCCGACCGGGTTGTACCGGGCGGATCGCTCCGGGTGCCCCAGGTGGAAGACATACAAGTCCCCCGCTCTCCCGGCGCGCTGCGCTTCTACTTCGATACGCCGCTGCAGGTCGAGATCACCCTTCGGATCGAAGACGATCACCACCTCGCCCCGCCGGATGTCTTGCGTGATGAGAATCTCGGCCAGGCGGGTCTTGCCGACGCGAGTCGTGCCGAGCACCAAGGTGTGTCCCACACGTTCGGCGAGATCCATCCAGATATCGACCTCCTCGGGTTCGACTCCATGAATTCGCGGATCGCCGCCGATGGCCTCCGCCACGGGTGTGTGAGACTTTCCGGGGGAGAGGAGACGCAGCCACCACGGGGGGCCCACAAGATGTTCGTTCTTTGGCTGGCGTGCCTCCCAGAGCCGCTGAGTGTGCCGCCGATCCCACCGGAACCCCCGCCCCAGAAACAGCCGCTTGTTATCGACGGGGATGTCCTCGGCGCTGATGGCATACGACCGCGGCTGGGTGAGGATCCGCCGGTAGCGCCCGTTGTCTAGCGCCTGCTGGGCGCGCAGAACACCATGCAGGACGAGCCCGCCGATGACGCAGGCGCCCATCGGGGTGTCTACCAGAAAGTACCCTGGCTTCAACGCAAGGACACCAGCGACGGCCAGTGACGTAACGGCCGGCAGCCACTCGTAGGCAGGCCGAAGCTTCGCCTCCAGTTGCCCGTTCATGTCGGCACCCGCCCCGCGCTGCGACCCGTGCGGACTTTCCGCTGGCGTTCCTCGAATTCCTCGAGGAATTCCTCCTGCGCGGCATGGGGCGCGGCGACGGACAACGGGGACACAATTGAAGGCGAGTCAATCACCGGCGAGCTCGTATCAGACGCTGCGCTAACCTTTGGTGGGACCTTTGCAGATTGGCGAGGCACACAATCGATCAACTCGCCCAGAACCCCACCCTCGGAACGCCCCACAAGGCGCTCGCAAAGCAGCCCCCAAAGTTCGCGGTCCTCGCTCAACCAGCCTAAGAACCGCCCAGAACCCCATCTCCCGAGCAGTAAAAGCCCAAGAAACGCGTTGTCCTCACCATTTTTGGTGAAGACGGTTCCGGCCCGATAGGCAAGCGTGCCCGCCTCCCGCAAATTGGCCCCGAACGGCGACCATCGAGAAAAGCCACCACGGCTTTCCACCGCGATCACTTCCCGCTGCATCAGCGCGTCGCAAACGCCGTCGAGCAACGCGCTCAGTAGCACCACCGCCGTCCACCGGTGGGCAGCCGCACCCACCGTCTCCGGCGCTGCGCCCGGCGGCAGGATGCGTCCCTGCCTCAGCATCAGGGCCCGCGAGGCGCGGTCCAGGGACTGCGTCCAGAGCGAACCCAGTTCCTCCGACCCGATGGCCGGCAGTAGCTGCACGTGCTCTGCGAGGGCCCGAAGCAGCGGTGTGATCTCCGCCTCATTGAACTCGACCGTGAAGCCGCACCGGCGTCGGATCGCGTGCAGCTGATCCGCAGTCCCCGTCCGCTCCACCAGCTGCTCAAAGCTAAGGACCGGCAGTCCGTCGGGTTCCGGGTCAACAACGCGCGTCAGCGGAGGTGCTTTTCTGGGCCACCAGATCACGGCGAACTCCGGTGGGAGACGTGCCCGGCGGTGCGGGCTAAGACGCGGATGCGGGAGATAGTCATGCCCCCAGTATCGAAACCCCGCCCGCCTCGAACGACCTCTCCCCGACCGCAATCGTCACGCACACAAATCCGATTGCGACCTTGACTGCACGGGAGTGATCGAAACCGCCCAGCGGCGCCTTCCCCGCAAAGTGCGGATTCCACGACGGAAGAGAAGCAGGTCTCGCCGGTCGTGATCTGACTCGCCCCGCGCAATCGTTCGTCACGCCGATCCGATTGCGCCACGCGACGTGTCCTCCCGACGCTGTGACCGAGGCAACGTACGCCCATCGCTCACACAAGCGCCCGGCCATGACCTCCGCGCCACGCCGTCTTCCCATCCGCCTCGCGCTCCTCTCGCTCCTCGTCGCCAGCACCGGCGTTGAGGCCTGCTGGGAAGACGCCGCGCAGCGCTATCAGGTAGACGCTCGCCTGCTCCACGCTATCGCCCGCACCGAGTCGTCCCTCGACCCGCGTGCGATCCGCTTGAACCGCAACGGCACCCGCGACCTGGGGCTCATGCAGATCAACTCCGCCTGGCTGCCCGTGCTGGCGAGAAGCGGGATCTGGGAGCGCGATCTCTTCGACCCCTGCACCAGCCTTCACGTGGGTGCCTGGATCCTCGCCACGAACATCGCCCGCCTCGGGCCCACCTGGGCTGCCGTGGGGGCGTACCACAGTCCGACGCGCTGGCGCGCCCGCGCCTACGTGGACCGTGTCCGGCGTCACTTCGACGCACGCACCTGAACCCTCAGTCCCGACCCCACACAGGAGATTTCGTATGCGCTTTTCCCGTTCCGCTGTTCTGTTCACTGCCCTGCTCGCCGTGACCGCCGCGGCCCCCGCCCTCGCGGGCACCACCGGCACCGAGTTCCAGACCATGTACACCACGCTTCTCAACTGGGTGAACGGCTACCTCGGCAAGTCCATCGCGATCGCCGCCTTCATCCTGGGCGCTGGCGTCGGCATCGCCCGCTCCTCGCCCATCCCCGCGCTCGTGGGCGTGGTCTTCGCGCTCTTCATGGTCTACGTGCCGACGATCATCGACGGCATCATGACCGCGGTCATCTGAGCCCATGTCCGCCCCCGGCACCGGCCGCGACATCCCGCGCCGGCTCAACGATCCCCCGCGCATGTTCTGGTGGGATCTGGATGTTTCTCTCCTGGTGATGGCCTGCACGGCGGCCGGCATGCTGTTCGGGTACTTCCTCACCGGCGCGCTGCTGGGGCTTCTGTGCGCCTCGGCCTATAGCCGCATCAAGTCCGGCCGCCATCCCGCCTACGCCCTGCACCTCATGTACTGGCATCTGCCGCCGGCGGTGACGGGCCTCAAGTACACGCCGCCGTCCTGGGCTAGGGAGATGACGGGATGAACCTCCTTCGCCTGCGCCAGGACATGGGTGCCGCCCGGCGCGTGAGTCTGTGGCTGCTGATCTTGCTGTCGGTGTGTCTGGTGGCCAATGCTGTCCTGGCTCTGGCCTGCGTGCATTTCGCTGGCCGAGAGCGCGTGATCCTCGTGCCCCCTGAGATCCACAAGAGCTTCTGGGTCGAACCCGAGGCCTTGAGCGCCGAGTACCTGGAGCAGATGGGTTACTTCCTCCTGCAGCTCACGTTGAACGTCACGCCCCAGAACGTGGACCACCAGGCGCGCGTACTCCTGCGCTACGCCGACCCGGAGGTGAGCGGCGCACTCAAGTCCACGCTTGCCGCGGCGGCCGAACGTCTGAAGCGCGACGGCGCCGCCACGGTCTTCTCCGCGCAGGACGTGAGCGTCGATCTGCCCCGCCGACGGGTGACCGCCCGCGGGCGCCTCACCACCTACGTGAGCGACCGCCGGGTCGCCGACGTCATCAAGACCTACCACCTCGGCTTCACGGTTCGCGCCGGACGCGTGAGCGTGATCAGTTTCCAGGAGAGGGACGATGCCCCGACGGCTGATGCCGCTGGCGAGTCTGCTGCTGCTCGCCCTTGAAAGCGCCCATGCGCTGCAGATCGTGGAGCCGGTAGACGGCGAGACGGTGATCGCGCGCATCTCGCGCAAGGAACTCACCCGCATCGCCGTGGAGGACGGCCGTGTGCGGCGCCTGTTCGGCAACAGCGGCGAGTTCGTCCTCGAGAAGGACGAGGAACGCGGCGAGGTCTACCTGCGCCCCACGAGCCCCAACACCACGAAGCCCATCAACGTCTTCGTGAGCACAGGGCGGATCAGCGTCTCGCTGCTCCTGGAACCGGTCGATACGCCGGCGGAGGCCATTGTCATCCGCGAACCAAAGTCCT
The DNA here is from genome assembly GCA_001464765.1 of Betaproteobacteria bacterium Ga0077526. Taxonomy (GTDB): domain Bacteria; phylum Pseudomonadota; class Gammaproteobacteria; order Burkholderiales. The sequence goes on from LNDV01000025.1 coordinate 21,162, forward strand.
CGACGCCAGCGCCGTCTGCGCTGCGCGCCCAGACCCACGTGCGCCAGCTGAAGCACCTGGCGCTGGCCATGGCGGAGGGCAGCCCCATCGAAGGCTTCGAATCGAAGCGCGTCGCGCAACTCGCGCCCGCCCTCGACGCCCTGCGCGTCCTGATCGAATCCCGATGGACGGGCGCCGTGCTCGTGGGCGAACGCCTCGAACTGCGTAACACCTCGAAGGAGGGCAGGAACCTCAGCGAGCGCAGCTTCGCCAGGCCCGGCGTCATGGCCATCGCCTTCGATCCCGACACCGATCTGAACGCCGTAGGAGAAGTGCATCTCGCCCCAGGCGAGCGCCTGCGCCTGACCGTCATCCGGGAGCGCCGCGCCCATGACTGAACCCACCGTTCGCTCCATGACGCGGGCGCGTCAGCGCCAGTACCTCCTGCTGGCTGGCATTGCCGGTGTCATCGGCGGGACCGCCTTCCTGTCCGTCCAGGTGACGAACCGCAAGCCCACGGAAACACCGTCCCGGCCGGTCACGACCCAGATCCTCGCCCCCGGCGCCCAAGTGGACCCGAAGGACGCCTGGCGCGGCCAGGCCGACGCGCACCTGAAGGCCATCGAACAGAACACCCGCGAGCTTGACCAGCGCCACACGCAACTCGACGAACGTTCCAAGGACATGATGGACCGCCTGCGCCGCCTGGAGCGCGACGGCCTCACGCCGCTTCCTCCACCGCCGGTGTCCGCCCCGGCGTTGAAGCCCGACTTTGGTCCCGACAAGCGCACCGACGCGCCGATGCGGGATCCCCTCTTGCAGCGGCTGCCCCCACCACCGCCCGGTGCCCTTCCCTCCTCCCCTCCATCCGGGGTGCCGGGAGCGGGGCAGTCGCTGCTCCCCACTACGGGTATCGTTTCGGTCACTCTTGCCGAGCCAACACCCACGCCAGAGAAGTCCGCCAGCAACGGTCAAGCCCCCACGCCGCGCGACACGCGCCGCTACCTGCCCAGCGGCAGCTTTGCACGCGCCATCATGCTGGGTGGTCTCGATGCCCCGACCGGCGGACAGGCCCAGCGCAATCCGCAGCCGGTGATCCTCAAGCTGCTCGATCACGCGGTTCTTCCGAACCAGTTCCGCTCGCGCGTGAAGGAATGCTTCGTGGTAGCCGCGGGCTTCGGCGACGTGAGTGCCGAGCGCGCCTACCTGCGCACCGAGACGCTGTCCTGTGTGAACCGCGACGGCACGGCCCTCGACGTCCCCCTCAAGGGATACGTCGCCGGAGAAGACGGCAAGGCGGGCCTGCGCGGACGCCTCGTCTCCAAGCAGGGCCAGATCCTCGCGAACGCCCTGCTCGCCGGCGTAGCCGGCGGCATCGGTCACGCCTTCCGCACTGGCGCCACTACGCTGCAGGTCTCGCCGCTCGGCACCACCAGCACCGTCGATCCCGAACGCCAGCTCCAGGCGGGTCTCGGCATCGGCATGGGCCGCGCGCTGGACCGGCTCGCCCAGTACTACATCAGTCTCGCCGAAAAAGTCTTCCCCGTGATCGAGGTGGATGCCGGCCGGCATGTGGATGTGGTGGTGACCCAGGGCATGAACCTCGGCGGTCCCCTCGACACACCCGGTGCCGAATCGAACTCGGCACCACGAGCCAACGACGACGAGCCCGAGGCCGACCTCCCACTTCTCCAGCAACGCACGCGCAAGCGCACCCCCGAGGATCCTGATGAACCGTAGATCCACCGCGTTCGCACTGTCCGCACTGTGCCTGAGCGCATCTCTCGCTCACGCCCAGACGGATGAGCCGCCGCAGACCACCCCACGTCCCCCCGCCCGCGAAACCCTCGAGACCCGCTATCCCGGCGTCACGTTCGGCACGCCGGCACCGACACCGTGGCGAGGCGTGTTCGAAGTGCGCATGGGTCCACGCACGGTCTACACAGACCCGACGGGGCGCTACTTCCTCTTCGGGCATCTGGTGGACCTGACCGCCCAGCGCGACCTCACCGAAGAGCGCGAACGCGCGAGCCATCGAATCGAGTTCACGACTCTGCCGCTCGCCGACGCCTTTCGGACGGTGCGCGGTGACGGCAGCCGGGTAATCGCGGTGTTCAGTGACCCGGACTGCCCCTTCTGCAAGCGACTCGAAGTGGAACTCGCCAAGGTAACGAACCTCACCGTCCACACCTTCCTGTTTCCGATCGCAAGCCTGCATCCCAAGGCACGCGAGCGCGCGATCCGCGTGTGGTGCGCGAGAGATCGCAGCATGGCGTGGCAGATCCTGATGGCCACCGACACGCCGCCCAAGGCGCGCACCTGCGCCCACCCCGTCGATCGCAACATCGCGCTCGCGAATCGCCTGCGCATCGACGGCACGCCCACCCTCATCGCCACGGATGGGCGAGTCCTGCAGGGCGCGGCCAACGCCGCCCAGATCGAGGCCTGGCTGGAACGCACTGTCGCCTCTGCACACACCGATGTACGCAAGGAGTTGCGCCCGTGAGATCGCACTCCGCAACCCTTGCAGCGATCGCCGCGCTCACGCTCACCGGCTGTGCTGGTGGCATGTCCGGTCTCGGGGGTTCCCCCACCTACGGCTGCCAGGCACCCAAAGGCACCGTCTGCACCTCCGTCTCCGGCGTCTACGCGAACTCGCTATCCGGCGATCGTTCGCCGGTGTGGTCGACCCTTCCCGCGGAGTCCGCCAAACCCGCTCTAGACAACGCAGCAGACGCATCCAGCTCCGCAACGGAAATCGCCCCGTCCCCAAGAGCGCCCGAAGCCCTCCGCACCGCGCCCCGCGTCCTGCGCCTATGGATCGCTCCCTGGGAAGACAGCGACGGCGATCTGCACGAAGCGAGCGTCGTCCACGTGCTGGTGAACGCCGGCCAGTGGCGCATGGCCCGCGTGCGTCCTGCGCAGGACGTGAAGCCCGAGGTCACGCGCCCCGCCCTGTCCGCCACCCCGACGTCGACACCCACGGCGCCGTTATCTCCGACGAGCCGCTGAGCCATGCTTCGCACCCTGCTCGATGACCTTCAGGCTGCCCTCGGCGGGCGCTCGGAACCGCGCCCGGAACGGGTCGCCCTCGCCGACTGGCTCCCGTGGTTCGCCTGGATCCCGGATCGCCAGATCTTTGCGAATCGGGAGGGCATGGGCTTCTGCCTCGAACTGCGTCCCCAGTCTGGCGCGGATGAAGAGATGGCCGCCATCCTGGGTAGCCTCCCGCTCGCCGCCCCCACCGGCACCGGCATCCAGTTCCACCTCTACGCGAGCCCCGACCTGCGAGGCCCGCTGGCCCGATACGCGCGACTGCGCGAGCCGGACGACCAACTTCCCGAGTTCCATTCGCGCGGACGCGAAGGCCGTCACACCAACATCCACCGCATCCTGGCCCGTCGCCGGGTGGGGCACTTTCTGGATGGGGCGAAGCGTCCGCTGATTCCCACCCAGGCCACGCTGCTGCGCCATTTCCGTCTGGTGATGAGCGTCTCGCTCCCCGGTCATGCCGAGGACCTCTCGCGCCTCGAAGAACTCGTGCAGCTTCGCAGCGCCATGCTCGCCACCCTGCAAGCCGCGGGCTTCCCGGGCCGCGTATGGGATGCCGACGATCTCATCGCCTGGGTGAGCCGCCTGCTGGATCCGCACCGCCAGACTGGCGACGGTCCTCCTCTCGCCTACGACGACGGCCGCGAGCTGCGGGATCAGGTCATGGATCCCGCCACCCGCACTCGCATCGAGCGGGAAGGCATGCACCTCAGCAACACCGCCCACAGTGGGGAGGCCGACCTGCGCCTGCTCTCCGTCCGCGCCTATCCGGCCCGCTATGCCCTGTGGCAGATGGGCAGTCTCATCGGCGATCTGTACCAGGGCAGCCTGCAGCTGGGTTGTCCCTTCCTCATCACGCTCAACATCGCCGTTCTCGACCCCGAGGCCACGCGCTCCTGGGCCTATCTCAAGGCCGCCCGCGCCACCACCAACGCCACGAGCACCATGGCGCGCTTCCTCCCAGATCTGCAGGACCGCCGCGCCGACTGGGGCATCGTGCTGAACGCGCTGGACGATGGCGCAAACCTCGTGGACCTGCAGCACCAGGTGCTGCTGTGGTGCCCGCCCGGCGAGGCCGTGGCCCACGAGCAGGCGGCCCGCGCCGTGTTCCGGGCCCGGGGGTTCGAACTCACCCGCGATGCGCTGATGCACGCCCAGGCGCTGGTGGCGAGTCTGCCAATGACGCTCTCGCGCGGCTTTCACGCCGATCTCAAGCGCATGAAGCGCGTGAGCACCAAGACCTCCGCCAACGCCGTGCACCTGGCGCCGGTGGTGGCCGAGTGGTCCGGCACGGGCACGCCCGTGCTTCTGCTCACCGGCCGGCGCGGCCAGCTCATGGCCCTCGACCTCTACGACAACCCCGCCGGCAACTACAACGCTGCCATCGCCGGCACCTCTGGGTCGGGCAAGTCCGCTCTGCTGAACGAGATCGCGCTGGCCTACCTCGGCACCGGTGCGCGCGTGTGGATCATCGACGTAGGCCGCTCCTACGAGAAGGCCTGCCGGCATGTCGGCGGCAGCTTCATCGCCTTCTCGGAGGACACCCGCTTCTCGCTGAATCCGTTCGCGCAGGTGGAGGACATCGACGAGGAGATGGAACTCCTCGCCCCGCTGCTCGCGCAGATGGTCTCGCCCCGCGAACCCTTGAGCGCTTTCCAGCATGCGACGTTGGCTGCAGCGATCCTCGCCGTGTGGAAGGAACTGGGACCAGCCATGACGGTGACCGACATCCACCGCCGGCTCGCCAGCGGCCGGCTCGATCCGAACGAACCGGAAGAGGACCGCCGCCTCAAGGACCTCGCCTCCATGCTGCAACCCTTCACCGAGGACGGGCCTCACGGTCGCTGGTTCACCCGCGGGGGCGAGCCCGTGGATTTCAGTGCGCCCTTCATCGTGCTGGAACTCGAAGAGCTCAAGGCCAAGAAGGATCTCCAGTCGGTGGTACTCCTGATCGTGATGTACCGCATCACCCGGGAGATGTACTTCTCCCGCGAGCAACCCAAGATCGTGATCATTGACGAGGCCTGGGATCTGCTCGCCGGCGGCGCCTGCGCCGAGTTCATCGAGGCGGGCTACCGTCGCGCCCGCAAGTACCGCGGCGCCTTCCTCTCCGCCACGCAGTCCGTGGAGGATTACGGCCGCTCTCCGGCCGCGCAGGCCGCGCTCGCCAACTCCGACTGGCTGCTCCTGCTGCGCCAGAAGCCCGAGGCCATCGAACGCCTCGACCGCCTCGGACAACTCAACCTGGACGACGGCCTGAAGCGACTGCTGCTCTCGCTTCGCACCGAGCAGGGGATGTATTCAGAGGTGTTCATCCACTCGCCAGCGGGCAGTGGCGTGGGCCGCCTGCTCCTCGATCCCTTCAGCCTGCTCCTCTACAGCAGCCGTGCCGAAGACTTCCAGGCCATCGAAGCGCAGCGCGCCCGAGGCCTCGACATCGGGGAGGCCATCGACGCGGTCCTCGAACAGAGGACCCGCCAATTGTGAACGTGCGCCTGGTGCTTTTCAGCGGCATTGCCCTCACCGCCCTCGCCGTGGCGGCCGTCCCGCTCGCGCTTCAACACCTGCGGATGCTGCAACCGAAGTTCGCCGTTCTCGACGTGACCGAGCTCTACCGCCTCAAGGAAGCCCAGATCACGGCGAGCCTCGTACAGCGCGACGCCGATCCCGCATCACGCCAGCGACTGCTGGAGGCCGCCACGCAGTTCCACCAGGACCTGCAGGCCCTCCTGCGCGACCTCCCGAAGGAATGCGGCTGCCTCGTGCTGAACCGCGCAGCCCTGCTCGGCAGTGAAACTGAAGTGAATGACCTCACGCTTCGCGCCCGCGAACGCCTCGGACTGTGACGATGCGAATCAGCACCAGACGCGCCCTTCAGATAGCCACAGCCACCGCACTGGTCGCTGGCGCTATCGCCTTCCAGCGCAGCTACACCTTCGGCTTGAATCTCACGCCCAGCCTCCCCGGCACGCTCTTCCTCATCCACAAGGGCGAGCCCGTGCAGCGTGGCGATCTCGTCGCCTTCCGCTGGCCGGGAGGTGGCCCTTATGCCGCCGGCACCACCTTCGTCAAAGCGCTCGTGGGAATACCGGGCGACAACGTCGAGCGATTCGGCCGGGCCGTCTTCGTGAACGAGACCCCCTTCGGCGTCCTCAAGGACAAGACCAGGACCGGCGCGCCCCTTGCGCCCGGCCCCACCGGCACGCTGCCGCCGGATCGCTTCCACGTCTACGCGCCCCACCCGGACAGCCTCGACTCCCGCTACGCGTTGACCGGCTGGATCTCGCGCACCCAGATCATCGGCAAGGCCCATGCGCTGTTCTGATCGCCTCGCCGTCGCAGCACTGGTGGTCCTCGCCGCCATACGCGTAGCTGCGGAAGACCTCGGCACGATCGGTCCCGTCTACCCCATTGCCGAGCCGAACCTCCTGCAGGTCATCCAAGCCAACCTCGCCAAGGCTCAGGCCGACGGCCGTTTGAAGCGACTGCAGGAAGACGCCACCCGCCGCGTCCGTGCCCACATCGAGACCCCGCCCGCCGTTCCCGGTCTCGCACCCACGCGAACCCCGAGACACTTCCACTGGGATCCCAGCATCGCCATCACCGCGCCCGTCCTCGACGCGGAGGGCAACACCGTCATCGCTGCCGGAACGCAAGTTAACCCACTGAAGACGGTGAGCCTGTCGAAGCGACTGGTCTTTCTGGATGGGAGAGAGACTGCACAAGTCCGCGCGGTCGAGTCGCACCTCAAACGCGGCGAGAAGCTCCTGCCCATCCTCACCGGCGGCAGTCCGACCCAACTCGCCCGCCGCTGGCGCCGGCTGGTCTTCTTCGACCAGGGTGCGCATCTGACCGGTCGTTTCGGCATCACCCAGATCCCGGCGGTGGTGCGTCAGGACGGTTTGCGACTTCGTATCGACGAAGTGAACACGCTGGAGGTGCTGCCGTGATCGCGCGACTATTCCGAAGCGCGGCCTTAGCCACCGCGCTCATTCTCGCCAACACGGCCTACGCCCAGAACGCGCTTTGTCATGGCCGCTTCGCGAACCCGCTCACGGACATCTGCTGGCGGTGTCTCTTCCCGCTGTCGTTGGGTGCTGTACCACTCATGCCCGGCACCCCCGCCGACACCCCGAACCCGCCGGTTCCTGTGTGCGCCTGTCCGAACCCACCGAAGATCGGTCTCACCATCGGCTTCTGGGAACCGGTGCGCATGGTGGACGTCACGCGCGTGCCGTTCTGCCTCGTCGGCCTAGGCTTCGGTCTGGACCTGCCGCTGCCCGCGCCGCGCGGGGCGCAGGTGATGCACGACAGCCAGACCCGCACGAGCTTCTACCAGGTGCACTGGTACGTGAACCCGATCCTCGACTGGCTCGAGGTGCTGCTGGACTTCCCCTGTCTCGAGAAAGGCGCCCTCGATATCGCCTACTTGACCGAGTTCGACCCGCTCTGGAACGACGACGAACTGGCCGCGATCCTCGAGCCCGAGGCCGTGCTCTTCGCCAACCCCATCGCCAAGGCCGCTTGCGCTGCCGACTGCGTCGCTGCCACCGCCCATTTGCCGATTCCAGGCCTTTTCTGGTGCGCCGGCTGTCAGGGCTCCACCTACCCCATGACCGGCCACGCCACCACCCATATCGGCGGTATTCAGGCCGCCATGCTGCTCACGCAGCGCATGACCGCCAAGATGCACCGCCAACTCCTCACCTTCGAAACCGGCGGCCCGCTCGCGCTGTGCTCGCCGTACCCGCAGCCCATCCCGGACCGCTCCCACTACCGCACGCAGCTGGTCTATCCGATCCCGGATACGGGCATCGGCACGGGTGCGTGCTGCCACCCCTTCGGCCGCAGCACGATCCTGTGGGGCGCCGGCAAGTCCTACCCCGTCAGTGGCGAAGACTTCGCGATCCAACTCTTCCGGAAGAGGAACTGCTGTGCCAGTGCGTACTGATGCCCGAGGCCTCGCCGTGCTCCTGCTCACCGGCGCGCTGAGTCACGCCGCCGCCGAGCCGCCGCGCTGGCCGACGCCGGAAGAGATGGACCTCGTCCGCCTGCACCGCCCCTTCCCCGAACTGCGGGAGATCGAGGCACAGCCGATTCCGCATGTCCCGACGCTGAACCCCAACCCTTCGCGCCCCGCCCTCGACATCGAAGATCTCGCCAGGAAGGGTGCAGCCGTGCGCGCGACCGCCCAGTCCGCAACGACAAGCCCCGCGACGTTGCGCGTCTTCATCTCCCTCTCCCTGCCTGAGCCCACCCTGCAACGCCTCATGGACCAAGCCGCCGACCTCGGCGTGCCGCTGCTGCTGCGCGGCCTGCATCGCAACTCAATGCGGCAAACCGCGGAGCGCATCCAGGCGCTGCTCGGCTCGCGAAACACCGGCGTCCAGATCGATCCCGACGCTTTCGAGCGCTATGGCGTCACCCAAGTCCCGAGCTTCGTCCTGGCGCCGGGAAACGGGAGCGCCGACCCAACGGCCTGCGCGAAGAACACGGCCCAATGCAAAGTCACGGAGGACTACCTCCGCGTGTCCGGCGACGTCTCCCTCGACTATGCCCTCCAGCATCTGATTCGCGCGCGTCCGCAATGGGCTGCGAACCTGCCGCCGTCGCTGCGGGCCCTGCGAGGTACGCCATGAGGCGCGTACTCATCGCCGTTTGCCTCGTCTTCCCCGCGACCGCGCACGCCCAGGGCCTCGAAGACGCCTTCACCCAGGGCCGCACCTTCGGGCAGGGCGCCAACGCGCGCGCCCACGGCAGCGTGGACTCGACCCACACCACGAAGGTCCCGAACTTCGACGCAGCCGCCATCCCGACCGATCGCCCGAGCGCCGAATCGCTCGGTGCTAACGCCCGCGCCCGCCTCGGTCAATGCGCGAGCGCCCAGGACGCCACCTGCGCCGCCACGCAGTTCACCCAAACCAATCCGACGCAGCACCAGAGCGTAACGATCGACACGCAATCACCACCAATCACCCGCGGCCGGCAGATCGGTCGCGAACCGAACAGCGTGCTGGGCACCCTCGCGGGGACCTACAGCGACTGCACCCTCACCACCCAGACCGATCCTCCTGCCTCCGAAACGGAGCTGTGCCATCGCACCCGCATGGTGGAGACACTCACCTGCGACCGCGTGCTCACCGTCGTCCCCGCACCCGGAGCCGGGTGCACACCCGGCCAGTTCCTCACCCGAATCGTCGGGGACCTGTGTCCGTGGTGCCCGGATGTCCTCGCGATGGATTTCAGCTGCGGCGTGACGGACTACACCATGCACGTACGCATGCTCTGGAAGGGCGATCTCGAACCGCGCTACAGCATCGCCCAAGGTCCCGTGCCCGGCCGCCCCGGCGTGGAGATTCCCGTGACCCCCGGTCTCTCCCGCTTTGATGCCTTTGTGTGTTTCGACACGTCCTACGAGCAGCACTGCAACGGCAGCGCGTGCACCCTGACCGCGACCTTCCGCAATCCCTGTCAGGCGCTCGCCATGCAGGGCAGCGGCACCTTCACCGCTCTGGGCGCCACCACCTTCACGGATCAGTGGGACGACCAGTGCCAGAGCCTGGAAGCCCGCACCCGATGAAGCGGTTCGCTTTCCTCATGGCGGTGCTCTGGAGCGCAACCGCCTCCGCCGCCGACTGCACCTTCGTCGCCGAGCACTGTGTCGACGGCCCGAGCACGAAGCTCGTCGCCGGCATCGCCGTGACCCGCGACTGCTGGCGCAAGACGAGAACCTACCGCTGCTTGAGCGCCACCACCCAGGACACCTGCGCGCCGCTCGCCGCGCGTGGCTGCACGCCATTGGAAACCCGTTGCCTCGATCCCTTCTCCGCCACCGCCTGCGCGACCGAGGCGCTCACCTACCGCTGCCCCGTGCCCGCGGCACCAACGCGCGAGGTCCTGAACTGCGGCGACCGCCGCTTTTGTCTGGAAGGTCGGTGCTTCGATACGGCCCACACCCCCGACCCCGACTTCGCCAAAGCCATCGCCGCCATGGAGGCACAACGAGAAGCCGGCAAGAGCTTCGACCCCGCCAACCAGCGCGTCTTCCACGGAACCGACGACCGATGCCGGCACAAGCTGGCCGACGCCATCGACTGCTGCGGCCGAGCGGATGCCGACGGCGGCTTTCTGTCGAATTTCGCACGCCTGGCGGACAGCGCGAACCCCACCTCTCCCAGCAGCCCGTCGCGCTATGTCTACGACGCCCTGTTCGGCGATCCGCCGGAAGTGGTGGATCTGATTCATCGGCTGTCGCCGACGGGGATCGCCGCCGAGTTGCTCTCCTGCCGTCCCGAGGAGAAGACGCTCGCCTTCAAGCGCGAGCGTCGCCTGTGTCATGCCGTCGGCAGCTACTGCTCCCGGCGCGTCCCTCTCACCAGCGCCTGCCTGGAGACCACCGAGACCCGCTGCTGCTTCCGCTCGACACTGGCCCGCATCCTCCAGGAACAGGGCCGAGCGCAGCTCGGCCGCGCCTGGGGCTCGGCAGAATCGCCTGACTGCACCGGTCTCACGGTGGACGAGCTGCAGGGTCTGGATTTCTCGCGCATGGACCTGAGCGAGTTCACCCGCGAGATCCAGTCCACCCTCCCGGACAACGCCGCCATCCGCGCCCGCGTGGAGCAGCGCGTGCGCGCCACCACCACCCCGCAATGAGTCGCGCCATCAATCGGGTCCTAGTCGCCACCCTACTCGCCTGCGCGTTCACCACGACCACCACGCCCGCCCCAGCCGCCGACGACTACTGGACCCAGCAGCGCGAGGGCTGGTTCTGGTACCGCGAACCACCCGCCCCGACACCTAAGCCCACCCCGAAGGCCAACGCGGAGAAGAAGCGCCCCGAACTCTCGTCCCTCGAAGCCCTCCAGGCCCGCCTCGAGGAACTGAAGCGCATCGCTGTCATGAACCCCACCGACGCGAACATGACCGCCTACATGCGCCTCCAGCAGACCGTGATGCGCCAGGCCGAGACCTTCGCCCGCCGCTGGCAGCAGCTCGTGTGGACTACACCCAGCCTCGACGCCAGCGTCCAGGCCCGCCCCACCAATGCCGCCGCGATCGACGTCTTCGACCGGGAGACCCAGTCGAAGCAGGAAGCCCGTGTCCGCGCGCTGGCGCAGACCCACGCGCTGATCTTCGTGTTCCGGACCGACTGCCCGTACTGCCATCGCTTCGCACCGATCCTGCGGCGTTTCGAGCAGACCTACGGCCTGCGCATCTACGCCGTGAGTCTCGACGGCGGCGCGCTACCGGACTTCCCCGACCCGAGACACGACCCCGCCCTCGCGGCACGCCTGGCGCCCGAAGCCGTACCCGCGCTGTACCTGACCGAGCCCGCCCGCCGCTCGATCCAGCCGGTGGGCTTCGGCCTGCTCGCCTTCAACGAACTGCTGGAGCGCATCGCCACGCTGGCCGATGCGCCCGAGCCGCGCCTCTGACCGTCCGAACGAATCCATCGATGCCAATCAAGAAAGCCCGCCGCGCACACCCCATCCGCACCGCCCTCGCCATCGCGCTGTCCGCCGGCCTGCTGCTCTTCCCCCTGAGCAGTCACCCCGGCGATCTCAACACCGAGATGCAGTCCTTCTTCGACGAGATGGGCGCCCTGGGCAACGTGAGCGAGCCCGGCGCCTTCCGGGGACAGGCCATGAACCTCTACACCGGGGGCAGCCTCATGATGCGGGCCCCGGGCCGCAACTTCCCCATGGTGAGCGCCCGTCTGCCCAGCCTCAAGGCCGGCTGCGGCGGCATTGATCTGTTCGGGGGCGCGTTCTCCTTCATCAACCGCCAGCAGTTCGTGGCGCTGCTCCAGAACATCGGCGCCAACGCCGTGGGCTACGCCTTCAAGCTGGCGCTGCAGTCCATCTCCCCCGACATCGACAAGCTGCTCACGGAGCTCCAGGACCAGATCAACAAGATCAACGCGCTCAACATCAACTCCTGCGAAGCCGCCCAGGCCCTGGTGAACGGCGCCGTCGGCGAATACGACAACGCCGTCATGAGCGGCTGCGCCAACATCTCCCAGTACCTGGGCAGCGTCTCCGATCGGGCCGAAGGCCGCACCACCTGTGCATCGAACGCGCCGTCCGTCATGCGCGCCGCCGCCGACTCCACCGACGAGAACGTCCGCGAACGCGTTTTCGTGAAAGGCAACGTGGTCTGGCAGGCCTTGAAGCGTGTCGGCACCACCGTGAGCCGCGAGGAACGCGAACTGGTCCTCAGCGTCCTGGGCACCGTGATCCTCACCCCGCCCGCCGATGACGGCACCGGCGCCACCACACGCGTCCTCGAGCCCACCGTCACCGGACTGCGCGATCTGCTGCTGGGCAGCCAGGCCGCCGAGACCCCGGACCGGGTGAACGTCACCCTCTACGTCTGCGACGACACCGACCAGTGCCTGGAGCCCACCCGCGCCGCCACCACCGTGAAGCCCTTCAGCCGCCTCGTGGCCGAGCGTCTGCAGCGCCTGTCCGACGGCATCGCCAACCGTACCGCACCCTCCGAGGCAGACATCGGCTTCGTGAACGCCACCACCGAGCCCGTGTACCGGATGCTCTCCATCGCCAACACGATCCCTGGCTCGGGCATGGCCCCGACGCTCATCGAGACCTACAAGGACGTGATCGCACTCGACTACGCCGAGACCTTCCTCACCCGCGTGCTGCGCCAAGCCCTGAGCGCACTCGCCCAGTCCCCCGACCGCAACCGAATGGAGCGCGACGCGCTCGAATCCCTCCGGAGAAACGCCGACACCGTGCGCCAGCAGATCGCCACCGAGAAGCAGGCCGCCTATGCAAGAGTGCGCTCCGTCTCCGCGCTGACCCAGGACCTCCAGCACCTGGAGCGCCAGCTCTGGGGGACCATGCCGCCGGCACTGAAATCGATGCTGGATTTCAGTAGAACGGCGGGCCACGGCTGAGGCGCGGATGTTCGAGATCTACGCCTATGGCAACGTCGAGACCCTGAGCGGGATCTTCAACGCGATCGCCGCCATCATGGGCGGCGCGGACTACTACGGACTCATCCGCACCATCGCCCTGACGGGCATGCTGGTGGCCGTCTTCTCCGGCCTGCTCACCCCGGGGCGTTTTCATGGGTGGGGCTGGTTCATCGGCTTCATGGTGATGTACCAGCTGCTCTTCCTGCCCAAGACCGACGTCGTCATCGTCGACCGGCTGGGCAACCGCACGCCCGTCACCGTAGCGAACGTCCCCATCGGCGTGGCCTTCTTCGGGCACTTCACCGCCAAGGTGGGCGACGGGATGACCCGGTTCTTCGAGACGGCGTTTCAGGCAATCCCGGATGCCGACGCCCAGCTCCCGCCCGAGCTCACCTATCAGCGCAATGGCGTGCTCTTCGGTAATCGCCTGATCCAGGCCTCCCGCACTGTGAACATCGCCGACCCGCAGTTGCGCGCGGATCTCATCGCCTACGTGCAGAACTGCACCCTGTACGACCTGCAGGACGGCACCCTCGACCCCACCACCTTCGCCCGCAGCACCGACCTATGGGCCCTGATGGGCAACTCGAACCCCGCCCGCTTCACCACGCGTGGCAACCCCGTGCAGGTGGACACCTGCCCGAACGTCTATACGGCGCTGAACACCCAACTCCCGGAAGCCGTGAACCGCGCCCGCGCGATCCTCGCCTTCCGCATGAATCCGGCACTCGACCCGACCATCGCCCAAGCCGGGGCCGACAACCAGATCGTGCAGGCCTACACCAAGGCTGGCCTCGCCGACGCCGCGCAAGGCGCCGGCGACCTCCTGCGCCAGAACATCCTCATCAACTTGGTGGAGGACGCCGCCACCCTGCAGAGCCAGCGCCTGAACGACCCGGCCGCGCTGATGATCGCCACCGCCCGAGCGAACGCCACCGCCTCCACCAACGCCTCCTTCGTCACCATGGGCCGCATCGCGGAACAGGCGCTGCCCATGGTGCGCAACACCCTGGAGGCGATCATCTACGCCGTCTACCCGTTCGTCTTCCTGCTCCTGCTGCTCGCCCACGGAAGAGCCCTGGGCCAAGCCCTGAAGGCCTTCCTGATGAGCCTCATCTGGATCCAGCTGTGGCCTCCGCTCTACGCGGTGCTGAACTACGTGGCCACCCTGGCCAGCAGCCGCAACCTGACAGCCGCCGCCCGGATGGACGAGACCGCCCGAGGCCTCGCCCTCGACACCGCCGCCGCCATCTACAACGGCGCTATCTCCGACCAGGCCGTCGCCGGCTACCTGGTGGTGTCCATCCCCATCATCGCCACCGCCATCCTGAAGGGCGGTGAGGTGGCCTTCCAAGCCGTCACTGCCAGCGCACAGATCCAGTCATCCGCCACAACAGAGGCAGCATCGACCACCAAGGGCAACCTCACCCAGGACGCCGTCTCCGTGGACCAGCAGCAGCTGGGGCCCACCAGAACATCCCCCCACATGACAACCAAATCCGACGCCTGGGGCACCACCATCCAGGGCACCGGCCCCGACGCCGGCGCCTTCCGCTATCAGGCCACCATGAGCCGCCTCGCCAGCACCTTCACCATCAGCGAACGCCAAGCCACCGCCATCGCCGAGAGCGCCAAAGAAGCCGAAACCTTCGCCACCACCCAGCGAGACACCCTGCAACGCAGCCAGGCCACCGCCCTCACCAAGGCCCTAAGCATCCAGGACAGCTACGAGAAGTACCGCCAGCGCTCCGGCGGATCGAACACCAGCGACGGCGGCTCCACCTCCACCCAGTACCAGACCCTGAACTCGGTAGCGAAGGATGTGAACCGCAGGCTCGGCCTGACAGACGACTCCACCGTCGGAAAGACGGTTGCCGCCTCGGCGTCGGCCGGCGCGAAGATTCCTTTCACGGAAATCGGTGCTGTAGCCAGACAGGAAGGTCGGCATCTGGACCAGCAAAGCCTTCAGAGCGCCTACGACTATGCACGCCACGCTGTCGAGAACGCGCAGGTCACAAACGCCGCCGGACTCGTCCGCGAGTTCCGCGCGACCGACGCCTACCAGTGGGCGAAGGGAAGCCGCACAGCTTCGACGGAAGGCTACGACACCTCCTCCCGGGAAGCGGTCGACCACCAGAACTCCACAGAAGTGGCCTACGCGAAAGCGAAAGAAATTGCTCGTACTGCCCAGTTCATGCGGGAATGGAGCAGTGGCACCCAAACCGACTTCACGAACTACGCCGCGAAGCGTCTCGCAGAACGCGGGCTACTGAAGGAAGAGGACCCGATCGCCCTACAGAGGGCTGTCACCGAAATCGCCATGGACTACGCGAAGGGCGGCGACGGGCCAGGCGGCTTCGTCGCGTCCAGCAATCCGATCGGCCCTGAACGCCTCTCACCCGACCCACAGCATTGGCGCAGCGGCGTTCTTGCGACCGAATACCGCGACGCTGTCGAGAGTCTGGCCGGCAACGACGTCAAGGCGACAGAACAGTCAGCCCACCGCAACCAACTCCGGCGCCGTCAGGCCGAAGCCGGGACGACGCCGACTGCTTCGACAACCGACGATGTCGGCACCCGCCTCAAGGCCGACCGCGCGAAGGTCGGGACGCGTCTTGACCAAGGGAGGACCGATATCGAGGGAACGGGTGAGGTACTGAGCGACGACTACCGGCGATCCGTTCGGATCGGCAAGGTCAGCGAAGGTCACGGTGGGAATCCGGCTGTGTGGTCGACCATCGGGGCGAACGCATCCCGCCCCGATCTAGGCCGGTCAGAGACACCCTCCACGCCAATTCCAAGCAACGCATCCCAGCAAGACAGCTCCGCGGACGATCCGAAAAAACGTACTCGCGAGAATGACAACTCCGCGCCAAAGCCTTCCCCTAACAGCAGGAGCGGCACCAAGGGGCGATGGTGAATCAGCGGTCGACGCGATCGCGGCCGCCACCGACCTCAAGACTTCCCAGGCCGTTATGACCAATACGTCCTGGATTTTCCTCAAACCGCGCCTCGTCGAACAGCCAATCGGTGTGCCATGACCGCCTGCGACCGTCGTGTTCCAACGGAACGGACAAGCCGGCAAGGAGCTGAGTTCTCAGCGAGTAAAGTGTGTTCATCAATCGAAGGATCATTCTGCTTCCCATAACGCTCCCACAGAGGGGATTGCGGTTGGCCGCAAAGCTCCAGCTGCTCAGCAAAGCCGCACCCTTACTAGATCGCACGTCCCTACCACATGCGAAAAACATCACCCGCCTCCAGCTCAACGGTCGTCGCCCACACGGTTTTTCCGTCGTGGACCCATACACCCAGTCCCGTGGGCCACGGCGCCGTTCCCACAATCACGAAGACGATCCCTGCCAGAATGGGCTGGGCCGCAGACGCATGTTCTGCCGCCAGTTCGAAGTCCGCGATGGACAGCCTCGGAGCGAGCTCCGGGTGCGTGTGCCACAGTCCGATACAGTGCAGCCCGCGAGAGAACAGTGCCGCTCGTTCGACCTCTGCCTTTCGTGCATCGAACTTAACGCCTCCACGACCTGACCAAACAGCGGCAAGTCTGGTTGCCTCTTCGACAACAACAAGGTCGCCGCGAAGGTCACTCGCGAACAACTGCCCCACGCTTTCCCGTGTCTGCTTACGACGCTGCGTGTGTCGTAGGAATGTCTTCAACACTCGCGGTCGGAACTCTAGTGTCCATGATGCCTCTGGAATGCGGAACAGAACTGATGCATCAGACATCAAGCGTAACTACGTCTCGAAAACGTCGCGTCACCATAGCCGCATCGAATCTTGAACCCCCTCGTGGCACGAGTGCTCCGACTTCTGCACGAACAGACAGGTCATCAAAGTAGGCGCTTGACCTGACCCAAGACCAGATGATTGACTCGCTCACCGAACCATCGATGACGGACAGCACACGCTCGGCAGAAAAACCGGCGGCCTGCCAAACATCCGCCGCGCCGTAGGGATGGAACGCAGCTCCGCATGCGGGGACCTCCACCATTCCCTCCTGGGGCCATCGGGCGGCATTTACCAGTTCATCGGCAGGGTCGTCGAGAGGCCATGTGTCAGCATCCGCAACGAAAACCACATGCGCCGCGGCGCAGAACGGCTCAACCCAAGCATGAACTAGTTCGCAGTTCCCCAACGACGCCGCTCTGTACTGGTAGAGCATCGCTCGAACACTACTGTCCCCTGTGCAGTCCACAAGAAGGTCAACATCGCCCGGTCGGACGTTCTCCGAGACCCACGAACTGGCGAATGCACAGACGCCCTTGACGTTTGCTCCAGGTATCTCGACATTGAGGCGTGAGGCCAACTTAGTTGCCTTGCTCTGATGCATGGCCGACATCCCAAGGATATGCCGACTGCAGTTCTCTGGCTCGAAAGTCTCCGAGTCAACAAGAACCAGATTCCTGACCCCGGCCCTCGCAAGCAACTCTACAAGCGGGCTTCCCAGCGAACCGCATCCGAGCACAAGGACGCGCCGCCGACTTCTCGCTGCGAACGCGCTCGCTTGGTATCCCCGCGTGAGCGCCCATGATGGGTCTATGCGGTGAACCAAGACTGGCTCGATAGTTGGCACCCCGAGCGCCTTCGCGTGCGCACGAAAGAGCTGATATCCGCAAACAAGCCCGCCCTGCACCAGAAAAACGAACGACGGATGGTTACCGGTCGCGCCCGCGAGTACTTCCTGCAGCACTCCTGGTGTTCCGGAAAGACGCTCCGCCAGTTCGGCGAGAGCAGCGAAGCTCAACGGCCAGACCGACGGAGCCCATGGTTGAGAAGTAGGCAGTCGTAAGAACATCGCTTTTCCACGGACGAGTGTGCCGCCACCCAAGCCATGCCGACTCGCCAACGTGTGCGGGTCGTCTGCCCCGGCACATCCGATTGCGAGTGAGGAACGGTTCGTTCCAGAACCCAAGGTGTAAACCGCGACAGTTCCTACCTCGTACTCGCCCAGGGTCCCTAGTGACACCCAGACTCTCTTGGGCGTCTTGAGCGCCCCTGGCCTAGAGGTTCTTGCCTCACAGAAACGTAGCCAGTAAGAGTAGGCCTCTCTTCGAAACTCTTCCTCGACCCAGTCTGCGTCAAGACAGCACCGCAGGAACTCCTGGAACGCCAGCACGACCTGCTCAATGCCGCCGATTGGGTTGCCGTAGTCGCGTGCGCTGGACGCTACCCCCAAGCACACCTTTCCACTCTCTTCGACATGCGGAAGAGCCAGACACAGGCTCTTATCGACGTACACCTGGGCTGGTGTGGCGGGAAAGTCCTCTGGCAGCACGAGGCGTACAGGGTGCCCGCCGAGGCAAGGATGGTCGACGTCCAGCTCCCACGACATCGGCTGACGCGACCCCATGCGGACTTCTGTTCTGCGGACGAACGGCGCGCCCGCGCCCGCCAGCCACTCCTCGACGATTCTGGTTGCTCTGATAAACGCCTTTTCGGGCATCAGCAAGGTAAGGTCACGCCAGCGTATTCTTCGACCCGGAGCGGACCGGCGCGGTGGGGTTAGCCCTCGCCGCCACGGGCATAACACTCAGGAGTCCGGAGAGCACGCCGGGTGTCGCAAGGACGGAATTGCGTGCATCGACCGCGACCTGACCGAAGACGTTCTTGATACGCTGCTCGCTTCGTTTGCTGAAATCCTCGGAGAACAGGGCTTCGAGGTCCGCCATCAGACGCGCATGCCACGAGAAGAACTCGCGCTCACGAGCACCGTCATCATCTTTCCAGCGGTCCGCGAAGTTCTCCGAAGGAAGACTCGGGTTCCCCACCCAAATGCTGCCGTTACGGCGTTCAAGCCAGCTCGGCAGCAATTCGGCCATCTCAAGCACGACCTCAATGGGAGACGCGAACGCTCTCGGATTCGTCCTGACCAAGTGGTCGTACGCGCGTCCCGCGAGTGTCACAAGAACAATGGAAATGGGCCTCGCCTCTTTCCGTTCTTCGGAGAGCGCCCAGTAATAATTCTCACGATGTAGCTTGATGAGCTGGAGCGCGCGTCGAAGGATGTCGTCCAACCCGACGCGCGAGTTGGGCAGAGGGTCGATTTCGGCCCGCGACTCCAAGGCGCGCTTAATCTGCGGAGCTTGAAACGGAAACCTCTTGCCTGCGATGTCGCAGAACCACTTGGCGAATTCCTCAGGATTCGAGGGGCTCCAGACCGTTTCCGGGTCGCGCACGCGCAGGTCCGTGCCGGTAATCCCGAGGCTATTCGGGAGTGCCGGCGTCACGTCGAAATAGAACGGTTCGCCTGGATACTGAAGCCGCCAGCAGCGCTTCTTGGCCTTCGGGTCCCCCGCCGTCTCCCCCACACCCTTCAGTGCCTCCCCGAACTCCCGGAAGAAGGGTTCTGAGTGAGTTACGCGGTTGAACCTCGGCCCGGTAAGCTTCACCACAATGTCGAGGTCGAACTTCTGATTTCCTCGGGGGGAAATTGTCGTCTGCGTCCGCATCGACCCCTGAATGACGACGTGGACATCGTTCTCGCCGACTCCGAGCTTGCGAGCCAGATGGCGCGCAAGTTCCCTGTAGCGCTGCTCGGCACGACCTCGCTCCGCGGGCGAGAGCTCCAGTTTCTGGAGCATTTCAGCAATGAAGGACTCCCACTGCTGCGTTTGCTGCCGAGCGTTGAGCGCGTCGCGAACGCTCTGGGACAGGGATTTCTTTTCGGTCATTGCTGCGCACCTCAACAGGTCTGAGTTCAAAGGGCGATGCGTTGCCCGCTGACGGGCTCCAAAATGAAGTCGGAGGAGATTTCTATGGTTCGCTTGAACGGGCTGCCGTTACCTCTTCCCGTCTCGTGGCACACGAAGGTGGCTTGATTCCTCGCCTGCATCTTCTGTCCCACTCGAAAGCAGGCGGTTGCCGGCGCTGCCACGAACAGGTGAGTGCGGCGCGCCTTCCACTCGTCCTGGATGACCCGCAACGCCTCATCCAGTGCTTTGCCGAACAGCTCGAGGTCTTTCGGGTGGCCGACAACGTCAGACCCAAACCTATCAGCAGACACCACGACTGTCGGCAGAACGAAACCTGATGCGGTTGCGCAGTTGCTTGGCAGGCGCTGTGCGCTGATTTCGAACGTCAAAGACACCACGAGACACGCCTCGTCCTCGCCGTGCCAATCACGTCGTTTGGTGACTTGATACTTCTCCGCCGCCGGCTCTACCGCGTCCGTCGGCCACGCCCACTGAGCACCTACATTGGAAGCCAACTGGTCTCGGTGGAACTGGAACAGGTGCACGCCCCCTGTATCCCCGATGAGCCGCCCGCCAACCATCAGAATCGACGTCCCGTGGAGAGGAAAGACGGCAAGCTCGGGCCGAATTCCGCCGCCCGAGCGAGTCCCGTTCAGGAGCGCCTGAAGGCGAGGCACGTCAGTTTTGAGCGCCTCGAACAACGAACCCCAGTAATAAGGCGCATGCGGGTCGTGCAGGTGGTTGCCATTCAGGCAGAAGACCTCTGGCTTACCCCTCGCTAGGCGCAAGCCGACTTTCCACAGCGCCTCTTCAGCGGCGCGCTGAGAAAAGTGGTGCGGCTGCCCCGAGATGTTGCCCAACATCAGAATAGGCTCCACCTCTGGATACCGAAGTGAGTTCAGCAAGCGCTCAACTTGTTCGACACCACTTCTACGCATCTCACGCAACACCGCCGACGGGTACAGATGGGGCGCAACTCGGTCGATGAGCCTGTGGCACTCGTCGCACGCCAGCATGATGTTGCTGGCGTCATCCGCGAGGCGCGCAGACTCCACAGGGTCCCCGCGTGGTCCGTCTGGGGACGACGCGACAATGTGCGCAAAGTACCCATAGTTCCCGCGGCGACCCGTCGCAAAGTGTGTCGTCAAATCTTTGCCGCAGCCGGGGAATTGGCAGCGCCACGCCGCCCGAATAGCTACTTCGTCCATCGTCCTGACGGAAACCTCCCCGGTGCGCCCGGAGACCGTCGTCGCCCGGTCCGCAGTACGGAGCCAATCCTTAACGACAGGCATCGTGGCCCTTCCGATGCTGAGGCCTGCCGGGTCCACTTCACTGGGTTGCACAGGTGTTACGGCCCAGTGCAACTTGCCGCGTCGGACCAGGGGCTTCGCTGCCTCGAGACACTCCGGGCCAAACTCTCCAGCCCCCAGCAGTGCCCAAGCCTGAGACGGCTCATCGCGACCAAAGAGCGCCGAGGTGAACTGATTGACGACAATCAGCGTCTGGTTCTGGCCCATCGGCGCCCGCATGCAGTTCGCCAAATCCTGGTCGACGAGACCCCTAACGCCCGTGGACACCACCGCACCGGTCGGCTCGGTCAGGCCCACACCAGACGACTCATTGGCGCCAGCACCTCCCTGCCGGGGTAGGCTTGGACCGACATCAATTGGGCCTTCAGGTACCTGCCGCTTCAAAGTGCCTGACCTCATTCCATAACCCTAACAAGGCTTTTCTATCGCCCGGGCGGATTGCCCGAACCCGAACGATACCGTAAGACAAATCTTACTCTGGCTCGCCAGACCACGCAACCGTCGTCTGCCGTATTCGTCCGGGTGTATCTTACGGACACGCTCGAGCCGGCGGGATTTCGCTCGCGCCTACATAACTGGGGAGAATTGAACATGTCCCTCGGAGCCAAGCTGAATGAGCTTCGCCTAAGGAAGGGAGAATCGCTGCAGCAGACAGCGGACGCCGTCGGCGTCACCAAGACCCACATCTGGGAACTGGAGAAAGGGAAGACTGCAAACCCAACCGCCGACCTGCTTCGGAAACTGGCGGCCCACTTCCAGGTTAGTGTCGACTTCTTGATAGACCCAGCACAAATGGGGATGACATCCCAAGATGAGGCGATGGTCTTCTACCGCGACCTAAAGTCGCTGGACGAGCGGGACCAGGAGACCGTGCGTCGAATGATGGATGTCTTGAGGGAGAAGAAACCGTGACCTCCAGCATCTCCCTCGACCTCATGGAGTTCGACGGTAAAGCGACTCCAGAGGCCATCGTCGGCGAAATCGTGCGACAGAACCCTCAAATGCCTTTCCCGGTGCCCCTCGATGCAATCGCCACAGCTGCGGGCATCGAACGAATCGAGGAAATGACCACTGAGGGATTCGAGGGGATGCTGATGACCAATCCCGAGAAGTCTCGAGGGGTCATTCTGGTCAAAGCGAACGGAAACCCACAGCGTCGGAGATTCACTGTAGGGCACGAGCTAGGTCACTACCTGCTCCCCTGGCACCGACAAACGGAGTTCAGCTGCACGGCCCAGGACATCAAGGAGACCCCCCCGGACGGCAAGTCAAACCGGGGGGTCGAAATGGAAGTTGAGGCGAACGCCTTCGCCTCTGAACTCCTGATGCCGTCAGTACCCTTCCGGCAATTCCTCAGGGGACTCGGCGAGCCCACTATCGAACATGTCGTCCAGCTGTCCGCTCGGTTTGACACCAGTATCGAGGCAACCGCACGCAGATTTATGAACGTCTGCGGTCATCCAGTCGCCTTCGTGTTTTCCCAAGGCAGCACCATCCGATACTGGACCAAAGGCCCCGAGTTCCCGTTCCTTCTTCGCGTTCGAAACGGCCAACCGTTACCGCGGGACTCGTATGCATCGCAACCTGGCGAGGGCGTCGGGGACATGGACGAACTCGACGCGTACACCTGGCTATCGGATGAGCGCGGACCGCCCCTGCCGAAATCGGTACTGGAGCAGACCCTATATCAGAAGGACGGCTACAAGGTCACCATGCTATTGGTCGAGGAGCTCCCCGACGACGGCGAGGATGAGGAATAGCACGTGCCCCTCCCGTCGGATAAAACGTCTCCCTTCACCGGGAGCGACTACTTCACCCGAAAAAGAAAAATGGCCCAGTCATTCTCGGAACTTGCGAACTTCATCTGGTCGGTAGCAGACCTGCTACGCGGAGACTACAAGCAGGCTGACTACGGAAAAGTCATTCTCCCGTTCACCCTGCTGCGCCGCCTGGACTGTGTCCTAGAAGGCACCAAGACGGATGTGCTCGCCGAGCATGCCAAACGCAAGGGCGAAGGCGTCAACCTGGACCCCTTCCTCAAGCGCAAGAGTAAGCAGGCGTTCTACAACACGAGCCTGTTCACGCTTCCTGGGCTGCTCGCTGACCAGGGGCACATCCGCCAGAACCTGACTGCCTATGTCGGTGAGTTCTCCGCCGACGCCCGGGACGTGTTCGAGCGATTCAAGTTCATCGAGCGCATCGCGGAGCTCGACGACAAGAACTTGCTCTATCTTCTGGTGCAGAAGTTCGCCTCCCCCGACCTAGACCTGCACCCGGACGTTGTGCCCAACGAGACCATGGGCTTGGTGTTCGAAGAACTCATCCGGAAGTTTGCGGAAGCCTCCAACGAAACCGCCGGGGAGCACTTCACCCCTCGGGAGGTGATATCGCTCATCGTCCACTGCCTTTTCGCTGGCGACGACGAGGCCCTGACCAAACCCGGGGTCATCCGCTCGATGTATGACCCTACCGCTGGCACCGGGGGCATCCTGTCCGTCGCCGAGACGGTCGCGCGAAGCATCAACAAGACCGCGAAATTGGTGCTTTTCGGCCAGGAGCTGAACGACGAGTCCTACGCCATCTGCAAGGCGGACATGCTCATCAAGGGACAGGACCCAAAGAACATTGTCCGCGGCAACACCCTGTCGCAGGACGGATTTCCATCTGAACGCTTCGACTACGGCGCCGCCAACCCCCCGTTTGGGGTGGAGTGGAAGAAGGTCCTGGAGTTCGTGAAGAACGAACACGAGAAGAAAGGGTTCGGGGGCCGCTTCGGTCCCGGTCTGCCGCGCGTATCCGATGGCTCCCTGCTGTTTCTGCTGCACTTAATCTCAAAGATGCGCCCTGCCTCCGAAGGCGGCGGTCGCATCGGCATCGTGCTCAACGGCTCACCGCTGTTCACCGGCGACGCCGGTTCAGGCGAATCGGAAATCCGCCGCTGGATTTTGGAGAACGACCTGCTTGAAGCCATCATCGCCCTGCCGACCGACCTCTTCTACAACACCGGTATCGCCACCTACGTCTGGATTCTGGACAACGCCAAGCGGGGCGACCGCAAGGGCAAGGTTCAGCTCATCGACGCCACGCGCATGTACGCCAAAACGAAGAAGAGCCTGGGCAACAAGCGTGTCTACCTCACTGACGGGCAAATTGCGGAAGTCGTTCAGGTCTATGCGGAAGCACGGAAGGACGCGACCTTCATACTCGAATACCGGGAATCTTCCAAGAATGGGCCGACTGAATCACCGGAGCCCCCGCGAGTAGTGTCGAAAGTCTTCGACAACACGTTCTTCGGTTACCGGAAAGTGACGGTGGACCGACCGCCCGCTCCAGACAAAGCAGTGACGGTCAAGCTCAAGAAGGGCCAGCGCCCCTACGACCCCGACTTGCGCGACACCGAAAGCATCCCGCTGTCCGAGGACATCGAAGCCTACATGGCGCGGGAGGTCCTGCCCCATGTGCCGGATGCTTACGTCAATACCGATGTGCAGGATGACAAGGACGGCAAGGTGGGCAAGGTGGGATATGAAATAAATTTCAACCGGTATTTCTACGTCTACAAACCACCCCGGCCACCGCAGGTGATTGCCGAGGAGATTCGGGAGATGGAGAAGCGGTTTTTGGAGTTGATGAAGGGGGTGTTGGTGTGACAAGTGGAGCCCCGCTTCATTTATATGAAGCCCGCGTAAAGCACCTTATGCGTGAGGTGGTGGAGCTCTCGCAAGATGGCTCCGAGCAACTACTTTCCGTTTCTGAGTACTACGGCGTTGCTCCTCGTGCGCAGGTCATTGACGCTGGCGACCACTTGTCACGCGCGGAAAGCCTTGAGGGTTACAAAAAGTGCGCAGCCGGCGACCTTGTGATGAACATCATGCTCGCTTGGAAGAGAGCTCTGGGGGTCACTGACTTTGACGGAATAGTCAGTCCGGCATACGCGGTCTTTCGCCCCGAAAACTCACGCCTTTCCCCGCGATTCGCTCATTACTTCTTCCGAAGCGATACCCTCGTGAGCGAGTTCAGAAAGCTGTCAACGGGTGTCATTGACTCGAGATTGCGTCTCTACCCCGAAGTCTTTGTCGGAATGACCGTGCACATTCCGGCTGTTGAGGACCAAGAACGCATCGCCAACTTCCTAGACGAGCAGACAGCGCGGATTGATGCGTTGATTGCAGAGAAAGAGAGCTTGCTGGAACGACTTGAGAGTGCCGTCGAGGCGCATGCGTTCCATCTGGTCACGGAGGGTTCCGATGGACGGGGCGTATCTACGGGCCGTGCTGAAGGCTGGCTCGCGAGGGTACCTTCACATTGGACGATTCCAAAGCTCGGGTACTTCGCTGAAGTCGGAAATGGCGCCACACCCAAACGCGAAGTCGAAGGCTATTGGCTAAACGGCACTATTCCATGGGTTACTAGCACTGCCATTAACGACCGGGTCATCGCGTCCACTGCAGAATGCGTAACTGATGCCGGGAAATCTGCGGCAGGACTCAAGCTAGTACGGGCCGGAAGCACAATCGTCGGCCTCATTGGTCAAGGACCGACCCGAGGCATGGCCGCCAAGCTCGCCATTGAAGCGACGGTCAGTCAAAACGTCGCGTATGTGTCATCCAGAGACCCCGGCCTCGTGTCGGATGAGTACTTAGTCGTCGTATTGACTGGTCTGTACACCGCGCTGCGGTATCTGAGTGACGGCAGCGGAGGTGCGCAAGGGGCGATGAACTGCGAGACGTTGCGCGCGTTCCGAGTCCCGATTGCCCCTCGGCACGAGCAACAAGCTTTGGTGGCCGCTTTTGTTGAACGTAAGCATGCAATCGAGGCGATGCAGAAGCACGCATTTGAGCATATCGCCCGCCTTCGAGAGTACCGCTCTTCCCTGATTTCAGCCGCGGTCACCGGCCAACTGAATCTCGATGCGTGCGGGAGCGTCGTTCCATGACTGGCTTGCTCCCGAGGTCACGCCGGACGAACTCCACGCCATCGACTGTCCACTATCGCAGCGCCTATGTACGGGGCTCCGGGTGGTTGTTTAGCGATGGCGGTGGCCCCCGAACTCACTCAGAAGAGAAAGGATGGTCGCATGGCGACCTTGAGCAACGTCCACACTGAGCGGATTTTCGAAGACGAGCTCTGCGACCACCTGACGACACACGGGTGGTCCGAGCGCTTTCACATAGACGCAGCCAAGGCGGCCCAACGCGGAGCGTCCCTGGCCAATGGCTACAGCCGAGAGTTCGCGCTTTTGCCGGACGACTTGCTCACATTCATTCAGGAGACGCAGCCTGAAGAGTGGGCCAAGTTCAAGAAGACTCACAACGGACAGTCGGAACCCGTCTTCTTGAAGCGCGTCTCGGAGCAGCTCAACCGTCACGGCATGCTTCATGTCCTTCGCCACGGCTTCAAGGATTCCGGGAGCGGCGGCACCAGCAAGTTCTTCTTCTGTCAGTTCCGGCCGGCCAACAAGAAAAACCCACAGCTCTGGGACTGGTACGGTCGAAACCGCCTCACCGTTGTGAGACAACTCCACTACAGCCTCCACAACGAGAAGAGCATCGACCTGGTTCTCTTCATCAATGGCTTGCCCGTCGCCACCGCCGAGCTCAAGACCGACCTCACTCAGAACATCAAGGACGCCATCGAGCAGTACAAGAAGGACCGACTGCCGCGGGATGCCAAGACGCGCGAGTTCGAGCCGCTGCTCACCTTCAAGCAGCGCTGCTTGGTGCACTTCGCCGTCTCCACCGACGTAGTATTCATGACCACCAAATTGGACGGGGAGAACACCTACTTCCTTCCGTTCAATTTGGGACGGCCAGACGGCATGGGCGGTGCGGGTGCAGGCAATCCATCTGCGGACGCTGAGCACGGCTATCCGACCTGGTATCTGTGGCACATAGTCTGGAACCGCGACGTCTGGCTCGACATCCTAGGCAACTTCCTTCACCTGGAGACCAAGGAGGTCGAACTGCCCGACGGGAAGAAGCAAACCCGAGAAGCCCTCATCTTTCCGCGCTTTCATCAGCTGGACGCCGTCCTGCAACTTGTTCAGGCGGCCGACACGGACGGCGTGGGCAAGAGCTACCTCATCCAGCATTCAGCTGGCTCGGGAAAATCCAACTCGATTGCCTGGACTGCGCACCGCCTCGCCAAGCTTCACCACGACAACGACGAGAAGGTATTCGACAGCGTCATTGTCATCACTGACCGGCGCGTGTTGGACAAGCAGCTTCAAGAGACAGTGAGCCAGTTCGAACACAAGGCTGGCGTAGTGCAGAACATCGACCGGAACTCGCAGCAACTGGCCGACGCCCTGAACCAGGGCACACCCATCGTGGTGACCACGTTGCAGAAGTTCCCTTTCATCCTGGAGAAGGTCAAGGACATGAAGGGGCGCACGTTCGCCCTCATTGTCGACGAGGCGCACTCGAGCCAGACCGGCAGCGCCGCCCAGAAGGTGCGCAGCGCCCTGTCAGCCGAAACCAAGAAGCACACGGTTTCGGTCGAGCTCGACGGCGAGCCCGTAGAGGTCGAGGCCGAAGTCGAGATTGACCCGGAAGACGTCACCGCCGAGGACATCATCAACGAAGTGGTGCGCTCCCGAAAGCGACCAGAGAATGTTTCCTACTTTGCATTCACCGCCACGCCGAAGGCGAAAACACTGGAGCTATTCGGCCGCGTTGGTCCTGACGGGCTCCCTGCTCCGTTTCACGTTTACTCAATGCGCCAAGCCATCGAGGAGGGTTTCATCCTCGATGTGCTCAAGAACTACACGTCCTACCGGGCGTTCTACAAGCTCGCATCGGCAGCGGACGAGAAGCTTGTCCCCCAGTCCAAGGCCAAGAAGGCCATCGCCCGCTTTGCCGTGCTGCACCCCTACAACATCAGCCAAAAGGTTGTGGTCATCGTCGAGCACTTCCGAACCCACGTGGCAGCGAAGATTGGGGGGAAAGCCAAGGCGATGGTGGTGACCGACAGCCGGAAGGCCGCGGTGCGCTACAAGCTTGCGGTGGACCGCTACCTGAAGGAGCGCGGCTACGACAAGGAGATGCAGGCGCTGGTGGCATTCTCCGGCAAGGTGTCCGACCCAGAGACCGGACCGGACGAGTTCTCCGAAGCCAACATGAACCCGCAGCTCAAGGGTCAGGAGCCTTCGGATGCCTTCAAAGAAGACGCCTACCGCCTGCTGCTTGTGGCCAACAAGTATCAGACAGGGTTCGACCAGCCGGTGTTGCACACCATGTACGTCGACAAGCGCCTCTCGGGCGTGCTGGCGGTGCAGACGCTTTCACGGCTCAACCGCACCTTCCCCGGCAAGGACGACACGTTCGTCCTGGATTTCGTGAATGAGCCAAAGGAGATGCTGGAGAGTTTCCAGCCGTACTACCGGAGTGCGCAGCTCGAAGGAGTCACGGACCCAAATATCGTCCACGAACTGCAGACCAAGCTCGACCAAGCAGGTGTGTACCTCGCTTCTGAGGTCGACCAGTTTGCGCAGGCGTTCTTCGACCCCAAACGCAAGCAGGGAAGTCTGCATTTCTATCTGAAGCCAGCGAAGGACCGCTTCGATGCGCTTGCCGAGGACGCAGCCGAACAATTCCGGAAAGACCTCGGCACATACCTACGGACGTACGACTTCCTCTCACAGGTCATCCCCTACGAGGACCCGGAGTTGGAGAAGCTCTACGCCTTCGGCAAGAATCTGATGCCGCGCATCATCGAGCGCGGGGGTTCAAGTTTGCTCGACCTGGATGCCGACGTTAGCCTCACCCACTACCGACTGCAGAAGCTAGGCGAGCAGAAGCTTGACCTCGCCAGCGGCGAGACGACAAAGCTGGCCCCCGTGTCGGAAGCGGGCTCTGGACGTGCTCTGACCGACGAACAGCGGCGCTTGGCCGAAGTCGTGGAGACCATGAACGACCTGTTCGCTGGCGAGCTCACCGAAGCCGACCTAGTAGGATATGTGACCACTATCCAAGGCAAGCTCATGGAGAACGAAACACTTGCCGAACAGGCAGCCAACAACAGTGAGCAGCAGTTCGCGATGGGCGATTTCAAGGACATCCTGACGGACATCATCATCGAAGGGCAAGAGGGTCACAACACGATTGCCGACCAGTTGCTGAAGGATGACCGCATTTTTTCGGCAATGC
This sequence comes from Betaproteobacteria bacterium Ga0077526, assembly GCA_001464765.1. Taxonomy (GTDB): domain Bacteria; phylum Pseudomonadota; class Gammaproteobacteria; order Burkholderiales. Next base: position 50,290 of record LNDV01000025.1, read on the forward strand.
AGGGAATGCTTGCGAAGATGGTGTTTCAGGCGTTCGCAGCACAACGAAAGCACTGAGCTGGCGCCTCTCGGAAACCCTCGTGCCGCCGACCTTACAGCAAATTGAACACGCCCTTGACGCATCAGGGTTCGCGCAACAATCCGGGAACGCAACCGCTGCACTTCTCGGAAAGCTGCAAGTCCTAGAAGGATGCGGTCGATACGGCGCCTTGCTTTCCGGACTTCTACAGGCCAACGACAAAAACAATTTCTTGGCGTTCTTGCTAGAGGCAACATTCGCCTACCAGTTTGAAGCCTCTGGCCTGCAATTGCAGTACGAGGTCAAGCAGTCACCTGATAACGCCAGTTCGATAGACTTCTTGCTCGAGACAGCGTCGAAGACCCGGGTGTACTTCGAGCTCAGGCTGCTCCAGCAAGACGCAGAGACAGCTGAAGCAATCGCAGAACAGCTTGAGATATCCGGCGCCTACGCCATATCGAAAGATGGAGCCGCTGAGCAAAGGGACATTCTCCGACTTCAATCGACAATTCTGGGAAAGATTCAGAAGAAGGACGGGATACCCATCAAGTTCCTGAAGTCGAACGCCGACACAATCAATCTTGTCGTCATCTGCGTCTCAGACATCATTCTTGAGATGGCAGACCCCGAAGATTGTCGTTTGGCGATGTATGGTGACCGAGCCGTGCGGCCTGAGGCTAGGCGTGACGTCGTTGGGATGTTTCAAGATATCGACCTGGCCCAACGTCCGGATTGGCAGCCGCTTAGCGACAAGTTCAAGCACGCCCAGAAGACTCTTCACGGAGTTCTTTTTCTTTTTCGAGACGAGCTCTCCGAGTTCCCAAACTGGTCCCTTCGTAGTTATCTGGTATGGAACTGGAAACTGCTGAACGAGGAGGAGGCCAACGCCGTCGCGCAGAAAGTTCTGTCGGCAGTTCCTCTGGAGAAGTCTTAGACCATGAATGCAGCCTTGAACCCTCGATGCGGTCGCTCGATTGCCGAAGGTGCAGCGCTGGTAAGTCTACGAGACTAGAGCGGTAGTCAGGTCCGACCAAGTTGACACGTCCGTCTCCTCGGCATTCTCGAAAATCACGGAATCAAACTCGTACTCGTAACTTCTTTCCGACGGGAAGAGGACCAAGTTCTTGCCGCCAGGTAGGACAGCGCTCGGATATATCACCCCATCAAGCTTGGTGCCCTTGCCATCGGGCTCATACACTTGCGCAAACCACTCGCAGACTATTTGGCTAGGGACGTAGTCGATATGTTCCGACCCGTCTTTTCGGACTGGCTCGGAAATAGACTTCACGAAGCGTTCAAGAAAAACAATCCACTCCCGGTCCGCCCTTCGTTCAGAATCAAAAATTGACGGGAGCGGCGGCAGCTTGCACAAGTTCAGCACAGTCAGGGGTCTCGCCGTCTTGAAGGTTCCGACCACGATGTGTTGCGGTGGCGCACTGACTGTTTCAGCAATGGCCGTGCTCATCTCCAAGGCACAGTACAGATAGCTAATGCCAGCAGGGTTCATCCTTCCCGCGCGGGCTCGCCTATTGGGTGGTGCCGAGAGTTCCGAACTATCCGGCAGCCATGTGTCGCTAGGCGCGCGGACACGAACCCGGTAAAGAGCGACCCCGCCTTCGAACGACGTCACCAAGCCAAGAGTGCCAACAACCCGCCCGATTGCTCCTAGAATTCTCCCAGGCTCAATTTCTTGAGGTCCGGCCGAAGGCCTGTTTGGCCGAGCCATGAAATGGAACCTTGTCTCGTGCTTCACCACCCAAACGAAACTGTTCCAAGAATCTTGGAGAATTTCGTGTTCGTGTGAGCTTGCCCAGTGCCCTTGCGCCGCAGGCACCCAGTAGTCGTTGGTGAACGCATGCGCGACATCTTCGAAAACAGGGTTTCCGCAATCAAGTCCTAACGCGTCGAGCACATCGAATATGCTTTCGGGTTCAAGTATGAACCCACCGTCGTAAGGAACGCCCGCGGCGGTAGGCTCTTCATAGTAGTAGCCGACAGTGTCAGCAACCCGCTCCACGAGTACCGATATTGGCGCAGCGATCGGACCGTCGCTGGTCTGATTACAGTAGTCACACGTATTCGCTGACACCGCAGCGTCAATGACGTCGACCAGGAACTCGACGTCAACGCACTTACTGCACACGTGCTTCTCCGGAGCGTCCCATCCCCGCTCCTGAGTCTCCAGCCATTCTTCCTTTGCTCGTCCCAATGTGTCCTCGCTGCAGTGACCTGGGCGCGTCCTGCGCGGTTGCGCTGTGTCCTAATCCAATGTGCTCGTACGACCGGCGTCGATTTCGCGCAGGTTCAGCTCAACGCGCTCGCAACCCAGCGCCTTCATGCACTGAATGAAGAAGGCGAAGCTGAACGTCCCCCTGGACAGCTTGCTGGCGATCGCACGCTCGGTCTTGGCCACCCTTATACATTTCACAGTGTCAATGGCAACCCAATTCTCCCAAAACTGGGGTGCCATTGACACAATCCCGTGGCGTGACGAATCTTTGCCGGGCCGGCGCGGAACCAGTCTTTGGGCCGGGGGTCGATGCTCGTGTTCTGGCTTCAATCTGTAGCAGTCGTTTCGGTCGCTCCCAGTCAAGGGGCCGACACAGTCTTTTGAGCGTCAGGATCCGCCCCGGCGCGGAACTCGTCCTCGACCTCGTCATCATCCGCAGTCCGCATTCGTCCCATTTCGCGCAGTCACGAAAGGAGTGATCCGCCAGTACTGGCGTCGTGGCAGTGCAGTCGTCATTCAAGCATCGTCACTACGCGGTCCTGCCGGTAGTGACGATGCCGAGTTCGCAAGTCTCATCAGTCGTTTACGTCGCAGTTCGCGAAGTGATGATCCCGAGTGACGGAGTCCTACCGTCGCTCTTCTCCCCCTAGACCGCACCCCGCGGTCATATCTCTCGCCCCCTCCGGGGCGTCTCCCCAGCGCCTTTTCGGCGCCACCCTGGAACCGGGGTCAGCGGTTCGACTCAGCCGGCATCGCGTTCGCGTGCCGTGCTCGAAGCCAATAGCGGGTGCGGCCGCGGCAAGCAGTGGAAGTCTCTGCACGAAACAGGAGTGGTGTCCTGTCGTCCCTCGCAGTGCTCGTTCGCTTCGGCGACCAGGCCGGACAGAAACACTCACCAGATTCGCGACACCAACACCCATACGTTCATGCACCACTTTGGAGAAGAATGCACGACCTGAACTACGATCTCAAGCGCCTCTGCCAGCGCAACCCGGACGGCAGTTTCTCGACCCGCGCCACCCGGGAAAGAGTCCTGAGCCTGATGGGCGACCAGCTCCGGTCGCTGGGCTTCAAGCAGATGTCAGCGGCAAGCCTGAAGCCCAAGCACGTAGAGGCGCTGCTTGCCCACTGGCGCGCCGAGAACCTGAGCACAGGGACGATCAAGAACCGGATGGCCCACCTGCGTTGGTGGGCGGAGAAGGTCGACAAGCAGAATGTGATCGCTCGGGATAACCAACGCTACGGGATTCCCGAACGATCGACCGTCGCCTCGGAGAGCCGGGCCCGAACCCTGTCAGCGGGCGACTTGGCGAAGGTCTCCGACCCCTACTCCCGGATCTCCCTGCGCCTCCAGGCGGCCTTCGGGCTGCGGCGGGAGGAGTCCGTCAAACTTCGCCCGGCGCTGGCGGACCAGGGCGACCGCCTCCGGCTGCTGCCCAGCTGGACCAAGGGCGGACGATCCCGGGAGATCCCGATCCGGACCGCCGAACAGCGCCTAGTGCTGGCCGACGCCCGAGCCCTTGCTGGCAAGGGGAGCCTGATCCCGTCCGAGCTCAATTACGTCCAGCAGCTCCGGCGCTTCGAGCATCAGTGCGCCGCGGCCGGCATCCACCGGGTCCACGGACACCGGCACGAGTACGCCCAGCAGCGCTACCAGGAACTAACTGGCTGGGCGTCACCGGCAGCGGGCGGACCGCGCAGTGCAGAACTGACACCCGAACAGAAGGAGCTGGATCGGGACGCTCGGCTTGTGATCAGCGCCGAACTAGGGCACTCGCGGGAAAGCATCACAACGGTGTATCTGTCCCGATAGCTCGTCGTACCGAAACCGGTATGGCTCTCGCCATACCGGTTCCGTCTTTCACTTGACCACCACACCTGCGCCCTACGCCGCCTCCGCGATCTCGTGCCACTGCTTGCGGTCGAGGTCGATCATCCGACCGCCCAGCAGCTCGAGATCGGTCGCCCGATCGTAGTTGTCCACCTCCTGACTGTAGTGCGTCACCGCATTGACCAGTCCGTAGGCCGAGAGCTCGCCGCCCTCGATGAGTTGCCGCAGCACCCCGGTGCGCTCCTGATCGTTCAGGTTGAACCGGGTACCGAGCACCTCCACCGAGCGCACCGGGTCGCCTGTGAGGCGGATCCCGCGCGTCTGGCGCATCTTCGCAACCAGCGGCCCGAAGGTCGCCTCTGACACCGCTGCAGCCACCACGTCCCGCACCTTCAGGAAGAAGGCACGATCATCGGCGGCCAGCGTGTCGTCCCGATACACCGTCAACCCGCCCTCCTCGCCCTGTACGGACCGGCCCACGTGCGTCTTGCGAAGCGCGTGGTCCTGGGCGATGAGGCCGTTACGGCACACCAGGCGATACACCAGGGGCTGGACCGACAGCGTCCCCTGCCCCACTTCCGAGTTCGAGATCACCACCCCGGCCTGGACCATGTCGCCGGGGACGATCTCTTCCTTCACGCTCGGTGTCACCACCTTCAAGTACATCCGCGTATCCGTCAGCTCCAGGGACTCGAACCGCGCCCCCGGCAGTTGCTGCAGGATAGGCAGCAGGTGCTCGGCCAGGTCTGCGTTGTCCAGACGACGGTAGCGGTCGGAGAGCACCGCCCGGACGTCGCCGTCCAGGGTGCGTATCATCCGGCGCTCGTCCTCCGTCTGCAGCCAGGTGTTGACGTTGCGGTCCAGCAGGGCCGGCTGATCGGTGCGCATCCGCTCGAAGTACGCGAATGGGATCTTCAGCTTGTCGGCCAGCTGACGCCGCGCCAGCTCGGTCATCCCGAACGACAGATGGGAACCCGGGGCACTCACGGTCATCCGCGAGGCACCCGTCTCGTCGGTGCTGACCGAGAGGGCGGTAGAGGTGACCACCAGGTCCTGCTTGGTGGGAAGCTGGCGCTGCAGTTCCGTGGCCAGTTCGACGAGGGTGCGACCGTTCTTCATGGAAATCTCCTTGAGAGGATTCGCGGGCGCACCCCGACGCGGGGCGCGGCCCCGCGGGGTTCGAGAGACGGGCTCGGCAACGCCGGGCCCGGAGACGACGACTTCAAGCTGCTTTCAAAGACGACCCACCGCACTACCGGCGCCGAGCATTCCCTCTCGCCCGGCGGCTTGCTGCGACTTCCGCGCTCACATTAGCCCGCGTTCCACGAACGACACCACGTTGCCCTCGGCCACGATGAAGTGGTCGAGCACCTTGATGTCGAGCACCGCGGCCGCAGTACGCACGGCCTGGGTGAGACTCTCGTCGGCGCGACTGGGCTCGGCCACCCCAGAGGGATGGTTGTGCGCCAGAATCACCGCGGCGGCATTCACCTCCAGCGCCCGACGCACGATCTCCCGGGGGTAGACCGGCGTCTGGGTGAGCGTGCCCTGGAAGAGCTCCTCGGCCCGGAGGACCCGGTTCTGCGCATCCAGGAAGATCACCAGGAACACCTCTCGAGACCGCCCCGACAGACTCACCCGCAGGTAGTCCCGGACGGCCTCGGGCGAGGTCATGGCATCGCGGTCACGCATCGACTCGGCGAGACTGCGACGGATCAGCTCCTTCGCGGCCTGCAGCCGTGTCTGGACTTTCGGGTTCACGTCGTAGGGGGCGACGGACTCGTGGAGCAGACGGGCGAGCGATCCGCCGGCACCCTGGAGAGACTTGCGGGCACCGGAGACTCCCACCACCACGCCGAGCAACTCGGCATCGGACAGACACTGCATCTCGTTCATGACGAAGAAGACTCCTCGAGCAGAGACGGGAGCCTCTCCCCGTGGGAGAGCACTCCCGTCGGGGTGGATGGACGATGACCTACAACTGCGCCAACCCGAAGGCCAGCACCTGGGACACCACGACACACAGTACCCACCAGCGAAGATCGGTGAGCGAAGACGACACGACGCGAACCATCAGGACCTCCCGGAAGTGACCCGGGAGTGCGTCCCGATCCGGGAGGGCACTCCCGGCGGGGTGGATGAAACGAGGAACGACGCTCAGGCAGCGGCGCGGCCGCGGGTCCGAGGCTTCTCGGGCGCAGAAGCAGGCGCCGTGAGCTGGATCTCGACCCCGTCGACCTTCACGAACTTGAACGACAGCAACCGCGCCCGGAGATTGGCGCCGGGAGATCCCTGACGCTGCCCCTTGGCGAAGGTGAAGGCCTCGGCGTGGAGATCCCCCAGCCGAAAGCCCACCAGCACCTTGGAGCCGCGCAGCACGTGGCTCTCCAGCAACCGGACGGTTTCCTGGACCGCCTTGCCACTGACGCGGCAGTCGAACCAGGTGTAGGCCACACGCCCGGCCTCACCGCGCAAGGCGCTGAGGCTGCAGACCCAGAACGGCTGGCCCTGCTCGGGTTGAATCTGACGGATGCGATCCAGATAGCCGATGCCCTCGACGATCAGATCGAAGTACTGCGCGGACTGCTGCTCTGACATGACGACCTCCTGAGCGTGATGCCCGGGAAGGTCGTCCCGCTCGGGGATGACGATCCCCGAGCGGGTGGATGAAACGGACGAGTTCTCCAGCCTTGCGGCTTCCGGCTTGCGGGAGAGATGCCGGTGGTGTGACTGATCGAATGACTGGCCTGAAGCAGGTAGGTTCCGCCGCCAACCAGGGCGGAAAGAATCCTCCGTGAAGTCTGCAGATTGCAGGGGGCGGTTTCACGGGAAACCATCGGAGTCAGGCCTTCGCCGTCGTCGTTGTGACTGCCTCGGAAATCGCGCTGGAATGGTCTCGTCATTCGCGCGAAGGTCGGGGGGCTGGGTCATGGCCGTCGCTTCGACGTCCAGGAGACGCCAGTTGTCCGGTCGTCAAAGTTCGGGGCCTGTTTAACGGTTAAACATGCGTCGGCCGGGGTTCGGTACAGGAGGTTCACTCCGTGCCGCCGAAGCCCCCTCCGGCGTCCCCGAGACAGGGAATTGCGTCAAAACGTATTGCCGACCGATACTGCGCGCCTCGCCGGCCGCCGCGCGAAGCGCGAATGCCCCGATTCCTCCGGCACTCCGGGAGGATGCTGATGCGCAAGTTCGCGCTTCGAGAATGTGAGGTCGATCGTTGAGTCACACCGCGCCGCGTAGAACCCACCGTACTCCGTCACGCCGTCAGGAAGAGGCAGAACCCAACATCGATCGCGCCTTCACCGATCGCCAAGCCCGCTTGCCAGGTGCGCTCTCTCGACTCAGGACCTGGCGCGTCGAGGCGATCTGTGTCGCCGTGGAACATCCGTTCGCGCTCCCGGCGTTGCCTCGCCTACCCACGTGGGCATGGATCGCCACAGCCGGGTTCGTCCTCACGAGCGCGGTCGCCCTTGCCGACCCGACACCCCCGGACACGCACCCTATGCCGGTAGCGTCCGACGCGCAGTTCGGACTCGAGCCCGGGTCCGTCTTCGACATCGTCAAAGGATCAGAAAGCTCGCGCCTCGCTCCCGCGGCGGCCTGGTACTTCCGCGAAGAATGGGTCGCCGTAAGAAAGCCCTTCGACTCGCACCCTGCCGCCCGGACAAGTCCGTTTCTGTGGGTCGCGTCGCCTCACCACATCGAGGCCGCGCAGTTCGAAGATGAGACCACCCTGAGCTTGCCTTCCGGAGCAAGGGTGCCGCTGTCCCTCGTCCCGAAGCTGTCTTCGAATCGGTCGTTCTTCGATGATTCGAGCCGCCGGTTCTTCGAGAAGCGCTCCGTGGCCGCCCGGGGCAGCTACCGCGGCGAGACCTCCGAAGGGTCCCCTTCACAACGCTTCATCGCCCGGACCCTCTGGCCGCTGGACTGGCATTTGGCGGCCGCCTCGCGGGCCGCGACTTCACAGGAAACGTTGCAGGGAATCCTCGCCCGCGCCTTCGCCCAGGCGCCCGACCAGTTCCGCACGCATACGGTCTGGCAAAGGGAATCGGCCGCGCCTTCGGACGATACTCCCCGCGCCGTTCTCAGCCTCGTACTGAACGGTGCCCAGGGCGATGACGATGAAGCCCTCGGCGGACACTTCGCAGTCGCCACGGGCTGGCTTCAGAAGGACGGCCGCTTCGACCAGTGGACCGTCAACAACTTCTACAGCCTCGACACCGTCAGCGAAAAAGGCATCCTCGCCGCGATGGTGCCGATGGACAGCTATATGACCGACCTGAACAGCGGTCAGTCCTGGTATCGCCCGTCGTATGTCCTGGTCGCCGTTCTGAAGGAACCCTCCGCAGCGGAGGATTTTCAGGGGGCGATGGAAAAGACGTTCGAGCGCTTCTACGCGCATGACATCGCGTACGACCATGCGCGGGCCAACTGTGCCGGTATCAGTGTCGATACCCTCGCAGCGCTCGGATGGCACCCGCCCGAGCGAGGACCCACGAGTCGAACCAAGGCGATCGCCGGGTACTACTACTCCGCCATCACGGACCAGAGCTTCGCGGCTGGCCGCAAGACCTACCGGTACCTGACCGAGGAACAGGTCCGTCTGTATCCGCGCGCCGCCTTCGAGGCGCTCGGCGCGGACCTCCTGTCGTTGGTCCGCGGCGAACGCAAGCCAACCTCCGACTATGAAGCGCGTCTGGCGTCGAGCGTGGACCGACTGCTGTTCGTCGAGATCCCCCAGATTCCATCGAGCCGTGCGCCCGGATCTGCCCCGGCAGGCTCCTTCGACGAGTACATGAGCCGGGTGCCCGCCGACCGAGACCAGTGGAAGGTAGTACCGGTCCCCCCGCGTCCGTTTCCGGAGGCACTGCGCGGGACGCCAAAGGCCGAGCCCGTCGTGTCCGATGCCACCATCGGGATCGGCAGCGCCTTCTTGCCTGCGGCGCTGCTCTGGGGCGCGAGTCGGATTTGGCGGTCACGGCGCCGGCGTCGAGAGGCGGCCTGAGAGCACTGGTGCCATCACCCGGTCACCGCCACGCTCGCGCAACGGCACCCGACGCAACGGATCCCGGGCCGGCGAAGACCAGGCGAACGGCGCGCCGCTGCGCCTAGCCCCGGGCCTGCTTTCCAGTAAGCGCACGTCTTCTTGCGTGTTTCCCTGGCCGAACACACGCCCCAGGTCGACCACCCGTTCGAGATCCGCTCCCATCACGCTTTCGCGGCCGTGGCAGTGGGGGTCTGCAACGCGAAGAGCTGCTCGTTGCTCAGCGTGTCGCGGCGGCGGGTGTGGCGAGGCAGTTCCGCGCAGGTCAGGACCGTATCCGGGACGACGCCCAGTTGCCGCACGGCAGTCGCGACGCGGGCACGAGCGGGTTCAAACGCTCCCGGTAGGAAGTCCGTCCGCGTGAGCCCTCGGAGCGCGTCGGCGAGCAGGGTGCGCTCCCACCGGATCGGGGCGAGGAAGAGGCTGCGGAAACGCTTCGCTATGGCGCCGATGCGATCCCGCCCCTGCTCGTCCGAGAGCCGGTCCTTGCGCACCAGCGTCTTCGTGAACCGCGCGAAGGTGTCGAACTCCAGTACCGCCTCCGCGACGGCGTAGCCGTAGGGGCTGCCGAAGACCACCATCAGCCGGCGCGGCTCACGCGCGGCCAGCACGGATACGTCGAGCCCCTTCGCGCGCATTTCGGCCAGGACCGCGTTCGCGCGAGCGCACTCGGTGGCCATGTCCTCGCGCAGGATGCGCAAGTCCTCCGACATCTGCAGCAGGATCCAGTCGGCGTAAGGGTTGTCGTTGGCGGACAGGCGCCAGAGCGACTTCATCACCGCTGCGAAGCGGCGCGCGCCAGGGATGGAGGTCTTCCCCTGCTCCGAGCCCGCCCGCCCGAGGAAAAGCGCAAGCGCCTCGGTGGTGTGCAGGTGCATCACCTCGGTCGTGGCGTCGTATAGGCCTCCGGCGGACGGCACAGCGGTGGCGACGAGCGTGTCACTCGCAGGAACGGCGTGGTTCTGGGTCATGGATATCTCCTCGGTGTCGAAGCCCCGGAGCTCAACCCGCACTGGGCGGTCGGGGCGTGTTTAACGGTCAAACAGGCGGCCGACGCGCTGCGGTCGCGGCGAAGCTCGCGAGGCATTACGAGCCCTCCTCGTCCGCGTCCCGGGATGCCGGCGGGTCCGCGGATCCGATCGCCGAGCGCATCCGGCGCAGGTGCTCGACGATGCGCTGCCGGGCGTTCGGGTCGTGCCGCTGGCGCTCGGCGCGCCTGGCCTCCGACGCCCGCTGGGCTTGGGCGATCGACTCCCGCCTGCGCTCGGCGGCGACGCGATGGGCGACGTAGGGGATGAAGCTGCCCGCGAGCGCCTTCTCGGCGAGAACGCGGAGGTAGGCGATGGGACTGCCCTGGAGCCGGCGCCCCCGCATGTGTCCGCTCAGCTCGTCAAGCAGCAGCTGCGCGAGGTGCGGCACCGTCGCGACGATGTCGCGGGCGATGTCCTGTTCCTCGAGGAGCAGTCCTTCGGGAAACACCCACCCCGCCGCCGCCGGTGATGGCGGGATTGCTGCCGACTGCTCGCGCGCGTGCGAAGGGAGGTATGGGTTTTCTTGTAATTCAACCCTTGTAATTCTTAACATATGGGGGATGTCGCTTTGCGCAAAACTGTGATGCGCGTTTACGCAAATCTGTGATGGCGCTTCGCGCAAATCTTGATGGCGGGATTCCCGCCCACTTGATTCGACGTTTTGCGCATCCCCGATCCCCTCCAATGCGGGGACGTCCGATCGTCCCGCTACGTCCAGCGCGACCGTCGGAGCGGACTCCAGAAATCGCCGCAACCGCAGGACCTGGAGCCGCACATGCAGCCGCGGCGGGACCCCGATCAGGGCCTCCTCCCACAGGCCCGCATCCGCGAGTCCGCGGCGCGTGCCCTCGTGCTCCCGGCGCGTCAGGCCGATCTGCCCCTGCCAGACGGTCGCCGGGCGAGGCAGCCACGTGGCTTCCGGCGCTTTGCCCAGGCGTCGCAACTCGTAGAGCACGTGGGACAGCAGTAACGCCGCGTGAACTCCTCCCTCCAGTTCGGCCAGCGCGCGCTGGTAACTGACCGCCGGGCCGAGCCTCGCGAGGAACGCATCGCCCTCGCGCACCGGCGTGTGATCCTCGAGGTACCCCGGTCGCTTGGCCAACGCATCACGCAGCGGATTCATCCCGACACGGAAGTGCAGGCAGGCCGGGATGCCCATCCGCGCTTCGGCCAGCAGATGCGCCTGACGCAACAGCGCGCGCACGTGCATCTGCTCGCGCAGCGTGAGTCCGGTCTCTCGGGTCCACTGCTCGGCCGTCTTGTGGAACCACCCGCCGCGCTGCGCGGTATCCCGTCCTCGCCGCGTCCAGTACAGGCACTGCGAGAGGAAGAGCGCCGCCTTCACGCTGCCGGTCACGTCCACCAGGTGGCGGTAGATGACGATCCGCCGACCGAGCCGCGGCCACAGCGCATCGAGTGAGTGGGACGAAGGGGTGGGAACGGACTTGTCACCGATGCGCCCACTGGGCGGCCCTGAAACGGGGTCGTGCTTGTCGTAGCACTTCATCGCTGCTGCTCCATCTTCTCGGCGAAGTCCTGCAGGGCAGCCCATACCCGATCGGCATTGATGCGGTACCAGACCGTCGCGGGAACGCCTACACGGCGCTCCTCCAGCAACCCTGCACTGCGAAGACGCCGTCGCGCGGTCTCCTGCTCGAAGCGCGACAGCCCGGTGAGCTCCGTCCAGCTTTCGCGCGATCGCGCAAACCACCCGCCATGACGGGGATCGAGACCGTCGGAGGCACGGATCGCCTGCGAGAGAAAGAGCGCGGACAGCACGCTCCCGGTGATGGGCACCAGGCACCGGTGAAAGCTAAACGGCTCGCCAAAGGCCTCCAGCAGCAACTCGGGCGTCATGGGCCCGTCGGGCCAGACTCGCGGCTTCATGGCGCCACCTCCACCGCTTCGACCACCCACCCCAGCACGGCGAGGGTGTACTCCGGGAACTGCTCGTGCAGGCGGACGAGGCGCTCGCGCGGGTCGTCGGCCTGCGTCTTTTTCCAGCGCACCGCGATGAAGTCGCGGGTCTCCAGGTCGGGCAATCGCATACGTCCGACGCCGAAACTCACGCCAAGCACACGCCGGGACTGGAGCGTGCGGGATCGGCTCAGGCTGAAGAAGCGCATCATCTGTACGTAGGAAGCCCCGTGCCGCAGGAAGTAGTCTCGAAGCGCGTACTGGTCGGCGCGAATGGTGTAGGCCCGGAGCGCTTCGTGGAGTTCGTCCGGTAGCAGTTCCACGCGCAGCATCACCCGCCGTTGCCCGCCGAGAAATTCCAGCTCGGCGGCTTTCAGGGTGCGAAGTCGCAGCAGTGCCTCAAGCGAATCGCCGGTGAGCCCCAGACTCGACACGGCCTGGTCGTTGAAGCCGGTGGCCAGATGCCCTAGCACGGCAAGGCGAATGGAGGGATCGTGCAGTGGGATGAGCATCACGCGCCCCCCTTCGCTTGTTCACCCGCTCCAGCGCTTGGGAAGCTCTGCCGGATCGCGACGAGCGTTGACCACAAGGCGCGCGCCGCCGGGTCTTTGGGATCCATCATCCACTGCAGGAAGCGCCGATCCACCGTGACCGGATCCAGCGCCGCAGCTTCGCCATTTGCAGCGCTGAGCGATCGCAGCAGGGACAGGGCCTGGCCGATCCGTCGATCCGAGACCACGGCTCCTCCCACACCGATGCGCACACCCAAGGGCGCCGCATCGTCGGCGCGCAGATCGAGGGTGATCCCAGCGGCCCGAGCGAACTGCAGCACACGCTGGTGGATGTGGCGGTTTCGGACGGAGGGTACAGCGGTGGCCGCTGGAGGGTCTGGCGGATCTGCTGATGCAGCTTTCAGGTCGGATGCATCGCGCTCGGCAGAGCGCGGGTCATTCAGGGCCGGCCGCCGCGCCAGCGCTGCCTCGCACTGCCCGAGCAACGCGATGGGGTCGAGGACCACCTCACCCGACTGGGCAAACGACTGGAACACGGGTTCGAAGACTTCCGTGTAGAGCCGGTCTCGCTCCCAACCGTCGTCCTCGGCTCGCTTGACGAGGGCATTGAGCCCAGGTTGAAGGAGCTTCACCTCGGGATATCCCATCGCCTGAGCCAGCGGACCCAGGGCGGACAGTCGACGCGCCGCGAACAGACAGTGCGATAGGCTCGCCAGGTTCACCACTACCCCGAAGGCCACGATGGCGTCGTGCAGTTGGCGCAGAGACGGCGGCGTCGGAGACTCCGCTGCCAATCGGTCGGACAGAGCTCGCAGCGCGCAGGCCTTGTCCCAGAAGGTGAGATCTCCTCGATGCTCGTTCTCGATCAGGTGAGCGCTCAGCACGTGACATTCTGAACGCCACGGTCGGTACAAGGCAGGGATCGTCCGAAAGCGGGCGTCGCCCGTCTCGGTCCAGAGCTCCTGCACCGCGACCAGTCGCGTGTTGCCCCCGGCCTCGACGATGTAGTGCCGCTCACCGGGGCGACGGGTCACCGTGATCGGATTGCGCAGGCCACCGACAGCGATGGAAGCCTTGATCGACTCGAACAACCCGTTTCGACGCTGCCGGGGGTTGAACTCGTAGGGGCGAATCAGTTCGACTTCCAGCTCGACCGCGCCTTGCCGCTCGCCGAGACTATGAATTTCCGGTTCGCTGCTGACCGGATTGCCTACCCGCAACGACTCCGCGACGAGGCGCCGACGATCGCGATCCGAGGCCTCCGGTTCGAACATCGGCGCCTCGGACGGGGAGCCGGAAGAGGACGGGGTCGGGAGTGTCATCGCCCACCCTCCCCGCGCATTCCCGGGCCGGCGTAGGCACCCGCGATCCGTGGCACCAGCTCCCACGCCAGGCGGTGCATGACCAGGTAGGCACTCGGCATCCGCCCTGCACGCTGGCGCTCGTGACGGTGCACGGGCATGCGTGCCGTCGCCGCCTCCTTGTACGCCTTGGCGTAGGGCACCACCGTGTCGAGGAGACTCACGCGCCCGCCCAGCGAGCCGAAGTCTTCCCGGAGCTGCGTGGCGATGAGTCGTGCGTCGGTGGTGCGATCCTGTCGGTAAACGAGCGCCTTGAGCGTGCCAAGCGCGGCGCCTACGTGGGCGCCCGGTTGGAGCCGATCCAGCAGTTCCATGGTCCCGTCCCGAAACTCTCGCGCCGAGAGGATCTCAGGGGTTATGGGTGAGACGAGCACGTCGGCGGCAAGCGCCGCGGCGTCCTGCAGCGGTCCCACAGCCCCCTGGGTATCGATCAGCACGCAGTCGTAACTACGCGTGATCGCGGGCGCGCTCAGGGCCGCGCGCAGCCGAAAGCCGCGGTCGATCCGGGTGAGCAACCATGCTGGGAGCCGCCCTTCCGGATCGTCCGACACCACCAGGTCGAGGTTGTTGAAGAGCGTGGGGGTGATGGCCTCCACACCCACCTCCCCGCGCAGAATCACCTGCGTGAGCCCGGCGCGCTGCAGGCCTCGAGGAATCGGGTAGTACTTCGAGAGCGACGGTTGTACGTCGGCGTCGATCATGAGCACCCGAAGTCCCAGGTCAGCCAGCAGCGCCCCGAGATTGGCGGTAAGCGTGGTCTTGCCCACGCCCCCCTTGGTACTGAGTACGGTCAACTTCAGCATCGGACCCTCCTTTGTGATGTGTCCGATATGCTCAATACGAGAAAACTCCGAAAAGTGTCCGGATCACGTCTTCAGATAGTCCCGGAGCCCGCGTGCTTCGAAGAGCTCGCGCAGACGCTTGAGTTCCTCGTACGCCTTCGTGTGCCCCATGCCAAGGCGCGACGCCGCTTCCCGGACAGTCAATCCCTCCTCCACCAGCAGGACACATAGCTGCTGCTGGAGCGGCGTCAGCGCCGCGACCAGCCGCATGAGGTCGAGCGCAGCGAAGGGCGTTTCCGTTGTGGCCGGCCGCGTCGCAATGACGTCTGCCCAGGTCGGAGCGTTCTCCGCTGTGCTGACCGGCGCCTCGAGCGAGACCGTGTTCATCACGCCCGCACGCTTCCCAGCTTCCCGTGCGAGCGCGAGATCGAGGAGCTAATTCCGCAGGACTTTTGCCATGTATGAGCGCGCGTGCGCCTCGCCCTGAGACACGAAACCGCGACGTGCCTCGATCCAGTGGACCAGCGCGTCCTGAACGAGGTCCTCCAAAGACTCGTCGCGCAGACCGCGTGACCGGCGCTTGAATTCCCGCGCAACCCTCCGAGCGGTCTCGATCTCCCATCGGCATATCTCACCCTCGCTATCGTTCGGCACTGCTCTTCCCTTCCTTTGCCGTTGTTGAAAAAGCCGGCAAAGGCGGAAGGCATAGGAATCCCAGCGAGACGGACAGAAGACATGGAACCGAATCCGCCGGGACTTCGCTCGCCAGGAAGGAAAGTCTCGAAAAAAAATACTGTTGGTTCGCGGGGAAATCGCGAAAACGCTACTTGGCGCCTCCATGCATCGAGAACGCGTGAGAATCCATGAGATTCGCAAGCGCAGTGAGATTCGACGCGAGCCCGGCCTCGACTAAGTCCTCGTATGGAAACAACGTCGTGGCAACGGTGACGCGCAGGACGCGGAAGTTCCGAACGCCCGATCGCGTCCGCGATAACGGACCGTCTGCAATTCCGCGATCGCAACGCGTATTGCGCCCTGCGACTGGAGGCTTCTGTGCACAAAGAGGCGCGATGTGGCGGAAATTCGGTGTAAGGCCGCGACAACACATGACACGCAAGTGCTTGATCGATCGGAGCGGTTCGACCACACGAAGATCGCGTCGCCCTTCCAAACTACTGGGTCGCGTGGACGATTCGGAAAGACCTAGCCGATTCCACAACCTACTGATCCGACTAGATGTCCGTGCTGAACTGAGAACGCCGCGAAAAGCGCTTGTCGCGCGATTTGACGGTTGGCGTCCCGAAGTCGCGAACCCCGCTCGCGATGTGACTTTGTGCGCGACGTAGTGCGCTCGGAACGGGACATCCAGAGTCGATCAAGGCGTCGCCCCCCAAGTCGTATCGCAGTCGGATACCGCGAGGGCAATCGGATGCGCCTACGCCCGCCACGCTGTACCGACGCACGCCATCACGAGACGATGCATCGGTCTACACCTCCGCAAGAACCAAGGAAAACACGATGAGGCGGAACCGCCTGCCACGAGCGCAAGGTCGCTCAATGGATATCGGTCGAAATGACACCCAGTGCCTGCCGCACGCGGTGATGCGGTCGCGGAGAGTGCATGCTGCATTCGCGCAGGCAATGGCGAAGACGCCACCGCCAATCCCGGTCTGGATCGCCAGACTGATCGGGGTCATTTCGTTCGGCGTACTGAGTTCCCAGTCTGTCGCCGACGCCATCCCGTCGAGCGCAGTCCACCAGTCCACGCAACTGACAGCCGCGGCTCCCGTGGTTCCCTCCGCACCAAGAACCATGACAAATCTGACCTTAGGGACCGCATCCGACCTCATGGTGCTGACCCCCCAGGAGCACTGTCGAACCTGGCTCCCACAACGATCTCAGCGAGACGTCCCACGCGAACCGACACCGACCGCGCCCAGATAACCCTGCCGCCTTGAACCTGATATCGGAATGCCCCGACGTTCCAGACACGCCATCGACTCTCAGGGGCGCTCTCACTGGCACTGTTGCCAATGTGATACAGGATCCGCCTGCATTCCGCGGCCGATAGCATGTTTCGGTCTTTAGGGGTTTAGCTCGTGGCGCTTTCTCCGTAAACTCCTTTGTCCATCTGGAAAGAACTCCAATTCGGCCACAGTGTGTTTTTTGAGTTACGGTAAGGAACCCAATGTCGAACATCGCTGCACTTCTCAAGCAGGAACTCGTACGCGTCGCCAGGAAGCAGGTCCGCGCGGAAGTCGAGCCTCTTAAAGCTATCAACGCCCAGCATCGTAAGACCATCGCCAGCCTCAAGGCTCAGCTCGCCACGCTGGAACGTCAGATTGTCACGCTCTCCCGTGCGAAAGCTCCTGTGGCAGTTGTTACCGATCAAGAACCCGCCTCGACAGTCCGCTTCTCTGCGAAGGGCCTGAAGACGCACCGCGCACGCCTGGGACTCTCTGCCGCCGACTTCGCGCGACTGCTGGGCGTGACGGCCCAGACCGTTTACAACTGGGAGCAGGAAGCCTCGCGCCCCCGCGGCGAGCAGCTCGCCCGCATCGCCGCTCTGCGCAAGATGGGCAAGCGCGACGTGCAGCGTGTTTTGCAGGGCGCTGAGGACACCCAGGAAGCTGCGTAGTCGTCTGAGGGGCGGATCTCAACCGTCCCCGATACGGCTACCGCACGCACCAACTGCGCGGCGGCTCCCTTCACGGTCGATCTTCTCTTGGTCCTGGCCTCGAAGGGCGCCCGCGTCCGCGACCGTTCGGCCCCGCTCAAGGAGGCATTCACCATGGCAGGTAAGCCCGGGCCGACTCGTTCGGCCCGCTCCAGCCCGAAAGCTTCGCCACGCAAGTGGGAGAACCTCGAACAACTGCTCGATGCAGACGGCGATATCAGCCTCGGACGTGTCTCCGGCACTCGACTCGTTGCCATCACCGCGTCGGACGGTGATCAGTGCCTGGCCATGCTTCAGCGACGCAAAGGAGAGACGCTCGTGGCGATGCTCGATCGGCTCGATACCGCGATCGCCGCGGCGTGGGATAACGACGACGTCATCGACGAGATCAATCCTTAGTCTGGAGCGTCCCGCACTCGCTTTCGCTCGGTCAAGATCTCCCACTGGCGCTGACGGAGATAGCCCTCGCCGTCCGAACGAAAAAAATGCCCCGCCGGAAACACCGGCGAGGCACAAGGACGCGCACGACCGAAAGTGCTGCGTCAGCGACTGAATACGCGTTGGGGACGGCGAACTGTCTCCATGAGCGCCTTTCCCTGACCGTCGAGAATCACGGGACCAAAGCCGTTCTCGTTGATGGGACGCAGTTCCATCCCACCCGGAAACGGTCTGACCGTGAGCTTGTCCCCGACCTTGAGGCCCTGACGCTTTACCTGCTCCGTTGGCACCTCGAGGACGGTCGCCTCACCAGAGGGCTCATGACGGACCGTCACGGCCGTCCGGCCGTCGAAGACGGTACCCATCGCAAGCAGTGTCACCGACGCACCGGCGCCCAGCTTGAGCAGCAGTGATCCGCCTTGCGGGCTCGCGACCGATACGCCGGCCGAGATCGCTGCGCTTGCCAGGCTTGCCGCCGAAATGTCGGGGGCGAAGGCATCGCCCAAGCCCACCGAATGGGCTGGCGCACTGGCAGAAATGAGAGCCAACGCGCATATCGTCCGTTTCATCTTCTGAATCCTCTTTCCGTCGAACTTCATCGTTCTGTCTCCTTCAACTTGCGTCTCTGCCGCCTTACTGCGCCGCACTGGGCACCGTGACCGAAATGACTCGCGCACCTTCGTCCCTAGACCGGATGAATGAGACGATGGAAATCACGGTCGCTGTATCGATGTGTCCCGCCATCCGCCGGCCGAAGGGGTGGTCGTCGAAGGCGATATTCGCCCGGAACATTCGTCCACCCAGTCGCGTGAGCGTACCGAGCTCGATCGTGGTCGGCCGGTAGCCGGTCGCCTTGAGCCAGTCGACCGCCTGCTGCCGGGAGGTGACCGCCACATCCGTCGCGTTTGCGGCAGCGAAGACCTCGAGCAGCCACTGGTTGGAGTTCTGGTACTTCGGGTTGAAGGGAAAGGACACCATGTTGTAGCGAGACTCGTGCAGCATCTCAGCGAGATCGCTCTCCAGCACCTGAACGAGGCGAGCTTGCACCCGCTCCGAAGGCACCACGATCTGCGCCTCCGGACGGTGAATGTCCATGAAGAATGCGCCGAGACCTTCATCGTGCAGGTTCGAGCGATCCGTCCCGCAGTCATTGAGCAAGTGCACCACCATCCAACGTCCCTTCGGGTGATCGCGCCACGCGAAGGCGGCGTGGGTGTGCACGAGGCCGTAACGGCTGAGGTCCTGACCCACTCTCGCCACGAGCGCGACGCGCGCCCCCGACGCCTCCAGTGCTTCCTGAACTCGTATGCCGAGCGACAGCGCCGTCTCGATCTCGCGAGGCTCAGGCGCCCGCAATTCGCACCCTCGGCCCGCCACGGCCGTGATCGGGAGACAGAGCAACAGGAGCAGCGCAAGGATCTTCTTCATCACCAGTCCCCTGCCCGATCAGCGGCGGGCGCTCGTCAGCAGGCCGGTCCCGGACTCGTCGACAACGTAGACGAGATCCTGGCCATGCGCTGTCAGTCGCCAACCGGCGGCGACGCGATGAACCTCCACCGGGTCGCCTGTCTTGACCCTGGTGGCCTTCAGGCGCTCGGGAGGTACGTCGAAGTCGGCCACCTGACCTCCGTCCAGGCTACTCAGACGAAGCACTCCCTTCCTGATGGGGCCCGCCCTCAGAACGCCGTGGGTCACGGACATGGTCGCGAGGCCCAGCAACACGCCCTGGGGCCCGCCGACCTTGACGCTCACTACGCTGCCAGCACTCGCCGTCAATCCTGAGGCGATAACGGAGCTGTCCAGCGGACCACCTGCAGCGGTCGGCGATACCGTCATCGTCGTAGTGGATATCACCAGTGCGGCAATAGCCGCCACGGCGCTTCGGGTCTGGTTCGGTCGGTCGGTCTTGGCGTCCATGGTTTTCTCCGTCGTGTTTGAATCGGACGGAGCGAATCCTGCCGAAGCAACGTCGGCCAGTGAACGAAAAGGTTGGCCTGGACAAAAGGACGCCACGGCGAGTATCGAAGAACGGTACTTTGGCGCCATGAGGAGGGGGGAACACAGGCCGCCTACGAATGACCGTGGAAGCGTTTCTGGTGCCCTGGCAAGTGACCCCGGTCGAGGCCGGGTTTTGGAGATCGCAAAACGATTCGCCTTCGCCCCCGAGCGCGGGCCCATGTCCCTAGCCGTCAAACGGGCGGCGCAACTCAGCGCTTCAGATCCTTGAATCCGGAGAACAGCCAGGTCCGCATACCGACCAGCAGCGTGTACGGGTGAAGCTGCGCCTCGGGCAGATGCTGCTCCGAGAGGTGCTGCTGAGCGAAGTCCTGGCCGATCCTTCGAAGCCGTTCGACAAGCAGTTCCGCCGAGGCAGTGGTGATCTGACCGTGCACCAGCGTCAAGGTCTCACCTGCCCCGTCAAAGCCTGCGCTGAGGAACTCGTCGGACATCTGCCGACGAAAGAACGTCATGACTGGCCCCTGAGGGCGCCACCGAAAACCTTTCGCAACGCGCAAGCGGTAGCGGTTCAGCGGCCGCAGTTCGATGATTCCCAGGCGGTCCAGCTGAGCGAAGTACTTGATGCATTCGGCTTCCGTGACCTGGTAGATCCCCACCACCTCTTCCAGCGTCCACTGCGACAGGCAACAGATCGCCAGGAGCAGAAGCTTCCTATCGGCGACAACCGCTTTCTCCTGCTCGAGGGTAAGCTCGGTCGATAGCGGCTGGGCGTCCGCGACTTTGCGCGCCAGTTCCGCGAAGTCCATCTTCAGCACCCTGAGCACTTCGTCGATCCGAGATAGCGGCATATCCGCCCGGGCGAAGACCCGCTTCACGCTGGACTCCGCCATGCCGAGACGCTCGGCAAGGATCGCGTAGGTGATGCCGGCGGCCTTCAGCTCGGATTTCAGAACGCGCACCAAGTCCTGGGTCGTGCTCATCGATGCTCCCATCCAGTATGTACACCAACACCAGACTTGGCGTACCTCATCTTCCCGCTGGGATCGAGGTTCCAGCCTTCGCCGGGTCGAGATTCAAGGTCTGTCGCGCCAAAGCGCGAGGGACGGATTTTCGAGGAGAACTTACGGGCCATTCGCGCCCACCTTGAATCTCGCCTGTAGGGTCACCCCAGGACCCTCGCGGCGATCGATGAGTCGGCGCGACGCCGAAGTCCGACGGACGCATCAGGTATTCCTAAGTCAATGCAGTACCGACTGAATCCTCGTACCGGACCACATGCGCAGATTGGTGACGGTCTGATGCCGTGCTTTGACCAAGCGAAGCGCTCGCGTGTGAGATCGACCCAACCGAAACTGCAGACGCGACCGACACTAGCCACCCACCGATCGAGTCATCGGGGACCATGTCTGCAGTCCTCAAGGGCTGATCGAGCCAACAACCCGGCGGAACCGTCTGAATCGAAGGCGCATTGCGCAAAGGAACCACATCACGAGACAAAAGTCGTGGTTTGGACACGATGCCTGACTGCCTAGCTCGTCACTCGATACAACCGAGGATTCGGGAGAGAGGTAGCGCTTGATACGCCCCCCTCCTACATCATGCGGCGTGTGATGCCAGCAGATGCGTGGTCACGCTCCAGGAACACGAGCAGTCAATTCGATTCCGGACACTTTTCGAAGAAATCTCGTATTCGTCTTAAGGAGGTGCATCTCGAAGAACCTCCCCTTACCCTAACCGGAGATCGAGTAGCGAACATGAGACACATGACGAAGCGCAATGAGACAAAAGAGCCGGTGGCGCTGAATGGCAACCAAGGTAACGCCGATACCCGCCAATCTCACTCAACTGGCCAGAAGCAACGCCAGCCGGAATCTCTGTCGAGCCCACTGGGTCCTCACGTCACTGATGACCCTCAGTCGGATGTTGGAATGCAGAAGCTAGTCAGAGAAACCGCGGCGACCCGGATGATCCGTCGCCATCAACTCAGAGACATGGTCCCGCTTTCGAACACGACAATCTACGAGATGGAACGCCGAGGATGCTTCCCCAAGCGGATCTACATCACGACCCGATGCGTGGCCTGGGACTTGAAAGAGGTTGAGGCATGGATCGAGTCTCGACGGATTACATCGACCGCGCAGGCGCCATCCACGGTCACCACGACAACTCGATCCAATCCCCATCGCCGAAAATCACGCGACGAACAGAAGTAGGTTGTGGTCCGCCCCGGCTTCCGGCTAGATCCCGCCCTGCGGAGTCTGACCACCGAAGACGGGCGCCGATCTTGGCGACAGAGCACCGGCGTGAGGGCTGCGCCGGCGCTCTGTCCAAACAGTGATTGCCATGCTCCGCGAGGTGTGTGAACGCTAGAGCACGGACGTACTTCTGATGCTAACCCTTGCACTTTAGAGGGGTGCTGACGCCGTGGGTACAACGACGGCAGGCGGGTGAAGGGTTGGCGTGTGCGATCGTCCAGCGATCCAGGCATCGATCATGTCCGCCCATTCCTGCAGCATATGCCGACGCTGTTCAGCATACTCTGCCTTGTTGTAAACGCCCCTTGAAGACCGGCCGTCTGTGTGCGCCAGTGCCTTCTCGATCCAATCTCCGTTGAACCCGATTTCGTTAAGGATCGTTGATCCAGTCCGACGCAGGTCGTGGACAGTGAACGGATCGAGAGGTAGTCCGGACGCCTGAGCTCGCTCAACGCACAACTGGGTGACGCGGTTCAGCGTCGCCTTGGAGATGCACCGGTCCGCGTCGTACCGGGACGGCAGTACGAAGCGGGACCCTCCTGCGCAAGTTCTCAATGCGATCATGATGTCCAGCGCCTGCTGTGACAGATAGACGACGTGCGGCTTACGCCCTTTCATCCTCTCCTTCGGGATTGTCCAAACGGCTCCAGAGAAATCCACCTCACTCCACCGCGCCTCAATGAGTTCGCTCTTTCGAACGAGCGTAAGAAGAATCAGGCGGAGCGCCAACTTGATGGTCGGAAAAGAGGCGACAGTCTCCAAGACCGAGTGCATGACCCGGATCTCAGTCGGCGAGAGTGCTCGATCTTTAGGGCGGAATGACCCAAACGAAATCGGTCGTATCTCGTCAGCGGGGTTGGGGAGCGCCTCTCCGTGAATGTTGGCGAAGGTGAAGATGAGCTTGACGATCTCGCGGATATGCAGCGCCGTTGCGGGCGCGCCGCGATCCTTAGCCTTGTTGCAGAGCGCACGCAGATCCTCCACCGAGATCTCGTGAAGACGTCTGCTTCCGAAGGCTGGTAGAACGTCACGATTGATGATGCTCTGACGCATCGAGCGGGTCGTGTCTGCCATTGGGGACTCGGCTAGCCAGCGAGCCGTGACGGTCGCGAGCGTTTCGGCTTCGCTGGCACGTTGCTTCGCGCGTTGCTTTTCCTGGCTCGGTGATCGCCCGTCAAGAACTTCTCGCTTGGCGTCGTCGAGTCGGGCTCTCGCGCGAGCCAGGGAGATGCCGTCCGCTCCGTATCTTCCGATCGTCAGGGTTTCCCGTCGTCCGTTTAGCCGGTAGTCGTATCGGAATGTGATCGTTCCGCGGGGAGACACGACAACGTACAGCCCGTCACGGTCCGAAACCTTGTAGGGCTTTTCCCGCGGTTTCAGATTGCGAATCGTCGTATCGGACAACATCGGGCAGTCTCCCAGGGTAGAAATTTACCGTCAGGATACCTGATGCACGACTTCCGCTTTAAATACATGAATATATGGAAACTTTGGGAGGATTTTTACCGTCACCCCTAAGCCAGACCAAGACGGTAAAAAACTGACCGCGAAATCGACCCAAAAACTACCGACAAATCTACCGTCTGGCGCAGGTTGCTGCCACCGAACGATACCGAACGACACAGAACGTTAAATATTTGAAATATCGCAATTTATACCCAGGAAATGGACGTCGTTGAATGTCCTCGAAAGACGCCGAATTATTCCCACTCAATCGTCGCCGGTGGCTTTCCGCTGATGTCGTAAACCACGCGGTTCAGCCCGCGCACTTCATTGATGATCCGATTGGAGACCGTAGCGAGCAGCGAATGCGGCAGCTCGGCCCACTGCGCCGTCATGAAGTCTTGCGTCACGACGGCACGCAATGCGACGACATGCTCGTACGTGCGCCCATCGCCCATCACGCCGACGGAGCGCACCGGCAGGAAGACGGCGAACGCCTGTGAGGTCCGGTCGTACCAGCCGTGATTGCGAAGCTCCTCGATGAAGATGGCGTCGGCGCGACGGAGCAGATCTGCGTACTCGCGCTTTACCTCGCCCAGAATGCGCACGCCCAGTCCGGGCCCCGGGAAGGGATGGCGGTAGACCATGTCTCGCGGCAGGCCCAGCGCGACGCCGAGCTCGCGAACCTCATCCTTGAACAGTTCGCGTAATGGTTCCAGCAGCTTGAGGTGCAATGTGTCCGGCAGGCCGCCCACGTTGTGGTGCGACTTGATGTTGTGCGCCTTCTTTGTCTTGGCGCCGGCGGACTCGATGACGTCGGGGTAGATGGTTCCCTGTGCAAGCCACTTCGCATTCGGGAGCTTCGCGGCTTCACGCTGGAACACTTCGACGAACACGCGGCCAATGATCTTGCGCTTGGCTTCGGGGTCGCTCACGCCGGCAAGCTGGTCGAGGAACTCGTCGGTGGCGTCCACGTGAATCACGCGCACGCCCAGGCTTCGCGCAAACGTGGCCATCACCTGCTCGGCCTCGTTCAGGCGCAGCAGGCCGTTGTCGACGAACACGCATGTGAGCTTGTCGCCGATGGCGCGATGGATCAGCGCGGCAGCTACGGAAGAATCCACGCCGCCGGACAGGCCGAGCAGCACTTCGTCCTCGCCCACGGTGGATCGGATGCGCCCGACGGCTTCGTCGATGTAGCCGGGCATCGTCCAGTCGTAGCCCACGGAACAGATCTCGTGAACGAAGCGCTCCAGCATCGACTTGCCCTGCAGCGTATGCGTGACCTCGGGGTGGAACTGCACCGCGTAGAAGTTGCGCGACTCGTCGGCCATCGCCGCGATGGGTGTGGACGCATTGGACCCGATGACCTTGAAGCCGGGCGGCAGCTCGGTGACCTTGTCGCCGTGGCTCATCCAGACGTCGAGCAGGCCGTGGCCTTCGGCATTGCCGCGATCCTGGATGTCGCGGAAAAGACGCGAATGTCCGCGCGCACGAACTTCCGCATAGCCGAACTCCCGCACGAGGCCGTTCTCAACGCGCCCGCCCAACTGCGCCGCCATGGTCTGCATGCCGTAGCAGATTCCGAGGACGGGCACGCCCAGCGCGAAGACCGCCTCGGGGGCACGCGGCGATTCGCCTTCGGTGACCGACGCCGGCCCGCCCGAGAGGATGATGCCGCTGGGCGCGAACTCGCGCACGAAGGCATCGGTGACGTCGAAGGGGTGGATCTCGCAGTAGACGCTGCTCTCGCGGACTCGCCGCGCGATCAGCTGGGTGTACTGGGCACCGAAATCGAGAATGAGAATCTTGGCGTGCATGGGGCGCGATCGGAAAGACAAAACGACGCGGCCCCGACGCCTGGGCGCCGGGGCCGCCGGAGTCGACTCAGTCGACGCGGTAGTTCGGGGCTTCCTTCACGATCTGCACGTCGTGCACGTGGGACTCCTTCACGCCGGCCGAGGTGATCTCGACAAACTGCGCGTGGGTCTGCACGTCCGGGATCGAAGGACAACCGAGGTACCCCATGGAAGAGCGAAGACCACCCACCAGCTGGTGGATGACGGCGGTCACGGGGCCCTTGTAGGGCACCCGGCCCTCCACGCCTTCCGGCACGAGCTTGTTGCTGCCCTCGGAGGAATCCTGGAAGTAGCGGTCGGACGAGCCCTGCTGCATGGCACCGAGCGAGCCCATGCCGCGATAGGACTTGTACGACCGGCCCTGGTAGAGCTCGATCTCGCCCGGGGCTTCCTCCGTGCCGGCAAACAGACCGCCGAGCATCACGCAGTCGGCGCCGGCCGCGATGGCCTTGGCGACGTCACCGGAGTAGCGGATGCCGCCGTCGGCGATCATCGGGACACCGGTGCCGGCAAGCGCGGAAGCCACATTCTGGATGGCCGTGATCTGCGGCACGCCGACACCGGCCACGATGCGGGTCGTGCAGATGGAACCGGGGCCGATACCCACCTTGACGCCATCGGCGCCGGCATCGAGCAGGGCCCGAGCCGCCGACGCCGTGGCAATGTTGCCGCCGATGACGTCGAGATTGGGGTAGTCCTTCTTGGTCTTGTTCACGCGGTCGAGCACCGACTGCGAGTGCCCGTGCGCGGTATCCACGATGATGAGGTCGACGCCGGCTTCGACCAGGGCGGCCACGCGTTCGTCCGTGCCCTCCCCCACGCCGATGGCGGCACCGACGCGCAGGCGACCGAACTGGTCCTTGCAGGCGTTCGGGTGTTCGGAGGACTTCAGGATGTCCTTCACGGTGATGAGACCCTTAAGGGTCATGTCACCGTTGACCACCAGGACTCGCTCCAGCCGGTAGCGGTGGAGCAGTTCCATCGCCTCTTCGAGGGTGGCGCCCTCGGGGACGGTCACCAGGCGGTCCTTGGGGGTCATGATGTTGCGGACGGGCTGGTCCAGGTTGGTCTCGAACCGGAGGTCCCGGTTCGTGACGATCCCGACGACCCGGCCGGCCTCGAGCACCGGCAGCCCGGAGATCCGGTACTGGCGGGTGAGCACCATGACGTCCCGGACGGTCATCTCGGGGGTGATGGTGATGGGGTCCTTCACCACGCCGCTTTCGAAGCGCTTGACCTTGGACACCTCCGCCGCCTGGGCGGCCGGGGTCAAGTTCTTGTGAACGATGCCGATTCCCCCTTCCTGGGCGATCGCGATCGCCAGGCGCGCCTCGGTCACCGTGTCCATGGCGGCTGAGACGATGGGGATATTGAGCTTGATGTTGCGGGAGAGCCGGGTTTCGAGTGCCACGTCCCGCGGGAGTACTGTCGAGTGCGCCGGGACGAGCAGCACGTCGTCGAAGGTCAGTGCCTTCTGGATCACTTGCATGTTTGATGATCCCTCACAAAGACCGCATTATAGAGCAGCGACCCCCGTAAACGAACCGTCCGCGAGCCCGTTGGAATGTCCATGACGCTCCCATACCGCTGCCTTTCGTGCTTCGGGCTGCTCGCCGCCCTGACTGCACCGCCCGTCTTCGCGGACACCGCGGCAGCCGATCGGGTGGCCGCCGCCGAGGCTGCCGTCCGCGAGGCCGAAGCCAGCCAGGCCCTGTGGACCACCGCGGCCACTCAGCTGAAGGAAGCCCGCGCGGCCCTGGCCGCCGGCAAGAAAGAAGAAGCCATTCGCCACGCGGACGAAGCCGCAGAGCTCGCCCGCCTCGGCCTTTTGCAGCGTCGACAAGGCGGCCCCGCCACGGCGGACCGCACCCCTTGAACGTCCGGAGAACCCCATGACCGTTGCCCGTATCCTCCTGCTCGTCCTGTCGCTCACCATCACGGCCACGGCGGAAGCCCAGATCTGCCGCTGGAAGGACGCCTCGGGGAAAGTCCACTACGCCGACTCTCCGCCCCCTGGCGTCCAGTGCGAGGGGACCGTGAAGGCGCCCCGCCCGGCCGCTGGCGCCCCGGCGGCGGCCGCACCCGGCCCTGGCGCTGCTGCAGGCGGCCCCAAGTCGTATCAGGAAAAGGAAATGGAGTTCCGCAAGCGCCGCCAGGAAAAGCAGGAGGCGGAACAGAAGGCCCAGCAGGAGAAGGAGAATGCCCAGCAGGCCAAAGCCAACTGCGAGGTAGCCCGCAACCGGGTTGCCGGCCTGCAGCGCGGCGGCCGGGTCGCGAAGTACGACGCCTCCGGGCAGATCAACTACCTCGGCGACGAGGACATCGCCCGGGAACTCGCGGACGCCCAGCGCGCCGTGAAGGACGCCTGCAAGTAATCGGAGATCAGGTCCGGGGCCGGGATACCCGGCGGCGGCGGGCTTCCTTGGGGTCGGCCACCAGGGGCCGGAGAAACTCGCAGCGGTCGCCGTCCCGGACGATCTGCCCCGGCTCCAGGACATGGCCCCAGACGCGAGGTTCGCATTCCGTCAGATCGGCATCCGGCCACAGGGCCCGAAGGTCGGCCAGGGCGATTGCGGCCAGGACTTCCGTCCCTTCCGGGACGACCATTTCCCTGATCCACTGCCTCCTAGGCAGCGCGTAGACGAACTCGATGCGCGGCACGGCAGCTACCGCGGCCCGTAGACTTCCGCAGCCCGCCGCACGAAGGCGTCGACGAAACTGGCCGCGATGTGGTCGAACACCGGCCCGACGACCTTTTCCAGGATGCGGCTCGCAAACTCGTAGCGCAGCCGGAACTGCACCTTGCAGGCGTGCTCTCCCAGGGGGAGAAAGTGCCAGCTGCCGTCCAGGTTGCGGAAGGGCCCCTCGGCCAGCCGCATGTCGATGCGGGTGGGAACCTCCCGCGTGTTGTGCGTGGCGAAGCGCTGGCGTATGCCTTTGAAGTCGATGGTGATGGCCGCGCGCTTGCTGTTTTCGTCCTGTACCTCGACGGAGGTCTCGCCGCACCACGGCAGGAAGGCCGGATAGTCCTCGACGCGGTCCACGAGGACGAAGATCTGCTCAGCCGAGTAGTTGAGCAGGACCGAACGGTCGATTTCATGCATGCATCACGCTCGCGCAGTCCGCACGGCCGCGAGGGGCCCCGACTGATAGAATCCGCGGCCGCAGCAGGAACGCACCCAGACCATGAGCATCACGCAGAACAAGAAGGCCTTTCACGACTACTTCATCGAGGAGCGCTTCGAGGCAGGCCTCGCGCTCCTGGGTTGGGAGGTGAAGTCGATCCGGTCCGGTCGCGTGCAGCTCGCGGAGTCGTACGTGATGCTGAACCGCGGCGAGGTGTTCCTCATCGGCTGTCATATCAGCCCGCTGCCCACCGCTTC
The DNA here is from genome assembly GCA_001464765.1 of Betaproteobacteria bacterium Ga0077526. Classification (GTDB taxonomy): domain Bacteria; phylum Pseudomonadota; class Gammaproteobacteria; order Burkholderiales. The sequence continues at coordinate 79,030 of LNDV01000025.1, forward strand.
GACGCACATCACGCCTGATCCCACACGAACCCGCAAGCTCCTATTGAAAGCCGAAGAGATCCGGCACCTGATCGGCAAGGTCGAGCGCGCCGGTTACACGCTCGTTCCACTCGACCTGCATTTTACCCGCGGCCGCATCAAGATTGCCATCGGGCTCGCCAAAGGCAAGAAACAGCACGACAAGCGGGAAGCCATCAAGGAACGCGAGTGGAAAGTGCAGCAGCAGCGCCTGCTGCGCACGAAGAACAAGGGGTAGTCCGGAAGATGCGTCGCCCGGACGAGGCGCAACCGCGCCGACTCCGGGAACATCGTCGCCTCACCGAACACCGATCCCCGGATTGCGCTTCGCTCCATCCGGCTACGCGCAGCCGCCCCCCACGAGGCACAAACCCGTAGCCCGGACGAGGCGCGAACGCGCCGACTCCGGGAACACTGCCGCACCATTCGTCACCGCCCCCGGATTCCGCTTCGCTCCATCCGGGCTACGAAGAAAACACCGCGTAGCCCGGACGAGCGGCGAACGCCGCGACTCCGGGGACGGACTCGGCACTAAACCTCTTCCCGCACCCTCAGCTGTACTGCAACCCCATCGCCTGCCGGACTTCGCGCATGGTTTCCTGCGCGAGATCCCGGGCCTTCTCGCAACCGTCGGCGATGATGTTGCGCACGAGGGTCGTGTCGCGAAGGTAGACCTCTGCGCGCTCGCGCATCGGACGCTGCTCGGCCAGCACCGCATCGATGACGGGCTGCTTGCATTCGAGGCAGCCGATGCCGGCGCTGCGGCAGCCCTTCTGCACCCACGCGCGGGTATCGTCGCCCGAGTACACCTGGTGCAACTGCCAGACCGGGCACTTCTCGGGGTCGCCTGGATCGGTACGGCGCATGCGCGCCGGATCGGTGGGCATCGTGCGGATCTTCTTGGACACGCTGTCTTCATCTTCGCGCAGCGTGATGGTGTTGTTGTACGACTTGGACATCTTCTGCCCGTCGAGCCCGGGCATGCGTGAGGCTTCGGTGAGCATCGCCTTGGGCTCGGACAGGATCATCTTGCCGCCGCCCTCGATATAGCCGAACAGGCGCTCACGGTCGCCGATGGAGAGGTTCTGAGCTTCTTCGATAACGGCACGCGCGGCTTCGAGGGCTTCCTGATCGCCCTGCTCCTGGTAGCGCGTGCGCAGCTCCACATAGAGCTTGCTCCGCTTGCCGCCGAGCTTCTTGATGGCGGCTTCCGCCTTTTCCTGGAAGCCGGGTTCGCGGCCATAGATGTGGTTGAACCGGCGCGCGATCTCGCGGGTGAACTCGATGTGGGGCACCTGATCTTCGCCCACCGGGACGAGATTGGCCCGGTACACGAGAATATCCGCGCTCTGCAGCAGCGGGTAGCCGAGGAAGCCGTAGGTGGAGAGATCCTTCTCCGCGAGCTTCTCCTGCTGGTCCTTGTAGGTCGGCACGCGTTCGAGCCACCCTAGCGGCGTGATCATCGACAGCAGCAGATGAAGCTCCGCGTGCTCTGGCAACTGCGACTGGATGAACAGCGTCGCCCTGGCCGGATCCACGCCGGCCGCGAGCCAGTCGACCACCATGTCCCAGACATTCTGCTCGATAGCTTCCGGGGCGTCGTAGTGGGTGGTGAGCGCGTGCCAGTCGGCCACGAAGAAGAAGCACTCGTACTCGTGCTGCAGCTTCACCCAGTTCTTGAGGACGCCGTGGTAGTGGCCGAGGTGCAGCGAGCCGGTCGGCCGCATGCCGGAGAGAACGCGATCAACGAACATGGAGGGATTCCGTGGGGAAAGTGGAGAGGATAGCGCCAGTCGGCGAGGTCATTGCTGAGCGGCTTCTGCGGAAAGGCCGAACACGGCCGGATCGCCCCGCCCCGCCCGAACCAGGACCGGCACCTCGCCGGTGAGGTCCACGACCGTCGTGGGCTCGACCCCGCAGGACCCGGAGTCGATCACAAGGTCCACCTGACGTTCCAGATGGTCGCGAATCTCCTGGGCGTCGTTCAGCGGCAGAGGCTCGTCCGGCAGAGACATGGTGGCGGACAGAAGGGGCTCCCCGAGGGCTTCGAGGAGAGCCTGCGCCACGGGGTGGTCCGGCACCCGCAGGCCGATCGTCGAGCGCTTGGGATGCTGCAGCCGGCGAGGCACCTCGCGGGTGGCTTTGAGCAGCACCGTGTAGCTGCCCGGCGTGGCTGCCTTGAGAAAGCGGTACTGCCGGTTGTCGACGACAGCGTACTGCCCGATCTGGCTCAGATCCCGGCAGACGAGCGTCAGGTGGTGATCCTCCCCGAACTTGCGGATCGCGCGGATACGCTCTATCGCATTCTTGTCCCCCAGATGGCAGCCCAGTGCGTAGCACGAGTCCGTGGGGTAGACGATGACAGAGCCGCTGCGGATCATGTCCGCGGCTCGGTCGATCAGTCGCTTCTGGGGGTTGACCGGGTGGATGGCGAACAGCTGCGCCATGGTGGGGCATTCAGTCGGTAGAGGTCTCGGTCTCGTACCCCTGGCGTTCGCGACGCACGCTGATTGTGCGAACACGCGACCCGGGACATCGAGGCAATGGGAGGCGGATCATAGCAAATCGATTCTCCGGCAAGCCGATTCGCGAGAGCGTCGTGCAACCGGAGGGCCGGCCTGCACGCGTAGCCCCTCCCCAAAACGGAGACTGCACGCCGGGGGGCACCTGTGAAAGAATAGGCCCGCGCCGAACAGAGCCATGCCCAGGGTCCGCCTCGCGATCCCGGAGCGAAAGGGCATGCCGGGGATTTCGCCTCCGGGAATGCCCCCGGGAGACAGTGCCCGGCCGCCTGCTCTATTCGCCACCACAACACAGCATGTCGGGGTGACCCGGCCCCCCGGGCCTGGCTTGCCATCGCACCGAAGGGGAGGATATGGCGGGACTGGTACGCGCTCCGCGGGATCTGCTCGCGGGAATGTTCTTCGTGGTCGTCGGCGTGGCGACTCTCGTCATCGGGGCGGATTACCGCCTCGGCAGTCTCCTCAGCATGGGCCCGGGGTACTTCCCCCGCATCATCGCCATCCTGCTGATCGCGCTCGGCGCCGTCATCGTCCTGGCGAGCCTGCGGATCCAGGGCGCGCCGCTGGAGCGCTGGCGGCTCGGCCCGATGGTCCTGGTGTTGGGTTCGATCGTCGTGTTCGGCTGGCTGCTGGAGCGCTTCGGACTCATGGCAGCCGTCGCGGCCATGGTGGTGGTGTCCGCCTACGCGGAAAAGGGACGCAGCCATGTCGAGACGATCCTGGTCGCCGTAGCCCTCACCGCGCTGGCCTGGCTCATCTTCGTAAAGGGGCTCGGCATGCCGATCATGGTCTGGCCTGAAGGGATGGGCGGCTGATGGATCTCCTCTCCAATCTCGCCCTCGGGTTCCAGGTCGCGCTCACGCTCGACAACCTGCTCTACTGCTTCGGCGGCGTGGTCCTGGGCACTCTCATCGGCGTGCTGCCCGGCATCGGCCCGGTAGCCACGATCTCGATGCTGCTGCCGTTCACGTTCCACCTGCCGCCCACCTCCGCGCTCATCATGCTCGCGGGCATCTACTACGGCGCACAGTACGGCGGCTCGACGTCGGCGATTCTTGTGAACCTCCCGGGCGAAGCCTCCTCCGTCGTGACCTGCCTGGACGGCTACGCGATGGCGCGCGACGGCCGCGCCGGTCATGCGCTCGGCATCGCGGCCATCGGCTCGTTCTTCGCCGGATGCGTGGCCACGCTGATTCTCGCCGCCCTCGCTCCGCCGCTCGCCGAACTCGCGTTCCAGTTCGGCGCAGCCGAGTACTTCTCGCTCATGGTGCTGGGTCTCGTCGCCGCAGTCGTGCTCGCGCAGGGTTCACTGCTGAAGGCGCTCGCGATGATCGTGCTCGGCATTCTGCTGGGCACGGTCGGCATGGACACCACCACGGGCGATCAGCGGTTCACCTTCGGCATGCCGGAGCTGTCCGACGGGCTCGGCTTCGTGGTCGTGGCGATGGGCATGTTCGGCTTTGCGGGCATCATCGCCAACTTCGACACACCGGAGGCGAGGGACGTCCTGCGCACGAAGATCGGCAGCCTGCTGCCCGGCATGAAGGAGATCCGCCAGGCGAGCGGCGCCATCCTGCGCGGCACCGGCATCGGCTCCCTGCTCGGCGTGCTGCCGGGCGGCGGGGCGATGCTCGGCTCCTTCGCGTCGTACATGATGGAGAAGCGCCTCGCCAAGGACCCGTCCCGTTTCGGCAAGGGGGCAATCGAAGGCGTGGCCGGCCCGGAGTCCGCCAACAATGCCGGTGCGCAGACTTCCTTCGTGCCGATGCTGACGCTCGGTCTGCCCACCAACCCGGTCATGGCGCTGATGATCGGCGCGATGACGATCCAGGGCATTCAGCCCGGCCCGCAGGTGATGACGCGTCAGCCCGATCTCTTCTGGGGCATGATCGCCAGCATGTGGGTGGGCAACCTGATGCTCGTGCTGCTCAACCTGCCGCTGGTCGGCCTCTGGGTGCGGCTGCTCTCGGTGCGCTACCGCATTCTGTATCCGGCCATCCTGCTCTTCTGCGCGATCGGCGTGTATTCGCTCAACTCGAGTGTCGTCGAGGTGTTTCTCGCGGTGGGCTTCGGGTTCCTTGGCTACGCCCTCATCAAGCTCGGCTGCGAGCCCGCTCCGCTGCTGCTGGCTCTGGTGCTGGGGCCCATGCTCGAAGACAATTTCCGCCGGGCGCTGACGATCTCCCGCGGCGACCCGATGGTATTCATCACGCGCCCGCTGTCCGGGGTGCTGCTGCTGCTCGCGGCGGTCCTGCTGCTGATCGTCATCGCCCCCAACGTGCGCAAGGCGCGCGACCAAGCCTTCCAGGAGTAATGCCATGACCCGCTTCGAGTGGGACTTCCCGTACACGTCCCAGCGCATGCCGGTGCTCGCGGCCAACGCCGTCGCCACGTCGCAGCCTCTCGCGGCGCAGGCCGGCCTGCGCATGCTGCTCCAGGGCGGCAATGCCATCGACGCCATCGTCGCCACGGCCGTGACGCTCACCGTCGTCGAGCCAGTGATGAACGGCATCGGGTCCGACGCCTTCGCACTCGTGTGGGACGGCAACCGCCTCCACGGGCTCAATGCCTCGGGCCGTGCGCCCGCCGCCTGGACCCCTGAGTTCTTCGGGGCGGCCAAGACGATGCCCTCGCAGGGCTGGAACACGGTCACCGTGCCGGGCGTCGTGTCGGCGTGGGTTGCGCTGTGGCGTGCGTTCGGGTCCCTGCCCTTCCCGGCGCTGTTCCAGCCGGCGATCGAATATGCGGAGCGGGGCTTCGTGGTCTCGCCCACGGTCGCGCGGCAGTGGGCCGGTCAGGCCGACGTCTTCCGCAACGAGCCGGGCTATGCCCAGGCGTTCCTGCCGGGCGGCCGCGCTCCCGTCGCCGGGGAGCGCTTCTCGTTCCCCGACCAGGGTGCCACCCTGCGCGATATCGCGGCGACCGAGGGCGAATCCTTCTATCGCGGCGCGCTCGCGAAGAAGATCGCCGAGTTCGCAAAGCGCACCGGTGGCGCCATCACCGAGGCCGATCTCGCAGCCCACCGGGCGGACTGGGTCGAGCCCGTTTCGCAGGAGTACCGCGGCTACAAGCTGCACGAGATCCCGCCGAGCGGCCAGGGCATCTCCGCCCTGATCGCGCTGGGCATCCTCGGACATCACGACATCGCGGCGCACGCGCTGGATTCCGCCGGCTCGCTCCACCTGCAGATCGAAGCGATGAAGCTCGCGTTCGCCGATGTCTACGCGCACGTGGCCGATCCCTCGGCCATGAAGATCCACGGCTCCGACCTCCTCGACCCCAGCTACATCGCGCAGCGTGCAAAGCGCATCGATCCGCAGCAGGCCCAGGTGTTCGGCGCGGGGACGCCGCCCGGGTCAGGTACGGTGTACCTCACCGCAGCGGATGCGTCGGGTCGCATGGTTTCGTACATCCAGTCGAACTACAACGGCTTCGGTTCCGGTGTCGTGGTCGAAGGCACGGGCATCTCGCTGCAGAACCGCGGGTCGGCCTTCTCGCTCACGCCCGGCCATCCGAATCTCGTCGGCCCGGGCAAGCGTCCGTTCCATACGATCATCCCGGGATTCGTGACGAGGGACGACGATGCGGTCATGAGCTTCGGCGTGATGGGCGCGGACATGCAGCCCCAGGGCCATCTGCAGATGATGGTGCGCCTCGCCGACTACCGGCAGAACCCGCAGGCCGCCATCGACGCGCCGCGCTGGAAGATCGCCAAGGACGGCGCCGTGCTCGTCGAGAACACGATGCCCGCAGCAACCGTGGAAGGACTCCAGCGACTGGGCCACGAAATCCGGGTGACCCCGCGCTGGGCGATGGACTACGGCTCGGCGCAACTCATCCATCGTCTGCCGCACGGCTATTTCGCAGCGTCCGAACCGAGACGCGACGGGCAGGCCGTCGGCTTCTGACGCTCGGTGCGACTCTGATCCATTGGCGCGGTCGCCAATGGATCAGAATGGCCGCACCGTCTAATTGGCCGGTGCCGGTGGCGCGGCGAGCACCGCCTCCACCTGCTCCCGCATCGCCTTCTCGCGGATGGCGCTCAGCGTCGTTCGGGTCGTGATCACATCCGGATCGATCTGCAGTTCGATGAGCGCCGGCTTGCCGGAGGCCTGAGCGCGCTCGAATGCCGCGGGGAAGTCCGCCGTGGCCGTCACCAGTTCGCCGTGGCACCCGTAAGCACGCGCCAGCGCCGGGAAGTCCGGATTGGCGAGCATGGTGCCGTGCGTGCGTTCGGGAAACTCGCGCTCCTGGTGCATGCGGATTGTCCCGTACATGCCGTTGTTGATGAGGATCACGATGATCGGCAGGTCGTACTGCACCGCAGTCGCGAGCTCCTGCCCGTTCATCATGAAGTCGCCGTCGCCGGTGAAAGCGACGACCACGCGGTCCGGATGCACGGCCTTCGCGGCCACGGCCGCCGGCACTCCGTAACCCATCGCACCGTTGGTCGGCCCGAGCTGTGTCCGGAAGCCGCCATACGGATAGAAGCGGTGCGCCCAGCTCGAGAAGTTGCCCGCGCCGTTGGTGATGATCGAGTCCCGCGGAAGCTTCTGCGCCATCCAGGACACGATCGCGCTCGGGTTGACCGGCCCCGGCACTTCCACCGGATGCGCGTTGTCGAGGTAGTCCTGGTGGGCCTGGGCGGTCCACTCCTCCCAGTTTTCCCATTCGGCAGGGCCGAGCGAAGCAGCCGCCTCGGCGAACTCCGGCATGCCGCTGTTGATCAGCAGTTCGGCCTGGTAGACGCGCCCAAGTTCTTCCGCGCCGGGATGCACGTGCACCAGGCGCTGGTTCATGCGCGGCACGTTGAACAGGCCGTAGCCGCCGGTGGTCATCTCGCCCAGACGCGCGCCCACGCAGACGATGAGGTCCGCTTCGTCGAGCCGCTTGCGCAGCGTCGGCGGGAGTCCCACACCGATGTCGCCGGCGTACTGGGGATGGAGGTTATCCATGAGGTCCTGCCGGCGGAAGGAGCACGCCACCGGGAGCCGATTACGTTCGGCGAACCGCTGGATGTTGGCGCAGGCTTCCTTGGTCCAGCCACCGCCGCCCAGGATCATCATCGGGCGCCGGCACATCTGCAGCAGGTGACGCACCATCGCCATGTCGCGCATGGCCGGGCTCGCCGCCACCCGCGCGTAGCGGTTAAGAGCGGGGGCGCGCACCCGAGTCATCAGCATGTCTTCCGGCAACGCCAGCACCACCGGACCGGGACGGCCGGACGTGGCGAGATGGAAGGCATGGCTCACCATCTCGGGGATGCGATCCGCCCGATCGATCTGCGCGACCCATTTGGCGATCGACCCGAACATCCGGCGATAGTCGATCTCCTGGAAGGCCTCCCGCTCCACCACGTCGCTTCCCACCTGTCCGATGAAGAGGATCATCGGGGTGGAGTCCTGCTGCGCGGTGTGCACGCCGATGGCGGCGTTGGATGCGCCCGGTCCGCGGGTGACGAAACAGATGCCGGGGCGGTTGGTGAGCTTTCCGTAGGCTTCCGCCATGAAGGCGGCGCCTCCCTCCTGCCGGCATACATGGAGGGTGAGCGTCTCGCGGACGTCGAAAAGGGCGTCGAGCACGGCGAGATAGCTCTCGCCAGGGACGCAGAAGGCACGGTCGACACCGTGCGTCACGAGCGCGTCCACGAGGATCTTGCCGCCATGCGGCAGACTGCGGTCTTGGGTCATCGGGTCATTCCTGGCTGGAGGATCGGGGCGGGTCGCCGATTGCCGCGGCGCCCCGGTCAATCATCGCAGAGCAGCGCGCCGCCTGCCAACCCTTGCCGGAAATGCGCCGTACCATCGCGGGCGCCGCCTTTCGGGCGACGCGCGCGGGACTCGTCGATATAATCGCGCGCTGCCCGTCGCCGGACGAGGGTCGACGGGCCATCGACACCAAGCAATATCCCGGTAGACCGGAGAGGAGACCCCAGCCATGATCTGGCAGCAAGTGTATGACCCACTGAACAGCATGGTGCTGTCGACGCTCCTTGCCGCGATTCCCGTGGTGGTGATGCTGGGCGGTCTCGCCTTCCTGCACATGTCCGCCCACATGGCCGCGATCTGGGGTCTGGTGAGCGCGCTCGCGGTGGCGATCGTCGTCTTCAACATGCCCACCGCCATGGCCCTCAGCACCGCGGGCTACGGCGCGCTGTTCGGCCTGCTCCCCATCGGCTGGATCGTGCTGAACATCATCTTCCTGTACCAGCTCACCAAGGACAAAGGCTACTTCCAGGTCCTGCAGGACAGCATCGCGAACGTCACGGAGGACCGCCGGCTGCAACTGCTGCTGATCGCCTTTGCGTTCGGCGCGTTCTTCGAGGGGGCGGCCGGCTTCGGCACGCCGGTAGCCGTGACAGGCGCCATCCTGATCGGACTGGGTTTCTCGCCGCTGGCGGCATCGGGTCTGTCCCTGATCGCGAATACGGCGCCGGTGGCGTACGGCGCCCTGGGCACACCCATCATCACCCTGGCCAAGGTCACCGGGCTCGACGAGATGGCACTATCCGCGATGGTGGGACGGCAGCTGCCGTTCTTCTCGCTCCTGGTGCCGTTCTGGCTCATCTGGGCCTTCTCAGGCTGGAAGGGCGTAAAGGGCGTCTGGCCTGCGATCCTGGTGGTCGGCGTCTCCTTCGCCATCCCGCAGTTCCTCATCTCGAACTACCACGGTCCGATGCTCGTGGACGTCGGCGCGGCGATGTGTTCGATGCTCGCGCTGTTCCTCTTCCTCAAGGTCTGGAAGCCGAAGGAAATCTGGCGCACGACCAAGCTGAAGGGACACGACGCAGAAGGCGGTGCCGAGGGCGCACCCACGACGTTCACCCGTCACGACAGCGGCACGATCATCCGCGCCTGGGTGCCCTGGCTGATCCTTACGGTGTTCGTCTTCGCCTGGGGCTTCAAGGAGACCAAGGCATTCCTCGACGGCAAGGAAACCCAGACGATCGTTGTCGACGGGCAGAACAAGACCAAGGACGTGTACGGCATCACCCGCCTCGATTTCCCGATCACCACGATCCACGAGAAGATCGAGAAGGTGCCGCCGGTGGTCGCCAAGCCCATCAAGGAAAAGGCGGTGTACACGCTCAACTGGCTGTCCGCGACGGGCACCAGCATTTTCCTGGCGGCGTTGCTCGCAGGGCTCTTCATGGGGTACTCGATACCGAAGATGCTCTTGAAGTACTGGGAGACAATCAAGCTGGTGAAATTCTCCCTGCTCACCATCGCGGCCATGCTGGCGCTGGGTTACGTCACCCGCTATTCGGGGACGGACGCCACGATGGGTCTTGCCTTCGCTTTCACGGGAGCGTTCTATCCGTTCTTCGGCACGATGCTCGGGTGGCTCGGCGTGGCGCTCACAGGATCGGACACGGCGTCGAACGTTCTGTTCGGCGGATTGCAACGGATCACGGCGGAACAGCTGAACCTCAGCCCGGAACTGATGGCTGCCGCCAACAGTTCCGGCGGCGTGATGGGCAAGATGATCGACGCGCAGTCGATCGTGGTGGCGTCCACCGCGACACGCTGGTACGGCCACGAAGGCGACATCCTGCGCTACGTCTTCTGGCATAGCCTGGTGCTGGCCTCGCTCGTCGGCCTCGTCGTGACTCTCCAGGCCTACGTGTATCCGTTCACTGAGATGGTGGTGCACGGCGCTGCAGGCGCAGCGGCGCACTGAGGCTAACCCGGAGGCAGCAGGCCGTCACGAGAGCGGCCTGCGGTTCCTGCCTGGCGTGAGCGCACTGCCAAAAACAAAAAGCCCGCGATTGCGGGCTTTTTGTTGTCCGGCTCACACCGGGCTTTCGCCCGGCGTGGGGGATCCGGTTACTCGGCAGCGGCGGGAGCGCTGTCTTCGGTGGCAGCCTTCATCGACAGACGCAGGCGGCCCTTGTCGTCGGCCTCGAGCACCTTCACGCGGACAGCCTGCCCTTCCTTCAGGTAGTCGGCCACGCTGTTCACGCGCTCGTTGGCGATCTGCGAGATGTGCAGGAGACCGTCCTTGCCCGGGATCACGCTGACGATGGCACCGAAGTCCAGCAGCTTCAGGACCGTGCCGTCGTAGATCCGGCCCACTTCGACCTCGGCGGTGATTTCCTCGATGCGCTTCTTCGCGGCTTCGCCACCCTCGGCCGACACGCACGCGATGGTCACGGTGCCGTCGTCCTGGATATCGATGGTGGTGCCGGTCTCTTCCGTGATGGCACGGATGACGGCACCGCCCTTGCCGATGACATCGCGGATCTTCTCGGGCTTGATCTTGATGACCAGCATGCGCGGGGCGAAGTCCGAAAGCTCGGCGCGGGGGGCGTCGAGCGCGGACTTCATGTGACCGAGGATGTGCATGCGGCCTTCGCGTGCCTGCAGCAGCGCGACGTGCATGATTTCCTTCGTGATGCCCTGGATCTTGATGTCCATCTGCAGCGCGGTGACCCCCTGCTCGGTACCGGCCACCTTGAAGTCCATGTCGCCCAGGTGATCTTCGTCACCCAGGATGTCGGACAGCACCGCGAAGCGGTTGCCTTCCTTGATGAGGCCCATCGCGATGCCGGCGACGTGCGCCTTCATCGGGACGCCGGCGTCCATCATGGCGAGACAGCCGCCGCAGACGGAAGCCATGGAGCTGGAGCCGTTGGATTCGGTGACTTCGGACACGACACGGAACGAATAGCCGAACTCTTCCGGCGTCGGCAGCACGGCAAGCAGCGCGCGCTTGGCGAGACGGCCGTGGCCGATCTCACGACGCTTGGGCGTGCCCACACGGCCGGTTTCGCCGGTGGCGTAGGGAGGCATGTTGTAGTGGAGCATGAAGCGCTCGGTGTACTCACCCTGCAGCGCATCGATGATCTGTTCGTCGCGCGCGGTGCCCAGCGTGGCCACCACGAGCGCCTGGGTCTCGCCGCGAGTGAACAGCGCAGAGCCGTGCGTGCGGGGCAACAGACCGGTGCGGATGGTGATGGGACGCACCGTGCGGGTGTCGCGGCCGTCGATGCGGGGCTCGCCATCGAGGATCTGGCTGCGGACGATCTTCGCTTCGAGATCGCTGAAGAGATTCTTGACCGTGCGCTCGTCGGGCGCACCGGCGGAACCGTCACACACGGCGGCGAGAACGCGGTCGCCCAGTTCGTCCACACGCTGCGAGCGGGCCTGCTTCTGCTTGATGCGATAAGCCTCGCGCAGATCGCCCTCGACGAGGCTCGTCACGCGGGACACCAGCGCTTCGTCGCGGGCGGGCGGTGCCCAGTCCCACAGCGGCTTGCCGGCCTGCTCCACGAGTTCGTGGATCGCGTTGATGACGGCCTGCATCTCGGTGTGACCGTAGACGACGGCGCCGAGCATGACGTCCTCGGACAGTTCCATCGCTTCCGATTCCACCATCAGCACGGCGGACTGCGTGCCGGCGACGACGAGATTCAGCTGGGTGGACTTGAGTTCGGTGGCAGTCGGGTTCAGCACGTACTGCCCGTTGATGTAACCGACGCGCGCGGCACCGATGGGGCCGCTGAAGGGAATGCCGGACAGGGCCAGGGCGGCGGATGCGCCGATCATGGCCGGGATGTCGGCATCGACTTCGGAGTTCGACGACATCACGGTCGCGATCACCTGGACTTCGTTGTAGAAGCCTTCGGGGAAGAGCGGGCGGATCGGGCGGTCGATGAGGCGGGAGGTCAGCGTTTCCTTCTCGGAAGGACGTCCTTCGCGCTTGAAGAAGCCGCCGGGGATCTTGCCCGCGGCGTAGGTGCGTTCCTGGTAGTCCACCGTCAGCGGAAAGAAGTCCTGTCCGGGGGAAGCGGTCTTCTTGCCGACTGCAGTCACCAGCACCACGGTGTCATCGAGGTTCACCAACACAGCACCGCTGGCCTGCCGGGCGATCTCCCCGGTCTCCAGCGTCAGCGTGTGACGGCCGTACTGAAGCGTCTTTCGAGTGATGTTCAAGGTTGTTTGCCTTTCGAGATTGGAGCTGCGTTGTCCGTCGCGTTCATCGCACGCGCGTGAGAACGACAACGGCTGGCACAGGGCCAGCCGCTTCGCAGGGAACCGACGGAGGGAGTGTGTCGTCCACTCGGGCGGACGAGCTCAGGAGAGGGCTGACGGTCGGTCCCGTGAACCTTACTTGCGCAGCCCGAGACGCTCGATCAGCTTGCGGTAGCCGTCGACGTCATGCCCGCGCAGGTAATCGAGCAGCTTGCGGCGGCGGCTCACCATCTTCAGCAGCCCGCGGCGCGAATGGTGGTCCTTGATGTTCTTCTTGAAATGATCGGTGAGCCCGTTGATACGGGCTGTAAGCAGCGCCACCTGCACTTCGGGGGACCCGGTATCGCCCTTGGCGCGCTGGAAATCGCCCACCAGTTGGGCTTTCGCGGCAGTCGTAACGGCCATTGCTGTCATCTCTCCTTTTGAGAAGCGCGAGATTGTATCTGTGAATCCACAATAATCCAAGCGAATTTAGCGAGTTAGCCCAGTCCGACGGCATGATGCCGATTCCGGGTCCATATGCGTTGCACACGGCCTAGCGTGGTGCGGAATCAACGGCTTGCAACGCGCCGTTACGCTTCGCCGTCCCGTTCTGCACCGACGGCGTCGCCGCCGCTCATCAGCCGGACCGGACGCAGGTGGCCGGTTCCGTCGGATTCCCCCACGCCCAGAAAGTGTTCGCCGGGCCCGAAGACCCGGTAGCGCCCGGCGCTGACGCGGGCGTTGATCTCGGCCGTCCGGCCGAACCCGAGGTCCCGCGCGGGCTCCTCGGGCAGGTTCAGGACGGGCAGCCGGTAAGGCAGACACCCTGGCGGAAGGAGCCGGGCAGCGCGCGCCTCGTCGTCCATGCCGCCCAGCTGATCAGGCGTGCTGGCATCAGCGATATCGAAGGGCCCCGACCCGGTCCGCCTCAGCCGCACGAGGTGCCCCGCCGAACCCAGGAAACGGGCGATGTCCTCGCCAAGCGTCCGGATGTAGGTGCCGCTGCCGCATTCGACCTCGAAGGCAATGCGGTCCGGTGCCTCCCACACGAGCAGAAGGCGGTGGATCACCACCTCGCGCTCGGCGATCTCCACGTCCTGTCCCTTCCGGGCCAGCTTGTAGAGCGGCTGCCCCTGGACCTTCAGGGCGCTGTAGATGGGCGGGGTCTGCCGGATGGTGCCCGTGAAGGCGCGCTCCGCGGGGGCAAGGTCCACCAGCGAGTCGGGCACGGGGGCAGTTTCGACAACCTCGCCCTCCACATCACCGGTGGCGGTTCGCGCCCCGAGCTGAATCGCGCCGACATAGCGCTTGTGACTCTCGAGCAGATAGCCGGAGAACTTCGTGGCCTCCCCGAAGCAGACCACCAGAAGCCCTGTGGCGAGCGGATCGAGGGTGCCGGCATGACCGGCCTTCCGCGCGCGATAGAGTCGCCGCACGCCCTGCAGGGCGCCGTTGGAGCTCAGTTCTAGGGGTTTGTCGACGAGCACCACGCCCGTCACGTCGGTCCAGACGACCTTGGGGCGCGGCGCGCCAGGTTCCGGCGAGGCCAATGCGGGACGGCCGATCAGTCCCGCGGCTTCTCTTCGCGCACGACCTCGTCGATCAGGTGCGAAAGATGGGCCCCACGGGCGACGGACTCGTCGTAGACGAAATGCAGTTCGGGCGTGATGCGGGTGCGCATCTCCCGGGCAAGCTGCGAGCGGAGAAAGCCGCTGGCGCGCTTCAGCGTCGCAGCCGTCTCATCGATGGTCTCCGCCGTACCCAGCACCGTGAAGAACACCTTGGCGTGGGTGAGATCGGGACTCAGTTCCACTGCGGTGATGGTGGTGATGCCAAGCCGTCGGTCCTTCAGTTCGAGGCGCAGGATCTCGGACAGATCACGCTGGATCTGGTCCGCCAGACGTGTCGAACGTCCGCCTTCGCCCTTGCGCGCCACTCCCCGGTGCCCTACAGCGAGCGGGCCACTTCGACGATCTCGTAGGTCTCGACCTGGTCGCCCACGCGGATGTCATCGAAGTTCTTGATGGAAAGGCCGCACTCGAAACCGGCCTTCACTTCCCGCGCGTCGTCCTTGAAGCGCTTGAGCGAATCGAGTTCGCCGGTGTGGATCACGACGTTGTCGCGCAGGATGCGTACGAGCGAGTTGCGGCGCACGAACCCTTCCAGCACATAGCAGCCGGCCACCGAGCCCACCCGCGAGATGCGGAAGACCTGACGAATGTCCACGAGACCGGTGATGTTCTCCTTGCGTTCCGGCGCCAGCATGCCGGAGAGCGCGAGCTTCACCTCGTCGACCGCTTCGTAGATCACGTTGTAGTAGCGCACATCGATACCGTGGGCGGCCACGAGCTTCTTGGCGGTCGCATCGGCACGGGTGTTGAAGCCGATGATCACCGCGTTCGAAGCCAGCGCGAGGTTCACGTCGGATTCGGTGATGGCACCCACGCCGCTGTGGACGATGTTGACCTTGACCTCTTCGGTCGAGAGTTTCTCGAGAGCGTTCTGCAGAGCTTCGTACGAACCCTGCACGTCGGCCTTGACGATGAGGGACAGCGACTTGATCGCGCCCGCCGCCATCTGGTCGAACATGTTGTCGAGCTTGGCGGCCTGCTGACGGGCGAGCTTGACGTCGCGGTACTTGCCCTGCCGGAACAGCGCGACTTCCCGCGCCTTGCGCTCGTCGGAGACGACCAGCACCTCCTCCCCCGCCATCGGAACATCCGACAGGCCGAGAATCTCGACCGGGATGGAGGGACCGGCGCTCTGCACCGTGTGCCCTGCCTCGTCGACGACCGCCCGCACCTTGCCGAACACGGCACCGGCCAGGACCATGTCGCCCCGATGGAGCGTGCCGGACTGCACGAGGATAGTCGCCACCGGACCGCGGCCCTTGTCGAGACGCGCTTCGATCACGATGCCCTTGGCCGGAGCGGACTTCGGCGCCTTCAGTTCCAGCACTTCGGCCTGAAGCAGAATGCTCTCGAGCAGGTTGTCCACGCCCTGCCCCGTCTTCGCGGAGACTTCCACGAACATCGTGTCGCCGCCCCAGTCTTCCGGGACGACGCCGTGCGTCACCAGCTCCTGGCGGACGCGCTCGGGATTGGCTTCCGGCTTGTCGATCTTGTTCATCGCGACCACGATCGGGACCTTTGCAGCCTTGGCGTGATGGATGGCTTCGATGGTCTGAGGCATCACGCCGTCGTCGGCGGCCACCACCAGAATGACCAGGTCGGTCACCTTGGCACCACGAGCACGCATGGCGGTGAACGCCTCATGGCCCGGAGTATCGAGGAAGGTGACAGTGCCGCGCGGGGTGTCCACGTGGTATGCCCCGATGTGCTGCGTGATACCGCCGGCTTCGCCGCTCGCCACACGGGTGCGGCGGATGTAATCGAGGAGCGAGGTCTTGCCGTGATCGACGTGGCCCATCACCGTTACGACGGGAGCACGGTGCTCTGCAACGGCCTCGCCGCGCGCGGACGGATCCTGCAGGTCGGCCTCGGGGTCGTCGAGCTTGGCAGCCTTCGCGACGTGCCCGAGTTCCGCCACGAGAATCATGGCGGTCTCCTGATCGAGCACCTGATTGATGGTGACCATCGACCCCATCTTCATGAGCGCCTTGATGACCTCGGCAGCCTTCACGGACATCTTCTGGGCGAGGTTGGCCACCGTGATGGTCTCCGGCACCATCACTTCCTTCACGACAGGTTCCGTCGGGGCGGAGAACTGATGCGCCTGTCCGGAATCGCCATGACGGCCGCCACGGGCGTGTCCCTTGGCGCGCCAGCCATCGGCACCGCCGCCGGAATCGCCGCGGGTCTTCAGAGTCCGACGGCCGCGGTTGGCATCGTCACGCCAGGCTCCAGGAGTGTCCTTGCCGGGCGGCTTCTTGACGGCCTTCTTGGCATCCGCGGCCTTCTCGGCTTCCGTCTTGACTACCGGACGATGCAGCGTGGCGGGTGAAGCAGGCGCCGCTGGTGTGATGCCGGCCGCAGCCGGTGCCGCTGTCTCTGCCGGGGCTTCCGCCGTGGCAGCCACGACCTCGGCCTTCACTTCGACGACGGGCGGCGCTTCTTCCACGGCTGCAGCGGGCTCGTTCTTGCGGCGCCGCTCTTCTTCCTTGCGCTTGATCTCTTCTGCCTGACGCGACATCAGCTCGCGGGCCTTGGCGTCCTCGGCTTCGCGGATCGCCATCTGCGCCGCATCGATGACGGACACCGGCGCGGGCGCAGGCGATGGCGCTGTCACAGGGGGGGGCGGGGCGACGGCAACGACTTCCGGGGCGACTTCGACTTCAGCCTCGGGGCTCCCGGCGTCACGCTTGATGAAGGTGCGCTTCTTCCGGACTTCGACCTGAATGGTGCGGGCACGTCCGGCGGAATCGGCGGCCTTGATCTCGGTCTTCTGGGTGCGGGTGAGCGTGATCTTCTTGCGGGGTTCCGCGCCGCTACCGTGGACACGATGCAGGTACTCGAGCAACTGGTTCTTGTCCTGCTCGCTCAGGCTGTCGGTGAGATCCGACTTGGAGAGACCGGCGGAGCGAAGCTGCTCCAGCAGCCGCGCGGGCTCAACCTTCAGTTCGGTGGCGAATTGCGAAACGGTCATCTGGGCCATAAGGCGTTTCCTGCAGCAATCAAGCGAACCAAGGGGCGCGTGCGGTCATGATCAGTTGCTTCGCCCTTTCGGCATCCATTCCGGTCAGTTCGACCAGGTCGTCGACCGCGAGATCGGCCAGGTCTTCCTGGGTGTGAACACCCTTGGCAGCCAGCACACGCGCGGTCTGATCATCCATGCCCTCCAGTCCGAGGAGGTCCTGCGCCATCGTCTCGACCTGCTCCTCGCTGGCAATGGCCTGCGTGAGCAGCGCGTTGCGGGCGCGGGCGCGCAGTTCGTTGACGGTGTCCTCGTCGAAGGCTTCGATATCGAGCATCTCGTTGAGGGGCACGTATGCCACCTCCTCGAGGGTGTTGAACCCTTCCTGCACGAGGATATCGGCCACTTCCTCGTCGACGTCCAGCTTGTCGATGAACAGTTGCCGGTTGCGGAGAGACTCCTCCTCGACCTTGGACTTGGACTCCGTCTCGGTCATGAGATTGATCTCCCAACCCGAGAGTTCGCTCGCGAGCCGGACGTTCTGCCCGGCCCGGCCGATGGCCTGCGCGAGGTTGTCTTCGTCGACCACGACATCCATCGCGTGGGAATCCTCGTCCACGACGATGCTCACCACCTCGGCCGGCATCAGCGCGTTGATCACGAGCTGCGCGGGCTCCGGCGACCAGAGGATGATGTCAACGCGCTCGCCGGCGAGTTCCTGGGTGACGGCCTGGACGCGGGAGCCGCGCATGCCGACGCAGGTGCCGATGGGATCGAGACGCTGATCATTGGACTTCACGGCGATCTTGGCTCGGGAGCCAGGGTCGCGGGCGGCGGCCTTGATCTCGAGCAGGCCTTCCTCGATCTCGGGGACTTCCAGCTCGAAGAGCTTCACCAGGAAATCGGGGGCCACTCGGGAGAGGATCAGTTGCGGACCGCGGCTGCTGCGGTCGATCTTGAGCAGATAGGCGCGCACGCGATCGCCGACACGCAGGTTCTCCTTCGGGATCATCTGGTCGCGCGGCAGCAGGGCTTCGAGTCGACCGGATTCGATGATCGCGTTGCCGCGCTCCATGCGCTTGATGGTGCCGGTGACGAGGTGTTCCTTGCGCTCGAGGAAGTCGTTGAGGATCTGCTCGCGCTCGGCGTCGCGGATCTTCTGCAGGATCACCTGCTTCGCGGTCTGGGCGCCGATGCGGCCGAATTCGATGGCCTCGATGGGCTCCTCGACGAAGTCTCCCATCTTGACGGTCGGGTCGTCGACGAGGGACTCCTGCAGCAGCATGTGGATGCCGGAATCGACGAATTCCTCTTCGGGGACGATCTGCCAGCGACGGAAGGAGTCGTAAGCGCCGGTCTCACGGTCGATCGTGACACGGACATCCGCCTCTTCCTTGAACCGGCGCTTGGTTGCCGCCGCCAGAGCCGACTCCAGCGCGCCGAACACGGTTTCCTTGTCGACGTTTTTCTCGCGCGCCAAGGCATCGACCAGCATCAGTAGTTCGCGACTCACGAAAACCTCCAGATTCAGATGTCGGGCGCCAGATGGGCCTTGTCGATGTCCGCGAGCGCGAAGGCCACTTCATTGCCGTCGCACTGCAGGCGAACCGTCGAGGAAGCCTCATCCACACCCGTGAGCAAGCCCGTGAAGCGCTTGCGCCCGCCCACCGGCAGACGCAAAGTGATCGCCGTTCTCTCGCCGACGAAGCGGACATAGTCAGAAAGACGCTTGAGCGGCCGGTCGAGCCCCGGTGACGAAACCTCCAGACGGTCGTAATCGACACCCTCGACAGCGAAAACACGCGTCAGATGGTTGCTGATGAGTGCGCAGTCATCGACGGTGATGCCAGCTGGCTTGTCGATGAACACGCGCAGGAGCCGGCTGCGCCCCCCGGAACTCTGGAGGTCCACCAGCTCGTAACCCTGCAACTCGACGGTCTGTCTCGCTATCGCTTCTACGTCCACGGTGTCTGAAAAACAAAAATGGGCCGCGGCCCATTCCCGATATTCGAAATGACTGACGATGATAACAGACTGTTCGGTCTGAGAAAACCCGAGCGCACCGGCGAATGCCGGGCGGAGCCGGCGGCGGTGCGGGTTTTCCCCTTTCCACGGTGGAAAGGCGGGCCCGGGAACCGGGGCTGACCCGGGGCACCGCTACAGGGCGCCCCGGCACTGTCGGGATCAGGCGTCGCCGGTCCGGGGAAGCTGCGCCTTGTGGGGGACGTGGACGGCCTCGGTCATCTTGCGGTGGTGATGCTCGATCTCCGCGCGCAGTTCGGCGGTCGTACGGCGCTCGGTGAGACGGCGCTCCGTCATGAGCCGGAAGAACAGCGGGACGAAGAAGATGGCCAGGAAGGTCGCGGCCAGCATCCCGCCCATCACCCCCGTTCCGACGGACCGCCGGGCACCCGCCCCCGCCCCGGTGGAGATCGCCAGGGGCAGCACCCCCAGGATGAACGCCATGGACGTCATCAGGATCGGCCGGAACCGCAGGCGGGCGGCTTCCAGGGCTGCCGCTGAGGCCGACAACCCCTCCTGATACTTCAGCAGAGCGTACTCCACGATCAGGATGGCGTTCTTGGCGGCGAGGCCCAGAAGCGTGACCAGACCGATCTGGAAGTAGACGTCGTTGGTCATGCCCCGCAGCCACACCGCCGCCAGGGCGCCGAAGGTGCCGAAGGGCAGCGCCAGCAGCACCGAGAACGGCAGAGACCAGCGTTCGTACTGGGCGGCCAGGATCAGGAACACCATGATCACGGCCATGCCCAGAGCCAGGCTGGAGGTGCCGCTGGCGCGCTTTTCCTGGTACGACGCCCCACCCCAGTCGTACGAGAAATCGGTAGGCAGGACTTCTTCGGCGATCCGCTCGACCACGGCGATGGCCTGACCCGACGACACACCGGGTGCGCCCTGCCCCAGCAGCTTCACGGCCGGCAGGTTGTTGAAGCGGGTGAGCGAATCCGGACCGGAGGAGAACGTCACCGTGGCCAGCGACCGCAGGGGAATCATGGCCCCCGCGTTCGACCGCACGTAGATGTCGCCGATGGCCTCCGGCCGCTTGCGGAACGCGGGCTCCGCAGACATGAGTACCTGCCAGGTCCGGCCGAACTTGTTGAAGTCGTTCACGTAGAACGTGCCCAGCGTCGCCGCCACGGAGGTGTAGAGCGCGTCGATCGGGACACCCAGGGACTTGGCCTTCTCGCGGTCCACATCCACGAAAAGCTGGGGCACGGTGGGTCGCCAGAGGGTCTGGACGCCGCCCAGCATCGGATCCTGGTTGGCCTTCGCCAGGAACTGCTGCAGGACCTCGTTCAGCCGTTGCGCGCCGCCGTCACCGCGGTTCTGGATGTAGAACTCGAAGCCGCCGGCATTGCCGAGACCCAGGATCGGAGGCGGCGGAAAGGCCAGCACCAGGCCTTCCTTGATGCCGGCCGTCTTGCCGAAGAACTCTCCCACGAGCATTCGCGTTCCGACGCCCGGCCGTTCGTCCCAGTGCTTCTGGGAAGCGAAGATGGTGGCCGCGCTGTTGCGGAAACCGCCGCCCAGGAAATCAAGCCCGGTGAACGCCACCGCGTATTCGTTGGCGGGGTTGGAAATCATCGCCTGGGTCACCTTCTGAACCACGGCGTCCGTGCGTTCGAGCGTGGCGCCATCCGGAAGAAATGCCGCACCGATGTAGTAGCCCGTGTCCTCGTCGGGCACCAGGCTGGTCGGTGTCATCTGCCAGAGCTTGGCCGTCAGCGCGACCATGCCACCGAAGAGCAGCAGGCCGATCACGCCGCGCCGCAGCACCCAGCCCACCCCGGACGCATAGCGGTGCGTCACGCGCTCGAAACCCCGATTGAACGCGCGAAACATGGCATTGGGCTCACGGTGTCCCGAGCGCAGCAGATAGACGCACAACGACGGCGTGAGCGTCAGCGCGACGAAGCCCGAAATCACTACCGCGATGGCGATCGTCACGGCGAACTGACGGTACAGCTCCCCGGTCAGCCCGCCGAGGAATGCCACCGGGACGAACACCGCACACAGCACGAGCACGATGGCGACCACCGGACCGGTGACCTCGGTCATGGCCTTCATGGCGGCTTCCCGCGCGCCCAGCTTCTCCTCGCGCATGATCCGTTCGACGTTCTCCAGCACCACGATCGCATCGTCCACAACGATGCCGATAGACAGCACCATGCCGAACAGCGTGAGAGTGTTGATGGAGTAGCCGAGCAGGAACAGGCCGGCGAACGTGCCGATCAGCGAAACGGGCACCGCCGCGAACGGGATGAGCGTGGCGCGCCAGTTCTGCAGGAACACATACACCACCAGGAACACGAGAGCCATCGCCTCGGCGAGCGTCTTCAACACCTCGCGGATCGACACCTTCACGAAGCGCGTGGTGTCGTACACGTTGGAGTATTCGAGGCCCTGCGGAAACTTCTTGGCGAGATCGCGCATGACGGCATTGCATTCGTCCGCCACGTCGAGCGCGTTGGCGCCCGGCTGGAGGAACACCCCGATCAGGGTCGCTTGCTTGCCGTTCACCCGCCCCACGAACTCGTAGTTCTTCGACCCGAGCTCCACACGGGCCACGTCCTTCAGGCGCACGGACGCCCCGCCCGGGGTGGAGCGCACGATGATGTCCTCGAACTCGCGCACTTCCGCGAGGCGTCCCTGGGTCGTGATGGTGTAGACCATCTCCTGCGGGCCGCCGCTCGGGCTCTGGCCGATCTTGCCCGCGGCGAACTGCGCGTTCTGTTCCGACAACGCCCGGGCGACGTCCGCCGGCGTGAGCTTCAGTTGCGTGAGCCGATCCGGCCGCAGCCAGATCCGCATGGCATAGTCCTTCGCGCCGAAGATCTGGATGTTCGTGGTGCCCGGCACGCGCTTGAGGGCATCGAGGATGTTCAGCGTCGCGTAGTTACTGGTGTAGACGTCGTCGAACCGACCGTCCGGCGACGACAGCGCGTACACGAACAGGAACGCGGAGGAGCCCTTCTCGACCGTCACGCCCTGGCGCCGCACGTCCTCGGGCAGACGGGCCTCCGCCTGCTTGACGCGATTGTTGACGTTGAGGGCCGCCCGGTCAGCGTCTGCCCCGATGCCGAAGGTCACCTGGATCTCCAGCAGGCCGTTCGAACCGGAGTTCGAAGACATGAAGATCATGTCTTCCACGCCCGTCAGCTGATTCTCCAGGGGCGCGGCGACGGTCTGCTCGAGCGTCTGGGCGGAGGCGCCGGGATAGATCGCCCGGACCGTGACGACGGGCGGCGCGATCTCCGGGTACTGCGCGATCGGCAGCGATCGCATCGCCGCGAGACCGGCCAGCACCAGGAAAGCCGAGAGGACAACCGCGAAGATCGGGCGGTCGATGAAGAAGCGGGAGAGGTTCATGGCGCCCTCCCGGTCAGGGCTTCGCGGGCGCGGCGGGTTTGGCCGGCGCTTCGCCCCCGGGCGCAGCGCCTGCGGGCGGCGCCTGCGCGATCTTCACCGGGCTGCCCGGCCGAGCCTTGATGATGCCGTCGACGATCACCTTGTCGCCCGCCTTGAGGCCGCCGGTGATGATCCACTCGGCACCGGCCCAGTCGCCGACCTGGATGGGGCGCGGTTCCACCAGCCCCTTGTCGTTGACCGTCAGGACGATCTTGGTGCCGGGTCCTTCGAGCACGGCACGCTGGGGAATCGTCACTGCCCCAGGCCGTACCGCGCCCGAGAGCTTCACCCTGGCAAACATCCCGGGACGCAGCCGCAGATCGGGATTGGGGATGACCGCCCTCGCCTCGATGCCGCCCGTCGTCGGGTCGACCCGGACGTTGGTGAAGTCCACCTTGCCCGTCTGTCCGAAGATCGTGCCGTCCGCCAGCACTATCTTGGCGTCGAAGCGCCCGTCCTCCGGCAGCTTGAGCCGCCCCTCGGCGCCCTCCCGCTGGAGTCGCATGTGCTCGGCTTCAGGGATCGTGAACAGGACGTGGATGGGCTCGATCTGCGAAATCGTGGTGAGCAGCGTCTGCTGCGCCTCGACGAGACTGCCTTCCGAACGGGCCGCGCGCCCGGTCACCCCGCTGATCGGCGCCGTGACGTTCGTATAGCTGAGCTGGAGGCGGGCCTCGGACAGCGCGGCCCGCGCGGTTCGCTCGTCCGCGGCGGCGATCGTCTCGGTAGCGACGGCGTCGTCGTAGGACTTGCGGGTGATCATGCCCTGCCTGACGAGAGGCTCGAGGCGGGCGGACTCCCGCGCGGCCTGGGCGCGACGCGCCGCGGCACTGGCCAGACTGGCATCGAGCCGGGCGACCGCCGCCTGATACGGTGCAGGATCGATGGTGAAGAGGCTCTGGCCCGGCTTCACCCGACTGCCCTCCGTGTAGTTCCACTTGAGCAGAATGCCGCCGACTCGCGGCCTCACCTCCACTTCCCGGACTCCCGCCGTCTGTCCCACGTACTCGAACTCAACCGCCACGTCCCTCGGCTGCACCGTCACCGCCACGACCTCAGGCGGGGGCGGGGCAGCGCCGCCCGGGCCTCCGGGTGGAGGTGTCTGGGACTTGCCGCACGCGGCGAGAATCAGGACGAGAGAGACGGCGGCAAAGCGAGCGGGCAAGGCAAAGCGGGCTGCAACGGGCATGTCCGGTTCCGGTGAGGTCGACTCTAACGGTCGGTAGATTCGGTTCAGAGAGTGAACGCAGTTTACAGCGAGATGCCGCCGCGCTGGCAAGGTCCCGGCAACTTCCGCCGGGATCATGCCATGCGGGTACCGGAACGTCTCAGCGCAAAGAGGCGTTGAAGCGTGCGAGCGCAGCGGCCCCGGGACACAGTTCGCTCTCCCCCAACTGATTGAGGGGACGCTGCACCGTGCTCAGATGCTCGTGCAGGTCGCGGGCGTGCGGATCTGCGTAAAGCAACCCGGTGACGATCTCGCCCTTCGCCTGATGGCGCTGGACATAGTTCATCGCGGCGATCTTGTCGGTCGGGTCGTGATCGGGATCGATGCGACGCAGATGCAGCACCGTGCCGTCGTGCTGCTCGATCTCGACGACTTCCGCCACACCGGTGTCGGCCGTGACTTCCGGTCGCAGCGCGATGAAGTCGATCCGGTTCACGGCGTCGTTGTGCTCGCGCACGTAGTCGTAGCTCTTGGTGCTGCCGGCGTGGTTGTTGAAGGCCACGCAAGGGCTGATCACATCGATGAACGCTGCGCCCCGGTGGTTGATGGCCGCCTTGATCAGCGGCACGAGCTGCCCCTTGTCACCCGAGAAACCGCGCGCCACGAAGGTCGCGCCCATGATCAGGGCGAGCGACACCGTGTCGATCGGGGCATCCATGTTGACCACGCCGCGCTTCGAGCGGGAACCTTCGTCCGCGGTCGCGGAGAACTGGCCCTTGGTGAGGCCGTACACGCCGTTGTTCTCGAGCACGTAGACCATGTTCACGCCGCGGCGCATGCCATGTGCAAACTGCCCGAGGCCGATCGACGCGGAATCCCCGTCACCCGACACGCCAAGATAAAGCAGGTCTCGATTGGCGAGGTTCGCACCCGTGAGCACCGACGGCATCCGGCCGTGCACAGTGTTGAAGCCGTGGCTGTTGCCGAGGAAGTAGTCGGGCGTCTTGGAGGAACAGCCGATGCCCGAGAGCTTCGCGACCCGGTGCGGCTCGATGTCCATTTCCCAGCAGGCCTGGATGATCGCCGCGGAGATGGAGTCGTGTCCACATCCCGCGCAGAGCGTGGAGATGCGCCCCTCGTAGTCGCGGCGTGTGAACCCGACCTGATTGCGGGGCAGGGTCGGATGGTGCAGCTTGGGCTTTGCGATGTAAGTCACGTCAAGCCACCTTGTCCTTGCGCAGAGGTTCGATGTTCATCGCGCGGATGCGCTCGCCGATCTCGGCGGTGATGTAGCGCGCGGTGATCGGTGTGCCGTCGTAGTGGAGGATAGCCATCAGCCGCGCCGGGTCGATCCCGAGTTCGTTCACGAGGAGCGTGCGCATCTGGCCATCGCGGTTCTGCTCGACGATGAACACCTGTTCGTGGTCCTGGATGAAATCCGCCACGCTGTCCGGGAACGGGAAGGCACGCAGCCGCATGGTGTCGATCAGGATGCTGCCCTCTTCCAGTTCCGCCACGGCCTCCGCCATCGCCGGCGCGGTGGAGCCGTAGTACAGCACACCGACCTTCGTACGATGGGCCGCATGGCGTACCACCGGCTGGGGCACGAGCTGCTTGGCGGTCTCCAGCTTTCGCAGCAGGCGCTGGACGTTGTAGGTGTAGTCTGCGCCGGCTTCCGAGTAGGAGGCATACGCGTTCTTGGTGGTGCCCCGCGTGAAGTAGCCGCCCTTGCTGGGATGGGTGCCGGGGTAGGTCCGGTACGGAATGCCGTCGCCGTCCACGTCCAGGTAGCGCCCGAACGTGGTGCCCGCGTCGAGCATCTCGCGCGTCATTACCTTGCCGCGATCGTACGTGCGGGCGTCGTCCCACTGCAGCGGCTCGCACAGGCGCTGGTTCATGCCGATATCGAGGTCCGTCAGCACGAACACGGGCGTCTGCAGGCGATCGGCAAGATCGAGCGCCGCGGCGGCGTGCTCGAAGCATTCCTTCGGGTCCTCGGGCAGCAGGAGAACGTGCTTGGTATCCCCGTGGGACGCGTAGGCACAGGCGATGACGTCGGCCTGCTGGGTGCGCGTGGGCATGCCGGTGGAGGGCCCGCCCCGCTGCACATCGATGATGGTGACCGGGATCTCGGCGAAGTACGCGAGCCCGATGAACTCGGTCATGAGCGAGATGCCCGGGCCGGATGTGGCGGTGAAGGCGCGCGCACCGTTCCACCCTGCACCCACGCACATGCCGATGGACGCGAGTTCGTCCTCCGCCTGGATGATCGCGTAGCGGTTGCCTTCGGCTTCGTCCGCGCGGTACTTGCCGCAGTACTTCTGGAAGGCTTCCGCCACGGACGACGACGGCGTGATCGGGTACCAGGCGCACACCGTGGCACCACCGTAGACGCAGCCGAGCGCCGCGGCACTGTTGCCATCGACGAAGATGCGGTCGCCCACGTTGTCGGCGCGACGGACCCGGAGGCCGATCGGAGGATGGGTCAGATGGGCTTCGGCGTAGTCACGGCCCAGCCCCAGCGCGTGCAGGTTGGGCTGCAGCAGCTTCTCCTTGCCCTTGTACTGTTCGCCGATCAGCTGGGCAACGGCCTCCTGCTCCATGCCGAGCAGCATCGACAGCGCGCCGAGGTAGATGATGTTCTTGAAGAGCTGCCGCTGGCGGGGGTCGCTGTACGTCGAGTTGCAGATCTGCGTGAGCGGCATGCCGATCACGGTGATGTCCTCGCGGAACTTCGAGGACGGCAGCGGCTTGGAGTTGTCGTAGAACAGGTACCCGCCCGGCTCGATCTCGGCGATGTCGGCATCCCAGGTCTGCGGGTTCATGGCAACCATGAGATCCACACCGCCGCGGCGCCCGAGCCACCCTCGCTCGTTGACGCGCACTTCGTACCACGTGGGTAGACCCTGGATGTTCGACGGGAAGATGTTGCGCGGGCTCACCGGCACGCCCATGCGCAGGATCGCGCGGGCGAAGAGCTCGTTGGCCGAGGCGGACCCCGAGCCGTTGACGTTGGCGAACTTGACGACGAAATCGTTGACCGCTGCGATGGGCTTCAAGCGGCACTCCTTTCTGGCGACGTGGCCGGGCGCTCGGCACCCGCGTGGGTCATCTCGAGCAGGAACTTCTGCATGTCCCAGGCTCCGGTCGGACAGCGCTCTGCGCACAGCCCGCAGTGCAGGCAGACGTCCTCGTCCTTCACCATCACCCGCTCCGTCTTGAGCGCGGGCGAGACGTAGAGGTCCTGGGTGAAGTTGTCCGCAGGGGCCTTGAGCCGGGTGCGGAGATCCGCCTCGTTGCCGTTGCCGGTGAAGGTGATGCAGTCCATCGGGCAGATGTCCACGCAGGCGTCGCACTCGATGCACAGGTCACGCGCGAATACCGTCTGCACGTCGCAATTGAGGCAGCGCTGCGCTTCCTTGAAGGCGGTCGCCGGATCGAACCCGAGCTCTACCTCCACCTTGATGCTGCGCAATGCCTTTTCCGCCGCGGCCCAGGGCACGGCGTTGCGGTTCTCCCCGGAAACGTCGTTGTCGTAGCTCCACTCGTGGATGCCCATCTTCTGCGACGTGAGCCGCGTATGCGGCGCGGGCCTCGGCGTGAGCGCCTCGCCGCGGCAGAAGCGATCGATGGAGATCGCCGCTTCGTGGCCGTGCGCCACCGCCGTGATGATGTTCTTCGGCCCGAAGGCGGCATCGCCCCCGAAGAAGATGTTCGGAATGGACGACTGGTGCGTCTTCGGGTCGAGCACCGGCAAGCCCCAGCGGTCGAACTTGAGGCCCACGTCGCGCTCGATCCAGGGAAACGAGTTCTCCTGCCCGACCGCCACCAGCACCTCGTCGCATTCGAAGAACGCATCGGGCTCGCCGGTGGGCACGAGCGTGCGGCGCTTCTGGTCGTCGTAGACCGCGTGGACCTTCTCGAAGGTCATGCCGACGAGACGGCCGTTCTCGTGTTCGAAGCGCCTGGGCACCAGGAAATTGAGAATCGGGATGCCTTCGTGCTGTGCGTCCTCCTTCTCCCACGGCGAGGCCTTCATCTCGTCGAAGCCGGAGCGCACGATCACCTTCACGTCCTCGCCGCCCAGCCGCTTGGCCGAGCGGCAGCAGTCCATCGCGGTGTTGCCGCCGCCGAGGACGATCACGCGGCGTCCGACCTTGGTCACATGGCCGAAGGACACCGACGACAGCCAGTCGATGCCGATGTGGATGTGCGAGGCCGACTCACTACGCCCGGGAATGTCGAGGTCGCGCCCGCGCGGCGCTCCGGTGCCCACGAACACGGCATCGAACTCCTCCGCGAGCAGAGACTTGAGCGAGTCGATCCGCTGGCCGCCCCGGAAGGTCACCCCGATGTCGAGAATGTAGCCGACCTCCTCGTCGATGACTTCCTCGGGGAGCCGGAACCGCGGCACCTGGGTGCGCATGAAGCCGCCGGCCTTCGGATCGCCGTCGAAGACGACGACGTCATGGCCGAGGACGGCGAGGTCTCTGGCGACAGTCAGGGAGGACGGGCCTGCGCCGACGCAAGCGACTTTCTTACCGGTGCGGGTGGCGGGCGGTCGCGGCAGGCGCGGGGTGATCTCGCCCTTGTAGTCCGCGGCCACGCGCTTCAGGCGGCAGATGGCGACGGGTTCGGGCTTCTCGGCGTTCTTTTCCTCGACGCGACCCCGCCGGCAGGCAGGCTCGCAGGGCCGGTCGCACGTGCGCCCGAGGACACCGGGAAACACGTTCGACTGCCAGTTGACGAGATAGGCGTCGGCATAGCGGCCGGCCGCGATGAGCCGGATGTACTCCGGCACGGGGGTGTGGGCGGGACACGCCCACTGGCAGTCCACGACCTTGTGAAAATAGTCGGGACTGCGGATGTCGGTTGGTTGCAACGCCTCCTCCGTCTGCCGATCTTTCAGCTTGTCATCTGGTTCGAGACCAGTGACAGGCAGTGTAATGGCTCGTTACAGATCTGCAAAATTTGTTGCCACGCAACACGAGCGCGCAGACTTTGCCGCGCCGGCCAAAGCGTGTAACTTCGACGCAGGCAGACCGTCACCGATACGGTCGGGGGAGGAGTCTTGGAGAAACGACAGCTGGGCGCCTCGACGCTCGCGGTGTCGCCGCTTGCCTTTGGCGGCAACGTCTTCGGCTGGACCGTGGACGAGCCACGGTCCTTCGAACTGCTCGACGCCTACGTGGCTGCCGGCGGCAACTTCATCGACACGGCGGACATGTATTCCCGCTGGAAGCCCGGCAACCGCGGCGGTGAATCCGAGACCATCATCGGCCGCTGGATGAAGGCGCGCGGCAACCGGCACGACGTGATCCTCGCGACCAAGGTCGGCATGGAAATGGGGCCGGACGCGAAGGGCCTGTCCCGCCGCTACATCCTCCAGGCCGTGGAGGCTTCCCTCGCCCGCCTGCAGACGGACTTCATCGATCTGTACCAGTCGCACACCGACGACCCCGACACCCCCATCGACGACACCCTCGAGACCTACGACCTGCTCGTGAAGGAGGGCAAGGTGCGCGTGATCGGCGCGTCGAACTTCGCCACGGACCGCATGCGGGCGTCCCTCGATGCGTCGAAGGCGCACCGCTGGCCTGCCTACTGCAGCCTGCAGCCCCACTACAACCTGATGGAGCGCAGCGGGTTCGAGGGTGACCTGCAGAATCTGTGTGTCGCGCGCGGCGTCGGTGTCATCCCGTACTTTCCGCTCGCCGCCGGCTTTCTCAGCGGCAAGTACCGCAGCGAGGCGGACCTCGGCAAGAGCCCGCGCGGCAAGGCGCTGGCCAAGTATCTCGACGAGCGCGGCCTGCGTGTCCTCGCCGCGCTCGATCGTGCCGCGCAGGCGCACGACACCCAGCCCGCCGCGGTCGCGCTCGCGTGGCTGCTCGAACAGCCCGCCATCACCGCACCCATCGTCAGCGCCACCTCGGTCGAACAGTTGCAGGCCTCGCTCCGCGCGACGGAACTCAAGCTGCCGCCCGAAACCCTCGCCGATCTCAACCGCGCTTCCGCCGTCTGAGCGAAGCCCGCCGGAGCCCAAAACATGAATGCACCGCTGTCCCCGGAAGAACTGCACCACTATCGCGAACACGGCTACGTCTTCCCGAAGTTCCGCCTGCCGGATGACGTCCTCGCCCGCCTGCGCGAAGGCGTGGACCATCTGCTCTCCACCTACACCGACGTGGCTCAGGAAGACCTGGCGAACCCGCACATGGTGCCGCCCACCGACGGGCCCATGCGCAATCCGTTCATGGCCGCTGCGCAGGACCCCACGGTGCTGGACGCCGTGAGCCAGATCCTCGGCCCGGACCTCGTCCTGTGGATCACGCGGGTGCTGTGCAAGCCGCCGGTCAGGGGGCGCGAAGTGCCCTGGCACCAGGACGGCGAGTACTGGCCCATGCGCCCGCTCGCCACGTGCTCGGCCTGGATCGCGATCGATCCCGTCTCCACGACGAACGGCTGCATGCGGTTCATTCCCGGGTCCCATCGGCGGCAGGAGCTCTATCGCCATCACGTGAGCAACCGCAAGGATCTCGTGCTCAATCTGGAACTCGACCGCGATCAGTTCGACGAGGCCCATGCGGTGAATGTCGAGCTGGAACCGGGACAGATGTCCTTCCATGACGTGCGGCTCATTCACGGTTCGCTCGCCAACACCTCCGGCCAGCGGCGCGCCGCGCTGATCATGCGGTACATGCCCGCGACCTCGCACTACGACCGTTCCCTCGTGCGCCAGCGCAAGGACAGCAGCCCGTTCAACATTTACGACCAGCCGCTCTGGCTCATGCGCGGGGTCGACCGCAGCGGCCGCAATGACTTCGTGCACGGCCACGAGATCTGGAACAAGCGCTACGTGGGCGGCCTCGCGGTCGCGTCGGGCAGCGCTGGCTGAACGGGGGCGACCCAGGTCAGGCCTTGCCCAGGCTCCTCGCGCCCTCCAGTCCGAGGGCATCGGCCGCGCGCTGGGACACCACGAGGATCAGCTTCATCGAGGCGCGCGTGGCCCCCACGAAGAGCTTGTGGCGCGCGGTCTCGTCCAGCGCTTCGAAGTCCACCTCGGTGAACACCACGCAGGGCGCCGAGCGGCCCTTGAAGCGGTAGACCGAATCGAGGAGCAGGTCGCCGTCGGAGTACTCGGGGTTTCCCAGCAGGTCGTAGCGCCCCGTGAACGTGGTGAAGCGATGGGGTCCGAGCTGCTTGAGCCCTGCCAGCGCGGAGGATTCCCGGCCGCGGAACGTGATGACGCCGACCTGCGAGCGCTTGAAGCCGTGACTCACCGCCGCGGTGATGGCGCGCTTGGTCGCCTCCTGCAGTTCCGCGGGCGAGTCGTAGACGAAGGTCTCCACGCCGGAGCCGGACACGGGGCTGCCGCTCAGTACGGGCACACCCGGGGCGATGCGGTTCTTCACGAGTTCGAGCACATCCTGCGGAGTGCGGTAGTTGGTGTCGGCCCGCAGCCGCACCCAGCCGGTGAGCGACACGGGCTCACGCGCATAGAGGCGCTGCAGCGGGTCCTCTAGCCACCAGGCGCGGCCATCGGCACGCAGCAGGCGCAGCAGAGGATCCCGCCACGCCGGATCGAAATCCTGTCCCTCGTCGACCAGCAGCGCATCGAACTGCCAGGGCTCGGCGGGCGGCAGCTCGGCGAACGCGCGCTCCAGTTGCCCGAAGGCATCGCGCTGCGAGAAGTCCGGCCCAGGCACACGACCCCGCGTGGCGCGCTCACACAACTGGTGGTACGTGAACACCTCCCCACCGGGCGGGACGAGCGTTGCCATGTGGTCGGCGAGCGGCCGGTTGTAGCAGACGTAGAGCGGGCGCAGTCCGGCCGCCACGGTGTCCTGGTAGACGGCCAGTGCGAGCTGCGTTTTGCCCGAGCCCGCAGTGCCGGTGACATGCAGCCGGAACGGCTCGAACTCCAGGCGACGGCCCCATTCGGCGAGACCGCCGGACAGGCGCGTATAGAGCGTCTCCACCTGCGTGGCGATGGCGCCGACTTCCGGCGTGAGTTCCAGCACGGCGCGGAAAAACCGATGCGCGCGGCCGGCGAGCGGACTGCCCTCCTCCCCGGGCGGCAGCACCTGCAAAACGATCTGCGCCAGCTGCGAACGCCGTGACGCGTCGACGATCCGCGACGGCTCGATACCCGCGACCGCCGGCTGGCGCACCCGGTAGTCCGGGCAGAAGAAGAGCGTCTCGACCGGCAGCACCGCGCCGTCGTGGTCGGTCGCGAAGCGTTCCTGAACGGCCTGCGCGCTTGCGGCGAGTCCGACGACCACGCTGCGGGACCGGCCTCCGTAGGTCTTCGCGAGACCATCCGCGGTCTCCTGCAGGAAGCCGGACTTCTGTTCGATGAGCAATGTGCGACCGGACGGCGCCACGACGACGAAGTCGATCTCCCCATACACCGACGCGCCCTGGTCGAGGCGTGTCCAGTGGACACCGTGGTAGACGGTGTAGTCGTCGGGCAGCCCGTCGGCCAGCCGGGAGAGAGTCTCGATCTCGCGCGCTGCCGCGCCGGTGGCCGCGGCCTCGCGCCAGCCGTGGGGGACGATACGTGCCATGGGCGCGCTGTGCTCTTGGAGGGGAGACCCCATGCTATCGTCGGACCGGATGCGGAGCCAGTCCTGAACCGGGCAATCGATCGTCAGGCGCCGCACGATTCTCAATCCGGGAGGAAACGTCGTGACAACCCAATTCAGGCTCGCGGGCCGCACCGTGGCCACGGGACTGCAGTTCCCCGAAGGCCCCGTCGTGATGGCGGACGGCTCGGTCGTACTGGTGGAGATCGCCCGAGGCACACTGACGCGCGTGCACCCGGACGGCCGCACGAGCGTCATCGCCAATCTGGGCGGCGGCCCCAACGGCGCCGCGATCGGCCCCGACGGCATGTTCTACGTGTGCAACAACGGCGGCTTCAACTGGACGCGCGAAGCCGATGGCCTGTTTCGGCCACACGGCCGCGCCGACCACTACATCGGCGGACGGATCCAGCGCGTCGACCCCGAATCGGGCCGCTTCGAGGATCTCTACACGCAGTGCGACGGCATCCCGCTGAAGGGGCCGAACGACATCGTGCTCGACGGCAAGGGCGGCTTCTGGTTCACCGATCTCGGCAAGGTCTACGGTCGCCTGATGGACCGCGGCGCGGTGTACTACGCCCGCACCGATGGCAGTCTCATCCGCGAGGCAGTCTTTCCGCTCATCACCCCCAACGGCATCGGCCTGTCGCCCGACGGCTCGACCCTCTACGTCGCCGAGACAGAACCGGCGCGCCTGTGGGCCTTCCCCATCACGGGCGAGGGCACCGTGGCCAAGGATCCCTTCCCATCCCCTCATGGCGGCAAGCTGGTGGCGGGTCTGCCCGGCTACCGGCGGTTCGACTCCCTCAAGGTCGAAGCCGGCGGCAACATTTGCGTGGCGACCCTCATCACCGGTGGCGTGAGCGTGATCAGCCCGGCCGGCGACTGGCTCGAGTTCCACGAGGCCAACGAGCCCTACTGCACCAATGTCGCCTTCGGCGGCGCCGGTCTGCGCAAGCTCTACGTCACGCTCTCCGGCTTCGGCAATCTGCTGGAGGTCGACTGGCCGCGTGCCGGACTGCAGCTTCCCGGACAGAAGGTGCCGGCATGAAGCCCGCCGATCAGGCCATCCGCGACCGGTTCCTCCACGTGGACACCACGACTGTCTCCGACGTGCTCGAGAAGGTCTCGCTGCCGAACCAGGCGCTCGCGACGGATCTCGTGCGCCTGTCGCCCAACCAGCCGAAGCTCGCCGGATTCGCCTACACGGTCCGGGGACAGATGACGCCGTACGTGGGACCGGGCGACCCCGACAAGATGGCGGCGATCGAGGGCATGACGCCCGGTGTGGTGTCCGTCTGGGCGGGAGACGCCGAAGGCATGGCCTGCTTCGGCGAGTTGCTGGCCCTCGGCATGAAGGTCCGCGGCTGCACGGGCATGGTGGTGAGCGGTGGCGTGCGTGACGCCGACGGCATCGCGCGGCACGGGATTCCGGTCTACTCGCGCTATCGCTCCCCGGTACAGTCGATCACGCGCTGGAAGGTCACCGGCTGCGGCATTCCGGTGGCGATGCCGGGCGCGACCAGCAAGCGGGTCAGCGTGCGCCCAGGGGATTTCCTGCTCGGGGATGCCGATGGCGTAGTCGTGGTGCCGGCGGAACACATCGCTTTCGTGCTGGACGAGGCGGAACGCATCACCGAACGCGAGAACCGCATCCGCGAGGAGATCGACGGCGGTGCCGCGCTGGACGTGGTGCTGGGCCGATACGGACGGACGTGACGGGAACATGACGACGGGGTGGCGCGAGCGCGCGCCCTCCGGCGCATTCGCACCCGCTATGTGACTTTGTCACTTGCCACTGCGCCAGGATGCCCTGACAGTGCGTGTGCAGGCTCGCCCGCCGCGAGTCGAGCCCCACGACCTCCAGGAGAAGACCATGCCCCGAAACTTCCTCCGCGCCGCGATTGCCGCCGCGCTCACTGCCCTGGCACTGCCCGCGCTGGCCCATAACGTGATCTACATCGCCTCGCTATCGGGCCCGAACGAATCGCCTCCGAATGCCTCGCCCGGCACGGGCTCGGCGAAATTCACCATCAACGAGGACACCTTCATGATGCGGGTGGAGGCGTCGTTCTCGGGTCTGCTGGGCAACACCACCAACGCCCACGTCCATTGCTGCACCACCGAGCCGGGCCTCCTCAATGCCGGCGTGGCGACGCCCCTGCCGACCTTTCCCGGGTTTCCCTCGGGCGTGAAGGAAGGGACGTATGACCAGACCTTCGACATGACGCAGACCGGGTCCTGGAATTCCGCGTTCATCAATGCCAACGGTGGAACGACCGGGACAGCGTTCAGCGCGTTGCTGGCAGGCATCGGCAGCGGTCGCGCCTATCTCAACATCCACAGCACTTCGTTCGGAGGGGGCGAGATCCGAGGGTTCCTTACCCTTCAACCCATTCCGGAACCCGAGACCTACGCGCTGATGCTGGCCGGTCTCGGCCTCGTGGGCGCGACGGCCTGGCGCAAGCGCCAGGCGGCTGCGTAACGCAGGACCTCAGCGCCCCTCGTACTTCGGGGGGCGCTTCTCGAGAAAGGCGCCCGTGCCTTCGGCGAAGTCACGGGTGGCCGCGCACTGCAGAAAGGCCTGCCTTTCGGCTTCCAGTTGTTCCGGAAAGGAGCGCCCGAGCGATTCACGCATCAGCCGCTTGAGGTTGCCAAGCGCCAGAGGCGCTCCGGCCGCGAGTCGCCGCGCGATGGCATCGGTTTCCTCGGCGAGCCGGTCCCCCGGCACGACGCGGTTCAACAGCCCTAGGCGCAGAGCCTCCTGTGCATCGAAGGTGTCGCTCAGCAGCGCGATCTCCAGCGCCTTTCTGAGCCCCACCAGCCGAGGCAGCGACCACGAATTGGAACAGTCGCAACTGGTGCCGATGTTGGCGTAGGCCAGATTGAACTTGGTGCCCTCTGCCGCGATCGCAAGATCGGCCGCAAGAGCGACGCCGAGACCACCGCCGGCCACCACACCATGCAGCGACGCGAGCACCGGTGCCGCCATGCCGGCGAGCGCCTGGAGTCCCTCGTGCATCGTCTCGATCAGCGCGCCCGCGTTCGCGACGGGGTCCTGGCGCATGACAGCGATATCGCCC
This sequence comes from Betaproteobacteria bacterium Ga0077526, assembly GCA_001464765.1. GTDB lineage: Bacteria > Pseudomonadota > Gammaproteobacteria > Burkholderiales. Next base: position 114,382 of record LNDV01000025.1, read on the forward strand.
CCTGCCATGAAGCCGCGACCCGCGCCCTTCAGCACCACCACCCGGACCGACGGGTCGCCCGCCAGCTTCAGACATTCGTCGCGGAAGGCCGCTGCCAGTGGAAGGTTCAGCGCATTGAGGACTTCCGGCCGATTGAAGGTGAGGTGGACCACCCCGCCTTCGCGGGTCACCAGCAAGGGTTCGGTCGCGCCGGTCATGCGGGCGCGGATTCCGAGGCAGCCTTGCCGCCCGCCACTTCCGTCTTCCCGAGACGATCGATCATGCCCTGGAAGTTGCGCATGGAATTCACGTGGAGGTAGATGAGTTCCAGTTCGTCCGTCTTGGCGAGGATGGCCAGCTTCTCGGGCGACAGGGCTTTCAGCTTGTCACGGTTGACCGCCATGAAGCCGCTCAGCGAGAGCTTCTCGCCACCCGGGGTGGTGATCTGCGCCTGCATCGGCTCCAGCAGACCGGATTCCTGGATGGTCTTGCAGAACGACTGGGTGCGCAGGAACTGGGACTGATACTCCTGCAGGAAGTTGAGCACGTTCTGCACGTAAGGAGAGGCCTTGCCCTCGTCCTCGAACAGAGGCGCGCCCTTGCCCGCCTGATTGAAGCCGGAGAACGCTTCGTCGATGCACAGCGTGAACGTGCCGCCGTCATCGCTGCTGGAAAAGACGAACGGGTAGCGCCGCGCGAACGCGGGCACATAGCGCGCGTCCCAGCTCCCGTCGGCCTTGATGAATAGATTGTCGTTGCTGCGCACGCCGAGGATCACGGCAGGCATCACGGCCTGCTCGTTGCCCGCAAACACGACGGCGTAGTCGGCTGCGGCGAACGGGATCTCCACGGCCATGAGCGGCATGGAGTTCACCTTCTTCGCGAAGCTGTAGTCGCTGCCCACCTCCACGGACCAGCCCTTGTGCCGGACGCTGTTGACGGGGGCGACGTTCTCGTAGACCAGTTGCTGCGTAGCCATGCCTTCTCCTCGATGCTGGGCTGGACGGACGGCGGCGCCAGGGCTCTCCGCCTGGGAGCGAAGGGACCGGGGGCAGCCTCGGACGGGGAGGACGTCAGCACGGCCCATGCCACGCCTCCCGGCCCTGCTCAGGACAGGGTCAACGGAGTGCGACCCGGATGCCGGCACGCCGACCACGGGGCGATGTTCGCCACTTTCCGTCAGGTCCGGAAGGGGCTGTCACCGATGATGCCGCGCAGGCGGGTCACGCACGGGTCCGGCCGGGTCGAGTCCGCCGCGATGCTCATCGGCACCTCATCCACGCCAAGCGGTTCGATCCAGGACGCCTGCTTGTCCAGCACGGCGACCGTGGCTTCCGAGGCGTCGGTGCTCAGCTCCGCACGTCGGGCCACGCGCTCCCGCAGCACGGCCGGGGATGCCGAACACGAGACGATGCGAAATGCCAACCCCTGCCTGGCGGCCGCCGTGCGAAACCGGTCCCGCTCCTCGCGCCGCAGGAAGGCGGCGTCGACGATCGCGGGCCAGCCCCCGACGGCCAGCGCGACGGCTCGCTCGCAAAGGCGGGTGTAGACCTGCTCGCTCGCGGCGGCGCTGTACATCTGCGCTCGCTGGGCCTCATCGCTACTGGCCTCGGCGGACAGCCCGTGCATGCGCTTGCGCTCGACGTCGGAGCGCAGCCGGATGGCACCGAGCCCGTCCACAAGTGCCCTGGCCACCGTCGACTTGCCGGATCCCGAGAGGCCATGCATGAGAATCATGGCGCGGTGCTGATCACGAATGAGGTCGCCTGCAAGGCGCAGGTAACCCAGGGCTTCCACCCGCTGATCGCCCGGAATGCCTTCCTGCGCGGCCCGAAGGGCGGCGATCTTCCCCCGCACCAGCGCCCGGTAGACGAGATAGAAGCGCAGCACCCCCACGCCCTCGTAATCCCCGGTGATCTCGAGATAGCGGTCGAGGCACCGCCAGGCGACGGGCCCGAGTTTCCGGTCGAGGAGATCCATGAGCAGGAACGCGAGTTCGCTCATCACGTCCACCCACCGCAGCGCCGGATCGAACTCCAGACAGTCGAACGGCACGGGCGCGCCTTCGAGCCAGCAGATGTTGCCGAGATGCAGGTCGCCATGACATTCGCGCACCGCCCCGCGGAACAGCCTCTCCTGGAACGCGGGCGCCAGCCGCGTGAGCATCACCTCGGTCCAGGCGCTCAGTTCGCCCAGCAGCGCGCGCGAGGCGGCGTCTTCCAGCAGTGCCTGCAAGGCATCGATGTTCGCGCGCGCCTGTTCGCCGATCACCTCCGAAGTCGCGAACGGCGCGCCGCGGGTCGCCGTCTGCGCAGCCGCGTGCATCGAGGCGAGCATCTCGGCCAACGCGGCGCCGTCCGCGACGCCGATCTCGTGGTTGGCGGCCAGCGTGGTGGCCACGCTCCCCTGGGAGAAGCGACGCATCTGCACGGCATACTCGATCGCCTTGCCGCCCTCGCCCAGCCGCGGCGCGTCGGGCGTGCCGGAAATCGCGAGCACATCGAGGTAGATCTGCGGGGCGAAACGCCGGTTGAGGCGCAGTTCCTCCTCACAAAAGTAGTGACGGCGATGGAGCTGACGAAAGTCGAGGAAGCCCAGCGCGAGCGGCTTTTTGATCTTGTAGGCGAAGTCGCCTGCGAGGACCACGTAGGAGATGTGGGTCTCGATGACCTTCACCCGGTCTACCGGATGCGGATAGCGGTTCGGGTCCCGCAGCGCCCGGATCAGGGGCGGCAGGTCGCTTTCACCGGGAGTGTCCTGTCTCGACTCCACGCGGCGCGCTGTCCTGTCAGAACCGCTCGCCGGCGCCGAGATAGCGCCACTGCCCCAGCGGCAGGTCGAGCAGACGAACCCGGCCGATGCGCACGCGCTTCAGGCCGGTCACTCGCAACCCCACCAGTTCGCACATGCGTCGGATCTGGCGCTTGCGCCCTTCCTTCAGCACGAACTTCAACTGGTCCTCGTTCTGCCAGGTGACCTGCGCCGGCTGAAGCGGGCGCCCGTCCAGGCTCAAGCCATGGTTGAGCAGCGCCAGGCCCTCCGCGGAGAGATCTCCTTCCACGCGAACAAGGTATTCCTTCTCGACCTCGCCGTGTTCGCCGATCAGCTGCTTCGCGATCCGGCCATCCTGGGTGAGCACGAGCAGCCCGGTGGAATCGATGTCGAGCCGGCCGGCAGGGGCTAGCCCCTTGCGATGTACCGCGTCGAAGGGGATGCCGGTTGGGTCACCTGCAAACCGGCGATCGGCCGTGACGAGCGTGACGGCGGGCTGGTGTCCGTCCTCGGCCTGGGCCGATACGTAGCCGACAGGCTTGTGCAGGAGGACCGTGATCTGTGCCTGCTGGGCGGCCTTGGCCGCGCGATCGAGGGTGATCGTCTGGGTGGGCGCGGCGCGCGCGCCCAGCTCGGTGACCCGGGCGCCGTCGACGTACACCCAGCCACGCTCTATGTAGAGATCGGCTTCCCGGCGGGAGCAGATGCCCCTTTCGGACATCAGCTTGGAGATGCGGACCATGCCTTCCCCCCCGGAGAAGCGGGGGGCTCCGTCGGCCGGCCTGTCGGGGCGAACCTCGGGCGGCTTGGCCGGGACGGGCTTCCGTCCGGCGGGCGATGCGCTGCGTGCCGGGCGGCCGGCGGTCGTTCTCCCACCTTCAGGACTGCGCGCCTTGCGGTGGGTCTTCGGGGGGTTCAACGGGACTTGCCTCCCAACCATCTGTCGACTTCGCATTGTCCCCCATCGGTGGCCGTTTGAGGCGGGGTAACATGCGCCCTCTTCCGCAGCCCGGTCAGGCCGAACCCATTCATGTCTTCCCCTTCGCCCCTATGGCGTCCGAGTGCCGAACGCATCGCGTCCGCCCGGATCACCCACTATCGCCAATGGCTCGAGCAGCGCCACGGACTCGCCTTCACGGACTACGAAGCCCTCTGGCAGTGGTCGGTCGACGACCTCGAGGCGTTCTGGGAAACCCTGTGGGAGTACTTCACTCCCATTACCCACTCACCATACACCCGCGTGCTGGATCGCCGCGTCATGCCCGGCGCCAGATGGTTCGACGGCGCGACGCTCAACTACGCCGAGCATGCCCTGGCAAGAGCGCGGAACCCGGATGCGACAACGCAGACCGCCATCGTTTTCCGGTCCGAGACGCGCCCTCGCACCGAAATATCCTGGGCGGCGCTCGAAGGGTGCGTGGGCGCCTTCTCGCGCGAACTGCGCGCCCTCGGCATCACCGCCGGGGACCGGGTCGTCTCGTACATGCCCAACATTCCCGAGAGCGTGTTCGCCCTCCTCGCGACGACCAGTCTGGGTGCGATCTGGTCGAGCTGCTCGCCGGACATGGGCGCCGTGAGCGTGCTCGATCGCTTCCGGCAGATCTCGCCGCGCGTGCTATTCGCCGTGGACGGCTACCGCTACGGCGGCAAGGCCGTAGACCGGCGTGAGATCGTCCGCGAACTGGTCGCGCAGTTGCCGTCCGTCGAGGCGGTGGTGTTCGTGCCGTACCTCGACCCGGCGGCATCGCTCGATCTCGGCGGTCTGGATCGTGCTGTCACCGTACTCCGGAGCGATGTCCTTCTCGCGACACCCGCGGTGCCACGCTTTACGCCCGTGGCCTTCGACCATCCGCTGTGGATCGTCTATTCGTCGGGCACGACCGGCATGCCAAAGCCCATCGTCCATGGTCACGGTGGCGTCGTGATCGAGAATTTCAAGGGCGTCTGCCTGCATCTGGACGTGGGTCCCGACGATCGCTTCTTCTGGTTCTCGTCCACGAGCTGGATCATGTGGAACCTGCTGGTCTCGACGCTGTGCATGGGCTGCACGGTGCTGCAGTTCGACGGCAATCCGGGCCATCCCGATCTGGACACGCTCTGGACCCTGGCCGCGGAGGAGCGCGCGACATTCTTCGGCACGAGCCCCGCCTTCCTCGCGCTATGCCGGAAGAACGGCCTGCGCCCCCGCGACCGGTTCGATCTGTCCGCCCTGCGCACCCTGGGCAGCACCGGCTCGCCGCTCACGGCGGACGGGTACGAATGGGTCTACGAGAACATCGCCTCGGATCTCCTGCTTGCCTCGATCTCGGGAGGAACGGACCCGGGTGCCGCGTTCGTCGGGTCCTGCCCCACGCTGCCTGTGTATGCGGGCGAGATGCAGTGCCGCCCGCTGGGTTCCGCCACCTATGCGTTCGACGACGAAGGCAAGCCGCTGATGGGCGCCGTAGGCGAGCTCGTCTGCACTCTGCCCATGCCCTCGATGCCGCTGTACTTCTGGGGAGATACCGACGGCCGCCGCTACGCCGAGAGCTACTTCGAGACGTACCCCGGCCTCTGGCGCCACGGCGACTGGCTTGAACTGCACGCCCGTCCCGAATCGGTCACGGGCGTGATCTATGGCCGCAGCGACTCCACCATCAACCGCCACGGCATCCGCATGGGCTCCAGCGAGATCTACCGCGTCGTCGAGGCCTTCCCGGAGGTGAGCGACTCGCTCGTCATCGACCTCGAATATCTCGGTCGCGAGTCGTACATGGTGCTGTTCGTGGTCCTGCGCGACGGCAGTGATGTCGTGCCGGAGCCCCTGCGCCGGACGCTCCTCGATGCGATCCGCACCGGTCTTTCCGCGCGGCATGTGCCGAACGACGTGGTGGCGATCCGCGAAGTGCCGCGTACCATCTCGGGCAAGAAGCTCGAAGTGCCCGTCAAGAAGATTCTGCTGGGCCAGCCGCCTGCCCGCGCCGTCAACCGCGACTCCATGGCGAATCCGGGGTCGATCGACTGGTTCGTGGCATTCGGGAAACAGCGCGCGGAAGCCGACCGTCCGGCCTGACATCGCCGCGACGACGAGACGACAACACAACGACACGGAGGAATGACGACGATGAGACTCGCCAGCAAGGTCGCACTGATCACCGGCGCCGCCCACGGCATGGGCGAAGCGATGGCCCGCCTGTTCGCCCGCGAAGGCGCGAAGGTGATCCTCGCGGACATTCTGGAGGCAGAGGGCCGACAGGTCACCGCCGCCATCAACGGCGCCGGCGGCCATGCCCTGTACCTGTCTCTCGATGTGCAGGACGAGGCACAGTGGGTCGCCGTGATGGGCGAGATCCAGCAGCGCTATGGCCGTCTCGACATCGTCGTGAACAACGCGGGCATCAGCGGCGCCGTGCCCGACCGGCTCGACGTCGCGTACTTCGACAAGCTCACCGCCGTGAATCTGCGCGGCACCTTCCTCGGGGTGAAGTACGCCATCGAGTCCATGAAGAAGACCGGTGGCGGCAGCATCGTCAACTTCTCGTCGATCTCCGGCCTCATCGGCCAGGAGTTCGTGCACATGGGCTACAACGCGGCGAAGGCCGGCATCCACGTGCTCACCAAGTCCGCGGCCGTGCAGTTCGGCCGCGACGGCATCCGCGTCAACTCCGTGCACCCGGGCATGATGCCGCCGATGCGCACGTCCGTGACCGCCGCCGATCCCGCTGTGCGTGCCCGTGCCCTCGCGGCAGTCCCGCTGGGCCGCGCTGGCACCGCCGAGGAGGCTGCCTACGCCGCCCTGTTCCTCGCGTCCGACGAGGCGTCCTACATCACGGGCGCCGAGATCATCGTGGACGGCGGATACACCGCCGCCTGACCCCGCTGCCTGACCCCGCTGCCCCTACTCCGGAGAGTCCCCATGCCGCTTCCTTTCGAGGGCGTTTTCCCCGCCCCGCCCACCCCGACCACCGCCGACGGCCGTGTGAACGAGACCGCACTGCGCGCCCTGCTCGAGGACAACATGCGCCACGGCGCCGACGGCTTCTGGATGGCCGGCAGCACGGGCGAGGGTCCGATCCTGACGGAAGATCAGCGCGACACGGTGGCGCGAGTCTCCGCCGAGACCTGTCGCGGCAAGGCGGCGGTCATCATGCACGTCGGTGCCATGAGCACGGCCTCGGCCGTGAAGGCTGCGCGCAATGCCCGGGCGGTCGGCTGCGATGCCGTCTGCTGTCTCCCGCCGCTGTTCTTCCCGAGCAACGATCGCGGGCGCGTGGAGCATTACCAGGCCGTGGCCGATGCGGCAGGCGATCTCCCGTTCTTCGTCTACAACCTGCCCCAGCTCACGCAGGTGGAGACCGTGCCGGCCCTCATGGAGAAGTTCGTCCGGGCGATTCCCACGCTGAAGGGGCTCAAGCATTCGGCCTTCACCTTCTCGGACATCCGCGTCTTCGCCGACATGGGCCTCGTGTGCTTCTCGGGCAACGGCGCTTTCCCGCTGCCGTCGCTGGCGATGGGCGCTGTGGGGACCATCGACGCGCCCCTCAGCCTGGCGCCCTGGCACTACTCGGCGCTGCATCGCGCCTGGAAAGCCGGTGACATCGCCACGGCAAAGCGCCTGCAGGACACCGTGCGGCCCTTCGTGGATCTCGTCTGGATGTACGGCGCACCCGCTGCCGTGTGCAAGGTCGTGCTGTCCGCCCGCCTTGGCATGGACTGCGGCAACACGATCCCGCCCGTCAACCGGTTGAGCGACACCGAGCGCGCGCACGTGCTCGAAGTCGCCACGGCGCTCGGCGTGACGCGCTCGCCCGGCTGAATCGTGCTCCGACAGCGTCGTTCAGCCGAATTTCCGCCCATGACGGTGCCATCGCGGCCCGGCTCGGATACGATGCCGCTCCGCCGTCGGAGCCGCCAGCGCCGACGCCGCTCAACCCTCACCGTCTCAACATGATTTCGCTTGCCCGATCGTATCTGTTCGTCCCCGGCAACCGTCCGGAGCGCTTCGAGCGCGCCGTGACCTCCGGCAGCCACGCCGTGATCGTCGACCTCGAGGATGCCGTCCCTCCCGGCGAAAAGGACAACGCGCGTGCCGCGCTTGCCGCCTGGCTGCGCGCAGACCGCCCCGTTCACATCCGGGTGAATGCCGCCGAAACCCCCTGGCACGAGGCCGACGTGGCGCTGTGCCGCTCGCCCGGCGTGGCCGGCATTGTGCTGCCGAAGGCCGAGCAGATCAGTCAGGCGGTTCGCGACCTCTGCAGGCCGGGTGGGCCCGCGCTGCTGCCGCTCATCGAGACCGCCGTCGGCATCGATCGGCTGCGTGAAATTGCGTCGGAGCCGGCCGTGCAGCGCCTGGTGTTCGGCAGCATCGATCTCCAGGTGGACCTGGGCATCGAGGGGGAAGGCGAGGAACTGCTGTTCTTCCGCTCGCAGATCGTGCTTGCCTCGCGTCTCGCGAAACTGCCGCCGCCCGTGGACGGCGTGTGCACCGAGATCGACGAGCCGGAGCGCCTCGAAGCCGACACGCTGCGCGCCAAGCGGCTCGGCTTCGGCGGCAAGCTCTGCATCCACCCGCGCCAGGTCCCGCTGGTGAACCAGTGCTTCGTGCCCAGCGCCGAGCAGCTGGCGTGGGCGCAGCGCGTGATGGCTGCCGCCGAGAAGGCTTCGGGCGCGGCCATCGCGGTCGACGGACGCATGGTGGATCGGCCGGTCATCCTCCAGGCGGAGCACATCGTCCGCGAGGCCCAGCGCAAGTGACCGCGGGCGCAGTACCATTGCGAACGCTGCCCTGACCTTCCATCACCGACGCATCCCCGGACCGCCATGCCCAAGACCGCCGCCCGCCTCTCGCGCACCCAGTGGCCTTTCGACGTCCGACCGCTGTCGCCGAATCTCGGCGCGGAGATCATCGGGCTCGACTTCTCGCGCGACATCCCGCCCGATGTGTTCGATGCCGTGTACGACGCCTTTCTCCAATACCAGATCCTGCTCTTCGGTGTGCAGCACCTGGAGCCCGCGCGTCAGGTCGGCTTCGCCCGGCAGTTCGGCGAGGTGCAGATCCACGTGATGAACCAGTACCACAGCGACGGCTTTCCGGAGCTGTATCGGCTGTCGAACCTCGACGAGAACGGCAACCCGAACGGCAAGTATCCGGACAAGGGCACGCTCGCATGGCACACGGACGGTTCGTGGCGACGGGTGACCGGGCAGGCCACGATCATCTACGCGGAGGTCGCCACGGAAACCGGCGGCGAGACCAACTTCTGCGACATGTACCTCGCGTACGAGCGCCTGAGCCCCGATTGGAAGGCGCGCATCGAAGGCCTGCGGGCCGTGCACAACCTGGACTTCTCGCGGACCCGGCGCCACGGCGAGGACCCGATGACGGAAGCACAGAAGCAGGCTGTCCCGCCCGTCGACCATCCCGTCGTGCGTACGCATCCGGAAACCGGGCGGCGCTGCGTGTTCCTGGGCGACCACGCCGAGTACATCGTGGGCATGCCCTACGACGAAGGCCGTGCACTCATCGAGGAACTCAACACCCTCGTCATCCACCCGGATCTCTGCTATGCCCACAGCTGGAATGCCGGCGAGATGATGGTGTGGGACAACCGCTGCGTGCAGCACCGCGCCGGGCTGTACGACCCTGCCACCCAACGCCGCGTGATCCGTCGCTGCACGGTGCTCGGCGAAGTCCCTGTCTGACGTTTCCGTTTCTGCGGTCGGGCTGCCGCACGCGTCCGGCGCAGCGCCGATCGTCGTGCTGACGGGCCACGCCCGGCGGACCCACCGCCGCCACGCCCACTGAGATGACCCTCGCGCAACTGATCGTTCCCTTCGTCCGGCGCCACGCGCTCGCGTACGGCGGGTCGGCGCTCATGCTCGCAGGCATCGCGTCACTCACGGTGTGGCTGCCAAGACAGGTCGGCCATCTGGTCGACCTCCTCGTGGCTGGCGGTGCCGCCGATGGCGCACTCTGGCGTGAAGTCGCGCTGCTGGCCGCCGCCGGCGTCATGATTTACGGCTTTCGCGTGGCGTGGCGACTCATCCTCTACGCGACGACGTACCGCATGGGTGTTCAGCTTCGCCTCGCCCTGTTCGCACGGCTCGGCGAGCAGGGCCCTTCGTTCTACGGCGGCCGGCGCACGGGCGATCTCATGGCGCTCGCCACTAACGACGTCGATGCCATCGAACTCGCCGGCGGCGAAGCCGTCCTTGCCGCCTTCGACGGCACCCTCACATTCATCCTGGTCGTCACGACGATGGCCGCGTTCGTCGACTGGCGCCTCGCGCTCGTCGCGCTGCTGCCGTTTCCATTTCTCGCCTTCGCGTTCTGGCGCATCTCCGTCCAGTTGCATCTCCATTCCCGGCAGGCGCTGGACACCTTCGGCGCGCTGAACGACCACGTGCAGGAGAGTCTTGCCGGGGTGCGCGCGGTGCGCGCGCTCGGCCTCGAATCGGCCAATGCCCAGCGATTCTCGGGACTGGCGAAGTCGGCCGCCGACGCGAGCTTCGAGGCTCAGCGATGGGAGGCACTTTACGAACCCGCGGTGGGCACCTCGCTGTCCGTCGCGGCCACCGCCTCCATCGCACTCGGCGGATGGCTCGTCTGGCACGACGAGATCACCATCGGCCAGCTGACGAGCTTCGGTCTGTATCTGGGTCAGCTCGTCTGGCCGATGTACGCGACGGGTGCCGTCCTGTCGCTGTGGGAGCGGGGACGCGCCGCCTGGGATCGACTCTCCGCGGTGCTGGACCAGCCGCTCGCCGTGCAGGACGAGGGTGGCGTGGCCACGGTGACGCCCGGTGAGATCGGATTCGACGGCGTCACCTTCGCCTACCCCGCCGGCAACCGACCGGCCATCGATTCGCTCACGCTCACCATCGAACCCGGCACCACGGTCGGCATCGTCGGCCCGACCGGCAGCGGCAAGAGCACGCTGCTCGCGCTGCTCATGCGTCAGTGGGATCCGCAGGGAGGCCGGGTACGCCTGAACGGCGTGCCGCTCACCAACTACCGCCTGGATGCCCTGCGGGCCGCGAGCGCGTGGGTGCCGCAGGAACCGGCGCTGTTCTCCACCACCGTGGCGGAGAACATCGCGCTCGCGCGTCCTTCCGCCAGCCGCGCAGAGATCATCGCCGCCGCCCTCGCGGCCGAGGTCGACGAGGACATCCGCCGTCTGCCCGACGGCTACGACACGGTGGTCGGCGAACGCGGCGTCACGCTCTCCGGCGGGCAACGCCAGCGCATCGCCCTTGCCCGCGCCCTCCTGTCCGAGGCGCCGTTCCTCCTGCTCGACGACGCACTATCGGCGGTGGACAGCGACACCCAGCACCGGATCCTTGAACATCTGCGCGCCGGGCGGGTCGGCCGGACGACGCTCATCGTGAGCCATCGGCTGTCGACCGTGGCCGATGCCGATCGCATCTTCGTGCTACGCCACGGTCAGGTCCACGAGGCCGGCTCGCACGCCGAGCTCCTGGCGCGCGACGCCCGCGACAGCTGGTATGCGAAGCAGTGGCGCGTCCAGCAGCTGGAGGCTTCCCTCGATGCCGACTGATTCCCCGGCCGGTCCCACGGTGCCGCCCAGCCGCCGCGCGGCTCGCCTCCTGTGGCGGTCGGCCCAGCCCGAGCGCCGCAATCTCGTCCTCGCACTCATCGGCCTTGCCGTGGCGGGCGCGCTCGATGCGATCGGCCCCGTGCTCGGCAAAGCGTTCATCGATCGCTATCTCATGCCTCGCGATCCGGCCATCGGTGCCATCGCGGGCCTGCTGATCGGCGCGCTGATCGCGGGGACCACGGCATCGTGGGTGCGCTACTTCCAGCTTGCCCGGCTCGCGGGCGTCGCGATGCGGTCGGTGCAGCGACTGCGCGAGACGGTTTACGACCACGTGCTGAGACTGCCGATCGCCTTCTTCGACCGGGCCATCACCGGCCAGGTCGTAAGCCGGGTCACCAACGACACGGAAGCCGTGAAGCTCCTGTACGTTCAAGTGCTGTTCGTGATGCTGGACGCCGTGGTGATGCTCACCACGCTCATCGTGACCATGGCCTTCCTGGAATGGCGGCTGATGCTGATCGTGGCCGCGCTGGGTCCGGCCGTGTGGGCGATCGTCTCTCTGTATCGGAAGCTGTCGGCACCGGCGGTCGCGCGGACGCGCGAGTTGCGCGGTGAACTCAACGTGCAGACCGCCGAGGCCATCGGCGGCATGGCGGTGCTGCAGGCGACCGGCGCCATTCAAACGTACGCGCAACGCTACGCCGACTTGAACGAGGCTCATTTCCAGTCCCGCAAGCTGGAGCTTCGCGCCAACGCCTGGCTGCTGCGCCCCGCCCTGGATCTGCTCAACGTCGCGATGCTCGCGCTCGTGATCCTCGCCTTCGGGCTTCGGGACGCGGGAGGCAGTCTTGGCGCCGTCGAGGTAGGCGTGCTCTACGCGTTCGTGAGCTACCTTGCGCGAGTCACCGAGCCGCTCATCCAGCTCACGATGCAGTTCTCCCAGTTGCAGCAGGCCGTCATCTCCGCCGCGCGCGTGAACGCCCTGCTGGACGAAGCCGAGGCCAACCGCCCGGCATCGAGTGCCCGCGCGGCCGACGGCAGCATTCTCTTCGACTCGGTCACGTTCGGATACGACCCGGCGAGGCCCGTACTGCACGACGTGTCGCTGGCGATCGCACCGGGGGAATTCATCGGCGTAGTCGGCGCGACTGGCAGCGGCAAGAGCACGCTCCTCGCGCTGCTCCTGCGCTTCTATCCCACGACGCAAGGCCGGCTGCTGCTGGGCGGTGCGCCGATCGCGGATCTCGACGAGGCCGCCTTCCGCGAAACAGTCGGCCTCGTGCCGCAGGACCCCTTCCTGCTCGCCGCCACCGTGCGGGAGAACATCGCGATGGGTCGCGCGCTGACGTCCGCGCAGATCGAGGACGCCGCGCGTGCCGCCGGCGCCGACGCCTTCATCGAGCGCCTCGACCTGCGGTACGACACGCTGCTCGGCGAAGGCGGCGCCCGGCTTTCCGCCGGTGAACGCCAGCTCATCGCCATCGCCCGGGCACTTGCCGGAAAGCCGCGCATCCTGCTTCTGGACGAGGCGACCTCCCGGATCGACACCCAGACCGAACAGCAGGTCCAGCGCACGCTGGCAGCTCTGGCGGGACGGCTGACGGTCGTCTCGGTGGCCCATCGTCTCGCTACAATCCGCGACGCCGACCGCATTGTCGCGATGAGTCACGGGCGGATTGCGGAGATCGGCAATCACGACACGCTCATGCGCCGGGACGGCGGTCTGTATCGCCGCCTCGTCGAGATGCAGCAACTGCAGGCGGCGGTGAGCGGTCCGGGAGATTCCGGTGCCACGCCAGAACAAGAGGAGATCGATCGATGACGCGAAACGCAGCCTCCGTCGCTGCCGGGCTCGCCCTGCTCGCCGCGACAGGCGTCGCCGAGGCCGGATGCGAGGAGAACGAGATCGAGCTGCGCATCGACCGCACCGAATGGGTGGAGACCAGCCCCACCGATCCGTATCCCGTTCTCAAGGGAACGGCGATTCTCGCGAATCGCTGCGCGGAACCGGTAGGTGTCCGCGTCCGGCTTCGGGCGATCGACAAGGACGGCAATACGGTCGCGGTTGGAGAACTATGGCCGTTCGGGCGCAAGAACGTCCCGACAGGCGAACACAGCTTCTCGATCGATCAGTGGCTGGGCCACGACGCGGCCATCAGCGGATTTCAGCTCGAGACGGTGGCGGTCAGGCAGTGGCCGTGAGCCGCTGATTCCGCCTCGTCGCCGGGATCAGGGAATCTGCAGGATCTTGTGGGTCTGCAGACTGAGGCGCCAGCGGGGATGCGCCAGGCAGTAGTCGAGTGCGAGCCGGGTGTTGCGCTCCCGGTCCGGTCCGTCCATCGGCTGCAGCAGAAAATGTCGGAAGGACAGCGACTCGAAGGCTTCCGGCAGCGCTTCGGGCTGCGGATACACGAGTTTCAGTTCATCGCCCGAGGTCAGCGCCAGCGGGGCAGTCGCCTTCGGACTGACGCAGATCCAGTCGAGGCCCGGCGGCGCCGGTTGCGTGCCGTTGGTCTCGACGGCGATCTCGAAGCCCTTGGCGTGCAGCGCGCAGATCAGCGGCGCATCCAGCTGCAGCAGCGGCTCGCCCCCCGTGCACACGACGAAAGGCTTGCCGCCCACGGCCTGCGATGGCCAATGCGATGCGACCGCTTCCGCGAGAGATTCCGACGTACCGAACTTGCCACCGCCCGAGCCATCGGTCCCGACGAAGTCCGTATCGCAGAACCGGCACACGGCGGAGGATCGATCGCGCTCCAGGCCCGACCACAGGTTGCAGCCGCTGAAGCGGCAGAACACGGCGGGTCGGCCGGCCTGCATGCCCTCGCCTTGCAGCGTGTAGAAGATCTCCTTGATGCTGTAGGTCATGGCATCGCTGGCGAATCGGCACCGGCGCGCCAGCTCAGCTGCACACCACAACCGTCGCTTTCGAGCAGGTCGATGCGATCGACCCACGGGAGCGAGTCGGCAATCTGCGCCCGCACCCAGCGCGCGAGGCTCGCGGGATCGTTGTCCGCGACGCCCGCCAGTTCATGGAGCGGGCGATGGTCCAGCAAAAGGAACGTCGGCGTGAAACGCTCCTTGATGTCGCCGAAGTCGATCGCCCATCCGCGCACTTCGTCGAGAGGGGCGCTGGCATGCAGTCGAAGGGTATAGGTATGGCCGTGGATCCTCGCCCGCGGATCGTCCTTCGGCGCGGCACGCAGCTGCACGGCGCTGTCGAGGGAGAAGTCTTTCCAGATGCGATGCGCCCGCCCGTCGTAGTGAGCGCCGCAGCTCGCGGTTTCGAAGACCGTAATCCGGGTCAGCGATGGCAGCGCCGGCAACAGGCGCTCCCACACGTACCGCGCGATGATTTCACTGGTCGGATTCTCCAGACCTGCAATGTCGTTGAGGCACGCGTGGTCGAACGCCGCGTGGAGCGGCGCCCAGCAGGTGTCGATCCGATCAGATAGCGCCACGCCCTCACCCGTCTCACCGCGCGCGTGCAGGACCACCGCAAAGCTGTGCCCGTGCATGCGACCGCACTTGTGATCGGGCGGGACGTTAGGCAGTCGATGCGCGGATTCGAAACGGTATCGCCGCCAGACATGCACGGCAGCGTCGGCATCCAGATAAACGCCGTGATCCGGCGAACTGTCGAGCGCGGCACTGACGATGCCCGGAACGGAGGGAGTGGCACGCAGCCAGCGCGCGAGGTTTTCGTCGCTGGGGTCTGCCATGTGATCATTGAGGCACGAGTAGTCGATCGGGCCCGTGCAGGCGGACAGCGCATCCCGCAACGAACCGGTCTCCGCACCGGCAAACGCGGCCCAATGCGCCGGCAGCTCCGCGCGCAGGCGCAGCGAAAAGCGGTGCCCGTGCAGCGCACGCCACCGATGCCCGTCAGGCGCGGAAGGCACCCGGCGTGCGGCATCGAGCGAACGACAGACAACGTGGGCAAGCCGATCGGACATGTTCCGGATTCACGTGAGGCAAGGGTCTTTCGGTGCCGGGCCTGCCGGCCGCGAAGACACCACGCAATAAAGTCACGCAGCAAAGAAAAAGGACCTGGGATTCTCATCCCAAGTCCTTGTTTATTTGGCGCGCCCGGCAGGATTTGAACCCACGACCCCCTGGTTCGTAGCCAGGTACTCTATCCAACTGAGCTACGGGCGCTGCAACTGCAAACGACTAACTCTTCTTGCTCTTCGCTGGCGGAGACGGTGGGATTCGAACCCACGATGCAGGTTTTGCCCGCATACTCCCTTAGCAGGGGAGCACCTTCGGCCTCTCGGTCACGTCTCCGAAGGGGCGGAAGGATACTCCCTGAGGGCCAACCGATCAATGCCGGCGTGATGCCCGACCGGCCACTGCCCTGCCGTCAGACCGGTGCCTGGTCCAGATCGAATGCCTTGTGGAGCACGCGCACCGCGAGCTCCATGTATTTCTCGTCGACCACCACGGAGATCTTGATCTCCGACGTGGAGATCATCTGGATGTTGATGCCTTCCTCGGCAAGGGTGCGGAACATCTTGCTCGCGATGCCCACGTGGGAGCGCATGCCCACACCGACCATCGACACCTTGCAGATTCGATTGTCGCCCACGATCGCCTTCGCGCCAATATGCTGCTTCACCGATTCGAGAATGCTCGTGGCCTTGGCGTAGTCACCGCGCGGCACCGTGAAGGAGAAATCGGTGTTCCCGTCGGTGCTGGCGTTCTGGATGATCATGTCGACGTCGATGTTGGCGTCGCCGATCGGGCCGAGAATGGCGTAGGCGATGCCGGGCCGATCGGGGACTCCCATGACCGTGAGCTTCGCCTCGTCGCGTGCGAACGCGATACCGGAAATGACCGCCTGTTCCATCTTCTCGTCTTCCTCGAACGTGATCAGTGTGCCCGACTGCGCCTCTTCCTCCACCGGAATTTCCGGGTCGGTGAGGCTCGATACCACTCGCAGCCGGACCTTGTACTTGCCTGCGAACTCCACCGAGCGGATCTGCAGGACCTTGGACCCGAGACT
This sequence comes from Betaproteobacteria bacterium Ga0077526, assembly GCA_001464765.1. GTDB lineage: Bacteria > Pseudomonadota > Gammaproteobacteria > Burkholderiales. The sequence continues at coordinate 130,675 of LNDV01000025.1, forward strand.
GGCCATCTCGAGCATCTCTTCGAATGTCACCGTCTTGAGGCGCCGGGCCGAAGGCTCGATGCGCGGATCTGTCGTATAGACCCCGTCGACATCCGTGAAAATCTGGCATTCGTCCGCCCGGAGCGCCGCAGCGAGCGCCACGCCGGTAGTATCGGAACCGCCTCGGCCCAGGGTGGTGATGTTCCCCTGCTCGTCCATCCCCTGGAAACCGGCGACCACAGGCACGATGCCTGCAGCGAGGTCAGCGCGCAGACGTTCTTCGTCGATCGAGAGAATCCGTGCCTTGGTGAAGGCGCTGTCCGTGACCACACGGACCTGGGCACCCGTGTACGAGCGCGCCTTCACACCCATGCCGATCAGGGCCATGGCGGCCAGGCCGATCGTGACCTGCTCTCCGGTAGAGGCGATCACGTCGAGTTCACGGGGATCGGGGGAAGCCTGCACGTCCTTGGCGAGGCCGAGGAGACGGTTGGTTTCGCCGCTCATGGCCGACACGACCAGCACCACGTCGTGCCCATGGCGGCGCCACTTGGCCACGCGCCGGGCGACCGCCTTGATGCGTTCGACCGAACCGACGGACGTGCCGCCGTACTTTTGGACAATCAACGCCATGAGAAAAACCGTTTCACGATCCAGGCAAAGTGCGCGATTCTACCCAAGCCCATGCGGGGAAGCGAGTCATGAAATCTAACGAAACGATACATTCGCGGCATACCTCCTGCTTCCCGGACTCCCTGCGACGCCCGGGGACCGACGGAAAGACAGGATCTGATCGGGCGGGTCCAGAAGGCCGGGAGTTTCCGTGCGTCGCACCCCTGCAGGGCCCCCGGCAGGAGGCATTCCGATGAGCGCATTCCTGCTGATCCTCCTCGCCGTCACGGCGCTCGTCCTGGTCTACGGCGTGATGCTCTATAACGGTCTCGTGCAACTCAAGCACAACGTCGACAAGGCGTGGGCCAACATCGACGTGGTGCTCAAGCAGCGCCACGATGAACTCCCCAAACTGGTCGAGACCTGCAAGCAGTACCAGGCCTTCGAGCAGGCCACGCTCGAGAAAGTCATCGCCGCGCGGTCGCGCGTGCACGAAGCGCGTGAGCGGCAGGACATGCCCGCTCTGGGTCAGGCCGAAACGATGCTCCGAGCCGGGCTGGGCAGCATCTTCGCGGTCGCGGAGGCCTATCCCGATCTGAAGGCCAACGAGTCGTTCCAGCATCTGATCGCGAGAGTGAGCGGACTCGAAAACGCCATCGCCGACCGGCGCGAGTTCTACAACGACTCCGTGAACCTCTACAACGTGCGGCGCGAGCAGGTCCCGGACAACATGATCGTGAGCATGTTCAGCTTTCCGCCGCGTCAGTTGCTCGAGTTCTCCACCGCCGAGAAGGCCGACGTGGATCTGAAGCAGCTATTCGCCTGACCGCTGCACACACCATGCTCGACGTGCTGCGTCTCGACGGACTGCGCCGGTCGCGCCTGGACGAGAGCGCGCTGGGCATCCAGGGATTCGCTGTCGCGACCGCCTTCCATGTGGGCGGCGCAACCGCGTTTCTTGTGGCGGCAATCATCGTGCTGGCTGTCGGCGCCTTCGCCTGGACCTACGCCTACCGTCGCCACCGCGCCGTCGCCGACACACCCACCTCCCGGGTGGCATCCGCACCGCAGGGCTTCGTCGAACTGTTCGGCACCGCCCGCCCCCACGACGGACGCTTCCTCGCGGGCAAGCTCACCGGTTCCCGCTGTGTCTGGTTCCGGTTCACCGTGGAAGAGAAGACCAAGGACGGCTATCGCCGGATCGAAGGCGGCACCAGCGATGACACGTTCCTGCTGAAGGACGCCACCGGCGAGTGCGTCGTCGACGCCGACGGCGCCTGGGTGCTGCCCGCCCATCGCAAACGATGGGTCAACGCGCCTTACCGCTACACCGAGTGGTGGATCGCCGACGGCGATCCGCTTTACGCGCTCGGGGCGTTCTCCTCGGTCCATCCCTCCGACGGCGCCGCGATGGTTGCCGACGAGACGGCCGCGCTGCTCGCGCAGTGGAAGAAGGATCGTCCGGCACTGATCGCGCGTTTCGACGCCAACGGCGACGGGGAGGTGGATGTCAAGGAATGGGAAGCCGCGCGCGCCGCGGCCCGCGCGAGCGTACTGAAGTCTCATCGCGAGCGCGCCGGCCAGAGCGCGCTTCACGTCATGCGCGCACCCGGGGGCGACCGCCCTTTTCTGCTCAGCGCCCGGCCACCCGAGGATCTGGTGTCACACCTGCGCCGCTGGATGTGGGTTCACTTCGGCACGCTGAGTCTCGGATGCGGCGCCGCGATCCTGCTGCTCGCGGCACGCAACAGTTTCACTTAGCCTGCCCGCTCTCCAGCAACGTCGCCACGGCGTCGTGATTCGCCTTGCGGGCGATGTCACCGGCGGTCATTCCACGATCATCCCTGGCAGCCGGATCCGCGCCGCGCTCCAGCAGGGCGCGCACGGTATCCGCACTGCCGGCGCCCGCCGCCCACATGAGCGCCGTCAGTTCATGCCGATAGCGGGACTGCGCGCTCACCCCGCGATCGAGCAGCAGTCGCACCACCTGTGTCCGCCCGGCACCGGCGGCGTAGACCATCGCGGTCTTGCCGAGCCGGTCTTCAGCCTCCGGCGAGGCGCCCGCCTCGAGAAGCACCCGGACGATCTCGGTGTGTCCCTCGAATGCCGCGGCCATCAGCGGCGTGGTGCGATCGAGCGCCGCCAGGCCGACATCGGACCCGCGCTCGATCAGCAGCTTCACGAGTTCGAGGTTTCCCTTCTTCGCGAACAGCATGAGCGGGGTCTCGCCGTTGCGGTTGCGGGAGTTCACCGCAGCACCCCGTCCGATGAGTGCGGCAGCGCGTTCGGCGTCCCCCCGTTTGGACACGGCAAGCAGTTGCGCATTGAGGTTGTACGCGGAGGCGTCGAAGTCCGGCGCACCCATGTTCTGGGCGTACGCGGGGCCTGTCGCAACCATCAGGAAGGCGAGCACCGCGAGGACATGTACGCGAACGCATATGTTCATGATTTCATAAGAAGAGATCGAAGGAGTCGGGATTGTATGCCGGTGACGGGTCATCTATAGTCCTGGCCACCGCGGAGAATAAGTCTCGAGGAGGAGTAAGAAAGTTTCCCGGGTTCGGCCCCCGGGGATCTTTTCGGTGTTCTGCGCGCGACTACATCCCAAAGCTAGGAGGAACAATGAAACACAACCCGCTGAAGCAGATTGCGTTGTCCGTAATGCTCATGGCCGGCGCCACCACATCGGTGTGCGCCGACGAGATCCAGGGCCAGTCCACGACCACCGGTCGTCCCATGTCGAGCAACCTGGTTCCCATCAGCCAGGACATGCTGAACGCCTCCGCCGCCGACAAGAAGCACTGGCTCCACCCCAACGGCAATTACGCGCAGACCCGCTTCTACCCCGCCGACCAGATCAACACCGGGAACGTCGGCAAGCTTAAGCCCGCATTCGTGTTCCAGACCGCGGTGCTCGAGTCGATGGAAACCGCGCCCCTCGTCATCAACGGCGTGATGTTCCTGACGACCTCCTACAACCACGTGTACGCGATCGACGCGGTCACGGGTCAGGAGTTCTGGCACTACAAGCACAAGATGGGACCCATCACCACCTACTGCTGCGGCCCGAACAACCGCGGTGTGGCGGCCTACGGCGATCTGCTCTTCATGGGCACGCTGGATGCCAAGCTGGTGGCGCTCGATGCCAAGACCGGCAAGCTGGTGTGGGAGACGGAAATCGCCGATCCCGAGAAGGGCTACAGCGAGACCATGGCACCCACCGTGATCGACGGCAAGGTGCTCATCGGCACCAACGGTGGCGAGTACGGCATCCGCGGCTTCGTGAAGGCCTTCGACGCCAAGACGGGCAACTTGCTGTGGACGTTCAACACCATTCCCGAGAAGGGCCACGAAGGCGTGTGGGCCACCCACGACGCCACGGGTCGTGACATGCTCCGCAACATCGCGGCCGAGAAGGAAGCCCTCGCGAAGAACGGCGGCGGTTTCTTCGAGACCCTCGGCGGCGGCGTGTGGATGACGCCTGCGGTCGACGTTGCCACGCGCACCGTCTACTTCGTCGTCGGCAACCCCTCTCCCGACCTGTACGGCGACATCCGCCCGGGCGACAACCTCTACACCGACTCCATCGTCGCGGTCGACCTGGATTCCGGCGCGTACAAGGCGCACTTCCAGTACATCGCGCACGACGTGTGGGACCTCGACGCCGTCTCCCCGCCCATCATCACGGAAGCCAAGGGCAAGGACGGCAAGGTCCAGAAGGTCGTGATCCATGGCGGCAAGACCGGCCACGTGTATGTGCACGATCCCAAGACCCTCGAGCTCATCCGCTTCTCCGAAGCGATGATCCCCCAGGAGAACATGTGGGTCCTGCCCACGGCTGACGGCAAGCGCATGCTGCCCGGCGCCAACGGCGGCGTGGAGTGGAACCCGCTCGCGGTCAACCCGAAGCTCCGCATGAGCTACGCGGCCAACCTGCACCAGCCGATGACCTACCACGTGGAAGCGTCCGACTATCCGGGCGGCAAGCTGTGGCTGGGCGGCGCGTTCAAGGTGATCCCCAACGAGAAGCAGTGGGGCCGCCTCTCCGCCGTCAACCTGGACACCGGCAAGGTGGCCTGGAAGGCCGACACCGACCAGCCTCTGATGGGCGGTGTGCTCGCCACGGCCGGCAACCTGGTGTTCACCGGCGAAGGCAACGGCATGTTCAACGGTTACGATGCCCGTACCGGCAAGAAGCTCTGGTCGTTCAACTGCGGCGCCGGCGTCAATGCCCCGCCCGTGTCCTACACCGTCAACGGCAAGCAGTACATCGCCGTTGCCGCGGGTGGGAACACGCAGCTGGACTTCAAGCGCGGCAACAGCGTGTTCGTGTTCGCACTGCCCTGAGAACCTGACTGACCGTTCCCAGGTCTGACGAAAGGCCGCCTTCGGGCGGCCTTTCTCGCATCAGAAGGAAGCCACCCGATGTCCATTCGTTCGATCCTCACCACCGTTCTCACCGCGATCGCGCTCGTCCCGCTCGCCGCCACCGCGGCGCCGGAAGACGGCAAGGCCAAGGCTGCCCCGTGCGGCGCGTGTCACGGCGAAGACGGCAACTCCGCCACCGGCGATTTCCCCATCCTGGCCGGGCAGACCGCGCGCTACCTGTACCTCCAGCTCAAGGACTACAAGGAAGGCCGCCGCAAGAACCCCATCATGCAACCCATGGCTGCGAACCTCAGCAAGCAGGACATGTGGGATCTCGCCAACTACTTCGCCGCACAGAAACAGAAGCCCAACGGCTTCAAGGCCAACGCGGAGAAGGTCGTCCGCGGCAAGAAGGTCGCCGACGATGCGCTGTGTCCGATGTGCCATCTCGGCGGGTTCTCGGGCCAGAACGAAGTCCCGCGTGTGGCCGGTCAGCACCAGGCGTACATCCAGCGTCAGCTGCTCGCCTTCAAGACGAAGGAGCGCACCAACTATCCGGACATGAACTCCTACATCCGGTCGATTCCCGAGGAAGACATCGAGGCGCTGTCGCACTACATCGCCAACCTCAACTGAGTCCGCCGCGCCATGAGCCCCCAGCCCTCCCCCGTCAGCCGTACCGTTTCCTGTCTGGGCCCGCGGGGCTTCCATCGCATGCGCTACCTCGAGTGGGGCGCACCAGACAATCCGCGGGTCGTGGTGTGCGTCCACGGCCTCACCCGTAACGCCCACGATTTCGACGAACTCGCGCAACGCCTCTCGAGGCGCTATCGCGTGCTGTGTCCGGACGTCGTGGGACGCGGCGGCAGTGATTGGCTCGCCGACAAGGCGGAGTACGGCTATCCGCGATACCTCGCCGACCTGGCGACGCTCATCGCGCGTTCCGGCGCCGAAAGCGTGGACTGGGTGGGTACGTCGATGGGCGGCCTGATCGGCATGCTGCTCGCCGCCACGCCTTCCGCCCCCATCGGGCGTCTCGTGATCAACGACGTCGGGCCCTTCCTCCCGAAAGCTGCGCTCGAACGCATCGCCTCGTATGTCGGCCAGGATCCCCGCTTCGACGGCCTCAACCAGGTGGAGGCCTATCTCCGCCGTGTACACGCGCCCTTCGGCCCGCTCACCGACGCGCAGTGGCAGGCCATGGCCGTTCACGGCTCGCGCCGGTCGGACGACGGACGACTCGCGCTCGGGTACGACCCCGGCATCGCGGAGCCCTTCCGGGGCGGCGTGAACGACGTCGATCTCTGGGCCGTGTGGGGACTCCTCCGCTGCAACGTCCTGGTCGTCCGTGGCGTCGAGTCGGACCTCCTGTCTGCAGAAACTGCCGCGCAGATGGTTGCCCGTGGGCCGGCCGGTACGCAGCTCGTGGAGTTCGCCGGCATCGGCCACGCGCCCGCGTTCATGAGTGACGATCAGATCGGCGCCGTGGAGACATTCCTCGCGGACTGAGGAATCCCCGGGCTTTTCAACGGCGCACGCAGGCGGTCTAATGCACGCTTTCTACCGGAGAGCGTCATGGCCCTGCGAGATTTCGAACGTCCCGATCCCCAGCTCGTCGAGCAGTACCGTACCGTCGCGAAGTGCTACAGCGCATCCTGCGTCTTCGCCGACGTCCAGAAGCGCGGCGGCGTCATGCACACCGGCATCAAGCCGATCTTCCGCGCGAAGGCAGTCGGCCCTGCCCTCACCGTGCGCCTTTCCCCTGGCGACCTGCAGGACCCCCTCGCGGCGCTGCACGTGGCCAAGCCGGGTGACGTGGTCGTGATCGATGCCGGCGGCGAGACCGAGACGTCCGTCTTCGGCGGCCTCATGGGCAGCCTGTTCCAGAACTGTGGCGTCCAGGGCGCCATCATCGACGGCGCCTGCCGCGACACCGACGAACTGCGTGACCTCGGCTTCGTGGTGTTTTCCCGAGCCGTCACCGCACGCGGCACCCACACCATGTTCTCCGGCCGCAAGGACGACGTGTTTCTCAACGAGCCCGTCCAATGCGGCGGCATCGTGGTCTCCCCCGGGGACATGATCATCGCCGACGAGATCGGCATCACCGTCGTGCCGAAGGCCGATCTGGTGCCGGTGCTTGCGGCTGCCAAGGAGCAGGCGGAACGCGAGGAAGCCACGCGCCAGCGCATCAAGCAGGGCCGCACGTTCGAGCAGCTGCTCGAAGAGTTCGGCAGGATCTGAGTCCCCGATGATCGCAGTCGACTGGGGCACGAGTTCGTTCCGGGCCTATCGCCTGGACGCCGCCGGGAAGGTGCTGGAACGGCGTGAAGCCGCGGCCGGCATCCTCACCGTGCGGGACGGCGCCTTCGGGGCGACGTTGCTTGCCCAGATCGGGGATTGGCTCGGCGCGGGGGAATCGTCGGTCGTGATGAGCGGGATGATCGGCAGCCGCCAGGGCTGGAAGGAGGCGCCGTACGCCTTCACACCCGCGGGCGTGGACGAGATTACGAAGGCGATGATCACCGTCTCGTTCGAGGGTCAGGCCGAAGTGCGCATCGCACCGGGTGTCATGCATCGCACCGCAGATGGGTTCCACGACGTGATGCGCGGCGAGGAGACGCAGATCCTCGGCGCGCTCGACACCCTCGGCGCAGGTAATCATCGCGTCTGTCTGCCCGGCACACACAGCAAGTGGGCGATGGTGCAGTCGGGCCGCATCACAGCATTCCGCACGCACATGACCGGGGAAGTGTTCGCGCTCCTGCGCTCGCAGAGCATCCTTGCGCGCACCATCGATCCGGATGCCGCGTTCGACGAGGACGCCTTCCGCACCGGCGTCATGCGCTCGCGGGAAGGCTCCGGCCTGCTGCACCATCTGTTCGAAGTGCGCTCGCAGTACCTGGCCGATGCGCTGACCCAGTCCGCTTCGGGTGACTATCTTTCCGGCGTGCTGATCGGCCACGAGCTGCGTGCCGAAGCGCCCGACTCGCTCGTGAATCTGCTGGGGTCCTCCGCGCTGTCCGACCGCTACGCCACCGCCTGCGATGCGCTCGGGCTGCCATCGCGAAGACTGGATCCCGATGCCGTGGTTGCGGGGTTGCATCGCCTTGCCTCTCTCGGGAGCACGCCATGACCATGACCCCCAAGCGCTTCGCTGACTGGCTGGCGCCGTATCCGCTCGTCGCCATTCTCCGGGGCGTGCGGCCCGCCGAAGTTGTCGACATCGCGGTTGCACTCGCGGACGCGGGGTTTCGCATCATCGAAGTGCCGCTGAACTCGCCCGACCCGCTGGCCAGCATCGCGCTCCTGACGGGGCGCTTCGGGGACTCGCTGCTGATCGGCGCAGGTACCGTGCTGACGCCCGCGCAGGTCACTCAGGTGGCGGATGCCGGCGGCCGACTGATCGTGATGCCCCATGGCGATACCGCTGTGATCCGCGCCGCCAAGGAGGCTGGATTGCTCGCCGTACCGGGGTTTGCCACGCCGACCGAAGCCTTCGCGGCGCTCGGCGCGGGGGCCGATGCGCTGAAGCTGTTTCCTGCTGAGGGAGTGCCGCCGACCGCGCTCAAGTCGATGCGCGCGGTATTGCCGAAGGACGTGCCGATCCTGCCGGTAGGGTCCATCTCGCCCACGAACATGGGGCCCTGGTGGGCCGCCGGCGCGGACGGCTTCGGACTCGGATCTGCGCTTTACCGCGCTGGTGCCAATGCCGCGAGTGTCGCGGCGAACGCGCGCAGCTTCGTGGAGAATCTCCGACTGCTGTCCCGCTGAGCGGGTACGCGCGCAGCCTATCGACAAGCTTCAGACGACGGCGACCGGGGGGGCGACGCCCGCGGTTGACGATTTGCTGGGAGCGCCGGTTGGACGAAGCGCCTCGTTCAGCAACGTATCAGGCTACTTTCCATGTAGGCGGAGCCATTTGTGCGGTCGAGAACCATAGTTCGACGATCCGCTGCCAACGTACGCGACAAAGAGAGCTGTACTCTGCTGCATCGGCTCGAGATGCGGAACGCGAAACCGATACCGTTCGTCCCCTTCCAGCAAGACTTCCAATTCGCCCCAAACACCTTGCGCGCTCCGATTCCTGGCCGTGACTATCAGGTACTGACCCTCTTGGAGCGAATGTGTCGCGAGAGGGGGTGTCGCTAGATTGGCCGCGAGGGCCTGCTGAACACCAGAGAGGCCCACCAGCTGCGCGTCAATGCTGATCTCTTTAGCCAGTGTTTCGTTGACGGGGACAATCGATAGACTGCCATCGCACCCGGCCAGCATTAGTGCCACGACGGACACGACTACAGTGTGTGGTCGGGCCTGTCCACTTCGGCAGAAGGTAGGGATGATTCCAGTCAGAATCACAGCGCAGTCCGATCGACCCGACGTGACAGCTGTGCGTAGGGACGCCGCAGCGGGAAAGTCCGCACGAGCTCTGGGCTGGGCGCGACGGCCCTGCCCTTCCTTTCAAGAGTCTTCGTCAACATCGATGATCGCTCCTGATCCGCCCGATATTGGTCTTGGCGATATGCTCATCGCGCTACCCACTGCGTCATCGTCGTTGCCGTTACCCATCGCTCGCAAGAGCAGTTGATGCCGCGCTCGAGCTCGCCAAGCTTCTACTTGCTGTTCTTCTACGCCGGCTATCGAGCGCAGCTCTTGAATGGGTACGTAGGCAACCTCCTCAAGCGTCGTAAAGCCTTCCGCAACAAGTACGCCCGCCCACTCCATGTCTATGCTCAGATTTCGCGCGAACAACTCTTGCGGGGTCTCGTCGGTGTCGCTCATCGAATCTCCAGCAAGCGAAAATCGCTCGGAACGCCCAACGCGTATCAGGCAGGCGAAGGCCCGAGTTCGACCGGCAGTTCTTGGCGCCGGCCCCACTCGTCCCACGAGCCGTCGTACACCTTCCAGTCGTCACGACCTGTGAGGTGCAGCCCGAGCGCGAGGATGCAGGCCGTCAGGCCCGAGCCGCAGGAGATCACCACCGGCTCGCCCGGCTTCACCCCCACCTTCGCAAACCGGTCTGCGATTTCCGCCGCAGGCAGCAGCTTGCGCGTCTTGGCATCCAGCAGATCCGCCCAGTAGAGATTGCGGCTTCCCGGAATGTGTCCCGGCCGGGCGCCGGGGTAGCGATCGACTTCCGTCCCGGCGAAGCGGCCAGGCGTGCGCGCATCGAGAATCTGCGGCCGCGCGTTCTGCGACGCCGCGAGAACGTCACGCCAGGAGGCGAAGAGATCGCGGGATTCCCCCGGCGCGAAGACCGATGCCGCAGGAGACACCGCGCCCGCTTCGACCGCTCTTCCCTCGGCCTTCCAGTTCTTGAGCCCGCCGTCGAGGATCGACACGTTGTCGTAGCCGTAGTGCCGGAACAGCCACCACACCCGTGCCGCGCTGTAGAGGCCGGGCGTGTCGTAGGCGATCACGTGCGTGCGGTTGTCGATGCCGAGTGCGCCGACTTCACGCGCGAAGTGCTCGACGGGCGGCAGCTTCCGCGGGAGCGGATTGTTCGGGTCGGCGATGCGTTCGAGATCGAAGAAAGCCGCGCCGGGAATGTGCTCGGCGACGTACTCCTCCCTCGCGTTGCGCCCGGTGTCGGGCAGGTGGACCGTCGCATCGACGATGCGAATGTTCGCGTCCTGCAGATGGGCCGCGAGCCATTCGCTGCTCACGACGGGGCCGGGATAGGTCATGGTGCGTTTCCTGATGACTCCAGAGCCCGGCTCAGACCAGGGCCTGCAGATTGCCGTCCACGCTGAGCGCCTGACCCGAGATCGTGCGCCCGCGCGACGAGGCGAGGAAGACGATGAGGTCGGCCAGTTGCTCCGGCTGGATGAGTTCCTTGATGGATGCCAGCGACAGCCACGCGGTCTGGACTTCCTCGGGTGTCTTGCTGGCGATGCGCGCCTTCGCTTCGATCACGCTGCGGATGCGGGCGCCTTCCACCACGCCCGGCAGAATCGCATTGCAGCGCACGCCGTACTGACCGAGTTCGATGGCGATGGTCTTGGTGAAACCGACCACGCCCCACTTCGCAGCCGCGTAAGCCGAGCGATTCGGAAATCCGAACTTGCCCGCCGCCGACGACAGATTGACGATGGACGCATTGGACGATCGCTTCAGATGCTCCACGGCGAGTCGCGTGCAGTTGAACTGCCCGGTGATGCACACGTCGAGACAACGGTCCCAGTCTTCAGGCGCGATCTCGTGCACCGGCCCGGTAGGCCCCGCAATGCCCGCGTTGTTCACGAGACAGTCGAGCCCGCCCAGCCTCTTCGCCACGTCCTGGAACATCCGCTCCACGCCGGGGCGATCGGTCACGTCGCATCGCGTCGCGAGGACCTGCGGATGGGACTTGGCCAGTGCCGCCAGCGCGGCTTCGTCCACGTCGCAGGCGTAGACCTGCGCGCCTTCACGCACGAAGGCATCGACGACTTCCAGACCGATGCCACCGGCACCGGCCGTGACCAGCACCCTCAACCCCTTCAATCCGAGATCCATCGCCTCTCCCCGCTCCACCGCGTGTCTTGTGAATGCAGGCGCCAAGTCACCAGGGACTGCGGCGCCTGCAGCCTCCCGCCGTCAGATCCCGCCGAGGCAGAGATACTTGGTCTGGAGGTAATCCTCGATACCGTACTTGGACCCCTCGCGGCCGAGGCCCGACTGCTTGACGCCACCGAAAGGCCCCACCTCGTTGGAGAGGATGCCCACGTTGATGCCCACCATGCCGGACTCGATGGCTTCCGCCACGCGCCACACCCGGCCGATGTCACGCGCGTAGAAGTAGGACGCCAGCCCGAACTCGGTGTCGTTGGCCATGGCCACGACTTCCTCTTCGGTCTTGAAGCGGAACACCGGCGCGACCGGACCGAAGGTTTCCTCGCGGGCGACCTTCATGCTGGGCTTCACGTCGGCGATCACGGTGGGTTCGTAGAACAGACCGCCGAGCGAATGTCGCTTGCCGCCGACGATCACGCGGCCGCCCTGCGCAAGCGCATCGGCCACGTGCTCCTCGACCTTCGCGACGGCAGCATCGTCGATCAGCGGGCCCGTGGTGACCCCGCCCGCGGCGCCGTCGCCAACCACCAGCGCGCTCTTCACCTTCTCGGCGAGCTTCGAGACGAAGGCGTCGTAGACGCCGTCCTGCACGTAGAGCCGGTTGGCGCACACGCAGGTCTGGCCGGCATTGCGGTACTTGGAGGCCATCGCGCCTTCGACGGCGGCATCGAGATCGGCATCGTCGAACACGATGAACGGCGCGTTGCCGCCCAGTTCGAGCGAGAGCTTCTTGATGGTGGTGGCGCACTGGGCCATGAGCGTGCGACCGACTTCGGTGGACCCCGTGAACGTGAGCTTCCGCACCAGCGGGCTGCCGGTCATCTCGGCGCCGATCTGGGCGGAACTGCCCGTGACGACGCTGAAGACGCCCTTGGGCACACCGGCACGCTCCGCCAGCACGGCGAGCGCCAGGGCGGAGTAAGGCGTCTGCGTGGCCGGCTTCAGCACCATCACGCAGCCCGCGGCCAGGGCCGGCCCGGCCTTGCGGGTGATCATGGCGGCCGGGAAATTCCACGGCGTGATCGCCGCGCACACCCCCACAGGCTGCTTCAGCACGACGATGCGCTTGTCGCCCTGCGGGTGGGGCATCACGTCGCCGTAGATGCGCTTGCCTTCCTCGGCAAACCACTCGAGGAACGAAGCTGCGTAGGCGATCTCGCCGCTCGCTTCCGGGAGGGGCTTGCCCTGCTCGGCCGTCATGATGCGGGCGAGGTCTTCCTGGTTCGCCATCATCAGTTCGAACCATTTGCGCAGGACCGCCGCGCGCTCCTTGCCGGTCTTCTTGCGCCACGCCGGCCAGGCGGCGTTGGCGGCCTCGATGGCGCGGCGCGTCTCGTCGGTGCCCATGCGCGGGATCGTCCCGAGCATGGCGCCGTTGGCCGGGTTCACCACCGGGATGGTCGCCTTGGAATCGGCGTCGCACCACTGGCCGTCCACATAGCACTGGAAGCGCAGCAGGGACGGATCCTTCAGCTCGAGTTTCTGTTGAACCATCGGCGCATTCATCACTCTCTCCTTGCGTGTCGGTCGGTCAGAACGTGCCCGGGTAGGCGCCGCCGTCTATCAGGTAATTCTGTCCGGTCAGGTAGGACGCGTGGGCGCTGCAGACGAAGGCACACAACGCGCCGAACTCGTCCGGGTTGCCGAAGCGGCCGGCCGGGATGGTCTTGAGGCGGGTCGCCTTGGCGTCATCGAAGCTCATGTTGTTCGCCTTCGCCATCGCCTCGACGCGCGAGAACATGGTGTCCGTGCCGAACAGGCCGGGAAGGATGTTGTTGATGGTGACGTTGTGCTCGACCGTCTTGCGGGCAATCCCGGCCACGAACCCGGTAAGACCCGACCGCGCGCCGTTCGACAGCCCGAGGATGTCGATCGGGGCCTTCACGGCACTGGAGGTGATGTTTACGATCCGACCGAACTTGCGGCTCATCATGCCGTCCACCGTGGCCTTGATGAGTTCGATGGGCGTAAGCATGTTGGCGTCGATCGCCGCCATCCAGATGTCCCGGTCCCAGTTCCGGAAGTCTCCCGGGGGCGGGCCGCCGGCATTGTTGATGAGGATGTCAGGCGCCGGGCAGGCCGCCAGGGCGGCAGCACGACCCTCTGGCTTGGTGATGTCGGCCGAGACCACGTTGACCGTGGAGCCGGTGGCCGCGCGAATCTCCGCAGCGGTCTTTTCCAGGGCTTCGAGACCCCGGGCGATGATGGTCACCTCGACGCCTTCCCGGGCGAGCGCCATGGCGCAGCCCTTGCCGAGACCCTTGCTTCCAGCACAGACGATGGCCTTGCGGCCGCGAATTCCGAGATCCAATTTGATTCCCCCTGAGGAAAATTGCCCGCGGAGTGTCTCTAAACTCCGACAGGAAAAGGCCGTAATCGTGATCCAACGGACAGGTGTTTGCAAACACCCCCTTGCTATACTCGGGCCGTCATGACAAAGGCGTTTTTCGTAGCTTCCTTGCGTTTGCCCAAACTGCCATCCGCCCTGCTGGGCCTCTCGCTGCTCACGACCGGTTGTGCGTCGACCGGCCTGCGCACGCCGGGGGACCCCCTCGAACCGGTCAATCGGGCCGTCTACACCTTCAACGAGAAGGCTGACAAGTACGTGGCCAAGCCGGTCGCGCAGGCCTACGAGAAGATCATTCCCAACGTCGTCCAGAAGGGCGTCCGCAACTTCTTCAACAACCTGGGCGATGTGATCACCCTGGCCAACGACCTGCTGCAGCTCAAATTCACCGCGGCATCCCGCGATGGTCTGCGCGTAGTGTCCAACACCGTGTTCGGCGGCCTGGGTCTGGTGGACGTCGCCGGCATGCGCGGGATCACCCGCGGCAACGAGGATTTCGGTCAGACGCTGGGCTACTGGGGGATGGGCCCCGGCCCCTATCTTATGCTCCCCTTGCTGGGCCCCAGTACGGTACGCGACGGCGTCGGCCGGGTGGCGGATTCCTTTGTCGATCCGCTCTGGTACTACCCGGAAGTCGCACCCCGCAACGTGGCGGCGGGCCTGCGTCTGGTCGACCAGCGCGCCACCCTCCTCTCGACCGAGCGGGTGTTCGAGCAGGCCGCGCTGGACCGCTATTCGTTCCTCCGGGATGCGTACCTGCAGCGCCGTCTCAACCTGATCTACGACGGCAACTCGCCGGTGGACTCGAACGCGGACTCGGAAGAACTGGACGATCCGGGCGAGGGCTCGGCGGACAATCCCGCCCCGCCGGCGGCGGCACCGAAGCAGTAGACCGGTCCGGGCGCTCAGCCGCCCGGAGCGCGAATCCGCCAGCAGCGGTGGATCGAGCGATTGCGGAAGTCTTCCGGGATGCTGGCGTCGCTGATGTCTTCCACCGCAAAAGTGCCGATGGTCTCTTGCGCCAGCTTGAAGCCGCGCAGATTGCAGGAAAAGTACAACTCCCCGCCGCCTGACAGCAGTTCCATGGTCTGGCCGATGAGTTCGGCGTGATCCCGCTGGACGTCGAACACGCCGGTCATTTGCTTCGAACTCGAGTAGGCCGGCGGATCCAGAAAGATCGTGTCGTATTTCTGCCCCATGCGGCGCGCCTGCCCGAGCCAAGCCAGCACATCCGCTCGGATCAGCGAGTGCCGCGCCCCTTCCAGCCCGTTCTTCGCCAGGTTGCGGCGCGCCCAGTCGAGGTAGGTGTTCGAGAGGTCCACGCTGGTGGTGGAGGCCGCCCCGCCCGCCGCCGCGCAGACCGTGAAGCTGCCCGTGTAGCAGAACAGGTTGAGGAACCGCAGTCCGTTCGACACGGACCGGATGTGCTGCCGCAGCGGCCGGTGGTCGAGGAAGAGCCCGGTATCGAGGTAGGTCTCCAGGTCCACGAGAAACTGCAGACCGTGTTCCCGCACCGGAAACCACTGCGCGGCGCGCCCGGCCTTCTGATGCTGCTCGTTGCGCCGGTCCACCTTCTCACGGCGCCGGGCCACCACGGCATCGGGCTCGAGCCCGGTGGCGGCGGCCGCGATCTCCGCGACCTGCCCGAGCCAGTCCGGCGCGACCAGTTCCCCCTTCCGAACGTACTGCTGCAGCAGCAGGCGCGGCCCGTAGACGTCGAGCGCAAACGGCATCTCCGGAATATCCCGGTCGTAGACGCGATAGCAGTCGGTGTCGATCTTGCGCGCCCACTTCGCCAGATGCCGCTGGCGCTTGCCGACCCGGTTGCCGAAGGCTTCGAGGAGCGATTGCGAGTCAGCCATCAGCGTTTCGCCGGCCGGGTCGCCCCGACGATGCCCGCGAAGATGAGCACCATCCCGACGAAGTGGAACATGCGAGGCGGCTCCCCGAGAAAGACCGTGGACAGCAGGATGCCGAAGACCGGCACCAGATGCACGAAGATGCCCGCGCGCGTGGGCCCCACCGCCGCCACGCCGCGGTTGTAGCAGACGAAGGCGATGATCGACGGAAAGATCCCGAAGTACGTGATGGCGGCGAGCGTTCTGGCATTGAGGTCGATGCCGTGCCCGTCGGAACGCTCGATGCCGTACCACACCGCGAGCATGGGCCAGCCGAAGAGCAGGATCACGGCGAGGAACGGCAGCATGCCGAACCCTTCGGGCCGATAGCGCAGCAGTACCGTGTACAGCGCCCACAGCACCATCGCGCACAGCAGCCAGACATCCCCGCGATTGAACGACAGTGTGGCGAGCGTACCGAGATCGCCCGCGGCCACGATCACGATGACGCCGAGAAGCGAACACGCGATGCCGAGCATCTGCACGGCGCGCGTACGCTCCCGCAGCAACACCCAGGCGATCGGCGGAATGAACACCGGCACCACGGAGTTGAAGAGCGTTGCGTTCGTCGCCGTGGTCATCGTGAGGCCGATGTAGCACATCGTGTTGAAGCAGCAGATGCCCACGAACCCCAGCAGCGTCAGCACGCGCCACGATGCGGCGACCTGTGCGCGACGTTCCCACAGCGTGCGGGCGGTGAACGGGAGGATGATGAGGAAGGCGATGGTCCAGCGCCAGAAGGCCATGGCCACGGGCGGAATGTCGCCCCGCATACCGCGCCCCACAACCATGTTGCCCGCCCACAGCAGACTCGCCAGAGTGAGCAGGACGTAAGGCGAACGCCAGCCCGTGGCCGCGGCGTTCATCAGTTCAGACGCGAAGCCGCACGGCGCATGTCGAGCACGCGCGATCGGATGGTCTCGCCGTCGTCGGCGTCAGGCACCAGCCTGAGGTAGTTTTCATAGTCGGTCAGGGCGGCGCGGAAGCACTCCAGCTCCTCGAAGACGAGCCCGCGGTCGCGCACTTCGGGCGCGGACTCCGGCTCCAGGTGGACGAGCCATTCGATCACGGTAAGTGCTTCGGCATGCTTGCGCTGGTCAAGGTAGATGCCCTTCAGATTGCGGAGCATCCGGACCACGATGTCGTGCGGATGCGCCGGCGCGAGCAGCGAGAGAACGCTGTCCGCCCGGACTTCCGCCCCCTGCGACTGCTGCAGTCGGTCCCGCAGGTCGTCCAGAGACAGCGACGTCCCGTGGTTGTAGGCGTCGATCACCACCACACCGCCGTCCACCTCGCAGCGAACCAGGAAGTGCCCGGGAAACGAGACGCCATCGAGTTCGAGGCCGAGCGCGCGACCCAGCTGGATGTAGAGCACGGACATCGTGATGGGGATGCCGCGCGCGCGGTCGATCACGTCGTTGAGGAAGCTGTTGCGCGGGTCGTAGTAGTTGGCGGCGTCAGGCGTGTACTTGAGCTCGCCGTAGAGCAGATCGTTGATGGCCGTGAGCTTCTGCTGGACCGTGGCTTCGGGCGCGAGCCGGCCGGAGAGCATGCCGGCCAGGTCACGGACCTTGCCGAGATGATGCGCGACATCGAGATCGGGATAGGCGGTGGTGGCCACCAGCAAAGCAGCCTCGGCGAGGTCCGCAGCCTCGCCCTCGCCCGCCACGATGGCGAGCAGCTTCTCGGGAATCGGAACCTGCATCCGGGCCGGACGACTCAGCAGGACGACCGGTCAACCACGACCATCGTTGGGCGGGGACTTGCGGGCGAGGAGCGCCGCCACCGGGCGGGCCGGCCGCCCGCGGATCGGTGCGGGCGCTGCCACGGCAGGAGCGGGCTCCGCCGCCGTGCCGGGTTCGTAGGGTTTGCCGAAGAACGGATCTTCCGGTGCCTTGCGCGGAGTAGACGACGGGCTGCTGCTCCTGGGCGGAGGACGACTGCCTTCGGGCCGCGGGCTGTCCGAGCGGCGCGGCGGGCGTTCGGCTCGCTCGCCACGGTCCCCGCGTTCCGGTCGCTCGGAGCGTTCGGAACGCTCCTGCCGTTCGTGACGGCTGGCGGCCTCGTTGGCGTCAAAGCCGGCGAGGGTCTTCTCGGGGATCTCGACCTTGAGGAGCTTCTCGATGCGGTCCAGGAGTTCCTGTTCACCGCGGCTCACGAGGGAGATGGCGTCGCCGCTCTGCCCTGCCCGGCCGGTGCGGCCGATGCGGTGGACGTAGTCCTCCGGCGTGTGCGGCAGCTCGAAGTTGATCACCGTGGGCAGATGCTCGATGTCCAGACCGCGCGCCGCGATATCCGTGGCGACGAGAACCCTGACCTTGCCGTCCTTGAAGTCCTGCAGGGCTTCCATCCGTTCCGCCTGGGTGCGGTTGGAGTGGATGGCCGTGGAATGGATGCCGTCCCGCACGAGCTGGTGCGCCAGGCGGTTCGCCCCGAAGCGGGTGCGCACGAAGACGAGCACCTGCTTGAGGTCGCGCTCGACCACCAGCCGCGCGAGCAATTCGCGCTTGGCGGGCTCGGCCACGCGGTAGACGGAATGCGAGACGGTCTCGGTGACGGAATTGCGCCGTGCGACCTCGATGGAGACGGGGTCCTTCAGGAGCGTGTCGGCCAGCCGCCGGATTTCATCGGAGAACGTGGCCGAGAACAGCAGGCTCTGCCGTTTGGCCGGCAGCAGCGCCAGAATGCGGCGGATGTCGGGCATGAAGCCCATGTCGAGCATCCGATCGGCTTCGTCCAGCACCAGGAACTCGACCACGCTCAGATTGACGGTCTTCTGCTGGACGTGGTCCAGCAGGCGCCCTGGCGTGGCCACGAGAATCTCCACGCCTGCCCGCAGATCGCGGATCTGGGGGTCGATGTCTACACCGCCGAAGACGACCGTGCTGCGCAGGGGGAGGTACTTGCTGTAGTTGCGGACGCTTTCCCAGACCTGCGCGGCGAGTTCACGCGTCGGGGTCAGGATGAGGGCCCGGACCGGGTGGCGCGCCGGCGACATGCTGGTGTTGGCATGGGCGCGCATCCGCTGGAGCAGCGGCAGGGTGAAACCTGCGGTCTTGCCGGTGCCGGTCTGGGCGGCACCCATGAGATCCTTGCCCAGCAGCACCAGGGGGATCGCTTTCGCCTGAATCGGGGTGGGCTCGGTGTAGCCCTGCTCTTCGATGGCTCGGAGTATTTCCGGGGCGAGCCCGAGGTCCTTGAACTGCATGTGTGGGGGGTCTCAGCTCTTACAGAAGCGCCCGGGGCTGCCGCATGAAGACATGCGTTGGGCCGGCCCGCAAAGGCGGTGGGGGAAGGGATAACTCATTGACTCGCCATGTTACCGGAGCACGCAGTCCGGAGAAAGCCCCACGCCGAAAGGCACGCCGGGGGGCTCAACGGGAGACGCAGTCCTTGTACGCATGCCAGGAGGCGTGGCCGACGATCGGCGCCGTGACGATGAGCCCGAGGTACCAGCTGAAGAACCCCGCACCGATCAGCAGGACGATCATCAGCGCCCAGAGCACCATGGCGGCGAAGTTCTGGCGCAGGACATTCACGCTCGTGATCATGGCCGTGAGGGTGTCCATGCCGTGCCAGTCGAGGAGCAGCGGCAGGGACACGACGCTGGTCGCAAAGACGAACAGGGCGAACCCGACCCCGGCCGCAGCATAGGACGCCATGAAGACCCAGCCCTCCGGCGAGGAGGCCAGCTGGGCGAACAGATTGCCTTCGGTCGGCAGTTCGCTGGTGAAGAACAGCGCGACCACCACGACCGACACGCGGATCCAGACCGCCAGCAGCAGCGCGAGAATGAGGGCGTAGAAGCCGATGGACGGGGCGTTGGACTGCCAGGCGACCAGGGTGTGCGAGAACACCACTGCCCGTCCCTGCTGCCGATGCCGGCTGATGTCGTATAGGCCCATGGCCAGGAACGGCGCCACCAGCAGGAAACCGGTGACCAGTGCGAGTTCGAGGGCGGCGACGTGAATGAAGTTGTCCAGCGCGGCGCCCATGACGGCGAACACCCCGCCGTAGAACAGACTGGGGCCGGGAGCCCCCTTGAGATCGGCCAGCCCGCGCGACAGCCACCGCCACGGCGCCCCCGGTGCCGCCACCTGGACCTTGGGCAGCGGCGGCGCTTCCTCCACCACGGAACCCGAACCTTCCGACATCTTCCCTCCCGCCTTGCGATGCTCTTCCGGGCGGGCGTCACCCGACCATCGGGGCGCTTCCCTTGTTATGCGTGCAGGATAGCGCATCGCCACGCTGCCGGAACCGGGGAAATCACCGGCCCATGGCCGGCGGGTGCTCAGGTGGCCTGGGCTTCCAAGGCCTCCCAACGCGCGTACGCTTCCGCCACCTGCGCCTCCAGCGCTTCGTACCGTTGGCGGGCGACCCTCACCCGTTCCGGATCGGTGCGGTAGATCTCGCCGTCGCCGAGGAGAACCCCGAGTTCGGCGACCTCGCGTTCCATCTGCTCGATGCGGGCGGGCAGCGCCTCGAGTTCCTTCTTGTCCTTGAAGCTGAGCCCCGCCTTGGCGGCCCGCGGACGCTGCGACCGCTCGCCCTTGGGCTTGTCGGACCGGGCCTCCGGGGTGTCTGCGACCGGCCGCTGGCGCACCCAGTCGTCGTAGCCGCCCGCGTACTCGGCCAGACGAGCATTGCCCTCGAAGGCGATCACCTGCGTGACCGTGTTGTCGAGGAACTCCCTGTCGTGGCTCACCAGGATCACCGTGCCCGAGTACTCGCCCACCAGCGACTCCAGCAGTTCGAGCGTTTCGATGTCCAGATCGTTGGTGGGCTCGTCCAGCACCAGCAGGTTGGCCGGGCGGGCGAAGAGCCGGGCGAGCAGCAGACGGTTGCGCTCACCGCCGCTCAACGACGATACAGGCGACCGGGCCCGCTGCGGCGCGAACAGGAACTCGCCCAGATAGCTCATCACGTGCTTGCGAACCCCGCCGATCTCGATCCACTCAGAACCGGGGCTGATGACCTCCGCCACGGTGGCATCGGGATCGAGCTGCTCGCGGAACTGGTCGTAGTACGCGGGATTCAGCTTGGTGCCCAGACGGATGCGGCCCGAGTCGGGCGGCAGTTCCCCCAGCAGCAGCTTGATGAATGTGCTCTTGCCGACGCCGTTGGGGCCCACGAGACCGATGCGGTCGCCCCGCATGATCCGCCCGTTGAAGTCGCTCACAATCGCCAGCGGCCCGAACGCCTTCGACACGTGCTCGAACTCCGCCACCAGCGCGCCCGAGCGCTCCCCCTGCTCCACCGCGAACGTGACGTTACCGAGCCGCTCGCGCCGCTGCGCCCGCTCGACCCGCAGCCCTTCCAGGCGACGGACCCGGCCCTCGTTACGCGTGCGCCGCGCCTCGATGCCCTTGCGGATCCAGACTTCCTCCTGCGCAAGCAGCTTGTCGAACTTGGCGTTCTCGATCGCCTCCTGTTCCAGTTGCTGCTGCTTGCGGTTGCGGTACTCGCGGAACTTGCAGTCGAAACTGCGGAGGATGCCGCGGTCCAGTTCGACGATCCGCGTAGCGACGCGATCGAGGAACCGCCGGTCGTGGGTGACGAGAATGACCGCGCCGCCGAACTCCAGGATGGCGCCTTCGAGCCACTCGATGGACTCGATGTCGAGGTGGTTGGTGGGTTCGTCCAGCAGCAGGATGTCGGGGTCCGACACCAGCGCCCGCGCCAGTGCCACCCGCTTGCGCTGCCCACCCGAGAGAGTCGCCGTGCGGGTGTCGGCCGAGAGCGCCAGCCGCGAGATGACCGCCTCGACCCGCGCCTTCAACCGCCAGCCGTCGCCGGCTTCGAGGCGCGCCTGGATCTCCGAGAGCGCATCGAGGCTGTCGTCCGTCGCTGCGCGTGAGGCCAGGTCGTGGTACTGCACGATGGCTTCCCGGACGCTGCCCAGACCTTCCGCCACGGCTTCGAACACGGTCATCTCGGGAGACAGGTCGGGCTCCTGCGCGACGGCCGCCAGCCCGCCGCCACCGATCCGGCGGATTTCGCCGTCGTCCGGGGCGACCTCGCCCGCGATGATCTTCATGAGCGTCGACTTGCCCGCCCCGTTGCGGCCGATCAGCCCGATGCGCTCGCCGCGCTCCACCGAAAGATCGACCTGGTCGAGCAGGGGGACGTGGCCATAGGCATGGCTGACGCGGGCAAGCGTGAGAACCGGCATGGGAAAGACTCGAAGTGAAAGACGGATCGGGCGCGCTCAGGCGCCCGGGACCTGCAATGGTACCGGCTCGATCTCGACCGTGGTGTCCCCCTGCGAGAACCACGCGCGGCCTTCCTGGATGGTGCACTCGACCTGCATGGTCCGCTGCGCCAGCGCGGCGAGGGCCTGGGTGCCTTCCTGGGGCAGTTCGAACACCGTGAGGTTGCGCAGGCGGCGGGCCTCCACCTCGTTCTGCTTCCACCAGAGTTCCACCCGCCGGCCGCCGTACGCGTAGAGCACCACCTCGTCTGCGCGACCGCAGGCCTTGCGCAGTTCCTTCACGTCCGGGAGCCCGACGGCAATCCACAACTCCAGCCTCCCGGTGAGATCTGACCGGGACAGCGGGGCCTCCTCCTCGCTGCTGAGGCCGCGCCCGAAGACGAGCGCGTCGTCCGAGTGCCGGGCGAACGCCAGCACGCGCACCATCATCCTCTCCTCGGTTTCGGAGGGATGGCGGGCAACGGTGAGGGAGTGGGTGCCGTACACCTGCCGATCGAGATCGGAGACCTGCAGGCGGATCTTGTGAACCGTGGAATCGAGAGCCATGGCGACGATAGTGACCGCCCCGCCCGCAACCTGCAACCTTCGCGGCACTCGGCTGCGCAGTGCCCCTCGGATACAATCCGCCCCGCAGCGCCCCGGTAGCTCAGTGGATAGAGCAGCCCCCTCCTAAGGGGCAGGTCGGACGTTCGATTCGTCTTCGGGGCGCCATGAAAACAGTGACTTATAAAGCCACTTAGTTGCAACGATGCCGTTCCATCACACTTTCATCACAATGAGGTGTGACAGTGGCATCAGTTCGTCGCCTGAAAAGTGGTCGGTGGCAAGTCCAAATCCGCCGATTCGGCACAGTCCCTGTAACCCACTTGGCTCAGGTGCTTAACGGCGGTCTAGCCCCACGCACTCAGAGCCACTCGTCCCGGTCTGCATTGAGACGCAACCCGAAAGCCGAGACGGTCAAGGCGTGGTCGCCTTGGTCCCTGCCTCACACTTCCACAAGGCGCGGCCCTCTGCTTCGTTCACGCTCCAGCCAGAACTCCCAGCGTCCGATGCGGACCTCCGGCCACTGAACCAGGAAGACAGTCGGCCGACCGGACGGAGTAGCCCTTCCCGCTTGGATCACAACGAGGGGATGAGCAGGATTCCGGGAGACCGAGACGGACGGGACGAGGCAGCGAAGGAAGGATGCGGGGGACATGGTAAAGGCTCCTGTAGTGCGTTGAAGATGAGCCATCCTGCACCCCTTGCGGCCCCCTTGGTCAAGGGCTAGGATGGATGCGTTACTGTACGGAATCACAGACCATTGCAGTTGCGCAACGGTTGCATGGGTGCATGGGGGGGAATCGCCCCCGCTCCTCGATCAATGCCCTCTCAGAGTTTTGCAGTGAATAATCTGCTATCGCTTTCCTAGGTGCTCTCATTCATGTCTAGCAACGAGGACGAGATTCTAAGCTTGGTCAATGCATCTGGATTCCCTCTTCAAATCGCGATTGAGGAGGAGCTTCGCAAGCTCCCACAACAAGAAGGTTGGACCGTCGCGGCCCGGGAACATGCTTGGGCGAATAGGGCTTCCGAAAAGTCAGGATTCATTGATCTAGTTGCAGAGAATCAAAGTCGGCGCCTCACGGTGGTCATTGAGGCAAAGAGAGTTCAAGACTCGAAATGGGTGTTTCTTCGCGACTCAAGGACGAGTGCCACGACGAAAGAAACCAAAGCGTGGTTGACAATCGGCGAAAGGACGAAGGTTCGCCATTTTGGCTGGACCTACCTCGCCGTAGACCCGCCCTCTTTCGAGGCTGTGTTTTGCACGATGCGGGGCCACGATCCGAAATCGGTTCCGATGCTTGAACGCACCGCGAGTGACCTAGTACAGGCTACGCACGCCCTTGCAATGGAAGAGCTACAGTTCTACCAGCAGCACTTCTGGAGAGTTCAAACCTACATTGGCGTCATCGTGACGACAGCGGAGGTAGTGGTCGCTTCCATAGACCCCGCCGAGATCAGCATTGCGGACGGAAAAGCCCGGAGAAACGTCCCCGAAGAGGTTCCTTACGTGCGATTTCGAAAACAGTTCTCGGGTGACGGTAGCACCGCGAATGCTGCAACAAGCCTAGACTACATTGCTAGCTCGAAGGAACAAACGGTGTTCGTGGTCCAAGCGCGCCACCTGTCGCAGTTCTTGAGAGCATTGAGCGTGGATCAGGTTTCCTTCGACAAGTTTCGCGACCTCGTAAACCCGCCCCCTCCGTAAGGCTCCTAAGGGCCTCCTGCGACCCTCAACGCATTCGCCGAAATGACCCGCAACGCACTCGCCGCAGTCCTGCTGTCCCTCGCAGTTCCCCTGCAAGCACTCGCGGCGGCCCTCGTGGTGACCCCGAAGCACTCCCTAGAGGTTCGCTTCTCAATCCCTGAGCCTCCCCCGCTGTTCGAGCCTTCCGGGGAGTACAACGTCCTGTTGTTGGCCTACACCCTCTCGGCTCCTGCTGGTTCCGCAACAGGCCACACGGCTAGCCTGTTCAATGGGACTGAACTCCTCGGAACTCACGCCTCGTCTGATCCGCGAGCGTTCTACTTCGCAGGATCAAATGGACTAATCCAGTTCACGTACGACTCGGCCCCCCTGGTGGACTACTCGTCCGTGTTGGATGCGAGCATCGAGGGCCGGGTATTGGTCAGCGTCTCAGCGGGACAGTTGAGCTTGGACCCACAGAGCGTCTATGTCCTCATCGGTTCCGCGGTGGGCAGCGGGACCACGATATCGACTCAGGGAGGACCGCGCCCCTCGATTCTGTCGGTGTCGCTGATTCCCATTCCGGAGCCGGGAACGGTTCTCCAGGTCCTCGCAGGCTTGGCCCTCCTGTGCATCGTAGTTGCACGAAGAACGGCCGCAACAATTCCATCACAACGAAACCTGCAATAAAGCCCCTCCCGGGCCCTTTTTGGATCCGTCAAGGGTTGTGCCATTCCCCCACGTTATCAACCTAAAGTGATGACGGTTCCGGTAGTTAGTAACGATTTGGCACCCGAGCGTTTCGCAGCGCCCCGGCAACTCGGTGGATGGAGCCCCCTCCTCGGGAGCCAGTCAAGCGTTCGGCTCGTCGTCGGGACGCCAAACATGCCGCGCTGTCATCCGCTCTCCTGATTCCCGATTTTCGTCGGATCGCCTTCCCGCTCCCGCGGCGGTGCGCTACATTCCTTGGGCGCGCCGAGCGGGACGGCTCGCGATTTCGCAAGCGAAATCCCGACCCAGAACGATATCGGAGACCTGGCATGACCCTCTTCCAGTTGCACACCTACCGCACCGGCACCCTCGCCCGTCAGCTTCTCAGCCTCGGCGCCGCTACCCTGACAGCAGGCGTCGCACAGGCTGCGACCGTCACGTACGACTACGTTGATGTGTCGTACGTTTTCGGCGGGGGAAGTACGGAAACCCGCACGGGCGCAGAGACGTTCATCCCGATCTCCTCCAATTTGCCGATCGCCAAGACCGGCGGATCGGCCGAGTACCGGATTCGCGATCTCGCCGATCCCGGCTCGCTCACGTCCGGGTCCTGGTCCTGGTCGAACGGCACGGACTCCCTGCACGGCAGCTACCAGACCTTCTCGGAAGTGTTCTCGTATCAGGGGAGTCCCTTCGCCCGGTACACCGGAACCCGGACAGTCGAGGGAGGCTCCGGCTACTTCACCGGCGCGACGGGTTCGGGCACGTACGAGTTCTACGCCGTCTATCAGGGTACGAACAGCCCGTCGTCCTTCGTGTATCAGGGGGTCGACGTCGCCCGCATGTCGATCACCTTGGTGACAGAGGTACCGATCGCCCAGTCGGATACGCGGGGCGCCTATGTCATCGTGAAGAACGGCATCGAGAATCTCGAGGCTGGCACTGGAACGAACTCGGGTCCGGTCACCTCCGCAAGCCCTGGTCTCATCCCGTGGGAAACCGAAACCTCGAACTACACCTTCACGCCGCTTCCGGTCAGCGGGCCGCCGTTCGTCGCCACCTTCGTAGACACGAATGCCAGCGGCTCTGTAACCGGCACGGCCTATAGCGATCAACTGATCCTCAGTCACCTGGGTACGATCTTCAACTACTCGAGCGGCACTGCCCAGACCACCGGGGGCACGGGTCTATACGCCGGCGCCACCGGCGGGTCCGAGTACGAGACGATGAACTATGTGGTGGGCGGCTCGCCCACGGACTGGCGGTATTCGCAGGTCGTCGTCGCTCGCATCAATCCCATCCCGGAGCCCGAAACCTACGCGATGCTGCTTGCCGGCCTCGGGTTCGTGGGGGTAGCGATTCGCCGCCGGCGTCGGGCGTAGTAAACCGCGGCCGGCAATGCCGGTTCGCGCCGCCGAGGTGTCGCCTTCGCGCACCTCGGCGGTACGTTGCCTCGGGGCGTCACAGCTTCATCCTCCGTGTTTGGCGTCTGGTCTTGCATTTCATTGCGCCCTTCCCAACGCATCGAGTGGCCCCGGGCAAAGCCCGGGCTACGCGCAGAGGCGTCATCCGCACGTTCAAGTTGACCCGCGTCACACCCGCCTCTACCATCTCTGTATCTCATTTGTGATACAGAAGCGATCGATGGCGATTTCACTTCGGGTGCCCGACGACATCAAGGAACGCGTTTCCGACCTTGCGGCCAAGTCCGACTCGACGCCTCACGCTTTCATGGTCGACGCCATCCGGGAGAAGGTCGAGGCCGAGGAGGCGAGACTGGCCTTCCTCGAGGAGGCCGAGGCACGACTCGCCCGCATGAAGGCCTCCGGCGCGGGCATTGCCGCCGCCGACGCATTCGCCTATCTCGACCGAAAATCGACCGGAGCCAATCCGCGGAAGCCGCGCGCACGAAAGCGACCATGATTCTGCTCGCGCCAGAAGCGCTCGATGATCTGGAGCGTATCTTCGAGTTCCTGGCAGAACAAGACGAAGCCCTTGCCCGCGAGGATCTTTCTCGAATTCGCGAGGCGATCCTGATCCTCGAACATCACCCGGTTATCGGGCGCTTCGCTCGGCCGTCCAGCACGCTGCGCGAGCTAGTGATCTCCCGAGGGCGGAGCGGTTACATCGCGCTGTACGAGTACTCCCCTGGAGAGGATCTCGTTCGCGTTGTCGCCGTCCGCCACCAGCGCGAAGCGGGATACCGGTCGGTCTGAGTGCGAGAGCACTGCGCAGACTGCGGCGCGGCGCATTCCCCTTTA
Source organism: Betaproteobacteria bacterium Ga0077526 (assembly GCA_001464765.1). Taxonomy (GTDB): domain Bacteria; phylum Pseudomonadota; class Gammaproteobacteria; order Burkholderiales. The sequence goes on from LNDV01000025.1 coordinate 157,844, forward strand.
GGAACCGGCGGTCGGGTCCGTCTCTCGGGGTCTGGTCTTGTATCCATCACGCCTCTCCCGTCTTCAGGAGCGGCCCCGGGCAGAGCCCGGGCTACGCGACTCGGGCGACTATCCGCCGCGTCCCGTTCGAATCGACCAGCGGCAGACGGTTTGGGACGGCAGTGCCCACCCCACACGGACTCAGACCACTCCGACGGCATCCGCCCAGACGACACCGAGTTCCGTCACGCCGGTCGTGTGCGCGCCCTCACGCATCACGGCACTCGGGCAGGCGAACTTCATCGGCATCGTCATGCGGTGCTGCTGCACGTACTCGAAGCGCGAGGAGAGTCCGGCGTGGATCGCGGCATCGAGTGCTTTGTCGCCGATCACGAGCGGCCCTTCGCTCGCATCGATACGCGGTCGGTGCATCGCCGTCTGAAGGTCATCGCCGAAGTCCACGATGTACGACAGCAGTTGCGTGACCGCCGGGAGAATCCGCCGGCCGCCGGAGGCGCCGATCGCAAAGCGGCGGCTGCCATGCTCCGCGATGATGGGACAGTAGTTCGTCAGGCAGCGCTTGCCCGCGGCGAGCGAGTTGGGCCGTCCGGGTTCGGGATCGAACCACATGATGCCGTTGTTCATCAGCACGCCGGTGTCCTGCAGGTTCACGCGGGACCCGAAGATCGACAGGAGCGTCTGTGTGACCGAGGCGATGTTGCCGTGGCGGTCGGCGACGCAGAAGTGTGTGGTGCAGGCGGGCGCGCGCGCGCCGTCCACATCGCCCATGCGCGTGAGGCGAAACTCGTAAGCCCGCTGCAAAGCGCTGGCGTACGCGAGGTAGGTATCGAGGGATGGGCCTGTGGAAGGACGCAGATCCTCGCTCAGCATCTTCAGCACGTGCGCGAGCGTCGGGCCTGCCGTGAGTTCCGGCGTCGCCGCCACACGGGCGCCACGGTAGTCGATCATCAGCGGTTCCGCTTCGCGGGCGCGGTACGCCAGCAGATCGTCGACGGAGAGCTTGCCGCCGAGGGACTGGATCTCCCCTGCAAGTTTTCGAGCGAGTTCGCCTTCGTACATGTCGCGCGGGCCGGCCTCGGCCAGCCGCTGCAGCGTCGCGGCGAGCGCCTTCTGCGGCAGACGCAGTTCGGTGCGAGCCGACCACGCGGGCACCGGTGGCAGACCGTTCACCAGATAGGCCTCCCGAGCGCCGGTGTAGCGCTGGAGGTCCGCCGCGGCGGACGCGATGTTCTGCGTAGTCATCCAGTCGACCAGCAGCCCCTCTTCGGCCAGCGCGACAGCCGGTGCCACGAGGTCCCGCCATGACTTCGTGGCGTACCGTTCGAACGCCACGCGCATGCCGTCCACCACGCCGGGCACGGCGATCGAGAACGGGCCGTGCAGATTGCGGTCGCCCTCCACGCTCGCCCAAGGAAAGAGGTCCGACGCCACGCCCTTGCCCGAGAGGGGATAGTCCGCGGTGTCGAGGGAGACCGGCGCGCGCATGCCGAAGTCGATGACGCTGTAGCGCTGCTCCTTCGCGCGGTACAGGACCATCGCCCCGCCACCGCCGATCCCGCTCATCCAGGGTTCGAGGACACCCAAGGCGAAGGAGGTCGCGATGGCAGCATCCACGGCATCGCCGCCGTCGGCGAGCACCTTCGCCCCCACTTCCGCGGCCCGACGATGTTGTGCGGCCACGATGCCGCCATCACCCGCGACCGCGGGCTTGCCGATGCGCAGCGACGCGCTGAAGTTGTCCATGTCCTCTCCTCCGGTTCGTACCCCACGCCCGGAGGATACCGCGCTCCGCCGCCATGTCGGCCGCGGGTCGGCGGAACAGCTTCAGCGGATCGCGGCAGCGACCTCCCGGGCGGGAATCGCCGGCAGCCGGAACGGCTGCTGAGTTTCGAAGGCGCGCGCCGCGCGGAGCACCTTGGCGTCCTCGAAGCGCGCCCCCACCACCTGCATCGCGATGGGCAATCCGGCTGCGCTGAATCCGCAGGGCACGGTGGCCGCCGGCTGCTGCGTGAGATTGAAGGGGTAGGTGAATGGAGACCATTCCCACCAGCGCTTGAGGGCGCCGCCGGGCGGCACCTCGTGGTTGACCGGAAAAGCCGTGGTGGCGAGCTGCGGCGTGATGAGAAGGTCGTACTCGCGACACAGGCGGTTCATCCGCCTCGCCAGGATCTCGCGCTGGCGCTCGATGGCGCGGTACTCCAGCGCAGTGATGTGAAATCCGGGCTCGGCGAGACCCAGCATGGGCGGGTCCGCGAGGGCACGCTGCTCGGGGCTCATCGGGGCCACGGCCATGGCCAGCGCCACGGCCCAAAGCGGCTGCATGATGCCGATAGGGTCCTCGAGGTCGAGGTCCACGGTCTCCACATGCGCACCGAGCGCCTCCAGACTCGCGACCGCCCGGGCCACACAGGCGGCTACCTCCGGGTCCACCTTCGCGTAGCCGAGCGTCGGACTGTAGGCCACGCGCACTCCGCGGATGCCGTCGTCCAGACCTTCGCGGAAGTTCCACTTGAGCGGCGGCCCCGCATAGAAGTCGCGGTCGTCCGGCTGCGAGATGACATCGAGCATCAGCGCCGCGTCTTCTACCGTCCGGGCGATGGGGCCCTGGTGCCAGAGCGTGAGAGGCGGCGGATGCGGGTGCACCGGCACCACACTGAAGGTCGGCTTGAAACCGAACAGGCCGCAAAAGCCCGCCGGAATGCGGATGGAACCGCCGCCGTCGGTGGCCACGTGCATCACGCCCATGCCGAGCGCTGCCGCCACCGCCGCGCCGCCGCTGCTCCCGCCGGGCGTCATGCGTGTGTCCCACGGGTTCACGGTCGTGCCCGTGAGCGGGCTGTCGGTCACGCCCTTCCAGCCGAACTCGGGCGTCGTCGTCTTGCCCAGGATGACCGCGCCGTTCTCGCGCATGCGCGCCACCGAGGCGCTGTCTTCATCCCAGGGCTGATTGGGGTCCACCGTGCGCGAGCCGCGGCGCGTCGGCCACCCCCGGCACAGCAGCAGGTCCTTCACCGTCGTGGGCAGTCCATCCACCGCCCCCAGCGGCTGGCCGCGCAGCCAGCGCTGCTCGGATTCCTTTGCGGCGGCGAGCGCTTCTTCCGCGCCGACCACCACGAATGCGTTGTACACCGGTTGCAGCGCCTCGATGCGGGCAAGCGTTGCCCGGGTCACTTCGACAGGCGAGAGCGTCTTCGCCCGGTAGTGCGAGAGCAAACTGCGCGCGGACATCGAAAGGATGTCGTCGGTCATGGCTGTCCGTCCGGGGTCGACACCGTAGAAAAAGGAGGCGCGGAACAGGGGCCGAAGCCCCTGCCCCGCAGCCCGGGAGGAAAACTACGCCTTGCGCTTCTTCATCGCGTCGAGCACGGCCTGCGCGGTGATCGGCATGTGCCGCACCCGCGCGCCCACCGCCTTGAAGATGGCATTCGCCACGGCCGGCGCCACCACCGTGGAGGCGGGTTCACCCACGCCCATGGGATGCCGCCCCGACTCGATCAGCTCGATGTCGAACTGGGGAACGTCCACCTGCCGGATCGGCTGGTACTCGTGGAAGTTCGTCTGCTCGATCGCGCCGTTCTTGTAGGTGAGCCGCTCCGACATGACCTGACTGGTGCCCCACAGCGCCGAACCCATGATCTGGGCGCGCACGTTGTCCGGGTTGATGGCAATCCCCATGTCCATCGCGATGGTCAGCTTGTTGACCCGATAGCGGCCGGTGGTCGGATCCACCGTCACTTCGGCAACGCCGGCCACCCAGGTGGGGCTCTGTCGTTCCTCGGCCGAGGACAGCGCCACGCCCATGGCCGTGTTGGGCGGCAGCTTTTTCACCCCCCAGCCGGCCTTGCCCGCCGCCACCCTCAGGCAGTTGGCGAGACGCAGCGCGCCACCGACCGTGCCGGACTCGTAGCCGGGCCAGGAACCTTCCTTGGTCCATGGCAGCGAGATCCAGAGCTGGTCCATGTAGTAGTCGGACGGCGTGCCGGGCGGGTAGCCCGTGTTCGGGATGCCGCGATTGCCACCCTTGCCGTTCAGCATCGCCAGCCGGAACTCGACCGGATCGCGTCCTGCGGCATGGGCGATCTCGTCCATGAAGGACTCGACCACGAACATGTTGTAGGAATTGGACACGGTGCGAAGCGCGCTGGCCTGCACGGCCCACGTGGTGCGATCGCTGTTCCACGCACGGACCCGATGGTTGGGCACGTGGTACCAGTGATCGCTGCCGCCGATGGACCACTGGTCGATGTCCTGCTTCTTCTCGTCGTGCGAGTCGAGCTGCAGCCAGTCGGAGCCGTACTTCTTGCCCACGGAGAAGCGCGGGCCCATCCAGCCGCAGACGATGTCGTGGTTCATCGCAGTGAGCTGGCCGTCCTTCACGCCGGCCTTCAGCTTGTGCAGCGTCGGCGTGCGCGGGAACGACGTGGCGAACTGCGATTCGCGCGTGTGGATCAGCTTCACCGGCCGGCCGATCTCATTCACGCAGTAGGCCGCCGCGAGCGCGTCGTCGTAGTCCTGCTTGCCGCCGAAGCCGCCGCCCACGAGGTACTGGTGCACCACCACCTTGACGTCGTCGGCCTTCTTGTTCAGGACCTTCGACAGGTAGTAGTTGAGGGTCATGCGCAGGAACGACTGGCCCTGCGTGCCGATGTGCACGTGCCAGCTGTCGTCGGAGGCGTGCTGCACGACGCAGTTGATCGGCTCCATCGCCGCGTGGCACACCATGTCGCTCGAGTACTCGGCCTCGAGCTGCTTGTCGGCGGCGGGCAGCGCGGCTTCCACGTCGCCTTCCAGCACCCAGTTGGCGCTCTCCTCGGGATTCTTCGCCTTCTCGGAGAACTCCTCGAAGATGTCGTCGAGGCTCAACTTGCCGTAGGGCCCGGGATCGGACTCGATCTTCAACGCCTTGGCCGCCTTCATGGCCGCGGGGAAGGTCTCGGCGAGCGCCACGACCCAGCCCGTGCACTTGCCGATGGAGTCGTCGATCCTCACGGCCTTGATGAAGCCGGGGATCTTCTTCGCTTCGGAGTCGTCGACGCTCAGCACCTTGGCGCCGTAGCGCGAACGCGGGATCGCGAGCGCGCCGTAGGCCATGCCGGGAAGGAACACGTCCATGCCGTACTTGGCCTGGCCGTTGGTCTTGGCGGGGATGTCGAGCGCCGCGACCGACTGGCCGATGATCTTGTACTGGCTGCGTTCCTTCAGCGCGACCTTGCGGAAGTCCTCGGGGTACGAGAAGGTCCGCTCGAGCTTCACCTTCTGCAGGATCTCGCCGTAGCCGATCGCGCGGCCGGAGGCCTTGTCGATCACGCGGCCCTGGGAGGCGTAGCAGTCGGCGAGCTTGGCGCCGAGCACCTTGCAGCCGGCTTCGGTGAGCGCGATGCGGCCGATGGCACCAGCGCGCGCGATGCGATCGAACTCGGTCGTCACGCTGCCGCTGTTCACGGTGTACGCGAGGCCGTAGATCGCGAAGTTCTCCACGCTTTCGCGCGGCGTGTCGAGGCGCACCTTGTCCCACGGCACTTCCAGCTCTTCCGCGATGATTTGCGCGAGCGCGGTGCCGATGTGCTGGCCCATCTCCGCCTTCACGATGTGCATCGTGGTAGTGCCGTCGGGCGTGATCGTGAACCAGATGGACGGCGTGTACGCCGGGGTGGCCGCGATCGCGGCCTGCGCGTCACCAGTGAACAGCGACGGGCCGACGCCGATGCTCAGGAACGCGCCGCCGGCCAGCGTGGCGGAACGGACCAGGAAATCGCGGCGACCGGCTTTCGGCAGGGTATCGTCAGGCATTCTGCTTCTCCTTCATCAGCTTCGCGGCGCGCTTCACGGCGCCGACGATACGCGGGTACGTGGCACAGCGGCACAGGTTGCCGTTCATGCCCTCGACGATTTCCTTCTCGGTGGGGTTCGGGTTCTGCGCGAGCAGCGCGGCCGCCTGCATGATCTGGCCGGACTGGCAGTAGCCGCACTGCGGCACCTGGATCTCGACCCATGCCTTCTGCACCGGATGGGCGTTGGCGGGATGCAGTCCCTCGATGGTGGTGATGGCAGCGCTGCCAACCTCACTCACCTTGAGCTGACAGGACCGCACGGCCTGACCGTTGATGTGGACGGTGCACGAGCCGCACAGGCCCAGCCCGCAGCCGTAGCGCGTGCCGGTCATTCGCAGTTCCTCCCGCAACACCCACAGCAGCGGCGTATCGGGTGGGGAGTCAGAGAGACGACTCTGACCATTGATGCTCAAGTTCATCATGGACGGATCTCCTTTCGGGGGACGGAGGAAATGGCGCGGTCGCCCCCGCGGACGGGGACGGTTTCACACCGGTGAGGGGGGACTGCGAGAACGTGAAGCCGCCTGCCGTTTCCGGTGCGGCAGGAACGATGTCGAAGAAGCCAGGTGCAGCGGTTCATGGTCAGCCCTGCGGCAGCTTCTGGCTGGCCATGAAGTTGTTGAACGTGGCCTCGGACATCCGGTACCACTGCGTCTGCTCGTAGCGGAACTTGCGGAACGACGCGAGGAACTTCCGGAACACCGGGTTCTTGGCGGCCTCCTCGTCGTAGAGCGCCTCGGCCGCGGCATGCGCACCGAGCAGCACGTCCTTCGGATAGGGATGCAGCTGCACGCCGTGGCTCACCAGCCGCGCGAGCGCCTGCGGGTTCTTCGCGTCGTAAGCCGCCACCATGCGGACGTTCGCCTCCGCCGCGGCGACCTCGAACGCCTCGCGGTACGCGGGCGGCAGGGCGTTCCAGTGCTTGAGGTTGACGATGAACGAGATGCACGAACTGCCTTCCCACCAGCCGGGGAAGTAGTAGTGCGGCGCCACGCGATAGAAGCCGAGCTTCTCGTCGTCGTAGGGGCCCACCCACTCCGCGGCGTCGATCGTTCCCTTCTCCAGCGCCGGATAGATGTCCGCGCCGGGGATCGACTGGGGCACGGCACCCAGCCGGGACATGATCTCGCCGGCAATACCCGGGATACGGACCTTCATGCCTTTCAGGTCCGCCAGACCGCCGATCTCGCGCCGGAACCAGCCGCCCATCTGCGCGCCGGAGTTGCCGCCGGGGAAGAGGATGCAGTTGTGCTGTGCGTAGAGTTCGCGCACCAGCGCGAGGCCGCCGCCGTAGTACATCCACGCGTTGTGCTGCCGAGAGTTGAGGCCGAACGGGATCGCCGCGTCGAACGCGAACGCCTTGTTCTTGCCGATGTAGTAGAAGCCCTGCGTCTGCCCGCATTCGATCGTGCCCTGCTCGCAGGCGTCGAGCACCTGCAGTCCGGGCACCAGTTCTCCCGACGCGAAGATGCGGATCTCGAAGCGCCCTTCGGTGAGGACCCTGACCCGCTGCGCGAGCAGTTCCGCCGCGCCGAAGATGTTGTCCAGGCTCTTCGGAAAGCTCGAGGCCATCCGCCAGCGGATGCTTGGCGTCGTCTGGGCCGCCGCCGGGCCCGCGCCGAGCGACGCCGCGAGGCCTGCGGTGGCACCGGTGACGAACCGTCTGCGGGATCCTGGGGACTCGCTCATGCGCTCATTTGCTCCCGCCCGCCGGATCGGGCTTCAGTTCGAACACCGTCGGCGGGTACTCGGGGTTGTCGAGGAAGGGCGACTGGCCCTGCTGTGTGCCGGCAGCCGCACCGCCGAACGTCGAGTACGACGCGAGCCCCGGGAAGGCAATGAGCAGCGCAACCATGGCGACCTGGATCACCACGAACGGCACTGCGCCCCAGTAGATGTCCCCGGAAGTCACCGCCTTGGGCGCCACGCTCCTCAGATAGAACAGCGCGAAGCCGAAGGGTGGATGCATGAACGACGTCTGCATGTTGACCGCGAGCAGCACGCCGAACCAGACGAGGTCGATACCCAGCTTCTCGGCGACCGGCGCGAGCAGCGGGACCAGGATGAAGGCGAGTTCGAAGTAGTCGAGGAAGAACGCCAGCACGAACACGAGCAGGTTCACGACGATCAGGAAACCGATCGCCCCGCCCGGCAGACCTGTGAGCAGATGTTCCACCCAGAGGTCGCCGTCCACCCCGCGGAACACGAGGCCGAAGACGGTCGAGCCGATGAGGATGAACATCACGAAGCACGAAAGCCTCGTCGTGCTTTCCAGCGCGGAGCGCAGGATGTCCATGCCGAGACGGCGCTTGAAGGCCGCGAGCACCAGCGCCCCGCAGGCGCCCATCGCCCCGCCCTCGGTCGGCGTCGCAATCCCGAGGAAGATCGTGCCCAGCACCAGAAACACCAGCACGAGGGGCGGTACCAGCGAGCTCAGCACGCTCTTCAGCGGCGCGGCACGGTCGGTGGCCCGGGCCTCGGCCGGCAGCGCCGGAGCGGATGCCGGCTTGACGATGGACATCAGCAGCACGTAGACCGCATAGCACCCTGTAAGCAGCAGCCCGGGTACCAGTGCACCACGGTAGAGATCGCCAATCGGCCTGGCGAGCTGGTCTGCCATGACGATGAGCACCAGCGAGGGCGGGATGATCTGGGCGAGCGTGCCCGAGGCCGCGATGACACCGGCCGCCAGGCGCTTGCTGTAGCCGTAGCGCAGCATCACGGGCAGCGAGATGAGCCCCATCGAGATGACCGAGGCCGCGACGATGCCCGTGGTCGCGGCGAGCAGCGCTCCAACGAAGATCACTGCGTACGCAAGCCCGCCGCGTATCGGACCGAAAAGCTGGCCGATCGTCTCCAGCAGTTCCTCCGCCATGCCGCTGCGTTCGAGGATGAGCCCCATGAACGTGAAGAACGGGATCGCGAGCAGCGTCTCGTTCTGCATGATCCCGTAGATGCGCTGCGGCAGCGCCTGGAAGAGTTCCGGCTGGAGCAGGCCCAGCTCGATGCCGATCCCTCCGAACAGTAACCCCACGGCCGCCAGCGCGAAGGCCACCGGATAGCCCAGCAGCAGCACGACCACGAGGCCGAGAAACATCAGCGGGCCGATCGATTCGGTGATCCATGCCGTCATCGCCGGGATGCATCCGCAGGCGTTGCCGCTTCGCCGGGCGTGGCAAACACCACTTCCGCCGGCAGCTCACCCCTGAGTGCCGCAGCCGCCTTGATGGCCTGCGCGGCGCCCTGCAGGATCAGCAGGCCGAAGCCAACGGGGATCAGCAGCTTCACGGGCCAGACGATGAGACCGCCGGAGTTGAGCGAGACCTCGCGGTTCGCGACGGAGTCGGCGAAGAACGACCAGCCGGACACGGTCACGAGGACAGCGAACGGGAACAGGAAGAGACAGGTCGCTGCGAGTTCGACCCACAGCCGCGTACGCACGGACAGGCGCGAGGACACGAGGTCGATGCGCACATGGGCGTTGCGCTGGAGCGTGTAGCCGGCCGCGAGAAGAAACACGGCGGCGAACAGATACCACTGGGCTTCGAGGAAGGCGTTGGAACTCAGGCTGAAGGCCTTGCGCGAGATCGCGTTGAGCGCGCTGATGACAGTCATCGCGAGGATCAGCCACTTGACGGACGCACCGACCCGCCTGTTCATCCGGTCGATCCCGTCGGCGATCTTCAGCCACGTGCGCACGTTGTCCGCCCTCGCCCGTCTGCCATCGTTTGCTCCGGATGCAGCAGTATCGGTGCCCGCCCGGTGGAGATCCGGGATGCACGGCAAATCCGTCGTTTACGCGAGAAGCGCGTTCACTGATCGCGAACCGCCCGCCCATCGTCGGGGCGCGGGCTGCACACTCGCCCCGCGCCGGTGCGATGTCATTGGCAAGTCCAATCGCGCCCTGCATTTCAACCGCATCGATTGTGCGCCGCGCCAGTGTTCCTCACATCCGCCGGACGGACGTGCCGCAACGGACCAATGGGAGGATCGACTGCTCACCCGAAAGGGTGAGTCACTTGTACTTTTTCAGAACTTGACGAGGCCGCGCTTGGCGGCGAGCGCGATGGCTTCGGCGCGGCTGGTGACGTCCAGCTTGGCGAAGAGGCTCTTGAGATGGGTCTTGACGGTGCTCTCGGAGATGCCGAGCTGGCCGCTGATGGCGCGGTTGGCCTTGCCCTCGGCGAGCAGCCGCAGGATCTGCTCCTCGCGCTCGGTGAGCGGCTCTTCCTGCACCCGGTGGACAAGCCGCGCCGCGATCTTCGGCTGGAGATAGGCATCTCCGGCGTGGACAGCGCGAATGCAGCGGAACAGCTCCTCGGGCTCCGAGTCCTTGAGCATGTAGGCCTTGGCGCCTGCTCGCAGTCCGGCGTAGATGTCTTCGTCGTGGTCGAAGGTGGTGAGCACGATGATGTTCGCCCGCGGGTCCTCGGCGCGGATCTGCCGGATGGCGGGCACGCCTTCCATGCGCGGCATGCGCAGATCCATGAGCACGACATCCGGGCGGAGTTCGCGCCACAGGCGCACGGCTTCCACGCCATCGTCGGCCTCGCCGATCACCTTGACGTCCTCTTCCATGTCGATGATCGCGGCCAGCCCGCGGCGGACCAGCGCGTGATCCTCGGCGATGAGAACTCGGATCGCGGCACCGGGCACCGACGGGGCCGGTGCGTCGGTGGCGCGCTGCCGGGAGAGCGGGCTGCGATTCATGCGCGGACGCTTCCGGCGATGGGCAGGCGGGTCGCCACCGTGGTGCCTTGCCCCGCCCGGCTGTCCACGTGCACGCTCGCGCCGATGCGCGCCGCGCGTTCTCGCATGCCGAGCAGGCCAAAGCCGTCGTGGAGCTGGCCGGTGTCGAACCCGCCGCCATCGTCGGTCACGATGAGGGACACGGCTTCGGCGCCATAGTCGAGGACGACCGAGACGTCGCCGGCGGCAGCGTGCTTGAGCACGTTGGTGATGCACTCCTGGGTGATGCGCACGAGCTCGGCCTCAACATCGGCGGGCAGAGACAACCGCTCGCCGGTGATGTGCAGCGCGGCCTTCGCGCCGGAGGCTTCCAGGCGCTTCACCTGCGTCTGGAGCGCCACGGCGAGGTCGGGACGCCGCAGGGCATCGGGCCGCAGGGAGCGCACGGACACGCGGGCCTCCTCGAGGCAGCTCTGCGCGAGACTCCGGGCGAGATCGATGTGGTCCAGGGCGGAGTCCGCGCGATCCTTGCGCAGGGCGCGGTTGGCGGCTTCCAGGTTCACGACCACACCGGTGAAGCCCTGGGCGAGCGTGTCGTGGATGTCGCGGGCGATGCGGTTGCGCTCCTGCAGGATGGCGGCCTGGCGCGCCTGCTCGCCCAGCCGCGCCATGTGGACGGCGAGGGTCGCCTGGCCGGCGAGCGCTTCGGCGAGCGGGATGGTCTCCTCCACGGCACGCGGGTCGCCGCTGCGGCTGCGCACGCAGATCCAGCCGACGGTCTCGGACCCGAGCACCATCGGTACGGTGAGCAGGACACGGACCCCAAGTGAGTTGATGTACGCGCGATTGACTTCCGGCATGCCCGCCACGGCCTCGCGCATCACGTACGTTTCCGCGTGCATGGTGGGAAAGGTCGAGATGCCGCGTCCGCCGATGGGCAGCGGCCGCAGCACGGCCGGGTGATGGGATTCGTGCGCCGGGATGATGCGCGAATCGAGGTATTCGAGATGCAGCCGGACGCTCGCGTTGTCGGGGTCTGGGAACCACAGCGTGCCGCCGACGCCGTCGATCTGCTCGACCGTGACCTTGAGGACGTGCCCGAGGAAGCGGTCGATGCCGGGATCTGCGGCGAGCAGTTCCACCGACTCGATGAGCATCTGCGCCTGCCGGCGCGCGAGTTCTTCGGCCCGGCGGTGGCGCTCGACTTCCTGGCGCAGGCGGCGGTTGTCTTCCTGCAGGCCGAGGGTGGCAGCGCGCATCGCGAGGAGCCGCGCCTTGTCTTCTTCCGGCCGCCGCTGCGTGCGGACCGAGGCTTCCCGTTTTCCTGCGCCCACTGCCTGTCTCCCGCCGTGCCGGCTCCCGCGTCGATGGGATCAGTATGCGCCGGGACCGGGCGCCGATGCCACCGGCTTCAGTGAAAGACGCGACCCGCGTCGATGGCGAGCGTCTGGCCGGTGATGGAATCCGTCCGGCACATCGCCACCACCTGCTCTGCCACGTCGTCCTTGTCGGCGGCCCGCTTGAGGAGCGAGCTCTCGCGGGACTTCTGCTGGTACGCGGGATCGAGATTGTTGGTGGCCCGCGTGTCCTCCAGGTAGCCCGGGGCGACGCAATTCACCAGCACGTCCGGCGCCAGCGCGACGGCCATGCACTTCGTGAGATGAATGAGCCCCGCCTTGGACACCGCGTAGGCGATGGAGGAACCCGTGGGCGAGAGGCCGGCGATGGAAGCGATGTTCACGATCCGCCCGCCGCCCTGTGCGCGCATGCCGGCCGCGACGGCCTTGATGCACAACATGGGACCGGTGAGGTTCACCGAGAGGATCTTCTGCCATTCCTCGAAGCTGAGCGCGTCGAGATCGGCGTAAGGAATCCACTTGTTGTAGGCCGCGTCGTTGACGAGGATGTCGATGCGCCCGAAGGCGGCGGTGACAGCCTTCGCCATCGCCGCGATCTGGTCCGGGTCCGTGAGATCGCACCCGAACGCGTCGGCGCGAACGCCCAGCTTGCGCAGTCCTTCGGCCACTTCAAGCGAGGCGTCTCGGCTGTTCGCGTACACGACTGCCACATCGCAGCCCGCCTTCGCGAGCGCGAGGCAGATGCGCCTGCCCAACCCGCCATTGCCACCGGTGACGACGGCCACCTTGCCCTTCAGGTCCATGCGCTTCTCCTCGAGGACGCGCTTGTCAGACGACGGTCACGCCGCCGTCGGCCACGATGCCCTGCCCGGTGATGAACGACCCGGCCTTCGATGCAAGCATCACGGCCACGCCGGCGATCTCGTCGGGCTCGCCGATGCGCCGCAGTGGCGTCGTGCTGTTGTAGCGCTCGAGGGTCTCCGGGTTCTCCCAGAGAGCGCGTGCGAAATCGGTCCGGATGAGGCCGGGGGCGATGCAGTTCACGCGGATGTTGTGCGGCCCGTACTCGATGGCGAGATTGCGCGCGAGCTGCAGATCCGCCGCCTTGGAGATGTTGTAGGCGCCGATCACCGGAGAGCCGCGCAGACCGCCGATGGACGACACGATGATGATGGAGCCATCCTTGCGCTCGATCATCTGCGGCACGACCATCTGGATCAGCCAGTGATTGGAGATCACGTTGTTGTCGAGGATCTTGCGGAACTGGTCGTCGGAGATGCCGCCGAGCGGACCATAGTACGGGTTGGAGGCCGCATTGCAGACCAGCACGTCGACACGCCCGAAGGCTTCCATTGTGCGGGCCACGAGATTCGCGAGGTCGTCCTTCGACGAGATGTTCGCGGCCACGGCGATGGCGCGACCGGCACCGTACGTCGCGTTGATGGCCGCGGCGACTTCCTCGCACGGGCCGGACTTGCGCGACGAGATCACCACCTTCGCACCGTGCTCCGCCAGCCGCTCCGCGACCGCGCGCCCGATGCCGCGCGATGAGCCCGTGACGATCGCCACCTTTCCGTTCATGTCGAACAGCGTCATGTTCTGTCTCCCTTGTCTGTGATCCGGTCAGAAGAAGCCGGCGACGAGCCAGTCGGCCACCAGGGCAGGCTTGGCTTCGCCCTCGATCTCGACAGTCACGGCATAGCGGGCCTGCCAGCGGTTGTCCTTCACGTCGAAGGCGGACAGCACGAAACGGCCGCGGATCCGGGAACCCGAAGGCACCGGCGATACGAACCGCAGGCGGTCGAATCCGTAGTTGACGCTGGTCTTGGAGCCTTCCACGGCCGGGCAGACCTCGTAGGCCATCCAGGACAGCATGGAGAGCGTGAGGAACCCGTGGGCGATGGTGCCGCCGAAGCGGGTTTCCTTCGCGCGGTCCGGATCGACGTGGATGAAGTAACTGTCGCGTGTGAGTTCGGCGAAGGTGTCGATGGCCGGCTGTTCGATGGCCATCCACGACGACACGCCGAGTTCGGTACCGACCCGGGCCACGAAGCTCTCGCGGGAGGCGGTACTGATCGGTCCTTCCATGGGTCATCCCTCCTCTCGGGTACGGCACCCGAAAGGCCGGGATCATCGCATGGATTTGCCCGGGGTCAGCCCCGGCGGGACAACGGGGGAGAGGCGGTCAGGCGAAGGTATTGAACCGCGTGCCGACAGCGCCCTGGGTGGCGAGCGGCGGCGCGGGAGGAATCAGACTTACCAGACCCATGGCGACCTGCGACTGCACGTCCATGGACTTCTTCAGGACGGCGGTCTCCAGGCGCGCGGAGAACTGGGCCTGGGAGAGCGAGGACGACACGGCGGCAATGGCATCGGTGGACATGGGGATTCCCGGAAAAGCACTTCCTGAAATCCATTGCGGCACGACCGGGCCCTTTCTTTAGCCCTCCGGCGTTACCCCGGGCGAAGCGGCGGCGGCGACGATCACCTTGTCCTTGGGCGCGGCAGTCCATTCGTCAAGCAGCCGGTAGGCCACGGCGAGGAGCGTCGGGCCGAGGAAGATCCCCACGAACCCGAAGGCCACGACTCCGCCCAGCACCCCGAGCAGCACCAGGATGAAAGGCAGCTTCGAACCGCGGCTGATGAGCATCGGCTTCAAGAAGTTGTCGACGCTGCTGATGACCGCCACACCCCAGATCACGAGGAAGATGGCCCAGCCCGTCTGCCCCTGCTGGTAAAGCCAGAACGCGGCCGGACCCCACATGAGCGGCGGCCCCACCGGTACGACCGACAGGAAGAACGTGCCGACGCCAAGAAGGAACGCGCCCGGCACGCCCGCGAGTGCGAACCCGATGAGCGCGAGGACCGCCTGGGCAAGTGCGGTCCCGAGAATGCCGTAGACCGTACCCCGGACCGTGGCCTGGGCGACCTCGGCCAGCTGGATGGCCCGCTCGCCTGCCACGCGCTGGGCGAGCCGACGAAGCCGGGTGGAGAGCGCATCACCATCCCGCCACAGGAAGAACACGATCAGCGCGCTGAGGAACAGCGTGACCACGCCCTCCCCCAGGCTCCTGGCCGCGGCCAGGGCCCATTGGCGCGCAGGCTCGGCCAGCGGCCTGACCAGCTTCACGAACTCGCTGCCGTCGGCGGCGGACGCCAACCATCGAGAGTGCAGCCATTCACCCGCAATCGGCACCTGCGCCACCCACGCCGGAGGCGGCGGCAGTCCGCGGTCGAGGTAGATCTTGGCGGTGTCGATCCACTCCTCGGCACTGTTCGCGATGGCGATACCGCCGAGCGCAAGCGGCACGACCAGAATCAGGATGACGCCGGTGGTCATCAGGGCGGCCGCGATGGTCGAGCGGCCCCCGAGCACTGCCCGCAAGCGACAGAAAAGGGGCCAGGTGGTAAGCGCGAGAATGATTGCCCACAAGCCCGCCGTGACGAACGGCTGGACGACGAGAATGCACGCGATCGCCAGCAGCACCAGCGCCGCCATCAGTACGATCCGTTCGATACGGTCCAAAGACTCCTCCAGGCGGGGATCCGCGGGTCAGGACGCAAGCATACCCTTCGACACTCGCGACACCGGCACGAACACGGGGCAAAAAAAACCCGCGGGAGGGATCCCGCGGGCATGGATGAAACGTCAGTGCGTCAGCGGCCGGCGGCCTGCAGCGCTTCGATGCGCCGGTCGAGCGGCGGGTGGGACATGAGCAGGGCCTTCAGGCCGGCGGGCACCCCGCCGGAGATACCGAAGGCCTGCATGCCATCGGGCAGGCTCGTAGGCTCGTGGGCCTGCTTCAGCCGCTGCAGGGCGGCGATCATCTTCTGACGCCCGGCGAGGCTCGCACCGCCGGCATCCGCGCGGTACTCACGCTGGCGGCTGAACCAGCTCACGATGACGCTGGCGAGCAGGCCCAGGATGACCTCCGAGATCATCGTGGTCACGAAGAACCCGATGCCGTGTCCGCGCTCGTTCTTGAGGATGACGCGGTCGACCACGTAACCCACCACGCGCGACAGGAAAATCACGAAGGTGTTCACCACACCCTGGATGAGCGTGAGCGTCACCATGTCGCCGTTGGCCACGTGACTGACCTCGTGACCCAGCACGGCCTCGGCTTCCTCCGAAGTCATGTTGCGCAGCAGTCCCGTACTCACAGCCACGAGCGCCTCGTTGCGGTTCATGCCGGTGGCGAAGGCATTGATCTCGGGGGCGTCGTAGATGGCGACTTCCGGCATGCCGATACCGGCCTTCTCGGCCTGGCGGCGGACAGTGTCGACCAGCCAGCGCTCGGTGGGCGTGCTCGGGTTCTCGATCACCACGGCACCGGTGGAGCGCTTGGCCATCCACTTGGACATCGCGAGCGAGATGAACGCGCCGCCGAAGCCGAACAACGCGGCGAAGGCCAGCAGGCCGCCCAGGTTGAGCCCGTTGGAGGTGAGCCAGCGGTTGATGCCCAGCACCTGCGCGGTGACCGACAACAGCAGCACCACGGCGAAATTCGTGGCCAGGAACAGAAAGACTCGCTTCACTGAACGCTCCTAGAGAGTGGGAACCTGCCGGCGAAATTTGGAGGGGTGGATCGACGGGGAGTTCCGGGCCGGTGCCGCCGGGCACCTGCGGAACCACCGCGCGATCACGGGGCGACTTCGAGCTCCGCCGAAACCGTTTCGAGCTGCGTCTGCAGTTCGAGCCATTCGGTCTCATGGGCCTCGAGTTCCGCCCGGAGATCCGCCTGCTCGCGCAAGCGGCTCTTCAACTCTTCCTTCTTCGCCGGATCATACATGTCGGGGGCCGCGAGACGCGTTTCAAGCGCTGCCAGTGCGTCTTCCGCCCGTTTCATGGCCGATTCGATGTGTTTCAGGCGCTTTTCGAGAGGTTTTCGCACCTCGGCCAGCCGCTGGCGGTTCTGGGCCTCGATTCGCCGCTGATCTTTCCGGCTGGCGGCATCGGCCGCGATGCTGCCTGCGGCATCGACCCGGCCGGCCACGGTCTTTTCCAGCCAGGCACGGTAGTCGTCGAGGTCCCCGTCGAAGGGAGACACACCGCCCGAGGCCACCAGCCAGAGTTCATCGACCGTCGCCCGAAGCAGCGACCGGTCGTGCGATACGAGGATCATCGCGCCGGTGAACGATTGCAGCGCCAGGGTGAGTGCGTTGCGCATGTCCATGTCCAGGTGGTTCGTGGGCTCGTCCAGCAGCAGCAGATGCGGCTTGGTGTAGACGATCAGCGCCAGGGCGAGCCGGGCCTTCTCGCCGCCCGACATGGGCCCCACCGGCGCCGACGCCCCGTCACCGCGGAAATTGAAGCCGCCGAGGTAGTCGCGAAGGTCCTGTTCCCTCGCGGCACGGTCGAGACGGGTCATGTGCTGGAGCGGGGACTCGTCCGCCCGGAGCTGCTCCAGCTGGTGCTGGGCGAAGTAGCCGATGCGGACGTCCTTGCCGAGGCGGCGCTCGCCGGACAGCGCCGGGAGCGTACCCGCCAGCACGCGTACGAGCGTGGATTTGCCCGCCCCGTTGCGGCCCAGCAGCCCGAGACGCGCGCCCGGTCTCACGACCAGGTCGATGGAGGACAGCACCGTCTTGTCGGCGTAACCGGCTCGCACGCCCTCGAGGGTGAGGATGGGGTCGGCGAAACCGCCCGGCTCGGCGAACTCGAAGGAGAACGGCGAGGCGGCCTGGACCTGCGCCACAACCTCCATGCGCTCCAGCGCCTTGAGACGGCTTTGCGCCTGGCGGGCCTTGGTGGCCTTCGCGCGGAAGCGGGTGACGAAAGCCTCCAGATGACAGATCGTCCGCTGCTGGCGCTCGTACAGGGCCTGCTGGTGCGCGAGAACCTCGCTGCGGGTCTTCTCGAAGGTGGAGTAGCCCCCCGCGTACATGCGCAGGGTGGAGGACTCGAAGGCGCAGATGCTCTGGACGACGTTGTCGAGAAACTCGCGGTCGTGGGAGATCACGAGCAGCGTGCCGCGATAGGCCCGCAGCCACCCTTCCAGCCAGAACACGGCATCGAGGTCCAGGTGGTTGGTGGGTTCGTCGAGGAGCAGCATGTCGGAGCGGGCCATGAGCGCTCTGGCGAGCTGCAGGCGCACCCGCCAGCCGCCCGAGAATTCCCGGAGGCTGCGGTCGTGGTCGACATCGGTGAAGCCCAGCCCGTTCAGCAGCACGGCGGCGCGGGACTGGGCTCCGTGGCCACCGATGTCGGCGAATCGCCCATGGAGCTCCGCCAGGCGATGGCCATCGAGGTCCGGAAGGGCCAGTTCGGTTTCGATCGCGCGGAGCTCGGCATCGCCGTCGACGACGAAATCCAGGGCGCTCCGGTCGAGATCGGGGACTTCCTGGGCGACGTGGGCGACGATCCAGCCGGGCGGAAACGAGGCACTGCCCTGATCGGGGGTCAGTTCCCCCAGGAGGAGGGCAAACAGGCTTGACTTGCCGCACCCGTTGGCACCGACGAGGCCCACGCGATGGCCGGGATGGATCGTGACGGAAGCGCTATCCAGCAGGAGCTTGACGCCTCGGCGCAGGGACAGGTTCTGGAGACGCAGCATGATCGGGGCGGGAGACGGCCGCGCGGGCCCTGCTCAGAAGCGGGTGATGAGGGCACGCGAAAAGGAGCGTTGGGGTGGCGGATGGGACTCGAACCCACGACGACCGGAATCACAATCCGGGACTCTACCAACTGAGCTACCGCCACCACCGGGGTGCGAGCCGGGTGCTCTCACCGAGGGCGCGCAGTATGAACAAAACCCCTTCGCCTGTAAACCTGCCAGAGCGTCGGACAGGCTCGCGACTTCCAGAGGGATGGTATGGCGCGCCCGGCAGGGATCGAACCTGCAACCCCCGGCTTAGAAGGCCGGTGCTCTATCCGATTGAGCTACGGGCACCGAGAAGGGACTGATCCATCGGCAGGGACAGGAGCCGGGCCGGGCATGCCGGCCTGCGGCTCCGGGGGGCTCGCCGGTGGTCGGGGTGAGAGGATTCGAACCTCCGACATCCTGCTCCCAAAGCAGGCGCGCTACCGGGCTGCGCTACACCCCGACGAGCCCGGCACTATAGCGCCGGGCCGGAGAGCGGGTCAAACCGCGAGTCATACGCCCAATCCGGTGGAATAGCGCGCCCCGGACGGCCGGATTCCGCCGGAATAGGTGTCGGTGCGCCATCCAGTTCCCATGCGAAGCGGTTACCCCAACCGCGTATTCCGATGGCAACGGCTGCCCTCGCAGAGGGAGAACTATCCTGACTAGCCAGCCATGGAATGCCAGTTGCAATCGACGTTCACCGCAGTGGTAGGGACATGTCGCAGTGCAGTTGGGGTTGCGCCGGGGGAACGTCGGATGCCGCCGTGATTGTGTGAGCCCGCATGGGCAAGCGAGATTTGTCAAAGCCTCCGCAGTGGCGGGCCGTCGGTTCTTCCGAAGGCTCCGCGAGCATCCAACCCGCTTACGGCAGTTCCGGCATCGGAACAGAAACAGGAACAGAGGTCAGCATGAAGACGCAAAGCAAGCTTTCCAATCCCCGCGACATCCGCCGCCGATTGGGGCTCAATCAGCAGGAGTTCTGGGGCATGATCGGCGTGACTCAAAGTGGCGGTTCCCGCTATGAGAGCGGCCGCAGCATGCCAAAGCCCGTGCAGCAGCTGCTGCGCCTGGTACACGTGGATCGCATCGACATCTCGCGCCTCACCAAGGCCGATTACGAAGTGATCTCGTATCTGAAGACGAAGCCGGATCTGTATCGTCGCATCCGCACCCAGGCCACCGGGACCACCACCCGCGTTGCCCGTGCGACGCCCGTCGCTGCCCGCCGCACTAGCGTAAGCGCCCGCGCTGCGTAAGGTTTTCCCTCCGGCACCGCGTGCCGGAACGCAACAAAAAACGGCTGCCTCGGCAGCCGTTTTTTGTTTCCGACCCTGCGGGCAGTCTGTCGGAGAAATTCACAGCACTCGTCGAAGGCATTGCGCGCGGCAGCACTGAACGCCGAAAAACGCCTTCCCTCGATACCCGTGCCCGTCAGCGATTCAGAAAGTCCCGAACCGGAACGACCGTGGGAGCCGGCGCTTCCTCGTGCGGGACGTGCCCGAGACCGGGGAAAGACACGAGTCGGGCATCCGGCATCCGCCGAAGGTAGTCCTGCGCGTTGGTCACCGGGATCATCGCGTCACTTTCCCCCCACACGAGTAGCGTGGGCCCACGAATGCCCGTGATGAACTGCGTGGGGTCTTCGAGAATCGTCTGCTCCAGCCGCTTGAACAGCGCATCGCGGACGCCCGGACCCCGCATGAGATCGTGGTAGCGCTGGACCACGTCGTCGGCCAGGCGGGAGGGATCGCCGTAGGCCGGTTCGAGATTCATGCGCAGCACGGCTTTCGGCAGGAAGTAACGCATCAGTCCGAGGACCGCCGGGACCTCCGTCCTCTTTCCATACTCGAAGCCCGGGCTGGCAAATCCATCGGGCGCGACCAGCACCAGTTGGTGTACGCGATCCGGGTAGGTGCCCGCAAATCTCCAGGCGAGCCGCCCTCCGATCGAATGGCCCACAAGGCTCGCGCGCCCTACCCCGTAGTGATCCATCAGCGCCGTGAGCACCTGCATCGCCCGCGCGTCCGTGTAGTCGCCCGTAGGATCGGGACCGGTCAGCCCGCCCCCGGTGAGGTCGTACCGAATGACGCGATGGGAGCGGGACAGCACATCCGCCCAGGGTTCCCAGGTGTGCAGGCTCGCGCCGAAGCCATGGATCATCACGACCACCGGCGCGTCGGGAGAACCTGAAACCCGCACATGAACGCGCGCACCAGCTGCATCGACGAACTCGGATGGCGGGCGGGCGTAGCGCGCTTCGAGCACGGCACGGTCGAGATCGGGCGTCCAGGCCCAGGCCACCAGGAGCAGGATGGCGATCAGCGAGGAAAACCCGAAGATCCGAAGGGCACGCTTTGCGGCCATGGGGCAGGCGGGGTAAGAGGGGACGAAAGGGGCGCACCGGCCAGGTGCCGGGCACGGCGACCGGGCGTATTGCCTCAGAGGGGGTGGCGGAAGCGGTGAGATTCGAACTCACGGACGATTGCTCGTCGGCTGTTTTCAAGACAGCTGGGTTAAACCGCTCCCCCACGCTTCCTGCAGCTTCGTCCCGGGCGGTGCCACGCACCGGCTGGCATGATACCGGCAAGGTCGAGCAGGCGAAACTCGGTGATTCGTTGAAACTATCTCCGGGATTGCGTAGTCTTAGCGACGTTGTTCCGAACTTACAAGGGGATAAATCCATGCAACCTGATGTCCAGATCCTGACCGGCGGACGTGCGCTGGGTGCGGAGCGCAACAAGGTTCTGCGCAACACCTACCTCCTCGTCGCGCTGACGATGATTCCCACCGTGATCGGTGCCTTCATCGGCATGTCCACGGGCGGCATCATCCTGCAGAACCCCATCATCGCCAGCGTCGTGATGCTGGGTGCGGTGATCGGCCTGCAATTCGCCATTGCCGCCAATCGCAACAGCGGCCTCGGCGTCGTGCTGCTGCTCGGCATGACGTTCATTCTCGGCTGGTGGCTCGGCCCGATGCTCAATTTCGCCATGTCCCTTCGCAACGGCCCCCAACTCGTCGGCCTGGCCGGCGCGGGTACCGGCGCCATCCTGCTGGCCATGAGCGCCATTGCCACCACGACCAAGCGCGATTTCAGCTTCATGGGCAAATTCCTGTTCGTGGGAATGATCGTTCTGGTGGTCGCCGGCATCGCGAACATGTTTCTTCAGTTGCCCGCGCTGGCCCTGACGATCTCGGCCCTGGTGATCGTGGTGTTCTCGCTGTTCCTGCTGCATGACATCAGCCGGATCATCAATGGCGGCGAGACCAACTACATCATCGCGGCCACGGGCGTGTACATGAGCCTGTTCAACATCTTCTCCAGCCTGCTTCACCTGCTGATGGCGTTCGCAGGCGACCGAGACTGACACCGATAGTACGTAGCACCCTGCAAGGCGGCCTCCGGGCCGCCTTGTTTTTTCAGGGGTCGCGGGAGAAGTAGGCGATCGATTCGACGTGCGCCGTGTGCGGGAACATGTTGGCGACCCCCGCCCCCTCCAGCCGGTAGCCGTGCACGTTGACCAGCATGCCGGCGTCTCTGGCGAGCGTGGACGGGCTGCACGAGACGTATACGATCCTGCTCGGGTAAGGCGGCTGCATCGCCTTCACGAGCGCAATGGCCCCATCGCGGGGCGGGTCGATCAGCATGGCATCGAACGGGCCCAGCGCGGCCAGACTCTCCGGCGTGACCTGGAAGAGATCGGCAACCCGAAACTCCGCGCGGTCCTGCAGGCCGTTCAATTCGGCGTTGCGACGCGCGCGGCGCACCAGGGCGTCACTGCCTTCCACGCCAACCACCATGGCACCCAGCCGGGCGATCGGCAACGAGAAATTGCCGAGGCCGCAGAAGAGATCCGCGATCCGCTCTCCGCTGCGGGGCGCCAGTAGAGACATGGCGCGTCGCACCAGCATACGGTTCACCCCAGCGTTCACCTGCGTGAACTCCGTCGCGGAGAACTCGAAGCGGATCCCGAACTCCGGCAACTCGTACGTGAGCCCGGGCCAGGTCTCGGGATGAAACAACCGGATAGTGTCTGGTCCCTTGGGCTGCAACGCGATATACACACCGTGGCAATCCGCAAAGGCACGCACCCGCGCTTCGTCTGCCGTCGTGAGGGGCTGCAGGATGCGGAACACGAGAAGATCGACACCCTCCCCGGCCGCCAGCTCGATCTGCGGCAGCCGAGCGCGAATCGACAATCCGTCGATCAGCTCTCTCAGGGGCAGGATGAGCGCCGAGATTCGTTCCGGCAGGATCCTGCACTCCCCCATTTCGGCCACGTAGCTGCTCTTGCGCTCGTGGAAACCGACGAGGACGGAGCCCTTTTTCTGCACGTGACGCACCGAGAGCCGGGCCCGGTCGCGATAGTGCCAATCCGGTCCCTGGATGACAGGGTAGAGCTCATCGGCACGGACGCCGCCGATGCGCTCGAGGCAGTCTTCGAGAACACGCTGCTTCGCGGCAACCTGCGCAGCCGGATGGAAATGCTGCATGGTGCATCCGCCACATACGCCGAAATGCGGGCAGGACGGCTTCACGCGCTGGCTGCTCTCGCGGAGGATCTCATCGGCAATGGCAACATCGAAGGAATTGCGAGTGCGGGTGAGCCGCACTCTCGCCAGTTCACCGGGCAGCGCACCCTCCACGAACACGACCTTGCCGTCACGGTGCGCGACGCCCTTGCCTTCATGATCGAGCGATTCGATCTCGAGTACCGGCGGCGGCTCGAACTCCCTCATCGGCCGCCCCACGCCGCAAGGAACTGCTTCCAGTGTTCGCCGGGGAGCTTGCCGAGCGAATCCCGCACGAGGTCGCATTCGCGTTCGTACTCCACCCGCTCCAACTGACCGCGCATGAGCTGGAAACGCAGGAACACGAGATACGTGTTCACAACATCGGTCTCGCAATAGCTGCGGATACCTTCGATGCCGCCGGCCTGGAACGACGTCCACACTTGCGCGCCCCCCATGCCGAGCTTGCCCGGAAAGCCGAGCAGTTGCGAAAAGTCATCGAGGGGCGCATTGGCTCGCGGCTGGTACATCGAGAGCAGGTCCATGAGGTCCAGATGACGGGTGTGATAGCGGCTGATGTAGTTGTTCCACTTGTACTCGCGGTCGTCGTCGCCGAGATCCCAGTACTTCGGCGCCACGACGCTGTGGCGAAGCGCACGATAGTGCAGCACCGGAAGATCGAAGCCGCCGCCATTCCACGACACGAGCTGCGGCCGCAGCTTTTCGATACCGTCGAAGAATCGCTGGACGAGGGACGCCTCTCCTTCCGTCGGATCACCGAGCGACCACACGCGAAAGCTGTCGCGGTCGCGCAGCGCGCAGGAGATCGCGACGATCCGATGCAGATAGTGCGGGAGAAAGTCCGATCCGCCGGTCTGCTCGCGGCGTGCCTGGAAGGCTGCTTCGGCCACCTCGGCATCGGAGGCTTCCGGGGGATATCCGCGCAGTCGCCGCAACCCTTCCACGTCGGGAACGGTCTCGATGTCGAACACGAGGGTCGGGGTCACGGTCAGAGGGGCGGGATGACGGGGGCGCGATGGTAACCCGGGCATGGGCCTTGCCTCCCAACGCCCTGTTTTTGCGCTTGAATTTGTTCGGGTTTCAGGCTGACTCGACCCCGGCGCAGTGTTAGCATTGACCCGACCGGCGATGCACAAAGTCCGAGCAATGTCAGGGAGATACAAGCTTTGAAGATCGAGGATGTAGGGAGACCCGGCATCGACCTCGCCGCACCGGACTGGGTGCGACACGATGCCCTGAAGACCTGGGTTTCGCAGGTGGCGGCACTGACGCGCCCCGACAGCATTGTGTGGTGTGACGGCAGTCAGGCGGAGTACGACCGCTTCTGCCAGGACCTCGTGACATCGGGGACGTTCCGCCCCCTCAACCCCGCCAAGCGCCCGGGAAGTTTTCTCGCCTGGTCCGATCCGAGCGACGTTGCGCGCGTTGAAGACCGCACCTTCATCTGCTCCATCCACAAGCACGACGCCGGCCCCACCAACAACTGGATGGCGCCGGACGAGATGAAGACCAAGCTCCGCGGCCTCTTCGACGGCTGCATGCGGGGCCGCAAGATGTACGTCGTGCCCTTCAGCATGGGTCCCATCGGATCGCCTCTGGCCCACGTCGGCGTGGAAATCACGGATTCTCCCTACGTCGCCGTCAGCATGCGCATCATGACCCGCATGGGGCGCGCCGCACTGGAATCCCTCGGCGCCACCGGTGAGTTCGTACCTTGCCTGCACTCTGTCGGCGCGCCGCTCGCGTCCGGCGAGAAGGACGTGGTGTGGCCCTGCAACAAGGACCACAAGTACATCGTTCACTTCCCGGAAGAAAACGCGATCTGGTCCTTCGGCAGCGGATACGGCGGCAACGCGCTGCTCGGCAAAAAGTGTTTCGCGCTGCGCATCGCTTCCACGATGGGGCGCGAGCAGGGCTGGCTCGCCGAGCACATGCTGATTCTCGGTGTCCAGTCGCCCGAGGGCCGCAAGAGCTACGTCGCGGCAGCCTTCCCCAGCGCGTGCGGCAAGACCAACTTCGCGATGCTCATCCCGCCTCCCGCCTTCGAAGGCTGGAAGGTCACGACCATCGGCGACGATATTGCGTGGATCAAGCCCGGTCCCGATGGCCGCCTCTACGCCATCAACCCTGAGTTCGGTTTCTTCGGTGTCGCGCCCGGGACTTCGTATCAGTCCAATCCCAACGCGATGGACACCATGCGAAGCAACTCCATCTTCACGAACGTCGCCCTCACCGACGACGGCGACGTGTGGTGGGAGGGCATGACTGACCAGCCGCCGGCACACCTGGTCGACTGGCAGGGTCAGGACTGGACGCCGGACTGCGGCCGCAAAGCGGCACACCCGAATGCCCGTTTCACCTCGCCGGCGAGCCAGTGTCCTTCACTCGATCCCGACTGGGAAAAGATCGAGGGCGTGCCCATCTCGGCATTCATTTTCGGCGGGCGACGCAGCACCACGATGCCGCTCGTGATGGAGAGCTTCAGCTGGACCGACGGCGTGTATCTCGCCGCCACGATGGGCTCCGAGACCACCGCCGCCGCGGCGCACAAGGTGGGCGAGGTCCGACGCGACCCGTTTGCCATGCTTCCGTTCTGCGGGTACCACATCGGCGACTACTTCGATCACTGGCTCGAGATGGGTCACCGCGTCTCCAACCCGCCCCGCATCTTCTGCGTGAACTGGTTCCGCAAGAACGCCGACGGCAAGTTCCTCTGGCCGGGCTATGGCGAGAACATGCGGGTGCTGGAATGGGTGGTGGATCGCTGTGCCGGCCGCGCCAGTGCGGTCGAGAGCCCGCTGGGGTGGATGCCCGCCGAAGCCGACCTCCAATGGGGAGGTCTTTCGGACGGCGTGCGCGCCGGGTTCCGTGATGCGATGACCTTGCATCGGGAGGAGTGGGTGCGTGAGCTGGTGCTTCACGAAGAACTCTTCGTGAAGCTCTACGACCGTCTGCCCAAGGAGTTCGTGCTCAAGCGTGAACTGCTGCTGGCCGCGCTGTGGCGCGCGCCGGAGACTTGGGTACCGCGGGCCGCCTGACCTCGTTTGTGAACACGATCGATGCCGCGCGCGACGCCGGCATCGATCGGCAGTCTGCTCAGCCGAACACGCCCGTCGACAGGTAGCGGTCCCCGCGATCGCACACGATCGTGACGATCACGGCGTTCTCCACTCGCTGGCTGAGCGACAGTGACGCCCACGCCGCCCCACCGGCGGAGATCCCGCAGAAGATCCCTTCTTCCCGCGCCATGCGGCGTGCGGTCTCTTCCGCGTCACCCTGCGTGACCTCCACCACCTCATCGACGAGGGACCGGTCGAAGATCTTCGGCAGATAGGCTTCCGGCCACTTGCGGATACCCGGGATGCGAGACCCGTCGGTGGGCTGGCACCCGACGATCCGGATCGCCGGATTCATCTGCTTGAAGTAGCGCGCGCAGCCCATGATCGTCCCGGTCGTGCCCATGCTGCTCACGAAGTGGGTGATCTTGCCGCCGGTATCGCGCCAGATCTCGGGCGCGGTACCACGGAAATGCGCCAGCGGATTGTCCGGGTTGGCGAACTGATCGAGGATCCTCCCCTCGCCGCGTGCCTGCATCTCGATGGCGATGTCCCGCGCGGACTCCATGCCGCCCGCCTTGGGCGTCAGCACGAAAGCTGCACCGAAGGCCGCCATCGTCTGGCGGCGTTCCACGGAAAGGTCCTCCGGCATCACGAGCACCATGCGGTAGCCGCGCATCGCAGCCACCATGGCTAACGCGATCCCCGTGTTGCCGCTGGTGGGTTCGATCAGCGTGTCCCCCGGCTTGATCTCGCCTCGGGACTCCGCGCCCATGATCATGGAGAGCGCAGGGCGATCCTTGACGGAGCCCGCCGGATTGTTGCCTTCGAGCTTGCCGAGAATCACGTTGGTCGTCTTGCCCGGCATCCGCTTGAAGCGCACCAGAGGCGTACTGCCTACGAGATCGTCCAGGACCTGGTAGCTCATTGCGGGTTCTCCAGCATCCATTCCACGTATCGCGCGACGCCCTCCTCCACCGACGCGAACGGCGCGTCGTAGCCGGCCTTTCGCAGCAGGGTGAGGTCGGCCTGCGTGTAGCTCTGGTATTTGTCCTTCAGCCCTTCGTGGAACGGGATGTACTCGAGCAGACCGCGATGACGCAGCTCATCGAGCGGAAGCACCGGCTCACCGGCCTTCATCCGCAACGTGTTGACGACAGCCCGAGCAACGTCGTTGAACGGCTGCGCGCGTCCCGTGCCCAGATTGAAGATGCCGGACACCTCGGGGTGATCGAGCATCCAGAGGTTGACGCGCACCACGTCGTCCACCGAGACGAAATCGCGACGCTGCTCACCGGGACCGTAACCCCCACTGCCTTCGAAGAGCTTCACCTTGCCGCTGGCTCGGAACTGGTTGAAGCTGTGGAACGCGACCGATGCCATGCGGGCCTTGTGCGCCTCGCGCGGGCCGTAGACATTGAAGTAGCGCAGTCCCACGACCTGGGATCCGAGTTCCTCCCATTCGCGCCGCACCACCTGATCCATGAGGAACTTCGAGTAGCCGTAGACGTTGAGCGGCTTCTCGCACTGCCGATCTTCACGGAACTCCGGCCCGGCCCCGTAGACGGCCGCAGAAGACGCGTAGATGAACCGCGCCCCTTCCGCCTGGCACCAGTCGAGCAGGGTGCGCGTATAGCGGAAGTTGTTCTCCATCATGTAGCGGCCATCGCTGCCCATGGTGTCGGAGCAGGCGCCGTTGTGGAAGACGACGTCGATCTCGCCGTCGAACATGCCGTCGACCAGCGCATCGAGGAAGGCTTCCTTGTCCCAGTAGTCAGCGATCTCGCAGTCGGCGAGATTGCGGAACTTTTCGGCCCGCGTGAGGTTGTCGACCGCGAGGATGTTCTGCTCGCCGCGATCGTTCAGTCCCTTCACCAGATTCGCGCCGATGAAACCGGCGGCCCCTGTCACAAGAATCATGCGTCACTCCCTGCCCGGATCGTTTGCTCGCGGGCCGACGTTTGGGTGATTGCCGTCATCATTCCGGGTGAGCCGCACTGATCGCACCGACCAGTTCCTCGATGGTCACCACGGCCGTACCGAGCTTGCCGACCACGATGCCCGCTGCCGCATTGGCCCAGCGCACCGCTTCCTCCAGACTGCGTCCCGCGCCGAGCAAGGCGCCAAGCGTCGCGATCACCGTGTCGCCGGCGCCGCTCACGTCGAACACTTCCTTGGCCTGGGTCGGCACGTGCAGCATGCCGTCCTCGCGGTACAGCGTCATGCCCTCCTCGCTGCGCGTGACGAGCAACGCATCGAGATCGAGCGAACGCCGCACAGCCTGGGCCTTGTCGGTGAGTTCCGCCTCGGAACGCCACGGGCCCGCCACCTGCCGGAACTCGGAACGGTTCGGGGTGAGCAGGGTGGCGCCACGATAGCGGGAATAGTCTTCGCCCTTGGGATCGACGAGGACCGTCGCACCGTGCTGCCTTCCCGCTTCGATCATGCGGGCGATGTGCTGCAGCCCGCCCTTGCCGTAGTCGGACAGCACCACGACATCGGCATCCGCGACAGCTCGCCCGAAGGCATCGAGCTTGGCTTCCAGCGCGTCCGGACCTGGCGTCGTCTCGAAGTCGATACGCAGCAGTTGCTGCTGGCGTCCGATCACACGCAGCTTCACGGTAGTCGAGATGGACGGGTCCACCTCCAGGCCAGCGCCGATGCCGGCCTCGGCCAGGAGCGCACCGATGCGCTGCCCGGGTTCGTCCTTCCCGATCACGGACAGCAGCGTCACCGCGGCCCCGAGCGCGCGCGCATTGCGGGCCACGTTGGCCGCGCCGCCGAGCCTCTCTTCCGTGCGCTCCACCTTCACCACGGGCACGGGCGCCTCGGGCGATATGCGGTTCACTTCCCCGAACCAGTACCGGTCGAGCATGACGTCACCCACGACCAGCATGCGGGCGGCAGCGACGGCCTGGAGGATTTCCCGGGGCGTGGTCATCGCGCACCTCCTGCCGTGGCGATCTCGGCGTTGATCGCTGCGAGCGCAGCGGCCGGGTCGGCGGCCTTGGTGATGGGACGTCCGATCACGAGGTACGTGGCACCGGCGGCAATCGCCGCGCCGGGCGTGGCGATGCGCGCCTGGTCGTCCGCGGCACTGTCGGCAGGCCGGATGCCCGGCGTCACCAGCGCGAAACTGCGGTCAAACCGCGCCCGCATGGCGCCCGCTTCCTTCGCGGAACACACGACGCCGTCCAGACCTGCCGCCTGCGCCAGCGCCGCGAGTCTCACGGCTGCGTCAGCGGGCGTCGGCCCGGCGAGGCCGACCTCGTCCAGATCGGTCTGTTCGAGACTTGTGAGGACCGTCACCGCGATTAGTCGAGGACGCGTCGTCACCTTGGCCAGGGCCTCGGCGGCCGCGTTCATCATCCGGGTGCCGCCGGACGCGTGGACGTTGACCATCCACACGCCAAGGCGGGCAGCGGCTTCGCAGGCCTGCGCGACGGTGTTGGGGATGTCGTGAAACTTGAGATCCAGGAACACTTCGAAACCCAGGGCCTGGATTCGCTCCACCAGCGCCGGTCCGGCAGAAACGAACAGTTCCTTGCCGACCTTCACGCGGCACGACTTCGCCGTGAGCCGGGGCAAAAAGGCGATCGCCTGTTCCGCCGACGGAAAATCCAGCGCCACGATGACCCGCGGATCGGCGGGGGATGCTTGACTCATGCGGACAACTCCCTCTCCTCCGCGCGTTTCGGGATGTAGGTTTCCCAGCCGTGACAGGCGGGGCAATGCCAGTAGAACTGCCGGGCCCGGAAGCCGCAATTGTCGCAGCGATACAGGGACAGGCTGCGCGCGTGCTGCTGGATCAGGTCACGCGTGAGTTCGAGATCATGGCGCTTGTCGGTCGGGGCTTCGGAGATCTGCATCTCGATGAGCCGGTTGAGACCGATCAGCGTGGGATTGCGGCGCAGTTCGTCGCGGAGAAGCTCGTAGGCCTGACGCGGACCGCCAGACTCCAGGACGGCCTTGTACACGGATTCCAGAAGGTCGAGCGACGGATAGCTGGAGAGGTAGCCGGTCAGCAGTTGCACGCCCTGCGTTTCCCGACCCAGGCGGCGGTACGCGCCGAGCAGGCGGTCGGCAACGAGAGACAGATAGGCGGGGTTCTGCCCCTCGATGCGCTTCCAGGCGTCGATCGCCGCTTCCACCTGGCCGGCGCCCAGCTCGACATCGCCGAGCAGCAGATTCGCACGCGTGCATTTGCGATTGACCGACAAGGCATCGTCGAGATGGCCCCGCGCCTCGTCGTAGCGGGCATGCACGAGCGCCGACGCGGCAAGCTCGCAGTAGAAGTGCGCGATGTCCTTCGCGCTGGACTGGCCGGTCACGGCGTCCATCTGCTGCGAGATTTCGATTGCCTTGGGCCAGTCCTTCTCCTGCTCGTAGATCTCCAGCAGATAGCGCAGGCCCGACTGCTCGAAGCTGGTACCGCGCAACTTGATGAAGAGTTCTTCGGCGCGGTCGAGCAGGCCTGCCTTGAGGTAATCCTGACCGAGCTCGTGCAGTGCGTTCAGGCGCTGGTCGGGCGCGAGGTCCTCGCGGTCCAGGATGTTCTGATGCATGCGGATGGCACGCTCCAGCTCACCGCGCCGGCGGAACAGATTGCCCAGCGCGAAATGCAGCTCGACGGTTTCCGGCTCGACCTTCACGACCTCGATGAAGGCCTCGATGGCCTTGTCGGGCTGTTCGGTGAGCAGGAAATTGAGGCCCTTGAAGTACGAATGGGGCAGCCGGCGCGACTCCGTCACCAGCTGCTTGATGTCGATACGCGCGGCAAACCAGCCGAGGGCGAAGAACAGCGGCAGGGCCAGCAACCACCAGGTTTCGAATTCCATCGTGGCAGCGCCCGGGCTCAGGTACCGCTTTCGGTGGTGGGCACCTCGACGTCCGCGAGCCCGGTCTGGCGCTTGAGGCGCCCGATCTCACGGCGCTGACGCAGCACATAGCCGAGGGTGGCGAGAATGCCGCCGGCCGCACCGAGAACGAAGATCACCAGGAGAACCACCACGAGCGGCGCCTGCCAGGCGACGCCGAAGTAGTAGCGCACCGTGACGGGGTCGGTGTTCTTGAGCGCGAACCCGAGGAGCAGCACGAACAGCAGTCCCCGGGCGACCCAACCGACTATGCGCATTCAGCAGACCTCGATCGGCGAACCCTCGACGTCAGGATGCCGAGGACGAGGAGGCGGATGGACCCGTCCCGGACGTCCCCGACATTTCGGAACTGACCAAGGCGTCCCTTGCCTTCGCTGCCTCCTCGGCCCCGACGTCGACCCGTTCCCGCAGTTCCTTGCCCGCCTTGAAGTGGGGCACGTACTTGGCGGGCACCTGAACCTTCTCTCCGGACTTCGGATTACGGCCCACGCGCGGCGGTCGGTAGTTGAGGCCGAAGCTGCCGAACCCGCGGATCTCGATGCGTTCTCCCTGCGACAGGCTACGTGCCATCGCATCGAGAATCATCTTGACCGCGAGCTCAGCGTCGGCGGCGCCCAGCTGCGGGAAGTGCGCCGCCAGTCTGGCGATGAGTTCCGACTTGGTCATCGAACCCCCTTACTGGGCGGCGTTCTTGTTGTCCAGCTTGGCTTTCAGCAGGGCTCCGAGGTTCGTGGTGCCAGCATTGGTCGGGCTCTCGGAGGCGACCCGTTGCAGGGCTTCCGATTCGTCGGCCTGATCCTTCGCCTTGATGGAGAGATTGATCGTGCGGTTCTTGCGATCGATGTTGATGATCATCGCATTCACGCGGTCGCCTTCCTTCAGGTGCGTGCGGATGTCTTCGACGCGGTCGCGGGAGACTTCGGACGCACGCAGGTAGCCCTCCACTTCGCCTTCCAGCGAGACGACGGCACCCTTGGCATCGATGGTCTTCACGACGCCCTCGACGATGGAATTCTTGTCGTGGGACGCGACGTAGTTGTTGAACGGATCGCCCTCGAGCTGCTTGATGCCCAGGGAGATGCGCTCGCGCTCCACATCGATGCCCAAAACGACGGCATCGAGTTCCTCGCCCTTCTTGTAGTTGCGCACGGCCTCTTCGCCGGGAACGTTCCAGGAGAGGTCGGACAGGTGCACGAGACCGTCGATCCCGCCCTGCAGACCGATGAACACGCCGAAGTCGGTGATCGACTTGATCTGGCCGCGGACACGGTCGCCCTTCTTGCTGTTGGCGGCGAATTCTTCCCACGGGTTCGCCATGCACTGCTTCATGCCGAGCGAGATGCGGCGGCGGTCTTCGTCGATCTCGAGGATCATGACTTCGACTTCGTCGCCGAGCTGGACGACCTTCGACGGGTGGACGTTCTTGTTGGTCCAGTCCATCTCGGACACGTGCACCAGGCCTTCGATGCCCGACTCGATCTCGACGAACGCGCCGTAGTCGGTGAGGTTGGTGACGCGACCGAACAGGCGGGTGCCCGTCGGGTAGCGGCGACCCAGACCGACCCACGGGTCTTCGCCCAGCTGCTTGAGACCGAGGGAGACGCGGTTCTTTTCCTGGTCGAACTTGAGGACCTTGGCCTCGACCTCGTCACCCACCGCCAGGACTTCGGACGGGTGCTTGACGCGGCGCCAGGCCAGATCGGTGATGTGCAGCAGGCCGTCGATGCCACCGAGGTCGACGAACGCGCCGTAGTCGGTGATGTTCTTGACGATGCCCTTGACCACCGCGCCTTCCTGCAGGGTCTCGAGGAGCTTCTGGCGCTCTTCACCCTGGTTGGCCTCGACGACGGCGCGACGCGACACGACCACGTTGTTGCGCTTGCGGTCGAGCTTGATGACCTTGAACTCGAGCTGCTTGCCCTCGTAGGGCGTGGTGTCCTTGACCGGACGGGTGTCGACCAGCGAGCCCGGCAGGAACGCACGGATGCCGTTGATCATGACGGTGAGACCGCCCTTCACCTTGCCGGTGATGAGACCCTGCACCAGCGAGCCGGCTTCGAGCGCCTGCTCCAGCTGCGTCCAGGCGGCGAGGCGCTTGGCCTTGTCGCGGGACAGGCGGGTCTCGCCGTAGCCGTCTTCCAGGGCTTCGATGGCAACCGACACGAAATCGCCGGCCTTCGCCTCAACCTCGCCACGATCGTTGCGGAACTCCTCGATGGGAATGAAGCTCTCGGACTTGAGTCCCGCGTTGACAACGACGTGGTTCGCATCCACGCGTACGACTTCGGCCGTGATGACCTCTCCTGCGCGCATTTCCTGGCGCGACAGACTTTCCTCGAAGAGGGCGGCGAAGTTTTCGACGGGGGATGCGGAAGGTTGGGTTGAAGTAGTCATGAGTTAGGTTGATTGAGGATTGAAGCGATCGGACCGGCTGCGCCCGATCTGGGGAGTTGAAAAAAATTGCCCGGGCTGGAGCCCATCCGGAGTGTGCTCGGGATGCGGCTTCACCACCCAGACTACGTTATCGGCAAACCTGCTCGCGAAACCAGCCAACGATTCGTTCACACGCCGCTTGCGGGCTGAGCCCCGTGGAATCGAGTTCCCGGGCGCCCTCCGCCTTTCCCAGCGGGGCCACCGACCGACGGCTATCGCGCTCGTCGCGCTCGGACAGGTCCTGCAAAAGGCCGGCAAGGCTAGCACGCATTCCTTTGTCTATCAACTGTTTATGGCGGCGCGCCGCACGCTCCTCCACGCTCGCCGTGAGATAGACCTTGAGCCCCGCCTGCGGAAACACGACGGACCCCATGTCGCGCCCCTCGGCCACCAGCCCGGGGCGTCCCAGGAAGGCACGCTGACGCCACATCAGGGCCTCCCGCAATGCGGGCAGCGCCGCGATCCGGGAGGCTGCCTGCGAGACTTCCTCGGTTCGGATGGCCTCGGAAACGTCCTCGCCGGACAGGAGCACGGACTCGCCTTCGCACACCACATCGAGATGCGCGCCGAGGGCAGCGATCTCGGCCTCGTCGTCCAGGGCCACGCCGTTTCGGATCGCCGCAAGCGCCGCCACCCGGTAGATGGATCCACTGTCTAGATACCGGAAACCCAGGGCATCGGCCACCATGCGGGCGACCGTACCCTTGCCGGAAGCGCCGGGGCCGTCGATGGCCACCACGGGGACGCCCTCGGGCTGGCTCACGCTCGCGAGCGCTTCGAAGTACTCGGGGAAGGTCTTGGCCACACAGCCCGGGTCGAGGATCCGAAGGGGCACGCCACCCCGGGTGGCGAGCGACAGGCACATCGCCATGCGGTGATCGTCGTAGGTCTCGATGGCCGCCCCCTGCCACCGGGTCGGCGGGGTGACCACGAGAAAATCGTCGCCCTCCTCCACCCCCGCGCCGACCTTGCGGAGTTCGGCGGCCATCGCGGCGATGCGGTCGGTTTCCTTCACCCGCCAGCTCGCGATGTTCGCGAGGCGGCACGGGCCATCCGCGAAGAGGGCCACGACCGCGAGGGTCATAGCAGCGTCCGGAATGTGGTTTAGGTCCAGGTCGAAGGCCCGGATGCGACCGTCTGCCGGGGCCCGGGCCTCGATCCAGTTGTCGCCCCGCGCCACCTGGATCCCGAGGGATTCCAGCGCATCGGCAAACCGGACGTCACCCTGGATGCTGCGCTCGCC
Organism: Betaproteobacteria bacterium Ga0077526; assembly: GCA_001464765.1. Classification (GTDB taxonomy): domain Bacteria; phylum Pseudomonadota; class Gammaproteobacteria; order Burkholderiales. Next base: position 192,451 of record LNDV01000025.1, read on the forward strand.
GACCCCTTCGACCCGGACGGGCCCCCCGCCGATGCCGCCCGCGGCGAGGAAGTACGACGCGCCCGAGGCATCCCCCTCCACCGCGATCACGCCGGGCGTCTTGTAACGGGTCCCCGACGGAATCCGGAAGGAGGCCCAGCCGTCGCGTTCCACGGCGACGCCGAAGCGCTCCATCAGATTGAGGGTGATGTCGATGTAGGGCTTGGAGATGAGTTCGCCCTCGACCTCGACCAGCGCCCCGTCGCGTGTCATCGGGAGGGCAAGCAGAAGCGCCGTCAGGAACTGGCTGGAGACATCTCCCCGCACCCTGACCGGGCCGGAAACCTTCACGGCCCCGCCTGTCAGCCGCAGCGGCGGAAACCCGGGCGTCCCGAGATACTCGATGCCGGCGCCCATCGCGTTCAGCGCCGTGACCAGATCGCCGATGGGGCGCTCGTGCATGCGGGGGACACCCGAAAGCTCGAAGCGCCCGCCCGCCACGGCGAGTGCCGCCGTGAGCGGCCGGAACGCCGTCCCGGCATTGCCAAGGAAGAGCTTGCCTTCGCCATTCGGAAAGAGCCCGCCGCAGCCCCTGACGCGGACCACGCCCGACGCCGCGTCGCCGTTTACCTCCACGCCGAGGACCGCCAGCGCTTCCAGCATCCTCCGGGTGTCGTCGGAGTCGAGCAGATCGCGGATCTCGGTCTCGCCTTCGGCGAGCGCCGCGAGCAGCAGCGTTCGATTCGAAATGCTCTTGGACCCTGGCAATCGGACGGTGCCTCGCATGCCGGCGAGCGGAGGCAGGTCGAGATGCGGCGGAAAGATACGGGTGCTCATCGGTCCTCCCGCGACCGCAGCCAGGCGTCGCGCGCATCGCGCGCCCGAGTGAAGAGGGCTTCGAGCCCGGCGGCGTCGCCGGCGTCCACCAGCGAGCGCAGTCCTGTCAGGGCGCTCTGGTAGTCGTCGATCCGGCGCAGGAGGGCGTCGCGATTGGCCACGCAGATGTCCCGCCACATTTCCGGCGAGCTGGAGGCGATGCGCGTGAAGTCCCGGAATCCGCCGGCCGCGTAGCCGAACAGCCGCTCGCCATCGGGGCAGCTGGCGATCATGTCCACCAGTGCAAAGGCCAGCGCGTGAGGAAGATGGCTCACCGCCGCAAAGACTTCGTCGTGCTCGCCCGGGCTCAGTCGCGACAGGCGCGCGCCGGTGGCGAGCCAGAGGGCAGTGGCGCGATCCACCGCATCCGGGGCCGTCTCCGCGAGCGGGGTGATCACGATATTCCGGTCCACGAACAGGTCCACCCGCGCGGCCTCGACGCCGGAACGCTCGGCCCCGGCGATGGGGTGGGCCGGGACGAACCGCGGAAACCGGTCGCCCAGCGCCGAACGGGCCGCCGCCACCACATCCTGTTTGGTGCTGCCGCCGTCCGTGATGAAGGCATCCGCCTTCAAGGCAGGCCCCACTTCACGCAGCAGAGCCTCGAACTGGCCGACGGGCGTGGTGATGAGGACCGCATCGGCCTCGCGTACCGCATCCGCCACGCTGGGCGCGATGCTGTCGATGACCCCCAGTTCGATCGCGCGATCCAGGTTGGGTCGGCTGCGTCCGACGCCGATCACACGGTCCACGACCCCTGCCCGCTTCCAGGCCAGCGCGCAGGAACCGCCGATCAGACCGACGCCGATGACGGCGACACACCCGAAGCGCACGTCGGGCGGCCGGCTAGCGATGCCGCGCCGAGGCGGGAACCACGGCCGCCAGCGCACTGAGGAAGCGTTCGTTCTCCGCGGAAAGCCCGATGCTCACCCGCAGCCATTCGGGCATTGCGTAGGCGCCCACCGGACGCACGATCACGCCCTGACGGAGGAGGTCTGCGTAGACCTGTGGTGCCGCACCGACTTTCACGCAGAAGAAGTTGCCGCGCGATGGAATGTGGTCGAGCCCGAGAGCGGTGACCCCTTCCACCATGCGCTGCATGCCCTGGGCGTTGATGTCGCGGCTGCGCGCCAGGTACTCGTCGTCGCCGAGGCATGCGACTGCCCCCGCCTGCGCGATCGAGTTCACGTTGAAGGGCTGACGCACGCGGTTCATCAGATCGGCAACGTCGGGATGCGCCAGGGCGAATCCGACCCGAAGTCCCGCGAGGCCATAGGCCTTGGAGAACGTGCGCGTGATCACGAGATTCGGAAACTCCGCGAGCCACGGGATGCTGTCGTACCGGTCTTCCTGCGCCAAGTATTCGGTGTATGCCTCGTCGAGCACGACGATGACGCGACGGGGAACCGCGCGAAGGAACCCAAGGAGGTCGGCGCCGGACAGGAACGTACCCGTCGGATTGTTCGGGTTGGCGATGAACACGATACGCGTGTCTTCGCGAATCGCCCCCGCCATGGCGGCGAGGTCATGGCCGAAGTTCTTCGCGGGCGTCTCGATGTGAGTCGCGCCGACCGACTGCACCGACAACGGATACACGGCGAAGGCATGCTTCGAATACACGGCGCTGACGCCAGGCGCGAGGAACGTGCGCGCCACCAGTTCGAGCACATCGTTCGACCCGTTGCCGAGGACGATCTGCCCCATGCCCACCCCGTAGCGGGCCATCAGCGCCTGCTTGAGGTCGAAGCCGTTGCCGTCGGGATAGCGCGTGATGTCCTCGAGCGCGGCGCGCATCGCGACGAGCGCCTTGGGGCTCGGCCCGAGCGGGTTCTCGTTGGAGGCGAGCTTCACGATGCCCGCCTCGTCCATGCCCATCTCGCGGGCGAGTTCCTGGGCCGGCTTGCCGGGTACGTAGGGGGCGATCCCCCGAATCCAGGCGGGAGCTTGTTCGCAGGCGTCGATCATGGCGTGTTCTGGCTCTTGGGAAGTGCTGTTTAAAGGGCGCGGTCGCGTTGAAGACTCACCAGCCACGCTGGCGGCGACGGCGACTTGCGGTCCGATCAGGCCGGGGCGACCGGATAGGCCCCGAGAATCTTCAGGAAGGCGGCATTGTCGCGGAGTTCCGCGAGGGCGCGGGCCACCGGCTTGTCGCGCTGATGCCCCTCGATGTCTATGAAGAACATGTACTCCCAGAGGCCTTGGCGCGACGGACGGGATTCCAGCCGCGAGAGGCTCACCGAATGCTTGGCGAAGGGCGCGAGCAGTTCCTGCAGCCCGCCCGGCCGATTGGGCGCGCTCATCACCAGGGAGGTCTTGTCGCGGCCGGAGGGATTGACCTCCTGATTGCCGATGACGAGGAATCGCGTGGTGTTGCTCGGTTCGTCCTCGATGTTCTCGGCCACGAGATTGAGACCGTACAGCTCGGCGGCAGCGCGCGAGGCGATGGCCGTGGTGCCGGGTTCTGCGCTCGCGCGCCGGGCGGCTTCGGCATTGCTCGCCACGGGCACCCGCTGGGCATCGGGCAGATGGCGAGACAGCCACTCGTTGCATTGCCCGAGCGCCTGCACATGCGCGTACACGACGGTGACGCCATCCATCGAGGCGGCCGTGGTCATCAGACAATGGTGGATCGGGAGAACGACCTCGGCACAGATGCGCAGCGTGGTCGCGAGCAGCAGATCGAGCGTGACGCCGATGCCGCCCTCGCTGGAGTTTTCCACGGGCACCACACCATAGCCGGCAAACCCGGATTCCACCCGCCGGAACACCTCGCCGATCGAGGCACAGGGCTCCGGTTCGGCAGATGCCCCGAACTGCTTGCGGGCGGCCTCCTCGCTGTAGGTGCCTTGCGGCCCCAGGAAGGCGATGCGCATCGTCTTTTCCAGCGCGCGGCACGCCGAAATGATTTCGGTGAACAGATGCTGCACGGACGACGGCGGCAGCGGCCCCGGATTGATCTGCAGCAGACGGCGGAGCACCTGCGCTTCCCGCTCCGGCCGGTACACCGCCGACTCCCCTTTCAGGTGGCCGATCTCGCGGGCGCAGCGGGCGCGCTCGCTGATCAGTGAGAGGACTTCCGCATCGATGGCATCGATGCGATCCCGGATCCGGAGAATCTCGTCGTCCATGGCGTTCTGGGTCGGCTAGGGCTGGGCGGGCAGGTAACGGACGGAGAGCACACCCTCGATGGCGCGCACGCCGGCAATGGCCTTCTCGGGCACGGCGCTGTCCACATCCACCAGCGTATAGGCCATGTCACCGCGGGACTTGTTCAGCATGTTGTGGATGTTGAGTCCGGCCTGCGCCATGGCCGTGGAGATCTGGCCCAGCATGTTCGGCACGTTGCTGTTGGCGATGCCGACGCGGAACGGAGACTCCCGCGGCATCACCACATCCGGGAAGTTGACCGCGTTGCGGATGTTCCCGTTGTCGAGGTAGTCCCGCACCTGGTCCACGACCATCACGGCGCAGTTCTCCTCCGCCTCCAGGGTGGACGCCCCGAGGTGCGGCAAGGCCACGACGCCCGGATGACCGCGGAAGCGCTCGTGCGGGAAGTCGCAGACGTACGACTTCAGCTGCCCGGACTCGAGGGCTGCGAGCACCGCCTGCACGTCGACGATCGCGTCACGCGAGAAGTTGAGCAGCACTGCACCGGGCCGGGCGATCGCCAGGCGCTCGGCATTGATGAGATGACGGGTGGCGGCGACCTGCGGCACATGCACGGAGACGTAATCCGATGCACGGATCAGCTCCTCGATCGAGTTCGCCTTGCGCACCTGCGAAGGCAGGCTCCACGCAGCGTCGACGGTGATCTCCGGGTCGTAGCCGATCACCTTCATGCCGAGCTTGATCGCGGCATCGGCGACCAGCGCCCCGATGCGCCCCAGGCCGATGACACCGAGCGTCTGGTTGGGAAGTTCGGAACCGACGAAATGCTTCTTGCCGCCCTCCACCGCCTTGTCGAGTTCGGCGCCTTCCTGCGCGAGACCATCCACGAAACGGAGCGCCGGCGCCACGTTGCGCGCGGCCATCAGCAGGCCCGTCAGCACCAATTCCTTGACGGCGTTGGCGTTGGCACCCGGAGCGTTGAACACGGGTACACCGCGTGCGCTCATGGCCGGCACAGGTATGTTGTTGGTGCCGGCTCCCGCCCGCCCGATGGCCAGCACACTCGCCGGAATCGGCATCGAATGCATGTCCGCCGAGCGCACGAGAATCGCGTCGGGCCGGGCTTCGTCGTTTGCGTGCGTGAACTCGGCGGGCAGGCGGGACAGCCCGCGCGACGAGATGCTGTTCAGCGTGAGGAGCCGGAACCTAGCCATGACGGCGTTCGAACTCGCCCATGAAGTCGACCAGCGCGCGAACCCCGGCCATCGGCATGGCGTTGTAGATGGAGGCCCGCATCCCGCCGACCGACCGATGGCCCTTCAACTGGATGAGCGACGAGGTCTTCGCTTCCTTCAGGAACTGCTCGTCGAGCTTCTCATCCCGCAGGCGGAACGGCACGTTCATCAGGGAGCGGTCTGCCTTGTCGACCGGACTCGCATAGAGGCCGCCGCGGTCGAGCACGTCGTACAGCAGCCCGGCCTTGGCGCGGTTGTGCTGTTCGATGCCCGCGAGCCCGCTCTGCCGCTGCAGCCATTCGAACACCAGCCCGGCGATATAGACGGAGTACGTGGGCGGCGTGTTGTACATGGAGCCGTTGTCGGCCATCACCTTGTAGTCGAGCATCGAGGGCGTGCCGGCCGGCGCGCGACCGATGAGATCCTCACGCACGATGACGATCACCAGACCGGCTGGACCGATGTTCTTCTGCGCGCCGGCGTAGATCAGACCGTAGCGGCTGACGTCGATCGGTCGGGACAGGATGTGCGACGACATGTCCGCAACCAGAGGGATCGACCCCGTATCGGGCACCCAGTGATATTCGATGCCGCCGATTGTCTCGTTGGTGGTGATGTGCACATAGGCCGCATTCGGATCTGACTTCCAGGCCGACTGCTGCGGCACGTAGCTGAAACTGCGGTCCTCGGAGGTCGCTGCAACGTTGACAGCGCCGAACCGTTTGGCCTCGGCGATGGCCTTCTTTGCCCACTCGCCCGTATGGATGTAGTCCGCCTTGCCGGTGGTCCCCATGAGGTTCTGGGGAATCATCGAGAACTGCAGCGAGGCGCCGCCCTGCAGGAAAAGCACCTTGTAGTTCGACGGAATCGCGAGCAGCGAGCGGAGATCCGCCTCGGCCTTGGCGATGATGGACTCGAACTCCTTGCCGCGGTGGCTCATCTCCATCACGGACATGCCCGAGCCGCGCCAGTCGAGCATTTCCTCCCGGGCCTGCGCCAGCACCTCTTCGGGCAGAACTGCCGGCCCCGCACTGAAATTGAAGACTCTTGCCATGAACTCCGAACCTGTCTGTCGTTGCTGTACTACGGCGCCGGATCTTCCGGCGTGCCCTCTCCGTCGACTTCTCCCACGGACGGGTCGTCGTCCAGCGCGACGTCGGCTGCGTCGTCGTCCTTGTCGACGATCCGCTCCAGGCCCGCGAGCTTCTCGCCCTCATCGAGGTCGATGAGCGTGACACCCTGGGTGACCCGGCCCATCTCGCGAATCTCGGAGACCCGCGTGCGGATCAGCACACCGCCCGTGGTGATGAGCATCACCTCGTCGTCGGTGTCCACGAGACGCGCCGCCACGACCATGCCGTTGCGGGCGCTGGTCTGGATGGCGATGGTGCCCTGGGTGCCGCGGCCATGACGCGGGTAGTCGCCCACGGGCGTCCGCTTGCCGAAGCCCCGCTCAGTCGCGGTGAGCACGGTCTGGGTGGGATCGGCTGTTACCACGAGCGAGATGAGCGCCTGCCCCTGGACGAGCCGCATGCCGCGCACGCCGCGCGCCGAACGCCCCATGGGGCGGACGTCCGCCTCGGCGAAGCGCACGGCCTTGCCCGCATTGGAGAACAGCATGATGTCGTGACTGCCGTCGGTGATCGCAGCGCCGACGAGGAAGTCGCCCTCGTCGAGATCGACCGCGATGATCCCGCTGGGACGGGGCCGCGAGAAGTCAGTGAGCGGCGTCTTCTTGACCGTGCCATTGGCCGTGGCCATGAAGACGAAGTGCTGCTCGTCGAACTCGCGCACGGGCATCACGACGTTGATCTTCTCGCCTTCTTCCAGCGGGAACAGGTTCACCACCGGCTTGCCGCGGCTCGCCCGCCCGCCCTGCGGCACCTCGTAGACCTTGAGCCAGTACACCCGGCCGCGGTTCGAGAAGCACAGGATGTAGTCGTGGGTGTGGGCGATGAACAGGCTGTCGATGAAGTCGTCTTCCTTCGTCGCGGTCGCCTGCTTGCCCCGGCCGCCCCGCCGCTGCGCGCGGTAGTCGCCGAGCGGCTGCGACTTGATGTAACCCGTGTGCGAGAGCGTCACCACGAGGTCCTCGGGGGTGATGAGGTCCTCGATGCCGATATCCTGCGTGTTGATCGTGATCTCGCTCTTGCGCTTGTCCCCGTACTGGGCCTTCAGCGCCGCGAGTTCCTCGCCGACGATGGCGGTGACGCGCTCGGGCTTCGCGAGGATGTCCAGCAGGTCGATGATCGTGTCGATCACCTCCTTGTACTCGGCGGTGATCTTGTCGCGCTCGAGCCCGGTGAGCCTCTGGAGCTGCATCTCGAGGATGCGCTGGGCCTGCACTTCGGAGAGGCGGTAGCCTTCCTCGCTGTAGCCGAACTCCGCACCGAGACCATCCGGCCGGAACGCCGCGGCGCCAGCGCGCAAGAGCATCTCCTCGACCAGGGTAGAGCGCCAGCGCCGGCCCATCAGCTGGACCTTGGCATCGGCAGGCGAAGGCGCCGAGCGAATGAGCGCGATGATTTCGTCGACGTTCGACAGCGCGACGGCCAGGCCTTCCAGCACGTGGCCACGTTCCCGCGCCTTGCGCAGGTCGTACACCGTGCGGCGTGTCACGACCTCGCGGCGGTGCCGAAGGAACGCTTCGATGAATTCCTTGAGATTGAGCAGTCTCGGGCGGCCGTCGACGAGCGCGACCATGTTCATCCCGAAGCTGTCCTGCATCTGCGTTTCTTTGTACAGATTGTTCAGGACGACTTCTGGCATCTCGCCGCGCTTCAGTTCGACCACGACGCGCATGCCCGACTTGTCGGACTCGTCGCGGATCTCGGCGATGCCTTCGAGCTTCTTCTCGCGCACCAGCTCGCCGATGCGGATCAGCAGCTGGGCCTTGTTCACCTGGTACGGCAGCTCGTCGACGATGACCGCCTGCCGGGAGCCCTTCTCCACATCCTCGAAGTGCGCCCGCGCCCGCATCACCACGCGGCCGCGGCCGGTGCGGTAACCCTCGCGGACACCAGTGAGGCCGTAGATGATGCCGGCCGTCGGGAAGTCCGGCGCCTGGACGATGTCGATGATGTCCTCAAGCCCGATATCGGGCTCGGCGAGCACCTTGAGACAGGCGTCGATCACGTCGCTCAGGTTGTGCGGCGGAATGTTGGTGGCCATGCCGACGGCGATGCCGGAGGAGCCATTGATGAGCAGGTTCGGAAGCTTGGAGGGCAGGACCAGGGGCTCCTGCTCCTTGCCGTCGTAGTTCGGGCCGAAATCGACGGTTTCCTTGTCGATGTCCGCCAGCAGTTCGGTGGTGATGCGCTCGAGGCGGCACTCGGTGTAGCGCATGGCCGCGGCGTTGTCGCCGTCGACCGATCCGAAATTGCCCTGGCCGTCGATCAGCGTGTAGCGCAGGCTGAAGTCCTGCGCCATGCGAACGAGCGTGTCGTAGATCGCGTTGTCGCCATGCGGGTGGTACTTACCCATCACGTCGCCGACGACGCGGGCGCATTTCACATATGGGCGGTTCCACTGGATGTTCGCCTCGTGCATGGCGAACAGGATGCGGCGATGCACAGGCTTGAGGCCGTCTCTCACGTCAGGCAGGGCTCGCCCGACAATCACGCTCATCGCGTAATCGAGATAGGACCGGCGCATCTCCTCTTCCAGGGAGACCGGCAGTGTTTCCTTTGCGAATTGCTCCATGAGGCTCTGGGTAGGCGCCGGATCCTCGGTTTTCGCACGGGGCGCGAATGCGCTTTGCGCGATGACCGACACCCCGCGACGCGCGGGCGATCCGGACAAACCGCAATGCTATCACGGGGTTCTGTTCACAGGCAGGCCGAGGACGCTGTCATCATCCGGCGTCACTGTCGCCAAAGGGCGAAAAAGGCCCATTCATTCAAGACTGTGTTATTCTCGAACGGTCCTTTTGGACTGGGCGTCAGAGCGGTGAGCGCGGGTGTGTTCGAGGAGACCGCGAGACGCCAAAACAGAGGGGATCCGGCCGGTGGCCGGGACACTATTCTCACGACACTCGAACCCTTTCAAGCGGTGATGCCATGATCGGTACAGTCATGCGGTTCAAGCTCAAGAAAACCCTGGTTGGTATTGCAACGCTGTCGATGTTGTGCCCCATGGCAAGCCATGCGGACGTCACCCCCGGCAAGTGGATCTTCGACGGCTTCAGCCGCTCGACCCGGGACGGTCAGGGCAGCACCTGCGTCGGCGCCGGCGGCGACACGCACGCGTTCGATGTCGACCACTGCAACAACGCCACTTCCGAAACTCAGCAGTCCCGTCAGGCCGTGCACGCCGACAAGAAAGCGGCCGGTGAGGCCGCTGCCGCGGCGAGAGCCCAGGCCAAGGCGGATGCGCAGGCCAAGCTCACTGGCGGCCACAAGGACGGTGGTGTCCTGCGGCCCGACGGCTCGCGGCTGCGAGACGGCTACGGGCGCGACTGCGTCCGCAATGGTTCCGGCCTCGTTGTTTCCGGGGACTGCTCGGTTCCGTCCGCTCCCAGCTCAGGCTCCGCGGGCATGAGCGCAGCAACCGCTGCTGCTGCGCCTGCGCCTGCGCCCGTCGCCCCGGGCTCCGAACTCGCCCCCGGCTCCAAGGGTGCCTACGTGACCCGCCCGGCCGGGACCGAAGTGCGCGACGGCTACGGCCGGAGCTGCATCAAGGATGGTCGCTGGTCCCAGGGCCTCGCCACCGAAAACTGCGACCCCGGCCTGTTCAGCGCCTGGCGCAGCACGCAGCAGCCCGAGATGGAACTCGCCAAGCGGATCCAGATGCCGCCGCCTCAAGTGTCGTGGCCGCCAGCTGCGCCGGCTCCTGCTGCCAACGTCGCTGCGGACACCGGCAGCGCCGCCGCCCCCATCGAGGCGCCGAAGGGTGACGCACCGGTGATTGACACCGCACTGCCTGTCTTCCCCATCACCAAGTACGAATTCTCTCCGGAGGAAGAGGAAACCGCCGCTCTGCTGGACGACGATGACGACGACGCTACCGACGACATCGCAGCCGACGGCGCCGCTCTGGCGGACGACGACGAGGACGCCGTCGCCATGATGGCCGACGAGACGGACGACGACGGCATCCCGGAAGCCGAGGCAATGGCGGCAGAGGATGACGACGAGTACGACAGCGCGGTCGCCGCTGCCGATGACGACGATGACGACGATGATTCGGATGGCGTCGCCGCCTTCGCCGGAGATGACGTTATGCGCGACGACGAAAATCTCGCCCTGGCGGAGCTTGGCGCCGACGACGACCTCGGCGACGAGGAGCCCGATCTGCTCGCCTCCGATGAAGCGGACGACGACGAGCCGGATGTCTTCGCCAGCGATGACGTCATGCGCGATGATGAGAATCTCGCCCTGGCCGAGCTTGGCGACGATGGCGAACCCGATCTTCTGGCTGCTGACGAAACCAACGATGGCGAGCCCGATCTCTTCGCTGAAGACGACGCCACGTCCCGAGTGGCTGAAAGCAGCCTCGCCCCGCGGATCAAGCAGGCCCCGCCCGAGGTGGTTCGCTCCTCCGAGGCGGTGGTGGTCGCGGCGGCAGCGCCGGCCAAGGCAGCCGCGCAGTCTCCCGCAGAGTTCCCGGTCACGAAGTACGAATACGACCCGAACTCGAGTTCCGGTTCTCTCACGACGTCGGACGCAGCGGCCACCGCCGCGCTCGCCGCCACCGCCGACGACGCTGACGCGCTGGCAGACGCCGATGATGCGCCCGCCCCGACTGCCGTGGCTGCCGCCGAGCAGGAATACAAGGACATCCCCAGGCCGAGCGACATGCTCGCCGCTTCCGACCGCGAACTCCCGGCCGACAAGCCCGAGCCCCTGCCACCCCTGACGGATCCGTCCGACATGGCCCCGCCCAAGGACACGCCGAAGGTCGATGGCGGCGGCGCCAAGCCGGCCGAGCCCAAGCCGGTGGCGGCGGCCCACTCGCCGGAAGTCTCCTGCCCGCCCACGACCATCCAGCTGGAACCGGGCCGCTTCGACTTCGACAAGTGGGTGCTGCGGCCGCAAGCCAAGGAAAAGCTGGACGCCGTTGCCGCCAAGCTCAAGGACAACCGCTGCGAGGCCGTCAACATCATCGGCCACACGGACCGCATCGGCTCCAACAAGTACAACCAGCGTCTTTCCGAGCGTCGTGCCAACGCCGCCAAGGACTACCTGGTCAAGAAGCACGGCATCGCGGAGAACCTCATCACCGCGATCGGCAAAGGCGAGAGCGAGCTGATCACCAAGGCGGCGGACTGCAAGGGCAAGCGCAAGAAGGCCCTCATCGCCTGCTACGGCCCCGATCGCCGGGTCGAGGTCACGGTCCGGACGAAGTAACCGGCCCAGCCCTCCTTTCGCTGCAATCGAAGAGCCCTGCGTCAAGCCGGGCTCTTTTTTTTCATGGCTGCCATGACGACACCGACCGCACTCATTGCCCCGCGCTGGATCCTCACGATGGCCGACGGCGCCGGCCCGCTCGAGAATCACGCCGTCGTCCTGGCCGGCGACCGCATCCAGGCCGTCCTCCCACTGCCCGAGGCGCAGGCACTCCACCCTGGCCTCCCCTGCACCGCCCTGCCCACCCACGCGGTAATGCCCGGTCTGGTCAATACCCACACCCACGCTGCCATGACGCTCATGCGCGGACTGGCCGACGACCTCCCGCTGATGCGCTGGCTGGAGGACCACATCTGGCCCGCGGAACGCACCCATGCCACCGCCGAATTCGTGAAGGACGGCACGACGCTGGCCATTGCGGAGTCGCTGCTGGGTGGCGTGACGTGCCTCAACGACATGTATTTCTTCCCCGAGGAAGCCGCTGCGGCTGCCCTCGAGACGGGCATGCGCATGGCGCTCGGCATCATCGTGATCGAGTTTCCGACCCGCTACGCCTCGGACCCTCAGGACTACCTGGACCGCGGGCTCGCCATGCGAGACCGGCACAAGCACGACGCGAGGCTCTCCTTCTGTCTCGCACCCCATGCACCCTATACCGTGAGCGACCCGACCTTCGAACGGGTGGCCATGCTGGCGGAGCAGCTCGACCTGCCGATCCACCTGCATCTGCACGAGACCGAAGCCGAGATCCAGCAGTCCGTCGCCCAGTACGGATGCCGCCCTATCGAAAGGCTGTCGCGGCTCGGCTTCCTCGGCCCGAGGCTGATGGCGGTGCACGCCGTTCATCTGCTCGAAGAGGAGATCCGCTCGCTCGCCCATTTCGGCTGCACCATGGTCCATTGCCCAAGCTCCAACCTCAAACTCGCCAGCGGCTTCGCGCCGGTCGGCGAACTCCTCGCGGCCGGTGTGAACGTCGCCCTCGGCACCGACGGTGCTGCGAGCAACAACCGGCTCGATATGTTCGAGGAGATGCGACTGGCGGCCTTCCTCGCCAAGGCCACCACCGGCGATGCCGCCGCGCTGCCAGCCGAGGCCGCCCTGCGCATGGCAACGATCTGCGGTGCCCGCGCACTCGGCCTCGACGATCGCATCGGGTCTCTCGAACCGGGCAAGCAGGCCGATATCATTGCCGTGGACCTCGACGCGATCGACCTCGTGCCCTGCTATCACCCCGCTTCGCATCTGGTCTACGCGGCCGGGCGGCGCGATGTCTCGCACGTCTGGATCGGGGGCGAGCCGCTCGTGCGAAACGGTGAACTCGTCCGCCTCCATGTTGACCAACTTCGCAGCCGCGTTCAGGGCTGGCACACCCAGCTCTTCGCGTGACCCCACTTCCAGGACGCAACATGGTGAATGTCGATCCGGCCGAAATCGAGAAATTCAGCGCGCTGGCCCACCGCTGGTGGGATCCGAACAGCGAGTTCAAGCCGCTGCATCAGATCAACCCCCTGCGCCTCGACTACATCGACCGCCTCGCGGCTGTCCGCGGCAAGAAGACGCTGGACGTGGGCTGCGGCGGCGGCATCCTGGCGGAAGCGCTCGCGGCGCGCGGCGCGAACGTCACCGGCATCGACATGGCGGAGAAGCCGCTCAAGGTGGCGCAGCTGCATCTGCTGGAATCCGGCTGCAAGGTGGACTACCGCCTGACGCCGGTCGAGGCCATCGCCGCCGAGATGCCGGACACCTTCGAGGTCGTCACCTGCATGGAAATGCTCGAACACGTCCCGGACCCCGCCTCCACCGTCGCCGCCTGCGCGAAGGCCGCCAAGCCGGGAGCCTGGCTGTTCTTCTCGACGCTCAACCGCAATCCGAAGTCCTACGTCTTCGCGATCATCGGCGCCGAGTACGTGCTGAAGCTGCTGCCCAAGGGCACGCACGAGTACGCCAAGTTCATCCGCCCGTCCGAACTCTCTGGGTTCTGCCGGGACGCCGGACTGCAACCTGCGGAAGTCATCGGTATGACCTACAACCCTTTCACCAAGGTCTACGCCCTCGGGCAGGACGCCTCGGTCAACTACATCCTCGCGGCGCGCAAACCCCATGCTTGACGGGGTGCTGTTCGACCTCGACGGCACCCTGGCGGACACCGCGCCCGATCTCGGTGGCGCGCTGAATCACCTCCGACAGCTGCGGGGCCTGGAGCCCATGGCGCTGGACATCCTTCGGCCCCACGCCTCGAGCGGTGCGCGCGGCATGATCGGCGTGGGCCTGGGCATCATGCCGGGGCACGAGGAGTACGAAACCCTCCGCGTCACCTTTCTCGATCACTACGAGAACAACCTTCTCGTGGACAGCCGACTCTTCGACGGCGTGCCCGATCTGCTCGCCGCCCTGGACGCCTCCGGCCTGGCCTGGGGCATCGTCACCAACAAGGCCACCCGCTTCACCCAACCCCTGGTGACGGGCATCGGCCTGCGCCCCCCTCGCGACTGCGTGGTATGCGGCGACACGACACCTCACCCGAAGCCTCACCCCGCCCCGCTGCTGGAAGCCGCACGCCGTCTGGACGTGGCACCGGCCCGCTGCCTCTATGTGGGAGACGACGAGAGGGACATTCTCGCCGCCCGCGCGGCAGGGATGCGCTCCGTGGCGGCGGCCTATGGGTACCTGGGTCTGGTGAAGCCGCCGGAGCAATGGGGAGCCGATGTGGTGGTGAATTCTCCCGCCGAGCTCTTGCAATGGCTGAGGTCGACCCTACCTGTGTGATAATCGAGTCGAGTCGTTAATCCAGCATCGGCTCGAAGCACGAACGAATCGGGGGCGCTCCGGTTTCGACGTGGGTCACAAAGCAGTTCAGTGCATGCCGAGGCCCAGCTACCTCGTAAATCCAACTGGAAAATCGACAGTCGCCAACGACGACCGTTACGCTCTCGCGGCCTAAAAGCCCGCGGGACTCTGCACCGGTACGGCCTAGGGCCGGCTAGCGCAAGCTAGAGCAGAGTCATTTACTAGGTCTCGCGTCGTCTCGGGTCACTTGAGCCGGCGTTAAATCCAAGGTGACTCGCTGCACATCAGCTTGCCGGTCGGCGGGTGTGTGGTCAGACCAAATGATCAGGCTAAGCATGTAGGGCTGGCTGTGGAGGGCTTGCGGACGCGGGTTCGATTCCCGCCGCCTCCACCAATTTCGGCAATCTGCCGTACCGACACCGTCCTCGCGACGGTGTTTTTCTTGGTATACCCAGCAAGACGCTTGTTTCGAATACCAGGCAGGACTTGCCACCCTCCTGTACCACGCCGGCGCTTTTGCTCACGGGTTACCTGCTGGGCGGAGTTTGGTCGTCGACGGCCTCCGACAAGAAACGAGTAGGGATCACACGCCCAGGGCGCCCAGTGCCTCAGACGCGAAGGGCGGCATTCGACACGGGCCAACCCAGGTGCTTCGTGAGACCTACGGGCGAGACTCGACGGCATAGATCTTTTGGACGATCACCCACTTTCCGTCGGACTTGATCAAGTTCAGATAGTCGTGAAAGTAGCGCGGTGGGATCTGGCACTTCACCTTCACGAACGCGGTCGTCGGGCCCGACTGGTCGAGCAACAGGATGCCGTCGTCGCGCGCCAGGCCCTTCGACTTCGCCGACGGACGCTCTCGCAGCAGCTTCAGCCAGGCGTCCCGCGGGAGGATGGAGATCTTTCCTTCCTGGTCCCAAGTGAGCGCGCTTGATTCGTGGAACACGCTGGCGATCTTGTCCGCATCCCCTTCGTAGAGGCCGTCGAAGTAGGTCTGGATGGTTTGCTCGATGGCGGCACGGTCGACATTGCTCATGGACAATTCCTCATGGGAGACAATCGTGGCTCTGCGGGAAAGAACTCGAGCAGAGATCTTATACCTGAGCGCAACGGGGGGTCGGACTGGTGCATGCACCACGGGTGCTCCCACCGAGCGCTCGACCTACGCCCCCGGCCTATCGCACCGCATCTCGTCTTCGGTCGTCTTCGGGGTCGGACCGACGCAACAGCCTGATCTCCCTCACGCTTGAATCCAGATCATGGGGTTGCGGGATTGATGAAGTGCGAGTGCTGGGCTTGCCGATCGAGTTGACCGGGTCGGGACCATGAGTCATGCGGCTCTCCCGCTGAACCGCGCGGTGCAATTGCGATACTTTGCAGCGATGAAGACCGCGAACATCCCCGTAGCGCGTGTCGAGCCCGAGTTTCGGGGCGAAGTCGAGTCGGTGCTGACCGAGGGCGAGAGCCTCTCGGAGTTCGTCGAGGCATCGGTACGCGCCAGCGTCGAGCGCCGGCGCTTCCAGGCCGAGTTCATCGCCCGTGGCCTGCGGTCGAGAGAAGAGGCCAGGCGCACGGGCGGCTATGTCGACGCCGACGAAGTCGTCGCCTCGCTCCAGCGCAAGCTCGACGCCGCGCGTGCTCGTTTGGCCAAACCTTCCAAGACTCACAAGTGACTTTCAGGGTTCAGCTGACCCGTGAGCCCGAAGCCGACCTCGAACGCCTGTTCGACTTCGTGCTTGAGCGCGAGCTGGGGCGAGAAGGCGGCGATCTGCTGCCGGCCGAGCGAGCAGTGGCTGTGAATCGCGCGGGCGTCGCGACACTGAAAACATCGCCCTTCACGTGCCGCAAGGCCGGACAGAGCCCGTTCCTCCGCGAGTTGATCATTCCCTTCGGGCGGTCAGGCGTTCAAGGCTAGCCCCGCTGAGATGCCAGCGCGCGGCCGTTTTTTGGTTGAGGTGAAAGACTTGCATTTCTTGGTCTCCTTCCAAACAAGTTGGGAGTTGGCAGGAGTCCATGAAGGAACTGCGACACACTGATGTTTCCCGTTCGGGAAGTATACCGCCAATCCCCCGCCTAGCCGCACGACAATTCCCGATCGGGAAATATCGCTTGCATATAGTCCGGTTGTGGCCGAAAATTTCCCGAACGGGAAACTTAGCAAGCCATGACATCCATTCGATCACCTCAACAACTCGGCGATGCGCTGCGTGCCGCACGCAAACAGCTCGAGCTGACGCAGCCCCAGTTGGCGCTGGCAGCTGGGGTGGGTGTGCGCTTCATTGTCGACCTTGAAGCAGGCAAGCCCACCTTGCGACTGGAAAACGTGCTGCGGGTCATTGATGCTCTGGGTGGTGAGGTCCACTTGAGCGGATTGCCATCTGTTGCTGCCAACGATCAACGCGAGGGTGGCGCCCATGGCGCATGAGCTGGAAGTCTGGCTTTTCGCCGATCGTGTCGGCACGTTGGCGCTGGTCGATGGGCGACTGAACTTTTGCTACGCACCCGATTGGCTGTCACACAAACACGCCGTTGCCTTGTCCGCCTCGCTGCCCCTGCAAGCGGAGCCGTTCGACGATCGCAAAACGCGTCCCTTCTTTGCTGGTCTCCTACCCGAAGGGCAGATGCGCCGCCTGATTGCGCAGCAGTTCCAGGTTTCGAGCCAGAACGACTTTGCGCTGCTGGACCACATCGGCGGCGAATGCGCGGGGGCCGTGACGTTCCTTGAGCCAGGGCAAGCTTTGCCAGTGCCGACCCGCAGCGATGACGTTCAATGGCTGAGCGACGAGGAAGTCGTTGCCATGCTGGATGAATTGCCGCGTCGCCCCATGTTGGCAGGCAAAGACGGCTTGCGGCTTTCGTTGGCTGGTGCCCAGGACAAGCTGCCAGTGGTTTTCGATGGTGCGCGCATCCGGCTGCCCCTCAACGGCACGCCAAGCTCCCATATCCTGAAGCCGGCCATCCACGACGTTGAAGACAGCGTGATCAACGAAGGATTTTGCATGGCACTGGCTGAGGCCCTTCAGTTCAAGCCAGCGAATTCAAGAGTTCATCAGGTATTGGATCGCTCCTTTCTACTGGTTGAGCGCTACGACCGACTGATCGATGCGCAGGGGCACCGACAACGCCTTCATCAAGAGGATTTCTGCCAAGCGCTGGGCGTAGTGCCCGAAATGAAGTACCAGAACGAAGGGGGTCCGGATCTGGCCCAGTGCTTTGACCTGGTACGCAGTACGACGCGCCCAAGTGCACCGCAAGTTCTGCGACTGCTCGACTACGTGATCTTCAATGTGCTGATTGGCAATCATGATGCGCACGCCAAGAATTTCTCTCTGCTGTACTCGGGCAAAGACCCCGTTCTGGCACCGCTTTACGACACGCTCTCGACGGCGGTGTATCCAAGGCTGACGCAGAAGTTGGCGATGAAAATCGGCAGCCAATACAAGTTCAGCGAGGTCCAGGCGCGTCACTGGGAGCAGTTCGCCGAAGATGCAGGCTTTACCAAGGCTCAGGCAAAACGGCGCATTCTGGAATTGGCAAAGCTACTTCCAGCGACGGCGCGCAAGCTCCAGGCTGCCCCGGAACGACGCTTTGGCGGGAATGTCGTGGTTGAGCGAATCAATACCTTGATTGAACAGCGCTGCGCCCTGACGATCCGGCGGCTCACCGATCCTGCCGCCGAAAATGACGCAGCCGCCGAACCTTCTATCTGAACCACCATGCGGATGCGGGTTCGATTCTGGATTTGGGAACTGAGCCTGCGTCCGACTGCAGACGTTTGATGCGCGTTCCCAGCAACCAGCTTGGCTGAAAAACCTGCTTGCAGGCCTGCAATCCGGCAGGATTTTCGATTGAGTTCGCAACGCTTCGCAGCAGCCCGCAGTGCTTCGATTGCGTACTTTCAATAGTCGTTTGGTGCGGGGTGCGACCCCACTACCGATTTCCGTACCCCGCTGTACCGACACCGTCCTCGCGGAGGTATTTCTCTTCGGAGCGCCGGCAAGGCAATCGCCGGCGTCGCTTGAGCACGCCGACTCGCGACCACGCGAAATGCGGGCGCATATCGAGCCGCCGGCGGCAGCGCGACTACGCCTCGTCGTCAGCAGCCAGAAGCCTCTCGTACTCGGCGCGGACGACCTCGTAGCACTCGCAGCTTCCACGCTCGAGTCCTGGCCGGTCCAGCACGGTGATGCGCCCGCGCTGGTAGCGGATGACGTTGGCTCTCTGCAAGGCAGATGCGGCGTCGGTCACGCTTTCCCGCCGCACCCCGAGCATGTGGGAGATGAACTCCTGTGTCGCAGTCACGTTGTTGCCCGAGCCACGATCCAGGCGCATCAGAAGCCAGCGACACAGTTGCTGATCCACCGTGTGGTGGCGGTTGCAGACGGCGATCTGCGCCATCTGCGCAATCAGCGCCTGGGTGTAGCGCAACAGCACCTGCCGGAGTGGCTGCGACCGCGCGAACTCCGTTCGCAGGGCCCCGGCCGGAATCCGAAACGCGGTGCCGGCACTTTGCACGACTGCGCGCGCAGGCGTCGACCCTCCCCCCATGAAGATGGGGATGCCGATCATGCCTTCGCGCCCCACTACCGCAATCTCCGCAGATCCGCCGCTCTCGGTCACGAAGAGGACGGAGACGATTGCCGACATCGGAAAGTAGGCGTGTGTCAGGGCCTCGCCGGCATCCTGGATTGCCTGTCCCGCAGACAGCTGGACCCGCTCCAGCATCGACGTCAGGCGCAGCCTGTCTTCGTCCGGCAGCACCGCGAGCAAGCCGTTGCTCTGCGGCATGGCAGCGTGTGCCGTCACCGGGAGGTCACGCGCTTCCCGGGGCGTCTCCGAACCCGGATCGGATCGGTTCCAGTGCGATGGGGGCGGCATCGGCATCATCTCCCCTCGCCGGCGGGCGGCCCGCGGGACTCTCCGCCTTCCTTGGACGAATCGGCTGGCAGCGTCATGACGAACGCGCTGCCGCGGTTGACGCCCGCGCTGGACGCCCGCAGATCGCCGCCATGTGCCCGCACCAGGGCCCTCGCCACCGTGAGCCCGATGCCGGGTCCGAGCCCGCTCGCGCTCAACGCATGGGCGTCCTTCACGAAGGGCTCGAACACGTGAGGCAGCGTCTGCGGCGTGATGCCGAGTCCGTTATCGGAGACCGTCAGCGAAATCACACCCTCTGCCATGGCAGCCGTCAGCCGGATCCGACCGCCGGCGAGCGTATGCGAGCTGGCGTTCTCGAGCAGATTCAAGATGGCTTGCTGCAGGTAGGCAGCATCGCCCCGCAGGCGGAACGGCGCGTCCGGCACTTGAACGTCCAGGCGCTGCTTCCGCTCCTGCAGCAAGGTCCGATGGGTGGCGACGGCCCCCTCGATGACGGCGCGCAGATCGATCGGCACGAGCGCGAGCTCCAGCGCGCCGCGTTCCCCCTTCGAGGCGTCAGGCAGGTTGCGGACCAGGCGCCCGACCTGCATCGTCTGCCGCTCGACGATGTCCTTCACCAGAGGCAACAACGGTCGCAATGGCTCGTCGGAAGGCTGTTTACCGAGCATGGCGCTCACGATGCGAATGGGCGCCTTGGGGTCGAGCAGTTCCGCGGTGACCTTGGCAATGAATTCGGCCTGTCGACGCTGCGCGAGTTCGGCCGCCTCCTGCAGCTCCCGTGCGGTCACGGCCGCCAGGACGAGCTTTTCGTTGGCTTCCCGCAGGCGGGTGAGGAGCATCGCCGATTCGGCTTCCGTAGCCTCGGCGGCGCGTCTCGACGACGGGGCGGCTTCGGGGCCGCGGGGCGGCGCGCCCGAACCCGGGTCATGAAAGGCAATGCCGCCGGGGCGTTGGCGTTTCGACTCGTACATCGCCACGTCAGCCCGCGCAACAAGGGTATCGACGTCCGCTCCGTCATCCGGGTAGATCGCGATGCCCACGCTGGCCGTCACCTGCACCGGCTGCCCGTCGACTTCGGCCGCCTCCGCGATCGCCGAGGTCACCTTCGCCGCAACCTTCTCCGCATCGGCTGGCTCCCCCAGCTCCGCAAGCACGATGACGAACTCATCGCCACCGTGACGGCACACGCTGTCGACTTCGCGCACCACCGAAAGCATGCGGGCAGCGACCAGTTGCAGCACCTTGTCGCCGAAACCGTGTCCCTTCGCATCGTTGAACTGCTTGAAGTTGTCCAGATCCACGAACAGCAGGGCGCACTGCGTGCCGTGACGCTTCGCATTCGCGCTGGCCTGCACGAACCGGTCGGACAGGGCGGCACGATTGGGCAGCCGCGTCAGCGGATCGACAGTGGCGGCGCCCGCGGCGAGCGCCTCCGCCGCCTCCTTTGCTTCGGCTTTGCTGAGCAGCGCCGACACGACGAGTTGCTCGTTGACCTTCACGAGCCGTTCTGCGTCGGCAGCCTCCAGGCGGTTCTCAGCGCGCACGATGTCCTGCAGCAGCCGCACCAGCAGCGCCTGCATCGCCTCCGTCTGCACGCCCAGTCGCTCGAGCTTTCGCCGGGCTTCGTCGGTTGCTTGATCGTTGGGATCGGGAGTCGATGTCACGGCGGCAATCGGCGGATGTCTCGGTCAGTCGTGCTTGCCCCGGGACGGCGATGCCGCGTCCGAAGAGCCTTTGCGGGTCGGCCGCCCGCCGAGCAAACCTTCCTGATCCGGCAGGGTCTCGCCCATCCGGATACCTTGGTCATCAATGGTGTAGAGCCGCAGTTCATTCGAGTGATGGCTCGACCGCACCTTGACGACCGCCATCACCCGCAACAGCTTGCTCTCCACCTCGATGTACCGCTGCACGATGATCGCGTCCGTGAGGAAGGCCGCGCCGTAAGGGCTGAAGCGCAGGTCGGTATAGCGGTCCTCCAGTTCGGACGTCATGAGCACGGATACGCTGGTGCGCGCGAGCGCGCCCACCAGACCGAGCAGAGACGCCCGGAAATCGTCTCGAAAGGTCGGGGCCAGGCCCAGTTCGAAGCCGCTGAGGGAATCGAGTACCACCCGTGTGGCGTTCAGGCGCTTCACTTCCGTCAGGATCTGCAGGGCGATTTCCTCGATCGACAGGTCGGCCGTGCGGCTGTCGATCAACGCCACATGCCCGCGGCCGATCAGGTCGACCAGCGCGGCGTTGCGCAATCGATTGGGCTGCTGCTCGAAGGCGACCAGGACACCGGCCTCTCCGTTGCGCTCGCCTTCGGCGAGGAACGACGCGGCCAGGATGCTCTTCCCGGACCCCGAAGGTCCCGCCACGAGCAGGGAATAGCCGCGCGGCAATCCGCCGCCGAGCATCTCGTCCAGCACGGGCACGCCCATGTGCGCGCGCCCGGAATGCTCACCCGCCATGGAACCGCTGACTTCCGACGCCACCGCGCTCGCCGGCGCGAACACGCGGATGCCCGAGCGATCGATGCGGAACGTGTGGAGACCGGGAAGCGTGGGTTGGCCCCGCATCTTCATGATCTCCAGCTTGCGCACCATGGAGTTGCGCTGGACGCTCTGGCGCAGCCAGATGAGTCCGTCGGCCACGGTGAACACGGGATTGGCGTCGACCTCGTCGAAATACTCTCCGATGAGGAAGGTGGTCGCCTGCCAGCTCGCCAACAGGACGCCGAGTTGCTGCACGAACATCGGCAGACTGTTGCTGACCGCTCCATTTGCGCCCGCCACGACCACCGACCGGAAGGAATCGACGAAGATGAGTCCCGGATTGTGCTCGGCGACTTCGCTCGCAATGCGGGCGAGAACCCGATCGAGATCGCCGCTCGCGACATCGTCCGACAGGCTGACAAAGCGTACTCGCTCGTTGATCGCCTCGGCGTCGAAGAAGTCGAACTGCTGCTGGTAGCGCAGCATCTTGAGCGGCGGCTCTCCGAGAACCGTGAAATAGATGGCCGGGCGCTCCGTCGTGGCCAGGGCGAACATGATCTGGTGGGCGAGCGTCGTCTTGCCGCAGCCGGGCTGTCCGGCAATCAGGTTGAACGAGAATTCGGGCAGTCCTCCGCCCAGCACGTCGTCCAGACCCGGCACGCGCGTGGCCAGGCGGGTGATGCTTACTTTGGAAGTCATTGGGACGTGTCCTGCGCCGGTCCGGCGCCCGATGGTTGAATCCAGACGGATCGCAGCAACTCGATGGTCAGCGACGGGCCGACCAGACTGGCAAGCAGATCGTGAAACACGATGAACAGCGCAATACCGGCCGCGGAAGCTTCGACCGGCGTCCGGCCCCGGAGGGCGGCCTTCAAGGCCGAGCATTCCAGCGCGGGCAGGCCCCGCTGATGGTTGTCGGCGATCCAGGGGAAGTGCGTCGACGTGACGTGGAGGCTGCGATCGAACAGCGCGACGACGCCGCGCATGCCGATGACAGGATGCAGCGCCCGGTCGATGTCCAGCCAGATGACAACGATGCCATCGGCAATCTGCGCGGGCCCTGCCCCTTCCGGGGCATGGTGTGCCACGGTGGAGCGCCATCGACTCTCATCTAGACTTGTCAGCGGCATGTCGAGAATACGAACCAAGGCGGTAGTTGCCAGTCTACACCCGCGAGCTGCGTTGCCAAGGACGAGATCATCCTGGGAAGAGACGACTGCATGGGGCCATTCGTCTGCCATCGCATGTCCTTCCCGGTCCGCGCGCCGTGGCATGCCGCCGCTCCTTGCCTCGAACCAAACTTGACGTGTCCGTGCCCTGCTGCGCGTTCACGCCGTCGACTCGATGGAAAGTGGGTGGCAGCGATCGCTGGCGCATCGGGGCATGGACCGCCGTTGAGAGCCGCGATTGCAACGGGCTCCAGGGAAGCGGGTGACAAGTGTCGTGTCCGACGCAGGGGAACAACGGAACCGCTGGATCTACTGCAGATATGTCGAGGCGCCAAAACCGGGAAAAAGAGAGGCAATGCTGGACAGTAAACGTCCGGGGCCGGATGTTCTGTGCGGTACCTAACGCATTGGAACTTCATCGGCGGCAGCACGTCGTCATGACCGATCGCACGCGCATTCCTCCACCGCGATCGCTGAACGACTCGACCGCGTCCGACGCCAGACCGCAGGCCCGGTGGGGCGGCAGCAACTTCCGGTACATTCTTGAGCGGCAGCGCCTTTCTGTTCGCTCCGGATTCCGGAAGCGTCGCGACGAGCCGCAAACCCCGACGCGCGCGGCCGGAGACCGCGGGTCCCGCGGACACCATTCGTTCCCCCAACCAACCCGGTGAACATGACCTCCACGCAATCGTCCTGGCACGCGCTGACCGCGGAAGAAGCGGCCGCGCAACTCGCGGCCGATCTTCATCGGGGCCTCAACAGCGACGAGGCCTCCGCGCGGCTCGCACGGCACGGCGCAAACCGGATTCCCGAAGGTGCCCGTCGCCCCGCATGGGGCCGGTTTCTGCTCCAGTTCCACAATCCGCTCATTTACGTGCTGCTTGCCTCGGGTGCCGTCACGCTGTTCCTGCGCGACTACATCGACTCGGGCGTGATTCTCGGGGTGGTCGTCATCAACGCGCTCATCGGCTTCGTGCAGGAAGGTCGCGCGGAGAAGGCGCTCGACGCGGTCCGCAGCCTCCTCGCGACGCGGGCCACGGTGCTGCGCGACGGCCAGCGTCGGCAGATCGACGCGCAGGAACTGGTGCCGGGCGACGTCGTGCTGCTGGAACCGGGCGACCGCGTCCCCGCGGATCTACGCGTCACGCGGGCCAAGAATCTCGAAGTGATCGAGTCCGCACTCACGGGCGAATCCGTGCCGGTCGAGAAACGCACCCGGAGCGATCCGCCGCAGGCCGGTGTCTCCGATCGCGCCTGCATGGCCTACTCCGGCACGCTGGTGGCCATGGGCCAGGGTCACGGCCTCGTGGTCGCCACCGGCAGCGACACCGAAATCGGCCGGATCGGCGCTCTGGTGGGGGAAGTGCAGTCGCTCGTGACACCGCTTACCCGCCGTCTCAACGTGTTTTCCACGCGCATCACGGTCGCCATTCTTGTGGTCGCCACGGCCACGTTCCTGTTCGGGCATCTGGTCGCTCGCATCCCCGCACTGGAGATGTTCCTCGCGGTCGTGGGGCTTGCCGTCGCCGCGATCCCAGAAGGACTGCCCGCCGTGGTGACGATCATCCTGGCCATCGGCACGCGGGCCATGGCGCGCAATCGGGCCGTCGTGCGACGCCTCGCGGCCGTGGAAACACTAGGCTCGGTCACGGTGATCTGCTCCGACAAGACCGGGACGCTCACGCGTAACGAGATGACCGCCGTCCGCGTCGTGCTGGCGGACCGCGAGCTCCTCGTGTCCGGCGCCGGGTACGCCCCGGAGGGCGGCTTCTCGGAGGCGGGCGCCTCCATCGACCCCAGCGATGACGGCGTTCTCCAGAACTTCGTACGTTGTGCCGCGCTGTGCAACGACGCGCAGCTTCGGCCGGGAGACACCGGCGAGTGGCAGGTCGTCGGCGACCCGACGGAGGGCGCTCTCCTTACGCTCGCCCGGAAGGCCGATGTCGATCTGCCGCAACTCCTGCTGGAGCATCCGCGGATCGATGTGATTCCCTTCGAGTCCGACCGGCGCTTCATGGCCACGCTGCATCGCGACCACGAGGGTCACCACGTGGTCATGCTGAAGGGCGCGCCGGAGCGCGTCCTCGCGCTTTGCGTGTCGCAGGCGGGGGACCGGCCAACCGACCTCCCCTACTGGAACGACGCCATCCACCGCGCGGCCAGTGCCGGGGAACGAGTCCTGGCGCTGGCGCAGTGCCATTGGCCCGCCGATCGCACTGGCATCGACATCGCCGACATCACGCCTCGCTTCGAACTCCTGGGCCTGATCGGCATCATCGACCCGCCCCGGGACGAAGCCATCGCCGCGGTGGCGAAGTGTCAGCACGCAGGCATCCGCGTAAAGATGATCACCGGCGACCACGCGGTCACCGCCGCTGCCATCGGACAGCGTCTCGGCCTGTCGCCCGGCACGGCCCTGACGGGGGACATCATCGAGAAGCTGGACGATACGGCGCTTGCGGCGAGTGCTGGAGAGACCGATGTGTTTGCCCGGGCGAGTCCGGAGCACAAGCTCCGCCTGATAGGCGCGCTGCAGTCCGCGGGGCACCTCGTGGCGATGACGGGTGACGGCGTCAACGATGCCCCTGCACTGAAGGCCGCGGACATCGGCGTGGCGATGGGCCACAAGGGTACCGATGCCGCACGCGAAGCCTCGGACCTCGTTCTCACTGACGACAACTTCGCCACCATCGCAAGCGCCGTCCGCGAAGGCCGCGTCGTCTTCGACAACATCCGCAAGTCGCTTCTCTTCATGCTGCCCACCAACGGCGGTCAGGCCGGCGTTATCGTCATCTCGGTGTTCGCCGGGCTTGCGCTCCCGGTCACGGCGGCGCAGATCCTCTGGGTGAACATGGTTACCGCCGTGACATTGGCCCTGGCGCTGGCGTTCGAGCCGGCGGAGGCGCACGTCATGTCCAAGCCTCCGCGTCCCGTGGGCGAACCGCTCGTCACCAGGGCGATGGCAACGCGCATCCTGTTCGTGGTTGCCCTGATGGTCGCCGCCGCGTTCGCCGTGTTCGAATGGGAGCTTGCGAGGGGAAGCAGTCTCGCCACAGCCAGGACAGCGGCAGTCAACATGCTGGTGGCCGGTGAGGTCGTCTATCTGTTCAACGTTCGGCACTTCGTCGCGAGTGCGTGGCGGCTGGAGACCGTCACCGGCAACCGGATGGCTCTCTGGGTCACAGGCACACTCGTCGCGCTCCAGATGCTCTTCACGTACGCCCCACCGTTTCAGTCGCTGTTCCAGAGCACCGCCCTCGACCTCGAGTCCTGGCTGGTCATCTGGGGACTCGCCGCCGCAAAGTTCGTGGCGGTCGAGGCCGAGAAAGCCCTGCGTCGCCGGCGTCCGGATTGGCACCTTTGATGGATGACCGATACGACCGAGCCTGAAAACCCCGACTCCTTCACCCCGAGTGTCGGAAAACCATACACCGCCGCGGGGCACCGCACTAACCGCATCATCACGAGTTCACCGCTTAACTTGCCGATGGGATGCATCGCCGCCGTCACTCGGCGAGGGGCGAACGGGCAAGCCCCACGTTTCGCGAGTCGCGCCGACCACGAATCGCGCGTCACCGCGCCGTTCGGGAGGCCTACGATGCACGGGCATAAACATCAGATACCGGCCACCAATGCAGCATCGTGCCGATCTCATCGGGCGCAAAACCTAACGGCACCATGCTTCCCGACCGCTTCGTCTTCCGCGCCAATCGAGGCTTCGGTGAAGCGCGGGAGAAAAAACTCTACGGGCCTGGAATGTGAACCCCGATCCCATCGACCACGCCTTCGGCAAGAAATAGACTGACCATATCGGCGCCTCACGGGTGAGGTCTGCATGGCGCTCACGACTGGCCCGAGTTCGAGGTGCCCGGACGAGATGACGTTCGGAATGTGTAGGGTTCCTTTACATGGACATCCGGCGAACTGAAGCCTTCGGTCAACGCGTTGCCCGCCAAGCCGCGTGCAGAAACGGCAGGGAATTCTCTGCCGATGCGCGATGGATCGGCCGTCCTCGATCGGCAGGATCCCCATTGCTGGCTGAGGAGACAGGCGAAAATCCCCTTTCGACCATCGCCGAATGGCGATACTTGCGGCCAGACACCTTAGCGCTGCGCCGTCGGAAAACGACCGGGGCTCCCGTCGAAAGCCCGCCCGATTCCGGTGCGAAACTCGTCGAACCCCCTAACAGAGTTGTTGTGATTCCCCGAGATGATGCGCTATGCGCATGACTACATTGCCTTATTTCGCGCGGCACACTCGTTGCTGAACGGCGACGGTCGCCGTGTCCCACGGCGTCGGTCGTACCAAAAAAATGCCTCGCAGCCGCGATTCCACTTTGCAAAATTGGGGGTAATAAAAACATGCGTGTCCTGTTCTCCACAATTTCTCTCCTGATCCTGTCCTCCCCGGCGTTCGCCCTCCCCACCGGAGTCCCCGAACCCGAAACGATGCTGCTGCTCGGTGTTGCAGCGGCCGCGTTCCTCGCCGTCCGCAAGAAGAAGTAATCGATGCAGTCCGTCGTCCTCCCCGGTTTCATTCGGGGAGGACGCGTTGCGCCGCACGAAGGATTTCTCCGGGAGTTACCGGTGCATGGCAAGTGGATTACCACGCCATTCCGTCCCCGCGATGAATCCCGCTTCACTGCTCTTGCGGAGCTTCAGTTACAGCTAGGGATGGTCTCCCGCGACGCGAGCCAGCTCGCGTCGGGAAATGACCGGTAGCCCCGCTTTCCGCTGAATCTCCCCCACCCCATCGCTAGGCGCTGCGACCCGCGCCCGCGAGGGGTTGCCGCGCAATCGGGCATGTCCGCCTTGACGGATCAATTGCCCGTTTGCGTCGCGCGAGCAGTCTGTGCAGCGAGAAATGCCGAGAAACACTGACCGCCGAACCGAAAGACATTTAGGGGAAGAGCCGCCATGTCCACAGTCAACATCCGAATCACCAGCCCGTTCTTCGCGCCCAACACCGACCTGCGCAAGCCAAGCGCGATCGACGTCTACATCACGGGGAGCACGGACCCCTTCCTGCCGAACGGGCAGTACGATGCCTGGTGTCTCAACCCCGCTGCCCCGATCGCGATCGGCACGACCTACACGTCGGAGTCCTACGGCTCGCGCGACCTCGCCGCCTATCCGGCCATCGATCTCGCGTCCATCTCCGCAGCGCAGATCGCACAGCTCAACTGGCTCGTAGCCCAGAACTTCACCTGGGATCCCAAGTTCGGGGGCCAGTACAACTTCGGCGAAGTGCAAGCCGCGATCTGGGAGATCATCGGATACACGAACTACAACACGATCCCCGGCGTCACTGCCTACCTCACGAACAACGGTGCGCAGGTCGTCAGCACAACGGACATCGCCCAACTCAAGTCCCTTTCCGCCGCCGCCATCGCGAGCGGCCAGGCCGTACTTCCCCCGAACGCCTTCTTTGCCGTGATCCTGGATCCGGCCGGCAGCATCCAGCCCATCCTCGCGCAATTGCACTCGAGCAAGCTCGGCGACTATGTGTGGGAAGACCTCGACGGAGACGGGCTCCAGGACGCCAACGAAGCAGGCGTCAACGGGGTAACCGTCCGCCTGCTGGACGGTGCCGGTAACGTTCTGGCCACCACCACGACCGGCGATGACCTCAGCACAGTCGCTGTCGAGCAGGGCTTCTACCAGTTCACCGGCCTCGCCGCCGGTCAGTATCGGGTCGAGATCGTCAGGCCCGCCGACTTCCTGGCCTTCACGCAAGCGAACGCCAACGCCAATTCCCAGGACACGATCGACAGTGACGTCGACACCTTCGGACGCACGCAGGTCGTCACTCTGGGCGTGGAAGAGATCAACGGGACGCTGGATGCGGGACTTGTGCGCAGGGCCGAGATCGGCAATCGCGTGTGGCTGGACAGCAACGGCAACGGCATCCAGGACGGTACCGAAGTCGGCGTCGCCAACGTCACCGTCTTCCTGAAGAACGCCGCTGGCACCGTGGTCGGGACCACCACCACCAACACCGCCGGCGAATACTTGTTCACGAACCTGACACCGGGAACCTACTCGGTGCAGTTCGTCGCCCCCACGGGCTTCATCTTCACGGGCCGTGATGCGGCCGGCTCGACTGATGCGAACGATTCCGATGCCGACCTGACCACCGGCGATACGATTCAGACGTTCCTGACCTCCGGCGAGAGCGACCTGACGTGGGACGCCGGCCTGACGCAGCGTGCCCGCATCGGCGACACCATCTTCCTCGACAAGGACGCCGACGGCATCCAGGACGCGGGCGAAGGCGGGATCAGCGGTGTCACCGTCAACCTGTGTGATGCCGCCGGCAACATCATCGGCACCACCACCACCGACGCCAACGGCAAGTACTTCTTCGACGTCGCCCCGGGCACCTACGGCATCCGCGTCGTCGCCCCCGCAGGCTTCGTGATCACCGCCGCCAACCAGGGCGCCGATGACGCCCTCGACTCCGACATCGACGCCGCCGGCAAGAGCTCCAACGTCACCGTCGCCTCCGGCGGGTCTGGGTCGACGCCAACGGCAACGGCATCCAGGACGGCACCGAAGTCGGCATCGCCAACGTCACCGTCTTCCTGAAGAACGCTGCGGGTGTGGTCGTCGGGACGACGACGACGAACGCCGCCGGCGAGTACCTCTTCAACAACCTGACGCCCGGTTCCTACTCCGTCCAGTTCGTCGCCCCCACCGGCTTCATCTTCACCACCCGCGATGCCGCCGGCTCCAACGACGCCAACGACTCGGATGCCAACGTCACCACCGGCGACACCATCCAGACCGTGCTCGAGTCCGGTGAGAACGATCTCACCTGGGACGCAGGCGTCGTTCAGCGTGCCCGCATCGGCGACACCATCTTCCTCGACAAGGACGCCGACGGCATCCAGGACGCGGGTGAAGGCGGGATCGGTGGCGTGACCGTCAACCTGTGTGATGCCGCAGGCAACATCATCGGCACCACCACCACCGACGCCAACGGCAAGTACTTCTTCGATGTCGCTCCCGGCACCTACGGCATCAAGGTCACCCCGCCCGCCGGCTACGTGATCACCGCCGCCAACCAGGGCGCCGATGACGCGCTCGACTCCGACATCGACGCCACCGGCAAGAGCTCCAACGTCACTGTCGCCTCCGGTCAGACCAACAACACCCTCGATGGCGGTCTGTACCAGAACGCCTCCCTGGGTAACCGTGTCTGGGTCGACACCAACGGCAACGGCATCCAGGACGGCACCGAAGTCGGCATCGCCAACGTCACCGTCTTCCTGAAGAACGCTGCCGGTGTGGTCGTCGGTACGACGACGACGAACGCTGCCGGTGAGTACCTCTTCAACAACCTGAAGCCCGGTACCTACTCCGTTCAGTTCGTCGCCCCCACCGGCTACATCTTCACCACCCGCGATGCCGCCGGCTCCAACGACGCCAACGACTCGGACGCCAACATCACCACCGGTGACACCATCCAGACCGTGCTCGAGTCCGGTGAGAACGATCTCACCTGGGACGCCGGTGTGGTTCAGCGTGCCAGCCTCGGGGATCGCGTCTGGCTCGACTGCGACATGGATGGCATCCAGGATGCCGGCGAGCCTGGCGTTGCGGGCGTCACGGTGCAACTCAAGAACGCTTCGGGCGCCATCGTCGCCACCACGTCCACCGACGTGAACGGCAACTACCTCTTCAACAGCCTCATGCCCGGCGACTACTCGGTCACGTTCGTCAAGCCGGCCAACTATTCCTTCACCACGAGAGACGCCGCTGGCAGTACTGATGCGAATGATTCCGACGCCGACACTGTCACGGGCAACACGATCGTCACCACGCTCGTGTCCGGCGAGAATGACCTCTCCTGGGATGCCGGTCTCACGGCTGCCAAGCAGTGCCTCACCTTCGACTTCCAGGGCAACACCGCGCTGGACGGTCCCGATGGCAACACCCGGACCTACACCAACTCCGGCGTCGCGGTCACGGTCTCTGCCTTTGCGCGGAAGGACGTCGACGGGGCCTGGTCCAAGGCCTACCTCGGTGCCTACGGCGGTGGTCTGGGCGTGACGGACAACACCGAAGGCAGCGGCTCCGGCAACACCCACACCGTCGACAACGTCAACGGCACCGACAACTACGTGGTGTTCACCTTCAATCAGGCGGTCACGCTCGACAAGGCCTTCCTGGGCTACGTTGTCGGTGACAGCGACATCTCGGTGTGGATCGGCAACGTTTCCGGCGCCTTTGCCACGCCGGTCCATCTGAGCGACTCGTTCCTCTCGGGCCTTGGCTTCAAGGAAACCAATACGACGACTTCGACGTCCGCTCGCACCGCCGACCTTAACGCCGGCAACCTCTCGGGCAACGTCATCGTGATCGCCGCTCAGGACGACGAACTGACCAACGAGGACTTCTTCAAGATCCAGTCTCTCGATGTCTGCACGATCCCCTGCGCGCCGGCCCTGGCGAGCATCGGCAACCGGATCTGGTACGACAACAACGCCAACGGCATCCAGGACGCGGGCGAAGGCGGTGTGGCCGGTGTGCAGGTCGAACTGCGTGCCGCGGTCGCTGGCGGCGTGGGCGGAGCGGTCATCGCGACAACCACCACCGATGCGAACGGCAACTATCTCTTCACAAACGTCACGCCCGGCAACTACCAGATCGACGTCAACGAGTCCACGCTGCCGGCCGGCTTCGAGTTCACGACGCCGAACGTGGGCGACGATGCGAACGACTCCGACGTGCAGCAGACGGCGTCCATCCCGCTCAACTGGGGCGTGATGGCCAACACGACGCTGTCCGCCGGTGAAACCGACCTGACCTGGGACGCCGGCATCTTCAAGCGGGCCAGCCTCGGCGATCGCGTCTGGCTCGACTGCGACATGGACGGCATCCAGGACTCCTTCGAACCCGGTGTGTCCGGTGTCACGGTGCAGCTCAAGAACGCCGCCGGCACCGTCGTGGCCACCACGACCACGGACGCCCACGGCAACTACCTCTTCAACAGCCTCATTCCCGGGGACTACCGGGTCACGTTCGTCAAGCCGACCAACTATTCCTTCACCACGAGGGACGCTGCCGGCAGCACGGACGCGAACGACTCCGATGCCGATGCCAGCGGCAACACGATCGTCACCACGCTCGTTTCGGGTGAGAACGATCTTTCCTGGGATGCCGGCCTCACGGCGCCCGCGCAGTACCTCACCTTCGACTTCCAGGGCAACACCGCGCTCGACGGCACCGACGGCAACACGCGCACCTACACCAACTCCGGTGTGTCGGTGAACGTCAGTGCTTTCGCACGAAGCGATTCCACCGGCGCCTGGTCGAAGGCCTACCTCGGTGCCTACGGCGGCGGCCTGGGGGTGACCGACCACACCGAAGGCAGCGGCTCCGGCAACACCCACACCGTCGACAACGTGAGCGGCACCGACAACTACGTCGTGTTCACGTTCAATCAGGCGGTCACGCTGGACAAAGCGTTCCTGGGCTACGTCTCCGGCGACAGCGATATCTCCGTCTGGATCGGCAACGTCTCCGGCGCCTTCACGACGCCGGTCAACCTCACCGACGCGTTCCTGACGGGCCTCGGCTTCAAGGAAACGAACGAGACGACGTCGACCTCCGCACGGACCGCCGACCTCAACGCCGGCAACCGCGCGGGCAACGTCATCGTGATCGCCGCCATGGACAACGACACCTCGCCCGAGGACTACTTCAAGCTCCAGAATCTCTCGGTCAGCACGTTCGCCTGCGCCCCCGCGCCGGTGAAGGGCAGCATCGGTGACAAGGTCTGGGCCGACTGGGACCACGACAACATCCAGGATGCCGGCGAAGGCTCCGTTCGAAACGTGCGGGTCATCCTCCAGAATGGCAGCGGCGTCACGATTGCCACGACCACGACCGACGTCAACGGAAACTACAAGTTCTCGAACCTGGACGCCGGGACCTATCGCGTAGGCTTCGACAAGACCAACGGCATCCACACCTCGGATGGCGCCTCGGTCTACAACTGGAGCTGGGCACTGAGGGATCAGGGCAGCAACGACGCGGTGGACAGCGACGCCTCCGGCAGCAACCTAGCCGTGGTCTACACCAACTACTTCACCCTCGCCGCCGGTGCCAACGACATGACGCGCGACGCAGGCGTTACCCCGATCATCATCGACCTCAACGGGGATGGCGTGCAGACCGTATCGCGCGCCGCCGCCGGCGGCACGTTCGATCTGCTGGGGACGGGAACGGCCATCACGTCGGGCTGGGTCTCCTCCTCGGACGGCCTGCTTGCCATCGATTCCAACGGCAACGGCAAGATCGACGACATCAGCGAACTGTTCGGTGGCACGACCAAGGGGGATGGCTTCGCCAGACTCGCCAGCTTCGACAGCAACGGCGACGGCACGGTGGATTCGTCGGACGAGCAGTTTGCCGCGTTGCGTGTCTGGCAGGATGCCGACGGTGACCACCAGACCGATGCCGGGGAACTCATGTCGCTCGCGCAAGCGGGCGTCGCGAGCCTGGAAGTCGGCTACACCGAGCTGCCCTTCCTCGACGACAACGGCAACCTGCATCTGGAGCGCAGCAGCGCAACGATGCTGGACGGCAAGGTGGTGGACATGACCGACGTGTACTTCAACGTCGATGCCGCCGATGCCGAAGCCGCGGGCGTCAAGTTGCCCACACTGGCGGAGATGCTGGGCGACGACTCTTCGCTCGACGCCCTGCTGGGTTCGATGGTGTCAACGGCGGGTGCAACGCTGACTGGCCCCACCGCCCCGGCGGCCAGCGACTACGACGCCTCCCGCATGGTCCTGTCGCATCTCGAGCAATACGAGCAGTCCGTCGCCGCCTGACCTCGGCCCGGAAGCACCGCCCGACCCCCGGGCGGTCTGCAGAAGTCCTTCAGCCGCCCCGGTGCGAAAGCGCCGGGGCGGTTTTTCATTTTGGGAAGGGAGGACCGCAGGGTCTGGCGCCGGAGCCCGCTACGACAATGGGCAAGCACCGAGGGCTGGCGAGGGCAAGCACCGAGGACAGGCAAGAGCGGCAGGCTGGAAGCCGACTGGCAGTCGATGGCGATCCCGGCACCGCGACCGGCATGCGCAGGTCGCCGGGCTGTGATGCGATCAGCGTTCGTGCAGAGCGCCCGACAACACCTTGGTCACCGGCTTGAACAGGTACTCCAGGATGCTTCGTTCGCCCGTCGTGACCCGGGCCTCCACCGTCATGCCGGGCAGGATGCGCAGGTGTTCCTCGGGCTTGCCGAGATAGTTGCGGTCGGCGACGAGCTGGACTTCGAAATAGAGGTTCTCCTGCTTCGGGTCGAGCACGGCATCCGCACCCACCCGCGCCACCTTGGCGTCAAGAGAGCCGTACACGGAGAAGTCGTAGGCCGACACCCGTACCTTGGCCTTCTGGTCGGCCCGCAGGAACGCGATGTCCATCGGCTTGACCTGGACCGCGATCAGCAACTGATCGTCCACCGGAATCACTTCCATCAGCGTCTCACCCGGCTTGGCGACCCCGCCTTCTGTGGTGAGCATGAGCCGGTTGACCACGCCATCGATCGGGGCGCGCAGCGCGCGCCGGGTGACCTTGTCTTCGTCGCCGCTCATCTTCTGAGTGAGCACGGCGGTCTTCACCTGGAGATCGTTACGCTCGGCGCTGGCCTGCGCGATGAACTTGGCGCGGGCCTCGGCAAGTCTCGACTCGGCTTCGCGGATGGCGGATTCCAGCCGCGGAATCGCCATCTCTGCGGCACGGAGGTCGCCCTGGATGCGGGTGACCTCCTGCTGCGCCTGAAGCTGCTGTCCCCGGGTGCCTGCGCCCTTGGCGAGCAGCTTCTCCTCGATGTCGAACTGCTCCTGCGCGATAGTGAGACTCTGACGCAGCGACCGGATGCGCCCATGGGTCTCGCCGAGTTCCTGCCGCCGCTGATCGATCTGGCGCTGAATGCCGGACAGCATCGCATCCAGTTCCGTGCGCCGCGACTGCCACAACTGCTTCTCGCGCTTGACCTGCTCCGGCGCGCGCTCGACGAGTTCCGTCGCAAACTCCGGCTGTCCGCCCGTGATCTCGGCCTGGAGCCGGGCGAGCGCCGCGCGCTGGCCCCAGTAGGATTCCTGACTCTCGCCGAGGCTGGCGTCGAACTGCTTGTTCTCGAGGGTCATGAGGAGGTCACCCTTGCGGATCTGCATGCCCTCGCGCACGTGCACTTCACGCACGATGCCCCCTTCCAGACTCTGGATCTGCTGGACACGTCGCGACGGCACCACCTTGCCGGGCGCCTCCACGGAGATCTCGAGCTTGGAGAACGCCATCCAGACGAACAGAAAGATCAGCAGGGCTCCCACCACCGCGACCAGCGCCATGGCGGCGCGCCGGGGGCCGCGGTCGAGATCGACATAGGCCGATAGGGCTTCGTCACGGGCGGCCTTCATTTCTGCACCTCCCGGGATTCCGGCGCCGGGGCTGGCTTCAGGCCTCCGAGCTTCTTCAGGGCTTCCGCCGTGGGCGCATCCAGCAGAACCTGACCCTGCTCCATCACCACCAGCCTCTCGACCAGAGGCAGCATCGCCATCCTGTGCGTCACGAGCAGGAGCGTGGTCCCCGGCAGCTGTTCCTTGAGCGTGGCGATGAGCGTCTGCTCCGTCGCGGGGTCCATCATGCTGGTAGGCTCGTCGAGCAACAGCAGCCTCGGCCTCCGGACCAGCGCCCGCGCCAAGCCGACGATCTGACGCTGCCCGCCGGACAGGTTCTCGCCACGCTCGCCGACCTGCGTAGACAGGCCGTCGGGCAACTGGGTGAGCAGGCGATCCAGTCCGGACACCCTTACGGCGAACAGCAGATCCTCGTCGGAGATGTCCACGGCACCCACGGAGAGATTCTCGCGGATGGTGCCGTGGAACAGGACCACGTCCTGCGGCACGTAACCCACCAGCCTTCGCAGAGCGCGCGGGTCGTACTCCCGTACGGGAATGCCGTCGACCAGCACGTTGCCGTGGCTGACCTCGTAGATGTTCAGCAACAGCTTGAGGAGCGTGCTTTTGCCGGACCCCACCCGGCCGATGAACCCCACGCGCTCGCCGGGCCGGATGTCGAGGCTCACCTTGCGCAGCGCCACGCTCTTGTCCGAGTATTTGAACTCGACCTCGCGCAGTTCCACCTTGCCGTTCAGCTGCGACACGAACAGACCGTCCCGCTTGTCGTCGGTCGGCGTCTTCATGATCTTCTCGAGGGCCTCGAGCGACAGCTTGGTCTGTTCCCAGCGGATGATCAGGCTGGCGAGCTGCCCGATGGGGGACACGGCCCGGGACGCCAGCATGGAGCAGGCGATCAGCTGACCGAGCGTGAGCTCGCCCTGCGCGATCAGCATGGCACCGAACATCACGATCAGGATCGTTTCCAGGCTGAACAGCGTCGCCGACAGGTAATTGCTGAAACTCGAGTACTCGCGGCTGCGAAGATTGCGCTCCGCGATCTTGGCGCAGAGCATCTCCCAGCGCTGCCGAGCCCAGGCATCCCCGCCCAGCGCCTTCAGCGTGTCGATGCCGTTCATCACCTCGAACAGGTGAGCGGTTCGCTGCGCGCCGTCGCGAGAAAGGTCCTTCATGATGCGGCCCAGGGGCCGCTGCAGGTAGAAGGCCACTCCCAGAGCAATGGGAATCAGAGCCAGCGGAATCAGCACGAGCTTGCCCCCGATGATGCCGATCAGGGCCAGGTAGAACAGGACGAAGGGCAGATCGCCGACCACCACGAGTGTCGATGCCGTGAAGAACTCCCGCACGGATTCGAAATCACGCACGGCGTTTGCGAGAACCCCCCCGGACGCCGGCCGGGCCGCGGCCCGCATGCGCAGACTGTGCGCAAACACCTGGGACGACAGCGTGAGGTCCGTGCGCCGTGCCGCGGCGTCCAGCATGTAGCTGCGAAGCATCTTGGTGATGAGGTCGAAAAGCGCGAACGCCACGGCAGCCGTCGTCAGCACCCAGAGGCTGTCCAGCGCATTGTTCGGGACGACCCGGTCGTAGACCGCCATCGCGTAGAACGGGATGGCCGCACCGAGCAGGTTGACGATCACGGTCGCGAGGATCGCCCACCCGTAGATGGTGCGGTTGGACGCCAGCGTGTCCCAGAACCAGCGCGCCGGCTCCTCCACGTAATACAGCAGGCTGCGGGCATCGAAGAAGAACACGGGCCGCGCGGAGTACCAGACGGCCGAGCCGTCGGGGTCCACATCCGTGACCGCGGTCCAGGAGACAGCGCCGGTGTCCGGATCCACACACTCGAAGCGGTGGGCATCGCGATGCAGGACGACCGTCGCCTCCCCGTTCGCGCGAACGACCAGGGCGGGCAGCATCGAGGACTTCAGCGCCGTCGGAATGCCTTCCAGACGCTTCAGCGAGAGGCCACTGCGCGCCGCGCATTCTTCGAGCAGTTCCGGGCCGGCCCGGCCGTCGTCCAGCGGCAGGCCGGTCATCAGCTGACGCGGATCGAGGCTGCGGCCGAAATGCTTCGCGAGGAATGCGATGGCAGCGACCGCCGAAGGCACGCGCGCAGGATCGCCCTGCCGAGACGCGCCCGATTCCATAGGGTCGTCTTGCGCGACGAGAAGATCATCCA
Source organism: Betaproteobacteria bacterium Ga0077526 (assembly GCA_001464765.1). Lineage (GTDB taxonomy): Bacteria > Pseudomonadota > Gammaproteobacteria > Burkholderiales. The sequence continues at coordinate 229,919 of LNDV01000025.1, forward strand.
CTCTTTGTGCGTTGGAACTGGCGTCCACTCTTCTACACCCCCGAGATACCGCTTGTTGTGATGGATCCGAACCGGACGAATTGTCTCGCACCTGCGCGTTCCGGTGGTCACTTCGTGATGCGCGAACGGAAAGTCGATGCGTCACACGACCAATGGCAACAACGGATCGGCAAGAAACACGTCGAGATGGCGCATCACCATTCGCGAAGTACGGCGACTCGATGAGAAGCAAGGAGCGCTCCGGCACACAGTCATGCTCAAGTCCGCCGTAACCGATGTCGTTTCCGTTACGATCGCCACCCTGGTTCCTCCCTGCTTCGAGTCCCGTTCATGCCTGCCTCCTCATTCCTCACGCGCCGCAGTGTCTTTGCGGCGTCGCTGTTCTTCGCGCTCGGACCCGCCTGGGCCCAGACACTGCCTGACCTGCTCAAGCTCACGATCGACAAGCATCCCCAGATCACGCGCGGCCAGGCGCTGTTCGACGCCACTGAGGAAGTCGTGAAGCAGGCTTACTCGCCGTTCCTGCCGCGCCTCGGCGTCCAGCACGACGAAGCGCGCTCGACGAATCGCCCCCTGGGTGTGTTCGCCGCTCAGCAGACGCGGCAGACGGCGGCGTTCCTGCAATGGAACCTCTTCAACGGGGGCGGTGACCTCGCGAGGCTCAACGCGTCGGAGCGTGGACGTGATGCGGCGCGGGCAGAACTGGAGGATGCCCGCGAAGAACTCGCCTTCACCCTCACGGACTACTACGTCGCCGCAGTCCTGGGCGACCGCCAGGTGCTCAACGCGAAGGAACTCGTCCGCGACCTTTCGGCTTTGGCGAATACGGTGCGGGCTCGTGTCGAGAGCGGTGCCAGCCCGGACAACGAGCTGTTCCAGGCGACGTCGAAGCTGCTGCAGGCGAAGAACCAGCTCGCCCTGGCGAGCGGTCGGCAGGCCGGGGCGCGCAACCGGCTGAGCGCCGTGGCCGGCACGCGGGTCAACTGGGTGGTCGATCCGGGCTTCAGCTCGGAAGTCGCCATGCGCCGCCTGGACGAACTCGTGTCGATTGCGACCGCGGCCAATCCCCAGGTGATCGCCGCGGAGTCCCGCGCCCTCGCCGCCGCCGCGGACACGCGCACCGCGCAGTCCGAGTGGTTGCCCAAGGTGCAGTTCGAGGCGCGCAAGAATCTCACGCTCGACGGGCCGATCCAGCTGCAGAGCGGCATCGAGCGCGAGAGCCTCGTCAGCATCACCTACGTGATTCCGCTCGGTGGGTCCACGTACTTCAAGTGGACCGAACTCAGCGCGAGAAAGGCTGCCGCGGACGCCAACGTGGAATCCCTGAAGCGCCGCATCGAAGCCGAGCTCGGCGAGACCCGCGAGATTCTCTTCGAGCAGCGCGCCATCGCACGCCAGATCGAAGAGCGCGTCGCGGCATCGGTGCGAGTCTTCGATGCCTATCGCCTGCAGTACGAGGCCGGCAAGCGGTCCCTCATCGATCTCATCATCGTGCGGGAGGACCAGTACGCGAGCCAGGAGTCCCTGATCCAGAACCTCGCGGAACAGCGCATCGGCACGGCACGTGTGCATCGCAACCTCGGCCAGCTGCGGGCGGTCATCCTGGATCCGAACGCGGCGCGCAAGTCTCTCGCACAGCCCGAATCGGAACAGACTCGCGACCCCGCGGGTCGCTCCGCTCCCGTGGTGTCGGACGTCCTGAGAAAGGGCTGATCTGCCGTCGCAAGACGGCCGTCGCTTCGCCAGCCGTCCTCGCCCGCCGCCGCAACCCGCTCCCGCAACCCGCTCCCGTGTCGGGGCCGAACGCCGCCCCGTAGTAGCATTCGTCCGGAATCAGTCGATGCGAGACTGATTCGCTCCTGGGAGAGAGAACGTGGCGACAATGACGGGCGGGCAGGCGATGGCAGCGGCACTCGCTGCCGAAGGTGTGGAGCATGTGTTCGGCATCGTCGGGACGCACAACTGCCCTCTTTACGACGGCTTGCACGCTACACCCTCGGTGAAGGCGGTGACGGTCCGGCACGAGCAGGGCGCCGCGATGATGGCCGCGGGTTACGCCCGCGCCTCCGGCAAGATCGCCGCGTGCTTCGTGGTGCCCGGTCCCGGCCTTACCAACGCCCTCACCGGCATGGGAATGGCGTACTCGGAGTCCACACCGCTCCTGATGGTCGGCGGCCAGAACAATCTGGCCCAGCTCGATCGCGAAGGCGCGCATTTCCACGAACTGCAGGATTCCCTCGCCGTCGCCCGTTCCGTCAGCGGCTATACGGCCCGGGTGGCCGCCGTCGCGGACGTGCCCAAGGCGGTGCGTGAAGCGTTCCGCATGATGCGTTCCCGCCGTCCGCGCCCCGCGTACATCGAAGTCCCGCTGGACGTGCAGCTGGGTCAGGCGGAAGTCACTCTGCCCGCCAGCGAAACGTATTCGCGCCCGGCGGCCGATGCCGATGCCATCGCGCGCGCCGCCGCACTCCTGTCGCGCGCCGAGCGTCCGTTCATCTACGCGGGCGGCGGTGTCGAAAGCGCCGGGGCAACCGATCTGCTCGCCGCGGTGGCGGAAAAGCTCGGAGCGCCCGTGGTCACCAGCGTGTTCGGCCGCGGCGCGATCTCCGACCGCCACCCGCTCGCACTCGGGGACGGCTGGGGTCGACTGCCGCTGTACGAAGACCTGCTGGCCCAGGCAGATGCCGTGCTCGTCGTCGGCTCGCGCATCGACGTCGTCTCGGACGTCAACGTCGGCGCAAGATTTCCCTCGCGCATCGTGCAGATCGACATCGATCCGCTCGTGGTGGGGCAGCGGCGCCCGGTGGACGTCGGCATCGTCGCCGATGCCGGAGCCGCCCTCGCCTCGCTGTCGGCCGTGCTGCCTGCTTCGAATGCGAAGCGATGCTGGTTCGACGTGGAAGGCTTCCGCGCCCGCAAGCGCGCGTGGCTCGCCGAACGCGCCGGCCCGGTTCTCTCGATCATCGAGGATCTGCGCGCCTCGCTGCCCGACGACGCCATCGTCGTCGACGATCTCACGCTGGTCGGCTACTGGATGCCGATCATGTTCGACACCTACGAGCCGCGCACCTCGGTGCATCCGGGCACGTATGGCACGCTCGGCTACGCGCTGCCCGCGGCTATCGGCGCGAAGCTCGCCTGCCCTCGCCAGACGGTCCTGTCCATTTCGGGCGACGGCGGCTTCCTGTTCTCGATGCAGGAACTCGCTACGGCGCGTGCGCTCAACCTCGATCTCGTGAACCTCGTCTTCAACGACAACGCGTTCGGCGCGATCCGCACCTACCAGGACCGCATGTTCGCGAGCCGCTACGTGGGCACCGAACTCGCCAATCCGGATTTCGTGAAGCTGGGCGAGGCCTTCGGTGTACACACGGCGCGCGTCACCCCGGATGCCGTGGGCCGCACGGTCCGCGAAGCCCGGGAACGCGGTGGCGTCTGGCTGATCGAAGTGCCCTTCGCCCCGCCCGGCTCCGTGAATCTGGTGCCATGGATGCCCTGACCCGCCCGCGGCTTCATGCCGGCGCCGGGTCCCGACGTTGCACTCCGTGAGTTCGTCCCCCGTCACCGCTCTCGTCGATCTTCCCCTCGAACCGGGCGCTCCGGCCAGCCCGCGTGTGCGCCGCCGGTTCGGTACGCCCGTCCGCTGGATCGTGGCGCGGGCCCTGGACGAAGTCCCCGGGGTGCTCGACGCCGCGCATGCGGCTTCACGGGACGGCGCCTGGTGTACGGGTTGGGTCCACTACGAAGCCGCACCGGGCGTGAACGCCACGCTGGTTCCGGGTGTTCACGTGCATGCCCGCGAACCGGGCCGCGTGTTCGCGGCATTCGCGGTCTTCGCCGAACCGCTCGCCGACACGAACGCGCCATCTCCACTCCCTTGGCGTTCGGGCCCCTGGCAGAACGACACCCTCCCCGTCGCGCGCCTCGACGCCCCCGCCGGGCCCGCGCTGCACGACCGCATCCAGACGATCCGTGCCCGCATCCGCGAGGGAGATGTCTATCAGGTCAACCTCACCACCCCGCTCCGCTCGACGCTGTCCGGAGACCCCGATGCCTATTTCGCGGCGCTCACGCGGGCGCAGCCGCACGGCTACCTGTTCCGCATCGCGCACGAACTCGATGGCGAGCCGGAGCGCATCCTCAGCGTGTCCCCCGAGCTGTTCTTCCACTGGAAGGACGGCAGCCTCCGCGCCCAGCCCATGAAGGGCACCGCGCCGCGCGGACGCACGCCCGAGGCTGACGCCGCAGCCGACCGCAGTCTGGTCGAGAGCGACAAGGAACGCGCGGAGAACGTAATGATCGTCGACCTGATGCGCAACGACCTGTCACGCATCGCGACGCTGGGTTCCGTACGCGTACCTCGGTTGTTCGAACGGCACGCCCTGCCAACGGTGTGGCAGATGACCTCCACGGTGACGGCCGACGTCCGTCCGGGCACGTCGCTGTCCGATGTGTTCGGCGCGCTGTTTCCCTGCGGGTCGGTCACCGGCGCGCCGAAGCGCAGTGCGATGGGCCTCATCCGCCAGCTCGAAGATGAACCACGCGGCGTGTACTGCGGTGCCGTGGGGATTCTCCAGCCAGGCGGCGAAGCCCTCTTCAATGTGCCGATCCGCACCGTGACGCTCGTCGCCAACGGGGGCGAGCCGGATCGCTGGCAGGCGCGCTGCGGCGTTGGCAGCGGCATCACCTTCGATTCCTCGCCGGGCGGGGAGGCGCGGGAATGGCGCAGCAAGCTCGGCTTCCTGCAGCGCGCGGCCGAGCCCTTCGAACTGCTCGAGACCTTGCGCCTCGAGGACGGGGCGTGGTGGCTGCTCGACGAACACCTCGCACGGCTGCGGCGGACCGCGGCCCGATTCGGGTACGACCTCGACGAGGACGCGGTGACGGCAGCACTCGCCGAGGTTCTCGCGGCGAATCGCGCGGGATGCCACCGGGTTCGTCTGCTCGTTGACGCCGATGGGCGCGTGCGGACGGAGTCGGCCATGCTGCTACCGACGACCTCGCCGGTTCGTCTGAAGCTCGCGTCCACGCCGATGCCCGACGCCGATGACTTCGTCCGGTTCAAGACCACGCGCCGCGCCGCCTATGCCCCGTTTGCGCCGAGTGCGGCGGAACGCGCGGAGGGCATCTTCGACACCCTCCTGCACAACGCCCGCGGGGAACTCACCGAGACCACGTTCGGCAACATCGCGCTGCGGGTCGACGGGCATTGGCTGACACCGGACGAATCCTGCGGACTTCTCCCCGGCGTCCATCGCCAGCGCCTTCTAGCTGAAGGGCGCATCACCGAAGCGGTCCTGAATCGCAACGTCCTCGACCGCGCCGAAGCGGTGGCGTTTCTGAACAGCGTACGGGGGTGGCTCGACGCGGATCTCGATCATCTCCGGGCGCAGTGGCGCGTCCTGGCAGGCGCATCGGCATCATGAGAATCGTGCTCGACACGAACGCCTGGCTCGACTGGCTCGTCTTCCGCGACCCGAGCATCGACCCGATCGAAGCCGCCGTGACCGCCGGCGCCTTACAGATCGTGATCGACGAGCCGTGCGATGCCGAACTGGAACGTGCCCTGGGCTACGACCTTGGCCGATATTCGCTCGCCCCGCCCCGCCAGGCGGAAGCGCTGCAGCGATCCCGCGCGATCGCCCTGCGTGTGACGACCGAAGGCGCCAGCGCCACGCCGACTTCGCTGCCCCGATGCCGCGACCCCGACGATCAGAAGTTTCTCACTCTGGCGCTGGCCGCCGGAGCGCATGTCCTCATCACCCGCGACCGGGCGCTCCTCGAACTCACGCGCCGGCGCTTCGCTCCCCTGCCGTTTCGTATCGTCACGCCGAGAGCGGCAGCGGAACTGCTGCCCGCCGCCGTGCGCGACGCGCCGGCCCCCACTCTTCAGGAAACACCATGAACGTTCAATTCGAAATCCGCGGCGAGTACATCCAGCTCGACCAGCTCCTCAAGGCGACCGGCCTCGTGCCCTCGGGCGGCGCGGCACACGCAGCCGTAACGGCCGGCGAGGTATATGTGGACGGGAACCTCGAGACGCGCAAGCGTGCCAAACTGCGCCCGGGCCAGACGGTCCGGTGGGGCGAGGAAGTCATCGACCTCGTCGCCGAACCGTAACCGCCCGCCACCGGCGCGCGTTACGATTGCGCCCGCCCCCGTCGCTCGCTGTCCGCGACGCCAAGACTCCTGGAGATGCACGATGTTCCTTCGATTTGCTGCCGGCCTTCTGGCTGCCCTGCTCGCCTGGACCGCGCCCGCCGTCGCGGCCGACGACGCGCCCAAGGTTCCCTCGAAGATCTACGCGGTCGTGTTCGGTGTGGTGTTCGACCCGAAAGGCGAAGTCGACCAGCTTCGCATGCTGCGGGTGCTGGACATCCGCGAGGGCAACAAGGAAGCCACCGATGTCGTCGTGCCGGACCGGTTCGTCACGGCCGTGCGCAAGATGCTAGCCTCGCCGCGATACAAGCCGAAGCCCGCCGATGTGAAGGCGGAGGAAATCTTCACCTACTTCTTCTTCGACCCGCAGCAACCCGACCGCGCCAATCTCGATCCTCGTCCCAAGCAGCGCTGAAACGGCGCCGCGTTGCGCCGTCGCCGCCGGTCCGGCATAGTCGCCGCCGGTCGCGACCGTGCAGGTCGGGCAGACCTTCCCAACTGGAGAACGCCATGTGGAGCGATTGGAAGTCCCTGCTGCTGCCGCAAGTGAATCATCCCGTCGTCCAGCCAGGCAGCGGCCCGCGCGAATGCGGTGAGGCCGTGTCGGTGGACGAGGCGCTCGCCGCCGAGGCCGCCCGCTACGCCGCCCAGATGAACAACGACTTCGCCGCGATGGAGAAGCTCTACGGCGACGACCTCGTCTACGTCCATTCGAGCACGGCAATCGACACCAAGGCGAGCTTCATCGAGTCCATGCGCTCGGGCGCCGTGCGCTATCGCAAGATGACCCTGGGCGATGTGACGGTGCGCTGCTTCGGCGGTCTCGCCATCCTCTCCGGTGCCGGCACGTTCGAGGTGACCGCGCGTGGCGAGGACATGACGCTCAGTCTGCTGTTCCACGCCATCTGGGCCAAGCGCGCCGGCGGACTCCAGTTCGTCTCGTGGCAGGCCACGCGCCTGCCGGCCTAGGGAAGGACTGAACGACTGGATCATCCACGGATGGCGGGCGCCTCCTCCGACGCGGCGACGCCCGCCTCCCCGCGCGAACTGTTCGTCGCCTTCACGAAACTCGCCCTGCAGGGCTTCGGCGGCGTGCTGGCCGTGGCGCAGCGCGTCCTCGTGGAGGAACGGCGCTGGCTCACCAACGCGCAGTTCGTGGAGATCCTCGCGCTCGCGCAGGTGCTCCCGGGCCCCAACGTGTGCAATGTCGCGCTCATGGTGGGCGACCGGTTCTTCGGTGCCCGAGGGGCGTTCGCCGCACTAGCAGGCATGATGGCCGTGCCTCTCGTGATCGTCCTGATCCTGACCGCCGTCTACAGCCAGTACGCCGCGGACCCCGTGGTGTCCGGCGCGCTCAAGGGCATGGGAGCCGTCGCGGCCGGCCTCATCGGTGGCACTGCCCTCAAGCTCATGGGCGCCCTGCGCGACAACCCGCTCGGCGCGCCGGCCTGCGCGGTCTTCGCGGTCGTCACCTTCGTTCTGATTGCGCTGCTGCGCTGGCCCCTGGCGGGCGTGCTGCTGGGCCTCGGCACCGTCGCGTGCCTGTGGGCTGCGCACGCACTGCGCAGCCGCCGGGAGATGCCGTAGCCATGGCGGTCGACTGGCTCGCCCTGTTCGGCCACTTCCTCGTGTTCTCGCTGCTGTCGATCGGCGGGGCCATCACTGTCGCACCCGAAATGCATCGTGTGCTGGTGGATCAGATGGGGCTGCTGACCGACGCGCAGTTCAATGCTTCGATCGCCATCGCACAGGCGAGTCCGGGGCCCAACATCCTGTTCGTCGCGGTGATGGGCTTCCAGGCAGCGGGCATGGCCGGGATGGCGGTCACCCTCACCGGGATCATGCTGCCGTCCACCACGCTCGCGCTGATGGTCTCGCGCTGGGGACACGCGCGACGGGAGTGGCTCGCGGTGCGCGCGTTCAAGGCCGGCATGGCGCCGCTCGTGATCGGGCTGCTCGTCGCGACGGCTTGGCTGCTGACCGTCCAGACACCGGGCAAGGGACACGTGCTGCTGACCGTTGCTTCTGCGCTCATCGTCTGGAGGACGCGCCTGCATCTGCTGGCGCTCATCGCCATCGGCGGCGTGCTCGGTGCCTTGGGCTGGGTCTGACCTGATACGATCGGACGACGGGGCGCATCGGCGCACGAAGATGATTTTCTCGGGAGTGGTTCCATGGCAATGCTGATCGCTGGCCTCGTGCTGTTTCTCGGCGTGCACTCGGTGCGCATCTTCGCCGACGACTGGCGCAACGCACTCATCGCCAAGCTGGGCGCCGGGCCTTGGAAAGGCCTCTACTCGCTCGTCTCGCTGGCGGGCTTCGTCCTCATCGTCATGGGCTACGGGGCCGCCCGCGCGACGCCGGTGGACCTGTGGATGCCGCCGCGATGGACGGCCCATCCGACGAGCCTGCTCACGCTTATCGCGTTCATCCTGCTGGCCGCCGCCTACGTGAAAGGCAACCACATCAAGGCCGCCATCGGGCACCCGATGGTCGCGGGCGTGAAGATCTGGGCGTTCGCCCACCTGCTGTCGAACGGCCGGCTCGCGGACGTCGTCCTGTTCGGTGCGTTCCTGGTGTGGGCGGTGCTGGATTTCCGCTCTTCGCGGCAGCGGGACAAGCGCAGCGGCACCCGCTACCCAGCGGGCTCCGGCGCCCGGACGGCCATCACGGTGGTGGCGGGCGTCGTAGCCTGGGCCGTGTTCGCCTTCGTGCTGCACGCCATGTGGATCGGCGTGAAGCCCTTGGGCTGACGACGCTCAGCCCGTCGCCTGCCGGCCCACCTTGCGCGTGGCGCACGAGCGGGCGGCGTCGCGGATGTTCTTGAGGTCCTTCGCGAGTTCCGCCCAGCGGTCAGCGCCCAGTCTGGCCAGCAGGTCCGACTGCACGTCCGCCCAGACCGGTACGGCGCGAGCGAGCGCCGCACGACCCGCCGCCGTGATGCACACCATCCGAATGCGCCGATCCTCACCCGGCGAAACCGTCACCCAGCCCTGAGCTTCCATGGGCTTCAGCGCCCGGGGAATGCCGCTCGCCTCCATGCCCAGCAATCGGGCGAGCGCACCGATTCTCTGCTCCCCCTCCCGGTCGAGCGTCATGAGCACGTTGAACTGATGCCCCGTCATGCCGATGGTGGCGAGCGCGGGATCGAACGCGGAGGCAATGGCGCGCGCCGTCCGGGTGAAGTGGCGGAACAGGCAATGCGCGGGATCGAGCGTCGGAGTCACGGGATTGACGAATATCTGAATATGCAGATATTTTATTTGCCATCCGATGCCGGGACAACCCGCGGAGGCGTGATGAAGCGATTTGCCAGTACCGTCGAGATCCACGCGCCTGCCGCGCGAATCTGGGGTCTGCTGACCGACTCCGTGCACTACCCGGACTGGAACCCGACGGTTCAGTCCGTCGAAGGGGCGATCGTTCCTGGCGCCCGGATCGTCGTTCGCCCGGCGGACAATCCGAAGCGCGCCTTTCCGGTGAAAGTTTCCGCGTTCGCACCGCCGCACCGGATGGTGTGGTCGGGCGGCATGCCGCTGGGGCTGTTTCGCGGCGAGCGGGTATTCGAACTCACGCAGACCCGTGCGGATACCGTGCGCTTCTCCATGCAGGAGACCTTCAGCGGTCCGCTGTCCGGGCTCATCGGGAAGTCCATCCCCGACCTGCAGCCCGCCTTCGACGATTTCGCGGCGGCCCTCAAACGGCGAGCCGAAGCGGAGCACTGACCCATGCCGATCTCCTCCCCCGCAACAAACCCGGTCCACGGCTCCGGCGTCCGCGCCGATCCGTGGCTCCTCGACACGCCATCCGGTGGTTCGCAGTTCGTCGCCTTTCGCGATGACACGCTCGACCCGCCGGCGCTGGTGGTCCAGGTCGGCAAGACCGAATTGCGCTATCACCTGCGCTGCATTGAAGACCTCGTCACGATGCTGCGTGCCCGCGGCGACTGGATGGCGCTCGGCAGCGCCGACGAGCAGAAGCCCGCCGCGGACGACACGGTGGAGTCCTGGGCGCGCTCGGCCGGCAATCCGGTCGGCGGCTGGTATGGTCTGAAGAAGGGCCTTCGAGGACGGTTCGCGAACTATGTCCCGCCCGTGCTGGAGGTTCTGGGACTCGCGGAGGTGGAACACAACGCGCGCAACAACCGCATGCGCGTCGTCTAGGGCAGTTCGATTTCCGGCAACAGACCCGCCTCGCCAGGGCCTGCTGCAAAATCGGGATCGGTTCCGACGCCCGACACCCAGGCCACACGATCGCTGATGTGGACGATCACGAGGCGTTCACGCTCCCACGCCGGGATACCGGCTTCCTGCAGCAGGTTCTTGAGCGTCCTGCTCGGGCGGTTCGCGCCGACGCGCATGCGCTCCCCGCCGGTACGGCCAGCAAGACGCACCGCCCCGACTGCCATCGCGCTTGCGCGCAACCCCTGCCCCTCGACCCGACGGAACTGCAGCGTTCGACCATCCGGCAGCACGACGCTCGCGCCGCCGTCCCAGTCGAGCGACCACCCCTGCTTGCCGCGCTCCCGACTCACGAGACGGACCCGATCGCGATAACGCATCAGCCGATGGCTCCCGAACGTGAACTCCGGCTGGGCGTTGGCCCCCGCGGTCAGCAGTTGTGAGACGCCCGCGTGCACGGACTCGCGCGAAGGCGCGTCGACACCGCGTGCGCGCAGCCAGTGCCGCACGACGTTGACCCGCCGCACCTCGTCCAGCGCGGCCAGTCCCGAAACCAGGAGTTCGTCGCCCGCTTCGCAAGACGGCAAGTCGATGGCGGCAAGCGCCGCCGCAAGCCGGGCAGCATCGGCAGCGTTGTCCGCGGCGCGGGCGAACGTCGTGCGATAGCCCGGAAACCATTGCTCCAGCATCGGCAACACGTGCTGCCGGAGAGCATTGCGACGGTAGCGATCGTCGTCGTTGGATTCGTCCTCGACCCAGGCGAGCCCACGCGCGCTTGCGTGCGCAGCGAGTTTCGAGCGCGGAAGGGATAGCAGCGGACGAATCAGGCGCACACCCGAGTCCAGTATGCGCGAGTCGGGCATCGCCGCGAGCCCTGGAGGACCGGCACCCCTCAGCAACTGGAGCAGCACCGTCTCGGCCTGATCGTCTGCGTGATGCGCAAGCGCGACGGCGTCGACATCGAGACGGTGGAAGGCGTCGTAACGCGCGGCACGGGCAGCGGCTTCGATGCCGCGACGATCCTCCCGATCGATACGCACACGCTCCACGGCGAGACCGATGCCGCGATCGGCGCACAGGGAGGCGCAAGTCTGCGCCCAGGCATCGGCGTTCGGACTCAGGCCATGGTGAACGTGCAGGGCGGAAAGCCGCAGCGACAGCGGCTCGGCCAGATCGGCGAGGACATCGGTGAGCACGACGGAATCGAGGCCGCCGCTGAGCGCAATGGCAATGCGGGCGCCGTTGAGTCCCCGGGCACAGAGAAACGCTTCGACGATGTCGTGCAGCGCCCGGTCGGGCGCCGGCCGGCCCGTCACCGCGACGGAACGACTTCCTTGAACTTGCCGTACCCTAGCAGCTTCTCGAAGCGGGCCTCGACGAGATCATCGACGGACTTGCTCTGCACTTCCTTGAGCGCTTCGGCCAGCGCCTTGCGCACGGCCTGCATCGTCGCACCGTGGTCACGGTGCGCGCCGCCGAGCGGCTCGCCGATCACCTTGTCCACCAGCCCGAGCGTCTTCAGGCGGGTGGCCGTGATCCCCAGCGTCTCCGCGGCCTCGGGAGCCTTGTCCGCGCTCTTCCAGAGAATGGAGGCGCAGCCTTCGGGCGAGATCACCGAGTAGATCGCGTACTGGAGCATCATCATCGAGTCGCCCACCGCGATGGCCAGCGCACCGCCGGACCCGCCTTCGCCGATCACCGTACAGATGATCGGCACGCGCAGTTCAGCCATCACGAACAGGTTGCGGCCGATGGCTTCCGACTGGCCCCGCTCCTCGGCACCGACACCGGGGTAGGCGCCCGGCGTGTCGACGAAGGTGAACACGGGCAGACTGAACTTCTCGGCGGTCTTCAGCAGGCGCAGCGCCTTGCGGTAGCCCTCGGGCTTCGGCATGCCGAAGTTGCGGTAGATCTTCTCCTTGGTGTCGCGGCCCTTCTGGTGCCCGATCACCATGCAGGGCTGGCCGCCGAAGCGCGCGAGGCCGCCGACGATGGACGGGTCTTCCGCGAAGGCGCGATCCCCGTGCAGTTCGTCGAAATCGGTGAACAGGTTGCGGATGTAGTCGAGCGTGTAAGGTCGCTGGGGATGCCGAGCGACCTGCGAGATCTGCCAGGCCGAGAGCTTGGCGTAGATCTCCTTCGTGAGCGTGTTGCTCTTCTTCTGCAGCCGCGAGATCTCCTCGGAGATGTCGACAGCGGAATCGTCCTGCACGTAGCGCAGTTCCTCCACCTTCTGCTCGAGTTCGGCGATAGGCTGCTCGAAGTCGAGGAACGTGGTCTTCATGGCGGGGCTTGCGGCGTTGGACATGCTCACCTCATTTGCCGTATCGGCTGCTCAGGTAGTCGACGATGGTCTGTGCTTCCTCCGGACTCACCGGGGCGCCCATCACCTTGATCATCTTGTTCACCGAGGCATCCCAGCCCTTGCGGTCCAGGAACGGGGAGTTCATCTCGATGTAGTCGAGGCTGTGGCACATCACACAGTTGGTCTCGACCAGGGCTCGGCCATCGCCGTCCTTCAGGGTGATCGCATCCTCGCCGCCGGTGGCAGCACCACCGGCGAAAAGACCGATCAACAGAAAGGCGGTTTGCGCGGCCACGCGCGACATCACGTGCATCGGATGTTCACCGAGTGGACCACGTTGTTGTGGTAGCCGGCCGGGTTGAAGACGAGTTCGAAGCTCTGGCTCGCGCCGAGCCGGTTGGTCGCCCGCGCCATCACCACGTGGTCGCCCGGTTCGGGAACGAACGCGAAGGACCACTGGCGCGTGGAGAACCGACCGAAGTCCTCGCCGAGTTCCGCGGTGCCCCAGGTGCGCCCGCCGTCGGTCGAAACGTCCACCCGTGCAATGCCGTAGCCGCCGTCCCATGCGATGCCGCGCACGAACAGCGGGGTGCGGGACCGGTACAGCATGCGGTCCCGAAGATTCGTGATGAGCGAGTTCACCACCATCTCGGTGATGGGCGTCGTGGTCTCGTTCTCCTGGGAGACGAAGCGGTCGACGATCGGAAACCGGCCCTTGGGGATCCGGTAGGCCGGGTTCATCCAGAAGCCCGTCAGCGGCTGGGCGAGCACCTCGATCCGCGCGAGATGCTTGATCCAGTACGTGGCGGTCCAGCCGGGCACCACCAGTCGCAGCGGCGCGCCGTGCCAGTGGGGCAAAGGCTCGCCGTTCATCTCGTACGCGAGCAGGGTGTTCTCGTCGAGCGCCTTCCACGCGGGAATGCTCTTCACGAAATCCGGCGTCTTGTCGACCACGCCGGAATCGGTGCCGTCGAACGCGACCTCGACCGCGCCGGACTTCACGCCCGCCCGTTCGAGCACCTCCTTGAGACGGACGCCGCGCCAGCGCGCGTTGCCCATCGCGCCATGCCCCCATTGCACGCCGGGCACGTGCGGATTCGACAGGCCGCGACGATTCCCGGAGCACTGGCAGACGGCGGCGATTTCCACCGGCGTGAACTCGCGGCGCAGTACGTCGAGAGAGAGGGACAACGTGCCCGCCGCGGCCTCCCCGCCCACTGCCAGCCGCCAGGCGGCGGGATCGACCTCGGGGATGGAAGACAGGTGGTATCGGACGAAGAACGCCTCGTTGGGCGTGAACGCCTCGCCCAGAACGCGCGCGGGCGTCTCGAAATTCGGCGGGCGGAAGGACTTCTTGATGAGGGGAAGCTTGCCGGGCAGCGTGTCGTAGGTGGACGACGACAGGGTGCCTTCGGGCAGCGCAGCCGGCCCCACGTCCGGGCGGGCGCGGGCACCCCCGGCCCAGAGGCCTGCGGTGGCGAGCAGCAGACGTCTACGCGAGAGCATGCGTGTCGTCGATCGATCGCGTTGTCATCCCGGGATTTTGACACATCGCGCGGGATTTCCGGCGGGTGCCGCGTAGGTGGTTCGGACCTTCCCTAGAACAGGACGCCCGCCTTGCCGCGAGGATCGCCTTCCACGACCACCGTACCGGTCTCCCGGTGGACGAAGACGGCCTGCATGTTGCCCCAGCGGCGCCGCCCTTCCTGGACCGTGTGACCCTTTTCCTTCAGCGCGGCCACCCAGGCCTCCGGAAACTGGCCGGGCTCGACCTCGATGCGGTCCGGCAGATACTGGTGGTGATAGCGCGGCACACCGACCACACGGGCGAGGTCGAGGCCGGGGCCATGCAGGTGCTCCAGCAGGCCGATCAGGACCATGGTGATGATCCTCGAGCCGCCCGGGGTGCCGAACACGAGCACCCCGCGCGAGTCCTCCACGAAGGTGGGCGACATGCTGGAGAGTGGCCGCTTTCCGGCCGCGATGGCGTTCGCGTGGAACCCCGTGAGGCCGTAGAGATTGCCCGCATTCGGCGCGATGGCGAAGTCGTTCATCTCGTTGTTGAGCAGCACGCCCGACTCGCCGGCAAGGAGCCCCGCCCCGAACGGCGCATTGATGCTGAGGGTGGCGGCGACCCGGTTGCCGTCGGCATCGACGACCGAGAAATGCGTGGTGTGGCCACCCTCCCGCCACTCCGGCGCGGCATCCAGGGCGGCACTCGACGTGGCCTTCTGCGGATCGATGCCTGCTGCCCGCTGCCTCGCATAGCCCGGGCTCGCGAGTCTGCCCGCCGGCACGTCGACGAAGTCGGCGTCGCCGAGATGGCGCGCCCGGTCCTGGAATGCCCGGCGCAGGGCTTCCACCACGAGATGCACGCGATCGGTCTCGGAGAATGAGGCGAGGTCGAACTGCTCGAGGATGCCCAGCGTCTGGTCGAGCGTGAGGCCGCCGCTGGACGGCAGTGGCGCCGTGATGATGGTCGCCCCGCGATACGTGAACCGGTGGGGGATGCGCTCGATCACGCGGTACCCGGCGAGGTCCGCCTCGGTCCAGAGTCCGCCGGCTGCGCGCACCGACCGCGCCATCTCACGGGCGACCTCACCGGTGTAGAAGCCATCCCGGCCGTGCGCAGCGATTGCGCGAAGCGTCCTGGCGAGGCCCGCCTGTCGCACGACGAACCCCTTGTCCGGAACCTTGCCGTCCTGAAGAAACACCGAGGCAGTCCGCGCGTCGGCCTGCATGACCTTCTCGCGCCAGCCCGCGGCACCGACGTATCGACCGTCCACCGCGAACCCTTCGTCGGCGAAGCGAATCGCCGGCGCGAGCAGTTCGGCGACCGGCCTCGTCCCGTATCGGCTCGCGAGATGATCGAGGCCCGCCACCAGACCCGGAATGCCGGCGGCACGCGCGCCGTCGAGCGAAGCCCGCGCATCCGGCTCGCCCTTCGCGTCGAGATACATGTCCTTCGAGGCCGCAGCGGGCGCGGTCTCGCGCGCATCGACCACCACGTCGTGACCGTCAGAGGCGCGGTGCAGCAGGAAGAACCCGCCGCCGCCCAACCCCGACGAGAAGGGCTCGACCACCGCAAGCGCGGCGGCCACCGCCACCGCCGCATCGAAGGCATTGCCCCCGCGCGCCAGTACCGCCTCGCCGGCCTGCGTGGCAAGCGGATGCGCGGACGCGACGCCGTAGCGCGTGTCGGCATGCGCCGGCGAAAAGGTGACCCATCCGATCAGACACCAGGCCACCACCACGGCCGCCACTCGCTTCACGATCATGCCCCGATCTCCTCACTGCCCCGGACCGGCGGGCGCACCTTGAACACCAGCGCATAAAGCGCCGGCAGGAACAGCAGCGTCAGGACGGTCGCCACGAGCAGACCGCCCATGATCACGACGGCCATGGGCCCCCAGAAATTCGAGCGCGCGAGCGGGATCATCGCGAGAATCGCCGCCGCCGCGGTAAGCATGATCGGCCGGAAGCGCCGCACCGCGGACTCGATGACGGCGTGCCACTGCGCGTGGCCCTCGGCGACGTCCTGATCGATCTGATCCACGAGGATGATGGAGTTGCGCATGATCATCCCGGAGAGCGCGATGAAGCCCAGCATCGCGACGAACCCGAAGGGCACGCGGCCCACCAGCAGGAACAGGCTCACCCCGATGATGCCCAGCGGCGCGGTGATGAGCACCAGCACGCTCTTGCCCACGCTCTGCAGATGGATCATGAGGAGCGTCAGCACGGTGATCAGCATGAGCGGCAGCACCGCATTCACCGAGCCCTGGCCCTGCGCGCTCTCCTCGATGATGCCGCCCGTCTCGATGCGGTAGCCCGGCAGCAGCCCGGCCTTGACCTCGGCGAGCTTGTTCTCCACCTGCTGCGAGACCACGGGCGCCTGGATGTTCCCGAGGACATCGGCCTGAACGGAGATGGTGGGCATCCGCGATCGCCGCCAGATGAGCCCCTCCTCCAGTTCGTACTTGATGGTGGCGATCTGCGACAACGGGATCCAGCGGTTGCCCTGCGTGGGCACGTTCACGTCGCCGATCTCCGCAAGGCCGCGGCGCTCGCCCGCCTGCGCCCGTGCGAGCACTTCGATCAGCTTGTCTCGCTCGCGGAACTCGGTGATCGCGAAACCGGTGAGCAACGCGTTCAGCGATGCCGAAAGCTCCTGCGAACTCACGCCCAGCAGCCGTGCCTTGTTCTGGTCGATCTCGAGCTTCACGGTCTTCACCTTCTCGTTCCAGTCGAGGTGAACACCGCGCAGATTGCCGTTGGCGCGCATCACGTCGGCCACCGCGAAGGCGACCCGGCGCAGTTCGTCGAAGTCCTGACCCATCACCCGGAACACCACGGGATAGGACACGGGCGGACCGTTCTGGAGCGGATTCACCCGGAAGCGTACGCGCGTGAACTCGGTCTCCAGCGCCTGCACCAGCCGCGCCTGCACACCGTCCCGCACCTCCGCGCCACGCGTGGTGACGACGAACTCGGCCAGGTTGGAACTGTTCAGCTGCTGATCGAGCGGCAGGTAGAACCGCGGGCTCCCGGCACCGATGTAGCTCACGAACTTCTCGATGTCGGGGTCCTTGGCGAGAATCGCCTCGAAGCGCTTCGCCTCGGCCTGGGTCGCCGTGATCGAGGCGCCTTCCTGGAGCCAGATGTCCGCCACCAGTTCGGGCCGGTTGGCCGACGGGAAGAACTGCTGCTGCACGAAACCGAAACCGGCCACGGCCAGCACGAAGAGGCCGAAGGTGAGCACGATGACGGTCTTGCGGTACGTCACGCACCAGGTGACCAGTGCCCGGAACCGGCGATAGAACGGCCCCTGGTAGACATCGCGCTCGTGTCCCGGGCCATGGTCCGCGTGAGCCACCGGCGCCGCCCGCTTGCCGGTGATGCGCCTCAGCATGCCAGCCAGGAATCCCTCGTGCGAGGCCGCCTTCGAGTAGTCCGGCAGCAGGTGGTATCCCATGTACGGGATGAACAGCACGGCCACGAACCAGGACACGACGAGCGCGATGCACACGACGGCGAAGATCGAGAACGTGTACTCGCCTGCGTCCGACTTGGCGAGACCCACGGGGAGAAAGCCCGCTGCGGTGACCAGGGTGCCGGTGAGCATGGAAGGCGCCGTCGAGGTGTACGCATAGGCTCCCGCCTTCATGCGGTCCCAGCCCTGCTCCATCTTGATGGCCATCATCTCGACCGCGATGATGGCGTCGTCCACGAGCAGGCCCAGCGCGATGATCAGCGCGCCCAGCGAGATGCGCTGCAGGTCGATGCCGAAGAAGCGCATGCACAGGAACGTCATGGCCAGGACCAGCGGAATCGACAGGGCCACCACGATGCCGGTGCGGAACCCGAGGGACAGGAAGCTCACGGCCAGCACGATCACCACGGCTTCGCCCAGCGTGCGCATGAACTCGTTCACCGAGCGCCCCACCACCGTGGGCTGGTCGGCGACCTGGTGCACGTCGATGCCGACCGGCAGCTCGCGCGTGAGGCGCCCCATGGTGGCTTCCAGCGCCTTGCCCATGGCGATGATGTCGCCGCCCTTGCGCATGGAGACCGCGAGACCCATCGCCGGCTTGCCGTTGAAGTGCATCAGGCTCTCGGGCGGGTCCGTGTAGCCGCGCCGGACCGTGGCGATGTCGCCCAGCCGGAACAGCCTGCCGTTGGCCTGGATGCCGATCTCGCGGATGCTCTCCACGGACTTGAAGTCGCCGCTGACGCGCACGAACACCTTGTCGTCGCGCGTCTCGAAGTTTCCGGAGGGCGTCATCTCGTTCTGCTGACGCAGCACCTGGAACAGCGACAGCGGGTCGATGCCGAGCGTCGTCAGCTTGCGGTGCGACATCTCGATCCAGATCTTCTCGGCCTGCTCGCCCAGGATGTCGACCTTGCCGACGTCGCGCACCTGCAGCAGTTCGCGGCGGATGTCCTCCACGTAGTCGCGCATCTCCGCGAAGCCATAGCTGTCACTCGTGAACGCGTAGATGTTGCCGAAGGTGTCGCCGAACTCGTCGTTGAAGAACGGCCCGCGCACGCCGGAAGGCATGGAGAAGCGGATGTCCGAGAGCTTCTTGCGGACCTGATACCAGGAGTTGGGGACTTCCTTGGGCGGGATGCCATCCTTCAGGTACACGAAGATCAGCGACTCGCCCGGCCGCGAGAAACTCCGGGTGTAGTCGAGGTAGGGGACTTCCTGGAGCTTCTTCTCGATGCGCTCGGTGACCTCCTGCTCCACCTCGCGCGCGGTCGCGCCGGGCCACATGGCCCGAACCACCATGATCTTGAAGGTGAACTCCGGGTCCTCCGCCTGGCCGAGATTCAGGTAGGACATGGCGCCCGCCACGGCGAACGCGATCATGAAGTACAGCGTGAGCACCGGATGCTCCAGTGCCCACCGCGAAAGATTGGGGCGGGTCGGGATCATGGGGCGCGGGGCGCGAGGATGCGGACCTTCTCGTTGGGGAACAGCTTCTGCACGCCGGCGCGCACCACCGTGTCGCCGGGCTTCAGGCCCGCGACGATGGTGACGTGATCATCGGCAAAGCGCCCCACCTTCACCGGACGCAGGCTCACCTGACTCGCCGCCGGATCGACGATCCACACGGCCGTGTCCGACCCCTTCTGGTAGAGCGCCGTGGACGGCAGCCGCACCGTGTTCGCGTCCGCCGCCACGTCGAGAAACACGTTGGCTGTCATGCCGAGCTGCACCTGATCGTCCGGGTCGAGCAGCGAGATCTTGGCGAGGTAGGTCCGGGTGATGGCATCGGCGCTCGGCGCGATTTCACGCACACGCCCTTTGTAGAGGTGATCCGGCGAGGCCCACAGATTCACCCGCACTTCGGCGCCGCGTTTCAGCTCGTTCAGCCGATTCTCGGGAATGCTGACCGCCACCTCCTTGAACCCGGGCCGGGCGATGCGGAACACCGGCTGACCGGCGGCGACCACTTGTCCGGCCTCGGCAGCGATCGCCGTGACCACGCCGTCCTCCTGCGCGCGCAGCGTGGTGTAGTCGGCCTGGTTGCGATTAACGGAGAGCTGGGCTCGCGCCTGCGAGAGTTGGGCGGCCGCGACGTCGAAGGCAGCCTTGCGCCGGTCGTACTCGGCCGCACTGATGAAGCCCTGCCGGAAGAGATCGCCGAAGCGGGCGAGATCGGCCTTGGCCTGGGTGTGCGAGGCTTCCGCCGCCGCCACGCCCTGCCGCGCCCCCTCGATGCCGAGATTCTGGTCGCCGGGATCGAGCCGCGCGAGCACCTGGCCGCGCTTCACGACATCGCCGACTTCCGCCATGCGCTCGGCGACCTTGCCGGGCACCCGGAAACCGAGTGCGGTCTCGTAGCGCGCGCGGATGTCGCCCGTGTAGCTCGCGGACAGCGTGCCGTTGCCCGCCTCCACGCGCACCACGTTGACTGCCCGCGGCGCCTCCACCGGCTTCGCCTCGGGTTTGCAGGCGGCAAGCGCCAGAGGCAACAGCAGTGCGGGAAGCATCCTGGCCATGGGGCCCGTGCCTGTCGTTGTCTTCATCGGAGCATTTCCTCTTCCTGGCCGGCGCGCGCCGGTCCCGTTGGGGCGGTGTCCTGCGGCACGGAGCCGCCCCAACGTCTGCGAAGGAACTTCTCGAAGTCGTCGAGATAGGTGTAGACCACCGGTACCACCAGCAGCGTCAGGAACGTCGAGGCGAGCACCCCGCCGATGACCGCGTGGGCCATCGGGGCGCGCGTCTCGGCGCCCTCCCCGACGCCGAGCGCCAGGGGCAGCATGCCGAACACCATGGCCGCCGTCGTCATCAGAATCGGGCGCAGCCGGACCCTCGCCGCCTCGTGAATCGCGTGGGTCCGGTCGTCGCCGCGGGCAACAGCTTGGTTCACGAAGTCCACCAGCAGGATCGCGTTCTTCGTGACCAGCCCCATCAGCATGATGAAGCCGATCGTCGAGAAGATGTTGAGCGTGCTGCGCCACAGGAGCAACGCCCCCAGGACCCCGATCAGCGACAGCGGCAGCGACACCATGATAGCAACTGGCTGCAGGAAGCTGCGGAACTGGGATGCCAGAATCAGATAGATGAATACGACCGCCAGGGCGAGCGCCTGGACCGCGTAGGCGGACGTCTCGGCGATATCCTTGGCGGAGCCACCCATCACGAAGCGGTAGCCCGGCGGAATGGCGATGTCCGCGAGCCTAGCCTTCAGTTCCTTGCTCACGTCCCCGGCCGGCCGGCCGTGCACGTTGGCCGACACGAGCACTTCGCGCTGAAGATCCCGGCGGTTGATCTGCGTGGGTCCCGTCGCCGGGACGAACTGCGCGACCTGTCGCAGGGCGATCATCCGGGCCTCCCCGTCCACTGCGGACCGCGCGACGTACAGCCGTTCGAGATCGGCCCCGGTGCGGCGATCTTCCTGCGGCAGCCGCACCCGCACGTCGTAGTTCTCCGCATCGGGCGCCTTCCAGGTGCTGATCGCCTCGCCGGCGATCAGCGGCCGCAGCGCACCTCCCACTTCCGCGAGTCCGACGCCGAGGTCGCTCGCCGCCTCGCGGTCGAGGCGGACCTCGAGGGTGGGCTTCGCAGCCTTCAGGGAACTGTCCAGATCCACCGGACCGGGTACCGAGCGCAGGGCCGCCATCACCTCCCGCGACAGGCGCTCCAGCACGGCGATGTCCTGCCCCTGGATGCTCACCTGCAGCGGCTTGCCGCTCGACACGGACGAGTACTGGCCTATGTACGTGACGTCGATCCCGGCGATTCGGGCCAGCCGCTCGCGGAACGGATGCGCGAGCGCCTTCTGCGACAGCTTGCGCTCGGCCCTCGGCTTGAGCCGCACGAACACGGTGCCGTAGTTCTTGCCCAGCACGAAGCCGGTGTTCAGCGTGGAATAGGTCTGCTCGACCTCGGCGAACTCACGCAGCGCCGCCTCCGCCTGCAGCACCTTGGCCCGCGTGAACTCCAGCGTCGAGCCCGGCGCGGTGTTGAGCTGCACGACGATCTCCGACAGATCCGCCTCGGGCAGGAACTCGGTGCCGATCGCGGGCACGAGCGCGAAGCTGCCGAAGAAGCTCGCCGCCGCGATGCCGATGGCGGTCTTGCGCCACACGAGCGCCCAACGGACCATGGACTGGTAGAAGCCGCTCACCCGCTGGAAGCCCCACTCGAACGCCTGCAGCACCCGCGCGATCGGCCCCCTGCCGCGGGTCTCCAGCGCATCGGGGTCGTGCCACACGCTGGAGAGCATGGGGTCCAGCGTGAAGCTCACCAGCAGGGACAGCAGCACCGCACAGGTGACGGTCATGCCGAACGGGTAGAAGAAGCGTCCGATGATCCCGCCCATGAAGGCGACCGGCACGAACACCGCGCAGATGGTGAAGGTCGTGGCGAGCACCGCGAGGCCGATCTCGTTCGTGCCGTCGAGCGAGGCCTGGCGGTGGTCCTTGCCCATGCCGAGGTGGCGCACGATGTTCTCGCGCACCACGATGGCGTCGTCGATGAGCAGGCCGACGCTCAGGGACATGCCCATGAGCGTCATCACGTTGAGCGAGTAGCCCAGCGCGTACATCGCCGTGAAGGTGCCGATCAGCGCGATCGGCAGCGTGAGCCCGGTGATCACCGTGCTGCGCCAGGAGCGCAGGAACAGGAACACGATCAGCACCGTGAGGCCGGCGCCCTCGACGATCGTGCTGCGCACGTTGGCGACGGAATTGCGGATGCCCTGCGAGGTGTCGCGCACGAAGGAGATCTTCACGTCAGGCGGCAGCTGGGACACGAGTTCGGTGACGACGCTGCGCACGCCCGCCACCACGTCGAGCGTGTTGGCGCTCTGTGCCTTGACGATGTCGATCGCCACGCCCGGCGTGCCGTTGATGAGTGCGACGCTCTCCTCCTCCTGCTGGCCATCGACGGCCTGCGCCACCTGCCACAGGTAGATCGGCGAGCCGCCGCGCCGCGCGACGATGATGTCGCGGAACTGCGCCACGTCGCGGATCCGGCCCTGCACCTTCACGAGCCGCTCCGACTCGTTCGACGACAGCGCGCCGGCGGGCAGTTCCTGGTTTTCCTCGCGGATCGCGCGGATCACCTGGTCCACGCCCACACCGAGGGATTCCATCTCGGCCGGGCGCAGCACGATCTGCACTTCGCGGCGCGTCCCGCCGACCCGGGTGACCCGTCCCACGCCGCGGGCGCTTTCCACGCGCTTCATCACGACCTGGTCCGCGAGCATCGTGATCTCGCGCAGGCTCCGCGTGGGCGAGCTCAGCGCGAGCGACAGGATCGGGAACTCCTCGGGGTTGAATCGCGACACGACGGGCTCGTCCACTTCCTTGCGGAAGGCGGCGCGCGCACCGGCGACTTTCTCGCGCACATCCTGCGCGGCCCGTGACGGATCCGTCTTGAGGTCGAACTCTGCGATGACCAGCGACTGGCCTTCGTACGATCGGGAGGTGAGCGTCTTCAGGCCGCTGATGGTGTTGACGGCCTCCTCGATGCGACGGGTGATGTCGGACTCCACCACCTCGGGCGCCGCGCCGACGTAGCGCGTGTTGACCACCACCACCGGGAAGTCGACCGACGGGAACTGCTCCACGGACAGGCGCCCGTAGGAGAACACCCCCAGGACCAGAATCCCGAGCATGAGCATCGTGGCGAAGACGGGGTTGCCGATGCTGACGCGGGTGAACCACATGGCGTTCGGTCCGGAGACTCAGGCAGCCGGCTTGGCCGGGCCCACCCGGACGCGGTCGCCGGGCCGCACGTTGCCGAGATTCGCGTTCAGTACCCTGGCCCCCGGTGTCAGGCCCTCCAGCACCTGTACCACGCCGCGGGCGATGTCCCGCGCGCCGAGGCGGACGACCCTGCGGCTCACAAGCCCGTCGGCGACGACCAGGACGAAGGCCTCTCCGCCCTCCTCGCGCACCGCGGCGACCGGCAGGAGGACCGCGGCATCCACGGTACCCGCGAGCAGTTGTCCCTTGGCGAACATGCCCCCCTTCAATTCGCGGCCTGCGTTGTCGAGGACCACATAGACCTTCACCGCGCGCGAGCGGTCATCGGCGGTGGGATTGATGCGCTCCACCCGGCCGACGAACCCCTTCTCGGACATGCCCTCGATCCGGAAGGCGACGCTCGCCCCCACGGCCACCATCCCGATGTCGGACGCGGGAACATCCGCCTCCAGCTCGAGGCGAGACAGGTCGACGAGAGAGACGATGCGGGCGTCGACCGGCAGCTTCTCGCCGGGCTGGCTGAATCTCTCTGCGACGATGCCACCCATCGGCGCGAACACGCGGGCATCGGCAGCGGCCTTGCGCGCCAGTTCGAGCTGAGCCTCGGCCACTCGGACATTGGCCTGCGCCACCTCCACCGTGCTGGCCACGGTGTCCGCCGCGTTGCGCGAGATGAACTTCTGCTCCAGCAATTGTTCATTCATCGTCCAGTTCTTCCGGGCGAGGCTCAGCTGCGCACGGGAGGCTTCCAGTCCCGCCCGCTTCTCGGCGACACGCGCCCGCAGCTCGGTGTCGTCGATCTCGGCGATCAGTTCACCGCGACGCACCGTGGTGCCTTCGCGAACGCGGAGTTCCCGGAGTTCCCCGGCCACCTTCGACTTGACCAGGGTCTTGGCATACGGCCGCAAGGTGCCCGACAGGGGAATCGTGTGCTGCAGGGGTCCCTGCGTGACTTCGCCCAGGTCGACCGGGGCGAGCTCCATGACCCGCGCCTCGGCGGGTCTGGCGGCGTCGGTCTTCGGGGCGCCGCGGTGCTTGAGGGCCCACGCCCCGCCGCCGGCAAGCGCCACGACCGCGATCGCCAGCAGGATCCTGCGCGTCCAGGGACCGCGCCGGCCGGGGGCGGCGCTCATCGGGCCTCCGGCAACGCGGAGGCACCCGCGGCGGGTCTGGCGCGAAGGCCGTCGATCGCGAGTCGCATGTGGATGCCCAGGTACTTCTCGGGATCGATCGGCTGACGCTCGCACATGCTGAAGGAGTGGCGCCAGAGGAGCAGGAAAACCAGGGGTGCCAGGACGAGCCGGGTACCGTACTCGGGATCGATCGCGATGAACTCCCCGCGATCGCGCCCGGCCTCCAGAACCTTGCGCACCAGCCCGTATCCGCGACTGATGACTTCGGTGTAGTAGAAGTCCGCCAGTTCCGGGAAATTCTTGGCCTCGGCGAACATGAGCTTGGGAATGCCGCCAAGCTGGGAAGTGCCGACCTCTTCCCACCAGCCGAAGATGATCTTCTCCAGGAGTTCGGTCATGGGGCCGGAGTGTGCCTCGAAGACTTTCTCGCCGCGCTGGATGGCCGGCACCAGCCCGCCGCGGATCACGGCCTTGAAAAGGCTCTCCTTGCTGTCGTAGTAGAGGTACAGGGTGCCCTTGCTGACACCGGCCCGGGCGGCGACGTCGTCGAGGCGGGTGGCGGCGTAGCCCTTCTCGACGAAGATGTCGAGCGCGGCGGCCAGGAGTTCGGCGGGACGGGCTTCCTTGCGGCGGGTCCAGCGGGTGAGCGCCGGCGAAGCGGTCTTGGGCATGGAGCTTGTTATTGACTGATTGGTCAGCAATGTAAGCGACGTGCTGCAGTGCGGTCAACGCCGGCAAACCGGGAAAGACCGCGGTTGCGGGCGGCAGACCCCGGCGCTACGCTGCCCGGGTACCCCCAGAGAGGTTTCATCGATGCAGGTCACGACACGTCCGCCGGCTGTGGCCGGACAGTTCTACGCCGCCGATCCGGTCGCGCTGCGGCGGGACGTCCGCACCCTGCTGGCGGAAGCGCAGCCCCACGGCGCCGTGGCGGTGCCGAAGGCACTGATCGCTCCCCATGCGGGATACGTGTACTCGGGGCCGGTGGCGGCCAGCGCCTACGCGCGCCTGGCCCCGCTGCGTGACAAGGTCCGCACGGTGGTGCTGCTGGGACCGACGCATCGCGTCGCCGTTCACGGACTGGCGCTGCCCGGGGCAGACCGCTTCGCGACGCCGCTGGGCGAAGTTCCGGTCGATGCGGAGGCAGCCGCGGCCCTGGCCGACCTCCCGCAGGTCGTGGTCAGCCCGCAGGCCCACGCGCAGGAACATGCGCTGGAGGTGCACCTGCCCTTTCTCGTGGAGGCGCTGGGCACCTTCCGGCTGCTGCCGCTGGCCGTGGGTCGTGCGAGCCCTGACGAAGTTGCCGAAGTGCTGGACCGGCTCTGGGGCGGACCGGAGACGCTCATCGTCGTGAGTTCGGACCTCTCCCACTATCAGCCGTACGACGCCGCGAAACGCACAGACCAGAGCACGGTGCGACGCATGCTGGCCTTCTCGACGGATATCGACCCGCACGAGGCCTGCGGCGCGGCGCCCGTCAACGGCCTGCTGCTTGCAGCCCGGCGCCGAGGCATGCAGGCGCAACTCCTCGACCTGCGGAACTCCGGCGACACGGCTGGCGATCGCCAGCGCGTGGTGGGCTATGCGTCCATCGCGCTGTTCGATGGGGTGCCGGGCAGCACAACGGAGGCGAAGGGCGAGGACCGCGGCACGACGCTGCTTCGGATCGCGCGGGCGGCCATCGCCCGGCAGCTCGGCCTCGATCGCCAGGTCCGCACCGACGCCCCCTGGCTGCAGGAGCCGGGCGCCGTGTTCGTGACGCTGCACAAACAGGGTGAGCTGCGCGGATGCATCGGCAGCCTCACCCCCCAGCGGCCCCTGCGCGAAGACGTCGAGAAGAACGCGCGCTCCGCGGCGTTTCTCGACCCGCGCTTCCGGCCGCTGTCGCTGCGCGAGTTCGACGAGGTCGACCTGGAGGTGAGTGTCCTGTCCGCCGCGGAGCCGATTCGCTTCACCGACGAGGCCGACCTGCTGCGCCAGCTGCGGCCCGGCGTCGACGGGCTCATCCTCGAACACGGGCCGCACCGCGGCACCTTCCTCCCGCAGGTCTGGGAATCGCTGCCCGACCCCCGCGACTTCCTCGCGCATCTGAAGCGCAAGGCGGGGCTCCCGGCGGACATCCGCACGGCGGATCTGCGCATTTCCCGCTACACGGTGCAGCATTGGAACGAGACGAAGTGACCCTGGCCCTCGAAGGCGAGTCGCATCCCGCCCGCTGGTGGCACGCCGCGGAAGACGGGCGTCTGCAGTGCGACCTGTGTCCGCGCGACTGCCGGCTGAACGACGGTCAGCGCGGCGCGTGCTTCGTCCGCGCGCGAACCGGGGACCGGATGGTGCTCACCACCTACGGGCGCTCGTCCGGCTTCTGCATCGATCCGATCGAGAAGAAGCCGCTCAACCATTTCTACCCAGGCACCTCGGTTCTGTCGTTCGGCACAGCCGGCTGCAACCTCGCGTGCAAGTTCTGCCAGAACTGGGACATCTCCAAATCGCGGGACATGGACCGCCTCATGGACCGCGCGAGTCCGGAAGCCATCGCGGACGCCGCGGTGCACGGCGGATGCCGGAGCGTCGCCTACACGTACAACGACCCCGTGATCTTCGCCGAGTACGCCATCGACGTGGCACAGGCCTGCCGGGACCGCGGCGTGAAGTCGGTCGCCGTGACCGCGGGCTACATGCACGCCGAACCGCGCCGCGAGTTCTACGCGCACATGGACGCCGCGAACGTCGATCTGAAGGCGTTCACCGAGGACTTTTACGTCCGCCAGACCGGTTCTCACCTCGCACCGGTGCTCGACACGCTGCGCTACCTCGTGCACGAGACGGACGTGTGGGTCGAGATCACGACGCTGCTCATCCCGGGCGCGAACGACAGCGACGCCGAACTCGCAGCACTGTCCGCCTGGGTGGCAAAGGATCTCGGGTCACACGTGCCGCTGCACTTCACTGCCTTCCACCCGGACTACCGCATGCAGGATAGACCCCGCACCCCCGCGTCCACGCTGACCCGGGCCAGGGACATCGCGATGGCCGAAGGCCTGCGCTATGTCTACACGGGCAACGTGCACGACGCCACCGGCGGCACGACCTTCTGCCCCCGCTGCCACGAGGCGCTCGTCACGCGTGACTGGCACGACATCCGCGCGTACCACCTCACGCCAGGTGGCCACTGCCCCCATTGCGCCACCGAGATCCCCGGCCGCTTCGAACGTTTCCGCGGGGCGTTCGGGCCGCGCCGCATTCCTGTCCGGCTCTCCTCGCCGATGGCAGCTTCGCCCGCCGGACCGGAACGAACATGAACGACCTTCCCACGTCTCCGGGAAATCCGGAAGAGGGATCGTCCCCGGTGGAGCGCGCCCCGGAAGTACAACGCGTTCGCCGTCGGCGACGCCGCTCCCGCTCCGAGGAGGCGACTTCGGAACCGTCCTCGGTGCTCTTGCGCCTCGCGAGCGCGGCGGCCTCGCTGGCATCGCTCGCGGCGGGCTGCCTGCTCGCGGTCCACCACCCGACGTTCGGGGTCTGGTTCCTGCTGCCCATGGCGCTGGCGATTGCGCTCACGGCATGGTTGCCCGGCGCCTGGCCGCGCTGGCTGCTCCCCCTGCTGCCTCTGATCGGGGGCATGCCCTGGACCGGGTGGCTGGTCGTGGAGGAACTGGATCTCCTCGCGCTCGCCGCGGCCGCAGGCGGCTACGCGCGCTGGACCATGACCGGCCCGCCCCGCACCGGCCGCACGCAGTCGATAGGCGCTCTGCTGGGGGCGGCAGTGCTCGCCGCCTATCTGATGTCGTTGTTCGTGAGCATGGAACGCGGGATTGCGGACGCGGGCGGCCTCGTCCTGGGATGGTGGCAGGGCTACTACGAACCGCTGAACTCCGTGCGACTCGCGAAGAGTCTGCCGCTGGTGCTGCTCCTTCTGCCGCTCTGGCTGCGCCAGCAGGATCGCCGGTCGGACCCCACGACGGAGCACTTCCTCGCGGGCATGACCGGCATGCTTGCCACCATCGGCCTGACGGTCGTCTGGGAGCGCTTCGCGAACACGGGCCTCACGAATTTCACGACGGACTACCGGGCCACCGGCCTCTTCTGGGAGATGCACGTCGGCGGGGCGGCACTGGACGCGGCACTGGTGCTCGCGTTCCCGTTCGCCGCGGTGGCGCTGCTGCGCGCCCGTTCGCCGGCCGGCTGGATCTTCTCCGGCGCGGCGCTCGCACTCGGCGGTTACGCGGCCCTCACCTCCTTCTCGCGCGTGGTGTATGTCGGCGTGCCGCTCGGTCTCGCCCTCGTCGCGATCGCGTGGTTGCGGCAATCGGCGCGAAACCGCAGCGATGTTCGCACCGGCAGCGTCGTGGCCACGATCGCACTGCTGTGCGCGTTCGCCGCCGCCGCCTTCAGCGTGTTTCCGGTGGGCGGATACCGCGGACTCGCCGCCGCACTCGGCGTTTTCGCGCTGCTGCCTGCTGCCGTCGCGGCCGTGCCCGGAATGCCGGTGGCGTTGCGTGTCGTCGGGATCGCAGGCGGTGCCGTCCTCGCCGCAGCCTACTGGGGCATCTATCAGTTACTGCCCAAGGGTGCGTACCTCGGGTACGTCGCACTGGCGGGCGCCGCCGTCATCGCCACGGTGCTTGCGCTGTGGCGGTTGCGGGAGGGGCAGGCCCCGTGGCCCCCCGCCGCCGTGCTGCTGCTGGCGAGCGTCGTGGGTCTGAGCCCGGGTATCGCCTGGATATCGATGTACTGGGGCGAGACGTCCTCGGCGTCCGGCTCGGGACTGGTGGCCGCGATTGCCCCCCTGGTCATCGCCATCGCAGCGGCCGCGGGACGCAGCCCGTGGCCCGCGTCGCTCCGCGGGCATGCCGTCCGCGGCGGCATGCTTGGGATGGTCGGGCTCGTGGTGGCGGTCTTCTCGGGGGGGAGCTACATGGGAGACCGATGGTCTTCCCTGGAAAACGACTTCGGCACCCGGGTCACCCACGCGCAGGGCGCACTGGCGCTGCTGCACGGCCCGGCGGACGAGATCGTCGGGAGGGGTCTCGGCCGCTACGCCGCCTCGCGCCTGCTCTCGGGCTCGCAGGAGGACCAGACCGGGACGGTGCTGTGGACCCGCGACGACGGTGCCTGGCGCATGCTGCTCACGAGCGGCAAGCACGTGCTCGGATGGGGCGAGATCTTTCGGGTGTCTCAGCGCATCGACGAACCCGGCGGCAACGCGCGGGTCCGGGTGCGCATGCGGACCAAGGTGCCGGTGGATCTGCACGCGGAGGTCTGCGAGAAGCACCTGCTCTACAACGAAGCGTGCCTCGTCGGCCTGAACAAGATCGCCCATGCGGTCGGCGAGTGGCACACCTTCGAGTGGCCGCTGCAGGGGGACACCGCGCCCACGCGAGGATTCCCTCTCGCCCAGCGCTTCATCACCTTCTCCCTCGCGCTCGCGTCGCCGGGGACCGCGGCGGAGATCTCGTCGATCGAACTGTTCGATGCCCAAGGCGCACAGCTCATCGCCAACCCGACCTTCGCCAATGGCGGTGCCCGCTGGTTCTTCTCCAGCGACCGGCACCACATGCCGTGGCACGCCAAGAACCTGGCGGTGCATCTGCTGTTCGAGCAGGGCATCGCAGGCTTCGCGCTGTTCTCGCTCCTCTGCGCCCTCGCGCTGTGGCGAGTGACGCTCGGCAAGCTCCGGGATGACCCGCTGGCACCCGCGGTACTCGGCAGCCTCATCGGGGTGTTCGTGGTCGGCACCGGCGACAGTCTGCTGGACATGCCCCGGATCGCGTTCGTGGTCTATCTGGTCCTCGGCGCCGCGGTCCTGCTGGGTCATCGGGAACCGGACCGCGGCAGGGGCTGAAGGGTCTCCGCGTCGTCGGTCCCGAAGCGTCGCTCACCTTCGCCACGGTGACGGCAGTCGGGAACTCGCATCGAAAAAAAAGGCGCCGGAAGCTTCCGGCGCCTTCAATGAACGAGTGGAAACGCAGGGGTGGATCAGTTGCGGCGCTTGCGGCGGGCGTTGGCGACGCCGAGGATCCCCAGTCCGGCCAGAAGCATGGCGTACTCGGACGGCTCCGGCACCGGGACCGGCGCAAAGCCTTCGAACGTGGCCGCCCTGAAAGGGGGATCGTCATCGTTCGGTAGGGCACCCGCCGCCTGGGTGATGCTGACCGCGCCTTCGAGGTAGTCGAACGCCGTCGCGTTGGTCTTGATGAGGTACCAGGCCGTGACGGGATTTTCTTCCTCGATGGAGATGTCGATGCGCAGATCGACGATGTCGTCGCTGAAGACGTCACCGGCCTGCGGGCGGGTGCGGCCGGTGGTGGAATGCGCCGCGCTGCGGAGGCGATCGCCTTCGCCGTACCATGCCACGGACACGTCGTAGCCCGCGAAGCCCCGGCGGAAGATGTCGTTCACTTCGAGCACGTAACCGTTCTGCTCCTCCACCTCGAGGGTGAACTGCGAGGCGAACACCAGCGTGTTGTCGGCGTTGCTACGGTACACAAAGTCCTGGAACAGGCCGATGTCGTTGCCGTCGTACAGCACCGAGCTGATACGGCGGGCAACACGGGTGTACCCGTTGGCTTCCGGCGTCCAGCCATCACCGAGGAAGAGCGGGTCGGACGCGGGGTTGTTCACACCGGTCACGCGCAGCGGGCTGGTCTCGGGCAGCATCACGAAACCGCCGGCGAAGACGGGGCTGCAGAGTGCCGCGAGCGAGGCCGCGACGATGGTTCGAGTAAATCTCATGGGGTAGGTCCCTCCGGTCTGGTCATTGGATGCCAATCCGCGACGGACGCGATGCAACGGGAACAAGGCCTGGACCGGACTGGTGGCTTTCGGACAGCCACTTCTTCTGCGCTGACGCGCACGTGCCGGCGCCGAAGAAGGTCGGTGCGGAAGCTCGACGCATCGAAGGACAGCCGTGGGACAGGTCTCGTGTTTTCGTTGTATACCGCGTTTCGTTCTGGATCTGCGCCGGGAGTGCCCTTGTCGGCTCACCCGCCAGCGCTGTCCCGACGGTAGTGCACCGGACGCCTCGGCACCACCGAACCTCTCCCGCCCTGCATCGGGACCATTTCCCGACACCGCGGTCTGATCGCAGCGGGTCGACATCGGGACCAGTACCGCGACTCGGCGAAGCCGTCCCGAAAGTCGACGGCCTCCCGGGCGACCTTGGGTCGCGCGGGCAGTCCGGCGCCCGGGGTCCGGTCCTGCGGGCAGCGGAGCCCGTATCATTCGGGTCCGACGAACTCCCCGGGCTGTCTCACGTCATAGCAACGGGGCCGCGAGACCCTCCGCCCTTCCGATGCCCAGAATCCTCATCCTCTTCCTGCTGACCCTGATGGCCTGGCCTGTAGTGGCCGAGCCGGTCCAGACACCCCATGCCGAGGCCGAGCTGGTGGCCGCGCAGCGCCACGCCGAACCCGGCAAGGCGCTTACCGTGGCGCTGCGCCTGAAGCACGAGCCGGAGTGGCACACCTACTGGCGCAACCCGGGCGACTCGGGCATGCCCACCCGCATCACCTGGGAACTGCCCGAGGGCGTGAAAGCCAGTCCGATCCTCTGGCCCGTCCCCGAACGGATCCCGGTCGGTCCGCTGACCAACTACGGGTACGAAGGCGAGATCTTCCTGCTCACGGAGATCGCCGTCCCTGCGAACTGGCCGGCGGGCCAGCCTCTGCCGCTCAAGGCCAAGGCGGACTGGCTCATCTGCAAGGAGATCTGCCTGCCGGGCGGCACGTCGCTGTCGCTGGAAGTACCCACCGCCGCGGGGGCGTCGACTCCGCACGACCAATGGGGCGAACCGATCGCGAAAGCCCGGGCCGCGCTCCCGGTCGAGTCTGGCGCCTGGAGCACGAAGGCGTCCGTCACTGAGCGGTACATCGTGATCGACGCGACACCGCCGGAAGCCGACCGGCCCGGCGTCGAGACGCTTAGCTTCTTCCCCGACACGCCCGAGATCCTCGACAACCCGTCGCCGCAGACCCTCGAGAAGACTTCTGACGGACTGCGCCTGCTGCTCGTCGCCGCGCCGGGCTTCAAGGGCCAGGTGCAGTCGCTCAGCGGTCTCCTGGTCGTCGAAGGCTCCGGCGGCCGCAAGGCATGGCAGGTCGCCATGGACTATCCGGGCGGTGCGCCCACGGTGACCGCCGTCGCGCCGGCGTCCACGGTTTCGGCCGCCGACATCCAGGCTTCCGCCTCGGCGCCAACGGCAACCATCGGACTGCTGATGGCCCTGGTTCTCGCCTTCGGCGGTGGCGTGGTCCTCAATCTCATGCCCTGCGTGTTCCCGGTCGTCTCCATCAAGGTGCTGGGCTTCGTCGATCAGGCACACGGCGATCGCGCCGATCTGCGCAATCACGGCCTCGCGTTCGCGGCGGGCATCGTGGTGTGCTTCTGGATCATCGCCGGCGTGCTGCTCGCCCTTCGCGCGAGCGGCGAGGCCCTCGGCTGGGGGTATCAGCTCCAGTCCCCGCCCATCGTGGCCGCGCTGGCGGTGCTGTTCTTTGTGCTGGGCCTCAACCTGAGCGGGTGGTTCGAGATCGGCATGAAGGTGCAGAGCGTCGCGGGCAACGTGGCCACGAAGACCGGCCTCTCGGGCGCCTTCCTGTCCGGCATGCTCGCCACCGCGGTGGCGACACCCTGCACCGCACCGTTCATGGGCGCTGCGCTGGGGTTCGCTCTGACGCAGCCCGCCGCGCTCGCCATGGCGGTGTTCACCGCGCTCGCCCTGGGCATGGGTCTGCCCTACGTCCTGCTCTCCCTGTTCCCCGCGCTGACACGCTGGCTGCCACGACCGGGGCGGTGGATGGAGACGCTGAAGCAGTTCCTCGCCTTCCCGCTGTATCTCACGGTCGTGTGGCTCGTGTGGGTCCTCGGCGAGCAGCTCGGCGTGACGGCCGCCGCGAAGCTGCTGGTAGGCCTCGTCCTGCTCACCGCGGCCATCTGGGCGTGGCGCCGGTTCGGCGGCCTTGCGCAACCGGCAGGTGTCGCCTTTGCCGCCCTGCTTGGCGTGGGTTCGCTCTGGTTCGCATGGCCGTCCGGTGAAGCCCAGGCGGGCAAGGCAGCCGCCACGACAGCGGGGTGGTCGGCATTCTCCGACGGTGAACTCGACAAGCTCCGCGCCAAGGGCCCCGTGTTCGTCGACTTCACCGCGGCATGGTGCGTCACCTGCCAGGTCAACAAGCGGGTGGTGCTGCAGTCGGAGTCTGTCGAGCAGGCTTTCGCGGCCCGCGGCGTAGCGCGGATGCGCGCCGACTGGACCCACCGGGACGAAGCCATCACCCGCGCCCTCGCGCGCCTCGGACGAAGCGGTGTCCCGGTGTATGTCGTCTACCCCGCCGGGGGCGGCGCGCCGGAACTGCTTCCGGAATTGCTGACGCGCGAGATCGTCCTCGCCGCGCTCGACCGCGCCGCCGGACCGAATCGCTGAAACCCTGGGGATTGCCATCATGAAGATCGTTGCTCTGACCGCCCTGCTCGCCTGTGTCTCGCTGCCGGTGTCCGCCGCTGCCGTGCCCGGCCAACCCGCCGCGGACTTCAAGCTCACCGACGTCACCGGAAAGTCGCTGCGCCTGGCGGACTATCGCGGCAAGTACGTGGTGCTCGAGTGGTTCAACCAGGGCTGCCCGTTCGTGCAGAAGCACTACGAGAGCGGAAACATGCAGTCGCTCCAGCGGAAGTTCACGGACCGCGGCGTGGTGTGGCTCGCCATCAGTTCCACCAATCCGAAGAGTTCGGACTACCGCGATCCGGTGCGGGCGCAGGGTGTGATGAAGGATTGGCAGATGGCGCCGAGCGCGTTCCTCCTGGACGAGGACGGCAATGTGGGCCGCGCCTATGGCGCGAAAGCCACACCTCACATGTTCGTCGTCGATCCCAAGGGAAAGGTCATCTACGCCGGCGCGATCGACGATGCGCCCACCTGGCGGCCCGAGGACGTGAAGACCGCCCGCAACTACGTCGCCGCCGCGCTCGACGAATCCATGGCCGGCAAGCCCGTGAGCCAGCCGTCGACCGCCGCCTATGGCTGCTCGGTCAAGTACTGACCCGGCGCCCCGGGCCCCCGTGCCGGCGAGCCCGGCTACCCGCTGGGACATTTTCTGCAATGTCGTCGACCATTTCGGCGACATCGGTGTGTCGTGGCGGCTCGCGCGGCAATTGCGCGAAGAGCACGGCATGGCCGTCACTCTCTACGTCGACGACCTCGAGTCCTTCCGGCGCCTGTGCCCGGCCGTCGACGCGGACGCGCCTACCCAGTCGGTGGAGGACATCACGGTGCACCGCTGGGTGGAGGCCATGCGCTTCGAGCGACCGGCCGACGTCGTCATCGATGCCTTCGGCTCGCGGGCCCCACCCGCCTACCTCGAGGCGATGTCGAAGCGCCCTACCCGCCCGGTCTGGATCAATCTGGAATACCTCAGCGCCGAGGACTGGGTGGAGGACTGCCACCGGGTGCCGTCGCCTCACCCCCGACTGCCCCTCACCCGGTTCTTCTTCTTCCCGGGATTCACTGCGGGCACCGGCGGCCTGCTGGAGGAACGCCACCTCGCGCAGCAGCGCCTGAGCTTCCTTGGCAGCGCCGAGGCCCGGGCGACGGCCTGGTCCTGCTGGGAATGCGAGCCGCCCTCGGGCGAACGGACGCAAATCTCCCTGTTCGGCTACGGCGGGCCTTCGGTACCGACCCTGCTGCGGGCTTGGGCCGACGGATCGGAGCCGATCCGCCTGCTGGTGCCCGAAAGCCGGGTCCTGGACGACGTAGCGCGGTTCGCCGGCCAGTCCGCCCTGCGTGCCGGTGACCGCGCGTCCTTCGGTGCCCTGGACATCGCCGTCCTGCCCTTCCGCACCCAGGCGGACTACGATCAGCTGCTCTGGCTGTGCGACTGCAACTTCGTGCGGGGGGAGGACTCCTTCGTCCGGGCGCAGTGGGCCGAACACCCCTTCGTGTGGAACATCTATCCGCAGACCGGCGGCGCCCACTGGGCCAAGCTGCACGCCTTCATCCACCGCTACGGCGAGGGGATGGACGCCGATGCCATGGTCGCCGTCCGGGAGTTCTGGCGATTGTGGAACCGTGGAGAGACTTCCTCCGCCACGCTCGGGCAGGCCTGGCGCCGTTTCTGGCTGCTGCGGGAAGACCTGCAGGCGCACAACGCGGGCTGGGCCGCGAAACTGCGCACGCTCGGCAATCTGACGGCCAATCTGGTGCGATTCGCAGTCGAGCGGCTATAATCCGCGGTTAATTCGTCTTACCCCTCCTTCCCGTCTCTTGCAGGTTTCCCTATGAAGACAGCCCAGGAACTGCGCGTGGGCAACGTGATCATGGTCGGTAACGACCCGCTGGTCGTGCAACGCGCCGAGTTCAACAAGTCCGGTCGCAACGCGTCGGTCATGAAGATGAAGCTCAAGAACCTTCTCACCGGCTCCACGACCGAAACGGTCTACCGCGCCGACGAGAAGTTCGATGTGGTCGTGCTCGAACGCCGGGATTGCAACTACTCCTACTTCGCGGACCCCATGTATGTCTTCATGGACTCCGAGTACAACCAGTACGAAGTCGAGAAGGACAACATGGGCGACGCGCTCAACTTCCTCGACGAAGGCCTGCAGTGTGAAGTGGTGTTCTACCAGGGCAAGGCCATCTCGGTGGAAATGCCCGCCTCGGTCGTGCGCGAGATCATCTACACCGAGCCCGCCGTCCGCGGCGACACCTCGGGCAAGGTGCTGAAGCCCGCAAAGATCAATACCGGTTATGAAGTCTCCGTGCCGCTCTTTTGCGCCACGGGCGACAAGATCGAGATCGACACCCGCACGGGCGAGTACAAGCGCCGCGTCGCTGCCTGACCGTTCTGTCGTACGCATCCGCGAAACGCCGGGCCCTGCCCGGCGTTTTCGTTTGTGCGATCCCCGTTCAGCCCTTCGAGGTGTCGCGCCGGAAGCCGACGGCGCCGAGCACGAGCACGGCCACCGCGCTGGCCGCCACGACTCCGAGTCCCAGCCGCAGGGATCCGAACTCCGCCACGAAACCGATCGCCGGCGGACCGAGCAGGAACCCGCCGTAGCCGAAGGTCGCCACCGCCGCGATGGCCGTGCCCGAGGGCATCGTGACCGATCGCGCGGCCGTGCTGACCAGACACGGAAAGATGCAGGAGTAGCCCGCACCGACGAGCGCGAACCCGAGGATCGCGACCGGGGCCGAACCCGCGGCGATGACCACCGCCATGCCGAAGGCGGCGAGCGCACCGCCCCATCGCACGACCGCTGCCGGCCCCAGGCGCTGGATGAATCGGTCGCCCGTGAAGCGGCCCAGCGCGACGAACATCGAATACGCCGCGAACCCCGAAGCCGCGACGCCCGGCGTGGCTTCCAGCACCTTCGCAAGGTACAGCGCGCTCCAGTCGGCCATCGCGCCCTCCCCCAGCAGCAGACAGAAAGCCACGACGGCCACGACCGCGAGTTCGCGGTTCGGCCAGGCGAGCCGTTGTTCCCGTCGGCCCGCCCCGGCAGCGGCAGACAGCGAAGACGCACATGCGGCCACCACGACCAGCCCCACGACACCCAGCACCACGAGGTGTATCGCCGGAGA
This sequence comes from Betaproteobacteria bacterium Ga0077526, assembly GCA_001464765.1. GTDB lineage: Bacteria > Pseudomonadota > Gammaproteobacteria > Burkholderiales. The sequence goes on from LNDV01000025.1 coordinate 266,996, forward strand.
CCACGCCTGCGCAGCCACCACGCCGCCCGCCACGGCCCCCAGCAGACCGCCCAGGCTGTACATCCCGTGGAAGAACGCCATCGTCGAGCGCTGCGCCCGCGCTTCGTGATCCGCGGCCAGGGCGTTCATCGCGACGTCCATACCGCCGATGCCCGCGCCGAACAAGGCGAGAAGCCCGGCCAGCGCCAGCGGATCGGGCGCTGCGGCCGGGAGCATGAGCGTGAGGCAGAACGCGATGGCGAGCGCGCGGGTGACGGGCGCCGCGCCCCAACGGGACACCGCGACGCCCACGAGCGGCATGGCCACGATGGAGCCCGCCGCCGCCGCGAGCAGCGCGAGGCCCAGCTCGGCCTCGCCGATCGCCAGCCGGCGCTGCACGTCCGGAATGCGCGTTGCCCAGTTGGCGAAGCCGAACCCGTTCAGGAAGAACAGGAGCGCGACGACTAAGCGTTCGCGCGACAGAGGCGTGGAGGAAGTGGGCACCGCGCGATTATCGCGGAATCACCCGCCCGCGCGACGTCCGGCTGTGGATGCCATGCGCATCGCGCGAGAACCCGCGAACTGTCCGCGGACGATCGGCGGAGGAACGCGAGGCCGGCGGCAGACAGCCCCCTACTCGCCGGCTCGCGCCGCGTATCGCCGCCGCAGGATGGTGGGGACGTCGAAATCCACCGGACCGCGATGCCAGTGGCGCCGCAACGTACGGGTGAGTTCGGGCGAGGGGTTGGAAAGCGTAGCGGCGACGCGACGCGCGCGGGTGCTGCGGACCTGATCGAAAGGACGCATGGTGAGACCTCCTGCTGTCCCCCGCCTCTCGGGGGTTGAAGGGAGACTACCGGTGGACAGGCTCAGGAGATGAGCCACCCGTCTGCGCAGGGTATCGATCGAGCGCACGGCGCAGTTCCGCGGCCACGGCCTGCCGCAGGCCGGCAGGATTCAGGACTTCCACCTCCGCGCCGTGCTTGAGGATGTCCATGGCGAGTTCCCGCGCATCGCTGTAGGGCAGTGCGAGCACGTAGCTGCCGTCGTCCGCGAGGATCCCGCGCTGCTCCGGGTGCCAGATCTCGCGCGCCACCCAGCGCGCACGCTCGGGCGTGAAGCGCAGTTCCGCCCATTGCACGTCGGCGCCGGAGAAGATGCCGTAGCCGCTCGCCAGTTCACGGTCCATGTCAGTGTCCGGCACGTCGCGGGCGGGCGCGTCCACGGTGAGGACCGACGTGATCGCATCCACCGAGAAACTGCGCAGACCGTCGCGCAGATGGCACCAGGCGTCGAGGTACCAGTTGTCGCGGTAGTACACGAGTCGCTGGGGCGACAGCTCGCGTTCCACCGTCGCGCCCGAGGCCCGGTTGAAATGGACCACGCGGACTCGACGCCGGTCCAGGAGCGCCTGGGCAAGGACACCGAACTGCGCCGAGGCGACGGGTCGCCGCGCCACGTGCAGCAGCCGGACGCGCTGACGGACTTCGGCCGCGGCATGGCCGTGGCTGCCCAGCAGCTTCTCCAGGCGTTCACCGATGGGCCCGAGGTGCGGATCGAGGACACCGGGGTCGATGCTGGCGAGCAGTTGATGCATGGTGAGGAGCGCGTGCGCCTCGGCCGCGGTGAACCATAGCCCCGGCAGTTCCTGCTCCGGATTGTTCGAGTCCAGCCGGTACCCGCCCGCGTCCCGGTCCCACACGACCGGCACGCTCAGGCGGTCCCGGAGGTAGGCCATGTCGCGCTTGAAGGTGGCGCGCGATACCTCGAGGTCTTCGAGGAAGGTCTCGATCGGCACGAGGCGCCGCGACTGCAGCAGCCGCTTGATGCGATAGAAGCGTTCGGTCCGATCCATGGTGTTGGTCAGGGGGCCCGGAAGAGATCAGGGGGAACTTTGCCAGGTTGACACCCCTCCATGCTGGCATCATCATGCTTTACTGCAAAAGAGGGGTAGAACTTCATGAATGCAATCGGTAAATGTCTCAAGCAAGCGACGTCTCTGGGCGTCGTCGCGACGATGGTGCTTCTGTCCGGATGCAATGCGCTCGGTGTCGGCGGCAGTTCCGGAAAGACCGCCCCCACACCGCCCGGGCAGGCCACGACCGCCGGCTCGGCCAACCCGAATTATCAGCCCGTTTCAGACATCCCCATCCCACCGTCCACGAAGATCAACACCGAGCGCTCGGTGATCCTCGGCAGCGCAGACCGCTGGTTCGGCCGCATGGTCCTCGTGCTGGACCGTCCGTCCACCATGGCCTACGCTTACTACCTGGAACAGATGCCGCCCTTCGGCTGGGAACTGGTGTCTGCGGTCCAGGGAAAGGTCTCCACGCTGACCTTTACCCGCGGTGAGCGGGCTGCCACGGTGGAGATCACGGCGTCGGCACTGCGCGGTTCGGAAGCCACGGTGACGATCAGCCCTCGGCCCGCGACGCCTCCCGCCGCACCGACGGTGAACCCCAATGCCGGGGCTGCCGCACCGAAGAAGTGAGGCAGCCCGCGCTTTCTGCCACGGAGAGTACGCGATGCCCATCGAGGGGATGAATCACTTCACCGTCCTGGCGAAGGATCTGGCGGCGACCCGCCACTTCTACGTCGACGTTCTGGGTCTGGAGGAAGGCCCGCGCCCGGATCTCGGTTTCCCGGGCGTCTGGCTCTACGTGGGCAAGCAGGCCGTGCTGCACGTCATCGCAGGCAGGCCCATGCCAGCGGATCCCAAGGGCGTCCTCGATCACATGGCGTTCACAGCCACGGACCTCGCGTCCGTGGTCACACGCCTGAGGACCCATGGCATCAACTACGATCTGCGGCGCCAGAACCAGTCCGGCACCTGGCAGTTGTTCTGTTTCGATCCGAGCGGAGCCCGGGTCGAACTCGACTTCAGCGCCGAGGAAGCGGCCCCGGCACCCTGACCCCGCCTCGCCTGCCTGCGGGACAGGAACTCAAAGTTCGCTTTCCTTCAGGCAGGCGGCGTAGCCCTGGTCCCCGATCAGTTCGGCGGGCATCCCGGTGCGCCCGGCCTGCGCTTCCCGCCCGATCAGTTCATAGGCACGGTCGATCGTGCGATTGACGAACTGGACTTCGTTCTCGGTCTCGTCGCCGTGCCAATGGATCGTGACCTGGTCGCGGGCCTTCCCCTGACTGTGGTGGTAGGCGGCCGCCGCATGCAGCCGGGCGACGTAGACGCACCGCTCCTCACGGGTCATGGCCGTGATCCGATCGGCCAGAGCATCAGAACAGGGCAAGGCAAGCACGAGAAGGGTCAGGATTCGGCGCATGGGCACTCCAGAAAGGACCATCCGACAGCCGGATGATGGCCAGAACTCTATGCCCGGGTCACCCCTCGCTCAAGCGGACAGCGGCGATTCGTCCAACCACAGGCGGGGTCGCTCCAAGGAGATATTCCGGCGCACGAAAACGGGCGCACGGGGGGTTGCATCTGCGATGCCCCGGAGGGGCCCGAAAATGCTCGTGGAGCGTATCTCTAGTACTTTTGTCAAGCACATGAGAGAAAGTTATCAAACGGGAACACTTGACTTTCAATGCGCTTCCCGAATCCCCTTGCAGCCACTGGGGGACGGCAGCAACTGCATGTTTTTATTAGTCAAAAGCACTGCGCAATTCTTGATCGTTCCAACCTAAGTATGCCGTGCGCAAGCGTTTTTTCGGGTTATCCGGGGGCTTGTGCACAGATTTATCCACAGATCCTGTGGATGGTTCGTGGCACTACCGTGACACGCTTCCGGACCGGACTATTCGGGCCCGCAGTCGACTACGACGACATAGCCGACCCAGTTCCAGGTAGACGCCCGCATGGGGGTCACAGCGGAGTCGATTTCCCAGCCCTGTGTACCGCTCACGGGCCCGAGGATCGTCCGGCGACCCTGCCGGCACCTCGGCGGGCAGTCTTCGAGCTCGGATGCTGCCGCGCGCTCGTGGGCACGGGCGAGGCGGACGTCATAGGCCCTTTCAAACGCGCGCTGGGCGGCGACGACGGCATCATCGCCCAGGCCGTTGCCGGCCACCCATTCGAATATCAGACGCTCCTGAGGCGGGCAGCGCTCCACCGCGAGCATCAGCGGTTCTTCGTCACGTCCGCGACGCCGTGAAGACTTGCGGACCTCATCGTCCTCATCGGCTTTCCTGCCACCCTTCTTGCCCATGGGGTACCTCCTGTTCGCGCACTCTCCAGGCAATCTACCGGAGCCAAGTCGCGACCGTCTATCACAGTCAGCGAACCGGCCCCCGAAGCGCCAGGACGTCTGCATGCAGCGCGTCGAGGTCCAGCCGATCCGGGGGCACCGGAGCACCGACCGCGAGACCGAGACGCGGCCGGAAGCCCTTGGGCACCCAACGCGCGAGACCCGCATATCGCCGACTGAAGATGCCGCCCCAGAGTCCGGACAGCCCCATCGGGATGACCGGCGCCGGCGTCCGGGCGACGATGTCCTGCACCCCTCTGCGGAACCGCTGCAGTTCGCCGTCCCGGGTGATCGCGCCCTCCGGGAAGATCCCCACCAGTTCCCCGGCGGCGAGTGCCTCGGCCACGTCGTCGTAGGCCTTGCGCAGGGCGGCCGGATCCTCCCTCGCCGGCGCGATGGGGATCGCTCGGGAGTGGCGGAAGATGTAACTCATCACGGGCACGCGGAAGATCCGGTGGTCCATCACGAAGCGGATCGGACGGGCGCAGGACCCCATGATGATCACCGCATCGGCGAAGCTGACGTGATTGCAGGCGATCACGGCCGCACCTTCGTCCGGCACCTGCTCGAACCCGCGGCGATCCACCCGGAACAGGACACGCACCAGCAGCCAGGCCAGGAAGCGCAGGAAGAACTCGGGGATGCGGAAGTAGATGTACCAGGCGACCAGCCCGTTCAGCAGGGCGAGCGCGACCCAGGCGAGCGGGGTTGGCACACCGCCGTTTCCCACCCCAAGACTCGCCGCCCAGGCGAAGGCCCCGAACACGCCACCGGCCGCCAGGGCAGCGACGACCCGCTGCGCGCGCGATGCCGTATTGCGCCGGTCGCGCACGAACCGGAACAGCGGCACGAGATACCACGCCAGAAACGCCCCGGAGCCACCGAACACCACCAGCCAGAACACCGACACCGCGCTGGCCGATGCGATGCCGGTCCACAGCGCAACGCCCGCGACGAAAGGCAGCGCGGCGAGCCCGACCGATCCGAACGGAATCAGCCCCAGCTCGTTGTGTCCGTGAGCCAGCGCGACCTCGAGGGCGTAGGCGACGATCCCACCGACGACAAGCGCACCGAGCAGAGCCGGAAATGCCGCCGGGCCACTTGCCAGCGCAAGCATGCCGAGGAACACGCCGTAGGCGACCGCCCAGCCCAGCCCGAGGATGGACAGGCCCAGAGGCTCGTCGTGAAAGAGCCCGTGGGCGAGTCCCGCCACGGGCCCGGAATCTCCGGGGCCGGTCATCGGCACCGGCCTGGATCACCGGCGCCAGGAATGGACCCGGCACCGGACAGCGACATCACTTGGAGAGGCATTCGCTCATGAACTTCTTGCGGTCGGCGCCCTTCAACGCCTTCGTCTTGGCGTCGGCGTTGCAGGTCTTCATCTTTTCCTGCTGTGCCGTGAGGTCCTTCTTGACCTCTTCCTTCGCCGCGCTCAGGCACTCCTTCATGAACGTCTTGCGCGCATCGCCTTCGAGCGCCTTGGTCTTGGCGTCGGCGTTGCACTCCTTCATCTTGTTCTGCTGCTCGTTCGCGGCGTGGACGGGCATGCAGGCCAGGATCGCCAGGGCGGCGACGGCGGACAACTTTGCAACGATGTTCATGAGCTTCCCTCTTGCTGTTGACGACTGGTGAAGTGATCGGCGTCTTGCGCGGCCGGTCGGCCCCTGGAGTGCTCCCGGAGAGCATCCACGCCGACGGGGCGGAGTTTCGCACCAAACCGCTGTCCGGGGCATCGGCCCCGGAACTTTCCCTGGCCGGGGCGTCTCTGACCGGGCGTCTCCCTCCGAGGAAATCCTCTGCCATGATCCTGCGCTTTCTGCCCGCGCTGCTGCTAGCCGCCGCCATCGTTCCTGCCGACGCTTCCGCTGCCGGCTGCCCGCCCCTGCTCAACCACAAGCTGAAGACCCTCGACGGCAAGCCGCTCGACCTCTGCCAGTTCGAGAACCGGCCCATCCTCGTGGTCAACACCGCGAGCAAGTGCGGCTTCACCCCCCAGTTCGAAAAGCTGGAGGGCCTCTACCGTCAATACAAGGACAAGGGTCTGGTGGTGGTGGGATTCCCCTCCAACGACTTCCGTCAGGAACTCGCGACCAATCAGGAAGTGGGAGAGTTCTGCCGCATGACCTACGGCGTGCAGTTCCCGATGGCCGAGAAGACGTCCGTCACGGGCGAAGGCGCCAGCGCCTTCTACAAGCAGCTCGCGGCCGCCACGCAGGAAGCGCCGCGCTGGAACTTCCACAAGTACCTCATCGCACCGGACGGTCGCACGGTCTACAGCTTCCAGACCCAAGTGGAGCCCGACTCTCCGCAAGTGATGGGCAAGTTGCAGGGCATGCTCGCGAAGTAGCCTCGCAGGCACTCTTCACCTCGACGCCCCGCCCCAATCTGGGCGGGGCGTTTTGTTTTTCGGCGCTGCTTCGGTAACCTCGGGGCCGGCACAGCCATGCCGGCTGCATGCCGCAGGGGAAAAGCGGGACTGGATGCACGGTCGCATCATTCATCCAGTCAGACCTTCCCCAGACTTCCTTACCGGAGCGTCCTATCCCGTGCCTCTGCTCGACCGGGTTCTGAAGCTGCGCGCGCAGAAGGCTGCCGCGCCGGACGCCTCGCCGCGACCACCTCGACGCCGTCTCCGCAAAATCCTCATCGGGGTCGCGGTGGCGTTCGTCGCGCTCATCGCGTTCGGATTCTTTGCCGCACCGCCGATACTTCACTCGCTGCTGACATCCCGGCTGTCCGAGGAACTCGGCCGCAAGGTCACCGTCGGCGACATCCGCATCAACCCGTTCGCGCTGACGCTCGAGATACACGATTTCGTCATCCACGAACCCGGATCGACGCAACGGTTCGTTGCGTTCCAGCGCCTGAAGGTGGACGTCGACGCCGAATCGATCTACCGCCGTGCGCCAGTTCTGTCCGAGGTGACGCTCGAGAAGCCGTACGTCAACGTGGTGCTCCTCGCGCGAAACCGGCTCAACTTCACCGACCTCATCGAGAAATTCAGCAAGGACAAGAAGCCCGACGAGCAACCGGCGCGCTTCTCGGTGAACAACATCCGGATCCTTGGGGGCGAGGTCGACGTGGACGACCGGCCGCGCAAGACGAAGCATCAGGTGCGCGAGCTGGCGCTCGCCGTGCCGTTCGTCTCGAACCTGCCCTACCACGGCAACATCTTCGTGCAGCCGGCGTTCGGCGCGAGCGTGAACGGCACCCGCTTCGACGTGAAAGGCAAGTCGAAGCCGTTCAGTGAGGCACGCGAGACCGACCTGGAACTCTCGCTGAAGGACCTCGACCTGCCCTACTACCTGCGCTACCTGCCTATGACGCTGCCGTACCGCATCGCCTCCGCGCGGCTCGATCTGGATGCCACCATCGGCTTCGCGCAGCCAGCAGGCAAACCGTCGCGGCTCACGGTCACGGCATCGACTGCGCTACGCGCCGTGCGGGTCATCGCGTCCACCGACGCGCCCCTGGTCTCGTTTGAACGCCTGGACGTCCGGACCAAGCCCATCGACGTATTCGGCGACGTCATCGCCGTCGCGTCGGTCAAGCTCGCCGGCGCCGACGTGAACGCGATACGGCAGGCGGACGGCGTCCTGAACCTCGCCATCCTCGGGGCGACCGGCGCCTCGACTTCCCAGGAGGAGCAACCACCGGAGCCGAAGCCGGCCGGCGACGCAAAGCCCAAGACGATCACGGTGGACAAGATCGAGCTGAGTGCCGCACGCATCCGCTTCCAGGACGACATGGTGCAGCCGGCGTTCCAGACTGTCATCGCACCGCTCGACGTCGTTGTCGAAGGCATCTCCACCGCCGCCGGGGCGCAACCCGCGCACTTGCTCCTCACGGCCACCACCGACGCGCAGGAATCGCTTCGCATCGAGGGCACGGCGAGCGTCGCGGGCAAGAGTGCGTCAATCGACGCTTCGCTCTCGCAGGTGCCGATTCCCCGCTACGCGGCGTACTACCGGAACGCCATCGCTTTCGACATCGGCTCGGGCACGCTGTCGCTATCTGCGCATGCGGACGTGGCTGCGCCGCCGGAAGGTCTCTCGCTGCTGCTGTCGAAGGGCACGCTCGATCTCGCTGCCCTTCGGCTGCGCAAGGCGGGCGAGCCCGCTGACTTCCTTTCGCTCGCGCAATTCTCGGTGAAGGACACCTCCCTCGACCTGGCGCAGCAGCGCGTCACCGTGGGCGACATCCTCGCGGACAAGCTCGACGTGCGCGCGCGTCGTGCGAAGAACGGCGTGGTGAACCTGGCCACGCTCACGCCTTCGAAGCCCGCCGAGGCCAAGCCGGCACCCGCCCCGGACGCCGCGCCGGCCAAACCGTGGGTGATAACGCTCGCGCATGTGCTTGTCGACCGGAGCCTGATCGAGTTCCAGGACGCCGTGCCCGCGACGCCGGTCACGCTCTCGCTGAGCCCCACGCGGGTGGAAGTGTCCGATCTCGTTCTAGGCGCGCCGGGTACCGCCAGGCTCGCGCTCAAGACACTGCTGAACGGCAAGGGCAGCTTCGACGCCTCCGGGACCTTCGCGATCGACCCGGTGGCGCTGGACCTGAAGACCCGCATCGCGAACCTCGACATCCCCACCTTCCAGCCCTACTTCGCGGATCGTCTCAATGTCACCCTGGCCGGTGCACGCGTCGGCGCCGACGGGCGACTCGGCGTGCGCCTGCCTGCGGGCAAGCCCGCGCTGATCTCCTACGAGGGCGACGCCGGCATCTCGAAGTTCGCGTCCACCGACAATCGCACCGGCGAAGACCTGCTGCAGTGGGAGTCGCTCTACTTCAAGGGCGTGCGCGCGAAGAGCGAGCCCTTCGCACTCGCCATCCGGGAGGTCTCGCTCACGGACTTCCGGTCCCGACTGCAGGTCAATGCCGACGGCACGCTCAACGTACAGGGTCTGGTCGCGCAGGACCCGAACGCCGCGCCGGCGGAATCGCCGGACGCGCCTGCGAAGCCCGGCAACCCGTCGGAGACCAAGGCGGCAGACGCGAGCCCCGTGCCGCGGTCCATCACCATCGACCAGGTCACGCTCCAGGGCGGCACCGTGCTCTTCAGCGACAAGCTCGTGAAGCCCAACGTGAGCGCGACGCTCACCGAGATCGGCGGACGGGTCACGGGCCTGCTGGCCGATCCGTCGACGAAGGCCGACGTGGACCTGCGCGGGCGGCTCTCCAACCAGGCCCCGCTGGAAATCACCGGCAAGGTGAACCCGCTCTCCGGCGACTTGTACGCCGATCTGAAGGTGAGCTTCCGGGATATCGAACTACCGCCGTTCACGCCCTACTCCGGCAAGTATGCCGGCTACACCATCGAGAAGGGCAAGCTCACGCTCGATCTGCGCTACCTCATCGAGAAACGGAAGATCACCGCCGAGAACAAGGTGTTCATCGACCAGTTCACCTTCGGGGAGAAGGTGGAGAGCGCCGACGCCGTGAACCTGCCGGTGCAGCTGGCCGTGTCGCTCCTCAAGGACCGCGACGGACGCATCAATCTCGACGTGCCCGTATCGGGCTCGCTGGACGACCCCAAATTCAAGCTGGGGCGGGTGATCTGGCAGATCATCGTGAACTTGTTCACCAAGGCCGTGACAGCGCCCTTTGCCCTGCTGGGGTCCCTCATGGGCGGCAGCGGCGAGGAGCTGTCGTACCTGGAGTTCGCCCAGGGCTCGAGCACGCCGGACGACGCCGGCAACGCCAAGCTCGCCCAGCTCGCCAAGGCCCTGACGGACCGACCGGCCCTCGGCCTCGAAGTCACGGGGCGTGTCGATCCGGAGACCGATCGGGAGGCCCTGCGCCAGATTGCCTTCGAGAACAAGCTGAGGGCCCAGAAGTTCGCCGCACTGAGCCGCGAGGGCCAGGCGCCGGCCTCCGTCGAGGCGACGGTCTACACGCCGGACGAAGTCGAGGGCCTCCTCCGCAAGGCCTACAAACAGGAGAAGTTTCCGAAGCCCCGCAACGCCATCGGCCTGGAGAAGTCCCTCCCCGCGTCCGAGATGGAGAAGCTGATCCTGACCAGCATCGTGGTCGGTCCGGACGATCTGCGCCAGCTGGGTCTCCAGCGCGCCCAGAGCATCAAGGACACCCTCGTGACCCGCCACGGCATCGCGTCGGAACGAGTCTTCCTCGTCGAGGCCCGTACGGAACCCGGCGGCTCCGGCAAGGACAAAGGCAGACCGAGCCGCGCGGACTTCGTGATCCGCTGATCAACGAGTGCGTCGCGTCATCGGCCTGTGGCTATAATCGGCTCGCGGTGAGGGAGGCCAGTCGGTTCTCTTCCGCCCGATCCGGGACACGCCATCGTCAACCTCAACTCTCGCCATGGCGAGGTTCACGAAGCTGGGAGCACATCATGACCAAGACGGAACTCAAGGAACAGAACGACGCCCTGCGCAATCTCCTGATGGAGATCCGCGACATGATCGACTCCGAACTCGAAGCCATGGACGACTACGACGAGGACGAAGAAGAGGAAGAGGAAGACGAGGAAGATTGAACGATTGCCGCGCATCACGAGAGGGTTGACCGGCCTTCCCCCCCTTCTGTATAGTGCGCGGCTTTCCAAGTGGGGGTATAGCTCAGCTGGGAGAGCGCTTGCATGGCATGCAAGAGGTCAGCGGTTCGATCCCGCTTACCTCCACCACTTAGTTTGACCGCAGTACCGGGTCCCCATCGTCTAGAGGCCTAGGACATCGCCCTTTCACGGCGGTAACCGGGGTTCGAATCCCCGTGGGGACGCCAACGAACAAAGCCACCTTCCAGGTGGCTTTTTTCGTTGGTGCTCCCCGAGGGGATGCAGAACCCCGACAAGGGGTCGACCACGACGCACCGCGTCGTGGGACGCCGCACCAGCGGCGGTCCCGCGCCATCGGACGCGGGATGGACGGATCGCCACAAGGCGAGACGGATACACCAAAACGCACTGCGTTTTGGGACGCCGCTCCGGCGGCGGTCCTGCGCCGTCGGGCGCAGGATGGACGGATCGCCATAAGGCGAGACGGACACAATCCCCGTGGGGACGCCAAAACACGAAAGCCACCCATCGGGTGGCTTTCTTGTTTTGGTGTTCCCGCAGGGGATGCAGAACCCCGACAAGGGGTCGACCACGACGCACCGCGTCGTGGGACGCCGCCCCAGGCGGCGGTCCCGCGCCACCCGGACGCGGGATGGACGGATCGCCATGAGGCGAGACGGACACAAACCCCCACAGTATTCCCACCAAATCAGTCACTTCGGCCTTTCATTTGCTTGGACGCATGGCCGTGTCTAGCTGATGTCTAAAATTCGGAGCGGTGTAAAGGTCCGAGGGCGCTGATCGCCCCCCGACACTGCGTGGATCGATCGCGAGTTCTGAGACATCTGCCGATGAAATGCGAGATTGCACACTGATGCGTTCGCATCCGCGCGGCGAGACGTTGCGAGCCCCCACACAGCGCTCACCACAATCCGTGTCGATTGCTGGCACGGTGACGGCGAACTCGTCGCTGCCACGACGCCAGCGCACCGGCAACCTCCCCATCAGTTCAGCATCGGGATCGCAACTGTTCGCGCGTGGATCCACGCGGATCTCCGCAAACTCCGCCAGCGTCTTCTCGCTCTTGAATGCAGCCAACGCTACCTTCGCCTTGAAGGCTGCCGTGCCTCCTTTTGGGCCTTCTCTCGTCAATGCTCCTTTTTCGGGCGACACCGTGGCCGATGAGAGCAGAGACTTCAGTGATCCGCCAGTCCCGTTTCCTGGAACCACCTCTGGAAAACCGCGTTCACTGGAGCCAAGCTATCGCATAACCGGTCCAGCTTCGTCCAGCGCGGGACCATGCGTTTCTGCTCGATGCTGTGCGCCTCTCACTGAACGAGTCCAACAGCTACCACCATCGAAGGCGCCTTCTCCAATACGCTTTGCGCGACCGACCCCAGCAACAAGCCCGTGACCGGGCCAAGCCCGCGTGTTCCCATCACGATGATGCCGTACGCGCCTTCCCTTGCAGTCTCGATAATGGCGATGTGAGCGTCATCGCCGACAACCACGTGCTCTGTGTATGCCACACCCGCTCGAGTGAGCGCACCGCGGGCTCCAGCCAGCGCTTCCTCCACACGCTTGCCTGACCAGACCTCGACTACCTTCTCGCGTGGACCAAGAATGGTACTTGCCAAGGTAAGCCCGGGCTCGACATGCACCAGTTGCACCTCGCCGTTGCACAACAGCGCAAGGCGTGAGGCAAACGCCGCTGCGCGCATTGCGCTCTCCGAGCCATCGACCGCCAACAGCAATCGCGGCGGCAAAACGGGTGGGGGGTTATCCGCAGCGCGCACTATGAGTACCGGAATGGTGGCTCTCCGGATTACTTTGGTCGATGTCGAGCCCAGAAGCGCGGCGCGGACGACCCCCAGACCGCGCCTTCCCATCACAATCGCATCGCAGGACAGTGCTTGCGCGCGCGTGACGATCGCGCTGGCGGCATCGTCTATCTGCTTTTCGATCTCGAACGGGATCGAACTTGAACGCATGACCGTCGCTGCTTGCCCGAGGATGTCAGCCGCACTGCGGTCGCGTTCGTCCAAAGCTACTCTGGCTGGTGCGAGTATGCCGACTTCACCGGACATGACGGGCTTTTGGACACTGAGGAGAGTACAGCGCAGGCGGCTCCCGTCAGCGCCAATCTGCGTGACCCAGCGCACTGCGGCTAGCGAATGCGCGGACCCATCCACGGCAACGAGAAAGTGAAGCTCTTGGTTTCTTTCAGCGGTCATCTCTTTCCTCATGAGAAAGGCCGAACTACGGCATACCTTTCGATCCTTGCGGACGCTGGTCTCAGAGCGCACGCACCGTGCGCAGGCGCAAACGTAGCTGCTTCTCTACTTCAATGATGGCAAACAACGCGATGCCGACAAGTACGATGAGCAGCCCGTCCAGCAATGGCACCGATTCGGTCCCCAATACCGCTTGCAGCGGTGGAAGGTAAGTGATCGAAAACTGGGCGACCGTGATGATGATGACCGTCAGCCACACCACCTTGGTACCACGCACTGCTCTCCAGGTAAGCGAGGTTGCATAGATGTTGCGAATGAAGAACAGATGGAAGATCTCCATGACGACAAGTGTGTTGAGGGCGATGGTGCGGGCAAGCTCGACCGAGTAGCCGCGGTCGATCGCGTAGGCGAAGATGCCGAATACGCCGCAAACGAACAGAACAGCCACCAGCACGATGTGCCACACCAGCTCTCCGTTGAGCAGGGGTTCGTTGCGAGCGCGGGGCGGACGGCGCATCGTTCCGTCCTCCGTCGGCTCGAACGCCAATGCAACGCCGAGCGTGACGGCGGTAATCAGGTTGATCCACAGGATCTGCACCGGCGTTACCGGCAACGTCATCCCCACGAGCAGCGCCGCGACAATGGTCATGGCTTCGCCTGCGTTGGTGGGAAGCGTCCAGCTGATGACCTTCTTGATGTTGTCGTAGACCGTCCGCCCCTCCCGGACGGCCGCGACGATCGACGCGAAGTTGTCGTCCGCCAGCACGAGTTCCGCGGCCTCCTTAGCGGCCTCGGTGCCCTTCTTGCCCATCGCGATACCCGCATCCGCCCGTTTCAGCGCCGGCGCGTCGTTCACTCCGTCACCGGTCATGGCGACGCTGATGCCGTGTGACTGCAGCGCCATGACCAGGCGGAGCTTGTGCTCGGGGCTGGTGCGGGCGAAAACATCGGTCTCCAGCACCGCGCCGGCAAGCCTCGGGTCGTTCATGGCGTCAAGATCGACGCCGGTGAGTACCTTCTCCGGATTCAGCAAACCGATTTGCCGAGCGATCGCCCTTGCAGTTCCCGCATGATCGCCAGTAATCATCTTCACGCGAATGCCCGCGCTATGGCATTCGCCCACTGCTGCAATCGCCTCCAAGCGCGGCGGGTCGATCAGTCCGACCAGCCCGAGCAGTGTCAACGTGCCTTCGACTTCCGCGTGGTCGAGAACCGTGCGCTCTGGCAACACGGGTAGTGACGCGAGCGCGAGCACGCGCTGACCTTGCGAAGCGATGCGGTCGGCGGATTCGTGCCAGAACCTCGCCTCCAGGGGCTGCACCCCACCCGAGGCCGATCGTTGCTCCTTGCACATGGAGACGATCCGCTCCGGCGCGCCCTTCACGAAGACGAACGCATGCTCTTCGCGGTCATGATTCAACGTGGCCATGAAACGATGCTTGGCATCGAAGGGGATGGCGTCGGTGCGGGTCCAGGTGATGCGCTCATCGCGCCAGTCGACGCCGGCCTTACCAGCCAATGCGAGGAGTGCACCTTCCATCGGGTCGCCCTCCACCGTCCAATCGCCTTCGTGCTCGCGCAGCGATGCGTCGCTGCACAAGGCAGCGACACGGCCCAGTTCGGCCAGCATCGGGTGTTCGATGGCTGCGATCGCGCGCCCCCCAAGGAAGATCTCACCTGCAGGTGCGTAGCCCGCGTCCGGAACCACATACACGCCAGCAACGGTTGCGACAGACGCCACGGCCATCTCGTTGCGTGTGAGCGTGCCGGTCTTGTCCGTACAGATCACCGACACCGAACCCAGCGTCTCGATGGCAGGAATTCGCCTGACGATGGCGTTGCGCCGGGCCATGGCGTGCACGCCGATGGCGAGGGTGATGGTCATAACGGCCGGCAGCCCTTCGGGTATCGCGGCCACGGACACTCCGACCACCACCATGAGCATGTCTGCGAAGGGGTAGTGGCGGACGAAGTAGCCGAAGGCGAGCAGGATCGCGGCGACTAACAGGATCACCAGGGTCAGCCAGCGGGCGAACACGTCCATCTGCTTCACCAGCGGCGTCGTCAGTGCCTCGACGGTCGAGAGCATCCCGCTGATGCGCCCAATCTCGGTCGCCGCCCCCGTGGCGACCACCACGCCTTTGCACTGGCCCGTGGTGACGAGCGTGCCGCTGAACGACATGCAGGTCCGGTCGCCCAGCGCCGCGCCCTTGGAAACCGGTTTGACGCCCTTCTCCACCGGTATCGATTCGCCGGTGAGGATGGCCTCTTGAACGAATGCGCCGTGCGTCACGACAATCCGCACATCGGCGGGCACCTTGTCGCCGGCCTCGAGCAGCACGATGTCCCCGGGCACGAGCGCCTCACCGTCCACCGTCTGCCGTTCGCCGCCGCGCAGCACCGCGGCGCGAGGGGCAAGCATCCGGCGTATGGCTTCCATGGCCTTCTCTGCCTTGCCTTCCTGGACGAAGCCAATGACTGCGTTCGCGATCACCACCGCGAGGATCACCGCCGTGTCCGCCATGTGATCCAGCGCGAGCGTGATCACGGCCGCCCCCAGCAGCAAGTAGATCAGAATGTTGTGAAACTGCAGCAGAAAGCGCATGAGTGCGCCTCGCCTTGGTCGCTCGGGGAGGCGATTGGGGCCGTAGGTCTGGAGCCGTGCCTGCGCCGCGTCTGTGCTCAAACCCGACGGAGTGGTACTCAGCTCGGCAAGCACTGATTCCACGGAACGGTCATGCCAGCTTGGCATGGTCGTCGTCGACGTGTCGTTCGGTACCGTCGACTCACGCATCAGATCTTGACCTTTGAGATGCGATCGAACCGAAATTCAACAGACC
Source organism: Betaproteobacteria bacterium Ga0077526 (assembly GCA_001464765.1). Taxonomy (GTDB): domain Bacteria; phylum Pseudomonadota; class Gammaproteobacteria; order Burkholderiales. Next base: position 282,771 of record LNDV01000025.1, read on the forward strand.
CTGGCCGCAGCGCCTCACAGGACCTGTCCGCGGCCGACATCACGAAGCGCGTGCGCTGTCGTCCTCTCCCACCAACCGCGATCACGGTCAAGCCGGAGGCGCTCGGCGCTGACTCTTCGTGCCATGTCCGTCTGACCAGCCATGAAATGCGGACGTTGGTTCCAGGCGGCAACATGTTCGATGACAGGACTTGTCAGGTGAAGCAGAGGAGCGCTGCTACAGAGTAAGCCGTGCGCTTGGCGCCTAGATGCTCGGTAAGCACGATGACGGCACGTGCAGCCTTGACCGAGACGACGTGCGTTGATCGGCGTGAGCGGTTGCTGCGCATCCCCTGGTCGGCCTATTTGACCACCGTCACCGGTACGTCGGCGCTGTGGATCGTCTTGTAGGCGGTAGACCCGAGGACCAGCGCCGCCATCCCGCCGAGCCCTCGTGATCCCATGACGATATGCGCGAAGCCATGCGACTTCGCTGAAGCACCAATCAGGTTCGCCGGATCGCCGCAGTCGACGGCGATTGCATACGGAATGCCCGCCGCGTCGAGCCGGCGGCGGGCGATCTCGGAGAACTGCGCCGCGTGCTCCTGCTGGTGCTCCACAATCGCCTCCTGCGACAAACCTCGCGTCTGCCATTCCACGACCGGCTCCTGGACATTGAGAAGCTTCACCTGGGCACCGACGTGCCCTTTGGCGCGACCGATAACGTAGCCCAAGGCGCGATTCGCGTGCTCCGATCCATCGACCGGCACCAGCACGGGGGCGAACAGCGACGACCATACACTGGTGTCCTTGACCAACGTGACGGGTAGCTGAGAAAGGTGCACGACCTGCGTTGCGACGGAACCGAGCACGAGATTGCCGAGGGCGCCCATTCCTCGTGACCCCATCACGATTTCCGTGCAGGCCGAGTCCATCGCGTGACGAGTGATGGTCTCCCCGATATGGCCGCGCAAGAGGTGCGACTGGTAGCCAATTCCCGTTTGACCTAGGAGCGCGCAGAACGGTCGTAGCGTGTCTTCGCCGTAGGCACGCAGGGCTGTTTCGATCGTGTCATCCGAGAGGTGCGCACGAACCAAACCGGACTCGACTCGAGGCTGGACATTGAGAACGTCGATCGTGGCCCCCGGGCAGCGTTTCGCAAGGTCGATCCCAAAGCGTAGCGCCTGCATAGCAGCATCCGATCCGTCCACGGGAACGAGTATCTTGTTCATTCGTCTTGCTCCTACGCTATGTTGGTTCTCTTGGGACGATGTTGTGTCGCGCCGTGCGTCGGATCGGTAGTCTTCACTCCCCATTCGCGGCGCGGCAACATCGTGTGCGTGCACGTCCAACCCAGACCGTAAGCCGTCGAGCACCTGCGCGGATGTCAGCACTCAGGGCTGTGCGCGATGCTCCCGGACGACGTCGAACGCGGGGGCCACGCCGTACCGGCCAACATGTGCTGCCCCAGCTTCGCTGCGAAGCGAGTGAATGCGAGATTCCATGATGTTCCCTTTCCCGAGTGAGCCCGGAATGCGTCAACGCGGAAGATAAGCGTCGATGCGCTGCGGGAAAACCACCCTATTGGTGAACAACAGTTCTGGAAAACCGAACAGACGACCACAAGAAATCACGCCTCACCCGAACCACGGATTCCGCTCAGTGAGCGTGGAAGGCTACTTTGACCTTCGTACGCCCTCGCCATGGAGGATCTTTGCTCGCACTCGCGTGGCGCGGGTTGACTTTAATCAACCCACCTTGCATACAGTGCACCAAAATGCCTGGACAACGGCCACGTGGGGCATCGAGACGAGAGGACAGCGGATTGCACGGCGTTTTCGGGGAGTTTGCACTGTTGCTGATGTTGGCTGCCTGCGCGGGTGCGGCGTCGCTTTGGCTGCGCCAGCCGCTGTTGATCGCCTATATCGTCATTGGTATCGTCGCCGGTCCCGCGGTACTTGGGGTAGTCACCGCGCACGATCAGATTGACCTGCTCGCACAGGTTGGTGTGGCGGTGTTGCTTTTCGTCGTCGGCCTCAAGCTTGATCTGCAACATGTCCGCCATATCGGGCCCGTTGCTCTGGCCACCGGCTTGGGCCAGCTCACTTTCACCATTGTCATAGGGTTCATGCTTATCCTGGCGATGGGGAAAGGCTGGTTAGAGGCGCTCTACGTCGCCATCGCGCTGACGTTCTCCAGCACCATCATCATCGTCAAGCTGCTTTCGGACAAACGCGAAATCGACTCGCTGCACGGGCGGATCGCAGTCGGGTTCCTTATCGTCCAGGATCTTGCGGTCGTGATCGCGATGATGGTGATGAGTGCATTGCGTGGCGACGACGGAGAGAGCTCTTTGCTCGCCCTGGCGGGCTCGCTCGCGGCGCTGATCGGCGCCGCCGCCGTGGGCTTGTCTCTACTGATGCGCTACGTGCTGCCGAGGGTCGTCGATCGCATGGCGCAATCGCAGGAATTGCTGCTGGTCTTCGCCGTCGCGTGGGGCACGGGATTGGCGGCACTCGGCGATTGGGCCGGGTTCTCAAAGGAAGCCGGCGCGTTCCTAGCCGGCTTCTCGCTGGCTTCGACCCAGTATCGCGATGCCATCAACGCGCGCCTGACCGGTATCCGCGACTTCCTTCTGTTGTTCTTTTTCATCGATCTCGGTGCCAAGCTTGAGTTCTCCACACTCGGCGGCGAGATCTGGCCCGCGGTGGTGCTGTCGCTTTTCGTATTGATCGGCAATCCGCTGATCGTGATGGTCATCATGGGGTATATGGGCTATCGCAAGCGCACCGGCTTTCTTTGCGGGCTGACGGTGGCGCAGATCAGCGAGTTTTCGATCATCTTCGTCGCCATGGGCATCGCACTCGGCCACATCGGCACTGCGGCGCTGGGGCTGACCACGCTGGTTGGTCTGGCGACCATTGCGCTGTCGACTTACATGATTCTTTACTCCCACCCGCTCTACGAAAGACTGGCGCCTTGGCTTGGCGTCTTCGAGCGCAAGCGTCCCCACCGCGAACTGGCAGTGGCGACGGAGCGCAACGACCTGCGTGAGGCCGACGTGATCGTATTCGGTCTCGGACGTTATGGCAGCCACTTGGCGCTCGGCCTGCGCAAGGCCGATCTGAGGGTACTCGGGGTCGATTTCGATCCCGAGGTGGCAAGCGCGCTGAGGCGCCGGGGTCTTCCAGTGCGTTACGGGGACTGCACGGCCGGCGAGTTCCTTGAGAGCCTGCCACTCAAGGACACGCGCTGGGTGGTCAGTACTCTGCCGGACATGGCCTCGAACCGCGATCTATTGCGCGGCCTGCGGGAGTTGAATTTTTCCGGTGACGTGGCGGTCGTTGCACGCGAGGAAACCGTTGACATTGGACTGAAGAAGCTCGGCGCCTCGATTGTTCTCTACCCCATGCGCGATGCCGTCGATTATGCAGTCGATACGTTGGCCCAGGTTCTCCGTCCCCCGGAGGGTAGACAATGAGTACGCTTGAATGCATTCTAGTTGCAATGGATCTCTCGGCGCCTGCGCGACATGCGGCGGAGCGTGCCTTTCGCGTCGCCGCGCGCACCGGCTTTGAACTTCACATTCTTCACGTACAGGAGCTCGACGCTCTCGATTCGCTGCGCGACCTGCTCGGTGCGTACTTGCCGACAGCCAAGGAGGCTGTCGCAGAGGAAGCACGCGAACGACTGAGGCAATTGGCCGCCGACCCGGCTCGCCACCGTGGCGTCGCCGCGAAGACGCGGGTCGTCTCAGGCGTACCGCTCCCGGTTATTGCCAGCGAGGCTGACGCACTGGATGCCCGCCTCCTCGTGCTCGGTGCGCGTGGCGAGTCCTTTTTGCAACATGCGATGCTTGGTTCAACAGCATCGCGCTTGCTGCGCAAGTCGGTGCGGTGGCCGGTACTAGTGGTCAAGCAACCGCCTCGCGAGGATTACAGCAACGTTCTTGTCGCGGTGGATTTCTCGCCGGCCTCTCAGCTTGCGATCCGTGAGGCGAGGCGATGGGCCCCTGGGGCTGATCTTGTTCTGCTGCATGCCTTTGAGTTGCCTTACGAGGGCAAGCTGGCCTTTGCCGGCGTCGACGAGCAGGTCGTTCGACAATACATCACTGCCGGCATCGAGGCTCGGCGCATTCGACTGCATGAGGTGGCGGCCAACGCAGGTCTTAGATCGGGCGACTATTTGGTGCGGGTGATCCATGGCGACGCGCCTCGGCAGATCATCGCCATGGAGCAGGAGTACGATGTCGATTTGATCGTCATGGGCAAGCACGGGACGCACATCGTTGAGGAGTTGTTCCTCGGTAGTGTCACCAAGCATGTACTGGCCGATGCTCAAGGCGACGTGCTGGTGGTCGCCGACCCGCGTCCTGGAGTGGGCGGACTGCCTTGAGCACACTGATACTCGTGGGCGTCGGCGGCTTGTCCTTTTCGGCATGCGCTCATGACTGACGGTCTCAATCGCTGATCGTGGCGCGTCACCGCGTACAGCCCGTCGAAGGACCGGCGCATGTCCACTTGCCAACCGCACAGACGCACTCGTACCTGACCCTCGGGGAAGAACGTCAGCGTCACACCAGGTGCAGGCTCAGACCGCCGCCGAGGTCCAGGTGCAGTTCCCTCGCCGCGGCTGGCGTGAACACTCCCGAGGACATCGTACCCAGATCGACGAACGCCGCCTCGGCTTTGGGCGCCACGACGAGATCGGCCGCGCCCAAGCGGCAGCGCCACTAGCGGACCGTAACACTTGCATAGGAAGTATCATCGTGTCCATGGAGGGCGCGATGAGACTGAAACTTACCAAGACCTAACTGGTGGAACTGCAGCGGCAAGCGAATGCGAGGAACGGTCGAGCTGATTCGGCGCGCCACGCGCGCCTGATTCTGCTGCTGTCCGAGGGACTGACCTGGGCCGAGATTCGCGCGAAGCTCGATTGCAGTGACAGCTACATCGATCGTTGGAGCAAGCGATTTGCGACAGACCGACTCGCCGGACTGTTCGCCCGTCACGCTGGACGCGAGCGCTACAAGGTGACCGATGGAATCGAAGCGCGCGTTCTGGCCTGGACGACGAAGCGCAAGCCAGCCGATGGCTCGACGCACTGGTCCTCGCGCAAGCTTGCGACTGAACTCGGCGGCGGCATCTCGCACATGACGGTAGCGCGCATCTGGGCCAAGCACGGGCTCAAGCCGCATCGGCTCGAAGGCTACATCGCCTCGAATGATCCGGACTTCGAGACCAAGGCGGCCGACGTCATCGGGCTCTATCTCAATCCGCCGCAGCACGCAGCGGTGTTCTGTGTCGATGAGAAGACGGCGATACAGGCGCTCGATCGCAAGGACCCGGTGCTGCCGCTGTCGCCGGGGCGCGCCGAGCGGCATGGGTTCGAGTATTTCCGTCACGGCACGCTGTCGCTGTACGCAGCCTTCAACACCAAGACGGGAGAGGTGTTGGGCAAGCCCGCCGAGCGACATACCTCGGCCGAGTTCGTCGCCTTCCTCACCGATCTGGTGGCCAACCAGCCCGCGAACAAAGAGATCCACGTGATCGCTGACAACCTCTCGGCGCACAAGACGAAGCGGGTCGAGGAATTCCTGGCCGAGAACAAGAATGTTCATTTGCACTTCACCCCTACGTACTCGTCGTGGCTCAACCAGGTCGAACTGTGGTTCGCCAAGATCGAGCGCGACGTCATCGCCCGCGGAGTGTTCACCTCCGTGTCCGATCTGAAGAGGAAACTCATGCGATACATCCGCCAGTACAACAAGCAGGCCAAGCCCATGAAGTGGAAGTACTTCGATGCATCGCGCAGAATCACTCCCGATTCAATCGTTACAGTCCACTAGCGTCAGAGCGCGCCCCCCCTGAACGAAAACGCCACGGCCTCGCCATATCTGGTGGGAACGCCACCCACCACTGCCGTCACTGCCAGAAAAAGCCCGATACCTGTGACATCCGTCACAGCTGTTGTCGAGTTCCACGTGATAGCTTCCGCAACAGCATCGCGCTTGCCTCGCCATGCCGGCGCGGCAGTACGTGGTCGGACGGCTAGCTTGATCGCGAACGCACGCCGTGGACTGCGCCCCAACTGACGATGAAGTTCCTGCACCTCACGGTGAGCTTCCAGGTAGCACCCGAGGGACAGAACATCTCAGAGGCTTGGGGGCTGGCAGCAGCCGCAATTCTTCCGGCCGCGCCTTGAAGGTGCGCTGGCGGGGCGCAGTTTCGAATGTCCAGCGCGATGCCGGGCAGTCCCGCCCGTCAGAGAGCTTCGGTGCAGTGTGCGTAGCGTCCGCCCCGCATAGGAATCTGTCGGGACCGCGCCGTCACGACTGGAGTATGGAACGACGTGAGGACGCCATGGAGAGACGCGCCAACGAATGCCCTGGCGACTATGGACGGAGACGACATTGAGAGACTCGCGCAGAAACTCCCTACGACTGAGCATCACAGCAGGATTCATCACCATCATTGTGACGGGCTCGAGCTACGGCAACGACAATCGATGGTTCGGAGGTATAGGAACGTGGGAAACCGGCGCCAATTGGAGTCTGCTTCGCCCTCCGACGGAATCCGACCGCGCCGTCGTCAACATCGGCACCAGCCAGTTCTCGACACCGATCACGGTGGGTGGGTTTCGCCTGGGAAGTGCCAGCCTGTCAGGCACCGAAGACTTCGTTGTTGCCGGGGATGCCACCTGGGCCGGAGGCACCATGGGTGGCACAGCGCACTACACGTTCAGAGGAAACACGACCATCTCGACGAACGTGTCGAAGTGGCTCGGCGACCAAGCCGTATTGTCTCTCGCAGGCAATACAACCTGGGCCCGAAACACGATTGTCGACGGCAACACGATCAACCTTGTCGGGACCGTACTCAACAACAATGCGGTTTTCTCCGATCAGAACACGTTCGACACCTCGATATCCGGTGCGCTCTTCAGCAACGCGTTCAACAACAACGGAACGTACCGCAAGAGCGGCGGCAGCACCACGTGGATTTCGGCGGCGTTCAACAATACCGGGTCGGTCTTGATCGAGCGTGGGATCTTGCGGCTAAGCGACGGGACTTCCTCCGGCGGTAGGTTTTCCGTCGCCAACGGGGCGGTGCTCAGACTAACAGGCCCCTATTCGCTCAACGGAGCCGGGATCGAGGGTCCCGGACTTGTCGAAATCGCCGGCATTCTGGTCAGGATGAGCGATAGCACGATCTCCGCGCCGGTCCAGATGACTCCCGGCAGCGTTCTCACTGGTAGTGGCGCAACCTTCAGCCATTCCCTAACCTGGTCGGGCGGTCTGATTTCGGGATTCGGCACATTTCGGTCGGAGGGAGGCACACGAATCACCGGAGACGAGGCCAAGTATCTGGACGGGCGTGTCACGGTTTTCCTCGCAGGCGACACCACATGGGATGGAAACACTGGAGATACCGGCAACGAAATCGTTTTCAATGGCGGCACGTTCAAGAATCAGGCAACGTTCACCGACTCGAATTCGTTCAGCTCTTCGATCAGGGGAACTGCGGGAGACAGCACTTTCGAGAACTCGGGCACATACCGCAAGACTGGGCCCAGGACCACGGCGATCCAGATCGGCTTCGAGAATTCCGGGGTTGTCGATATCGTCGCCGGCTCGCTTTCGCTGCGAAACGCCCGCGGGTCAGGCACCTTCAACGTCAACGCGGATGCCCAACTCCTTCTGGGGTCGAGTCGTCTCGGGAACGCAGCATTTCGAGGGGACGGCATCGTCGAGTTAAGTGGATCTCAACTCCTTAACGGCACCTCCTTTTTCACACCCGTGACAGTCTCCGGAAGCACCACGATCCTCGGCACGGGCGCCACTTTCCAGGGCCCCGTGAACTGGACGGGAGGCTCATTCGCGGACGCCGGGACCTACCGCTGGCAAGGTACCAACCGACTCTCGGCGTTTATGTTTCTGAGTGGAGGAGCCACGCTGATCTTGGACGGGAATACCGCGTGGACGACGGATCCCGTAACTTCGAGTCGCAATATCGTCTTCGTTGATGGGACGCTCATCAACCGAGCCACATTAACGGACGACGAGGCATCGGATACCAGCATGCTGGATCGCGGCGGTTCGAATGTCTTCAATAACCGGGGCCTCTACAGAAAAGCAGGGACCGGGACAACAACGATTCAAGTCAACCTCGTCAATTCGGGACAAATGGACTTGAGCGCGGGAACACTGTCTTTATCGTCCGCGTTCGACAACGCCGGGCTTATCTCCATAGGAGAAGGCGCTGTGTTGGCATCGACGCGTGGAGGCGTCTCGAATGCGACAACCGGAGTTGTCTCTGGGGCCGGAACCATAGTGCTTTCGGGGGGCTCGTTTCGCAACGACGGCCGACTTGCACCGGGAGGTGTCATGACGGCAGGACAACTTGCCATCGACGGAAATCTGGTGATGGGCGCCGAAAGCGTCCTCGAGATAGGCGTCACCGATGTTCTGTATTTCGATACGCTGGCGGTGTCCGGAAGCGTCCTCCTGAACGGACGGCTCGTGTTGCGCGGGTTGACAGACTTCATTCCCGGTCTGGGCGACAGCTTCCGTGTTCTGACAAGCAATGGTGGCCAAATCGAAGGCGGAGCCTTCTCCGCCATCTCGTGGGAGGGCCTGCAGGGCATTCGCTTTGACGCGACTTACAACGCCCATGACGTCACACTAAACGTTGTAGCGATCCCCGAGCCGTCCACTCAGTTCTTGATGCTGGCCGGCACCTTCATGGTAGGAGGCCTGGCCTTGAGACGAAAGCGCAGGCTAGACGCTCGCTAAGGATCCACCGGGGGCTGCACCCGCTCGGCTGGCTGGGACAGGTCGACCCAAGCGCACCGCGTCGTGGGACGCCGCCCCAGGCGGCGGTCCCGCGCCATCGGACGCAGGATGGACGGATCGCCATAAGACGAGACGGACACAATCCCCTTGGGGACGCCAACGAACAAAGCCACCTTCCGGGTGGCTTTTTTCGTTAGTGCTCCCCGAGGGGATGCAGAACCCCGACAAGGGGTCGACCCGCCTGCCGTTTCGAGTATCAACGGCTCTTGGAGAGTCGCGTCCTGGATGGATGAGACTCGACGCCGCAGTTTAAACGGCTCAGGGGGCAAGCACTCCAAGTGAGCGCGCCGATCCGCCCAAATGAGCCCCCGCCGCTAGAAAGCGCGGCAGGGGGCTCACCCTCAACGCAACGTCACCAACCCGTTCAACACCTGGTCCAGACCGCCGAACACCGAGATCTTGTCGATGCGCTCGGCAATGCGTTCCAGAGTCTCGAGTTCCTTCATCCGCAGCGCCACCGGACTGCCTTCCATCACCTTGGCCGTGTTCAGCAACGACCGGGTGGCTGCCGTCTCTTCGCGTCGCCGAATCGCGTTGGCCTCGGCTGCTTTCTCGGCCTCGACGACCTGTGCCAGGATCGTTCTCATCTCTCCCGGCAGGACAATGTCCTTCACCCCGACGCCATCCACCTCGATCCCGTGGGGCTCGAGCCTGGACCGCACGTGGGCCGACACCACGTCATCGATCACCGACTTGTTCTCCAGCAACTCGTCGAGGGTGCGCGTACCGACCGCCGAACGCAGACCGAACTGGCACTCCCGGTACAGAATGTCCGCCGGCTTGGCCAGTTGCTTGAAGGCCTTCAGAACGTCCTGAAAACGCCAGGTGGCCGACAGGTTCAGACGCAGACTCACCTTGTCCCGGGTAAGAATCTCCTGGCCGGTGATCTCCAGCACCTGGAGACGCATCTCCACGACGGCGACCGCCACGTCCCGGTTGAACTTCCAGAACGCGTACGTGCCCGGGGCCAGCATCCGATCGATCACACCATCGATCCACAAGACACCGGCGCCGTGTTCCGGCACCTGCACCTGATGCACGCCCGCCAGACCGGCAACCGGGCGCACACGAGCGGGCGACTGCAGCAGCCGCGAGGTCAGTGCAGCCGGCACTTCAGCCGACTCAGCGATGTCGATCACCTCGACGCCCACATCCACCTGCCCTTTCCAGTACAAGCCCCGGGTACTCGGGGCGAGCACTTCGACCAGCACGCCGTTCTCGGTGCGCAACCCGACCTGAGTCTCGGAGAGTTCGACTCGTACGAACTCCTCGGCGACCAGCGCCGGCTCCTTCGCCATGAAGTAGTCTGCAAGCGGATGGACGAACGCGGGGCGCTCCAGGGCAAAGGTCTCCACGGCCCAGGTGTCGATGCCGTTGAACACCCAGTGCTTGCCGGGTCTCAGCAGGCGGTCGAAGTCGCCGTTGCGAAACAGCAACGCGCGTTCGTTCTTCTTCACAGTGATACGTTGAATCTTCATGGGACTCTCCTTGTCCTCTTGGGTACTGATGAATGGGTGCCGTTACAGCGAAGGCGGCGGACACCGAGTGCCGTGAACCGGGCCAACCGGAGAACCTGGGCAGCCTCCCCTGAGAAGGCCACTTCGGCTGTCTGACGGCGCAATTCGGGCGAGCCCATTGCCTGGCCACCTCCACTGACGGGGATGGGATTCCCACGAGCCGGCACAGCCACGAGGCTGTTCCAGCGCCGCAATCGGCCCATCACCCGCGTTCGGCGGGGTACTTCCAATCGCACTGTATGGAGCGGGACTCGAACCCGCGACTCGCGACGGTTTAGATCGCTGCTCTACCTGACTGAGCTATCCGCAGTAAGGGTCACCCGGGACTCGAACCCGGCACCTTTCAGTGCAACCGTTGATGACCCCCTATCCGCTGCATCCGGCGACGCGACATATGCGGCCACGACGGACATTGCCGGTTGCCGCACATCGGCGGGGCGGGCGTTAACCCGAACCCCTGACCTGTGAGCGTTCGCCCTCAACAGCAGATTCTTCTATCCCCGAGCATCGCTGCTCGGTAGAAATTCTTTCGGCATGCCCGCGCTCCCGCATCGAGGGCACGCCCGGGTGGACTCGAACCACCGACCTCGACCTTCGGAGAGTCGCGCTCTTCCTCTGAGCTACGGACGTGTCGTCGGGCCTTGGGCCCCCGCCAGGCGCTCCCCGACAGCGCCGCGACGCCCACACTGTCTCGGCTCCGCGCGGAACGTCGTCTGCGGGTTGTGCCCCGTGCACGATTCGAACGTGCGACCTCCGGATTCGTAATCCGGCGCTCTCGCTCCGCTGAGCTATCAGTAACGGTCGCGGCGCGCCTGGACACACCCGAAGGGGAGCGGATGGCTCGCCTCACCAGCACGGCCGTGGCAACGCCACGTTCTTCGCTCGGTGCGACTCCGCCTCCCATGCAAGGTCGATCCACGGCCAGAGCCGAGACCGCCTTGCGCCAAATTGTCAAAGGACGTTCGCCGACGAACGGCGCTGCGATCCCTCGACCGCAGATCTGCGAGGTGGCGCGGACCAAACAGGGTGAAACGAAAAACAAAAAGCCCGGATCCTTGCGGATTCCGGGCCTCTGCGAGCAGAGCGTGGACGGTGCGCGCTAGGCGCTACCCTCCCCCGGAAAAGTCGAAATCCCTCGCCGTTGCCATGTCGGAAAATGCCCCACAACAGCCGGCACCGACACCACGCGCCATCCCTTCGGGCATGGCATCCCGACACCGCGCATGCGCGCACACGGACCGATGCTCGGTCGGAATGCGGCAGGGGTCGGGCGGAATACGTCGTTTGCGTTCATGGGAGCGACAGCGCCTAGGCGCCAGCGTGGGTCAGCGATGGCGAGAAATGTAAATACTATTTACTTTCCCGTCAACCCCTTTGTCGAATCTGCGCGAAATGCGGGGCGGCGCACGCCGATCGCGTTCGTGGCGATCGAGGGCGAAGCCCGCGTGTCCCTTCCGCGGACGCCGAAATCCCGAGGCGTTGGTTGATCCCCCCGATCGCCTGACCTGCTCCCCGCCCGCAGACTGGCGCGACGTCGGGTCATCGTGAAGAGAAGCGACGCAACCAACCACGCCGCACGTCACCGGAGCGTCTTGCACTGGTCTGCATTCGGGGCGCTCCCAGGCATGCAGATGCGGCCGGCCGGACAGTTTTCAGCAGGCGATCTCCGACACTTCGCCGAAAAATCTCGTATCTGACTGACCGGGCCCGAACGGTCTTCGAGAGCGGCCTGATTGTTGGCCGTCGAGGGGTCCGCGTTGTCGCGGAATTCCCCGCTGGCCCAGGCTGATCGCGCTATTGAGTCGAATACAAACCCATGAAAACCTACGATATCCACGAAGCTGCCGAATTCCTGAAAATCGATCGCACGACCGCCCTGGAACTCGCCGGATCTAGTGAACTTCCCGGGGCAAAGGTGGGACGTTCCTGGGTCTTCCTGGAGTCGGATCTGATCGAGTACCTCCGCGATCGGGTCCGCCAGCAAACCAACGAGCGTCGGGCGCTGGTTCGAACCCAGGCCCTGGCGATCCCAGGCCACCCCGCGGAGGGCCCACCGCGACGACGGCGTCGCCGCCCGCCGCCTTCGCTGGACGATGTCACCGTCCCGGCCAGCCCGCCCGCCCCCCCCGCCCCCCCCGTTCCTCAAGCACTGGGAATGGGTGAACAGGGCGCCATTCGCTTCGAGGTCGCTAAGTGGAGTGGGCTGACTCCCGGACTTCGGGCGCGGAGCACGCCGGCGCCAATGAAACGGACCGATGGCTTCGCATCCGCAATGGCGGAGTTTCCAGGATGTAGTCGCACGTGCCGAGGATCGAGGAGAACCTCAACGGCCGCCCGCCCCTTGAGCAAGACAGCCGACCGCCAGAACGCGGAGACCCCGCTCGAATAGCAGTCGGTGCAGCGTCGCAACGCTCACGCCGAACTCCTGCGCAAGCGCAGCGTTACCGTATGGCCGAGACCGTCAGGGCGGAACGCGCCAAATTCCTTACCTGCTAGCGGGTGCCCCCGTGAGCGCGGATACCGTGACTGGCCGGGGCGGAATGGCGATTATTGCCATTTCATGCCATTTCTGGCACCGTTACACGATCTAGGAGGTACGCTATGCAAAGCATGAACATCTCGCTGCCTGACCCACTCAAGCAGTTCGTAGACGGCCAGGTTTCGACGGGGCGCTACAGCAGCGCGAGCGAGTACGTGCGCGAACTCATCCGCGCTGACGAGAAACGCAAGGCCGAAGAGCAACTCGAAGCCAAGCTCCTAGAAGGTTTGAGCAGCGCTGACAGCGAGCTGACCCCCGCGGACTGGAATGCCATCCGCAAGGAAGCCCTGGCCAAGGTCGAAGCGCGAAAGCAAACGCGCTGAAGCCGATGGTCCGCAAGCGCGAGGGGGCGCGGCGCGACCTGGTCGAGCACTTCGTCTATCTGGCGGAGAACGCCGGGCTCGACGTGGCCGAACGCTTCCTGAGCAACGCCGAAGCCACCTTCGGCGACCTTGCGCAGCAGCCCAGGATCGGCGCGCCGCTCAACCTGCAGCGCCCTGAGCTGGTCAACCTCCGCAAGTGGCGAATAAAGGACTTCGACAATCACCTCGTCTTCTACGAGCCACGCCCGGATGGGGTGTCCATCGTGCGTGTGCTGCACGCGGCCAGCGACTGGTGGGGCCTACTGGGACTGGCAGACACCTGACGCTCCCGTGGCGAATGGCGACAATCGCTGCCCGCTGGCATTTCACGGCGGTAACCGGGGTTCGAATCCCCGTGGGGACGCCAACGAACAAAGCCACCTTCCGGGTGGCTTTGTTCGTTGGTGCTCCCGCAGGGGATGCAGAACCCCGACAAGGAGTCGACCACGACGCACTGCGTCGTGGGACGCCGCCCCGCGGCGGTCCTGCGCCATCGGGCGCAGGATGGACGGATCGCCATAAGGCGAGACGGACACAATCCCCGTGGGGACGCCAAAACACAAAAGCCACCCAATAGGTGGCTTTTTTCGTTGGTGCGCCCCGAGGGGATGCAGAACCCCGACGAGGGGTCGACCACGACGCACCGCGTCGTGGGACGCCGCCCCGCGGCGGTCCTGCGCCACCGGACGCGGGATGGACGGATCGCCATAAGGCGCAACGGACACAATCCCCGTGGGGGCGCCAGTAAAAACAGCGGCTTAGGCCGCTGTTTCCATTTCTAGCCCCGCCGTGTCTAGATCGTGTACATCTAGATCGTACAGAATGCGGGGGTCCAAGACGTAGCGCGATCGGTCGTGCAGCCTGCGACGACGGCCGGGATGGCGGCGAAGAATTGTTTGTCCGAGTCGTGGAATTCGATCAGGTGGGACCAGCTCGCCCTGATCCGACAAGCCGCGTGAGGTGAGGGCGCATTTCGAAACGTTCGCGGCAGAGCGTCATGTCCAGGCCCCGACTGTGCCCGTGTCACCTCATCCAGATCTGCGAGTCTCTTGCCCCGACTGTCGTCCTTCGCGAGATGTGTTTTCCCCGAGCCCCGGAATTGGACGTCCGGTGGCAACGAGCTGCAGCACGGGCCGAGTTGATGGGCGTCCTGGGTCAAGCGCTCGGCTTCGATGCCCGGGCGGCCCACTCCGCCGGTCTGTTCGAGGAATGCGGAAAGGCATTGCTGTTTCGACACTCGCCCGACCGCTATCGCTCCCTCTGGGCGACAGAGCCGACGGACGACAGCACGTTCGGCTCGCTCGAACAAGATGCCTTCGGCATCTCGCACGACATCCTGGGCGCGGCCTTGTGTGAGACCCTGGGGCTTGCGGCCCTCGGCCGCACACAGCGCGCGCCACGATGTCGAGTTCCAGTCCACTCTGGTGCTGCCGAACCCAGACAGACATCCCGCCATCTGCTCCCTGTCTGCTTCGCGCATCGCGTTGTGAGCTTTCCCGCAGACACCGCAAGATGTGTGTAAATCGTTGCGAAGCAGTTGAACTTGCCCCCGCGCAGATTTCAGCGGTCATCCCCGCGGGTAACATCGTCTCGGCGTCCAGGGCTGAGCCCCCGGCCGGCAGCTCACACGCTCGACCGCCTCTCGATTTTGATCAGGTTGCCAATGTGCTCGGGGCGATGCAGCAGATAACCCTGGGCAAAGTCCACTCCAATCACCCGCAGGCGCTCGAGCACCTCGGCGTTGTCGACGAATTCCGCCACTGTCTTCAGCCCCATCAGTCTGGCCACATCGATAAAGCAGCGTACAGCTGCGTCGTCCAAAGGGTCGCTCAACAGATCGCGAATGAATTGGCCGTCGATCTTCAGGTAGTCCACTGGCAGTGTCTTTAGGTACCCGAACGAAGAGGCGCCAGCACCGAAGTCGTCGAGTGCGACTTTGACGCCTGCCTCGCGCACCTGCCTGATGAAGATGGCGGCGTCCGCCAAGTTGGTGACGGCGGCCGTCTCCGTAATCTCGAGGCAAAGTCTTGAACAAATCGAGTCACCGGCTGCGGTGAACAGTTCTAGCGCCCAAGCGTGGAAGGCCCGGTCACCGACAGACTGGCCCGAAAGGTTGACGCTCAGGCTCCCGACGAGGTCCTCCAAGGGCAAGCTTAGAAGCCAGTCGATCGCATGTCGTAGAACCCAGCGGTCTATTCGCGCCACGAGATGGAAGCGCTCTGCGGCGGGAAGGAATGCTCCAGGTAGCGCCAGCGAAGCGTCTTCGTTCTGCATGCGCAGCAGGACCTCGGCGTGCACACCTTTCGGCGCTTCCTTGAGACCGTGGATGCGCTGGGCGAACAACACGAAGCCTTCGTGGTCGAGCGCGTGTTCGATGCGTGACGTCCACTGGACTTCGTGGTGTCTTGCCCTCATCGCGGCGTCGGTGTCGAACCACGCGTGGACCCGATTTCGCCCCGCCTCCTTGGCGGCGTAGCAGGAAGCGTCCGCAGCCTGATGAATCGCCGCCGTGCTCGCCCAGCGCTTGTCCACGGGCACCAGCCCGATGCTGGTGCCGATCCGAAAGCGCCTGTTCTCGTGGATAAACCTGAAATCGTCCATCCGATCGCAGATGTTCTGCGCGACCCGGTTGGCTTGATCCGACGTGCAGTGTTCGAGGATGATGGCGAACTCGTCGCCTCCCAGGCGTGCGAGCGTGTCGCGACCACGGATCGCATCGGCCAGCAACTTGCTGACCTGTTGCAGCAATCGATCACCAATCGCGTGACCGCAAGCGTCGTTGACCAGTTTGAACTGGTCCAGGTCGATGTAGAGAAGCGCGTGATGGCTGTGGTTGTCGTGCGCCTGCCGCAAGGTCCGTAGCAACCGGGTTTCGAATTCCTCGCGGTTGACCAGGCCCGTCAGCGCGTCGTGCGTGGCGCGATAGGTCATCTCGCCACTCAGCCGCCGCTGTTCGCTGACGTCGTGGAACACGAGAACGACGCCCAATACTTCGTCTGCGGCATTGCGGATCGGCGCCGCTGAGTCTTCGATTCCAAACTCCGTGCCGTCTCGGGAGATCAGCAGCGTGTGGTTCGCCAGGCCGACGATCTTGCCCTGTGCCAGGCAAGTGGCTACCGGGTTCTCCGCGACGGCGCGGGTCTCTTCGTTGACGATGTGGAAGACTTGGCTCAGCGGGAGCCCCTTTGCCTCGGTGGCCAGCCAGCCCGTCATCCGCTCGGCCACCGGGTTGAGCCAGTTGACCGCACCGGCTGCGTCGGTGGTGATCACCGCGTCGCCGATGGACTGAAGCGTGACCCGCATCAGTTCGTGCTGCTGAGCGAGTTCCGCACCGAGCTGCAGCAAGGCCTCGTCGCGGCGCTTGCGTTCCGTGATGTCGGTATGAATGCCGAAGACCCATTCCGGCCGACCATCGGGCGTACGGGCGACAAGACGCCCGCGGTCCTCGACCCAGACCCAGTGGCCGTCGCGGTGGCGCAGGCGCACTTCGGCCACGTAGGCTTCGCTGCGCCCAGCGAAGTGATCGCGCAGCAGCCGGCGCGTCTGTTCCAGTTCGTCCGGGTGGGCGACGTCGGCGCGGAATTGGTTCGTCACCGCACCCAGTTCCTCGACTTTCCAGCCGATGATCTCGGCCCAGCGCGGGTTGACGATCACTTCACCGGTCTGGACATTCCATTCCCAGGTGCCGGCGCTGGTCCCCTCGATCAGGTTGCGCAGGCGCTCGTGTTCCCTTGCCAGCTCCCGTTCCGCGCGCCGACGAAGAGTCACATCCTTGGTCACGGCGAGACTGTGCGTCGGTTGACCGTGTTCGTCGCGCTCGAGGATGGCCGACAGCAGCACGTCGATGATCTCGCCTCGGCTGCTGACCATCTGGTAAGGCACCTCGTCGCAGCGC
Source organism: Betaproteobacteria bacterium Ga0077526 (assembly GCA_001464765.1). Taxonomy (GTDB): domain Bacteria; phylum Pseudomonadota; class Gammaproteobacteria; order Burkholderiales. The sequence continues at coordinate 299,916 of LNDV01000025.1, forward strand.
CCTTCTCTGAAGAAAGCCGGAAGGACTTCGTCGCGGGCGCGCCGACGCGACTCTTCGGTGAGGAAGTCCGAAGAAAGCCGTCCGACGACTTCATCGCGCCGGTAGCCCAGGCGGGCCAGCCACGCATCGCTGACGTGCAGCAGCCGATCGGTCGAATCAATCGAGTGCAGCATGGCCGGTGTGGTCTCGTACATCGCCCGCAGCCGGTCGCGCGCCAACTCGAGAGCCTGCTGATGCTCGCGTCGCTGCGTGATTTCCTGGACTGTGCCGCACAGGCCGTCGACCCGCCCAGCGGGGGCGCGCAAGGCCTCGCCGCGGGCTTCCACCCAGCCGCATTGACCGTCGGGGCGCTGGTAGCGCAACTCCAGCGTATAGGGCTCGCCTGTTTGCAGCGCGAGCACGACCCGCTCACTCAGCGCTGCGTAGGACTCGGCGTCGTAGATGCGGGCCTGCTCCGCAAAGCTGGGCGGACCGCCTTGTGGATCGACGCCGAGAATGGAGAACATCTGCGCGGACCAGCTGACACGGTCCCCGTCTAGCTGCCAGGTCCAGCTGCCCGTTCGACCCAGTCTCTGGGCTTCTTCCAGGGCCAGTTGCGTCGACTTGAGCGCCGTCACGTCACTGACCTTCACAAAGAAGCCGCGGACCTCGCCACCGCTGCAATCCGGCACGTAGTGCGCCCACGTGTGACCCAGGCTTCCGTCGGCCTTGGTCAGTTCGCGCTCGAACTGTTGCTCCCGGCCGGCCAGAGCAGCTCGGGCATAGCCTTCGTTCAGCTTGAAGAGACGTTCTCCGAGCAGCTCCTGGAGCGAGATGCCGATGAGCTGTTCAGGCTGCCGGCCGAACCATTCCACGTAGGCCTTGTTGGCGAAGCGGCAGCGTAGGTCCTTGTCCCAGTAGCCCACCATGCCAGGAATCGCGTCGGTGATTCCCTTGATGAAGCGTCGACTTTCGTCGAGCGCCCGGCTCGTGGCTTCGGCCAGATTGCGCTGCTCGACGAGCTCTGCCTCGAACCGGTGGCGATCGCGCGCGACGAACACGGTCCAGAAATACGCAGGCTCACGCAGGTGCTCTCCCAGCCGGCTGTTCAGCAGCACGGGCACACGGGCGTGGTCAGAACCGATGACTTGCAAGTGAACTTCCTGGACGCACCCGTCACGTAGCAGGGTCGGCCAGACGTGGGTCTGCAGGAAGATGCGGCTGGCAGGAGGGAGAAAGTCTTCGATCGAGGTGCCAACGCGGCTCTCTCGCGATCCACCTACCAGACTCAAGAGTTCAGCGTTGGCGTCGAGCAGCCGCCCCATGGCGTCCGTGACGCCCACGGCGCAGGGCAATTGGTCCAGCGGGCTCATGGACGAGGGCCTGTGTCAACCGTTACCGGCAACTACGCCAGATAGTCGCGCATGGCGTCGATCACGAGGGCCGGATTGCTGAGGTGCGCGCAATGCCCCGCAACGTCCAGCACCCGCAAGGTGCTGCCGGGCAAGCGGGCATGGAGGTACTCGCCCACACCCAGGGGGGCGAGGTTGTCCTTGCGGTGCTGCAGCAGCAGAGACGGCCGCGACACCTTGGGCAGGTCAGCCCGGTTGTCGGCGAAGAAGGTGGCTCGCGCGAACACCTTCGCCACGACCGGATCTGTCGAGCAGAAGCTGTCGGCCAGTGTGCTGGCCACGGCGCCTTCGCCCGCCGCGCCCGCCACGACGGGCGCCAAGTACTGGGCCCATCCCATGTAGTTCTGATCCATCAGGGTCAACAAGCCTTCGAGATCTTCGCGCTCGAAGCCTCCGAGGTAGGCAGGCGGATCGTTCAGGAAGCACGGCGACGGGCCTAGTAGAACGAGCCTGTCGAACAAGTCCGGACGCTCTATCGAGGCGAGGATGCCAATGCTGCAGCTGACAGAATGGCCGACGAACGTCACCCCATCCTTCAGGCCGAGTGCGTCGCAGACTTCGATGACGTCTTGCGCGTAACCCTTCAGGTCGGCGTAACGCGTTGGGTCGAAGGCGGTGCGATCGGACTTTCCGCTGCCCACATAGTCAAAGAGCACCTGGCGATGCGTCGACGCAAAGGCCGGCGTGACGAGGTTCCACATGTCCTGGCTGCAGCCAAAGCCGTGCGCATAGAGTAGAACGGGGCCACTTTCACGCAGGACCTTGACATTGTTTCGCTCGAGGATTTGCACCGAAGTCTCCTTTAGTCGCCGCATCCTTGTATGGCGTTCTGCGGCTATGCTGGGCGCGGGCGATCGGACATTGGCGCAGGAAACCCGGACGCGGGCGGTCGCGGCACCACAATTGCCCACAGACTTATCTAGCTTCCTCGCAAATTTCCGCTGATTTTTCAGCTCTTGTCAATCCGCGGGCTAACGGAGCCAGCGCAAAGTGGCGTTTAGCGGCCCCGAACGGGTGATGGGTTTCGCCCGATTTCGAGGCCGTCGCAATCGCTGTTGGCGAGGCTGGTTGAGCCCGGTGATGATCGCGGTCGAACACTTCATCGAGCCACTGGTTGTAGCGGTCGGTCAGCTCGGTGCTGATCAGGGTTCGGAGGAATTTGTCGCCGAGCCAGTGACTGGCGTGGAGGCAGCCGTGGTCGCCGTTGTTGTCCAGGTGCGCCGGAACCCACTGGCGAACGGCGCGCTGTGCGTAGGTTGTCGCGGGGGTGAACCGGGGCTTCAGGCTCACCAGCAGGATGACTGGTTCTCCAGACTGACGGTGGTGCGATTGCGACCGAGCTTGACGTGATGGCGATGATAGCCGCGGGTGAGCATGTCGAGGTGGCGCGTGGTGGGTGGAGAGCAGGTTCCAGTCAGACGTGCAGGTGAAGGTCTGCGTCATCTGGCTGGGTGTGCCGGCCGGCGTGCGCAGGATGGTGACATCGCCGATGTCGGCGTAGACCATTTCTGTGCGCCGCTCAAGCGGGTCTGCTGTGTGCCTCATCCTCCTGAGACAGCAACTTCAGTCCCAATGCCGCTTCCCGCTCGAGAGCGGCCAGCAATGCCTCCCGTTCGAGCGGCACTTCCACCGGTAACGAACCGACCCGGCGTGTGCGTTTCAGCAGGTTCGCCCGATGCGAGGCCACGTATGCATAGAGGTCCTGCGCCCGGTATCCGTCGGGAAAGACGTGACTCACCTCGATATCGTCCGTGCTCACGACCGACGCCCGGATCGGGCCGGTCGCGCCCTCGGGCTCGAGCAGCAGGTAGTTGCCGTCCTCGACGTCCATCACGCCGCTTCGAATGAGTGCGGGCTCTCCACGGACGAGCCGCTCACGCGCTACGCTGAGCTGCGGTGTGATGCGATGCAAGGGGCCGAGGCTCAGGCGCGGCGCAAGATGTTCCCGACCTCCCGCCATGATGCTGATCGTGACCATGCTCAAGTCCACGCGATTCGCTAACCGGGCGGCGGCGTCGAGTGCGAGATAGTCCGACAACGTGATGGTGTCGGCGGATGCGCCCAGGTAGAGCATCAATCGGAAGTCGTCGTGCATGCGAACCTCTCGTTTGGCGGTCGTTGCGCGCGGGACGGCCACCTGCGCCGACTTGGCCGTCCGGCGTCCGGCGCCTCGTCAGGGAATATGCCCCATCAGGCGACCGATGGCCACCAGATCCCGCCCCGGCAGATTCGCTGCCGCCGCCGCGGGGCGCGGATAGTACTGGGTTATGCCCACGGGGTATGTGTTCGCTGCCGGGGCGCCGGAGCGCTCCACGCCGACGCGATAGTTCGCTATGTCCTGCTGCAGGAAACTGCCCCCGCCCACCATCGGCAACCAAGCCGACTGGTCCGCGAGCCCCTGAACGGCTGCGTTTCCCGGCAGCGCACCAACAAGCGCTCCCACATTCGTACCCACCGCGAGCATCCCGATATTGCCGCCGTTGTTGTTGCGCATGCAGTTGGCGAACGTGAAGAGAAAGCGCTCGTAAGTGTGCCCCTCCTGGACATGCCGTTGCCGATTGCCATTGATGCCGAGGCTCACCTGATAGCCGCCGCCGTTGAGGGCTCCGGCAAACACCACCGCGGGTACCGCAACGACCGGCGCCGCACCCGCCACGTGGTTGGCGACAAACAGCGGGGCCTGCACTTGAAGTGTCGCCCAGGCCGGCGCACCGCACACGCCGCCCGCAGCCGCGCTTCGGATCCATGCGGGCTGCCAGGCATGGGCAGCTGCCCGCTGCAGGGCCCACACCAGCTGCGCGTTCGAAGGTGCGCCCGGACGGGTCAGGACGTTGCCGATCGTGGTCCCGACTTCCTGAGCCCCCCAATTCGCCGCCGGCACGAGGGCGGCGCCCGCGGCCGCGGCGCCACCAGTCCCGAGAAAGGTGGACAGCGACGCCGCCGGGATCGTCGCGAGAATCGCGGCGCCGACACAAGTCCCGGCATCGGCGGCAGTCCAGCCGGCACCCAGCATGCCGAAGCTGTTCGCGGGAAAGTTGGCGGCCTGCTGCAGGGCGACCAGCTGGGCCGCGGTGAGGCCTGCGGCGATTACGCTGGCCACAAAGATACCGAACTGGTCGGGGGCCCAACCGGCGCCCATCATCGCCGCCCCGGACGCCGGGAAGTTCGGCGCCACCAGCACAGCTTGCAGATTCGCTGCACCCAGACCCGCCGCGAGCGCCGCCCCAGCGAATCCCCCAAGCTGGGCCGGTGTCCAGCCCGCTGCGACCATCGCCTGCGTCGAGGCCGGCACACCCGGGGTGGTGAGCAATCCCTGCAAGGTGGCTGCGGCCACGCCGGTCGCCAATGCCGTCCCGAGAAAAGTGCCCAGCGGGGCATATGTCCAGCCGGCGGCGATCAGGTTCGCGGCCGAACCGGGAAACCCCGCCTGAGACAGCAGCGTCTGGAACGCTGTCGCCGTCGCGGTGGCGGCCAGCACTGCGGACGTGAAGGTGGCGAACTGCGCGGCAGTCCACCCTGCTGCCACCATCGCGAAGGACGACGCCGGAAAACCAACCGTGCCAAGCAAGGTCTGCAGCGCTGGCGCTGCGGTGCCCGTCGCGATGGTCTGCGTGACGAACGCGACGAGATTTGCGTTGGTCCATCCGGCGTTGCACATCGCCGCGAGATCGTTCGGCGCCCAGTTGGCGATGCGAGCCAACGCCGCGACATCGTTTTCCTGGTTGGCGAGATTCGCGTGCGCCGACGCCATGGCCACCCACTGTGCGGCTGTGCGACCGCCGGCATTGGCTGCGAACAACCCTGCCAGGGCGGATGCGTTCGCGGCGTTCCAGCCGCCCGCGATTCGCACAAACAGCGCCGCGTCATTCTCCTGATTGACCAGGCCGCCGCCCGCGCCTGCGACAGCCGCCCACTGTGTCGCCGTGCGGCCTCCGGCATTGACGCAGTAGAGGCTGGCGAGTGTCGCCAGGTTGGGCGCATTCCACCCGACACCGATCCGCGCAAACGACGCCACGTCGGCGTGCTGATTCGCCAGTGTGTTGCCGGCAACGGCGATCGCAATCCAATCCCCCGCCCCGAGGCCAGCCGCATTGGCAACGAACGCGCCGGCGAGTGCCGCGAGACCAGCAGCATTCCATCCGCCGGCAGTCCGGGCGAAGGCCGCGACATCGTTTTCCTGATTGGCGAGCGCGTTGCCGACACCGGCAATCGCAGCCCACTCCCGCGCCGTACGCCCGCCTGGGTTGCCGAGAAAGAGGCCCGCCAGAGCGGCCAGATTTCCCCCATTCCATCCGCCTCCGACGCGGGCGAAGGCCGCGACGGCGTCTTCCCGGTCGACCAGCACTTTGCCGATGTCGTACCACTCCTGCGCGCCGCGTCCGCCGTTGTCACCCTGAAAACGACGCACCAGACCCACGGCATTCGCCGGCGTCCATGCCGCCAGTTCCAGCCCGAAGCGCTGGACGATGTCCACGTGCAAGCCGCTTTCCACGAAGGCGAGTGCCAGGGCTCGAGCCATTGCGGAAGCGACGCCGTTGCTCTCCAGACGAGCGGCCCACAGGGAATGGGCGTTGGGCCCCTTCTTCCCCCTCGCAAGCTGAATCGGCGGCGCTGGCCCATTGGACGCGGCGTGGTGATGTGGCGTTCGCCGTGCCGATGACATCCGCGCGGGCTCGGTGACTGCAGGCGTCATTCCTCTTGGCGCAGACGGCGCTGTCCCCCGACCGCCGCCAGGAGCAACGGCACCGAATGCGGCCGCGATGCTATCGCCTTGGGCCTGCATGACGGGGGAGCCGATCAACGCCTGCGCGGAACGCCTTTGCGTCACGGTCACCGGACCACCCGCGATGGCCCTGGCCGTCTCCCTCTGCCCGCGAGCGCGCGGGCTGCCGTTGATCGAGGCGTCGTTGCCGCCGGCCGTACCTGCCGCGAGACGGACGGACTCACCCTCGACCGTGGACACGGATCTCGATTCCGGCTCCCTCGAAGCGCCGACTTCCGCCTTTGGTATCGATACCCTGGAGATCTCGCTCATCACCTTCCCCGGCCAGCCACACCTCGGGTGGGCACCCGCCCTCCCGAGCAACTCTGACGGGAGTCTGTCAGGTTCGCGCGGACATGCCATCGGCAGGATGCTGACCCGGGGGTTCTCGAACACCTAGCGAATCACGCGCGGCCGTGCGAACTGCGCTTTCGGCACCGCACTCCCCGGCGACCGGCCCACCCGCTACCGGCAAGCCGCAGGTCATGATGAGTCCTCCAGTCAACGTCGCATGACGCGGCCTGGAGCGCTGTTTGCCAGCAGGGGCGGGAAGCCGTAGCCGGGATTGCGGGCGATCCCGGCTTCCCGGGCTCGTTCGTGCCCAGTCGGCTGGTTGCGGCCAGTCGATGGCGTCCGGTTCACAGCTTCGACGGGAGATCGACAAGACCGCGTTGGCACACACCAACCCTTTGCGACAGCCGGCATGGCCGAGAGCAGGCGCTCGCCTGGAACGCCGGTGTATTCTCCAGTGAAGACCAAAGGAGAAGGGAATCGATGACCGACGACAACTCGCCGGAAGCAGAAGGCACGGACGCCGCATCGGCTCCGCCCCCCTCTCCCAAACCGGCACGGTTTCCGGTCGTCGGGCTCGGCGCGTCCGCAGGCGGGCTGGAAGCGCTGCAGGGATTTCTGCGCAACGTCCCGGCCGACAGCGGCATGGCGTTCGTGGTCGTCTCGCACATGGACCCCGATCACCCCAGCATGCTGCCCGAGATCCTTCGGCGCGCCGCGATGATCCCCGTGACCGAGGCGCAGGACGGCATGGTCTTCGCGCCGAACCACGCTTACGTCGCACCGCCCAACAGCGAACTGTCCCTCGTGGCTGGCGCGCTCTGCGTTACCACGCCCGATCTGCCGCGCGGTCAGCGCATGCCGATCGACCATTTCTTCGAGTCGGTGGCGTCGGACCGCGGCGAACTCGCAGTCGGCGTGGTCCTCTCCGGGACCGGAACCGACGGCACCTTCGGCCTGCGCGCCATTCTGGGCAACGGCGGACTCAGCGTCGCGCAGGATCCCGCGACGGCCACGTTCGACGGCATGCCTGCCAGCGCGATCGCCGCCGGCTTCGCGCGCCGGGTGCTGCAGGTGGCCGAGATGCCCGCCGCGATCATTGCCGATCTGGACATCCGGCGCTCCGGCGTACGGCAGCCGCTGACGCCCGCGCAGATCCGGGGCCTCAACCGGGTCCTGTCGGCGCTGCGCTCCGTGAGCGGCCAGGATTTCTCGCACTACAAGAAGGCGACTGTCTCCCGGCGCGTGACGCGTCGGATGCAGGTGCACCACATCGAGGACCTGGAGATCTACGCCCGGTACGTTCAGGAACATCCGACCGAGGCCAGGGCGCTGGTCGCCGAACTGCTCATCAACGTGACCAGCTTCTTCCGGGACCCGGAAGCCTTCGCCGTCCTGAAGCGGGACGTGCTGTCGCGCATCGTGGCCAGCGCAGCGGACGGCCACGTGATCCGCGTGTGGGTGGCCGGCTGTTCCTCGGGCGAGGAAGCCTATTCGATCGCCATCCTGCTCCGTGAGCTCATGGCAGAAACGCACGCCGCGCTGAAGGTCCAAATCTTCGCCACCGATGTCGACGATGATGCAGTCGCTCTTGCACGGGTCGCTGTCTATCCCGCCGCGAGCGTGGCCGGCGTAGGCCGCGAACGTCTTGAGCGATTCTTCGTAAAGGACGATTCGGGATACCGGATCTCGCGAGAGATCCGGGACATGGTGATCGTCGCCACGCAGAATGTCGTGAAGGACCCGCCGTTCACCAAGCTCGACCTCGTAAGCTGCCGCAACCTGCTCATCTATCTGGATGCCGCCGCCCAGGAGCAGGTGATCGCATCGTTCCACTACGCGCTGAAGCCGGGCGGCGCGCTGTTCCTGTCCCCGTCGGAGAGCATCGGCGATCAGACGGATCTCTTCGCCCCCGTGGACCGCACGTGGAAGATCTACGAGGCAAAGCCCAAGGCCTCACGCACCCTGAACAGCTTGCCCGGTCACTCGGGTAGCCACGCGACCCAGTCCGTTCCGCAGAAACCCACGACAAGCCCGGAACCCAAACCCGCCCTGCTCAACCCGACGGAGATCATCCGGCGCGCGCTGCTGCAGTGGTTCGCCCCGCCGGCCGTGCTGACCGACGCGACGGGCAACATCCTCTTCGTGCACGGCGAGACCGGCCGCTATCTGCGCCCGGCCCCCGGGCAGGCCACGTTCAACGTGATCGAGATGGCGCGCGAGGGTCTGCAACTGCCCCTGCGCAAGGCGTTTCAGCTGCTGCGCGACGACGCCAAGGGCAGCGTGGATGTCGAGGCCGCATTCCGCGCCGATGACGCCGATGAGATCGTGCGCCTCGGCGTTCGAGCGGTGAGCGCATCGGCAGGCGGCGAGACGCTCGCGCTGGTCACGTTCGAGGATCCCGCCGAGGCTTCCCGCAAGCTTCGCCGCAAGGCGAGCCGCCGCGGACCTGCATCGGTCCCGGTCCTGCGAGTCGAGGAACTCGAGCGCGAACTCGCCTACACGACGGAGAACCTGCAGGCCACCATCGAGGAGAAGCAGGCGGCCATCGAGGAACTCCAGTCGACGAACGAGGAACTGCAGTCCACCAACGAGGAGATGCAGTCCACCAACGAGGAACTCGAAACCTCCAAGGAGGAGCTGCAGTCGGTCAACGAGGAGATGACCACCGTCAACGCCGAACTCCGCGCGAAGATCGAGCAGCTGGCCGGCACCCGGAACGACCTCAAGAACCTGCTCGACAACATCAGCATCGGCACGATCTTCCTGGACCGGGACCTCGCCATCCGCAGCTTCACGCGGGAAGCGCTGGCCATCTACCATCTGGTCAAGACCGACGTGGGCCGCCCGCTCAGCGACTTCAAACCGGACATCGACGAGGAAGACCTGCTCGCCGATGCCGAGGCCGTCATGGCCTCGCTCGTGCCGAGGGAGCGCGAGGTTCGCACCCCTGCCGGCGCCTGGTACCTCGCGCGGGTTCAGCCCTATCGCACGCTGGAGAACGTGATCGATGGTGTGGTGCTCACCTTCTCGGACATCACGCCGCGCGTCAAGGCCGACGCCGTGCTTCGCGAGGCCCGCGAGTTCGCCGAGGCCATCGTCGACACCGTCCGCGATCCGCTGCTGGTCCTCGACGAGAATCTCGATATCGTCGCCGCGAGCCGCTCCTTCCACGCGACCTTTCGCACGAGTGCAGCGGGCATCGTCGGCCACCGGTTCTTCGAGCTCGACGACGGACAATGGGATTCGCCCGTGCTCCGCGAGGCGCTGCAGCAGTTGCTGCCGCAGAATCGCGTCATCGAGGACCTCCAGATCGAGCGGCAGGTCCCGGGCAAGGGAATCATGAGGATCCGGCTCAATGCGAGGCGACTGCACGGCGAAGGGACGCCCAGCCCGAAGATCCTGCTGTCGCTGTCGGTCGACGGGACAGCGTGACCCTCCCGCCGCAATTCGCCGCGCCGCCCGGGCAGGCGCAGGCGCAGGCGCAGGCCGAAAATCCTGCTCCAGTTGACCGTGATCAAGCCGATAATGTGTTGGCCATGTAGCTTCGGCAGGAGGGGGTCCGTTGTTCCTGCAACGTCGTCATGTCGACGCCAGGACAAGGCCGGGCAGGTTCGTCGCGTCCGGATACCGTCCCTCTCCCCCCATAGAGGGAGCCATGCCAGCCAAATCCCAGAAGGTCCCGTCTCCCCCTCCCGGGCAGATCCCGGAGGCGCTCGCCCCTGCCGGCACCCCATCGGTGTCCGACCCGGGAGCGCCCTCCGCCGACGCGGGCCGCGTGGAGCACCTTCTCCAGGAGCTGCGGACCCACCAGGTCGAGCTGGAAATGCAGAACGCGGAGCTGCGGGCGGCGCAGCTCGCCCTCGCAGAGAGCCGGGACCGCTACCTCGATCTTTACGAGTTCGCGCCGGTGGGGTACCTCACGGTCAAGACCACCGGCCGGATCACACAGATCAACCTGACGGGCGCCACCATGCTCGGCGCGACCCGCGCTGCGCTCCTCGCCGGATTCTTCGACCGGTTCGTTTCACAGGATTTCCTCACGCTCGCGCAGTCGGAAATGCGCGCAGCCGCGGTCGACGACACGCCGCGGCGCTGCGAGGTGACCCTCCGGCGTCTCGACGGCACGTCCTTCCATGCCCGCCTGGAGATGCGCCGTGTCCCGCCGGATGACGGCGGCGGATGCGTGCGCGTCGCCATGAGCGACATCTCGGACCTCCACGAAGCCCAGCAGGCCCTGCAGAAGTCACACGACCACCTCGAGGACATCGTCCGCACCCGCACGGCGGAAGCCGTCGTCGCGAAGGAAGCCGCGCAGACCGCCAATCGCGCCAAGTCGGAATTCCTGGCCAACATGTCCCACGAATTGCGCACGCCCATGCATGCGATCCTCGCGTTCGCCCGGCTCGGCCTGCAGAAGTCGGGAGCAAACCCCGGCGGCGACCCGTCGCTGCACCACTACTTCGAGCGGATCGATCAGAGCGGTTCCCGCCTGCTGGTGCTGCTGAACGATCTGCTCGATCTGGCCAAGCTCGAGTCCGGCCAAATGCGCTACGAGATCGCCACGCACAACTTGCAGAGCATCGTCACCGATGTGATCGCGGAACTGGAACCCGTGGCGCTGGACCAGAAGGTGAACATCGTCGTCGGCGTCACCGCCAAGGACTCGATGGTGCTGTGCGATGGCATACGGATCGGCCAGGTCATCCGCAACGTGCTGTCCAACGCCCTGCGGTTCACACCGCCCAACGGGCATGTCTACGTCCGCCTCGAGGACGCGTCGCTCCCGGCACCGGGTCGGGCTGCCGCGGAGGAAGTGCGGGCGGCCATTCGTGTTGAGATCTGCGACGAGGGCGTAGGCATCCCCGAAGACGAACTCGAGGCCGTGTTCGAGAAGTTCGTCCAGAGCAGCAAGACCCGCACAGGCGCGGGCGGCACGGGGCTTGGCCTGCCGATTTCCCGCGAGATCGCCCAGCACCACGGCGGCACGCTGCGCGCGCTCCGCCACCAGGGTGTGGGCTCCGTTTTCGAGCTGGTCCTGCCGCGCGAGCCCGTTACGGGTCAGTGAGCCCCGGAGTCGTCGCTGCGCGACTCGTCCGGGCTACGAAAATACCCCGCGACTTCGGTGGAGGCACCACACCCCGTAGCCCGGATGGAGCGAAGCGAACTCCGGGGGCGGTGGTCGCCACCGTGACGATGCCCCGGAGTCGTCGCTGCGCGACTCGTCCGTATATGGACTCCTCCCGGTTTGCAAGCAGAACGTTTGATGGTTTTTTGATCGACTGCGACCGTATATCCGGCCTCTGAGGTGGGCGTAGT
>LNDV01000026.1 GCA_001464765.1 Betaproteobacteria bacterium Ga0077526
TCTCGGACTCCTCTCGCCTGCGCGACTGTTTGTTCACAACCTCCAGTCTGGCACTCGATGCCTCTTAGGGGGGAGGAGTCCATCCCATTGGGCTACGGGCTCGCCTTTCACGTCTTCACGCCTTCACACCTTCACGTCTTCACAGCTCAAACCCCCTTCATCCCCCCACGCCGCTGCCGATAAGCGGAAAGCCCCCTTCTGCTTCCCGCCATCCATGAGGTCGACCGCGCTTTCCCTGCTGTTGCTGACCCTCCCGTTCCTGACGGCCTGCGAAGACCATCGGGCGGAACTCACGCGCCGGGAAATCTACAAGCTGGCTTTCCGGTCTGCGCAGTTCCACGAAGCCCTGGAACGCTGTGAGGCCGACGAGAAGGTGCTGCAGCGGCATGCCGCCGTCTGGAAAGCCAATTTGGACGCCGCGGCCACCTGGCTGGAGATGGAGCGCGAAGACATCACGAAGCGCCAGGAAGCCGGCCGGGACGGGCTGGACGCGGAGGCCGAACTCGGCTGCAAGGTCGTGCTGAAAGCCACCAAGGTGTCCTTCGGCATCGCCGAGGACTGGGCCGAGCGGATCGAGAACGAGGAGTACTGCGGGATCTTCAGCTGCGAGTAGAGCGCAGCCGGGCAGGGCGGGCCGGCCTCCCGCGGGAGTGCCGACCCGAGGCGTAGCTCAGCGGAGGTTCACGATCTCCGCGCCCTGGGACGACGCGACTCGCCCGGGCAGCACGTCCTTCAGCCTGGTGCGCACCTCGCGCAGGCACTTCTCGGTGCGTTCCCAGTCCAGGCAGCCGTCCGTCACCGAAACCCCGTACTTGAGCTGCGACAGATCCGCCGGGATCGGCTGATTGCCGTGACCGATGTTGCTTTCGATCATGGCGCCGAGGATCGAGCGGTTGCCCTCGACGATCTGCCCCGCGAGATCCTGCATCACCAGCGGCTGGAGCGCTGGGTCCTTGTTGGAATTCGCGTGGCTGCAGTCGACGATGATGTTCTCGGGCAACTTGTTCTTGCGCAGTTCCTGTTCGACCAGCGCGATCGTCACGGAGTCGTAGTTGGGCCCCTTGGCGCCGCCCCGAAGCACGATGTGCCCGTATCGATTGCCCATGGTGCGGATGATCGCGACCTCGCCGCGCGGGTTGATCCCCAGGAAACTATGGGGGCGCGATGCCGAGTGCAGCGCGTTGATCGCCACCTGCAGACCGCCGTCCGTCCCGTTCTTGAAGCCGACCGGCGTGGAAAGCCCGCTCGCCATTTCGCGGTGGGTCTGGGATTCGGTCGTGCGGGCACCGACGGCGCTCCAGCTGACGAGATCGCCCAGGTACTGCGGGCTGATGGGGTCCAGGGCTTCGGTCCCGGCGGGCAGGCCGATCTCGGCGATGTCGAGCAGCACGTTGCGGGCGAGCTGCAGGCCATGCTCGATGTCGAAGGAGTCGTTCATGTGCGGGTCGTTGATCAACCCTTTCCAGCCCGTGGTCGTCCGGGGCTTCTCGAAGTAGACCCGCATCACGACGTACAGGGTGTCGGACACTTCGTCGGCCAGGTGTTTGAGCCGACGGGCGTAATCGAGCGCGGCGACCGGGTCGTGGATGGAGCAGGGCCCCACGACGACCAGAAGCCGATGGTCCTGCCGGTCGAGGATCCTCTGGCAGACCTCGCGCCCCTCGAGCACGACCTTTTCGGCGCGATCGGTGAGGGGGATGCGGCGCTTGATCTCTTCGGGCGTGGCAAGAACGTCCTGTGACGCGACGTTCACGTTGTATAGCTGCTTGTCTTCCATGACGGGCATTCCGGTGATGTTCGAGGCGACCCCGTAGCCGACGGGGGTTCCCATTCTACGTCGTCGGGAGGCCTTCCTGGGTGCCCCCGCCCTCAACCGGGGCAGCGCCGGGCCGATAAGGGATTACGACTTGTCCGCCCCGAACCCGCCATGTCCCGCCGACCCGTTCTCGTCCTTGCCCTCCTGGCCGCCACCTCATCCGTGCCCGCGGCCGAATGGTCTCTGATGTCCCAGTCGGGGGGCGTTCGCCTCGAGTTCGATGCCACGAGCATCGCGAGGCAGGGCGAAGCCGGCACGGCATGGGACCGCACGGTGTCCGACCAGCCCATGGCCACGGCGGCGTCGGGCGATGTCGCCTTCCACAGCGCCAAGACCTTGATGCGCTACGACTGCGTGCGCCGGACGGTGGTGCCCATGGTCCGGGCTTTCGCCTTCGCGGACGGGATGGAGGTGCTGCGGCAGAACGTGGAGGGCTCCGAGCTTCCTCAGCCGGTCGTCCCCGACACGCCTCGCGAGCGGATGCTGTCCCTGGTCTGCGCCGTGAAGGCCCGGGCCGAGCCGGCAGCCCCGAAGATCCAGACGGCCGTTCTTCCGGCGGCTTCCACCGCCGGCCCTGCGCCGGCGAAGCCGAAGGCCGCCGAGGACAAGGCGGATGCCAAACCCGGCGCGAAGCCCGAAGCCAAGTCCGAGACCAAGGACGACGCCAAGACCGCTGCGAAGCCGGCCGATGGCAAGGCGGCCGCAGCGGCCGACCCGAAAACCCAGGCCGCGGCGCAGAAGACTGCCGCACCCGCGGCCCCTGCAGCTGCGCCGGGCAAGGCCGCGCCGGCCGCCACCGCGAAGGCGGAACCTGCCAAGCCGGGGACACCCGCCGCCCCGGCTGCCAAGGATGCGCAAGGCAAGCCCGCCAAGGACGCTCACGGTGGCAAGACCGCTGCAGCCGACGCCCATGGCGACAAGCACGGCGATGCCAAGCAGGGCAAGGGACACGGCGAAGACAAGGCCGCCAAGGGAGAGTCTGCCGCCGCCCCCGCCGAACAGAAGCACGTGAATTGGAGCTACTCCGGCGTTCAGCAGTGGCACAAGCTCTCGAAGGACTTCGCTGCCTGCGCCGAAGGCAAGCGCCAGTCGCCGATCGACATCCGCGAAGGCGTGCGCGTGCAGCTGGAGCCCATCAAGTTCAACTACCAGACCTCGCCGCTGCGCATCCTGAACAACGGGCATACCGTGCAGGTCGCCTATCAGCCCGGCAGTTCCATCGTCATCGGCGACGTGAGCTACGAGCTCGTCCAGTTCCACTTCCACCACCCGGCCGAAGAGCGCGTGAACGGCCGGCAGTACGACATGGTGGCGCACCTGGTGCACAAGTCGAAGGACGACCGGCTCGCCGTGGTGGCAGTACTGCTCTTTGCCGGTGAAGAAAACGAGTTCATCAAGACGCTCTGGAACTACCTGCCCCTCGATGTGGGCCTGGAGGAGAACCTGTCGTCCGTCGTGATCGACGTGAAGCAGCTGTTGCCGAAGCTCCGCGGCTACTACACCTACATGGGGTCGCTGACCACGCCGCCTTGCACCGAAGGCGTCCGCTGGATCGTGATGCGCACGCCGGTCCAGATGTCACGAACTCAGGTGACGACGTTCTCGCGCTTGTACCAGATGAATGCGCGCCCCCTGCAGGCATCGAACGGGCGGCTGATCAAGGAAGTGATGTAGGGCTGTGAAGGCGTGAACGTGTGAAGACGTGAAGGCGTGAGGGCGTCGTCGCGTTGGGTGGGGGTGCCTCGATTCGCGCCGGATGCCCCGGAGTCGGGGCGTTCGCCCCTCGTCCGGGCTACGAGAAACCCGCGGCCGCACCCTGTAGCCCGGACGAGGACCGCAAGGTCCGACTCCGGGGATCGAACCGATGACGTCGGCAAGGCGTGAAGATGTCTCGCCTCATGGGTGCGGTGCCTCGATTCGCGCCGGATGCCCCGGAGTCGGGGCGTTCGCCCCTCGTCCGGGGCCGACCTACATACCGCCGTCACCCCGCATACGTCGGCGGTGGTGTGAAGCAAGCGAACTCGCGCTCCAGCATCGCGGCGAACGCGATGCAGGTGTAGTCCCCGAACTTGGGTCCCACGATCTGCACGCCGACCGGGAGGCCGTCGCGAGCGAGGCCCGCTGGGGCGACGGTCGACGGCAGATGCGCCAGCCCGGAGTACCCGGCCCAGAACATCTGGGTCGTCGACGGCTGCGGCTTGCCGTTCACCATGACCATCCGCTCCCACCTCTCGCCCGTCTGGTTGTGGGGGAATGCCGTGGTGGCGGCTGCAGGGCACAACAGCACATCCCACTCGCGGAAGAAATCCGCCCAGGCATTCATCATCCGGTGACGCGCTTCGTCCAGCAGAAGCCAGTCCCGGTGCGACAGTGTGCAGCCCGTCAGCATCCACGACACGTAGTCCGTTGCCGCGGGGTTCACGCGCTTGGCGCGGGTCGCGAAGTGCTCGAAAGCCTCGTCGGTCATGGATCGCGACGTTGCCGAGCGCAGCAGATGGATGAACACGCGATGGGCTTCGGCCAGTGCGATGTCCGGCCGCGCCTTGTCGCTCACCTTCGCACCACGGCTCGCCGCGAACTCCGCCACGGCCTGGATTCGCGCCTGCACCGCGCGGTCCACCGGGGCGGTCGGCGCGGTCGTGAGCACTGCAACGCGCCACTGCTTCCACGTCCTTCGGGGTGCAGGCGGAAGCGTCACCTGCCAGCCTGCGGCGTCCGCGCCCGCCGTGCCGACGATGGCCGAGAGAGCGACTTCGAGGTCCTTCGCACTGCGCGCGAGCGGGCCGATCACGCCGATGTCGTTGGCGGTGTCGAACGGCGGCAGTCGATGCCCGTCGCTCGCGCACACGCCGTACGTCGGCTTGTGTCCGTACACGCCGCAGTAGTGGGCGGGGTCGCGGATCGACGCGCCGATGTCGCTGCCGATCTCCAGCCCGGTCAGTCCGGCGGCCAGCGCTGCCGCCGCACCGCCCGAGGACCCGCCGGGTACGCGTGTGTGGTCCCAGGGATTGGACGTCGTGCCGTAGACCGGATTGAACGTCTGCCAGTCGGCGAGCATCACGGGGACGTTCGTCTTGCCGAACACGTTGGCGCCCGCCGCCAGCAGGCGGTCGACGGCGACGGCGTTGCTCGTGGCGATGTTCTTCTTCATGTCCGGTCGGCCCCAAGTCGTGGGCAGCCCGGCAACGTCGAAGGATTCCTTCACCGTCATCGGTACGCCGTGCAACGGGCCCAGCGCAGCGCCCTTGGCCACGGCCTTGTCCGCCGCCCGCGCGCGCTTCTTCGCGGCGGCGAGGTCGAACACGCAGATCGCGTTCAGGTCGCCGTTGTAGCGATGCACGCGGTCGAGGTAGTGCTCCAGAAGATCGATGCAACGGATCTTGCGGCGGCGGATGCGCGCGGCCAGTTCCACCGCGGAGTCGAAGGCGAAGTCCATGGGGTGGGCGCCGTTACTGGATCTTGGAGTAGGACGTCGGCGCGAGGAACATGTTCGTGATGCGTGCCACCAGGGCGCCGTTGCGTTCGGTCTCGGCACGCTTTTCGATCCATTCCGGGTCGACCATGAATGCGCCCCACAGACGTTCGCGCTCCGCCATGCTCTGCCACTCGAGGATGTAGTAGAGATCGACGTTCGAATCCCCCACCAGCACGGTCCAGAAGCCGACCTGGCGGATCCCGTGCTTCTCCCACAGCTTGAGGGTGATGGTCTCGAAGCGCTTGTTGAGGTCCGGCAGACGGCCGGGCATGCAGTGGTAGATGCGCAGTTCGTGGATCATGGTTCGGTTCCTTGGTAGTCGAGCAGAGGAGGTCAGAGGGACTTCACGGCGAAATGCTGCAGCGGCTCGCGCGCTTCGCCCAGTGTGTTGCGCAGCGGCCGGCCGAAGCCTTCGGCGGAGATCTCGAACACGTCGCCGGGACGCGTCTCGATCTTCTGCGTGAAGCTGCCGGTGGCGGCGCCGAAGTAATGGATGTGCACGTCGCCCGGCACGCGGAACTGCCGGTACTTGAAGTGATGGTGTTCGAGGTTGGCGACCGAGTGGCACATGTTGTCCTCGCCGGTGAGCCAGTCGGACGCCCACACGGTCTGGTTGCCGCGCAGGAGCCGCGCCATTCCTTTCACGGTCGGCGGCAGATCGCCCAGCAGGAGTTCCGGTCCGTAGCTCGACTCGCGCAGCTTCGAATGGGCGAGGTACAGGTAGTTCTCGCGTTCGGTGATGTGATCGGAGTACTCGTTGGCGAGCGCGTAGCCGATGCGTGTCGGCGTGCCATCGTCGGCGACGACGTACAGCCCGCAGACCTCGGCTTCCTCGCCACCGTCCTTGGCGAAGGCCGGCCACTCCAGAGCCCGCTCCGGCGCCACGACCCAGCGGCCGTCGCCCTTGTAGAACCACTCTGGCGCGGTCCCGATCTGACCGGCTACGGGTTTTCCACCGGCGACGCCCCACTTGAACATCTTCATGGAGTCGGTGAGGTTCTCCTCGGACTGCTGGAGCTTGGCGTGCATGGAATCGCGCGCAGCTGCGCTGCCGAGGTGCGACAGCCCCGTGCCGGTGACGAGCCAGTGCGCGGGGTCCGGATGGTCCAGCGGCGGCAGCAGGCGCTTCTCTTCGATCACGCGTTCGTAGTCGTCGATGCGTCCGCTCGCACGCGTCGCAACGACTTCGGCCAGCTTGCGCTGCATCCGCAGGGCTTCGAGTGCGAGGTGATACACGCGTTCCGCGCCGTCCAGAACTTCGAGTCCGCGTCCGTCGTTCGTCACGCGGGCAACCCTGCGGCGACCATCCTCTCCGACGTATTGCACCAGTCTCATGGCATGTCCTCCCTTTGTGGTGTCTTCTCGCGCGCCGGCGTTCAAGCCCGGACTCGCGGCCCATCGTCCCGCTCGGGATTGTAGTGGCTCACCGCGAGGTGCGTTCCTTCCACCAGGTCAGCGTCGCCGCGAGCGACTGGTCGAGCGGCGTCGGCGTGAGGCCGAGCGTGTTCCGCGCACGGGTGTCGTCGATGACGAAGTCGTCCTCGAATTCGTACAGCATCTCCTTCAGTTCGCGAAGCTGCCCGTCGAACAGACCCAGCAAGCCAACGAGAAACGACGGGAGGGCAGACACCTTCGGCGCCACGCCCGCCAGCGAAGCGATGCGTTCGATGATGGCGCGCGTGGATATGGCAGGCGCGTTCGGCACGAGCCAGGTGTGGCCTAGCGCCTCGTCGCGGGACGCGAGCATCACCAGCGCGCCGGCGAAATCGTCGATGTACGTGTAGCTGTGCAGACGATCCGGCTTTCCCACGACCTGCGCGCTGCGGCCGGCGAGCAGGCGTTCGAACACCCGCCCGCCGAGCATGGAGGCGTCCGTCACGCCGGGCCCGAAGAAGTCCGACGCACGGCCAATGGCAGCCCGTACCTTCCCGGACTTGTGCGCCTCGCGAAGGATGCCGGCCACCTCGGCACGGATGCGTCCCTTGACGGTGGTGGCGGTCTCGGGAAGGTCTTCGCGGATGGAGCCCGTCACGTGACCATAGGCGTAGACGTTGTCGCCGTAGACCAGCTTCGCGCCGGCCGATGCTGCGCCCTCGACGATGCCGCGCATGATCGCGGGGAACTCGCTCCAGCGCGGATAGGGCAGTCCGACGCAGTGGTAGACGGCCGTCGCCCCCTCACAGACCTCGCGGGTGAGGCGGGGGTCGGCGGCGTCCCCGCCACCGAGTTCGGTCTCCGGGTCCTTCTCGAAGCCGACCCGGCCCGAGCGGTTGATCATGCGGACGCGGTGCCCCCGGGCGCGCAGGCAGCGCAGAGTGGCGAGGCCGAGCGGGCCCGTGCCGAAGACGACGTGAAGTTCGCTGGGAGCGGATGGCATGGCGGCGGAGCCGTGGACTGGGACGATGCACGTATACTCCGCCGAAACATCGCAGGCCCGCAACGACGGAGGAGAGAGCGGATGGAATTCGAGGCGAACGGCATCCGGATTCATGCGGAAGTGAAGGGATCGGGCCCCTGGCTCGTGCTGAGTCACTCGCTCGCGTGCTGCACCGCGATGTGGCGGGAGCAGATCGACCGGTTTTCGGAGCGGTATCGCGTGCTCGCCTTCGATACGCGCGGCCACGGTCGTACCGATGCGCCTGCCGGGCCCTATACGCTGGATCTCCTCGCCGATGACCTCGAGGCGCTGCTCGACAAGGCCGGCGTGGATCGCTGCCATTTCGCAGGCCTGTCCATGGGCGGCATGATCGGCATGACCCATGCGCTGCGGCACCCGGGCCGTTTCGCGTCCCTGATCCTCTGCGACACCTCGTCCCGCATTCCCGCGGAAGCGCGCCCGATCTGGCAGCAGCGCATCGATCTCGCCCAGACGCAGGGCATGGCCGCGCTGGCGCCATCCACGCTGGAGCGCTGGTTCACCGAAGGGTTTCGGCAATCGCAGGCACAGGTCGTGGATGCCGTGGGCGACCTGATTCGCGCCACGCCCGTGGCGGGCTTCGTGGGGTGCTGCCATGCGATCTCGCAGCTGGATCTCACCGACAAGCTCGGTGCCATCCGTGTGCCCACCCTCGTGCTCGTCGGTGATCGCGATGTCGGGACTCCCGTAGAAGCGTCGCGGGTCATCCATCAGGCGATTCCCGGGGCGCAGCTTGGTGTCATCCCGTCGGCGTCGCACCTTTCCAACATCGAACAGCCCGAGACGTTCGATTTCCTGCTCGACCGGTTCCTGTCCGGCCTTCGATGATGCCGGCTGGCTCCTTCGTATCGCTCTTCAACGTGTGAGGTTTCGGATGCTTCGGTTTCGCATTACGTGGTGGGTCGGTGTCGTTTTCTTCGGACTCGCGGGTGGCGCATCCGCTCACAATGACGGTGAGCCCGATCACGAGGAGGCCGACACGGCCGGGTTCATCGATTGCGATCGCCCTCCGGCGGACGCGATTCGCGCGCTGCCGGCGCCGCTTTCCGCGTGGGCAACGCTGGAGTGCCTGCCCGTGGGGCAGAAGCTCGCGCAGAACGACGACTGGCTGTGGCGCTATCCCGCCAGCTGGACGACGCGACCCGAAGCCCCGGCCTGGGCGCCGGACGCCTCGCGCTCGCTGCCGGGTGCGAAGTACTTCACGAAGCTGGGCGTGGAGACGCTGTCTGCCGATGCGATCGGCCGCATGCACGAGCGCCTGCTGAAGGAGTCGGCGACCTATCGCTTCTACTTCGAAGCCCGTCCGGACAAGGCCTACCGCCTCGCGGTGAAGAACAATCTCGGCCACGAAATGGAGATCTTCGTGCCCGTGGAGTCCGAGACCAAGTACTGGGCGTTCCTCTGCGTGCCGACCTGCCGGCCCGAGTACGCCTTTATCATGGAAAAGCGCTGAGCCCGGGGGCCGCGCCTGCGGAGACATTTCGAATCATGGACCTTGCCGTTGAATCCATCTTGCCCGAAGACGCCGCCGTCGCCACCCTGGTGGGGCGCGCGTGGGTGCCCGGCCCGCTGGGCGGCCCCAGCCCCGTCGCCGTCCTCAACGGGCGCGCGTACGACTTGAGCCTCGTGGCGCCCACCTGTTCGCAACTGATCTGCACGCCGGACGTCACGGCGGTCGTCCGGGAGGCTGTGAGCAGCGGTCGAGCCCAACCCGTGGGCGAAGTGCCTTCGATGCTGCTCAACTCCCATGCGGACCGCCGCAATCCGTCGCAGCCGTACTTCCTCGCGCCGTGCGACCTCCAGGCCATCCGCGCCTGTGGCGTCACGTTCGTGGCCAGCATGCTGGAGCGTGTCATCGAGGAGCACGCCAAGGGCGACCCGGCACTCGCGGAGGAAGTCCGCGCAAGCCTGGGGCGCGAAATCGGCGCCTCGCTGTCGAGCGTTAAGCCGGGGTCGGCGGAGGCCATGCGCGTGAAGGCGCTGCTGGTGGAGCGCGGCCTCTGGTCACAGTACCTCGAGGTGGGCATCGGCCCCGATGCCGAGGTGTTCAACAAGTCGCAACCCATGTCGGCGGTGGGCGTCGGCGCGGAAGTCGGCATCCTGCAGTCGTCCTCGTGGAACAACCCGGAGCCGGAGGTCGTTCTGGCGCTCGACGCCGACGGCCGCATCGTCGGCGGGACGCTGGGCAACGACGTGAACCTGCGCGACATGGAAGGTCGCAGCGCCCTGCTGCTCGGCCGCGCGAAGGACAACAACGCGAGTTGTGCTATCGGCCCTTTCATCCGCCTGTTCGACGACAAGTTCACGCTCGAAGATCTCCGCGGGACGGAAGTGACGGTCAGCGTCGACGGGCCGGAGGGGTTCCACGCGTCGGGCGGCTATTCGCTTCGCCAGATCAGCCGCGACCCGACCGATCTCGCCGCGCAGGCGATGGGCACGAATCATCAGTACCCGGATGGCGCCATGCTCTTCCTGGGCACCGCCTTCGCGCCGACGCAGGACCGCGAGGCGCCGGGCCGCGGGTTCACCCACCGCATCGGGGACATCGTCACGATCCGCGCCGCTCGCCTGGGTACGCTCGTGAACCGCGTTAACCATTGCCACGAGATTCCACCCTGGACTTTCGGGGTCGGGGCCCTCATGCGCAATCTGTCGGAGCGGGGGTTGATTTAGGGGGGGGTCCCCGGAGTCGGGGCGGTCGCCCCTCGTCCGGGCTACGGGTTTGATTCCTCGGAGGCGGGGTGGTTGCGCCTCGTCGGCGGTTCGCTTCCGTTCCCGGAGTCGGCCCATGCGGGCCTCGTCCGGGCTACGGGTTTGATTCCTCGGAGGCGGGGTGGTTGTGTCTCGTCGGGGGTTCGCTTCCGTTCCCGGAGTCGGCCCTTGCGGGCCTCGTCCGGGCTACGAATTTGGTTGCCCGGAGTCGGTGTGCGGGACGGGTTCGATTCCGCGTAGCCCGGATGAGGGGCGGCCGCCCCGACTCCGGGGACGGTGGTCGTACTCACAACGAATCGATCACCTTCGCCATCCGCGCGCGCTGCGCCGCATCGGGCATGCGCCCCATGCCTGCCTGAACGTTCTGCTGCGTGTGCTCGACCTTGCGTGACGCCGGAATCGCGCAATTCACCGCCGGGTGCGAGACGATCCACTTCAGGAAGAACGTCGCCCAGCTCGCGCAATCGATGTCGGCCGCCCATGCCGGCAAGTCCTTTCCCTTCGTGCTCGAAAAGAGCGCGCCCTGCGCGAACGGGCGGTTGGCGATGACGGCCACGCCCAGATCGCGTGCGAGCGGCAGCAGGGACTCCTCCGCCTCCCGCTCGGCCAGCGAGTAGTTGAGCTGCACGAAATCCCACTGCTTCGTCTTGAGCAGCTTCGCGAGGTCGCCATACGCCCCCGAGTGGTAGTGCGTGATCCCGAGATACCGGACGCGCCCCTCCGCCTTCCATGCCTGCAGCGTCTTGAGGTGCGTGGACCAGTCAAGAAGGTTGTGCACCTGCATGAGGTCCATGCGCGCGGTTCGCATGCGCGCAAAGCTCTGCTCCATCTGACGGATACCCGCCTCGCGTCCGGACGTCCACACCTTGGTCGCCATGAACAGGCGTGGGCGAAGGCCCAGGCGCTCGGAGAGGGCGCCGGAGATCGTCTCGGCATTGCCGTACATCGGCGAGCTGTCGACGACGGAACCGCCGGCGTCCACCAGCGCGCGCATCACCGGTTCGAGCGGGGCGAGGGCCTGGGGCGATTCCTCGACGTCGAGCACCTGGTAGGTCCCGAGACCGATCACGGGAAGGGCTTCGCCCGTGGCGGGGATGGGTCGGGTCTGCATGCGGGGAGAAGCGGTCTGGGCCATGGCGCTACCGGCGAGTGGGGTGAGAGCCATCGCCGCTGTGCGTGTGAGCCAGCGGCGTCGGGGAGGCAGGGTCATGGGAAGTGTGCTCCTTCGTGGAATCCGGGGTTTGCGGGCGGCCGAGACGGAGACCGACAGCCAGCCCGAGCAGCGCCGTGGGGACCGCGGCAAAGGCCAGGATGCCGCCGACGACACCGCCAGCGCGAAGCGCGTCGACGAGCCAGCTCGACACCGCGTCTGAACCTCGGAACACGACGGTGTCCAGGAAGTTCTTCGCCTTGTACTTGACGGCGCGCGGCAGCACCGTGAACAGCATCTCGCGCGCGGGGCGGGCGATGGCGTATTCGCCGGCGCGCCGCGTCACCCCGAATGCCACGAGGACGGCGAGCGTCGGCCAGATGCCGAGCGCCAGGAAGCCCAGGGCGGTCAGCGCGGGGAGCAGGGCGAGCGCGACGCCGAGCCCGAAACGGCGGACCAGCGGGGCAAGGCCGAGCATCTGCGTGACTACCGTGAGCACGTTCACCGCGAGGTCCACCTGGGCGAAGAACGCCGTGCGTGCCTCGCTGCTCGAAAAGGTCTCCTTCACGATGCGGGTCTGCTCGAAGTAGAGGACGGTGCCGGCAAGCGATTGCAGCAGGAGATACAGGCTGAAGAGCAGGAGAAAGGGCGAGCGCAGCACGAGCGAGAGTCCCTGCCAGGCGGACCCGCCCAGGCCCTCCTGCGGGGCGGGGCGCGCGTGCGGCAGCCGGGTGGCGTAGCGGCTCAGGACCGTGACCGCCGCGACCGCCAGCACGAGCAGTCCCGCCGACACGAGCAGCAGGTTCGGCACGCCCAGTTCCCGGGCGGCCAGCGCCGTGATGAGGGGGCCCACCAGCGCGCCTGTGGTGCCGCCGACGGCGATCGGGCCAAAGAGGCGCTCTGCCTGTTCGAGGTCGAACACGTCCGCCATGAGGCTCCAGAAGAGCGACACGACGAACAGGTTGAAGACGCTCACCCAGACGAACAGGACGGCCGCGGTGCGCTGCGCAAGATCATCATCCTGCAGCGCAACACGGAACACGAGCAAGTGAGTGGCGAAGAATACAAGCGTGCCTGCGACGAGCGCCGTGCGGCGCACTCGCGCCGCAACAAAACCGAACAGCGGCACTGCACAAAACATGGCGACGAACGTCGCCGAGAAGAGCCATTTGAGCTGCTCCGTGCCGAGACGTACGGCCATCTCGTCACGCACCGGTCGCAGGACGTAATACGACGCGAGGATGCAGAAAAATGTTGCTGCAGCGCACAGCACGGGCAACCACTCCCCGCGCTGGACGGCCTTGTGGGCATTGAGGAATCCGGCCATGGTCCCACACGATAACCGTTGTGCGATGCCTCGCTCAATAGCCCTGACAAGAGCAAGCAAATAATGCTTGCGTCCTCAATCGAGCGGCGTATTATTCGCGCGTGATTTGGGGTCAGGTAGTCGGCGGTACGGTAGTGCCATGCACGGTCTTGCCACCCAAACATCCGCACGGGTGGCAGCCCGCGAGTCTAGACAGGAGAATTACATGGCAACCGGTACCGTAAAGTGGTTCAACGACTCCAAGGGGTTCGGTTTCATCACCCCCGATGACAAGAGCGAAGACGTGTTTGCGCACTTCTCGGCGATCAAAATGAACGGGTTCAAGACCCTCAAGGAAGGGCAGCGCGTCAGCTTCGAAGTGACGGTCGGCCCCAAAGGCAAGCAGGCATCCAATATCCAGGCACTCTGAATTCAACGGCTGCCGTCGTGTCTGAAACCCGCTTCGGCGGGTTTTTTGTTTCCTGCGCGTTTCATCCGGAGTTCCCATGCCCGATCCGCTGACGCTCGATGACATCCGAGAGGCGGCACGCACTATCTCGGGTCAGATCGTCACCACGCCGTTCCTGCATTCGCGCACGCTCTCGGGCATCACCGGCGCCGAAGTCTGGCTCAAGTTCGAGAATCACCAGTTCACGGCCTCCTTCAAGGAGCGCGGCGCACTGAACCGGCTCGCGGCGCTCACACCCGAGCAGCGCGCGGCCGGCGTCATCGCGGTCTCGGCTGGCAATCACGCGCAAGGTGTCGCGTATCACGCGCGCCGACTGGGCGTGCCGGCCGTGATCGTAATGCCTCGCTTCACGCCGCACGTGAAGGTCGAGCACACCCGAGCCTACGGGGCCGAGGTGATCCTCGCGGGCGAGAACTTCGACGAAGCCAAGGCCCACGCACTCGATGTGCGGCAGCAGCGCAACCTGACGCTCGTGCACCCGTACGACGACGAACTCGTGATCGCGGGGCAGGGCACGCTCGCGCTGGAGATGTTCGACGTCACCACGGACCTCGATGCCATCGTCGTGCCGGTCGGCGGGGGCGGCATGATCTCCGGCATCGCCACGGCGGCCAAGGCGCTGCGTCCCGATATCGAGGTGATCGGCGCGCAGACGGTGCGGTTCCCGTCCATGGCTGCCGCGCTGGCGGGAAGGACGCCCGAGTTCGGGGCGAGCACCCTTGCCGATGGCATCGCCGTCAAATCCCCCGGAAAGCTTACGCTCGAGATCGTGCGGCGCCTGGTGAGCGATGTGCTGCTCGTGGACGAGGGCGACATCGAGCGGGCTCTGCTGCTCCTGCTGGAAGTGGAGAAGACCGTCGTCGAGGGTGCTGGCGCTGTGGGGCTCGCGACGCTCCTGCGCTACCCGGAGCGCTTCGTCGGGCGGCGGGTCGCGCTGATCCTCTGCGGCGGCAACATCGACCCGCTGACGCTCGCCGATGTGATCCAGCGCGGCATGGTGCGGTCCGGGCGCCTCACGCGGCTGCGCGTCCGCCTGCGGGATCTCCCCGGGTCGCTCGCCAGGGTGACGGCAGCCATCGGCGAGGCCAACGCCAACATCGAGGAGGTGCATCACCAGCGCGCCTTCTCCGACCTGCCCCTGCAGGACGCCGAGGTCGAGTTCGTTCTCGAAACCCGGGGCTTCGACCATGCGAACCAGGTGGTCAAGGCGCTGCAGGCGCTGGGTTTCCACGCGGAACTGGCGGGGCCGGGCACTTCCTGACCCCGGTGACCTGGGAATCTCTCCCAAGTCACCCTCAAGAGTTGTTTTCCGGAGCCGTTCAGTGACGGACAGGCCGACAAGGGTTGCCGGTGGGCAGCCCAATGGCCATTTTTCGGAAGACCTTTCCCATGTCAGATTCCACTCCCCGCGGGCGTGCCGCCCGCATGCAGGCTCCCACCACAGGCGTGGAGCAGCACGTCGAGCCGGGCAAGCCCATCGTCACCAAGACGGACCTCAAGGGCAAGATCACCTACGCCAATCCCGCCTTCGTGCGCATCAGCGGGTTCACGGAAGAGGAACTGGTCGGGCAGCCGCACAACATCGTGCGCCACCCCGACATGCCCCGGGAAGCCTTCGAAGATCTGTGGGCGACCGTCAGGGCAGGGGTGCCCTGGCGCGGCCGCGTGAAGAACCGGTGCAAGAACGGGGACTTCTACTGGGTGGATGCGTACGTGAGCCCGCTCACAAGGAATGGTGAGCCTGTCGGTTACATGTCCGTCCGTGCCCGTCCTACCGAGCACGCCAAGTCCGAGGCGGCTGCCCTCTACTCGGCCGTCCGCAACGGGAGCGAGAAGATGGCTCGAACGCCCGTGACGTTCGGGCGATCCCTGCGCGGCAAGATCGCCGGCGTGTTCGCCGGCGTTTCCGCGCTGGGCGTGGCGGCCGCCTTGCTGCCGCAGCCCTGGTCCGTGGTGGCCGGCGCCGCCGTGGTCCTCGGCAGTCTGGGCGCTTACGCCTGGCTGTGGCGAGAAGTGACCGGAGGCGTCGAGAGCGCGAAACTTGCGATGCAGCAGATCGCCGAAGGCGATCTCGAATCCGATGTGGAGATCCGCGGGTCCCGCGAGTTCGCGGAGGTCCTGGTTGCGCTGAAGACCATGAAGGTGAACCTGCGCGCGGTCATCGCTGACGTCATCGTGGCCGCGGATTCCGTCGAAACCGACGCCAAGGAACTCGCCAAGGAAGCCACCAGCCTTCTGGAGCGATCCCACCGGCAGTCGGACGGCATCGCAGGTGTCGCCGCGGCGCTGGAGGAGCTCTCCGTGTCGGTTTCCGAAATCTCGGACGCCACCCATCGCAGTTCCTCCTACGCGGCGAACACCATCGACGTGGTCGCGCAGGGCAGTTCGCGCATGGACGAGTCGCTCACCGCCACGAATGAGGTGGTCCGTGTCGTCGACGAGGCAAAGGGGCGGATCGAGATGCTGAGCAGCGCGGTCGGCAAGATCTCGGTGGTGACGAACACCATCCAGGAGATCGCCGAACAGACCAATCTGCTCGCGCTCAATGCCGCCATCGAGGCGGCCCGTGCTGGCGAACAGGGACGCGGTTTTGCGGTGGTCGCCGACGAGGTCCGCAAGCTCGCCGAGCGGACCCGCGCAAGCACCATCGATATCGCGTCGACGGTGGCGGAAGTTCAGGCGGGCACGAGCGGCGCCACGGAAACCATGCAGGCTGCCGTGGCGCAGGTCAATCGCGGCACGGGTCTGATCCAGTCGTCGAACGAGAGCCTCGAGGCGATCCAGGATGCTAGCCGCGGTGTGGCGGAATCCGCCCGCGACATCGCCTCCATGCTCGAACAGCAGTCGCAGGCGTCGCACGAAGTCGCGATGAGCATGGAGAAGATGAGCGCGCTCACCGAGGAGAACGTCCACGGCATTGGCGAGATCGAACGCGCGTCGGCGACTCTCGCCGAAACGTCGGGCGCGCTGCACAAGCTCCTCAAGCACTTCGAACGGGCTGCCTGACCCTCCCGTGGAACGTCGGGATACGGGTGATCAGACGGCCGCGAGCGTCTGACGCCCGGCCCACTCCTGACCGGGTTCCAGGCGAACGGGCGTGAGCACGCTCGCGGCCTCCACGCAGACGAATCGTCGATAGCCTTCCGCGGACAGGTCGGCGAAGGCCTTGCTCCGTTCCACCCACGGATTCCAGACCACTGTGTCGGTGAACCCGTCCTGGATGATGCGCGTCGTGAAATCACGGGAGATGACGTCCAGCCGGCCGGGCGCATCGCGATAGATGCGATCCACCTCCCGGTCGATGCGCAGGTGCCTTTCGGTCTGTTCGCGGACCGCGCCGCCGTCGCACTGATCCATGTACGAATAGTTCTGCAGCCCCACCAGCGTCGTGCTCGCGATGTCAGGCACGCGCAGATAGGTGTGGAGCGCCGCGGTGAATTCGAACGCTTCTCCTCCCGTGTGGGCTATGTGCAGTTCCAGGTCCAGGCGACCGCCTTCCACGCAGACCGTCATCTCCACCACGGCCGGCACACGCTGCGCCGGGTCCGTCGGGACCATGGTCCACGTGGCTGTCGAGAAGTCCGGACCCGAACGGTGTTCCGTGCGATTCCATTTGAGCAGTCGGGCGAATCCGTGACGCACGCCGGAGCCGAACGCGCCGAACTGCGGAAAGATCACGGGCACGCCGCCGCGGAGCGGCTTCGTGCCGTCGAACACGGCCTGCTCGCTCATGTACAGCCGTTCATCGCCCTGCGCCGGGCTCCAGGACACCACGTGGGCCCCGAAGTCGGTGACGGTGGCCTGACCACCGCCCGGTGCGTCGAGCCGGGAAGCCGGCAGACCATGAAACGTCGATTGCGTGATTTGTTCGCTCAACAGTGCACTCCGCGTAAAGGTTGGTGGAGAGATTCTCCCCGGTGCGAGTGTAGCCGTTCCGACTCTGAGTCGAACGGGGCGTGAACGGTCGATCGGCTCTCGCGGCACGGCAGCGTATCGCGGGCCGAACGATCGGGGCGCGGACCGGCGGATACAGACGTCGACACCTTGCGTGCCGGGGCATCGGCGGGCCACCAGGGCTCACCGATGTCTGAAGTGCCTGGCTCCTTGGTGCCGGACGCTACACGATCATCGTGATTCGGGTGAGAATCCCGGTGGCCCGGAGCAGGCTGGCGGAACTCTCCGCCCGACCACACCGCGGTCGACGGCACACGGAATCGAAAAATGGCAGGCAGTCCCGATCTGACACACCTCCAGCAGCTGGAGGCCGAGAGCATCCACATCATGCGGGAGGTCGTCGCCGAGGCCGACAACCCGGTGATGCTCTACTCGATCGGCAAGGACAGCGCGGTGATGCTCCACCTCGCGATGAAGGCCTTCCATCCGGCCGTGCCGCCGTTCCCGCTGCTGCACGTCGACACGATCTGGAAGTTCCGGGCGATGTACGCGTTCCGCGACGCTATGGCGAAGACGGTGGGCATGGAGCTCATCGTTCACACCAACGCCGAAGGTCTGGCGATGGGCGTGAATCCCTTCACGCATGGCTCGGCAGTGCACACCGACATCATGAAGACCCAGGCGCTCAAGCAGGCGCTCGATCGTCACAAGTTCGACGTGGCGTTCGGCGGCGCGCGGCGTGACGAAGAGAAGTCTCGCGCCAAGGAGCGCATCTTCTCTTTCCGCACGGCCCAGCACCGGTGGGACCCGAAGAACCAGCGGCCGGAGCTCTGGCGTCTGTACAACGCGCGCAAGCGGCCGGGCGAGTCCATCCGGGCCTTCCCGCTCTCCAACTGGACCGAGCTCGACATCTGGCAGTACATCCACGTGGAGAACATCCCGATCGTGCCGCTCTACCTCGCAGCCGAGCGGCCGGTCGTGGAGCGCAATGGCACGCTGATCATGGTGGACGACGATCGCATGCCGCTCGAGCCGGGCGAGCGGCCGCAGATGCGGAAGGTTCGGTTCCGTACACTCGGATGCTATCCGCTCACCGGTGCCATCGAGTCACAGGCCGACACGGTGCCGGAGATCATCCGCGAGATGCTGCTCGCCCGCACTTCGGAAAGGCAGGGCCGAGTCATCGACCACGACAGCACCGGGTCGATGGAGAAGAAGAAACAGGAGGGGTATTTCTAGCAAGCCATGAGCAACCAGGACCTCGCCACCGGCGACATCGTCGAATACCTCCGGGCCCATCGCCACATGAGCCTGCTGCGCTTCATCACGTGCGGCAGCGTGGACGACGGCAAGAGCACTCTCATCGGCCGCCTGCTGTACGAAGCCAAGTCGCTGTTCGAAGACCAGCTCGCGGCGCTGGAAGCCGACTCCCGCAAAGTGGGCACGCAGGGCGACGATCTCGATTTCGCGCTGCTGGTGGACGGCCTCAGCGCCGAGCGGGAGCAGGGCATCACCATCGATGTGGCTTACCGGTTCTTCGCTACGGAGAAGCGCAAGTTCATCGTGGCTGACACGCCGGGCCACGAGCAGTACACGCGCAACATGGTGACGGGCGCTTCCAATGCCGACCTCGCGGTGATCCTGATCGATGCGCGACAGGGCGTTCTCACGCAGACCCGCCGCCATTCGTTCCTGGTGTCGCTGCTCGGCATCCGCCAGCTCGTGGTGGCGGTCAACAAGATGGACCTGGTCGAGTTTTCGCAGGCGCGGTTCGATGCCATCGTCGCCGACTACCGGGCGTTCGCGGAACGCATCGGGATTGCAGAGTTCACGGCGATCCCGGTGTCCGCACTGCGGGGTGACAACGTCACCATGCGCAGTGCCGCGATGCCCTGGTACACGGGGGCGAGTCTGCTCGAACACCTGGAGGCGGTAGAGGTGTCCCGACTCGATGCCGGCGACTCCGCACTGCGGATTCCCGTGCAGTGGGTGAACCGCCCGAACCAGGATTTCCGTGGCTTCGCCGGGACCGTCGTGAGCGGTGAGGTGACGGTTGGTGACCGTCTTCGCGTCCAGCCCTCCGGTCGCGAGAGTACGGTGCGCCGCATCATGACCCACGACGGAGATCTGCCGCGCGCCGTGGCGGGTCAGGCGATCACGGTCGTTCTCGAAGACGAGGTGGATGTCTCCCGCGGTGATGTTCTCTCGCGGGCCGACGCCCCGGCCGAGGTGGCCGACCAGTTCGAGACCACCATCGTCTGGATGCACGACGAGCCGCTGTTGCCCGGCAGACCCTACCTGCTCAAGCTGGGTGCGAAGACCGTCAGCGCGTCCATCACGGACATCAAGTACAAGATCCAGATCAATACGCTTGAACACCTGGCGGCGAAGTCCCTCGCCCTGAACGAGATCGCCGTGTGCAACGTGAGTCTCGACCGGCCTATCGCCTTCGATCCCTACCACGTCAATCGCGACACCGGCGGCTTCATCCTGATCGACCGCATCGAGAATCACACGCTGGGCGCCGGGCTCATCCACTTCGCTCTGCGACGGGCGCACAACATCCACGTGCAGCCGGTGGATGTGAACAAGGAAGCGCGCGCGCTCCAGAAGGCACAGCGTCCGTGCGTGATCTGGTTCACGGGGCTGTCCGGTGCGGGCAAGTCGACGCTCGCCAACGGACTCGAGCGGCATCTGCACGCGGCGGGCCGCCACACGTACCTTCTCGACGGCGACAACGTCCGCCACGGACTCAACCGCGACCTCGGTTTCACCGAGGCCGATCGGGTCGAGAACATCCGCCGGGTCGCCGAGGTCGCGAAGCTCATGGTGGATGCGGGGTTGATCGTCATCACGGCGTTCATCTCGCCGTTCCGTGCGGAGCGCCACCTTGCGCGCGAGATGCTCGCGGAGGGTGAGTTCATCGAGGTGTTCGTCGACGTGCCGCTCGCCGTGGCGGAAGCGCGGGATCCGAAGGGTCTGTATCGCAAGGCGAGACGCGGCGAGCTCGCGAACTTCACCGGCATCGATTCGCCGTACGAGCCGCCGGAAGCGCCCGAGGTGATCGTGCGGACGGACGCGGGCTCGGCGGAAGAGAATCTTGCCAGTCTCGTGGAACGCCTGCGCGCGCTCGGGATCGGGTGAGTCGGGAGCGATGTTGTTCCCGGAGTCGGGGCGTTCGCCCCTCGTCCGGGCTACGCGGTGGCGCGGTGTGGTCTGCGGATTGTGGATGCCGATGCCCCGGAGTCGGCCCTTGCAGGGCCTCGTCCGGGCTACGCGTTTTCATTCGGCGCGATGCAGGGCCGTAACCCGGACGAGGGGCGAACGCCCCGACTCCGGGGACGCCGTCGCAATTACGACGCCCGTCGATTCACGAGAAAGATGCCGCCGCCGACCAGCGCGATGGCGAACACGAATGTCACGCTGATCGGGTCGTTCAACACCATCACGCCAGCGGCGACGCCGAACAGCGGTGTGAGAAACCCGAATACCGAAAGGTTCGCGGCGCGATAGCGTGTGAGGAGCCAGAACCACGCGAGATAGCTCGCGAACGCGACGATCGCACCCTGGAACACCAGTCCGGACATCGCCATGGTGCTCCAGCGGACGACGCCGGGCTCGCCCGTCAGGGGCGATGCCGCCACCAGAAACACCGCCGAGAACGCCAGCTGGTAGAAGAGCATCTTCTCCGCGCCGGTGTTGGTGAGGCGCGTCGCGCGAATCCATACCGTCGTCGCCGCCCAGAGCACCGCGGCGATCACGCCGAAGGTATCCCCCAGCAGCGACCCCCGGGAACTCACGAAGCCCTCGCCGAAGGCGGTGCCCATGCCCGCGAACGCCAGCAGCACGCCGAGCCACTGGCGGGTCGTGAGCCGCTCACCGGGCACGAAGAAGTGGATGCCGATCGCCGTGAGGATCGGCGCCAGGTAGACGAACACCACCATGCGCGATGCAGTGGTGTGCGCGAGGCCGAGGAAGATGAAGAGGAACTCCCCCGCGAACAGCAGACCTGCCATGAGACCTGGCCACAGCGTGCCGTCGCGATCGAAGAGCGGTACGCCGCGCACGCGGGTCCAGAGGAACAGCAGCACGGTAGCGAGGGAAGAGCGCAAGCCCGCCTGCATCAGGAGCGACACGTCCGGCGCGACCAGCTTGGTGACGACGTGACTGCAGCCCCACAGGGCGCACAGGAGCACCATCAGGAACCCGGCCGACGCGTCGACCGGTTTCCGGGTGGCGGGAATCATGGCGCCAGGCTCGCGATGCGCCAGGTGGGACGGATGGCGGCGTCGACGCCGGCGAGATCGCCAAGGCTGACGCCGGTCGTGAGCAGAGCCGAGTCGACGCCGGCGCGATTGGCACCAGCGATGTCGGTTTCGAGCTGGTCGCCGATCATGACGGCGTTGTCCGTGCCGGCGAGCGCGAGAGCCTGCCGGTAGAGGCCGGCCTGCGGTTTGCCCAGCGGCGTGAAGCGCAGACCTTCGCGTCCCGGATAGCGCCGGGCGAGGGCGGCTTCGAACATCAGGGCGACACTGCCGGCCGCGAAGCCGAAGGCATCTACGCCATCGGGATAGAGGATGTCCGGGTTCGGCAGCACGAGCTGCACGGTACGACCGGCGTCGATGCTGCGGATGATCGAGGTGAGCGCGGCGTCCGCGGTTTCGACGAAGGGGAAGCCGGATTCGTCGCAGATCACCAGGACGTCGAAGGGCGAGTCCGCCGGGACGACCTCGCCGCCGGCGAGTTCCACGTAACGGATGCCGTCGGGCGGCCCCAGCACCGCGCAGCGCGCGCCCGCGAGACCGTGCGTGCGGAAGTGTTCCTGCAGCAGCATCCCCGAGGTGAGGATGCGCTGCGGATCGAGCTGCAGCCCGAGCCGCTGGTAGCGCTGGGCCGCGGTCGCAGGCAGTTTCGAGGCGTCGTTGGTGACGACGTAGTAGGGGCGGCCGGC
The DNA here is from genome assembly GCA_001464765.1 of Betaproteobacteria bacterium Ga0077526. GTDB lineage: Bacteria > Pseudomonadota > Gammaproteobacteria > Burkholderiales. The sequence goes on from LNDV01000026.1 coordinate 22,190, forward strand.
GCGCTCCAGGCTGGCGATGGCCGCAGGAGCCTCCGGCATGATGCCGGTGCCATGCACGAGCACACCGTACGCGTCGAACAGGAACAGTTCGTAGCGCTCGACCAGTTCGCCGAACCGGACGTCCTGAATGACCATGCTGTTCCCGGAGGCGATCACGCCTCCCAGGGGTCGCCGGCCTCGGCGTTCAGCCCGTAGCGCTGGATCGCCTCGGCCACTACAGTGGGCGCCAGCTTGCCTTCGTCAGCCAGAGCCTTGAGCGTGGCAACGGTTACGTGGAACCGGTCGACCTCGAAGTACCGACGCAGGGCCGCCCGAGTGTCGCTGCGGCCGAAGCCGTCGGTCCCGAGCGTGACGTAATGGCCGGGCACCCAGGTGCGCACGAGATCGGGCACGGCGCGCATGTAGTCGGTGGCGGCGATGACCGGGCCTTCCGTGCCTGCCAGGCACTGTTCGACCCACGGCTTCTTCTGATCGGCGGGCAGCGGGTGGAAGCGGTTCCAGCGCTCGGCCGACAGGCCGTCGCGCCGCATCTCGGTGAAGCTCGTCACGCTCCAGATGTCGGCGGCGACGCCCCAGTCCTTCTCGAGCAGTTCCGCCGCGGCGATGACCTCGCGCAGGATGGTGCCGGAGCCCAAGAGCTGCGCCCGCGCCTTCGGCTTCTTCGCGTCGGACTTCTGCAGACGGTACATGCCCTTGAGAATGCCTTCCTCCGCGCCGGCCGGCATGCCCGGGTGCACGTAGTTCTCGTTCATGACCGTCACGTAGTAGAAGACGTCTTCCTGCTTCTCCAGCATGCGCTTCGCGCCGTCCTCGACGATGAGGGCGAGCTCGTAGCCATAGCAGGGGTCGTACGCCACGCAGTTGGGCACCGTGGCGAACAGCAGATGGCTGGAGCCATCTTCGTGCTGCAGGCCTTCGCCGGACAGCGTCGTGCGGCCGGCCGTCGCGCCCAGCAGGAAGCCACGGGCGCGGGAGTCGCCGGCGGCCCAGACGAGATCGCCGATGCGCTGGAAGCCGAAGCAGGAATAGAAGATGTAGAACGGCAGCATCGGCACGCCGTGCGCGCTGTAGCTGGTGGCCGCGGCGATCCACGACGACACCGCACCGGCCTCGGTGATGCCTTCTTCCAGAATCTGGCCGTCCTTCGCTTCCTTGTAGTAGAGCAGTTCGTCGCGGTCTTCGGGGTCGTACAACTGCCCCACGGAGGAGTAGATGGCCACCTGGCGGAACAGCGCCTGCATGCCGAAGGTGCGGGCCTCGTCCGCGACGATGGGGACGATCTGCTTGCCGAGCTTCGGGTCCTTGAGCCACTGCGTGAGCATCTGCACGAAGATCATCGTGGTGGACTGCTCGCGGCCGTTCGTGCCCTCGAGGAACTTCGAGAGCGTCGCGTGCTCGGGCACCGGGAGCACCTCGGCCTTGCCCGCGCGCTGGGGCAGGTAGCCGCCGAGCGCCTCTCGGCGGGCGTGCAGGTACTTCATCTCGGGGCTGTCGGGCGACGGCTTGTGAAAGCGCAGGTGCGTCGCGTCATCGTCCGAGATGGGCAGCGCAAAGCGGTCACGGAAGGCGAGAATGGCCTCGTCGTCCAGCTTCTTCTGCTGGTGCGTGGTCATCTTGCCCTGACCCCAGTGGCCCATACCGTAGCCCTTCTTGGTCTGGGCGAGGATCACGGTGGGCTGACCCTTGTGGTTCATCGCGGCGTGATAGGCCGCGTAGATCTTGATGGGGTCGTGGCCGCCGCGGCGCAGGCGGTCGATGTCCTCGTCGGTCATGTGCGCGACGAGCGCCTGCAGTTCCGGGTACTTGTTGAAGAACTGATCGCGGTTGAACTGGCCATCCGTCGCGGCGTACTTCTGGAACTCGCCGTCGACCGTCTCGTGCAGGCGCTTCACGATCACGTTGTCGTGGTCGCGGGCGAACAGGGGGTCCCAGTCGGAGCCCCACAGCAGCTTGATCACGTTCCAGCCGGCGCCGGCGAACAGGCCTTCGAGTTCCTGCACGACGGAGCCGTTGCCGCGCACCGGACCGTCGAGGCGCTGCAGGTTGCAGTTGACCACGAAGATCAGGTTGTCGAGACCTTCACGCGCCGCGAGCGACAGGCCGGCGAGGGATTCCGGTTCGTCCATCTCGCCGTCCCCCGGGAAGGACCACACCTTGCGGCCCTGCGTCTCGAGAATGCCGCGGTTTTCCAGGTAGCGGAGGAAGCGCGCCTGATAGATGGCATTGAGCGGCCCGAGGCCCATGGAGCCGGTGGGGAACTGCCAGAACGTCGGCATGAGATACGGGTGGCAGTACGACGACAGGCCCTTGCCGCCGGTCTCGCGCCGGTAGTTGTCGAGGTTCTCCTCGGTGAGGCGGCCTTCCAGGTAGGCGCGCGCGTACACGCCCGGCGCCGAGTGCGGCTGGAAGTAGATCAGGTCGCCGCCCTGGCCGGCGCGGAAGAAGTGATTGAAGCCCACCTCGAACAGGTCCGCCGCGGAGGCGTAGCTGGCGATATGGCCGCCCAGTTCGGCGTGCGCCTTGTTCGCGCGGACCACCATCGCCAGCGCATTCCAGCGCACCAGTGCGATCAGCCGCTGCTCGATGTCCAGGTTGCCGGGGAACTGCGGCTGGCCCGCGAGCGGGATGGTGTTGCGGTAGGGCGTGTTGAGCACCGGCGGCATCGGCACGCGGTGGTCTCGGGCGTGGTCCAGCAGGCGCCGCAGCAGATAGGTCGCGCGTTCCGGTCCGAGGTGCTCGATGACCGCATCGAGGGCGTCGAGCCATTCGCGCGTCTCGACCGGGTCGAGGTCCTTGGGCATCACGCGCCAGAAGGTGGACCAGTCGAGTTGCGGGAGATCGGAAAGATCGGACATGGAACGGGACTCCGGAAGAAAGGGACGCGGTGGCGCCTCGCGCGACCGTGGAATCTTCGGATCGTACCGGGAAAGCGGAAGTATGGGGTGCCGTGGATGCTGTCTGGCGGGGCTCGTGAAAGCAGATTCTGCTGTGTTCGGATTGAATCGCAGCAGATTCGTCTACCATCGCGGTTTGCGGGGTGCAGACCCTGCGCCAGCGACTCTCTCCCCCAACTGCCATGCACCCCGAACCCGCCCTAGACGCCATCGACTGGAAACTGCTCGACCTCCTGCAGGACAACGCCCGAATGACCAACGTGGAACTCGCCCGGGCCGTGGATCTGTCCCCGTCGCCCTGCCTGGCCCGCGTGCGCGCGCTCGAAGAGGCGGGTCTCATCTCCCGGTACGTGACGCTGCTCGATGCCCATCGGCTCGGCCTGCAGGTGAGCGTGTTCATCCAGGTGCGGCTCGAGCGACAGATCGAGGCGGCGCTGGAGACGTTCGAGAAAGCGATGGCCGTCAGGCCGGAGGTGATGGAGTGCTACCTCATGACCGGCAATGCCGACTATCTGCTTCGCGTGGTGGTCCCGGATCTGGCGGCGCTGCAGGAATTCATCGTGAACTTCCTGTCGCGGGTCTCGGGCGTCGGCAACATCCAGTCGAGCGTTGCGCTGAAACAGGTGAAGTATCAGACGGCACTGCCGCTGCCGGAGGGCAGATCGTCGCGCCAAAAAAACTCGCCCGGCAGTCGCCGGGCGAGAGGGGGGTGAAAGCAGGCAAAGCCTGCTTTCGGGGGGTAAGCGCCGTCGAGCGCGGCGATCAGTGACGGGGCGTGGCGGGCTGCTTCGCGACCTGCCGACGCCGGGCCACCGCATAGGCGCCCAGCAGGCAGAGGCCGCCCGCCGTGAGCCATTTGGCGCCGGGTTCAGGCACCGCGGACACGTTGTCGATGCCGAGGCTCGCCGCGATGGGGCTGCCCGGGAAGACGGCTGCAGCGTTGTGGAAGAGGCGAATCTGCGTCACGGCGGCCAGCACCGGACCGAGCGGACTCGTTGAGGACAAGTCTTCCGGCAGCAGCGAGAACGCGACCGACTGCCAGCCGGAACCCGAGGGCAGCTCGATCGCGTTCGTGGAGACCGTGTTGCCTTTGGCGCTTTCCACGAACAGCCGCAGGGAGAGGGCGGTCGCGCCCAGGTTGTTGACGTCCATGTTGATGCCCGTCACACCTGCGGCGGCGAGGTCGCCCGTGAAGTCGACCTCGTTGATGAGCACCAGGCGGCTTCCCGCACCGGCGCCGCCGCTCGATCGGGCAAGAAGATAGTTGTCGTCGAGGCCGGCGGGGCCGCCCGAGCCGATGTTCTGCGGTTGCAGCGGGGATGGCTGTCCAGTCCCCCAGTTTCCGGTCGTGCCGTCCTCGAAGTCCTCGATCTGGCCGATCGTCACCGCCGCACCGGCCGAGAGGCTTCCGGCCAGGAGCATCGCCCCGGCCACCACCCCGGTCAGTCGCTTGCCGAGGGTCTTGTTGTCACTGCTGGTCATGTCTTCTCCCGATTGCCACGCGTTGCCAGGGAAGAGCTTTCGGGCCGCCAGGGCCCGCAAAGTCTCCTGCGTGGGATGCTAGGCGCCGTCCGATGGGCAGGACAAGTGAGAAAGTCACACTGCGCCCACGAAACTCCGGATGCACCTCTCCGGGGCGGTTCAACCCGGCGGCATGCGTCCGCGGACCGTTTCCGCGATAATCCCGCCTTTGCCACCCGGCCGCGCCGGATCAGTGCAGTGCACTGACGTGCGGCCCGCGCCCGGATCATCCGATGTTGACCTTCTCCCTTCTGGCCGCCCTGCTCGTCGCAGTGGCGCTCGGGCTCGTCTTGCCCCCACTGCTCCGCCGGAGTCCTGCCGGGGCCGTCACCCAGGACGCCGCCAACGTGTCCGTGTACCGCGACCAGCTCGCCGAGCTGGAGCGCGATCTGGCCCAGGGCACCCTGTCTGCCGATCAGCATGCCGCTGCGCGAAGCGAGATCGAGCAGCGCCTCGCCGAAGACCTCCGCACAACGGCACAGCAGGCGCCCGTCGTGGCGCGATCGGGAAAGATCGTGGCCATCGTCCTCGCGCTTGCTCTGCCCGCTACGGCGATGGTCGGCTACCGCCTGTCCGGCACTCCCACGGCGCTAGACCCCGTCCAGCGGCTCGGCATGTCCGAAGAGGACGCCGCCGAGCGCACGAAAATGGTCGAACTCACGACCCGCCTCGCTCAGCGCATGGCGGAGAAGCCCGACGATCCCAAGGGCTGGATCATGCTGGCGCGGTCCTACCGGGCGCTCGAGAAGCTGCCGGACGCCGTACGCGCCTTCGGCCGGGCGGTCGCCCTCGCGCCGCAGGACGCCGAGTTGCGGGCGGACTTCGCCGAGACCATCGCGCTGTCCCAGGGCGGTCGTATCGAGGGGCAGGCCCTGACGGAGGCGCGTAAGGCGCTCGAACTCGACGCGCGCAGCGAGAAGGCGCTCGCGCTGCTCGGTACCGCGGCGTTCGAGGCGAAGGATTTCCCGAAGGCCATCGATTTCTGGGAGCGTCTGCTCTCGCTCGCGCCGCCGGGGTCCGAGTATGCGCAGGCCGTCCAGGGCGGCATCGACAAGGCCCGGGAGGAACTCGCGCAGTCCGCGAAGCCCGCCGGGGCGGCACCAGCCGCCGCCGGCAAGGTGGACGGGCGGGTCTCGCTGGCTCCCGCCCTCGAGGGGCAGGCAAAGCCCGAGGACATCGTGTTCATCTTCGCCCGTGCCGCCGAAGGCCCGCGCATGCCGCTCGCGGTGCTGCGCAAGCAGGTGAAGGATCTGCCGCTCACCTTCACGCTGGACGACAGCATGGCGATGGCCGAGGGGCGCACGCTGTCGGCCGCCGGGCAGGTGATCGTCGGGGCGCGCATCTCGCGCTCCGGCAACCCGATGCCCGCGAGCGGCGACCTCGAAGGTCAGACAGGGCCGGTCGCCGTCGGGGCGAAGGGGCTCGCCATCGTCATCGACCGGGCCGTTCCGTGATCCGGTCCCGTCGCGGATTTCTGGCGTCGCTGGCGGCGATGCCGCTCGCGGCAGCTGCCTATGAGTTCCCGCCGCGGCTGCGCTCCGACATGGATTCGTTCGTCGAGCGCATCGTCCTCAAGCACGATCTGGATGGCGTGAGGCTGAGCGAGATCCTGCTGGAGGCCCGTGTGGAGCCGCGAGTGCTGCAAGCGATGGCTGCGCCGGGTACGGCGAAGCCCTGGCGCCAGTTCCGCCCCGTCTACCTCAACCGCCATCGCATCGACGGTGGCGTGAAGTTCTGGAATGAGAACGAGGTCGCGTTGAACCGCGCCCGGGATGCCTACGGCGTGTCTCCCGAGGTGATCGTCGCGATCATCGGCGTGGAGACGATCTACGGGAAGGTGACAGGCACATTCCGCGTCATCGACGCCCTCGTGACGCTCTCCTTCGAAGGCACCCGGCGCGTCGAGTATTTCCAGAGCGAGCTGGAGGAACTCCTGCTCCTCGGCCGGGACCGGATTCTCGATCCGCTCGCCGTGCGCGGATCCTACGCAGGCGCGATGGGCTGGCCGCAGTTCATGCCTTCCAGCCTGCGCAAGCACGCGGTGGACTTCGATGGCGACGGGCGCATCGATCTGTGGGGCAGTGCTGTGGATGTCATCGGCAGCGTGGCGAGCTACTTCCGCAATTTCGGCTGGCAGCTCGGCGCGGACGTCGTTCTGTCTGCGAGGGTATCCCCCGGGAAGGCCGTGGATGAACTCGTGGCCCTCGGGATCAAGCCCGTATCGGACCGAACCTCGCTGGAGCGCGCCGGTGTGTCCTCCGAGCGCCCGCTCAAGGACGGAGAGCGCGCCGCGCTGCTCCTGTTCGAGGGCGCCTCCGGGCCCGAGTACTGGCTCGGCCTGGACAACTTCTATGTGATCAGCCGCTACAACCGCAGCCAGAACTACGCGCTCGCGGTCTGGCAGCTCGCCCAGGCCATATTGGCAGCGCGACGGCAGGGCGGCTCATCGTCGTCCACGCGTTCCGCGTAGCCCGCGCTGCCCGCGGTCTCCTGCACGGAAGCGGCCGCTCAGTCCGACGTGTCGAAGAGCGGCAGCGTCGCGTTGTCGGTCCGATAGCGCCTGGCGGGCTCCTTCGCCACGGTCGTGGAATGCGCGGCGAGGTTCGCCGCGGCCTCACGCGGCAGCAGCGAGCCGACCCTTACTCCCAGCAGTCTGAGCCGGCGATCGAGCGTCACTCGCTTGAGGCATTCACCGGCCGCGCGGCGGATCTCCGCGGCATCGTCGGTGTGGTGGTCGATCGTCGCGTCGCGCGTCACCGTCTGGAAGTTGTCGTAGCGCAGCTTCAGCCCGATCGTTCGCCCCACGTACCCTTTGCGTCGCAGGTCGGAAGACACCTGCTCGCACAGCTTCGTGAAGATGTTGCTCAATGTCGCGCGGTCTTCGCGCGGATGCAGATCCTGCTCGAAGGTGGTTTCGCGGCTGATCGACTTGGGCTCGGAAAAGGTGACCACAGGGCGATCGTCGCGGCCCTGCGCGGCCTCGTGCAGCCAGTGCCCGTAGCTCTGGCCGAAGTGCTGCAGCAGCCAGACAGGGGCCGCCGCCGCGAGGTCCCCGATCGTGTGTATGCCGAACTCAGCGAGCTTGGCCGCGGCCTTCGGGCCGATGCCGTTGATGCGCTTTGCCGGCAGCGGCCAGATGCGGACGGCGATGTCGTCCTGTGTGATCGGCGTGAGCCCGTCGGGCTTCTCGAGATCGGAACAGATCTTCGCGAGCAGCTTGTTGGGCGCGAGGCCGATGGAGCAGGTGAGGCCCGTGGTGCGAGTGACGTTGTCCTTGATCGCGCGCGCGACGGCACGGCCGCCATCGGCCTCGACACCGGGCAGATCGCTGAAGTCGATGTAGATCTCGTCGATGCCGCGGTCTTCGATGACCGGCGCAATCTCCGCCACGGCCGCCTTGAACAGGCGCGAGTAGCGGCGGTACTCGTCGAAATCCACCGGCAGCAGGATCGCCCGCGGGCATAGCGCCGCTGCCTTCATCAGGCCCATGCCGGAATGCACGCCGAAGGCGCGGGCGGCATAGGTGGCGGTGGTGATCACGCCGCGGCCCGCGTACTTGTCCAGGGTGGCGAACCGTCGGGTGCCATCCGCGGCAGACTCGGGCTGGTGGCGACGGCCGCCGCCGATCACGACGGGCTGGCCCGTCAATTCCGGATAGCGCAGCAGCTCGACCGACGCGTAGAAGGCATCCATGTCGAGGTGCGCGATGATCCGCATGGTCAGCGTGTGGCGGACGATCGGCGCAGAGCCCAGCGCGGCACGGCGCGGATCGCGCCCCAGAAGCACTCGCGGTAGCTCACGTCGCCCGTGATGACGCCGGCAAACTTCCGCTGGCCGCGAGGATGCATGGCGAGGCGGTGGAATGCGAACCGCGGAAATGCGAAGTACGCCTGACCGATCCAGTTGGAGAAGCGCAGTTCGGGGGCGAGGTGCGTTCTCACGGCATGCGCGTAGGCCTCGGACGCGGCACCTTCGGCCCCGTTCGCGATGGCCTGCGCGGCGAGTTGCCCGCTGCGCATGGCGAAGTAGATCCCTTCGCCGTAGACGCCTTCCGCGAAGCCCGCGGCGTCCCCCACGAGCATCGTTCGCCCGCGGATCACCGGGCGCGACTTGTCGAAGAGCGGAATGGCGTAGCCGGCGCGGGCGAGCACCTCGTGCCCGGCGAGGATCGGATGCGTGGCGATGAAGCGCGCCAGCTGTTGCGGCAGATGGTGTCCGGCGCGCGCGGAATACACGCCGACGTTCAGGTGGTCCCGCTTCGGGAAAATCCAGCCATAGCCGTGATCCATGCCGCCCAGATCGAACAGCGCATGGTCGCGGAAGTGTTCGAGGGTCTTCGCCGGGACCCGCAGCAGGGCTTCGAGGGACGGGACCTGCCGAACCCCCCCCTTGCCGAACACCTGGCGCCGCACGCTGCTGCCCACGCCGTCGGCGCCGACGAGATGCCGCGCGCTGAGCGAACCGGCGGAGGTCTCGACCCGCACGCCACCGGCGTCCTCGGTCATGCCCTGGAAGCTCGTGGTTTCGAGCACATGGACGCCTGCTTTGCGCGCCCTGCTCACCAGGAAAGCATCGAACTCCGCGCGTACGCTCATGCAGGCCCCGGCGGCCTCAAGCGAGACCACCGTGGAGGCTTCATTCCGGAAGGCCAGCGTGGCCCGCGCCACGCGGTGATGAATGACCGGGGACAGATCGAAGCCTGCGAGGTCGAGGGTCTTGCGCGAGAGCGCGCCACCGCACACCTTGTCGCGCGGCATCCGCGCCTTGTCCAGAAGGGCCACTGTGCGGCCCGCTTGCGCGAGCGTGAGGGCGCAGAAGCTGCCGGCCGGGCCTGCGCCCACCACGATCGCGTCGTAGATCATCCGGATCGGCTCATCAGGGCGGGCACGGCGGTATCACCGTTCCGGAGGCGGTTCGAGCGCTGCCGCACGCAGCGCGTACAGGGCGTCGAGCGCTTCGCGCGGGCTCAACGAATCGGGGTCGAGCGCGAGGAGCTTCTCGATCGCGGGATGCACTTCCGGCTCTGCGACTGGCGCGGCAGGTGCGCCTGAGAACAGATCGCCCTGTGGTGTGGCGGCGGACTCGAGGTCGTGCAACTTGCGCCGGGCACCGCGGATCACGCTCGGCGGAACGCCGGCAAGCTGCGCGACCTGCAGGCCGTAGCTGCGCGACGCCGGCCCTTCCTCCAGCGCGTGGAGGAACACGATGCGGTCCTTGTGTTCGACGGCATCCAGATGCACGTTGGCGACCTCGCGATACTCCTCGGCGAGGCGCGTTAGCTCGAAATAGTGCGTGGCGAACAGGCAGTGACTGCGATTGCGCTCCACCAGATGCCGCGCGATCGCCCAGGCGAGCGACAGGCCGTCGAAGGTGGAGGTGCCGCGGCCGATCTCGTCCATCAGCACCAGCGAGCGCTCCGTCGCGCTGTTGAGGATCGCGGCGGCTTCGGTCATCTCGACCATGAAGGTCGAGCGCCCGCCCGCGAGATCGTCTGCCGCGCCGATGCGCGTGAAGATCCGGTCCACCGGGCCGATGCGTGCCCGTCGGGCGGGAACGAATGCGCCGCAGTTGGCGAGCAGCACGATGAGCGCCACCTGCCGCATGTACGTCGACTTGCCGCCCATGTTCGGGCCGGTGATGAGCAGCATGCGACGGGCAGGGGCGAGATGCGTGTCGTTCGCGACGAAGTCCTCCACCTGCGTCTCGACGACCGGATGCCGGCCGGCCTCGATGTCGATGCCTTCGTCGTCGGACAGGTCGGGCGCCACGAGGTCCAGCATGCGTGCGCGCTCGGCGAAAGCGGCGAGGACGTCCAGCTCCGCGAGGGCCGCGGCCGTGTGCTGCAGCGTTTCCAGGTGCGGGGCGAGGGCGTCGAGCAGCGCTTCGTACAGCACCTTCTCCCTTGCGAGTGCGCGGTCCTGCGCCGACAACGCCTTGTCCTCGTAGGCCTTGAGTTCCGGTGTGATGTAGCGCTCGGCGTTCTTGAGTGTCTGGCGGCGCCGGTAGTCGTCCGGCACCTTGTCGGTGTTGGCGTTCGTGACCTCGATGTAGAAGCCGTGGACTCGGTTGTACTCGACCTTGAGATTCGCGATCCCGCTGCGCAGGCGCTCGCGCTCTTCGAGGGCGATGAGGTAGTCGGACGCGCCGGACTGGATGGACCGCAGTTCGTCGAGTTCGGCGTCGTAGCCCGTCGCGATGACGCCGCCTTCGCGCAGCAGCGCCGACGGGCTTTCCTGAAGGGCGCGGCGGAGCAGGGCGGGGATGTCGGGATCCACGGAGAGCGAGGCTTCGAGTTCGCGCACGCGCGGGTTGTCGATCGATACCAGACATGCGGCGATGCGCGGCAGGTCCGCCAGGGAATCGCGAAGGCCGGAGAGGTCCCGCGGTCGTGCGGTGCGCAGCGCGATGCGCGCGACGATGCGTTCGATGTCGGCGACTTCGCGCAGCGCGTCCCGCAGGGCCTCGTAACCCGTTTCGGCGAAGCAGGTGACCACCGAAAGCCGCGCCCGGAGCACCGCGCGGTCCCGCAAGGGATGGTGCAGCCAGTGGCGCATCTGCCGGCTGCCCATGGAGGTGACGCACGTGTCGAGCGTAGAAAGCAGCGTTGGCGAGGCTTCGCCGCGTAATGTTTCGCTGATTTCCAGGTTGCGGCGAGTGGCGGAGTCCATCGCGACGAACGCGTCGGTGCGCTCCACCACCAGACCCGTGATGTGGGCGATGGCGGCGCCCTGCGTCGCCCGCGCGTACTGCAGCAGCGCGCCGGCAGCGCCGAGCCCAGGGCCGAGGTCATCCGCGCCGAAGCCGGCGAGGTCGCGTGTGCGGAACTGCTCGGCGAGGCCCCGTCGCGCCGATTGTTCGTCGAAGTGCCAGTCGGGCACGCGGCGGCGAGGAGCACCGACCGACTCGGGCAGGGCGCCGTCGAAGGCATCGGGCACCAGAATTTCGGAGGGCGCGAGCCGCGTGAGTTCGGAGCCCAGCGCGGCGGCGGAGGTCTCCATCACCCGGAACGCGCCGGAAGCGAGAGAGAGCCACGCGAGACCCATGCGGCCCCGCGCAGGCTGGACGGCGAGAAGGATGTTGTCGCGGCGCTCGTCGAGCAGCGCGGCGTCGGTGAGCGTGCCTGGGGTGACGATACGTGTGACTTGCCGCTCGACTGGACCCTTCGATGTCGCGGGGTCGCCGATCTGCTCGCAGATGGCGACTGACTCGCCCAGGCGGATGAGACGCCCGAGGTACTGCTCCGCCGCGTGATAGGGCACACCGGCCATCGGGATCGGCTCGCCGGCCGAGGCGCCACGGCGGGTGAGCGTGATGTCGAGCAGCCGCGCGGCCTTCTGGGCGTCCTCGTAGAAGAGCTCGTAGAAGTCCCCCATGCGGAAGAAGAGCAGCTTGTCTGCGTGTTCGGCCTTGAGCCGCAGATACTGCTGCATGACGGGGGTGTGGGCGGGCGCGTTCATCGGGGAGCCGTGGCAGGGACCCGCGATTTTAGCCCGGATGGTTCCGTCTCCCGCGCCCGTTTGGCGGGGTTCCGCCGGTTCAGCGGTCCAGGGTGGCCCGGACCGCTTCCGTCTCGGCCGAAGGCCTGGTGCCGAGCACGATGGACAGCATCTCCCGGCAGCGGCGATAGACGTTGAGGGCCTCCGCGGTCTCGCCGAGTTCGCGATAGCAGATCATCAGTCGGCGATACATGCCTTCGGCGAGGTTGTCGAGTTCCAGGGCGCGGGCATAGAGCGCCGTGCTCTGCTCCCACTGTCCGGACTGCTCGAGCGCCGCGCCCAGCATCGTCACCGAGCGAAGGAACTTGGACTTGAGGCGGTCCCTTGCGGCGACCGCCCAGGGCTCGCCGGACTCCGAGTCGATGAAATGGCCGGTGTAGTGACGGAGCAGATCGGACGCCAGCGCCGCGAGATCCCCGCGGACCGCGTCCGAACCGCCGTGGATCGCGGCGTCGATCTCCGACACCACTTTCTCGAACGCCCACACGTCGACCCAGCACTTGTCCGCCGACAGCGAGAGCCTGCCCTCGGCGAGCTTCACGGCATCGTCCACCTCCAGCAGCTTGCGCAGCCGATGCAGGTTGCTGTCGAAGGACACCTTGGCGGCGTCGCCCTCTGCATCGGGCCAGAGGGCGCCGATGATCGGGCCCGTGTCGGCGCGCGTGCCACCGTGGGCGATGAGGATCTTCAGCAGATCGAGCGGGCGCTTCTGCACCTTGCGGCTGAAGGCGACGGGCTGCCCGTTTTTCAACAGTGCGAACTGACCCAGCGCGAAGATCCGGACGGGAGGCACATCCTCGTCCACCGCGGCCTCTCGGGCACGGAGACGAAGGATCGAGAAGGCCTTCCCCGGTCGGACGAAGTCGCCGAGATTCACGTGGTCCGCCGGCGCCGCCTCGACGCGGTCCTCGAGGTCGGCGAGGACCGAGGCCCCGGCCAGAATCTCACCGGGGCGGGCCTCGAGGCTGAGCCGGGACGCGAGATTGGTGACCCGGCCGATGACGCCGTAAGCGATGCGGCCCTCGTGTCCGATCGCGCCGATCGTGGCGTAGCCGTGTGCGATGCCGATGCCCAGGGACAACTCGTGTCCGCGGCGACGCCACTCGGCGATCAGCTCGTCGAAGCGTTGCCGCGCGGCCAGCGCCATCCGCACGGCGCGCTCGCCCGGATCGACGACCACCACTGGATCGTTGAAGACGACCAGCATGCTGCTGCCGCTGAATTGCTCCAGCGTGCCCCCGTGGCTCTGGATGATCTGCCCCATCTCCTGGTGATAGCGCCGCAGCAGGCTCATCACCTCTTCCGGCTCGGAGGTATCCGCGAACGCCGTGAAACCGCGCAGATCGAGGATGGCGACCGTGACCTCGCGCCGGTGGGTTGCCAAGGGGTCGTCCACATCGCCCGAGACGATTCGCTCCGCCAGATGCGGCGGAAAGAAGCGTTTCAGCTGGGCGAGCCGCTGGAGTTCAGACAGCTGTTCCTGCACCCGCAGCTCCAGGCCAGCGTTCAGCTCGGCCAGCTCGGCGGCCTGCCGCTGCACCATGTCGTGGTAGGTCTTCACGCGCAGCAGCGAGTTCACGCGCGCGAGGAGTTCCGTGGTGTTGATGGGCTTGCTGAGGAAGTCGTCGGCGCCGGCCTCAAGGCCCTTCACGCGCTCTTCGGTCTGATCGAGCGCGGTCACCATCACCACTGGCAGCACCCCGGTCTGCGCATTGGCGCGGATGGCGCGACACACGTCGTAGCCGCTCCGGTCCGGCATCAACACGTCCAGCAGCACCAGGTCCGGTATCTCGCGCGCTATGGCGTCGAGCCCGGCGGTCCCGGAATCGGCGGTGACCACGCGGAAGCCGCGGACCGACAGCAGGTCGGCGAGCAGCTTGCGGTTGGGCGCCTGGTCGTCCACGACCAGGATGGTGGCGGGCTCGGTCATGGCGGGGCCGGTCGGGAGTCTTGGGGCGCGTTGACGGGCAATCTGAAGGCCGCCGAGATCATGGCGTCACCCCGGGAGCATCGAGCTTCGCGCGGATCTTGCGCAGCAGGCCGGACACGCTGATCGGCTTGGATTCGAGCGCGTCGAATCCGGCGCGGGTGAGTTCGTTCTGCTGGGCGCTCATCACCGAGGCCGTGACCGCGATGACCGGGATGGCACGGGTATCGGACGCGCTGCGCAGGGCCTGCAGTGCCGCGACGCCGCTGATGCCCGGCAACTGGATGTCCATGAGGATGAGCGACGGCCGGTGTTCCGTGGCGAGCCGGATGCCTTCTTCTCCGGTGACGGACTCCAGAGTCCGATAGCCGGTGACCTGCAGCGTGTCCCGGAGGAGCTTGCGGCTGCTGTCGTCGTCCTCGATGATCAGGATCAGTTCGTTTGCCATGCCTGCTCCGCAAGCGAGAAGGTGAAGGTGGCGCCGCGCCCGGGCTCGCTGTCCACCCAGATGCTGCCGCCGTGCATTTCGGCCAGGCGGCGTGCAAGTGCGAGCCCGAGACCGGTGCCCTCGCGCTTCACGCCGTCGTCGTTGTCGATCTGCTGGAAGGCCTGGAACAGCAGGCTCTGCTTCTCCCGCGGGATGCCGATGCCAGTGTCGCTCACCGCGATGGTCACGCCGCCGTCGACCTTGGGTTTCGCCACCACGCCGATGCGACCGCCGGTAGGGGTGAACTTCACGGCGTTGGAAAGCAAGTTGAGCAGGATCTGCTTCACGCGCCGCTCGTCGCCGGTAAAGGCCTGGATCCGCTCGTCTACGTCGACGTCCAGTGCAATGCCACGAACGCTTGCGCGGTCCCGCACCAGCAGCAGCGTGTTGTCGATCATCGTGGGCAGGTCGAACGGCGCGACCGCCAGTTCCATGCGGCCGGCCTCGACCTTGGAGAGGTCCAGGATGTCGTTGATGAGAGAAAGCAGATGGCGGCCGGAACTGTGGATGTCCCGGACGTACTCGATCTGCTTGTCGTTGAGGTCGCCGAAGAGCCGGTCGCTCAGCACCTCGGAGAAGCCCAGGATCGCGTTGAGCGGTGTGCGCAGCTCGTGCGACATGTTGGCGAGAAACTCCGACTTGTGGCGGCTGGCAGCCTCGAGTTCGCTGTACGCGCGACCGAGTTCCTCGCTCATGCGGTTCAAGTCGGCCGCGAGGGTGCCCAGCTCGTCGCGGTTGGGGATCTCCACGCGCCGCAGGAAGTCCCCGGCAGCCACTTCCCGCAGGCGGGCTTCCATCTGGCGGACCGGCCTCACCAGGGAGGTCGAGATCACATACCCGAGCAGCAGCGACAGCGCGATGCTGGACAGCGCAAAGGCCACCACCACGCGCTTGGAGCGTGCGTAGGTGTCGTGCGACGCGTCGATGCTCGCTACCATGTCCGATTCCGCCTTGTTCACGAGTTCATTCGTGAGGCGCTCGAGCCGATCCGCCAGGGGCGATGCGCGCTCGGTCTGCAGCCTGTGGCCGGCATCGGCGTCGCCCGCCTTGATGAGTGCGACCTCGCGCGAGACCACCTGGATGAACTCTTCGTAGTCGTGCCGCACGCGGGCCAGCAGCTCGCGCTCGTCCTGTGCCACGTACTGCAGCCGGTCGAGGTCGTAGCCGAACTGGTTCAGCTGCCGCAACGTGGCTTCCAGAGTGCGCTCGTCTGGCGTGAGCAGCGACGAGGCCACGCTGTAGAGCTGGCCGATGGTGTCGTGGTTCAACTGCCGGTACGCCGCGATCTTGCGCTGAAGCTGCACCATTTCCTCGCCACGGCGGTTCACCTCGTCGAGGGCGCTCAGGCCCGCGAGGCCGGAGGCGAGCATCAGGCCCACCACGATCAGGAAGGCGACGAGCAGTTTCGTGTGGATCGAGGCCCGGGCGCGGGCGATGAGGCGGGAGAGCCAGTTCATCGCGGGGGGTCAGCCGGAGCCCTTTTCGGCGAGCACCGCCCGGAGATCGGCGAGGAACTCCTTCGGGTCGAAACGCGTGCCGATGTACTGGACCCGCAGCGTGCCCTTCCGGTCCACGATCGATGTGAGGAACGTGTGGTCGACGTTTCCGCCCGGGTCGGCGCGGCGATAGACCGCGTACCGTCGTACCACGTCGTCGATCTGCGCCATCGTCCCCGTGAGGAAGGCGAACCGCGAGAGGTCCGCCGAGTGCGCCTGCGCATAGGCCTTGAGCGCCGAGGGCGTGTCGTTGAGCGGGTCGACGCTGATGGCGGCAAACTGGACCTCGCCCGCGGGGCCGAGCGCCTTCTGGATGCCCACCAGCTTGGCGGTGAGCAGCGGACAGGTCTGGGAGCAGCCCGTGAAGAGGAACGTGACCACCGTGACCTTGCCGCGCCACGAACGGGAGGCGACCGGCTGGCCTTCCTGATTGATGAGCGTGAAGTCGGGGGCCGGGCCGATGCGCGGCAGCGACTCCGGCGCGCTGCGGCCAACGGACGGGACGACGAGTGCCAGGCAGGCGGTCGGGGCAAGTGTCAGAAAGCGGCGTCGCATCGGTGTGGTCCGGTCACGGCGACGATCGATCCCGGTCCGTACGCCCGCCATCGGACGCGCGCCGGAGCATCGTCCGCGCGGCGATGGTGGAGGCGTCCGCCAGGAGGAGCCTTCTTGTGCAGGCGGCAGGTGCGGCGACCGAGGTCATGCGCTGGGCTCTCCAGTGGACGGTCCCGGGGACGCGGCGATGGTCGCACGAGTCTTCTCCCGCCGCGCCGGACGGGCTCGGGAGGACCGATGCCTTACCTTACCGGTTCAGTCCTTACAGGAAACATACGGATCGGCCGGCGCGCTGCCAATCTGCAGTGCAGCATGAGAGCCTCGCCGAGGTCCAGAGCTGCGTGCCATCCCGGCGAGGGGGCGCCGGGAGCCGGGCGAGCCAGGGCCACGGCCCCCGGGACTCGCGGCGTCGCTGACCGACCTGTAACCGCTACGCCAGCGCAGCTACGGCCGACCGGTAAACCGATTGGCTGTCGTCCGCTGCGGAGACGGTGGTCTTCATGTCGCGCAGCAATCCGTCTTCGATGCCGTAGATCCAGCCGTGCACCGCCAGGGCCTGACCGCGCTCCCACGCGTCGCGCACGATGGTGGTCTGGCAGACGTTGGCCACCTGCTCGATCACGTTGAGTTCGCACAGTCGGTTGGTGGCGGCGGACCCGCCGGGGATCGTGTTCAAAAGGGAGTGGTGCTTTTCGTTCACGTCCTGTACGTGCCGGAGCCAGTTGTCGCTGAGGCCGATGCGGTCGTGCTGGATGACTGCGCGCACGCCGGAGCAGCCGTAGTGCCCGCAGACGATGATGTGCTTCACCCTCAGGACGTCCACGGCGAACTGCATCACCGAGAGGCAGTTGAGGTCCGTATGCACGACGATGTTCGCGATGTTCCGGTGCACGAACAGCTCGCCGGGCAGCAGTCCGACGATCTGGTTGGCGGGCACCCGGCTGTCGGAACAGCCGATCCAGAGATATTCGGGCGACTGCTGCTGCGACAGCTTGGTAAAGAACTCCGGGTCCTGGCGGACGATGTTCGCGGCCCAGTTCTTGTTATGGTCGAAGAGGTGCTTCAGGCTTCGCATGGCTTACGGGCGCGGCAGATGGTGGAGGTCCGAGCATAAACGAGACCACGGCACTCCGGGACTCGGGCGAGCTGGCCCCCACCATCGCCCGGACGGCACTCGCCGCTGGCCCGCAGTGGGAACGCCATTGCATGTCCGGGCTCTTCGACCCTGCGCGACTTCGCGGTCCGGATCGGCTGCCGATGTGTGCCGAACCCTCCCTATGACTTCAGTTCGCGCCGCAGTTCGAGAAGAAATCGCGTATCCACCCCCTGTGCGATCAGCCGGTCCGGCTGGCTCCGGATCATGCCGACTTCGCGCAGTCGGAGTGCGTGAAACCGGATCGTGTCCTCCGGGTTGGCGTCTCGCCAGCGGCTGTACTCGAGTTTCTCCAGCACCTCCATGCCGATCCGAAGCCGCGGTTCGTACAGCTTGGCCGACAGGAACCGCGCGGCCGCGTCCGGTGCGGTGTCGCAGAGATCCGCCGCTTTGAGGATTGCCCGGAGTGCCCGTTTGGTTGCGACCGGATGCCGGCGGACGAAGTCGCGGTTGGCGACCAGCACGCAGCAGAAGTACTGGGACCACGGCTTGTCCGTCGTCGTGTCCAGGATCACGTGGCCGATACGCCGGGCTCGCAGTTCCACCGGTTGCTGTGCGAACCCGACATACACGTCGGCGCGGCCGCTGACGAAGATTTCCATGGCATCCAACAGCGTCGTGGTGCCCGGCAGCCACCGGACTTCCCCGGGATCGATCCCCACGTAGGCGAGCATGCTTGCGAGCAGCAGGTGGTCTCCGCCGCCCAGGTACGTGACGGCGACAGTCTTTCCGCGCAGGTCCCGGATGGAGCGGATGTCCTCCCGGGCGAAGACCTCGAAACAGCCGCCGTGGATACCCGCGAGCACGGACAGCGCGGCATTGGCCTCGATATGGGGAATCAGTTCTGCGGCGTTCCACATGGACAGATCGGCCTTGGCGCCCGCCAGAGCCGCCGGGATGTAGCGCGCGCCGTGCTGCACGTACTCGATGTCGGTGAAGCCCTCGAGGCGCAGCAGTTCCTCCGCGATGTACTGCGGGGCGTGGCAGATGGCAGGAACGTGGAGGATCCGGATCTTTCTGGTCTCCGGCGGCGGGTCCTCGGCCCTGGCCTCGCCGGTGACGCCGGCGAGGACGCTCGTGAGCGCTGCGGCGCGGGTAAGGAACCGTCGTCGCCCGAGGGGGAGATGGTCATGTGTGCTCACGTTATTGCCCTTTCGCCGAGGACCGGGTCGAGCCGAGTCCGGACAGGAACTCCGTCATGGCCTGCCCCATCCGGTGTGTCGCGGAGGGGTCCGCGTTGCAGCAGATGAGGTGTCCCGCGATCGATTCCACTGCGACGGCCCGGGCCCGCGGAATCGCCTTGACCTGGGTCTCGACGTGGTGGGGCATGTGGAGCTGGTCGACAGGGCTGTAGATGAACAGCGTCTTCGCTCGGATCGATCGAAGGGCCGCGTTGACGTCTCCGTTGAACCCGGGTGAATCCCCGACCCAGCCGCGGCCCCAGGCCATGGCGCGGTAGTAGAGGTCGCGGGCGTCCTGCACGTCCAGATACCAGCTGCCGAGGCTGGTCCGCCAGCGCGTGTAGGCCTCGGGGGAGTCGATGTTCCGGTCCCACCAGTCACGCGTGTAGAAGTAGGGCACGAGTGCCGACAGCGCATTCGTGGCGCAGTTTGCGGGGTTGGTGTCGTACTCGCCGCGTCGCCATCCGTCGCAGGACTCGATGGCAGCGATGAGCTGCGGCCCGAAGAAGAAGCCCTGGGATCCCCAGAGCGCGCCCCCCACGATCGGGATCACGCCATCCATGAAATCGGGATAGCTGATGGCGAACTGCAGGCTATGATCCGCGCCCGAGGAGATGCCGCCGATCGCCAAGAGTTGGCGGATACCGAGCACTTCCGTCACGAGCCGGTACTGCGCGCGCACCATGTCCCGCCCGTTGTAGAAGGGGAACTTCATCTTGAGACCGCTGCTCGTGGCGCTCGACGAATGGGCGTAGTTCGCCTGGGTGGCACCGAGCGCGTCCGGAACGATGATGAAGTACTTGTCGGTATCCAGCGCCTGTCCCGGTCCGATCCAGTGATCGAAGCCGTGGTGATTGGATGCGAAGCCATGCTGCAGGAGGATCGCATTGCTGCGGGCGGCATCGAGCTTGCCGTAGGTGATGTAGGACATGCGCAGTTTCGGCAGGGAACCGCCGCCTTCGAACTGGAATTCCGGCAGGTCCGCAAACTGGTGAACCGGTTGATCCGGACGGTGTGCCCAGGCTGCAGGCGCCAAGGCGAAGAGGGAACCGGCCATCGCAAGCACAGTGGCTGCGAGCACGGGACGCAGAGTTTTCATCGGGCTTCTCCTTCTCGAAAGGTGGTTGCAGCGCGGCCTTGTCCGAGGCCGGGTTCCATGCTGCGTCCGTGCGCCTGACGTCCCGCTGACGGATGGTGAGCCTCCGTCGATGGCCAGCGTGAACGCTCCGGTGAAAGTCGGGCGGTACCTCATCGTCAGCCAGCAGTCAGTCGATGGGGGTAAAGCGGGCCGGATCGCAGCCCAACGAGTGGAGGGGGCGACGAAAAGCCCATGTTGTGATAAAAAGTCGCGACTTTTTGTCAATATGTGGCCGAATAGTCGAATGAAGAGGTACCTTGACTCGATCGTGCGCCGGGATCTGGCGCGGAAGTCCGTCGTTCTCACCGGGGCGCGGCAGGTGGGCAAGACGACGCTCGCCCGCCAGCTGATGGCCGAGTACGCCCACGCCCAATACTTGAACTGGGATGTCGCCGTGGACCGGGCGCTGTTGCGCGAGCAGTCCTGGAACCCGCGCGCCGAGCTGGTCGTGCTGGACGAGATCCACAAGATGCCCGACTGGAAGTCGTGGCTGAAGGGCGTGATCGATGGCAAGGCGGCCAGCCAGCGCGTTCTGGTCACCGGCAGCGCTCGCATGGAGACGTTTCGCCAGTCCGGGGAGTCGCTCGCCGGTCGCTATCTTCACCTGCATCTCGATCCGGTTTCCGTCCGGGAGTGGTGCGGTCATGCGGGGGTTTCGCCGGACGCCGCGTTGCTTCACCTCATCCGGCGTGGCGGTTTCCCGGAGCCGTGCCTCGCTGAGACTGACGATGACGCGCAGCGCTGGCGTCGCCAGTATTCGACCGACCTCGTCCGCGAGGACGTGCTCGAGTTCTCCCGCCTGCACGAAGTCAACACGATGCGAGTGTTCTTCGACCTGCTGCGTGAGCGTGTGGGGTCTCCGCTGTCGATCGCGTCCATGGCGCGGGACCTGGCGGTCTCACCCGCAACGCTTCGGCGATATCTGGAGATCCTGCAGGCGCTGTATGTCGTGATCGTCGTGCAGCCCTGGCATCGGAACGTCGCACGCGCGCTGCTCCAGGCCCCGAAGGTCTACTTCTACGACACCGGGCTCGTGAAGGCGGACGATGGCGTGCGTTTCGAAAATGCCGTGGCCGTCATGCTGCGCAAGCAGATGAACTTCGTCGGGGATACGAAGGGACTCGAAACCGGCCTTCACTACATCCGGACGAAGGATGGCGCGGAGGTCGACTTCTGCCTCAGCTGCGACGGGGAACTCACCCACTTGATCGAGTGCAAGCTGTCGGACGCGTCGCCGCACCGTGCGCTGCTCCGCTTTGCCGAGCAGTTTCCTCACGCGGAGTCGGTGCAGCTCGTCCGGGACTTGCGTCAGTTCGAAGCGCGGAAGACCTTGAGCATCGCACCCGCGGGAGAGTGGCTCGGCCAGTTGGACGCCTGATTTGCCCGCTGCTGGGCGGGTCGAGTCTCGCCTCCCGTCGATTCCTCGCGCTGCGCCTTCACCAGGCCGATCCGAGGGTGACTGAGGTCTGACCGGCATGCCGTCAGCCGTGCAGGCGATCCTGTATGCGCTGTGTCAGGTCCGCCGTCCCAGACTGCATCGCATGCCGCCCTGTGGCGGAGCCGATCCGGGAGAGCGCCATGTTTCTGCGTATCGTCACTGCTGTATTGCTCGGCGCGTCGTTGCCGGGTATCGCCAGCGCGGAGCCGTCTGCGCCCCAACTCGAATTCCTGATGACCCTGGAAGCGCCGGTGGACCTGCCCATCCCCATCGGCACCGGGCGTGTGGTGAACATCCCCGCGGGTGGCGAAGTCGCCGGGCCGCGGATCCGCGGACGGATCGTCCCGCCGTCGGGCGACTGGCTCCGGGCGATGCCCGACGGCTCCATGCGCCTGGACGTGCGGGTGATGATCGAGACGGACGACCATGAGTTCGTCTTCGCCGAGTACGGCGGCGTGATGGCCCTCGGAAAGGAGGCTGCGGAGCGGCTCGGCAAAGGCGAACGGCTCGCGGCGTCGGACGCCTACTTCATCACGACACCGCGCTTCTCGACCGCTTCGCCGAAGTATGCGTGGCTGAATCGTATCCAGGCCGTCGGCAAGATGGTGTGGGTGCAGCGCGGGCACGCGGTGAAGTACGAGATCTTCGAGGTGAAGTAGGTGGGTGGCGTGTGGACTACTCCGGCGCGAACGGTGTCGTCCCTGTCCACGCGCGCGTCTTCTCTCTTGCCGAAGTTCGGTACGCGAAAGCGCCGCGGCGAAATCAGGACTTCAGCTCCCGTCGGAGCGCATTGAGGATACGAAAATCCGCCCCCTTGGAAAGCAACTGTGCGGGTGACATCCGGATGATGCCGCCTTCGTAGAGCCGAAGGCCGTGAAATCGTATGGTGTCGGCGGGGTTCGATTCGCGCCATCGATCGTAGGGGAGGGATTTCAGTACCGCCAGCGCGACCTCGTATCGGGGCTCGTACCCTCGTTCCACGAGGAATCGGGCGACACGCTCCGGCTCCCGCACGCAGATGTCTGCCGCTTTCAGGTGGGCGCGGACGGCGCGACGGGTCGCGGCGGGATGGTTGGTCACGAAGTCCTGGTTGGCTGCCAGTCCACAGCAGAAATACTGAGACCACGGCCTGTCCTCGGCAGTGTTGAGAATCACCCGCCCGACCTGGGCCTTGCGCAGTTCATGGGGTTGGGGCGCAAAGGCGAGATATGCATCTGCCTTGCCATCGATGAAGTTCTGCATCGATTCTCCCGGGGATTGCTCCACGATCCATTCGACCTCGGTGCGGGGTTTGATTCCGACGTAGGCGAGCATGCTCGAGAGGAGAACATGATCCGCGCCCCCATCCGCGTAGATGGCGATGCGCTTTCCGCGCAGATCACGGATGTGGCCTACAAGGTGATTCCCGAACAACTCGTAGCACCCGGCGTGGATGCCCGCCAAAGTGACGAACCGGCTTCCGCGATCCGTGCCGTAGATGAGGCCCGGTATCGCGTCCATCGTCATGTCAGCGCGGCCCGCGTCGAGTGCCATGTACGCGGCAGTCGTCGGGCTTCGGACCCACTCGATGTCGGTGAAACCCTCGAGCCGGAGCAGTTCCTCTGCGAGGTACTGTGGCGCGAAGCAGATTGCCGGGTCGTGGACGAGGCGAATGCGGTTGGTCTCTGCTGGCGGATCGGCCTGAGCCGTTCTCGGTAGACCGAGAACCCCTGTTGCGCCGATACCTGCGGCAAGTGCGAGCAACCGCCGGCGGTCGGTGTTTGGAGCGGAATCATCCATAGTAGAAGGCTCGGTATGCGGGGATTCGACGTGCGAGTCGATCTCTGCGGTC
Source organism: Betaproteobacteria bacterium Ga0077526 (assembly GCA_001464765.1). Taxonomy (GTDB): domain Bacteria; phylum Pseudomonadota; class Gammaproteobacteria; order Burkholderiales. Next base: position 45,307 of record LNDV01000026.1, read on the forward strand.
ACACCCGCAACTCTCGCTTCAGAGCGTTGAAGAACCGCCAGTCCGTTCCTCTGGCAATCAGCTTCTGTGGCGGAACGCGGATCATGCCAGCCTCGTGCAGGCGCAGGGCGTGGAACCGGATGGTGTCTTCCGGATTGCTGTCGCGCCAGCGGCGATAGGGCAGGCCGGAGATCACGCGCAGTGCCAGATCGTAGTCCTTCTCGTAGCCGCGTTCGACCATGTAACGTGCGGCGCGGTCCGGCTGGTCCGCGCAGATGTCAGCAGCCTTGAGAAAGGCCCGAAGGGCGCGTTTGGTGGCTACGGGGTTGCGGGAGACGAACTCGCGATTGCCCGTGACCATGCAGCAGAAGTACTGCGACCAGGGGCGGTCCTCCGTGGTGTTGACGATGACGTGGCCCACCTTGCGGTCGGACAGCATCTGCGGCTGCGGGGCGAACCCCAGAAAGGCATCCGCCGCGCCCGACGTGAAGGCGTTGAGGGTGGCCTCCGTGCTGCCGCTCACCCTCCAGTCGATCTCCGACTTCGGGTCGATGCCCACATAGGCAGCCATGCTCGCCACGAAGATGTGCTCCGTGGACCCGAACGAGCTGATGGCCACGGAGCGATGCTTCAGGTCGCGGATCGCGCGGATGTTGTGGTGCGCGAGCAGTTCGTAGCAGCCCGCATGAATGCCGCCCAGCGCGACGGCTCGCGTGTCGCTCGCCAGCCCGTTCACCAGACTCGGCGCGGCGTCGGCCCAGATGTCCACCCGCCCGGACGTGACGTAGGGGCTGGTCGAGTTGACGCTGACGTCCACGTACTCCACCTCCTCGAATCCTTCCGAGTGCAGCAGGTCCTTGGCGAGATAGCCGAAGGCGAGACAGACTGCCGGGAAGTGGATGAGGCGGATCTTCTTCACCTCGGGTGGCGGCTCGGCACGACTCGGCGTCGACTGCAGCAGCCAGGGCATCGCCACCGCGATCGGCGCGGATCGGACGAAACGTCTTCTGCTTCGGAAACCGGCGTTCGAATCCGTCATCTCTCCCTCCTCCCATCACCATTGCGTAGCTGACGGAAACGCCGTCTGGTGCGACCGGCTTGAGGACCCGCGGCATTCACGCCTTGATCTCCCGCCGAAGCTGCTCGAACAGCCGCCAATCGGTCCCCTGGTCGACCGTGTGCCGCGCCCCTATGGCGTTGCACCGGAAGAAGGTGCTGTTGCCAATGCGCTTGCATCCAGCGTGTGGTCACGCCTTCAATTCCTTCTTCAACTCGCTGAGAAACCGCCAGTCTGAACCTCGGGCAATGAGCTTCTGCGGGTTGGTCTTGATCATCCCGACCTCGCGCAGCCGAACTCCGTAGAAGCGTAACGAATCCTCGGGATCGTGCGTGCGCCAGCGGGAGTAGGAGAGCGACTTGATGACTTCCAGAGCTACGTCGTAGCGCGCCTCGTAGCCCTTGGCGACGATGTAGCGGGCGGCACGCTCAGGTTCCTGCGCGCAGATATCTGCAGCTCTGAGGAGTGCGCGAACCGCGCGCTTGGTCGCGACAGGGTTCCTTGTCACGAACTCCTTCCGTGCCCCCGCCATGCAGCAGAAGTACTGCTCCCAGGGGCGGTCCTGCGCGGTGTTGACGATGACGCGTCCCACCTTCATCGCGCGCAGGTCCTGCGGTTGCGGCGGAAACGCAAGGACAGCGTCGACCTGTCCAGAGATGAAGGACTGCATCATGCCGTCGTAGCTCTTCGCATCGACCCAGTGGATGTCCTTGCGGGGGTCCATGCCCACGTATGCCACCATCGCTGAGAGAAAATAGTATTCAGTAGCGGTCATCGCGCTCACTGCGACGCGCTTGCCTTTGAGGTCCCGGATGGCCCGCACCCGCTCGTTGGCGAATAGCTCGTAGCAGCCTCCATGCAGTCCTGCGAGAACCACAACGGGCTTTTCGGCATCCAGATCGGGGAGCAGGGCAGGGGGCGTGTAGATACTGATGTCGGCGCGGTCGGCCATAAGCAACTCGGGGGCTGTGTTTTGATCGATCTCCACGTACTTGATGTCGGTGAAGCCTTCCAGTCGCAGCAACTCCTCTGCGAGGTACGCCGGAGCCAGGCAGATGGCCGGGACCTTACCCAGCCTGATCTTGTGCGTCTCCGGCGGGGGCTCGGCCGAGGCGGTTTGCTGAAGCCCAAGAAGCGAAACGGCACCCAGCGCAGATGAGTTGGTGAGAAACCGGCGACGGCTGAAATCGCCACCACTCCTGTTATTGACTGTGTTCATGGCTCTGCCTTGCTCCGTCATACCTGCTTTTTCAACGGACTATGCGCTTTCTGATCGGTGCGGCTCGGACGAAACGCCTTCTGCTTCGGAAGCCGGGGCTCGAATCCGTCATTTCCCAATCCTCCAATGCCCGTTGCGCGGCTGACGGAAACGCCGTCCGATGCGCCCGGCTTCATGACCCGCCGCGTTCACGCCTTGATCTCCCGCCGAAGTTGCTGGAACAGCCGCCAGTCCGTCCCCTGGGCGATGAGTTTCTGGGGAGTGATACGGATGATGCCCACCTCGTGCAGCCGCAGCGCGTGGAAGCGGATCGTATCTTCGGGGTTGCTGTCGCGCCATCGGCGGTACGGCAGCCCAGAGATCACCTGAAGGGCGGTGTCGTAGCTGCGCTCGTACCCCTGGTCGACCATGTGCCGGGCCGCGCGAGCCGGGTCAGCGGCGCAAAGGTCCGCTGCCATGAGCATCGCCCTCATGGCACGCCGGGTCGCGATGGGGTTGCGGCGGACGAACGCGCGATTGCCCGTGAGCATGCAGCAGAAGTACTGGGACCACGGGCGGTCTTCCGTGGTGTTGAGAATGACGTGCCCGACCTTTCGGGCGGAGAGGTGCTGCGGCTGGGGCGCAAATCCCAGGAAGGCGTCGGCCTTGCCGGAGGCGAACGCCTCCTGGGCGCCTTCGGTGGTTCGCCCGACGACCCACTCGATCTCGCGGCGTGGATCGATGCCCACGTACGCGGCGATGCTGGAGACGAAGATGTGTTCCGTCGAGCCGTACTCACTGATCGCTACGGACCGGTTCTTGATGTCGCGGACGGCCCTGACCCGGTCGTGCCCGAGCAGTTCATAACAGCCGGCATGCACGCCACCGAGCGCAACGATGCGGTTGTCGGTGGCCAACGCTGTGACGAGAGACGGGGCAGCTTCCACCCAGAGATCGGCCTGGCCGGTCGCGAGCGGCGGCGCCTGGTTGTTCACCCGGAGTTCCACGTACTCGACTTCGTCGAAGCCCTCCGCCAGCAGGAAGTCCTTCGCCAGGTAGCCGAACGCGAGGCACACCGCCGGAAAATGGATGAGACGGATCTTCCTCACCTCGGGAGGAGGTTCGGCTTGGCAGGCGCCCGCGCGCAGAACCAGAGGTGCGACGAGGGCGGCCGACGCGGCGGTCAGAAACCGGCGCCGAGGAGGCGGTGAGCCAATGCGCGCCTTCATCGCCACGCCGCCGGACCGCGTGCCGGAGTCCGGGGCCCGAAGGTCGAACCGGTGAAGCGGGAAACGCCAATGGCCATGGCCGAAGACCTCCTGGGTGGGGCTGCGCGAGGGCCGGCTGAGTCGCATCGCGCCCGAGCAGGGAACGTATTCCGTCCGGACTGACAGGCGACTTACGGATTCCCGCGGGCGGCTGCGTGGCGCGCCCAAAGTCGCCTGCCTGACGCCCAATTCTCTGCGTGTCGTCGGTCTCTTGCCATCCCGAAAGCTGGTGACAGAAGGGGCGGCGGTACGTCTTCCGCGCGATCTGTCAGTCATCTGTCAGATCGCGTGACCCTGGAATTCCGGCGCCGACGACCTGACGCTTCACGAAGCCGTCAGTCTGCCGTCAGCCTCGAGTGCCGATCGGTATGCGTCGCGACAACCCTCCCGCCCCAACATGGCTGCACCGGAACGGCATACCGCCGCCTCGCCGGTCCTGACAAGCGACTTCCAGGGCTGAGCACTCCGGCGTCCGGGGTGCCGTATGCCCCAAACAACACCAACCAAGGCAGGAGGTTCCAATGAACGACATCGATCTGATCGCCCAGCGGCGCGGGTTTCTCGGGTTGTCGGCCGCAGGGATGGCGGCCGGCGTGGGTGCGATGCTTCCCGTCGCTGCTGCCGCAGCGGCGCAGCGCCCCTCGACGCCCTTCACGAAATGGCTGGACACGCTCAACGGCTCGTACCGGCAGGTGTTCGACATGCCCGAGGTGAACGACGGCATGGGTCTCGTGTGGGCGTGGGTCTTTCTCTATACCGGGCCCCAGGCCTACGGCGTGCCCGAGGGCGACCTCACCGCGGTGATCGTGCTGCGCCACAACGCGATTCCGCTGGCGCTGCAGGATTCCGCTTGGGCCAAGTACAAGCTGGGCGAGGTCTTCAAGATTCAGGACCCGGAGACGAAGGCCCCCGCCGTGCGCAACCCCTTCTACTACAAGCCTGGCGCCATGCCGACGCCGGACGGGATCCAGAACCTCGTGAATCGGGGCGTGAAGGTGGTGGCCTGCGATCTGGCCATCCACTTCTACAGCGGTGTGGTGGCCGAGAAGATGAAGCTCAAGCACGAAGACGTGAAGGCCGACTGGATGAACGCCGTGCATCCGGGGATCGTCCACGCGCCGTCCGGCGTGGTGGCAGTCAATGGCTCGGTATCGCAGGGCTGCGTGTACTCCTACGCCGGCGGCTGAGGTTTGACGGCGGGCGGGCCGGTGGCAGACCGGCGCCGTCCGCGGTTGGACCTTCAGACAACAACAAGGGGAGATTCGGCATGACGCGGAACTGGTGGTGCGCGATGGCGCTGGCGGCGTTTAGCTTCAGCGCGATGGCGGCAGGCGCACGCCCCACGATCGAAGAACTGAAGGCGCGCCCAGTCCTCGACGACTACGAGAGCAACATCGTCTACGGCTACAACATCGTGATGGAGACGCAGCGCTACGCGCCGCGCTACGTGGGCAGCCGCCTCAACTGCACGAACTGTCATCTGAAGGGCGGCACGCAGCCCGAAGGCTTTCCGCTCAACGTCGAAGGCGTGTACCCGCGCTGGCGGGCGAAGAACGGCGTGCGCAACGGTCTCGGGCTGCGCATCCGGGATTGCTTTCTCTACAGCCTGAACGGCGTGATGCCGCCGGAAGAGTCGCCCGAGGTGCAGGCGGTGGCGGCGTACATCCACTATCTCTCGGAAGGCGAGGTGATCGGCCGACCGCCGGACCGCTGGGGCGTGCCGACCTTGCCCGAGACCGGTTCGGATCCGAACCCCGCCCGCGGTTCGGTTGTGTACAAGCAGAAATGCGCGGCGTGCCATGGCGCCGACGGGCAGGGCACCGCTGCGGCGCCCCCGGTGTGGGGGCCCGGCTCCTACAACGCCGGCGCCGGCATGAACAACGTGCAGAGGGTGGCGGGTTTCATCTGGGCCAACATGCCGCTCGGCAGCGAACGCAGCCTGACACACCAGGAGGCGCTGGACGTTGCGGCCTTCCTCCACATCCAGCTTCGGCCGTTCGATCCGCGTACCACGAACCTGTGGAAACTCGTGGAGCGCATCGCGCAGGCGGTGTCGTCCTTCTTCGGGGCCGGCAAGCCATGAGGGCGACCGCTGCCATCCTGGGCATGTTGCGCGAAGTCATTCCCGATCTGCGTTGGCGGCGGGCGGTGGATGGGCGGCGCGAGATTGTGTCGGGCCTGGCCGGCGCGCTCCTCGTGATTCCGCAGGCGATCACCTTTGCCTACCTCGCCGGGGTACCGCCGGAGTTCGGGTTGTACTGTGCGGTGTTCGTCGGTCTGCTTGCGAGCCTGCTGGGCAACTCGCCGATGGTCGGCGGACCGAACACTTCGGTGTCGATCCTCATTGCCGCGACGGTCATGCCGTTCTCCGGGCGGGGCAGTCCGCTCTACCTGGAGTTCGTGTTCGTGCTGAGCCTGGCCGTCGGGGTCGTTCAACTTGCGATCTGGCTGCTGCGCGGTGCGCACCTGTTCCGTTACTTCAGCCCGGCGGCGATCACCGGCATCAAGACGGGAGTGGGCATTCTGCTCATCAGCTCGGCGCTCGAAGGTACGCTGGGTCTGGCGCCGCTGTCGACGCAGTTCTTCTACGAGAAGTTTGATGTCGCCTTGACCGCGTGGGACAGCACGGTCAATCCGTATGCGGTCGTGACCAGCGCGGTGACTATCGGTTGCGGTCTCGCGCTGCGTCGCCGGTGGTGCCGCAGTTACATCATGCTGGCTGTCCTGGCCGGCGGTGTCATGGGCTGCGGCTTGTACTTTGCGTATGGCCCTGTTACGACGCAACTCGAACTTCTCGGGCATGTCACGCTGCGGGCCTGGCCCTTCCAGGTGCCGCGAGTCACTCCACAGCACTGGCTGTTCCTCGAGCAGGTCATCCCGAGCATCTTCGCCATCGCGGTACTGGGCCTCGCGCAGTCTCTGGTGATCGCACGCGACCTCAAGGCTCGAATTGCGCCGGACATCGATCTGCACAAGGAGGTCTTCGCGCAGGGGGTGGCCAACATGGCGAGCCCCTTCTTCTCTACATTCGCGGGGTCGGGCAGCTTCAACCGCACGGCCGTGGCGGTGGAGATGGGGGCGCGCACGCCGCTGTCGGGCATCGTTGCCGCGTTCGCCGTTGTCCTGCTCGCGTGGGTGCTCGGGCCACTGCTCACGTATCTGCCGATGCCCGCGGTGGCGGGGGTGCTTGCCCTGGTGGGCATGGGCATGATCCGTCGGCGGGAGATCCGCCCGCTGTTCCAGTCGTTCGGCGACGCCGCGGTTTTCAGCGTGACGACATTCTCGGTTGCGTTCCTGGACCTATCGACGGGAATACTCGTCGCTGTTGTCGCCTCGGTCGTCTTCTTCATGGTGCGTGCCTCGGACGTGAAGCTCACCATCTCGGTCGAGGGCGAGCAGGAACGTATCGCCGTGACCGGCAACCTCTACTACGCCTCGGTGGACGGACTGGCGAAGCATCTGCGGACCGACCCGACCCGTGATTCCGTGCTGGACTTGAGCCGCGTGCCTTACTGCGATCCGTTTGCCGTGTCGGTGATGGAGGCCATTCGGGCTGAGCGGGAGCGCGCGGGCGGGCGTCTGGAGTGGGCGGCGGGGTGACAGAGGATGCGTGCCAAATGTCAGACCTTCATCTCGCGACGCAGCTCGTCGAGAAACCGCCAGTCGCAGCCCTGGTCGAGGATGCGCTGGGGCGTCATGCGGATGAGACCGGCTTCGTGCAGGCGATTGGCGTGAAAGCGGATGGTGTCCGCGGGGTGGACCTCGCGCCAGGCGTCGTAGCGCAAGGTCTTGAGGACGGACTCGGACAGGTCCGTTCTTGTCTCGAAGCCATTCTTCGCAAGCAGGCGGGCGGCGCGAGCGGGATCTTCCGCGCAGACGTCGGCGGCCCGCAGGATGGCCCGCAGGGCACGCTTGGTGGCGAACGGATGCTTCTCCACGAACTCCCGCCGAGCCGTGAGCATGCAGCAGAAGTAATGCGCCCAGGGGCGGTCGCGAGTGGTGTCGATCAGCACGTGGCCGACCTTGCGCGCGTGGAGATCCTGCGGTTGTGGCGGAAAGGCGAGGAATGCGTCCACTTCGCCCGCTTCGAACATCGCCATCGAGCGGGCGAGACTCCCGCTGAGGACCCACTGCACGTCGCGCCTCGGGTTGATGCCGACGTAAGCGAGGATGCTGGCAACGAACACGTGATCCGGCGCGTCGATGGCGCCGACGGCGATGCGCCGCCCCCGCAGATCCCGAACCGCGCGGACCCGGTCCGAAGCGAAGAACTCCCAGCACCCCACGTGAATGCCTGCGAGCGTGGAGATCGGGAGACCGCGGTCAATGGCAGGAAGCAGGGCAGGGGCGCCCACAACGCCAAAGTCCGCCAGCCTTGCGACCGTCGCCGTGGTGGAGATGTCGAGGCGCGCGTATTCGATCTCCGTGAAGCCCTCCATGCGCAGAAATTCTTCCGCCACGTAGTTGGGCGCGAAGCACAGGAAAGGGCCTTCGGTGATGCGGATGCGCGTGACTTCGGGGGGCGCTTCGGCGCGGGATGGCGCGACGCCGGCGAGCAGGCCAGTGCCGAACAAGGCCATGGTGGCGAGCGCGCGCCGTCGAGAGAAGTCTTGCGTTTGCATGGTGTGGTCCCCTGGACGCTCCGGTGTCGGCACTTGTGTGGCATGCAGTCGTGGGCCGATCGGGTTCGAGTCTACCGGCCGCCAGGAGAAATTCCCATATCACTGTGGAAATACGACTTCGTCAACGGTTGGGGCGATGGACGGACAGGGAGAAGATGTCCGGCCGGGCGTAGTGGGCGCCGATGTCGACAGCGGCTTTGGCCGAGCGCGCCAGAGGAGTGGACATGGGCGCCGTGAGGATGACCTCGCGATCCACGACCGGGCCGGCGATGATTTCACCGCGCGGGTCAATGATGCACGAGCCGCCATTCGACTCGAAAGTGACGAGTTCGCGGAATTCTTCCGGATAGTCGTCGCGGCGATTGATGCCGGCGGCACAGATCACATAGGCCGCAGCCTGCGAAGCGAAGGCTCTAGAGAGCAACGTCTGGCGCGGCCACAGCGCTGTGGGAGGTTCGGGTGCCATCTCCAGTTCGCGCCCCGGCCACGCCGCCACGTGTACCTGGGTGCCCTGCGACGCGAGCACGTAGCCGGGCAGCATCATCTGGTGCTCCCAGCAGTTCAGGCCGCTCAGCCTGCCGTAGCTCCGCGGATACACGACCAATCCGTCGGCATCGCCATCGCCCCAGGCGGTGCGCTCATGAAAGGTCGGCTTCAGCTTTCGGTGCTTGCCTAGGAGTGTGCCGTCGCGGCCGATGAACAGAAGGGTTGCATACGTGGTGCCCAGAGTGCGGCTATCCAGTTCGACGATGCCGATGACGACGTCGATTCGGGCGCGTCTCGCGGCAATGCACAGCCGTTCTGTCTCCCTTCCGGGCACCAACACGGCCGCGGCCAGATAGCTGCTGCTGGCTCGCCAGCGCGTAGCCGAGGGAGCGCTGAACGCGAAAAGTGGGTAGCCAGGCAACCAACTCTCGCCGAACGCTGCTACGTCGGCCCCGAGGCGACCCGCTTCGGCGATCAGGGCGCACGCCTTGTCTGTGGAGGCCTCGCGGTCGAAGTGGACTGGCGCTGCCTGGATGGCTGCCAAGATCGGGTCGGACATGGAGGTCTCCTTGCGAGTGGACATGGTTGAGCGGACGGGGATCAGTACAGCCGCGTCGCCTGATCCGCGTCGATCAGCGCCTGCATCTCTTCGACGGATTCGCTGAGCGCGCCGTGTGCGACTATCGCCTCGGCCAGTGAGGGAAGACCGGCCGGGGCCGGCCACGCATCGGGCTCCCAGAGATGTGACCGGACGATGCACTTGGCACAGTGGAACATGGCCTCGTCGACAGAGACGATGAGCGCCAGATCGGGAATGTGGTCTCCAATGGCAAGTGAGCGTCGCAAGGACAGGTCACGCACTACCAGCGCCGTGCCTGAGACCCGTAACGTTTCCTCGCGACCGGGCACCATGAACAGAATCGACACGGCCGGATTGGTCACGACGTTGCAGAAAGTGTCGACACGGCGGTTACCTGGCCGATCAGGGATGGCAAGCGTACGGGCGTCGAGGATCGCCACGAAACCTGGCGGATCGCCTTTCGGGGAGGTGTCCATGTGCCCCGACGCGTCGCACGACGAGATCACGAGAAATGGTGATTTGGCGATGAAGCGGCGACAGTGCGCGTCTAGGTGATCGATCTGCTTTCGGAGCACGCGATGGCTCGGGGTGCCAACGATCTCGCGGAGTTGGTCCGCATTGCTGACAATATCGCGCCAACTGACGGCATCGGACTCGGTGGGCATGCTGGTCTCCTGGCTCGCGGTTGATTGCGTCAGGAACGATGCGCCGCACTGCCGGGGATGTCTTGAGGCGAAAGTCCCGTGGCGGTCTGGTGTACCGAGAGAAGTGCGGGACATCGGTCCCGGGTGCGAGCTACGGCCGTGGCAGTTGTCGAAGCGCGAGTGCGGCTGCCATGCGGGTCCGGACTCCCAGCTTGTCGTAGAGGCGCGACACGTGGTTGCGTACGGTCTTCTCGGTGACACCCAGGGCGAGGGCGATCTCGCCGTTCGTGAGACCGCGCGCGAGATGTTCCAGGACGTCGCGCTCCCGCGGCGTCAGCGTGGCCAGATCGGGCAAGGGCGTCGTCGGCGCGGTATCGCCCTCCCGAACGAAGCGCGCTGTCTCGTCCAGGAATTGCGCCAGCGCGGGGTCACCATTTGTCAGGAGATGGTTGCGACTTTCGAGCGGAATGAGGCGTGCGTCCGGAATCAGTCCTGCGACGCGGCGTCCTTCCTCGAAGGGTATGCGCGCGTCGTCGCGGGCATGCATCACCAGCGTCGGGCAGCGAACGCGGGGCGCCAGGTCGCTGACATCCAGCCGATCGAACAGTCGCATGATCTGCGCAGCTGTCTCCGGCGCCGCGGAAACGCGCTGAATCTCGTCGAGCGCGCGATGCTCTTCCGGCGTTCCGCCGGGAAGAAGCTGGTATGTGAAGACCGAGCGGAACGCCGGGTGCTCGCGGCCCCACCCGATCTCGGCGAGCTTCGCGAGCGTTTCGGCTTCTTCGATCTGCTGTGGGGTAGGGTCGCGTCGAAGGCGGCCGCGCGCGAATCCCCCGTAGAGGATGAGCCGGCTCACGCGCTCGGGGAACCTGATTGCGAACGCGATGGCGATCGCCGCGCCCTGCGAGATGCCGAGAAGCGGAAAGCGTTCAAGACCTTCGGCGTCGACGACGGCCTTGAGATCGCGGACCCAGGCCTCGAAAGACAGGTCACCCACGTTCCTGTCCGACAGTCCGGTGCCTCGTTCGTCATAGCGAATCAGAGAGTGCTTGCGCGACAAGCCGGTGAGCCACGGCCCGGCGGCCGGGTTGGTGAAGTCATGCTCGAGATGGGTGAGGTAATTGGCGGCCTTCACCAGGACCGGTCCGCTGCCGCTGCGTGCGTAAGCGATGCGGTAGCCGTCAGCCTGGGCGAAGCGGATGTGCTCGGGCGGATAGGTCATGGGATCGCTCGGGGGTGGGACTACGCATTCTAAGGTCCGATCCAAAGATGCGGCCCCACGGTACTTGAGCTCCTCCCCCCGGCTCACCCAATTGGCCATGCAATCCGTTACGGATCCGTTGCTGGCACCTCCCCAGAGTATCCCCCAGTCCCAAGCCCGGACGGCGGGCGGTCCAAATCACCTTCGGGAGGGCAGCATGGCGGGAATTCTTGTGCGCATCTTGGCGGCGGTACTGCTGGTTGTTTCAGGCGGGAACGCCCTCGCGGGCAAAACAGTGCGAGTGGCGCCCGATCTGGAGCTGTACTACGAGGAGGCGGGTAAGGGCAGCCGTCGATCTTCATCGCCGGTTGGACTCTGACGCATGAGAAATCCCGGTAGGGAGTGCGTGATGGGGATCGCCAGTGGTTGTTCGGCCACCCCGTCGGCCGATGAGTCGGGCTGTCGCGGTCGCTGTTCGAAAGCCTGGGGCAGTGCAGTATTTCAGTCAGAGGCTCAGAGGCGATCCAGCTTCAGTTGTGATCGTTCGCCGGCCCAGGCCTTTTCCAGTTGACGATCCAACGCAGCCGCTTTTTGGGGCTCACCACGGCGGGCATACAGTTCACGCAGGCCGAACAGTGCCCAGCCGTTGTTGGGCACACGAGCGAGACTTTCGCGGAACGCGGATTCCGCCTCGGCGGTGTTACCAGCGATCAGAAGCGCGGCGCCCAGGGACTGACGGATAGGGTAGTACCAGTAAGGAGGTTCGGAGTACGCGAGCAGGTCTTCGAGCGCGACGGCTTCACGGTAGGCTGCGGCAGCCGCGGCGGCGTCCCCGGCTGCCAGGTGGATTCGGGCCTGTACGACATGCCGTGCGATCTGCAGGATCTCCTTTGCCGGTACCCCTGCGGCGGCGAGGTCCGCGAAGTCATTCGTAGTGGCAAGCGTGTCGATAGCGCGGAGTTCGATCCCGGCGTTCTCCAAGTCCCGCGCCTGAGCAAACGCGCCGCCGCGGGCGTAGTGCCACATGGCGCGCACATAGGGAAACTCAGATCCAGGGTCGGCCAGCGCCGAGAGGGTCCTGACATTCCCGAATTGCGCGTGAGCGAAGTACGGAGCCACCTTGATGGGTTGTACCCAACCAATCTCGCGTACCGCAGATTCCGTGACGATCTGTCCCAGTTTATCCGCGGCCGCAAGTACCGTACTGCCGTCTCCCGCCATCTGGGCGGACACCATCAGCGAGTGGACGTTGTGGGGGTAGTAGGCCGCGGGATAGATGCCTGCCGGCGCGGAGCGCGCTATGTATCTCTCGTCTGCTGCCACGGCGGCCCGGTTCGCTTCGAGGGCGTCGCGGTAGAGTCCCACCCGGTAGAAAGTGTGGAAGGGCATGTGTACCAGGTGCCCCGCACCGGGCATGAGGCGGCCTAGCCGCCGCGCGTGGGGCAAGGCGCGCCCCGGGTCGCTGGATGCTTCCGTGATGTGGATGTAGAAGTGGACCGCTCCGGCATGGTCCGGATTGCGTCGGAGCACAGTCTCGAGCGCTGCCAGAATTTCGGCCGTACGGCCCTTCGGCTGATTGCCGCCCGCCTCCCAGTAGTCCCAGGGTTGCAGGTTCATGAGGGCCTCCGCGTACAAGACCTGAACGTGATCATCCGTGGGGAACTCGCGTGCTACCCGGCCCATCGCCTCGGCATAGGCGGCATCCAGCGCGGCGCGGTCGGTGCCGGCGCGATAGCGTTCCGCGAGGGCCCGGGTGAGCGCCCTCTCTTTCGGGGGTGCGTCCGCGGCGAGGGTCACGGCCTTCGCTGCAGCTTCGGTCGCCATGTCGGTCAGCGCCGCTTCCATCGGGGCATTGATGTTCGGCCCCATGACCAGCGCCTCGCCCCAATAGCAAAGTGCACAGGCGGGGTCGAGGCGACGCGCCTTGCGGAACGCGCGAAGCGCCTCGGCGTGATTGAACGCGTAGGCCAGCCGCAGCCCTTGGTCGAAGTACTTCTGAGCTCTCGGATTGCGGGTGCGGATCGGCAAGTGAAGCGAGCCGAGATCTTCGGCGAGGACGGGGTCGCTATCGGCGCGTGCAATGGACTCTGCGGTGGGAATCACGCGCGTGAATGGGCCGACTTCGGAGCGTTGCGGGGACGGACTGCCGTCTTCCCGTGCCATTGCCAGCCGAAAGAAGCTGTTCGCTTGTTTTCCGAGAGGTCGCACGAGGCAGAGCGGATTGCCGATCGTGGTGGCGAGAAACGCCTTCTCGCCGAAATCGCTGTCGGAAGCCACTTCGTGCAAAGCAACCAGGGACATCCCGGCCATCGCCAGGGCTGAGGCCAACGCAGTGCGCTGAAGGCGGTTCATGTTGTCTCCTCTGGGAAATCGAATCAGCGAACCTTGGCAAGGAAGGCGTCGACAGCGGCGTTGAACCGGTCAGGAAACTCCCAGGGCATGAGGTGCAGGCCGAAAGACTGGATCTCGGCATGTGGCGCGTTTCGCTTGAGCCAGGCGACACCCGCCTCGTTGTAGCCAGGGAACCATCCGGGATCGGCCAGCACGTTGAGCACGGGAAGCCGACCATCGATTGCACGGGCCTCGGCGCTGTAGTCGGCAAGCAACCCGTCGTAGTCGAGCTGGACGGCGACCGAAGCGGGCGTGGCGGTGAGCGACCGCAGGAATCCCTCCATTTCCGCCTCGGTCAGCGGGCGGGTCACCATCGACTGCACGAACTCTCGGGTCAGCTTCGTACGGTCATGAAGAACCCCGTCGTGGAAGTAGCGCATCTCCACCGGAGACTTGATCAATCCCCAGTCCTCGCCGGATTCGATGATCGGCTTGGGCGGAGAATCGATGCACACGAAGGCCCGGACGTTGTCCGTGCCATGTGCCCGAAAGTAGGCGTAGGCCGTGTGGCAACCCCAGGAGAACCCGACCAGCGTCACGTTGCGCAGACCGAGCGCATCGAGAAACGCCTTCAGGTCCTCCCCGTGTTGTTTGTAGTGATGGCCTTCCGCCGGCTTCGACGAGCGTCCCTGTCCGCGCGGGTCATAGCTGACGACGCGGTACTGCTTGGCGAAGTGCGGCAACTGGTGCTGGAACAGACTCGTCGTCCCGGTCCAACCGGGGATGAAAACGATGGCTGGCCCTTTGCCGAAGTCTTCGTAGTAAAGGTCCAGGCCGCCGGCAAGACGGACGTACTGGCCTGCAAGGGCATCGGAAGTCGAGAACGAAATCAAGATTGCCGCGAGCAGGGCGGCGAGGGACGGCACGCGTTTCCAGAAGGGGCAGGTGTTCATGGTGTCTCCGGCAAGAGTCCAGCGCGATCGGAAGAACGACGGCCCCATTCTGTGAGCCAGGCCCCATTCCATGAACCCTACGCATGCTGTACGACCGGACCCGATGGATGTCGCCCTACACTCATCGTGTGCCGGTCCGGCACTGGCGGAGTAGACTTCTGTCGGAGTTGTGGGTGGCCTTGGAGTCCCGTTCGGCGGTGTTCGTACATGGCTGCATAGCTTCAACCGGGACTGAAAGGGGCGCACTCCAGGTGCTGTCGATCGTGAGCTTGTCCAATCGGGCGCGAGCGGATCGAGCAGGTTTCAGTTCGATCTTCCTTTCGCGGATGGATGACCTGTCCGGCGCTCGCAGCGCGAATCGCGTTGCCGAAATGTCGAGGAGATTCCCGTGCTGACGCAGCCGCATCCCAGCCTGGTCGCCCCAGGCACTCGGCGTCGCCGGTTCCTGAAGGCAATGGCCGCTGGCGCGGCATTGTCAGGCGCCGGAGCCATACCCGATGCACAGGCGGAGCCGCCCCCCGAGATTCGTCGGGTCCGTATCCAGACCGACCCGATCGTGTGTCTCGCCCCCCAATTCCTGGCGAAGACGCTGCTCGAGCTCGAAGGCTTCGAATCCGTTGAGTACGTCGATCTGAAGGGCAGCCTTGGTCCGAAAGCGCTCAGTAACGGTGTCGTGGACTTCACGATCTGGGATGCGGCCTCCAGCCTGACGGCCTTTGAGGCCAACCCGGGCTTCGTGTTCCTGGCGGGACTGCATGCGGGATGCTGGGAATTGTTCGGAAACGACCGGGTGCGGGTGATCCGGGATCTCGAGGGCAAGCGCATCGCCATTCGCGGCTTTGGCGACACGGACCACGTCCTCATCTCGAGCATGCTCGCGTACGTCGGTATCGATCCGAGCGCTGCAGTGCAGTGGGTGCAGGTTCCGACCTACCGGGAGGGACGGGCCCGGTTTGCGGCGGGCGAAGTCGACGCCGTGCTGTGCTCACCGCCGGGCCCCCAGGAACTGCGGGCGCGTCGTGTCGGCCACGTGATCGTCAATTCGACGGTGGACCGTCCCTGGGCCCACTACTACTGCTGCATGATCGAAGCGAGCAGAACCTTCGCGACGCAGTATCCCTCGGCCACCAAGCGAGTGGTAAGGGCGTTCCTGAAGGCCGCCGACTTTTGCGCTGACGCACCGGCAGAGGCGGCGCGCCTACTCGTGGCCGAGAAACGCACCGGTGACGCCCGTGCCGCGGAAGAGGTTCTCCGGTCGCTTCCCTATCGCGCGTGGCGGGACGTGCTGCCCGAGGACACCTTGCGTTTCTTTGCGCTGCGTCTGCACGATGTCGGGATGCTTCGGATGACCCCAAACGAGATCCTCGTCCAATCGACCGACTGGCGCATCCTGAACGCCCTCCGGCAGGAGTTGCGGGGGTGAGCGCGGAACCCCTCCGCCAGGTTCGCGATGCGCTCGTGCGCTGGGTTGCCACTTATCCGGCGACGGTGCGGCGAAAGCTGATGTTTGCCTTTCTGCTGATCGCAGGCCTGCTGGTATCGGTCGCGGGGGTAGCGCTGCAAGGCCTTCACGCGCAGGAGAGCCAGGCGCAGGAACTCGCACAATTGCAGAGGCGAATCGCCGCTTACCGGCAGTTGTCCTTCGACGTGCTGGCCCAACTGCACAGCGTGTCCAACGCCCTGCTGGACGTCAGTGAGCGCCGTCACGAAGATGCCTTGCGGCAACTCAAGCAGTTCAGCTATGACCTGGACCGTGTACGCCATGTGGACGCGTCGGACGCAACCAGCCTGGAGCGGGTCCGAAGTGCGCTCGCGGCGTTCGTCCAGTCTGCCGAGTCGACGGTGTCGTCCCTGCGCGAGGGTCGACGGGAGCAGGGCATTCGGGAGCAACTGACCGTCGCCACGCCTCTGGGCGACCGGGTCGAGCGGCTCCTCAGCGAGATGGTCAATCGGGCGGAGGCGGATCTGGTCGACGGCCTGCAGAAGAGTCGTGAGACTTCTGCGCGGGTCTGGACCACCATTGTGGCGTGCAGTCTGGTCGCCATCGGCCTCGCACTCGGGCTCGGTTACATCATTTCGCTGGCGATCATCCGCCCTGTCGCCGTGATTGGGGAACGAGTTCAGGCCATCGGCCTCGGCCAGTTCACGGGTGCGGTCGATGTGCCGAGCGGGGATGAACTCGGGACCCTCGCGGCCGGCGTCAACGGCATGAGTGCAAAGTTGACCGAGCTCTACGGGCAGGTGGAAGCGGCTCGAGCGAGTGCTGCGCGTGCCAACGACGAGAAGTCGCTCTTCATCACCGCGGCTTGTCACGATCTCCGGCAACCGGCCGTCGCGGCCATGCTTTGGCATCGCATGCTGAAGGAAGCGCAGGAGACTGGCGATGCTCGAAGACTCGACAGAGCCCATTGGGGCCTGGAGGGAACGCTGCGTGCCCTCAATCAATTGTTTGGCGAAATTCTCGACGTAGGCCGCCTGGAACTCGGCCGCGGGGTCGTCCAGCGCGAGCCCGTTGACCTCGGGTCATTTCTCCAAACTGTCCACGACGAGTACGGCGCGGCGGCGCAACATCGGGAAGTGAGGTTTTCGCTACGACTGCCTAAACGATGCATGCCCGTGGCGGACAGTGATTCGACTCTCCTGGGGCGCATCGTGCGCAACCTGCTGACGAATGCCTTCAGCTACACCCCCAAAGGCCGAGTTCTGCTCGCAGCAGCGATGATTGGAAACGAGATCAAGATCGTCGTGGCGGATTCCGGGGAGGGGCTATCCGATGAGATCCAGGAGTGGATGCGCCAGCCCCTGGACCCCGGCAAGCCCGTTCTGAAACTTGCCGGACCAGGTCGACACCTAGGTCTGGTCATCGTCCGAAAGATGGTGGGGCTGCTTGGCGATCACTCCCTGAGAATCGCGACCCGAGCCGGGGCCGGGACGCGCTTCACCGTGGTAGTGCCCCGAGCCGTCGAGTGCGTGGCGGCCGACGCCGACACGCCACATAACGACAGGCAGGACTTCGACTTCGCGGAGGACGGGCGCGCGGGGGCGCACGCGCGGCCGTCGTAGGGACTCAGCGGTGCAGCGGGCCGCGCCGCGTGACTTCCAGTACCAGTTGCGTCCGATTCGTCACGCCGTAGAGCCCAAGCAACTCGCTGACGTAGTCGCGTGCTGTGCTCTCGGCGATGTCGAGCCGACGAGCGATGCTCTTGTTGGGCAGGCCCTGGAGCAGAAGGTCCAGCACACTTTGCTGTCGTGCAGTCAGTGCTGGAGCGACGCCGGTCGGCGCCCTGGTGGCTTGCGGTGAGCCAGCTGCGCCGGTGACTCGAGGCGGCGTCGAGTGGATCGATGCGGGGACGGTCACAGCACCCGAGGAGGCCATCCGCAAAGCGTGCCAGAGGGTATCCGGATTGTCGGTGGACTTCGGGATGAACCCCATGGCCCCTCGCTGAATGCATTCGAGTACGGTATCGCGATCTTCGGTGCCCGAGAGCACCACGACGCGGACTTCGGGATGCGTCTCCTTGATGCGGGAAAGCACTGAGAGGCCATCGGCATCCGGCAGACCCAAGTCCAGAAACACCAGTTCGGCACCGTGAGCTTCCAGATGGGCCAATCCGGATGCGGCATCGGCGGCGTGCGCGACGCGCACGTCCGGGTCTGCTGACTGGAGAAGGGCTGATACGCCTTCGCGAAACAGTCCGTGATCGTCGATCAGGAGAATGTCCATGGCGGGATCGGCTCCGTAAACGGGTCGTCTCCGAGGCGAGTAATGCCGAACGGCTACTTGGGGTGCATTCTGCGCCGGTGGTGCCGGCTGCACAAAGCCGAAGATGTTATTTTCGCGCCATGCTACCGGGGGACGCCGTGGCACTGGCTCAAGGCTTCCTTCCGCTGCTGCAACCGGCCATTTGGAAGGCTCCCCAAGTCCCGGTACGTTCATCCGGTCGGGTTACTTCTCTGGCGAGCGATGAAATCGAGCACGATACGATTGAACTCATCCGGCTTTGAGCAGTAGATGGCGTGGCAGGCTTCCGGGACAACAACGGGCTCTGCGCCCGGCAAGAGCCGCGCGAATTGCTCGTTGATCAGGCGGAAGAGCAACAACGTATCGGCGCCGGTCATCACCAGGGCAGGGCAACGGATTGCCCGGGCATCCTCGAAGTGGAAGGGAGACATCCATTCCGTAGCGTCGAGCTCGGTGCGAAATGCCGCTTCGTTGTCGAGGATCACTTCGATCATCGGTGCGCTCAGCTTGTCCCACCACCCCGGCATGACCCCTTCTACGAAACGACGGATGCCTTCCTGGGTGCGCCCGGCACGAAAGGCTTCGGTCGCAGGTGCGAAGAATTCGCTGTTGAGCCGGGCGAGGGGTTCCTCAGCACCTGGAATGAGGCCCGCCCAGGAAAACTGTCCCGGTTCGTTGAGCAGCAAGGATCGCACGAGGGCAGGGAATCGACGGGCGGTTTGAAGCGCGATGAGCGCCCCCATGGAATTCCCGGCGAGGTGGGCGGGGCCGCAGTCGATCGCCGCGATGAAGGCGGCGAGGTCATTCGCATGGAGCCCTGAGGAGTAGGAGGTGGTTCCCGGCGGCGCCGGAGGATTGGGGTAGTGCCAGCGGCGGCTGTAGGCGATCACGCGGTGGTGTTCGGCAAAGGCCTCGAGCTGATAGCCCCAGGTGCGATAGTCGCCCAGCGATCCGTGAATGAAGATCACGGGTTCCCCCTGCCCGATGTCCACGTACCGGAACGGGTAGCCATCGATCTCGATGCATTTCGTCGGCAGATCGAAGGGGCGGTCGGCCGCCGGCGGGTCGGTCCCGGGGATGTCGAACAAGAAAGTCGATGTGACAAGCCCCGGCAGCTGGATGTCGAGAGTGCCTCGTCGGACAAAGCCGATGGCGTGATCGACTTCCTGTTGCCCGACAACGGCGGGGCGAATTTGGCGGCAGATGGCTCGCATGGTCAGTCCGTGGTCGGTAGCAGTGCGGCGGGCGACGGTTCTCTTCGGATAGCAGCCTCCTGCCGCAAGGCTTCGGTCCTTGGCGCCGGGGCAATCCCCAGAACGACCGATAGCGTCTCTCGGCATTGACGGTAGACCGCATAAGCCTCCGACGCCTGGTCCGCGTCCAGCAGGCATCGCATCAGCGCCTGATACAGGCCCTCGCAGAGCGGGTCGGCATCGATGCCGCGCCGATAGAGCTCCGTCGCTTCGGTCACCCGCCCCGCCCGAGAGGCGGCCTGGCCGCAGGCGCTTACCAGAGCGAGAAATCTTGCTCGAAGGCGCTCCCGGATCGCGAGCATCCAGGGCATCGTGCGTTCGCGATCGAACGCTGGCCCGCGATACAGGGCGACCGTCTGGCGGGTGAGTTCTTCGTCGGCGGTGGCTTCGGGCCGGGCGCTGCCCGGACCGGCGAGCCGCCCCGCGAGACACTCGAACGTCCAGGCGTCCACCCAGCAGTGCTTCCGGTCGAGGCATACCGCTCCATCACGCACGGTAACCGCATTGTCGTTGCCGAGCAGCTTCCGCAGACGATGCACGTTCATCCGCAGCGCGCTCTCTGCCGCGTCGCCATCGGAATCCGGCCAGAGATCGCTGGCGGCAAGGGCCAGATCCGTCCCGGCAGGTCCCTGCGCGACGAGATACTGCATCAGTTCGAGCGGCTTCTTCTGGGCTTTCCCGCGGAATTCCAGCGGCGTGTCGCCAATGCGAATCTCGGTCGGGCCCAGCACGGACACTCGCACGGGCCACGGCCAGCGCTGGGAGAGCGAGTCGTTCGGGGGTGCCAGGTGGTTGTGCGCGATCAGCGCCGCCACGTAGCGTGGTTCGATCTCGGCTTCCAGGGCTCGGGCGCACAGCATCGACATCGTCGACGCAATCCAGTAGTGCGTCCGCATGAACCCGTGAGCCCGTCCGACCCGCATCGCGGATTTGAGGACGGTCAGCGCGCCCGGTCGATCCGATGCCACGAAACGCGCGGCAGATTCCGCCAGATCGAAACCGAATTGGAGCTTCTCGGCCTGGAGCGGGCCCGTGATGAGGCGCGCCTGATGAATGGCCTCCAGCGCCGCAGGACCGTCCCCGGCCCCGATGTGGGCGTACGCGAGCATCTCCAGTCCGTCGAGTTCGGAGCATCGATGCGAGGTCTCGCGAGCAAACGCCACCGCCCGCTGCGCCAGCTCGATCGCGGTTGCCGGGTGGCCCTGGCTTAGGGAGAAGTAGGAAGCGTAGATGTGGTAGATCATCGCTTCCTGCCTTCGCTTCGGATCGAGCAGGGCGCCACACCGCAACACCGCATCGTGCTCGAGGGCGGTATCGACTCCGGAAAAGTGCTCGAACATCCGCAGCATCGTGCCGAAACCGCCGGCGGGCCGTATCCCGTGCGCCTCGCCGAGTGCCTCGATCTCCCGCGCAGCCTGACGGACTCGCTCAGGATCCCCTTCGTGGGACGAGTGATAGCAGGTTGCGAGGTTCCACCAGACCCGATTGAAAGCGGTGAGGGTGGGTGATGACAGGCGAGGGGTCACGATCGCCACGAGCATCCGCGCTTTCTCTGGCGCCATCTGATCGAGCAGTGTCATCAGCACCGAAGCCGCGGCGACCGTCTGATTGACTTCCAGACCCCGCGCAATGAGTGCCAGGACGCGATCGGCCACCACCAGAACTTCAGGGTCGTTGGGTCCCTGGCAGGTGAGGGCCATTTGAAGCATGGACTGGACATGCAGCTCGGCCTCCGCGGTCGGAAAGACGGGGTCTCGACCCAGCGCTTCCTGGAGGGACCGGGCCCAGCGATCGATGCCGCGATAGTCGTCGAAAGCGAAGTAGTAGCTCTGGATGACCGAGGCTGCTGTTAGCGCTTCGCCGAGCGCGTCACGGCTCGCGCGAAACCGTGCGTAGGCCTGCGCTAGCGTGTCGCGGGCGGTGACCGGGTCTTCCGACAACTGAGCAACGCCGAGACAGTAGAGCAGGCGCGGCGTGACAGCCACGTACCATGGCGGCAGGTTCTGCAGCCAGGCTCGGATCGTTCGCACCCGTCCGCAGGCAAGCATGCCGGGCGCTTCTCGAATCACGAGGCGTCCTGCCGCGACCCAGTCGCCGCATTCGCAGAGCAGTGGAATAGCGTCGCCGAGCCGCTGCGCTGCGACGAGCAGCTTTGCGGACTGGCGTTGCAGGGCGATCAGTTCGACGCTGTCCAGTCGGGCGCGCAGCTGGGACTGCAGGAACGCGCGAAACAGCCCGTGGAGGCGATACGACAGCGGCGAACCCGTAAGACGCTCGATGAACAGTTGCCGTTGGCTGAGTGATTCCAGGAGTCGGCCTGCATTGGCAACGCCGGTCAGGGATTCGGCCTGCGCGGGCGTGATGTCCGGTAGCAGTGCCGTCTTGAGCAGCGTGTCGCGGGTGGCGGACTCCAGCGCGTTGAAGATTTCCTCCGCGAAGTAGCCGAAGAGCGAGGCCGAATCTGCGTCTCCTGTCGGGAGATCTCCATACGCGCGGTAGCGCTCGATGAGCAGCCGCAACCCGGCCGCCCAGCCCCCGGAGCGCATCGAGAAATCGCGGATCATGTCGGCCTCGGTGATGCCGCCGCGTCGGACGATGGCTCGCGTCTCCTCCTGATCGAGTTGCAGGGCATGCCAGTCCAGTCGACGGATGGCTCCGTCCAATTCGAGTCTTGCAAATGCTGCAGGCGGCGCGTCCCTCGCAATGACGACCAGAGTGACCCCGGAGGGGAGTTCGTTCGCGGCTTCCTGAAGAACCGCGGTGAGTGAGTCGAGTGCGGTGTGCGCGTCGTCAAGAACCAGCACGCCCGACGCCCCGATGTCGGCAAAGTACCGGCGAAAAAACGTACGGGCGGCACTCCTGACATCGGCCGGGTCGTTGCTCTGCAGCAGGGGCGCTTTGGCCTTTGTGCGAGGCAGTGCTTCGGCCAGAGAGGAAAAGAAGCCGGTGGGATCCCGATCCCCGGCGTCGAGCCGTACCCAGGCTGTCCCGGGGGTGCGGGCTTCGATCCACCCGGCGACAGAGAGCGTCTTGCCAGCGCCGGGAGGGCCGGATACCCAAATGGTCGTGCCTCCTCGCCATTCGTCAAATCTGGTGAACAGCCGCTCCCGCGGCAGGGCACCATTGAGACGGGGCCGAGTGTGTTTGGCCATGGTCGGTTTCGACATCGCGCGTCCTCCCCGTCGATAGACTACGCCTCCGCTGTTGCCGGCGCCAAGACTGGCTATCGCGATGCCGAGCGGACAGGTTCGCGAAGGAAGGCGTGGATGGTCTTGTCCATGATCCAGTACGCCTGAGCATCCGCGCCGCAGCAGATCAGATGTCCGGCCGGCGAATCGATCGACACGATCCGCGCATCCGGGATGATCCGGCGCTGCTCTTCGATCTGGGTCGGCAGAAAGAATTGATCATGGGGGCTGACCACGAATAGCGTCCTTGCCCGAATCGATTTCAGTGCGGCCGGCGCATTGCCGTCGAAACCGGGTGTTTTCGCGAGGTCACTGGTCGCCAGAGCGCGGGTCAGGTAGAGGAGGTCGCGGGCGTCCTGGATGTCCAGATAAAAGTCCCCCCAGCCTTTGCGCCACTGGGCGAAGATTTCCGGCGTGACGATGTTCTGCTGCCACCACTCGCGGCTGTAGAAGTACGGAATCATCGTGGCGAGCGCATTGGCAGCACATGTGCGGGGGTTGTCCTTGTACTGTCCGCCGAGCCAGCCCTCGCATGTTTGAAGCACGGCCTGTATCTGGCTGCTCCAGAAGAGCTTCTGGGTTCCCCAGTACGCACCGCCCACGATGGGGACGATGCGGTCGGCGAAGTCGGGGTAGCTCACCGCCATCTGGACGGAGTGGTCGGCTCCCATCGAGATGCCGGCGATGGCGGCGACTCGCGGAATGCCGAGTGCCTGGGTGACCAGCTTGTACTGGGCGGCCACCATGTCCCGTCCGTTGTATTGCGGAAAGCCCATGCCGAGACCACTCGTCGTGGGGCTGGTGGAGTGTTCGAACCCTATCTGGGAATTGCCGAAGGCATCCGGAACGATGACGAAGTATCGATCCGTATCGAAGGCCTTCCCTGGCCCGATCAGCCCGTCGAAACCGTGGTGGTTTGCGCCGTAGCCGTGCAGAAGCAGGACGGCATTGTCCTTGGCTGCAGTGAGTTTCCCGTGCGTGACATAGCTGATGCGCACCGTGCGCACGACAGAGCCGCTCTCGAGAAGGAGATCGCCAATGTTGGCGATCTGGTGCTTCGGCGCGTCGGGGCCATGGGCGATGACGTGCCCCCCGGACAGAGAAAGCATTGCGGTCAGTGCAGCACTGAGCAGTCGTTTCATGAGTTGGCTCCGGTTCGTTGAGACGGAGCGGCGGGAAGGGAATCGATCACGCCGCGCCGACAGCATGCTCAGGCGCGCGCAACAGATCTTTTACAGATGGCGATTCAGCGGCCGAGCTCGGAACGAGTCGTGAGTTGACGGCCCGAAAGGTCCTCGGCGAGGCGGAACGGACAGGACGTCACCGACCGAACAATGACGTCAGATCAGGAAACGATCCTCGAGGCCGATTTCGGCGTCTGGCGATCGCGGTGGGGCGTCCGTGCGGCCCTCGGTATCGCCTTGAGGCAGGTAAGGCGCCCCCGGCTGAGACAACTCCCGCATCGGCGGCGCGATCTGCACCAGAATCTTGTAGAACGCCCGCACGTTCTCGGTGAGGGCCATGGCTTCGCCGCCTCGCGCGTAGCCGTGCTGGAGCGCTTCGTAGTGAGCCGGGTCTGCTAGCAGCGGCAGTGCGCGTCGCACGTCCACCCACACGTCGGGATTCATCCCCAGCTTCTGCGCCAAAACACGCGCGTCCTCGAGGTGTCCCGGGCCCTGGTTGTATGCGGCGAGCGCGAACCATGTGCGATCGGGTTCGGCAATGCGCGCGGGCAGGCGGTCCCGCAGCATGGCGAGGTACTTCGCGCCCGCCATGATGTTGGCGTGAGCGGCATGATTGATCCTGACGCCCATCCGCTGCAGGGTGCTCTGCGTAAGCATCATGAAGCCTTGCACACCCGTGGGCGAGGTGGCCTTCGGATTCCAGCGGGACTCCTGATAGCCCAGAGCGGCGATCAATCGCCAATCGAGACCCGTGGCGCGCTCGGCCTCGAGCAGATGCGGCCGATAGTTCGGAAGCGTGGTCTCACACTGTTCCAGGAAGGCATCCACTTCCAGTGCCGGCAGGCGATTGACGTGACCGTAGTAGCGGTCCACCAGGCGGGCAAGTGTGCCGTCGGCGGCAATGCGGCGGAAGAATTTGCGGGACTGCTTGAGCAACGTCGGGTCCGCATTGAGCGGAAAGGCCCACGCGAGCTTTTCGGTCTTGCCGAGCGTTAATGCTGTGCGCAGCTCCGGTCTCGCGGCGCGCACCAGGTCGAAGACATGGGACGTCGTGATGCCGAAGTCGGCCTCGCCCGCGGCGACCTTCTCGGGTACGGCCTCCGGATGACCGGCATCGACGATGCCCACGCTCAGTGACGGTCCCTGTGCGAGGGCATGATCCAGCAGTTCCGCGCCGCGAGACTGCGCCGAGACGATCACGCGTTTCGTGTCGAGTGCGCGCAGCGACCGGGCACCGCTGGCATCGCGGCGATGCACCAGCACTTGGCGCACATCCATGTACCCGGGGCCGAAGAGCAGCGGAGCGTCGGCACGGCGGGACGCCACGAGCGACGCCGCGCCGATGTGAGCTTCGCCTCGGGAAAGGCGGCTCAGTACCTCGGCCTCGGTCTCCGCTTCGATGAAGCGAACCGGGATGCCGAGTTGTTCGGCGAACAATGTGACGAGATCATGTTCGATGCCGGCGAACTCGCCCTCGATCGTCTGGAAGCGCGTGGTGGCCGACGTGCGGGTGACGACCACGAGTTCCTGCGGATACGCGGATGGAAGGACTGTAGGCCCGGGCACTTCCTCCACATTGGCAGGAACGTGCAACGGACCGGAGGCCGCAAGCAGAAGCGCGGCCGAGGAGGCGAGATGCCGCAACCGGAGCATGGGGTTCAGCGAGTGCTAGAAATCAGCGACGCTTGACCGTCGCGCCTGGCGGAAGTTTCGGACCGGCAATTCCAACCCTCCATGGCGTCCGGGAAACCCGGGATGCGACCGACGGCGCGGACTCTGACCGCGATCACCTGCCAGCGTCAAGCAAGACGACCGCCACGATTCGCAGCCAGGATTTGCCCGCAGAGCCCGAAATCCGCCCGGTCAGTGACTTGCCGGCCGAATGCGAAGCGAATTCTCGCCCCAGTTTTTGTGGGTGCCCTGCGATGGGGCGCCGTCTGACGGCAGTCCCGGGCCCAACGAGGCTCGCAACCGGGGAATCCCGGCCGACCGGGACCCCCCCGGTATAATCCGGCCCGAATGAATCCGACCCCAGCTTCGACCGACCGACCCGGCGCCATGCTGCAAGTGCGCGACCTCGCCTGCATGCGGGGCGATGCGCTGCTCTTCCGCAAGCTCGAGTTCGACGTCGAAGCCGGCGAGGTCCTGTGGATCGAGGGGAGCAACGGCAGCGGCAAGACGTCGCTCCTGCGGATTCTTTCCGGGCTGAGTCCACCCGAGCAGGGGGAGGTGCGTTGGCGGGGGACAGCTCTCGCGTCGGCGCGCGATGCCCTGCAGGCGGACCTCCTGTACCTCGGACACCTGAATGCGCTCAAGGACGATCTTTCCGTTGCGGAGAACCTCCAGTTCCATTCGGCCATTGCCGGTTACGACGCGGACGCCGCCGACATCGACAACGCCATCGCGGCGGTGGGTCTCACCTCGCGTCGAGACCTCCCGGTCCGAGTCCTGTCCCAGGGGCAGCGGCGTCGCGCCGCACTCGCGCGGCTCTGGCTCGCCTCGTCGCGGACCCTCTGGATTCTCGATGAACCCTTCGCCGCGCTCGATGTGGATTCCGTCGACCGGCTCGCCGCGCTGCTCGCCGACCACGTGTCCGCCGGGCGCATGGCCATCCTCACCACTCACCAGGAAGTCGCCTTGCCGGCGGGCCGGACCCGGCGGCTGCGGCTCGATGCCGCATGAACGGCAGCCCGCTGCTGGCCGCGTTCCGGCGCGACGTCCTGCAGGCCTGGCGCCGTCGGGCCGACTGGCTCACGACTTTCTTCTTCTTCGTGATCGTCGTCAGCCTGTTTCCGCTGGGCGTCGGTCCCGAGCCCGAGATGCTGAAGACCATGGCCCCCGGCATCCTCTGGGTGGCTGCCCTGCTTGCGGCGATGCTCTCCCTGCCGCGGGTTTACGGCACAGACTACGCCGACGGCACGCTCGAACAACTCGTCCTGGCGCCCCAGCCTCTCGCCATGCTGGTCCTCGCAAAGACGGTCGCGCACTGGTTGCTTTCAGGCTTGCCGCTGGCCCTGATGGCGCCGGTGCTGGGACTGCAGTTCGGGCTGGAAGGCGAACCTCTGACGGTGCTTTTCTGGTCGCTGCTGCTCGGCACCCCGTGCCTGTCGTTCATCGGGGGGGTGGGTGCGGCGCTGACGCTCGGGGTGCGTGGCGGCGGCGTACTGGTCGCGCTGCTGGTCCTGCCCCTGTACATTCCGGTGCTCATCTTCGGCGCGGGGGCCGTGCAAGCGGTCGCCACGGGAACCGGAGCGGGCGGACATCTGTCATTGTTGGGGGCGTGCCTGTGCATCGCGGCGGCGCTCTCTCCCTGGGCCACCTCGGCCGCGCTGCGCGTGTCGCTCGAGTGAGGGCATGAGAGTTTCATGAACCTGTTCAAGTTTTCTTCTCCTCAGACCTTCTACCCGCTTGCGGGCAGGCTGGCGCCGCTGTTCTGGGGGCTGGCGGCGGTGCTGGGGGCGGTCGGGCTGTACATCGGCTTCTTCGTCGCGCCGACGGATTTCCAGCAGGGCGACTCGTACCGGATCATCTTCATCCACGTGCCGGCGGCCTGGATGTCGATGTTCCTCTACCTGGTGATGGCGGTCTGGGCGGCGGTGGGTCTCGTGCTGAATACGCGCCTGTCGTCCATGATGGCGACGGCCCTGGCGCCCACGGGCGCGCTCATGACGTTCATCGCCCTCTGGACCGGCTCGCTGTGGGGGCGGCCGACGTGGGGAACCTGGTGGGTGTGGGATGCCCGGCTCACCTCCGAGCTGATCCTCCTGTTCCTCTACATCGGTTTCATGGCGCTGCACGCGTCCATCGATGAGCCGCGGCGCGCGGACAAGGCTGCGGCCATTCTGGCGATCGTCGGTGTGGTGAACGTGCCGATCATCTATTTTTCGGTGAAGTGGTGGAACACCCTTCATCAGGGCTCGTCCGTGAGCCTCACGAAGTCCCCGAGCATGGCGGCCACCATGCTCGCGGGGATGCTGGTGATGGCACTGGCTTTCTGGATGTACAGCATCGCCGCGGGGCTCACGCGGGTCCGAAGCATCATTCTCGAGCGCGAACGCAACTCGGCCTGGGCCGGGGCCATGCAGGAGAACTGAAACATGCAGTGGGGCAGTCTGGAGAATTTCCTGAACATGGGCGGCTACGCGAAGTTCGTGTGGGGCTCTTTCGTCGTTACTGCGGTGCTGCTGGCGGGTGAGGTCGTCCTGCTGCGACGCCGCCATCGCGCGGCCCTGGCCGATGCCCGTCGGCACGCGCGCCTCGGGAGAGACGCATGACCCCCCGTCGCAAGCGCCTCGCGATGGTTGTGGGCGGCGTGGCGGTGCTCGGCATCGGCGCAGCGCTGATCCTCAACGCGTTCAACAGCAACCTCGTGTTCTTCTACAGCCCGACGCAGGTCGCTGCGAACGAGGCTCCGACGGGCCGCAGTTTCCGCATCGGCGGGCTGGTGGAGCAGGGCAGCGTCAAGCGCGAGTCCGACGGCGTGAGCGTGCGTTTCGTGGTCACCGATACGGCGAAGATCGTACCGGTGGTCTACAAGGGCATCCTTCCGGATCTGTTCAAGGAAGGCAAAGGGGTCGTGGCGCAGGGCAAGCTTGAGGCGGACGGCGTGTTCCATGCCTCCGAAGTGCTGGCCAAGCACGACGAGAACTACATGCCGCCCGAAGCCGCCGACGCGCTGGAGAAGGCGCACAAGGCCGCTCAGGGCAGTGAGAAGACCCTCGTGATGGACAAGAGCTCTGGAGGTGGCCAGTGATTCCGGAACTCGGGCATTTCGCGCTGCTGCTGGCGCTGGCCATGGCGTTCGTCCAGGCCGTGGTGCCGCTGGCGGGCGCTGCGCGCGGCAACGAGCGCTGGATGGCTGTGGCGCGTCCAGCGGCAATCGGGCAGTTCCTCTTCGTCGCCACGGCGTTCGGCTGTCTCGCGTGGTCGTTCGTGCACAACGACTTCTCGGTGCTGAACGTCGCCTCCAACTCCAACAGTTCGCTGCCCGTGCAGTACCGGTTCGCCGCGACCTGGGGCAGCCACGAAGGCTCGCTGCTGCTTTGGGTGCTCATGCTCACCGGCTGGATGAGCGCGGTGGCGCTGTTCAGCCGGCATCTGCCGGTCATCATGGCGGCGCGCATCCTGGCGGTGATGGCGCTCATCAGTGTGGGTTTCCTCCTGTTCATGCTGATCACCTCCAACCCGTTCGAGCGTCTGCTGCCCGCCGCGATGGACGGCCGCGACTTGAATCCGCTGCTGCAGGATCCCGGCATGGTGATCCACCCGCCGATGCTCTACATGGGCTACGTGGGCTTCTCCGTGGCATTCGCCTTCGCCATCGCGGCACTGCTGGGCGGGCAACTCGACGCCACCTGGGCCCGCTGGTCCCGTCCGTGGACCACCGCAGCGTGGATGTTCCTCACCATCGGCATCTGTCTCGGCAGCGCGTGGGCCTACTACGAGCTGGGCTGGGGCGGCTGGTGGTTCTGGGACCCGGTCGAGAACGCCTCCTTCATGCCCTGGCTTGTGGGCACGGCGCTGATGCATTCGCTGGCCGTGACCGAGAAGCGCGGCGGATTCAAGATCTGGACGGTCCTACTCGCGATCATCGCGTTCAGCCTGAGCCTGCTCGGGACCTTCCTCGTGCGCTCGGGCGTGCTCACGTCCGTGCACGCGTTCGCGACCGATCCGGCGCGAGGCATCTTCATCCTGTGCTATCTCGCGGTCGTGGTCGGCGGGTCGCTCACGCTGTTCGCCATCCGCGCCCCGCGGGTCGGCACCAGCGGTGATTTCGAGCTGGTCTCGCGCGAGTCGGCGCTGCTCACGAACAACGTCCTGTTGGTCGTCGCCTCGGCCTCGGTGCTGCTGGGCACGCTGTATCCGCTGTTCCTCGATGCCCTCAACCTCGGGAAGCTCTCGGTGGGTCCGCCTTACTTCGAGGCTGTGTTCGTGCCGTTGATGGCGCCGGCACTGTTCCTGATGGGCGTGGGGCCGCTCGCGCGCTGGAAGAAGGCCGAGATCCCCGACCTCGTGCAGCGCCTCAAGTGGGCGGCGGCCGTGGCGGTGGTGTGCGCGCTCGTCGTGCCGTTCGTCATGGGTCGGGGCTCGCCGATGATCTTCCTGGGGCTCGCCTGCGCGTTCTGGATCCTCACGTCGTCTGCGGTCAATGTCCTCGACCGGGTACGTCAGCTCAGGGCCGTGAACGGCGGCCACACCGGGCGGGCGCTGAGCGCGCAGCCGCGCGGCTACTGGGGCATGCTCCTCGCCCATGCAGGGGTTGCCGTGTTCATCATCGGTGTGACGATGGTGAAGAGCTATGAAACCGAGAAGGACGTGAAGATGCGGGCCGGCGACATCGTCGAGATCGGCGGGTACGGCTTCCGGCTGGACGGGTTCCGTCGCCAGGACGGCCCCAACTACGACGCGACGGTCGGCCTCATCACGGTGCTGCGCGATGGCAAGGAACAGTTGAAGCTCTACCCCGAGAAGCGCTTCTACAGCGTCCAGCAGATGCCCATGACCGAAGCCGACATGGACTCCGGGTTCACTCGCGACCTGTACGTGTCCCTGGGCGAACCCGTGGGAGACGACGCCTGGATCGTGCGCGTCTATCACAAGCCTTTCATCGACTGGATCTGGGGCGGATGCTTCCTCATGGCGCTGGGCGGGCTGCTCGCCCTGACCGACAAGCGCTACCGTCTGGAGCGACGGACGGCAAAGCAGCAGGCCGGTGCGGGTGCCGTCGGCGCCACAGCGTAAGGAAGACAGGATGAACAAGAAGTTTCTCATTCCGCTGGCAGTGTTCGTGGTGCTGCTGGGTTTCCTTGGCGTGGGCCTCACGCTCAACCCGCGCGAGGTGCCGTCCCCGCTCATCGACAAGGCAGCCCCGGCGTTCTCGCTGACGCAACTTCACGAAGCCGACAAGACACTCACGCCCGCCGATCTCAAGGGCAAGGTCTGGCTGTTGAACGTCTGGGCGTCGTGGTGCGTGTCGTGCCGGCAGGAGCATCCGCTGCTGGTGGAACTCGGCAAGGCCAACGTCGTGCCCATCTACGGCCTCAACTACAAGGACCAGCGCCCGGATGCCCTGAAGTGGCTTGACCAGTTCGGCAACCCCTATACGGCCTCGATCGTCGACGCCGACGGCAAGGTCGGCATCGACTACGGTGTCTACGGCGTGCCGGAGACCTTCCTCATCGACAAGGAAGGCGTCATCCGCTACAAGCAGATCGGTCCCATCACGCCGCAGGTGCTTCAGGAGAAGCTGCTGCCCATGATCCGGAACCTGCAGGGATGACGCGACTGCTCGCCGCGGTGGCGCTGTGGTGCGGGCTCGTGGTGTCCGCCGTCGCCGGCACCGCGGAGCCCGTCGCCCAGGACCCGGTCCTGGAGAAGCGTCTCAACGAACTGTCCGCGGAACTGCGCTGCCTCGTCTGCCAGAACCAGTCGCTTGCCGATTCCCACGCGGAACTCGCGATCGATCTGAAGAATCAGGTGCGGGACCTGATGCGGGCCGGCAAGACCGACGACGAGATCAAGCAGTACCTCACGCAGCGCTACGGCGATTTCGTGCTCTACAACCCGCCCGTCAAGGCTTCCACCTGGTTGCTGTGGGTCGGGCCCTTCGTACTGCTCGTGGGGGGCGTCTTCGTGCTGTCCTGGATCCTCCGATCGCGTCGGCGCGACATGGCCGTGGCGAAGGAAGCCTCGCCGGCCGACACGGCGGACCGTGAGCGCGCGCGAGCCCTGCTGGCCGGCGACGGTGCCGCGCGCGAGTGAAGCCCTCGCGACGCGACTGCTGTTCGCGTTCCTGCTGATTCTCCCAACGGTCGGCGCTTCCTTGGCTGCCCCGCCCGTCGATCCAGGCATCTCCCGAGCGCTCGCGAACTGGCGGGCCTCCCGCTATACCGACATTCGCTATGCCATCAGCGCACGTGTCGCCGACTCGGTAGATCGCCTGACTCTCGACGTGACGGTCGACGTGTCACTCGAATCCCCGAACCCCATCGTGCTCGATTGGCGTCCGACGGGCGGAGCGCCCGCCACACTGTCCGCGGTCGTGAATGGCAAACCCCGCGTTCTGTCCGTGGGTGGCGATCACGTGATCGTCGATGCCGCCTTCGTCCATGCCGGAACCAACACGCTGTCGTTCTCGGTCGAGGCTGCCGTGGGGGCGTCGGGCACGGCGATTACTCGATTTCGGGATCAGGAAGACGGTAGTGACTACCTCTACACACTGCTGGTGCCTGCCGACGCGAGCACAGTGTTTCCCTGCTTCGATCAGCCCGACCTCAAGGCCCGCTTCGCGCTGAGCCTGGATGCCCCTGACGGCTGGACCGTAGTGGGCAACGCTCCCCTGCGAGAGGTCGGTGACGCCATCGGCGGGCGGCGTGTCCATGCGTTTCGCGAGACGGAACCCATCAGCACGTACCAGTTCGCGTTTGCCGCCGGACCGTTCGTGGCGTTGCAACGCGGTGACGACGATACGCGCCTGTTCGTGCGGCGCTCCCGTCGTGTCCTCGG
Organism: Betaproteobacteria bacterium Ga0077526; assembly: GCA_001464765.1. Taxonomy (GTDB): domain Bacteria; phylum Pseudomonadota; class Gammaproteobacteria; order Burkholderiales. The sequence goes on from LNDV01000026.1 coordinate 77,498, forward strand.
GGAGACGCATGGTCCCGCGATTCTCGAAGCGAACCGCCGCGCGCTCGACTGGGTATCGCAGTGGCTGGAGCGTCCGTTCCCTTTTGCGAAGTACGACCTCGTGGTGATTCCCGAACTGCCCTATGGCGGGATGGAGCACGCGGGGGCCACTTTCCTGCGAGAGGCCGCCGTGCTGTTTCCGGGCGCGCCCAGTGTGTCGGAGTCGTTCCGCCGAGCGCAGTTGATCTTCCACGAGACGGCGCATCAGTGGCTGGGCGATCTCGTCACGATGCGCTGGTTCGACGATCTGTGGCTGAAGGAGGGTTTCGCCAACTTCGCGGCCGCGAAGATTGCCGAGGCGACGATGCCGGAGACGGCGCCGTGGGTGGCGTTCCATGGACGGAAGTCCGAGGCCTATCGCATCGACGGCAGTGCCGGCACGACCGCCATCCGCCAGCCGGTCGACAACCTGATGGAAGCCAAGGCGTCGTATGGTCCCGTCGTCTACGAGAAAGCACCCGGGCTGCTTCGGCAGCTCGAGTTTGCCCTGAGTGAAGAGACCTTCCGTGCAGGCGTGAAGCGCTGGATGGATGCGCACGCGTACGGGTCGACGGACTGGCGGGATCTCGTGCGGGATCTCGGCGCTGCCGCCGGGCGCGACCTCGAAACGACCATCGCCCCCTGGGTCGACGAGGAGGGCATGCCGGAGATCCGGCTGGAACGAAGCGCCGACGGTCGTGTCACGGTCGTGGCAGAAGATCTGCTCGGGCGGGGACGTCACTGGCCGCAGTCGATTCGCTTACGGTCCTACGCCCCGGGCCGCGCACCCTGCGATACGACGGTTGTGCTGGCGGGCAAGGCCACGGCCTTCGAGCCAACGTCCGACTGTCGTGATACCGAACTGTGGCTGCTCAATGCCGGTGACTACGGCTACGGGCGGTTTCGTCTGCGCTCCGATGAGGTCGACGCCGCTTTCCGCTGGGCGGGCGACGCGGTGGACCCGCTCGATCGGGCCTTGCTCTGGGAAGCGTTGTGGGAGGAAGTGCGGGACTCGCGCATGCCGCCGTCTGCCTTCGTCGAACGTGTCCTTGGTGCGTTGGGGCGGGAGTCCAACGCCCTCGTGGAGGCGCAGCTGCTCGCACGGATCGAGTTCGTGTGGCGCCACTGGATGTCCGTGGGGCAGCGAGCAGCGCTCGGCTCCCTGGCGGAGCGAACGCTGCTGGCGATGGCATCCGACGGCCCAGACCTCGCCCGGCGCGTCGCCGCCATGCGGTCCCTTATCGCGATGGCCGCCACGCCGGAGACGCGCGCGCTCGTGCATTCGTGGCTGCGCGGTGTCGCCGAGCCACCCGCGCCCTGGCAGGTGAGGGACGCTTTCGCCGTCGTGCGGACGCTGATGGCCGCCGAGGTGCCGGGTGCCGAGGCGGATCTCGAATTCGTCGTCGCCCGCGCCGCGGGCGGTGATGACGCGCGACGGCAAGCCTACTCGGCCGGCGCATCCGCGCCACGACAGAGCGTCAAGCGCGCCTATTTCGAAAGCTGGCTGCGGGACGCCTCGATTCCCGAAGCGTGGACGGAAGACGCGCTGGGCCCGCTCAATACGCCCGACCATCACCTGGTCACCCAGCCTTTGCTTCGCGAGGCCCTCGACGCCGTGCCCGTGCTGTCCCGGACGCACAAGATCTTCTTCGTCAATCGCTGGCTGGAGGCATTTTCGGGCGGGCAGCGCACGGCCGAAGCGGCTGCACTCCTACGGACTGCAGCCGCGAATACGGATTTGCCGCTCTCGTTGCGACGCAAAATGCTGCTGGTGCTCGAGCCGCTGGAGCGAACGGTGCGGATTCGCGAGCGGTGGGCGACGCAGTGAGAGCGCGGGGCTGGCTCGTCGGATTGCTCGTGCTGGTCGCGCAGGCGACGGGTGCTGCGGAACCGCAGGATCTCGTCGGGAAATCGCTCTGGGTCAGACCTGCGCTGACGGAAACGAGCGTGGACTTCTACAGTGATGCGGATCTGCGCAAACGGCTGCCCGTCCGCACCAAGAAAGCGTTCGTGATCGAAGGCGTGGTCGGCGGGGGCCCTTATCCGTATGAGGACCCGATCTACAAAGTGCGTTTCAGCGGAGGCGAGAAAGGGTTCATGGCGGCGAAGGATCTGGAGTCCCGTCTCTACCGGGAACTGCGCCAGAACGACGTCGCCACGTCACCGCTCTTCGAGCCGCCGCTCGGCCAGGGCGTGCAGGTCCATCAGTTCGAGCGTGCCAGCGTGTTCCTGGCCGACCCGGATGTCATCTGGGCCCGGGTGAAGAATCAGGGGCCACGCACCCTGCGCGTGTTGCCCCGGGGGACGTTGCCGCGCCATGCCGAACCCGTAGGCGGGCGTACCGTCATTCAGCCGGTGGATCCGACCGCACCTGTGATTCCACCGCGCTGAATGCCGCGCGACCATGAAAAAGCCCCCGGGCCTTGCGGATACCGGGGGCTGAAGCCTGCGTTGCGACTCGACTAGGACATCACTGCTTCGTGATGGCCCAGATCACACCGGACCCCGGTGTGACGTAGAACGGGGAGGGCATCGTGAAGTCGACGTACAGCTCGCCGTAGTCGACCACGTACATGGTCTTGCCGTCGTTGCTGAACACGACATCGTTGGTGCGCTCCATGCCGCCGCGGTTCTCGGGCTTCTGGTAGGCGTTCGGACCCATGTCGACGTTGCGGGCGAAGTAGGACCACTTCACGCCGGCCGGCTCCAGGAAGTCGATCTTCACGATCGCGGGCCACGTCGGCACCAGGCTCTCGGGCCCGTTGTCGATGATGCCGTAGATCGCGGCGAAGATCGTTTCCTTGCCGGCGCCATACTCCTTCGGTGCCCATGCAATCCCGTCCATGGGATTGTTGGTGTCCCACTCCATCACGGGATTGATGTATCCGTTCGGATTGGGATTCGACGCGATCAGGGGTACACCGCGAACGCCGTCCACATGCACCGGGAAGTGGTAGGGCGGCAACTTCGGCAAGTACGGCTCGTCACCGATGTAGAGCTGCGGGTAAGGACGCTCGATCTTCGACCCGGTCCAGTGTTTCAAGCTGGACTTCTTGTTCGTCACGAAGCCGAAGCCGTCCTTGTCCGGGAAGCCCGCATCCTGGCCCTTCTCGGTCACCAGCCAGAGCCGTTCCGGGCTGTTGGCGACGCGGCGATGGCCCAGATCGTTGGCGCCGTTGTCGGACACCGCGAGCGCGTTTTCGAAACGCGTGCCTTTGGGACCGAACGCCACGCCGGACTGGTTCCGGAAGCCCATCGCGTACACCTCCATGGAGGAGTGCGCGTACAGGCCATCCGAGCCCTTGCCGTCGATGCGCACGCGCATCACCGAGCCGCCGCAAGGCACCGTCGCCTTGATGATCTGGCCCGGTTTCGCGGGAACACCCACCGGCAGGTAGGCGCCAGTCATGCGGCCGTCCGACGACTTGACGTTGAGTCCCGTGTGAACGAGATCGCGGCAGGCCGGGTCATGCGGGGTGGGCGGGAAGCCGTCGGGATGCGCTACCCAGAACGGATCGCGGGGGATGTCGGTCCAGCCGTGGTTGTCCGGATCGGCGAAGCCCACGTTGCTCGGCAGACCCAGGGCGAAGTACAGGTAGCCGTCCTTGCAGGTGATGCCGCCGTTGCGGTGATCGCCGATGAACAGGTCCTTGACGATGAGCTTCAGCTGACCGTTGACGCCGTCCATCTCCCAGATCTTCTCGCCGTACTCGGGGATGTAGATCTTCTTGTTGTCGGGGCAGTAGCCGATCTCGTTCATCACGGTGGTGAACGTGCCCTTGCCGATCTCCTTGATCAGCTTGCCGCTCTTGTTGAACACCTTGATGTGAGCGGGTTCCGTGCCCTGCATGAACAGCGGACCGGAAATGGCGACCCAGACGTTGCCGTCACCGTCCACGGTGGCGGCCGAGGGGGTGTCGAGCCCCGCGGCGAATACGCTCACCTTGTAGCCGGGCGGTACGACGATCTTCGAGGGGTCTGGCTTGACGGCAATGCGCTTCTGCCAGGTTCCGGCGCGCCCGGAGCCTTGCTGCGCCTCCATGTCCGCCAGGGCGGGGCCGGCGAAGAACGGCACGGCGGCCGTCAATGCCAGCAACATTTGCGAGAATCTCATCGTTTTCTCCTCCTTGAATCGGTAGTGCGTACGAATTCCGGAAACGATCTGTTGGTTCTGGAGCCTCACGCAGCACGCAGTGCTGGCTGGAATGACTGGGTACGTTGTCGGGGATGACCTCCTGTGGGGGATGGATGGCGCCGCGCGAGTTCCGCGGCAACGAGGCAGTCCCGGCGCAGAGACTCGCCGGTGACTACCGGTCGATGGGACCGAGGATCATCGGGCTGCGACGGTTGCACTGGGGGTGCCGCGGCCCATTGTTCGCCGCGTTGTCGTGTCGTATTCCCGATCGGGGTGTCGAATTCGTCAACTCAGGACCTCGCACTTCCTCGGTTTCGCGTTCGAACACTTCAGGCCGACGGGCTGCTAGTGGTTCGCGTGAAGCGGCAGGGCCCGGACGTGGGCGATGATGTCCAGGATCTGCTCACGAGACAACGTCTCTTCAAAGGAAGGCATGTAGCTGCTCTTTCCGATCGCAAGCCCGCCTTTGGTAATGGCGGTGTAGATGTAAGTATCGGGCAGCAGATCGATGTACCCCTTGCGGGTCAGGTTGTTCACATGCGGCATGAACACGAGACCGTCGCCCTGACCATCCACGCCGTGACAGCCGCGGCAGTACCGCGAGTACAGGGTCTTGCCCTTGCCGGCGTCGCCCTTGGGAAGTTCTGCGGATTCCTCGGCGCCGATGACCGGCAAGCTCTGGAGCCCCGCGCACATCGCCAGGGTCGCAAGGACCGCGGGAAATACCTTTTGCATCTTTTCTCCTCCCTTCGTTGTTCGCAGGATTCTATCGAGGGATTGCGCGACGGCGCGCATCGGAATGCGCTCGCTCGCTGCTGCCGCAGCATGCCATGGAAGATCGCCCGGCGGTAGCAGGCGGCACTCCCGGTGTTGTGCGGGAGCGTCGCCTTGCCGCGACACGAATGCCGAAGGCATTGCCGCGAAGCCGCTTCCACGGTTGGCTTGCCGCAGCGGGCGGCAATTGCCCGGGGCTCGACGCGCCGCCGCGCGCGGTGAGCCAAATCATGGCTGCCGCCGCAGAGTGATCGCCTTCTCCGGGCATGCTGCAACGCACAGTCCGCACGCGTGGCAACGATCCGGATCGACCACGTGGGCCTGTTTTCCGCCATGAGCCCACGATTTGAGGCGACCGCGCAGACTGAGGCGCTCGCGCGTTGCCGCATCGATCGGGCGGATCTCGAACACCTGGTAAGGGCATACGCGCACACAGTCCGCCTTGGCTTCGCAGCGGTTGATGTCGATGACCGGCGCGAAGACGCCGCCCTCGTGGCGGCATTGCGAGCCGGCGCTGTCCGTGGTGTCGATCGTGACTGGCGTATTCATCGCATCATGTTCCGGCGACCCAGCGCTGAAGGCGAAGCGTGAGCAGAAAGGCGCCCCCGGCGAGGAGCATGAGTACGACCTGACCACTGCCGGCCAGCATCATCGCGTCGAGCAGCGAGATACCGGCGAGGAGGCTCACCACGGCGCGCGGCACGTCGCCCGGGCCTCGCCGCATCAGCCGGCGCACGGCGAGCCATACCCACACTGAGAGAGCCGCGAGCGGCAGGAGGACGAGCGGCTGATCGAATGCGCGTACCGCCCCATAGACCAGTGGCACGGCGAGGAAGCCCAGCGGCCATGCGTGGTCCACTCGGTTGAGGTGTTCGTTCTTGGCGGCGTAGGTGAGACCGATGAGATAGCACAGCAGCACGACGGCACCGACAACGACGTCCGTACCCAGGGAGCCGACGATCGCGAGGGCGGCGGTCATGTAGACCAGCATGCGGCACGAGCCCATCACCAGCGGGCTCAGCGGATTGGACTTGTGGTACGCGTCGTAGAGCAAGATGGCGCCGGCCAGACACAATCCGCCGATGGCCGGTGCCCACGTGGGCGTGCCCGACAGCTTCTGCCCGATGATTGCGAGAGCGCACCAGCCGATCGCGATCATGCCGAAGCCCGAGCTGAACACGGCCCGCGCGGTGACTTCGCCGGAAGGGATGGGGCGCTCGGGTCGCGCGCGTGAATCGAACTCGCGATCGAAGGCGTCGTTGAGGAACATGCCGCCGGTGTAGAAGAGCGACAGCGCGATGACCAGCAACGGCAGGCGCGGATCGGCCCAGGTGCCGCCGCCCAGCGCGATGCCCGCCAGCACATTGGTCCAGACAGTGGGCAGCAGCGAGATCCTGGCGAGTCGCAGGGCGACGGCGAGCTTCATCGCGCCAGCTCCGTCCGTACCCAGGCGAGTTCGCGCGCAATGGCGGTATCGACCGGCATGCCACGAAGCGCTTCGGGCAGCACGTTCCAGGTATAGGTCTCTACCTCCAGGTGGCGGGAAAGCTGCCGGCGACGGTGCGACGTGAGGGCCTGCTCGATGAAGTCCCGAGTCGAATGGAAGCTGCCGAGATCGTCGTGGAAGATCGGCACATGGAAATGGACGCGCCACTCCTCGCGTTGCCCGGGCTCCGACAGACTCGCGAATGCCTGCGGCAGGTCCACGAACCGGCGCAGCCCGTCCTGGCCGCTCTCCACGACCTGATGCAGATAGACGGTGTCCTGGTAGGCCCGCAACCGCTGCAGCACGGGCTCCGCGAAATCGCGGATGCGCAATCCGGCGCTGATCTGGACCTTGTAGATGCCGACTCCGGCCTGGGCGAGCTTGTCGAGGCCGGCGTCGAGGTCCTCGAACTCGACTGCCGCGTGACACAGGTCGAGACACAGGCCGAGATGCCGGGCGAGCGCCGAGGCGGCGTCTGCGCGGTCGAGCCCCGTCAGGGACGACAGCCGCCGGGCCGACGCCGCGGTGAACAGGTGACGCCGGAAAAACGCAACCGTTTCGTCGATCGTCTCGAGGTAGCAGCAGGGCTCCGGCTCCAGCGCCAGGGTGATGCGGCGCCCCGTGCGCCGCTCGACATCGACGAGATGGGCCACGTGACGCACGAAATGGTCGGTCGCCTCGGCGATGTCGGCCGGCGTGACGATGTCGGTCTTGTAGCCGACCGGTACCGTCGATACGCTGCCTTCGACGGCGCGATCTTCCGGCAGCAGCGCCGCGAGCAGATCCGCAAGAACGTTGGTGTACCGGAGACGTTCCGGGTCGCGCCAGTCCGGGCGGTAAACCGCTTCCTTCACCGGTACGCCGTGGAAGCGGCCATAGGGAAAACCGTTGAGCGTGAACACGTACAGATCGTTCGCCGAGAGAAACTCACGGAACTCCGACAGGGCTTCCGGTGCGGTCAGGGCATCGGCTGCGAGCGCCGAAAGCCGCAACCCCACGCCGAACGGTGTGCCGGGCGACGCCTTCTCGCGCACCTTGGGCAACCATGTGCCGAGACTCTCCCGGACTTCCGCCCAGGTCTCCCCGGGATGGATGTTGCTGCAGTAGGTCAGGTGGACGCCGTCGTCCAGTTTCACTGCCCGGTCTCCCGGCGCCGCAGCCACGCCATCGCCTGCAGGATCTCGTTCGTGTCCATGTGATGGACTTCCTCGCCGCGACCGATGCCGCGAAGCAGCGTGATCGTGAGTTCGCCGCCCAGATGCTCCCGGAACTCTTCCAGCCCCCGGAGAAGACTCCATTCCCCGGAGGGCGTGCGCATCTCCAGGGCCGGATGCCAGAGGAAGAACCCGATCGTCTTCAGCAGGCGGAACACCCGGTCATCCGCGCCGCGCTCGAGCATCCCGATCTGCACGGAGTAGCGCGTGTCCAGGGCGAGGCCGATCGCCACCGCCTCACCGTGCCGCAGTTCGTGGGAGGTAAGCGCTTCGAGCTTGTGTGCGGACCAGTGGCCGTAGTCCAGAGGGCGGGCGCTGCCGCTCTCGAACGGGTCACCGCCGTGGGCGATCTGGCGCATGTGCAGCTCCGCGCAGCGCCGGATCATGATCGACGTGGCGGTGGACTCGCACGCGTGGAGCTTCTCGGCATTGGCTTCGAGCCATTCGAAGAACTCGCCGTCGCGGATCAGGGCAACCTTCACGGCTTCGGCGATGCCGGCGACGCGGTCTCGCGCCTGGAGCGTCCGCAGGAAGGCCATGTCGTTCAGCACCGCGAACGGGGGAGAGAAGCTGCCGACGAGGTTCTTGATGCCGAAGGCGTTGACGCCGTTCTTCACGCCGACGCCGGAGTCGTTCTGTGCGAGGACCGTGGTCGGCACGCGGATGTGACGCAAGCCGCGGTGCGTGGTGGCCGCGACGTAGCCGATCATGTCGAGGAAGGCACCGCCACCGATGGCCACGACATAGGAGTGACGGTCGATGCCGAGATCGCAGAGCTGCCGCTGCAGCTGGGTGACGAGGTCGGGGCTGTTCTTCACCTGTTCCCCACCGGCGATGACTTCCGGCCGGCCGACGAGTTCGAGGTTGTCCGCGTGATTCTCGGAGTACGCGGCGATCTCGTGGACCAGCGACGGCCAGCTTGCCGCGACGTTGGACTCCACGTACACGAAGAAGCGGTGGCGCTTCGTCGGCTCCCGCCGGGCAAGGGTCTGCACGAAGACCGGGTTGTCACGGTCGAACAGCCGCTCCGTGAAGTACACGGGATACTCGTAGGGCACGGCGAACTTCTGCAGGTAGACCGCTTCCGTACTCGAACTGGCCCAGGCCGGGGTCGCGCTTTCCAGGAAGGCGGGAACGCGCTGCCCGGCTGCGGGTGCCGCACTCATTTGAAGGCCACTTCCGCCAGACGTTCGTCGACGGAGACGGGCGCGCCGACCTGCGGGGCCTGCCCGCGCAGGACCGAATTGCCTTCGAAGAGCATCCGCTGATCCAGGGGGGCCGGCGCAAGCCAGTCGGACTCGTTGAACTGACCGCTCTGTGCGTAGGCGGCCAGGGCGTTGCCGTAGCAAATGGCCTCCACGTGCGCCTGCGGAATGCCGCGTTCGAGCATGAGACGAGCGGTCTTGGGTACCGCCAGCGGGTCGGACACGCCCCAGTCGGCGCTCGAATCGATGAAGATGTGTTCGGGGCCGTACTGGCGCGCAATCTCCACCATGCGCTCGTTGCCCATCTTCGTGTTCGGATAGAGCGTGAAGCCGGCCCAGAAGCCGCGATCCAGCACGTCCTGCACGGTCTCTTCGTTGTTGTGGTCGATGATCACGCGTTCCGGACGCATGCCCATCTCGAGGGCGACCTCCATGCTCCGGATGGTGCCGGCCTTCTTGTCGCGATGGGGGGTGTGGACCATCACGAGCATGTCCAGCTCTACGGCGAGCGTGAGCTGCTCGCGGTAGAAGCGATCCTCGGCAGCGCTCTGATCGTCGTAGCCGATCTCGCCGACGGCAACCACGCCTTCCTTCAGCAGATAGCGGGGCAGGATCTCCATCACCTGTTCTGCCAGCGCCGGGTTGTTGGCTTCCTTGCTGTTGAGGCCGATGGTGCAGTAGTGGCGGATGCCGAACTGGGAGGCACGGAACCGCTCCCACCCCACCAGGGTCGACAGATAGTCGATGTACGAGCCCACCTGAGTACGCGGCTGCCCGAGCCAGAATGCGGGCTCGATGACCGCAACGATGCCGGCGGCCGCCATGCGCTCGTAGTCGTCGGTGGTCCTGGCATGCATGTGGATGTGGGGATCGATGTAGCGCATGGGAGTCTCCGGAGGAATGGGGTTTCAGGCAGCAACGGACAGCGATTGCCAGGAAATGGCCTTGTTCGCGACGGCACCGGCCAGCGCGGGATGCGCCGCCAGGGTTCGCGCGGCGGCGGGATCGTCGGAACTGGCGAGCGCCAGCGCGGCCGCCTTCTTCTCGGGTTCGGTGCCCTTGGTGAGCACTCGGTTCAGGTCCTCCACGGCGCCGCCGCTCGCATAGGGTCCGACGCAGCGCCACAGCTCCAGGCTCACCGGCCGCCCGGCAGACCAGCGCTCGTGAGCGTAGTCGCACAGCATGCGCGCCAGCACGGGGTTCGCGCGCCGGTCCAGGCCCACGATGGGGTGCAGCGCGCTGCCGACGAAGAGCGCCTTCAGCACCATCTGGTTCCACGCGTCGTCTTCGAGCTGTTCCGACGGATAGGGGTTGCGATGGGCAACCGCCTCGAAGACGATCTTCATGTTGGTGCGCGCGCCTTCTGCTGCGCGGAGCCGGTAGCGTTCCTGCTCGGGGTACAGGGGCAGACCGCTGTACAGCACGACGAGCTCGGCCATGTCTGCGGTGGCGCAGAGCTGGTCGAGACGGCGTTCGAAGACCTCTCCGGTGGCGTGGCATGCCAGCAGAAGATAAAGGCGCGTGGCCTGATCCACAGTGAGGAGGGAGGGATTCCACCCGGCGCGCACGCGTTCTGCTTCCGCAAGTTCGGCCGCCGTCAGCGCCATGTCGGCCTTGCCCGTCTTGCGCGGTGCGAGGGTGAAGGCGAGATTGAGATCCGCCTCCTTGTTTGCAGCGGCAAGCCTGGTCGCCGTCTGTTCGACCCACTGCAGGGCGGTTGGGTCGAGCCGTCCGGTGAGCCACTGGCGCAGGAAATGTTCGGGGGTCATGCCACCAGCCTCGCTGTCTGTTGCCGTCCGGCCTTGCCGAACACGTGATCGAGAAGCAACGCCTTGACGTCCGTTGCGGCGATGGGCCCGGCGCCTACCCGATCGGGCGCCGAGGTGATGAACAGCGGGCCGTCCTCGGGCTTGTCCGTCGGGCGACCGTGCGACCCTTTCACGAGCGTCGCGTCGAGCGAGATGACATCCATGAGATAGCGCATGCCGATGGCCTTGCGCAGCAGCTTCGAGGCGATCTTCAGCTTGGGCAGCGGGATCGCCGGATCGACGAACAGCTCCACCGGGTCGTAGCCCGGCTTGCGATGGATGTCGACGGTCCTGGCGAAATCCGGCGCGCGGGCGTCGTCCAGGAAGTAGTAGTAGGTGAACCAGCTGCGCGCATCGGCGATCGCGACGAGTTCTCCGGAGCGGGGGTGATCGAGCCCCAGCTCGCGCTTGCCGGCGTCGTCGAGAACCCGCTCGACGCCCGGAATGTTGCGAAGCAGCGAAGCCACCGCGGGGATGTCGGCGGGATCACGGACGTAGACGTGCGCGATCTGGTGGTCGGCCATGGCGAAGGCGCGTGAGGCGCCTGTGTCGAGGAGTTCGCGGCCCAGCTCCTCGCGTACCCGAATGAATCCGGCTTCGCGCAGCACCCGGTTGATGTGGACCGGCCGCGAGACTTCCGTGATGCCGTACTCCGACAACACGATGACCTCGGCGCCGGCGCCGCTCGCGGCATCGATCAGGCGGCCGCAGAGAGCGTCGACTTCCGCCACGTCCTGCGCGATTCGCGGATGGTCCGGCCCGAGGCGCTGGAGGTTGTAGTCCAGATGCGGGAGGTACACGAGGGTGAGTGTGGGCCGGTGGCGCTCGAACACATCGAGGGCGCAGTCGGCGATCCAGCGGCTCGACACGATGTCGGCGGCGGGCCCCCAGAAGCGGAACAGGGGGAACTGGCCAAGCTTCGCCTGGAGTTCGTCGCGCAGTTGCGGTGGCTCGGCGTAGATGTCCGGCAGCTTGCGGCCATCCGCCGGATACATGGGCCGCGGCGTGACGGACCAGTCGGCGCTGGAATACATGTTGTACCACCAGAACAACTGCGCGCAGGTGAACTCGGGGTTCTCGCGCCTGGCGGCATCCCAGACCATTTCGCCGCTCACGAGACGGTTCGACTGCCGCCACAGCAGCACTTCGGAGAGGTCCCGGAAGTACCAGCCGTTGGCGACGATGCCATGGTCGCGCGGCAGCGTGCCGGTGAGGTAGGTGGACTGGACCGTGGTGGTGACGGCGGGCGTTACCGTGTCGATCGGGCGCATCGCGCCCGTGCTGGCCAGCCGCGACAGGTTCGGTGCCGAAGCGAGCAGCGCCGGCGTCATGCCGACGACGTTGAGGACCATCACACGGTTCACGTCGAGCCCCCGCGTGGAACGGGCCGGCGCATCGCATCGGATGCGATCGTCGTGCCGTGGTCGGACTTGCCGCTGCGCAGTTCCAAGAGCGTCGTCTCCAGGAAGCCGACCAGTGCAGTGCCAATGCGCTGGGCGGGCTTCAAAAGTGGCCGGACCTTCGCCATTGTGCCGATCGCCAGGTCACCGATGTCGGCCGAGTCTGCCGCGGTGCACCATCGATTCGTCGTGTCACGGAGCATGGAGTCGTGGAAAGGAGACGCAATCCGGATGCGTTCCGCAACGACATCGCCCGTTTCACCGAGGGACCTGCCCAGCCGTTGGGCCCGGTCGCCGTCGGCACAGTATGCCTCGACTTTCGCTTTGTGGGGGCTGTGCGGATGCGCGCGACGCGAGCCTGCCGACAGGATGCACGGAACCTGTCCGCGACGCTGCTGGAGCATGGCGGTTCTCGAGTCCGGTGGGATAAGCATCATGGGAGACAGTTGAACGGGATGCAGCTGCGGCGCGCGGGCAGAAAGGTACTTCGGCCACACGAGGCTAGTTCGAGAACTCCTTGCTGAGGATGTAGACGACGACCGCCTGCCGTTCCTTCTCGGAGAACTGTTCCTTGAACGCGGGCATGCCGCGGAATCCGTTGGTCACGCGATCGAACACGAACTCGGGGGTATAGCGGGCCGGAGTGAGCTTGGGTGCTTTTCCCGGATAGGCCGCCTTGCCATGACAGAATTTGCAGATCTGCTGGAACACGACCTTGCCGGCGTCGATCTGCTCCCTCTGATTGAGCAGTTCCGGCGGGAAAGGTGGGAGATCGTCTTCCGCGAGAGCGGGCCCCATGGCCAGGAAGAGACTCGATGCAAGAACGAGGATCGAGACACCGGGTTGGAGAAACTTGTTGTTCTTCACGATGGTTTTGTGACTTCCGAGTGCCCCCGGGCCGAAGGGCACCCGGGGACTTGTTTCCATCGGGCACCGCCGATGGCGATGCCCGTCGCTGGCGTCAGGGGACGATCTTGTAGATCTTGTCCTGTTCGCCGTTGGGACCGCGGGCGCGAGTTCCCATCAGGTACACATTACCCTGATTGTCCTGACCGAAGCCCAGGACGAAGTCCTTGAATCCCGGGATGTTGGTCACCCGGATGTCTTCCTTGGTCCACTTGTCGCCGGTCTTGGTCGCGGCCCACAGCACGCCCTCGGCCACCATGAACGACTTGCTCCAGTCACCGAAGAAGTACTTGCCCTGCCAGGGCTTGTGCGGCCCGCGATAGACGTAGCCGCCCGTCACCGAGATGCCCTCGCAATCGCCCTTGGCGGCAAACGCGGGGTTCGAGCAGTTCTTGTACTCGATGATCGGGTCGATCATGCCCGTCTTGTCGCACGAGGCGGGGTGGTTGTTGGGATTGACGTAGTCGAAGCAGTGGGAGGCTTCCATCGCACGCCAGCCGTAGTTGCCACCCTTCGTGACGATGTCCACTTCCTCGTAGCTGTTCTGCTGAACGTCACCGCAGAACAGCTCGTTCTTGCCGCCCATGTCGAAGGAGCAGCGCCACGGATTGCGGAAGCCCATCGCCCAGATCTCGGGCGCGTAATCGTTCTTGCCGACGAAGGGATTGTCCTTCGGCACAGTGTAGGGGTCGCCGCGAACATCGATCCTCAGGATCTTGCCCAGCAGGGAACTCTTGTCCTGGCCGTTGCCGATCGTGACGTTGTGGCCGATGCCCCAGTCGTTGGCGTAACCGCCGTCCCCCGTGGAGATGTAGAGCATGCCATCCGGGCCGAAGGCGATCCAGTGGCCGTTGTGGTTGAACTGCGGCCAGTCGATGGCGGTGACGATGCGCTCGTAGTTGGGGTCGGCCTTGTTCGGGTCATCCTTCGAGACGCGCATCTCGACGACGTAGTTGGTGTGCGCGTACCAGAGCTGCTTGCCGAGATCCGCGTCGCCGCGCAGTTGCCCGGTGTAGGCAATGTAGAACTTACCCGTCTTCTTGAAGTCCGGCGGGAAGGCCATGCCCAACAGACCTTCCTCGTCGAATTCCCACTTGAGGGGCGGCAGCTTGTGCTTGATGTTGAGGAAGTCCCCGTCCATCAGCTTGCCGTCGGCGCCGAGAATCTTGACGGTACCGGTCTGCTCGACGATGAACTTGCGATCGTCGCCGGGGGGCGAGACCATCGTCATCGGGTGCGTCAGTCCTTCCGCGACGACTTCCAGCTTGACGTCGAGAGCGGACGCGGGAAGAGACACTGCGGTGACGGCCGCGACGGCCGCCATGAGTAGGCTTTTCTTGAACACGCTTTCCTCCAAATGGTCTGGGTTGCCTCCGAGCCGCGGGATGGGCCGGCAGCGACCGATTGCCGATCGGCGCACCGTGAGGCTCGGGAGGTTTGGGTCGAATCCGGGAACCCGACGGGAACTGCCGTCTCGACCGGCTGAGTATGGTTTGCGCTAACCCGCGCGAGTTAGAGACCCATTCCCGACCGATGCGGGTCTGCGGCCCAACGAGCCCCAGGAAAAAGACCCGACCTGCACCGTACCCGTGCCCGAATCCCTCTCCGTCGCTACCGTCTGCCGGGCAACCCCGCAGCAACCGCTGGAACCCCGTGCAGGTCGACTCGCGCGGACCCGGGAATTCTCCGCGTTCCGGTCGAGACGAATTCCTTGCTTCGGACCGACGTTTGTCCCGCTACCCCGAAGGCATGTCCCGCGGAGAATCCAGCCCGATTACGAAGCTGAGGGCAGAGGCCTTCGCTCAGGCCGGGTCGTGCTTTCTCTCGCGTCGACTCCGCCTGACACGGAACGTCGGACCGAGCGGCGGATGAGGAACGACGATCAAGCCGCCGGTGCCGGCGCGGATGCGCGCGCTTTCGGGCGAATCGAGCGCGGTCTCCCCGCACACCGTGTATCGCGGAGAGGCATGCAACGGCTGGCGCCGCAATAGGAGCGCAGAAATGGACTCTCCAGGTTGCCGTTCCCTGGGGCCTCCTGCCGACGAAGCTTCCTGATGATTCGTAGTCGCTGCGTTGTTCAACCTTGGAGGAGAAAAGATGAAGTCTTCGAATACGCTCAGATTGCTGCTGATCTCTGCCGGCTTGCTGGCGTCGAGCAGCCTCTTCGCTGCCCCGCCCAACCTCTCGACACAGGTGGTGGTAGGCAAGCTCGAGTTGCCCTGGGACATGGCGTTCACGAAGGACGGCACCATGTTCTTCACGGAGAAGTGCAAGGGACTGTCGGTCCGACTCCCGTCGGGCACGATCAACAAGCTGCACGGTCTTGGCGACTCCAGCGGCTACGACTCTTCCAGTCCGGATCTCTTCTGCGACGGCCAGGCGGGCATGATGGGTGTCGCGATCGATCCGAACTTCGCCGCGAACAGGAGTATCTACGTCTACTCCAGTTCCAATCTGGATGGCAAGCTGGTGAACCGCGTCATGCGGTTCAAGGTTGACGCCTCGTTCAGCAGCGTCTCGGACCGCACGGATATCGTGCCCGACATCGGTTACAAGCCCAAGGCGACCAAGCACCCGTTCGGTGGCCCCGGCGCTCACAACGGCGGTCGCATCCGCTTCAGCCCCGGCGACGGATTCCTCTACGTGACCACGGGCGACAACCACATGGGCTTCGCTCCCCAGAGCCCGACCTACATCGGCGGCAAGGTACTCCGCGTCGATCGGGACGGGGGCGCTGCGCCGGGCAACAATCCGCCGGCTGGTTTCGACAAGCGCGTGTATACCTACGGGCATCGCAATCCCCAGGGGATCACTTTCCGTCCGGGGGACAACCGCCCGTTTACTTCGGAAAACGGGCCTTGGCACACCGACGAGGTCACTGCACTGGTCAACGGCGGCAACGCGGGCTGGGATCCGCGGCCCAACATGGCGGGCCGGAAGGACTGCCCGGATGACTACTGCGGCTACTCTCCCAATCAGATGGGTGCGATGGACCCCAAGGAGCGGGCTGCCTTCATGCCCATGACCGACCTCAAGACGTATCCGAACGCCATGAAGCCGGCCTGGAACAACAACGGCCTGTCGCAAGGCATGTTCGGTTCCACGTTCGTTTCGGGAGCCAAGTGGAAGGACTGGGACGGTGCGCTGGTGGTTGGCTACACCGGTATCGGTATTCACGGCACTCCGGTCGGCAATCGCCTGGATGTCCTGAGAGTCAGTAACGACGGACTCTCGGCGAAGGTCACCCAAGTGTCCTGGCCCACTGCCACGGGTCGCTTCCGCTCCGTGGTTCAAGGGCCTGACGGCGATCTGTACGTTGCCCTCGAGGACCAGGGCAATATCATCCGCGTGACACCCGAATAGTCGAGTGGTAACGGCGCGCTGCCGACGCGGCAGCGCGCATCGTTTCGGTTTCCCGACGGAGGAACAGACCTTCCGAACGCGAAGCCGTCTGATCAGGGACGTACTCGTCCCATCCTACGACTCTGATTTTGTCGAAGTCTCGTCCACCAGGACGGACTTGATTCCGGGAGGTGTTGGTGAAGTCCATGCTTTGGGTTGGTCTGGCGCTCTGTCTGCTCGTCAACGGGAATCCGGCATTCGCCGACAAGGATCTGCTGATGAAGCACAACTGCTTCGCCTGTCATGGCATCGACAAGCGCAAGTACGGTCCCAAGCTTGTGGAGGTCGCCGGAAAGTACGCGAATACGGCGGATGCCGTGCCGATGCTGGCGAAGAAGATCCAGACCGGCGGCTCCGGTGTCTGGGGTGAGGACATCATGCCCCCGCAGCCTCAGGTCTCCGACGCCGACGCCAAGGCACTGGCGGAATTCATCCTGTCTCTGAAGTAACGGCGGCTGGGGGCGTCGGCCTAGTGCGACGCCCGGGATCGATCCGACCGTCGTTCGTCGTTGAAGCTCGACTGACGCTGCGAGCGCTCAGTCGTCTTTTCCCATGGCGGTGGACATCCACGGCGCGTCTTCCCGAAGGGTGGCGAGATAGCGGTACTGAAGCGCGTAAGCCTGACGCTCCCGGCGCTGCCACTCGCCGCTGCCCGTGGCGGCCGGACCGCGCGCCGCCTGCAGGGCATGCACCAGTTCGTGGAACAGGATGCTTCGCCCCATCGGAGCGTCCACGTCGATGTCACTTCGAAGCAGCAGGCGGTCCGTCGCGTTGGCGACAGCGCCGTAGGCGACCGTCTTCCGTCCGTACGCATAGAAGCCCAGGCACGAACACGGCATCGCTGAAGGTGTAGGGCGTTCTAGCGGCGGCAGCGATTCCGGAATCGCATACCCCGTCCAAAGCGAAGCGAGCTGAACAAGTTCCACGATGAGTCTGTCCATGGCGCTATTGCATCGCACGCGGTGCCATCGTGCGCGGGACAAAGCCCGCTCCCGTTCCCGGGAGACTGTCCCGGTGTGGCCGGGAGCGCCGGACGATGACAAACGGAACGGCCGCCGCGCAGCGCGCGATTCCCTGAACTCCGACGAACGCGATTCCTGAGCAGGCGGGGAGAGATTCCGCCCTTCGATACGGTCGTGTTCCGTAGGACAGTCCGGGCAGGTCGACTAACGTGTTCCGAGGATGCAATGCGCATCGCTTCGGCGCCTCGCATCCCGCGGCCCGGTGCTCGCGATCACAAGTCCGATCCGGTTGCCGGCCGCGCAGCTGTCACATCTGCAGTCACAACTCACAACAGGAGGGGCGACGAATGTCGACAAAAAATTGGCCGCGGCTTGCCGCGGGACTACTCGTTCTCAGCATGTCGCAGTTGGCAGGCGCGGACGGGGCGATCGAGAATGCCGCGCCGGGCGACTGGCCGAGCTATCACCGCACTTACGATGCGCATCGGTACAGCCCGCTCACGCAGATCAATCGGGCGAACGTCAGGAAGCTGGGTGTGGCCTGGGTTCACCAGGCGGGTGAGATCACGCAGGGTCTTCAGGTGACGCCCGTCGTGGTCGACGGCGTGATCTACTACTCGGGATCCTACAACCGCACGTTCGCGGTGGACGGACGGACGGGCGAGGAAATCTGGCACTACTACCCGAAGATCACGGATGGCGTGGACCGATTGCCCGTAGGACCTTATTCGCGCGGCGTCGCCGTGGCGAACGGCAATGTCTACATCGGCACGATCGACGGTCGCGCGATCGCCCTTGACCAGAAGACAGGCAAGGTGCAGTGGGAGACGCAACTCGTCGACACGCTCAAGTGCGGGTGCATGTTCACGTCACCGCCGCTCGCCGTGAAGGACAAGGTCATCTTCGGATCGACGCAGGGCGGTATCCCGGCGCGGGGAGGCGGCATCTTCGGCGTCGACCAGAAGACCGGCGAAAAGCTCTGGTACTTCGATCCCGTGCTCGAAGGAGAGGAACACTGGGGCATGAACGACTTCGGCGAGTCGAGCGCGAAGTACGCGGGCGTGGGGGCCTGGCACGTCGGCAGCTACGATCCGAAGCTCGACCTGATCTTCTACGGTACGTCGAATCCATCGCCGTGGTTCGACTGGGCGGCGCCCCTGGACGGCCCTGACGGATACAAGCGCGCGAGCGGCGTGGGGGCCCGGCCGGGAGACAACCTCTACAGTTCCTCGGTGCTGGCGATGCGGCCCGACACGGGAGAACTGGTGTGGTACTTCCAGGAGCATCCGCACGACGACTGGGACTACGACTCGACTCTCGGGGAATTCGTCCTGATCGACAAGGGCGATCGCAAGCTGATGCTGCACCAGGCCAAGAGCGGATACGTGTACTTGTACGACCGCACCAACGGCAAGGTGGAGAACGCCTGGACCATCAACAAGCACGTCACCTTCGTCAAGTCCGTGGATCCCAAGACGGGTCAGCTGATCGGGCGCAACCCGCCGTCGATCTCGGAGGGCGCGATGTTCTGCCCGTCCATGCTGGGCGGTCGCAGCTGGAATGCCGGTTCGTACAACCCGGAGACCGGCGTGTGGTTCAACTCGCGTCAGGAAATGTGTGAGGTCGCGAAAGTGCGTCCGGAGCGTCCATCCCTGGAACCGTTGCCGGGCTGGTACGCCGGTGCCGATCTGACGTGGGTTCACCCGCCCGGCGACGTGGCGCATGGTGCCATCGACGCGTGGGATCCCTTGACGGGCAAGAAGCTGTGGACCGTGCGGGACAAGTACCCGCGCATCTCCGGCATCCTGTCGACCAAGGGCAATCTGGTGTTCAGCGGCGACATGAAGGGCTACGTGTACGCGTACGACGCCGCGAGCGGGACGGAACTCTGGCGCTTCAACATGGGATCCGGTTCACGCGGCGGTATCGTGAGCTACATGGCCGGTGGCGAGCAGTACATCCTGGTCCCGAGCGGCATAGGCTCTGCGGCCCAGGCGATCGTCGGTTCGCTCTACCCCGAGGTGGCTGAGTTCCCGGCAGGTGCGAACCTGTTCGCGTTCAAGGTCACCCGCTAACCGTCGGCAACGAGGAGGAGGGGGCGGGGGCGTCGGTCCCCGTCCCCCGGGACGAACATGACTTTTCCCAACTGCTTGAAGACGGCGATTGCCGCGGGAATGATCCTGGCCGGTTCCGTCTGCAGCGCGCAGGAGGACGTTCCGTCACCGGACAAGACGGGTGGTGTCGATCTACGCGACGCCGCGGTCGTCGCCCGAGGGATGGAACTCATCGGCAGCACCTGCGGCGGGTACTGCCACGGCACCGAGGGCCGCGGGCTCAAGGCGCCGGCGCTGCGCAATCGCAAGGATCTCAGCCCGCAATCGCTGTTCGCGACCATCTCCTATGGCCGCAAGCGGGCCGGGAAGATGATGCCCGGCTGGAAAGGGGTGCTTTCCGAGGCGGACATCTGGTCGACGGTCGCTGCCGTCGTTGCCCTCCGCAATGCGGACGGAGGCGGCGCCGCTACGCCGAACGCGGGTGCACACTGATCCTGCCTCGCCGGGTCACCACGCCGTCTCCATGTCGGAGACGGCGTGTCTTGTCGTCGAAGGTCGGTCCAGATATTCTGGCCGGCGATAACCATATCGAAAATCAACGGTTCCGTGGAATTAGCGCCGGGCGCATACTCGTCGTCATGAAAGGGGATGGCGATCGTCGCCAGAACCGGCAACACGGAGCAAGCGACATGGCATTGCGACTCGGCGACATCGCGCCGGATTTCGAACAGGATTCCACCGCAGGGCGGATCCGCTTTCATGAATGGCTGGGCTCCAGTTGGGGCGTGCTGTTCTCGCACCCTGCGGATTTCACGCCGGTTTGCACCACGGAACTCGGTTACACGGCCAAGCTGGGGCAGGAGTTCGCGCGGCGTAACGTGAAGGTGCTGGCCCTTTCGGTCGACGGCGTCGAATCGCACAAGACCTGGGTGAAGGACATCGACGAAACCCAGAATACCCGGGTCGAGTTCCCGATTCTCGCGGATGCCGACCGCAAGGTTTCCACGCAGTACGACATGATCCACCCGAACGCCAACGCCACGCTGACCGTGCGTTCGGTGTTCGTGATCGATCCGGCAAAGAAGGTGCGCCTGACCATCACCTATCCGGCCAGCACGGGCCGGAACTTCGACGAGATCCTTCGCGTGATCGATTCCCTGCAACTCACCGACGGCTACAGTGTGGCGACCCCCGTGAACTGGAAGCCGGGCGAAGACGTGATCATCGTGCCATCGCTGCAGGATCCGGAAGTCATCAGGCAGAAGTTTCCGAAGGGCTATCGCGCGGTGAAGCCTTACCTGCGCTATACCCCGCAACCCGATCGCTGAGCGCGACGGTCCTCTCTGTCCCCCTCCGGGCCCGGCGCGCGACACGTGAGGCGCGCGCCGGGGAACCCGGACCTTCCTTCTGCGCGTGCGTGAACCACTGGCCCGTCAGCCCGGCAGGGCGCGCCGGATCGTCAGCAGGCAGCCCGGCAAATCCTCCGGCCACGGTGCCACGATGTCGGGGCCGGTGACGAGGTCGCTCAACCAGTCGATGTGATCCCGGATGGAGGCAAAGGCACGCGGGCTGCCCCCGCGTGCGACCGCCTCGCGATACTGTAGCGCGGCGAGACTCGCGCCATCGCGGATCGATTTCCCGTCGGTCGCCAGAAGCAGGCGCGTGACAGTGAGATCTCCGAAGCCGGCGCAGAGCCAGAAGCCCGGGTTCGTCGTCATCGCAGCGTTGGTCTTCCTTTCCTGCGCGTCCAGCAGGTCGCCCAGCGATTTGTTCCAACCGTGTGGTGCGGCGGACGGTTCGCGCGCGGCCAGCAGCGCGCACGCGGCGGCCCAGTTCGTGAACGCGTAGGTGTCGTCCTGTCCCCGTGCCTCGAAGGCTTCCCGGAACAGCGTCGCGGCATTGCGCAGCGCCGCCACCCGCTCGTGATGCGTCGACACCCAGGCGAGGCGCTTGAAGGCGCTTCCCAGCAGCGCGTGCCGTTCGGGCGTCGGGGCGCGCTCGGCGATCGGACGAAGCGTGTCGACTGCGACATGCAGCTCCGCGATCACGGCGGATCGAACCGCATCCGGCACCGGGGTCTTCTTCCGGGTCGACCTCGCCGCCCGCCACTGCCGCATCGCGAGCCGCACCTGACAATTCACCGACTGCTCCAGTGTGCGGACCGGGCAGTCGCCGACACGCGCGCCGAGCGCACGGTCTAGCCAGGCGATGGCGTCGCGGAACAGTCCTGCTTCGGCATAGGCGAACCCGAGTGCGGCGCAGACATCCGCCCGGACGGTCCAGTCGTGCGGCCCCCCGGCAGCGGCAGCGGCAGGAATGCGGGCAAGCAGTTCTGCGAGCGCCTTGCGCTCGTCGTCCTGCCGCGCGCGGTCGTCGAAGTCCGCGGCGTCGCCCGTGCTGGCTGCCGCGGCGCGATTGCGCAGATCGGCGACGAGTTCTGCCGGTGAAACATAGGGCAGCGGCGTCACCGTCTTGGTAGTCGACGCATCGCGGACGAGACGGAACGCCGGGTCGCCGTAGCACTGATAGGCGCCCCAGGTATTCACATCGGGATGCGAGGACCACGTGGACCGGCGGGCGTGCAGCACGGCGTCGCCGAAGGTCTCCCCGTTCAGCAGGCTCGCGTAGAAGGTTTGCGCGAAGGTGAGGGCGGCGGCATCGCCGACGGCCCAGCCCGCGCAGACGACCGCGCGCACGCCCATCCGCACGAACTGCACGCCGAGGTTCGCGGCCAGGCGGTGGAACGGCGTCGACGCCTCACCGACGCTCTGGCCGAGGTGGCAGCAGTTCACGAATACCAGTTCGGGAACGTGGCGCATCTGTTCCACGTCGCCCGGCGTGAGAATCGTGTCGTGGCCGATCACCATGCCCGACAGGAGTTTCCGGCGCGGACGGTGCGGCACGTCTTCGGCGGCGGAGTCCTCGGTGTCGGGGCCCGGCTCGTACGTGTCGAACTCGTGCACACCGTGGCCCGCCAGGTGCAGGATCCGCCACGCATCGCCGTGCAAGGCATCGACGATCTCGGAGGCCGTGCCGTCCACGACCGATCGGCAATCGTAGCCGCGACCGACGAGCAGCTCGCTCACGCATTCCGCTTCGAGCCGCGCGCCGGGCAGCGCCGAGAACCCTTCCCAGCCGTCCAGTTCGGGATTGCCGATGACGAGGGCGTTCGGGACGAACGTATGCATCGGGCTCGGGCGAAACGCCTGGACCTTGAGCTGGCGCACGAGGCCGGCGGCGACGGCGGGTGGTTCGCCGGCCGGATTCCATCGGTCCTCCAGCAGTTCCCACGGAAAGCGCGCGGAGGTCTCGTCGACCATGATGACTGTGTCGCGCTGGTCCGGCGCGCTTTCCTTGAGACGCGCCGGCAGCAGCATCTCGAACAGCGACTTTGCGATGTCCCCATTGGCGATGGCGCTGGAGCAGGCCTGCGCCACGAAGGCGTCCGCGAGCTGCAACTGCCCCGCACTCAGGGATTCTTCCGCGCGGGCGCGATTGGTGGTCGAGACGAAGCGCAGTATTTCCGCCTTGCGATCCTCGACGATCTCGATGCGCTGCCACCAGCCGCGGTCGTCGTCGAAACGGATGCGGTGCCTGCAGCCTTCACCGGGCACGACCAGCTGCTCGGGCCATTGCACGGCGGCTGCGAGCTCGTCGTTGGCGAGCAGGAAGGACAGCTCGCGTGCGGCGCCGATGGCGACATCCTCGAAGAGCTCGATGAACTCCACGCAGGCGATGCGCACCCGATGGGCGAGGCGGGAGTCCTCCAGTCGGCGATTGGCGTCGAGTGCCCCGCGCACCATCGCCTCGAGCGAGTCGCGCAGGGACAGACTGCCCGCACCGGTCCCCACCAGAAGGGCACTCACGCTGGCGAGCAGGACTGGCGCAGCCGCGTCGCGGGCCGATTCGTCCGCCACCTGCAGCAGCCGCAGCGCGTACTCGAGCAACGCATCGCGCACACCCGCCTGCAGCGGTGCCGGTGACAGCTCTCCCACCTGGCCCAGCCCGACGACGATGGCCCCGCGCGGCGCGGCGCGGGTGTCGCCATGGAAGAACACGGCGTGGGTGCCCAGCGGCCCCGGGTACAGGCCCAGGTCGCGGCGCCGGGACAGCGGTCCTTCGCGATCGTGGCCGCGCATCTGCCGGTCGAGTGCGGCCTCGGCGCTGACGATGGTGTCCCCGAGGTAGTGGCCCACCAGCACCGGGTAGGGGGCATAGCGGAGATCGCCATGGCGGACGCCCACCCGCAAACCGGCGCCTGCCGCGGGTGCGGGAGACGCCGGGCGGGAGCGCCGTCGGGCTGCCTTGCCTGCAACGCGGTCGGACGAGTCTGCCGCGGCGCTCGCCGGAGCATCGGTGTCGCGCGTCAGCGGAAGCGCTGCTGTCCTTGCGGGCGTGTTCGCCGGCCTGCGGGCCTTCGCCATCCTGGACTCCTGCGGTGGATATCGGTTCGAGCCTAATGCCCGCGCGAGACAGGGTCAATGCGGACCCCTGGCGCGCATAATCCGTCCGTCATTCTTCCTGCTAGAGCCAGCTGCCATGCCCGATTTCGACGATGCCCGGACGTTCTGGGACACGCGCTTCGACACGCCCGAGTACATCTTCGGCAAGGTCCCCAACGTTTTTCTCAGCCGGGAGGCCCAGCGGCTCGCCCCGCGTTCCCGTGTGCTGGATCTCGCCTGCGGCGAGGGACGAAATGCCATCTGGCTGGCGAGCCAGGGTCACGACGTGGTGGGAATCGACATCTCGCCGCTCGCGCTCGCGAAGGCACGGAACCTCGCCGAAGCATCCGGCGTTCAAGTCGACTTCCGCGAAGCCGATGTCAGACAGTGGGCGTGGGAGAAGGCAGCGTTCGATGCCATCGCCTGCATTTTCATCCAGTTTGCGGCGCCGGGGGAGCGCAGCCGTCTGTTCGAGGGGTTTGCCAGCGCGCTGAAGCCCGGCGGCCTGCTGATGCTGCAGGGATACACGCCCAAGCAGCTGGAGTACCGGACCGGCGGGCCGGGAGATCTCTCCCATCTGTACACGTCCGAGATGCTGCACGACGCGTTCGGGGCGTGGGAGATCCTCCGGCTGGAGGCCCACGAGGCCGTACTGGAGGAAGGGACCAAGCACGTGGGCCGGTCGGCGCTGATCGATCTGGTGGCCCGAAGGCCGGGCTGATCATCCGCCCCGGCCCTCGGCAGTTGGCAGGGCGGTCGGGGTGGCCTTCGCAGGCCAGGCTTCGACCGTGTACTCCGGCGCTTGCCGGGACAAGGGGAACGGGGCATGGCCGACATACTGCTGCAGGGAGTGGGAACGCTGGTCGCGCTGATGGCGGCGGCGCTCGTGGTGTTCTGGTTCGTGCAGGACGTCACCCAGAAGAAGCACACGATCCTGCGCAACTTTCCGGTGATCGGCCGGCTGCGCTATCTGTTCGAGCGGCAGGGCGAATACTTCCGGCAGTACTTCTTTGCGAACGACCGCGAAGAGATGCCCTTCAACCGCGCGATCCGCTCCTGGGTCTACCGTCTCGCCAAGAACGAGGGCGGTGCCATCGGTTTCGGCTCGACCAACAACATGAGCGAGTCGGGCAACATCCTCTTCGTCAACGCCCCCTTTCCCGTGCTGGAGGAGGAGCGCGAGACCACGCCACCGAAGACGATCGGCGAGGGCTATTGCCGCGAGCCCTTCGTCGCGCGCTCGGTCGTGAACATCAGCGGCATGAGCTACGGCGCGCTGTCCGGGCCGGCGGTCCGGGCGCTGTCCCGCGGGGCCGCGGAAGCCGGTTGCTGGATGGATACGGGCGAGGGCGGTCTGTCACCGCACCACATCGAAGGCGGCGCGGACATCATCATGCAGATCGGGACGGCAAAGTATGGTGTCCGCGATGCGGAAGGCCGTCTGAGCGATGCTCGCCTTCGCGAACTCGCCCCCAAGGTGCGGGCGTTCGAGCTGAAGCTTTCCCAGGGTGCGAAACCCGGCAAGGGCGGCGTGCTGCCTGCCGCGAAGGTGAGCGAGGAGATCGCCGCGATCCGTGGCATCGAAGCCCATCGCGATTCCATCAGCCCCAACCGGCATCACGACATCGCCGACGCCGATCAGCTGCTCGACGCCATCGTGCGCATCCGCGAGGTTACGGGCAAGCCGGTAGGGGTGAAGACGGCCATCGGCGGCTGGGAGTTCATGCAGCAGCTGTGCGAGGCGATCCATCGACGCGGGCTTGCGGCGGCGCCGGACTTTCTCGTGATCGACGGTGGCGAGGGCGGAACCGGGGCAGCACCCCAGGCGCTGATGGACCACATGGCGCTGCCCATTGCCGAGGCACTGCCCCGGGTCGTGGATGCGCTGATCGAGAACGGGCTGCGCGAGCGCATCTGCGTGGTGGCGAGCGGGAAGCTGGTCACTTCCGCGAAGGCGGCATGGGCGCTTTGTGCCGGCGCAGACTTCGTCAACACGGCGCGCGGATTCATGTTCGCGCTGGGTTGCATCCAGGCGCTGCGGTGTCACACGAACACCTGCCCCACGGGGATCACGACGCACAACCGGCGACTGCAGCGCGGGCTGGTGGTGGAGGAGAAGTACGTGCGCGTCGCGAACTACTGCCGCAACATCAACGCCGAGATCGACATGATCGCCCACTCGTGCGGACTCAAGCATGCGCGGGAGTTCCGGCGGGAGCATCTGCGGATCGTGCGCAACGCCTACGAGTCCGTCGCGCTGTCCACGCTGTATCCGTATCCGGATCGGCCGGATGCCCGGGTGAAGCTGGCGAGCTGAGGAAGGTCGGCATCGCCGGTGCGAATCGCGCCGGCGAGGGCGGGCTCAGGCGTCGGCGTTCTCTTCGCTTTCCAGACGGATCTTGCCGCGGCCGGGCTGGACCTGCAGCCGGTTCTCGTGGGCGAAGCCCATCAGGAACTCGAAGGCCGCGGGGTTGATGTCCTGCAGGATCGTTTCGATCACGACGCCCGTTTGCCCATGGCGGGTGACAGGGCGCGCGTGGCTGGAATAGCGGAGCCGGTTGTCGTCGAAGGCGGCGAGTGCCCCGCACAGGCGTTCGCCCCAGTCGCTCGGGCGAAAGGGTTTTCCGTCCAGGGTGATCCCGAGGATCAGCCACTCTTCCGGTTCTACGGTCATGGTCCCGCTGCGAAAAAGGCTCGTGAGCCTCCTCAACGGCATTGCCCGCTCGAACTTGACCCGTGCGCCAGGCCCGCGGGTGTCAGGCAAGCAGCGGGGGGAGTTCGGCCAGATTGCCGACGATCGCGTAGGGCCGCTGTCCCAGTTCGTCCGGCATGGCGCCCGAGCGGTTGATCCAGAAGGTCCGGAAGCCGAAGGCGGTGGCGCCGCTGATGTCCCAGAAGTTCGAGGAGACGAAGCCCACTTCCGCGGCGGTGACGCCCAGGCGCTCACAGGCCAGGGCATAGACGCTCGGGTGTGGCTTATAGACCCGGAGAGGATCCACGCTCAGGACCGCCTCCAACCGGTCGGTGAGCCCCGCGTTGGCCACGACCGCCCCAAGCATCCGGGGCGAGCCGTTGGACAGGATGGCGCGCCGGAAGCCGGAAAGCACATCCAATGTGGCCGGAACCTCCGTATAGCAGGACAAGTGGTCGTAGCATTCCATCAGGGCACGGCTTGCGGCAGCATCCAGGGGCAGTCCCAGCGCCGCGCAGGCGTGGGCGAGTCCGTCCGCGGTGACGCGGGTGAAATCCTCGTAACGCCCCATGAGACTCCGCAGCCAGGTGTATTCGAGCTGCTTCTGGCGCCAGAGGCGGGAGAGTTCGGCACCGCGCCCGGGAAAACGCCGTTCGGACTCGGCGACTACCGAATGGACATCGAAGAGCGTGCCGTAGGCGTCGAAAACGAGGGCTCGGATGGTATTCATGGGGATTCAGGCAGTGCCGCCCTGCAGATTGGCGGGGACAGCGGTGGCGATCTTGCGGGGCTCCGGCAGATCGAGGTGCGTCATGATCTCGACGAATTCCGCCCGCGACTTGCCCGAAAGGCGGGGGTTGGTGGCCTTCTCCTCGCCGATCGTCGACACGCGTCGGAGCCGGTAGTCGTGGCCGGGATAGACCAGCGTGTCGTCCGGGAGGGGGAAGAGCCGCTCCGTGATGCTGCTGTAGAGAGCGTCGGCGTCACCGTTCTGGAAGTCGGTCCGGCCGCAGCCGCCGATCAGGAGCGTGTCGCCCGTGAGCACACGGTCGCGCCAGAGAAAGCTGCTGCTGCCCGGCGTATGCCCGGGCGTGGCCAGCACGCGCACGTGTTCCTGTCCGAACAGCACGGTGTCTTCGTCGTCCAGCAGGCGGTCGAAGCCGGAGGCGCCGCAGTGACGGCTCACGGCGGTCCGCGCGCCGGTGCGGCGGGCCAGCGCCCGGGCGCCCGTGACGTGGTCGGCGTGCACGTGGGTTTCCAGGATCCAGACCAGCCGCAGCGAGAGCTCGGCGGCCACGGCGAGATCGCGTTCGACCTGCTCGCGGACCGGATCGACGATCACGGCTTCCCGGGTGACCGGGTCCGCGAGGAAATAGGTGTAAGTGGACGATTCCGGATCGAACAGTTGGCGGAACATGGACTTCTGTCTCCCCGATACAGCCAGGTGGTGGTGTCAGAGCGGCTTCTTGATGGAGACCGCGCCGCGGACTTGGCCGATTCCGTATCCGACGGCCTTGTCATGCGGATAGTTCTCCAGGAGCTTGTCGCGGACGGCCGGTGCGATCGTCTCGGGCGTTCCGTGGCAGGCAAGGCAGACGGGCTTGACCGGGATTGCCTTGAGAAAGCGGAAGACCCGTCCGGACGGCTCGTCGACAAGCTCGGCGCGTTCGAGCGTCTCGGGCTTCTCGCCCGCGGCGGCCTTCCGGTCGAACTCGGCCAGCGCCGCCTGTTCCCAGGCATCCGGGGTGCCGATCATCGGGTTGCGGGTCTTGAGGCTCACGCGCGTGACGCGGCTGCCGGTTTCCCGGGACAGATTGCCGGCGATCTCAGGCGCGGACTGGCGGCAGACGCCGATGGCGCCCACAGGACCGCCAGTGGTCATTTCCTTTTCCAGCGCGGCACCGAGTTGCGAAACCAGCTTGCCGGCGGTGGCGCGGGCCTGGGCGGTCTCGGCGGCGATGTCCGGTTCGGCGCTGGCCGCGAACGGCAAGGGCGCGAGGACGAGGAGGCAGGCAAGACGGCGGGCGAGGCGGTTCACGGACGTTCTCCGGCGGGTGGGTCGAGGCCAATGTGCCACGTTTTCCGTGGGGGGGAAAGCCGGGAGCCGGCTCCGTGAACGCGACGATGGACCCGCTCACTTCCCTCAATGCCGCCTGTGCGCGGTGGTTGCGCGACATCGCGCAGGGCGATGAGAAGGCGCTGTCGTCGCTCTACGACGCGACGCTCGGCAAGTGCTACGCGCTCGCCTACCGGATCACGCGGAGCCGCGAGTCCGCCGAGGACGTGCTGGCGAATACCTTCATGCAAGTCTGGCGCGATGCCGCCCGGTACGATCCGGAGCGGGGGCACCCGATGGCCTGGCTCCTGACCATCTGCCGGACCCGGGCGCTCGACCATCTGCGCCAGCGGGATCCCGCGGAACTGCATCCGGAACCCGACACCCTCGCGCCACCCGAGATCGACCCGCGGGACGACCCCCTCGAGTCTCTGCTCGCGCAGGACACCCACGAACGCCTGCACCGGGCGATCGCGCAGTTGCCGCGGCTGTCCCAGCAATTGCTGGCGCTCGCGTTCTTCCGGGGGCTGTCCCACCAGGAGATCGCGGATCACACCGGCATGCCGCTGGGGACGGTCAAGACGCACCTTCGGCAGGCCCAGGCCTGTCTTCGTGGCGTGATCAGGGACGAGCTGTCATAGGGACAGCCGGGCCGTTCCCGGGGAACGGCGGAACAGGAGAAGCTGGATGAGCAACAGCAACAGGGGCGAAGAGGACGTTCTGTCCGACGAGGAAGCGGCCATTCTGGCTGCGGCCTTGCGCCCGGAGATGCCCGACCCGGACCGCGCGGCACGCCTCAAGGCGCGCGTGATGGAAGGCATCCGGAAGGAATCGGCCCCGAAGCCCGCCGAACCCTTGGCCACGCCTGCGGCGGCTTTCCGCACCATCGCGGCCGAGGGGCGGGAATGGCGCTCGGTGAGTCCCGGCGTCGAGATGTGCACGCTCCGGGAAGACGACGAGGCGAGATCGATCCTCCTGCGCATGCAGCCGGACAGCATCCTGCTGCCGCACCAGCACGCGATGAGCGAAGAGAGCCTCATCCTCGAAGGCGATGCGTGGATCGGCGATGAGGTCTACCTCCAGGCGGGCGACTATCACTTCAGCCCCGCAGGCGCCAAGCATCCCCTGTTGCGCTCTCCGGGCGGGTGCATCGTGTTCGTCCGCTGCGATCGGGAGTTCCGGCCGCGCGTGTCGGTGGGCCTGGTGAAGCGGGTGATCGGCGGCATCGTGAAGCGCCTGTCGGCCTGACCTCGGGCCGTTTTCCCTCGGCGGGCGCCGTTGAAATGTCCGCCTGTGTCCCCATGTTCCTGGCAATCAACCGGATCCTGCCGAGGGGAACATGCGATTCGACCGCCTTACCACGAAATTTCAGCAAGCCTTCGCCGACGCCCAGAGCCTCGCGGCCGGGCGTGACCACGCCTACATCGAACCGCAGCACCTGCTGTTCTCGCTGCTCCAGCAGGAGGACGGCTCGTCGGGTTCCATCCTCCAGCGCGCCGGCGTCAACGTCGGCGGACTGACTGCCGCGCTCAAGGCGTCGCTCGACCGCATGCCCAAGGTCGAGGGGCAGGGGGGCGAAGTCAATGTCTCCCGCGAACTGTCCTCGCTCCTCAATCTCACCGACAAGGACGCGCAGAAGCGCGGTGACCAGTTCATCGCCTCCGAACTGTTCCTGCTCGCCCTGGCCGACGACAAGGGCGAGACCGGACGGCTGCTCAAGCAGCATGGCGGCACGAAGAGCGCGATCGATCAGGCTGTCACCGCGGTGCGCGGCGGCGAGGCCGTGCGCAGTCAGGAAGCCGAAGGCCAGCGCGAGGCGCTGGACAAGTACACCCTGGACCTGACGGAGCGCGCGCGCCTGGGCAAACTCGATCCGGTGATCGGTCGCGACGACGAGATTCGGCGGGTCATCCAGATCCTCCAGCGGCGCACGAAGAACAATCCGGTGCTGATCGGCGAACCGGGCGTTGGCAAGACCGCGATCGTGGAGGGACTCGCCCAGCGCATCGTGAACGGCGAAGTGCCCGAGTCGCTGGCGGGCAAGCGCGTGCTGGTGCTGGACATGGCCTCGCTACTGGCGGGCGCCAAGTACCGCGGCGAGTTCGAGGAACGGCTGAAGGCGGTGCTGAAGGAAGTCGCGAAGGACGAGGGCCGCATCATCGTCTTCATCGACGAGATCCACACGATGGTAGGCGCCGGCAAGGCCGAGGGCGCCATCGACGCGGGCAACATGCTGAAGCCCGCCCTGGCCCGCGGCGAACTGCATTGCGTGGGCGCCACCACGCTCGACGAGTACCGCAAGTACATCGAGAAGGACGCCGCCCTGGAGCGGCGCTTCCAGAAGGTGATGGTCGACGAGCCTTCGGTGGAGGACACCATCGCGATCCTGCGCGGGCTGCAGGAGAAGTACGAGGTGCACCACGGCGTGGAGATCACCGACCCGGCCATCGTGGCTGCGGCCGAACTCTCCAACCGCTATGTGACCGATCGTTTTCTGCCGGACAAGGCCATCGACCTCATCGACGAGGCGGCGGCGCGCATCAAGATGGAAATCGACTCCAAGCCCGAGGAGATGGACAAGCTCGACCGCCGTCTCATCCAGCTGAAGATCGAGCGCGAGGCCGTGCGCAAGGAGAAGGACGAGGGCTCGCGCAAGCGCATGCAGATCATTGAGGAGGAGATCGTCCGCCTCGGGCGCGAATATGGCGATCTCGAGGAGATCTGGAAGGCCGAGAAGGCGCAGGTCCAGGGCTCCCAGCACATCAAGGAAGAGATCGAGGCCATCCGTCTGCAGATGGAGGAGGCCAAGCGCCAGGGTGACTGGCAGAAGATGTCGGAGCTGCAGTACGGGCGTCTGCCAGAGCTCGAGGCGAGCCTGAAGAAGGCGGACACGCAGCCCGTCGGCGCGAAGCCGAAGCTGCTGCGCACGCAGGTCGGCGCCGAGGAGATCGCGGAGGTCGTGTCCCGAGCCACGGGCATCCCGGTGTCGAAGATGATGCAGGGCGAGCGCGACAAGCTGCTCGCGATGGAAGACCGGCTGCATCAGCGAGTGGTGGGCCAGGACGAGGCAGTCCGGCTCGTCGCGGACGCCATCCGCCGTTCCCGCGCAGGTCTGTCGGATCCGAACCGTCCCTACGGGTCGTTCCTGTTCCTCGGACCCACGGGCGTCGGCAAGACCGAACTGTGCAAGGCGCTCGCGGAGTTCCTGTTCGATTCACAGGATCACCTGATCCGCATCGACATGAGCGAGTTCATGGAGAAGCATTCGGTCGCGCGGCTGATCGGCGCGCCGCCCGGATACGTGGGCTACGAGGAAGGCGGCTATCTGACCGAGGCCGTGCGCCGCAAGCCGTACTCGGTGATTCTGCTCGACGAGGTCGAGAAGGCGCACCCGGACGTGTTCAACGTGCTGCTGCAGGTGCTCGACGACGGCAGGCTGACGGACGGTCAGGGTCGCACGGTGGACTTCCGCAATACGGTCGTCGTGATGACGTCGAACCTGGGATCGCAGATGATCCAGCAGATGTCGGGCAGCGACTATGCGGTGGTGAAGATGGCGGTGATGGCCGAGGTGAAGACGCAGTTCCGGCCGGAGTTCATCAACCGCATCGACGAGGTCGTGGTGTTCCACGCGCTCGACGAAGCGCACATCGCGTCCATCGCGAAGATCCAGCTGCGGTTGCTGGAAGGTCGGCTCGGGAAGATGGACATGCAGATCGACGTGTCGGACAGCGCGCTGGCCGAACTCGCGAAGGCTGGGTTCGATCCGGTCTACGGCGCCAGGCCGCTCAAGCGGGCGATCCAGTCCAGCATCGAGAATCCGCTGTCGAAGCAGATCCTCGAGGGCCGAATCGGACCGAAGGACCGCGTGAGGGTGGATTGCTCGGCCGGTGTATTCCGGTTCGAGAAGGTCACGCCCCAGGCGAACGCGGCCTGACCTGCGCGGATCTTTCCTACGCGGAGAGCTTGTTCGCCCAGGCGAGCGCTTCCAGATGGAAGCGGTTGACCTGGGCGGACGAGAGTTGCATGTCGGCGGCGGCGCGGGCCAGGGTGGCTGCGTCGTTCTGCTCGACCGATTCCGCCAGGCGGAGGATCGGGCCGTACAGGCCGGTGCGCGTCAGCAGCGCGTCGTTCACCGATTCGGACAGGCTCAGCTGGTCCACGAGCTGTTCCATCGGCATCTGCATGATCGCCGGAAGCAGCGAGAACACGCCGACGATGAAGAGATTGTCGCGGTCTTCGGCCGAGATGTACTTCTCGCCCACGAGTTCCGTCAGCCGGCCTCTTGCGGCGGCTTCACGCATCAGTACCGGCGCGGCCGCCGTGTTGCCCGAGGTCGCGAGGAGCAGGGCGAGCCAGCGCGCGAGATTCTGGTAGCCCAGGATCGACACGGCATGGCGGAAGGACTGGATCTCGCACGACAGGCCGAAGCCGGCGGAGTTGATGTAGCGGAGCAGGCGGAACGATAGCGTTGCGTCGCGCTTCAGAAGCTGCTCGATCTGAGCGACCGGCGCCTCGGCCTGCGACGCCTTGATGAGTTCGAGCACGGTCGCCTGTCCCGGCGATACGGACTTGGGCGCAGGGCCTGCGATCCGCCGGTACCAGTCTCCCTCGAACATCTGGATGCCCAGTTCCTTGCCGTCCTCGAACTGTTCCTTCGAGGACACCGCGCCCGCGATGCGTTTGCCGGGCAGGCGCTGCGCCGCCTTCGCGGCGGTCTTCAGTTCGCCGCTGAGTCCGGCGTCGAGCCACACGTAGTCGACGGCGGTGAGTGTCGGCGGGAAATCCGTGGTGGTGCTGGTCACCCTGGCACACGTCCCGACACGGCGTGCCCGAAGCGGGGCGATGCAGTCCGCGCGGCCCGCAGGCAGTGTCACGGTCACGCCAGAAGGAATCTCAGCGGACAGTTCGTCCATGGAAGGGCCTGTGTCTTCGATGAAGCACAGGCCGCCGGGCGCCTTGTCGGCGCCCATGGCGGTGAAGAGTTGCCGGTAGGGTGCGACCAGAGAACGGTCCGAGGCGTGGAACAGGTAGCCGCAGAAGCGGCTGTCCCGTCCGAGCAGGGGCGTCCGGACGAGGAACGATTCGGTGTTCAAGGTGCGACAGTCCTCAGGCGGCCATCTCGAACAGGTCGCTTCGCGTCTCGCGGCCGGGCTCGGTGAGCAGCTGCTCCATGTCGAGCACCAGGACGACCGATCCGTCACCGGACAGCGTGGCGCCGGCGATGCCTTTCGGCTTGATGTCGTCGAGCGGCTTGATCACCACGTCGTCGCGGCCCACGAAACCATCGACTGCAAGAATGAAGCTGGTGACGGCCGTCTGGAGCAGCACGCCATACGCCGGAGGCTTCTCCTGCTGCCAGTTGATGAGGCGGGCAAGGGAGCGGATTTCCAGCACTTCGTCGCGGACGAGCAGCGTGGCGCGACCGGAGACTTCCTGGACTTCGTCGGGGCGGATGTTGATGATCTCGCGCACGAGCGACAGCGGCACCGCGAAGCTCTGCGTGCCCACCTTCACCACCAGCACCGGCAGGATCGCCAGCGTGAGCGGCAGCGCGATGGAGAACGTGGTGCCCTGACCGACCACCGACTTGATGTCGATGCGGCCGTTCAGCTTCTGGATGTTGGTCTTCACGACGTCCATGCCGACGCCGCGCCCGGAGAAGCTGCTCACCTGATCCTTGGTCGAGAAGCCGGGCATGAACACCAGATGCAGCGCATGCCGGTCATCCATGTTGGCGGCCGTCTCGGCATCGATGAGACCCTTCTGCAAGGCTTTGGCCCGGAGGATGTCCGGCTTCATCCCGCGACCGTCGTCGCTGATCTCGAGAACGATGTGATCGCCCATCTGATGGGCGGCGAGGCGCACGACCGCCGTCTCGGGTTTGCCGGCGGCGCGTCGCTCTTCCGGAGACTCGAGGCCGTGGTCGACGGCGTTGCGGACCAGGTGGATCAGCGGATCGCCGAGCTCCTCGATCATCGTCTTGTCGAGTTCGGTTTCCTCGCCTTCCAGCACGAGATCGACGTTCTTGCCGAGCTGGCGGGCCATGTCGCGGGCGACGCGCGGATACTTCTGGAACAGGCGCCCGATGGGCTGCATGCGCGTCTTCATCACCGCGTTCTGCAGGTCGCTCACGAGCAGATCGAGGTGACTTACGGCCTCGTCGAGGGAACGCAGCGTCTCCGCGTCGGTCTTGCCCGCGAGGATGTCCGTCCGCAGACAGTTCATTCGGTTCTTCGCAAGGCCGATTTCGCCGGACAGGTTGAGCACCTGGTCGAGACGGTTCGTGTCGATCCGGATGGTGGTTTCCTGCGCAACCGTGACCTTGTCGTTTTCGCGTCGGCCGGCGCGCACGCCCTCTGCTTCCGGCTGGTCCGCCGCCCGGCGACCCGGAGTCCTCTGCTGTACCTCGTGCACTGCCGGGGCCTCGGCCGCGGGGGCTGGCGCGGAGACCTCGGGTGTCTTGCCCAGCAGGGCGTTGTAGAGCGTGGTCCAGTCGGGCTCGCCGGCGACGGCGGGCATCACTGCAGCGGGCGACGCCGCGGGAGCGGCCGGCGCCGCGGGTGCGGGTGCGGGGGCATCGGCGCTGGCGACAGGCATCTTGCCGTCCAGTGCGTTCTGCAGGGCGTCGAGCATCGCCTGCTCGGCCGGCGGGGGCACGGCTGCGCGTTCCAGGTACGAGAACATCTCCCGCACCCCCATGGTCGCCGACAGGATGACATCCATCAGGTCGGCGCTCAGCTTGATCTCACGGTTGCGAAGCCGGTCGAACAGATTCTCGGTGAGGTGGCAGAGGCGGACCAGTTCTTCGACGCTCAGGAAGCCCGCGCCGCCCTTGATCGTGTGGAACCCGCGGAAGATGTCGTTCAGCAGCCCGGCGTCGTCCGGGCGTTTCTCGAGTTCGACGAGCTTGTTGTCCACGTCGGACAGCAGCTCGTTGGCTTCCGTGAGGAAGTCCTGGAGCAGTTCCTCCATCCCAGCAAATTCGCTCATGGCGTGTGTCCTTTGCCGGCCCTAGAAGCCGAGGCTCTCGAGGAGATCGTCGACCTGCTGCTGGTCCGTGACGACGTCCGCGGTGCCGTCGGCCTTGATGACGGGGCCCGCGAGACCGCTTGCCTCGATCGCGTCCTTCCGGTCCTGCGGCAGCTGGTCGAGCAGCAGTCCAAGAAGCTGCTTCTCCATCTGCTGAGTCATCTCCGTCATCTTCTTGATGACCTGACCCGTCAGATCCTGGAAGTCCTGCGCCATCATGATCTCTAGGAGATGGTCGTTCGTGACGCGGGCCTGGTCCGGCACCACGCGCAGGAACTCGCGGGTGCGGCCTGCAAGGTCCTTGAAGTCCTCGACTGACATCTCGTTGGCGTATAGGCGATCCCAGTCTGACGAGAGAGACTCGGCGGTGGCGCCGATGCTCTCCTGGATGGGCTGCGCAGCCTCGGTCGCCGCCAGTGTGCGGCTTGCGGCCTTTTCCGTCATCGTCGCGATGTACTGCAGCCGGTCTTGCGTATCCGGCACTGCCTGCGCAGCTTTCTCGAGCATCTTGTCGTAGCCCAACTCCCGCAGGCTGTCGTGCAGCGTTCGCGTCAGCTGGCCGAGACGATGGACCACGTCGTTCGGGCCCGCGTCGGCGCCGACCGCGGTCAGCGCGGCAGGCGGCGGCGCTGCCGGTGCGGCGGGCTTGGACGTCTCCGCAACGATGCTGTCGAACAGCGCTTCGAGTTCGTCGGAATCGTGGGTCGCTGCCGCGCTCATGTCGTCACCCCGTGCTTCTGTAGGATCTTGTTGATCTTCTCTTCGAGCGTGGCGGCGGTGAACGGCTTGACCACATAGCCGCTCGCGCCTGCCTGAGCGGCTTCGATGATGTTCTCCTTCTTGGCCTCGGCGGTCACCATGAGAACGGGCAGGTGCTTCAGCTGCTCGTCGGCGCGGATCGCGCGGAGCATGTCGATGCCGGTCATGTTGGGCATGTTCCAGTCCGACACGACGAATTCGAAGCCGCCGCTGCGAAGTTTCGCGAGACCGGCGATGCCATCTTCCGCCTCGTCGACGTTGGTGTATCCGAGTTCCTTGAGAAGGTTTCGGATGATCCGGCGCATGGTCGAGAAGTCGTCGACCACCAGGAACTTCATGTTCTCACTCATCGGGACTGCTCCAGAAAAGCATTCAAAGCGGGTCTCCGTCCGGTCAGCGCTGCAGCAGCGGCCGTACGGTGTCGGCGAGCACCACCGGATCGAACTTGGCCACGTAGGCGTCGACACCCACGCTCTTGCCCATGGCACGATTGGCTTCCGACGACAGCGACGAGTGCATCACTACGGGAATCTTGTCGAATCGCGGGTCGCCCTTGATGTTGCGCGTGAGCACGTAGCCGTCCATCTCCGGCATCTCGGCGTCGAGCAGGATGAGACTGATCGACTGGCTGAGATCCTCGCCCTCGGCCTGGGCGCGGCTCGCAAGCGCGCGCAGGCGCTCCCAGCCCTCCATGCCGTTGTTGGCCTGGTGATGCTTCACCCCGAGCTTCTCGAGCACCTGCGCAATTTCCTTGCGGGCAACGATCGAGTCGTCGACGAAGAACACCGTGTGCTGCCGCTCGGACTGCACGCTCTGAAGGTCAGGGATCGCTTCCTCGCCGAAGGCGCTCACGAGGATCTGCTCGACATCCAGGATGGACACGAGCTTGCCGTCGGGCAGCTCGGTGATCGCGGTGATCAGCCCTTCGTGGCCGGACAGCACCGACTCGGGCGACTTCACCTTGTCCCAGTCGACACGGACGATGCGGTCGACGTCCTGCACGAGGAAGCCCTGGGTGCGACGACTGTACTCGGTCACCATCATCGTCTCGGAGTTGCACCCTTCGGCGCCCGAGATGTTGATGAACTTGCCCAGGCTGATCACCGGAATGATGTTCCCGCGCAGCGAGATCACGCCTTCCACGCCGGCGGGCATGTTCGGCGTGCGCGTGATCGGCGGCGTGCGGGTGACTTCGCGCACCTTGAACACGTTGATGCCGAAGGTTTCGCGGGTTCCGAGGGAGAACAGCAGGATCTCCATCTTGTTGGAACCGGCGAGTTTGGTGCGGGCGTCGACCGCGTCGATCAGAGTCTGATTTTCCGACAGATCCATGGATGTTCCTGAACTGGGTGAGGCATCAAGCTTCGCTCGTGAGGCGGCGGGTGAGCGCCTCGGCGAGCTTCTGGGGTTCGAACTTCGATACGTACTCGTCTACACCGACGGTGCGCCCGAGCTGCTGGTTCTGCATGCCGGAGAGCGACGAGTGCATGATCACGGGAAGCTTCGAGGTGCGGGGGTCGCTCTTGATCTGCTTGGTGAGCATGTAGCCGTCCATCTCCGGCATCTCGACATCGGTGAGCACGAGGTTCACGTAGTCGGACAGAGGGCGCTTGGCGGAGAGCGCCAAACTCGCGATTCGATCGAGTTCCTGCCAAGCCTGCGCGCCGTTGACAGCACTCAACGAACGCACGCCCATGGCATCGAGGGTGCGCTGGATCTGTTTGCGCGCCACCTGGGAGTCGTCCGTGAACAGGATGGTCTTGGTGGCCACCGCCTCGGTCGGTTGGATATTGAGGAACAGATGATCGTCATCCTTTCGACTGGTCTCGGCGAGGATCTTTTCGACATCGAGCATCATCACGAGGCGGCCGTCCTTGAGTTCGGTCACAGCCGTGACAAGGCCGCCCATGTTCGCCACGAGCATCTCGGGCGGGACGCGCATCGCCGACCAGTCGAGACGCAGGATCGTGTCCACGGCTTCCACGAGGAACCCCTGGGTGTGACCGTTGTACTCGGTCACGATCATGATCTGAGGCGGGGAGTCGATCGGGATGCCGGCGTACTTGGCGAGGTCCACTACGGGAACGAGATTGCCGCGAAGGCTCACCATCCCTTCCACCGAGGAGGGCATTTCGGGCGCGCGGGTCACATCGGGGGATCGCATGACCTCCCGGACCTTGAAGACATTGATGCCATAGGTCTCGCGACGACCGGTCCGGGTGTCCGTGCCCAGCGAGAACAGCAGGATCTCGAGCTTGTTCGTGCCGGCGAGCTTGGTGCGGGCATCGATGGTCTTGAGCAGGTCGGACATTCGGGTTCTCCGGATTCTGGATCGGGCAGGACGTTCCCCTTGGCATCCGGGCGCCGCCCGATCTGGGGCGCCGAACAATTTCCGACGGGAACGCACGGAGTATCGGCAACCGGGGAGGAACCTTTATGGCGGCGCTTGCGGGGGCGGGCAGGGCATCGACGTCGGGCGCGTGGTCTTCGCCGGCGGTTTCCAAGATAATGCCGGGGTCCTGGGGATTGCCCCGGGGCCTTTCTGCCCCCGGCGGCGAGTCCGCGTGCCAGTGCATCTGCATGGAATATCAATAACTTGGTGGAACTTACCGTCATCGAAGGCCAGCGACCGGAAGAGCCGGTCCCCGAGCAGGAGCCGGCGGCGTCCACGGTCGCGAAGGTCCACGGCAAGCCGTTTCTGGATGTCCCGACGGACCTCTACATTCCGCCGGATGCCCTGGAGGTCTTTCTGGAGACCTTCGAAGGGCCGCTCGACCTGCTCCTGTATCTGATCCGGCGGCACAACCTGGATGTTCTCGACATCCCCATGGCGGACCTGACTCGGCAGTACCTCGAGTACGTCGACGCGATGCGCCAGAGCCATCTCGAACTGGCCGCGGAATACCTGCTCATGGCGGCCGTGCTCATCGAGATCAAGTCGAGAATGCTTCTGCCCAGGCCGCCGACGGAAAGCGACGGGGAGACGGAGCCCGAGGATCCCAGGGCGGAACTCGTGCGGCGTCTGCTGCAGTACGAGCAGATGAAGCTCGCTGCGCACAAGTTGAACGAGCTCCCTCAGGCGGGGCGGGACTACGCGATGGTGCAGGCTGCGGTCGAGAGGGTTTTCGCTCTACAGCTGCCCGACGTGGATCCCGAGGACCTGCGTCAGGCGTGGCTGGGTCTCCTCGCCAGGGCGAAGTCCACTCGCCATCATCGGGTGACCCGCGAGCAGTTGTCGGTACGCGAGCACATGAGCCGCGTGCTGCGCACTCTCCGGGATCGCGCCTACGCGGAGTTCACCGATCTCTTCGTGCCCGAGCGCGGCGTGCCGGAACTCGTCGTCACCCTTCTGGCCGTGCTCGAACTGGCGAAGGAATACCTCATCTCCGTCAGCCAGCAGGCGGCGTTTGCACCGATCTACGTGAGACTGAAGGATGGAAACACCGTCGATTGATCTGAAACAGGCGCGCATCGTTCTGGAGACCGCGCTGCTCGCGAGTCCGGAACCGCTTTCTGTCGCGCAGTTGCGCAAGCTCTTCGACGAGGAACTCGACGGGGATCTGCTGCGCAGGCTGCTGGAGGAACTGCGCCAGGAGTGGGAGGGGCGCGGGATCGAGCTCGTGCCGGTGGCTAGCGGCTGGCGCTTTCAGACTCGTCCGCAATACCAGTTCGTGGTGGACCGGCTCAATCCGCAGAAACCGCCCCGCTATTCGCGGGCCGTGCTCGAGACGCTCGCGATCATCGCGTACCGTCAGCCCGTTACGCGGGGTGATATCGAGGACATCCGCGGGGTCTCAGTCGCTGCGACCGTACTCAAGGCGCTGGAGAATCGTGGCTGGATCGAACAGGTCGGACATCGTGACGTGCCGGGTCGCCCGGGCCTCTACGCCACGACTCGACAGTTCCTGGATGACCTCTCGCTTCGTGCGCTGTCGGAACTGCCGCCCCTCGAGGATCTCGGGTCGCTGCTCGAGCGTCTTCCCGGCCTGGCCGACGGAAGCGCAGCGCCGGCGCAAGCGGGCGACGAGGACGGCGACGAGATCTCGGATGCGAACGACGGGAGCGACGACGATGGGCTCATCGAGTCGGTCGCAGAGTCCGGTGACGGAGAGCATTCCATCGCGGCCGAAGAGCCGACAGCTGACGGGATGGAGAACAAGTCTGACGAGGCAGCTTCCGAATCGGTGATCTGACAGCGAGGTTCCAATGAGAACGGTGCTGGTGGCGAATCCCAAGGGCGGCGCGGGCAAGACCACCCTGGCGACAAATTTGGCGGGCGGACTGGCGAGCCTCGGGCATTCCGTGGCGCTGTGGGATCTCGACCGGCAGAAGAGTTCGCTCCAGTGGCTGGCGGTCCGGGGAGACCACGAACCGCGTATCGCGAAGCTCGGTGATCGGGGGCCGGATGGCGAAGACAAGTTCGCATGGCTCGTGGTGGATTCGCCTGCCGGTCTGCACGGCAAGAATCTGGCGCATGCGCTCAAGCTCGCGAACAAGGTTGTCGTGCCCGTGCAGCCCTCGCTGTTCGACATGGCAGCCACCGGTGACTTCCTGAACATGCTGCTTGCGGAGAAGTCGGTCCAGAAGAAGGACACGGTGATCGGCATCGTGGGCATGCGGGTCGATCCGCGAACCCGTGCCGCCGCGACGCTCGAGGCATTTCTCGGGCAATTCGATCTTCCGGTACTCACGTACTTCCGGGACACGCAGCTGTATGCGAATGCTGCGTTCAACGGCTTGAGTCTGTTCGATCTTCCTGGATACGTGGCCGCGCGAGAGGCGGGTCAGTGGGGCCCGCTGCTGAGCTGGATGGACCTCTGAATTGCATTTTTTTGGTGTCGGAGTGTTGACGACATCATGGGGTCACACTAGAATTCCAAGTCTTGATTCGCCGGTCGCGGGGTGGAGCAGTCTGGCAGCTCGTCGGGCTCATAACCCGAAGGTCGTAGGTTCAAATCCTGCCCCCGCAACCAATTTGCTCTTTAAAAATTCGAGAACAGCCGAGAGGTGTGGGCGCTGTTGAGATGAAGGTTGGCGCGAGCTGACTGGAGTCTGGCGAGGCGCTTGCACTGACG
>LNDV01000027.1 GCA_001464765.1 Betaproteobacteria bacterium Ga0077526
TGATTCAGCCGATCGCGATGGAAGAGGGGTTGCGCTTCGCGATTCGGGAAGGCGGACGCACCGTGGGTGCGGGCGTCGTTGCCAAGATCATCGAGTGAAATCATGCAAAGCCAAAAGATCCGCATTCGTCTGAAAGCGTTCGACTACCGCCTCATCGACCAGTCATCGCTCGAGATCGTCGAGACGGCCAAGCGTACCGGCGCGGTGGTTCGCGGCCCGGTCCCGCTGCCGACCCGAATCGAACGCTTCGACGTATTGCGTTCGCCTCACGTCAACAAGACGTCGCGCGACCAGTTCGAAATCCGTACGCACCTGCGGCTGATGGACATCATGGACCCCACTGACAAGACGGTGGATGCTCTCATGAAGCTCGATCTGCCCGCGGGCGTGGATGTCGAGATCAAGTTGTAATGCAGTGACGTAGTCAGGTGGTGTCCGACCGAGCGACAGGCACGGTCGGAAGCTGGGTAGTGAAGTGAACACACAAGCCGGCCAATTGCAGCCGGCCCCTTTGAAGAGGGTAATAAACATGAGTCTGGGATTACTCGGACGCAAGGTGGGCATGACCCGCGTGTTCACGGATGACGGAGATTCCGTTCCCGTGACCGTCGTGGATGTGTCGGACAACCGCGTCACTCAAATCAAGACCGTCGCGACCGATGGCTACTGTGCCGTGCAGGTCGCTTTCGGCAAGCGTCGCGCCTCGCGCGTGACCAAGCCGATGGCCGGTCATTTCGCCAAGGCCGGTGTCGAAGCCGGTTCTGTTCTCCGTGAGTTCCGCATCTCCGAAGAAACCGCCGCGACCCTCCAGGTCGGCGGCAAGATCGGCGCGGACCTGTTCAAGGTCGGTGCAATGGTCGACGTTCAGGGCGTGACCCTGGGCAAGGGTTTCACCGGCGTCATCAAGCGGCACCACTTCTCGTCCAACCGGGCCAGCCACGGCAACTCGGTCTCGCATAACAAGCCGGGTTCGATCTCCATGGCCCAGGATCCGGGTCGTGTGTTTCCTGGCAAGAAGATGGCCGGACACTACGGCGCCGTGACTCGCACCACCCAGAATCTCGAAGTGGTTCGCGTGGACGAGGCCCGTGGCCTCCTGCTCATCCGCGGCTCCGTGCCTTCTGCGAAGGGCGGCGACGTCATCGTGGTGCCTGCCGTCAAGGGAGGTGCATGATGGAACTGAAACTGATCGATGCGAAAGGTCAGTCAGCCGGGAGCCTGAGCGCGTCGGATGAGCTCTTCGGTCGTGACTACAACGAAGCGCTGGTCCACCAGATCGTGACCGGTTATCTCGCCAATGGTCGTCAGGGCACCCGTGCCCAGAAGGGCCGCAGCGAGATCAACAAGAGCACGAAGAAGCCCTGGAAGCAGAAGGGCACCGGTCGTGCCCGCGCGGGCCGTGCATCCAGCCCGTTGTGGCGTGGGGGTGGCAAGATCTTCCCCAACCTGCC
The DNA here is from genome assembly GCA_001464765.1 of Betaproteobacteria bacterium Ga0077526. Lineage (GTDB taxonomy): Bacteria > Pseudomonadota > Gammaproteobacteria > Burkholderiales. The sequence continues at coordinate 1,452 of LNDV01000027.1, forward strand.
GGATGAGAACTTCTCCCAGAAGATCAACCGCAAGATGTATCGCGCAGGAATGTGTGCCCTGTTGTCGCAGCTGGCCCGTGAGGGGCGTCTGAGCGTGGTGGACGGTCTCACGGTCGAGGCTCCGAAGACAAAGCTGCTCGCCGACAAGGTCAAGGGTCTCGGATTCGATCGCGTCCTCATCATCACGGACGAGATCGACGACAACCTGTACCTGTCCGCCCGCAACCTGCAGAACGTTCTGGTGCTCGAACCGCGTCACGCCGACCCTGTCAGCCTGATGCGCTTCGACCACACCGTTGTGACGAAGGCCGCCCTGGCCAAGCTCGAGGAGATGCTGGCATGACAGCCCCGACCTACAGCGCGGAACGCCTGCTGCAGATCCTGCTGGCACCGCAGATTTCCGAAAAGAGCACCTATGTTGCGGACAAGTTCGATCAGGTGATCTTCAAGGTGGCCCGCGATGCCACCAAGCCCGAAGTGAAGGCTGCCGTCGAAATGCTGTTCAAGGTGGAAGTCGAGTCCGTCCAGATTTCCAACGTCAAGGGCAAGACCAAGCGCTTCGGCCGCTTCATGGGGCGTCGCGATCACTGGAAGAAGGCTTATGTGTCGCTGAAGCCTGGCCAGGAGATCGATTTCGCCGCCGGGGAGAACAAGTAATGGCACTCGTCAAAGTCAAACCGACCTCGCCGGGCCGACGCGCCGTCGTCAAGGTCGTCAACAAGACGCTCTGGAAGGGCAAGCCGTACGCGAATCTTCTGGAGAAGCAGAAGAACAACGCCGGCCGTAACAGCAAGGGCCACATCACTACGCGTCATCAGGGTGGCGGGCACAAGCATCACTACCGGATCGTCGACTTCAAGCGGCGCAAGGACGGCGTTCCCGCGACGGTGGAGCGGATCGAATACGATCCGAACCGCAGCGCGAACATCGCCCTGCTGTGCTATGCCGACGGTGAACGCCGTTACATCATCGCGCCGAAGGGCCTTGCTGCCGGTGCGCAGGTGATGAGCGGCATCGACGCCCCGATCAAGCCGGGCAATACGCTCCCGCTGCGCAACATTCCGGTGGGTTCGACCGTGCATTGCATCGAGATGCTTCCCGGCAAGGGCGCCCAGCTGGCGCGTGCGGCAGGCACGTCAGCGCAGCTGCTGGCTCGCGAAGGCTCCTACGCCCAGCTCCGGTTGCGCTCCGGTGAGATCCGCCGCGTGCATGTGGAGTGCCGTGCGACCGTCGGGGAAGTCGGCAACGAAGAGAACAACCTGCGTTCCATCGGCAAGGCTGGCGCCCAGCGCTGGCGCGGTATCCGTCCGACGGTGCGCGGTGTGGCGATGAACCCGATCGATCACCCCCACGGTGGTGGTGAAGGCAAGACGGCTGCAGGTCGCGATCCGGTGAGCCCGTGGGGCACGCCGACCAAGGGCTACAAGACCCGTCGCAACAAGCGCACGAACTCCATGATCGCCCGGTCGCGGCACAAGAGATAAGGACTAGTCATGGCTCGCTCAATCAAGAAAGGCCCGTTCGTCGACTTTCACCTCATTCGGAAGGTGGACACCGCACGCGCTGGGAACGACAAGCGTCCGATCAAGACCTGGTCCCGCCGCTCGACCGTGCTCCCGGATTTCGTGGGGCTGACTATCGCCGTCCACAACGGAAAACAGCACGTTCCCGTGTTCGTGACCGAGAACATGGTCGGCCACAAACTCGGCGAGTTCGCGCCGACCCGGACGTTCAAGGGTCACGCTGCGGACAAGAAAGCCGCTGCCGGCAAGAGGTAACGCGCATGAACGTGAATGCAACTTTGAAAGGCGTCCGCCTCTCCGCGCAGAAAGGGCGGCTGGTGGCGGACCAGATCCGCGGGATGCCCGTGGGACGTGCTCTCGACCTGCTGGCTTTCAGCCCCAAGAAGGGTGCTGCGATCCTGCGCAAGGTGCTCGAGTCGGCGATTGCGAATGCCGAGCACAACGAAGGCGCGGATATCGACGAGCTGAAGGTCACCACGGTCCACGTCGAACAGGGTCCGACGCTCAAGCGCTTCACCGCGCGCGCGAAGGGTCGCGGCAACCGGATTTCCAAGCAGACCTGCCATATCTTCCTGACCGTCGGCGACGAGTCGAACCGGGCCAAGGCATAGGGGAACGTTGATGGGACAGAAGATTCATCCGACAGGTTTTCGCCTTAGCGTCCAGCGCAACTGGGCGTCCAAGTGGTACGCGAACAGCAAGAACTTCCCTGGCATGCTGAAGGAGGACATCAAGGTCCGCGCCTTCCTCCGCAAGAAGCTGGCTAACGCCGCGGTGAGCCGCGTCGTGATCGAGCGTCCTGCAAAGAACGCCCGCATCACCGTGTTCTCCGCCCGTCCCGGTGTCGTCATCGGCAAGAAGGGCGAGGATATCGAACTGCTTCGCGGTCAGCTGCAGCGCATGATGGGCGTGCCCGTGCATGTGAATATCGAGGAAGTGCGCAAGCCCGAACTCGATGCGCAACTGATTGCGGACTCCATTTCGGCACAGCTAGAGAAGCGGATCATGTTCCGTCGCGCGATGAAGCGTGCGATGCAGAACGCGATGCGCCTCGGCGCGCAGGGCATCAAGATCATGAGCGCCGGACGTCTGAACGGCATCGAGATCGCGCGGACCGAGTGGTATCGCGAAGGGCGAGTGCCACTGCACACGCTGAGGGCCGACATCGACTACGGGTTCTCGGAAGCGAAGACCACGTACGGCGTGATCGGAATCAAGGTCTGGGTATTCAAGGGCGAGATCCTCGGGCGCGGCGAACAGCCGGCCGCTCCGGCGCCTGCCGAACCCGAACGCAAGCCCAGGAAAGCGGGAGCGAAGAATGCTGCAGCCAGCTAGAACCAAATATCGCAAACAGCAGAAGGGTCGGAACACCGGTATCGCCACCCGCGGCAACAAGGTGAGCTTCGGTGAGTACGGCCTCAAGGCCGTGGGCCGCGGTCGTCTCACGGCTCGCCAGATCGAAGCGGCCCGTCGTGCCATGACCCGCCACATCAAGCGGGGCGGGCGGATCTGGATTCGGATCTTCCCGGACAAGCCGATTTCGTCGAAGCCGGCGGAAGTGCGGATGGGTAACGGCAAGGGCAATCCCGAGTTCTTCGTGGCCGAGATTCAGCCGGGCAAGGTGCTGTATGAAATGGACGGCGTCGAAGAGGTGCTGGCTCGCGAGGCGTTCCGCCTGGCGGCTGCCAAGCTCCCGATCGCGACGACCTTTGTAACCAGACAGGTGGGCGCATGAATGCCAAGGACCTCCGGGCGAAGGCGCCCGCCGAACTCAAGCAGGAACTCGAGTCGCTGCTGCGTGCGCAGTTCAGTCTGCGCATGCGCCATGCAACCCAGCAGCTCACGAATACCAGTGAAATCAACAAGGTACGAAAGGACATTGCACGTGTCCGCACCTTGATCGGCGAATCGGCGAGGAAGGCATGAGCGAAGCGAGTTCGAACAGGAAGCTCACGGGGCGTGTGGTGAGCGACAAGATGAACAAGACCGTGACCGTGCTCGTGGAGCGTCGCGTCAAGCACCCCCTTTACGGGAAGGTGATGATCCGTTCGCAGAAGTACCACGCCCACGACGAGAACAACGAGTTCCACCCTGGCGATCTCGTCATGATCGAGGAGTGCCGCCCGTTGTCTCGCACCAAGGCCTGGAAGGTCGTGAAGCTCGTCGAGAAGGCCCGCGAGTTGTCATAACTTCCTTGCTTGCAAGGTCGTACCGTCGTACACTAGTTGACTTTTCCGCCGTCTCCACCCCCGGAGGCGGCCTTTCCCGTACGGGATCCAAAACTGCTCCCAGTCACGTCCTTGCGGATTGGGCGGGAGCAAGTTGGAGCGAGGGCAATCATGATTCAGATGGAGTCCATTCTGGACGTCGCCGATAACACCGGTGCTCGTTCGGTCATGTGCATCAAGGTTTTGGGTGGCTCGAAGCGCCGCTATGCCGGCATCGGCGATGTCATCAAGGTCAGCGTGAAAGACGCCGCGCCGCGCGGGCGTGTCAAGAAGGGCGAGATCTACAACGCCGTCGTCGTGCGCACCGCCAAGGGTGTTCGTCGGCCGGACGGTTCGCTCGTCAAGTTCGACAACAACGCCGCCGTGCTGCTCAACAACAAACTCGAACCCATCGGCACGCGGATCTTCGGACCCGTCACCCGTGAACTCCGGTCTGAGCGATTCATGAAGATCGTCTCGCTCGCCCCGGAAGTGATTTGAGGAGCTGGGGATGCGCAAGATTCGTAAGGGCGATCAGGTGGTCGTGATCGCCGGCAAAGACAAGGGAAAACGGGGTGCCGTGCTCACGGTGACAACCCCGGAGCATGTGGTGGTCGAGGGCGTCAATCGGGTGAAGAAGCACCAGCGTCCCAACCCCATGCGCAATCAGACGGGCGGAATCGTCGAGTTCGAGAAGTCCGTGCACGTGTCCAACGTTGCGATCCTCAATCCTGCGACCCAGAAGGCGGATCGCGTCGGATTCAAGATCCTCGACGACGGGCGCAAGGTGCGCGTCTTCAAGTCGAACGGCGAAATGATCGACGCCTAGGAGATCGGAACATGGCGCGTTTTCAACAGTTCTACCGGGACACGGTCGTTCCCCAGCTGATGACTCAGTTCGGGTACAAGTCAGTGATGGAAGTCCCCCGCATCGAGAAGATCGTCCTCAACATGGGCGTCGGCGAAGCAGTGGCGGACAAGAAGGTCATGGATCACGCCGTGGGCGACATGACCAAGATCGCCGGTCAGAAGCCGGTCGTCACGAAGGCACGTAAGGCCATCGCCGGTTTCAAGATCCGCGAGGGCTATCCCGTCGGATGTTCGGTGACCCTTCGCCGCAAGCAGATGTATGAGTTCCTTGACCGATTCGTTTCCATCGCGCTGCCGCGCGTTCGTGACTTCCGTGGGGTGTCCCCGAGGGGTTTCGATGGTCGCGGCAACTACAACATGGGCATCAAGGAACAGATCATCTTCCCCGAGATCGAGTACGACAAGATCGACATGCTTCGGGGTATGAACATCACGTTTACGACCACGGCGAAGACCGACGAGGAAGCCAAAGCGCTTCTGGTCGCGTTCCGCTTTCCCTTCAGGAGTTAAGCGACATCATGGCCAAGATCGCGTTGATCAATCGCGAAGAGAAGCGCCGCGCGCTAGTGAAGAAGTACGCCGCGAAGCGCGCCGAGCTCATGGCAATCATCCAGGATGGCAAGGCGAGCGACGAAGAGAAGGCGGAAGCCCGGGACAAGATCCAGGCGATGCCGCGCGATGCGAGCCCGGTGCGGCTGCGCAATCGCTGCGCCATCACCGGTCGTCCGCGCGGGTTCTACCGCAAGTTCGGGCTTGCCCGTAACAAGGTTCGCGAGATTGCCATGCGTGGCGAGATCCCGGGCCTGGTCAAGGCCAGCTGGTAGGAGGACAGGCCCAAATGAGCATGAGCGATCCCGTCGCCGACATGTTGACCCGCATCCGGAACGCCCAAAGTTCCGAGAAGCCCACTGTCGCGATGCCGAACAGCAAGTTGAAGAAAGCGATTGCCGGCGTCCTCAAGGACGAAGGCTACATCGAAGACTTCGCCGTCCGTAACGATGACAACAAGCCCGTGCTGGAGATCCAGCTGAAGTACTACGCCGGGCGTCCCGTCATCGAGCGCATCGAGCGCGTGAGCCGTCCCGGGCTGCGGATCTACCGCGGGTCCAAGGACATCCCCCATGTGATGAACGGTCTTGGCATTGCGATCGTGTCCACGTCGCAGGGCGTCATGACCGATCGCAAGGCACGGGCCGGTGGTATCGGCGGCGAAGTGCTCTGCATCGTCGCCTGAGGTCCAAGCCATGTCTCGAGTTGCAAAGTATCCAGTCAGCATTCCTGCCGGCGTCGAAGTGAGCATCGATGCCCAGCAGATCGTGGTGAAGGGGCCGCTGGGGTCGTTGACCCAGGCGCTCACCGGGGACGTCGTCGTGAAGAACGAGGACGGTAAGGTGACGTTCGTCGCGGCGAGCGATTCCCTTCACTCCAAGGCCATGTCGGGCACCCTGCGCGCTCTGGTCAACAACTTCGTGACTGGTGTCTCGAAGGGGTTCGAGCGCAAGCTGCAGCTGATCGGCGTCGGTTATCGCGCCCAGGCGGCCGGCGACACGGTGAATCTGTCGCTCGGGTTCTCGCATCCGGTTGCGTACAAGTTGCCGAAGGGTGTGAAGGCCGAGACCCCGACGCAGACCGAAATCATCCTGAAAGGCGCCGACAAGCAGCAGGTCGGGCAGGTTGCCGCGGAGATCCGGGCTTATCGTCCTCCCGAGCCCTACAAGGGCAAGGGCGTGCGCTACGCCAATGAGGTCGTGGTGATCAAGGAAACCAAGAAGAAGTGATGAGGGCGCGGACATGATCTCCAAGAAGGAAGCTCGCCTCCGGCGGGCACGGCAGACGAGGGCGAAGATCTCCGAGTTGCGCTCTGTCAGGTTGAGTGTGCATCGGTCGAATCTCCACATCTACGCGCAAGTCATCGACGCGTCCGGTTCCGTGGTCCTCGCTTCTGCGTCGACGCTCGAGCCGGAAGTGCGCGGTCAGGTGAAGCGAGGCTCCACCGTGGAAGCGGCCAAGATCGTGGGCCGTCGCGTGGCCGAGAAGGCCATCGCGAAGGGTGTGAGCGACGTCTCTTTCGACCGCTCCGGGTTCCAGTTTCACGGCAGGGTGAAGGCCCTCGCCGAAGCGGCCCGGGAAGCGGGCCTCAAGTTCTGAGGAGCGGCACGCAATGGCAAGGAATTCGAAGAACGCGCAGGGCTCCGAAGAACGGTCCGATGGCCTTCGCGAGAAGATGGTCGCCGTGAATCGTGTGACCAAGGTGGTGAAGGGTGGTCGTATTCTCGGCTTCGCGGCGCTCACCGTTGTGGGCGACGGCGATGGCAGCATCGGCATGGGCAAGGGCAAGGCGCGTGAAGTGCCGGTCGCCGTGCAGAAGGCGATGGAAGAAGCCCGCCGCAAGATGGTGAAGGTGAGCCTCAAGAACGGCACCCTTCAGCACGCGGTGATCGGGCACCACGGCGCGTCCCGTGTGCTGATCCAGCCGGCGTCCGAAGGTACCGGCATCATCGCCGGCGGCCCGATGCGCGCCGTGTTCGAAGTGATGGGCGTCACGAACGTGCTGGCCAAGTGTCTGGGTTCCACCAACCCGTACAACGTGGTCCGCGCGACGATCAACGGCTTGACGGAAATGAACACGCCTTCGGAAATCGCGGCGAAGCGTGGCAAGACCGTCGAAGAGATCCTGGGGTAAGCCATGGCTGGCGATCAGACGAAGAAGACAGTCAAGGTGACGCTCGTGAAGAGCGTCATCGGTACGCGGGAATCCCATCGTGCCACCGTGCGCGGCCTCGGCCTGCACGGGCTCAACAGCAGCGCTGTCCTCGAAGACACGCCTGCGGTGCGCGGCATGATCAACAAGGTGCGCTATCTCGTGAAGAGCGAGGGCTGATACATGAAACTCAACACGATCAAGCCGGCTGCCGGCGCCAAGCATGCCAAGCGGCGTGTGGGGCGCGGCATCGGCAGCGGACTAGGCAAGACGGCCGGTCGCGGCCACAAGGGTCAGAAGTCCCGTTCCGGCGGATTCCACAAGGTCGGTTTCGAAGGCGGTCAGATGCCGCTGCAGCGTCGTTTGCCGAAGCGCGGCTTCACGTCGCTGACCAAGGGCGATACCGCTGAGGTCCGTCTGGCGGCCCTCGAGAGCGTCACCGCCGAGATCATCGACTTTGCGGCCCTCCTCGCGGCGGGCGTCGTGCCGGCGTCGGCGAAAGCGGCGAAGGTCATTCTCGCGGGAAAGATCGGCAAGGCCGTGAAGCTCTCGGGCATCAAGGTTTCGAAGGGCGCTCGTGCGGCCATCGAAGCGGCCGGCGGTTCGGTCGCCTGAGGCTGAGGAAACCAAGTTGGCTGATTCTCCCCTCCAAGGCACGGGCAACAAGTTCGGCGATCTGAAGCGCCGGCTGTTGTTCCTGCTCGGAGCCCTCATCGTCTACCGGATCGGCGCTCACGTGCCGGTTCCGGGAATCGATCCCGTCCAGCTGGCAGAGCTCTTCAAGAGCCAGCAGGGCGGCATCCTGGACATGTTCAACATGTTCTCGGGTGGGGCTCTGTCCCGCTTCACGATCTTCGCGCTGGGGATCATGCCGTACATCTCCGCGTCGATCATCATGCAGTTGCTCACCGTGGTGGTGCCGCAGCTGGAAGCGCTCAAGAAGGAAGGGGAGTCAGGCCGTCGGAAGATCACGCAGTACACGCGCTACGGTACTTTGTTGCTGGCGACGATCCAGGGTTTCGGCATTGCCGTGGCGCTGGAAGCACAGCGCGGCCTGGTGATCGACCCCGGGCTGGCGTTCCGTCTCACGACGGTCATCACGCTGGTGACGGGCACGCTGTTCCTGATGTGGCTCGGTGAGCAGATCACGGAACGAGGGATCGGCAACGGGATTTCGCTGATCATCTTCGCGGGGATTGCCGCCGGACTGCCGCGTGCCATTGGCGGCACTCTGGAGTTCACGCGGACGGGCTCTTACTCGATCCCGCTGGTGCTGTTCCTGTTTGCGGTGGTGCTGCTGGTGACCGCGCTGGTCGTTTTCGTCGAGCGAGGGCAGCGGAAAATCCTGGTCAACTACGCGAAGCGGCAGGTCGGCCGGAAGGTCTATGGCGGGCAGAGTTCCCACCTTCCGCTGAAGTTGAACATGTCGGGGGTGATCCCGCCGATCTTTGCGTCGAGCATCATCCTGTTTCCGGCAACGATCGCCGGCTGGTTCGGCTCGAGCGAGAACATGACATGGCTGCGTGACATCAGTGCCACGCTGCATCCCGGACAGCCGATCTACGTCCTGCTGTATGCAGCCGCGATCGTGTTCTTCTGCTTCTTCTACACGGCCCTTGTGTTCAATCCCAAGGAAACCGCGGAGAACCTGAAGAAAGGCGGTGCGTTCGTCCCGGGGATTCGTCCGGGGGAACAGACTGCCCGGTATATCGAGAAGATCATCATGCGCCTGACGCTCGCCGGAGCTCTGTACATCACGGTGGTGTGTCTGTTGCCCGAGTTTCTGATCGTGAAATGGAACGTACCGTTCTATTTTGGCGGTACCAGCTTGCTGATTATCGTGGTGGTGACGATGGACTTCATGGCGCAGGTTCAGGCCTACATGATGTCGCACCAGTACGAGAGCCTTCTCAAGAAGGCCAACTTCAAAGGTGGCGCGTTTCCGACGCGCTGAGGGACCCCAAAGGGATGTCAAAGGAAGAAACGATTCAGATGCAGGGTGAGGTGGTCGAGACCCTGCCCAATGCCACCTTCCGGGTGAAACTCGAGAATGGGCACATCGTTCTTGCGCACATCTCCGGGAAAATGCGTATGCACTACATCCGGATCTTGCCGGGTGACAAAGTGACGGTGGACTTGACGCCCTACGATCTTTCCCGGGCGCGCATCGTGTTTCGGGCAAAGTAGGGATCAGCGGGAAACCGAGGAGAAGGAAAATGAGAGTTCAGGCATCGGTCAAGAAGATCTGCCGCAAGTGCAAGATCATCCGACGCAATCGTGTGATCCGGGTCATCTGCGAAGATCCGCGTCACAAGCAGCGTCAAGGTTGATTCGGCCTCCACAGGCACACTAGACAACAGGGTCGAGCATGGCACGTATTGCAGGAGTCAACATCCCGAACCATCAGCATGCCTCTATCGCGCTTACTGCGATCTACGGCATCGGTCGCACTCGGGCGGCCAAGATCTGTGCGGATGCCGGAGTCGCTCCGACCGCGAAGATCAAGGACCTGTCCGATGCGGAGATGGACAAGCTGCGCGAGCACGTCGGACGCTACACGGTCGAGGGAGATCTTCGCCGCGAAGTGACGATGAGCATCAAGCGCCTGATGGATCTCGGTTGCTATCGGGGCATCCGTCATCGCCGCGGCCTGCCGGTGCGCGGACAGCGCACTCGGACCAACGCCCGTACCCGGAAGGGTCCGCGCAAGGCCGTGCGGGCATCGAACAAGTGAACGTAACGCAATTCATGGCGCAAGGGATTCGGAACAATGGCTAAGGCACAGACCCGGGTGCGGAAGAAGGTCAAGAAGAACGTGGCGGAAGGGATCGCCCATGTTCATGCTTCCTTCAACAACACGATCGTGACGATTACCGACCGGCAGGGCAACGCCCTGTCCTGGGCAACCTCGGGCGCAGCTGGTTTCAAGGGCTCCCGCAAGTCGACGCCCTTCGCAGCCCAGGTCGCTGCAGAGAATGCCGGCAAGGCAGCGCAGGAATGCGGCGTGAAGAACCTGGAGGTCCGCATCAAGGGCCCGGGTCCCGGCCGCGAATCCGCCGTGCGTGCACTCAATGCCGTCGGCTTCAAGATCACCAGTATTTCGGACGTCACCCCTGTACCGCACAACGGTTGCCGTCCCCCCAAGAAACGCCGTATCTAGAGGGCAGGGAGCGATATCCATGGCCAGAAACCTCGAACCCAAGTGCCGGCAATGCCGTCGCGAGCGCGAAAAGCTCTTTCTCAAGGGCGAGAAGTGCTTCACCGACAAGTGCGCGGTCGAACGTCGCGATTACGCGCCTGGTCAGCACGGCCAGAAAAGCGGTCGTCTGTCGGACTACGGTGTGCAGCTTCGCGAGAAGCAGAAGGTCCGCCGGATCTACGGTGTGCTCGAGCGTCAGTTCCGTCTCGAGTACAAGGAAGCCGAGCGTCAGAAGGGCGTGACCGGTGAGCGGCTTCTGCAGCGCCTCGAGAGCCGCCTCGACAACGTCGTGTATCGGATGGGATTCGGGTCCAGCCGGACCGAAGCCCGGCAGATCGTCCGTCACAACGGCATCCTCGTGAACGGCAAGCGCGTGAACATCCCGTCCTACCATCTGCGCGAAGGCGATCTGGTGGAAGTGGCGGAACGCGCCAAGGGCCAGTTGCGCATCAAGGGCGCCGTGGAAGCCGCAGAGAGCCGCGGATTCCCCGAGTGGGTCGAAGTCGACGTGAAGGGTCTGAAAGGCAAGTTCAAGGCGCGTCCGCAGCGTTCCGAACTGCCCTCGACCATCAACGAATCCCTGGTCGTGGAGTTGTACTCCAAGTGATCGTTTCGGTTCAGGCGCCCGCGGGCGCCTGACCGCGGTTTTTTTCCATCTCAAGGGAACAGCACATGCCCAGTAGCGCTCTGTTGAAGCCCCGCATTATCGATGTGCAGCAGGTGGGTCCCTCCCACGCGAAAGTCACCATGGAACCGTTCGAACGGGGCTATGGGTACACGCTGGGGAACGCCCTGCGCCGCATCCTTCTGTCCTCGATGCCGGGCTATGCCCCCACCGAGGTGAAGATCGCCGGGGTCCTTCACGAGTACTCGACGATCGACGGTGTCCGGGAAGACGTGGTCGACATTCTTCTCAATCTGAAAGGCATCGTGCTCAAGCTGAACAGCCGTGAACAGGCTGTGCTGACGCTCAAGAAGCAGAGCGAGGGTCCTGTCACGGCCGGCGACATCGAAACGTCCCACGACGTCGAGATCATCAATCCCGACCACGTGATCGCTCATCTGGAGGCAGGTGGGAAGATCGACATGCAGATCACCGTCGAGCAGGGTCGCGGCTACGTGCCGGCGAGCCAGCGCCCGGCGAACCGCGAGTCCCGCAGCATCGGCAGCATCCTGATGGATTCGTCTTTCAGCCCCGTGCGTCGCGTGAGCTACGCCGTGGAGAGCGCCCGCGTCGAACAGCGTACGGACCTCGACAAGCTGATCATCGATGTCGAGACCAACGGAGTCATCGAGCCCGAGGAAGCCATTAGGCTTGCCGCGCGCATGCTGATGGACCAGCTCGAGACGTTCGCTCACCTCGAAGGAACCCCCACCACCACGGCGCCGGTGCGTGCTCCGCAGGTGGACCCGGTTCTGCTCCGCCCGGTCGACGATTTGGAACTCACGGTGCGTTCGGCCAACTGCCTGAAGGCCGAGAACATCTATTACATCGGCGACCTCATCCAGCGGACCGAGACCGAGCTGCTGAAGACGCCGAACCTGGGCCGGAAGTCGCTGAACGAGATCAAGGAAGTCCTTGCCTCGCGTGGTCTCACGCTGGGAATGAAACTGGAAAACTGGCCCCCGGCCGGCCTGGAAAAGGTCTGACGGGCGGCTGGGCCGATAACGAAAGAAGAGGTGATATATGCGTCACGGTCTTGGCCTGCGCAAGCTCAATCGTACGAGTTCCCACCGGCTTGCGATGCTTCGCAATCTGACGAACGCGCTTCTGCGCCACGAGGCGATCACGACGACCTTGCCCAAGGCAAAGGAACTGCGTCGCGTTGCCGAGCCGATCATCACGCTCGGCAAGGCGCCGACGCTGGCCAACCGCCGGCTGGCGTTCTCGCGTCTGCGTGATCGTGATCTGGTGACCAAGCTCTTCAACGAGCTCGGTCCGCGTTACGCGAAGCGGGGCGGTGGTTACCTCCGGATCCTGAAGTGCGGATTCCGCAAGGGCGACAACGCACCGATGGCCTACGTCGAACTGCTCGATCGGCCGGAAGGTGCGGCCGAAGCACCGGTCGCGACGGAAGGCTGAGTACGCGCAGGGTCCGACCAAGCCTTCCGGGCGCGGTCGGTCCGGGCACACGAAAGCAGACAAGAGGGGGCGCATACGCGCCCCCTTTTGTTTTCTGCGTCAGCCTGCGAGGGCCTTCCTCGGCGCGGGCAGCAGTCGGATGATCTGGTCTGCGGGCACCGGGCGGCTGATGAGGAAGCCCTGCACGTATTCGCAGCCGCGCTCGCGCAGGAAAGCGAGCTGAGCCTCGGTTTCCACGCCCTCGGCCACCACTTCCAGGCGCAGGCTGTGCGCCATCGCAATGATGGCGGAGGCGATCGCGGCGTCATCCCCGGCGTCGGGCATGTCCTTCACGAATGAGCGGTCGACCTTCAGCGTGTCCACAGGGAACTGCTTCAGATAGGCGAGCGACGAGTAACCCGTTCCGAAGTCGTCGATGGACAGTCGCAGGCCCATGGCCTTGAGGCGCTTCAGCGTATCGAGCGTGGTCGCGCGGTCGTCCATCAGCATGCTTTCCGTCACCTCCAGTTCCAGTCGTTCCGGCGCCAGGCCCGTGTCCCGGAGGACCCGCGCGACGAAGTCGACGAAGCCGGGCTGCTGAAAGTGCGGGCTCGCGATGTTGACTGCCACGTGCATGGGTGGCAGCCCCATCGCTGACCACTGCTGTGCCTGGGAGGCCGCCTGCATCAGGACCCACTCTCCGATGGCGACGATGAGTCCGGAGTCCTCTGCCAGCGGGATGAAGTCCATCGGTGGGACCATGCCGATCTCCGGCTGATGCCAGCGGATCAGGGCCTCTACACCCGCGACGGTGCCGGTCCGCAGATCGAGCTTCGGCTGGTAGTGCAGTTCGAACTCGTTGCGGTCCAGTGCGCGGCGAAGCTTGGATTCCAGGGCGAGCCGCTCCAGCGCTCGGGAGTTCATCTCCTTGCCGTAGAAACGATAGTTGTTGCGGCCCTGGCTCTTCGCGAAGTACATCGCCGCGTCGGCATTCTTGATCAGCGTGTCCGCGTCCTGGCCATCCATGGGGTAGAGGGCCACGCCGATGGAGGTCGTCGTGAACAGTTCGTGTCCGTCCACCTCGAGCGGTCGCTGAACCACATCGAGGATCCGGCGCGCGACCTTCGCGGCGTCCTGGAAGCTGTTCATGTCGCCCAGGAGCACGCAGAACTCGTCTCCGCCCAGTCTGGCCAGCGTGGAGTCCTCACCGGGAAGCAGACGCGTGATGGGGTCGCGCCCACGCACGCTTTCGCGCAGGCGTTGCGCGACGGTGACGAGCAGACGGTCGCCCACGCCGTGGCCGAGCGTATCGTTGATGCGCTTGAACTGGTCGAGATCGAGGGACAGCACCCCCACCATCCGACCGGTGCGGCTGGCGTGCTCAAGAGCCACGGACAGGTTGTCGAGGAAGCGCTGCCGGTTCGGCAGCTGCGTCAGTCGATCGAAGTAGGCAAGCTGATGGATCCGCTGCTCGGCGGCCTTGTTCTCGGTGATGTCCTGGATGGCGCCGAACGCCTGCAGCGGCCGGCCATCCTCGCCCAGCAGCGACTCGGTATGGATCCGGACATAACGGATGGCGCCGTCCGGATGCACCACGCGATGGATGAGTTCATCGACCGAGCCGCCAGCCCGCAATGACTGCAGTGCAGCGGTGAACTCGCCTCGATCCTCGGCGTGGATCCTGGAGACGAGCGCGTCGACGCCGGGGTGAGTGGCAGCCTGGTCGTACCCGAGGATCCGGAACACTTCGTCCGACCAGCGCATGCGGTCCGATTCGAAGTCCCATCGCCAGGAGCCGAGTCTCGCGACTCGCTGGGCGCTCGCGAGCAGGGCCTGGTTCTCGACCATCCCCTCGATGGCCTCGGCGGCTCTGAGGATGTACCGGACCCGGTGTCCCAGGATGCCCCAGTTGATCGGCTTGCTGATGAAGTCCGTCGCCCCGGCTTCGTACGCCCGGTTTATGGAGTCGAGGTCGTCGAGGCCGGTCAGCATCAGGATGGGGACATGGCGTCCGCGGGGCAGGGCTCTCAGCGTCTCCACGGCCTGGTAGCCGTCGATGCCCGGCATCATCACATCCATCAGCACGATGTCGGGGTGCTCGCGCTCGAAGCTGGCGAGTCCGGACTCGCCATCCGACACCACGATCGTGCGCAGCCCGGACAGTTCGAGCGTGCGGCTGGCGATCAGGCGGATCGTCGGATCGTCGTCGACGATCAGCGCGAGCGGCGTAGGGGTTGCGGGATCAGGCGCCGACATGCTGGCGGTTCTCCACGAGAGGGGCGAGTCGGCGCGACGATGCCTCGGTGACGCGCGCAAGTTCTTCGATGGCGAGCGGTGTCTCGCCGGGCACGCCGTCCCGAAGCGAGTGCTCCAGACGATGGGCCAGATGCGAGACGAGATTCGCTCCGACGTTCGAGGACGCCGACTTGAGCGTGTGGGCGGCGCGCTTCAGCTTTGCAGCATCGGCGTTCGCGAGCGCCATGCGCATCTCTTCGATGAGGCCGGTCGATGTCTGCAGGTAGGCGTCCACGACTTCGCGCAGCAGATCGGAACCGTCCTCACCGCCGAGGGTACGCAGGCTTTCCAGCACATCCTCGTCGATCTCGGAATGGGGGCTGCGAAAGTGGCCCGATGTCCGGCTGCGACCGGAGCCCTGCATCGAACCGGCCGGCAGATGCCGCGCGAGCACTTGCGCGAGCTGCTCGCGCCGGAACGGTTTCGCGAGGTAGTCGTCCATCCCGGCCGAGAGGCAGCGCTCACGGTCGCCCTCGACGGCATTGGCCGTGAGCGCGACGATCGGCTGTCGCTGTCCGCGGGGGAGCGACTGTTCCTCAACGCGCCAGCGCTCTGTCGCGCTGTAGCCATCGAGTTCCGGCATCTGACAGTCCATGAGCACGACATCGAAGGCACGCTCGCGCAGTGCAGCCAGGCACTCCAAGCCGTTGTCGGCGACGCGAACCCGGCAACCGAGTGCCATCAGCATCTCGCGCGCCACCAGCTGGTTCACCGGATTGTCCTCCACGAGGAGAACATCGGCATCGAACCGCAGCGCGCTCTGATCTGTTCCACCGGCATCCGAGCTTTCGCGCAGAGGGGCACCGAGGGCCGAGGCGAGTGTCTGATGCAGGTCCGCCTGGCGTACCGGCTTGCGAAGCCAGGCGTGTATGCCGAGGCCTTCCGTGACGGCATGCTCTGGCGCTTGGCTCAAGGAACTCAGGATGATGACCGGGCAGGTGTGCGCGTCGACGCCGAACGCGCGGATGGCGCGGGTGACGTCGAGTCCGGTCATGCCGGGCATCTGCATGTCGAGGATGGCAATGTCCACCGGGCGGGGTGTGCTGCGGAAGACTTCGACGGCATGGCGTCCATCGCGGGCGACGAGTACGGCCAGACCGAGCGCGGCGCACTGGTGCTCCAGTATCTCCCGGTTGGTGGGATTGTCATCGGCGATGAGCGCACGGCGCCCGCGGAGACCTCGGCGTGCGGCCGCGTTGTCCGCCCGGCCGACGCTGCTCCGGTCCAGACGCAGATCGATCCGGATCACGAACCGCGTGCCCTGGCCGACCGTGCTCTCCACCTGGACGTGACCGCCCATGAGTTCCACGAGCTGGCGGACGATCGACAGGCCGAGGCCCGTGCCGCCATAGCGTCGTGTGGTCGTCTCGTCCGCCTGGGCGAAGGCGTCGAATATGCGGTCACGGGCATCGGTCGCGATGCCCACACCGGTATCCGACACCTCGATGACATAGCTGGCGTGAGCGGTGCGCACCGCAGTGGCCCTCACGCGAACCACCACTTCGCCATGCTCGGTGAACTTCAGTGCATTGCCCAGCAGATTCGCGACGATCTGGCGAAGGCGTAGGGGGTCTCCGAGCACGTTGCCCGGCATGTCCTCCGCGACATCGCAGGCCAGTTCCAGGCCCTTCTTCTGCGCCTGTTCGCCGAACATCTGCACGACGTCCTCCAGCGTCTCCCCCAGGTCGAACGGCACGCTCTCCAGGCTCATGCGGCCTGCCTCGATCTTCGAGAAGTCGAGGATGTCGTTGATGATCCCCAGCAGGTGCTCCGCCGACCGCTCCACCGTGAGCGCGAGTTCGCGCTGGCGGTCATCGAGATCGGTGTCGAGCAGCAGTTCGGTCACGCCCAGCACACCGTTCATCGGCGTGCGGATTTCGTGGCTCATGTTGGCCAGGAAGAAGCTCTTCGCCCGGCTCGCGGCTTCGGCGGATTCCTTCGCACGCGCGAGGGCCTGCTCCGCTTCCTTGCGGGCGCTGATGTCGGCGATCGTTCCCATCACCCGCAGGGCCATGCCCTCGGCCGAGCGGTCGATCACCTTGCCGCGCACGTGCACCCACTGCCATGTGCCGTCGCGGCGCCGCAGCCGGAAATCCTGGGCGAGTTCCGGGCGCTCGTTTCTGAGCATGCTGCGGATCGCATCGCGCATCGTCACGAAGTCATCCGGGTGCACCGCCTGCAGAAACGCCGTGAGTGGAAGGCTGAGCGCAGCCTCGCGGTCCCCGGTGAGCGATCCCCACTCCTTGCTGACATAGGTTTCCCCGCTCGCGCCATCGCAGTCGAAGAACGCGACGACGGACGCTTCGAGTGCGAGATGCAGTCGGGCTTCGGCCTCGCGCAGGGCCTGTGTACGGCCTTCCACCTCGGTCTCCAGCTTCTGGCTGTAGCGCTCGAGAATCTGGTCGCGTTCCTGCATCTGTTCCAGCATCACGTTGAAGCCGTCGATCAGTTTCCCCACCTCGTCGTTGCCCTTCCGCGCGGCCCGAAGCGTGTAATCGCGCGTCAGTGCGATCTCCTCGGCAGTCCGGGAGAGGGAGAGGATGGGGTCGGAGATGAGTCTCTGCAGCCGTCGCGACAAGGGGAGGGCCACGAGAAACAGCACGGCAACTGTTGCCGCACCGACGAAAGCGAGTTTCGTGATGAGGCCGCGCCAGACCGGGCCGAGATCGGCATCGAGCCTGACGGCGCCCACGGTGTGGCCGTCGGCCAGCACCAGCGGTTCGGCCATGGTGGTGATCGAGGCGCTCGCGGCCCCGTCGAGCCAGCCCGCCACGCCTTGACTTCCCGCATGGGCGCGGACGTAGCTGGCGACCACTTCCCCGTCCGGCCGGACGATCTGCGCGGCAACCACCTCGTCCCTGCCGGCAAGAGCAGCCAGGACACTCGACGCCGTGACGATGTCGCTGTCCCGCACGGCCTTGGTGCTGCTGGCCGCGATCATGCCGGCGATGCTGGAAAGGTCTTGCCGGATGGTGTGGCGGGTCGCGCCGATCTCGATGGCCGCGAAGGCGGCAAAGCAGAGCGTGACGCCGACGACCGTCGTGAGCATCCCGACGGCCGTGATCTTGTCGGCGAGCGACCAGTGACGCGGTCCGCGAAACTTCACGGAGCGGTCCTCCAGGCGAGCGCGTCCTTCCCATGCCGCTCACGCGGGCATGACGATTCTGTCCGGGGTGTGATGCCGGCGCCTGAACGCTGCCATTCCCTGAAGAACACGCTGACTGAAACTCCCATCCGATGACTGAAGGGTTATCGGCATGGGACCGGGGCTTCTTCAGGTCGAAGATCGGTCGTTTATGGGAGAGAGCACAGGGACTGCGGGCCCCGCGGAGCGGTCCGCGACGCCAAGCCAGGCTAAGGGGAGGGCGCCCGGGCCAGGAGGGGCGCCAGGAATCGTCCGGTGTGGCTGCCGGCGGCCGCCGCGATGACGCCCGGCGGACCCTCCGCAACAATCTGGCCGCCGCCGGCGCCTCCCTCGGGCCCGAGATCGACGACCCAGTCGGCCGTCTTGATCACGTCGAGGTTGTGCTCGATCACCACGATGGTGTTGCCGCGGTCCCGCAGGCGGTGTAGTACCTCCAGCAGCAGCGCCACATCCTGGAAATGCAGGCCGGTGGTGGGCTCGTCCAGGATGTAGAGCGTGCTCCCTGTGTCCCGCTTCGACAGCTCGAGCGCGAGCTTGATGCGCTGCGCTTCGCCCCCGGAGAGGGTGGTCGCGCTCTGGCCCAGTGTGATGTAGCCGAGCCCCACATCGCGGAGCGTCTCCAGCTTTCGCGCGAGGATCGGGACGGCGTCGAAGAACTCCCGGGCCTCGTCGACCGTCAGCCCCAGCACTTCGTGGATGTTGCGGCCTTTGTAGCGGACTTCGAGCGTCTCGCGACCGTAGCGCCTGCCGTGGCAGACCTCGCACGAGACGTATACGTCGGGGAGGAAGTGCATTTCGACTTTCACCACGCCGTCGCCCTGGCAGGCTTCGCAGCGCCCGCCCTTCACGTTGAAGGAAAACCGTCCCGGGCCATACCCGCGCTCCCGCGCGAGCGGCACGGCCGCGAACAATTCCCGGATCGGCGTGAGCAGGCCGGTATAGGTGGCGGGATTGGAACGCGGGGTGCGGCCGATGGGGCTCTGGTCCACGTTCACCACCTTGTCGATCTGCTCGAGCCCCGTGATCTCGTCGTGTGGCGCCGGGTCGTCATGGCTGCCGTGCAGGTGGCGCGCCGCGGCGCGGTAGAGCGTGTCGTTCACGAGGGTGGACTTGCCCGATCCGGAAACGCCGGTCACGCACACGAACAGCCCGATAGGAAACCGGACGTCGGTACCCCGCAGATTGTTGCCGCGGGCGCCGCGGACGGTGATCGCTCGCGACCAGTCCGGACGATGTTCGGAAGATGGCATCGGGATGCTGCGGCGTCCGGAGAGGTACTGTCCGGTGATGGACACCGGCGACGCGGAGATCTCCGCGGGGGTCCCTTCGGCGATGACCCGACCCCCGTGCACACCGGCGCCGGGCCCCATGTCGACCACGTGATCGGCGCGGAGGATGGCGTCCTCGTCGTGCTCCACGACGATCACGGAGTTGCCGAGGTCGCGCAGGCGCTCCAGCGTGACGAGCAGCCTTTCGTTGTCGCGCTGATGCAGGCCGATGGAGGGCTCGTCGAGCACGTACATCACGCCCGTGAGGCCCGTCCCGATCTGGCTCGCGAGCCGGATGCGTTGCGCTTCACCGCCCGAGAGGGTGTCGGCCGCGCGGTCCAGCGACAGATAGCCGAGGCCGACGCTGCCGAGGAAGCCGAGCCGCGCGCGGATCTCGTGGACGATCCGCTCCGCGATCGTGGCGCGCGCACCTTCCAGCCGCAGCGCCTCGAAGAAACCCACGGCGTCCTCGATGGGCAATGCCTCCAGCGTCGGCAGCGCGCGGTCCCCCACGAATACATTGCGCGCTTCCTTGCGCAGGCGCTGGCCGCCGCATTCGGAGCACGGCGCCGTCGTGAGGTATTTGGCGAGTTCCTCGCGCACGAGGGCGGAGTCGGTCTCGCGATAGCGGCGCTCGATGCTTGGCACGACGCCCTCGAAGGTGTGCTCACGCACGAGCGGGCGACCTTTCTCGCCGGTGTAGACGAAACGGATCTTCTCGCGGCCCGAACCGCGCAGAACCAGATGCTGCGCGGCGTCCGGCAGCGACTCGAACGGCGTGTCGAGATCGAAGTTCGCGTGCGCCGCCAGGCTCTCCAGCATCTGGTAGAAGAACTGATTGCGACGGTCCCAGCCCTTGATGGCGCCCGCAGAGAGCGACAGATGCGGCAGCGCGACGATCCGTTGCGGATCGAAGAAGCTCTCGTGACCGAGGCCGTCGCAGCGCGGGCAGGCACCGGCGGGATTGTTGAACGAGAAGAGCCTCGGCTCGAGTTCGGCCAGCGTGTAGTCGCAGTGCGGACAGGCGAATCGTGCCGAATACGTGTGCTCTTCCGTACCGTCGAGTTCGGCGATGGTCACGCGGCCGTCCGCGAGGCGCATGGCCGTTTCCACGGATTCCGCGAGCCGCTGCGCTCCGTCCCGACGTACCCGCAGGCGGTCGATGACGACGTCGAGATTGTGCGGGCGGGAGCGCACGAGTTTCGGCGGCGGGTCGATCTCCACCACCTCGCCGTCGATCCGTACGCGCACGTAGCCCTGTGCGCGAAGGTCCTCCAGGCGGTCGAGGTGTTCGCCTTTGCGGCCCGACACCACGGGTGCCAGGATCATGATCCTCGTGTCCTCCGGCATGGAGAGGATCGTGTCCACCACCTGCGACACGGTCCGTGCGGTGAGGGGCACCTGGTGCTCCGGGCAGCGCGGTTCACCCACCCGCGCGAACAGCAGCCGCAGGTAATCGTGAATTTCCGTCACCGTGCCGACCGTCGAGCGCGGGTTGTGGCCGCCGGTCTTCTGCTCGATGGCGATCGCGGGCGAGAGGCCTTCGATGTAGTCGACGTCCGGCTTCTCGCTCAGTTGCAGGAACTGGCGCGCGTAGGCCGACAGCGACTCGACGTAGCGTCGCTGTCCCTCCGCGTAGAGCGTGTCGAAGGCCAGCGAGGACTTGCCGGAGCCGGACAATCCGGTGATGACGACCAGCCTCCCGCGTGGAATGTCGAGGTCCACGTTCTTGAGGTTGTGCGTCCGCGCACCGCGCACGCGAATGAATTCCATGAAGGCAGCCGGGGGCGAAGACTAATCGGCTAATATACCGCGGCTCGTTTTCCCCTCACAGTTTTCCCCGTGTCCATCTCCAATTCGTTCCCAGCCAGCGTCTCGGGCGCGCGCCGCGCGACCGTCATCACCGCTTCTGGGCGCGGTGCATTCCGCTGTCCGCAGCCCCGCCGATGAGAGGCCGTTCCTCCAGCACCACCCGGATGACGCCGACCGAATTGCGGTCGAGCATCGCTCTCGCGTCGGTCTCCGGGTTGCGGCTGTTCGGCATGTTCGTGATTCTTCCGGTGTTCGCGCTGTTCGCCGAAGGCCTGCCCGGCGGGGACGACCAGCGGCTCGTCGGTCTGGCGCTCGGCATCTACGGGCTCACCCAGGCCGTCCTGCAGGTGCCCTTCGGCTGGGTGTCCGACCGCTGGGGGCGCAAGCCCACCCTCTATACCGGGCTGCTCATCTTTGCCCTCGGCAGTTTCATCGCCGCGATGTCCACGACCATCTACGGCGTCATCGCGGGACGGGTGGTGCAGGGAGCCGGCGCCGTCTCCGCCGCCGCCATCGCGCTCACGGCGGACCTCACGCGGGAGGAGGTGCGCACCAAGGCTATGGCGATCATCGGCATCACCATCGGCGTGACGTTCGCGTTGTCCATGGGGGTCGGTCCGGTGCTGGACCGGCTGGTCGGCGTCCCCGGCATCTTCGCGATGACCGGCGTGCTGGCGCTGGGCTCCGTGGTGATGGTGCGGTTCGCCGTGCCGACGCCGCCCGCCGTCTCGGCGACTGCCGACCGGCCGAAGATCCGGGATGTCATGGGCGACCGGGAACTGCTGCGTCTCAACGTCGGCATCTTCGTGCTGCACGCCGCGCTGATGGCGCTGTTCGTGGTCATTCCCCTCATGCTCCGGTCCGCCGGCCTGGCCTCCCAGGATCAGTGGAAGCTGTACCTTCCCGTCATGAGCGCGGCCTTCCTGCTGATCATTCCGGTGATTGCGGTGGCGGAGCGCTACCACCGTCTCAAGCTCGCCTTTGTGGGAGCCATCGTGCTCATGGCCGCCGGCGTGGGACTGCTCGCCGTGGCGTCGGACTCCCTCATGGCCATCGGCGTAGGCCTGCTGATCTTCTTCAAGGCCTTCAATTTCCTCGAGGCGAGCCTGCCGTCCCTCACTTCACGGCTGGCGCCGGCCCGGGCCAAGGGCACCGCTGCGGGTGTGTTCGCGAGCGTGCAGTACCTGGGGACGTTCGTCGGGGGCGTCGCGGGCGGGCTCATTTCGCATCACTACGGGTCGGGCGCGGTGTTCTTCACGTGCGCCGGCGTCATGGTTGTCTGGTTCTTCGTGGCGCTGGGCATGACCGTGCCGGTGCTGCGCGTCTACCCGGTCCCCATCATGGACGAGGCGCGGGCGGTGGGACTCGGCCAGCGGCTGCGGGCGCTGCCGGGTGTCCGCGAGGTACTCCAGGTCTCACCCGGCGGTACGGCCCAGCTCAAAGTGGACATGGCGCGGTTCGATGAGGACAATGCTCTGCGACTGATTCAGAAGGAGATCTAGCGTGGCATCCGTCAACAAGGTGATTCTCGTGGGGAATCTGGGGCGTGACCCCGAGGTGCGTTACACCCCCGACAACGCCGCCATCACCAACATCAGCATTGCAACGACCGATTCCTGGCGCGACAAGAATGGCGACAAGCAGGAGCGCACGGAATGGCACCGCGTCGCCTTCTTCGGCAAGCTGGCCGAAATCGCGGGCGAGTACCTGAAGAAGGGCAGCCAGGTCTACGTGGAAGGGCGCCTGCAGACCCGCAAGTGGCAGGACAAGGAAGGGCAGGAACGCTACACCACCGAGATCGTCGCCGATCGCATGCAGATGCTCGGTTCGCGCAGCGGCATGGGCATGGCAGATTCCGCCGACATGGACGGCCCGCCGCCGTCCCGCCCGTCCGGTCCGGCGTCCGGCAACCGGGGAGCCTCCGCGGCGCCGAAGTCCGGGTCGAAGTTCGACGACCTGGAAGACGACATTCCCTTCTAGTCGAACGCAAGCGGGCCCGGAGACGGGCCCGCAGTCATTTCCGGCCGAACGCCGGTTCAAGCGATCCTGACCACCTGCGCCTTCGGCCTCGTCACCGGCTCCCGGCCTTCCATCTGCGCGAGCAGCCGGTCGAAGTACTCGATGGTTCGCCGCAGGCCCATATCCAGTGCCGTCGACGGTTGCCATCCCAGATGTTCCCGCGCAAGCGAGATGTCCGGGCAGCGCCGCGATGGATCGTCCGGCGGCGCGGGTCGGTACTCGATGGTCGATCGTGACCCGGTCAGTTCGATGATCCGCTGGGCGAGCTGCAGCATCGTCACCTCGTGCGGATTGCCCAGATTGATCGGTCCGGTGACGTCGTCGCCGGATTCCATCAGGCGTACCAGCGCTTCCACCATGTCATCGACGAAGCAGAAGGACCGGCTCTGGCCGCCCGTTCCGTAGACGGTGATCGGCAGCCCCTGCAAAGCCTGCATGATGAAGTTCGACACCACCCGCCCATCGTTCGGATGCATGCGCGGCCCGTAGGTGTTGAAGATCCTCGCCACCTTGATGCGCAGCCGGTGCTGGCGGTGGTAGTCGAAGAACAGCGTCTCGGCGCAGCGCTTGCCCTCGTCGTAGCAGGACCGGACCCCGATCGGATTCACGTTGCCCCAGTAGGACTCGGTCTGCGGATGCACGGCCGGGTCGCCGTAGACCTCGCTCGTGGAGGCCTGCAGCACTTTCGCCTTGACCCGCTTGGCGAGCCCCAGCATGTTGATCGCCCCATGCACGCTGGTCTTGGTCGTCTGGACCGGGTCGAACTGGTAGTGGACCGGGGACGCGGGGCAGGCGAGGTTGTAGATCTCGTCCACCTCCACGAACAGGGGGAAGGTGACGTCGTGCCGCATCAGCTCGAATCGCGGAGAGTTGAGGAGCGGGGCGATGTTGTCGCGGGTGCCGGTGAAGAAGTTGTCCGCGCACAGCACGTCGTGGCCTTCGGCCACGAGACGCTCGCACAGGTGGGAGCCGATGAATCCGGCGCCGCCGGTGACCAGAATGCGCTTCCTGAGATGCTGCATGGCGTGCCTCCGATGCTGACCTGGGAATCAGGTTATCGGCGAGCCGTCCGGAGGACTTGAGGGGCGCGAGCCCGCAGATGCGGGCCAGGGGGTCAGGCGGCGGCTTCGCTCCGGGGGGCGGCGGCCGGCTCGGCGCCCGGAAGCGCGAGGGCGGCTTTTTCCACCCATCGGGCCAGGCGTTGCAGCGTTTCGCTATCTCCCGAGTTCACCTCCAGGGCGGGTGCGAACGCCCGGAATTTCTCCACGGCGGCAGACAGCAGCACATGGATATCGGGCCCCGACATGCCGTGCGGAACGCCGAGAGCAGTCGCCCGCTCGAGCAGGATGGCAGGGTCGTCCTCCGGCCTGGCGTCCACGGCGACCAGCTCATTCGCGAGATGCACGAGCGACGCGGTCGAGCCCGGCGCGGCGCCCTGCGTGCGCACCGCGGGGCTCATGCATTCCAGCACCACGGGCGGCAGCGCCCAGACTTCGCCGACCGCGCGGCCGATCTCCGGCAGGGTGATGCCGAGGACGGAGCGAGTCGCTTCGTCCTGTGTCGCCCCGCCCTCGACGAGCGCTTCGATATCCGCGAAATCGTCGGGGAAGTGGTACATCGTGAGCATCCGTCCGAGATGGAACAGCATGCCGGCAAGAAAAGCTTCTTCGGCCGTCTTGGCGCCCAGGCGTGCGCACAGATGCCGCGCGAGCAGCCCGGCCAGGAAGGCGGAGATGGATTCCTCGCGCAGCCGGCGGCCCTCCGCCCGGCCCGCGAAGTGACCGAAACACGCCAGCCCGTTGCATGTGAGACGGACCTGGTCCACGCCCAGCAGGCTGATGGCATCGCTGACGGTCTTGATGCGTCCGGCGCCGCGCGAGTAGTACGAAGAGTTCGCGAGCTTCAGCAGGCGGCTCGTCAGGGCCACGTCGCGCAGCACCACGTTGGTGAGCCGGCTGACCGACGCGGTCTCCACGTCCCGCGTGATGGCATTGACATCGGCGAGCGTGCGGGAGATGGCGGGAAAGTCGCCCTTGCGTTCGATGCGTTTCAGCACGAACGCGACGGTGCCGTGTACGGCAGCGGCCTTGCCGTCCGCCTGGGCGCGATGCGTCTCCAGGACGGCCAGCAGCGCCGCGTGCATGTCACGTGCCGAATCGAATCGCTGGGCCGGATTGCGTGCGGTCGCGCGTCGGTACACCTGGGCCAGGGCGCCCGACGGCTCGAGCGCGTCGAGCGGCGCGACGTCCGCCTCCTGCTGGAGGATCCACTGGGCCATGTCTTTGCGCGAGCCCTCGGGGACGGCGCGTTTTCCGGTCACGCACTCGAACAGGATCTGTCCGAGGGCGAACACGTCGGTCCTGCGGTCCAGCGGTTTCGCGAGGAACTGCTCCGGTGCCATGTACGGCACGGTCCCGGCGATCAGCCCGGGTGATGCGCTGTCCGTCGCATTGCGGGAAAGGTCGAAGTCCATGATGCGCGGCTTGCCGGCCTCGTCGCTCATCACGTTGTTCGGGTTCAGGTCGAGGTGGAGGATGTCCTTTGCATGGGCGTAGGCCATCGCGTCGACGACTTGAGCCACGATGCTCAGTGCTTCCGGGAGCGAATAGGCACCGCGTTCGTCGAGTTCCTCGCGCAGCGCCTTGCCGGCGAGGTATTCGAAGACGAGGTAGCTGAAATTGTGGAATCGGCCGGACTCGTATAGCGCGACGATGTTCGGGTGCCGAAGCTGGGCCAGATTCCTGGCCTGCGCCGATGCCGCGCCCTCCCCGGACTGCAGTTCGGGGATCTCGTTCACGAGCTTGAGGGCGACGAGCCGGTCCAGGTCCGGGTCCCGGGCAAGGAATACGGCCCCCTGGGTGCCGCGGCCTAGCCGCTTCACGATGGTGAAGCGGCCGATGCGTTGCTGGGCGGTCGTGGTCGATGACATGGTGATGATTCAGGCGGAGCCGCCGGAGGAAACCGGGTTCAGGATGGGTTAACGGCCCGGCGAACCGACTCTGCAGCCCCTCGTGGGTTGGCAGCATGCCGTCGGCCTGAAAGCCTTACGTCGAGACTGCGCCGGTCGGGGGCCTTCCCTAATAGACCGGAGTGGTCCGAATGCCGAGACCGCCGCCGCGATGCGCGTCGCCCCACAAGGCATCCAGCATCGCTCTTGGATCCTGGGGAAGCCTTCCCAGCGCAAGGGTCTCGACCAGTCGCCCTGTCAGACGGCGGGCCGTTCGCGACCAGGGTCGCCAGGAGGCGTAGTGACGTGCCGTCGTGTGCGAGGAGCGGGTTGCCTGCACCCGCCACGCATTGCTCGGCAACCCGCACCCGTCGCCGGCTTGCGGGAAGGCTGCCACCGGCGTCTGCGGAACCCGGAACGTCACGCTCACATTGCCACCGTCGGGAGAATGCCAGCACACCACAGGGACGAGCCCGGCCCTCCTTCCCGCATGCTCCAGCGTTGCCGCATTGAAGTTGTAGAGGTGGGCGAAATGGAACAGATGTTCCGGAGCCTGGCAGGTGGCCTCGATGTCTGGCACTTCCACCACCATGAGACCGCCGGGGCGCAGCCAGGACCCGATGCGGGACAGCGAAGCCACCGGGTCACGGAGATGCTCGAGCACGTGATACACGGTGACGAGATCGAACTCGCCGGCGCCGAATCGTGCGGCATCCAGCCCCTCGTTGCGGATGTCGATCTCGAGGGAACGGGCGGCGTGTTCCGCGTAGCCGCGATTGGGCTCCACACCTGTGACGTCGACGCCCTGAGCGCGCCCCAGCAGGTACGCGAACTCTCCGCCCCCGGCGCCGATGTCGAGCGCGCGGCGGGTTTGCCACGTTTGTTGCGGAAGGCGCCGAAGACGCCCCAGCGCCACCAGGCCCGACCGGAGAATGTGCCGCCGGGACGGGGTCCACCTGCCCTTGTAGTCTTGGCGGTAGCTTTCCCGGTAGAAGGTGTCGATGGTGTTCTGGTCCGGCATGGGGTCGGTGCGCACGAGGCCGCAACCCTTGCACATGACCGAAAGGAGCGGTCTGCCGTGCCGGTCGCGGTCGGACAGCGCGATGGCTTCATGGGAGTGGCACAGGTTGCACGCCGTATCGGCGGTGAGGGTATGGAACATGGCTGTCTTGGTCTTCTGGTCGGGCATCGGGATGCGCAGCCTGCAAGGGCGCCTCGCGATGCCGGATGAAATGGGTGACCCGGCACGCCGTCAGGGGCGGCCACGAGTCGTTTCAGCAGAGGATCTCAGCCCGGAATCGGCTGAAGGGATCGTTCCTAGGCGGGATGCGGCGGGGCGAGCGGCCGGTAGGCGAACCAGAGCGTCCGCGGGACCGGTGCCGACGCATCGGCAGCGGGGAGGGCGACGCGCGCCGGTCGGGAGACGAAGACGGGGAGCGATAGGCGAACGATGACCGCTGGCGCGTCGGCGGAAAACAGTGCCACCCGATCGCGCCGTCGAATCTCGGGCACCACGATCGTGGGGAGCCGAGGGGTTTCCGCCGAGGCGGATTGTCCCGGGCTGACGCATGGATTCTCGGTGAAGCCGTCCGAGTCCGTGTGGATGGGCAGATGAATGCCCGAAGGGTGGTCCTCGCCCTGGGCGTCCTTCGGATGCGCGTGCAACAGAGGGGAAACAGCCAGCAGCGGCGCGAGCAGCAGCAGGATGAGCAGATGCATCCATCGGCGCATCTGCCCGGCGGGCACGATGCGACGTTCGACGACTGACTGTGGCGGAATGCAGACCATGAAAACCAGGGCAGAGAGCGCTGCTTTGAGGTTCCCACGATGTCGCGCCGCCGACAACGCGTCCAGCGGCGGACAAAGCGGGAGGTGATGCACGACGCGTGGAAATCCGTAGGCGGCACCGTGAATTTTTCCCGCACCTTATTGCATCGATTTCACCGGTCTGCCTGGAAACGCCGCAACCGGTGGCGTTTCGCGCTGCGTCTTGTTCCCCGACCGATCGGTTGTATAGTCGCCCGCCCGGTCACGTCCGGTCCCCCGTCGCAGCCCATCCGGAGCCCCCGATGAAAGCCTACGAACTGAAAGCCGTCCAGAGCCTCGACAGCATCACGCGGGTCGAGCGCGACACCCCCAAGCCGGGTGTGGGACAGATCCTGATCCGCACCCGTGCCTGGTCCCTGAACTTCCGGGACACGCTGGTCGCAAGGGGCGCCTACGGCGGTCCGCCGAAGGCCGGGCTGATCCCGTTGTCCGACGGCGTTGGCGAGGTCGTGGAAGTGGGCGCAGGGGTCCATCGCGCCAAGGTCGGCGATCGCGTCGCTGGCTGCTTCATGCAGGAATGGCTGGGCGGGGAGATCCATCCGCGCGCCGCGGTGTCCGCCCTCGGCGGGGCGATCGACGGGATGCTCGCGGAGTACGTCGTGCTCTCCCAGGAGGGGGTCGTGCAGGTTCCCGCCCACCTCACCGACGAGGAAGCGGCCTGTCTGCCCTGCGCCGCCGTCACGGCCTGGAACGCGCTCGTGTGCGAGTCGCGCATCAAGGCTGGCGATACGGTCGTGTTGCTGGGCACCGGCGGTGTCTCGCTGATCGGGCTGCAGCTCGCGAAGATGCATGGCGCCCGGACGATCATCACGTCGAGCAGTGACGAGAAGCTGGAACTCGCGAAGAAGCTGGGCGCCGACGCGACGGTCAACTATCGCTCGAATCCCGACTGGGAAAAGGCCGTCGTCGAGTTCACGGGCGGACGCGGTGCGGACATCGTCCTCGAAGTGGGCGGCGTCGGGACCTTCGACAAGTCGCTGGCGTCCCTGCGGCTGGGCGGTCACCTCTGCCTCATCGGCGTGCTGACCGGTGTGACGGGCTCCGTGACTACCGCGGCGATCCTGCGGCGCGGCATCCGCGTGCATGGCATCTACGTGGGGTCGCGGGAGATGTTCGAGGACATGAACCGCGCGATCGCCGTGCACGGCATGCGCCCGCCCATCGGCCGTCGGTTCGGTTTCGAGGACGCCCGCGCCGCGTATGACTATCTCGCGAGTGCGGCGCACTCGGGCAAGGTGACGATCTCCATGGGTTGACGAAAGTCTGCACAACCTCCGTCGCGACCGCTTGGGTTGAGCGCACCTTCCCGGATACTCACTCCGACAGACCGACGTCCCAGTAGGGCGTCGGCCCGAACGCCTCGACACAGTGGTCGATGAAGGCGCGCAGCTTCGGCGCCGGGGGGCGCCCGGGAAGATACGTTGCCATCAGGGCGCTTTCCTCGAACGGCCGGTATTCCGGCAGCAGGTTGCGCAACGCGCCCGAGCGCAGATCCGGACCCACGATGAACGTCGGCAGTACGGCGAGGCCGAGGCCCGCCAGCACGGCGTCACGGATGGTTAGGCTGGAGTTCACCCGCAAATTGCCCCGGGCCGGTGCCGTCAGCACTTCGGTCCCCTTGCGGAATCGCCAGGCTCCCGCCTGCTGCAGCACCGGGTAGACGATGCAGTTGTGATCCACCAGGGCAGCGACGGAGTGCGGTTCGCCATGTTTCGCCAGGTAGGCAGGCGCCCCGCACAGCACCCAGCGGATGGGCGCGAGTACGCGGGCGACGACGTTGTCGGAAGGCGAGGGGGCCAGGAGGATGGCGGCGTCGAGGCTGTCCTCGACGAGGTCCGCCAGCACGCTGTCGCGGCAGGTGAGGTCCACCTCCACCTCGGGATACTTCGCGAGGAACGACGCGACCACCGGGCCCATGTGCATCATCCCGAAGGTCCACGGTGCGCTCACGCGGAGCCGGCCGCGCGGGGTGGACTGCAGGTGGGCGACGGCGAGATCGATCTCCTCGGCTTCGCGGGCGATGCGCGCACAGTGCTCGTACACGCTGGCGCCCACCTCGGTGACCGAGAGCTTGCGGGTGGTGCGGTTGAGGAGACGGGTGCCGAGGGCCTTCTCGAGGCGGGCGACCTGCTTGCTGACCACGGAGGGTGACATGCCGAGACGGCGTCCGGCCTCCGAGAAGCTCTGCGCCTCGACCACTCGCGCGAACACGACCATGCCGGCCAGGTTTTCCAAGGTTCTTCGCTTTTCCGGAAAGAATGCTTTTCCCGCGCCATGGGGCGGCCGACGGGGACACGGCCTACTATAGCGGCTTCCCCGGGCAGGGTGCCGTTGGCACAATGCAGGGTCAGCCGCTCCGCAGATCCGGAGCCGAGTCACGAGGTCAACGCCATGCCAATGCTCAACGTCACCCTGGAAGACAAGTACCTGCTCGACCAGGGGCGGATCTTCATCACCGGCACCCAGGCTCTGGTGCGCCTGCCGCTCATGCAGCAGCGCCGGGATGCTGCCGAAGGCCACAACACCGCGTGCTACATCTCCGGCTATCGCGGCTCGCCGCTGGGCGGGTACGACCAGCAGCTCACCGCGGCGTCCAAATTCCTCAAGGCTCACAACATCCACTTCCAGCCTGGCGTGAACGAGGACCTCGCCGCCACGGCGTGCTCGGGAAGCCAGCAGACCCAGCTGAACGGCGACTCCAAGTTCGACGGCGTGTTCGCCGTCTGGTACGGCAAGGGTCCCGGCGTGGACCGCACCGGAGATGCCTTCCGCCACGGCAATCTCGCGGGCACCTCCCCCAAGGGCGGGGTCATCTGCCTGATGGGCGACGACCACACCTGCGAGTCCTCCACCACGGCGCATCAGAGCGAGTTCGCCATGGTCGACGCGATGATGCCCATCCTCAATCCGGCCGGCGTGCAGGAGCTGCTGGACTACGGCATCTACGGCTGGGCGCTGTCGCGCTACTCGGGCTGCTGGGTCGGGCTCAAGTCGATGAAGGACACCATCGACGCTACCGCTTCAGTGGACGTCGATCCGGCCCGCGTGCAGATCCGCATCCCCGACGATTTCACGATGCCGGCCGACGGCGTGCACATCCGCTTTCCCGACGACTTCCTCGGTCAGGAAGCCCGGCTGCACAACGTAAAGGTTGAGGCCGCGAAGGCCTTTGCCCGCGCGAACAAGCTGGATCGCGTGGTGGTCGATTCGCCGGAGGCGTGGCTGGGAATCGCCACGTGCGGCAAGTCCTACATGGACGTGCGCCAGGCCCTCCAGTATCTCGGGATCGACGACCAGGAGGCCCGGCGTCTGGGTCTTCGCCTCTACAAGGTCGCGATGACCTGGCCGCTGGAGCCCGAAGGCGCCAAGGCCTTCGCCGAAGGTCTCGACAAGATCCTCGTGGTGGAAGAGAAGCGCGCACTGATCGAGCCGCAGCTGAAGGACGCCATCTTCGGCAAGGCCCGGCCTCCGGTCGTGCTGGGCAAGCGCGACGAGGAAGGCAGGCTGCTGTTCCCCAGCAACGGGGCGCTCGATCCGAATCTCATCGCGATCGCCATCGGCCGTCGCCTGCTCGAGCGCCATGACGACGAGCAGTTGCGTGCCCGCGTCGCCGAGCAGGAGGCCCTCGAGAATCGCGTGGCGGAAAAGCCGGCGATGGACCGCACGCCCTACTTCTGCTCCGGCTGTCCCCACAACACGGGAACGCGCGTGCCGGAAGGCAGCCGTGCGCTGGCTGGCATCGGCTGCCACTTCATGGCGCAGTGGATGAATCGCAATACGTCGGGCTTTACGCAGATGGGCGGCGAAGGGGCCAGCTGGATCGGCATGGCGCCGTTCGTGAAGACGAAGCACATCTTTCAGAACATCGGGGACGGAACCTACTTCCATTCCGGTTCCCTCGCGGTGCGTGCTGCCGTGGCGAGCGGCGCCACCATGACGTACAAGATCCTCTACAACGATGCGGTCGCGATGACCGGCGGCCAGCACGTCGATGGCCAGCTCACGGTGCCGCAGATCACGCACCAGATGGCGGCAGAAGGCGCCAAGCGCATCGTCGTGGTGACGGACCAGCCCGAGAAATACGGCTCGAATGCGGGCTTTGCGCCGGGCGTCACCGTACATCACCGCGACGACTACGACGCCGTCCAGCGCGACATGCGCACGATCGAGGGCGTGAGCGTCATCGTGTACGACCAGACCTGCGCCGCCGAGAAGCGTCGTCGCCGCAAGCGCGGGGCTTTCCCCGACCCGCAGAAGCGCGTGTTCATCAACGACCTCGTCTGCGAGGGCTGCGGCGACTGCGGCGAGAAGTCCAACTGCGTTTCGGTGACGCCGCTCGAGACGGAGTTCGGGCGCAAGCGCGTGATCGACCAGTCCGCCTGCAATAAGGATTACTCCTGCGTGAAGGGTTTCTGCCCGAGTTTCGTCACGGTCCACGGCGGCGGCGTGCGCAAGGCGGTGGCGAAAGCGTCCGGCGACAAGGCCGACGTGCCGTTCCCCGTACTTGCGGATCCCCGTCTGCCCGACCTCGACCGCCCCTACGGCATCCTCGTGACCGGCGTCGGCGGGACGGGCGTCGTCACCATCGGTGCCATCGTCGGCATGGCTGCCCACCTGGAAGGCAAGGGGTTCGCGGGTCTCGACATGGCAGGCCTCGCGCAGAAGGGCGGGGCGGTATACAGCCACCTCCAGGTCGCAGCCAAACCGGAGGACATCAAGACCGTCCGTCTCGGATCGGGTGCTGCCCGGCTGGTGCTCGGATGCGACCTCGTCGTCTCCGCAAGCCAGAAGACGCTGGACGTCACCCGCCAGGGCACGAAGATGGTCGTGAACACCCATGAGCAGATGACGGGCGAGTTCACCCGCAATGCCAACTTCTCGTTCCCGCGCGCTTCCCTGCGCAAGACGATCGCCAATGGCGTGGGCGGGGAGAACGCGGAGTTCGTCGAGGCCTCGCGCATTGCGACGGCGCTGATGGGCGATTCCATCGCCACCAATATGTTCCTGCTGGGCTACGCGTTCCAGCGCGGCCTGGTGCCGGTCTCGGCGGAATCCATCGAGAAGGCCATCGAACTCAACGGGGCAGCGGTCAAGATGAATCTGGCCGCGTTCCTCTGGGGACGTCGCGCCGCGGCAGACCTGGATGCCGTGAAGGCGCTCGTGGTTCCGAAGGCGGAAGTTACCCAGAGCACCAAGGTGTCGGAGACGCTCGACGAGACGATCGCCCGCCGCGTCGCCTTTCTGACGGACTACCAGAATGCCGCGTGGGCGCAGCGCTATCGCGCGCTGGTCGACGAGGTGCGTCAGGCCGAGCAGCAGAAGACGAAGGGCTTCTCGGGCCTCACGGAGGCCGTCGCCCGCTACTTCTTCAAGCTCATGGCCTACAAGGACGAGTACGAAGTGGCGCGCCTCCACACTAGCGAAGAGTTCCGGCGGAAGCTTTCCGCGCAGTTCGACGGCGACTACAAGCTGCACTTCCATCTCGCCCCGCCGCTCCTGGCCAAGCGCGATCCGGTGACCGGGCAGCTGCGCAAGTCCGAGTACGGCCCCTGGATGATGGGGGCCTTCAAGCTCCTCGCGAAGCTTCGATTCCTCCGCGGTTCCGCCCTCGACATCTTCGGCCGGACGGAAGAGCGCCGGACCGAGCGTGCGCTCATCGGTGAATACGAGACGACGCTGCGGGAAGTGCTGTCACGCCTCGAGCCGGCAAACCATGCGCTCGCCGTGCAGATCGCCTTGATCCCCGAGGAGATCCGGGGCTACGGCCACGTGAAGGAACGGCATCTCGTCGCGGCAAGGGCGAAGCAGGCCGGCCTGCTGCAGACTTATCGTGCGGCACCGGAGCGCCCGCGCGCCGCTGCCTGACCCCTCCGGGAGCGGGGCCGTCGGGGGGCGGCTCCGGCGGGGACGGGCCACAGAACCTGTGCGATCCGTTCTGGTTCCGACGCTCTTTGCCAGGGGGGATGCCGCTGTCCTTCAAGGTTTCTTGCCTTCTGCCGTTGTTGGCGTGACGACTGGAGATTCCGGGGTTGGTGCCCGGTGATCTCCTTGCGCCCGCAGTCGCGATCGTGGTCTTCGGGCGTGCCACACAACAACAACGGTTCCTGGAAACTCTATGGTCGACAGGCGGTATACCGATCCCCCCGAAAAGTGCGCGGTGTTCTTTCGCCTCGCGCTGACTTTCATGACCCGCCAGGCGGCGGGCGTGCATCCGATCTCCTACGCGGTCTGGTATGAGTACGTCGCTGGCACCAATACCTCCCTGAAGGCCGAGATCGACGATCTGACCCGTGACAGCGGCAAGCTCGACGAGGAAACAACCTGTCGGCTGTACGAGAAACACATCGCCGAGGTGGATCCGGAGTCAATGTCGCGCTTGGGAGACAATCTCAGGCGCGTGATCACCGAAGTCTCCTCCTCCACGACGGAGGTGAACAACGAGGCCGGCTTGTACGGCGACAAGCTGCAGGCCGTCGGCACGCGCCTCGAGTCCTCGGAAGTCGCGCTGCCCGAGTTCAAGGACATCGTGAAGGACACTTTCATGGATACGGTGCGCATGCGCGATACCGTGTCTTCCGTCCAGCAGCGGTTGCAGTCGAGCCAGAGCGAGATCGACGAACTGCGTCAGGAACTCGCCCGCGTGAAGGAGGAAAGCCTAGTCGACAGCCTGACCGGGCTGCTCAACCGCCGCGCGTTCGATCTGCGGATCGGCGAGCTGTTCGATGCGGCGGACGGGCGGGGCGAAACCTTCAGCATCATCGTGGTCGACATCGATCACTTCAAGCGCATCAATGACGGCTACGGCCATCTCTTCGGCGATCGCGTCATCCGGGCGGTGGGCTCTGCGCTCAAGGCCGGCGTCAAGGGCAAGGACTTCGTCGGCCGCTATGGCGGAGAGGAATTTGCGATCCTTCTGCCCGCCACGCACCTGAAGGGTG
Source organism: Betaproteobacteria bacterium Ga0077526 (assembly GCA_001464765.1). Lineage (GTDB taxonomy): Bacteria > Pseudomonadota > Gammaproteobacteria > Burkholderiales. The sequence continues at coordinate 36,265 of LNDV01000027.1, forward strand.
CGTGGGCTGTCGCGGAAGGCGTGCGGCGTCTTGTCGCAGGAAGCCGCATACGAAGGCTGAACAATGACGAAGTGGTCGGTAATATAACGGTCTCGGCTGGTGTGGCGACTCACCGTGCGGGCGAGGCGATCCAATCCGTGTTCGAACGGGCGGACGCCGCGCTCTACCGTGCCAAGAATGGCGGTCGCAACAGAGTGGAAACGGCCGAATAACCCGAACTCGTCGAGGCTAGGATCGCCCGCCGGTTCGGCCATGCCGGCGGCAGCCGGCGCGAGCGGGGCGGCGCAGATCGCCCTGCCGAAGACGATAAAGGCCCGCAAGGGCCGAGGGAAGACAAGCCATGGCCAGCAAGGCGCTCGTGCTGTTCGACCGGGGCCCGTTCAGCGACATGCTGATGGACCTCATGCCGGAACTGGGTGCGGACCTCGAAGCCCAGATCGAATCTCAGAAACTTCCCGCCAGTCTCGACGGCCGGGACCTCGACCAGGTCCGGATTCTTCTTGTCGACGTGGATCGCACCGGCCCCAATCCGGCCCTGCGCCTCGTCGAACTGGCCCGACGGTTCCGCGGGCTCGCCATCGTGGCCTTCGGCACCGAGGACGACCTCTCCGGCGCCCAGCGCTTCCAGCAGGAGCCGGGTATCACCTACATGCCCAAGAGCTACAGCCGGGTGACCATCGTCCCCGCGCTGCGGCTGGTGCTTTCCAGCGACCTTACGGATTCGGATCGGGAGGTCGGCGCCGGTCTGCAGGTGTCGCGCGGCGGGTCGGAGCCCGATTCGGTACCCTCCCTCAAGGATCTCGGGCTGACGGATGCCGAGGCGGAGGTTCTCGGGCTCGCCGCGCAGGGCAAGACCAACCACGAGATTGCTCTGGCCCTGGAGAAGAGCGAGGGCACGGTCCGCATCCAGATGAGCGCGATCCTGCGCAAGCTGAAGGTGCGCAACCGCAGCGAGGCGATCATCGTCGCCATGCGCGTCATCAAGGTGGTGCGCTCCCAGATCGAGCATGCGCAGCACGACGATCTCGACATCGGCTTCCTGCTGCCGCACATGGAGTACCGGCGCTATCCCGCGGGCCACGCCGTGTTCCACAAGGGCGATATCGCTGACGAGCTCTACCTCATCCAGCGCGGCCGGATCAGTCTTCCGGAGATCCACAAGGAACTGAAGGAGCACGATCTCTTCGGGGAGATCGGCATCTTCGCCCCGGACCACAAGCGTACCTGCAGCGCCGTGTGCGCCACCGACGTGGACCTGTTCGCCCTGAGTGAAGACAAGGTGAAGCAGGCCTACTACCTCAATCCCGGCTTCGCGATGTTCGTGCTGAACGTGATCACCAAGCGTCTGCTTGGCGGGCGGGAACCCAACTAGGCCCGGCAGATCCGCCATCCGCCGTGGTGACGGCAGCCTTTGCGGCTGTCGCTTCGACGGATCGATTCACCCGCAGGGCACGGGCATGCGAATGGCACCGAAGGACTCCCATCCGGGCCCTGCGGCGCCATAGCGTGTCTGTGAGGTGGCGCCGCCCGCCCGAGGTCTCCCGGGATGGTCGTCACCGGAGACGTCTTCGGGAAAGATTCCTATGTGCTTGCGCGTATGGCGGCTCAGGGCAGCGGCGGCCACACTGCGTCCAGAGTTCGGGGCTCCCCCTTCCGATCTCCCCTTCCGCTCCCTCTGTCCGGCTTGCCGGCGCATACGGAGCGGTCTTTTTTTGTAGCCCCGGTTGCACGGTGTGTCTGCCCCGACTGCATATGACCTTGTGCGTATGGTTCGGACACGCCCATATCCGGATACTGGATTCCGTAGGCCGTTTCATCTCTCTTCCCTCTTGGGGCGCTCACCGGGCGCCCTTCTTTTTTTGTGCGGACGGACGGCGTCCGGCCCCTGTCCTAGTGCTGCGGATGCAGCTGCCCTGAGCGAAGCTGATCTTCCGACAGGCCCGGGCCGTTCACGAACCCCTGCATGAAGCGGCAGCCCCAGCCGCGCAGCATCTCCATGTGGCGCGGTGTTTCGACGCCCTCGGCGATCACCTGCAACCCTAGTACCTCTCCCATGCCCATCACGGCGCGTACGAGGGTGGCATCGTTGGCGTCGCGCACGATGTCGCGCACGAACGTCCGGTCGATCTTCACCGTCGACACAGGGAAACTCTGAAGCGTCGTGAGCGACGAGAAGCCCGTGCCGAAGTCGTCGAGGGCGAGCTTCACCCCCAGCTTGTGCAACTCGTCGATCGTTTCGCGCGCGTGGGCCTGATCCTGCAGCAGCGCGCTTTCGGTGATCTCGAGTTCCAGCTGTGCTGGCGTGAGAGCGTGCTGACCGAGCGTGGTCGCCACCAGGGTCGCAAAGCCGGGTTCCCGCAGCTGGTACGGAGACACGTTGACCGCCATCTGCTCAATGGTCGCTCCGGCGTCGATTGCCTGGCGGAACCGATGGCAGGCGCGTTGCAGCACCCACTCGCCGATTCCGACGATGAGGCCGGTCTCCTCGGCGACCGGGATGAACTCCACCGGCGGGATCCAGCCGTTCTCAGGATGCTCCCAGCGCAGCAGCGCCTCGAGCGCCCGCACCCGATCGGGCTCCTTCGTGTCGGTCTGCACCTGGAACACGAGCTGGAGCTCGCCGCGGGGCATGGCGTGACGCAGTTCCGTCTCGAGCCACAGGCGTCTCTGCGAGCGCTGGTGGAGATCTGCCGTGAAGAACTGGTAGCCGTTGCGACCGCGCTCCTTGGCGCGATACATGGCGGTGTCCGCGTTCTTGATGAGTCCGCTCGAGGTTTCGGCGTCCTCCGGATAGAGCGTGATGCCGATGCTTGCGGAGACCTGCATTTCCAGGCCGTTCAGGTTGAACGGGTGCGAGAGCACTGCGATCACCTTCTGGGCCGTGACCGCGGCGTCCTCGGCATGCCGCAGCTCCTCCAGCATGACCACGAACTCGTCGCCGCCCAGCCGGGCGACCAGGTCGCTGCGACGCACGCATTCCTTCAGGCGAAGGGCCGCAGCCCGGAGCAGCGCATCGCCGGCGTCGTGGCCGAGCGTGTCGTTGATGAGCTTGAACCGGTCGAGGTCGATGAACAGCAGCGCCATTGCCCGGTTGCTGCGTTTGGCGAGATCGATCGCGTGATCGATCTTCTCCTGGAACAGCGTGCGGTTCGGGAGTTCCGTGAGTTCGTCGTAGTAAGCCAGTCGGTAGAGGTTGTGCTCGGCATCCTTGAGTCGGGTGATGTCGGAGAACATCGCGACGTAGTTGCGGATCGGTCCTTCCGGATCGCGGACGGCGCGGACGTTGAGCCAGACAGGGTACTGACGTCCGCTCGGTCGCGTTGCCCAGATCTCGCCACGCCAGGAGCCGTCGCGCCGCAGCCCGCCGACGAAGCTGCGCATCCCCTTGGTCTGGCTCTGGGCGAGATGCGGGCGCAGGGAGCGCCAGCCACGGCCGACGAGGTCTCGTGCGGCATACCCGGTGATGCTGAGCGCGGCCTGATTCGCCGTGAGCACGGATCCGGTGCCGTCGAGAATCAGGATACCTTCGCTCGCGCTATCGAAGACGGCCGCGACCAGACGCGATCTGTCGGCGCCCAGACGGCTTTCCGTCGTGTCCGTGTGGGAGATGACCGCTCCGCCTTCGTTCGTGCTGAGCGGCGTGATGGTCATCGTGAACCAGTGGTCTCCGTCGGACATTCGGCACGGATACTCGTACCGCGCGGACTCCGCCTGACCGCGAAGCACGGACTCGATGGCGGCGAGGGCCTCCTCGGCCGTGCGTTCGGTCCGCGCCGCCGCCCTTGTGATCTCGAGATAGTTGGCGCCGGGAATCGTGCTGCGCGCCGGTTCGCCTGTCTGCGACTGGCCGAAGCGTTCCCAGGCTTCGTTCACCATGAGGATCCGGCCGGTGCCGTCGATCACGGAGATGTTGGCGGTGAGCGCGTCGATGACCGTGCGGAGGAATGCGCGCTGTGCCTGGACCTCCGCCTCAGCGCGACGGCGCGCGGTGATGTCGACGGCGACCAGCACCACACCGCGGACGTTGCCCTCATGGGAGTAGAGCGGAAACCGGGACGTGAGCAGGACGACGTGCGAGCCGTCGCGCAACTCCACCGTTCCCTCGGATTCGATCGTCTCTCTTCGGCGCAGGACTTCGACCTCGGCGCGACGGTAGGGCTCGGCCACGGAAGGCGGAAGCAGATCGAACAACGGGACGCCTTCGACCTCCCGGCCCTGGAGGCCGAACGCCTCGAGGAAACGGCGATTGGCGAAGGTCACCTTGCCGGCATGATCGGTCACGGCGATGAAGGCGCTGGAGTTCTCCATCACGGCGAGCAGTTCGCTGTGGGATTCCTTGAGCGAGCGCTCGGCGAGAACGAGGGCCGTCCGATCCACGAAGGTCAGGATCGCACCGAGCAGGGCGCCGCCCTGACCTACCCATGGCGAGACCCGCAGCGCGTAGATGCGGTCGTCGACCGTCACCGAGTGCTCGTCCGTGCGGCGTTCCGCCATCACGCTGTTAAGCAGCGCTTCGAGGTCGGGGTCCGCCACGTGCCGCTGGATCTCGTCCAGCGTCGCCGGCGCTTCCACCGAGAACAGGCGGCGCGCGGATGCGTTCACGCGCACCACGGAGAACTCGAGATCGACCGCGATCAGTGCATAGCCGATGCTGTGCTGGATGTGCTCGAGATCAGCGTATGCCGTGGCGAGATCCGTCGAACGGATCTCGAGTTCCTCGTTGACGGTGACCAGTTCCTCGTTCGTGGACTGCAATTCCTCGTTCGAGGTCTCGAGTTCCTCGTTGGAGGTCTGCAGTTCCTCGTTCGTCGCCTGCAGTTCCTCGTTGACTGACTGGAGTTCCTCGTTGGAGGTTTCCAGTTCCTCGATGAGAGTCTGCAGGTGCTCGCGCGTGATGCGAAGCTCGTTCTCCAGGGCGGCATCGTTCTCGGACCGGGCAGTGCTCTGCGAATCGGCGGCTCCCTCGACCGTTTCGAAGACGAGCAGGGAACTCGTCACGATGCCGTTCACCGGACATACGCGCAGGCGAACGGCGACTGCGCCTTCCTTCGTCTCGATGGTGCGTGCCCGGCCGGCGCACGCCGTGGAACTGCTCCGCGCGCGATGGGAGAGAGTCAGGAATTCCGTATGCAGGTCGCCATGGATGAGGTCGCTCAGTTGCAGCGTGGCGCGGCCGGGGCTCAGCGTCAGGTACGGCGCCACATTGCCGATGACATGCACCACTTCGTTGCGCTCGTTCAGCAGGACGGAGGGCGGCAGATAGGCCTGCGCGGCCAGCGCCAGGAACTCCGTGCCGTCATGGGGCTGCTTGGCCCGTTCCTCCATCGCCTTCGCCGAGCGCGCGGGCGGAGTCCAGGAGAGCAGACGCGCGCCGCCCCGGGACCGGTACAGGTGCGCACTGCGGTCCACCTCGAAGAACAGGGCTTCCTGTGCGCTCACGCCCTCGGAACGACCGAGGAACAGCAGTCCCTCGTTCTGGAGTGCGAAGTGGAAGAGGTCCAGGACGCGTGCCTGGAGCGCAGCGTTGAAATAGATGAGGACGTTGCGGCAGCTGATGAGATCCATGCGGCCGAAGGGCGGATCCCGGGCCAGATCGTGGCGGGCGAACACCACGAGGTCGCGGAGGTGCTTCTTCACCTGGAACCCGTCTTCCACCGAGCTGAAGAAGGTCTCGATCCGATCTTCGCTCACATTGCGCAGAGCGGTGCGCGGATAGACGGCGCGGCGCGCTGTCTTCATCGCGGCTGCATCGATGTCCGTCGCGAAGATCTGGCAGCGATGCGCCGCGATCTTCTCGCCGAAGACTTCGGCGAGCACGATGGCGATGGAGTAGACCTCCTCGCCCGTGGCGCATCCCGGCACCCAGAGCCGCAGCCGTTCGTGCGTGCCACGGGCGGCCACGACCCGGGCGAGTTCGGTCTTCAGCGCGTCGAATGCGGTGGGATCCCGGAAGAAACTGGTGACGGAGATCAGCAGGTCCTGGCACAGCAGATCGAGTTCTTCCGGGTGCACGTCGATGTAGGCCAGGTACTCGCCGAGATCGCTCACCTGGCAGGCGGTCTGGCGCCGCTGCAGGCGCCGACGGAAGGTCGTGCGCTTGAAGTCCCCGAAGTCGATCTGCGTACGCCCGCGCAGCCGCGCCACCAGGGTTTCCATTCCGCCCGGAGCCCGCCGCACTTCCGCGACCGGGACGGTGGCGGTGCCCTCCACCAGATCGGCAAGGGCCGCCGCGATGTGATCCGGCGAGAGCACGCGGTGCGCGCATCCGGTGCGGATGGCTGCCTGCGGCATGCTGGGGTACTTCGCGGAAGAAGGAGCCTGAATGAAGACCTGTCCGCCGGCGCCGTGCACGGCACGCACGCCATCAGCGCCGTCGGAGCCTGTGCCGGAAAGGATGATCGCGACGGCTCGGGGCCCTTTCTCCTTGGCGAGGGACCGCAGGAGCATGTTGACGGACGGTACCGGATGCACGTCCTTCTCGGGCGGGCGCAGCCGCAGCCGGCTTTCCTCCACCCAGACGTCGCAGTTCGGCGGGACGATGTGGATGACGTCGGGGAGGGGACGGTCGCCGTCCTCCACTTCCTGGACCCGGAGCGTCGTTGTGCGCGCGATGAGCGGCACCAGCATGCTCCGGTGGGATGGCGAGAGATGCTGAACGACGAGATACGAAGAGCCGAGATCCCGCCGCAGCTTGGAGAACAGCGAACCCAGGGCTTCGAGCCCGCCAGCGGACGCGCCGATGGCTACGAGGTAGGGGGGCTCACCGAGCGAGGCAGGCAGTTCCAGGTCGTCAAGGTCTTCGTCGGGCAGAAGGGGGTCTGACGCGGCCGTGTCATTCATGCGATGTGGGTACCCCGGGCCACTGGGCCCTGATGCGCGAAGGTCATGTGGAGGTCATCACCGCCATTGCTCCCCTCGATGAACGCCGACAATCCGCGGACGCGACCCCCTGCGCCCGGTGTTGTCGGCGTCAGTGTCGCTGACAAGCGACGTGTGACACTCGCAATGATGGTACTGAGTCGGTACTCGTTTGTCATCGGCGATTTAATGCAAGAAATCATGGTGGTCGGGACAGATTCGACTCCATTTTCTTAACTGTGCTGGACAAAGCGGGTTTGTCCAGGGTCGCATTGGGTGCGTGATATTCTCGATTCCACAAACATCGGGAGAGGAGCCGACATGAGCAGGATCACTCGTGTGGAAGTGCACGCGTTCCAGTTCGACGCAAGGAATCTGGTGCAGGCGGGCGGCGGCGGGGTCGGCGCGCTGCACTACGGCAAGGGCGGCAGCACCCGTCTGTCCAAGTACGCCGTCACCATCTCGACCGACAACGGCCTGCGCGGCGAGTACGTCACCCACTGGGTCGGCTCGTCCGCGGCTCTCGGTTCCACGCTCATGCTGGCGCCCTACCTCATCGGACGTGAGGCCGAGGAGCGCGAAGGCATCTACGACGACCTGAAACGTCAGGCCCGCCAGTTCGACCACATGGGCCACGGCCCGCTCGACATCGCCCTGTGGGATCTCGCCGGCAAGAAGTACGGCGCGTCCGTCGGCGAACTGCTCGGCGGCTATCGCAAGCGTCTTCCCGCCTACGCCTCGACCTACCACGCCTCCCGGGGAGAGGCAGGACTCAACAGCAAGGAAGCCTTCGGCGACTTCGCGATGGCCTGCTACGAGATGGGCTACCGGGCCTTCAAGATCCACGGCTGGAACGAAGGCAACAAGCGCGAGGAGGCCGAGAACGTCCTGTTCGTGCGCGCCCGGGTGGGTGCCGGCATGGAACTGATGCTGGACCCAGCCTGTGAGCTTCGCACGTTCGCCGATGCCTTGTACGTCGGGCGCGCCTGCGACGAGGCCGGCTACTTCTGGTACGAGGACCCGTTCCGGGACAGCGGCGTGTCCGCCTATGCGCATCGCAAGCTGCGTCAGTTCCTGAAGACGCCGATCCTCCAGACTGAGCATGTGCGCGGCGTCGAGCCCAAGGCCGACTTCCTCATAGCCGAAGGGACCGATCTGCTGCGGGTGGATCCCGAGTACGACATGGGAATCACCGGTTGCATGAAGATCGCCCACGTGGCGGAAGGCTTCGGGGTCGACTGCGAGGTGCACGCGTGCGGTCCTGCGCATCGCCACTGCATGTCGGCCATGCGCAACAGCAACTACTACGAGATCGCGCTCGTCGGTCCGGACATGCCGAACGCCGTGCCGCCGGTCTACCTCTGCGGTTACAGCGATCAGCTCGACTGCGTCGGCGCCGACGGCTGTGTCGGTGTGCCGGACGGCCCGGGGTTGGGCGTGCAGTACGACTGGGAATTCATCGCCCGGAACCGGACAGCCCTGCACGTCTTCGAGTAGCCGGAGGGGCCCTGGCGGCGCGGGTATACTCCGCGCGCCGGGCTGGCATCACCCCTCGGGCCCGGCCGCCAACCTCAGGCCACCCAGCCCACAAGGCAGGGTCCGGCCCTTCACGGAGATACCCTCTCATGGCTCACTCGTTGTCCACGTTGCGCAAACTCGCCTCCGCCGGCGAGAAGATCACGATGCTGTCCTGCTACGACGCCAGTTTCGCCGCCGTCTGCGATGCCGCCGGCGTCGAGATGCTGCTGGTCGGAGACTCCCTCGGCATGGTCGTGCAAGGTCACGATTCCACGCTGCCCGTTTCGATCGATGACATGGTCTATCACACGCGTTGTGTCGCGCGCGGGTCCAAGCAGGCCATGATCGTCGGCGACCTGTCCTTCGGCGCCTACCAGCGCAGCCGCGAACAGGCCTTCGATTCCGCCGCGCGCCTCATGGCCGCTGGCGCTCACATGGTCAAGCTCGAGGGCGGCGGCCCGATGATCGACACCGTGGCCTTCCTGGTCGAACGTGGCATTCCGGTCATGGGCCATCTTGGCCTGACGCCCCAGTCAGTTCACCAGCTCGGCGGGTACAAGGTCCAGGGCAAGACCGACGACGGCGCCGAGCGCCTGCGCAATGAATCCCGTCTGCTCGAGGAAGCCGGCGCGGCCGGTGTAGTACTCGAGTGTGTCCCGGCGGGCCTCGGCAAACAGATTACGCAGGAGCGTTCGCTCCTCACCATCGGCATCGGCGGCGGTCCCGACTGCTCCGGCCAGATCCTGATCCTCCACGACATGCTCGACGTATACCCCGGCAAGAAGGCGAAGTTCGTGAAGAATTTCATGGCCGGCAGCGCCTCGATCCATGAAGCCATCGCGAAGTACGTCAAGGAAGTGAAGACCGGCGCCTTCCCGGGCCCGGAACACTGTTTCTGATAGCCGCCGCCTCTGGCGGCGCGCTGCCGCCGGAGAGCTGCCGGATTCCTCAGGGGGAGATCATGCAGAACCATCCGATGTACATCGATGGCCGTTCCGTGGACGCCGCGTCCGGGGAATGGTTCGACAGCTTCAATCCGTTCACCGGCGAGCCGTGGGCCCGAATTGCCAAGGGCGGTGCGGCCGATGCCGACGCGGCCGTAAAGGCCGCCCACCGGGCGCTGACCTCCGGTCCGTGGCCGCAGATGACCGCGAGCCAGCGCGGCATGCTGCTGCATCGTCTCGGTGAGCTCATCGCCCGGGACGCCAGACGACTTGCCGAAGTCGAGGTCCAGGACAACGGCAAGCTGATTGCGGAGATGCACGGGCAGCTCAACTACGTGCCCCAGTGGTACTACTACTTCGGCGGCCTCGCGGACAAGATCCAGGGCGCCGTCATTCCGCTCGACAAGAAAGGCTACTTCAACTACACGCGCCACGAGCCGGTGGGCGTGTGCGTAGCCATTACCGCGTGGAATTCGCCGCTGCTGCTGACGGCCTACAAGCTGGCGCCGGCGCTTGCGGCCGGCTGCACCGTCGTCGTCAAGCCGTCGGAGTTCACGTCGGTCTCCACGCTCGAATTCGTGAAGCTGGTCGAGGAAGCCGGCTTCCCGCCAGGCGTCGTGAATGTGGTGACGGGCTTCGGGAAGGACGTGGGGCCCACGCTCGTCGAGCATCCGCTGGTGGCGAAGATCGCCTTCACGGGCTCCAGCGCGACGGGCCGCACGATCAACGAGCAGGCCGCAAAGCACTTCAAGCGCTGCACGCTGGAACTGGGCGGCAAGTCGCCCAACATCGTTTTCGACGACGCGAAGCTCGAGGATGCCGTGAACGGCGCGGTCTCGGGCATCTTCGCGGCGACCGGGCAGACCTGCATCGCGGGCTCGCGCCTGCTTCTGCAGGAGAGCATCCACGACGCTTTCCTCGACAAGCTCCTCGCACTCGCGAAGACGGCGCGCATGGGCAACCCCATGAGCCCCGACACCCAGATCGGCCCCATCACCACGCGCCCGCAGTACGAGAAGGTGCTGGGCTATATCGACATCGCGAAGCAGGAGGGTGCCCAGGTGCGTCTGGGCGGCGGACCCGCCACGCGGCCGGAGTGCGGTCGCGGCTGGTTCGTGGAGCCCACCGTCTTCAGCGGCGTGAAGAACAGCATGCGGATTGCCCAGGAAGAGGTGTTCGGGCCCGTGCTGTCGGTGATTCCGTTCAAGGACGAGGAGGAGGCCGTGGCGATCGCCAACGACATCCGCTTCGGTCTCGGCGCCGGCGTGTGGACGAGCGACATCGGCCGCGCGTTCCGCATGTCCGAGCGCATTCAGTCGGGCACCGTGTGGGTGAACACGTACCGCGTGGTGAGCTACATGTCGCCGTTCGGCGGCTACAAGGATTCCGGTCTGGGCCGAGAGAACGGGATGGACGCGATCCGCGAATATCTCCAGACCAAGAGCGTCTGGATCAACACGGGTGCCGCCACGGGCAACCCGTTCGTGCTGCGATAAGCGCGGCAGACGGCAGCACAACCAGAACGGAAGGGAGAGAGCCATGAAGGGTGTCGTATTCGCGGGTGACCGCAAGATCGAGTTTCACGAGTTTCCCGATCCCACGCCGGGACCGGGCGAAGTGGTGCTGGAGATCAAGGCATCGGGAATGTGCGGCAGTGATCTGAAGTTCTACCGCGCCGTCGGCGGCCCGGCATCGCTGGGCTTCAAGACGGCCGCAGGCCCCGTCATCGGTGGCCACGAACCGTGCGGTGTCGTGGTCGCAGTGGGCCCCGGTGTCGCGCCGAACCAGGCCTGGGTGGGCATGCGCGCCATGCAGCATCACTACCGCGGCTGCGGGGTGTGTCCGCACTGCTCGACCGGCTGGATGCAGCTGTGCGTGGACGGCGTGGCCGAGGTCTACGGCATCACCGGCAATGGCGGGCACGCGCGCTACATGAAGTGCCCGGCCCGGACGCTCGTGGAACTGCCGGAGGAGTTGTCCTTCGAGACCGGCGCGGCGATTTCGTGCGGTACCGGTACCGCCTGGGGCGCGCTGCAGCGGCTGGGGCTGCAGGGCGATCACACCATCGCGATCTTCGGCCAGGGGCCCGTGGGTCTGTCCGCGACGCAGCTCGCCACCCACATGGGTGCCCAGGTGATTGCGCTCGACACGTCACCCACGCGTCTCGCGAAGGCCAAGTCCATGGGAGCGCAGTACCTCATCAATCCGAAGGAGACGCCGGATGTCGTCCAGGCCATCCGGGATCTCACCCACGGGCGCGGTGCCCATCTTTCCCTCGATGCTTCGTCCTCCCCGCAGGCGCGCGTGCAGGCCGTCCGCTGCGTGCGCACCTGGGGCAAGGCGTGCTTCGTCGGCGAAGGCGACACTGTCACACTCGACGTCAGCAACGACATGCTGCGCCGGCAGGTGACGATCATCGCGTCGTGGACGTTCTCCACGGTGGGTCAGGCCGAGTGCGCGCGCTACGTGGCCGATCGCGGTGTCGCTGTCGATAAGCTGTTCACGCATCGCTGGAAGCTCGAACAGGCCGTCGAGGCCTACGAGCTGTTCGACGCGCAATCCGAAGGCAAGGGCGTGATCCTGCCGTCCTGACGCTGACCGGCGCCCCGGTGCATCCGTCGCAGGGGCGCATTTCCTACTAGGAGAAATTCATGAAGATCGCCATCGTCGGTTGTGGTGCGATGGGTTGCGTCTATGCTGCCCTGCTGGGCAACGCAGGTCACGAAGTCTGGGCCATCGATACGTGGAAGGAACACATCGCGGCCATCCGGAAGAACGGGCTGCGGCTCGAGGGGGCGTCCGGTGATCGCACCGTGTCCATGGGAGCGTCCACGAAGGCTGCCGATGCCGGGGTGTGCGATCTCGTCATCATTGCCACCAAGGCCATGCACGTGGAGCCCGCGGCGGAGGCGGCGCGGGCCATCGTCGGGCCGCAGACCATGGTCCTGTCGATCCAGAACGGCCTTGGCGGTCCGGATACGGCCGCGGCCGTGCTGGGGCGTGAGAAGGTGATGGTCGGCGTGGTGGGGGGCTTCGGCGCCTCCATGCGCGGTCCCGGGCATGCGCACCACAACGGCTGGGAACTGGTTCGCCTCGGCGAGCTTTCCGGGCCGATCACGCCGAGGCTGGAGCAGGTCGCCGAGGTCTGGCGCTCCGGCGGCTTCCGCGTGAAGTGCTTCGATGACATCGATCAGCTGGTCTGGGAGAAGCTCATCTGCAACGTGACCTTCTCGGGAACCTGCGCGGTGACGGAGCGCACCATCGGCGAGGTGATGGCGGACCCCGACACCTGGAAGATCGCTTCAGGCTGCGGCGTCGAGGCCTATCGGGTGGCCCGAGCGAAGGGAGTGCGCCTCGACATCGAGGATCCCGTCCGCTACATCCGCGAGTTCGGCGAGAAGATTCCCAACGCGCGACCGTCGATGCTGCTCGACCACATGGCCGGCCGCATGTCCGAGATCGACGCGATCAACGGGTCGATACCGCGCGTCGGCACGCAGCTCGGCATTCCCACGCCGTACAACGACGTGGTGTGCGCGCTGGTGCGGGCGAAGGAACGCCGCATGGGCGTGCGCAAGTAGGTGCCGACCGCACGGTGGAGCAGGGGTCGCCGTCGAACTCGACCCCGCCCCCGATATCCGTGCCGACGGTCGAAGCCGGGTTTACTGCGTGGTCCAGCCGCCGTCGACGAGCAGCGAAGTCCCGGTGACCATCGCCGCGGACGGTGACGCCAGATACACCGCGGCGGCTGCCACATCCTCGAGACGGGCGAGCTGCCCCATCGGAATGCGGCTCATCACGAACTGCTGCTTCTCCGGCGTGTTGACCACTCGCCGCACGAGCGGCGTGTCCACGAAAGTGGGTGCGATGCTCACCACGCGGATGCCTTCCGGCGCGAGTTCTACCGCGAGTGCCTTGGTGAACCCTTCCACCGCGTGCTTGCTCATGCAGTAGATCGTGCGGTTGGGCGAGCCCACGTGGCCCATCTGCGACGACATGTTGATGATCACCGAGTCTCCGCGCTGCCGGTCCGCCCGTTCGCGGATCTTGCCTACGGCGGCCTGCGCCGCGACGACGATGGCCCGGATGTTGAGGTCGATCATCGTGCCGAGATGCTCGTCGCTCACCTCGGCGATCGGCTCGGGGAAGTTGGTGCCGGTGTTGTTGACGAGGATGTCGAGTCTCGGCAGTGCCGCCACGTGACGCCGCAGAGCCGCACTGTCGGTGACATCGCAAACGATCGAGCGGGCCTTGCCGCCGGAAGCGGTGATGTCCGCCACCACCTGGTCGAGGGCTTCAGCACCGCGGGCCAGCAGAATCACTTCAGCACCGGCCTGCGCCATGGCCGAACCGATGGCGGCGCCGAGCCCGGCGCTGGCGCCGGTGACGAGGGCCACGCGGCCGTCGAGCCGGAAGCCCGGCATGGTGATCCGCGCGTCCGAGACGGTCTGGGTGTTCGAGGTCATCTTTGTCTTCTCCGTTCAGCTGAAGCCCAGCACCGGGTGCGGCACATAGGGGGCCTCGAGGGCTGCGATCTCTTCCGGGGTGAGCTTGACGGACAGGGCGGCAACCGCGTCGTCGAGATGGCTCATCTTCGAGGCGCCGACGATGGGTGCCGTCACGACGGACTTGTGCAGCACCCAGGCCAGCGCGATCTGGGCGCGAGGCACGCCCCGGGCGGCAGCGAGCGCGGCGACCGCTTCCACCACTTTCCGATCGGCGTCCAGCGTCGCCCCGTAGAGCGTTCCCATGAGATCGTCGGTACGGTCGCGTTCGGTCTGCTCGTTCCAGTCGCGCGTGAGCCGGCCGCGGGCCTGCGGGCTCCAGGGAATGACGCCGATGCCCTGGTCCGCGCAGAACTTGAGCATCTCCCGCTCCTCCTCGCGATAGAGGAGGTTGTAGTAGTTCTGCATCGTGACGAACTGGGTCCAGCCGTGGGCGCGCGAGGTATAGATGGCCTTGGCGAACTGCCACGCGTACATGGACGAGGCGCCGATGTATCGCGCCTTGCCGGCCTTCACGATATCGTGCAGCGCTTCGAGGGTTTCCTCGATGGGGGTTTCCGGGTCCCAGCGGTGGATCTGGTACAGATCCACGTAGTCGGTGCCGAGGCGGCGCAGGCTGTCGTCGATGTCGGCGAACAGCGCCTTGCGCGAAAGTCCGCGGTTGTTTCGGCCCTGCCGGACGGGGAAGAACACCTTGGTGGCCAGCACGATTTCGTCGCGCCGGGCAAAGTCCTTCAGGGCGCGCCCCACGATCTCCTCGCTGCTGCCATCGGAGTAGGAGTTGGCCGTATCGAAGAAGTTGATGCCCAGTTCCAGCGCGCGCTGGATGAACGGACGGCTCGCCGCCTCGTCGAGCGTCCACGGGTGCCGGCCCATGTCCGGGCGACCGTAGGTCATGCACCCCAGGCACAGGCGCGAGACTTTCATGCCAGTATTGCCGAGTCGAACGTACTCCATGAGCAAACCCCCCAGGTGGATCGTGAACGTGAGTCGTGAACGAATGCCGGCCGCGAGGTTACACCGTCGTCCGGTGCGCTGCCTACGTGCCCGGAAACGCGTCGCTCCCGATCCCAGCAACCGCCAATAGAAGCGAACCCCAGCCCATGAATCTGCCAGCCACCATGCGCGCCGTCGAAGCGCGCGAATCCTCCATCGATTCGCTCTCACTCGTGCAGCGCCCGGTTCCCGTCGCGCGCCGCGGCGAGATCGTCGTGAAGATCCACGCCGCGAGTCTCAACTACCGCGATCTCGCCATTCTTGCGCAAGGCTATCTCCCGACGTTGCCGATGCCCTACGTGCCCGCCTCCGATGCCGCGGGTGTCGTCGTCGCGGTGGGCGAGGAGGTGACTCGTTTTCGCGAGGGAGACCGGGTCATGCCCCTGTACACGCAGGGCTGGCACGATGGTAAGCCCACGCTCGAGCAGCGGACGCGCCGTACGCTCGGGGCGCCGCTGTCCGGCGTGCTTCAGGAGTACGTAGCCGTGCCGGCGGAAGACGCCGTCGCCACGCCGACCCAGTTGTCCGATCGTGAGGCCGCGACGTTGCCGATCGCGGCGCTGACCGCGTGGTCCACGCTGCAGGAGGGAGACGTGAAACCCGGTGACACGGTCCTCGTCCAGGGAACCGGCGGCGTCGCGATCTTCGCGCTGCAGTTCGCGAGGCTCGCGGGCGCCACCGTGATCGTGATTTCCTCCAGCGACGAGAAGCTCGCGCGCGCCAGGGCGCTGGGCGCAGACGTGGGCATAAACTACCGCACGAACCCCGACTGGGACGTCGCCGTGAAGGCCGCGACCGGCGGCCGCGGCGTCGACATCGTCGTGGAGACGGCCGGTGCGACCCTGGCCAAGTCGCTCGCGTGCACGGCCTTCGGCGGATTCGTTGGCGTCGTGGGGTTCGTGGCCGGCCGGGACGCCATGGTGCCGATCCGTTCGCTGATCGGGCCCATGATTCGCGTCCAGGGCATTGCCACCGGATCGCGAACCCGCTTCGAGGCGATGAACCGCGCCATCGGCACCCACGGGCTCGAGCCCGTCATCGACCGCGTCTACCCGCTGGCGCAGTCGGCGGAGGCGTTCCGGCAACTCGAAAGCGGTGCCCAGTTCGGGAAGATCGTGATTGATGTGGCGGGAGCGGACGCGTGATCCGCCTGGCCGTTCTCGACGACTGGCAGGGCGTGGCCCGCAGCATCGTGTCGTGGCAGCCGCTCGAGGGCCGCGCGGAGATCGTCTTCTTCGACGGTGCCTTCGAGAGCGAGGACGATGCCGCGCTGGCGCTCGCGCCGTTCGACATTGTGCTGGCGATGCGGGAGCGCACGGCCTTTCCGGCGACGCTGATCGACCGCCTGCCGCGCCTGAAGATGATCGCGCTCACCGGTGCGCGTTCCTGGACGCTCGACGCTGCAGCCTGCACGGCGCGCGGCATCGTCGTGAGTCGCACCGGCGGCGAACGCGCGGTGAGCGCCACGGCCGAACTCGCGCTGGGCCTTCTGCTCGCGGCTGCCCGAGCGATCCCGTTGGCGGACGCGTCGATGCGCGATGGACGGTTTCAGCAGGGCGTGCCGGCCGGCGTGATCCTCGAAGGCCGGACGCTAGGGGTGATCGGCCTCGGCAAGATCGGTTCGCGCGTGGCGCGCTACGGTCAGGCGCTCGGCATGGAGGTGCTGGCCTGGAGCCAGAACATGACCGAGGAGGCTGCGGCTGCGGCAGGCGCCAAGCGTGTCGAGCGGGACGAGCTGCTCGCGCGGTCGGATGCCGTGACCCTGCATGTGGTGCTCTCCGAGCGCACTCGCGGCATCCTCGGTGCACGCGAACTCGCCCTCATGAAGCCCGGGGCGGTCCTTGTGAACACGTCGCGCGGCCCGCTCGTCGACGAAGCCGCCCTGATCGACGCATTGCGCGAGGAGCGCATCGTGGCGGGGCTGGATGTGTTCGATCGCGAGCCGCTCCCCGCCGATCATCCGCTGCGAACCCTGCCCGGGGCGGTGCTCACGCCGCACCAGGGCTATGGCGTGCGCGAGGTGTATGCGCAGTTCTTCGCGGAGTCCGTCGAGAACGTGGTGGCCTTCCTCGACGGCAAGCCTGCCCGCCTGCTCAACCCGGAAGTGCTGGGGCGTACCGGATGAAAGGTCTCATCGATATTGGTGCCAATCTCTCGCACGAGAGCTTCCGGCACGACGTGGAGGAAGTGAAGGCACGCGCGCATGCGGCGGGTGTCGACACGATGATCGTGACCGGCACCAGCGTCGAGGGCAGTCGTGCGGCCATCGCCGTGGCAGAGGGGCGCGCGCCGGCTCTCTACGCGACAGTGGGTGTGCATCCTCACGACTCCGAAGGATTCGACGACGCTGCGCTCCGCGTCCTCGAAGAGCTTGCGCAGTCGCCATCCGTGCGCGCGCTGGGCGAATGCGGCCTCGACTACAACCGGGACTATTCGCCGCGCGAGGCGCAGCGCGCGGCGTTCGAGGCGCAACTGGAACTCGCGACCCGCATGCCGCTCCCCGTGTTCCTGCACGAGCGCGACGCCGCCGATGACATGGTCGCGATGCTCAGGGACTATCGGGACCGGATGGCCGATGGCGTGATCCATTGCTTCACGGGCACCCGCGAGTCGTTGTTCCGGTATCTCGACATGGGGCTGTACGTCGGCATGACTGGTTGGATCTGCGACGAACGACGCGGCACGCATCTGCGCGAGTTCGTGGGAGCGATCCCGAGGGACCGTCTCATGGTGGAAACCGACGCGCCCTATCTGCTCCCACGGACCATCCGGCCGATGCCGAAGCACCGGCGCAACGAGCCCTGCTTTCTGCCCTACGTGGTCGAGACGATCGCCGAGGCCACCGGGCGTGCGCCGGAAGATGTGGCGCGAGAAACGGCGGACACCGCAAGGCGGTTTTTCCGGTTGTGATTTCCCGCATGTCACCGGACATGCACAGATGCCAGGAGAGGGGACGGACATGAGCAAGCAGGGAAAGGTGTGCATCGTCACGGGCGGCGGCACGGGGACCGGTGCGGCCTGCGCGCGGCAGCTCGCGGCGCGCGGCTGGAACGTGGTCGTGAACTACAGTCGCAGCGCCGACGACGCGGAAGTCACGGCGGCGGCCTGTCGCGAAGCGGGCGGCGATGCCATCACGTTCATGGGCTCGGTGGCCGACGATGCCGCGTGCCGGGCCATGGCGGCAGCCGCGCAGGAGAAATGGGGGCGGATCGACGCTCTCGTGAACAGTGCCGGCATCACACGCTTCGCCCATGCGGCAAAGCTCGAGGCGCTCGACGCCGCGGACTTCCAGGATCTCTACTCGATCAATGTGATCGGGGCCTACCAGATGATCCGCGCATGCGTACCGGCGATGAAGGCCGTGGGGGCCGGGGCCGTCGTGAACGTGTCGTCCATCGCCGGCATCATGGGACTTGGGTCATCCGTGGCCTACGTCGCTTCAAAGGGGGCGCTGAATGCGATGACGCTGTCGCTCGCCCGTGCGCTGGCACCGCAGATCCGCGTGAACGCGGTCTGCCCGGGCCTCATCGAGACGCGCTGGCATACCGCGCGTTTCAATGCGGAGGAGTACGCCAAGTTCAAGAAGGGCTACGAGGACACGGTGCCGCTGGCGACCACGGCATCCGCCGACGATGTCGCCGACGCCGTGGTGTGGCTGATCGAAGGGGCGCGTGTCGTCACCGGCGAACTCATGCAGGTGGACAGCGGCAAGCACCTGGGGAAGTTCTGACCCCCCGCTTACTGGCAAACGCCCATGGCGTAAACCGCCGAGCCATACTTGATCTCCGTGATGCGGCCGCCGGTCACGAAGTGCACATGTGCCAGTTCGTCGCTGCCGTCGTCCCAGCGGATGCGGATCGGCGCGCCGACCTGGGCGCCGGTGACCTGGTAGGTGCCGCCCGGGCCGTCGCCTGCGCCATAGGCGCCCGCGGCGCCGGTGCTGTTTCCGCCTGAATCCCGGTACTGCGCGCTGAAGCTCGATTCGGAGCCGGTGGAGAAGCGCCCGTTGCCGTCGAAGAAGGCTTTCCTCGTGGAGGAGTAGCTGCTCCCGCCGCCGCTGGACCCCGAGTACGAGCAAAGCAGTCCCCGCAGGAGGGCGTTCGCCGCCCCGCCGGCCGGCGCTTTCGCCTGTGGCTGCGCTCCCCCGGCCTTCAGACAGGCGATGGCGTCGCCTTCCGGGGTCGTGATGTCCAGCCGGTCGCCCTTTTGCACGAACGCATAGTTGACCGGCAGGCCGTCCTGGATCACCTGGATGGCCGTCCCGAGAATCCGGTACGCCATCTGCACGCCGCCGTAGGTAAGCGTGCGCGTGCTCACGAAATCCAGGATCGCCGGGCCCTCCGGGGACTGGCAGTCGTAGGCGCCGGACAGGCGGGTTCCCTGCTGTGCCTGGGCGGAGGTGGCGAGGATGAGCGAGGCTAGGGCGACGAGGGGCGGCAGACGCATGGGACCTCCGGGCTGGGGACGGCGGCAAGTCTCGCCGTGAACCGCATGCGGTGCAAGCATCCGGGCGGCGGCCCGATGGGCGTACGATGCCGTCATGATCCGCACACTCCTGCTCTCCGTCCTGCTGTCCGCTGTGGGCTTCGCCCATGGCACCGAACGCCTTCCGGCCCTCGGGGCCGATCTGGCGCAGACCACCGTGTCCGGTCTTTCCTCGGGCGCGTACATGGCCGTGCAGTTCCACCTGGCGCATTCGAAGGTGGTGCGCGGGGTCGGTGTCGTGGCGGGCGGGCCCTGGTACTGCGCGGAGGGCAGCGCGACACGGGCTGTCGGCGAGTGCATGAAGGGCGCGCCCGATATCGCACCGCTCGTCGAGGCCGCACGCCGGGCGGCGGATCACGGCGACATCGACCCGATCGCGGGGCTCGGTCCGGCAAGGGTGTGGATGTTTTCGGGATACAACGACGGCGTGGTGAAGCGCAGCGCAGCGGAACGGCTGAGGGACTTCTACCGGCTGCTGGCGCCCGAGTCGGAGCGCTTCCTGCGGTACGACCTTCCGGCAGGGCATGCCATGGTCACCGAGACGTCCGGCGCCGCTTGCGCGCTCACCGGGGGGCAGTTCATCACGGACTGCGACTACGACGCCGCGGGCAGCCTACTGCAGTTTCTGCTCGGCCGTCTGCGGGCGCCGGCTGCCGCGCCCTCGGGGCGTCTGTTCGCCTTCGACCAGAACGAGTTCGCCCCGGGCGGGCTGAGGAGTCTCGCTCTTGCCGACTTGGGCTACGCCTACGTGCCGGCCGACTGCGCTCGCGGCGCCCGATGCCGCGTGCACGTGGCATTGCACGGCTGCAATCAATCCGTCGAGGCGGTGGGCGAAGCCTTCGTGCGCCATGCCGGCTACAACCGCTGGGCGGACAACAACCGGATCATCGTCCTGTACCCGCAGGCCCGCGCCACCTGGGGGATGCCCTGGAATCCCTACGGTTGCTGGGACTGGTGGGGTTACACGGGCGAGGCGTACGCGACGAAACGTGCGCCTCAGATCGTGGCAATCCGCGGAATGGTCGATCGGCTGGCGTCCGGTGCCGCAGCCGCCCCGTCACCTTCCCCGTCCGCGGTGACACCGGCAGTGATCGACGTCACCTCGAATGCCGTCGCCATCGCCTGGCCCGCCATCGATGGCGCCATGAGCGTGGCTTTGGCGGGAGATGCCGGGCCGGTGGCGGACAAGCGCGTTGCCGGCAACACTCGCAGCATCGCGTTCTCGGGCCTGGAGGCCGGCCGCAACTATCGGGCCGCGCTGCGCCACCGCGACGCGGCGGGCAACGAGACGCAGGTGGACCTCCCGTTCCGGACGCCACCGGAGCCACGCCCCTGCGACCCGTGGTTCGGCACCAACGTCGACCACGTGTCCGGGGGGCGCGCCTACGTCATGTGGGGTCGTGCTTACACCGTCGGCACGAACCAGGATCTCGGGTGGTGGAACATCTTCACCACCCATACCCTGCACCGCGTGTCAGGAGGCTTTGCATCGGGCCCCTGCGGCTGAAAGCCCCCCCCGGGCCGCCTGACGGCGGCCCACGGGTCCTACGGACGCGCGAACCACGTCTCGGCAAAGGCAAGGAACGCCGTGCTCGAATCGGTCTTGCCCGCGAAGGATCGCGGGAAGGGCCGGCCGGGAATGGGCTTGCCGTTGATGTGGCCCTCGACCTCGCGCACGTCGATGAAGGTCGAGAACATGTCATGGCGTCCGGTCACGGCCTTGCCTTCCGTGAGTTCGACACCGTAGCGGTCCCCCCACCCCTTCCACACGAGCTGCACCTGGCCCAGCGCACAGCGGAACCACTCGATGTGCTCCGTGGTTCCGTCGCCGCCGGCCAGGAAGTCCCACCCCGGGATCATCTTCGTGTGGTCCAGCCCCTTGGTGCCGCGAAACGCGAGAAAGTGGCGCGCGAACCCGTCGCGCAGATACGCCGCGAGAGGCTCGTTGTCCGTAGCGCACAGATTCGGCCTGTCCGGGTGTGTACCCTTGCCGTCCGGGTCCAGCAGGATGAATGCCGCATGACCGCGGCCGTACGGCGACAGCACGACCCGGAAGAAGCTCACCAGCGCGACGTAGGGGCCGTCCGCGGTGTCCTTGAGATACATGCCGGGGTTCTCACCGCACCACTCGACGGGTTGCGGATTCAGCGTGGAACGGGTCATTTCGGTTCTCCCGACGGGTTTGTGCTGCTCGAGGAAGGTCCCCACGACTTGTCCGGACCGCGAAGCGCATGGGGGGCTGTTCCCAGTCTACCCGTGCCTCACAGCCTTGGCACCGTCGTGATGACCGGATTGACTCAGGTCAAATTGCCTCGGGGCCAGGAGTCGATAATGAACTCGTCGTCTGAACCTCCGGAGGGACGGGAGATGAATACCGAAGACCTGAAGGGTGCCGCCGAGAAGTCCATGGCGGGCGAGGGAGACATCCGGGAACGCATGCGGGAGCTCACGCTCCAGGCGATCCGGGACCGCAAGTTCGATCTGGCCTCGATGCGCGATGTCATGCAGCAATTGAGCGAAGGGGTGGCCGTCGGCGCGGAGAAGCGCGGCGAGGACGTCAGGCAGGCGCTACAGTCGGCTTTCCGCGGGATGGACGACGCTTTCGGAAAGTCGGCCCACGCCACGCGGCTGGCCATGGAGGAACTCGCGGCAAAGGGCCGCGAGATCAACGACACCGAGATGAAGGCTGCGCTCGAGGCCATGAAGAAGATGGAGTCCGACTTTGTGTCGACCCTGTCGAATGTGGCCTCCAGCGCAGGATCGAAGGTCAAGGCCGAGATGCAGGAGATCGCCGAGCACGCAGCCCGCGCGGGCACGGATACCGGGAAGATCGTCGGGCAGACGCTTACCGAGTTCTCGCAGAAGCTTTCGACCACTACGGCCGAGGCGACGCAGGCCGGCCTCGAGGCCGCGCGCACGCTGTCGGACCGTCTTGCTCAGGCCACCAGCGGGTTCCTGGCGGGGCTGTCGGAAGCCCTGGCACGCAAGGACGAACCCAAGGATCGATGAAGCCGTTCCCACCACGTTTTCACTCTCACGGAAGCAGCAGCCCATGTCACATTTCCACGCCGTCGTCTGGCTCGACCACACCGAAGCGCATGTCATGCATTTCAATCAGGAGGATGTCGAGAAGTTCACCGCCCATGCGTCCGACAAGCATCCGCACCTGCACCACAAGCGCGGCTCCACCGGCTCGGGTCACCGGGGCGAGGATACCCACTACTTCGGCGAGGTCGTCCGCCTGCTCGGCGGCGCGCAGGAGATCCTTGTCGTCGGCCCCGGCAACGCCAAGCTCGAACTCGTGAAGTACGTTCACAAGCATCACCACGCCATGGTGGATCGCATCCTGGGTGTGGAGAGCGCGGACCACCCCACCGACGGGCAGATCGTGGCCCATGCCCGCCAGTACTTCATGGCGAAGGACAAGATGCTCGGCAACGCCTGAGCGTATCTGCCCAAGCCGGCGGCCCGGTCAACCCGTATCGCGTTCGCCCGGGCCGCTTCCCTACAATCCCGGTGAACCGCCTGTCACGCAGGCGACCCCTCTTCTCACCGGGATGACCCCATGCTTGAATCGCTGCACGCGTTCCAGGATCTGCCGAGGCTTCGCGAACTCGTCGTCATCCTCATGCGACACGGGTTCGGCGATGTCATTCGCCGCGCCGGCGTCGGCACCTTTCTCGAGCGCGCGGGCGAACTCCTGAGCGCGGGCAAGGACGACTCGCTCGCGCATCTCGAACTGCCGGTGCGAATCCGCATGGCGCTCGAAGCCATGGGCCCCACGTTCGTGAAGCTCGGCCAGGTGCTCAGCACCCGCGTGGATCTCTTCCCCGAGGAGTGGATCGCGGAGTTCGAGCGGCTTCAGCACGCCGTGGCGCCGGAACCCGCCGAAGCGATGGTCGCGCAGATGACCCAGGCGCTCGGCAGGCCACCCCAGGAGGTCTTCGCGGACTTCGAACCCCACCCGCTCGCGAGCGCGTCGATCGCGCAGGTCTATCGGGCGAGGCTCGAGGATGGCACCCAGGTCGTGCTCAAGGTCCGCCGCCCCGGGATCCGGCCGCGCATCGAAGCGGATTTGCGCATTCTGTCGGTGCTGGCCGGAGTCGCGGCACGCGAGCTGCCGGAGCTGCAGCGTTTCCAGCCGGTGGAGATGGTGGCCCAGTTCGGTCGTTCCATCGGCCGCGAACTGGACCTAGCCCTGGAGGCGCGCAACCAGGATCGCTTCGCGCGGAGCTTCGCCGACGATCCGAACGTCGTGATCCCGAGGATCCACTGGGAACACACCTCGGCACGCATGAACGTGCAGGACTTCGTGGAGGGCGTGCCCGGCAACGAACTCGAACTCATCGAGCGCGCGGGGCTGGACCGCAAGACGCTCGCGGACCGCGGCGCCGGTGCCGTGCTGAAGATGATTCTCGTGGACGGGTTTTTCCATGCCGATCCGCATCCCGGCAACGTCATGTACCTGCCAGGCAATCGGATCGCGATGCTCGATTTCGGCATGGTGGGGCGGCTTTCGGATCACCGCCGCAATCAGATCGTCGACCTGCTCGCCGCGCTGTCGCGCCGTGACGAGCACGGGATGATGGCGGTGCTGCTCGACTGGACGGGGGATGCGGAGGTCGACGAGGCACGGCTTGCCCAGGATCTGGGCGATCTGGTGGGCGACTACGATCACCTCGCGCTCAAGGACATCCACATCGGCCGGCTGCTCGGTGACATCACCACGGTGATGCGCGATCACGCCATCGTCCTGCCGCCGGATCTGGCGCTGCTCTTCAAGGCGCTCATCTCGCTGGAGGGGCTGGGGCGGCGGCTCGATCCGGAGTTCCACCTCGTCGACTATCTCAGGCCCTTCGTGAAGCGGGTGATCCTCTCGCGCTACGAGCCCGGCGCTGTCGGCAAGCGGGTGCGCCATGGCATGTCCGATGTACTCGGGATGCTCGGCGGCATCCCCGGCGATCTCACGAAGCTCATCCGGGACGCGCGGCGCGGGCGAATGCGCATCGAGTTCGACCTGAAGCGTCTCGACCACTTCGGCCATCAGATCGACCGCAGCGCCAACCGCCTCACGCTCGGCGTCGTGACTGCGGCGCTGATCGTCGGTTCCTCGATCGTCATGACGGTTCGCGGAGGCCCCGAGCTCTTCGGCCTGCCGTTGTTCGGCGTGGTCGGTTTTCTCCTGGCCAGCTGCATCGGTGTCTGGCTGGTGTTCTCCATCCTCCGATCCGATCGCGAGTAGGGGAGGCCGGCCAGGAGGCGGCGATACCCTTACCGCCGGGCCGCGACGGGCTTCCCGCGTTCTCTCTGCGACATCTTGCGTACTCGAATGCGCTGCACAATGACTCGGAATGCGCGCCTTACCAAGTTCTTCTATGATTCGGCGACTTTCGAAGTGATCGTGTGTTCGCCCGGGCAGGAGGACAATCGCCTGCTCGTCGCTTCGATTCGACTGCCGCAGCGCCTCGCCGCGACGGGATACCACACCAGAGTTCGGGGGGAGGGCAACGCCAGTGGACGTCTGTACGGGTAGCACGATGTGCACGAGCGGTTTCGCGTTGGTGCGGTTCCGCCGCGGCAGGGTGACGACATGAGCGACTGGCGCCCCCTGATGCTTGCGCCGGTGGTGATCATGGCGCCCCACTGCGCCTATGCCGCCACCTACCTCAGTGTGGAACAGGCGCAGCAGATTCTCTTCCCCGGTATCGCCCTGAAGGCGGCACCGACGCACCTCAGTGACGAGCAGAAGCAGGCAATCGAACAGCGGCTGGGCGCCCGGCTGCGCATCACGGACCTCAAGCTGTGGCGCGCGCCCGACGGTGCCGTGTTCATCGTCGACGAAGTGATCGGGAAGCACGAGTTCATCACCTACGCGGTCGGCATTCGGGCCGACGGCGGCGTGAAGGGCATCGAGATCCTCGAGTACCGCGAGAGCTACGGGTACGAAGTGCGTCATCCGGGCTGGCGGGGGCAGTTCGTCGGCAAGACCACCGCGGCGGCGCTCGAGCTCGACAAGGACATTCGCAACATCGGTGGTGCGACGCTCTCCTGCCGCCACATCACGGAAGGCGTGAAGCGGTTGCTGATCACCCATGAGCTCGCGCTGCGCTGAGCGAAGGCGGGCGCGGCCGCTGCTCGGTACGCTGGTCGAGATCGAGGTGACGGCAGAGAATGAAGAGGCGGCGCAGCGCGCGCTCGAGGCGGGGTTCTCCGCCGTGGCTCGCGTGGATCGCGCCATGAGTTTCCATTCGGCCGACAGCGAGCTGTCGCGGATCCATCGGGACGCGTGGCGTTCGGACACCCGGGTAGATGGCGACACCTGGCGGGTGTTGCGGGCGTCGCGCGCGCTTTCCGTTGCGACCGGCGGCGTGTTCGACTGTACCGTGGCATCGAGGCTCGTTGCCGCCGGCCGGCTGCCTCGGCCGCAGGGGAGTCCGGATCCGGTCCCCGACGGCAACTGGCGGGACGTGGACCTGCGCCGAGAAGGCTTCGTGCGACTCAGCCGGCCTGTCTGGCTCGACCTTGGCGGGATCGCCAAGGGCTACGCCCTGGACGTCGCCACCCGGGCGATGGCCACGGCCGGAGCCGTTACCTCCCGCGTGGATGCAGGCGGTGACATCCGCGTGCGTTCGGCCCGGAGCGCGCCGGTATTCGTCCGGCATCCGTCGGACCGCTCGCGTGCCTTCGCCGTCGGTTCTCTTCAGGACGGCGCCATGGCAACGACGGCGCCCTATCACGACGAGACCGGCGAATGGTCCGGCGTCGTTGTCCCGTCCGGTAAGCAGATCCCCATAGCCGACTCGAGCGTCACCGTGTTCGCCCGGCGGGGAATCTGGGCCGACGCGCTGACGAAGGTCGTCGCGATCGCACCGGATTCCGCGAGTGCGATTCTCAGGCGACTCGGCGCAGACGCGCTCGAGATTGCGTCGAACGGTGAGGCGCGATGGTGTCCGACCGATGGCGGGGCGCCGCGAGGCTGGTCGCTCGGTCCGGGGCAGTATCCATGAGTCCGCCGCGTCCGGGACCCACGATCGCGCTCACGCCTCTGCATCGGCGCACGATCTTCAGCGTCGGCCTCGCACTTGTCGTCAGCGGCGCGGGCTGGCTCGTCTGTCACTACCTGATGGGCGGCGATCCCGACTTCCCCGACATGCCTCACCCGCTCGAACCCTTCTGGCTCAAGGTTCACGGGGCGATCGCGATGGTGAGTCTCCTGGTGGTGGGTTCGGTCGTGCCGTGGCATGCATGGCGAGCCTGGAAGCTGAGCCGCAACCGCGGTACGGGCGGATTCGTCACCTCCGTGCTTGTCGTCCTCATCCTGAGCGCCTGGGCGCTCTACTACATAGGGTCGGAATCCCTGCGGCCGGGGATCAGCCTCGTCCACTGGATCGTCGGGATCGCCGCCGTGCCGCTGATGTGGCTGCACGTTGTGCGGGGCAGGCGATCGAGGAGTGCACCGGCGCGATGACGGGCTTGCGAACGCTTTGTCTGCTGATGGCGCTGGCCGCCGCGCGCGTGGCATCGGCTGCCGAATACCTCGCGGACCCGGCGACGTATTCGGCGCTCGTGCAGGGACTGCGCGCTGGCGACGTTCTGCTGCTCGTGCCGGGCGTCTATGTGCAGGGTCTCCAGGTGAGGGGCCTTGCCGGGACGGCGACCGAACCGATCCGCATCGAGGCTGCAAACCCCGCGCAGCGGCCCGTCTTTCTCGCGCAGCCGGGGCGCAACACGGTGAGCATCGTGAATTCGCTGCACGTGCAGATTCGTGGATTGCAGCTCGAAGGGCGCAACCTCCCCGTGGATGCCGTGAAGGCCGAAGGGCATGGCCGATTTGCGCACTACATCACCCTGGAGAATCTGCGCATCTCCGGCCACGCCTTCAGCCAGCAGAACGTGGGCATCTCCACAAAGTGTCCCGCGAGCGGGTGGGTGGTGCGAGGCAACGAGATCGTCGGCGTCGGCACGGGCATGTACTTCGGCAATTCCGACGGGTCTGCGGCTTTCTGGAACGGACTGATCGAAGGCAATGTCGTGCGCGACACCATCGGCTACAACGTGCAGATCAAGCACCAGGGCTACCGGCCCGGGCTGGACGGAGAGGATGGCGCGGCCGTCACGATCATCCGAAACAACGTGTTCGAGAAGACCCGTGCGGGTGCGCTCGGCGAGGCGGCGCGTCCCAACCTTCTCGTGGGTCATCAGCCCCGGGACGGTCGGGGCGCCGACGACCGCTTCCTGATCTACGGCAATCTGTTCCTGCGAAACCCGACCGAAGTGCTGTTCCAGGGGGAAGGCAACATCACGCTGTACAACAACGTGTTCGTGAATCCGGAAGGCTCCGCCGTTCATGTCCGGCCCCACAACGGCATTCCACAGGATGTCTACATCCTGCTCAACACCGTGGTGGCGCGCGATGCGGGCATCCGGCTGGACGGGGCCAATCCGCTGCGACGGCAGCGGGTGGAGGGCAATGCCGTGTTTGCCGGCACGCCGCTCGGGGACCCTTCATGGGGAAACAACGTGGTGGGGAACTTCCTGTCCGCGAACACGTATCTGCAGGACCCGCTCAGGGCGGATGAACCGGACGTGTCGCCGACCGCGCGCCTCGTGAAGGATTCAGCCCGCCTCAACTGGGCTTCGCCCGCGCTCGCCGAGGTGGCGATCGATCGGAACGGCAAGGCGAGGACTCGCAAGGTCGCCGGCGCGCTTGTCGAGAGCGGCTCTTCGACCCGCGAAGGCGCCACCTCGGGAAATTGACGCCCGCTCAGGCAGCGTTCTGACAGACCATCTGCGACGGCATGGCGGGCACTTCCGTACGGTAGGCGTCCGCAAAGAGTCCGTGCATCAGCAAGTCGTGCATGAACAACGCGCGCGCTTTTGCCGGGCGCCAGTCGATCGCACTCTCGTCACCCATCGCGATATGAAGTGACACCACGCCATGGAGGCCGGCCCAGATCGTCTGGGCAATCCATTCGGCATCCCGGTACTGCGGGCGGAACAAACCCGCGTCCACGCACTCCTGCACGACCGACAGGAACAGGCCGTAGGAATCCATCTGCGGATCGTTGCGCTTTTCGGCGTAGACGGGGTCGTCCGCCGGGAGCAGCGGCGTCATGAACATGAGCCGGTAGTGATTCTGCTGGTTGAGGCCCATGTCGATGTAGGCCTGGCCGAAGCTGCGCAGGCGTTCGAGCGGCGTCTGCTTCTCCATGCTCGGGCGGAACGTGTCCATCAGGGCGGCGATGTCCTGGGTGACCAGGGCCCGCACCATCTCTTCCTTGTCCTTGAAGTACTTGTAGATCGTTGCCGGACAGTACTCGATGCAGTCCGCCACGCGTCTCAGCGTGACCGAGTCGTAGCCCTCGAGGGCAAACAACTCCCGGGCTGCATCCAGGATGCGCGCCCGCATTTCTTCCCGCTCTCTCGCCCGCCGCTCGCTCGTGCCCATAAAAAAATCCAAAAATGTTGTTGACGAAGTGAATTACGTTTACTAAAGTAAACACCGTTCACTCAGTGATCGTGAGTCACTAGGTAAGTCAGTCTAGTCCGATTGGACAACATTGGCAACTCACTGAGCGAAAACGTTTTTGAGGGGTCGGACCGTCCGCCTGACCGGCGGTGGAGCACCCCGAAAAACCCCGCGAGTCCGGCTGTACCCGAGACCGACCCGCGCCAGGTGGCTGCCCTGTCTGCAGCTTTCGGGTGACAAGTAAGGAGTAACTGTCATGAAAGCTAATCAACTCATCGCCATCACGTCCCTCGTCCTCGCCTCCATGGCCGGCGGTGTCCATGCCGCAGACGACGGCATCGTGAAGTCCCGACTGATCCAGTCGGCCGACATCGTGAACGCGGATGGTCTCGCAGGACCCGTGGCTGCGGCCGCAGGCAAGCAGGTTCGTCATCTGCCGGCTCAGGCGGCATTCGGTCGCGATGGCATCAAGGATGTCTCGGTCGGCACCGCCCGCGTGACGGTGGAGTCTGGCGATCGTGCCGGCCGTGAGGCGCCCGGGGCGATCGGCACCGTACCGGCAACCGGCCGGGATGCGACCGGTGCCCTCGCGACCCGTTTCGGACGCGCCTGATGGCCGAACACTCGAATTCCTCAACATCATTTCCCCATCACTTAGCCTTTAGGAGTCATGCCATGAACACTCGTAATCTCGTTGCTGCCCTTGCCGCCTTCGCGGCCCTTGGTTTCGGATCCGTCGCCTCCGCGGCTGGCGTCGTGAACGTCCAGTCTGCCGAGTTCGGCCGGGATGGTACGCCCCGCGTCACGGTCATGAAGAATACGACTGCCGACGTGGTGCATGCCCAGGCGTTCGGACGCGACGTTCCGGATACTCGCGTGCTCACGCGCAACGCGAAGGCCTCGCGTTACGGCGATGCTTCGTCCGTGCTCGAGCGATTCGGTCGCTCGTGACCGGACGCCGTGACGGCTCCCGCCGCCACGGCCGAAGTCTGACCCCGACGCTCCGCCGACCGGCACCCTGCCGGTCGGCGGGGCGTCCTTCTTTCGACTTGCCATTCCGCTGCGAGCAGAGCTTTCACGACCATCCGTCGCAAGCCAGGCCGCCCAAGCTCCAGTCTTCATAAATCACAGCGGACGTTCACGCACTGACCCAAGGCCGTCTGTGCTGAACGGGAACGAGGCAATCTGTATCGGCACGCGCCCTGCGTCCGAGTCAGAATCGGAACCATGACCGACGAGCCCCAGCTCAGCGACACGCTCTACCGCGCGCTTGCCGACCGTCTTGCGGCGGGGATGGCGTCCGGTGCCTTCCGCCCGGGTGACCGATTGCCCTCGGTGCGAGTCCTCGCCGCCCGGGAGAACGTGAGCGTGTCGACGGCCATTGCGGCCTACCGGGAACTCGAGGATCGCGGACTCATCGTTGTCCGTCCGAAATCCGGTTTCTTCGTCGCTGCTGCGTGGCGGGCGCTGCCGGAACCGCGGATGCACGGGACCCGCCCGCCGCTGCCGTCGGATGTCGGCGTGAACGGCGTCATTATGGAAATCCTGGAGGCGTCGCGCGATCCGACGGTCGTCCCGCTGGCGGCGGCGAGTCCCGGACCGGAACACATGTACCCGGCAGCTCAGGTGCGCCGGGAGCTCGGCGCGCGCCTCATGCGGGAGCCGACGCTGGCCACCACGTATCGCATGGGCGCGGGATACGAACCGCTGCGCCGTGCCATCGCCAGGCACGCGTTTACCTACGGCTGCCTGATCGAACCGGACGAACTGGTCGTGACCAACGGCTGCATGGAGGCACTCACGCTCGCCCTGCGGGCGATCACCCGCGCCGGGCAGACGATCGCGATCGAGTCGCCGACCTACTTCAGCGTGCTGCAGATCGTGGAGAGCCTGGGCGTGAAGGTTCTCGAACTGCCCACGAATCCGCGCCACGGCGTCGCGTTCGATACGCTCGAAGTCGTGACGCGAACCCCAGGGGCGATCGCGGCGCTCGTCCTCATGCCGAACTTCTCCAATCCCCTGGGCGGGCGCATGCCCGACGAGGCGAAGCGCCGCGTCGTCGAACTGATGCATCAGCGCGGGATTCCGATCGTCGAGGACGATGTATACGGTGACCTTCACTTCGGCGACCGGCGTCCCAAACCCATGAAGAGCTGGGATCGTCACGGCAACGTGGTGCTGTGCTCCTCGTTCTCGAAGACGATGGCGCCCGGATTGCGCGTGGGATGGATGGCGCCCGGTCGATTCCGCCGGGACATCGCCCTGCTCAAGTTCACGACCTCGGTGACCACCTCCGAACTCGCGCAGGCGGCCGTCGCCGAATTGCTGGCGTCGGGATCGTACGAGCGCCATCTGAGGAAATTGCGCGCGGCGTTCGCGAGACAGGTCGCCCGCGCGACCGCGGTGATCGGCGAGTCGTTTCCGCAGGGTTCCCGCGTGACCCGGCCCGAGGGCGGCTTCGTGCTGTGGGTGGAACTGCCCGAGCGCGTGGATGCGATGGCGCTGTTCCATCGTGCACTCGCGGAAGGTGTGAGCATCGCGCCTGGCGCGATGTTCTCGGCCAGCGGCATGTATCCGCATCACATCCGGATTTCCTGCGGACACACCCATACGGCGGCGGTCGATGTCGCGCTCAGGACGGTCGGTGCGATCGCCGCAGAACTGGCGTCGCGCCCGGCTCAGTGAAGGGCCGACCCCGCCATCTTCCAGGCGGCATGGTCGGGCTGCGCGAGCATGGCCGTGAGTTCTTCGGCGCTGACGGCCGGGCTGAAGTAGAAGCCCTGCATCTGCCGGCAGCCCTGGGACATCAGGAACTCCGCCTGGGCGGCGGTCTCCACGCCTTCGCCCACGAGATCCAGCCCGAGATTGCGGCACAGGCTCGCGACCGAACTGGCGATCACGACGTTCTTCCGGTCATCGGGCAGTCCGCACACGAGGGAGCGGTCGAGCTTGAGGCCATGGATCGGGAAGCGGCTCAACTGGGCGAGCGAACTGTGGCCGGTCCCGAAATCGTCCAGCGAAACTCGGATGCCGAGTTCGAGCATGTCCTGGAGCACCCGCTCGGACCGGTCCGGATTGTTCATCGCCGCGCTTTCGGTGATCTCGATCTCGAGCGTCCCGCTCTGTACTCCCGAGGCCAGGAGGATGCGCTTCACGTCGTGGACGAGCGTGGGCTGACGGAACTGCAGCGGCGAGAGATTCACCTTCATCGACAGACCCTCGTGCCCGGACTTCTGCCAGAGAGCCAGTTGACGGCAAGCCATCGTGAGCACCCAGCGGCCGATGGCGTCGATCACGCCGGTGTCTTCGGCCACCTGGATGAATTCGTTCGGAAGGAGCAGCCCGCGCTGCGGATGCTGCCATCGCAGGAGCGCCTCCAGGCCTACGATCTCGCCGGTCCGGGCATCGACGGCCGGCTGGTAGTGGACGCGGAACTCGCCCCGTTCCAGCGCAACCTTGAGCGCGCTGGCGGTGGCCAGACGGTTCATCACGCGTGCCGTGAGGTCCGGCGAAAAGAACTGGTAACGGTCGCGGCCTTCCTGCTTGGCGACGTACATGGCCGCGTCGGCCTGGCGCAGCAGGTTCTCGACCTGATCGGCGTCGTCCGGGAAGCAGCTGATGCCGATGCTCGCCGTGATGCGGACTTCGTCGCCGCCGATGGCCACCGGCTGCGCCAGTGACCCGAGAATCTTCAGTGCCACGGTGGCGGCATCGGAGGGCTGCGCGATCTCTTCCAGCAGCACGGCGAACTCGTCGCCACCGAGTCGCGCCACCAGATCCAGGTCGCGCAGATCCTGCAGCAGCCGTCGCGCGACTTCGATCAGCAGGACGTCGCCCGCGAGATGACCCAGGGAATCGTTCACCGACTTGAAGTGATCGAGGTCGATGAACAAGATGGCCATGCGCCTGCCGTGCCGCTGCGCCCGTCGCAGGATGTCTCCGCAGCGCTCGAAGAACATGGACCGGTTCGCGAGCCCCGTCAGGCCGTCGTGGTAGGCGAGGTAGCGGACCCGCTGGGCGTCGCGTTCCTGCTTCGACATGTCGCTGAACACGATGACGTAGTGGGAGATGCCGCCATCGGCCTCGCGGATGGTCGAGGCACTGAGCCACGACGGGTAGGCGGAACCGTCCCGGCGGCGGTCGACGACCCGTCCCTCCCAGTGGCCGCGCACAGCGAGTTCCGCGACGATGGCGCTCGGCTCCTCCTGGTTGCGCACGCTGTCGCGCCAGAGCCGGCTCACCTTGCCCACCGCCTCCTCGGCGGAATAGCCGGTGATCCGCGAGAAGGCCTGATTCACCGAGGACACCCGCCAGTTCGAATCGAGCACGACGAGGCCCTCGGCCATGCTGTCGAGCGCCCGGCCGGCGAGCCGCAGGCTCTGTTCCGCGAGGCGACGATCGGTGATGTCCCGGTTGGTGCCGGTGAGGCGGATCGCGTAGCCCCGCGCATCGCGCTCGACCACCCGGGCACGGGACAGGATCCAGCGATACTCGCCATCGTCGCGGCGCACGCGATGCTCCATCACGTAGTCGGCGGTTTCGCCCTTTAGGGTCGCCACGTAGCGCGTGTGGATGAGGGCGTGTTCTTCCGCGGGAACGAGCGGCAGCAGTTCGTCGAAGCTCGCGATCGTCTCGCCGACCGAGCGCCGTCCGAGGAAGGCGGCCCAGTTGCGGTCGAGGTGCACCTTCTGGACCCGGCAGTCCACATCGAAGGAGATCTGGTCCGTGGCTTCGAGGGCGAGGGCCAGACGCTCCCGGGCTTCGCGGATCGCGGCTTCCTCCCGGCGGCGCTGGGTGACATCGCGGGACACGATCACGACCTTGTCGGGCTCGCCGGCCGGGTCGCGGACCGGCTCGATGGAACAGTCGATGATTCTCTGGTCGACCGATGCGCCCCCCAGCCTTAGCTCAAGGCGCTGACCGCGCGAACTGGCCAGCGCCTGACGCAATGCGGCGCGGAGCTTCTCGAGGTCTTCCTGGTGCACTTCGCTGAAGGAGAACGTTCCCGGCCCCGTCTGCGAACGGTCCATGGCGCCGCGGAGGGACCGGCTGCCGTAGAGCTGCTGGCCGTGGCCGTCCCACACGGCGATCATGTCGGACACGTTGTCCGAGATAAGGCGGAACATCTCTTCGTCGGCCCGCAGCGCCGCCTGGGCCTGCTGTCGCTTGGCGAGTTCGGACTCGAGGTCGGTCGTGCGCTCGATGACCCGGCGCTCCAACTCGTCGGTGAGCGCGCGCAGGCGCGTGTTGGTGTCCGTGAGCGAGGTCACGAGCCCCGCATTCTCGAAGCGTACTTCCAGGCTGCGGTGCAGGACCCGATGGAACCGGCGTGCGCTGTTCAGTACCCCGAACAGATACACCATCGAAAGGGCCGCGCAAAGCAGGTGGATGCGTGTGCCCTGCGCCAGCAGATAGACCATCCCCGGCACGATCGCGAGGATCACGTAGTTGCGATAGACCTCGAAGACCATCGCGAGATGCGAGAGCGCCCCCGCGACCAGCCCGGCCATCACCACCGCCATCAGCATCTCCGTGGCCAGCGTCGCGTCGGGCGGCAGGATCAGCCAGGCGGCGCCCCAGCACAGGCCGGTGGCGGCCGTGGACAGGGAGAACCGTCGCAGCCAGTAGGCCGCCGGGCGCTCGTGGGCGTGCAGCTGGAACTGCATCCGCTGGTGCAGGCGAAGGGCGACGACCGAATACAGGACGCCGAGCCACAACGAGGCGGCCCAGGGAGCACGACCGGGCCAGACTGCCGCGACGGTGAGGGCACCAACGACGACGTTGACGGCCAGCCCGAACCCCGAGTTGACGTGGAGCACGTCCACTTTCTCGAACAGCAATTGGTCGGAATCGACCTTGGTCGGGATCGGCGGAGTGTTGTCCGCGGTCGGACGGGATGGGGGGCGGCCAGGCGGAGTGGGAACTCCGTCCTTCGGCGCCGGGTTGACCATGGCTGGCAGGACACCACGTTTGAGCCAAATATGCTGCGAGTATAGCTTCGTGTGTCTCCATGGTGCGACACATTCCGCGAGCCCCCGCAGGCGGGGGTTCCATTATGCTTGCGGCGGGTTTCCGGCGGGGCGGATCGAGGCTCCGGCGGTCGACGGGCGCGCTGATCTGCCACGCGCGCCTTCACTTGCTTGAGGGGCTGACGACCGATGAGACGCGAACTGCCGCCGATTTCCGTGGCCCGCCGGCGATGGCTCGCCGCGGGTCTGGCCATTACCTGGAACCTGGAGGCACGCGCGCAGGCGAAGTTCCCCGCCCGGCCCTTGCGCATGATCGTGCCGTTCACACCGGCCGGGGCGACAGACATCCTCGCCCGGCTCATGGCCGAGTCACTGGGGCGGCAGCTCGGGGCGGGTGTCGTGATCGACAACCGGCCGGGCGCTGGCGGCAACCTCGGCGGTGAACTCGTTGCGAGGGCGCCCGCCGACGGCTACACGATCCTCATGGCGCCCATCACGGTCTACGCCGCAGGCTCGACGCTGATGCCATCGCGCGCCTTCGACCTGCAGCGAGACTTCACACCGCTGTGCACGGCGGCCTACGTTCCTCATGTGCTGGTGGTGCCGGCGACTCTGGGCGTGTCGACGGTGCGGGCGCTCATCGCCCTGGCCCGTTCGAAGCCGGGCACCCTCAATCTTGCGTCGCAGGGCATCGGAACGATCTCGCATCTCGAAGCGGAACTGTTCCAGACGATGACCGCGGCCAAGCTCACGCACGTGCCCTACAAGGGCAGCGCACCGGCTCTGCTCGATCTGGTTGGCGGTCGCATGGATGTCATGTTCGACAGTGTCGCCGCAGCGCTCCCGCACATCCAGTCGGGCAGACTGCGTGCGCTCGGCGTGACGACGCCGACCCGCTCGCGCGCGCTTCCCGACGTCCCGACCATTGCGGAAGCCGGCGTGGTCGGCTACGTTTCGGAATCCTGGGTGGCGGTGCTGGCCCCTGCGAAGCTTCCGCAACCGATCGCGGACCGTCTCACCGATGCGCTCAAGGCGGTGGTGGACGATCCGGCGTTCGCGGCGCGCACGCAGCAGCACGGGCTCGAGGCCAGGTCCAGGGTAAGGAGCGATCTCGTCGCGCTCATCCAGCGCGAGACTGCGCTCTGGGGGCGTGTCGTTCGCGATTCCGGAGTGCGTCTGGAGTGAATGATCCCGTGGAAGGCATAGTGGCAGCAGCAGGGGTACGCGGGTCCTCGATGGAGGCCCGCTTTCCGGTCGCCGGAGTCTCGAGCTGATGGGACCGCTCGCAGGCATCCGTGTCCTCGATCTCTCACGCGTGCTGGCCGGCCCGCTGACGGGTCAGATCCTCGCGGACATGGGTTGCGACGTCGTGAAGGTCGAGCGCCCGGGCGGCGGCGACGACACACGCCAATGGGCGCCGCCTTTCGCGTTGGACGAGCGCGGCCGCGAGTCGGACATGAGCACGTACTTCCAGTGCGCCAACCGTGGCAAGCGCTCGATCACCGTCGACATGGGCCGCCCTGAGGGCGTCGATCTGGTGGCGCGTCTGGCCGACCGCGCCGATGTCCTCGTGGAGAACTTCAAGGTCGGGACGCTCGCGCGCTCCGGGCTCGACTACGCCACGCTGTCGGCCCGCAATCCCGGTCTCGTGTACTGCTCGATCACCGGATACGGAGCCACCGGACCCTACGCGCCCCAGCCCGGCTACGATCCCATCGTGCAGGCCTATGGCGGGCTGATGGACATCACCGGCGAGCCGGGCCGCGAACCTTCCCGGTGCGGCGTGGCGGTCGTGGACATCCTTACGGGCGTCTACGGCGCGACCGGAATCGCCTCCGCGCTGTTTCGCCGTACGCAGACCGGCCGGGGCCAGCAACTGGACCTCGGGCTGCTGGATGTGCAGATGGCCTCGCTCGTGAACATTGCGCAGAACTATCTCGGCGCCGGTATCGTCGGCACCCGGATGGGCAGCGCCCATCCGAGCGTGGTGCCCTCGCAGGTGTTCGCCGCCGCCGATGGCTACCTCATGATGACCGCGGGCAACGATCAGCAGTTCGCCACGCTGTGCGCGGTCATCGGTCAGCCCGCACTCGCCGAGGACCCGAAGTACAAGACCAACCGGGCGCGCGTGCAGCATCGCAAGGATATCGTTGCGACGCTGGAGGCCGCGTTCCGCACAAGGCCGCGGCATGTCTGGGCCGAGCGGCTCAACGCTGCCGGCGTGCCGTGCGCCCCGGTCAATACGATTGACGAGGCCTTCGCGAATCCACAAGTGGTGGCGCGCGGTGCGCGGGTGGACATTCCCGATCCCGTTCTCGGCCAGGTGTCCACCGTGGCGAGTCCGCTGCGTTTCTCCGAGGACACCGTCGAATATCGCAGGCCGCCTCCGCGCCTCGGCGAGCACACTCGCGAGGTACTGGAGGAATGGCTGGACATGGCAGCCGCGGAGGTCGAAGTGCTGCGCGGTGCGGGCACGGTCTGACGGGAGCGCTGCGATGCCGGCTCGGTCAACCGTTGCCATCCTCGCGTCTGCGCGTCGTGTGTGCTGTTGCGTCTGCCCCCGGCCAATGGAGGCAATTTCCCTTTCCCCCGCTTCAAACAGGAGACAATCGCATGATCGGTGATCCGGTCGCACTCACGATCCGCCGGGACTTTCCCCGGCCCGATGCCGCTCTGCTCGATGCCTTCCGTGACGCACCATCGGGTTTCGTCACCGATGCCTTCAACGGTCGAGGCAGCCTGCATCACAGCATCAAGCCGCTTACGCCGAAGCAGACGTTTTGCGGTGTGGCGGCGACGGCGCTGTGTTCGCCGACCGACAATCTCGCTGCGATGGCACTGCTCGATTTCGTGAAGCCCGGCGACGTCATCGTCATCGGTGCCGGCGGGGACGACCATGCCGCGGTGATCGGCGATCTCTGGGCGATGTGGGCCCGACGCCTCGGCGTCGTGGCCATCGTGGTCGACGGTCTCGTGCGGGATCTTCCGGGTCTCATCGAGGCGGACATCCCCGTGTTTGCGCGCGGACACAGCCCGAACGCGGGCTACCGCAACGGACCCGGTGAAGTGAACCTGGGTGTCACGTGCGGTGGCATTCACATCGGGGCCGGCGACGTTCTCGTCGGCGATGTCGACGGCGTCGTGGCCGTTCCGCTCGCGTCGGCACAGGCCGTGGCCGCGCGTCTGGAACTCGTTCGCCAGAAAGAGGCCGATTCGCTGGCCAAGGTGCGCGCCGGCCAGAAACTTCAGTTCTGGAACGAGGCGGGCCTCGCGAATCGCGGCGGCGTGCGCTACGTCGACTGACGCCGGGAGGTCTGCCGAGTGGTCGTCTTTTCCATCGTCATCGCGCTGCTCCTGGAGCAACTGAGCCCGCTGCGCGCCAAGACGCTGCCGCTGGAATGGTTCGGGCGGTACGCGGATCTCGTCGCCAGGAACTTCAATGCCGGTCGGCGCCGGCACGGTGTGCTTGCGTGGATCGCCGCCATCGCGCCGTGCGTGATCGTGGCCGAGATCGGGTTCCTCATGCTGAATGGCGTGAGCTTCCTGCTCGGGCTTGCATGGAACGTCCTCGTCCTCTACTTCTGCCTGGGGCTGCGCGGCTTCAACACCGGCTTCAACGGCGTACACGAGGCGTTGCGCGCCGGTCGCACCCAGGATGCGCGCGACCGGCTGCGGGAATGGAGCGGCGAAGACGCCACGGAGTTCACCCACCAGGATCTCGCCAAGGTGGCCATCGAACACGGTCTGGCCACAGCCCATCGCGACGTGTTCGGTGTCATCGCGTGGTTCGTCCTGGCGCCGGCCATCCTCGGCACGCTGCTGCCCGGTGCGCTGGGCACGCTCCTGTCCGGGCCCGGTGGGGCCGTTCTCTATCGTCTGGGTGTGGTGCTGCACGATCGCTGGGGGCGGCAGACTGCCGCGGAGTACGAGCAGTTCGGCGCCTTCGCGCGCGAGGCGTTCCGGCTGTTCGACTGGGTGTCCGTGCGGCTCACGGCGCTGTCGTTTGCGATCGTCGGCGACTTCGAGGATGCCGTCTATTGCTGGCGAGCCCAGGCGGCGGCGTGGCTCGACCCCTTCATCGGTGTCGTGCTGTCGAGCGGTGCAGGGGCTCTCGGCGTGCGGCTTGGCGAATCGCTCCACCGCGATGGCAAGCTCGCCTTCCGTCCCGAACTCGGGCTGGGCGACGAGCCGGATCTCGAGCACATGAACAGCGCTGTGGGCCTCATCTGGCGCACCCTGGTGCTGTGGGTGCTCATCATCGCGCTGATGACCGTGGCGTCCTGGGTGGCCTGACGCCGGTCCGG
The DNA here is from genome assembly GCA_001464765.1 of Betaproteobacteria bacterium Ga0077526. GTDB lineage: Bacteria > Pseudomonadota > Gammaproteobacteria > Burkholderiales. The sequence continues at coordinate 75,313 of LNDV01000027.1, forward strand.
CAATTCAGGAGCGGCGGGCAGCCTCGGAGGCGATGGCGCGATAGGCGCTCAGCCGTCGGGTGGTGACCTTGCCTTTCCCCACGGCGCCGTCGATGGCGCAGCCCGGCTCCCCCATGTGGCGGCAGTTCGAGAATCGGCATTGCCCGATCCACTCGCGAAACTCCGGGAAGCACGCGTCGAGTTCCTGTCGCGGCACGTGGTGCAGCCCGAATTCCTGCATGCCCGGCGAATCGATGATGGCCGTGTCAGGGCCCAGCTGGTAGAGCCGCGCGTGCGTCGTGGTGTGCTTGCCGGAATCCAGCGCCGCCGAGACCTCCGCCGTGCTCGCGCGGGCTTCCGGGTGCAGTGCGTTGATGATCGTCGACTTGCCCATCCCCGACTGACCCACGAGCACGCTCGTCTGTCCTTCGAGCAGGGGACGGAGCGCGTCGACGCCCTGTCTCGCCACCAGCGGGACGACGGGATAGCCGATGTCCGCGTATGTCTGCAAGGCAGCGAGCGCTGCGGTGGCTTCCGGGAGATCGACCTTGTTCAACACGATGACCGCCCGTGTGTGTCCGGCTTCGGCCGCGACGAGACAGCGGTTCAGCAGTTCCTCGTACCACGACGGAGACGACGCCAGCACCACCACGATCTGGCTGACGTTCGCCGCGATGATCTTCTGGCGGAACGCATCCGAGCGGTAGAAGAGGACCGAGCGCGGATCGATGGTTTCCACCACGCCCTGTGCCGGCCCGGTGAGGGCGACCTGAACGCGATCGCCGCAGGCGAGTTCGCTACGCTTGCCTCGTGGATAACAGGCGACGCTGCTGCCGTCGTCCAGCATCACGGTGTAGGAGCGGCCGTAGGCCGCGATCACCGTGCCCGCATGGAGGCGGGCCTTCAAACGATGCCGTTCAAGCGGGTTCCGCCTGAGCCTGCGCCTGACGGCGGGCGCGAACGCCGGCCGCAAGGATCTCCAGCACCCGGGCGCTGTCGTCCCAGCCGATGCAGGCGTCGGTGATGCTCTGACCGTAGGTGAGTGCCTGACCGGGGACGAGATCCTGCCGACCCTCCACGATGTGGCTTTCCACCATCACGCCCACGATGCGGACTTCGCCGCCGGCGATCTGACCGCCGATGTCTTCGCACACCTTGATCTGGTTGATCGGGTTCTTCTGGCTGTTCGCGTGACTGGCGTCGATCATGATCCGCGGTGCCAGACCGGCCTGGGCGAGCGCGTTGCAGGCGGCTTCCACGCTGGCGGCGTCGTAGTTGGTCGTGCGCCCGCCGCGGAGGATGACGTGGCAGTCCTCGTTGCCGCCCGTGGCGACGATCGCGGAGTGTCCGCCCTTGGTCACCGACAGGAAGTGGTGGGGCTGCTGCGCGGCCTTGATGGCGTCGACGGCGATTCGGACGTTGCCATCCGTGCCGTTCTTGAATCCGACCGGGCAGGAGAGGCCCGAGGCGAGTTCGCGATGCACCTGACTCTCGGTCGTGCGCGCCCCGATCGCGCCCCAGGCCACGAGATCGGCGATGTACTGGGGCGTGATCATGTCGAGATACTCGCAGCCGGCCGGCAGGCCCAGTTCCGCGATGTCGAGCAGCAGCTCACGTGCGAGACGCAGTCCCCGGTTGATCTGGAAGCTGCCGTCGAGTCCGGGATCATTGATGAGGCCCTTCCAGCCGACCGTGGTCCGCGGCTTCTCGAAGTAGACGCGCATCACGACTTCCAGCTCGGCGGCGTGGGCACGGCGCAGTTCCACGAGGCGGTTGGCGTAGTCGCGCGCCGCTACCGGGTCGTGGATGGAGCAGGGCCCGATGACGACCACCAGGCGGTCATCCATGCCATGGAGGCAGCGGTGGATGGCGAGCCGCGAGTCGCTCACGGTCTGGGCGGCCTTCTCGCTGCAGGCGAGCTCGCGCAGCAGATGGGAAGGCGGGGCGAGTTCCTTGATCTCGCGGATTCTGAGGTCGTCGGTTCGGGCTTGCATGGTCGGTCTGCCGGCAGAGGGTCGGCAATGAAGCCACAGAACCCGGCCCGGACGCAAGCGGGGCCGGGGAAACTCAGGCGGCTTCGGCGCCCTTGCGCAGGATGTTGACCAGATTGCCGAACGCGCGGTCGAACAGCGGCGTGCCCTCGAGGATCAGCAGGCGGCCGCTGCGCAGATAGCTGGTGACCTGGTAGGAGGAGTACTCCGCGACTTTCTGTCCCTTGCGGTTGCTGAACACGAAGGTGCTGCGGTACGGGCTGATGAACGACAGCCGGGCCTGGACGGGATCCTTGCCTTCCAAGTGGATCTCGACCCAGTCCCCTTCGGCAAGACGCGACGCCTTTTCCGAGAACTCGTCCGCCGGGCCGGCAGGCGCCTGAGCGGCGGCATTGCTGCCCGAAAAGAAGCCCGGCAGGTCGTTGAAGGACACTTCCTCCACCTCGATCTCGCCCTCGCCGAACGGGTTCTTCACTTTCACGGAGGGGAAGCTCTCGGGGGCGGGCTCGGCCGACATCTCTTCGTGAAGCGGCAGCGGCTCTGTGACGTTGATCGACACGGGCGACAGCGTGATGTCCGGCGGAACACCGGACTCCGGCATCGGCCGCGTGATGTCGTGGAATTCGCCGTCGGCCGTGGCGCCACCGCCGAACTCCATGGGGACTTCCTCGACGATCATGCTGCCGTCACCGCTCTCGACAGGGGGCGGCACCTGGGGCGCGGAGCTCAGGCCGGAGAGGCTGAGATCGGGCGATACGGGCCACGGCGCCTGTCCGGTCGGCTGGCGAGCGGGATCGGCTTCGGGGCCGGCGGTCGCGTCTGCTGTCGAAGGTGGCGGAGGTGCTGTCCGCGGTTGCGCGGGCGCGGGCGCCGGCGATCGCTGGAAGAGGTCAGTGACGCTGCCGCCGGCGATGGCGCGCGAATGGCAACGCATCAACACGGCGTTGAAACGCTCGCGCACGAGGCGGTCGGTACCGATCACTTCCATGCCCTTGGACAGGCGCTTAAGCAATCCGGGCAGGATCGACACGAGGCGCTTGCGCTCGTCGACCTTGTGCTTGGGCGTCAGGCTCCAGACGAGGATGTCGAGGGTTTCGACCAGGCTCGTCCAGGCCCGGCTTTCGCGCCCGCCCTTGGCGTACGCGAGGATGAGGAGCTTCATCCACTCGGTGGACAGGAACCGCAGCACCGCGCGCGGCAGTTCGTGCCCTTCGATGCGCGCCTTCATCTCGTTCTGCGCGAACAGGCGCGCCACCTCGAGGCGTTCCTTGTCGAGGATGCGCTTGGACTCGCTCTTGCCGACCTGGTCGGCCTTCTGGTTGAGCTCGGCAATCATCGCTTCGAGCTCGACCGTGATGCGGTCGAAGACCCCGAAGTCTTCCTCGAACTGCTCGATCAGCCGCGTAAGCGTGCCTTCGATCTTCTGGTAGAGCGGCGTGCCGGGTCCGAAGCCTTCGCCGAGACCCATGGACAGCTCGCCCAGCGTGTCCAGCATGTGGCGCGCCGGGTGGGCCTTGCGCGAGAAGAAGGTCTTGTCGAGGACGGCCACCTTCAGCATCGGAATCTGCAGCCGGCCGATCAGAGCCTTCATCGCCGGCGCGATGCGGGCGTCGCCGAAAATCTGGTCGAACAGCATTGACACGATGTCGAGCGTGACCGTGTCCATCTGACCCATCTGCTGGCCCAGGCTCGACGACTTGAGCGCCCGGAGCACGTTCGGGGTCGGCGGAATGAAGTCGTCGACGGGCAGCGAACTCTGACGCGATGCGAGCCAGGCACCCACTTCGGGCGGGACGTCGGGGAAGGCCCCGAGATCGCCCTGCTGGAGCTTGGTCAGCGACCCGACGAGATTGCCGGGCATGAACGCGCCGCCGGAGACCGTGTATGTCCTCGTGGTGCTTGCCTGGTTGCCCGCCGCGGCGGCCAGTCCAGCCAGGGCGCCGAAGGTGTTCGTGGCATCGGGTCCGCCCGGCCCCCCCGGTCCGGTCGGCAGGGCGTGCGGTCCCGTGCCGGGAGGTGTGGGAAATCCGGCCGGCGTCAAGACTCCCGGTCCGCCAGGTACGCCGGGAACGCCATAGCCATCTCCGGTGCCGCCCGGGCCGGCGCCTTCGCCAGTCCAGGGTGCAGACGAGGTTCTGCCGGGGTAGCCGCCACCCTGGCCACCGCCGCCTCCACCGCCGGGGTGGCTGCCGCCCGCCACGCCGCCTCCCGGGTAACCGCCTCCGGGACCCGCGCCGCCGGCACCGCCACCGCCAGCACCGCCACCGCCAGGATGGCCAGTGCCGCCGGATCCGCCGCCAGGGTAGCCTGCGCCGCCGAAGCCGCCCGTCGGATGCCCTGTCGGGCCTCCCGGTTGTCCGCCGCCGGCAGGGTAGGCACCTTCACCTCCGGGGCCGGCTCCACCGCCCGCGGGATAGCTGCCCGTGCCACCGCCGGGGTAGGCGCCACCACCGTTACCGCCGCCACCGGGAGCGCCGGGAAATCCGCCACCGCCAGGGCCCGCACCCGGGACGCCAGGGAAACCGCCACCGCCAGGGCCTGCCCCCGGGACGCCAGGGAAACCGCCGCCGCCTGGGCCTGCACCCGGGACGCCAGGGAAACCGCCGCCGCCAGGACCTACGCCCGCGCCGCCGGGGAATCCGCCGCCGCCAGCACCAGAGCCGGGGACACCCGGGAATCCACCACCTCCGGGACCGACACCTGGAAAACCGCCGACGCCCGGGTTCGCGCCAGGGGCGCCGCCTTCGAGATTGAGCGACGGGAACTCGCCCGGCGCGGCGGGCGGGGCCGTACCACCCCAGCCTTGCGGTGGGACGCCCGGTGCGCCAGCGCCAGGGAACGGCGCTCCCGCCCCTCCGGCACCCAGCATCCCGGCACCCGCGCCGACTGGCGACCGGCCGGCCGCCATGTTCATCATCAGCAGTTGCTGGAGCATGGCGAACGGGTCGCCCATTCCCTCAGCGGCCGGCATGGCTCCCGCAGCAGGCGCACCGACTGCAATCCCCGGAACGGACAGGACGCCTTCGGCGCCCGCAGCGGGTGCGACGCCCCCGGCAGCGGCGGGCGCTCCCGCCCCTGCGGGCAGTCCGCCTGGCAGATTCATCGTGGCCATCGGCACGCCGGCGCCTGCGGCGCCCCCGGCCATCGGCATGGCCACGCCCATCGGCATTCCTGCGCCGACGGTCAAGGTGGCGCCGCCTGCTGCCGCACCCGACATGATCGGGAGAGTGACGCTACCGACGACCTGCGGGCCGCTACCGTCCGTTCGCGGGCCGGATGTGGGCCCGCTGCCGGAAAGCGGTTTCTTGGCCGCACCGTAGCGGACCGTTGGCAGGACGCCCTTGTCCTTCAGGAGCGTGTTGACGTCCTTGTAGAGCTTGATGATCTCGGGTCGCGCGCCTTCGTCGAAGGCGCGGATCACGATCAGCTTGATCTTGATGTCGAGTTCGATGCCGGACAGTGCTTCACGCAGCGCGCTGGCGATGCCGGAAGGGGCAAGCGGATTGTCATCGGTCGGCAGGTCGGGGATGTCGAGCAGCACGCTCATGCGCTGATCGAGTGCCGCGAGTTCCTCGTCGGCACCGTTGCGGATGCGCCCCGCGATCTCGGTGAAGCGCATGTCCTCCTCGAGCACGCCGTCTTCCACCAGTGACAACTCACTCCAGGAGGTCTTGGTCTGCGAGAACTCGGCCCGCTTGGGTTCGTTCCCGGAAGTCTTGCGTACGAACCGTTTGGAGAGGTGTTCCTTGAAGGCGGTTTCCAGGGCTGCCCGCTGTCGCGGCCAGCGATCCTTGGCCACGAGATAGAAGTCGCGCGAGTCCCGTTCGAGCGCGTGTTCGGCCAGGTCGTAGAGTTCGTCGATGACCTTGTCCAGACCCTTGGCGGCGCCACCCGGAATCCGCTCGAGCGCGAGCGCCCGAACCTCGCCGAACACGCCACCCTCGTCGGCATCGTCCTTGTTCGGGCGGTTGCCGCCACCGGGGAATTCGATGGTGCCGGTATCGGATGGAGTCATCGAGCGGTGATTCCGGCGTATGGGGTCAGAGGCTGCAGGCGCCGTTCGATGCTGCCGGCTGCAATGGTCCGCAGGGACTTGCCGAAGGGCGGACGGTGGCGGGAGCCGGGCTCGCAAGATCTCACTGTCATCGGCGGAAGATAGCATGACTGTCGCGTCGCGACCCCTTCCGCCGAGGGGCTTTGGAGGCGTGCGCACTCGACTTCCGTCGAGGACGCGCAAGAGGCGTCCGGCGATGGCAGTCGCAAGGGGAATCGGCTTTTTGCGGTGGTGGCGTTCAAGGTTCTGCCTTCCGGGGAAGACGCGGCGGGTCGTAAAGGGTTATATCTGTCTGCCACCGGAAAACTTTACGGTTTCCGCCAGGGGAATCGCACCGCGCGAAGCACGCTCCGCGCGGCGATCGTGAATGTCCCTACACCGCAGAGAACTGCCGGAGCCGTGCAATGCGGGCCGATGCGGGGGGGTGGGAGTCGTAGAAGGCCGAATGGAGAGGGTCCGGCGTGAGCGTGGACGCATTGTCCTTGTAGAGCTTCACCAGGGCCTGCGCGAGTTCGTCGCCCGAGGCATTGCGGGCGGCGTAGGCATCCGCCTCGAACTCGTGCTTGCGCGAGTACATGGCCATGATCGGGCGCAGAGGGAAGGTGAACACCGGCACGACCATGAAGAAGACCACGAGCGCCACGGCGTCGGTCACCGGGGCCGTGAGTCCCAGACCCTCGAAGAACCAGGCGGCTTCGCGCAACTGGCCAAGGGCCCAGAGGAACGCGAGGCTGATGGCGAAGGTCCATGCCATCCGGCGCATGACGTGATTCAGCTTGAAGTGACCGAGTTCGTGGGCGAGCACAGCCTCGATCTCCCCGGGGGCGAGGCGCGACAGCAGCGTGTCGAAGAAGACAATGCGCTTTGCCTTTCCGAATCCCGTGAAATACGCGTTGCCATGGGCGGAACGGCGTGAGCCGTCCATCACGAACAGACCCTGAGACTTGAATCCGCACTTCGCGAGCAGTGCCTCGATCCGGCGCTTCAGGTCGTTCTCTTCCATCGGGGCGAACTTGTTGAACAGGGGCGCGATGAACGTGGGGTATATCGCGAGCACCAGCACGTTGAACACGCTCCACACCACCCACACCCAGAGCCACCAGAGGCTGCCGGCCTGGCCCATGAGCCAAAGGACGGCGAGTACCAGGGGCAGGCCCATGGCGGCGCCGATCGCGGCATGCTTCACCATGTCGCCGAGGAACATCCCGAGCGTCATCTTGTTGAAGCCGAAGCGCGCCTCGACTCCGAAGACGCGATACAGGTTGAACGGCAGTTCGACCACCGAGCCGGCGACCATCACGAGCGCAATGAAGGCAACACCGCCGACGAGGCCGGAGCCGAACCACTCCCGCGTGGACTGGTCGATCAGGGCGAACAGACCGCCGAAGGTCAGCACGAGGAGAAAGAGTGCGTCGGCGGCGATGCCGGCAGCATTGAGACGGGTCTTGGCGGTGGAGTAATCAGCCGCCTTCTGGTGCGCGGCCAGCTCGATCTGCGTGGCGAAGGGCTCCGGGACGAGATTCCGGTGCGCCTGCATATGGCGCACGTGGCGCCACGAAAGCCAGAGGCGCAACCCCGTGGCGAGGGCGAGCACCGCGACGAAAAGCGTGGAAAAACTGTTCATGAAGTCAACTATCCAGATGGCGGTCGGAAGGCCGTTATGACAAAATTATCTGCTGAAAATTCCGAAACTTATTATGGCACACGACGCAACGAGATTGATCTGGATCGACATGGAGATGTCGGGTCTCAGCCCCGAGCGGGACCGCATCCTCGAACTGGCGACGGTGGTCACCGCGTCGGATCTCACGGTGATCGCGGAGGGTCCGGTTCTGGTGGTCCACCAGGAGGCCGCCGTGCTGGATGGCATGGATGCCTGGAACAAGGGAACGCACGGCCGGTCCGGTCTGATCGACCGGGTGCGGGCGTCCAATCTGGCGGAGGACGCCGCCGAGGCCCAGATGGTGGCATTCCTGGCGCAGCACGTGCCGTCGGGCGTATCGCCGATGTGCGGGAACTCCATCTGTCAGGACCGGCGGTTTCTCGCGCGCTACATGCCGAAGCTGGAGGCGTACTTTCACTACCGCAATCTCGACGTCAGCACGCTGAAGGAACTGGTCAAGCGCTGGAAGCCGTCGATCGCCGGCGGCTTCGCCAAGCGGGGCAAGCACGAGGCGATGGCCGACATCTACGAGTCGATCGACGAACTCAAGTACTACCGGGAGCACTTCATCAAGCTGTAACCCGTCCCTCGACCGGGGGACTAAGCCCTGCGAGTCGGGAGCAACAGGCTGCTGCCACGTAGTCCGCGACCGTGGTGCGGCGCTTCCCCGTCAGGCCTTCCGGGTGCTGTCCAGTTCGGCGAGCAGCCGATCCACGAGACGTTCAAGCGGTTCGAGACCCGTTGCGGCAACCGTCAGATCCCCTTCCTTCGCGGCGTGTTCGATGCTGAAGGCCTGATCGCGCACCTGGTTCGCGCACAGCGTCGCGACCGTTCCCTTGATCGTATGAGCATGTCTGCGTGCCGAGATGGCGTCGTTGGCCGCAAGCGCCGTCCGCAGCGCCACGAGCTGCCGCGGGATTTCCTCTCGTGCGACGGCAATCACTTCGTCCAGCAGATCTTCATCGCCGCCGATCATGGCCAGCGCATCCTGCCGGCCGAACAACGGGGCCGTTCCGGCCGCGGAGACCGCACCTTCCGGTGCGCGATACGTCATGCCTTGCAGTGCAGACAGGTGATTCATGGGGAGACCGGAAGCATCGCGGCGACTTGCCGCACACGATGCTCTAACGGCCCGCTGCAGGGCGGCTTGAGGCTGATGTGTCGCGGGGGGGCCGACTGGCGTCAGGCCGGTCGCAGAGAGCGGAGCTTCGCGACCAGTCCGGTCGTGGAACTGTCCTCGCCGGAATCGGCTGGCGTCCCCGAGAGGCGGGGCAGCAGGCGGTTGGCGAGTTGCTTGCCAAGTTCGACACCCCACTGGTCGAAAGGGTTGATGTTCCAGATCACCGATTGCACGAACACCCTGTGCTCGTAGGCGGCGACGAGAGCGCCCAGGGTCTCCGGGGTGAGCTTCGGCAGCACGAAGGTGTTGCTCGGGCGGTTTCCCGGAAAGCTGCGATAGGGTGCGAGCCGCCGCGCTTCCTCGGGCGCCATTCCGGACTGGAGCATCTCCGCTTCCGCGGTCTCGGCCGTCTTTCCGAAGGCGAGTGCCTGCGATTGCGCGAGGCAGTTGGCCAGAAGCAGGTCGTGGTGGCGACCGAGATGGTGGTGGCCGTCGGCAGCCACCATGAAGTCCGCTGGGACGACCGACGTTCCCTGATGCAGGAGCTGAAAGAACGCGTGCTGCCCGTTCGTGCCCGGCTCGCCCCAGAGGATGGGGCCGGTGGCGTGGCCGACCGGACGGCCATCGCGGTCGACGCGTTTGCCGTTGCTCTCCATGTCCAGTTGCTGAAGATAGGCAGGCAGCCGGTGCAGGTACTGGTCGTAGGGCAGCACGGCGTGTGTGTCGCAACCGAGGAAGTTGCGGTTCCAGACGCCGATGAGGCCCAGGATCACCGGGAGGTTGCGTTCAAGCGGTGCCGTCCGGAAGTGCTCGTCTAGGGCGTGGGCGCCGGCGAGGAGGGCTTCGAAGTGATCCATGCCGACGGCCAGTGCGATGGGCAGCCCGATCGCGGACCAGAGGGAATAGCGCCCGCCCACCCAGTCCCAGAACTCGAATACGCGGTTGGCGGGGATGCCGAATGTGCGCGTCGCTTCGAGGTTGGTACTGACCGCCGCGAAATGCGAAGGCACAGCCGCGTCACCGAGCGCATCGGCGATCCACGCCCTGGCCGACTGCGCGTTGGCCATCGTCTCCTGGGTGGTGAAGGTCTTGGAGGACACGACGAACAGCGTGGTGGCCGGATCGACGCCGCGCAGTGTCTCGACCAGATGGGTGTCGTCGACGTTCGAGACGAAGCGGACATCCGGACCGCTCCCGCGGAACGCCTTCAGCGCTTCGGCAACCATCAGAGGACCCAGATCGGAGCCGCCGATGCCGATGTTCACCACGGTCCGGTAGGGTGAGCCGCCCGAGCCGACGGCGATGCCGCTGCGTACCGCCTCAGCGAACGTGCGCATCCTTGCGAGGACATCCCTCACCGCAGGCATCACGTCCACCCCGTCCACCATCACCGGCCGCTGGCTTCGGTTGCGCAGCGCCATGTGGAGCGCAGGCCTGCGTTCGGTGTGATTGACCCGATCGCCGGCAAACAGGGAGGCGATGGCTGCCTCCATCCCGCGGGCCCGCGCAAGCCCGAAGAGACGGGTCAGGGTTTCCTCGGTGACGAGGTTCTTCGAGTAGTCAAGAAACAGCGCCCCGGTCTCCACGCTGAAGCGGGCGAAGCGGTCCGGGTCGGTTGCAAAGAGGTCACGCAGATGCAGCGATTCGATCTGGCGCCGGTGCTCGAGCAGGCCCTGCCACGCGATATCCGGGGTGTCGTTGGTCATCGGGGCAAGCCTTGGGAATGAGGTGGGCCGATTCTAGCGATCCGGGCTACGGAACGGTCGCCCGGAAAAACAAAGCCCCCGGCTCGCGGGGGCTTTGGCGACGGGGCAGGCCGGGTCAGGCGGCCTTCTTGCGGCCGGTGGGCGCGGGCGCAATGGTCGTCTCGGAGATCTCCGTGAGGTGCTTGCCTGCCTTGGCAGCAACGTCATAGGCCTGGTTGGCCGCGGAGAGGGCGGACTTGAAGGCGGCAACCGCGAAGTCGGAACCGGCGGGAGAATTCTTGGAAACCTGCTCGATCGCACCGCTCAACTGCTTGTTGAAGTCCGTCATCTTGGAATCGAAGAACTTCGTGTACTCGGACTGCATGGTGCTCACAAGGGCCTGGAGGTGGCGGGCATAGGCCATGGAGCGGTCGCCGGCCGGCTGAGCGACTTCGGTTGCGGACTGAACCCACTCCTGGGGCGACTTCGCGCCGGAGAGGGTCCGGGCGGCGTCGAGGGCATCGGCCAGGGCCGCGCGGGAACTCTGGAACTGAAAGTCGAGCAGCTTCTCGGCGCTCGCGGCCGTCAGCGTGGCGTAGTCCAGCCAGCTTTGTACGGCGCCCTTGTTCAGCGAAACAACCGGTTCGGGGATGGAGTACATGGCGGAGGAAATTCCCTTCGGAAAGCGTGGAGACGGATGTAACGGGGTTGCGCATGCTGCATCGCAATGCGTCGAATTCTATTGCTGCGTATGCATGTGTCAAGGGGTGGAGACCTTCCGGACCGGAAAATTGGTGTCCCGCAACAATTTCTTACAGGACGACCGGCATGTCCTTCCGGCGAAGCCCGAGAGTAGAATCCCCCTCCCGTCCCGAGGCCTCGCGATGACCGCCACCGATGACATGATGGTTCCGTTTCCGGGTGCCGGACAGGCGGTGGAATCGGTCGGTCCGGGCATCCTCCAGGCCTTCCTCGAAGCGGTCGGCCAGCCCATGGCGGCGCTCGACCTCGACGGCCGCATCCTCACCTGCAATGCGACGTTTCGCGATTCCGTCGCGGCGCTCTACGGCGTCACCGTCCAGACCGGCGCGTCCTTCCGCGATCTGCTGGGGTCCTCGGAAGAGAGCGAGCGCCTGACCGGCATCGTCGACCGGGCCCTCGCGGGAGAGTCCTTCACCGTAGAGATGGAACTCGGCGACCCCGCTTGCGGGCGGTCCCTTTTCACCATCCTCCTGGCGCCATTGCGCGACGAGAACGGCGCACTGAAGGGCGCCGCCTTTTCCGCGCAGGACATCACCGAGCTCAAGCGCGAGCACATGCTGCTCATGGAGAGCGAGCGCCGCTTCCGGGATCTGGCGGCGAATGTGCCGGGCGTGATCTACGAGTGGGTCGAGCGCTCGGACGGCACCAGCGGGTTCCTGTGGGTGAGCCCGCGACTGGAGGAGCTGTTCCGCATCGACCGCAACCAGCTCGGGCAGCTGGGCGAGTTCATCCATCCCGATGACCGCGAGCGCTGGCGTGCCTCCATCGAGGAGGCGAAGCGCCGCTCGGGGGTCTGGAACTTCGAGGGCCGGCTCCTCTATCCGGATGGTGCGATCCGGTGGTGGCAGGGGATTTCCCGTCCGTCGCGCGTCACGGCGGACGAGATCGTGTTCAACGGGGTGATGCTCGACATCACCGATCGCAAGACGGCGGAGCAGGATCTCGTGCTCGCCGCCAAGGTCTTCGAGGGCAGCCGGGAAGGGGTGATGATCCTCGACGATCAGGCGCGGGTGCTCTCCGTGAACCGCGCCTTCACCGCGATCACCGGATTTCGTGCGGACGAGGTACGCGGCACGCTGGCGTCGGTCTTCGATCCGAGCCGATACGACGACGAGTTCCTCGCAGCACTCTGGGCCGCGGCGGCGCGGGACGCCGGATGGGAAGGGGAGGTCTGGCTGCGGCGCCGGGACGAACTCGCGTTCCCCGCGCGTCTCCGCGTGGGCGTGGTGCGTGCCAACGACGAGAGAGTCACACAGTACTTCCTCATCTTCGAGGACATCTCCGAACGCAAGGCGCAGGAAGACCGCATCCGCCATCTGGCTCAGCACGATTTCCTCACGGGCCTGCCGAATCGCGCGCTGCTCGAAGACCGCCTGAAGCAGGCCGTTCCGCTCGCCCAGCGAAATGGCACCCGCCTTGGCGTGATGTTCCTCGATCTCGATCGCTTCAAGATCATCAACGATTCGCTCGGTCACGAGACCGGCGACGGCCTGCTGAAGCAGGTCGCCCGCCGGCTGATCGGCTGCGTCCGCGCCGCGGATACCGTGAGTCGCCAGGGCGGTGACGAGTTCGTGATCCTCCTGCAGGACCTGGATACCGCGGAGCACGCGGCGTCGGTCGCGCGGAAGGTGCTGGAGGTTCTTGCCGAGCCCTTCGTGCTGGACGGGCTCACGCTGAACGTGACGCCATCGATGGGCATCGCGGTCTACCCCGACGACGGCCCGGACTTCCAGACTCTGCTCAAGAACGCCGATGCCGCGATGTATCACGCGAAGTCTCTCGGACGGAACAACTTCCAGTTCTTCACGCCCGGCATCAACGCGCGCGTGCTCGAACGCGTCGAGATCGAATCACGGCTCCGCGGCGCGCTGCAGGCGAATGAGTTGCGGCTGTGGTACCAGCCGCGCTTCGACGTGCGCACGCGGTCGATCACGGGCCTTGAGGCATTGCTGCGCTGGCCCGACGGCTCGGGGGGCTACATCGCGCCGGGCCGATTCATTCCTGTGGCGGAGGACTCCGGCCTCATCGTGACCCTGGGCGACTGGGTCCTCGACGAACTCGGTCGACATCTGCGCGCCTGGCGCGATGAACGAGTCCCGGTGGTGCCGGTGTCGGCCAATGTTTCCGCGGCCCAGTTCCGCCAGCGCGGGCTGGCGCAGCGCATCGCGGCGGCGGTCGACCCGAGCGTGCTGGACAACCGCCTGGTGACGCTCGACATTCCCGAGGTCTCGCTCATGCAGGACCCCGATGCCGCGCGCTTGGCGCTGGCCGAACTGCACGATCTGGGCATCCGCCTGGCGGTGGACGACTTCGGGACCGGATTTTCTTCCCTGGCGCATCTGAAGCGATTGCCCATCGACTGCCTGAAGATCGACCGCTCGCTGGTGCACGGTGTACCCGAGGACGACGACGCCGCCCAGATCGCGCTGGCAATCATCGGGCTTGCACGGTCATTGGGATTGCGGACGCTTGCGGAGGGGGTGGAGACCCGGGAACAGCTGGAGTTCTTCCGGTACCACGGATGCAACGAGGCTCAGGGATTTCTGCTGGCGCAGCCGATGCCGGCCGAGGCTGTACCGGCGTGGCTCACGAGTTTCGCCGGCGCGGCAGCGGGGGCGCCCCGCTGGTAGCGCACGGACGGAACCCCGCGCTACTGGCGCGCGAAGGCTCCGCCCGGTATCACGTTACAGTCTTTCGAAGATCGCGGCGATGCCCTGTCCGCCACCGATGCACATGGTGACCAGCGCGTAGCGACCGCCGATGCGTTCGAGTTCGTGGATGGCCTTCACCGCGAGAATGCAGCCGGTCGCCCCGATCGGGTGGCCGAGCGCGATCGCACCGCCATTCGGGTTGGTGCGGGCCGGATCGAAGCCGAGATCCTTCGCGACTGCGCAGGCCTGCGCGGCGAACGCTTCGTTCGATTCGATCACGTCCATCTGCGCCACGGTGAGTCCGGCGCGGGCCATCGCCGACTTGACGGCCGGTACCGGACCGATTCCCATGATCTGCGGGTCCACACCTGCGTGGCCGTAGGCAACAAGTCGGGCTCTTGGCTTGCAGCCTTTCTTCTCGGCAGTCGCGCGGTCCATCAGCACGATGGCGGCCGCGGCATCGTTGAGGCCCGAGGCATTGCCCGCCGTCACGGTGCCGTCCTTCTGGAAGACCGCGCGCAGCTTCGCCATGTCGGCGGCTGTCGCTTCGCCGCGGACGTGCTCGTCCGTGTCGAAGACGACGGTACCCTTCTTGCTCTTCAGTTCGACCGGCAGGATCTGCGACTTGAAGCGCCCGTCGGCGATCGCTGCCGCCGCACGCCGGTGACTCTCCACCGCGAATTCGTCCTGCAGTTCCCGCGACAGTGACCAGCGCGCAGCGATGCGCTCCGCCGTGATGCCCATGTGCTGCTTGTCGAAAGGATCCGACAGTGCGCCTGTCATCCAGTCGATGAGCGGTTCGTCTCCCATGCGCTGACCCCAGCGGGCCGCAGGCATCACGTAGTTGGAGCGGCTCATGTTCTCCGCGCCACCGGCGAGGGCGACATCCGTGTCGCCCAGCAGAATCGTCTGCGCCGCCGTCACGATCGCCTGCAGGCCGCTGCCGCACAGCCGGTTGAGCGTGAGGGCCGGTGTTTCCTGCGGAATGCCACCGTTCATCGCGCACACGCGCGAGAGGTACATGTCCTTCACTTCGGTCTGGATCACGTTGCCGAACACGACGTGACCGATGTCCGCCGGCTGCACACCAGCCCGCGCAATCGCTTCGCGCGTGACCATGGCACCGAGCTCCGTCGGGGAAAGATCCTTGAGGGCGCCACCGAAGTCGCCGATGGCGGTGCGAACGCCGCTCACGACGACCACTTCTCTGTTCTGGTTCATGCTGATCGACTCCGGATTCGGGTGAGAGGGAGAACGCTCAGCGTTCCACGGCGAGGGCCACGCCCATGCCGCCACCGATGCAAAGGCTCGCGAGGCCCTTCTTCGCGTCGCGCCGGATCATCTCGTGCAGCAGTGTGACGAGGATGCGGCAGCCGCTTGCGCCGATCGGGTGACCGATGGCGATCGCGCCGCCGTTCACGTTGACCTTGCCCGTGTCCCAGCCCATGTCACGGTTCACGGCGATCGCCTGCGCGGCGAACGCTTCGTTGATCTCCATCAGATCGAGGTCCTTCGCAGTCCAGCCGGCCTTCGAGAGACACAGCTGGCTGGCCGGCACAGGGCCCATTCCCATGAACTTCGGATCGACGCCGGCGGACGAGTAGGCGCGGATCTTCGCGAGGGGTTTCAGTCCGAGGTCCGCGGCGGTGCGGGCAGACATCATCATCACGGCGGCCGCGCCGTCGTTGATGCCTGACGCGTTGCCTGCTGTGACGGAGCCTTCCTTGTCGAACGCGGGACGCAGGCCGGCGAGGGCTTCGGCCGTGGTACCAGGCTTCACGTACTCGTCGGAATCGAACACGACCGGCGGGCCCTTGCGCTGCGGAATCTCGACGCCGACGATCTCGTCCTTGAAGCGCCCGGCCTTCTGCGCGGCCTCCGCCTTCTGCTGGGAGTTGGCTGCGAAGGCGTCCTGCTCTTCGCGCGTGACGCCCCACTTCTTCGCGACGTTCTCGGCGGTGATGCCCATGTGGTACTGGTTGAACACGTCCCACAGGCCGTCGACGATCATGGAGTCGACGAGCTTGGTGTCACCCATGCGGAAGCCGTCGCGCGAGTTCATGAGAACGTGCGGCGAGGCGCTCATGTTTTCCTGGCCGCCAGCGATCACGATCTGCGCGTCACCCGCCTTGATGGCCTGCGCGGCGAGATGGGTCGCCTTGAGGCCGGAGCCGCACACCTTGTTGATGGTCATGGCGGGCACCATGTCCGGCAGGCCCGCGTAGATCGACGCCTGGCGCGCCGGGTTCTGACCGGAGGCGGCGGTCAGCACCTGTCCGAGCAGCACTTCACTGATCATGTCGGCCTTGACGCCGGTGCGTTCCAGCAGCGCCTTGATCACCACTGCGCCGAGCTGCGGCGCCGCCGTCTTGGCGAGCGATCCGCCGAACTTGCCGACCGCCGTCCGAACGGCGCCCACGATAACGACATCATCCATGACTGTGCTCTCCTTTGAGGAAGCTCTGATCCACTCGTGCGCCGCCGCCTGAGCCTCGAGGCCGGGGGTCGCCGAAAGTCCTGCCGGTGCTGCGCTGCAAAAGCTCCGAACTGGCTAGTCTACGCGCCTGAAAAGGACGCTGTCGAGACGGGGTTGCTGCGATACAACATGTCGTTCCAGCGGGTTTGGCGGTTTGTCCGAGGAAGATCTGTGCCGGTCCCGCGGGCCTTCTGTGGGATCAATCCTCGCCGTCCTGGATCCGGTCCATCTCCCGGCGGACCTTCTTCGTGGGCCGTCCCTTGTGCAGCGGATTGGTCGGGCGTGACGCGCGGATCTGCTCGACCAGCAGTGCCCGGGCTTCCCGGCTGGCCTCAGCCTCCCGGTAGAGCTTCTGCGCCTCGGGCGCCGGCCCGCGACGGTCGGAAAGCCCTTCGACCGTGATGGACCAGGCGTAGGGGCCGATGCGGATCGACAACTCGTCGCCGACCTTCACGGGGCGGGACGGCTTCACGCGTTCGCCGCCGACCAGGATCTTGCCGCCTTCGACGGCGGTCGTGGCGAGGGAGCGGGTCTTGAAGAAGCGGGCCGCCCACAGCCATTTGTCGATCCTGATCTTGCCGCTGTCTTCAGTCATGGCTGCAACGACCTCGAGGGGCGGCCCTCCTGCGCGACTCCCCGCCCCAGGCCGCAGGCGGCCGCCGAGTCCGTCGCGCCCGCCCTCCACCACTTGTCGATCCTGATCTTGCCCGCGTCGTCAGTCATGGCTGCAAAGACCTCGAGCGGCGTTCAGTGCCGCGTCGATTCCGCCCGCGTCTGGATCTCGGCGGCGAAGACCTGTTCGGCGTCCACCGGATCGAAGACATAGCGCTTGCGGCAGAACTCGCAGGTGACTTCCACGGAACCACGCTCGGCGACGATGGATCGGACCTCGTCCGGTCCGAGCGAGCGGAGCATGCCGGTGACCCGTTCGCGGGAACACGAGCAGCGGAACGACAGCGGTGAGGCTTCGAACACCCGCAGATCGTCCTCGTGAAAAAGCCGGCGCAGGATCTCGCGGCTGGGGAGTTTCAGCAGTTCCTCGCTACGGATCGTGCCGCCGAGCAGCGACACGCGGTTCCAGTTGTCAGCGTCGGCATCCTGTTCGCCGGGAATCTTCTGGAGCAGCAGACCGCCCGCGAGATGATCATCTGCCGCGAGCCACAGACGCGACTCGAGCTGCTCGGACGTCGCCATGTAGTGTTCGAGCACGCTCGCGACGGAATCCCCGTTGAGGTCGACGATGCCCTGGTAGGACTGCCCGCCATCCCGCGGTACCAGCGTGATCACGAAGCGCCCGGCTCCGAGCAACGTCCGCAATGGCGCGTCGGGCAGTTCGCCGTCCCAAGTTGCCGTGGCGCGCAGCGTGCCTTCGCTGGTGACTTCAACCACGATCAGCTTTACCGGGCCGCTGCCCTGCATCTGCATCACGAGCGAGCCTTCGAACTTGAGCGTGGCCGACAGCAGGGCGCCCGCGGCCATCAGTTCTCCAAGCACTGTGCGCAACGGCTGCGGATAGTCGTGGCGCTCCAGCACCGCGCGCCAGGTGGCGTCGAGCCGGACCAGGTGGCCGCGCACGGGCATGTTCTCGAACAGGAATCGTTGCAGCGAATCGCTCATGGGGGACGGCTCTTCAGGATGCTTCGCGCAGGACCTTGCGCTGAACCTTGCCCGAAGTGGTCAGGGGCAGGGTCGGAACGAATTCGAACAGCTTCGGGCACTGATAGGGGGCGAGGCGGGCACGCACGTGGTCCTGGAGTTCGCGCTCCAGTTCGGGTGTGCCGCTTCGGTCCGGAACCAGCACGACGAAGGCCTTGATCAGATGCCCGCGCGTGGGATCGGGCACGCCGACGACGGCCGCGTTGACGACAGCGGCGTGCTGAACGAGACAGTTCTCGATCTCCGCGGGGCCGATGCGATAGCCGGAGCTCTTGATCACGTCGTCGGTGCGACCCCGGTACCAGTAGTAGCCGTCCTCGTCGCGTTCGGCGAGATCGCCCGTCCGCGCCCACGGGCCGGTGTACTTCTCGCGGGTCGCATCGTCGCGGTTCCAGTAGCCGAGGAACATCACCGGGTCGCCCTCGGCATGCACGGCGATCTCGCCGAGCTGGCCGTCGCCGACAGGATGGCCCTCTTCATCGAGGAGCGCGATGCGATGCCCCGGATACGGACGGCCTACGGCGCCAGGCCTGGGCGCGAACACGCGGGCGCAACCGCCGATCACGTAGTTCGCTTCCGTCTGACCGAAGATCTCGTTGATGGTGACACCGAGTTCGTCCCGCACCCAGGTCATGAGCGTTTCGCCCACGGCTTCGCCGCCGCTCATCATCGTGCGCAGATCGAGGTCGAAGCGCTCCCGCGGACGCGGGATCTCCTTCATCATCAGCTTGAGCGCGGTCGGAAACAGGAAGGCGTTGCGCACGCCGTACTTCTGCATCAGCCAGCAGGCCTTCTCGGGATCGAAGCGTCCGCGATGCGCGAGGATCGGCATGCCGAAGTGCCATGTGGGCAGCAGCGCATCGAACAGTCCGCCGGTCCACGCCCAGTCGGCGGGCGACCAGAACATGTCGCGCTGCTCGGGGAAGAAGTCATGGGAACAGCAGAAGCCCGACAGGTTGCCGATCAGCGTGCGATGGGGAATGAGCGCGCCTTTCGGTGAACCGGTGGTGCCGCTCGTGTAGATGATGAGCGCCGGGTCGTCCGCTCGAGTGTCCACGCACGTGAAGCGCGACGATGCGTTGGCCAGCAGCGAGTCCCACGGCAGCACGCCGGATTCCCTGGCGCCCGCCACGCCGATGATGTGCCGCAGGTCCGGCAGGCGATCGCGGGCGGCGAGAACGGCCGGAAGGGAAGCATCGTCCACGACCACGGCGCGGGAACCGGAATCCCGCAGGCGGAATTCCATCGCATCCGGGCCGAACAGGTGCGACAGCGGCACGAGGATCACGCCCATCTGATAGCAGGCGACGTGCACGATCGCGGTTTCCGGACGCTGTGGCAGCACCAGGGCCACGCGATCCCCTGCCCGGCAGCCGAGGGCCGCGAGCGCGTTGCTGAGCCGGTTGGCCTGCTGCTGGAGATCCCAGAACGTGTACGCGCCGGTGGTCCCGTCGTCGTCCTCGAAGTAGAGGGCGAAGCGCTGGCGTTCCAGCGCATGGCGTCCGCACACATCCCACCCGATGTTGAAGCGCTCGGGCACCGACCAGCGGAACTCGCGGACGAGCTGATCGTAGTCGCGGGCGTCGCGCGGCAGGTGCATCACGTCGGTCATGGCGATCCTCCCGAGCGGAGGTCTTGCGGACGCCCGGTACCGCCGGCCAGGTTCGGAGGATGACGGTACAGGCGGTAGCGCTCCCGGTCGTCACCGGCGCGATGGCCTTCCCAGATGAGTTCCCACGGCGCAGAGGCCTTGCCTTCCGTGCGAGTGCCTTCGATCAGGAGGTAGTCGCAGTCCTGCGGGCGATACCCGCTTTCGACGCGCTTGGTCGACAGACTGCCGAAGTAATGGAGCAGGCCGCGCTGTGACTCCCCCAGCGAGAGACTGGCCACGCATCGATGATTCGCGGGCAGCTTCGCGGTGAGCGAGGCGATCATCGGCCGATAGGACTTGGCATTGTCCACCCAGCCCACCATGAGGAACATGATCGACGCCCAGAAGACCGTGGCACCCACGGCCCAGGTAACGAACGGGCGCTCTGCCGAACGCCGGATGTTGAACAGCAGCAGCACCCACGCCGAGGTGAGGATGGCCGATACCAGAATGAGGACGACGCCCACGCGGGGCGTATAGCCCGGCTCCATGTTGGCCATGTGACGCGCTACCCGGGCAGGCACGCCGAATTCCACCGCAATGAAGTAGAACCAAATGACCGCCAGGAAGAAGACGAAGAAGGCGATACCGAACCAGAAGAAGACGTTGATGGCCCCGCGCCGCAGTTCGGGGATGCCCTGGATGGCGAGCAGGCAGAGCGGGATGAGAAGTGGCAGTGCGAACCACTCGCGTTTGTCATGCGCGATGCTGAGCACCAGAAGCGTTGCGAGGAACAGGACGAGCGGCATGGCGAGGCCGAGGCGTTCGGTGAAGGTCTTTCGACCGACCCAGACCGCCCAGGCGGCGAAGGGCAGCACCGGCCATGCAAACCACGGCAGCACCTTGAGGTAATAGACCGGGGAGCCGCGGCCTGCATCGGGCAACTGCGTCCAGAACCGCCCCATCTGATGCACGGAGAACCACTCCCGGAACAGCGCCGGATCGCGTACGTACAACCCTGTCGGCCAGATGACCACCCAGGGCAGGGCAACCACACCGCTCAGGATCGCGAAGCGCCGGTACTCCCGCGTGCGGCAGGACGGCATCACCAGGGGCAGGACGAGCAGCGTGAGCAGAAGGGGCAGCGCGGAGAACAGGCCCCGGGCCAGAAAAGCGATGCCGACACCGCACCCGAACGAGAGAGCCGCTGCGGCGAGCGTGGCGCGGTGGGTGACGAGGCCATACGCCGCCAGCGCAAAGCCCGCCAGTACGGCGTTGTCCGGAACCAGCAGGTGGGCCGGCTGCAGAATCCCCACGCACCCCAGGAGCAGGAGCGGCGCCAGCCAGCGGCGTTCGAACCCGATGACGCGGCCGACCGTGGTGGAGAGGAACCAGAGGGTGACCGCCCCGTACAGCAGATTGACCAGCCTGACGGCGTCGTGCTCCGGCAGGAACGGGACGATCCTGCCCGTGGCGGCGGCGGTCCAGTGATAGAGGGGCGGATGGCGCAGGAACGGTTCGCCCGCCAGATTGGGAATCCACCATTGGCCCGACGACAGCATCTCGTGCACCACACCGAAGACATAGGCTTCCTCGGGCTTCCAGGGGTCCCGGCCGAGGAGCCCCGGCACCATCCAGAGCAGGCAAAGGCCGCAGACGGCGAGCCCGCGATGCTGTTCCAGCCAGGACGCGAGACGTTCGAACCGGAGCTTGTCGGCGCCGAGGATCATGGGGGGGCGGGTTTGTCAGGAATGTCCGCGGGGAAGCCGAAAGGGTCCCGGGGAGGGTGAAAAAGAAAAAGGCAGCCCGCAGCTGCCTTTTTCTGGGGCCCGGAACCCGTGTCCGGAAGCCTTGCCACTCGCGACGGCGCCGTTACTTGGCGACCTTCGGGCTGCGGCTGTACCGCTGACGGAACTTCTCGACGCGACCGGCGGTGTCCATGATCTTCTGCTTGCCCGTGTAGAACGGGTGGCTGGCCGACGAGATTTCCACGCGGATGACCGGGTACTCCTTGCCGTCTTCCCACTTCATCGTTTCCTTGTTGCGGGTCTCGATGGTGGAGCGGGTGAGGAACGTGAAGTTCGCACCGGGGTCGTGGAAAATCACTTCCTTGTAGTCGGGGTGGATGCCTTCTTTCATTGCAACGTTCCTCGGGGAGATGGGCTTCGGCCAGTGATTGCCGAGCATGCCGGAGGGCCTGCGGGGATGCCTTCACCGCCGGGACCGCCGGAAAAACCGCGAATTATCCTGAGAACGACCCTGTCGGGCAAGCCCTTTTTCGGGCTGACCCCGTTGGGGCGGGAAGCGCGGAGGGTGGACTTCGTTCGGTGCCCTAGCCCCTACGCATGCTGTCGAAAAAGTCCCGCGCGGACACGGCGGGGCAGAGCCCCTGGGGCGGGAAGCGCGGATGGCGGACTTCGTTCGGTGCCCTAGCCTCTACGCATGCTGTCGAAGAAGTCCGCGTTATTCTTGTTCGAGCGGAGCTTGTCGACGAGGAATTCGGTCGCTTCGAGTTCGTCCATCGGATACAGGAGCTTTCTCAGCACCCAGATCTTCTGGAGGATCTCCTGGCGGATCAGCAGTTCCTCGCGCCGGGTGCCGGAGCGGTTCACGTTGATGGCGGGGTAGATTCGCTTCTCGGCCATGCGGCGATCCAGGTGGATCTCCATGTTGCCGGTGCCCTTGAACTCTTCGTAGATCACGTCATCCATGCGCGAACCCGTGTCGATCAGCGCGGTGGCGATGATCGTGAGGGAGCCGCCTTCTTCGACGTTTCGCGCGGCGCCGAAGAATCGCTTCGGGCGCTGCAGGGCGTTGGAGTCCACGCCGCCCGTCAGCACCTTGCCGGAAGCCGGGACCACGGTGTTGTAGGCGCGTGCAAGACGGGTGATGGAGTCGAGCAGGATCACGACGTCCTTCTTGTGCTCGACGAGGCGCTTGGCCTTCTCGAGCACCATCTCCGCCACTTGCACGTGGCGAGTGGCGGGTTCGTCGAAGGTCGACGAAACCACTTCGCCGCGCACGGAGCGCTGCATCTCGGTCACTTCCTCGGGGCGCTCGTCGATCAGCAGAACGATGAGGTACACCTCCGGATAGTTCGACATGATCGAGTGCGCGATGTGCTGCAGCATCACGGTCTTGCCGCTCTTCGGGCTCGCGACGAGCAGGCCGCGCTGGCCCTTGCCGATGGGCGCGATGATGTCGACGATGCGTCCGGTGAGATTCTCTTCGGACTTGATGTCGCGTTCGAGAAGAAACTGCTCCGTCGGGAACAGCGGCGTCAGGTTCTCGAACAGGATCTTGTGTTTCGCATTCTCCGGCGCTTCGCCGTTGACCTTGTCGACCTTCACCAGCGCGAAGTAGCGCTCGCCGTCCTTCGGCGTGCGGATCTCGCCCTGGATGGAATCCCCGGTGTGCAGATTGAACCGGCGGATCTGCGAAGGACTGACATAGATGTCGTCCGGACCGGCGAGGTAGGACGTGTCGGGAGAGCGCAGGAAACCGAAGCCATCGGGCAGCACTTCGAGCGTGCCGTCTCCGTAGATGCTGTCGCCTCGCTTCGCGGTGTTCTTGAGCAGCGCGAAGATCAGGTCCTGCTTGCGCAGGCGGTTAGCGTTCTCGACCTCGTTGGCCTGGCCCATCTCGACGAGTTCGGTGACGTGCATCGTCTTGAGATCGGACAGATGCATGGAGACGCCGGTCGGATTGCGCGCCGGCTGCTGGGCCTGCTGGGACTTGTGGTGCTTCGAGGACTGCCGATGGGGGCCGTTGTGTCGCGGCTGGGTTGAACCCTTTTCCTGCTTGACTTCCTCGGGGGGGGCGTCCGGAACAGCAGTGGTGAGGCTTGCGGACTCAGATGACACTGTCGATGAAGGCCTTGAGTTGGGATTTGGGAACCGCTCCGACCTTCTGGGCTTCGAGATTGCCGTTCTTGAAGATCTGGAGAGTGGGGATGCCCTTGATGCCGAACTTCCTGGGCGTGGCTTGGTTGTCGTCGATGTTCAGTTTCGCGACCTTGAGCTTGCCGGCGTATTCCTGAGCAAGTTCGTCGAGGGCGGGCGCGATGGTCTTGCACGGGCCGCACCACTCGGCCCAGAAGTCCACGAGCACAGGCGTATCGGCCTGCAGGACTTCGGAATCGAAACTGTCGTCGGTCACATGAAGGATGTGTTCACTGCTCATCGGCGGAAATCTCGGGAACTTGAGGGAAACCGGCGCTCCGGACGGAGCGTTCGGGAGAGGATGACGAATGCTAGCCCAAATTCGAAGCCGTTGAAAAGGCGCATCGCGTTACAATCGCGCCCCTCACGTCAGCTCTATTCAGCCTGACACTGGCATGAGGCCGGAGAGTCTTGCAAGAAACGGACCTGTCCGGACTGGACCTTGGACGCTATCCTGGACGCTAAGAAACTATGACCTACGTCGTGACCGAGAGCTGTATCAAGTGCAAATACACCGACTGCGTGGATGTCTGCCCCGTCGACTGCTTTCGTGAAGGGCCCAACTTCCTCGTCATCGATCCCGACGAATGCATCGATTGTACGCTCTGCGTGGCGGAATGTCCGGTCGAGGCCATTTATGCCGAGGACGACGTTCCCGCCGATCAGCGCGAGTTCATCGAACTGAACCGCGAACTCTCCAAGACCTGGGAGCCGATCATCGAGAAGAAGGAAGGTTTTCCCGATGCCGACGACTGGAAGGACAAGAAGGGCAAGCGTCAGTACCTCGACAAGTGAGTGCGACCGGCCGCAGCGCTCCCGGCTGCTGCGGCCGGCTCGCGGAAGCCCCCGCTTTCTCGACAGGGCGGCGCCAAGGTTCTGAGCGCCGGTGACGGTGCTTCCGCAGGGCCTCGAACGGCTCGAATTCCCCCCTGGCGACGCGCTTGCCGCGGTCGCTCAGGTGCTCGTCCGCCGGTATGGGCAGCACCTCCCGGATCTCTCGGCCGTCACGCTCATCGTGCCGTCTCTGCAGGCGGTTCCGGACATCGCCCGGGCCCTTTCGTACTCCTGCGGTGGCGCGCCGCTGCTTCTGCCGGACATCACGACGTTCTCCGGCCTTTCCCGCTCCCAGCCTCTTCCGCCCCCCGCTGTCTCGGATGTCCGCCGTGAACTGACGCTGTTCGATGCGCTGCGCCGGCAGAGCTTCCTGGAGCCCGGGTTGCTATGGCGAGCCGCCGGTGAACTGCGGCAACTCGCCGACGATCTCACTGCCTACCGATGCCGGCTCGCCGACACGCTCGACGCTTTCACGACGCAGATCGAGAAGGCCTACGGCCGCAGTTTCGGGATGCCGCTCGGCTTCGAGGCGCGCATCGTCCACGAGGCGTGGCGGCAACTTGCCGGCGAGAATGACGCCGGCTTTCGGCATCAGGCGGGGCTGGCCCACGCTGCGCGGCATGCGCAGGGGCCGCTCTGGGTCATCGGCTGCGGTCCGCTTCGACCGGTCGAGGCGGAGTGCCTGAGCGCCTGGAACGAACGGTTCCCCGTCGTCGTGGCGGAACCCGTTGCCGACGTGGCGGACGGCATCGCGGCGATGGTCGCTTCGGCGTTCGACGGGATGGCCGACCGACCGCTCGCGGCGCGGGCTCGCGACTTCGCCTCGCGATGCCCGGCCAGTCCGGCGTCGACGCGAATCGCGTTGTGCGGCGCGCCCACGCTCGAATCCCACGCGGAGGCCGCAGAACTTCGCATCCGGGCCTGGCTCACAGAGGGCGTACGGCGGATTGCCGTCGTCTCGCTCGACCGGCTCGTGGCGCGCAGGCTGCGGGCGAGGCTCGAGCGCTCCGGTGTGCTGATGCAGGACGAAAGCGGCTGGGCATTGTCGACCGTGGCGGCTGCCACCGTCGTCGCGCGATGGCTGGACTGCGTGGGCCGCCGCTTCCGTCATCGCGATCTCGTCGACCTGCTGACGTCGCCCGCGGTGTTTTCCGACTGGGACGAGGAACGCCGCAGGCGCTGCGCATGGCGAGTGGAACAGATCCTTCGAGACGCCAACATCGCCGGCGGACTGGATACTCTGGCGAAGGTCGCCAGCCGCACCGAAGACGTGGCGGACGTGCTGGCGGCAGTGGATCGGCTTGCACTGGCCGCGAGGCCCCTGGAGGGGGCACGGACGAGCGCCGCCCAGTGGGTGATCCGGCTCATGGCATCGCTGCAAGCCCTCGGCATCGAACAGGCTCTCGACAGCGATATCGCCGGCCGGCAGGTGCTGGAGCACCTCCGCGGTCTGGGCCGCGACCTGTCGGACGACAACACCCGCCTGTCTCTGGCGGAGTGGCGCGAGTGGCTGGATGCCGGGTTCGAGGCGGCGCTGTTTCGCGATCGCGACATCCGGAGTCCCGTGGTGCTGACCCATCTCGGCGCCATGCGCATGCGGGAGTTCGATGCGGTTTTGCTGCTCGGCGCCGATGCGAAGAATCTGCCACCCTCCAGCGATGCCGGACTGTTCTTCAATGACGCCGTGCGCAGTGAACTGGGGCTGCCGACGGGCGGTGAAGCACGCGAACAAATGCGCAACGATCTCCTGCTGCTGCTGTGCGGATCGCCGCAGGTGTTCGTCACGTGGCAGAGCCGCGAGGACGGCGAGACCGCGCCGCTGTCACCGTGGCTCGACGTGTTCGACGCCTTTCATCAGATGGCCTATGGCGAATCGCTGCGCGATGACCGATGGGTCGCGCTTGCTGCGGCCGCAGGAATCCGCGTTCGCGAGCCTTCGCCGCTGCCTCCCGTTTCTCTCATGCCCGGCCCGGCGGTCGGCACCACGCTGCCCGATCGCGTCTCAGTCAGTGCCTATCGGGCGATCATCACATGCCCCTACCAGTTTTTCGCGCGGCACGTGCTCGCGCTGCGCACACTGGACGAGGTCGAGGAAGCCCTCGACAAGCGCGACTTCGGAGAACTGCTCCATCGCGCGCTGCTTCAGTTCCATCGTCGCGTTCCGCGCGTGAGCGACGTCGATCCCGGCGAGGCGGAGCGGGAACTGCTTCGCGCCACCGACGACGTCTTCGAGGTCGAATCGGAGCGCGACCCGCTTGCGCACGCGTGGGCAATCCGATGGCGCCGGAGGATTCCCTCGTACCTCGTCTGGCAGCGGTTGCGGGAGGCCGAAGGCTGGCTCTGGTCCGAAGGTGAGGTGCCGGCGGAGACGGTGATCGTCCTCGATGACGGCACGCACCTGATCCTTCACGGGCGTCTCGATCGCGTGGACCGCCTGCGCGTCCCGGATGACGGCGACGTGTTCTCGGTGCTCGACTACAAGGCGCAGAGAAAGGGCGACCTCGACAAGCTGTTGTCGCAGCGGGATGACGTGCAGCTTTCCTGCTATGCCCTGCTTCGCGAGGATGTCGAGCAGTTCGGATTCGTCGCGATCGACGACGAGGTGACCCTCGTCGAGCCGGCGCGCGCGCCCGCTGCCGCTGCCGAAGCCGAGCGCGAGAGAATCGCATCGGTCTTCAGCGCCGTTCGCGCTGGCGCCCCCCTTGTCGCCATCGGCGACACCGTCGCGTGCACCTACTGCGAGATGGGCGGCCTGTGTCGCCGTCAGCATTGGGAGGGCGCGTGAACGACCCGCATGTGCGCGCTTCCCTCGATCCGACGAAGACGGTCGTGGTGCGCGCGTGTGCCGGGTCGGGCAAGACCTGGCTGCTCGTCTCGCGCATCGTCCGGCTGCTGCTCGACGGTGCGGAGCCATCGTCCATCCTGGCGCTGACGTTCACGCGCAAGGCGTCGCTGGAGATGACCGTGCGGTTGCAGCAGTGGCTTCGCGAATTCGCCGGCGCGGACGACGGCAGGCTGCGGCAGATGCTTCGCGAACGGCACGCGCCGGAATCGCTCCTCGATGCGTACGCAGAGCGTGCCAGGACGCTGTTCGAGCGTTCCAGCGGGACCGAGAGCGGCGTCACGATCGATACCTTTCACGGCTGGTTCCTGCAGGTGCTCCGACGGGCGCCGATCGATGCGGCGACGGGAGCGATCACCCTGCTGGACCGGGAGAGTCCGCGCTTCGACGAAGCGTGGCGGGAGTGGACACGGCTCGCGGGCCGCGGCGGCGATCCGGTCCTGGAGGCCTCGCTGCGTTTGCTCGTCGAACGCTACGATCTCCCGAGCACGCGGAACCTGCTCGAGGCATTCATGGACGAGCGGGCGCAATGGTGGGCCATGGCGGAAGGTCGCGCCGACCCCGTTGCCCATGCGCTCGATGTCCTCCGCGAGGGGCTCCGGACAAATCTCGACGACGATCCGCTCACCCTCGTGCACGACGGATCGGACTGGTTGTCCGGGCTCGGGGAGTTTGCCGACATCCTGGCATCTCTCGGTCTGAAGAAGTTCGACGACCGTATCGCCGCTGCGCGAAATGCGCTGGCAACCGACGATATCGAAGCGCGGTTCGAGACCGCCCGGTCGGCGTTGTTTACCCAGTCCGGAACGCCGATCTCACTGGAACCGCAGGCGAAGCGCATCCGGGATCTCGGTGCGCCGGGCCAGCGCCTGCTGCAACTTCACGAGCGCCTGCCGGCGCAGTATCGGGACGCCTGGGAGCATCGCTGCGAACAGATCTGGCTCCGGACGAACGAAGCGGTGTTCCGCTGCGGGGCGGCGCTGCTCGATCAGTATCAGCGGGTGAAGGAGCGGCGCAGCGCCATGGATTTCACCGACATCGAGTGGCGCGCGCGTCAGTTGCTGTCGCGATCCGATTCCGCGGCCTTTCTGCTGCACCGGATGGATTCGCGCTATCGGCACCTGCTGGTCGACGAGTTTCAGGATACCAATCCGCTCCAATGGCAGTCGCTGCTCGCCTGGCTCGACGCCTCGCGGGATGCCGGGCGCTTGCCGACGCTGTTCGTCGTGGGCGATCCGAAGCAGTCCGTCTATCGTTTCCGGCGCGCGGACTCGCGGCTGTTCGACCGTGCGGCCGAGTACCTGCGGGAGCATCTGCATGCGGAGATTCACGGCGTCGACACGTCCTGGCGCTGCGCGCCCGCGGTGCTGGAAGCCGTCAATGTCGTGTTCGGTGCGGCGGCAGCCGAGTTCCCGGGTTTCGAAAGGCACGAGGCCGTGCAGACCGATCTGCCGGGGTATGTTCGGATGCTCCCGCTGGCGCCCCGTCCTGCAGGAACGCAGAGCGCATCGGGTGCGGACCAGCCGCTGCGGGATCCCCTCACCGAACCCATCGGCGAAGACGAGGAACGCGCCCGTGCGGCCGAGGCCTCGGCAGTGGCCCGTGAGATCGCTTCGATCGTCGGCAAGTGGATCCTCCGCGACGGAGCCCGCTCCCGCCGCGCGCAGTTCCGCGATGTGATGGTGCTCACGCGCAAGCGTCGCCACGTGGTCGCCTTCGAGGAAGCCTTTCGCGCGGCAGGCATCCCTTACGTCACCACCCGCAAGGGCGGACTGCTGGACCGCCTGGAAGTGCTGGACATGGAGGCGCTGCTGCGTTTCCTGGTTACCCCGTTCTCAGACCTCGATCTCGCGCACGTGCTGCGCTCGCCGCTCTTCTCGGCCACGGATGACGATCTGATCCGCATCGCGCAGTTCGATGCGCCCACCTGGTGGGAGCGACTCGCGCGGCTTTGCGAGCGCGACCGCTGTCCGGCGAGCCTGCAGCGCGCCCATGCGCTGCTCGACGAATGGCGGAATGCTTCGACACACCTGCCGGTTCACGATCTGCTGGACCGCATCTACTTCTCCGGCGAGGTGCTGGAGCGCTACGACGCCGCGGTCGCGCCGATTTTGCGCGAGGGCGCGCGGGCGAATCTGCTGGCGCTGGTCGAACTCGCGCTTTCGCTCGATGCCGGACGCTATCCGAGCCTGCAGCGGTTCCTCGATGCGCTGACCGAGATGCGCGACGGGGCGACGCAGGAGGCGCCCGACGAAGGGGCTGTCGGCACGGGAGAGGATGCCGTGCGGATCCTGACCGTCCACGGCGCGAAGGGCCTGGAGGCGCCGATCGTGTTCATTGTCGACGCCAACGGCATGGACAGGACGGACAGCTTCGAAGTGCTCGTCGACTGGCCGCCCGCTTCCGAAACGCCGGTATGGTTCGGCGTGCGCACGCGCAAGGCGGATGACCCTGCGGTGCTCGACGGGCGACGCACCGAAGAGCGGCAGGCCGCAGCGAGAGAAGAACTGAACGCCCTCTATGTGGCGATGACCCGCGCGAAACAGGTGTTGTTCGTCAGCGGGAGCGAGCGCGCGCAGCGAGCCGCCTCGCCTACCTGGTACGAGAGACTTGCAGGCGTCCTGCCCGAGTCGATCGGAAGCAGTCTCGAGAGCGAATCCGACACCGTGTCGGCCGCGCCGCCGTCCCCACCGGTGGAAGTGGACCCGCGCTGGCAGGAGCCGTTCGCGGCGGGGACCCGGGGCAATGCCGACACGACGGCCGCGACGGACCGGGGCGAGCGGATCCACTGGCTGCTCGAACACCTCACGCCCCCCGACGCGATAGACGACGAGTCGTTGCTGCAGCGCCTGGCCGGAACGGACGACGGCACCTTCCGCGACGATCTGCGCGCAGCGCGGACGATTCTCGCGTCCCCGGCGCTCGAGCTGTTCATTGATCCCGCGCAATACGACTGGGCACGCAATGAAGTCTCCTTCGTCTCGCACGAGGGGGAACTGCGACGCATGGACCGCGTGGTGAAGATCGGTACGGATGTGTGGGTGCTCGACTACAAGACCGGAGAGCGTTCGGAGGGCACCGCGTTGCCGGCCGCCGCCGAACCGCATCTGCCGCAGATGCAGGCATACGCGCGCGCGGCGACGGCGCTGTTTCCCGGGTTGCGCGTACGCGCCGCCCTCGTGTTCGCTGGCGGCGCGCTGTACGAGGTTCCGGCGCAGGCGCTCGGAGAGGCTGTGCCGTGAACCCTGCGAGCCAGGAACCCGCGCGCGGCGAAGTACCTGCGGTCCGGCAGGTCGAGTGGCATCGCCCACTGCGCTGGCTCGCGGCGGGATGGCGCGACTTCCTGGCGCTCGGATTTCCGAGTGCGATGCACGGCCTCATGACGGCCATTGGCGGCCTGATGATCGTCGCCGTCACCCTGCTGTACTGGCCGCTGATGCCGGGGGCGGTTTCGGGGTTCGTCCTGGTCGGCCCGATTCTCGCGACGGGCCTCTATGAACTGAGTCGGGTACACGCGGCCGGGCGGGAGACGCGTCTGCTCGACGTGCTGGGAGCCTGGCGTCGAGGCACCCGACCGCTGGTGTGGCTCGGTATCCTGCTGCTGCTTGCAGCGACCGCCTGGGTCGTCGCCTCCACGGCGCTCTTCGCGTGGTTCGTGCGCGCCGACGTGTATTCCCCCATGACTTTCCTGCGCTATGCGCTGGTCGGTCAGGGCAATGGGCTGTTTCTGATGTGGTTGCTTCTCGGCGGCCTCGGAGCGTCCCTGGTGTTCGCGGTCACGGCGGTGTCCCCGCCGCTGCTGCTGGAACGCGACATGGACCTGCGCACCGCCATCCTTGCCAGCGTGCGGGCCGTCGGCGACAACCCGGTGGCGATGGGATTCTGGGCGACGCTCATCATGCTGGCCGCCGCCCTGTCGATCGCACTCGGTTTCCTCGGATTCGTCGTCAGCGTGCCAGTGATCGGTCACGCGACATGGCATGCCTGCCGGGATCTGGTGGACGCGGACCGCTGGCCGGCGAGGCGATGACCGCCGCCCGTGCCCAGGCCGTCGAAGGCCGGGCGACCAGCGAGGGTCAGACCACCGCGGAAATGGCGCCCGGGGGGATGTTCGGGCTGACGGAAGAGCAGGTCTCGGAGTTCGGGCTCACCTTCGGGCTCACCGGCTTCATCCTCTTCATGCTGTTCATCATTTGGAATCTGGCGCGTGAGTCGAAGGCGGGCCGGCTCGGGACCTTCGTGCTGTTCTTCGTGCTGGCGTTCGGCATGCTTGGCTTCATCGCCAAGCAGATCCTGACCTGGTTTCTCGATATCTGACGGGAGCCGACGGGCGCGTCGCCTCGCCGGCCCAGGTCGCGCCGAAGCGCCGGTCAGGGCAACTGAATGCCGCCGCGCCCCCCGCCGCCGAAGCCGCCACCTCCGCCGAAACCGCCACCCCCACCAAAACCACCACCGCCGCCGCCTGCGCCGCCGGGCGGGAGAACGATCGAAGACGCCGCCTGACGCCGCATCTCCTGAAGCTCGCGCATGGCACGTTCCAGCGCGACCTTGGCGGCTGCGCCGTAGCCAGCGACGGCGACGGACAGCGAGCCGGAGGGCAGCTCGAAGCTGAGGGGCAGGGCGCCGACGGACGTCATGATCTGCGCTTCCCCGATGTACTGGGCCTCGCGCGAGGGATCGGGCTGGCCGTCCGCCGTGATGGGTTGAAGGACGCGAATCGTGCCGACGCGGCGGTCGGTGATCATCTCTTCGCGATAGAGGTCGGATGCGTCCATCTCGGCATCCATGGAGTCGTCGGGACCTTGGGCCATGGCAGTCGGAATCGGAAAGTGGCGAAAGCGGAAAGGTTAGCAGGCATCGCCCCTGCCGTCGCCCCCGCCCTCGCGCCGGGCGGCCGGAACGGTGCGGGTCGCTATTGCTGCGGCATGGCGCGGACCGACTCCACCACCACGCGGTAGAACTGGATATCCCCGGGGCTGCGCATCGTCGCCCGGACCATGGGAATCTGTGCGACCTTTCCGGGCTGCAGTGGCTCCCGCAGGGTGAACGTGGGGGTCTGCTCCACGATGCGCTGCCCGTCCGACCTCACGACGCGAAGGCTGACATCCACTAGCGGCACCGGGGCCGCGTTCTGGAGGATCGCATAAAGGGTGCCGTCGGTCGCCGCCTGCACGTCGGCCTGCAGATAGCGGGCGGGATTGCGCGGGAGATCGAGCCGTACGAACCGGGCGGAAGCCTGTCGTCCCAGATCCGAGCCCGCCCCGGCCGCGACCTCGTAATGCTGGAGCGCCTCGTCGACCTTGCCGCGCTCCTCGGAAAGAATGCCGAGGAAGTAATGGGCGGGCGCCGTCGGCAGCAACTGCAGGCTGCGACGAAGGTAGGGTTCCGCATCGCCGCGCCGGCCCGCGCTGAACAGCGCGATGCCGGACTGCACGTGCGGCTTGAAGTAGTTCTCCTGCAGCCGGATGGCTTGCGCATAGTGCACGAGCGCGGTGTCCAGACGCTTCTGGCCGAGTTCGATATCGCCCAGCAGTTCGTGGAAGCGGGCCTCCTGCGGCTCCAGCGCGATCGCGCGTTTCGCGGAGGTGGTGGCCGCAGGATAGTCGCCCTTCGCCAGAGCGCGCACGCCTTCGGCATGGGCATCGTAGGCGGGCTTGCGCCGGAACAGGTCTGCGGTCTTCTGCTTGTAGCGCTCCTCGCCGGCATCGCCGCCGTCGCCGAGTTCTGCAGCGGTCTTCCGGTTGGCGGCTACCCGTTCCTCCGAAGGCGGATGGCTCGCGAACAACCCGTCGATGAAGCTCTGCTGCCGCCCCTTGCTCAACCGGACGAAGGTCTCCTGAAGCGTGATGGATGCGCGAGGGTCATACCCGGCGCGTTTCATGTAACGGGTGCCGTAGAGATCGGACTCGAGTTCGGCGTCCCGTCCGTAGCGCGTGGAGACGAGTTGGGCGGCGATCTGCGCGCCCTGCACGTAGAGCTGCGAGTACTTCTGGTTCTGCGAGCCCAGTCCCACCGCCATCACGGCGCCCTGGAGGAGATAGCCACGCTCCATGCTCTTGGCACCGTGCCTGGCGGCGGCGTGGACGATTTCGTGTCCGAGGACGGCGGCGAGCTCCGATTCAGACTTGAGTTCGTAGAGGAGGCCACGGTTCACGGCGATCTTGCCTCCGGGCATAGCCCAGGCATTCGGCACGCTGTCGTTCAGGACCGCGAATTCATAGGGCAGCTTGCGGTCCGAGACGGCAGCCAGCCGGTTGCCGACTTCACGCACGTACTCCGTGAGTCCGGGGTCGATGACGTAGTCGCCGCCCTGCGCCTGGCGCGCCGGCTCATAGCTTTGCTGGCCGATCGCGATTTCCTCGGCTTCGCCGACGAGCTGCAGTTCCTTCTTGCCGGTGACGGGATTCGTGCCGCACGCGGCGAGCACGAGGGCCAGCGCCGGCACCAGCCGGCGAACAAATCGGGACACGTCGTACATGGCCATCTCGGGGACTCTTGAGGGAGCGCCGATGATACGCCCCATGACGCGCGGGTATCCCCGTGGTGCGGTCAGTCGTGACGCAGCGCCGCCGCCGGCTTGACCCGCGCGGCGCGGAGGCTGGGGTAGAGCGTTGCCAGGGCCGACACCACCAGCGCCACGCCGGCAGTGACCAGCACATCGCCCCACTGCAGCTGGGAGGGCAGTTCGGCGATGCGGTAGATCTCGGCGTCGATGGCCTTGAAGCCGAACGTGCGCTCGGCCCACTGAACGATGGTGGGCACCTGCAGCGCGATGAGGATGCCGAGCACCGTCCCGATCACCGTTCCTACCACCCCGATGGTGACGCCCTGCACGGCGAAGATGCGCATGATCGCGCCGGGGGTGGCGCCCAGCGTGCGCAGGATGGCGATGTCCGAGCGCTTGTCCGTCACGGCCATCACGAGCGAAGTGACGATGTTGAAGGCCGCGACAACGATCAGCAGTGACACCACGAGCACCACCATGCGCTTGGAGGTCCTGACCGCATGGAACAGGTTCGCATTGCCCCGGGTCCAGTCGGTGATGAAGAGGTCGAGCTGCCGCTGGGCGAGTTCCTCCGCGACGAGCGGCGCGAGCATCGGATCCTCGAGCTGGATGCGAACGCCGGAGACGCGGTCTCCCAGCCGGAAGATCGAGCGCATGTCGTCGATGTGCACGAGCGCGAGGCCGTTGTCGAAGTCGTACATGCCCACACTGAAGGTGGCGACCACCCGTGCCGGCTTCATTCGCGGCATGGCCTGCTCGGATGTGCTGTTCGCATCGGGAATCACCAGGGCGACGCGGTCGCCGACCTTCACCCCCAGATTCCTGGCGAGTTCCGAGCCGAGCACCAGGCCCATGGATCCGGGCTTCAGGTCCTCGAGCTTTCCATCCTTGATCTGCCGGGCCAGGTCCGAGGCTCGTGATTCCAGTGCCGGGTCGATTCCCCGCAGGACAGCTCCCTGGACCTTGGTGCCCATCGAGATGAGCCCCTGACCCGAGACGTACGGTGCAACCGCCTTCACGCCCGTCAGCAAGTTCGCGTGGGCGGCGACGGCCTTCCAGTCCGGAATGGTGCCGTCATAGCCTGTGGCCTGGACGTGAGGCGTGGCGCCCAGAATGCCCCGTCGGAACTCGTGCTCGAAGCCATTCACAACCGAAAGCACGACGATGAGCGCCGCGACCGCCAGAGCGACGCCGGCCATCGACACGATGGAAAGGAAGACCACGAACTGACTCGTGCGGCGGGCCCGGGTGTAGCGGAGCCCGATGAGGTTCTCGTATTTCATGGCCCGCATGTTACGCGGGGAGCGCAATCGGGCGAAATGTTCGTCCGCTGGCGCTTCTGCGCTATTGGGAGTACCTGTTTCCGCGGAACGTGGTCATGAGTGCGGTCGTTTTGAGGCCCCGTTGCGGTATGCCATGACCGGTTCAGAAATCAGCATGGCCCTCACCCTCAAACTTCCTGGGCTGGGCGGCTGACGTGCCTCAATTGACGACCACCGCACTGTTCTACGAACGAGAGAATCTCGCCCCAGGTCCCGCCCACGTCGGAATGCAAGATCCCATGTCGTCGGGAAGGGATCATCACCAGCTTCTTCCGCGAAGACCCGATCGCGCGGTACAGCGCCTGGGCGCTCGCGGGATCCACCACCGGGTCGGCATCTCCCTGCATCACCAGTGCAGGGTGGCTGATCTGCGCGAGATGCTTGGGCAGATCCTCGACCAGACACCCCAGTTCGTAGAGCGCCCGGATCGGCATGTGCGCGTAGTTGATGTGGGGATGCTCCGGATGATTCGGACGGAACGGCAGGACGCCATGTTCGCGCACGCGTTCCACCAGACGATTTGTCCGATGCATGAAGGGCACGAAGGCCATGTTCCGGTCGCGGAACCTCATGGGGGCCGAGACGGCCGCCACGCCCGCAAGCTGCGCCGGCTGTTCTGACGCCAGATGCAGACACAGGGAGCCTCCTGTCGAGAAGCCGACGAGGCAGATGCGGTCGACGAACGGCGCGAGGATGCGATAGCCGCGACGCACGCTGGCCAGCCAGTCGTGCCAGGTGCGCGATCGCAGATCCCACGGGGACGTTCCGTGTCCCTTCAGGCGCACCGCGTGATGGGCAATCCCGGCTGCCGACAGCGCGTCTCCCAGACCGCGCACTTCGGCGGGCGACGCGAGAAAGCCATGCACGAGCACCACGCCGATGTCGCGGCGATCTCCGGGGATATCCAGCCGGGGCGAGGCGGCGGCCGTCTGCGTCTGGAGACGGTTGACGGCCCGATGGCGAGGTTTGTCGAACTGCGCATGGTCCCAGGCGAGCGAGCGCAGTTCGTCGTCGAACTGAAGGCGGGCAAAGTCCTGGTCGGACAACTGGCCGACCTCCCGGATGGCGTCAGCGACGGCGGTGAAGACCGGGCGCAACGGCGCGACCTCGTTCGCGAACACCTCCACCGGGTTCTCGAGACGCACCTGATCGAAGTCGTGGTCGCCGAGCAGCTTCGGCAGAAAGCGGTAGTAGGTGTCCGTCTG
Source organism: Betaproteobacteria bacterium Ga0077526 (assembly GCA_001464765.1). Lineage (GTDB taxonomy): Bacteria > Pseudomonadota > Gammaproteobacteria > Burkholderiales. The sequence continues at coordinate 111,590 of LNDV01000027.1, forward strand.
TTCGAGCAAGCCCAGGTGGGTCGCCGTCCGGACAAACTCGTCCAGCCCGGCGGAGCGCCCCGAAGCGAGTTCACCGTAGGCCTCAGGGTTGCGCAGGCTCCGGTGCAGGCTTACGCCCTCGGTCCGCTGGAGCTTCTTCACGGCGAGATAGAGAGTACGGTGCAGTTCCTGCGCTGCGATCTCCGTCCGGCCGGTATCCATGAGTTCGTAGATGGCGAGCGCGACGAGATGGCTCAGGTTCACCGTCACCAGCTGATACATCCCGTGCATGTAGGCGTCACGCACCCGTTCGGCCTGGAGCCGCGTGGCGTTGGCGATCAGGCGGCGCTCGACGCGACTCGACCGGGTGGTGAACGCGTCCTGCAGTCCGCCGAGCTTTGCCGCGCGGATCGCGACGACCCGCCGGTCGCGCTCACTCCAGTGATCCGCTGCCCGGACCGGTGTACCGAGGCGGATGTCCATGTCCGTATCCTTCAGCAGGATGTTGCCTTCGATGAGCAGCTCCTCTCGCATGCGCGGGCTGATGCCGCGGTTGAAGAACTCGACACCATGCAGCAGCGGATTGCCTCGGACGCGAAGCGGATAGAAGGTGATGTTCGCGGGGACGATCAGGGTCGGGCGGCGCGCCCGGGCGAGCAGCGTGGCGTGGTCGCCGATGCCGAGAACGTTGCACCAGCTGTCGAGCCGGGAACGGTCGCCGCGGTCCTCTGCGTGCAGCACCGCCTGCTTGAACACTTCGAGTGCGAGGGCTATCACGGCCGCGCCGCTGTGATGCTTCCGCCGCTGCGACGCGCTGCGGGAGTAGACGCTGTAATCGCCGCCGGCATCCAGGACCTGCCGATCCTTGACCATGCCGCCTTCGGGAAAAACGATCAGTTTGCGGCCGCGCAGCACCTCGGCCGCGAGCAGGGCCAGCAGATCCGGGTAGTCGTTCGGAATCGCGCCCACGGCTTTCAGGTAGTTCGCGAACCGGTCGCGGCCCGAGAAGAGGTCGCGGTCGGCCACCGACCGGCAGTGCACGCCGCTGTGCTCCCAGAACAGGTACTGCGGGATGAAGGTTTCGAAGCGGGCGAAATGGTTGAAGACGAAGATGTCGCCGACGTCGATGCGGTCGTCGTCGTCGTCGTGGAGCCGGATGTTCACCTTGAGCATGCGGCGCAGCACGCGCATGAAGCGGCCCGTCCACTGATAGGCCCCGGGATTGATCGGGAATTCCAGCCTGTTATCCACCACCACCTCCGCGCACGAGCGTGCTGCGTTCGGAAGAAGCGAACTTCGCGCCGAGAGGCTGGTCTGGCGTAAAGCAAAGTCCGCACGGCCCGCGCGGTGCCGGTCGGCCTTGCTGCCCTGTCCCGAGTCCTCCGAGGCCCCAAGCTACAATCCGTCCATGGATCAAGTTCTGAGTCTTCCTCGCGCCGCGGCGGTGCCGCCACCGGCAGTTGCGCGTCGCCGCATCGCCGCCTGGCTGCTGGTGTGCTGCGCCCTGGTCTTCATCATGATCGTCGTCGGCGGCGTCACGCGTCTCACCCGCTCCGGGTTGTCGATCGTCGAATGGCAACCCATCGCCGGCACTCTCCCGCCCCTTACCCAGGAAGCGTGGGAGACCATGTTCGCCAAGTACCGGGAAACGCCCGAGTACCTGAAGGTGAACCGCGGCATGGGCCTCGACGAATTCAAGGGCATCTTCTGGTGGGAGTACCTGCACCGGCTGCTGGGGCGCACCATCGGGCTCGTGTTCCTGATCCCCTTCGTGTGGTTCGCCGTGCGCCGCCAGATCGAGCGGTCCCTGCTGCCGAGGCTGATCGGCATCTTCTGTCTGGGCGGGATTCAGGGGGCGATCGGCTGGTGGATGGTGAAGAGCGGGCTGGTCGACACGCCTCGGGTGAGCCATGTGCGCCTCGCTGTTCATCTCGGAATGGCCTTTCTGATTTTCGCGGCGATGTTCTGGACGGCGCTCGGGCTGCTGGCTCCCGACCGGCCGACGCGGCCCGGCAGCAAGCGTGCCGGACTGGCCCGCTTCGCAACGGGCCTTGCGGTGTGGGTCTACGTGATGGTGCTGTCCGGGGCCCTCGTCGCCGGCACCCGCGCGGGGTACGCGTACAACACGTTTCCGCTCATGGACGGGCACTGGGTTCCCCCGGGGCTCGCCGAACTCTCGCCCTGGTGGGAGAACCTCTTCCACAATCTCACCACCGTGCAGTTCAATCATCGGCTGATCGCCTGGTCGCTTTTCTTCCTGGTGCCGATCTTGTGGTGGCGCAGTCGCGCGGTCGATCTGACGGATGCCATACGCAGGCCGCTGAACCTGCTGCTTGCCATGCTGGCCGTGCAGATCATCCTGGGCATCTCGACCCTGATGCTGCAGGTTCCGGTAGCGCTGGGGGCAGCCCATCAGGGCGGTGCCCTCGTTCTGTTTGCGCTCACGCTCTGGAGCGCCCACTCCCTGAGGTATCGTTGATGACCGCATCCGTGCAGATCCGTCCCGGGACCGCTGATGACCTCCCCGTCATCCTGCATTTCATCCAGGCCCTGGCCGAGTACGAGAAGCTGACCCATCTCGTGGTCGCGACGGAGGACTCCCTCCGTGAGTCCCTGTTCGGTGCCCAGCCGGGAGCGGAGGTGCTTCTGGCCTATGCGGGAGGGGAGGCGGTCGGCTTTGCCGTGCACTTCCACAACTTCTCGACCTTTCTGGGCCGCCGTGGCCTGTGGCTGGAGGACATCTTCGTGCCGCCGGTCCATCGGGGCAAAGGCTACGGCAAGGCATTGCTGCTCGCGTGCGCCCGCGTCGCGAAGGAGCGTGGCTGCGGCCGCTTCGAATGGTCCGCCCTCGACTGGAACACGCCGGCCTGGGATTTCTACAAGTCCCTGGGCGCCACTCCCATGGAAGACTGGACCAACTTCCGCGTGACGGGCGAAGCCCTGGACAGACTCGCCGGGATGGACGCCGAAAGCCCTCGCAGTCGCTGAGGGGGGGCGCCTCGACAGGACCGGAGGTCGGTCCTTGCAGCGCGAGGCGCCTGCGGGTCCGTGCCACGCAGGGGAGGGAGTATGGCCGTGCTCCGTCGCCTCCGTCGCAGGACGGCGCGATCTCCGCGAGGGCCGCGCCGCCAAATGAAATAGTGTTCCCAACCGTGAAGGTGGCAATGTCTTCCGACCTCTGGAGACTGCCGCCTTGAATGCCTTCGAGCCCGATGACAGCCCCTTCCGTACACCCGTCGTGGTGGTGCTCGGTGCGTTGGGAAGTGGCAAGACTACGGTCATCAACCGCTTTCTGGCGACTCAAGCCGGCCGAAACTGGGCCGTCGTCACCAATGAGTCGGGCAAGGCGACGTCGACCGCGCGGCTCTCCGCACACGTCGAAGGCGAATTGGTGCCGCATGCGGTGGGGTGCCTTTGCTGCGTGGCCAGGTCCGGCCTGGTGGACTCGCTGCGGCGGTTGCATGCCGCGAGGGCTCGCGGTCCCGATGCCGCGTTCGACGGTGTGATCGTCGAGACCGCCGGCGGGGCGGATCCCGCGCCGGTGATGCAGACGCTCCTCAACAATGCGCTGGTGACGCAGTACTTCCGCCTCGACAGCGTCGTTGCGGTCGTGGACGTGCGTGTCGCGCACGACGACCTGCCGGACGCGTCCCACGACCTCAAGCAGCTTGCCCTCGCCGATCGCGTCCTGCTGACGCACGCGGATCTCGTCGGCACCAGCCACCGAGAGTATCTCGAAGCCCGCATCCGGAGGATCGCCGGTCCGGTTCCGGTCGCAGATGGCGCGTCGGCGGACTTTCGCGGCGCAGGCGGCGGCTTCTCGGGAGAATTCTCGCGGTCCGGACGTCTGGATGACTGGCTGGGTGCAGCCGCGACCTCTTCGGGTGAGCTCGAGCGCGACCTCCATCGCTTCAGGGTGAGGATTCCCGGCGCGACGTCATGGGACGGACTCCACGGGTGGCTCAATGCCGGCATGCGCATGCATGGCGAGGTGATGTACCGGGTGAGGGCCTGCATTGCCGTCGCCGGATTCGACCGGGCGCCGGTCGTGCTCCAGAGCGTCCAGCACGTCATGAAGCCGCCCGTGGCCCTGGCGAACTGGGGACGTCTGGAACGTGCCACCGTGCTTCAGTTCGTTACGCGGGAGTTGCCGGCGAGCGTGGTGGAGGAAAGTCTCGCGCGAGACCTGCCGATGTTCGAGCAGATGGCGCTGGAGAGAGAGGCGCGTCAAGTCCGAACACGGGCCGACCCTTCCTTGCCGGCCTAGCCGGGCGGCAAGGCCCCGACGCGCGAGCTGCGGCGTCATCGCGCCGAGCGGCAGGCGTTGCCCGGGCCTTCTTGCCATCGGCCCGAAAGACCTCCGTCGCGACCGCGTAGGTTGTGCGGACCTGCCCTAGGCGCTCGCAAGACTCAGCGCGCCGCTCACGTCCCGGCAGCCTCGACAGACCCCCTTCAATTCCAGTACGGCTGTATTCACGGAAAACCCGATTCCACTGGCGATGCCGGACATGGAGGCCAGGAGGCTCTCCGCTTCCATCTCGGCAGTGGTGCCGCAACTTGTGCAGATCAGGAACTGGCAGGTGTGATGTCGCTCCGGCGACATGCAGGCGACGAAGGCGTTGAGCGACTCCACCCGATGGATCAGGTTGAGGCGCTGCAGGAATTCCAGAACGCGGTACACCGTGGGCGGGCCGGACCCCAGGCCGGAGTCGAGGAGGCGATCGAGGATCCGATAGGCGGAGATGGGCCCGGACGACTCCGCGATGGTCCTGAACACCTGCCTGCGCAATGGCGTGAACCGTTCGTTGAGGGATTCGCACAGCGCTTCCGCCGAAGCCACCAGGCTCTCGACAGGGCGCGGTTCGACCGATATGGCGACACAGTTCTCGGGGCTCAAGTCTCGCCTCCGCTGGAGTGGCATGAATGGACGACGGCGCGCGGGTCAGGGGGTACGGACCGTCCCGGATGCAACCTACGCAATGGTGTTGCTCAGGAACACTGGGGTAGTCTATTTCCCGGAGCATCGTCATGGCAAGAGTTACTGTGTGGCGCGAAGAAGCCATGCGCATGGACCGCAGTGCACCATCGAACCGGGAGGATTATCGTGGCAGACGACAAGCAGGAGTTGGAAGGCGTGACACAACCGCGGACTCAGGAAATCGAGTCGCCGCCGAGGCGCGATTTCATCCGCGGCGCCGCCGCAGCGACGGCGGCTGTCGGCGCTGTCACCGTGGCGATGCACGAACTCGACCTCGTGAAACCCGCGGAAGCTGCGGAAGGCACGATCGACGGGACCCCGATGGCGCAGAAGTGGTGGCCGTCCCGATGGGGCAAGGACGACCAGATCGGTGCCACGAACTGGATGGGTCCGAAGACGACGATGGATGCGGTCTCCCTGATCCGCACCGGCAAGGTGTATAGCCTCGGCCGCGTGTATGAGTTCGGCATGCCGCTTTTCGGGCAGCGGGCCTGGGTGCTTCGCATTCCCGGAAATCCCACCGGCGGCGCGTACGGCAAAAACCAGACGATCTGGCATGACGAAATCCTGACCACGGAAATCGGGCAGGTCGGCACCCAGTTCGATGGTCTCGGCCACATCGGCTGCCGCACCGCAGGCGGCATGGGCGACAAGTCCAAGGAGATCTATTACAACGGTCATACGGGCGTGGACCTGCACAACGCGGGAACCGGTCCGGGTGCCACTTCCGGTGCTTACGGACTGGTGAAACTGGGCGTCGAGAACGTCCGGCCCTTCTTCTGCCGCGGCATCCTGTTCGACGTCGCCGGCCTCAAGGGACGCATGCTGGACAAGGGAGAGGAAATCACCGTTGCGGACCTCAAGGCCTGCCTCGCGAGGCAGGGGATGACGGAGGCCGACATCACCGAGGGCGCCATGGTGTGCTGGCGTACCGGCTGGGGCGAGAACCTCTGGATGAAGGACAACGCCCGCTTCAACTCGGGGGAGCCCGGGATCGGCGTGGAAGCGGCGAACTGGCTGGTGTCGAAGGGCATTTCCGTGGGGGCGGCCGACGTGTGGGCCATCGAGGTCGTGCCCAATCCGGATCCGGATCTGGCCTTCCCGGTCCACCAGATCTTCCTCACGAGAAACGGCATCCACATTCTCGAAAACATCCGTCTCGACCATCTTGCGGCGGACAAGGTCTACAAGTTCGCCTTCGTGTTCAGTCCGTTGCCCATCAAGGGCGGCACCGGTTCACCCGGCAATCCCATCGCCGTGGCCTGATGCCAGTTTCGCCCGGCTTTCGCTGTCGCGCAGGCCGGGCGGGCTGTACGGGTACGGGGGGCGGCCGGGAACCCCCGGCCGCGACCGCTCATGACTCGCCGACGTAGGCCAGGCCGGCTTTGCCGTCGCGGGTGCCGCTGGCGAGCAGATTGCCGTCCGGGGACCAGTTCAAGGCCGTAACCGGTTCGCCGGATCCCTCGTCGATCAGGACGTCCAGCGGGGTCTCCGTGAGGCTGGACAGGACGACAGCACCTGAGCCGTAGCCGATCGCGACGATCGGGGCGGAGGGATGGCATGCCACGCAGGACACCAGCGACTCGCTGATGGGGCCGACCATTCGCGGTCCCTGGCCCTCCGGGCCCTTGCCGGCGAATGGCCAGGCAATCGCGGCGTCGCCACCACTAGTGACGAGCCATGCGAGATCGGCGCTCCACGACAGGAAATGCGCCTTCGCGTAGTAGCCGCTCATGCGCATGTCCCTGTTCTCCTTGAGTCGCCACACGTGGAGTTCCTTCTCCTGTGTGGAAGTTGCCAGGAAGCGCGCATTGGGAGACATGGTGATCTCCAGGTGCGAGCCCGCGAATCGAAGTCTGCGCGGCGGCGACGCCGGCTCCTCGACCTTCCAGATGCTCGCGCCACCGTAGTGCGACGCGATGACTCGGCTCCCGTCGGCCGAGAACCCGACACCCGCGACGGTGCTTTCGTGAGGCCCGAACCTCGACAACTCGCGACCGTCGGCCTCCAGCGCGACAACATGCCGCCCCACTGCGACGGCCAGCCTCCCGTCGGCGCCGGCGGCGATCCGGTCGATCCACTGACCGGGAAATCGAGCCAGTTCCCGCGTTTCGCCGGACGGATACAGGCCCGTCACCGAGCCCGTGTCGGTCGTGAGCGCGAAGGCATCGGCGCCGAGTGCGCAAAGTGCGAGAACCTGCAGTGCGCCGGAGTCCACCCGCCTGACGGTCGGCGGCTTCGCGCGGTCGGTGAGCAGGATCTGCCCGTCGGCCGCCGCGAACGCAGCCGAGGTGCCACGGGCATTCCAGCATGCAGCGATGATGTAGGCATCGAGCTTCCACGCCGCCAGAGGGGGAAGCGGGATGGTCGGCGAAGAGTCCATACGGGGGCGGTCCCAAGAAATTGCCGCGCCAGGAATGGCGAGATTGCACCTCTGGCCGGAAGATGTCCCTCATCCGAACCGGATCGGGACTCAGCAGATCGAATACCGCGAAATTCTACGTGCCACACGGTTGCGTGTACAGGAGCGTGCAGCGACAATGACGCATTGACGTTCCAGAAGGAGACAGACCATGAACTCACGTGTGCCCGTGACGGTGCTTACCGGCTTTCTAGGCTCCGGCAAGACCACGCTCCTCAACCGGATCCTGACCGAGAACCACGGTCAGCGTATCGCGGTGATCGAGAACGAGTTCGGCGAGATCGGCGTCGATCAGGATCTCGTGATCCGCTCCGACGAGGAGATCTTCGAGATGAACAACGGCTGCATCTGCTGCACCGTGCGCGGCGATCTCATCCGCATCCTCGGCAATCTGATGAAGCGCCGCGACAAGTTCGACCGGATCCTCATCGAGACCACGGGCATGGCGGACCCGGGCCCGGTCGCCCAGACGTTCTTCGTGGATGACGAGGTGCGGGAGGAACTGAGTCTGGACGGCGTAGTGACGCTCGTGGACGCCAAGCACCTGGAGCAGCATCTGGATTCCAGCGACGAAGTCCGCTCCCAGATCGCGTTTGCCGACGTCATCCTGCTGAACAAGATCGATCTCGTGACGCCGGAGCAGGCCGATGCGATCGAGGCGCGCCTCCATGCCATGAACGGCATGGCGAAGATCCGCCGCGTCTCCATGGGGGCGGCTGCCATGTCCGACATTCTGGACCTTGGCGGCTTCGACCTGGATCGTGCGCTGGCGGTGAAGCCGACGTTCCTCGATCCGGAATATCCGTTCGAGTGGGCGGGCGTGATTCGCATTCCGGCGGAAGGGGCGGTCCTGTCGCTGGCGGAGGGGCCGGACCCCGAGATGGACTGTGTTCTGATGCCGTGGGTGGGAGGTTCGGCTGTGCCACTCCGGGAACTTGCGGAACGCGTCTTCCCGAAGTTCTCCGGTGACGCGTCGACGGTCGCGTCCGGCGGCGTGGTACCCGCCGACGGGACGCTTTGCCGTCTGGTGCTCACCGACTCCGGGACCAAATCGTTCCGGATCTCCGCCGGGGCGGGCGGGGATTGCGCCCTGTTCACCCAGCACCTTCCCGAGGAGTTCTCCCTGGCTGTTCGAACGCCGGCCGGTGAACCGATCGCCCCCATGACCGAAACGCGCTTTGCTGCCGCGCATGAGCATGACGACACCGTGTCGTCGGTCGGCGTCGAGTTTGCCGGCGCAGTCGACGGCAAGAAGATCAACGAGTGGTTGAGCCGGCTGCTGCAGACTCAGGGCGCGGACATCTTCCGGATGAAGGGCCTGCTCAATATCGCCGGCGAGAAGGATCGCTTCGTCTTCCAGGGCGTGCACATGCTGTTCGACGGCCAGCCTGGCGGGCCGTGGGGAAACCAGACGCCGACCAACCGGCTGGTGTTCATCGGGCGCAACCTCGATCGACAGGAACTCGAGAGCGGGTTTCGCGCCTGTCTGGTTCACCGATAGCGGTACTGCGGCGCGGCGCTACCGCCCGCGCCTTTCCAGAACGGACGCGGTCCTGCGTACCCGGAGCGCGATCCACGCGTAGGCAATCGTGGCGAGGGCCACGCAGGTGGCCCCCACGACGAGCGTGCCGGTGTCCGACAACTCGACGCTCGGATTGATGCGAGTCGCGATGCCGAACCCCGCCACGCCGTACGACAATGCCACGACGAGCCAGCCCAGACCCGAGCGGAAGCGGCGAGCGTCGTCGGGGTGGGCGCGGCGGAGCAGGCCGGACAGCAGGCGGCTGTCGAGCGTGTCAGTGATCATCATGCCCACCGTGAAGGTGGCACCCACCAGCAGAGCCGACGCGACGCCATGTCCGGAGGAAGCCGCGTAGCCCCATGCAGCCGCCTGGGTCGCCGTGTCGAACACCAGACCGAAAATCACGCCGACTGCCACGATCGCGGCAGGCCTGAGCGACCGCCGCGCGAGACGCGGCATCAGGCTCGCCAGGAGACCGGTATGGCCGTGTGACTGCGTTCGCAGCAGGCTTCCCAGGTTGAGGGTGCCGACGATCAGCAGCAGGACGATGGGAAGCCAGTCCCCGACACGCTCGAGGAGCGGGGGAAAGGAAACCCGGGCGCTGACAAGGCTCACGGCTACCGCGATGACCGTGATGAGACCCCCATGCCCCAGCGAGAACAGCGTGCCGACCCAGGGCGCGAGACGCGGCCTTTCCTGCTCCGCCCGGAACGTGAGGCCATCGATGATCGCGATGTGATCGGGATCGAAGCCATGGCGCATGCCGAGCAGGAAGATGAGACCGAGCCCGGAGGTGCTCAGGAGGAGAGACGGTTCCAAGATGCTCCGATGCGAAACGGGGACGGACAGGAGAGCGCGCACCGGAACAGGCGTGTGACCCGGCCGGGCGGCATCGATACGTCGGCCACCGGCACAGTGCGGCGTCGGCGGTATGCAGGGACTCTAGCGCTAATGCAATCGAGTGGCAATAGTGCCGATGGAGGTGTCGCGCGGTCGGTCAGTCAGTCGCCTGGCGGCGCGGGCCGCCGACCGGCGAACCGGAAAGCGCGGCGGCCAGGTAGTCGACGAATACGCGAACCCGACTGACCGTCTGTCGCTGCTGCGGATACACGGCATAGATGTCGGCGTCGGGAGTCCCGTAGCCTGGCAGCACCTGCACCAGCCGGCCGCTGCGCAGATGATGGTCGATGTCCCACTGTGCTCGCATCAGGATGCCGTGACCGTCCAGGGCCCAGCCCACCGCGATCTCGCCGTCGTTTGTCGTGAGCGTTCCGCGGACCTTCACCGATTCCGTGCCGCGGCGCGGGCGTCCGCCGGAAAGGGTCCACACGCCGTAGGCTTCGTCGCCCTGCCGGATGCCGATGCAGTTGTGACGGGTGAGGTCGTTCGGGACGCGCGGGTGGCCGTACTTCGCGAGATAGGCCGGCGACGCGCACAGAAGCCGGCGGTTGGGAGCGAGGCGCCGGGCCACGACCCGTGAGTCGGGCGGCGCACCGAAGCGGACACACACGTCGAAGGTGTCGTCTGTGATCGGTGGCGGATTCACCGAAAGCTGCAGCTGGACCTCCACGTCGGGATACTTGCGTGCAAACCTCGAGATCAGCGGCGCGATGTGCCGTCTGCCGAATCCGAGGGTCGCGTTTACCCGCAGCAGCCCGCGCGGCGTCGCCCGCGCCTGCCCGAGTTCCTGGGCGAGTTCGTCCAGTTCGCCCAGGATTCGGCGTGCGTACTCGAGGTATACCTCGCCCTCGGGTGTGAGGCTCATGCGGCGCGTCGTGCGGGTCACCAGCGCGACGCCGAGGCGGGCCTCCATCTGCGCAAGCCGCTTGCTGACGGCCGGCGTCGTCACCCCGAGTTCGCGGGCGGCCGCGCCCAGGCTGCCGGAGGCGGCGAGCACCGAGAAGAAGCCCAGATCGGCGGGGGGAACGGGAGCGGACATGGCAGGAGCATTGTTGAGCGAAAGTTAACGATGGATTCACTTCCGGGTCGAATCCGTCGGCCATTACGATCCTACAGTAACGCTCTGCCGATTCAGGAGCCGCACCCGTGAAGATCCACCGCATCGCCACCATCCCCGGAGACGGGATCGGCAAGGAAGTCGTGCCCGCAGGCCGTCGTGTCCTCGAGGCGCTCGCCGCCACCGATCCGGCATTGCGCTTCGAATTCGAGGATTTCGACTGGGGCGGTGACTACTACCGCCGCCACGGCCGGATGATGCCGGAGGACGGTCTGGATCGGCTGCGCGGCAAGGACGCAATCCTGTTCGGTTCCGCCGGAGACCCGGACATTCCTGACCACGTGACGTTGTGGGGGCTGCGGCTGCGGATCTGCCAGGGGTTCGACCAGTACGCCAACGTTCGCCCCACGCGCATCCTCCCGGGCATCGACTCGCCCCTCAAGCGCTGCGCGCCCGGCGATCTCGACTGGGTGATCGTGCGCGAGAACTCCGAGGGCGAGTACTCCGGCGCCGGCGGCCGCGTGCACCAGGGCTTCCCGAACGAGGCCGCGACGGACGTCACCATCATGACCCGCTCGGGCGTGGAGCGGATCATCCGCTACGCCTTCGAACTGGCGCGCACGCGTCCGCGCAAGCAGCTCACGGTGGTGTCCAAGTCGAACGCACAGCGCCACGCGATGGTGATGTGGGACGAGATCGCGGTGTCGGTCTCCCGGGACTTCCCCGACGTGAAGTGGGACAAGGAACTGGTGGACGCCGCGACGGCTCGGATGGTGAACCGCCCTGCGACCCTCGACACGATCGTCGCCACCAACCTCCACGCCGACATCCTGAGCGACCTCGCTGCCGCCCTGGCGGGCAGCCTCGGCATCGCGCCCACGGGTAACATAGACCCGCAGCGGCGCTTTCCCTCCATGTTCGAGCCGATTCACGGCTCGGCTTTCGATATCATGGGAAAGGGTCTGGCCAATCCCGTCGGGACTTTCTGGTCCGCGGTCATGCTGCTCGAGCACGTCGGCGAGCCGGCAGCCGCGAGCCGCCTGATGGCGGCCATCGAGAAGGTGACGGCAGACCCGTCGCTGCACACGCGCGATCTCGGCGGTTCGGCAACGACCGAGCAGGTGACAAGCGCGGTGTGCAACGCACTGGGGGCAGGCTCCCACCGCTGACCCCGATTTCACAATCACTGGAGGAAACTAGGCATGACCAATACAACGCGTCGCCGGCTACTCGTCGGCGGCACATCCCTGCTCGCGGTTGCGGCCACGAGCCCGATCTCGCGCGCACGGGCAGACCACCACTCAGGAGGACCGATGAAGGAAGTGAAGGCGCTGATCTACGACGTGTTCGGGACGATGGTCGACTGGCGCACGGGCGTGGCGCGCGAGTCGAAGAGCATCCTCGGACCGCTCGGCTACTCGCTCGACTGGATCGCCTTCGCCGATGCCTGGCGCGGCGAGTACCAGCCGGCCATGGAAGAAGTCCGTTCCGGCCGCATCCCGTTCTCGAAGCTCGACTTCATCCATCGCGTCATGCTCGAGCGCATCCGTCCGCGCTTCGGCCTGGAGAAGGTCGAGGAGCCCGTCCTGCAGGAACTCAATCTGGCCTGGCACCGTCTCGACGCCTGGCCCGATGTGCCGTACGCCCAGATGCGCCTGCGCAAGCGCTTCATGCTCGCGCCGTGCTCCAACGGCAACATCGCACTGATGGCCGATCTCGCCCGCCGCAACGACTTCCGTTGGGATGCCATCCTGGGTGCGGAAATCGCCCGCGACTACAAGCCGAAGCCCATCGTGTATCTGGCCGCGGCGGAAGCCTTCAATCTCAAGCCCGAGCAGACCATGATGGTCGCGGCGCACAGCAACGATCTGCAGGCGGCGCGCGCGGTCGGTCTCAAGACTGCCTTCGTTGCCCAGCCGAACGAGTTCGGGCTCAACACGGGTGAGACCAAGCCCAACGGCGAAGTGGACCTCGCCGTGCCGTCGTTCACGGCCCTCGCCGAGGCGCTCGGCTGCTGAGCTGTCGGATTGCGACGGGCACGTAGCCCGGACGAGGGGCGTCCGCCCCGACTCCGGGGATCGGTTTGGCAATCGCTGCCCCGGAGTCGCCCCATGCGGGGCTCGTCCGGGCTACGAGGTTGTGCGGCGTCGGGTCGATCGGTTGTTCGCGACGGGTGCGTAGCCCGGACGAGGGGCGACCGCCCCGACTCCGGGACGCGCCGGAAACACCTCGAGGAGTTCTCGTCTCCGACCACCGCCCCCGGGCGGAGCCCGGGCTACAGGAGCGGCGACGCGCAGCGCCGCCCTTCCCCCTTCCCGCAATCACCCTTCCCGCATCCCCCGACACGCCCCCCCTGGCTCACCTGGTGAGCCACCCCCCTCCCCACAATCGGGGTGTCAGGGGAGGTGGCCATGGAACATTCGGGTGGTGGTGGGGCGGATCTGTTCTCCGATCTCGGCGATGCCGAGGGGTTCTCGTTGCGGCCGAGCGATGCCGATGCGCTGGCGGACGCGTTTCTGCGTCGCTATGCGGACCGTATCGTTGCCGAGCGCATCACGCCGGCCCGTCCGGCACGCCACGCAGAATTTCCCGCCGGTCTGGACCCCTGTCTCGCCGGCGCACTGCGCGAACGCGGCATCTCCCGGCTCTACAGCCATCAGGCGGAATGCTGGGACCATGTCGCTGCAGGCCGGCACGTGGTGGTGGTCACGCCCACGGCGTCGGGCAAGACGCTCTGCTACAACCTGCCGGTGATCCAATCCGTGCTCGCGGGGCAGGGCAAGGCGCTCTATCTGTTTCCGACCAAGGCGCTCGCGCAGGATCAAGTCGCGGAGATCCTCGAACTCAACGCGGCGGGCCAGCTCGGCATCCGCGCCATGACCTTCGATGGCGACACCCCGGGCGACGCGCGGCGTGCGGTGCGCACGCATGGCGACATCGTCGTTTCGAACCCCGACATGCTGCATCAGGGCATCCTGCCTCACCACACCAAGTGGGCGCAGTTCTTCGAGTCCCTGCGCTATGTCGTCGTGGACGAACTCCACACCTACCGGGGCGTGTTCGGTTCCCACGTGGCCAACGTGATGCGCCGGCTGAAGCGCATCGCGGCGTTCCACGGCTCGCATCCGCAGTTCATCCTGTGTTCCGCCACTATCGCCAATCCGCGTGAACTCGCGGAACGCATCCTCGGCGAGACCGTCGCGGAGGTCTCCGAGTCCGGGGCGCCACAGGGTCGACGCCGACTGCTCGTGTGGAATCCGCCGGTGGTCAACGCCGACCTCGGTCTGCGCGCCTCGGCCCGTTCGCAATCCACGCGCATTGCCCGGGCGTCGGTCAAGCGCGGCCTCGAGACCATCGTGTTCGCCAATTCGCGGCTCGAAGTCGAGGTGATCACCAAGTACCTCAAGGACACCTTCGACAACGACCCGCGCAAGCCGGCCCGGGTGGCGTCCTATCGCGGTGGTTACCTTCCGACCGAACGTCGCGACAAGGAACGCAAGCTACGTGCGGGTCGCATCGATTGCGTGGTGTCCACATCGGCACTCGAACTCGGTGTGGACATCGGCACGCTGGACGTCTGCGTGCTCAACGGCTATCCCGGGACCATCGCGGCCACGCAGCAGCGCATCGGCCGGGCCGGGCGCCGCCAGCGCACGGCGCTCGGCGTGCTCGTGTGCACGTCGGACCTTCTCGATCAGTACCTCGCGCGGCATCCGGAAGCCCTGCTCGATGCCAGCCCCGAGCACGCGCGGATCGACCCCGATCAGCTGCTGATCCTCATGGACCACATCCGATGCGCCGCCTTCGAACTGCCTTTCGAGGAGGGCGAGACCTTCGGGAGCGTACCCATCGGCGAGGCGCTGGAGTATCTCGGCGGCCAGGGTGTCCTGCATCGGGAAGGGCCGCGCTGGCACTGGATCGCCGACAGCTATCCGGCCAATGCCGTGGGGCTGCGTTCCATCGCGGAGGGCAACTTCCTCGTCGTGGACATCACCGACGGCGCGAAGAACATCATTGCCGAGGTCGACTACTCCGCCGCGGCAGTCACCCTGTACGAAGGCGCCATCCACCTGATCCAGGCCTCGCCGTGGCAGGTCGAGAAACTCGACTGGGTGGGGCGCAAAGCCTACGTTCGCAAGGTCACCGCCGACTACTACACCGACGCCATCGACTACACGAAGCTCAAGGTGCTGGACGAGTTCGAGACCAGCGGGAGCGGGCAGGGCCACTGCGGCCAGGGCGAGGTGCACGTGGTCCGTCGTGTCGCCGGCTACAAGAAGATCCGCTACTACACGCACGAGAACGTGGGCTACGGCAACGTGAATCTGCCTGATCTCGAAATGCACACCACTGCCGTCTGGTGGACCCTCACCCCCGAAGCCATCGCGACCGCCTTCACCAGCCGGTTCGAGGCGCTGGATGGTTTCCTCGGTGCGGCCTATGCGCTGCATCACATGGCCGCGCTGCTGAGTCTCGCCGAACTGCGGGACATCGGTCGCTCCGTCGGTGATGGTGAGGCCCAGTGGTCGGCCACGCTCGACGCCAATGGCCGCGTGAGTGCTCGAACCCTCGACGGTCGCCCGTTCGAAGTGGATGGCGCGCATCAGCCTTTTCGACCTGCCGTGCATCTGTACGACAACTACCCCGGCGGCATCGGCATCAGCGCGCCGCTGTACGAACTGCGAGATCAGGTGCACGCGCGGGCGCACGAACTCGTGAGTCACTGTCCCTGTCCGTCCGGCTGTCCCGCATGCATCGGGCCGGTCCTGCCTCCCGAGCCCGGCGTGCAGCGCACTGCCAAGGCCGCTGCGCTCGCCGTGCTCGCGCTGCTCGGGGCCGATGCGCAGTCGCAGTCGGCGCCCCGGGTCCACTGACATGGCTTCGCTCGGTGAGCGACTGGCGCGGCTCGCCCGTCAGGCTGGTGTCCGCACCGCACCGCCGGTGGGTCTGGAGGATGCCGAGGTCGGCGTCGCGATGCCCGAGAGTGCCTCGGATGTGCCTGCGTCACCGACTCTGGCCGAGCGCCTCGATCGGATGACCCGCGCCCGCGAGAGTTCCCGCCGCAAGGGCCTGGCCGAGATGGTCGAGGCCACCGGCGCCGTGCTCGTCGCCGACGGGCTCTACGTCGTCGAGAGCCGCGAACCGCTGCCTTTCCGGCATGGGCGCGTCACCATCGGTCCCGGGCTCGCCTCACGCGTGAGCGTGCCGTTGCGCCGCGGCGTCTCGCCGCTGCTATCCCTGGACAGCCTGTTGTTCCTGGATACCGAAACCTCCGGGCTGGCCGGCGGCACGGGTACCTTCGTGTTCCTGCTGGGACTCGCGCGGTACGAGGGCGCGGCACTCGTGGTGCGTCAGTACTTCGCCACGCAGTTCGCGGCGGAGCAGGGGCTTCTGGATGCACTGCAGTCGGCCGTGAGCGCGTGCGACTGCATGGTGAGTTTCAACGGCAAGTCGTTCGACGTGCCCCTGCTCAAGACCCGCTACGGCCTGCGGGGGCTCGCCGAGCCCTTCGGTGACAAGCCCCACTGCGATCTCCTGCACGCCGCGCGCCGGCTGCTGGTGGATGGCTGGCCCGATTGCCGGCTGCGGACCACCGAGTCACGGGCTCTGGGCTTCGATCGCGTGGACGATCTCCCCGGCTCGGAAGTGCCGGCGGCCTGGCAGCGCTGGCTCACCCACGGCGATGCCCGGGCCGTCCCGAGAATCCTTCTGCACAACCGCGAGGACCTGGTTTCGCTCGCGGCCATCGTGGGGTTGCTCAACTCGTGCGAGGCCCGTGCACCGCTGTTCGGCGGCATGGCCTGAATTGTCACGGGCGGGGGCTGCGCGAGCCGCTACAATCGCCAGCGATGCAATGAGCATCCCAGCCTCGTCCGCCCCTTGAGTTCCCGCACCTCCGTACCCGTCGCACCGCCCGTCCTGCAGCCGCACTGGGAGCCCGTCGCCCAGATGCTGGCGCTGCTTTGGAGCTATCGGCCGCGCACCGATGTCTATGCGGCACTCGGTGCATTGCGTGTGAAGCAGCCCGGCGGCCGCGCGTACACGCAGGAGGACGTCAAGCTGACCCTGCGCGAGATGCGCGAAGCGAACGTGTTGGAGCGCGATCCGCAGCGCGACGGCTTCTATCGGCTCGCACGGCACGTGGCGAGCGCTGCCTACACGAAACTGCTCGACACCTACCCGGCCGGCGCGCTGCTCGGCGTGCTCAATCATCTCGACTCCGTGCCGCTGGACAGCAACCGCGCGTGGTGGCCGCTGTACGACAGTCACAAGACCGCCGCCTTTCTTCGGCTCGCGGTGTTCACCGGCTGGGAGCGGGAGCGCACCGCGAAGCTCCGCGAACTCATCGGCGGCCGGTTCGACTGGCACCAGATCGTCCACGGCGCCGTCGTGCGCGCCTTCGATCCGGTGCTGTTCGAGCGTGTGCGCCCCGACGTGCAATGGGAACTCGTCACCCCGGCCTTCGAGTTCGCGAGCTTCCACTGGAGTGCCGAGGCTGCGCCGCTCTGCGCCTGGACGCTCGATCGACTCGACGCCCATGTGTCTTCCATGCCGGGATCGTTGCGGTTGTGCGTGGCTGAGCATCTCCTGCTGCGCGGGAAGGGCGATCGGATGCCCGTGGCGCTCGACGGCTTGCCGGGCGGCTATGCCGCGGCGCTGCGGGCCTGCCGGCTTGCCCTGCTCGGGCAGTGGAGCGAGGCCGTCACCGGGTTCCAGGCGGCGCTCAAGTCGCTTCAGGTGGAGGCCGGACAGCGCAAGCGCCTCATGGCGGCGTCGATCGCCTGGATCTACCCGATGAGCCTGCTCGCGCTCAACGATTCGAAGGCACTCGAAACGGCGCGTCGGTTCTGCATCGCCGAGTCCGGCAGTCGCGACCCTTCGCTGTTCGACATCTGGGGCCCGTGGGTCCACGTGATCCGTGCGCGTCTGGGAGAGACCCCACTGGATCCCCGCCTCGCCGGTGATCGGCGTGCCCCTGACGATCTGCGCCGAGTGTTTCCCGATCTCTGGCGTCTCCTCGCCGTCGCGTGGGTCGGCATCGAGCGCTTCCGCGTGCTCGGCATCGACGCCGACGTGCTGCGATTCGCAGGCACCGAGACGAAGCGGCTCACCGCCGCGACGGGCGCATGCGGATTCGCGTGGCTTGGCTCGCTTGCGGAAGATGCCCTCGCCACTTTGCAGAGCCGCGAAGTCACCCGCCCGTTCTTCTCCCGGCCGGCCGGGGAACTCTGGCGCGACGTGCTCGCGCAGTTGCAGGCGCTGGACGCCCCCGTCGAGGCCGCGGCGAAGTCTGCCGACCAGTCGCGACTTGTCTGGGTGCTGACGCTCGGAGACGCCGGCGATATCGAGGACATCGATCTCATCGAGCAGAAGCGCGGCACGCGCGGGTGGAACAAGGGCAAGAGCATCGGCTTTGCGCGCCTTCTCGGCACGACGCCGCTGTCCCGTCACGATCAGAAGCTTGCGAGCGCCGTTTATCGTGATCCCTACGACCGCCGTCGCGGTCTGCTCGATCGCGCGGCCGCCGTGGTGGCGCTCGTCGGTCATCCGGCAGTGGTGTTCAGCGATGCGCCCGACCAGTTCGTCGATCTGACGGAAGGCACGCCGGAACTCGAGGTCGTCCGAGAAGGAGACCGCTACGTGCTGCGCGTGTCGCCGAAGCCGCACGAGGACATCGCCCTCGCGTCGAGGTACGTCGGCAACTACCGTGACGGCGACGAGGAGGGCCTGCGCCATCTCACGGTCGTGCGCGATTCCCCGCAGCGTGCGCGCGTCATCCGTCTTTCCGCCACGCAGCAGCGCGCCGCGCAACTGCTCGCCGGACGGTTTTCCGTGCCCGAGGCCGGTCGCGCGGAACTGGAGCAGACGCTGCGGGCACTGGCCGGTCAGTTCCAGGTTCACGCCGATTCCGCCGAAGCGGCGAAAGAGGTCGACGCCGAGGTCCGTCTGCGCGCAGAACTCGCGCCGGTGGGCGATGGTCTGTCGCTGAGGCTGGCCGTAGCGCCGCTCGGCGATGCTGGTCCGCGGCTCGTGCCCGGTGTCGGACGAGAGCGCGTCATGGCCGCCATCGGCGGCGAGTCCGTCGGCACGCGGCGTGATCTCGCCCGCGAGAAAGCGGGATTGCAGGCGGTCCTTGATGCGCTGCCTTTCCTGGAGGACGACGCCGGTGCCGTCGCGGCCTGTGAATGGACCGTGAACGAACCGGAGCAGGCGCTCGCGATGGTGGAGGTGCTGCCCGGTCTCGATGTCGTTGCCGGGGTCGACTGGCCGAAGGGCCGCAGTGTGCGCGTGGCGACGGCGGACACCCCGCAACTGCAGATCACCGTGCGCAAGGATCGCGAATGGTTCCGGCTCGCGGGCCGCGTGGCGGTCGACGAGTCCCTGGTGATGGACTTCGAGGCGCTGCTGGCCGCGTCGCGCGGAACCAGCCGCTTCGTGCCAATGGGCGACGGCGTCTATCTTGCGCTCACGCAAACGCTCAAGCGGCGGCTCGCCGAAATGGCCACGGTGGTCGAGACCGACCGTCATGGCTCGCGCGTCGCGCCCGTTAGCGCCGCCTGGCTGCAGGAGGTTCTGGACGGCGCCACGCTCGATGCGGATACAGGATTCCGCGAAGCCCTCGAACGCCTGCAACGGGCGCAGGCCGAAACGCACACCGTGCCCACCACCCTGCAGGCCGAGTTGCGCAGCTATCAGGAGGATGGCTTCGTCTGGGCCTCCCGCCTCGCGGCGGCGGGATTCGGCGGCTGCCTCGCGGACGACATGGGTCTCGGCAAGACATTGCAGGCGCTCGCCGTGCTGCTTGCGCGCGGCGCGGGCGGCCCGGCTCTCGTGGTGGCGCCCACTTCGGTTTGCGGCAACTGGATGGACGAGGGGCGCCGCTTCGCGCCGAGTTTGCGGCTCGTCGCGTTCGGAGAGAGCGAGGGCGCGCGCGAGACGCAGATTGCCGACGCCGGCCCCATGGACGTGATTGTCGTGTCCTACACGATGCTGCTCCAGGCGCAGAGCGCATTTCAGGGCAGGCGCTGGCACACGGTCATCGCCGACGAGGCGCAGGCCATCAAGAACGCTGCGGCCAAGCGATCGCTCGCCATGTTTGAGCTCGAGGCAGACTTCCGCCTCGCATTGTCCGGCACGCCCGTCGAGA
Organism: Betaproteobacteria bacterium Ga0077526; assembly: GCA_001464765.1. Classification (GTDB taxonomy): domain Bacteria; phylum Pseudomonadota; class Gammaproteobacteria; order Burkholderiales. The sequence goes on from LNDV01000027.1 coordinate 131,596, forward strand.
ATCGGCTCGCCGAGCTCTGGTCGATCATGCGGTTCGTGAATCCGGGCCTGCTGGGCTCGCTCACGCGCTTCAACGAACGCTTCGCGGGCCCCATCGAACGCAGCCGGGACCGCGAGGCGCAGCAGGTACTGAAGCGTCTCATCGGCCCCTTCGTGCTGCGCAGGACGAAAGCCCAGGTCCTCAAGGAACTGCCGGCACGTACGGAACTCGTGGTCACCGTGACGCCCGAGCCGACCGAGGCCGCGTTCTACGAGGCCATCCGTCGGGAGGCCGTGGCCGAAGTGGATCAGAACCTCGAGGATGCCACCTCGGGTCAGGCTCGCTTCAACATCCTCGCGCAGCTCACGCGGCTGCGTCGCGCCGCGTGCGATCCCCGGCTCATGTCCGGCGCGTTCCCGGCGCCCAGTGCCAAGGTCCAGGCGTTCGCGCGGCTCTGCGCCGATCTCGTCGCCAATCATCACAAGGCGCTGGTGTTCAGCCAGTTCGTGGACTTCCTGCATCTGCTCAAGGTGGTGCTCGATCAGGAGGGCATCGCCTACCAGTATCTGGACGGCTCCACGCCCGCGGCCGAGCGCACGCGCCGCGTGAACGCCTTCCAGTCCGGCGAGGGCGATCTGTTCCTCATCAGTCTCAAGGCCGGCGGCTTCGGCCTCAATCTCACGGCAGCCGACTACGTGGTCATCACCGATCCCTGGTGGAATCCGGCGGCGGAGGATCAGGCCATGGGACGCGCGCACCGCATCGGGCAGTTGCGGCCCGTGACGGTGTATCGTCTGGTGACGGCAGGCACGGTCGAGGAGCGCATCGTCGCCCTGCACCAGGACAAGCGCGCGCTGGCCGAAGGCATCCTGGAAGACGGCGAGGTGGCCGTGCTGCCCTCGACCGACGATCTGGTGGCATTGATCCGCGGCGACTGACGACCGCGGGCACGGGAGGATGCATGGATGAGTTTCAACGGGACGGCGCCGCGCGGCGCCGTCTGGGGAAGGCCGCGCTCGGCGGTCTGGCGCTCCTGCTCTCCGGCGTGCCGGTCCGGGCGCAGGAACTGCCCGATCAGATCCGCGTGATCGTGCCGCTCGCCACCGGCAGCAGCCTGGATGCCCGGGCGCGGGTGATCGTCGAGGCCATCGGCCGCCAGATCGGCCGACGTGTCATCGTCGAGAACCGGCCTGGCGCCGGTGGGACGCTCGGCACCCTGGCCGTGGCGCGTGCCAAGCCGGACGGCAGCACGCTGCTCTTCAACAACAACAGCCACGTCATCGCGCCGCACGTCTATCCCGCTCCCGGGTACGACCCGCTCAAGGATTTCGCGTCCGTGATCCAGGCGTACGACACGGGGCTCGTGCTCGTGGTGCACCCCTCGCTGGGCACCAAGACGCTGAAGGAACTCATCGCCGCCGCGGGGCGCGGTCAGGTCCCGACATACGCGTCGAGCGGCACAGGCGGCCTTCCGCATCTGGCGATGGAAATGCTGAAGGACGCCACCGGTATGGCACCGGCGCACGTGCCCTACAAGGGCGATGGTCCGGCGCTGGTCGATGTGCTGGCCGGACGCGTACCGGTGATGATCAGCGGCTATCCGGCGGCGTTGGCGCATGTGCAGTCGGGCAGCCTGCGTGCACTCGCGGTGACGAGCCGGCGACGCGCCTCGATGTTCGCGGACGCCCCGACCATGGCGGAGGCAGGCTATCCGGGGGCGACGGTCGACACCTGGGCCGGCTTCTACGTGCCCGCGAAGACGCCGAAGGCGATCGTCGATCGGCTGCACCGGGAGATCGCTGCCGCCATGAAGCAGCCCCTGGTGCAGGAGCACTACATCGCGACCGGTGCCCAGGTCGCGACCGGCTCACCGGCCGAGTTCGCGGCGTTCACCGCAAAGGAATCCGAGCGCTACGGGAAACTCGTGCGGACGCTCAATCTGAAGCCGGAGTAGGGAAGGTCCGCACAACCCACGCGGATCGCGTGGCGGTCTCAAGCGGGCGATGGCAAGGCGGGCGATGGCAAGGCGGGCGATGGCAAGGCGGGCGATGGCAAGGCGGGCGGCAGACACCGCCCGGGGAGGACGGTGTCTGCTGTACGGCAGGAACGACGCGGATCAGCGCTGCTGACGGCGCATCGCAAAACCCACGGCCAGCAGGCCGGCGGCCAGCATGGCGTAGGTGGAGGGCTCGGGAATGGCGACCACCTGCGTGAGATCGCCGCTGGTCACGAGGGCACCGCCGGCAACGACACCCGGGCCCTGCGCGGCGCTGAAGCCGAGGAAGTCCGAGATGTCGATGTTGGTGTCGCCGTTGTCGTAGGTGAACAGCAGCTTGCTGTACGAGTAGGTGGCGTCCGGACCGAGCGCACTCGCCCCGTTGCCGCCGAAGTTGATGGCGATATCGAACAGACCGCCGCTGCCGCCGGCGATACCGTCCTTCATGACCAGGATCGCCACGGGATCGGCACCCGGGAGCGGGAAGCCGATGTCGCCGGTCCACTCCAGCTTCAGCTTCGAGATGTCCTTGGCAGGATTGAAGTTGAAGTACAGCCAGTTGACAGAGTCGCCGCTGGCCATGGAACCGAGGCCGTCGACGCCGCCCACGTTGGATCCGGCCGGGAAACCGAAACCGACCAGCTGTTCGTCGGTGAAAGGCGTGGCGTAGTCCGTCGGGGTCGTGGAGATCTGCAGTTCCACCGTGTTCCGGACGCCGTTGAAGCCGGTGCCGGCGGTGAAGCCCAGATCGATGAAGCGGGCGTTGACGGCTCCCAGCGCCACGTCCTGGCGATCGATTTCGAGCGCCGAGGCTGCCATCGCCGAAGTCATCAGCGCAGTGCCCGCGAGGGTTGCGAGAGTTCGTTTCACGAGTACGTCTCCTTGTTTGTAGGTGAGTGTGCGACCGGCGAGGATTCCGAACCGCCGGAGAGCGGGCCTGCGTCCCGGGCCGCACGAACCGGGACGTCCGTCGAGCGTCGTTTCACGATTCCCCTGCCGGCGCGGAGCCGTTGCGATTCCGTGCGCGAAAGACGACCGTTCTTCTCCACTCTCCGGCGATTCTGTCTTCGCGCACCGTGAAGTCCATTCCACATTTGTGCAGGGCGGAAACATCACCAGAACTCGCGAGTTCCATGGCGCGTGGACCGTCCGGAGGATCGTGTTTCGGACGTGCGCTGTCCGTGCCACTTTCGGACTACGCGGAAGGCCCCCATGTGGAGGATGACGGGGCCGTGGCAGAGTCCGGGAAACCGAATGCCGGACATCCGCGACCGCCCTCGCGCGAACCATCGGCGCGCCACGCTGCCTATACTCGGGTAGCATCCCGCCTTCCTTCAGAAAGGATTTCCCCAACGTGAGCATTTCCCTGATCCGTCGTCTTGCCGTCTTCGTGTTCGCCGCCTTCGCCCTGACCGCCATGGTCGTCGTCGATGCCGAGGCCCGTCGCCTGGGTGGCGGTCGTTCCATCGGGCGCCAGTCGGACAACGTGAGCCAGCGCCAGGCCACTCCGCCCCAGAATTCACCGAGCCAGAATCAGGCGTCCCGCAACGATGCGGCGCCGCAACAGGGTGCTGCGGCCCAGCCGCCCCGCAACCGCTGGATGGGCCCGATTGCAGGTCTGGCCGCCGGCCTGGGCATCGCCGCCCTCCTGTCGCATTTCGGCATGGGTGGCGCACTCGCCGAGATGATGGGTTCGTTCCTGCTCATCGCTCTGCTGGTGATGGCCGGCCTGTTCGTCTGGCGGATGATGCGCGGCGGCGCACGCCCGGCGGGCAACCGTCCTGCGTATGCCGGTGGCCCTGCCGGTGGTCGCGAATCTGCCGGAACGTTCGAACGAGAGCGTCCGGCCGTCGAGCCGATCCGCCCCTACACTGCGCCGACCGCCACCCGCGATGTGGCGCCCGGTACGCCCGTCAGCGTGACCGGTCATCCGCTGCCTTCCCTGAGTGGAGACACGGGTGCGGGTGCGGCAGCGCCAACCTGGACGATCCCGTCGGACTTCGACGTAGCCGGTTTCGTCCGCACTGCCAAGGTCCATTTCGTCCGGCTCCAGGCTGCCTGGGACGCCGGTGACCTCGACGACATCCGCGACTTCACGACCCCCGAGATGTTCGCGGAGATCAAGATGGACTTCGCGGAGCGTGGTGAGGCTACCAATCGCACCGAAGTGGAAGCCCTCGAGGCGGAACTGCTCGGCGTCGACCAGCAGAGCGGTCACGCCGTGGCGAGCATTCGCTTCTCGGGTGCGCTCAAGGAGCATGCGGATCGTCCCGCCGAGCCCTTCGTCGAGGTGTGGAACCTCGTCAAGCCCCGCTCCGGTCGCGATGGCTGGCTCCTGGCAGGCATTCAGCAGGTCAGCGCTGACTGACTTTTTCCAGGGAAGGACTGATCAAGTGGTGCGGCCGCTCCACTTTCGATCCGTCCTTCCCGACCGACCGGCGGCCAGGACCGCCGGTTTTTTCTACCCGGCCTCCCGGCCGATGACCGATGATGACGTCGGTCGCCCGACCCCCCGTTCCGGAGAATCGCGATGCAGACGATGACGGTCCCTGGTGTCCCTGTGTTCGTTCGCACGCTGATCGCGTGCTCCGTGATCGCCGCGGCAGGCGGCGTACACGCTCAACAGCAGCCCGCTGCACCCGCCGAGGCGCAGGCCCCGGCGGCCTCCCCGCAACCGCAGGACTCACCTCAGGCTCCCCCACCCGGGCCGGCGCCCACCGCCGAGGGGCAGGCGGCGCCGGCCGATCAGGCGCAGGCGCCCGCTCAGGATCCGGCAGAAGCGAAAGCCCAGGCAGTGTTCGAGGCCGCGAGCGCCGCTTCCGTCCTCGGCCCGAAGGACGTTCCCCTCCGAGACCAGGCGACGCTGCATCTGCCTGCCGGCTTCCGCTACATCCCCCCCGCGGAAAGCGCGAATCTGCTGCGGCTGATGGGCAACAACCCGGGGTCCAACCTCATGGGTCTGGTGTTCCCCGCGGAGGAGAAGGAAGGCTCGGAGTGGTTCGTGGTGATCGAGTACGAGGACTCGGGCCACATCAAGGACGACGACGCCAAGGAATGGAATGCCGACGATCTGCTGAAGGGCCTCAAGGAAGGCACGGAAGCCCAGAACGAGGAGCGTCGGAAGATGGGCGTGCCGGAGATGGTCGTGCTGGGCTGGGTCGAACCGCCCCGCTACGACGAAGCCACGCACCGTCTCGTGTGGTCCGCGTCGACCAAGGGCAAGGCTGAGCCCGGTGACCAGCCGGCGGGCATCAACTACAACACCTACGCGCTCGGCCGCGAGGGCTACGTGAGCCTCAACCTGGTCACGGCCTACGGGAACATCGCCGCGGACAAGCCGATCGCGCATCAGCTGCTCGCCGCGCTGGAATTCAACGAGGGTCGTCGCTACGCGGACTTCAACTCGTCCACCGACCGGCTTGCGGAATACGGTCTCGCCGCGCTCGTCGGCGGCGTCGCCGCTAAGAAGCTCGGCCTGCTCGCGGTTGCCGCGGCATTCCTGGCGAAGTTCGCGAAGGTGATCGGGATCGCGGCCATCGCGGCGCTCGGCATCGGCGCCAAGCTGTTCAAGGGCCGCAAGAAGAGCGGCGGCGACGGCGCCTGACGGCGCCCCGGAGACGCTACTTCTTCGGTTCCTTCCGCTTGCGGTTCTCGTCCTTGATCCAGGTGATGATCTGCCAGATCTGCTCGTCGGTAATGTCTCCGGCAAAGCCGGACATCGCCGTGCCCGAGCGGCCGTTGCGGATCGTGTTGAAGATCATCTGATCCGTCGGCTTGCGCAGCCATTCGTCATCCGTGAGATCGGGCCCCACCGCGCCGCGAGCGTTGTTGCCGTGACAGGCGATGCACCCGGTGCTGTTGTATAGCTTCTTGCCCGCCGCGATGTGCTCGGGCTCGGGTGTCAGGGGGTTGGTGAGTTCTTCGGCGTAAGCCGTGGTGATGCCCAGTACCAGCGCAAGAGAAAGCAGTCGTTTCATTCGATATCGGGGTCGGTCTTCAGTGGATGGGCACGGAGCAGGCCGCGGCACGCCGCCGCCTGCTCCGTGTTCCGGTCAGCCCGGCAAGATTACTTCACGTCGAACAGCTTGAACACGAACAGGGTGCCGCCCTTGCGGTTGTCCTTGAGGTGCGGGGAGCCGCCCTTGCCGCCCCAGGTGGCCCAGCCGGTCCAGCCGCCCCAGCCCGACGGAATGGCTACGTACTGAGTGCCATCCACGGTGTACGCGATCGGGCTGCCCACGATGCCGGAGCCCGTCTGGAAGGACCAGAGTTCCTCGCCCGTCTTGATGTCGAAGGCCTTGAACTCGCCCTCCGGCGTTCCCGCGAAGACAAGACCACCGCCGGTCGTCAGCACGCCGCTCGTGAAGGGCGACGGCGCCTGAACCGTCCAGGTCTTCTCGCCGGTGGTGGCATCGAACGCTACCAATTGGCCGTGACCCTTGATCCAGTCGGCTTCCGCGATACCGAGGTTGTACTTGCCTTCGACCCGGTCGCTCTTGCCGGCCAGGATGTCGACGCAGATCTCGCGGCTGGGCACGACCACGGTCTTGGCGACGGGGTGGTAGCTCATGGGGTTCCACCACTTGCCGCCTTCCGAGGCCGGGCACACGTTCATCGCCTTGTGCTCGTAGGTGGGCACCTTGGACTCGTCGATGATCGGCCGGCCCTCGGGCGTGAAGCCCGTGGCCCAGTTGACCTTCGAGATCTCCTTGGCCCACACGAAGCTGCCGTCGGTGCGATCGATGTTGTACAGGAAGCCGTTGCGGTCCCCGTGCAGCCACACCTTGCGGCCATTGATGTTGGCGAGAATGGTCTCGTTCACGCCGTCGAAGTCCCACACGTCCCAGGGCGTGTACTGGTAGTGGAACTTGATCTCGCCGTTGTCCGGGTTGAGGGCCAGCGTGGAGTTCGTGTAGAGGTTGTCGCCCTTGCGGCCTGCACCGTCCCAGTCCGGATTCGGGTTGCCCGTGCTCCAGTAGAGCGTGTCGAGCTGCGGGTCGTAGGAACCGGTGATCCACGTGGAGCCGCCGCCGTACTTCCAGATCTCGGGGTCGGTATCACCCCAGGTGTCGAAGCCGGGTTCGCCCGGGCCCGGGATGGTGTAGCGACGCCAGACCTGCGCGCCCGTCTCGCTGTCGAGGGCGTCGATCCACAGGCGCGTCGGATACTCGGCGCCGGACATGCCCACCACCACCTTGCCCTTCACGACCAGCGGCGCGACCGTCATGGTCTGCGCCTTGGTGTAGTCGCCCACCACGACGTCCCACACTTTCGCGCCCGTGGCGCGGTCCAGCGCGATGACGTGCGAGTCCGGCGTGGCGAAGTACACCTTGTCGCCATACACCGCGGCGCCGCGGTTGCCCACGTCGCAGCACATCAACTTGCCGATGTTCTCGGGCAGAGGATGGGAGAACGCCCAGAGCTGCTTGCCCGTGGCCGCGTCGATCGCGAAGATCTTGGCGTGGGAACTGGTGACATACATGACGCCGTCCACCACGATGGGTGTCGTGTTCTGGGCATCCTGCACGCCGAAGGAGAAGGAGTACGCCGGGACCAGCCGCTTTACGTTGCGGGTGTTGATCTTGGCGAGCGGACTGTAGCGGGTACCGGCGTAGTCGCGCCCGGCCATGAGCCAGTTGCTGGACTCGCGCGAGGCGTTGAGCAGCATCTCATCGGTGACGGGCGTGTGGACCGGGTCGGCCAAAGCGATGGTGGGGGCGAGAAGGCCTGTCCCCACGGCTCCTGCGACGGCGAGCCAGAGTCTCCGACTGTGTAGCTTTTGTACAGCTTTCATGATCACTCCTCTCGAATGGTGTGAACATCAGGTCCCCCGGCGGTCGTCGGGGGTCCTCCGGCCTCGCAATTTCTCTGCCGCGCCGCAACAGTGCATCCGGTCCGCGTGTTGACGACCGCTTGCATGGCCATGACGTTGCCGAACTGCTTTCTGCCGGAGCACTTACGTGAGAATCGTCGCGCTGCATGGCAGTCATGAGCGCGACGCATTCCAGCGCCACCGGAATATACACTGCACTGTCGGAGTGCACGATGTGCGCGCGCAGTGCGATCGTGCACCCGCTCGTCGGGCGCGCTGTGATACGCGAGTAGTATCGCGGCTGACGCGCGTCCGGCCGAATGGCGCGCCCCACCATGCACGGGAGGCACGATGGACGTTCTGGCGCAGTTCGACTACCTGAAGAAGTACGACACCCCCACGATCTGCAACGCGCTGGAGATCGTTCGCGGTCACCGTTTCACGAGCGGCTTCACCAGGCGCACCTTCGTCACCGCTTTCCCGTCACTGCCGCCGATCGTGGGCTACGCGAGGACTGCCTCGATCCGCTGCTCCACACCCTACGAGCCGGCCGACCGCAAGCGCATGCAGCTGGGGTACTACGAGTACGTCGCGGGCGACCGCCGTCCGTCCGTCGCCGTGATCCAGGACGTCGACAGCCAGCCGGGGCTGGGCGCCTTCTGGGGCGAGGTCAATACCACCATCCATTTCGGGCTGGGCTGCGTCGGCACCGTCACCAACGGTTCCATCCGCGACCTGGACGCCATGCAGCCCGGCTTCCAGTGCCTGGCCGGTCTGCTCTCGCCCAGCCATGCGTGGGTCAACGTGGTGGAGTTCGGCCGGCCCGTCGACGTCTTCGGGATGGTCGTCCGGGACGGTGACCTCGTCCACGCCGACCGGCACGGGGCCGTCGTCTTCCGCGAAAGCGAACTCGAGGCGCTGCCCGCCGCCATCGACCTGATGGCCCGGCGCGAGAAGGTGATCCTCGATGCGGCCCGGGCCCCGGGCTTCGGCTTCGCGCAGTTGAAGGACGCCCTGGCGGCGGCGGAGCAGGTCCGATGAAACGTGTGCTGCTGACCGGTGCGGCCGGTCTCGTCGGCGGCGTCGCCCGGGACGAACTGCGCGGCCGCTACGAAATGGTGCTGCTCGACCGGCAGCCGATCCCGTCGCCAACGCCGGAGGAAACCGTCTTCCTCGGGGACATCCAGGACGCCGCGCTGGTTGCCCGGGCGATGGAAGGCGTGGACGCCGTCGTGCATCTGGCCGGGCAGCCCACAGAAGCCGACTGGGACACCGTGCGCGACGCCAACATCGAGGGCATGTATGTGGCAGTGGAGGCCGCGCGGCGCGCCGGCGTGAAGCGCTTCATCTTCGCCTCGACCAATCATGTGATCGGCTACTACCCGCGCAACCAGTCCATCGACGAGCACGTCACGCCCCGGCCCGACACGCGCTATGGCGTCTCGAAGGCCTTCGGGGAATTTCTGCTGCGCTTCTACGCCGACAAGTTCGGCATGAGCGCCGTCTGCATCCGCATCGGCACCCTGCGCAAGCCCGACGCCCCGGGCGACGTCCGCCATCTGTCCACGTGGATCAGCCATCGCGACTTCGGCCAGCTCGTGCGCTGCGCTATCGATGCCGACGTGCAGTTCGAGATCGTCTACGGCATGTCCGCCAACACGCGCCGGTGGTGGCGGGACTCCAGCGCCAGCACGCTGGGCTATCGTCCCCTGGACGATGCGGAGCGGTTCGCGTCGCAGTTGCCGGAGAAGGACGACGTGGACGAGGTGGCCGCCCGGCACCAGGGCGGCGTCTTCTGCAGCTGGGAGCGCGACGGTTGACCCCGCCGACGACGACAACAGGAACGAGGGGAGGAAAGACAATGAAGGTGGATTCGAAGATCACCGCGGTCGAGACGCTGAGCTGCGACGCGGGCTGGCGCAACTACCACTTCGTGAAGGTGACCACGGCCGACGGCATCGTGGGCTGGAGCGAGTTCGACGAGGGCTTCGGGGCACCGGGTGTCGGCGCCGTGATCCAGCGGCTCGCGGCGCGGGTGGTTGGACGGACCGTCGGCGAGCACGAACGCATCTACGCCGATCTGTATTGCGCGACGCGACCTGCTGCCGGTGGCGTGGTCGCCCTGGGCCTGGGTGCCATCGAGAACGCGCTGCTGGATGCCAAGGCCAAGGCGCTCGGCGTTCCCTGCTACGAACTGCTCGGCGGCAAGGTGCGCGACCGCATCCGCGTGTACTGGTCGCACTGCGCGACCTGGCGCATCAACCATCCGACCTACTACCAGCCCGCGATCACCGATCTGGACGGCGTCGTGGCGATCGGCCGCGAAGTGCGCGAGAAGGGCTTCACCGGGTGCAAGACCAACATCTTCACGTACGACGCCCAGGGCCGGAACGTGAGCGGCTGGCGCCCCGGGTTCGGCGTGCCCGATTTTCCGGAACTCAATGTCGAGCGCCACGTGCTCCGCAATCTGCGCCGGCATCTCGAGGCGCTGCGTGAAGGCATCGGCCCCGACGTCGACCTGCTGCTCGACCTCAACTTCAACGCGAAGACCGAGGGCTACCTCAAGATCCTGCGCGAGATCGCGGACCTCGACATGTTCTGGGTGGAGATCGACAGCTACTCGCCCGAGGCGCTCGGCTACATCCGGCGGCAGAGCCCGCACCCGATCTCATCGTGCGAGACGCTGCTGGGCATCGGCGAGTTCCTGCCGTACTTCCGCGAGCAGGCGATGGACGTCGCCATCATCGACACGCCGTGGAACGGCGTGTGGCAGTCGATGAAGATCGCGCACCTCGCCGAGGCGCACGAGGTCAACGTCGCCCCCCATAACTTCTACGGCCACCTGTGCACGATGATGAACGCGCATTTCTCGGCGGCCGTGCCGAACCTGCGCATCATGGAGACGGACATCGACCGCCTGCCGTGGGATCACGAACTCTTCACCCACGTGCCGGAGTTCGTGGATGGCCACCTGGTGATGCCGGACCGTCCGGGCTGGGGCACGGAACCCGTGGAGGAAGCGCTCGCGGCCCATCCGCCCAAGGGGCAGACGGGCCTGCTCAATTACGGGTCGGCGAAGAAGTGACGCCGCGCGATCAGGTCGGGCGGACCGCCGCCCGCTCCTGATCGATCAGCACGCGCCGCAGGATCTTGCCCGACGGCGACTTCGGGATGCTCTCGACGATGGCGACACGGCGCACCTTCTTGTAAGGCGCCACGTGTTCCGCGACGAAGGCCATGACAGCCTCCGGCGTGAGCGGGGCGCGCAGGACGACGAAGGCCTTCGGGACTTCGCCGGTTTCCTCGTCGGGGCTGGGGATCACCGCGGCATCCGCGATGGCGGGGTGGCGCAGCAGCAGGGCTTCGAGTTCCGCCGGGGCGACCTGATAGCCGTTGTGTTTGATGAGTTCCTTCACGCGGTCGACGATGAAGAAATACCCGTCGTCGTCCACGTAGGCGACGTCACCCGTGCGCAGCCAACCGTCGGGCAGCAGCATGTCGGCCGTGGCCTCGGGTTTCTTGAAGTACCCCTGCATCACGTTGGGCCCGCGCATCCACAGCTCGCCGCGCTCGTTGGGGCCGACGTCCTTGCCGGTTTCGACGTCGACGATTCGGGCCTCCATGTTGGGCCACACCAACCCCACCGACCCCACGCGGTTGTGGTCCGGACCTTCGAGGTTGGTGATGGAGGCGCCCGCGAACTCGGTCATCCCGTAGCCCTGCATGACGCTGCAGCCCACGCGCTTCGCGCACGCGGCCTCGACTTCCGCGCCGAGCGGAGCGGCGCCCGAACCGATCTGCCGCAGGCTCGAGAGGTCGTAGGATTCCACGGCCGGGTGCTTGGCGAGACCGAGGACGATGGGTGGCACCAGCGGCGCATAGGTGACGCGGTACTTCTGCACGCATTCCAGGAACTGTACGAAATCGAAACGGGCCATCGACACGAGCGTGAAGCCCCGGCGCAGCCCGCGCAGCAGGATGAGCACCATGCCGTAGATGTGGAAGAACGGCAGCACGGCGATGACGGTTTCCTCCTGCACGTCGCCGCTCAGCAGATTCTCGGCCTGGAGCAACTGCGCCACGATGTTGCGGTGCGTGAGCATCACGCCCTTCGGCACGCCGCTCGTCCCGCTGGAGTAGGGCAGCGCTGCGAGATCCTTGGCGGGGTCGATGCGCACACTCGGCGCGGGGCCGCCGGCCATCAGGGCGCTGAGGGGCAGAGTGCCCGCGGCCTCGCCGAGACTGAAGACCTCCTGCACGCCGGTGCCCCGGCTGGCGGCCACGCAGGCCTCGGCCAGCGGTCCGACCGTGAGCAGGAACCGAGCGCCGGTTTCCTTCAGCTGGTGCGCGATCTCGTCCCGGGTGTAGAGCGGGTTCATCGTGGTGACGATGCCGCCGAGGCGATTGACCGCCAGGAACGCGATGGCGTACTCGGGCACGTTGGGCGCGCAGATCGCGAACACGTCGCCGCGCACGAAGCCGCGGGCGGCCAGGCCCGCAGCCATGGCCTCGATACCCCGCCCGAGATCGGCGAAGGTGAGCGTGCGGCCGGACGGCCCGTCGACGATGGCAGGTTTGTCACCGAGTTCCGAGAAGCGTGTCATCACGAAGTCGCACAGCGCGACGTCGGGAATCTCAAGATCGGGTAGCGGGCTGCGAATGATCATGGTGTTCTCCTCGTGTTCTTGTTCGCGTCGGCGGGCAGGCCGTCAGTCGGCGGTTCTGGGGTGGGCGTGGCCCATCGGTTCGATGGTGCCCATGTGGAACCGGTACTCGCCCCGCTGCCGGTCGGAATAGTAGTGACGGAGCGTGTTGCGCACGGTGATGAACGCGATGTCGTCCCACGGGACCTCGCTCTCGGCGACGAGACGGGTCTCGAGGGTCTCATCGCCGGGATGAAAATCGAGATCGAGCAGAGTGGCGCGAAACAGCATGTACACCTGGTCGATGTGCGGGATGTTGTACACGGCGTAGAGCGTGAGGTTGTCCACGCGGGCGTTGGCTTCCTCGAGGGTCTCGCGCGCGGCGCCGGCTGCGGTGGTCTCGCCGTTTTCCATGAAGCCCGCCGGCACCGTCCAGAAGCCGTGCCGCGGCTCGATCGCGCGGCGGCAGAGCAGGATGCGGTCTTCCCACTCGGGGATGCAGCCCACCACCATCTTGGGATTCTGGTAGTGGATGGTGCCGCACGCATCGCAGACCCAGCGCGGCCGGTTGTCCCCGGCGGGGATCTTCTTCGAGACGGGCGCACCGCAGTCGCTGCAGAATTTCATGGGGAATGCCGGAGGAAAGGCAGCCGATTATGGCGGAAAGCCCCGCCGGCTGACCATCGTGCAGCGCGAGAACGTAGAATCCGCCGCATGAAACCTTCTGCCGTTGCCGCCATTCTCGATCGCGAATTCTCCGCCGCTGCTGGCGGCCTCCACACGCCGGTGATGCTCTGGGGCCCGCCCGGGGTGGGCAAGAGCGACATCGTCCGCGCCCTGTCCCGGCGCACGAACGTGGGGCTCATCGATCTGCGCCTGTCGCAACTGGAACCCACGGACCTCCGGGGCATTCCCTTCCGCGAGGGCGACCGGGTGGAGTGGTCGGTGCCCTCGATGCTTCCGGACGTCCATCGCCACGGCAACCGCGGCATCCTGTTCCTGGACGAAATCAACGCCGCCGCGCCGACCGTCACCGCTGCCGCCTACCAGCTCATCCTCGACCGCCGTCTCGGCGACTACGCCGTGCCGTCCGGTTGGGCGATCTTCGCCGCGGGCAACCGCCAGGGAGACCGGGGCGTCACCTACGCCATGCCGGCGCCGCTCGCCAACCGCTTCACCCACTACGAACTGGAGCCGGATGTCGACGACTGGGTGGCCTGGGCGCACGCCAACGCGGTGGACCCGCGTGTGATCGCCTTTCTGCGATTCCGGCCCGAACTGCTGTTCGACTTCGATCCGGCGCGCAGCCCCATCGCCTTTCCGTCGCCGCGCACGTGGGAGTACGCCAATCGCGCGCTGGAGAAGTTCGCGGCGATGCCCGAACTCGTGCTCGATGCGCTGCAGGCCTGCGTGGGCCGCGCGGCCGGCGCCGAGCTGAAAGCCTTCATCGATCACATGGAACACCTGCCGGATGTCGACGCCATCGCCCGCGGCGAGTCGCAGCCGATGCCGGTCCCCGTGGATCTGCAGTACGGCGTGGCAGCGGCACTGGTGCGCCGCGCGGTGCGGGTGGCGCGCGCGCCGGAAGCCAATCGCGTGCTCGCCCACATCCTCGCGTATGCGCGGCGCTTTCCGCAGCGGGAGATGGGCGTGATGCTCGTCACCGATCTGCAGCGCGCCATCGGTCGCCCGCTGATCGACGTGCCCGAGTTCGGCGAATGGGCGGAAAGCCTTGGCGATCTGATCGTGCCCGATCGCACCGTCCACTGACCGGGCGCGCGTCGTGGATGACGACGAGGCCCGGGCCCGCGCGAGGATCGCCGCCGGCCGCACGCGACTGATCCTCGACCGGCCGTTCATCGGCACGCTCACGCTGCACCTCGAGCCCGTCGCTGCCGACCCTGCGTGGTGCGACACCCTCGGCACCGACGGCACGCACTTCTGGTTCAACCCAGCGTTCGTGAATGCGCTGGGCTTCGAGCATCTGCAGTTCTGGCTGGCGCACGAGGCGCTGCATTGCGCGCTCGGCCACATGGCGCGCCGCGCGCATCGGCTGCGCCGCCGCTGGGATCTTGCCTGCGACCACGCGGTGAATCAGCTGCTGCACGACGACGGGCTCACCGTGCCGCCCGGCGCGCCCATCGACGCGCGATTTCGCGGGCTCGCGGCCGAAGAGATCTACCCGCTTCTCCCGGAGGACCCCGATACGGAATCCATCGACCGCCATGTCTTCGAACGAGACGGTGCCGGCGGTGGACTCGCGGGGTTCCTCGGCGAAACGAATCTCGGTGCAGGGGATCAGGGTGGCGTGGTGTCGGCCTCGACGGGGGACACGGGGGCACAGCCGGACGAAGCCGCCGAAGATTCCTGGGACGACGCCGGCTACGAAAAGCGGCGCAAGGCTCCTGCCGGCAGTCGCGACACGGTGGCCGTTCCGCGGGCGAGCCCGATGGAGCTGGAGCAGCTGTGGCGCAGCCGCCTCGCCACGGCGGCGCAGGCGGCGCGCGACGCCGGGCGCCTCGGGCAGTCGTGGGCCCGCGTTCTCGAAAAGCTCATCGCACCCACGCTGCCCTGGCGCTCAATACTGGCCCGCTACGTGGTGACGGCGGCGCGGGAGGACTACACCTTCCAGCGGCCGCCGCGTCGCGATGGCACGGCCATCCTTCCGCGGCTCGCCCGCGGGTCCATGCGCATCGTGGCCGTGCTCGACACGAGCGGCTCCATCACCGCCAACGAACTCAACGAATTCGCGCAGGAGCTGGATGCGCTCAAGGCTCAGGTACGGGCCGAGCTCACCATCCACGCGTGCGACGAACGCCTCGCGCCCGACGGCCCCTGGGTGTTCGACCCGTGGGAGCCGGTGCAACTGCCGGAGAGCGTGTCTGGCGGGGGCGGCACGCGGTTCACGCCCGTGTTCGAGTGGGTGGAGCGCTCGGCGATCGTCCCGGACCTCCTCGTGTATTTCACCGATGCGCAGGGGGAGTTTCCGGATGCCGAGCCGCCATACCCGGTGCTGTGGCTGGTGAAGGGGCGCGCGCCGGTGCCTTTCGGCGAACGGGTGCAGCTCAACTGACCCGAGTGGCATACCGGGCCGAGACTGGCATATAGTTATCGCGGGAGAAAAGGGGAGGGGACGATGAGACAGCTTCTCGGCCTGATGGCGCTGGCGGCCGCGTGCCTGCCTGCTGCAGTGCACAGCGACGAGACGTCGCGCTTCGAAGGCAAGGTCGTCGTGGAGTGGCTGGACGACAACCCGTTCGTGCCGACCATGCGCATCGTGCAGGACTTTGCCTTCCACCAGGCGGTCGGCAAGGTCTGGCCTGTGCCCGGCGGCGAGGTGCTGCAGGGCAAGAGCATGCCGCCGCTCTTTCGCGATCGCATCGGCTCGCCCTTCGAGGGCTCGTTCCGCAAGTCCGCCGTGGTGTACGACTACGCCACGCAGGCCATGAAGGAACCCTGGCGCGACGCGCAGATCATGTTCTACGAGGCGGCGCTGGCTGAAGGCGTGATGCCCGCCGAAGCCAAGGCCATGTACCTCATCCTGCAGGCGCAGGGCTCACGCTGGGAAGTGCCCGATTCTCGCTGCTACGGCTTCTGCCACGGCAAGGCCGAGAAACTCATCTGGCGTCCCATGACCGACGACGTGCGCCTCGCGGACATCCTCAACTGGGTCCGCGCGAACGACCCCAGTATGGAAGACGTGGAGCGCCGCGCGCGCGCCGCGATCCTCGACCCCGGCCCGCACATCTTCCCGCATGACCGATGCCGTGTGTATTCGGGCTCGACGCTGGTGAAGAAGCTCTGCTGAGGCACGCGACCACTCGTAGCCCGGACGAGGCCCACGGGGCCGACTCCGGGACCGGTGCCCGCAACCGCGCAATCGCTCAATCGTTCACCGCCCCCGGAGTCGGGCCTACCGGCCCTCGTCCGGGCTACGGGGAAGCTGGAACGCGTCGGCGAGGAGCGCATACGAACGCCGCCTCGCCTCCGGATCGAACGTCCACGTCACCACGACGAGTTCGTCGAGACTCAGACGCTCGGCAAGCGCGGTGAGCTTCGTCGCCACCTGCTCGCCCGTGCCGACGAACGCCTTGCTCCGCAACCGTTCGACAATGCCCCACTCCTGCGGGTTGTACGGGTAGGCCTCCGCCTCTTCCGGCGAGACTAGCGGCTTGCGCAACCCCTGCTCGAACCCCACGCGCCACAACTCGCGCGTCTTGAGCAGGCGCCACGCCTCGGCCTCGGTATCCGCCGCGAGCGCCCACACGCAGATCGTCGCCTTGGGCTCCGCGAGCACCGCGCTCGGCCGGAAGCTACGGCGATACAGCGCGAGTGCCTCTTCCGTCCCCCGCCCATCGCTGAAGAAATACGCGTACGCGTAAGGCAACCCGAAATGCGCGGCGAGCTGCGCGCCGTAATCCGAACTCCCGAGGATCCACATCTCCGGCGTCGTCGGGCCGGTCGGGTGTGCCTTGATCGCGCGAAACGGATGGTTGTCCTGCAGCGGCGCACCGGAGACCCACGCGCTGAGGTCGATGACCTGCTGCGGAAAGTCATCCGCGGCATTGGCGTGCGGGTTGAGCGCGTAGGCCGTGAGGCGGTCCGACCCCGGTGCCCGTCCCAGGCCGAGATCGATGCGCCCCGGCGCGATGGCCTCGAGCACGCGGAACTGCTCCGCCACCTTCAGCGCCGAGTAGTGCGGGAGCATCACCCCCGCGCTGCCCACGCGAATACGCGACGTAGTGGCCGCGATGGCGGCCATCAGCACCTCGGGCGCCGTGCCGACGATGCTGTCGCTGTTGTGATGTTCCGACACCCAATAGCGGTGGTAGCCGAGCGCCTCGCAGTGCTGCGCGAGCGCAATGGATTCGCGGATGGCGGCGTCCTGCGACTGATTGGCCGCGGCGGTGGTCTGATCGAGGATGGAGAGTTTCACGGTGGTGCCAGCTTCCTTGTTTGATTACCAACGACGGATCAGTACAACCCCGACGGCATGACCTCCATAAAGCGCCGCCCGGCTTGCCGCTCCACCACCACCGAGTCCTTCGCCGGGTTACATCGGTAAGTCAGATAACACCGATCCCTCACATTGGACAGCACTTCCGCCGAAAACACCGCGGCGTTGATCCCATCGCTCCTCGCGGAGCGCACCAGGAGGCCCGGCGCACCACCGTCCCGAAGGTGCGCGCCCAGTCGTTGGGTGAACACATAACTGGTGCGGCTCACCAGTTCAGGGGAGTCGGCCTCCCGGCCGCGCAGGTCGGCAAGGGTGGCTTCGCCACGCACGTCGCATACGCGCCGCTCGCCGGTGATCACGCGATCCTCTCCGGCGTAGCTGTCCATCAGGAACCGGTGCCAGTGGTAGACGGTCTCGTACACCGTCGTCTCCACGTCTAGCGAGCCGTACCACACCCCGAAGCGGCGCCCATCGCTGAAGCGCGTGGCGCTCCAGTGCGAGGGGTCGAAGGAATAGGTGATGACGCTGCCGTAGTCGAAGGGGCGGGTGACCAGCGCGGCGTGGGTCGGGGCATTGGCTTCGCCTTCGAGCGCGATGGCCACGGCCCAGTCGGCCGGATTGGCGGACAGGTCGTCGAAGAGATCCTGCGAGGTGCGGATGCCCTTGATGTTGCGCACGAGGTCGCCATCGAAGGCGACGCGCGCTTCGCAGAGGGAGTCGAACATGGCGCGGCTCAGGTGCCGCGCTCGAAATCGAGATAGCGCCGGAGGGCGAGCAGGCCTTCGAACCCGCGGTTGATGGCGACGTCAACCGGGCGAGCGCCCAGGAGCCGGTTGGGGGTGGTCATCCAGCGGTACGCGAGGTCGCGGTCCTGCGGGAAGAGAATGCGCAGGGACTTGTGGATGCCCAACAGGTGGCCGGCGCGATCGAGGAGATCCCGGCTGTCCGCCAGGGGTTCGCCCTTGCGGTAGCGGGCGAGGGTGGAGCGGTTGTCGGGCGAGAGGCCCAGCAGCGCGGCCTGCTCGGCCGTGCTCAACTGCCAATGCTCGAACAGGCGGGTGACCATGCCGGCGAGCGCCACGCGGGATTCCCGCGAGTGCGGATCGGTGAAGCGGGCGGCGGGTTCCTGAACCTGCATGGCAATCTCCTGATGACTTGCAGCGTAGCAATTGCTACGGACGGCGTCAAGCCGGAGGCCGATAGAATCGGGCCCTTGCCGGACGCGCGGCCGTGGCATCGAGACATGGAGCAGTTGGGTCGATCGATGGCGGCGCGTCTTGTCGGCAGCATGGAGACCAAAGATGATCTGGACCAACAGGCCCGAGCCTTCCGTTCTCGCGGAGAGTCACCGCAACACCGTGGTGGCCGCGCTGGGCATCGAGTTCACCGAGGTGGGGGATGACTTCCTTTGCGGGCGCATGCCGGTCGATGGCCGCACGGTGCAGCCGATGGGCATCCTGCACGGCGGTTCGTCGGTGGTGCTGGCCGAGACGCTCGGCAGTTGCGCGGCCAACCATTGCGTGGATACCGGCAAGGAGGTCTGCGTGGGGCTCGACATCAACGCCAACCATCTGCGGTCCGCGCGCTCCGGGTGGGTGACCGGGCGGGCCTCTCCCGTGCACCTGGGGCGGACCACGCAGGTGTGGGAGATCGACATTCGCGATGAGCAGAATCGGCGCGTGTGCATCGCGCGGCTCACCATGGCCGTCATCGCCAGGGAGCGGCAGTCGTGAGCGGGCGGATTCTCATCGCGGGCGGTGGCATCGGCGGGCTCGTCACCGCGCTCTATCTGCATCGCGCGGGCGCGGAGGTCGCGGTGTTCGAGTCCGCACGCGAAGTCAGACCCCTCGGTGTCGGAATCAACCTGCAACCGCACGCCGTCGCGCTGCTGCATGCGCTAGGGCTGGCGGACGAGTTGGCCGCCACCGGTATCCAGACCGCCGAACTGATCTACGTGAACAAGTTCGGTCAGCGCATCTGGCAGGAGCCCCGCGGTGTCGCGGCGGGCTATGCGGTGCCGCAGTACTCGATTCATCGCGGGCATTTGCAGATGATTCTCTACCGCGCGGCGGAGCGCACGTTGCCGCCGGGGTCGATCCGCACCGCGCACGAACTCATGGGCTTCGAGGAAACCGCTACCGGCGTGAAGGCGCGGTTCGCCGATCGCGCAAGCAATGGCGCGGAGATCACCGTCGAAGGCGCGGCGCTCATCGGTGCGGACGGCATCCACTCGCTCGTGCGCAGGACTTTCTTCCCGGACGAGGGGCCGCCGAAGTTCTCCGGGCGGATTCTCTGGCGCGCGACGACGGAGCGCGCACCGGTGCTGACAGGCCGCTCGATGGTGTGGGCCGGCCACGACAGCCAGAAGTTCGTGTGTTATCCCATCTCCGAGACGGCGCGTCATCAGGGGCGTGCCTTGATGAACTGGATCGCCGAGTTGCGTGTACCCACCGATTCGACACCGCCGCGCAGCGACTGGAATCGTCGGGTCGATGCGTCGGTGTTCCGCGAGCCGTTCGCGTCGTGGGATTTCGGATGGCTGAGCATTCCGGAACTCATCGACGGCGCCGAGGCCATCTTCGAGTTCCCCATGGTCGACCGCGACCCATTGCCACGGTGGATACACGGCCGCATCACCCTGCTGGGCGATGCCGCGCATCCGATGTATCCGGTGGGGTCCAACGGCGCGTCCCAGGCGATTCTGGATGCCGAGGCCATGGCGGAGGAGTACGCGCGGCACGAGTCGATCGAACATGCGTTCGCCGCGTACGAGGCCAGGCGTCGACCCGCCACCGCCGCCGTCGTGCACGCCAATCGGCAGGGCGGTCCGGATCGCGTGTTGCAGCTTGCAGAAGAGCGCGCGCCGAACGGCTTCGACGATATCGAGACGGTCATCCCGCTCGCGGAGCGCGAGGCGATCGCGAACAGTTACAAGCAGACGGCGGGGTTCGATCGGGAGACGGTGAACCGGAAGGCGGGCGCGGAGCGGTGAGGGGATGTCGTCGCAGTTACGTCAGCCCCGGGCGGAGCCCGGGCTACGGAGATCGGCGCGCTCCCGCGTTCGCGTAGCCCGGACTCCGTCCGGGACCAACCTCCGCTTCACTCACTTCCGATCGATCGGCACCCACCGGATCGTGAGCGCGGTGATCACCGCGAATCCAACGTAAGCCACGGTGAACACCCATTCGGGAAAGTCGTAGAAGATCACTGCATGCAGAACTCGCGCGACAAATGACCGATCATCGGCGTTGCCCCGCAGGCCGTTCTCCAATTCGGTCAGCGGGCAGGTCATGCCGATCAGCGCTTCGATCGCCACGAAGGTAATGGCCGCGAGATGCAACGACCGGAACACGTTGTTCCGCACCCAACTCCAATTGCGCCAATGGCCCAGCCAGATCAGCGCAAAGCCCGCGACGACGAACGCCACGAACAGGCTGTGGACCACCAGCACCAGATCGGCGGCCCAGGCCATGGCGGGGCGTCCTTCCGGTCAGGTCTCGATGGGGCGCGCCGGGTCCGCGCACCACTCGCTCCACGAACCGGGGTAGAGCTTCGTGCCGCGCATGCCGGCGACTTCCATCGCGAGGATGTTGTGGGCTGCCGAGATGCCGGAGCCGCACGAGTGCACCACCTGGTCGAGCGGCATGCCCTTCACCAGCGGTTCGAAGGCCGCATGGAGATCCGCTGCGGGCTTGAAGAACCCCATCGGGTCGAGGTTCTCGCGGAAGAAGCGGTTGACGGCGCCGGGGATGTGTCCGCCCACTGGGTCGATGGTTTCGTTCTGACCGCGGAAGCGGTCCGCCGCACGGGCGTCGATGACGCGCATGTCCGGCTTGCCGAGGTGTGCGAGCACGTAGCTCACGTCCACAGCGCCGGGCGCCGTGGCGGCCTCGTAAGTGGCGGGCGAAGGCTTCGGAACCTCGGCGGTCACCGGATGACCCGTCTTCACCCAGGCGTCCCAGCCGCCGTCGAGCACGGCGACCTTCTCATGACCGAGCCAGTGCTTGAGCATCCACCACAGCCGCGCGCCGTACATCCCGCCACCGCTGTCGTAGCCCACCACCTGTGACTGGCGGGTGACGCCCATGCGCCCCAGCCACGCGATGAACGTGTCGCGATCGGGCAGCGGATGGCGTCCGTTGCGGCCGGTGAGCGGCCCGGCGAGATCGCGATCGACGTGCGCGAAGTGCGCGCCCGCCAGGTGCGATTTCGCGTACGACTCGCCGCCGATGGTCTTGTTGACGAGATCGTGCCGGCAGTCGAACACGACGAGGCCGGGGTCGCCCAGCTGACGGGCGAGGTCGGCAACGGAAATGAGCGTGGTGTAGTTCATGGTCGTGGATACGGAAGTGATGGAAGCGCCTTCGGTGGCCCAGTCGCGGGCGGAGTCCTCGTCGTCGAACACGCGGACATCGGCATTGGTGAGCAGGCGCGTGAGCCAGCCGAGCCAGACGGTGAACTCGTCGCGGGCAATCACCGCCACGCGCCGGAAGTCGTGGGCGTGGGCGCGCACGAAGCGGATGTCCTCCCACGCGACGTCGAGGGTGTACTTGAGCATGTCGCGGAGGTCCACGAGGAGATCCACCTGCCCCGTCAACCGCAGAGTCGCGAGCACCTCCCGTTCGAACACCTGATAGTCGGAGACCGTGAACTCCCCGAATACGCCCACCGTGATGAGCGAGCCCTCATGCTGGACTGTGATCATGCTGCCTTTCTCCTCCCTCTGAGCCTCATGCCTAGCATACGTCGAAACGTCCTTCAGCGGCGCCCGGCCCGCAGGCTCAGCAGGCCGCCCGCGACGATGAGCGCGATGCCGACCCAGCCGTAGTGGCCGAGCGCCTCGCCCCAGAAGACGAGCCCCAGGATTGCCGAGAACACCACGGTGGAATACGACAGCGAGCCCACGACGAGGGTGTTGCCGGTGTGGTACGCACGGGTCATCGCGGTCTGCCCGCCGGTGGCGGTGACGCCGATCCCGAGCAGGATCCAGAAGTTGTTGCCGTCAATCGCATGGATGCCCGTCACCGGCATCAGCAGGCCGGCTACCACTGCCGACAGCAGCGTGAAGTAGAACACCACCCGCCAGCTCGGCTCGCCGGTGGCGCCCAGCTTGGTCACGTTCACGTAAGCGAGGGCGGCGAGCAGTCCGGACCCGAGCCCCAGGAAGCCATCGAACACCTGATCGCTGCGCATCGTGGGCTCCAGCAGGAACAGCAGCCCGACGAACGACACCAGGATGGCGGTGACCAGCCCTGCGCGAAACGGCTGGTGCAGCAGCAGCGTCGTGAGCAGCGCAAGGAACAGCGGTGACGTGTAGTTGAGCGTGACCGCCGTGGCGAGCGGCAACTGGCCGATGCAGTGGAAGTAGAGCCCGAGCGACACGACGCCCGACAGCCCGCGCTGCACGTGCAGACGCCAGTGCGGCGTGGCGATGGGCCAGCCGCGGAACCGCGCCATCAGGCCGAGCGTCACCACGCCGACGATCGAGCGGTAGAACACGAGTTCGATGCTCGTGAACTGATCGGCACCGAGCTTCGCGAATACGCTCATGGCCGCGAAGCACAGCCCGGCGATGACCATCCACAGGCCGCCCATCTACGAAGCCGTCGCGTCGCGGAGTGAAAAAAGAAACGCCGCCCGGAGGCGGCGTTTCGGATGACAGCGCGACTTCACCGGCCCGTCTGCACCAGAGCGGGTTCCATGTGACGGCGGACGAACTCGTGGAAGTGCACCATGCCGTCTTCCATCGGCGACTGGTACGGGCCCACTTCGTTCTCGCCCCGCAGCCACAGGGCCTTGCGGCCTTCCTGCATGCGCTCGCAGATTTCCTTGTCCTCGACAGCGGTCTCGGCGTATGCCGCCTGCTCGGCCGCGACGAACTCCGGCTCGAACAGGGCGATGTCCTCGGGGTAGTAGAACTCCACGACATTCGTGCAGGACTCGGGGCCGCTCGGCAGGATGGTGGAGATCACGAGGACGTGCGGATACCACTCCACCATGATGTTCGGGAAGTACGTAAGCCAGATCGCACCGTGCGGCGGGGCCTCGCCGCCGTAGTACTTGAGTACGGCGTCGTGCCAGCGCTGGTACGTGGGCGAGCCCGGTTTGCCGAGGCCCTGGTACACGCCCACGGTCTGGACGCTGTACCAGTCACCGAATTCCCACTTGAGCCCTTCGCAGTCCACGAACCGGCCCAGCCCGGGGTGGAAGGGGACGACGTGGTAGTCCTCGAGGTAGACCTCGATGAAGGTCTTCCAGTTGATGTTGTATTCGTCCACCGACGTGCTGTGGTACAGAAAGCCGGAGAAGTCAAAGTCCCTGCGCAGGGCGGCACTGGCCAGGTCCCGCGCGACATCACGCCGGCTGGAAAAGAGGAGGCCGTTCCAGTTCTGGATCGGGGTCTTGTTCAGGTCGAGGCAGGGGTTTCCGGGGAAATGCGGCGCCCCGAGCAGCTTGCCCGTGGTGTCGTAGGTCCACCGATGGAGGGGACAGACGATGTTCTCCGCGTGACCGCGGCCCTTCAGCATGACGGCCTGGCGGTGACGACAGACGTTGCTCAGCAGCTCGACCCCGTTCGCATTCCGGAACAGGGTCTTTCCGTGTCCCATCCGCTCGAGCGTGTGATAGTCGCCCGCTTCGGGGACCATCAATTCGTGGCCGATGTAGCCGGGGCCGTTGTCAAAGAAGAGCTTCTGTTCCAGCTCGTAGATCCCTCGGTCGAAGTACCAGTCCACAGGCAACTGGGTAGGCGTCTTCGTGAGAGCCGAAAGATTGGCCAGATCGGTCATGATGCGTGTGCCACCTCCAGGAGAGGGTCGATGAAAAAACGAAAAAGCCGCCCCGGCGACGCGCGCAGAACGGCCTTTCGGCAGGGTCGTGGAGGGCCCGGAACCACCGCCCGGAAAATTCACACCCACTGACACCCCTGCGGATTGTGGCTGCAAACTTCAGGGGGGGCAAGCCATTATTCCTTCGCCGCAGGCGGGTCCGGGGCCAACGGCGCCGGGGCGGCTCGCGTTGACCCCCCCTGCGCCGATAGGGTAGATTGCCGGGCTTTACCGCTTCCGCTCCCCATGGCCAAGGCCTCGTCCCCTGCACCCGCTGCGCCCCCGTCCTTCGAGGCCGCGCTGACCGAGCTCGAAGGGATGGTGACGTCCATGGAAGGCGGGCAGCTCACGCTGGAGGCCTCGCTCGCCGCCTACAAGCGCGGCGCGGAGCTTCTCAAATATTGCCGATCCGTCCTCGACGATGCCCAGCAGCAGATCCGCATCCTCGAAGGAGACACCTTGCGCGACTTCCCGGGTGCAGACGACGCCGAGTGATCTCACGGCCTGGATGAAGGACCGCCGGGACCGCATCGAGACGGTCCTGGAGTCCCTCCTGCCGCCGCCGTCCGTCGCCCCCATCCGGCTGCACGAAGCCATGCGCTACGCCGTGCTCGGCGGAGGCAAGCGCGTGCGTCCGCTGCTGGCCTATGCCGCGGGCGAGGCCGCCGGTGCCGCCCTCGACCGGGTCGACCGTGCTGCCGCCGCAGTGGAACTCATCCACGCCTACTCCCTGGTCCACGACGATCTCCCCAGCATGGACAACGATGTCCTGCGGCGGGGCCAGCCCACGGTGCACATCAAGTTCGACGAGGCCACGGCCCTGCTCGTGGGGGATGCCCTGCAGAGTCTCGCGTTCGAAGTCCTCACCGATGCGACCCTCGCGGACCAGCCGCGCGACCAGATCGCCATGCTGGCCACGCTGGCCCGCGCGTCCGGCTCCCGCGGGATGGCGGGCGGTCAGGCGGTCGATCTCGCGAGCCAGGGCAAGCCGCTCTCCGTGAGCGAACTGGAATTCATGCACGTCCACAAGACCGGCGCCCTCATCGCGTGTTCGGTGTCTCTCGGGGCCGCGTGCGGCACGCTGAGCGCGGACGAACTCCGGGGCGCCTTGCACTTCGCGCGCTTCACGGGCCTCGCGTTCCAGGTCGTGGACGACGTGCTCGACGCCACCGAATCCACGCAGACGCTCGGCAAGACCGCCGGGAAGGACGCCGCCGGCAGCAAGCCCACGTACGTGAGCGCCATGGGCGTCGACCGCGCACGCGAGTACGCGGCAGAACTCCTCGAAGATGCGCTCTCGGGTCTCGCGCCCCTCGGCGCTCGCGGACAGCGACTCGCCGAACTCGGCCGCTACATCGTCTCGCGGAATTCCTGACATGGCTTATGCCCTGCTGGACACCATCGAAGGGCCGGCAGACCTGCGTCGACTCGAACGCCGTCAACTCCCGCAACTCGCGAGGGAACTGCGGGAGTTCATCATCGAGTCCGTATCGCGCACGGGCGGCCATCTGTCGTCCAACCTCGGGACCATCGAACTCACCATCGCGCTGCACTACGTGTTCGAGACGCCAGACGACCGCATCGTCTGGGACGTCGGCCACCAGACCTACGCGCACAAGGTCCTCACGGGCCGGCGCGAGGGCATGGCGGGGCTGCGCCAGCTGGGCGGCATCGCCGGGTTCCCGCGCCGCGAGGAAAGCCCCTACGACACCTTCGGCACCGCGCACTCCAGCACGTCGATCAGCGCGGCGCTCGGCATGGCCGTGGCCGCACGTCTGGCCGGCAGCAAGCGGCATTCGGTCGCGGTCATCGGCGACGGTGCCATGACGGCCGGCATGGCGTTCGAGGCGCTCAACAACGCGGGCGCGACCGACGCAAACCTTCTGGTCGTGCTGAACGACAACGACATGTCGATCTCGGAGAACGTCGGCGCCCTCAACAACTACTTGGCGCGGCTGCTCTCCGGTCGTATGTACACCGCCGCGCGGCGCGCGAGCGAACGCATGCTCCGTGTCGTGCCGCCCGCGTGGGAGCTCGCCCGGCGAGCCGAGGAACACGTGAAGGGCATGGTCACGCCCGGCACGCTGTTCGAGGAGTTCGGGTTCAACTACATCGGCCCGATCGACGGTCACGACATGGAGATCCTTGTCTCCACGTTGCGCAACGTGCGCAAGTTGGAAGGCCCGCAGTTCCTGCACGTGGTCACGCGCAAGGGCAAGGGCATGAAGCGCGCGGAGGACGACCCGATCCTCTATCACGGCGTGTCGAAGTTCGATCCCGATGTCGGCATCATCGCCAAGTCGGGCGGCAAGCCGACGTACACGCAGATCTTCGGTGACTGGCTGTGCGACATGGCCGCGGCCGATTCGCGCCTCGTGGGCATCACCCCGGCGATGCGCGAGGGCTCCGGCCTCGTGCGCTTCTCGCAGGAGTACCGCGATCGCTATTTCGATGTCGGCATTGCCGAGCAGCACGCCGTGACCTTCGCCGCCGGCCTCGCGTGCGACGGCTTCAAGCCCGTGGTGGCCATCTATTCCACGTTCCTGCAGAGGGGATACGACCAGCTGATCCACGACGTCTGCATCCAGAACCTGCCAGTCGTGTTTGCACTCGACCGCGGCGGACTGGTCGGGGCCGACGGCCCGACGCACCATGGCGCCTTTGACCTCTCGTTCCTGCGCTGCCTGCCGAACATGACCATCATGGCACCCGCCGACGAGAACGAATGCCGGCAGATGCTCTATACGGCCTTCACGCTGGACACCCCCACCGCCGTGCGCTACCCGCGCGGGTCGGGGCCGGGCGTCCCCATCGAGACCGCCATGACGGCCTTGCCGGTCGGCAAGGGGGAAGTGCGGCGTCAGGGCAAGCGGGTGGCGATTCTTGCGTTCGGGTCCATGCTGACCCCCGCGCTGCAGGCGGCCGAGCACCTCGATGCCACGGTCGCCAACATGCGGTTCGTGAAGCCCCTGGACCACGCCCTGGTGGCCGAACTCGCCCGGTCGCACGACCTCGTCGTGACCGTCGAGGAGAATGCCGTGGACGGCGGCGCCGGCTCCGCCGTGGCCGAGGCCCTCGCCGCGCAGCGCATCCAGTGCGAAATCCTGCACCTGGGCCTGCCTGACCGGTTCGTGGAGCACGGCGATCCGGCCCTGCTGCTCAAGGCCTGCGGTCTGGACGCCGAAGGCGTGCTGGCTTCCATCCAGGCCCGGCTGCACCGGTAGCCCCGGGGCCTGCGGCTATAATCCACAGTCCGGTTCGCAGGCCGCTGCCTGCCCGACTCGAGGTATCCCCACCCATGAATTCACGCGACACGATGGCCATTCCCGATGTGCAAGGCTCGGCCGACACCCGCCGGCTCGCCATCGACCGGGTGGGTATCAAGTCGATCCGTCACCCGGTCCGGGTGCGCGACCGCAGCGGCGGCATCCAGCACACCGTCGCCCACTTCAACATGTACGTGCACCTGCCGCACAACTTCAAGGGCACGCACATGTCTCGCTTCGTGGAGATCCTCAATTCCCATGAAGGCGAGATCTCCGTCGAGTCCTTCGAGCCCATGCTGCGGCACATGGTGAAGCGGCTCGAGGCGCAGTCCGGTCACATCGAAATGACCTTCCCGTTCTTCATCGACAAGGCCGCGCCGGTTTCGGGCGTGCGCAGTCTGATGGACTACGAAGTGACTTTCGTGGGCGAGGTGGATCAGGGCAACTACAGCTTCGAGATGACCGTCGTGATCCCGGTCACGAGCCTGTGCCCCTGCTCGAAGAAGATCTCGGACTACGGTGCGCATAACCAGCGCTCGCACGTGACCATCAAGACGCTCACTCAGGAATTCGTCTGGATCGAGGACATCGTGCGGGTGGCGGAAGAACAGGCCTCGAGCGAGCTGTACGGGCTGCTCAAGCGGCCCGACGAGAAGTTCGTGACCGAGCGCGCCTACGACAATCCGAAGTTCGTGGAAGACATGGTGCGGGACGTCGCGACGGCGCTCAACGCCGACCCGAGAATCCTCGCCTTCACGGTGGAGGCCGAGAACTTCGAGTCCATCCACAATCACAGCGCCTACGCGCTCATCCGCGGCGACAAGCGCGGGGACAAGCGCACCGGCTGACCCTCCCGCCTGCGGATCGCCCGCCGGTCAGTACCGCTGGACCATCGTGAGCTGTTCGCGGTCGTGCTTGAGTTCGAGCCGGTTGAGGAAGCTCATGCCGAGCAGGGCGAAGGGCATGTCGGCGGATTCGTGCACGAGCCCGTCCACGTTGTTCAGGGTGATGCTGCCGACCTTCACGGTGTTGAACTTCACGCGGTAGACGACCGCCGCGCCGTTGGCCGTATTGCTGTATCCCCGTTCGCCTTGCAGATAGTTGATGCCGAGCCGGCGGGCATCGGACTGCCCCAGAGACACCATCGTCGCGCCCGTATCCACCAGGAAGCGCATCGGAATGCCGTTGATCGCGCCTTCGGCGTAGTAATGGCCGCCGAGGTCTGCGGCGATGGTCACGGTCGGTTTGGAACTCTTGGCGCCACCCGCACTGAAGGAAGTCTGGCCGCCTGTGGTGAGGGTGCGGCGCTTGCCGTCCACTTCGATCACGGCGGCCTCGGACGTCGCGGACACCAGCTTCACGGCGCCGACGCTCTGGCCGACGGCGAGTGTGCGGGGCTTGCCGCCGTCGATCACGACCAGCGCCTTGCCGCTGAACAGCCCGACCACCTGCACCTCGGTGGCGTAAGCGTTACCGACAGCGCCGCCGGCGATTAGGCAGAGCGCCCAAAGTGCAATACGATTGGCTGCCCCGCCCAAGTTCTGGAAAGTTCGAATGAAACCGGTCTCCATCTTCAGACACTCTCCAACAGAAGGTCCTGGCTTTTTTGCCGAGTACCTGGACGCACGAAACATACCGTGGCGCATCGTCGCGATCGACCAGGGGGAGCCCGTCCCGACCGACCCGATGGCCTCCAGCGGGCTCGTCTTCATGGGCGGGCCCATGAGCGTCAACGACGATCTGCCCTGGATCCCGCCGGTGCTGTCCCTGATCCGTGACGCCACGGCCAAGGGGGTCCCGGTGCTCGGGCACTGCCTCGGCGGACAGCTGATGTCCCGCGCCCTGGGCGGTGCGGTGACCCGCAACCCCACGAAGGAGATCGGATGGGGCGAGATCCGCGTCGAGGATAGCACCGAGGGCCGGGACTGGTTCGGCCCGGACATCCGCTCGTTCCTGTCCTTCCACTGGCACGGCGAGACCTTCTCTCTGCCTCCCGGCGCCGCGCGCATCATGGCGAGCGATCACTGCAGCAACCAGGGCTTCGTCATCGGTCCGAACCTGGGGATGCAATGCCATGTGGAGATGACCGAGCGGCTCATCGACACCTGGTGCCTGAGCGGCCAGTCCGAAATCGACACCAGCCCCGGGCCCGCCGTGCAGCAGCCGGAGGTGATGCGCCAGGGCATCGACCAGAAGGTGCAGGCCCTCCATGCGGTCGCCTCACGGCTCTACGACCGCTGGACCCAGGGCCTCAGACGCTAGTTCGGCCGTGACGCCCCGCGAATCGCAGGTCGCCCGGGCCCTCGTCGGCGGGCAGTTCCTGCTGCTGGGTCTGTGGGTGGCCACCGGCCACGCGCTGGCGACGTCGTGGCCGGGGCAGGCGGTGCAGGCGCTCGGCTGCCTCCTGGCCGGCTGGGCCTTCGCGGTCATGATCCTGGCCCAGCGCCGGCTCTTCCGCATTTCCCCGGACCCCACCGGTCACACCGCCCTCGTGCGCCATGGCCCCTACCGGTGGATACGTCATCCGATGTACACCTCGATCCTGCTGGTGGTGGGCGGATCGATGATGGAATGGCGGACGGCGACCGGGTTGGTCCTCCTGGCGTCGCTCGGCGTTGTTCTGTGGAGCAAGCTGGACTTCGAGGAGCGCCTGCTCCTGCAGAAGTTTCCGGACTACGCCGACTACCGGCAGCAGTCCTGGCGGCTGTTCCCTATGCTCTATTGAAAGGGCCTCAGCCCTGCGCCTTGCCCAGGGCCTTGGCGTGGACCTGGTCGCCGATGTGCTCGAGGAAGGCCTTCGCCACGCCGGACAGGTGCTTCTGCCGGAGGTGGACCACCTGCCAGGTGGAATGGATCGGGAAGGACTCCACGTCCAGGATGGCGATGTCGTCGCCTCGCCCGGCGTTCTGGTGCAGCGAAAACTGCGAGAGGATGGACAGCCCGAGACCGGCCGCGACCGCTTGCTGGATGGCCACGTTGCTGCCGAACTCCATGCGGACATTGAGCTTCACCCCCTGGCGGGCGAGGTGCTGTTCGATGGCCACCCGGGTGCCCGACCCGGGCTCACGCAGAATGAAGCGCTCATCCGCGATGCCCGCAAGCGGCACCTTGCGGCGCTTCGCCAGCGGATGCGAGCCGGCGCCGATGATCACGAGGGGATTGTCGAGAAAGCCCTGCACCGCCAGGTCGAGGTCGGCGGGCGGATTCGACATGATGTAGAGGTCGTCGAGATTCTGCTGGATGCGCTCGACCACCGTGTCCCGGTTGCCCACGACTAGCTTGATGTCGATGCCCGGATATCGGGCACAAAAGGGCGTCAGCAGGCGCGGGACGAAATGCTTCACGGTGCTCACCACGGCGAGCCGCAGCACGCCGCTCTGCAGCCCCTTCAGTTCGCTCACCTCGTCCTCGAACTGCCGCCACTCCCGCTGCATGGCCTGCCAGCGTGCGTTGAGCAGCTTGCCGGCTTCGGTCAGGTACACCTTGCGCCCGACCTGTTCCAGCAGGGGCAGGCCCACACTGTCGGTGAGCTGGCGGATCTGCTGAGAGACCGCCGGCTGGGAGAGGCAGAGCTCTTCGGCCGCCCGCGTGAAATTGCCGCACTGCGCCACCGTGGCGAACACCTGCAATTGCCGCAAAGTGAAGTGCATGCCGGCTAAAGAAACCGTCTCGCTTTGATCTTGGCGTGATTCTAGGGAAGGTCCGGGCAATTGTCGCGGTCGCGACGCAGTTGCAACCGGTCGGGTCTTGCGCCCCGATGGGACCGGCGAGGGATCCGTTTGGATGAGACCTCCCACCGGCTGTTCCACCGGCGGATTCAGGCTGCGGGTTTGCCGATGGTGGCGGCCTTTTCCAGGAGCGCGCGGGCCATGCGGATGCTGGCGATGTCGATCAGCCGGCCGTCGAGCGACACTGCGCCCTTGCCCTCGCGGGCGGCCTGGTCCATGGCTTCCATGATGCGGCGCGCCTTCGTGACCTCGGCCTCGGACGGCGTGAACACATCGTTCGCGAGCGCGATCTGCGAAGGATGGATGGCCCACTTGCCTTCGTATCCCAGGACGGCTGCGCGATTCGCTGCCGCCTTGAAACCTTCGGGATCTCCGAAATCGCCGAAGGGGCCGTCCACCGGGCGCAGCCCGTACGCGCGGCACGCGACCATCATTCGCGTCTGGGCCGCGTGCCACGGGTCGGTCCAGAAAGTCTCCCGCCGGCCTTCGGCATCGCGATCCGTCAGCACCACGGAATCCTTGTTCACCCCGCCGATCACGGTGGTGCGGGCACGCGTGGAGGCCGCGTAGTCCGCCACGCCGAACGACATCGCTTCCAGCCGGCGCGACGACTGGGCGATGGCTTCCACGTTCGCCATGCCCAGCGCGGTCTCGATGAGCACCTCGAAGCCGAGGCGCTTGGTGGCGCGGCCCATCGCCGCCTCGATCTGCGTGACCAGCATGTCTATCGCGTACACGTCCGCCGGTGTCCCGACCTTCGGGATCAGCAGCATGTCCAGGCGCGGGCAGGCTTCGACGACGTCGATCACGTCGCGGTACATGTAGTGCGTGTCGAGCCCGTTGATGCGCACCATCATCGTCTTCGTGCCCCAGTCCACCTCGTTGAGTGCCTGGATGATGTTGGTGCGCGCCCGAGCCTTGTCGTCGGGCGCGACGGCGTCCTCGAGGTCCAGGAACACGACATCGGCGGCCGATGCCGCGGCCTTCTCGAACATGCCGGGGTTGGATCCGGGAACGGCCAGTTCCGAACGGTGGAGGCGCGGGGTGGCCTGTTCGATGATGGTGAAGCTCATGAAGGACTCCGGAACGAGGGAAGGTCTAGTGGGGTTGAGAATCAGCCGGTGGAACCGAGTCCGGCGGCTGCGCAGTTGAGCGACAGGAGCAGAGCAGTGCGGACCTCTTCGCCACCGCCATCGCGGAAGTCGCGAAGGAGCTGCACCTGCTGGCGGCTCACGGCATTCATCGTGGGCAGGCGTCTCGCCTGGCGGCGAGTGTGCGCGCCGAGGCGCTCGCCCAGCGTCGTCTCGCCGGTGACGCGGAGGACCATGCTGCAGGTCAGCGCGAACTCATCCTCCACGGCGGAGAACACAGACTGCCGCACGGCGTCGTCCTCCACGAGCCCGGCGAAGGCGCGGGCGACGTCGAGGTCCACAGTGAGCAGCGTCTTCTCCACTTCGTCGATCACGAGGCGGAAGGGCCGGAAGCGGTGGAACATGCGCCGCAGCAGGGAGAGACCGGTTTCGCCGCGCACATCGAGGAAGCTGAGGACGCCCGAGCCAACCCCGTACCACCCGGGCACCATGTGCCGGTTCTGCGACCACGCGAACACCCACGGGATCGCGCGCAGGTCCGACAGGGCGCAGGCACGGCCGCGACGCGCGGGGCGGGACCCGAGATTGAGCAGCGACCATTCCTCGAGCGGGCTCGCCGCCTGCAGGTAGGGCAGCAGCCCGGGCGATTCGACGAGCCGCCGGTACGCGGTCCACGACAGCCCGGAGAGCGCTTCCATGGCTTCGTGATACTCGTGCCGCGGAACGGACGACTCGTTGCGGCCGGCTCGCAGCACGTGATCCACCACGGCCGAGGCCATCAGTTCCACCTGGTGGGTCGCCGTGCCCCGGTTGGCGTACTTGAGCGAGACGACTTCACCCTGCTCGGTCACGCGGAACTGGCCGCGGACGGAGCCCTCCGGCAGCGCCGCAATGGCGTCCCCGGTGGGCGCGCCGCCACGACTTCCCGATCCGCCGCGGCCGTGGAAGAAAGCGATCGTCACGCCGAGTTCGCGCCCGAGGCGGGTCAGGGCGTTCTGCGCCTTGAAGAGTTCCCAGTTGGCCGCGAAGTAGCCGCCGTCCTTGTTGGAATCGGAGTAGCCGATCATCACTTCCTGCTGGGCCTGAAGTCCATGCACGGTCCGCTTCACGAGCGGCACGGCCAGCAGATCCCGCAGGACCGCGGGAGCGCGCCGCAGATCGTCGATCGTCTCGAACAGCGGCACGACCGGGAGGCTGCAACGCTCGACGCCGGCGGCATCGGTGAACAGGCCGGCAAGCTTGGCGAGCAGATAGACACCCAGCACATCGGCAGCCGTGCGCGTCATGCTCAGGATGAGTGCGCCGAACGCTTCGCGATCGACGGCCTGCCGGAGTTCGGCGATCGTGCGGAACGTCGCGAGCGTCTCCTCGGCGTCGGCGGGCAACCCGTCGAACAGCGCCGCGCCAGCGAGCGGCGTGGCGAGCTCGGCGAGCAGCCAGCGCTTCCACTCTGCGGTGTCGGCAGGCGGCGGTTCGCCACCTGGATGGCGTCGCCGATAGATCTCGGCGAGCGTCGCGTTGATGCGACCCGAGTTTTCGCGGATATCCAGTCGCACCGTGGTGAACCGGAACACGCTCACTTCCCGCCAGAATGGATCGAGCCGTGTCGTGGCAAGACGATCCGCACCGGCCTGGCGGAAGGCATCGCGCATCGCTGCGATGTCGGCGAGCAGATCTTCGACGGTGCGGTAGCCGGTCGCGTCCGGCGCGGGCTCGTGCCGTTCCGTGCAGGCGATGGTCACGTCGAGGCGCGAGCCCATGCAGCTGAGAAACTGGCGGAAGAGTTCGCCGGGGTTGCGAGCCGCGATCCGCTGTCCGTCCGGATGCGCGGTCAGCGCCCGCGCGACGGTCGCGCGGAAGGTCTCGGGCATGGCCAGCGCGTTCTCGGTGATGCTGAGTTCGCGGACGAGGTGCGACACGCGTGTCCGATAACGGCGGAGCGCGCACAGGCGCGTCTGCCACACCGCCCGGCGCGTGACTGCGCTGGTGGCGTGCGGATTACCGTCGCGGTCGCCGCCGATCCACGAGCCGAAGGTGATCATCGGCGCGAGATCGCAGGGCTCACCGGGGAAGAGAGACGAGAATGCGCTCTCCAGCCGGCCGAGGACCGAGGGCACCACGTCGAACAGAGTCTCTTCGAAAAAGTGCAGCCCCCAGGCGACTTCCTGGTCCACGGTGGGTTTCTCGAGCTTGAGCTCGCCCGTGAGCCACACCAGTTCGATCTCGTCGGTGATGGCGCGGCGGATGTCGTCGCGCTCGCGGTCGGTCCAGTGCGCGTACTCCAGTTCGAGCAGCCGGCGGTAGATGTGGCGATGGCGCTCGAGCACGGTGACGCGTCGGGACTCGGTCGGGTGCGCGGTGATCACCGGGCGGATGCGGATGCTCGTCAGCGCGGCGCGGATTTCCTTGGGCGAGAGCCCCTGATCGGACGCCGTACGCAAGACGTGCGCGAAAGTGTCCGGTGCGAGACCGCTCGCGCGTTCGGTGTCCCGACGCCGGCGCATGTCGCGGTTCTGCTCGGCAATGGCGAGCAGGGCGAACCACAACGCTTCTGCCTGCAGCGTCCTGGCGAGAAGCTTCGGGGAGCGCGCCTGACTCAGGCCTTCGCCGCGAAGGATCGAGGCGACTTCCGGGTCATGACGCCCGACGACGTCGAGGAGCGCAGAACGAAGGAAGGCGGAGCGCGAGAAGTCCGGCTCGGGCGCGGCGGCGGCCGCGGCACCCGGGACGCCCGCGTCGATGAGTGCCGTCATGGCTATCTCCTGCGATCAGGCGGCTCGCGCCAGGGACCGGGCGACGGTGGTCCCCAGTTCCGCGGCGCTCGGCGCGACGTGCAGTCCGAAGGACCGCATGATCTCCGCCTTCTCGGCGGCGGTGTCGCCCACAGCGGAAATGATGGCGCCGGCGTGTCCCATGCGGCGCCCCTTCGGGGCCGTGAGGCCTGCGACGTAACCCACCACGGGTTTGCGCATGTTCTCCTTTGCCCACTGCGCGGCTTCGGCTTCCTGCGGTCCGCCGATTTCGCCGATCATCACGACGGCGTGCGTGTCCGGGTCTTCCTCGAAGCGCGCGAGGTGATCGAGGAACGAGCTGCCGTTGATGGGGTCGCCGCCGATGCCGACACTGGTGCTCACGCCGATGCCCAGCGCCTTCATCTGCGCCGCGGCTTCATAGCCCAGCGTGCCGGAGCGGGAGACGATGCCCACGTTGCCGGGCAGATAGATGTGGCCGGGCATGATGCCCAGCATCGCCTTGCCGGCGCTGATGATGCCGGCGCAGTTGGGGCCGACGATGGTCGTGCGCCGTTCCTTCGGGTAGCGGCGCAGATAGCGCTTCACCCGCATCATGTCCTGCGCGGGAATGCCGTCCGTGATGACGCACACGAGGCGCAAGCCCGCGTCGGCGGCCTCCATGAGCGCGTCGGCGGCGAAAGCCGGCGGCACGAAGGCGAGGCTGGCTTCGGCGCCGGTGGTGTCGACGGCGTCCTTCACGGTGTTGAACACCGGCCGGTCGAGATGGCGCTGGCCGCCCTTGCCGGGAGTGACACCGCCGACGACATGGGTGCCGTACGCGATCATCTCCTTCGCGTGGAATGTGGCCTTGTCCCCGGTGAAGCCCTGGACGATGACGCGTGTGGTCTGGTCGATGAGGATGCTCATGGCAGGTCTCCGGGTCAGGCGGCGGCGCGGTGATCGCGCGCCGCGGCAACGGCCTTGTGCGCGGCGTCCGCGAGGGTCTCGGCAGTGATGATGGGCAGCCCGCTTTCGCGGACGATGCGCTCGCCTTCTTCCACGTTGGTGCCGGCGAGGCGCACCACGAGCGGCACCTTGAGGTCCCGGGCAGCCGCCACGACGCCCTGCGCCACCCAGTCGCAGCGGTTGATGCCCGCGAAGATGTTGACGAGGATGGCGCGCACGCCGCGGTCCGAGAGCACCAGATCGAAGGCCTGCTTGACGCGTTCCGGCGAGGCGCCGCCACCGACGTCGAGGAAGTTCGCGGGCTCGCCGCCGGCGTACTTGATCATGTCCATCGTCGCCATGGCGAGACCCGCACCGTTGATGATGCAGCCGATGTCGCCTTCGAGCCCCACGTAGTTGAGCCCGAGCTGATTGGCCTGTGCCTCGCGCGGATCTTCCTGCGTGACGTCGCGCATCTCGGCGATCTGGGTGCGGCGGAAGATCGCGTTGTCGTCGAAGGACATCTTCGCGTCGAGTGCCAGCACGCGATCGTCCTTGGTGACCACGAGCGGATTGATCTCGACCATGGTCGCGTCGAGATCGCGGAAGGCGCGGTAGCAGCCGAGGAGAGCGGTGACAGCCTGGCTCACCTGCTTGAGGTTGAGGCCGAGGCCGAAGGCGAGCTGCCGCGCCTGGAAGGGCTGCAGACCCACGGCGGGCTCCACTTCCGCCTGCAGGATCGTCTCGGGCTTCGCGTGGGCGATCTCCTCGATCTCCATGCCGCCGGCGGCCGAGGCGATCACACGGATGCGCTCGGCCTTGCGGTCGAGGACGAAGCCCAGATAGATCTCGCGCTCGAAGGGTTCCGCCATCTCCACGTACACGCGGCTCACCATCTTGCCGGCCGGGCCCGTCTGGTTCGTCACCATGCGGGTGCCGAGCATCGCCTTCGCGGCCTCGGCCACCTCGTGATAGGTGCGGCACAGCTTCACGCCGCCCGCCTTGCCGCGGGCGCCCGAGTGGATCTGCGCCTTGACGGCCCAGTGCCAGCCGCCCAGTTCCGTGGCCACGTAAACCGCCTGATCCGCGCTGTAGGCCACGCCGCCGCGGGGAATGGGCACACCGAACCCGGCCAGCAACTCCTTGGCCTGATACTCATGAATATCCATGGTCGTCTCCGTTGGGTGCTGCTCGCCGGCCTCCAAGGGCCGGTCCATGCTGTCGCTGCTGCCACCGCGACCGGAGGTCGCACCGTCCCTCGCGGGACGGAACCGATCAGGTGACGAGATGCTGCGGGCGACCCGCGGCCCAGGCTTCGATGTTGTCCACGAGCTGGTCCGCGAGGAACTGCATGGCCTCCTGCGAGGCCCACGCCACGTGTGGCGTGAGAATGAAATTCGGCCGGCGCACATCGAGCAGGGGATGCCCGTTCCGCGGCGGCTCGGTGGTCAGAACGTCGAAGCCGGCGCCCGCGATGAGGCCTTCGTCGA
Organism: Betaproteobacteria bacterium Ga0077526; assembly: GCA_001464765.1. Taxonomy (GTDB): domain Bacteria; phylum Pseudomonadota; class Gammaproteobacteria; order Burkholderiales. The sequence goes on from LNDV01000027.1 coordinate 169,062, forward strand.
GCGCCTGGATGAGTGCCTGCTCATCCACCAGACCACCGCGTGAGGTATTGATGAGCAGGGCGTTGCGCTTCATGCGCCGCATCTCGGGGAGGCCGATGAGATTGCGCGTGGCCGCCGTGAGCGGGCAGTGCAGGCTCAGCACGTCGGACTGCTCGAGAACTTCATCGAACGGCGTGAACGTCACGCCTTCCGCCCTGGGCGGCGCGTGGTCTGCGAACAGCACCTTCATGCCGAAGCCCCGGGCGATCGTCGCGGCGCCCTGGCCGATGGCACCTTCACCCACGATGCCCAGCGTGGAGCCGTGCAGATCGCCGATGGGGTGGTCGAGGAAGCAGAACTGGTCTGACTTCTGCCAGACGCCGGCCTCGACGTCACGACGGTAGGCGATGAGATTGCGGCGGAGCGCGAGGATGAGCGAGAAGGCGTGCTCCGGAACCGTGTGCACCGCGTAGTTGCGGATGTTCGCCACCGCGATGCCGCGTTCCCGACACGCTGCGACGTCCACGCAGTCGTATCCAGTGGCAGCAACGGCAATCATCTTGAGGTTGGGCAACTGCGCGAGCGCCGGCTCACGCAGCTGCACCTTGTTGACGATGGCCACCGTGGCATTCCGCAGCCGATCCACCACCTGCTCGGGGGCGGTCTTGGCGTGCTCGATGAACATGTGCTCGAACGACGGTCTGCGAAGCTTTGCCTTGAGGGAATCGCGATCGAGGAACACCACGGTGTGGGGCACGGATTAGGCTCCTGCCGCGACGAGGCGAACGGTGTCGTGGCGGACGGTGGCCTTGCGGGTGAGATCCTCGCCGCGCCAGTACTGCTGTGCCGCAGCCACGCCGCTGCCAGGGGCGATCTGCACGCCGGCGTCCAGCATCGCCATTTCCGCACCGGCGATCGCGCCGAGCAGCATCACCTCGTTCAGATCGCCCAGGTGGCCGATGCGGAACAGCTTGCCCGCGACCTTGGAAAGCCCGGCGCCGAGCGACAGGTTGTAGCGCTTGTACGCGATCTCGATCACGGTCGCGCCGTTGATGCCTTCCGGCACGAGGATCGCCGACACGGTATCGGAGTACCACTTCGGGGCCCGGGCGCAGAGGTCGAGCTTCCAGCCGCGCTGGACCGCGGCGCGCACGCCGGAGGCAAGGTGGTGGTGGCGACGGAACACGTTCTCCAGGCCTTCCTCTTCCAGCATGGCGAGCGATTCGCGCAGGCCGTACATGAGGGGCAGCGGCGGCGTGTAGGGGAAGTAGCCAGTGGAGTTGGACTTCACCATGTCGCCGAAATCGAAGTAGCAGCGCGGAGACTTCGCCTGCGCCCGCATCTCGAGGCCCTTCTCGCTCACACATACGATGCCGAGACCGGCCGGGAGCATCAGGCCCTTCTGGGACCCGGTGACGCACACGTCCACCCCCCACTCGTCCATGCGGAAGTCGATGCTGCCGAGCGAGCTCACTGCATCCACGAACAGCAGGGCAGGGTGCTTGGCGGCATCGAGCGCGCGACGCACGCCGGCGATGTCGCTGGTGACGCCCGTGGCCGTCTCGTTGTGTGTGGCGAGGACCGCCTTGATCTTGTGACCCTTGTCGGCTTCCAGCGCCTGCAGGTAACGCTCGAGCGGGATGCCTTCACCCCATTCGCAGTCGATCGTCTCGACTTCGAAGCCCAGACGCGTCGCCATGTCGATCCACAGATGGCTGAACTGGCCGAAGCGCGACGCGAGGATCTTGTCGCCGGGCGAGAGGCAGTTGCTGAGTGCGGCTTCCCAGCAGCCGGTGCCCGAGGCGGGGAACATGATGGGCGTCCCGGTCGTGGTCTTGAAGACCTTCTTCAGGCCGGTGAGGCAGGCGTGGGTGAGTTCGGGGAACTTCGGTGAACGATGGTCTTCCATGGAGACCATCATCGAACGCTGCACGCGGTCGGGCACGTTGGTGGGCCCGGGGACGAAGAGGAAGTTGCGACCGGCCATGACAGTTCTCCTGGAAGAGTGTGAAGGGTATGAGGGGGATGAGGGGGCTTGGGGGAAAGGGTTTCGCGACTGCGGCTAGCGCCGCGTGATCAGGGACGGTAGTCCCGTCCGTACACCGGAAATGCCGAACACATGGTGCGCACGCGGTCGACGGTCCGCGCGATGGCGCGGTCGTCGGTCGGGGCGTCGAGGACATCGGCGATGAGGTCCGCGACGTGCAAAGCTTCCTCGGTGCCGAAACCGCGCGTGGTGATGGCCGGGGAGCCGATGCGGATGCCGCTCGTCACGAACGGCTTCTCGGGATCGTTGGGAATCGCGTTCTTGTTGACCGTGATGTGCGCGCGGCCGAGGACGGCTTCGGCTTCCTTGCCGGTGATCTTCTTCGCACGGAGGTCCAGCAGGAACACGTGGCTCTCGGTGCGGCCCGACACGATGCGAAGGCCGCGCTCCGTGAGGCGCTGCGCCATCGCCTGCGCGTTCTTCTTGACCTGCTGCTGGTAGGTCTTGAACTCAGGGCGGAGCGCTTCCTGGAAGGCGAGCGCCTTGGCGGCGATCACGTGCATCAGCGGGCCGCCCTGGATGCCGGGGAAGATCATGGAGTTGAGGGGCTTCTCGAACTCCTGGCTCGACAGGATGATGCCGCCGCGCGGGCCGCGCAGAGTCTTGTGCGTAGTGGACGTCACGAAGTGTGCGATGCCTATCGGGGACGGGTACTCGCCTGCCGCCACGAGGCCGGCGTAGTGCGCCATGTCGACCAGCAGATAGGCACCGACTTCGTCGGCGATTGCGCGAAAGCGCGCCCAGTCGATGACCAGCGAATAGGCGGAAGCGCCCGCCACGATCATCTTCGGCTTGTGTTCGCGGGCGAGGGCGGCCACCTGGTCGTAGTCGATGGCTTCGGTGGCGGGATCGAGCCCGTAGCTCACCGAACGGTAGATCTTCCCGCTGAAGTTGACGGTGGCGCCGTGGGTCAGGTGGCCGCCGTGGGCCAGGGACATGCCGAGGATGGTGTCGCCGGGGGCGAGCATCGCCATGTACACGGCCGCGTTGGCCTGGGAACCGGAGTGGGGCTGGACGTTGACGTACTCGGCGCCGAAGAGCTTCTTCGCGCGCTCGATCGCGAGCTGTTCGGCCACATCGACGTGCTCACAGCCGCCGTAGTAGCGCTTGCCGGGGTAGCCCTCGGCGTACTTATTGGTCAGGACCGAGCCCTGGACCCGCATGACCGCCGGACTCACGTAGTTCTCGGAGGCGATGAGTTCGAGGTGATCTTCCTGGCGCTGGAGCTCGCTGGTCATGGCGGCCCACAGCTGGGGGTCGGTCTCGGAAATCTGTTGTTTGGGATCGAACACTGCGTAGGCCCCTGAGCTTGGTTGAAGACGTGGCGTCTTGTCCTGGACGACACCATCAGTGTAGGGGACTGCGAGTTTTGTCCTATCGAAGTTTGTTATCGGCTTTCAAACAATAGCTTATGGCGCGCCGCATCAATGGCAGGATATGTACGAAGTTGCATATGTCCGGCGGTCGTGCCCCTGCGCGTCCTGGACAAAGTGCGGTCAACAATGCGGGTGGCAAGCGAGGGGCAGGCGGTGGGGCCCCGGCCCCGGGCAAGGACTGCCGGGTGCCGGGGGCATCGGAGACCGTCAGAACAGGCCGACCACGCGGCCCTGGTCGTCGAGGTCGATCTTCTCGGCCGAGGGCTGCTTCGGCAGGCCGGGCATGGTCATCACGTCACCGCAGATCATCACGACGAACTGCGCACCGGCCGCGAGCCGCACTTCGCGCACGTTGATCGTGTGGCCGGACGGCGCTCCGCGGGCGGAGGGATCCGTGGAGAACGAGTACTGCGTCTTCGCGACGCAGACCGGGTAGCCGCCGAACCCGTTCTCCTCGAGCTTTTTCACCTGAGTGCGGGCCTTGCCGTCGAACACCACGTTGGCGGCGCCGTAGATCTTCGTGGCGATCGCGGTGATCTTGTCCGTCAGCGTGGCGCTGTCTTCGTAGACGAACTTGAAGTTCGTGCCGGCGCCAGGTCTCTCGACCATCTCCACGATGGCGCGGGCGACGTCTTCCGCGCCCTTGCCGCCTTCGGCCCAGTGCCGCGCGACGAACACAGGCGTCTCGAGCTTCTTCATGTGCCGCTGCAGGAGATCCAGCTCCGCCTGCGTGTCGAAGGTGAAGTTGTTGATGGAGACGACGCACGGCAGGCCGTAGTGCTCGCGGACATTGCGGACATGCCGTTCGAGATTGGCGATGCCCGCTTCCAGCGCGGCGAGGTTCTCCTGCGACACGTTCTTCACGTCGACGCCGCCGTGGTACTTGAGCGCGCGCAACGTCGCGACGATCACCACGGCGTCGGGCCGCAGACCGGACTTGCGGCATTTGATGTCGATGAACTTCTCGGCGCCGAGGTCTGCACCGAAGCCGGCCTCGGTAACCACGTAATCGCCGAGTTTGAGGGACGCCTGCGTGGCGATCACCGAGTTGCAGCCGTGCGCGATGTTCGCGAACGGGCCACCGTGCAGGATGGCCGGATTGTTCTCGAGGGTCTGGACCAGATTCGGCTTGAGCGCGTCCTTCAGCAGGACGGTCATGGCACCGTGGGCCTTGAGATCGCGCGCGGTGACAGGCTTCTGCTGGCGGGTGTAGCCGACGACGATGTTGCCGAGGCGCTCCTTGAGATCGGCGATCGAGGTCGCGAGACAGAAGATCGCCATCACCTCGGAGGCCACCACGATGTCGAACCCGTCGCCGCGCGGGTAGCCGTTGCCGGGGCCGCCCAGCGACACGACAATGTCGCGCAGCGCGCGGTCGTTCATGTCCACCACGCGTTTCCAGGTGACACGGCGCACGTCGATATCCAGTTCGTTGCCGTGATGGATGTGGTTGTCCAGCATCGCGGCCAGCAGATTGTTGGCGAGCGCGATGGCGTTGAAGTCACCCGTGAAGTGGAGGTTGATGTCCTCCATGGGCACCACTTGCGCAAAACCGCCGCCCGCGGCGCCACCCTTCATGCCGAACACGGGCCCGAGGGAAGGTTCGCGCAGGCACACGATGGCGCGCTTGCCGATGCGGTTCAGCGCATCGCCGAGGCCCACGGTGGTCGTGGTCTTGCCTTCGCCCGCGGGCGTGGGGCTGATCGCGGTGACCAGGATCAGTTTCGCGTTCGGCCGCTTCGGCAGGCTGTCGAGGTAGTCGAGGGAGATCTTCGCCTTGTAGTGCCCGAAGGGCTCCACGTGCTCGTCGGGAATCCCGAGCTTCGAGGCCACTTCGCTGATGCGCTGCAGTTTCGCCTGCTGGGCGATTTCGATGTCCGACGCCATGGACGAGCTCTCCTGGTGAGGTGCGCCCATGAAGGAGGGTGCCCATGGGAACGGGCTCGGGCGCGAAAAGCCGGGAGTCTAGGGGGCGCCGCGGTCCGTTCGGATCGGTTCTTCTAATGGCGAGACAAACCTGCGCTTATGGCAAGGCGACACCGATTCCGGGTAACGGCTATTCGATGCGGATGCCGGCTTCCTTCGCGATCGGGCAGACGCGCTCGATCTCCTTCCGGGTCCATGCGGCGAGTTCCTCGGGCGTCGAGTGGATAGCGTCTGCGCCGAAAGCCGCGTAGTACTCGAGAATCTCGGGCGTCTGAGTAGCGCGTGCGATGGCGGCTGCGAGCTTGTCCAGGATGGGCTTCGGCGTGCCTGCCGGCGCGTAGAACGCGCCCCACGAGTAGGACTCGAGCTGCGGCATGCCGAGCTCGTTGAATGTCGGCGTGTCGGGATAGCTCGCGATCCTCTGGCTGCTGGTGACGGCCAGTGCCCTGAGCTTGCCGGCCTGCACGTGGGGCAGCGCCACCGCTGGAAACGCGAACATCACCGGCAATTGACCGCCGACCACGTCGATGATCGCCGGCGCTTCGCCCTTGAACAGCACGGGTCGCAGCGAGGCGCCGGTCTTCCGGGCGAAGAGCTCCATCTGCAGATGCTGCGGGGAGCCCAGACTCGGGGACGCATACGGGAGAGGCTCTGCACTGTTGCGGGCTTGCGCGACGAGGTCGCGTACGGACTTGATCGTCGTGGTCGCGTTTGCCAGCAGGACCATCGGACCCCGTGCCCGGAGCGAGATCGGCGCGAAGTCCTTGAGCGGGTCGTAGCGCAGTTTCGAGAAGACACAGGGATTGATGGCATGCGTGGCGATGTCACCCGACAGGATCGTGTAGCCGTCCGCCGGGGCACGCGCCACGGCCTCCGCCCCGATCTGACCGCTGGCACCGGGCCGGTTGTCGACCACGATGCTGGCCTTGAGAACCTTCTCCAGGACACTCGCGAGGCGCCGGGTCCCGGTGTCAGCAATGCCGCCGGCCGGCCAAGCGACGATGACGCGAATGGGTCGGTCGGGATACGCGGCGACCGGATCGTTCGCGCGGGCGCCGGGCACGTACGCCAGCAGGGCTGCCAGGACCAGGGATGCGAAAAGCTCATGGGGCTTCATCGAAATCTCCTCATCGGTTGGCGGAGGTGCGGACCTCCGATCGGCGGGGCGGCGACCGGGCCCATGCCCGCATCCGAAAGGTACGCCCGACTGACTTACGAATGGGTTACAGATCGCGGGGCGTGTCGGGAACGGTCTCGCTTCGGGTGCAGAGGGAACGACGGAGGCGAGCACGTTGAGGGCTCCATCCGGCCTATACTCCCCATGCATCGCGATGCGAACGCGGCGACTGATCCGTCGGCTTCGCTGCGGCTGCGGGCCCTGGGGTGATCGATGACGATTGCGGCGCACTGTTTCCGCGCACGCAATCCCAGCAGATGCCGCAAGTGTTCCGCGACGCATCATGGATCCGGCTGGTCGAATCGATCCGGACGCGCATAGACCTACCAAACAAACCTCCCACCGATACGATGCCTCTTCCCGTCACCAGCGTTGGCGACGTTCCCGTCGACCAGACACGTCCGCAGATCCATTGGGTCGAAACAGACCGCGAGTGTTCTGCCCTGTGGCGTTCGGAGCGTGGCTCGCCGCCGCCCGGCCGCGTTGTCCTGGCCGACGACACCACGACGGCTGACGCCGCCTATCGGCTGGCCTGCGAAGGCACCGCGTTGCTGTGGCGCGGCGATTTCCACAACGCGACGCAACTGCTGCAGGCCATGGCGCGGCGCGTCGACAAGTTGCCCCCGCGCAAGCAGCGGAAGGCCGCCGTTACCTCGAACGAAACGCGCTCACCCGCCGCGGCTTTTCATCAGTATCGACAGGCGCAGTCGCAGCGGGCCCGCGTACTGAGTTCGCTGCTGCTGCCATTCGATGCGGACTACGGCATTCCGCTGCGACGCGCCCCGGATGCGCGCCTGGCCTGCGCAGAAGCCTGGGGCCCCGCGGACGTCGCCGCCGGTCCCTCGGTCGCCTCGCTGCGCGAACTGCTCGGCATGATCAGTGCGCACGAGTGGCGCAAGAAGGGCCTCCCGATACCTGCGCTCGGAGATCCTCCGGACAACCGCATTCACGCGCACTACGGCGTGTTCTCGCCGGTGCGCGGCGAATATGTCGGGCTCGTCGCTGCGGCGCCGCTGCCGGTGACGCAACAGGATTCGTTCGTGGCCTTCGACATCGGCACGGGCACCGGCGTGCTGGCTGCCGTGCTGGCGCGACGCGGTGTCGCACGCGTGGTTGCGACCGATCGGGATCCGCGCGCCCTCGCCTGCGCACGCGACAATGTCGCGCGCCTCGGAGTTACCGGGCAAGTTCAGGTGGTGGAGGCCGATCTGTTCCCCGAAGGGCGGGCGTCGCTCATCGTCTGCAATCCACCGTGGCTGCCGGCGCGGCCCGGCTCGCCCCTCGAGTCCGCCATCTACGACGAGGACAGCCGCATGCTGCTCGGTTTCCTGCGCGGCCTGGCGGCGCATCTCGTCCCCGGCGGCGAGGGATGGCTCATCCTGTCCGACCTGGCCGAGCATCTGGGCTTGCGCACGCGCGCCGAGCTCCTCGCCGCGTTCGAGCAGGCGGGTTTGAGAGTCCTCGACCGGATCGATACCAGGCCACGGCATCCGAAAGCATCGGACGCCGGCGACCCGCTGCACTTCGCGCGTGCGGCGGAGGTCACTTCGCTCTGGCGGCTCGCCACCGTCGTTCCCTGATCCTGCCTTCGCGTTTCGCGGGGATTCCCGGAGTCGGGGCGTTCGCCCCTCGTCCGTATATGGACTCCTCCCGGTTTGCAAGCAGAACGTTTGATGGTTTTTTGATCGACTGCGACCGTATATC
>LNDV01000028.1 GCA_001464765.1 Betaproteobacteria bacterium Ga0077526
AACTACGCCCACCTCAGAGGCCGGATATACGGTCGCAGTCGATCAAAAAACCATCAAACGTTCTGCTTGCAAACCGGGAGGAGTCCATATACGGACGAAGGGCGCATGCCCTGACTCCGGGGTGCGGTGGTGAACGAGGTCGCCGTGCCCCGGGAGTCGCGCCATGCGGCGCTCGTCGGGGCTACGGGAGGCGATGCGTCGTGAGTGCCGAGCATACGACCGTGAAGCGAAAACGCCGGACGGCAACAGCGCGCAGGCGCTGCTCCCGCCCGACGAATCGGAACGGTGATGTCGCGATCGGCGAAGGGCTCGGTAACGGCGAAGTGTCACACCGTCACGGCTGCACGCCGTCGCGACCTTGCTACATCAGGAAAACAGATCCGCGAACTCCTTGTTCGTCAGTCGACCGTCCTTGTCCTTGTCGGCCTGATCGAAGATCTCGGCGAGCGTCGGATCCATCGCCTTCAGTTCCTCCTTGGTGACCTTGCCATCCGCGTTGGCGTCTGCCTTCTTGAACATGGCGTTCACTTCTTCGGGCTTCATGCCGCCGCCGACCGCGGGACCGACCGCGATGACCGTGGCGGCCAGTGCGGCCGCGATGGCGTAGAGACCGCTGCGCTTGGGCGGGTCACGGAACAGGTTCTTTCTCATGTCTACCTCCTACGTCGATGGTGAAGACTGATTGCGGCGAATCGGGATAGATGACCGCACTCCCTCTTACTCAATCGCCGTGCCACCTTCGCAAAACGCAGGAAACACAGTGGCTTGCGTATGCCATGCGGGTAAGGCTGCCCGCGCAGCCGCCGAATCTGTCTGCGATCGGGGACGAAACGGCGGGGAGGATGGGCGTGATATCGGCCGCACGCGCCATTCACGCCGAAAAATCAAACGACAAGAGACGATCGGAAGGTGTCGCCCATCGGGGTCGACTTCGGAGACCCGGTTCCCCGTAGCCCGGACGAGGCCCCCCAGGGGCCGACTCCGGGGAGTGGCGGATCGCAACGCAAACCGCCCCCGGAAAAGACGAAGCCCCGCGACGGCGGGGCTTCTGAAAAAACTTGTTACAAAAGATTTGAATCAGGCGGCGCGGATCAGGCGTGCGCGGGCTCGTGGTGATGGTCGGATTCTTCAGGGGCGGGACTGCGCGACGCCCAGACCGGCTGCTCGGCAGGCTTCTGCGCCTTGGCCGCCAGGTCCTCGTTACGCGCTTTCTCCTGGGCCAGCTGGGCCCAGTACAGCCATTCGAATTCGAAGCACATTGGTCACCTCCTCAGGTCCACTGCGATACAGACCTCGGACGGGGAAAAACCGCCCGTGGGGAAATGCTACGCCCGCCCCGTCGCGCATTTCAACCATTACTCGCATTGCAATGCAGCACGACGTAAAGTGTGACAAAACGTTGGGAGCCCTTCGATGATCGATGCCGTGGTCCGTTTCGCCCGCGTCCTTCGCCGCGCCGGACTGCCGGTCGGCACGGGCCGGGTGATGGACGCGCTGCAGGCGGTGTCGCTTTGCGGGTTCGACCGGCGTGACGACGTCTACTGGACGTTCGCTTCGCTGTTCGTCTCGCGGCGTGAGCACTTCGAAGTGTTCGACGCCGCGTTCCGTGCGTTCTGGCGTGCACGCGAAGAGTCCGCGGCAAGGCGCCCGGCGCCGCCGATGGTGGTGCCCGACGCGATTCCGGAAGACGAATCGCTGCTGCAGCGGCGCGTGGCCGAAGCGCTCGCGCTGGAGTCCGGCGACATCGAGGAAGTGCCCGCGCTGATGCGCACAGTGCGCGAGACGGTGCTCGCGCCGTCCGCCAGCGAATCGTTGCGCAAGCGGGACTTCGCGGCGATGTCCCTCGCCGAACTGCAGGAGGTGCGCGAGCTCATGGCGCGCATGCGCCTGCCGATTCCGCCGGTGCGTACGCGCCGGTTCGAAACGGCGGGGACCCGGGCGCGCGTCGATCCACGCGCGACACTGCGTGCGAGCCTTCGCGGCCCGCGCGAGCTGATTCCGCTGCGCTGGTGCCGACCGCGGGAGCGACACTCGCCGCTGGTCGTGCTGTGCGACATCTCGGGCTCGATGCAGAACTACACGCGGATGTTCCTGCACTTTCTGCACGCCATCACCAACGATCGCGACCGCGTCCACGTGTTCCTGTTCGGCACACGACTTACCAACATCACGCGGCAGCTGCGACATCGCGATGCGGACATCGCGCTAGGCGCCGTCACGCACGCGGTGGCCGACTGGTCCGGCGGCACGCGCATCGCGTCGAGTCTCGAAGAGTTCAACTGGCGCTGGGCGCGCCGCGTGCTCGGACAGAATGCAACGGTGCTGCTCATCACGGATGGTCTCGATCGCGACCCTGGCGATACGCTCGCGCGGGAAGCCGAGCGCCTGCGCAAGTCCTGCCGCAGCATCGTCTGGCTGAATCCTCTGCTTCGCTTCGACGCCTTCGAGCCCAAGGCCGCGGGCATCCGGCTCCTGCTGCCCTTCGTCGACCATTTCCTTCCAGCGCATAATGTCGACTCTCTCGCGGACCTGATGCAAGTCATCGGTTCGCATCGCCATGCAGCACCCTCTTTCGATATTCGGAGCCAACCCCGATGGAAATCACGGGCGAGCAGTTGATTCCCCTGCCGCAGCAGGCGGTGTGGGAAGCCCTCAACGACCCGGAGATCCTCCGGCAGTGCATTCCCGGTTGCGAGAGCGTCGAGCGCGTGACCGACGATGAATACAAGATGACCATGGTCGCCGCCGTCGGGCCCGTGAAGGCGAAGTTCGTCGGCAAGCTCACGATCGTCGATCCGGTTCCGCCCGACTCCTACGCCATCGCCTTCGAGGGCTCGGGCGGCGTGGCCGGTTTCGGCAAGGGCCGGGCCGAAGTGAGTCTGACCATGGAGTCCGACGCCGTCACGGTCCTCACGTACAGGGCCAACGCCACGGTCGGCGGCAAGATCGCGCAGGTGGGGTCGCGCCTCATCGACGGCGTCGCGCGCAAGCTGGCCGACAGCTTCTTCGAACGCTTCAATCAGACCGTCGCACCACCGCCAGCCGAAGAAGCGGCCGACGACAACGCCGAGGGGAAGCCCGCGCGCCGCTGGGGCTGGTTCGGCAAGAAGAACACGCCCGAACAGACAGAGTGAGGCCCGGCATTCCCCATCGTTGCGCTGCGGTGGGTGGGCGATGACTTTGCCCGCCTGGCTGCCGGTGCTGCTGGCGATCCCGACGCTGCTGCTCGGCGAGTGGATGACCCGCCGCGTCGGTGCGCTGGGTCGGTTCAACATTCCGGCGCCGGTCGTCGGCGGGCTCGCGGTCTCCGCGCTGATTCTTCTGCTTGGCCTTTCCGGTACGGGTGACGTTCGCTTCGTCACCAAGACGGATGCCGCCTGGTGGACCTGGCTGGTGACCACCGAGACCGAGTGGGCCACTCGTCCCGCAAAGAACGTGACCTTGCCGCTGATGGTGGGCTTCTTCACCTGCATCGGTCTCAACGCCACCTGGGACGTCCTGCGGCGCGGCAGCGGTCAGGTGTTGCTGTTCCTGCTCATCGGCACGGCGCTGGCGGTGGCGCAGAACGGCATCGGCGTCGCGCTGGCCCACGCCCTGGGAGTGGATCCGCTGCTCGGACTGATCTGCGGCAGCATGACGATGACGGGCGGTCACGGTACGGCCATCGGCTTCGCGCCGATCCTGGAGAAGGAGGGGCTGGCCAGCGCCGCGGTCCTCGGTGCCGCGGCGGCGACCGTGGGCCTCGTGGCAGGCGGGCTCATCGGCGGGCCGGTGGGCGTGCGGCTCATCCGGCGCTTTGCCTTGCGCTCTGGCGCGTCGCCCCGAGCCCATCTGCCGATGGGTGAATCCGGGGAGGGCGGCATCCTGCACGACCTTCGCGCGATGAGGAGTTTCGGCGCCGGCGCCATCGGGCACGTCCTCCTCGTTCTGGTGTGCATCAAGGCCGGCGCCTGGGTGAGCCACTTCATCGAGCTGTCCGGACTCAAGTTTCCGCCGCACATCGGCGCCATGGTGCTGGGTGTCGTGCTGCGGAACGTCTTTGATCTCGGCGGCCGGGCGTGGATCCGGTCGGAGACGGTCGACGTGATCGCCTCCCTCTGCTTGGCCTTCTTCCTGACCGTGGCCATGATGAGTCTCAACCTTGGCGAGCTCACGAATGCTGCCGTGCCCATGCTCGTGATCCTGTCGGTGCAGGTCGTGGTGATGGCGCTGTTCGCCACCTGGGTGACCTTCCGGGTGATGGGGCGCGACTACGACGCCGCGGTGATGGCCGCCGGGCATTGCGGCTTCGGCCTCGGCGCCACCCCGAACGCCGTGGCGAACATGAAGTCCCTCGTCGACCGCTTCGGGCCAGCACCCCGGGCCTTCCTGATCATCCCGCTCGTGGGCGCGGTGCTCATCGACTTTGCCAACTCGCTCAACATCACCCTGTTCCTGAACCTCGTGCGGTAGGGAAGGGCCGCATATCCTGCGCGGACCTTCCCTGGCCGCCCCCGAGCGATCCCGTAGAATCCCGGGTTTCTCGAGGCGGCCGCCCGGCTGCCCGCCACTCCTAGGGGGAACTCATGAACAAGCTCGATATGGCCGGCCGCTCCGCCATCGTCACCGGCGGTGCCTCCGGCATCGGTCTCGCCATCGTCCAGCGCCTGGCCGCCTCCGGCGCCAACGTGGCGATCTGGGACATGAACGACGAGTCGATGGCCGCCGCCGCCAAGTCGGTCTCGGGCGTGAAGGTCCACACGGTGAAGGTCGATGTCACGAAGTTCGCGGATGTGGAGGCGGCGTTCAAGTCCACCGTCGCGGCCTTCGGCAAGGTCGACGCCATCGTCAACAGCGCCGGTGTCGCGGGCAAGAACGCCACGGTGATCGACTACCCCGTCGACGAGTGGCAGCGCGTGTTCGACATCAACATGAACGGCGTCTTCTACTGCTGCAAGGTGGCAGCCGCGCACATGGTCGCCAACAACTACGGGCGCATCGTCAACATCGCGTCCATCGCCGGCAAGGAAGGCAATCCGACGGCGTCCGCATACAGCGCGTCGAAGGCCGGTGTGATCGGCCTCACCAAGTCGCTCGGCAAGGAACTCGCGAAGAACAACATCACCGTGAATTGCGTGACCCCGGCCGCCGTGAAGACGCCCATCTTCGATCAGGTCGCCCAGTTCCACATCGACTTCATGCTCTCGAAGATTCCCATGGGCCGCTTCGGCCTCGTGGAAGAAATCGCGGCGATGGTGTCGTGGATGTGCACGGAGGATTGTTCGTTCACCACCGGCGGTGTGTTCGATCTGTCCGGCGGGCGTGGGACGTATTGATTGAATGCGATTGTCCCGGAGTCGGGGCGTGCGCCCCTCGTCCGGGCTACGCGGGTGTTCGAATGTCGTAGCCCGGACGAGGGGCGCCCGCGACTCCGGGGAGCGATGTCCGCCAACCGCCACCGCCCATCGAAGCCCCTCGATCGCAACGAAGCAACGAAGCCATGAGTGTCAGGGAGAGCACATGAAGATCAAGGCCGCCGTCATCCGGCAGATGGGGCTCCCGCAGCCCTACGCGCAATCACGCCCCATGTCGATCGAGGAAGTCGATCTCGCCCCGCCGCAGCAGCGCGAGGTGCTGGTCCAGGTGAAGGCGGCGAGCCTGTGCCACTCCGATCTGTCGACCGTGAATGCCGATCGTCCGCGGCAGATGCCGATGGTGCTCGGCCACGAGGCCGCGGGCATTGTGGCCGAGGTGGGCCCCGGCATCACCGATCTGGCCGTCGGGGACCACGTGGTGATGGTGTTCGCGCCGAGCTGCGGCGAATGCGTGGCCTGCCAGGAAGGCCACCCCGGCCGTTGCGAGCCCGGGCAGAAATCCAACGGCGCCGGCACGCTGCTGGGCGGCGGCATGCGCCTCTCGCAGAACGGCCAGACGGTCTACCACCACGTGGGGGTTTCGGGATTCGCCGAGTACTGCGTGGTCAATCGCGGGTCGCTGGTGAAGATCGACAAACAGCTGCCGTTCGACGAAGCCGCGATGTTCGGTTGTGCCGTGCTCACCGGCGTGGGCGCCGCGCTGAATACGGCGCAGGTGTTCCCCGGTGCACGAGTCGCCGTGGTCGGGCTGGGCGGTGTGGGGCTCAACGCCATGTTCGGCGCGCAGGTGGCCGGCGCGAGCCAGGTCGTGGCCATCGACATCCACGACGACAAGCTCGAACTCGCCCGGGCACTGGGTGCGACCCACACCATCAACGCCAAGGACCCCGACGCAGTCGCCAAGGTGAAGGAGATGACGGCCGGCGGCGTGGATTTCGGGCTCGAGATGGCTGGCTCGGTGCAGGCCATGGAACTCGCCTACCGTGTCACGCGGCGGGGCGGCACGACTGTCACGGCAGGGCTGCCGCATCCGGATGCGCGCTGGCCGCTGCAGCATGTGAACCTCACGGCCGAGGAAAGGACCGTGAAGGGCAGCTATGTCGGCTCCTGCGTACCGCCGCGGGACATGCCCCGCTACATCGACCTCTACCGCAAGGGCAAGCTGCCGGTAAACAAGCTGCTGAGTGATCGCATCACGCTCGAGGAGATCAACGAGGGCTTCGACCGACTGGCCTCCGGGCACACCGTCCGCCAGCTCATCATTTTCTGACCCGCGGCGGCCTCCGGGCCGCCGAGTCGATTCTCCAGCCGGTGCCGCACCCCATGCATTCCGCTCCCGATCTCATCGAATTCGCCACCCGCCTGCTCGACCGCGCAGGCATGGCGCCCGACAAGTCTCCGACCATCGCCGAGGTGCTGGTGGAGGCCGACCTCATGGGTCACGACACCCACGGCCTCAATCTGCTCGCGCCGTATCTCGCGGACATCCGCAAGGGCGAGATGAAGACCGCCGGCGAACCCAAGGCCGTCGCGGACTTCCCGGCGGCGGTCACCTGGGACGGCGATCGTCTGCCGGGCACCTGGCTGGTCTGCCGCGCTATCGATCTCGCCCTGCCGCGTGCCCGCCAGTACGGCACCTGCACGGTCTCGATCCGGCGCGCGCATCACATCGCCTGTCTCGCCGCGTATCTCAAGCGCGTGACGGACCAGGGCATGGTGATCCTCCTCATGACGTCGGCGCCGGAGAACAAGTCGGTCGCCCCGCACGGCGGCCGCACCGGCGTGATCACACCGGACCCCATCGCGGCGGGCTGGCCTACCGCGGGCGATCCCGTGCTGATCGACGTGTCGACGTCCATCACGACCAACGGCATGGTGGGGCGTCTGTCGAAGGCGGGCGGGCGCCTGCCCGGCAAGTGGCTGGTGGATGCCGACGGCAACCCGAGCGACGACCCGAAGGTCGTGTCGCAGGAGCCCAAGGGCGCTTTGCTGCCCATCGGCGGCATCGAGTACGGCCACAAGGGCTACGCGCTGGGTCTCATGGTCGAGGCGCTTACCCAGGGTCTGGGCGGGCATGGCCGCGCGGACCCCATCGACGGCTGGACGGGGGAGGTCTTCCTGCAGATTCTCGATCCGGCCCTGTTTGCCGGCGGGGACGCCTTCGTGCGCCAGACCGAGTGGGTGGCGGATGCCTGTCGCAAGGCCGTTCCGCGGCCCGGCGTCGAGCGCGTGCGGCTGCCCGGTGAGGCCGGGCTGGCGCGGCGTCGCAAGGCGCTTGCTGACGGCGTGCAGCTCCACCCCGGCATCCTGGGCCAGCTCGAGCCCTGGGCGACTGAACTCGGCGTTCCGATGCCGCCCGAGCGCCCGTGAGATCCGCCGCGTCGCACCGCCTCGGCATCTTTCTGATGATCGGGGCGACGGTGTGCTGGGCGTCGGCGGGCGTCCTCGTCCGCACGCTGACGCTGAAGGACGCCTGGGAGATCACCTTCTGGCGGTCCTTCTTCATGGCACTGTTTCTCCTCGGCGTGATCGCCGTCCAGTATCGCGGCGAGGTGTGGTCCCGGATCGTCGCAACCGGACGGGCCGGGCTGGTCTCGGGGATGCTCTGGGCGATCATGTACGTCTGCTTCATCGTCGCGCTGTCGCTGACCACCGTCGCGAACACGCTGATCGTCTGCAGCATCTCGCCCTTCATGTCGGCGCTGTTCGGCCGCCTGTTCCTGCAAGAGCATGTCCCGGGGCGGACGTGGGCGGCCATGGGTGTGGCGGTCACCGGCATCGTGCTCATGTTCGTCGAGGGCGTGGGGTCCGAGGGCTGGTCGGGCATCCTGCTCGCCCTGGTGATCCCCGTGGCCTTCGGGATGAACGTGGTGCTCAACCGGCGGATGCATGCGACCGTTGACATGGTGCCCACCGTGTTCATCTCGGGCGTGTTCTCGTGCGCGATGACATTGCCGTTCGCGCTCCCGCTGGAAGCTGCCGGCAGTGACTTCGCGAATCTCGTGACGCTCGGCGTCGTGCAGCTGGGTCTGGGGTGCCTGCTGATGGTGGTAGCGTCCCGGCATCTGCGCGCCGCGGAGGTCGGGTTGCTCGCCGAACTGGAAACGGTGCTGGGGGTGGCGTCCACATGGGCGCTCGTCGGCGAGGCGCCGAGCCGCATGGCGCTCATCGGCGGCATCGCGGTGATCGTCGCCCTGGCGGCCGATACCTTGTTCGGGCTGACGCGTTCGCGGGGCAGTGTGGCCGTCACGCCGTGACGCTGGGGTTGTTGGCTCTTCGTGTCCCCGGAGTCGAGGCATCCGCCCCTCGTCCGGGTTGCGTAGCCCGGACGAGGCCGCCAGGCCGACTCCGGGGGGTCTTCCGACCTCCGCCTAAGTGCCACGCGCCGGTGAGTTCACCTGTCTCGGGTTCAGGAGTACCCTCGACTTTCCTCCCTCGCCAAGCCGGCCCGACCCATGATCCCGGACCCCAACGATCTCGCCGAACGCCTCGAAGCCTGCTACGCCGCTGCCGTGCACGACGTGCTCCGCGCGATGGGGCACCCGAACTGTGTCCTGCCTCCGGAAATCCGTCCCCTGGATCCCACTCGCAAGCTCGCCGGCGAGATCTTCACGGTGAGCGGGCATGTGGACAACACCCGCGACCCCCACGACACCTTGCTCGCCTGGACCGGTCTTCTTTCCAAGGCGCCCGCGGGCAAGGTGCTGGTGTGCCAGCCGAACACCTATTCGATCGCGCTGATGGGCGAGCTGTCTGCCGAAACGCTGCATTTCCGAGGCGTGCGCGGCTACGTCGTCGACGGAGGCTGCCGCGATACCGACTTCATCCTGAACCTGGGCTTCCCCGTGTTCTGCAGCTTCAACACGCCCAAGGACATCGTCGGCCGATGGGTGCCCGATCGCTTCGGGGAGCCGATCACCATCGGCGATGTCACCATTTCCAGTGGTGACTGGCTCCTGGCCGACCGCGATGGGGTGGTCGTGATTCCCGGCGCCATCGCGGCCGATGTCGTCGCCAGAACCGAGGCCACCCTGCTCACCGAGAACCGGGTGCGCACCGCCATCCTTTCGGGGATGGATCCCCAGGAGGCTTACCTCAAGTTCGGCAAGTTCTGAACCTGAAACGTATTCCGATCGAATAAGATAGGGCTTCAGTTGTACGGCCGGTGGCCGTTGACGCAGATGACCCCAACCGGCTATAACCCGGAAAGATGGTGGTCTCTTTCCATGAGCGAACAAGGAGTGCTCGCATGAAAATGATGTCCTTTGGGCGCGCGGCCGTAGCTGCAGCCCTGTTGACCGCACCGCTGATGACGCTGGCTGCCGGTGTCGACAACGTTGGCGCCTGCGGTCCCGGCTCCCGACTGTTCGAAGGCCAGAGCGGCATTGCTCCCCAAGTCCTGGCTGTCACGACGAACAATTTCTACGGCATCAATACTTTTGCCATGTCGTCTGGCACGTCGGGCTGCTCGCAGGACGGCAAGGTGTCGAGTGCCTGGAAGACGGCCGCCTTCATCGACGGCAACAAGGATCGTCTTGCGCGCGACCTCTCCCGCGGAACCGGCGAGTCGCTCGACTCCCTGGCACAGCTGCTGGGTGTGAAGGACCAGGACAAGGCGGCCTTCGTGCGCACGACCCGAGACAACATGGCGCGCATCTTCCCGAGCGCCCAGGCCTCCACGGACGAGATCCGTGCCGGTCTTCGCGCCGTGCTCGCTGCTGACGGGTCCCTTGCGGCCTACGCCGCCCGCGTCTGATCCGGTCGACCGCAACCACCCTTTTCAGGAGTCAGTACATGAAGCGCTCTTCATTGAATGCAGTTCTGGTCGCGGCCGCGATGGCTGCCCTTCCGTTCGCCGCCCAGGCCGGCGGCGATGACGATGTCGGCACCTGCGGCTGGGGTTCCAAGCTGTGGGACGGCCAGGTCGGTCTTGCCCCCAAGATCCTCGCCGCCACGACCAACGGCTCGTCCGGCAATCAGACCTTCGCCATCACGTCCGGCACCTCCGGCTGCACGCAGGACGGCACCGTGAAGTCCAACTGGAAGCTGTCGCACTTCATCGACGGCAACAAGGAAAAACTGGCCCGCGACATGTCCCGCGGCTCCGGCGAAACCCTGGATGCCCTCGTCCAGTTGCTCGGCGTGTCCGAGCAGGACAAGGCTGCCTTCGTTCAGTCCACCCGCGACAACATGGCGCGCATCTTCCCGAGCGCCGAAGCCTCCACCCAAGACATCCGCGTCGGTCTGCGTGAAGTCCTGGCGGCGAACGACAAGCTCGCCGGCTACGTCGCGCGCATCTGATCGCCCGACTGCGTTCGATCCGCACCCAGTGCGCAAGCACTGGGTGTTTTTTATTGTGGTTGGCGATCGCCGCCCTGGCGGTGGCGCACGCCCCCGTCAGGGCGGCCGACTACGCCGACGAACTCGTCGCCAAGGCCCGCGAACTCGGCCTGGCGAATACGCCCGAATGGCACCGGCTTGTCCATTACCGCACGACCTGGTGGCGCGGTGTGCGCAGTCAGGCGGATGACGCGGGTTTTTTCAATGCGCCGGACGGCAAGAGCAACCCCGGTACCGAACTCGACGCCACGCTGAGAGCGTTTTTCTCCGACCTGGAGGAGACCGACAAGCAGCAGAATCCGCAGTGCCGTTTCGTTGCACGCTATCGATGGCTGAAGAGTCGTCTCACTTTCGATCCCGCGCGTCTGCCGGAGCGAGGGTGCCCGCGCTTCGAGCGCTGGAGTGCCGACCTCGAACCGCAGTCGGTGACGCTTGTCTTCCCCGCGGCGTACATCAACAGCCCGGCTTCCATGTACGGCCATACGCTTCTGCGTATCGACGGGCGTGCACAGAACGATCGGACTCGCATCCTCGACTACGCGGTCAACTTTGCCGCGGTGACCGGAAACGACAACGGCATCGCGTTCGCGTGGCGCGGGCTCGCCGGCGGGTACGACGGCCGGTTCTCGATCACGCCGTACTACGTGAAGATCGCGGAATACAGCGACATCGAGAGTCGCGACATCTGGGAGTACCGGCTGTCGATCACGCCGACGGAGGCGCAGCGGCTGCTGGAGCACGCCTGGGAACTCGGCGCGACGCGCTTCGACTACTACTTCCTCGACGAGAACTGTTCGTATCAACTGCTGTGGCTGCTCGACGTGGCGCGCCCGTCCCTGAATCTGGTCGAGCGGTTCCCCGCATGGGTGATTCCGGCAGATACGGTGCGGGAGATCAAGGCGGTCCCGGGGCTCGTATCCGAGATCAAGTTTCGTCCGTCTCGCAGCACTCAGCTGTTTCACTTCGGTTCTCTGATGTCGGACGGCGATATCTCGCTGGCGAGGAGACTCGCCGACGATCGGATTTCGACCGACAGCCCGGAACTTGCACAACGACCGCCGGAGGAACGGGCGCAGGTTCTCGATCTTGCTTTCGAGACCCTCGACTTCGAGCGACTGTCCGGCGCCAAGCGCGGCCCGGCGCCCTCGGCCCGCCTGCGAGAGTTGATGCTTGCGAGAGCCAAGGTGGACGGGCCGCCCCCGCCCGAAGTGCCCATGCCAGCCGTGAGGCCCGACGAAGGTCATGGCTCTGCCCGGCTGAGTGTCGGCGGCGGCACGACAGCGGGCAACGGCTTTCAGGACATCCGCTTCCGCGGCGCCTATCACGATCTCATCGATCCGGCGCCAGGCTACAGCCGTGGTGCCCAGATCGAATTCGGCAACATCGTCGTGCGGCGCGAGAACGGCGAAGGGCTTCCGTTTCTCGAGAAACTCACGATCATCGACGTCACGTCCATCAGCCCGCGCACGCGACTGTCCCGGTCGCCGTCCTGGCGGCTCGACTTCGGGTTCGAGCGATCACGCGGTCCCGATACGCAGCGTCCCATGCTCTTCCAGATTGCGGGCGGCGCGGGCGTGGCGTTCGATCTCGCTGCCAACCTGCGGTGGTACGGCCTTGCCGAAGCTGGAGCCTACTATTCCGCGCATACGGCCCAGAGTTCGAGCATCGGGGCCGGCGGCAGAACTGGTGTGCTTTTGAGTGTGGGTGACCGTCTTCAATTGCATGCCGTGGCTCACGGCCTGAGGTATCTCGACGGCCCGTCTCCTTCGCGGTCGGGCGTGTCGGTGGCGGCAGATTACCCACTCACCAAGGATCTCGGTGTGCGATTCGAAGTCGATGTGCGCCGGGAGTTCGGCTTCCGGTGGAGCACGGTCGGCGCGGTCCTGAGTCTCTACTTCTGACCATGCGCGGGCTCGTCCTTCTTCTCCTGTCGGCCTGCCTTGCGGGCTGCACCGGGTTGTTCTTCCAGCCGACCAAGCAGCTCGTTCGCACCCCGGCGGACATCAAGCTGGCTTACGAAGACGTCACGTTGGAATCGAAGGATCGAGTCGTCACGCACGCGTGGTTCCTGCCGGCGGAGCAGCCCAAGGGCACGATCCTCTTCCTGCATGGCAATGCGCAGAACATCAGCACGCACATCGGCTCGGTGTTCTGGCTGCCCGCACAGGGCTATCAGGTGCTGCTGCTGGACTATCGGGGCTATGGGCGGTCGGGCGGTGTGCCGACTCTCGACGGCGTGCAGCGTGACATCGATGCGGCGATGCGCCATCTCCTGTCGCGGCCGGACGTGGACAAGACTCGCATCGTGCTGTTCGGGCAGAGCCTCGGAGCCGCGCTCGCGGCGTTCTACGCGGGCCGCGGGCCGGAGCGCGGGCATTTTCGTGCGGTGATTCTCGACAGCGGATTCTCAAGCTATCGCGACATCGCCCGCGAGAAGCTCGATCTGCTGTGGTGGACCCGATGGCTCAAGTGGCCCGCCGGATTCACCATCGACGACGACTACAGCCCGATCCGCGTGATCGCGGATATCTCACCCACGCCGCTGCTCTTCCTCGCTGGCGGTCGCGATCGCATCGTGCCTGCGCATCACGGCAAACGTCTGTTCGACGCCGCCGGCGCGCCCAAGGCGATGTGGGAGTTCCCGGATGCCGACCATATCGGCGCGCTCGGCAAGGCGGAGGCGAGGGAGAGATTGGTGAAGTATCTCGATGGAGTTTTGAACACAGCACCGTAGCCCGGATGAAGTGAGGTGCCATCCGGGGAGCGGAGTCGAAGGCATCGGCGATGTTTCCCGGAGTCGGGGCATTCGCCCCTCGTCCGGGCTACGCGGAGTTGTTTCGAGAACGCGCGATCTCGTAGCCCGGATGAAGCGAAGCGCAATCCGGGGACGGTGTCGAAGGGATCGGCGATGTTTCCCGGAGTCGGGGCATTCGCCCCTCGTCCCGGCTACGCGGAGTTGTTTCCGAGATCGTGTGGTCTCGTAGCCCGGATGAAGCGAAGCGCAATCCGGGGGGGGCGGTGTCGAAGGAGTCGGCAATGCTTCCCGGAGTCGGGGCGTTTGCCCCTCGTCCGGGTACGTGGAGTCGTTTCCGCGAGCGCCCGGTTTCGTAGCCCGGATGCAGCGAAGCGCAATCCGGGGAGCGATGTCGAAGGAGTCGGCAATGTTTCCCGGAGTTGGGGCATTCGCCCCTCGTCCGGGCTTCGCGGAGTCGTTTCCGGGAACGCGCGATCTCGTAGCCCGGATGAAGCGAAGCGCAATCCGGGGGGGGTGTCGAAGGAGTCGGCGATGTTTCCCGGAGTCGGGGCGTTTGCCCCTCGTTCGGGCTACGTGGAACGGTTTCCGGAATGGGTGCGTTCCGCGAGCGTACTGCGTCAGCTCGGCTGCGACTCGCCGTAGACGATGATCGACAGGAAACGGATCGGAACCTGCAGAAGCTTCTCGGGGCCGTGAGGAATCTCGCCGCGGAACGTGAGCGCATCACCCGGTTCAAGCAGGTAGGTGTGCTGTCCGTGCCGATACTCCATCTTGCCTTCGAGCATGTAGATGAACTCCGTGCCGGGATGCTCGAAGCTCTGGAAGATCTCGCTGCTGTCGTCCATCGTGATGAGGAACGGCTCGAAGCTCTTCCGCGGGCCCTTGTCGTACGCGAGCAGCTGATACGTGTGTCCGCGCTTGGTGCCGCGACGCACGACTTCCATTCCGGCGCCGTGACTCACCAGTTGCGCGCCGCCGTCCGGGCGGTCGAACTCGCGGAACAGATGGGCCATGGATACCCCGAGGACGCTCGACAGCTTCACGAGGGTCTCGAGGCTGGTGGAGGCCTGTCCGTTCTCGATCTTGGAAATCATCCCGCGACTGATCTGCGCCTGCGCCGAGACATCGGCGATGGTGAGCCGCTGCTGCAATCGAAGCTCGCGGATCACGTTGCCGATGTGCCGTTCGAGGCTCATCCGTTCTGCGGTGGCTGAGGGGACTTCCACGGATTCGAGGGTCGGGATGGCGCGTGGCCTGGTGGTCATGGGAACGGTGAGAAGGGTGGCAAGGGTGGCTGACTCGGGACTGTCCACGTCTCTTCGGTTGCTGCGCAATCGGAAGAGGGCTTCATCGATGGAAACGACCTTGCTCATTATAGTCACCCGACCTTCGTCATTTCGAGTTCGTGGCGCCTTTACACGCCCTTTGTCTCTCCTCGCGAGCCGATGCCGTTCGGCCGCAGAAGAGCGACGCATGCACGCGAACGGTGCGCGTGCCCCGCGACGATCCGCTTGGGCGGGCTCGATTCAAGTGTCTCGACGACACGCTGGATCCTCGGCGCGCACGCTATGCGGAGCGTCCTTCTCATAGAGCGCGCAGGGAGGGGCGGGTCACGGAACGACCGTTTCCGGACATCGTGCAGGCGGCCAGGTCTCCGGGCTCTTTCGAAACAGAAAAGCATAAGTCGCTCCTTCCGGAATCCGGTCCGGGTCGGCCCCGTCGGTGTGCAGCACGCCGGTGAAGTAGCGGACGATCGTCTGCGTTGCCCGGGCGCTCACGGCCGGTTTGTAGATCCAGGGCACGCCGTCCGCCGCGGCGTTGTGTTCCCGCAGGAGCGCACTCTCCGGGTCGCTCGCGCACCCCACGTACCAGTCGTCGAACTTTCCCCCCAGGGACTTCATGTAGAGCAGGAATTCGTACTTGATCTGCTGAACGCTGAAGCAGGTCTGGCGCTCCATGACTCCTCCGAAGTTTCCCAATTGGCAACTAATGTATCCCAAAGTGGAAATTTCGTGGTGAAACGTCCTAAATCGGGGCGCGAAAATCGCAATTGCACCGCCAGAGAGCAAATGTTTCTTGACAGGAAACTTCTAAATGCCTGTTCTATAGGAACTATGGGCTGAGTGGGGTCTTGGTACGCGAGTTGCCTAATACGAAACATGCGTGCTTCACAGGAAACACGCCATCCCGCCTAACTCGCCCAAGGAGTAGAAGAGAAATGGAACGCTCTAGGAGGTCATTCCTGAAGTCAGGGGCATCGCTTGCTGCCGGTGGCGCCGCAATCGGAGGTTTCCCGTACTTTTTCGTAAAGGACGCCAACGCCCAGGGTGCTCCCTGGGTCAAGAAAGGCGGGAAGATCAAGGTCGGGGTGCTGTTCTCCCTAACGGGCAGTCTGGCCGTAGTCGAGACCGACTCCAACCAGGTCGTCCAGTTCGCGATCGACAAGATCAACAAGGCCGGCGGGATCATGGGCATGCAGGTCGAGCCCGTGCTGATCGACGCCAAGTCGGACATCAAGGTTTACTCGGAAAAGATCAGCCAGCTCATCCTGCGTGACCGTGTCATCGCGACCTTCGGCGGCTACACGTCTGCCAGCCGTCGCGCCATGGCGCCCGTCGTGATGTCGCGCGATCATCTGCTGTACTACCCGACCTGCTACGAAGGCCGCGAGTGCACGCAGAACATCGTGAACACCGGTCCCCTCGCGAACCAGCATTCGCAGGACCTGATCCCGTTCATGGTGAAGAACTTCGGCAAGAAGACCTACTTCGTCGGGTCCAACTACATCTGGCCGAAGGAATCCAACAAGAACGCCAAGGTGTGGCTCGAGAAGGCCGGCGGCGAACTTCTCGGCGAGGAGTACGTGGAACTCGGCGGTTCGGACTTCACGTCGATCTTCAACAAGATTCGCCAGACCAAGCCCGACTTCATTTTCTCGACGGTGGTCGGTGACTCCGATATCGCCCTGCACAAGCAGTTCAAGCAGGAAGGCTTCAAGGTCGACAAGATGCCGATCGCGGCGCTCACCACGGGTGAGATCGAGATCCGTGCGATGGGTGCAGAGTTCGGTGCGGGTCACATCCTGTCGGCCCCGTACTTCCAGGCGCTCGATACGCCCGTCAACAAGAAGTTCGTCGACGAGTATCTGTCCAGCAAGTACGGCAAGGGCGGCGTGACGCACTACAACATGGAGGAGACGTATCTCTCCGTTTACGCGTTCAAGGCTGCGTTCGAGAAGGCCGCCGCAAAGGCCGGCAGTGTCGAGGCCGTCACGCCGCGGATGATCCGCGATGTCACGCCCGGCATTCGCATCGAGGACGACATCTCGCCGGAAGGCCTCGTGTGGTTCGACGAGACCTGCCACCTCTACATGAAGCCGAAGATCGGCCAGTGTCAGGGCAACGGCCAGTTCAAGATCGTCCAGGCCGCGGAAAAGCACATCGCACCGGACCCTTTCATCATCTATCCGGAGCGCGGGGTGTGCAAGTTCGACGGGCTGCACACGCCGGACGGCAAGATCGCGAAGAGTGTTCTGTAGTTCACCGTTGGGTGCTGCTTCGTCCTCCCGGGCCCGCCTGCCCGGGAAGACCGGCAGCACCGTTTTTCCTCCCGAACATTCGACTCCGTCTCGCGCGATCGCTGCATCGCCGCGCGGGAGCTTCGTCGAAGGGGTGCAGCCATGAGCGTGAATCATTTCTGGACCGCGTTTGCGTTCGAGCCGTTCATGAACGCACTGCTGATCGGTCTCAGTGTCGCCAGTGTCTGGCTGATCGCGGCACTGGGTCTCGCGATCGTCTACGGCACGATGGGCGTCATCAACATGGCGCACGGCGAATTCGTGATGCTCGGCGCCTACAGCGCTTTCGTCCTCGAAACGGTTGTCGGTGTCCCCTTCCTGCTGTGCGTGCCCGCGGCCTTCGTCATCGTCGGCCTGATCGGCGCGGCCATCGAGCGAGGGCTCGTCCGCCATCTCTACAAACGTCCGCTGGATACGCTGCTTGCGACTTGGGGGTTGTCGCTCGTGCTCATCCAGGGGGTCCGGCTCATCCTGGGGCCGGAACCGAAGAATCTTCAGAGCCCCGCGTGGCTGAACGCTTCGCTTCGCGTGTGGGTGTTCGAGCTGTCGTGGTTCCGGGTGTTCATCTTCGGCGTCACGATCGCCGCGTTCGTCCTCACCTGGTGGCTGCTGCATCGGACCCGTCTGGGCCTGATGGTGCGCGCGGTGATGCAGAACAAGGAGATGGCCGCGGTCCACGGCATCGACGCCGGCAAGGTCTTCACCCTGACGTTCGCCTACGGGGCGGGTCTCGCCGGTCTGGCGGGCTCCATGTTCGGTGCCATCAAGAACGTCTTTCCCGACATGGGGAGCGGCTACATCGTCGAGGCCTTCCTCGTGGTCGTGGTGGGCGGGGTCGGTTCGCTGCTGGGCAGTCTGTTCAGTTCGATCGGACTGGGCGAGATCTACTCGGTGTTCGCGTACTTCACCAACGGGACGTTCGCGAAGTTCTGGCTGTTCCTGCTCGTCGTGATCTTCCTCCGGTTCCGGCCGCAGGGACTCTTCGCCGATGCCATGGCGCGACGCTGACGGCTCGCCGCGAACGACGACACCGAATCGGCATGCATATCCCACGGAGTCCCGATGCGTAGCAACCTCTACCACAACACGACGGCGCAATGGATCGTGTACGTCGTGTTCTTCGCGCTGATGGCCTTCGTGCCCATCGTGATCGACGACACTTTCACTACGAACCTCTTTGCGCGGTTCCTGGTGCTCGGCATGCTCGCGCTGTCCGTGAGTCTCGTGTGGGGGTTCGGCGGCATCCTGAGCCTTGGCCAGGGCATCGCCTTCGGACTCGCTGCTTACGGCATGGGCATGACCATGCAGATGCAGTCGCAGGATCCGGAAAGCTCGCCCATCCCCAGCTTCATGCTCACCAATGAGCTCACCAAGCTGCCGTTGCTGTGGGAGCCCTTCTGGCATACGCCGACCGGGATCGTTCTCGCGCTCCTGGTGCCCACCGTGTTCTTCCTAATCTTCGGCGCGATGATGTTCCAGGCCCGTGTGGCCGGCGTGTTCGTGGCGATCGTGACGCTAGCCATGCTGTCCGCGTGGTACTCGATGGCGTTCGACATGCAGCCCTATACCGCGGGATTCAACGGCATCTCGCCGCCGAGCCCGCTCAAGTTGGGGGAGCACATCGTCGACCCGTACAGCAACGAGGCTTACTGGATAGCGCTCGGCATGCTCACGCTGGCAACGCTCGGGCTCAAGCTCCTGCTGCAGAGCAAGTTCGGGCTGATCGTGCAGGCGGTGCGCGAGGATCCGGAACGTGCGCGCTTCCTCGGTTATAGCGTTTCGGGTTACCAGATCGCGGTCTTTACCGTTTCAGGTTTTGTCGCGGCGCTCGCTGGGGTGCTGTGGGTGATGATCGTCCAGTACGTGTCGCCGACTTCCCTCGAGGTCACCTTCAGTGTCTCGATGGTCATCTGGGCGGCGGTCGGCGGGCGCATGTCCCTGCTCGGCGCCATCCTGGGTGCGTTCTTCGTGAACGGCATCCAGAGCTACCTCGGCGACGAGATGCTCTACGGCTTCCTCCTCGTGCTCGGCGGTCTGTTCATCCTGATCGTGCGGTTCCTGCCCTCGGGTCTCGCGGGGCTGCTGGAGAGTCTTCTCGAGCGGCTGGTGCGGCGGCCGGCGGATCAGCGGGGGCAATGATGGCGCTGCTCGAACTCCACCAGGTCACCAAGGCCTACGACGAACTCAAGGTCGTGGACGGCTTCGACCTGAAGGTGCATCGCGGCGAGCTGCGGTGTCTCCTGGGCCCCAACGGCGCCGGCAAGACCACGACGATCGACCTCATCACCGGCCGGCAGAAGTTGAGCGGCGGGCAGGTCTCGCTCGATGGCACGGTGATCAGCGACTGGCCGGAACACATGCGGGTGCGGGCCGGGCTCGCGCGGAAGTTCCAGATTCCCGCCGTCTTCAAGGGCCTCACGGTCCGGCAGAACCTCGAGGCCGCGTTCACGCGGCATCTCAGCCCCATCCGGAACATGTTTGTGTTCCGGGATCGCGAAACGCAGGACCGGATCGACGAGGTGGCTTCGCTCGTCAATCTCAAGGACCGGCTCCGCGTGCGCGCGGACGAGCTATCCCACGGCGAGACCCAGTGGCTGGAGATCGGCATGGTGCTCACGCAGAACGCCCGGATTCTTCTCATGGACGAGCCCACCGCCGGCATGACCACGCAGGAGACGCACAAGACCGGCGAGATCTTCAATGGTCTCAAGGGTACGCACACGCTGCTCGTGGTGGAGCACGACATGAGCTTCGTGCGCCAGATCGCCGATCGTGTCACGGTGATGCACATGGGGCGCTTCCTGGCGGAGGGCACGATCCAGGACATCGAACGCAACGAGGAGGTGCAGCGCGTGTACCTCGGTCAGGGAGGGGCGGGCCACCATGCTTGAACTGTCGAACGTCACCTCCTACTACGGCAAGACGCCGATCATCCAGGGCATGTCCCTGTCCGTGGACAAGGGCGATCTGCTGTCGGTCATCGGCCGCAACGGCGTCGGCAAGACGACCCTTGCCAAGACCATTCTCGGGCTTACCACCCGCATCGACGGGACGATCCGCGTGAATGGCGCGGACGTGAGCCACATGCCGAGCCACCGGCGTGCGGCGCAGGGCCTGGGCTACATCCCGCAGGGCAGGGGCATCCTGCCCAAGTTCACGGTGCAGGAGAACATCCTGCTGGGCACCTTCGCGCGGAGCGATGGCGCCCAAACGGTACCGCCGCTAGTGCTGGAACTGTTCCCTTATCTCGCAGCGAACCTCACCAAGCGGGCCGGAACGCTCTCGGGCGGTCAGGCTCAGCAACTGGCGATCGCGCGGGCGCTCGCGACGGATCCGAAGCTGCTGATCCTCGACGAGCCCACGGAAGGCATTCAGCCCAACATCGTCGAGCAGATCCAGGAGCTGGTGATACGCCTCAATCGCGAGATGGGGCTCACCGTGATTCTCATCGAGCAGAACGTCGAGTTCGCGCAGCGCGCCGGCAACCGCTTCGTGATCCTCGACAAGGGCGCCATCGCCGCGCAGGGGCCGATCGATGCCCTCACCGACGAACTCGTCCAGAAGCACCTGACGATATGACCGCCCTGTCTGCCCGAAGCCGTCCGCCCCCGCGACGGCGGCACCCCACCCCCGGACCCGTGAACGCGGGCATTCCGTCGACCCTGCGTCTCGAGCGCACAACGCACCAAGGAGGCTGAAATGATCTCGATCCCGAAGAAAGGCACACCCGAGTACGACCGGCTGGTAAAGGAACACGAGGAATGCATCCGCTCCATGAAAGGGGTGGCAGGCTGCTCGATCCTCAAGTGCGCGACGCCCGGCGACACCACCGTGGTGACCGGCGGCATCCACGAGGACTTCCTGCTGAATCGCGTCCTCCTTCGCATGCGCGCGCTTCCCGCGAAGGGCAAGCTGGTCGTGATCTGCACGAAGGTGGAGAAGGAGTGGCGCATCGGCCGGCTCGCCGGCATCCGTGGCGTCCCGCCCGAGTTCGTCGACAGCCGCGTCTTCACCGACGAGCAGGAAGTGCAGCACGCCATTTTCCTGATGCGTCTCGACGAGATGGCTGCGCACGACGGCATGCCCGAGCACTTCCACGAGGGGTGGAAGCGCCGCGACGACAACTGGACCGCCACCTGAGCGCGGCGAACGCCGCACCGCCCCCGAAAAGCATACGCAGGAGAATCCGAAAATGATGCGACTCACAGGCTACGCCGACAAGTTCAGCGTGCATCCCGGCGACAAGATCAAGTTCTACGTGAACTGTGACGGTCCCGCCAAGTACAAGGCCGAGATCGTGAAGATGATCAACGGCGACACGAACCCGCGCGGTCCGGGCTTCATCGAGAAGCCCATCAGCGTATCGGTCAACGGCGAGTACACCGGCCGCAAGCAGGTCATCCACAGCGGCTCCTACGGCTACGTGGCCGACAACCCCTCGCTGCGGGTGAAGAGCTTCACCATCCAGGTCTGGGTCTGGCCCACCACGCCGAAGACGCATCCGAAGTACTGGAAGCACGGCGCACAAGGCCTGGTGACGAAGTGGTCCCCGGCGGAAGGCGGCTACGGCCTCTTCATCAACGAGGAGGGAAAGCCCGAACTGAGGATCAACGGCACGAAGATCACAGGGTCGGCGCCGCTGCGCGACCACGCCTGGCACTTCCTCGCCGCCACGTACGACGCCGCAACCGGCGAGGCGATCCTTTATCACGAGCCGCAGATCACCTACGCGCTGGATCCCGAAGTGCCTCCGGTTGTCGCGAAGGTCCCGTCGCCGCCCAGCACCAGCGGCATTCCGCTGGTGATCGCAGGCTACACGGGCAGTTCGAACGGGGGCGTGCTCGCGAACTCGTCGGTTCCTAAGGGCATGGTCATCGCCGGCCACTACAACGGCAAGATCGACAGCCCGCGGCTTTGTGATCGCGCGCTCTCGCGTCTCGACATCGAGACGATGAAGCTCGGCTGCCAGACCGGCATGGACGAGCGTCGCGGCAGCGGTCCCACCCCGCGCCTGTCGGAGTGCGTCGTGGGCGCCTGGGACTTCAGCGTGGGCATCAACACCATCGTGGGGACCGACAAGGGGCCCTACCTCAACAACGCCGCCATCGTGAACTGCCCCACGCGTGCCATGACGGGCTACAACTGGTCGGGCCACAACTTCGACTGGAAGCACGCCCCGGCCGAGTACGGCGCGATCCACTTCCACGATGACGACATCGACGACGCCCGCTGGGACGCGGACTTCCAATGGGAAGTGCCTGCAGATCTGAAGAGCGCGTGCTATGCCGCCAAGCTCACCACCGCCGACGGCGACGAGGACTACATCCCGTTCTTCGTCGTGCCCAAGGTGGGTCAGGAGACAGCGAAGATCGCGGTGATGATGCCCACCATCAGCTACATGGCCTATGCGAACGAGCACCTGGCCAACAACGCCGGCGGCGCGGAACTGCTCGTGTATCGCGTGCCGATCATGCAGCACCAGAACATGTTCCTGTCCGAGCACCGCGAGTATGGTGGCTCGATCTACGACACCCACACCGACGGCAGCGGTCTTTGCCTGTCCTCGCGCCTGCGGCCGATCCTCAGCATCCGGCCGAAGTACGACCACTTCCTGATGCAGGCGCCGTGGCAGTACCCCGCTGACCTGCACCTCATCTACTGGCTCGAGGTGAACGGCTACAACTACGACGTGATCACCGACGAGGACACCAACTACGACGGCGTGGCCCGGCTGAAGGGCTACAACGTGGTGATCACCGGCTCGCACCCGGAGCACAACTCCGGTCCGCAGCTCGACGCGCTCCACAACTACACCCAGCAGGGCGGGCGTCTGATGTACATGGGCGCGGACGGCTGGTACTGGGTCCACTCCTACCACCCGGCGTACGACCATCTGGGCCGGGGCATCGTCACCGAGATGCGCCGTTGCGAGTCCGGCATCCGTACGTGGCGTGCCGATCCCGGTGAGTACTACCACCAGTCGACCGGTGAACTGGGCGGGATGTGGCGCTACCGTGGTCGCTACCTGCATACCGTGGCCGGCACCGGCATGTCGTCGGAAGGCTTCGACATCTCGTCTTACTACACCCGTACACCCGAGAGTAACGATCCGCGGGTGGCCTGGGCGTTCGACGGCATCGGGCAGGACGAGATGCTCGGCAACTTCGGTCTCGTCGGCGGTGGTGCGGCCGGGACGGAACTCGACATCGTCGACACGATGCTGGGTTCGCCTCCCCACACCCTGGTGGTGGCGACCTCGGCCGGCCACCACACGGAAGGCTATCTGCTGGTGATGGAGGACTTCGGCTTCAACCAGCAGGGCCTCGACGGCACGCAGCATCCGCGGGTCCGGTCCGACATCGCCTATCACGAGACGCCCAACGGCGGCGGTTGCTTCGCGTTCAGCTCGATCGCGTTCTGCGGTTCGCTGCCCTGGAACAACGGGGACCCGGCGAAGAACAACATCTCGCGCCTCGTGAAGAACGTGCTCGATCGCTTCATGAAGGACGGTCCGCTGCCGCCTCCGCCGAAGGATGCCTACATCCATCGCGGCCGTGCCGAGTACGACCCGGCCGGCAACAAGGTGTCGACGGCTCGGGGTATCTGAGGTCCGGCCGCCGCGCCCGTCGGTGGCGCGGCGGCCTCGAAGGAGGATGGGCGATGACCTGGCAGCCGATGCTCGGATTCAAGGCGGAGCAGAGGAATCTGGAGGACCCGGCGGTCTTCGCGCCGGTGCTCGCGCCGCTGGGGGTGGCCACGGGGCTGCCGCCGGTGGCTTACCGCGCGAGCGTGTTTGCGCGGCTCGAGGACGAAAAGCTGTGGACGCGCGCCTGGGTGCCCGTGGGCGCCCACGCTCGCATTCCCAACGAGGGAGACCTGCTGCCGTTCACTATCGGTGATCACGGCGTGCACGTGCGGCGGGAGGCCGGAAGCCTCAACGCTTACTTCAATTTCGCGCAGCACGGCGGTTGCCGCTTCGTGCCGCGCCAGTGCCAGACCGGCAACAAGACGAACTGCTTCTACACCTCCTGCGGCCACTCGCGGGATCGGGATGTGATTGCCTCCAATCCGGACGGCAGCGAACCGCCGGAGATGTACATGTACGTCGGGAACAACCCGGCAAAGCGCGTCACCGTGCCCGTTCGTGCAATTGGTCCACTGGCCTTCGTCGGACTCGACCCCGAGGCGGAGGCAGCGGAGTCGCAGCTCGGGGAGACCGGCAAGTGGCTCGTCGATCAGGAACGCCTCGGCATGCGGCCCCTCGTGCACCTCACTGTCGAGGCGCGGTGCAACTGGAAGAGCTTTGTGCAGCAGAGTCTCGGGGAGGCGGCGTGGACGGGCTTTCCGAATCTTGCCGTGTTCCGCATCGAGGACTGTCTGGTGACCGCGATCGCACAGCCGGTGGGGCCCGAGCGCACGACCGTGCATGTCGACGTCTTCGAGACGAGTGAGCGGAGCAGTGTCCTGCCCGACACGGAGGGCGTCGCGCAGCTGTCGTCTCTATGCCGGGAACGCCTGCGCCAGATCGTCGCACGGGCCGAGGGTCTTCATGCGTCGCTCGCCGCGGACGGCAGCGACGACTCACCGGTGTCCGACCCGAAGGTCTGGGCGTTCCATCGCGCGCTCGCCCAGCGTCTCATCACCGTACATCAGTACGTGGAACGACCGCTCTACGCGATGCCGGGGCGCGCGTCGAACGCCGGCGTGAACGCCGGCCCATTCTGAGAGTGCGGCGCCGCGAAGGACCGCAACGATGAACACAACATCCGGAGACCCCGACATGAGTGCACAACAGGCGTTCGAGCGATATCAGCAGGGTGACTACTCCGCCGCCCTCGCGGGCTGGCTGCCCAAGGCGGAAGCCGGGGATCCGGAATCCCAGGCGTGGGTGGGTTCCCTCTACGAATACGGTCAGGGCGTGCCGATCGACGTCGCCGAGGCCTTTCGCTGGTACCTGCGGTCCGCAGAGGGCGGCAACCGGCTCTCGCAGAACAACGTCGGCGCCATGTACGGCCTCGGTCGCGGCACGGCGCAGGACTATGCGGAGGCGGCGCGCTGGCTGCGTGCGGCGGCGGAGCAGGGCGATTCGCACGCGATGTTCAATCTCGCCGTTCTCGTGGGGAAGGGACGCGGCGTGCCGGTCGACATGGAGGAAGCCGTGCGGTGGTATCGCAAGGCCGCCGAACTCGGTCACTCGCCGTCCCAGGCCCGACTGGGCTACCTGCTGTGCGGCAACGAAGGCGTGACGAAGGATCGCGTGGAGGCGTTCGTGTGGCTCACTCTCGCCGCGAAGCATGGCGCCGGTCATGCGCTGGCGTCGCTGGAGCCGATCGTCGAGCAGATGTCGATCGAGGAGAAGCGGGCTGCGCAGGCGCAGCTCGCCGCTCGTGAGGGTGCGCTGGCGCGGGCGGCGCTGCCGGCGACCGATGCCGGGATGCCGCGAAATGCGCCCTGAGACCGAGTCGGATCGCCGGCGGGCGGCCCGACCGAAAAGCGAGATCTGCGCGGAGCGCCCCGTGATGGCCGACGATTCCTCGAAGTTCCACGACCCGAACCGAATGCTGGAGCGACACCTGGGCAACGTCGCGCGCGAGAACCGCCTGCGCAATCAGCTCACCATCGGCGAGGTGGCCAACCAGATGGGCATCAGCACCGGCATGCTCTCCAAGATCGAGAACGGCCAGGCGACCATGAGCCTCGATACGCTGGCGCACCTTGCCCGCGCGCTCGGCATCCCCGTAAGTCAGCTCTTCCGCGACTACAACGTGCCGGAAGGCGGTGCGCGTCTCATCAAGAACGGGGAGGGCATGGAGATCGTTCGTCGCGGGACGAAGAAGGGCTACGTCTACAACCTGCTCGCCTACGACAAGGGGCCGCGCCGCAACTTCGAGCCGTTCCTCGTGACGATGACGGACGAGACGGAGGTCTTCCCCTCCTTCGAGCATCCCGGTGTGGAGTTCATCCACGTTCTGGAGGGCAAGCTCGACTACCGCTGCGGCAAGAACGTGTACCACCTCTCGCCGGGAGATTCCCTCACGTTCCGCGGTGCGGTTCCGCACGGGCCGGAGTGTCTGCAGGAGGTCCCCGCGAAGATCCTGTCGCTCATCGTGTACGGCGACGAAGACGAGTGATTGCCCCTGATCTTCCTTGACCGTCAGGCGGGAAGACGCAGGGAGACGGTGCGGGGGTCGATGCCGGGCTGATGCGGAATCACACCCAGGCACGGCGCGCGCAGCAGAGCGTGCAGCGTCGCGAGGTTCTCGTCGTAGGCGTCCATCTGCGGCGTCACGCGGTTCGCCACCCATCCTGCGAACGGCAGACCACGTGCGACGACCGTCTCCTGAGTGAGCAGTGCGTGATTGATGCAGCCGAGCCGCATGCCGACGGTCAGAACCACCGGCAGACCGAGAGCGATGGCGAGATCCGCGAAGGTGTCGTGCTCATTGAGCGGAACGAGAAACCCGCCCGCGCCTTCCACCACTACAGCATCCACTTTGCCGGCGAGTCGGGCGTGGCGCGCGACGATAGACGGGATGTCGATCTGCGTCCCGCTGCGCGCCGCCGCGATGTGCGGAGCGATCGGCTCGCGATAGAGATGCACGTTGATATCGTCCACGACGATGCCGGGCGACGAGGCGTCGAGCATCGCGTCCACGTCCTCGTTTCGCCACTTCCCGTCGATCGCCTGACAGCCTGCCGCAATCGGTTTCATCCCGGCAGCCGTGATGCCCGTGCGGCGATAGGCGTGCACGAGTGCCGCGGCGACGAGCGTCTTGCCCACCTCCGTGTCGGTGCCGGTGACGAACAGTCCGCGTGTCATCGTTCCGGAGTCAGCACTTCGTCCAGGGCCGAGCGGGTCGCCGTCACCAGCATCGAGAATTCCTCGTCACCGAACACATAAGGCGGCATGAAATACACGGTGCGGCCCAGCGGCACCAGCAGCACGCCGCGTTGAGCCATGGCGGATGTGAAGCGGCGGGCGAAACCGCGCGTCGATGCCGCGACGTCGAATGCCCAGACCATGCCCGTCCGGCGGAAGTGCGAGAGCCTTTCGTCCTCGCGCAGCGGCGCGGCGATGGCGTCGAAGCGCGTCGCTTTCTGCTGGTTGGTCGCGATGACGTCGTCCGTGCGGAAGATGTCGAGCACCGCGAGCGCGGCCGCGCAGGCGAGCGGATTGCCCGTGTACGAATGGGAATGCAGAAAGGCTCGCGCTGCGCTGTCGTCGTAGAAGGCGTCGTACACCGCGTCCGTCGAGAGCACGACCGACAGCGGGAGAAACCCTCCCGTGATGCCCTTCGACAGGCACAGGAAGTCAGGTCGGATGTCCGCCTGCTCGTGGGCGAACAGCGTTCCCGTGCGCCCGAAGCCCACCGCGATCTCGTCGGCAATGAGATGGACCGAGTGCCGATCGCAAGCCTCCCGCACCTTGCGCAGATAGACGGGATGATGCATCGCCATGCCGCCCGCGCACTGGATGAGCGGTTCCAGGATCACTGCGGCAGTCGTGTCCGCATGCGCCTCCAGAAAGCGCTCCAGCGCGTCCGCCGCGCGGAGGGCGACGGATTCCCGGCTCTCGTTGCCCGCGGCGTTGCGGTCGTCGGGCGATGGCACGGCATGGGCGCCGCGCACGAGCGGTTCGTAGGCCTGACGAAACAGCGGCACGTCGGTGACGGCGAGCGCACCGAGCGTCTCGCCGTGGTAGCCGCCTTCGATGCACACGAAGCGATTCTTCTCCGCGCGACCGTGATTGCGCCAGAAGTGCGCGCTCATCTTGAGGGCGATCTCCGTCGCCGACGCACCGTCGGACGCATAGAACGCGTGTCCCAGCGTCCCGCCCGTGAGAGCGGACAGTTCCTCGGATAGTCGCACCACCGGCTCGTGCGTGAACCCCGCGAGGATCACGTGCTCCAGCCGGTCGAGCTGCGCCTTGATGGCGCCGCCGATGCGCGGTTCGCGATGACCGAAGAGATTCACCCACCAGGAACTGATGGCGTCGAGATGGCGGCGGCCGTCGGCATCGAAGAGCCATGGCCCTTCGCCGCGCACCATCGGCACCATCGGGACGGTTTCGTGCGCCTTCATCTGCGTGGCGGGGTGCCACACGGACTTCAGACTGCGCGCGACGAGTTCCGCGTTGCCGGGCATCGGTCAGTTCGCGTCGGCGCCGGCGATGCAGACCTCGGCAACTTCGCGCAGCGCGCCGACGAGGCGGTCGATGTGCGCCTCTTCGTGGGCGGCCGAGAAGGTGATGCGAAGTCGGGCGGTGCCCTCGGGAACGGTCGGCGGGCGGATCGCCGGGGCCCAGATGCCGCGCTCCCAGAGTTCGCGCATGACGGCGAGCGCTGCGGCGTTGCTGCCGATCAGTACGGGCTGGATCGCAGTACGCGTCGTCGGCAGGGCCCAGGGCAGGCATTGCAGCCCGGCGCGCAGTCGACGGCCGTGCTCGACGAGGCGCTTCCGGCGCCATTCGTCGCGCGCCACGATGTCGAGGGAGGCGCGAATCGCCGCGGCGAGCATCGGTGGCATCGACGTGGTGAAGATGTAGGTGCGTGTGCGCTGGACGAGCCATTCGATCGCGCTCGCGTTGCCCGCCACGAATGCGCCGGCCACGCCCACCGCCTTGCCGAGCGTGCCCATGTAGAGCAGGCGTTCGGACTTCGCGCCGAAGTGGGCGAGCGTTCCGCGGCCTCCGGGGCCGACCACGCCGAAGCCGTGCGCATCGTCGACGAGCAGCATCGCGTCGTGCCGTTCGCAAAGCGCGATCATCTCGGGGACCGGGGCGATGTCGCCGTCCATGCTGAACACGCCATCGGTGATGACGATCTTGTCGGGTGTGCGATTGCGCGCGAGCATCGCCTCGAGCGTGGCGAGATCCCCGTGCGGATAGATGTGCACGGCAGCCCTCGACAGCCGTGCACCGTCGATGAGACAGGCGTGATTGAGCGTGTCGGAGAACACGGCGCCGCCGCGCCCGACGAGTGCCGGAATGACACCGGTGTTCGCCATGTAGCCCGACGAGAACAGAAGGGTACGCGGCAGATCCACGAAGCGGGCGAGCGCTTCCTCAGCGAGTTCGTGCTCTTCGTGATGGCCGGAGATGAGATGGGACGCCCCGCCACCGACTCCGCAGCGCCTTGCGGCGGCGATCGTGGCTTCGATGATTTCCGGATGCGAAGCGAGGCCCAGGTAGTCGTTCGACGCGAAAGCGAGCATGGGCTCGCCGTCCACGTCGAGCACGGGACCCTGCAGTCCGCGCACGACGCGGCGGCGCCGCTTCAGGCCCGCGGCTTCGAGGTCCGCGAGCGCGGCGTCGAAATCCACGAACCCGTCCTAGGCGGGCTGCATGCCGAGCCGCTGCAGCAGCGCGCGGTCGCGGTCGCCTTCGGGATTGCCCGTCGTGAGCAGCTTGTCGCCGTAGAAGATGGAGTTCGCGCCCGCGAGGAAGCACAGGGCTTGGGCCTCGTCGCTCATCTGCGTGCGGCCGGCCGAGAGGCGGACGTGCGCCTTGGGCATCGTGATCCGCGCCGCGGCGATGACGCGAACGAAGTCCAGGATGTCCACGGACTGGCTGCCGTGCAGCGGCGTGCCTTCCACCTGCACGAGCGAGTTGATGGGCACGGACTCCGGATACGGCTCCATGTTGGCGAGCTGGGCGATCAGCCCGGCGCGGTCGTGGGTGTCCTCGCCCATGCCCACGATGCCGCCGCAGCAGACGTGGATGCCGGCGTCGCGAACCCGATCCAGCGTGGTCAGGCGGTCCTGATAGGTGCGGGTGGAGATGATGTCGCCGTAGAAGTCTGGCGAGGTGTCCAGATTGTGGTTGTAGTAATCGAGACCGGCATCGCGCAGCTGCTCCGCCTGACCGTCCTTCAGCAGGCCGAGGGTCGCGCAGGTCTCCATTCCCAGAGCCTTCACGGCCTTCACCATGTCCAGGACCGGCTCGAGATCGCGCTGCTTGGGGCCGCGCCAGGCAGCGCCCATGCAGAAGCGAGTGGCGCCGGCAGCCTTGGCGTCCCGGGCGGCGCTGACGACCTGGTCGATCGGCAGCAGGGCCTGGTCGGAGACGCCGGTATCGAAGCGCGCCGACTGCGGGCAGTACGCACAGTCCTCCGGACAGCCGCCGGTCTTGATGGACAGCAGCGTCGACAGCTGCACCTGCGTCGGGTCGAAGTTCTCGCGGTGGACCTGCTGCGCCCGGAACAGCAGTTCCGGAAAGGGCAGGGCCAGCAGCTTTTCGACTTCGGCCACGGGCCATCGCTCCGCGGTCGGGGCAGGGGCGGCGGCGCGGGAGGGGGGCAGCGAAACGGGCGAGTCCAGAGGCGTCATGTCGGCGGGCCGGGGTGGGTTGTCAAATTGATGTGAGGATACCGTTTGACAGCGGCGATGAGAACCCGCGGCGCGACCGCCGGCCCGCGAAACCGATCCGCGCAGTCGCTCAGGTCACGTTGAGCCCGCGTGGCGCTGTGCCAGTTCCGCAATTCGTGCCGCCACCTCGACCGCGACGTTGCGGTCTCGATCGGGCCGGTACCTGTCGGACAGGGCCCGGGCGGCGTCCCGGAACCCGGGTTCGCGCAGGATGCGGTTTAGCGTCCGCCCGGTCTTCTCGCGGGCGTCCGTTTCCGTGAGCCAGGCGCCGGCCCCCGACTCGGCTACCCTGATCGAGAAGAGCAGCTGCTCCGCGTGCATGGGCAGCAGCACCACGGGGATGCCCGCCTGCAGGACGGTGCACACGGTGCCGGAGCCGGCATTGCACACCACCGCGTCGGCCTGGGCGCAGACGCTAGCCATGTCCAGCGGCTTCGGGGAGAGCTGCAGGCGAGGGGAGGCGACCCGCTTCGCGACCTCGGGCGGCAGTTGGGGAACATAGGCCACGGTACGCACCGACGCTTCGCGCAGGCCCTTCAGCACCCCTTCCACCGGGCCGTACTCCCCCTTGAGGTAAGCGAACACTTTCGGCGTATCCCCTTCTGGCCATTGCGCCGCCTCCCCGTGGGACGCCGTCGGCAGCAATCCCCAGTAATGGGTGGCCGGATCGGCAGCCCGCGCCGAAAAATGGTCCACCTCCCGCCAGGTGAGCAGGAAGTTCTCGTCGACCTCCACCAGCTGGGACAGTGCGCCCATGGGTCCCTGCCCCAGGGAGTCGAGCACCGTGTTGACCGTCGCGAGCACCTTGTCCTCCGCCTGCTCGACCCGGCGAGGGTCGACGCGTTCCCAGACCCGGAACGGCGGAATCGGACGTTGCGGAGGCGGCTGGAAGAATCCGGTTCCCATGGTGGCCTTGGCAAAGGGGAGTCCACGGGCGGCAAGAAGCGCCGTAGGGGCGTGGTCCACCAGCAGAACGTCGGGGCGCAGGGTGTCGTAAAGGCTCCGCCACGCCCTGACCAGACCGAGAAGCCGGGTCGGGTCGAGATACCCCGCCCGGTAGAGCAGCTCCGCGTAGGTGGCAGCCTCCGGCAATCCGCGCAGTGTCGGGAGCCACAGGGGCGCCTGCCAGAGGTGGAGGCCGGAACGCCGTGCGAGCGTGCCGAACGCGCCGTGCGCCGTCGACAGGTCGCGCAGGGCGATATGGACTTCGTGACCGCCGTCGAGCAAGGCGGTGGCGATCTGGGAAAGCGGCACGGAGTGGCCGAGGCCACCCCCCAGCTCCCAGGCCATCAGGATTCGGGACATGTTCCCACTCTCAATTCAAGGCTGCAGAAGTTGCTTGCGGCTAGCTTGCCACCCTCGCTAAACTTCACACAACGACAAGTTTCACCATGGAGACCACAATTCAAATGTTTGCTATCAATCGCATTGCCCTGGGTGTGGCAGCCGCCTGCTGGGCTTTCTCAGCCTCGGCTCAGCTGACCGTCGCCGAGTCCATGTCAGGACTCATCGAAGTCGGCGGCTCGCCGGTGGCGGGGGCCAACACCCCGCCCGACACCTCGCCGATCTATGACACCGTCTACACCGGCAGTCCGTTCTCGTCCGACTCGTTCTTCTATGGCGACCTCGCCACGGGAACCACCAACGTGCGTGTCCTGGCGGGTGACGCGACCCGTGCGCGGAGCGTGCTGACCTACGTCGCGGACGTCACGAACAACGGCCCCACCGCCGTCGATCTTTCGTTCAGTTTCTTCATCAGCGGAGGCCGGGTCAGCATCGACCGCTACAACCCGTTGAGCTACGAGGG
This sequence comes from Betaproteobacteria bacterium Ga0077526, assembly GCA_001464765.1. GTDB lineage: Bacteria > Pseudomonadota > Gammaproteobacteria > Burkholderiales. The sequence goes on from LNDV01000028.1 coordinate 32,199, forward strand.
TGACGCCAGCCTCAAGGGCTCCATCACCTGGGGCGGTACCTCCCTTTGGGGCTTCGACATCGATGTCGTGGGCTCCGGCGGCGATTCCGGCAACGGCTTCCAGGAAAACATCGACGCCACCTACAGCACCTCCGGCGCGGCGTCGGACTTCCAGATCTCCGACGGTGGTGACCGGGCTTCGTATAGCGCCTACGCCAAGACGCTCGGCCTCGGCCTGCTGGGCGCCGGCCAGACCCGCCGGCTCGAGTACACCCTCGATGCCGAAGGCTTCTACAGCGGCACGTCCGACACCGACTTCTACGGTTACGGCGGCCAGGCCATCGTGGGCGCGTTCGATCCCTTCGATTTCAGCGGTCGGCCGGAAGACTTCACCGGCGGCATTGCGACGGCGCCGATCCCGGAACCGGAGACGTACGCGATGCTCGGCATCGGCCTCGGTGTAGTGGCCCTCGCCAGGCGCCGACGCCGACGAGGCGAGAGTCCGGGTGCCCATCCCCGCTGATCACGACCGCAGCAACCCGACGCCCCTGCCCGCAGGGGCGTCGTCGTTTCCGGCGGTCTCAGGGCAGCGCAGCGACCGCCTCGATCTCGATCCGGGCCCCCGGCACCACGAGCGCCGACACCCCGATCATGGTGCTCGCAGGCGGGCGGGCCTTATCGATGAAGCCATTGCGAATCTCGGAGATGACGGCGCGGTCTTCCGCCTGCAGGTCCACGACGTAGATCGTGAACTTGACGACGTCGTTGAACCCCGCGCCCGCGGCAGCCAGCGCATCGCGAAGGTTCTCCAGGACCTTGACGGTCTGGGCCCGTAAATCCCCGGGGGCGACTAGCTTGCCGTCCCGATCCCACGCGACCTGCCCGCTGATATGAATCGTCCGGCCCCCGGTCACGACAGCCACCTGGGAGAAGGTCCCGAAGTTGGCGAGAGAGGGCGGGTTGATGAAGCGGATATCGGCGCCGACCATGGCAGTCTCCTTGCATCTTTGAGCGAAATGACGCCATCTTATCCGCGCCACCTGACGCAAAGGTGTCAGGATGCTGTCGCTTTGTCCGATTTCTGTAACATTCCCGCGTTACGGTCCACGTCTTGCCGTCCACTGTCGTCACTCAAGGAGTCGTTCGATGAGGTATCTGCTTTGCATTCTCGGTGTGCTCGCCCTCAGTGGCCCTGCGGCCGCGCAGGACAAGCTGCCAGCCGGCGTGCTGGCCAAGATGGGCGATGCCGAGCTTCGGGTGGAAGAGCTGAAGGCCATCATCGATGCCGCCGGCCCCGATGTGAAGGCGCAACTCGCTCAGGCCCCCAACGAGATCAACCGCGTCGTGCGGACCGAACTGCTGCGAAAGGCGCTGGCCGCCGAAGCGCGCGGCAAGGCCTGGGACAAGCGCCCGGAAGTCGCCTCGCAGATGGACCGCGCCCGCGAACAGGCCCTCGTGTCGAGCTACATGAACAGCGTGTCGCGCCCCCCGGAGACGTATCCGGCCGAAGCCGAGATCCGCGCCGCCTATGATCAGTCGCAGAACTCCTTCATCGTCCCGCGGCAGTTCAAGCTCTCCCAGATTTTCGTGCTGGCCCCCGCAGAGACCGACAAGGCCGCGTTCGCGAAGGCCCAGGCGAAGATCAACGACCTGAACGAGAAGGCCCGCAAGCGTGGCGCGGACTTCGCGGCCCTCGCCAAGGCATCGTCGGAACATGCCGAGAGCGCGGGCAAGGGGGGTGACATGGGCTGGGTCGCCGAGGCGAGCCTGATCCCGGAATTGCGGGACCCCCTGGGCGCCTTGAAGAAGGGCGACGTCGGCGGACCCATCAAGACGGCGCAGGGCTGGCACATCCTCCGGCTCGAAGACATCCGCGAGAAGGGCGTGCGCCCCCTGCCGGAAGTGCGTGACCAGATCGCCGCCGCGCTACGCCTGCGCCGTGCGCAGGAGACCGAAGCCGCCTACATCACGTTCATGACGAACAAGACGCCCGTCAGCGTGAACGAGCAGGAGCTGGGGAAGCTGATCGGGAAGCCGTGAAGTCGTGAAGATGTGAAGGCGTGAAGTCGTGGAGGCGTCGACTTCGACGTGTAGCCCGGACGAGCGCCCTCGGCGCGACTCCGGGACGATGTGAAGACAGGCGCGAGAGGTGGCGACGCGTCACCACGTCTTCACACCTTCACGCCTTCACACCTTCACGTTGATTCGACTCATCCCCGGTTATACACATCCTCGAACCGCACGATGTCGTCCTCCCCCAGGTAGCTGCCCGACTGCACTTCGATGAGCTGCAGCGGCACGAGGCCGGGGTTTTCGAGGCGGTGCTTCACGCCCAGCGGGATGTACACCGACTGGTTCTCGGTCAGCAGGATCTCGTCTTCGCCGCGCGTCACCTTCGCGGTGCCGGTCACGACGACCCAATGTTCGGCACGGTGGTGATGCAACTGCAGTGACAGCTTCTGGCCGGGGTTCACGGTCAGACGCTTCACCTGGTAGCGGCCACCGGCATCGATGCCCTCGTACGAGCCCCACGGGCGGAACACCTGCCGGTGGAACACGTGCTCGGTGCGATCGTCGGCCTTGAGCTTGTCGACCAGCGTCTTCACGTCCTGCGCGGCCTTGCGGCTTGCCACCAGCACGGCGTCTGCGGTTTCCACGATCACGAGATCCTCGATGCCCAAGGCGGCCACCATGCGGCTCTCGGCCTTGATGTACGAGTTGCGCGTGCCCGAGGCGAGCACGTCGCCGTCGAACACGTTGCCGCCCTCGTCCTTGTCCTGCACGTCCCACAGGGCGTCCCAGGAACCCACGTCGTTCCAGCCCATGTTCACTGGCACGACCGCGCCGCGGGCCGTCTTTTCCATGACCGCGTAGTCGATCGAGATCGATGGTGAGCCGGCGAACGCGGCCTTGTCCAGCCGGCAGAAGTCCATGTCAGTCTTCGCCTTGTCCAGTGCATCCTGCACGGCAGCGACGATGGGCGCGCCGTGCGTCCGCAATTCCTCGAGGAACGCGGAGGCCTTGAACAGGAACATGCCGCTGTTCCAGTAGTAGTCGCCGGAATCGACCATGCGCTGGGCTGTGGGCTGGTCCGGCTTTTCCACGAATCGTTGAATCGCAAAGGTGCTCTCCAGCCGCGGCACAGTTGCGCCCCGATTGATGTAGCCATAACCCGTCTCGGGGGCATCCGGGATGATCCCGAACGTCGTGAGCATGCCCTTCTCGGCGGCGGCGGATGCCAGCCCGATCGCGCGATGGAAGGACGCAATGTCCTTGATCACGTGATCCGACGGCAGCACCAGCATCAGTGCCTCGGGATCTTCGTTCGCCAGGGCGAGTGCGGCGGCGGCGACGGCCGGCGCGGTGTTGCGCCCCATGGGTTCCAGCACCAGGAGATGCGGCTTCGAGCCGATCCCGCGGAGCTGCTCGGCGACCAGGAACCGGTGATCCTCGTTGCAGATGACGATTGGCGCTGCGACGCCGTCGAGCCCGTCGAGGCGCCTCAGAGTGTCCTGAAGCATGGTGTGGTCGGACGCGAGCCGCAGGAATTGTTTGGGATACGCGCTTCGCGACAGGGGCCAGAGACGGGTGCCGGAGCCGCCGCAAAGGATTACCGGATGAATTTTCATGGGGTTGCGTTGCTCGTTGCCAGGGGTTCAGCAAGGGAAGTCCCTCAGGCAGCAAGGCCCATACCTGCCGCGGCTCGATGGCCCTGTCCTCATGGCCGGCCCGTCCTCGCATCGTGCCGGGCCCGGAATGCCGGTCCGCACGCGAGGCCCGGGCGCCTCACGCAGGCTCACCCAGCTCCGCCCGGTAGCTGCTCGTCACCCGATCGTCATTTTTGCCCTTCGCGATGATCTGACTGGACTGCGTGGCGTATGAGTCGCGCACCGAAGGACGCAATACGCCGCGGCGACACTCGGATGACGAAGTCAAAAAAAACTCGGAGAAGACAGGGAGCAACTCCGGAGACCCCAACCATCCATTACGGAGCACCTGATAGATGAAAGGCAAACAGCATCCCGCCAATGACGTCACGATCAATCCGTCCGGGAACGAGTCGATCCGTGAAGTGCTCGACCGTATTGACGACACCCGCCGAAGCTTCATCAAGTCCGGCGTGGGTGCCTCGGCGCTCGCCGCGATCGGCGGCATCACCGTCGGCGGTCTCGTCGATACCGTGGAAGCGGCCCCCATCCCCGCGGGCGCGGGCTTCGGCGGTATCGGCTTCGAAAGCATCCCGCCGACTCTGGCGCCGGTCGTCGACAAGATCACGGTCCCGCCCGGGTACAAGGTCGAACTGCTGGCAGCCTGGGGCGACCCCATCACGGCCATGGGCCAGGCGTGGGCCGAGGACGCCTCGCAGGACGCCGCTGCGCAGGAACATCAGTTCGGCATGCACAACGATGGCATGCACTTCTTCGCGTTCCCCACTGCCGGTGGGACCGGCCAGTCGAGCGAGCGCGGCCTGCTTTGCGTCAACCACGAGTACACGCACGACGCGATCCTTCACAGCGACGGTCTGGATGCCACCCAGGGCATCGCAACGTCCGTGCTCACCATCCAGAAGATCCGCAAGGGTCAGGCGGCACATGGCGTCGCAGTGGTGGAAGTGCGCAAGACCGGTGGGCAATGGGGCGTGCACAAGTCCTCCCCGTTCGGTCGTCGCATCACCGGCAATACGCCGGTTCGGATCTCCGGGCCGGCCGCGGGTCACCCCCTCATGCAGGCCGTGAAGTACAGCATCACGCCCACGGGCTCCGTTGCGAACGGGACCACCAACGGTCGCGAAGGGTTCGGCACGCTCAACAACTGCGCGCACGGCTTCACGCCCTGGGGCACGTACCTCACCTGTGAGGAAAACTGGAACGGCTACTTCGGGACGACCGCGGCCCCGTTCACCGCGACGAAGCTGGAGCGCCGCTACGGTGTGAACGCCGGCGGGTTCGGCTACAAGTGGCACGTGCTCGACGACCGCTTCGACATCCGCAAGAGCCCCAACGAGCAGAACAACTTCGGCTGGGTGGTGGAGATCGATCCGTTCAACCCGACCAGCACGCCCGTCAAGCGGACGTCCATGGGGCGCTTCAAGCACGAGAGTGCGCAGGTGGCGGTGGGGCCGGACTACTCCGTCGGCTTCTACATGGGCGACGACGAGCGCAACGAGTACATCTACAAGTTCGTCTGCACCAATCGCTGGAATCCCCGCAACCGTGCCGCCAACATGAATCTGCTCGACGACGGCATCCTGTACGTCGCGCGATTCACCTCGAATGCCGTGGCTGGCAAGGCCAACACGTTCCGCGGTGAGTGGGTGGCCCTGGAGCCCGGCACCATCGCCCTCGACGGCAAGCCGCTCCGCGAGAACCCCGAGTTCGCCGCCGCGACGGACGCCGAAGTGAAGGCGCTCATCCTCATCAAGACACGCATGGCCGCCGACGCCGTGGGTGCCACCATGATGGACCGCCCCGAGTGGACGGCGCTTCGCACGTACTCGTTCGCGGGTCGCCCGGGCAGCCTGTACAGCTACGGTCCCGGCATGCCGCTGGAGGTCTACTGCACGCTCACCAACAACTCGCGTCGCGGCAATACGCCGGTGTCTTCCAACAATCCGAACGGTTCCACGGGGGCAGCATCGGCCAACCCGCCCGTCGACGCGGCGAACCCGCGGCCCGACAACGACTACGGTCACATCATCCGCTGGCGTGAGGACGGCAACAGCGTTCGTGCCCTCGGCTTCGAGTGGGACATCTTCGTGCAGTGCGGCGACAAGCTGACGACCAAGACGCTGGGCGCCTCGTACACCGCCGCCGGTCACGACGGTTACGTCGGCAACATCAATGGCGCGGACTTCGGTGCGCCGGACGGCCTCTGGTTCGATCACTTCGGACGTATGTGGATCCAGACCGACCAGGCCGGCGACGCCTCGGGCGACTGGCGCAACATCGGCTCGAACTCGATGCTGTGCGCGGATCCGAACTCGAAAGAGATCCGCCGCTTCCTCACGAGCCCGCGCAACTGCGAAGTGACGGGTGTGGTGTCCACGCCGGATGGCCGCGCGCTCTTCTGCGGCATCCAACACCCGGGCGAAGACTCGCTCGCGTCGGACCCGGACCAGTTCAGCAACTGGCCGCAAAACCAGTTCACGACCAACAGCGCCGGGCAGCCGGTTCCCAATACCCCCGGTAAGAGCCGTCCTCGTTCCTCCGTCGTCGTCATCACGCGGGAAGACGGCGGCATCGTCGGCGGACTCTAAAGCACAGATCAGGATTCAGGAGACAGTTTCATGAAAACCATTCAGTCCTTCCTCGCGGCCACCGTGATCGCGGTGGCTTCCGGTGCCGCCCAGGCGGCGCTCGTCACGTCCTTCTCCCCCGACACGACCATCGACTTCGAGACCATCATCGGCGGCCCGGGTCCGGTCGACCTCAACGACGATGTGCGGCTCACGGGCTTCGGCCTGCCACCCGGCACGCTGGAAGTCGGCGCCCCCGCGTTCTGGGCGCTCGGCGACAACGGCTTCTGGAGCCTCGGCAAGACGTTCGCGGGCCACGACTCGGCCGTGGGCGGCATGATCGTTTCGTTCAAGGGACAGTCGGTGGCGTCCGTCGGCGCCTTCTTCAACTACCTCACGGCGCCTGCCGGCAATCCGCTTCAGCTTCTCGCACTCGATGTGGATGGCGCGGTGCTCGAGGGTCACAGCGTCACGATCGGCACGCCGGACGGCGTGAACGAAGGCGCTTTCTACGGCATCTCCCGTTCGTCTGCCGATATCGGCTACCTGGTAGTGACGGCGCCCTATGTCGTGATGGACGATCTGGCCTACACGGCACCGATTCCCGAACCCGGTACCTATGCCATGGTGCTGGGCGGTCTCGGTCTGCTGGGGTTGGTGGCACGCCGTCGTCGCGGTTGAGCCTGGCTGTTCCCGGCGCGGTCCGCGAGGCCGCGCCGGACTGAAACAGACGATAAGCAGCCGGTCTTGCGACAGCGGCTGCTAAAGGAGACCTACAAATGCCAACAATGTGCTTGAGAAGCGTCGTCATGGCGCTTCCTGCAGTCCTGATGGGCGTGGCGGCATCCTCGGCACTCGCCGACGTGATAGTCCTCAAGCCGTCGCAAGACACCTCCCTCTTCGGCGACGAAGTCAACTACGCCAGCGGGGCGGGCGACCTCTTTATCGGCAACACGGCGGGGAGTTCCATTCGGCGCAGCCTGCTGCGCTTCGACCTGTCTGCCATCGATGCTGGCATGAAGGTGATCGACGCGTCGCTGACGGTCGTGGTCAACCGCGTGGCGGCGGGCGCTTTCACGGCGCCGGCCACGCTCCATCGCGTGACTCAGTCCTGGGGTGAGGGCGGTTCCAATCCGGGCGGCTCGGGAGGCGGGGACCAGGCGGCCGACGGCGAGGCCACGTGGACGCTGAGGTTCTTCGGCGATGCCACCTCGGCGTGGACAACGCCGGGCGCGAGCTACGACACTGATGCCAGTGCTTCCACGGTCCTCGGTGGAACCGGGAGCTACAGCTGGACCGGTGCTGGGATGGTGAGCGATCTCAACGACTGGCTCGCGAACCCTGCTTCCAACTATGGTTGGGCGCTGATCGGTGACGAGACCAACGCGCGGAGTGCGCGACGCATCTACAGCCGGGAGACCTCGCAGGATTTCCTCCGCCCCCAGCTGGAACTCACGCTTGCGCCCATTCCTGAACCGTCGACGTACGCCATGTTCGGGGTCGGTGCTCTGATTCTGGCCTTGGGCCTGCGCCGCTCCTCGAATCAACGCTGATCGGTCATCCCAGAACGCGCCAGTGGCGGGCATGAAGTTCGAGCCCGCCCGCCACTGCCGCATCCAGGACATCGGCGTCTGCCAGTGAACGGCCTTCCAGCCAGGGGAACGTGGAGTACAGGACGCGCCAGACACCCTCGCGGCTGCGCTGGGCGAGGCTGATCTCGAAGTCGACCAGGGCACGGGCCTCGTCCTCATCCACGGAGCCCAGCCAGGACCGGAGGCTGGTGGCCGGCCCCAGTCGTGATCGGCGCGGACGCACTCGCATCGCGAACTCGCCTGTCAGGGTGAGGTAGACCGGAATCTCGCCTTCCTTCTCGAGGGCAAGCGATTGCCCCGTGCTGCCGGACACGCGTTCCCAGATCTCGAAGTAGTCCTGTTCCACGCCGTACTCCCGCATGAGGTCCGGTGTCTCGAACTCCATGCGGCCGACGTCGTTGAAGCCCGATGGCGGCTGGAAGTCCACACGCCGCTCCCATCGGCAGAGGTCGCCCTCGACCACGGTCACGCCGGCGAACCCCTGCTGACCGGCGAGGGCGTCCAGACACGATCGGTCTGCCTCCGCCAGACTCCCCGCCGTCGCATGGGCGTTGCGGCTGGCCGGAATCCGGATGTCCGAGTGCCACCGCGGCGTCTGCAGCCAGTAAACGGTCGAAGCCGTGTCGACGACCGTCGGCGTCCGAAGCAAAGTCCGCTTCCAGAGCCCGACGTACCCGGGTGGCACCTGGGCGTTCATTTCGCCAGCAGCGCCTGGATGAAGCGCGTCTCCATGGTGTTTTCGCACGCCGGCGATTTGGCGATTTGCCCCTTGGTCTGCAGGATGTCGGCGATGGCGGCGCACGCCGTGTAGAACGACTCCGGCACGGGCGCTTTCGTGAACGCCGTGAGCATCTCCGGAAGCGAGAGCGCGTAGATGGTCTGCTGCTGCTCCAGCACTTCCTGTTCGCTGATGCCCAATGCCTTGCCGATGATCTTGGCGGCGTCCTTCGGCTTCTTGCGGATCATGTCGAGCCCGTCGAGATAGCCGCGCATCACCGCCTTGATCATGTCCTGGCGCGTCTTCATGGACTTGTCCGTGAACACGAGCACATCGGACAGCAGACCCGGAGACTGCTTGGAGGAGTAGATCACGTGGAACTTCTTGCCGCCCTCGCTCGAGGTGATCTGCGACACCATGGGTTCGTAGGTGACGCCGACCTTCACCTGTCCCGAAGCCATGGCAGCCGGCACGGCCTCGGGCCCTGCGCCGACCGCCTGGATATCCGAGTCTTTCAGACCCTGCTTGCGCAGGGCGAAGGACAGGAGGAAGTCCGACGGTGACAGGGGCGCGAAGGCGACCTTCTGACCTTTGACGCCGGCGATGTCCTTGATGTCCAGCGTCGCGACGACGGCGTCGCCGCCGTTGGAGAAGTCGAGCGGCATGACCGCCTTCATCGTGTCGCCCTTGGCCACCTGGCCGACGAGCTGGTCGTAGGTGATGAAGCCGCCGTCCAGCGCACCACCCATGATGGCGCCGGGCAGCAGTGCCGGGTCCGTGAAGTTCTGTAACTTCACCTTGAGGCCGTACTTCTTCCACAAGTCCAGCGTCTCGGCGATGTAGAGGGGCCCGTAGCCGATCCACGTCACCACGCCGAGCTTGATCTTCTTCTCTCCCGCGGCCGAAGCCCCGGTGGGGCCGGCAAGTGCGAGGGCTGCCGTCAGGGTCACGGCGGCGAACTTCACCCAGTTGCGTCTTCTCATCTGCGTTCTCCAGGAATCCACTGCAAGACAGTTGTCAGCGACCCGGGCGGAGCCCGGGCTACAGAAATTTGTTCATCGCGACCCGGTGTCGCACACTCATGTAGCCCGGACTCCGTCCGGGGAAATCCCGGGCCCCATCGATTCGTTCATCGCGACCCGGTGTCGCACGCCCACGTAGCCCGGACTCCGTCCGGGGAAGTCCCGAGCCCCATCGATTCGTTCATCGCGACCCGGTGTCGCACACTCCCGTAGCCCGAACTCCGTCCGGGGAAACTCCGCGTGGCTCACGCCCGCTCAATGCCACTCCCGAGCGGCCATCGTGCCGCCCCAGAACGCGAGATCGTGATTTGGCCAGAGCTGTGCACCAGTCTCGGCGGCGAGCGACTTCAGCTTCCGGATACTGGCGACGGCCATGTCCTCGCGTTCCCGCCAGCACAGACCGGGAGCGACTTCGTGCTCGAGGTTCTCTGTGAGGTCTGCGGCGTCTCCGCACAGCAGGATGGGCGGGCCTTCCGCAAGCTCGACGAGCAGGGACATGTGACCGGCGGTGTGTCCGGGCGTCGCGACCGCTCGGACACCGGGCGCGACGTCGTATTCGCCATGCTGCTCCCGGAAGTCGATCGGCCCCGCGAAGTCATCCGCGAAGTAGCCCATGTCCTCCTGCGCACGCGCTGCCGCGAGTTCGTCGGCCTGAACGTGCACCTCGCACCCCGGCACGTCGCACAGACCACCGGCGTGGTCGAAATGCAGATGGCCGAGGAATACGACATCGATGTCCTTCGCCGTCAGTCCCAGACGCGAGAAGTGCGAGGGAAGGCGCTGGGACTCGTCCATGTCGGGCGCACCGTAAGTGAAGGTCTCCGGCGAGAAGTACTGTGCGCGTCTGGCCGGCTCGGCGATCTTCGAGTAGTCGCAGCCCACGTCGTAGAGGATTCGACCGTTCGGCGTCTCGACGAGGTACGCGAGGATCGGCGCCTGCACGATCACCCCGTGCCCGCGATTGCGGGTGGAAAGCGTTTTCTCGTATCGATGGGTGCCCGTTAGCAGCGCGGTGAGGCGGACGCCTTTGCGACCTGGACGTAGCGGGACGGTCATGTCAGACCTCCTCCAGCACACGCGCCACCGAGGCGACATCGGCGACGTGGCCGAACACTCCGCCTTCCACCTGGATCATGCGCATTGCGGCATCGTGGAGGTCGGGGTAGGCAGACGCACATGCATCGTGGAGCGTGATGCAGCGGAACCCGCGATCGATGGCCGTGCGCAGCGTGGAACTCACGCACACTTCCGTGGTGATGCCGCAGAGGATCAGTGTGCGAATGCCGCGCGTGGTCAGCATCGACCCCAGCGCCGTGGCCTCGAAGGCAGAGAAGCCCGGCTTGTCGATCACGATCTCGCCTTCGCGGGGCGCCAGCTCGTCCACGATGCCCGCGCCGTACTCGCCGCGGATGAGCAGTCTGCCCAGCGGGCCGGCACTGCCCACCGGCGCCCCGGTGCGCGCGGTGGCTTCCAGGAAGGCGGGCGGCACATCGGAGAGGTCCGGCGCGTTGGCTTCACGCGTGTGGACGATGACGATGCCGGCTTCGCGTGCGGCCTGCAGAATCTTCGCCACGCCCGGAATCGCCTTGCGTAGCAGGTTGATGTCCAGCCCTGCGATGGCCGCGTATCCCCGGGGGTCGAGAAAGTCGCGCTGCATGTCGATGACGATGAGCGCCGTGCTTTGCCAGTCGAAGGAGACGGTGCTCATCCGAACTCCTTGCGCAGCGTGGCGGCGATGCGGTCGGTGAGTTCCTCGACCATCCATCCGCCCTTCTCCTTCGTGGCGGCCTTTGCGGAAGACAGCACGCCACTGGGCGGGACCCATTCCGTGTTCGGCGGGTACAGGTCGTACGGCGGGAAGTCGGCGGGGCCGTCGTCCGGAATGAGGTCGAGACGCACGAGGTCGGGGTGGTAGTGCAGCATCATCGATGTTTCGAGGACGGCGGCGTGCTCCAGCGCGTAGCCGGGGAAACCTTCGGGGAAGATGCGATCGAGGGTCGGCGTCGTGAAGAAGTCCCAGTACTCCATCCGCATCACCTTGATGGGCGGGTTGGCGCCCAGTTCGCGGATGGCGAGGTCGATGCCTTCGGTCAGGAACCACTGGTTCTCGTAGTGACCGTTGCACAGCACGAGATTCTTCACGCCGTGTCTCGCGAACTCGCGGACCGTGTCCCGTACCTGTCCGATGAGGGTGGCGGCATCGAGGCTGGTGGTCCCGCAGAAGTGCTGACCGCCGCCGCACTTGGGCTGCGACTTGTACCCGTAGGCCAGCGGGGGCGCGACGATGCCGTCGATACGCGCCGCGACACTCTCGGCGACCGCCGCGCTCAGCAGATGATCGGTGCCCAGCGGCAGGTGCGGCCCGTGCTGTTCCGTGGCGCCGCAGGGAAGGAACACCGTGGCGCCCTCTTTCTGCACGCGATCGCGATAGTCGGGCCAGCTCAGGCGGTTCATGTGGATGGGCTTCATGCGGGCACCTCCTTCTTCGGGGTGATATCAGGGGTTGTCGGGCGGGCTTCGATCAGCGCGGCCGTCACGATGAGGGCGGCGCCGACCCAGCCGATCGCAGGGAGCCGTTCACCACCGATCCAGAGCGCGGTGACTACGGCGGCCACGAGTTCGAAGATGGTGAGCACCGCGGTGCGGCCGGCTTCCAGATGGGTGACGCCATAGGTCTGAGTCCACATCGCACCGGTCAGCCAGAGGACGGCGAACAGGCCCAGCTGTATCGCCAACAGAGCGGAAATGTCCGGGAACGCGTGACCGGCGATGGGAAGGAGCAGCGCACTGACGGCACCACAGCCGACGAACGCCGCGAAAGTCTTCGTGGCCACAGGGATGCGATCAGCCCCGCGGGCGCAGAGATTCTGGGACGTGTAGAAGATCCCGGCGCCGACAGCGAGGACGTCGAGCAGGTGCGGTGGTGTCAGCAGCGTCTGCGGCCCACCCAGCACGAGCACGGCGCCTGCGATGGCCAGGGCGCCGGCGGCGGCCCGCCCAAGGCTGACTGTCTCGCCCAGGAAGATCCTGCCGCCGAGGATGCCCCACAGCGGCGTGAGGTAGAACAGCAGCATCGCCCGTGACACTTCGCCGTACATCAGCGCCGTCACGAAGCAGGCGTTGGCCATGCCGCCGAAGACTGCCGCGCCCAGCAGGAGCCGCCACTGCTGCATCCACTGCCGGCGCTCGCGGAAGATGAACGGAAGGCCGATCACACCGATGAGTCCGTAGGTGCACATCGTCATCGTGAGCCCTGTCAGGCCGGAGGCCGCGAAGTGCTTGAGCGGCAGCCACGTCGTGCCCCACATGAGGCCGCTCAGCAGCAGCATGCCGACCGCGAAGCCCTGCCGGCCGCCGGCCGTGGACGTCACTTCACACGACCGTGAGGAAGGACACGCCGTGGGCCCCGATGAAGCCGTCGGCACGCCCCTTGTCTAGCCCGACGACCGCCCCGTAGTCATCGTCGAGGATGCGGTGCATGCGGTGCCGATGGAAGGTGCGCAGCAGTTCCGGCAGCGGAAGCAGTTCGCGCGGTGCCGTCCCGAACAGCTCGGCATTCAGCGCGGGCAGGCGGTACCAGGGCGCGGATGCCCGCTCGTGGTGGGCGTTGTGGTAGCCGAAATTGATGGTGAGCAGGTTGAGCCACGGATACCGGGTCGAGATCACGTTCGAGTAGGTGTTCGCCTGTTCGAATGCACGATCGCGTCCGTTCATCGGCACGGTCACATGCTCGTCGTCCGTGAAGTACTGATCGAACGTGTGGTGAAACGCGTCGAAGAAATTGAGTGTGGTGAGCAGCAGCCAGTACGCAAGCGCGTAGCCGATGAGTGCGAAAGGGGAGACGATGAACAGCCCCGCGAACAGGGCGAGGCGGGACAGCAGCACGACCACGACCCGCGTGCGACGGCTGCGCTCGGCAGGACGGATGAAGGGACGCACCAGCAGCTGCGCGTGCATGATCATCTCGACGGCAGGCACATAGCACCACTCGAGCGCGAAGACGAGTCGCCGCAGCCAGCCGTGGCGGAGCAGGAGCTTCTTGTACGGGAACACCGTGACGTCCGCACGGTCCCGATGGTGGCGGATGTGCATGTGGCGGATTCGCTCGAAAGACGCGTAGGCGGCACCGCAGATCCAGCCCATCACCTCGCCGATACGCCGGTTGGCGTCGGGCGAGCGGAACAGCGTGTAGTGGGCAGCCTCGTGGATCAGGTAGGCTGCCACGACCATGGTGTGGGCGGTCAGCAGTACCCCGACAGCCGCGGCCGGGAGCGAGCCGGACATCAGGAGGGCAAGCCCTCCGAGGTGTCCGAGGATCGCGTAACCGATGGCCAGGACGTTGGGAATCACACCCTCGCGCTCGCGCATCAATCCCTGGTGGGTCACTTCACTCATGAACGGCACTCCGTGCTTGATCGTGTGCGGCGATGGGGCTAAGGTGACTGCCGTCATGCCGAAAAATACCTCCAAAAATGTAAGCAGTTTTCGTTCCGCTCGGGCGGGGCGCGGGCAGGTCGTGCGCAAGTCCATGACCGCTTTGACGAATGTGCCGAAAGCCAAGCGGCTGACCCGGTCCGTTTCGGGCGTCGGCATGATTGACTCTGGTGCGCTCCCTCGGCCTCGCGGTTCCGCTTCGGTGCGCACGCGGGAACGGCGTGGCCGCTTCCTGCTGGCGATGCGTGAACTCGACGAGGCCTGGCTGGAGACTTTTCGCGAGACCGGCCTCAGCGATCTGTACTTCTCGCGGCTCTTTACCGAGTTGTGGTTGCGTGGAACCGATGCCGCCGTGCCCAAGACGGATGCCTACGGCTACGTGAAGGGCGTGGGTGTGCAGACCGCGATGAAGTACGTGAAGCGGGCCGTGGACGAGGGGTATCTGGAGGAACTCGACAATCCCGACGATGGCCGTTCGCGCCTCATTCGGATGTCGCCGCGTTTGCGGGAGGCGTTCGAGGCGCTGATCGATCGGGCGGCAGCCGCGTTCGGGATGTAACGCGCGGCGCTGCCCCGGAGTCGCCCCTTGCGGTGCTCGTCCGGGCTACACGGGAGGTCGTATCCCGGACGGGCGGTGAAGGCTCCGACTCCGGGAAACTGTGATTGAGATTGCGGCGCTGCGCCGGAGTCGCCCCTTGCGGTGCTCGTCCGGCCTACACGGGCGGCTGTAGCCCGGACGAGGGGCGAAGGCCCCGACTCCGGGGCGCGGTGGCGGAGATTGCGGCGGTGCCCCGGAGTCGCGCCTTACGGTGCTCGTCCGGGCTACGAGTCGCGGAACTTCCCCATGGCCCCTGTCCAATTTCCCTCTTCCCTCTTCCCTCTTCCCTCTTCCCCCTTCCCCCTTTCATCCCCCCATGAACGCCCCGCCGTTCGGGCCGAGGATCTGTCCGTAGAAGAAGCTGGCGGCATCGCTCGCCAGGAACACCGCGGCGGCGGCAACCTCCTCGGGGCGACCGACGCGGGCTGCGGGAATGGCGCGCTCCATCTCGAGAACGTCGGGGCTCATGTTGTCGAGGGAGAGCATCGGTGTGTCGATCGGGCCCGGTGCGATGCCGTTCACGCGGATGGCAGGAGCGAACTCCCGGGCGAGAGATCGTGTGAGACCGATGACCCCGGCTTTGGCGGCGCAGTAGGGCGCATATTGCGCGCGCCCAAGAAAGCCGAGTTCGGAGGCCACGTTGATCACACTGCCCCGGCCCCGTGGCGCCATGCGCGAAAGCACGGCACGGCAGCAGGTGAACACGCCCTTGAGATCCACGCCCACCACGAAGTCCCAGTCCTCGTCGGTGGTCTCGAGGAACGCCCGTTCCTGAATGACGCCGGCGCAATGGACGGCGATGTCCAGCGGGCCGAGAGCCGACTCCGCCGCCTGCACCATGTCCTCTACTTCGCTTGTGCGGGTCACGTCGGCATCGAACGCGAGTGCAAGGCCTCCGGCGTCGACGATGTGTCCGGTGACTTTGCACGCGAGATCGTCCTGCCGATGGTGTGCCACCGCCACGCGAGCGCCTGCAGCTGCGAGGGCCAGAGCGGTGGCGCGACCGATCCCCGTGGCGGCACCGGTGACGAGCGCGACACGGCCTTCGAGCGGGCGCGGTAGGGTGGCCATCAATGCATCAGCTCGCCGTTGCTCACGACGATCGACTGCCCGGTGATCGCGCGGGCTCCCTGGGAAGCCAGAAACAGATACACGTCCGCGATGTCCGCGGGTTCCAGCAGCGTCGGCAGCGGCTGCGCGGAGACGATCTCGGCGAGCATCGCGTCTTCCGATACGCCGCGCTCCTTGGCCATGGCAGCAAGGGAGCGCATCGCGGCTTCGGTCCGTACCCAGCCCGGGCACACGGCATTGACGCGGATGCGGCGCGGGGCGAGCTCCCAGGCGAGAGATCTCGTGAGTCCGATCACGGCGTGCTTGGTGGAAATGTATGCGGAGAATCCCCCGACCGCCGAGTGCCCCCACATGGAGGCCTGGTTCACGATCGACGCGCCTTCCGGTATCAGGGGAAGCAGGGCGCGCGTCACGCGCACCATCGACAGCAGATTGTTGTCGACCAGCCATTGCCAGCGGCCCATGGCTTCGGGCGACGGATCGTCGATCGGGGTGGGGTACTCGGTGCCGGCGTTGTTGACGAGGACCGAGACGGAACCGAGCACCGCTGCGAGATCCGCGGCGAGTTCGCCGACGTCGGCTTCATCGTTGAGGTCGGCCGTGAATGCATGCACCTCGGAGAATTCGCGCAGGGACGCTGCCGCTGCCTGGATTCTCTCCGAATCGCGATCGACGAGAGCAAGGTGGGCGCCCTGCCGGGCGAAGGCGGTCGCGATGCCGAGCCCGATGCCGGTCGCTGCTCCAGTGACCACCACCGGGACATCGCGCAACCCGTAGTCGAGAACGGCGGAGGGCATCGCCCCACCCGGATTCAGCGCCATCTGCGATCCCTACACGGCGGTGAGGAACGAGACCCCTACCGCACCGAGGAACCGATCGGCCTTGCCGGGGCCAGTGCCGACTTCGCCGTAGTCGTCTGACGTGATGCGCTTCAGCCGGTCACGGTGATAGCCGCGCAGGAGGTCCCACATCGGAATGACCTGGTTGTACTCACCCGGGAACAGATCCGCATGCAGTTTCGGCAGGTCGTGCCATGGCACGATGGGCCGCTCGTGGTGCGCATTGTGATAGGAGAAATTGAGCAGGAGCAGATTGAGCCAGGGATGCGCCACCGACACGAGGTTCGAATAGGTGTTCAGCTGCTCGTAGTCGCGGTCGCGCACCTTGTCCGCGGGAATGGCGCCGCCTTCCAGCACGGCAAAGGCATCGTAGGTGTGCTGGTAGGCGTCCGCGAAGCGCAGCGCGTGCAGCATGATCATGTAGGCGACCAGATACAGGACCAGCGCCTTGACGCTCACCCAGGCGAGCGCCGAGAACAGGGCGACGCGGACGAGCGTCACGACAATTAGCCGCGGCCGCTCGGCGCGCCGTTCGCTCTTGAGGAAGGGCAGCACCATCACGTAGCCGTGCATGATGAACTCGACGGCCGGCACGTACGCCCATTCGAGCGCGAGCACCAGGCGCGGCACCCACTTCGGCGAGTTCTCCAGCAGCTGCTTGTAGTCGAGCGTGACGACGTCCGCGCGGTCAAGGTGATGGCGCATGTGCTTTCGTCGCAGGGCGGAAAACGTGGCGTAGCAGCTCCCCGTGATCCACGTCATCAGCGCGCCCCAGCGGTTGTTGGTCTCGGCGTTTCGGAAGATGGCCTGATGCGCGAACTCGTGGATGAAATACGCCGCGAAGATGAGCGTGTGGCCCGTCAGCAGCACGCCGAGCGCGTTCCACGCCCAGCTGTCTGCGGTAAGGAGCCACACGCCCGTGGCGTATCCGCCCAGTGTGTAGGAAAGCGCGACGATGTTCGGCAATGCGCCGCCGGGGGAGCGGAACACTTTCATGCGGATCTCCGGTGCGACAGGGACGGAAGCGTTGTTGCGGTCACTTGAGGCCCATCGACCGAGCGATGGAGTCGTCGAACGTGTCCTCGGTCTTGGGGATTGTCTTGATCTCGCCCTTGGCCTTGAGGATCTTCGAGATCACCGCGCCGCTCGTGAACAGCGAGACGGTGTCGGCGCTCTTGGCGAACACCTTGGCGAACTCCGGGAAGGTCGGATTGAAGACTCCAGTCATCTGTTCCAGGACTTCCTTGTCGCTGATGCCCATCACCTTGCCGATGATCTTTGCTGCTTCGGCAGGGTTCTTCTTCATGTAGTCCAGACCGTCGATGTAGCCCTGGATCAGCGCCTTCACCAGCGCGGGATTCTTCTTGATGACCTCGCTCTTGAACACCAGCACGTCGGTGATGAGCCCCGGGGCGTCCTTGGTGGAGTAGATCACGTGGTACTTGTTGCCGCCGTCCATCGCGACGATCTCGGAAACGCTCGGCTCGTAGGTGACGCCGATCTTCACGCCGCCGGAGGCCATGGCAGCGGGCACGCCCTCGGGCGGCATGTTGACCGGCTTCACGTCCTTTTCGGACAGCTTGTTCGTCTGTAGCGCGTACGACAGCAGAAAGTCCGACGGGGACAGCGGATTGAAGGCGATCTTCTGGCCCTTGAACTGGGCGATCGACGTGATGTCCTTCGTGGCCACGATCGCGTCGCCACCGTTCGAGTAGTCGATGGGCATCACGACCTTCATCGTCGAGCCCTTGGATACGGAACTGATCACCTGATCGTAGGTGATCATGCCGCCGTCCACCGAGCCACCCGTCACGGCCGGCGGAATCAGGGCCGGGTCGTTGAACACCTGCATGGTGACCTTCACGCCGGACTTCTTGAAGAGGTCGAGCTGATCGGCGACGTAGAAGGGGCCATACCCGATCCAGATGACGGTGCCGATCTTTGCGGCAGTGGCGGCCTGGGCGGCGAAGGAAGCGGCGAGGGCACCGAAGGCGGCGATGACGCCGACGCCACGCTTGAGGCTGGACCGAAGCACTGACATGTGAGGACTCCCTGGCGGAGGTGAAAAGCATGAAAGAGCAGTCTCGCTCTCCCGGGCTTTTGTCCCTCCGTGGAGCCTCCGCGCTGCCGAGGCCGGGACGCTCTCGGACCAGACACGCTCGCTTGCGAACGCCGGAACCCTAGCTTCCCTGGACGACGTCCCGCAAATGGGCGCGAGACTGCTCACCGTCTGTGGTGCTTCAGTGCAATCCCGATGCCATACCCTTCCACGAAGCTTTCGTCGCCTTGGTCGTTAGCGGAAACAGCGACTTACGAGATGGGTTGTTTCGGTCTCGGCATACCTTGTTCACGCTATGCGCATCGCTTCGGTGCGCCCGTTGCATGCTGTGCGCGATCGCTGTGCGTGGTGGTGGCGCCGGCGCGGCGCACCGAAACGGACTGGGCGAATGTCCGATCGCACCAACATGAGGCGCATTCCGGTTGGTGGATCCTGTTCTAGCCCGCACCTAACCAAAATCCTCAACCAAATCAACGATGGCATACGCATTGCGAAGAGGGCTCTCGAGAGGAGCGATCTGCCAACACTCGCTCTTGTCGTTGTCGGCTAGGGTTCCGGGCGGGTAACCGCTGACTGGTCCGAGAGCCGACGGTCCCGCGCTCATGGGCGGGGCTCCACGGAGGGATAAAAGCCCGGGAGGCCGAGTGGTACTGGTGCCCTCTCGCGTCTCGAATCCTGAAGGGAGTAGCTCATGCATACCGCCAGTCCCCTGCGTCGCGCCTTCGCGGCGACTCTTCTCGCCGCCACCACGTGTCTCGCCGCTTTGCCCGCCACCGTGCGTGCGGAGATCAAGGTCGGCTACAGCGACTGGCCCGGCTGGGTCGCGTGGGCCATCGCCGAGCAGAAGGGCTTCTTCAAGAAGCACGGCGCCGACGTGAAGCTCATCTGGTTTCCCAATTACAGTGATTCGATCTCGGCGCTCTCGGCCGGTCAGGTGGACGCCAACTGCCAGACCTGGTCCGACACCATGGCGCCGCTCGCTAAGGGCATTCCGCTGAAGGTCGTGCTGGTCAACGACAACTCGGCCGGCAACGATGCCCTGATGACCGGTCCCAAGATCAAGAGCTTCAAGGACCTCAAAGGCAAGTCGGTGGCGCTGGAAGAGTTCAGCGTGTCGCACTTCCTCCTTGCCACCGCCTTGAACCGCAACAAGATGACCGGCAAGGACGTGAAGATTCTCAACATGTCCGCCGGCGATGCCGCCGCCGCTTTCATCAGCGGCCGTGTGGATGCCGCCGTCGTGTGGAACCCCTGGGTCAACAAGATCGAACTCTCCGGCAAGGGCAAGCCGCTGTTCTCGTCCAAGGAGATTCCGGGTCTCGTGCCCGATCTGCTCGTGGCGCAGGAGAAGTCGCTCGCCGCGCACCGCAAGGACTTCATCGGCATGGTGAAGGCCTGGTACGACGTGGAGAAGCTGCTGCGCGAGCAGCCCGACGAGGCCGTGAAGATCATGGCCAAGATCGTCGGTCTCACGCCCGAGGAGTACAAGGTGTTCCTCCCGGGTACCCGCTTCTTCGGCCAGAAGGAGAATCTGGAGGCCTTCGGCACCGATGCCTCCAGCACCAAGACGCTGATCGGCGCGGCGCCCACGATCGTCAAGTTCCTCGAGGACAACAAGCTGATCGAAGGCAAGGCGGAATTCGCCAAGGCACTGGATCCGAGCCTGGTCCGGGAAGTCGCGGGCAAGTGAGCGGCGGGGAGCCAGCATGACGACAGTCACCGCACGTCCGAGCCTGTGGTCGATCCGCGGGCCCATGACTCAGCGCCGCTACTGGATGTTCGCGGCGGTCGGTCTCCTCACGCCGATCCTGCTGTGGTGGGGCATCGCCAATTCGGGCTGGGTCGAGAAGGTGTTCATGCCGGCGCCTGGGTCCGTCTGGGCGCGCACGCTCCTCTGGTTGGAGGAGGACAATCTCCTCGGTGACATGGCGATCAGCATCTATCGGGTCACCGCCGGCTGGGGTCTGTCGGCCGTCATTGCGATGCCGATCGGTCTGCTGATCGGCACGTTCCGCCCGGTTCAGGCTCTGCTGGAGCCGCTCACCGACTTCATCCGCTATATGCCGGCCGTGGCGTTCATTCCGCTGGTGATGCTGTGGGTCGGGATCGACGAGGGCTCCAAGATCGCGATCATCTTCATCGGCACGTTCTTCCAGATGGTGCTGATGGTGGCCGAGGACGTGCGTCGCGTTCCCAGTGCGCAAATCGAGGCGGCCCAGACACTCGGCGCTACGCGATCCGAGGTCATCCAGCTCGTGCTGCTGCCTTCGGCCAAGCCTGCGTTGCTCGACACGATGCGCGTCACCATGGGCTGGGCCTGGACCTACCTGGTCGTCGCCGAACTCGTGGCCGCGAACTCCGGCCTCGGCTACGCGATTCTCAAGGCCCAGCGCTTCCTCCAGACCGACAAGATCTTCGCCGGCATCATCCTCATCGGGCTCATCGGTCTCGTCATCGATCAGCTCTTCCGACTCGCCCACCGCAAGGCCTTCCCATGGATGCATCTAAAGTCGTGAGCATGGTGCCGAGGATCCGCATCCGCGGACTCGGCAAGATCTTCGAGGGCACGCAGCAGGTGGTGGCGCTGCAGAATGTGGACCTCGACGTCCAGGAAAACGAGTTCGTGACACTCGTGGGCGCTTCGGGCTGCGGCAAGTCGACGCTGCTGCGGATCATCGGCGGGCTCGAGTATCACACCAGCGGCGAGATCCACGCGGGCGGGCGTCCGGTGACCGCGCCCGGCGCGGACCGCGCGATGGTGTTCCAGCATTACAGCCTGTATCCGTGGCTGAACGTGATCGACAACATCCGGTTTTCGCGCCGGCTGCGAGTCAATCGCGAAGACCTCACGTCAGCCGACGTGGAGCGCGCATCCGGGCGCGCCGACGCGCTGCTCAACCTGATGGGGCTGTCGTCCATGTCGGGCGCCTACCCGAACCAGCTGTCCGGCGGCATGCAGCAGCGCGTGGCCATCGCCCGCGCGCTCATGCCCAAGCCGGAGATCCTGCTGATGGACGAGCCCTTCGGGGCGCTGGATGCTCAGACGCGCGAGGTGATGCACGACCTGATCCTGCACGTCTTCAACCTGGAGAAGGCCACCATCGTGTTCGTGACCCACGACGTGGAAGAGGCGATCTATCTCGGCCAGCGCGTTGTGCTGCTCGCGCCGCGACCGGGCCGGATCGACACGATCTACAAGGTGCCCTTCGGCACGGATCGTCAGCAGGACCTGAAGCACACCCGGGAATTCCTCGACATGAAACGCGAGATCCTCGAGCGGATTCGCGAGACCTCGGGCATGAAGACCGACACCCATCTGCTCGACAAGATGTCGGCAACCTGACGACAGGAGCATTCCGATGACCACGCAGTCCCCGGCCCCCACCGCGGAGCTGAAGACCCGTCTTGCCCAGCAGGGCGTGAAGTACGCCCTGGCGAGCTTCGTCGACATCCACGGTGTCTCGAAGACCAAGGTGGTACCCCTCGGGCATCTGGACCAGATGATGCGCGGTTCGGAGCTGTTCACCGGCGCCGCCCTCGACGGTGTGCCGCAGGCCGTGAGCGACGAGGAGGTCGCGGCGCATCCGGATGCCGACTCCTGCACGGTGCTGCCGTGGAACAGCGAGATCGCCTGGTTCGCCTCCGATCTGTGGAATGCCGGTAAGCCGTTCGAGGCCTGCTCGCGCGGCATCCTCAAGCGTCAGCTCGAACAGTGCGCTGCGATGGGCTACCGGTTCAACATGGGCATCGAGACCGAGTTCTTCGTGCTGAAGGAAGGTCCGGACGGCAAGCCCGTGCCCGTGGGCGAGCGCGACACGCTCGACAAGCCCTGCTACGACCTGCGCGGGTTCCTCGACCACTACGGCTTCCTCGACGAACTGGTCGAGGCGATGAACAAGCTCGGCTGGGACGTCTACTCCTTCGACCACGAAGACGCCAACGGGCAGTTCGAGACCGACTTCATGTACGCCGACGCGCTGACCATGGCAGACCGCTACACATTCTTCCGCATGATGGTGGGCGAGATGGCGCATCGGCGCGGCTGGTTCGCGACCTTCATGCCGAAGCCGTTCCGCAATCGCACCGGCTCCGGCGCGCACTACAACATGTCGCTTGCCACGCCGGACGGCAGCCGCAATCTGTTCGAGGACCCGAACGATCCGCGCGGCTGCGGCCTGTCGAAGCTGGGCTACCAGTTCATCGCCGGCATCCTGCGGCATGCGCACGCCATCTGCGCTGTCATCGCCCCCACGGTCAACAGCTACAAGCGCCTGGTGAAGCAAGGGAGCATGTCGGGTTTCACGTGGGCGCCGGTGTTCGTCTGCTACGGCAACAACAACCGCACGAACATGCTGCGTATTCCGCTCGGCGGCGGCCGCGTGGAATGCCGGGCCGCCGACATCTCGTCGAATCTCTACCTCGGTGCGGCCATGTGTCTCGCAGCCGGACTCGAAGGCATCCGGGAGAACCTTGACCCCGGCGAGCCGAACATCGAGAACATGTATCTCAAGACGGACGACGAGCTGCGGGCCCGGGGCATCACCTGGCTGCCCCGGACGCTCGACGAGGCGATCGACGCCTTCGCGGCGGACCCGCTGTCGCGCGCGGTCATGGGCGACAAGATGTTCGAGACTTTCGTGGACTTCAAGCGCCGCGAATGGGTGGACTACCACACCGAAGTGTCGGAGTGGGAGCTGCGCCGTTACATGAAGTTGTGGTGAGGGCGGCCCGACGGCACGCCTGCAGACAGAGGAGCGGACGAACATGACGACAACGAGTGCGGTACCTCCCGGCGAGGTGCTCTGGGAGGAGACGATCCCCGGCGGGTGCCATTGGTCCGGGGTGGTGAGACGCGGCGTCGCGCTGCGGCTCACGGACGTGGAAGGTGGCGCCAACGGGGCGATGCTTCTCTACAACCACGAGGAGCGCTTCGAGCGGTACAACATGCCGGACACGCTCAAGGGACAGCACATCGTGTCGCTGCGCAAGGGCGCGGTGCTCGTCACGGACATGGGTCGGGTCATCGCATCCCTCATCGAGGACACCTGCGGCTGGCACGACACCGTGTGCGGCGTGATGGACGACGCCGCGCTCGATGAGCGCTATGGTGCCCGCGCCTATGCAACCCACCGGAACGACATGACCCGCAGCGGCAAGGAAGGGTTCCTGAAGGAGCTCACGCGCCTGGGGCTCGGTCGGCGCGATCTGCACGCCAACGTCAACTGGTTCTCGAAGGTGCGAACCGACGAGGCGGGCGCGTTGCACTTCGACACCGCCCACCGCGCGCCCGGGCAGTTTGCCGATCTGCGCTTCGACATGCATGCCCTGGTAGTGGTCTCGACCTGTCCGCATCCGCTCGACTCCGCGACGGCGTGGGCGCCCAAGCCCCTGAAGCTCACGGCCTGGCGCTGCGGCCTCGCGCCCGCCGACGACCTCTGCCGCCGGTTCCGCCCGGAGAACGGAAGAGCGTTCACCAATACCGAGCGCTACTTCGCCCAGTAGCGCGTGTGCCGACGCACGGAGAACCCCATGCTCACGGAAAGCCAGCTCGACCCGACCCGCGCCACGACCGACGAAATCGTCCCGGCCGGCGCCCCCTGGATGAAGACGATCCGCCAGGGACAGGTGTTCCGCATCCTCGACCTCGAAGGCAACCAGGCCGTGGATACGCTGTTCTACAACGCGCACGACATGGAGGAGCGCTACAGCGCCGTCGACACCATCCAGCGCAACCGCAACGTCTACCTGACTGTCGGCACGAAGCTCTACTCGACCGAGGGCAAGGTGATGCTCACGATCGTCGCGGATACGTGCGGCCGTCACGACACGCTCGGCGGTGCCTGCGCCCAGGAGAGCAACACGGTGCGCTACTCGCTCGACAAGCGCTTCATGCACGCCTGCCGCGACAACTTCATGTCCGCCATCGCCCATGATCACAACCATGGACTGACGAAGCGCGACATCACCCACAACATCAATTTCTTCATGAACGTGCCGGTCACGCCGGACGGCGGCCTCACCTTCGAGGACGGCATCTCCGCGCCGGGCAAGTACGTGGAGATGCGGGCGGAGATGGATGTGCTCATCCTCGTTTCCAACTGCCCGCAGCTCAACAATCCGTGCAACGCCTACAACCCCACGCCGGTGCGCATGCTGGTGTGGGATCCGAGCTGAGGGACACAGATCCGCCATGGCTCGCTTCACGAAGGTTCTCATTGCCAACCGCGGTGCCATCGCGTGCCGGGTGATCCGCACGCTCCGCGCCATGGGCATCGGCTCGGTTGCCGTCTACTCCGAGGCCGACCGCGCGTCGCTCCATGTGGAGATGGCCGACGAGTCCGTGTGCATCGGCCCCGGGCCTGCCGCCGAAAGCTATCTGCGGGTGGACCGCATTCTCGAAGCCGCGAGGGCCACCGGTGCGCAGGCCATCCATCCGGGCTATGGGTTCCTGTCCGAGAACGCGGATTTCGCGCAGGCGTGCGCCGATGCGGGCATCGTGTTCATCGGGCCCAAGCCCGAACACATGCGGGCGTTCGGGCTCAAGCACACGGCGCGCGACCTCGCACAGGCCAATTCGGTTCCTCTGCTCCCTGGCTCGGGGCTCCTGCCCGACCTCGCGACGGCCCACACCGAGGCGGCGCGGATCGGCTACCCCGTGATGCTCAAGAGCACCGGCGGCGGTGGCGGCATCGGCATGCGGCTCGTGTGGAATGCGGAAGAACTCGCCTCGGCCTTCGAGGCCGTGGGACGGCTGGCCAAGGCGAACTTCAAGGATGCCGGGATGTTCCTCGAGAAGTTCGTCGCGAATGCGCGGCACATCGAGGTCCAGCTCTTCGGCGACGGCAAGGGCACGGTGGTGGCGCTCGGAGAGCGTGACTGTTCCGTCCAGCGACGCAACCAGAAGGTGATCGAAGAGACGCCCGCACCGGGCCTCGCCGCGAAGACGCGCGCGCAGCTGCTCGATACCGC
Source organism: Betaproteobacteria bacterium Ga0077526 (assembly GCA_001464765.1). Classification (GTDB taxonomy): domain Bacteria; phylum Pseudomonadota; class Gammaproteobacteria; order Burkholderiales. The sequence continues at coordinate 57,715 of LNDV01000028.1, forward strand.
TGTGCGGCTCGGTCAGGCCGTGGGCTACTCGTCGGCCGGCACGGTCGAGTACGTGCTCGATGCCGACACCGGAGCCTTCTACTTTCTCGAAGTGAACACGCGGCTGCAGGTGGAGCACGGCGTCACCGAGGAGGTGACCGGTGTCGATCTGGTGGAATGGATGGTGAGCCAGGCCGCGGGCGATCTCGATCTGTCCACGTACCGGGCGGCCCCGAAGGGCGCTTCCATTCAGGTGCGGCTCTATGCGGAGGACCCTGCCCGCGACTTCCAGCCGGCGAGCGGCGTGCTGACCGCCGCGGACTTCCCCGGCACGGCAAGAGTGGAGACCTGGGTTCGGCGAGGCGTCGAAGTGCCGCCTTTCTACGATCCGATGATCGCCAAGATCATCGTGAAGGCAAAGGATCGTGGCGCCGCCATCCTGAAAATGCAGGAAGCGCTGCGCGACACCCGCATCGGCGGCATCGAGACCAATCTCGCGTACTTGCGCTGCATCCTGGCGGACGGCGTGTTCCGGGACGGCAGGCAGACCACGCGCTACCTCTCGCGTCTCGCGTATCGTCCCGACACGGTGGAGGTCCTGGCGCCGGGCGTGCAGACGACGGTGCAGGACTGGCCCGGCCGCACCGGGTACTGGGCGATCGGCGTACCGCCTTCCGGGCCCATGGATGCGCTGGCGCTGCGCCTGGCCAACCGCGTGCTCGGCAACGATGCCGGGGCCGCCGCGCTGGAATGCACCGCGACCGGACCTACGCTCAAGTTCCATTGCGACACCGTCATCGCGATCTGCGGGGCACCGATGCCGGCGAGGCTGGACGGCAAGGACATCGCGCTGTGGCAATCGCATCGCGTGAGCGCCGGCAGCGTGCTGGAACTCGGCGCGGCACGGGGCCCGGGCCTGCGTACCTACATCGCGGTCGCCGGCGGGTTCCAGGTGCCTACCTATCTGGGCTCCCGCTCGACGTTCACGCTGGGGCAGTTCGGCGGTCATGCGGGCCGGACGCTTCGAGTCGGCGACGTGCTGCCGCTTTCGGCGCAAGGCGCCTCACCGCGAGCCCGCGCGGTGCCGGAAGACCTGATTCCGAAGTACACGGACGGCTGGGAGATCGGCGTGCTCTACGGCCCCCACGGGGCTCCCGACTTCTTCACGCCGGCGGACATCGACACGTTCTTCGGCACCGACTGGGAAGTGCACTACAACTCCAGCCGCACGGGCGTGCGCCTGATCGGGCCCAAGCCCGAATGGGCGCGCACCGATGGCGGCGAGGCGGGACTGCATCCCTCCAACATCCACGACAACGCGTACGCCATTGGTGCCATCGACTTCACCGGCGACATGCCCGTGATCCTGGGCCCCGACGGCCCGAGCCTTGGTGGCTTCGTGTGTCCGGCCGTGATTGCCGACACCGAACTGTGGAAGGTTGGGCAACTGCGACCGGGTGATCGCGTGCGCTTCGTCCGTGTGGACGCAGCATGGGCCGAAGCCCAGCAGGCCCTTGCGGAGAAGGCGATTGCCTCGCTCGCGGTGCCTGCGCAGCCGAAGCGCGCGTCGCCCAAGCCCGCAGCGGACACTGCACCGATTCTCCACAGCACCGGGGCGGGCACCACCCGACCGCGTGTCACCTACCGGCAGGCCGGCGACAAGTGGCTTCTCGTCGAGTACGGTGAACTGGAGCTGGATCTCAACCTGCGATTCCGCGCGCACGCGCTGATGCAGTGGCTGGAGCGCGAGGCAATTCCGGGCATCGTCGATCTGACCCCGGGCATCCGTTCCCTGCAGGTCCATTTCGACAATCGCCGGCTGTCGGTGAAGCGTCTGCTCGATCTGCTGTCCCGGGCGGAATCCGAACTGCCCGCCGTAGAGGACATGGTGGTGCCCACGCGGATCGTGCATCTGCCGCTGTCGTGGGACGACCCCGCCACGCGGCTCGCCATCGACAAGTACATGCAGTCGGTGCGGCCGGATGCACCCTGGTGTCCGAGCAACATCGAGTTCATCCGGCGCATCAACGGTCTCGATTCGATCGATGACGTGCAGAAGATCGTCTTCGACGCCTCGTACCTCGTGCTGGGTCTCGGCGACGTGTATCTCGGCGCGCCGGTGGCCACCCCCGTGGACCCGCGGCACCGTTTGGTCACGACCAAGTACAACCCCGCGCGCACCTGGACACCCGAGAACGCCGTGGGCATCGGCGGCGCGTATCTTTGCGTGTACGGCATGGAAGGGCCGGGCGGCTACCAGTTCGTGGGCCGCACGGTGCAGATGTGGAACCGCTATCACAGCACCACGGAGTTCCCCGCGGGCAAGCCCTGGCTGCTGCGCTTCTTCGACCAGATCCGCTTCTTCCCCGTGAGCGAGAAGGAACTGCTGAAGATGCGCGAGGACTTTCCGCTCGGGCGCTATCGGCTGAAGATCGAGGAGGCGGAGTTCCGGCTCGGTGACTACAACCGGTTCCTCCGGGACAATGCGGCGTCCATCGGGGCGTTCAAGCAGCGGCAGCAGGCGGCGTTCGAGGCGGAGCGCGAGCGCTGGCGTATCGCGGGTCAGACCGAGTACGCGGGCGACGCGCAGATCAGCGCCGCCGGCCCGGATACCGAACTGGATCTTCCGCCAAACGGCCGCGCGATCGCGACCCACGTCGCCGGGAATGTCTGGAAGATTCCGGTGCAGGACGGCGCGAAGGTGGCGGCGGGCGATCCGCTCGTGATCGTGGAGTCGATGAAGATGGAGATCGCCGTCAACGCGCCCTGCGCGGGTACGGTGCATCGTCTGTTCTGCCGCGAGGGCGGTCAGGTGGCCGCGGGGCAGGACCTGGTGGTACTCGTCGAGGAGACCGCATGAAGGACCCCATGGATCTGTCGATCGCGAACCTGAGCGCGCGTTACCGCAGCGGCGATCTCACCCCCGGCGCGCTCGTGAAGAGTCTCGCCGAGAGACCGGCCGAGGCCGACGACCGCAACATCTTCATACACAGGCTGTCGCTCGAGGCGCTCGAGGGTTACGCCGGCGCTCTGGAAGGCAAGGACCCGTCCTCGCTGCCGCTGTATGGTCTGCCTTTTGTGGTGAAGGACAACATCGACGTCGCGGGTGTGCCGACCACGGCAGCCTGCCCGGACTTCGCCTATACGCCGGAGCGCCATGCGTTCGTCGTGCAGTGCCTGGTCGATGCGGGCGCCATTCCCGTCGCCAAAGCGAATCTGGACCAGTTCGCCACGGGCCTCGTCGGCACGCGCTCGCCCTTTGGGGCGTGCGGCAACGCGTTCGACCGCGAGTATGTGTCCGGCGGTTCCAGTTCCGGGTCGGCAGTGTCAGTCGCAATGGGGCTCGCCACCTTCAGTCTGGGCACCGACACGGCAGGGTCCGGCCGCGTGCCGGCAGCCTTCAACAATCTCGTGGGTCACAAGCCGACACGCGGATTGCTGTCGGCCTCCGGGGCGGTGCCGGCATGCCGATCGCTCGACACGATCTCTGTCTTCGCGCTGACTGCGCAGGACGCAGCCAGGGTGATGAGCGTGGCGACCGCGTTCGATCCGGCGGACCCCTTCTCGCGCAAAGCGGAGCCCGCGGGTTTCGCCATCGACGTCGGGTTCCGCTTCGGTGTGCCGACTGCCGCGAATCTCGAGTTCTTCGGCAATGCCGACTATCCGAAGCTGTTCGCCGAAACGGTGGAGACGCTGAAATCCCTGGGCGGCGAGCCGGTGGAGGTCGACATTCAGCCGATGCTCGCGGCGGCCAAACTGCTGTACGAAGGCCCCTGGGTCGCGGAACGCTACGCGGCGATCCGCAGCTTCTTCGATGCCCACGAGGCGAGCCTTCATCCCGTGACGCGCAAGATCGTCGGCGCGAGCCGCGAATGGCGCGCGGCCGATGCGTATGACGCGCTGTACGAACTCATGCGGTTGAAGCGCATCTCGGATGCCGCGTGGGCCGACGTCGCTTTCATCGTCACGCCCACGGCCGGGTCGCACTACCGCATCGCCGAACTCGAGGCCGATCCGATCCGCCTCAACGCGAATCTCGGCTACTACACCAACTTCATGAACCTGCTGGACTACAGCGCCACGGCCGTGCCCGCGGGTTTCACGCCGAAAGGCATGCCATTCGGTGTGACGCTGTTCGCGCCGGCACATCGGGACTCTGCACTGCTCGATCTCGCCTCGCGCCTGCAGCCGCTGCGTTCGAAGACGCTCGGCGCCACGGGCCTGCCGCTGCCGGCTGCGCCGACGCCATCGGGCTTCCTGCCCGAGTCGGGACTGGTGAAGGTCGCCGTGTGCGGTGCGCACATGTCCGGCCTGCCGCTCAATCCGCAACTCACCTCCCGCGGTGGCAAGCTGCTGCAGACCGTGAAGAGCGCCCCCTGCTATCGCTTCTATGCGTTGCCTGGCGGTCCGCCCAAGCGGCCCGGCATGGTGCGGGTGGCGGAGGGCGGTGCTGCCATCGAGATGGAAATCTGGGCGCTGCCCGCGCGCGAGTTCGGCAGCTTCGTCGCGGGCATCCCGGCGCCGCTCGGCATCGGTACCGTGCAGCTTGAAGGCGGTGGTTCGGTCCAGGGCTTCGTCTGCGAGGCCGTGGCAGCCGATGGGGCCGAAGACATCACCGCGCTGGGGAGCTGGCGAGCTTTCGTGAAGCGGTGAGGTGGCGGCGCGTCGGCACCGTCTCGGGGAAAAGCGAGCGGCAGCCCTGCATACGGCTTCGTCGTGCCAGGCCGAGTCCGCTCGTCCGGTCGATGCCGCGGGGCGAGGCTTGCCTTGACAGGCTCCGTATCGCCTCCGAGGTTCGTTTGCCCGGTCGGACGAATAGCCCGGAAGAACTTCTGTTGACGGAGTGAATGAGAATGATTATCGTTCACTCATGCGTGATGACCAGAACGATTCGGTGGAGGCTTGTCCGGCGCCGGCGCCTCGGGAAGGCGACAGGCCGGACCGGGTTCGCTCCGCGGATCTGCTCGGCCCTTCGGGCCAGCTCGAGATCGAGCATGCCGGGCGGGTCTACCGCCTGCGCGTCACGCAGCAGGGAAAGCTGATTCTCACCGCCTGAACGCCTGAGGGCGTTCGGCCGGTTCGTTCGCTTCGCCAGCCAGCCAGCCCCGGGCCTTCCCGGAGCCCGCCAGCACGCCAGCGGTATCTCGACGTGACTGGAGGAACGGGTATCCGCCATGGAAATCATCCGGGGTGTCATCGATCCGTCGGCCCTGCGCGGCCGGTGGCAGCAACTCAAGTCCGAGCGCAAAGTGCGCCAGCGCGATGCCGCACGCGAGATCGGCGTCACCGAAGGTCAACTCGTCGCCTCGCTGTGCAGTGAAGCTGCGGTGCGCCTCGACGCGAAGTTTCCGGCGCTCATCGCGGCGCTCGAGCACGGCGGCCGTACGATGGCGCTCACACGCAATGAAGCCTGCGTGCACGAGCGCATCGGCGTGTACGAGGACGTGAGCCATTCGGGCCCGGTCGGGCTCGTCGTTGGTCCGGACATCGATCTGCGCATCTTCTACTCGCAGTGGGCAGCTGCGTTCGCCGTGGATGAGTCCCATGATGGCGGTCCGGGCCGGAGCCTGCAGTTCTTCGACCGGCATGGCGAGGCCGTCCACAAGATCTACATGCGCGACGACACGGCGCGCATGACGTGGGAGCGGGTCGCCGCCGAGTTCCGTGCCGCCGACCAGTCGGGGACCCTGGAGGTCGAGGGCGCGCGCAAGGCACTGGCGGCTCCGAAGCCCGATGAAGAAATCGACATCGCGGGCTTCCGCGACGCCTGGGCGGGCCTGCAGGACACCCACGATTTCTTCGGACTCCTCAAGCGTTACGGCGTCGCGCGCACGCAGGCCCTGCGCATCGCCGAACGCCGCTTCGCCTACGCGGTGCCCGCGGATGCGCCGGCTCGGGTTCTGCACGCGGCGGCCGAGCGCGACGCGCCGATCATGGTGTTCGTGGGCAACCCGGGCTGCATCCAGATCCACACGGGGCGGGTGAAGAACGTTAAGCCGATGGGTCCGTGGATCAACGTGATGGACCCGGACTTCAATCTTCATCTCCGGCAGGACCTGGTGGCCGATGCCTGGGTGGTGAGAAAGCCCACCGTCGACGGAATCGTGACTTCAGTGGAAATGTTCGACGCCCAGGGCGAACTGATCGCGCAGTTCTTCGGCGCGCGGAAGCCCGGTCTGCCCGAGAAGCCCGAGTGGCGCGATCTCGTCGACACGGTGCTTCCGGACACGGTCGGAACACGGCAATGACCAGGGCGGCCCGCAGGCGCCTGCTCGTCGCGGCAGGTGCAGCGCCCTTCCTCGCGCTCGCCGGTGCGCATGCGCAGAGCGTACGGCGTGCGGTGTCCGTCGGCGGAGCGGTCACGGAGATCGTCTACGCGGTCGGTGCCGGCAGCACGCTCGTCGGCGCCGATTCCACCAGCACGTTTCCCGCACCGGCCGAGAAGCTCCCGCGCGTGGGCTACATGCGGCAGCTCTCTGCAGAGGGCGTGCTCGCCCTGAAACCCGATCTGCTCGTGGCCACGGCCGAGGCCGGTCCGCCGGCCGTGCTGACGCAGATCGAGTCGACGGGGGTCGCCGTGAAGCGTCTCGCGGTCCGTCATTCGGTCGAGTCGCTGCGCGAAAACGTGCGGGAAGTGGCGGGCCTCTTCGGTGCCGTGGAGGGCGGCCGGCGCGTGATCGCCGAGATCGACGCGCAGTGGGGGAAGGCCCGCGCGCGCGTGGCCGCCGCGACCGGCAGGCCGCGCGTGCTGTTCGTGCTCGCCCACGGAGGCGGTGCGCCGATGGCCGCAGGCGACGGCACGGCGGCAGAATCGATGATCGCCTACGCGGGCGGCGTCAATGCAGTCCAGGGCATGCAGGGCTACAAGCCCCTCACCGCGGAGGCCGCGCTGGCCGCGGCACCGGACTTCATCCTCATCACACAACAGGGCCTCGACGAGGCGGGCGGTATCGACCGTCTGCTTGCGCGTCCGGGGCTCGCGCTCACGCCGGCGGGGCGCGCGCGACGGGTCGTGGCCATGGACGCCCTCGTCCTCCTGGGGTTCGGGCCGCGCATGCCCTCGGCCGTTCTCGATCTGGCCACCCGGCTGCACGGATGATGACCGCCGCCGATCTCGCCGCGCCACGCGCCGACCGCCCGATGCCCCGCGATCCGCGGCTGATCGCGCGGTGGCTCGCAGTGCCGACGCTGATCGGGCTCGTCGTGATGCTCTTCGTCGTGAATCTCACCCTCGGGGCCTACGCGATCGACACGCGCGCGGTACTCGCCGGTCTCGCGGTGATGACGGGGCTGTTGTCCCCCGACATCGCCGATCCCCAGGCCGTCGCCGTGCTCTCCGGCATCCGTGTGCCCCGCGCACTGCTCGCCGCGCTGGCGGGAGGCGGTCTCGCGCTCTCCGGTGCCGTTCTGCAGGGGCTGTTCCGCAACCCGCTCGCGGACCCGGGCGTCATCGGTGTGTCCAGCGGGGCGGCGCTCGGTGCGGCCCTGGCCATCGTCGCCATGGCCGCCCTGCCCGCACCGTGGCGGGACGCGCTCTCCGCCTATGCGCTGCCGCTTGGTGCGTTCGTGTTCGCGCTCGTCACGACCCTCGTCGTCTACCGCTTCGGGCGCTCGGAGGGCGGCCCCTCCGTCGCATCCATGCTGCTCGCGGGGATCGCCTTCAATGCGCTTGCTTTCGCCGGTGTGGGCTTCCTGTCGTTCATGGCCACTGACGAGCAGCTGCGCAACCTCATCTTCTGGAATCTCGGCAGTGTCGGTGGCGCGACCTGGCCCAAGCTCGCCGTGTGCGCGGCGATCGGCCTGCCCGCCGGGGCGTGGCTCCTGCGCCTCGCGGGGCCGCTGGACGCGCTGGCACTAGGCTTCGACGAGGCGCGGCACTTGGGCGTGGACGTGAAGCACCTGCAGCGCGTCGTGGTGCTCCTTGCCGCGCTGGTGGTGGGCAGTCTCGTGGCGTTCACGGGGGTGATCGGATTCCTCGGTCTCGTGGCGCCGCACATCGTGCGTCTTTCGATCGGACCGGGGCACCGTGCGCTGCTGCCCTGCGCGGCGCTGCTCGGCGCGGCGCTGCTCCTGTGCGCCGATCTCGGTGCGCGTACTCTCGTCGCGCCGGCGGAAATGCCAGTGGGCATCGTGACCACTGCGGCCGGCGCCCCGTTCTTCCTGGCGCTGCTGCTGCGCACGCGCCGCGGGGGCGGCGCATGACCACACCGCTCATTGAGGCGAGCGGCATCGAGGTCCGCCTTGGCCGTCGCCCGGTGCTCGACGCCGTGGACTTCCGCGTCGAGGCCGGACAACTGCTGTGTCTCCTCGGACCCAACGGCGCGGGCAAGTCGACGCTGCTGCGCGTGCTCGCAGGAGACCTCGCGCCGAGCCGAGGCAACGTGCGATTCGCGGGCCGGACATTGCGCGACTGGGGTACGACGGACCTGGCCCGGCGCCGCGCCGTCATGACGCAGAAGCCCGCGACCGCGTTCGAGTTCACCAGCCGCGACGTCGTCCTGCTGGGGCGTTATCCGCACTGCGCGGGCGCACCCGGTCAGCGTGATCACGGCATCGCCACGGCCGCACTCGACGCCGCCGAGGCCCGGCATCTCGACGGGCGCATCGTGACCACGCTCTCCGGTGGCGAGAACGCGCGAGTGCACTTCGCCCGGACGCTTGCGCAGGTCGCGTTCGAGACCGACGCGGCGCCGCGGGCACTGTTCCTCGACGAACCCACGGCCAGCCTCGACCTCGCCCATCAGCACGCGCTCATGCGGCTCGCCCGGTCGCTCGCCCGAGAGCGTGGACTCGCGGTGGTTGCCGTGGTGCACGACCTGAATCTCGCGGCCCGTTATGCCGACCGGGTGGCGCTGCTTGCGGGAGGACGCGTCGTCCTCGAAGGTCTCCCGCTCGAGGTGCTGCAGCCGGCGCCGATCAGGCACTGCTTCGGCGTCGACGTCGTCAGCCTGCTCGCCGAGGGCCACGACACGCCGGCGCTGCTCGTCACGGGATGACGGGGCCGCCATGGACCGAAACGCGGAGGCCAGGGCACGTCTGCTCGCGGTGTACGAGGAACTGCTCCGCCACGAGGGGTACGGCTCGCTGCGGGTGGAGATGCGCATCCTCAAGCGCGGTCAGAAGGAAGTGATCGTGGACTGCGGCAAGCAGTACCGGTTTGTTCTCGACTATCCCGGCCGTCCCGAGCCTGCCGCGCATCCGCGCGGCGTTCCCGGGTCGGCCTCGAGGTCCGCGGAAACGCGTGACTCCCTGCCCGGCGACGCGGTGTCGCGGGACACCCGGAGCGAATCGCTCCTTTGACCTATAGACCACTGATCGCGGAGCCGGCCGGACGCAGGTCGCGACACCCTGGAGACTGACATGCTTTTGAACAAGCCCCTTTCCCTCCTTCTCGCCGTGGCGTTCTCCGCTGCGGCCGGCACCGCGTCGGCCACCACCGGTCGCTGGGACGGTACCGTGCCTCCCGGAACCGGCAACGGCGCGACCAGTGCAACGCCGTGGATCGACACTCCGGCGGCCGGGAGCGTCTACGCCGAGTGGAACTTCATGAGCGACGACGATGCATCCACGCCGCTCACCATCGAGGACACGACGCCCGACATCGGCTCATTCGGCCTGGGTTCCGCCGGCGCGCTCATCAAGGAGACCACGGGCGGTGCGTTCGCCACGAGCGGCGGCAACATCTACAGCCCGTTGGTGGCGACAGCCTTCGAGGTGACGCTGCCTGGTCTCGCGACCGGTCCGATGGAGGTGTGGCTGCGCGCCTCGACGCTGGGCTCCCCGCTGGCCACCGAGGCCACGCTGAACGGCGTGTCCGCGACGGCCGAGTCCAGCTTCAGCAGGTCCATCACCGGCGGCTTCGGTGGCGACGAGAACGAGTGGGTATGGAAGTGGACGCTGTCCTCGGCGCCCGCGAGCCTGAACATCGCGTTCGAGGCCGCGGCCTCGAGCGTGAGCCTGGATCAGGTGGCCGTGTACGCCGCGCCCGTGCCGGAACCCGAGGCCTTCGCCCTCATGGCGCTGGGTCTTGGTGCGCTGGCCGTTCGCGCACGTCGCGGCATCGCCCGGTAATCGTCCCCGCAGGCTCGCGGCCGGTGGATCCGGCCCGGGCCTGCTTCCCTGCCGGCGGGGTTGCCGGCGGCATCGGTTCCCTATCCGTGCTTCGCATCATCGTCGGCGTCATCTTCTTCACGGCGTGCGCTGTCATAGGGTCCGTACGCGCGCAGGTGACTGCTCCCGTAGTCACGGTCGAGGGCCGCGCTCCGAGGGAACCCGACACCGATCGCGCGAAGACGGCGACGATCGTCGATCGCGATAAGCTCGACCGGTACCAGGCCGCGACGGTGTTCGACGCCGTGGCCGGCACGCCGGGCGTATCCGTGAACGGCGGGCCTCGCGCGAGTGGTATGTCCTTCAACATCCGCGGCTACGGCGACACCGACGACGTGCTGATCAAGCTCGACGGCGCGCAGAAGAATTTCGAGAAGTACCGCTTCGGCGGCACTTTCATCGAGCCCGAATTGCTCCAGTCCATCAAGGTGACACGCGGCCCCGACCTGCTCTCCGGCGCGGGTGCGCTCGGCGGGACCGTCGAGGCGACAACGCGCGACGCCGTGGACCTGCTGCGTCCGGGCGAGCGCTACGGCGCGCGGCTCAAGTACGGCACCGCGTCCGTCAACGACGAGATCACCCGCACCGGCATGGCATTCGCGCGGCCTCGTGACGACGTGGACCTGCTCGTGGCCGCCACGCGGCGCACGGGCGCCGAGTACCGTACCGCCGACGGCACAACGCTCCCGGACTCGAACGTCAACCAGCGCAGCCTCCTCGCGAAGGGCACATGGTTCCTCACCGACGCCGTGTCGCTGGGGTGGACGACGACCACTGTCGACAACCGCAGCCGCGAGGCCTACGACGCGACGGGGGGCGTGCCCGGTGTGTTCGGCAGCGTCCTGCGGGGTGTCGACGACACCACACACTCCGCGAACCTCCGCGCCACCGGCGCCGGCGGCCTCGTGGATTTCACTGCGACGGTGGGGCAGTCGACGACGAAGCTCACGGATCTGCATCGTCCGGGGCAGACCATCTTCGCCAACGCCATCACCGGCAACCTCGTGGACAGCTTCGCCTACGACGTTGCCACCGCCGAGGTGAAGAACGCCTCGCGCTGGCGCACTGGCGCCTTCGGGCACGAGTTCATCGGCCTGGTGCAGCACGTGCGCAATACGCGGGACGTGCAGCGTGTCACCGAGAACGCGACCATCAATTCAAGCTTGTATCCCGGCGGGTTCAATCCGGCGCAGCCGCCCGGCTCGCGCGACTCGGTCGGTGTGGCGGCGGTGCACTCGTTGTCCTTGGGGCCGTTTACCGTGTCGCCGGGGGTGCGCTGGGACCGCAACGCGGTGAGCGCGGAGGGCCGGGCGCGCGAGAACATGATCCGCTTCGGGCAGCCCGCGGAGGTCGCGTATGTACAGACCACCGCGAGCCTAGGACTCACGTGGCGGCTGCCGACGGCCATGCCGGTGATCCTCGGCTACCGGTACGTGCAGGCGTTCAAGCCGCCGCTCATCGACGAGGTCTTCACGCAGGGCGCCTTCAGCCGATGCACCGTGCCGAACCTCGGCTCGCTCACGCCGCCGTCGGGCATCTGCGGCAACCTGTATCGGCCCGAGCGCGCCGATACGCAGGAGTGGAGTCTCACGCTGCCGGGCATCGACGTGCGACCCGGCCTGCGCCTCGACGGCCGCCTCGCGTACTTCCGCAACGAGCGCCGGCACCTGTTGCTCTCACTGCGCAAGATGGGCGACGAGGTGACCCAGGCCGGCTGGGAGCACCGGGAGGGGGTCGAGTTCGAATCCAATCTCAACGGGCGCCGCTACTTCGGCGGGTTGTCGTACACGCGCATCCAAGGTCAGGTGTATGACGCGCTCCGCTACCTGGACCTGTTCGACGCGCCCGGCGACACGATCGCGGTGTCCCTCGGCGCGCGCTTCTTCAGCGGGAAGATCGACCTGGGTCTTCGTTACCGCGATGTCTCCGCGCGCTCTGCGGTGATCGGGCTCACCACCGGCAACCGGCCCATCGTCGGGCGCCAGGCGGGGTACGAACTGCTGGACGTGTTCCTGGGCTTCCGTCCGTCGCCCGACGTGGAGTATCGCGTCGCGGTGGACAACGTGATGAACGAGGCGTACTTCCTCAACAACGGATTCGGCGGCGGCATCGGCGCGCCTGCCCCCGGACGGTCGGTGCGGTTCTTCGTGGCGGTGCAGTTCTGAGAGTGCAGTCGATCCTCAGGGACGATGCAGCGCACAAAGGACTCCGCATGCCCTCCATCCAGGCCGGTCGCTCCCTGCACATTCGAGGACGGAACTTGTCGCAAGAATGTCCATGGCCGTCAGGAACGAGATCCCCATGAAGGAGATGTCAGGCATGGCGTCTTTCGGCTCTTGCAGCTCTGCCCCGAGTCCGGGCCTTGACCGAGTCGCGCGGCTCTTGCCGCACCTCCAGCGCATTCACGACGATGCGCGGACGCTGTGGCTCCCATTGCAGCAGGCCGGTTAAGTGGCGATTGGCGGGCGAACCTGTGTCGGGACAGCAAGCCGGTTCCGGAACACGCCGGCTGCTCCGGGGGGTAAAGTCGCGGCTGCACACCCACCACGGAGAAGCCCATGGATCTGAAGCTCACCGGGCGACGCGCCCTCGTCACCGGTTCCACCGCAGGCATCGGCTATGCCATGGTGCTCGGGCTGGCGCGGGAAGGGGCGCACGTCACGCTGACCGGGCGCACCCAGGCAGCGGTCGACGCGTCACTTGCCCGACTGCGCACTGCAGTGCCCGGCGTCGTCGCGGATGGTGTAGCTGCGGACTGCGCAACCGCGGAAGGTGCGGCGGCCGTGTTCGCGCGGGTACCCACGGTGGACATCCTCATCAACAACCTCGGGATCTACGAGCGCAAGCCGTTCTTCGAGATCCCGGACGCCGACTGGCAGAGACTGTTCGACGTGAATGTCATGTCAGGGGTGCGCTTTGCGCGCCACTACACTTCGGCGATGAAGGACCGCGGCTGGGGGCGCGTGCTGTTCGTCTCGAGCGAATCCGGCCTCAACATTCCGCGGGAGATGGTCCATTACGGCATGACGAAGGCCGCGCAGCTCGCGATCTCACGCGGACTCGCGATCGAGATGGCGGGCACTGGTGTGACTGTCAACACGCTGCTCCCGGGCCCGACGCGCACCGAGAACTCCGAGAAACTCCGAGCCGAACGTGCGAAGGCGGCGGGTGTGACCGTGGCGGAGCTCGAGGCGGACTTTTTCGTGACGTTCCGCCCCACCTCTCTCATCCGGCGTTTCGCGACGGCAGAGGAAGTCGCGAATCTGGCGGTGTATCTCTGCGGAGAGGGCGCGTCCGCGACGACCGGTGCCGCGTTGCGGGTAGACGGCGGGACGGTCAATCAGATCATGTGACGGAAGTTTTCCGGGAGCATCCACGATGAATCGCCATCTCCGGTCCTGGACCGTCGTCTGCCTATTGTTGCTCGTCGTGACAGGCTCGCACGCCGATCCGGTCTACAAGATCGTCGGTCCCGACGGCAAGGTGACCTACAGCGATGCCCCACCGCCCGCCGGTGCGGCCGAATCCAAGAGCAGCATCCGGTCTCGCACGCCATCTGCTGACGAAGACCCGGTGAAGGCGGCGATGAAGGTGTACGCGAACGAGATCATCGTCGAGACCGCCTACCGGTTCTGCGCGAAGGAAGTCCCGGAAACCGAACCGACGGTCAAGCAGGCGCGGGATCGCTGGCTGGCACGGCACGCCGAGCTGCGTTCGAAGAAGATAGTTATCCTGCACGACCGATTTTCCATGGACGAATTGCGCGCCCTGGCTGCCCGGAGCGAGCATGACAACGAGGCGATTCTGGACAGCATGCGCAAGGCACCCCGGTCCGAACGGGAGCAGTGGTGCCGCGGCGCGCCGCAGAAGTTCGCGTCGCCGCAGATGGACCTCCTGGTGCATCTGACGCTCGCTTCGACCGTCATGAGCTACAAGCCAAAGAAGTAACACCGGGGTCAGGTCTAGCGTTGTAGCATTACCCCGGCGCACGACTCCGGGGCGCGGATCCCGCTGACAGCGATGGGAGCATTCGCGCTCGACCGGCCGGGGGAGGACAATGCAGGGCCGTGCAGTGTCGCGAATCCCCGCGGTCCACGGTGTCACCAGGAGTTCACCCCGATGCGTGGTTTCGTCTCCCGCTGGATCGTCTGTGCCGCCTTGACCGCCGTTCTCGTGCCCGAAGTCTGGGCGCAGCAGTCGGGAGAAGAATGGACGCCTCGCGGGTATCTGGGGGGCAGTGTCGGACGGGCGAAGTACTCCCTGGGCAGTTGCGCGGCGGGGTTCACCTGTGCCGACAGCGATTCGGGCTTCCGCGTGTTTGCCGGCGCCTGGCTGGGCCAATCCGTCGGGCTGGAGGCGAGCTACGTCAATCTGGGTGAACTCGCGCGAAATGGCGGCACCGTCAAGGCGCAAGGTTTCAACGCGAGTGTGCTGCTGGGGCTGCCGGTGCATGAGCGGGTGACGCTCTTCGGCAAGGTCGGCATGACGCTGGGCTGGACCGATGTGGCGCCCACTGCGCCGGGTGTCCGTGGCGGGACTGACCATGGCCTGCGCTGGGGCTTCGGCGCCGGCGCGCAGTTCGACCTCGGACCGGCGTGGGCGCTTCGCGTCGACTGGGATCGCTACCGTCTCGACTTCATCGAGAGCATCAAGAGCGTGTCGTTCCTGTCCGTAGGCGCGGCATACCGCTTCTGACGGAATAGGGCGCCATATTGCGCGCCCTATTCCGTCGTGCGGACCGTTCCCGTTACCGAACGATGAAGATGTCGTACTTCACGTACGAGTTGTCCCCGACCTTGACTTCCACAATCTTGCCGACGCACTGGACGTGATTCAGCCAGGCGTACTGCTCGGCGGATGTCTGCATGGTGGGCGCGGTCATGAAGTAGTGATCCTTCGAGGTCAGGACCTCGCCCTTCATCAGCCGATCCCAGCTCTCCTTCGTGTGACTGATGATGCCGTTGTAGGTGACGTACACGAGCGCGCCGTCATCGGTCTTGAGGGTGAGGCGGACGTCGAGGCGGGCATTGCCGGCCGGCATCATCCGCAGCCAGTCGGCTCCAGGGGGAATAAGCTTTCCGCTGATCTTCGGGCCCTTGGCCCACCCGCCGTCTCGGACGTTGTAGATGAACAGGGTGTTGTCGATGATCTGCGGAGCATCGAGCGGTGCGTACAGCGTCATCAGATACTCCGTCGACACACTGGTGCTCTGTGCTGAGCAGACGGAGGCGAAACCGAACAACAGCGTACCAATTCCCATTGCGACGGCACGCTTCAAGTACGAGAGCAGACTCATGGCATCCTCATTTCTGGTGAACGATCGATGGCGCGGCACGCGATCGCCGCGTCGCCGAGAATACGTCAGGTCGAAGGGCAAAGACAGACCGCGACAGGCGAGCGCGAATCGCTTACTGATGGGCGCTGAGTGCGTCAGGAAGATGCTACGAAGCTAGACCTGACCCTGGTGTTGCTGGAACGGCAGCGGTCCGCAGACGCGCCGGCATGGGCGCGCCGCTGGCGACGGTGATCAGGCGGGCTGCAGCAGGGGATGGCGCAAGGCCGAAGCCGAGCCCGCTTGCGTCATCGGCGATGTTGTATCGCAGCGCGTAGTGCTCGAGCATCTCGTGCGGGGACGCGTGCAGCGCTTGTCGAGCCGGGCTCAGGCGCCCGGGCCTCGCCGCCGCCGCGCCGCCACGCCGGCGACCAGAAGCCCGCCCGCGCCGAGCATCCACATCGTGGCCGGTTCGGGAATCGCCAGTACCTCGAACCCCATGGACGCCGGGAGCGCGACGGGAATTTCGCCGAACACGACACCGGGATCGAAGGGCACAGGGCCCACAGGTGCGTTGGCGGCGATGCGGAAGCGCCAGCGCGCGAGCATCTCGTCCTCGGCGAAGCTCTTGGACTCGGCATACGACAGGGCGCATCCCGTGGTGGAACACAGGCCGCTGCCGTCTTCGAGCAGCGTGGGCGTGGTGTCGAAGCCGAGGAACTCCAGCACGCCCGCCACCGCGTCGAGTTCGGGGACCATATCGATGGCCTCCAGCACGGTGCCGCTTCGCGCATGCACGGACAGCTCGACGAGCTCGCCGGGCAAGCCCTTGGTGTTGCCGCCGTAGAAGAGGTCCGCTTGCGCCGCGAGGGGCAGCGTGGCGGCGAGAACCGCCGCGGCGAGGCGGCGGGCGAGTCGGTGAGTGAGGGGCATGGCAGGTCTCCTTGAATTCAGGCCGGGCACGAAGGCCCGGAAGTCGGCAGTGCGGGGGCGGTGGTTCATCGCGCCGCTTTCGCTGTGAGGCGGCCCAGCGACGGCAGCAGAGCGCCGAGGCGGGTCTTGGGCAGGGAGGGACGCTCGTCCGGGATGGGGATGTCCTCTCTGGGTGCGGCGGGTGCCGGTGCGGCGGTGACGAGCGGTGCTGCGTAGCGCACAACGAGAGCCGAGTCGATCGACGGGACCGACGGCACCGCCGAGCGCGACAGCCCGTCCTGCAGACTGGGCATCGGCAGCATGAACGGCAGCGGCGGGGACACACGGTGCGGACCCCGCACGGTGATCACCGTGTCAGTGGGATCCTCACCCGGCAGCGGTTCGGGGTTCAGCGTGAGCCCTCCCTCGTTGAGGCTCGCCCATTCCAGATCTACGGCATAGCGGCCGGCGGCGGTGGAGGGTTTCACGCGGAAGTCCACCTCGAACAGTCGGCCCGTGCCGCCCGTGAGGGCTTCGAGGCGGCTCGCGTCGATGACGATGAGCCCGGGCTCGCGCTGGGGCAGGAACCAGCCGAAGTCCTGTGTGAGGGCGCCGCGGCGGATGGCCTGCACGTCCAGCACCTGCGGGTCGAAGCGGATGCGCAGCTCGGCGGACTCGAGCCCGGCGGCCGTGTCGAGATTGACCGGGACGGTGACGATCCCACCGGGCGCGCTCACCAGCGGCGTGCCGAGTGTCACGAGCGGATCGGGGCCGCTGCGGAACACGGCGGGCAGCACCGCGGGCAGTGCCGGCAGTTGCGGCACGTTCTGCCCGAGCACGCGCCGCTGCACAAGCAGCGCATCGAAGGACTGCAGCGTGCCGTTGCCGCTCACGTCGCCGACGATCAAGGAGTCCGCGAGGGGGTAGGCGTTGAAGCCGGAGTCGAGTCGCAGCACGACGCGCTGGATGCGCTGTGCGTCGAGCGAGCTATAGCGCGCGTTGCCGGTGGCGTCGCCGAGGTACGCGACCACGTGGATGCCGTCGTCGTCGGTCACCGCGATGGCGCCGCCGTCCACCGAGAGGTTGCGCAGGTCGAGGCGGTGTTTGGCGGAGTAGGGCGCCGTCGTCGGCACATCGCCCAACAGCCGGGCGAGTTCGCGGTTCGTGCCGTCGGTCGGTACCGCGAAGGTCACCGTCACCTTGGCCACGCCGGGGGTCGTCAGATCCACGGTGGCGCTGCCGCCGTCGGGGTTGTCCACCCCGGTGATCGTCAGCATGGCGGGGTCGTAGACCAGATCGAAGTTCGCCGTTGTGAAGTTGCCCGCACCGGTGATGCGCACGGGCAGCCCGCCGCTGTTGCCGGAGGCGTTCGCGGCCTGGTCAGGGCCGCGTGCGAAGTCGCCGATCGCGATGCGGGCACCGGGCGCCGCGACCGCGAAGGCTGTCGTGTAGGCGTCGCCGGTGGTCCCGTCGAGGTTGCCGTCGAGCGTGCGCCCTTCGAGGTCGACGAACGCCGCCGTGCCGCTCTCCAGACGCAAGGTGTAGTTGCCCGCCGCCGGGCCCGTGCCGGTCTTCACGAACGCGAAGCCCTTGCCGTCGGTGTCGAGCACGACCGAGCCCCGCACTGTCGCCGTGCCGAGGCGCAGCACGATGTCCGCCGCTCCCAGCGCGCCGCCCGCGCCCGAGTACAGGTTCAGCACCGCGGGATCGAACCGGCGGTTGAACCTTACGGAGAAGCCGGAGGAGTCCGGCGTGAACGCCGTTACCGCGAGCGGCGTGTGCAGCACGGTGAAGGGCACATCGGTGACGTCGCGGTTGGCGGCGTTGCCCGTCTCGCTCACGCGCACCACGTAACTGGTGCCGGCGGGGAAGAGGTCGGGATCGACGCTCCAGGCGTAACTGCCGTCGTTGGCCTCTCCGGCAGCGAGCACGGTGAAGGGGCCGCCGGGGCCGTTCGCGGACACTGCGATGTCTACCGTGCCCGCGATGCCGGCTGCGCGCCAGCGGATGTCGAACGTCGAGAGCTGGGCGATGGCCTCGCCGCCGTTGGGCGCCATCACGATCACGAACTCGGCCGGGCTGCGCGATGCCTGCGAGGTGTTGCCGTAGGCGCCGACGTTGATGTAGCCGCCGTTCGGCGCGGTCTCGAGGGCGAACGGATCGTTCTCGTCGCCGCGGTCGATGGCCGGCGACTGCTGCGAATCGTTGGTCAACACCGGGGTCAGCGCCATGGGGGCGCCCGGGATGCCGAAGAAGGACAGACCTTCGACCGGTGCAAGGGCGCCGCCATGGAAGCTGCCGGTCAGGCTGCGCTCGTGGAAGTCGTCGTCGCGGCCGTCGCTCACGCCGGGCGAGTAGCCGAGGATGCCGTCCGCGCCATTGGCATCCACGAACAGCGGATTGGCGAAGATGCTGTCTGTGTCCGTTCCCGCCGCGGCACGCCACAGGGCGAAGCTGCCGCGCAGGGACCCGTTCCAGAAGCCCACGCTGCCGGTGCCCAGCAGACCCCGGAAGAACACGTTGTGGTCCGACGTGAAGCCCGTCTGCGAATCCTGGGTGACGCGGACACCCACGCCGTTCTCGGACCAGAGGATGTTGTTGCGGATGCCCACGCCGGTCGAGGCGTCCCCGATCCGAAGCGCGTCGCCCGCCGCGGCAAACACCGTGTTGTTGATGATCTCCGCTCCCGGAGCGCGCGTCACGATGATCCCCGCGGTGTCGGTGTCGTAGACGAGGTTGTTGCGCGCACGGGACCCGGCGCCGCCCAGCTGGATGCCGATGCCGCCCGAGTACACGACGTTCTCGATCACGTCCGAATCATCCGCGAGGATGCCGAACACCGAGTTGCCGTAGACCCGGTTGCCGCGCACCTCGCTGTCCTCGGCATCGATGCCGAAGGCGTTGCCGCGGACGATGTTGGACTGGATCACCGCACCGCGGTCGGCCGAGATGCCCACCGACAGCGGCCCGGTCTGTTCCACGACCGTGTTGCCCGCGAAGACGACGTTACCGGCCACGCTCGCGCCGAACGCGGTGTTGTTCCAGATCTTGTTGGCCGTACCGGCGATGAGGTCCTTCGAGCCCACGAGGGCGGAGGTGCCGCCGATGGTGTTGTCCACCAGCATGCCGCGGGTGTTGCGTGCCGCCAGGTTGCCCTGGATGCGCGAGTCGCCCGGATCGCGGATCTCCATGCCGACACCGATGTTGTCGCGGGCGAGGTTGTCCAGCACCTCGTCCACCGGTCCGCGCAAGAAGATGCCGCCGGCCCGGTTATCGAAGGCCTGGGAGTCCGTGAGCGAGCCGATGGCGCCGTCGATGAAGATACCCGTGGCGCCGTTGTCGCGGGAGGTGATTGCCGTGAACGCGTTGCCCGCGGACTGTGTCTCCAGGCGCACGCCGTCTTGCGCATGGCCGAAGGCGATCAGGTTGCGTGCGACGAGGTCGTCCGACCCGCTGTGGGCGTGAAGACCGCGCTGCGCGTCGCGCAAGGTGAGATGCGCCACCTCCACGCCGTCGGCGTTGTTCAATTCGATCAGCGCGAAGCTGCGGTCGCCCGGAATCGCCGGGAACAGAGCCGCCACGCGCGCTGCGTTCGTCGGGCCGGTGAGCAGGAAGCCCTGGTCGAGGCCCAGCCCGAGATCGGTGGTGCCCGAAACGCGTACCGGATCGATCATCGAGTAATTGCCGGTGTCGACGAAGATCCGTGACCCCGCGCCGACGTCGTAGACGCGCAGCAGGTTGGTCACGTAGGGCTTCGGTGCCGTGGCGACCTTGCCGGTGTTGCGGTTGTTGCCCACACCCGCCGGCGTGTACTCGTCGTTGGCGTTGGTGCCGTCGTCCACGAAGTAGTCATTGCCGGCCTCGGGCACCGTGAACGGTTCCTGGCTGCGGTCCATGACGACCGGGTTCGCCACCCACGAGACCTGGATGCGCAGACCCCGGGTGCCGAAGGCGATGCCGTTCGCGGAAGGCGTCCACAGGAACTCGCCGTCGTCCGACGTGGAGGCGGTGATCGTGCTCAGGAATGCCGGACCATCCGGCGTGTCGCGGTACAGGTCGATGCGTACGGCCGAGCCGCCCGTGTTGTTGAAACTCTCCCAACGGATGGGCAGCGCCCGGTTGCGCACGGCATCCACATACAGGTCGGGGCTGCGCAGCGCGATGTGCGGCACACCGTTGGCCGGCGCCTGCAGAGGCGAGGTGAAGCGCTGCGTCCCGAACATGGGGAACAGGCTGTACTCGTCGTCGTGCGGGTCGGAGAAGCGCGGCCGTGCCCAGGCGGGGTTGACCACCGTGGCGCCCACGGAGTGCAGATCGAAGCGGGCGATGTCGGCCTGCCAGTCGAGCACGTCGGTGAAGTCGCGGGTCCAGAACCCCACCTTGCCCTTCACGGTGGCATACAGGTTGTTGTAGTCGGAGAAGAAGCCCGCCTGCGAATCGTTGGCGACGAACAGGTCGTAGCCGTCCTGCGTCCACAGCGTGTTGCGCAGCACCTCCACGTTCGAGGCACCGTCCACGAGCCTGACCAGATCGCCCAGCGGCGTGAACATCGTGTTGCCGAGGATCTGCACGCCCGCGACGCCGTCCACCAGCACGCCGATCTGGCTGCGGGTGATCTGGTTGCCCTCGATCGTGCTGCCGGCCGCCGCGCGAATGGCCGTGCCGTTGTCCGCAAACCGGTTGTGCCGGATGGAGCCGTCGAAGCCCGACACCGCGGTGCCGTTGCTTTCGAGGACATTCGCCTCCTTGAGGCCGTCGCCGCCCAGTGCGCCGCTGCCGATGACGCCCGTGTCGTTGCCGACCACGTGCTGCCACCGAGCCGTCGCCTCCACGAGCTGCAGGCCGACCTTGTTTCCGGAAATCGTGTTCATGCCCAGGCGGTTCACGCCCAGCTTGTTGAATCGGATGACGCCGGGCGCGCTGCCGTCGGTGAAGCCCAGGCCGTCGGTCTCGCCGGCGACGGTGCTGCGGATGCCGGTGTCGTTCGCGAAGATCCGGTTCAGTACCAGCGTTGCCGCCGCGCCGTAGCGGACACCCAGGGCCGCGTCATGGATGTCGTTGTCGAGGATCGTGCCCTTGAACGCGGCATCGATCGCAAGGCCCACGCTCTCGCCCCTGATGTCGTTGTGCGCGATGAGGCCGGTGGAGGCGGAGACGACTCGCAGACCCGTGCTGCCATTCAGGCGACTGTGCAGGATCTGCACGTCTTCCACGCCCGACAGCGCGACGCCCGTACCGTTGACCGTGCTGTCCACCAGGGCCGACCCGGTGGCGTTCGTTCCGAAGACCACGCCCAGATCGAGCGTCAGCCGCTGCAGCGTCGTCGTGCCCTGCACGTTCACCAGCCCGCTGACGGTGGTGCCTCCGCCCTGCGCTCCGAGGATCATCACCCCGGCATCGTTGGCCGTGACCGTGAAGCCCGCGTGCACGCCCGGGTTCAGGATGATCACGTCGCCGGCGCCGAGGTCGTTGGCGTTGAGGATCTCCTGGACGGTCGTGGTGGCGGTCGCGGAGAACACCTGACCGGGCAAAGCGGTGAGGGTTCGCAGGTAAGCCTGCGGCAGCCCCGAGGTGTCGTCGGTCCAGCCGACTGTCGGCAGGCCGTTGCTTCCCACCGCGAGGTCGAGCGCCGAAAGCTTGCCGCCCGTCGGGCTGATGCCGTCACCGCCGGCATCGCCGAGCAGCGTCTCGACGAACCGTGTGCCGTTCCAGCGCTTCACGTAGATCTTCGCGTCGGGGTCCGCGTAGTCGGCGTCGTCGTGGTCCACCCACGCGAGGAACATCTCCCCGCCTGCGGCTTCGAGCTTGGGATCCAGCGCTCGGCGGTTGGTGTCGCTCACGCCGTTGCCTACCGCACCGTCGACGCCCGCGCTGACCCAGGTGAGGCCGTTGAAGCGCTTGACGTGGATCTGCTCGAAGTCGTTCACGCGCTCCCGGTAGGCCACGTACAGCTGCCCGTCCAGCCATGCGGCATCGGGCTCGCGGCTCTCGGTCTCGGTCCGGGACAGGCCGCCCGGGATCGCGGAGACGCCGAGGCCGACCCAGCCGCCGCCCGAACGGCGACGGGCGAAGACTTCCGATTCCGCACCCAGGCCGCTGCTCCACACCACGGCGATGTTGGTGCCGTCCGTGGCGAGGTCGTACTCCGCCACGCCGGGCTGCCACTGACTGATGCCGAGGCCCGTTGCGGAACCCGGCGTGACGTCCACCCAGGCCGCGCCGTTGAACTGCCTTGCGTAGACGGACGACACGACGGTCGTATCAATCCAGGACACCACCAGACGGCCGTCCAGCACGACGATCTGCGCGAAGTCGGCTCGGGCCGTGTTGCTGATGCCGCCGGGCAGCAGGGACGTGCCCAGTGTCACCCAGCTGTCAGTGCCGGCGTCGTACTGCGCCCCGAGGATGTCGGTACCGTTGGCGGACGCTTCGGTCCACACGACCGTCGGTCGTCCGCCGATGACGGAGAGCGCAGGACGGCGGGAAGCCGTCTGCGAGTCGCTCACCCCGCCGCCGGCAGCCGAGCCGCCGAGCATGCGCCACCCGCTGGCGGTCTGCTGCGCCACGTAGATCTCGTAGTTGCCGTTCCGCGTATCGGCCCAGGCCACGTAGCGCGTGCCGTCGTCGGCGACGGCCACTGTCGTCTCGATCGCCGCGCCCATGCCGCCCGTCAGTCCGAAGCCCGTCGCGGACCCGGCGATCTCCGCCCACCAGCCGCCGTAGACGGGGCCGAGGGGCAGCGTGTCGATCGCGTCCGGATCGTTCGTCGTGACGGCGGGCGTCGGGTTCGGCGTTGCGAGGGGCAGCACGATCGTCGCCGGGTCGTCGCCAGAGCCGGCGACGATGAGGTTGGAGCCGCCCAGCACGTCGATGATCTGATCGTCACCGCCTTCGCCGTAGAGGACGTCGTTGCCGCCCTGACCGTCGAGGCGATCCCGGCCGGAGCCCGGTTCGTTGAGGCCGGTGCCGAAGTCGCCATAGAGGTAGTCGACGGCGTTGTCGTCGCCGGCGGTCGTGTCGTCGCCGAAGAGCTGGTCGTGGTCCGCTCCGCCGACGAGGACGTCCGCACCTTCGCCGCCGCGCATGACGTCGTCGCCCGCGCCGCCGTCCATGGTGTCGTTGCCCGCGCCGCCGAGCAGCACGTCGTTGCCGGCGAAACCGAAGATCACGTCGTCGCCCTCGCCGCCGAGGATGCCGTCGGCGCCCTCGCGCGAGCCGCGAAGCACGTCGTTCCCGTTGCCGCCGTCGAGGATGTTGACGCCGCCGCCGCCGGCATCGATCTCGTCGTCGCCTTCCTGGCCGCTCAGCAGATCGTTGCCGAGGCCGCCATCGATGTCGTCGTGGCCGGCGCCGCCTTCGATACGGTCGCCGCCGAAGCCACCGCGCAGATCGTCGTCGCCGAGGCCGCCGGTGATGTAGTCGCCGTTCGCACCGCCTTCGACGTAGTCATCGCCGTCGGCCGTGAAGATGACATCGGCGCCACCGAGCCCGAAGACGATGTCATCGCCCGCGCCGGCGTCGATGAGATCGCCGAAGTACGTGGCGTCGAGCAGGTCGGGATCGTCCGTACCCGCATCGGACCCGAAGATGAGGTCGTCGCCGGCCCCGGTGAAGATGCGCGTCTGCAGGGCTGGAGTCTCGATCCGCACCTCGTCGTCGTCCTTCAGCGTCGTGACCGTGATGCGGTCCGCCACGAGCGCGCCGCGCAGGACGATGCGGGAACCCACGCCCGCATCCGCATCGCTCACGTCGCCGTTGATAAAGATCTGCTGTGCGGCAAACATGAGGCTGCCGAGCCTCGTGTCCACGTCGTCACCGGCGTTCAGCGTGATGTCCGTCTCGTTGCTGAAGATGATCCCGCCTTCCATGAGGATGATGTCCTCGTCGGTCGCCGCGGTCTCCCGGGTGGTGAGCCGGACGGGGCCGCCGGGGGCGAAGGCGCTCTGCACGTTGAGCGAGCTGTCCGTCTCCGTGATGAAGATGCTGTTTCTGGCACTGGCGACCAGGCGTCCTGGCCGTGCCGTTGACGAGTCGATTTCCAGATCGTTGTCGGACTCGCCGATCGAAGTCCCCTGGGCTGTCAGGAACTGATTGACGCCGACGACGTCGGCCGCGGTGTCGTTGAAGTGATCGAGGATGCTGCCGTCGAGTGCCAGCAGCGACACATCGCCGTCGGCGGACCGGATGCGGTCGACGTTGAGATCGCCGATCTCCACCAGCACGATGTCCGACAGCGCTTCAGCCCGCACGGAGCCGACGGCGAAGGACGACGAGTTGATCTCCAGGGCGTTCTCGAAGGTGCCCACGCGGCCTTCGTTCGCCGTGAAGAACAGGTTCACACCGATCACGTCGGCGGTCGTGCCGAGGTCGTTGCCCTCCTCGTCGGGCGAATCGATGATGTCCGCGTGCCGGCCCGTGAGCACGACGTTGCGCCGCGTGGACTCGATGAGCCCCACGCGGAAGTCGCCTTCCTCCTCGGTGACCGTGATGTTCCCGTTCGTCGTGATGTCGATGTTGCCGAACCCGAGCGGATTGGTGTCCCCCAGGTCGGTCCAGGCGAGGAAGTTGATGAACGGCAGCTGGCCGGCATCGGTGATGCCCAGCACGTCGATGTTGGCGCCGCTGATGATGCGGCGGTCGGCGTCGAGCGACTCACCCACCACGTAGCGGGCTTCGACCGTACCCAATCCCACTCCCCACACGCCCCGCGGATACACCGTCGTTACGCTACCCGGCGAGCTGGTGAAGTGGTCCGTCACGGTGGTCGTTCGGTTCGGACCCCCGAGCACCCCGGCCGGCGTGGCGAACGAGTTCACGATGCCGGCGGGCTCGAACACCTCGATCAGATAGGGGCCGGGCACAAACGTCGGTTGGAGGCGACCGTTCAGGAGTTCCAGGTCGACGTTGGTGGAGCGGAAGTTCCCCGAGCGAATGCGCTCCACGTCCACGTCGAAGCCGGTCGTGGCCTCGTTCCCTGTGAGGGCGCGCCGCAGCAGGCCGCGCAGTTCCATGACGTTGCGCTGGCCCGCATCCGAGGTGCGGTAGCGGTCCGCGCCGGTGGGGCCGTCATTGCTTTCGACGATCTCCAGGCGCAGCCGCTGGTTGTCGTTGCGGCCCACGTTCCCGAGTACGGCGTTGATGCGGAAGCTGTCGGTGCGGATGAGTCCCGGAGGCGTCGGGAACTCGCCGCCGCCCAGCAGACTGGACAGGATGTCGCCACGCGCGTTGAACACGTTGGTCATGCCGATCGGGTTGTTCACCACGCCGTGGAAGGTGATGTCCGGCGAGGCGTTCGCGCCCTCGTTGGTGTTGCTGATGGTGATCGGCGTGGGCCGGAAGTCGTGGTTGACGTCGAACTCGAAGTTGTTGACCCGGTCGACCTCGATGATCACCTCGTCCTGCGCCGACACCAGGAACGTGTTCACCACCTGGATATCGAGGATGTTCATGTCCAGCGACGACTGGTTGAGCAGATCCACCCGCTGGTAGGTCTCGACGAAGGTAAACAGCGGACCGTTCGCGAGGGCGGTCTCGATCGTTGACGTGCCCGTGTTCTCCGACCGGAACAGCGCCTGACCGCGGTCGTTCTCGTTGATGATGTTGTTGACGAAGAAGCCGCCGTCGCCGTCCGGATCCACGAAACTGCCGATCCCGCTGCCGACGCCCTGCACGGACACGTTGATCGCCTTCACGATCCGTCCGTCGGGACCGACGATCAGGTTCGGGCTCGGGCCCGACAGCAGAACGACGTTCGAATCCCAGTCGATGTCACGGGTCGGCACGCCCTGCGCCACCGCATTCACATCCGTGTCGATCTCCACGAACAGTGCCAGCCGGTCGAAGCCGGCCGGCTGCAGCAGGGGCGTGACGTCCGCGGCAGGAACGCCGGCGACGGGGAACAGGCGGGGCCCGGCGGTGACGACCGCGCCGGGGTCGGCGTCGATGAGGGTTCTGGGGTCGAAGGTGGCGTCCGGATGATCGTCGCCGTCGCCCAGGCCCACGAACGTTGCGTCGACGTCCTCGGTCATGGCCGAATCGACCAGCCGGGCCCGCACGTCGACGCCCTCGAGGCCTGTCACTCTCGCGCCGGACCGGATCGCCGTGGTGGCGTGCGGGTCCACCGCGCCGCTCGATCGCGCGTCGGCATCGCCGAAGAGGCCGCCGGCGGAGGCATCGGACTCGTACTCGAAGTCCAGATGTGTCCACTGGGAGCGCATCGACACGCTGCGGGCCGTGACGTTCGCGTTGCTGCCCGCGACGACCTGCGTCTCGTCGTTCAGGAAGCCGCGCGAGGCGGCGTCCACGTCCGCGACGAAACCGCCGGCATCGCTGTTGGAGCGGATCTTGACGTCAGCGGAGGAGGCAGTGGCGACACTGAGGTGGCCGGCCGCTTCGATCACCACGCCATCACCCACGATGTTGCCGCTGCCGTCGTCCACGCCGATGTAGGCGCGATTGTTGTGAGTGTGGTTGCCCCGCGCATCTGCGTCGCCGACGGCGATGAAGCCGCCTCCGCCATTGCTCGCGTAGGTGGAACTGTCCAGGTCCGAGGTCGACCCTATCGTGACATTGCCGCCGGCCGTGAGTTGCGATGCCGCGATGAACGCCTGAACGTTCTGCATGATGCGCAGATCGGCGTCGGGGCTCCCGTAGGCCACGAAGCCGCCGCCGCCGCCCTTCGCCGAAGCCGAGCTGCGTCCGTCGCCGGCGGGTGGCGAGATGTCCCGCAGCGAAACCCCGCCCGGTCCCAGGAGCAGATGGTTGCCTGCTGGTGCGGACGTCAGGTCGAGGTGGACATTGTGTGTCCCGGTGCCCGCGGTGAGATCGACACCCGGCCGGCTGAACCGGTGCAGCCCGACCCGGTTCGCGCCGTTCAGGTTGGTGATCGGCGATCCGCCGGACGTGGTGGCGAGCTGGAAGGTGTTGCCGGCGACGTTGCGGACGAAGTAGGTCCTGCCGTCCTGCAGGCCACCGACGGACTCGCGCTCCAGGCGGTGCTGCTGGGCAGCCGCCTCCGAACTGGTGTCCGGGCTGAGTGCGATGGGTGTCACCGGTACGTCGTCGTCCCCGTCGTCCGGATCGGCCTGGTCACGCGTCGCCGCGAGCTGGATGTGATCGGCGTCGAGGGCGATGACGAAGTAGACGGTGTCCGGCGTGAGACCGCCGATCGCAGTACCGCCGGGCTGGACCCGGTAGACGACGCGACTGCCGACCGAGAACCCATGGTTCTCCAGGTAGATCTGGTTTGGCGTCGGGGTGACGATCGCGCCGTTCACGTCGATGCCGACCGACTCGCTCGTGAACTGTGCGGCCGGGGCGGCGCGGTACGTGATGCGCTGGTTCTCGCTGAAGCCGCTGCCCGCGACGGTGATCGTGTCGTCGGTGGCGTTGACCGCGAGGGAGGGGGCGAAAACGTCGTCGGCGAAGGCGCCGGCGCGGAGGGCCTCGTTGCGGTTCGTGTAGAGCTGGATGGTGAAGTCGTCCAGCGCCCGCACGAAGTAGGTGCCGGCGGCATTGAGGGACGTGCTGATCGACACGCCGTCCTGGGTGTACTTGACGGCATCGCCCGTCACGAAGCCGTGTTCGGCAGCGAAGCGGATGCGGTCGCGCGTCGCGTCGACGCCGGTGACATTGGCGAGCGGATTGCCGGTGTCGGCGCCCGCGGCCGTGAACACGGCCCCCAGCTGGAGCGTGTTCTCGCCCGTCACGACCACGCCGAATTCGCGAGAGGTCGAGAGCGTGCCGCCGTCGGCCGTTGCGATCGCGGGGTTGCCGTTCGGGCCGTAGGTGACGCGGTCGCCGCTGGACAGTCCGTGCTGCTCGAAGGTGATGGTGTCGGCGTCCACCGTCGCGGTGTCGGGGTCGAACGTATCGCCGAGTGCCACGCCCGAATTGGTGCGGGCGAACGCCTGCACAGTGACCGCGCCGTCGGCGTCGATGACCGTGCCGCGGTCGATGTACGCGTTGATCGTCGGGTTGACGCGCGTGTCGCTTGCGGCCGCACCCACCTGCACGATTCCGCCGCCCGAGGCACTGCCGACCGCGTCGCCTTCGGCGCGCACCGAGTCGGCGCGCACGGTGACGCTGCCGCCGATATTCTGCATGGAGACGTTGTCGTCGATGACCGCTTCGATGACGGGCGTTACCGTCGTCGTCGCCTGCGTCCCCTGGACGGCGACAAAGCCGCCGGATCCCGCGACGGCATCCGACTTGGCGGTGTTGCTGGCCGTGGCCAGCACCTGGAAGTTCGCGGACTGGAGGACGCGGGCCCCTGCATTCACGTAGGCCGTGGTGGCGCTCGTGAGCGTGGCCGTTGCGTCGAGCTGCCCGTCGGCGAAGCCGCCGCCCGAGCCGGCGGTGCCCTTGGCGTTGGCGCGGTTCGTGGCATTCGCGCTGGCGGTCACATTGCCGGTGGCCGTGATCCGCGCGGCCGAGCCGAAGTAGACCGCGGTGTCGCCGGTCGTCTCCGCGTCGGGATTGGCGTCGGCACCCGCGCCGAGGCCGACCGACACGATGTTGCCGTTCGCGTCGCTCACGCGGGTCCCCGTGGCGGACAGGGTCAGCGCTGCGCTGGTCACGGCGGCGTCGACGAAGGCGCGTACGTCATCGCGGGTGCGTGCCGTCGGGGTCACGTCGCCTATGGTGACTAGGCCGATGGACACCGTGTCGACGTCCGCGTCGCTGCGGGCCTCCATCTGTGCGTTGAGCGCCACGTTGCCCGCGTTGACGGTCGCGCCGCCCGCGAGATAGGCCTCCACCGTCTGGTCAGTGGTTGCAGTGGGGTCGAGCGACGGCGCATCCACGAGACTCACGCCCACCGACGACAGCGCGGCGCTGGCGCGGCTGCCCAGCGAGCGGGCCGTCAGCGAGACGCTCCCGCTCGCATCGAGCGCCGCATTGCTTCCCACGTACGACCGGGTCGTGCTCTCGACCGTGGCGCGGGCGTCCATCGAGTTCACCCCCACCAGGCCGATGTCGATGCTGAAGCTGTCTGCCTCGGCGTTCCCCGTCGACTCCGCCAGCAGTGTCAGGGCGCCACCGTTCACGTCGATGTCCGCGCCGTCGGCGACGTAGGCGGATGTTTCGTGAGCGACGCGTACCGCCGCAGTGCCGCC
This sequence comes from Betaproteobacteria bacterium Ga0077526, assembly GCA_001464765.1. Taxonomy (GTDB): domain Bacteria; phylum Pseudomonadota; class Gammaproteobacteria; order Burkholderiales. The sequence goes on from LNDV01000028.1 coordinate 87,103, forward strand.
CCCCACGTTCACCAGACCGACGTCGAGCGCGAAGGCGCTGCTGGACGCGGAGTTGTTCGGGGAGCGGGCCGACACGTTCGTCGAACCGGCCTGGATGCCGAAACGGCCACCGAGGTAGGCCTGCGTCTTGCCGGCCGCCAGCACGTCCGGCCGGACGGAGTCGAAGCTCACCAGCGTCACATTCACCGAGATCGCATCGAGGCTCACCGAGTTGCCGCCGGCCAGTTGCCGGGCCGTCACGGAGAGCGCGCCGCCCACATCGATGCTCCCTGCTGCGCCCGTCGATGTTGCACCGGCGCCCGGCCCGAGATAGGACTCGACCACATGAGTGTTGTGCACCGTGGGCCGGATCACGCTCACGTCCACGAGGGACACCGCGACGATCGTGGAGTTTGTCGCCGCGGTGTTGCTCGCTGCGGCGTCCAGGGACAGACTGCCTGCGGAGACGTTCGCGCCTTCCTCCACGAAGGCCCGCGTGGCCCCAGCCGTCTCCAGGACGGGTTTAAGAGTGTCCACGGTCACCAGCGAGGCGCCCAGCTCGAAGCTGTCCATGTCCGCTTCGTTGGTTGAGGTCGCGGTGAGCGAGATGCCGCCGCCGTTCACGTCGAAGTCGGCGTTCCGCGTGACGAACGCTTCCGTGGCGTGGGTCGTCTTCAGTTCCGGCTGGATCTCGGTCACGTCGACGAGATTGATCTTGACCGCCACGTCCGAGGAGCCGGCGTCGTTCACAGCGTTGGCCACGCCGGTCACGCCGGTGGTGTTCACCGTGAAGTCACCGCCGACGAACACCCGTGTGGTACCGCCCGCCGTGATCACGGGCTGGACGAGATCCACGCCGACGAGGCTCATCTCGATGCTGACATCGTCGACTGACGCGTCGTTGACGGAATCGGCGGTGAGCGCGAGCGCGCCGCCGAGCGACAGCGTCCCCGAGAGACCAGCGGCGGGTTCGGAACCGGCGGCGGGGCCGACGTAGGCGGATGTGACGTGCGTGGTGCGCGCCGTGGGTTCCGCCTTCTGCAGCGAGAACAGCGACGCGGCCATCTGGAAGCGGAAGACCTCCGCGGTATTGATGGCGTCGGCGTCGGCGGTGAGACCGCCTGTCGCGGACACCGCCGCGCCCTCGTCAACGTAGGCGCGGGTCGCACCGCCCGCCTCGGCGGTGGACTTGACGAAATTGAACTCGAAGGCGCCGATGTCGATGGGCGTGATCTGGTCGACGACCGCGTCGTTCTTGGACTCGGCATCGAGCGTGATGCCGCCGCCGACGAGGTCGATCGTGGCGCGGGGACCCACGAACGCTTCGGTCGTGTGGGAGGTGCGCGAAGACTTCTCGGACTGGTCCACGTCGACGAGGCCCACCTCGAAGGCCACGGCCTCCGTGCGCGCATCGTTGGTGGACTTTGCGGTGGCGTTCACGCCGCTCGCGAAGATGTCGAAGTTGCCGCCGATGTGGGCGCGTGTGGCGCCACCGGCATCCGCCTCGGGCTTGACCTTCTCCACCGCGACAAGACTCACGTCGAGCGTCACCTGCGGGATCGTGGCGTCGTTCTCCGAGGTGGCCTGCAGGTTCATGCCCCCGGCGGCGATCCGCAGGGTGCCGGACAGTGCGCCGTCGGGGTTGGTCCCCTTGGCCGGTCCGAGATAGGCCTCCACCGTGTGGTTGGTCCTGGCGGAGACGTCGGCGAGCTGCACGTTCACGCCGGAAGCCCCGGCGTACTGGGCGCCTGCGGTGGCGTCGGTGTTGGCGAAGGCTGCCGTCGTCAGCGAGCCGACGTTGGCGGAAGCCCCCTGGTCGATGTGGACGGCGGTGGAGCCTTCCACCAGCGCGTTGCTCGCGGTGTCGCTCACGTTCACGAGCGTCGCACCGCCCGAGAAGTTGTTCGACGTGGCGTTGTTGGTCGAGTTGGCGGTGATGCTCAGACCGGCGGTCGTCCGCACGTCGGCGCCGCGGCCGAGGAAGGCCTCGTTGCGGCCGGTGATCGTGGCGCGGGCATCGGTGTCGAAGGGGGGCAGGACCGGGATGGGCAGATCGTCCGGCAGCTTGTCGGCGATGCTGGAGAGCGCCACGCCGTTCAGGCTGAGCAGGTTCACGTTGAGCATGGTGGTCGTCGCCGACGCGGTCTTGTGGGCGGTCGATGAGACGTTCGCGCTCCGCGCGTTGACCCGCCCGGAGATGCGCGCCCGGGTGTTCGACTCGCTGAGCGCCATGGTGGCCTGCGCCCCGATGGTGAACAGCGCGATGTTCGCATCCACCAGATCCGGGTCCATCGTGTCGGTGGACGTGGCGCTGACGTTCACGCCGCCGTTGCCGATGATGGTGACGTTGGCGCCTTCGCCGATGAACGCCTCGCTCTCGCCCGAAGCCTGCTCGGCCTCAAAGCCCACTTCGCCGGTGAACGCGGCGATCCCGAAGAAGTCGACGTCCGCGTCGCCGGTGCGAGTCGCGTTGGCGACCACGTCCAGCTGCGTCGCCGTGATCGTGCCGCTGGCCTCCGCCCTGGCGCTGTGGCCGGCGATCGTCTCGGCGATCATGATGCCTGCCGCGGCGAATGTCGAACCGGCGAAGCCGCCCGAACCCGCCTCCAGCGTCGGGTTCGCGATCGCGCGGACCGATACTGGCCCGCCGGTCACGGACGCCCTGCTGGAGATGACCGCACGGGCCTGACCGCCGGTCTGCGAGACCGCCACCGCGCCGCTGGCCGCCACGACGGCGCTGGCGGTAAAGCCGAGGGCCGACGCTTTCAGGGAAGGCGACAGCGTGGCGAAGACGCTTACCGCATCGACCGCGGTCACGGTCGTGTTCTCGCCGTCGATCAGGGCCTCGACGGTGTTCTCCACCTTGTTGGAAGCATAGGACAGTCCCGCGCCCGCGATCCCGCCCACGGCCAGGCCGCCCGAATCGGCATCGAACGTGGAGTCATCCAGCGCGATGACGAGGACGTCGGCTTCGGAATCGACCTCCGCCTCGTCGTTGATGAAGGCGCGCGTGGTGCTGGTCGTCGTGTTCGTGGTGACCGTCCCGATGCCGCCGATGGCGCCGGTCAGGGAGACGCCAAGCGCGTCGGCTTCGACATCGAGACTCGAGTCCGCGGTGATGTCGATGTTGCCGGTCGTCGAGACCGTCGCCGCGCCGATGCCGGCTTCGACTTTCGTTGCGAGGGTGTTCGTGGCGATGGATGCGCCGGCGCCTGCGTTCAGGCTGACAGCGAGCCCGCCCGAATCGGCATTCAGCACGGAGTCGTCCGTGGCGCGCGCGCGCATCGATGTGGCCGAGATCGTACCGCCATTGCGAATCGTCGCCGACGTGGCGGTGTTGTCCTCGTTCATCGTCACCGTCGCGTACCCGCCGGCGATGCCGCTCGCGCTGAAGGCAACGGCAAGGGCGCTCACGTCGTTGGACGACTCGGCCGTGAGCGAGAGCTGGCCCTCGACAATCGTGATGTCGGCATCGTCGGTGTAGGCCTCGACGGTGTTGTTGAGCGTGTTTAGCGCAACGGAGGCACCGATGCCGACGCCCAGGCTGGCGGCGAGGCCGCCGCTATTGGCCTGCAGCACGCTGCTGTCCGTGGCGGTCACGACCACGGCACCGTCGGAGTCGATGGTCGAACCGCTTCGGACGGACGCGTTCGTCGTGTTGGCGAGATCGTTCATGGTGAAGGTGCCGACGCCGGCCAGCAGGCCGGACGCGGAAAGACCCAGCGCCAGTGCGTCGACGTCGTAGTCGGACGTCGCCGTCAGGATCACGTTGCCGCTGTCGGTGGTGACGGTAGCGTTGTCGATGAAGGCTTCGACCGTGTTGGCCATGATGTTGACGGCGACGGAGGCGCCGGCGGCCGCGAGGCCGCTCGCGGCCAGGGCTCCCGTATCGAGATCCAGCGTTGATGTGTCGGACGCCCTCACGGTGATGGCGGTGGCGGCGATGGTGCCGCCGCCGATGCCGGCGCTGGTCGTGTTGCCGATCACGTTGGCTTCCACCGAGCCGGCGATGGCGATCAGGCCAGCCGCGGCGAGGCCGAGCCCCTCGGGCGCGTACTCGTTGTCCGTGGCCGCCACGACGTTGAGGTTGCCGGTCGTGGTCACGGAGCCGTCCACCGCAGCGACCGCCTCGCTGTTGGTGTAGTTGAATGCCGCGCCCACCGACGCCGCGAAGAGCAGACTGGCCGAGCCGCCGACGGCGCGGTTCTCGAAGTCGTGGTTGGTGCGGGAGCGCACCTCGACGTTGCCGCCTGCGTTGATCACCGCACCCTGGCCGATGGACGCCTCGTTGATGTCGCCGTCCAGCGTGACGGTCCCCGCGCCTGCCGCACCGGCCGCCGCCAGACCGGCGATGGCGGCCTCGCCTGCGTTGGCGTCGGCGTGGACCCGGTTGCCGGCGACGAAGGTCCCGACGCTGCGTTCGACGTTCGTGAGCAGATCGAGTCCGCCTTCGACGGTCACTTCGGCACCATCGCCCACGCGAACGGCGGTGTGGTTGCGCATGGCATTCACCGCGATCGAACCCGCCACGTTCCCGCCGAGGCTCAGTGCGGCGCTGCTCGCGTCGGCGTTGTAGTCGAACGGCACGCTGGCATCGCCCTGCGCGTCGAGGGAGATCACGCGGGCCGTGACGCTGGCGCCGTCGCCGATCTCGGCGATGTGCTCGCCCTCGGAGTAGTTGGCCGCGAAAGCGGCGCCAGCGGCGACTGCGCCGGTGATGGCGGTGCCGTCGGCGTCGGCGTCCGAGTCGTAGTTCATGCGGGCTACGACGGTCACCGCATCGGCGACGAGGGTTGCGCCAGCGCCGATCGACGCGTGGCTCACGGGACGGCCCGCTCCGACGGCAATGGCCGCGGCCGCACCGACCTGAATGTCGGGCAGGTTGTTCTCGTCGACGGAATCCAGGAGGACGCGGTCGAAGCGATGCTGCGTGCCCGTGGCGACGGAAGCGTCGAGGTCCACGATGTCGAACGGGTTCGGCGTGTGGAGCAGGACCACGCGGCCATCGTCCCCGGTGAGCACGTAGTAGACGGCGTCGTCTACCAGGCCGCCGATGCTGGCGCCTCCACCGTTGCGGTAGATCACGGCTTCGCCACTGTGCGGACCGCTCGCGGAAAGGTCGATGGTGTTGGCGGTGCTGTCCACTGTGCCGGCCGGGTCGAACACATACGCGGCTTCGAGCGAGTGCGCGCCGACGGTGGTGGCTGGTGCTGAGAGATCGATCGCATTCGCGCCAGCGGTGGCATCGGCACGCGATGCGTGCAGGCTGAGACCAACCGGGACGTCGCCATCCTTGACGACGTGCACGAAGTACCGGTCACCGTCGGTGAGCCCGCCGATGGCGCTGCCGCCTGCGGTGACGCGGTAGATGACGGAGTCGCCGTCGGCGAACTGGTCCGAGACGATGCCGAGACGGTTGGCGCCGTCGTTCACCTCCGCCGACGGGTCGATCGACACGCCGCGGCTGTGGTGCGCATTGCCCACCCGCGCGATGCGGTGGGCGGTGCCACCCAGGCCGCTGGCGTCGAGGTCGATGGCGTTCTCGTCCGCCAGAGCGTCGCGTCGGGTATCGAACAGGCGGATGCGGATGTTGGCCGGATCGGTCGCATCCACGTTCACGAAGTAGCGGCGGCCATCCGCCAGCCCGCCGACATTGGAGTCCCCGCCGTTGAAGTACTTGACCGTGTCCCCGTCCACCATGCCGGCCAGATTGCCGATGTTGATGGTGTCGGCCGTGTTGTCCACGGCACTGCCCGGGCTGAACGTGCGCTCCGCGGCAAGACTGTGGCGGTCCTCCGCATCCGTGACAGCGGTGAGGTCTAGGGCACCGGTGCCCGCCAGCGCCGCGGCGCGGGTGGAATGCAGCCGGAGGAGCTGGCCGTCCGCGCCGGTCACGCGGACGAAGTAGGTGGTGCCGTCCACGAGGCCGCCGACGCTCGTGTCGTCCTGGTTGTTGCGGTAGACCACTGCATCGCCGGTATCGAACTCGTGCGACAGGGGCGCGGCGATGGTGTTGGCTGCCGAATCGACGTCGGTTTCCGCGTCGAAGATCACCTCGAGCCCGGGATGCGGGTCGACGAACGGGAACAGGATGTCGTCGACCCCGGCGATCGCGGCCAGACGCTCGATCTGGCGGTGCGTCTCCGCATCGATGTCGAGGCCGCCCGACAGCGAGCCGCGCTGGCTCGCGATCGCGTCGGCGTTCGCCGTGGAGTCGGTATCCGCGTTCACGTCGACGTCGTCACCGACGATCATGTTGGCGCCTGCTTCCGCTCGGGCGCCGCCGAGAGGGCCGCCTGCTGCGATCGCGACACCGAAGCCGATGTCGTCGCCTCCGGCTTCGGCGTTCGCTAGCGTGTTGACGTTGGCGACGTGGTCTGCGTGCACGACAAGGTCGCCCGTGATCGTGCTCTGTGTCGTGCCGGGCCGCACCCGCGCTACCGTGTCGTTCGAGGTGGCGGTGAGCGCGACTGCGCCGGGAATGCTGGCGGGGCCGTCCGTGCCGGCGAACGCAGTCGTGCTGGTGCTGTAGTTCCCAGTTGCGTTGACGCGGACATCCCGCGCGTTGGTGATGAGCGCGTCGCCGACCTCGGCAAGGACGTCGTGCTTGATGGCGTTGACGGCAACGGACGGACCGACGCCGATGGTGGCGCCCAGCGGCACGGAGGTGGCCGTGGCGTTGTACACGCCCTGGTAATTGGCCGTCACGGACAGATCGTTGCCGGCCGACAGCGTGAGATTCGCGCCGTCGAGAATGCGGGCGATGTGCTGGCCGCCACCCGTGGCATCCCCTTCCAGGATGTCTCGAGGATCTCCGGAGAGGTTGAGCGCGAAGGCGCCCGCGACCCCTACGTCCCTGGCACCGGCACCGGAGCGCGCCGTGGCGTCGATCCGATGGATGCCATCGCCGCCGACGAGCGCCTGCAGGGCGATCGAGGGCGCCGTGACCGTGCCGCCGATCGCGTTCTCCACGCGCTGCCCGTCGATGTTGATGGCCACTGCCACGCCGAGTCCGGATGCGGCATCCACCGACTGTGCGTCGGCGACGGCGCTGATGTCCATGTTGCCGCGGGCGGAGACGAGGGGCGCGACGCCCGTCGTGAGCACGCCACCGTCCGAGAGTTCGGCGGTGGAGTAGCCGTAGTCCAGGTTCACGGCCAGTGCTGCGGTGGCGCCGATCGGCCCGTCTGCCGTCTCGGCGGTCGCCCGCTGCAGCACCCGGATCACGTCTTCCGGGATCTCGCCGACACCGGCCATGGCGAGCAGGCCCTCGATCGCGTTCTCCACCGTCTCGGTGACGACCTCGCCAGCCGGATCGGCGACGGCGCCGCTCTGTCCGGCGGTCGCCACCGCATTCAGCGGAGCATTGTTCAGCGCCTGTACCACGACGGTCCCGGAGGGCACGTTGATCTGCATGCCGCTCGCCGCTGCGGCGCCGCCCACGACGTAGCCGAGGGACATGGCGGCGCCGACGCTCGCCGTGCCGCCGACACCGCTGTCGGAATCCGCGGTGTGGGTCGTCGTCGCGTTGTGGTTTGCGCGGACCAGCAGGTTGCCGCTGATGTTGGAGGTGCCCGTCGTGTTGGTGGTGCGGGCCACCGTGTTGAGATCGGTGTAGTTGGCGGCGACCGAGGCGGGCAGGTTGACCGCGTTGGTGGCCCCTGCTGTCGCGTTCGCGATGGTCGTGTAGTCCCCGTCGGCGAGCACATGGACGTCGGTGCGGACGCCATCGCCCACCTGCGTGCCGGTGATCGTGGCATCGCGGACTTCGGCCAGCACCTGCTGCGTGATCGCGTTGCCGGAAGCCGAGGGCCCGATGCCCACCGTCGCCGTGGCCTGCGGTGTGGCACGTGTGACGGCTTCGTAGCGTCCCTCGAAGTCCGAGCGGACGATCAGGTCGCCGCCGCCCAGCAGGGTGAGATTGGCGCCGGACTGGATGATGGCGGCGTTCTGACCGCCCGTGGGCGCCGGAATCTGCGGCAGCGTCGGCAGTGTGATAGGGGGAATGACGAGCGGCGGCAGCGGGGCTGGCAGCGCCGGAAGCGCAGGCAGCGCCGGCAGCGCGGGAATCGGAATGTTCACCGGATTGAGCGGCAGCAGCGGCGAGCTGTAGTTGATCGCGAACGCGCCGGCGACGCCCAGTTCGGACCCGCCTCCGCCTCCCGATATGGCATTGGCGATGAAGTCCGCGATGCCGTCGCCGCCTAGCAGCGCCGACACCTCGATCCGCGGCCCGGTGACCTGGCCGCCGATGAACGCCTGGTTGCCCTGGCTCATGACATTGCCCGCGGCGGCGATCCCAAGGGACGTGGTCGAGTCGACCGCCTGGCCGGTGGCAAACGCGTCGTCATCGCTGTCCAGCGTGGAGGTCACGGCCACGGTGCCGTCGGACGTGATCTGCGCGCCGGCACCGATGCCCGCGAGTGCCGTGTTGAAATCGAGGTTGAACGCGATCGCGGCGGCCGCGCCGACGGCGCCGTTGGTGGTTCGCAGGCGGTTCGCGTCGATGAGGTCCTGGACCGCTGTGGGCACGGCGGCCTGCAGCGTATGGGGATTGTCGGAGTCGGCGGCCGGGGCGAGATCGACCGCGTTGATGCCGGCTTCGGCGTCGGACCGGGAAAGATGCAGGCTGAGGGTGTTCGGATCGATCGCGCGGACGAAGTACGTGGAACCGGTCGCGAGACCGCCGATGTTCTCGTCGTCGGCGCCGCGGTCGTATACCACGGAGTCTCCGGTGGCGAGTCCGTGACCCGTGGCCAGGAGGACGTTGCCGGTGTCGTCGACGTCGGTGACCGGATCCACCTGCACCGCGGACCTCAGGGCCGAGAAGGCCTGCTGCAGTACCAGATCGAGCTTGAAGGCCAGCAGCGGATCGTCGTTCTCCACGCCCTGCGAACTGGCGACGGCGTCGGCGTTCATCACTGTCTGCGTGGTGGCGGAAACGGTGACGGGGCCGGCAGCATCGATCCGGTTGCTCGCGAATGCCTGCGCGCCGCCCTGCATCACGCCGACGGCGAGCGCGGCGCCCGCACCGACGTCCGCCGCGTTGCTGCCGGCGTTCGCGGAGTGGGTGGCCGTGGCACCGTGCGTGGCGGTCACGGTCAGGCCGCCCGTCAGGGTCGTGGTCGTGGTGCTGTTGGTGAGATTGGCGGTGGTGGTGTTGTTGCTGATCAGGACGGCGACGGCCGCGCCCACCGCGCTGTCTGCGGACGCGCCGGCCTGGGCTTCCGCCACGGTGTCGTATTGCCCGTTCGCCAGGACCGAGATGTCGTCGGCGCCGGTGATCGAGGCGTCCTGGATTTCGGCGAGCGTGCGGAAGCTGCCGCCGTTGAGTTCGAAGGCGGCGCCGACTCCCAGGATCGTGCCGGCGTCGACGCGCGGCTCCGCATTGGCGGTGTTGTCGAGATCGATGTCCGCCTGGACCAGCAGGTCGGTATCGGCGCCCAGCGTGAGATTGGCGCCGCTGGCGATGAAGGCATTGCTGCCGCCCTGGGCGAAAGTCGCAGCGACTGCACCGGCGAGTCCGGCGACCTGGATCCCGGTTCCGGACCTCGCATCTGCGAGGAGCGTGTGCACGCCGTTGCCCGACGCATCCGTGCGGACCGTGATGCCGTTCGCCGAGGCCGTCCCGGCGATCGAGGCCGTGAGTGCCGTGTTCTGAGCGTTGATCGCGACGCCGGCGGCGGCGCCTACGATGTTGAGTACGGCGCTGGCAGACCCTAGCGCGGTGGAGTCCACGTCGCCCGTGCCGGAAACTGTGACCGTGCTGCCTGTCGACGTGACCGACCCGGTGGCCGCCACCGAGGCGTTGCTCTGCGCATTGGCGAGGTTGACCGCAATCGCACCGGCGCGGCCCTGGGCCTGATTCGTCGTGAGGCCGATGAGGTCGCCGGTGTCGACGTCCGGATCGGTGGCGGGGGGCACCGGGGAACCGCCGAACGTCAGGTTCGCGCGGTTGGTGAGGAACGCGATCTCGCTCGCCACCAGACTGCCCGCCGTGGTCGCGGCAGCGTCGGCGCCGTGCACGCCGGCAATGCCTTCCACCTCGTTCTCGACGTCGGCATCGGAGGCGATGAGGATGGAGCCGGCCGCGGTCACGGTCCCGGCGACGGTGGCGCTCGCGACGTCATTGGAGAGATTCACAGCCATCGGCAGGGCGAGCGAGGTCGACGGGGTGTCGTCCTGGGCCGAGGCGGCATCGCTCCGCGCGCGGATGATGTTGGTCGCCCTGTGGTTCGAGCGGGCGACCAGCGCGCCGCTCAAGGCCATCGTGGCGCCCGCGTCGATCATGACCAGACTCGAATTGGCGTTTACCGACGCCGCGACGGTCTGCGCCTGGGCATCGACGCCGGCGAGCGCACCGGCCAGCGCGGTGACCAGCGAGGTTTGTGTGCCCGTGGCGGTGACATTGAGGTTGCCGGCCCCGGTGAGGGTGGCACCTGCGTCAATGGACGCCATCGTTGTGTACGCGGAGATGTTGGTGGCAACGGAGCGGCCGACACCGGTGTCCTGGGCGATCACGGCCGCGCCTTCCGGTTCTGCCGAGGCGTCGGTCGTGGTCGTGTTGATGGCGGTGACATTGACGGTGGCACCCGCGCTGACGGTCACGTTGGCGCCGGCGCCTATACAGGCGTGGCTCAGGTTGCCCTGGACCGGGACGCCTCCGCCGATGTTGGCGTTGATCGCGACGGACGCCGCGTTCACGCCGGGGTTGGGGGCGTCCTGGCCGGCGGCACCGGAGCGGGACACAGCGTTGAGGGTGCTGCCGCCGCCGGTCCGGACGTTCAAGGTAGGCGCATTGATCGTGGGCGTGCCGTCTACGAAGGACTCGTCCACGATGCGCGTGAAGTTGGCAGCCACGGCGAAACCGTTGTTCGTGGCACTGACGGTCGGCGTGCCGTTCGCGACGGTGTTCACGGTGAAGGCAGACGTGCCGAGCACAGTGACGGCGCCGCCCGAGTTGAGCGTGCCGCTCGTGTCGACGAATGCCCGGGTGGTGCTGGTGAGATTGGTGACCGCGAGTGCCGCCGCGGCAGTCTGGGTGCCCGCCGCCGTCCCGATGCCGAAGCTGCCGAGCGTGGGCGGATTTGCCGAAGCGCCGGCCGGCGTGGAGTTGGCCGTCGTGACCACGTTGCCTGTGGCCGTCGCCGTCACATCGATGGTATCGGCGAGACTCACGCGGGCGGCATCTTCGATGGAGGCTTCGGTGATGACGAAGATCGTTGGCGTCGCGACGGTCGTCCCGACCGTGGCGACGGCAAGCACGCCGTCTGCCGTGGTGGTGACGACCGTCCCGGTATTGGCCGTGACGGCGACGGTTCCTCCGGCGCTGACGGCCGCATTGTCGGAAAGCCGGCTTGTGGCCGTGGTGCGGATCACCGGTGCAGCGAAAGCGACTTCCGTCACGCCGCCCACGGTCACCGCGTTGGCCTGGACCGTTGCGTTCACGTTGGACGTGGCCGTGGCCGTGAAATTGCCGCTCGCGTTGATGGCAGCGTTGCCCCGGACGGCGACGTCCGCCGTAAGGTTCGCAACGAGCGGTGCCGCCGGGGCGGCCGGAAGCAGATTCGTGACGTTCGAAACCAGCGACGTCGTTGCCGTGAGCGCAATGTTGCTGCCGTTGAGTGTCGCGCCGTTGATGTCGATGAGTGCCGCGACATTGGCCAGCGGCAGCACGTCCGGTGTGCCGAGGGTACCCTGGTTGGCGACGGCATTGAGGGTGATGTTGCCGGCCGTCACCGTGACGCCGGGATTCACCCGAATCTGCTCCGCGTTGATCGTCAGGGCATTGCCCCCCAGACCGAGGTTCCCGGTGATGGTCACTTCGTCTGCGCCGGCTTCGCCGTTGACGGTGAGGGCGCCGTTGAACGTGAGCGCCTGGATCTCGAGCCGGTCGGTGAGAAGTGGAATGCCCAGATCGCTGCCCAGATTGATGGTGAGCGAGGCGCTGGGCTTCGCGAAGGTGATGCTCTCGAACGTCGGCACGACATCCACGCTCTCCAGCGTGAACTGGACGCCGTTGTCGGAGAGACGCGCGTTGTCGGTGAGATTGCTGGTCCGGATGACGCGGTTGGTGACCGACGCGTTGTCGAAGATGGGCTCGAGGCCAGCGTAGCGCAGCATGTCGCCGTCGCGCTCGATGGTGCCGGAGTCCGGGCCGCTCGCCGCATAGACGACCGAGTTGAAGACCCCGGGGCCGAGGATCAGCGTGTCAAATCCGCCGGCGCTGCCGTCCAGGCCGCCGCTGAGAGAACCGCCTGCCAGCACCGTGAACTCGTCCCGGTTGCCCGCTGCGCCCCGCAGGTTCTCCACCTCGGCAAACTGCACCTGGCCCGCCTCGCCTTCATCGCGGCCATCGACGGTCCATTGGGTGTCCGCGGTCGGGCCGGCAAGCATGTCGCTCCCCGCGCCGCCGACGAAATGGACGGTGACGTTCGCCGCCGCGGTGTCCGATCCCCAGCCAATCAGCAGCGAGTCATCGCCTGCGCCCCCCGTGATCGTGACCGTGATGCCGGACCCCAGAGCCTGTTCCGCGAGCACGGCGCCGGTATCGGCATGCTGCAATTGCAGCGTCTTCGTGCCCGAGGTGTCGATGAAGGCGAGCACGGCATCCAGCGAAGCGCCGGCAGCAACGGCGTAGCGCATGTCTCCGGCAAGCGACAGCTCCGCGTGCGAAGCCGCGGCTTCACCGGAAGCGGGCGAGGGCGGAACGACATCGAAATGCACCGTCTCGACCGAGAAGGTCGTCGGTGCCGTCGAGGTGATTGCTGCGCTGCTTCCGTCCGTAGAAGTCGGCGCAGTCGGAGAGGAAACGGTAAGCGGCTCCTCGGAATGCTGCTCCGCGATGTGCGGCAGCGGCACGAGACCGGGCAGGTCGGCGGAGAGCAGCAGGCGGGCCTCGAGGGATTCGAACTCGAGGCGCCGACGGGACGAAAGTGTAGGGGATGTCTCGCGAGCGTCGTCGTGGAGCGCGAGACGCACGGCGTCTGCGAGAACACGACGCACGGAACCGTTGGTACCGGTGCTCGGACGTGATTCGTCGTTGCGGGATTTCATGGGCCTGGCCTCCAGTCGCACTTCGAAGCGGTCTTCTTGTTTTTTTCACGATGGCACCATGCGTACATCAAGTCAATCGAAAGCGGACTGGATGCCGTTCGAATTCGATACCGTCAATATTGAGGATTCTCGAAGCAATCGATGCCCATCGACATATGCGCAATGCCATATGGGTGGAGCGGTTCGAGAGGGATGCGGTGTTGCGACGGCCGATCGAAGCCGTGCGTTGCCGATGACGTGAACGGTCGTCGAACTGTTGGTGTAGGCGTGTGCTCGCTTGTCGCAGATCGGGGACAGTGGTCCGTCGGCCCGGACCGGGCGAGGAAACGCGGGGGCGTTACGAGATGTTGCCGGCGGGAGGCGCCGCCGGATCCGCACGGTCGGTCCGGGCCGTGCGGCGTTGCAGCGGGACCGGGGCGCTGCAGGATCAGACCGCCCCGGTGGCGAGAACTCAGTCGTCGCCGATGCGGAAGATCTCGAGTTCGTCGGACTCATCCTCGGCGCCAAGGACGGCGCCGGAGACGGCGTCGACCATGACCTCGATCGTCTTGCCGCTGGTCTGAACGATGTTCACTTCGTACCAGGCGCGTCCGTCGGGGGCGACTTCGAACTCCACCTCGGTGGGCATGCCCGGGTACTTGCCGACCGCGACGTCGATCGCCTTCTGAACGCTGATCTTCGCGACCTTGGTGAACGCGGGGTCGTCCCGCTTCACGTCGCGCTCGACCTGCGTGATTTCGCCGGAGTTGGCATTGCACTCCACTTCCCAGGTGTTGCCATCGGCGAGGGTCTCGATCGCGAACTCGTAGTGCGCCACGCCGCCCTTGACTTCCAGTTCGGCCGACTTGACCTTGCCGGGGTACTTGGCCATAGCCTTCTGCAGGCACTGTTCGAGGTGGAACTTGCGCGCCGGAAGCTCCAGTGTCTGCGACATGACGGCGGGTGCGAAAGCGACGGCCAGGGCCGCTGCAGCGATACGTGTCTTCAAGAGTGAACTCCTTGTCTGTGTGTTGGGACGCATGGACCGGATCCAGTATCGCGTGGCCGAGATAGCGCCACTCTGATCCAGCGCAAGTTCGAGGGGCTTTGTCATCCAAAGTTCAAGGAACCGTCACGGCGCCATCACGGTAGTCCCGCATCCTGCTGCGCCATGAATGCGACGAAAGATCCTGCAGACGAGGCCTCCGGGCCGACGCTGCGCTTTCGCAGCATCTGGATCTCCGATGTCCACCTCGGAACGCCCGGATGCCAGGCTAGCCATCTCCTCGAGTTCCTCCGGTACACGGAGTCGACGTACCTCTACCTGGTGGGCGACATCATCGACGGGTGGCAGCTTCGCCGCCGGTGGTACTGGCCCCAGTCCCACAACGATGTCGTGCAGAAGATCCTGCGCAAGGCGCGCAAGGGCACGCGCGTGTTGTATGTGGCAGGCAATCACGACGAAGTGATGCGGCACTTTCTCGGCCTCGCGTTCGGCGGCATCGACGTGTGCGACGAAGCGGAGCACGTCACCGCTGACGGACGTCGGATGCTGGTGCTGCACGGCGACCTCTTCGATGCGGTCGTGCAGCGGGCACGCTGGCTGGCGTTCGTGGGTGACCAACTCTACATGTTCACCCTCAAGCTCAATCACTGGCTGAACAGCGCGCGGGCGAAGCTGGGAATGCCCTACTGGTCGCTGTCGCAGTTCCTCAAGCACAAGGTCAAGAACGCGGTGAGCTACATCTCCGACTTCGAGACTGCACTCGCCCAGGAGGCCAGGCGCCGCGAGTTCGCGGGCGTGGTGTGCGGGCACATCCACAAGGCCGAGATCCGGGATATCGAGGGCGTCCTCTACTGCAACGACGGCGACTGGGTCGAGAGTCTCACCGCGCTGGTCGAACTGGAGAGCGGCGAACTGCGCCTCGTCGACTGGAAGGCCATCGACGCGGTCCGACAGGGAAGGACCGAACACTTCGGAGGAATGCCGCTTGCGAGTCCTGCTGGCCACTGACGCCTGGGCGCCCCAGGTGAACGGCGTCGTCAACACCCTGCGCAACACCGTGACCTGGCTGCGGCGCTTCGGCCACGAGGTGGAGGTGGTGACCTCCGAGGGCCTGCGCTCGGTGCCGCTGCCGTCGTATCCCGAGATCCGTCTCGCCGTGGCGCCCGGACGCGCGGTGCGCGATCGCATCGAGGCCTTCCGTCCCGATGCTATCCACATTTCCACCGAGGGGCCCATCGGGCTCGCGGCACGGCGCTACTGCGTGGCCCGCGGGCTGGCATTCACGACGGCCTATCACACGCGATTCCCCGAGTACGTTGCTGCACGTACGCACCTGCCCACGAGCTGGCTGTATCCCGCCGTGAAGTGGTTTCATCGGCCCTCGTCCGCGATCATGGTGGCGACGCCCTTTCTGCGGCTGGAGCTCGAGCGGCGGGGATTCGGGAACCTTCGCGACTGGTCCCGTGGCGTCGACACGGAGCTGTTCCGGCCCGTGGACGATCGTTCGCACGAATGGCGCTCGCCGGTCTTTCTCTACGTCGGCCGTGTTGCCATCGAGAAGAACATCGAAGCTTTCCTGAGTCTGGATCTGCCGGGGACGAAGGTCGTCGTCGGTGACGGGCCCGCGCGGGAAGGGCTCATGCGCCGGTTTCCGTCGGCAGTGTTCGCCGGCATGAAGCACGGTGAGGAACTGGTGTCGTTCTACCAGCGCGCGGACGTCTTCGTGTTCCCGAGCCGCACCGACACGTTCGGCCTCGTGATGACGGAGGCCATGGCCTGCGGGACGCCCGTGGCGGCGTATCCCGTGAGCGGACCCATCGACGTGATCGATGATCCCGATGCCGGGGTCCTCGATGACGACCTTCGCGCGGCGTGCCTGCGCGCGCTGTCGCTCGACCGGCATCGCGTCCGTCGCGTGGCGATGCGCTATTCCTGGGCCGAGTGCACCCGCCAGTTCGCCGCGAATCTCGTCTCCGTTCTCGGCGCGGACTCAAGGGCGCCGGTCCATGGATGACCCGCGAGCGAGGCCCGCGGTGGAGAGTCCGTACAAGGGACGCACTGGCATCAGTCGCATCGTGCATGCATTCTTCAATTCCCTGGCGGGTCTGGCGGATGCATGGAAGCACGAAAGCGCCTTTCGCCAGGAAGTGGCGCTGGCCGCGGTTCTGCTGCCGGTCGCGGCCTGGGTGGACGTGCCCACGGCCGAGCGCTGCCTTCTGTTCGCCACCGTGTTGCTCGTGATCGTCGTGGAACTGCTCAACTCCGGCGTGGAAGCGGCCATCGACCGCATCGGCTTCGACCGTCATGACCTGTCCAGGAGAGCCAAGGATTTCGGCAGTGCAGCAGTGCTGGTGGCCTTGTTGATGCTTGCTCTGGTGTGGGGCGCGATTGTGGGTCCGAAGCTCGGACCACTGTTGTAAAGGCGCCACTGTCGCTACCGACACACATTGCCGGGTGCGGCGAGTGCAGGTACATTTTTCTCGAGAAACCCAGCCGCCGACAGAGCGGTCTCGAAAGGGCGCGCAGCCGGGGGCGCGCCGAATGGGAGAGTAGATATGCGGAACGTCCACGACACCTTCAGCGCCGGCGAGATTCTGGTTCTCGTTGTCGGCATCGTCACCATTCTGCTGAGCATCGCGCACTAGCAATACCTCAGGCGGGTGCGGCCGGTTGACCATTCCGGCCGTACCCGACCTGGCGGAGTCCCGGGCCGGGTCCGCCTCGCTGCCGTAACCGTTCGTAACATCCAGTCTTCCCCATCCTGCGTAATCGCCGGGTCAGCCCTCGGTCTCCCGGCGAGCCTCGTCTTTTCGCGCAACGCCGCTGACCGCAGGGTTCCACGGAAGTCCCGGCCTTTGCCGGGACGGAGTGTCGGAAGAGGTGGCACGCTTGAAGCTCTGGGTGGTTGTCCTGCTGTGGTTCTTCGCCAGTTCTGCTGCGGCGCACAAGCCGAGCGACAGCTATCTTTCGCTGGCGACGGATGCGCCCCGGGTCACCGGGCAGTGGGACATCGCGCTGCGCGATCTCGACTTTGCCCTTGGCCTCGACGTCGACGGCGACGGGCGCCTCACGTGGGGCGAGGTGCGCTCGCGGCACCAGGAAATCGCGGCGTATGCGCTGGCACGTCTGCACCTCCAGGCGGACGGTCGCGAATGCACCACACGCCCGACCGGCCATCTCGTCGATGAGCACAGCGACGGCGGTTACGCTGTACTGCGCTTCGACACCGACTGCGCGGGCGGACCGGCGCGGCTCGACGTCGCGTACTCCCTGTTCTTCGATCTCGACGCCCAGCACAAGGGTCTCTTGAGCGTTCGTGGCGGGGAGGGCACTCGCGCTTATGCGCTGAGTGCCGACAGTCGGGAGATCCGCGCGGAACTGCGCGAGTCGTCGTGGGCGGAGGCTCTATCCGGTCACGTGCGCGAAGGCATCTGGCATATCTGGATCGGCTTCGACCACATCCTCTTTCTGCTGTCGCTGCTGCTGCCGGCGGTGCTCGCCCGCCGCGACGATCGCTGGGAGCCCGCTGAAACCTTCCGGGCCGCGCTGCTCGATGTCGTGAAGGTCGTCACGGCATTCACCGTCGCGCACTCCGTGACGCTCTCCGCGGCGGCACTGGGTGCCGTCGAACTGCCGACTCGGTGGGTGGAGTCCGCCATCGCAGCGTCGGTGGTGGTGGCGGCACTCAACAATGTATGGCCAGTGCTGCCGCTTCGGCGCTGGACGATGGCTTTCGGGTTCGGGCTGATCCACGGCTTCGGTTTCGCAGCCGTCCTCGCCGATCTCGGGCTGCCGCGCGAGGCGCTGGCACTGTCCCTGGTGGGCTTCAACGTCGGTGTCGAGGCCGGCCAGCTCGCGATCGTTGCGGTATTCCTGCCGCTCGCGTGGGTCCTCCGGCGCCGATGGGTCTACCGCCGGCTTATCTTCGCGGCGGGCTCGCTCGCTGTGGCCGCGCTCGCGGCGACGTGGTTCGTGGAGCGCGCCTTCGACCTGAGGCTCATCGGATGAAAGCCCTGCGCAGATCTGTCACGGCCGCTCTCTGGGCATTGTTGTCGTACATGACTTTCGAGGGAAGCGCGTGGGCAGCCCCGCGCGTTCCCGATCGGGATGACGTGGTGGTTGCCACGCTGCCCGCGACCGTGCGCGAGGCGGGGGCGCCGGAACTGCGCGCGCTCAAGGCGGCCTTCGCGAAGAAGCCGGGCGACGTACTGCTTGCTGCCCGACTCGCCCGACACTACGTGGAACTCGGCCGCGTCAGCGGGGACCCGCGATTCGCGGGCTATGCGCAGGCCGTGCTGTCGCCCTGGTGGTCAAAGGCCGACGCTCCCGAAGACGTGCTGATCCTGCGGGCCGTGCTAGCGCAGCGCCTGCACCGATTCGATGCCGCGCTGATCGACCTCGGTCGTGTGCTGGAAAGCAATCCGCGCAGTGCACAGGCCCTGCTGACCCGCGCGACCGTCTATCAGGTCCAGGGGCGTTTCCCGGAAGCCGGTGCCGATTGCGACCGTCTCCACGGGCTCGTGCCGATGCCGTATGTCGCCGCGTGCGCCACCGCGGTGGCGGCAGCGACCGGACAACTCCGGGCTGCGTATGACGCACTGCTTTCCGTGCGGCGCGATGTGTCCCCGACCGACACGGACACTGCTGCGTGGCTGGACGGTCTGCTCGCGGAGATGGCGGAGCGCGGCGGTCGCCTGCGCGAAGCCGAGCGGCACTATCGGAATGCGCTGGGGGCCGCGCCCGATGATCAGTACCTGCTGGCGGCGTTCTCCGACTTCCTCCTCGACCGGGATCGCCCGCGCGAGGTCCTCGCTCTGCTGCGTGAGCGGCGTGCGGCAGACCCGCTGCTGCTGCGCTACGCACTGGCTGCGACGAAGACTGCGGATCCCGCCTCGGCCGATTCGGTCCGGCAGTTGCGGGATCGGTTCGAAGCCAGTCGTCGGCGCGGCGATCGCGTGCATCTGCGGGAGGAGGCGCGCTTCGTCCTGGCGCTCACCCGCGATCCGGTTCGCGCGTTGCCGCTCGCCCGCGAGAACTGGTCCGTGCAGAAGGAGCCTGCGGACGCGATCGTCCTGCTCGAAGCCGCGACGAGGGCGGGCGACGCGGATGCCATTGCGGAGGTGCGGCGTTTCGTGTCCGCCACGCGCCTCGAGGACGTCCGCCTCGCCGGGCTTCTCCGCGGTTCCGCCAATCCAGTTGGCGAAAGTCTGCGTAATCCGAAGTGAACCGTCCGTTCAGGACGGTCCGCACAACCCGCGCGATCGCGCCGGTTGTGCGGACCGTCCTCGAGCGTGCGGCGAACTGTCGCGGTCGATGCCGCGGCATCGACGACCACAACAGGAGACGCAACGATGAACCTCGCCAGGCAACTGCTGGCCACGGCCTGCATGACGATCGGGCTCGCGCAGGCCCTTCCCGCGAACGCCGCCAGCCACCGCGAAGCCCCGCTGATCGCCAACGACCCGACCGCCGACATCACCGACGTGTACTTCTTCCGGAGCTGGCAGAACCCCGCCAACGTCGTGATGATCATGAATGTCGTGCCCGGACAGGAGCCGAGCTCCGGCCCCAACTACTTCTCGTTCGGCGATGATGTCCTCTACAGCTTCCGGCTCGACACCAACGGTGACGGGCGCGCGGACGACATCGTGTACGAAGTGCGCTTCTCCACGCAGGTGCGCGGCGGGCTGACGGGTCTCAAGCTGCCGGTGGCGTTCGCCGCGGTGCCCCCCATCACCGCGCTCGACGGCGACGGGTCCGACGGCCTGATCATGAGGCAGAGCTACACGGTGACCGAGGTCCGTGGTGGCGTGCGGCGCAATCTCGGCAGCACGCCGATGTTTGCCGTGCCCTCCAACATGGGGCCGCGCACCATGCCCAGCTACGAGGCGCTCGCCGCCAAGGGCAACTTCACCCTCGCGAACGGCGGCAAGGTCTTCGCCGGTCAGCGCGACGAGACCTTCTACATCGATCTCGGCGGTACCTTCGACACCGTCAATCTGCGCCGCACGCCGCCTGTGCTCTCCGCCGCAGAGGACGGCAACGATGCCGCGAACCCCTTCGGCACGGATCACTTCTCGGGCTTCAACGTGAACACGATCGCCATCGAGGTGCCGATTTCGCAGATCACGAGCGATCCGAATGCGGTCATCGGCATGTACGCCTCGACCAGCCGGCAGAAGTTCAAGGTGTACAACGGTGTCACACGGCCGACGGACAGCGGTCCGTGGGTGCAGGTGTCCCGGCTCGCGAATCCGCTCGTGAACGAGGTGATCATCGGAACGGCGTCGAAGGATCTCTGGAACGCAACGGCGCCGAGCCAGGAGGCCCAGTTCCTCGACTTCTACCGTAACTCCCGCCTCGGTGTCGTGCTCAACCTCGTGTACGGACTCGGCGGCACGGCGCTGGAGATTCCCACCGCCAATCGCGCGGACCTCGTCAACGTGCTGCTCAAGTATTCGACGCAGCCGCAGACCGGCCAGTGCGACGCGACGAGCCCCTGCTCCGAACTGCTGCGGCTGAACCTCGGGGTCGCCCCGGTCGCGCCGGCGAACCAGAAGCGCCTCACCGTGCTCGCGGGAGACAACGCAGGCTGGCCGAACGGTCGCCGTCCCAACGACGACGTCACCGATGTCGCGCTGCGCGTGGTGGCCGGCAAGCTGATCGGTGCTGCCTCTGGCAATCTTGCGCTCGGCGATGGTGTGAACTTCAATCAGGCGGCCCCGGGATCCAACACGACGGCCAACGGCATCTACATCCCGTTCCCGTACCTTCCCACGCCGCACGCGGGCCGTGATCGCCGGCACATCGACTGCAACGAAGGCAGCGTGGCTTCGCCGTCCACCCCCGCGGGCAATCCCTGCAACTAGCCCGGAGCCATCACCATGAAGACCATTCGTACATGGCTCTGCGCCAGCGCCCTCGCGCTGGCGGTGGGCGGGGCTCAGGCAGCGCCGGTGTCCTTCGGGACGGTCAACTACGTCACCAGCACGCTCACCATCGCCGGCAGCGACATCCAGTCCGACGACGACGATTCCGGCGCGAGCGCGCTGCCCTTCGCTTCGACGTCGTCCTCGGCAGACGCCGATGCGTCGGCAAACGCGACGGCCGGCGCTTCGTCCGGGTCGGTTTCCGCTCAGGCAGGCGCCACGGGCGGCACCGGGCTCGATGCGTCGGCGACGGCCTCCTCGAGCTTCACCGGTCTCTTCACGGGGCCGGGCGGTCTGCTTCGTCTGATCGTCGATGTGGTGACGGGGGCGTCTGCGACCGGCGATTCGAGCGGAGACGGCCTCGTGCGGGTCACGCTGACCGCCGGTGCGGACACTCTCGTCGACGAGATCGTGCGTCAGACGATGCAGTACACCGCGCTCCTCAATCTTGGTGCAGGCACGCTGGGATCGTTGACCGTCGAGGCCATCGGGACGGCCGCGGCCCAGCCCCTCGACCCCGGGGTGCCGGGCGGCGGGGCGAACGTCTCGGGCGGATCCGCGCAGGCGAGCTTCGCGCTCAATCAGGTACCGGAACCCGGAACCTGGGCCCTGCTGATCGCATCCCTGCTCGTCATGTTCCTGTCATCGCCGCCTGTTTCCGGGTGGCACGGGTCTGTAGTGGCCCGTTCCTCGCGCAGGTCCGCCGCCCGCTGCGCGTAGACCTGTTCCGACCGCGTAGGTCGTGCGGTCTGTCCCTAGGCAATTTCCACCCCCGGCATCGGGATAAACCCCGATGCCGGCTACCGCGGCGCCCCACTACGCTGCAAGCCTCCCGCAAAGCCGTCTGACGCTATCGGACGGCCACTGGCGGGCACGCCTCATGCCGCCTGCAATGACGCACCTCGAAACCTCTCGGGTTCCGAGACTCGTGTCGCGATTGCGCGTGAAATGCCAAGCGCATGGGGGTGGAGGGCAGGTATTTTTCCGCCGCAATCTTGCGTGTTCGAAGCGGCGACGGTTAACATCGACCAGTCTCGATCCGTCCGAGGCGCGCCATTCTTCGCGTCCGGAGTGCCATCGAGGTGTCCCAAAGGGGGGACTCGTCCATGGTTCAGAGCGGGGTGACTTCGGCGCGCGGCCTGTCGGTGCAGAGTTATCGCACCGTATTCGCCCAGGCGCCGGATCTCTGCCTCGCACTCGAGCGCGGCAGCGGCCGGATCGTCAAGTGCAACGATGTGGTGCGCACCCTGCTCGGCTTCGCTCCGCGCGAACTCGTCGGCCGGTCGATTCTGGAACTCGCCCACCCTGATAGCCCGCCCAAGGCACGGCTCGCCTGGCAGAGTCTCGCCGACGATCTTTCCGTGCCGGCCTCCGACGTGCCCGTACGTCGCAAGGACGGCAGCAAGGTCGACGTCCGTCTGACGGCAGCCCGCGTGCAGGACGATCGCGGGCGCGTGAGCTTCGGCGTCGCGCTCCTGCGCTCGCTCAGCAAGGCCGGCCCCACCTGCGACCTCGAAGACAGTCCCGAGCGCATGCGTGTCCTTCTTTACGCCCTCTCCGTCGCGGAAGAACGCGAGCGCCAGCGTATCGCTTCCGGCCTTCACGATGATCTCGGCCAATGGCTCGCCGTTGCCAAGCTGAAGCTCGGTCGCCTCGGGGTCGCCAGCGACGCCAGTGAACGGGAGAAGCTCACGGAAGATGTAAGGGAACTTGTCGACCGCGCTGCCCGCGCCGCACGGTCCACCACGTTCGAGCTGAGCTCTCCCATCCTCCGGCAGCTCGGCTTCGAAGCCGCCATTCAGAGTGTCGGCGAGCGCATGCAGGAGATCTGCGGCGTGCACTTCGCCTTCGGCAGCGATCGCGCCGCGATCCGGCTGCCGCACGACACGCTGGTCGTGCTGCTGCGTGTCGTGCGGGAGCTGCTTTTCAATGTGCACAAGCATGCGGTGGCCACGCGGGTCGACGTCTTCACCTATCGTTCCGAGGGCCGCTACGACATCTGTGTGAACGACGACGGCGTCGGTTTCACGCCTGCGGACCGCGCGCCGGCTTTCGGCGCGACCGGTGGTTTCGGCCTGTTCAGCGCGGAGGCGCAGGTCCGCGCGCTCGGCGGCCGGCTCCATGTCGAAACCGCGCCTGGCGCGGGCACCCGCGTCACCGTGAGCGTCCCGGTGACGGAAGATCTCCCACAGAGCCAACGTTCATGACCGTCCGAATCATTCTTGCCGATGACCACCGCATCCTCCGCGAAGGGATCGCTGCGCTGCTGCGGCAGACCGCGGATTTCGAGGTCGTGGCGGAAGCGGGGGATGGATCGGAGCTCGTGCGCCTCGTCCGGGAGCTGGAGCCCGATCTCGTCATCACCGATCTCTCGATGCCCGGGCTGAACGGCATCGAGGCCATCTCGCGGATCTCGGAGCAATCGCCGCGCACCCGCACGCTGTGCCTGTCCGTCCACGACGAGAAGCGGCTCGTGGCGGCTGTCATGGACGCTGGCGCCTCGGGCTACCTGCTGAAGGACTGCGCGTTCGAGGAACTCCTGCGTGCGGCCCGCTCGGTACTCGCCAATCAGGTCTACATCAGTCCCGGGGTGGCGGGTGTCCTCATGCAGGACTTCCGCGAACGCCGTTCGGGCGTCGACCGGCGCTCGGCGTTTTCGGTGCTCACGAGCCGAGAGCGCGAGGTCGTGCAGCTCATCGCCGAGGGGCATTCCACCAAGGCCATCGCCGACCGGCTGCACGTCAGCGCGAAGACCGTCGGCACCCACCGCGAGCACATCATGTCGAAACTGCAGGTCACCGGCACGGCCGAGCTGACCCGCTATGCCATCCGTGAAGGTATCGCGGATCTCGACACGCACGGCAGCCCGGACTCCTCTTCGGGCTCTGCCTCGCAAGGCAGATCCGCCTGAACTGAACGGCAGTTCCCGAGCCGCGCTCGCCCGATCGCCACGCCGATTGACTGGCGGTCCGCAGTTCTCTACTCCCATTGGCTGACCGGCAACGTTGCCGTCATCCCCGTCGCAATCTCTCGACGTGGTGCCTCCACCCGTGGTGGCCGCCGTCCCGAGTTTCAGCAATTGCACCCCACGATCTCAGGGCAAATGCCGATGGTCCGGCCGCAAGCCGGCGCGCACTCTGGCGCCTGATCGTCCGGCTCCGCAACGTCGCGGCTGACCGCCGGTCCCGGAGCCTAGATGAACGTACCGTCCTGCCGCGGGTCCTTCCCGGCGATGCACCGACTGTCCGACGCCAGCCACCGTCCGCCTGCCAGGGGTGACGCGGGTCGGCGCATCGTATATGGATGACATGGCCATTCGCATCCTCCTCGCGGACGACCACGCCACCTACCGCAGCACCGTGCGGGAGCTGCTGGAGCATGAGCCCGACCTGGAGGTGATCGGTGAGGTCGGCGATGGCGCCGACGCCGTGCGTGCCGATCGCGAGGGCTGCCCCGACGTGGTGATCATGGACATCGCGATGCCGGCGATGGACGGGATCGAGGCCACGCGCCGCATCCGCGAGCAGCGTCCCGATGCGCGGGTGCTCGCGCTGTCGCTCCACTCGGACCCGCGCTTCGTCGAGGCGATGCTGAAGGCCGGTGCCGCCGGCTACGTGCTCAAGCAGGATTCCTTCGAGGATCTTCTGAGTGCGGTGCACGAGGTCGCCGCCGGTCGCGCCTATCTCAGCAGCGGCCTGGGCCCTCCGCGGAGCCATCCGTGAGCGCCGCCTACGCGGTGCGCCGCGCCAACTCGGATTTCGCGAAGCACGGTGTCAGCAATCCACCGATAGGCGCGGCACGTCGCGGCTCCGATGATCGGGGACAGTCCCATCGTGCCGGCGATGACCGCCGGTCGGGACCTTCCATGGAGCGAGGCAGGCAGTGAGTGGCAAAGGCGGACGACGCAGCCGGACGTATGGCCCCGACAGGGCGGCGAGCGCATGATCAGCGCCGCCATCGGTCAGCTCGTAGCGCAGCTCAACGAGGCGCTGAAGCGCGGCGCCAACGTGCCGCACGAAATCGTGCGTGCCTCCAACCTCATCGAACAGAATGGCAACGTCGTCCCCGACGTCGAGAACAAGGTGGTGATGTTTCTCGTCAACGTGGAGCGCGAAACGCTGCCGTACAAGGCTTCCAGCGGACGAATGGGAAGCGGCATGCGCTTCGCCGACGGGCAGCCGCCGGTGCACCTCAATCTGTCCGTGATGGTCGCCGCGAACTTCAGCGGCCGGCACTACCCGGACGCGCTGCGCTATCTCTCCAACGCCATCAGCTACTTCCAGCGCAATCCGGTGTTCGACCACAGCAACACCCCGGCGCTCGATGCGCGGATCGACCGGCTCGTGCTGGAGATCGAGAATCTTGGCGTGAACGAGCTGGGAAACCTGTGGGGCATCCTCGGCGGCAAGTACGTGCCGTCGATTCTCTACAAGGTGCGCATGATCACCTTCGACTCCACCGATCTCATCGGCGTCACCCCGGCGATCGGCACGACGGAGTCGGCGGCGGGGGTCTCTTGAAGAGCGTCGCTTTCTGATGCGGTACGGAACCCTGCTCCGGGTGGAGGCACGCCACGAGTACTTTGCCGACGGCGTGGCTCGCGGCGTGGTGTTCGAGCCCACTGCCGCCACCGGTGCCGCCATGCGGAGCCTCGGTCTGCTCTCCCGCCCCGAAGGCGCGACGCTCACAGTGCTGCGCCCCGAGCCGGCGACGGCGGCAGGCGCCGCGGCGGAGCCGACGACGCTCCTCTTCAAGGTGATCGGGACGGATCTCGCGATCGGCACCTATACCGAGATCGAGACGGGCAAGGCAGACCGCCTCTACTGGTTCGACAGCGCCACGGCCGGCGCGACCGACACGGCGGGCTCGCGCGCACTCAGCGCGAAGGAAGCGGTCGGCAGCGAGGATCTTCGCACCGTGGACGACGCGGCAGTCGTGTCCGCGCTCGACGTCCGTGAACGCCGGGTGCCGCCCCTCGGTCTGCTCGCGCTCCGGATCACCGCGGCCGACCTGCAGGCCGACCGGCCCGGGCCGGAATTCCATCTTCTGTTCCGCAGCCGCCGCACGCTGTGGAAGTACGTCGTGCTGGGTGCGCCCTCGGGCGTCGCCCCAACGATCCGGGATGCCGACGGCAACGTCGCATTCGAGCCCGCCGGCGCAGCGCAGGTGCCGGATGGGCGGGAAGCCGTAACGCTGCGTTCCACCGAACCGATCGCACTCCGGGAACGAGGCACGCAGCGCTTTCAGCTGCGGGCGCAGACCAGCGCGGGCGAAAGGGTGCTCGTCAAGAGACTGGCGGTGGCCTCGCCCAGGCAACTGGGCAGGGACACGGTCGACGGCCGAGAGGTCGCGGTCTCGGAGATCTATATCAACCTCTAAAGGATGCTCACCATGGGAAACATGAAGACACCGGGCGTGTACATCGTCGAGAAGAACGCCTTCCCGAATTCCGTGGTCGAGGTAGCGACCGCGGTACCGGCGTTCGTCGGCTATACCGAGAAGGCGGAGAACAAGGGCAACTCGCTCACGAACCGGCCTTGGCGTATCACCTCGATGGCCGAGTTCCATCAGTACTACGGCTTCGGCCCGACCTCGGACATCGTCCGCTTCAGCCTCAAGAAGGTGGAAGGCGACGTGCCGGCACCAGCGGCGGACAAGGCGCTGGCGACCCGTGACGGCACGCCGCTCACCGTTCGCGGCACGGGCTATCTGCTGGCGCAGGTTCGCGGTTTCTACCTGCTCTACTACAGCATGCTGCACTTCTTCCAGAACGGCGGCGGCCCCTGCTACATCGTGTCGGTGGGTTCCTACAAGACCGACGAAGGCGTGCACATCGAAGCCGACAAGCTCGCCAAGGGCATCGCCGAACTCGCCAAGGAGCAGGAGCCGACGATGGTGGTGGTGCCGGAGACAGTGCTACTCGGCAAGTCGGACAGCGACAGCGTGCAGCAGGCCGCGCTCCTCCACTGCGGCACGGTGATGCGCAACCGCATGGCCATCCTCGACATCTGGGAAGGCTACCGCGAGCGGACCAGCGAGCCAGACTGCGTGGCGGGCTTTCGCGACAGCATCGGCATCAACAGTCTGGACTTCGGCACGGCCTACTACCCGTGGGTCAACACGACGATCGTCCAGGAGCAGGACCTGAGCTACGCTAACATCGACGACGACAGCCGGGATGTCCTCATCCAGTGCATCAAGGACGAGCTGACGGGCATGGGTGTGCCGCCGGCAAAGCTGGCGCAGCAGTCGGCGGAAGTCGACAAGATCAAGACCGTGACGGACATCTCCGAGGTGAACCTGCTGGCGAAGAGCCTCACCACCATCAGCCCGTTCTTCAACAGCATCATGGGTGAGATGCGCAAGCGCCTCAACGTGCTGCCGCCGGGACCCGCCATGGCGGGCATCTACACGATGGTCGACAACGCGCGGGGTGTCTGGAAGGCGCCGGCCAACGTGAGCCTCAACAGCGTGGTGTCGCCGACGGTGCCCATCTCCGCCGAGCAGCAGGAAGACCTCAACGTCACGCCGCAGGGCAAGTCCATCAACGCGATCCGCGCCTTCATCGGCGAGGGCACGCTGGTGTGGGGCGCGCGCACGCTGGACGGCAACAGCCTCGACTGGCGCTACGTGAACGTGCGCCGGACGATGATCATGCTCGAGGAGTCCATCCGGCTCGCGTCGAAGGCGATGGTGTTCGAGCCGAACGTCGCCAACACGTGGGTCACCATGAAAAGCATGATCGCCAACTTCCTCACGAGCATCTGGAAGCGCGGCGGCCTGGCGGGCGCGGTGCCCGAGGACGCCTTCAGCGTGCATGTGGGTCTCGGCGAGACGATGACGCCGGAGGACATCCTCGAGGGCATCCTGCGCGTCACGGTGCTGGTGGCGATCACGCGCCCGGCGGAATTCATCGAGATCACGTTCCAGCAGCAGATGCAGAAGTCCTGAGCCGACGCCTTCGCGCGCGCGGCATGACACGAATCATCAAGTGAATCGTCAATTCTGGAGGTGAAACATGGCAGACGACGGGTCGGCACAATCCGGGACCGTATGGCCCCTTCCGAAGTTCCGCTTCGAGGTGAAGTGGGACTCCGCAGTGATGTCGTTCCAGGAAGTCTCCGGGCTGGATGTGGAAGCACAGCCAATTGAATACCGCCACGGGGACAGCCCCGCGTTCTCGGTGATCAAGATGCCGGGCATCAAGAAGTACGGCAACGTCACCATGAAGAAGGGGGTGTTCACGAAGGACAACAAGTTCTGGGACTGGTTCAACCAGATCAAGATGAACACCATCAAGCGCATCCCCATCACCATCAGCCTGCTGGACGAGGCGGGAGCGCCCACCATGGTGTGGAGTCTCACCAACGCCTGGCCCACGAAGATCACGGGCACCGATCTCAAGTCCGACGGCAATGAGGTCGCCGTCGAGACCATCGAGATCGCGCACGAAGGGCTCACGGTGGCGAACGGATGACCGACTATCCGCCCTCGGCGTTCCACTTCCGGGTGAGTTTCGGACTCGCACCGAACGCGCTGGATGCCTCGTTTCAGGAAGTGAGCGGCATCGGCGCCAAGATCGAGACGGAGGAAGTGGTCGAGGGCGGAGAGAACGGTTTCGTGCACAAGCTCCCCACCAAGGTCACGCACGGCAACCTGGTCCTGAAGCGCGGCATCGTGCCGATGGACTCGGAACTCGTGACCTGGTGCCAGGGGGTGTTCGCGGCGGGGCTCGGCAGCATCGTGCCCAAGACGGTCCACGTGCATCTGCTCGACGCCGATCAGACGCCGCTCTACGCGTGGACCTTCGCGAACGCCTACCCGGTCGAGTGGCAGCTCGGCAGCTTCGACGCCATGGAGAACAAGGTGGCAGTCGAGACGGTCGAGCTGGCCTTCTCCTACGTCACGAGGATCACGTAGCGCCATGACTATCGAAGTCCGACAGATGGTGATCCGCTCCACCGTGGGCGCCGACCCGTCCCAGGCCGAGGGCCGCAGGCCGGCACTGCCCGCTGGCGAACTGGAGCGCATCAAGGAAGAGATCCTCGCCGAGTGCCGGCGCTGGATGACCGACAAGCTGCAGGAGGCGCGCGAGCGCTGACGCCCCATGCTTGCCACCAAGACCCGTCTCACGCTCACCCGCTACGACGTCGGTACCGACGGCACGGTGACGATCGATCGGTCGAGCACGTTCACGCTCATGCTGAACCCGGCCGAGTTCACGCACGAGAGTTCGATTTCGTACAACACTAAGAAGACCCTCGGCCAGATCGGCTCGGATACCAAGTTCAGCGCGGTGAACCCGGACAAGATCCGGTTCTCGGTGGTCTTCGACGGCACCGGTGCCGTGGCGCCGGCCACCCCGCAGGGCACGGTGCCGGACGTGAAGGATCAGATCTCCGATCTGCGCGCGGTCGTGTACGACTACGTCGGCGAGGAGCACGAGCCCAGCCACGTCCGTCTGCTGTGGGGCGCGCTCATCTTCTTCGGCCGGCTGGAATCCATGTCGGTGCAGTACACGCTCTTCAAGCCGAGCGGCGACCCGCTGCGGGCCCGCGTCGAGATGGGTTTCGTCGGCTCCATGAGCAAGAGCGAGGAGCAGCTCACCGCGAACCGGTCCTCGCCGGACCTGAGCCACCGCGTGCTGGTGAAGGAGGGCGACACCCTGCCGCTGCTGTGCAATGCGATCTACGGCGATCCGTCCTACTACCCCGAGGTGGCGCGCAGGAACGGGCTCGTGGAGTTCCGCCGTCTGCGCGCCGGCGACTGGCTCGACTTTCCGCCGCTCGACTAGCCCATGCCCGTCTCTCCTGTCGCCAACGCCGATGGAGTCGTCACCGTCACCGTGACGGTGAACGGGACGGCGCTCGCGGATACGGTGCGCATCATCTCCGTGACCGTCCACCGCGCCGTCAACGCGGTGCCCTATGCGCGACTGGTGATGGCCGACGGCGATATCGCCGAGGGAGACTTCCCGCTGAGTGCGGGCGATCAGTTCAAGCCCGGCGCGGAGATCAAGATCAGCGCAGGCTACGACAACGCTGTAACCGACATCTTCACCGGCATCGTGGTGCGGCACGGCATCGAGGTCAAAGGGGAAAACGACGCCCGTCTGCTCGTCGAATGCCGCGACAAGGCCGTGAAGATGACCATCGGCCGCAATCACGCGAACTACGTCGACAAGAAGGACAGCGACATCTTCTCGACGCTCGCCGGCAACGCCGGCCTGTCGATCACCACCACCGCCACGACCGTCAGCTACAAGGAACTGGTGCAGTACGCCTGCACCGACTGGGACTTCATGCTGTCGCGGGCCGAGGTCAACGGACAACTCGTTGTCGTGAAGGACGGGGCGATCACGGTTGCTCCGCCCAACACGACGGCCGCTCCGGATCTCAAGGTGACCTACGGCAAGGACCTCATCGAGTTCCAGGCGGACATGGATGCCCGTACCCAGCTCTCGTCGGTCGCGACGGTGGCGTGGGACTCCGCCACCGGGGCCATCGTGCAGGGAACGGCTGCGAACCCGGCTACGCTGAACGCACAGGGGGACCTTACGTCCGCCACCCTGGCCGAGGCGACGAGTCCCGCCGTGGTCACCCTGCGCAGCACAGCAGCGATTCCGTCAGGGGCACTGACGGAATGGGCCAAGGCCCGGCAGGTGAAGGCCGGTCTCGCGCGGATTCGGGGACGCATGCGATTCCAGGGTAACGCCACGGCCGAGCCCGGGAAGATGATCGAGGTGGCCGGCGTTGGCAGTCGCTTCAACGGCAAGGTGTTCGTGACCGGGGTGCAGCATGAAATGGCCGAGGGCAACTGGGTGACCGAAGCCGTGTTCGGGCTCGCGCCCGACTGGTTCGTCGAGCGGCCTGATGTGACGGAGCCCCCGGCCGCGAGCTGGATGCCCGCCGTCACGGGTCTGCAGATCGGCGTGGTGATGAAGCTGGACGCCGATCCGGAGGGATGGCATCGCATCCAGGTGTCGACGCCGGTGGCGCAGCACGCGACGGACGGCGTGTGGGCGCGCCTGCTCCAGTTCCACGCCTCGAACGCGTTCGGCGCCTTCTTCCTGCCGGAGGTTGGCGACGAAGTGATTCTCGGCTACCTCAACGGCGACCCATCCAATCCCGTCGTGTTGGGCAGCCTCTACAGCGCCAACAACCCGCCGCCCTACACGCTGGAGGCGGCGAACAACACCAAGGCGATCGTCACGCGCGCCAAGATGAAGATCGAGTTCGACGACGACAAGAAGGTGATCACCATCACCACGCCCGGGAACAACAAGATGGTGTTCTCGGATACGGACAAGTCCATCGTCGTGCAGGATCAGAACAGCAACAAGATCGAGCTCGCCGCCGGCGGCATCACGCTGGACAGCCCGAAGGACATCAAGATCACGGCCAAGGGCGGCATCACGCTGGACGCAGTGGGCGCCATCAACATCACCTCGAAAGCCGACGTGAAGACCGCCGGACTCAATGTGAACTGCGAGGCGCAAGTGGGATTCGTGGCAAAGGGCACGGCGAACGCGGAGTTGTCCGCTGCCGGTCAGACGACCGTGAAGGGCGCCATGGTGATGATCAACTGAGCACGAGACCACCATGCCCCCCGCTGCGCGACTAACCGATATGCACGTGTGCCCGATGGTGACTCCCGGTCTGCCGCCGATTCCGCACGTGGGCGGACCGGT
This sequence comes from Betaproteobacteria bacterium Ga0077526, assembly GCA_001464765.1. Lineage (GTDB taxonomy): Bacteria > Pseudomonadota > Gammaproteobacteria > Burkholderiales. The sequence continues at coordinate 118,742 of LNDV01000028.1, forward strand.
CATCGGCCCTGGCGTGCCGACCGTGCTGATCGGCAAGTTGCCGGCCGCCGTGCTCGGGGACAACGCCGTGTGCGTCGGGCCGCCCGACTCGATCGTGAAGGGCTCCGCGACGGTGATGATCGGAGGCAAGCCCGCTGCGCGCCTCGGCGACAGCACGGCGCACGGCGGTAGCATCGTCCTCGGTTTCCCCACCGTGATGATCGGCGGATAGCGATGAACGACGATCCCACCTTTCTCGGTACCGGCTGGGGCTTCCCGCCCAGCTTCGACCCCGCCACGCGCAGCGCCGTCCTCGCCTCCAGGGAAGAGGACGTGTCGCAGAGCCTGTGGATCCTGCTGTCGACGACGCCGGGCGAGCGGGTGATGCAGCCCACCTTCGGCTGCGGAGTGAAGAAGCTGGTGTTCGAACCCATCACCGAGAGCACGCTCACGGAGATGCGCGACCTCATCCGCCGGGCCGTGCTGTTCTTCGAACCGCGCGTCACCCTCGAGTCGGTGGAGTTCGGCCTCGATCGCATGACGGAAGGCGAGATCGACATCCGGCTGGTCTACCGCCTGCGCACCACCAACAGTCGGGCGAATCTCGTGTTCCCGCTCTATCTGCACGAAGGCAGTCATGCGGCTGCTGCGGCGCCACCGGGACATCCGCGCGATGGCTGAGCGACGCAATCCGAATCCGCCCGCCCGTCCGCGGTGGCAGGCCAATACCGGCACGGAGCGTTCCAGCCGGCTGCCGGAGGCGCTTCGCGACCCCCGCTTCGGTCCCGACGAACGTTCGCTCGCCGCGCTTGCGTCGTCGACAGCACGGTTCGCGCGCCAGATCGCCTTCTTCAATCTTCGCAACGAGCCCGACGGTACCTGGGAGCGCTGGTTCGCGACCGACGAGGCCCTGGTCCTGAGCGGTATCGCCGATGCCGATGTGGAGGCGCTGCGTGGCTCGCTGTTCGAGACCGTGGACCTCGCCACCGACGAGAGCGTGCTGCTGCGCATCCTGGCCGGCGCACACCGCATCGACCGCTGGTACCGGCTGCTGGCCGTGATCGACCGCCCGCGCGCCCAGCTGCTGTGCGCCGAGCTGCGCCGCGCGATCGAACAGAAACTCGCCCCAGGGCTCCGCTGGGCGATGGCCCACGTGGATGCCAGCCCGGCTGCCGCGCGACTGCGGAGCGAACTCGACGAGGTCTGGGGAGACGCCGGTGTCGGAACCGGCGGCGACGACTACTCCTGGGACAGGGGGCGCGCGCGCTCCGTCTTCTTCGGGTTCCTCGACGCCATCGCACACCTTCGCACGGCGGCGGCCGCCCGCCTGGAGGAGTCTCTGCGCAGTGACGGTCACGAGCCCTCGGCCGCGCTGTTCCTCACGTTCCTGCAGTTGTACGGCAGGGTGCAGGCCCGCTTCAACGAGTTCACCGAACGGCATCGCGACTTCTACCACCGCGACTGCCTGTTCTTCGAGGAGCGCGGCGCGCAGCCGGATCACGTGCATCTGGTCTACCGCCGCGTGTCGGCGGCCGGACTGGATGTGCGCGTGCCGCCCGGAGCGGGCTTCGCGCTTGGCAAGGAGCTGGAAGGCGGTCCCGTCGTGTACCGGACTGGAGCTGAACTGGCGGTCACCCTCGCCAGGGTGGTGGGGCTGCGCACGATCCGGCTCGAGCGGGATCGGCTGATCTCGCCGGAAAGGGAACTGCGGTATGTCACGCGGGTGCGGTCGGAGACCATCGAGACCTTCCCCGCGTCGGACGACGTGCAGCGGACGGCGCGCTATTGGCCACTGTTCGGCGGGCTGGTGCGCCGGCCCGGCGCGACCGCCTCGCCCGATGCCACCCTGGGTTTCGCCATCGCCAGTCCGCTGCTCGCCCTGGCCGAGGGCGCGCGTGAGATCCGCATGCGTCTGGTCTTCGATCAGCCGGCGCAGCGCGATTCCCGCGCCGCGGATCTCGCCGCCGAACTGACCCTGGTCGGACACCGCGAGCCGAACGACGTGGTCATCACCGCGACCGATGTGATTACCGACGTGTTCGAGCGCTTTGCGAGAATCGAAGAGCATTCGGATTCCCGGAGTGCCGAGTGGGCCGCAGGCGCCGTGACGCGGCTCGCCGTGAAGTTGCTCATCCGGGACTTGAAGGCGCTTCGGGGCGGAGAACTCACCGCATTGCAGGAGCGCTTCGAACAGTCGGGCTGCACCGCCGTGATTCGCGCATCCGCCCCCCTGCCGCGCGACGTGTGGGCGATGCTCGCTTCTGCGTTGAAGGCGTTCGCACGGCGTGGCGTGCAGCTTCGCTACGAGCCTTCGGACGCCTTGCCGGCCGGCGTCGCGCTGCTGGTCGGCAGCCAGCCCGTACTCGGCTATGGCCCCGCCGGTCCCTGGCGCGGCGCGGATCTTCCGATGCTGTTCAATGCCTACTGTCTGGAGCGCTGTCTGCAGGCCCGCACCGAGAGCGCCTTCTTCCAGGCGTTCGGCGATTTGTTCCGCCGCTGGATGCTCCTCGATGCCGATGCCCTCGGAGACTGGGACTTTCGCGCCATCAAGCGCGCCCTGCGGGCGTTGTCACGACCGGACAACGTACTGCGTGTGCGCGGCCGCCGGATCGCGGACTCCGGGGAGAATCCGGCCCGGCACAACATCCTGAGCTGCCTGCGCGGCCGCCGACGGCCCGTCCGGGAACTGCTGGTGAACCGCGTGCTCGCGGATGTGTTCGAGGTCGAGGTGACCACACCGCAGGGCTGGTCAGCTCCCACGGACACGTTTCTTCTCGGCAGCGATCCCGCGGGCGCGTCGGACCTCACGCTCGTCGCCCGGCTGCGCCCCGACGCAGCCCCCGTGAGCCCCTACGACGAGCCCGTGCACCGTTCCGGCTGGAACACGGACCAGCCTTGCGTACGGGTGCGCGTGCGCGCGGAGAGCGGTGTCTTCAGCTACTCGGTCTTCGCCGATCTCGCTCTTGCGAAGGTGCATCTGGACGTGCATGTCGAGGGCGCCCGCACCGCGCTCCTGCACAATCAGCTCGGGCGTCTCGACCCCTCGAAGCCCTTCCAGCCCTTCGGGCCGCTGCCCGCCCGCGGGTCCTACCTCGTGTTCGGCAGCGAGGAACTGGCCCGCAAGAACGTTACCGCGCTGGCCCTCACGTTCGAGTGGGGCGGCTTGCCCGAGGACGATGGCGGCTTCGGCGCCTACTATCGCGGCTACACGACGGAACGGACCAACCAGTCCGTGCGGGTCGCGACCGCGATCCTCCGCGATGGACACTGGCAGGGCGGGGCCGACGACGGTGCGGGCGAGCCGCTGTTCGGCCGCTCGGGCGATGACCAGCAGCTCGCGCCGGAATCCACCATCAGGATCGATGCGGCCGCACTCAGCAATCACTGCCGGCCGCTGCGGTTCAAGGATGGCGAGACCTTCGAATTCGACCTGTCGGCGCGTGCGGGCTTCTTCAAGTTCACGCTGTCCGAACCGTCCGATCCGTTCGGCAACCGGGAGTATCCGCAACTGCTCGCGCACGCGGTGGCCGCCAATGCGAAGCGCAAGCGTCCGCTTCCGCTGCCCAACGCACCCTATGCCCCGGTGATCGAGCGTCTCAGCTTCGAGTACCGCGCCGCGACCGTGCTCAATCTCGCGGTGGAGATCCCGGCGGAACGGGCGGATGCGGACTCGCAGGTACTGCTCCTGCATCCGTTCGGTTTCGAAGAGATCTATCCCGCCATCCGCGGGCGCTCGAAGGGACTCGTGCCGCGCTTCGAGCACGACGGCAATCTGCTGATCGCGCTGTCGCCGGACAGCCCGCCGGGACTGCTCAACCTCCTGTTCCACCTGCGGGACGAATCCGCGCGTCGCGCGGCCGGAGGCGGTCCGCGTCCGAAGATCGCGTGGTCTTACCTGGCCGGCAACCGCTGGCATGCGCTGCCGGCTGACCGCGTCCTCGCCGACACCACGCAGGGCTTCCTCACCTCCGGCATCGTGACGCTCGATCTGCCGGAAGGGATCGACTGCGCCAACACGATTCTCCCGGCCGACTCGTTCTGGCTGCGAGTTGGCACGGACAGCGGCTTCGACGGCTTCGCAGGACTCTACGGCGTGCATGCGCAGGCGGCCCTCGCCACGCGGGAACGCGCCGATACCGTGGGTCTGTCCGCGCCGCGTGCCGGTTCGGCGGCCGAGTCGCTGTCGGCCCTCGCTGGAATCGTGCAGGTCACCCAGGTGGGCGACGTCTTCGGCGGACGCCCGGCGGAGCAGCGCGACGAATTCTCCGCGCGCATCGGCGAGCGGCTGCGCCACAAGAATCGTGCACTCACGCACTGGGATTTCGAGCGGATCGTGCTGGAGCAGTTTCCGGCGGTGTTCAAGGTGAAGTGCTTCGCCGGCGTGCGAGGCATCGGCGGCGTCTCGTCATCGGGTGGTGTGGTCGTCGTGGTCGTGCCCGCACCGCCCCCCGGCGCGGTGGACCAGTTGCGCGCCCCCAAGCTGAATGCCGTCGAACTCGAACGGATCCGCGATTTCCTCGTCGAGCGCTGTTCGCCGTTCGCGCAGCTGATCGTCCGCAACCCCGTGTACGAGCGCATCCAGGTGCGCTGCGCGGTGCGTTTCCATCGCGGCCATCAGAGCGGATCGTCCATCCAGCGCCTCAACAACGACATCTCCCATCGGCTCACCCCCTGGCGCGAGGAGGGGCTCGGTGCGCGCTTCGACTGGGTGCTGCGCAAGGAGGAGGTCGAGGGCTGGATCCGCGATCTCGACTACGTGGATTCCGTGGGTCGGGTGTCGCTGCTGCAGGTGGCCGAGGACGACGAGGGCCGCTTCGGGCTCGGTGACTCGGCGGGACTGCTGGCCGAGATGGCGCGCGGGGATGCGCCCGGCACGCTGCGTCCGCGATCGCCATGGAGCATCGCACTGCCCACGCGCAATCATGCGATCACGCTTTTTGCGGATACGCGCCTCGACGAAGCGCGGCCCGCCGGGGTGGCCGATCTCGAAGTCGGCAACACTTTCGTGATCGGGAGGTCCCGCGGTGGGTAGCCAGAACCGCGCCACGCTGCGCAACTACTTCAAGGCCGGGACGCTGCCCACGGAGGACCACTTCGGGGATCTCATCGATTCCACGCTCAACATGGTGGACGAGGGCTACCGCAAGTCCCCCGAGCATGGCGTCGAGATCTCGGCGCTGGGCAGTTCCAATGCGCTGGTGAGCTTCTACACGCAGCGCGATCCCAACACGGTTCAGTGGTCCATCGCCTACGGCGCCGAGACGGGCGACGGGCGCGGCAAGCGCCTCGTGTTCAGCGCCAGGGATTCGAACGTGCCGGGTCCGTCGGTGCTCAGCTTCGATCCGGTCGGACGGATCGGCGTCAACAACGACCGACCCGAGTACACGCTCGATGTGAACGGTGTCGTGCGTGCGGCCGGCCGTCTCGGCGGCTTCCAGCCGGAAGAGGTCGTGCAGGGGCCCGACGGGGACGCTTCCACCTACGAGAAGGGACCGGTCAAGGCCGACGGCAAATGGCATGACATCACCGGCTGGCTGAGGGGCTGCCACGGTTTCGAGGTGATGGCGGGCGTCGGCGATCGCAAGGGCAACGGGCGCTACGCACTGCTCCACGCCATCGCTCTCAACACGTTCAATCCGAGGTCCTCGCTGCTCGACTGGTTCCGGCCGCGCCGGAGGATCCGCGCCCAGGAGGCCTACTTCGGCACGCGCTGTGACCGCATCGAACTGCGCTGGGAAGGCACATCGGGCAAGGACGCGCGCTATCGCCTGATGATCCGCACGCGCTGCCCGTATTCCGAGGACGTGCTCATCCAGGTGCATCTCACCCGGCTCTGGTTCGATCCGGCGATGACCGGATCGGTGCCCACGGGAGATGCGCGATGAGCGAGGCCCCGGCGCGCGAGACCAAGCCCGGGCACATTCCCCGTCATCGCGGCAAGCCATCGCCGACGAGCTACGAAGCGCTGCGTACCGAGGGCATCCGGCTCGCGCAGGACCTCGGCGGCGACATCTGGACGGACTACAACCTGCACGATCCGGGCGTGACGATGCTGGAGGCGCTGTGCTACGCGCTCACCGACCTCGACTACCGCACCGACTTTTCGGTGGCGGACCTGCTCACCGAGGCCGACGGGCGCATTCGCTTCGGCAATCTCGGGCTGCACCCGCCTGCCGCGGTGCTGCCGGGCCGGCCGGTCACCGATGCGGACTATCGTCGCGCGCTGCTCGACACGATTGCCGAGATCGCCAATGTGTGGGTGAGCGCAGAGACCGATCCCGCACGCGGCATTCCCGGGCTCTATCGCATCTCCATCAAGCATGCCAGCGACGAAACGGGTCCGGCCGAGGACGCGGAGGTGCGCGAGAGCGTGCGTGAGGTCTACCGGGCCAACCGCAACCTGTGCGAGGACCTGGCCGAAGTATCGAGTGTCGAGCGCATCGAGATCGACCTGTTCGGCGAATTCGAGATCGGCGGTGCGCGTCCGCCGGCGGACATTCTCGCGGAGATCTACGACCAGTGCGCACGGGTCGTGGCCGCGAGTGTCGTGTTCCAGTCCTTCGAACAGGCCCTCGCCGGGAAGGTGCCGCTCGAGCACATCCTGCAGCCGCTGCATACCCGGCACGGCATCCTGCGCGACGAGGATCTCGCGCGGGCCGACCGCCAGGAGCTGTTCGTGGGCGACCTCATCTCCAAGGTGAAGGCGATCGAAGGCGTGCGTTTCGTTCGGCATCTGTCTCTCGCCCGGCCGGGCGAGGAACCGACGGTCGCGTCGATGCGGTGGAACTCACTCGTCGAGGCCCCGATGCTGCGCTTTCCCGGCGAGGACGCCTTCGCCCGCAACGTGCGGATCACGCGCGGCGGTGTCGACGTGCGGGTCGCCGCCCGCGAGGTCCGCGCCAAGTATCGCGACCTGCGCGCGGTGGACCGCTCCCGCGCGTTCGCCCGTCAGGACATCGCGGTCCTGAAGCCGCCGCCCAAGGGCGTGTACCGGAAGCTCGACCGCTACTCGTCGGTCCAGAATCACTTCCCGGCGATCTACGGCATCGACGAGCGGGGTCTGCCCGATTCCGTGAGCCCTTTGCGCAAGGCACAGGCCCGGCAGTTGAAGGGCTTCCTCACCCTCTTCGACCAGGTGCTAGCGAACGGCGCCGAGCAGCTTCACCATCTGCGGGATCTCTACTCGACGCGCACGGATCTGCAGCAGAGCTACTGGTCGCAGCAGCTGGACACCGAGGCGGTGCCGGGGATCGAGGCGCTGTTTGCCCGGCCGGACGCGCAGCGCGACGGTGTCTCCGCGCAGTTCTCCACGACCGATCCGTACCTCGATCGGCGCTCGCGGGTGCTGGACCACCTGCTCGCTCTCCACGGAGAGGTCTTCGCGCAGAACACGCTGCGCCAGTTCCTGACCTACTGCGATGCGCAGGAACGCGATGAGCGCCTGGTGGCGAACAAGCTCGCGTTCGTCCGCAGCATTCTGAAGCTCGGCCGGGACCGGGCCTCCGGCTTCGACTACAGCCGCCCGCTCTGGCCGGATGCCGACGGCAAGCCCGGAACCCCCTGCGGCCTGCATCTTCGCGCAGGTCTGCTCCTGGGCATGGAGCCCGTCGTGCCGGGTCCGCTCACCACGGCGCTGTCCGTTCTCGGCCTCGAACCCGTGGCGGACGACGCTTCGGCAGGCACCCCGCATGGCGGAGCGCTGATCGACGACAACGTCGTGGACGAAGGCTTCCAGCGTGTGACTCCCGAGCCAGCCGGCGATCCGGTGAGTCTCGACGAACTGCGCCGCACGCATCGCCTGTCCCTCGGACGCGACGGTGGCCTCAGCGAGACGCTGCTGCGGCAGGGCATCGACCCGGGACGATACCGGGTCGGGCAGGCGCGCGGCCGAGAGGACTTCGCGCTCGTGTTCCTGCCGGAAGGCTCGACACGCTGGTGGGTGCTGGGCCGCTACGCGAACGCGGCGGCCGGCGTGCGCGCGGCGAACCGCCTGCGGCGCTTCCTGATGGCGGTCAGCCGCGAGAGCGAAGGGATGCATCTCGTGGAGCACGTGCTGCTTCGACCCGAAGGTAACGACGCTGCCGCGCGTTCACTCGCCCGTCTGCCGTCGTGGTTCTTCGGTCTGCGGCTTACGGTGGTGTTTCCGGGCTGGACAGCCCGCGGCGGGGAACCCGCCTTCCGGCGCTTTGCGGAAGAGACCATCCAGCTCAACACCCCGGCGCATGTTCAGCCCGACTGCATCTGGCTCGGGTTCCGGGCGATGGAGGAATTCGAGGGTCTGTACCGGAAATGGCTGGACGCGAAGGCGGCGAGCTGCGAAACCGGAAAGGATCACGGGTCCCCGGCCCATGCGCTGCAGTGTGCGGACCTCGACCGCTGTTCCCTCGCCGTCGCGGAGTTCCTGCTCAGGCATCCGCCGCAGAGTGCGCCGGAGTTCGGATCGTGAGCGCGGTCCCCGACATGCCGGCGGCGTCGCGCGGCCATCGCGTCGACGAACTGCGACTCGAGCTCGCCTTCCCCTCGGAGCGCCTGGCTCTGGACGGACAGACGCGCTGGGAGTCGTGGCTCAGGGAGCGGCTGCTCCCGATCGCGACGGAAGTGTTCGACGAGATGTCGACGCCGGGCGAGGTGTGGCGTCTCGACGCGCTGGCCGTGGACCTCGGTGCGGTACGCGCCGACACCGGGAGTGCGGAGCTGGAGCGCCGCGCCCGCACGGCGCTTCGCGAAGCCCTTGCCCGCGCGATGCGCGTCGCACAGGGACGCCACGAGCGCGACGGCAAGGTTGCGAGCTTCCAGGGCGCGGACCTCGAGGCGCTGCAGCGCTTCCTGCGGCACGGCACCCTGCCGTGGCAGGAGCGCCAGGGTCTGCGGGATACCGTCGACACACTCGTGATCCGCGTGCTCGCCACGCGGCCCCACGATTTCGTGCAGTGGCTGCGCGATGCGGTGCGCCGGCCCGGCGTGATTACGCGCCTTGTCCGGCAATCGCCGCAGGAGGCGCTGGTGCGTCTGTTCGTCGCGATGCTTCCGGGCCGGCACGTCTTCGCGGTCGGACTGGCAGGCACGCTCGAACGCCTGCTGTCGGCGCCCGCCGTCGATCGCGGACGCGGTGAGAGTCGCCGCATCGCGTGGGAGGCGCTGCTGCGCACCGCGCTCGCGCGGCCGCCGGGAGACACGGACGATGGGAGCTTCGCGCGTGCGGTGCTGGACCAGGCGGCACGGCTGCGCGAAGGACAGGGCGACGGCGCATCCGGCACGCTTCGCGTCATCACGGAGATGCTACGGCGAGAACCCCTGCCCGAGCCGGATCCCGGCGGTGCGCTGCGCGCCCTGAAGACGGCGGCCGCTGCGGAGCAGGGCCGCATCACCGCACGACAGCCGCGCGGCGATAGCGACGAACGTGTCCGGCAGTGGCGTCAGTGTCTCGAACGCGCCGTGGCGCGCGGCGATGCGGAACCGGTGCGCCCGCTCTGGAGCGGGCTCGTGCGGGACCATCCGGGTCTGGTGGTGGCCGTGGTGCGGCTGCGCGGCCGGCGGGCGCGCGTGCGCCGGCGCATGGCCGACGGCCTGCCGGAGACGATGCTGCGGGACATCGTGCATCTGCTCGAACCGCTGCACGGCGATTTCATCGAGGAGGTGGTGAGGCGTCCCGATCTGCTCCGGCTCGACCCGCCGCCGGCACCGGGTCCCGATGCCATGCGCCGCCGGCTCTGGGAGTTCACGCTCGGCTTCCTCCTGGTGGAGCGCGGCGGTACGTTCAACCGTCAGGACTACCTTGGCAGCGTGCTGCGGCAGATGGCCGCGCACGACAACCTCGAGTACGGCGAACTGCTTCGCGGCCTGGTCACGCTGCTGGCGTCCGTCGCGGCGCCGAATCCGCTGCAGGCGGAGATGCTCACGCTGCTGCGGAGCCTGGCGCTGCGCCGCCCGGCCCCGGTATCGCGAGCGGAGATCGCACGCGGCATCGCCGGGGCGGACGCCTACGACAGTCTCGCAGCGCGGGTGCATCGGCGCAGCGTCCCCGGTGCCCGGCCGGAGCCGATTGCGGAGGTGCTGACGCGCGTGCGCGAAGGGCATCCTGCGCAATGGCAGCGCTTCGTGCAGGAACTCGCGGCAGCGGATGCCCGCATGGCGGTCTCCCTCGCGCGCAACCTGGCCGCTGGCGATCTGCGTGTGCTGATCGCCGCGCTGGTCGATGCGGTCCCCGACGGGGCGGGTGCAGGGGCCGATACGCTTCTGGACGCCGTGCACGCACTCGTCGCATCCCCCGGATTCCGCGAACGCCGCGCGCTGGCCGAAGTGCTGCGGCAGCTCGCCACCGGACAGGCAATCGATCTCGACGCCATCGTCGGGTCACTGCCTGCGAGCCGCATGGAACCGTGGACACGCCGGACCCTGCGGATGCGTCTCGAATCGTGGCTCGATGACGGCGCGGGAGAAGGCATTGCGCCTCTGTGGCCGACGCTGATGCGGGCCAGCCCGTCGCTCGTCCGTGCCGTGGTGCGCGAGCGCGGTCGCGAGGCATCGGTGCGGCACGCGCTCGCGATGCGTGCGCCCGAGCCGGTACTCCTCGACGTCGTCCGGCTGCTGGCCCCCCAGGGCGCGGGCTTCATCGAGCAGACGCTGCGCCGGCCCGAGCTGTTCCGCCCGGCGACGGGTGAGCCGGCGGTCCGCACCCGCGAGATACGGCGGGACCTCTGGCTCTTCACGCTGGGCTATCTGCTCGCCGAGCGGGGCAGTGCGTTCAACCGGCGCGCCTACCTCGGCAGCGTGCTGCGACAGCAGGCCGCCCACGAGAACCGGGACATGCGCGAACTCGTCCGGTCGCTGCTCGCCTTGCTGGAGACAGCGGCATCGCACGACCCGGTCCAGCGCGAACTCCTCCTCCTGTTGCGCGACCTGGCGGTTCAGGAGTCGGTGAGCGCGAAGCGAGACTTCGCCAGGAAGGGACCGGCGCTGCACGCGGCGGCGAACGATCCGCGCATCCACCGATCGCGCACTGCGCAGGTTCGCAGGCAGCACGACGGCGGTCTTCCGGATCTCGAACGCGTGACCCGGTGGCTGCGGGGCTCGGCATCGGTTTCCGCTGCCGAACGCGTGCATCTTCGGGAGGCGTTCGAGCGGACGCTCCGCGACAGCCCCGAGGCACTGCGCGCTTTCCTGGTCCGACGACTGGAGGAACGTCATGCCGTGCACCGGCTCGTCTCGCTGCTGCCCGAGGCGATGCTGACCCGCGTCCTGGTACTGCTGCGTCCCGCGGACGCGGTCGCCGTCCTTCGCCATGCGGACGTGCTGTCGGTCAGTGCAGTGACCGTGCTGGCCGCGTCGGCCGAACGGGTGGAGCGCGGAGCCCCCAACGTTCGGGCGGACGGCAGCGCGCATGGTCCTTTCCGCCGGACGTCGCCTCGCATCGTCGCCGCGCGCGCGATCGCCCGGCGCAAGTGGCGCTTCCTGCTGGAGCATCTCTTCGTGCAGGGGCGCGAATTCGACGCGGGACGCTTCGCGCGGGAACTCGTCGCGTGGTTCCGGCGCCCGCAAGGCCGACCCGTCACGCCGATGGCGGAAGTGGTGCCGTCACTGCTTGCCAGGCTCCGCACGGGTCCGCTCGATCGCGATGAGCTGGACAACATCGCGGACGCCCTCGCGACGCTGGAGGTCGGTGGGGAGCGGGCGTTGCCGGCCCTGCGCGACCTTGCAACGCTCACGGAGGCTTACGACACCGGCGAGTCTCGTGGGGAGTCGCACGTCCGCGCAACCGCCGGCGCAGCGCCCGGGACCGATACGATCGGCACGGTTCCATCCGGGAGCGGTCAGCAAGCTGGGTCTCCGGAAGCCGGGGGAAGCGACACGCCAGTCTCCCTTGCCGGCGATGCACAGGCGATGTCGTCTGCGCAGCAGGTGGCAAAGGCGATGCGCGAGGCCGCCGCGAAGGTGTCCGCGTCGGAAGTGGCGATGCTGGACGCTCTGCTCGTGACGAACGCCGGTCAGGTGCTCGCGTCGCCCTACCTTCCGCGCCTGTTCGACATGCTCGGTCTGCTGGCGGAGAAGAAGTTCGTCGATACGGCGGCGTCGCATCGTGCGGTGCATGTCCTGCAGTATCTCGTCGACGGCACCACCGACACGCCGGAACACCTCCTCACGCTGAACAAGCTGCTGTGCGGTGTGCCCTTCGAGGAGTCCGTCCCGCGTGAAGCGGATCTCGACGACGCCGCCAGGGCGGCGGTGGACGGTCTTATCCGCGGGATGATCCAGAACTGGAAGGCCATCGGTTCGACCTCGGTGGCCGGCATGCGCGAATCGTTCTTCCAGCGCGAGGGGCGGCTCGTCCGCGAGGCGGAAGGCTGGCGACTGACGGTCGCGCCCCGCGCGTTCGACATGCTGATCGACCGCATCCCCTGGGGTTTCTCGATCATCCGCCACCCGTGGATGCCCGCGATGCTGCAGGTCGACTGGCGGTGACCGGACCATGGACCCGATCGACGTCAACGCCCGGGCGCTGCAGCGCGAACTCGAATGGTTCGACCACGTCCTCCAGGCCCGTCTCAAGCTGCACTTCGGCCAGCCATGCGACGTGGCGGACATCCGCGAACTGCCGCCGCCGTCCCTCGACGGGGACGCCTCGGACTACGCGAACGCCGTGGCGGAATGCGGACTCGACTTCGACGAGCGGCTCCTGCTGATGCTGACCCTCGCCCCGCACGTGCGGCCGCAACTGCTGGACATGCTCTGGGTGCGCAATGCCAACCTCGACCGTGGCTTCACGGAGTTCGGCGGCTGGAAGGGACGTCATCACAACGGCTTCCTGCCCACCTGCGAGACGGCGGTGTTCCTCATCGCCGGCGAGGATCTTGCGCGTCGCTTCGGCTGCCTGCGCCTGTTCGACGAGGAGCACTGCCTCCGTCGTCGCGACTGGCTTCGCATCGTCCAGACCGACGGCGACGAGCCCGGGATGAGCGCGGCGCTGCAGCTGGCTCCCGAGGCGCTTCACAGGCTGACGACGGGCGTGCCGAAGAAGCCCGACTACGGTCCGTCGTTTCCGGCGAGACGCATCACCACCCGTCTCACGTGGGACGACCTCGTGCTCGCGCCGGAGGTGCTCGAAGAGATCGACGCGATCAACACCTGGATCACGCATTCGCGCACCATCCTGGACGACTGGGGGCTCGCGCGATCCCTCAAGCCGGGATACCGCACGCTGTTTCACGGGCCTCCCGGAACCGGCAAGACGCTGACCGCGACGCTCATCGGGCAGGCCGCAGGCACGGACGTCTACCGCATCGATCTGTCGATGCTCGTGTCCAAGTACATCGGCGAGACCGAGAAGAATCTCGCCAACGTCTTCGACCAGGCCCAGCACCGCGATTGGATCCTGTTCTTCGACGAGGCCGACGCACTGTTCGGCAAGCGCACGGAGGCCTCCACGTCCAACGACCGGCACGCCAACCAGGAGATTGCGTACCTGCTCCAGCGCGTCGAGGACTATCCGGGCACGGTGATCCTCGCGACCAACCTGGACGCCAACATCGACGAGGCCTTCTCGCGGCGGTTTCAATCCCGCGTGTACTTTCCCATGCCCGACGCCGAGCAGCGGCAGCGGCTGTGGCGTGGCGTCCTGTCGGACCCGGCCCGTCTCGCGAAGGATGTCGATCTGGGCGAGCTCGCCGAGCAGCATGAGCTGTCGGGGGGTGCCATCGCGAACGTCGTTCGGTATGCGGCCATCGCTGCGCTGCGTGCGGGACGTGACGTGATAGCCGCCGAGGATCTGCTCCAGGGCATCCGGAAGGAGCGCGTCAAGGATGGGTGGACCGACTGACATGGCCATTCGTCACCCTCTCCTCCGGATTGCGCTGACCGCGCTCTGCGTGTTCGCGGCAGCGTGCGTGTCCGCCGCACCGTCGTCCGACGATGGCGCGGTGTGCGAGAAACTCGTTTCGACCGACACCATGCGGAAGGTCGACGCCACCGTCGGACGGCAAGTGCAAGGCGCGCTGGCGGAGATCTACTCGGGCGATCCGACCTTTCCCGCTGTTGCCAAGGGTCACCGGGGGGCGCTGGGAGACGGACGCATCGGGTCGGTCACGCAGCACTGGCTGCGGAAGTTCTGCCGGGAGTTCGCCGGGCGCGTCGTGACTTCGCCCGAGGCCGTTCTGGACGCCGTCATCGGGTTCGCGGGGATCCTCCACGCGTATCCAGAGTGGCGGGAACCGTTGCTGTCCCAGGGACTTTCTCACTGGATCGAGGCCAGGCCGGCGCCGGAAGGCGCGCGCTACCGGCAGACGCGCGTGTCCGGGCCCGACAAGGACATCGACGCGATGCTTCGCGCGTGGCAGCGGCCGGCTGTGACGCGTGCGGAGTCGAACACGGTCTTCACGTACTACCGGCTCACTGCAGCAGATCTCGCCCTGCTTGCAGCGCCGCGGGCGGCTCTCGCGGGGCTTGCAAAGCTGCAGGACAAGCCGGCCGCCGATCGAGATGCGTTCGACGCCACAGTCGCTGCGGTGCTGACGAAAGCCGGCCTGCCGCCGGACAAGTACGGACCGATCGTCGCGCGGCACGCGGACACCATTCCGGCAGTGCAGCTCACCGAGGATTCCATCAAGAAGCTGCGGGTGCGACGGCTGCCGCAGGCGGTCGTGGACATCGCGGAGTCGGTGTCGGGGTTGGCGTTCCCCGATCTGGGGGAATTGCAAGGGGCGCTGGAGGATGCGGCCAAGGCCGCAAATGACGAGGCGGCTGCGGCGGACCCCGCGGCCGCGAGCCCGCCGGCCCTCGCGGCTGTCACGCCGCAACCGCCTCCGCCCCCATCCGTCGACCTGACGAAGTACATGGGTGCGATCCTGGGCGAGGCGGTGGAGACCCGCGCGATGGTGCTGACAGCGAAGAAGCTGCTGGAACTGGGCGTCGCCAAGGACTTCGGGGTGATGCCGCCGTTCGCCATCACCGTCCTCGACCGCCTGAAGGAAGTCGAGTATCCGACGGAAGCCTTGTTCCTGGCGGCCGTCCGGGCACGGGTCCAGGACGAGTTCATGGTCAAGACCAACACGAACAGCAAGAATGGCAGCGCTCGTTTCGACAAGGTGCTGAAGGCGCCTGCCGAGATCCAGGCGCTCGGGGTGCCGCCGGAGTATCTGGGCGTGATCGAGAAGATCACGTCCCAGCACTTCGAGAGCACACGCCAGATGCGCGATGCGATGCGGCGTGAGTTCGACAAGATCACGGAACCCCATCTCGAGAGGGTTGCCGCGGCCGCGATCAAGTCCCATCCTTTGCAGCAGCGGGAGCACATCCTCTGGAGTGGCAACGACTGCGGCTGCGTGGAGACCAATCGCCTCCCCGGCGGCTGGGTGGAAGCCGCAGGGCATCGCTCTCCTGGTGTGGTCTACGGACTCTTTCCGCTCTGGCAGGCCGGTCGGGAGCAGAAGGTGGATTTCAGCGTGCTCTCCGCCGTGGGGTACTTTGCGCTGGGCGTGGACAACGAAGGCGGACTGATCGATCCCATGCCCGCCGAGGGTGCGCACCTGGAGTTCACGCGGCAAGCGCGGCGGCATGGAACGCGGGTCGACTGGGTGATCCGTCGGGTGGACTGGAGCAAGTGGCCTGCAGCCGATGCGGACAAGCAGCAGGCGTTCTACAACCGTCTGAAGGATGAGATCGTCAAGATGCTCGTTTCGAAGGACGGCGGCTGGCTCCGATCTCTTGCCGAGACGCTGTCGCTGGGCGCCGTGCCACAGGTTCGCCGGGGCGACGGTGTGACGCTCTACTTCAAGAACTATCCGGATGAGGCCGAGGCTGTCACGGCGTTCCAGAGATTTCATCGCGACCTGACGAAGTCTTTGCAGGATGCGATCGGAAAGGACCATTCCGTGAATCTGCTGATCGAGCAGAGGGCGATAGGCAAGGGCATCTTCGAGTGCGGGCAGCTTGCCGAAATGACGCAACGCAAGGAGGACGAGGCGATCGATCGCAACGGCAAGTTCCTCGTGCTGCTGGAGGAGCCGACCATCGATCAGAAGAAGGAGCTTCGGAAGAAGCTGGAGGACTGTCTCACCGGGGATCTCCGGCGCGATGTCCTGCAGTCGGTCGTGCCCGTGGTCCAGTACGACGGCGTGAGCGAGCAGCAGCTGCACGATGACATCGTGTACTTCGATTTCAATTTCGGCGGTGTCGGACTGTGGCCCCATCCGGTCGGCTCGGATGCCGCCGCGGGTGCGCAGAAGGGTGACGAGCGCGTGACGGTGGAGAGAGTCGGCGGCGACATCCGGGAGATACTTCTCGGCGGCAGCGAACCTCCCTCTGCGGTGGACGCGAAGCTCGCAGGCGTCTGTGCGTTCGTCTGCCCGAACCGCTGGATCTTCCGCGGCCTGTTCGAGGCCTATGCGGCCGTGGTGGTGCTGTCACTCGTCGTGCGCTGGGCAAGCTGCCGGCTGCGCTATCTGCTCACGTCACAGCCGATGTATTTCTACCTGTACATGGCGTTCGTGGCGCTGCCTTTTCTCGTCCTGTTCCTCGCGCTGCTCTACTGCGACCCCGCGTGGGCGCGCATCCGCGCGGGCAACGTGCCGTTCCTGCTTCTCGCCGTGGTGTTCTTCATCTTCGTGATCCGGCTGTATGTGAATGCGAGGAAGGAGGCGTCGCGCCCATGAACCACAGTCCACCCAGGCATTCCCGGATGCCCCGTCGATAGGAGAACAGCCATGCCAGGAGTAAAGCGGAGTGCGGACAGCCAGGCCGCCAGCCGGGCGCACGATGAGCCGGCGGCGAAGCGCGTGAAGGTGGCCCAATCCAAGAGCGCGGGAGAGGTTCCGCGACTCGTGGCACAGCGCGAGCAGGTGCGCTCTGCGTTCGGACCGGTAGCGCAGCTGGAGGGGGGCCTGGAAGATGAGCTGCCGGCCCAGGGCAAGGGAATCGCTCAGCTGGCTGGCGTCGAGGAAGAACTGCCGGTGCAGGGCAAGGGCATCGCGCAGATGGTCAGTCCGGAGGAAGAGTTTCCGGCGCAGGGTAAAGGCATCGCACAGAGGGTCAGTGCGGAGGAAGAGCTTCCGGCTCAGGGTAAAGGCATCGCTCAGCTGGCCGGCGTGGAGGAAGAGCTTCCGATGCAGGGCAAGGGGATCGCGCAACTGGCCAGCGAGGAAGAGGAGCCGATGCAGGGCAAGGGCATCTCGCAGCTGGCCGGCGTGGAGGAAGAGCTGCCGATACAAGGGAAAGGTACCGGACAGGAAAACAGGACGGGCATGCCCGACGACCTCAAGGCCGGCGTGGAAGGGCTCTCCGGCATGTCCATGAACGACGTGAAGGTGCACTACAACTCGGCCCAGCCCAGCCAGCTGAACGCGCTGGCCTACGCTCAGGGCAACGATATCCACGTGGCGCCCGGCCAGGAGCAGCACTTGCCGCACGAAGCCTGGCACGTCGTGCAGCAAGCCCAGGGGCGCGTCAAGCCGACGATGCAGATGCAGGGCCGGTCTGTGAATGACGATGCCAGCCTCGAGAGCGAGGCGGATGTCATGGGCGCGCGGGCGCTGCAGGCCAAGGCCGAACCGGGCGCCCTCGCGGCAGGGGCCACGGTCCAGCTCGCGCGCGAGGTCCTGCAGGCCAAGAAGGACAAGTACATCCCGGATGCGGGGGAGCCGCACATTCACGTGCACGACGGGGGAATCACGTTCACGGACGTCGGCCACGGCCACAAGTACCTCGTCCGTGGGGACCGCACACTCGCCAACAATGTGGCTGCCGTCGTCCAGGACCTGAACGCCGCGGGGGATGCCCGGTCCCTGCAGATCGTCCAGTGGATCAACGCCAACATCTGATGCCGCACTGACGGGTTCCGCTCAGACGGCCCGCGGCTCCTTTCCGTCATACTGGCGCACGCTCTGCCAAACGCAGGGATTCGCCCGTCATCGGAGGGGATGCCATGAAGATCCAGGTTGCCAACGCGCAGGACTGGTCGGTGAAGTCGTCGAAACCCGTCGCCGGTCGACGCCGCTCTCTCGCGGCCGATCCGCAGGATTTCCCGGCGGAGTTTCTCGCTCCCGGCAAGGCGTCCGTGGCCGAGATCCTGGAGGTGAAGCCGCGGGTCGCGCGGGGGCGCCGTGCCGTTGCACCGCAGACGCTCGAACTGTCGGTGCAGGCGTCGCCCGGCGAGGCCTACGTGATCGCCACGCGTCATCCTTCCGGCGCGCTGACTTTCCATCGCGCGGTGAGCGAAGTGCAGGCCGCCCGCCGCGGCCGTGCCGCCGCCGCGCCGACCTTCCGCTTCGTGTTGCCGATCCGCGCGCAGGCGCCGGTTGTCGCGGGGCCGCAGCGGCGCGGAATCATCAGCTCGATCTTCAAGGTCGTCGTCCTCAAGATCGTCGACAAGGTCGCGTCGGTCGCCTTTCCCGTGCTGGTGCGGATGCTCGAATCGCGGCTCTGGAAATCTGCAGGGCGCAGTGAAGGCTGGGTCCACGCGTCGAAAGCCGCCTTCGAAGCGAAGAAGCTGCCGCCGGTCGACTGGAAGAAGGTGCCCAGGGGCGATCAGCGATGCCTGCTGCTGCTCCATGGCACGTTCTCCAACGCGGCGAGTGCCTATGGCGACCTCGCTGCCAGCGATTTCTTCGAGCGGATCGCGCCGCTCTACGGCGATCGGGTGTTTGCCTTCGAGCACTTTTCGCTGTCGAAGACGCCGGAAGAGAACGCCCGTGAGTTGCTCGCGGGTCTTCCCGACGGTGTCGGAACCTTCGACGTCATCACGCATTCGCGCGGCGGTCTGGTGCTTCGGCAACTGGTGGAGCGGCGCGCCCAGCTCGGAGCGGCGTCCGCACGATTCCGTCTGGGGCACGCGGTGCTGGTGGCCTGCCCGAATGCCGGCACACCCATCGCCACCCCTGCCCGCTGGGAAGACACGGTGGGATGGTTCGCCAACCTGCTGGAGATCTTTCCGGAGAACCCCTTCACCACCGCGGCCGGCTTCGTGTCCGAGGCGATCGTCTGGCTGGCGCGACACCTCTCCGCGGACATTCCCGGACTGCACGCGATGGACATGCGCGGACGACCCATCCTCGATCTCCAGTCGCCGCCCGGTCCTGCACGCGACGCCTACTCGGCGCTCGTGACCAACTTCGAGCCGGATACGGGCGTAGCGCTGAGGCTGGCCGATCTCGGACTGGATCCGTTCTTCGCTTCCGCCAACGATCTCGTCGTGCCGACGGAAGGCGGGTGGCGCGTCGACTCCGAACGGGCGCCCGCGATCGAGGCGAAGCGCATCGCCTGCTTCGGGCCCGGAGGCAACCTGCCGTCGGCGTCGCGCACGCCGGTGCATCACGTCAACTTCTTCTCGCAACCCGAGACAGTGGAGTTCCTGGTGCGCGCGCTCGAGCGACGCGACCAGGGGTTGCCGCTCCTTTCGCCTGACCAGCCGCTGTCTGTTCGCGGGGCCAGTCGGGCAGCGTCGGTGGTGGACGGCGGTGCGGACGAAGGCGCGACTCGCAAGCGTCTGGCATTGCCGATGCCGGGTGCCAGCGCAGTGGTTGCCCTCGCGGACACCGACATGTCGGAGCGGGACGATGTCTTCGAGGTGATCGTTCTGCCGGACAGCAGTGACGAGCGCCGGCCGGGCTACGTTCTCGCAAGCTATCGCGGCGCGAGGGTGCTGGACCGATTCGAGACGCGCGGAGAGCGCAACGACGCCGGCAAACGCTGGCAGAACATCATCCGCACGCACGAAGGCATCAAGAACTTCGTCGACGGCGAACCCGGCACGGAAATGCCCAGCGAGCGCGCGCTGATGGAGTTCGGTGCGCGGCTGTTCGATGCGCTCTTCACCCCCGACGTGCGACGCCTGTATGACGCCGCGCGCACAGCGCGGGGAAACGGACGCCTTGATGTCATCTTTACCTCGACGATTCCGTGGGTCGCCGAGAAACCGTGGGAGTTCGCGTTCGATCCGGGGCGCCGCACCTTTCTCGCCACCGAGGACGTCCACTTCATCCGCAACGTGATCACGGCGGTGCCGGCCGATGCCATCGAGCCGCACGCCGGCCCGCTGCGAATGCTCGTCGTGGTGGCGCAGCCCGTCGGACTCGCCAAGCTCTCGGCAGACGAGGAAAGCATTCTCATCCGGCGAGGCTTCGACGCGCTGATCGAGGCGGGACTGGTGACGGTGGACGTGCTGCCTTCGGCAACACCGGCGACCTTGCATGCGCGGATCGCCGTCGACCGCTACGACGTCGTCCACTTCATCGGGCACGGCGAGTTCGATGCCGCCACCGGCCAGGGCTATCTGCTGTTCGAGACCGACAACGGGGAGCCGTTGCGCGCCGACGCGCGAAGCATGCGGGAGATCCTGTGCAGGCGTGGCATCAAGCTCGTCTTCCTCAACGCGTGCGAGAGCGGCACCGGGGGCAAGTCGGAGTTCAATCAGGGCGTCGCGCCAGCATTGGTCGAGAACGGCATGCCTGCGGTGGTCGCCAACCAGTACAAGGTGCTGGACCCGTCGGCAACCGCGTTCGCGCAGCACTTCTACTGGGGGCTCGCACAGGGCCTCACGCTCGGCGATGCGGCGCGGGAAGCGCGTGTGGCGCTCAACTACTCGATCGACGGAGAAAGCATCGACTGGGCGGTGCCCGTTCTCTATGCGCACGATCCGAACGCGCGGCTGTCGACGCAGGTGTCCGCGGAAAAGCGCGTGCCGTTCACCCAGCACGTGGGCGGTGGCGATCGTCGTGGCGCGCGCAAGCACGCCCATCGCATCGCTGTGTGGGACGTGGCACACGCGTACCCGCACCTCGACAAGACGCTGGCGCGACTGTCCGCCGCGCAGAACCGGTTTTCGTTCGAACTGGTGGACCTTTCGGCGCCGATGGGCACCTGGCAGCTCGCGGCGGTGGAAGGGCAGGAAGCCGCCAGTGCCTATCTTCACGCCAATCGTGTCGCGCAGAAGCTGCGCGGCAAGACCCGGGAACTGGGCGTTGACT
Organism: Betaproteobacteria bacterium Ga0077526; assembly: GCA_001464765.1. Lineage (GTDB taxonomy): Bacteria > Pseudomonadota > Gammaproteobacteria > Burkholderiales. The sequence goes on from LNDV01000028.1 coordinate 139,672, forward strand.
ACCTCGCCTGCGTGACACGCCACCCGATGATGTGTGACCTCGGGTCGGATCAGGTGCTCTACAACATCTACGGCTGGTGGCCCTCGCCGAAGTCCGAACCTGTGATGCTGTTCTCCACCGCGTTCTTCGAGTTGCCGTCGAGCGGTATCGAACTCGACCGGGCGCTCGCGAACGCCGCCGTGTCCGGCATCGTCGGTCTGCTCACCGGCGACGGAACCCACGAGTCGCCGCCGCGGCTCTGCCCGATGTACTCGAACAACGAACTCGATCCGAAAGTGCTCACGGGCCGCCAGAAGTTCTCCGCGCCGTGGCGCCGCCGCCTGCAGCGGGAGTGGCCGGAGGAGTTGCCGGCGCTCGACGCGATTCTCGGCGCGTTTCATTCGTAGCCCGGACTCGGTCCGGGCAATGCGGTTGCGACGAGTCCGAGCGATGCGGTTTCCCCGGAGTCGCGCCTGCGGCGCTCGTCCGGGCTACGCGGATGATTCGTGCGGTGGCCTTCGTTCGGGCGAAGTGCGTAGCCCGGATGAGGCCCGACCGGGCCGACTCCGGGGAGCGGCCCTTCGCGTGAGCGTTGTCCCCGGAGTCGCGCCGTCGGCGCTCGTCCGGGCCACGCGGATGATTCGTGGGGTGGCCTTCGTTCGGGTGAAGTGCGTAGCCCGGACGAGGCCCGACCGGGCCGACTCCGGGGAGCGGCGGCCTTTCCCGTGAGCGTTGTTCCCGGAGTCGCGCTGTTGGCGCTCGTCCGGGCTACGGGATGATTCGTGCGGTGGTGCCCACGAGTTCAGCACGGTGTGGACCGAGGACAGGGCCTGCGAAGCGCGTGAGAACGGTTGTCAGGATGCCGTCGCGACGAGCGAGCACAACTTCGCCGAGGCCGTGATGCGGGCGTCGGGCCGTCATGGCGCGGATCTCATCATCGATGGGCAGAGCCCCAAGGGTTTGCGCGGGAGCATCGCTTCGCTCGCCACGTTCGTCCACCGGAAGCGGAGCGGGCCCTTCTCGCCGTTGGCACGCGACGCGACCGGTCGGTTGGGAATCGATCCAAGCTATGGCAAGCTAGGAAAGGAATCCGGGGGCACACCGGCAACGCCAGGAATCGCAGAGACCATCTTGATGAGCGAGCCTGACGATGAACATTTCCTGCAAAGCCGTACCCTGTCCCATTGCGAGACCGTGGGCTCGCCTTCTCGCGGTAGCCTCGATCCTGTTCTTGGGATGGGCGACGGTCCTTCCCTCAATTTCCCAAGCCGACGAGACGCGCAAGGGTAAGCCGGCTGGCAAGGCCCTTCACCCTACGAAAGTCGTCTATGACCCCCCGGCGTCCGTCCAAAGCCGAGATGTTCGGGATGCTCTCAAGTCAGACGGCATCCTCGAATCGATGGCTTCCGATCTCGACAAGACGCTCCGACTCCCGAAGGCTCTGACACTACGCATGGGCGAATGCGGGGAGCCCAATGCTTACTACCACACCGAGACCAGGACGATCTTCATTTGCTACAACCTGTTGACCGGGATCGAGCAGGATCTTGCCGGCGTGGATCTGCGCGGCGACGCACTCCAGACAGCCGCGTGGCACGCATTTGTCTTTTCTCTGATCCACGAAGTCGGGCACGCATTGATCGATGTTCTCGACGTGCCAGTGGCGGGGCGCGAAGAGGACGTGGCGGACCAGCTTTCTACGTACGCTCTCTTGGAGGAGGAGTCCGTCGGGGTCGAGGCAGCGCTGAACGGCGCGTCGTGGTTTGGTGCGAGGAGTCATGGCGTCGGGCAGGCCGGTGCGTTCTGGGATTCCCACGCCCTCGATATACAGCGCTACTACAACATCGTGTGCTGGGTGTACGGCAGCAATCCGGAGGCGCTGGCGCACATTCCCGAGTCCTATTCGCTGCCGCTCGATCGCGCTGTGAACTGTCCGCACGAATACCGGCAGCTCAAGCGTTACTGGGATCGGACGCTCGCTCCTTTTCTGATCGCGCCGAAGTGAAGATTGCCGACCAAGGGATTGCGGTGCGCCCCTACCCCGACACCCCCCCCGATGTCGGCCCCTGCGTCACGTACGGGCTCCATGGCGATGTCTGATTCGATCCGTTCACCGCGCGGACGCGCTGGCCGAGACAGACGCGATCACACGGCGATGGCGGGGCGGCATGGTCTGGTCTCCCGCACGCTTGTTCGGGACTGCCGGCGCGCAAAACTGCCCGCTCACGCGCGCCAGGGCACGCCAACACTGAGCCGCAGGCATGCGCCGGTCAATAGAGCCGGCGCCCGCCGCCTACTCGTCCACCTTCGCGCGGTTGGCCTTGACCTGGGACCGGATCGTCTTTGCCTGCATGCGTCGCTTCTTCGCGCCGAGGGACGGTCTTGTCGGCCGGCGAGGCTTGGGCGTGTGCGACGCCTCGTCCACCATGAGCTGCAGTCGCTCCATCGCTTCCGCCCGGTTGCGGTCCTGGCTGCGCGAGGTCTGTGCCTTGATGACGATGACGCCATCCTTCGTCACGCGCTGGTCCTGCATGGCCAGCAGGCGCTCCTTGACGGTATCCGGCAGCGAGGACGCGCGGATGTCGAAGCGCAGCTGCACGGCGCTGGAGACCTTGTTGACGTTCTGCCCGCCCGGGCCTTGCGCGCGCGCTGCGGTGAACTCGACTTCGTGCTCGGGGACGGAATAGGCCATGGAAACGAAACGGGAGTGATCGTCCGGTCCGCACCGGAAGGGGACCGCACTATAGGCGAGTCGTCCGCGCGGTGCCACCCGGCGACTTGTCAGGCGAAAGTCGTAGCGGCACTCTTCGTACCGTCCTGACCTGGAGACGCCTGGTGAGCCGGAAACCCGAAGTTCCCCCTGGGAGCGCCTGCCCATGCGGCAGCGGTCTCGACTACGACGCCTGCTGCGGGCGCTGGCACGGCGGTCCCGAGCATCTCCAGGCGCCGACGGCCGAAGCGCTGATGCGAAGCCGGTACAGTGCCTTCGTGCGCGGCCTGGGGGCGTATCTCCAGGACACCTGGCACCCGGATAGGCGTCCGGCAGCAGTTCCCGAGTTCGAGCCCGGATTGCGCTGGCTCGGGCTGGAGGTGAAACGCCATGTGGTCACGGGCGAGGACCGGGCCGAGGTGGAGTTCGTCGCTCGCAGCAAATTCGGCGGTCGTGCCCACCGCCTCCACGAGACGAGCCGGTTCGTCCGCGAAGCCGGCCAGTGGTTCTATGTGGATGGCGATGTGCATTCGGGGGGCTGACGGTCCTGGCTGCTGTCACAGCCGCGCTGCCTCCTTCGTCTAGTACCGATGGACCCTCTGGAAGTGGACGACTCCGCCCAACCGTTCGAGCAATGCCGCTCACGCCTCTTCGGCGTGGCTTACCGCATGCTCGGCTGCCGCGCGGACGCCGAGGACGTCGTTCAGGACGCCTGGTTGCGGTGGCAGCGAACCGATCGGGCTTCCGTGGAGTCGGCGGAAGCCTGGCTCGTTACCGTGGTCACGCGACTCAGTCTGGACCGCCTGCGCAGCGCCAAGCGGGAACGGGAAAGCTACGTGGGGCCCTGGCTGCCCGACCCCATCTTCACCGATGCGTTGCCCTCGCCGGATCTCCGGATGGAGCTGGCTTCCGAGGTGTCCGTCGCTCTCCTGACGGTGCTGGAGCGGCTTGCGCCGGACAAGCGCGCAGCCTTTCTGTTGAAGGACGTGTTCGACTACGACTACCCGGAGATTGCCGACATCCTCGGCAGGAGTGAACCCGCTGTACGCCAACTAGTGCATCGCGCACGGGAGGATCTGCGGGTCGGGCGCCCACGCTTCGCCGTCCCCGAACGGGATCGCGACCGGCTGCTGGAGAAGTTCATGGCGGCCGCGACGACAGGCGATCGTGAAGCCGTGATGGCGTTGCTCACCGACGATGCCGAGTACCTGTCGGATGGTGGCGGGAAGGTCTACGCCGCGTTGACGGCTCTTCGGGGTCCGGAACGCATCGGCCGCCTGTACCACGTCGTGGCCCGGCGCTTTCCCGACCTCACCTATCGGCTGCTTCGCGTCAACGGGGAACTCGGCGCCCTGGTGCTCTGCGGCGGCGAGGTGTTTTCCGTTCATTGCTTCCGCTGGCGGGGCGACCGCATCGCCGGCCTCTATGTGATCCGCAATCCCGACAAGCTCGCGCACTGCGGATTGCCCGGCGTTCCTTCCGGCTGAAGGATTGTCACAGACGGGCTGCCCCGGCCGTCTTGATGCGGGGGCCCGCGTTCGCGCGGGTCGTCTCAAAACACTCATCGAGGAGGACAGCATGACCCTGCGCAGTTCGATTCTTTTTCTGGTGGCGGCAGTGCTCGCGGTACCCGCCCTTGCCCACGACGACAAGCCCGGTGCGGGCGAGGCGAAGATCACGCCGAAGTTCCTGACCGACCTGGCTGATCTGCCCGGCCGGGAGAGCATGATGCTGACGGTCGAGTTCCCGCCGGGGTACGTGTCGGAGCCCCACCGTCATGAGGCCCATACCTTTGTCTACGTGCTGGAGGGCACGGTCGAGATGCAGGTCGCGGGTGGCGAGTTGCGGCGCCTGACGGCGGGCGATGTCTTCTACGAGAACCCGAAAGATGTTCATACCGTTGCGACGAATCCGAGCAAGACGGCATCCGCGAAGATTCTGGTCATGCTGGTGAAGGCCAAGGGGGTGCCCCCGGTCCTGCCGCTGGAGAAGAAGTGATGGGTGCCTGGATGAGGGCGCTGATCGCGTGTGTCGTCCTGCTGATGCCGTTCCGGGTCTTTGCTGCCTCTGCCACGATCGGCATCCTCGTCTTCGACGGTTTTCTGACGAGCGACGTCACGGCACCGGTGGAGGTCTTCGGCGCGGCGACCAAGAAGGCCTGGTTCTCGTCCTACCGCGTCGTGCTGGTTTCGGCAGGTCGCAATCGGACGGTCGTCTCCGAAGAGGGGTTGCGGGTGACCGCGGACCGGACGATCTACGACGCGCCCAAGCTGGACGTCCTGGTGGTGCCGAGCGCCTACAGCATGGATCCGATGCTGCGCAATCGTGATCTCGTCGCCTTCATCCGGACGCAGGCGAAGACCGCATCCTGGATGGCTTCCAACTGCTCCGGGGCGTTTCTGCTGGGTGCGGCGGGTGTGCTGGATGGCAAGCGGGCGACGACCTGGGCTGGCGGAGAAAAGAGTCTTGCGGAGGCTTACCCGGCTGTCCTGGTGCAGGTTGACCAGAACGTGGTGATCGACGAGCGCGTCATCACGTCGAACGGCGGACCGGTCAGCTATCAGGCGGCATTCCAGCTGCTGGCGAAGCTCAGTTCGGGAGCGTTTGCGCAGGAGGTATCCGAGCAGATCCAGTTCGATCGACTCGCCAGGGCGTTTCCCCGCTGAGGGCGGCCGGCAGGCTGGCCCGGCGGATCAGTGCAGGAAGAACTCGTCGGACTCGGCCCGGGGCGCGCACAGGGCCGAGAGCACCTGCGACACCGGCACCGCGCCGGTGAACACCACGTATTCGGGCGGGGACACGGGCGCAATGGCGACCAGCACGGCGGCCGCGGCGAGGCGCAGGCTGGGCGTGACGGTGCTGACCGCGGTCTGTCGGTCAGGGCTGACCCGCTCCTGGCGGGCGCAGCAATTCAAGTTCATAGCGCGAACTGATGCGATAGATGGTTCGCCTGCCTCCGTTCGGCGTCGTTTCTTCTTCGACATCAAAGAGTTCGGTCGCCAGCAACAGCTTCTTCAATGTTCGGTGGCCAAAGCGATTGCCCAGATCCGTCAGCTCCTCAGGCTCCCGCTTCTGAATGACGTTGGCGGCTGTCGCCAGCACCATCCAGCCATCCGGCCGGTCCGTCTTCGTGGCGATCTCGCCGAGCATCAGGACCAGTCTGCTGTGACGCAGCCACTGCAGTTCGAGTTGGCGGGCGCCTTCTGGCGATGAGAAGTATTCGGCATGTGCCTTGGTGGCCTCTTGAAGTGAGGTCACGAACCCCCGAAGCCGATCTCGCATGGGCAGCGCCTGGGCGCGCTGCGCGTCGAGATAGGCCAGCGCCTCGCGCGTGCTGTCCTCGGAGGCCGGCGACCAGCGCGGCAGGAAGTGGTGGATCAGATCGTTGCGGGCATCCACGATCGCTTTCATCTCGGCCGTGTGCTGCTCGACGAAGGCGCTGTCCGCCTGGATCGTGAAGCCGAACGAGAACCACGCCTCGTCGATGTTCTCCGGCGCTTCGCGTTCGCCGGCGTCGGCCAGAACGTCGTCGGCGAACTGCCCCGCCAGCTGCCCAAGTGTCTGCCTGTGGATCCTGGTCCGCCGCTCGTCGAAGTTGGCCTGCATCGAATGGACCGTTCCTTCGAGGCGGGAACTGGCCATCAACTGCTTGAGCAGATGCTCGATGTTCTGGAACAGAAGCAGATTCCTGCCGATGCGCCGGAAGACCTCATCGATCTCGGGCGTGCGATGCGGCTCTCCAGGAGCGGATGTGCCGGTCACTTGCGGGCCTCAGCGTTCATGGTGGCGTCAGGCCTCGAGCGGCTGGTCTTGGAATTGAGCGTATTCGCCAGCCCGCGCACCCTCCGCGAGCCGGAACCGCAGCAGCCGAGCATGGTTGCCCGCACCGGGAAGCGATGCCACCGCCGCGACGCGTCGCTGTTGAGCGTGGCCCAAGCCTCGGCGTCGATCTCGGCCTTCAGCGTCGTCTTCTGCGCCATGTAGGGGTCGGACGCGCCCAGGAAGTAGGCCTGGCGGACGAAGAAGCTCTCTTCGTTGAATTCGGTGTCGATCATCCACAGCGCGATGCTGTCGGTGCCGCCGCTCTCGATCTCGCCGGATTGCGGGCGAGGGGTTGGTCGGGTGCGCCAGCTGTCCATATAACCGCGCATCTCGTTGATGATCGGCGTGGGGTCGTACTTCTTCTCGGGGGTGCTGAGGCCTTCGTCGTCGGCCGTCAGCTCCAGTTCGACCTGCGCCGTCGGACCCTTGGGCGCCTTGCGCTTCTTCGCCTTCGAGTGGGGCGTGATCAGCTCCGACCGTCGGCGCGACTCGATCATCTTGTTTGCGGGCTGACCGTCGGTATCCAGCTCCCAGTGCCGGCCCGGGTAGGCGTACGGCGAATTGAGGATCGGATGCTCGAAGAAAGTCAGCGGCGAGTCCTGCGACATGTGCCTCCCTGTTCGTCCCTCTCGCGGCAGGCGACGTCTTGCGCGTTCGGTGACGAGGACAGATTCATTTTGCCAAAGTCACATTCTCATGGAATGGCGCGTTTACCTGTCGGCGCTAACCTACCGGCGCTGTCGGAGGCGCGCCTGTCGCTCATCGCGGGCGGAAAGGTCTGATACCAACTCAAGACACCGTCGCGCGACGGCGCCTCGCACGTGCTCTTCTAGCCACTGGACTTCATCGGCCTACCGGTGTCGCCACCCGGACTCCGTCCGGGAACTCGGGACGTTTGGAGCCCGGACTCTGTCCGGGAACGGCGGTAGAGAGGGGGCGTTGTGACGCAGTGTCCCCGGAGTCGCGCCGTCGGCGCTCGTCCGGGCTACGGGTGTTTGTCGCGCGGACTCTGTCCGGGAACGGCGGTTAAGAGGGGGCTTTGTGACGCAGTGTCCCCGGAGTCGCGCCGTTGGCGCTCGTCCGGGCTACGGGTGTTTGTCGCGCGGGCCTTGTGGGGGAACTCGGGACGTTTGTAGCCCGGACTCCGTCTGGGTGCGTCAGTTCAGGAAGAAGTTTCCCGAATCCGTATTCGACTGGAAGATCGGCGCGAGATATCGGGAAGCCGGAGTATCGCCCGTCGTCTCCACGTACTCCGGCGGCGACACCGGGGCGGTGCACAGCAGCGCGACGGCGATGCCGATGCGCAGGCGAAGGCTGGGCGTGGCGGCACGGGCGGCGGGGCTGGGCAGGGTGGGGTCGAGCGGCATGGCGGGCTCCGGGCGGGCGGGTGGTGTCGGGCAACACCACCATCTGCTCCGCTTTACGACAGAGCGCACCGGAACTTGAAGGCGCGGCGGCCGGCGGCCGTTTCGCATGGGCGGCCTCCCGTGAGATAGTCAGGCGAGGAGAACCCGCCATGACCCGAACATCCGAAACACCAGTTCCAGACCGCGACCTCGCCATCGCGGCCACGCTGGCCGGCGTGACCGCCAACGTCGACTGGCTCACCAGCGACCGCATCGAAGCGTTGACGGGCGGCCACGGCATGCTGAATCTGCCCGTCATCGCCATTGCCGATGCGCTCGCTGTGGAACTCCGGCGAGGCGTGGACCCGAACGTGAAGTTCGCAAACGTCGTCCACCAGCCCATCGATGATCTGCTGGCCAAGGCGATCGCCACGGCACGGTCGGCCGGGGCCGACGGCGCCAATGCCGCGCTGCTGAGCGCGGTGATGCTCTATCTGGCCGGCGCGCAGGCGCAGGTGGGCATCCCGGCCGGCAACCGCAAGCTGGGCTCGAGCGCCCGGATGATCGCAGGCGTGGACCGCTGCGGCGTGGCGATGATCCCCACCGGCAAGAAGAACAACAAGATTTCCGGGTTTCCCGCTGTGCAGGCCATCTACGAGGCCATGCGCGCCGGACAGCTGTCGCCGATCTCCGGTCGCGACGTGCCGGTCGGCGTCGGGGGCGGGCCCATCTACGGGCACAGCACACTGGGCGAGGACATCGTCTTCCCAGCCATGGCGGAGAACGGGGCACGTATCGGCACGCAGGCGATGCTCGACGCGCTAGCGGGTGCGGGCATGCCGACCGCGGGTCTGACCGCTGCCCTGTTCGGCGCCGCCGCCATCCTGGAGATCATCCACCCTGATGCCGACGTCGCCGACCGCTACGGGCCGTACGGGAAGGTCACGAGTGCATTCGTCGCCGGTCAGTCCGCGGCGCGGACGGCAGGCCTGCCGGAGACGCTCCACTTCCGCCTGAGCGGCGAGGAGATGCCTACCGGCAAGCTCATCGGCGATCTCGGGCTCATTCTCAAGGACGTCGGCGGGCCCACCGTCATCGGCATGATGGCGTTCGACGAGATCCTGCAGGTGTTCGAGGAGTTCGCGCGCTTCACCGATCCGCCGCTCGGGCATCTCTGCGCGGATGCGGTGGTGGCGTTCAAGGCCATCATCGCGCCCGGCGCCGAGCCCGATGAAGTCGCCGGTCGTCTCGCCGCGGCGCGATTCGCGGCGTCCATCGATCCGGATACCACCGCCGTGGCGCTCAACATCGTCGCGCGTAAGGCCACGCAGATTCGTCGCGGGCCTGTCACTGACACGCTTCTGGCGGCGTCCGAGCCCGCACGCACGCGGGCACTGCTGGCGCGCGCGGTGTTTGCGCACGAGCGCCTGAGCGCAGGAGATGCGGTCGAGTCGGTCGTCGACGCTCTCGATCGCCGGCGTCTGGAAACCATCGGGGCAAGACTCGGTGCGAGACACACGAAGACGCTTGGCAAGCCGGTGACGCTCCGTCTCACGCGGGTCGCGGCCGGGGCCCGTCGCGAAAGCAAGATGGCAAGACGCTGGCTTGCCTTCGATCCTTCCATCGACGTCGAGATCACCGTGGACGGTGTTACCACCAGGCTCGAGAACTTCGTCGACGAGGTGGTCCCCGCGGTGGTCAAGGGCGAGCGTGCCGACATCGTGTGGGCGGTGTCGCTCGTCGCGCCGGCGGTGGGCGAGGTACTCGTGGCCGGCAACGTCATCATCAACGTGACGGTGCCGGCGGCCATGGCCGCCGTGCTCGGGACATGCACACCGGAGGAGGCCGCGGACAAGGCTGCCGCCGCGGCGTTCGTCAGCGCGGGGATCCCCGGCGCGAAGCTTCGCGCGGAAAGCGCCGCAAAGATGGCGGCCCGCATCGCCACACACCGCTCGCCGCAGGACTGAAGGCGTGGCCGACAAGCTCCTTCTGCTGGCCCAGGTGGACGACGTGTCGGGCGAGGTTCTCCAGGACGTCGCCGAGCGTCTCCATGCTGCCGGCGCGTACAACATTCAGGTGCTCGCCAGTCTCGGCAAGAAGGGCCGGCCGGGGCATGTGCTGCTGGTGGACATCGATGCCGCGCGGGAGGACGACGTGGCCATCGTCCTGGGTCTGGAGCTCGGAGCGTGGGGCTACCGGGTGCTGGAATCGCGGCATCGGCATTTCGACATCACGCGGTCGCAGCGGCGGGTGAGGATCGCATCGGCCGGCGGCGACTTCGAGCACACGCTAGGCTGCAAGCACATCCGGAAAGGCGATCGGCTGTTGGGCTTCAAGGTGGAGCACGTGGACCTGGTGAGCCTGCGCGATGCACTGGACGCGCGCGGCGAGGCGACATCCCTTGCTCATCTTCGTGCGGCCGTGGAGACCTCCCTGCGGATTGCGTCCGCGGAGGAGATTCCGATGGTTCGACTCGCCGCAGACCGTCCTGCGCTCGATCGCAAATGAAAAAGGCGGCGCGCGAGCGCCGCCTTCTCATCCGGCCGGATCGGGATCAGCGACGACGACGGGACGCCATCAGACCCAGAAGACCCAGACCCCCGAACATCATCGCGTAGGTCGCGGGTTCCGGCACGGCGGCGATGGTGTAGTACCCGCCGTAGCCGCCGGTGCCGCTGCCCAGGAACGTGAGCGAGTAAGTGCCGGCCGCGAGACCGCCGAACGAGAAGCCGTCGTCCGGATTGGTGTCCAGCGACGAGTAGGCGAGCGAGGGCGCCTGGAGCAGCACGCCGAACCAGGTGACGCCGGAGGAGTTCGTGTCGCCGAGAAGGCTGAACGGCGACGCCACCGAGAAGGTGTAGGGGTTGGCGAACGTACCGGCCGTCAGATCGAATACCGACGTCGTCTGGGCGGAGGCGCCCGCAGAGGCAACGAGGGCGGCGGTTGCGATGGCAAGGGCTAGCTTGGTCTTCATAGGTTCTCCTGAACTTTCCGTGGCGGAACAGCAATCCGCCGGGTATGACTTCAAACTCGTTCCAGGCGGCACTTGACGACCGACGGGCGCCGGGAGTCCCTGTTGCTTTGGGAGTGGCATCGGCTACGAACCCGATGATCCGCTCCGTCGCAAGCTCGACTGAAACCTCAGGTGTCCTTCGCTGCGCCGCCCCGGCTCCTGCTGACCCGCCGGCGGACTTCGCTCCAGATACTTGTATTGTTGCGGCGCAATAATCGTGCGCGTCCTGAAAACAAGTGACAAATCGGTTATCTGATGAGGGAAATCAATGTGTTGAGGACTTCGTCGATCGGCGTGGTCTCGGGCGGCGCTCGTATGATGCACTGCAGCAGTGCAGCCCCGCGCGGTCACGCTTCGGAGTGGACGCGGCCGCTCATGGCGACGGATCCGCAGCGCGGCGGCGACCGGTGTCCGTGAACGGGCGATGACCCCGTCAGCCAGGCCTGGAGCCTTTCCGCAAGGTCAGGAGCGACTCCCGAACCTGGCGATCCTCTCCGCAAGCCTTGACGGCGCGCCAAGAACGTGGAAAAATTTCCCACAGTTGGGCGATCAATTCAGTCCATCGCCCTACGAGGGACCGCACGACGTGCGGGGAAATCGCGTTTCCAGGGAGACAACACAAAATGAAACCAGTCATCCGGCAGGCCATCCTGGCCGCCGCACTCGCCAGCGTGGCATCCAGTGCGTCGGCATTGAGCTACTTCGGTTCGCTCAGCAACTTCGACGTGCTGAACGACACCGGTTCCGAGAAGGAAGGCTTCGAGATCGAAATCCACGGCGTGTCCAGTTCGGACGTCACATACACTTTCGGCGGCAGCTACAACCGCTACGGCAGCCCCCGCATCGAGTCCTTCGTCGGCGGCGTGTACGTCCGCTACGAAAGCGCCTACAACGCAGTGACTCAGCAGTTCTCGACCCATACACCGATCGCCGCCAACCTGACCCCCAGCGGGCACGACTGCTACCAGGGCGGCCCCATCGGCAACTATCTGAGCAGCGGCTGTGAACACTTCGGTGTGGGCCTGACCAAGAACGCGACGGACGTGAAGTACCGCTGGCTCGATGCGGATCCGGCCAACCCCGGTCAGCTCATCGGCTCGGGCGCCAACATCCCGATCGCCGCGCCGGTCTGGCAGGTGCAGGAGCCGCAGCAGGCGGGGGCTCCGGTCGTCGTCGTCGCGCAGATCGAGGCGCCGGAGATCGAGAACAACCAGAAGTTCGGTGAAGCCGTCTGGGCGAAGGTCGTCAAGTCCAAGACCGAGAACCCCATCCTGCTGGAAGACCTCCTCTCCGATGACGACATGTTCGACGAGCTCGAGGTCGAGACCGAATTCGAATGGAAGATCCTCCAGGCGCGCGAAGGCCGTCCGGAAGACGGCGTGCTGGAGATCGAAAATCCGGTCAACGCCAACGGCAAATCCATCTCGTATCGTTACGAGTTCTATCGCTACACGGGTGAAGTGACCGACGAAGGCGAAGTCGAATGCCTGATCGACGGTTGCAACGAACCCGGCGCGGGGGAGCTTGGCGCGTACATCGGCGCGCAGATGGCCGCTCTCAACCTGGCGGCGCCGGTTCCGGAACCCGAAACCTACGCGCTCTTCGGCGTAGGCGGTCTGCTCATCGCCAGCCGTCTCCGGTCCGGCCGTCCGAACCGGAGTCGAGTGCGTGCGTGATTGATTGAGCGAAGCCGGGCGTCGCAAGTGCGACCGCCCGGCTTCCATGGTGTGGGACTGACTCAGGCTAAGCTGCAAGCTTGAGTTCGTTTTGCCGACCCTGCGACTGCGGGGTCGGCTTTTTTCATTCTGGCGCGCCGTCCGGTACGCAATACGATCCGCGCACGCCGCGTGCACGGCGATTCATCCGATCGTCACTCGGATGAGCCGTTCGGCGTTCCCTGGCTCCGGTCATGGTCACACCTGCGGAACGCGGGACTCCCATCCTCATCGGCTGTCGTGCTTCGCTCGCCCTCCGTGGTTCCCGTCGGGCGCCACCAAGGCGAGGGAGACGGCACGACGTCGGTCTGCCGCAAATTCTCATAAATAAACCGCGGCAGTCCACAACACCTGTCCGGCTAACCGCCGGATCTGCAGTGACCTTCCAGGAGAGGACGCATGTTCAAGATCAACACGACCGCAGCACTCGTCGCCGCCGCACTGTCGGCGATGGGCACCGGCGCGCACGCCGCCACCACCCTGTTCGACAGCTTCACGCCTCTGGCGGCTTCGGCCGGCCCGACGGCCAACGAAGCGCTGCCCATCACGCTGTCCAGCCCGAACTTCGCCCAGCGCAGCATCGCCGATCGCGCGACCCAGCAGGGCCTCGGACAGTTCGACAGCGGCAACTACGACATGATCACGACCAACGAGAACGGTGCCGAAGCCGGCCGCTATCTCTTCACCGTGTTCGAGACCGGCCAGGCGGGCATCCTCCGCCACGATCTCCAGACCGGGCAGTCCCGCACCATCTGGCAAAGCCCTGCCGCCGCGCCGGCCCTGAACAGCCACGTCGCTTTCGACGCGTCCTACTGGACGCCGTGGGGCACCTACATCACTGCCGAGGAATCCTGGGGCGCCCAGCCGCAACCCTACGGCCGCCTCTTCGAAGTGACCAACCCGCTCAAGGCCGCGGGCACCGTCGACATCGTTCATCGCAACATCATCCCGCGCACCTCGCACGAGGGCATCCAGTTCGACGCCGCCAAGAACATGTACTTCATCGACGAGCTGAACGGCGGCACGGTGTTCAAGTACACGTCCATGACCCCGAACGATGGTCTGACCTACTTCAGCGCCGGCCAGACGTCCGTGCTGCGCGTGGGCGATGGCTTCACGGCGAACGCTACTGGCGCTTACCAGTGGGTCGCGATCACCGACGCCAAGGGCGAGGCCCTGCCGGATTCTGTGGTCGTCACGGATCCGAACGCCGTGACCTCGATCGACGGTCGCGCGTCCGCTGACGTTGCCGCCCTCAAGGGTACGGACTACCAGCGTCCGGAAGATCTGCAGGTCCAGGTCGTCAACGGTCGTGAACTGATGTACATGGCCACCACGACGACGAACGAGGTCTACACGCTGGATCTCGCGACCCAGCAGATCTCGATCTTTGCGAACCAGTCCACGATCGATCTGGCGACCGGTCAGGCGGTCGGCGCGGCTCTGCGCAGCCCGGACAACCTCGCGATGGACGCGGAAGGCAACATCTACATCATCGAAGACCGCAACGGCGGCGTCGACAACGACATCTGGTTCGCGAAGGACCTCAACAAGGATGGCGACCTGCTGGACACCGGCGAAGGGATTGGCCGCTGGGCTTCGAACGGAACCCCCGGTTCTGAATTCACGGGTCTCTACTTCGATCCGATGAATCCGAACCGCGCCTGGGTCAACATCCAGCACCCGACGAGCGGCGTGGATCGCATGATGGAAATCACCGCCGTGCCGGAACCGGAAACGTACGCGATGATGGCTGCCGGCCTGGGAATCCTGGCCTTCGTCGGACGCCGTCGCGCTGCGGGCAAGTAAGGGCAGAACGCTAAGAGATACTCAGCAGTAGACGGGCGGTTCCCGTTCCGCCCGCGTTCCTTCAGCCGCGACCTCGGTCGCGGCTTTTTTTTTGCGGTGGCGGTTTAGGTGCCGACGACACCACCGTCGATCCGACGGATTGCCAGCGTGGCCGATCGTGGGCGTGCGCCGGACGACCCGTCGGGCCAGGCGCTGAGTGCCTTGGGGTGCTCCGGGTCGTTGCGCTCGCCCGGATTCTCGCCGGGGTGCTGGATGTTCACGAACAGCGTGCGTCCGTCGGGCGCGAAGCACGGGCCCGTGATCTCGCTGCCTCGCGGGCCGGTGAGGAAACGCCGGACCTCCGCGCTGACGGGATCGGCGCACAGCAGGGCGTTGTTGCCGAACCCTGCGAAGTCACCCTTGTTGAGAGCCGTCGGCGAAATGTCCGTCGCGATCCAGAGCCGACCTTGCGCATCGAAAGCGAGGCCGTCCGGATTGCCGAAGAGATCGCCGTGGATGTCGCCGCGCTTCGCGGGGTCGTCGAGCGCCGGATCGCCGCACTGGACGAAGAGGTCCCACTCGAAGCGGGTAGATGCGGCATCGCCTGCGGCTTCGCGCCAGCGCACGATGTGGCCGAAACTGTTGGCAGCGCGCGGATTGGTGGCGTCCACCGGCGGCTGCGCGCTCGCCAGAACCGTGGTGCCATCGACGGCATTTGACGTGGTGCCGCCGCGCTTGTTGTTGTTCGTGAGCGTGCAGTACACCTCGCCCGTGCGAGGATGCACGGCGATCCACTCGGGGCGATCCATCATGGTCGCACTGACGCGGTCGCCGGCCTGGCGCGTGTGGATCAGCACTTCTGCCTGACTCGCGAAGCCGTTCTCCGCGACGAGGCCGTTCGTGCCATGCGTGAGGGCGATCCACTCGCCGTTTCCGTCCTGTCCGAACTTCGCCACGTAGAGCGTGCCGTGATCGAGCAGGTCGCGATTGCCATCACGCCGCTTTGGATCGACAGCATCACGCGAGACGAACTTGTAGATGTATTCGTTACGCTGGTCGTCGCCCATGTACACCACGAGCCGCCCGTCCTTGGCGATGGCGTGCGCCGCGCCTTCGTGGCTGAAGCGACCGAGTGCCGTGCGCTTCACGGGCGTGGCCGTCGGATCGAACGGATCGATCTCCACCACCCAGCCAAACCGGTTCGCTTCGTTCGGGTGCCGCTGCGAGTCGAACCGCACGTCGAACTCGTGCCACCGGTAGCCGAAGCCGCGTTCGTTGATGCCATAGCGCCGCAGCGGCGTGGGGATGGTGCCGCTGTGAACGAAGTACGCCTGCAGGTTCTCCTCGCAGGTGAGATACGTCCCCCAGGGCGTATGGCCGTTCGCGCAGTTGTTGAGCGTGCCGAGCGCGACGAGTCCAGCGGGATCGGCTTCCGTGCGCATCCAGGGGTGTCCGGCCGCGGGGCCGGCAATCCGCATCGGTGTATAGGCCGTGACCCGCCGAGCGAACCGGGAGGGGCGTACGACCTCCCATTTGCCGTCGTCGCGCTCGACAACCTCGATGACGGAAACGCCATGGGCGGCCTGGGACTTGCGGACCTTGTCTGCGGTCCACGTACGCATGCCGTCCGTGTGGAGAAGCCCGTCGTCGGTGTACTCGTGATTGATCGCCATCAGTCCGTGATTGCGGCGACCCGCAAGCGGAGGCAGCGCGAAGTAGTGCATCCCGTCGTGATGCATGCCGGCCTGCTGCGCCTGATCGTCGGCAGACTGGCTCGCATCGGGTGCGAAGGCCGGACCATCCGACACGGGATCTCCCCACGCGTACATCACCTGTGCCGTGTAACCGACCGGAACATGAACCGCATCGTCGACCGCGACCGGAATGCCGTCGAAGGAGATGCGGGGACGGGGCGTCGCCGCCTGGATGCCGGGACTCAGGAACGCGAGAGCGCCCGCGCCGAGCGCGGCACCCAGCCAGCGACGGCGACCCGGATCGAACCCCGCCCAGTCGGAGAACGATGGTCCGACCGTGGGATTGGCGACGAGGTCTTCGGGGTCGAACATGGTGGAACTCCGCGGTGGGTGGCGTACGAGTCAGATCGTGCGTGGCTGGCGGTGGTTCCGCTCGCGTGCTGGCCGCGTCGTCAGGGGCAGCGCATCCGGACCGCGCTGCCTGTGCGCACCCTTCAGGGGACCGCGATCACGCGCGCGAAGACGTCCCGATCGACATTGCCCCCGCACAGGATGGCCGCAACGCGGCGTCCGGCGAGATCGTGTCGCTCCTTCCACGCGGCCGCGACGGCAGCCGCGCCGGCGCCTTCGGCCACGTTGTGCGTCGCCGAGAAGATGAGGCGCATGGCTTCCTCGACCTCGTCGTCCGTCACCTCGACGATGCGGGCGGCGTGCGCGATGATGGTTTCCAGCGCTGACTTGTCAGGCACCCGACACGCGAGACCGTCGGCGATGCGAGTGCGCACCGGGCGCTCGACGGCTTCCTTGTATTCGAAGGACCTTGCATACGCGGGCGCTTCGATGGAGCACACACCGACGATCTCCGTGGAAAGTCCCAGTGCCTCGCGAGCGGCGATCGCGCCGCAGATGCCGCTGCCGAGCCCGATGGGTACGTACAGGACGTCGATGTTCGGCACGGTGTTGAGCAGTTCCAGCGAATAGCTCGCGACGCCCCGAACGAGAAACGGGTGGAAGGACGGGACCATGTGCAATCCGTCCGCCTCGGCCAGGGCCATGGCGTGCTCGCGCGCTGCCTGGAAGTCCTCACCGTGTTCCACCAGCTTCGCGCCGAGCGCGCGCATGGCGTCGTTCTTTTCGCGGCTGTTGCCGACCGGGACCACGATCGTGGCCGGAATCTCGTGCTGACGAGCGGCGAAGGCGATCGACTGTCCGTGATTGCCGCGCGTCGCGCTGATCACGCCCTTCGGCTTCGGGCCGTTCGCGAGTTCATGGAAGTACACCAGACCGCCGCGGAGCTTGAAGGCGCCCACCGGCGTGTGGTTCTCGTGCTTGAGCCAGATCTCGGTGCCCAGGCGGGATGCGAGCGTCGGCCACAGGTACTGCGGCGTAGGCTGCATGTAGCGGTAGACGAGATCGGCAGATTTCTGGAGCTGGTCGAGGGTGGGCAGGCGCATGGGACTCGGACTCGAAGGAAGGACGCGGCAGGCTCAGCGGCCCCGCAGGGCGGCGTCCGATACGAAGGGGTTGGTGCGGCGTTCCTCGCCGAACGTGGATGTCTTGCCGTGTCCGGGCACGAAGGTGACGTCGTCGCCCAGGGGCCAGAGTTCCGTCGTGATGCTGCGGATCAGCGTGTCGTGGTCGCCCCGCGGAAAATCGGTGCGCCCGATGGAGCCCTGGAACAGGACATCCCCCACGAATGCGAGCCGCACGCCGGCGTGGAAGAACACGACGTGGCCCGGCGTGTGGCCCGGGCAGAAGTGCACGCTCATCTCCTGCTCGCCGAATTTCACGGTGTCGCCGCCTTCGAGCCAGCGGTCGGGCGTGAAGGCCTCCAGCCGCGGAAAGCGGAACATGCGGCCCTGCTCGGGGAGCTGGTCGATCCAGAAGGCATCCTCCCGGTGCGGCCCCTCCACGGGAATGCCCAGGCGCGCGGAGAGTTCCGCCGTGCCGCCACAGTGGTCGATGTGCCCGTGGGTGAGCAGGATCTTCTGCGGCGTGGCACCGTTGGCTTCGAGCACCCCGACGATCTGGTCGAGGTCACCGCCCGGGTCCACGATCGCGGCCTTGCCGGTGGCCTGGCACACGAGCACCGAGCAGTTCTGCTGGAACGGCGTCACGGGAACGATGGTGACCTTCATGGCTTGCGGGGTTTCCGACATGGGGCGGTTCTCAGATCAGCCGGCGCTGCACCAGCGCGGTCTTGATGTAGGCATAGTAGATCGGGGCGGCGACGAGGCCCAGGATGCCGAAGGCAGCTTCCATGACCAGCATCGCAGTCAGCAGTTCCCAGGCTTTTGCCCGGATCTGCGAGCCGACGATCCTAGCGTTCACGAAGTACTCCAGCTTGTGGATCACGACCAGGTAGCCCAGGGATGCGGCCGCCACGCCGAGCGAGTGCGACAGGCTCACGATCACGATCACGGTGTTGGAGACCAGATTCCCGACGATGGGCATCAGGCCTACGAAGAACGTCACTGCAATCATCGTCTTCAGAAGCGGCAACTTGATCCCCAGCATCGGCAGCACACCCGCCAGGTAGATGGCGGTGAGCGTCGTGTTGAGCGCCGATATCCGGATCTGGGCGAAGACGATACGGCGGAACGCGTCGCCGAGGGCCTCCATGCGCTCGGATAGCGCGACGGCCAGCGGCCCGGGCGAGCGGTTGGTCTGGGCTTCCCGCAGCGCAACCAGTGCGCCGATGACCAGCCCGACGAGAATCTGCGTGAGGGTGATGCCGAGCGCCGTGCTCGCCACCCGGATGTCATCCGCGTGGGCGCGCAGCCACTCCGTGAAGGCGCTGCGCAGCGACTCGGCGTCCTCGGGCAGACGGTCCGCGACCCACAAGGGCAGCTTGTCCCGGGCGGCATCGATGATGTCCGCCATTTTGGCGAGCAGGGTCGAGAGGCTGCCGGCATCGCTGCGGAAGAAGGCGAGCAGGCCGATCACACCTACGGTGATGAGGGAGGCGATGATGATGGCCAGGATCGCCACGGCGACCAGGCGGCCACGGTAGCCGGTCACCCTGAAGAATCGCAACCGCGGCACGATCACGTGCACCAGTTCGGCGACCAGCAGGCCGGCGAGCAGCGCGGGCAGGAGTTTGAGGCGAAGGACGAAGAAGAGCCCGAGCCCGGCCAGGATCCAGGCGGTGATCTCGTGCCGCGTCCAGGGGGACTCGGAGGCGTTCACGCGGCCTTGCGCCGGAGCAGGACCTTCTCCAGCCGTTCGAGCCCCGCGTCGAGCTTGGGGATGTCGGCGGCGAAGCACCAGCGGACGAAGCCCTCGCCCTCGGGGCCGAAGGCGATGCCCGGGGCCAGCCCGAGACCGGCTTCGGCCACGAGCGACTTGCAGAACGTGAGGCTGTCTGTCATGCCGTCGACCTGGAAGAACGCGTACATGGCGCCGCCGGGTCGTGCCACGCGGATGCCCGGGAGGGCGTTCAGCCGGGCGACGAGGTGGTCCCGCGCGGTGCGAAAGCGGGCGACCGTCCTGGCGATCACGGGCTCGCCGTCGCGGATGGCGGCGACGCCGGCCTGCTGGATAAAGCCGGGCGCGCAGGAGGTGTTGTATTCGATCAGCGTGGCGAGTGTGTCGGTGAGCGGCGGCGGCGCGATCACCCAGCCCAGGCGGAAGCCGGTCATGAGCCACGACTTGGAGAAGGTGTTGGTGCTGACCACCCGGTCTTCCGGGCTGGCGATGTCGAGGAACGAGGGTGCCACGTCCGGCTGGCCGGCGGGGGCGTCGAAGTACAGGCGCTCATAGGCGTCGTCCGCCAGGATCCAGATGCCGTGCCGGCGGCAATGCTCGAGGATCGCCTTCTGCGCGTCCCGGTCTATCGCCCAGCCGGTCGGATTGTTCGGCGCATTGAGGTACAGCAGCCGGGTATCGGGCGTCAGGGTCGCCAGCAGCCGGTCGAGGTCCAGCTGCCACCCCTCGGGCGTGAAGCGGAGCGGAAAGGTGACCGCCTGCCCGCCCAGGATCTTCGGGATCTCCACCAGGTTGGGCCACATAGGGGTGAGGATCACGGTCCGGTCGCCCGGGCCCACCAGGGCCTGGGTCACGAGCATCAGGGCCGACATGCCGGAGTTGGTGACCGTGACGGACTCGACCGGGGTCGGACGATGCAGACGGGATACGTACCCGGCGATCGTGTCCCGCAGCTCCGGAATGCCGAGATTCTGGGTGTAGAACGTGTCGCCGCCCTGGAGCGCGGCGACGGCCGCATTGCGGATGAACTCGGGCGTGACCTCGTCCGGCTCGCCAAACCAGAATGGCAGCACGTCGTCGCGTCCCATTCCGGCGTTGGCCACCTCCCGGATCTTGGAACTGCGCAGGGCGAGGATGGCGGGGCGGGCGTTGAGCGACGAAGACATGGCGACATCGGGGTCCAGCGGAAGGGGCCCCGATTGTCGCATGGCCACCGCGCGGATGACGCGGAGGTTCCGGGCTGCCCAGCGCGGACGGCGGCGCGCCACCCGCCGGGGCGCTTTGCGTTAGCATGCCGGGCATTTCACGGGGAGCACGCCACCATGACCACCAAGCAGTTTTCCAATCTGATCGCCGGCGAATGGGTGGCCGGCACCAACTACACCCGCAACGTCAATCCGTCCGATACGTCCGAAGTCATCGGCGAGTACGCCCAGGCCGACGCCCCGCAGACCGCGCGCGCCATCGAAGCTGCCCGCGCTGCCGCCCCGGCGTGGGCCATGTTCAACACCCAGGCCCGGGCCGATCTGCTCGAGAAGGCCGGTGTCGAGATCATCGCCCGCAAGGATGAACTGGGCGCGCTGCTCTCGCGCGAGGAAGGCAAGACGCTCGCGGAAGGCATCGGCGAAGTCGTGCGCGCCGGCAACATCTTCAAGTTCTTCGCGGGCGAAGTCCTGCGCAAGTCGGGCGAGCTGATCTCCTCCGTGCGCCCCGGCATCGACGTCGAGATCACCCGCGAGCCCGTCGGCGTCGTCGGCATCATCGCCCCGTGGAACTTTCCGTCCGCCATTCCGGCCTGGAAGATCGCGCCGGCCCTGGCGCACGGCAACTGCGTAGTGTTCAAGCCCGCCGACCTCGTGCCCGCATCTTCGTGGGCCATCGCGGACGTTCTGCATCGCGCCGGGTTCCCGGCGGGCGTCTTCAACCTCTGCATGGGTCGCGGCTCCGTGGTGGGCGAGGCGATCCTCTCCGACCCGCGCGTGGACGCCGTGACTTTCACCGGCTCGGTCGAGACAGGCCGCAAGGTGGCGCAGAAGGCCCTCGCGACCATGAAGAAATTCCAGCTCGAGATGGGTGGTAAGAACCCGCTCGTCGTGCTCGACGACGCCGACCTCAAGACCGCCGTGGAAGCTGCGGTCAACGGTGCGTTCTTCTCCACCGGCCAGCGCTGCACGGCGTCGTCGCGCCTCATCGTCGCCGCCGGCATCCACGACAAGTTCGTCGCCGCGCTGGTGGAGCGCATGAAGGGTCTCGTGGTCGACAACGCGCTGAAGGCCGGCGTGCACATCGGTCCGGTCGTCGACAAGAGCCAGCTCGAGCAGGATCTCTTCTACATCGGCGAAGCCAAGAAGGAAGGCGGCAAGCTCGCCTTCGGCGGCAATCTGCTCACGCGCGAGACGCAGGGCTTCTACCTGGAGCCGGCGCTGTTCACCGAGACGGTGAACACGATGCGCATCAACCGCGAGGAAGTGTTCGGCCCGGTGGCCAGCGTGATCCGCGTGAAGGACTACGACGAGGCGCTGGCCGTGGCCAACGACACGGAGTTCGGTCTGACCTCCGGCATCTGCACCGGGTCGCTCAAGCACGCGTCGCACTTCCGCAAGCACAGCCAGGCCGGCATGGTGATGGTCAATCTCCCGACCGCCGGCGTCGACTACCACGTGCCGTTCGGCGGGCGTCGCGGCTCCAGCTATGGTCCGCGTGAGCAGGGCCGCTATGCGCAGGAGTTCTTTACGACGGTGAAGACGGCGTACATCGCGCCGTTGGTCTGAAGTTCTGGGGAAGGTCCGCATAACCTGCGCAATCCGCGAACGTTGTGGGGGTCTTCCCTGGGTCAGCTGGCG
The DNA here is from genome assembly GCA_001464765.1 of Betaproteobacteria bacterium Ga0077526. GTDB lineage: Bacteria > Pseudomonadota > Gammaproteobacteria > Burkholderiales. The sequence goes on from LNDV01000028.1 coordinate 161,789, forward strand.
CTCGCAAGGCGCCGTCGACAGCTGACCGTCCCGCGATCGAGAGCGGGACCGCACTAAAGAGGTGCGAAGCCGTGCCGATAGTGAGGGGACTCCCCGCAGCCAGGACGCCATCCGGGCCGGGGTTCGAACATATCGCGCATCCTTTGCCCATGAAGTCACCAACAACAATACTTCGCTTCAAGAACCTTGAAACCACTCTGGCGGTATGCCTGGGGCTCGTTCTCCTCGCAGCCACGGCCCTGTTCACAGCCCATCTCTACCGTGCCCAATCCGAGCAGTATCTGGCGGGTGTGGATCGTCAACTCCTGACCGCCGCACACGGGTTGCGACTGTTCGCGGATGCCTACCATGACGGTCTGGCCGTCGGTGGGTCGCCGACCGCGGAGCGCTATCTCGAGACTTTGGCTCGATACAGCGAGTTTCGAGACGGCGCCGGCGTCGCCTATGCCTACACCGTGGTCGCCCGGGAGCGCCAGATCCTGTTCACGGCAGACAGCCCCACGAAGGAAGAGATGGCGCGGGGCGATTTCTCGGGATACCTCGAGCCGTACTCGGACGCGAGTCCTGGGTTGCGCGCTGCCGTGACTGATGGAAAGGTGCACACGGACACGTATACGGACAAGTGGGGGACATTCCGCTCGGTGTTCGTGCCGGTCACGACGGCCGCTGGCCATTCGTATGTCGTCGGCGCTGATGCCTCGCTCGAAGGAATCGACGAAGTCCTTAACCAGGTTCTCGTCCGTTCGATTGCGATAGGCACCCTTGTCCTCGTGGTGGGCGTCGCGGCGGCCTACCTGTTCGCGCGGCGCGCATTGAACCCTGTCGTCGCACTGGCGGCGTCGCTGCGTCATGTCGCCGAAGGTGACCTGTCCGTCCACATCGAAACCGATCGCGTCGATCAGACCGGGGCTGTCGCTCGTGACGCCGCGAACATGGTGGAGTCGCTGGGTACGATGGTCACGAAGATCCAGGCCGCCAATGGGCGCCTGGATGCGGTCGTAAGCAGCCTCAGCCGGGAGGCAGAGGTGGCCCGCGTCGGCGCGGCGTCGCAGTCCGATCATGCCGAAGACGCCGTCGCATCGGCAAGCGCGATTCAAGGCGCGATCCGCGACATCGCGGCGCGAATCGAAGCCCTCGCCACGGTATCCGAAGAGGCATCGAACACCGCGCGAGCAGGCGGTGACGCATCGCGAAGCGTGGGCGAGACCATGGCGCGGGTGCGTTCAGCGACATCGTCGCTGGAGACCACTGTAGCCCGAGTGGTTTCGCGGTTGAACGACATCGGTGCGCTCGTCACGACGATCCGCGAGATCGCCGATCAGACCAACCTGTTGGCTCTCAACGCGGCCATCGAGGCTGCGCGCGCCGGCGAACAGGGGCGCGGGTTCGCCGTCGTCGCCGACGAGGTTCGGAAACTTGCCGCCAAGACCATGGATGCCACAGCGGTGATCGAGCGGAACGTGGTGACGGTGCGGCGCGACGCCGAAGAGACAGAGCGATCCATGGCTGTCGCTTCCGGGGAGGTGACGCAGGCCGATCAAGTGATGCGTACGATGCGTCTAACGTTCGACGATATCGGGAACTCGTCCTTGGAGACGCACGTGTGCATCGCCGGGATCGCTTCGGCGGCGACAGAACAAGCCATGACGGTCGACGCGATCGTGGAAAGCATCCGGGGCGATGCCGTTACAGCCCTGCGCATCGCAGAGAGCATGAATGCGACGCTCGATCGAGTTGCCGAGGTCGCCCTCATCAGCGCCGAACTCGGCGAGTCAGTCTCCCGATTTCGCACGGCGTAAGGCCTGGTCCGGCGCCGCGCAGGGGCTGGAACATCGTTTTGCAGGCGCGACGGGCTTCAGCAAGAGGTCTGCTTCGTCGTCCGGGCTACGGGACGGTCTTCTCGAAGAAGTCCCACATCACATCGTTCGCTGACAGGGCCTGCGATGCGGGTTCCTTGCCGCGACGCACCTTCGCCGCGCCCGGCCAGGAATGGCCGCCGGCTGCGGTCACGCACAGCTGCACTGTCGCGCCTTCCCTGCACAAAAAGTAGCTTTCGCAGTAGGCGCCCGGGCGCTCCAGCACGGCTCTCGGTGTGGTCCCACAGCCGTTCCGTCGCGTCCAGCGCGCGATGGTCTCCGGTACGGACGTGAACTGGGTGACCTTCGCCACGTCGCGGAACGCATCCTGGCCGGCGCCGCCTTCGAACAGAACGTGCGTGTCGTTCTTCGCGTGGATGTGGAGAACCGGAATCGGACGGGAGGGATTGCAGGTGCGCGTGTTGTCGGTGCCGGCGACCGCGGCGATCGCCCGGATACGATCCGGCATCTCGCACGCGAGACGATAGGCGAACAGCCCGCCGTTCGACATGCCGGTCGCGAAGACGCGGCGGGTGTCGACTTCGATTCGTGTCGCGAGATCGGCGAGGACCTCGCGCACGAACCCAACGTCGTCCACGTCCTTGTCGCGCGCGCTGCCGCAGCACTCGCCGGCATTCCAGGTCGCCAGACCGCCGCCGGGCATTGTGCTGTAGCCGTTCGGGAAAACGACGACGAATCCGGCACTCTCCGATTTGGCGATGAGGCCGTAGTTGTCGTCGTCGGCCATGTGATTCATGTTGCCGCCCCCGCCGTGGAAAGCGAGCAGGAGCGCGGGACGTTGCCCTGGCCGAACGCTGCGCGGCACGTGCACGCGATAGCGACGGGTAAGGCCGCCGTGCTGCAGCGTGTAGGTGTAGTCCCCCGGTGCGGTGAGTCTTCCGTCATCCGCAGGGTGGGACGCTTCTGACCGTCGCGCCTCGGCGCGTTCCCGCAGCCGTTCGCGCAAGCCCCCTTCCCGCGCACAAGCGGAGAGAGTCAGGCATAGGGCGCAAAGGGCCACGAGCCAAGGGGAACGGCGCCGCATCACCGGCGTCCCGGAAGACTTCCGCACCGACTGCGCATGGGGAGCGAACCCTCTCTCAAGATGAACGGCACAACTTGAACGGCACAGCTCGACACTGCAGATCGCGCACAGCGGACTCCGGGGTTCCTGATGTGCGCTGAAGAATCCCCGAGACCGGGATGCCGGGTCAAGACCCGACACTGGCCGCAGGACGTACGCGCTCGGCAGTGCCCGACCCCATCGAGGTGCGCCCGCGGCTGGGCATGCCCCACGACAGTGCGCCGCCGCCTCCCGGATGGCGCAGACCGCGGCCGTCTGCCCTCCTAGCCGTCCGAAAGCGTGATGGCACCGGTCTTGCCGTTGACGGATGAGATCGTTGCGCGACGCCGGACCGGACCGGCCGCTTCGGTCCCGACCAACTACAGGAGTGACCCAACATGCGCGTACCCATCCTTGCCCGGGTTCTGCTCGCCGTCACGATCGCCCTCTCCGCCGGTCTGTCTCAAGCGCAGACCCTGCGGCCGCTGCGCGTGGCACACGACTACTGGGTCGGCTATGCCGGCTTCTTCGTCGCGATGGAGAAGGGATTCTTCAAGGAAGCCGGCCTTCGCGTGGACGAGAAGGTGTTCAGCACGCCGGCTGACGGACTCCCGCCGCTGCTCGCTGGCGATGTCGACGTGCATCTGTCCACGCTCGATACCTGCCTCACGGCCAACGATCGCGGTGCCGACAACCTGCGGGTGATCGCCCTCATCGACTCCTCCTTCGGTGCTGATGCGGTCATCGGCAAGTCGACGATCGACGGGGTGCCCGGCCTTCGCGGCAAGAAGGTGGGCGTCTCCCTCGGACAGGCCAACCACCTGCTGCTTCTGAAGGCGCTGGCCAAGTACAAGGTGCCGGCCTCCGCCGTGTCGCTGGTCAATCTCAACGGCGACGATGCCGGCAACGCGTTCGCGGCCGGCAAGGTCGATGCCGCCGTGACGTGGGAGCCGTTCATCACGCAGGGACTGTCGAAGGGCGGACAGGTGCTCTACAGCACCCGCGACGCGCCGGATCTCATCATCAACGCCGTCGCGGTGAAGCCGGGAACCATGAAGTCCAAGAAGGACGAACTGGTTGCCTTCCTCGGTGCGCTGGCGAAGGGTACCGCGTGGGCGATCGACAATCCGTCGGAGACGGCGCGAATCGTGGGCAAGGCATTGGAGCAGGACCCGCAGGCCGTGCGCGACATGATGAACAAGGACCGCCTGTACACGCTTGCCGACTCCGCCACGCTCATCGGAACAGCGGCGGCGCCCGGCAAGGCGGTGCAGACCACGCGCGAGATCGCGAAATTCCTGCACGAGAACAAGATGACTGCAGAACTCGTGGATGCCGGAAAGATGTTCGACGGCGGCTTGCTTCCGCTCGTGAAATGACAGGCCGGCTGACCGGAGGACACGATGCCCGATCGTGAACCGATTGCGGATCTCGCCATCGTCGGCGGGACCGTGCTCCCGATGGTTCGCAACGCGCGCGAGACCATCCGCGCGACCGTGCTGGTGCGTGACGGTCGCATCGTCGGGCTGACGCGCCAGCGCAAGCCGCGGGCGAAAGAGATCCTCGATGCGCACGGCAAGCTGGTGATGCCCGGCTTCGTGGACGCGCATTGCCACGGTATCCACCTGCTGATGCGCGGCCTGTCGGACGGCCTGAGCTATCACGACTGGCTGGAGCGGCTCATGTACCGGGCGCTTCCCGCCTATCGCGCAGCGGACGCTCTCGTCGCGTCGAAGCTTTTCTGTGCAGAGGCGATCCGCAGCGGCATCACCACCATCGGCGACAGCACGGACTTCGGCAATCGGGCGGATCTGGTGGAGGCCACGCTCGAGGGCATCACCGCAGCCGGCATCCGTGCACTCTACTTCCGCAACTTCTCCGACGCGCCGCCGCGCGCGCTGAGGGCCAACCGGGAACCTGCTGCCAGGGCGCTCGCCGACATTGCGGCGCTGATGGATCGGCGAGGCAGCGACAATCCGCTGCTGCGCATCGGCGCCGGCGTGAACGAGGCCCACTTCGTGACGGTGGGAGGTTTCCGCCGCGCCGTGGAACTCGTCGAGGCACGCGACACGCGGCTCATGGTGCACCTGGCCGAAGTGGAAGCTGACGTGCAGATCGATGGGATCAATGTCGTGGACTGGATGCGACGGAACCGGCTGCTGTCATCGCGGCTCGTCGCGGCGCACTGCGTGTGGCTGCGGCCTCCGCAACTGCGGACTCTCGCTGCGGCCGGTGTCTCGGTCACCTGGCAGCCCTCGACCAATGCGTTCCTTGCGGACGGCGTGATGCCGCTGCGTGAAGTGCTGGCCGCAGGCATCACCGTCGGCCTGGGGACCGACGACACCAACGCAAGCGACCACGTCAACATGTTCACGGAGATGCGAACCGGGGCGATGTCCACGAAGCTCCGGGAGCGTGACGGCACAGCGGTGTCTCCCGACACCATGCTCACCCTCGCGACTCGCGGGGGGGCGCGTGTCCTCGGTCTCGACCGGGAGGTAGGGGCGATATCGCCGGGGCGTGCGGCGGACCTGATCGTCATCGATCTCGCTGCACTCGCGCCATTCCACGATCTGCCGTCCGCTCTGGTCTATCAGGCGACGGGGGCCGAGGTGGAGACGGTCGTCATCGGCGGCAGGGTCGTGATGCGTGACCGGATGCTGGTGACGCTCGACGAGGTGGCCCTTCGGGCGCAGGCGCACAAGGCCGCGCTGGGAGTCGCGAAGCGCAGTGGCGTAGTTTCGTCGCGTGCGGAAGGGTACGCCGACGCCGCGCAGTATCTGTTCTCGCAGGAACCCGACGAGCCGAACTGAATCGCAGCCCGTCCGTCGGAGGACTGACCCTTGCGGTTAGTGCTTCGCGTCGTCCACCACGAGCGCGATGCTTTCGCGAAGCTGGTCCACGTCCTCGCCGGAAATGCCGAAGTGCGTGAGGGCCTTTTCGAACAGCACGTCCCCCACCTCCAGATCCTGCTCCCCGCTCACCTCGCTCAGGATGTGTTCGGCGAGATGGGTGATGGCGATGAGCGAGACGGAGTTCCCGGGCAGGGTCGAGTCCGGCAGCTCGTAGGCATCAGGGTCGTGATGGAAACGGATGGCCTGACCGACGCTGGCGGGCAGTCCCCAGTTGCGCGTCAGCAGCGACCCGACGATCGGGTGCGTGCAGGGAAAGTAGTCCGCTTCGGCGCCGATCATGAGCTGTCCCAGCTTCTGGCACTGGGAGACGACCTGGGCGTACTCCGGAAATCGCTTCATGAGCAACGGAATCCCGGCATCGTGGAACATCGCGTAGGTGTAGGCTGCATCGGGCGACACCCCGTACTGGCGACGCGCGACCATGGCCGCGGAAACTGCAAGGACGGACGTGCGGCTCCAGAAGCGATCCACGAAGTCGGAACTGAGTCCGGTCATGGTGTTGCGAAGCGCCGTGCCGACGACGACGCAGACGATGTTCTGGATGCCCAGTCGCTCCACCGCCTTCCTCACCGAAGACACGGGCTCAGCCGACCGGAACAGAGGAGAGTTGGCGAGCTTGATCGTGGCAGCCGACAAGCCCAGATCGTTGCTGATGTGCTTCGTCAGCCGGCGGATGTCGGGAGCGTCTTTCTGCGACTCGCCCATGACCTCGAAAAGCATTGCGGGGCACGCGGGAATCTCGACGCTCTGCAGGACCCTCTCGATGTCGGTGTGGGTCAGTTCGGGGGTGAAGTCGACTCGGGGTTTCGTCATGGCCGGGGAATCTTTTGCCGCGAAGGACGCAGGGACTGGGACAACAGCGCGTAACGGCCAACGGCGAGGAATCTTGAGGTGAAACTCCCCTGCCGGAGCCCGGCCGGGAAGCCTTCCCGGGGAGGGGGCGGGGGTTGCCGAGGGAAGGTCCGCGCCGGTTGCGCGGCCCTTCCCTAAATCATCCCTTCGAGCTGCCGGACGAGATCGCGAAGGTGCGCGGCGGTCTCGGGATCCTTTACCCGCGGAAGCGCGCGGGTGATCAGCCTGCCGAGGTGCATCACGCCCTCGCTCAAGGCGGCGCGGAACTCGCTCGAGCTTCCCGGCGCCACCTGATAGGCCTGCGCCGCCGAGGCGAGGTTCGAGGTGAAGTACTGCAGCGAACGATCCGACTTCCGGAACCGGGACGGACTGCCGCGGTCCCGCTCTTCGGCGCTGAACGAGGTGGATGCCGTCTCCTCGGGGTCCTCCTGCTTGCCGGACACGACACGCAACCGGGTGATGTAGCTTCGCTGCAGGGTCCGCCGGTAGAGATCGATGCGTGGCGACTTCGCTTCCAGTTCCGAGAACAGGCCGCGATTGAGGTCCTGGAGCAGATCGATGCCGACGTAAGGGCGGTCGTCGCGCCAGAAGTCACGGGCCTCCGCCATCCGCTGGAACACGCCGAGTCGCAGCAGCTGAGAAAGCAGCGCGATGTTGGAACCGTGCAGCGGGTCGGCGCCGCGTGTTGGCGAGATGCGACGGAGCAGATCCGGCGCCAGCAGTGCCTCCGGGCGGACGAACGCGTGCTTTGTGAGGAACTTTACCGCGGCGCGTTGACGCTCCGGCCGCACGGGCGAGAAGGGGGCGGTGCCGCGGCCTGTCTGGTATCGCGTCTCGGTCACGCCGCCCACGAGCTTCGCGACGGACGATAGTTCGCTGTCACGCTTCTTCACGAGTGCTTCGTACAACTCGCTCAATCGCGAATAGTCCCGCCCGACGCTCGCCGTGGTCGCGACCAGCGTGCCCGCGATGCGATCGATGTTCCGCAGCCCGAGGTCGGTGGCCCTCAACGGGTCTGAACCCAGCACCTGCGTCCCGACGTCCGGATCGAACTCCGCGACGCGATCCTCGCCGCCGAACCGCAGCATCGGATCGTCGCCCTGACGTGCCGCCCATTCGTCGAGGAAGGCCCATTCGTCGTCGGTGCACATCTCGCCGGCGAGCTCCCGGTAGCCCCATTGGATGGCAAAGAAGTCGTACGGCCCGAACTTCGGCAGCAGATGGGCGTTGTCGCCGGGCTGCGCGACATGGTTGAAGCGCGCGTAGGACATGATCGAGGCCGAGGTGCCCCACTTCGCCGTCCAGGCCGGATCACGCAGCTGTTCGACGGTGAATGCCGCGTGCGCCTTGAAGTTGTGACGCAGGCCCAGGGCGTGGCCGATCTCGTGCGTTGCGACGTACTTCAGCAGATCGCCCATCAGGTCGTCGGGCAGAGGCAACGATCTCGCACGCGGATCCACCGCGCCTGCCTGCGTCACGTACCAGGTCTCCAGGAGTTTCAGGATGTCGTGCCAGAAGATGGCGTGGGAGGCGATCACCTCGCCGCTGCGCGGGTCCACGACGGCGGGGCCTGTCGCATTCTGGCGGCCGCTCGGTGTCCAGCGGATCACGTTGAAGCGCAGATCTTCGGGGTCCCACTCCGGGTCCTCGGTCTCGGACGGGGCATCCTTCGCGACGATGGCGTTGCGGAAGCCGGCGGTCTCGAACACCTCGTTCCAGCTCTCCACCGCGGCGCGGAGGTGGGGCCGCCACTTCGCGGGGATGTCACGGCTCAGGTGGAACACGATGGGCGCCACGGGTTCCGACACCTTGGCGGCGGGGTCGCGCTTCTCCAGCCGGTAGCGCTGGATGAAGCCCCGGCGTACGCCACCGTGCTCTTCCGTGCCGTAGTCCAGAAACCGCACCGGGAAGTAGCCGACGCGCTCGTCCCAGTAGCGCGGACGCATCGGCTTCTCGGGCAGCTTGAGAATGCTGGTGTTGAACAGGAACCCCGTGTCGTGCACGTCGTGCTTCGCGCGGTCCGCGGCGTCGGGCACCCAGGTCTGGTAGAAGCGCACGTTCACGTTGTTCGGAAATGCCTTGACGCGGGAGATGTACGAGCGCTTCGGGTCCACCGACGACAGCTTGAACTGGCGCTTGTACTCCTGGCCGAAGCCTTCCGGTACGTCGGTGGCGAACAGCCCGGTCACGTCGATGACCGGTGCGCCCTTCTCGCCCTCGGCGGTGATGTCGAAGGCCTTCACCACGGTGCCGAGCTGGGCCGCTTCGACGGCGCGCTGCAGGTTGGGCACCTGCTCCGCCCAGAGGTCGTACTGGACGCGTTCGAGGAAGACCTTGCCGCCACGGCGAACGAATCGCATCAGCCCGTTGAAGACGATTTCACCGGGCGATGCCTCCTCCGTGTCGACGGATACCGCGGCGAACTCGGCCGTCACCAGAAGGTCCTTGCCGAGCAGATCGATCGGCAGTTCGAAGAACACTCGATCGCAGATCACGTGGATATCGATGAGGCCCCGCAGCGTCTCCACGCTCGTCTTTGCGTTGGGACCGCACGAGGCGACGTCGCTCGCGTTCATCGCGAGGGCCGGAACTCCGGACGCCGACAGGAGAAGCGCCAGCAGCAGGCCCCGAAGCCTGCGGATCGCGGTGAACACGGTGAGAGTCATGAATGGCCGGAACAGGATTCGACAGGCGGCGGCGGGACTCCCCGTCGCCGAACGCCGAAGCCCCGGACACGTCACAGGACTTCGGCACACGGACTCGGACATCCTCCCGCGCCGCGCGAAGGTCTCTTATTTGGCGGCTGCCGCAGACTGCGTAGCGTCGTCGGTGGCTTCGCGGCCGAACTTCTCCTTCTTGGAATCGGCCTCGCGTCCGAACTTTTCCTTCTTGGAATCGGCCTCGCGTCCGAACTTTTCCTTCTTGGCATCAGCTTCGCGACCAAACTTCTCCTTCTTGGCGTCCGCTTCGCGGCCGAACTTCTCCTTCTTGGCGTCGGCCTCGCGACCGAACTTCTCCTTCTTGGAATCGGCTTCGCGACCGAACTTCTCCTTCTTGGCGTCGGCTTCGCGCCCGAACTTCTGCTTCTTGCCCTCGGACTCGGCTTCCCGACCGAATTCCTTGGCGGCACCTGTCTTCACAGCGTCACCGTCGGCGGCGACGCTGACGGAGGCGCCGATCGAGAAGAAGGAAGCGATCAACAACGCGATGAGAGTCTTCTGCATTTTCGTTTCTCCTTGGTGGAAAGGGGGAATCTCGTGCGGCCATCGGGTCTGTCCCGCGTCGCACCTGTCCCCACATACGCAGTCGACGTGAAGATCGGATGCACAGAAGCGACGCAGAGCAACTGTTCGGGTCCTTGCACGCGACGGTCCGGACCTTCGCGTCATCCGCCCGGAGGACCTCCGTCGCGGCCGCTCCGCTTGTCAGTCCTTCCCTGGCACTGCTTTGTGCGGTGGCGCTGCACACCGATGCGTGGCATGGTCCGTGCGAATCGTGCTGCCTGTGGTTCCGGTGATTCCGCGGTAACCTTCGCTCCGCTTCCCGGGGTGATCCCCGTTACCCTGTTGTCATGTCGCACTTGGAGATGCCTGTGCTGCCCAGATTCGCTCCCGCGCTCCTCGCCGTCGCCCTGCCGCTGTCGGCCCTGGGCGACGAGGTTTACTTCAATGATTTCCAGAGCGCCGTGGGGCCCGGATGGAGCAGTGCGACCGCCCAGCCCTGGGGCATCCGCAGCACACCGTTGCCCGCCGACGACAGCCGGAAGTTCCTGGGTTACTTCGGCGGGGAGGACCAGGTCACCCTTTCCCTCACGGACCTGCCGGCGGGTGCGACGAGCGTGCTACTGGAGTTCGACCTGTACCTGATGTGGTCCTGGGACGGCAGCGATACGCGCCCCGTGAACGGCGTGTCGCGAGGCCCGGATGAGTTCGGGTTCTCCATCGATGCCGGCGGCGGCACGCCGGTCTCTCAAGGCTGGACTTTCAGTCACGGCAGTGGCGCGCTTGCTCCGCAAACCTATTGTCCGGGCGCGACCTCACCATGCCTCCCCACCACAGGCGCGCAGGAGCGGTACTCGCTCGGGTACCGATTCGACATCCTGCCGACCGAGGAAGACCTCGACAGCACCACGGCGGCGCCCATGGACAGCGTCTACCGGTTGTCGATGGAGGTGCCGCTCGCGGCGCCGGCCGCCACCTTCACGTTCTTCAGCCAGGGACTGCAGGTGCGCGACGATCTCGATTTTCCGTATCTCGACGAGGCCTGGGGTCTCGACAACGTGCGCGTGAGCGTGGCGATTCCGGAACCGGGCAGTGCGTGGCTCGTGCTGGGCGGTCTCGCGGTCGTCGCATCCGCCCTGCGCCGCGCCCGCCGGGCGTGAAGTCGGCGGCACGCATGCGGTCGCACGGTCAGTCGGGGTCCTGACGCCGGAGCGTCGAACATCGCCCGACCGGACAACATCACTGCCGAGACGCTGAGCCGCCCTCAGGTGGCGCTCGTCGTTCTCTATCTCATCGCGGGCGTCGCCTATCTGCTGTGGCGCCCGTCGACCTTCAATGCCTCGGCGCCCGTCTTCTCCGGGGTGCTCTATGCGGCGGAACTCTTCGGGTTCTTCACCTCGCTGATGCACATCGCCATGGTGTGGCGGCTGTCGGTGCGGGAACCGCCGGAGGCGCCGCCCGGCTTGCGCGTCGACGTGTTCGTTACGACCTACAACGAGCCCGTGGAGATGCTGAGGCGCACGCTGCTGGCTGCGAAGCTCATGCACTATCCGCACACCACCTGGCTGCTCGACGACGGTGACCGTCCCGAAATGAAGGCGCTCGCCGTGGAGCTCGATGTTCTCTACCTTTCGCGGGAACGCAACGACAACGCCAAGGCCGGCAACCTGAACAACGCCTTGCGATTCGCGCGTGGCGAGTACGTTTGCATCTTCGACGCAGACCACGCGCCGTCGCGCGAGTTTCTCCAGCGCACGCTCGGCTACTTCACCGACCCCGACGTCGCCTTCGTCTCCACGCCCCAGGATTTCTACAACCTCGATTCGTTCCAGCACCGCGCGAGACGCGGCGGGCGACTCGTGTGGAACGAACAGTCGCTGTTCTTCCGCGTGATCCAGCGCGGCAAGGACATGCGCAATGCCACCTTCTTCTGCGGGACGTGCGGCGTGCTCCGGCGCGCCGCGCTGGACGAGATCGGCGGGTTCTCGGTGGCGACCCTCACGGAGGATCTCGACACCTCGCTGCGCATCCACCAGAAGGGTTGGAAGTCGGTGTACCACGCCCAGTCACTGGCGTTCGGGCTGGCGCCCACGGACATTGTCCCGTTCATCAAGCAGCGCATGCGCTGGGGGCAGGGCGCCATGCAGGTCCTGCGGCGCCACGGCTTTGTGCTCTTCGCCCGCGGCCTCTCGCCGGGGCAGAAGCTCAACTACTTCGCCAGCATCGTGATGTACTTCGACGGCTGGCAGAAGCTCGTGTTCTACCTGGCCCCCGTGATCGTTCTGACGACGGGCGTCATGCCCATTTCGGAGCTGTCCTGGGAGTTCCTCGCGCGATTCGTGCCTTACTTCCTGCTGAGCTTCTGGGTGTTCGAGGAAGTCGGGCGGGGGTATGGCCGGACGCTCGACACGCAGAGATACGACATGGCGCGCTACGCAGCCTTCATCTGGGCGACGACCGCGCTCGTCCGGGATCGACTGCGCTTTCGCGTCACGGACAAGATTCGCGCGGCCGACGCTGCAACGGCGGCGCGCCGGTTCATGCTGCCGCAGACCCTCGTGCTGACGGTGAACGCGCTGGCGGTACCCGTGGGAGTGCTGCTGTACGGGCTGCAGGTCTCGCCGCTGCCGTTGGGTGCGGTCATCGCCAACGTGTTCTGGGCCGGTGTCAACGCGAGCCTCGCGCAGCTCGTGATCGGATTCACGCGGCGTATTGCGACGTTCCATCGGCGCGAGTACCGGTTCCCCATTCCCCTGCCTGCGATGCTCGATGCGGAGGGCCGGCATCCGCAGGCGGGCGTGCTCGACGACGTGTCCGGTGACGGTTTCAAGTACTACGGGCAGTTTCCGGACTCGTTGTGCGTGGGTGACCTCGTCCACGGCGAGATTGTGCTGCCGGCGAGTCGGGTACGATTCCGGGCGCAGGTGCGGGCGATGTTCGGCAGCAGCAAGGACAGCGATGCCCGCGCGCTCGGGTGCGAGTTCCTGTGGGAGCGGCCGGAGAGCCGCGATGAACTGCTCGCGTTCCTCTACGGCTCCGACCTGCAGTGGAAGCTCAACCGTTTCGCCGAGCGATCGCTCACCCCGCTGGACCGTCTGCGCCGCTGGATGCGACCGACGCCGCGCGATGGCGAGGAGGAGCGGCCGCGATGGGCGTCCGCGCTGATCCGCAGTCGCGGTGGCGTGGGCGAAACGCGGGTGGGCGTGATCGCCGTACGCGCGGGACCGGACGAGCCGCGCACCCTCATCGCGTTCCGCCGTATCGGCGTCAAGGAGGATCTCACGGTGTACGTGACCACGCGGACCGGCACGCAACCCATGCGTGGCACGGCCGTTCTGTTCGACGCGATGCTCGCGAGCGGCACCCCGCTGTACTTCTACCGGTTCGAGCCGTCGGGCGAGTCGCCGGCGGAGTTGCGATGAGGGCAGCGCGCCTGGTCGGCTGCGCCATGGCCGCGGTACTCGCGGTGCAGACCGCGCACGCGGGCGGACGTCTGCTGCTGGCCGGCGTGGAGAAGCGGCGGCAGGGCGAGCACTACGCTTACGTGGGCGCGCTGCTTCCGCTGCCTGGCGACAACCGGCTGGGGCAGGGCTGGGTCACGCGGCTCTGGGCCGACAGCAATCGTTACGGTTACGAAGTGTCGAATCCCGCGCTCTATCTGCGCGATCCGCAGCCCATCGATGCGCGCGCTCGTGGCCTGGAAGCGGCGTTGGGCTACCACGTGACCCGCGGCGGTCTCGCCGTCGCCGGGTATGCGGGACTGCGATACGTGGATACGCGCTTCACGCCCGAGGACCCGGGGTCGCGGGTGAGCGGGACTCAGCTCTGGCCAAAGCTGCAGTTCGAACTGGCCAACGACGTCTCGTCTCGCTGGCGCAGCCGCAACATCGCGTCCTACACCTTCGGACTGGAGCATTATTGGGTACGCTCGCACCTGGTGACGACCGTCGGAGACGGCTTCGAACTGGGGCCCGAACTGGTGCTCATGGGCGATCGCGACTACCGGGCGACGAAGCTGGGGCTCACGCTGGGCGGTCTCAAGCCGACGGCGGATTCCTCGCTCGCCTTGCGGGCGGGCCGGCACTTCCAGCAGGGCGCGAGCTCGTTCTACGTGGGCCTCGATTTCGCGCTGGATTTCTGAACCACGAACAAGTCCCTGCAAGGGAAGCTCTGTCGAGGTGGGGCGATCGCACCAGTCGAGCAGAGCTTCCAAAGGGGGCGGGAGAGATCTCGATGCAGTTTCGCTTGCAGGCCATGCCGGACGACGGCCCGGTCAGGTTGCCCGACCCGCTCGGTTTCGGGCGAGTGTTCACGCGCCGCACGCTGGAGCAGCGGTACGAGACGTCCGGCGGATGGGGAGAGGCCGTCATTGGTCCGGCAGGGCGGATCGCCCTCGATGCGGCCGCAAACATCTTCCATAGCGGCCAGGGCATCTTCGAAGGCACCAAGGCCTATCTTCGTCCGGACGGGCGGGTGCAGCTTTTCCGTCCGGATGCGAACGCCGCGCGGTTCAACGCCTCTGCAGTGCGACTCGCGATGCCGACTCTGGATCCCACCGATTTCGTCGATGCGATCGACACGATCGTCTCGCTGGAGCGCGACTGGGTGCCTCCCGGCGAGGGCGCTTCGCTCTACATCCGTCCGTTCCTGATCGGCACCGAGGCGACGCTGGAAGTCCGGGCGAGCCGGGCGTTCCTCTTCTCGATCCTGCTGAGTCCGGCGGGGCCTTACTTCGCGTCCGGGTTCCAGCCGGTCGGGATCCGCGTCGAGGAACACCACGTGCGTGCCGCCCCGGGCGGGACCGGCGCAGCGAAGACCATCGGCAACTACGCGGCGAGCCTCTTCGCCACGGAGGCCGCGCGGGTGGACGGCTATCAGCAGGTGTTGTGGCTCGACGCGGTGGAGCGCCGTTTCGTCGAGGAGGCGGGTTCGATGAACATCGCGTTCGTGTACGGCGGCAGCGAGATCGTGACGCCCGCGCTGAGCGGCAGCATCCTGCCGGGCATCACGCGTGACTCAGTGCTGCGCATGGCGCCGGATCTCGGCCATCCGGTGCGCGAAGCCCTGCTCGACGCGAGCGAGGTGCTGCGCGACATCGCGTCGGGGCGTATCTCGGAAGTGTTCTGCATGGGCACGGCGGCCGTGGTGGTGCCGGTCGGCCGCATCGGCCGGCACGGCAAGGACACGGTCGTGGGCGCCGGGGAGGCCGGGCCGGTCACCCGCAAGCTCTACGCGGCCCTGACCGACATCCAGTACGGCCGCACGGCGGACCCCTACGGCTGGACGCGCATCGTCGATCCCGAAGCTGCTCTCTCACGCTGCTACGCCTGAGCGCGCGCGGGATGGATGCGCTGGAATGGCTTGCCCAGCCGAAGGCACCTGAAGGCGCGACAGGTCCGCTGAGGGCCCTGTGGCATTGCGCGCGTGGTGAGTGGGATCGGGCTCACATCCTGGTGCAGGACGACGAATCGCAGGACGCCGCGTGGGTCCACGCCCATCTCCACCGCGTGGAAGGCGATCTGGACAATGCGGGCTACTGGTATCGGCGTGCAGGGAAATCGGTGGCCCGCACGTCGCTGGAGGAAGAGCGCGCGGCGATGACCGCCGCGCTGCTCCCGCGCTGATCGCATGACCCGCGCGGCTGCGCGGGTCATGGGTTGCTGACTCAACTCACCGTCGCGGCGACTTTCCTGTCCGCCTGGGCCGGAGCGGCCTTCGGCGCGTTGCCGGTCACCGCACTCAGCGCGGCTTCCAGTTCCTTCCACCGCGCCAGCGCCTTCTTCACGTTGGCTTCCTTCACGTGTCCGAAGCCGCGCATCTGCTCGGGCACCGCGGCGAGTTCCAGAGCCAGATCGCGATTGCCTTCGTCCAGCCGCGGGAGCAGGGCTTCCACGGTCGCGACGTAGTCTTCGATGAGCTTGCGCTCGAGCTGCCGTTCTTCGGTGCGGCCGAACGGATCGAGACCCGTGCCCCGGAGGAACTTGAGCCTGGCCAGCGCGCCGAACGCCCGTGCCATCCAGGGACCGTAACGGCGCTTCGTCAGCCGACCCTGCGCATCGCGCTTCGCGAACAGCGGAGGGGCGAGATGGAACGTGACCTCGAAGTCGCCTTCGAAGGTGGCCTCGAGCTGCTTGCGGAACTCGCCGTCGGCATAGAGGCGCGCGACCTCGTATTCATCCTTGTAGGCCATCAGCTTGAACAGCGAGCGTGCCACGGCCTTCGCGAGCGAATCACCCCGGCCGAGGGCCGATTCGGCGGCCTTCACCTTCTCGACGACGGCGGAGTACCGGGCCGCATAGGCCGCGTTCTGGTACTCGGTGAGGAACTTCACGTGCCGGCGGACGAGATCGTCGAGCCGCACGGGCATCTGCACGACCACCGGCGCGGTCGGCGTGGCGATCTGTTCCACCTTCGACAGATCGGCAGCGGCGCGACGGCCCCAGAGGAAGGCGGCCAGATTGGACTTCACCGCCACGCCGTGATGTTCGATGGCGCGAGCGATCGCGTCGGCACCGAGCGGAACCAGCCCCTTCTGGTAGGCGTAGCCCAGCATGAACAGATTGGTGGCGATGGCATCGCCCATCAGGGCGGTCGCGAGACGGGTGGCGTCCACGTAGTGCGAGCGGTCGGCGACGGACTCGTCGATGAGCGCGCGGATCTTCTCCGTGGGGAACTGCCAGTCGGGCTGGCGGGCGAAATAGCCGGGCGGCTGTTCGTGGAGATTCACGACCGCCACGGTGACGCCGGGACGGGTCTTGGCGATGACGTCCTGCGAACCCGCGGTGAGCATGTCGCAGCCCAGGACGAGGTCGGCCTCGCCCGTGGCGACGCGCTGCGCGTGGATGCTGCTGGGATTCAGTGCGAGGCGCACGTGCGACGTGACCGCACCGTTTTTCTGGGACATGCCGGTCATGTCGAGCACCGAGACGCCCTTGCCTTCGAGGTGCGCGGCGAGGCCCAGCATCGCGCCGATGGTGATGACGCCGGTGCCGCCGATGCCCGTGACGATGATGTTGTACGGACGGTCGGTCAGGGCCGGGACGGCCGGTTCCGGCACGGCCGGGAACGTGTCTTCCTTCGACGACTTCGTCTTGCGGACCTTGGCGCCCGTCAGCGTGACGAAGCTGGGGCAGAAGCCTTCGACGCAGGTGGTGTCCTGGTTGCAGGCGGACTGGTCGATCTCGCGCTTGCGGCCGAGTTCGGTTTCGAGGGGCAGCAGGGACACGCAGTTCGATGCCACGCCGCAGTCGCCGCAGCCTTCGCAGACGCGGGAGTTGATGAACACGCGTTCCTTGGCCTGCGGGAACTCGCCCTTCTTGCGACGGCGGCGCTTCTCGGCGGCGCAGGTCTGGTCGTAGAGGATGACCGACACGCCCTTCACCTCGCGCATTTCACGCTGGATGGCGTCGAGGGTCTTGCGGTCGTGCAGCGTAACGATGGCCGGCAGCGCCGCGCGATCGGTGTAGCGGCCGAGATCCTCGGTCACCAGGGCGATGCGACGCACGCCTTCGGCGGCGACCTGGTGCGCGAGCTGCGGCACCGTGAGCGTGCCGTCGATGGGCTGACCGCCCGTCATGGCGACGGCGTCGTTGTAGAGGATCTTGTAGGTGATGTTCACGTTGGCGGCGACGGCGGCGCGCAGCGCGAGGTGGCCGGAGTGGAAGTACGTGCCGTCACCCAGGTTCGCGAACACGTGCTCGCGGTTGGAGAACATCGCCTGACCGATCCACGTGACCCCTTCGCCGCCCATCTGCGTCATGGTCTTGGTGTGCTCGGGGTAGATGGACGACGCCATCACGTGACAGCCGATGCCTGCGAGCGCCACGCTGCCCTCGGGCACCTTGGTCGAGCGGTTGTGCGGACAGCCCGAGCAGTAGTAGGCCGGACGGGCGGGCGTGTCCACCGCCTTGCGCAGCACGGCTTCCTTCGCTTCGAGGAACGACAGACGCGCGGAGATGAGATCGCTCTGGTGGAAGCGCGCGATGCGGCTCGCGATCACGCGGGCGATCTGCGCGACGGAGAAGTCGCTGGTCGCGGGCAGCAGCCATTCGCCGCGCGTCCCGACCCACTCGCCCTGCTCGTCGAACTTGCCGATGACGCGCGGGCGCACGTCGGCGTTCCAGTTGTAGAGATGTTCCTTCAGCTGGTACTCGACGACCTGGCGCTTCTCCTCGACCACCAGGATTTCCTCCAGGCCGCGCGCGAACTCGCGCACGCCCACGGGTTCCAGCGGCCAGGGCATGCCGACCTTGAACAGGCGGATGCCGATGCGCGCGGCGGCGGCTTCGTCGATGCCCAGCTCTTCCAGGGCTTCCAGCACGTCCATGTACGACTTGCCCGAGGCGACGATGCCGAGGCGCGCATTGGGCGAATCCACCGTCACGCGGTTCAGCCGGTTGGCACGCGCGTAGGCGATGGCGGCGTAGATCTTGTGGTCCTGCATCAGCGCTTCCTGCGCGCGGGCCTGCGAGCCCAGCGTGCCGGCCCACAGGCGCGCGCTGAGCCCGCCTTCGGGCAGCACGACGTCGGCGGGGATCACGGTCTGCAGCGAGAACGGATCCGCCGGGATGGAGGCGGAGGACTCGACCGTGTCGGCCAGCGCCTTGAAGGCGACCGCACAGCCGGAGAAGCGCGACATGGCGAAGCCGTGCAGGCCGAGTTCCAGATACTCCTGCACGTTGCACGGGTAGAGCACCGGAATCATCGACGCGGCGAACAGGTGGTCGGTCTGGTGCGGCAGCGTGGAGGAGTAAGCGCCGTGGTCGTCGCCGGCCACCAGCAGCACGCCGCCGTGACGCGACGTGCCCGAGAAGTTCATGTGCTTGAAGACGTCGCCGCAGCGGTCGACGCCGGGACCCTTGCCGTACCAGAGGCCGAAGACGCCGTCGTAATCCGTGGGCCCGACCAGGGAGACCTGCTGGCTGCCCCAGACCGCGGTGGCGGCGAGTTCCTCGTTGACGCCCGGCACGAACTGGATGTGCTGTTCCTCGAGGACGGCCTTGGCCTTCCACAGGGCTTCGTCGAGGCCGCCGAGCGGGGACCCGCGGTAGCCGGACACGAAGCCGCCCGTCTTGAGGCCGGCCTTCTCGTCCCGCAGACGCTGGACGACGAGGAGGCGCACGAGCGCCTGGATGCCGCTCATGAAAACGCGGCCTTCGGTGGCGACGAGAGGATCGTCGGTCTTTACGGTCGACATGTGCGACTCCTGTAGGAACGCATTGTGTCCCGCGCCGGATAGGGCTGGGACTCCATGGTGCCGGGTCATGGGTGGGCCCGGCAACCGTCGGCGACTACCCCGCGCGGATCACGCGCGGGGCAGACGGTACATCGTGTTCTCGTCCAGCATGACCTCGTGGTGCGCGGCACCGGCCGGGATCATCGGGAAGCAGTTCGCGAGCGAGGCGACGCCCACGTCCAGGAAGTACGCGCCGGGCGAGGCGAGGCAGCGCGCCAGCGCGGCTTCGAGATCGGCCGGGTCGGTGACGCGCTCGGCCTGCCAGCCGAAGCCGCGGGCAACGGCCACGAAGTCCGGCAGGGCCTCGGTCCAGCTGTGGCTGCGGCGACCGCCGTGGTGGAGTTCCTGCCACTGGCGGACCATGCCCATGCAGCCGTTGTTCGACACGATGACCTTCACGGGGGTCGCGTGCTGCACGGCCGTGGACATCTCCTGGATGTTCATGAGGATGGAGGCATCCCCGCTCACGCATACCACCAGCGCGTCGGGTTCCGCGATCTGTGCGCCGATCGCGGCGGGCAGGCCGTAGCCCATGGTGCCGGCGCCGCCGGAGGTGAGCCAGCGGTGGGGCCGTTCGAAGGGCAGGAACTGCGCGGCCCACATCTGATGCTGACCCACGTCCGTGCTCACGATGGCATCGCGGCCGGCGAGCTGCTCGCCCAGGGCGCTCATCAGGTGGCGCGGCTGGATCACGTCGTCGCTGCGCTCCACGCGGAGGCAGTCTTCGGCGCGCCAGGTGTGAACCGCGGCCCACCAGTCGGCGAGATCCGTGCGGGGCTCGGCGCATTCGGCGAGACAGCGTTCGAGCTCCTCCAGCACGGCGCCGCAGTCGCCCACCAGCGGCACGTCCACGGGGACGAGGCGCCCGACCGACTTGGGGTCGACATCGATGTGAATCTTGCGAGAGCCGGGGCAGAAGGCGTCCAGACGGCCGGTGACCCGGTCGTCGAAGCGGGCGCCGACGCAGACGACGAGATCGGCCTCGTGCATCGCGACGTTGGCTTCGAGCGTGCCATGCATGCCGAGCATCCCGAGGAAGCGCGGATCGGACGCGGGAAACGCGCCGAGGCCCATGAGCGTGAGGGTGCAGGGGGCGTCGGCGTCACGGACGATGCGGGTGAAGGCGTTGCACGCCGCTTCGCCGGAATTGATGAGGCCGCCGCCGCCGTAGAAGATGGGACGACGGGCATTGCGGATGAGGGCGGCGGCTTCGCGCAGCGCCTCGGTCGTGCAGGACATCGAGCGGGGCTTCGCGGCGGTGGCCGGCAGCGGAGCCGGCGCAGCGACCTCGGCCTGCTGCACGTCCTTCGGCATTTCGAGCAGCACGGGGCCGGGGCGGCCGCCGGCGGCGGTGGCGAGCGCCTTCCGCACGAGGGCTACGGTGTCCTCGGGCTGTTCGACCCGGGCGTTCCACTTGGTGACGGGGCGGGAGATGCCGAGCGCATCGCACTCCTGGAAGGCCTGGGTGCCGATCAGCGCGCGGGGGACCTGGCCGCAGATGCACAGCACCGGGATGGAGTCGCACATGGCGTCCAGCAGTCCGGTGGTGGTGTTGCTCATGCCGGGGCCGGAGGTGGCGATGACCACCCCGACCTTGCCCGTGACCCGCGCGTAGCCCTCGGCGGCGTGGACGGCGGCCTGCTCGTGGCGCACGAGCACATGGTGCAGACGCGGCTCGCCGTGCAGGGCATCGTAGATCGGGAGCACCGCGCCGCCCGGATAGCCGAACACCACCTCGACGCCCCCTTCCACGAGGGTGTCGAGGAGCCGTTGCGCCGCGTTCCGCGGGGCGGCGTCGGGCGTTTCGGCGAGGAGGGCGGGGGCCGCGAGGGCGAGTTCGTTCATGAGACACATCGTATCGGAGAGTGGTCGGAAAGCGTTTCCGAATTTTCTGCACTCGGGCAAAATTATCAGGAAACTTTTCTGGAATAGGAGTGAATCGAAGAATGGAACTCGATAAATTCGATCGGGCCATCTTGAGGGTCCTCCAGCGCGATGCCCGGGCAAGCCTCCAGGAGGTGAGCGCGGCCGTCGGTCTGTCCTCCACGCCCTGCTGGACGCGGATCAAGAAGATGGAATCGGAGGGCGTGATCCAGGGCTACACCGTGCGGATCAATCCGGCGGCAGTCGGCTTTGCCGACACCGTGATCGTCGAGGTCACGCTGGAGAGCCACGGGGACGAAACCCTGGAGGCCTTCGGACAGGCGCTGGCGGACATCCCCGAGGTGCTGGAGGCGTTCCTGGTGTCGGGGGAGTACGACTACCTCATCCGGATCGCGGTCCGCGACACGCGGGACTACGAGCGACTGCTGCGGGAACGCCTGTACCGCATCCCGGGCATCCGGCACTCGAAATCGAGCTTCGTGCTGCGGCGGCTGAAGGAAAGCGAACTGCCGCTGGAAGGGAGCCCCCCGGCGGCACCGGCTGCACCGCGGATCCGGACGCCCAAGCCCGCCGCCGGCGGCAAGGCGACTGCAGGTCGCCGCGCGAAGTAGTTGCAGGACCCTCAGCAGTCCTGGTCGCTGATCCAGCCGACCGGCTTGCCGTTCACGTCGACGACCTGGGTGGCACCCGAGCAGCGAGGCGGCGGCTTGTCGCCGCCCAGGTGGTAGACGGGGCCGGGCTTGGGCATCCCCGATGCGCCGTCTGAGGCTTCGTAGCGGAACACCTTGTGGCCTTCGCGATGGGCGGTGCAGACCCATTCCTTGAGATTCCAGTCCACGACCCGCAGTGCGACCGCGTCGGGGTCCTGGGTCGGCCACGCCACGAGCAGCTTGCCGATGGGGGCGGGCGCTTCCTCGTTGCAGGCTCGCAGCGCCTTCTGATAGCTCGACAGTGACCGGGTCCAGCCGCGGCCGTCCCGGACGATGGGGGTGGGGTCCGACGGCGGCACCGCGCGCTGCCGTCCCTCCCCGGGATAGTCCGGCCGGACCTTGATCGACGCGATGCGTTCGTCGTACCGGCCCGAGAGGCACGCGACGGGGTCCGCGGTGGTCCGGCATGCCGACAGGGAGGCCCACCATTGCCGCTGCTCGCGGTCCAGAGCAGTCCGCGCAGTCGCCTTCGCCGAGCGCAGCAGCCGCGCGTGTACGACCGCGAGATCCAGGTCGCGCTGGGCGAGCGCAGGGGAACCGCATACCGTGACCTCCACCCAGGCCTTGGCCTTCTTGCAGAGGAAGCTCGGCGACACGGCAGCCGACTGCCCGGCCGCGCAAAGCAGCACGCCAGCGACAGCGAAGCGAAGGACACGCAAGGAACTCGGAGTCGGCATGGAAGGCATCCTTGCTACCGCAGGAACTCCCGGTGGATGGCGCGGAACCGGTCGTCGCCGGCCCGGCGCAGCCACTCGAACCCCACCATCTCCCCGGTCACGACCTCGATGCCGTGCTGGCGCATCCGGTCGAGCGCCGTCTGTTTCGACAGCGGCACGCGGGAGGAGACGGCATCGGTGACCACGAACACCTGCCGACCCGTTTCCCGGAGGGCCAGCACCGTCTGCAGCACGCACACATGGGCCTCCGTGCCGCACACGACCATCTGCGGGCGCTGCCACGCGGGGTGGTCCTCGAAACAGCGTTCGGCGACGCAGGAAAAATGCAGCTTGCGGCGAAGGCCGTCGGGCGGCAGTTCCGATCGCAAGGGCTCGACGGTCGGCCCGAGACCTTCCGGATACTGCTCGGAAGCGATGACCGGCACACCCAGTCGCTTCGCCATCCGCACGAGCCACAGGCAACGGTCTGCCACGGCCTGCCCGTCATGAATCGCGGGATGCAGTTTCTCCTGCACGTCCACCACCAGAAGCGTGGAGGTGGAGGCGTCCAGCAAAGGCATGGTCACGGCTTTTGCAGATAGGGGGCAAGGAGTTCGCGCATGCGGGGGAGTGTCTTGGCGCCCCACATTTTCTCGCGAACGATGCCTTCGCGGTCGACGACGAACGCGGTGGGCGTCGGATAGCTGCGCTCGAATCCGCATTCGTCGAGGTCGCTCGCCATGGCGCCCTGCAGGTTGTAGGTGGTCAGCATGTTGGCGACGCGCGACCGGTCCTGGGGGCGGTCCACCCCGATCACGAGGATGTCGAAACCCTGGTCCCGGTACTTCTCGAGGTACGTCTCGAGCGTGCCGATCTCGTAAGCGCAGCCCTTGCAGAAGCTGGAGAAGAAATTCACCAGCACGACCTTGCCGCGGTAGTCGGCGAGATCGAACTTGTCGCCGCTCAGGAGCGTGCCCTTGAGGGGCGGTGCGGGTTCGCCGATCTCGACCACTGCCGCGCGGACCGGCGCGAGCAGGGCGAACAGTGCGAGCAGGCCGAGTCCGAGGACGCAGCGGCGGAGGAAGGCAGGTGACATGGAATTTCCCTGGAGAGTGCTACCGGATCCCGGGTGCATTGCCCGGTGTCTGTGGAGTCCGAGTGCAAAATCGCCCGGCAGTTTCCGACGGGACGAAGTCATTTGCGCAATTCGTGCCGAAAGCCGATTGGGTGTTGCGTTGCAGCATCGCGCTTGCCCGGTCAGGGCGCGGCCGTCGCCATGGGAAGTGAGGCATCCGGCGCCCACTCGGAGAGCGAGGCGTCGTACAGCTTCACGTCCGGGTGGCCGAACATCATGAGCAGCATCGTGATGCTGGATGCCGCGATGCCGCCGCCGCAGTAGGTGATGACCTGCGGCTGTGCCAGCGGACCTGCGAGCATCGCCCTCAGGTCGTCGACAGGCTTGAACGTGTTGTCGGCGCCCACTGCCGAAGCGGCCGCAACGTTGATGCTTCCCTGGATGTGGCCCGGCCGGCCGTAGTTCGTGGTGCCGGCGCCCGCATGCTGTTCCGGGCGAAGGGCATTCAGTACGCAGGCCCCGCCCGACTGGACCGCGCCGAGGACGGCCTGTCTGTCTGCGACGAGCTCCGGATGGAACCGGGCGGTGAACACCTGGCGAGGGCGGGATCGGCCGGCGCCTGTCTCCATCGGGCGACCCTCTGCCGCCCACTTCTGGAAACCGCCATCGAGGACGACAGTCTTGGTGTGTCCGAACACCCGGAGCATCCACCACAGGCGGGTCGCCCACCAGTGGAATGCCGTGGCGTAGCAGACCACGGTGGTGTCATTCCCCACGCCGAGCCGGGCCAGAACGTCCGCGAACTGTTCGGCCGGCGGCAGCATGAAGTGCAGAGGGTGGGACCGGTCGGAGATCTCGCCGTCGATGTCCACGAACTGCGCCCCCGGGATGTGGCCCTTCTCGAAATCTGCCCTGCCCGAAACAACGTCGTAGGGGACTTCCGGCGTGGGATCGACCGGTCGTGGCATCAGGTGGGTGGTGGCGTCAAGCACCACGACCGACGGATCGCCGAGGTGGCTTGCGAGCCAGTCGGTGGAAACGATGAAACCTGCCTTCACTGCGTCGTTCATGCCCGGGTCTCCTCCCTTAAGTTGCCGATTCTGACCCCCTGCCGGCTGCCTCACAACCCCGCGCGGTACCCCAAGTCTCACACCCTGCGAAGACTAGAGCCCTGAAAACAGGACTAAATCAAACGCCGGAGTGGACAGGGTATGCCCCAATTGGGTTCAATATCGGTTTTATGAGGGCTTGAGTGCTGGTCCGACCCGGTCATGCCCGGTCGGGCGAGCCCATTTCCAGGGGGACCTCGGCGACATGGACGACTACACCGCGGCATTTGAACGGCGCTATAACAATCGCGCGGCGGTGCCGGAGTACGCGCAGCACTTCGATCGGTGGACCAGGCTTTCGAAGAACGCGCGGGACGAGCTCGACAGCGATCTCGACATCCCCTACGGCGACCACCCGATGGAGAAGATCGACATCTTCCGGTCGGAGGGACGCAGTCGCGCGCTGATGATGTTCATCCACGGGGGCTACTGGCGCTCGCTGGACAAGCGCGACCACTCGTTCATCGCCAACGAGTTCGTGAAGGCTGGCGTCACCGTCGCCATGCCCAACTACGCGCTGTGCCCCTCGGTCACCATCGAGGAGATCGTCCAGCAGATGCTCCGCGCCACGGCGTGGCTGCACCGGACCGGCAGCCGGTACGGCGCCTTCGGCAACAGCCTGTACGTGGTCGGGCACTCGGCCGGCGGGCATCTGGCGGCGATGATGCTGGCGGCGCAGTGGCCGAGGTACGCCCACGACCTCCCGGAAAAGATCGTCGAGGGAGCGCTTTCCGTCAGCGGGGTTTACGACCTCACTCCGTTGCTCAACGTCCCGACCGTGAACAACGATGTCCGCCTGACCGAGGCGACGGCCGTGAAGTGCAGCCCGGCATTCATGCCGCCTGCGACCGACGCGCCGCTCTACATCGCCGTCGGCGGCAAGGAGATCGAGGGCTTTCACCAGCAGCACCAGGAAATCAAGACGCGCTGGGGCAAAGTGATCGGCGGCGACATTCCGTGCCCCCGGGACAATCACTTCAGCATCCTGGAGACGCTCGCCAATCCGGATTCCGATCTGTTCAAGTCCACGCTGAGGATGATGAAGGTGGGCTGACCGGCCCCGCCTTCGTCCCCGAGAACCCCGCTCCGGCGGGGTTTTTCGTTTTCGGCTTGCCTTGGATGAAGGGCTGTACAAGAATACAGTCATGGGCATGAAACTCCACGACGGGCGAGCGGCGTTCGGAATCAAGGGCGGAACGAATGGCGGGTTGAGGGGCCGAGGGGCGGGCCTCAATCCGGAGGGGCGGTTCGAGTCCACCCGGCGCGAGGCCGTCGACGGCGACTGGGCGCCCGGCAGCGCGGAGGATGGCGACCCACTGCCCCCCTTGCGGACCACTGTCACGCGGGAGGAGGCGAAGAGCATCCTCACCCGCAACGACTCGCCGGACATCCCGTTTTCGTGGTCCATCAACCCGTACCGGGGGTGCGAACACGGTTGCATCTACTGTTATGCCCGTCCGAGCCACGCCTACCTCGATCTGTCACCCGGGCTGGATTTCGAGACCCGCCTGTTCGCGAAGGTGAATGCGGCGTTGCTGCTGCAGGAAGCCCTGGCGCGCCCGGGCCATGAAGTCGACACCATCGCGCTCGGCGCCAATACCGACCCGTACCAGCCCGTCGAGCGCGAGTACCGCATCACTCGCAGTGTCATCGAGGTGCTGGCCGACTGCCGCCACCCGTTCGCGATCGTCACCAAGAACGCGCTCGTCCTGCGGGACCTCGACCTGCTGGCGCCGCTCGGTGCGGCCCGGCTGTGCCGCGTGTTCATCAGCATCACCACCCTGGATGCCGGCCTTGCCCGCCACCTGGAGCCCCGCGCCAGCGCGCCCGCCCGGCGCCTGGAGGCGGTGCGCGCCCTCAAGGACGCCGGCGTGCCCGTCGGTGTCATGGTCGCGCCGGTCATTCCGTTCCTCACCGACGACAGCGTCGAGCGCATCCTCGAGGCTTCCGCCGAGGCGGGTGCGGAGGCGGCTGCCTACGTGCTCCTGCGTCTGCCATACGAGATCAAGGGGCTGTTCCAGGACTGGCTCGAGCGGCACTACCCGCTCAAGGCGGAACACGTGATGCAGCGCATGCGCGCCATGCGCGGCGGGCGCGAGAACGACCCGCGCTTCGGCTCCCGCATGGTGGGCGACGGCACGCTCGCCGCATTGCTGCGGCAGCGGTTTGAAAAGGCGCTGCGGCGCTTCGGCATGGGGAGCGAGCGCATGCCCCTCGACGGGTC
The DNA here is from genome assembly GCA_001464765.1 of Betaproteobacteria bacterium Ga0077526. GTDB lineage: Bacteria > Pseudomonadota > Gammaproteobacteria > Burkholderiales. The sequence continues at coordinate 188,589 of LNDV01000028.1, forward strand.
GCAGTTCCGGCCGCCAGCCCTGGGCGGGCAGCAACGTCTTTTCTGAGCGGCCTGTGCGCGGGTCATGCGGTCCTTCCCTAGAATCGGCCTCTGACCCTTGGAGGGAGGTCCCGCCGATGTCCCCGTTGAAACCGGACGCTGCAATCCCGGCTGCCCTTATCCGAGTCCCTCTCGCCGCCAGGACGACCGCCCCCGGTCCTATCGCACGGATGGCTCGCCAGGGGCCTGTGGCGTGAACCGCCGCACTTTTCTTTCGGGCCTCACGGGCGCGGGCGTGGTCGCCGGGTTGGCCAAAGCGGCGCCCGACGAGCCGAACCACACCTGTCTCCATGCCGGGCCGGCGCTCGCCCGCTACGGATTCGGGGACGGGCACCCGCTCGGCATGGACCGCCAGGGTGCCTTTCTGGAGGAAAGCCTCGCCCGCGGACTGCACGACCGTGTTCAACTGGTGAACGCGGCGCCGCCGGCCATCCACGAGGAACTGGTTCGATTCCATTCGCCGGGCCTGGTGGAGCGGGTCCGGACGGCGGAGGCCGCCGGGCTCGAGTTCCTGGACGACGGGGACACCCCCGTGTTCCCGGGCGTGCACGAGGCCGCCTCGTCGGTGGTCGGCGCGGCCCTGGACGGCATGCGCCGCATCCTGCGAGGCGAGTGCCTCCAGACTTTCCAGCCGATCGGCGGTCTGCACCATGCGGGGCCCGGACATTCGGCGGGGTTCTGCGTCTACAGCGATCTGGGTGTGGTGATCGAGTCCCTGCGGGAAGAGTTCGGCGTCCGACGGGTGGCTTACATCGACATCGATGTCCACCACGGTGACGGCATCTTCTACGCCTATGAATCCGACCCCGACCTCATCTTCGCGGACATCCACGAGGACGGCCGCAGTCTGTATCCAGGCACTGGCCGAGCGGACGAAACCGGCCGGGGCGCTGCGGCGGGCACCAAGCTCAACCTCCCCCTGGCGTCCGGCTCGGACGACACCGCTTTCCTGGCCGCGTGGCCCCGGGTGGAGGAACACCTGGCCCGGTATCCGCCCGACTTCGTCCTGTTCCAGTGCGGAGCCGACGGGCTCGCGGGCGACCCTCTGGCCCACCTTCGCTACTCCCCGGCCGTGCACCTTCATGCGGCACGACGGGTCCGATGGCTCGCCGAGCGCTACTGTGCCGGTCGGCTGATGGCGTTTGGTGGCGGTGGGTACGACCGGCGAAACCTGGCGCTGGCCTGGAGCAATGTGCTCGTCGGCCTGCTCGGGGATTGAGCGGCTGCCGGATTTTCCGCACCGTGATGGTGCCTTGCGAACACATCCCGGTCCGGTCGACGCAGGGACTTCCCCCTGAATTCGGGTCCGGCGTCCGTGGCACACGCGTTGCGAAGGTCAGGGCTGTCCTGGACGAAGCCTGAACCTCCGTCCGGGCGGGGCGGGGGTCCCCGATGAGGTTCGCGGGCACCCGCATGTCATTTCCCAGACTCTGGATCACCGCATGACCACGATCGAGGCCGACGCCGCCGACCCGAGCTCCGCCGTGCCCGGTTCCTCCGGACCGGCTTCCTACGCCGACCGGCTGGCTGTCGGCTGCTCGAGTCTCGCCGTGCCGGGCAAGTGGAACGAGGACCGTGTCGGCCTGGCCAATCCGACGCCCGCCGAATGGCGTTCGCATGGCCTGGCCGTGGCGGTGGCGGACGGGATCGGCGGCGACGGCTCTGGCGCCTTCGCGGCCGCGGTGGCCCTGCGGACCATCCTGCGCGACTACTACGCGACGCCGGTCGCCTGGGGGCCGCGCAAGGCGATCGACCGGGTGCTGCGTGCCTGCAACGACTGGCTCCACGGCCAGAACCAGCGCCGCAAGGACACCGATGCGGCACTCACGACCCTGTCGGTCGTGGTGTTCACCCAGGACCACTACCATCTGGCCCATGTGGGGGACACGCGCGTCTACCGGTTCCGGGACGGCGGCGCCAAGCAGCTGACGACGGACCACTGCTGGCCCAGACACGATCTGCGGCATGTTCCGAAGCGGGCCCTCGGACTCGACAGCCATCTGGTGGTCGACTATGCGGATGGCGTTCTGCTGCCCGGCGACACCTTCCTGCTCGCCACCGACGGTGTCTGGGAAGTCCTGGGGGATCGCCAGCTGGGAGAGACCGTCTCCGAGTTTCCCAGGCCGCAGGCCTGCGCGGACGCGCTGGTGGCCCAGGCGATGGACCGGCAGTCCCGCTACATGGGGCGCAACGACGCGAGCTGCGCCCTGATCACCGTGGGGGCAGGAATTTCCGCTTGAGGAAGGCCAGCCCCGCGCCCGACTGACGCGCTCTCCCGTCTGCCGGGCCAGCCCCGCGGCCCCCCCCCCGCGAGCGTTTGGATCGACGATGCGCTTGGGCTAAACTCCGTGGCTCTTGGCGGACGGTCGGCGCAGGAACCGACTGTCCGTACCGGAATCCAAATTCGCGGGTCGGGGCCGTTCCCGGCATGCCAGCGCGATGTCCGCCGCGGGCTCCTCCCGGCTCCCGCCGCCTTCCCCGTCATCACCCCTCAGAGGATTTCTGCATGGAACACACCCTTCCGGCGTTGCCCTACGCGATGGACGCTCTCGCGCCCCACATCTCCAAGGAAACCTTCGAGTTTCACTACGGCAAGCACCATCAGGCCTACGTCACCAACCTGAACAACCTGATCAAGGGCACCGAGTTCGAGAACCTCGCCCTGGAAGACATCATCCGGAAGTCCTCCGGCGGCATCTTCAACAACTCCGCCCAGGTGTGGAACCACACCTTCTTCTGGCACAGCATGAAGCCCGGTGGTGGCGGCGCCCCGACCGGCGCGCTGGCCGATGCCATCAGCAAGAAGTGGGGCTCCTTCGACGCCTTCAAGGAAGCCTTCACCAAGAGTGCTGTCGGCAACTTCGGCTCCGGCTGGACCTGGCTCGTGAAGAAGGCCGACGGTTCGGTGGACATCGCCAACACCAGCAACGCCGGCACGACGCTCACGGGCGGCGACAAGGCGCTCCTCACCATCGATGTGTGGGAGCACGCGTACTACATCGATTTCCGCAACGCGCGGCCCAAGTTCGTGGAAACCTTCCTGAACTCGCTGGCCAACTGGGACTTCGCGGCCAAGAACTTCGCCTAGGCGCGGCTCGGTCGTCGCCACGGAAAGGCCGTCTTCGGACGGCTTTTTTTTCGACCGAAACACGACATGCAAGTGGGGATGTCTCAAGTTCATCCGCCGGGCGACGTTACCGCTGGGGCCACAATGACAATATCGACCCGATCCCTGTGACCCGACCTGCCACTGCCACTCGAGAACCGCTGCCGGAATGGGTTGCCGCTGCTGCGGCGGCTCTCGTCTTCGCCCTGGGCCTGGCGCTTAGCCTGCTTTGGTGGCAGAAGTCCGAGGCAGACCTGCTGCGGCGTTATGGTTCCCGGTTCGCGGAACTGGCCGACCGGACGGCCAAGCGGTTCGACGAACGCCTGCTTACTCATGGCCAGACGCTGCGCGGGATCACCGCGTTCATCGAGTCGTCCGCAACCGATCCCTCTGATGCGGCGTGGGGCAGGTACGTCGATCGCTTCAACCTCGGCGCTCACGCGCCGGAGTCGGACGGATTTGCCTTCACCCCCCGCGTTCTGCGGGCGGACAAGGCGGCGCACGAAGCCGCCCGGCGCGCCGACACCGGACGGGACTACGCGATCTGGCCGGAGGGCGATCGCGAAAAGTACTTTCCTATCTCGCGGATCGAGCCGCCGAAGTTCCAGGACCGTTTGGGCTTCGACGGCTATATAGACCCCTCGCGGCGGGCGGCCATAGAACAGGCGCTCGCCCGGCCGGACCCGGCGGTCACGCTGCCTTACCGGGCAGACCGGACGTCGGACTCCCCCGGTGAGTTCGCCTTCATCATGTACTTCGCCGGCAAGCGGGCCGGGACCGCCGGCGGGCCGACCGGACCGGACGGCGTATTCGTGGTGTCCACGCGCCTGCGCCTCCAGGCCATGATCGACCGGGTTCTCGGGGAGGACGCTTCGCAATCGAATGCGATGCTCCTGGTGCCCGGGCAGACTCGCGCCGATCCGGACGCGGGCGGCGGCACGTTCCGTGAATTGCGCCGTCTCGAACACGGAGGCGGGGGATGGCACCTGGCGCTGGCCTCCACCGCCGCATTCGACGCGGGTTTCCGCAGCGACAGTGGCACCGCCACGCTGGTCTGGGGCATCTTCATTTCGGCACTGGGTGCCGCGCTCACCTACCTGTCACTCGCGTTTCGAGGGCAGGCGCAGCTCGCAGCGACCCAGGCGCGCAGCGAGGCCGAACGCCGTTTCCAGGAACTGGCGGATGCCAGCCCTCTGGTCATGTGGCGCCTCGACCGCAACCTGCGCCTGCGTTTCTGCAACCGCCACGCACGGGAACTGTTTTCCCTGCGGGATTCCGCGGACCTGACCGACGACTGGTACGGACGGGTCGTGGAGGAGGACCGCGAACGGATGCGCGCCGAGGCCACCCGTTTCCGTACCGAGCCTGGCTCGCACTACATCGACTATCGGGCCATCACGGCCGATGGAAACCTCCGGTCCATGCGCTCGCACTTCCAGCCCCTGCTGGACGACGAAGGGCAGTTCGCGGGATACGCGGGCGTGACCTTCGACGTGACCGAGGAAAGGGCACTCGCGGAGCAACTCGACCGGCGCACCGCCACCGAGCGAGCGATGCTCGACAGCGCGACCCACGCCATCCTGTCTCTCGATGCGTCCCATCGCGTCACGTCGGCCAACCGGGGCGCCGAGCGTCTCTTCGGCATGCCGGCCGGAGAGATCGAGGGGCGGGCCCTTGCCGACCTGGTGCGCGAGAGTGATCTGTCGGCGGAGGGGGCTCTCGCCGCGATTCTGGCGTCGGGAACCCGCAGATCGGATCTTGCCCTCGAGGCGCTGCGGCCTGGTGCCGAAGTGCTCTCCCTCGACGCGTCGATCGCCCCGATCGTCTGTACCGTGAGCGGCGCGGTGGCGGGCCACGTGCTGATCGCGCACGACGTGTCGGCACGACGGGCGGCCGAGAAGGAAAAGTCCCAGGCGTTCGCGATGCTGGACGCCGTGATGAACGCCGTACCGGTGTCGGTGTTCGCGAAGGACGAGAACTCGCGCTGGATCTTCGTCAATGACGCCTGGTCCGCGTTCGCGGGATGGCGTCGTGAAGACGTGTGGAACCGGACCGACGTCGAAGTGCACGGCGAACAGACCGGTCGCCGGTACGTGCAGGAGGATCGGCGCATCCTCGAGTCCGGAAAGCCGATGACGGTCGAGGAGTGCTACCGCACCGCACGCGGGGAAGACCGCTGGGTCATCAAGACGAAGAGCCCGGTCATGCTGGCGGACGGCCGCCGCATCATCGTGGGCGCGCACTTCGACATCACCGAACGACGCGTCATGGAAGTGGAGCTGAAACGTTCCCGCGCCTTCCTTACGGCGATCGTCGACACGATCCCGCATCAGGTCACCGTCAAGGACGCCGACGGGCGCTGGATTCTCTGCAATGCCGCCACGCGGGACTGGCTCGGACGATCGTCCGCGGCCATCCTCGGGGCAACCGACGCCGACCTGCTGCCCGCGGACGAAGCGAGCCGAAGGGCGATCGAGCACCGGGATGTCATGCGGACGGGCGAGACCGTCTCCCTCGAACGGGAACTGGCGGGGCCGCGCGGCGGATTGTCGTGGTGGCACACGACCCTGTCGCGTCTGGATCTGACTGACGGCGGGCGTTTCGTGGTCAGTGTCTCGATGGATCTCACGGCGCAGCGGCGCGCCGCCGCCGAAGTGGAACGGAGCCGCGAGTTCCTCCGCATGATCCTGGACGGACTGCCCCACCCCACCTACGTCCGTGATTCGCAGAGCCGTTGGGTCCTGGTCAACGAGGCCTGCGCACGGGCGTTCGGCCGGACGGTCGACAAGATGATCGGGCGCAAGGACGCGCAGATCGTCGGCGACCGCGTCGCGAACGAGATCCGCCTGGAGGACGAGCAGCTGCGGCGCACCGGGCAGCCTCTGATGACCGAGCAGCGTCTCGAGGATCGCGACGGCAAGGTCTACTGGGTGCTCAAGCACAAGGCGCGCATCACGACATCCGACGGTGAGGTGTTCGTGGTCGGCAGTGCCATCGACATCACCGAGCAGAAGCTCGCGCGCGACACCCTCGAACGGGCAACGGTACGTCTCGAACTGCTGAACGCGCTGTCCGACGAATCGCTGCACCACGCGCCCGTGGCGATCCTCGCGAAGCGTCTCGCCGATGGGGCGTTGCGCCTGTTTCCTTACTCGCGGCTGTGCGTCCACGAGGTCCATTCCGGCGAGGGCGGTCCGATCGTGCTTGCCATGGCCGGCGGTCCTGCCCCCGACAGGCTGGAGCCGGCGCGCGGGCTGCTCACGGCTGCTCCGCAGGCGCTGCGCATGCTGACGCAGGATCGGATGGTCCAGGTGGCCGATGCACGCGTCGATCCGATCATGGACGGCTGTGCGCCGGCGCTCGACGAACTGCTGATCCGTGCCGTGCTGGCCGTCCCGATCCGTGCCGAAAGCCAGGTCGAGTACGTCCTGTCGGTCGAATCGGTGTCCGTACGCCATTGGACGCGCGACGATGTCACCGTGGCGCTCGAACTGGCCGAAGCGGCCTCCTCGGTGCTCACCAGTCGCGCCGTGATCCAGCGCCGGGCGCAGGCCGAGCAGGCGCTGCGGGAGAGCGAGGCGACCCTGCGGGCCATCGTCTGGGCCTCGGAACTCGGCGCCTGGACCTGGGTGGTGGCCGACGAGACGGTGCACTACTCCACCCAGTACCGCGCCCAGCTCGATCTCACCGAGGAGGAGTTTCCGGACCGGTTCTCGTCGTGGACCGCCCGCGTGCATCCGGACGACCTGCCGAAGGCGCTCGAGGCCATCGACCATGCGCTCAATTCCGACGCGGATCTGCACCATGTGGAGTTCCGCATGCGTCACAAGGACGGCAGCTGGCGGCATTTCGTGTCCCGGGCCCAGGTGCAGCGGGACGGCAACGGGCGTCCTTTGCGTCTGCTCGGCGGACACATCGACGTCACGGAGTTTCGCGAGACCCAGAACAGTCTGCGGGTTCACCGCGACGAACTGGAAGTCCTCGTGGCCGAACGCACCAAGGAACTCGTCGCCGCGAAGGTTGCCGCGGAAGAAGCCAACCGCGCGAAGTCGGAGTTCCTCGCCAACATGTCGCACGAATTGCGCACCCCGATGCACGCCATCCTGTCGTTCTCTCGGCTTGGCCGGGAACGCGTGCGCAGCGAACTCGGCGGCCCCGAAGCCACAAAGGCCGGGACCTACTTCGACCGCATCGCCACCAGCGGCCAGAGGTTGCTTGCGGTGGTCAACGATCTTCTCGACCTGTCCAAACTGGAGGCGGGTCGCATGCGCTACGAGTTCGATACTCACGATCTGCGCGAAATCGCCGATGCGGCAGTGATCGAACTGTCCGCGCTCGCCCGCGACAAGGACGTCGCGCTTGAACTCGCGGGCGGCTATCTTCCCGAGCCGATCTGGTGCGATACCGTGCGGGTCGGACAGGTTGTGCGTAACCTCGTCGGTAACGCGATAAAGTTCACCCCGCCGGGCCGCAGCATCGTGCTCGCCATCGAGCGGGATCACGTCGTCGGGGCGAATGGGGAAGCGGACGAGATCGTCCGACTCATCGTGCGCGATCAGGGAGTCGGTATTCCGGAGGCCGAATTGGAATCGGTGTTCGACAAGTTCGTGCAGAGCACGGCAACGAAGAGCGGTGCGGGCGGTACGGGACTCGGGCTAGCGATCTGCCGCGAGATCGTCAGCCAGCACGGCGGCCGGATCTGGGCGGAACCCAATCCGGGCGGAGGCACCGCCATCCTGGTGGAGCTTCGCCGCACCGCGCCAGCGGTCAACGAGGCAGGGACATCCGTCGATGCCAACGAACCGCGCGTCGCCTGACGACGGCACTTCCGTGAACACGGACGCCACCCTGTCCGGGGACGCGCGTTCGCGCGCGGTCGCGCCGGGCCGGTCCGCACTCCCCTGGTGGGTCATGCTTGTCGTCGTCGCAGTGTCGGTGGCAGTGTGGTTCTGGCTCGACTCCGGTCAGCGCGTGGAGGACGCCGCGCGCTTCGATCGTGCTGCGGGCGAAGCGGTCCATCGGATTGACACCGTCTTTCGGGAGACCGAAGCGGAAGTGCGCTCCCTGGCCGGCGTGATCGCCATGAACCCGAATCTTTCCCGCGAGGAATGGCGCGCGTTTCTCCGCAGGCAGCAGGCTCTCGGCACCCGTCCCAACCACGGAAGCGCGTTTTTCCGTCGCGTCCCCTGCGATGCGATCGCAGGCTATGGGCGGAGGATGCAGGCGGTCTATCCCGGCTACAGGGTGTGGCCTCGCGGAGATCACCCTGTGTGCTATCCGATGGAGTACTTCGGCAGCAATCTCGAATCCGCCGCTTCGGTCGCCGGCTTCGACGCCGGTTCGGATCCCGTGCGCCGCGCCGCCATGGCGAGGGCAGCCGCCCAGGGTGACGCGAGCTATACGGGTGTCGTCCGGCTGGCGGACTCCTTTTCCGGCGGCGAGCCGCCAGAACACTACGCTGGACCGGCGGTGATTCTGTTCGCCCCGATCTTCGCTCGGGGTGCTGCAGTCGGGGGCGCGCGGCTCGACCAGTCTTCGATTCTCGGCTTTGCCGCAGCGGGCCTGCGCGTCGGGCGGTTGCTCTCCGAGATCGTCGGGCGTGATGGCCTCGTTGCGATCACGCTCACCATTCCCGAGTCGCTCGACGAGCCGATACGCACCGGCCACGCGGAGGGACCTCCGGCCCGACTGTTCGGCGCTCCCGACGGTGCCCGCTTCGTCCATCTGGAGTCGCTGCGGCGTGCCGACACCACCTGGCAGTTGCGCGTGGAACCGACGGCCGCCTTCTGGACGGGGTCCGGCCGAACGGATGCCCGGTCGGTCCTGTTCATCGGACTCATCGTCGCGGTGGCGCTCTTCGTCCTGCTGCGGCGCCTGGACGACCGCCGCGTCGAGACCCAGGCGCAATACGTCGCCGCGCTGCAGGATCGCGAGTCTCGCCATCAGGAGCGGCTCGCAGAGAGCCAGCGTCGCTACCGTATCGCGTTCGCGAGCAGCGGCATGGGGCTCTGGGAGTGGGATCCGACGACCCAGCGCCTCTATCTGAGCGCGACCTGCCTGCGGATTCTGGAGATCGACCCCTCCCGGTTCGACATCACGCCGGACGGGCTCGACGAAGGCGGCTTCGTCGGGGCGGATGCGGTGGAGGACGTCAACGGGCGCGTCCACCCGGAGGACTGCGCCGCTCGCGCGGAAGCCATCCGCAGCCTGCTTCGGGAACAGCGGCCTCTGGAACTCACATACCGGATCCGTGGCCGGGACGGCCTCTACCGGCATATCCGCGCCTACGGAAACTCCCTCTTCGGAGAAGACGGCCAGCCGGCGAAGTGTTTCGGCACGCTGATGGACATCACCGAGACGCACGCGCTGCAACAGGCGGTGGAAAGTGGCCGCCGACTGCTCGATGCCGTGCTGAACGCGCTCCCCTACCCCGTGCTGGCCAAGGATGCCGCCGGCCGTTACGTGGCGGCGAACGACCCGGCCTGCCGGGCGCTGGGGCAACCGCGAGAAGGGATCCTGGGACGGGGCGACGGCGATTTCTTCTCGCCCGCGCAGGTGGAGGTTCATCGCGCCGAGGACGCCCGTGCGATGCAGAACGGCGGCGTGATCCAGGTCGACGAGCCCTTTGTCCTGGCCGACGGGACGACCCGCTGGTTCAGCAAGACCAAGGTCGCCCTCTCGATGCCCGGGCAGGCCCCGATCGTCGTCACGGCGCTGGTGGACATCACCGACCGCCGGGATGCTTTTCAGACGGCGCAGCGTGCGCGGGACTTCCTCGATGCAGTGCTCCAGTCGATCCCGGTAGCCGTGTGCGTCAAGGATTCGGACAACCGGTTCGTTCTCGCGAGCGAGGAGATGCTCCGGTTCCACGGGCTCGACCGGGACGCCCTCATCGGCAGGACGGACGCGCATGTGTTCGGCGCCGAGTCCGCCGGGCGCAACCGCGCGCAGGACGACGCCGTGCTCGCCTCTCTCGGTGAGGAGACCTACGAGGAGCCCTACGAACTGGCCGACGGACGCATCCGGTGGGTGTTCAAGAAGAAGCGGGGGTTCGAGCTGTCCGACGGGTCGCGGTTCGTGGCCGTATCGCTTCTCGACATCGAGGAGCGCAAGACGGCGGAACTCGCAGCACAGCGTGATCGCGCCTTCCTGGAGGCGGTCATCAACGCCATCCCGAATCCCATCGTCGTGAAGGATCGCGCACTGCGCTGGGTCCATGCGAACACGGCCATCGCCCGCTGGGCCGGCGTGGATCCGGCCAGGGCAAGAGGCACGCGCGACGTGGACTGCTTCCCGGCCGTCTCCGTCGAGCGCTTGTTGCGGGAAGACCTTCATGTCTTCGAGACCGGCCAGCCGATTCGCGGCGAAGTGGTTTCCGTCGGGGCCAGCGGCGAGAGTCGCTGGTTTCAGAAGTCGAAGTCCCTCATCCGCATGCCGGACGGGGAAGACTACGTCATCGGGGTGTCCATCGACATTCACGACCGGAAGCTTGCCGAACTGGAGTTGCGGGCGACGAGGGACCGCCTCGAGGCGATGCAGCGGGTTTCCGCCGCGGCCGTGGCGGGGCGCAGTTTCGACGAGATCCGGATGTTCACTGTGGAGGCGCTCGCCGCGCTTCTGCCGGCTTGCCGGGTGGCGTTCGTCGGGCCGTCCGAAGCCGGCGCGCAGACAGTGCTGCAGGCGGCGGGGGGCGAGGTGGGCGAACTCGTCGCAGGCACGCAAGTGGACCTCGGCACACCCGCGGATCTCCTCGCGCGTGCCGGAGAGGTCCTGCCGGACATGGTACCGGTCTCCAAGGTCGTGCCTGTGCAGGAACGCACTTCAGACTGGCCGGCTGCGGGCCATCGCCTGACGTTCCCTCTGGCCACGAGTCAGGACTGGTTCGGTGCCCTGGTCGTCGAGTCGCCGGAAAGCCGTGCCTGGACGGGGGACGACAGCGGTGTGCTGCGCGAGGTCGGCGGCGCGCTCGCTGTCGCCCTCGATCACGCCCGGATGCGGGGGGAGCGGGAAGCCGCGGAACGCGCGGTCCGCTCCGGAAAGGCCTTTCTGGATGCGCTGCTCGACGCCCTCCCGCAGTCGGTGTACGTCCGCTCGAGTGACGGCCGGCTGGTCCTGGCGAACCGGCGGTATTTCGACACGATCCGGCGTCCGCGCGAGGCCGTGCTGGGGCGGACCAACATCGAGACGTTCGGGCCGCGAACGGGCGCCGTGCTCGATGCCCAGGACCGTCTCGCCTGGGGCAGTACGGAACTCCAGTACTTCGAGCAGAAGACCATCGATCCGGACATTGCCTTCGAGTGGCAGCTCAAGTCCAAATCCGCAGTGGCGATGCCGGACGGCAGCCGCTATCTCGTCTGCACGGCCTCCGACATATCGAACCGCAAACGCGCAGAACTGGAGGTGGCGCGGGGACGGGAATTCCTCGAAGTGCTGCTCAACGCGTTTCCCCAGCCGGTTTTCGTCAAGGATCGTGAACACCGTCTGCTGCTCGCCAACGACGCAGCCTGCTTGCAACTTGGCCTGGCACGCGATGCCGTGCTCGGCAAGACCGACCGTGAATGGCTCGATCCGCAGTACGCGGAGGCGGTTTGGGAGGAAGAAGAGCGTGTGTGGCGGACCGGGATCGGCTACACGGCCGAAAGCCACCTGCCGGTGCTCGGGCGCACACCGACCTGGATTCTGAAGACCAAGAGTCTGGTCCAACTCGCGGATGGCACGCGTGCCATGATCGGGACGAACATCAATATCTCCGAGCGCAAGGCCGCGGAGGAGGAAGTGCTGCGGCACCGCCAGCGTCTCGAGATGCTCGATGACCTCGCGTCACTCATGCTGGCCGGCGCACCGCTCCAGACGCTTCAGGCGACGGCGGTCGTGCGCGTGTCCGCGCTGCTGCCGTCGCTGGCAGCGAGCTTCTGGGTGTTGGACTCTCGCGGTCTGATCGAAGCCGTGTGCTGCGCGAAGGACGGCGAGCTGCTGGACGTGTCCGGCTGGCGCTTCGACATGCGGAACATGCCCGGCTACCTCGGGTCCCTCAAGGCGTTCAAGGCCGTTGAGGTCACCGACGTGGTCACCGACGCGCGGACCCGCTCTCAGGCAGAGGTTCTGCAGGGCCTCGGCGTGCGCGCGCTGTTCGATGTTCCCGTCCGGGCCGGCGACAGCCGGATCGGCGTGCTGAGCCTGGCGGCGGACACGACCCATGAGTGGACGGACCACGAGCGCGAATCGGCGCGCCGTCTGGCCGAGTACCTCGCCGTCGCACATCTCAACGCGCGCGCCGAGGAAGAGCGGGCGGTCGCCGAGGCGGCGCTGCGCCGTAACCGCGATGAACTCGAGGCCCAGGTGCTGGCCCGCACGCAGGAACTGGAGGAAGCGCGCGACGCAGCCGTCGCGGCCAATCAGGCCAAATCCGAGTTCCTGGCGAACATGTCGCACGAGCTGCGCACCCCGATGCACGCGATCCTGTCGTTTTCGCGGCTGGGCGTGGACAAGCTCGTCACCGGCAGGACGACACCCGAGAAGGCAAGCCAGTACTTCGAACGTATTCACCAGAGCGGCTCCCGCCTGCTGACGCTGCTCAACGATCTGCTCGACCTGTCGAAGCTCGAGGCGGGGCGGATGCGCTATGACTTCGCGCGAGGCAATCTGCGGCAGATCGCCGCGGGGGTCCTGTCCGAACTGGGCGTGTTCGCCCGAGAGCGCGGTGTCGACGTCATCCTGGACGTCTCTGGCGCGCCGGTCGGGGCATGGTGCGACGGCGCGCGCATCGCCCAGGTCGTCAACAACCTGCTCGGCAACGCCATCAAGTTCACCCCTGCCGGACGTCGCGTCCATGTGGACGTGTCGGAGCGGGCGCTGATCACGGAAAGTGGTGCCCTTGCCGGGGCGATGCTCTCGGTGACCGACGAGGGAACGGGGATTCCCGAAGGCGAGTACGAGGTCGTCTTCGACAAGTTCGTCCAGAGCAGCAAGACCAAGAGCGGGGCCGGTGGCACCGGTCTCGGTCTGGCGATCTGCCGGGAGATCGTTGCTCAGCACGGCGGGCAAATCTGGGCCGAGCCTGCCCCGGGTGGCGGCGCGCGCTTCGTTCTGATACTGCCCGCCGAAAGCGGCTGCGAGATCGCGCTGCGCGACGTGGCCTGACCGGCCAGCCCAACATCGGGAAGATCCGCGCCGGTCATGCGGCCCTTCCTCAGCGGCGGCCGGTGATCTCCTTCAATCCCTCCACCCGCGCGCCCGCACCGATCTTGCGGGTGCGGAACCAGCCCACGTTGGTTTCGATCGCGTAGAGCGCCTCGCCATCGGAGGCGTGCGCGTCCTCCGTGAGCGGCTGCATATCTTCGATGTTAAGGATTCGGCCGTCCGTCCCGACGAACGCTACGGACAACGGGATCAGGGTGTTCTTCATCCACATGGCCTGGCGCGACGGGGCGTCGAACACGAACAGCATGCCGCTGTTCTCCCCGAGCTGACGCCGGTTCATCAGGCCGATGCGCCGGGTGTCCGGTGTGTTGGCCAGTTCCACCCGCAGAGCGTGTCCCTTGATCCGCAATGGAAAGGTGAGCAGCGGGTCGGCCTTGCCGATTCGCGGGGTGAGGACGAACATCGACATTGTCGCCGACAGGGCTAAAAACCCGCGCCGGCGGGCCGATAACGGTTCGATTCGCTCTGGAGGGGGAGTCGGGGGCCGTTGCGTCCGATCCCACTTGGAAACTTCACTCATGCATCGATCTCCGGCTCCTGTTCGATCCCGTCCCGGCATGGTCCCCTGGCTGGTGCTGGGGCTCGCGCTGGCCGTCACGGTCGGATGGTGGAGCTTCGGAAACTATGACCGAAGCCGCATGGCGTCGCAACGGGAGGCGGAAATCTCCGGTGAGACGGCCCGGCGGCTGGAAGAGCGGCTCGCCGCCCTGGAACAACTCGCGCGATCGGTGGCCGCCACCGTGGCGCACGGGCGTGAGTTCTCGCAGAGCCAGTGGCGGGACTACGTGGCTTCCGTGGGTCTGTATGGCAAGGGGGTGGTCGGCGCAGCGGGTGCGGCCTATGCACCGCGACTGGCGCCTGCCGACGTGGCCGACTATGAACGGAAGCAGCAGCGAGCCCGCCCGGACTTCCGGGTCTGGCCTGCCAGCGATGCCGCGTGGCGATTCCCGCTGCAACTGCTCGCGGTGGGGCCGGGGAACGATCCCGATCCTGTCCTCGGCTTCGATGCCTATTCGGACCCGCTACGCCGCGACGCGATCGAGCGAGCCGTTGCGCGGCGGGATGTGGTGATCAGCGAGCCACTCGTTCTGCGCAGCGACAAGACCGCCGATGGGGCCAAGCCGGGCCTGTCCGTGATGTTCGCGGCCCCGGTCACGCGGCCGGGCGAGCTGGAGCCCTCCGGCGTCGTTCTCATGGCTGTGCGCCTGCCCGTCCTGCTGGACGGCATGGCAGCCAGTGGCGACGCCAAGCCCACCATCGAACTCGCTGTTCCCGCTGCCGGACGGCCCGATCCGGTCGTGGTGACGACCGGTCCGGTGCCGAATCCCGAGGCGCACGCTCGTTCGTATCCCATCCGTCAGGGGGACCGGCTGCTCCAGTTGCGCGTCATCCCCCCGGCGGCGGTAGTGGCGGTAGACCGGCAATGGGCTTCCCTTCTCCTCGGCCTCGCGGTGTGTGTGGGAGTGTTTGCGCTCGCCTGGCGCTTCGACCAGCGGCGCCGCGAGTCGGCCCTGCGCGTGGCCGAAGCCCTGGACCGCGCAGACAAGCGCTTCCATGCCCTCGCCCAGTCGGCGCCGTTCCTCGTCTGGACGACCGACCCGGACATCCACGTCACCTTCATCAACGGGGTCTGGGAGAGCCTGACGGGGACCCCGGCGTCCGCGGCCGCCGGCCCCGGATGGCTGAGTTACGTCGAGCCCGAAGACCACGCCCACATCCTGGAGGTCGTCGAACGGGTCCGGCGGGAACCGGCCCCGTTCTCCTTCCACGGTCGACTTCGCAAGGCAGACGGGACCTATCGCTGGATGGCGGTGAATGGCGAGCCCATCTACGACGCCGAAGGCCGCTGTACCGGATTCATGGGCGCCGGCCTCGACGTCCAGGGGATGCAGGCTGCAACCGAGGAGCGCGAGGCCGCCGCGCGTCTGTTCTCCGAACTGCTCGACGCGGTTCCGATGCCGGTGAGCGTGAAGGACGAGAACCATCGGTTCGTATTCGCGAACGAAGCGTTGTGCACCTGGATGCAGCGGCCGAAGGAGGAGATCGTCGGTTGCACCGATATCGACTTGTTCGGCGAGCCCGGGTGGCGGTTGCAGGAACGCGACCGCGAGGCGCTGGCGGCCGATGGTCCGATCCGGTACGACGTGTCGTACTGGCCTTTGCATCTTGCCGGGGAGATGAACGCTTCGGTGATGAAGTCCGTACTCCGCCGGGAAGGCGGCGGCAGTCTCATCGTCACCTCGATGCTGGACATGACGGAGCAGCAGCGGCTGGCGGGCGAACTCGAAGGACAGCGGCGTCTGCTGGACTCCGTCCTGAATGCGCTGCCGTTCCCGGTCGCCGCCAAGACCCGGGAACACCGGTTCCTCATGATCAACGACGCGTGCCTCGCGCTGAACGGCTGGACGCGGGAAGCCGTGGTGGGGCGGTCCGAGTTCGAAGTACGCCCGCCAGAACTCGCGCGGATGATGATGGAGCAGGACGATGTTGCCATCGACTCTCCGGATGGCTGGCGAGGCGAGGAAACCTATGTGGACGGTCGCGGCGAATCGCACTGGACCTTCAAGACGAAGACGCCCATCGAGCTGGCTTGCGGCGAGCGGGCCGTCGTGGTCGCACAACTCGACCTCACCGAGCGCCGACGGGCGGAACTGGCGCTCGAGCGGGAACGGGCATTCCTTGATGCCGTTCTCGACGGCATGCCCGCGATGGTCTTCGTCACCGACCGCATGCACCGCAACGTCCGCGTCAATGCCTGGGGCGAACACTTTCTCGGTCGAACCCGCCAGGACATCGTCGGCCTTCGCGACGGCGAACTCGGCTACGACCCGCAGCTCGTGGAGCAGAACATCCGCGAGGACGAGGAAGTGTTCGCGTGCGGGCAGGTGCGGGAGTACGAGGCGGAACTGCGGGACGCGTCGGGCGTGCCGCGCTGGCTCCTGAAGCGGAAGCTTCCCATCACTCTGCCGTCCGGGGAACAAATGCTGCTCGGGGTGGCCGTGGACATCACGGAGCAGCGCCGCCAGGCAGTGGAACTGGAGGGCTCGCGCCGACGGCTGCAGTTTCTCAACGAGCTCTCGCGGATCGGCCTGCGCGAAGCCTCGTTTCAGGAGTCCGTCGATTTCGCCGCGCGCTCGATGGCGGCCCTGTTCGCAGGGCTGCGGGTGACCTACTCAGAGCTCGACGAGGCTGGGGGCCTGACGGTCATCGGGTCCGCCGGCGGAACGGGTGCGGAGTCGATCGTGGGGCACCACATGGATCTCGGGGTCCGCGCGCCAGCCTACCTCGCGGCCTTGCGGACGGAAGAAGAGCTGGTCATTCGCGACACTGCGACCGATGTGCTCGATCCGGCCATGCGCGAACTGCTCTCCAGTTTCGGCGTGCGCGCGGGGATCGATGTCGCAGTTCCCGATGTGCACGGCGGCATGGGTCTGCTCTGCGTGGACAGCGACGTCCCGCGCGACTGGACTGCGCTCGATGTCGCCTGGGCCAGGGACGTCGCGGCGGCGCTCGCCGTGAACCGCGAAGCGCACCGGGCGCGGGCGCTGCGTGACGCCGCCCTGTCCGAGGCTCAGTCGAGCCGGGCGTTCCTCGACGCGATCATCGACGCTCTGCCGCAACCTCTGTTCGTCAAGGACCGCGCCCACCGTCTCGTGCTGGTGAACCAGGCGCTGTGCGACTGGTGGAGCCTGCCGCGCGAAGGCTTGGTCGGTCGAACCGATGCAGACCTGATGCCGGCATACCTCGCTCGCGAAGCGTTTGCCGAGGACGACGAGGTGTTCGAGCGAGGCTCGACGCTGGTGCGAGATTCCAGGGCCCGGACGAGCAGCGGTCCCAGCGTGTGGGTGACCACGCGCAAGGCCGCGCTCCGCGTGGCAGGCGGCGGCGAGTTCCTGGTGGGCACGCTGAGTCCCATCGACGCGCTCAAGTCGGCGCAGGAGCGGGCGGAGGCGGGCGAGCGATTTCTCGAGGCGCTGCTGGACGCGATTCCGCAGCCCGTGTTCGTCAAGGATCGGGATCACCGCTGGGTGCGCGTGAACGCGGCCTTCGCGGCGGTGATGGGGTTGCCGAAGGAGCAACTGATCGGGCGAACGGACGCCGACGTGCTGGGGACGGCGATGGGGCGCATGGCGCTTGAAGAGGACGAAGCCGCGTTCGCCTCATCCGGGCCGCTCCGGCGGGAGATTCAATCCCGAACCTCGCAGGGGGCCGGCAACTGGGTGCTCTCGACCAAGGTGGCCGTCCGGCTCAGCGACCGCGAGCAGTTCCTCGTCGGCGTGGTCTCGGACATCCACGAGCTCAAGATGGCCCAGCAGGCGGCGGAACAGAACGAACGCTTCGTGCGCCAGATCGTCGACGCGATGCCGGTACCCATGGTGGTGAAGGACCAGCAGGGCCAATGGCTGCTCGTGAACGATGCGTACGTCAGCATGACCGGCTGGGGTCGGGAGCGTCTGCTCGGCCGCACGGACCGAGAGATCATGGGGGAGACGCGCGGCGCACTGTACGAATCCAACGACCGCGAGGTTCTCGCAGGACGCAAGTGCGATCTCGAGGAAGAACGGTTCGTGACCGACGACGGACGGGAGCGGTGGTTCCTCAAGTCCCGCGAAGCGATCACCGGCGCGGGCGGCCGTCGCCTGATCGTCGTGTCAGGGGTGGACATCACCGAACGCCGCCGGGCCGAACTGGAAGTGGCGCGCAGCCGCCTGTTCCTCGACGCGATTCTCAATGCCATTCCCAACTATGTGTACGTGAAGGACACCGACAGCCGCTGGCTGCTGGTAAACGATGCCTGCGCCCAATGGCTGGGCCGGCCCAAGGACGCGGTCATCGGTCTGCGGGATGGCGACCTGCTGCCTGAGGCGACCGCCGAGGTCACTGCGCAGGAAGATGCCGAGGTTCTTCGGACAGGGGGAGATCTGATCCTCGAGTCGCAGATGACCGGCCCGAACGGACGCGCCCAGTGGTTCCTCAAGACGAAGACTCTGGTCGCGGACTCTGACGGCAGCCGTTTCGTCGTCGGCGTGAGCACGGACATCACCGAGCGGAAGCGCTCCGAGATTCGGGCGCTCGCGACGAGCCGTCGGCTCGCTCTGCTCAACGAGATGTCGTCGGCTCTCGTGGCGGGCGAGTCGTACCCGCACATCCTGGCGGGCGCGCTCCAGGCGCTCGGCCGGCTCCTTCCGGGGTGCACCGTGGCGTGCTGGACCCTGGACGAAGAGGGCACGTTGCACGCGGAGAACGATGCGGTCCGGACGGACCACCTGCTGCCGCGCGTCCCGCTGCCTTCTGCACTGACGGCGTTCCGGTCGGGCGAAAGGCTGGTCGTCGAGGATGCCGCGACGCTTCCTGACAATGCGGAAGTCGGTTTGCTCCTTCGAGCCCTGAATGCGCAGAGTGTGGCCGTGCTGCCGGTTCGGCAGAACCAGCAGGTGCGGGCTGTGTTGTCGGTGTCGAGCGGATCCGCGCGCCGCTGGCGGGCGGAGGAGATCGACACGGTGGCGGATGTCGCCGGCGCCCTGGCGAGCGCGCTCAGCGCGTTCGAGAGCCGACTCGAAAGGGAAGCGGCGGAGCGGGCGCTGCGGGAGTCCAAGCTGTTCCTCGACGCGCTGCTCAACGCGCTGCCGCAGGGCGTGTACGTCAAGGACGAGGCGGGCCGCTGGATCGTCGCGAACGAGGCCTTCTGCCGTATCGCTGTGCGCCCGATGAACGAAGTGATTGGCCGATCCACAGAGGAGCTTTACGCACCCGAGGCGGCTCGCATGCTCAGGGAGCAGGACCGGGCCGCGTTTTCGTCGGGTTCGGCCATCGCGGTGGTGCAGGAAGCCTCCGATCCTCGCAGCCCCTTCCGCTGGCAGTTGAAGTCGAAGGCACCGGTCGTCATGCCGGACGGCAGCCGGTACCTGGTCTGCACGGCTGTGGACATTACCGATTTCAAGCTCGCCCAGATCGAGACGGAGCGGGTGCGCGGGTTCCTGCAAGCGGTACTCGATGCCACGCCGGTGCCGATTTTCGTGAAGGACAGCGAGCGCCGCATGGTGATCGTCAACGCGGCGGCGGCCGCGCTGCTCCAGCGGCCGCGTGAAGCACTCATCGGCTTGACGGACTTCGACATCCACGACCGCGACTACGCACTCCGGGTGCAGCGCGAGGACGACCGGCTTCTCGAATCCGGGCGGCCCGAGGTGGAAGAGATTCTCGTGCCCTTGCGAGCGGCCGGGCCGACCTGGGTCCTGAAGCACAAGGCCGCGATCACGCTGCCGAGCGGTGAGCGCTACCTCATCGCGGTGATCCTCGACATCACGGACCGCCGCCGCGCGGAACAGGAGATCCGCGATGGACGGACCCGACTCGAGGTGCAGAACAGCATCGCAGTCTCCGTGACCCGCGGAGCCAACCTCGACGAGACGATCGACGAAGCGACGCAGGCGATTTCCCGGGTCATGCCGGGACTCGTCGTTTCCTACTGGGACTGGGATGGCGGACCGTCGATGCACCTGCGTGCGCTGGCGGGCGAAGGTGAACGGCAGGACTTCGAGCCGACCGCCCTCGACATGGACGCCGTGTCCGGGTATTCCGGCTCCCTTCGGGAAGGTCGGCCCAGCGAAGTGAGCGACGTGACCATCGACGACAGGCTGAACGGTCATCGCGCCGTCGCTCTCAAACTGGGGATGCGGTCATTCCTCGATGCGCCCGTGCGGGCCCCGAAGCTCGGTCATATGTGGGGTGTGCTCTCCGTTTCCGCATCGGACGCCAGAGAGTGGACCGACCACGAGCGGCGCCTGCTCACCGAGGCCGCGGAAGTCCTGGCGCTCGCGCACCTCAACGCCACCGTGGTCCGGGAACGCGATCGCGTGGAGCGGGAACTGCGTGCGAGCGAGGACACGCTGCTCGCGACGGTCTGGGCTTCCGATTTGGGACTGTGGACCTGGGATCTGCAGACCTCCGTCGTGCGCTATTCCGACGAGTACAAGGCGCAGCTCGGCTATCGCCCGGAGGAGTACGCCGACGACTTCGAGTCCTGGCGAAGCCATGTGCATCCGGACGACCTCGAGCGGTCGCTGGCGGTCGTGCAGCAATCCATCGACTCGGGTGAAGTCCGCATGGAGATGGAGTTCCGGCTGCGCCATCGCGATGGCAGCTGGCGCAACATCCTGTCGCGGGCGCAGGTGCGTCGCGACGCGCAGGGAAGGCCCGTCGCCATGGTGGGTGGTCACCTGGACGTGACGGAGTTCCGCCGGGCGCAGGAAGCGCTGCGCGAGCACGGGGAGACGCTGGAGCAGCTCGTGTCCGCCCGGACCCGCGAGCTCCAGGCGGCGAAGGAGCAGGCGGAAGCCGCGAATCAGGCGAAGTCGGAGTTTCTCGCGAACATGTCGCACGAACTGCGCACGCCCATGCACGCGATTCTGTCGTTCTCGCGGCTCGGCAGCGACAAGCTGGCCGGCCAGGAGCCCTCGCTGCCGAAGATCGGCCTGTACCTCGAGCGCATCCGCCAGAGCGGCGATCGGCTGCTCGCCCTGCTCAACGATCTGCTGGACCTGTCGAAGCTCGAAGCCGGAAAGATGGTCTACGACTTCGGGGCCCATCTGCTGCATCCGATCGTCGATGCCGTCGTCCAGGAGCAGGCGGCGCTTGCCCGCGAGAAGGGCGTGATCGTCGCGGTCGAGCCGGACGGGTCGCTGATCGCGTGGTGCGACACGGCCCGGGTGCTGCAGGTCGTTCGCAACCTCCTCTCGAACGCGGTGAAGTTCACGCCGGCTGGCGGCCAGGTCCGGCTGACCCTGTCCGAAGCGGTCCTGCCCGACGGCACTCAGGGTGCCCGTCTTGATGTGGTCGATGAGGGCATCGGCATTCCAGCCGACGAACTCGAAGCGGTGTTCGACAAGTTCGTGCAGAGCAGCAAGACCAAGAGCGGGGCGGGCGGGACCGGACTCGGCCTTGCGATCTGCCGGGAGATCGTGCTGCAGCATGGCGGTCTGCTCTGGGCGGAGAACAATCCGGGTAGCGGGGCGCGCTTCACCATGCTGCTGCCCCGGATGCCGAAAGGGGTGGAGAGCGACGATTCCGGGCCGATAAGGGACGTGGCATGAACATCCCTCGACCCACTCTGTTCCCATGACGCGAACGTCGGCATCCCGCGCGGAACGGACTTCCTTCGCCCCCTGGCTGGCCCTTGTCTTCGGGCTTATGGCGACCCTCATCTGGGCAGGGTTCGCGCAACTCGATCGCCGGCATGTGGAGGAAGCGCGGATCCGCAGCGCCGCCGCCAGCCTGGCGTTCGAGATCTCCGAGCGCCTGAGCGCCTACGAACAGGCGCTTCGGGGCAGCGCGGCGATGATGGGCATGCTGGGTGCGGCCGATCTCGAGTCCTGGCGCCGGTTCGTGCTGGCCCTCGAACTGGACAAGACCTACTCGGGCCTGCTGGGGATCGGTTTCCATCGGCGCGTGACGCCGGACAGGCTGCCGGCCGTGATCGCGGAAGGCCGCGCGGCCGACCCGGCGTTCGACGTGAAGCCGCCGGGCGTCCGGGACGTCTACTTTCCCATGGTCACGTATGTGCCCGACAGATCGTTTCGCAAGGTCATGGGGTTCGATGCGTGGGCAGTGCCGGAACGTCGCGAGGCGATGGATCGAGCGCTCGCTCTGGGCGACATCGCCTATACCGGCGCGTTGAGTCTCGTGCCGGACGCGGGCAAGGATTCCGTCGTCGGTTTCACCATGTATGCGCCCGTGCGGCGGGTGTCGAGCATCGACGGCAGCGAGGCCGAATCGCTCGAAGGCTTCGTCGTCAGTCCGTTCCGCGTGCCGCAACTGATCGAAGGCACGATCGGCAAACGGGACGGGCTCCGCATTCAGCTTTTCATGCGCGGCGCCAAGGGCGAAGTGCTCGCCTACGATTCCGCCTCGGACGCGGCCCGTCCGGCGGATGACGCGGTGGTCGAGGCACCAATCAGTCGCGGCGGGCAGCGCTGGCGCCTCAAGGTGATGGGACTCGGCGCGGCCGGCGCGCCGGGCGGCGGTCTCCCGATCTGGGAATTCGTGATCGGCGCGTTCCTGTCCGTCCTGGCCTTCGCCGTGGTCTACCGCTTCGACGCGCAGCGCCGCGCCGCCCGGGCCCAGAGCGAGGAGGAGGCGTCCCGATTCCTGCAGGCCATCCTGGATGCCATCCCGAACCCGATTTCGGTCAAGGATTCTTCCAGCCGGCTGGTAGCGATCAACCGCGCGTACTGTGCTTCGGTCGGACGCGACCGCGAGCAACTGGTGGGCCGCACCCGCGTGCAAGCCCTCGGCGTGGACCCGAATGCGCCGGACGAGACGCAGGATCGGCGCGTGGTGCTGGAAGGCGAGCCGCGCGTATTCGAGCGGCGGGATGGCGCAGGCGGTCCGCGCGATCGCTGGTATCTCGACAGCAAGACGCCGCTGCTGCTCCATGACGGCGAGGCGTATCTGGTGAGCGTGTCCACGGACATCACACGGCAGCACCAGGCCGAAGAGACGGCGGAGAACCAGCGCCGGTTCCTCGATGCCGTGTTCGATGCTCTTCCCGCGCCCGTCTTCGTGAAAGGCGCCGACCGGCGCTGGCTGATGGTCAATCGTGCGGCGGCGGGTGTGCTGAACAGCGAAGTCGCGGACCTCATCGGTAAGCGGGACAGCGATCTCTACGATGCGGAGACCGCGCTGCGGCACGAGGCCGAGGACGATGCGGTGATGGCCGGCGCCGATTTTCCGCCCGCGGAGAAGCGCATCGTCCTCAAGGACGGCACCGAGCGCTGGACCCTCAAGGGCAAGCATTCCGTTACCCTGCCCGACGGATCGCGCGGGATCGTCGTGTGGAACACCGATATCTCGGACCGCAAGCGCGCCGAGGCGGCCATCGTCGCGTCCCGCGAACGTCTGAGCCTGCAGCACCATCTCTCGCAGCGACTGATCGCCGGCGAGTCCCGCGAGGCACTCATCCGTCTGGCGGTGTCGCGGCTTCCGATTCTCGTGCCCGGCAGCAGCGCTGCGTTCGTCGCCATCGACGGCGCGACCAGCGCCGCGCAAAGTCATGGCTCGGGCCCGCTCGCCGATACGGTCGTGAAGCTCCACGGCACTGCTGTGGCGGCGGATCCGGCCTATGCGAAGTTTCTCGACCGGGTGAGGAGCATCGTGGTCGCTGACACCGCGGCGGACGAGCGATTCCGGGATGTGCTGCCTCTCTGCCGCAACGCGGGCCTGGGATCCTGGGTCGATTCCGGGGTGCTCATGGGCCCGACGGTGGTCGGCCGTCTCTCGCTCACGCTGCCGGTCGCGCACGAGTGGACCGAGGACGAGATCGCGATCGTGGAGGAGACGGCGGGCGCGCTCACCGTGGCCTTCAACTATCTCGAGTCCCTGCTGGAGCGGGAGCGCGCGGAACATGACTCGCGCGAACGCAAGCTCGCCTTCGAGGCGGCCGTGTGGGCGTCGGACCTCGGGGTGTGGCATTGGGACGTGCCCCGGAACGCCGTCAGCTGGTCGGAAACGATGAAGGCGCAGCTGGGCTATCGGGACGACGAGCTCGAAGGAACCTGGGAAGACTGGCACTCGCGGGTGCATCCCGATGACCTAGAGCGGGTCCTGGCCATCCTTCAGACGGCCCTGGAATCCGAGACCGACCGGTACGAGGCCGAGTTCCGGCTGCGCCATCGCGACGGCCACTGGCGACATATCCTGTCGCGAGCCAACATCGAGCGTGATGCTGCCGGCGTGCCTCTGCGTCTGATCGGCGGCCATCTGGATGTGACGGAGTATCGGGAAGCGCAGGAACAATTGCGCCAGCACCGGGACCAGCTGGAATCCGTGGTGGCTGCCCGGACGGCCGAACTGCTTGCCGCGAAGAATGCCGCGGAGGCCGCGAACACGGCGAAGTCCGAGTTCCTCGCGAACATGTCGCATGAGTTGCGCACCCCCATGCATGCGATCCTGTCCTTTGCCCGTCTGGGGCTGGAGAAGGCGCGCACCACGGAGTTTCCGACTGATAAGCTTTCACACTACATGGGGCGCATCGAAACCAGCGGCGTGCGGCTGCTGCGCCTGCTGAACGATCTGCTCGACCTCTCCAAGCTGGAGGCAGGGCGAATGAACTACGAACTCGCACGTCACGACCTGACCTCGCTGGTCGAGGCGGTCGATACCGAACTCGGGGCCCTGTCCAGAGAGCGGGGTGTGCGGGTTGTGATCGAACCGTCTGGGGGGCCGAGCGCGGCCTGGTGCGACCCGAACCGGGTGATGCAGGTGATCCGGAATCTGCTGTCGAACGCCATCAAGTTCACGCCCGAAGGCCGGAGGGTGTTCGTGAGACTGAACGCCGGAGCGCTCAAGGCCGGGCAGCGGCGCGAAGACGTGGCGACCGTGGCGGCTGTTCAGCTGAGTGTGGTCGACGAGGGTGTCGGGATTCCCGCGGAGGAACTCGAGGTCGTGTTCGATAAGTTTGTGCAGAGCAGCAAGACCAAGAGCGGTGCCGGCGGCACCGGTCTGGGCCTCGCGATCTGCCGGGAGATCGTCCACCAGCACGGTGGGCGACTGTGGGCCGAGAACAACCCCGAGGGCGGGGCCCGGTTCGTGATGCTGTTGCCCGTGGATCCTCTGCCGTGGACGGAATCGGCAGTCTTCGATGAAAGGAGGGAAGTCGCATGATGCCGAAGCTTGCAAAGCTGCTGGTGGTGGATGACGAGCCGTTCAACCTGGAAATCATTGCCGAACATCTGGATGGTGCCGGCTACGAGCTGGTCACGGCGAACGACGGCCAGGAGGCGTGGGAACTGCTCCAGGGCGCGCCCGAAGACGAGTTCGACGCGCTGATTCTCGACCGGATGATGCCGCGCATGGATGGCCTCACCCTGTTGAAGCTCGTGAAGCAGGAGGCGCGGTTCCGGCAGGTGCCGGTCATCATGCAGACGGCGGCGGCATCGAAGGAACAGGTGATGGAAGGCATCCAGAACGGTGCCTATTACTACCTGACCAAGCCTTTCGACGGGGAAGTGCTCGCGACGATCGTCCGCGCCGCCCTCACCGATCGGGCGGGCTGGAAGGATCTCGCCCGCGAGGCGCAGCAGGAAGGGCACATTCTTTCGCTCATGACCGAGGGGACGTTCCGGTTCCGGACGCTGGAGGATGCACGCGGTCTCGCCCAGTCGCTCGCCAGCCGCTGTCCGGATCCGACCAACGTGGGTCTCGGGCTGCTGGAACTGCTCGTGAATGCCGTCGAGCACGGCAATCTCGGCATCTCGACGAAGGAAAAGGCGCGCCTGCTGCATCAGGGTATCTGGGAAGAGGAAGTCCGGCGGCGCGTGGAGATGCCGGAGAACGCGGCCAAGTGGGCCTCGGTCACGATGAAGCGTGACGGGCTTGCCGTCCGGTTCCACATCCGCGATGCCGGCCCCGGCTTCGACTGGAAGGTGTTCGAGCAATTCGACCCGGCTCGCGCGTTCGAGCCCAACGGCCGGGGCATCGCGCTCGCCAGGCAGCTGTGCTTCGCCGATCTCGAGTATCTGGGAACGGGCAGCGAGGTCCGGTTCTCCGTGGCGATCGACGGCTGAGGACCTGGAGAGCAGACCTAGTGAACGAAGCGTTCTACCCTCCCGACAGAGCCCCCGACGCCGCGGCCGATGCCGTGACGTCGTCGGGCTTCCGGGTTCTCCTGGTGGAGGACTCGGCGTCGGTGCGCGCGCTGCTCTCGACCTACCTTGGACTGCAGGGGCACGAAGTCATCGTCGCGGAGGACGGGGCACAGGCCCTCAAGCTATTTGCGGAGGTGAACCCCGACCTGATCCTCATGGACGTGGTGATGCCGGAGGTCGACGGCATCGAGGCGACGCGCCGGATCCGCAAGATGTCGCACGACCGGTGGGTTCCCATCATCCTGATGTCGACCCTCGACAGCGATGGCGATGTCATCCAGGGTCTGGACGCCGGCGCGGACGACTATCTGCCGAAGCCGGTGCATCTCGCCGTCCTGGAAGCCAAGATCCGTTCGTTCCGCCGGATCTTCGGCATGCAGGCCGAGATCGTGGAGCAGGCTCAGGCACTCAAGCGGCTGCAGGACGAACAGGCCTACGAGCACGAGCTTGCGGCATCCCTGATCGAGGGGATCGTCCATCACGAGGGCCTTAACGATCGTCGGGTGCGCTGGCACGTGCTGCCTTCGGCGCGCTTCAGCGGTGATGTGGTGGCGGCGGCGCGCGGTCCCAACGGACGCCTCTATGCCCTGCTCGGGGACGCGACCGGCCACGGCCTGGCGGCCTCCGTGAGCCTGATCCCGGCGCTGCAGGTGTTCTACGGCATGGTCCGCAAGGGCCTGGCCCTGTCCACCGTGGTCCGCGAGATGAACCTGCGGTTGCGGGAGCAGCTGCCGGTGGGCCGATACTTCGCGAGCTTCGTCGTATGCATCGACGAGGCCGCGCGAAAGCTGGATTGCTGGAACGGCGGCATGCCGCCCGGCATGCTGGTGGGCGCCGACGGCAGGGTGCGGCGGGCCCTGGAGCCCCAGCATGTGGCGCTGGGCATACTTTCCGACGCCATGTTCGACGATCAGTGCTTCTCTCTTGCGTGGACGCCGGGCGACACGCTCATCGCCTTCTCCGACGGCCTGATCGAGGCGGAGGACAGCAACGGTGTGCCGTTCGGTCTCGAACGGGTGCGCGAGACGGTGCTGGAGGCGCGCGGCGTCGCAATTGTCGAGACTCTCCAGAACCGCCTTCACGAGCACCTCGATTGCATTGCGACGCACGACGACGCGTCGATTCTCGCGATCGAACTCGCATAGGTTTTCCGGCTTCTGCCTCGTTTGTCGGCCGCATGCGGCTTTGACGAACACCATTGCTGCAACGCAGCAAAACTCAATCCGGCCGTTCGCCGGTAGGACATCGGCAGGTTGTCCAGCGGCGTGCGCGAAGAGCCGATTCTCCCTCTGAAAAAAGGCTTCGTGACGGCCCTGTCCAGAGTTGACAAGGGGGTACCGTTCACTTAACGTCTCGCGCGGTGTTGCCCATATCCTGCCGGCGACACTCTTCGTAATCTCGGTGAGTTTCGAAGTCTTGCAACAACCAATGCTTTCCGGCCACAGGCTGGGGGGCGCATTCGGGAGGTACTTCAATGGTGAAGCAACTGTTGCACTACAAGCGGGCAGCAGTCGTTGCAGCTCTCGCCGTCGCTTCGAGCGGCGCGTGGGCGCAAGGTCTGGATTCGGCGGAAGCCAAGCTGTATCCGAACTACGTGACCGACGACATGCTCCTCAACGCGGACAAAGACGCCAGCAACTGGCTGCACTACGGCCGCGACTATCAGACGACTCGCTACAGCCCCCTGGCCCAGGTGAACCGTGACAACGTCAAGAAGCTGCGTGCCGCCTGGCACCTGTCCTTCGGCGTGCTGGACGGTCAGGACAGCCAGGCCGTGGTTGTCAACGGTACCGTCTACGTCACCTCGTCGTACAACAAGGTGTGGTCCGTTGATGGCGCCACCGGCAAGGTGAACTGGAAGTACGAGCGCGAACTGCCCGGCGACGTGTTTCCGAAGCTGTGCTGCGACGTTGTGAACCGTGGCGTGGCCGTCTACAAGAACAAGGTGTATCTGGCCACCCTCGACGCTCACGTCGTTGCGCTGGACAACACGACGGGTAAGGTCGTCTGGGACAAGAAGATCGGTGACTACACGTACGCCGAGACCTTCACGATCATGCCGATGGCCCTCCGCAACAAGATCATCTTCGGTACCGCTGGTGCCGAGTATGGTGTGCGCGGCTGGATCGCAGCCATCGACGCCGACACGGGCGCCCCGGTTTGGAAGACCTACACGATCCCCGGCCCGGGCGAGCCCGGCAACGAGACGTGGGCGGGTGACTCCTGGAAGTACGGTGGTGGTTCCGCGTGGATCACCGGTTCGTACGACAAGGACACCAACAACCTGTACTGGCCGGTTGGCAATCCGGGCCCTGACTTCGACCGTCATGTGCGCCTTGGTGACAACCTGTTCACGAACAGCAACCTGGTCCTCGATCCCGACACGGGCAAGATCAAGAGCTATTTCAACTACACGCCGAACGATCCGTATGACTACGACGGCGTGAACGAAATGATCCTGGTCGACCTCGGCGGCAAGAAGATGTGGCTCCATGGCTCGCGCAATGGCCACATCTATGCCATCGACCGTGCCAACACGATCAAGACCAAGTACGGCAACGAGCACAAGTGCCTGTGGGTCACCGCCCTCCAGCGTGTGAACTACACCCAGCCCATCACGACGGCCAATAACTGCAAGCCGATCTACAACTGGCCTGAAAAGGACATCGTGTATGACAAGCTGACGACCGACATTGCTCCGTCCCTGGACGGCGGCAAGGAATGGCACCCGATGGCTTACAGCCACCGCACGAAGATGGTCTACGTGCCCGTGTACGACTTCGCCATGGACCTCCAAGCCAAGAAAATGGAATGGAAGCGTGGTGAGTGGTACCTCGGCGCGAAGGTGCTGAACTTCAACGCGGGCGCTGGCATGGTCAAGGCCTTCGATGCGGCAACGGGCAAGCTGGTCTGGTCCAAGTCGCAGTCCGAGCCGGCGACCGGCGGTATGCTGGCGACGGGTGGCGGTCTGGTGTTCTTCGGCGACCCGCAAGGTTACTTCCGTGCGCTGAACGACGAGACCGGTGAAGAGCTGTGGACGTTCCAACTCGGTTCCGGCGTGTACGGCAACCCGACCACCTACTCGGCTACCGGCAAGCAGTACGTCGCGATCGTGTACGGTGCGGGCGGCGGCGGCATCTGGCCCCTCCACTACGCCGACTGGTACAAGAAGCACTCGAAGGGCGGCGGCCTGATGGTGTTCGCGGTCGACTGAGACCTCGAGCCCATACGGCTGATTCGTAGTTCGAGCTAAGGCAGTAAGCGGGGGAGGGCGCGTGTTTCTGCCCTCCCCCGCTCATTTTTCGGGCTGTTTGCAGTCCTTTGCGATCGCACTGACCACATAAGCTGTCACCTCATCCCGATACGGCGCGTTGTGTCACCACGAACGGGCCATCCGGGTTCCGACCGGTCACGGCTGACTCGTCGCAGAACCCACGGAGTTGAGCAGGGAGTTCATGAAACAGGCGCATTCACGCGCCGAGCGAGGAGTCATGTCTAGAAGCTTGCCGTACCTGAAGGGAATGTTCGCGGCGCTGTTGATGTCCGCGCTGCTGCCGTCCGCCGCTTTTGCCGCGGACGAAGAAACCGACCCTCTCGAGTCAAGCGATGTACTCGTGAGGGCCAAGGCCAAAGGCATGCTGACGGCCTGTGCCGACCCGTTCGACTTTCCCTATGCCCTGCAGAACTCGGATCCTCCCGGGTTCGATGTCGAGATCATGCGTTCCGTCGCGAAGCGCGGCGGCATGCGCCTCGATCTCTACTGGATCAACACGGCATCCCGTGGCGGTACAGCTCGTGCGTTCCGCAATTCCATCCTGTCGCGCAAGTGCGATGTCTTCCTGGGTCTGTCGGACAACGGCGATGACGACATGCTCATGCACAAGATGGTCTTCACGAAGCCTTACATCGGCATGGGATACGTGCTGGTCACGCAGGGCAAGGCCGAAGGCATGAAGTCCATCGAGGACTTCAAGAACGCCAACATGAAGGTGGCGGTCGCGATGTCCACGCCGATGGACGACTACCTCTTCATGAACAAGGTGCCGCGAGAGATCTACATGGACAACCGCCGGATCATGGGCGGTCTGATGAAGGGTGAGGTCGATGCCGGGCTGATGTGGTCGACGGCGCTTGGGCTCGCGCGACTGGAGTTTCCGAAGGCGCAGTTCAAGATGGTCGAGGGATATGTTCCCGGCGAAGGGCACCGCTTCAATGGTGTCTGGGCGATCCGCAAAGAGGACAAGAACCTGATCAAGTTCGTCAATGAAGGCATCGACGAGTTGCTGTCGAACGGTCGCATCAAGGAGATCGTCGAAGGCTACGGCGTGCCGTTCTATTCACCGTTTCCTTAATTAGTTCACACGTTTGAAGGGAGGAAGTAGTCATGTCGACATTGAGAGCCTGGATTGCTGCAACCGTTGCCGCGGTTGCCTTGGGCCTTGGGGCAGGGTGGTCGCCGGCAGTGAATGCGGCGGATGACGGCGTAGACCGTCACGGTATGGAAAACGACATGCCGGTGCCCAGCGATGAAGCTTCGCTCGAGAATGGCAAGGATCGATATCAGGCCCGTTGCTCCTACTGCCATCGTCCCGACGGACGCGGCGGCAGCAGCAGTGTCTGTCTCGCCTGTCAGAAGTACAAGTGGGGAAGCAAGTCGTCATCCATTTACGCGACGATCGCGGCGGGACGGCCACTGACCAAGATGGGTGCCTTCGCGACCAGCCTGTCGCAGGAGGAGATCATGAACATCATCGGTTACATCCGCTATCTCCAGGAATGGAAGATCAAGGATGATCTGGCAGCGGCTTCGACGTCGAAGTAAGTTTCTTGCCAAGCGGCTTCTGCGGACGACTGGTCCGCAGCTGAGCCCTTCGAAAACCCGGCGGATGTCTCGCCGGGTTTTTTCTTTTGGTGGCGCCTGATCAGCGCGTGCCGGTACTGCCGAAGCCGCTCTCCGAGCGGCTGGAGGCGTCGAAGGACTCCACGACACGGAATCCCACCTGTACCACCGGTACCACGACGAGCTGTGCAATGCGCTCCATGGGCGTGATCTCGAAGACCGTCGCCCCGCGGTTCCACACGGATACGAACAGCTGACCCTGGTAGTCCGAATCGATGAGGCCGACCAGGTTGCCCAGCACGATGCCATGCTTGTGTCCGAGTCCGCTCCGCGGAAGGATCATGGCCGCGAGGCCGGGGTCTGCCAGATGGATCGCGAGACCGGTCGGGACCAGCACCGTGGCACCGGGGGCGAGCGTCATCGGCGCGTCGATGCAGGCCCGCAGATCCAGGCCGGCAGCGCCAGGCGTGGCGTATGCGGGCAACTGGCTGGCGATGCGGGTATCGAGAATCCGGATATCGATCGTCTTCATGCGGTTTCCAGTGACCGATCAGCGTGAGCGGGCATAGAGCTGGGCAGCATGCTGCATGAGCAGCCGCGCCTGCGCGAGCTTCGATGCGCGGGGGAGTACGTGCCGGCCATCGTCGTCGAACAGGACGAGTTCGTTGGTGTCCGCCCCGATCGCGTCCTGGGCCAGGTTCGCGGCCAGCAGAGGCAGATGCTTGCGCTTGCGCTTGGCCTCCGCGTACTCGTCGAGCTTCTCGCTCTCCGCGGCAAACCCCACGCAGAAGGGCGGGTTCGCCCGACTCGCGACGTTCGCCAAGATGTCCGCCGTCGGCGCCAGTTCGAGCCCGAGAATTCGGGCGTCCTTCTTGATCTTCTGGTCCTGCGGATTGAGGGGGGCATAGTCCGCCACGGCGGCCACGCTCACGAACATGTGGCAATCGCCGAGAGCCCGTTCGACCGCTTCGAGCATTTCCTGGGCACTCGTCACGCGGATCAGGCGAACGCCACCCGGCGGGGTGAGCATCGTGGGACCGCTGATGAGCGCGACGCGCGCTCCTGCATCGCGTGCCGCTCGCGCTACCGCATAGCCCATCCGACCGGAACTGAGATTCGTGATGCCGCGCACCGCGTCGATCCGCTCAAATGTCGGACCGGCCGTGACGACGACGTTCAGACGGTCGAGTACCTTGGGTTCGAACCAGCCGAGGATCTGATCACACAGCGCTTCGGGCTCGGTCATGCGTCCCATGCCGGTTTCGCCGCAGGCCTGCGAGCCACTGTCCGGACCGAGGACCAGCACCCCGTCTTCGCGGAGCATGGCGATGTTGCGCTGGGTGGCGGGGTGCTGCCACATCTGACGGTTCATCGCCGGTGCCACGATAAGCGGGCACTCGCGAGCAAGGCACAACGTCGACAGAAGGTCGTCGGCCGAACCGTGGGCGAGTTTGGCGAGGAAGTCCGCGCTCGCCGGTGCCACCACGATGACCCCGGCGCCGCGCGAAAGCTCGATGTGGGACATGCCATTGTCGATGCGCGAATCCCACATGTCGGTGTAGACGGGGTGACCGGAGAGCGCTTGCATCGTGTGCGGTGTCACGAAACGGGTGGCCGCCTCCGTCATGACGACGCGCACTTCGGCGTCTTCCAGCACCAGGCCGCGGACCAGTTCCGCCGCCTTGTAGGCGGCGATGCCGCCGGTCATTCCGAGAAGGACGCTTCGCCGTCGGGATTCGGTCATGGTGCAGGTCCTGATTGAGGAGGCGCGAGTGTAAACCAGCCCGGGGAGGGCTGAGCACCGGGGCGAGCGTCGCGAGGTGACACTGCCGAGATCGCCGCAGGATGCCGCCATCGGCGGTCCCGTCCCTGTCGTGCGCCACGGCGAGAATGCCGTCAGTCGAACACAGGGATGCCACCCACGGTGGCACAGCGAACATGACGATCAGGGATTGGCCGGCCGCTGACCGGCCTCGCGAGAAGCTGCTGTCGTCGGGAGGGAGCGGTCTCTCCGACTCGGAATTGCTGGCTGTGCTGCTCGGTACCGGGACGGCAGGCAAAAGTGCGGTGGAACTGGCGCGGGAACTGATCGGCGGTTTCGGCGGGCTGTCCCCGCTGATGCTCGCCTGTCGAGTCGGGGCGACGCCGGCCAAGGGGCTTGGCCCTGCCCGTCGGGCCCGGCTGCTGGCAGCCATGGAGCTGGCGAGGCGTTCGCTTCTGGAGGGGCTCCGCGAGGCCGATGCGCTCAGTTCGCCTGCTGATGTGAAGGCATTCCTGCGTCTGTCGCTGCAGGGCCGGGACCGGGAGTGCTTCGTCGTACTGTTTCTCGACGCCCAGCACCGTGTCATCGTCCAGGAGGAACTCTTCGCGGGGACGCTTACCCAGACCCCGGTGTATCCGCGCGAGATCGCCAGGCGGGCTCTGGAGCACAACGCGGCTGCCGTGATCCTCGCCCACAATCACCCTTCGGGCGTTGCCGAGCCCAGCCGCGCGGACGAGCAATTGACCCAGACGGTCAGACAGACGCTCGCGACCGTGGACGTCAAGGTTCTGGACCATGTGGTGGTGGGTTCCGCGGGGGCCGTGTCCTTTGCCGAGAGGGGATTGCTGTGAGGAAACCAGGACGCCTGGCCGCCACCGAAGCGATTGATTCCGTTCTTGAACTCAAGCCTCGTTACGGTTCCGTCGCAGCGAGGGATTGAGCAAAACGGGCACCCATGCTATAAAGCCCGCTTTTCCAATTGAGCCTGGAGTCTAACCATGGCACGTGTGTGTCAAGTCACCGGCAAGAAACCCATGGTGGGCAACCACGTTTCCCATGCCAACAACAAGACCAAGCGTCGGTTTCTGCCCAATCTGCAATACCGGCGTTTCTGGGTCGAGAGCGAAAACCGCTGGGTCCGGCTTCGCCTGACGCAGGCTGGCCTTCGTACCATCGACAAGCGCGGCATCGACGTCGTCCTCGCGGAACTCCGCGCGGCCGGCGAGAAGATCTGAGCCTTACCCGAGAGCCACAATCATGCGCGACAAGATCAAGCTCGAATCCACCGCTGGAACCGGTCATTTCTACACGACCACGAAAAACAAGCGAACGATGCCCGAGAAGATGGAGATCAAGAAGTTCGATCCCGTCGCCCGCAAGCACGTGACCTACAAGGAAACGAAGCTGAAGTGACGGGCTGAGAGGCTTCCTCCCCGAGGCAGCTTCGCAACGCCAGTATCTTCAGCCGCAAACAAAAAAAGCCCGCTTTTGCGGGCTTTTTTGTTTGGTCGACCGGGCGGTGCGCCCGGTTCGTTCCGATCAGGCGTAACAGCGCAGGGTCTTGGAGAATTCGC
This sequence comes from Betaproteobacteria bacterium Ga0077526, assembly GCA_001464765.1. Classification (GTDB taxonomy): domain Bacteria; phylum Pseudomonadota; class Gammaproteobacteria; order Burkholderiales. Next base: position 222,754 of record LNDV01000028.1, read on the forward strand.
TCAACGCCGCAATGCCGCTGGCCTCAGCGCGATGACACCAGTCCTCGAGCTGCTTCACGAGCTGTTCCTTCGATGCCGTGGAGCGGGCCCAGATCTCGGCGAGTTCCAGGCGCATGCTGTGCACTGTGCTCAGAACCTTGCTGCGGGAGAGCATCGCTTCGAGCTGTTGCTTCTCGGAGAGCGTGAGCTGGTCCGGATCGAGCCGCATCAGCCTGCCGAGTTCAGAGCGGTCCGACGTTGCCACGCCATGGGAGCGAAGGCGCAGAACTTCCTCGGCGCAGGTTGAACGCACGGACCGGCCGAAACGGGCGAGCACGTCGTAGCGATGGGTCACGATGGCCTGCAAGGTCCCCAGATCGATCCGCATCTTGCTCATGTCGAGCCGGACAGTCGGCGCGAGCTTCTTCACGTGAGCAAGACCCAGAATCTCCATGATGCGGATGTAGAGCCAGCCGATGTCGAATTCGTACCACTTGTTCGACAGCCGGGCCGACGTTGCGTACGCATGGTGATTGTTATGGAGTTCCTCGCCGCCGATCAGGATGCCCCAGGGGACGATGTTCCGGCTCGCGTCTTCCGACTCGAAATTGCGGTAACCCCAGTAGTGTCCGATCCCGTTGATCACGCCCGCGGCAAAGATCGGGATCCAGGCCATCTGAACGGCCCAGATGGTGAGGCCGATGGGTCCGAACAGAACGAGGTTGAGGATCATCATGATGCCGATACCCCACTGCGAGCGCTTGGTGTACACATGGCGCTCGATCCAGTCGTCGGGCGTGCCGTGTCCGTAGCGCTCCATGGTCTCGGCGTTCCGGCCTTCGGCCCGGTACAACTCGGCACCTTCCCACATCACCTTGTCGATGCCGCGGGTCTGCGGGCTGTGGGGATCTTCCGGCGTTTCGCACTTGGCGTGGTGCTTACGGTGGATGGACGCCCATTCCTTGGTGACCATGCCTGTCGTGAGCCAGAGCCAGAAGCGGAAGAAGTGGCTGGGGATCGGGTGGAGGTCCAACGCCCGGTGTGCCTGGTGCCGGTGGAGAAAGATCGTCACACCGGCAATCGTGACGTGGGTAAGCGCGAGGGCAACCAGCACATAGCCCCACCAGGGAAGATCGACCAGACCGTTGAAACTCATTAAACCCCCTCAATCGGGCCGGCGCCGCGAAAGGACTTCCGCAGGCTGCCGGCGCTGGAACAAACCACAAGGACCTGCACAAAGACTGCCGGCCCGCCGGAACCGGGAACGTCTCGCGCGCCGAATGTGCGAAACACTGCCTGGCCGATCGGTGCCGGCTAACGCCGCCGCGCCCACAGCAGACGCAAAACTGCGCTAGATGACTGAACAACCACGGATTGTAACGGAACGAGACTACTGCGCCATGCTATCCGCTCATCACTTTAACGGGATCACCGAGGTTTTTCTTGACCTGGATCACGCAGATGTAAGTGGCCGGCGTCCGTTTCAGGCAGAAGATGGGTCGACGCTCGCATACGCAATTCGCGCTGGGGGAACGGGATTTCGATCCCATGCTTCCGAAATGCTTCCAGAATCTGCAGATTCAAGTCCGACCGGAGATTGCCCCTGCCCGATTCCGGGTCGTCGATCCAGGTGAAGAACTCGATATCCACGCCACTTTCCCCCAGACCCTTCACAAGCGCGATGGGGGGCGGCGTGTCGACGACCCGGGGATGGGCCTTCGCGATCTCGACAATGATCTCGAGCGCGCGCCGCACGTCGGCGTCGTAGGCGACCTGGACCGCGCCGTCGACCCTCACGCGGCGGTCCGAGTACGAGTGGTTCACGACCGTGGAGGTAATTACGGTCTCGTTGGGGATGATGTTCTCGGTCCCGTCGAGAGACTGGACGACCACGTAGCGCGCCGTGAGCCGGGTCACCTCGCCGTAGCGGTTGTCGATGGTGACGAGATCGCCCAGTTTCACGGACCGGTCGAGAAGGATGGCGAACCCGCTCACGTAGTTCGCCGCGATCTTCTGCAACCCGAACCCGAGCCCGACGCCCAGGGCACCGCCGAACACTGACAGCACCGTGATGTCGATGCCCACCAGCGACAAGGCGATCAGCAGTCCGAGGAGGATGAACACTGCCTTGACGAGCTTGGACAGCACGACGCGGACGTTGCCGTCCACGCTCTGAACCACCATGAGCCGCTGCTCTGCGAGACGGCCCAGCCACACCGTGGCGACAAGCGTCACGAGTACCAGCAGCGTGCCTTCGATGAGATTCAGCGCGGAGATGTCGACCTTGCCGACGGTCATTCGGATGGTGTCGAGCCATTCGCGCAGTCGGGGAAGGATGCCGGTGATGTGCAGTACGACGCCGGTCCACATCGTCCATGCGATCGCCTTTTCCGACCGACTGACCCAGCCGCCCCGCGGAAACGCATGACGCAGGACATAGACGGCGATGCGGATCACGACGAGGGAGGAGAGCAGGGGGACCGCCACATCGAGAAGCGGCACCGGCACGTAGCGCTCGAGGATGGCGCGACCGGCCTGGAGGAGCGCCCAGAAGCCCACGGGAAACAAGATGCGATGCAATCCGCCTGCGCCGAATCGCAGGGCATCGTCTCCGGCGATCTCCTCCCGGGATGCCCCGAGGCGCCCGCGCAGCGCTTTCGCGAGGATCCAGGCAATCGCACCGGCAGCGAACAGGACCGACACCTGGAGGAGGATCGTGGTCGTCTCGACCTCTTCCATCAGCCGCGCGAGAAGATTGAGCGCCTGCGCCTCTGCAGGTGTTTCCACGACGATGGTGCCCGGCGTCACGATCACGCGGCGTTCTTCTCCAGCACGGCAGCGAAGAAGCCGTCCGTGCCGTGCAGATGGGGCAGGAGCGAGAGATAGGGACCGTCGCCGACGCCGGTGACGCCTTGACGCCCGAGGATCTCCGCTGCATCGCGAACCGTCCACCCCGGGTGGTCGGCGAGAAAGCGCTCCACGACACCTTCGTTCTCCTCGGGCAGCAGGCTGCAGGTGGCGTAGACCACGCGACCTCCGGCCTTGACGAGTCGACTGGCGGAATCGAGGATGGCGCCCTGCTTGGCCGTCAGCTCGTCGACTCCGGCCGCGGAGCCGCGCCATTTCAGATCCGGATTTCGCCGCAGCGTGCCGGTCCCGCTGCAGGGCGCATCGATGAGCACCGAGTCGATCTTCCCGGCGAGCCGCTTCACGCGGGCGTCGTTCTCGTGGGCGATACGCTCCGGGTGGACGTTCGAAAGCCCGGAGCGCTTCAGTCGCGGCTCGAAGTTGGCCAGACGCTTCTCGGAGGTGTCGAAGGCATAGAGACGTCCTTCCGATCGCATCGCTGCCCCGAGTGCGAGGGTCTTGCCGCCGGCGCCGGCGCAGAAGTCGACAACCATCTGTCCTCGCTTGGCCTCCATCAGCAGCGCGACCAGCTGACTGCCCTCGTCCTGCACCTCGACGAACCCGCTGGTGACCAGTGCATGGCGTTCGAGCGACGCCTTGTCACGCAGGCGCACGCCCCAAGGCGAAAGCGTCGTGGCCACCGCTTCGATGCCACTTTCCCGAAGCTTGCCGAGCACGTCGTCCCGACGCGTGACGAACGTGTTGACCCTCAGATCGAGCGGGGCGGTATTCAGCATCGACTGTGCGATGCGCTCCGCCAGTTCCGGACCGTGGGCGGTGACGAGTCGCTCGTACAGCCAGTCCGGAAGCGAAAGCCTGATTGCCGGGGAATCCGTCGCGGGGCCCGTGCGCGCGAGGCCGTTCAGCCAATCGCCTTCGCCCGGCTTGAGAAGGGGCTCGAGAGATCGTGCACTGCGGCCGAGCACGAGCACCAGAGCCGCAAGAATCAGCGGACGGGGCTCGCGCGAGCCGACCACCGATTCGAGTCGGCGCAGATGCCGCAGCACCGCGAAGGAGGCATCCGCGACGAAGGCGCGGTCCCGCGAGCCGAGATTGGGGTTGGCGCGGAACCACGTACGAAGCGTGACATCGGCCGGTCGCTCGAACGTGAGTTGCGCGGCGAGGGCGTTCGCGGCCGAACCGATCTGTGCGCGGGTGATTTCCATCAGCGTCGCGTGAAATCGAGTCTGGTCACGTTGGAATCGAACGCCGTGCCGTCCTTCTCGACGATGCGGATGCGCACCGGCAGATTGTGATGCTGCAGCGACAGCCAGAATTCGAACCCGCGCTTGTCGTCGCCGGTCTGCACCTTCCGGTAGCGCAGCGTGTCGATCTTGCCGAGCTTCGTGTCGAGCTTCTCCTGCCCGACGAAGCGCACATCGTAGGAGGTAAGCCTGCGGCCGTCGGTGACGTGCACCCGGAACTGTCCGCTCCGCGGCGGCTGCACGAAGACGAACGCGTAGGGCAGGCTGGTCTGGTCGAGCGTCGCCGGCGGCAGGGCGACGACTTCGCGTTCGTCGCCTTCGCTCAGCGTCAGCTTTCCGGCGTCCCAGTCGAACGTGGCGTTCTTGGGCGACTTGCCGGTCCGTTCCTGCCGGAAGCTCGTGGGCCGGATGCCCTGGCCGGTGACTTCGCCGCGGCTTTCGCGCTTCTCTTCGATCCGCTTCACCGCGCGGACGATGCCGGAGGTGCGGGCCTCGCTCACGACGCGGTAGACGTCGCCGTCGTGCTCGAACACATCCTTGCCCTCGCCCACGGTGAAGCCCCGGGCCTCGACGCTGATGGTCATCTCGACCCGCATGGGTGCGGTTTCGATCTGCTCGAACCGCGGCGCGGTGATCGTCACGGGAGGAACCACGACGCTGTCTTCACCGTCCTGGTCCGCAGCGTTCACGGCGATCGGAAGACTCAGGGCAAACACGGCAGCTATCAGTCGTTTCATAGGGGGTCTGGCACTCGCAGGGCGTTATCGTTCACGCCTGCCTCAACGAGCGACACCCGAAGTCCGTTCACATGCAGGCGGCCATCCAGGAACCAGCGGATGGCAGCCGGGAGGATCCGATGCTCCTGAAGGAGCACCCTCGCCGCCAGCGCATCCTCGGTGTCGTCATCGCGGACGGGCACCGCCGCCTGCGCGATCACCGGCCCGTGGTCGAGCGCTTCCGTGACGAAATGCACCGTGCAGCCGTGGATCTTGGCGCCGGCCTCGATCGCGCGACGATGCGTGTCGAGACCCGTGAAGGATGGCAGCAGGGAGGGGTGGATATTGATCATCCGCCCGGCAAACGCCCCCACGAACACGGCCGTGAGGACGCGCATGAAGCCGGCCAGCACGACGAGCGTGGGATTGTGGCGGTTCACTGCTTCGACGAGTGCCCGGTCGAACGACTCCCGGTCAGGGTGGGACTTGTGGTCAACGACGGCTGTCGGGATCCCTCGGGAAGCGGCGAACGCCAGGCCCTTCGCTTCCGGCCGGTTGGAGATCACGGCGACAACCGGGATGCCGTTCTCCACCAGCGCTTGCATGTTGCTGCCACGGCCCGAGATCAGGACCACCACACGACTCATGGGACGAGCGTCTGCGGTTCGCCCGCCTTGCGATCCCGGATGGTGCCGGCGATCCAGGCGTTCTCGCCGTTCGCCCGCAGCGCCGCGACGGCAGCATCGGCGTGGGCCGACGCCACCACGAGAACCATGCCGATGCCGCAATTGAACACGCGGTGCATCTCGGCGTCTTCGACCCTGCCGTTTTCCTGGAGCCAGGCGAACACCGGAGGCAACGACCACGTTGCGCGGTCGAGCACCGCGCACGTGTTCCCCGGGAGCACGCGCGGGATGTTCTCCACGAGCCCGCCGCCGGTGATGTGCGCGATGCCCTTCACGGGCGTGTGTTCGAACAGTGCGCGTACCGGCTTCACATAGATGCGTGTCGGCGCCAGCAGCGCCCTGCCGAGTGTCGTGCCGCCGAAGGGCGAGGCGAGATCCGCGCCGCTCACCTCGACGATGCGACGGACGAGGGAATAGCCATTGCTGTGGGGGCCGCTCGAGGCGAGGGCGATGACACGGTCGCCGGGACGGATGTCACGGCCGTTGATGATCGACGACTTCTCCACCACGCCCACCGCGAAGCCGGCGAGATCGTATTCGCCGTCGGGATACATGCTCGGCATTTCCGCCGTTTCGCCGCCGATCAGCGCGCATCCGGCCTGGGTGCAACCGTCCGCGATGCCGCGGATCACGGCGGCGGCGGTGTCTACCTGGAGCCGTCCGCAGGCGAAGTAGTCCAGGAAGAACAGCGGTTCCGCGCCCTGGACCAGGATGTCGTTCACGCTCATCGCGACCAGGTCGATGCCGACGGTGTCGTGGATGTCCAGGTGGAAGGCGAGCTTCAGCTTGGTGCCGACCCCGTCCGTCCCGGATACCAGGACCGGCTCGCGATATCGTTTCGGGACTTCGAACAGCGCACCGAAGCCCCCGATGCCGGCGAGCACGCCTTCCCGCATCGTGGCGCGGGCCAGCGGCTTGATGCGCTCGACGAGCGCGTCCCCGGCGTCGATGTCGACTCCGGCGTCGCGATAGGTGAGGGGCGTGGAGGAAGCGGGAGGGTGGCTGCTCATCGTGTCGGGGTTCGGCGTGCGGGACTGCGGATTCTACCGGACGGGCGGTCCTTGCCTAAGCCATGCCGCTGGCAAGACGCGTAGCGGGCGCCGGGAGCGCTCCACGCAGCCGTTTCGGCGATAATCCGGGCATGAAGCAACTCGCACTCGGTCTCGCCCTGGATGTCGACCCGGGACTCGACGATTCGGTGACGGGGCCGAATGCCGAACTCCACGCCGCGCTGAAGGCGCTCGTGGACGGCACCGCCCGCGAACCCTGGATCTATCTCTGGGGTGAGGAAGGTTCCGGCCGATCGCACTGGCTTCGGGCGGTTCGGCGCGATTTCGCCGGCACCGGGCGCGCCGCGGTGATGTGGCCGGGCGCGAACGGTGAATGGCCCGAGGGCGGGCTCGCGGCCGTCGACGATGTCGAGGAGCTCGACCCCGCGCGCCAGATCGCCCTGTTCAATGCCCTGATCCGTGCCCGGGACGGCGCCTTCGTGATGGTGCTTGCGGGCAATGCGCCGCCGGCCCAGCTGAAGCTGCGCGACGACGTGCGCACCCGGCTCGGGGCATCGCTCGTGTATCGCGTGCAGCCGCTCCGGGACGAGGACAAGGCCGCAGCCCTGCGCCGGCTGGCCGCCGCGCGGGGCTTCGACCTGCCGACGGAGGTCGCCGACTACCTGCTGACCCACGGTGACCGCGATCTCCGCGCGCTGGTCCGGGCACTGGACCTGCTAGACCGGACATCGCTGGAGCGACAGCGCCCGCTGACGGTGCCGCTGCTCCGGGAGGCCCTGAGGGAAGATGGGGCCCTCAGGTCGGCCGCCGGACCGAGTGCCCCGCAGGAAGCCGACAGGACCCCTCACGCATAGGCCGGGCGCCAGAAGTAAGAGTAAGGATTCTTCCGGGCGCAATCTTCGCGGCCCGCCGCCAACCCCGAACACCCGAGACACTGCCGACATGCCGCAAGCGATGAAACTAGCCCTGTTCGACCTCGACAACACCCTGCTCGCGGGCGACAGCGATTTCGAGTGGGCTCAGTTCCTGATCGAGAAGGGCGTGCTGGACCGGGAGGTCTACGAGGCGCGCAACATCCAGTTCTACGAGCAATACCGGGCCGGGACGCTCGATATCCACGAGTTTCTGGATTTCCAGCTGAAGCCGCTCTCGCGCCACCCGCGCAGCCAGCTGGAGACCTGGCGCGCGGAGTACGTGCGCAACAAGATACTGCCCATGATGACCCGCAAGGCCCGTGACCTGGTCGCGAGCCATGCCGGCGACGCGCGTGCCGTGGTCACGGCCACCAACAGCTTCGTCACAATGCCCATCGCCCGCGAGTTCGGGATCGAGAATCTGGTCGCGACCGATCCGGCCGAGAATGCGTCGGGAGAGTTCACCGGCGGCGTGGCAGGTCTGCCGGCGTTCCGCGAAGGGAAGATCGCCAGAGTCGAGGCCTGGCTCGCCGGACTGGGGCTCACGTGGGCGTCGTTCCGCGAGACCTGGTTCTACAGCGACTCCCTCAACGATCTTCCCCTGCTGTCCCGGGTGTCCCACCCGGTGGCGGTCGACCCGGACGAAACCCTGAAGGAACACGCCCTGGAGCACGGCTGGAGCATCATCAGCCTCCGATGACGGTGAGGCATGCCCGACGGCGCCCTGCCGCAGGAGGGTCGGTGCGTATAATCCCGGACTTGGCGCCCTCCTCGTGCATGGGCGCAACCTCCGAGTGTTCATGATCCGAAAGCTGATCGAAAAGGTCTTCTCCCGAGGCTCGGGACGGCGCGCTGCCGCTCCCACGGCTCCCGCCGTCCCGACCGGACCGGCCATCATTCCGGTCGATCAGCACGGCGTGCGCCGCTCCCAGATCAGTTCCTGTGCGCGCCGTGTCACCGATACGCTGCAGGCCCAGGGCTACAAGGCCTACGTGGTGGGCGGCGCCGTACGCGACCTGATGCTGCAGCACACCCCGAAGGACTTCGACGTCGCCACCGACGCGACGCCCGAGCAGGTCCACGCCGTGTTCCGCCGTTCGCGGATCATCGGTCGGCGCTTCCGGCTCGTGCACGTCATGTGCGGTGCCGAGACGGTGGAAGTGTCCACCTTCCGCGCGGCACAGGCGGTAGGGGACGACAACCAGATCAAGGACGAACACGGGCGCATCCTGCGCGACAACGTGTTCGGCAGTCAGGCAGAAGACGCCATGCGGCGTGACTTCACGGTCAACGCCCTCTACTACGATCCCGCGACGGAGCAGGTGCTCGACTACTGCGGCGGCGCTGCCGATGTCGCCTCGCGGACCATGCGCATCATCGGCGACCCCGTGGAACGGTACCGGGAGGATCCGGTGCGGATGCTTCGCGCCGTGCGGCTCGCCGCCAAGCTCGGCATGACCATCGAGCGACGCACCCGCGAACCCATTCAAGCCATGGCGGAGATCGTCCAGAACGTCCCCGCCGCCCGGCTGTTCGAGGAGATGCTGAAGCTTCTGCTTTCCGGCCATGCGGTCGCCTGTGTCAGGCAACTGCGTGACGAAGGGCTGCATCACGGCATGCTGCCGATGCTCGACGTGATCCTGGAACAGCCCATGGGCGAGCGGTTCGTCTGGCTCGCTCTCGAACGCACGGACGAGCGCATCCGCGCCGACAAGGGCGTCTCGCCCGCCTTCCTGTTCGCAGCCCTGCTCTGGCACGAAGTGCTGGCAGCCTGGAATGCCGGCAGGGAGCGTGGAGTGCCGGAAGTCCCTGCCATGCACGACGCGATGGATCAGGTTCTCTCCACTCAGGCCGAGAAGATCGCGATTCCGCGGCGCTTCGGCACTGACATGAAGGAGATCTGGCTGCTGCAGTGGCGCCTCGAACAGCGCAGCGGGAAACGCCCGTATCGTGCCCTCGAGAATCCGAAGTTCCGTGCCGGCTATGACTTCCTCGTCCTGCGCTGCGAGAGCGGTGAGGTCGACGAGGAACTCGGCAACTGGTGGACCCGCTTCCAGGATGCGCCCGAGTCCGAGCGTGCCGAGATGATCGCGAACGCAGGGTCCGGAGCCGGTCCCGCCAAGAAGCGACGTCGTCGCCGCGGCGGCAAGCGCCCCGCGAACGGCGAGCCGGCAGGCGATGAGAGCTCGGCGCCGGGGCCGGACGCGGGCTGATGCGTGAGCCGGTTCTGCCGCGACCCGCGCACGCCTATGTCGCGCTCGGGTCGAATCTAGACGGCCCCGAGCAGCGGGTGGAGAAAGCCATCGCGGATCTCGACAAGCTTCCCTCCACGCGATTGCTCGCGCGCTCCTCGCTCTACCGCACGGCGCCCGTCGGCTACGCCGATCAGCCGGACTTCGTGAATGCCGTTGCGCTCCTGGAAACGTCGCTCGACGCGGAATCGCTGCTGGCGTCGCTGTTCGAACTCGAGAGGGCCGCGGGTCGTGAACGGTGCATCCCCAACGGGCCGCGCACGCTCGACCTCGATCTGCTGCTTCACGGCAATCGCGCAATGGACACCGATGCGCTGACGCTGCCGCACCCGCGTCTGCACGAGCGGGCGTTCGTGCTGCTTCCCCTGGCGGAGATCGCGCCCGAGCTGGAGATTCCGGGCCGCGGCCGCGTACGGCATCTGGCCTGGCGGGCTGCCGCGGTTCAGAGTGCGGAGAGGATGCATGACCACCGCGTGGCCTGAACGGCTTCGCCATGTCGTCGTGGAAGGCCCCATCGGAGTGGGCAAGACCACGCTCGCGCGAAGACTCGCTGCGGAGATCGGGGCGGAGCTTCTGCTGGAGGATCCCGGCGCGAATCCGTTTCTCGCGGCGTTCTACGAGGATCCTTCGCGGCACGCGCTGTCCACACAGCTGTTCTTCCTGTTCCAGCGCGTCGACCAGCTGCGGGCACTCAAGCAAGGCGATCTGTTCCGCGGCATCTATGTGTCGGACTTCTTTTTCGACAAGGACCCGCTGTTCGCCGCGCTCACGCTCGCCGACGACGAACTCGCTCTGTACCGGAAGATCTTCGAGCATCTCGCGCCGCAGGCTCCCGTGCCCGATCTCGTGATCTATCTGCAGGCCACACCGCGGACACTGCTCTCACGGGTGCGCCGTCGCGGGGTGGACTACGAGCGCGGCGTGTCCGAGGAGTATCTGGCGGATCTCTCGGAGGCCTACAGCCGGTTCTTCCACGAGTACCGGACATCCCCCGTCCTGGTCGTCAACAGCGAGCGGCTCAACCTGGTTGATCGGCCGGAAGACTTTGCGCTATTGTTGCGACGCATCACAGAGATGCGAGGGGCGCGGGAGTATTTCAATCTGGGCTGAACGCTGCTGTCCGGCATGGCGCCGGGCGGATCGAACTGCGCGGCCGTCCCATCAGAACAATCAGACTCTGTCGTTTCACGGAGGTAACCTGCCGATGCGCACTCTGAATCGGTGGCCGGGCCGGGGGCGCGGCGCGTTGCTCGCAGTGGCAGGCTTGCCATGGCGATAGATGTCGTCCGTTCCGTCGATGAACTGCGTACCCGCATCGCGCGAGCCGGCCGTGTCTCGTGTGTGCCCACCATGGGCAATATCCACGATGGACACCTGAGCCTCGTCAAGCTGGGCTTGCAGGACGCCCCCTTCGTGGTCACGACGATCTTCGTCAACCGGCTGCAGTTCGGGCAGGGCGAGGATTTCGAGAAGTATCCGCGCACGTTCGAGGAAGACTGCGAGAAGCTGGAGGCCGCCGGCTGCCAGATGGTGTTCCACCCGGATGAGACCGTGATGTATCCGGAGCCTCAGGTGTTCATGGTGGATCCGCCCTCCATCGCCAACAAGCTCGAGGGGCGCTTCCGGCCCGGGCATTTCCGTGGCGTCGCCACGGTCGTGCTGAAGCTCTTCAACATGGTGCAGCCCCAAAGCGCCGTGTTCGGCAAGAAGGACTATCAGCAGCTCCACGTCGTCCGTCACATGGTGAGGCAGTTTTCGCTGCCCACCCGCATCATCGCCGCCGAGACCTTCCGCGCGGCCGACGGTCTCGCGTTGTCGTCACGCAACCGCTACCTCAGCACAGCCGAGCGTGACGAGGCACCCCGCCTCGGTCAGGCCCTGCGTGAAGTGAAGGCCGCGGTGGAAGGTGGCGACCGGAATTTCGAGGCGCTGGAATTCGCGGCGGACGCGCTGCTCGCCCGGCACGGCTGGCATGTCGACTACGTGGTTGTGCGCAGCCGGCGTACGCTGCTGCAGCCCGAAGCCGACGACAAGGAACTCGTGGTGCTCGGTGCCGCGAAGCTCGGCACGACGCGGCTCATCGACAACCTCGAGATCCTCGCACCGTAAGTGAAGCGGGGCGCTCGCAGGCGCCCCGCCTTTCTCGCGACTACCTCCGGTTCCTGCGTCGCGCGAGACCGATGCAGCCCAGCCCCATCGCCATCAGCGCGTAGGTTTCCGGCTCAGGGACCGGCGGCGCGACAAGTCCCGCGAGATTCATCGGCGCGCTGTTCGCGAATCCCGGTGTGCCGAAATCCCCGAGTCCATACGCGACCGTCGACGACCCGAACGCTCCGGGCCCGAAGGCCGGGACGACACCATTGCGAAGTTCGATGGACCGTCCCGCCGCGGGACTCGACCAGTTCGCCTGGACGAGTATCTGCCCGTCAGGCCTTTCGATACGCAGGAAGTCCGTCGAGTTGCCGAAAGAGATCGCGTTGCCCCACGCATAGTCGACGGCGAGGCCGCCGTTCGTGGCGGTGTTCGCATTGCGTCCGAACACGAAGTAGTCGCCAGGTTCGATGATCGCATTGCCCTTGATGGTGAAGTTCTCCACCGTCGTGCCCGTCTGGCTCTCGACCACCATGCCATTGAGGTCGATCGCGATGCCGAAGGGGTTGAAGACTTCGAACCATTCGCCCGAGGCGTCTCCCACCTTGGTGGGGTCCACCATGATCTCGCTGATCACGAGCTGTCCCGGGAGCAGGGAGTTTGAGTTGAGTGTTGCCGAAGCCGGTGCCGCTGCAGCGAGGGCAGTGGCGGCAAGGGTCGAGGTGACGAGAGCGCGCACGGCGTGGCGCCCGTTGAGGCCGTTTTTCATGATGAGTCTCCTGTTGGGTTCGCGTTGAAAAGTGCTTGGCCGCATGCGAAGCGAACGGGTCGCCGGCGCCTGCTTGCCGGTCGTCTCGCGTTGCGGACGGGCGAACCTTAACGAGGAGTGCCGCGCAGGCAGTGCGCGGCAGATCGAGTTGCGATGATCGATACCGCCCGGTGCGCAAGAAGACGCGGGGCGGGGTTTTGCAGACCTTCCCTATGCCGCTGCGAGCGCGACTTCCGGGTCGACGCAGGCCATGCCGAGATCGTCGGCGAGCGGCGCGTACGTGAGGGACCCGTTCCACACCTGGAGGCCCTGGCGCGCACCCGGATCCGCGCGCAGCGCTTCACGCCAGCCCCGGTTGGCGATGGCGGTGGCGTAGGGGAGTGTGGCCTGGGTGAGCGCGAGCGTGGAGGTGCGCGCGACCGCGCCGGGCATGTTGCCGACGCAGTAGTGGATGACGCCCTCCTCGACATAGGTGGGTGCCGCATGGGTCGTCTGGCGCGAGGTTTCCGCGCAGCCGCCCTGGTCGATCCCGACGTCCACCAGCACGGAGCCCGGCCGCATCGAGCGGAGCATCTCGCGAGTGATGAGCTTGGGCGCATGTCGGCCTCGGACGAGCACCGCGCCGATCACGAGGTCTGACTGGCCGATGTGACGGGCGATGGCGTCCGGTTCGGAGTAGCACGTGCGCACGCGCGTGCCGAACAGCGCTTCGATCTCGCGCAGGCGTCGCAGATCGATGTCGAGCACCGTGACATCGGCACCGAAGCCCGCCGCCGCCCACGCCGCGTGCGTCCCGACCGTACCGGCGCCGAGGATGGTCACCTTGCAGGGTGGGACCCCGGGCACGCCCGGCAGCAGCACGCCGCTTCCGCCCTGGGGCAGCATCAGCGTCCAGGCGCCTGTCTGGATGGCGAGCCGACCGGCGACCTCGGACATGGGGATCAGCAATGGCAGGGCGCCATGGGCGTCCGTGACGGTTTCGTACGCGATGCCGACAGTCTTGGCCGCGAGCATCGCTTCCACGACTTCCGGGCACGTGACGAGGTGCAGATACGTGAACAGCACCTGACCTTCCCGGAAGAAGCCCAGCTCGGCTTCCTGCGGTTCCTTCACCTTGATCACGAGGTCGGCGTCCCAGGCCTCGGCGGCAGAGGCGGCGATCGTCGCGCCCGCGGCGATGTACTCGCCATCGCCGAATCCGGCGTGGCTGCCGGCACCGGTCTGGACGATCACACGGTGGCCGCGGCTTGCCAACACCCGGGCTCCGGCGGGCGTGAGCGCCACCCGGTACTCGTGATTCTTGATTTCCTTCGGGACGCCTACTCGCATCGCAGTCTCTCCTCGCAGTCAGTCCTTGGTGCCGTCGCGCAGTGTGCGCTCAAGCGAGCTCACGCGTTTCTCGAACTGGTTCAGCAGGTCCCGCAGGGCGCGCACCGTCTCCTGCGCGTCGTTCGCGGAGCCCCGCTCGGCCAGGGCATCGGCCTCGGCCACCTCGCGGTGGCTCTCCTCGAGGCTGTTGATCACCACGGCGACGAACAGATTCACCACGACGAAGGTCCCGAGCAGCACGAAGCTCACGAAGAAGACCCAGTGCCAGCGGCCCAGTTCCATGGCGGTCCTCATGATGTCCGTCCAGGCTTCTAGGGTCGCGATCTGGAACAGCGTGAGGAACGCACGCCCCAGTGTGCCCCAGTGCGCCGGGTCATGGGCGCCGTACAGGTGATAACCGGCCACGCCGTATACGTAGAAGAGTATCGCCATGAGGGAGACCACATGCCCCATGCCGGGAATGCAGCGCACCAGCGTCGCGACCATCAGTCGCAGCTTGGGCAGTGCGGTGACGAGGCGCAGCACCCGGAGGATCCGGATGAGTCGCGCGACGGTCGCGAATTCGCCGGAGCCCGGAATGAGGGACAGCACGATGATGGCGAAGTCGAAGACGTTCCAGCCGTTCGCGAAGTAACGCTGGGGCCGTGGCCACTGGGCGGCGATCTTGAGCGCCGCCTCGCCGATAAACACGAGCAGGATCGTGGCGTTGAGGACGCTGAACAGACTTCCGAAGCTGCGCATCACGTCCGGCTGGGTCTCCAGGCCGATGATCGCGGCATTGAAGACAATCACCAGGACGATGAATCGCTCGAAAGCGGCGGAAGCGGTGAGTCTTGCGGCAAAACCGGTCACGTTCACACTCGTCCTCGAGGAAGGCTCGCACAACCTGCGTGATCCGCGAAGAATCTGCGGACTTTCCCAAACACTTGCCTGTCGGCGCGCGGGCCGTTGGAAAAGAAAAAGGCGCGCGGAGTTCCGCGCGCCTTCGCTACATCGGGATTTCCTTCCGGAACGTCAGGAGGCGCGGACTTCCTGGCGCTGTTCCCCGAGTCCGTCGATGCCTACGCGCATGACGTCACCGCCCTTCAGGAACACCGGGTTGGGCTTGATGCCCATGCCCACGCCGGGCGGGGTGCCCGTGGTGATGACGTCGCCCGGTTCGAGCGTGCACAGGAAGCTCACGTACGCGACCAGCTGGCGCACGTTGAAGATCATCGTGTTGGTATTGCCGGTCTGCATGCGCTGACCGTTCACGTCCAGCCACATGGCGAGGTTCTGCGGGTCCGGAATCTCGTCGCGGGTCACCAGATACGGCCCGATCGGGCCGAAAGTGTCGAAGCCCTTGCCCTTGTCCCAGGTCTGGCCGCGCTCGAGCTGCCACTCGCGTTCCGACACGTCGTTGCAGATCATGTAGCCGGCGACGTGGTCCAGGGCATCGGCCTCAGACACGTTCTTGGCGCGCTTGCCGATCACGAAGGCGAGTTCCACCTCCCAGTCGCCCTTCACCGAACCCTTGGGCAGGATCACGGTGTCGTTGGGACCCATGATGCAGGAGGTGGCCTTGTTGAAGACCACGGGCTCCTTCGGAATGGGCATGTTCGATTCCTTGGCGTGATCGGAGTAGTTGAGTCCGATCGCGATGAACTTGCCGACCCTGGCCACGGGGGCGCCGAAGCGCGGCGAGCCGGAGACCTTCGGGAGCGAGTTCGGGTCGATGGCGCGCAGGCGGGCGAGGTTGTCGTCGCCGAGCACCGAGCCGTCCACGTCCTTGATGATCCCGGACAGGTCGCGCAGGGCGCCATCGGCATCCACCAGACCCGGCTTCTCGCTGCCGGCGTCTCCGAATCGTACGAGTTTCATGTGTCTTCCTCCTGAGGTCAGATCGTGATGCCACCGTCGACGATGACCGTCTGACCGGTCATGAACGCCGATTCGTCGGAGGCAAGGTAGACGGCGGCACCGGTCATCTCGTCCGCCGTGGCGAGCCGGCCCATGGGCTGGCGCGCGATGAAATCCTTGCGGGCCTGCACCGGGTCCGCGTTGGCATTGATGCGATCGCCGAGCGACGGCGTATCGACGGTTCCAGGGCACAGTGCATTGCAGCGGATGCCCTGGCGGACATAGTCGGCTGCGATGGACTTGGTGAGACCGACGACCGCGGCCTTGGTCGTGCCGTACACGAAGCGGTTGACGATGCCCTTGATGCTGCCCGCCACCGAAGCCACGTTGATGATCGAGCCGCCGCCGTTCGCGAGCATCCCGGGCAGAAACGCCCGGATCACGACGAAATGAGAGCGGACATTGAGATCGAAGGCGAACTTCCACTGCTCCTCGGTGCAGTCGAGAAGCGTGCCGCCGTGCACGAAGCCGGCGCAGTTGAAGAGGATGTCGGGTGTGCCCACTTCGGCAGCGACGGCGGCCACGCGGGCGTCGTCCAGGACGTCAAGCACGCGGGTCTGGATTCCCGGCGTGCCGTCGAGTGTCGCGAGCTTGGCGGCGTTGATGTCCGTCGCCCAGACCTTGGCACCTTCGCGCGCGAAGGCCAGGGCCACCGCGTGTCCGATCCCTTGCGCTGCGGCAGTGACGAACGCCGTCTTGCCTGCGAGTCTCGTGCCCACGTTCTCCCCCTCGGATTCGTCTCTTTTGGAAGGGCCGAAGTATGCCATAGGGTCCGCGGCGGACCTTCCCTGCGCCTATAATCCGGCCAGAAACCCGGCGCAGGGCGCAGCCAGGAAAGCGCCTGCCCGCCATCGAACCCTCCGGAGGATCCATGCTGCAAGCCGTCGACCTGACCATCCGACTCAATCCTGCCGACGACGTGGTGATCGCCCGTGTCGATCTGCCCGCCGGCACGGAAGTCATCAAGGAAAACCTCCGCGCGGCCGTCGCCGTGCCCGCCGGCCACAAGATCGCCAGCCGGGACATCAAGGAAGGCGAGCCGGTCCGGCGCTACAACCAGATCATCGGTTTCGCGACGCGGCCGATCCGCACCGGCGAGCACGTGCACGTCCATAACCTGGCGATGGGCAACTTCGAGCGCGACTACGCGTTCGGTGCCGACTACCACCCCACCGATTTCGTGGCCGAACCGGCCACCTTCCAGGGCTATGTGCGCGCAGACGGGCGCGTCGCCACCCGCAACTACATCGGTCTCGTCTCCAGCGTGAACTGCTCGGCGCACGTCACCCGGATGATCGCCAAGTACTTCACCGACGAAGTGCTGGCGGAGTTCCCCAACGTGGGCGGGGTGGTGCCGATCGTGCACAGCACCGGCTGCGGGATGGGGTCCACCGGCGAGCCGGTCGGGGTGCTCCGGCGGGTGCTGGCGGGCTATGCGACGCACGCCAACTTTCATTCCTCCCTGCTGATCGGCCTCGGCTGTGAAGCGAACCAGATCAATGACCTGCTGGCGGCGCAAGGGCTCAAGCGTTCCGACCAGCTGCAGACCTTCACCATCCAGGAGACCGGCGGTACCGGCAAGACCGTCAAGGAGGGCATCGCCCGCGTGAAGGCCCTGCTGCCCGAGGCCAACAAGGCGGTCCGCACGACGGTCCCGGCGAAGCACCTCACGCTCGGCCTGCAGTGCGGCGGCTCCGACGGTTACTCCGGCATCAGCGCCAATCCGGCGCTCGGCGCGGCGGTGGACATGCTGGTTCGCCATGGTGGCTCCGCGATCCTGTCGGAAACCCCGGAAATCTACGGTGCCGAGCACCTGCTCACCCGCCGTGCGGCTTCCCGCGAGATCGGCGAGAAACTTGTCTCCCGCATCAAGTGGTGGGAGGAGTACACCGAGAAGCTCGGCGGCGAGATGAACAACAACCCGTCGCCCGGCAACAAGGCCGGCGGCCTCACGACCATTCTCGAGAAGTCGCTCGGTGCCGTGGCCAAGGGCGGTACGACCGCGCTGATGGGTGTATACAAGTACGCCGAGATCGTCGATGCGAAGGGCTTCGTGTTCATGGACACCCCGGGATACGACCCGGTCTCCGCAACGGGTCAGGTGGCCGGCGGCGCCAACGTCGTGTGCTTCACGACGGGTCGCGGCTCGGCCTACGGCTGCAAGCCTGCACCTTCCCTGAAACTCGCTACGAACACCGCGCTCTTCACCCGTCAGGAGGAGGACATGGACATCAACTGCGGCGTCATCGTCGACGGCAAGGCAAGCATCCAGGAGGTGGGTAAGCAGTTCTTCGACCAGATTCTTCGGGTCGCCTCCGGCGAGAAGTCCAAGAGCGAAATGTGGGGCTACGGCGAAGACGAGTTCGCGCCCTGGGTTCTCGGCCCGACGATGTAAGGACCTTCGCCATGAGCGACGCCGGAGGATCCGAGGACCCGCTGGAGTTCTTCCGCAAGATGTGGAACCCGATGTCGTTCCCCTTGCCCGGCGTCTTCCAGCCCACGATGAACATCGAGGACGTGGAGAAGAAGATCGCCGAACTGCAGACGGTGGAGAACTGGCTCAAGATGAATCTCTCCATGCTTCAGGTGACCATCAAGACACTGGAGATGCAGCGCGACACGCTGCGGGCGATTCACGAGTCCACCGGGAGATCGTCCGACTCCAGATGAAGCTGAACGCCCCGATCCCGCCCGTGTTCACCGTGCCGGACTCGGTTCCGGTCGTGGGGGTGGATGCCATTCGCCCGATCACGCCGATCGGTGAGGATGCCGTGGTGGAACGGCGCGAGGCCCGGGAAGACCGGGCCTCGGCGCAGGAAGCGGCAACCCCTCAGGAAGCCGAAGTGCCCTCGGTCGACCGCCGACTGCGAGAGGAGCGGCGTGATCGCGAACGCCGCCAGCGCCAGATCCCTGTGCTGATCGACACGCGGACCGGTCGCGACCGGCGGGCCAGTGCCCGGCGCGACGACGATGAACCGCCGCCCGGCGGCGTGGACGTGAAGGTCTGACCCTTCGATGCGATGACCGCTTCGTATCTGGCGCAGGCGCGTTTTTCCAAACCGTACATCGTCGTCTGGAACGAATCCCGCAAAGAAGGCGCGTGGTACGACCGGTTCCTGCGGCTTCGCGGGACGGAGGTCTCACCCGACCTCCTGCGCTTCGCGCGCTTCCGGTCGGTGGGACATGTGCCGGAACACGAATATGCCGACCTGCCGCCGCATCCGTGGGCGGTGAGGGTCTCCCCTGTGCACTGCCAGGCCTGGCGATTGTTCGACGACCGCTCCGACGAGGATGCCATGGCCGCCATCCCGAACGGGTAGGGCGGAACGGCCGCTGGTTGACCGGTAAGGTTGGCGAAAGGTCCGACGACGACACTGCGTTCCGCACGATCACTCGGCAGCTCGAAGCCGTGACGTCGGGCGGGGTCGTATCACTCCGCGGGCCGGTTCGCCGGTCCTGGACACACGCATGGTCTCCCTTGATGCGACCCCTTCTTTTTTCCGCCCCTGGCTCGTCCGCCGTAATCGTACGATCCGCGGAGCCCGTGCGGATCTTTCCTAAAGTGGCGGCTGCTCCACGCCGATCTGCTGGAGAATTCCCCTGGGGGCACCGCCCTCGATCGGGTCGGGACGGATCACGACGAGGCGGTCGTTCTGCACGCGGTAGTAGAACCGTTGCGGCGGGATCCTGACGGGACGTCCGGTGGCGGGAATCGGCGCCATGCCGGGCAGGGCGAAGGTGCCGTCGTGCGTGCCGCTCTGGCGCCACAGCACGTACCACCAGTCGCCTTCGCGACCGGGCGGGTCGTTGTCGTAGTGCCAGTCAGGAAACCCTGTGTAGAGCGCCGTGAGCATTCCGCGGAATGCGCTCTTGTCGAGTACCCGGGCCTGGGACTCGAAGCGAAGGTCGTCCGAGACTGTGTCCAGGATTGCCGGCACATCGTGCGCCTTGAGGCCCGCCATGTAGCGCAGCAGCACGGGCGGTGGAACTTCCTGCATGACGAGTCTCTCCTGTTCCCACGGTCGGGTGAGATGGAACCGTTCTGTCGCTGCCACCAGGGCTGAGCGGATGCCGGGTTCCCAGGCGGAGTGACCCGCATCGCTGATCAGCTGGAAGTCGGCTTCCGGCCAGCGGGCCGCGAGGTCGAATGCGGACACGGCGGGGCACACCATGTCGTACCGCCCCTGCACGATGACGCAGGGCAGGTGCCGGATGCGGTCCACGCAATCCAGCAGACTGCCGGCCGGCAGGAAGATGTCGTGCGCGAAGTAGTGCGCTTCGATCCGGGCAAGACCAAGCGCCACCACGTCGTCACCGAAGTGCCGCATGGCGTCTTCGCTCGGCAGCAGCGTGGAGCAGGCGCCTTCGAACAGACTCCATTCGCGCGCGGCGGGCATGTGGACTGCCGGGTCCGGGTCTTCGAGCCGTCTTCGATACGCGGCGAGCAGATCGCCCCGCTCGCCCTCCGGGATGAAACCGGAGAACGCCGCCCACACATCCGGGAACACCGACCGCACGCCGTACAGGAACCACTCGATCTCCGACGGACGGCACAGAAATATGCCACGGAGGATGAAGCCCAGGCAGCGATCCGGATGGGATTCGCCGTACGCCAGTGCCAGCGTGGAACCCCACGAACCACCGAACACGAGCCACCGGTCGATGCCGAGAAACTCTCGGAGACGTTCGATATCCGCGACGAGGTTCGGTGTCGTGTTGTCCACTAGCGACCCGAGGGGTGTCGATCGGCCTGCTCCGCGCTGATCGAAGATCACGATCCGGTAGCGCTCGGGATCGAAGAAGCGCCGATGGGCAGCGCCCGCGCCGGCCCCCGGGCCGCCGTGAAGGAACACGACCGGGATGCCGTCGGGATTGCCGGATTCCTCCCAGTAGAGCGTGTGCCGGGCGTCGACCGGCAGCATGCCCGCGCGGCGGGGCTCGATCTCGGGGAACAGGGCCGTGCGGGGCGCGGCGGAGCGGATGTCGATCATCGGTGTTCCGTTCAGTGCTGTCGGACGGTGAAGCCGCGCGACTGGAGGGCGGCCACGAGGCCGGTCGGGCCGGTCATGTGACCGGCACCCACCGCCACGAGCGCCACGCCCGCGCGGTTCAGCATGGCGACGATCTTCTCGGTCATGCCGAGATTCCGGTCGTCGTAGAGATTCTTCTGCAGCGATTCCGCTGCGGCAGGTGGCATCTTCCGGAGATCCGCCATCGCAATGGCGTCGACGGCGTCCGCATCCCCTCTCTTCCATGCTTCGACCAGCGCCGCCATGTCGCGCGGCAGGCTGCCGGAGCGGATGCCGGCCACCGTTGCCTCGAGCATGGCGACCTGGGCTTCCGGACTCATGCGCTCCAGCATCTCCATCTGCATCGCGACCGATTCCAGTTCGACGATGGGCTTGCCGTCCTGCCGCGCACGCTGCGCAAGATGCAGGTCAATGCCGAGTCTCGCGTCCATGCCGATGCGGCTGACTTCGAACATCGTCAGCGCCATGGAGAGCATGGGCGGCTTCATCGCCTTGGCCACTTCCATCGGTAATCCGTAGGTCCGCAGCACGTCGACCAGGTCGCGGAAGAGCGCCGGGGGCACATGCCGTTCGAGACTGTCCGGGGGACGGTAGACGGACGAAGCGGCTGCGGCCAGCGACTCCTGGTTCGTCACGTCGGCCTCGAGCGCCAGCACGGAGGCGGCCCGGTACGCATCCTCGATGGCGGGTGGCAGCGGGTAGAGAGAGGCATTGCCGACGTGGATGGTGCCAACGAGATACACGGTCGCCCGGTCGGAGCGCACCTCCCACAGGAGCCCTCGCGCCGTGTCGGCGGCCGCCGCGCAGACACTGACTAGGCACAGCAGCAGCCCGCTCCAGGGCAGAATTCTTCGAAGCGACATTCACACTCCGTGCAGGATATCTCGGGTCGAGTCTAGCAAAGGCCCGATGACGGCGGCGTGCCATGCAGGGCTGCCGGGAAGCCGGCGCGTATAATTCTCCGCCTCCTCCCGCTCCCAAGCATCGCATGGACAAGTCCTTCGAGAAGGCTGCACTCGACTACCACCGCCTGCCGACCCCCGGCAAGATTTCGATCCTCCCCACCAAGAGCCTCATCAACCAGCGTGATCTGGCGCTGGCGTACTCGCCCGGTGTTGCCGCCGCGTGCAACGAGATCGTCGCCGATCCGCAGGCCGTCCACTCGTACACGTCCCGGGGCAATCTCATCGGGGTCATCACCAACGGCACCGCGGTGCTGGGGCTGGGCCCCATCGGGCCGCTCGCGTCGAAGCCGGTGATGGAAGGCAAGGCCGTGCTCTTCAAGAAGTTCGCCGGCATCGACGTATTCGACATCGAGATCGACGAGCGCGACCCGGACAAGCTCGTCGAGATCATCGCGGCGCTCGAGCCGACCTTCGGCGGCATCAATCTCGAGGACATCAAGGCACCGGAGTGCTTCTACGTCGAGCGCAAGCTGCGCGACCGGATGAAGATCCCGGTCTTCCACGACGATCAGCACGGCACGGCGATCATCGTCGGCGCGGCCTTCCTGAACGGCCTCGCGGTCGTGGGCAAGCAGATCGACGAAGTCCGTCTCGTGTGCTCGGGCGCCGGTGCCGCTGCCCTTGCATGCCTCGATCTCCTGGTCCAGTTGGGGTTGCGCATGGAGAACATCCTCGTGACCGACATCGCCGGTGTCGTGTATCAGGGCCGCAAGGAGGAGATGGACGACAACAAGCGGCGCTACGCCCGTGAGACGTCCGCGCGCACGCTCGACGAGGTCATCGCCGGCGCCGATGTGTTCCTGGGGTTGTCAGCGGCGGGCGTGCTGAAGCCGGAGATGGTCGTGAAGATGGCGGCCCAGCCCCTCATTTTCGCGCTCGCCAATCCGACGCCCGAGATCATGCCGGACCTCGCCAAGCAGGTGCGGCCGGACGCCGTCATCGCGACGGGCCGCTCGGATTTCCCGAATCAGGTGAACAACGTGCTGTGCTTCCCGTTCATCTTCCGAGGCGCGCTGGATGTCGGGGCCACGACCATCACGGAGGCGATGAAGCTCGCCGCAGTGAAAGCGATCGCCGAACTCGCGAAGGCCGAGCAGTCGGACATCGTCGCGTCTGCGTATGCTCAGGAGGAACTGCGCTTCGGTCCCGAGTACCTGATCCCCAAACCCTTCGACCCGCGGCTCATCGTGCAGATCGCACCCGCGGTGGCGCAGGCGGCCATCGACAGCGGCGTGGCGACGCGTCCGATCCGCGATTTCGATGCCTACCGCGAGCAGCTTACCAACTTCGTCTACCAGTCCGGGCTGATCATGAAGCCCGTGTTCACCGCGGCCAAGAAGTCCACCGCGCGCGTCGTCTACGCCGAAGGGGAGGACGAACGCGTGCTGCGGGCCGTGCAGGTGGTGGTGGACGAAGGTCTCGCTTCGCCGATCCTGATCGGGCGGCCCGAGGTGGTCGTTCCGCGCCTCGAGCGCAACGGACTTCGCATCCGGCCCGGCACCGACTTCGAGCTGGTGAACCCCAACTCCGATCCGCGCTACCGCAAGTACTGGCAGTCCTATTACGAGCTGATGCAGCGCAAGGGCGTGTCCGTCGAACTCGCCAAACGCGACGTCATGCGCCGGCCGACGCTGATCGCCGCGCTCATGGTCCGCCTCGGCGATGCCGACGCGATGGTGTGCGGCACCTACGCCCAGCATCAGCAGCATCTGGAAGTCGTGAAGAACGTGATCGGTCTCAAGCCCGGGGTCAACCGCTTCGCGGCAATGAACATGCTGATCCTCCCGAAGCGCACGCTGTTCATCTGCGACACCTACGTCACGCAGGACCCGACGGCGGAAGAGATCGCGGAGATGACCTTCCAGGCTGCCGAGGAGGTCCGTCGGTTCGGTCTCGTACCGAAAGTCGCGCTGTGTTCCCACTCCAACTTCGGCTCGGTGGACTCGCCTTCGGCAAAGAAGATGAGCCGCGCGCGCGATCTGATCGCCCAGGCCGACCCCAACCTGGAGGTCGAGGGCGAGATGCACGGCGACGCCGCGCTCGACGAGGAGATCCGTCTGCGCCTGTTCCCGAACTCCCGCCTGAAGGGCGAGGCGAACCTGCTGATCATGCCGACGCTCGATGCCGCGAACATCTCCTTCAACCTGCTGAAGGTCGTGAGCGGCGAAGGCATCACGGTCGGTCCGATCCTGCTCGGCGCCGCGAAACCGGTGCATATCCTCACGCCGACCGCCACCGTGCGTCGACTGGTCAACATGACGGCGCTGGCCGTCGTGGATGCGACGTCCTCGCGGCCGTGACCGCGGACCTCCGTACGCCGACCGTCGGTGTCGTGGGCATCGGTGCCATGGGGCTCGGCGTGGCCCTACGGCTTCGGGACCTCGGATTCTCCGTGAGCGTCCGCGATGTGAGACCGGAGCCCGAAGCGATGGCGGCGGCTGCGGGCGCCCGAGTTCACTTGACCCCTTCCGCGCTGGCGAAGTCCTGTGATGTCGTGATCACACTGGTCGTCGATGCCGCGCAGACCGAGAAGGTCGTGTTCGGTCCCGACGGCATCGCGGGGGGCATGCCGCCGCAAGGTGTTCTGGTGGCGATGAGCACCATGCCCCCGGCCTACGTGGCCGATCTCGGGGAACGGCTGGCGGCCCGCGGTATCGCTTTCGTGGACGCTCCGTGTTCGGGCGGACCGGCGCGAGCCCGAGACGGCACGATGAGCACGATGATCGCCGGGTCCGCGCAGGCGATGGCCCGATGCGGGCCTGTGCTCGAAGCGATCTCCTCGCGCCGCTTTCCCGTTGGTGAGCGCCCCGGCGATGGTGCGAAGGCGAAGATCGTGAACAACCTGCTTGCCGGCGCCAATCTCGTCGCGGCGGCCGAGGCCGTCGCAATGGGGGAGCGCCTGGGGCTCGATCTCGCCACGCTGTTCGGTGTCGTCTCGGCGAGTTCGGGCGGGAGTTGGGTCTTCGGCGACCGCATCGGTCGCGTGCTCGAGGGGGATCGGAGCGTGCGCGCCCGGCTCGACATCCTCCGCAAGGATCTTTCGATTGCCGTGGCAACGGCGCAGGCGCAGGGCAGCGCGACGCCCATGGCAGAAGCCGCTTATGCGGCGTTCGATGCCGCCTCGAAGGACGGCCGGGGCAACGAAGACGACTCGGCGATGGTGCAGTGGTTTCGAGATCAGAGCGTGTCGCGGTGAGCGGTCGGGTGCTCTGGATCGGTGTGCGTCCCGGTCGTCGGGAATCCGTGATGGCAGTGGAGGCTGCGCAGGTGATCGCGGGACGCGGTCTCTCCGGCGACCGGATGACTCAGCGTGCGCATCGCATCCGTCAGGTCACCGTCATCGCCCAGGAAGCCATCGACGAGGTCGCCCGGCGTCTCGGGTTGCCGCCGATCGATCCGGCCCTGCTGCGCCGAAACGTGGTAACCCGCGGCGTGGATCTGGAAGCCGCGCGCGGTCAGCGGCTGCGGCTGGGCGAGGTCTGGCTCGACGTGACTGGCCCTTGCGATCCGTGTGGCCGGATGGACGAGGCCCTCGGGGAGGGAGGTTGCGACGCGATGCGGGACCTGGGCGGCCTCACTGCGGTGGTTCTGCAGGGCGGGGTGCTGCGACTGGGAGGCAGTGTGACCGTGGAGCGGACCGCGCCGCCCGGTCGGGCTGGCGCGACCTGAGGTCGCGCGGCAACGCGCAGGCGCTCGCGCGGGTCGCGCGAGCCAGCTTCAGATCCCGAGAATCTTGCGGGCCTTGCCGAGCTTCTCCACGGAATCCTTGTGATTGCCGGACTTGTGGGCAGCTTCTCCCTCCGAGCGGAGCTTGGTCACTTCTTCCAGTTGGGCGGTGGTGAGCGAGGGCTGCTTGGAGAGCGCGTCGTCGATGGCCTTCATGTCGGCGGGACAGTGGGCGGCCCAGGCGGACCCGGTCACGGCGGCGAACAGCAGGGCGGCCGATGCGATGTGCAGTTTCATGGCGAGACTCCTTCGGCGGTTGGCAGGTACAGACGGGCAGCGCATTCGGACACTGCCGGAAGAAGTATAAACTCGACCCCACGCCCTCCGGCGGAATCTTGGGGATTCGGCCGGGTCGAAGCGGCGGTTTCCGTTCCCCGGTTCTTCCCTTGACTGAACCCACGATCGTTCTGCCTTCCCGCGTGACCCGCGACTGGGTCGCGCGACGGCTCACTGCCGATTTCGCGAGTCTTCCCGAACGGGATTCGCTGCCGGTGTACCGCCACCCCCCGGAGCGGACGCCCGTGCCCGCGGCCGTGCTGGTTCCCCTGGTGGACCGACCCGAGGGCACGACGATCCTGCTCACCCAGCGCACGGCGCATCTGAACGCCCATGCCGGACAGATCAGCTTTCCCGGCGGGCGGGTCGACCCGGGCGACGTCGATCGTGTCGACACCGCCCTGCGGGAGACGGTCGAGGAGATCGGACTGGGTCGCGAGCGGATCGCTCCCCTGGGCTTTCTGCCCGACTACGACATCGCCACCGGGTTCCGCGTCACGCCGGTGGTGGGATGGGTCGAACCGCCCTTCGATCTGCAGCCTGACCCCTTCGAGGTGGCGGACATTTTCGAGGTGCCCCTCGCCTTCATCCTGGACGCCGCGAACCATCGCCGCCACAGCGAAATGCGGGAAGGCCGCATGCGCCACTACTACTCCATGCCCTACGAGAGCCGCTATATCTGGGGGGCCACGGCGGGCATGCTCCATACGCTGTTCCGCCTCCTCGCGAAGGAAGACTGATGTCGAAGGAAAAGCTCCCCGTCACGCCCGCGGTGCGGATGCTGCGGGCCCATGACGTCCCTTTCACGGACCATCCCTACGACTACGAGGAGAAGGGCGGCACCGCCGTGTCCGCGCGCGAACTGGGGGTCGAAGAGCATGCCGTCGTGAAGACGCTCGTGATGGAGGACGACAGGCGCAACCCCCTGATCGTGCTCATGCACGGGGACCGCAAGGTCTCGACGAAGGAGCTTGCCCGTGTCATCGGGGTGAAGACGATCCAGCCTTGCACCCCGGAGACCGCCAGCCGGCATACCGGCTACATGGTGGGCGGCACCTCGCCTTTCGGCACCCGCAAGACGATGCCTGTCTACTTCGAGGCGACCATCGCGGACCTGCCCCGCGTCTACATCAATGGCGGGCGCCGCGGGTACCTCGTGGGCATCACGCCTGCCGACCTGATCCGCGTGCTCGCGCCGACGCCCGTCAGCGTGGCGATCGACGAGAGCGCGGCATGATCGAACTCGCCGCCCTCCTCATCGCCGTGGCCGTCGGGTGGTACTGGCTAGACTCGCTCAACGCGCGGGAAGCCGCCCTGGCTGCGGGGCAGCAGACGTGCGCGGCCGAAGGGTTCCAGTTCCTGGACTGGACCGTGGCGCAGCAGCGCATCCGCTTCGATCGCGACGGCGACGGACAGATGAAGCTGCGCAGGGTCTACCGGTTCGAATACAGCGATACCGGCAACAATCGGCTCGAGGGCAGCGTCGTGCTGCTCGGGCGGGAGGTCCTCGCGGTCCGGCTCGCCACGCCGCCGACTCCCGTCTACACCGGCAACGTCATCGACCTGCGCTGAAGTCCCCGTCGGGATTGCCGATAGGGGGTTGCTGCCCTCCGGCAGGATCGATGCGTCCGTCATCGCAGCCGGCCGGGCAGGCCACGATCCTGTGGCACCATAGTCTGTGTTTCTTCGAATTCGAACAGGGAGGTGAATCATGGCCAGGGGACAGAGCAACGACGTAGACATGCTTCGGGCAGAGATCGAGATGCTCATGAACGAGCGCGAGAGCCTGCTGCGTACGGTCGGCGCCTCGTCCGTGTTCTTCGCGAATCTCAGCGCGGACGAACTTCCCGAGGATGCCTACGACGCGGCCGACATTCTCGCGAAGTGTCTCGACAAGCTGCCGGAAGAGCTGCTTCGCGAGGCGCTCATGCTCGTGCAGCCGCTCGTGGAGCGGGATCTCGACAAGGCATCGGGCAAGTCCGCCTGATTTCCGGCGGGCGGGCGAGTCGCCCGAACCGCCGCACCTCGCAGTCTCCCGGACGCCACGCCGAAAGCGTGGCGTCCTGCTTTTCCGGGGGAGCCTCCCGAAGGCGCTGCGCACGGCAGGCGTCCCGGACCGGGTCCGGCGACCCTGCGGCGATGGCGTGATCGCCGCTCTTATGTGGTGCATTCGGCCGGTGCGCCCGGTCCGTTGTTGTGCGTTGTCGCGGGGCGACAGACCTCGTGCAAGCCCCCCGCGAGGCCATCCAGAAAAGACTTTCTTCAATGCTCGCAGTGGTTTCCGCATAACCATGCGGGCGTGGCACATCGATTGCGGAATGTGTCGCGAGCGAGTCGCTGGCGCCCGATGCGGGTGCCTCGGGAAGCGACGAATTGCGCTTGCGGATCCATTTCTCAAACTCAAGGGAGTTCTTACTCATGAATCGTCGTCACGTCCTGAAGGCCGCTGCGGCTGCAGTCGCCGGCGCCTGGATGCTGTCGTCTGCTGGTGTCGCCTCTGCCGCGGATACCATCAAGATCGGAATTCTGCATTCGCTGTCCGGCACGATGGCAATTTCCGAGACCGCGCTGAAGAACACCGCGCTGATGACCATCGAGGAAATCAATGCGAAGGGTGGCGTGCTGGGCAAGAAGCTCGAGGCCGTCGTGGTCGACCCGGCTTCCAACTGGCCGCTGTTCGCCGAGAAGGCGCGTCAGCTCATCACGCAGGACAAGGTGGCGGTCGTCTTCGGCTGCTGGACCTCCGTGTCGCGCAAGTCCGTGCTGCCGGTATTCGAGGAACTGGACTCGCTCCTGTTCTACCCCGTGCAGTATGAAGGGGAAGAGCTTTCGCAGAACGTGTTCTACACGGGTGCCGCGCCCAATCAGCAGGCCATCCCGGCTGTCGAATACCTGATGAGCAAGGACGGCGGCGGTGCCAAGCGCTTCGTTCTGCTGGGTACCGACTACGTGTACCCGCGCACGACGAACAAGATCCTGCGCGCCTTCCTGAAGAGCAAGGGTGTGGCGGAAGCCGACATCATGGAAGACTACACGCCGTTCGGTCACAGCGACTACCAGACGATCATCGCCAAGATCAAGAAGTTCGCGGGCGAAGGCAAGAAGACGGCCGTGATCTCCACCATCAATGGCGACTCGAACGTGCCCTTCTACAAGGAACTGGGCAACCAGGGCCTGAAGGCCACCGACGTGCCGGTCGTGGC
This sequence comes from Betaproteobacteria bacterium Ga0077526, assembly GCA_001464765.1. GTDB lineage: Bacteria > Pseudomonadota > Gammaproteobacteria > Burkholderiales. The sequence goes on from LNDV01000028.1 coordinate 251,711, forward strand.
GTTCTCCGTGGGTGAAGAGGAACTGCGCGGCGTGGACACCAAGCCGCTCGTGGGTCACCTCGCCGCCTGGAACTACTTCATGTCCGTGAAGAATGCCGAGAACACCGCCTTCATCAAGCAGTACAAGGCGTGGGCCAAGGCCAACAACCTTCCGAATCTCGACACCGTCGTGACCAACGATCCGATGGAAGCCACCTACGTCGGCATCCACATGTGGAAGCAGGCGGTCGAGAAGGCCAAGTCCACCGACGTGGACAAGGTCCGCAAGGCAATGGCCGGCCAGACGTTCAAGGCGCCGTCCGGTTTCGTCCTCAAGATGGATGAGACGAACCATCACCTGCACAAGCCCGTGATGATCGGCGAAGTGCAGGGCGACGGACAGTTCGACGTGGTATGGAAGACCAAGGGTCCGATCCGCGCGCAACCGTGGAGCCCCTTCATTCCCGGTAACGAAACCAAGCAGAAGCTCTGATCCGTCCCGGGGCGACTTGGCGAGACCTGCGGCTTGAGCGCAGGTCCTGCCGGGTTCGACCGGAAGATGGAACCGAGCGGGCGGCGTCCACGGGCGCCGCCCGCCGCACACGGAGCCACATCATCCGCGACCGCGCCCACGCGGCGGGGTTGCTCACGAAGAGAGGTATTTCGGTCATGACGTCGGCCCTAGGGCGCTTGCGCGCGCTTGCGGTCCCGCTCGTGCTTGCCTTGATGTTTCTGGGGTCCGGACAGTCTGCTTTCGCGTTCGATGCGGAAATGGTGTCTGGCCTTCTGTCCGAGGAAGCCTCGGACAAGGCGGATGCGATCGAGAAGATCGTGGCGTCCGGAGATCCGACGACACTGGGACTGCTCGCCGCGTTGCGCGACGGCACCCTGCGTGTCACTCCGGACAAGAAGCTGTTCATCAAGGAACGCGGTGTCCTCAAGGATGCGATCAGCGGCGCCGATCTCGAAGCGGAGCCCGACGAGTCCGAGAAGGTCACCATCAACAACAGGCTCCGCTCGCAGGTGGATTCGGCGATTGCGGGCCTGCGCATCTTTTCCAAGGACGCGAAGGAACGCCTCGTAGCCGCCAAGGCGATCGAGCCCAGCATCGACACGCTGCCGATGCTGTCCAAGGCGCTGGCGGCCGAAACCGATGCGAAGGTGCGGGAGGTGCTGCGCCTCGCGGAAGCGTCCGCCAAGCTGCAGAGCCCGGACGTGGCGCAGCAGCTTGCGGCCATCGAGTCCCTCGCCGCGTCGACCGACCCGAAAGTCCGGACCCAGCTCCAGGCATTGACGAGTCCGCCGTCCGGGACGGAGACCCCCGAGGCTGCCAAGGTCCGCACCGCCGCTGTCGAAGCCGTCGCGGCCATCGAGCGACGGCTGGCGATGTACGACATCGTCGGCCGCCTGTTCACCGGCGTGAGTCTCGGGAGCATCCTTCTGCTCGTCGCGCTGGGCCTTGCGATCACCTACGGTCTGCTGGGTGTCATCAACATGGCGCATGGCGAGATGCTGATGATCGGGGCCTACGCCACCTACCTCACCCAGCAGGTCTTCCGCTCACACTTCCCCGATCACATCGACTGGTACCTCGTCTGCGCCGTTCCGGTGTCCTTCGCGATTGCCGCGGCGATCGGCATGCTGCTGGAACGGACCGTGATCCGCTGGCTGTACGGCCGACCGCTCGAGACGCTCCTCGCCACATGGGGCATCAGCCTGTTTCTCATCCAGCTCGTGCGCCAGGTCTTCGGTGCGCAGAACGTGGAAGTGGCCAATCCTTCCTGGATGAGCGGCGGCATCGAACTCACGAACCTCGTCCTGCCGTACAACCGGATCGTGATCATCGGCTTCTCGGCCGCCGTGCTGCTGCTCGTCTGGCTCATGCTCACGCGAACCAGACTGGGGCTGTTCATCCGTGGCGTCACGCAGAACCGGACCATGGCTTCCTGCGTCGGCGTACCGACGGGAAAGGTCGATCTCATGGCCTTCGGGCTGGGCTCGGGCATCGGCGGCCTTGCCGGTTGCGCACTCTCCCAGATCGGCAACGTCGGACCGGATCTTGGCCAGAGCTACATCATCGATTCATTCATGGTGGTGGTGCTGGGAGGCGTCGGGCAGTTGCTCGGTACCGTCTACGCGGCGCTCGGGCTGGGCGTCGTCGCAAAATTCCTGGAGCCATTCATCGGCGCGGTGCCGACGAAGATCCTGATCCTCGTGCTGATCATCGCGTTCATCCAGAAGCGTCCGCAGGGGCTGTTCGCCCTCAAGGGCCGGTCGGTGGAGTCCTGACATGACGACCTTCACCATTCCGGGCCGCGAGCCCCTGTTCTCAGGCAAGGGCTGGGCCGCGCTCCTCGCATTCCTCCTTGCCTCCGTCGTGCTGGTGCCGGTGCTGTTCCTGGCGGTGCCCGAGTCGAGCCCCTTCCACCTGTCCGCGTACTTCGTCACGCTGATCGGCAAGATCATGTGCTACTGCGTCGTCGCCGTGGCCATGAACCTGATCTGGGGCTACACAGGCATCCTGAGTCTGGGGCACGGCGTGTTTTTCGCGCTGGGCGGCTACGCCTTCGGCATGTACCTGATGCGGATGATCGGCCGCGAAGGGCAGTACCAGAGCGATCTGCCGGACTTCATGGTGTTCCTCGACTGGAAGGCCTACCCCTGGTACTGGTCGTTCACCGACCAGTTCTGGTACTCGGCGCTGCTGGTCGTTCTGGTGCCGGGACTCCTCGCGTTCGTGTTCGGGTACTTCGCCTTCCGCTCGCGGATCAAGGGCGTGTACTTCTCGATCATCACGCAGGCGCTCACGTTCGCCTTCATGCTGCTCTTCTTCCGCAACGACACGGGCTTCGGCGGCAACAACGGCTTCACGGACTTCAAGCGCATCCTCGGCTTCCGGATCTCCGATCCGGGTACCAGGGCGACGTTGTTCGCGATCACGGCGTTGTATCTCGCCGGCTGTCTCGTGCTGACGCGGGCGCTGATCCGGTCGAAGTACGGCCGGGTGCTCACCGCCATCCGCGATTCCGAAAGCCGTCTCATGTTCTCGGGGTACAACCCGCTCTGGTTCAAGCTGTCTGTCTGGACGCTCTCGGGCGTGCTGTGCGGCATCGCCGGCGCGCTGTACGTGCCGCAGGTGGGCATCATCAACCCGAGCGAGATGTCGCCCGCGAACTCGATCGAGATCGCGATCTGGGTCGCCGTGGGCGGACGGGGCACCTTGCTGGGGCCGATCCTCGGCGCCGGCATCGTGAACGGCGCGAAGAGCTTCTTCACGCAGTCCTTCCCCGAGTACTGGCTGTTCTTCCTCGGCATCCTGTTCGTGGTGGTGACGCTGTTCCTGCCGAAGGGTGTCGCCGGCTGGATTGCGAGCCGCAAGTCGGGAGACAAGACATGAACACCGACGACGATCTGAAGGGCGGTGTGACGTCCGGTCTCGGCCACATCATGCCGGCTGGCGTGGACGTGAGCCACGGCCCGATCCTGTACCTCGAAGGCATCACGGTGAGCTTCGACGGCTTCCGTGCGCTCAACGATCTCAACTTCACGGTGGAGGCCGGCGAGCTGCGCTGCATCATCGGGCCCAACGGTGCCGGCAAGACGACCATGATGGATGTCATCACCGGCAAGACCCGGCCCGATGCCGGCACGGCCTTCTTCGGCCAGACGATCGATCTCACCCGCTTCACCGAGGCCGAGATCGCCCATCGCGGCATCGGCCGGAAGTTCCAGAAGCCCACCGTGTTCGAGAACCATACGGTGGTCGAGAACCTGGAACTCGCCATGAAGGCGGACAAGCGCGTCCGCGCGAGTCTTCGCGCGAAGTTGCGCGCCGACGATCTGGCGCGCATCGGCGAGACCCTCGCGCTGATCCGGCTGGAGTCCGAGGCCGGCCGGCTGGCGGGCACGCTCTCCCACGGACAGAAGCAGTGGCTGGAGATCGGCATGCTGCTCATGCAGGAGCCGAAACTGCTGCTGCTCGACGAACCCGCCGCGGGCATGACCGACGAGGAGACCGCCCGGACCGCGGAGCTGTTCAAGCAGCTCGCCGGCTCCCACACGCTGGTGGTGGTCGAACACGACATGGACTTCATCGCCTCCATCGCGCGGACCGTCACGGTGCTGCACGAGGGCTCCGTGCTGGCCGAAGGGCCCATGGACGTCGTCAAGAACGACGAGCGCGTGATCGAGGTGTACCTGGGACGATGAACCGATGCTGACCATCCGCAAACTCGATCATTTCTACGGTTCGAGCCACACCCTGAGGGATGTGGGACTCGACGTGCCGAAGGGCGCCTGCACGGCCCTGCTGGGCCGCAACGGCGTAGGCAAGACGACGCTCCTCAAGTGCATCATGGGCGTCGAGAAGGTGCGCGGCGGCGCCGTTGAACTCGAGGGCAGGGACATCACGCGCCTCACGCCTTTCGAGCGGGCCGCCCTCGGGATCGGCTATGTGCCCCAGGGCCGCGAGATCTTTCCGCGGCTCACGGTGGAGGAGAACCTCGTGATGGGGCTCGCCTCCAAGCGCAGCGGGGCGGTGAAGGATTTGCCCGCCGAAATCTGGGAGATGTTTCCGGTCCTGAAGCAGATGCGAAACCGCCGCGGCGGCGACCTGTCGGGCGGCCAGCAGCAGCAGCTTGCCATCGGCCGTGCGCTGGCGATGCGGCCCAAGGTGCTGATCCTCGACGAGCCCACGGAAGGCATCCAGCCCTCCATCATCAAGGACATCGAGCGTGCCATCCGCGCGCTCGCACAGCGCGGCGACATGGGCATCCTGCTCGTGGAGCAGTACTACGATTTCGCACGCGACCTGGCCGATCACTACGTGGTGCTGAATCGCGGTGTTGTGGTACAAAGCGGAGCGGGCGCGGACATGGATCGCGACAACGTGCGCGCCCAGGTCGCCGTCTGAAAGACGCTCGGGCCGCGCTGCGCGCGGTCAGCCAGGAGCCGAATGCATGGATCTCACGCCACGAGAAAAGGACAAGCTGCTCATCTTCACCGCGGCGCTGCTCGCCGAGCGGCGCAAGGCGCGCGGCCTGAAGCTCAACTATCCGGAGGCGGTGGCGTTCATCACCGCCGCCGTCATGGAAGGCGCGCGCGACGGCCGGTCGGTCGCCGACCTCATGAGCTACGGCACCACTCTGCTCGGACGCGCCGACGTCATGGAAGGCGTGCCGGAGATGATTCCGGACATCCAGGTGGAAGCCACCTTCCCCGACGGTACCAAGCTCGTCACCGTCCACAATCCGATCGTCTGAGCGCCGGCGCTGCCGCTGCCCCAGGAGCCGCCATGATCCCAGGTGAACTGCGAACCGCCCCCGGCGACATCGAACTGAACGTCGGGCGCCGGACCGTCACGCTGACCGTACGAAACTCGGGCGACCGCCCGGTGCAGGTCGGTTCCCACTACCACTTCTTCGAGACCAACGAGGCGCTCGCCTTCGAGCGACAGGCGGCCTACGGCATGCGGCTGGACATTCCGGCGGGCACCGCAGTGCGGTTCGAGCCGGGTCAGACGCGTGAGGTCACCCTGGTGGAGTACGGCGGTGACCGTGTCGTCTACGGTTTCCAGGGCAAGGTCCAGGGGCCGCTGAAATGACCGCGCCGGTATCGATCGCTCACTCCCCCTTCCGAACCGGAGACCTCGCATGGCCGGCAGAATAGACCGCGCGTCCTATGGCGCGATGTATGGGCCCACGACGGGCGACAAGCTGCGTCTGGCCGACACCGATCTCTGGATCGAGGTCGAGCGCGACCTCACCATCTACGGCGAGGAGGTGAAGTTCGGCGGCGGCAAGGTCATCCGGGACGGCATGGGACAGAGCCAGCGCGCCTCGGCCGAAGTCGCGGACGTGCTCATCACCAACGCGCTCATCGTCGACTACACCGGCATCGTCAAGGCGGATGTCGGTGTCAAGGCGGGACGCATCTGGAAGGTGGGCAAGGGCGGCAACCCCGACGTGCAGCCGGGGGTCACCATTCCGGTCGGTGCTGCGACCGAGGTCATCGCCGGCGAGGGCATGATCCTCACCGCCGGCGGGATCGACTCGCACATCCATTTCATCTGCCCTCAGCAGATCGAGGAGGCGCTGATGTCCGGCGTCACCACGATGATCGGCGGCGGCACGGGGCCGGCGACCGGTACCAACGCCACCACCTGCACACCCGGTCCGTGGAACATCCACCGGATGCTGGAGGCGGCTGAAGCCTTCCCGATGAACCTGGGTTTCATGGGCAAGGGCAACGTGAGTGTTCCCCTGCCGATCGAGGAGCAGATTGCCGCCGGCGCCATGGGGCTCAAGCTGCACGAGGACTGGGGTACGACGCCCGCGGCCATCGACGCCTGCCTGTCCGTGGCAGACCGCATGGATGTCCAGGTGGCGATTCACACCGACACCCTGAACGAATCCGGCTTCGTCGAGGCGACCGTGGCCGCGTTCAAGGGCCGCACCATCCACACCTTCCATACCGAGGGGGCGGGTGGCGGTCACGCGCCGGACATCATCAAGGTCGTCGGCGAAGGCAATGTGCTGCCGTCGTCCACGAATCCCACGCGACCCTTCACCGTGAACACGCTCGAGGAGCACCTCGACATGCTCATGGTGTGTCATCACCTCGATGCGTCGATTCCCGAGGATGTCGCCTTCGCGGAGTCCCGCATCCGCCCCCAGACCATCGCGGCCGAGGACATCCTGCAAGACATGGGCGCGATCAGCATGATGTCGTCCGACTCCCAGGCCATGGGCCGGGTCGGCGAAGTGATCATGCGTACGTGGCAGACAGCGCACAAGATGCGGCTTCAGCGCGGTGCCCTTCCCGAGGATCGCGGCGACAACGACAACGCGCGGGTCAAGCGCTACATCGCCAAGTACACCATCAACCCGGCGCTGTCCCATGGCGTCGCCCACGAGGTCGGTTCCATCGAGCCCGGGAAGCTTGCGGATCTGGTGCTGTGGCGTCCCGCCTTCTTCGGCGTGAAGCCGAGTCTTGTGCTGAAGGGCGGCATCATCGCTGCCGCGGCCATGGGCGATCCGAATGCGTCGATCCCGACGCCGCAGCCCGTGCACTATCGGCCGATGTTCGGTGCTTTCGGTCGCGCGGTGCACTCCACCAGCGTCACGTTCGTGTCGCAGGCGGCCGTGAGCGCTGGCGTGGCCGAGCAGCTCGGGCTGATGAAGCGCGTGGTGCCGGTCCGGGGTACCCGGGCTCTGCGCAAGCGCGACCTGCCGCTGAACGGCGCCACGCCGAAGATGGAAGTCAACGCCCAGACCTACGAGGTCCGGGCTGACGGCGTGCTGCTCACCTGCGAGCCTGCGCCCGTTCTTCCGATGGCGCAGCGGTACTTCCTGTTCTGACCGACGGCGGGAGGTCCGCGCCACGGCGCAGACCTCCCGGCGGACTTGTCACTTCTTCACCATCTCCTTGGCCTTGTCCGTTGCTTCGGTGACGGCTTCCCTGGCCTTGTCAGTGCCTTCCTTGGTGGCCTCGGCGGCTTTCTCGGCCGCTTCCTTCGTGGCGTCGGCGGCCTTGGCCACGGCGTCCTCGGTGGCCTGCTTGGCGGCTTCGACCGCATTCTTCGCCTCGCCCACGGCGTCCTTCGCGCTTTCCTTTGCCGCTTCCGCGGCCTTGTCGGCAGCGTCCTTCGCGGAATCGACCGCCTGCGAGGCGGAATTCTTGGCGGCATCCAGCGCCTGACTCGCGGGTGTCGGTTCCTCGTTCTTCGAGCAGGCGGTGAGCGCAGCGGCGATGCCGAGCGCGACGATCAGCTTTCCGATCATGGATCTCTCCTTGCGGCTGGTTGCGATGTTGCGTCCCCGACGCGTGCGAGCGGAGGGCGCGCGGAGTCTACCTCACGAACGCCAGCACACCGTCCTGACGGCAGTCGTGCCGTCATAAGGTGCGTGCCGGGAGCCCGGCGATGCCGGGGCGCTGCACTGCTGTTGCTGGCGGCCTGTGTGCCATGGTCCCTGGCAGATACGATGGCGCCGGCACCGCGAACGCTCGTGGTCGCCTCGTGGAACGCCGAATGGCTGGCCGACGGCGCATCGCTGGAAGTGGCGGGCTTCTGGGACCGGTGTGCAGCGCTCGGGTGGCCGAACGAGAAGCTGCGTCCGGATCTTCCGTTCTGCGACGTCTACCGCCGTGCGCAGATCTTCGACGGCGCCGGGTACCGCGAGCGAAAACTTGCGCCGGTTCGGGCGGTGCTCGCCGAACTCGCCGCCCGGCGCGTGGATGTCGTCAGCGTCCAGGAGGTGCAGTCCGCGCGGGCGCTCGCTTCGGTGCTGCCTGCCGGCTATCGGGTGCTCTGCATGACGACTCGGGACGACGCGCAGAACCTCGGCTTCGTTGTCCGGGACACCCTGAACGCCGAACTCGAGTGCGAAGAAGTCGAGTCGCTGAGTCTCGCTGGCGTGTCGGGGATTCCTCGCCCGCTACGTCGGGGACTGGACCTGCGTCTCGTCATGGCGGGCCGGCGCATCGCGATTCTCGGCGTACACCTCAAGGCCGGGTGTCCCTCGGGTCCGCTCGACCGGGCCGCCGATGGCAGCTGCCGGATGCTCGCGCAGCAGAGCGTTCCGCTGGAGGCCTGGATGGAGTCGCGTGCTCGCGGCGGCGAACCCTTCGCGGTCATCGGTGACTGGAACCGGGATCTGGAAGCGGAAGTCCGGGGAGGCTATCGCGCGCGGAACGACGGCTCGGACCCGGCGTCGCCGGGACAGGCCGGACAGATTCGCAATCTCTTTCCCGAATTGAATGACGGAGCGCCGCCGGAATCCGCGCTGCGACTCGCGGCCACCGACCGCGGCGTGGCCGTGCACGGCGCCTGTCATCCCAATCTCGATCAGATCGTGGTGAGCCGTACTCTCCTGGACGTGATGGAGCCGAAGACGCTCGTGGCGGGTCTGCTGCCCGCGCGTCTGCTCCCCGTCCCGGCCGGGGCGTCCGATCACTGCGTGCTGGAGACGGCGTTCGAATTGCGGTGAGCCATCCGGTCGCGTGAATCGGGCAGGACGGACCGTCGTCAGCCTTTCCCTTCGAACGACAGGATGTCGTTGGCCTTGATGATCGCGTCTGCGATCTCTTCGGTGGTCACGCGCTTGGTCATCGCCTGCTCGCGGATGAGCTTGTAGGCGTCCTCCTCGCTGACGCTGCGCGTCTGCATGAGGATCGTCTTGGCCTTCGCGAGCTTTCGCTGGCTGGCGAGGCGCTGCTCCAGCTTCACCACGTAGCGCGCCCGCTCGCGATCCTGCTCCACCTGATTGCGCGCCACGACGATCGCCGTGAGCAGTCCGAAGGACTTCACGGGCGCGGCGATGACGCCATAGGCGTTGAGGCGGAGCACGCTTTCCACCATCGTCGGATTCTCGTAGTTCACGACGACGATGACCGGAGGGGCGTTCTCCCGGCGGACCCACGATGGGTCGAAGGCAGCGACTTCCGGGCGGACGGCGAGGAACACCACATCGGCCTCGTCCGGCAGGCGTTCCCGCGGCGGCCAGTAGGCCTGCACCCGGCAACCGATCCGGCGCAGTTGGGCGATGAGTTCCTGACCGTCTGCATCCTCGGGATGGAACACGACCACGTTCAGGGAACGCAGGTCACGCAGGAGTCGGGAGGTGCCGGTGGGGGCGGTCTTCATGCGTGCAGGTCCCTGGAGGATCAGGCGCGGGACCGCAACCCCGTGCGGACGGACCAGTCCTGCAATGTGTGCGAAACCAGGTACGGGTCGGGTCGGACGCGATCCTTCGACTCCTCCAGAATGTCGAATTGCCCCGACGCGTTGACACGGCCGATGCGCGGACGCAGATGGGTGTGATGATTCTGCTCGTCGATCCGCACGCGACCCTGCGGCGCATCGAACTCCGAGCCGGGCAGGGCGCGCAGCAGCGACTCCACGTCGTCCGGATCGGCGCGGCGCATGGCGTCGGCCAGCAGGTGAATCTGGAAGTACGCGGCCTCCAGGCACTGGTTCGCGATCTGTTCCGGGCCGAACCGCTTCTGGAGCGCCGGCACGATGCGGCGGTTCGCGGGCGAATCGACGGACTGGAAGTACGGGGCTGACGTGATGTGTCCGGCGGCGAATTCGGCACCCATCTGCTTCACCTCCGCTTCACAGGTCGTGAGGCTCGCGATCGGCATCCTCTCGGGATCCAGGCCGGCCTCCCGGTAGGCGCGGTAGAGCATCGCCGTGGACTCGCCGACGACGGTGGAGAAGATGAAGTCCGGTCCGGCCGCCTTGATCTGCCGCACCAGGCCGTCGAAATCCGCCCGCTTTGCTTCCAGCGGCAGATAGACCTCGGCCACCTTCTCGCCGCCGCGTTCGAGCACCAGGTCGCTCATGATCCGGTTGGACTCGTACGGATAGACGTAGTCCGAACCCACCATGAACACGCGCGAGCCGAACTTCCGGGTCATGAACTCTGCCAGCTGTACGCTGTTCTGGTTCGGCGCGGCGCCAGTGTAGAAGACGTTGCGCGAGTATTCGAAGCCTTCGTACAGGGTAGGGTACAGCAGCAGCGCATTCCAGCGTTCCAGCACGGGAATCACCGCCTTGCGCGTGCTCGACATGTAGCAGCCCGCGATGACGCGGATGCCGTCCTCGACGATCAGCTTCTCGGCCAGGGAACGGTACAGCGACGGACGTGACTGCGGATCGTGACTCACGAGCTGCAGCTCGCGGCCGTGGATGCCGCCGGTCGAGTTGATTTCCTCGACGGCGAGCACCGTTCCGATCCGCTGGGAGGTCTCGATGACCGACGTCACGCCGGTTTCCGAGAACAGCATCCCGATGCGAACCGGGTCGAGTTGTGGAGAGGTCATGTGCCGATGGTCATGGGTGTCTCGCGGCATGTGCCCGTTGCGCGTCTTTGCGCAGGGCGGGCGGGTGGGCAAAAGGGTCCCGTGCAGCGCGAATGATTAGCAAGTCCCGGTCCCTTTGTCGAGAGTCTTGTCCGATCGTTCGTCGTTCCAGGGGCGGACGGAGGGCGCGTTAGGGCGGGCCGCTCGCCGTTGCCGTGCCTGGAATCCGTTGTCAATCGGCACGATTATGGCGCGCCCCGATCGCCGACGCACCATTGACGTGCCGCACCATTTCAGGTGTCGTCAGGAACCACTCCCCCGAAAGAAACTCCCACCGTCCGAGTAAGTCGTGTCCCTGCAAGGAGTTTCCTGTGCCATGCTGCGATGCCGAACGCATGTCGGGCTGCGGCAACGCCATCGGCGCGGCTTTTGCAGAGGACTACTCCAAGGCCTAGGCGCCGCTTGACAACGCGGGGCCAGGCATGAAAGTCTTTCAGCACTTTGGAATTTGCGTCGCGACCGACAAAGGCGTCGCGCGATGCACCGGCAAAGAAGCCCGCGGAGCGATTCGTTCGCTCCGCGGGCTTTTTTTTGCGGTCCGGCGGGTGGGCATCCGATTCCGTGCGCTGCAGGTGATGTGGTGTTCGTTTTGTCTTGCGTAGTCTTGCGTAGTCAATTCTCAACGCTATCAACGAATAGAAGGGGAAGAACGGTGAGCAACTTCAACAGGCGGGATTTCATCAAGACCTCGGGCACGGTGGCGGCCGGCGCCATCGCGGCGCCGATGCTGAACATCCGGACGGCCGGTGCGGCCGACAGCGTCAAGGTCGGCATCCTCCACTCCCTCACGGGAACGATCGCGATCGCCGAGAAGTCGGTGGTCGACGCAGAGATGCTCGCGATCGAGGAGATCAACAAGGCAGGCGGCGTGATGGGCGCCAAGATCGAGGCGGTCGTCGAGGACGGTGCCAGTGACTGGCCCACCTTCGCCGAGAAGGCGCGCAAGCTGCTCGAGAAGGACAAGGTCGCCGCGGTGATGGGCTGCTACACGTCCGCCTCGCGCAAGGCCGTGCTGCCGGTTTTCGAGAAGCTGAAGGGTCTGCTGTACTACCCGACCTACTATGAAGGTCTGGAGCAGTCGCCCAACATCATGTACACCGCCCAGGAAGCGACGCAGTCCGTGATCGCGGCCATGGAGTGGCTGTTCAAGAACAAGGGCAAGACCTTCTACATGATCGGCTCGGACTACATCTGGCCGCGCACGACGATCAAGATCGCCAAGGTCACGCTCGCCCGTCTGGGCGGCAAGCTGGTGGGTGAGGGCTACTACCCGCTGGGCCACATCGAGTTCTCGTCCGAGATCAACAAGATCAAGGCCGCGAAGCCCGATGTGATCCTGAACTGCGTGGTGGGCGGTTCCAACGTGGCGTTCTTCAAGCAGCTGACTGCTGCCGGCATCACCGGCAAGAACCAGACGATCCTCTCGCTGGCCGTGTCGGAAGAGGAAGTGTCCGGGATCGGCGCCGACAACACCGTCGGCACGCTGACCTGCATGGGCTACTTCCAGAGCCTGAAGAACCCCGAGAACGAGAAGTTCGTGAAGGCGTTCAAGGCCAAGTACGGCGCCAACCGGGTCACCGGCGACACGCTGTCCTGCGGCTACACCTCCGTGTACCTGTGGAAGATGGCGGCCGAGAAGGCCAAGAGCTTCGAGGTCGAGAAGGTGGTCGCGGCTTCGGCCAACCTGGAGTTCGCGGGCCCGGAAGGCAAGATCAAGTTCCACGGTTCCAACCATCACCTCTGGAAGCACGCTCGCATCGGTGCGTTCCGCCCCGATGGTCAGGTGGACATGATCTACGAGTCTCCGCTCATCGAGCCGAACCCGTTCCCGAAGCTCTGACGGTCCCTGCGGCGCAGCTTGCGCCGCAGGCGACTCCGCCGGTCCGGATACGGTTCGGCGGAGTCCGGAGGGTGCCGCGAGGCACCCCCTCCCGGAAGACCGTCGGCATTCCGCCCGGTCTTGTGAATTCCGCAACGCTCATCCGCGCAGCCGCGCGACCGACGATGGATTGGCAATGACTTTCGACATGCTTGCCTCGCAGGCATTCACAGGTGTCTCGATCTTCACGATCCTGATGCTGATGGCGCTGGGTCTGGCGATCGTGTTCGGTCTCATGGGCGTGATCAACATGGCCCATGGCGAACTGATGGCCATGGGCGCCTACTGCAGCTACGGAACGGCACTCTTCTTCCATGCGTACCTGCCGGACCTGATGGACTACTACGTGTTCGTCGGGATCGCCCTTGCGTTCGTGGTCACGAGCATCTTCGGCTATCTTCTGGAACGGGGGCTCATCCGGTTCCTGTACAAGCGGCCGCTCGACACGCTGCTGGCGACGTGGGGTCTCAGTCTCATCCTGCAGCAGATCTACCGGCAGTTCATCAATTCGAAGGAAGTGGAGGTGCCGACGGTGAGCTGGCTGCGCGGCGCGTGGCAGGCCACCGAGGGCGTCGCCCTGCCGCTGTCCCGCTTGTTCATCATCGGCCTCGCGGTGGTCACCGCATTCGCTGTCTGGTGGCTGCTGTTCCGCACGCGCTGGGGCCTGCGCATCCGCGCGGTCACGCAGAACCGGACGATGGCCGGTGCGGCGGGCATCGATACCAACAAGGTGGACGCGTATACGTTCGCGCTGGGCTGCGGCCTGGCCGGCATCGCAGGCAGCTCGTTCACCATGCTGGCCTCGACGGGGCCGACGACCGGCCAGCAGTACATCGTCGACACGTTCATCGTCGTGGTGTTCGGCGGCGTCGAAAGTCTCATCGGCACGATTGCGTCCGCGTTCATCATCGGTCAGATGCAGTCGTGGTTCGAGTTCGGCATGAGCGGCTCCATGGCCCGCGCGAGCATCCTCCTGCTCGTGATCGTCGTCCTGTTCTTCCGGCCCAACGGACTGTTTGCCACCAAGGTGAGACGCTGATGAGCATGCCCCGTCCTTCCGCGAGCCGCACCGCGGCGGAAAGCATCCGCTCAGAGCGGAGCTTTCTCGCCAAGGCATCGATCCCGATTCTTGCGGTTCTGCTGCTCGCTGCGCTCCCGCTCACGCTCGACATCTTCCGCCTCGGCCTCGCCGCGAAGTACCTCTCGCTCTCGTTCTGCGCCGTGGGCATCGTCCTGATCTGGGGCTACGGCGGCATCCTGAGTCTCGGACAGGGTGTGTTCTTCGGGCTTGGCAGCTACATGATGGCGATGTTCCTCAAGCTCGAGTCCACGGGGGCCGACAGTTCCGCGCAGGCGCTCTCGTCGTTCTTCGGGTCCAATCTGCCGGACTTCATGGTCTGGAACAGCATCGAGACGCTTCCCTGGTGGTGGGAGCCCTTCAATCACGCCTGGTTCACCATTCCGGCCATCCTGATCCTGCCTGCCGTTCTGGCCTTCGTGCTCGCCTACGCGAACTTCCGCAGACGGATCGGCGATGTGTACTTCTCCATCGTTACGCTGGCCTTGTCGGCGATCCTCGCCATCGTGATCATCGGCCAGCAGGGCGTGACCGGCGGTGTGAACGGCATCAACGACTTCCGCACCTTCCTCGGCATCAATCTCGACGACGACAAGGTGAAGGTATCGATGTACTACATCACGTGCGTGCTGCTGCTCGGGTGCGTGATGATCGGGACGTTCGTCCTTCGCAGCCGCCTGGGGAAGGTGCTCGTCGCCATCCGTGATCGCGAGGACCGCGTGCGCTTCTCGGGATACGATCCGGCACTGTTCAAGGCCTTCATCTTCGCCATCGCCGCGGTGTTCTCGTCGATCGGCGGTGCGATGTTCACTCTCCAGGTCGGGCTGGCATCGCCGTCGCTCGTCGGGATCGTGCCATCGGTCGAGATGGTGATCTACGCCGCCGTGGGCGGACGCCTCTCGCTGGTCGGCGCGGTGTACGGCGCGGTGCTCGTGGGGTACGCCAAGACCTTCTTCTCCGAGAACTTCGTCGAGTACTGGATGTACTTCATCGGCGGGTTGTTCGTGGTGGTGGTGATGTTCCTTCCCGACGGCCTCGCCGGTCTGATCGACCGCATCCGTGGCGGCGGCAAGCCCGGCGCTTCATCGGGGGAACCGACGCCTGCGCGCGAAGACGGCGCGTCGCCGCCGCCTGGGGCCGCGCGCCTTGCGGGTGAGACGGGAGGTGCGGAATGAGCGAGTACATCCTGGCTGTCGAAGGCCTCACGGTCTCGTTCGACGGGTTCCGTGCAGTCGACGACCTCAACTTCTACGTCGAGAAGGACGAACTGCGCTGCGTCATCGGGCCCAACGGCGCCGGCAAGACCACCCTGCTCGACATGATCTGCGGCAAGACCAAGCCCACCGGCGGCACGATCAAGTTCAAGACCTTCGACCTGACCGGCATGATCGAGTACCAGATCACCCGGATCGGCGTGGGGCGCAAGTTCCAGAATCCGAGCGTGTACGAGGACCTCACGGTGTTCGAGAACCTGGAGATCTCGTATCCGAAGAAGCGCGGTCTGATGGGTTCGCTCTTCTTCCGGCGCGATGACGATCTGCTCTCCAAGATCGATGAGGTAGCGGAACAGATCTTCCTGCACGAAGTTCTGCGGCACAAGGCAGGCAAGCTCAGCCACGGACAGAAGCAGTGGCTGGAGATCGGCATGCTGCTCATGCAGGACCCGGAACTGCTGCTCCTCGACGAACCCGTCGCGGGCATGAGCGCGAAGGAGCGGGAGCAGACCGCCTATCTCCTCAACAACATCTCGAAGGGCCGCTCCATCGTGGTGATCGAGCACGACATGGCGTTCGTGCGGATGATCGCGCACAAGGTCACGGTGCTGCACCAGGGAAAGCTGCTCGCGGAAGGCAGCATGGATCAGGTGCAGGCCGACGAGCGCGTCAAGGACGTGTACCTGGGACACTGAGTCGAGAGACACGGATACGCAAATGCTGAGCGTCAAGTCATTGAACGTCTACTACGGAGAAAGCCACGTCATCCGCAACGTGTCCTTCGACGTGGCCCAGGGCGAGACGGTCGCCATCATGGGCCGGAACGGCATGGGCAAGAGCACGCTGCTGAAGGCGCTGATCGGCATCCTGCCGACGCGCGGCGGTGACATCGGCATCGCCGGCCGGGCGGTGGCGGGCACGCCGACCTACGCGCGCGTGGCGGCCGGCATGGGGTTCGTGCCGCAGGGTCGCATGATCTTTCCCTACCTCACGGTGGAGGAGAACATCCTCACCGGCATGGAGAACGTCACCGACAAGTCGGTGCCCTCGTACATCTATGAGGTGTTCCCCGTCCTGAACGAGATGAGGGGCCGGCGCGGCGGGAACCTCTCGGGCGGACAGCAGCAGCAGCTCGCGATCGCGCGGGCACTCGTGAGCAACCCCAAGATCCTCGTGCTGGACGAACCGACGGAAGGCATCCAGCCCTCGATCATCAAGGACATCGCCAGGGCGCTGAACCGGCTCAAGGCGGACCGCGGCTTCTCGCTGGTGGTGTCGGAGCAGGTGCTGTCGTTCGCCATGGACGTGGCGGACCGGTTTCTCATCATCGAGAAGGGGGAGTTCGTGTACGAGGGCCCGCGGGCCAGCGTGGACCAGGCCAAGATTCACAGCTATCTGACGATCTGAGGGTTTCCGCAGCCGGGCCGTCGCGCGGCGGACCGGCTGAGCGCGGACTGCAGCAGACACCCGCGCGCAAATCGACCGAAGGGGCTCGTTCCATCGGTTCCGACCAACGACGTTTGAGGAGTAAGCGAAATGTTGCACGGAGATATTTCCAGCAGTAACGACACCGTTGGCGTTGCCGTCGTCAACTACAAGATGCCGAGATTGCACACCAAGGCCGAAGTGCTCGACAACGCGCGCAAGATCGCCGACATGATCGTCGGCATGAAGGTGGGTCTGCCCGGCATGGATCTCGTGATCTTCCCCGAGTACAGCACCCACGGGATCATGTACGACAGCAAGGAGATGTACGACACCGCCTCCACCTGCCCGGGAGAGGAGACCGCCATCTTCGCCGACGCCTGCCGCAAGGCGAAGGTCTGGGGTGTGTTCTCGCTTACCGGCGAGCGCCACGAGGAGCATCCGAACAAGGCGCCGTACAACACCCTGATCCTGATGAACGACAAGGGTGAGATCGTCCAGAAGTACCGCAAGATCATGCCGTGGGTGCCGATCGAGGGCTGGTATCCGGGCAACTGCACCTACGTGTCCGAAGGTCCCAAGGGGCTCAAGGTCTCGCTCATCATCTGCGACGACGGCAACTACCCCGAGATCTGGCGCGACTGCGCCATGAAGGGTGCGGAACTGATCGTCCGCTGCCAGGGCTACATGTACCCGGCGAAGGACCAGCAGGTCATCATGGCCAAGGCCATGGCCTGGGCGAACAACTGCTACGTGGCGGTGGCCAACGCTGCCGGCTTCGATGGCGTCTACTCGTACTTCGGCCACTCCGCGATCATCGGTTTCGACGGGCGCACGCTCGGCGAGTGCGGTGAAGAGGACTACGGGATCCAGTACGCGCAGCTCTCCAAGTCCCTCATCCGCGACGCACGCCGCAACGGCCAGTCGGAGAACCATCTGTTCAAGCTGGTCCACCGCGGCTACACCGGCATGATCAACTCGCGGGAAGGCGACAAGGGCGTGGCCGCATGCCCGTACGACTTCTACAAGAAGTGGATCACCGATCCGGAAGGCACGCGGGAGATGGTGGAAGCCTTCACCCGGCCCACCGTCGGTACCGACGAGTGTCCGATCGAGGGCATTCCCAACACCAAGGCTGCCGTTCACAAGTAACATCCGAACGCTCACGGACCGCCACCTTCTGGTGGTGGTCCGTGACGGTTACTCCGCACCGGGGTGCTAGGCGCCCCGGATCCAGATTGCAGGGCTTCCCGAGTACGCGGCTACCGCGCCGGGACACCCTAAGACTTCGAGACTGTTTCATGTTGCGGCTTACCCGATTGCTGGGCAATGCGAGCGATGCGACCATCGGCGAAAGCCTGCATCGGATCGAGCATGCCGGCGGCCTCGAGATCATCACCCTGAAGCGCAGCGACACCGCGCGGAAGAGACTGCACGCGTTCACGGACCGGGGCACCGAGATCGGCGTGATGCTCGATCGATCCGAGCAGCTCGCCAACGGCGCCGTCCTGCTTCTGGAGGACGCCCGTGCCATCGTCGTGCGGCTCGATGAACCCCAATGGCTCGGGCTCGCGCCGGCCGACGCGGCTGCGGCCCTGGAGCTCGGGTACTTCTGCGGCAACATGCACTGGAAGGTCCGCTTCGTGGGCGAGTATCTGCACATCTCCATGGAAGGCCCGCGGGAGGATTACCTCCACCGCCTTCAGCATCTGATCGACGCCCGTCGCATCTCGGTACTCGGCGATGGCTGAGATCGATCACGCGTTCGCATTGCTGCAACTGGGCGACAGCTTCTTTCCCAGCGGCGCAGCGTCGTTCTCCTGGGGGCTCGAAACCCTGCGCGCGGAAGGCCACATCCGGCGCGCGGCGGACGTCGAGGCCTTCATCGCCGGGCAACTGCGGATGCGGTGGGCGAGCTTCGATCGCGCTGCCGTCATCGCCGCCTATCGCGTGGGAACCGATCTCGATGCTCTGGCCGAGATCGACCGTCATGCCGATGCTGCGACCCTTGCCCGCGAAGCCCGGGAAGGCGGGCGACGCATTGGCGGAGCCCTGCTCAAGGTCCATGCCGAGATGGGCACGGCCGGAGCCGCCGCCTACCGCGAGCGCGTCGTTGCCGGTGAGGCGCCGGGGCAGCTCGTGTGCATCCAGGGGCTCGCGGGTGCGGCGCTCGGACTGGGCGAAGTCACGACCGCTGCTCTTTCGGCCTATGGTCTCGCGGTGGGCATAGTCGGCGCCGCGCTGCGCATGGGTGTACTGGGTCACGTGGATGGCCAGAAGATCCTGACGCGACAGCGCGATATCGTCGCGGAGCTTGCGCAGGCCGAACCGCCGTCTCCCGACCGTCTCCACGCCTACACGCCGATGGCCGAGATCGCGATGATGCGCCATGAGACAGGCAGTGGCCGGCTGTTCGCCAGTTGATCGCCTTGCGTTGAGAAAATCGAATCCGAGGAGGCCGCATCGATGCTGCTCACACCCACAGAACTCGAACGACTGACCATCTACACCGCGGCGGAACTCGCCCGCAAACGTCGCGCCAAGGGCCTCAAGCTCAACTACCCCGAGGCGGTGGCCATCATCGCCGACGAGATTCTCGAGGGCGCGAGGGAAGGGCGGTCGGTGGCCGACCTCATCGCATTCGGGTCCACTTTGCTCACGACGGATGACGTGATGCCGGGCATGGCCGAGATGATGCCGATCCTGCAGGTCGAGGGCACCTTTCCCGACGGCACGAAGCTCGTGACGGTGCACGATCCGATCCGGCCGGGCCGGCAGCCGGTCGCGACTTCGGTCACCCCGGGGGAGATCCTTCCCGCCGAGGGCGACATCGAGATCAACGCCGGAAAAGCGAGGGTGACGATTCGGGCGTGCAACACGGGAGACCGCCCCATCCAGATCGGCAGCCACTACCACTTCTTCGAGGCCAATCGCGCCCTGGACTTCGATCGCGAACAGGCCTTCGGCATGCACCTCGACATCCCGGCAGGGACCGCAGTGCGCTTCGAGCCGGGGGAGGAGAAGGAGGTCACCCTGACCTCGTTCGGTGGTACCGGCGAGATTTACGGCCTCAACGGCCTGACCAACGGATCCACACGGAGTGACGTCGTGAAGGACCAGGCGCTGCAGCTGGCGCGCAGCCGCGGTTTCAAAGGAGCCTGATATGGCCAAGATCTCCCGGAAAGAGTATGCGCAGATGTACGGCCCCACCAAGGGGGATGGCGTCCGCCTCGGGGACACCTCGCTGATCGCCGAGATCGAGCACGACTACGCCGTGCCCGGTGACGAGTGCCTGCATGGCGGCGGCAAGACGCTGCGCGATGGCCTTGGGCTGATGCCCGGCTATGACAGCGCGGCAGGCTCGCTCGACATGCTGATCTCCAACGTGGTCGTCATCGACCCGGTGCTCGGCATCGTCAAGGGCGACATCGGCATCAAGGACGGGAAGATCGTCGGAGTCGGCAAGGCCGGCAATCCGCACACCATGGATGGTGTCCACCCCGATCTGATCTGCGGTGCCGCGACGACAGTGCGCGACGGCGAGGGGCTCATTGCCACCGCTGGCGGCATCGATCTTCACGTGCA
This sequence comes from Betaproteobacteria bacterium Ga0077526, assembly GCA_001464765.1. Taxonomy (GTDB): domain Bacteria; phylum Pseudomonadota; class Gammaproteobacteria; order Burkholderiales. Next base: position 271,734 of record LNDV01000028.1, read on the forward strand.
CTTCGACTCGGCGCAGCTGGTCGAGCACGCAATAGCGTCCGGACTGACCACCATGCTCGGCGGCTCCCTCGGCCCGATCACGGTCGGCATCGACTGCGGCGGTGCCTGGAACGTAGGCAAGATGCTGCAGGCGGCCGAGCACTGGCCGATGAACTTCGGCTTCCTCGGGCGGGGCAACACGTCCAAGCCGCGCTCGATCTACGACCAGATCGCCGGCGGCTGCGTCGGCGTCAAGATCCACGAGGACTGGGGGGCGATGCCGGCAGTGATCGACACGGCCCTCGCCGTGGCCGACGAGCTGGATTTCCAGGTGCAGCTGCACACCGACACCCTGAACGAATCGGGTTTCCTGGAGGACACGATGGCCGCCATCAAGGGGCGGACCATCCACATGTACCACGTCGAGGGTGCGGGCGGCGGGCACGCGCCGGACATGATCAGCTGCGTGGGACAAATGAACGTCCTGCCCTCGTCTACCAACCCGACCAATCCCTACACCGTGAACACGTTCGACGAGCACCTCGACATGATCATGGTGTGCCACCACCTCAACCCGGCGGTGCCCGAGGACGTGGCCTTCGCCGAGAGCCGCATCCGTGCGCAGACCATCGCCGCCGAGGACGTGCTGCACGACATGGGCGCCATCGCGGGACTGGGTTCGGACAGCCAGGGCATGGGCCGCATCAACGAAGTCATCTGCCGCACCTGGCAGCTGGCCTCCAAGATGAAGGACCAGTTCGGGCGTCTGTCGACCGAGACCACCCGTATTGGCGACAACGAGCGCATCAAGCGCTACATCGCCAAGTACACCATCAATGCCGCCCGCACCTTCGGCATCGACAAGTACATCGGTTCCCTGGAGAAAGGGAAGATGGCGGACATCGTGCTGTGGCGGCCCGCCTTCTTCGGGATCAAGCCCGAGCTGGTCGTCAAGGGCGGATTCATTGCGTGGGGCGCCATGGGTGACTCGGCCGCCTCGCTGATGACCTGCGAGCCATTGCTGATGCGGCCGCAGTGGGGGGCATTCGGCGAGGCGAAGCAGGCCTTGTCGGCCTGTTTCGTCAATCAACTGGCGATCGATGGGGACATCGCCGGACGGCTGGGACTGAAAAAGCAGATCCTCCCGGTACGCGGCACGCGCAAGCTCAACAAGTCGCACATGCTGCACAACGACGTCTGTCCCAACATCAGCGTGGATCCGCAGACCTTCCAGGTGAAGATCGACGGCAAGCCCATTGGCTGCGAGCCTGCAAAGGTGGTGCCGCTCGCGCAACGGTATATGCTGCGCTGACCAGTTTCCGGTGGAGGCCTCTCAAATGAACGACATCGCCGCCGGCCTCAGGCCGGCTGTGCAGAGCTCTCGACCCAAGACCGCCGCCCGCGTCGGGATCGGCGGTCCTGTGGGCTCGGGCAAGACCGCCCTGCTCGAGCAATTGATTCCGCGCTTCCTGAGGCGCGGCACCGACCTCGCGGTGATCACCAATGACATCGCTACCAAGGAGGACGCCGAGCGCGTCCGCCGCAGCGGGCTCATCGCGCCGGAGCGCGTGCTCGCGGTAGAGACCGGCGCCTGCCCCCACTCGGCCATCCGCGAGGACCCGACACTCAACATGCAGTCGGCCGACGAACTGGACCGGCGCTACCCCGGGCTGGAACTGATCCTCATCGAGTCCGGCGGGGATAACCTCGCGTCGTCCTTCTCGCTGGACCTCGTCGACCACTGGCTGTTCGTGATCGACGTGGCGGGCGGGGACGACATTCCCCGCAAGCGCGGGCTCGGCGTGATGTCCTGCGACCTGCTGGTCATCAACAAGACCGATCTTGCGCCATACGTGAGATGCGATCTCCCGCGGATGGTCCGCGAGGCGAACGAGGTCCGCGGCGCCCGGCCGGTGCTGCTTACCAACTGCCAGACTGGCGAAGGCGTCGATGCCATCGTCGACCACATCGCGCGTGAGGTGCTGTTTGACCGGTGACCGCATGCTCGAGCCGGGCGTCGTTTCGCCAGGAGGCGGGCAGCCCCAGGTGGACATCGGCTTCGCCGGCACACCGGGGGCTCGCACCTTCCTGAAGCGGCAGCGAGTCGCCTACCCGTTCCATCTGTGCCGGGCGCTTCACATGCCCGGCGATCCGGTGGAGTTCTGCACGGTCTATCTGCAGTCGTGTTCCGGAGGCATCTTTCAGGCAGACCGCCTCGCACTCAACATCGCGGCACAGCAGGATGCGCGTGTTCACCTGACTACGGCCGCGTCCACGGTGGTCCACACCATGAACGAGGGACACGCTGAACACGTCGTGCGTCTGGACGCCGGGCCCGGCTCCTATGTCGAGTATCTGCCCGACCCGCTGATCCTCTTCCCACGGGCGCGGCTGCGCAACGCGCTCACCGTACGGCTCGATCCGACGGCGAGCGTCGTGCTGTGCGACAGCTTTCTGGCCCATGATCCTTCGGCGAGTGACGCCACTTTCGACTGGTTGCAAAGCGACACCCAAGTCGAGAGTGCCGACGGTGCGATCCTCGCCGTCGACAGATTCGAGGTTCGCGGTTCAGATGTGTCGTCGGGGGATGTGGGCGTTCATGGACCCTTCGCGATGCAGGCGACCTTGATGGTGCTGCATCCTGCCGCACCGGAGCGTGCGCTGGACGCCCTGCGCGGCGTCCTGCCGGAGCCGGGCAGGGTATACGCGGGGGCCTCGCTGCTCCCGGGGGGCTGCGGTGCCTGGATGCGCGTGGTTTCGAGCGACGCCGTCGCGTTGCGCGCCCTCGTGCGCGATGGCTGGGCTGCCATCAGAACGCCGCTGACCGGGACACCGCCCGGCATAAGGCGCAAATGAACACGGCTCGCGCGGAGACGAGGCAATGACGCAGCAGACTGCGACCGCGGCGGACGCCGCGGTGATCGATCAGTACCGGATCGTCGACGAACCCTACTACCGTCCGATCGGCAATGAGATCGAACTCTACGAGGCGGCGTACGAGGCCCGCCTGCCGATGATGCTGAAGGGCCCCACCGGTTGCGGCAAGACGCGCTTCATCGAGTACATGGCGTGGCGGCTGAAGCGGCCGCTCGTCACGCTGGCCTGCAACGAGGACATGACGGCGTCGGATCTCGTAGGCCGTTTCCTGCTCGATGCGCAGGGGACGCGCTGGCAGGATGGTCCGCTCACGCTGGCGGCGCGTCACGGAGCGATCTGCTATCTCGATGAAGTCGTGGAGGCGCGGCAGGACACCGCGGTGGTGATCCATCCCCTGACTGACGCGCGTCGCTGCCTGCCGCTCGAGAAGAAGAACGAACTGGTCCAGGCCCATCCGGACTTCCAGCTCGTGATCTCCTACAACCCGGGCTACCAGAGCATTCTCAAGGACCTGAAGCAGTCCACCAAGCAGCGCTTCGGGGCCCTCGACTTCCACTATCCCGCCCGCGATCTCGAGATCGAGATCGTCGCACACGAAGCCGGCCTGCCGGCGGAGACGGCCGGGAGACTCGTCACCATCGGCGAGAAGACGCGCAACCTCAAGGGGCACGGCCTCGAGGAAGGGGTGTCCACGCGCATGCTGATCCATGCCGGTCAGCTCGTGCGTCGCGGCATCGATCCGGTGGCGGCGTGCCGGGTCACGCTGACGCGACCGATCACCGACGACCCGGACATGCGCGACGCGCTCGACGCCGTCATCACGGCCGTCTTCTGAGCCGGCGGTCCCGCCAGTCGCACCTGCCGCGGAGCGAGCCATGAGTCACGACGCCGCGCTCGAATCGTTCCGGGAAGTCACCGCGGGGATGCCGCGCGAGCGTCTGCAGGTGCTCGAAGACGCGTGGCCATTGGCGAAGCAGACGTTCTCGGCCGAGGGTCTGGAGCGCTACCTCCGGGCCGTGCGCTCGTTCGAGTCCATCGGTGTGACCTGGGCCGCGATCGTGTCGTTTCTCGCCCATGCGCCGCGGGTTGCACGCGAAGTGGGAGAACCCGCCGTGGCCCAGCTCGTCGACACGGCGATTGCGGTCTACGGGCATACCGATCAGGCTGCTGTGGACGCGCTCTTCGCTGCCGCCCCCGAGGTGGCGAAGAGGGTGCGCGAACCCGTGCGGTTCGCCCGCGTCCTGGAAACCGTCAAGGACGTCGCGCAGCGTGCGCCATCAGGCCTCGTGCCCATGCTGCGGCACGTGGCCACCGTCCTCGATCAGTTGAGTGCCGAAGAGTTCCGGACCTGGGCGCTGCTCGGGATCCAGGCGCAGGCGCGGGACCCGGAGGCGCAACGGCGGTATTTCGATCTGTCCGTCCCCGAGGCTAGGGCGTTTCTGTCGGCCGACACGGGCGGTGTCATGTTTGTCGACGTTCGGAAGCGCCTTGCACACTACCTCCGCGCGCTTTGGGGTCGGGGCACCGAGATGCGCGCGTTCTCGGCATCGATGCAGCAGAGTCGTCCCTATCTCACCGCGCTGGGCATTCATCTTCCCGACGCCTATCGCGCGGCGCGCGGAGAGGCCGGCGTGGCGCTGTATCGCGCAGCCACGGCCCACGCGGCAGCCCATCTGACTTTCTCCGGGCCGCCCCAGCCGAGGGGCAGCCTGAAGCCGATCCAGCTCGTCCTTGCCGGTTTGCTCGAGGATGCCCGGGTGGAGTTGCTCGCCATCCGTGAACTGCCGGGGTTGCGCCGGCTATGGCTGCGCTTCCACGAGGCCCGCCCCGGCGGTTCCCCGAGTTTCGCCGACCTCGCCGCGCGCCTTGCGAGAGCCCTGCTTGACCCGGAGTACGCGGACGACAGTCCGTGGATCGCCAAGGCGAGAACGCTTTTCTTTGCTCCGGACGTCGACCTCACCGACCCGGCCTTCGTGCGCCCGATGGCATCGGCGCTCGGCAACGACATCGGGCAGATGCGCCTGCAGTTCAACTCGAAGACCTGGGTGATCGAGCCCATCTACCGGGACGACAACACGGCGCTCTGGGAGCCGGACAAGAACGAGCAGGGCCTCATGATGGAGGATGAGGAGGTCATGCTCGTGCAGCCGGAGCTCGTGGAGTCGGCGGGCGGCGATACCCTGGAGGACGACAGCGCCGAGGAAGTGGAGGGCGTTCGTCCTGTCGGAGCGGGTGACCCCGAGACTGAAGATTCCGAGGCTGCGGCTGGCGACCTGCTTCGCGTCGTCCAGTATCCGGAATGGGACTACCTCATCGGCCTCATGCGGCCGCAGTGGTGCACGGTCCGGGAGCAGAGACCCGTCGCTGGGGAGCCCCGCGAGGTCGACGACATCCTGCACCGCCACCGCGATCTGCTCGACCGCATCGACGCGCTGATTCGCGGCAACGAACTGCGCAAGCCCGTGCGCATGAAGAAGCAGATGGAAGGGGACCGGTTCGATCTCGATCAGGTGATCAACGCCATGATCGACGTGCGCTCTGGGCGCACGCCGGACCCCCGATTCCATATCCGCGTCGACCGGCGCGAACGGGACCTGTCCGTGCTCGTGCTTCTGGATTTGTCGGAGTCGACGAACGACATCGTCCAGGCCTGCGGAAAGAAGGTGCTGCACCTGGCGCGCGAGGCCACTGTCCTGCTCGCGAGCGCCATGGAAGGAATCGGCGACCGGTTTGCCATCCACGGGTTCTGCTCGAACGGGCGCCACGAGGTGGAGTACTACCGGTTCAAGGACTTCAGCTGGCCGTTCGACGCTCACGTGAAGGCGAGGCTGGCCGGCATGCGCGGGCAGCTCTCCACACGGATGGGCGGTGCCCTCCGGCACGCCACCCAATGGCTGCGTCAGCGGCCGAGCGACAAGCGCCTGATTCTGCTCATTACGGATGGCGAGCCCCACGACATCGACGTCCACGATCCAAAGTACCTCCTGCTCGACGCCAAGAAGGCCGTGGAGGAGGCCAGTCGGGCCGGCATCTTCACCTATTGCATGAGCCTCGACCCGAAGGCCGACCAGTACGTCTCGCGGATATTCGGCGCCCGCAACTACACGGTCGTCGACCACATCGACCGGTTGCCGGAGAAGCTCCCGGGCCTCTATCTGCGCCTGACCCGGTAATTCGATCGTCGATAATCCTTACATCCGTGAAGTCGATTCAGAAGCCGGGTTTTAAAGTTCATATAAAACATACACTTGAAGACCTGGTTCACTCATTGCTAATTGTTCGCCACAAAGCTTCCATCGTGTGACTTGCCGCAGAAACGAGTCGGTGCCGAGTCGAGCGGAAAGTTCTACAAACCAGTTACTCCCAGAAACAAAAAGGGTATGAGATGAAAAAGTTCCTTGCTGCCGCCGTTCTCGCCGCGTGTTCGATGTCCGGGGCTGTGAATGCCGCCACCTCCTTCAGCAACTCGCTGGAAACCACCGAAATCAGCCAGACCGGGTTCCTCGATAAGTTCGACAGCTCGCTGGGCACGCTGACCGGTGTCTTCCTCAACTGGAACGGTCAGGCTGTCACGACGATTACGCTCACCAACAATGCAGCCCAGGATCAGCGTCTTCGTGCCACCAGCACGGTGGACTTGTCCTTCTCCAGCAATGACGCTTCCATCAGTGCGATCCTCTCCGCGATCACCCTGTCGATGCAGGCCAACAGCGGCGGCTTCATCAACCTGCCCACCGGCGGTTCCCAGTCCTTCGGCCCCATCGCCGACAGCGATTTCGCGAACTTCTCGGCTGGCGCGGGCGATGCCATCCTGGCTGCCTTCACGGGCCCTGGTACTTTCAGCGTGACCTGCGAATCCCTGAGCGGCATCACGCTCGTGGGTGGCGGCGGCAATGTCGTCTCGTCGCAAGAGACCCAGGCTGCCTGCGGCGCCTCTGTGGAGTACGCGTTCTCGCCGACTCAGGTTCCGGAACCCGGCACGCTCGCCCTTCTGGGTGCGATGGCCGTGGGTGCTGGTGCCCTGTCCCGTCGGACTCGCAAGGCCTGATCTCCCCCTCCGGGATTTCTGTGCAGGAAAAAGCCGCCTTCGGGTGGCTTTTTCTTTTTCCGGAGCCCCGCGGAGTGGGCTCAGACGCGTCGCTCCCCAGGCAGCGAGTTTTCGCGCGTCAGACTTTGCGATTCGATTCGGTCGATGCACACTCGCGATTCCCTGATGTGACCGCCTTCGGAGGCCTCCCATGACCCGTTGGACTGTTTTGTCGGCTGCCAGCGTTGCGGCCGTTCTCGCTGCCACAGCCCTCGTACCTGTGGTGTCGGCTGGTGACGGCGATAACTCCCTGCTGGAACGCGCACGCGCGGTTTTCCAGCCGCTTCCCAAGGATGCGGCGACGACCGCTTATCCGCTGACTGCGGATCGTGTGGAACTGGGACGCGCGCTGTTCTTCGAGAGCCGTGTGTCCACGGATGGCAAGCAGAGCTGCGCCAACTGCCATCAGCCCATGTTCTATGGCACCGACGCCCTCGCCACGTCCGTGGGCAACCAGGGTCGAGCGCTACCCCGGAACGTGCCGACCGTGTTCAACACGGCTTTGCAGTTCGTGCAGCACTACGGCGGCAATCGTGTCGACGTGGAAGAACAGGCCGTCAAGGCACTGATGAGCCCGCTCGCTTACGGCAATGCCGATCTGGCAGCTGCAGAGACACGACTGCGGGCGATCCCCGGCTACCGGGATATGTTTGTCAAGGCGTTCCCGGGAGAAGCGGAGCCCGTGACCGCCCGTAACTGGGGGGTGGCGATCGGTGCCTATGAGCGCACGCTCATCACGCCGGCGCCGTTCGACCACTTCCTGGAGGGCGACGCGTCGGCGCTGTCTCCGCAAGCGAAGCGCGGCCTGGATAAGTTCATGGCTGTCGGCTGCAGCGGTTGTCACTCGGGGGCCACCGTGGGCGGCCAGATGTACCAGAAGTTCGGGCTGACCCGGGACTACTGGCTTGCCACCGGGAGCACGGAGAAGGATCTCCTCAAGGGCCGGGACAAGGGGCGGTTCCACGACACGAAGAACGAGGCAGACGCCTTCATCTTCAAGGTGCAGCAGCTGCGCAACGTTGCCGTGACCCCCCCCTATTTCCACGACGGTTCCGTCGCGACCCTGTCCGAGGCTGTTCGTGTCATGGCGTCGCTGCAGCTGGGCCGCGATGACCTGTCGGACGCCGATGTGGCCGACATCGTCGCGTTCCTGGAGAGCCTGACGGGCGCCGTGCCCGCCAACTTTGCGGCCGTGCCGTCTTTGCCTCCGGCGCCGTATCGGAACTGATCTCCGCCGTCGGCGAACCCCCCGTCAGGGTTTGCCGACGCTGTAGAGCGTTAGGAAGTCCGCCCGGATCTCGCGCAGTTCGTCAGTGACGATGGCGTCGACGCCGAGTTCGAAGAGCGCGAGGGCCCGGGCCGTTTCATTGACCGTGTAGGCGAGGATGCCGAATCCTGCGGCATGGGCGGCCTGCACGACGTGTCCGTCGATCGTGTCCTGACGGCAATGGACGGAACTGCAGCCGAGCGAACGGGCCAGGTCGAGCCAGTCCGACGGCAGATCTTCCAAGAGCAGGCCCCGGGGAATCTCGGGCGCCGCTGCCCTTGCGCCGGCCAGCGCGAGGGTCGAAAAGGATGACAGGAGGGGAGAAGGCGAAGTCCCCCGCCATTGGCGAGCGATTTCGCGGGCGATCACGGCGCCGGCTTCCTCTTCGTCCGGGGCTTCTGCCTTGATTTCCACGTTGAGCCATTGGCCCTGGTTGCGAGCCAGGGCCGAGGCCGCCTCCAGGGTGGGCACGCGCTCACCCGCGTACTCATTCCCGAACCACACGCCCGCGTCCAGTTGGCGCAGGTCTTCCGCCGCGAGGTCCCGGACAAGACCGGACTCGTCGGTGGTCCGGTCCACGGTTGCGTCGTGCAGGAGGACCGGCGTACCGCAGCCCGCCAGTCTCGCGTCGATTTCCGCGCCGGCAAAGCCGAGGGTGGCGCCGACGCGCAAGGCGACCAGGGTGTTTTCGGGGGCGAGGGCACCCCCACCCCGGTGGGCAAGAATCCGGGGGTAAGGCCAGCGGGTTCGGGTCAGCATGGGTCTTGAGTCCTGAGTCTGAAAGCCATATCTCGTTGAGTGCGCGTCGTGGCGCATGGGTATAATTCTGGTTTATTTATCGAGGGATATCATGCCGATTTACGAGTATCGCTGCGATAAATGCGGCATTGAGAAGGAGTACCTCCAGAAGGTGAGCGACCCGCCCGTGGCCGCCTGTCCCTGCGGGGAGTCCACCATGACCAAACTGATTTCCGCCGCAGGGTTCCAGCTGAAGGGCAGCGGCTGGTACGCGACAGACTTCAAGAACTCCGGCGGCAAGTCGGCAGCGAAAAAGGAAGAGTCGAGCGGGGAATCCAAGCCGGCCGACGCACCAGCGGGTGGCAGCTGCGCCAATGGCCCCTGCCCGTCGTGCACTTGACGGTACATCCCTCGGGCCCGAAGAACCGCCAGCCCACAGGCTGGCCTTGAACCAGGAGCAGAAGGCGGACCGCACCTGACCGGTGCCGGTCCGTTTCGTTTTTTCTCGTGCGACGCTATCTCATCACCGGCCTGCTGATCTGGGTGCCCCTCGGCATCACCATATGGGTGCTGCACGCCATCGTCACGACCATGGACCAGAGCCTGCTGCTGCTCCCGCAGGAATGGCGGCCGAAGGCTTTGCTGGGGTTCGACGTGCCGGGGCTCGGTGTGCTCCTTACCGTTGTGATCGTCTTCATCACCGGCCTCGTCACCGCGAACGTGCTGGGACAGCGGATCGTCGAGGCTTGGGAGTCCATCCTCGGGCGCATCCCGTTCGTGAAGTCGATCTACAACAGCGTGAAGCAGGTGTCCGACACGCTGTTCTCGTCGAGTGGCCAGGCTTTTCGCAAGGCGCTCCTGATCGAGTGGCCGCGGCCCGGCATGTGGACGGTGGCGTTCCTGACGGGCACGCCGAGCGGCGACGTCAGTCGTCACCTGGGTGACGACTACGTGAGTGTCTATGTGCCGACGACACCGAACCCGACGGGCGGGTACTTCGTCATGCTTCCGCGCACCGCAGTCATCGAACTCGAGATGAGCGTGGACGAGGCTCTGAAGTACATCATTTCCATGGGTGTGGCGCCGCCGGGACCGACTCCGGTCAAGCAGCGCTGAGCCCCATTCCTACGCGACGACCACAAAATTATGCGCACCAACTATTGCGGACTCATCGACAAAGCCTACCTCGGCCAGACCGTCACCCTGTTCGGCTGGGTGCATCGGCGGCGTGACCATGGCGGCGTCATCTTCATCGATCTGCGCGACCGGGAGGGTCTCGTGCAGATCGTCATCGATCCGGACACGCCCGAGGCCTTTGCCGCGGCGGACCGGCTCCGCAACGAGTTCGTGGTGCGGGTCCAGGGCCGCGTCCGCGACCGCCTCGCCGGCACGACGAACGCGAACCTTCGCAGCGGCGAGATCGAGGTCCTCGCCAAGGAAATCGAGGTGCTCAACTCGGCGCTCACGCCGCCGTTCCAGCTCGACGACGAGAATCTGTCCGAGACCGTGCGTCTGGAGCACCGGGTGATCGACCTGCGCCGTCCGCAGATGCAGAAGAACCTCATGCTGCGCTACAAGGTCGCCATGGACGTCCGGCGATTCCTCGACGCCGAGGGCTTCGTCGACATCGAGACGCCGATGCTCACCAAGTCCACGCCCGAAGGCGCGCGGGACTATCTCGTGCCTTCGCGCGTGCACCACGGCGAGTTCTTCGCGCTGCCCCAGTCGCCGCAGCTGTTCAAGCAGATGCTGATGATGGCGGGTTTCGACCGCTACTATCAGATCACCAAGTGCTTCCGTGACGAGGACCTTCGCGCCGACCGACAGCCCGAGTTCACCCAGATCGACTGCGAGACGAGTTTCCTGGCCGAGGAAGAGATCCGGGCGATCTTCGAGCGGATGATCCGCTCTGTTTTTTCGTCCGCAATGAATGTCACGCTGCCCGATCCGTTCCCCGTGATGAAGTTCGAGGAAGCGATGCGGCGATTCGGCTCCGACAAGCCCGATCTGCGCGTGCAGTTGGAACTGAGCGAGATCACCGATCTCGTCCGTGATGTGGACTTCAAGGTGTTCTCCACTCCCGCCACGACCGAAGGCGGCCGTGTTGCCGCGCTGCGCGTGCCGCGCGGCGGCGAGATGAGTCGGGGCGAGATCGACAGCTACACCGAATTCGTGAAGATCTACGGTGCCAAGGGTCTGGCATACATCAAGGTGAACGAGCGCGCCAGGGGGCGGGACGGCCTGCAGTCTCCGATCGTCAAGAATCTGCACGATGCCGCTCTCGCGGCCATACTCGAGCGGACGGGCGCAGTCGATGGTGATGTCGTGTTCTTCGGCGCGGACAAGGCCAAGATCGTCAACGACGCGATGGGCGCGCTGCGCGTGAAGATCGGGCATTCCGAGTTCGGGCGTTCACACGGTTTCGTCGAGGGTGACTGGAAGCCGCTCTGGGTGGTCGACTTCCCGATGTTCGAGTACGACGAGGAGAATTCGCGCTGGTCAGCGATGCACCACCCGTTCACCAGCCCGAAGGACGGGCACGAGAACCTGCTCGAGACCGATCCCGGCAAGGCGATCGCGAAAGCCTACGACCTGGTGCTGAACGGATGGGAAATGGGAGGAGGCTCCGTCCGGATCCATCGCGAGGAAGTGCAGAGCAAGGTGTTCCGCGCCCTCAAGATTGGTGAAGACGAGGCCCGTCTCAAGTTCGGCTTTCTGCTCGACGCCTTGCAGTACGGCGCACCGCCCCATGGAGGCATCGCCTTCGGTCTGGACCGGATCGTCACCATGATGACCGGTGCCGAATCGATCCGAGACGTGATCGCCTTCCCCAAGACGCAGCGCGCCCAGTGCCTTCTCACGAAGGCACCGAGCCCGGTGGACGAGAAGCAGTTGAGGGAACTGCACATCAAGGTGCGTTAGGGACGGAGCCCTTCGGGCCGCTGGCTTGGCCGGCCCGTGCCTTTCGTTCACCTGAGACGCGACTCCCCGGGCCTTCGTACCATCGACCCGAGAAACCTCCGTGGCGTCCACGGAGGCTCTGCGGACCATGCCGGGTTTCCCCTGACATCAACCTCGGCGCTCGGGACGCTCCGGGCGCTCGGGGCGTTCCGCACGCTCAGCCCGTTCCGGCCGCTCCACGCGTTCGACCCGTTCGGGGCGCTCCGCACGCTCGACTCGTTCGGGGCGCTCGGGCCGCTCCGCACGCTCGATGCGTTCCGGCCGCTCTGGGCGTTCTGCTCTTTCTGCACGCTCCGGCCGCTCCGGACGTTCCGCGCGCTCGGCACGTTCGGGGCGTTCGGCCCGTTCCGGCCGCTCCGCCTTCTCTACTCGCTCCGTCCTTTCCAGGCGCTCGATCCGTTCGCCTTTCTCCGCCCGCTCGGTCCGCTCCCGCCGTTCGGTGCGTTCTGGCTTTTCTGCTTTTTCCGGACGTTCGGTGCGCTCGGTCCGTTCGACGGATCGTTCAAACTCGACGGTCACCGGACGGTCAGCCATTGCCGGCATGGCAGCAGTGGCGCTGATCGCGGCGGCGATGGCTAGGTAAAGGGTACGTAATCGCATGTGGTCTCTCCTGACGGTGAATGCGTGAGGCTGGCGGAATCCATGAGCATGGGCTTGCTTCCCATGTGGACCAGACTGTATGTGGAAAAATTTCCCACGTCAAGGACTGTGGAAAAAAATCCCACGTGTAGTAGAATCGAGCCCATGAACGAATCCGATGCCTCTGCTGTTCCTGCTTCGGCAGCAGCCTCGCCTAAACTGGTGCTCGCCGTCCGGCGGGTACTGAGGCCGCTGGTGCGCCTGCTGCTATCCCAGGGCCTGACCTATCCCTGGCTCTCGGACCTCCTGAAAGAGATCTACGTGGAAGTTGCCGATCGCGACTTTCAGCTCGATGCGAAACGCCAGACCGACAGTCGCGTGAGTCTGCTGACCGGCGTGCACAGGAAGGACGTGCGCCGCCTGCGAAGTACGGAACGGACACTGGCCGAGGGGGCTCCCCCGGTGGTTTCGCTCGGCGCGCAACTCGTTGCCCGCTGGGTCGCGGACGCCGAGTACACCGACGCGGACGGTGCGCCTCTGCCCCTGCCCCGGCTGGGCAGTCAGGGCGGGGCCCAGTCTTTCGACGGGCTGGTCGCTTCCGTGAGCAAGGACATCCGGGCTCGTGCGGTGCTGGATGAATGGCTGCGACTGGGTGTGGCCCGACTCGATGACAATGACCGTGTCGTCCTGAATGTCGACGCGTTCGTGCCCGCCCAGGGCTTCGACGAGAAAGTCTTCTACTTCGGACAGAACGTCCACGACCACCTGGCTGCCGCTGCTTCCAATGTGATGGGCGGTTCGGCCCCATTCCTCGAGCGGAGCGTCCACTACAACGGACTCCGCTCGGAATCCATCGCGGAACTCACGCGAGTCGCCGAGGCCACCGGCATGAAGGCGCTGAAGGAGGCCAACCGGCGTGCTGCGGCGCTGTCGCGCGCGGACGATGGTGATCCCGCGGCGACCCAACGCATCAATTTCGGCATCTACGTCTACACGGAGCCCATGCCCGAGGAACCGGAGTCGTGAGCGCGTGAGCCTCTGGCAACGTCTGTCGCTGGTTGTTGCCCTGCTGGCCGCCTTCTCGGCGCCGGCACAGGCGGGCAATCCCTGTCTCGGTCAACTCGGTGAGGGTGGAATCGGCGGTACGGGGCTGCCTGCCAATGAAGGCGGAATCGGTGGTACCGGCGCTCCGCGCAAGGGGGACTCGGTCCAGGGCAGTGGCGGGATCGGCGGCACTGGGAAGACGGCGGGCGAGGGCGGCATCGGAGGCACTGGCAAGACTGCCGGACAGGGCGGCGTCGGCGGGACGGGCAAGACGGCGGACAAGGGTGGCATCGGCGGCACTGGTCAGGTAGCCGGCGGCGACGGTATTGGCGGTACCGGAATCGTGGGTGTGATCACCGGATTCGGATCCATCTGCGTCGCGGGAGTGGAAGTGCACTACGACGGTGGCACGCCTGTCACCGTCAATGGCGCAGTCGGACGCGCGGGCGATCTTGCGGTGGGTCAGGTGGTGTCCGTCGAGGCAGTGGGCAGTGGTGCGAGTCTTGTGGCGCGACGGGTGGATGTCGTCCACGCCGTGGTGGGCCCGGTGCAGCGCGTCGATGCTGCCGGGAATGCGGTGATCGTGGGCCAGCGTGTCGTCGTCGGACCGCAGGACCGCGCCGGTGTGGCGCGAGCCGCTGCCACAGGCCAACCGGTGCGAGTGAGTGCCCTGAGGATGCCGAACGGTGAACTGCGTGCGACCCGCATCGATCCGGCGAGCGCGTCCGAGCCGGTCCGTCTGTCTGGAACGGTCGCGCGCATCGGCGCCGGCCACATCGATGTCGGCGGTCAGCGTGTCACCTTGCCGGGCGATACCGGGAGAGGCGTACGCGCCGACCAAGCCGTCGAAATCACGGGACGTATCGTCGGCGGCGTGCTGCGTGCGGAGTCCGTCGGCGTCCGATCCGAGAAGGCGTTCGATGGGCGGGTCGGGCGTGTGATCGTCGAGGGCTACGTCGCCGAGCGCAATCTCGATCGCGTACGCCTCGGGACTCAAGAGTTCCGCGTGGGCAATGGCACGGTGGTCGCACGCGGCGATCTGCGCGACGTCAAGCGTGGAGAGCGCATCGTCGTCACGGCAGAGTCCGACGGCGGACGCTTGCGCGCGACCCGCATCGAGTTCGTCCGGCACGGTGATGCCCTGGATCGCAACGATAGGGCCGGGAAGGTGTCCGGCGGCCGTTCGGACTCGCGCGTCAAGCGGGATGACGACGACGGCGAAGAGTCGACACGGACGCGCGAGCGCACGGAGTCGGAGTCGGAGAAGTCCGAGACCTCGATCCGCGTCGAAGGTGACAAGTCGGAGTTCGAGGAGAAGATCGAGACCGGCGACGGGACGAAGATCGAGCGCAAGGAGAAGACCGAATCCGGCAGCACGGCCCGGACGGAACGTACCGTGAAGATCGAGAACGCCGACGGCACGCAGACGGAATTCCGGGAGATCATCGAGACCGGTCCGGACGGTGTTCAGCGCGTTCAGCGGGTCGAGAAGATCGAGAAGGCGGGACCGGTCGAGAAGGTGGAGAAGATCCAGAAAGTCGACAAGGTCGAGCAGGTCCAGAAAGTCGAGAAGGTGGAAAAGGTCGAGAAGGTCGAAAAAGTCGAGAAGGTGGAGAGGGTAGAGAAGGTCGAAAAGGTCGAGCGCCCCGAGAAGGTGGAGCGTCCCGAAAAGGTCGAACGCCCCGAGAAGGTGGAGCGTCCCGAGAAAGTCGAGCGACCCGAGAAAGTCGAACGACCCGAGAAGCCCGAACGCCCCAATCGGTGATCGGAAAGGTGGGTGACCGATCCGGCGGCGCGCACTTCCCCAAGAATCCGGAAATGCCAGGAATAAAAAAGGAATGACACTTCGCAACACAGGTCTTGCGATGCTCGGCATCGCTCTCGCAATGCCCGCATCGGCGCAGGAGGGCTCCTCCGGCACTTTCAGTTTCGGCGTGGGCGCCGACTACAGCACGGGCAAGTACGGCCGGACCGACTCCACCGACGTCACGTACATCCCCGTGATGGGGCGCTACGAGACGGATCGCTGGCTGTTCAAGCTCACGGTTCCCTATGTCAGCATCTCGGGGCCCGGCACGGTCGTGGGAGGCGATCGGCCCATCGTCCTCGACGGGGGCGGCAACGCACAGCGGCGCACGGTTTCCGGCCTTGGGGATGTCGTCGCCTCCGCCGGCTACACGGCCTACAGCAGCGCGGCAACCACGGTCGACGTGACCGGCAAAGTGAAGCTCGCGACGGCGTCGGAATCCGAAGGCTTGGGTACCGGCAAGAACGATTACTCCGTGCAGACCGATGTCTATCGCCGTTACGGGGACTTCACCGCGTTCGTGGGCCTCGGCTATCGCTGGTATGGCGATCCCGCCGGAACGGACTTGCAGAACGTGGGGTTCGGCAGCGTCGGCGGTACCTACAAGGCAGCCGCAAGCGTCTCGGTCGGCGCCGCCCTGGACTACCGGCAGCCGATCATCCGCGGCCGCGACCCGATCGTCGAACTGTCACCGTTCGTATCGGTCAAGATCACCAATGCCACCAAAATCCAGCTCTACGCAGTTCGCGGCTTCACCGATGCGAGCGTCGACTGGGGTGGCGGTGTCGTGCTGATGCACGCCTTCTGATCACCGGATACCGCCCTTGACCGACGCAGCGCCGACGCCGTCCAGACCCTACAAGATCCCCCGCTCGGTGCTCGTCGTGATCCACACGGCGGACTGGCATGTTCTCCTCATCGAGCGCGCCGATCATCCGGGCTACTGGCAGTCGGTGACGGGCAGTCTCGATCGCGAGGACGAAGCGCCGTCCGATGCCGCCGCGCGCGAGGTCTTCGAGGAAACCGGCATCGACGCGAGCCTGCACCGTCTGGTCGACTGGCGATGCAGCAACGTCTATGACATCTATCCCGAGTGGCTCTGGCGTTATGCGCCGGGCGTCTCGCGCAACACGGAGCATGTGCTTGGGCTGGACACGGGGGGCATCGTGCCCGTGCGGCTCTCGCCCCGCGAGCACATCTCCTTTCAGTGGTTGCCCTGGCGCGAGGCGGCGCAGCGTTGTTTCTCGCCCAGCAATGCCGAAGCGATCCTGAAGCTTCCCGAGAAGAGCCCTCGTGGCTGAATTGCAGACGCCCGTCGCCCGCAGCCGGTCGGGCATCGTCGTCCTGCTGCTGGTCTGGCTCACAGGATGCGCCGCGGTCGCTCCGCATCGGCATCCCGCTTTCGAGGGCCAGGGCCGCAGTCCTGCCCCCGAGGTCGCAAGCTGTGTCGGCTTCTGGCGATCTCTCGACGACGCCATCGACGAAGCCGGCGTTCGGGACGGACAGGAAGTGCGGGTGACCGGTCGACCTTACCTGCGCGCCAACCGTCTCACCGCATCCCTCCTGCGCACGGCGGATGCCGATGATCGAGCCACGCTGGTCCGGACGATGCGCGAACTGGACCGGAAGGCGCGAGACGCGGAACTGGCCAACCTGCCGGCGTCGGTGCGCACGAAGCTCGAGTCGACATCGGGCGCGCCCCTCGACGCCGCCGTCGCCCGGTGCGGGGAGGTTCTTCTCGCGAGCGACGCCACGCGGGGCGATCTGTCCGTCGCCGTGCCGGACGACTACCAGACCTGGAAGCGGGCAGTCGGTCTCTACCCTCTGGTGAAGTTTCCTTTCTATCGCGGGGTGCGTGGCTACCAGGGCGAAACCGAGCGCATCTTCTCGCTGCCCCTCGAGTCGCTGCCTGTTTCGGGAAAACTGCTGCGGGTGACGGTTGCGGCTCCCGAACGAGCATTGCCGGATCTCAGCCTGGGGCGTGACCTGCCCGACACCGACCTGTTCGCGGCGGCCGCGCGCCACGCGCCGGTCTTCGAGATCGACATCGCGGACGACAACGATCGCCCCGGCAGCCCCTTCCTCGGCGAGCGGGGTGCCGTCGGGGTCGACACGACGCGTGCGCAGATGCATGTCCGGCTGTCCCATTCCCCGTTCGCCGGCGCGCTTCGGGCCCAGCTCGTCTACAGCATCTGGTTTCCGTCCCGCCCCAAGGCCGGCACCCTGGACCTGCTCGGCGGTTTGCTGGACGGCATCACCTGGCGCGTCACCCTCGGCGAAGACGGGCAGCCCCTGCTGTACGACACGATCCACAACTGCGGGTGCTATCACCAGTTCTTCCCGACCGCCCGCGTGCGAGCGCGACCGGCACCGGGCGGGTTAGACGAATGGGCGTTCGTGCCGCAGGCGCTGCCCGCACCGCGGGAGGGCGAACGTACGGTTGTGCGAGTCGCTTCTCGCACGCACTACCTTCAGCGCGTGTCGGTCGTTGCGTCCCCGCAGGACTCGAGCATCCTGCCCATGGTGCATGACGATTCGCTGCGCTCGCTGCCGTTACCCGCGGGCGGACGGCGCAGTCTGTTCGACGCCGACGGGATCGTGCGCGGCTCCGAGCGCGGCGAGCGCTGGCTCTTCTGGCCGATGGGCGTCCGCGAACCTGGCGCCATGCGGCAATGGGGCCGGCATGCCACCGCCTTTCTCGGGCGCCGGCATTTCGACGATCCCGATCTGCTCGACCGGTACTTCGAACCCGCGCCGTGAGAGCCGCGTCCGCGGCGACCTTCTGGTACCCTGACATCGTCGGCAACTTCCAGAACGGCCAGTGGAAACGCTGCACGTCGTCACGTTCAACATCCACAAGGGATTCTCGCAGCTGAGACGGCGGATGGCCGTGCACGAACTGCGCGAGACTCTGCATGGCGTCGGTGCGGACCTCGTGTTTCTCCAGGAGGTGCAGGGGCTGTCCACCGCCCACGCGCGCCGACACCGCGACTGGCCGGAAAAGCCGCAGCACGAGTTCCTCGCGGATTCGCTCTGGAGCGAGTTCGCCTACGGCCGCAACGCCGTCTATGACGACGGTCACCATGGCAACGCCATCCTGTCCAAGTTTCCGATCGCCCGCTGGGACAACCAGGACATCTCGCAGTCGTCCTTCGAGAGCCGCGGCATGCTCCATTGCGAGATCGACGTCCCGGGCTGGGGCCAGCGGCTGCACTGCATCAACGTCCACCTCGGGCTCATCGGCTTGTGGCGCCACCGCCAGGTGGCACTGATGTGCGCGCGCATCGAAGCCCTTGTTCCGCCGGACGCGCCTCTGGTCATCGCCGGTGACTTCAACGACTGGACCCGCCGTGCGGGCATGCGGCTTCGCCATGTGCTCGGTCTCACGGAAGTCTTCGAGCACACTTCGGGACGCCCCGCCCGAAGCTACCCGGCCGCGCTGCCGCTGCTCAATCTCGATCGCATCTACGTCCGCGGTTTCAAGGTGAAGCTCGCGCACGCGCATCACGGCCGCCACTCGGGGCGGCTGTCCGACCACGTCGCCCTTTCCGCCCTGCTCGTCCGGGGTTCGTGAGGCGGTGCCGGGGGCCGACAGGACATGATGCCGTTCGTCGCGGGCAACAAGATCGCCCTGCTCTGTACCGGGGACGAGTATTTCCCGGAACTGTTGCGTGCCATCGACGACGCGCACACCGAGATCTGGCTTGAAACCTACATCTTTGCCGATGACCCTACCGGACGCCGTGTCGCCCAGGCGCTGGCCGATGCAGCGCGCCGCGGCATCGCCGTGCGGGTGCTGGTCGACGGCTTCGGTGCAGATAATCTCGTCCCCGCGCTGCGTGCCACGCTCGAACCGGCAGGTGTCGAGATCCAGGTGTTCCGACCGGAGCGGTCGCGATACCGGTTGCAGCGTCACCGGCTGCGGCGGCTGCACCGCAAGCTGGTCGTCATCGACGGCCGCGTGGGCTTCTGCGGCGGTATCAACGTCCAGGACGACCGCGACGGGCTTGCCGACGTCAACCCGCGGTTCGACTACGCGGTTCGGGTCGTCGGGCCGATCGTCGAGGACATGCATCGGGCGATGACGCAATTGTGGCTGCTTGTCCGGTGGACTTCGCTCCGCCGCGATCGTCCCCCCCGGGCCTTGTCGTCGACGCAGCCCGGCACGCCGGGTCGGGACGGATGCCGTGCCCGCTTCGTCGTCCGCGACAACCTGCGGCATCGCCGTGCCATCGAGGATGCCTACATCGACGCGATCGCCGGCGCGCGAACCGAGATCATCATCGCCAACGCGTACTTCCTGCCGGGGCGCCGTTTCCGGCGCGCTCTGCGCGAGGCGCGGGACCGCGGCGTCCGGGTGCGCCTTCTGCTTCAGGGACGCCGCGAATACGGATTCGTCCATGCCGCGATGCGGGCGTTGTATGGCAGCTTTCTCGAAGCGGGTATCGAGATCAACGACTATCTCGCGGCCTTTCTCCACGCCAAGGTGGCAGTCGTCGATGGCGAGTGGGCCACGATCGGTTCGTCGAACATCGATCCGTTCAGCCTGTTCTTCTCGCGGGAGGCCAATGTGGTGGTCTCGGACCGGGCGCTCGCCGGCCAGCTGCGGGCCTCGCTCGATGCCGCGATCGAGCGCGGATCGGTCGTGATCGCGGCGCAGGAATGGGCGGCGCGGCCGTGGTACCGGAAGCTCGTCGCCTGGATCGCCTTCCAGGCGGGTCGAGTGTTCGTCGGGATGACGGGGTTTGCGCGCAAGGACGATCTCTGACGCGTCTTCGGGCCCTCGCACCGTTGCGCGGGTGCTACGCTACGCAGGATTTTCAGGCGGTCCGGAACTGCGCGCCGCCGATGACCAATTCACTCCTACCTTCACGGATTTTCCGATGATCCGCAGCTCCTGGTGTTCCGCGTTTCGCCTCAGCCTGTCAGTGCTCGTTTTCGCGCTCGCCGCCTCGATGGCCGGGTGCGGAGACGCCGGCAAAGTCCAGGAGTTCATCGCATCGGGCAAGGCGTTCGCCGACAAGAGCGACGACGCGGCGGCCATCATCCAGTTCAAGAACGCCCTGCAGGTCGCCCCGGAGAATCCGGAGGTTCGCCATCTCCTCGGCTCCGCACTGCGGCGGCTCGGCGACCTCCCCGCCGCCGAGATCGAGCTGCGCAAAGCGGTGGCGCTCGGCTACGAGGGCAAGGCGGCGCGGGTCGAACTGATCGGTCTGCTCACGGACCTCGGGCAGCCGAAGAAGGCGCTCGAGGAAATCGACGTTGCCGCCGCGTCCGGCTCGTCCCCCGATCTGGAGGCGATGCGCGGGGATGCCCTGGTCGGACTCGGCCAGACCGAATCGGCACGCACTGCCTTCGAGGCGGCGCTTCGCCAGGACCCGACGAACGCCGGAGCCCAGATCGGCATGGCGCGGCTTGCCGCCACCGAGGGGGATTACGCCAAGGCGCTCAAGATCGTCGAGGACGTCCTCGCCAGTTCGCCCGGCATGGTCAACGCGCGATTCCTCCAGGCGAATCTCTACACGCGGGAAGGCAAGACCGCGGAGGCCATTGCGGCCTACGACAAGGCGCTCGAAACCCGTCCGGGCGACCTCCGCATCTACGCCGCCCTGATTCCCGCGCTCATGCTCGTGAAGGACACGGCCGGCGCCCAGGCGCGCCTCGACACGCTGCGCAAGCTCGCACCCGGCGCCCCCATGGTCTCTTATCTTGACGGTCTGCTCGCCTATGCCAGCGGGGACCGCGCCCGTGCTCGGACCGCACTGCAGAATGTGCTGAAGGTGGTGCCCGACGACCTCCGCGCGCGTCTGCTGGCCGGCACGGTCGAGCACGATCTCGGCAACTTTGCGCTGGCCGAGAAGTATCTCTCACGCGTCGTCGAAGCGATTCCCACGGACGCACAGTCGCGCCTGCTGCTCGCATCGAGCCAGTTGCGGCTAGGCAACGCCGTCAAGGCTTCGGAGACGCTTGCGCCTCTGCTTACGGAAGGAGCCGGGCGGCCTGCGCTGGTCCTGGCGGGCGACATCGCCACGGCCAGGCGGGATGCTGCAAAGGCGGTGGACGCGTATCAGCGCGCGATCGCCCTCGGCGACGACAGCGCGGTGCGTACGAAGCTCGGGCAGGCGCGGCTGGCCTCGGGCGACGTCGAGGCCGGTCTGCGCGATCTGCAAAGCGCGGTGACGCTCAATCCGAAGGACGGTTCGGCCGACCTGGTGATGGTGAGCTACTTCCTCGGCAAGCGGCAGCCCGATCGTGCCCGTGCCGCGGTGAACTCGCTCCTGCAGCGCATCCCGGACAGTCCGGTGACCCATCACGTTCTCGGCGAAGTGCTGCTCGCGGAGAAGGACACGGCCGGCGCGCGGCAGGCCTTCGAGAAAGCCCTGTCGCTCTCGCGCGGCTTCCTGCCCGCGGCGAAACAACTGGCAGAACTCGATCTGCGGGACGGAAAGAAGGAAGCCGCGATCGCGCGGTTCCAGGGCGTTCTGGCGGCCCAGCCGAAACAGGTCGATGCCACGCTTCTGCTCGCGCGCACCCTTCAGCAGACCGGAGCGCCGGGCGCCGAGGTTGTGGCAGCCATCGATCAGGCCATCGCTGCCGACGCGGCGGCGCCGGCCGGCTATCTCGCCAAGATCGAGTACTACTCCGGCATCCAGGATCGTCGCAGCGCGCTTGCCGCGGCGCAGGAAGCCCTGAGCCGATTCGGCGAGGATCGGAACATACTGCTCGCGGCCGCGTACGCGCAGGAAGCGGCGGGGGATCACACTCAGGCGCTCGGGACGTACGGCAAGCTGACGTCGATCGCGCCGGACTGGGCGGCGCCGTTCGTCGGGCAGGCGGCCGTGCACGCGGCCGAGAAGAACTACGCCGCGGCGCGTACGGCGCTCGATCGCGCCCTGAAGATCGAGCCGAACCACCTCGTGGCGCGACTCTCGGTCGTCGAGGTGGACGTCAAGGCAGGGAAGACGGAACAGGCAAAAGCGGAAGCCCTGGAGATCCAGAAGCAATGGCCGAAGCTCAGCTCCGGCTACGCCGCCGAAGGCGAAGTTCATCTCGCCCGGAAAGATCTCGCCGCGGCGGAGAAGGCTTTCCGGGAAGGCCTCGCCCGCACTGACGACCGCGATATCCTGAGGCGGCTGTATGGCGTGCTGCTGGACCAGGGGCGCGCGGCCGAGGCCGACCGCGAGATCAACACCTGGAATTCGCGCCATCCGAATGACCTGACGGCGATGCTGGGGGCGGCGGACACGCGGCTCGCGCGAAAGCAGTACAAGGAGGCCGAGTTCTGGTACCGGCAGGCCATGCGCACCCAGCCGGAGAATCCGATCCTGCTCAACAACCTCGCGTGGGTGCTGGGACAGCTCGGTGACGAATCCGGTATCGACATCGCACGGCAGGCTCTGGCCAAGGCCCCCGGCAGTGCGGTCGTCCAGGACACCCTGGGCATGCTGCTGTCGAAGTTCGGCAAGCACCAGGATGCCATCGCGCAGTTGAAGCAGGCGACCGAGCGGGCACCGACCATCGCGAGCATCCACCTCAATCTGGCAAGAGCCTACGTGAAGGCCGGCAACGGGGCTGAAGCGCGGAAAGCCGTCGAGGCTGCCTCCAAGCTGGTCGTGGGTGACGAACTGCGCAGCGACATCGACGAGGTGACGGCCAGCATCCGCTGACCGGAGCGCGGTCGCATTCGCCTGGGCGTGCGGCCTACCGCGCGCGCAGAAGCCCGTCTGTCCCGCGCGTGACTGCGCCCTTCGCGAGGAGGCTCTTCAGCAACTCCGACACGACGTCGTACGGAGGCTGACCGAAGTACTCCCTCGCATACTCGACGAACATCGGCACGGCTGCGAAGCGCCTCAGCGCTTCGGGTTCGGCGAGACCGTCATGCTGCATCAGGGAGTACGCCACCATTACCTGGAGGGCATGGCGCGCCAGTCGCGGCTCGTCCCGCTCGAAGACATCGATACGGGCCAGACACCGGTCGATGGCGCTGTTGGCATCGGCAAAAGGCTGGCCGTGACCCGGAATCACCACGAGCGGCCGGAGCGCCCGCAAACGGTGGAGGCAATCGCGGGCTGCGGCGAACCGGTCCCGCCACCCCTCGCCGGGGAGCACGATCCCGAAGCCCTGCTCCCAGAGCGCATCCCCGGAAATCAGGATCCGCGCACTTGGGTTCCAGAACACGACCGCCCCCATGTCGTGCCCGGGTGCCGGGATCACGTCCCACTCCAGATTCCCGAGTTCGAGACGTTCGCCGGGACGGATCACATCGTCCACCGGAAACGGTTCGGCCATCTGGCCTGCGTAGTCGAGCCACAGGGCTTCGGTGTCCCAGGCGCGGATCGCCGCAACGTCGCCCTCGGGCACGGCGATCCGGCAGCCGAAACGGGCGCGCACGCGGGCGCAGCCGCCCATGTGGTCCGAGTGACAGTGCGTGAGCAGAAGGCGCGCGAGCGGGCGCTCGCCCAGCGCATCGCCCACCCGCTCCAGAGTTTCGTCCGCACCGCAGACGTGACCGGCATCGATGAGCGCTGCCGGGCCAGAGCCCAGAAAGACGACGTGGTTGGCGTTGACCCAGCTCCTGACGATGACGCGAACGGCGGCCGGGAGTGCGGCGACGCTCACCGGGGACGCAAGCTCTCGAGCCCCTTCCAGTCGAACTCGATGCCGTGGCCGGGACGGTCCGGTGCGATCGCGCGGCCTTCGACGATCTGCAGGGGCTCGGCGATGTAGCGGTCCAGCCCGAAGCCGTGGGCTTCGAGATAGGCGCGATTGGGGCACGCTGCGAGCAGGTGGACCGTGATGTCGTGCGCGCCATGCGACGTGACCGGCAGGTTGTAGCTCTCGGCGAGCCGCGCCACCTTCATGAATACCGTGATGCCGCCGCAGTTGGTGACATCCGGTTCGGGGAATGTCACACCGCCCGCGTGGATCAGCTGCTGGAATTCGTTCAGCGTGTGCAGGTTTTCGCCCGTGGCGATGGGCACGCCGCCTTCCCGCACGATTCGCGCATGGCCAAGCACGTCGTCCGGGATGGTGGGCTCCTCGATCCAGGTGAGGTTCGAGTCCTGCAGGGCGCGTGCCGCGCGGATGGCTTCGTCCGCGGACCAGCGCATGTTCGCGTCGACCATGAGGGGGAAATCCTCGCCGAGGAATTCCCGCATCGCCTTCACGCGAGTCACGTCCTCCGACAGTTTCGGGCGGCCTACCTTCATCTTGATCGCCCGGAAGCCCTTCTTGAGATTGCCCTCCGTCTGCGCGAGCAGATCGTCGAGGGTGAACCAGAGGTCGATGCCGCCGGCGTAGCACGGCACGTGTGAATCGTAGCCGCCGAGCAAAGTCCAGAGCGGGACGCCATGGCGCTTCGCCTTGAGATCCCAGAGCGCGATGTCGACCGCGGAAATCGCCAGGCTGGCCGCGCCGCCGCGGCCGCCGTAGTGCATCTTCCACCACATCTTCTGCCAGAGCAGTTCGATGAGATCGGCGCGCTGACCGATCAGCCCGGGAGTGAGGTCGTGGACGATGGTCTGGTGCGCCGCGCGGCCGTTCGCTCCCACCGTGAACGTATAGCCGACGCCTTCCGCGCCCTCGCTGTCCCGGATGCGTACCGTGACGAGTTCGAAGAACGTCATTTCGCCGTGCGTGCTGTCGGTGAGCGTGACAGGCAGCGGGATGTGATACAGGTCGGTGTCGATCCGTGCGATGGCGGTCATGGGGGCGGCGGGAGGGGGTGAGTTGCGGCGGAAAAGCGCGAGCGGATCAGCGGCCGCCCGATACGTCGAGGATGGCTCCATGGGTGAACGAAGCCTTGTCCGAGATGAGCCAGAGAGCCGCCTCGGCGATTTCGTCCGGGTCGCCGATGCGCCCGAGCGGGGTGTTGGCCGCGACCCGCGCTGCGAGTTCGTTGCCGCCCAGGGGCGCCAGGATGTCGGTCTTCGTCGTGCCGGGACGCAGGCAGTTCACCCGCACGCCTTCGTGACCCACTTCCTTCGCGAGCGCGACGGTGAAGCTGTCCAGGGCGCCCTTGGAAGCCGAGTACGCGATCATGCCGGGCATGCCACCGTAGCGTGAGGCGATCGACCCGATGTTGACGATCGACCCACCGCGTCCGCCATGCTTGCGCGCCATGCGGCGGACAGCCTCCCCGCAGCACCAGAAGAGGCTCAGCACGTTGACGCCGATCACGCGGTCCAGCCCGGCTTCGTCGATATCCTCGACCGCGACTAGCGGGCCGGTGATGCCGGCGTTGTTCACTAGAGCGGTGACGGTGCCGAGTTCGCGGTCGACCGTGTCGAAGAGGCGCTTCGCGTCGGCCTGCACCGACACATCCGCCTGTACGGCGATGGCACGGCCACCCTTCGCTCGGATGTCGGCGGCGACTTCCTCCGCGGCGGAAGCGCTGGCGGCGTAGTTGACGCAGACCGCGAAACCCTCGCGCGCGCCCATCCTGGCGATGGCGGCGCCGATGCCGCGCCCGGCGCCGGTGACGATCAGTACCTTGTCCATCGGCCAGCCTCCCTCGGGGTCACGTTCACTTGGACGCGGGGGCGGTCGAATCTGCGGGGGCGGCGGGCGCCGGCACGGCCTCGGCCGGGGCGGTCGGTGGTAGCGCTGCCGGAGCCGGCGCCGGCGCCTGCGAACCCTGGCCGATGTCGGCGAACACGCGCAGACCGGTCACGAAGTACTCCGTGTCGCCGAAGCAGGAAGTCGGCAGTCCGACATGCTGCTCGTAGTCCAGCGACACCCGCTTGCCGATGCTTTCGTTGATCTGCTTTGCCACGGCATCGTCCCGGACCGAGAAGAGGAACTTCTCGGTGATAGTGCCGGGCATGGATACCAGCGCGAGTTCTCCCTCCCACGTCTTGCACAGCCAGCCGCGTTCGGACAGTTTCTGCACATACCCGGCGCGATCGCCGCGGGAGTAGCTCCAGGACAGAACGAACCAGGTGTAGAGGGCGAACAGGGCGAGGGGGGCGATGACGAGCCAGAAGAGCCATCGGAACTTTCGCTTGGGTGGTGCGGCTGAAGCCATGGCGGTTGGGTCTGCGAAGAGGCAAAACCCGATTCTCGACGCGGCGAGGCCGGTATGTCCAGTCAATCCGGGCGGCACGGATTGCCGCCGGCGCCGGCGGTCGGCGGGGGCCCGACCCCCGTCGTGTCGCACCTTCGGGTGCTGCCGCCCCGCGTGCGCGGCCCTCCGGTCCGAGGGTCGGACCCGATGGCATGCTACCTGCGTCAGCGTACGGGCAGACCTCCGATCCGGGGGTCGAGCATCGCCGCCCAGGAGCCCGCCATGCCCATCGTCGCCTTGCTTGGAAAACTGTTCCTCCTCATCGAAGCCGCGCTGCGTCCCGCGCCGGCCCGTTCCGAGCAGGCGCTGGTGCCGGTGCGCGTGCGGGTCCGGCGTCGACGCTAGGCGCTTCCTTTTCACGAGACCTGACAACCGAGCAGGTGCCGGCCCGAAACGGCACCCCGATCCGAGTCGATGTTCGCACCCATCATTCTCTTCTTCGTCACGCTGGGCGGTTTCCTGCTCGCGGTCGGCTACTTCGCCTACACCAACATCTTCGGCGGACGGCTGGTGGCCAAGTGCCGTGTTCCCGGCGAGGCTGTGTTCGACCTCGACCCGCGCATGAGTCCGGTGGAGGTGTCGGCTTACCTCGGACCGGGCGGGCGGGTCCGCCAGGGTCTGCGAGTCGAACTGGAGCGCGAAGGGACCTGGCTCTGGACCCGTGACGTCCTCCCCGAGGAGAGTCGCGGCCTGCTGGACGATGCGGTGTCGGTCGAGCGTTTCCGGGTGGATCTGCCCGGACGCTATCGCCTCAAGGGCATGTCCGGGTCGAGCGCGGCGGGGCGGAACATGCCTGTCGCCGCGATACACGTCTATGTCGGGCGCCCCCAGCCCCACGCCTCCGTCTACGTGCTGGCCGGCCTGATGCTGGCCGGCGGATTCGTCAGTCTGCTCGTAGTGCTCGCCTGACCTGCGTCCCCCGCAGTCGGTCCAGCGGCGCCGCTCGATGTCCGCGGTCGCCGACCGATCGGACCTGCCGCGAGGAATTCCGTCACCGTCCCGAGGTCGAATCGCGTGTCGACGACGGGGCAACGTGCGCGTTGTCCTTTCCGACAGGCGCAGCGGGCGTTCCGCCGTCGCTTTGTTCTCTCAGGAGGCATCCATGCGTCTGCTGTGCCGGGGTTGGTTGTCCCTCGCCGTCTTCCTGCCGTTGTCCAGCGCCCTGGCCGATTTCGACGCGGCGAGTGCCGCGCTGCAGCGCCGTGACTTCCCGCTTGCGATCCGGTTGCTGGTCCAAGCCGCCGACGGAGGCGACAGCCGTGCGGCCGTGACCCTTGCCGACCTGCACGAGCGCGGACTGGGCACGGCCCGGGACGCCGATCAGGCGATCCGTTGGCGGCGGCTCGCCGCCGAGCAGGGGAACGCGGATTCGGCGCTGCGACTGGGGCACGCCTTTGCGCGGGGTGACGGCGTTGCCCGATCCGACGAGGAAGCCAAGCGCTGGTACCGGATCGCGGCGGAACGTGGCCATCCGCAAGCCCAGCTCGAGTTGTCGAAACTGCTGGGCGGTGCCCAGTCGACGGAAGCGGAAAGTCGCGAGTCCGCGGAGTGGTACGGCCGCGCGGTCGCCGGTGGCGCCGATGTGGTTCCCGCGCAACTTCCCGCGGAGCACTTCGACACCGCTGCCGCGGCAGCCGCCAGCGGACCGACACAGACCGATATCCGCATGCGGCGTGCCCAGCGCGAGGCGGCCCGCCAGCGCTCCTGGCTCGGGTTCGGTTACGGACACGGCTTCGGCTTCGGTCCGGTCCCCCGGGCCGGTTGGTACGACCCGTTCTGGCAGCCCTATGGCGCCTTCATGTGGGGCCCCGCCTTCCCGGGCGTGTATTCATCCTGGGGGTGGAACTCGGCGCCGCTGCGTGGCGGCCCGGGCTTCAGTTTCGGCTTCTCGCAGGGATACCGCTGGTAATCTGCGATACTGGTTGACGAAGGCACGAGCCGCGCGCCGCGCGGCGGCATGTCGTTGTCGTTCCAGGCGGGGCGCGCTGTCGGTCGCGCCCCTTTTCGTTTGGTCCTCTGGTCCCTATTTCCTCTGCCCATGAGCCCGCACGGTAGCGCCTCCCTGTCCCTCCCATCCGCCAATACCAAGGGCGCGACCCCGCGCAGCGACTGGCGGGTCGTCGGCCGGCTGCTGCCCTATCTCCTGGAGTTCAAGGTCCGCGTCGCGGTCGCGCTCATCTTCCTGGCCGCCGCGAAGGTCGCGAACGTCGGCGTGCCGCTGGTGATGAAGGAGATCGTCGATTCGCTGGATCCCAGCCGCGCGGCGGTCGTCCTGCCCGTGGCCCTGCTGGTCATGTACGGATTGCTGCGGCTGTCGACGACGCTGTTCGCGGAACTGCGCGATGTCGTGTTCGTCCGGGTGGCGAAGCGGGCGATCCGGCGTGTCGCGCTGGAGGTCTTCCGGCACCTGCATTCGCTCAGCCTGCGGTTCCATCTCGAACGCCAGACCGGTGGCGTCTCCCGCGACATCGAACGCGGCACGCGCGGCATCTCGTCGCTCCTTTCCTACATGCTCTTCTCGATCATTCCGGTGATCCTGGAGTTCACGCTCGTCGCGGTCGTGCTGCTGAAGAAGTTCGACTGGCGGTTCGCCGCCGTGACCTTCGGGGCTGTCGTGATCTATATCGCCTGGTCAATCTTCATCACCGAATGGCGGATGGAGATCCGCAAGCGCGCGAACGAGCTCGATTCGAAAGCCAACTCCCGCGCGATCGACAGCCTGCTCAACTACGAGACGGTGAAGTACTTCAACAACGAGGAGTTCGAGGCCGGTCGCTACGATGAGCATCTGCGGAAGTTCGAGGCCGCGGAGGTCCGCAACGAAGCTTCGCTCGGGCTGCTCAACATCGGCCAGAGCCTCATCATCGCCGTGGCAGTGACGCTGCTGATGATGCTGGCCTCGCAGGGGGTGGTGAACGGCGAGCTTACGCTGGGCGACCTCGTGCTCGTGAACGGTCTGCTGATCCAGCTCTACATCCCGCTCAATTTTCTCGGCATGGTCTACCGGGAGATCAAGCAGTCGCTCGCCGACATGGACCGGATGTTCCGGCTGCTTTCCGAGAATCGTGAAGTTGCCGATTCGCCTGGCGCGACCGATCTTCAGCTGCGCGGCGCGCGCGTTGCGTTCGAAGGTGTCGGCTTCTCGTACGAGTCGAATCGCCGCATTCTTCACGACGTGACGTTTGAGATTCAGGCCGGGAAGACGGTTGCGGTGGTCGGCGCCAGCGGGTCCGGCAAGTCGACCCTCGCGCGGCTGCTCTATCGCTTCTACGATGTGCAACAGGGGCAGATCGCCATCGACGGTCAGGACATCCGGACCGTCCGGCAGAAGTCCCTGCGGGCAGCGATCGGGATCGTGCCGCAGGACACCGTGCTCTTCAATGACACGATCTTCTACAACATCGCCTATGGCCGGCCAGAGGCGAGTCGCGAGGAAGTGATCGACGCGGCCCGTGCGGCGCACATCCATGACTTCATCGAGTCACTGCCGCAGGGCTACGACACCGGGGTCGGCGAGCGCGGACTCAAGCTCTCGGGCGGCGAGAAGCAGCGCGTCGCCATCGCCCGGGCCATCCTGAAGAACCCGGCCATCCTGATCTTCGACGAGGCCACCTCGGCGCTGGATTCGAAGTCGGAGAAGGCCATCCAGTCGGAACTCGCACGGATCGCCCAGGACCGCACGACGCTCATCATCGCGCACCGCCTGTCGACCATCGTGGATGCGGATCAGATCCTGGTGATGGAGGGCGGCCGCATCATCGAACGCGGGACCCATCGGGAACTTCTCGAGCGCGCCGGCGCGTACGCGCAGATGTGGGCCTTGCAGCAGCAGGAAGAGGCGAAGCCCGTCGCGTAAGGATGGTGCCGACGGGCCCCGGTGTCAGATGGCGTCGGCAGTGGCCCCGTCATCCCGCAGGGTGTGCCGATCGATCGCCGCCCGCAGTTCCGGCTTGATGTGCCTCTCGTCGTACCCGTTGAAGATATGGCCTACCAGTCCGCGGTCGAGGTCGCTGGTGCCCATGAACCAGTCCGCGATCGGGAAGGTGAGGTTCATGTTGCGGTCCATCATGATGCCCTGGTTGTGATGGGCGGTATGGTGGCGACGGATGGTGTTCACGAACGGCATGTTGCGCACGAACCAGTTCTCGTGGACGTGACAGCAGTAGTGGAACGACTCGTAGATGAGGTACTGGCCGACGATCGTGACCATCAGGACGTAACCGGCATTCGGGTTGACGACCCAGCCCAGCGCGAGCGCGAAGGGAATGCCCATCCCCATGAACGTGAACAGCGCCCGCCACGGGAAGAAGATGATGCGGAACTCGCGCGTGGAGTCGACCGTCATCTCGTTATTCGTGAAGTACTGATGATGCTGGCGGGTGTGCCGGTCGTAGATGGCGCGCAGTGCCCAGACGTCGATCAGGCGATGCATCACGTACTTGTGTATCCACCACTCGAACCAGTTCGAGAACGCGAACACGGGAACGACGAGCAGCCATTCCCAGGTGGCGTCCACCATGCGCGACAGGCAGAAGGCGATGACGGTGATCCCCACCCCGTACATCACGCCGATGTGAAGGAGCCCGTTGTACAGGGGGCTGATCTGAGCCTGGTACTGCGCGCGGAACGCGCGCTGCCGTTCGGACATCATGGGCTTTCCTCCTTCGCCGCATCCTGTAGCGGTAGCCGAAACCGGCGCGGACGCTGCCGTGGCGCCGCGCATGACGACACTCTATAGCTGATATATCAGCTACGCAACCGCAGGCGTGCCCGCCGTGCGGGTGAATGCCTCGATAACATCCAGCAGAGCGTCCAGCGCGGTGGCAGCGGCGTCCGGCCTGCCTTCGCCGATGGCGCGGGCGACGGCGGCGTGCAGACGGGCGGATTCCGGCAGATCAGCGGCCTGGCGATAGTGGTGGAACCAGAACCGCCGGGCGAGCGGCTGCAGCGTCTCCATGGCTGCGGAGGCGAACTCGTTGCGGGCGCTCGCCAGGCATTGCTCGTTGAACTCACGATCGGTCCGCAGAAAGGCGACATCGTCGCCCGCGCGGCCGGAACGCTCGAATTGCGCGGCGAGTTCGAGAAACCGGTCTTTCTCTTCTCTGGTGGCCGCCGTTGCCGCGCTTCGCGCGACCAGGCGCTCGACTTCCCTCCTCACAGCCAGAAGGCGCAACTGTGCGTGAGGGTCGATCGGCGAGATGAGAATGCCCTTGCGGGGCAGCACCTTCACGAGGCCCTGGTGGACGAGCCGCTGCAGGGCTTCCCGGATCGGCGTGCGGCCGATCCCGAGCAGTCCGGATAACTGCTGTTCCGTCACGGTCGCGCCCGGCGCGAGTTCGAGGCGGACGATCAGTTCCTCCAGCGCCGAATACGCGACCGCAGTCAGCGAACCCGAAGAAGGCGTGTCCACAGGCGCATCGCGCCGGGTGGCGTCAGTCAAGACCTTCCGCTCCGTCGCCGGGTGGCGGGAACCGCACCTCCACCCGGGTGCCACGACCGGATCGGGCGGGTTCGATCCGTGCGGTGGCGCCTTGTTCGCGGGCGAACTCGCGCACGATCGCCAGCCCCAGGCCCGTGCCGGCGGCGGTGGTGTCCGCGCCGCGGTGAAATCGCTCGAACATGCGTTCGCGGTCCGGCTCCGGGATGCCGGGCCCGTCGTCCTCCACGGCCAGCACCGTCCCGGTGTCGTCCGCCTCGATGCTCACGGTCGCGACGCTTCCGGACGGGCAGTGCTTCAGAGCGTTGTCGATCAGATTCGCGAGCATTTCCCGCAGGAGCACAGGGTCACCGCGGATGACGGCGGGGGACGCCGGGGCTTCGTAGCCGAGATCGATGCCCGTCTCCAGCGCCCGCGCGATCCAGTCGGATGTCACCGCACGCGTGAGCCGGTCGAGGTCCACGGCTTGCAGTGCGGGCAAAGTGTTTCGCTGCGATTCGACTCGCGCGAGCGAGAGGAGCTGCGTGACGAGAGAGGACAGGCGCGTGGAGCCCGCGACGATGTTCTGCAGGACTGCCGGCAGCGCGGCCGGGTCGCGCGTTCGCAGGGCCATCTCCGATTGCGTCTTGATGCCCGCGATCGGCGTGCGAAGCTGGTGCGCGGCGTCGGCGACGAACCGGCGCTGCACACTCAGCATCTCGTCGACTCTGGCGAGCAGCCCGTTCAGCGCGTGTACCAGCGGACGGACTTCGCGGGGCGCGGACGACTCAGGCAGCGGGCCGAGATCCTCCGGTGAGCGGTCCCGCAGAAGCTGGGCGAGGCGGGTGAGGGGGCTCAAGCCGGCGTCGACGCCGACCCAGACGCTGACGGCGCCGAGGGCGACCAGCACCAGCAGCGGGACCAGCATGCCCGCGATGATCTCGAAGGCCAGCATGTCGCGCTTCACCACCGTCTCCGCGACCTGCACGATGATGGGCAGTGCAGCCGGCCGGTACGTGGCCACCCGGATGGGAAGGCCGTCGAAGCTTGCGTCGTTGCAGACCGGTGCCGCGTCCGGTTCCGGAATCTGCGCGGGTGCGGGAAGCATCCGATGGCCCGCAATGAACCCGCCCTCGATGTCGGTCACCCGATAGTAGGTCTTGTCGCGCTGGTCGGAGGAGAGCATGTGCCGGGCTTCCGCCGGCAGGTGCAGCGACAGTCCCGTCGGATCGCGGCGGGTGAGCTGCGAGAGCGCCACCGCCGTATCGGAAATCCAGTTGTCGTAGACCTGGTTGGCAAACCGGAACGAAGCGTAATAGGCGAGCCCGGCGCTCACCACCAGCAGCGCGACGAGAGGAACGACCAGCCGCGCGAAAAGGCGACCGCGGAGGGATTGGGTCTCAGCCATCTTCGCCCGTCTTGTCCAGCAGGTAGCCCAGGCCGCGGACCGTACGGATGTTCACGCCGGCCGGTTCGATCTTCTTGCGCAGGCGGTGCACGTACACCTCGATGGCGTTGGTGCCGACCTCCTCGTCCCAGCCGGTGAGTGCGTCGAGCATCTGGTCCTTGCCGACGACCCGCCCGGCGCGTCTGGCCAGCACTTCCAGCACGCCGAACTCGCGCGACGACAGTTCGATACGCCGATTGCCGTGATAGGCCGATCGGCCGTTCACGTCGATCACCAGTTCACCCAGCTGCATGCGACCGGAGAGACTCGGCTGTTGCCGACGCAGCAGCGCGCGCACACGCGCTTCCAGTTCCGGCAGGTCGAAGGGCTTCGCGAGGTAGTCATCGGCGCCCGCATCGAGCCCGGCCACCCGATCGTCGAGGGAATCGCGTGCCGTGAGCACGAGCACCGGCACCCCGGAGCGATTGGCGCGAAGGCGGCGCAGCACGTCCAGACCGTCCATCCTGGGCAGGCCGAGATCGAGGATCACGAGGTCGTAGGGATACTGCCGCAGCGCCTGGTCCGCTTCGACGCCGCTGTCGGTGTGGTCCACCGCATGTCCCGATGCGCGCATCGCGCGGATGAGTCCGTCCGCGATGAGGGGGTCGTCCTCGACGATCAGCAGTCGCATGCAGGCCTGGCTCCGAAGTAAGTTGGCCGTAAGGCTACCCCCTCAGTATCGGTCACGTCGAGGCTCGGACGGAGCCAGACACCCTATCGGAGTGTGGCGGAAGACATGGGCATCGGATGGAAATCAGCGCTGGCGGTCGTGATCCTGGCTGTCATCACGGGTGGGACGTCGGCGTACGCGGCGGACCCGCCACGGCTGCATCCGTTGCGGCTCGCGGAAGTCGTGGAAATCTTGCAGAGCAACAACCGCGACATCCGGCTGGCGAGGCGCGCAGTCGACGTTGCGCGGGCGATCAACCTGAGCGCGGCTGCGCGACCGAATCCCGTTCTCTCGGCGGGGACGACGGCGATCGACCCGCGCAATCCGGGTGCCGGGGCGCTCTGGTCGAAGCCGTTCGATACCGTCGTGCAGGTGTCGCAGCTCGTCGAGCGCGGCGACAAGCGGGCCCTTCGGGACGAGGGCACGCGGCTCGTCGCCGGGGCGAGCGGTGACGATCTGGCCGATGTCATCCGCCTGCAGGTGCGAACCGGCACAGCCCTCTACTACGAACTGCTGGGCGCACAGGCCAGAGTGCGTATCGCCGACGACACGCTCGAACTGCTCGCGCGTACCGTGGCCGCAGCCACGCTGCGACTGAAAGCGGGGGATATCGCGCCGTCAGACCTCTCGCGGATCCGGGTGGACCTGCTGAGAGCGGAGAACGACCGCAGCCAGGCCATCGCCGCACGGGAGCGCGCCCGGGCGGACCTTGCCTTCGCGCTGGGTCTCGAGGGAGAGGCGGTCTCGCTCGAAGCCGTGGATCCGTGGCCCGAGGTGGAGACCGTCGCCATGCCAGGCGATGTCGGGGCGATCGTCTCGGCCCGTGCCGATGTGCATGCGGCCGCTACGAGAGTCACTGCAGCCGACAAGTTTCGCGCGCTCGCCCGGGCCTTGCGCACGCGGGACGTCACTGTCGCGGCACAGGTCGAGCGCTATCCGGGTCAGGTCCACGAGAACAGCATCGGAGTCGGCGTGAGTGTTCCGCTGTTTCTCAACTACGACTACGAAGGCGAGATCCGTCGCGGTGAGGCCGAGTATCTCGCGGCACAGGATTCCCTGGCGCGCGTGCGCGCCGCGGCCCTCGTCGAGATCCGCCAGGCTTGGTCGGATCTCGCTGCCGCGCAGGATCGCGTGCGGCGCTTCGACCGGGAACTGCTCGCCGAGGCCACGCGGGCAGCCGGCGCGGCCGAATTCGCCTATCGCAATGGTGCTCTCGGCGTGATCGATCTGCTCGACGCGCGCCGGGTCCTGGTGGCAACCCAGGTGGATGCCGTGTCGGCCCGTGCCGATCTCGGCAAGGCCGCCGCCGCATGGCGCGCCGCCACGCAACCGAAGGAAACCACGCGATGAAGGCACACAGCGCAATCGCCATTGGCGTTCTCGTGCTCGCCGCAGCCGCGGCCGGCGCAATCTGGTATCCCGGGAAGGAGCATGGTCACGCACCCGTCGCGCATCCTGTCGATACCGTCCCCGATTCTCCCGGGCCGGACGTGCTGCGGTTTCCGCCCGGGGCGCCGCAGCTTGCCTACCTGAAGAGCGAAGTCGCGGAAGTCCACCCCGAGCCGCTCACCGACGCGCTGCCGGGACGGATCGCGTACGACGAGGATCTCACCGCACGCGTTAGCGCTCCCATCGCCGGCCGCGTGACCCGCATCGTCGTCGACCTCGGCGGGGCGGTCGCCAAGGGGGCGCCGCTCGCCTATCTCGAGGCGCCCGACTACTCCCAGGCGACGGCAGATCGCAATCGCGACGAACTCGAACTGAAGCGTGCCCGTCAGGCCTTCGACCGGGCGAAGCTGCTCTACGACGGCGGTGTCATGCCGCGCAAGGAGTTCGAGGGCGCGGAGATCGGCCTGCGCGAAGCCGAGGTCGAGCTTGCCCGGGCGCGGCGGCGACTGGAAGCCCTCGGGCAGGGGGGCGGCGAGGCCGACGGCCTGTTCGTCCTGAGGGCGCCCGTCAGCGGCGTGATCACGGAACGCTCGATCAATCCGGGCACGCAGGTGGGGCCGGACTCGTCGAACCCGCTGTTCGTGATCTCGGATCCGCGTCACCTCCGGGTCGTCGTCGACGTTCCGGAGCAGCAGATCGGGGCGCTCGCCAAGGGGCAGATGGCCGGCGTCGAGGTGGACGCCTATCCCGGGCGCACCTTCCAGGCCGAGGTCGTGCATGTCGGTGACGTGCTGGACGCCTCGACCCGACGCATCCAGGTCCGCGCCCGCGTCGACAACGAAGATCGTCTGCTCAAGCCGGAGATGTACGCGCGTGTCGTGCCGCTGGCTTCGGCAGAACCGCACCGCGTGCGCATTCCGAACGCGTCCCTGGTTACGGCAGGCGTGAAGAACTACGTGTTCGTGGAACGTACCCCGGGCGAGTTCGTGCATCGCCTCGTGACGCTGTCGGCCCAGGGGCGCGACTACACCTTCCTCAAGGGCGGCGTGGCACCAGGCGAACGTGTGGTCACCAGCGGCGCGCTGCTGCTGCAGTCGGAGCTTCAGGGCAGATGACGCGAACCGGGTGCCTCCCTCCATGCTAGAGAAAATCGTCACGTTCGCCCTGCAGCAGCGGGTGTTCATCGTCGTCGTGGCCGTGATCGTCGCGGTGGCCGGCTGGTTCGCGTGGACCCGGTTGCCGATCGAGGCCTTCCCCGACGTACAGGACGTGCAGGTCATCGTCGTCACGCAGTATCCCGGACAGGCGCCGGAGGAGGTGGAGCGATCCATCTCCATGCCGATCGAGCGCGAGATGACCGGCGTCGCGCGGCTCGCCCAGATCCGCTCCGTGTCGATCTTCGGGCTCTCGGTCGTCACCGTGACCTTCGCGGACAAGACCGACGACTACTTTGCCCGGCAGCAGGTCATCGAGAAGCTTCAGGGTGTGTCACTGCCTCCCGGCGTGACGCCTACGCTCGCGCCGCTCACCAATGCCGTCGGCGAGGTCTATCGCTATGTCGTGCAGGCGCCTCCCGACATGCCCGCCGCCGAGGTACGGGCGCTGCAGGACTGGGTGATCCGACCGGCTCTGCGGCGGGTGACCGGTGTCGTGGAAGTGGTGAGCTTCGGCGGCGTGGTGAAGGAGTATCAGGTCCAGATCGATCCGCAGCGGCTGCGAAAGAACGGCGTCTCGCTGCAGCAGGTGTCCGATGCCCTTGCCGCGAACTCCGGCAACGCCGGCGGCGGCATCATGCGACGCGGTGACGAGGCGCTCGTCGTGCGGTCACTGGGACTGTTCCGTTCCGTCGACGACATCGCCCGGGTGGTGGTCGTTTCCCGCGGTGGTGTGCCCGTCCTGGTGGGAGATGTGGCCACGGTCGCGATCGGTTCGCGGCCCTTGTCCGGCGTCGTCTCCTTCGGCGACCAGGATTCGGTGGTCCAGGGCATCGTGCAGATGACCAAAGGGCAGAATGCCAGCGAGGTGGTGGCGAACCTGAAGGCGGGCATGGAGGAACTCAAGTCCAAGCTGCCACCCGGGGTCGTGCTGGTGCCCTACTACGACCGGACTCAACTCGTCGATCACACCGTCCATACGGTGACGGAGAACCTCGCCCTCGGCGCGGGCCTCGTCGTGGCGATCCTGCTCTTCTTCCTGCGCAACTGGCGCGCTGCGGCCATCGTGGCCGGCGTCATCCCGCTGTCCCTGTTCGTCGCGTTCATTCTCATGGACGCCCGCGGGGTGTCGGCGAACCTGATCTCCCTCGGTTCGGTCGATTTCGGCATCATCATCGACAGCGCGGTGGTGCTGGTGGAGGCGCTCATGGTGAAGCTCGCGGTGTCGCAGCGCGAGGCTGCCCAGCCGTCCACCTACGCCGGGCGCATGCACACGCTGCGAAACACGGCGGTGTCGATGGGCAGTCCGATCCTGTTCTCGAAGGCCATCATCATCCTCGCGTTCCTGCCGATCTTCACGTTCCAGCGGGTGGAGGGGAAGATCTTCTCGCCGATGGCCTACACGCTGTCGTTCGCTCTGGTGGGCGCCATCTTGCTGACACTCACCCTCGTGCCGGCGCTGCTGTCGTTCGCCGTGCGTTCGTCCGACATGGCCGAGCGCCACAGCGTCTGGATGGACAGCGCCCGTGAGTGGTACCGCCGCACGCTCGTGACGGTGTGGCGGCGCCGCAATGCCGTGATCCTGAGCAGCCTCGCCATTCTCACGCTGGCAGTGGGAGGCGCCACGCAGCTGGGCAGCGAGTTCCTGCCGAAGCTCGACGAGGGCAATCTCTGGCTGACGATCACGCTGCCGCCGGCCACGTCGATGGAGAAGACCGGAGAAGTGGAGAAGGTGGTCCGCGGCATCCTGCGCAGCTACCCCGAGGTGCGGAGCGTCGTGAGCCAGGTGGGCCGGCCGGACGACGGCACCGACCCCAAGGGCCCAAACAACATGGAGATCATGGCGGAGTTCGCGCCGCGCGACACCTGGCGTTTCCCCGACAAGGAATCGATGATCGCCGACATGACCCGGAAGATCCGCGCAATGCCCGGCGTGCCGACCAACTTCTCGCAGGTGATCGAGGACAGCGTCGAGGAGGCCATGTCGGGCGTGAAGGGCGAGATCGCCGTGAAGATCTACGGCCCCGATCTCGACATCCTCGAAGACAAGGGTGAGCAGGTTGCGCGTGTCCTCTCGAGCATCCGCGGCAGTGCCGACGTGGCGGCCATCAAGGTCGGCGGGGCATCGGAGCTCACGCTCACGATAGACCGCGAGAAGCTGTCCCGTTACGGGCTGAACGTGCAGGACGTGAACAACGCGGTGGCCACGGCTTTCGGCGGGCAGGCGGTCGCCTCGTTCTTCGAGCCCGGGCGGGTGTTCGACGTGACGGTTCGTCTCGCGGCGCCGTTCCGGCAGGCCGCCGACGACGCCGCGGAGATTCCGCTCGCGCTTCCCGGCGGAAACGGCGCGACCGTTCCGCTGGGGGAGGTCGCCCGGATCGAAACCCGCCAGGGGGCGGCGCGCATCTCGCGGGAAGCCGGCGGGCGGACGGTCGCGGTCAAGGCGAACCTCCTCGGTCGCGACCAGGGCAGCTTCGTGGCGGAAGCCCGCGCCAAGGTGGCCGCCCAGGTCCGGCTGCCTCCGGGCTATACGCTGACCTGGGGAGGTCAGTTCGAGAACCAGCAGCGCGCGCTCGCCCGGCTCAAGGTGATCGTGCCCCTGTCCGTGCTGGGGATCTTCGTGCTGCTGTTCTGGGCATTCCGCTCCATCCCCACGGCGCTGGCCGTGCTGGCCATGGTCCCCTTCACGCTGGTCGGCGGCATTCTCGGGCTCGCGCTGGCCGGGCTGCATCTCTCGATCTCGGCCGCCGTCGGCTTCATCGCGGTGGCCGGCATCTCGGTGCAGAACGGGGTGATCATGGTCGAACGGTTTCTCGAGGCCCTTCGGGAAGGGGCTTCGCTCGAGCAGGCCGTCGTCGAGGGGGCGGTGGAGCGGCTGCGCCCGATCGTGATGACCGCGCTCATGGCCGGACTCGGCCTGCTGCCCGCCGCCCTGTCCCACGGGATCGGTTCAGAGACCCAGCGCCCCTTCGCCGTGGTCATCGTCGGCGGAATTGTTTCCGCTACGGTATTCACCTTGCTTCTATTACCGTTGCTGTACTCGCTTGCGGCCGAAAAGCTGACGAATCGTTCGGTTTAGCGGCCATGCCGGAGGGGTCGGGGTGTGAGATTGCCCGAAGTCCCTGGGCTTAGCCTCTGATTTTTGGTATTTT
Organism: Betaproteobacteria bacterium Ga0077526; assembly: GCA_001464765.1. Classification (GTDB taxonomy): domain Bacteria; phylum Pseudomonadota; class Gammaproteobacteria; order Burkholderiales. Next base: position 311,366 of record LNDV01000028.1, read on the forward strand.
CTGACGTATTGGACATAGGGTCTGGTCGTGGCGCGAAGAATCCCTTCAGTCGCCGTGCCGGGCACCGTAAACGTGCAGGTACAGGCGCGAAGGCGTCTGCTTTGCTTACACCGGTCAAGGAACAACGATGCGCAAGTGGTTGGTTACCCTGGCTCTGGCGGTTCTGGCCCCCGCAGTTCCGGTTTTCGCGGCGGACGCGGCGACCCCCCGGCTCGAATCCAATGCGGTCCTGGTCGTGGACCAGCAGGAGGGCATCCCCCTCTACGGCAAGAACTCCAATGCGATCATGCCGATCGCATCCATCACCAAGCTGATGACGGCCGTGGTGGTTCTCGACGCGAATCAGCCGCTCGAAGAAGAACTCGCGGTCACCTACGACGACCTCGATTTCGTGAAGGGCACCCGTTCCCGTCTCGGGGTCGGTACCTTGCTTACCCGGGGCGAAATGCTCAAGCTGGCCCTGATGGCCTCCGAGAACCGTGCGGCCTCTGCCCTCGGGCGCCACTATCCCGGCGGCCTGCCTGCCTTCGTGGCGGCGATGAACCGCAAGGCGCGCGATCTGGGCATGACGAACACCCATTTCGTCGATTCGACCGGCCTCAACCCCGAAAACGTCTCCACCGCGGCCGATCTGGTGAAGCTGGTCGAGGCCGGATACCGCCACCGGGTGATCCGCGAGTTCACCACGTCCGACAGTCACTATGTCTCGGTGGAGGACGGAGCCCGCAACCGGATCCTTGCGTTCAACAACTCCAATGGTCTGGTGCGCCAGGGCAACTGGGAGATCGGCCTGTCCAAGACCGGTTACATCTCCGAAGCGGGGCGCTGTCTGGTGATGCAGGCGCTCATCGGGGATAAGCCCGTCATCATCGTGCTGCTGGATTCGTGGGGCAAATTGTCCCGCATGGCAGACGCCAACCGCATCAAGCAATGGCTTGAAGTCCAGATGGGCGTGCGTGAAACCATCCAGGTGGCATCGGTGCGGCCCACCGCCCACGGTGTGCGCGTCTCCCGCGTGATCCGCTCACGCCACGACTCCCGGCGAATCCGTACCCGCCGCATGTAGGTTTGCAATGCCTCTCCAGGAGGCGCCGCCCCGGGGGAAGGCCTGCTCAACCTACGTGATCCGCGCAGGTCTTTCGGGTCTGGCCTCGCTCAGGCCGGTACGCGGCCCGGCACCCAGCCGATCGCACGCGAGATCGAATCGGCCGCCTCCTTCAGCGTGACGCCCCAATTCTTGTTCAGCCGATTGGCGGGTGCTGACAGGGACAATCCGGCCACCAGATGACCTTCGTCATCCCTGATGCCCGCTCCCAGGCAGGAGACGCCGGGCTCCGCTTCCTCGTTGTCGAAGGCATAGCCGGAGCGCCGGATCCGATCCAGTTCCTTCTCCAGCGTCCCGAGATCGCGGATGGTGTTCCGTGTGAGGCCAGGCAGTTGCGTCCGCAACGCGTACTGCCGGCACAGTTCGGGGCCGTCTTCCAGCAGAAAGATCTTGCCGACCGCCGTGACGTGCAGCGGGGCCCGTGCCCCGATGAGGTGCGCTACCCGCATGGCCTGACGGTCGGACACGAGCCGCTCGATGTAGACCATCTCGTCGCCCTGGCGCACCGACAGGTTCACGGTCTCGTGCAGATCGTCGTGGAGGGCCTGCATCACAGGGAGGGCTTCCGTCCGGAGGTCGATGCGGGACCGGACCAGATGGCCCAGCTCGAGCAGACGGATTCCCAGGCGGTAGCGCCCGGGCTCGAGCCGATCGACGATCCTGTGGTCCACCATCACCGAGAGGATGCGATGTGCGGTGGAGGTGTGCAGGCCGGTCTCTTCGGTGAGCTTCTTCAGATTCAGGGGCTCGGGGCTTCGCACGAGGGCCTCGACCAGGTCCATCATGCGTTCGATGACCTGGATGGATGCCTTGGCGGCAGGTTTGGACACGGCTTTCCTGTGAGGAACGGAGGGTGCGTGAAGTGTAGCAACCCCGCGGAGTCCGGAGGGGTGCGTGCTATGATCGACCGCTTTTTGATCGCCGGGAGAACGCATGGGGCATGTCTCTCGAGCGCAGCGTGGAAAGGCCTCTGCGGCAGCCGCGGACCGGCCGCCTCCGGTCGATCATGCTGACCCCGTACCGCGGAACGCTTCCTGAAATGAAAGTCGGACTGTTCGTCACCTGCCTGGTGGATCTCATGCGCCCGCGCATCGGATTCGCCGCCCTCGAGTTGCTGGAATCCGCCGGATGTGAAGTCATCGTGCCCGGGACGCAGACCTGCTGCGGACAGCCGGGCTACAACTCCGGGGACCGCGCCGCAGCGCAGGCGCTGGCGCGGAAGGTCCTGCGCGAGTTCGACGCCTGCGATTACGTGGTGGTGCCCTCCGGTTCCTGTTCCGGAATGATCAAGGCACACTATCCGGAGCTGCTGGCCGACGACCCCGCGGACAAGGCCGCGCTCGACCGGCTCACCGGCAAGACCTACGAACTCACGGATTTCCTGGTCAACGTGGTGAAGCTGGACAAGGTGCCCGGACGCTTTTCGGGCACCGTCACGTATCACGATTCCTGTTCCGGGCTGCGCGAGATGGGCGTCAAGCGCCAGCCCCGCGAACTGCTTGCCAAGGTGCCGGGACTCCAGTTGAAGGAGATGACGACCCCCGAGTACTGCTGCGGATTCGGCGGCACCTTCTCGGTGAAGTTCGGCGACATCTCGGCCCGCATCGCGGAGCGCAAGTGCGAGGACATCGCAGGCACCGGCGCCGATGCCGTGGTGCTCGGCGACCTCGGCTGCATGCTGAACATCCAGGGTCGTCTGCGCCGTCTCGGCAACACGACCACGCGCGTCCTGCACGTCGCCGAAGTCCTCGCGGGGGTGAAGGATGACTGATCCCCGCCAATCGATGCGGAGCGCCCGATGATCTCCCAGCACACCGACAGCACTGGCACCTACGCCTCGGTGCACTTCAAGAGCCGCGCGCACGACAAGTTGAACGACGCGAAGGTCCAGCGTGCCATGCGCAACTTCAACCTCGCGGCGGCCCGTTCCCGCGCGGTTGCCGAGGTCGACAACTTCGAGGATCTGCGCACGGCCGCAGCCGCGATCCGCGACCGGTCGCTGGCCGATCTCGATGTCTGGCTGGAGCGCTTCGAGCGTGAGGCGACTCGTCGCGGCACCAAGGTGCACTGGGCAGAGACTCACGACGACATCAATCGGATCGTGATCGAGATCGCCAAGGCGGCCTCGGTCCGCAAGGTGATCAAGTCGAAGTCGATGGTGAGCGAGGAAAGCCACCTCAATGCCGCGCTGGAAGGCGCCGGCATGCAGGTGGTGGAGACCGATCTCGGCGAGTACATCATCCAGCTGGCCGGCGAGACGCCTTCGCACATCATCGCGCCCGCCATCCACAAGACGCGGGACGACGTCGCGGATCTCTTCCACGAGCACCACAAGACGCCCCGCAAGCAGAGCATCTCCGAGCTGACGATGGAAGCGCGCAAGTTCCTGCGCGAGCACTTCCTGTCGGCGGACATGGGGATCTCCGGTTCGAACTTCCTGATCGCCGAGACCGGTTCCACGTTCATCGTGACGAACGAGGGCAACGGCCGGATGACCACGACCATGCCGCGCGTCCATGTGGCGATCACCGGCATCGAGAAGGTCGTGCCCACGCTGGAGGACGTGTCGGCGCTCATGCGCGTGCTTGCACGCTCGGCCACCGGGCAGAGCATCAGCAACTACATCTCGGTCAACACCGGCCCGAAGCAGCCGGGTGATGCGGACGGTCCCGAGGAGATGCACGTCATCATCGTCGACGCCGGCCGCTCGCAACTCATCGGCAGCGACATGCAGGAGGCTCTGCGCTGCATCCGCTGCGGCGCGTGCATGAATCATTGTCCGGTCTACCAGAACATCGGCGGCCACGCCTACGGGTGGGTGTATCCCGGGCCGATCGGCTCGGTGCTGACGCCCAACTACATCGGCCTGCAGAATGCGCTCGATCTGCCGAACGCCGCCACGCTGTGCAATCAGTGTGGTGTGGTCTGCCCGGTCCGCATCCCCCTGCCCGATCTCATGCGCAAGCTGCGGGAGAAGCAGGTGGATCGCGGGCTGCGGCCGAAGTCAGAGCGCTTCGCGCTGAAGATGTGGGCCTGGGCTGCCGCGCGCCCCGGCATCTATTCGCTGTTCACGCGCATCGCCGCGAGGGTCGGCAAGTCCATGGGCGGCAGTGGCGGGCTCATCCACAAGCTTCCCGGCGGGGGCGCCGGCTGGACGCAGGACCGCGACATGCCCGCGCCGGGCGGCAAGACATTCCGCGAGTTGTATGCCAATCGCCCTTCCAAGGGAGGAGGTGGCCGATGAGTTCCCGCGAAGCGATTCTGTCGCGCATCCGCAAGGCGCGCGGCGTTGCCGCCGAACCCACCGGCGCCGAGCAGGCGCGGATCGAAGCCCATCTTCGTGCCCGCCCGATCAGCACCCGTCCGTCGCTCGAGTGGAATCCGCTCGAGCGTTTCCGCGAACAATGCGTGCGCATGTCCAGCACGGTCGATGGCGTTGCCACCATGTCGGAAGTGCCGGCTGCAGTGGCCCGCTATCTCTCGTCCGCCAAGCTGCCCATGCAGGCGGTCGCATGGCCCGGAATTGCCGCACTCGACTGGTCTGCTTCGGGGGTCGCGGTCGAGGGACGTCCCGCGGGAGGCGACGATCTCGTCGGCATCACGGGTGTCCATCTCGCCATCGCCGAGACCGGCACGCTGATGTTCCTTTCCAGCCCGACCACCTACGCTGCGACCAGTCTGCTGCCCGAGACTCACATTGCGGTGGTCCCCGTCGGCGTGATCGTGCCGGCGATGGAAGAAGCCTGGGACCGTACCCGCCGCGAGACCGGCGATCTCCCCCGTGCGGTGAACTTCGTGTCCGGTCCTTCCCGCACGGCCGACATCGAAGGCCAGCTGCAGATCGGCGCGCACGGACCCTTCCGGGTCCACGTGATCGTCGTCGGGGCCTGACCCGCGCGGTCACCGGCCGGTCAGGGCCTTCGCGTTGTCGTGCGCGATCCGCCGGGCGATGTCCGGCGGGAGCTGACCGAGCCAGGCACGGTAGCCGGCGATGATGGTCTCGTAGTCGTCCCATCGCTGGTCGATCCAAGTGTCGCTGCCCACGACGAACCGATCGGGAAATCGCAGGAAGAGATCCCGCCAAGCGTCCGTGAGCCGTCCGTCGGTGCCCGTGATGCCCGACCGGTAGGACAGTTCCGCCACGAGTGACGGATGGCGGGCCAGCAGCTGTGCCACCCGCCCCTCGGGAACGTCGAACCCGGTATGGGCCCAGAGAATTCGAGCGCCGGGCGCGTGGTCGAACAGATGTTCCAGCGCTTCCTCGTCGCAGTGCGCGAACAGCACCAGGCCCCGCTGCCCGGCCAGACGCGCGAGGGTCTTCACGACGTCCGTCGTGGCACCAGCGCCGAAAACATGAAACTCGCCCAGTCCGCGATAGGGTGCCCGGAGCAGTTCCTCTTCCACGAACGGCACGATGGAAGGGTCGCGAAACCAGGTCTGCACGTCCCCCCGGTTGCGATACGGCCGGAGAAACGGCACGACCGTCACGCCGACGGGGGGCGCCGCTGCAAGCGCCCGGGTGCCGTCGTTGGGGCGGCTGTTCGCGAGGATGGCGGTCACGCCGGCACGCCGGAGCAAGTCGGCAACGCCCGGTGCCGGGAGCCGGGGTTCCGGTTCCTGGTTGTAGTGAAGATGGGCATCGAAGATCGGGAGCGCGTAGGGCGCATCGCCGGCCGCGGCCTGCCCGGCAAGCGCGAGCAGGGTGGCGAGCCCGGCGATGGCCCGATGCAATGCGGCGGAAGTCATGATCGGCTCTCCTGCGTGGGATGCCGATGGTGCCTGTCCTGTTTTCCCGAGGGAAGGACTGATTAAGCGGAGCGGCCGCTCCACTTAGTCTGTCCTTCTCCAGGCCAGTGGCGAAAGCCCCGGGCCTGCCGTTAGAATCCAACGCCATGATCACTCGGTGAAACGCTGATGAAACCGCATGTCCTAGTCAGTCGGGAAGTGTTCGACGAAACCATCGCCATGCTCGAAGCGCGCTGCGAGGTGGAGTCTAACCAGGCCGACGTACGCTATTCGAGTGAGGAACTCGCGGCAAAGCTCGCCGACAAGGACGGTGCGGTCGTCTCCACGGCGGACCGCATCGATGCTGCGCTGCTCGACCGCTGTCCCCGTCTCAAGGTGGTGAGCAACGTCGGCGTTGGCTATAACAACATCGACGTGGTCGCATGCACCGCGCGCGGGGTCATGGCCACGAACACGCCGGGTGTGCTCACCGACAGCGTGGCTGACTACACGTTCGGGCTCGTGATCGCCGCTTGCCGCCGCATGACCGAAGCCGAGAATCACCTGCGCTCGGGGCAATGGGGCGGCACGTTTCTCAAGCAGATGCTGGGCATGGACGTGCACGGCGCCACACTGGGCATCATCGGCATGGGGCGTATCGGTCAGGCCGTTGCGCGCCGCGCACGCGGATTCGACATGCGGATCGTCTATCACAATCGGGCGCGTCTGGACGCTGCGAGCGAGCACGAGTCGCGTTCCGCATACCGCAGCAAGGACGATCTGCTGAAGGAAGCCGATGTCGTCGTGCTTCTTATTCCCTACTCGCCCGAGACCCATCACCTCATCGGCGCGCGCGAGCTGGAACTCATGAAGCCGGGTGCCATTCTCGTGAATGTCGCTCGCGGCGGTATCGTGGACGACGAGGCACTGGTCGCCGCGCTCCGCCGCGGCCGCATCCGCGGCGCCGCACTCGACGTCTACGAGAACGAGCCACGGTTCCATCCCGGTTTTCTGGAACTCAAGAATGTCGTACTGTCGCCGCACATTGCATCGGCCTCCGAGCCGACCCGCAAGGCGATGGCGAATACGGCAGCCCGCAACTGCATTGCGGCGCTGACCGAAGGGCGTCCGCCCAATCTGCTCAATCCGGAGGTCAGGGCCCGCGCCTGACGGGCACAACCCCGGGGAAGCATCGTTGCGACGATCACCGATCGGGCGCTGGAGACGCCTGGCGGCACCATGGGTTCGTATTGGGGAGGAACATGCTGCAACAAAAGGCACCGAGGCGTGTCGAGGAATCACCATTGCATGCGGCCGGTTTGCGCGAGTGCAGCCGCAGAATCGTCGACGGCCATTGCACGGCAGAAGCGCTGACCCGTGCGCTCATCGAGCGGATCGAGCGGCTGGAGCCGCACATACAGGCATGGGAGTGGCTGGATCCCGAGCGCGCCATCGCGTCCGCCCGCCTGGCGGATCTGCGTCGGGCGCACGTCAGTTCCAGTCGTGACCCCGCCAGCGTGCTCCCGTTCGAGGAGCGTGGCATCCTGCCGGGCGTGCCCATCGCGGTGAAGGACATCGTGGACGTGCTGGGCATGCCCACCCGCATGGGCTCTCCCATCTATCGCGACCACTGGCCGGAAGACTCCGCCAGACTCGTGCATCGCATGGCCGATTCCGGCGCCATCCCGCTCGGCAAGACGGTCACCACCGAGTTTGCGTTCATGGTGCCCAACAAGACGCGCAATCCCTGGAACACCGGCCACACGCCGGGCGGTTCGTCGAGCGGCTCTGCCGCAGCCGTGGCGTGCGGCATGGTGGCGGGCGCGATCGGCACGCAGACCAATGGGTCCATCATCCGTCCGGGCGCGTTTTGCGGAGTGGTGGGGTTCAAGCCGGGGCTGGGGGAAGTCGCGACGGAAGGTGTGCTGCCGTTCTCCGCGACTCTCGATCAGCCGGGCGTGTTCACCCGAAGCGTCGAGGATGCCGCGTTGCTCGCGTCGTGGATCACCGCGCGGCAAGGCACGATCGCCCGGCGCATTCCGCTGCTGAAGGCGGCGCCGCGGCTCGTCGCGGTGAAGTCCCCCGTCTGGGACAAGGCCGAGCCGGATCAGCGCGCGCGCTTTGCCGCCGATATCCAAGGGTTGCGCAAGGAAGGCGCCGAAGTGGACGAGCGCGAACTGCCGGCCGGCTTCGAACGTGCCCACGCCGTCCACCGGACCATCATGCTCTACGAAGCGGCGACGGGTTCCCGGCCGATCCGCGAGAAGTGGGGGGCGCATTTCAGCGCGTTCCTGGGGGCTGCCCTCGAGGAAGGCGATCGCATCTCGGAGGGTGACTACCGCCAGGCGCTGGACGCCCGCGCCGCCCTCATCCGGGCGTTCGTGGGGTTCCTGGACGACCGCTATGCAGCGGTGATCACACCGCCTGCCCCGGGAGAGGCACCCGCAGGGCTCGGTGCGACCGGCGACCCGGCGTTCTGCACGATGTGGACGCTGCTGGGAGTTCCCGCCATCACGATTCCGACCGGTCTGGGCTCACGGGGCCTGCCCCTGGGCCTGCAGATCGTGGGGCGCCCGGCGGAGTCGAACTATCTGCTGGCGGTGGCGGCGTGGTGCGAGGCACGGCGACCGTTCACAAGCCTCGTCGACCGCGGGGACTGACGCTCAGGCCGGTGGCGGTAGCAGACGAATGACGCCGCGGCTCACGCGACGCGCGTAAGTCGTCTCGGATTCGATCTCGTCCGAGTAGGACATGATCACGTAGCCTTCGGCCCCGTTCTTCTCCGCGATCTCCGTCGCGTGGCGGCGGAACAGGGCGAGCGCTTCGCCGTCGCCGCCGACCGAGAAGCGCTTCTTGCGCAACTGGATCTCCACCCGTGTGCTGTCGAGGCGCTGGGCGCCTATCTCCCAGTTGGGCGCCGTCGGGTCCACGATGAGCCATGCGGCGGTGCCCAGCAGGGCGCCCGCCACGACCGCATCCACGGGCGGCTGGAAGCTGTTGGACCACGGGATCGGGTTGTCCGGAATCAGGCGGAAGTTGGAACATCCACCGAGGACGAGGAGCAGGGCGACAGCGATCCGACGCATGGCGAGGGTCTCCGGAACGGGCACAATGCGGGACGCATGGCCCGGCGAGGAGAGATTCCCCCGACCCCGCGTCTCGATCACCGACTCAGTAACGGCACTGCGGGCGCGGGATTGAGGGTCGACTGAGCCCTGCCCCCGAACCATCCGGCCGGCCAGCGGTCTGGCACTCCGGAGCCGGGGGGCGGTGTTCCCGGGGACGACGTGCCGGGGGCCGGACTGCCCGCCAATCCGCAACGATCTTCTGACATCCATGCAATCGTCGGCATCGCTGATCTGGGTCTTCGCATTGCCCTTCGCCGGGAGCCTGCTGCCGCTCGTCTTCGCCCGGCGCGGCCGGAGCTTCATCGCCGGCGCGGCGGCGGTCGGGCCGGCCATCGCACTCGCGTTGCTGCTGCAGGCGATGCCCGCCGTCTTCCAGGGCGAGGCTCCGAGGTTCAGTGCGCCGTGGGTGCCGGCTCTGGGTCTCGACTTCTCGCTCCGGCTGGACGGGTGGGCCTGGCTGTTCGCGACGCTCATCCTCGCGATCGGCCTGCTGATCATCCTCTACGCGCGCTACTACCTGTCGGCCGACGATCCGTTCGGCCGCTTCTTCTCGATGCTGCTGCTGTTCATGGGCTCCATGCTCGGCATCGCGGTGTCCGACAACCTGCTGCTCCTCATTTTCTTCTGGGAGTTGACGAGCCTCTCCTCGTTCCTGCTGATCGGCTACTGGAATCATCGCGCCGACGCCCGGGCGGGCGCGCGAATGGCGCTCGCCGTCACCGGCATGGGCGGGCTGGCGCTGCTCGGCGGCGCACTGGTCCTGCGCGAGATGACCGGCACTCTCGAGATCTCGGTACTCAACACGCTCGGTCCGCAGATCCGCGAACACGCGTTATACCCGGTCGCGCTCACACTGGTGCTGCTCGGTGCGTTCACGAAATCGGCGCAGTTCCCGTTCCACTTCTGGCTGCCCAATGCGATGGCGGCACCCACGCCGGTATCCGCCTACCTGCACTCGGCCACGATGGTGAAGGCGGGGATCTTTCTGCTGGCCCGGCTCTACCCGGCGCTCTCCGGCACCGATGCCTGGTTCTACGCAGTGGGTGGGACGGGGCTGGTCACGCTGGTGTTCGGCGCGTATCAGGCGACGTTCCGGCACGATCTGAAGGGCCTGCTCGCCTACTCCACGATCAGCCACCTCGGCCTCATCACGCTGCTGCTGGGCCTCGACAGTCCGCTCGCGCCGATCGCCGCCGTGTTCCATATCCTGAATCACGCCACCTTCAAGGCGTCGCTGTTCATGGCTGCCGGCATCATCGACCACGAAACGGGCACGCGCGACATGCGACGCCTCGGTGGCCTGTGGCGTGCCATGCCGGTGACCGGTGCCCTGGCGCTCGTCGCGGCCGCCGCGATGGCCGGCGTGCCCTTCCTCAACGGCTTTCTTTCCAAGGAAATGCTGTTCGCCGAAACCCTCGCCACCGAGCGCGGCGGTCTGGTGGCGTTCCTCGTGCCGCTAGCTGCCACGGCAGCGGGCATCTTCGGCGTCGCGTACTCCACGCGTTTCATCCATGACGTGTTCTTCAACGGCCCGCAGAAGGAACTGCCGCGGGAACCGCACGAGCCGCCCCGCTGGATGCGGATTCCCGTCGAACTGCTGGTGGTGATCTGCGTGCTGGTGGGCATCGTGCCGCAGGTACTGGTGGGCAGTGTGCTCGACGTGGCGGGGAGTGCCGTCATCGGCGCTGCGCCGCCGCAGTACAGCCTTGCCATCTGGCACGGGTTCAACCTGCCGCTGCTGATGAGCGGTGTGGCGCTCGCGGGCGGTGTGGCGATGTACTTCTGGCTGCAGTCCCGGTCGCTGCACGCGCATGTCGGCAGCGCGTGGACCGGCCACGGGCTCTTCGAGAAGCTCATCCACGGGCTCGATCGCGGCAGCCGCGCGTTCACGAGCATCACGACCGACGGCCGGCTGCAGCGGCAGGTCGTGGTGATCGCCCTCGTCACGGTGGCAGCCGGTTTCGTCCCGATGCTGGCGGGCATGCCGGGCCGCAGCCTCTCCGCGACCACGCCGGTCAACCTCATTGCGATCGTCGGCTGGGCCGTGCTGGTCCTCGCCACGGTCGGTGTCCTCGCCGCACACCGCCAGAGACTCACGGCCCTCATCCTGACCGGCGCGGCCGGGCTCATCGTGTCCGCCGCGTTTGCGTACTACTCGGCACCCGACCTGGCCCTCACGCAACTCGTGGTCGAAGTGGCGATGACGCTTCTCATGCTTCTCGCGCTCGGACGATTGCCGGCGGAGTCCCCGCGGGAATCCTCCGGCCTGCGGAAGTTGCGCGACGGCGCAGTCGCGGTGTTCTGCGGCGCAGGCATGGGCGGAGCCGCATGGTGGATGATGACCCGTGACGGTCCGAGCATCTCCGCAGAGCACATCCTCCGCAGCGTCCCGGAGGGCGGCGGTACGAACGTCGTCAACGTCATCCTCGTGGACTTCCGCGGGTTCGACACCTTCGGCGAGATCTCGGTGCTGGTCACCGCTGCGCTCGGCATCGTCGCCCTGCTGTCGCAAGGCTCCGGCATGCCCGGCCCGGTGACGCAGGATCGGGAGCCGGCACTGGCGATGCTCTCCCGCGTCATCCTGCCGCCGACGCTGCTGGTGTCGATGTACATCTTCCTCCGTGGCCACAATCTCCCGGGTGGCGGCTTCATTGCCGGGCTGGTGTCCGGTGTCGTCATCGCGATGCTCGGCATCGGTTCCGGTCAGGCCTGGCGCCACGCCGCCGTGCGGATCGATTTCCACCGCGTGACGGCAACGGGGCTCGCGATCGCGGCACTCACCGGCCTGGGTGCCTGGGTCTTCGGGCGTCCCTTCCTCACCAGTGCCCACGGCCCTGTGCCGATTCCGCTGGTCGGCGAACTGCACCTCGCGACCGCCGCGCTGTTCGATCTGGGCGTGTATCTGGTCGTCGTCGGCATCGTGATGCTCGTGCTGGACAGCCTCTCGGCCAGACCGGAGAGGGCAGCCTGATGGAGCTACTGCTCGCCTCGGCCATCGGCCTTCTTGCTGGCGCAGGGGTGTATCTGTCGCTGCGCGGCCGGACCTTTCCGGTCGTGCTCGGGCTCACGTTCGTGTCGTACGCGGTGAACCTCTTCATCTTCGTGGCGGGCGGTATCCGCCTCGACGCGCCGCCGATCGTCGGCGCCGCGGCAGCGATGACGGACCCGCTGCCTCAGGCGCTGGTACTCACGGCCATCGTGATCGGCTTCGGCATGACCGCCTATCTCGTGGTGCTCGCGATCCGTCTGCGCGCCGCCGACGGTCACGATCACGTGGACGGCGACGGGGAGGCCGGGCGATGAATCACTGGATCGCCGTGCCGTTCGTCCTGCCGCTCGTCACGGCCTGCATCCTGGTCTTCGTGCGATCCCTGACCGCACAGCGCGTGCTGTCGATGGCATCGGCCGTCGGCCTTGCGGCAATGTCGCTCACGATGTGCGCGACACGCGGCGACGGTCCGGCCGAGGTGTACGCGATGGGGGCGTGGCCCGCGCATCTCGGCATCGTGTTCGTGCTGGACGGGCTCGCGGCGCTCATGCTGGCGCTCGCCGCCGTCGTCGCCGTCGCCGCGCTCGCCTACGCGAGCCGGGGATGGGACTCGCGCTCGCGGCATTTCCATGCGCTGTTCCAGGTGCAGCTGACAGGGCTCAACGGTGCCTTCCTGACGGGCGACCTGTTCAACCTGTTCGTCTGTTTCGAGCTGATGCTGATCGCCTCCTATGCGCTCCTGTCCCACGGCGACGGCAGCGCGAGACTGCGCGCCGGATTCCACTACGTCGCCGTGAATCTCGTGGGCTCGGCGGTGTTCCTCATCGCGGTGAGCATCCTCTACCGCGTCGGCGGCACGCTGAACATGGCCGACCTCGGCGTCGCGCTCGCGAATGCGCCGGACGCCGATGTGCCGTGGGTGCGCGCGGGCGCCCTCATGCTGATCGTCGTGTTCCTGCTGAAGGCGGCGGCGTTTCCGCTGCATCTGTGGCAGCCGGCCGCCTACGGCTCGGCGAGCGCGCCGGCGGCAGCGATTTTCGCCGTGCTCACAAAGGTTGGCGCCTACGCGACGCTGCGGGTCGGCAGCATCGTGTTCGGTGCGAGTGCCGCAGCGCCATGGATCGACGCCGTCGTGCAACCGCTGGCGCTGATCACCCTGGCGGTGGCTGCACTCGGTGCGTTCTCTGCCACCACGCTGTCGCGACTGGCCGCATGGCTTGCCCTCGGGTCGTCGGCGTCCGTACTGGTCGGGGTCGGCACCTTCGGCGTGCCCGGTGCCTCGGCCGCGTTCTTCTATGCGTTGCCTAGCACCCTCGCGCTGGCAGCGCTGTTCCTGCTCGCCGATGCGGTGGCACAGGCGCGTGGCGGCGACTGGCAGGATCGCCTCCAGCGCGCTCCGAAGATGCATGGCGCGACGGCACTCGCGCTCTGGTACTTCGTGGCCGCCGTCGCGGTGTCGGGCCTGCCGCCATTTGCCGCCTTTCTCGGCAAGGCGCTGCTGCTGGAGGGCGTCGGGCCTGACCCCTTAGCGTGGACGGTGATTCTCGTGACCTCGCTCCTCAATGTCGTTGCCCTGGCGCGCGCTGGTTCCCGCCTGTTCTGGGCGACGGCCGATGAGCCCTGTCCCGGTGATGAAAGGGCCGCCTCCTGGGAACGCCTGACGCCGGTTGCGATGCTTGCAACCGGCATCGTCGTGCTCACGTTCCAGGCCGGTGCCGTGCAGGGCTTCACACAGCGTGCCGCGCAGCGGGTGGTGGAACCTGCGGGTTACATGGAGTCGGTCCTGGGGGCGCGTCTGCGCGGCTGGTCCATCCGGGTCGACGTTTCCGAGGAGGACAAGCCATGAGCCTCCTTGCGCGCGTGTTCCCGTTCCCCCTGTTTTCGGTCGCGCTGATCCTTGCGTGGCTGCTACTGCAGGGCGACGCCTCTCTCGGCAACGTGCTGCTTGCCGTTGCGCTCGCCATCGCGCTCCCGTTGTCCGCGCGCGGGATGCTTCCCGATCTGCCGACTCTTCGCCACCCGCTCGCACTCGCACGCTACCTGCTGCTGGTGCTGGGCGACATCCTGGTAGCGAATGTCCGCGTGGCGCGTCTCACGCTCGGGCCCATCAGCCGCCTGCGGCCCCGCATCGTCGAGGTGCCGCTCGATGTCGAACAGCCCGTCGTCGTCGCGATGCTCGCGATGACCATCACGCTCACGCCCGGCACCGTGTCCATCGTGATCGACCTGCCGGGAAAGCGCCTGCTGGTGCACGGTCTCGACGTGGACGACCCGCGGGCGCTCGTGGCCGAGATCAAGGAGCGCTACGAGCGGCGGCTGAAGGAGATCTTCGAATGCTAGACACCGCCGTGATGTTCGCGACAGCGTGCCTGGGCATCGCGCTGCTGCTCACACTGGCCCGCCTGCTCAAGGGCCCGGACGCGTGCGACCGCGTGCTGGCCCTCGATACGCTGTACCTGAACGCTGCCGCTCTCGTGGTGCTCTACGGCATCCACGCCCGGGCGACGTGGCTGTTCGAGGTGGCATTGCTCATCGCCGTGCTCGGTTTCATCGGCACGGTCGCCCTGGCAAAGTTCATCGAGCGCGGCGACATCGCCGACTGACGACAGGAGAAACTCCCGTGACTGACCTCTTGGAAATCATCGCTTCCGCCTTTATCGTGATAGGCGGGTTGTTCGCGCTGCTCGGGTCGCTGGGCTTGTTCCGCTTTCCCGATCTGCTCACCCGGCTGCACGGTCCGAGCAAGGCTTCCACGCTCGGCATCGGGGGGCTCCTGCTGGGCGCCATGATCGTGTCCGGCGGCAGTCTGCGGGAGATCCTGATCGCGCTGTTCATCGTGCTGACGGCGCCTGTTAGCGCCCTTTGCATCGCGCGGGCCGCCCGGGCGCGCGCCGGTTCGTCGGATATTTCATGACCCCGGGCCGTGCTTCACCACATTCGTCTCGACTCACCTCTCCACCCAAGGAACCTTGACATGAAGACCTATCCCGCAAACAGCTCCCAGGCCATGGCACGGGTGCTCGCCATGACCATGATCACCGACGCGCGCCTGGCCGATCAGGAACTGGAGATCATGGATCAGCTGTTCCTGTACGAGGTGCTCGACCTTTCCAAGGCCGAGTTCTCCGAAGTCGTGAAGCAGTACTGTGACGATCTGCTGGCCAGTGACGTCGCGCACGCCAAGGTGGATCTCATGGACGGCGCCCGCATCGACGAGGTCATCGGTGGCGTCACCGATCCGCAGAAGCGCTTCCAGACCGCGCAGATGATCGTGAACATCATCCGTGCGGACGGCCATCTGCATGAGGCCGAGCTCGTGCTTCTGCGCCACATCCTCCAGCGCTGGGAGCTGACGCTCGACGCCTTGAGGGGCATGGTCAAGCCCGGCAAAGCGCTGGCCGCTTGACCTAAATCAAGGAATTTCGGGGTCGCCGCCGGCAGACTTCCGTCCATGGGGAAAGCGCATTCCGGTGGTCCCGGATCGCTTCGATGGGTGAGGGGTTTGTTCCGCCGTCAGGGGTAGCGACCTGGCGGATTTCGGTGGTTGCCTCGCTACGTCGTTTCAGGGATTTCGGGGTGCCGAGAGGCACCCCGTCTTTTTTTGTGCCTCCCGCGGGCCTTGCTGCGGGCCGTCCGCCACGGCGTATCATCCGGGCCCGACCCCGGAGGAGACCCGCTGTGCCGAGACCCGCCCCGATCCCGAATTCCCGCTCCCGTCGCGAGTTCATCCAGGCTGTGGCCGTCGGCGCTGCGATGCTTCCACTCGGCCGTGCCCTTGCGGCACCGCCGGAGAAATCCAAGGTGGTGCTTTCGGTCGGTGGACGTGCCACGCTCTACTACCTGCCGCTTACCCTCGCGGAGCGCCTCGGCTACTTTCGCGACGAGGGCCTGCAGGTGGAGGTCAACGACTTCCCGGGCGGTGCCAAGGCGTTGCAGGCGCTGATCGGCGGCAGCGCCGACGTTACTGCCGGCGGGTACGAGCACACCATCCAGATGCACGCGAAGGGCCAGAAGCTCCAGGGCTTCGTCCTTCAGGGCAACGTCGCCATCTCGGTGGGGCTCACCAAGGGGAAGTTTCCGGCCTACGCGGGCCCCCAGGATCTCAAGGGCAGGCGCATCGGTGTGACGGCCCCGGGGTCGAGCACGCACATGATGGTGAATCACCTGCTGGCGTCCGTTCAGCTGAAGCCCGAAGACGTAGCGATCGTCGGGGTCGGCACGGGTGCCACCGCGGTGAGCGCGGTGCGCTCCGGTCAGATCGACGCGCTGTCGTCGATCGAACCTGCCACCGTGATGCTGGAGCGCTCCGGCGATCTCCGTGTGGTGCACGAGAGCATCACCCCGGCGGGCAGCAAGGCGGTGTTCGGCGGGCCGCTGCCGTCCGCCTGCCTGTACGCGAAGCGGGCCTTCATCGACGAGAATCCGAATACCGTCCAGGCGCTCACCAACGCAATGGTGCGTGCGCTGCGCTGGCTGCAGAGCGCCTCCGCCGATCAGGTGCAGTCGGTCATCCCGCCGGAGTACATGCTGGGCGACAAGGCGGCCTACGCCGCGGCGCTCACACGTCTGCGCCCGATCTACTCGACCGACGGGCGCATCGCGCCGGAGGGCGCACAGCGCTTCCTGCAGGTGACCGCGACGCACGATCCGTCCGTGCGCGCGGCGAGTGCCCTGCGCGTGGAGGACACCTTCACGAACACGTTCGTGGACAAGGTGCCCAAGCGCAGCGCGTGACCCGATGCATCCCTGGTTTATGATCCCTGCGGCGGGTGCCTGCCCATGGTGGCACGGTCCCGTCTAGACACTTTGGGAATGCCTGAATCGCCGGTGCCACTGCACCCGATGCCAGTGCCTTCCCCGGAGGCCCCATGTCCGATACCGCTCCAGCTCTGACCGCCGACGAACAGGTCGCCCGCATCTTCGAGTGGCGGCGCGGCTTCAACACGATCCATCTCATCACGCTCGGGCTCGAGCTGGGGCTGTTCAAGGCGCTTGCCGAGTCCGCCGGCACGGCCGACGAAGTCGCCTCACGCCTGTCCCTGCATGGCCCCTATGTGCGCACGTGGTTGTGGACGGCACACGGCATGGGTCTCGTGGATGCCGACGCCGACGAACGCTTCCGGCTGGCGCCGTACATGGACCAGATTCTCGCGAGCCCTTCGCATCCCCGCTATCTCGGCGGGTACGTGCAGCTCGGCACCGGCGTGGCGGCGGAGGACTTCGCGCTCTGCGTCGAGGCCTTCCGCACCGGACGCGTCGTTCCCTTCCAGGGGCGCGGCGAGAAGTTCGCCCGCATGATCGCCGAGGCGACCTGGGGCCTGCAGATCGCGACCGCCCGCAAGATCCTTCCCGGTATCGCCGGCGTCAAGGACCGGCTCGACGCTGGCGGCACGGTGCTCGAAGTCGGCTGCGGGACCGGCAACTTTCTCGTTCAGCTCGCGAAGGCCTTTCCCTCGGCGCAGGTGGTGGGCGCCGACATCGATGCCGACAGTCTCGCGGTGGCGAGGGAGCGCGTGGCGACCGCCGGTGTCGGCGAGCGCGTGCGTCTCGTCGAAGGCGATGCGGGGCAACTCGTCGCGGCGGGGTCCGTCGATGCGGTGGTGATGATCGAAGTGCTGCACGAGATTGCCCCGGGCATTCGCGGCGCGGTCGTGGCCGGTGCCGCGAAGACGTTGCGCGCGGGCGGCGCGATGGTGATCGTCGACGAAACCTACCCGAGCACGCTCGCGCAATCCCGTCTGCCGGAGTTCCGGTTTCCGTTGCAGACCGGAATCGAGGAACTCACCTGGGGCAATGTGCTGCCCACCCGCGAGGAGCAGGAGACGCTCCTGCGCGATGCCGGTCTGGCCGGGCCGGTGGAGCGCTCCCTCATCGGCGAGGGCTTCACGGTGCTCGTGGCCAGACGCTGAGCGGACCCTGCCGTGAGCAAGCTCTACGACGACATCCTGCTGGATCACATCCGCAACGCACGCAACTTCCGCGAGATGAACGACGCGGACCGCAAGGGCGAGTCCACCAATCCGCTGTGCGGGGATTCGTTCAGCGTGTTCGTGAGGCTCGAAGGCGAAACCCTGGCCGACGTCAGCTTCCAGTGCGAGTGCTGCGGCATCTCGATGGCGTCCGCGTCCATCATGACGGACTGGATGCGAGGGCGCGGCGTGAGGGAGGCTCTGGCACTGCAGGAGAGGTTCCTTTCTGCGCTGCACTCGCACGAGGAAACGTTGGGGCCCGATGCCCCGCCGGATCACGAGGCCGTGCTGCGCGTCGTGCGGGCCACACCTGCCCGGGAAGGATGCGCGTCGATGGCGTGGCGGGCACTTGCTTCGGCTCTCGGCAAGGCTTGATCGACCCGAAGGGCCGGCATCTGGCGCCGCCGGGCCGGATCTCAGGGCCAGAGCGGATGGCGGTCAGTGCACCCGTACTTCCAGCGGCCGGGCCACACAGGACGTCAGCACATCGGCGCTCCGGAGAATCACCTTGCCCCGCCCCAGCGACACCGCGCCTCTGCGCTCGAAATCGCGCAGCAGGCGGCTCACCACTTCCCTCGCCGTGCTGAGGTCCGCCGCGATCTGCTCGTGGGTGAGGCGTACCTCGCCGCCGGGCTCGGGGCATCGGCACAGCAGGTAGTCGGCCAGTCGCCGGTCCAGCCGGCCGAAGGTGATCTGCTGGATCTGCTCCGTCACCTGGATGAGGCTCGCCGCCATGGCGTCGAACGTGCAGCGCCGCACGAGGGTGTCGGACTCGACCCAGGACTCGAACTGCGCGACCGGCACGGTGACGCCGAGCACGGCCGCTTCGACCACGGCCTTCGCCGCGGGCTGCTGCCGGGACATGAGCGTCACCAGATTGAGAGGGCACAACTCGCCGCGGCCGACCCGGCAGAGGGTGACTTCGCGCCCGGTTTCACTGTCCATGAACACCCGCACCCGGCCGCTGCCGAGTAGCAGGACGCCATCGATACGGGCCTCGGGCCCGACGGAGTAGGTGCCGGGTCGGAGATTCACCGGCCTGGCGGCGGCCTCGATCGCTTCCCGCAACTGGGGCGAAGCCGATCGGTAGAATGCATAGGCTTCCAATACGCTCGTCTTGGCGATCACGGTATCTGGCCTTTTGGGGTGATGCTGGTCTCGTCCGTGAATACCGGGTGGGGCGGGTTCGGTTCAACGCAATTTCCGCTGCGGCTTGAACCGAAGGGTTCGCCCGCGGTATCTACCGGCGTACAGGGGCAAGGAAGCCCAGGAAATGGGGGGTACGGGTTGACCAGTCCGCTGGACGAGTCGGGGTTACCAGGCAGCCTGTCGGCGACGGAGCGGCACGAGGCTGACCTCATTCGCCTTGTGTGCAGCCGTGACAAGGCAGCCTTCGAGCAACTCTATCGCCTCTATTTCCGCCGCCTGACGCGGTTCCTGGACCGGGTGACCCGCCGTGCCGACCTCATCGAGGAGATCCTCAACGACGTGATGCTCGTCGTGTGGAACCGCGCGGATACCTTCACCCATGAGTCTCGCGTGTCCACCTGGATCTTCGCCATCGCCTACCGCCAGGCACTCAAGCGGGTCCAGCGGCGCGATGTCCGCAGCGAACCGGTGTCGGATCCCGCGTGGGTCGAGGAGGACGACGCGGCCTCGCCCGAGGCGCAGATGATCCTCCGCCAGTCATCCAACCGCCTGCATGCCGCGATGGAGCGCCTGCCGATGGAGCAGCGGATGGTGGTGGAACTCACGTACTTCCATGGTTACGGCTATCCCGAGATCGCCCGCATCATGGATTGCCCAACCGATACGGTGAAGACGCGCATGTTCCACGCGCGCCGGAAACTGCGGCTCATGCTGGAGCCGAGATGAGCGTTGCCCGATGAGAGGTGAGCGATGAACGAAGACAGTCCCGCTTCGCCCCCCGGACAACAGGGGAGGCCCGGGCAGGTGTTCGACCTGACCCGCACCCCCCACATGCGTTGCGAGCCGCTGCTGCCCTGGTTCGTGAACGGCACGCTGGATGCGCGGGAGCGCGCGGAGGTGGACGACCACCTCGCGGGCTGCGAGCGCTGCCGGACCGAGGTGCGCCGGCTCCGCGATCTCTCCGTGGCCGTGCGTTCCCTGGAAGTCGACCCGGACTGTGACCGGGCCTTCGCCCGCTTGTCCGGTTCCCTCGATGCCACTCCGCTCGGAGGCCGGCCGGACCTGCACGGGCCCTGGTGGCGTCGGCCGAAGGTCGCGGGTGCCTTCGTCGCCGGCCAGATGCTGCTGCTCGTCATCGCGGCAGCGTGGATCGCCTGGCCCGATGCCCCGCCTTCGGAACCGTACCGGACCCTTGCCGACAGCGCGGCACCGGGTGAGGCGCGCTTCTTCGTCACCTTTCGCGATGGCGTCAGCGAGAAGCAGGTTCGCGAGGCGATCCTCGCGGTGCAGGCTCATGTCGTCGACGGCCCCACGCCGGCAGGCCTCTACGTTCTGGAAGTCGACGCGAGCGCTGCACCCCAGGTGCTCGCTGCGCTGCAGGCCAACCCGGCCGCTGCGCAGGTCGAACAGGTTTCCGGCAAGTGAGACTCACCGACCTCGCCGGCAGGATCCTCGGCGCGGTCACCGCCGTCGTCCTCGCTGCTTGCGCGCACGTCGACAGCACGCCGTCTGCCGTCGCGGACAGCACGGCAGACGTCGAGTCGCAACTCATGGTGATGGTCGCCGACGCGGCCCCGCCGCACTTCCGTCCCGGCGCCGGCGGCGGGGGCTATCTCGACAATTCCCGTCGCCAGCGAGTCCTGCGAATTGCGGACGGCATCAGCCGCGACTACGGCGCACGGCGCCTGGATGACTGGCCCATGCCGTCCCTCGGTGTGTACTGTGTCGTCGTCCGCGTTCCCGCCGGCACGTCGCGTGACGCGATGGCAAAGCGGCTGGAGGCCGACCCCCGGGTGAGCTGGGTGCAACCGGTGCAGCGTTTCGAAGTGCTCGCGCAGGACGATGCCTATCAGGGGCTCCAGAGCGCCACGCGACGGCTCAACCTGAAGGCCGTGCATGCCGTCGCGACAGGGCAGGGCGTTCGCGTCGGTGTGATCGACACCGGCGTCGACGCCTCTCATCCGGATCTCAAGGGGCAACTGGATGCGCCGCAGGACTTCCTCGATCCCAGGGCTGCGGCTGCGGAGCAGCACGGTACGGCCGTGGCCGGCGTGATTGCCGCGCGCGGGGGCAACGGGCTCGGCATCGTCGGCATGGCGCCGGCTGCGCGTGTGGTGCCGCTCCGTGCCTGCCGGCAATCCGAACCTCCGTCGACCGGAGCCACCTGCACGACCTTCTCGCTGGCCAAGGCGCTGCAGTACGCGATCGTGTCCGGCATACGCGTGCTCAATCTCAGCCTGACCGGGCCGACCGACAAGCTCCTGAGCATCCTCATCGACAAGGCCGTGGCCGATGGCGCCATCGTCGTGGCGTCAGTGGATCGGCGGGTGGCGGACGGTGGATTCCCGGCGTCCCATACGAAGGTGGTCGCGGTCGCTAGTCGCGCTCCCGCGAGCATCGGTCGGCAGATCATCCTGGCACCCGGCGACAATGTGCTCACCACTGTGCCGGGAGGTCGCTGGCATTACGTGTCCGGCGATTCGTTTTCCGCGGCGCACGTGAGTGGCATGGCGGCGCTGCTCCGCGAAAGGCGTCCGGGGCTCAAGCCCCAGCAGTTCGCGCAGTTGCTCGCCGGCGGTTCGGCGGCAGACATGACCTTCGTGCTGGACCCCTGCCTTGCGCTCGCCCGGATCGATGCGAGAATCACGTGTGATTCCTCCGCACCTTCGGCGACCGCGATTGTTCTGCGCCCCCCCGCGACCTAGCCTCACCGCCTCTCGGCGCTCCGGTTGGAGTGCCGCTCTCGCCGTCCTGATCCCCCTTTTCTGGTCCGCCTCCGCGGCAGCCCAGTGGACGGGCAGTGTGGGTCTGCTCTCCGACTACCGTTACCGTGGCATCTCCCGGAGCGACCGTCAGCCTGTGGTGCAGGCGACGATCGCCTACGACCATGCGAGCGGACTGTTTGCGGGCGCGCAGGGCTCCAGCATGCGGCTCTCGCATCGCGGTGAGGAAATCGGTTTCGAACTGCTCGCCTACACGGGCTACGCGCGGCACTTCGGCAGTCGCGGGGCGTGGGAGGCCGGGCTTCTGCGCTATGAGTATCCGGAGTCTGCACGCGCTCGCACCTACGCCTACAACGAGACATTCGTGGGGGCGAGCTACGGCGGCTTCTCGCTTCGCGCCTTCTACTCACCCGACTACGTGGCGATCCGCTCGCGTTCCGTTTACTTCCAGGGGGCGTACGTGCATCCCGTCGACGACGACACCCAGGTTTACGGTCAGATCGGTCTCCTCAAACTCGCAGGACGGGCTACCAGTCAGACGCTGGCATCCGCCCCCAGGCGATCGGACTTGCGAATCGGTGTGCTGCGCACCTGGCGGGACTTGCAATTCGACGCGAGCATCGTCGCGTCGGACTTTCCGGACACCGCTTGCCCGCGAGGGGAGCGGCTGTGCGAATGGGGGCTGGTACTGGGAGTGTCCTACCTGTTCTTTCCCTGAAGGCGCATCGAAATCACCCCCGGAAAAACAAACGCCGACCGCAATGGGTCGGCGTCTTGGTGCAGCAAGTCTGGGCGGAGTCGTCAGTGGGCAGCGTAGCCGCCCGCCTTCAGATCCTCCCGGACCGTCAGGCCTTGCGACGACGGGCCGCGACGCCCAGGCCGGCGGCAGCCATGCCCACGAGAGCCAGCGAACCCGGCTCCGGCGTGCGGGTGGGCGGGGTGGGAGTGTAGGTATACGTGATCGCCGCGCCACAGCCGGCCGTTGTGGACTGCGCGCCTCTCACGTTGCCGCCACCACCGGTTACCGTGAGTCCAGTCAAGCTTTCGCAAGTCAGACCGAACGTTCCAACGCCCACCAGCGAGGCCAGAATGCTGTTCAGGTTCTGGGTGATGGAATCGGAATCGGTCAGTGGACCGAACGTGCGGGACTGGCCAGGCGTGTAGCTCTGCGCAGCGCCGGTAGAGAAATTCATGATCATGGCTGGCGCGGCGAGCAGGGGAGTCAGGCTGGCGATGGAACTGGACCACAGGATTTCCATCTCCGACGCGGCCCGCGCATTCTGGTTCTGCGCAGCCCTATTGGTCAGCGTGATGGTCGTCGTGGCTGCCGACTGATACGTGAGCGAAGCACCGGTCAGCGTGCCGAGGGCAGGATTGAACAGCCCGAGCAGTCCGGTCTGGTTGATCTCGGTCGTCGCCTGAACGATAGGCAAACCGTACTGAAACGAAATCGTGGCCCCCTGGGCTGCGGCAGCCAGTCCCATCGAGGCCAGAAGGAAAGCGATTTTTTTCATCTTGTGGATCCAGTCGCCATGAGGACCGCTGGAGCGCGGCAGGCCCTCCTCAGCACGAAGCGGGCCCGACTTGCCATTCGCATAAACGTTCATGCATTCAGTGCGCTAGGAGTCGTCATGTGTTCGTCAATGACGAATGCGTAAAGGTTTTCGACGGTGATTCTCATAGACGCGGAAAGCGGTTCGTGCAGCGCAGATGCATCTGCTCGCGTTGATCTCCGGAATCGTGTTGAAAGAAGTCGGCAGCGAACGGGCCGACCGACACATTAGCTTTCGCCGATGCACCGCGCCCCTGGGTCTCGCGCGTTCCATCGACGTAGTCGCCGGCGATGTCGCGGTGCCGGACCCCGGATCCGAAAGCTCGGTTACTCTCTCGCCTTTCCGGACTCCCGCGGACCTCACGACTTGCAACCCGGTGCCACCCGATGAACGCCAACGATTCTTCACCCACCGCTGATGCGATGTCACGGAAACGCCGCCGTGCCGTGATCGCTCTCAGCGCCTTGATGGCACTGGGTCTGCAGGCGCGGTCGGGCCCGGTTCGCGCCGCACCCGAGAAACCATCCTTGACATTGGCCGTGGGTGGCAAGCCGACCCTGTACTACCTGCCACTCACGCTGGCCGAGCGTCTCGGCTACTTCCGAGACGAAGGCCTCGATGTGGAGATCGTCGACTTCCCCGGGGGCGCCAAGGCGCTGCAGGCTCTGGTGGGCGGCAGTGCGGATGTCGTGTCCGGAGCCTACGAGCACACGATCGCGATGCAGACCCTCGCCCAGAAGGTGCAGGCCTTCGTCCTGCAGGGAACGAATCCCGGGCTGGAACTCGGCATCGTCAAGGCGCGAGCGGACTCGTACTCCTGGCCGAAGGACCTCAAGGGCATGCGCGTCGGTGTCTCCGCCCCGGGGTCCAGCACGCACATGTTCGTGAACCACCTGCTCGCCTCCGTCGGGCTCACGCCGGACGACGTCTCGATCATCGGCGTCGGCACGGGCGCCGGTGCCGTGGCGGCAGTCCGCGGCGGTCGCATCGACGCGCTTTCCTCGGTCGAGCCCGTGATGAGCCTGCTGGTCAAGAGCGGTGACGTGAAGATCGTCCACGAGACCATCTCCGACAAGGGAACGAAGGCGATCTTCGGCGGGACGCTGCCCGCGGCGTGTCTGTATGCGAAGGTCGAGTTCGTGAAGAAGAACCCGGAGACCGTACAGGCCCTCACCAATGCGATGGTGCGCGCGTTGCGCTGGCTGCATGGCGCCACGACCGAGGACGTGCTGAAAACGGTGCCGCCCGAGTATCTGCTCGGCGACCGCGCGCTCTACACGGCCGCGTTCGAGAAGGTCCGCGGCGCGTACTCGCCGGACGGCCTGTTCACGAAGAAAGGCATCGACGCCGCCTACCAGGTTCTGCTCCAGCACAACGCTGCCGTGCGACGGGCCCCGGTGCTCTGGCTGAATCAGACTTACACCAATGCCTTCGTGGAGCGCGTCGGGGCAGGACGATCGTGAGTGCGCTGCAACTCGATGCCATCACGTGCCGCTTCACCGCTCGCGGCGGCATGCACGTCGCCGTCGAGAATGCGAGCGTGGTTGTGGGCGAAGGCGAGTTCGTGTCCCTCGTCGGACCCACCGGCTGCGGCAAGTCAACGCTGTTGAACGCCGCGGCGGGATTGCGCCGACCCGATGCCGGTACGGTGCGGGTGTTCGGCCAGCCCCTGTCGGGTCGCAACGAGCACGCGGGTTACCTGTTCCAGGGCGAAGCGCTGCTCCCCTGGCGCAATGCGCGCGACAACGTGGCGTTCGGCCTGGATCTTCGGCGCACGGCGCCTGACGCCTCGCGGGCGAAGGCCGACGACTGGCTGAAGCGCGTCGGGCTCACCGGGCATGGCGACAAGTATCCGCACGAGTTGTCGGGGGGCATGCGAAAGCGCGTCGCCCTCGCACAGACGCTGATCGTCGGGCCGAAGATCCTGCTGATGGACGAACCCTTTTCCGCGCTCGACGTGCAGACCCGCGTGCTCATGGAGAACGAGCTGCTTGCGCTCTGGCAGCAGGACCGCAAGTCGGTGCTGTTCGTGACGCACGACCTGGAGGAGGCCATCGCGCTCTCCGACCGGGTGGTGGTGCTCGGCGCGGGGCCGGCCAGCCGCCCCGTCGGCGAGTTCGCCATCGATCTGCCGCGTCCGCGTGACGTAGCGGAGGTGCGGCTGACGCCGGGGTTCCTCGATCTGCACCGGCGCATCTGGGAATGCCTGCGAGAGCAGGTGATGAAGGCCCACCACGACGGACTGAAGGCGGATGCGTAACGGCCGCCTGCTCTGGGTGGCGCAGGCGGCGCTGCTCGTCGGCATGTTCGTGCTCTGGCACGTCCTCACGCGTACCGAGGTCCTGCCGCCGTTCTTCTTCGGCGAACCGCTGGTGGTGCTCGACCGCATCCGCGAATGGTTCGTGACCGGCAGCATCTATCCGCATCTCGGGGTGACGCTGCTGGAAACCGCGATGGCATTCGTCATCGGTACGGCCGGGGGGCTGGCCGTGGGATTGTGGCTGGGGCTCTCGGACACCGCGGCGCGCCTGCTCGACCCCTACATCAAGGCCTTCAACGCGATGCCGCGCGTGATCCTCGCGCCGATCTTCGCCGTGTGGTTCGGTCTGGGCATGGCGTCGAAGGTTCTGCTGGGCGTCACGCTGGTTTTCTTCATCGTGTTCTTCAGCGTGTTCCACGGCGTGCGGGAGGTGAATCCCACGGTGCTGGCGAATGCCCGCATGCTCGGCGCCACGCGCTCGCAACTCCTGCGACACGTGTATCTGCCCAGCGCCACCGCCTGGGTCTTCGCGAGCCTGCATTCCGCGGTGGGCATGGCGTTCGTCGGCGCGGTGATCGGTGAGTATCTCGGCTCCGCGCGCGGGGTGGGCTACCTGATCCTGCAGGCCGAGGGCGTGTTCGACATCAACACCGTCTTTGCGGGCGTGCTGGTGCTCACGCTGTTCGCCCTCGCGCTCGACAAGCTCGTCACGATCGCCGAGCGCCGCCTGCTGCGGTGGCGTCCGTCGCGCGACGGGCAGTCGTCGCAGTAGCAGCGTGCCGGCGGAGGTAGACTTGCCTGGCACGTCCGCGCCAGGCGGCTGCCGTCGGCCGAACGCCGCGGCGTCCCCGGTGCGCCGGTTCCCCGAACTTCCCGGATGATTGTTCATGATCAAGGCCGCCTTCTCGTTCCTCCTGTTTCTCTGTGCCGCCCTCCCGGCCTCCGCTGACATCAGGGTCGATCGCGTCGAGAAAGTGGGCCGCGAGATCGTGCGCGCCTTCAACGAGCGGGACGACAAGGGCTTCTTCATCGTGGTGGACATCGACGCCCTGGGTCAGCGCGTGGTCCAGGGAATGCAACTGAGCCCGACCGATCAGAAGTCCTTCCTCGAAGGCTTCCGGCAGGGCGGCGCGAAGAACATGGTGCTCACCCTGTTCAAGGCGCTCGACTCGTCGCAGGGAACGGTGAGATTCCTGCGGGTGGTGCCGCCGTCCAAGGTGCTGGTCCGCTTCGACCTCGGCGGCCAGGGCTACGACTACTACGAGTTCATCGTGCAGCCGGACGTCAACGGCGGTCTGCGAGCGGTCGACTGGTTCCAGTTGAGTCGCGGAGCCCTGGTGAGCCAGGCCGTCGGCGCGCTTGCCCAGCTGATGATCGCGCCCAGTCCCGAGCTGCTGCGTTCCCTCTTTGGCCTCAAGACCGTGGACAAGGCGATCGTCGAGCAGATGCAGGGCATTTCGCTGAAGCAGCGCGAAGGCCGCTACGCGGAGGCGCTGGCCGAGATGGAGCGGCTGCCGGACCCCATCGCCAATTCCCGCGTGATGCTCCAGACGCGTGTGGGCACCGCCTCCATGGCGAAGCTGGACGACGCGTATCGGTCCGCCCTCGGCCAGCTTGCGAAGCGTTATGGCGAGGACCCCTCTGCGGCCTTCCTGCTGCTGGACCACTACTTCTTCGAGCGCCAGACCGACAAGATCCTGGAGGCTGTCACGATCATCGAGAAGCGCGTGGGCGTCGACGGCGTGACGCGGTTGTTCCGTGCGAACGCCAACATGATGGCCGGGCGATACGACGAGGCGGTGAAGTCCGCGCAGGAATCGATCCGCCTCGAGCCCGACCTCCTCGACAGCTACTACTCGCTGGCGGAAGGCTACCTCGGCCAGAAGAAGTATCCCGAAGTGGTCTCTACGCTTTCCGGTGCAGGGGCGAAGTTCGGACTCGTCTTCGACCGTGCCGAGTTCGCGAAGGACCCACGTTACGCGGAGCTCATGAAGTCCGCGGCCTTCCGTAAATGGCTGCCGAAGTGAAGCGGCGCGATACTGCGTCCCGTTACAACTGATCCCGGTCCGAGCGGCCCGGAAGCGTTCCCGGAACACAAGAAGGAGAGCCCCATGAACTTCGCCGACTACCCCGCCCGTGCCCTGATGGACATCACCTCCCGGCCGCCCATCGTGTTCGTGCGCGGGGAAGGCTCCTGGCTTTGGGACAACGAGGGGCGGCGCTACCTCGACTTCATCCAGGGGTGGGCGGTCAACGGGCTGGGCCACAGCCCGCGTTGCATCACCGAGGCGCTGGCCGATCAGTCCGCGCGTCTGATCACCGCGAGCCCCGCGTTCTACAACGAGCCGTCCATGCTGCTCGCCGGGCGCATCGTCGCGCACAGCGTGTTCCAGCGCGTGTTCTTCACGAACAGCGGTGCGGAGGCGAACGAAGGCGCGATCAAGCTGGCCCGAAAGTGGGGCTCGATCCACAAGGACGGCGCCTTCGAGATCATCACCTTCGACAACGCTTTCCACGGCAGGACGCTCGCCACCATGTCGGCTTCCGGCAAGCCTGCGTTTCGCGCGCTGTTCGAACCGAAGGTGCCGGGGTTTCCGAAGGCGACGCTGAACGATCTCGCGTCGGTCGAGCGGCTCATCACGGACAGGACCGTCGCGGTCATGCTGGAGCCAATCCAGGGCGAGGCCGGCGTGGTTGTGGCCACGGACGACTTCCTCCGCGGACTGCGAGAACTCACTCGGGCCCGCGGTCTGCTGCTGATCGTGGACGAGATCCAGACGGGCGTTGGCCGCACCGGGAAACTGTGGGGATACGAGCACGCCGGCATCACCCCCGACATCATGACGCTCGGCAAGATGCTGGGTGGCGGCGTGCCGCTGGCTGCGCTCGTCGCGCGCGAAGAGGTTTGCTGTTTCGAGCACGGCGACCAGGGCGGCACCTTCAACGGCAACCCGCTCATGACGGCGGTCGGCAGTGCGGTGATGGACGCCACGCTGGCCCCCGGTTTCCTCGACCATGTGAATGCCATGGGCGAGCGCATCACTGCGGGACTCCGCGCGCTGTCTGCGCGGCATGGTCTCGGTGAAGTCCGCGGGCGCGGCCTTCTCATTGCCATCGATCTGGGGCAGGACATCGCGGGCAAGGTCGTCGACGCCGCGCGCGATGAAGGCCTGCTGCTCAACGCGCCGCGACCGAATCTCATTCGCCTCATGCCAGCACTGAACGTGACGGCGGAAGAGGTGGACGCCATGCTCCAGATTACGGAGCGCTGCGTGCAACGGGTGCTGGCTGCCGCGTGATGTCAGCCCTCCCCCCACTTTCCCGGAGGCACGGCCCGATGGTGAATGCGCTGAGATGGTTCTGGTTCGCGGCGGTACTTGCGATGCTGTCCCCGGGCGCTTCGGCGCAGACGGATCGCAACACGGCGGAAGCCCTCATGCGGGCTTCCGGCATGTGGGCACAGTTGGAAAGCGTGGCGCCGCAGGTGCGCGCCGGCATCCAGGCGGAGCAAGGATCGCGGGGTGGCAACATGCCGCCGGAAGCGCGCGAAATGCTCGGGGACATGGTTACCGAGATCTATCACGCCGACAAGCTCCGCGCCCGTACGCTGTCGGTCATTGCCCGCAAGCTTCGCAAGACGCACGTGCCCGCACTCCGGGGCTGGTACCAGAGCCCCACCGGCGCACGCATTACCGCGCTGGAAGAGACGACAGCCAGCGATCCCCGAGATCCGAGCGAACTGATTCAGGAAGGCAAGGCCTTCCTGGAGTCGGTCACGCCCGAGCGCCGTGCTCTGATCGACCGCGTGATCGCGAATGCGAAGGTTGCAGAGACTTCCGCGGACATGATGATCAACACGGCACTCGGCGTTTTCGCCGGTGTGCTGTCGATGGAGCCCTCAGGCGCTTCCCCCGGCCTGGAGGAGTTCCGAACGCGCGCGGAGACCCAGCGTCCGCAGATGGTGGAGGCGTTCCGGACGATGAATGCCGGTGTTCTTGCCAAGTTGTACGAACCGCTTTCCGACGCGGACCTGACCGCCTACGCCGACTTCCTGGCCTCGAAGGCCGGGGCTCACTTCGTCGATGTTGCAAGGGCCGGATTCAACGCCGCCATGGGTGAGGCCGCGACATCCTTGGGCCGCGGTATGCCCGCGATGAAGTCCCGGAAGAAGACATAGGGAAGGTCCGCGCACGCCCTGAAAAGAAAAATGCGCCACCCGGTTTCCCGAGTGGCGCCAGCAGTGGGACTGTTTCCCAGGCTACCTATCGATGTTCTGACGGTGGCCGGGTACCGTTCTTGTTTCTTATGGTTGTCTCACCAGGGACACGTGGTCGAGATCGAGACTCCCCGTGTGCCCTTGAATCACGATCGTGTTGACGCCGGGTTTCAGCGGCAGGACGCCGGCGGATGCCAGAGCCCAGGAGGTGGTGCCCGGCAGGGTGGCGACGGTTGCCGTCGCGCCATTGGCGGAGACCCTGATCTGCCGCGTTCCGGTCGTGGCCGTCGCGTAGCGCAGGTTCACACCGTAGTTGCCTCCGGCCGACGGCGCACGCAGGGTGAAGGTCACCTTGTCGGTGGCGTAGGTGATCGTCGCGTAACCCGAGTACGTCCAGCCGGCGCGCGCCGTCTGGAACGTGGCGCCCGACAGCATGGCGACGTCGGCTTCGAGCATCAGCACCGGCAGTTCCTCCAGCACGAAGTCCTGATGGGCCGCGCCGTTGCAGGCGCCGAGCACCATCGGCGCAGCGTGGGCCGTGGAGGCCCCCGAGACGGTCAGGCACTTGCGCGACTGCTGGTTGACGATCGTGTGGTAGATACCGTCACGACGCACGATGCGCCAGCGCTGGTACTCCAGCCCGGACACGGCGTCCCACTGCTGGATCTTGGCACCGTCCGACTGCGAGCCGCCCGACACCTCGACGACGCGGCCGCTGTGCTGGGCATAGAGACGCATCGCACCGCTGGTATCGGCAACCAGCTGGAACCGCTGATTGATTTGAGTCAGCGCAGCACTTGCACAGGGCCATTGGATGAGGGCGGCGCCGTTGCCGGTGGCGCGACTGAGCACGTCCAGGCACTGACCGCTGTGCCGGGCGATGACGCGGTAGTAGCGACTGCCGGACCATTCCGTGCCGAGGAAATTCTGGCGCGTCACGAAGCGGTTGTCCGATACGCCGCCGGAACCGGTTTCCGGAATTTCCACCAGAACGTCCACCGCGCGGCCGGCACCGTCGTTCGTCACGATCGCCGTGTTGCCGACGTGACCATTCGGCACCAGGAGCTGCGGATGGTCGAACGGTGCCATGTCGAAGCGGACGCGGTCGTCGGTCAGCGCCTTCATGAAGTCCACGAGATCGTCGATTTCAGACTCCGTCAGCCCCAGCGGCTCGATGTCGGCATCGACGTCCGCGAGGTTCCGGTCGAAGAAGTTGCCGCCGCGGTTGTAGAACTCCACCACCTGGCGCAGCGTCGCCGAATCCCCGTTGTGGAAGAAGGGCGCGGTGAGTTCCACGTTACGCAGGCCGGGTGTCTTGAAGGAGCCGTTCACCGCAATGCGCTCGCCGGCCGTGATGTCGCCGAGGTTCGGTGCCGACCCGATCAGCTGCTGGAACCGCGCCGTGCCTTGCCTGGCGATAGCGCTGAAGGACAGCGGGTTGCCGAACGGATCCTTGCCGCCGAGGGCGATGTCCTCGAGGGTGGGCGTGACGCCGATGTTGTAGTAACCCTCGTCGTACAGCGCGACGGCGCCGTTGCCCATGACCATGCGTGCGATGGGCGGCTGGAACACGCTGGCCGTGGTGAGCGCCGGACCGCCATGGCACGCAGCGCACTTCCCCTTGCCGAAGAACAGACCCATGCCGGCAGCCTGACGCGGTGTCATCGCATTCGAATCACCGCGCACGAAGCGATCGAACGGTGTCTGGTCGGAGACGAGCGTTGCTTCATACAGCTGCACCGCCAGTCCGAAGAACAGGCTGAAGTTGGCCTGCATCTGCGTGTACTCGTTGGCGCCCTGGGTGTAGGTGATGGGCGTCAGGGTGCGGGACCCGTCCGCGTTGAAGCGGATGAGTTTCGTGCCATTCCACCATTCGGAGCGGAAGGCGTCGCGCACCATTTCTGCGTAGGTGCTCTTCGACAGACCGACACCGGAGATGTGCCGATACCAGCCCAGCACGCTGTCCGACAGATGGACCTTCTGTCCCGCGAGCGGACGACGGTAGAGCATCTTCTTGCCCAGCTCGGGAAAGCCGCGGCCGGCCGCGCTCATCTCGAAGTCGCTCAGGGGCGGCCCGGAAGCCTGGGAAGCGAGACTGGCATTGTTGATGGCGACCGACACGGGCTGGATCGTCCAGTTGAGGCCCGACGGGACGTTCTTGAAGACTCTGGCGTTGGTGTCCCGCAATCCGTGAGGATTCACACCATTGAAGATCGTCTGCGCCCGGCCGTCCCAGAAGTTGCGGCGGTTGAACACCGCGTTGATGACGGTCGGACTGTTGCGGGGCTCCACGCGCCGCGTGTTGATGCCGCTCACGTGGAACACCGGGTCGGGCACGACGGTGCGGTTGTCCGCAGGGTGGCTGGTCCAGAAGCCCTCGTAAGGATCCTTTAGCAGGGGCGTGACGTCGCCGAGCAGCGGGTAGTTGGGAAGCAGCCCCGTCACCTGACCGCCGATGCTTCTGAACACCTCGTTGAACACACCCTGCGAAGTCACCGTGTCATTGGTGGTCGACAGGACCGCGGAGTTGCGATTGCGCGGGTCATGCAGGCGGTGCAGCGGAAAGTTCGCAAGCGTGAGCGTGGCGTTCGGCCCGGCGAGCTGGAACGTGGTGTCCGGATTGGTCTGGTCGATGCTCGCGCGTCGAAGCAGGCCGGGCGACACCTGGTTGCGATCACGATTGTCCGCGCCGCCGTGGAAATGACAGGAGGCACAGGCGGTCTCGTTGTCGCTGCCGACCTGCATGTCCCAGAACAGCGCTTTGCCGAGACGGATGGCGGCAGCCTTGTCCCTCACGAACTCGCCCAGATTGGAGGGCTCCGGCACCGTACGGCCCACGAGGGATTCCGGAACGGGTGCGGCCTCCTGAGCGATCACGGGGGGCGGCGACAGGGCTGCGCCGAACGATGCCGCAGCGCCGACGATCAGGGCCGCGAACAGGGTGCGAATCGGTGAGTGCTGCGAAGCGGAAAGGGCGTGCCGGGCACGCAGGTCGATCGGGTGTCGCTGTCTGTGGGACATGGTCTTTTTTGCTTTTTATGGTGTGATGCGCAAATCTGAAACTGCCTTTGCGGTCGAGTTGCTCAGGCCTGTCTCCCGGACTGGGCGCCCTCTGCCGCCGAATGCTGCCGGCTCATCGGAACTCTTCGCGCTCGAGGGTGGAGACGTCGCTGCGAATTTTCTTCCGAGATCCGCGGTCGGTGGCGGGGCTCCGTGCCGAAGCCGGAGTTTCGATGACTGAAGCGGGAGATACCGAGGCCGACGCGGAGGCGTCGCTCAGTGCGCGATAGGCAGCAGGGGAATCGCGACGCTCGTCAAGCCTGAACGATGGTGCAATGTGCACCCAGTTCCGACGATGGCGACCGTTCGGGCGTCGAGCGCAGAGTAGGAGGGGGTACCTGCGAAGTGGTCCGGCGTGTCTGCCCGTTCGAACCGGAACAGCAACCGCGAGTCCTCGATGGACATGGAGATTGCCATCGTCGCGGACAGTTCCTTCGGACGCGATCGGACGGCGCACTCGAGCAGCGTGTGCAGCGTCACCGGCACGATCAGGAACCGGTCGAGCCGGGTGGCCTCGATGCCTTGTACGAGGAACAGGCGCGTGCCGGTGCGTGCGGACAGTAGATCCGCGTGGCGGTCGAGGAGCGCCATCTCGTCGCGCAGGATGACGAGTTCGCGTGAGGACTCGCGGAGGATGTAGCGGTAGACCGCCGCGATCGACTGCGCGTGGCGCACGGCCACGTCGGGTGCGCTGTGCACGAGCTTGCGGAGCGCAGCCAGGGAATCCAGAACGGCCTCGGGTTCCTGACGGTACGTGCTGGACTGCAGGCGCATGCGGTGCTCGGCATCGCGCAGTTCGGCGGCCTTGCGGGCCGCGAAGCTGAGGTCGGCCCGCACATAGAGGCACAGGTACAACTGCGTCATGACGCACACGAGAATCATCGACATCCAGCCGATGCGGCTGCAGACGGCGAGGTCCAGCGGCAAGCCGGACCACGTGTACCAGACCCAGGCGCCGCCGTACGCGGTGCCATAGCCGGCTGCCGCGCTGGCGAGCACGTAGGTGCTCCAGCCGAGGTAAGGCCGCGCGAACCACAGGGAACTCAGGTGCCGCTTGCGTCCCCAGTTCCGGAGGGACACCCAGATGATCAGGGTGATGGCGGACGAGAACAGGATCGAGAGCCAGAAGCGCAGTTCATCGACGCGGAGATTCGCCTGCATGCCCGCGAACTTTGGCAACAGGTAGCCGACGACGGGAACACCGGTGGCCATCACCCAGCCGTCCTTGAGGCGGGACTGGGTGAAATGGCGCATCTCTCCCACGGCCGCGGAACGCCGGACGGACTCCCGCGCAGCGGCTGCGGCGATCCGCGCACCTGCGGTGCTGGCCCCGTTCGCCATCAGCGGTCGATCCATCGCCGGAACTCGGCTGCGCGCTCCTGGCTCACGGTGATGAGGAACCCGGGCGGGTGCAGCAGTTCCAGCTCGACCTGCCCGCGTCCGCCCGGCCGGAAGCGGGCGATCGACTCCACCGACACGAGGTGCTGCCGGTTTGCTCGGAAGAAGCGGCTCGGGCTCACCTGCGATTCGACGACGGTGAGCGCATCGTCCACCATGAAGCGCTGGCCATCGTTCGTGACCAGAAACGAGATCTTGTGCTCGGTGCAGAAGTACGCCACCTGTTCGATCGGTACCGTGATGAACTCGGCGCCCTTGCGGACGACGAATCGCCGTCGGCACGGTCCGCCCGCCTCAGTATCCGCGGGAGGCAGTTCGGCGCGCGGATCGCGATGCTGCTGCAGAAAGTGCTCGCGGATCTGGCGGTACTTGTCGAGCGCGCGCGCCACGTGCTCCTGTTCGACCGGCTTCAGCAGGTAGTCGATCGCGTTGGCCGCGAAGGCGTCCATCACGTATTCGTCGTGGGCTGTCGTGAAGATCACCGGGCACGCGAGCGTTCGGTTGGCGACGAGGTCCAGCGCGAGCCCGTCGCGCAGACGGATGTCGAGGAACATCAGATCGGGCAGGCCGTTACGGTCGAGCCACGCGGCCGTCTCGCGCACCCCGCCCAGTCGGGCCACGATCTGCGCTTCCGGCGCGCAGGCGAGGATCGCCTGTTCCAGATGCAGCGATGCGATCGGTTCGTCCTCGACGATCGCGACCTTCAAGGCAGGGCCTCCGCGATGAGCGGGACGGTCACGCAAAACTGCGCCGGCCTGCGCTCGACACGCACGGACAATCCGGTGAGCAGACGGACCCGGTTTGCCAGATTGGTGAGTCCGAGGCCGCCGCCACGGCTTTCCTCGCTGCGGTTGCGCACGGGATTGACCGCTTCGACGTTGTCATCCCGTACCGTGAGTGCCAGCACCAGCGGTTCGTCGGCGGAGAAGGCGTTGTGCTTCACTGCGTTCTCCAGCAGGGTCTGCATGGCAAGCGGTGGCAGCCATCGCGCCGACGCCGACGTGTTCTCGCGTTCCACGCGAAGGACGATCCCGTCGCCGAAGCGCAGTCGGAGCAGTTCCACGTAGCGGTCCACGAACTCCAGTTCGGCGTCGAGGCGGACGAGATCCTTCTGTCCGTTCTCCAGCACGTACCGGTAGATCCACGACAGATTGTCGGCAAAGCGTGTCGCCGCATCCGGGTGCGAAGCCACGAGGTGACAGAACACGTTGAGCGAATTGGCGAGGAAATGCGGATCGAGCTGCGCCTTGAGCGCGGCCATCTGCGCCCGCTCCGCCGCCTGCTCCAGCATCGCGATGCGACGCACGGCACGCACGCGCAAGGCGTGGACAAAGGAGATCCGGTATCCGAGATCGAAGATCGCGGTGGCGCCGGCGGCGACCAGGACGATTCCGGGGGTGGTGTCGAGATGTTGCTGACCGGAAAGCACCCGCCAGGCGAGATGCAGCACGAAGGTGGCGGCCACGGATAGCACGACGTTGCACGCGGCAGGAAGGAGGGTCCGACCGAAAGGACGTTCGATCCATCGCTGATACCAGTTGAGCCACCGGTTGATGCCATGCACGGACCACCACAGGATCCACCCGCACAGCGCCGCATACACCTGGCCGGCCCAGAAGAGGGGCTCCGTGGAACTCAGAGCATCGAACTCGCCCGCGAGGTGGGCCGTCAGCAAGCCGAGTGTCGGCGCGATTGACAGGGCGGCCAGCCGGGCCGAGCGCGAGTTTCGGTCCCGCACCATGGCGAGCCCGAAGCGCACCGGGGTATACCGAATGCCCTGGGTGGGGGATTGCATGAAAGGTCTCGACGCCGCGTGCCCTGCGCGGCATCCCAGCTACCGCGTGTCGGAAGGCGGGCCGCCCGTGGGCCGGAGCCCGCTCGTGTCATCGGACGCTTGCGCGTGACCGGGAGGTCGCGCGCTTACGCCCTGCCGAGCAAGCACGCAGGAACGATGCCTGAGGAGAGGCTTCCGTCGCGTCTGCGCGGGCGCCGCCGCCCTGCCTTACAGGCCGCCGAGGTAGTGGCCGAGCGCCTCGATCTGCGCGTCGGTGAGGTCCTTCGCGGTGGGGCCCATCACCTCGCTCACGCGGGCCGCGTCCCGGTAGTCCTTCAGCTGCTTGATGAGGTATGGCGTCTTCTGCCGCGCCAGCCGCGGAAACTCGCCGAGACCCTTGAACCCCGCCTGATGGCATGCCACGCACTGCGCGGCTTCGGCGAGCTTCTTGCCCTCTGCGGCCAGGGCCGGATCAGGCTTGAAACTGCCGCGGTTCATCGTCTGCGACGAAAAGTAATCGGCCAGATCGTTGATGTCCTGGTCCGACAGGACGCGCACCGAAGGCGACATCATGTTGTTCACGCGCTTGCCTTCCTTGAAGGCCTTGATCTGCGCGATGAGGTAGTCCTTGCTCTGCCCTGCGAGGTTGGGGTATTGGCCCGAGCTGGAGTTGCCGTCGGTACCGTGGCAGTGGGCGCAGGAATCGGACTTGGCCGCCCAGGCCGAACCCATACCGAGGAACAGGGCGAGCGCGACGGCGCCCGCGAGCCGCTTGTGATGCATGGCATTGCCTCCAGCGAAAAGCCGCGAGTCTACCCGCGGTCCGGGTCCGCGAGGACCCCGGACAACGGGCAATGTTGCGAGACTCAGGTCAAGCCGAGCGCGGGCCGGGGATCGGTGGCAACCCAGCAGGGCAGGGCCTCCACCTTGGCGATCCAGGTGCGGATGTTCGGGTAGTTCTCGAGCGGGAGCTTCTGATACGGATGCAGGTGCATCGGCGAGGCCACCGCGATATCGGCAATGGTGACGTTCTGACCGGCCACCCAGGGGCTGGTCCCGAGCCGGTCGTCGAGGATGCCGGCCAGCAGGTGGAAGCGCGGATCGTTCGCGGCGAGCGCCGCCTGATCCGTCTGCTGCTGCATCACGGGCTTCACGAGGTTCTCGACGAGATACACATAACACGCGGGGAACCACTGGTTGGCTTCCCACAGGAGCCAGCGGTTGATGTCGGCGCGGACCTTGAGGTCGGCCGGGTAGAGGTCGGAACGACCGCCCTTGTCCGCGGCGTACTGGAGAATCGCATTTGATTCCCACAGCTTGAGGTCGCCGTCGACCAGCGCCGGCAGCGAACCGTTCGGGTTGATGGCGAGGTACTCCGGCTTCTTCATGTCGCCGGCAAAGTAGCCGAGCTGGACGGGCTCGTATTGCGTCCCCATCAGGTGAAAACCTGCGAGGACCTTGCGGCAGTTGACGGTGATCGGATCGATATAAAGCTTCATGGTTCGCTCCTCCCGCGATGATGTCGCGTGTGCTGTTGCGGCACGGGGCCGGGTGTCGGGACAGGGTGACTGGCGCGGACGGCCAGTTCCGAAAATGTAACAACGTTCGCCCGCCGTGACTGAGGTTTTCGTTGTGCGCTGCGCAAGCGGTGGCGCTCCGCCGGAACCGCGCCACCTGACCGGAGCCTCCTCAAGTGCCGCTTTGGGGTCGCCGATAACCGTCGGATGTCCGCGATCCCGACGGGGCCGCAGCCGGGGCAGTGGCTCTTGCATTCGATAGTGACCCTGCCCGCAGTACTGATACAGTGCGCGGGTTCCGGGCGGCGCCATGCCGCCGGAATCCGTAAATCCGGGACCGGTCGGCTGCCGGGCCTGCATCCCGCGGACAG
Organism: Betaproteobacteria bacterium Ga0077526; assembly: GCA_001464765.1. Lineage (GTDB taxonomy): Bacteria > Pseudomonadota > Gammaproteobacteria > Burkholderiales. Next base: position 349,303 of record LNDV01000028.1, read on the forward strand.
ACCGCCCGTCGCCTTGCGAAGGAGAATCTTGTCGCCATGAGTGCCGAACTCGTCTGGTTCCTGCTGGGCATTGCGCTGGTCATCGTCGAACTGATGACCGGCACTTTCTATCTCCTCATCCTTGGCATCGCCGCGATCGCCGGCGCCATCGTGGCCTATCTTGGCGCCCCCTTCTGGGTGCAGGCCATGGTCGTGTCGATTGCCGCCGTGGTCGGCGTGGCCGTGGTCAAGGCCCGTCGCAAGACGCTGCAGGGGCAGGGCGGCACGCAGCCCATGGACGTAGGCCAGACGGCCACGTTCGAGGCCTGGGTGAGTGAAGCCGATCGCCTCGCGCGGGTGCAGTACCGCGGCGCCACCTGGGAGGCCCTGGTCGAAGGCGCTGCCGCGCCTGTCGCCGGTGCCGTCCTTTACATCACGGCGATGGAAGGCAGTCGCCTGCGGGTGTCGTCGGGTCGCGGTTGATTCCGCTCGTCTCCATCTTCCTTCTTTCGAGAGGTCCTGCATGTTTCCGAAGCTGATGGCGGTCGTGATTCTCACGGTGGTCGCGTTCTTCTTCCCGCCGACGCAGTCCTTCGCGATACCGATCTTCCTTCTCGGTGCCGTGATCGTCTTCATCGTCGAGGGCGTGCGGGTCGTGCCGCAGCAGTCGGCCTGGGTCGTCGAGCGGCTGGGCCGCTTCCACAAGGTGCTCGAGCCCGGCCTCAACATCATCGTGCCCTTCGTCGACCGTGTGCAGTACCGCCACTCGCTGAAGGAAGAAGCCCACGACATCCCCGAGCAGGTCTGCATCACCAAGGACAACACCCAGTTGGGCGTCGACGGTCTGCTGTACTACCAGGTGACCGACCCCAAGCTCGCGAGCTATGGTGCGTCGGACTTCGTGCTTGCCATCACGCAGCTCGCGCAGACGACGCTGCGCAGCGAGATCGGCAAGATGGAGCTCGACCGCACCTTCGAGAGCCGGGACGACATCAATCGTCAGATCGTGGCGGTGCTCGACGAAGCGGGCCGAACCTGGGGTGTGAAGATGCTCCGGTACGAGATCAAGAACCTCACGCCGCCGGAATCCATTCTCCGCGCGATGCAGGCGCAGATTACCGCCGAGCGCGAGAAGCGCGCGCTCATCGCCAAGTCCGAAGGCCAGCGTCAGCAGGAGATCAACCTGGCCGAAGGCGAGCGCCAGTCGAAGATCCTCCAGTCCGAGGGCGACAAGGCTGCCGCGGTCAACAAGGCGCAGGGCGAGGCCACTGCCATCCGCATGCTGGCCGATGCGCAGGCCGAGGCCGTGAAGGCCGTGGCCGCCGCGCTGTCCGCCGAGGGCGGGATCACCGCGGCCAACCTCAAGGTCGCCGAGAACTACGTCGCAGCGTTCGGTCAACTCGCCAAGGCTGGCAACACACTGATCGTGCCGGCCAACCTGTCCGATCCGGCGGCGTTCGTCGCCAGCGCGATGACCGTGCTGAACCGCATGAACCCGACCCCGCCCGCGAAGGCGACTTGAGGCTAGCGAAGCCGCAGATCGACATCGGCCTGTTCGTCCGCGACCGGGACGCCGCGCTGGCGTTCTGGGGCGGCGATGCCGGACTCCCCTTCGACCACATGGCGAAGCTGGGCGGCGGGATCCAGCAGCACCGCTTCCTCGCCAACGGTTCCGTCGTCAAGCTGAACCACTCGCGCGATCCTCTGCCCGCGCTACCGGCCGCCGGGTGGCGCGACATCACGATCGCCCGGGACGGGCTCGCCGCGCCGCATCGGATGACCGATCCGGACGGCAATCCGCTCGTGCTCGTTCCACTCGGTGTCGACGGCGTCGAGGGCCTCGGACTTCGTGTCGTCGTCAACGATCTGGAAGCGTCCGGGCGCTTCTACCGCGACGTGATGCAGTTCGAGTCCGTAGGAACGCATGTCTACCGTTGCGGCTCGTCCGTATTGCGGCTCGAGCCTGGCGCTGTCGAGCGCACTCCGAGCTGGAAAGGCCCGGGCTTCCGGTACATCACCGTGCAGGTGTTCGATTGCGTCGCGGAGCACCAAGGCGTGCTCGCCCGCGGCGGCGAGGAAGGCCAGCCACCGACCGTGCTCGGCGATACCGTGCGTTACTCCTTCGTCCGCGACCCTGACGGCAACTTCATCGAGATTTCGCAGAAGACGACGTTCACCGGAACGGCGTTGTAGCCTGGACGAGGGGCGCGGTGTCGTAGCCTGGACGAGGGGCGAAGTCCCCGACTCCAGGGATCGGCGGCGAAACGTTCGGCATCGTCCCGGAGTCGCGCCGTGCGGCGCTCGTCCGGGCTACGGATCGCGGGGCGCGGTGTCGTAGCCTGGACGAGGGGCGAAGTCCCCGACTCCAGGGATCGGCGGTGGAACGTTCGGCATCGTCCCGGAGTCGCGCCGTGCGGCGCTCGTCCGGGCTACGCGACGCGCTGGACGAGGGCGCGGTGTCGTAGCCTGGACGAGGGGCGAAGTCCCCGACTCCAGGGATCGGCGGCGGAACGTTCGGCACCGTTCCCGGAGTCGCGCCGTTCGGCGCTCGTCCGGGCTACGCGACCTTGCACCTCCATTCCCATATCCGCCGGATCGCGCTCTCCCAATCCATTGCGAATCGTCGCGCGTCGAACACCGCTGTTGTCGCGAGGTGATCGCGCAAGCCCGCGCGCAGATCCGCGAGACCTTTGCGAACGCGGGGATCGGGCGATGCTGCGCGGATGGCCTTGGTCAGATACTGTTCCTTCGAACGCGCAATCCAGTCCGCCAGCCCTGCCGCCGCGAGCAGGCCTTCGCCCTGCCGTCCGAGCATGCCCGGCTGTGCGAGCGTGAGTGTCGGCACGCCCATCCAGAGCGCTTCGCACGTCGTCGTCCCGCCGGGATAGGGGAAGGTGTCGAGCACCACGTCGACCTCGGCGTAGCTCGCAAAGTAGCTCTCGCGCGCGACCGAACCGAAGAGACGCAACTGCGCCGTCGAAATCCCCGCATCGAGCAGACGCTTCACGAAGCGCTCGCGCGGTTCGGGTCGGGTGAGTGGTGCGCTTTGCAACCGCAGGACGGCATGGGGACACGCAGCAAGTACCTGCGACCAGAGCGCGAGCACCTCGTCGTTGATCTTCGCGAGATCCTGAAAGCAGCCGAACGTGAAGTGATCCGCTGTTGCCGCGGGCATCGGGCTCACGGGCGGGGCATTCGGGGGCGGCGCAAAACACAGTCGCGTGTGCGGCAGACGCTCCACCTTTTCCATGAACCACTTCTCTTCGCCGGGCGGCACGCAAACGGGGTCGGCGAGAACCCAATCCATCGTCGGCAATCCCGTGGTGGCGAAGTACCCGAGCCAGCTCAGCTGCACCGGCGCCGGCCGGCGAGCGAACAGCGGCAGGCGGTTGAGCGCGCTGTGGCCCGCGAGATCGACGAGCACGTCGATGCCGTCCGCGACGATGCGGGCTTCGAGCGCATCGTCGTTCCACGTGTCCACGTGATGCCAGCCCGCGAAGCGGGAGCGCAGCCGCGCCGACAACTCGTCGTCGGTCGGATGATTCGAGTAGGCATGGAACTCCAGCGCCGTCTGGCCGAGCCCCCGGAACAGCGTCTCGAGAAAGTACCCGACCGGATGGGTGCGCAGATCGCCGGAAACGAAGCCCACGCGCAGCCGCCGGGACGGCTCGAATGTGACGTTCCAGGCGGACCGTTGGGTCACGCTGGCGCACAGGCTCTGTCCGAGTTCGCGTGCGACGGCCAGTCGCGTCTCCGGCGCGCAGTCGGGCAGGTACTGCAGGCAGAACACCAGGTTGTTCATGGCGCCCTGATGGGACGGTGCGAGCTGCAGCGTTTCGCGGTAGGCGGCGCACGCGCGGTCGAACTGCATGCGCCCCTGCCACAGCACGCCGATGTTGAATCGGGTCTGCGCGGCATCGGGTTCGAGTTCGAGCGCCCGTTCGAACGATGCCAGCGCGTCGTCCATTCGGCCCCGATCCATGAGCACCATGCCGAGGTTGTGATGCGCGCCGGAGAGGCCGGGCGCGAGCGCCAGCGCCTTGCGCAGATGCGCCTCCGCCTCGTCGAGCCGGCCCATGCGCTTGTACATCAGCCCGAGATTGGTATGGCCTTCCGCATAGGCGGGGTTGCGTTCGACGAGCTGCAGCCAGATCTGCTCGGCCTGGACTTCACGATGGGTCTCGGCGGCGAGGATCGCCTTGAGGCACAGCCCCGTCCAGCTCTGCGGGGCACGCGCCAGATGCTGGTCGATCGCCTGATCTGCCGCGTGCAGGTCACGACGGCGGAACAGAGCGACCGCGCGTTCCAGCCATTCGGCCGTGGGCCGATCGAAGACGTCCTCGCGGGTGCTCGTCGGGGGCTTGGGGCGGGAGGGCTTGCGGGTCATGAAACCTGGAGATGGGTCGCCGCCGGGCGGCGGGTGTCAGACGCCGAGATACCGGTGCCAGATGCCGTGATCGGCATCGAGCGCCTCGGACGTGCCCGACCACACGACGCGACCGCGCTCGATGATCGTATGGTGGCGCGCCAGCGCGATCAGCCGCTGCACGTACTTGTCGATGACGAGGATGGTCTGTCCCTGCGCGCTCAGCGTATGCAGGCACTGCCAGATCTCCTCGCGCACGAGCGGCGCAAGGCCCTCGGTCGCCTCGTCGAGCACCAGCAGATGCGGGTTGGTCATCATCGCACGGCCGATGGCGAGCATCTGCTGCTCGCCGCCCGAGAGCTGGTTGCCCATGTTCCGGCGGCGTTCCTGCAGGCGCGGGAAGAACGTGTACACCCGCGACAGATCCCACGGCGTCGCGGAGCCGCGCCGGTTCGCGCCGAAGGCCTTGAGGTTCTCCTCCACCGTCAGGTTGGGGAAGATCTGACGACCTTCGGGCACCACCGCGATGCCTGCGCGGGCGATGGACTCGGTGGCGCGGCCGTCGATGCGCTCTCCGCGGAAACGGATGCTGCCGCCGCTCGGCGCGATCATGCCGAGCACGGAGCGGATGGTGGTGGTCTTGCCCATGCCGTTGCGGCCGAGCAGTGTTGCCACCTCGCCCTCGCGAATGGACAGCGACAGGCCGAATAGCACTTCCGTGCCGCCGTAGCCGGCGTGGAGATCCTCGATCTCGAGAATGGCGCTCATGCGCCCACCGCCTCGTCGCCGAGATAGGCGCGTCGCACTTCCGCATGGTTGCGGATCTGCTCCGGCGTGCCGGTGGCGATGATCTTCCCCGCCACGAGCACCGAGATGCGGCCCGCGAGCCGGAACACGGCGTCCATGTCGTGCTCCACCAGCAGCAGCGAGCAGTCCGCGCGCAGCGATTCGATCAGCGCGACCATCCGTGCGGATTCCTCGGGCCCGAGCCCCGCGAGCGGTTCGTCCAGCAGCAGCAGGCGCGGACGCGTCGCGAGCGCGAGTGCGATCTCGAGCCGGCGCTGCTCGCCGTGCGCGAGAACGGACGCCTGGGTGTCGAGGCGGTCCTGCAGGTCCACGCGCTGCGCGAGCCGGTCGGCTTCTTCGAACAGCGCACGTTCGTTCCTCGCGGGGGCGAAGAAGCGGAAGCTGGAGCCCGATCGCGCCTGCACCGCGAGCGCGAGGTTGTCGCGCACGCTGAACCCCCGGAACAGGCTCGTCACCTGGAAGGACCGCGCGAGTCCTCGCGCCACGCGCTCGTGCATCGTGAGCCGGGTGATGTCCTGACCCTGCAGGCGGATATGCCCGGCGTCCGGCGCGAGCGTGCCGGAGATCTGGCTGATCAGCGTGGTCTTGCCGGCACCGTTGGGGCCGATGAGGGCATGCAGTTCGCCTTCGCCCACGGCGAGGTCCACGCCGTCGGTCGCCGCGAGGCCACCGAAGCGCTTGACGAGTCCGCCGATGACCAGAAGATCAGACACGGCTGCGCCTTACGGCCAGCGTGGCGATGCCGTTCGGCGCGAACAGCACCACGGCCACGAGAACCGCGCCCACGTAGAACTGCCAGTGGGTGGTCATGTCGCCCACGAATTCCTCGAGCAGCAGCAGCACGGCCGCGCCGATGGCGGGTCCCAGGAAGCTGTGGACACCGCCCAGGATCACCATGATGAGCAGCATCCCCGACTGGTGCCAGTTGAGGAACGCGGGGCTCGCCATGTCGGTCTGGTTGGCTGCGAGTGCGCCGGCGAGGCCCGCCACTGCGCCCGCGATGACGAACGCGGCAAGCTTGTGGCGGAACACCGGGAAGCCCACGGCTTCCATGCGGATCTCGTTCTCGCGGATTCCCTGCAGTGTGCGGCCGAAGCGGGAGTTGACCACGCGCCAGAGCACGGCGATCGACAGCACCGCGAGGACCAGCGTCACGTAGTAGAAGGTGGTGTCGGACTTGAGGCTCAGGCCGAAGCCGAGCGCCGAGCGGGACTCCAGCGCCAGGCCGTCCTCGCCGCCGTACGTCTTCATCGAGACGAACACGTAGTACATCATCTGCGCGAAGGCCAGCGTGATCATGATGAAGTACACCCCGCGAGTGCGCAGGCTGACGAGACCGATCGCAAACGCGGCGACACCGGCCACGACCATCGCGAGCGGCCACGCCAGCCACGCCGACTGCAGGCCGTGCATGGCGGCGATGCCCGTGACGTACGCGCCGGTCCCGAAGAACGCGGCGTGTCCGAAGCTCACCATGCCGCCGAATCCCACGAGCAGATTGAGACTCGTGGCGGCGATCGCATAGATGAGGATGCGCGTGGCCGGCACCAGATAGAACGGCTGGTCGATGGCCGTCAGCAGTACGGGCAGCAGAGCGAGCAGGACGAGCGCGGGGCCGACGAGCGCCCAGCGGACAGCATGATGCAGCGGCGTGCCGGCGGCCATCGGTCAGCCCCGCGCCGGGAACAGACCCTGGGGCCGCCAGAACAGCACCCCGGCCATCAGCACGTAGATGAGGATCGAGGCGAGCGCCGGGCCCAGGTTGCCCGCGATCTGCGGCGGCAGCACGGCCCGCAATGACATCGGCAGGAGCGTGCGGCCGAAGGTGTCCACCATGCCGACCAGCACCGCGCCGACGAAGGCGCCGCGCACGGAGCCGATGCCGCCGATCACGATGACGACGAAGGCCAGGATGAGGATGCTCTCGCCCATGCCCACCTGGACGGCGAGGAGCGGTCCGAGCATCGCGCCAGCGACCGCACACAGCGCGGCGCCGATGCCGAAGACGAGTGTGAACACGGTGCTGACGCGCACGCCCATCGCGCGGGCCATCTCGCGGTTGGACGCGCCGGCCCGGACCAGCATGCCCAGCCTGGTGTGCGCCACCAGCACGTACAGCAGGACTGCCACCACGATGCCCACGGCGATGATCATCAGCCGGAAGGCGGGATACACGAGGCCGCCGATCTCGACGGGGCCGGCGAGCGCCTCGGGCATCGGGAGGGACAGCGCTTCCGGCCCCCAGATCATCCGCACGGCCTCGTTCGCCATGAGCAGCAGACCGAAGGTGGCGAGCACCTGATGCAGGTGGTCGCGCTTGTAGAGTCGCCGCAGGAGCGTCACTTCCAGCAGCATGCCGACCACCGCGGTGCCGACTACGGCGGCCGCCGCCCCCACGAGGAAGGACCCCGTTGCCGTGGCGACCGTCGCCGCGAGGTACGCGCCCACCATGTAGAGCGAACCGTGGGCGAGGTTGATCATGTCCATGATGCCGAACACGAGCGTGAGCCCGGCGGCGAGCAGGAACAGCATCAGGCCGAACTGCAGGCCGTTCAGCGCCTGTTCGACGAGAAGGATCGCGTCCACGGAAGCTCCGGCGACGGAGAGGGAAGTGCGGGGCGGCCGCGGACTACCAGGGCTTCATCTTGCAGGCGCTGGCGTACGCGTCGGGATGGTTCGTGAGGACCGTGCTGACCAGCTTGTTCGTGATCCGGCCGCTGGGGTCCTTCCAGATCTGCCGGAGGTAGTAGTTCTGGATCGGCATGTGGTTCACGTTGAGCTTGAACTCGCCGCGGACCGAGTTGAACTTGGCGGTGGTGAGCGCCTTGCCGAAGACGGCGCGGTCCTCGATTTTGCCCTTGGCGTCGCGCACGGCGGCGTCGATGAGCTGAGCCGTGTCGTAGCCCTGCGAGGCATAAACGGTCGGCAGCCGCCCGTACTCCTTCTGGAACTCGGCGACGAACTTGCGGTTCTCCGCATTGCCGAGGTCGTGTGCCCACTGTGCCGTGTTGTACATGCCCACCATGGGCTCGCCGACGGCCTTGATCACGTCCTCGTCGGCCGAGAAGCCCGGGGCGATCAGCGGGATCTGCTTGTTGAGGCCCGCGGCCACCCATTGCTTGATGAAGTTGATGCCCATGCCGCCCGGCTGAAAGATGTACACGGCCTGGGGCTTGGCGGCACGCACCTGCGCGAGTTCCGCCGCGAAGTCGAGTTGACCGAGCTTCGTGTAGATCTCGTCGATGACCTCGCCCTTGTACATCCGCTTGAAGCCGGTGAGCGCGTCCTTGCCCGCCGGGTAGTTGGGCGCGAGCAGCACCACCGACTTGTAGCCCTTGGTGGTGGAGAAGTGACCGGCGGCTTCGTGCTGGCCGTCGTTCTGCCAGGAGGCGGCGAAGAAGAAGGGATTGCACCCTTCGCCCGAATACGCGGTGGGGCCGGCGTTGGCGCTCACCAGGAAGGTCTCGTTCTCGAAGATCGACGGCGCGACCGCGAGCATCACGTTCGAGAAGACGATGCCGGTGATGACATCCACGCGGTCCTTCTTGAGCAGCCGCTCGGTGGCCTGCTTGCCGGTGTCCGGCTTCATCTGGTCGTCGACCACGATGATCTCCGCGGGCAGTCCGCCCAGCTTGCCGCCGTTGCGCTTGACCACGAGATTGAAGGCATCGCGGATGTCGATGCCGAGCGCCGCGGAAGGACCGGACAGCGTGCTCATGAAGCCGATCCTGATCTGGTCGGCCGCCTGCACCGCCACCGTTGCCATCGCCATCGAGGCTGCTGCCACCGCTTTCTTGATCACTGCCACTCCTCCCGTTGTCGTTCCGGGGCGGCGCTGAAGACCGCCCGGATCGCCGCGATCATAGCTTTCGGACCGGGGCGCGACCAGCCGGCGGGCCTTTGCGCTCCCGCGAGCCGGTCAGGTGTTCCTTGAATTTGGCGAGCAATCCGTGGATCTGCCGCTGCTCGCCGGCCGACAGCCCCGAGAAGAGATCCACCACCCAGCGTTCGTGCCGCGAGGCCATCGCCCGGAACTGCTCCACCCCGCCCGGCGTGAGCTTCACGGTGTAGGTACGGCGGTCGGCGGGGTCGTCCTCACGTACGACCATTCCCTCGGCTTCCAGCTCGTCGGTGAGGCCGGTGACGTTGCCGCCGCTCACCATCATCCGTCGGGAGAGCTCGCTCATCTTGAGTCCCTCGGGACTGCGTTCGAGCTGCGCCAGCAGGTCGAAGCGGGCGAGCGTGATGCCGAACTCCGCGCGCAGACGGGCGCGGATCTCGGCCTCCACGTGATTGGTGCACACGAGCAGACGCAGCCACAGCCGCAGTGCCTGATGATCTTCGTCGCCCACGCGGGCCTCGAGATCGGCCGGCGCGGCGGGGGAGGGGGCGAGGCTCGATGCTTTCACAGGCGGGCTCGACGGGGCGGCAATTGCCGCGGGATGGTCACGGGCATATTTACGACCCAAACATTTTAGTTGTCAAGGGAACGGCTGCTTCGCGCGCGGCGAAGGCGGCCTTGCCTGCAAGGGTTGAACAAAACGATGCTGCAACGCGGCATTGCCGCTATGATCCGTTCGGCCAGTTCCTGCCGTCCGACGATCCGCAAGCCACGACAAGACATGAAACCGATCCGCAGCCTCCTCGTCGCAAACCGTTCCGAAATCGCCATCCGTGTCATGCGTGCCGCGGCCGAGATGGGCATCCGCACGGTGGCGATCTTCTCCAACGAAGACCGCTTCGCACTCCACCGATTCAAGGCTGACGAGAGCTATCTCGTGGGCGCCGGCAAGAAGCCGATCCAGGCCTACCTCGACATCGATGACGTCATCCGCATCGCCCTGGAGGCGAAGGTCGACGCGATCCATCCCGGCTACGGATTCCTCTCCGAGAACCCCGACTTCGCCGAGGCCTGCGCGAAGGCGGGCATCACCTTCGTCGGACCCAAGCCCGAAGTCATGCGACTGCTAGGCAACAAGGTCGCGGCCCGTGCCCTGGCCGAGAAGGTGGGAGTGCCCGTGGTGCCTGCGACCGGCGCGCTGCCTGCGGACTACGACGAGGCGAAGAAGATGGCGGCGGCCGTCGGCTACCCGCTCATGCTGAAGGCGAGCTGGGGCGGTGGCGGACGCGGCATGCGCGTCGTGGAGTCCGAGGCCGATCTCTTCCATCACCTCGACGTGGCGCGCCGCGAAGCCGCCGCCGCGTTCGGCAACGACGAGGTCTATCTCGAGAAGCTGGTGCGTCGCGCGCGCCACGTGGAAGTGCAGGTGATGGGCGACACGCACGGCAATCTCGTGCACCTGTTCGAGCGCGACTGCTCCGTGCAGCGCCGCAACCAGAAAGTGGTGGAACGCGCGCCCGCGCCCTACCTGAACGATGCCCAGCGCGCGGCACTCTGCGCGTCCGCCCTTCAGCTCGCACGCGGCGCCAACTACACGCACGCCGGCACCGTCGAGTTCCTGATGGATGCGGATACCGACAAGTTCTACTTCATCGAGGTGAACCCGCGCATCCAGGTCGAGCACACGGTCACCGAGCAGATCACCGGCGTCGACATCGTCAAGGCGCAGATCCGCATCAGCGAAGGCGCCACCATCGGCGAGGCCGACTCCTACGTGCCGCGCCAGGAGGACGTGCAGAAGAACGGCCACGCGCTGCAATGCCGCGTGACCACCGAGGACCCCGAGAATCAGTTCACGCCCGACTACGGCCGCATCTCGGTCTACCGCAGCGCCGCGGGGTTCGGCATCCGTCTCGACGCCGGCACGGCCTACAGCGGCGCGGTGATCACGCCCTACTACGATTCGCTGCTGGTGAAGGTGACGTCGTGGGGCCACTCGAAGGAGGAGGCCATCGCCCGGATGGATCGCGCGCTGCGCGAATTCCGCATCCGCGGCGTGTCGTCGAACCTGCAGTTCCTCGAGAACGTGATCCGGCATCCGCAGTTCGTTTCCGGCGAGTGCATCACCCGCTTCATCGACGAGACGCCCGACCTGTTCCGCTTCGTGAAGCGCCGCGACCGCGCCACCAAGCTGCTGGGCTTCATCGGCGACGTGGTGGTCAACGGCAACGCGGAGATGCGCCGCCGCCGCAAGACGGACATCTTCGTCACGCCGCCGCAACTGCCCAGGCTGAAGCCCGCCCAGTTGCCGGCGCCAGGCTCCCGAGACCGGTTGAAGCAGCTCGGGGCCGAAGGCTTCGCCAAGTGGATGAAGTCCGAGCAGCGCGTGCTGCTGACCGACACGACCATGCGCGATGCGCATCAGTCGCTGTTCGCGACGCGCATGCGCACGCACGACATGCTGCCCATCGCACCGCACTACGCGCGCATGGCATCGGGCCTGCTGTCGGTCGAGTGCTGGGGCGGGGCGACGTTCGACGTGGCGCTGCGCTTCCTGAAGGAAGACCCCTGGGCGCGGCTTGCGCAGCTGCGCGAGGCCATTCCGAACATCTGCTTCCAGATGCTCCTGCGGTCCTCCAACGCGGTGGGCTACACCAACTATCCCGACAACGTCGTGCGCTACTTCGTGCAGCAGGCCGCGAAGGAAGGCATCGACATCTTCCGCGTGTTCGATTCCCTGAACTGGGTCGAGAACATGCGTGTCGCGATCGATGCCGTGCGCGAGACGGGGGCGGTGTGCGAAGCTGCCATCTGCTACACGGGCGATCTCTTCGACGCGAGCCGTCCGAAGTACGACCTCAAGTACTACGTGACCATGGCCAAGGCGCTCGAGCGCGCCGGTGCCAACGTGCTGGGCATCAAGGACATGGCGGGCGTTTGCCGACCCCGCGCCGCCCGGGCGCTGGTCACCGCGCTCAAGCAGGAGGTCGGCATCCCCATCCACTTCCACACGCACGATACGAGCGGTGTCGGCGCGGCGAGCGTCCTGGCCGCCATCGAAGCCGGCATCGACGCCGTGGACGGCGCGCTGGACGCGATGAGCGGCCTCACGTCGCAGCCCAACCTCGGTTCCATCGTCGCGGCGCTGGAAGGCACCGATCGCGCACCCGACGTCGATCTCGATTCGCTGAAGACACTTTCCCACTACTGGGAAGGCGTGCGCCGCCACTACGCGCCGTTCGAGGCCGACATGCGTTCCGGCACGTCGGACGTATACCTGCACGAGATGCCCGGCGGCCAGTACACCAATCTGCGCGAGCAGGCCCGTTCCCTCGGGCTGGAGCACCGGTGGCCCGAAGTGGCCCGTGCCTATGCGCAGGTGAATCAGCTCTTCGGCGACATCGTGAAAGTCACGCCCACCTCCAAGGTCGTGGGCGACATGGCGCTGTTCATGGTCGCAAACGACCTCACGCCGGAAGATGTGCTGGATCCCGCGCGCGAGATCGCGTTCCCCGAGTCGGTCGTGTCGATGATGAAGGGCGAACTGGGCTTCCCGCCCGACGGCTTCCCCGAGGCCATCACGAAGCGCGTGCTCAAGGGCGACAAGCCCGTGCAGGGTCGCATCGGCGCCTATCTGCCGCCCGCCGATCTCGAAGCCGTGCGCGAGCAGGGCGCCGAGGCCGCGGGCCGCAAGCTGTCCGACACGGACCTAGCCTCGTATCTCATGTACCCGAAGGTGTTCGCCGACTTTGCCAAGCATGTGCGGCAGTTCGATGACGTCTCCGTGCTGCCGACGCCCGTGTTCTTCCACGGCATGAAGGATGGCGAGGAGATCGCCATCGAGATCGACCGCGGCAAGACCCTCGTCGTGCGGCTGACGGGTCGGGCCGAGATGGACGACGACGGCCAGGTGCGTCTGTTCTTCGAACTGAACGGTCAGGCTCGCGTGGTGCGGGTGCCCAAGGCCGGCGTCGCTGCCAGCATCAAGCAGCGACAGAAGGCCGAGGACGGCAACGCGGGCCATGTCGGCGCTCCCATGCCCGGCAGCGTCGGCATGGTGTCCGTGAAGGCGGGGCAGCCGATCAAGAAGGGCGACCCGCTCGTGTCCATCGAGGCGATGAAGATGGAGAGCGTGATCCGCGCCGAGCGGGACGGCACCGTCAAGGCCGTGCACGTGAAGCACGGGGACGCGGTCGCGGCGAAGGACCTCCTGCTCGAACTGGGGTGAGGCCCGGGCGACGAGGTCCGGGCGCTGTCGGCATCGGCCGGCTTGCCATCGAGCAGGCTGGCCGTCCATAATGGCCAAAACCTACAAGACCAATAGATTTTCGGGGGAAGACGTCGTCGACGCACCCATCAGGAGACCTTGCCACATGAATCGTCTTGCTATCTTTCTCGCCGCGCCGCTGCTCGGCGCCCTTGCTCTGCCCGCGCTCGCCCTGCCTCTGGCGGCCCCCATCTCGTCCACCTTCGACACCGATGACGATGGCTGGCGCGTGATCGATGTGTTCACGCAGGCCCAGGGCGACGCGGCCTACATCAACGCCGGCCAGGATGTCGAATACGACTACAAGACGACCGGCGGCAATCCGGGCGGCTATATCGAGGCTATCGACCCGAGCGATGGCACTTTCCTGTTTGTCGCGCCGACCAAGTTCACGGGCGACCTGTCGGCCTACCAGGGCGGCACGTTGAGCTTCGACACCTTCTACACGCCGAACGACAGCAACGACTGGCGCGGCGACCCCGATGTGATCCTCTCCAACGGCACTACCACGCTGCTGTGGATCGCGCCGGAAAATCCCGTCGGTACCAGCTGGAACGCCGTCAGCACATCACTGAAGCCCGGCGCAGGCTGGACGATTGGCGGTCTGAACGGCCCGGCCCCGACGGCGGCGGACTTTGCCTCGGTGCTCGGCTCGGTCACCCTGCTTCGCATCCGTGGCGAGTACTACAACGGCGTGACGGAAACCACCGGGCTCGACAACGTCGTGCTTACGGCCGTCCCGGAGCCCGGCACGTGGGCGCTGATGGCCGGCGGCCTGGGATTGCTCGGCCTGATCGCGCGTCGCCGTCGCTGAGCTTTTCCCCGGACGGAGTCCGGGCTACGGCGTGTGTTGACCGCGCATTGCGCCGTGGTCGCAGTCTCCGTAGCCCAATGGGATGGACTCCTCCCCCCTAAGAGGCATCGAGTGCCAGACTGGAGGTTGTGAACAAACAGTCGCGCAGGCGAGAGGAGTCCGAGA
>LNDV01000029.1 GCA_001464765.1 Betaproteobacteria bacterium Ga0077526
TACCGAGCGAGGGGAGAGGGATGGGTGCCATCGACGCGGGAGTTGGGGGCGCTGGGGGTGAAGAACATGCATGCGATCTCGGCCTCGCTGCTGTGGGAGGCTGGGAGGGTGAACAGCTACTGTTCGCATCTGTACTGGCGGGTTGGAGAGCGGTCGTTGTATGCGCGTTGTGCGCACATGCATCCGTTGATGGTGTATCCGAGGGTGAAGGGATGTGGGTTCGAGCACACGATCGACTGGGACTACTTTAATCGGGCGTGTCCGGAGGTGGAGGAGTGGTTTGTGGCGGAGACATCGGACGATGCCTGCCTGCTGGAGTTGAGCGGGCGGACGAAGTTCGAGGGGACGGAGAACTGGCGTCAGGCCACGCCGGAGACGCTGGCGAACTTCCTTGCGGTGGCGGCGCATGAGGGGCATCTCGAACTGCTCTCGACCGCGTTCGTATTCTGCGGGGACAAAGCCGATGAAGCGAGCTTGCTGGCGGTGAGGGAGGAGGCCGAGAGGGTGGTGAGCAGCGCGCTGTCGACCCGGGCCTCGCCGCTATCGGCCGCCACAGTTCTGGCAATGGGTCCGAATCCGGGCAGTCCTGCTATTCAAGGGGTCACGGCCTTTCTGGTCCATACGAGACTGAAGCTATCGCACGCGAGATCAAGAGGGGCGCTTCTGGGTACGCTTGCCTATTTCGTATACTCGCCCTTGTACGTGACCCTCCGCTTCGTATGGCGGACAAACAAGAACTGGAGCATGTTTCGCAACCGGAAGGAGTTTTGAACTGTGACAGACCTCAACGGGCTCAGGTTGTGAGCGACTGGGGGTGCAATGATGGATTCACCGAATCAAGCGGTGAATCATTGCGATGAACTCTTTGCAGCTTCAGCGCGGATTCTCGATGATGCAGTTCGCGGATCGATACGGTAGTGACGGAGTATTCGAGGCGGCATTGGTCGAATCGCGTTGGCGCTCGGGTCTGGTATGCCCGCCCTCTGGCGGCAAGGCGCACAGTTCACGTAGCCAATTGAGTAGGCGGCACTTTCGTTGCACGGCCTTCCGTCGCCAGCGTAACGTGACCATCGACACGATTTCCGAGCTCAACAGGCTCGGTCTGTTGCGCAGTCTTCTGACGGTGCACCTGCTCACGCAGTCCAGGAGAATCGGCGTGTCCCTCGAGGTGCCACCTCAGGTTTTGCCACAAGACCGCTTGGCTGCCCAAGTACCAACTCATGGGGGTGATGCACATCCGAGGGGAGCCCCTCTCAGGCTCTTGGGGGCGTGTCGTGGTCGACGACCCCGTTCCTGGCGGCGAGCGTTCAGGTGCCAAGGGCAGGTGCGGCTCGGTGAGTATGGTGGCGTTCGTGGTGGCAGTGCCGAGGGTAGAACGAGGTTTGTCTCTCTGCGCCGACCGGCCCACACTTTCGAGGAATTCGCGGTCTTTGCTGCTCTGTCCATCGCCCCGTCAATCGCCTTCGTCTCGGACGGCCAGGGGTGGCTCGTTGGCGGGAAGCCCATTGGCGCCGAGCATGAGCGCGTTGTGACTGGCCGAAGCAAGGTCAGCACCGAGATGTCGCAATGCCTGGTGGTCAAGACTTGCCTGGGGCTTCTCAAGCGATGACTCACTGTCACCTGCCACGCCTTCGGCTTCGCCAACCATGCCGTTTGCTAACGCCAAGACATCCAATAGCCTTTCAACCGGCGCTTCAATCTGGG
Organism: Betaproteobacteria bacterium Ga0077526; assembly: GCA_001464765.1. Taxonomy (GTDB): domain Bacteria; phylum Pseudomonadota; class Gammaproteobacteria; order Burkholderiales. The sequence goes on from LNDV01000029.1 coordinate 1,705, forward strand.
CAAGATTCCGAAGCGTCAGATTCGGACAGCGGCGGTTTGTACCCAACCGGAGCGACCAGAAGAGCGGTTTTTCGAACTGAGATGTTTGATACTGAAACGGCGCGAGAACGAGGGTGGATTGTGACGGACTCGACTCAGATGTTGGGAGTTCGTCAGGAGAAGGGATCGAAGTTCGGACGGCTCTCGGACCGACGTGGCCGACTCAGCCGATGTCCGACAGCTTACTTGCTGTGGCATCACGCATATCGGACATGCCGCAGTCGTTGCCAATTCGACCAATGATCAACCTTGACTGAGGACAAACGATGGAAACAAGCGATGGAACGATGAGATCCCCCTACCTGACAACCGTGGTCGATGTTGGAGCCCGATACGGTATGCACCCTGCTTGGTCAGGCTTTGACGGCGATATGAAGTATCTCGCTTTCGAGCCGGACAAGGAAGAGGCTGATCGCCTACGTCGGAACAATGATCCGCGCGTGTTCGAGGTTGTCGAAGCCGCCGTGTACAACAAGGATGGGGAGTTCGACTTCAACTTGCTTGTTCATCGTGGCATGAGTTCCTTTCTGAAGCCAGATCTGGAATCGGAATCCTTCAAGGATCTCAAGCCTGGTCTCGGCGACATCGAACGCACGATCAAAATCCGAACCAGGCCACTCGATGGCTTCGTTCGTGAGAACGGGTGGCGTGTCGACTTCCTCAAGGTCGATACCGAAGGTACGGAACACGAAGTGATTCTAAGTGCCTCGCAGACGATCGAGAACGGCGTACTTGGCATTCGAAGCAGCGTGAACTTCAATCCGGCCTTCTTTGATCAGACGCTGTTTTCCGCGACCCATGATTTTCTTGTCAAACAGGGATTCATGCTGCTCAACATCGACTACTTGGGTTACGGATACCCGAAGCTCGGCCTGTTCAAGAAACCCGACCCGAGTTTTCCAGAGAACCAGCGATACGGTGTGCTGGTCGGTTGCGATGCAGTGTGGATTCGAAGGCCCAATCGGCTTGCGGCAGAGCGCAGCAGTGGTGATCGGGCAGGACTGGAATCATCCACGCTCAAGCTCGCCTATTTTTGCCTGTTGAACAATGCGCCAGACGTCGCGGCGGACATTCTCCATTCGCATTGCCTCGAACGAGGCGGATGGCGCGCGGCGGGTACACTCGACAGTCGCCTGTTCAAGTCGCTGAAGGCCAAGATGTTGGAGTACCTCGGCCGTTGGCGCACCGTTCCAGACGAAACGTGGGAGCGAGTGCGCTCGATCTACAGGACGATCTATGCGGATGAACTGCAAGGGGGCAGCGAGTTCTATCCTCAGTATCAGATGATGCTTCGCGAACTTAAGTCGGGGCGCTAGTGTGACGCGGGCGTCGAGACCGGCAAGGGTCCTCCTTCTAGGAGGCAGCGGATTCGTTGGGAGCCGCCTCATCAAGATTCTGCTGCGCTCGGACGAGTGGCTCCTGGATGCGCCTGACTCTCGGCAGTGCGATCTGACAGATCCCGGTTCTGTGAGCTTCCTTCGGGATCGCCTCACGCCGGAGAGCGCAGTCATATTCTGCAGCGCCGTTTCGCGTGTTCGGGACGACAGCCTAGGCGCTTTTCACAAGAACGTGCTGATGGCCGAGAACGTCGCTTCGGCGATCAGTGCGGCGGGCTGCGGAAACCTCTTGTTCTGCAGTTCCGTCGACGTCTACGGTCGTCCACCGAGCGAGAACCCGCTCACTGAGGATTCTCCCTTGAATCCCGCCGGCTACTACGGTCACGCCAAGCTGGTATCCGAGTACATCCTTCAGCGTCAGCTGGGCGGGGTCATACCCGTGGCGATTCTGCGGTTGCCCGGCGTTTGCGCTCTGGATGACGGCGACAACAGCGCACCCGGGACGATCTTCAACGCTATTCGCAGGGGAGAATCCGTTCAGCTGAGTGGCGGAGGAAGGCATCGCCGGACCTACCTGCACGTTGACGATCTCGCGGCTCTATCCGAGGTGATCTGCCGAGAGCGCTGGTTTGGGACGATGAATCTTGGCGGGCCCGATCGGTGCTCGCTATTTGAACTCGCGACCACCTTTAGGGAGTTCCTGGGTTCAGCCTCGGCCATTGTCAAGGGAGAACCTAACGGGACTGAGTTCGACATAGAAGTCGCCGGCGACAAGCTGCGCGGGGCGTTCCCGAACTTGCGCTTCAGGTCGATGCGGGAGCATCTTCAGAATGCGCGATGCCGGTCGGAGTAGGCGCCTCGCCGTCGGGTGACTCCAGCAGCCATGCGTGCCGACGCAGGAAAAACACGCCCATGCCCCCGGAGGGTCGCCATTCGGGCTCGTGCAGATTCAGTAATGATGTCAGCTTCGCTATCCGGATCGTGTCCTCGTCCGTAACCTCGAAGCTTCCGGCCAGGCGTTCCAGCATTTCTGACACCAATTCGCGAATATCTTCGGTGGTACTGTCCACCAGGCGGATTCCAGCATTGCGGTACATCGAAGCATAGCGGTAGCGGCTGATTGGATCTGTGAAGGTCTCGCAGAATCGGAGGTATCGGCGTAGTGGATCAGACCAGAGCAGTTTCGGGATGCTGATGTCGCGCCTCCCGAACCACAGAGTTGGCGTGGGAATCATGTTCGCCACGGCGCATGGGACTCCGAACACCGTGCCGACCAGCGCGATGCCGGACGTGTTGCCCAGGATGAACGTCGCCATCGCGCAGAGCACAACGTCGAGTCGGTCGCTCTTCGCAGAATGATGGGCGTAGTCCACGACCCGCGGCATCGCCGGTAGCGGTTTCATGGTTGCGTCGCCGATCCGGATAACCCAGCCTCCCCGCCGCACGATCTCCATCATCGCCGGTATCGCCGCGTCGATGTCGCCATTGCGATGGCTGTGGAGCTCCTCGTCGATGGGAGAGAAGCCTGCCTCCCGAACATGCACGCACACGAACCACGCATCCTCGGGGATTCCGATGCCGCGCAGTTGGTGGCGCCCCCAGGCCGCGTCGTCCTGCGTCAGACGCAGCAACGGGGCGCGATCACCCCATTCCGAGTAGACCCGGTAGGCGGCCTGCGAAGATCGCACGGCCAGAATGTATCCGGATACGTCCTGCCGAAGCAGTCCCCAGCGCGTCATGCTCTCCAGGACGAAGCACAGGGCTCTGCCGCGAATCACGGCAGCATGCTGTTCCCAGTAGCCCAGCAGATGCGCGTTCGCGACACGCCCTGGAACTGCAAGGATGAACCAGCGTCGTGCAGGAACGTTGCCCAGGGCCTGATCCTTGAGCAGGCAGTCGGGTTCCAGCGCAAGGTGACCGATCCGATCGGTGAACACCATGATCCGACGGTATCCGGCGAGATGAAGGCCGATCGATACCGGGAGCAGCGCCAGCCAGATCAGGGCACTCACCGTTCGCATGGCGATTTTCGCAGCGAGCGCAGGCAACCCGAGACGTCGCAGCCGTCGCCATTCGAACGAGATGCCATGCACGAAATGCGGCCAATTCATCGGGTGCCCTGCACCGCCGACTTGCGAGCCCGCACGACGAGTTCCTCGCCCAGACTCGCGTCGAACTGCATTAGCAGGCATTCGACATAGGTCATCAGAAGTCCGAATGCCTTCAGGCGCAGGGGCAATCGGCCCACTGCGTAGTGCCCCCCCTCACGCAGCCGTTTGCTGGCACCCAGGGTCCAGTTCGCGTCGCGCAGGACGGTGAATGAATCGATCGAATCGAATCCGGCGGCTTTCGCAAGCCTGCCGAGGGAAAGTCCGGTGAACAAGTACAGGTGCCGAGGCGGGTCCAGGTGCAGCCAGTTCCGACCGAACCGACGGTGTCCGAAAGAGCGCAGATTGGGTGTGAGCATTACGATGCGGCCACCTGGGCGCAGGATCCGGTGGCATCGACGCAGGACCTCCCCGGGGTCGTTCAGATGTTCGATCGCGTGGCTCATCACGATGGCATCCACAGATTCTGGCGGGATCAGGTTGTCGGTCAGTGCGCCGCCTTCGATGATGTCCAGACCCCGTGCCCGTGCGATCGCGGCGCTCCTTGCGTCGGGTTCGACCCCGCGACACGTCCAGCCCAGAGACCTCAGGTGAGCCAGCAGCTCCCCGTTGCCACAGCCGATCTCCAGTACCTTCCCGCCCGGCTGCGAAGGGAGCCACAGTACACTTGCGTCGAACGCCGCGCGTCGATGAGGTAACGAGGCCATCATTCTGCCGGCTAGCCGGAGTGCCCACGGACACTGCCGGGCTGGGTAACTGAAGCGGGCGCAGAGGTAGTGGTGCCGAGCCTTCAGGTAAAGGGATCTAAGCGGACTCGGCTCGCGCGGTGCTGTGTGTGTGAAGTATGTCTCGTACGCGCGGGCAAGCACGTTGGGGCCGGGCACCGGGTCGATCCACACGAGCCCGCAGTCGGCCTCCTGGCAGGCTATGAGATCCCAGTGGCCTGGTGTTTCGTGAAGCCGATCAGTCAGGCCGTCATGCAGTGTGCGCCCTCGATTGCCGCAAAGCGGGCATGCGTCACGATGCCTGGTCGTCACAGGACCGTCAGTCGAAGGTGGCACTGCGGATCCGCGGCGCGTACGTGTGCGCGACACCAAGAGGCAATCGTTGGCATAATCGGTTCGTCGGATTGATGCACGAAAAGGCCCAGCGGCAAGCTGAGCATCACTTATTGTCCACCACGAGCGATGCTCGGGCAAATAACTCAACACATGGACTCGATCACCACGCTGGCCCAGTGTCTGGAAGTCGCCGCGAACGATATTCGCCGAAACGCCGGCAGCTCCGCCCGTATCGCATTCGTGTCCGGCAACTTCAATGTGGTGCATCCAGGACACTTGAGGCTGCTCAATTTCGCATCCGAATGCGGCGACTATCTGGTCGTAGGCCTGTTGGGGGACGACAGCCCGGGGGCGCTGGTCCCGGCTAACCTGCGTCTGGAGGGTATTCAGGCGATCGGGACGGTCGATCATGCGCTGGTTCTGCCGGCAACGCCCGAGGCCCTCATCAGCGTGCTGCGTCCGGAAGTGGTCGTGAAGGGTAAGGAACACGAGAAGAACTTCAATGCCGAGAAGGCAGCGGTCGAAGCCTACGGCGGCAAGCTGATCTTCAGTTCGGGGGAGGCGCGGTTTTCGTCGATCGCCTTGCTCCAGCGGGAGCTAAAGGAGCTTAACCTCTCTGCCATCGATCGTCCGACGGACTATCCCGCGCGCCACGGATTTGACCTGGCGACCTTGTCGCGGCACGTGGACCAGTTCACGAGACTCAAGGTTGTCGTGATCGGCGATCTCATCGTCGACGAGTACATCACGTGCGATCCGCTCGGCATGTCGCAGGAAGATCCGACGATCGTGGTCACGCCCATCAAACATGATTTGTTCGTGGGTGGGGCGGGCATCGTGGCGGCGCACGCAGCGGGGCTTGGCGCCCAGGTCGACTACTTCAGCGTGGTTGGCAACGATGAGACGGCGAACTACGCGCGCGAGACGCTTCGCTCGCGCGGCGTGCGCTCGACACTCATTGCGGATGACAGCCGGCCTACGATCCTGAAGCAGCGTTACAGAGCGAGAGGCAAGACGCTCCTGCGTGTGAGTCACCTGCGTCAGCACGACATCGGCCGGGAACTCGTCGAACAAATGATCGGCGCGATGGCCACCGCCCTGGACGATGCCGATCTGGTGATCTTCTCGGATTTCAACTACGGCTGCCTGCCCCAGGTTCTGGTGGATGCCGTCAGCGAGATCTGCGCGTCCCGCAATGTGATGATGGCCGCCGACAGCCAGGCATCGTCCCAAATGGGCAATGTCGCTCGCTTCCAAGGAATGCATCTCATTACGCCCACTGAGCACGAGGCGCGGCTCGCCGTCCGGGACTCCGCTTCAGGCCTGGTCGTGCTCGCCGACGCGCTCCAGCGCAAGTGCGGCGCCCAGCACGTCGTGGTGACGCTGGGTGCGGAAGGTCTCATGGTTCATTCGCCCCGGTGCCCGAGCAACGGACTCGAGACCGATCAGTTGCCCGCCTTCAATTCGGCGCCGAAGGACGTCTCGGGTGCCGGCGATTCTCTGCTGACGTGTGCCTCCATGTCCCTGGCGGTGGGGGCCAGCATCTGGGAGGCAGCTTACCTGGGCTCCATCGCCGCCGCGTGTCAGGTCGGGCGCGTGGGCAACACGCCTCTGTCCCGATCGGAGTTGTTTCAGGAGTTGTCCTAGTGCGGGCCTTGTTGCTGGCGGCTGGATTCGGCTCCCGATTGCGGCCGCTGACCGACCATACGCCGAAGTGCCTGATTCCGATCCACGGGCAGCCGCTTCTATCGCTGTGGTTCGATATGCTTCTGCCCGCGGGCTTCGACCGATTGTTGGTCAATACACACTATCTGGCGGACTCCGTGCACGCTTTCGTCGCGGCCTCCCCCTGGCACGGTCGCGTCGATCTCGTTCACGAGGAGGCCTTGCTCGGTACGGGCGGAACGGTTCTGCGCAACCGAAACTTCTTCCAGGATGCGCCCTTCCTGGTGGTGCACGCCGACAACCTCACGAGATTCGACGTGGCCGCGTTCGTATCTGTGCATCGGCATCGCCCGCCAGGCGCCGAGATCACGATGATGACGTTCGAAACCGATCGGCCGGAGACCTGCGGAATCGTCGAAACCGACCGAGACGGTCTTGTGGTCGGATTCCATGAGAAGTCGGCCAACCCACCCGGGAATCGGGCCAACGCGGCGGTTTACATCTTCGAGCCCTCCATCATCGATTTCCTGCTGTCGTTCGGCAAGGACGTGATCGACCTCAGCACGGAAGTCCTGCCCCGCTATCTGGGTCGAATCGGTACTTTCCACAACGACGATTACCACCGCGACATCGGAACGCCCGAGAGCCTCGCAGCCGCTCATCGCGAGTTCAAACTCCGCCCGCCGGCGGTGGCGTAGGGCAGCGCCGACGGGCCAGGCCGCGATTCATCACGCGCCAGATCGCTCTCACCGTTGCGCGGCGCTGTTCCTGCACGCTTCTCCGTTTAGCCCACACTCGTGGCAGACCGCGAACTGCGTCGATCTTGGCCCGCCACAGGACGCGGCCGCGGCCGCGTCCTGCAAAGACGCCGAGCGCCACCATGTTCATGAGCAGATGCACCGGGAGGCACACCCAGAACAGGATGCCGGGCACGTTCTTCACGTAGGTCCAGACGAGATTCCGGTGTCCGTGATAGATCGCAAAGTCGCTGTCGACGCCGGTGAGTCCTGAACCGACGTGCGCAACCTTCGCGGCGGGCACATAGAGAAAGCGCTTGCCGCACAGACGGAGCCGGAAACCAAGATCGACATCCTCGCCGTAGCAGAAGAAATCCTCGTCGAAGCCGCCGACGAGGCGAAGGTCGCTGGCGCGATACAGGGCGGCCGCGGCACAAGGCGAGAAGATCTCGTGCGACGTCGAGAACGCGGCGGAATCGGAGCAGCCGTGCCCTTCGCGCCAATACAGGCCGGAAAGATGATAGACGTCGCCCACGCCGTCGAGTCTGCGGCTGTCGTCAGCAGCCCGCATATGGCAGCCGAAACCCGAAAATGTCGGGTGCTGCCGCGAAGCGCTCACCAGACTGTCGAGCCATTCAGGGTCCGGAAACGCGTCGGGATTCAGCAGGGCCACCCAGGGTGCGCTGACACAGGTCAGCAAAGCCAGATTGTTCGCAGCGGCAAAGCCGATGTTGTGCGGCGATCGCACGATTTGCATCGGGATGTCGGACTCCGGAAGCAAATCGACCGACCCGTCGTCGCTGTCGTTGTCCACCACGATGATCCGGAAGTCGCGGAACACCTGGGCCTGAAGCGCGCCAATGGCCCGCGCGAGATAGGCGCCTCCGTTGTAGTTCACCACGATGACATCGACGCTTCGCATATTCTCCGGCTCTGGCGCGAAACCGACCCGCGTCCGGCGAACGGTATCCGCCGCGGGCGCTTCCGGTCCGTATAATGACATCGGAGCGGCATTCTTTCCTCTCGAGAGACAAGTCGTCGCTTCCGGTGTGGCGCCGGAATTGACCAGGGGGTCGGCGCGCAAGCCGGCAAGTCGCGTCCAAGTACCCGACCGATAGAGCGTCGGGATCTGCTCCCAGGCCAATCTCGCGCACTACATGGCGTCCGTCGTCAGCGTTATCCTGGTGTCGTTTCAGTCGCAGAACGAGATTGCCGGTTGCCTTCGGCACCTCCGCGCATCGGGCGTCCCGCTCGAAGTCATCGTCATCGACAACGCGTCCAGTGACGGAACGGTGCAGGTTGTCCAGGGGGAGATTCATGGCTTTCATCGAGGGGTCCTGATTCGCAACTCCACGAACCTTGGCTTCGCGGTGGCAGTCAATCAAGGTATTGCTGGTAGCACGGGGGAATTTCTGCTTCTGCTCAATCCCGATTGCTATGTCAGTCCCAACGCCATCTCTCAGGTGGTCCAGGAACTATGGACGGACTCCAAAGCCGGCATGGCCGGCTGCCTCTTGCTGAACCCCGACGGGACGGAACAGTCGGGTGCCCGTCGCTATATCCCGACGCCTTGGCGGGCCCTCATGCGCGTCATCAAGGTCGACAGACGGTTTCCACGCATCCGTCGCTTGAGCGGGTTCGTCATGGTCGAGGAGCCCTTGCCAGCGACCACGGTCGCTGTCGAAGCGGTGTCCGGCGCATTCATGATGGTCAGGCGGGCGGCGCTCGCCGAGGTCGGTGTACTGGACGAAGGGTATTTCATGCACTGCGAGGACCTCGACTGGTGCATGCGATTCCGGGACAAAGGCTGGCGCATCCTTTTCGTTCCCAACGCCCGTGCGATCCACGATCGGGGGCGCAGCAGCCGGTCGCGGCCGATTCGGGTCGAGTGGCACAAGCATCGCGGGATGGTGCGGTTCTATCGGAAGTTCTTCCGCTATCGGTACCCGGGTGTTCTGATGTGGTTCGTCGTCGTCGCGGTGTATGCCCGATTCGTCGCCAAAGCCATTGCCATCGGTGTCACCGAGCGGTTGCGACAGGTCTTTGCGCGGTAACGTGCTGCCCGTGTTGCGCGATGAGATTCGATCCATAGGCGCAGCCCCAGTGGTCGTGGTCGGCGGGTCGAGCCAGATTCGCCATTTCCTTCTTCCTCGGCTGGTGAACGCAGGCTACCCGGTGACCGTCTTTACCCGAGGTGAGCACGCGAGCAACCCCGACGTTCGCTGGGTGACTGCGAGCCACGACGGGCTCGGTGACGCGATCGTTGCGCTGGGGCACTGCCCTACCCTAATCTGGCTTGCCCCGCTGCCGGCTTTGCCGGCGCTGTTCGACAAACTGGTCGATGCTGGCGTACAAAGGGTCATCGCCTTTGGCACGACCAGCCGCTTCTACAAAGGCGCTGCCTCGAGCTCGCGAGACCGGGATCTCGCGACGCGAATGGCCTGCGCGGAAGAGGCGCTCGGTGTCGCATGCGCAGACGCTGGCGTGGCGATCACGCTCTTTCGCCCCACGCTTGTATACGGTTGCGGCATGGATGAGAACGTCATGTTCATCGCCAGCACCATTCGGCGCTTCGGGTTCTTTCCGGTAGTCGGCGGTGGAGCCGGCTTGCGCCAACCGGTCCACGCGGATGACCTTGCGGCCGCATGCCTCTCCGCCCTGGAACGCCCTGAGTCCTTTGGCAAGGCGTACAACCTCAGCGGCGGCTCGACGCTTTCGTATCGCGACATGGTGGTGGCGATCTTCAAGGCAATGGGCCGCACGCCCAGGATCGTCGACGTGCCGGTTCCGCTGCTTCGATTTGCCATCCGCTGTGCCCGCCTCTTGCCGGGGCTCGGCTACCTTTCGGCCGATATGGCGGACCGGATCTCCCGTGATCTCTGCTTCGAACATGGCGACGCTGTCCGCGATCTCGGATACGCGCCGCGGGCGTTCACTCTGGATTCGCTCGCACTGGGAGCCAGGGCGTGAAAAGGAGGCGGTGGAGAGGAGATGGCGCCCCTGATCTGTCAGGCGGCCCCTCCTCGAGATGCCCATGGCTGACCGCAAACCGCCAATAACCCTAAAGTCCCGTCGCCGAATCGCCGAAAACCAGGTTTTCGATGTGTACTTCGGCCACAACGTCCACGAAGGCGGCGGCGAGGTGCCCACCTATCTCGTGGTGGCCCCGAAGGCCGTGTCGCCAGACGTGGTGACGGGGGTCAGCGTGCTCCCTGTGATCGGCGACCGGGTGGGCCTGCTCCGACTGCACCGTCATGCCATCGGGGCGATGACCTGGGAGGTGCCCCGGGGGTTCGTGGAGGTCGGCGAACCGGCTGCCGTGTCGGCGGCTCGCGAGCTGGAGGAGGAGGTCGGGCTGCGCGTCTAGGCGGCGAACCTGGCAAGTGCCGGGCTCATGACGCCCTAGGCGGGAGTCATCGCGGCCCGCGTCGCGCTCTTCATCGCCCGGGACTGCGAGCCGATACGTGACTTCGCAGCAGACGAGATGGGACATTCGGCATTCGTGTGATTCAACCTGGAGGAGGCACTGGCCATGGCAAAGTCATCCGAGATTCAGGATCCGTCGACGCTTCTGCTCCTCTATCGTCTCGCCATCGATGCCCTGCGGTGAGACTCCGGCGACGCTGTCGGGAGGCCCGGTCTCGTGACTGATCCGAAGTCGGCGCTCCACGACGGACTGCGCTTTCCCCGGCCGCTCGCGGTCTGGGCGATGGCGTTCGGGTATGCCCTGCTCGCTGCCCTGCTGTTCCAGAAGCTGATCCTTCCGAGTCTTCCGTCGCTCCACGGCGCCCATGGTCTGCTGAAGAACGATGCGTTGTTCTTCCACGACACGGCGGTCGATCTGGCGCGGCAGATTCACGGGTCCGGCTGGGCCATGCTCGAACTGTTCTCGTTTTCCGGGCTGTCCGGCAACGTGAAGCTGCTCGCGGCGGTGTATGCGCTGTTCGGTGTCGACCCGGCCTGGTTCCTCCCGATCACGTGCGCGCTGCATGCGCTGGCCGCGGTCCTGCTGTATCGCCTCGGCGCGCTGCTTTGGCCCGGACGGACGGGGCAACTCGGCGGGCTGATCGCCGCCGCCCTCTTTACGCTCTCGCCGACGTCGCTTCAGTGGTACGGGCAGAACCACAAGGACGCCTTCGCGATTGCGGGGACGCTGCTCGTGGTGCATGCCTGGATTCGCGGTCTGGTGCCGGACTGGGGCGATCGCAAGGCCATGCTGGTGAACGTTCTCCTCGCCTCGGTCGGTGCCGTTCTCGTCCTGTTCGTGCGCTCCTACCTGCTGCAGATCCTGCTGGGAGCCATGGTGGCAGGGACGCTGCTCGCCTGGGCAGCGGGTCTCGCGCTGAAGCGCCGCAACCCGGAAGAGGCCATGTCGATTCCGCGGGCCCTGCTGCCCGTCGTCGTCGTGGCGGCCTTCGTCGCGGCCACACCGCGCCATCAGGTCATGGAACTCGTGCTGGCCGTGGACGACATCTCCACGACCAGCCACGCGCATTGGGAGTGGGAAGCCACCGACACGTTGCCCGTGCCGGTCGATCAGGCCCTGCGCAAGCTCTCCACCACGCGGGCCCATTTCGCGTCGAGCGGCCAGTCGGCCGGATCCATCGTCGACGGCGACCGGCTACCGGACGATGCCTTCGAGGCCCTGGCCTTCCTGCCCCGGGCGCTCGCCATCGGCCTGTTTGCGCCGTTCCCGGACACCTGGGTCGAGCGCCCGACGGTCGTCCGCCTGATCGGCGCGTTCGAGACGCTGGTCTGGTACGTCATTGCGCCCGGCATCCTGCTCTTCGCGTTCCGCCGGCCGACGGTCAACCTGTTCGCTTCCCTTGGGTTCGCTGCCGTCGCGCTCACCATCATGGGCTACGCAGAGCCGGTGGTCGGCACCCTTTACCGCCTGCGCTTCGGCATCTGGGTACTGCTCCTGCTCGCGGGCGCCGTGGGCTGGGCGCATGCGGCGCTTCGGCTGCTCGACCGGGTCGACCAACCCCGGAGAAACTCGGCGAGTCCGGCAGAGAGTCCCGGCGAAGCACGCTCCCGCGGTGGCATGACGGGCCTCGCCTCCGACGGCGGTATCGTGCTGCTGCTCTGGGGCTTCAGCCTCGTCGGTTTCCTCATCCGCGATCTCGTGCTCGTCGGTACCCAGGGTCTCGACGCCCAGTTGGGCGCATTCTTCGCGGCGGCGATGGTGCCGATGTTCTTCTTCGCATTTCTGTCCGCGCCGATGGCCGACGCGCTCACCGGGCCGTTTCTCGGTGCCGACCACGCGACACGGCGTCGGATGATCGGGGCCTCGCTCGGCTGGTCCGCGCTCGTGTTTCTCCTGATCGGTGCGGCGCTTTACGTCTGGGCCGAGCCCGTGATGGCCGTGGTGCTGTCCGGGGCAGACGCGTCGACACTCCGTGAGTCCGCGCGCATGCTCCGCTGGAGCATTCCCTTCCTCGCTTGCTCCGGGTGGACCGTGATCGGCGCCGCCGTGCTGAACGCCGGACGCCGCTCACGGGTCGTGGCCTTCGCGCAGTTGTGCGTGCCCATCATCGCGGTCGCGGCTTTCCTTGTCCTCGGCGATTCCCTGGGCGTGATGGCCGTCGTCTACGGCATGCTGGCCGGGATGGCGATCAATACCGCGATCGTTTCCTGGGCGGCCGCGCGGGCCGGCTATCCGCTGCTGCCGTCGCTCGAAGTCGGCGATCTGCCGCTGAGGGATGTCCTCGGGCGCTATGCCGCGCTGGGGGCTGCCGCGTTGTTTGCTGCGGGGACGGTGCCGCTCAATTTCACGTTCGCGGGCATGCTCGGGGCGGATGCCGTCCCGGCGTGGGCGTTCGCCTCCAAACTCGTGCAGGTCTTCACGACCACCGTCGGCTTCGCCATCGGCGCCGTGGTACTGCCGCATCTGGGCACGCTCGTGGCGGCGCGGAGCCGTGCTCAGCTTCGCGATGACACCGTGTTCCTGCTCGTCATCGGTGCCTGGGTTTCCGCGCTCTGCGCCCTCGCGGTCGATGCGCTCGCCGAGCCCCTCGCGGTCGCGCTCCTCGCCGGCGACCGGATCTCGGCTGCGCAGGCCTCCCAGCTGGCCGACATTCTCCGGATCGGCGCCCTCCAGCTGCCGTTCGTGGTCTCCGGTGCCGTTCTGGCGAAGGTCGCCGCCGTGGCCGGCGGCTCGTGGCGGGCCACGTTGGCGGCCGCAGTCGGTTTCGCGGTGAATCTCGGTGCGAATGTCATGCTGGCGCCGATCCTCGGTGTCGAAGGGGTGGCATTCGCCTCCACCGCAGGGGCTGGCATGGCATCGGTGACCATGCTGCTCCTTGCGCGCAGGCGCGCGGACCTGGCTTTCCGGGATGTCGTGCTGGTCTGCGGTCTCTGGGCCGGTGTGGCGATCCTCGGGGCGGCCGTCACGACGCGGAGTCTCGCGATTGCGCTGGTGTCCGTCGTGGTTCTGGCCACCGTGGCGCGCATGCAGTGGGTCGGCTTCGCGAGCAGGGAAGGCGTCGCCCGATGAACGCGGACGGTGCCGGTCGTCCGGCAGTATTCCTCGATCGGGACGGCACGCTCAACGTCGAGAAGAACTACCTCTATCGGATCGAGGACTGGGAGTGGATTCCCGGATGCGTGGAGGCCATCGCGGAGCTGAACGCCGCGGGGGTTCCGGTCATCGTCGTTACCAACCAGGCGGGCATCGCGCGCGGTCTCTACACGGAGGCCGATCTGTTCCGTCTGCACGAGTTCGTCGGCAGCGAACTCGCCCGAGCTGGTGCTCGGGTGGATGGCTTCTACCACTGCCCGCATCATCCGGACTTCGGTGACCGCCTCGATTGCGACTGTCGCAAGCCCCGTCCGGGAATGCTCCGGCGGGCGGCGGACGAGCATGGCATCGACCTGACCCGTTCCTGGGTGATCGGCGACCGGGAAACCGACGTGGAAGCCGCCCTGGCCTGCGGGGCGCGGCCCGTCCTCGTCGAAACCGGCTACGGCGCCAGAACCCGCGCGCTGCTGACCCGTCCGGTGGAGCAGTTTCCGAGCGCGGCGCAGGCGATTTCCGGGATCCTGAACCGGCTACGGGATACTCCGGCATCCTGACGGCGGCGCGATCGCCGCGTCTACTTCCGGGGGAGCGCTCGGTGGAGCGACTCCGAGCGTTTGCGTGCGATGCCATCCCAACGTTTGACCTGAGCTTCACAGGGACTTCAGTATCCTGCGACCGCCTCCACCGCTGGTCCGCAAGGAAGTGTTGTCGCGCAATGGGGCATCACGTTTAGGACACGGCGTTGTGGAGTCTCACCACTCATGATGGCGGACGGTCGAGCGCGTACAGTCCGCCTATGGGGGGCGGGGAGCGAGTGGCGTCGGATTCTGGCCGGGGAAAGGAACTCCTTGTTGCTGAGGGTCGTCGCCACGCCCGAAAGCAAGTCGAGATAACAGCGGTCAGCGAGGCGCCTGGCAATCCTGACTGAGCTAGCGACTACACTTGTCGCCGATTGAGTGCATGGTCGTACGCGGGTCGAGCTTAGCGTGTGAAGGTTGTCTAGGCGCTTTGGGCAGGACTCCGAGGTGCTGGTCGTCCAGAGATTCTCGTGCACGATAGGGGGCACGCCGCAGACCATATGCAGTGGGGTGAAGCGTTCGATGACGCTTGACCAAACTCCGGTTTCGACGATGGCGTGTGCGGCTATCGGACGCCTACATCTAAACACATGGGGCAGGGCAAGAAAATGATCGAATCCGAGTTGGGTCAGGGTGAAACTCAGCGACCTGGCGTCCTTCTGTGGGGAGGCAAAGGGAAAGCGCGCGTCGTCGAGGAGATGCTGAGGGAAAGCGGTGTCGGCATCGTGCAGGTTATCTTTGATACAACGCTCCAGGTTCCTGAGTTCGCCACGAGTGCATTCTTTACTAGTGATATCGCTACCCTGAAGGAACGACTCGGCACGGTGTCTCACTTCGTGGTGTGCATGGGCGGCGATCACGGATTTGCCCGACTGAAGACTGCGGGCTATCTTGAACGGATTGGCTTGCAGCCATTGTCGGTTGTGCACGAGCGGAGCTTCGTCGAACCTACTTCCTCTCTAGGTCAGGGTTGTCAGGTGATGCCCTGCGCAGTCGTGCACAAATTCGTGTCGATCGGCGATCACACCGTCATCAATACCAGTGCCACCATCGATCACGAGTGCGTCATTGGCAGCGGTGTACACGTCATGGGCAGTGCCGCAGTGGCGGGGCGCGTCGAGATCGGGGACTACGCGACGATCGGAACCAACGCGACCGTGCTTCCGTTTCTGAAGATCGGCGAGGGGGCTTACGTGGGAGCGGGTGCCGTCGTGACGAAAAACGTGGAACCCTACACCGTGGTGGCAGGCGTTCCTGCCAGAGTTCTCCGGAAACAGACGCTGCAGTTCAATGAAGACATTCTTTTGGAACTAGTGACATAGCGACACTATTGTTTGGCCCGCCTCGCGTTCCAGCGTTCCCGGTCCACGAAAATCGAATTGATGTATGTGTCGGCGTAGACGAAGTAGTCCTGACGAATGAGGTAGTCGAGGATTTCGGTGCGCTTCTGACCTTCGCCGGATTCAGAGTACGTTATGGTTTCGACGCAGATGGACGCGGGGCGCGTGCGGACGAAGTCGATGCTGGAGACTATCTCCATGTCCATGCCCTCCGCATCGACATTGAGGAAGTCAGGCGTCTGTCCGCACTGTGCCAATGCTTCCTCGACGGGGACGACCGGGACCTGAAGCACTTCCACGACCTTGTGGCCGAGAGACACGAGATGGTCTGCTTCCTCTCTGGAAAAGGTGTTTAGAGCCGGAGTCGCCATAACGTAGAAGTCGAGCACGCCGGAGGTACGTCCAATGCCGACATTGAGGACCACATCCCGCGGTCGTGCGCGTGTCAGGTGGGAAGCAAGACGCGGATCGGGTTCGATGAGAACTCCCTTCGAGCCTTCCCGGTAGAACAGGTACGAATTGCTCAGACGAACGGGATGATTCGCGCCGATATCGAGATAGCTGGGGTTCGGTACGCGCAAAAAGTCGAAAAGATTGCGCAGCAACAGATCCTCACCTGCCTGAGCAAACGATGTCCTGCCATGCAGCCCCAGCTTCCTCCGTATCCAGCCTGTGGCGCGCCTGCGGAACATGGGATCCGACACCATCGATTTGAGAGCGGGGTAGTGCACTGGTCGCAGCCCTATTGTTGGATGAGTCACCGTGAAGTTATTCGGCGCTTCGCGACACGCCATGCGGATCCAGTGACTGCCTTGAGATACACGATTGGGAGGCAAAGGTACAGCAACGTCTTGTCCAGCGGAGACCGCATCAAGCGCGGATAGGCGAGATAGTACGGAACGCGCTCGATCAGAAGCATGCGCCGCACGAGGTTCGGGCGAGGTCCGGCGAAGGCTGGTTCAACGTAGCGCTTCTGGAGGGTTACCGTTGGAGCGGAGACGATCACTCCGTCTTGCAGCATCCGGAATATGAAGTGCATGTCGGTTCCGTAGGTAGCGTTCCCGATCGTGTGAAACCCGAGTCTCTGAACCTGCTCGGTTGGCATCAGCCCGTAGATGACGTTTGCCTTGCCATTCCACTCTTCCGCCCAGACAAAGGAAAGGGAGCGTCGAAAGCGACCGCCGAGGAATTCAAACCGCGGACAGGTGCGGAGGACTTTACCTCGAGCATCGACTTGAACGACGCGACCGAAGGCGATGGAGACGCCGTCGACGATCTGGAAAACGAGCGCTTCGAGCCATCCGGGATCCCATTCGTCGTCGTGTGCTGCCCACATGAAGAGCCGGCCGCGCGCCTCCTGGAGAACGAAGTTGAAGTTCCCGAGGGCGCCGAGGTTTTGCTGCTGCCGCACATACCGTACCCGCGCGTCTGTCCGTGCGATGCGTTCGCAGAGCGCAGCTGTGCCGTCGGTCGACGCGTTGTCGGACACGATCAGTTCGAAGTCGCGGAACGTCTGGGAGAGCAGCGTCCTCATGGCGTGTTCGAGGAACTTCTCACCGTTGTACACAGGCAGGCCGATTGTCACGAGCGGGGCGCTGTGCTTGCTCACGTGAGGAATGCCGTCGAGGGATGCCACTGGCGGGGCGCGTCCTACGGTGCCCTGGGGGCGCGGCGGATGAGATTCCACCCCCAATGGCGCAGCCGAGGCGCTGCCACCGCTGACAGACTGACGGCTGCGCAGTAGGTGGCAGCTAGAGCCAGCCAGCGGATCGGCGAGGGACTGTCCGCAGGCCAGAGCCATCTTGCGACGATTGCGACAGTTACCGCAATGGCGATGGGCCGCAGCAGGCTGGTGTCTAGCCAATGCATCAGCTCGCCTCGCAGGACCAGCCTATGTGCGACAGGCACCAGGAACGCGATGTATCCGACATTGAGGGCTAGCCAGGATGCAGCGGCCCCAGGCAGTCCGAATCGGTCTGTAGCCCAGACTAGACCGGGGATGTAGACGATCACAGCAACGGCGTTCGCGTACACACTCGGATGGGTGACGCCATGCGCGAGTTGAAGCAGTTGCGGAAAATGCAGCAGGGCATTCAATGCCATGCCCGCGGCAAGCAGAGCCAGAGGCAGGGCCGCCGCTTTGGCCGCGTAAGCGCTACCGGTCCACAGGGCGAGAATTTCCGTCGGGAAGAGGACAATGATGACCGCGAGCGGCAGGGCAGCGGCAGCGAACGCCTGTGAACCAAGGTGATAGAGCGTCACTGCGTCACGGGTCTCGCCGCTCGCCAGTCGGCTCGTCAGTCGGGGGAATACTGCCGTGGCGACTGGGCCCACCAGCTGGTTCACGCCCGACGCCAGGCTGTGCGCAAGTGAATAGAAGCCAAACGACTCCAGGGAGAGAAGTCGGCTGAGCAGTAGCTTGTCCGCCTGTGTCACGAGGAACGCCAAAATACCTGAGGCGCCGACGCCTAGGGAAAAGCGGGATACGCGTTTCAGACTTTGCCATGTCGCTACGCCTTTGCGCGCCGGAAGGTGGCGCCAGAAGGCGCGTCCAGTCCATAGAGTCATGCCGCCACCGACAATTGCCTGCCAAGCGAAGAAGGCGCTGACATCCGCCGTTACGAGCAAGAGGAGAGCGGCAGCCCCGAGCCACTGCAGCGACGAGAACACGATGCGTGCGAGATTGAGGGAAACCTGCCGCTCCAGACCGATCAAACCGTTCGTGTAGAGGCCAGTGGGCCATCGCAAGACGAGAGCAAGGCTAAGCAGGGTCACTGCACTGGCAACCTCCGCAGCGGGCAATGCACTGCTCGAGAGCCACTGGGATGCGATCACGGGCGATAGCCACCAGCCGGCAACGGCAAGCAACAGTGCCACCATCCAGAAATAGCGCTCGGCTGTGCACGCGAGTTCACGGAGCTCACGGGCCTTGTCCGTCGACATGTCTGTCAGCGACCGCGCACATTCACGCTGCAGTGCGGAAGCCAGGCCGAGATCCAGGAAGGCCAGAGCGGCAATGAGAAGATTGAATAGGCCAACTAGTCCAAACGCTTCCGTGCCGAGCGTCCGCAGAAAGATCGGGATGCACACTAGCGACAACACGACGCCCCATGCGTTGGCGGCTAGCGTGACGACCACGCTGGTCCGCAGTCGATCCGCGGACGGTCTGGCGTGGGGCTGCCGCTTCCGAAGGAAGATCACAAGAGAGCTAATGGGTGGCGAGAATCTGTTGAACGGCGTCGCATACCCTGTCGACCGTGGCTTCGTCCAGGTTCAGTGCGGACGGCAGATTGACACCGCGAGGCCCTACCGAGTAGGCAACGCTATTGCGTATCTTCGCTTCTCTTGCGGATGGCAGGCCCGCGTAGGCCGGGAGGGAACTGAGCGGCGAAAAGATAGGGCGAGAATCGATACCAGCCATACTCAGGCGGTCAATGATTGAAAACTTCGGGCCGCAGCGCGCTGGAAACAGCGCCGTCACCATCCAATAGGTGTTGAATGCCCCGGCGGCTTCCGAATTCAGCTGAAGCTCGGAGAGGGCGCCGAGCCGTTGCCGATACCACTCGAAGATCTGCCGCTTCTTGGAGATCAACTCCTCGACCCGCTCAAGCTGTGCGAGACCGAGTGCGGCCTGCATGGCACTCATCTTGTACTTGTAGGCGACCTCCGCGTTCGTGAATGTGGTGTCGCCACGGTTCCGGCCATGATCCCGAAGAAAAAGGGCGCGCTCGTGAACGTCGTCCCGGTCGGTTACGAGCATTCCACCTTCGCCAGTTGTGAGTGTCTTGGACCCGTGGAAACTGAATACTCCGGTATCGCCGAAACTGCCCGAACGCTTTCCCTGCCACATGGAACCGATAGCCTCCGCCGCGTCCTCGACGATGGCGACTCCGTGATTCGCGGCTACCTCGCGAATGCCGGTCCAACTACAGACGTTGCCATACAAGTCAACTGGAATCACGGCCTTCGTCCGCGGCGTGATGCAGCGGCGGAACGACTCGGGCGAAAGACACCAGGAGTCGTGATCCACGTCGGCGAACACCGGTGTGGCGCCAACATAGGAGATTGGCGCCGAGCTTGCGATCCAGGTGAGGTCCGGAGTGACCACCTCGTCTCCTGGCCCCACTCCGAGCGCAAGAAGGGACAGGTGAATTGCCGAAGTGCAGGAGGGCAGCGCGATGGCATGACGAACCCCGCAGTAGCGGGCAAACGCGGCCTCGAAGCGGTCGTGGTACGCGTTCGCGTTGGCGTACCAGGCATTGGTCGCAGCGTCCGTAACGTAGTCAATCTCTCGCTGAGTGATCCAGGGGCCAGAAACGGGAATTCGGTTCATTCGCGGAGGGCCGAGTTCAATGGGGGCGGTGGTGGGAGATGATGTCAATGCGTCCTGGAAGTCGACTTTTCGATCCAGGGATCGCTATCCGTTCCCGGAAGCCGAGAAGAATGGCAGATTCTCGTCGCGTTCGCTTATGACGGTTACGGGGAGCGGCCAGCGGATGGCGATGGACGGATCATTCCACCGAAGCCCACGGCTCGACGCCGGGCGATACGACTCGGACATCTGGTAGAAGAGTTCAGTACCGTCTTCAAGTGACTGAAACCCGTGCGCGAAGCCTCCAGGGATGTAGATGGCGTTGCAGGCGGCAGCGCTGAGTTCGACGGCCGTCCAGCGGCCGTAAGTTGGAGAGTTCTCCCGGACGTCCACGATCACATCGAATGCGCGGCCGCGCGTGCAGCGGACCAACTTGGTTTCCTCGTCGGGGGCCGCCTGGAAATGCAATCCCCGAATTGTGCCGCCCAGACGGTTGTAGGAGACGTTGCACTGTACGAACCGCGAAACGAGCCCGTGCGCAGAGAACTCGGCCTCGCAGAAAGTGCGGGCAAAGTGGCCGCGTGTGTCCTCTACCGGCTCGCTTTCGACGAGCCATGCTCCTGGCAATTCCGTTTCGCGAAACTTCACTCGAGTACCGTCACTTCCGGAATCGGGACCACGAACTTTCCGCCCCACTGCCGGACAACCGCCATCTGGGTCGTCACCTCGTCCCTCAAGTTCCAGGGCAGGATCAGCAAGTAATCGGGCCGCGTCTCGTGGATACGGGCGGGCGCGTGGACCGGAATTCTCGTGCCCGGCAACAGAAGTCCTTGCTTGTGTGGGCTGCGGTCCACTACGTAGTCGAGGAGATCCCTCTTGATGCCGCAATAGTTGAGCAGTGTATTGCCCTTGGCCGGAGCGCCGTACCCCACAACGGACTTGCCCCGATTCGCTGCGTCGATCAGGAACGTAAGCAGATCGCGCTTGATGCGGTCCACTTGACCTTGGAAGGTGAGGTAGCCCTCAAGTCGGTCCAGCGACGCCCGCTGCTCGGCATTGAGAACGTCGGCGACCGACGAGTCCGCTGGGCGTTCGCCTGCTGCGGGGCTGGCGTGGACCCGCAGAGAGCCTCCGTGGGTGGAGAGAACGTCCACGTGATGCACGCGTAGGCCATGTGCCGCAAATACACGCATGCAGGTACGGAGTGAGAAGTACGAAAAGTGTTCGTGATAGATCGTGTCGAACTGATTCTGCTGGATGAGCGTTAGAAGGTGAGGAAACTCGACCGTCAGAATTCCGCCCGGCTTTAGGATGTGCCCGATGCCTGCGACAAAATCGTTTAGGTCGGGAACGTGGGCAAGAACGTTGTTCGCCACGATGAGATCGGCCTGCAGGCCGTCCGCAGCCAAGGTGCGAGCGAGCGACTCGCCGAAGAAGGCGCAGATGGTCTCGATGCCCCTGGCGATGGCGGTGTCGGCCACGTTCCGGGCCGGTTCAATGCCGGTAGTCGGGATCCCGCGTTCCTTGAAGTACTGAAGGAGGTATCCGTCATTGCTCGCGAGTTCGACGACGCGGCTGCACTCGTTCAACCCCAGTGCAGGCACAATCTGGTCAACGTAATCCCTGCAGTGCGCCAGCCAGGAGTCCGAGAAGGAAGAGAAGTAGACGTAGTTGTTGAAGATCTTCTCGGGTGTCTCGAACTGGTCGAGTTGAACGAGAAGACAGTCCGAGCACACGTAGGCCTGCAGGGGAAAAAAGACATCCGGCCCACGCGCCCTCGCGGGCGCCACAAAAGCGTTGGACAGCGGGCTCAGGCCCAGGTCGCAGAACGCGTGTTCGAGAGCGCTTCCGCAGAACCTGCAGGACGACGGTATCAAAGGGGGCCTCGCAAGCGCATGAATCGTTCGATCTGTAGGTCGCAGAGCCGGTCGGCAGAGGTACCCTCGGCCCATCCTCGATACCACTCTGCAGTCCAGCTCAAGGCGTCGTCGATGCCGAGCGTGCAACGCCATCCCAATGCAGCGCGGGCGCGGGAGGCATCGATGGAGAGCATCGGGGCCTCGCGTTGCTGTTGAGCAGTGTCCGTGCGCCATCCCGCGCCAGGTCCCCAGACCTGTACGAACCGGTCCACGATCTCGGCGACCGGGCGGGCGTCGATGACAGAGGGGCCAAAGTTCCATGCCTTGGCGAATGCTGCTCCCTCGGTGGCCAATCTGGCCGCCAGGATCAGATAGCCATTGAGCGGGTCCAGCACATGCTGCCATGGACGGGTTGCGTGCGGATGGCGGATGACTGCAGGCCGACCATCCAGAAACGCGCGCACAAGGTCGGGAATCAGCCGTTCCGCCGCCCAGTCGCCGCCGCCGATCACATTGCCGGCCCGAACGCTAGCAACACGGGGGCCGGAAGAATCCGAGAAGTATGCGCGGCGATAGGACCCCGTAACGATCTCAGCGCACGCCTTGCTCGCCGCGTAGGGATCGTACCCGCCAAGCGGGTCGTCCTCCGTATGCGCTTTCCCTTCGGGAGACTCCTCGTAGCATTTGTCGCTGGTGACGACAATCACTGCCTTCACCCGTTTGGACGAGCGGCACGCTTCCAGCAGGTTCACGGTGCCCATTACGTTGGTGTCGAAAGTCTCCGTGGGCTGCGCATAGCTCGCCCGCACCAGAGACTGGGCGGCCAGGTGGAAGACAATCTCCGGCGCGGCTTCTGACAACGCTTCTTCAAGTGTGGTGCGATGGCGGATATCTCCCGACAGGGAGGTCATCCGTTCCGGGAGTCGTGCGAGGCTGAAGAGATTCGGCTCCGTCGGGGGCGCCAGCGAAAAGCCAGTCACGTGGGCGCCGAGGCGGGTCAGCCAGAGCGACAACCAGGCACCCTTGAAGCCCGTGTGACCCGTGACGAAGACGCGACGGCCGTTCCAATACGCGTCACTCATTCCCAGGTCTTCCATGGGGCGGTGCCAGAACTCCAAAGCTCCTCCAAGAGGACCTTGTCTCGAAGGGTGTCCATGGGCTGCCAGAAGCCCCGGTGAAGGTAGGCAGACATCTGTCCTTCGCTTGCCAGTCGTTCCATCGGCTCGCGTTCCCAGACGGTGTCGTCCCCCGCGATGTAGTCAATGACGCGGGGAGAGAGCACGAAGAAGCCGCCGCTTACCCAGCCACCGTCACCATCCGGCTTCTCTCGAAAGCTGGTGATCTTGGATTCGCTGACGTTCACGGCGCCAAACCGGCCGGGTGGCTGCACCGTCGTCACGGTCGCGAGCGTGCCACGCGCACCGTGAAACGCTCGGAGCGCGCCGATGTCGATGTCCGACAGTCCGTCGCCGTAGGTGAAGCAGAAGGGCTCGTCTCCCAGGTAACTCCGTACTCGGCGAAGTCGACCGCCGGTCATTGTGTGTTCGCCGGTATCGACGAGCGTGACCTTCCACGGTTCGGCGCTTGCCTGATGTACTGTCATCGCGTTGTTCGCCATGTCGAAGGTCACATCGGACATGTGAAGGAAGTAGTTCGCGAAGTACTCCTTGATGATATATCCCTTGTACCCCAGGCAGATGATGAAATCTGTCAGGCCATACGTCGAATAGATCTTCATCACATGCCAAAGCACTGGCTTGCCGCCGACTTCGATCATCGGTTTCGGCTTGAGGTGAGATTCTTCGCTGATCCGGGTGCCGAGCCCTCCGGCGAGGATGACGACCTTCAAAATCTTCTCTCTGTTTCGACTGTCACGGTGATCTTCTATGGATGATCGAAGCGATCGACTGTCCGAGAATGATAGTCGATGACTCATCGTGCATAAAGCGGCGGAAGGTTCGGGTCAGGGGTGCTCTCAGAAGACTCGGTAGTCGTTGCGGGAGCACGACGCCCTAACCGCTCACTTGAACCGGCATTCCCTGCATGATAGCTTGCCAAGTTTGCGCGTTTCCCGACCGGAATCGATCGGTTTCGGGCCTTGGGCGATGCCACCGTGGCGAGGCGCGGCGAGTGCCTCCAGGGTCAGGGTGGCGATGTGTCGAGGGTGTGCCTATCGACAAGCGGTGGCGGGAAGTTGTGCGCAATCGCCACTACCTGGGGCGCGAAAGGCGAGGACGGAAACGGAGCCGGAGGCTAGACAATGACCCCGAACGAACGATTCAAGCAAGACTGTGTCGAGGAAATCGAAGCACAGGGCAAGGACAAGGATCTGCTGGCCAAGTCGCATGACTGGTTCCTCGCGGCGAACGCCCGCAAGTACTCCTACCACTTCGAGTGGATGGGGCGGCCGATTATTCAGTACCCGCAAGACATTGTCGCAATGCAGGAGCTTATCTGGCGAGTCCGGCCGGAAGTCATCGTGGAAACGGGTGTCGCGCACGGGGGTTCTCTCGTCTTCTATGCGTCCATGCTCGAACTGATGGGAGGTGAGCGGGAGGTCATTGGAGTGGACATCGACATCCGGCCGCACAACCGCAAGGCAATCGAAGAACATCCGATGGCACGCCGCATCTCGCTGATACAGGGGTCGTCAATCGACTCAGGAATCGTTTCGGAAGTCAGGGAGAGAGTTGGCGCGCGTGCGCCTGTGATGGTGGTTCTAGACTCGAACCATACCCACCAGCATGTGCTTGAGGAGTTGAGGCTTTACTCGCCCTTCGTTTCAAAAGGCAGTTACCTTGTTGTGTTCGACACGGTCATCGAAGACATGCCGGTCCAGGCCTTCGGGGATCGTCCGTGGCGGCCGGGCAACAGTCCAAAGTCTGCGGTGTTCGAGTTTCTCCGCGAGAATCGGAGGTTTCGTATTGATTCCGGAGTCGATGACAAGCTGCTCGTCTCAGTGGCGCCCTCCGGATACCTTCAGTGCATCGGCGACTGAGTGAGCGTGCCCAGAAGATCGGAGACGTCGTATCGGCTGGGCATTGTTTGGTTTTCGCCGTCTCATGAGGCTGGGTGGGCGTGGGGCGCGCGGTCGCTTTCGGACATATCCGCTGGAGCGCGGATGACTCGGCGATGAGTGACCAGGCTCCGAAAGTCGTCGCCAAGGTGGTGGGCGGGCTGGGCAATCAGCTTTTCTGCTATGCCGCGGCGCGATCGGTCGCTGAGCGGGTCGGCGCGCAACTGGTTCTGGATGTCGATTTCTTCCGCTCTGATGTGCGCTATGGGAGACAGTACCGACTCGACCGTTTCGCGTTGGCCCCACATGGCCTGCAGAGTTCGCGCCGCTGGCTGCCGCCGTCCATGGACCTCGGATGGTGGCGTATTCGCCGCAAGATCGCGAAACTCGGACTCGTGCCCGGAGTGTCATCCATCGTCGAACGAGATTCCAAGCGGTTCTATCCGGAACTCCTTTCGCTTGACGTCAGAGGTACCCTGCACCTCGACGGCTACTGGCAGGACGAACGCTACTTCCGACGCATCCGTCCGCTGCTGCTGACGGAATTGGCACCAGCCGCTCCGATCGACGCTCGCAATCGGTCGGTGGGACAGGAGATGTGTCGTAGCGGGTCCGTAGCGATTCATTGCCGCCGCCATCATCATCGCCTGGCGGACGGGAGTATCCAGCAGGCGCGAGGGCGACCCGGTCTGGACGAGAACTACTACCGGGCCGCTCTGGATACTCTGAGTGCGGCGGGAACGGTTGAACACCTCTATCTCTTCGGGGACGAGCCGCAATGGCTTCTGAACGCGCTGCCGTCTGGACTGCCGCGCACCCTCGTGGACTGGAATGCGGGCGCTGGTGGCGAAGTCCTCGATATGTGGTTGATGACGCAATGCCGATACTCTGTGGTGTCGAACAGTACGCTCTCGTGGTGGGGCGCGTGGCTGCGGGCCGAGACTGCCGGACGGGTCGTCGCCCCGGCTCCGCAGGATCTCGAGTACTGGGTGCCCAATTCTGCCGACTGGGTCGAGATTTCATGGTGACAAGGCGTCATGCCGAGGGATATGCGTGAGCACGCCGCTCGTCACCATCGCCCTGCCGGCCCGGAACTCCGCTGCCACGCTCGCCCTTACCTTGGCGTCGATCCGCTGGCAGACGCTCGCTTCCTGGGAACTCCTGCTGATGGACGACGGCTCGACGGACGACACCGTCGCGATCGCCCGGGCGGCGGGGGATGCCCGGATCGTCGTGCACTCCGACGGCCGTCATGCCGGGCTGGCGACGCGCCTCAATCAGGCCATCGATCTCGCGCGTGGCCGCTTTTTCGCCCGGATGGACGCCGACGACATCGCCTACCCGCAGCGCCTGCAGACCCAGTTCGACTTCCTCGAAGCGCACACCGAGGTGGACCTCGTGGCGGCGCGCGCGCTCGCCTTCCGCGATGCGGGCGAAGTGATCGGCCTTCTGCCCCATCGCGCCGTGCACGAGGAAATCTGCGCGCAGCCCTGGAGCGGCATTCCGATGCCGCATCCCACGTGGTTCGGGCGGATCGAATGGTTCCGGCGTCATCGCTATGGCGTCCCCGATGCACCGCGCGCCGAGGATCAGGAGCTGCTGATGCGCGCGGCGGACGTGAGCCGCTATGCCGCCTGCCCGGAAATCCTCCTCGGCTATCGGCAGGGGGACTACTCCGCGTCGCGCATGCTGAAGGGGCGGTTCGGCCGGTTGCAGGCGTACACCCGACATGCGCGCGCACGCGGCGACAGCACGGGCGCCTTGCGCGCCACGCTCGTCGCCTGGGCGAAGGCAGGCGTGGACGTCCTGGCCGGGCTGCCGGGATGCGATGCGCTGTTCTTCCGGCGGATCGGTGCGGCCCCGACCGACGAGCAGCGACGGGAATGGGACTCCCTGTGGCAGCGGCTGCGCGCAGCGTGACCCGGCGCTTTCGCGAGGCGCGGCCCTGATGTGCGGGTTCGCCGGCTTCTGGCGGGCGGGGCCCGTGGATCCGCAGGCCGCGACGCGGGCGGGTGAGGCGATGGCCGCCTCGCTCGTGCATCGCGGGCCGGACGATCAGGGTCTGTGGCTCGACGCGGCCGCAGGCATCACGCTCGCCCATCGACGCCTGTCGATCCTCGACCTCTCGCCCGAAGGCCATCAGCCGATGCTCTCGTCGAGCGGCCGGCTGGTGATCGCCTTCAACGGCGAGATCTACAACTTCGGCGAACTGCGCGCCGAGCTGGAAGCCTCCGGGCACTCGACGCCCTGGCGCGGGCACTCCGATACGGAGGTGATGCTCGCCGCTTTCGAACGCTGGGGCGTGGAGGCCGCGCTCGAGCGGATGGTGGGCATGTTCGCCTTCGCCCTCTGGGACCGCGAAGCGCGCACCCTCACCCTCGCGCGGGACCGGTTCGGCGAGAAGCCGCTCTACTACGGCTGGTCGGGCGGGCTGCTGCTGTTCTCCTCGGAACTGAAGGCCTTCCGCGCCCATCCCGATTTCCGCGCAAGCCTCGACCGCGAGGCGTTGTCGCTCTACGTCCGCCATGCGTGCATTCCGGCGCCGAGGTCCATCTACACCGGGGTGTCGAAACTCGCGCCGGGGCACGTCGTCCGGTACTCCGGGCAGCACCTTGCCGAGGCCCGGTCGCCCTCGCCGACCGCGTACTGGTCGCTTGGCGAGGCCATACGTGATGCCCGGTCGGACCCGTTCCGCGGCACGCAGAACGAGGCGGCCGAAGCACTGCACTCCCTCCTCAGCAATGCCGTGAAGGCGCAGATGGTGGCAGACGTGCCGCTGGGCGCTTTCCTGTCCGGCGGGATCGACTCGTCGACGGTCGTCGCGCTGATGCAATCGCAGAGCGCCCGCTCGGTGCGCACCTTCACCATCGGATTCCGCGAGGGCGACTACGACGAGGCCGCGGACGCGCGCGCGGTGGCCACGCACCTCGGCACGGATCACACGGAATGGATCCTCTCGCCGGAGGAGGCCCGCAGCGCGGTGCCGCGCCTGCCGATGCTCTACGACGAACCCTTTGCCGATTCGTCGCAGATCCCCACGCATCTGGTCGCGGGACTCGCGCGGCAGCACGTCACGGTGAGTCTGTCCGGCGATGCAGGCGACGAGATCTTCGGCGGCTACAACCGGCACCGGCTCGCGAATCGACTCGGCCGTCTCGGCGAGCAGTTTCCTGCCGGGCTGCGCCGTTCCGCGGCAAGCCTGCTCCGTTCCGTGCCGCCGGCGGGCTGGGATCGGCTGGCGCGTGGCGGCGCCAAGCTGCTTCCGCAACTGAAACGCCACAAGGCGGTGGGCGATCGGATTCACAAGCTCGCCGGGGTGCTCGGAGCGGAGAGCGCCGCGCAGCTCTACGAGCAGCTGACGAGTTTCTGGGGCGCCGATCTCGTGGCGGGCCATCGCGGCGGGCCCAGCGGGTGGCTGACGGCCGACCCCCCGCCGTCGCTGTCCCTGCCCGAGCGGATGATGTTTCTCGACACGCTCGGCTATCTGCCGGACGACATCCTCGTGAAGGTCGATCGTGCCGCGATGGGCGTGAGTCTGGAGACGCGGGTGCCGTTTCTCGATCACCGCGTCGCGGCGTTCGCCTGGCGGCTTCCGGTCGGGCACAAGGTCGACGATCGCCGGGGCAAGAAGATCCTGCGCGACGTGCTCTACCGCCACGTGCCCGCCGCGCTGGTCGAGCGACCCAAGATGGGATTCGGCATTCCGCTCGACGCGTGGCTACGCGGGCCGCTCCGGGCCTGGGCGGATTCGCTGCTGGACGAAGGGCGTCTGCGCCGCGAGGGATTCTTCGATGCGGCCGCCGTGCGCCGATGCTGGAGCGAGCATCTCGCGGGTACGCGCAACTGGCAGCACCGGCTTTGGGTCGTGCTAATGTTCGAAGCATGGCTCGACACCTGGAGCGGGGGGCTCGTCGCTTGAGTGCGCCGCGGCTGCTGTTCCTCATCAGCGAGGACTGGTTCTTCTGCTCCCATCGCCTGCCGCTCGCCATCGCCGCGCGCGAGGCCGGGTTCCATGTCACGGTCGCCACGCGGGTCGGCAAGGATGCCGAGCGCATCCGCGCCGCCGGCCTCGAACTGATTCCCCTGCACTGGTCCCGTCGCAGCACCCATCCGCTGAGGGAACTCGCCGCGCTGCGCGAAGTCATCGGCGTCTTCCGCAAGGTGCGGCCGCACATCGTGCACCAGGTGGCCATCAAGCCGGTGCTCTACGGTTCGGTCGCGGCGCGCGTGACGCGCGTGCCGATCATCATCAACGCCGTGGCGGGGCTGGGTTATGTCTTCGCGTCGCAGGACCTCAAGGCCCGGATGCTTCGCCCGATTCTGCGAGCCGCATTCCATCTGCTGCTCGATCGCCACAACGCGCGCCTCATTCTGCAGAACCGTGACGACGCCGAGCAGTTCACGCGGGAGCGGATCGTCGACCGGTCCCGTGTGACGCTCATCCGCGGTTCCGGCGTCGACCCGTCGCGCTTCACCGTCGTCCTCGAACCGGAGGGCCCGCCGCTGGTCGTTCTGCCCGCGCGCATGCTGCGCGACAAGGGGGTGGAAGAGTTCGTGGCTGCGGCGCGCACGTTGCTGCGCGATGGGATTCGGGCCCGCTTCGCCCTGGTGGGTTCGCCCGACCCGGAGAACCTCGCCTGCATCCCAGAGACACAGTTGACCGAGTGGCAGGCCGAGGGCGTCATCGAGTACTGGGGCTGGTGCAACGACATGATTCCGGTGTTCCAGCAGGCCCATGTCGTGTGCCTGCCGTCCTATCGCGAAGGATTGCCCAAGGCGCTGATCGAGGCCGCCGCCTGCGGCCGGGCGATCGTCACGACGGATGTGCCGGGCTGCCGCGAAGTCGTGACCGACGGCGATAACGGGCTGCTGGTCCCTGCTCGCGATGCCGACAGCCTCACTCGCGCGCTGCGCCGGCTCATCGAGGACGCGGCGCTGCGTCAGGCGATGGGGCGTCGCGGCCGTGAACGGGCGGAGCAGGAGTTCTCCATGAGCCGCGTCATCGCCGAGACGTTCGCGCTCTACCGCAGCGCCATGAACGAGGCCGGCGACCGGGTTCCGCCATTGACCGGTGCGGGGGTGTCCGCCACCCGCGCGGAACGATGACCGGGCTTGTCGCGGCTGTCCTTGGTGGCGGCGTGTGCTTCGTCGTCCTGTGGTGGCTCCTGCGGTCCGGCCGTGCCGCCATCGCCCTCGATCGTCCGAACGAGCGATCGCTGCACAGCCAGCCGATTCCCAGGGTGGGCGGGCTCGGCATCATGGCGGGAGCGCTGCCTGCGCTGGCCGTGTCCGGCGTGCCCTGGGTGTTGCCGACGGCGGCGCTGATGCTGTCGGTCGTGTCGTTTGCCGATGACCGAAAGGGATTGCCCATCGGCATGCGCTTCGGCGCGCACTTTGCGGCCGCCGCGGCACTGCTGGCGCTGGGCCTGCCGGCCGGTCACCTCGGCTGGTGGCTGCCGATCGTCGCCGTGGCCGTCGTCTGGATGACCAACCTCTACAACTTCATGGACGGTTCGGATGGCCTTGCGGGCGGCATGGCGCTGTTCGGGTTCGGCGCCTGCGCCGTTGCGGCCCAGTCCGTCGGGGACACGGCGCTCGCCGCCGGCGCCGTCGGGATCGCCGCGGCGGCCGGCGCGTTTCTCGTGTTCAACTTCCATCCCGCCCGGGTCTTCATGGGGGACGCAGGGTCGATCCCGCTGGGCTTTCTCGCGGCGGCGCTGGGGCTCGTGGGATGGGCGCGGGGCCACTGGCCGCTATGGTTTCCCGTCGTCGTGTTCGGTCCCTTCGCGGCCGATGCGACGGTCACGCTACTGCGCCGCATGCTCCGGGGAGAACGCTTCTGGCGTCCCCACCGCACCCACTACTACCAGCGGCTGGTGCAACTGGGCTGGGGACATCGGCGCACGGCGCTGGCCGCGTATGGGCTGATGGTGCTTTCCGCGGCTGCCGCCCTGGTCGCGAAAGGGCAGGGGATGGGCCTCCAGATCCTGCTTCTGGCGGCGCTGGCGGTTGTCTACGTCGCCGCGGGCATTGCCGTCGACACCGCCTGGGGACGCTTCGTACGGTCGCAGGCGGCGAACGGGGCGTCGCATTGACTGTCGGAAGCGGGCACCGCGCCTGGCGGGCGCGTTGTGGAGGCGGCACCCCGTCTCTACAATTTGCCGGCGGCGTTTCCCGGCTTCGCGGGCCGGGCGACAATGACGCCGGCGTCTGCGGCGCCCCCCTCCAGGAGGAACGACATCGATGAACGACCGGCAGCCCCGGCAGTTTCCGGGATGACCATTTGAACAACCTCAAGGCGTTCGGCCGCAATTTCACCGCCTTTGCGCACGACATCCTCGCCTGCGCCCTGGCCTGGATCGCGGCCTTCCTGCTGCGCTTCAACTTCGAGGTGCCGGTCGAGTTCCAGGCGAGCATGTGGTCGAAGCTCCTGTGGATCGTGCCCGCGCAGGCGGCCATCTTCTGGCGGCTGAGTCTCTACCGGGGTCTGTGGCGCTACGCGAGCATCACGGACTTCCGGCGCATCCTCGTGGCCGCCGGCATGGGCGCCACGACGATCGCCTTCGTGCTGTTCTTCTTCCAGCTCCGGGAAACCCCGCGCTCCACGCTGATCCTCTACCCGATCCTGCTCTCCGTCCTCATGGGCGGCAGCCGCATCCTCTACCGCGCGTGGAAGGAAGGCCATCTCGTGCGGCTGTCGCGCCTCGATGCCAAGCGGGTCGTCGTGCTCGGGGCCGGCAGCGCGGCGGCGCGCCTGCTGGAGACCGTGGCGCGCAGCGAGGACTGGCTGGTGGTGGGCCTGCTCGACGACGACTCGGGCAAGCAGGGCCGCGAGATCCACGGCGTGAAGGTCGTCGGCAAGCTCGACGACCTGCCGCGGCTCGCGCAGACAATGGACCTCGCGCTGGCGGTGATCGCGCTGCCCGGCCAGGCGCACGGCGTTCGCAAGCGCGCGATCGCGCTTTGCCGCGAAGCCGACGTGAAGGTCATGACCGTGCCTTCGTACGAGGACTTCGTCTCGGGGCGCGTCAGCCTGTCCGCGGTGCGGCCGGTCGAAGTGGACGATCTGCTCGGCCGGGACCCGGTCCAACTCGACGACAGCGGTCTGCGCCAGTGGATACGGGGTTCGGTGGTGATGGTCACGGGGGCCGGCGGCTCCATCGGCTCGGAGCTGTGCCGCCAGATCGCCCGCTACGAGCCGCACACGCTGGTGCTGTTCGAGCAGAGCGAGTTCGCGCTCTATACGATCGAGCAGGAGTTCTCGCAGCGCCAACTTGCCACCCGGCTCGTGTGCATCCTGGGCGACGTGAAGGACGACGACCGCCTGAACGCCGTCATGGCGCAGTGGCGGCCCGCGGCAGTCTTCCATGCGGCCGCCTACAAGCACGTGCCCATGGTCGAGACCGCCAATGCCTGGGAAGGCGTGCGCAACAATGTGCTCGGCACCTGGCGCACCGCCCGGGCCGCGGCAGCGCACGGCGTGGACAAGTTCGTCCTGATCTCCACCGACAAGGCCGTGAATCCCACGAGTGTCATGGGCACCAGCAAGCGACTCGCCGAGATGATCTGCCAGTCGCTGCAGACGACCTCGCGCACGCGCTTCGTCACGGTCCGCTTCGGCAACGTTCTCGGCAGCACCGGGAGCGTGATCCCGAAATTCCGCGACCAGATCGCCGCGGGCGGGCCGGTCACCGTCACCCATCAGGACATGACGCGGTACTTCATGTCGATCCCGGAGGCCTCGCAGCTGGTGCTGCAGGCGGGGCTCATGGGCAAGGGCGGCGAGATCTTCATCCTCGACATGGGCGAGCCGGTGAAGATCGTCGATCTCGCGCGCGAGATGATCCGGCTGTCCGGCCTGTCCGAGGAGGACATCCGCATCGTCTTCACCGGGCTGCGGCCTGGCGAGAAGCTGTTCGAGGAGGTGCTGGCCGACGACGAGGCCACGCTGCCCACGCCGCATCCCAAGCTGCGCATCGCCCGCTCGCGCGATGCCACGCCGGGACTGCAGGAGGAACTCGGGCGCTGGTTCGAAGTGGTGACGCGCGGCGATGACGAGGTGCGCGAAGCCCTGCAGCGATGGGTGCCGGAGTACACGCCCGTGGCCGGCGCTCCCGCGGTCGATGCCGTGGCGAGCTCCCGCGCCGCGTGAAGCTCTCCGTCATCGTCATCACGAAGAACGAGGAGGCGGCGATCGCCCGCTGCCTCGCCTCCGTACGCTTTGCCGACGAAATCATCGTCGTCGATTCCGGCAGCACGGATCGCACCGTGGCACTTGCCGAGGCCGCGGGCGCGAAAGTCACCGTCACGCCGGACTGGCCCGGCTTCGGGCCGCAGAAGAATCGCGCCCTGGCTCTCGCCGGCGGCGACTGGGTGTTCTCCATCGATGCCGACGAGTGGGTGGAGCCGGCGCTGGCGGAGGAGATCCGATCGGCCGTCAGCCGCGCCGGGGACGTCGTTGCCTACGAACTGCCTCGCTCTTCCAGTTTCTGCGGACGGGAGATGCGGCATTCCGGGTGGTGGCCGGACCACATCCTGCGACTGTTCCGCCGAGACTGCGCAAGGTTCTCCGACGACATCGTGCACGAGCGGGTGGTGGCTGACGGTCCGGTGGGCAGACTGTCCCACCCCCTGCGCCACGAGTCGTTCGTGAATCTGCACGAGGTCGTCGACAAGATGAACCGGTACTCCACCGCGGGGGCGCAGATGCGCGCAGCGCGCGGGAAGGGCGGTTCGGTGTCGGGCGCGGTGTTCCACGGGCTCTGGGCGTTCCTGCGCACCTATGTGTTTCGCGCAGGTTTCCTCGATGGCAGGGAAGGCTTCGTACTCGCCGTCGCCAACGCCGAGGGCACCTACTACCGGTATCTCAAGGCGTGGCTCGCCCAGCGGGACGCGGGGCGATGAAGCTTGCCGTCATCGTGACGACATACAACCGGCCCGACGCGCTTGCCGCCGCTCTGGCCGGCTACGCCGCACAGTCAGTGCGCGACTTCGAACTGATCGTCGCGGACGACGGCTCCACGACAGACACGCGTCAGGTGGTGGAGCGATTCGTCGCGACGGCCTCCTTCCCGGTCCGGCACGTATGGCACGAGGACAACGGGTTCCGCGCAGCGGCCATCCGCAACAAGGCCGTGTCCGGGACGGATGCCGACTACATCGTCTTCACCGATGGCGACTGCGTTCCGGGGCCGGACTTCGTGGCGCGGCACCGTTCGCTCGCGGAGGCGGGCTGGTTCGTCGGCGGCAATCG
The DNA here is from genome assembly GCA_001464765.1 of Betaproteobacteria bacterium Ga0077526. Classification (GTDB taxonomy): domain Bacteria; phylum Pseudomonadota; class Gammaproteobacteria; order Burkholderiales. Next base: position 35,530 of record LNDV01000029.1, read on the forward strand.
CGTCCTGCTGTCGGAAGCGTTCACGAAGAGGGTGCTCGCCGAGCGCGTCCCGGTGGAACGCTGGACCGGCGTCCGATGGTTTCTCGCCTGGCTGCGTCGGGACGTCAATCGCGTGGCGCCGCTGCTGGATCTCGGGGAAGGCGCCTGGCGCAAGCGCGAGCCGATGCGCTGGGAAGGGCTCAAGACCTGCAATCTGGCCGTGTGGCGGCGGGATCTCGTCGCGGTCAACGGCCTAGACGAGGCCTACACAGGCTGGGGCATGGAGGACTCCGACCTCGTCGTGCGTCTCCAGCGCGCGGGCATTCACCACAAGAACGGCCGCTTCGCCGTGCCGGTGTTCCACCTGTGGCACCGCGAGAACGACCGCTCGAAGCTGCCCGAGAACCAGGCGCGCCTGCGCGAAGTGATGCAATCCGACCGGGTCCGCTCGCGACTGGGTCTGGACCAGTATGCTTCGGGTCTCGCATCGGCCCTGGAGGGCAGGAATTGAAGGTTCTGGTCACCGGCACTGCCGGATTCATCGGCATGCATGCCGCGCACCGTCTGCTGGACCGCGGCCACGACGTCATTGGCGTGGACAGCCTCACGGACTACTACGATGTCGCGCTGAAGCGCGCCCGGCTGTCCACGCTTGTTCCGCACGGCAGCTACAGCCACATCGAACGGGACCTGTGCGATGCCGCCGCGGTCGAGGAGATCTTCGCCGGGGCGGCGTTCGACCGCGTGATCCACCTCGCGGCCCAGCCGGGGGTGCGCTACTCGCTGGAGAACCCCCGCTCCTACATCGACCGCAACATCACGGCGTTCCTGAATGTCCTGGAAGCGTGCCGGCATCACCGGACGCCGCATCTCGTGTACGCGAGCAGTTCCAGCGTATACGGCGGCAACACGAAGCTCCCGTTCCACGAGAGCGATCCGGTCGATCATCCGGTGAGTCTGTACGCGGCCACGAAGCGCGCGAACGAGCTGATGGCGCACACGTACAGTCACCTGTTCGGGCTGCCGACGACCGGACTGCGGTTCTTCACGGTGTATGGGCCATGGGGTCGGCCGGACATGTCGCCGGTGCTGTTCGCTCGTGCGATCGCCGAGGGCAGGACGATCAAGCTGTTCAATTTCGGGAAGTCGCGCCGCGACTTCACCTACGTGGACGACATCGTCGAGGGAATCGTCCGGGTCATGGACCACATCCCCGCACCCGCGCCGTCCGGGGCTGGCGGGGCGTCTCCCGCCACGAGCTGGGCGCCGTATCGCGTGTTCAACATCGGCAATCACGATTCCGTGGAAGTGTCGCGTTTCCTCGGGCTCCTGGAGACCGCGCTCGGGCGCAAGGCCATCGTCGACCTGCAGCCCATGGAGCCCGGCGACGTCGAAGCGACGTACGCCAACGTCGATGCACTGAATGATGCCGTGGGCTTCGCGCCATCGACCTCTATCGAGGAAGGCGTCACGCGTTTCATCGCGTGGTTCCGGGACTACTACAAGGTGATCGGGTGATGAAGTTCGGGCTCGATGCCCTGTACGTGATCAACGTGCGAAGCTTCGAGGAGCGCAGGCAGCACGTCACCCGCGAACTGGCCCGCTTCGGTCTCGAGGCGGAGTTCATCCACGAACTGGATACCGCGGATCTGACGCCCGAGCTGGACCGCGAGTGGTTCACGCCGGGCAATGACCTCCGGCCGAACCAGAAGTCCTGCGCGCTGAAGCACGTGGCCGCCATCCGCCGCGTGCGGGACCGCGGACAGGAGCGCGCCCTCATTCTCGAGGACGACGTCGTGCTGTCACCGGACTTCGGCGAAGGCGTGGAGGCTGCTCTGCGCGAGGGCATCCGGTGGCCGGAACCGCGCGTGATCTTCATCGGGTCGGGCGGCAACTTCTACACGCCGCGCAGTCAGCGCGTGGAGGGTCAGCGCCTCTATCCTGCGCAGCGCGGCCGCTTCGGCGATTCCTACATCCTCGGCGCCCGGACCGCCGGCATGCGGCTCGACTGGATCGCCGAGCACCGCATCACCAAGCCCATCGACAACCAGTTCGAGGAGATCGACAAGGCATTGGGCATCGCGATGCTATGGCTGGAAGAGCCGGTGGTGGAGCAGGGCAGCAAGAACGGCCTGTTCCAGTCCATGGTGGAACCGGCCCCGCCCCCCGCCCTGCAGCGGCTCAAGTTCGGCTGGGAGAAGCTGCGGCGCAAGTACCTCTACCAACTCTGGCGTTGACCCCGACTTGACCTCGTACACCGATTTCCCCGCGCAGTCCGCCGTGCCCCAGCTCTCCCGATGGAGCGCACGTGCGCTCGACGTGGCACGGGTCGCGGCCATCGTCGCTGCCGTCGCGATTCCCGTTTCCACCGCGCTCGTGAGCACGGCGTGCGGCGTGCTGCTGCTTGCGATCCTGTTCTCCGGTCAGGCGCACCGCGTGATCGGTACGGCGTTCCGGCAGCCGCTCGGTCTCGCCATCCTGATCTTCTTCGCAGTCGTCGCGCTCGGGATGCTCCACGGACCCGCGGAGTGGCAGGGCCGCTTCGAGAGTCTCTGGAGCTGGCGCAAGCTCGGGTATGCGTTCCTGCTGCTCGGCCTGTTCGGGGACGAGGTCTGGAAGAAGCGTTTCGTGTGGACCTTCGCGCTCGCGGCGCTGGTCGGTGTCGTGGCCTCGTTCATCGCGTTCGCGGGGTGGATACCTTCGCGGCCCAATCACGAGATCGGCGTGCTGTTCCAGAACCACACGACCCAGGGACTCTTCTTTTCGGTCGGCATCGTGTGCTGTGCGCAGCTGCTGATCATTTCCCGCGGAGCGACGAGAAGTCTCATGGGCGTCGCGGTCGTGCTGCTCGTCGCGAACATCCTGTTCGTGTCGCCGGGGCGCAGTGCCTATCTGGTACTGATGGCCATTCCGGTCGTGATGGGCGTGCAGCGTTTCGGCCTGCGCAAGGTGCCGGCGGTGGCGGCCGCGGTGGTGGTTCTCTGCCTGGCCGCCTACCAGTTCTCGCCGCTCCTGCGCGACCGCGTGAACCTCGCCTGGAAAGAGGTGATGACGCACAACGAGTCCGAGATCCTCACCTCGGTCGGATTCCGAGCTGTGGTCTACCGCAACACGCTGGAGCTGATCGCCGCCAATCCGATCGTCGGCTACGGCACCGGCAGCTTCCGGAACATCTATACGGATCACGTGAAGACGCGCTACACCGACTGGCGGGGCGAAGGTACCGCCGACCCCCACAACCAGTTCATGCTTGTTGCGATGGAAACCGGGGTGATCGGCCTCGCCGCGTTCCTGGGCGTGATGATCGTCGCGCTGCGGCGGGCACGCGACCGGACCGTGTGGTCCTGGGTCGGCGCAACGGTTCTCGTCGGCTGGATTCTCACCAGCCTGTTCAACTCCCACTTCCGGACCTTCCCGGAAGGCCACATGGTGTCGCTCGTCCTCGGGGCGATGCTCGCGTCGCGGCGGGAGCCCGCGTCGCCCTCCTGAAGGTGGCCGAGGCGATGACGACGGGTCCGGCTCCGCAGCGCGTGCTCGTGGTCTGCACGCGTCGCATCGGCGACGTGCTGCTCGTCACGCCTCTGATCCGCAGTCTGCGCCGCGCCTGGCCCCGGGCCATGATCGACGTCATGGTGTTCCGGGGAACCGAGGGCGTGCTGGCCGGCAACCCGGACATCTCCGGCGTGCTCACGGTGGGCGAGCGGGACCGTTTCGGCGACCGGCTGCGGACATTCCGTCAGACCTGGCGGCGCTACGACCTCGCACTCAGCGCGCAGACCTCGGATCGCACCACGCTCTACGCATGGGCCGCCGGGCGCCGTGCCGTCGGGCTGCTGGACCCGGACAAGGCACCCGCGTGGAAGCGGGCGTTGCTGTCGTCCTGGGCCCCTTTCGACAATCTGCAAGTGCACACCGTGGTGGCCGGGCTCGCGCTGTGTGATCTCCTCGGCGTCGACAAGCATCACGAGGTGGTGGCGGGATGGCGTCCGGAGGACGCCGCCAGTGCGGATGCGCTCGTGCCGCCGGGTACCGCATACGCAGTGCTCCATGTGACGCCGAAATTTGCCTACAAGGGCTGGACCCGAGAGGGCTGGCAGGCGCTTGCGACGTGGCTGCTCTCCGAAGGTCTGCGGCCGGTGATCTGCGCAGGCGGGGAAGAATCGGAGCGTCGCTACGTGGCCGAAGTGTGCACGGCAGTTCCGGGAACATTGAATGCGGCGGGCAAGCTGTCGCTGGGTGCGCTCGGATCACTCATCGCGAGATCCCGCTTCTACGTCGGTACCGACACGGCCGTCACACACCTCGCTGCGGCAACCGGCGTGCCGACGCTGGCGTTGTTCGGCCCGTCCAATCCGGTGAAGTGGGGGCCGTGGCCTGCGGCATGCACCGCCGAGCCGAGCCCCTGGACCATGGTTGGCACGCAGCATTCCGGAAACGTGACTCTGCTGCAGGGCGAGGCGGAGTGCGTCCCGTGCCTGCTGGAAGGGTGCGACCGGCATGTGGACAGCCTCAGTCGCTGTCTGCAGGAACTCCGTCCGGAAAGGGTGATTCGCGAAGCGCAGGCGCTTTTAGGTGGTGCCTGACCTGCGTCTCTTCTCGGACAGTCTCTTCCTGGCACGGCACTGTCGTGCTGCCGGCATTAGGCGCATCCGCGGCGGCGTCGAGCCCAGGCCATACCGGCAATCCCTGCCAGACCGGTCAGCATCAGCGCGGTCGTCGCCGGCTCCGGGATGGGTGCTGTGGTGTAGTCGATGCCTCGCAGCGAGCGGGTTCGAATGAGCCCGGCTTCGTCACTGTCCACCAGCGCGACTGCGAGGATGTACGTCTTTCCGTCCACCATGGAAAGCTCGTTCACCGCGGCGGGAAAGGCAGGGTTGATCAGGTTTGCTGGAATCGTGTAGCTCGTCTGGGATACCGGCAGGGCATTGCTGAGGTGCAGGAAATCGAACGTGGTGGGTGAGAAGCGTTCGAAGACGATCACGTTGGCGTAGTCGATCTCGGCGCCGGCGGGAAGTGCGGGCAGGTCCCAGTGGATGGTGGGGCTGGCGCCCGACCCGGTGATGGTGACGTTCTCCGCCAGCGGCATCGACGGGACGTCGCCCAGCGGGTTGGTCTCCCGCACCGCGACGTCGGCGCCGTTGCGGAACTCGAATTTCCACGCGCCGGTGAGTCCTGCGCTGTAGGGAACCACATATTCGAAGATCCATGGGTTGAACGCGTACTGCTGTGCCGGTAGCGGCCCCGTGACATCGACATTCGACACGGTGTCGCGCTGGGAGAACGTGGCGGTGGTCTCCGGCGTGTCCGGGCTCACGAAGAACATGCCGAACACGATGAGGTCGCGAGCCGGCAAGCCGGACATCAGCCCGGTGCTGTGGTCGCGGAAGTTGTAGGGGCCGTCGGCGACGACCGTGGCGGCGAGGGTGCCCTGGGCGGCGGCCGCGAGGGCGAAGGCTCCGATGAGTTGGCGCGAGGTTCTGTTCACTGAGGTCTCCTGGAACGATGGCGAGTGGCAGGCGTTACGCCGTCATCGCGATGACGACTGCGAGTCCGCCGGAAAGCAAGCAACAGAACCCCGACACCGACCAGTACGAACTGGGATGGCTCGGGAACGGGAGTGACCTCGATGGACAGGTTGTCGCCCCTGATCAGGATGCTGTGCGCGGCCGAGAAAGGTTCGATGAACACGCCAGCCAGCGTACCGAACTGGATCGTGCCTGACGCGAAGTTCGGGTGCAGGGTCGGGTCCGTGGCGCCTGTGGTCAGATCCGTGACGAGATTGAACGAGGATTCGGCGAGATCGAGCCCGGCCGCAGTCTGGAAGATGCCCTGCTGAACCGGCAGGGCCGAGAATGCCGTGTACAGGTTGCCGCCTTGCGAAAGCAGGATGCCGCCGCCCAGCGATCGAAGAACGAAATTCGGTGACGAGGCCTGAAAGCTGACGTCTACCTTCCAGGAGATGCTCCGGATCGCTCCGTCCGTCTGCGGATCGTAGAAGAATGACTTACCGAGGAAGTACTCGGACGAATGAAACGTCGAGTTTCCGGTGGCCGGGGTGTCCGTGGATATCAGCAGGTTGGCACCGGGATTTCCGTCGTCCGCGGATTGCAGTATCTCGATCGTCGCTCCCCCGGATTGGAAAACGGTGGTGGTGTAGTCGTCGAGGTCGAAGGAAGAGTCACTGAATGTCGTGGCAACTGCAACGGAAGGGCTTGCAAGGCAGGCTGCAAGCGCCGCGATGGCGACGGCATGGCGAGTCCACATACTTCCTCCGGTGTTGTGCGCACCTGCATTCCCTTGGTCACGAAAGTGGGAGGGGCAGCGGCAGCGGGAAAGAGAGTGCAGTCGAGCGAAATGGTCCCGGTCAGCTCACGCTGCGCGAGCCATCGCGGGAACCCATGGCCCTCTCAAGGTCCATGACTGTGACGACAGTAGAGCAGGCGGCGACGTTATTCAATCGCCATATCTGGTGGGGGGCGCTGGTGGGGGGCGATGCCGATCCGCGCAATCGCGTCGTGCCAGGGAAGGTCTGCACGACCTGCGCGACCGCAAGGGTTGCGCGAATAGTACTTAGCGCATCCCGCCGCTTTCCACCATCACACCCATCGGCGCGGTGTCGCGGGACGCCTTGAAGGCCGGAGAGCTTTCGATGGCGCGGAGGAAGGCGTCGAGCGAGGGCCAGTCTGCAGAAGTCGTGCTGAAGCTGCCCATGGAAGCGTAGCGTGCCGGCTCGAACAGCAGCGTCACGCCGGCGTACCAGTCCGTGTCCTTGCCGTCGGCGCCGGTCTGGGTGATCCGGCGCAGCAGGCTCACCTTGAAGCCCGTCGCGCAGCCCTCTGACCAGCCACCGTAGCGATACACCAGCACGTCGGCCTTGGTCGACGCATCGAGCACATCTAGAGGACCGCCCCGGAACCAGTCGATCATCACGCGCATCGCGGGGTCGGTCTGCAACTGCTCGACCTCCACGCCACGCCGTTGGAGAAAGCTCTGTAGCGCGGTGAGGAGACTGGAGGCATTCAGCATGGCGGGTCCCTCTGTGATGTCCCGGTCAGCCGGCCGCGGCGACGCCGGCTTCGTGGGCCTGCTGGTCCGCGTGGTAGCTCGATCGGACCATGGGGCCGCACGCCGCATGGCGGAAGCCCATGGCCAGCGCCTCGCGCTCGAAATCCTTGAACCGTTCCGGTTCGACGTAACGCAGCACGGGAAGATGGCCGTTGCTCGGCTGCAGGTACTGGCCGAGCGTGAGCATGTCCACGTCGTGGGCGCGCAGGTCGCGCATCACCTGGAGGATTTCGTCGTCGGTCTCGCCCAGGCCCAGCATCAGGCCGGACTTCGTGGGGATCGCAGGGTGGCGCTGCTTGAAGGCCTGGAGCAGCCTGAGCGAGTGGGCGTAGTCCGCGCCCGGTCTCGCCTGCTTGTAGAGCCGGGGCACGGTCTCCAGGTTGTGATTCATGATGTCGGGCGGGTGCGCGCTCAGCTTCTCGATGGCCACGTCGAGCCGGCCGCGGAAATCGGGCACCAGCACCTCGATGGTGATGGCGGGGCTGTGGGTGCGCACGTCGCGGATGCAGTCGGCAAAGTGGCTGGCGCCGCCGTCGCGCAGATCGTCGCGATCCACGCTGGTGATCACGACGTACCGGAGTTTCATGTCGCGGATCGTGAGCGCGAGATTGTTCGGCTCTTCGGCGTCCGGGGGTTTCGGACGGCCGTGCGCCACGTCGCAGAAGGGGCAGCGGCGGGTGCACAGATCGCCCAGGATCATGAAGGTCGCTGTGCCCTTGCCGAAGCATTCGCCGATGTTCGGGCAGGAAGCCTCTTCGCAGACGGTGTGGAGGTTGTGGGCGCGCAGGGCGTCCTTCACTTCCTGGAAGCGAGGACTGGCCGAGGCCTTCACGCGGATCCACGATGGCTTCTTGAGCGCCTCGACCGGCACGATCTTGATCGGGTTGCGGGCCGTCTTGGCCGCCCCGGTCTGCTTGCGGGTCGATTCGTCGGTGGTGTTCTCAGCCATGCAGGCGCTCCATCAGGTGGCGGACGAGAGCGTCCGCGAGAGTGTCCATCGGGGCGGTCAGGCCCAGGCGACGGGCGTCCGTGACCGCCAGGCCGCGATGCCCGCAGGGGTCGATGGCGGCGAACGGGGCGAGGTCCATGTCCACGTTGAAGGACAGACCATGATACGAGCAGCCGCCGCGAATCTTGAGGCCCAGGGCCGCAACTTTTGCATCGGCGACGTAGACGCCGGGCCGGGACTCGTCCCCCACAGCGTTGACACCGTGGCTGGCCAGAAGGTCCACGACCGCGCCCTCCAGGTGCCGCACCAGCGGCCGGATCGTGAGGCCCAGACGGCGCAGGTCGAGCAGGGTGTACACGACGATCTGCCCGGGGCCGTGATAGGTGATCTGCCCGCCCCGGTCGGTTCGCACCACCGGCACTCCGTTTTCTACGCGCGGCAGGTGCTCCTCGCGGCCGGCAACGCCGAGGGTATACACCGGCGGGTGCTCGACGACCCACAACTCGTCCGGCGTGGACTCCCCGCGCCCGCCCGTGAAGGTCTTCATGGACTCCCACGTTTCGCGGTAATCCGCCACGCCCAGGTGGCGGACGGTCGGCAGCGGACCGCGTCCGGCGGCAGCCGGCGCAGGCTGTGCCATCAGAGCACCATCACCACCTGCGGGTGGTCGCAGAGATCCCGGTAGAGGGCATCCAGCTGTTCCCGCGAGGTCGCGCGGATGGTGCAGGTGAGGGACAGGTACTTCTTTTCGCGGCTCGCTCGCATCTCGACAGTGCCGGCATCGAAGTCCGGGGCGTGGCGATGGACGATGGCGACCACTTCCTGGGCTAGGCCCGGCCCCTGGCGGCCCATGACCTTGATGGGGAAATCGGTCGGGTACTCGATCAGCGAAGCGGCTTCGGGTGCGGCGGGTGTGCTCATGGCGGGCTCCGGCGACCTCAGGCTGCGGGACAGACTTCCCGCTTGTGGGCCTGGAACAGGTCGTACATGCGTCGAAACATGGGGCCGGGGGTGCCGTTTCCAACCGGACGCCCGTCGAGGGTGGTGATGGCCAGGACCTCCCGGGTCGAACTGGCCAGCCACAGCTCGTCGGCCTGCCGGACTTCGGCCTCGGAGACGTCGCGCTGCTCCAGCGGCAGTCCGGCTGACGTGCAAAGGTCGACGATCGCCTCGTAGGTGATGCCGGTCAGGATCAGGTGGCTGCGGGCTGGTGTCGCGATGACGCCGTTGCGGACCGCGAAGATGTTGCTGGACGAGCCTTCCGTCAGGAACCCGTCGCGGAGCAGCACCGATTCCGAGGTTCCCTGGTCGACGGCGAACTGCCGCAGGAGGACGTTCGCCAGCAGGGCCGTGGACTTGATGTCGCAACGGAACCAGCGGTTGTCGGTCGCCGTGACGGCCTTGACCCCCTGCGCGACGGACTCTGGCGTCGGCAGTACCAGAGGGTTGGTCATGAGGAAGACCGTCGGCGGTGTGTCTTTCGGGAATGCGTGATCCCGCCTGGCGACGCCCCGGGTCACCTGAAGATAAAGGGATTGGTCGGTGGCGGGGTGGCGGTCGACGAGGCCCTGGATGATGGCCGTCCAGCCGGCATCATCGTGGGGCGAGGCGATCCGCACGGCATCGAGGCTCCGTCGCAGCCGCCGCAGATGGTCAGCGAGGCGGAAGGGCCAGCGCTGGTACACCGGGATCACCTCGTACACGCCGTCACCGTAGATGAACCCGCGATCCAGGACCGGGATCCGCGCTTCCTCGATGGGCAGGTACTCGCCGTTCAGATAGCAGGTCATGGGTGACTCTCCGGCTCCTCTGGGGAGGGTCTGATCCGCCGGTGCCGCGGGCCGCGGCACCGGCGTCACTTCACCATCAGTCGCAGGCTGTCCCAGGCGCGGCCGATGAAGCTCGCGACGGGGATGGTCTCCAGCGCCACCACCGGATACTCGCCGTAGGGCTTGCCGTCGAGGGTCACCTTGAGGGTGCCCACGCGCTGGCCGGCCTGGATGGGCGCGATCAGGGGCTGCTGGCTCTCCAGCACCGCCTGCAGCTTCGAGGACATGCCGGTCGGGACGGTGAAGATCAGATCGTCGCGGAACCCGGCCTTCAGTTCAGCCTCGGCGCCCTTGTACACGGGAATCCTGCTGACGGGCTGATCGCGCTCGTACAGGCGCACAGACTCGAAGAACTGGAAACCATAGTTCAGCAGTTTCTGGCTTTCGATCGCCCGGGCGCTGTCGGAACTCGTGCCCAGCACGACGGACACGAGCCGGCGGGGATCGCGCTTGGCCGTCGAGATGAGGCAGTAGCCCGCGGTTTCCGTGAAGCCGGTCTTGAGGCCGTCCACGGTCGGGTCCATCGCGAGCAGCCGGTTGCGGTTGTACTGGGTGATGTTGTTGTACCGGAACTCCTTGGTGGAGTAGAGCGGCAGATACTCGGGAAAATCACGGATGAGATTGGCGGCGAGCTGGGCCAGATCCCGCGCGGTGGAGTAATGCTGCGCGTCCGGCAACCCGGTGGAGTTCATGAAGTGCGTGTTCTTGAGCCCCATGCGCTCGGCCTGCTTGTTCATCAGGTCGACGAAGGTGTCTTCGCTGCCGGCGACGGCTTCCGCCAGGGTGATGGTGGCGTCGTTGCCCGACTGCACGATCATGCCCTTCAGCAGGTCCTCGACGGTCACGGGAACCTTCGGGTCGAGGAACATGCGAGAGCCCTCGGCCCGGTAACCGCGCTCGGACACCTTGGTGATCTGGTCGAGCGTGATCCGCTTCTGCTTGAGGGCGTCGAAGGTTAGGTACGCCGTCATGACCTTGGTAAGCGACGCCGGCTCGACGCGGCGATCGGACTCCCGGGAGGCCAGGACCTGGCGGCTGCGCCAGTCGATGAGCACCCAGGCCTTCGCGGCGAGCGAAGGCGCGTTGGGAATCAGCGGGGTGGCGGATTGGGCGAAGGCCGCAGTGGCGGCAAGGCAGAACAGCAGGAAGGCGAGTATCGGTCGGTTCATATGTATGACGCAGTAAACCCTGGATTATAGGCGCAGCCCTCCCCGGATTGCGCATCGGCGTGGCAGTCCGTGACAATGGCGTTTTCTCCAGAGGGCTCCGACGTGTTACGACAACCGAATACCGCCGTGCGTTTCCTGGCCGCGGCCGCCCTGGTCCTGGCTGCGACTGGCGTCCTGGCCAGACCGGACCCCGACGAGATCACGATCACCGATGCGTGGGCGCGCGCCACCGCGCCGGGGCAGCCCGTCGCCGCCGCCTATGCAACGCTGAAGGCCGGGGCCAAGCTCGAACTCGTCGGCATCGAAACGCCGGCGGCCGGCCGCGGCGAGATTCACGAGATGAGCATGGAGGGTGGGGTGATGCGCATGCGCGCCCTGCCGAAGCTTGCGCTTCCCAAGGGCAAGGTCGTGAAGCTCGCGCCAGGCGGCATCCACATCATGCTGTTCCGGCTCGCCAAGCCGCTGACCGCCGGCGAGAGCGTGCCAATGACATTCGTATTCCAGCGTGCGGGCGGGCAGCAGACCCGGCAGACCATCGACGTGCCGGTGAAGGAGGTTGAGAAGCCGGCCGGAGACCACGACCACCACTGACGGCGGTTCGGGCCCTCAGCGGCGGGGAGACGCAGTACCGATCACGGCTTCCTCGCGGCGCAGGTTCTCCAGAATTTGCGCGCCACCGGCCACGACGACAGCGGGGTCGGGGTGGTTCATTTCGCGGGCCATGCGTCGAAGGGCGCCGCGGCCGGTGAGCTTGGTGTCCCGGAGCAGCGCCACGAGCCGGGCGCTCACCGGGTTCAGCACGATGAACCGTACCCGGTCGTCATGATTGCGAAAAGCGAGGATGAACGTCGCTTCCTGCTGCGCCGGGCGCGGCCGGTACCCGCTGCCGATCTTGTGGACGGCGTAGGGATATTCCAGCAACAGCGACACCGGGTTGAGCACCGGCCGCCCCGACAGCAGGTCGCCCGCGGCATCGGTACCGGGGACGAGCGTTTCCTTGGGATTCACGTCCAGGGCCAGTTCGACCCACTCGTAGTGCAGCAGATGGGGCAGGAAATCCGGCATCTTCACTGACGCCGGGCGGGTGGCCATCCAGCGCACGAACTCCTCGGGGATCTGGCGGAAGAGCGGCGTGGTGCAGCGGTGTTCCGCGAAGAAGCGGCGCGCAGTGCGGGCCCAGCGGGTCTCGCCCAGGAGTTCCCGCGAGACCGGGAAGCACGCGTCCAGGAACCCGCGTACGTTGTTGAACATCAGCTCGTTGTAGATGTTCATCCGCCGGGAGCTGACACCGGCCGGGCGCGGATGCGCGCGGGGATCTCTCACATGCAGCGTGAAGGCCCGCTGGTAGCCGCGGAAGTCAGCGGGCGCCATGGCGGGATACGGCAGCGTTTTGCGCTTTGGTGTGCCGAGCCTGATATCGCGCGATCTTCGCGACCTCGCGACGCAGCCGGGGCAAAGGAGGGATGTTGAAGTCCCGCTCCAGCAGCGTCGGCAGCACGCCGAAGCGCCGGTAGGTGTGGTCGAGGAGCTCCCAGACCGGATCGATCACGTCTGCGCCGTGGGTGTCGACCAGAAGATCGTCCGCTTCGTGGAAATGTCCTGCCATGTGCAGGTAGACAGCGCGATCTACGGGCAGCGCGTCGAGAAACGCCTTGGGGTCGTAGCGGTGATTCACGCTGTTCACGTAGACGTTGTTCACGTCGAGGTGCAGCGCGCAATCCGCCTCACTCAGCACTGCGCGGATGAACTCGATCTCGCCCATCTCGTCGATGGGGGCCTGCACGTAGTACGACGCGTTCTCGACGGCGATGCGCCGCTCGAGGATGTCCTGCACATGGCGGATCCGTTTCGCGACGTGCCTGACGGCTTCCCCCGTGAAGGGAATCGGCATCAGGTCGTAGAGCTGGCCGTCGTCGGTCGTGTAGGAAAGGTGTTCGGTGTAGAGGACGATGTGGTGCTCGTCCAGGAAGCGCTTCACTCGGCGGAGGAACAGTTCGTCGAGGGGAAGCGAGCCGCCCAGAGACAGCGACAGCCCGTGTGCGACGAAGGGATGACGTTCGGTGAAGGCGCGGAACTGCCGGCCGCTCGCCCCGCCCATGTCCATCCAGTTCTCGGGCGCGACTTCGAAGAAGCCGATCTCGGCAGGCACCCCGGCCTGGAGGGGAGCAATCAGCTCCCTTCGCAGGCCGAGGCCGGCGCCGGTGACTCCGGTGGGAATCACGTCGAGGCCGTCGCGGGGACGACTACTTCTTGGAACCGCCGCACTTGCCCTCGCCACACTTGCCTTCACCGCACTTGCCGTCCTTCTTCTTGTCGCCGCCACACTTGCCTTCACCGCACTTGCCGTCCTTCTTCTTGTCGCCACCACACTTGCCTTCGCCGCACTTGCCGTCCTTCTTCTTGTCACCGCCGCACTTGCCTTCCTTGCCCTTGTCGCCGCCACACTTGGCGTCCTTCGCCTTGTCGCCACCGCACTTGGCTTCCTTCGCCTTGGGGTTGACGGGGTTGCCGTTGCCGTCCTTCATCTCGGCGACCTGGTAGCCGCTCTTGAGCGACTGCATCTCGAAGGGGTTGTCGCCGGCATTCGCGAAGGAAGCGGCAAGCATCGACGCGGCGAAGGCGGTGCCGAGGGCGAGAGTCACTGCATTTTTCTTTTGGGCCATGGTCGGTTTCTCCAGAAGCTGAATATCGGGTTTTGGGGGTGACGCCGGCCCGATGTGCGGTCCGGAGTCGGGATGGTACATCGCATCCTCGACCTTATACGCCGGGTCGGCCGAACCGGATTCACCCCCCCTTGAAACCGGATCGCGGGGTGTCCATCTATGCGGTGTCGGCGGGGATCTCCCGCCAAGGCACTCCGGGCAGCGGCCCGACTCAGGCAAGGAGAACAGACATGGCCAACATCGTGCGTTTCAACCCCTTCGACGACAACTTCGACGACATCCTGCGCGGCTTCTTCGTCCGGCCGATGGCCTTCGACAACGAGCAGCGGGCGGTCCAGTTCAAGATGGACGTCAAGGAAGACGGCAACAACTACCTGGTCCACGCGGAGATCCCCGGTGTCCGCAAGGAAGACATTCACGTCGCGATCGACGGCAGCCAGGTTACCGTGAGTGCCGACGTCAAGCGTCAGTCCGAGGAAAAGCAGGGCGAGCGGGTGCTGCGCAGCGAGCGCTACTACGGCAAGGTCGCCCGGGCCTTCACGCTGGGCTCCGAGGTCGACTCGAATGCGGCCCAGGCGAAGTACACCGACGGTGTCCTGGAGCTGACGTTGCCGAAGAAGTCCGCCGTGTCCGCAAAGACGCTGACAGTGCAGTGATCGCAGGGGAAAGTCGGGTCGGAGGATGCGCGCCGATCCGATGTTCCCCGGGCGGTGCCGGGAATCTCCGTGACGGAATCGGAGGCTCCCGGCACCGCCTTCGCGTTTTTCGGGGCGCGACGGCACCATTTGGTCCGACCTTCCGTCGCTAAATGGCGCAGCCGGGCCATTTAGCCCGATTCTCCCTGGGCCCGGCCGATACAATGCCGGCCTTTCTACCAGGCAAGCGCACCATGTCCGAGCCCACCCCGATCGACCCTCTGCAGAAGGCCCAGGTTCTCGCCGAGGCTCTGCCCTACATCCGCCGCTTCCAGGACAAGACCATCGTGGTCAAGTACGGCGGCAATGCGATGACCGACCCGAAGCTGAAAGAGAGCTTCGCCCGCGACGTCGTGCTGCTGAAGCTGGTCGGAATGAACCCCGTCGTGGTGCATGGCGGCGGACCGCAGATCGACGAACTGCTGAAGCGCGTGGGCAAGCAGGGACAGTTCGTCCAGGGTATGCGTGTCACGGACGAGGAGACGATGGACATCGTCGAGATGGTCCTCGGCGGCTCGGTCAACAAGGAGATCGTGAACCTCATCAACCGCCACGGCGGCAAGGCGGTGGGCCTCACCGGTCAGGACGGCGCCTTCATCCGCGCCCGCAAGCTGCTCATGCCGAGCAAGGACAAGCCCGACGAGCTGCTGGACATCGGCCTCGTGGGAGAGATCGAGTCCATCGACCCGTCGATCATCGCGTTCCTGGACACGGGCGACTTCATTCCCGTGATCGCCCCGATCGGCGTGGGCTCCGATGGCGAGTCCTACAACATCAACGCGGATGTCGTCGCGGGCAAGCTTGCCGAGATTCTCAAGGCCGAGAAGCTCGTGCTGCTGACGAATACGCCGGGCGTCCTCGACAAGGACGGCAAGCTTCTCACCGGGCTCACGCCCAAGCAGATCGACGAGCTGTTCGCCGACGGCACGCTCTACGGGGGTATGCTGCCGAAGATCTCCTCCGCCGTGGATGCCGCCCGCAGCGGCGTGCGCAGCGTCCATATCATCGACGGCCGCGTCGAGCACTCGCTGCTGCTCGAGGTCCTTACGGACCAGGGCGTCGGCACCCTCATCAAGGCGAAATGACATGACCCAGACCCCCATGAGCGACGTCAGCCTCGACCGGCTGGAAACGCTCCTCGAAGAGCCGCCCGCGGGCGCCGATCCGCTCTGGCTCGATTCCCTGCAGGGGTTCCTGGCCGCGGTAATCAGCTCGCCCTCCCCGATTCCCCGGAAGGACTGGCTGACCGTCGCGCTCGGCCCCGGGAAGGACTGGGACGCGGAGCCCGGCGCCGCCGAGCTGGTCGCTCTCGTGGATAAGCTGGTGGACGACATCACGCTGCACCTCGGGGAGGGCGGCGGGCTGCCGCTGCTCGTGTACCCGGCCGACGAAACCGGTGAACGCTTCGACTATGAACCCTGGGCTGCCGGGTACCTGGAGGGCGTATCGCTCGCGTCGCCGGGCTGGTTCGAAGTGGGGGACGACGACGTTGTCGACGAACTCACCTTTCCGCTCGCCGTGCTCTCCGGCGGCATGGACGACGATGACGAACTGCTCGAGACGCTGAAGGAAGAGGGCAAGACGCTCGACGACCTGCGCGTCGAGTGCGCCGAGGAACTGCCGCTCACCATCCAGCAGGCCTTCGACTACTGGTTCGAGCACCGCAAGCCTTCCACGGTGCGCCGCGACGGCCCCAAGGTCGGCCGCAACGACCCCTGCACCTGCGGCAGCGGCAAGAAGTACAAGCAGTGCTGCGGCAGCGGGTCGGAGACGTCAGGCGGTGAGGACTCGAAGGCCCCGTGAAGGCGTGAAGGCGTGAAGTGGTGAAGATGTAACGGCGTGGGTGCCAGGCTGGGCCCCGCCGCGCCCGGTCCTACCGGGTGCTCTCCGAACGACCCTGCTCCCATCCGGGACACCGGTCAAACCACATATGCAATGACGAATATGGCGATCATCGCGGCCGCGATGGCAATCTTCGCCAGCGTTCCGTAGAGGAATCCCAGCCAGGTGCCCAGTCCGACCCGGGCGGCCTGGTCCAGCGTACCGCCGCCGATCAGTTGACCGACGGCGGCACCGAGAAAGGGGCCGACGAGAACGCCGAGGATGCCGAAGGGAAGTCCGGCCAGGGTGCCGATTCCCGCGCCGATGAGTGCGGTGCGGGACGCCCCGCGGGTGCGAGCACCCCGGACGGACGCAACGAAGTCCACGACGAGTGAAGCCACAGCGAGCAGTCCGATGACGATCATTGCCACCATCCCGACGCGCTGGAACCCGTCGATCCAGGCGGCCACGGCCAGCCCGACGAACACCAGCGGCACGCCCGGCAGGACCGGCAGCAGCGTGCCGGCGAGCCCGATGAGAACCAACGCGGCAGAGAGAAGCCAAAGCAACAGTACAGTCATGATTCCTGAAGGAGTCGGGCGGGATGCAGAGCTTCCGCCACTCTGGTCGGGTCGGCCCGCGGCTCGCGGGCGCCGTCTGCGGGCATGCCGGTACACCAGTCGTCGAATCGAGACACTAGCGGCGGCGCGGCGCAGCAATTATGGTACGCGTCGAGGGCGTGAGGTCGAGCGGGTGAAGATGCAGGCAGTTTCCGTTACCAATGGTTCGCCAGAGCCGTTCGTCGGTCCGACGAACGGTCGTCTCCGCGCGGCCCGATTTCTCGGCGTGCATGTCGCGCTGCTCGTCGCGGCGCTAGTCGCAACACCGTTCCTCCGTCTCCTCCCTGCCGAACTCGCCGGTCTGCATCACTTCGGGCCCTTCATTGCCCTTGCGCTGGCCGGCGCCATCGCCCTCTCGTTCAACCGCAGCCGCGCCGCGATTGCCATCGCCTGTCTTGCTGGTGCATATGGGTTGCATGCCGGCGGGTCGCTCCGTTCCGAGGATGCCTTCACGGCCGTGTTCGTCGCGGTTCCGCTGCTGCTCGCCGGCATCTCGCTCCTGCGCGAGCGCGGCGTTTTCAACCGGTACGGGATACGCCGTCTCGCCGTGCTCGGCGGCGTGGTGGCATTCGTCGCCGCCACCGTTTCCAACGGGACCTGGGCATGGCTCGCCGGGGCGCACCCTGCCCTGTTCGAGCCCGTGTTCGGCGGCCGGCTCTCGCTCGTGGCCATGCTGGCCGTCGTGCTCGCCGCAGCGGGCGCGGCGTGGTCGCTCTGGACCCGTACCACCTCCATCGATGCGGCGCTCGTGCTCAGCGTGCTTGCGTTCGGGACTGGTGGCCTTCTGTTCGACCTCACGCACGGTTACGGCTGGATGATCGGCACGGCGGCGGCGTGTATCACCGTCGGGGTCCTGCAGGATGCCTACCGGCTGGCCTTCGTCGACGAACTCACGGGTCTCGGCGGTCGCCGCGCCCTCAACGAGAAACTGCTGACCCTCGGCGATCGCTACACCATCGCGATGGTCGACGTGGACCACTTCAAGCACGTGAACGACGACTTTGGCCACGACACCGGTGACCAGGTGCTCCGCATGATTGCCGCTCACCTTTCCCGGGCCGGCGGCGGCGGGCGGGCCTACCGTTACGGCGGGGAGGAGTTCGCGGTCGTGTTCCCGGGCAAGACTGTCCGGGACGCCGTGCCCCATCTTGAGGCCCTTCGCACCTCCGTGGAGGACTACCGGATGCAGCTTCGGGGCGAAGATCGCCCGGGCGAAAGCGACGAGGGCCGTGTCCGCCGCGGCCACGGCTCGCGCAGCAACATTCTCAAGGTCACCATCAGCATCGGCGTCGCCGAGCGCGACACCCGCCATCAGGACCCGGATCAGGTGCTGCGCCTCGCCGACCAGGCGCTCTACCGCGCCAAGAACCGCGGGCGCAACCGCCTCAGCCGCTGACCTTCCGTCATGATCGCGAGCCCTGGTGCCGAGGGCTTGCGATCGTTCGCTTCACGATTCCCTGCCGGGGTAACATCCGGGCTCCGCTCCATCGACGTCGGGACAGGGAATGGCGAACGACGCCTACGATTACGTGATCATCGGAGCCGGGACCGCAGGGTGCGTCCTGGCCAACCGGCTTTCTGCTGATTCCACCAAGCGTGTGCTGCTGGTGGAAGCCGGCGGAGACGACAACTGGTTCTGGATCCACGTGCCGGTCGGCTATCTCTACACGATCGGCAATCCCCGGACGGACTGGTGCTTCAAGACGCAGCCGCAACCCGGGCTCAACGGGCGCGCCATCGGTTACGCCCGCGGCAAGGTGATCGGCGGTTGTTCCTCCATCAACGCCATGATCTACATGCGCGGTCAGCGCAGTGACTACGATCACTGGGCGGCACTGGGCAATCGCGGCTGGGGCTGGGACGATGTACTGCCGGTGTTCAAGCGCACCGAAGACTACGCCCACGGCGGGGACGATCTCCACGGCGCGGGCGGTGAACTGCGTGTGGAGGAGCGCCGCGTGTCGTGGGAGATTCTCGATGCCTGGCGCGATGCCGCGGAAGAGTGCGGCATCCCCAAGATCCACGAGTTCAATCGTGGCGACAACTTCGGCAACGCGTACTTCCAGATGAATCAGAAGCGCGGTGTGCGCTGGAGCGCCACCAAAGCCTTCGTCCGCCCGATCGAGAATCGCCGCAATCTCGAGATCCGGCTCCACACCCATACCCTGGGCGTGCGCTTCGACGGCTCGGGCGACGTGCCGCGCGTGGTGGGCGTGGACCTGCTGGATGTTCGCGAGGGCGGTGTCCGCCAGGTCGCCGCGCGGGAAGTCATTCTCGCGGCCGGCGCCATCGGCTCGCCGCAGCTGCTGCAGCTCTCGGGGATCGGCCCGCGCCAGCTGCTCGAATCGCGCGGGGTCGCCCCGCTGGTGGATCTGCCCGGCGTCGGAGAGAACCTCCAGGACCACCTGCAGCTTCGCATGCAGTACAAGGTGTCCAATGTGCAGACCCTGAACGAGCGCGCGAACTCGCTCGTCGGAAAGGCGGCCATGGGGCTCGAGTACCTGCTGTTCCGGACGGGCCCGCTCACCATGCCGCCGTCGCAGCTCGGTGCCTTCGCCCGCAGCGACCCGGAGCAGCCTTCCGCGAACATCGAATGGCACGTGCAGCCCTTGTCGCTGGACAAGTTCGGCGAGCCGCTGCATCCGTTCCGGGCGATCACGCCGTCGGTGTGCAACCTGCGTCCGTCGAGTCGCGGCAGTGTCCGCATCGCCTCCGCCGATCCGCTGGCGGCCCCGCTCATCGACCCGAACTATCTCTCGACCGACGACGACCGCAAGGTGGCTGTGGACGCGATCCGGTTCACCCGCCGCATCATGGGCGCGAAAGCGCTGTCCCGATTCCAGCCCGAGGAGTACCGGCCGGGCAGGGAGGTCGATGACGACGAGGCGCTGGCCCGCGCTGCCGGTGACCTCGGCACCACCATTTTCCATCCGGTCGGCACCTGCAGAATGGGTACGGATCCCATGGCGGTGGTGGATGATCGCCTGCGGGTTCGCGGGGTGATGGGCCTCCGCGTGATCGACGCGTCGGTCATGCCGACCATCACGTCCGGCAATACCAATGCGCCCACGGTGATGATCGCCGAAAAAGGGGCAGAGTTCATTCTTCAGGAGGCGCGACGATGAATGCGCGAGATAACGTTCGCGTGGATGGGGCGCGGCTGTGGGGGTCGCTCATGGCGCTCGCGCAGGTCGGTGCCACGGAGAAGGGCGGTGTCCGCCGCCTGGCGCTGACCGACTTGGATCGCGAAGGCCGCGATCTCGTGTGCGGGTGGTTCCGCGAGGCCGGGCTCGCGGTGACCGTCGACCGCATCGGCAACATCTTCGCGCGACGGCCCGGTCGGGACGCAGACGCGGCTCCGGTAATGGCCGGCAGTCACATCGACACGCAGCCCTCCGGTGGCCGGTTCGACGGCAACTACGGTGTGCTCGCCGCTCTCGAGGTTGTCCGCACGCTGAACGATCGCGGGATTACGACGCAGTGTCCGGTCGAGGTCGCCATCTGGACCAATGAAGAAGGCACCCGCTTCCAGCCCGTGATGATGGGTTCCGGCGCGTTTGCCGGTGTGTTCGACCTGGTCGACATGCTGAAGCGCACCGACCTGGACGGGAAGAGCGTCGGTTCCGAACTGAAGCGCATCGGTTACGCCGGTGCGGCCGAGTGCGGCAACCATCCGGTGGGCGCCTACTTCGAGGCGCATATCGAACAGGGCCCGGTCCTGGAGGACACGGGCAATCAGGTCGGTGTCGTCACCGGCGTGATGGGTCTGCGGTGGTACCAGGTGACCGTATCCGGTCAGGATTCCCATGCGGGCCCGACCCCGATGCATCTTCGCCGGGATGCCCTCGTCTCGACGGCGCGGATCATCGACGGCGTCAATCGCATCGCGACCGGCCACGCGCCCGACGGCCGGGCTACGGTCGGGTTCCTGCAGGTGAAGCCCAACTCCATCAACGTGGTACCCGGGGAGGTGCGGTTCTCGATCGACATGCGACATGCCGGCACCGCCGGGCTCGATGCGATGGAATCCGAATGGCGCGCATTGTGTGCGGAGGTGGCCGACGCGACCCGTACCTCTGCCGAGATCGCCGACATCTCGCGATTCGAGCCGACCCGGTTCGACGAGGCGCTGGTGTCCTCCGTGCGGGCAGCGACGCAGCAGCTCGGTTACCGCCACATGGACATCGTGAGCGGCGCGGGGCATGACGCCGTGTACCTCGCCCGTCTCGCCCCGACGGCGATGATCTTTGTGCCCTGCGAGGGCGGCATCTCCCACAACGAGATCGAGAACGCACGGCCGGAAGACCTCGAGGCAGGCTGCAACGTGCTGCTTCACGCGATGCTGGCCCGAGCCGGTGCTGACTGAACGTCGGTCTGACCGCATGGTGCGGCCGCGCCATGGCATCGGACCTTCCCTGATCTGAACGACTGCTGCCCCAGGAGATCGACATGCCCGGCTTCGTCTCGGCCGACCATTCCGTGTCCCCCCCGAGGATCCAGATACCCGATGACTACAACGTCGCCTGGGATCTGATCGAACGCAATCTCCGCGCGGGTCGCGGCGACAAGACCGCCTTTATCGATGATGCCGGCCGCTACACCTACGCCGCTCTTGCCGAGCGCGTCGACCGCTTTGCGTCGGGTCTCGTCAGCAGCGGCCTGCGGATGGAAGACCGCGTGATGCTGTGCCTGCTGGATACCATCGACTTTCCGACGGCATTCCTGGGCTGCATCAAGGCGGGCATCGTGCCGATCGCCGTCAACACGCTGCTCACGACGCAGGACTATCAGTACATGCTGCGCGACAGCCGGGCGCGGACGCTGATCGTGTCGTCCGTCCTGCTGCCACAGTTCGAGCCGATCCTCGACGGGATGCCGTTCCTGGAGCGGGTGATCGTCTCGGGCTCGGCCGATCCCGGACAGCGCACCGCGTTCGCCGACGTGCTCGCACGCGGTCACACGGGTTTTGATCCCGCGCCGACCCGCGCGGACGACATGTGCTGCTGGATGTACTCGTCCGGGTCGACCGGGATGCCCAAGGGCACGGTGCACGTGCACGCGAGCCTCATGCAGACCGTGGAGCTGTACGCGAAGCCTATCCTAGGCATTCGCGAGGACGATGTGGTGTTCTCCGCGGCCAAGCTGTTCTTCGCCTACGGCCTCGGGAATTCCCTCCTGTTTCCGCTGGCCGTCGGCGCGACCGCCGTGCTGATGGCGGAGCGACCGACGCCCGCGTCGGTGTTCCGACGGCTCCTCGATCATCGGCCGACGATCTTCTATGCCGTGCCGACCCTGTACGCCGCGATGCTGGCGAGTCCGGACCTGCCCTCCCGGGATGCTCTGCGATTGCGCGTGGCTACCTCTGCTGGCGAGTCTCTCCCCGAAGATCTCGGACGCCGGGTCTCCGCGCATTTCGACATCGACGTGCTGGACGGCATCGGCTCCACGGAGATGCTGCACATCTTCCTGTCGAACCGGCCCGGCGACGTCCGCTACGGCACGACCGGCAAGCCGGTGCCGGGTTACGAACTGCGGCTGGTCGACGATGCGGGTATTCCGGTCCCGGACGGCGAGCAGGGCGAACTGCAGATCCATGGCCCCACGAGCGCCATGTGCTACTGGAACAACCGGGCGCGCAGCCGTTCCACCTTCCTGGGCGAGTGGACTCGCAGCGGCGACAAGTATCTGCGCGATCCCGACGGCTACTACGTGTACTGCGGACGCAGCGACGACATGCTCAAGGTGAGCGGCATCTACGTCTCGCCCGTGGAGGTGGAGGCGGCGCTCATCACGCACGAGGCCGTGCTGGAGGCCGCAGTGATCGGCGCATCGGATGCCGACGCGCTCGTGAAGCCGAAGGCGTTCGTGGTCCTGAAGTCCGGGCACGTGGCATCGGATGCACTGGTGGAAGCCCTCAAGGCGCACGTGAAGTCCCGCCTTGCGCCGTACAAGTACCCGCGCTGGATCGAGTTCGTGCCGGAACTGCCCAAGACCGCCACGGGCAAGATCCAGCGCTTCAAGCTTCGCGCGCGCGAAGCGCGCTGAGACCCGGTTATGCCGTTTGTCGAGGTGGGCGGGCGCCGCATCGAGTACGCCTGGTTCGGTGAGGAAAGGCGGAACCCACCCATCGTGATGCTGCACGAGGGGCTGGGATCCCTGGCGATGTGGAAGGATTTCCCGGCGCGTCTCGCCGCCGAGACCGATCGTCGGGTCCTCGCCTACTCCCGCTACGGCTATGGCAAGTCCACGCCGCTCGCGCAACCTCGCGAGCCGTCATTCATGCACGAGGAAGCGCTGGAGGCCTTGCCCGCACTGCTGATTGCGCTGGGCATCGAACAGCCGATCCTGTTCGGTCACAGCGACGGCGGTTCGATCGCGCTCATCCACGCCGGTGATGCGCGGTTCCCCGTGGCCGGTGTAGTCGCGATGGCGCCCCATCTGTTCGTCGAGGAGTACTCGCTCGTCTCCATACGCCGGGCGAAGGTCGTCTACGAGACCACCGATCTGCGCGAACGCCTGGGCCGTTATCACGACGATCCGGATTCCGCCTTCCGCGGCTGGAACGACGTGTGGCTGGACGAGCGATTCAAGGCCTGGAACATCGATGCCGACGTCGCGCGCATCGCCTGCCCGATCCTCGCGATCCAGGGACGGGATGACGAGTACGGAACGATGGAGCAGGTCGACCGGGTCGGCCGGCTGCGTCCCCAGGCGCAGGTGGTGGCGCTCGATGCGTGCGGCCATTCCCCGCATCGCGATCAGCCCTACGAAGTCCTTCGGCTTACGGCGGCCTTCGTCCGGGCGCTCTAGTCGCCCGAGGCGTTCGGGAGGTGCCGCACAAACTGCATGGTCGCGCAGGTTGTGCGGACGTTCCTCAAGTCGCGGCGTAGTGCTCCATCGGCGGGCACGAACACACCACGTGCCGATCGCCGTAGACGTTGTCCACGCGCCCCACGGGCGGCCAGTACTTGTCTGCGCGCAGTCCCGGCAGGGGGAACGCCGCCTGCTCCCGCGTGTACGGGTGATTCCATGTCTCCGCCATGCACATGGCCGCCGTGTGCGGTGCGTTCCTGAGCGGATTGTCCTCGCGGCTCCACACGCCCAGTTCCACGGCGCGGATCTCCTCGCGGATCGCGATCATGGCTTCCACGAAGCGGTCGATCTCCGGCAGGGATTCGCTTTCCGTGGGTTCCACCATCAGCGTGCCGGGCACGGGAAAACTCATCGTCGGCGCGTGGAAACCATAGTCGATCAGGCGCTTCGCAACGTCTTCGTTGCCGATGCCGGTCGCGGCTTCCAGGGGCCGCAGATCCAGGATGCATTCGTGGGCGACGAGACCGCCGCGCCCGCTGTAGAGCACGGGATAGTGCGGCGCCAGCCGGCGGGCGATGTAGTTGGCGTTGAGGATCGCGACCTTCGTGGCGCGTTCGAGACCCGCTGCACCCATGAGCGCGATGTAGGCCCACGGGATGGGCAGGATGCCGGCCGATCCGGCGACCGCGGCGCTGACGGGGCCAACGGCGCTGTCAGCGCGGAGCGGGTGTCCGGGCAGGAACGGGGCGAGATGCGCGCGGACCGCAAGCGGTCCCACCCCTGGTCCGCCGCCACCGTGCGGAATGCAGAAGGTCTTGTGCAGGTTGAGATGGGACACGTCCGCGCCAAAATGGCCAGGTCGTGCGATGCCGACGAGCGCATTGAGGTTCGCGCCATCGAGATAGACCTGTCCCCCGCGCTCGTGAACGATGCGGCAGATCTCGGCGATGGCATCTTCGAACACGCCATGGGTCGACGGGTACGTGACCATGAGCGCGGCGAGGCGGTCGCGGTGCGCCGCGGCCTTTGCACGGAGGTCCGCGACGTCGACGTTGCCGTGCGCATCGCAGGCCACCACCAGCACTTCCATGCCGGCCATGTGCGCCGAAGCCGGATTGGTCCCGTGGGCGGAAGATGGAATCAGGCAGAGGTCGCGATGGGCCTCGCCGCGGCTGCGATGGAAGGCACGGATCGCCAGAAGCCCGGCGAACTCGCCTTGCGCCCCGGAATTCGGCTGCAGGCTCACGGCGTCGTAACCGGTGATCTCGCAGAGCCAGCGCTCCAGTGAGTCGAACAGGGCGCGATAGCCTCGGGTCTGCTCGTCAGGGGCCATCGGGTGCAGGTTCGCGAAACCGGGCAGACCGATGGGCATCATCTCCGTGGCCGCGTTGAGCTTCATCGTGCACGAGCCCAGCGGAATCATGGTGCGGTCGAGCGCGAGATCGCGGTCGGCGAGCCGGCGGAGGTAACGCATCATCTGCGTCTCGGACCGGATCGCGGTGAACACCGGATGCCGAAGACACGGTCCCTTGCGGAGCAGTTCCTGGGGCAGGTCCGCCAGCGGTTCGTCTGCTGAAGCGCTCCCGACCACACGGGAAACGGCACAGGCTTCGACGATGGCCAGCAGATCCGACACATCGGATTCGTCGTGCGTCTCGTCGAACGTGATTGCCACGGCAGCCACGGGTGCGAGATCACGCAGGTTGCAGTCCCGTGCGCGGGCGCCGTGCAGGATGCGCTGGGCGTCGGGCGTGAGCAACGTCACGGTATCGAAGAACTGTGTGGTCGCGACGCGCAGTCCCATGGCCTGGGCGCCGGTGGCAAAGGCGCGCGCCAGGGAATGGACACGCAACGCGATGCGACGCAAGCCCTCCGGGCCGTGCCACATCGCATAGAGGGACGCCATCACCGCGAGCAGCACCTGCGCCGTGCAGATGTTGGATGTGGCCTTCTCGCGGCGGATGTGCTGCTCACGCGTCTGCAGTGCGAGTCGCAGCGCCGCGACTCCCTGACTGTCGACGGACACGCCCACGAGTCGCCCAGGCAGGGATCGCTTGAGCGATTCGCGCGTGGCAAGGAACGCGGCATGGGGACCGCCGAACCCCATCGGCACGCCGAATCGCTGGGCCGAGCCGATGACGATGTCCGCACCGCAGTCGCCGGGCGGCGAGAACATCGCCAGAGACAGAGGATCGGCGGCGACGATCAGCATGGCGTCCCGCGCGTGCGCTGCGGACGCCGCGCTGCGCAGATCGGGGACATGGCCTGTTGTCGTCGGGGTCTGCACGAGCATGGCGAAGCATTCGGGTTCCACAAACAGGGACGGGAGCGGCGCTACCTGGACGACGATGCCGAGCGGTTCAGCCCGGCTTCGCACGACGGCAATGATCTGCGGGTGACAGTCATCTGCGACCAGGAACACGCGGCTCTTCGAGCGCGCATTGCGCAAGGCGAGCGCCATGGCCTCGGCGGCCGCAGTCGCCTCGTCGAGCATCGAGGCGTTCGCGATATCGAGACCCGTGAGTTCGCACACCATGGTCTGGAAGTTGAGCAGCGCTTCCAGGCGACCTTGCGAGATTTCCGGCTGATAGGGCGTGTAAGCCGTGTACCAGGCAGGGTTCTCCAGCACGTTCCGCTGGATCACCGAGGGAGTGAGCGTGCCGTGATAGCCCTGTCCGATGAAGTTCCTGGCCACGTGATTGGCCTCGGCTAGACGGCGCAGTTCCCGCAGTACGGATGTTTCCGAACGCGCGGCCGGCAGATCGAGCGGCTCCCGCGAGCGGATGTCCGGCGGGACGAGGTGGTCGATCAGCGACTCGAGCGAGTCGAGGCCGAGAGCCTGCAGCATCCTGCCGATATCCGCCTCACTGGGCCCGACATGCCGATCGACGAACGCGTCTTCCCCGATGGGTTCCATCGCCGTTACGCCGCGCCCACTGCCGCCTCGTAGCCTGCGGCGTCGAGCAGTCCGGCGAGGTCGGCCGGATTCGCGGGCCGCAGCCGGAGGATCCAGGTGTCGAAGGGCTTTTCGTTGAGGCGCTGCGGTTCGGCTTCGAGTTCGGCATTGAACGCGATCACCTCGGCAGCCACCGGCGCGTAGATGTCGGATGCCGCCTTGACCGACTCGACGACGGCTGCTGTTTCACCGGCGGCAAGCGTGGCACCCACCTTGGCATCGCCGACGAAGACGATGTCACCGAGCATCTCCTGCGCGGTGTGCGTGATGCCGAGGGTGACGGTGCCGTCGGCTTCGGAACGCACCCACTCGTGGGTTGCCGCGTACTTTCGGTCGGGGGGATTGCTCATGGGGTCTCCTGTGAAATGGGATCGGCGATCGGGCGGTCAGCCGCACGCCGGCGGCGGAACCAGAAGGGATTTTCCATTGCGGACGAACGGCGGTTTGACGATGACCGCCGACAGCCACTTGTCGCGAACCTCCACTTCGACGGACGTGCCGGGCATCGGGGGGTGCGATCCCTCCAGGGGAACGCGCGCCAGGGCGATGGAGAATCCGAGTGTCGGGGAGAACGTGCCGCTGGTCACCGTGCCCTCGCCGCTGGCGGTGCGCACCCGCATGTGGGATCGGAGTACGCCCTTGTCGAGCAGCCGCAGGCCGACCTGGCCGGCAGCCGGATGGGCCTGCTCCAGTGCCATGCGACCGACGAAGTCGCGGCCGGGGCTGAGGTCCACGGTCCAGCGCAGGCCGCATTCGAACGGCGAGACCGTGTCGTCCATGTCCGTGCCGTAGAGGTTCATGCCGGCCTCGAGCCGCAGCGTGTCGCGGGCGCCTAGTCCGCAGGGTTTCGCGCCCGCCTGCAGCAAGTCGTTCCAAAGGCCTGTCGCGGCGCCGGCCGGCACCGTCAGTTCGAATCCGTCCTCGCCGGTGTATCCGGTGCGAGCCACGAGAGCCCATGGCAGTTCCACCACTTCGAATCGTCCGAGGCCGTTCACGGTATTGACCGTATAGGGGCGGATCGTCGTCAGGACTTCCCGGGCGCGTGGCCCCTGCACCGCGATCATCGCGAGATCCCGGCGGGCGGCGATCTCCAGATCGAACGTGCCGGCTGCATTGCGCGAGCGGATCCAGTTCTCGTCACCCGCCGCGGTCGCCGCGTTCACGACGAGCCTGTAGCGGAGGTTGTCGAGGCGATAGACGATCAGGTCGTCGACCACACCGCCCCTCTCGTTCAGCATGCAGGTGTAGAGCGCGGTGCCGTCGCGGTTCAGGCGTGCCACGTCATTCGCGAGCAAGTGACGGAGGAAGTCGGTGACTCGCGGACCGGTCAGATCGAGGCTCAGCATGTGGGAGACATCGAAGAGACCGGCATGCCGGCGGACCTGATGGTGCTCGTCGATCTGGGAGCCGTAGTGCAGCGGCATCTCCCAGCCGCCGAAGTCGACCATGCGTGCGCCGAGAGCGACGTGGGCATCGAACAGCGGGGTGTGTCGGGGCACGGCGGACCTCCGGAAACAGGATCACGGGAACGCAGTCCACGCAGAGTCGCCGCGTGGAACCGCCCCTCTGTCCTCTTTGCCTGAGAGTTCAATCCGCAGTTGGCGGATCTGCCCCTTCGGCGCCCGGATCGACCGGGACTCTCCAGAGTCGTAGGGGATCGCAAGGATCCGGGCAGCGGTTCTTAGGCCTGAGCGATTCCGGGCGGTTACGCCTTCGGCGGCGACCCTGAAGGTCGCACTCTCCTGCTGCTGTCCTACGGTTCGAGAATACGCCCAACGACGCTGCCTTGCCAACGGGCGACTGGGACGATTCGCACAGCCTGCGCGGTCTCGCTGGCGATACGGGCCGTCCCTTTTGCGTCAGTTGGTGGCGCCGAGAGCCTTCGCACGTTCGCGGGAGCGCGCGCCCTCCGCCTTGGCGGCGGCCTCGTCCCAGTTCGAGTGAAGCCACCCGTGCAGGTTGTCCACGGCGATCTGGCAGAGCGCCTGAATCCAGTCGTCGCGTTCGTTGAGGCAGGGGATATAGCGGAACTCGCTGCCGCCCGCGCCGAGGAATGCGGCCTTGTTTTCCATGGCGATCTCCTCCAGCGTTTCGAGGCAGTCGGCCACGAAGCCCGGGCACATGACGTCGACCTTCTTCGTGCCCTTGCGGGCGAGGTCTTCCAGCGTAGGCTGGGTGTAGGGCTGCAGCCACTCGGCCTGACCGAAGCGGGACTGGAAGGTGAGCATCCACTGGTCGGGCCCGAGGCCGAGGGCTTCGGCGAGCAGGCGCCCGGTCTTGCGGCATTCGCAGTGATAGGGATCGCCCTTGTCCAGATGGAATCGCGGCACACCGTGGAAGCTCATGACGAGCTTGTCGGCCTTGCCGTTCACGGCCCAGTGATCCCGCACCGATTGCGCGAGTGCCGCGATGTAGCGCGGATGATCGTGGAAGTGATCGACCATGCGCAGGGCCGGCACGTGGCGTACGGCGCGCAGCGCGTCGAACAGAGCGTCGCACGCACTGCCCGTGGTACTGGCGGCGTACTGCGGATAGAGAGGCAGGATCAGCAGCCGATCGCAGCCGCCCTGCTTCAGCTTGTCCAGGCCCTGCGCGATCGACGGCTCGCCGTAGCGCATGGCGTACTCGACCTGAAGCGGCGACCGGATCGCGCGGCCGAGATAGCCATGCACGAGCGTCGCCTGCTTCTGGGTGTGCACCCTCAGCGGCGAGCCCTCGGGCGTCCAGATGGCGGCGTACTTGGCCGCGGACTTCTTGGGCCGCACATTCAGCACGATACCGTTCAGGATGAGCCACCAGAGCAGCCGCGGGATCTCCACCACCCGCGGATCCCACAGGAACTCCTTCAGGTAGCGCTTCAGTGCCGGCGCGGTGGGGGCCTCCGGCGTGCCCAGGTTGATGAGCAGGATGCCGGTCTTGCCGAGGGAGCCGTGGCTGAATTGCGGTTCGGAAAGGTACATGTGCCTGAAAAGGGGTGGAAATCCGTCGTCATTATGGGCCACGCGGGTTCGTCCTTCGGCGTGGGCGCCACTAAAATCACCGCGCACCGTTTCCGAGGAACCGCACCGTGTCCGCCGTCGCCCCGACCTACCTGCAATGGCCCGGCCAGTGTTTCGGCTGTTCGCCCCGCAATCCGTACGGCCTGCGTCTGCTGTTCGAGCGCACGGCACGCGGCGCGCGCGCTTCCCACTCTCTCGCCGCGCACTTCTGCGGCGTGGAGGGTATTGCCCACGGCGGGATCATCTCGACGCTCCTGGATGAGGTCGCGGCCTGGGCCATCATCCTGGTCACGGGAAAGCTGGGATTGACCACGACCATGACGACGCGGTTCCTCGCACCGGTGAAGACCGGCATCGTGCTGACGCTGGAGGCCGAAGTGCTGCATGCCGATGGCCGGAAGGCGGCGACGCGGGCGGTGGTGCTGGATGGGCAGGGGGTCGAACTGGCCAGCGCCGACGCGGACTGGGCCCTGGCTTCGGCGGCTGTGGTGGCGAGGATGAGCGGGCTGCCCCGCGCAGACCTGGAGGCGTTCTTCGCGGGCTCCCGGCCGGCGCCTTGAAGCCGACGGTCAGGACTGGGAAAGGGCGCTGGACAGGAGCTTGGCGGTGATGTCGACGATCGGGATGACCCGTTCGTACGCCATGCGGGTGGGGCCGATCACGCCCACGGTGCCCACGACCTGACCGTCGACTTCGTAGGGGGCGGTCACCACGCTGCATTCGTCCAGCGGAACCAGTCCGGACTCTCCGCCGATGAAGATCTGCACGCCGTGGGCCTGCGACGAGAGTTCCAGCAGCTGCAGGAAGCCGGTTTTCTGCTCGAACATGGCGAACAGCCGGCGCAGGCTGTCCATGTTGGTGGACAGATCCGAAACGTCCAGCAGATGGCGCTCGCCAGAGAGCACGAACTCGCCGGAGCGGTCCTGCATGGCTTCCGAGCCGGCCTCGACGGCGTGGGACATCAGCTGGGAGATGTCCTCGCGCAGCTTGCGGAGGTCGGCCTTGAGGCGCTTGCGCATCTCCTCGAAGTCGAGCCCTGCGAAGTTCTGGTTGATGAAGTTGGCGGCCTCGGTGAGCTGGGAGGCGGTGTAGGGCCTGTCGATCGTGATGATCCGGTTCTGCACGTCGCCGTCGGGCGTGACGATGATGAGCAGGATGCGGTTCTCGCCGAGCCGCAGGAACTCCATGTGGCGGAAGGCGGCGGTACGGCGGCGGGGCGTCATGACCACGCCAGCGAAGCGGGTGAGCTCGGAGAGCAGGTGCGAGGCCGACGCGACGAGCTTCTGCGTGTTGGCGGCCTGGAGCTGGCCTTCGAGCTGGGAGATCTCCACCTGCTCCAGCGGCTTCACGGTGAGCAGGTTGTCCACGAAGAGCCGATAGCCGCGGGGGGTGGGAATGCGACCGGCAGAGGTGTGCGGGCTCGCGATGTAGCCCATCTCCTCGAGGTCGGCCATGATGTTCCGGATGCTCGCAGGCGAGAGGTCGAGGCCGGAGAACTTGGCCAGTGCGCGGGAGCCGACGGGCTCGCCATCGTCGATGTAGCGCTCGATGAGCGTCTTCAGGAGGATGCGGGAGCGGTCGTTCATCATGGTCGGCAAATTCTAAACAGGTTCCATGCCCAGCGGGAAGTTACTGCAATCCCGGGGCGTAGAGCCTGCGTCCGCGCTTCGGGGAGCGGGGTCCGGCGGACAAAGTGTGCTTTAATCCGGGCCGATGGACAGATTCCGCACCATAGCGCTCATCGGCAAATACAAGAGCCCCGAGATTGCCGGGCCCTTGCTCGATCTCGCCGACTTTCTCGAACGTCACGGTCGGTCCGTCGTCGTCGACCCGCTCACGGCAGTGCACATCGGTGACCACCGTCGCCTCGTGCTGTCGCTCGAGGACATCGGCAAGCAGGCCGATCTCGCGATCGTGATCGGCGGCGACGGCACCATGTTGAACATCGCGCGCACGCTCGCGCCCTACGATGTGGCGCTCGTCGGCGTGAACGTCGGACGGCTCGGCTTCCTCACCGACGTGTCCATGGACACCATGTTCGACACGATCGGCGCGATGCTTGACGGTCACTACATCGTCGAGTCCCGGCTGCTGCTGCATTCCGAGGTCCGCCGCGGCGGTGTCCGGGTGATGGATGTCGTCGCGTTCAACGACGTCTCCGTGAACAAGGGGGCCGAAGGCAGTCTCATCGAGTTGGAGGTGCGTGTCGATCGCCAGTTCGTCTGCGATCTTCGCGCCGACGGCCTGATCATCGCTTCGCCGACCGGCTCCACGGCCTATGCGCTGTCCGCCGGCGGGCCCATCGTGCATCCCTCGCTGTCGGTGATGACGCTCGTTCCCGTCTGCCCGCATACCCTGTCGAACCGTCCCATCGTCGTGTCGGCGGAATCGACGGTCGAGATTCTCGTGGGCAGCGCCGCGGATGTGCGGGTGCATTTCGACAGTCATTCCCACTGCGAGCTGAAGGACGGCGACCGGGTGGTCGTGCGCCGCTGTCCCGACAAGATCCGCCTGCTCCATCCCTCCAGCCACGACTACTACCACATGCTCCGGGAGAAGTTGCGCTGGAGCGAAAAGCCCGGGCGCTGAGGGCGGGTCGGGGTCGTCGCCATGCTGCTATCGCTCAGCGTGCAGGATTTCGTGATCGTGGACCGGCTCCGTCTGGAGTTCTCGCCCGGCTTCACCGTGCTCACCGGTGAAACCGGCGCGGGCAAGTCCATCCTCGTCGATGCTCTCCTGCTCGTGCTGGGCGCCCGTGGCGATGCGTCCGTGGTGCGTGCCGGCTGCGAGAAGGCGGAGATCACCGCGGAATTCGACATCGGGGCGGTTCCTGCGGTGGCGACCTATCTCGCGGAGCAGGACCTCGCGACCGGCGAGGGCGAATGCATTCTGCGGCGGGTCATCGACGGGTCGGGCCGCTCCCGCGCCTTCGTGAACGGGCGACCGACGACCGTCGCCCAGCTGCGGGAGCTCGGGATGGCGCTCGTGGACATTCACGGCCAGCACGAACATCAGACGCTGGTCAGAGTCTCCGAGCAGCGGGCTTTGCTGGACGCCTTTGCCAACGCTCTGCCGACCGCAGCGGAGGTCCTCGCGCATTTCCGGGTGTGGCAGGAAGCGAAAGCCCGATGGCATGCGGCGGTCACCGGGGCGCAGGCGGCCGTGGACGAGCGGGACCGCCTGTCGTGGCAGATTCAGGAACTGCAGCGAGTGGCCCTGCCGCCGGACGCGTGGATGGAACTGCAGTCCGATCACGACCGGCTGGCGAACGCCGCCACCCTCATCGAGGGTACGCAGCGTGCCATCGATCTCCTCTCCGAGAACGACGTCTCCGCGGCGTCGATGGTCGACGCGGTCTCATCCGCGGTCCGTCCGCTTGCGAGCCACGATCGCGCGCTCGAACCCGTGATGGAACTGCTGCAGTCGGCGGAGATCCAGATTTCCGAGGCGGCCCACGCCCTGCGCCACTACCGGGAGCGTCTGGAACTCGATCCCGCACGCCTGAAGGAAGTGGAAGGCAGGCTCGAGGCGGTGGTCAGCGCGGCGCGCAAGTATCGTGTCGATCCCGAGTCCCTCGCCGGCAAGCTCGCGGAGCTCGAGGCTCGACAGTCTGCGCTCGCTTCGTCTCTCGACGTGGAGGGGCTGGAGCGAGCGACCGCGGAGGCGGAGGCGACGTACCGGAAGGCGGCCGCCGGACTCACGAAGGCGCGCCAGCGCGCGGCGTCGACCTTGTCGAAGGCCGTCACGGAGGCGATGCAGCAGCTCGCCATGGAGGGCGGCGCCTTCGAAGTGGCGCTGGTACCCGAAGAGGTGCCGGCGGCGCACGGACTCGAATCCGTGGAGTTCCGGTTCCGGGGGCACGCTGGCATGGCGACGGCGCCAGTGTCCCGCATTGCGTCGGGCGGGGAGCTGTCGCGCCTGTCCCTCGCGATCCAGGCCGTCACCAGTCAGGTGACACCTGTGCCCACACAGATCTTCGACGAGGTGGACTCCGGCATCGGCGGCGCGGTCGCCGAGGTCGTCGGGGCCATGTTGCGTCGTCTCGGCAGCGGGCGGCAGGTGCTGTGCATCACGCACCTCGCGCAGGTGGCGGCGGCAGCCGAACGTCAGTGGCGCGTGGCCAAACGCACGGTGAAGGGCGCGACCCAATCCACGGTGGAGCCGCTCGACGATGCCGGGCGGGTGGAGGAGCTCGCGCGGATGATGGGCGGGGTCAAGATCACCGAGACCACGCGCCGGCATGCCGCCGAGATGCTGTCCCGTCACGGGGAGCCCGGCTGAATCCGGGCCGGGCGGGCCCGTCAGGCCTTCATGGAACCTCAGCCCTCGGACGAGGGGAGTTCCTGGCTCAGCCGGACGCCGGTGTTCTTTCGGTTCGGGCAGTTCGGACGGTTGCAGTAGGCATAAAGCTGCAAGGAATGCTCATGGATAGCGAAGCCGCGGTCCCGCGCGATGGCTTCCTGCCGTTTCTCGATTTCCGCATCGTAGAACTCTTCCACATGCCCGCACTGGAGACACACGAGATGGTCGTGGTGCCCGCCCTCATTCAGTTCGAATACGGCCTTGCCGCTCTCGAAATGGTGGCGGGACAGCAGGCCCGCCTGCTCGAACTGCGTGAGCACCCGGTAGATGGTGGCGAGCCCGATATCCATGCCTTCGGCCATCAGGATCTTGTAGACGTCCTCGGCCGTGAGGTGGCGCTCCTCGCTCGTTTCGAACAGGTTGAGGATCTTGAGCCGCGGCAGCGTGGCCTTCAGTCCGATGGTCTTGAGGTCGTTCGGGGTTCTGTTCGTCATGGCGGGGCTCGGGAATGCTATCGATTATCATAGAAGCTTTCCCCCGCCCTGAGAACCGATGACGCCTTTC
Source organism: Betaproteobacteria bacterium Ga0077526 (assembly GCA_001464765.1). Taxonomy (GTDB): domain Bacteria; phylum Pseudomonadota; class Gammaproteobacteria; order Burkholderiales. The sequence goes on from LNDV01000029.1 coordinate 69,954, forward strand.
TCAAAGCGCGCAGCCGCTGCGTTCGCGCTCGCTGCCGCCGCCCTTGCCGTCCCGCTTGCGGGCTGTTCGGTCAAGCTCTACAAGATTGACATCCAGCAGGGCAATGTCGTCACCCAGGAGATGATCGCGAAACTGCGAGCGGGCATGACGCGGCAGCAGGTGAAGTACGTCCTCGGCACGCCACTCGTGGCCGATGCGTTCCATCCGGAGCGCTGGGACTACTTCTACAAGTTCGACAAGGCCGGCAATCCCGCGGACCAGCGCCGTCTCACGCTCGTGTTCAAGGAAGAGCAGCTCGACCGGATTATTGGCGATGTCGCGGCGGCGCCCGGGCTCGTGCGGCCGGAAGCGGGCGCGGGCAGCGCCGACAAGACCAAGGGAAAGTAAATCATGACGCAGAAGATCGTGATCACCGGCAGCACCGGGAGAATGGGGCGTGCCCTGATCGAAGTGATTGCCGCTGCGCCAGATTTGCGGCTCCATGCCGCGCTGGAACGGGCTGACTGTCCCGGTCTGGGACAGGACGCGGGTGCGTTTGCCGGTGTCGTGACCGGCGTGCCGGTGTCCTCCGACGTCGAAGCCGCCCTGCGGGGTGCCGACGTGCTGGTCGACTTCACGCGCCCGGTGGCGACCATGGCCCACGCCGAGGCCTGCGCACGCCATGGCGTGAAGCTCGTGATCGGCACCACCGGTTTTTCCGAGGAGCAGAAGGCCCGCCTGCAGGAGCTGGCCCGGAACACCGCCATGGTGATGGCGCCGAACATGAGCGTCGGCGTCAATGTCCTGCTCCGGCTGATCGACCTCGCCGCTCGGACGCTCGGCGACGAGTTCGACGTCGAGATCCTGGAGGCGCATCATCGCCACAAGGTCGATGCCCCCAGCGGCACGGCGCTGCGGATGGGCGAAGTGGTGGCTGCCGCCATGGGTCGCTCCCTGGCGACCGACGCCGTATATGGGCGCGAGGGGGTCACGGGCGAGCGCGATCCCCGGACCATCGGCTTTGCGACGGTGCGGGGAGGGGACATCGTCGGCGATCACACCGTCCTCTTTGCAGGAACGGGCGAGCGCGTCGAACTCACCCACAAGGCGTCGAGCCGTGCCACGTTCGCGCAAGGAGCGCTCCGCGCCGCTCGATTTCTTGCCGGACGCAGTTCGGGCATCCATGACATGCAGGACGTTCTGGGCCTTCGCTGAGCGCGCGGTCGGCTCTGCACGATTGCCGTGCAGGGGGTCTCCCGGCTATACTTGAGTTCAATTTGCAGCGGGAGTGGTGCGTAAGCACCCTCCCGCTTGGTATATCTCGACCGCGTTTTCGTGTCCTGCCGTGCTCTGCCGGTTCGGGCGCGGCAGTCGAGGCTCGTCAGGATTGCAGTGCCTTCTCCCCGGGGATTCGAACGTGTCTGACCGCCAGCCCGCCATCCTTGCGCTCGCCGACGGGACAGTCTTTCATGGGGACTCCTTCGGTGCGACCGGCGACTCCGTCGGTGAGGTCGTGTTCAACACCTCGATGTCCGGCTACCAGGAGATCCTCACCGACCCGTCTTACTGCCGGCAGATCGTCACGCTGACCTACCCGCATATCGGCAACACGGGGGTCAACGACGAGGACGTCGAGGCCGGCCGGGTCCATGCCGCCGGGCTCGTCATCCGCGAACTCCCCATCCTGCCGTCCAACTGGCGCATGCAGCGGACGCTGCCCCGCTACCTGGAGGACGAGGGCGTGGTTGCCATCGCTGGCATCGACACCCGCAAGCTCACCCGGATTCTTCGCGACAAGGGCGCCCAGGCAGGCTGCCTGATGGCCGGCACCATCGATGTTGCCGCCGCCGTGGCCAAGGCCCGGGCCTTCCCCGGCCTTGCCGGGATGGACCTCGCGAAGGTCGTGAGTTGCACCGAGAAGTACGACTGGGTGGGGACCACCTGGTCCCTCGGCAAGGGATACGGCCAGTCAAACCAGCCACGCTTCCACGTGGTGGCCTACGACTACGGTGTGAAGCGCAACATCCTGCGGATGCTCACCGACCGGGGGTGCCGCATCACGGTGCTGCCGGCTCAGGCCACCGCTGAGGAAGCCCTGGCCCTGGCGCCCGACGGCGTCTTCCTGTCCAACGGTCCCGGAGACCCGGAACCCTGCGATTACGCAATCCGCGCCATCCGGACCCTCATGGACAAGGGTCTGCCGATGTTCGGCATCTGTCTCGGCCATCAGCTGATGGGCCTGGCGAGCGGCGCAAAGACCCGCAAGATGAAGTTCGGCCACCACGGTGCGAACCACCCGGTGCAGGACCTCGAAACCGGCCGCGTCGTCATTACCAGCCAGAACCATGGTTTCGCGGTCGACCCGGATACGCTCCCGTCGACTGCCCGCGTGACGCACATTTCCCTGTTCGACCGGTCGCTCCAGGGTTTTGCGCGCACCGACATTCCCGCGTTCTGCTTCCAGGGTCATCCGGAAGCGAGCCCCGGGCCCCACGATGTGGGCTACCTGTTCGACCGATTCGTCGGAATGATGGGCAAGCACCGATAGCCGGCTGCCGCCTGGGCGGCTTCACCGGCCCCGGGGGTACTGCGAGCACACCATGCCAAAACGTTCAGATCTCAAGACCATCCTCATCATCGGCGCCGGCCCCATCGTCATCGGCCAGGCGTGCGAGTTCGACTACTCGGGCGCGCAGGCGTGCAAGGCCCTGAAGGAGGAGGGATACCGGGTCGTGCTGGTGAACTCGAATCCGGCCACGATCATGACGGACCCGGAAACCGCCGACGTCACCTACATCGAGCCGATCGTCTGGCAGATGGTCGAGAAGATCATCGAGAAGGAGCGTCCGGATGCCCTGCTGCCCACGATGGGCGGGCAGACGGCCCTCAATTGCGCGCTCGACCTCGCGAAGCACGGCGTGCTCGAGAAGTACGGCGTCGAGATGATCGGCGCCTCGCGCGAGGCCATCGACAAGGCCGAGGACCGCGAGAAGTTCAAGGCCGCGATGACGAAGATCGGGCTGCAGTCGGCACGTTCCGCCATCGCGCACAGCCTCGAGGAAGCGCTGCAGGTCCAGGCCATGGTCGGGTTCCCCACCATCATCCGGCCGTCCTTCACGCTGGGCGGCTCCGGCGGCGGGATCGCGTACAACCGCGAAGAATTCGTCACCATCTGCGAACGGGGCCTGGAAGCCTCCCCGACCAAGGAACTCCTCGTCGAGGAATCCGTGATCGGCTGGAAGGAGTTCGAGATGGAGGTCGTCCGCGACCGCCGCGACAACTGCATCATCATCTGCTCCATCGAGAACCTCGATCCAATGGGGATCCACACGGGGGACTCCATCACCGTGGCCCCCGCGCAGACGCTGACGGACAAGGAATACCAGCTCATGCGCAACGCCTCGCTGGCCGTGCTGCGCGAGATCGGGGTGGATACCGGCGGTTCGAACGTGCAGTTCGCGATCAATCCGGCCGATGGCCGCATGATCGTCATCGAGATGAATCCGCGCGTGTCGCGGTCCTCGGCGCTGGCGTCGAAGGCGACGGGTTTCCCGATCGCCAAGATCGCTGCCAAGCTGGCCGTGGGCTATACGCTGGATGAGCTCGCGAACGACATCACCGGCGGCGCGACCCCGGCTTCGTTCGAGCCTTCGATCGACTACGTGGTCACCAAGGTGCCGCGTTTCGCCTTCGAGAAGTTCCCTCAGGCCGACAGCCGCCTCACGACCCAGATGAAGTCCGTGGGCGAGGTGATGGCGATCGGCCGCACCTTCCAGGAGTCCTTCCAGAAGGCGCTGCGCGGCCTCGAAGTGGGCGTGGACGGGCTCAACCAGAAGACCACCGACCGGGAAGTCATCGAGACGGAACTGGGCGAGGCGAAGCCCGAGCGCATCTGGTACATCGGCGATGCCTTCGAGAACGGCTTCACACTGGAGGAAGTGCACCAGCTCACGCACATCGATCCGTGGTTCCTTGCGCAGATCAAGGAGATTGTGGACATCGAGATGGATCTCGACGACCGCGCACTCGCCGATCTTGACGCCGCCTGGTTGCGCCGCTTGAAGCGCAAGGGGTTCTCCGACCGGCGGCTCGCGAAGCTCCTCAAGACCACCGAGGATGCCGTGCGATCCGCCCGCCATGCCTTCGGCATCCGGCCCGTGTACAAGCGCGTCGACACCTGTGCGGCCGAGTTCGATACGCGCACGGCCTACATGTACTCCACCTACGAGGAGGAGTGCGAGTCGCGTCCGACCGACCGCCGCAAGGTCATCGTCCTCGGCGGCGGGCCCAACCGCATCGGCCAAGGCATCGAGTTCGACTACTGCTGCGTGCACGCGGCGCTGAGTCTGCGGGAAGACGGATTCGAGACCATCATGGTCAACTGCAACCCCGAGACCGTTTCCACCGACTACGACACGTCCGACCGGCTGTACTTCGAACCGCTCACGCTCGAGGACGTTCTCGAGATCGTGCACGTGGAAAAGCCCTTCGGCGTGATCGTGCAGTACGGCGGGCAGACGCCGCTCAAGCTGGCGCGGGATCTCGAGCGCAACGGCGTGCCCATCATCGGCACCACGCCAGACATGATCGACTGCGCGGAAGACCGCGAGCGCTTCCAGCAGCTGCTGCACTCGCTGAATCTGAAGCAGCCCCCCAACCGGACGGCTCGCGAACCGGCCCAGGCGATCGCGCTGGCGCAGGAGATCGGCTATCCGCTGGTGGTGCGCCCGTCCTACGTGCTGGGCGGCCGCGCGATGGAGATCGTGCATCAGCAGGCGGACCTCGAGCGCTACATGCGCGAAGCTGTCCGGGTCAGCAACGACAGCCCCGTGCTGCTCGACCGCTTCCTCAACGACGCCATTGAAGTGGATGTGGACGCCATCTCCGACGGCCAGCGGGTCCTGATCGGCGGGATCATGGAGCACATCGAGCAGGCCGGCGTGCATTCCGGCGACTCCGCGTGCTCGCTGCCGCCTTTCAGCCTGTCGCCCGAGATGCAGGAAGAGCTGCGCAGGCAGACCATCGCGATGGCCCGGGGGCTCAACGTGGTCGGCCTGATGAACGTCCAGTTCGCGATCCAGGACAAGACCGTCTACGTGCTGGAAGTGAACCCGCGCGCGTCGCGCACCGTGCCCTACGTGTCCAAGGCCACCGGATTGCCCCTCGCCAAGATCGCTGCCCGCTGCATGGTCGGCCGGACGCTGGATCAGCAGGGCATTGCCGGCGAGGTGGTGCCTCCTTACTACTCGGTGAAGGAAGCGGTGTTCCCCTTCATCAAGTTCCCGGGCGTCGACACGATCCTCGGGCCCGAGATGAAGTCCACCGGTGAAGTGATGGGAGTCGGCGAGACCTTCGCCGAGGCGTTCGTGAAGTCCCAGCTGGCCGCCGGCGTGCGCATGCCGAAGTCAGGCAAGGTGTTCATCAGCGTGCGGAACTCCGACAAGCCCAAGGTGCTCGAAGTGGCGAGGGTGCTGTCCGAAATCGGCTTCACGCTCTGCGCCACCCGCGGCACGGCCGCCTACCTGAACGAGAACGGCATCGCGACCACCTCGGTGAACAAGGTGATGGAAGGGCGTCCTCACGTGGTCGACATGATCAAGAACGGCGACATCGTGATGATCATCAACACGGTCGAGGATCGTCGCAACGCCATCCAGGATTCCTATTCCATACGCCGCTCCGCGCTGCAGGGCCGCGTGACTTACTACACGACCATTGCCGGCGCGAGAGCGGCATGCACCGGCATGCAGAACATGCGTGAACTGACCCCCTATTCCGTACAGGCACTCCACGCGCGTCTCGCCTGATCGCCACCGCCCCAGACAAAGGAGTTCCATCCATGGCCAAGGTCCCACTGACGGTGATCGGTGCCGAGTTGCTCCGCCAGGAACTGCACACGCTGAAGACCGTTGAACGTCAGCAGGTGATCCAGGCGATCGCGGAGGCACGCGCTCAGGGCGATCTCTCCGAGAACGCCGAGTACGACGCCGCGAAGGAACGGCAGAGCTTCATCGAGGGCCGGATCGCGGAACTCGAAAGCAAGATCGCGAACGCCCAGATCATCGATCCGAAGCTGCTGGATGCCGAGGGGCGCTGCGTATTCGGCGCGACGGTGGAACTCCAGGATACGTCGACCGAGGACGTGCTCACCTTTCAGATCGTCGGCGACGACGAGGCCGACATCAAGCTCGGCAAGATCTCCATCAGTTCCCCCATCGCCCGTGCGCTCATCGGCAAGTACGCCGGGGATCTCGCCGAAGTGCAGGCCCCGGCCGGCATCAAGGAGTACGAGATCCTCGACGTGAAGTACATCTGAGCCGGAGCCCCGTGCGCAAACTGCTGGGTGCCGTCGACCGCATTGCCGTCGCGCTCTGGGCGGGCGGCCTCTGGGTTGTGGGATTTCTCGTGGCGCCCCTGCTGTTCCGTCACGCGCCTGACCGGCAGATCGCCGGGGATCTGGCGGGGACGATGTTCACGGCGATGTCCTTCGTGGGGCTGGGATGCGCCACCTACCTTCTGGTCTACCGGGTGGCAAACGATGGCCTGCGAGCACTCAGGCAGCCTATGTTCTGGGTGGTCATCGGGATGGTGGCTCTGGTGATCGCCGGCCAGTTCGGCGTGCAGCCGATTCTCGCCGGGCTCAAGGAGCAGGCACTGCCGCGACAGGTGATGGAAAGTGTGTTCCGAGACCGATTCGCCACGTGGCACGGCGTGGCGAGCATTCTCTATCTGGTCGAGAGCGCCCTGGCTGCAGGGCTGGTCCTTCTCAGCGGGAAGGCCCGCTGAATCCGCGGGGGGAGCGTCAGACGCCGCCCTGGAAACTGCGCTTGGTGGCGCGGGCTCCCCGCGGACGCGAGGCTCGGCGTACCGGCTGGTCCTCGGTGGGCGGCGCCTCGCGGAACAGGACGAGCATTCGTCCGATCAACTGCACGGCGTCCGCACCGAGCGAACTGCAGATTTCTTCGAGAATGAGCGTCCGCGTCTCGCGGTCTTCGCCCGCCACCTGCACCTTGATGAGTTCGTGCGCCTTGAGCGACTGGTCGATCTCCTTCAGAACCGATGGCGACAGGCCGTTACCACCGATGATGACCACGGGATGGAGCGAGTGTGCTCGCGCTTTCAAGGACTTGCGTTGCTGTGCAGTGAGGGGCATGGTGTCGGGACTCCAATTGCCGGATTGTAGCCTGCGATGAGTCAGACGAAGACCAGTAAGGCCTGGTTGCGGCGGCACGTCACGGACCCGTGGGTCCAGAAATCCAAGGCCGAAGGCTTCCGGGCCCGTTCGGCGTACAAGCTGAAACAGATCGACGAGAAGGAAAAGATTCTGGCCCGCGGTCAGTTCGTGGTGGACCTGGGCGCTGCCCCTGGTGGCTGGTCTCAGGTGGCGGCGCAAGCGGTGGGGCCCAGCGGGGCGGTTCTGGCCCTGGATCTCCTCGAAATGGAGCCCATTCCCGGGGTGCGCTTCATCCAGGGGGACTTCGAGACGGAAGAGGTCCTGCGGGAGATCACATCCGCCCTGGGGGGCAGACCCGTAGATCTTGTGCTCTCGGACATGGCCCCCAACTTCACCGGTATCGGGGCGGTGGACCAGGCCCGAACAGCGGGCCTCGCGGAGTTGGCGATGGAGTTTGCCGAACAGGTCCTGGCCCCGAACGGCGCCATCGTCCTCAAGGTATTCCACGGTGTCGGCTTCGACGATCTGCTCAAGCGCCTTCGCAGCCGGTTCGTGAAGGTTGCGGTCCGAAAACCGGACGCTTCCCGCAAGGAAAGCAGCGAAACGTACTTCGTCGCAAGAGGATTGCGTGATCCCCGCCCGGCGAGGGGGAACGAATTGGGATTAGAATCGGACCAATAGGCGTGGCGGGGTTTTCCGCTTTGGCGGGCCCGGGTGACGTCGTGAAGGAGCTATGTTGAACAATCTCATCAAGAACGTGGCGATCTGGCTGGTCATAGCCCTCGTGCTAATGACCGTCTTCAATCAGTTCAGCCAGCGCCAGAGCCCGCAACAGGCCATGGAGTACTCCCAGTTCATCGAGGAGGTCAAGCGGGGCCACGTCGCCAAAGTCACCATCGAAGGCCGGGTCCTCAAGTGGACCAACACCGAAGGGCGGCGCTTCACGACCTATCAGCCTTCCGATCCCTGGATGGTGAGCGACCTGCTGAAGGCCGGCGTCATCATCGAGGCCAAGCCGGACGAAGAGCCATCACTGCTCATGAACATCTTCGTATCCTGGTTCCCGATGCTGCTGCTGATCGGTGTCTGGATATTCTTCATGCGGCAGATGCAGGGAGGAGGGCGCGGCGGGGCGTTCTCCTTCGGCAAGAGTCGGGCACGCATGCTGGACGAAAGCAACAACCAGGTCACGTTCGCCGACGTGGCCGGTTGCGAGGAAGCCAAGGAGGAAGTTGCGGAACTCGTCGACTTCCTGCGCGACCCGAGCAAGTTCCAGAAACTCGGTGGCCGGATCCCGCGCGGGGTGCTGATGGTCGGTTCTCCCGGTACCGGCAAGACGCTTCTCGCCCGCGCCATCGCGGGTGAGGCCAAGGTGCCGTTCTTCTCCATCTCCGGTTCGGACTTCGTGGAGATGTTCGTCGGCGTTGGTGCCGCCCGGGTGCGGGACATGTTCGAGCAGGCCAAGAAGCACGCGCCCTGCATCGTTTTCATTGACGAAATCGACGCCGTGGGTCGTCAGCGTGGCGCCGGTCTCGGCGGCGGCAACGACGAGCGCGAGCAGACCCTCAACCAGCTCCTGGTCGAGATGGATGGCTTCGAGTCCACTTCCGGCGTCATCGTGATCGCCGCAACCAACCGACCGGACGTCCTGGACCCGGCGCTGCTGCGCCCCGGCCGTTTCGACCGCCAGGTGGTGGTACCTCTGCCGGACATCCGTGGCCGCGAGCAGATTCTGATGGTCCACATGCGCAAGGTCCCCGTGGCGCCGGATGTCCGTGCCGACATCCTTGCGCGTGGAACGCCCGGATTCTCGGGTGCCGACCTGGCGAATCTCGTGAACGAAGCGGCCCTGTTCGCCGCACGTGGCAACAAGCGTCTGGTCGACATGGACGACTTCGAGCGCGCCAAGGACAAGATCTACATGGGCGCCGAGCGCAAGTCCATGGTGATCTCCGAGGAAGAGCGCACGATGACGGCCTACCACGAGTCCGGTCATGCCGTGGTGGCGAAGCTCCTCCCCCGCGTCGATCCGGTCCACAAGGTCACGATCATTCCGCGTGGACGGGCGCTAGGCGTTACCTGGATGCTGCCTGAGCGCGACAGTCTCGGTACCGACCGCGAGAAGATGCTGCAGAACATCTCCATGGCCCTCGGCGGGCGGATCGCGGAAGAGGTGTTCATGAACCGCATGACCACCGGGGCGAGCAGCGACTTCGAGAACGCCACCCGTACGGCCCGCGATATGGTCACCCGCTACGGCATGTCCGTTGCCCTGGGCACGATGGTGTACGGCGAAAACGAAGGGGAAGTCTTCCTCGGCCGTTCGATCACCACGCACAAGAATCTGTCCGAAGCCACCATGCAGAAGGTCGACGGCGAGATCCGCCGGATCATCGACGAGCAGTACACGGTCGCCCGCAAGCTGATCGAGGACAACCGGGACAAGGTCGAGGCCATGACCCGTGCCCTGCTCGAATGGGAAACCCTGGACGCGGAACAGGTGAACGACATCATGGCCGGTCGTCCGCCGCGCCCGCCGCGGCCGGCGAGCGCACCCCCCTCGCCGCCTCCGCAGGACAACAACACGCCTTCACCGGCGCCCACGACGACCCCGGCCCGCGAGGCCTGAGTCCGACGTGGCTCGAGCATCAGGCAGGCGGGGCTTCGGCCCCGCCTTTTTTCTTTGGGATGACACTTTCGCCGGTGCCGGCGCTACCTGGGCTACTGCGATTCCGAGCTTGGCTCAGCCTCTTTTCCTCAATGGCATGGGATCTGACGTAAGTGTATGCTAACACATCACGGGATCTGCCCGGTGCTGTTCTCAAGGCAGGGCGGTTCGCGTTTCCGCTGGATCGCCCTCTCATCATGGGTGTCCTGAACGTGACGCCCGATTCCTTCTCCGACGGCGGGCGCTTCCTCGACCACGATGCCGCCCTCGCTCAGGCCCGGCGACTTATCGACGAGGGGGCGGACATACTTGATGTGGGTGGGGAGTCCACCCGTCCCGGGGCGCCGGAAGTGTCGGCGGCCGACGAACTGCGGCGAATCCTGCCCGTGGTGGGGGCGCTGGCCGGCACCTTCCCGGTATCTGTGGATACCAGCAAGCCCGACGTCATGCGGGAAGTCCTGAGTCTGGGCGTGGCGATGATCAACGATGTCATGGCGCTGCGTGCTCCGGGGAGCGTGGAAGTGGTCGCCGCGACGGACGCGGCTGTCTGTCTGATGCACATGCAGGGAACCCCGCGGACCATGCAGCAGAACCCCGTTTACGACGATGTCGTGGCCGAAGTCGGGGATTTCCTCGAAGGCCGGGCCAGGGCGGCCCAGGCTGCCGGGATCCGGCAGGAACGGATCGTGATTGACCCGGGGTTCGGGTTCGGCAAGACGACAGCACACAACTTGAGCCTGCTTCGGCAACTGGGCGCGCTTCGTGCGCGTGGCTGGCCGGTACTCGCGGGGTTGTCGCGAAAGTCCATCCTGGGGAAGATCGCCGGCCGTCATCTGGGTGATCGACTGCATGCCAGCGTGGCCGCGTCACTCCTGGCGGTGGAACGAGGGGCAGCCATCGTCCGCGTCCATGATGTGGGCCCGACCCGGGATGCCTTGCAGGTATTGCGATCCGTACTAGACGACAGGTTTTCGATCGAATGAGCGCGAGAAAGTATTTCGGTACCGATGGAATCCGGGGCAAGGTCGGCGAGCCGCCGATCACACCCGAGGTGGTTATGCATCTCGGCTATGCCGCCGGGGAAGTGTTGTCGAAGGAAGCCCCGCCCGGTGCCCACGCGGCGGTACTCATCGGCAAGGACACGCGGATCTCGGGCTATCTCCTGGAATCGGCTCTCCAGGCCGGTCTCGCGGCAGCCGGTGTCGATGTCATGCTGGCCGGCCCCATGCCGACGCCGGCCATCGCCTACCTCACGCGGGCGTTGCGCCTGTCGGCCGGGGTCGTGATCAGCGCCTCGCACAATCCCTACGACGACAACGGCATCAAGTTCTTCGGCGCGAACGGCTACAAGCTGCCGGACGAGGTGGAGCGGCGCATCGAAGAGCGCCTCGGTGCCCCGATGCACTGTCGGCCCTCGGCGGAACTCGGCAAGGCCCGAAGGGTGGTGGAAGCCGACGGCCGATACATCGAGTTCTGCAAGAGCACCTTCCCGAGTGACCGGAACCTGCGCGGCCTGAAGATCGTCGTCGACTCGGCGAACGGGGCGGCGTATCACGTTGCCGGTCCGGTACTCCACGAACTGGGCGCGGACGTGATCGAGGTCGCCAATCACCCGGACGGCTTCAATATCAATGCCGATTGCGGTGCCACTAAGCCCAAGTTCATCGCCGGCAAGGTCCGTGAACACGGTGCCCACCTGGGGCTGGCCCTGGACGGCGACGGCGACCGTCTGATCATGGTCGACGCCGCGGGGCGGATTTTCGACGGTGACGAACTCCTCTACGTCATTGCGCGCCATCGCCGCAAGTCCGGACAGATGGCGGGCGGCCTGGTCGGGACGGTGATGACCAATTTCGGGATGGAAACGGCGCTCGGACAACTCGGTATCGACTTCGCCCGGGCAGCGGTCGGGGATCGGTATGTCCTCGAATTGATGGTCGAAAAGGGTTGGCAACTGGGCGGTGAGAACTCTGGCCATATTGTCTGTCTCGACAAGCACACCACTGGCGACGGCCTCATCTCCGGGCTGCAGGTCCTGAATGCCCTGACCAGCGCCGGGGAGAGTCTGCCCGAGGCTTGCCGTGACCTCCGCCTGGTTCCCCAGAAACTGATCAACGTGCCTGTGAAGCGCGGCTTCGACTTCCGGTCCTGCCCCGAAGTCCTGGCGGCCGTCCGGCAGGCGGAGGCTCAACTGCAGCGCCGCGGTCGCGTTCTACTGCGGCCTTCCGGAACCGAGCCCGTGCTTCGGGTCATGGTGGAGGGGGAGGAGGAAGCCGAAGTGCTATCTCTGGCCCATGGGATCGCCGACGTCGTCAAGGGCATTCCCGCCGCCGCCTGATTCCGACCCGGAAGGGCGCCGAACCGGCGTCCCTTCCGCTCTTTTTGCAATGAAACTGTCACAATAGCGCCATACACTCTCCTAGCCCTTTGGGGTTCTGCCCCGTCACAGGAGATTTAAAGATGGTTCTTCGCGCTGTTGTCTCTCCGGTCATCACTGCGGTCCTGGTGCTCGGCGGGCTGGCCCTGTCCCCGCTGTCCTTCGCCCTGGAGACCGTGAAGATTGACGGCTCTTCCACGGTGTTCCCGATTACCGAGGCCGTCGCTGAAGATTTCCAGGCCTCCAAGCGCGGCAAGGTCCGCGTGACCGTCGGTATTTCCGGCACGGGCGGCGGCTTCAAGAAGTTCTGCCGCGGCGAGACCGACATCTCCAATGCCTCCCGCCCGATCCTCGCGAGGGAAATGGAGGAATGCAAGAAGGCCGGCATCCAGTACATCGAACTGCCGGTTGCCTACGACGCCCTCACGATCGTCATCAACCCCAAGAATGACTGGCTCAAGTCCATCACGGTCGCCGACCTGCGCAAGCTGTGGGAGCCCGCGGCGCAGGGCAGGGTAACCAAGTGGAAGCAGGTCAACGGCCAGTGGCCGGACCAGGGCGTCAAGCTGTTCGGGCCCGGTGCGGATTCGGGTACGTTCGATTACTTCACCGAGGCGATCAACGGCCGCGCCAAGTCCAGCCGCGGCGACTACACCGCTGCCGAGGACGACAACATCCTCGTGCAGGGTGTTGCGCGTGACGTGAACGGTCTTGGTTACTTCGGCTACGCCTACTACTTCGAGAACAAGGACAAGCTGAAGGCGCTGCCCATCATCAACCCGAAGACCAACCAGCCGGTGCTGCCGTCGATGGAATCGGTGATGGACGGAAGCTACCAGCCGCTTGCTCGGCCGATCTTCATCTACGTGAACGCCAATTCCCTGGAGCGTCCCGAGGTGAAGGAGTTCGTCGAGTACTATATGAAGAACTCCGAGGGCCTGATCCGCGAAGTGAAGTACGTACCGCTGCCCCCGAAGGCCTACGCATACAATGTCGAAGTGCTGAGCAAGAAGATTCTGGGCACGAAGTTCGGTGGCGAGAACAAGGTCGGCCTCACCATCGAAGAGCTGATGAAGCTGGAAGCCAAGCTGTAACCTCGTACCAGTACAAGGGGTCGGGGAGTGACGCAAGTCGCTCCCCTTTTCGTTCGTTCCGGGGAGCTGCGGTCCGTCGTCAGGCGGGCCGGTGAACGCATGACAACCGTTACGCAGGACCCAAACGTCAGCGACCGCCTGCAACGGCGGGCATCGCGGCACGTGAAGGAAAAGATCATCGAGAGCATCCTGCTGTTCGCGGCGATGTTCTCCGTCTTCATCACGCTCGGCATCGTCTGGGTGCTGGTCAGCGAGTCGTTCCAGTTCTTCACCCATGTTTCCATCTGGGATTTCCTGACGGACACCCAATGGACGCCCCTGTTCGACGACGCTCACTACGGCATCATGGTCCTGCTGTCGGGCACGCTGGTGAGTTCACTCGTCGCGCTCGCTGTCGCGATTCCGCTCGGCACGATCATCGCCATCTATCTGTCCGAGTTCGCGCCCTTTTCCCTCCGGGAAGTCGCCAAGCCGTTTCTCGAATTGCTAGGCGGTGTGCCCACGGTGGTTTACGGCTATTTCGCGCTGCTGTACGTCACGCCCGCCCTCCAGTACTTCTATCCCGAACTCCCCGGATTCAATCTTCTGTCGGCCGGATTGGTCATGGGCATCATGATCATTCCTTACGTCAGCTCCGTGAGCGAAGACGCGATGCGCTCGGTTCCCATGAGCATGCGCGAGGGTTCCTATGCGATGGGGGCGACCCGTTTCCAGACCGCGGTGCGTGTCGTGACGCCGGCTGCTCTCTCGGGCATCGCGGCCGCCTATATTCTCGGTATCTCCCGCGCAGTCGGTGAGACGATGATTCTCGCGATCGCCGCCGGCATGCAGCCCAATCTCACCTGGAATCCGGCAGAGCCTGCCGCCACCATCACGGCTTTCATCGTGCAGGTGGCCCTTGGAGATCTCCCTCACGGGTCCATCGGCTACCAGACGATCTTCGCGGCGGGCCTGACGCTGATGCTGCTCACGCTCGCGTTCAATGTGCTGGGGCACCTGCTCCGGCGCAGGTTCCGTCAGGCTTACTGAGATGCTGAAACAGGACGTCAACGAGATACGTGCGCTCATCGCCCGCCACAAGAGGCGGGACATGATGTTCGCGATGCTGGGTCTGGTGGCGCTGATGATCGGGGTGCTGACCTTCCTCGCGCTGTTTCTCGGCATGTTGATAGATGGCCTGCCGAGACTGTCTCTCGATTTCTTCACGCATTTTCCTTCGCGACGCGCCGAGAACGCTGGCATTCTGTCCGCCTGGGTCGGTACCACTCTCGTGATGGTGGTCACTGCGGTGGCTGCGATCCCGCTCGGCGTCGGTGCCGCGGTGTATCTTGAGGAGTACGCGCCGAAGAACTGGATGACGGACATCATCGAGATCAACGTTACGAATCTCGCGGGCGTGCCGTCGATCGTCTACGGTCTCCTGGCGCTCGGCCTGTTCGTCTACACGTTCGGTCTGGGGCAGAGCATCCTGTCCGCAGGCCTTACGCTGGCGCTCCTCATCCTGCCGATCGTCATCGTCGCGACGCGGGAGTCGATCCGCTCGATCCCTGGCGCGATTCGCGAGGGCGCCTACGCGCTCGGAGCGACGAAGTGGCAGACCACGGCGGATCACATCCTGCCTTACTCTGCGCCGGGGATCATGACCGGCATCATCATCGGCATGGCCCGGGCCATCGGCGAGACGGCCCCGATCATTACCATCGGCGCGCTCACCTTTATCGCTTTCCTTCCCGAACCGCCGATCCAGTCGACTTTCCCGTATCTGTCCTTCGAATGGCTGCTGTCTCCGTTCACCGTGATGCCGATACAGATGTTCAACTGGACCTCGCGTCCGGAGGCGGCGTTCCATCAGAATGCGGCGGCGGCCGGCCTCGTCCTCGTCGTCATGACGCTGTCCATGAACGGGCTGGCCATCTTCATTCGCTATCGTCTACGCAAGAACATCAAATGGTGACCGGTCGTCATGTCCAAGATCACTGAGGGTCGCACCGCGATCGCCGACCTGAAGGTCAAGGCGGAAGCGAAGAACCTGAGCTTCTACTACGGGGCTTTTCACGCGCTGAAGAGCATCGCGATGCCGATCTACGAGCGCAAGGTGACCGCGCTGATCGGCCCCTCAGGGTGCGGGAAGTCCACGTATCTGCGCTGCTTCAACCGGATGCACGATCTGTATCCCGGCAACCGGTACGAAGGCGAGATCCGTCTCTATCCCGACAACACGAATCTGCTGCACGCGCAGGTGGACCCCATCGAGGTCCGGATGCGCATCAGCATGGTGTTCCAGAAACCGAATCCGTTCCCGAAGTCGATCTACGAGAACGTCGCCTACGGTCTTAGGGTTCGTGGCGTCCGCAGCGTCGCGATCCTGGACGAGAAGGTGGAGCAGGCACTTCGCGGTGCCGCACTCTGGGACGAAGTGAAGGATCGGCTGCAGGATCTGGCCTTCAATCTTTCGGGTGGCCAGCAGCAGCGTCTGTGTATTGCCCGCGCGCTTGCCACGGAACCGGAAATCCTGCTGTTCGATGAGCCGACGTCCGCCCTCGACCCGATCGCCACGGCGAGCATCGAGGAACTCATCGCCGACCTGAAGGACAAGGTGACGATTCTGATCGTTACGCACAACATGCAGCAGGCGGCCCGTGTGTCCGACTTCACGGCGTACATGTATCTCGGCGAGATGATCGAGTTCGACGCCACCGACACCATCTTCATCAAGCCGAAGAACAAGGCGACCGAGGACTACATCACGGGCCGTTTCGGCTGACCCAGGAGGCGCGCCCGGGCGGTTTCGCCGGTGGCCTCCATCCTTTGTGCGACGCAGCAGCGTTGACCCGTCGGGGCCGCGCCGAGTAAACTCGCGGGGTTTCGTCACTCCGGGCCCCGCATGCGCTCCAAGTTCGTTGCCGGCAACTGGAAGATGAACGGAAGCCTCGCGGCCAACGCCGCGTTGCTCGAGGCTCTGGTGTCCGGGAGCCATGGGTTGCCGGCCGGGGCGATGGCAGTGTTGGCTCCGTTTCCCTACCTGGCCCAGTGTGAAGCGCGACTTTCCGGCAGCGGTATCCGCTGGGGCGCGCAGGACCTGAGCGAGCACGCCTCCGGCGCGTTCACCGGAGAAGTCGCTGGCAGCATGCTCCGGGAGTTCGGTTGCAGTTTCGTGCTGGTCGGGCATTCCGAAAGGCGCGCCATGCACGGGGAGTCCAGTGAGTTGGTGGGGCGGAAAGCAGTTGCCGCCCATGCCGTTGGCCTGACTCCCGTGGTCTGCGTCGGCGAGTCCCTCGCGGAGCGCGAGGCTGGTCTGACGGAGTCGGTGGTGAGTAGCCAGATCCAGGTGTTTCTGGATGTGGCCGGGCCGGCAGTTCTGGCCGCTGCGGTCATCGCGTACGAGCCCGTCTGGGCGATCGGAACGGGAAAGACCGCATCGCCGGAGCAGGCTCAGGAAGTTCACGCGCTTGTTCGTCGCGTGGTGGCGGCGGTGGATGCGGGCAGGGCCTCGACGATCCAGATTCTTTATGGGGGAAGCGTCAAGGGTTCTAACGCCGCGTCGTTGTTTGCAATGCCCGATGTGGACGGTGGTCTCGTCGGGGGAGCTTCCCTGAACGGAAGCGAGTTTCTGGATATTTGCCGGGCGGCAGTGGCTTGCGGCCCCACTTGAACTGACTGATGCAGACTGCAATCCTGATTCTCCATGTGCTCGCCGCTGCCGGTATCATCGGCCTCGTGCTGTTGCAGCACGGCAAGGGCGCGGACATGGGCGCTGCCTTCGGAAGCGGTTCCGCGGGCAGCCTGTTCGGCTCGAGCGGGTCGGCGAACTTCCTGAGTCGGGCCACGGCGGCCCTGACGGCGGTGTTCTTCGCGACCAGCCTCGGACTGACCTACCTCTCAGCGGGTCAGTCGCATGACAAAGGGGTAATGACGGAACTTCCGGCGGAGCCGGCGAAGACTGCACCAGCCGCGGCGGCCGGTGAGGCCAAGCCCGACGCTGCACCGGCCGAGGACTCCAAGGCCAAGGAAATTCCCAAGTAAGTCGAGTTTCGGGCAGTAAAGATTTGAGCCTCCACAAAAAGTCTCAAGTGGAGGCCGAGATATGCCGATGTGGTGAAATTGGTAGACACGCTGTCTTGAGGGGGCAGTGGCGAAAGCCGTGTGAGTTCGAGTCTCACCATCGGCACCAAATCTGGAACGCGGCAGGCCAGCCTTGACCGGTATTGGCGGCCATCCGCAAGGAGGGGAAGGGCGCCCTTGTCGGCGGTACGGCCCCGTCGGCTTGGGGTCGACATTTCGACTTCCGGTCCGCGAGTGATGCTGCAAAACTACTTTCCGATACTGCTTTTCATATTGGTCGGGCTCGGCGTGGGTACCGTCTCGATCCTTGCCGGGGGCGGGCTCTCCCGCCTTCTGGGACATCATCGCCCGGATTCCGACAAGCTCTCTCCCTACGAATGCGGCTTTGAAGCCTTCGAGGACGCGCGCATGAAGTTCGACGTGCGCTATTACCTCGTCGCCATTCTGTTCATCATTTTCGATCTCGAAATTGCCTTCCTCTTTCCCTGGGCGGTCGTGCTCGACCAGATCGGCATGTTCGGCTTCCTTGCCATGGTCGTCTTCCTGGCGGTACTGGTCGTCGGTTTCATCTACGAGTGGAAGAAAGGGGCGCTGGAATGGGAGTAGAAGGCGAACTACAGAAGGGCTTCGTAACGACCCAAATCGATACCCTCATCAACTGGACGCGTACGGGCTCCCTCTGGCCCATGACTTTCGGTCTCGCCTGTTGCGCGGTCGAGATGATGCAGGCGGGTGCTTCCCGCTACGATCTTGATCGTTTCGGTATTGTGTTTCGCCCGAGTCCGAGACAATCGGATGTCATGATCGTGGCTGGAACACTGTGCAACAAGATGGCTCCCGCGCTGCGCAAGGTGTACGACCAGATGGCCGAACCCCGCTGGGTGATCTCCATGGGGTCCTGCGCGAACGGTGGCGGCTACTACCACTACTCTTATTCGGTCGTGCGGGGTTGCGACCGGATCGTGCCGGTGGATGTCTACGTACCCGGATGCCCGCCCACGGCGGAAGCACTGCTCTACGGCATCATCCAGCTCCAGAACAAGATCCGCCGGAACAACACCATCGCCCGGTGACCTCTTGAGCGACTTCACTGCATTGTTCGAATCCGTCACCCGAGCCCTGGGTGACGCCGTACGCAAGACCGACGTGGTGCGCGATCAGGCGATCGTCGAGATCGCCGCAGACGCCTGGGTGGACGCCGCCAGAAAACTGCGCGACACCGCCGATCTCCGCTTCGAACAGCTCATCGACCTTTGCGGCGTCGACTACCAGACGTATGGCGAGGGTCGCTGGGAGGGTCAGCGCTTCGCGGTCGTCTCGCAACTGCTTTCCGTGAGCCGTAACCAGAGGCTCCGCGTGAAGGTCTTCGCGGCAGAAGATGACTTCCCATCCGTGGATTCCGTGAGTGGAGTCTGGGCAGCTGCCAACTGGTTCGAACGCGAAGCATTCGACCTGTTCGGCATCGTCTTTCCTGGCCACCCGGATCTTCGCCGGCTCCTCACGGACTACGGATTCATCGGACACCCTTTCCGGAAAGATTTCCCGATTTCCGGTTTCGTCGAGATGCGTTACGACGCCGACCAGAAGCGCGTCATCTACCAGCCCGTCACTATCGAACCCCGCGAGATCGTTCCGCGGGTCGTGCGAGAGGATCACTATGGCGATGTCGGCTGAACGCCGCCTGGCCTCCATGCCGCAACGCCCCACGGTCAGCCCCCGGCGTGTCGTGACTGACCTCTCAGTACCCATGAAAACAGACACAGCACATCGTTCGTGTGCGGAGGTCAGTCATGGCTGAGATCCGCAACTTCACGATGAACTTTGGCTCCGGCGTAACGCCGGCGATGCCGGCATTAGCCTTCACCGAAGTGCATGGTTCCGTCGCGGCGGTCAGCCATGGCTGAGATCCGCAACTTCACGATGAACTTTGGCCCGCAGCATCCGGCGGCGCATGGGGTGCTTCGACTGGTTCTGGAACTCGACGGGGAAGTGATCCAGCGTGCCGACCCGCACGTCGGCCTCCTGCATCGTGGTACCGAGAAGCTCGCCGAACAGAAGATGTTCATCCAGAGCGTGCCGTACATGGATCGTCTCGATTACGTATCCATGATGTGCAACGAGCACGCCTACGTGATGGCCATCGAGAAGCTCCTGGGCATCGACGTACCGATCCGTGCGCAGTACATCCGGGTGATGTTCGACGAGATCACGCGCATCCTGAACCACCTGCTCTGGCTCGGCGCGCACGGGCTGGACATAGGCGCGATGACCGTCTTCCTGTATTGCTTCCGCGAGCGGGAAGACCTGATGGACTGCTACGAGGCCGTCTCGGGCGCCAGACTGCACGCCGCCTACTACCGCCCGGGCGGCGTCTACCGGGACCTTCCGGACCGCATGCCCCAGTACGAAGTGTCGGCCATCAAGTCCGCGGAAGACGTGCGCCGACTGAACGAGAACCGCCAGGGCTCGGTGCTGGACTTCATCGAGGATTTTGCCAACCGCTTCCCGAAGCTCGTCGACGAATACGAGACGCTGCTGACCGAGAATCGGATCTGGAAGCAGCGTACTGTCGGCATCGGTGTCGTGAGCCCCGAGCGTGCCCTGCAACTCGGATTCACGGGACCCATGATCCGCGGTTCCGGCATCGCCTGGGATCTGCGCAAGAAGCAGCCCTACGAAGTCTACGACCGGATGGATTTCGACATTCCCATCGGCGTGAACGGCGACTGCTACGACCGCTATCTCGTTCGCGTCGAAGAAATGCGTCAGTCGAACCGGATCGTCAAGCAGTGCGTGCAATGGCTCCGCGCCAATCCCGGACCGGTCATGATCGACAACCACAAGGTCGCGCCGCCATCCCGCGTCGACATGAAGTCGAACATGGAAGAGCTCATCCACCACTTCAAGCTCTTCACCGAAGGCATGCACGTACCCGAGGGCGAGTGCTACGCCGCGGTGGAAGCACCCAAGGGAGAGTTCGGCATCTACCTGGTGTCGGACGGCGCCAACAAGCCTTACCGGCTCAAGATCCGTGCGCCGGGTTTCCCGCATCTTGCCGCCATGGACGAGATGGGGCGCGGGCACATGATCGCGGATGCGGTGGCGATCATCGGAACTATGGATATCGTGTTTGGCGAGATCGATCGATGAGCGAAAACACCGGACTCTCGGCGGACGCACGGACCCGGATCGACCGGGAACTCGCGAAGTACCCGGCCGACCAGAAGCAATCCGCGGTGATGGCCGCTCTTACCATCGTCCAGACCGAGAACGGTCATCTCACCGCGCCCCTTATGGACGCGGTCGCCGCCTACCTCGGCATGCCGACCATCGCCGTGTATGAAGTGGCCACGTTCTACTCGATGTACGACCTGAAGCCGATCGGTCGTCACAAACTCTCCGTCTGCACGAACCTGCCGTGTGCTTTGTCCGGCGCAAACGAAGCTGCCGACTATCTTCAGAAGAAGCTGTGCATTGGCTGGAACGGGACCACGCCCGACGGGGCCGTCACGCTCAAGGAGGGTGAGTGCTTCGGGGCCTGTGGGGATGCGCCTGTGATCCTCCACAACAACAAACGCATGCTGACGGGAATGACGCCCGGAAAGATCGACGAACTGCTTGCGGAGCTTGCGAAATGAGATCGTCGTATCCGCCCTTCCCGACGGACATCTACGGACCGGACGCCCTGATCATGAAGGGTGTCGACGGCACGAACTGGCGCCTCAAGGACTACGTGGCCCGCGGCGGCTACGGCGCGCTGCGCAAGATCCTCACGGAAGGCATCACGCAGGCGGCCGTGATCGACGAAGTCAAGAAATCGGCTCTCCGCGGCCGCGGCGGTGCGGGCTTCCCCACCGGGCTCAAGTGGAGCTTCATGCCGCGCAACTACGAGGGGCAGAAGTACCTCGTATGCAACTCCGACGAAGGCGAGCCCGGTACGTTCAAGGATCGCGACATCCTGCGCTACAACCCGCACGTCGTGATCGAAGGCATGGCCATCGCTGCCTACGCGATGGGCATTACCGTGGGCTACAACTACATCCACGGCGAGATCTGGGAAGCCTACGAGCGCTTCGAGGAAGCTCTGGAAGAGGCGCGTGCAGCCGGATTCCTCGGTGCGAACATTCTCGGGTCCGGCTTCAGCTTCCAGCTGCATGCGCACCACGGCTTCGGCGCCTACATCTGCGGCGAAGAGACGGCGCTGCTCGAATCGCTCGAGGGCAAGAAGGGGCAGCCCCGATTCAAGCCGCCGTTCCCGGCGAGCTTCGGTCTATACGGCAAGCCGACGACCATCAACAACACCGAGACGTTCGCTGCGGTTCCCTGGATCATCCTGAACGGCGGCGAAGCGTTTCTGCAGATGGGCAAGCCGAACAACGGCGGCACCAAGCTGTTCTCGGTGTCCGGTGACGTGGCGCGTCCTGGCAACTACGAAGTCAAGCTCGGTACCCCGTTCGCGAGACTGCTCGAGATGGCCGGCGGCATGCGCGAGGGCCGCGCTCTGAAGGCCTGCATTCCAGGCGGCTCGTCGATGCCCGTGCTGCCGGGCGACATCATGATGCAGACCGACATGGACTACGACTCCATCGCCAAGGCGGGGTCGATGCTCGGTTCCGGCGCCGTGATCGTCATGAACGACACCCGCTGCATGGTCCGCTGCCTGGAGCGGCTGTCCTACTTCTACCACGAGGAATCCTGCGGTCAGTGCACGCCCTGTCGCGAGGGCACGGGCTGGCTGTACCGGATGGTCCACCGCATTGAGCACGGCAAGGGACGTCCCGAAGATCTCGACATGCTGAATTCCGTCGCGGACAACATCCAGGGTCGCACGATCTGTGCGCTCGGTGATGCTGCGGCGATGCCGGTGCGCGCCTTCATCAAGCACTTCCGCGACGAGTTCCAGTATCACATCGATCACAAGACCTGCCAGGTTGGCGCTCTGGCGAGGGCGGCGTGATGAGTGAAAAGAAGATGATCAACCTGGAAGTGGATGGAAAGGCCGTCCAGGTGCCGGAGGGCAGTATGGTGATGGAGGGGCCGGCGGGAGTCACCGAGCAGGGGCCCCGCGGCAGCGGGGATGCGAGCAAGACGAGCGCCGCCGGTCGCCGACGTTGGGTGAGTTCGAGAGGGGCTGCCCGATGAGCGAGAAGAAGATGATCAACCTGGAAGTCGACGGAAAGGCAGTCCAGGTGCCGGAGGGAAGCATGGTCATGGAGGCGACGAACCGCCTCGGTGTCTACGTCCCCCACTTCTGCTGGCACAAGAAGCTTTCCATCGCCGCCAACTGCCGGATGTGCCTCGTGCAGGTCGAGAAGGCGCCCAAGCCACTTCCCGCCTGCGCCACGCCTGTGACCGAGGGCATGAAGGTCTTCACGCATACCGAACAGGCCATCAAGGCCCAGAAGGGCGTGATGGAGTTCCTGCTCATCAATCACCCGCTCGACTGCCCGATCTGCGATCAGGGCGGCGAATGCCAGTTGCAGGACCTCGCAGTCGGCTACGGCGGTTCTGCTTCCCGCTTCGGTGAGACCAAGCGCGTGGTCACGTCCAAGGACGTAGGCCCGCTCGTTGCCGCCGAAGAGATGTCCCGCTGCATTCACTGCACCCGCTGCGTGCGCTTCGGCCAGGAGATCGCCGGCGTCATGGAACTCGGCATGGCCGGGCGCGGCGAGCACTCCGAAATTCTCTCTTTCGTCGGACGCACCATCGACTCGGAACTGTCGGGCAACATGATCGACCTCTGTCCGGTCGGTGCGCTGACGTCCAAGCCGTTCCGCTACTCGGCCCGCACGTGGGAACTGTCGCGTCGCCGCACCCTGAGTCCCCACTGCGGTCTCGGTGCGAACATGGTCGTGCAGGTGAAGGGCAACCGGGTGATGCGCGCCCTCCCGCTGGAGAACGACAGCGTCAACGAGTGCTGGCTCTCCGACAAGGACCGCTTCTCCTACGAAGGGCTCAACTCCCCCGATCGGCTCGTCCGCCCGATGATCCGCAAGGACGGCAAGTGGGCCGAAGTCGACTGGCAGACGGCGCTCGCCTTTGCGGCCGACGGGTTGAAGGCCGTGATCAAGAAATCTGGCGCGGACAGTCTTGGCATGCTCGCCAGCCCGCATTCGACGCTCGAGGAGTTGTATCTCGCCGCTTCGCTCGCGCGTGGCCTCGGCAGCGACAACGTGGACTTCCGTCTGCGCCAGGCGGACTTCTCGCTCGATGGCACCCGCGCGGGCATCCCCTGGCTCGGCACTACCGTGAAGAGCCTCGGGGAAGCGAAGCGCGTGCTCGTGATCGGGTCCAATCTGCGCAAGGACCATCCGCTTCTCGCGGCCCGCCTTCGTGGCGCCGCGCGCCGCGGACAGAAGCTGGGCATCGTCGGTTCCTACTTCGCCGATCCGCTCATTCCGCTCGCCGTGGATGTCCGCGTGGCCCCGGCCGAACTCCCGCAGACCCTGGCCGAGGCGCTCGTCGCGCTGGCCACCGAGAAGGGAGTCACGCTCGCCTCGGAGATGGCGGCGCTGGTCGGATCCACGACCGCCACGGAACGGGGTCGTCAGATCGCGATGTTGCTCACCGGCGACCCGGACAACCTCGTGCTGATCGGCAACGAGGCGCAACATCACGGTGCCGCCGCGGTGGTCGAACGCCTGAGCCACGCTCTCGCGGATCTCGCGGGCGGCCGATTCGGCATTCTCGGCGAGGCCGCCAATAGCGTCGGCGGCTACGTGGCCAAGGCGCTCCCGCAGGCCGGTGGTCGCAACGCTGCCCGGATGGTGAGTGAGCCTCGCAGCGCCTACGTGCTGCTCGGATGCGAACCGGAACTCGACGGCGCCGACAGCGCGTCCGCCCTGGCGGCCCTCCACGGCGCCGAGTTCGTCGTCGCGCTGTCCGCATTCCAGCATCGCGCCACCGAGTATGCGCACGTGATGCTGCCCATCGCGCCCTTCACGGAAACCGGGGGCACCTTCATCAACACCGAAGGCCTCCCACAATCCTTCAAGGGTGTGGTCGCCCCGCTGGGCGAAACGCGTCCCGGCTGGAAGGTGTTGCGCGTCCTGGGCAATCTGCTCGGTCTTCAGGGGTTCGGACACGAATCAGTCGAAGACATCCGCACGGCTGTCCTCCCCGATCCCGCAGCTGTGCCCGCTCTGCTCGATAACGGTCTCGTGGCCGGATCGCGCCCCGGCAATCTGCCGAGCGCCGTGGCCAAACTGCAGCGCATCGGGGACGTGCCCATCCATTGGGCCGACCCTCTCGTGCGCCGGGCGCCTTCGTTGCAGAAGACGAAGGATGCCGAACTGCCCCGCGCCTGGATGAACGCCCGGACCCTCGCTGCGTTGGGTGTTGCCGAAGGCGATCAGGTTCGAGTCTCGCAGCAAGGTCAGCATGTCCTGCTGTTCGCTGGTGCGGACGACCACATTCCGGATCACGCCGTGCGCGTACCGGCGGGCCATCCGCTGACGGCTGGGCTCGGACCGCTGTTCGGCGACATCGATGTGGAGCGCGTGGCGGCTGCCGCGCGCGCGAGTGCCTGACATGGAACTGTTCACCCAGGTCGAGCAGTGGTTCGGTCCCGTGTGGCCCCTGGTCTGGTCGCTCGTCAAGATCGTGGCGATCGTCCTGCCGCTGCTGCTGGCAGTCGCCTACCTGACGTTCGCCGAGCGCAAGATCATCGGCTACATCCAGGTTCGCGTCGGTCCCAATCGCGTGGGGCCGAAGGGCTGGCTGCAGCCCATCGCCGACGCGCTCAAGCTGATGACGAAGGAGATCATCATCCCGACGGGCTCGAACAAGTTCCTGTTCCTGCTCGCGCCGATCCTCTCCATCATGCCGGCGCTCGCGGCCTGGGCGGTGATCCCCTTCGATCCGAACCTCGTGCTCGCCAACGTCAACGCGAGCCTGCTCTATGTGATGGCCATCACGTCGATGGGCGTCTACGGCGTGATCATCGCCGGCTGGGCCTCCAATTCGAAGTACGCCTTTCTCGGTTCGCTGCGCTCCGCGGCGCAGATCGTCTCCTACGAAATCGCGATGGGCTTCGCGCTGGTCGGTGTGCTGATGATGGCCCACAGCCTCAACCTCGTGGACATCGTGCGGCAGCAGCAGAGCGGCTGGGGGCTCGTCTCCTGGAACTTCATCCCGCTGTTCCCGATGTTCATGGTGTACCTGATCTCCGGGGTGGCGGAAACCAACCGCGCCCCGTTCGACGTCGCCGAAGGCGAATCGGAGATCGTGGCCGGCTTCCATGTGGAGTACTCGGGCATGGCATTCGCCGTGTTCTTCCTGGCCGAGTACGCCAACATGATCCTTGTCGCCACCATGACGGCACTCATGTTCCTGGGCGGCTGGCTCTCGCCGATCCCCGGGATTCCCGACGGGTTCCCCTGGCTGCTCGGCAAGATCGCTTTCGTCCTGTTCCTGTTCCTCTGGTTCCGGGCGACCTTTCCGCGCTATCGCTACGACCAGATCATGCGTCTCGGCTGGAAGGTCTTCATTCCGGTCACCCTGGTATGGCTGATCGTGATCGGCGGCTGGATGCAGACGCCCCTGTGGCTGTGGAAGTGAGGCGCATGCCATGAACCGAATCCGCGAATTCTTCAGCACCTTTCTCCTCCTCGAACTCGTGAAGGGGATGGCGCTGACCGGGCGGCATCTGTTCGCCCGCAAGATCACCATCCAGTTCCCGGAAGAGAAGACGCCCCAGAGCGGCCGCTTCCGCGGGCTGCACGCGCTGCGTCGCTACCCGAACGGTGAAGAGCGCTGCATCGCCTGCAAGCTCTGTGAAGCCGTGTGTCCCGCGCTGGCCATCACCATCGAGTCCGAACAGAGGACCGACGGCACCCGCCGCACGACCCGCTACGACATCGATCTCACGAAGTGCATCTTCTGCGGTTTCTGCGAGGAGTCCTGTCCGGTCGACTCCATCGTGGAGACGCGCGTGTTCGAGTACCACGGCGAGCGCCGCGGTGATCTCGTCTACACGAAGGACATGCTGCTCGCGATCGGTGACCGCTACGAACAGCAGATTGCGGCGGATCGCGCCGCGGACGCCCCTTACCGCTGAGCCACGGGACGATGAGCTTCCAGACTGCCGTCTTCTACGCCTTCTCCTTGATCCTCGTGCTGGCCGCGTTGCGGGTCATCACGGCCCGCAACCCCGTGCACGCCGCGCTGTTCCTGGTGCTGGCGTTCGTGACGGCCGCCGGCATCTGGATGCTGCTCGAGGCGGAGTTCCTCGCCATCACCCTGGTGCTCGTTTACGTCGGCGCGGTGATGGTGTTGTTCCTGTTCGTGGTGATGATGCTCGACATCAATCTCGACCGGCTGAAGGAGGGCTACTGGGACTACCTGGTGCCTGCCGGTGTCGTCGCGGTCGTGATGCTGGGCGAAATGGCCGCGGTGCTCGTCGGCAAGCAGCTCGGTGCCGAGGCCATGCCGGCGCCCTCGCCCAAGCCCGAGACCTACAGCAACACGAAGGAACTCGGCAAGCTCATCTACACCGAGTACGTGTATCCGTTCGAGATCGCCGCGGTGATCCTGCTCGTGGCGATCGTCGCAGCCATCGCGCTCACGCTGCGTCGCCGCAAGGACACCAAGTACGTGGATCCGGCAGCGCAGGTACTGGTCCGCCGGAGCGACCGTCTGCGCATTGTCTCCATGCCGGCCGAAGTGGCTGCCCCGGCAGCGCCTCCCGAGAAGGCGGCCCCCTGACATGATCTCGCTCTCGCACTATCTGGTCCTCGGCGCGATCCTGTTCGCGATCAGCGTCGTGGGCATCTTCCTGAACCGGAAGAACGTGATCATCCTGCTGATGGCCATCGAGCTGATGCTCCTCGCCGTCAACATGAACTTCATCGCGTTCTCCCACTATCTGCACGATTACGGCGGTCAGGTGTTCGTGTTCTTCATCCTGACGGTGGCCGCGGCGGAGTCGGCGATCGGCCTCGCGATCCTGGTGGTGCTGTTCCGCAACCTGCACAGCATCCACGTCGACGACCTGCGCAGCCTGAAGAACTGACCCCATGAAGGCACTCTACCTCGTCGTGCCCCTTGCGCCGCTCGCCGGCGCCATCCTCGCCGGGCTGTTCGGTCGCTTCATCGGGCGCGTCGGTTCGCACACGGCGACGATCCTCGGTGTGCTGATCTCGCTGATCGCTTCCGTCTTCGTCTTCCAGGATGTCATGGCCGGCCACACGTTCAACGGCCCGGCGTACACTTGGCTCGTGTCCGGCGACATCAAGCTGGAAGTCGGCTTCCTGATCGACACCCTCACGGCCACGATGATGCTGGTGGTCACCTTCGTGTCCCTGATGGTGCACATCTACACCATCGGCTACATGTCGGAGGACCCCGGCTACCAGCGGTTCTTCAGCTACATCTCGCTGTTCACCTTCGCCATGCTGATGCTGGTGATGTCGAACAACTTCCTGCAGCTGTTCTTCGGCTGGGAAGCGGTGGGCCTCGTGTCGTACCTCCTGATCGGCTTCTGGTACACGCGGCCGACGGCCATCTTCGCGAACCTCAAGGCGTTCCTGGTCAACCGGGTCGGCGACTTCGGCTTCATCCTGGGCATCGGCCTGGTGCTCGCGCACTTCGGCTCGCTCGACTACGCCACCGTATTCCAGGCGGCGCCGGCCAAGGCCGCCGAGACCGTGTCCCTCTGGGGCACCACGCCCTGGTCCCTGATGACGGTCATCTGCATCCTGCTGTTCATCGGGGCGATGGGCAAGTCGGCGCAGTTTCCGCTGCACGTGTGGCTGCCGGACTCCATGGAAGGCCCCACGCCGATCTCCGCCCTGATCCACGCGGCCACGATGGTGACCGCGGGCATCTTCATGGTGGCGCGGATGTCGCCCCTGTTCGAGCTGTCCGAGACGGCGCTGTCGTTCGTCATCGTGATCGGCTCCATCACGGCGCTGTTCATGGGTTTCCTGGGCATCGTCCAGAACGACATCAAGCGGGTGGTCGCGTACTCGACCCTCTCTCAGTTGGGCTACATGACGGTGGCGCTCGGGGCGTCGGCCTACCCGGTCGCGATCTTCCATCTTATGACCCATGCCTTCTTCAAGGCGCTTCTGTTCCTCGCCGCCGGCTCGGTGATCATCGGCATGCACCACAGTCAGGACATCCGCCACATGGGCGGCCTGCGCAAGTACATGCCCATCACCTGGATCACCTCGCTGGTGGGCTCCCTGGCGCTCATCGGCACGCCGTTTCTGTCCGGGTTCTACTCGAAGGACAGCATCATCGAAGCGGTGGCGGCGTCCCACATTCCCGGCAGCGGCTTCGCGTACTTCGCGGTCGTGGCGGGCGTCTTCGTCACGGCTTTCTACTCCTTCCGGATGTACTTCCTGGTGTTCCACGGCAAGGAGCGGTTCGACGCACACGGCGATGCGCACGGTCACGGTCACGACGACGACCACGGCCATGGCCACGGCGGCGCGCCGCACGAATCGCCGTGGGTAGTGACGCTGCCGCTGGTCCTGCTCGCCATTCCGTCCCTGATCATCGGCTACATCGCCATCGAACCCA
Source organism: Betaproteobacteria bacterium Ga0077526 (assembly GCA_001464765.1). Taxonomy (GTDB): domain Bacteria; phylum Pseudomonadota; class Gammaproteobacteria; order Burkholderiales. Next base: position 98,834 of record LNDV01000029.1, read on the forward strand.
TGCTGTTCGGTGACTACTTCAAGGGCGTCATCCACGTGGCAGAGTCCCACGAGGCGATGGCGCATCTGCGCGAGCATTTCCATGGCGCCACCGGCATGGCCGTTCATGCCTTGCAGACGCTGCCGTTCTGGCTGGCGGTCGCAGGTGTCGCCGTGGCCTGGTTCTTCTACCTGAAGGCGCCGGCCATCCCTGCCGCCATCGCTGCCAGTGTGGGGCCCCTGCACAAGCTGCTGCTCAACAAGTACTACTTCGACGAGATCAACAACGCGGTGTTCGCCGCCGGCGCCCGCGGGTTGGGTACCGCGCTCTGGCGCGTGGGCGACGTCGCGGTGATCGACGGTTTTTTCGTCAATGGCGCGGCCCGAGTGGTCGGATGGTTCTCCCGGATCATCCGCAAGTTCCAGTCGGGCTTCATCTACCACTATGCGTTCACGATGATCATCGGGGTGTTTGCTCTGCTCACCTGGTGGTTTGTCCGGACGTGACCTGCCGATGACCTCCACACCTCTGCTCACGCTCGTAATCTGGGTCCCGATCCTCGCGGGTGCACTGGTCCTCGCCACCGGGTCCGACCGCAATGCCGGCCTCGCCAGGACCATTGCCCTCATCGGTGCGCTGGCCGGCTTCGCGGTCGCGCTGCCCCTCATCGCCGGGTTCGACCCGACGGCGCACGGCATGCAGTTCGTCGAGTTCACGCCCTGGATCGGCCGCTACAACATCAACTACGCGCTGGGGATCGACGGCATCTCCTTGCTGCTGATTCTGCTCAACGCCTTCACGACGATCCTCGTGGTCATCGCCGGCTGGAAGGTGATCGAGTCCCGCGTAGCCCAGTACATGGCGGCGTTCCTCGTGATGTCCGGCCTGATGAACGGCGTGTTTGCCGCGACGGACGCGATGCTCTTCTACGTGTTCTTCGAGGCGACGCTGATCCCGATGTTCCTGGTCATCGGCGTGTGGGGCGGGCCCAACCGCATCTACGCCTCGGTGAAGTTCTTCCTGTACACGCTGTTGGGTTCGCTGCTGATGCTGGTGGCGCTGCTCTATCTGTACCAGGCGAGCGGCGGCAGCTTCGCGCTGGCGGATCTCCACAAGCTGCCCCTGCCCATGGGTGTGCAGGTGTTCGTGTTCATCGCGTTCCTCGTGGCGTTCGCAGTGAAGGTTCCCATGTGGCCGGTGCATACCTGGCTGCCGGATGCCCACGTCGAAGCGCCCACGGGCGGTTCCGTGGTGCTGGCTGCCATCGCGCTGAAGCTCGGCGGCTACGGTTTCCTGCGGTTCTCGCTGCCGATCGCACCTGACGCCAGCCATGCGCTCAGCGGTTTCATGATCGCGCTGTCCCTGATCGCCGTGGTGTACATCGGCCTCGTGGCACTCGTGCAGACGGACATGAAGAAGCTGATCGCCTACTCGTCGATCTCGCACATGGGCTTCGTGACGCTGGGCGTGTTCCTGTTCGAGCGGATGGGCATGCAGGGCGCCATCATCCAGATGATCTCGCACGGATTCATCTCGGGCGCGCTGTTCCTGTGCGTCGGGGTGATGTACGACCGCCTGCACTCCCGCCAGATCGCCGACTACGGTGGCGTGGTCAACAAGATGCCGGTGTTCGCTGCGTTCTTCATGCTGTTTGCCATGGCCAACGCCGGCTTGCCCGGCACTAGCGGATTCGTGGGCGAGTTCATGGTCATCATGAGCGCCACCAAGATCAATTTCTGGTTTGCCTTCGCGGCGGCGACCACCTTGATCTTCGGTGCGGCCTACACGCTCTGGATGTACAAGCGCGTCGTGTTCGGCGCCGTGGCCAACCCGAAGGTGGCCGATCTCGAGGACATCGAAGCACGCGAGTGGCTGTTCCTCGGGGTGCTCGCCGTTGCGGTGCTGTGGATGGGTATTCATCCCGCGCCGTTCAACGAGGTCCTCGAGGCCCCCGTGTCCGACCTGCTGCAACATGTCGCCAAGAGCAAGCTCCCCTGAGCGCCAGCGCTCAAGCCGAGAGCGGAGAATCCCGTGACCCTCACTTCTGCCGATTTCCTGCCGGTCTGGCCTGAAATCCTCCTCCTGGCGATGGTCTGCGTGATCCTCGTCGCGGACCTGTTCCTGAAGGACAGCCAGCGCGGCGGCACCTACGCGATGACGCTCCTCACGCTCGCCGCGTGTGCGCTGGTCACGGCGGCGTCTGCCCGACCGGATGTCACGTTCGCGTTCCACGGGATGTTCGTGGATGACCCGATGAGCGACACGCTCAAGATCATGGTGTATCTCGCGGTCGGCGCCATGCTCATCTACTCCCGCAGCTACGTTGCCCTGCGCGGGATGTATCGCGGCGAGTTCTTCACGCTCGTTCTGTTCGCGACGCTGGGAATGATGGTGATGATCTCCGCCAATCATTTCCTCACGCTGTACCTCGGGCTGGAACTGCTGTCCCTGTCCCTGTATGCACTCGTCGCGCTGCAGCGGGATTCCGCCGCGAGCACCGAGGCCGCGATGAAGTACTTCGTCCTCGGCGCGCTCGCCTCGGGCATGCTGCTCTACGGCGTGTCCATGGTGTACGGCGCGACTGGATCCCTGCACATCCCCGAAGTCGCCTCGCGCATCGCCGCAGGCAAGGCGAACATGACCATCCTGCTGTTCGGTCTGGTGTTCGTGGTGGCGGGGCTCGGGTTCAAGCTGGGGGCGGTGCCGTTCCACATGTGGGTCCCCGACGTCTATCACGGCGCACCGACCGCAGTGACTTTGCTGATCAGCACTGCTCCCAAGCTCGCGGCCTTCGCCTTCGTCATCCGCATCCTGGTCGAAGCGCTCGGCAACAAGGCGCTGTTCGTCGAATGGCAGCCGATGCTGATGATGCTCGCTGTCGCGTCCATGGCGCTCGGCAACCTCACCGCCATCGCGCAGACCAACCTCAAACGGATGCTCGCGTACTCGACCATCTCGCACATGGGCTTCCTGCTGCTGGGCATCCTGTCGGGCACGATCAACGGCTACTCCGCCGCGATGTTCTACGTGGCCGTCTATGCCCTGATGGGACTCGGCACCTTCGGCATGATCATGGCGCTCTCCCGCGAGGGCTTCGAGGCCGATCAGCTGGATGATTTCAAGGGCCTCAATCGCCGCAGTCCCTGGCACGCGTTCGTGATGCTGCTGCTGATGTTCTCGATGGCTGGGGTGCCTCCGACCGTCGGCTTCTACGCCAAGCTCTCCGTGCTGCAGGCGGTGGTGGATGCGGGGCAGTTGTGGCTCGCGGTGGTCGCCGTGGCTTTCTCGCTGATTGGAGCCTTCTACTACCTTCGCATAGTCCGGCTCATGTACTTCGATGAGCCCGTGGATACGCATCCCATCCAGTCCGACGGGGTCGCCCGGCTTCTGCTCTCCGTGAACGGTCTTGCGGCGCTGGTCGTCGGGATCGTTCCGGGCTGGCTGATGGCGTTGTGTCAGCGCGCGATGCAGGCGTCGCTGTGAGCAAACCGGAAGACACCGACTTCACCGAACATCGCCTCACGAGTGCCGTCCGCTATCGCGGCCGCATGCTCGAGGTTCGTGAGGACGAGGTCCGTCTGCCGGACGGCAACCAGGCGCGGCGCGAGTACGTCGTGCATCCGGGCGCAGCGGTCATCCTGCCGCTGTTCGACGACTGGTCGGTCCTGCTGGAACGCCAGTTCCGCTATCCGGTCGGGCAGCACTTCTACGAATTGCCGGCAGGCAAGCTGGAGCCCGGCGAGCCGCATCTCGATACGGCCCGGCGAGAGCTTCTGGAAGAAACGGGGTACGAGGCACGTGAGTGGTCGAAGCTTTGCACCCTGCATCCCTGCGTAGGCTATTCGGACGAGATGGTCGAGGTATATGTGGCGCGCGGGCTCAGCTTCTCGAGCCGCAACCTGGATGACGAGGAATTTCTCGAGACTCTCGTCGTGCCGCTGGACGAGTGCCTCGAGTGGGTCCGCACGGGCCGCATCACCGATGTCAAGACGCAGATGGCCGTGCTGTGGGCCGACCGTCTGCGAAACGGCTGGCCGCTAGCGTCGGGCTGACCGGGCGCGGCGTCAGTGCCGCGCTGCCGCCTGCAGGAAGACCGGTTCGCGAGTTTCGGGCGCTTCGATCGGGAAGGGCTTGTTGAACAGGAAGCCCTGGGCGTAGGCCACCTTCATCTCCGTCAGGCGGGCCAGGACTTCAGGCGTTTCCACCCACTTCGCGATTACCTGCTTCGACAGCCCCTGTCCGACATCGCACAAGGCCTTCACGAAGATCCCGTTGGCGTCGTCCCGTGTGAGATCGCGCACGAAGCTGCCGTCGATCTTGATGTAGTCCACGTCGAACTGGCGCAGGTAGTAGAACGAGCTGAACCCCGCGCCGAAATTGTCTAGCGCGAAGCGGAAGCCCTTCTGCTTCAGGTCGCGGATGAAGCCCTTGCTGAGCGCGACTTCCGCCATGGCGGCGGCTTCGGAGATCTCGAACACGATCTGGCCGCGCGACACGTCGGTCTTCTCGATCAGGGCGTGGAAGCGGCGCACCCAGTCCGGATCGGAGATGCTGACCCGCGACAGGTTCACGAAGAAGCGCGAACGCATGCCGCGACGGCTCGGAACGCTCAGATAGTCGATCAGCTTCTGAACCACACGCAGGTCGAACTCCTGGACGAGGCCCAGTGACTCGGCGGCCTCGAGGAACTGCTGGGGAGCGATGATGCGGCCGTCGTCGTCCTCGATGCGGAGCAACACCTCGTAGTGCATCGGCTCCTCGTCGTCGAGGCGGATCACCGGTTGCACGTAGAGCAGGATGCGGTCCTCGTCGAGAACTTCGCGCAGCTGCTTGGCCCACAGCACCCGTCGGTGCGTGGTGCGCAGGGCATCGCCGCCGTCCTGACCGTAGATCACCACGCGGTTGCGGCCGGCGTCCTTCGCCTGGTACATGGCGATGTCGGCACAGGCGGAGAGCCCGTTGGGTTCACCGCCGTGGAACGGATAGAGCGCAATGCCGGCGGAGGCGGTGAGCGTAATGACGCGCTGCTCGTTCGGCAGCGGAATGGGGCACTGGCGCAACCGGGTAAGCATCGCATCGGCGACGTCCTGGGCCTGCGGTCGGAGAGCCCCGGGCACGTGGACCGCAAACTCGTCCCCGCCCAGGCGGTACACGGTCGCGCCGAAGCCCTCGGCAACCTCGCGGAGGATGCCGCCGACCGACACGAGCATCTGGTCGCCGCGGCGGTGGCCGACGTTGTCGTTGACGTACTTGAAGTGGTCGATGTCGAGGAACGCCACCGCGCCCTTCTCATGGGCATGCAGCGCGCGGTCCAGCGACTTGTGCAGGCTCACGCGGTTCGGCAACCCGGTGAGCGGGTCGTGCGTGGCGAAGTACTCCGTCTGCATCGCGGCCTGCTGCTGCTCGGTGATGTCGCGGGCCGTGCCGCGGATGCACATGACCGAACCGGTCTCGTCGTGTGCGACGCGGGCATTGATGCCGACCCAGCGCTCATGACCGTCGGCAGACATGAGCTGGGTGGTGTAATTCTTGACCTCACCCTGGCGCTTCAGCTGGGAGAAGAAGCGCCGGTTGGAGACGTGGGACGGCTTGGCTTCGAAATCGAAGAAGCAGCGGCCGATGAGTTCCTGGGGGCGCAGTCCGAAGATCTCGTAGGACGCGCCGTTGAGATACGTGAAGCGGCCCTGCGAGTCCGTCGTCCAGATCAGGTCGTGCGAGGTCTCGACCAGATCGCGGTAGCGGCTCTCGCTCTCGAGAAGCAGCTGGATGATCCGCCGCTTCTCCTGCAGCGCCTTGCGGGCGTGCTCGAGCTCGTCGTTGTAGCGGTCCATCGTGCTGCCGAGCGTGGAGGCGGCGAGGCCGTCCACGATCTCCTTCGCGTAGCGGCGATGCCCACCGTCCGTCCGACGCGCGACGAGCACACCCTGGGCATCCCAGCGGCGCAGCTTCTGCACCGGGATGCCCAGTTTCTCCGCGACTTCCTGGATGCTGTATTCGAGTTTTTCTTCCCGCATGATGTGCTTTCGGTGGTTGGTTGGGTCCGTGGCGCCCGCAGCCCGCCGGCGATCCGTTCTTCAGTGCAGCCCATCGAGCCGGGCCACACCATCCTGCCGCGATACCAGCCGCTGCATGAGTTTCAAGTCGCGCGCCGTCAGGTCCATTGCGGTTTCCACCCAGATCTCGACGACGTCCTTCAGTTCCTCGAACGCGATGCCGCACACCCGGCGACGCGCCTGGGCAATGCCCGCGCGCCCGTTCCGGTTGCGGCGGGTCTTCTCGATCCACCGCTGGACGGCCGCCTCACCCTCGCCATCCTCGCACACCACATCCACAATTCCGCAATGAAGCATATCATCGGCACTAAATATCTCGCCACTGGAAAGCATGGCCTCGGTCTTCTGGCGACCGACGCGTCGCTCCAGGAACGAATAGGCGCCCATCCCCGGGAACAGGTTGAAGAGGATCTCCGGGAAACCGAACCGGCTCGAGCGTTCCGCGATGATGACGTCGCTGGACAGTGCGGCTTCGAAGCCGCCGCCGAGGCACTGGCCCTGGACCAGCGAGATCGTCGTGGCGCGGATGTCGTGTCCGCAATAGTTGCGGTAGAGGACGTCGATGCAGGCCGTGCCATACTCAAGCAGCGCGTGACGATCCCGGCTGTCGATCAGTTGCATGAAAAGGGCGAGGTCGCCGCCGAAGTTGAACACCCCCGGTACCGCCGAGGCGAGCACCACATAGTCGATGGGCGAGGACTCGCCCTCGCGTTCCAGGAGGCCGCCGGAGTCGTGCAGCAGGCGGCAGTAGGTGGCGAGGTCCCGCAGCAGATCGCGGTTGAAGCTCGGGCGGGGCGCGGGGTGCATGCGCAGCCATACCGCGTTCTGCGCGGTCGACAGGGAGGCTGAGAGCTGGTCCGAGCAGAGCAGGTCGAGTCGTGCGCGCTGGCGGCGGTCAGTGGTGGCGTGGGAAAGCTTGGTGATTGCGTGGGGCAGCTGCATGTCCATGTGGGTATCTCCAGAACGAAAACGGGGACTGTTGCACCAACACTCAACCTCACGTGATATGGTGCTAACCCACTGTACGAGAGCACTTTTTGTGGGGCAAATCTAACAAAACTACAGGTTTTTCAATTTTTTGCCCGGCTGCTGTTGCCGGGGTCCGGGGGGCGGTTCCGACGAATCGATCGCCGGCGGGAGCTCCGAAGGGAGGCCTGCAGGACGATCGGAAAGGGGATTCGATCCCCAACGTAAGACCCGAGAGACCGATCGATGGCGATGCCCAGACCGTTGCGGGACACCTTGCGGTACCTGATGCGCTGGCTCCTTGGCGTGCGCGTGCTGGGAGAGCCAGCCCCCCTTTTCGGACGGCGGGTCGTCATCCTGGCCAATCATCCGAGTGCCATCGATGCCCTTCTGCTCGGTGTGTGCCTTCCGGTCCCGCCCGTTGTCCTGTTTGCCCGAGAGGAACTGCGCACCTTCTGGCTGCGCCTCGCCGCCCGCCTCGGACTCTTCGAGTTCCAGACCTGGGACGTGAACGACCCCATGACCGTCAAGAAAGCGCTGCGTCTGGTCGAGCAGGGCCGGGCGGTCGCGATCTTTCCCGAGGGACGGGTCGAGCGTGCCGCCAACGTGATGAAGATCTACGAGGGTGCTGCGCTGCTGGCGCTGAAGAGCGGCGCGACCCTCGTGCCGGTGCACATCGAGCACGTCCGGACCCGCCGGATGTCGTGGTCGCGCACGAGTCTCCACATCCACGCCCATACCCACCTGGACCCGGCCGTTGCGGATGGCCCGCGGGCGCGACGGGAGGCCGGCGCCCGCCACCTCACGCGGGTGATGCAGGACGCCGCCTTCCACTCGCACGTTTCGAAGGGTCTGTACGACGCCTTTCTCGATGCCGTCGGCCGCGAAGGCCGCGGGACCGAAATCCTCGAGGACATGCACGAGGAACCGAAGAGCTACGGGTACCTGCTGAAGGCGAGCCTTGCCCTCGGGCGCTGGATCGGCCGGCACACGGAACCGGGTGAGGCAGTGGGTGTGCTTCTGCCGAATCTCGTGGTGTCGGTCGCGCTAGTGCTGGGCCTGCAATGCCGCGGACGGGTAGCCGCCATGCTCAACTACACCAGCGGCACCCGCGGCATCGAAAGTGCGCGGACCACGGCCGAACTGCGCACCGTGGTCACTTCCCGGAAGTTCGTCGAACAGGCTGGACTGCACCCGCTGATCGACGCGCTCCAGGGTGTGAAGCTGCTCTACCTCGAGGACGTGCGCGGGGAGTTCGGTGTGCTCGACAAGTTGTGGCTGATGGGATTCGCCCTGTGGTTCCCGCGTCTCGTCCGGGCCCGCGTGAGCCCGCACAGCCCGGCGGCCATCCTGTTCACGTCCGGTTCCGAAGGGCGTCCGAAGGGCGTCGTGCTGTCCCACGCGGGCATCGCCGCGACGATCCGGCAGATCGCCACGGTCATGGACTTCACACCGGCGGACAAGGTACTCAACGCGCTGCCGATGTACCACACCTACAGCTTCACCGCGGGGGTGTGGCTCTGCCTCACCACCGGGACGAAGCTGTTCCTGTACGTGTCTCCGCTGCGCTATCGCGCCATTCCCGAGATCGCTTACCGGCGCGATGCGACCTACCTCTTCGGCACCAGCACGTTCCTGGGCTTCTATGCGCGGAACGCCCACCCCGGCGATTTCGGCACGGTCCGGCACGTGATCTCCGGCGGCGAGAAGCTTGGCGAGGATGTCGCCCGGGTCTGGCTCGAGAAGTTCGGACTGCGGATCTTCGAAGGTTACGGCGCGACGGAGTGCACGGTGATCTCGCTGTCGACGCCACTGGCGTTCCGACCCGGTACCGTGGGGCGCCTGCTCCCCGGCATGGAGGCCAGGCTGGAGCCCGTGGAGGGCATCCGCCGCGGCGGCGTGCTGCACGTGCGGGGGCCGTCGGTGATGCTGGGGTATCTCCAGCACGACAACCCCGGCGTGCTGCAGCCGGTGTCTTCCGATCTCGGCGAAGGCTGGTACCGCACGGGCGATGTCGTGGAGTTCGACGCCGAGGGCTACCTGCGGATTTCCGGACGGGTCCGGCGGTTCGCCAAGATCGCCGGCGAAATGGTGTCGCTGGATCAGATCGAGCGCGTCGCGGCCGTCGCTTCCCCCTCGTTCGGCCACGCCGCCGTGCTAAAGCTGGAGTCCGCAGGCGGTGAAACCACGGTGCTCTTCACGACGGACCCCCATCTCACCCGGCCGCGCATGGTGAAGGCCGCCAAGAGCGTCGGGGCCCATGATCTCGCGGTGGCCCGGAACATCATCCGGCTGGAAGAGATCCCGCTGCTCGGCAACGGCAAGACGGACTACGTGCGTCTGATGGAAATCGTCAGCGATGAACGGGTCTGGTCCAACCGCCTGACCGCCCGCGAACTCCCCGGCGCGAACCCCGAGGACTGGACGGACGAGTAGGCCCGGGCGTCAGCGGCGGTAGGTGACCCGATATACCGCCCCGGCCTGGTCGTCGCTGATCAGCAGGCTGCCGTCCGCCAGCACCAGCAGGTCCACCGGGCGTCCCCAGGCCCGCTCTCCCTCCAGCCAGCCCTCGACGAACGGTTCGAAGCGCTGGATCTTCCCGCCGTCGATCGTGCCCATCATCACGCGGTAGCCGTTCTTCTTCGAACGGTTCCAGGACCCGTGCTGGGCCACGAACACCCGATTGCGGTACTCAGCGGGAAACATCTTGCCGCCGTAGAAGCGCAGCCCGTTGGGTGCCACGTGGCCGCCCTGCTTCCAGGCCGGCGGGGTGAACTCCGAGCAACTGCGCTTGGCGCCGAACTCGGGGTCGGCCGTATCGCCCTGGTGGCAGTAAGGGAAGCCGAAGTGCAGTCCGGCCTTCGTGGCCCGATTGAGTTCGCAGGAGGGAAGGTCGTCACCCATCCAGTCCCGGCCATGGTCGTTGAACCACAGTTCTCCGGATTCCGGGTGCCAGTCGAATCCGACCGTATTGCGGACGCCGCGGGCGAAGACCTCATAGCCGCTGCCGTCCGGGCGGATGCGGGAAATCAGGGCGTAGCGCTCGTCGGATTCGCACACGTTGCACGGTGCGCCGACCGGCACATAGAGCCAGCCGTCCGGGCCGAACGCGATGAACTTCCAGCCGTGACCCCGATCGCGGGGGTAGCGGTCCGTGATCACCACGGGCTTGGGCGGCGAATCGAGGCGGGCCTCGATATCGTCGTAGCGCAGGATCCGGTTGATCTCCGCCACGTAGAGCGCGCCGTCCCGGAAGGCCACGCCGTTGGGGATGTGCAGGCCGCTCGCCACCGTAGTCACCTCGGCCGAGCGCCCGTCGGCGCGCGGCTTCAGGGCGTAGACGCGGCCCGCATCCATGGTCCCGACGAACACCGTGCCCCTGGCACCCACGGCCAGTGAGCGCGCCCCCGGCACCGAGGCGTACAGCTCGACCGAGAACCCGGGCGGCAGCTTGAGGCGGTCGATCGAAGGTTCCGCGTGGACGGGCAGGCTGCACAGGAGCAGGGTGGCAACGGCGAATTGGAGCAGGCGGGTCATGACGGGGTCCTTTCGGGGCGGCAACAGTTGAGAGCCGCGAACGGCGCGGGAGTTTCGTGCGCGGGTCTTGAAAGCCCGGGCAGGCAGCCGCATCTTCGCGCCGAAGCCTGCCCGACGCCACTGCCGACCGGCGGCGGGCCCGACGTCCAATCACCATCGATCGCGGGGATGCCATCGTGAGCGCAGAAATCCAGGAAAAACACAGCTTCCAGGCCGAGGTCAAGCAGCTGCTCGACCTCATGATCCACTCGCTTTACAGCAACAAGGAGATCTTTCTCCGGGAACTGATCTCCAACGCCTCGGACGCGGCGGACAAGCTCCGCTTCGAAGCCCTGGCCGATTCCGCGCTCTACGAGAACGACGGCGAGCTGAAGATCCGCCTCTCCTTCGACAAGGACGCCCGCACCCTCACCATCGCCGACAACGGCATCGGCATGTCCCGGGAAGAGGTGATTCGCAACATCGGTACCATCGCCAAGTCCGGAACCCGCGAGTTCTTCCAGTCGCTCACGGGCGACCAGGCCAAGGACGCCAACCTCATCGGCCAGTTCGGCGTGGGCTTCTACTCGGCGTTCATCGTCGCCGACAAGGTCACCCTCATCACCCGTCGCGCGGGGCTGACGGCCGAGCACGGCGTGAAGTGGGAGTCCGCGGGCGACGGCGAGTACACGCTCGAGACGGTCGAGAAGGCGGGGCGGGGCACAGAGGTCATCCTCCATCTGCGTGAAGGCGAGGAGGAGGTCCTCTCTTCGTACCGCCTGCGTGACATCGTCAAGAAGTACTCCGACCACATCACGCTGCCCATCCTGATGTACAAGGAGACCTGGAACGACGAGAAGAAGGCCTTCGAGCGTCAGGACGAGGAAGAGAAGATCAACGAAGCCTCCGCGCTCTGGGCCCGCCCGAAGGCGGACATCACGGCGGAACAGTACGAGGAGTTCTACAAGCACGTCTCCCACGATTTCGAGGGCCCGCTCGCCTGGTCCCACGCTCGCGTCGAGGGCCGGCAGGAATACACCGAACTGCTCTACGTGCCCAAGCGCGCGCCCTTCGACCTCTATGACCGGGAACACCGCCGCGGCATCAAGCTCTACGTGCGGCGCGTGTTCATCATGGACGACGCCGAGCAGCTCATGCCCGCCTATCTGCGCTTCGTCCGCGGGGTGATCGACTCCAGCGATCTGCCGCTCAACGTCTCGCGCGAGATCCTCCAGCAGTCGCGGGACGTCGATGTCATCCGCAGCGGCTGCGTCAAGAAGGTGCTGGGCCTGCTCGACGATCTGGCCGAGAACGACAAGGAGAAGTTCACCACCTTCTGGAAGGAGTTCGGCCGCGTCCTCAAGGAAGGCATCGGCGAGGACTTCGCCAACCGCGAGCGCATCGCGAAGCTGCTGCGTTTCTCTTCCACCCATCTCGACACACCGGAGGAGTCCGTCTCGCTGGCCGACTACGTGGGGCGCATGAAGGAAGGGCAGGAGAAGATCTACTTCATCACGGCCGACACGTTCGCCGCCGCCCGCAATTCCCCGCACCTCGAGATCTTCCGCAAGAAGGGCGTCGAGGTCCTGCTCCTGCACGACCGCGTGGACGAGTGGGTCGTCGCCAGCCTGACCGAGTTCGAGGGCAAGCCGCTCGCGTCCGTCGCCAAGGGCGATCTGGACCTTGGCAAGCTGGAGGACGAAAAGGAGAAGGAGGCCCAGAAGCAGGAGGCGGAGAGCTTCAAGGAACTGACGGAGCGCATCCAGAAGGCGCTGGGCGAGCGGGTGAAGGAAGTCCGGGTCACCCATCGTCTGACCGATTCTCCGGCCTGTCTGGTCGCCGACGAGAACGCCATGGGCATGAATCTGGAGCGTCTGCTGAAGGCGGCCGGCCAGAAGACCGAAGGCAACCGGCCGATCCTCGAGATCAACCCGCAGCACCCCATTCTCGGGCGGCTGGGCGGCGAGACCGACGAGACGCGCTTCGGGGACTGGAGCCAGGTGCTGTTCGACCAGGCGCTGCTCGCCGAGGGCGGCCAGCTGGAGGACCCTGCCACCTTCGTGCGGCGAGTGAACCAGCTGATGCTCGCCATGGCAGGCTGACCCCGCCGCGGCGCCGCCGACCTTTCCCGGTCGCGGCGTCGCGGCCCCGTTGGTGAACTTCCGCGGGATTCGGTTACTCTCTGACAGGTTCTCCCTGCGAGCGAGTCAGCCGATGTCCACCACAACAAGCACAAGCGCAACCGGCCTGCTGGGCTGGATCGACCGCAACATCCTCGACCTCGGCCGGCAGATGCGGCTCTCGTATCTGCCGCCGCTCATGGTGTACGTGGCCTACGGCATCTCCGGCCTCACCGGGATCGTCGGCACGTTCTTCGTGAAGGGCTACCTCGGCCTGTCGGCTGAGTTTCTCGCGGCCCTGGGGTTCTGGGCCGGCCTGCCCTGGGCGCTCAAGATGCCCGTCGGCCACCTCGTGGACCTCATGTGGCGCTGGAAAGGGGTGCTCGTCTACTTCGGCGCGACCCTGCTCGCGTCCAGCATCCTGATCATGATTGGCCTGCTGGGCGACCGGGCCGCCATGGAAGCCATCATGCCCGGGGACGAATGGTTCGTGCTCGCCGCGGTCCTGGCGCCCATTGGCTACGTCATCCAGGACGTGGTGGCCGACGCGATGACCGTGGAGGCTGTTCCCCGGTTCGACGAGAACGGTCGCGAGCTGACGGAAGCCGAGCGCCGCGCCGGCCACACCACCATGCAGACGCTCGGCCGGGTCGCCATCGTCGGCGGCGGGATCATCGTCTCCCTCGTGAATGTCATCCTCTTCGCCGACGCGTCCGAACTGCCGGAACCGGAGAAGATCGCCAAGTACCTGCAGATCTACAAGGCGGCGCTCATCGTGCCGATCGTGTCGGTGTTCGGTGTGCTGCTCGCAGGTCACCTCCAGCGCAGGCATGTAGGGCGCCTGCGCAAGAGCGGCATGTCCGCCGGAGATGCCGTGCGCGCTGTGCACGGCCACGCGGAACGGCCACCGGTCAACTGGCTGATCCTCGGTGGCGGCCTGCTGTTCGCGGTGGTGTCCATTGCGCTGGGCATGTCGAAGCTCACCTTCAAGCAGGAGATCATCTTCGCCGCGTCGATGGCGATCGTGCTGTTCCTGATGTTCCGGCTGGTGCAGGAACTGACCCCCGAGGCGCGCAACACCCTCGTGGGTACCGCGCTGCTCATCTTCGTGTTCCGGGCGATGCCGGGACCAGGCGCTGGTGCTAGCTGGTGGATGATCGACGAGCTGAAGTTCGACGAGTCGTTCATGGCCAAGCTGTCGCTGATCGGCTCGTCCCTCGCGCTGTTCGGCATGTTCCTCTTCCGCCGCTTCATCGCGGAACGGTCGATCGTCTACATCGTTGGCTTCCTCACCATCGTCGGCACGATCCTCTCGCTGCCCAGCCTGGCGATGTTCCACGGCTTCCACGTGTGGACGGCGGCGCACACCGGCGGCGTGGTCGATGCGCACTTCATCGCGATGGTCGATACCGCGCTCGAATCGCCGCTCGGCCAGATCTCGATGATTCCCATGCTGGCGTGGATCGCCAACTCGGCGCCCGAGCGGCTGAAGGCCACTTACTTCGCCGTGATGGCGTCGTTCACGAACCTCGCGCTCTCGATGTCGAACCTCGGCACCAAGTACCTCAACCAGTGGCACACCGTCACGCGGGAGGTGAAGGATCCCCTGACCGGTGTGGTGAAGGTCCCCGCGGACTACAGCCAGCTGGGGGATCTGTTCGTCGCCGCGATCGTCATCGGTCTGCTCGTGCCGATGATCGCCATCGTCTTCGTGAAGTCCACGCGGTTCAAGAGCGCATGAGCTACGTGCCCTCTTCCTTCCGGGTGGATGACCCGGAGAGAATCCGTGCCCTGCTGGCGGCGCATCCGCTGGCGGTGCTCGTCACCTTCGGCGGCGGGTGTCTCCATGTGAGCCACCTCCCGCTCAAGTTCGTGCCTGACCCCGCGCCTCACGGGCGGCTCATCGGGCACTTCGCCCGCGCCAATCCGCAGGCGCAGCAGTACGACCCGTCTATCGAAGCCGTTGCCGTGTTCAACGGCCCCGAGGCCTATGTGTCGCCTTCGGCCTATGAGACCAAGCGCGAGACCGGCAAGGTGGTCCCGACGTGGAACTACGCGGCGGTCTATGTCTACGGCGAACTGCGATTCTTCGATGACACGGAGACCACGCACGGCGTCGTGTCGGGTCTTACGGACACGCATGAAGCCAAGCAGAAGGATCCCTGGGCGGTCACCGATGCGCCGGCCGATTACGTGAACACGCTGCTCGGCGCGATCCGCGCGTTCGAGTTCCGTATCACGCGGATCGAGGGCAAGTGGAAGATGAGTCAGAACCGCCCCGGCGCGGATCGCCAGGGGGTCATGGAGGCGATGGCTCGCGGGGGTGAGGACGAGCACGCCGTTCTGGCGGAGATGCGCCTGCTCTATCCGGACAAGCCGGTGTAGGAATCGACGCGCGCCGCGCGAGCGGCGTCAGCGCGCGGACAGCGAGCTGGCGACGGCATCGGCGACGAGTCGTGTCGCCAGAGGGTTCCAGTGCGTGTCGTGCGGGGAGACTTCCAGGTGCAGACCGGTGCTCTCCACGTGCTTTCGGAAGACGGGGGCGGTGTCGATGACCTCCGCGCCCAGCGCCCGCGCCTGCTCGATCAGGTGATCCCGCATCGGGTCTGCCGCGGTCTCGCCGCGGTTGATGGCGACCCGGTTGCTGTCGACCACCATCACGAGCTGCCCCTTGCGGAACGGTGCGGTGCGCTCGAAGAAGATCGCGAGGATGCGATCCATGTCTGCCGTCGTCATGCCTGCGAAGTAGCCGCGCGCCGCCGGGTTCGCTGGTGGCTCGTTGAAGGTGACCGCCTTGCGCAGACGGGCCATCGGATCGAACCGCAGATGCCCGAGCATGTACTGCAGGAATGCAGAGTGCCGCAGCACGAGTTTCAGCGTTGACGGCGGTGGCTGCGTCTCGACGCGCGGCTCCCCGGACTTCCGGTCGAGGCACGGGCCGTGGATGTTTCCGGACCCGCAGTACACCTGCTTGATGTCGCCCATCTCCATTACGACAACGAAGTCGCGCACGCCCAGCTTCTCCGAGGCGAAGCGGATGCGTTCCGCATAGTCGAGCAGGCTCGATCCCGGACCGCCCATCGCGTAGACGGGTCGCGTGCCCACGGCACGCTGCAGCTGGTCGCCGATGCGGTCCCCCGGTCCGAGCATCGACGCATCGACGAAGCTGTCCCCGACCAGCGCAATTGCGTTCGGGTCGGGCACGAAGTCCTTCTCCGACAGGAATCCCAGATTGTTCGCGCGGTGGCGGATCGGCCCTTCGAGATTCCAGCCCCAGGAGACGCGGAACTCGTGGCGCGGCCGGTAGGTGACGATCTTCGGGTCGACGTGATAGCCGGTGTCGGTGTACGTCGACACAGGCAGCACGTGGAACAGCAGTTCCAGCCCCAGGACACAGGCCAGGGCGCCGAGCAGGACGAGGGCGGCGTTGCGGACCATGTCAGAAGTTGAAGTAGATGAACGGGCTCGCCGCCACGCGCGTGTCGTTGACCACGACGAGCAGCAGGGCGAGCATCGACGCGAAACCGAGCACCAGCCAGCGCAGTGCGCCGCCCTCGCGGCAGCGAGCGAGGATCCGCTCGCCCATGCGATTGGAATTCGGCAGGCCGACGGCGATGAGACCGAGAACGACGCAGTGGGCGACACCACCCGCGACGCCGAGGCCCGCGTTCCAGAAAAGCTTTGACTCGACTGATGCGACCGGCCCCATGCCGCCCATGCCGGCGAGCACCCGTCCCGCGCCGGAGAAACTCTCCGCCCGGAAGAACACCCACGCGATCACCACTCCGAGGAACGTGAGCGCCCAGCACGCGACCTTGTAGCCCCAGTTGCGGCTCCAGGTCTCGAGGCGGGCACCCGCGGCGGCCCGGAAGCCATGGTTGATGCCGAGATAGAGCCCGTGCAGCCCGCCCCAGAACACGAAGGTCCAGCTGGCGCCGTGCCACAGCCCGCCGAGCAGCATCGTGGTCATGAGGTTCACGTAGCGGCGCGTGCCGCCATGCCGGTTGCCACCGAGCGGGATGTAAAGGTAGTCGCGCAGGAACGCCGAGAGCGTCATGTGCCAGCGGCGCCAGAAGTCCGAGATGTTGAACGACCGGTAGGGCGAGTCGAAGTTGTACGGCAGGCGAATGTTGAACATCAGGGACAGGCCCACCGCCATGTCCGAGTATCCGGAGAAATCGAAGTAGAGCTGGAACGTGTAAGCGAGCGCGCCGATCCAGGCTTCACCCGCATGCACGGCGGTGCCGCCATCTGCGGCGCCGAACACGGCATCGGCATAGGGACTGATGCTGTCCGCGAGCACGATCTTCTTGAACAGGCCGATCGCGAAGATGGAGGCGCCGGCGGCAACGTTCGCGCCGTTGATCCGGTACGTCGACGCCTCGCCGAACTGCGGCATCATCTGCGCGTGGTGCAGCACGGGGCCCGCCACCAGGTGCGGGAAGTACGTCACGAACAGGCCGTAGTGCGTGGGCCGGTATTCGGCGATGCCTTTCTGGTAGGTGTCCGCCAGAAATGCAATTTGCGTGAAGCTGAAGAACGAGATGCCGATCGGCAGCGTGATGTGGTCGATGTTCCAGCCCAGACCGAGCAGGCTGTCCAGCGAGCCCACGAAGAAATTGGCGTACTTGAAGTACGAGAGCAGTCCGAGGTCGAAGACGATCCCGAGGATCAGCCAGCGCTTCGCCCGGGCTCGCCCCGGCGAGCCGTCACCGCCTGCGACGTTGTGCGCGATCCGATGCCCGAAGAAGAAGTTCGCGGCGATGGAGCCCAGCAGCAGGAGCGTGAACTCCGGCATCCAGTAGCCATAGAAGAATACGGAAGCCAGGAACAGCCAGCCGGCCGCGGCAGCGTGCGAATGGCGGCCCAGCACGTAGAACACGACGAACACCACCGGCAGGAAGCCGCACGCGAAGGCTAGCGTCGTGAAGAGCATGGAGTGTTCGGGTCGGGTGCCGGAAGTGCCCCGGAGGGCGGGTCGTCGAAATCGTCCTGTTCGAACCCGGATTTACGGCTCGCGGGGCATGACCTTGAGGCCGTGCCCCTGCGGGCGGTCAGGGCAGGACGTGCTGTCCGCGCAGGCGCGGTCTCAGGGCATCGGGGACTTCCAGTTCGAAGCCCAGGATGGCGGCCGACAGGGACTTGCCGTAGTTGTCGAGGCACAGGCTGCGGGACACCCCGCCGCCGAGCGCGCCATGGGCCACGAAATTGAGCGCGGCGAGCCCGTCGACTTCATATCGGAGGACCGGACCGGTCACCGTGCCCGCGTAGTGGGCGAGGAAGCGATCGGCCGTGAGCTGATCCTTCAGGTACGGGTAGAAGTCCGGCTCGTACGCGATGACCGAGATGTTCGACGTGTTGCCCTTGTCGCCGGAGCGGGTGTGGGCGAGGTGCTGAAGCTTCACCTTCATGTCAGCTCTCGAAGAATTGGATGGAGGGTCGGATTCGGTCGCGCGGCACCAGCGAGGACCACACGCCGATGATCTCGCGGGTGCGGTCCTGGTGCGGCACGCGCTTGCCGGTGTGCCCCACGCCGGAGACGGCCATGCCGTCCACTTCGCGGCCCACCTTGATCGCCTCTTCCCGCGTGCGTGTCCTTGCGGCCACACGCACCGCGATCTCGTAGGGTTCCGGCTGGTTCTGCGGCGACATCGCGCCATGAATGGCGTTCAGCCCCAGGAAGTCGATGCGGATCTCCTCCGCGTCGAGCTTCACGATCTTGAACCGCTCCTCGAGGATCTTCTTCGCGAGCTGGGCCCGACGCAGTGCACCCGGCCCCGCGTAGAAGAACATGTCCTCGCCGATGAAGCCTTCGGTGCAGCCGATGGAAACCTTGAGTGTCGGCGTGCGCGGCTTGCCGCCGATGTTGGAGACGCGCACCCGATCCGGGCCGACCTGTTCCAGATGGGTCGTGGTGAAGTCGACCACGACGTCGGGCGTGATGTAGTTGGCCGGGTCGTGCACTTCGTAGAGCAGCTGCTCCTTGACCGTCATGAGGTTCACGGCGCCGCCGGTCCCCGCGACCTTGGTGAGCACCGCGCTGCCGTCGGGCATGACCTCGGCGATGGGGAAGCCGAAGTTCCAGGGTTCCGGCACGTCCTTGAAGCCCGGATCGGAGAAGTAGCCGCCCGTCACCTGCGCGCCGCACTCCATGAGATGCCCGAGACCGTTGCCGGCGCCGAGGCGGGTGTGATCGAGGGCGTCCCAGCCGAACTCGTACATCATCGGCGCCATGAAGATCGAGGGATCGGCCACGCGCCCGGTGACGACGATCTGCGCGCCTTGCTTTAACGCCGCCACGATGGGCTCGGCGCCGAGGTACACCTCGGCGGACACGAGGGATGGCGTAAGCGTGGACGTGGGCTTGCCGTTCTCCAGTATGGTGTCAGTGAGTTCGAGCACGCGGTCGGTGATGAGCGAGCCGTTCACGGCAGCGACCTTCACGCCCTTCGCGCCGAAATGACGCAACCAGTGCACGATCCGCTCGGCAGCGCCGTTCGGATTGATCCACCCCTGGTTCGAGATGATCTTCGTGCCGCGGCGCAGGCAACCCGGCAGCACACCGCGCAAGCGATCGTCCAGGTAGGTGTCATAACCGGGAAAGGTCGGGTCGCGGCGCGAGCGCACCTGCGCGGCGGAGATCGTGGCCTCCGCCATGGTCTCGAAACAGAGATAGTCCAGGTCGCCCTGTTCTGCGCTGAGAATCGCGGGTTCCAC
The DNA here is from genome assembly GCA_001464765.1 of Betaproteobacteria bacterium Ga0077526. Classification (GTDB taxonomy): domain Bacteria; phylum Pseudomonadota; class Gammaproteobacteria; order Burkholderiales. The sequence goes on from LNDV01000029.1 coordinate 118,185, forward strand.
ACGGTCGCCCCACCAGGCCGATCCGGCGCCGATGCGCAATGGTTGCTTCAAGTTGAGTTCCTCCCTCGGTCGAAGGGTGTCGGTGCAGGGATGCCCTGTCAAGGGTCGCTTGACAGTCGGCGGAGCGGCAAACGAACATCCGCAACGCGTTGCCGCTCCGGCGACACACATTCCGCAGCCGACCGGCCGGGGACCAACCCGGCAGGCGGCGAGCAGCAGGGGGAGAACAAATGGGGTTTCGCACCAGATCTTGGCTGGCTGCGCTCGCGCTCGTCGCGAGCATGCCGGCCTGGGCGCAGTCGACCATCAAGATCGGCTGGCTGTCGTCGCTCACCGGGCCGTTGTCGTCGGCGGCCATTGCCGAGAACAAGGGCGTGGAGTTCGCGGTCGAGGAGATCAACGCCGCCGGCGGCGTGCTGGGTCACAAGCTCGAACTCGTCACGCGGGACACCGCGGGCGATCCCACCAAGGCGGTGAGCTTCGCGCAGCAGCTCGTCTTCAGCGAGAAGGTCCACTTCGTGATTGGCCCCGTGAACTCCGGTGAGACGCTTGCCACCGTGCCCATCGTCGCGCGCGCCGGCATTCCCAACCTGATCATCGGCACCATCGACGAACTGGTCGACGCGAAGAAGTACCCCCGAGCCTTCCGCGCGATCAACACCAACCGCCAGTGGATCGAGGCGGCCAACAAGTACGCGATCGAGGTGCTCAAGAAGAACAAGGTCGCCATCATCGGCGACACGTCCGGCTACGGCACGTCCAGCGCCAAGACGGCCACGGAACTGCTCGCGAAGGCCGGCATCAAGCCGGTGTTCAGCACCCTCGTGGATCCGAACAAGACCGACCTCACCGACGAGATGAACAAGGCGCGCGCCGCCGGTGCCGACGTGATCATGCCGTGGTCTGCTGCCACCGGTCTGCTCGGTCGTCTCATCAATGCGCGCGGCGACATGGGCTGGAACGTCCCGATCGTCGGCCATCCGTCCGTGATGGCGCCGGCGATCCGCAAGCTCATCAACAAGCCGCAGTACTGGGAGAACACGTTCGCCGCCGGGCCGGTCAGCACCACATTCCGCGCCGACGGCAAGCTGCCCGAACGCACGCAGGCGCTCGTGGACAAGCTGCGTCCGCGCTTGGGCGGCGGCGAGATCGACTACCTGTTCTGGTGGGTCGCACTCGGCTACGACACCGTGAAGATCGTCGAGCACATGGTGAAGACCGCGGGCGGCACCGATCCCGCCGCGATCCAGAAGGCCTTCGAAACGACCCGTGAGCTGAAGGGCGCCTACGCCACCTATTCGTGGACGCCCGAGGATCGCAACGGCTTCCCCGATCTCGACATCACGGTCAACGTTGCCAACACGCTCAAGGACGGAAGCTTCAAGGCAGCGCCCCGATGATCGTGCTGGTCTCGGGGCTGGCGGCGGGCGCGCTGTTCGCCGCCACGGCCCTGGCGTACAACGTGATGTTCTCCACCTCCAAGGTGCTGAGCGTCACGACCGGGCATATCGCCATGCTGGGTGGTGTGTTCGGTGCCTACGTGATCACCGGGCTGGGGCTGTCGCCGTGGCTCGGGCTGCTCGCCGCGATCCTCGTCGGTGGGCTCTTCGGTTACCTGACGGACGTCATCGCAATCCGCCGCGTGGTGTCCCGCAGTGACGAGCATCTGTGGCTCCTCAGCACGCTCGCGCTCGCGACGATCGTGCAGCAGGGCGTAGGGCTGTGGTGGGGCACCGAACCGCGTCCGTTTCCGCGGCTCATTCCGCAGGATTTCTCCGCAGGCCTCGCCGATCAGAAGTACTGGCTGCCCATCATCGCCACCGGCCTGCTCGCGATCGGACTCGAGCTGTTCTACCGCCGCACGCTCTACGGCAAGCTGTTCGTCGCGATGTCGGAAGACACGTTCGCTGCGCGCGCTCGCGGGATCGAGACCGACCGGATCCGCGCGCTCTCGTATGTCATCGCAGGCGTCATCGGCGCTGTCGCCGGGTTTGCCGCCGGGCAACTCACCTTCGCCTTCTTCGCGCTGGGCCTCACGCTCACGCTGAATGGTTTCATCGCGCTTGCCGTGGGCGGCCTGGGCAGCAACGTGGGCGCGCTGGTGGGGGGTGCTGCCCTCGGCCTGCTCAACGCGTTCTCCGCCAACGCGATCGGCGGCGAGTACCAGAACACGGTGTCGGTCGGCCTGCTGATGGCGGTGCTGCTGCTGAAGCCCGAAGGACTGTTCGGCGCCCGCAACGTGCGGCCGGTCTGAAGCTCCCCGCGCACCGCTGCCCATGACCTCGTCCTCCCTGAGATCCCTCGCCGGGACCCTCGTCGCGATCGCGGCGGTTGCCACACTGCCCTGGTGGGTCGCGGACCAGTATCAGCTCCACCTCGCGGCGCTCATCGCGGTGTACTGGGTGCTCATCTGCGGCCTCAATCTCGTCGTCGGTTTCTCCGGGCAGCTTTCGATCGGCCACGTGGGGCTGCTCGCCATCGGCGCCTATGGGTTCGCCATCCTGGCGGGGCGCTACGAATGGTCTCCTTACCTGTCGCTGCTGGCCTGCGGCGCGATCGGCGGTCTGTGCGGCTTCCTGCTGGGGCTGCCGTCGCTGCGGCTGCCGGGGTTCTACTTCGCAATGGCGACCATGGCCTTCGCACTCATCGTCGCGGAACTCACGCTCGCCCTGGGCGACTTCACCGGCGGCGGTGTGGGTCTGGCCGTGCCGCCGTTTCCGGAGCCGTTCGCCTCGCCGGAAGGGTTCTACCTCCTCGCAGCCGGCGCGGCGATCCTCATCACGTGGCTTACGCGGAACGTCGCGCAGAGCCAGTGGGGACGGGGCCTCATCGCGATCCGCGACAACCCGGTCGCTGCCGAATCCGTCGGCGTGCCGGTGTTCCGCATGAAGCTCCTGGTGTTTGTGGTGAGCGGGATGAGCGCGGGGCTCGCCGGCGCGCTGTTCGGTTCGCTGCAGAGCTACATCACGCCGGACACCTTCGTGTTCGAACTGGGGCTCTTCTTTTTCGTGTGCATCATCATCGGCGGGCGCGGCAGCATCTACGGCCCGCTGTTCGGCACCATCGTCCTCACCGCTCTGCCGGAGATGGTGGCGCCCCTCGCGAAGCTCGGCAATCTCTTCTACGGGCTCGCGCTGCTTGCGGTCGTCCTGCTGGTGCCGGAAGGCATCGGGCGCGTGTTCGAGGTCCTCTCCGCGAGGTTGCGTCCGCGCAAGCTGGAGCACGGTGCGGTGGAGCCGGATGCCCGGCGTCTCGCGGAACTCCTGCGTGAGGAACGGTCGCGATGAGTGCGCTGGCAGCGACGTCCGTCACCAAGCGTTTCGGTGGCCTCACGGCACTGGAGGGTGTGTCGGTCGAACTGCGTCCCGGCGAAGTGCACGGCCTCATCGGTCCCAACGGCAGCGGCAAGACCACCATGCTCAACCTGCTCTCGGGGTTCTATCAGGCGGACGAAGGCAAGGTGGTGCTGCGGGGCGAGGACCTCACTCGCGCGTCGGTGCAGCGTCGCGCGCGCGCCGGCGTGGCCCGCACCTTCCAGAAGCCGCGGCTGCTCGGCACCTTGACGGTGCTGGAGAACGCCATGCTGGGTTCCTGGCGCGAGACGCCGCGGCGCCTGCTGCCGAGCCTGCTGTCCTGGCCCGGCATCCGCGGCGACGAGAAGCGCAACCGCGCCCGCGCCGCGGCTCTCCTTGAAAGTCTCGGGCTCGGCTACGCGATCGGCCGTCAGGCGAACCTGCTGGAACACGCCGAGAAGCGCTTCCTCGAGATCGCGCGCGCGCTCATGCTGCGCCCGGACTTCGTGCTCCTCGACGAACCGGCGGGCGGACTCACCGGCCCCGAGATCGAACGCCTGGGCATCGTCATCCGCGCCTTGCGCGATGCCGGCATCGGCGTGCTGCTGGTCGAGCATCACACCGAGTTCGTGTTCGGCCTGTGTGACCGCGTGACCACCCTGAATCTCGGACGCCTGCTCTGCCACGGCACGCCGGCGCAAGTGCGCAACGACCCCGAAGTGATCCGCGTGTATCTCGGAGCCTGATGCCATGGGTGCGCCGCGCTCCACCGCAGCCCTCCTCGAAGTCCGCGATCTGCACGTCGCGTACGGCACCGCCGAGGTCGTGCACGGCGCTAGCTTCGACGTGCGCGCCGGGGAGTTCGTCGTCCTGCTGGGCCGCAACGGTGCCGGCAAGAGCACGATGCTCCATGCGATCTCCGGGCTCATTCCCAAGCGTGGCGGCACCGTGCGTTTCGCGGGCGAGGACATCGGCGCCGCGGCGCCGCGCCACATCGTCCGCGCGGGCGTCGTGCAGGTGCTGGAAGGACACCGCGTGTTCCATTCGCTGAGCGTGGAAGACAACCTGCTGATCGGCACCTACGCGCGCGCGCCGCGCGGCGACCGGTCCAAGCTCGACCGGATCTACACGCTGTTTCCGGAGATGGCCGAGAAGCGCCACGACGCCGCCTCCCGCCTGAGCGGCGGGCAGCAGCAGATCCTCGCGGTGGCGCAGGGCGTGATCGGCGATCCGAAGCTGCTGATCCTCGACGAGCCGTCGGCGGGCCTCGCGCCCATCGTCATCGATCGCATTCTGGATGTGGCGGCAGCGCTGTGCCGCGAAGGGATGTCGATCCTGCTGGTGGAACAGATCGTCGAGAAGGCGCTGCGCCACGCGCATCACTGCTACCTCGTGGACACGGGCCGCATCGTCGGCGAAGGTCCCGCGGATACCATGCTGGGCAGCGACGCGCTGCACGAGGCCTATCTGGGCAAGGCCTGAAACTCGCGGCAAGCGTCACGCAACGGCCCGCTGCTAACGGCCTGTCCGGCCTCCCTCCCATGCCCGATAGCGCTTGCCGGCCTCGGTGACTTCCTGCGGGGTCATGCCGGCGTCCACGAGTTTTTCGCGCGCTTCGCGGGCCTTCCACCAGCCGTTGGCGGCCGCCGCCGTGAACCACATGTGCGCCCGGACCCGGTCGACGGGGACGCCGTCCCCCTTCGAGTACATGTGCCCGATGAGGAACTGGGCGTGGTTGTGTCCGCCGTCCGCCGCGCGCTCGAACCACTTCGCGGCTTCGGCGAGATTGCGTGCCACGCCCTCGCCGCGCGCGTACATCAGGCCGACGTGGAACAGCGCGGAGATGTTGCCCTGGTCGGCGGCCGGCAGGAACAACGCGAGCGCCTGGTCGAACCGACCCTGGGCGTAGTGCGACACGGCCTCCGCCACGGCGGATTCGTCCACGGCTGCAGCACCGACGAAGGTGGCGGCCGTGAACAGCACGGCCGCGAGGAGCCGCCTCACTTGCTCGTGACGAAGTGGACGAAGGTGATCAGCGAGGCGACGAAGATCGCTGCCCCGATGACGCCCATCACGATGACCTGCATGGGCGTGATCTTCACGACGTCCGACTGCATGTCGGACTTGCGGCGGATGCCGAGGAAGCTCCAGAACACCGCCTTGGCGACGGTGAGGAGCGAGGCGTTCTTCCTGGGAGGCTGCTGCGGTTCCATTCTGGCGGTGCCTGGGCGTTACCGGCCCTTCCACACGGGCGGCCGCTTGCCGATGAAGGCGTCGATGCCTTCGCCGGCATCCTCCGCCATCATGTTGCAGGCCATGGCCTCGGCCGCCTGCTGGTAGGCCTCCTCGACGCCGACTTCGAGCTGCGGGTAGAACATGCGCTTGCCGGTGGCGACGGCTACCGGCGACTTCGCGATGATCGCGTTGGCCAGATTCTTCACCTCGGCGTCGAGCTGGTCGAGCGGAACGACGCGATTCACGAGTCCGAAATCCTTCGCGGTCGGCGCGTCGATGAACTCGCCCGTGAGGAGCATCTCCATGGCGCGCTTGCGCGACAGGTTGCGTGAGAGCGCGACCGCCGGCGTGGAGCAGAACAGCCCCACGTTGATGCCCGACGTGGCGAAGCGCGAGTTGTCGGCCGCCACGGCGAGGTCGCACGCGGCGACGAGCTGGCAGCCTGCTGCGGTGGCGATGCCGTGGACCCGGGCGATCACGGGCTGGGGGAGGCGCGCCATGGTGAGCATGAACTTGCTGCACTGGGCGAAGAGCGCGTCGTAGAACTCCTTGCGGGGGTTGCCGCGCATTTCCTTCAGATCATGACCGGCGCAGAACGCCGGCCCGTTCGCGGCGATGACCACGACCCGCACGCTCTTGTCATCGGCGATGGATTCCAGGGTCGATTGCAGTTCCGATAGCATTGCCCGCGACAGGGCGTTGTACTGTGCCGGCCGGTTCAGGGTCAGTCTGGCGATGCCAGCGCTGTCTTCGCGGAGAAGAATGGCTTCGGCGGTAGCGGATCGAGTTTCCAGGGTGGCAGACATGACGGCGTTTCCTCGCACAGCGGATGAATCCCAGCATTATAGGTCCGGCAGGGGGTGGAGCCTCGGGCTGCGGGCCCTGCTTCTTCTCGCCGCCTGTGCGTGGGCCTTCCCGTCGGGCGCGGCGGACGAGCCGCCCCGCCGTCCGAAGGTCGGGCTCGTCCTGTCCGGCGGCGGGGCCCTGGGCATTGCGCACGTCGGTGTCCTGCAGGTCCTGAGGGAGTTGCGCGTCCCCGTCGACCTGGTGGTCGGCACCAGCATGGGCTCGATCGTCGGCGCCTCCTTCGCGAGCGGCATGAGCCCCGAGGAGCAGGCGCGACGCATCGCGGCCATCGACTGGGACGCCGTCCGCCGTGACGAGCCGCCCCGCGCGGACCAGTCGATCCTGCGCAAGCAGCTCGATGTCACCGGTCTCTGGGGCGTGGAACTCGGGATGCGCGATGGCGTGCCGTTTCTGCCGAGGGGGGCGATCGCCGGACAGGAACTGCTCCGGGTGCTCCGCGGCTTCGTCCGCGAGCCGCCGGAGGGCGATTTCGACCGCCTGTCCGTCCCCTACCGGGCCGTGGCGACCGATATCGAGACCGGACGCATGGTGGTCCTCTCGCGCGGCGATCTCGCACGGTCGATGCGAGCGAGCATGTCGGTACCCGGCGTCGTCGCCCCCGAGGAAATCGACGGCCGCATCCTGCTCGACGGCGGGCTCGTGCGGAATCTTCCCGTCGATGTGGCGCGGCAGATGGGCGCGGAAGTGATCATCGCGGTCAACCTCGGCACGAAGTTGCTGCGGCGCGAGGACCTCCAGTCGGTGCTGGGCGTGTCGCTGCAGATGATCAACATCCTCACCGAACAGAATGTCCGCCGGTCGCTCGCCGAACTCACCGACCGCGACATCCTGATCGAGCCCGACCTCAGCGGCTTCTCGGCGGTCGATTTCGACAAGTCCGTCGAGATCGTGCCCCGTGGTGCAGCGGCTGCGCGCGCGGTCGCTGCCCGCCTGCAGGCACTCTCGCTGTCTCAGGAGGACTTCGACGCGCTGCGCCTCGGGCAGGTGGAACGCCTGCTGCCACGGACTCCGGTGTCCGGCATCAAGGTGGACACCGGTCGTCTCTCGTACGTGAACCCGGCCATCGTGGACGCCGTTCTTCGGAGTGAATCCGGCGCGCCGCCGGACGAAGACAGCCTCGGTGAACGGGTGAGCCGCCTCTACGGTCGCGGGGATCTGGCGCGCATCGACTATCGCTTCGTCGACAAGGAGGGCCAGCGGACCCTCGAAGTGGAGACCACGGAGAAGCCTCGCGGTCCGTCCTACCTGCGATTCGGCTTGAAGCTCTTCAGCGACTTCAAGGGCGACGGCCGCTTCAGCCTGCTCGCCTTCTACAACAAGACCTGGATCAACTCGCTCGGTGCCGAATGGCGCACGCTCGCGCAGCTCGGCCACAACCCGGGCATCAGCTCGGAGTTCTATCAGCCGCTCGATCTGCGGGGCTGGCTCTTCATAGCGCCCCGGATCCAGTCGTCACAGCGCACCTGGGACATCTTCCTGGACAACCAGCGCGTGGCGCAGTACCAGGTCCGGCAGACCGGCGTCGGCCTCGATGTCGGCGCCAACTTCGAGCGGTGGGGCGAGTTGCGGGCCGGCGTGTACCGCGCTTCCGCGTCGGCGACACCGTCGACCGCCTTCTTCGGTTTCCAGGCCGTGGACTTCACCATCGCCAACTTCAACGTACGCGCGCTCTACGACCGGCTGGACAACATCAACTTTCCGACGGACGGCACCTATGCTGCCGCGTCGGTCGTGAAGTCCTCCCAGTTTCTGGGCGCAACGTCGGGGTACACCACCGCGCAGTTCGAGGCGGCGCAGGCGTTCGGCGTGCGCGCGCACAGCGCGGTGCTCACCGTTCGCGGTGGCCGGTCGCTGTCGGGCGACCTGCCGATCTACGACTTCTACACGCTGGGCGGCTTCCTCAACCTCTCCGGCTATCAGTTCGGTCAGCTCACGGGCGATGCCTTCACCATGGGACGGCTGGCGTACTACTACCGGCTCAAGAGGATTCCGGCGCTCGTCGACGGCCTGTTCATCGGCGGCTCGCTCGAAGGCGGCAGTGTCTACGAGCACCGCGGTACTCCCGCGGCTGCCGCGTCGGGTTTCGTCGTTGCCGGTTCCGTGTTCATCGCCGCGGACACCGCGCTGGGTCCGCTCTATCTGGCCTATGGCCGTGCGGAAGGCGGTCAGAACGCGCTCTATCTCTTCCTCGGCCGGCCGTGATCCCGCTGCCGCGCGGGCTCAGGAGGCGGCGTCGTCCGCGGGACCGTCGGCGTCCCGGCGGATCGATTCGAACGGGGTCTTTGTCGGTGCGGAGGGCTGCAGACCGAGCACGATCGACAGCAGGTCCCGGCATCGCCGACAGACCGGGACGGCTTCGACCTGCGCAGCTCGACGCTCCTCGTTTTCGTGATGCCGAAGTGCCGCCCGACGCGGCCATGTGCACCGGTCAGGGCGCCGGGCGCTCCATGCGGCACGAGGTGGGTACGACCGTGTCCGCACTTTCGAAGCGCCGCTCCGTACGCCAGCCGAAGCCGGTGTTCTCCAGGTCATAGCGGACCCCGTCGGTTCCTGCCCGGGAAAACGTCGCCAGGTAGAGCGGCTGGAAGATCTGGTGATCGTCGGCGCGCATCCACACTTCGCCCGTCGGTCCCGCGAAGCGCATGCCTTCCAGCGCCAGCGCGATCTTCGCGGGTTCGGTCGAGCCCGCCTGATCGATGGCCTTGACCAGCATGAGCATCGCAAGGCGCCCCGGCAGCCAGATGTAGTCGCGCTTGAAGCGTGCCTTGAACCGGTTGGCGAAGTCCTCCAGCGTGTTGCCGGCCACGTTCGCATGCCACTGGGTGAGCGTCTTCACCCGGTCCGCGCCGGCCGCGCCGATGGCCGACGGCGTGCCATCGAGGTAGGCATACGGGGCGTAGTAGCGGACGTCCAGGCCAAGTTCGCGTCCCGCCTTGACGAGCAGCGACAGGTCCGGCCCCCAGTTGCCTGTGATGACCGTATCCGCACCCGAAGCGCGGATCTTCGTTACGTACGGCGAGAAATCCTTGATCTTGCCGAGCGGGTGCAGATCGTCGCCCACGATCTGGATGTCGCTGCGTTTGCGGGCGAGCATCTCCTTCGCATCCCGGCTCACCAGCTGACCCCAGGTGTAGTCCTGGTTGATCAGGTAGACGCGTTTCACCTTCCGGTCCGCGGCGACGGAATCCGTGACGGCCTGCAGCTTGATGTGGCCGTGCGAATCGAACCGGAAGTGCCAGAAGCTGCAGCGCGATTCCGTGAATACCGGATCGATGGCCCCATGGTTGAGATAGAGGACCGTACGGTCGGGGTTGCGGGCGTTGTGCTTGGTGACGCCCTCGAGCAGCGCGCTGGCGACACTGGAACTCGCCGCCTGGATGACGACGCGCGCCCCCTGGTCGATCGCCGCCTGCAGGGCGAGCGCACTGTCCTGCGGTGTGCCCTTGCCGTCCAGGGTGATGAGCTCCAGCCGGGTCCCGCCCAGCACGCCGCCCTTGCCGTTGATCTCCTCGACCATGGTCTGCAACAGCGCCGCATTGGATTCCCCCGCGAGGGCGAAGGGCCCGCTGAGCGGGTCGATCATGGCGATCTTGAGGGTCGGCGGGGCCGCATGCGAGAGCGTGACGGTCCCGAGGAGTATCGAGAAAAGAATCGTGACGAACACACGCAGATGCATGGCGAGCCTCCGGGATGTGGCGATGCAGCAATCGAGCGGTCTGACTTCGTGATGCGCAGATACGATACTCTGCCGATCCTTACGGATGGGCTACGTATTGGCGCGCGTCGACTTGTTTCCCGACCGATCCTTGTGCTCCTGTTGAAGTCGGTTTGCCGCCCGCGTTTCCGACTCGGCGTCGGAACCGCTCCCCGACCGTCAGGCGCAGAATGTCAGCCCGTGCCCGACCCCGAGATGTCGCGATACCCAACAATGCCGGACCGGCGAGGAGAACGTCATGTCACAACCCAATCCCTACAACCGCGACTACCTGCTCGACAGCGATGTCGAACCGCTGCGCCTCGAGCGGCAGGCTCGCATCTACGGGTTCGAGGACGATCTCGCGCATCTCGCTCCGGCCTCGTCGGACCGCGTGCTCGATGCAGGGTGCGGATCCGGCGCCATCACCCGGGCGATCGCCGGTGCGGTCCCGCAGGGTTCCGCCACGGGACTCGACCGCAGCACCCAGTACATCGACTTTGCCCGGCGTGCCGCGGCGGGCGAGGGTCTGCTGAACACGCGGTTCGAGGTCGGCGATGTCACCGCGCTGCCGTTTCCAGATGCCACCTTCGATGTGGTCTGGTCGAAGCACCTGCTGCAGTGGGTCAAGGAGCGCGAGTCTGCGCTCGCCGAGTTCCGTCGCGTGTGCCGCCCGGGCGGGCGTGTGGTGGCATGCAACTTCGATCACTTCGGCGTCGTGCAGTACCCCGAGGACGCGCGATTCACCGCGGACATGGAACGCTGGTTCGCCGCCGCGAACGCGGAGATGGGCTTCGACAACCGGATGGGGCGCAAGCTGCCGCATCTGTTCGCGCAGGCCGGGCTCACTGACATCCGTGTCCGGTTCATTCCGGATGCGTGCTTCGGCGGCCTGGGAGGTGACCCCGAGAAGAGCTGGAACTGGGAGACACAGTTCACCAGCCTGCTGGGATTCAGCGCGAAGGTGTTCGGGTCGCACGAGGCCGCGGTCGACTTCCGCGATCGCCTCGTCGAGCGGTTCAGCCGGCCGGATGTGTACTCGTACTGCGCGCTTTTCTACGTCGAGGGGCGTGTGCCCCGGTAAGAAAGGTCCGGACCTTTCTTACCGGTGGAGGTGACAGAAGACGACGTGCTTCCGGGGGCCGTGCTCGGTCATCGCGGGTGCGGTGGTCCTGCATATCTCCGTGGCGTGGGCGCAACGGGGATGGAACGCGCAGCCCGACGGCGGGCTCTCGGGATTGGGGAGGTCGCCGCCGGGCAACGGGGCGTCGGCTGCACTGCCCGGTTCCATGCGTGGAATCGCTGCAATCAGCGAGCGCGTGTACGGGTGTTTGGGGTCGGCGTAGAGATCCTCCGCGGCGCCCATCTCCACGATCCTTCCGAGATACATGACCGCCACGGTGTCGGCGATGTACTTCACCACGGCCAGATTGTGCGAGATGAAGAGGTAGGTGAGTCCGCGGTCACGCTTGAGGGCGTTCAGCAGGTTCAGGATCTGCGACTGGATCGACACGTCCAGCGCCGACACCGGCTCGTCCGCGACGATGAACTCCGGGTGCAGCGCCAGCGCCCGGGCGATGCAGATCCGCTGTCGTTGGCCGCCGGAGAATTCGTGCGGGTAGCGACGTGCTGCCTCGGGAGGCAGCCCCACCGTGTCGAGCAGGCGCGCGACTTCCGACGCCCGCTCCGCCGCGGTCCCGATGTCGTGGATCACCATCGGCTCCGCGATCAGCGACGCCACCGTCATCCTCGGGTCGAGGGATGCATACGGGTCCTGGAAAATCATCTGCATGTGGCGCCGCATCCGGCGCAGCGCCTCGGACGGCAGGATCGTGAGTTCCTTGCCCAGCAGGCGGACGCTGCCGGAGGTCGGCGGCAGCAATTGCACGATGGTGCGACCCAGCGTGGACTTGCCGCAGCCGGATTCGCCGACGATGCCGAGCGTTTCACCGCGGCGCTGCACGAAGCTCACCGAGTTCACGGCGTGCAGCACGCCGCGCCCGCCCTTCAGCGGAAAATCCTTCACGAGCGAATCCACTTCCAGCAGGGGCAGGCCGTCGCTCATGACACGGGGTGGAAGCAGGCCAGCGACCGGCCGTCCGCTTCGATCAGTTGGGGGGCTTCCTCACGGCATCGGGAGGACGCCTGTCCGCATCGGGGCGCGAAACTGCAGCCCGTGCCGCGCTGACCGGGCGAGGGGACCATGCCCTCGATGGTGGCGAGCAGCTGGTCCTTGGGCGATTCGAGCGTGGGGGTGGAGGCCAGCAGCGCGCGCGTGTACGGATGCCGCGGTGCGCGGAACAGCTCGCCCACGCGGGCTGACTCGACGATGCGGCCGGCGTACATCACGGCGACGCGATCACAGAACTGCGCCACCACGCCGAGATCGTGTGTCACGAACACGATGCCCATGCCGAACTCGTCCCGCAGTTCCCGGAGCAGCGTGAGGATCTGCGCCTGCAGCGTGACGTCGAGGGCGGTGGTGGGTTCATCGGCGATCAGCAGTTCAGGGCGCAGCATCAGGGCCATCGCGATCAGGACACGCTGACGCAACCCGCCGGACAGTTCGTGCGGATACTGCTGAAGCCGTCTCTGCGGCGCATTGATGCCGACGCGTGCCAGCATTGCTAGGACGCGCTCCTCGCGCTCGGCCGCGCTCCCCCGGGTGTGTGTCGCGAGCGTCTCGCGCAACTGGCTGCCGATGGTGAACACAGGATTCAGGCTGGTCATCGGGTCCTGGAACACCACGCCGATGCGGCTGCCCCAGAGATTCCGCAAGGCTTTGGCGTCGAGACCCATCAGGTTGGTATCGCCGAGCCACGCCGCACCGGTGTCCACGTGACTGGGTGGTGACGGCTGCAGGCGGACCGACGACAGCACCGTGACGGATTTTCCGCAGCCCGATTCGCCCACGAGACCCAGCGTCTCGCCGCGGTCCACGGAGAACGAAACGCCGTCGACGACGCGGACACGCCTGCCCGCGCCGCCGAAGCTCACGGCGAGATTGTCGACTCGAAAGACGGTCATTGCTGTCGGCAGCACACCCCGGCGCGGTGTCCGCTATGCCGGGGTGTGCCGCCGCTCTTGCACTCAGTTGCCCGAGAGGTGGATGTAGTCGTAGTTGATGGGAATGCGCACCGGGTCGACGTAGTAGGCATCGTTACCGCCGAGACGCTTCGAGTGCATGATGAAGCGCTGCTCGTTGAAGATCGGCACCCACGGCGCGTCCTTCATGATGTCGGTGAAGATGCCGCGCCACATCTCTTCGCGTTCCGCAGCCTTGGACGGGTCCGACAGGGCATCGGCCTTCGCGGCGCGGGCGTCGAGTTCCTTGTTGCAGTACCACGACCAGTTCCAGCCGCCGGGCGTGGCGCCGGCGCAGCCGAGGATCGGACCGTAGAAGTTGGAGGGATCGGGGAAGTCCGCAATCCACGCCATGCCGCCGGACCAGATCATCGGGGCCGTCTTCGCCTTGCCGCCGGCGGCAATCACGTTGGCCTGCGCGAGCGCCTTGATCTGCGCGTCGATGCCCACCTTCTTGAGATCTTCCTGGATGGCCTGGGCGATGCGCGGGTTCGGGTCCACGTTGTAGACGTAGAGCGTGGTCTTGAAGCCCTTCTCGAGACCGGCCTGCTTCAGCAGCTCCTTCGCCTTGGCGGGGTCGTACGCGTAGCCCTGGTAGTTCTTGTCGTAACCGGGCATCGACGGCGGCAGCGGCTGGTTGGCCGGCACGGCGCGGTTGTTGATGATCTTGACGATGCGCTGCTTGTCGATGGCCATGTTCACGGCCTGGCGCACCTCCACCTTGTCGAAGGGCTTCATCTGCACGTTCATGGTGACGTAGCCCGTCTGCAGCTGGCCGCCCTCGATGATGGAGTCCTTGTACTTCGGGTCGTTGCGGATCTGCAGGAACTTCGCCGGCGGAATGCCATCGCCCGCGAAGTCGGCCTCACCCTTCTCGATCTTGAGGATGGCGGTCATGGGCTCCAGGCCCACCTGGAAGGTGATCTGATCGAGACGCGGCACGCCCGGCACGTAGTAGTCGGGATTGCGCTTGAACACGAGCTGCTGGCCGAGCTTCCACTCGGCGAGCATGAAGGCGCCGGAACCGACGGGCTTCTTGCCGAAGTCCTTGCCGGCGGCATCCACGGCTTCCTTGGGCACCACCGAGGCGAAGTTGATGGCTATCGCATGCAGGAAGGTGGCATCCGGGCGGGTGAGCGTGAACTTGACCGTGCCCGGGTCCACGACGGTGATGCCCTTGATCTCCTTCGCCTTGCCTTTCTTGAACGCATCCGTTCCCGAGATGGAATCGAAGAAGCCGGCGCCGGGGCTTTCGGTCTTGGGGTTGATCGTGCGCTCGAGGGAATACTTCACATCCTGGGCGACCACTTCGCGGCCGTTGTGGAACTTCGCCCCCTTGCGGAGCTTGAAGGTGTAGGTGAGGCCGTCCTTGGAGATGTCGTAGCTCTCCGCGAGGCCGGGCACCAGTTCGGCCGTACCGGGCTTGTACTCCATGAGGCGGGAGAACAGGCTCTTGATCATGGACCAGTTCACCCAGTCATAGCCGATCGCCGGGTCGAGCGTGACGATGTCGTCCTTGTACGTGACCACGATGGAACCGCCCTGCTTGGGCGTTTGCGCCTGGGCCATCGGGCCGATGAGGGATGCGGCCATCAGCGCAGCGAGAAGCACACGTCGTTTCATGGGAACCTCCTGGTGTTGTGTCGGGTTTGGAAAGGGTGAGTCGGATCAGCGGTTCGTCGGCGTCCGCAGCCGGACCCTCGGGTCCATGAACGGGGCGACCAGGTCGGCCAGCAGGTTGCCCAGCACGATCGCGACGGCTGCCACCAGCGTGACCCCCATGATGATCGGGATGTCGACCTGCTGGATAGCCTGCCAAGCGAGCTGGCCGATCCCCGGCCAGCCGAACACGGATTCCACGATGACCGCGCCGCTCATGAACAGACCGATGTCGATCCCGATCATGGCGACGATCGGCAGCACCGCATTGCGAAAAGCATGGACCAGCACGACCCGCCACTCTGACACGCCCTTGGCGCGAGCGGTTCTCACGAAATCGCGTGCCATCACGTCGAGCATTGCCGAGCGCATCATCCGAGAGTACCAGCCCGCGCCGAGCAGGCCCAGGGTGAGGGCGGGCAGCACCAGGTGGCGCCAGGTCCCGTAGCCGCCCACCGGAAACCAGTCGAGCTGCACCGAGAACACGTAGAGCATGAGGATGCCGGCGACGAACTGCGGCGTCGACACGCCCACGAAGGAGAGGATCATGGCCCCGTGGTCGAATCGGGACCCGGGCCGCAAGGCGGCGAGTACGCCGATGGTGAGGCCGATCGCCAGTTCGACGACGATGGCGCCGGCCATCAGCAGCAGGGTCGGCGGCAGGCGGGCTGCGACGACCTCGGTGACTTCCGTCTTCTGCGCGTAGGAACGCCCCAGATCGCCCTGCACGAGATTGCCCAGGTAGCGGGTGTACTGCTCGTGGAACGGGCGGTCCAGCCCCAGCTGCACGCGGATGGCTTCCACGGTCTCGGGCGTGGCGCTGCGTCCCGCGAGTTGCCGGGCCGGGTCGGCGGGAAGGATGTACAGCAGCACGAAGGTGATGAAGCTCACCCCGACCAGCAGCAGCGCCGCCTGACCGAGCCGGCCGAGAAGATAGCGGATCATGCGGTACGCGCCTTCAGGGTGGGATCGAGCGCGAGTCGCAGCGCGTCGCCCAGGACGTTGAATGCCACGGCCAGCATCACGATGGCGGCGCCCGGGATGAATACGAGCCACGGTGCCGTGGAGAAGTAGCTTTGGTTCTCGAAGATGATGTTCCCCCACGAAGGCGTGGGCGGCTGCACGCCGATGCCGAGGAAGGAGAGCGTCGCCTCCAGCAATACCGTGGTGGCGATGCCCAGCGTGCCGTACACCACGATCGACGGGACGAGGTGCGGCAGGACGTGCAGGAACAGGATGCGCGAGCGCGTGGCCCCGAGACTGCGGACGGCCTCGACGAACTCCCGTTCGGACAGCGTGACGGTCATGGAGTACACGACGCGGGCGACCTGCACCCAGTTCACCATGGCGATCACCATCGCCACGATCCACAGGCTGGGTGTGAACAGCGCCGCGAGGGCGATGGCAAGCAGCAGGGCGGGGAAGGCCATCATCAGGTCGGTGAAGCGCATGAGCACGGTGCCGACCCACCCGCGCAGATACCCCGCCACCACGCCCACCAGCGTGCCGATGAGCAGGGAGACGCCGTTGGCGACGAGCCCGATCACCAGGGAAGTCTGGGCGCCGAACAGGATGCGCGAGAGCAGGTCGCGACCGAGCAGATCGGTCCCGAGCCAGTATTTTTCGCTGGGCGGAAGCGGGGCACCCTCGAGTGTGAGGCCGTCAAAGAACGTTTCTTCCGGGGGATAGGGGGCGAGCCACGGCGCCAGAGCGGCGCCGCCCACGATAAGCACGATGAACACGAGGGCGGCCAGCGCCAGTTTGTCTCTGAGTACGGTCTTCATGTCTGGGGTTCGGATCGCAGGGCCGCTGTCGGGCGGGCCCCGCACGCATCGATGCGGTGCTGTCCCTAGGCATCAGCCCAGGGTACGGGGTCAATCCGGGAACGCATCGGCGCAGGACTCAAGCGTTCCGCGCATGCTCGCACAATCGAAGTGCATCTGCATGCCTCGACGGTGCATTGCCATGCCGTGCTGACGTATAGTCAGGGCGCCGTCCCACGCCCGTCGGGCCCTCCTCACTGCCGCCAATGCTTCATCGCCGGTCGTTCCTGTCTCGAATTGCGCTCCTGTTCGCAGCATGCGTGCCCGGGGTCCGCGCGGACGGCTACCCTGCGCGTCCGATCCGGATGGTCGTGCCCTTTGCCCCGGGCAGCGCCACGGATTCCATGGCGCGAGTGCTGGCCCAGGAACTCACCCAGCGGCTTGGCCAGACCGTCATCGTCGACAACCGCGCCGGCGCCTTCGGGCAGATCGCCGCCCATCAAGTCGCCCGCAGCACGCCCGACGGCTATACGCTGATCCTCACGACCAACACCACACACTCCGCCAACCCGCATCTGTACCGGGCGCTGCCGTATGACCCCATCCGGGATTTCGAGCCCATTGCCCGGCTGGCGACGCTGCCATTCATGCTGGTTGCCGCCCCGTCGTTCCCGGCCCGGACACTGCGGGAGCTGCTGGACTACGCCCGCGCCCGACCGGGGCAGATCACCTACGCGGCGGCCAGCAGCACCGCCCTCGTGGCCGCGAAGACATTCGAGACGCTCGGCCAGCTCAAGCTGATCGGCGTCAGCTACAAGGCGAGCCCTCAGGCCGTGCTCGATGTGGCCTCCGGCCAGGTGCAGATGATGATGGCCGACTTCGTCACCGCCATGCCGCACGTGATCGCCGGACGGCTCCGTGTGTTCGGCGTGACCACCACGGGCCGGTCGGCGCTGGTCCCGGACGCGCCACCCATTGCCGAGACCCTGCCCGGATTCGACGTCGGGTCCTGGAACGGCCTGTTCGCTCCGGCGGGCACGCCGAAGGACATCGTCGCGCGGCTCGCCCGCGAGACCGATCAGATCCTCGCGAGGCCGGAGACCCGCACGCGGCTGGCGGGCATCGGTTTCGAAGTCGCGCCGCTCGGATCCGAGGCGCTGGGCCGTTACGTGCGTGAGCAATTGCAGCACTGGGGCCGCCTCGTCCGCGAGGCAGGCATCCAGCCCGAATGATCTCTCTCCAACAACCGCTATGGAAACCATGTCCGGACCACTGGCCGGTGTGAAGATCGTCGACCTGACGACGGTCGTGATGGGCCCCTTCGCCACGCAGATCCTCGCGGAGCTGGGCGCCGATGTCGTGAAGGTGGAACCCCCCGAGGGCGACAACATGCGCTTCGTGGGCCCGATGAAGTCGCCGGGCATGGGCCACCTGTTCCTGCATCTCAACCGCGGCAAGCGCAACATCGTGCTCGACCTCAAGCAGCCCGATGGGCTGGAGGCCATGCTGCGTCTCGTCGACGGTGCCGATGTGCTCATCTACAACGTCCGGCCCTCGGCCATGACCCGTCTCGGGCTTGGCTACGAGGCGCTGTCGGCCCGCAACCCGCAGCTCATCTACGTGGGGGCGTACGGGTACTCCCAGCGGGGACCCAATGCCGGCAAGGCCGCCTACGACGACCTGATCCAGGGCGCCTCCGGGCTCCCGTGGCTCGCCTCCCGCAAGGGCGCGCAGGCTCCGGCCTACGTGCCGGTGAACATGGCCGATCGCCTCACGGGGCTGCACGTCGTCTACGCTGTCACCGCCGCGCTGTTCCAGCGCAGCCGCAGCGGCAAGGGGCAGTCGGTGGAGGTGCCGATGCTCGAGAGCGTCGCGCAATTCGTGCTCGGCGATCACCTTGCCGGCATGTCGTACGAGCCGCCCATCGGCGGCACGGGCTACGCGCGGCTGGAGCATCGCCGGCCCTATCCCACGAAGGACGGCTACCTCTGCGTGCTGGTCTACAACGACAAGCAGTGGCGCAATTTCCTCCAGGCGGTAGGGCGCCCCGAACTGATCACCGATCCGCGCTTCTCCTCGCACGGCAACCGCGCCATCCACATCGGCGAGATCTACACCTTCCTGTCGGAACTGCTGAGCCAGCGCACCAGCGCCGAGTGGGTCGCCCTGCTCGAAGCCATCGATATCCCGGTGGCGCCGATGAACACCGTCGCCGATCTGCTCACCGATCCGCATCTCACGGGCAGCGGCTTCATCCAGACCGAGGACCATCCGACCGAGGGGACGCTGTACGCGCCGAGAACGCCCACCAACTGGTCGGACACGCCGCCTGCGCCGAGAAGTCCCGCTGCGCGGTTCGGCGAGCACTCCGAGGAGATCCTCCGGGAGCTGGGCTTCGACGACGACCGCCTGAGCGCGATGCGCAGCGCCGGCGTGTTCCGGGCGCCTGACTGAGCGGGGCACGATGGACTTCGCGCTGAGCGCCGAACAGGAGTCGATCCGCGACGCGATCGCGCGCCTGTGCACCCGCTTCGACGACGCTTACTGGCTCGAACGCGACCGCAGCGGCGGGTTTCCCCATGACTTCCACGCCGCCGTTGCCGAAGCCGGGTGGCTGGGCATCGCCATGCCGACGGCGAGCGGGGGGGCGGGGCTCGGCATCGTCGAGGCCGCGCTGATGATGCAGGCGATCAGCGAGTCGGGTGCCGGCTTCTCCGGCGCGTCGGCGGTGCACATGAACATCTTCGGGTTGAATCCCGTCGTGGTGTTCGGCACCGACGCCCAGCGCGCGCGCTGGCTGCCGCCGCTCATCGCCGGCCGGGAGAAGGCCTGCTTCGCGGTGACGGAACCCGACTCGGGACTCGACACCACCCGGCTCGGCACCACCGCCACGCGGGTCGGAGACCGCTACGTGCTGAGCGGCCGGAAGATCTGGATCTCGACCGCGCAGGTCGCCGACCGCATGCTGATCCTCGCGCGGACCACGCCGCGGGCGGAGGCCCGCAAGCCCACCGAAGGCCTCACGCTCTTCTACACCACCCTGGACCGCACCCGGGTGGAGGTACGCGAGATTCCCAAGATGGGCCGCGCCGCGGTCGACTCGAATCTCCTGTTCATCGACGCCCTGGAGGTCCCGCTGGAAGACCGGGTGGGAGAGGAGGGCCGCGGGTTCGAGTACATCCTGCACGGGCTCAACCCGGAACGGATCCTCATTGCGGCGGAAGCCATCGGCCTCGGTCGCGCCGCGCTGACCCGGGCAGCCGCTTATGCGCGCGAGCGGGTGGTGTTCGAGCGGCCCATCGGCGCCAACCAGGGCATCCAGCACCCCCTTGCCCGGTGCTGGATGGACCTCGAGGCTGCCCAGCTGATGACCCTCAAGGCGGCATGGCTCTACGACCGGGGCAAGCCGTGCGGGGCGGAGGCCAATGCCGCCAAGTATCTGGCCGGGGAGGCGTGCTTTCGCGCCTGCGAGACGGCCATGCTGACCCACGGCGGGATGGGCTACGCCTCGGAGTTCCACATCGAACGCTACCTGCGTGAGGCGATGATCCCTCGTATTGCGCCGATAAGCCCCCATCTCATACTGTGTTTCATCGCCGAGAAAGTTCTCGGCCTGCCGAAGTCGTACTGATTGCGGGGTAGCAGGTGCGTCGGCCCGACAGCGCTCAAGCCCACCTGTTTCCCGCCGTAATCCAAAGAGATGTATCGCGTTGCACGCGAGGCGTCGATCGGCAGGATTTCCCCTGCCTTTCCCTGCCCTGGGCGCTGCGCCTTCGTCGCGTCCCAATCCTATGATCCGGCCCGAGCCGGTCGCCCCGATGCCCACGGAAGTTCGCCCCTCACCGGTCTCACTGCGCAATGCGCTGGCGTTTCATCCGCGCCTGCTCACGGCTGTGGTCTGGGCGCTGCCGATCCTGGTGGTCCTCGGCGTTCTGGGCTTCTGGGGCGCTGCCGGTCTGGACCAGTCGCAGGCCGATGCCCATCGCCTCGAAGCGGTCGCCGCGCGCACGGCTGAACGGCTGTCGGGGGAACTGCGCCGCCACGAGGAGTTCCTCACGGCCACCCGCGCTTTCCTCCGCGCCGGCAACGCCGCCGACAACGCGGGCTGGAACGCCTTCGTGTCGGATCTTCGTCGGGATCTGCGATTGCCGGCCCTCGCGGGCGTCGCCCTTGCGGACGGTCGCCTGACCGAGGCAGGTGCTTCGGCGGTTCTCTCGAATGCCTCGATCCTGCCGGGGGATACCCGCCTGGGCGTGGTGCTCTCGCTCCCCGTCGACGACGCCCGTGTCCTCGAAGCCCGGCTGATCCTCGTGGAACTGGTGAAGTCCGCACTGGGCGACGAACTGGGCCTCCACGGCGTCCGCGTGGCGGATGCGACCGGTGCCGCGCTGTTCGACAACTCGGTGGCCTCGGGTACCGTCGCCGCGGGCGTCGAGACGACCCGGGACATGCCGTTCGGCGGCAAGACCTGGCGGGTCACGGTGAAGGCCCCGGCGTCCGCGTCTGTCCTATCGCCCCGCGTCGAGGGAATCCTCGCGGTGGTGCTGGCTCTGATCGCGGCAGGTCTCCTGCAGCCTCGCGTGCGGCGGTGGGCACAGCGCGTGCGGGATGAGCACCTCGACATCGCTGCAAGCCGCGATCTGCTGCAGGCCGTGGTGGAAGCACTCCCCGTCGCCGTGGTCGCGAAGGACCGTTCGTCCCGGTTCGTGATGGTCAACGACGCCGCCTGCCGCGAGTACGGCGTGGCGCGGGAGGCACTCCTCGGGCAGATGCGGGCCCCGTCGGCGAGCGACGAAGTGGCGGTGAGCCTCCAGGCCGACGAGGACGCGGCGTTCCGCAGCGGCGAGATGCGCAGTTTCGAGTCGCTCCAGAGTCGTCCCGGCCGGCGCGCGCGCTACGTGATGACGACCCGGCAGAGCGTCCGCACGGCCCGCGGCGAGCCGATCCTGGTGGCGACGGAAATCGACATCACCGAACGCAAGGAGGTGGAACTCGCGGCCCGGCGGGATCGCGAGTATCTGGATGCCGTCCTGCAGGCGATTCCCGTCGCGTTCTGTGCCAAGGACCGGAACGGCCGCTGGGTGCACGCGAACGAGGCACTGGCGCGGATGAACCGGACCACGCGCGACAAGCTCGAGGGCCGCACCGATCGCGAACTGTTCCCGCCCGAGCAGGCGCGGCACCTCGCCGAACAGGATCGGCAACTGTTCGACACGATGGGCTCGCTCGACACCGAGGAGCGGATGACCACGACCGACGGTCGCGAGATCTGGCTTCTCAAGCACAAGCACGCGGTGCGCTTCGAGACCGGCGAGGAGCTGATCCTCACTTCCCTGCTGGACATCACGGACCGCAAGAATGCGGAACTTGCGGTGGAGCACGACCGCAAGTTCCTCGATGCGATCATCGACGCGATCCCCGAACCCATCTTCGTGAAGGATGGCGCCCATCGCTGGATCGGGGTCAACGAAGGCTTTGCCCGCCTCATGGGGCAACCGAAGTCGGCGCTCATCGGGTCGAGTGACCGCGCGGTCCTCGAACCGCACCTTGCGGACGAACGCGAGCGCGAGGACGCGCAGGTGCTGGGCACCGGCAAAACGCTCTCCATGGAGCAGCGGCAGATCCACGCCGACGGATCGGAGCGCTGGCTGCTCAAGCGCAAGGCCCCGGTAGTGTTCCCGGACGGCACGCGCGGGGTCGTGGGGATCCTGACGGATGTCACCGATTCGAAGAACGCCCAGCGGGACGTCCAGAACGCCCGCACGCTGCTCGATGCCGTAATGAGCGCCGTTCCCGTTCCGGTGACCGTGAAGGACGCCGATGGCCGCTTCATCTTCGTGAACGACGCGGCATGCGAATTCTTCGGGCAATCCCGCGCCGTGTTCATCGGCAAGGCGGACCACGACGTGTTTCCCGGGGAGCATGCCGCCCGCGCCCGCGCCGACGATGAACTGGCGCGCACCAGTGACGAAGTGCTGACTTTCGAGAACGAGTTCTCGCCGGAGGTGACCGGTTCGACGCGGTGGGTCATCAAGCACAAGCGCGGTTTCCCGCTGCCGGGTGGCGGTCGCGGCGTGGTGGCCGCCGTGCTCGACGTGACGGACGTACAGCGTGCGCGGCGCGAAGTGGAGCGAAGTCAGCGCTTTCTCGATGCCGTTATCAACGCCATGCCGGTCCCGATGTTCGTGAAGGACAGCGAGCACCGCACGGTGAAGCTCAACAGCGCGCAGGCTGCCTCCGCGGGACTCGCGGTCGAGGCCATGATCGGCAAGCGCGACGGGGACTTCGTTCCCCTGCACCTGGCGGAGATGGCCTACGCCGAGGATGACGAAGTCCTGGCGACCGGCGTGCCGCTCGTCCGGGAGCACCGCACGCGGACCGCCATGGGCGAAGGACGATGGCGCCTCACCCACAAGGCACGCGTGATCGTGGACGACGAGGTCTACATCGTCGGTGTGGGCACCGACATCACGGAACTCAAGGAAGCGCAGGAGTCGGGCGAGCGGCACCGACGCTTCCTTGACACGGTGGTCGAGGCCATCCCCATCGTCGTCTCGCTCAAGGACGCCCATCGTCGCATCGTCGTGATCAACGAGGCCGTGCGCGATTTCCACGGTCTGCCGCGCGAGCACTTCCTCGGCAAGACCGATGCGGAGTTGTACTCCGAGGAACAGGCGAAGCGGATTCGCGAGGAAGACGACGCGCTGCTGGCATCCAGCCAGCCCGTCATGCTGGAGGGCTCCTTCCTCAACGGCTCGGGCGAGCCGCGTTGGGTGATCCGGCACAAGCGTGCGGTGGACCTGCCCGACGGCACGCGCGGCATCGTCACCGCGCTGCTGGACGTCACGAAGATGCGCGAAGCCATGGACGAGGCCGAGCGTGCGCGGGCCTTCCTCGATGCGGTGATCAACGCGTTGCCCGCGCCGACGTACGTCAAGGATCGGGAGCATCGCTGGGTGATGGTGAACGACGCGTTCCGTGCGCTTATCGGGAAAAGCTCGCGCCAGGAACTCCTCGGGCTGTCCGACCACGATGTCTACCCGCCTGCTTTCGCCGACGTGGCGTGGCGGGAGGACGATCAGCTCTTCGCCTCGGGCGGCCTGATCCACGTCGAGACGCGCTCGCCCTCCGGTCGCTGGTTCTACAAGACGAAGGTCGCGGTCTCGCTGCCGGACGGCAGTGCCTATGTCATCGGCACCAACATCGACATTACGGACCGCAAGCTCGCCGAGGCGAAACTGCTTGAGCACCGCGAGCACCTGGAAGCCGTGGTCGAGGCACGGACGTCGGAACTCAGTGCTGCGAAGGATACCGCCGAGGAAGCGAACCGGACGAAGTCGGAGTTTCTCGCGAACATGTCGCACGAGCTGCGCACGCCCATGCACGCGATCCTGTCCTTCGCGAAACTCGGCCTTGGCAAGCTGAGTGCCGAGACCGTACCGGTGGAGAAGATCCAGCAATACCTCGGCCGTATCGATCAGAGCGGCAGCCGCCTGCTGGTGCTGCTGAACGACCTGCTCGACCTGTCGAAGCTCGAAGCCGGCCGCATGAACTACGAGATGGCGCGAAACGATCTGCGTTCGGTGTTGACAACCGTCCTGGCGGAACTCGAGGCGATGGCTCGCGACCGCCGGGTGGAGATCGTCATTTCGGCCGCATGTCACGATTGCTCAGGCCGGTTCGATGCCATCCGTATTGCTCAGGTGATCCGCAATCTGTTGTCGAACGCGGTGAAGTTCTCACCGGAGGGCGGCGTCGTATCCGTGTCGATCTCCGACGGCGCGTTGATTCACGGACAGGACGCGTTGCAGATGATCGTGCGGGATCAGGGCATCGGCATTCCGGAAGCGGAACTGGAGGCCGTGTTCGACAAGTTCGTCCAGAGCAGCAAGACGAAGAGCGGTGCAGGGGGTACGGGTCTTGGCCTCGCCATCACGCGCGAGATCGTTCAGCAGCATGGCGGGCAGGTGTGGGCCCGCAACCATCCTGATGGCGGTGCGGAGTTCGTCGTGATCCTGCCGCGCCAGCCTTTCGGCGACGGCGAGATGGAGACACTGCAGGTCGCGTGACACGGACATCGGGAAGGTCCGCACAGCCTGCGCGGACCCTCCCTATCGCGTCAGCGTGACCACGGCCCGGCTCCCCGACGGAACCTGCTCCGCCTCCCCTCGCAGCACCTTCCGGTCATCGCTCAGTTCCAGCCGGCCCTTCTCGGCCGCGCCGTTCTCGAAGACATACTGGAGTTCGTAGTGGATCGCGGGTGGTTCGAACCGCCCCTTGCCGCGCTTCCAGACTTCCCGCGAGTCGTGATGCGTTTCCTCGATGGCGAGGTCACTGCCCTTCTGGGTGACGATCCAGTAGCTGCCGGAGGTCCGGTTCCAGCGGCCGCCAACCTCTGGCGGGTCGCGCAGCAGCAACCAGGTTCCCAGGGCGATGGCGTCGACCGCGACCACCACGCCGGCGATCTGCAGCACACGCCGGCGGGAGACGGGCGCGGCGCGGCGGCCGCCGAGGGCGGTGACCAGTTGGCCGGTGTCGTAGGCCCAGCGGCCGTCGGAAATCTCGAACGCCTGGAGCCTTGCCAGCGGCCGCAGGGGAGGCGGCAGTTCGACCTGGCTCGGCATCTTCGCGCCGCCCACCAGGACGGGGACGACGCGGATGCCGCGTTCCAGCGCCCGCACGATCTCCAGACGGACGAAATCGGTGTCGCTGTCCAGGCGGCGATTGCCTTTGGCATCCCGGGCGCCGATCCAGTCGGGTCCGATCAGGACCAGGACAGCCTGGCAGCGGCCGATCGCCTTGTCGATGGCGTCCACGAAGTCCGTGCCGGGTGCGATGGCCTCCACATCCTGGAACACGGCATCGTCGCCGAGAGCGGCCTCCAGCACATCGGTCAACCGACCGGCATGGCCCGCGGAATCATCCCGGCGATAGCTCAGGAAGATGTTCATGGCATCCCCAGCGTTGGCGAAGGTCCGAGCCACCGGCGAAACATCGCGACGGCGTCAGATCCCATTCAGGTTCGGCCGGAGTCTGCCACGGACGGCGCGCCGGCGTCTTCCGCAGGGCGCGCCAGTCTCGTGCTCGCGTCAGGGCGGCAGGCTGCTGTAGTAGGCCGCCAGATCGTCGATGTCCTGGTCGGACAGATTGGAGACATTGGGCGTCATCATGCTCGCGAGCGCGCCGCGGCGGTCGCCGCTCTTGTAGGCCTTCAACGCGTTCGTGAGATACATCTGGTGCTGACCGGCCAGCTTCGGGTACATGGGAATCTGGCTGCGGCCGTCGGCGCCGTGGCAGATGGAGCAGTTGGTGGACTTGGCCTTGCCTGCCTCGGCGTCCCCTGCGGCGTGCGCGGAAACGGCGAAGGCGACGAGAGCTGCCGCGAGAAGGCTGCGACGCATGGAAATCTCCGGATGTGTTCGGGTGGGGGGGGAATCACTCAACCTGCAGCACGGCCATCATGCCGCGGTCAGCATGCTCGGCGAAGTGGCAGTGGTAGAGCGTGCGACCTGTATGTTCGGTGAAGTGGATGCCGATCCGTGTGGTGTCTCCTTCGCGCATGTTGAACATGTCGTGGCGCGCCCGGTAGGGCCTCGGGCGGCCGTTCACGTCCAGGACTTCGTAGTGCCACGTGTGCAGGTGGAACGGGTGATCCATGATGTCCACGTTGCGTATCCGCCAGATCTCGCGCGCGCCGAGCCGGGTGCGGATGTCCACCCGATTGCTGTCCATGAAGCGCCCGCAGATGTTGAAGAGGGAGAGCAGCACCTCACGCTCGAACGACGGGTCGTCGGGTCTGAAGCGGTCCCACGAGACGAGCTTGTCCGGAATGGCGATCCGGCCCGCGGTCGGCGGAGGCAGAAGCGTCAGGATCGGTTGCTCCGCCGTGAACGTCATGCCGCGGCGGGCCGTCGGGAGGTACTCGATATCCACGGGGTCGCTGCCGCGGAGCGCCACGAGGACTTCCGCGCGGGCACCGGGCACGAGCATCACGTCGGCGAGCGCCTGCGGCGACTCCAGGTACCGGCCATCGTGGGCGATCACCAGCAGCGGCTCTCCGTCGGAGCGGCGGAGCCGCCAGTAGCGCGCGTTGGAGGCATTGAGGAACCGCAGTCGCACCAGCGCTTTCCCGGCGCGCAGGACCGGCTTGCGTACGCCGTTGACGAGCAGCCAGTCGCCTTCCCGCCCCGCGGACCACGCCATCGGGTGATGGTCCGGAATGGTCGAGCCCTCGACCGTGACGTCCTTCAGCACGCACACGCGATCGTCACAGTCGAGTCCCTGCTCGAAATCCAGGTTGCCTTCGACGAGGATGGCGCCGGTGAGGCCGCGGAACATGTCGGGTGCGGTCGCGCCGTGGATGTGGGGGTGATACCAGTGCAACCCGGCGTTGCCCTCGGGCACGACGAACTCGTACTCGAAGGATTCGCCCGCCGGGACCTGGATCCAGATGTTGTCGGCCCGTCCGCCCGGCGGAATGGACAGCCCGTGGAAATGCAGATTGGTCAGCCGGTCCAGGCGATTCACCAGACGCAGCTGCACCGTTTCGCCCTCGCGCACGCGGAGGAGAGGACCGGGATACGC
Source organism: Betaproteobacteria bacterium Ga0077526 (assembly GCA_001464765.1). Lineage (GTDB taxonomy): Bacteria > Pseudomonadota > Gammaproteobacteria > Burkholderiales. The sequence goes on from LNDV01000029.1 coordinate 145,364, forward strand.
GCCGTTGTAGGTGACCGCCTGCACGGGCCGGCCGTCGATGATCGTCCGCGTGGCCTGGGCCACCAATTCGCCTCGGGCAAGACCCGGTTCGCTCCGGTCGAGGACGACTTCGGCGACGGCCGGCAGATCGGGCTGGGCACCGACTGCGGCTCGCACAGCGAGGCCGGAAGCCGGCACCAGCAGGCAGCCGGCTGTCTGAAGAAAGCGCCGGCGGGACGTCAAGAAGGTCTCCGAAGCATCCGCACGGTCAATAGTGGCCAGGCGCGAAGCTGAAGGACAGCGCCGAGGCGTCGGGGACGACACCGGCTCGCACCAGGGCATCGACGACCTCGCGCCGGCGCTCGATCACGCTTTCGATGCGCGTGGAGCGCAGCGCCGCGATCTCGTCGGCGGTGTAGGGCTGGAAATCCGGCGGAAGCTGCTCGCGGCTGTATTCGTCGAGGAGCCAGTTCAGCAGTCCGGCGAGACGGGCATCGGACAGCGGGGACTGGAGGACGTTGGGCACCTGCACTAGGTACGCCCGACCCGCGAGCGTGTGGGTGAAGTAGCCCACGCGCGACCTCAGCGCCGGGACCTCCGCGACGGACACCCCCAGGTGCCCGTGGCAGCCCTGGCAGTTCCGGGAGTAGTCCTCGGCGGCCCCCGCCACGCGCGGCAGCACGGTGCGCTTTTCGCGGATCAGGACATCGGGGACGTCGTCCGGCTGCACTGCCGACGGGCCGGCGATGGCCGATGCGGAGAAGAAAATGGCCAGCACGAGGCTGGCCATTGGTGACTGCACGAGAGGGCTCCTGGGGTCAGATCTGGCCGACGATCGCCGCACTGGAGCAGTGGTAGACCATGGAACTGCCACCGAAACACCAGATGATGTCGTTGTTCAACTGCGGACGGTAGGTGGGCATCTCGCCCGCCGTGCCGAGACAGCCGCACTGTGCGCAGGAGTCCTTGCCGCAGCAGTCGCGGTAGGCGATCAGGTACATCTTGCCGTCGTCGGGATTCAGACAGGAGCCTACCCAGGACGTGGGCGAGGGTGTCGAGCCCGGCGGGCAGGTGGCCGGACCACCGCCGCAGCAGGAGCACAGGTAGCCGTCGGAAGAGCAGTAGCGCCAGTAGTTGCACGCGCGCGGGTCCTTGGTCTGCGCTTCGACTCGCTTGGCCCATTCGACCCCCGGGTCTTCCGCGGCCTGTGCCTTGCGGGCAACGGGCAGGACGGGCAGTACGGCTGCGCCGGCCAGCGTGGCGCCGATGCGGGCGACGAAGCTCCGGCGGGAAATCTTCTGGGCCGTGCGCCGGCTCATCGTCTCGAACACCTTGTCGATGACTTGAAGGCCGCTGAACATGGCTGTGTCTCCTTCGGTTGCGTTGACTTGTGGGTGTCGGGCGCGTCGGCAGCTCAGGCGGCCTCGCGGCGGGCCTCGGCTTCGTCCTTCACGTAGCCCCGGGCCTTCAGGTAGGCCTGGATGCTCCCGTAACCGGTTTCCTTCGCGATGGCGAGGCTCTCGAGGTGCTCGCGGCTGTTCACCAGCCCCTTCGCGCGGATCACGCCATCCTCGTCGATGAGTATGGCATAGGGCAGTTTGCCGACCTGGAAGGTCATGCCGACTTGCGGCGAGTTCACGTAGTCGATGCCCTGCAGTTCGTACTTCTGGATCATGTCGCGCTGTTCCTGCATGTCGCCGTCGCCCACCAGCACGACTTCGAGGCGCTCGCCGGAGGCGAAGGACCGGGCGATGGGAAGCAGCTTCTTGCAGATGGGGCAGCTGGGCGACACGAACAGCAGCAGGCGGCTGCGGCCGTTGGCGGTCGGGCCGCCAGTGCGGATCAGATTGCCGTCGATGCCCGCGATCTTCATGTCGGGGGCCATTTCGCCCACGTCAGGGCCGCGATCGTTGGCGAGCGCGCCCATCGGGGCCACCCGTTCGTGCAGGATGCCGATCTGCCGGACCATCCCGAACACGACGGCGCCCAGGGCCACCACCACCACCCACAGCACGATGTTCGAGTACAGCAAGGCGTCGTAGGTCATGTCGTTTCCTTACCCGCGGCCCGCAAGGGAGCTTCGGTAGTTCTCTTCGAAGGTGGGAGGGCGGCGCAGCGTGACGTAGCCGACACTCAGGTAGACCAGGAACAGCACGGTCGCCCCGGTCAGGACGAAAAACCACTCGACGACAGCGAGGTCGCGGGGGCCGGTTGCAGCAGCGCAGGCGACGGCGAGCACCACGAGCAGCGCATTGCGCAGGACCAGCCACCATGACAGATTCTGCTTGAGGGACGACCGGAAGCAGCCGCAGTCGATGTTCACCCGGCCCCGAACGACATTGAGGCCGATGGCAGCCGCGAAGACGACGAGCAGGATCGCCATGCCCCAGCCTGCAATCGCGCGGGTTGGCGGGACCAGGACGGCCAAAGCCAGCAGAACCTCGACAGGCGGCAGCACCTTGGCGACGACCGGCACGAGAGCGCGCGGTAGCACGCGGAAATTCTGCACGACACCCTCGAACTCGTCCCAGGCAGACAGCTTGCCGAACGCGCCCGAGCCGAACACCAGCGCGAGCGCCAGTGCTGCGGTGTGCTGAAGCATGGGGTCGATCGTCATCGCGCGGATCCGGGGCGGGAGCGGTGAGGCTGCCTCAGTCGCCGTGGGTGAACAGCAGGTACGGGGTGATCCCGAACTTCATCTCGCCCACTTCCTTGCCGCTCAGCGCATCGTAGGTGATGAGCGTGGCGGTCTCGGTCTGGGTGTAGAGGTGAGGATCGTCGTCCTGCGAGAGCGCGATGGAGATCGCGTGCTCCTTCAGGTGGATGCGGTTCACGCGTTTCTTCGAGGCGATGTCGAAGACCCAGACTTCCTCCCCTGGCGTCTTGTGCGTCCAGCGGGCACCCTTGTGCATCAGGACATACAGCTTGCCGGTCGGCCGGTGCATGTTGACGACCTGCCAGCCGCCCGGGCGCCAGCTCTCGGCCTTGTCCGCGTCGGTGAGCAGTGACCATCCCGGCGAGATCGACGGCTTTTCCTGGGAGAGGTCGGCCGAATACACCATGCCTTCGTAGGAGAGGAAGTGGACCTTCCCCTTCTGCTTGTCCATCGCGGCATGCTCGTACACGGGGTCGTTCACGACGTCGATGAACGGACCGACCCGCGACAGCTTGGTCTTCAGCTTCTCGTCGAAGGTGGCGGTCAGCAACGTGCCGTCGGAACACAGCGAGGAAAAGCGGTTGCCCGCCGACGGGAAGATGAGGCCGCAGCCGGGGATCTCGATCTCGCCCAGATACTTCTTCGCCTTGGTGTCGACGACGCTCACGGAGGTCGACGGCGCGAGGTTGTAGGAGAGCAGGTATCTGCCGTCGGTCGTGACCTCCGCATTCTGCTTCTTGGGCACGACCAGCATCCGGCCCTTGGGCAGGTCCACTTCGGCGGCGATGTCCAGCGTGCGCCCGTCGAAGAAGGTGATGAGATCGGTGCGCGTGCCGCGGGTGCCCTTGGACCAGTAGGTGTCGAAGGTGTAGATCTGGGAGCTGTCCGGCGCGATAGCGAAGTTGGAGCAGTAGCCGGCGCTGGTCATGCCGACGATCTCCTGCTTGTCGCCGTCGATGATCCACACCTTGCTGGCGATGATGTGCGGGAACACCGGCTCCAGCACGTAGAGGCGCTTCGGGTGGGGCTTCGACAGGATGGCGATGGAGTGCTGCTCGCCCATCAGCTTGGCGTCGGAGGGAAGGTCCTTCGTCTCGTCGGCACGGGCAGGGCCGGCAGCGATGGCAAAGGCGCTCGCCAGAGCGAGCCACGGAAGCTTGCGCGTCATCGAAGACCTCCTCTTGTCACCGGCAGGCCGGTGCGGCAGGTTGCTGGTTGCCACCCGGACGCCGCTCATGGAAGCGTAAATTTGCCGAGTCGCAATTGCATGGTGGATCGATTGTTTTCCTGGACGGCGCGAGTGTCAACCCTCGCATTCAGGAGGTGCACGAAAGATGCGGATGCACTGGGTCAGTGCCACACATTTCGGGCGCGTCTGCGGCCTGCGCGTGACGCAGCGCCCGGGTCGGTCGACCCGGGCGGAAAACGCAGAAGGTTACTTCTTGTAGGCTTCGTTGGCCTTGCGGACGTTGCCTCCGAGGTCCGCCATGAAGTTCCACTTCACCTGCTCGTTGCTGAAGCAGTAGGTCTTGCCGTCCGGGCCCATCTGGTTCACGGCGCAGTCCGTCTTGACCTTCTTGCCGTTCACCATCCCCCAGGCGCAGTGGTCGCCGAGTTCGCCAGCCGCGGCGTTCGAGCAGTGGAGTCCGGCGCCCAGCGCGAGTGCAACGATGAAAGTGCGGTACATGAGTTTCTCCAAGGAGTCGTAGTGAGGCAGTAAGAGAGGCGACGATGCGGCGCCGGACAAGCACGGCAGGACTTCCGGCGAAGCCTGCGAAGGGTGCCCGGGAAACGTATCGATGCCCCGCGGTGCATTTCCTTGTGGAGCCAGGAGAAGTTCATCAGGATCGGGTGGCGCGCCGCGGGAGCGCCCGGTCCGACGAGGTAGTGACGTATGACCTCGAAACGAAACGGGCGCCATCGGCGCCCGTTTCTTCTGGATCGCGTGCAGGGGAAGCAGCGACGCGTGTGCGGGAGATCGTCTCTATCGCAACCGCTCCCATAACGGCGCGAAGTCGAAGCCGAGCTTCGAGGTATCCCGGGAGCCGTCGACGCCGTAGATCTCCACGGTTTCCGTCACCGGATCGACGATCCACGCTTCTTCGGCGCCCAGTGACAGATAGATCCGGCACTTGGCGCGCAGCGCTTCCGGGTCATTGGAAGGGGAAGGGATCTCCACGCAGAGGCGGGGCGGAACAGGGAGGATGCCGCTGCTGCCGTGCTGTCGGAAGAACGCATCTTCAGCCCACAGGACGTCGGGGACGATCGGCGCGCCATCCGGGCGCCTGATCCCCTGCTCTCCCCAGCCCGTACCGCCGAGTTGCCGTTCGAGTTCTGCGGCAAGGCGGAACTGCGCGCGCGAGTGGGTTCCGCTCACTGGACTCACGACGACTTCTCCATACTCGTTCAACTCCCAATGCCCGATCCCCTGAAACCGGGCGTCGCTCAGCACGTCCAGGAACCGGGCCTCCAGTTCCTGGGCAGTGGGCTTTACGTAGACGCGGTCGATGGCACCCATGGGAGTAACGCCTTGGAGGAGACGACTGACATCACATCGGGAAGATCTTGCCCGGATTCATGATGCCGAGCGGGTCCAGCGCCTTCTTCACGGCGCGCATGACACTCACGGCTTCGCCATGCTCTGCAGTGAGGAACTTCATCTTGCCCAGCCCGATGCCGTGTTCGCCGGTGCAGGTGCCGTCCATCGCGAGAGCGCGCATCACCAGCCGTTCGTTCAGGCGCTCCGCCTCGGCGAGTTCCTTCGGATCGTTGCGGTCGATGAGGAACCCCAGGTGGAAGTTGCCGTCGCCCACGTGCCCGACCAGCGGCGCGATGAGGAAGCTTTCCTTGAGGTCCTTCTTCGTTTCGATGATGCACTCGGTGAGGCGGGAGATCGGGACGCACACGTCGGTCGCCCAGATCTCGCAGCCCGGGCGCAGCGCCTTGTTGGCGTACGTAACGTCGTGGCGCGCTGTCCATAGCTGCGTGCGCTCTTCCGGCTTGGTGGCCCACTTGAACTCGCCGCCGGTGTTCTCGCCGGCGATCGACTGCACGAGTTCCGCCTGTTCCTTCACGCCGGCTTCGGTGCCGTGGAACTCGACGAACAGTGTGTTCTTGACCGGGTAGTCGAGTTTGGAGAAGCGGTTGACCGCGTCCATCTGCACGTCGTCGAGCAGTTCGATGCGGGCCACGGGAATGCCGAGTTGGATGGTCTGGATGACCGTGTTGATCGCGCCCTCGAGCGAGTCGAAGGAGCACACGGCAGCTGCCATCGCCTCAGGAATGCCGTACAAGCGCAGCGTCACTTCCGTGATGATGCCCAGCGTGCCTTCGGAGCCCACGAATAGCCGGGTAAGGTCGTAGCCGGCGGCGGATTTCCGCGCGCGGCGCGAGGTGCGGATGACTCGCCCGTCGGCCAGCACCACGGTGAGGGCCAGCACGTTCTCGCGCATCGTGCCGTAGCGGACGGCGTTGGTGCCGGAGGCGCGAGTCGCCGCCATGCCGCCCAGCGAGGCGTCCGCGCCGGGATCGATGGGGAAAAACAGGCCGAGATCGCGGATGTGCTCGTTCAGCTGCTTGCGGGTGACGCGGGCCTGGACGGTGACGTCGAGGTCCTCCGCGTTGACGCGCAGGACCTGGTCCAGATTCACCAGGTCGACGACGATGCCGCCGTGCTCGGGGATGACCGCGCCTTCGAGGGAGGTGCCGGTGCCGTAGGCAACCACGGGAATCTGGTGCCGGGCGCAGACCTGGACGATCTGCGAGACCTCTTCCGTGGAATTGGGGAAGGCGACTGCGTCAGGCCGGTGGGGGATGTGCCAGGACTCGTCCTTGCTGTGGTGATCCCGGACGCCGGTACTGGTGGAAAGGCGCTCACCCAGCAGGGTCTTGAGCTCTTCGATGGCCGGCGCGGCGTCGGCTTGTACGGCAGGTTGCACGGTAAGAACCTCGAGGAACGGAGACAGAAGGCAATGGTCGCCCTTCCTGCCCGCCCGTGCAAGCGCCTGGGTCCTGCGGCACTCGGCAATCCCCGCGCTCACGCGGTCGGTCGGTGCCGAGCTGCGGGCGACCCCAACCCGGGCAGGCCGGCCCGCTCGACCCCCGTTCCGGTCAGGCCGAACTGCCCTGCGGGCTCGCCTCGCCGAACAGCGCCAGATACTCGCCGTAGCCTTCCGCTTCGAGGTCCGCCACGGGGATGAAGCGCAGCGCTGCGGAGTTCATGCAGTAGCGCAATCCGGTGGGCGCCGGACCGTCTTCGAACACGTGCCCCAGATGGGAATCGCCATGGCGGGAGCGCACCTCGACCCGGACGGCCCAGAGGCGGCGATCCTCCCGGGTGACGACGTTCTCCGGTGCCAGAGGCTGCGTGAAGCTGGGCCAGCCGGTACCGGAATCAAACTTGTCCCGCGAGCTGAACAGCGGTTCGCCCGAGACGATGTCCACGTAGATGCCCTCGCGATGGTTGTCGCAGTAGGCGTTACTGTAGGGGCGCTCGGTACCTTCGTGCTGTGTGACCTTGTACTGCTCCGGGGTGAGCCGGCGACGCAGTTCGGCGTCGTCGGGCTTGCGAAATCGGTTCATGACCTGCCTCGTGACGATATCTCGGTCGTTTGCGATGACCGGCTGCCGGATGGACCAGATTCAGCGGTGCGGGTTCCGGCCGCTCGACGCTGCCGGGTCAGCGCCGGGCAGCGAAGATCGGGCGACCCACAAAAAAATAACCGGGACCCTTGCGGATCCCGGCTCTTCCTCCCCCTTTTCGGGTGCTTTTCAGGACTGCCGGACTGCCGGAGCCGCAATTGCGGCTGTGAATGAGCTGGCGCGAGTTCTATGGCCTGCGTGTCTCGCTCGATCGGTTGCCCGATCTGCTCAGTTCTTCACGACAGCCCGGAACGTCCTGGGGACTTCCGGGCAATAACGCCGGGCCTCAGGCCCGGCGAGGAACTCAGGCCGTGGTCTTCTTTGCCACGTAGCCGTAGGCAGCATTGCTGCGGCCGGTGTCGCCACCCATCGCGAGGTACTCTGCCTTGATGGCGGCGAGCTTGTCGGCGGTGAACGCCGGGCCCTGGGCCACCTTCATGTCGAGGCCGTAGAGGTGTGCGGCGTTGAGGCCGAAGATCTTCTGTTTCACTTCGCTGTTGGCGCCGCCGAGGCGGGTCTTCCATTTCTGCTGCTTCATCATCTCGTCCGGGATCTCCAGACGGCGCATGGCTTCGATCTGCCACTGCGGGCTGCCGTACCAGACCGAGTCCGTACCCCAGACCACGCGCTCCGGCCCCATCAGGTTCACCAGCTGGCCGATGAAGGCCGCGGCGAACTTCGGGTTGGTGACGGCGGTGGAGGCGAAGCTGGTGCCGATCTCGGCGTACACGTTGTTGACGCCGAACTTCTCGGGGATGCGAGCCAGATCGGTGGACCACTGGATGTAGCTGTTCTTTTCGAAATCGGCCATCTCGCGGTCCGGGGCGTCAGCCAGCCACGGACGGAGTGCGGAGTGGTAGATGACGAAGTTCATGCCGGGCCAGTCCTTCGCGGCCTTGCCCACATCGGACACCGTGGCGCTTTCCCACGTGCCCGCGAAGGCCTTCTCGTAGTCACGCGGCATCAGACCCTTGTGGATACAGATGGTGTTGATGCCGGACTTGATGGCCTTCTCGTAGAACGGGTACATCAGCTTTTCGTCGTCGAGGCGCCAGGCGTACTTGGACGGGCCGAACGGATCGCCGATGGTGTAGGACTTCCAGGACACGGGCTTGAGGGTCTCGATGCCGCGAGCCACTTCGTCCATCCAGTTGGGGTACTTCGGCGTGATGACGGTGTGGCCCAGCATGCGGGTGCTGCCGGCCATCTTGTTCACGGCACGACAGGCGTTCTGGATGGCGTCGTTGGACAGCAGCCACCAGGAGGGATCGTCGAAGGGCGCGCCCGACAGCAGCGACATCTTCGTGTCGGAGTCGAGGAAGATTTCCTTAAGGTAGTTGTCCATCTTGTAGCGGGCCAGGGTCATCGGCGCTTCGTTGATGCGCGGATTCACCTTGGCGCCGACGGCCCACTTGGTGAGGCCCAGCAGACCTTCCTGCTTGAAGTCGTCGCGGATGAAGTGGGTCTGGTCGTCGAAGATGAACTGGCCGGCCAGCTGGCTGCGGCGATAGTCGGACATCTCCATGTCACCGGCTTCGGCCTCGGTGACATCGAACACGGGGCCGAACACCTTGTTCATCGCGAGGAACGCCGTCGCCATGCCGGCGTTGGTCGCGAGGAAGGTGCGGCGGTCCATGCCGTGGCGCTTGGCCTGGGTGTCCGCCATTTCCTTGATCAGCGCCTCGACCTGGGCCTGCTTCTCGGTCTGGGGAATGGGGTTGTATTCGCCGTTGGAAACCATCTGCGTCGGCACCGGGGAGCGGAACGCCACTTCGTCCGCGGGAGCGACCGTCTTCATCTCGTCGTCGCTCATGTGCACACCGATATGTCTTTGCATCACCACTCTCCTTTCCCAATGTAATGAAGGAAGAACCAGCGCTCCGGCAGCCTGGCCGCCGGCGATGGTTCCCGACTACCCCGTGAGCTACTTGTCGAACTTGTACGCCTTGTCTTCCTCGGTCTTGCCTTCGCAGGCGGCGGCGACGTTGTTCTTGGCGTTGGTGCAGGCAGTGCCCACGGCGACCATGGTGTCGCCGGCGCTGTTCTGATCGTTGCAGAAGTACTCCATCTGCTTCTTCGCGTCGGCGCAGTTGCCGGCGCGCTCATCCTTCGACTGGGCAAAGGAAGATGAGAGGAACACAGGAACGGTGGCGATCGCCAGCACAGTGGCGGTGAGACGGGACATCCGCATTGGCTCTCCCTAGGGTTCAGTTCAGGATATCTGCGGCGATCGCCCGAAAGATCCGGCGATTGCGCGCGGCATGTCATGGTCGGAGGTTCGGGTGCGTGTGCATGCCTGCACGGCAGAACCGCATGACGACCACGTAAATCATGCTAATCCTGTCGGAGACGCGATCACAAGAACTTTCGCTGATGCAATGCAGCAGCGGCTTGGGCAGGCGCACAGGCGCGCCCGGCGCGCCTGTGCGGCGGGCGGGTGGCCTGGAGATGGGCGCCGCACAAGGACCCGCCGCGAACGCCGGTCGGCGCGCGCGGGTCCCGGGAAGATCAGTGCACAAGATAGCGCGCGACGGCCGACTCGTCCCAGCGGATGCCGGCGCCGGTGCCTTCGATGGGGTGGGCATGACCGTCGACGACACGGACCGGCTCTTGCAGCACCGGTGCCGCCCAGTCGACATATTCGAGCCAGTGGCACGTCGGTGTCGCTGCAAGGAGATGCACGCTGAATTCGGGGAACAGGTGGCTCGACATCTCCATGCCGAAGGCCTGCGCGAGCGTGGCCGCCCGCAACCAGCCCGTCACGCCGCCGATGCGCTGGACGTCCGGCATGACATAGTCCATCGCCCGGCACTGCAGTGCCTGCAACATTTCGAAACTATTGAGCAGGTTCTCGCCGGTCTGCACCGGCGTGCGCAGCGCTTCGGCGATGCGGGCGCTGCCGACATAGTCGTCGTGGCGCACCGGCTCTTCGATCCAGACGAGACCTTCGTCGTCGAGCATTCGCCCGCGCAGGATCGCGTCGTTCCACGTGAGGCGCTGGTTGTAGTCGGACATCACCGCGACACGGTCACCGAGACCGGCGCGCACTGCCCGCACGGCTGCGAGATCCTGCGCCGGGTCGTCCCGGCCGAGGCGAAGTTTTACCGCGCTGAAGCTGCCTTCCGCGGCAAGCGACAGGGCTTCCGCGGCGACCTGCTCCACCGGCTGGATCCACAACCCGCAACTGTTGTAGGCGCGGATCGGCCGGGCGGTGGCGCCGAGCAGGTCGGCGAGCGGCAGGCCGCGCGCCTGCGCCAGCGCGTCCCATGCGCACATGTCCAGCCCGGCCAGCGCGAGCCCGACGATGCCGGGAGAGTCGATGAGCGTGAGCCGCTTGCGCAGCTTCGCATCGAGATCGAGCGGCGCCAGCAGATCGCCGGCGATCATCGCGGACAGTCCCTGCAGCATGTCCACGACCGGCTTCTGCGCCACGGGTGTGAAGGTGAACACGTACGACCGGCCCGTGATGCCTGCATCCGTTTCCAGATCGATCAGGACGAGCGAGGCATTGGGGATCGATCCCGACGCCGTGGCCGGCGGCAATCGGAACGGCACGAGGACGGGACGCGCGCGAACGCCGCGGATGCGGATGGGTTCCTGCATGGGTGTCGTCCTCATTGGACCGGTCGGGCCGACGGATGCCGCCCGTCGGCGTGGAGCTTCAGCGCGGCATGCACAAAGCCATGCGCGGGTGTCGCGACCCCCAGCTCGTGCCCGAGACGCACTACGCCGCCCGAGAGCCAGGGGAGTTCCAGTCGGTTGCCACGCTGCAGGTCGCCCAGCATGGAAGCCACCATCTCGGGCGGGAGCGAGTCCAGCCGCTCCAGCATGGCGTTGACCGTGCCGTCGGCGAGCCGCACGCCGCGGGCGCGGGCGATGGCAACGACTTCCTCGGCCAGCTGCCGGAACAGGCGCCGCGTGTCCGCGTCCTCGCGGAGGGGGCCGAGCGGAAGCCGGGTGAGCGTCGTCATCGCCGAGAGTGACGCGAGGAAAACGAACTTCTGCCAGATGGCCTCGTTGATGTTGTTCGGCACGCGTGCGTCGATGCCGGCCCGCTTGCACGCTTCCTCCAGCGCCGTCACGCGAGGCGTGCGATGCCCGTCCAGTTCGCCGAACTGCAGCATGGCCATCGCGCCGTTGTGCCGGATGACGCCCGGTTCCTCGATGAGGGCCGCGATGTTCGCAACTCCGCCCAGCACCCGCTCGCGTCCGAACGCGGCCACGAGCTTGTCCTCGGCGTCCACGCCATTCTGGAAGGAGATGACGGTGCTTGCGGGCCCCATGAGCGGCTTGGCGGTCCCGATGGCTTCGTCGGTCGACCAGAGCTTCGTCGCGATCAGGACGTAGTCCACCGTGCCCACGGAGGCCGGGTCGGCCGTGGCCTGCACCGGATGGACCAGCAGATCGCCGTTGGCGGACAGGACCTTGAGGCCCCTGGCACGCATCGCCTCGAGATGGCTGCCCCGGGCGATGAAGGTGACGTCCTCTCCGGCAAGGGCCCAGCGGGCCCCGAAGTAGCCGCCGACTCCGCCGGCGCCGATGATCGCGATGCGCATTGCAACTGTTCCTGACTGGGTGGAAGAAGGGGTGCCACTGTAAACCGAAACCGGCTGGGGACCCGCCCGCGGCCTTCGCGCCGCGATCGTGACGTCAACGTGACGTCTGCGTGACTACGCAGGCTCGCGTAGGAAAGCATCAGGTGAATACCCGATTGTCATTGCCCCATGCATGCCATAGGATGGAAGGAAATCTCGGTAATTCCGGCGGTTGCCTGTCATTTTCCGGTCACTTCAGGCAGTCCGGACGGAACGGTCCGAGCCCGGCGGGAACGGCACGGCGGAGTGCCCCACGGCACCCCGCTCGGCGTCCCGCACGACAAGAACCGGAAATCGAACCGGTACGAAGCAAGCGGTGATCGGGGTGGCACCAGGCGGGCTCGCAATGCTGGCTGATGCCCGACCCCGTAGCGCATGCGGAAGGAGACCTCTCCCCCGCTTTCGTCTGCGGCGTTGCCATGCGGTGCGTCGGGGCTCTCGTCATGGGCGCCGTCGTCCCCCGCAATCGACGATGAGCCATGTTCCCGACCGGTGGCGCGCATGCGGTCGACACCCTGATGTTCCAGGAGTGCCGCAATGCGCGAGATCCCGTCCGTTGAATCCGCCACGAGCCGGTCCGACACCACCCAGCCTTCCCTCGGACGCCTGCTCGGGTGGGTACGCGACGCGGTGGCGCAGCGGCACAGCCACCGCATGCCCCCGGTGCGCAACATCGTGCTCGAACCCCTCGAGCCAAGAATCCTGCTGTCGGCGTCCGCCGGCGTCGATCCGGTCCTGTTCGTCCCGGGGTTCGGCGGCACGGTCGCCTCGGACATCTCGACCGCCGGGCTCCAAGAGTGGCTGCTGACCCGCGGCATCGCCCCCACCAAGCTCCAGTTCGATCCCCTCAGCAACGCCTACTCCGACATCGTCCAGACGCTGCAGAACGTCGGCTATTCGCTCAACACGGTCGAAGCTGGCAAGACACCCTTGTATGCCGCCACCTGGGATTGGCGGACGCCCGTGGCGCCGACCGACGGGACGGTGAACGGCGTCCTCACGGGCGTCAACGCGCAACTCGCCGACAACGGCAATCCGTCTGCACTGTTCCAGTCCGGGGTCGACTACTTCGGATGGTGGTTGAAGAAAGCGGCCGACGACTGGTTCGCGGCCACGGGCGAGGTCCTCCAGAAGGTGGATGTCGTCACCCACAGCACGGGCGGCCTGGTGGCGCGTGCCTACATCCAGAGCGATGCCTACGGTGTCGGGCTGCCGACAATCGATGATCTGGTCCTCGTCGGCGTCCCGAGCGAGGGGGTCTCGTCCACCTTCAACATGCTGCAGAACGACTGGAGCGACAAGCCCGCGACCCGTGTCCTGTCCCGGGTCGTCGATGCGGCGTGGGACCTGATGGTGACGGAGGGTCGCACCATCCTTGGGCCATCCGGCGACGCGATCCGCTTCTCCGATTTCACGTTCGCGGACCTCGCGGCCGATCAGCGGCGGTTCGCGGACCGCTACGTGGGCTCGCTCGGCAGCCTGCTCGGCACCTACGAGTTCCTGGACAGCAACGGCGACGGCGCCTTTGAACTCGGGACCGGTCAGTTCCGGAACGGCATGCTGTTCGACCTGAACGGCGCTGCCGACCAGGACGCGTTCATCGATGCCACCGGCCGCACCACCGTCGTCTTCAGCGGCGAGAGCAGCACCGACACGCGCGTGGAACGACGTGTCGGGCCCGCTGCGTCGGCAGGCCTCGAGAACGAAGTGCTGCCCTTCACGCGGTACTTCGGACAGATCCCGTCTTCCGGCCAGGTATGGTTCCGCGACCTGCCGGTCGAAGGGGGCGGTGATGGCACCGTGCCGGAACTCTCGGCGCTGCCTTCATGGTTCAGCCGCACCAACAGCCGGCTGCGCGTCAACGAGATCACGGCGGCGCAAGCGGGCGAGGTCGTCGGGCATTCGGAACTCGTCCAGAACCGCACCGGTCAGTCGCGCGTGCTGGATGCCATCGGTGTGACGGGCTACAACCAATCGGACATCTCCACCGGGCTCGCGAAGAGTTCGCTCGAGAGCCTGCTGTTCGCCATCGACATCGGTCTCGTGGACCCGCTGGAAATGGCGGACGAGGCCGCCGCGCAGGGCGGTCAGCTGGTGGACAAGCTGTTCTCGTGGGGGGTGGACGTCGTGGCCGAGCTGGCCTCGCCACTGGGCCGGATTCCCTTCGTGATGGAACTTGCCGACAGGTTCGGCGGCTTCGTGTTCGGCGACGACGACGAGGTCATCATCATCGGCACGGCCAACGATGACCAGTTCCTGGTGCGCGATGCCAGCTCGACCTCGCTGGGCCGCACCGAGGTCATCAGCCTGAACAACACCATCGCGCCGCACGCCTTCGACAATCCGGGCACGCGGCTGCGCCTGCTGCTCGGTGCCGGGCAGGACACCGTCCGCATCGCCTCGGTGGACGCGCTGTTCTCCGCCGATGTCGTGATCGAGGACATCGACGACATCTCGATTGCGGGAACGATCAGCGTTCCCAAGGACTTCCGCGTCACCGCCGGCGGTCGGCTCCGTGTGCTGGATGAAGCGAACATCACGGCGGGCGGCGACATCGGCCTCCTGGTCAACGCCAGCTTCGCGCTCGACCTGCTGAGCCTGACGCCCGTTTATCGCGAACTGAACGCCACCGCGAAGATCGAGATCGGCGACGCCACGCTCGACGCGAACAACATCACGCTCGCGTCGAGTGCAACCACCCGACAGATCTCGCGCTTCGAGCTGTTCGAGGGCGGTCTGCTCGGCATCCTCGCCGGCTTCCAGGGCGCCGAGTTGACTGGCGCACCGAGGCTCACCTTCAGCGACGGGCCGACGAGCCGCGCCACGATCCGGCGCTCCGACGGGAGCTGGCTCGCGGACGGCTTCGAGGCGGGCAAGTCGATCAAGGTGGTGGGCAGCGCGGCCAACGACGGCGACTACGAGATCGCCGAGGTGACCGTGAGCGAGCTGATCCTCGTCGAGGAGGATGTGCTGCGCAACGAGGCGAACGTCGAGGGCGTCGTGGTCGCCGAGATCGCCACCACGCTGCTGCCGGAAGACGTCCCGCTCATCGCCACGGACGAGAACGGCAACCGGCGCCCCACGGTCGGCGCAATCACTTCGCAGGGTCTCGGCAATTTGCTGCTCGGACAGGTCGCGAGCAGCGGCGTCCTGGATTTCGCCTCGCCGGCCGATGCCGTGTTCGCCAAGGCTACGAGCGGCGTGGACATTGCCGCCGGGGCTCTCATCAAGGCGCGTACGGACGTGCTCGTGGAGTCCGGCGCGCTTTCCCAGGTGCTGCTCGACAACCCGTCGATGATCCTCGGCGTGTCGTACCTCGACTCCGATGCGCAGGCCACGACGAGGGTCGCGGGCGGGGCGGTGATCGAGGCCGGCCGCGATGTGGACATCAAGGCGCTGGTCACCAACGACATGACCGCGAAGGCCGGCGCGAACGCGTCGATCGTGCTGGGTCTCGTCGGCAAGTTCCTCAAGGTACCGGGGCCGCAGATCACGTTTGCCTACGGGCGCGGCAATTCCGTGTCCGAGGCCGAGGTCGCCGAGGGCGCCAGGATCACCGGCCGCAACGTGGCCGTCCGCTCCGGCAACGACAACGATTTCCAGGTCTCCGCCGTGAGCAACGCGAAGCCGCAGGCGGGGCTCGGCGCGGCGATCAGCGTCGCCATCAGCGACGTCGACTCGCGCAGCGATGCCCACGTGGGCGGCACCATCGAGGCCACGGGGAACGTGGTGGTCGATGCCAACGCGATCAACACCAAGAACCAGATCACCGCCAACGCAGTCGTCAAGAACAAGCCGCCGCTCGCCGACAAGCTGCAGGGCGTCAAGGACAAGATCACCTCGATCGGCCCCAAGGTCCGTACCGATCCCGGTACCCTGGACATCGCGGGCGGCGTCGCCTTCGTCGTGAGCACGAACGAGGCGACGGCCAGGATCGATCCCACGGGGTTGGTGAGCGCCAGCGGTGCCGTGGACGTGACTGCGCGTGCAGAGGACAACTTCAAGACCATCGCCATCGGCAACGCGAAGGCCTCGGGCAAGGCCAGCATCGGCGGCGCCGTCTCGATCGCCGAGTACTCCAACAAGGCAAACGCCTACCTCAACGACGGTGCCCGGGCGAATGCGGGTGGCAAGCTCACTGTGCGGGCCGACGCCGTCATTCCGAATCAGGTGGAGATCGACGACGACCTGCGGGCGATCACGAATCTCGACATGCCTGAGTTCACCTTCGACACGTCGTCGGCGCTGTCACTCTACGGGAGTGTCGACACCAACCTGATCCGGCTGTCGCAGACGCTCGACACGCTCGGACGCATCACGCCTTACCTCAGCGCCACTCTGGGTCTCGATACCAAGATCGCGACCAGCTACGTGGCGGCGGGCGCCGAGGCGGGCGACAAGGACTTCGGCGATCCGGGCCGGTTCGGCATTTCCGGCGCCGTGAGTCTGCTGGAAGTCACGAACGAAGCCCAGGCGTGGATCGGTCAGGGAGCGCTGGTCAACGCCGCGGCCACGCCGTCGGCCGGGGCGGACCAGAACGTCGTCGTCCACGCGAACGCGTCCGTCGAGATGGTGAACATCTACGGCATTCCGTCCATTCTCAATCTGATTTCGCCCGCCACGAAGAGCGAGGGCAGTGCGGTCGGCGGCACCTACGGCGGCGTGACGGTCGGCAACCGCGCCAAGGCCCATGTGCGCGATGGCGCCGTCGTGAAGGCGGAGGACGACATCGAAGTCTCTTCCGACGTCCACGCCCTCGCAGTGAATGTCACCGAGTCGGGTGGTTCGGCCAAGAAGTTCGGTCTCGTGGGCTCCATCGCGGTGAACGACTTCGACAATGTGTCGGAAGCCTGGGTGGAGGACGGCGCCGCGCTCGACGCCGGTCGCGACGTAAAGCTCGACGCGTCGCACGACACCCTTGCCGTCATCATCACCGGCACCGTGAGCCGCAGTCAGAGCATGGGGGTCGGCGCTTCGGTCGCGTTCAACGAGATCGACGCGACCACCCGGTCCTTCGTGGGCAACGTCACGACGACGACCCTGCCGGATACGCGCGGCGTGACCCTCACGCTGCGGAACCAGGCGACCGGAGACACGATCACGCGCGCCACCGGCAGCTGGACGGCCGACGGTATCCGTGCGGGCCAGACGATCCGTCTGGACGGGGCAGGCAGCAACTCGGGCGAGTTCCGCGTGGCGGCGATCTCCGATGACGGGAAGACGCTGACGCTCGATCCGACCGAGCCTCGACTGACCGACACGACGACGACAGGAATCCTTGTGTCACGAGTCGGCACGGTCGACGCCGGGCGTGACCTCACCGTCACGGCCGAGTCCGACGAGAAGCTGATCAGTGTGGCGATCGCCGCCGCAGTGGCCTCCGCAGAGCCGCCGGCGCAGCCGGTGGCGGGCGAGGATGCCTCGGCGTCGAAGTCCGTCCAGTCCGACGCGGCCGGCACGGCGCAGAGCAAGGGAGGCGTCGGGATCTCCGGCGACGTCTCCATCAACGATGTCAACGACACGACCCATGCGTTCGTGACGGGTGGTGGCCGGATCACAGTCGGCCGTGACCTCGCCATCCTGGCGGACAACGATCTGCTGGGCATCGCGGTCTCCGGTGCCTTTGCGCTGGAGTTCACGAAGGGCCAGGGCGGGGTGGCGCTGGCCGGCTCGTTCACGATGAACGACATCGACCGCAACGTTCGCGCCTACACGCAGGATGTCCGCATCAAGGCCGGCAGCGCCAAGATCGACGCGGTCACGAACGACCGGCTCATCTCCGTGACTGCCGGGGCTGCGGGCACCCGCCCGAGCGGGACCGCCGCCATCGCCGGTTCGGTGAATCTCAACCTCATCGATTCCGACACCCAATCCGGGGTCTGGAGCGGGACGGTCCTCGAGGTGACGCAGGATGTCTCGCTCCGCGCGCACGACGACCTGTTCGCGGTGTCGGTGGCAGGTGGCTTTTCATTGTCCGGCAAGGCCGGCATCGGCGCGGCGGTCGACGTCGGGGTGATCAACACCACGGCGCGGGCTTTCGTGGGCGCAGGCGCGAAGGTGGAAGCCGGCGGCAACGTGCGCATCGTGGCGGACGTGGAGACCGATCTCATCTCCGTCGCCGCGAGTCTCGGCATTGGCACGCAGAAGCTGGGCCTCGCCGGCTCCGGCGCGAGCCAGACGCTTCACACGACCGTCGAGGCGTTCGTGGAGGACAGCGACACCGTGGCCGGGCGTGCCCAGGTGAAGACCGGGGGCAGCCTGCTCATCGACGCCGCGGAGGACGCGTTCCTCGTCGTGGTGGGCGGTGCCGCCGCATTCGGAAAGTCTGCCGGCATCGGGGCGTCCGTCGGCAACGCGAACGTCGAGCGGAAGGTGCGTGCCTACGTGGGGCGCAACGCGAAGGTCGACGCCAAGGGTGCCGGCGCGGCGATCACCGATCCGGGCGGCACAGTCACCGCCAACGGCATCGTCATCGACGCCACGGCCGACGACCGGCGTTTCCTGTTCGGCGCCGGCGGCGCGGGTGGCAAGGACGTCGCGTTCGAGGCCTCCGTGGTCGTCGACACGCACGACTCCGAGGTGACTGCCGCCATCGGCCGTTCCGCGCTCGTCAATACCGATGCCGACAACGCCGGCGCGGCGGACGCCCAGTCCGTCCAGCTCCGCGCGCACGAGGATCTGTCCGTACTCAGCGTCGCGGGCGCCATCGCCGGCGCGGGCAAGGCCGGCATCGGCGCGGCGGCGGACGTGGAGGTCATCTCGCGGGACGTGAAGGCGTCGATCGGCGCGGACGCTGTGGTCGTGGCAAAGAACCACGTCACGGTGGACGCCAGCACGGAAGACGACTTCATCCTCGTGGCCGCAGGCTTCGGCGGCGCGGGCAAGGTGGGGCTGGCGGGTTCCGCCGTCGTCGCCACGCTGGACACGTCCCTGAGCGCCGCCATCGATTCCGGCGCGCAAGTGAGCGCGGGCGGGAGCGTGCGGGTGAGTGCCGATCGCGACCAGGCCTTCGACACGGTCGCGGGGGTGGTGGCCGTCGCAGGCTCCGCGGGTTTCGGGGCGTCCGCCTCCACGCTGATCGTCACGGACGACACCGAGGCGCTGATCGGCGCCGGTGCGCGGGTGTCCGCCAAGGGACTCGGCGGGACGCTCACGATGAAGACCGGACTCGCCGATGACGACACGGTCATCGCGTCGGCCGGGCGCGGCGTCTCCGTCTCCGCCACATCTCGCGACGATCTGCTGACGATCGCCGCTGGCGGCGCTGGCGGGGGAAGCGCTGGGATCGCGGGTTCCGCCGTCGTGAACAAGTTCGACCAGCGCACGCACGCCACGATCGCCGACGGTGCCCGCGTGAACGAGAGTACCGACGGCGCGGCCGCCGATCAGGCCGTGCACGTCCTGGCGACAAACCTGACGGATCTCATCTCCGTGGCTGGCGGCGTCGCGTTCGGCGGCAATGCCGGCATCGGCGCCGGCGCGGACGTGGGCCTGTGGGACAAGGACACGAAGGCCTCGCTCGGCACGGGCGCGCTCGTCAACGCGCGCGGCAACGTGACGGTGCAGGCACTGTCGGACGAGGACATCATCTCCGTTGCCGCCAACATCGCCGCCGGCGGGTCCGCGGGCATCGCCGGGTCGGCGGGTGTGTACACGATGGACATCACGACGCGCGCCTTCCTCGCCGATGCCGCCACCGCGGCGAACGCCACGCGCGTGACGGCGGGCGGGAGCGTGCTCGTCGCGGCCGACGAGGACCTGAAGATCGACGGGGTGGCGGGCAACCTCCAGGGTTCCTCCACCGCTTCGGTCGGCGCGGCCGCCGTCGTCATGGTCATCGACAAGACCACCGAGGCGTTCCTCGGCACGCATGCGGACGTGGATGCTCGCGCAGACGCTGCGTCCGCGGCGATCTCCCCGCGGCTCGGAGGCAGCGTGGTCCGGGTCGTGGCCGAAACCGCCGCGCAGGGCGAGGTGGCGGCTCCGGGTATCCGGTCGTTCGACCTCAACCTAGACGGCACCACCAGCGCGGGCGAAGGCAACGGCGTGAGCGCCTTCCTGGGCGGACAGCGCGTGTCGACCGCTGTGGTGGCGAACCAGTTCCGCGGCGTGGCGGTGACGGCCACCAACCGCGACGACATCGAGACCGTCGGCGCCAGCGGGGGCGTATCCGGCAACGTGGTGGTGAACGTCGGCGGCGACGTGAACGTCATCACCAACCACACGAAGGCCTTCGTCGACGACTCCGCTCGCGTCAATCAGGACGTCAACGATGCGGGCGGATCCCAGTCGGTCATCGTTGCGGCAGGCAATGACTTCTATCACATGGGGATCGCCGCAGTCGGGGCCATCTCCGGCACGGTGGCCGTCACACCCGGTGCCGCCGTCACGATCCTGAGCAACGAGACCCTGGCGTTCATCGACGACGGCGCAAACGTCGCCGCGGCGGACTCCGTATCAGTGCGCGCCATCGCGGATGAGGACATCCTGGCGGTGGCAGCCGGGCTCTCTGCGTCGGGC
Source organism: Betaproteobacteria bacterium Ga0077526 (assembly GCA_001464765.1). GTDB lineage: Bacteria > Pseudomonadota > Gammaproteobacteria > Burkholderiales. The sequence continues at coordinate 165,755 of LNDV01000029.1, forward strand.
CAGGTGGGCGTGGCGGGCTCAGCTACCGTGATCACCATCGACAACGTGACGCAGGCGTTCATCGGCGACGATGCCACCACGGACGCCGCTGGTGCGAAGGTGCGGGCGGGCGGCAGTGTGCTCGTCGAGGCGCGCGACGACACCGAGATCGACACCATTGCCGGCAGTGCGGGCATCGGGCTGGGTGCTGTCGGAGTCGGTGCGTCTGCCGCGGTCACCCTCATCGACAAGGCGACCGACGCGTTCGTCGGTGACCACGCTGCTGTCGACGCGCTGGGTAACGGCACGGCAACGCTCACGGTGTTCGACGGCACGCTCGGCCCGGGCGGCCCGGCGTCCGCGAGCGGATTCCGCGGCCTTGCCGTGCAGGCTGCAACCAGCGAGGACCTGTTCAGCATCGCGGCGGCCGGCGGCGTGGGCTTCTACGCGGGCATCGCGGGCGGCGTGAGCGTGCAGATCATCGATTCCGACACGCAGGCGCGCATCGGCGTTGGCGCGGACGTCAACCAGGGCAGCGGCACGGCCCATCCTTCCCAGGGCGTGGCCGTCGTCGCGGTGAACGCGGTGGACGTGCTCACGGTGGGAGGCGGCGCGGGCGCGGGCATCGCCGGCATCGGCGGCGGCGTGGATGTCGGCATCGTGCGCAACGACACCGGTGCAATCATCGCCGAGGGCGCGAAGGTCGACGCCGCGGGTGCCGTGGACGTGAATGCCGTGTCCGACAAGGACATCGAGAGCTACGCGCTCAGCGCGGCCGCCGGCATCGTCGGCGCCGTCGGTTCCGTCTCCGTGTGGACGGTGGGCGGTCAGTTCGATGCCACCTACAGCACCGACAGCGGTTCGGCGAACGCCCTTACCCCGCAGTCCGCCCGCTCGTCGAACAGCGGTCAGCAGGGCGCCCAGTGCTCCAGCGTGACCGGCTACGTCGATGCGATGGGCGGCGGCACCACCGGCAACGGCAGCTACCGCAACATGGGCGGAGGGTATCGCCAGGGTGTGTCGTTCACCGTGGCGGGTTCGGTGAACGCCGATGCAGACACGATCCGCTCCGTCGCGCCCCATGGCTTCAACACCGGGGATGCGGTCGTCTATCGCGCCTCCGGTGCGCCGGTCGGTGGCCTCACCGACGGCCGTACGTACTACGTCATCGCGAGCGACACGGATCTCTCGGAACTGCGACTGGGGGCCAGTGTGGCCGATGCGCGCGCCGGCCGGAATGTGGGCCTCGAGGGGGGCGGTGGCGCGGGGCAGCACTCGCTCACACCGGTGCTCGGGTCGGCGACGGGGGCGGCGAAGCAGGAGGCCAATTCCGCCGCGCCCACGGGGCGGGTGGCCTCGGCGGCCGGAGCGTCCGGCGCCACCACGGGTGCGGCCGTGACGGCGGCCATCCTGTCCGGCGCGGAGGTCACGGCGGACACCGGCTCGATCGACGTGACCGCGCGCGGACGGCTCGATTTCGACGTCAAGGTCGGCGCGGCCGCGGCGGGCGTTGTCGGTATCGGCGGTGCCGTCGGCATCGCGAACTTCGCCGACGACGTGCAGGCCTTCGTGGAATCCGGCAGCACCCTCTCGGCCGGCGGCGATGTCACTGTGCTCGCGCGCTACACCAGCACGGCGGACGGCTTCGCGTTCGCCGGCACGGCAGGGCTGGTGGGTCTCGCTGCGCAAGTGATCCTCATCAACGACCGGACCGATCAGCGTGCCTACCTGGGCGACGACCGGAGCGATGCCAGGACGCTTACGGGGACGGCGAACATCGTGCGCGCGAGCGCCGTGCGCGTGAGTGCCGAAGCCGATCGCGACGTCGACGTGCAGGTGATCGGTGGTGCCATCGCGGGCGTTGCCGCCGGCGCCTCCGTCGGCCGTGGTGCAATCACGGGCACGACGGGAGCCTTCATCGACGGGTCGGTCCGCGTCGGGCAGCTGACGGATTCGCAGGTGGCGAGTGTCGCCGTCAAGGCTGATGCGCGCGACGTGGTCGTGGCCAACGTGAGGGCCGTGGCCGGCGGCATCATCGCCGGCTCGGGCAGTGACGCCCGTGCCACCGATTCGGCGATTGTCTCGGCGTTCGTCGGCGACGACGCGGTGATCGGCGTCACTGGCAGCATTACCGTCGATGCGCTCACCGACATCTCCGGTTCGAGCGATGCCCTCGGCGTGAGCGTCGGTGGCGTCGCGATCGGTGTGTCGCTGGCACGGACGGCACTGCGGCCGCAGCTCGAGGCGCAGGTGGGCGGTGCCACGATCCGCGCTGGCGGAAACCTCTCGGTGCGGGCCCAGCACAACATGCGCGATGGCAATTCGCTCAATCGCACCGCCCGAGCCAGCGCCAATGCCTCCGGAGGTGGTGCGCTTGCGGGCAACGGCGCCGATGTGCTTGCGGAAGCCGAAGCGCGAGGCACGGCATCGCTTGGCGGTGCCGGCGGCGATGTGGAAGTCGGCGGCAGCATCGCCGTGCGCTCCAACGTGAACAACCGGGCCGTCTCGGTCGGTGACGGTCTGACCATCGGCGTTGTGGGTATCGGCGCGATTCTCGCCGACGCGGAAGTGGAGGGGGCGGTGGAAGCCTCCGTCGCGGACGACACCCGGGTGCGGGCCGCAGGCGACATCACCGTGGAAGCGCGGCGACTCCACAGCGTCGACGCGTCTGCCGAGGCCTCGGGCGGCGGCCTCGCCTCCGGCAACGGCGCGGACGTCGAAGCCGTTCTGACGGGCTCCGTCACCGGCTTCGTCGGCGACTCGGCGAATGTCACCTCGACCGGCGGCAGCGTCCGCGTCGAAGCCCGGTCGGAGGGACGAACCGACGCCGACGCCAGGGGTGTCAGCATCGGCGCGCTCGCGGTCGGCGCCTCGCTTGCCAGCGCGCGGGAGACGGTCACCGTGATTGCCGAGACCCGCGAAGGCGCCGTGGTCGACGCACGGAACGATGTCCGCATCCTGTCGAACCACAATACCGACCCGGTCAGCAATACCGTCAACCCGCTCGCGGTCGAGGCGACCGCCGGCGCCTCCGCCGGCGCCCTGATCGGCCTGACCGGGTCGCGGGCAGCGGCGGCGTCCACCCTCGCGGTGCATGGCAGGGTGGGCCAGGGCTCCCACGTGACCGCCGGGCGGGACGTCATCGTCACCGGGCGTTCCGGCGGCCGCGTGGAGTCGTCTGCGGTGGGTCTCATCGGCGGCCTTGCCGCGGCCGGCATCAACGTGGCGTCCGCGACGGCGTTCAATCGCACGAATGTCGTGACGGGGGCCGACTCGTTGTTGGAAGGCGAGCGCAACGCGACGCTGTCGGCAGTGTCATTGCCCGATGTGGATTCGCGCGCGGTCGGCGGCGTCGGCGGGGTGCTGGCCGGTGCGAGCACATCTTCCGTGGCACGGATCGATGGCGCCACGCTCGTGCAGGTCGGCGATCGCGGTGAAGTCCACGCGCTCGCCGGGGCCGCGACGCTCGAGGCGCTGTCGGCCATGGATGCCGATGGCAACGCGACCATCACCACCGGCGGCCTCGCGACGTTCAATCAGACGATGACCGACGTCGACGTGACCCAGAACACCGACGTCCGCCTGTCCACGGGCGCCGTGGTCACTGGCCAGACGACACGCCTCGCCGCGCAGGTTCTGCGTCTGGATGCCGACGCCGATGCCTTCTCGAAGACCTTCGCCGCGGCGTCGACCAGCGATGCCCAGGCGCTGCTCGACGTGACTTCGCGGACGTTCGTCAACATCGCGAACGGCGCCTCGGTGACCGGCGCCACCCGCCTGGACATCGTTTCGCGGCAGGACGGCATGAACACGAGGTCGGAAGGCGAGGCGCGCATCGGCTTCGGCGTGACCGGTATCGTCAAGGCGACGGGCCGCAACCAGACCGACAACGATTCCGACGTGAACGCGGTCCAGGGATCGGCCCTGCGCGGCGAGGAAATCGTCATCGATGCGCAGTCCCCGCGCGGAAGCGGTCTCTACACCCGCACGGCGGATGCCGAAGCCGGCACGGTCGTGCAGACCATCGTCGAGACGATCCGGGTCGTGGAGAACGTGACCAGCAACATTCCGATCATCGGCTGGATCGTGAAGCAGATCGTGAAGTTCGTGACCGTGGTGAGCACGGTGATCCTGCAGAGCGATGAGCGCGAGACGCTTACCGGCAACATCTCGTCCGACAACTCGATCACGCTGAACGGGGACATCTTCCTGGGTTCGGCGGCCGGGGTGGCCGTGGATATCCTTGCCGACGGCACGATCGTGACGAGCGGCGACATCCGGGCCCGTCGCGTCACGAACGGGGGCGTCACCACCATCCAGGTGGACGACGTCACCAGCACGCTGAAGGGACGCCTCGAGGTGAAGTCGCCCAGTGGACGCCTCACGGGAAATGCCGTCATCCACAAGGGCAACGTGCTCGACCGCATTGCCGTCACGAACCGGTCCGACTTCGCGGTCGTGATCAACGACATCAATCCGGTCAACCCCGACATCGGCGATCCCCAGCTCGTCTTCACCAGCGGGCAGGACACCTCGCGATTCAGCATCGTGGGTGATCTCGCCGGCTCTCCGGAAGTGATCGTCGAAGGCACCACCGGGGCGGACGTGATTTTCGCGGGCGTGGTCGCAAATCCGAACGGCTCCGTCACCGTGACCAATGCGCGCGGCAATGTCGTGCGGACGGCGGACGGCCGCATCGAGGCGAATCGCGTCACGATCTCCACGCCGCTCGGCTCGGTCGGCACGGAAGAGCGCAGGCTCGATGTCAGGCTCTTCGACGACCGGGAAGACGCCCGGCTCCAGGCCACGGCCGGGCGCGATGTCCTGCTCGATGTCCGGCAGCAGCAGATCCTGGAAGGCCCGCCGGCGCCGGGAATGGTCCTCGACGGCGCGCGCATCGATGCGTCTGCGGGCGGCCGAACGGATATCGTCGCACGGCAGGCACAGGCGCTCTTTGCGGGGGCGACTCCGGAGCAGGGCCTGCTCGCCACGGACGTCGCGGGCGTCTACGGACTGGGCAACGTGTCGGGTGGCAGCGTCGACCTCGATGTCACTGGCGATGCCCGACTGGTCGGCCTTGTGGGGGCGCCCGCGGGCCTGGCGATCCTGCGTGTTTCCGGGAGCCTTCTGGCCGGCAGCGGCCAGTTGGGCGGCGCCGGTGTCGTGGTCGTGGCGGGCCGTGCGATCGGTACCGCTGCCGATCCGGTGGCGTCGTCCGCCCTCCGGCTGGAAGCCCAGTCCGGCATTGGCGGCATCTTCCTCGCGCAGTCCGGACCGCTCACGATCGGCGGCCTCAGCACGCTGCCCGGACTCAGCACCAGCGGCTCGGTCCGCGTCGTCGGTCGCGGGCCGATCCGCGTCGAAGAGAGCATCACGGCAAGCGGTTCCGTCACGCTCACGGCGCTCGATGTCGCCACGCGCACGGACAACAACCTCACGATCGCCACGACGGTGCGCATCTTCGCCTTCGGCGGCGCTGCCACGATTGAAGCCGGTGATCGTCTCGAGGTGGAGGCGGGCGCGATCGTCACCGGTTCGGCTGGCGTCGTGGTGCATGGCGAAGCCGGCGGTGCCGGCGATGCCGATGCCGAGGGTGCGAGCATCCTGATCGCTGCGGTGCTCGGCGGCACGAATCGTTCAGTCGTGACCGGTGCCGGCGACGACACCATCGACATCCGTTCCGTGGGCGTGGCCGGACTTGCGATCGATGCCGGCGGCGGTGCGGACACGATCCGGCTCGGCAGTCTGGTGCCGATCGGCGCGAGTTCCCTGGAGACGCTGCTCGGTGACGTCACCGTGACAGGCGGTGGCGGCGACGACACCCTGTCGCTCGACGCTTCCGCGATCGGCGCTGCCAGCGCGGGCATCCTGGCGGCATCGTCCATCGAGGGATTCGGTCTGGGCGCGCGGGTGAGCTACGGCGCGGTCGAGAACGTATCGCTGCAACTCGGCGCCGGCAACGACCGCATCCGCGTCAAGGGCAGCACGGCGCGCACGACGATCCGGTCAGGAGGCGGCGACGATCTGTTCGAGGTGACCGGTGATGACGACACGCTCGGAGCGATCTCCGGCGTCGTCGTGATCGACGGCGGCGAGGGCGCGGACACGGTCCGTCTCTCGGATAGCGGCGCCACGGGGCCCCGCATCGGGACCTTGTCCGCCAGCGCTCTGCGCGGGCTCGGTATGGCTGGCGGCATCGACTTCGCGGACGTGTCTGCGGTCGACCTCACGCTGGGCAGCGGCGCGGACTCGCTCGCGATCACCGGCACCGCGGCATCCGTGAACACGACGGTCTCCCTCGGCGGGGGAACCGATACGGTGACCGTCGGCCCGTCCCTGGAATTGTTCGACGGTGTGCTTCTCATCGACGGCGATGCGGGCGACGACTTGATCCGCGCGGACGATCGCCAGGGCACGGACGGCGCGGCTGGCGAACTCGCCGGCGATCGCATCCTCGGATTCGGCATCGCCGCGGGGACGGCGATCACCTACCGCAGCTTCGCGCAGATGGAGATGCGGCTTGGCGACGGCGGTGACAACGTGCGCGTGACAGCCACGTCCACCCCCACGGCGCTGTCCACCGGAGGCGGTGCAGATCTCGTGGTCGTCGAGGGTACGAGCCACCGTCTGGACGTGTCGCTGGGCGATGGCGAGGACGTGCTTACCGCTGCCGGCATCGGTGCCGCGCTCGCCATCGACGCCGGCTCCGGCGCGGACCGGGTCACGGTAACCGACACGCTTGGCGAAGCGACGGTGCGGCTTGGTGCGGGCGATGACAGCTTCACGCTCCTCGATGCCGCCGCTGCTGTGATCGTGGAAGGCGAAGCGAACGACGCCACCGGTGATGTCCTGATCATCGACCGTTCCGCGCGCAGCGAACCCGACAGCGGCGCCATCACGGATGGTTCCGAGGCGGGGCAAGCCCGGATCAGCGGCGTGGTCCCCGGCGTCACCCTGCGCGGCATCGAGCGAACCGAGATCCGGTTCGGTACGAACGCCGACCGCTTCACCGTCGATACCGGGCTCGACATGCCGCTCACCCTGCTTGGGGGAGCCGGCAGCGACAGCGTCGAAGTGCGACGCCTGGGCGGCCTTACCGACTTCGTCGGGGGCGGTGGTCAGGACTCCCTCACGCTGCTGATCGCAGACGATCCCGTTGCCCGCACCGACATCGCCGATCGGCTGACGGTGAGCGCGGAGGAACTCGTCGTCGACAACCGGGCCTTCACCGGCGGCGTCGACTGGATCGCGAGTCAGACGGCGCTGCGCGCTGCGCGGAACGGCGCGCCCGTGTCGGGCGGCGTGATCGGCAATCGGCTGGTGGATACGGTGTCTGCCGATCGCGTACGTGTCCTCGGCAGTGGCGGCGTGAATTCCCTGCGCGTGGAGCAGCCCGAAGCGCTCGACGCCACCGCGACGATCGACGGCAACCGCGTCGAACTGGTGAGCGGCACGCGCGTGATCCAGCCTTCCGCCTTCGAACGCTACGAGTATCGCGAGCGCGCGATGAGTTTCGAGGGCCTGGTCTCCGGTGCCACGAGCTACACGGAGTCCGGCCTGCGCCTTGCTGCAGACGCCTTTACAGGCGCCGGACTGGCGCGGCTCGACGCCATCAGCGCCTCGGCGCGCACCGGGCGCGACGACGGGGTGCTCATCCTGACGACGCAGGCAGAAGGATTCCTCGACCTGCGATCTGTGTCGATGCGCATCGAGAGCGGGGCTCGCACCGTCACCTTCACCGGGACCCGCGCGGACGGCACCACGGTGACCCACAATGTCCTCGTGGACTCGCCAGCGTTCCGCCGCTTCGTCCTCCCGAGCACGTTCACGAACCTGCGCTCGGTGACGTGGGTGCCCGGTTCGGCGATCGTGGATGATCTGGTGGCTTCGCCGGTCGCGGTCCAGCGTGCGGTCGTCGAGCCAGGCAATCTCGGCGGCACCATGGACTTCGATGCCCTGGTGTCCGGCAGCACCTCCTACAGCGAGGACGGGATGACCCTGGTCCCGAGTTTCGGGCAGTTCTTCGTCTCCAACGTCACGCGGACGGACACGGGCCAGGCGATCTTCCCGTCGCACGCGCTCATCACGTGGACTCTGACCGCGTCCAACGGCTCGCCCTTTACCCTGAGGTCGCTGTCCGTCCGCGAGCTCAACGGGAACGTGGAAGCGCAGACCCTGGAGTTCGTCGGCACGCGGCTCGACGGCTCCACGGTCCGGCAGACCTTCGTGACCAATGGTCCCGGGCCAGTGGTTTACGAGCGGGTGAACTTCGGCGACGCCTTCGTGAACGTCGTGTCCGTGACGTGGGGTCCCGGCCCTGTCGTGTACGACGAGATCGTCGTCGAAGCGGCCCGCTTCAGCATGAACTTCAACCAGGCGGCCAGCTTCACGACGCGCTACCAGGAGAACGGCGCAGTGCTGACCGTGGCGAACGGCCAGTTCATCGTGTCCAACCTCAACGGGTTCGGTGCCATCACCGGAGAACCCGCGATCTTCACGAATCCCGGCCCCTCGCCGACGGTGCAGCTCACCATGGCCGACGGCGGATTGTTCGAGCTGCGTTCGCTCCGGCTGCGCGAGAACAACTTCTTGCTGCCACCGACGGACGTCTTCTTCCGTGGGGTGCGGTCGGACGGTTCCACGGTGGAGCAGGTGGTCCGCACGATCGTTAGCGACAATTTCGCCTACCAGACGGTGAACTTCGGGCCAGGCTTCACGGATCTTCTTTCCGTGACCTGGGAGGGGAGCAGCGTCACCGTGGACGACATCGCGTTCCGGCCGATCCGCGTCACGCCTGTGCGGCCCGTGGATCCGGTGGTGGATCCGGCGCTGCCCGGCATCGATGCGATCGCGACGAGCCCGGACGGCGCGACGGTCTACGGTGTGAACGCGGCCCGCAATGCGCTGGTCGTTATCGACGGCGCGACGCTGAAGCAGCGCCAGCTCCTGGTGGACGGGATCGATGGTGTGGATGGACTGCTCGGCGCGAGCGCGGTCACCGTGGACAGCGCGGGCGCGTTCGTCTACGTGGCGGGCACCGAAGGCAAGATCGCGCGCTTCGAGCGCAACCGCACAACAGGTGATCTGCGCTTCCTCGACGTGCGCGCGCTGGCGACCGGAGAGACCGCCCCCATCACGGCTCTCACGCTGAGCCCGGACGGCCAGCGACTGTTCGTGGAGGTGGCCAATCCCGCCGCGCCCGGTATCCGGATTCTCGGCAGCGGCCTGAAGGCCGAGTTCTACACCACGGGTCAGCCTCTGCGCGACTTCCCGGCGTTCGATCGTCTGCTGCCCCTCAAGACCCGCACCGACGCGACACTGCAGATGCCGGCGGTCTTCAATGCGGACTTCTTCGGCCAGTTCGATCCCGACGTCCCGGCGGACAACTTCGCGGTCCGCTGGAGCGGACAGATCGAGGTCGCCGCGCCTGACGCGGGCAACGCGTCAGTCACGTTCTCGCTTGGCAGCGACGACGGCAGCCGTCTGTTCATCGACGGCGCGCTGGTGCTCGCGAACGGCGTGCTCCAGGACTTCACGACGCGTTCCGTCACGTTGAACCTGGCAACTGGCGTCCACGACATCCGGGTCGAGTACTTCGACGCCACCGAGGCGGCCTCCATCCGTCTCGAGGCGGCGATTGCGGGTCAGCCGCTCCGGCTGCTGTCGACCGGACCGGCGGTGGCGGCTGGCGCCGGCGTCATCGCGGTGCGGCTGGACGATCCGGCGGCCGGCCCCATCGTGTCCGGGCCGCGCGTCGCGCTGGCGGGCATCGACGATCTGACGGCCATGGTCGCCAGTCGCGACGGCAGTCACCTCTACGCGGTCAGTCGTTCGCAGAGCGCGTTGGTGGTTCTGGATGCCGCCACGTTGCAGGAGCGGCAGCGCGTGAGCGGTGCGGACTTCGGCCTCGGCGGTCCTGTGGCCGTGGCGGTGAGTCCCGACGACCGGCATGTCTACGTGGCATCGGCCGACGGGAATGGCGTCTCGGTCTTCGAGCGCAGTGCGACCGCCGGGACGCTTTCGCTGGTCCAGACGGTGCGCAGCGGTGGCAACGCCGCGCGCGGGTTGCTGCAGGCAAGCGGTGTCGCCGTTTCGCCGGACGGCGCTTTCGTCTACGTGACGGGTCGCGGCGCGGACGCGCTCACGGTATTCGAACGTCGTGCCAACGGTTCGCTTGCGCCGGTGCAGCTGGTGCTCAACAACAACAGCGGCAGTCTCGGGCTCGAGTCCCCGACGGGGGTGGTGGTGAGTTCGGACGGACGGGTGCTCGTGAGTTCTGCGGCCGGGCAGGGGGGGGACGTGCGCGGCGGCGTGGCGTCGTTTGCGCCGCTGCCCGCGGCCGGTACGCCCAGCCGCTTCGAAGTCGTATTCGAACGGATGGCCGCCCTGGAGGTTGCCACCGGCAGCGGCAACGATGTGATCGATCTGCGCGTCGCGCCGAACCTCGACGGCGATCGCACGCGTGTCGCCACGACGATCTCGACGGGTTCGGGCCGGGATCTGGTGAACGTGCTCGACGCTGCCGGAAGCGTGCGTATCCGGACGGGAGAGGATGCCGACACCATCGAACTGCGTGCGGAGGCCGCGGGCGCGACGCTGAGCGTCGATGCCGGGTCCGGCTCGGACGCCGTGTTCCTGCGCCGGATCGGCACTGCGACGGTCACGGTCACCGGGGGTGACGACGCCGATGTGATTGCTATCGACGGCAACAACGTGGCGACGGGTGCTTCCGTGCTCATCGACGGCGCATCGCCGGTGGGGACGGTCGGCGATCTGCTGCGCTTCTCCGCACTGCCTGCGGCGGGCGGCGGTGCGCCGCAACTGCGGACCGACCTCGGTCCCGTGGCGACGCCCTCCGGTGCGATCGGCGCGATCGGCGCCGGGGCGGTGAACTATCGGAGCATCGAAGTCCTCGACGTGCTGGCGGCGCCCGACGCGGTGATCGCGCCGGTGGCCACGTTCTCGGAGGGCGGAACCCTCGTCCTCGACGGATCGTCATCGCGGCTCTTTGGCCGTACGGGACGGTTCGAGTGGGATATCGACGGCGACGGGCTGTTCGGCGAGGTGACGGGTGCGCGCGTATCGCTCACCTGGGACGAACTGAAGGCGCTGGGCATCCGCGATGAAGGCATGCAGTCGGTGGCCCTGCGCCTCACCAACGATCTCGGACTGTTCGAGGACGCGTTCGCCCGGTACACCGTGACCAACGTGCCGCCCGTGATCGGCACGCAGAGTCCGGACAGCGTTGCCGAAGGCGCCCGCTTCGAATTGCAGTTGAGCGTGACCGACCCGGGCGACGACACCATCGTGGGTTGGACCATCCGGTGGGGCGACGGGACCAGCGACACCTTCGCGGGCGACGCACGGGTCGTCTCCCATGTCTACGCGGACGACAGCGCCGGTCAGGCGCCCTCTGGCCGCTACACGATCAGCATCGAGGCCGTCGACGAGGACGGTACGGTGACGGTCGGGACTTCGGTGCTCGTCGTGGATGTCCCGCCCACCGTGCTGCTCGATGGTGCGGCAAGCGTTCCCGAGGGTTCACCCTACCGGCTGAATCTGGCCGTGCAGGATCCGGGGGCGGACACCGTCGACCGCTGGGAGATCGACTGGGGCGATGGCACCGTGACGCAGCTGGCTGGCTCCGCGACGTTTGCGGATCACGTGTATGCCGACAACGGGGAGCGCCGGATCGCGGTCGTGGCTCGCAACGAGGACACCTCGGTCGGCGCAGAGCGCGTGGTGACCGTGCTGCCCGTGACGCCGACTCTGACGGCATCCGGTCCGGCGCAGGTGAACGAAGGCGGCGTTTACCGGCTCACGCTCGGCGCAGTGGACCCGGGCGCCGACACCATCTCGGGCTGGACCGTGCGATGGGGCGACGGCGCAGTGGATCGGGTCGACGGATCGGTGACGACCCTGGAGCACGTGTACGCCGACGACAGCGGGACCGGCACCTTCGGCATCGAGGTGGAGGCCGTGGACGAGGACGGCACCTACACCACCCGCACGGCAGTGGCCGTGCGCAACGTCCTCCCATCGATCACGCTCACCGGCGCCGATTCCGTGGCCGAAGGCGCGCTCTACCGGCTCGACTTCTCGGCGGTGGATCCCGGGACGGATACGGTCGCCCGCTGGATCGTGTCCTGGGACGACGGCACGGTCGACACGTTCGATGGCGCGACGACGTTCGCCACGCACGTGTTCTCGGACGACGGTCTGCGACAGGTCACGGTCACGGCGGAGGACGAGGACGGCGTTGCGACCGCGGCCCGCGCGGTGCGCGTGCTCGACGTGAAGCCGACGCTCACGATCACCGGCGCGGACACCGTGGCGGAGGGCGCGCTATACACCCTCGCGCTGTCCGCGACCGATCCTGGCGCCGACGTCGTGACGAGCTGGCTCGTGCGCTGGGGCGACGGGCGTTCCGATACCGTCGCCGGCGCGAGCGCGGTGCTGACGCATGTGTATGCCGACGACTCTGGCACCGGGCGGTTCACGATCGAAGTCGTCGCGACGGATGAAGCCGGCGAGACCACCGCGAGTTCCACGGTGCGTGTCACCGACACCGCGCCCCAGATCATCGCGGGCGTGGCCAACCTGGTGGAGGAAGGGGCGCTGTTCCCGCTCACGCTCTCGGCGGTGGATGCCGGCACGGATCGCGTGATCGAGTGGGTGGTCGACTGGGGCGACGGCACCGTCGATCGCCTGCCGGGCGCGGTCGTGCAGATCGAACAGCCGGACGGCAACGGTGGCACGACGCTCGTGGAGCGTGATTCGGTGACGCTCACGCACCGCTATGCGGACGACAGCGCGGGCCGGCCCGGTGGCGTGTACACGGTGCGCTACAGCGCCCGCAACGAGGACGGCACGTTCTCGGGCACGGCCGACATCACGGTCGTCAACGTGGCGCCTCGGGTCGACATCACCGGCGCTGCACTGGTCGTGGAGGGCTCGCCGTATACCCTGGTGATCGGCGCGATCGCCGATCCCGGTGACGACACGCTGTCCGCGGGCCTCTCCATCGACTGGGGCGATGGCACCGTGGACCAGTTCACGACGATCCCGGCGAGCCTCACTCACACCTTCGCCGACGACGGCGAGAAGCGCCTGCGCATCGTCATCACCGACGAGGACGGCAGCTACGAGCTGGACGGCGTCTCGCTCACCATCGCCGACGATCCGGGCACACCGGAGTCCGAGGCGCAGGAGTTGCGCTCCAACACGCTGTTCGTGCGCAACGTGGCCCCGACGATCACGGTCACAGGAGCCGCCGCGACCCGTGAAGGCGAGCCCTTCGCCCTCCAGCTCGCGGTGGCCGATCCCGGCACCGACACCGTGACCCAGTGGAACATCGACTGGGGCGACGGCGCCACGGAGACGCTCGAAGGTTCGGTGCGTTCGCTTTCCCACGTCTACCGGCTCTCGGGTGACTTCACGGTCGTGATCGAGGCGATCGACGAGGACGGCACCTATCGGGTCACACGACCGGTGGCGGTGACGCGTGTCGCGCCCACCGTGCGCTTCGACGCGCTGCCCTCCGATCGCATCGACGAGGGCGACAGCGTCACGCTCACGGGCTCCATCGAGCTGCCTGCAGGCGTGGCGGGGACGCGACTCTTCAGCGGGACCGCGACGTGGAGCGACGGCGTGACCGGTGCGGTGGATATCGATCCGTCCACCGGACGGTTCGCGATCGCCCGCGGCTTCGCGGACGACCATCCTGCGTCGGGCACTGCCGAAGACCGCTTCACGGTCACGGTCAGCGTCTCAGACCAGTTCGGCGACGCGGCCACGGCGAGCGCCTCGCTCGTCGTGCGTAACGTCGCACCTCTTGTGACCGGCCTCACGCTCGACCGTGCCGCGCCCGACGAAGGCGACGAGGTAACGCTGAGCGGCGGCGTGTTCGATCTGGGCGTCGCCGATACGCACGCCGTTTCCATCGACTGGGGCGATGGCACGGTGGCCGCGGTGACGGTGGATCCGTCCACGCGGCAGTTCACCGCTACGCACCGCTACCTCGACAACGCGGCAGGCGGGCAGCCCTTCGTCGTGGCCGTGACGGCGACGGACGATGACACGGGTGTCGCCACGGCGATGATTGAGGTCGCGGTGCGCGACGTGGCACCGACGCTGTCGCTGACCGGGCCGGGACAGGTCCTGGCGGGACGGCCGCTGACGCTTGCCACGGGAAGTGCCGATCCCGGCAACGACCGCATCGCCTTCTGGACCTTCGATTGGGGTGACGGCACGCGCCAGCGCGTCGACGGCAATCCCGCGTCGGTGTCGCATGTCTACGCGCAGCCGGGCAGCTACACGGTCCTCGCCACCGCCACGGATGAGGACGGCACGTACGACGTCGCACCCTTTGCCGTAGCTGTGCTGACGGCTTCGCTTCAGGTGACCGATCTTGCCTTCGACCGTGATGGGTTCGCGGTGCGGTTCAACGATGCGCTCGATCCCGTCACGCTCAACGCCTTCGGTGGCACCTCGCTGGGGGCGTCGGCCGACATCCGGCTCACAGGTCAGGGCGGCGTCGCGGTTCGCGGGTCGATCCTGCTCGATGCGGACCTGCGCGGTCTGCGCTATCTGGTCTCGGGCGAGGGACTGGCTCCCGGCGAGTACGCGATCACGCTCGTCAGTGGCGCGGACGCGTTCGTGGGAGCGCGAGGGCTGCTCGATGGCGATTTCGATGGCACGGCCGGCGGGGACTTCCGCGAGACGATCACCGTCGGCGCGACGCCGGCGGCCCGCCTGGAGATGGCCGACTTCATGCGCGGACCGGGGCAGGCCGTGAACCTGCCCGCCACCGGCGCGGGCATCCCGATCACGCTGCAAAGTGCCGGCGGAGCGACCGCGGTCGAATTCGAAGTCCGCTTCGATCCGAGTCTGCTGACTGTCACCGGCGCGACCCTCGGCAGCGGAGCGGGGGTGGGCGCTGCGCTGGTGGTCGATCCGGTAAGTGCCGGTGTCCTGCGCGTCTCCATCACGGCGCCGGCTGGCGTCGCAGCGGGCCGTGCCATCGTCGCCGCCCTGCAGGCGACCGTGCCGGCCGATGCGGCCTACGGCGTAGCCCACGCGGTGGAGATCGTCGACGTGAGGATCGACGGCGCCGTGGTGGCCGGGGCCGGCGGTGACGCGCTGCACGTGGCGGGCTATCTCGGGGACAGCAACGCGAGCCGCGCGTACGAACGGGAGGACGCGCTGCTCACCCAGCGGGTGATCGTGGGGACCGACCGCGGCTACGACGCCTGGGGCCGCTTCGATCCGGTGGTCATCGCCGACACGGATGGCAACCGGGTCCTGACGGCCTCGGATGCGGCCCGGGTGCTGCAGGAGTCCCAGGGCATCGACCGCGCGGAGATTCCCGCGATCCCGCTGGCGCCGCCGCCATCGCCGTTCCTGCCGGCTGCGGCGACCCTGCCGTCTGTTTCGCGCGTGGACTTCGCGCAGCGCTACCCGGACATGACGCTGAAGAGCTACGGGCCTTCCCTGCGGGAGGCGCTGGCGCGCACGGTTCCGAATCTGCCCGCCGCGCCGGACGCTTCCGACGGCGACGGCGTGACGGTGCTGGCGAATGTTTCGGCGCAGTTGAGTCAGCGTCTCGGGAACCTGCGCGGATGAACGGCCATCGCCGCCATTCGCCTTGCGGGGCCGGGGTCCGGCCGATCGCATGCCATGCGGATGTCCTGCCGGCCGAGACTTTCGCCGGGAGTTTCTTTACCATTCCGCCTTACAACATCAGAAGAAACCCATCCGGGTTCACACTCAGGAGACCTGCAAGATGAAACCGTTTTCGTTCCTCTTTGCCGGAGTGCTGCTGGGTGGCCTCGCGCTGCCCGCCGGCGCGACGCCCATCTCGCTGGGCTTCGACAAGAACACCGTGCTGCCCGGCGACCAGCTGGTCGTCACCTTGAGCGACGCGAGTCTCGATGCACCCGCGGATGCCTTCACGGTCACCGTCCTGTTCGATCCGGCGCGCCTTCAGTTCTCGTCGGTGGCCGTGGGCGCCCCGCTGCAGAGCCCGGGCTTCGACGTCACGCCCGGCGTTCCGCAGGCCGGTTCCTTCGACGTCTCCTGGATCGGCACGCAGACCCTGCCGGCCGGTCTGGCGGCGGATCTGCTGGTGCTCACCTTCAAGGTGCTGGACAACGCCCCGGCGGGCCTCGCGAACGTCACCGTAGGGTGCGGAATCGACACGCAGGCCTTCTGTATCGACTACGACATCCCGACCCTATCGGGCGACGTGACTGTCCGCCGCAACACCACGCTCCCGGAGCCGTCGCCCCTGCTCCTCGGAGCCGCCGTCATGCTGGCCTACGGGTGCGTTCGTACCCGGCGTCACTGACCTCTGTCTATCGCCAATTTCGGCGATAGGCAGCCCGCCCCGCGGGTCCTATTCTCTTCCCGTCTCCTCTCCCGGGTTTCGCGCCCTGTCGGGAGGGGACTGCGGGAATGCCGGGGAGAGCTACGCGGCCATCTCCGGATTCCCGTCTTCGTCCAACACAAACAGCTATGGGAAGGGAACGGCATGAGCACATCGGGTATTCGCTGTAGCGGTATCGGCGCCTTGCTGCTGGCGGCCGGCATGACGGTTTCGGGAACGGCGGCGGCCGATCAGTGGAAGGCGGTCGGCTTCTTCGGCTGGTTCGGCGTCGGCAAGGTGATGGAGGTCGAAAAGGGCCACTACTACTGGACGGGCGAGTTCTCGGGCACGTTCCAGAACGACAAGGGGGCCGGAAGTGTGTTCCATATGTCTGGCGTGCGTTGCCCGGCGTACAACGACATCAACCTGAACACCGGCAAGGCCAGTGCGGCCGGATACTGCGTCGTCAAGGATGCCAACGGCGACCAGGCTACGATGACGTGGACGGTGCAGGGCCCGGTCGGCAGGACGGCGGGCACCTACACCTTCACGAGCGGCACTGGCAAGTACCAGGGCATCAGTGGGACCTATCCTTTCGTCGGTGTGACCGAGGTGAACTGGGCTGATGGCATGGCCACGGGCTACTCCACCTGGAACCGCTGATCCGTCGTACCCCGGGGGTGCTTGCGTCCCCCGGGGGTTTCCCCCTAGCCTTGGGCGGTCGCCCATCACGGTCCGCCCCATGAATTCCTCCCGCGTCCTCACGCCCGATCTCGCCGCCCGCATGGCCGAGATCGAGCCCTTCCATGTGGTGGTGCTGGTCACCCGAGCGAAGGAACTCGAGGCCCAGGGCCGGTCCATCGTGAGCATGGTCATCGGCGAGCCGGACTTGCCCACGGCCGCGCCCATCGCCGAGGCCGGCATCGCTGCCATCCGTGCCGGACAGGTGCGCTACACCCAGGGTCTCGGGACGACCGCGCTCCGCCAGGCCATCGCCGGCTGGTACCGCACCCGCTACGGCATCGATGTGCCATACGGTCGCGTGGGCGTGATGCCAGGGTCTTCCGGCGCACTGCTGATCGCGATGGGCGTGCTGCTCGACCCGGGCGACGAAGTGCTCATGGCCGACCCCAGTTACCCTTGCAACCGGCACTTCGTGCGGGCCATGGAGGGTCGGGCGGTCTGCCTGCCGGTCGGACCGGAGTCGGCCTACCAGCTCACGGCGGACATGGTGGACCGGCACTGGTCGCCGCGCACGCGGGCGGTCATGCTCGCCTCGCCGTCGAATCCGACGGGCACGATCATCCCGTTCGACGAACTGCGCGCCATCCACGAGGTAGTGCGCCGGCGCGGCGGCACGCTCATCGTCGACGAGATCTACCACGGGCTCACGTACGGCGAGCCCGATCGTAGCGTCCTGGAGATCGCGGACGACGTGTTCGTGATCAACAGTTTCTCGAAGTACTTCGGGATGACCGGCTGGCGCCTGGGGTGGCTGGTCGCGCCGGAGGCCTACATGGACGCCGTGGAGAAGCTCGCGCAGAACCTGTTCATCTCCGCATCGGACATCGCCCAGCAGGCGGCGATCGCGGCGTTCTCGCCCGAGGCCGTGCGCATCCACGAAGAGCGACGCGAGGCATTCCGCGCGCAGCGGGACTTCCTGCTGCCGCGACTGCGCAAGCTGGGCTTCGACATTCCCGTGGAACCGCAGGGCGCGTTCTACCTCTACGCCAACTGCGAGAAGATCACCAACGACAGCTACGCCTTCTGCCTGGACGTCCTGGAAAATGCCGGCGTGGCGATCACCCCGGGGCTCGACTTCGGGACGCACGGTGCGTCCCGGCACGTCCGGTTCTCCTACCCCAAACCCATCGACGTCCTCGCCGAAGGGGTCGATCGTCTCGAACGCTATCTGAGGTCCCGATGAGTCTCATGCCCGGTTTCACGGCCCGCTATATCCGCGCGAACGGCGTGCGCATCCACACCCGCACTGCGGGCAAGGGGCCGCCCGTCGTGCTGCTGCACGGCTACCCCCAGAGCGGGATCATGTGGCGCAAGGTGGCGCCCACGCTGGCGGAGCAGTACACGGTGGTCGTCCCCGATCTTCGCGGCTATGGCGACTCCGACAAGCCCCGGGATGGCTACGACAAGAAGACCATGGCGGCGGATATCCACGCGGTCATGACCGCACTCGGGCACGACCGCTACCGCGTCGTCGGCCATGACCGCGGCGCCCGGGTCGCGCATCGGCTCACGGTCGACCAGCCGCAGGCAGTCCAGTGCCTGAGCGTGCTCGACATCATCCCGACCCACACCCTGTTCCGCGACACCGGGCGCGAGCTTGCCGCGGCCTACTGGCATTGGTTCTACTTCCAGGTGCCCGATCTGCCGGAGGTGATGATCGGCGCCGCGCCGGAGCCCTTTCTGCGATTCATGTTCCGGGCGCTGTCCGGGGAACCGGGCGCCATCGAGGAGGAAGCATTCGCCGAGTACCTGCGTGTGTTCACCCTGCCGGGCACCATCCGGGCGGGGCTGGAGGACTACCGCGCCGCCGCGACGAAGGACTTCGCCGACGACGAGGCAGACCTCGCCCGCCGTATCGCCTGCCCGGTGCAGGCGCTGTGGGGAGAATCCGGCAAGATGCACACACTGTTCGACGTTCTTGCCACCTGGCGCGACAAGGCGGGTGACGTGCGTGGCAAACCGCTGCCTTGCGGTCACTTCATTCCCGAGGAAGCCCCGGGGCCGCTGCTGGCCGAGCTGATGCCGTTTCTGGCCGAGGTGCGCTGACCGAGAACTCGTCCCGGCCGCCGGTGTCGGACGCCCGTCCTCGGATTCCCTTCTGGAGCCTGTCCATGAAACTCGTGCCCTGTCTGCTGTCCCTCTCCCTGCTGGCCGCTGCGCCGGTGGCTTTCTCCGCCGAGCAGGAGGAGACCTTCACCATTCCCGAGTCGGGGGCGGACAACATCGACCCCAACAAGCTGAGCGCGCTGGCCGATCGCAGCGATCCCCGCGCGATCAACAACGTGGGCTGGCTGTGGGCCCGTGGCGAAGGCGGGGTCAAGCAGGACTTCAAGGAGGCGATGCAGTGGTTCAAGCACGCTGCGAAGCTGGGCTATACGCCGGCCATGAATAACGTCGGACTCCTGTACGCGCAGGGCCATGGCGTGAAGCAGAGCTACGAGGACGCTTTCAAGTGGTGGATGCGTGCGGCCGAGCGCGGTGACGCCTGGGCCATGAACTCCGTCGGCGACCTTTACGAGAACGGTCACGGCGTGCCGCAGAACTACGAACTCGCGCTCAGCTGGTATCGCGAAGCCGCCCGCGAAGGCGACAGCCTGGGCATGTGGAACGTCGGCAACTTCCTGGAGCTGGGCCTGGGCGCCCCCAAGGACGTGCCCGAAGCCGGCAACTGGTTCCGCAAGTCCGCCGAGCGGGGCTACGCGCCGGCGATTCATCGCCTCGGGCGGATGCTGCAGGCCGGCGTGATCGCCGGTCAGCCCGACCTGGTCGAGGCGTATGCACATTATGCGATTGCATCCGAGCGCTACACCGCCGAGGATGCCGAGGAGGCGGAAGAGAATCAGCGCCTGCTGCGCGTGCTGGGCAAGCAGCTCTCGGCTGAGCAGCAGTCGGCCGCGCAGGCGAAAAAGGAGGTCTTGGCGGGGCAGTATCGCAAGCCCGAGAAGCCCAAGACCAGGGACGGTTCCTCCACGTAAGGACAAGCGGACGGTTGCTGCACATCACCAACGGAGACCTGACGGCGGAGAAACTTCGGGAGTCCGACCTGCCCGGCCATGTGATGCCGTGGCGGGACGTGCTCCACGAAGGACCTCTCCCCCCGACCGACGACGATGAGGCGTTCGCCCGCAGGCGCGCCGACTTCATCGGCAGTTGCGGCTGGGGCGAGGCCGATGCCGTCTTCGACGAGTTCGTGGTGCGTGACCAGATGTTTGCCGATGCTCTGGTGCAGAGGGAGTCCGTGGTCCTGTGGTTCGAGCACGACCTGTACGACCAGCTCCAGCTCCTGCAGATCCTGACCCGGGTCGGGCGCGAGGCCAGCCGGGTCCCCGTGGACCTCATCTGCATCGACTCCCACCCCGAAGTGGCGTCGTTCACGGGGCTGTCGCAGTTGTCGGCCTCCGCGCTGGCTGGCCTCTTCCCGTCCAGCGAGCGGGTCAGGCGGGATCAGATCGAACTGGCGACGCAGGCATGGCTCGCTTTATGCGATACCCAGCCGCAAGGGCTCGCCGGCATTGCGGCGATGGACAGGGCAGACTTGCCGTTTCTGCCTGCTGCCATTGCAAGATTGATCGACGAGTACCCTTCAGAGCGCAACGGGCTGTCCGTAACAGAAAACAGGACCTGCGCGCTGCTGGCGGAAGAACCGTGCGATCCGACCACGCTTTTCGGGCGGGTGCAGGCGCGCGAGGAAGCGCCCTTCATGGGCGACTGGAGTTTCTGGCGGCTGGTCGCGGGGTTGTCCACTGGACAGGCCCCCCTTGTCCAGGTCGTGGGTGGTGAGCTGTTTCGCTACCCTCCGGAAGAATCGTCGATGGCCATTTTCGGGCGACAGCGCCTCGCGCTGACCGAAACCGGTGCGGCGGTGCTGGCGGGCAAGCTCGATGCCCTGGAGGTGAACGGTATCGACCGGTGGGTGGGCGGTGTCCACCTGACGGCAGACAACGATTGGCGCCGACGGCCCGACGGCCGTCTGCAGCAGCGGAGCCGGCGAAACAGCCTGGCCTCATGAGTGTGACGGGAGGGTTTCAGGAGATGGTCATGAAGCAGCTCGTTGCACGTTTGATCTTTGCCGCCACAGCCACTGTGGCGCTCGCGTCGGCCCCCGCCTTCGGGGCCGAGCCGGCAAAGCGCAAGGCCGCGCAGACTTACAGCGTCTTCAAGACTGACGGCGACCCCGTCCAGTACGACAGCAATGACGATTCTGCGAAGTTCGACAATCTCCTGGACCTCTCGCGCCACCTCATGCGCATGGCCGCGCGCATGTCCAAGTACGAGATGCCCGATGCCCTGCCGATGGTCTCCCGGGTCTCGCGCGTGGAACTCGAACGCAAGGTCTGCGGTGAGCCCGGCCCGAACTGCAAGGTGGCGGCGCTCTACGAGGCCAGCCGCGGCATCATGATTGCCGAGGACCTCGTCCCCGAGACCAACATGTTCCATCGATCCATCCTGTTCCACGAGATGGTTCACTACCTCCAGGAGATGGGGAACGAGATGGCCCATTCCGCAGCCTGCGAGCGCTGGTACCAGCGCGAGGTGGAAGCCTACGCCCTGCAGAACCGCTTCCTGGTCTCGGTCTACAGCCCCGAGCGCGTGTCGTATGCCGGTGCCCGGCCTGTCTGCGACAAGCCGATCGAGACCCAGGCCCACTCCGCACGGGACATCAAGTCGCCGGGCCTCAACGACTGACGGACCCGATGGCACTGCCGATCTCGTTTCACGATGTCGAGAGTGCCGCCGGTCGCATAGCGCCATTCGCCAATCGCACGCCCGTTCTCACATCGAGGACGGCCGATGCGATGACCCGGGCGCAGCTGTTCTTCAAGGCCGAGAATTTCCAGCGTGTCGGCGCCTTCAAGTTCCGGGGTGCCTGCAACGCCATCGCGCAGTTCACGCCAGAGCAGCGCTCCCGCGGCGTCATCACCTTCTCCTCGGGCAATCACGCGCAGGCCATTGCGCTTTCCGCACGGCTGATGGAGACACCAGCCGTCATCGTCATGCCGAAGGACGCACCGGCCATCAAGCTCGCCGCCACGCGCGATTACGGCGCCGAGATCGTCCTGTATGACCGCTACACCGAAGATCGCGAGGCCATCGGCCGCAAGCTCGCGGAGGCGCGCGGGCTCACGCTGATTCCGCCTTACGACCATCCGCATGTGATGGCCGGGCAGGGAACGGCGGCGCTGGAACTCATCCGGGAAGCCGGGCCCCTCGACGTGCTCGTGGTGTGCGTGGGCGGTGGCGGACTCATCTCCGGCTGCGCGACGGCTGCGAAACATCTGCTGCCGAAGTGCCGCGTGATCGGCGTCGAACCCGAAGCCGGCAACGATGTGCAGCGATCCCTGCGCGAGGGACGCATCGTTCATATTGACGTCCCGCAGACCATTGCCGACGGCGCGCAGACCCAGCACGCGGGTGAGCACACGTTCGCGGTGATGCGCGCGCTGGTGGACGATGTGGTGACGGTGTCCGATGCTCAGCTGGTGGAGACCATGCGGTTCTTCGCCGAGCGCATGAAGACAGTGGTGGAGCCCACGGGCTGCCTCGCCGCGGCGGCCGTGATGCACGGTGTCATACCGGTGGCGGC
Organism: Betaproteobacteria bacterium Ga0077526; assembly: GCA_001464765.1. Lineage (GTDB taxonomy): Bacteria > Pseudomonadota > Gammaproteobacteria > Burkholderiales. Next base: position 188,428 of record LNDV01000029.1, read on the forward strand.
CAAGCGCGTGGGTGTCATCGTGAGCGGCGGCAACATCGACCTGCAGCGATTCTCCGCATTGCTGTTCCCGCCCGCCTGAGGAAAGCGCCGCGCGGGCCGTGCGCGGGCTTTCCGGGCGTGGTCTTCAGAAGAACTTCAGATAGCGCTGTTTCTCCCAGTCCGACACGTGGTTGAGGTAGCGCAGCCACTCGGTGTTCTTGTAGTCGATCCAGGTCTCGAACATCTCCGCACCGAACACGGCTTTCGCCAGAGGATCTTCGGCAAAGGCCGCAGTGGCTTCCTCCAGCGTGCGCGGCAGCGTGCGCACCCCGAGTTCCGCCAGTTCCGCCGGGGTCTTGCGGTACATGTTGTCCGTCTTGGGGTCGCCCGGATCGAGGTCCTGCTCGATGCCTTCGAGACCCGCCGCGAGCACCATTGCCGCACCGAGATACGGATTGCACGCACTGTCGGCCGCGCGCAGTTCCATGCGGCCGCCGGCGAGCGGAATGCGGATGGTGTTGGTGCGGTTGTTGTTGCCGTAGCAGCAGAACACCGGCGCCCAGGTGAACCCCGACATGCTCCCCTGCTTGATGAGCCGCTTGTAGCTGTTGACGGTCGGAGCCACCACGGCGCAGATGGCCGGCAGATGCTGCAGCACCCCCGCGATGAACTGGTACCCCAGCTTCGAGATCTTGCATCCGCGCGGGTCCGCCTTGTCCTCGAACAGATTGCGGCCGGTCTGCGCATCCGCGAGCGAGATGTTGAAGTGCGCGCCGCTGCCCGCGCGATCGGCGTAGGGCTTGGGCATGAAGGTGGCGAACCCGCCGTGCTTGCGGGCGATTTCGTGCGCCATCATGCGGAAGAACACGAAGTTGTCCGCCATCGTGAGCGCGTCGAAGTACTTGAAGTCGATCTCGAACTGCCCGATGCCGTCCTCGTGGTCGAAGGAGTAGACCCCCCAGCCGAGCTTGTTCATCGCATTCACCAGCTCGCCGATCCAGGGTTTGTTGTCGAGGAGGCGTACGACGTCGTAGGCGGGCTTCTCCAGATGGGGGCGCGTGGACAGAGGCTCGAAGCCGCCGTCGGGGGTGTCCCTCAGCACGAAGAACTCGGCTTCAATGCCGAAGTTCATGCGATAGCCGAGCTTGTCGAGGCGAGCGAGCTGCCGCTTGAGAATGTTGCGCGCGCCCGCATCGAACGGCTTGCCGCGGCACCAGAGGTCGGAGGCGAACCACGCGACATCGGGCTGCCACGGAAGGACCTTGCAGGAGGCGGCGTCCGGATGCGCCGAGACCTCCTCCTCGCTCACGTCCTGCGGAACGCCGTCCAGCGCCGCGCCAGTAAAGAGCTCCGAGCCGGACATCATCTGGTCGAAGTGGTCGACCGGGACCATCTTGCACTTCGATACGCCGTGCAGATCCACATAGGAAGCCATGAGGAACTGCACACCCTGGGCAACCAGGGACTCCTGCGTGACGCCGGTCGTCGTGCCGGCGGCGTTCTGGGATGCCATCTTCGAGATTCTCCGTGGGGCCGACTACTTCGTCTTGCCGAGTTCGGCGACGAAGCGGGTGTCGAAGGTGTCTTCGATCTTGGGGGTGGATTCGATCTGGCCGCGCTTGGCCAGGATGTCGCCGATGCCGGCGCCGACCTTGTAGAGGCTCTTGGAGTCGTCACGCTTCTGGAAGTACCCCATCATCTCGGGCACGGGAATGTTGTAGACCCCCTTCTGCTGGGCCTTCACTTCGTCAGCCGTGACACCCATCGCCTTTGCGACGATCTTGCGGGCCTCATCGGGCTTGGCCTTGAGGAACGCCATGCCGTCGAGGTAGCCGCGGATGACGGCCTGCACGCTCTTCGGGTCTTTCGCGAGGAAGGCGTCGTCGAAGAACAGCACGTCGGTGATGAGGCCGGGCGCAGCGCTCGAGTCCATCAGCACCTTGTACTTGCCGCCACCGCCGAGCTTCAGAATCTGCGTGATGTTGGGCTCGTAGGTGGCACCGGCGACCGCACCTGCGGTCATGGCGGCGGCGACGTTCTCCGGCGTGGAGTCGATGCCCTGGATGTCGGACTCCTTCAGCCCGGCCTTCTCCAGCGCATACACCACCAGCAGGTTGTCGCAGGTGGAGAACGGGTACGCGACCTTCTTGCCCTTGAGCTGCGCGACAGAGGTGATCGATTTTTCCGCGATCAGTGCGTCGGCGCCGTTGGAGTAGTCGATGGGCATCACGACCTTGAGCGACTGACCCTTGGCCACCGCCGTGATCACGAGGTCGTACGTGTACATGGCACCCTGGATGCCTCCACTCTTCACCGCTGTGGGGATGAGCGCGGGATCGGGAAAGTCCTGCAGTTCCACCTTCACGCCGTGCTTCGCGAAGAAGCCCTTGGCGACGGCAACATAGAACGGCGCGTAGCCGATCCAAGCCACGGTACCGAGACGGATCTTGGTCTCGGCGTGTGACGCGATCGACGCGAAGGACAAGGCGGCAGCGCATACCATCAGCGTGAAGCCGCGAAGGCTACGAGCAAGCATGGGAATCTCCGTGAGAGTGCGGCGCGTGGCATTCACGTGATCGTCGTTGCCTTGCGCCGGTGCGCTCTCATCGCACCGGATGTGCCAGATGGGTGCATGGGCTCAAGTGATTGTTTCCGCAACGGCAGGGGGGATGGTGCTGCAGTGGGCCGCACTCTGGCGGTGCTGACATGACCGCAGTGGATGCAAAATGGTGCGAAGCGAGCCGCGGCTTTGCGCGGCGACTTTCCGAGGTGAATCGTGAGCGAAAGCAGAAGGCCGGTGGTGCTCGTGGTCGGGGCAGGGGACGCGACTGGAGGTGCGATTGCGCGGCGATTCGCGCGGGAGGGCTACATCGCCTGTGTCACCCGCCGCACCGCCGACAAGCTCGAGCCGCTGGTGGCACGCATCCGTGCCGAAGGCGGAGAGGCGCATGGTTTCGGATCCGATGCCCGCAGCGAGGAGGCCGTCGTCGCGCTCGTGGCGCAGATCGAACGCGACATCGGCCCGATCGAAGTCGCGGTGTTCAACGTGGGCGGCAACGTGCGCTTCAGTATCACCGAGACCACCGAGCGCGTGTACCGGAAGGTGTGGGAGATGGGTTGCCTCGCCGGCTTTCTCGTGGGGCGCGAGGCCGCGAGGGTGATGCTGCCCCGGGAGCGGGGGACCATCCTCTTTACGGGAGCCACCGCAAGTCTGCGCGGCGCCGCAGGGTTCTCGGCGTTCGCAGGTGCGAAGCACGGCTTGCGGGCGCTGTCACAGAGCATGGCGCGCGAGCTGGGGCCGAAGGGCATTCACGTTGCGCATGTCGTGATCGACGGCGCCATCGACACGCCCTTCATCCAGGAACGCTTTCCGGATCGGTACGCGCTCAAGGATCGCGGCGGCATCCTCGATCCGGACGCCATTGCCGAGACGTATTGGAACCTTCACCGGCAGCCACGGAACGCCTGGACCTACGAGCAGGATTTAAGGCCGTGGATCGAACCGTGGTGAGAACCGCGTAGCCCGGACGAGGCGCGTACGCGCCGACTCCGGGGCGGTGGTGAAGGATGCCAGGCGGTTCCCGGAGTCGGCCCGTGCGGGCCTCGTCCGGGCTACACCAGTGGGACGAGCCTGATCACCCGTGGCGACGATCGCGTCGCGCAACGCGCGCCGCGAGGAGAAGGCCGCCGATTGCGAACAAGGCGATCGATTCGGGTTCGGGCACCGGTGCGGCGTACTGCAGGTGATCCACCTCCCAATCCGTGGAATTGGAGGCGGTCATGGTGATGCTGCTGATTCCGCCGGCGTGGATCACGCCAAAGAAACGGTCTTCCGCCGCGGAGCCATTCGCCGTGCCGTCCCCCACGCTCGTGGGGCCGGTCGTGCCGATGATGTTGCCGTTGGAATCGCGCGCGGTGAACGTGACCTCGCCGAACCCGGCGCTGCCGGATGTCACATTGCCGACGTCCGTCCAGACCAGACCGGCCTTGGTGGGCAGGGCACCGAGGACCTGGGCGTCGAAGGTGAAGGTGACCGAACTCTGCGAGCTTGCCGAGTAGAAGGCATACCCGGACGTCGTGACACCGTCGACCGCTCCGTCGTCGCCATCCACGGAGTCCGAGAACGGACTGGGGCTGGAGGCGAACCAGGAGGCGCTCGCAGTGACGCCCGGGACATTGAGGGCGCCGTCTTCGAAGGTCTCCAGCACGGTAGTCGGATCCGATGCGAACGGACTGTCGGCGAAACTGAGATACGGAGTGGGCGCGATCATCTGCGCCTGGGCGACTCCCGAAAAAGCCAGCGCAAAAGCGGCGGCCGGGACGAGTGTGTTGAGACGAGGCTTCATGTAGGTCTCCTTATGGGTGGAGTTGTGTCGGGCCCGACCTGGCTGTTTGTCCCGACACCCCGATGATTGCACAGTTCGCGACGGCGGCCCGATGATGGGTGCGCCGGTCCCGGAAGGATGCGAACCGCGGGGAAACGCAGTAGCATCCGAGGCGTCGCGCCCGTAGCTCAGTTGGATAGAGTACCTGGCTTCGAACCAGGGGGTCGTGGGTTCAATTCCTGCCGGGCGCGCCATTAAAGCAAGGACTTGGGATGAAAATCCCAGGTCCTTTTGCTTTGCTGCGTGACTTTTGCGTGAGTTTGCGCTCGCATCGACCCGCAGCAACGCATGGCCGGTGTCGCGAGGTCCCGACCGATCCGACGGGCGGCGCCGATAAACTCGGCCATTCGGTGGCGGCGTCGTGCGTCGGCATGCTCCGGGTCCTGGGGCCGAGTAGAACACCACGTGTTTCCTCCGGAGTCCCCGCAGCCCGCGATCGCCTGCCAAACGTGGCGAACCTTCTCGAACAGCGATGGGAGGAGGCGTTCTGCGTAGGCCTCTGCGGCTATTGGAACACCCTCGCATGTGCCATCCGCATGACATGCGGGCTTCAAGCCATTCGCCCATGCGGCTCTTAGTCACTGGAGTTGATCTGGCGCAAACACCGCGCGCCCTCCCTTTCTCACACTGCTTCTGTCAGCAGTCAACGCAGGAAGGAGAACGCCATGCCCAAGATGAAAGCCGCCGTGTTCGTGGAGCCCGGTCGCGTTGTGCTCGACGAGAAGCCTGTGCCGGACGTCGGTCCTCTCGATGCGCTCGTGCGCATCACCACCACCACAATCTGCGGCACCGATGTGCACATCCTCAAGGGCGAGTACCCCGTCGCGAAGGGACTCACCGTCGGCCACGAGCCCGTGGGCGTGATCGAGAAGCTGGGCTCCGCCGTGCAGGGCTACCGTGAGGGCCAGCGGGTCGTCGCAGGCGCCATCACGCCCAGCGGCTGGAGCAACGCGTGCCTGTGCGGCGCGTGCTCCCAGGACGGTGCGGGAACTGCGCATGGGTGGAAGCCGATGGGTGGCTGGCGTTTCGGCAACACGATCGACGGCTGCCAGGCCGAGTACGTACTCGTGCCCGACGCCATGGCGAACCTCGCGCCCGTGCCCGACGAGCTTACCGACGAGCAGGTGCTCATGTGTCCCGACATCATGTCTACGGGCTTCAGTGGGGCGGAGAGCGCGGGGATCCGCATCGGGGATGTGGTGGCGGTGTTCGCGCAGGGTCCCATCGGTCTGTGCGCCACTGCCGGCGCAAAGCTGAGCGGCGCCAGTACCATCATCGGCGTGGACCGTATTCCGGGTCGGCTGGAAATGGCGAAGCGGATGGGGGCGGACTACGTGATCGACAGCAGCCGGGTGGACCCCGTGGAGGAGATCCTGAAGCTCACCGGCGGCCGTGGCGTTGACGTGTCGATCGAGGCGCTCGGCCTGCAGGCGACGTTCGAGGCGTGCCTGCGAGTGCTGCGACCAGGCGGAACACTGTCGAGTCTGGGTGTGTACTCGACGGACCTGACCATCCCGCTGGGACCCTTCGCGGCCGGACTGGGGGACCACAGGATCATCACCACGCTGTGCCCCGGCGGCAAGGAGCGCATGCGCCGGCTGATGGCCGTGATCGCGGCGCGCCGTGTGGACCTGGGGGCGATGGTCACGCACCGGTTCAAGCTCGACGACATCGAAGCCGCGTATGACCTGTTCGGCCACCAGCGCGACGGCGTGCTCAAGGTGGCGATCACGCCCTGAGCGGGCGTTGCGCGCTGTGACGACCGGGGCGGCGCTACTGTAGCCACAGCGGGGCGGTGCGCTCCTCGCGAACCCCGGGGGAAGGCTGAACGGGCACTGCCCGGACGGTGCTGGAACTGACTCGCCCGCCGCTTCGGATCGCAGGATCAGGGATCCCTGGCGCACCGAAACCCGATGTCATCGGCCCGGAGATCCGGCGGGCCGTGGAAGCGCTTCGTCGCGATGAGCCGTTCAGCGGGATCGAACCGGCCACCGCCGCGTACGACGCGATTGGTACCGGTTTCCGGTCCCTTCGGATTGCGCACGTCCCCCACCGGAAAGCTCTCCGAGTGCCAGTCCGCGACCCATTCGGCTGCGTTACCCGCGAGATCCTGCACGCCGAACGGGCTGCTTCCGGCCGAATGCGAACCCACTTTCGCGAGGCCGCCGCCGTACGCTTCGGGCGACGTGTTCTGGTAGTTCGCCTGGTCGGGCGTGGGCGATGTGTCTCCCCAGGGATAGCGGCGGGCATCGGTGCCACGGGCGGCCTTCTCCCATTCCGATTCCGTGGGCAGCCGTCTGCCGGCCCACTTGCAATAGGCGCTCGCGTCGTTCCAGTCCACACCGACGACGGGAAATTCGTCACCGCTTCTGGGGTCGAGCGATTCCCAGCCATCCGGGGGACGCGAAGACCCCGTGGCAGCGAGGAACTTCGCATAGCGGCGGGTGGTGACTTCATACCGATCGATGTAGAACGCGTCGAGATAGACCTCGCGGCGCGGGGACTCCTCGTCGTCGCCACGGGTGAAGTTGCCCGCCGGCACGAGCACGGCGGGTGCGCCATCGTTACCCGTGATCTCCGAAGCAGGGGTACCTTTGGAGCGAGCAAACCAGGCGACCGCCGCGATCAGCACGGCCGCTGTGATACCCGCCCCCACCTTCCACTGCATGGCGCGACGCCGTTCCAGTGCGATGCGATGCACGGCATCGGCCACCGAGGCAGGAATGTTCCCGGGTGACTCGAGCACCGTCACGGAACTCAGGAACGCCGGCAACCGGTCGAATGCCATCGGCCGAAGCAGCACCGGCAGCAAACGCCCCGATGCCTGCCTGAACTTCTTCCCGGCGATATCGAGTTCGTTGAGCGTGTAGCTGCCCGGATCGATCGCGGCCTCGCTCACGAGGAACACGAACAGGTCCGACGCCTCGATGGCGCGCCGGATGCGAGCGTGAAACTCCTCACCCGGTGGCAGGTCCTCGCGGTCGAAGAACACGTCGTGTCCCTGCTCGAGCAGGGCGCGGTTGATCGCCTCCGCGAGCGGGCGATCCTGGGATGCATAGCTCAGGAAGATCTTCATCGCGAATGATGGCGCGCTCGCTGCGCAATGAGCACGCTCACAGAGGCTTCCTCTCGACGTCACTGGAAAAGGTGCGGGCACAGAAAAACTCTCCGCGGCCCTATCAGCCGGCGAGTGCTTTCGCATGCAAACCTGTGACGGGAGTATAGGCCGGACAAGGCTCCTGCTCGACTTCGAGACTATCGTCCCTGAACGGCGCCGGCGTACCGGGCGATCAAGGCGAGGTCAGGCTCATCTCCCGTTCTGGATGCCTGTGCCTGCCAAGGGCTTTGATGAAGTCCGCTGCGGCGGCCTGCACTTTGGCCACTGCAACCAGGAGGACGCCCGGATCGATCTTCCCGTTCGACATTCGCTCCCTGACGCCGGCGTCATCGAGCAACGTCTTCGCCGCACCGATTGCCAGGATCGTCTTGCCATGCCGGTACTGGTTTGCAATGAAGTCCATCACTTCGAAGCGACCTCGCAGCAACTCCACGCCGCCCGCGCCGTCCGGGAGGACGAGACCGTCGAACAGCACGGGTGCCGAGTTCTCCAGCGTACCGGTAGCGTCGAAGGGGGCGCCCTTCGAGCTGTTCACGAGTCCGAGACGAGACGCGATGAGGTGCACGCTCGCGCCGGCGGCCACGAGAACTTCCGAAACCGCCGCAACCGACTCGCCGTCGACGCCGTCCGCCACGAGGATGGCGATGCTGCGCGTCCGGATGCCTCCGTCACCGGGCAAGGCGGTCAGCGACAATGGCGCCGACCGGGTGACCTCCGGAGCTGTCGGCTTCGCCAGCACCTTCGGCATGGCGGGTGGAACGGCGATGCCCAGCCCTGCAGCCACCGTTGCCGCCAGTTCTGCCGACACGTTGACCAGTGACGAGACCACTCGCTCGCGGATCGCCGGCACCGTCAGCTTGCTCAACTCGAAGCGGAAGCCGCTTGCGATGTGGGCCTTTTCGACAGCGGTCTGGCTTTCGTAGAACAGCGTGGCCTGGGTGTAGTGATCCGCGAACTTTTCGGGCTTGCCGCGCAGCTTCTCGCCGTCGGTGGGCTCCGGGAAGGATACGAAGCCTGCGGCTCCCGCCTGAAAGGGACAACCGCCTCCGAGGGAGTTGGGCTCGTAGGCAACCCGCCCGCGCGGAATCGCCTGACGGTGCAGCCCGTCGCGCTGGTTGTTGTGCACGGGCGCCAGGGGCGCGTTGATCGGTATCTCATGGAAGTTGGCACCGCCCAGCCTCGTGATCTGGGTGTCCAGGTAGGAATGGATTCGCCCGGCGAGCAGCGGGTCGTTGCTGAAGTCGATGCCCGGCACCACGTGCGCCGTGCAGAACGCAACCTGCTCGGTCTCGGCGAAGAAGTTGTCCGGATTGCGGTTGAGCACCATGCGGCCCACCGGAGTCACCGGCACCAGCTCTTCGGGGATCAGCTTCGTGGCGTCGAGCACGTCGAAGCTGAAGCCCTCGGCCTGCGCCTCGGTGAAGATCTGGAAGCCCAGTTCCCACTCCGGGTACTGGTGCGCCTCGATGGCATCCCAAAGGTCGCGACGATGAAAGTCGGAGTCGGCGCCAGAGATCTTGACGGCTTCGTCCCAGACCAGGGAGTGCGTGCCGAGCTTGGGCTTCCAGTGGAACTTGACGAAGTGCGACTCGCCCTTTGCGTTGACCAGCCGATAGGTGTGGACGCCGAAGCCCTGCATCATGCGGAGGCTGCGGGGGATGCCGCGGTCCGACATCACCCACATCAGCGTGTGCGTGGACTCGGGCATCAGCGACGCGAAATCCCAGAAGGTGTCGTGCGCAGAGGCCGCCTGCGGCATGCCGTTGTGCGGCTCGGGCTTCACTGCGTGTACGAGGTCGGGGAACTTCATCGCATCCTGGATGAAGAACACCGGAATGTTGTTGCCCACCAGGTCCCAGTTGCCTTCGTCGGTGTAGAACTTGACGGCAAAGCCACGGATGTCGCGGGCAGTGTCGGTGGAACCGCGCTCGCCGGCGACCGTCGAGAACCGCACGAACACGGGCGTGATCTTTCCGGCGGTCTGGAACGGTGCTGCCCGGGTGACCGCCGTCATCGGTGCGTAAGCCTCGAAGTAGCCATGGGCTGCGGAACCTCGCGCATGCACGATGCGCTCGGGAATTCGCTCGTGATCGAAGTGCGTGATCTTCTCGCGCAAGATGAAGTCTTCGAGCAGCGTCGGGCCCCGCAATCCGGCTTTGAGCGAGTTCTGATTGTCGCCGATCGCCACGCCCTGATTCGTGGTCAGGGTCTGCGCCGAAGCGTCCGATCGCACGGCTTCCAGACAACCCGACGCTGCGCTGCGGCCTGCCGCGGGTGGTCCTTCCCCCGTCTTGGCGGAACCGTTGAGTTCACTCAAGGTGCTGGCTGACGCCATCGCGTCGTCCATCGGTGTGATGATCCCCTGCGTTGGCGAGATCGCGTTGTCTCTGCCCACCTCGCCGCGCTTGTTGGCGTTGAAGGGCATCGCGGAGGCCAGAGCCTGAGCGAGGGTCCGTTGCGATTCAACCGTCGGAATCTCGCCAGGCGCTGGATGCTTTCTGACTGCGGCGTCTCGCTTGGGGGATGACGGGACCTTCTTCATGATGTGGCTCCGGCGGCCGACGCACTCGCTTCGAGGCCGGTATGAGAGCCATGCTGACCGGTCGCGACGGGCTTGCCGGCCAGAATCGACGCCACCACGGCAAACGCACGGACCATGCGACTGTTCGGAGCGTCCCAGTAGTCCGCGGTATCCGGGATGAACTTCAGCAGGGCCAGGTCCGAGGAGTCCGGACCGTCCGGGAACCACGGTTTGGCAGCTGCCGTCCACAGACGATGCACGTGTTCCCTGTCCGGTGCGACTTCGCCCCGCCCCGACAGCGATACATAGGTACCTTGCGCGTTGTCGGTGAAGCTGAGATTTGCGACGCCGAGGTGCTCGACCTTCGATGACTGCAGGTTCGTGAAGAACCACAAGGCGCCGCTGTCGTCCATCTCCAGCGGGGCCATGGGTCGGCTGGCCAGCGCGCCGTTGGCGTCGAGGGTGGTCAGCATGGCGATCGGCATGTCGGCGATGAGTTCGGCGACGTGGGCAAGACTGGCATTGGCCTGGGTTTGGGTCTTCATCGGGGGGCCTCGTGAAACGCGGGGGAATGGGTCGCGCTGAACGCCGGGAACGTCACGGCGGTCGGCTTCAGGGGGAATGCGCGTTGGCAATCCGAAAGACCGACAGCCCGAAATCAGTCGAGCTGTCGGTCTCCCGTTCAGGCTGCCTGGGCCAGCAGAGCTTCCTTGCGATCGGCCATCCGGGCGCCGAGCTCGACCAGGTTGAGAGACGAAGCCTTGGCCTTCGGAAACATCTCGTTCTGCTCTTCCTTCACGTGATGCTTCACATACTCGGAAAGCACCTTGACCTTCGCGTCGTAGTCCTCGCCGTCGGGTTCGATCCCCTCGAGTTGCGCGATCAGGTCCTTCACGCCGGCGTGTTCCACCGTCGCCTCGGGGACCAGCAGCTTGTCCTTCAGTGCGGTCTTGACGGCCGGATAGAAGATCTCCTCCTCGATCTGCGCATGCACGCTGAGCGCGGTGCAGATCTCGGCGACGATTGCCTTCTTCTTCGGGGTCGATCGGGTCTTCTCATACTCGGCGAACAGATCGCTCACGGCCTCGTGATCCGACTTGAGAAGGGCAATGGCATCCCGATGGGTGGGCGGGGCCTTATGTGAAACGGCAGCTTTGGTGGTGGTCATGGAGCTTTCTCGAAAAGGGTGACGGTCGGGCGCGCACTCAATGCACGAACAACGCAATCAGAATGATGATCGGGATGGGAATGCCAAGTAGCAGCAGGAGGATGGATCGCATGGTGGCCTCGACGGGAGAGTGAGGGAGCGAGGGTCAGGCATCGCGGCGCCGGCCGCCGAACGTGGCGGACAGACTGGCCACGAACGCGCCGACGAGCAGGGAGACGAACAGCCACAGCGCGCCGTAGGCGGAAGCCTTGCGTGCCGCGTCAGCAGCGGTTCGGGCAGCCACTTCCGCGTCGCGTACCTTGGCCTGCGCCTTGGCATAGACCTCCGCGACGCGCTTCTCGGCGACCTGCTGCGAGAGTCCGGTGCGCTGGGCAACGATCTGGGCCACGTAGCGGACATCTTCCGGCGGCAGTGCCTCGGAGCGACTGACGTTCATCAGGATCCGGCTGACCTCGGCGGCTTCCGTGGCCGATACGCGCTCGGTGGTGTCCATGCCGGTCCCGGGAACGGCAGCCCCGGTAGTCGACGCGGTGGCGTTGGGCTCGCGCCGGAACAGCGAATCGACGAAGTAGCCGATGGAGCCTCCCTCGCCGTCCTGACCCATCTGCGTCACGGTCGAAGCCGCGCCCGCTGCGGAACTCGCTGTGCCGGCGATGCCGCCGACCATCGAGGCACCAGCCTGCACGCCACCGCTCACAATCGATCCGATGACCGAAGTAAGCAGTGCGGCTGTGGCGAGCGACGCCACGGCCCAGGACAGGAAGCCGTGGGCGGTGTCGCGGAAGTACACCTCGTCGGTGTGCAGCTCGCTCCACTTGGTGCGGAGGCGGCCCGCGAGGTACCCGCCTACTGCCGAGGCAAACAATTGCGTGAAAGTAAGCCAGACGATCGTCGACACGCCGAAAGTCGCAGCGCTGACGCCATCGCGGGCCCACGGCGAGACGGAGGAGAGTCCGAGGCCGACGCCTAGGATCAGCAGAATCAGCGAAAGCGACGCGGCGGCAGCGGCTCCTGCCGCAATTGCGCCCCAAGACACGGCGCTGGCGAGGGACCTTCTGTTATCCGGGAAGCCGCCGGAGAGGCTCCGCGTGACGCCGAGGTCTTCAGCGGTTGCTGCTGTGGAAAGTGCCATTGAAGTTCCTTAAAAGTGGAGGACGGACCGGACGCGGGAATCAACAGCGCTCTAGTCGAGACAGAGGGACAGCCCGCAACGCCTTAGCGATTCACGCTGGGGGTGCGGACCTTCTCCTGGGCGCTCAACATATAGAGTCTCCGGCCGTGAAGTCTGTGCGCTCGCGTACTCGTTCTTGCGCACTCGCGGGCGCTAGTGCCGGCTGTTGTCCCGCGCTGTTTGCCAGAACTCGCGGATAGCCGGTCTGCGCAGCCTGTCCGGTCAGCGTACGTTGCTCGCCGCACAGACCGGCGACCCGCCGATGCGTATCTTCGCGTCGGCAGGCCCTTCGAACCTCGGCCCTCAAGGCCGGCGCCGCCGGACGGCCCGGCTCAATCGCCACGGGCACATCCCACTGAGGATTCGCCCGACACCCAATCTTCAGGAGAACACATGGAAACCAACTACGTTTCGCGCGACGACTTCGGCATGTACGCCCACGGCAATACGGGCCCGGGCCCGGCGCTGATGGGTGCCAATACGCTTCTCGGCAATGACGTCTACAACAAGGACGGCGACGACCTGGGGGATATCAAGGAGTTCATGATCGACATGAAGTCCGGCAGGGTTGCCTATGCCGTCCTGTCGTTCGGGGGTGTGCTGGGCATGGGCGACAAGCTCTTCGCGGTGCCCTGGGCCGCCTTCGCGCTGGACACCACGAACAAGCGCTTCACGCTGGATGTCTCCAAGTCGGCGCTGAAGGATGCTCCGGGGTTCAACAAGGACCGGTGGCCCTCCATGTCGGACAGCAAGTGGGCAAGTGGCGTGCATGAGTTCTACGGCACGTCTTACGACGCATCGTGATCGGACGTGCCGACAGGCACATAGTCATCCCGCACCCACTACCGGAGAGTTACGAAAATGAACAAGGATCAGATCAAGGGCACCCTGAAGACCGTTGCAGGCAAGGTGCAGGAGAAGGCAGGCCAGGCGGTCGGCAGCGCTGAGCAGCAGGCAAAGGGTATCGCGAAGCAGGTCCAAGGCAAGACGCAGAAGGTCGCGGGCGACGTCAAGGAAGTCGTCAAGGGCGGGATCGGAAAGTAGACTCGCACTCGTCCATGAGGCGCAGTTCTCGCCGAGAGCCTGGGCGAGACAGAGGGGCGCGGCGAAGCGGTTCGAATCAACGAGTGCCTCGGCGAAGGGGAGTGACTCCGAATGAACAAGTATCTCGCAGGATATCTCGCTGCGGCCTTGGTGCTGGTCGCATTGGACATGCTGTGGCTGGGCGCGATCGCCAGGACGATGTACCAGCAGGCGATCGGGCATCTGATGGCGGAGCATCCCAATGTGCCGGTGGCCGTGGCTTTCTACATCCTGTATGCGGCGGGTCTGATGATCTTCGCGGTGGCGCCGCAGGCCGGGGAGGCTGAATGGGGTCGGACGATCGTCATGGGGGCGCTCTTCGGCTTCTTCGCCTACGCCACTTACGATCTGACCAACCTGGCGACCCTTGCGAACTGGCCGATGCGTCTGAGCCTGATCGACATGACATGGGGCACGATCGTCAGCGCGGTGTCGGCCGGCGCCGGAAGGGCGGCGATGCGATGGGCGGCGTCGGCATGAGCACTCGGATGCGCTTCATGTTCGCGGGCAGTCGTGCCCGCCCCGTCTGGCGACGTCTCGGAACTGTTGGCGCCGTGGCCGCCGCCTTGTTTCTGGCCGGCTGCGGGGAAACGGCGAAACTGTCCGTGGCAGAGGGCACCGGCCCCCATCCGGCATTGCCACCTCCCAACAGCACACTCGTTCCGACGGTCAACATCGCGCCGGCAATCGGTTGGCCGCGCGGAATGTCGCCGCACCCGGCGGCAGGGACTCGCGTCGAAGCCTTCGCAAGAGGACTGGATCACCCCCGATGGATGCTGGTGCTGCCCAACGGCGATGTGCTGGTGGCCGAAACCAATGCGCCACCCAAGCCGGATGACGGGAAAGGCATCAGGGGGTGGGTGATGAGCCTCGTAATGAAGCGCGCGGGCGCCGGTGTGCCCAGCGCGAACCGCATCACCCTGCTGCGTGATGCCGACGGCGACGGGACGGCCGAAGTGCGTTCGGTGCTGCTCTCCGGGCTCAATTCGCCGTTCGGCATGGCGCTGATCGGTGACCGGCTCTTCGTGGCCAATGCGGATGCGGTGCTGAGCTTTCCGTACAAGACGGGCGATACCGTCATCCAGGGTTCCGGAACGAAGCTGGTGGACCTGCCCGGCGGGCCGATCAACCACCACTGGACGAAGAACCTGCTGGCCAGCGCGGACGGCCGCAAGCTCTATGTGAGCGTGGGCTCGAACAGCAATGTCGCCGAGCGTGGCATGGCAGTCGAGAGCGGCCGGGCAGCAATCTGGGAAGTTGACGTCGCGACCGGTGCTCATCGGGTCTATGCCAGCGGCCTGCGCAATCCGGTGGGCATGGCATGGAGCAGTGATGGAGCGACGCTCTGGACAGTGGTGAACGAACGCGACGGGCTCGGCAGCGACCTCGTGCCGGACTACCTGACCTCGGTACGTGAGGGAGCGTTCTATGGCTGGCCCTACAGTTACTACGGCCCGCATGTAGACGCGCGGGTCGAGCCCCCACAGCCGGCTCTGGTGGCCAGCGCGGTGGTACCCGACTACGCGCTGGGACCGCACACTGCCTCGCTCGGCCTGGCCTCGTCGGCAGGCAATCGCCTGCCTGCGCCCTTCGAAACGGGCATGTTCGTCGGCCAGCACGGGTCCTGGAACCGCAAGCCCTACAGCGGCTACAAGGTCGTGTTCGTGCCGTTTCGCGATGGCAAGCCGGCCGGGGTGCCCTTGGATGTGCTGACAGGTTTCCTCAACGACAGTGGCGACGCCATGGGCAGGCCGGTGGGTGTGGTGATCGACAAGCAGGGCGCGCTGCTGGTGGCCGACGACGTGGGTAACGTCATCTGGCGCGTGACCGCACAGCCTTGAAGGCGCGCTGAGGCCATGCGCAGACCTCCAGACTGGCCGAGCCGAGCAGTCGTCGAAGCGCATCTGCAGTCATGCGAGCGGGAGCGCGTCCGGTGAGAAGGCGAACCGGGGCATCCGCCTGGGCCGGGATCTTCGCGCGAAGCGTCGTCGCGATGACGCGGATGGCCGCGGCGTCCGGCACCCGCGCGCTCGCCAAAACACTGAAACCTGTCTTCGCCAAACGCACGCCGCCGCCCGGTGCGGGTGCGTGGATTCCCGGTGCCGTGATGGGAGCTACCGGAGCGAGGCAATATCGGTTGTATCTCCCGCCCGGCCTTCGCATCGGCGAGCATCTGCCGCTGATGGTCATGCTTCATGGCTGCGGTCAGGACGCCGTCAGCTTTGCCGCGAGTACACGCATGAATCGGATCGGGCTTCGAGAGCGGTTCCTGGTGCTCTATCCGGAGCAGGATCGTCTTGCCAATGCGCAACGCTGCTGGAACTGGTTCGACACCGACTCCGGTCGCGCGGCCCGCGAAGCGGCTCTGATCATGAAGGCGATCGACCAGGTCTGCCTGATGCATCCGGTAGACAAGTCGAGGGTCGCCATCGCCGGACTGTCAGCCGGTGCGAGCATGGCCGCCTTGCTGGTCACCCAGTACCCTGCGCGCTTCCAGGCAGTGGTGATGCACTCCGGTGTCCCGCCGGGTAAAGCGCACTCCACCGTGTCTGCGCTGAGCGCCATGAGGGGGCGCCGCGCGACCAAGGCTCCGAAGCTACCGTCGAGCACCTTGAAGACCGAACTGCAGCCCGACTGGCCTCCCTTGCTGGTGATCCACGGTGACGCGGATACCGTGGTCTCGCCCCAGAACGGCGAAGCCGCTGTTCAGGCTTGGGCGGACGCAACGGGGGCGAGCGCGGGACGGACTCGAAGTGTCCAGCGCGGCAAGCGCTACCCGATGCGGGTCACGGACTTCAAGCGCAGAGGCACGACCGTCGCGACCCTCGTCGCCGTCGATCGGTTGGCGCATGCCTGGAGCGGCGGTGCAGCGAGCAAGCCGTTCAGCGACGGCAAGGGACCCGACGCGTCACGCATGGCGTGGGCGTTTGCCGCCAGGCAGTTTCGGTCCTTGGTGTAAGCGATGTTCACGCAGCTCGGTTCCTTGATGGCCGACTTACACGCGTTGGTGGGCGCGCTGCGCGGGAGAACCGCCACAACCGGTCAGCGGGGAAAGGGAAGGGGTGCGCACGACGGAAACCCCTCGGCGGGGCCGTCAGCGCCCTGCGACCCGAGTTCAGCATGATCCGGTTTCGCACTCGCCCGATGATCGTTGCTGCGCTTGCCTGCTGCTTTGCGGTCGGTGGCTGCAAGTCGCTGCTGCCCAACGGCAAGACTGAAATCGTCTCGACCTGGAATAGCTACGACGATGCGGTGAAGTCTCTATCCGCCATCGTGCCGTACCGGGCAACGCGCGACGATGTGCACCAGGAAGGGCTCGATCCGCGAAGCAATCCTGCCATCACGGTCTTGCACTTCGGCAACGTGCTGCAGCGGTTCGCGGCCGCAGCGCTGATCAAGCCGGAGGATGTCGATCCGGGAATCCGCGACTGCCTCAACGCCGGCAAGCTGTGCAGCGGCTACGCGGTCGTCGTGAAGAAGCTCGCCCAGCGCCGGGTCGGAAACTTCTGGCTGGATACCCTGAGCTTCAAGCGGGAGACGGTCACGAAGGGCTGGACGGTCGAAGCCCTGCTGATCTTCGTCGATGACAGGCTCGTCTACGCGCTGATTGGCGGGCAGCCGACCATCACCGACTTTGAAGTGCGACGCAATCCATTGGGGCCGCTGCAGGGGTGGGGAGATCAGGCGCTGAAGATCTTGCGGTAGCGGATCGTCCCCACGAGTCGAGCAAGTTACGCGCGCTGGCGCTGAATGACGCGAAGCAGGACCACGACGACGGCGACGACCAGCAGCACGTGGATCAGTCCGCCCATGGTGGTGGAAGTCACCAGGCCCAGAATCCAGAGGATGACCAGTACGACGGCAACGGTTTCGAGCATGGCATTTCTCCCTTGTCAGGCGCTACGGTGGAGATGGCGACGGCAAGGGCCATCTGCGCGGCGCATGTGGCGCGGCAGTCTTCAGAGCTTCCGCGCAATCGAGCGCACGTGAGCTCGGCGCACCGCTACGAGCTTTTCTCGGGTTCGAGGCGTCGCAACGCCTCATCCCCGGGAGAGTGACGATCAGTTGTGTTTCTTCGTTTCCGTGAACCACGATTCGTTCGCCGTGTTTTCCCAGGCGGTGAGCTGCTTCTCGGCCTCGTCCTTGGCGATGCCGTAGACCTCCTGGATCTTGCCGGCGAGCTGGTCGCGGCGCCCGGCGATGACATCCAGATCGTCGTCGGTCAGCTTGCCCCACTGTTCCTTGGCCTTGCCGGTGGCCTGCTTCCAGTTGCCTTGAATGCGGTCCCAATTCATGTCGATCTCCCTTCAGAGTGGTAAGTGATAGCTCGATGGTGGCCAGCTGTGCTGGCGATTACGGCTTGACGACGATGTGGTTCGTGACGGACTTCACGCCCTTGACGCTGCTGGCAATGGACTCCGCGGTTGTCTTCTCCGTATCGTTCTTCGCGAACCCGGAGAGCATCACGACGCCCTTGAGCGTCTCGACGCTGATGCTCGACGCGTCGACTTGCTTGTTGCCAACGAAGCGGCCCTTGACCTGCGAGGTGATGCTGGTGTCGTCCACATAGCCACCGACGGACTCCTGTCCGCGCGAAACGGCGCAGGCGGAGAGGGAGCCGAGGGCAGCGACGGTGAGGAGCGTGGCGATCGTGGTTCGGAAGTTCATGGTGTGACTCCAATAGATGAAAGTGGGGGCAGGCAGGCTCGGTCGTCTGGCACCCGCCGTCGCGCGCAGATGCGCGCTTGAGCATCACGAACGGCGCGGTGCCCGATAGGTTCTCCTGCGCACGGATGGCGATTCAGCTTTGGCTCGATAGTGCAGTGCACGCGGAGTCAGACGGCCGACGCCTTCCATGACTCCCATGTTGACCCTGGCTTCTCGAACGATCTGTTCGGCAGCGCACATGCCAGCGGCACGCTCACGGGTGCACTTGGATCAGTCGGCGACGGCGATGCAGACCGGGTGAACGATGAGCGACGCGCGCGCAGAGCTGGTCGCCATCCGATGGCGGTCAGTACGACGGCGCGCGATCACGCTCAGCAGTTCTGCCAGTGGAAGCGCTCCCCTCAATCGAGAAAACGTTTGACCTTCGTCAACGATGTTCTCGAGCGGTGGCACACACTCTTCCCATTGCACAGTAGATCGGGGCATCGCAGCGCGACGCCTTCCTCTGCGCTATTGACCAACAAGAACTCGGGAGACTATGAGATGAGACCTACTACGAAGAGCCTTCATACCTTTGGCGTTCTCGCCTTGCTGGTGGGCGCGTTCAGTCAGCCCGCAGAAGCCGGTCTGGCCTTCACGGACTTCAGCGACGTTAGTGCATTGAATCTGGTGGGAAACGCAGCGCAGTCCGGCACCGCCCTGCGCCTCACGCCTTCGCTGCTCAGCCAGACTGGCGCCGCCTGGTACGGCTCTCAGATCGCTGTCGGCGGCGGCTTTACGACGGACTTCACATTCCGGATCAGCAATCTTCAGAACACCGGCTCGGATGGCTTCACGTTTGCCGTGCAAAACTCGAGCGGAACGGCGATGGGACTCGGTGGTGGTGACGTCGGCTATGGAGGCATTGCCAACAGCGTCGCGGTGAAGTTCGACACGCATCAGAACGGCGGGGAACCAATGGCGCCCTTCGTGAGCGTCCAGGCGGGCGGGAACGCGTCGGCTTCCGGAGCACTGGCGACGGCGGCCAGCATTCCGAACATCAAGGACACGGCTGTCCACACCGCAAGAATTCAGTACGCGCCGGGGACGATGACGGTCTTCCTCGACAACATGAGTACCCCGGTGCTCAACGTGTCACTGCTGCTGTCGTCGTTGATCTCGTTGAATGACGGTGAAGCTTACGTCGGCTTCACCGCGGCGACGGGCGGCGGGTTCGAGAATCACGACATTCTTTCGTGGAGTGTCACTTCGGTACCGGAGCCGGGGACGCTGGCGCTGGTGGGCGCCATGGTCCTGGTGGGCGCCAGGCGGTCTTGGGGGAAGGGGCAGCGCCGAGAAAGCGCGCTACTCGATTCGTTGCGCGCGTCCTGACCGGGTGGCGGGTGCGGGCGCCGATCAGTGGCGGCGCCCGCGCTTTCGTAGGTGGATGAACTACTACCGCTTCGGCAGATCCGTCACCGCCCCCACTGACGCATTCGACACGAGGCGCGCGTACTTGGCGAGGACGCCCGTGGTGTATCGCGGTGCCGGGGCCTGCCAGTTGGCAAGGCGTTCGCCGATCTGGGCCTCGGTGAGTTCCACGTCCAGGCGACGGTTCTCGACGTCGATGACGATCGGGTCGCCGTCCTGCAGCGCGGCGATCGGCCCGCGCTCCGCAGCCTCGGGGACGATGTGGCCGATGACGAACCCGCGCGTCGCGCCGGAGAAACGCCCGTCGGTGATGAGAGCAACCGTTTCGCCCAGCCCCGCGCCCTGGATCGCGCCCGTGACCAGCTGCATCTCGCGCATGCCGGGCCCGCCGATGGGGCCTTCGTAGCGCAGCACCATCACGTCACCGTGCTGGATGCGGCCCGCCTTGATGGCATGGAAGGCTTCCTCTTCGGAGTTGAATACCTTCGCCGGGCCGCGGTGCACGGCCTTCTTCTGTCCGGACACCTTGATGACGCAGCCGCCGGGTGCGAGCGTGCCGCGCAGGATGGCCAAGCCGCCCTCGGGCTTGAGCTCCTGCCCGAAGGGCTTGATCACATCCTGCCCGGGCGTCTCCTCACCGAGGGCGATCTCCTCACCGAGAGTGCGCCCGCTCACAGTCTTCTCTTCCGGGTGCAGCAGGCCGGCCTGCACGAGGCGCTTGCCCACTACGGCCATGCCGCCGGCCTCGAACATTTCCGGGGCGGTGTAGGTGCCCCACGGCCGCATGTCCGCCACCACGGGAGTGCGGCGGGAGATGCGGTCGAAGTCCTCGAGCGAGAGCTCGACGCCGAAGTCGTGCGCGGTCGCGAGCAGATGGAGCACGGCGTTGGTGGAGCCGCCCGTGGCCATCACGCCGGTGATGGCGTTCTCGAAGCTGCGGCGGTTGACGAGGGAGCGGGGCGTGACGCCCTTGCGGAGCAGGTCCATCACGAGCTTGCCGGATTCGAAGGCGACATCGACCTTGCCGGGGTGAAGTGCCGGCACGTCATTGAAGCCCATGGGAGACAGGCCGAGCATCGCGTAGGCCGTGGCCATCGTGTTGGCGGTGAACTGGCCGCCGCAGGCGCCGGCGGCGGGACACGCGTGGTCCTCGACGTCCTTGAACTCCTCGGCGTTGATGCGGCCCGCGTTGAAGGCGCCGATCGACTCATACGCATCCTGGATCGTGAGCTTGCGGTCCGCGAACATGCTGTTGGGCTTGTGGCATCGGCCGCTGGCGATGGAGCCGCTGTACAGCGTGAGCCCGGGGATGTCGAGCCGGCCCAGTACCATCGCCATGGCGGGGATGGTCTTGTCGCAACCGGAGATGGTGACGATGGCGTCCAGCATGTGGCCGCGGGCGACCATCTCGACCGAGTCGGCGATGATCTCGCGGCTCACCAGCGAGGTCTTCATGCCTTCCGTGCCAGTCGTGATGCCGTCGTTGATGGCGACCGTGTTGATCTCCAGCGGCGTGCCGCCTGCAGCGCGGATGCCGTCCATCACACGCTGCGCCAGTTCCCGATGGTTGAGGTTGCAGGGCATGGTGCCGATCCAGCAATGCGCCACGCCGATCTGCGGCTTCGCCATGTCGTCGTCGGTGAAGCCGGCCGCTTTCATCATGGCGCGCGCCACCGCCCGGTCGGGGCCCTCGAAAAGGGGGCGGCTCTTGTGTCTCGGGTCGAAGGTCATTGCAGTTCTTCCGTGTCGTAGGGATTGAGAATTGTAGTGTGGGTACCGGCGCCGTCACGCGCCCAGAAGCTGGCCGCCATCCACGCAGAGCGTCTGCCCGGTGATCCAGTTGGCCAAAGGCGACGCGAGGAACACCACGGCACTCGCGACCTCCTCCGGCGTGCCCATCCGGCCTGCGGGCAGGCTCCGGACAATGGCCTCGTAGAGCTGCGGCGCGGACGTCTTGCGCTGCTCCCACAGGCCACCCGGAAACTCGATGGAGCCCGGAGCCACGCAATTGACGCGAACGCCCTTGCGGGCGAGCAGCGCCGCCTGCGAGGCGGTGTATTGGATCACGGCGGCCTTCACGGCTGCGTAGGCGGGTGTTCGCGCGGAGGCGCGGAAACCCGAGATGGACGAGACATTGACGATCGCGCCTGCGCCCGCCGCCAGCAGGAAAGGCTCGGCCGCCGTGGAAGCGCGAACAGTGGCCATCAGGTCTACATCGAACCCGACCTTCCACGCCGTCTCGTCGTTGCCGACACCGAAGCCGGATGCATTGTTGATCAGGACGTCGATGCCGCCGAGCGCGGCGGCCGCTGCCGGGATGTAGGCGTCGATATCGGCGGCATTGGCGAGGTCGCAAGCGGTCGCATGAGCCTGAACGCCGCAGGACGCCAACTCCGCGAGCACGCTGTCCAGGGCGTCACGCCCGCGAGCGCAGACCGAAACCGAAGCCCCGCAACGGGCAAACGCCAAAGCAATGGCGCGGCCGATGCCACGGCTGCCGCCGCAGACCACCACCCGCTTCCCGCTGAAATCGATGTTCATTGCTGTCAAATCCTCCCCGCCGCCCCTGTGCCGGGGCGGGCGTCACACCCCGCCGGGCGAAGGCCTGCGGCAGAGGGTCAGGAGAGGATGGTACTGCACGGCGGAGGTTTCTCGGATGGGCGCCCTGCCTTCGTCCGTGACCCCTTACGCTACCGCGAAAGTGGTGGACGAATGACGAGAAGTGCCGACGATAGAAGAGGGCATCCCAGATGTGACCTGCCAGGCACACATCTGGGAGCTTCAAGATGGAAGGACCAGGTAGACCAAATCACACGATGCTGTGGCCGAGATGCGATGCGGCGGCAATGCCTAAGTGCAGTTCTCAAGACAAGCGCCGAGGTGCTGATCTGCTGCGCACCATGAAGCGGGGACGTCAGCGCGTGCCTTTGCGATAGAGAACAAGAGCGAGGAACCCTGCGCCGAATAGCGGGAGCGTATCGACTTCGGGGACCGGCGAGGCCATCAAGGACACCGCATCGAAGTTCGCTTGCCGACCAAGAGGCTGGAATCGGATCTCAATGGGCTTGCCTACCGCGCTATCGTTCTGACCGGACGTGTAACTCACCGTCGACTTCAAGAACGACCCGGCGCCCGGCAAGAGGCTGCCGTTATCGGCGGCAAGCAATTGGCCTCCAGCCCGAAGCTCAATCACGTATCCCGGAATAAGCAAATCAAGTCGACGGCCTACATACACGGACAGCTCGTACTTGGTACTCGCCTCAACGGTAGCCGTCAGGACCTGCGAAATCCATGTGCCACTGGAGTTGCTGTAGGCGACGTTGTCCCCTTCCGGCACCAATCCGTTCGGGTATGAACGAGGGCTGGGGTCGAACGTGCCAGTGTCTCCCTCGACGCTCCATCCCGGAATGGTAAACGTGAAGTCCCCATCTACCAGATCCAAACTCTCGAATCCTGGATTGACAATCGAAAGGTTTCCGGCGTGAGCGGCGCTGCCGAAAGCGAGAATCGCGACTGCAAGAGTCAGCTTCTTCATGGTTCTGCCGTCTCCCGATTGCAAGAAAGCATTTCGAAAGATTGGCGACGCAGAGGCCTGTGATGAACGCTGGGTGGCCGGGTTCGGGGCCGAAGGTTTCGTGCGGTGCCTCGCAGCGAAACCGTTCTACCAGCGCTCACCGCGATGTCTTGTGCGGCTTCACAGCGGCAGCCGCCATCCGTCGCTGGCCTGCCAGGAGCGCTACGCCGGCGGCCAACAGGCCCCACACCGATGGTTCCGGCACTGGTGCGGCGTATCCCGCTATGTTGTCTATGCCTGCGGCAAAGCTGGCAGCAGAGGTCCAGGTGATGGACGTGAAGGCATCAGCGCCATCCGACAGAACACCCAGAAACGAGACAACCCCGTTCGAGGTGGCTGGCAACACGATCGAGTCGCCCGAGCTGGTGACGAGTGTCGCGGGTCCCGTGCTGTAGGACGCGCCGGAATAGTCGAAACCCAGAGCGCGCATCGGCGAAAAGCTCAACGATGTGCCGCCGAAGCCCTGCGCCACCAGTGCAGTGGCGAACGTGGTGCCGTTCACCGATGGGATGCTGGCAAAACTCGCCGGGGCGCTGTCAATTCTCCAGCTGTCGTCGTGAGCGCCGTTCACGACGGACAAGGTGAGGAAGCCTACTGTCTGGGCAGTCGGTCCATACAGGACGTCGGCAAGGACCGTGTCGAAGTCTTCGAAGTCGGTGGGGCTGCCTCCGGCAGCGAGCTCCCAGCTCGCGCGATCGTCAAAGAGCTGTAGAGCGGCCTCCCCCGGGAGAGGTGCGGTTGCAGACACGAAGCAAGCCAATACTACAGACAAGTTGCGGCGCATTCCGATTCTCCTCATCTATTCGGCATAAGGACGTCTTGTCGCTGGACACGGATGTGATGGAGGTATGTCCAACTGAGCACGGATGGCCATGCTAGGCAATCGGCAACAGAGAGGCATCACACGATTGGGGGAAGACCATCCGCACAGTGGTAAGTACCTTCGACCTCGGCCTTCGAGGCCGTGCTCAAAGGAGATCAAGAATGACGTTCTATCGCAAACAGGTGTTTGCAGGCCTGGCCCTTTCGACGTTGGCCGTGGGGACCGCTTCCGCCGAAATCAATCTGAAGATGGACCAGGTGATCGCTCCTCAGGCGCCGAGCGGAACCGCGCCCTGGGTGAACATCCGGATCTTTGAACTCGACGGCTTTGCACCGCTGTCTCATACCGTCGAATTCCAGATCACGACGGTGCCGACTACCTATGACGACACGCCCGCCGACCCGGACAACTGCTGTGCCGTCCCCGGCCGCGGAAACCTCGGTGCCGGGGAAAGCCTGCGCTCGGTGTTCATGTCCGTGAATCCGGAACTGTTCGCCGTGCCGAACGCGTCTTTGCTGGTCCAATGGACCGGTGCGGCGCCGTTCCCCGTCGGCCAATCGGAACTGGTGGAGTTCGGGCCTTTCCCCGATTCGGGGCAGGCGCCGACCCGGATTTCGGTGTCCGATGATCCCTCGCAGACCGACTACGACATCACCATCACGTTCGCCGAGGGCGTCACGCACTCGAAGTTTCTGGCGACCTATCTCGTGAACGGCGCTCCGGTGGAACTGAACGAATCGGATCTGGCTTTCGTGAATCCGACCGGCTACTCCGCCGGGGCGGTTGTCCTTTATGCGGACGGCGGAGTCGGTGTGATCGGCGCAGTTCCGGAGCCGGGCACGTATGCCCTGATGGCGCTGGGCCTGGGCGCTGTGGCTCTCGGGGCAAAACGCAAGCGGCGTGCCGCTCGGCTTGCCTGATTCTCAGGAAGTCGTCTGAAGACGAATGCGAACCGCCCCGAAGTCAGGGGCGGTTCGCATGTGCGGGAGATACCGAATTCTGGTGAGTTAGAAGCCGGGGCCGGCAAGCCATCCGCCGACCTTTCCATCCCAGACCTCGCGTACGACCAGCGTGGGCGCGATGCACTGTGCGGGCAAGGAGAGCTTCGCCTGGATCTTGGCATCACCAGATTTGGCGATCGGGACCCACTCCGTTTGGGCTGCCACCGTGCCGTTGCAAAGCACAGCACCGACGACATGGGCGACGCCATCCGGCGTTCCGTTGTAGTCCGCCGTGGTGGGGTCGTTGAGGACGAGGCCTTTCACCGTCGCGCGGAAGGTGCCGTTGCTGTCGAGTGAAGCATCTCCGGACCCGAGCTTCCAGATCTTCCCGCAGGAGCCGACTTCGCCAATTGGCGTGCCGGTGGGGCAGGCGCGCAGCTGCACTTTCGCGATGTCGGCAGCCGAGGTGGCCGCGCTTGCGACCGTGATGCACGAACCAACGATGAACATTGCAAGACGAGTCTTTTGTTTTCTCACTATAGCTCTCCGAGTGTTCTTGATGACAACGAGAATCGCATTGGCGGCAGCAAGAAACAGACTCTTGTCGCTTCAGGGATTCCAACACGACTCTATGAGGGTGTGTGGCGATTGTCCTCACCCATTCGTGCGAATGCGCTGGATGATTCGCGGAGAGCTTGTGCAGAATCCGGTGGTACGGAGCCGGGAGATCATTGACGGCAAAGCGCAGCGCGGGACCTTTCACCAGACTTGGTGATTGATGGGGTGATGACCCAAGAGTGCTTCGAGGTATGGAGGATTGAATGAAGGTAGCGACACCAAAGGCACGGTACAAAGCCACGGATGCACATACGTCGATCGCGCCACCGGCTTTGGTGCAGTCGATTTACGAATCGGCGGTGGACGCGTCTCTGTGGCCGAATGCGCTACATCAGATAGGCGCGTTCATGGACGGCCAGCAGACGATCCTGTTCAGCGTGGGTACGGCGCCAGGATCGGCAGATTTCTTCTGGGCATCCGATTCGATACCGATCGAAACGCAGATCGACTACGTGCAGTACTACTGGCAGCACGACCCATGGATAACCGTGCTTCAGTCGGACCCGCATGAATTCTGCACCGGCAGCGTGCAGTTGGACTACGACTGTATCGACAAGTCGCAGTTCGGCCGCTCCGTGTTTTGCAACGAGTTCCTGAGAAGTCTGGACGTCTACCACGCATGTGGTTCCACGATAAATGGGGGGGCACTGAAGGGGGTTCCTCCTATGTACTTCAATGCGATGCGCAGCAGCAGAGCCGATGACTTCAGTGCGCGCAGCGCCGAGCGGCTGGCGGCCGTAGTGCCTCACTTGCAACGGGCGCTTCAGCTCACGTATTGCCTCGAACGTGAAAGTCTGGGGCCATCCCTGCCGGATCGCTTGATCGGGAAGTCGTCGAGCGCCTTGTTTGTCTTGAACCAGCGCGGGAGAGTGCTCTTCTGCAATGCCTCGGCGAGCGCGTTGGTAGCTGCGCGTGATGGGCTTGCCCTGGCAAAAGGAGAGGTGCTGGTCGCTTTGAATCCGATGCACAACGTCCGCCTCCAGGACTTGGTGGCCAGGGCGGCGCGAACGTCCCGAGGCGAGGGGAGTCACCCTGGAGGCGCGCTGACGCTACAACGGAAAGGCCTCGAGGCCTCGCCCGTGCTCAACGTGTTTCCGCTGCCGGTGCGGGCACAGTGGAAGGACTCTGGGGACGAAGGCTGGGTGGTCGTAACGGTCGACATGCCCGGTGCGGAGGGCGGCAGCGCTCTCCACCGTGCTCTCGCGACCGCGTTCGCGTTGACACCTGCCGAGTGCCGGGTGGTAGAAGGCATCGTTCAGGGGCTTTCCGCACGCGAGATTGGCGCCCAGCAGGGGGTTTCGCAGCATTCGGTCCGCACACACCTCAAGTCCGTCTACCTGAAGGTGGGAGTGCACCGGCAGGGTGATCTCGTCCGGCGTGTCCTTTCGCTTCCGTCCTTCACGTGACGGGAGGCGGCTCCTCCTGTCTGGCGTTCCGCGCCGCCAGGTAGCACGCCTTTACGAACTGGGAGCGCTTGTGAACGCCCATCTTGGCAAACACCGACTTGATCTGGGTTCGGAGCGTATTCGTGCTGACGCCGTTGCGCTGGGCGAGTTCGGGCAGGCTAAGTCCTTCGAGGGTACCCGACGCAACCTTGGCCTCCATGGGGGTGAGGCCGTGAACTTGCCGCAAGGCCGTCTCGAAGTCCTGGAACACGGCGTCCGGGTCGCGGAAAAGCAATGCGATCGGAATGGCGTGGGGTCCCACTTGATGGGGGTTCTGCCGACGGAGACTGACGACACTCACCAGGTAGGGATCTCGCATGCCGGCGCGGGGGAGCGGGACGATATCGGCGACAGACAGATCGTCACCTTTCTCCAGACTTGCGGCAGCGCGGATGGCGCGCCTAAGGCGGGTGTTGGCGGTTTGGTCGGTCGCCGTCACCGTTCTGAGTTCGGCGAGAAGCAGGCCGTCACGACGGGCAAGAACCCGCTTCGCAACAGAATTGGCGCGATCCACTGCGCCGTCCTGGTTGAGAAGTAGTGCGGCCTCACCGGTACGGCTGAGCATCAGGTTCGCCAGGTCGTCGACCAGCACGCGCTGGCGACCTATCTCCAGGAGCTGACCCCGTATCATGCCCGGTGCCCCGGTCGGGGAAGACGCACTCGGGAGGGACGCGCTGAGGTCTGCGAATGGCGGAAAAGAGGCGACCCCGATGTCGGTGAGCGCGGCAATCTTCTCCAAATAGGCGTCGGCCTCGGCGCGCGACGCCGTGTTCTGGTTGCCGGTTTCCGATGTGCCGTTGTGTTGCTGGCGGATCACCATCGGCGGCTGGATCGCCGGCGCAGCGGGCTGTACAGCCGACAGCGGTTCGTGCGGAGCATCCGGGGGAATTCCACCGTTGCACTCCTCGGTCTCGATTTCGGACTAAGTCGATCTCGTGGTCGAAACGCAATGTCGCAGTGACTGACCAGACCGACCGTGAAGGAATCGGACGGTACCAGAGGTGCCGAGGTTCGGCGTCACCCGAAGTCGTGATGGGCCATACTGGCCAAGGTGGGCATGGGCGGCGTGTGACGTTCAAGGTCCGCACTTGAGTCGCGCGGCGCCGCAACGATGCGTCTCTACTAAGACCGCAGTCGGTCAGACGACCTCCCGCAACCGCTCCACATGAGCCGTCAGCGATCGCATCGCCACCGGCCACATGCGAGGCGGCACATCGTCGTAGGCCTGCTCCAGCCATTCCTGCATCGTGCCTTCCGGCAGGGCGCGCATCACGGCGAGGATCTTGGCTTCGCGCCGCAGGCGGTGGGCGCGCAGGCGGCGGATGACGTCGGCGGCGTCGTGCGGGTCACCGTAGACGTTGCCCAGCACGTAGCCGTGCGCGGGCAGGATGAACTCGATGCGGTCTGCTGCGCAGGCTTCCTCCAGGCGGTCGAGCGACGCGAGATAGTCGCTCATGTGGCCGTCGGGCGGATCGACGACGGTGGTGCTGCCATTCAGCACGTGGTCGCCGCTGAAAAGCAGGCCATCTTCCTCCAGCACGAGACACAGGTGGTTGGCGGCGTGGCCGGGCGTGTGGATGACGCGCAGTGTGTGTCGATGCTCCGGCCCTTCCAGCACTACGCGCTCGCCGTCGGCGAGTTCGCGATCCGGGACGAAATGACTCGCCGGGCGCGACGTGGCGCGGGAGGCGAGACCGAGCAGTTCGGGTCTGCGGCCGTGGCGTTCGCACAAAGCCTGGAGAGGGCGCGCGCCGGGCGAGTGGTCGGGGTGCGAATGCGTGCACGCGATAAGGCGGATGTCGCCGCCCGCAGCGCGCCACAGGCGCTCCTGGTGTTCGGGGTCTTCCGGGCCAGGGTCGATCACGATGTGGCCGGTGTCGGGGTCGCCCACGACATAGCTGTTGGTGCCGGGGCCGGTCATCACGCCGGGATTGCCGCACGTCAGCCGCTGCACGTTGCGGAGCAGAGACGTGACGCGGTCGTTCTGCCAGTCCAGGTGATGGAGCATCTGCCCGTCCGGGCAGGTCAGCGCGAGTTCGCCGAAGGGCGATTCGTGCTCCATGTATCGCTGCTCCTTGCCGCCGAGATAGCCGGCGCGCGGGCAGCTCACGAACCAGGGTTGTTCGCCGGCGCAACTGACCAGCACGTCCTCCGCACGTTCGAAAGGACGCAGGCGCTCCAGGGTACGGATCGTGGGGAAGATGATGAAGAACTGCCCGGCGCGATGGCGGTCCAGCGCGTCGCCAGGGCGCACCCACACGGGTTCGAACTGTTCCTGCTCGTCGGCCACGGGCTCCTGGCCATCGGGAACGCGCGCCACGAGAAACGGCACGTCGAAGCGGCGGGGCAGATCCCGGTCGGTGATCCAGTGCGCCAGGACGAACACTTCGTCCGCGGCGAGTGTCAGTCCGCGTTCGGCGCACTGGGCTACGAAAGACGCATGGCGGTCGAGCGCGGCTACGTCGGCCGAGGTTGCGTAGCGGCCATCGCCATGGCGCGCCAGCAGGATGCCCAGTTCCTCGAAGCTCTCGCGGATGGCGGCGACGGCTTGCGTGAGCCTCGTGTCGTCCTGGGTGGGGCGGCGTCTTGTATGCGCAAAGGTGTCCGGTGAAGCGTCGGAGGCTTCGATACCGCCGCCCGGGAACACGTAGGCGCCGGGCGCAAAGCTCGCGGTCATCGAGCGGCGGGTCATCAGGACTTCGAGACCTTGCGCACCGTCGCGCAGGAGCAGCACGGTGGCTGCCGGGCGCGGTGTGGCGGGCGGACGGGGGGTGTGCAGCAGTTGTGTGGGGCGGACCATACCGCATTATCGCTGGAGACAGGCCCTCGTTGCCTGACCGCCGACAACGAGAATCGGAGGGCCGGGGCGAATTCCTCGCCATCGTGGGGAGTCAGCCAGATCGGATGCCTTGCTCGGCGGACGAAGCTATCGAGCGCCGTCGGCACCTCCAACTCGGGGCACCCGATCTGTCGTTGCCCGCATCCCGACGGTTCCTGCGGGAAGCGCTCGTTTCACACCCGGGAGAGAAGTCGCTTTCGGACACTCAGCAGCACGAGGCCACCTGTGAACATGAGCGCCCAGGATGTCGGCTCGGGAACGGGCGCGGCAAGCGCGGCGACTTCGTTGGCTGGCAAAGCGCCCTCGTACACGCGCAAATCGGCTACGGATCCGTCGAAGTACTCGTCGTTCGGATCGAACTGTCGTCCCAGGCGCGTGTTCGTTCCATTGAGCGTGACTCTGATCTCCTGCGGCAGGGTGGCTGCAAGGTCCCCGTTCACATACAGACGTGAGACGGAGGCCGCGCTGTCGACGGTGACTGCATAGTGCGAAAGAACACCGACCGGACCAAAGAGCACGGGCGTCACAGCCCAATCGTCTCCGACGCGCACGCGGCCGGACGGGTCGGTACCGATGTAGAAGCCCGGTCCGCTCGATCGCCCCTGAGAGATCACTTCGGTATGGGAGCGTTGATCCACATCTCGCTGGGCGAAGAAGGCGACTGACCAGCTTCCTTCGGTCGGCACAAGGCGAGTCGAGAACTGCACGTAGTCGTTCTGGCCATCGAGGGTCAGAAAGCCTCCCGTCGCGACAGCGCCCCCCTGCAGAACGCCGTCGGCGTCGCCAGCGAGGTCCAACACGCCATTCGCGAAATCATAGTGGTGCAGGAGCGTGGCGGCGAACGCTCCCGGACTCGAAAGAAATCCCACACACGCCACCAGCAGGAAGCGGGCGACCACGCGCTTTCCAACAGTCGAGCGGCGAAACGACGGTACGAATGAATTCATGACTCGATCTCCAGGGAGGATTCCGATCCCGCAATGCGGTGGCGACCGGTGAGGCAGGCCCTGCGGGGGCGCCTTCTTGTTGACTGGTGATGAGATGGTAGGGGCGCCGTGCACCTATGGAAATCACCCGAATGTGTGATGTCCAAAAGTGAATTGTCATCGGCCGGAGCTGATGCGCTCTGTGTGGGTTGGCGGTCCCGGCCAGGGGGAGGCCAGGTCGGCGGCACTGAGACGGTATGGCTGTAGAGGGATCGCGGCGGGGACGCGCTCCGACGTCGACCCTAGTGGTTTCCAACTGTGGATTGCCCGGATCAGACCGCGGATATCCCTTGGTCGCAGGGCTGTGCCGGTGGCCCCGCGACTTTCAATCGGGCACGTTGACTGTACCAACCGGTCGGTATACATTCGACGAAACTGTACCGTCTGGTCGGTTCATATACCTATAGCGATCGTCACGAGAGGAGAGAACCAATGGTGCGCGACAGTGCTCGCGATTCGATTCTCGACGCGGCCCAGGCCGTGGTGCTGGAGCGCGGCGCAGGCCATGTGACTCTCGAGGCCGTGGCCGAGCGGGCCGGGCTCAGCAAGGGAGGCGTTCTGTATCACTTCCAGAACAAGGACGCGATGCTGTCTGCCTTGGTGGACCGCATGGTGCGCATGTTCCAGTCGGTGGTCGCCGAAAAGCGCAAGGCGCTCGGTGATGACCCTGAGCGCACGCTCGAAGCCCACGTGGAAGCCGTGTTCTCCATGGGCGACCAGACCATGAACGATGCGGCCTGCGCCATGTTGCCGGCGCTCGCGACCAATCCCGTGCTGCTTGAGCCGCTGCGCTCGTTCTATCGCGACCACTATGGCGAGTTGTCCAATTCCACCGTCGGGCCATACCAGTCCGCCGTGGTGTCGCTCGCGCTCGACGGGCTGTGGCTGATGGAAATGCTGCAGATCTCCCCGCTCACCGAGGACGACGAGGCAAAGATCAAGCTGATGCTGCTGCGCCTTGCCTCGAAGCCCCTCCCCAAATCCTTCACTCCAAACTGACCTGCGTCCGTCGATCGGCCCGCCCATGCCCCTGAGGTGACACCATGCGATTCCTCCCGACTGCTTCCGTGCTTGCTCTCGCCATCGGCCTGTCGGCCTGCGGCAAGAAGGAGGAGGCCGCCGCGCCACCGGGGCCCCCACCCGCAGCGGTGACGACGGCGCCTGCGACCGTGCGTTCCGTCGTGGAGTCGCAGGAGTTTCCGGCGCGCCTGGAAGCCGTGGAGTGGGTCGCCGTGCGATCCCGCATCACCGGCTACATCCAGGAAGTTCACTTCGCGCAGGGCGCGGAAGTGCGCAAGGGCGACCTGCTCGTCACGATCGATCCGCGCCCCATCCAGGCGCGAGTCGCCAAGGCCGAGGCCGACATCGCGGCCATCGCGTCGCGCACAGACCTCGCAAGGCTGGAACTCGCCCGCACGCAGAAGCTCATGGCAAGTCAGGCAACCTCGCAGCGCGAGCTGGACGAGAAGGCGGCCGCCGTGAAGGACCTCGAGGCCTCCATGAAGGCGGCCCGCGCCGCGCTGGATGCTTCGCGCCTCGACCTCGCCTTCACACGGATCACGGCGCCCATCACCGGGCGCGTGGGCAAGGCCGAGATCACCGCCGGCAACTTCGTGCAGACCGAAGGGCCGGAATCGCCGATGCTCACGACGATCGTGTCGTCGGGCCCCATTTACGTCACGTTCGAGGCCGACGAGCGCACGTTCGTGAAGTACGGCCTCCGCGGCCGGGGCACGGTCAAGGGCGGTCGCCTGCCGGTGGAGGTGGCGCTGTCCGGCGAGACCGGGTTCCCCCATTCCGCCACGCTCGTGTACGTCGATAACCGCGTGGATCCGCAGACCGGCAATGTGCGCATGCGCGCCCTGCTCGACAACGGTGACGGCACGCTCGTTCCCGGGCTGTATGCACGGGTGCGAATGGCCGACCCCGCGGGTGCCAAAGAGACCGTCACCATCCCGGACGAGGCGGTCGGCACCGATCAGGACCGCAAGTTCGTCTACGTCGTCGGTGCCGACAAGAAGGCGACGTACCGAGCCATCCAGACCGCGCAGGTTGCCGATGGCCAGCGTGCCATCGTCGAGGGCCTCAAGGCTGGCGAGCAGGTGATCGTGAACGGGCTGATGCGCGTGCGCCCCGGCCAGGTCGTCGCGGCGAAACCCGAGGGCGCGAAGCCCGCGGCAGACGCCAAGCCTGCAGACGCCGCGCCGCCGGCCGACAAGAAGTAGCCGAGGGGAGACGAGCGCCATGGATCTTTCCCGCTTCTTCACCGACCGGCCGATCTTCGCGTCGGTCGTCTCGATCTTCATCTTCATCGCCGGCGTGCTGGCAATGCTTCGCCTGCCGGTGTCCGAGTATCCGGAAGTCGTTCCGCCGTCCGTGCAGGTCCGCACGCAGTTCCCCGGCGCCAACCCGCAGGTGCTGGCCGATACCGTGGCGGCGCCGCTGGAGGAGGTCATCAACGGCGTCGAGGACATGCTTTACATGTCCTCGCAGAGCACGGCTGACGGCTCGTATCAGCTCACCGTCACCTTCAAGGTCGGGACCGATGTCGATCGCGCGGAGAACCAAGTGCAGAGCCGGGTCCAACGTGCGCTACCCCGGCTGCCGGAGGAGGTCCGCCGCATCGGTGTGATCGCCCAGAAGGCCTCGCCGAACCTCACCATGGTGGTGTCTCTGGTGTCTCCGGACGACCGCTACGGCGAGCTCTACCAGCGCAACTACGCCGTGCTCAACATCAAGAACCGGCTGCAGCGTATCGAGGGCATGGGTCTCGTCGACGTGTTCGGCGGTGGTGACTACGCCATGCGCATCTGGCTGCTGCCACCCAAGCTTGCGGCGCTCGGCCTGCAGGCCACCGACGTGGTCCGCGCGCTCCAGGAGCAGAACGTGCAGGTGGCTGCCGGGGTGCTGGGAGCGCCGCCTTCGAACGGCGCGACGGCCTTCCAGCTCAACGTGAATGCCAAGGGCCGTCTGGTCGACGAGGAAGAGTTCGGCAACATCATCGTGCGCAGCACCGCGTCGGGCATTGTCCGCCTGAAGGACGTCGCAAGGGTCGAGCTGGGCGCGAACACGTACTCCCTGCGCAGCCTGCTCGACAACAAACCGTCCATCGGGATTGCCGTGTTCCAGTCGCCCAAGGCGAACGCGCTGGAACTCTCGACGAGCGTGCGCGAGGCCATGGAGGAACTGAAGGCCGACTTCCCGCCGGGCCTCGACTACAGGATCGTCTACGACCCCACCCAGTTCGTTCGCGCCTCCATCAAGGCAGTGGTGGTCACTCTTTTCGAGGCGGTGGCGCTGGTAGTGCTGGTCGTGATCGTGTTCCTGCAGACCTGGCGGGCGTCCATCATCCCGCTGATCGCGGTGCCGGTGTCCATCGTGGGCACGTTCGCGCTACTGATGCTGTTCGGCTTCTCGATCAACACGCTCACGCTGTTCGGCATGGTGCTGGCCATCGGCATCGTCGTGGACGATGCGATCGTGGTCGTCGAGAACGTGGAGCGCAACATCTCCAACGGCCTCACGCCGCTCGCAGCTACGCACCAGGCGATGCGCGAGGTGAGCGGGCCGATCGTCGCCACGACGCTCGTGCTGTGCGCCGTGTTCATCCCGACGGCCTTCGTGTCGGGCCTGAGCGGGCAGTTCTACAACCAGTTCGCGCTCACGATCGCCATCTCGACCGTGATCTCGATGGTGAACTCGCTCACGCTGTCGCCGGCGTTGGCGGCCGTGCTGCTCCAGCCGCACGGCGCCAAGAAGGATGTCGTGCAGCGTGGACTCGACTTCCTGCTCGGCTGGTTCTTCCGCCCGTTCAACCGGTTCTTCGGTCGGGCGTCCACCCGCTACGAGCGTCGCGTCGGCCGCCTGCTCAACCTGAAGAGCGTGGTGATGCTGGTCTACGCGGGCCTCATCGGGCTCACCGTCGTCCTGTTCGACGCCGTGCCGAAGGGGTTCGTGCCCACGCAGGACAAGCAGTACCTCGTGGGGTTCGCCAAGCTGCCCGACGGCGCTTCGCTCGACCGCACGGAGGCCGTGATCAAGCGCATGGGCGAGATCGGCCTCAAGCACCCTGCGGTGTCGGACTCCGTCGCGTTCCCCGGTCTGTCGATCAACGGCTTCACGAACAACCCGAACGAGGGCATCGCCTTCTTCGGCCTGAAGCCGTTCGAGGAGCGGAAGGGGTTCGAGACGTCGCTGTGGGGCACCTTCCTCAAGCTGAACGAGGAACTCGCCGGCATCCAGGACGCCTTCGTGATGGTGTTCCCCCCGCCGTCGGTGGAAGGTCTCGGTACCATCGGCGGCTTCCGGCTGCAGATCGAGGACAAGGCGAACGTCGGCTTCCGCGCGCTGAACGACGCGCTGCAGGCCACCATGGCCAAGGCGTACCAGACCAAGGAACTCGCAGGCGTCTTCTCCAGCTACACGATCAACGTTCCGCAGATCTACGCGGACGTCGATCGCGAGAAGGCCAAGCGCATGGGCATCGGCCTGGAGGAGATCTTCGGCGCGCTGCAGGTGAACCTCGGGTCGTTGTACGTGAACGACTTCAACAAGTTCGGCCGCACGTATCAGGTGATCGTCCAGGCGGACACCGCGTACCGGCTGCAGCCCGAGGACATCGGCCGCATCAAGATCCGCTCGTCGCGCGGCGAGATGGTGCAGCTGTCGTCCCTGCTGGAAGCCAAGCCGTCGTTCGGTCCGGATCGCGTGCAGCGCTACAACACGTACGTGACGGCCGACGTTAACGGTGGCCCCGCCCCGGGCTTCTCCTCGGGTCAGGCGCAGGATGCGATGCAGCGCATCCTCGCGGAGACGCTGCCCAAGGGCATCGGCTACGAGTGGACCGATCTCACGTACCAGGAAATCCTCGCGGGCAACACGATGGTGTTCGTGTTCCCGCTGTGCGTGCTGCTCGCCTTCCTCGTGCTGGCCGCCCAGTACGAAAGCCTGCGGCTGCCGCTCGCGGTGATCCTGATCGTGCCGCTCTGCATCCTGTTCGCGATCCTCGGTGTTTGGATAACCTCCGGGGAGCAATCCCTGTTTAGCTACCTTTTGACCAAGCTCGGGGCTAACTACACCACAGGCGACAACAACATCTTCACGCAGATTGCCTTCATCGTGCTCGCGGGTCTCGCATGCAAGAACGCGATCCTGATCGTGGAGTTCGCCCGCGATCTCGAACTCGCCGGCCGCACCACGGTGCAGGCTGCGCTGGAAGCCTGCCGGTTGCGGCTTCGGCCGATCCTGATGACGTCCTTCGCCTTCATCATGGGTGTGCTGCCCCTGGTGCTGGCGAGTGGCGCGGGTGCGGAGATGCGCCAGGCCATCGGCATCGCAGTGTTCTTCGGGATGCTCGGCGTGACGCTGTTCGGACTGTTCCTCACGCCCGTGTTCTATGTGCTCGTGCGCGGTCGCAAACCTCTGAAGAGGCCTTCAGGGGACCATCCCGCGCCCGTCGTGGAAGGAGGGGCCGACCATGTTTGAGATCCGCAAGGGCGTCCTCGCCGTCGCGCTGGCGCTGTCCGGTTGCAGCCTGGCGCCGACCTTCGAGCAACCCAAGGTGGAAATGCCGGGCGCCTACAAGCAGGCGGCGCTTGCCCTGCCTGCCGATGAGCGTGGCTCGTGGAAGCCGGCCGAGCCGGCGGAGGCGCAGCCGCGCGGCGAGTGGTGGAAGGTATTCGGCGATCCCTCGCTCGATCAGCTCATGGCCGATGCGACCAAGGGCAGTCCTGCGCTCGCCGCGGCCGCTGCGCGCGTGACACAGGCGCGAGCGCTGCTGGGCATCACTTCAGCGGATCGCGGGTTTCAGGCAAGTGTGGGCGTCGGTCCGATCAACACCCGCTCGTCACCGGCTTCGCTCGGACTGCCAGCGGGTACGGATGTCGGCTCTCGCACGCTGTGGCGCGCGCCTGTCGTGGCGAGCTACGAGGTCGATCTGTTCGGCCGGGTCAAGGACAGCGTGGCGGCGGCGAAGAAGGATCTCGCCGGACAGGAAGCCACCTATCGTTCTGTGGAACTCGCCCTCCAGGCTGACATCGCGCGCACGTACTTCGAAGTGAGGGAAGCCGACCGCGACATCGTGCTGCTGCTCGAGGCGGTGCGCATCCGCAAGGCATCCGCCGATCTTCTCGCCGCGCGTCTGGAGGCCGGGGCGGTGGGGGAGTTCGACGTATCCCGCGCCAGGGCGGAACTCGCCATCACGCAGTCGGAACTCGAAGCCGCCCGCGGGCGCCGCGATCGGCTCGAATCCGCGCTGGCCGTGCTCGCGGGTCGCCCGCCGTCGGCCGTCACCGTCGATGTCTCGGTGGCGGACCGCAAGGTGCCGGCCATTCCCGCGGGTCTGCCGTCGTCGCTGCTGGAGCGCCGGCCCGATGTCGTGACGGCACAGGCCGCCCTGGAAGCCGCCAACAAGCGCATCGGTGTCGCAAAGTCCGCATTCTTTCCGTCGCTGAGGCTCACGGGCACCGCCGGCTTCGAGGCCGACGAGTTGGGTGACGTCTTTCGCTGGTCGAGCCGCACGTGGTTCCTGGGCCCGTTCATCGGCACGATCCTCTCGGTGCCTGTCTTCGATGGCGGCCGCAACCGTGCCGGTTTGGAGAGAGCCAAGGCGGAGTACGAGGAAGCCGTGGCCCGGTATCGCCAGCAGGTGCTGGTCGCGTTCGGCGACGTGGAGGACAGCCTCGCGGGTTTGCGGGCGCTCGACGCGCAGTCCCGTGCGATGGGGCAGGCGGTGGAGTCCGTGCGCCGGGCTTCGCGCATCGCGCAGGCGCGCTTCGACGCCGGCGCGGTGAACTACCTCGAAGTGCTGGATGTGCAGCGCACGCAGCTCGATGCGGAGCGCGAAGCCAATCGGGTTTCGGGGGCGCGGCTGTTGGGCACGGTGGCGCTCATCCGCTCGCTCGGCGGGGGCTGGGGCGAGAGCAAGCCAGCGGACAAGTAGAAGGTCGGTCGTTGCCAGCGCACGGGCCACGAGGATTCTCCTCGGGGCCCGTTCCACGTCATCTGGATGTGTCAGGATCCTACGGCTGCATCTTCGCCGGAAGCCACATCACCAGTTCCGGGAAGATCACGATCAGCAGGATCACCACGAGCTGCACCCCGATGAAGGGCCACACGCCGCGATACATGTCGCGCAGCGTGATCTCCTTCGGGGCGATGCCGCGGAGGTAGAAGATGGACGGTGCCATCGGCGGTGTCAGGTAGGCGGTCTGCAGGATCACCAGGAACAGCACGCAGTACCACACCACGTCGAAACCGGCCGCCGCGACCAGCGGTCCGGTGATGGGCACGACGATGAGGATGATCACCAGAGGGTCGAGCATGAACCCCGCGGCGAAGGTGATCGCCACGATCAGCCCGATGAGCCCCCAGCGGCCGATGTTGGTCACCTGGAGCAGGTCCTGGATCGTCTGCATGCCGCCCGCCGCGACGAAGACCGCTGCGAACACCGACCCGCACGTGACGATGAACAGGATCATCGCCGTGATGCGCACCGTGCGCAGGGTCGAATCGACCGCCACGGCCCAGCTCAGCTTCCGGTAGAGCGCTGCAAGGATGACCGTGCCGAGGGCACCGGTCGCGGCGGCCTCGGTAGGCGTGGCGATGCCGGCCATCATGGAACCCAGCACGAAGACGATGACCACCATCGGTGGCACCAGCACGCCGGCGGTGGTCTTGAGCTTCTCGCCGAGCGGCACGACCCGTTCGTTCGCGTGGACGCTCGGTCCGAGCGACGGGTTCAGTGTGCATCGCGCAAGAATGTAGAGGATGTACATGCTCGCGAGGAGCAGGCCGGGCACGATCATGCCGATGAGGATCGGGCCCACCGACGCATTGGCCACGGGACCGATGACGATGGCGAGCACCGATGGCGGGATGATGGTCCCGAGCGATCCGCCTGCGCAGATGGTCCCGCAGATGAGCGCCTTGTCGTAGCGATGGCGCATCATCGCGGGGATGGCCAGCAGCCCGACGACGGTTTCCGTCGCGCCCACCACGCCGCTGGTCGCCGCGAAGATCACGCACATGAGCACGGTGCCGATCGCGAGCCCGCCGGGGATTCGCCGGGTCCACATGTGGATGGCGTCGTACAGCCGCGATGCGATACCCGATGCCTCGAACATCGCTCCCATGAAGATGAACAGCGGCACGGCGGCCAGCACCTGTGCGGTGGCGACTTCCTCGACCTTGAGCAGCACCTGATACAGCAGCCCCTCATGGCCGAACTGCCAGAAGCCGAAGCCGACGGCGAGGCCCAGCATCACCAGCGCCACCGGAAAGCCGGTGAGGATGCCGGCGATCAGGGCGGGGAACATCCAGAGGGCGGACATGGCGAGGGGGTGTTCCCGTGAGGCTGGCTCGTGGTGCCGGTCAGTCGTGACCGGCGGATGGTGTGGCGGAGAGGCCGCCCCGGATGCGATCGATGCGCCGCAGGATCTCGGCCAGCACCTGGATGGTGAGCATCAGGAAACCCGCGAACAGCACGAAGCGGAACGGCCACAGAACCGGGTTCCACGCCGAGGACCCCGAGCGTTCACCGCTTTCGTAGGCTCCCGCGAAATAGGTCCACAGCCCGTAAGTGATCCACGCCAGCACCGGCAGCGCGACCAGGCTGAAGCCGACGAGGTCGACCCAGGCAAGACGGTGTTTGGTGCGTTCGGTGTAGAGCAGATCCACCCGGACGTGCGAGTCGTGCGACAGCGCATAGGCGATCGACAGCACGAACGCCGAGCCCATCAGGTAGGTGTTGACGTCGAAACCCCACAGCGTCGGGGCATTGGCGATGTAGCGCATCCCCACGTCGTAGAGCATCAGCACGATGAGGGCGATGACGAGCAGCGCGGCGATCACGCCGCACGCCCGGCTGAGGGCGTCGACCGCACGCACCAGGGTCTTCATCTTCGCGGCGCAGGGGGCCTAGCGCAGATCGCGCCGGTAGTTCTTGGAATTCTCCCAGCGTGCTTCGAAGGCGCGCTTGTGATCCAGCACCTTCTTGAACCAGACCTCCTTCGGATCGGCGGCGTACTTGTCTTCCCACGCGCGCGTGGCTTTCTTCCAGGCGTCGAGATAGCTGTCGTCCACGCGCATGATCGTGATGCCTTCCTTGCGGTAGGTCTCCAGGGCATCCATGTCCATGCGGTTGATCTCCATCCACGACTCCAGGGTGGAGAGCTTCGCAGCCTGGCGGATCAGCATCTGCGTCTGCGCATCGAAGCCGTCCCACAGTGCCTTGCTGAAGAGACATTCCTGGACGGACGCCGGTGTCTGCACGCCGGGGAGCACGATGTACTTGGAGATCTTCTGGAAGCCGAAGGGCAGATTGACGCCGGGCGTGGACCACTCGATGGCGTCGACGAGACCGCGTTCGAGGGCCGGGTACACGTCGCCGCCTGCGAGGATCACGGTGGACGCGCCGAGCGAAGCGCCGATTTCGGCAGCAGCGCCAGACGTGCGCCACTTGAGGCCCTTGATGTCCTCGATTTTGCGGACAGGCTTCTTGGAATGCATGTGGATCTCGTCGGAGTGCCCGCCGCAGGGCATCCCGACGATGCCGAACTTCTCCATGCGCCACTGTTCCCACAGTTCGGCGCCGCCGCCGTTGTAGAGCCAGTGCAGAAGCCCTTCCGCGCCCGGCGTGCCGGGGTAGCCGCCGAACAGCACCGCGGTCTTGTCCACGCCGAGGTCGTAGCCGGACCACGTGTGGCCGGCCGGCGCGATCTTCTTCTGCACCGTCTCGGTGATCTTCAGCGGCGAGCCGATCGTTCCGCCGGCGAACACCTGGAACTTCACCTTGCCGCCGGTCAGCTTCTCGACCTTCGTGGCGAAGCCCTTGGCGAACAGTTCCAGGTGCGGCCCGCCCGACCACGCGGTGGCCATGCGGATGGGTTCCTGCGCTGATGCAGCGGCGGAGAAGGTTCCGATCCCGAACGCGACGAACAGCGCGCGTGCGGCAGTGCGGCACGAAGTCATGGTCTTGGCCTTTCTGTGACGGGACGGTGCGACGGCGGGCGAACGGGACGGCTTACTTGCGTCCGACGGCGACGAGTTCCACCTCGAACACGAGCACGGCATTGGGAGGAATCACGCCGCCGGCACCGCGGTCGCCGTAGGCGATGGCGGGCGGGCACGTGAGCTTCGCCTTGCCGCCTTCCTTGATGCGCTGCACGCCTTCGGTCCAGCAGGGGATCACGCGGTTCAGCGGGAACTCCGTGGGCTTGCCGCGCGAGTAGGAACTGTCGAACTCGCGGCCGTCCGGGAACATGCCCTTGTAGTGGACCGTGACGACGTCAGACGCGGACGGATTCGCGCCCTTGCCC
Source organism: Betaproteobacteria bacterium Ga0077526 (assembly GCA_001464765.1). Taxonomy (GTDB): domain Bacteria; phylum Pseudomonadota; class Gammaproteobacteria; order Burkholderiales. The sequence goes on from LNDV01000029.1 coordinate 229,473, forward strand.
TCGGCCAGGGAGCGGAACACGAGCCCGCTCTTGGTGACGACCGCGCCCGGTTCCTTTGCGGCGCTCTCGAGCGCGCTGGTCTGTGCGGCGGCATGGCCTGCCGCGGCGAGGGTGAGGATCGCGATCGCGATTGCGTTCTTCATCAAAATGCTCCGTGGTGTCATCGGTGGCGGATGATCCCATTGCCGCCCGCGTGTCGCAACACGCGTCCCGTACACTGTCGGCCTCTTTCCCGGCTCCCGGCCCGATGACGATCCTGCTCGCCCCCATGGAGGGGCTCCTCGATTTCATGCTGCGCGACGTGCTCACGCGCGTGGGCGGCATCGACCGCTGCGTGTCCGAGTTCATCCGCGTCACCGGCACGCTGCTGCCCGAGCGGGTTTTCCTGCGCATCGTGCCGGAGCTGCGTAACGGGGGCTGCACGCCCGCGGGGGTGCCGGTCCGGGCGCAACTGCTCGGGTCCGATCCGGTGTGTCTGGCGGAGAACGCCGAGCGGCTCGCTTCGCTCGGCCCGGCGGGCATCGATCTCAACTTCGGCTGCCCGGCCAAGGCCGTGAACCGGCACCGCGGCGGTGCCGTGCTGCTCGACGAGCCGGAACTGATCGCCGAAATCGTTGCTGCAGTGCGGCGAGCCGTGCCTGCGTCCATGCCGGTGTCCGCGAAGATGCGGCTCGGCTATCACGATCCGTCGCGGGCGGTGGAGTGCGCGCTGGCCATCCAGTCGGGTGGCGCCGCGGAGATCGTGGTGCACGGGCGTACCAAGGCTGACGGCTATCGGCCCCCGGCTTACTGGGATCGCATCGGTGCGGTTCGGGAGGCCGTGCGGATTCCCGTCGTGGCCAACGGCGAGATCTGGACGGTGGATGACGCGATGCGTTGCCGCGCCGAATCCGGGTGCGATGCCATCATGATCGGCCGTGGCATGGTCGCCGATCCGGCGCTCGCGTGGGCGATCCGCACCGCGGCGCATGGTGGTGTGAAGCCGATCGCCTGGCGTGCGCTCCTACCGCTCCTGGGCGACTTGTGGGGCATGGTCTCGGTGAACGTCGAGGCCCGGCACCGCGCCGGGCGCATCAAGCAGTGGTTGCATCTTTTGCAGCGCCGTTACCCCGAAGCGAAGACCGCGTTCTCGGAGATCCGCACGATCAACGATCCGGAGAAGTTCGAGGCGTGGTTGCGCGCCATCGGCGCGCTCGGCGTGACGCGAGAGGAATCCGTACTGGCACGCGCAGCCGAGGTCGTCGAAGACCCGTAGCCCGGACGAGCGGCGCAAGCCGCGACTCCGGGGCGGTGGTGGGTGATGAGACGATGTTCCCGGAGTCGGGGCGTTCGCCCCTCGTCCGGGCTACGGGGTGCGATTCAATTCGCGCGAGGCGGTCGTCACACTTTCTCGAAATCGATCCGCTCTTCGACCGGCAATCCCTGCAACTGCCGACGCAGGCAGTCGAGTCCCAACTCCACGGCGCCGAGCCGGATCCATTCCCGACCGCCCAGCATCCGCGCACGTCGCGTCGTGGTGCCTGCCGCATTGGCGATGGCGACGCAGATCGTGCCGCCGAACTCGATGCGATCCTCGCCTTCGTCCAGTTCGATGAGCACGGCGAGTGCGTGTGTCGTCCGCGCGGACTCGCGTAATGTCGTGGCGATCTGCCCGGCAAACGCCGGCGAGACTTCCGCTGCGGCGCTGTCCGCGGACATCGCCACGGCGTCGCGCAACTGCTCCAGGGACCGGGCGACCACGCCACGCTGGAACACCTTCTCGGCGCCGGGCAGCGGCGCGATCCGCGCGGCGAGCGCGCCCCCGGTGAACATCTCGGCCACGGCAAGCGTGTGCCCGCCGGCGAGCATGGCATCGAGAATCACGCCTTCCAGCTTGGCGTCGTCCTCGGCGACGACGAAATTGCCGAGACGCTTGCGGACTTCCGCCTCGACCGGCGCCAGCCGGCGGCGCACTTCGTCCATGTCACGACCACGTACGTTCAGCTTGGTCTCGAGCTGGGGGTAGTGAGCGCGGAAGCCGAGCTTGCAGCTGCCGTCCTCGGCCATCGCCTCCACGTCGGCCAGCATGCCGTCCGCGCGGGACTCGCCGATGCCGAAGGAGTGGAAGCGCTTGAGTATCGATGCGCCCGGCCGGCCGCTGCGCTGCAGGAGCCGGGGGATCACCTGCTCGGCCAGCATGCGCTTCATTTCGCGGGGTACGCCGGGCGTGAAGAAGAACCGCGCCTTGCCGATGTCGACCGCGAAGCCGCAGGCCGTGCCGATCGGGTTGTCGATGCACTCGGACCCGGCGGGCAGCATCGCCTGCTTGCGGTTGCTGGGAGGCATCACCCGCGAGCGCTTGTGGAAGTACTCCTCCATGCGTTTGAACCAGGTCTCGTCGAAGACGAGTTCCACGCCCGCGGCCTTCGCGGCGATCTCCTGCGAGAGATCGTCGACCGTCGGGCCGAGGCCGCCGTTGACGATGACGGCGTCGGCCCGCTTCGACGCGAGCTGGAAGGCAGCGAGCAGGGTTTCACGGTCGTCGCCGACGGTGGTACCCCAGATGACTTCGAGTCCCGCATCGCCGAGAGCCTGGCTAATGTGACTGAAATTGGTGTTGACGGTGGCGCCCGTCAGCACTTCGTCGCCAGTGCAGATGAGTTCGATCTTCATGCGTGGAGGCTACCACCGGCGACGACTGCCCCGCTACCATCCCGAGGCGGGCATACAATCCGGACGCGGAGGAACGGGACCCCTGCCGCGAGAGACGGGGCCCGACCCTGATCAGACCTTCCCCTAGACTGGAGAGAGAGGCAATGCGTGACATCGATCGCCGCAGTTTTCTGAAGTTCGCCGCGGGCTCCGCGGTCGCCCTGGGCAGTGCCGGCTGGCTGTCCACGGCCCTGGCCTACAAGAAGATCTCCCCGACCTCGAAGGACGTGCTCATCGTCGTCGACGTGCAGAAGTGCTTTATCCCCGGCGGTTCGCTGGCGGTGGACAAGGGCAACGAGATCGTCCCGCTCATCAACGCGCTGGCCGGCAAGTTCGAGAACGTCGTCCTCACGCAGGACTGGCACACGGCGGACCATATCTCGTTCGCGTCCCAGCATCCGGGCAAGAAGCCCTTCGAGACCACGCAGGTGCCGTACGGCACCCAGGTGCTGTGGCCGGACCACTGCGTCCAGGGCACCGAAGGCGCCGACCTCGCGCCCGGCCTGTCCGTTCCGCATGCCATGCTCGTCATCCGCAAGGGCTACAACCGCGAGGTGGACAGCTACTCTGCCTTCCTCGAGGCCGACAAGAAGACCGGCACCGGTCTCACCGGCTATCTGAAGGAACGCAACATCGCGCGCTGCTTCTTCTGCGGGCTGGCGACGGACTTCTGCGTGGCCTGGAGTGCGGTGGACGCGCGTGCGGCCGGTTTCGAGGCCGCGGTGATCGAGGACGCCTGCCGGGGCATCAACCTGGGCGGGACGGGCCTGGAAGCCGCCTGGACCGACATGACGGCCAAGGGCGTGCTGCGGATCCAGTCGACGAACTTCGTCTGACCGTCCGGCGCGGGGCGGCATACTGTCCCGCGCCCCACCGACCTTTCAGACCGCGACGGGCGCCTTGATGTGCGGGTGCGGGTCGTACCCCACCAGCGTGAAGTCGTCGTAGCGGAACGCGAAGAGGTCCTTTACAGCCGGGTTGATCTTCATCACCGGCAGAGGACGGCACGCGCGCGAAAGCTGCTCGCGCGCCTGGTCGAGGTGGTTGAGGTACAGGTGGGCATCGCCGAACGTGTGGATGAATTCGCCGGGGGCGAGATCCGACACCTGCGCCACCATCAGCGTGAGCAGCGCGTACGACGCGATGTTGAAGGGCACCCCCAGAAAGATGTCCGCGCTGCGCTGGTACAGCTGGCAGGAGAGCTTGCCGTCCGCCACGTAGAACTGGAACAGCGCGTGGCAGGGTGACAAGGCCATCTTCGGCAGGTCTGCCGGGTTCCACGCCGTGACGATGAGCCGCCGCGAATCCGGATTTCGCTTCAGGTCGGCGAGCAGTTGGGTGATCTGGTCGATGTGTCCGCCGTCGGGCGTGGGCCACGAGCGCCACTGGTGCCCGTAGACCGGGCCCAGCTCGCCGTTGTCGTCTGCCCATTCGTCCCAGATCGTGACGCCGTTCTCCCGCAGGTAGCGCACGTTGGTGTCGCCCTGCAGGAACCAGAGCAGTTCGTGGACGATCGACTTCAGGTGGAGCTTCTTCGTGGTGACGAGCGGGAAGCCCTCGGAGAGGTCGAACCGCAGCTGCGCCCCGAACACGCTCAGGGTGCCGGTGCCGGTGCGGTCGGACTTGCGGGTGCCGGTCTCGAGGACCCGGCGCATCAGGGAGTGGTACTGCTCCATCGGGATTGGTCTCGCAGCGGCAATCGCCGCGATTTTACGCGTTCCCGGAGGCCCTCCGGTGCCCGTTCTCGTCGGCAAGCCACGCCTGCAGGGCTTCGAACTCCAGCGGCCGGCTGAACAGGTAGCCCTGCGCCTTGTCGCATCCCTCCGCGCGCAGGAAATCGAGCTGCGCCTCGGTCTCGACACCCTCCGCGACGATGTCGAGCCGCAGGCTCCGCCCCATCGCGATCACCGCGCGCGCGATGGCGGCGTCGTTCTCGTCGTCCACCACGTCACGCACGAAGGACTGGTCGATCTTCAGGCCGTCGATGGGGAATCGCCGCAGGAACGACAGCGAGGAGTAGCCGGTGCCGAAGTCGTCCACGGCGATGGTGACGCCCAGCGCGCGGAGCGCCTGCAGTGTCCGCACGGCCGCCTCCGGGTTCTGCATCATGCTGCTTTCGGTCACCTCGAGCCGCAGGAGTCCGGGGGCCAGACCCGAGTCGGCGAGGGCCTCGCGCACGATATTCACCACGTCGGACGAGCCCAGCTGGCGGGGCGACAGGTTCACGGCAACGCGCAGGTCCGCGACGCCAGTCAGGGTGGCGAACTGTCGGCAGGCTTCGCGCAGGACCCATGCGCCGATCGGGACGATCAGGCCGGTCTCCTCGGCCATGGGGATGAAGCGCGCGGGCGACACCACGCCCAGCTCCGGATGGCGCCACCGCAGCAGCGATTCCACCGCCTCGGCGCGACCCGTCGAGAGATTCACGATCGGCTGGTAGTGCAGCACGAACTCGTGTCGCTCCAGCGCCTTGCGCAGAGCGCTTTCCAGCATGAGCTGCTCGAATGTGGAGGCCGTCGCCTCCGCCGAGAAGAACTGGAACGTGTTCTTGCCCTGACCCTTGGCCCGGTACATCGCGATGTCGGCATTCTTCAGCAGCACGCCGGGTTCCGTGCCGTCGCCCGGGGATACCGCGATCCCGATGCTTGCGGTGACGTAGAACTCGTGACCGCCGATCCGGAACGGCTCTGCCGCAAGGTCGATCAGTTTCTGCGCGCTCGTCGCCGCATCCTGGATGTCGTCGATATCGTCGAGCAGCACCCCGAACTCGTCGCCACCGAGGCGGCCGAGGATGTCGCTCTTGCGCAGGTGGTCTCGGAATCGCGCGGCGAGCGATTCGAGCAGGCGATCCCCGGCGTCGTGACCGAGCGTGTCGTTGACGGTCTTGAACCGGTCGAGGTCCAGGAACATCACCGCGACCTTCCGGCCGGAGCGCAAGGCCCGCGCAAGGGCGAGCCCGAGGTGCTCGACGAGCAGATTGCGGTTGGGAAGCCCCGTGAGCTGGTCGTGCGTGGCCAGATACTTCAGGAGGCGCTCGTTCTCCTTGCGTGCCGAGATGTCGTGGACGATGCCGAAATGCCCCACGACGCGGCCGTCGGGGGCCCGGTGCGGGACGTAGTGGATCTCGAGATGACGGGTGCCGCCGGCGAGGTCGCGATCCTCGCGATCCCAGCGGACTTCCTCGCCGGCGAGCGCACGGTCGAGATAGGGCTTGATGACGCGGAACCGGCCATGGCCCAGCACGTCCGGCACCTGCCGCCCGACCGCGTCTCCGCGCGGCACCCCGAACAGCAATTCGTATCCCGAGTTCACGAAACGGTAGCGCAGGTCGCTGTCGGTGTAGGCAATGCTCATCGGCATCGCGTCGAGGATCATCTGCAGCTGGGCGCGGCCGTCCTCGATGGCTGCCTGAGCGCGGGCGCGCTCCAGGGCGATCGCTGCCACGCTGCGGCCCGACGCAAGGAGTTCGTCCTCGAACGGCGTCGGGCGCCGCGGCGTATCGAAGTACGCGGCGAACGTGCCGAGCAGGACGCCGTCGGAGTCCGCGATCGGAACGGACGTGCAGGCGTGCAGGCCGTGGGCCAGGGCAAGGCCGCTGAACTCGCGCCAGAGCGGATCGGTCGCGATGCTTTCCACCACCACGCGTTCGCCGCGCCATAGCGCCGTGCCGCAGGACCCCACGCTCGGGCCGATGACCACTCCCTCGACGGCCTCCGTGTAGGCGTCGGGCAGGGACGGCGAGGCGAGGTTGTGCACGCGGCCGTCTCGCAGCTCGAGCATGGAGCAGCGCATGTTGCCGCTCAGCGCCTCGATGGACCGCACCAGCGAGTCGAGGACTTCCAGCACCGGCGTGCCGACCGAAATCATGGAAAGCAGCCGGTTCTCGGCCTCGATCCGGCTGGTCGCCTTGTGCGCCTCGGTGGCGTTCTGAGCGTCGAACAGCAGCAGTTCTCCGCCATCGGCGGGATCCGGCACGCGGCGCAGGGTGACATCGAGCCAGCGACGCCCCTGCCGGGTGTCGACGGACACGCGCGACGCGAAGCGTCCTGTGGTGGCGAGGACGTGCAGCGCGCCGCGCGCATTGTCCGCACCGCCCAGCTGGTTGGCCAGATCGCCCGGGGCCGGGGGTACCGAGAGCGGCCCGAAGGTTTCGATCGCGGCAGGATTGCGGTTGAGGGCGCCGCCGTCCGGCCGGTGCAGCGAGATCAGCGCCCCGGTATGGCGGTAGGCCTCGATCCGCCTCGACACCTCAGGGGGCATTTCCTGCGCGTTCAGTTCGCGGGCCGCGAACATCAGCACCAGGTCTCCTGAGGGCGCGACGATGCCCGTGGTCCGGACCTCGACCCGAACCGGTTCGTGCGGGGGGTAGAACGTCCAGTAGTCCACCGGGGTGTCCCCGCGGCGGACCATTTCCAGCAAGGCCTCCGTCCGCGCGCGGGTCGCGTCGGTCTGGTCGCTGTAGTCGCGGGCGAGGAGTTCGTCCAGTGTCGCCGCCTTCCAGAGGGCCAGGCCGGCCGGGTTGGCCCAGAGCTTCCGGCGGTTCACAGGGTCGAATACCCACATCGGCTGTGCCAGCCACGCGTACGCGGGCAGGTCCTGCCAGGTGAGGAATCGGGGAAGCGGGTGCGACATGAGGCGACCTACGGGTGACTGCACGGAACAATCATCGGCACGGCGGCGCCTTCCTGCAAGGAAAACGCGAGGAGGCGGGTGCCGGATACGTGGACCTGCGTGATAGCATTCACCTTTGATTTTTAGAGAGTTAGCGATGTCGGGCAACACCGTCGGCCGTCTCTTCTGCGTCACATCTTTCGGCGAGAGCCACGGGCCGGGCATTGGCTGCGTGGTGGACGGCTGCCCCCCGGGGATGGAACTGTCCGAGGCCGACATCCAGCCCGACCTCGACCGCCGCAAGCCCGGCACCTCCCGCTACGTCACCCAGCGCAAGGAAAGCGACACCGTCGAGATCCTGTCCGGCGTGTTCGAGGGCAGGACCACGGGCACCCCCATCGGGATGCTCATCCGCAATACCGATCAGCGCAGTCAGGATTACGGCAACATCAAGGACACCTTCCGTCCGGGTCACGCCGACTACACGTACTGGCAGAAATACGGTGTGCGCGACTATCGCGGTGGCGGTCGCCAGTCCGCGCGGGAGACCGCGGTGCGCGTCGCGGCAGGCGCCATCGCGCGGAAGTGGTTGCTCGAGCGCTTCGGCGTCGAGATCCGCGGCTACCTCTCCCAGCTTGGGCCGGTACCGATGCCGTTCAAGACCTGGTCGTCCGTGCACGACAATCCGTTCTTCTCCGCCGACCCGGACGTGGTGCCCGAGCTGGAGGCCTACATGGAACGCCTGCGCAAGACCGGCGACTCGGTCGGCGCGCAGGTCACTGTCGTGGCCACGGGCGTGCCGCCCGGCTGGGGCGAGCCCGTCGACGACAAGCTCGATGCCGACATCGCATACGCCATGATGAGCATCAACGCCGTGAAGGGCGTGGAGATCGGCGCCGGGTTCGCCTCCGTCGCGCAGCTGGGCACCGAGCACGGCGACGAGATGACGCCCGAGGGCTTTCTCTCGAACAACGCCGGCGGGATTCTCGGTGGCATTTCCACCGGGCAGGACGTGGTGGTGAACGTCGCGATCAAGCCCACCTCCAGCATCCGTCTCGCGCGGCGCTCCATCGACAAGGCCGGCAACCCGGTCACGGTGGAGACGTTCGGGCGCCACGATCCCTGTGTCGGTATCCGCGCCACCCCGATCGCCGAGGCGATGCTCGCGATGGTGCTCATGGATCACGCCCTGCGGCATCGCGCCCAGAATGCGGATGTGTCCGTCGCCACGCCGGTCATCGCCGCGAGTGCGCCAGAGGGGGCGCGGGATCGCCATCCCCTGAACCCTTCGCGCGCCTCCACCGACCCCGAAGGGCACTAGGTTCCGTGAGCGCTAGCACCTCCTTCCAGTGATCCCCCGCACGCCGGCATTCGCGCTCGGGAACTTCTACTTCTGGTATTTCGCGTTCCTGGGCGCCTACGCGCCCTTCTGGCCGCTCTATCTCAAGTCCGCGGGAATGAGCGCGGCGCAGATCGGCACGCTGCTCGCGCTGGTTCCCGTCACCCGTATGGTCGGCCCAGCGCTCTGGGGCTGGCTCGCGGACCATCGCGGACGCCGCACACCGATCGTGCGGCTGACGGCCACCATGACAGCCGTCGTCTTCCTCGCGTTCTTCCAGGGCACCACCTACGCCTGGCTGTTCGGCGTGATGCTGGCCATGAACGTGTTCTGGTGCGGTTCGCTGCCGCTGGTGGAAGCCACGACCATGGCGCACCTGGCCGAGCACCCGGCGGGGTACGGCCGCATCCGCGCCTGGGGTTCGGTGGGTTTCGTCCTCGTGGTGGTGGCCGGGGGATACCTCCTCGATCACACGTCCATCCGGGCTCTGCTGTGGCTGATCCTGGGATTGCTCGTGGTCCATGCCATGAGCGCCTACCGGGTGCCCGAAGCGCCGCGCCACGCCCATCACGACGACGCCCACGGGATCCTGCAGATTCTCAGCCGTCCCGAGGTGATCGCTTTGCTCGCGGGCTGCTTCCTCATGTCCGTGTGCCACGGCCCTTTCCACGCCTTCTACTCGATCTGGCTGGTGGACCATGGCTACAGCAAGGCCCAGGTGGGGTTCTACTGGGCGCTGGGAGTGATCGCGGAGATCGCCGTGTTCTTCTACTGGACCCGGCTCGCCACCCGCTTCGACCCGAGGAAACTGCTGCTCGCCGCGTACGGGATCGCATTCGTGCGTTTCGTCTTCACGGGCTGGCTCCCGGACTGGCCCGTGGTCGTGTTCCTGGGCCAATTGGCGCACGCCGCCACTTTCGGCGTGTTCCATGGGGCGGCGGTCGGCCTTACGCACCGGTTCTTCCGGGGGCGCCATCAGTCCAAGGGCCAGGCCCTCTATTCCGGCATCGGCTTCGGGGCAGGCGGGGCGTTGGGGCAGCTCATGGCGGGCTTCCTGTGGGATCACGCCGGCGGGGCGTGGACCTTCACGGCGGGTGCAGTGGCGGGGCTGCTGGCCTTTCTGATCACCTGGAAGTGGCTGGACGCGAGGCGTTTTCCGCAGCCCTTATGACATAATCTCGGGCTCCCCGGAGAACATCCATGCAGCCCCAGACCCTCTACGACAAGCTCTGGTCGAGCCACGTGGTGCGCGAGGAAGCCGACGGCACCGCGCTCATCTACATCGACCGCCATCTGGTCCACGAAGTCACGAGTCCCCAGGCCTTCGAAGGCCTGAAGCTCGCCGGGCGCAAGCCCTGGCGCATCGACTCGGTCGTGGCCACCGCCGACCACAACACGCCGACCAAGGACTGGGACCAGGGCATCCGTGACCCGATCTCGCGCCTGCAGGTCGAGACGCTCGACGCCAACATCCGCGAATTCGGAGCCAAGGCCTACTTCCCGTTCCTCGACGGCCGTCAGGGCATCGTGCACGTGATCGGACCGGAGCAGGGCGCCACGCTGCCCGGCATGACGGTCGTGTGCGGTGACTCCCACACGAGCACCCACGGCGCCTTCGCGGCGCTGGCCTTCGGCATCGGCACGTCGGAAGTCGAGCACGTGCTCGCGACCCAGTGCCTGAACATGAAGAAGGCGAAGAGCATGGCCGTCCAGGTCGACGGCGTGCTGGGCAAGGGCGTCACCGCCAAGGACATCGTGCTGGCCGTCATCGGCCGCATCGGCACGGCGGGCGGCACGGGTTACGCCATCGAGTTCGGCGGCGCGGCCATCCGCGGCCTGTCGATGGAAGGCCGCATGACCCTCTGCAACATGGCCATCGAGGCCGGCGCGCGTGCCGGGATGGTGGCCGTGGACGACAAGACCATCGAATACCTCCGCGGCCGTACCTTCTCTCCCAAGGGCGACCTGTGGGACCGCGCCGTGGCCCACTGGCGCACGCTGCGCACGGACGAAGGCGCGCAGTACGACAAGGTGGTGCAACTGCGCGCCGAGGACATCATGCCGCAGGTCACGTGGGGCACGTCGCCCGAGATGGTCGACAGCGTGCTCGCGAGCACGCCCGACCCGCAGAAGATCGACGACCCGGTCCGCCGCCAGTCGGTCGAGCGCGCGCTGCAGTACATGGGCCTGCAGGCCAACATGCCCATCACCTCCATCCGCATCGACAAGGTCTTCATCGGTTCCTGCACCAACTCCCGCATCGAGGATCTGCGCGCCGCGGCCGACGTCGTGAAGGGCCGGCGCGTGGCGGCCTCCGTCAAGCTCGCGATGGTCGTGCCGGGTTCCGGGCTGGTGAAGCGCCAGGCCGAGTCCGAGGGTCTCGACCGCGTCTTCCGCGAGGCCGGCTTCGAATGGCGCGAGCCGGGCTGTTCCATGTGCCTCGCGATGAACGACGACCGGTTGGAGGCCGGTGAACGCTGCGCCTCCACCTCGAACCGGAACTTCGAAGGGCGCCAGGGCGCCGGCGGCCGCACTCACCTCGTGAGCCCGGCCATGGCGGCCGCGGCAGCCATCGCGGGCCGTTTCGTCGACGTCCGCCAACTCTGACCGGGAGACCACGCCATGGAGAAGTTCACCATCCTGCAGGGCCTCGCGGCACCGCTCGACCGGCCCAACGTCGACACCGACGCCATCATTCCCAAGCAGTTCCTGAAGTCCATCAAGCGCAGCGGCTTCGGTCCCAACCTGTTCGACGAGTGGCGCTACATGGACCACGGCGAACCGGGCATGGACCCCGCCACGCGCGTGCCCAACCCCAACTTCGTGCTCAACCAGCCGCGCTATCGCGGCGCGAAGATCCTGCTCGCCCGCGAGAACTTCGGCTGCGGCTCGTCGCGCGAGCACGCGCCCTGGGCACTGATGGACTTCGGCTTCCGTGCGGTCATCGCGCCCAGCTACGCGGACATCTTCTTCAACAACAGCTTCAAGAACGGGCTGCTGCCGGTGATCCTGCCGGCCGGCGTGGTGGACCGCCTGTTCCTGGAAGTCGAAGCCACGCCGGGCTATCAGATCACCGTCGATCTGGTGGCACAGAAGGTCGCGGCGCCCGGAGGGCAGACCTTCGACTTCACGGTCGACGCCTTCCGGCGCCACTGCCTGCTCGAAGGTCTGGACGAGATCGGCCTCACCCTGAAGCACGCGGATGTCATCCGCGAGTACGAAGACAGACGCAAGGCGACGCAGCCCTGGCTGTACGTCTGAAGCGCAGTCCCTTCACACAATTCGAAAGCGGGCGCCGTCGCGCCCCGAACGGAGAATGTCGGTCATGAAGATTGCGGTGCTCCCCGGAGACGGGATCGGGCCGGAGATCGTGCAGCAGGCGGTTCGCGTGCTGCAGCACTTCGCCAGCGAGGGCGCGAGCCTGGAAATGGAAACCGCGCCCATCGGCGGCGCGGGTTACGACGCGGCGGGCGATCCGCTGCCGGAAGGCACGCTGAAGCTCGCGAAGCAGGCCGACGCGGTCCTGCTCGGCGCCGTGGGTGGCCCGAAGTACGACACGCTGCCGCGCCCCGTGCGTCCGGAGCAGGGGCTGCTGCGCATCCGCAAGGAACTCGGTCTCTTCACGAATCTGCGCCCGGCGATGGTGTACGAGGAACTCGCTGGAGCCTCCAGCCTCCGCCCGGAACTCGTCGCGGGGCTGGACATCATGATCCTGCGCGAGTTGACCGGCGACATCTACTTCGGTGAGCCCCGCGGCCGCCGCACCACGGCCTCCGGCGAGCGGGAAGGCTTCGACACGATGAAGTACTCCGAGTCGGAGATCGCCCGCATCGCACGCGTCGGTTTCGCGATTGCGCGCAAGCGTTCGCGCAAGCTGTGTTCCGTCGACAAGGCGAACGTGCTCGACACGAGCATCCTCTGGCGCGAAGTCGTGAACGAGGTCGCCAAGGACTTTCCGGACGTGGAGCTGTCGCACATGTATGTGGACAACGCGGCCATGCAGCTCGTGCGCGCGCCCAAGCAGTTCGACGTGATCGTCACCGGGAACATGTTCGGCGACATCCTGTCGGACGAAGCGTCGATGCTCACGGGGTCCATCGGCATGCTGCCGTCCGCCTCGCTCGATAGCGCCAGCAAGGGCCTCTACGAGCCCATTCACGGGTCCGCGCCGGACATCGCCGGCAAGGGCGTGGCCAATCCGCTCGCGACCATCCTGTCGCTTTCAATGATGTTCCGCTACTCTTTCAACGACAACAATACGGCCGACAGAATCGAGCGCGCCGTGCGCCAGGTACTGAAGGACGGCAAGCGCACCGTCGACATAGCAGGCCCGGGCCAGACGGCCATCGGGACGCTTCAGATGGGCGACGCCGTAATCGCTGCGCTGGCAGGCGGACACCGCTGACCGGCCAGTTTCCGATTCCGAAGTATCAGCGTCGAGGAGGTCCGAGATGGGCGCAATGCGTGTGGGTTTCGTGGGATGGCGGGGCATGGTCGGTTCTGTGCTCCTGCAGCGGATGGTCTGGGAGCGGGACTTCCGCGACATCGACGGCGCGTTTTTCAGCACGTCGAATGTCGGCGGGGACGGCCCCTCGTTCGGTGGCCCGCCGGCCAAGCTGGAGGACGCCAACGACATCGCCAGGCTGAAGACGCTGGACGCCATCGTGTCCTGCCAGGGCGGCGACTACACCAATGCCGTCTATCCGAAGCTGCGCGAGGCCGGGTGGACCGGCTACTGGATCGATGCCGCCTCGACGCTGCGGATGAAGGACGACGCCGTCATCGTGCTGGACCCCGTGAACCGGCACGGGATCGACGTGGCACTCGACAAGGGTGTGAAGAACTTCATCGGTGGCAACTGCACCGTGAGCCTGATGCTCATGGCCATGACCGGGCTGTTCCGCGAGGGCCTCGTGGATTGGGTCACGGCGATGACGTACCAGGCCGCATCGGGCGCAGGGGCCCAGAACATGCGCGAACTGGTGGAGCAGATGGGCGCCGCGCACTCGGCCGCAAAGAGCTATCTCGACCACCCGTCCGCCACGATCCTCGACATCGATCGTGCAGTGCACCAGGCGATGGGCAGCAACGACTTCCCTATCGAGAACTTCGGCCATCCGCTCGCCTGCAACCTGCTGCCCTGGATCGACAAGGATCTCGGCAACGGTCAGAGCCGGGAAGAGTGGAAGGGCATGGCGGAAGCCAACAAGATCCTGGGGCTGGACGGCGCGGTCGCCATCCCCATCGACGGAATCTGTACCCGGGTGGGTGTGATGCGCTGCCACAGCCAGGCGCTCACGATCAAGCTAAAGAGGAACATTCCCCTGTCCGATATCGAGGGCATGCTGGCCGGCGCCCACGAATGGGTGAAGGTCGTTCCGAACACCCGGGAAGCCTCGCTCGCCTCGCTCACGCCGGCGGCGGTGTCCGGGAAGCTGGAAGTGCCCATCGGGCGGTTGCGCAAGCTGCCGATGGGGCCGGAGTACCTGGCGGCCTTCACGGTCGGGGATCAGTTGCTTTGGGGCGCCGCCGAACCGGTGCGCCGCATGCTGCGGATTCTCATCGAGCGCCGCGGCTGATCGCGGGCCCGCCAGGAACTTCACTTTCGGGAGGATCGACCCCACCGCACAAAAAACCACTTTGGGCTCCAGTTCCGTGAAAATGCGCCGAAAAGACAGTCGCAAAGGGTGTAATCATGAGAGGCAAGTTTAGCTTGCATCGGTAACCCTATGATGTTAATTTTCTTCTACGGTCCAAGAGTCTAAGGGTGGCGCGGTGGGTAAAAGGATGATTCGCGCGGCCGCCGCCGCGCTGACGCTGCTGACAGTGACGCCCGGGGCACATGCCGCCGGGCTGGGACGGCTTACCGTCCTGTCCACACTGGGGCAGCCCTTCCGTGGCGAAGTCGACCTCGTTTCGCTCAAGAAGGAAGAAGTCGCCTCCCTGGTGGCGCGGCTCGGTTCGCCTGATGCATTCCGTCAGGCGGACCTCCCCTATACGGCCTACGTCTCGAACCTGAGGCTGTCGCTTGAGAAGCGTCCCAACGGCGATCCCTACATCAAGGTGAGCGCCCCCCAGGCGCTGAACGAGCCGTTCATCGATTTCATGGTCGAGTTGTCCTGGAATTCCGGGCGGCTCGTGCGCGCCTACACGGCCCTCGTCGATCCGCCCATCGTCAAGGACGGCGAAGCTGATCCCGGCGCGGAAGTGAAGCCGTCCGCCGCCCCCGATTCGCTGCAGGCGCAACCCGTTCCCCAGGCCGAGTCCGGCCAGGTCGCCGCGCCGCCGGCCGAGACAGGCAAGAAGCCCAAGGCAGGTTCGAAGGCCGCCCGTCCCGAGCCCAAGGCTGCCGCCACTGCGGAGCCCGGTTCGGACGCTGCCCCGGCGCCCGCGTCGGGTGGCAGCCCCGCCGAGTACGGCCCGGTGAAGCGTGGTCAAACCCTCGCCCAGATTGCCCGCGAGACCCGTCCTGCCGACGCCACGCTCGAGCAGATGCTCGTGCTGCTGTACCGCAACAATCCGGATGCCTTCGAAGGCAAGAACATGAACCGCCTGAAGGCGGGTCAGGTGCTCCGCGTGCCGACGGCCGCGGACCTCTCCGGCCTGTCTCCGCAGGACGCGCTGAAGGAATTTCGCGTCCAGTCTTCCAACTGGAAGGCCTACCGGTCCCGGCTTGCCGACGCCGCCGAAAGCACGATGCCGGCGGACGAGCCGGCCGGCCGCACCGCAGGTGGCAAGATCACCACGAAGGTCGAGGAAAAGACGCCTCCGGCCCAGGACGCCAGCAAGGACATCCTCAAGCTCTCCAAGGGTGAGACCCCGAAGAGCGGCGCGCCGGCACCGGTTTCCGACACGAAGACGCAGGAGCGGATCCGCACCCTCGAGGAAGAGATCGCGGCGAAGGGCCGCGCCGTGGGCGACGCCAATCAGCGCATCGCTCAGCTCGAGAAGCAGATCAAGGACATGCAGGCCCTGCTCGAAATGAAGAGCAAGGGCATGGCGGACTTGCAGAAGCCCGTCGAGAAGGCACCGGAGAAGCCCGCTGCACCGCCGCCTCCGCCGCCGCCCGTCATGCCGGAACCGCCGAAGGCCGAAGTGCCGGCGCCGCTGCCCGCACCGGGTGAACCGCCGAAGGGTGAGCCTCTGCCCGCGCCGCCGGCGCCCGAAGCTTCCGCGCCGCCGACCGACAAGCCGGTCGAACCGCCCGCCGCCGAGGCTCCGCCTCCGCCTCCGCCGAAGCCCAAGTTCGTGCCGCCGCCTCCGCCGCCGCCGCCGAGCCTGGTCGATCAGTTGCTCGACAATCCGTTGATCCTCGGCGCAGGCGCGCTGGTCGTGGCTGCGCTCGGTGGACTCGGTTTCTCCGCCTGGAAGCGCAAGAAGGCGGGTGCCGCCGGGGCCGGCCGCAAGGCGCTCGACGAGTCGATGGAGCCGCTGGAAAGCGCCGAGGACACCTTCGGCCCCGCCGGGTTTGCCGCTGCCGCCGGTGCGGCCACCGCTACCGCCGCCTCCTCGGTGCAGGCGTCGACGGGGGCGCTGAGTGACGAGAGCGATGCGCTGGCGGAAGCCGAAGTGTTCCTGATCTACGGTCGGGATTCCCAGGCCGAGGAGCGTCTGAAGGAAGCCATTGCGGCCAACCCGACGCGCCATGAACTGCACGCCAAGCTGCTCGAGATCTACGCCAAGCGCGGGGATGCCAACGCCTTCGAGCGCGTGGCCACCGATCTGCAGAAGGGTACGGGCGGCGAGGGCGACCTCTGGGAAAAGGCCGTGCAGCTCGGCTACCAGATCGACGCCACCAACCCGCGCTACGCCTCCGGTCGCGTCGACGAGGACACTGTCGACAAGACGGTACCCGGGTCGGACGACGAGTCCACCATGCAGATGCCGGCGTTCGATGCCGGTCCCAGGGACGATCTCGACTTCAACCTCGACTTCGAGGCGACGAGTGCCGGGTCCACGACCGACATCGATCTCGGCCAGCTGGGTCAGGACCTCGAGCGGAGTGGCACCACCACGACCGACATCGATCTCGGACTCCTGGGCGGTGCGACCGAACCCGACGACGTCTTCGATCCGAGCAAGACCATCACCCGGGTCGACAGCGGCGATCCGCTCGCGCAGACCTCCGAAATGGCCGCTTTCGATCCGACCAGCACCATCGCCCCGACCGATGCCGCCGATCTGCCCACGCTGCCCGGCCTCAGCCTGGCGGCGCAGGGTCAGCGGTCCGCTACGGGCGGTCTGGACTTCGACATCGGCGACACCGAATCCACGATCGGCGGCACCCGCCGCGTTCCCGTGGTGAACGTCGATTCGACGCTCGACGATGTCAGCTTCGATCTGGACACTCTCAAGCTCGACAGCTCGCCGCTCGAGGAGACCTCTCCCGGCGTCATGCTGCCGAAGTCGCTGCCCGAGTCGGATCTCGAATCCACCCGTCCCGGCGTGATCGGTGCCACTGACCTCGATCTGTCCGGCATCAGCCTCGATCTCGGCGACAGCCCGACCGTGATGCCCACGGGCGGCGCGAAGGACGAGAAGTGGTACGACGTCCAGACCAAGTTCGACCTCGCCAAGGCGTACCAGGAGATGGGCGACAAGGAAGGGGCGCGCGAGATCCTCGAGGAAGTCATCACCGAGGGCGATGCCGAGCAGCAGTCGGCCGCCCGGGAACTCCTGGACGCGCTGGGCAGCTGAGCACGCAAGGACTCCGTCCTGCCGTAACGTCGGGCACCGCATCGCGCGGTGCCCGTTTCGTTTGTGAGACTGCGGAAGCATCCCCATGAGACTGGCTCTCGGCATCGAGTACGACGGCCGCGCCTTCTGCGGCTGGCAGACGCAGCCGTCCGGCTGCGGCGTCGAGGACGCGCTCGAGGCCGCCCTCGGGTCGATCGCGGGTCATCCGGTCGATGTCATCTGTGCCGGCAGGACGGACACCGGCGTGCATGCCACAGGGCAGGTGGTCCACTTCGATACGGCGGCCGCGAGGCCGGAGACCGCCTGGACTCGCGGCGTGAACGCTTTTCTGCCGGACGGCGTGAGCGTGCTGTGGTGCCGGGCGGTGGGCGAGGACTTCCATGCCCGCTATGCCGCCCGGTCGCGTACCTACCGCTACCTGCTGCTCTCACGGCCTGCGCGGCCGGGGCTGTCGAAGGGGCGGGTAGGCTGGTACCACGGGCCCCTGAGCGAGGTGGCGATGCGCGAAGCGGCCGGGCTCCTGATCGGCGAGCACGACTTCAGCGCGTTCCGCGCCGCCGAATGCCAGGCCGCCACGCCGGTTCGTCACCTGACGGCGTTGAACCTCCACGAGCGCGACGGCCTGTTCGTCTTCGACATCACGGCCAATGCGTTCCTCCAGCACATGGTCCGCAACATCGTCGGCGCTCTGGTCTACGTGGGGGCGGGCCGGCATCCGCCCTCGTGGATGAGCGAAGTGCTGGCCTCCCGCGACCGGCGGGTGGCTGCCCCGACCTTCTCGCCCGATGGCCTGTACCTCTGGAAGGTGGACTATGATCCGGCGCACGGTCTGCCGGAGGCATCACCGCCGCCGGGCCCGCTCTGACGTTCCTCTGCCATGTCCACCCGCATCAAGATCTGCGGCATCACCCGTCCCGAGGATGCGCTGCGCGCAGCCGATCTCGGTGCGGATGCCATCGGCCTCATCTTCTACGAACGCAGCCCCCGCCACGTCGGCTTGCGGGAGGCCGCGGCCATCGTCAGGGCCCTGCCGCCGTTCGTGACGACCGTCGGCCTGTTCGTCGATGCGCCGGCGGCGGAGGTGCAGGCCGTGCTCGCGGAGATTCCGCTGGATCTGCTGCAGTTCCACGGTGCCGAATCCGCGGCTTACTGCAAGAGCTTTTTCCGGCCCTACATCAAGGCAATCGCGGCGGCGCCAGGAGTCGATTTGCTACAATCGGCCGCAGTTCACGACGCAGCCCGCGGCATTCTCATCGACGCCTACGTTCCGGGTGTCCACGGGGGTTCCGGCGTGACGGCGGACTGGGGGCTCATTCCCCGGCCGTATCCGAAACCGATCATTCTCGCAGGCGGGTTGCATCCGGCCAACGTGGCCGAGGCGATCCGTGCCGTGCGTCCCTGGGCGGTGGATGTCTCCAGCGGTGTGGAGCTCGCCAAGGGTGTGAAGGATCACGACAAGCTGTCGGCTTTTGTGCGAGGAGTTCGAGATGCAGATGTATGACCTGCCCGACCGGAACGGTCACTTCGGTCCCTACGGTGGTGTGTTCGTCGCCGAAACGCTCATCCACGCCCTGGACGAGTTGCGCACCCAGTACGAGAAGCTGCGCAGCGATCCGGCGTTCATCGAGGAGTTCGAGTACGAGCTCAAGCACTACGTCGGACGCCCGAGCCCGGTGTATCACGCGAAGCGCCTGTCCCAGAAGTGCGGCGGCGCGCAGATCTGGCTGAAGCGCGAGGATCTCAACCACACCGGCGCGCACAAGATCAACAACACCATGGGTCAGGCGCTCGTCGCCCGGCACATGGGCAAGAAGCGGATCATCGCCGAGACCGGGGCCGGTCAGCACGGCGTGGCCTCCGCGACCGTGGCCGCCCGCTACGGCATGGAATGCGTGGTGTACATGGGCTCGGAGGACGTCATCCGCCAGTCGCCCAACGTCTATCGCATGAAGCTTCTCGGCGCCTCGGTGGTGCCTGTGGAGAGCGGCTCCAAGACCCTGAAGGACGCGCTGAACGAAGCCATGCGCGACTGGGTGACGAACGTCGAAGGCACGTTCTACATCATCGGCACGGTGGCGGGTCCGCATCCCTACCCGATGATGGTGCGCGACTTCAACTCGGTGGTCGGACGCGAACTGCTCACGCAGATGCCTGACGTCCTTGGGCGTCAGCCCGATGCCATCCTGGCCTGTGTCGGCGGGGGTTCCAATGCCATGGGCGCGTTCTACCCGTACATTCCGCACAAGGAAGTCCGCCTGATCGGCGTCGAGGCCGGCGGTTTCGGCATCGCGACCGGCAAGCATGCAGCCACGCTCTGCGCCGGCAAGCCTGGCGTGCTCCACGGCAATCGCACCTACCTCATGCAGGACGACAACGGCCAGATCATTGAGACGCACTCGATCTCGGCGGGTCTCGACTACCCCGGTGTGGGCCCCGAGCACGCGTGGTTGAAGGACACGGGCCGGGCGGAGTACGTTTCCGTCACCGACGACGAGGCGCTTGAGGCGTTCCATGCCATGTGCCGCCTGGAAGGCATCATCCCCGCGCTCGAATCCAGCCACGCCGTGGCCCACGCGATGAAGATCGCCCGGGACATGCCGAAGGACAAGGTGCTCCTGGTCAATCTCTCCGGCCGGGGGGACAAGGACATGAACACGGTCGCGAAGCACTCCGGCATCGAACTCTGACCTTCGTCTAGGAAGCGGGCGCCCCCGGCGGGCGCCTGCGCCTTGCAGCGCCGCCGGGCCTTTCCGCCGCCGCACCCTCGGACGCCTCTCACCCGACCCCCCACTGATCCCATGTCCCGAATCTCCGAAACCTTCGCCCGACTGCGTTCCCAGGGCCGCAAAGCGCTGATCCCGTTTGTCACGGCCGGCGACCCCACGCAGGCGGCCACGGTGCCGATCATGCAGTCCCTGGTGACGGCCGGTGCCGACATCATCGAGCTGGGGGTGCCCTTCTCGGACCCGATGGCCGACGGTCCGACGATCCAGCGTTCCAGCGAGCGGGCACTCAAGAACGGCACGTCGCTGCGCAATGTGCTGGGCTTCGTCTCGACCTTCCGGCAGACCGACAATTCCACGCCCGTCGTGCTGATGGGCTATGCGAATCCCATCGAGGCCATGGGCTACGAAGCCTTCACCGAGGCCGCGGCCTCGGCCGGCGTGGACGGCGTCCTGGTCGTGGACTACCCGCCGGAGGAGAGCGAGAAGCTCACCATGGCCTTGCGCACGAAGGGGATCGACTCCATCTTCCTGCTCTCGCCCACTTCCGAGGAGTCCCGGATCGAGGGTGTCGGCCGCCTCGCAAGCGGCTACGTCTACTACGTGTCGCTCAAGGGCGTGACCGGCGCGGCGAACATCGACCTGTCCGAGGTCTCGGGTCGCCTCCCGATGATCCGCGCCCACGTCAACCTGCCGATCGGGGTAGGATTCGGCATCCGCGACGGGGAAACGGCTCGAGCCATCGCGGGCATCGCCGATGCCGTGGTCATCGGCAGCCGGCTCGTGCAGGAGATCGAAGCCTCCACACCCGAGAACGTGGCGGCCAACATCGGGGCGCTGGTGCGCTCCATCCGGACGGCGATGGATGCCTGACCGGACCGGTAACCCGACCCTCGACAAGCAGGAGGCATTGCAATGAGCTGGTTGCAGAAGCTTCTCCCGCCGAAGATCAAGCGCAATGAAGGGGTCTCCAGAAAGGCCGTGCCCGAAGGCCTCTGGAGCAAATGCGAAGTGTGCGAGACGGTGCTCTACCGTGCCGATCTCGAGAAGAACTTCGGGGTGTGCCCCAAGTGCGGGCACCACACCCGCCTGAGTGCCCGCGAGCGCCTCCACTATTTCCTCGACGAGGACGGCCGGTTCGAGATCGGTGCAGAAGTCGTGCCGGTGGACTTCCTCAAGTTCGTCGACAGCAAGCGCTACATCGAGCGTCTGCAGCAGGCCCAGGCCGAGACCGAGGAGGAAGACGCCCTCGTCGCCATGCAGGGCGCGGTGAAGAACATCCCGGTCGTGGTCGCCGCCTTCGAGTTCCGCTTCCTCGGCGGCTCCATGGGGTCGGTCGTCGGCGAGCGTTTCGTGCGCGCGGTCCAGACGGCAGTCGAGCAGAACATGGCGTTCATCTGTTTCTCCGCAAGCGGTGGTGCACGGATGCAGGAGGGCCTCATGTCCCTCATGCAGATGACCAAGACCACTGCCGCGCTCACCCGGCTCGCCCGGCGGCAGTTGCCGTTCATCTCGGTGCTCACGGACCCCACCATGGGCGGCGTCTCCGCGAGCTTCGCCATGATCGGCGATGTGGTCATCGCCGAGCCGAACGCGCTGGTGGGCTTTGCCGGTCCGCGCGTGATCGAGCAGACCGTGCGGCAGACCCTGCCGGAAGGTTTCCAGCGCTCCGAGTTCCTGCTGGAGCATGGTGCCGTCGACATGATCGTCGACCGGCGCGAACTGCGTGACCGCATTGCGGCGCAACTGGCGATGCTGCTGCGCCTGCCCGCGCCGACCTGAGGCATCCCTTCCCCTGAACGCTATCGATCCCCGCACCACGGCCGGCCCGGCACCGGGCGCAGAGGCCAGCCTCGACGAGTGGCTCCGTTACATCGAGAGCCGCCACGACAAGTCGATCGACATGGGGCTCGATCGCGTCAGCGCCGTCGCACGCAAGCTGTCCCTTACGCCGGCCTTCCCCATCCTCACCGTCGGCGGCACGAACGGCAAGGGATCGACCTGTGCCATGCTGGAGTCGATCCTCGACCGGGCGGGCTACCGCGTGGGCTGTTACACGAGCCCGCATCTGCTGACCTACAACGAACGGGTGCGCGTCGGACGCCGGCAGGCGGAGGATTCGACTCTGACCGAGGCGTTTGCCGCCGTGGAGGCGGCGCGCGGGGACGTGTCTCTGACGTACTTCGAGTTCGGCACGCTCGCCGCCATGTGGCATTTCCTGCGTGCGGGTGTGGACGTGGCAGTGCTGGAGGTCGGGCTCGGCGGAAGGCTGGATGCCGTCAACGTGTTCGATGCGGACGTCGCGGTCATCACCTCCATCGGCATCGATCACATCGAATACCTTGGTCCCACGCGGGAGAGCATCGGCTTCGAGAAGGCGGGCATCCTGCGCAGCGCCCGCCCCGCCGTCATCGGCGACCCCGATCCGCCCCATACCATCGACGAGCACGCATCACGGATCGGTGCGCTGCAGATCCGCAACGGCATCGAGTTCCGTGCGTTGCGCGAAGACACGCAATGGCGCTACGAGGGCCCCGGCGGCATGCGCTCGGGGCTGCCGTATCCGGCCTTGCGCGGTCACTATCAGCTCGACAACGCAGCCGCCGCCATCACCGCCCTCGATTGCCTGAAGGACCGTGTTCCCGTCGCTTCCGGCGCGGTCCGCGAAGGTCTCCTGACGGTCGAACTGCCCGGCCGCTTTCAGGTGCTGCCGGGGCGGCCGGTGACAGTCCTCGATGTCGCGCACAACCCGCACGCCGCCCAGCGTTTCGCCAGCGCACTGGAGCAGATGGAATCGTTCCACAAGACTCATGCCGTGTTCGCGATGCTCCACGACAAGGATATCGTCGGGGTGGTGCGCGCCGTGAAGCCGCACGTTGACCGCTGGTACCTCGCGCCGCTCGAGGGCCCGCGGGGCACGGATGTCGCTACCCTCTCCCGGGCACTCGACGATGCCGGTGCCTACGACGAAGTGCTGAGCTTCGGATCGGTCGCCGAAGCTCTCTCGGAAGCGAAGTCCGCAGCGCGTGCCGATGATAGAATTTTGGTCTTCGGCTCTTTCCTCACCGTCGCGCAGGCGTTCGAGTCGGACGCGCTGCGGATCAGACGATAGATGGCTCAACCGGTCTCCGACGAAGCACTTCAGCTACGCAAGCGCGCACGCCGCCGATTGGTCGGCGCGATAGCGCTCGTGGCCATCGTTGTGCTCGTGCTCCCGTGGTTCCTCGACAACCGGCCGCCCGAGCCGCTCAAGAACGTCGAGATCGTCATTCCTCCTGTCCCGCCGGTCGACAAGCAATTCCCCAAGGCGCCGGAGGCGGATGCACTGCCTGCCGCGCCTGCGGACGGCTCGACGTCGCCGGCCGCTCCGCCTTCTTCATCCAATGCGGACCCTGCATCGCCCGGGGCGACTTCTCCCGCGCCCGTCAGTCCGCCCCCGGTGACCGCGCCCGTGCCGGCTCCGGTCGAACCCGAGGCGAAGCCTGCCGAAAAGCTCCAGGACAAGCCCCTGGAGAGGCCGGCGGACAAATCCGCCGAGAAGCCCGCGCCGAAGCCGTCTGCCAAGCCTCCCGAGAAGTCCACCGACAAGCCCGCTCCGAAAACCGCCGAGAAGCCGGCTCCGCCCAAGACCAAGCCGCCAGCGGCCGAGAAGCCCGCCATCGCCAAGGTGCCGCCGGGCAAGGGACACGTCATCCAGCTGGGCGCGTATTCCTCGAAGGAGAACGCGAGTCAGCTCCTCGCCGAACTCCGTTCGGCCGGTTTCCCCGGTTACATCGAGCCCGTCAAGACACCCGATGGCACCAAGACGCGGGTGCGCTGCGGCCCCTTCCCGACGCCCGAGGCGGCCGAGGCGGCGCGTACCAAGCTGGTCGCCAGGAAGCTCGCTGCGGGCGAGCTCAAGGTCGTGCAGGCAGGCCAGTGACGCGGTCCGGAACGAGCCGATGACCTGGTTTGACTTCACTGTGCTGGCCATCCTGGGGGTGTCGATCCTTCTCGGAGTCATGCGCGGTTTCGTGAAGGAAGCCATCGCGCTCGTGTCGTGGGTGCTGGCGTTCGTGGCCGCGCGGCAGTTCGCGGGGGCCGCCGGCGCGTTCCTCCCGCAGTCCGTCCAGCCCGCCGAATTGCGGATGGCCATCGGTTTCGTCGTGATCCTGCTCGCCGGTCTGCTGGTACTCTGGCTGGTGGGCTTTCTCCTGACTGAGGCGATCCAAGCCGCGGGCCTGTCATCTGCGAACCGTTCGATCGGGGCGCTCTTCGGTCTGGTGCGGGGGCTGTTCATCGCCGTGGTCGTGGTGATGGTGGCAGGCCTCACCTCCATTCCCGATTCACCGGGATGGCGCAATGCGTGGTTTTCCGCACCGCTGCAGGAGATTGCGCTGGCTGCGCGTGCGTGGTTGCCCGAATCGGTCAAGGCCAACGTGAAGTACGATCGGGATTGACGGGTTGAATCTGCCGGACGGTGTCCGGCACTCGATGGGATCGGTAGCGCAACGGAGGTAGACAGTCGTGTGTGGCATTCTCGGAGTCGTCGCGTCCGGTCCGGTCAATCAGGTTCTCTACGACGGATTGCTCGTCCTGCAGCATCGCGGGCAGGACGCCGCGGGGATCGTCACCGCGGAGCAGGGCACCTTCCACATGCACAAGGGCAATGGTCTGGTGCGGGACGTGTTCCGCACGCGGGACATGCGCAACCTGCAGGGGACCCTCGGCATCGCCCATTGCCGTTATCCCACCGCCGGATCGGCGATGAGTGCGGCGGAATCCCAGCCTTTCTATGTGAATTCGCCGTTCGGCATCGTGCTCGGGCACAACGGCAACCTCACCAACTCCGAACAGCTGAAGCGCGAGTTGTACGACGCCGACCTCCGGCACGTGAACACCAACTCCGATTCCGAGGTGCTGCTGAATGTGCTCGCGCATGAACTGCAGCTGAGCGCGCGCGGTTTCAAGCTCGATCCCGAGGCCGTGTTCACCGCGGTGGCGGGTGTGCATCGGCGCGCCCGCGGCGCCTACGCGGTCGTCGCGGCCATCGCGGGGTTCGGACTGCTGGCCTTCCGCGATCCCTACGGCATCCGTCCCCTCGTGGTGGGGCAGGCCGAGGGCGAGTACGGACCGGAGTACCTGGTTGCCTCGGAGAGCGTCGCCCTGGATACCCTGGGGTTCAAGCTCGTGCGCGACGTGGCGCCGGGCGAGGCGATCCTCGTGGACTTCGAGGGCAAGTTCCACTCGCGCCAGTGCGCGGTGAACCCGACGCTCAACCCCTGCATCTTCGAGTACGTGTATCTCGCGCGGCCCGATTCCGTCATCGACGGCATCTCCGTGTACGAGACGCGTCTGCGCATGGGCGAGAGCCTCGCCGAGAAGATCCGCATGTCCCATCGCGATCTCGACATCGATGTGGTGATCCCCATTCCCGATTCGAGCCGGCCGGCTGCGATGGAACTCGCCAACCGCCTGGGGGTGTCCTATCGCGAGGGGTTCATCAAGAATCGCTACATCGGTCGCACGTTCATCATGCCGGGCCAGTCGGTGCGCAAGAAGTCCGTGCGCCAGAAGCTGAACGCCATCGGCATGGAGTTCCGCGGCAAGAATGTACTGCTCGTCGACGATTCCATCGTGCGCGGCACCACCAGCCGCGAGATCGTGTCGATGGCGCGGGAGTCCGGCGCGGCAAAGGTCTTCTTCGCCTCTGCGTCGCCGCCCGTGCGGTATCCCAATGTGTACGGCATCGACATGCCGTCACCCAAGGAACTCATTGCGAATGGCCGGACCGACGACGAGATCGCACGCGAGATCGGTGCCGACCGGCTGATCTACCAGGACCTCGATGCCCTGGTCGGAGCGATCCGTTCCGTGAATCCCAAGGTGACGCGGTTCGAGACGTCGTGCTTCAGTGGCGAATACATCACCGGCGACATCACGCCCGAGTATCTGGCCGGCATCGAAAGAGACCGGAACGACGACAGCCTGACCCGTCGCGGCGCGACGGCGAGTACGCAACTCGACCTGAACCTCGTCGAGGCGGGGTGACGGCGCCGCGGGATGCGGTTACACTCCATCCCGTTCACTCGTATTTGGGGTGGGCGGCGCCGATTTGAATAAACAGCTTGCGGGCGCCTAAGCAAATTCGGCTAAAGCGTCGCGAATGAAAACCCGTTCGAGCGCCAAGCCGGACGGGTTTTTTTTCGCGAGGCACTCTCATGAGTCATTCTGAACTGGCTGTCGAAACGCTCGCCGTGCGCGAGGGCATCCACCGCACGCCCTTCGGCGAGCATTCCGAACCGCTGTTCCTCACGTCCAGCTTCGTCTTCGATTCGGCCGCCCAGGCCGCAGCCCGGTTTGCGGGCGAGGACGACGGCTTCGTCTACTCCCGCTACACCAATCCCACGGTCCGGGCCTTCGAGGAGCGCCTCGCTGCCATGGAAGGGGCCGAGTGCTGCGTCGCGACCGCCTCGGGGATGGCCGCCATCCTCGGCTGTGTCATGGGCCTCATGCGCGCGGGCGAGCACATCGTGTCCTCGCGCAGTCTGTTCGGTGCCACGAGTCAGCTCTTCAACAACTTCCTCGCCAAGTTCGGTGTGACCACCACTTACGTGCCGCTGGCGGACCCGGAGGCGTGGGAGGCGGCGATCCGCCCCGAGACGCGCCTGCTGTTTCTCGAGACGCCATCCAACCCGATGATGGAACTGGCGGACATCCCGGCCATCGCCGAGATCGCGCATCGGCGAGGCGTCCTCCTCGTCGTCGACAACTGTTTCTGTTCGCCGGCGCTTCAGCAGCCGATCGCCCTCGGCGCGGACATCGTCATTCATTCGGCGACCAAGTATCTCGACGGGCAGGGGCGGGTCCTCGGCGGTGCGGTGCTGGGGCGGCGGTCGGTCGTGCTGGATCCGCTGACGGCATTCCTGCGGAACGCCGGCGCCACGTTGAGCCCCTTCAATGCGTGGGTTGTCCTCAAGGGTCTGGAGACGCTCAAGATCCGCATGGATGCCCAGTCTGCGAGCGCTGCCGCGCTCGCAGACTGGCTCGAAGCGCACCCGGGCGTGAAGCGTGTCCACTATCCGGGTCTCGCTTCGCACCCTCAGCATGCGCTGGCCTCCCGCCAGCAGAAGTCCGGCGGCGCGATCGTCTCCTTCGAGGTGGACGGGGGGCGTGAGCGCGCGTGGAAAGTGGTGGACTCGACCAGACTGCTCTCGATCACGGCGAATCTCGGAGACACCAAGACCACCATCACCCATCCGGCAAGCACCACGCACGGACGGCTGACCGCCGAGGCACGCGCGTCGGCCGGCGTGACCGAAGGGTTGCTGCGGATTTCGGTGGGGCTGGAAGGTCTGGAGGACTTGAAGGCGGACCTCGATCGCGGGCTCTCCGCCGCGCGCTGATCAGTTGCCGTTTTGCGCGGGCAGGGGGATCGGCAGTCTCGTGATGCCGGAGGCATCCACTCGCAGGCAATCCCCACCGCGATCCCAGTCCGACAGCACCCAGCGTTCGCACGCATGACCGTCGACCTCGTGCCGATGGCACGCCGGTCGATGGGTGTGTCCGTGGATGAGCCTCGGGTAGCCGTGTTCCCGCAATACCGCCTCCACCGCGGATGGCGCGACATCCATGATGTCGGCACTCTTGGTCTGCTTCTCGCCCTCGCTGGCCTTGCGCGCCTGTCCGGCCATCGCGCGGCGAGCTTCGACGGGCTGACCGAGGAACTGCTGCTGAAAAGCCGGATTGCGCACCTGCCGGCGGAATGCCTGATAGGCGACGTCGTCGGTGCACAGCGTGTCGCCGTGCATGAGCAGCGTAGGCATCCCGCCGAGGCTCATGAGCGTGGGATCCTGCAGCAGCGAAGCACCCGCGCGAGCTGCGAACTCGGATGCCAGCAGGAAGTCGCGATTGCCATGCATGAAGGCGACGGTGACGGACGCGTCGGCGACCGCGCGGATTGCTGCCACGACCTGGCGATGCAGAGGCTCGTCGAGCGTGTCGTCGCCGATCCAGTAATCGAAGATGTCGCCGAGGAGGAAGATCGACTCCGCAGCCCGCGCGGGCCCGGCAAGAAAACCCAGCAGGGCGGCGGTGATGTCCGGCCGATCGGGCGACAGATGCAGGTCGCTGATCAGCAGGGCGTGGGGCAGGGCAGGCGGCGTCATCGGGCCATCGGCCCCGTCGATCCTCCGGCCGGTCTCTGGCGAGCGCCGGCCGGAAGCGTGAGTGGAATCAGTCGACGATCTCGGCGCGGGTGATGATCACATCCTCGGCCGGCACGTCGCGATGGAAGCCTCGCGTGCCCGTCGTGACCTTCTTGATCTTGTCCACCACCTCGCGACCCTCGGTGACTTCGCCGAACACGCAGTAGCCGAACTCCTGCGGCGTGGCGCCCCGATAGTCGAGAAAGTCGTTGTCGGTGACGTTGATGAAGAACTGGCTCGAGGCCGAATGCGGATCGGGCGTGCGCGCCATCGCCACCGTGTAGACCTTGTTCTTGAGGCCGTTCGCCGCTTCGTTCTGGATCGATGCGCGGGTGGGTTTCTGCGTCATGCCGGGTTCGAAGCCGCCGCCCTGGATCATGAAGTTGTCAATCACGCGGTGGAAGATCGTGTTGTCGTAGTGCCCGTCCTTCACGTACTGCAGGAAGTTGGCGACCGTGACCGGGGCCTTCGCGCTGTCGAGAGAAAGCGTGAACGTGCCGAGGGTGGTGGTGAACTTGACCATGTTCGTGTCTCCGTCAGTTGCCTGTGACGATGCGGACGTCTTCGATGACGATTGTCTTCTGCGGAACGTCCGTGGGGAAGGGGCCGCCGGAGCCTGTCGGCACGGCGACGATGGCCTGTGCGACCTCCATGCCCTTCACCACCTTGCCGAACACGCAATATCCCCAGCCGCGGCTATTCGGCGCGCGGAAATCGAGGAAAGCGTTGTCGACCACGTTGATGAAGAACTGTGCGGTGGCGGAGTGCGGATCGTTCGTGCGCGCCATCGCGAGCGTGCCGGCGCGGTTCAGCAGGCCGTTGTCCGCCTCGTTGCGGACCGGGGGGCGGGTGGGCTTCTGTTCGAAGTCCTTGGTGAAGCCGCCGCCCTGGATCATGAAGCCCGGGATCACGCGGTGGAAGATTGTCCCCTTGAAGAAGCCGTCCTTCACGTACTGCAGGAAGTTCTCGACCGTCTTCGGCGCCTTGTCATCGTAGAGCTCGATGGTGATCGGACCGAGGTTGGTCTTCATCTCGACCACGGTTTGTGCGGCGGCATGGCCGGCCAGGAACAGGAGCGCGAGGCACGCGGCCGCGGCACGAGCGAATTTCATGCAGACCTCCAGTGTTGAATTGCATTGTCGAAGCGGAACCGGTCGATCGGTGCCGCTGCGGATGGGGCGGTCCTGCCGCCGGCCGGACCTGTCATCCGGTCAGCGAACCGTTGGTCAGGCCGCGCCTTCGTGGATGATCTTCCAGCGATTGCCTTCGCGGAGCCAGTAGATCCGCTTCTTCATCACGTTCGCCAGATTGTTGCTGCGGTAATCCTGGGTGAACGTGGCGACGGCAAGGGGCTGCGGACCCGGGTAGAGGAACAGGCTCAGCCCCTCCACCTTTACCTTGACCCACTCCTTGCTGGCATTGACCTGACGTTTCTGTGCCGCCCACTCCGCGATCCCGGCACTGCCGGAGGAGAAGGACTGCGCGTAGTGTCCGAGATACGCATCTGTCTGCCGGCTTTCCCAGTCGGCACGCCACTGCTCGATCGACTGTTCGAGACCCTCGCGGGACCGTGCAAGTTCCTTCTCCGCCACCCAGTCAATGTTGTTCTCGATGATGACCGGGGTGATCCCGACCTGAAGCTGCTTGCCGATGGATTCGAGGTCTTCGTTCGTGAGGACCACGCAGCCGTCCGAGGCTCTCGGGGGACGGCTGTAGGTGTCGCGAGGCGTGCCGTGCAGCCAGATGCCGTGGCCGTCTCGGCCGTTGCGACGGTCCCACTCGTTCGGGTAGCTGATCGGATAGGCGCCCGAGCCGTAGAAGTCCGTGAGCTTGGCGCGCGGCAGGTTGGCCGTGACGTGGTAGACGCCGACCGGCGTCCGCTTGTCGCCTTCGCGGGCTTTCTCGACGCCGTTCTTGCCGATGGTGATGTAGTAGTCCGACACGTACTTCGGGACGCCGTCCTTGTTCTCGAAGAGGAACAGGGTGGAGCGTGCCGTGTCGACTACGACCGCGTACTTCTGCTCCGGGGCGAGCCGCAGCAGGTTGCGGGGAACGCGGTCCGCGGGGGACGGCGTCTGGAGCCGCTGGAGCCGGGCCTTGGCTTCGTCGCGCAGGTCCGCGAGCTTGTCTTCGGGTGCGAACTGCGCATTGCCGATGGTAGCGAGCGGGCGCACCCGCGCCATGAGCAGGTCACCCTTGATGAGTTGGGCGAGGCGGAAGTTCGGGTTGGTCGCGAGCAGGCGGTCGAGCTGTTCGTGGGCCTCGGTCAGCCGGGCTTCGCCGATGTCACGGATGATCGCGCCGATCGCGGCCTCCGCGCCCTGGCCCTGCAGCCGGCGCTCGACACTGCGGACCGGGTGGACCGGCTTGCCGCCCATGGCGAGCAGGGTGTCGGCGGAAAGGCCCCACGTCACGGCGAGCGCCGCAAACATGGCAACCGGACCGGAACGCCATCGGGAAGAACGCACACGCTTCATCGGATCACTTCTTCCTGCGAAATCAACCACCGCCCATTCTGCCGCACCATCGTGACCCGCTTCTTGCCGCTCGTCGCGAGCGACTCGGACTGGTAACTCTGGCGGAAGATTACGACGGCTTCTTCGGGTCTGGCAAATGTCACTTTCGG
The DNA here is from genome assembly GCA_001464765.1 of Betaproteobacteria bacterium Ga0077526. GTDB lineage: Bacteria > Pseudomonadota > Gammaproteobacteria > Burkholderiales. The sequence continues at coordinate 260,346 of LNDV01000029.1, forward strand.
GGTCTGCACCTGCACGACGATGCGCTTGCCCTTGACCACGCGTTCACGCCGGGACTGCTCCCACGCGCTGCGGCTCTGGCCACCCGGCGGACGGAACCCGGGGGCGTAGTAGGAGAGGTACTGCTTGCTGTCTCCCGACGACCATGCCTTGGCCCAGGCTTGCAATGTACGGACCACGTCTCCCTCGGGGTCGTTCCCTTCCGCGCCGCGACTGCCGGAGGCGCCGGGCTTGAGGGTCGGCGCATTCTCGACCGAAGGTGCGGCCGGTTTCTGAGGCACGGCGGGCTGGCTGGCCGCAGCCGGCGCGCTGGCCACGACCGGCGCAGTCGGTGCCGGCGGCAGGGCAGCGGGCGGGGGAGCGACGGGCGGTGCGTCAGGCACGGTCGAGCGGACGGGGGCCTGCTGGGCCCCGGCCTTCTGAGAAAACAGCTCCCGGACGAGGGCCAGCTTGGTCCGCGCCGACGCATTGGTCGAATCGAGCTGGAGCGCCTTGTCGTACGCCTCGCGCGCCATCTTCGCGTAGATGTCGCCGAGATTCTCGTGCGCCGTCGCGTAGGTCGGGTGGGTGCGGATCGCCATCTCCAGGGACTTTCTTGCCTTCTCGTCCTGCCCCTGGGCAGCGTAGAGCACGGCAAGGTTGTTGTAGGGCTCGGGAAGCTCAGGAAACTCTTCGGTCAGAGCCGTGAAGATCTTGATGGCTTCCGGTGCCTTTCCCTGTTCGGTGAGAATGACCCCTTTCATGAAACGCGCCTTGGCGTCCCTTGGCTGCTTGGCCAGGGCGGCGTCCACCCGGTCCAGTGCGCCACCGAGGTTGCCCTGCGCCATGAGGCGGCGGGCTTCCTGGAAATCATCGGCAGGGGCAGGCGCCGAAAAGAGGGCCATGAGGGCGAAAGCAAGGCAGGCACTGGCGCTGCTGAACCGAATCATCGTGCTATACTTTTTTTTGAAGTTGAACTGCGAAGTTTCGCAGATATGTTGCTGTATTGCAGGCCGATTTTAACAACAAGGCGAGCGATGCGACAGCGTTCCCGCGTTTTCGCCCGGAACACCTTCCCGATCCTTCGTCCCTCGTCACTTCCAACGCTAGAGTTTTCCGATGCTCCGGATTCACAACACCCTGACGCGCGACAAGCAGGACTTCGTTCCCTTGCGCGCGGGGGAGGTCCGCCTTTATGTATGCGGAATGACCGTGTACGACTTCTGCCATGTGGGCCATGCCCGGGTGATGGTGGTGTTCGACACGGTGGTCCGCTGGCTGCGTGCGCGAGGATACCGGGTCTCGTACGTTCGCAACATCACGGACATCGACGACAAGATCATCGACCGGGCCGCCAAGAATGGCGAACCGATTGAAGCTCTCACCGAACGCTTCATCCGTGCGATGAACGAGGACGCAGCTGCCCTGGGCGTCGAGCGGCCTGACCACGAGCCCCGGGCAACCCGGAGCATACCGGCGATGCTCTCGCTGATACAGAAGCTTGTGGACCGCGGTCTCGCCTACCAGGGGCCCAACGGGGACGTCTACTACTCGGTGCGGGGCTTTCCGGGGTACGGCAAGCTGTCCGGCAAGTCGCTCGAGGATCTGCGCGCCGGCGAGCGGGTCGATGTGGATGCCAACAAGCGCGATGCGCTCGATTTCGTCCTCTGGAAGGCCGCCAAGCCGGGGGAGCCCCAATGGCCGTCCCCCTTCGGCTCGGGACGACCCGGATGGCATATCGAGTGTTCCGCCATGAGCGAGGAACTGCTCGGCAGCCACTTCGACATCCACGGCGGCGGGCAGGATCTGCAGTTCCCCCATCACGAGAACGAGATCGCCCAGTCCGAAGGCGCCCACGGGCATACCTTCGTGAACTACTGGATGCATAACGGCTTCGTTCGCGTGGACAACGAGAAGATGTCGAAGTCGCTGGGCAACTTCTTCACTGTGCGCGACGTGCTCGCGAAGTACGACCCGGAAGTGGTGCGGTTCTTTATCGTTCGTGCGCAATACCGCAGCCCGCTCAACTACTCCGATCAGCACCTCGACGATGCGCGGAGCGGCCTCACCCGCCTGTATACGGCGCTCAGGAACGTCCCGCCGCAGGCCGGGCCCATCGACTGGTCCGACCCGATGGCCGCCCGGTTCGAGGCGGCGATGGACGACGACTTCAACACGCCCGAGGCCTGTGCCGTCCTCTTCGAACTCGTGAACGAGGTGAACCGGGATCGTTCTGCGGCCCGAGCCGGTCTGCTGCAGGGCCTGGCAGGACTCCTGGGTCTCCTTGGCCGCGCCCCCGAAGCCTTTCTTCAGGGCTCCACGGACGCCGCCGGATTGACCGACGCGCAGATTGAAGAGCGCATTGCCGCCCGCGCGGCGGCCAAGAAAGCGCGCGATTTTGCGACTGCGGACCGGGTGCGGGAAGAACTCGCGGCCCAGGGTGTGCTTCTGGAGGACTCTGCCGCCGGCACGACCTGGCGGCGCCGCTGATCCGTTCGGCGAGTCAGTGACCGCGTCCGGGCAGGCCGATGCCCGGGCTCTCTCATGTGGATGGGCGCGCGAAGCCCTGGAGGACCGAAGATCGACCAGTTTCGAACCGTCTTTCCGCCGCTCCTGATCGCGCTGCAGCGCCACCTCTCCCTGATCCACGATCTGGTGAGCAGCGTGGCGAGCGGCGAAGCCGTCGACACGATCGACTCCGAATACTGGGACTGGCATCGCCGCAGTGCCGGCGGTCTTTCTCACGAACTGCGCGATCCGGAACTGCGCCGGTCCTGGGACGAGTTGGAGCGCGTCCACGGCGAACTGCTGGTGGTGGCGGAATCCTGCCTCGCCGCCGTGCGCGCCGCCGACGGAGCGCTCGCGCGACGCTGCCTCGACCAGGTGTTCGAGTATTCCAACCGCCTGATCGAACTCATCGTCGGCGGCAGCCTGCTGGAACTCACCCTCGCTTTCACGGCACGGGAGAAGGTTCTCTCGGAACGCTACGAACGCGAGTTCCTCGAAGCCGCCGAGATCGGCCGCTTCGCGCTTGATCTGCCGACCCGCACCATCGTCTCGGCTGACGCCAACTTCGCGCGTTTCTTCTCCATCGAGCTGGGAAGCGTGATCGGATCGGACATCCGCCGGTTGCTCGACGAGCGCGCCTTCCAGGAGCTTGTGGTCGGCACCGAAAGCGGCACCACAACGCGTGTGCTGACCGGCGCCGGCGACATCACCGGCCCCGCGCTGGAGATCGTCGGCTACCGCGAGCCGGACGGCGATCGGAACATCCTGCACGGTTTCGCGGTGAATGCGACCGCCGCCGTTCATGACGCCCAGCAGCGCCGTCTGCTTTCCGCCGCCATCGACTGTTCCGACCAGGTGGTGGTGATCACCAACGCCCGCCAGGAGATCGTGTACGTCAATCCGGCGTTCAGCCGCCTCACAGGCTACAGCCGCGAGGAAGCCGCCGGACGCAATCCGCGTTTCCTGCAGGGACCGGAGACGGGCAGCGACGAGCGAGATCGGCTACGCGAGGCCATCTCGCAGGGCCGGCAGGGGCAGGAGGAACTGGTCAACTACCGGAAGAACGGCACTACCTACTGGGTGGAACTGTCCGTCGTGCCTGTGCGGGACGACCGCAACGTGCTCACCCACTGGATCGCCATCGAGCGCGACATCAGCGATCGCAAGGCCCAGGAGCGCGAGATCGAGCGGCTCGCGATGGAGGACCACCTCACCGGTCTTCTGAATCGCCGCGCCGCCGAGGCGCGACTCGCCGTGGAGTGGAGTCGTGCAAGGCGCGATCGAAATCCCTTTGCCGTGGCCCTCGTCGATGCCGACCGGTTCAAGCTCGTGAACGACCAGTACGGCCATCACGTCGGCGATCAGGTACTGATGCATCTCTCGCGCACCCTCGAGCGCAACCTCCGCGGCGGTGACTGGATCGCGCGCTGGGGCGGCGAGGAGTTCCTCATGTGTCTTCATGGCCTCGATGCCCACGGCGCCGTGAATGCGGGCGAGCGCGCGAGAAACTTCGTGAAATCCAATCCGGTGCGCGTAGCCATGGGCACGCTGCCGGTGACCGTCTCCATCGGCATCGCCCTCTACACCAACGAGGCCGAGAGCATCGATCAGCTCGTGGCCGAGGCCGACTCGCTCCTCTACGAAGCGAAGCACAGCGGTCGCGACAAGGTCCTCGTGGCCGGATCCGGCGGGGGCGTGCGCACCGGCCTCATCTGGGAAGGCTCGCAGCTGCAGAGTGCCCTTCATGATTCGAGGGTCGTGCCGGCCTTCCAGTCCATCGTGAATCTGCAGACGGGTGATCTGGTGGCCGAGGAAGCCCTGGCGCGCATCCGCACCCGCGAGGACGCCATCATCCAGGCCCAGCGATTCATCAACGCTGCGGAGGCCCTGCATCTCGTCAACGCGATCGACCGGACCATCACCCGCAGTGCGCTGGAGCGCACCGCCCAGGCCGTGGAGGGCGACGCGCCGCTGGAGGCGTACTTCATCAACCTGTCCGCCCAGTCGCTCAGCGATCACGAGCTCGTGACCGCGCTGTGCGACCAGGCCACCGCTTTCCGCATGATCGGTCGCGGTGCCAATCCCATGGTCATCGAGATCACCGAACGGCAGACGGCTGACATGGCGACCCTGCGCGCCCACCTCGCCCCTCTCATGGAAGCGGGATTCCGCCTCGCGCTGGACGACTTCGGCAGCGGGTACTCATCCTTCCGCTACCTTGCCGAGCTGCCGGTGCATTTCCTCAAGCTCGAAGGCTGGATGGTGCGCGGCCTCGTATCCGATCCCAAGACCCGCCAGCTCGTGGAAACCATCGTGGCCACGGCCCGCACTTTCGGCCTCAAGACCATTGCCGAATGCGTGGAAGACGGCGCGACTGCACAAGTTCTGTGCGACGTCGGCGTCGACTGGGCGCAGGGCCATTACTTCGGGCGTCCTCGGCTCGCCAGCGGGCAGGAAATCGACTGACCCCATCCGTTCGCGACGTCTGTCGCAGAACATAAACATGCGGCAGGCGCTCAAGTAACGGGCAGCCGCAGCCGAAATCCGGAATGTTCCAGTCATTCCGGAAGTGCCGTCCCATGCCCCCCCGCCTTGCACGCGGCTTCACCCTGGTGGAGCTCGTCGTCGTCATCGTCATTCTCGGTGTCATCGCCGCCGTCGCTCTGCCGCGTTTCATTGACCTCACGGCAGACGCGGAGAAGGCGGCGGTCCAGAGCTTCACGGGTGCGCTCGCCAGCGCGCAGTCGCTGATGTTCTCGAAGATGTTGATCGCGAACGTCGGCTATCAGCAGCCGTCGGACATGGCGCTCATCCAGATGGTGAGATGCGACAGCAATCCGCAGATCGGACCGAATGGCACTTCCTGGGGCGGCCACTACATCGCGCTCGCCGGGCTGCGCACCGCCGTGTTCGCCGACCCCACACAGATGGCGTGCAGCGGCAACACGATCAGCTTCACGACCAAGTCCGGCCGGGCGGTGACCATCACGAACAGCGCGTCCGGAATCTCCTGGTCGGCCACCCCGACTTTCTGAAGCCGCCATGACCACTGCCACATTGCCACGACTGCGGACCGAAGCCGCGCCCCGGATCCGATTCGGCCTGTGCATGGGTCTCGCCGGCCTCAGCCTCGCGCTGGCCGTGGCCGCCGGGCAGTCCGAGTCCCTCCGGATCCTGCTCAAGTGGCTGGTGGACCCGCTGCTGCATACGACTTCGGCCGGCTCCGTATTCCTGGTTCTGGTGGCCGCGGCGACGGTCTTCGCGACGCTCGGTCTCGACTCCCTCGGAACCCTGGCCAACCGTCTCCCCGATGCTCGCGTGCTGGCCGCCGCACTCGTCGCCTCGGTGCTCGCCGGACACGCCGCGGTGCTGACCGCCCAGATCGCCTACGCGCGCGAAGTGGGCTTGCCGCTCACGCTGGCCGGCTATCACTGGCTGGGTGCGGACAACACCTACACATTCCTGCTCCACAGCCATGTCGGCAAGACCTTGCTCGCCGGTATGGACCGCGGCATCGCCTGGCTCCCGGGCGTCTACGACACAGGGCGCGCCATCAGCCCCCGCGTGGCCGCCTGGCTGGCACCGGTCTCGGCAGTCTCCCTGCTGGCGGGCAGCCTCGCCGCGCTCGCGCTGCTGCCGACCGTCGTGCGTCGCTATGAGTACCGGTGGGCCTTCGTCTGGGTCTACGCGTTCGCCGTGGTCAACTGCCTCAAGACGATTCCGGATGGCGGACCGCTCACCTACCGATTCCTGCCGTCGTTTGCGTTCCTGGTGCTGCTGCTCGCGGCACGCGACGCGGATCACGCCTTGCGGCTTGCACGTCGTGCAGCGGTTCCCGCAGTGCTGCTCACGATTGCCTATCTGTCACTCTGGCGTGCGGTATCGGAAGACGACTACGGTTCGGCGCTCAACGGTTCGCTGTTCGTGCTCGTGGGACTCGTCGGTCCGCTGCTCGTGAGCTGGCGTCCGCGGAAGTCCGCGCGTCGCCGCATCCGCGCAGGCGCGCTGGCCGTCATGACGATCTACGCGGGCGCCGTGTACGCCGCCGAGGCCTCGCGCGGCACGGCGATGCTGCTGCATCCGCTGCCTGCAGGCTATCGGTACACGGTGATCGATCTGCAGTCCTTGCGGGTCACGGCTTCCGATGCCGTTCCCGCCGGCACGATTCCCGCTGACCTCTACCGCCGTTTCGGTGACGATCCGCTGAAGCCGCGCAGTGTCTTCCTCTGGGAGAGCGAGAGCGGTCCCCAGGGCGCCATGAGTCTCGGGGTCTCGTTTCTCGAGGCGGCGGGGCGGGTCGAAACGTCGCCGGCCGGATCGCCCGTGCGCATCCTCGGTGCAACGCGCGGTCGCGATCCCACGCGGAGCATCGTCACCCTCCGCGGCGAGGATGGCGTCGTGCCGCCTTACTTCTCGGATCAGCCCACCGTGCTGTCCCGGAACAACTTCTACGTGCATCTCCATCTCGCCGCGGCGCTTCTGCGCAGCACCGGGCTCTCGGAGTTCGTGATATCGCCGCTGCTCAACGTGAGCGATCTGCGGCGTTTCCAGCTCTGGGATGAACAGAACGCGGCCCAGGTGTCACAGGCGCAGCCGACGCGCTGAATATGGAGACTCTGTCGCCCGGTCTGTTCCTCGCTGCACTCATCGCCGGTGCCGTGAGCGGCGGCACAGGCTTCGGCGCAGGCTTCATCTTCGCGCTGCTGCTCGCGACCGGATCGTCGTTTCTCGATTCCCTCGCCATCGTGAAACTGCAGGCTGCGGTCTGTGATCTCGCCGCGGTGGCCGCCTTCGCCGGAACAGGACAACTGAAGCAAGGCATGGCTGCCCGGACGCTGGTGCTCGGAGCGGCGGGTGCCGCGCTCGGTGCCGCAACGCTGGCCGGCGTGTCCTCGCCGGCCGCCATGTTCGTCGCTGGCGCGATCGCCGTGGGCGCGATTCTGACGGCGCGTACGCTGTTCGTCTCGAAGGCCCGCACGAAATCGGGAGCCGACGCAGGCGCTTTCGCGCTCGGGGCCTATCTGGCGGTCTGGGGGTTCGGTACCGGTTCCGTGCTCACCGCGCAGCGGATGGCGCAGTCCGGACGGTCGTTCGTGGCGGCGGTCGCCGATGCACGGGCATTCGGCGCGGCGGGCAACGTCGCTGCCTTCGCCGTGCTGGCGTGTGCGCTACCGGTCGCGTGGTCGGCGGCGTTGCCGGTTCTGGCGGGTCATCTGCTGGGGACCTACGGCGCGACGCGCTGCCTCGGGCGCTGGGAAGCGCTGAGAGCGGCGCGCCGTCTCACTGCCGCCCGGCGCGAATCGGTCTGACCGCAACCGGCGCGCGCGGCAGTGCGCGAGCGAGGCTCCGCACCACCGCGGTGAGGTGTACTCAGTCGGAACCGAGCAGCTGCATCAGCGAGCAGGTGTCCCAGCGGCTGCCACCGCGACCTTCCACCTGCGAATAGAACTGGTCGATGATGGCCGTGACCGGAAGACGCGCGCCGTTGCGGTGGGCTTCGTCCAGACAGATGCCCAGATCCTTGCGCATCCACTCGACGGCAAAGCCGAAGCCGTCGAACTTCATGTCGTTCATCGCCTTCCAGCGGTTCTCCATCTGCCACGACTGCGCCGCGCCCTTGGAGATCACGGAGATCACCTTCTCCAGGTCGAGGCCGGAGCGCTTGCCGAACGCGAGTCCCTCGGACAGTCCCTGCAGCAGGCCGGCGATCACGATCTGGTTCACCATTTTCGTGAGCTGGCCGGCGCCCGGGCCGCCGATCAGCACGCAGCCCTTCGCGTAGACATCGAGGATCGGCTTCGCGCGGTCGAAATCCGCTGTCTCGCCGCCGCACATGATGCCCAGCTGTCCGTTGACCGCACCGGCCTGACCGCCGGAGACCGGCGCATCCACGAAGCCGATGCCCTGGGCGGCGCACTTGTCGTGGAGTTCCCGCGCCAGCAGCGCGGACGCCGTGGTGTGATCCACCAGCAGGGCGCCGGATTTCATTCCGGCCAGCGCACCGTCGTCGCCATACACCACCGAACGCACATCGTTGTCGTTGCCGACGCACATGGCCACGAGATCGCAGCCTTCCGCCGCGGCGCGAGGCGTGGCGGCCGACTTGCCGCCGTATTCCGCCACCCACTGGGCCGCCTTGGCAGCGGAACGGTTGTAGACCGTCACTTCGTGGCCGCCCTTGCGCACGAGATGGCCGGCCATCGGGTAGCCCATGACTCCCAAACCCAGGAACGCGACTCGCATGATGTTCTTCCCCTGTGACGTCGAATGAGTCGCGCATGGTCGGTGGCGCGACCGGCGGTGTCAACCCGGGAAGAGGGCGTTCAGGTCGAGGCGCGCAGCTCGCTCGCAGCGCGGGCCGCCACGCGAATGGCGTCCCAGTCGCCTGCCGCAACGCGATCCTTCGGGAGCATCCAGGAGCCGCCCACGCACAGCACGTTGGGGATCGCGAGGTACGAACCCGCGTTGCCGGGCGTGACGCCGCCGGTCGGACAGAAGCGCACGTCCGGGATCACCGAAGCGAGGGAGGAGAGGAACTTCGCACCGCCGGAGGCTTCCGCCGGAAAGAATTTCAGGTGCCGGTAGCCGTGCTCCCGCAGGAACATCACTTCGGACACGGTGGCTGCACCGGGCAGCAGCGGAACGGCGTGACCGCGCGCGGCGTCCAGAAGCTGCGGCGTGGCGCCGGGCGACACCGCGAACTGCGCGCCGGCCTTCGCCGCGGCGTCCAGCTGGCTGCGGTCGAGCACGGTGCCGACGCCGACCACGGCATCCCGGACTTCCGACGCGATCGCGCGCAGTGCTTCCAGCGCCACGGGCGTGCGCAGGGTGATCTCGAGAACGTGGAGTCCGCCGTCGACGAGGGCCCGCGCGAGCGGGACGGCCTGCGCGAGCGAGTCGATCACGATCACGGGGACGACGGGTCCGCGCGCGAGGATGGCGGCGATGCGGTCGGCGGATTCGCTCATGGGGTCAGGGTTCCTGGAGCAGCGAGAAGATGGAGGCGCCGGTGTCGGCAGTCCCGACCACGGCCCGGAACGGCGCGAACAACTCGCGCCCGACGCCCTGGTCCGCGCGGACGGTCGGCACTGCGGGTTCGCGTGCGGCGAGTTCCGCGGGCGAGACCAGCACTTCAAGGCGTCCCGTCGTGCCGTCCACGCGGACGACATCACCGTCACACACGCGGCCGATCGGCCCGCCGGCCAGCGCTTCGGGGGTGACATGAATGGCGCCCGGGACCTTGCCCGACGCACCGGAGAGCCGGCCGTCGGTGACCAGCGCCACGCGCAGTCCCCGATCCTGTAGCGCGGACAGCGGCGGCATCAGCTTGTGCAGTTCCGGCATGCCGTTGGCTCTCGGCCCCTGGAAGCGCACGACCACCACCACGTCGCGATCGAACTCGCCGGCCTTGAACGCGCGCTGCACGCCCTCCTGCGAATCGAACACGCGGGCCGGCGCTTCGACGAAGTGGCGGTCGGCCGGTACAGCGGAGGTCTTCATCACGGCCTGACCGAGCGAGCCACGAAGCACCCGCAGTCCACCGGTCGGATGAAACGGATTGTCGAGCCCGCGAAGCACATTGGCGTCGCTGCTGCGCGCGGCGGCGGGCTCCCATCGCACACCGCCGTCGCCGTCGAGGCGGGGTTCCACGAGGTAGCCGGCAAGACCGGTTCCCCATGCGGTCGTGACGTCCTCGTGCAACAGGCCGCCGCGCAGCAGTTCGCCGATCAGGAAGCCCATCCCGCCCGCCGCGTGAAAGTGATTCACGTCCGCCTTGCCGTTGGGGTAGATGCGGCAGAGCAGCGGCACGACCTCGGCGATGTCGGCCAGATCGTCCCACGTGATGTGGATGCCGCCCGCCGCGGCCATCGCGACGAGATGCAGCGTGTGATTCGTCGAACCGCCCGTGGCGTGCAGCCCGACGATGCCGTTGACGATGGCCCGCTCGTCGATGACGGTGCCGAGCGGTGTGTGCGACGGCCCCGGGGACGCGAGTTGCGCGACGCGCTGCGTGGTGATGCGCACGATCGCATCGCGGAGCGGCGTGCCGGGATTCACGAACGTGCTCCCCGGCGGATGCAGGCCGAGGATCTCCATCAGCATCTGGTTCGTGTTCGCGGTGCCGTAGAACGTGCACGTGCCGGGGCCGTGATAGGACGCCGCCTCCGCTTCGAGCAGGGCATCGCGACCGACCTTGCCTTCCGCGTGGAGCTGGCGGATGCGCGACTTCTCGTCGTTCGACAGCCCGGAGGTCATGGGACCCGCCGGCAGGAACATCGAAGGCAGGTGGCCGAATCGCAGCGCGCCGATCACGAGGCCCGGCACGATCTTGTCGCACACCCCCAGAAACAGCGCCGCATCGAAGGTCCGGTGGGACAGCGCCACGGCGGTCGACAGCGCGATCACTTCCCGCGAGAAGAGCGACAGCTCCATGCCCGGCTCGCCTTGCGTCACGCCGTCGCACATCGCGGGCACACCACCGGCCACTTGTGCCGTGGCGCCGACTTCACGTGCTGCTGCGCGGATGAGTTCCGGAAAACGCTCGAACGGCTGATGCGCCGAGAGCATGTCGTTGTAGGCCGTGACGATGCCCAGGTTCGGCCCCGTGCCGGATCGGAGCGCCGCCTTGTCCTCGGGGCCGCATGCCGCGAAGCCGTGCGCCTGGTTCGCGCAACCGAGCGTGTGCCGCTCCGGCTGCGTGAGTGCGGCCGCCTGGATCATTTCGAGATAGCGGCCGCGCGGACCGCGACTGCGCTCGACGATGCGGCTGGTGACTTCGGCGATGCGGGGATGGACGGCCATGGGGAACCTCAGGAGGGATGCAGCGGTTCGGAACTGGCGTGGTTCGACGCCATGTCCTCGTGCCAGGTGCGGCCGTCGCGCTCGATGAGTGCCACGGCAGCGGAAGGACCCCAGGTGCCCGAGGCGTAGGGCTTGGGCGGTTCCTCGGTTTCGCGGGCGAGTTCCATGATCGGGTCGATCCAGGCCCACGCCGCCTCCACCTCGTCGCGGCGCATGAACAGGGTCTGGTCACCGCGTACCACGTCCATGATGAGCCTTTCGTAGGCATCCGGGTTGCGCACGCCGAAGGCCTCCTGGAAGCTCATGTCCAGCGGCACCTGCTTCAGCCGCATGCCGCCCGGTCCCGGGTCCTTGATCATGAGCCACAGCTTCACGCCTTCATCGGGCTGAAGCCGGATGACGAGGTGGTTGGCGTGGATGGTGCCCGCCCTGTCCTCGAAGACCGAGTGCGGAATGGGCCGGAACGCCACGACGATTTCCGAAACGCGCGCCGGCAGCCGCTTGCCGGTGCGAAGGTAGAAGGGCACGCCCGCCCAGCGCCAGTTGGCGATGTCCGCCTTCAGGGCGACGAAGGTCTCGGTGCGGCTGGGCGCCCCCAGTTCTTCCAGGTAACCGGGAACCGCCGCGCCATTGGCGACGCCTGCGCGGTACTGGCCGCGAACCACCGTCGTGCTGACGGACGCCCGCGAGATCGGCTTCAACGCCTGCAGCACCTTCAGCTTCTCGTCGCGCACGGCGTTGGCCGTGAGGGAACTCGGCGGTTCCATGGCGACCAGGCACAGCAGCTGGAGCAGGTGGTTCTGCACCATGTCGCGCATCGCGCCCGCCGTGTCGTAGTAGCCTGCGCGGCCTTCCACCCCGAGGGATTCCCCGGCCGTGATCTGCACGTGGTCGATGTGCGCGGCCTTCCAGAGCGGCTCGAACAGGGCGTTGGCGAAGCGCAGGGCCATGAGGTTCTGCACCGTCTCCTTGCCGAGGTAGTGATCGATGCGGTAGACACTCTGCTCGCGGAACACGGAGCCCACCGCGTTGTTCACGGCGCGTGACGATTTCAGGTCCTTGCCGATGGGCTTTTCCAGGACGACGCGCGAGCGCTCGCTTACCAGATCGTGCTCGCGCAGCCGCTCGCTCAGCGGTCCGAACAGTTCCGGCGCCGTGGCGAGATAGAACACGCGCACGCGATCGGGCTGCGGCTTCAGCAGGGCGGACAACTCCTCGAAACCGGCGGCTTCCTTGGCGTCGATGGCGACGTAGTGCAGCCGCTGGAGGAAACGCTCGGCCGCGGCGGAGCGCTCGGGGTCCCCCTGGACCTCCTTGGCGAGGACTTCGCGGGCCGACTCGCGAAAGCCGTCCGTGGTAAGCGAGGTCCGCGCGGCGCCGATGATGCGCGCGCCTTCGGGAATCTGACCGGCGAGGTCCCGGTGGAAGAGCGCGGGCAGCAGTTTGCGGCGGGAAAGATCGCCGGTGGCCCCGAAGACGACGAGATCGAACAGCTCCACCAGGATGATACGGGTGCTCATGCGGGACCTTTGTCGAGTTGTTCGCGAATTGCCATGCAATCGCCATGCTAGGGAACGGCGCTCTGGGATAATGACAGCGAACTGGAGGACGAAGAAGCCATGAACACGATCAATCGCCAATGGCGCATCGTCGGCCGCCCGGAAGGGCAGGCGGGCACCGACCATTTCGAATGGCATGAGGAGCCCGTGCCGGTCCCGGGTCCGGGGCAGGTGCTCGTGCGCAACCTGGTGCTGTCGCTCGACCCGACCAACCGGCTCTGGATGTGGGAACGCGACACCTATCTTCCCGCCCAAAAGCTGGGCCAGGTCATGCGGGGCATCGCCGTCGGTCGCGTCGAGCGGTCGGAATCCGAAGCATTGCCCGTCGGCACGCTCGTGTCCGGACTGCTCGGCTGGCAGGACTATGCCGTGGCCGATGCGCGGGCCGTGAACCGCCTGCCGGCCGATCCGGCGATGACGCCCGAATTGTGGCTCGGGCTGCTCGGCCATATCGGCATCACGGCGTACTTCGGTGTCACCGACGTGGGCAAGCTCGTGGCCGGCGAAACGATGCTCGTCTCCGGTGCCGCGGGCGCCGTGGGTTCGCTCGCCTGCCAGATCGGCCGCATTCTCGGCGCCCGGGTGGTGGGCGTTGCCGGCACGGCCGACAAGTGCCGTTGGCTGGTGGACGAACTCGGTTGCGCGGTGGCCATCGACTATCGGCGCGAGGATCTCGTCGAGGGGCTGGCCCGCTGCTGTCCGGAAGGCGTGGATGTCTATTTCGACAACGTTGGCGGTCCGATGCTCGAACCGGTGCTCGATCGCATGAACCTGCATGGCCGCGTTGCGGTCTGCGGTGCGATCTCGCAGTACAACCGGACCGACGTGTCGCAGTTCGATCCCGGTCCGCGCAACCTGTTTCTGCTCGTGGTGAAGCGGCTGCGCATGCAAGGTTTTCTCACTTCGGACTTTGCATCGCGCGCTGGTGAGGCCATACGCGCGCTCTCGCAATGGCACCGCGACGGACTGCTCCGTTTCCGCCTGCACGAGGTGGAAGGGCTGGAGAACGCGCCAGCGGCGATGAACATGCTGTTCGTCGGGACGAACCTCGGCAAGCTGATGGTGCGGATCGCGCGGTAGGCGGGTGCCCGCCGCGGACTTCGGGCGGACCGCCCCTACCGAGTCGTGAGCGGTTCGTCGATGCCGAGCCGGTCGAGCACCTGATCCGCCAGTGCGCGGCACGCGTTGTTCAGCGGTGTAGGCAGTTCAGTCGGGAGCGTTTCGAGCAGCAGGAGCTTGGAACTGCTCACTGCCGCGACGGGATCCAGCAGCCGGTCGGCGTGGTCGCCCAGCATGCTGTCGAGCAGGCGTTTCGCGGAATCGCGCTGCCAGGGGTTGGTCGGCCACTGGGACGGCAGGCCCAGGCTGTTCGGCAACCGCGCGAGGTCATCGCGTACGGTTCGCATGTCTTCGGGGGAGTCGCGGAACGGCAGCAGGATCAGGTTGGCCAGAGAAGCGAGCCGCCGGTCGTGCTCGGTACGCCCGCCACCCCCGTCGATGACGCCGATCCAGCCCTTCAGCGCGTGGAGCTTCTCCACGACCTTCGCGAGCTGTTCCGGTGTGCGCGCATCTGCCGTCAGATACCGGCGATTGTCACGCGACAGCAGCGCCCGGCCGGTGTCGGTGAGTACCACGACCGCCCGATGGCCCAGGAGCCCCAGGCCCTCGCCCAGCATGTGTGATGCCGTCGTCTTGCCCGTGCCCCCCTTGGTGCCGAGCACGCAGATGATTTCCGCCATGGTTCCGTCCGAGGCCGATTCCCCGGATTGTCGCGTCGCGGACAGGGTTTGTCACGGTGGGCGCGCCGGACGCTGCCATCGAACGGTCAAGTTTTGGAGGTTCCGGCCGTAGATTCCGATCGACGAGTCCTTTGGCTCGAACACGCCCGTCGGGAGAAATCGATCATGTCGTTCACCAAGCTGTCCCTGTCCGCCTTCGCCATCTTTCTGTCCGCCTGCGCCTCCAATCCCGCCGTCGGCCGGAGCGAAACCGCCAAGGGCGAAGCTGCCAAGAGCGATGCTGTCGCTGTCGCCGGGGCCCCCATGACCAAGGAGCGTCAGGCCAAGGTGACCCCGAGTGCGGCGCTGCAGCTGCTCCAGGACGGCAACAACCGCTTTCTGTCCGGCAAGATGGCCAAGCGGGACCTGCGCGAACAGGTGAAGGTGACCGGCCATGGCCAGTTCCCCTTCGCGAGTGTGGTGAGCTGCATCGATTCGCGTGCGGCGCCCGAGGTCATCTTCGATCAGGGCGTGGGCGATGTCTTCACGGCCCGTGTCGCCGGCAACGTCGTCACCAAGGACATCCTGGGCAGCCTGGAGTACGCGTCGAAGGTGGCCGGCTCCCGTCTCATCGTGGTGGTGGGCCACACGCACTGCGGTGCCATCAAGGGCATCTGTGACAACGTGAAGATGGGCAACCTTACCGATCTGCTCGAGAAGCTGCGCCCTGCGCGCGATGCCGTGCCGGCGGACGGCACGCCGCGCAACTCCCAGAACCACCATTTCGTCGATCAGGTCGCCGAGATGAACGTGCAGAAGCAGGTGCGTCAGCTTCTTGACGAGAGCCCGATCCTTCGCGGTCTGGTGAACGAGGGCAAGCTGAAGGTCGTCGGCGCCATGCTCGACGTCGAGACCGGCAAGGTGCAGTTTCTGGAAGACCACGCCGCCCAGGACAAGGTCGCCGGCAAGGATCTGCTGCACCTGTGATCCGCGCGGGTCATGCTCACCTTGCCTAGGCGCGTCGCGACAGCCGTCGCGATGCTGGCGTGCCTGCCGGGCTGCTCGCTCTGGCAGGCCGGTCGACCGGCCCGTGAGCCGGCCCCGATGCCCGCGGAGTCCGCCTCGGCGCCGACCCGTGCTCAGCAGACGGCGGCGACGCCCGACGCCGTGCTCTCCCGACTGAAGGCCGGCAACGAGCGCTTCGTCACGGGCCGTCCTGCCGAGCGCAATGTCTACCGGGACATGCAGTCGACCGCGCAGGCGCAGTTTCCCTACGCCGCGGTGGTCAGCTGCACCGAAAGCCGCTTCACGCCGGAACTGGCCTTCGACCAGGGCATCGGTGACCTCTTCAGTGCCCGTGTACCCGGCCGGCGCATCACCCGGGACGTGCTCGGCAGCCTCGAGTTCGCCGCGCAGGCGGGTGGGGTGAAGGCCATCGTCGTGCTGGCGGAAGCGGCCTGCGATCGATCACCGGTCGTGCACTCCGACGCCGGGACCGGCAACGTTGCCCCGGTCCGCGATATCCTCTCTGCAAGTCCGTTGCTTCGCGCCATGGTCCGCGATCGCCGGATCGTCGTGGTGTCGGCGAGCCTCGATGCGGATACCGGCAAAGTGCGTTTCGACCCATGAGGCCGGCGGCGCAAGGGCTTGTGCGGGAAAGGCCTGGGGTCGACAATGCCGACCGCGGAGTGCTTGATTTTCCAACTCAAATAGAACATGCCACCAAGGCACCAGTCACACGGCTGCGGCGAGGCCCGGCAGATGCGCCGGTGAGCGTTGTCGTTGTCATCAACACCGGATCGGCCGAAGCCGAAGCAGCGCGTCGCCTCAGGGACGTGATCGAACGGACACGCCCGTCGATCCAGATCATCGAGACAACCGGGGTTGGCGAGTTCCGACGCTTCGCTGCGATGGCAGCGACCCGCGGATTCCATCGCGTAGTCGTCGCGGGTGGTGACGGCACCATGCAGTCGGCAACGCACGAGTTTGCCGGCACCGGGATCGAAGTCGGCCTGCTGCCAATGGGCAGCGACAACGACTTCGCCCGCATGATCGGCATTCCGACCGACCTCGAAGGCAGCCTCTCGGTCGCCCTGGGCAGCGCGGTCACGGCCATCGACGTCGGCATCATCCACTGCCGGGATCACGGCTTCCGTGCCGTCAAGTTCCGCTTCGCCAACATTGCCGAGGCCGGTCTGGGCGTAGATGCCCTGCGTCAGGGCGAGACGGGCAAGGCCTCGGTCGGCCAACGGCTTGCCTACCGGGCCGGCATGCTGCTGGGCCTGCGCGGCATGAAGGTGCCGCCGATCCGGCTCACCATCGACGGCAAGGATCTGGGCGTCTCGCCTACGGCCAGACTCATCATCGGCAACGGCCAGCACCTGGCCGGCATGCGGCCGCTGCCCCAGGCCCGCATCAACGACGGCCTGTTCGACGTCGTCCGCATGCGGGACGTCAGCCGTCCGGACATCGCGCGCCTCGCCGGGGCCCCGAACGGCATTCCCCGCAATCACCCCGAGATCGACCACTGGCGCGCCCGCCGCGTGGAGGCCACGAGCGACGAGCCCGTGCCCATCGAGGCCGACGGCGAGCAGATCGGCTGGCTGCCTGCGGCATTCGAGATCGAGCCGGGCAATCTGCGGCTCGTCGTACCCGAGTCGCTGCTGCGGCGGTAGTCGCCGACGGGGAAGGTCCGCGCTGGCCCGGGTGGGGCGCGTTTGGCATACTCGGGTCTGTTCCCTACCGTGCAGCGTCGATGGCCCCTCCCCCCGAGCGAGTCCCCGTTCCCACTGTCCCCCTGTGGCTGGGGGCGGGCGGGCTCATTCCGTTCGTGGTGCTCACCGGCGGCCTCTGGGTCACGCCCCCCGAATACCACCCGACCCTGCTCGACTGGCTCCGCACCTACGCGGCCGTGATTCTTTCCTTCATCGGTGCGGTGCACTGGGGCATCGCCCTGGTTCATCGCGAGATGACGGAGCCCGATCGCGCCGTCGTCATGGGCTGGAGCGTGGTGCCGTCCCTCGTGGCCTGGGTGGGGTTGCTCATGCCGCCGCGCACCGGGCTTGCGCTCACGGCAGCGATGTTCGTGGTGCACTTCACGATGGATCGCACGCTCGCCACGCGATTCGTCCTGCCCGGCTGGTACCTGCGCCTGCGCGGAGGACTCACCGTCGTCGTGGTGACCTGCCTCGCGATGGTCGCCATCCGCTGAACCGCCTGACCGGCCATCGCCGGAGGAGATCGACATGGACGCCAAGTCTCGCAAGCGCATCGCAAAGCTGATCGCCCCCTATCGCGTAGACGACGGGCGCCGCTTCCGGCTCGATCGCCACGACCCCGCGGATACCGGCGGGCTGGGCAGCGAGTCGAAGGACGCCGCGAAGCTCTGGCTGCAGGAGACGGTGCACTGGCTCGCCGAAGAGCAGGAAAAGCTCTTCGCACAGGACCACTGGGCGGTGCTGCTCGTGTTCCAGGCGATGGACGCTGCGGGCAAGGACAGCACGATCAAGCACGTGATGTCCGGCATCAATCCGCAGGGCTGTCACGTCACGTCGTTCAAGGCGCCGACCAGCAAGGAACTCGATCACGACTACCTCTGGCGCAGCAACGCCGCGCTGCCCGAGCGGGGACGCATCGGCATCTTCAACCGTTCGTACTACGAAGAAGTGCTGGTCGTTCGCGTCCATCCGGAGATTCTCGGCCGGCAGAAACTGCCCGACGAACTCGTGACGAAGCGCATCTGGAAGGAGCGCTGCGAGGATATCGCCGCGTACGAGCGCTACCTTTCCCGCAACGGCGTGGCGATCCGCAAGTTCTTCCTCAACGTGTCACGCGAAGAGCAGGCCCGCCGTTTTCTCGAACGGATCGACGATCCCGCGAAGAACTGGAAGTTCGCCGCGCAGGATGTCCTCGAGCGCGAACACTGGGATACCTACATGAGCGCCTTCGAGGACGCGATCCGTGCCACCGCCACGCCGGAAGCCCCTTGGTTCGTGGTCCCCGCCGACAACAAGTGGTTCACGCGCACGGTGGTGGCTGCCGCGATCGTCGATCTGATGGAAGGTCTCGGCCTCGAGTACCCCGCGCTCGCGGAACCGCAGCAGGCGGAACTCGCGGCCATGCGCGAGCGGCTGGTGGCCCAACCCGCACCCTCGCCGCGAAAGCGCAAGTGATGCGGCACAGGCACTTCGAGCGGCTGCTGGCTGCGTGCGACGGCTTCGACGCCATCCCGACCGCCGTGGCGCATCCGTGCGACGCCGCCGCGATGGAAGGTGTCGCCGCCGCCGTGGCACGCAAGCTGATTGCACCGGTGCTCGTGGGTCCTCTGGCGAGGATGCGCGCGGCTGCGGCCGCCGCGGACTTTGCGTTGGACGGCATCGAACTCGTCGACGCGCCGCATTCGCACGCGTCCGCAGCGCGTGCCGTCGAAATCGTCCGGCAGGGAAGAGCCGAAGCCCTCATGAAGGGGAGCCTCCACACGGACGAACTCATGGCGGAGGTTGTCCATCGCGACACCGGTCTGCGAACGGCGCGCCGCATCAGCCACTGCTTCGTGATGGACGTCCCCGACTCCGCGGATCTCCTGCTCATTTCAGACGCCGCCGTCAACATCGCCCCGACGCTCGAAGAGAAGGTCGACATCGTGCAGAACGCGATCGACCTCGCGCACGTCCTCGGCATCGCGACGCCGCTCGTGGCCATTCTTTCCGCGATGGAGACCGTGAATCCGCGCATTCCCTCGACGGTCGAGGCCGCGGCGCTGTGCAAGATGGCGGACCGCGGTCAGATCACCGGTGCGGCCATCGACGGGCCGCTCGCCCTCGACAATGCGATCAGCCTCGCTGCCGCGCGCATCAAGGAAATCGACTCGCCGGTCGCGGGCCGCGCGAACGTGCTGATCGCGCCGGACCTGGAAGCCGGAAACATGCTGGCGAAGAGCCTCTCCTTCATGGCGAATGCCGACGCTGCCGGCATCGTGCTCGGTGCCAGAGTGCCCGTCGTGCTCACGAGCCGTGCCGATCCGGCGATCTCCCGGCTCGCGTCCTGCGCCATCGCGGCGCTGCTCGCCCAGGCACGCCGGGAAGGGCGAAGCCGGATTCTTCCCTGAAGCCTGCGATGCGCGGCCCCATCCTCGTGGTGAATGCAGGCTCCTCGAGCCTCAAGTTCTCGCTCTTCGATGCCGCGGGCGGCACGTTGTCGCTGCGCGAGCACGGCAAGCTCGAAGCGACGGGCGAGGGGATGCGGATCGAGACCCGAGGCCAGAGCGTGGCGAAGGTCGAGGCGCAGACACTCTCCACACCGTTCGACCACGACCGGGCGTCCGCGTGGCTCCTGTCGCGCTACGCGGGCGACGCCACGGCGCTGGGCGCCGTGGGTCATCGCGTCGTGCACGGCGGGCCCGACCGCGCGGCACCGCAACGGGTGGACGATGCTCTCCTCGACGAACTCGAACGCCTCGTGCCGCTGGCGCCGCTGCATCAGCCGTTCAACCTGGCGCCGATCCGTGCGCTCCGACAGCAGGCGCCCGCCCTGCCTCAGGTGGCCTGCTTCGATACCGCTTTTCATCGCACCCAGTCCGATGTGGCGCAGGCGTATGCCCTGCCCCGGGCACTCACCGGCAAGGGCATCCGCCGCTACGGATTTCACGGCTTGTCCTACGAGTTCATCGCGGCGCGGCTGGCCGAAGTGGATGCCGCTTCCGCCGCGGGCCGAGTCATTGCGTTGCATCTCGGCAATGGTGCCAGCCTCTGTGCGATGAAGGCGGGGCGGAGCGAGGCCACCAGCATGGGATTCACGGCGCTGGACGGCTTGCCCATGGGCACCCGCAGCGGCGCACTCGACCCCGGCGTGGTCCTGCATCTCCAGGCCGGACTGGGCATGACGGTCCCGCAGGTGGAGCATCTGCTGTATCACGAGTCCGGTTTGCTGGGCGTCTCCGGCGTGTCGTCCGACATGCGGGTCCTGGAGGCGAGTGAGGAGCCCGATGCGCGCTTCGCGATCGAACTGTTCTGCTACCGCATCGGGCGCGAGATCGGTTCTGCGGTGGCTGCGCTCGGGGGCGTCGATGCGCTCGTGTTCACGGCAGGCATCGGGGAAAACAGTCCGCGGATTCGCGCGCGTGTGTGCGCCGCCGCGCGCTGGCTAGGCGTGGAACTCGACGTCGCCGCCAACGATGCCGGTGCAGTGGTCGTGAGCACGCCCGCCAGTCGGGTGAAGATCTACGTCATTCCGACCGACGAGGAAAAGATGATCGCCCAGCACACGCGCGAGGTGCTCGCCGCATGACGCAGTTTCGTGCTCTGCGCGGCCCGGCGCTGTCCTTCCGCGGCGACCCCTTCATAGATCCTCCCTCGGAAGCGCTCGTCCACGATTCCGATGCGATCCTGCTGATGGAAGAGGGGCGGATCGCCGCGTTCGGCCCGGCCGAGGCGCTGCTGCGGCGATTGCCGCCGGGCGTGCCCCTGGAGACCTTCCCCAGCGGCATGATGATGCCCGGGTTCATCGACAGTCACGTGCACTTCGCCCAGCTCGGCATCACGGGGGCCTGCGGTCACGGACTGCTGGAATGGCTGGAGCACTTCACGTTTCCCGAAGAGCGCAAGTTCGCGGATGAGGCTTACGCGCAGCGGGTTGCCCGCCTGTTCCTCGACGAACTCGCCCGGCAGGGCACGACGACGGCGGCGGTCTACGGCACGGTGCATGCAGCGTCGGTCGATGCCCTGTTCTCCGAGGCTCAGACCGCCGGTCTGCGCATCATTGCCGGCAAGACGATGATGGACCGCAACGCGCCCGAGGGCCTGCTCGACACGGCGCAGTCGTCCTACGACGAATGCCGCGCGCTCATCGAGCGCTGGCATGGGAAAGGACGGCTGGGCTATGCCGTCACGCCGCGCTTTGTTGCCACCAGCACGCCCGAGCAGATGGAAGTCGCACGCGTTCTGCGCGAGGAGTTTCCCGGCTGCTGGCTGCAGTCCCACCTGTCCGAGACCACGGCGGAGGTCAACTGGGTCCGGCAGCTGTTCCCGCGCTGCATCGACTACGTCGACGTCCTCGAGACACACGGACTGCTGGGGCCGCGCGCGATCTACGGCCATGGCATCCACCTCACGCACCGCGAGCGGATGCGTCTCGCGAGCACCGACTCCGCGATCGCGCACTGTCCGACGTCCAATCTGTTCCTGGGCAGCGGCCTGTTCGACCTCGCGAGCGCAAAGTCCATTGCCGGCGGCATCAGGGTCGGCCTCGCCACCGATGTGGGCGCAGGGACCTCGCTTTCCATGCTGCGCACGATGGGCGCCGCGTATGAAGTCGCGCGACTCCGCGGTGCGAACCTCGCCCCGGCGCAGGCGCTGTGGCTCGCCACCGGCGGCGGTGCGCAGTCGCTCGGACTCGACATGACGATCGGCAATCTGCGCCGCGGCATGGATGCCGATATCGTCGTGGTGGACACGAGTCCCGTCGCCTGGCTCGACTGGCGATGCCGGCAGGCGCGTGACGCGCACGACTGGCTGGGTGCGCTCATGACAGCGGCCGACGATCGCGTAGTACACGCGGTCTACGCGGCGGGCAAGCGCGTCAAGTAGCCGCGTAAACAACGTGCGCTGTCTCTTCCCTATCCCGTAACGGAGTCCGTCATGGCCACCGCGAAGAAATCCCCACCGAAGAGCGCAAAGCTGCAGCAGCTGGGCGTGCAGACGGCGTTGCCGGCTTCCCCCGAGGCCGCCGTGCTGGAGCGCGTGCCCAATCCGCATCCGGATGTGCGTTACGTCGCACGCTTCACTGCGCCGGAATTCACGTCGCTGTGCCCGGTCACGGGTCAGCCCGACTTCGCGCACCTGATGATCGACTACGTGCCTGCCGCGTGGCTGGTGGAGAGCAAATCGCTCAAGCTGTACCTGGGCGCGTTCCGCAATCATGGAGCGTTCCACGAGGATTGCACCATCGCCATCGGCAAGCGCCTGCGGGAACTGCTCGCGCCGCGCTGGCTGCGCATCGGGGGCTACTGGTATCCGCGCGGCGGCATGCCGATCGACGTGTTCTGGCAGACCGGCGCCCCCCCGGCAGGCGTTTGGATTCCCGATCAGGGCGTGCCCGCCTACCGCGGACGGGGCTGACGCCGCGGCTGCCCGCGTCCGGAACGCGGTTGCCAACCGTCGAAGAGCACTGATAGACTGGTGTCGCTGATGAGCAAGCTCTGTCGCATGCATCCGCGTGCATCACGAAGAGACCCAGACATCATGATCTACGACGCCACACACCTCCGCTGGACCCGCAGGACCATTTTCCTCATCTTCGCCGACGAGCGCGCCTTCATTACCGAGCGTTAGCGCCCCTTTCCGGCCGCCGGGCCTCTCCGGCAACTCCGAAATCCAGGTTTTCACTCCATACGCACGGCTGCAGTGCGGGTGTCTTCGCGTGCGAACGACATCGGTGCACCGCCGTGCCGGAGGCTCGTCATGTTTCACTGGCTCGTGCTGTTCGCAGCCATCGTCGCCGAAGTTGCCGGCACGACGCTGCTCGCTTCCATCCGCGGAAGCCATCCGGTGCTCGCTCACGTCCTGATGGCGTCGTGCGTGGCACTGTCCTTCTATCTGCTATCGGTCGCCATGCGCCGCGTCCCCATGGGCGTGGCCTATGCGGTATGGGAAGGTGTCGGTCTCATGCTGATCACGGTGCTGTCGTGGTTCCTGCTCGCGGAACCCCTCGGCATCGCGAAGGCTGGCGCGTTCGTCCTGATCCTCGCGGGTGTCTGGCTGGTCAAAGGGGCGGCCGGCGAAGTCGAGACCGGACCTTCCACGCCAGTCGGGGCGGGGTGATGTCATGGGTCCCGATTTTTCGTGGGTCCACGCCGCCTGGCTGGCCCTGGCGATCGCGCTCGAACTGGGTGCCGAGGTCTGCCTCAAGCTCGCGGACGGATTCCGCCGTCGCGGGTGGGGCGTGCTGGGTCTGTTGCTGGTCATCGGCGCGTTCAGCTGCCTGGGCTTAGCCGCGGAAGGCATCTCCCTGTCGATCGCCTACGCGCTCTGGGGCGGTCTCGGCCTCGCGGCGGTCGTGATCGTCGGGCGGCTGCTGTTCGGGCAGACCCTCACCCGATCGACGTGGGTCGGGCTGTGCCTGATCGGTCTGGGGACGACCCTGCTGCAGTTCGTCTGAACGGTGGTGGGGAGCGGACGGGCACGGGACGTGCGATCCTTCGGCCATGGCCATCCTGCTCTTCTCCGACTTCGGTGCCTCCGACCTCTACGTCGGCCAGGTGGAGACCGTCATCGACCGCTACGCCCCCGGCGTGCGGGTCATCAATCTGCTGAGCGAAGCGCCCACCTTCAACGTGAGGGCGTCGGCGCATCTGCTGGCGGCCATGGCGTCGCAGGTGCCGCGCGGGCATGTGTTCATGACGGTGGTGGATCCGGGCGTCGGCACTCAGCGGCCCGGCCTGGTGGTTCGGGTGGACGGTCGGTCCTACATCGGTCCGGACAACGGACTGCTGTCGGTCCTGTGGGCCCGCGGCACCATGAAGACTGCCTGGCACATCACGTCCCACCCGCCCGGCGTGTCCGTGTCGTTCCATGGGCGGGACATCTTCGCGCCGATGGCGGCTTCGGTCGTGACGGGGGAGTTTCCCAACGAGAACGTGAAGAGCATTCCGGCGCCGGGTGAACTGCTGTCCGGCGATGATCTCGCGGAGATCATCTACATCGATCACTACGGCAACGCGTTCACCGGAATACGCGGAACCAATGCCGACGAAAGTCGGGAACTGCTCATCCGCCGCATGCGGTTCCCCCACGCGCGCGTCTTCGGGGACGCGCCGCGGGGCAAGGGGTTCTGGTACGTCAACAGCCTCGGACTAGTAGAGGTCGCCATGCCTGCCGATAGCGCAGCGAAGATGCTCGGGCTGAGGGTCGGTCAGGGCGTGCAGTGGGTAGCGTAAGTCGGCGGAAGTCCACCCCCGCCCGTTCCCAAAGACGTTCTCTCGGAAAAAACACCCGTTCCATCATCGTCGTACCCTCCCTTTCGTCACCAGGCCCCAGTGCCGTTCCGGCTGTCCGGGGGCTCCATCCGGCAAGGTCTGCCGTCCCCCAGGGGGGGCGGACGATTCCCTCGCTAAAGAGCCTTAACGGCCGGAACTTCGAAGACTTTAGGCAGGGCCGCGGATCATGACCTTGCCTTTGACGTTGTCATGGCGCCGGAACGTGACACTGCCGGCGGCGTGACGGGCGAGGCGCCAAAATTTGTCGGTGGAGCGTCGCAGCAGGCGCGGGCTCATGGTACGGTTACCGCTACTCCGGTCAGAGATTCGAATACGCGGGCTCAGCCAGCGAACCACCATGTACCTTTCCGCCAAAGACATCGCGAACATGGAAGGGGGGCAGCACACCCACTTCCTCAACCCCAACGCCGTCCGGGTCAACAAGTCGCTCGGCGACGCTGTGGGTCTCCAGAATCTGGGCGTCCACTGGATCTCCGTGGCGCCCGGGCATCGGTCCACCGAGTTCCACGCTCATCGCTTCGAGGAGGAGTGCGTATACGTCCTGTCGGGGCGCGGCTCAGCCGTGGTCGGGGAGCGCACGATCCTCATCGGCCCGGGGGACTTCCTCGGCTTTCCGACCGACGGGATCCCGCACGAACTCATCAATGACGGCACGGAGCCGCTCGTGTGTCTCGTGGTCGGGCAGCGGCTCGATCACGACATCATCGACTTTCCGCGGCTGCACAAGCGGCTTTACCGCCATCGAGGTGAGTGGGACGTTGCGAATTTCGGCGACATCGACAACTCCGAGGCCCGGCCCGAGTCGTCCCCGGTGGTCCTGGCGCCGGGCGCCTCGCCGGACGTGCTGCGGTTGATCCCCATCGGCCGGGACGGTAAGCCGACGGTGAACGGTCTCGCGCTGCCGCGCGAGGCTATCGACGCGAGCAAAGCCTCGGCGGAGCTGTATGCGGCCATCGGTTACGAGCCGCCGTGGATCGGGTACCTCGGGTTTTTCGGCGAGCAGTGCGTGGGCACCTG
Source organism: Betaproteobacteria bacterium Ga0077526 (assembly GCA_001464765.1). Lineage (GTDB taxonomy): Bacteria > Pseudomonadota > Gammaproteobacteria > Burkholderiales. Next base: position 285,918 of record LNDV01000029.1, read on the forward strand.
TGCCTTCAAGACGCCGCCTCGCGCGAATCGCGTGGAGATCGCCTTCTATACCTTCCCGCAGTTCCAGGGACGCGGCCACGCCACCGCGATGGCAAGCGCACTGATGGGAATCGCCTTCGACGCGCAGCACGGCATCCGCGTGATCGCTCACACGCCGGCAGAAGAGAACTCCGCCACCGCCGTGCTCACCAAGCTGGGCTTCCACCTCACCGGTCGCGGGCACGATACCGACGAGGGCGAAGTCTGGGAGTGGATGCTGCAGACCGCAGCATCCTGATCTCCCGAACCCCGGCGTCGGGCGTCAGCCCGCCGGACGCTGGGGTTCGATCGCCACTTCCTCGATTCCTCCGGCCACGCGCCGCACCGCCCACGCCATTGACTTGGGGCGGTTCGCGACGGCGCGGTGGAACACACCGTCCACATAGTGCAGGCCGACGCCGTCGTCGGCCGCCATCCCATCCGGCACCTGACCGGCGCCGACCATCGCCTGGAACATGGGCCGCCGGTCCTTCTCGCTGTCGTAGTGCGGGCAGTTGCTGCCCGGCACGAGACCCAGACACGGCAGACTCGTCAGCGGGCCAGCGATCGAATCGGTGATGCCCTGTTCGAACCAGCAGATGGACCCCGCGCTCGACCCGCCCATGGGCACGCCGCGCTCGTAGGCATCGCGCAGGATCCCGTCCAGCCCCCAGTCGCGCCAGATGGCCAGCATGCTGCGCGTGTTGCCGCCGCCCACGGCGATGGCATCAAACCCCGCCACGAATTCATCGAGAGGCTTCGGCGTGCGCTTGAAGAACGGCAGCACGGCGGGCTGGCAGCCGAGCTTCATGTACGCCTGGAAGAACCGCAGCTGGTAGGGCTCGTTGTCGCCGCTCGCGGTGGGGATGAACAGGATCTTCGGTGATGCCAGCCCCGTGAGATCCTTGAAGTAGGTTTCGAGATGGAGATTGTTGTCGGGGTCCGCCAGGAACGCGCCGCCCATGGCGAACACCTGTCTGCTTCGGGGCATGATCGAATGTCTCAGGGAAGGGAGAGCCGATTCTATGTCACGCGATCCGCGCAGGTCATGCGGTGCCTCCTTCGACATCAATAGCCCGTGCGTGCTGCGAGACCTCCGCGACGAGTTCCGGAAAGTACGCGGTGAAGTCCGCGCGCAGCGCCTCGTAGTGGTCCTCGATCTCGGTCACGGCGCCGACGAGAGCCCCGGCGTGCCAGATGCGATGCCCCATGCCGTCGAGCGCCCGGGCGATGCCGTGCAGTTCGCGGTAGGACGTCAGCCAGTCGTATTCGACGAGTCGCGGAATCATCGCAGCGAGACCCGACGGCAGCGCGACGGTGCTGGCCGACAGATCGCGATACACCTCACCGACGAAGGCTTCGAGTGGCTTGGCGTGGTACTCGTCCCAAGCCTGGGCGAGGAAGTGGTCGTAGCAGATGTCGACGATGATGCCCGCGTACCGGCGCCGCGCTGCGGAGAGGCGTGCCTTGCTGGCCGTGACCAGCGGATGCGAGTCGGTGAACGTATCCACCGCCCGGTGCAGCCGGATGGCCGAGACGATTTCCGCGTCGTACGGCGCGCGCTCCAGAGGCCCCTTGACGTGATCGCCGAGGAAACTGCCGATGCGCCCGCCGGGCGTCGGCGGCGTGAGATACAGATGCGCGAGGAAGTTCATCGCGCGGCACGCCGCCGGCGCATTACTTCGCGCCCATGTAGTCGCCCGTGAGGTTGAGCAGCGTGCGCACGCCGAGCTTCAGCGCCTTCTCGTCGATGGCGAAGCGCGGCGAATGGTTGTACGCGACCTTGTTCATGTCCTCGCCCTTCGGCGTGCCACCGAGGAACACGAACAGTCCGGGGGCGCGCTGCGCGAAGAACGAGAAGTCCTCCGCGCCCATCAGCCGGTCACGCAGCTTGACGTTGTCGGTGCCTGCGACCCGCTGCAGCGTGGGCAGCATGCGCGCGGTGAGCGCCGGATCGTTGACGGTGACGGCGTAGGGCTTCTCGATCGAAACCTCGGCAGTCGCGCCGGAGGCCTCGGCGATGTTCTCCGCCGTGCGCTTGATGCGCGCGTGGATGTCGTCGCGCAGCGCTTCGTCGAAGGTGCGAATCGTCCCGACCATCTCGACCTTGTCCGGGATGATGTTGAAACGGATGCCGCCGTCGATGCCGCCGATCGTCACCACGGCCGGCTCCTTGGCGATGTTCACCTGGCGGCTCACGATGGTCTGCAGCCCCAGCACGATCTGCGACGCTACAACAATCGGGTCCACGCCGCCCCACGGTGCGGAACCGTGCGTCTGCCGACCCTTCACCGTGATGCGCAGCACATCGGCGGCAGCCATCGCCGCCCCGGGCCGATAGCCCAGTTCCCCCTCGTGCAGGATCGCCCCGATGTGGAGGCCGAACACGACATCGGGTTTCGGATTCTCGAACGCGCCTTCCTTCAGCATGAGCGCTGCGCCGCCTTCCTCGCCCTGTGGCGGGCCTTCCTCGGCCGGCTGGAAGATGAGCTTGACGGTGCCCGGCAGGCGGTCCTTCACCTTGGCGAAGGCTTCTGCGGCGCCCATCAGCATGGCCACGTGCGTGTCGTGACCGCAGGCGTGCATGACGCCGGTTTCCTTGCCCGCGTAGGTGGTGCGCACCTTCGACGCGAAGGGGAGATCCACCTCTTCGGTGACGGGCAGCGCGTCCATGTCGGCACGCAGCGCCACAACCGGCCCCGGTTTGCCGCCGCGCAGGACCCCGACCACGCCGGTGACGCCCACGCCGGTCTTCACTTCATAGCCCAGCGCCGTCAGATGGTCCGCGACGATCTTCGCGGTGCGGACTTCGCGGTTGCCAAGCTCCGGATGCTGGTGGATGTCCCGCCGCCAGGCGATCACCTTGGATTCGAGCGAGTCGGCGAGGCGGTCGAACTCGTCCTGGAGACTCGCGGCGCGAACAGGGGAGACCGCCGCGGCGGCGAGGAGTGACAGGAACAGCACGGTGCAGCGGCGAATCATGGAGGGTCTCCGGAGGACGGGCGGGTTGAGGGGAGTTTCGGCAGTCCGGGGACCGGCGTCAATGCTCTATGCGTGATGTCCGCCCCGGACAGAGTCGGGGCTACGTACAACGTCAATCCTTCCGCAGCGCCTCGGCCGCGGCGTGCGCACTCAGGAACACCTGTCCCGGCGGCAGGCTGCGCATCAGCGCCGTCGTCTGCATGCGGTCCATGAGCGGGCCCTTGACGTCGGTCAGATGCAGGGTCACCCCGGTTTCCCGAAGCGCCTCGAGCAGCCGTTCGAGGCGTTCCAGCGCGGTGCTGTCGATCGTGTTCACGCTGCTCATCACGAGAACGAGATGGCGCACGTCCGGGTGTTCGCTCACCGCGTTGCCCAGCCAGGACTCGAGGAATCCCGCATTGGCGAACGTGAAGTTCTCGTCCGGACGAACGAACAGCAGATGCGGCCAGGTCTCGACCTCGTGCCGGCGCACGTTGCGGAAATGCTCGCTGCCGCGGATGCGCCCCAGCACGGCAATGTGGGGACGGGCATTGCGTGCGGAGAAGCCCACCAGAGACGCGATGACGCCGGCCGCGATACCTTTCTCGATGCCGAGCGCCAGCACGCCGATGACGGTGACTGCGAAGACGGCGCCGTCGATCCGGTCGTACCGCCAGAGCGCACGGATGGACGGGATGTCCACGAGCCGGGCGACCGCGACGATGATGATCGCAGCGAGCGCCAGCTTCGGCACGCCCGCGAGCATGGATGCCGCCGTGAGCGCGACGAGGCCGACCAGCAGCGCCGTGAGGATCGACGCGAGTTGCGTGCGGGCGCCCGCCTGGAAGTTGACCATCGTGCGCGAGAACCCGCCCGCCACCGGCATGCCGCCGCCCAGCGCCGCGCCGATGTTGGCCGCGCCCAGGGCGATCAGTTCCTGATTCGCATCGATGCGCTCGCGCCGCCGCGCGGCGAGTGCTTTGGCGATGGAAAGGCTCTCGACGTAGCTCACCAGGGCGATCAGTGCGGCCGGCAGGACAAGCTGCGCCAGCAGCGGCAGCGGCAAGGAGGGCAGCCGGGGCAGGGGCAGGCCGGACGGCAGCGCGCCGACCTTGGCTACCGAGTTCGACAGCCCGGGTATCGCGGCGACCGCGAGGGTGGCGATGACGATCACCGCGAGCGGGCCGCCGCGCGAGCACAGCCGCGCGTTGACCTCGGACAGCCCGAGCGATCGCAGCAGGCGCTGGAGCGGGCGGTCCATGAGCAGCAGCAGGATCACGGCGCCCGCGCCCAGCAAGGCGGTGGCCGGATGCGCGCCGAGCTCCGCCGCCGCATGCGCGGGCGAGCCGTCCCAGCGGAACCCGAGCAGGCTCGGCAGCTGGTTGATGAGAATGAGCGTTGCCGCGGCGAGCGTGAAACCGGACAGCACCGGGTGGCTCAGCACGTTCTCGACCACGCCGAGGCGCAGGAACCCCATCGCGAGGAGCAGGCCGCCGCCGAGGAGCGCGAGCAGGAGGGCGGCGGCCACCGGATCCGTCCCCGGGGGGAGATCGTGGAGCGCCTGGGCCACCATCAGCGCGGCGACGGACACCGGGCCCACGGCGAGCGTCCGGCTCGTGCCGAAGAGCGCGTAGGCGATGGGCGGCAGCACGCTCGTGTACAGCCCCACTTCCGGCGGCAGACCGGCGAGCAGCGCGAACGCCATGCCCTGCGGCACCAGCACGATCGCGGTGATGATGCCGGCCACCAGATCGCCCTGGGCATCGCGGCGGGTGTACTCCCTAAGCCAGCCGGCGATGGGGAGCCAGCGGGCGGGGCGCGGAGCGACGGGAGAGGACATGGGCTCGATGGTACCTTCCGCAGCGCGGAACGCGAGCGCTCGCTCGCGGTCATTCCATGCGATTCTTCGCTGTCCACCCGACCCCGGCCGCCACCATGACCCGATTGCCCGATCCCCGCCCCGCCCAGTCGTCCGCGCCTCCGACGCCGCTCGCCGAGCGGCTTGCCGCGGTGCTGCGTGAGCCCGGGCCGCGTTCGCGTGAGGTGCTGGTGAGACAGATCCGTCGAGCCCTCTCGCAGAGCGCGGGCGACGACGTACTCGGCTTGGTGAGGGACGCAGGCCCCGATGTCGTCGGCGAGGCCGTGCGCGCCGTGGATGCCGCCATCAGTGAACTCGACGAGGCGCTGGACGGACCCGACGGCGTCGTCGCTCGGCTGTTCCTGATCCCCATCGTGTTCGTGACGGCGGGCGCCGCTCCGGCCACCGTGCAAGGCGCCTTGCCTGACGTGAACGAGATCCGGACGCTGCTCCGCGCGGCCGGTGCTCTCGGCCCGGTCGAAACCTTCGGGCTCAGCAACGCGCTGGGCGAGTCCGATGCCGCCTGGGGTGTGTCGCCGGCCGCGCTCTATCGCCTCGCTCGCGACCTCGGGGGGGCCGGTGGTGTGTCGCTGCTGGAACCGGCACCGATCGAACTGACCACCGCCGATGAGACCGTGCACCTGCGATTCCTGGCGGGCGCCTGCGTGACGAGCGCGTCGGCGCCCACTTTCCTGGAGACTGCCGGGCCCGTGGGCCGGTGGGGCATGTCGGTGTCGAAGGAGATGACAGAGCAGCTCGCGACCGAAGGATTGTCGCTGCTGGCCCTGCCGCGCTCGCCGATGCCCTGGTACGCCGCGCTGAACGAAGGGCGCTTCGCCCGCGAGGAGACCGCCTTCCATCTGTTTGCCACGGGTGCCATCCGACGCATCCGCAGCGAAACCGGCGATCCGATCGCGAAGATCTCGGCCCGCAGCGACAGCAGTATCCGTGTCGAGCTGACATCGCCCTTCGACGAACTCTCGGTGCACGCTTACCGCTGGCCGCTCGCGCCCGGCGACGACCTCGCGCGGGCCGAAGCGAGCATCCGGGACCTGCTCCACGACTGCCGGGTCGAGCGGATCGAAATCGTGGAAGAGGTGCAGGCGGCGACCGCGCTGCCCCGTGCGCCTGGCGGCGGGCTGTTCTCGTAGAGCGCGCACCGCGCCCTGGCAGAGCTGGAACAGGCATCACGTAGCCCGGGCTTCGCCCGGGGGCGGCGATTCCTCGCGGGCAAACACCGCATTGAATTGCCCGGGCCGAGCCCGGGCTACGGAAGGCTCCGGGCATCCCGCTGCTCCATCGTTGGTCAGGCAACGACCTCCGCGGGACATGTACAATAAAGCGTACACATCAAGGAGGCGAACATGGACGCTATTTCCTACAGCGCAGCACGTGCCAACCTGGCCAAGACCATGGATCGGGTCTGTGAAGACCACGAGCCGATCATCATCACTCGAAACGGAGAACAGTCAGTCGTGATGCTGTCGCTCGATGACTTCAAGGCCCTCGAAGAAACGGCGTACCTTCTGAGAAGCCCCGCAAACGCCAAGCGATTGCTGTCAGCCGTCACGCAACTGGCCGAGGGAAAAGGCAAGGTACGTGAGTTGGTGAAGTGAAACTCGTCTTCTCAGACGAGGCGTGGGACGACTACGTCTACTGGCAGAAGCAAGATCGCAAGATGGTGGAGCGGATCAACAAGCTGATCCAGGAGGTCAAGCGTGATCCGTTCTCGGGTGTTGGTAAGCCCGAGCCACTTAAGCATGCCCTTGCCGGATTCTGGTCCAGACGCATCACTGACGAGCACCGGATGGTCTACCGAGTCGAGAACGACGCGTTGCTCATTGCACAACTCCGATACCACTACTGACGAAACTGCGCCGACGGACGATCTCCATTTGTCTTGCCTGAATGCGAGACCTCATCCGATAGCTGAGGTCGCGTCTTGCGATAGCGCACGAGCGGACGGCCGTTCTGCTTTCTCTTCTTCCGATTCCCTGTCACTTTTTGTCGACGCGCCATCCGCCTGACCGAGAAAGACGTCATGCAAGACGCGGCTCCCCCGCATCCACGCAGGCCCCTCGCGCAACGCGTTAGCATGATGGCTCCTACCCGCCCGCAAGCTCGGAGGCCCGATCCGCCATGTGCCGCAACATCCGAACGCTGTTCAATTTCGAGCCGCCCGCAACGGACTCAGAAATCCGCGAGGCTTCGCTGCAGTTCGTCCGCAAGCTGAGCGGATTCAATTCCCCCTCCCGAGTCAATCTGGAAGCCTTCGATCGCGCTGTCGACGATGTCGCTGCAGCGGCGCGCGCTCTGATCGGAAGCCTTGTCACCGCTTCGCCGCCGCGCGATCGGGAAACCGAGGCCGCGCGGGCCAGGGAGCGGTCCCGGATGAGGTACACCATTCGGCCGGACTCCGAGCCGTCCCGCTGACCAATCGGAACCCCATGGAACTCTTCACACAAGAACTGCTCTGGGTCCGCGACATCGATCCCCACCGGATCGCTCTGACGTCCTGCCCGCCCGACGCCGATTCGCTCCCGGCCCAGATCGAGGGCTGGAAGGCTGCTGGCGTGGATGTCGTTGTGTCGCTGCAGGAACCCCGCGAACGAGAAGCCCGCGGCATCAGCGCAGAGCCGATTCACTGCGAGCGGGTCGGGCTGTCGTTCCGGTCGTTCCCCATCCGTGACCACGACGTTCCGACTTCGATGGAGGATTTCGCGGCGTTTACGCGCGACATTCACCGGGAGGTCCTCGCCGGGCGCGCGCTGGTTGTCCATTGCCTGGCGGGTATCGGCCGATCCGGCCTGCTGACGGCGAGCCTGCTGTTCCTGATGGGCGTGCCGCGAGAGTCGATTCCCGAGATCCTGCGGCAGTCACGCGGATTCTCCATGCCGCAGACACCGGAACAGCGGCAGTGGCTGGAGGCGTTCTACGAGGTGCTGGCGAACTCGCGGTAGGGCCGGGGCGACCTCAGGCCTGACCACGAGGCGCCCCGCGCTCGACGATTCGACGCGCACTGCGCGATCGCGGGGATCGCGCGTCGCAATCACGCACGAGCTGACTGCCGTTCCGCCTGCTCGTCGTCCGATTCCCCGACAATCCAGCCGCCTGGCGCCGAAGCACGTCGGACAAGAACGGCCCCCGAATGCGCGCTGCGACCCCTGCATCTGCCGAGGCATCTCGTAGCCCGGGCTTCGCCCGGGGCCGGCGCCTCCCCCCGCGCAGATGCTGCGTTGAACTCCCCGGACCGATAGCGAGCCCCGGATGGCGTTGTGTCGTCGTGACGCCTGATGGCGCAGCTTCAGGAGCTCGGACTGCCTTTGCTCGAATGCAGGACTGGGCAAACATGCCGCGTGCCGACACCCGTCACGCTTGTCACTCTTCACCGTCTCGTATGCGGACACGCTTCTCGTCGATGACCCACAGTTGACCTCGGACGCGTTCCACCGCACTAAGCCGCACACCCGCTCGTACGAGTTCGTCGATCTTGCTGAAGGTCTGCCTTGGAGGCCGGAGAACCCATATGCCCGGATACGAACCCGGCGGATAAGCGCGAATATCGGAGAAGTCGAGATCGAGCGTGATCAGGATTCTGTCTTCCGCAACACAGGCCTGAAGGACTGTCTGATCGGTCGCGCCAGCCAACCCTTCGTCTGCAACGGTGTGAGCGTCATGGCCCGCCTCGTCCAGCGATTGGCGAACCAGTTCGGGAACATTCTCATCGAGCTTGAACTTCACGGGAGGGTCAGGCCGGGGTCGGGACGACTCGCTCCCGCGCCAACTCCGCTGCGTATCCCAAGGCCGCCGGGATGAACTCCGCACGCAAGCCAGGGTACTGCAGAAGGATCTCCTCCGACGTGGCGCCATTCGCCAGGTTGTCCAGAACGACGGTTACCGGTATCCGCGTTCCCACGAAGCAGATCGCCCCGTGCAGGATGTTCGGATCCGTGGTGATGTACTGTTTCCAGTCCATGGCAGTCTCGCGTGCAAATGACCATCCCATTCTACGCGCGGTGGGAGAGCGACTTGGCCCTCTCCGTCGGTTCGTCGAGTAGGCTGACCATGATCGTGCTCGAGGGAAGCAGATACCGGAGCCCACGCCGAGGCTGATGGCCTCGGCGTGGGCGAAAGGGCACCAGACCTCAATCCAGCCCTTGCCCGTCTCCCAAAACTCGCCAATGGGACCCCTGGGCCGGCGGTGCTTGAACGCAAGGCGCGACCCTATGTGTACGCACCCCCCCGGCCGTCTCGCTACCTTCCCTCAAAGATCAAGAAAATCGAATAGCGAAAAGTCGATGTCCGGAAACTCGAGCCAGGAAAGATTGAAGTCGAACCATGAGGTGTCGGTGGCGCTGCTCACGGAGGACAACATCTCGCTCTTCATTGCCGCGTAGTCACAGCTCTCACCAATCGATTGGTGGTATTGATCGAAGTCGCTGTGAGTGTTGAACGTCGCGTGTGACCAGCAGCCGAAATCAAGGTGGATGTTCTGGCGACGATTTGCCTCCTTGACCTCTTGAACCGTGTAGTACCGCTTCTTGCCGTAATGCTTGACCAGATCGTTCCCGACGAGCTGCACTTGTTTTCGACGGTCTGCTGGCGCCATCGCACAGGCTCTCATGGTGCTCCCTCATCGTTGGCTCCCGCTGCTGTAGCGGTAGGTTATGTGATTTCGGTGCTGCACTCGCTCCTGTCGATCTCCGCCGACGATCCGGCGGCCTGACAAGAGAACACGCCATGCATGGCCGCCCCCCAAGAGCGGACGTGCTTGAACGCAAGACGCGACCCCGAACGCTGCATCGTGGTAAAGAACTTCCTCGCTCGAACGCGGGCTATCCTTTTCTGGGCAGACAGGCCGTTGTCACGCGTGCGACGGCTCACCCGCTCAGAGATACCTGCGCCAGAGTTCGTTGGAGAACTTGCCCATCGGATCCACCTGCTGCTTCAGCCGTCGCAATTGCGTTACCTCCGGATAGGCTGACTCGAACTGCTGTTTTGTCGCGTGCAGCTGATAGGGCAGATAGTAGCGACCGCCGTGCTGCAGCGCCGCTTCGATGAGCTCACGCGTCCAAACCCCGACGGCCTTCTGCGCGCGTGTCCATGTGCGCTGCTTGTAGTAAAGGACAAACGAAAAGACGTCCTCGGGCGCCCACGGCAGCAGCGACACGGTGTCGGCGGGCGAGTGTCGGATGGACACATTCAGGGCCACGACGTTGTGCCTTTGCAGCACCTTCGCCATCTCACGAACAAAGGCCATGGCACGCAGCTCCGGAATGAAGTACTCCTGCAGTACGTAGGTCGACATGACGCGGGTCCGGGGTTCCAGCACTGCGACGTCGAGGCTTGCTTCGTGACTCAACCACTTGACTGCTGGTTTGCCCGTCTGCATCGGTTGGATGAACTTCTTGCGTAGCGTCTGGCCGCCTGGCAATTCGGTGATGGACCAGATTGTGTTTTGCTCAAGCCCATAGGTCTGGCCACGCGGCACCAGCCTGGCGGTTTCCGTCAGGGGATTGGTCTCCGGTGTCTGCCTCCAAGTCACACTTACCGGTCTGTCGAACAGCGGCGGCAGCAGGTCGGCGTTGTGCAAAACAGCCCGTTTGTCGGCCAGCACGTTTTCCTTGAAGTGCGCCACGTAGCGTTCCAGCGGCACTTCCTCGACAACCCGTTCCATACGCACGTTGTCCGCCAGTTCGAGCTCGACTTCCGTGATGACCGCGATTGCGCCATACCCACCGATGGCGGCCCGAAACAGCTCAGTCTGCACGGTCGGGTTCGACTCGACCACAGTGCCGTCGGCAAGCACCAATTGCAGCGCTCGCACCGTGTTGCCTATCGGCCCGTGGCCGACGTAGCGGCCGTGGCAATTGACGGAGACCGACCCCCCGACGGTGAAATTGGCGTAGCTTTGCATCGTCTTCACAGCAAGGCCTGCCGAGTCCAGGTGGTCCTGCAAGTCCCGCCAGCGCATCCCCGCCTGGACGCGAACTGCGTGTTCCTCAGGCCGCAGCCATACGATCTTGTTCATTTGTCGCATGTCGACATGAAGCCCGCCCAACACCGCGACTTGTCCGCCCATACTGAAGCGGCCACCGCCGATGGCTATCTGACCGTGCCGACAGGCACGTACCAGGGTCGCCACTTCGTCGGTGGAGTGCGGCGTCTCGATGCGCGCCACCCGGACGGAGTACAGCCCGGTGACGTTGGCGACGAGTAGAGACTCGGTTGCGAGCGCTCGCGCTGGAGAAAGGCTGAGCAGGCCTGCGGTCGCAAGGGATTCCGCGAGAAATGTTCGACGACTCGGGGGAGTGCTACCCGGCCCCGGGCGACTTGACGGAAAAGCACTCACGACGGCCAACGATCGCGATCGCCTGACGGTAGCGGGGCGTGCAGTGCGGCGTTGACGGTCAGGTGGTTGAGGGGGGCGGGGATCATGCTAGATGAGGTAGTCGAAATTTCGCGACACGAACACGGAGAACAGGTGAAGCATCGTGCCGACCAACATTGCAAGGGGGTAGTAGGTCCTGGGATTGGCATCCGAGTCGCTCTTTCGGACACTCGCCAGGACGTATAGCGCACACAAGAAAGCGAATACACCCAGAGTGGGGCCTTGTCACGGATACTCCGGCGCTGGATGCACATACTCTTTCCATATCTCTCCGGACCAACCACTCGCCATTCTCTCTGTCTCTGAATTGCTGACTGCTCTACAGCTACGAGGGGCGGTGCATTGTCCAACCTTCAGCCCTGTGCGGCTGGGCACCACAGGCCATCAGCCCGAACGAGCGTTGAGTGCGGCAGGCTATACGCCCGGAACCCTCCGATAGCGCGGCACCAAGTGGGCGAACATGAACGCTACACCCGCCGAAAGAAAGAACCAACTCAAAGTACTTCTATCCCAGGGCGCGCCGATGCGAACGCACTGCAGCATGGTCACTACGCCACCCACAACACCGCTCAAGCCGAACATGAGGAGGGGCTTCAGCCGGACAAGGAAACTCAAATAGGCAGATGGTCCGAACCACTTGTCTGTAACGCCGACGAGAGCCGGGATGAAGAACGGGGAGTGAGGAGCACGTAAAGCAAGCCACCCAAACACCGCGAACGGAGCGACGAAGACAAATGGGGGCGAGAACGCAGGACTGTTCTCTGGGCAGAGAGAACCCTCCACGGGCAGGAGCAGTTCGACAACCGATCCGCCTGTTGCATAAGCCCAAAGCGCAAGGATTACCAAGGTAGACCGTCTCAAGGGCGAAGGTGGACAACTTTCCCATGCCGCCGATGACGGATGCGGGCGAAGCCCGTGGGAGCCATTTGGGCGAAGAGACAGGGTGGCCTTCATGCCGAACCCTTCATGAAGGGACGATCGCCTCACATTGTGCCTGCTGGAGCAGCCCAGCAACGGCGGCGGTATCGGTGTCGGCTCGGGCGACGGGCCACGCGTCATTTTGACGATGCCCGAGCTTTGCCGGCCTTCGAGATGGCGCCCGCCGGGTTGCGAGTGATCGACTTGATGAACTCGACCCTTCGGAACCGTAGAGCAGACCAGTCCTCGTCGACGGCAACCTGGCGCACGGCTTCGAAGCCAGCCTCTCCGAGCGCCGACCATCCGGAATCACGATTGAACTCACACCTGTACCTTCGAGAAGTGCCCTTGGGGTAGACCATCCAGACAATGGCATCCCCCTGTGCGAACAAGGCGATCTGCCTGCTGGCGGTATCCACTTCAGTCTGGGTGATGGCAAAGGCCATGACGAAGCCGGTGGCGCCCGTGATCTCGCGGTGGACTGCAACGTCGGTAAGCGCTGCCAGTTCGGATTCGAACGACGCCGGCGCATTGAGGACGTCGATCACCGATTGCGTGGTCAGGTTTAGCTTTTTGAACAGTGGAGTCAAGGTGAGCGACTCGTGACACTTAGCGGGGCTGGAAAAGAAGTCGGGGAACTCGAAGGAGGGTAGAGCACGAAGTTGCGTTTACCTCTCCCGCGAGTCGATACGTTCGATCCAGCACGTCCTGTCGGGTCAGTTCGGATCCCACTGTCGACGCTCCACGAAAAGAAAGAGTTGTATAGCCTCAAGGCAGAGATAAGCAGGAGACGGCGGCACAGCGCCTAGCCAGAACGGGGCATGCCAGGCAGCTTTCGCCGCGCGGACCAGATGCCATGCCGATCTCGCTCCGGTGGCTCGACCTGTAAGGCAGCATCTCAGCGCCAGGCCTTCCGCCGCGCGACTTCTGCTTCAATTGCTTTTCGAACTCTCATCTTGTTCTCGCGATCAAGGGTCTCGAAGTGGCGATGGCGAGCGAAGTAGGGGCCGAGCCATCCGTCTTCATGCGTGAACGCCATTGTCCAGGCCAGGTTCGGAGGAAAGACGTAGTAGTCGGCAAGTGAGCAGGTCTCGGGGCGTTGATCTGTGGTGAATGCAATCTTCCGGTCGTTGGACAGCACCACGTACTCGTGGGCGATTGCTTGCTCGTAGGAGGATCTTGCGGCAGGCCCGGTCTCGCTTGGATAGCGCCCTGAGCTGAAGATGTGCCATAGGAATGAATCTGCGTCAATGCCATCTCTGTCTTGACCGTAGGCGCCAAGCCAGTTCATCAGCGTCTGAAAGACCTCCTCCGGCGAGTGCAGGCGCGTCAAGCCACCAGGTCCGACGCGCAATGGCTTCTTTCTCATGGGCTGTACGCCGGCGGGTAGGGAGTGAGTGCGATTTGCGCAACCGAACGACCACCCTGGGAAGTATGCGTAACTTGTTCGCTCCCGCCTCTCTCAGTTCCAGGGCTAGCGTTCATTGGTGTACTCGAAGGACGTAAAGAACGGTACCGACGGCGGCCGGAAGGAAAAGCCGCTGACCATTCTGTCCCGGAAGCACTGTGCGAAGCGCGTTCCCCCTTGAAGCCAGGAATTCTGCACTCGCCCGTCCGCCTTCAACTCCACAACGACGGTGAAGTTGGAAGGCGAGGCGCCAGTCTGCCTAGTGCACTGCGCAAAGGTGGCGCCCGCAAACTTGCCCTGAGTCTCGATGAGAAGCTGCATGTCGCGTGCACCAAGCCCTCTTTCGGACTCGTCGGCAAGCGCCTTGGCCTCACTGTAGTGGAGGGACTGAGCGGCCGCGGCTGCGGACCAAAGCATCGCCGCGATCACAGTCAGGTAGAGTCGAGTGTCAATGATCATTCCCGCCGTATATCCACATCGGCTCCGTCTGCCCCGCACGCTCGAATCCCATCCGCCTGTAGAACTCCACTGCACGCCCATCCGCCACCAGCATCATCTGATGGAAGTCTTTGTACCTGCTCAGAAGGCTCTCCATCATGAGACGACCGACTCCCTTTCCTTGATGCAGAGGGTGAACCAGCATGTGGGGAAAGTAGACGACGAGGTGGCCATCGGAGATCGCATTCCCTAGACCAACGAGAACACCGCCATCGCGTGCCGTCACCAGGGAATGCGAGTTCCTGAGCGCGGCTACCAATTGAGTGGGCTTCTTCGCGGACGACCAGTCGTTCGCGCTGTAGAGGGCAACGACTTCCTCTTCGTCGACGCTATCGACAAGCGAGATGACGAGGCTCATGAGCTGGCGCAGGTCCAACGATGGGTTTGCCGCGACGAGAACGGCTGGCGAAGCCGGTCGCTCGCGTTCGACTGGAAGCGTGGGTAGCGCTGTATGCCGCTATGGTTCTTCATCAGAGTCTACCTCCGACTTGGCTATCTCGCGTTGCGTCTGAGCCCATGAACTGATCTCTTCCAGGCTGAACGAACAGTCGCGATCCTGTTTGGTGCTGGCGAAGACCACGAACTCCGCGGTGAGATCACTCCACTTGCCGTTCAACGGAAGGTCGAACGAAATCGCTACCAGCAGACCCAGTGTACTCGGCTCGAAGCGAGTCACCTCTTTCTTCGGATTAGGGTTGCCTCCCGACGCGACCCGCCAATCCGTAACTTTGAACGTCGTCTCACCGGGGTAGTAGTCGGAAGACCGATACCCTTCGATCCTTCTCCGAATGACCTCCGGACCTGGTATCGCCTCTTGGTACGCCAACGCGTATCCGAGCGCATCGAACACTTTCTCGAATTCTCCCAATGCCAGTGCGTCCACCCACTTTCGGACGAGCCTCAAGAGCTCGTCGTCGCTGGCACTCCGACTGATCGTTTCCAACTCAGCAGCCCCAACGCTTACGGCAACCAGCCACCGGAGCGCGTAACGCGATGTGCACCGAGAAGCACGGATTCTCGATGGGCCGGATAGCCGGTGAGTGTGGCGGCATCGATCGCGGTTGCATGCTACGGCGCAAACCCTTGAATGAACCAAACTGTGAATGCAAAGATGATCGGGGCAGGTGGCAACAACAGGGCTACCCCTAGCAGTACCGGGACGGCAACGCGCACAGGCGAGCGGTCGTGATGAAGCGAGAGCGCCACTGGCCATACAAACCAAAGCCAAGCGAGTGCCAGCCAGAGCTGCCCCGGCACGAAGTCGAGATGAACCCAGAAGACCGCAGCCCAGATACCAAAGACACACAGCGCATGAACGACGCAGGCGGTGCCCAGCGCACGGAAAGTGGCGCTGGTGCTGGATATGCCTAGCGAAACGATCATCGATCTTCGACCCCACGATGAGCTTCACCAAAAGGTGAGGGCGGTCGAAGCACGCCGTGGACCTTTCGCTGTAAGCGTCGGTTGGTCCGCACTGGGCGCCTGTAGGAGAGGTCGTAGAAGCTCAGCAGCACTCGCTCACCGAGCGGAACGCCACGTCGACTGCAGTGAGGACGCCGCATCATCATCGGGCACTCCAACGATTGAACTGAGAGGCGCGCTACGGGTCGGCAAGGCGAAGCGGCTACGCCGGCTACCGCATCCGCCCGAGCGATGGGTTGGAGAGAACCGACCCTCTCAACGATCACCATCGGACCTCCGATCGAAGGGACGCAGCACACGTCCTGTGACGCTCACCCAAACGCACGCAATTCCGGAGGCGACCAAAGAGGTAAGCGCCAGAAAGGCGGAGATTACGAACACCACGCCGATCTCTTCGTAAGTGGCACGCGCCCACGCGCCCGGGAGACTCCAAAGAAACCATGCGCTTGCTAGCGCGCCAGTCCCGAGAATGAACAGCGGAAGTCGGGTGAGCAGGCCGATACGCGGTGAGGCCGGCGCGAAACGAAAGCCCGGCGTTCTGGCGATCCGATGGGTGGGTGCGTCCTGGGCTTCGGATGTGAGGGGGACGAGCTCGTATTGGTTGCCCATGCAGACGGCCAACCACCCGGCGCCAAGTATCGACAAAGTTACGATGCATATGGCGATCCAGTCATAAGGCTCAGACAGGAGGTATGGAATTCCAAACCTTGCCGCGAACAGCAGTATCAGCGTCCATGCACCTGCGGTTAGGAAGGTGGAACTTCCCGCGTACGAAAGCAGCGCGCCACATGCGTTGCAGGAGAAGCGATAGGCGCATCCGCGTGGGGTGGAAACGGATTGCGGCTCCCGAATCAACCGGAAGGCGTATCCACACCGGGGGCAGATGTTGTGCCTCATGACCAGCGAGCTGCCCGTAACTGGCGCCCGAGCAGAACGCGAAGCGCTGCTGTCTGGCCGTAAGTGTTGACGGGCCAGTCAGCGCGCTGCTTCATGGGCACGAGCCATACACAAGCTCATTGGGGCGCCGACGGGTATCTTGAGGAAGCGGTGCTTCGCATCCAGCAATGCAGTGACCATGCCTTCGGATTCTCCCAGCCCGGCGTCCAGTAGGCACCCATGAGAGTGCTTCAGGCGATCGAAGACCGATCGGCACTGTTCGGCGCAACCGCGACCCTCAGGCGTGTCTACGTTGACCACCAAAAACGTCCCCGGATTCAAGAACCACCAGCCGTTCGGACCAAGGGCGTCCAGTTCTTTGTTGATCGCCAAAGCAGCTTCGGGCGTTACGCCATCAAGCACGTGCAAACACAGCGCTACGACCGCAACCGACACAGCCTCTTCAGTCCGATGGGTGGCCCAGAGTCTCATCGTCCATTCTCAGGGAGCGCTAACGTTCGGGCGATCAAAAAAGACCCGGCACTCCAAGTTGTTGGTTGCACAAAGCCGGCCTGCGTCCCATAGCTGAGGCCGAGTCATCCTTCAAACGCCGTGCCACGGGCAGCTGCCGTAGCCTTCCCGGGCTTGGGGGGGCGCGCGGCACCGTCATCTTCCGCAACAGTGTCGCGCTGTCAACGCTAGAGACCGAGGCCGACATAAAAGTACAGGAATCCGTCGGTGGACGACAGTGCGGGCTCATTGCTCCGAAAGTGCCCGAGCCCGATTTTCGCTCCCATCCCTCCACCAGCAGAGAATTGCTCGACGACCGCTCCTGTATAGGTGCGATTCATGTCGGGTCCCAAGTCGACAAGCCAGGTTCGCAGAACCGCGACCTTGACGGTAAATGCAGTCAGGGTGTAGGGCTTGTGGCCGCCAACAGGGACATACACTCCGCCGGACACCATGCCTCCGCCAATGCCAAGGTCGACGTTTCCCTGAAAGCCAAAAGCATCGAAACGAGATGGTGCATGAATGCCGCCAGACAAAGAGGCCACCAACGGATATGAGATCCCGACACTCTTTGTCCAGACAAACATGCTAGTGTCTTCGGCCTTCTCACCTGCAGCAGCAATGCTCGGTATCGTTAGGAGCGATAACAAGATCACGGAACGCAGTGGTGCGTCGCAGGTGCGGTTCATGCGCTGTTCCCCACGCTGCCCGACGGCTGACCGCACCCGAGCGCGCAAGCGGACGACGCCGGCTGTAGCGCTTCGGGTGCAGCAAAGCGGGTGTGCGGAGCGGGGGTTACTTCAGCGGAAAGAGTCATTGACGATCTCGCGACAACAGGTCGAATGGCAAGCCCGGTTGAACTCTGCGCGGACAGAATCCGCGGCTGCCAGGCGCCCCTCGGTGGTGTGGTCGTCCAGTTCGATGAGCGCTTCCACTGTACGGCCCTTCTGTGCGGTGAGGCATCTGCGGAACTATCGTCTTTCGCGGTCCCTAAGCCGCTGGGTCAGGATCCGCACCCGCGCCTGCCACGAATGCGGAACATTGGGCGGGCCGGGAGCAGCCCCGGGCCTCATGGGCGCATACGGCAGCTTTGCGAAACCGGCCCGCACGACGTACTCCCAGAACGGATGCTCCGGACGCAACGGAAACTGAATCGCGACCACTTGGCTCCCGTGCACCAGGAAGGGCATCCCAAGATTCCCGAGTGCCAACCGAGGGCGAACGTCGAATCCGATGAATGGACCCATAGGCGCCTTGAGTTGCGCGCCGGCCTTCAAGATGGCGTCAATGAAGTCAAGAATCATCTTGGATGCGCCGTCGCCCAACTCCTCGTCGTACAGAACTTCCGCCTTCTTCAATTCGGGCGTGCGGCTGGCTGGATCCGGACCGACGAAGAATGCAATGCCGGATTCGAACCGACCGTTGCTCTTCTGCTTCAGATAGACGCACGGCAGCACGACGCCGCGGTGTTTGCGCTCCAGGTATGCCGGCAGAGCGGATGCGATCATGATCAGATTCTGAAAGTACAAGAGTGTGGCGGTGCGCTCATCTGTGTCGGGCGGCTGCATCTTCAACCCGTACGCCTCTTCCTCGCCAACCTGGAAAGTCAGGTAACTCGGCCCGTCGTCTCCCGCTATCCCAACCCCCATCGGCCAACGGGCGGCGAACGACTTGATTTCATCTTCGGTTGCCGGGAAGAGTTCCAGCTTGCCGATGCCCGTTTCGATCACGATCGTGTTCGGCCTGGAGCGTGAGTCATCGGGGGGAGACGACCTCGTCGCAGGGTCCGTGCCCTCCCCTCGATCTCGCACTCCGATGCCGAGGAGCTTCCGCACTTTAGTGAAAGGATGTCGAGATCTTCCAGATGGAAGATCACTATCCGAATCCATAAGGTCTCCAAATTGGTGCGCCTTCGTTGGATTGCTCCCCACCCTACGCGGACTTCTGTTCTTCTATGCAGGCTATGTGCACGTGAATACGGTCGGATGGTCCCCGAGTAGCAGCGCATCGGTGATGCGAACGTCGCGGCAGTGGCCAAGCCGCATCCGAGAGCTCTCTCACGATGCTCTAACGTTCTTGCGTTCCTAGAGGACGCGGAATCCCAAGTCGTTCCTCGTGTATATCCGGGCGGCGTCCCAAAGCTTCTGTTGAGGTACCTCCCAAGTCCTGTGCCACCGGCCACCACCGCAAAGGCGCGGAGCCTAGGGGCATCCCGAGCGTGGCGACCATCTTCCGCAACAGAGTAGCGCTGTCGGAATCCGCTGGCTATCCCCGTCCGCGAGGCTTCACCAGTTCTGGCGATCTGGCGGTGGGCGGGAATCGTTCCCAGTTGTCGCTATGGGTCGACGTATCGGATTGACGGCTGAAGCAGTAGAGCGGAGGCGGCGCACCCTGGCACGCGCGTTAGCAGTGACGGTCGGCGATCTGTCCCGGCTGGCAGGAGCAGTCGTACCTGACCTGCCTACCGTTTTGAGTACCAGCGCTTAGCTGAGACTGGCCCCCTGGGTGGAAGTGATCGACGGTCTCTCGAGGAAATGGCGCTTCGGCCCGGAGGACTTCCTCATGAACACCGCGGTCGCGGCGGTGGCCGCCCTGGTCGAACACAATCCGAAGCTCGACAGATTGTTCGACTTCCGCATCCACTACCGCCCGTCGATCCGGCATGAGCGGCAGTTCGTCGAGGAGTGCTGGTCGCCGAATAGGACTGAGGGGTGCTACACCGGTAGCCAGCGCCACCAGAACGGTTTGCTCGTCTCTCTGGCACCGAGACCCTTCAGCAACGTGACGAACTCTTCGCGCCCGTGCGCCTTTGCTGCTTGCAGCGGCGTAAGGTCATCGAGCTCAGAAACGAGATTGGGGTCCGCTCCAGAACCAAGCAGAAAGTGAGCGATCTCGAGGTGTCCTTGAATCAGGCTTGTCACGAGCAGGGTGCGCAGAATCTCCGGGTGCTGATGGTTCGGGTCGACGCCTTCCTTGATGTAGTAACTCACGAGCGAAAGATCGCCATCGACCGTCGCTTGGTACAAAACCTTCCAGTCGCCTGCGGACATTGCGCCTCACTGGTGTTTCTCTATATGCGAGAAATCGGTCCCCGTACGAACTAGCTCTCGCTGTCAACCAGGGACTGCGCGCAGCCGAACGCCCTGGAGGAGCCGAAAGCAAACGCGCGCGGTGCTGCGCGTACCTGAGGCTCTACCGATGGAGCATGGGGCTCTCGGTCCATGGCAACTCGAAGGGTGCGCGACCCCGTGAGCGCTCGCCGGTGCCTCTACTGACGGCAAAGCATAACGCCGAACAGCGTAGTCGCGATTCCGGCCTCAGCGAAGCCGAAATTGCTCGCGATGCGCTCTGGCCCATGACGCCAGTTGAGACACAACTTCAGAGAGGTCGGAAACCACGCGTCCTGCTTCCTCCTCTTCTTCAGCGATCGGTGCCTCGAGGGCGTATTGCCGGGCGGTCACACTCTTCGGTATCTCGCCTCCAAAGACACGATTGACGTAGAGCTCCAGGCGCCCCCTTGTGCTGCGGGCGCCGATCTCCTCCAGGCCCAGCAGCACTTGATCGTAGAGATCCGCGCAGTCGTAATAGAAGAAATGGCTGACGCCCCCGGCTTCGGCTTCCGTGAGGAAGGTGTCCACACAGATAAAGAGCCGTTCATGGTGGTTCAGCTTCTTCAAGTCCGCGACAATGCTCTGTACGTCCAATGCACCCAGGATTGCAGAGTTCAGCGATGACAGGAAAGGCCTCTCGTCCGGAATCGAGAAGGGTGAGATCGGAAGGGTCGAGGGTGCATGTCCCATGAGGCCTAACGCGGTTGTAGAGGAAGTCGCCAGAATCGAAGGAGGCAAGAACGCAAAGGCACGTTCAGCCAGCCGGCGGAGCGTGGCGTTCGATCCCGAGAGCCCTGAGCGGATGATCCCAGTCTCATTGCTGACGCTCCGCGAAAGAGGGCTTTTCCTACAGCCTCAACGCAAAGCTAAGGGGCAGCCGAAGGTGGGCGAAGCCCGCCGTGGGCTGTCCCCTTGAGCGCTGAGTTGGGCTGATGGCAGAGGGTGGCAATGAATGCACACCGTTAGGCAGATGACGCAATTACGCATCGCGTAGTGCCTCGATGAACGAATCAAAAGGCTCGCCAAACTCAGTGTCCAGCCTAATTTTCTCCCATGCTGCTACAAAGGCAGCTTTCCCCATTGCAGTCTTCATTCCTCCGCGCCAAACCTGCCATGTCTCTGCATGCAGGAATCCTCGTTGGTTAAGATGCCACTCCTCAAACGACAGATCGAAGTACGCCCTCATATTTCGCATAACGCTCCGATACTCGTCAACCGACAGCGCCTCGAGAGAGAAATCCTTTCGGTTGATGTTCTCAGGAAATCGAAGAACGATTTCTTGATACCGTTTTGTGTAATCCGAGAACTGCTGAATCTGCAATTGCTGGTTCATCTTGCGGAGTTGAAGGTATAGCGCGCCCAGGGCAACAGCTACACCTAGCAGAGTCGCGATGGCGCTAAAGAGGGAAATTATGTCGGAAGTAGTCACGGGCTTAGTGAATGCATGGTTGCGGGGCCCAACGTTTGAGTTACACGTCCCGGGCACGCTTGCCTCGGGGCGCCTTCTTCGGCCTAGCACGCTTTGGAACCTCGGGCGATTCGAGGGCCGGGAGGGGAGCGGTCGCAACTTCAGGAGGCGCTGAGTCCGACGGCCCCGTTGGCAGGAGCGTGTCAGGGGGCAGACTCGGCGCCGTCTTCGCGGCGTCCCGCTCCGAGCTGTGCCAGTGTTCATCGAGTTCTTGCTCAAGCCACTCGGTCAGCTGAAGACACGACTCGTATGACTCCAAGAAGTATGCGATGTCGACAGGGAGAAATGCTCCGCGTCCTGCCCGAGCATGGGAGCCTGCCTTCTTCAGGTAGGTGTCATTCACATAACCCCTGTTGTGGACATGAATATCTCGTGTGGCCTTGAGTTCGACGTAGCGGTGAAACGCGGCGCACTCAAGGAGATTGACTGAGAGCAACGCCTGCAGCGCGTCCGCGAACTCTTTTGGGGACTTGTAGGACAAGTCGTTTAGCAGAGCGTCGGTCGCCTTGAGATGCACTTCCTCGAGGCTCTGGGCTTCCAGAACCGCCTCCAGGGACATAGTGCGCTTTGCCCCGAGCTTCTGGGGGTACCGGACCACCACAGAACGCAGAACGTCACCGAGCAGGGCTTCTACGATAGTCACGAGTTGACCAATGCCGTTCACCGGCATCTGGGCCAGCGCCAAGAACTGATATCGCAGTAACAACTCATCCTTGGTGTAGTTGCGCGTACTCAAGATCGCAGTCTTGTCCGGTCGATAGCCAACCGGAAACGAGATCTGTATCGAGTCCGCGTCATCACGTTGCACGTTGCCGGCAACCACATCGAAGGCGCCATATGTCAGCTGAGCAAGCTCGCCTTGGTTAAAGAGGGCATGGCGAGCTCCAGTCACAAGCCGGTAGAGAAGGTCGCCAAGAGTGGGGAGCGAGGTCATGCCAAGAGGGACGTATAACGTTCAGCGCTGTGAGGCTGGGCGCCGCAGGCGACCAGTCCAAACGAGCGCGTGGTTAGGCTTCATCGGCATCGCTCGCACGCTTAGAGGTGAGACGCGCTATCCACAGCCCGCCGCCCGAGCACGCAAACGCGACCGGCAGAAACATAACCGTCGCGAGTGTGTAACCGTAGAACGCTTGCTGGTCTTGTTGGGGAGTCCAATCTTCTGGAATATCGCCCAGACCAAGCAAGTAGTTGAGCACCCCGGCGCCGAACCAAAGAGCGACAAATGGCCATGTAAGGGAGAACACTCTTCCGTACGTCTCGCCCGCCCGTCCGCCAAAGAAGCCGAATACCGTAAGGACAGCGTAACCGGCAAGGGAGGTAGCAATGGTGCCGTTAGAGGGCAAGAGCATTCCGGCGGCCGTCATCAATGCCGTTATCAGGAAGGTCATTCGAAATGCTTGCGGCGTCATCATGTGTTGCAGCCTAACGTACTGTGGGTCTCAAACGACGCGGAGTTCCACGACGTCTGACGCATAAATCCGGCTTGCTTTCTTTAGCTTTCATGGGTTTACCGTCCAGCCTCCTTTCCATCGGCCCATACGCCCGAACGTCCAGCGAAACCAGCCGCCGAGAGGTGCCGAGAACTTCCGCAACAGAGTAGCGCTGTCCGAATCTGCTGGCTATCCCCTCCCGGAAGGTTCGCCAGTTCTGGTGAACTGCTAGTCCGGGCGGCAATCGGATGCCGTCGGGAAGTGCTCCCAGTCAATAGGAATCGACTGGGCGAGCGGATGGCTGAACCCGTCGCCGGTGCAGCCCGCACGGATGAATGAACGCCACGACCGCAGTCAGTCCGACCCCGTCGTCACGCCCCGAGCGTTCCCGCCATCGCCACCACCTCATCCCACGTTGCAGGCTGGCATCCCTGGCGCTGCAGGTTGATGGCGGCGCAGGCTGTGGCGTGCGTGAGCGCCGGTCGCACGGTGTCGGCACTTGCCTGTCCCGCTACGACGGAACGCATGGCGTCGTGGCGCAGAAGATGTGCGAGGAATCCGGCGAAGAAGCAATCTCCGGCGCCGACGCTATCGACGACCCGGACGCGCGCGGCAGGCTGTTCGAGGATGAGCCCGGGCGCGATCGCGACTGCGCCGCGTTCTCCCAGTGTCAGTACTACCAGTGCCGAGCCACGGTCCAGGAATGTGGCCGCCGATTCGCGCACGTCAGCGTCAAAGCCCAGATGTGTGAGGTCTTCGTCGCTCACTTTCACCACCGTGGCGAGTGCTGCGGTGTCGAGCGCTGCGGCGCGGTAGGCGTCTGGGGCGATGCCGAGGCTGGCCATCACGGCGGGTCTTGCGTTCACGTCGAGTGTGCAGGGCAGTCCCTTTGCGCGCATTTGGCGCATCACCTCGCGGATCACCGCGTCGTCCGGCGGCACCAGCGCAAGGCCGCCGGTATGGAGGGCGATGGCATCGGGCGGCAGCCGGGCTTCGAGTTGCCTGGCGTCGATGGCGCGGTCGGCAATGCCCGTCCGGTAGAAGCCGTAGCTCGGTAGGCCTTGCGCATCGGTGTTCACCACCGCGAGGGAGGTGGGTGCGGTCACCTCCGGGCCGAGCGGCACGGCTCCGGCGCGGGCTAGTGTCGCGAGGAGGAGCCGCCCGAAGGCGTCCGTAGACAGCGGATTCAGGTAACCGGTGCGCACGCCCTGCAAGGCCATTGCGCACGCGAAATTGAACGGAGCGCCGCCCGGCGCGGGGAAGTACCGCCCGTCGGGTTGCACGACCAGGTCGATGAGAGATTCGCCGGCAGCTACGAACATGGTGAAGTCATCCGGTGACGCGGCAGGGCACCTGCAGAAAGCCGCGGAATCGCGCGCGCCCGCCGCGCGTGGGTGCGCCGTCCAGGCAATAGCGCGGGAAGCGCGCGAGGAACATCGTCAGCGCCACGCGGCCTTCTAGGCGCGCGAGCGCGTGCCCCGCACACAGATGCGCGCCGGACCCGAAAGCCAGATGCCGATTGGGTGAGCGCAGGATGTCGAGTCGGTCCGGGTCGGGAAACTGCTCTGGGTCGCGGTTGGCCGCGCCAATGCAAAGCGTGATGAGCGAGCCCGCCGGCAGGCTCACGCCGCCGACTTCCGTCTCGACGAGCGCACGACGGTTGCCGAGCTGGTTGGAACTCTCGAAGCGGAGGAACTCCTCCACGGCGGAGCGCATGTGCTCCGGGTTGGCGACGAGCGCCTCACGGGCTTCGGGCCAGTCGTGCAGCAGCACGAGGCTGTTGCCGATGAGGTTCGTCGTGGTCTCGTGGCCGGCGTTCAGCAGGAAGATGCAGTTGTGGAGCAGTTCCGCCTCGCTGAGCTGCGTGCCGTCCGGCTCGCCCTGAATGAGCCGCGTGAGCACGTCGCGCTCGGGGTCGCCGGGTTCTGCCCGCCTGCGTGCCACCAGCGTGCGCAAATACGCCAGAAACTCCGTGACCGCCGCGTTGCCGCGTGCAAGCTGCGCTTCCGAAAGCCGCGGCTCGAGCCCGCCCAGGATCGCGAGGGACCATTCCCGCAGCGGCCCGCGCTCGTCGTGCGGGACACCCAGCAGATTGCCGATGATCTCGATCGGGATGGCCGACGCAAAATCCTCGATGAGGTCCACGGCGGTTCTTTCCGCCATGGCGTCGAGCAGTTGCCCCACGCGCGTGACGAGGCCCGGTTCCATGTCGGCGATGGCCCGGGATGTGAGCGCCCCGAGGATCAGCCTCCGCACGCGCGTATGCAGCGGCGGGTCGTTGAAGACGAGGCTGGTAGTGTGGTGTTCGAAGAGCGGCGTGGGTCCGAACTTCGGTCCGAACTCCGCCTTCTTGTCTGAGCTGAAGACCTTCGGGTCCTTGTACACGCGCTCGCAGTCGGCGTAGCGTGTGAGCAGCCAGGAGCCGTCGGGCATCCGTCGCACCGGCGAGGTCTCGCGCAGTTGCCGGTAGAAGGGGTAGGGGTCTTCGTAGAAGCCGGGCGGCAGGGCGCGGAGGTCGAAGTCCCGGAGGTCGGGGAGGGCAGCATTCATGGCCCGGAGTGTAGCGCCGCGGGCCGCCCGCGCAGAGGCGGCCCGTCCCGGCGTCACCGGGCCGGTGCGGCGTCGACGAAGCCCGTCACGCTGAGAAAGCGACCATCGCTGCCGATCTCGGCGAAGTCCGTCCCGCCCAGGTACAGCGGTGCGGTGTCCGCACCGCCCGCCGCCCAGCTGAACCGCACGTAGCTGTTGTGAGCTTCGATGCCGCTCACCAGTCTCAGGCGATAACCGGGAAACTGCTGCTGCGCCTTCTCGATCATCGCGTCGATCGCGTCGTGACCCTGACCGCGACGATGCGCATCGACGTAACGCCCGTTCGGGTCCCAGGTCATCGCGACGAGTTCGCGCCGGCGCTTTGCGTCACGTTCGTTCCACGCAGCCACGTAGGTCACCACGCGCTCGTTGGCGACGGCGGCGGGACGCGGCTTCGGGGTCGCGCTGGCGTCATCGGCGGCGAGCGCGGCGGCGCTCGAGGTGAGAGTGGTGATGAGGGACGCTGCGGCGAGCAGGCGAAGTGCATTCATGGTGTTCTCCCGAGTCGGTGGGTGGAATCCCGCCGGGCGACGCCGCCCGACGGTGAGTCCATTTCAGCAGCCGAACCGGGGCGAGTCGATTACCCGGGAGGTAGTCGATCCGCGCCTGCCACGAACGATCAGAGCTGGACGCCCTTGGTGAGCGCGCCGTCCACCACGAGGTTGGTACCCGTGATGAAGCTCGCGGCCGGGCTCGCCAGGAACACGGCGGCGTTCGCCATCTCCTGCGGCGTGCCCATGCGTCCCGTCGGGTTGAGGGCCATGGCCTGCTTGAAGAGTTCGGGGTTGCCGTGCTCGATCTGATTCCACACGCCGCCGGGGAAGTACGTGTTGCCCGGCGACACGGTGTTGGCCCGGATGCCCTTGCCCGCCAGGTGATACGCCAGTCCCTGGGTGTAGTGGACGATGGCGGCCTTGAAGGCGCCGTAGGGGCCGGAGGCGAAGTCGATCTCGCGGGCCGACACGCTCGAGATCGTCACGATGGACGGGTGCGCGCTCTTTTCCAGATGCGGCATGGCCGCGGTCACGAGCCGCACGGTACCCATCATGTCCACCTCGAAGCCGCGCTGCCAGCCGATCTCATCGTTGGAGATGGCTAGCGCGCTCACGTTCGCGACGACGATGTCGATGCCGCCGAATTCCTTTGCGACGTCGCCTACCCACGCGGCAACGCCCGGGCCGTCCGCGACGTCCGCGACGCGCCCGGCCACCTTCGGGCCCTTTCCGGAGAAATCGGCGGTCGTCTTTGCTACCTCTTCCGCGTTGCGCGCGCAGAACGCGACGTGAACGCCTTCTGCCACGAGGGTTTCGGCGATCGCCCTGCCGATGCCCTTCGTGCCGCCAGTGACGATGGCCCGCAGGCCCTTCAATCCAAGATCCATGGTCTTCGCTTCCTCATCGGGTGAATCATGCTGGCGGTGAACGTCGCGGTCGCGACCGGTTTCCCCGCCGAATCGCCCGGACGTTAGTCCGCCCTCCCGCCCCGGTCAACCCGCGGGCCACGGGGTCGAAGCCGGCCTCCGATCCGCCCGCGAATCGGTTACGCTCCGCCCGTTGCCCCGGCACTGCCGCCGTGGCGCTCCCGACGGAGGGCGCGTGAATCTCGAGAAGGTGGTCTTCGGTTTCTTCATCGTCATGGCTATGACGCTGAACTTCGGCTACTTCATCGGTGACCTGACGGACGTCACCCAGCACAACGTCTACGAGCTCTACGCGGCGATCGTGGTGAACCTCATTGCGACAGTGCTCAAGTTCGGTGACCGCACCCAGGTCGGCGCCCTGCACCTCGCCACGAGTCTGGTGGCGGATCTGCAGTTGATCGTCGGTGCCATCGTGCTCGCCTACGCGGTGCACGTGGGTGTCGGCATCACGCCCAGCACGGTAGCCAGCGTCGTGTCGCTCTCGGGTGGCGCCCTGCTCGCCAATGTGGTGTCGGTCGTGCTGCTCATCATCGAGACGAGCCAGTTGCGGCGCTGACCGCCCGCGACCCGCTGCCGTGAACAGCGCCCTGTTCCTCGCCCTGCGGCGCATGCGCGCGCCGCTCATCGTGCTCATCGTCGCGTACGCCGTGTCGATCCTCGGCATGGTGCTCATCCCCGGGGTCGACGGTCAGGGCATGCCGTGGCGCGTGAGCTTCTTTCACGCCTTCTACTTCGTCAGCTACACCGCGACCACCATCGGTTTCGGCGAAATTCCCTACGCCTTCACCGACGCGCAGCGCATGTGGGTCACGGCAACCATCTACATCACTGTGGTCGCGTGGTTCTACGCGCTGGGGAAGATCCTCCAGATCATGCAGGACCCCGCGTTCCAGCACGTTTTGGCCGCCGGACGCCTCCGGCGTGCGGTGAAGGGACTGCGGGAACCGTTCTTCCTCGTCTGCGGGTATGGCGAAACCGGCAGTGAACTGGTGGAGGCGTTCGACCACCGCGGCGTGCGTGCCGTGGTCATCGACATGAACGCGGCGCGAGTGGGCGAGGCCGACCTCGCCGACCTGCTTCTGGATGTGCCGGCGCTGGTCGGGGATGTCCGTGCGCCGGATACGCTGGTGCTGGCAGGCTTGCAGCACCGGCGATGCGTGGGGCTGGTGGCGCTCACCAACGACGATCAGGCCAACCTCGCCGTCGCGGCAACGGCGCGTCTTCTGCGTCCTGACCTGCCCGTGGTGTGCCGCTGTGAGTCCGAGCACACGGCGAAGAGCATGGCCGCGTTTGGCGTGCATCAGGTCATCGATCCCTTCGCGTTGTTCGGTGTGCATCTGGCCACGGCATTGCGCAAGCCGGGACACTTTCTCCTGAGGGAGTGGTTGACTGCGGCTCCCGACGAACTCCTGCGTGAACCGCTGTTCCCACCCACCGGGCGATGGGTTCTCTGCGGCTTCGGCCGATTCGGTACGCGCATGGCGAAGGGACTGGAACTCGTTGGCAACACCGTGACGGTCATCGACTCGGATCCGGCGGTCGCTGCCGCCCGGGGGCTGCTATGCGGACAGGGCACCGAGCGGGAGATTCTCGAGCAGGCAGGCATCCGCGATGCGGTCGGCCTCATCGCCGGGACGGCCGACGACGTCACCAACCTCTCCATCGTGCAGATCGGGCGCCAGATCCGGCCGGACCTGTTTCTTGTCGCCCGCCAGAACCAGCGGCGGAACGGCATGCTGTTCGAGGCGGCCGGCCCGACCGTCACTGTGCAGCCGTCGATGGTCGTCGTGCACGAGTGTCTGGCGTACCTCATGTCGCCGCTGCTCGGGCGCTTTCTGGCGTCCGTGGCCGACCAGCCGAACGAGTGGGCCAACGAACTCATCGCGCGCATCGCGGCGGTGATGGAAGAGAGGGTGCCGGAAAGCTGGGCGATCCGGCTCGATGCCCACGAGGCGCCGGCGATCGTGGAAGCCCTCGCGTCCCGGACACTGACCCTCGCCGTGCTGCTCGCCGATCCTCAGCGTCGTTCGGAGGACTTGCCGGTCGTGCCGCTGGCGATCGAGCGGGGTGACGGCCTCATCGTTCTGCCCGGCCCGGATGCCGCCCTCGAGCGGGGCGATCGCCTGCTGTTCTGCGGACGCGGGCGCGGTCGCCGCAAGCAGTTCCTCACCATCGCGGATGCGAACGTGCTGCGCTACGTGGCCACCGGGCAGGACGTGCCCGGTGGATGGATCTGGAGCCGCTTCGCGCGTAGTGGCGAAGCGTGAGGGCTACCAGCTGTAGCGCACGCTGTAACGGACCACGGCTTCCTTGTCCGCGCCGACGTCCACGGGGAAATGCAGCGTGCGCGCGTCCTGCTTCTCGTAGGTGTGGGACGATGCCGTGATCCGCCAGTTGGTCCAGCGGTAGAGCGTTTCCTTCACGATCACGCGCACCGGCACGTCCTTGCGATTGCGGATGCGGATCTCGAACTCCTCGGTCATCACCTTGCGGCCGGTGTCCACCTTGAAGTCCGTCTGCTTGCGTTCGCCCACGACGTCGAAGGCGCTGCCGAGCTTCAGCGTGACCGTCTCGTTCTTCGGCGTGTGATCGATGCGGTCTTCGCCGATGAACTCCATCGAGCCGTCCGCGGTGTCGAGCTTGCTCACGCGTACCCGGCCCGCCGGCAGCGGCACACCCATCCCGGTCTCCTTGGTGTTGCGGAAGACGAGATAGCTGTCGACCTTGCGGTTGCCGTTGCCGCCCAGGTTGCGGTCGGTGTAGGGCTCCCCGCCGATGCCGTAGTCCGCGGCGCCGTAGTACACGAGCGTCCGCTCGCAGGCCACGCCCGAGACCGCGGGGAACAGTTCGATCTGCCTGGTGGAGTTGTCCGGGAGGGAGCTGGGGCGGCCCAGCGTGTACAGGTGGTATTCGAAGAAGGCCTTCTCCTCGAACCCGGCCACCGAGTCGGCCGCGGCCTCGGCCGCTCGCATCATCATCTTCGGAGAGGGTGGGGCCGCTGCCGGCGCTCGATGCACGTCGCCGGCGATCAGCTTGAGGCGGGCGTCCGGGTAGCTCGCGCCCGACTGGTTGAGGATCGAGACCCACGCGCCCACGTCGAGTCGGCACTCACCGGCCGGCTTGGATTCCGAATAGGTCAGGTTGTAGTCGGTCCACCAAGTGATGCCGGTGGTCTGGTAGGCCACCCGAGCGACGTGACGGCCGGGCTTCTGCGTGAATACGTCCCAGAGCAGCGTAGGGCGAGTGATGAGTCCGCCGGGAAGGCTCGGCAGCGTGACCGAGGCGTTGTGCGCGAACGTGCGGATCGTGCCGTCCGCCTGGCGCAGGACGAGTCCGCCTCGGGTCGACAGCAGCGTGCCCTCGAACGTGTCGGCCTTGTCCCCGCGGATCTGCTCGACCTTCACGGTCCGGTCCACGAACTTCTGGAGCAGCTTGTCGGTGGAGACGAGATCGAACTGATAGTTCTGTTCAACCACGCGCGTGCCGGTCGGGTCGGTGAGCGAGCTGAAGGCCACGGTGGTGGGGTCGATGAGGCCCGCGACGTCGGTGAACCGGATCTCGTTGCGGCCGCGCTCGAACTCCATCTCGCGCTCGTGGCGCACGACGGCGTAGCCCGGGACCGAGAAGCCGGACTGCCCGCCCGCGCGGAACGTGTCCACGGGGATCGCCCCGGCCGGCGCGCTGCTGTAGATGGTGAGCGCGTTGGCCACCGGTTCCGCGGCCCCGGCCGAGAGGCTGGCGGCCAGTGTGCCGAGGGCGAGGGTCGCGCGTGCTTCGAACTTCATGGACATCTCTCCTGTTGAGGACCTGCCGACTTGAACGGCGGCCGGGGCGGAACGGGGTCAACCTTCGAAACGAATCGCCGGACCCTCGCCGGGCGGATTCCTGTCCCGCGGCGGCTCACGCTGGCCGGCGGCGATCGCCGAGAATGTAAACCCTGCCGACGCTTATGGGCTCTCGAATGTCGGCTTCCGCGACAGTCTCCCCAGGGTACCGGCTCGGCCAAATCTACTGCCGTTTTCCCGTGAGCGACTGATCCGGCGGAGTTTTTGTTGCCCGATTCCGATAGCGATTTCTGGTGGTGGCGGCGCGTCTTCCACGACCCGACCCGGATCGGGGGCAGGCATCGTTCTCGCTGTTGACCCTTTACAAACAAAACGGGGAAGTCGGCCGACTGGGCGTCCCGCACGCTCCAGACCGCTGCCAGGCAAGCATCATGAAGAAGTCCAACATCGCCTATTTCGGGGGCATGCTCCTGCTTGCGCTTTCCATTCTCGGGGGCACGGCGAACATCGCGTACTGGCTGTACGTCAAGAAGTCGGCCGACAATTTCGAGGAATCTCTTTTCCAGCTCGCGACGTCCATCCGCGAGATGACCGCCGAGTGCGAGCGCCAGAAATCCCAGCCGCGCACCGACCTCCTCGGTGAGCCGACCTCGACCGACCCGGAACTCGCCCAGAACGTGATACCCGCGGCCTGCGACCGGATTGCCAGCGCCGAGCTGCGGCGGGACACCATCACCCACGAGCGGGACCGACAGCGATCCAGGGCGTGGGAGATCGTCCGCTACATGGCTGTCTGGGCCGTCATGGGTATCGCCGGCGTGCTGGTCCTCGTGGTGCCGCGCAGCGCCTGAGTTCCGGGCCCGGTCGCTTAGCGACCGGTTTCCTCGTCGAGGAACAGCTGGACCTCCCGCAGCAGCTGGGGCCGATTGCGCTCCATGATCACCGTGTGAGTCCCTTCGCCGATCATCACGAGCCGCCTTGACGGCGCGTGCGTGAGCTTGCCGAACACCGTCAGCGCCATGGACGGTGGCGTGTCCTGGTCCCATTCGGCCACCGTCACCAGCGTCGGGACGGTGATCTTTCCAGGGTCGTAGTAGGGACGATCGGCCAGCCAGTAGTTGCGCAGGTCCTGCAGCACACCGTTCGGCGCGCGCAGCAGGCCTGAGTTCGCGGAGTCGGGGTCCGTCGCCCAGGTGGCATCGGCCCAGGCCTCGAACCACCCGCGCGGGATCAGCCCCGCCACCTTGTCTTCCGGCACTCCCTTCAGCCAGCGCTGTTTCGCCGCTTCCTTCGTCACCGTGCGGTATGCAGGCAGCGGATCCGTTCCGGCGAGCGGATGCGGTCCGCTCCTCAACCACACCGGCGCGTAGAGGACCAGCTTCGAGACCTTGTCCGGATGCTTGGCCGCGTAGCCGCCCATGATCGTCGTGCCCCAAGACCAGCCCAGAAGCGCCACCTTGTCCGCCCCGGTATGGCCGCGGATGTACTCCACGGCGGCTTCCACGTCGCGCAGCGCGACGTCGGTCGTCACGATGGGCGCGTTGTCCTTGGCCGGCGCGGACATCTCCTTCGGGCGGGTGCTGCGACCGTAGCCGCGCAGATCGACGAGCCAGACGTCCCAGTCATGGAAGGCGATGAATTCCATCCAGGAACTGCCGTCGAGCGACAGGTCGAACGCCGTCTCCGACGGGTAGGTGGCGCCGTGGACGTAAACCAGCACTTTCTTGGGCGCGTCCTCGCGCGGACAGCCCGGACGCTTGTTGCGCACGTAGAGAGAGATGCCCGGCGTGTCGGAAGGAATCATCGCTTCTTCCGTGACCAGACCGGGGTCGCAGGTCTTTTCGCCATGGGCAAGTGCGGGTGCTGCAATGCCGAGCGCAAGAAAGCCGAGAAGGGTGTGGACGAACAGTCGCATGGCGGTTCCAGAGCGAAATGACGAGGTTCGTCCGACTGTAGCACGCGTCGCCGCGACGGCTGGCGGCCCGGTACGAGCGTCGGGGCGGGCGTGCCTGTATCCTCGCGTATTTCGCGGAGTGGCGATCGAGGTGGCCATCGGTTTTCGCGATTGGCCCGCCGCCCGAACGCTATCCAGGAGTCATTTCCGGTCCATGTCCGACGCTGCCCATCCGTTTTCCCGCCTCACCCCCGAGACGATCCTCGCCGCCATCGAAAGCGTGGGCATGCGCTGCGACGGGCGCCTGCTCGCACTGAACAGCTACGAGAATCGCGTCTATCAGGTGGGCATCGAAGACGGCAGCCCGGTCATCGCGAAGTTCTATCGGCCCGACCGCTGGTCCGACGCGCAGATCCGCGAAGAGCACGCCTTCGCCGCGGAACTCGTGGAGGACGAAGTGCCCGTGGTGGCGCCTCTCGAGATCGACGGTCGCAAGACGCTCGGCGTCCACGGGGAGTTCCGCTTTGCGGTGTATCCGCGTCGCGGTGGCCGTGCCCCCGAACTGGACCGCGAAGACACGCTGCAGTGGATCGGCCGGTTCATCGCGCGGATTCATCGGGTGGGAGCGCGCAAGAAGTTCCTCAAGCGCGAGAAGCTGAGCGTCGAGCGCCTCGGGGTGGCGTCGCGGGACTTCGTGCTGGCGAGCGGCTTCGTCCCGGCGGAACTCAACGAGTCCTATGCGCGCGTCTCCGAACTCGCGATCGAGGCCGTGCGCGCGTGCTTCGATCACGTGGGGCCGGTGGCGACGCTGCGGCTGCACGGGGACTGCCATGCCGGCAACGTGCTGTGGACAGACGACGGGCCGCACTTTGTGGATCTCGACGATGCCTGCACCGGGCCGGCGATCCAGGACCTCTGGATGTTGCTTTCCGGGGACCGGGAAACCCGCGAGCGGCAGATCACCGTGGTACTGGAAGGCTACGAGATGTTCCGCGAACTCGACCGCACGGAGATCCTGCTGGTCGAGGCCCTGCGCACGCTGCGCATGATGCATTACGCCGCGTGGCTCGCCCGCCGTTGGGAAGATCCGGCGTTCCCCGTGGCGTTCCCCTGGTTCGCCTCGCCGCGCTACTGGCAGGACCACATCCTCGAACTCCGGGAGCAGGTAGCGGCGATGGACGAGGCACCGCTGGGCGCCTGAGTTCGCCATCGCGAGATATCGCCAAAACCGCGCCGATCGGGCCTGACCTTCGCTTATCGCATTGCAGCATCTTGACGTCTGCCGACGACGGTCTTTAAAGTGTCGCGGTCACTGAGGGTATTCGGTCACAAAAACAGCAAGTTACGTGTACGGCCGCGGGAGGCGTCGGTCGTGTGCCGGAGGTTTTCATAACAATGCTTTACGCGCTGCACGAACTTCAACACGCCATGCTCGCCCCCTTTGAGGCACTTGCGGGCGCCAGTCACACCCTGCTCACCCAGCCTCACAGCGTCTGGTCCCATACGCCTTACTCCCGCACCTTTGCCGCCGCGAACGAGCTCGTGATGCGACTGGTGCGCCGTTACGAGAAGCCGGGCTGGGACATCACGGAGAGCGTGGTGGACGGCCGGACCGGCCCGGTCCGGATCGAGAAGGCGCTGATCAAGCCCTTCTGCCAGTTGCTGCACTTCAAGCGCGAGACGAAGCGCAAGGACCCCAAGGTGCTCATCGTGGCGCCGCTGTCCGGGCACCACTCGACCCTGCTGCGCGACACCGTGCGCACCATGCTGCCGGAGCACGAGGTCTACATCACCGACTGGATCGACGCGCGGATGGTGCCGCTGCACGAAGGGCACTTCCACCTCGACGACTACGTCGAGTACGTGCAGGAGTTCATCCGGTTTCTCGGTCCGGACGTGCACGTCGTGTCCGTGTGCCAGCCCACGGTCCCGGTGATGGCCGCCGTCTCGCTCATGAGCACCCGCAAGGAAAAGGTGGTGCCGCTCACGATGACGATGATGGGCGGCCCCATCGACACGCGGCGCAGCCCGACGGCGGTCAACAACTTCGCCACCGGTCGGCCCCTGTCCTGGTTCGAAAGCCGCGTCATCACGCGCGTGCCGGTCAACTATCCCGGCGTCGGTCGGCGCGTGTACCCCGGCTTCCTGCAGCACATCAGCTTCATCATGATGAACGCCGATCGCCACGTGGAAGCCCATCGCGACTTCTTCAATCATCTGGTGGTGGGCGATGGCGAGAGCGCCGAGGCGCATCGCCGCTTCTACGACGAGTACAACGCGGTGCTGGACATGGCTGCGGAGTACTACCTCGAGACGTTGCGTGTCGTATTCAAGGAGCACGCTCTGCCGAACGGCACGTGGGAAGTCCGCCACGAACCCGTGCGGCCGCAGGACATCACGCGCACCGCGCTGTTCACCATCGAGGGCGAACTCGACGATATCTCCGGCGTGGGGCAGACGCAGGCCGCGCACGACCTCTGCAAGAAGATCCCGGCTGCGAAGCGCGACCACTTCCTCGTCGAGGGCGTGGGTCACTATGGTATCTTCAGCGGGCGGCGTTACCGGGAGCGGATCTATCCGCGCATTCGAGACTTCATCCGCAAGCACGCCTGATTTCTCGAAGCTTCCCGCACAAGAAAACAAGCGCGCCTCCGGGCGCGCTTTTTTTATGACCGCGATACTGCTGCACCCTGGGAGGGGCGATGATTCGAGGTCTGCTGTTCCGCGTGGTCGCGGTTCTGATGTGTCTTGTCTGCGCTCCGGCAGTCGCGCAGAACGATTTCCCGAACCGTCCCGTCAAGCTGGTGGTGCCCTGGGGCGCGGGCGGCGGCACGGATGCCGTGGCGCGCATGCTCGCTGCCCTGCTCGAAAAGGATCTCGGCAAGCCGGTGAACGTGGTCAACGTGACCGGCGGCAGCGGCGTGATGGGTCACCAGACCATCGCCACGGCGCCTCCCGACGGTTACACGATCGGGCTCATTACCACCGAGATCGTGATGATCCATCATCAGGGCCTCACCAAGTTCAACGGCAGCTCATTCACGCCGCTGGGTCTCATCAACGTGGACCCGGCCGCGGTGCAGGTGCGCGCCGACTCGCCGTACAAGTCGCTCAACGATCTTCTTGCTGCCATCAAGGCGAATCCCGGCAAGCTCAAGGCGTCGGGCACGGCGCGGGGCGGGTCGTGGCACCTGTCGCTTTACGGCCTGCTGAAGGACGCCCGCATCGACCCCACCACCGTGCCGTGGGTCCCGAGCGTGAGCAACAACGCGGCGCTGCTGGATCTCGTGGCCGGCGGCATCGACATCGTGTCCGGGTCGCATCCCGAGGCGCGCCCGCTCATCGAGGCGGGCAAGGTCCGCAGCCTCGCGATCATGGATGCGCAGCCGTCGAAGCTCTTCCCCGCCGTGCCGACCGTGAAGGCGGCATCGGGCAGCGGCTGGATCAGCGGGGTGTGGCGCGGTGTGGCGGCGCCCAAGGGGCTGCCGAAGGCCATCGAGGAGCGACTCGCCACCGCCACGCGCAAGGCGTGGGATAGCGCGGAGTTCCGCCAGTTCATGGAGTCCCGCGGTTTCGGGCTCAACTGGAAGGGGCCGAAGGAGTTCGCCGAGTTCCTGGCGAAGAGCGATACCGAGGCCGGCGCCCTCATGAAAGCCACGGGTCTCGCGCGCTGAACCCCGGCGCCGTCAGTCCGTGGTCCGTCTCGATGATTTCCTCAGCGGTGCCCTGACCATCGCCGTCGGTGTGTCGGTGGCGATCGCTGCGCGCAGCTTCCCCGAGGTGCCGGGCGAGCCGGGTCCCGCGCTGTTTCCGCTGCTGGCGGCTGGCGGGCTCATCGTCTGCGGCATCGCGCTGATCCTCGCGCGTCTTCGCACCACGGTGACCGAAGCCTGGATCGAGCGGCCCGAGTGGGTTGCACGACCTCGAGCCGTCGCCGCGGTCGTTTGGATCATCGCCGGGCTCGGGCTCTCCTCGGCGTTCATGGAATCCGTCGGGTTCTTCCCCTGTGCCATCCTGCTGGTGACGGGGCTGCTCGCCCTGCTGCGCGTGCGCCTATGGATCGCCGCAGTCGTGGGCGTCGCGGCCGCTGGCATCGTGCACGCCATCTTCTACTCCGGGCTCCGGGTCGCGCTGCCCTGGGGGCTGCTCGAACCCTTCGCCTGGTAGCTGGGAATCCGCGTGGATGCCCTGACGACCGCATTCGGACTGGTGTTCGATCCTTACGTGCTGGCGGTGATCCTCGGCGCGGGGCTGTTCGGGTTGTTCGTCGGCGCCATTCCCGGACTGACGGCCACCATGGCCACCGCGCTGCTGGTGCCCGTGACTTTCTTCATGCCGCCGGTGCCCGCGGTCGCCGCGATCGTCACCGCCACGGCGATGGCGATCTTCTCCGGCGACATTCCCGGGGCACTCATGCGCATCCCCGGGACGCCCGCGTCTGCCGCCTACGCCGACGAGGCCTACGCGATGACGCGCAAAGGGCAGGCGGAACTGGTGCTGGGCGCCGGCCTCGTGTTCTCCGTGATCGGCGGGCTGATCGGCACCACCATCCTCGTGATTGCCGCGCCGTCCCTCGCGGAGATTGCGCTGAAGTTCTCCAGCTTCGAATACTTCTGGCTGGTACTGCTGGGCCTCACCTGCGCCATCTTCATCAGTGCGGGCGGCGCGCTGCGGGGCTTCGTATCGCTGCTTCTCGGCCTCGTCATCGCGACCGTCGGCATGGAGAACCCCGCGGCCTTTCCGCGCTTCACCTTCGACCGGCCGGAACTCACCGGTGGCGTCACGCTGATCCCCATGCTGGTGGGACTCTTCGCCGTGTCGGAGATCTTCCGCTTCGTCGTGGCGGAAGCCCCGCCGATCATGGTGGCGCAGGAGCGCTTCGGCAGCATCTTCCGCGGCCAGGGGAAGCTCATCCGCCAGTACCCGATGCAGACGCTGCGAGGCAGCCTGCTTGGCACGGCGGTCGGTGCGCTGCCCGGGGCGGGCGCGGACATCGCCGCGTGGATCTCCTACGCGATCTCCAAGAAGCTGTCGAAGACGCCGGAGAAGTTCGGCACGGGGCACGTCGAAGGCGTCATCGAGAGCGGTGCGGCCAACAACAGCGCGCTCTCCGGTGCGTGGATTCCGGCGCTGGTGTTCGGCATCCCGGGCGATTCCATCACGGCGATTGCCATCGGCGTGCTGTATCTCAAGAACATGAACCCGGGTCCGACGATCTTTCTGGAGAACCCGCAGAACATCTACGCGGTGTTCATCGTGTTCTTCCTGGCCCAGTTGCTGATGCTCCCGCTCGGGTGGTTCGCCATCAAGACGTACAAGCAGGTGCTGAAAGTGCCGCGCAACGTGCTGATGCCGCTGATTCTGCTGTTCTGCATGGTCGGCGCCTTCGCCATCAACAACAGCGTCTTCGACATCGGCGTGATGCTGGCCTTCGGGCTGCTGGGGTGGTTCCTCGAAGCCAACCGCTTTCCGGTCGCGCCCGTGATCCTCGGCGCGGTGCTGGGACACATGCTCGAGGACAACTTCATCAACTCCATGATCAAGGCGGACGGGCAGTGGGGGGCGTTCTTCGACCGGCCGATCGCCGGGGGGCTCGCCGCAGCGACGTTCCTGCTGTGGACGGCGCCGCTGCTCCTGCGGCTTTGGCGTCGTGCCCGGGGCGCTGCCGCCTGACTCACGATGCGGTTCGGGGGCGCCGCGCCCCCTGCCGGAGGCAGCTGGCGACCCCCCCCGTTTCCCCGGGCGCATGACTCTTTTGCCCGTGCGGCAGGAGTATTCCGGCCCTGCCAGAGGCTAGAATCGAGGGGTTTCGGGGATTGCACCCGTCTTTTCAGTCGAGGAGTTCTGCCGTGAATGCACCGACGATGGTGAGCCACCTTTCTGCCGCGGGCATGCAGCCCGAGATCGTGACCCTGGCCGTCCCCACGGACGAGCGTGTCTGGGTGCCGCAGGCACCGGGCGTGTGGTTCCGCCCCCTCATGCTCAACACCGTGGCCGGCGGCTGGTTCAACCTGCTCCGCGTGCGCAAGAGCGGCATCCTGTCCCGCCACCGCCACCCGATGGCCGTCTACGGCTATGTCATCAAGGGCAGCTGGCGTTATCTCGAGCACGACTGGGTCGCCGAGGAAGGCGGCTTCGTCTACGAGCCGCCCGGCGAGGTCCACACCCTGACCGTGGACGAGGGCGTGGAGGAAATGATCACCATGTTCAACGTCAACGGTGCCATGATCTACGTCGACGAGAAGGGCGACACGGTCGGCTACGAAGATGTATTCACCAAGATCGACATGTGCCGGAAGCACTATGAAGCCGTCGGGCTCGGTGCCGGTTACGTCGACCAGTTCATTCGCTGACACCCTACGCGGCGCCTCCGGGCGCCGCGATTCCATCAGGAGAGATCCCGCATGACCAAGGCAATCCGTTTCCACAAGACCGGCGGTCCCGAAGTCCTCCAGTACGAGGACGTGGACGTCGGCGCTCCCGGCCCGGGCCAGGCCCGCGTCAAGAACAACGCGATCGGCCTCAACTTCATCGATACCTATCACCGTTCCGGCCTGTATCCCCTGCCGCTGCCCAGCGGCCTTGGCCTGGAGGCGGGTGGCGTGGTCGAGGCCGTGGGCGAGGGCGTCGATTACCTGAAGCCCGGTGACCGCGTGGCCTACGCCGGCGGCCCGCCCGGCGCGTACGCCGAAAGCCGCGTGATCCCCGCGGACCGCCTGGTGAAGATTCCCGATGGCATCACCGACGAGCAGGCCGCGGCCATGATGCTGAAGGGCATGACCGTCCAGTACCTGATCCGCCGCACCTACCGTGTCCAGCCCGGCCAGACCGTGCTGTTCCATGCAGCCGCGGGGGGCGTGGGCCTCATCGCCGGCCAGTGGTTGAAGGCCCTCGGCTGCACGACCATCGGCACGGTGGGCTCCGACGAAAAGGCCGCGCTCGCCAAGGCGAACGGCTACGACCACACGATCGTCTACACCCGCGAGAACTTCGCCGAGCGAGTGAAGGAGATCACCGGCGGCGCCAAGGTGCCGGTCGTGTTCGACTCCGTGGGCAAGGACACCTTCATGGGGTCGCTGGACTGCCTGCAGCCGCTGGGCATGCTGGTGGTGTTCGGCAACGGGTCCGGTCCGGTCGGCGCCTTCGACCTCAACCTGCTCGCGCAGAAGGGGTCGCTGTACGTTACGCGGCCGACGCTCGTGTCCTACACCTCGAAGCGCGAGGATCTCGTCGCCACGGCCAGCGATCTCTTCGATGTCGTGAAGTCGGGCAAGGTGAAGATCGGCATCAACCAGACCTACGCACTCAAGGATGCCGCGCAGGCGCACAGCGATCTCGAAGGGCGCAAGACCACCGGCTCCACGATCTTCAAGCCCTGACCCGATGGCCGCGGCGTCCGGGGGCAGCACGCGGTCGAGAACCAAGGTCGCCATCGTCGGCGGTGGCGTGGGCGGCCTCACGACCGCGTTCGAGCTTTCGCGACCCGAGCACCAGGGTCGCTTCGACGTCACGGTGTATCAGCTCGGCTGGCGGCTGGGGGGCAAGGGTGCCTCCGGCCGCAACCTCGAACGCGCCAACCGCATCGAGGAACACGGGCTGCACGTGTGGATGGGCTTCTACGAGAACGCCTTCCGCATGCTCCGCGAGACCTACTCGGAAATCGCCGAGCGCCGGGCCGATGCCCGCCGGCCCAAGTCCCGTCGCCGCTTTCCCGATGCGCCCGTCCCGCCGGAGCCGTTCTTCGACGACTGGCGCGACGCGTTCTTCGCTGACCCGCACATCGCCGTGGGTTCCCCGGCGCCGGACGGCACCTGGGATGCCTGGACGGCGTGGTTCCCGCCGACGCCCGGGCTGCCGGGCGATCCCCTCGAAGGCGACGCCAATCCCTTCACGCTCAAGAACTACCTCGCCCGCGCTGTCGTCCTGCTGCGCACGCTGATGTTCAGCACGTTGCGCACGGCCGGCGAAGGCGGTGCGCCGGGGCATGCCGGTGCGCGTTCCGCACTGGACCAGGCGCTCGACGATGGCGAAGCGGAGTTCGCGCGCCTCACGCCGCGTCTGCTCGTCGACACGCTCACGCGCCTGCTGCGGGTGGGCGTGCTCACCACGGCGGCGGGCGTGCTGCAGGGCGCGCTGATCCTCGAAACGCTGCTCAAGGGCCGCACTGCGCTGCCGAGTGACCGGTTCGTGTTCCTCGAATTCCTCGATGCGCTCGCCGCGAACGTCCGCCGTCAGCTGGAGGACGTCGTGCGCATTGATCCGCGCCTGCGCCGCAAGACCGAGATCATCGATCTCGTCATGACCTCCATCGTCGGCATCGTGCGCGATGACCTCCTGTTCGACGAGGACGGCCTCGACGCCATCGACGAGTTCGACGCGCGCGACTGGCTCGAACGCCACGGCGCGACGCACGCTTCCCTGGCCTCGCCGATCCTGAAGGGCCTGTACGACATGGCCTTCGCCGACACGCGGGTGGACGGTCGCCCCTCCGGCCTTGCGGCGGGACAGGCCCTGCGCTGCGCGATGCGCATGTTCTACACGTACCGCGGGGCGCTCTTCTGGCGGATGCGCTCGTCCCTCGCCGATGTCGTGTTTGCGCCGATGTACCAGCTCCTGGTCGCGCGTGGTGTGCGCTTCGAGTTCTTCCACCGGCTCGACGGCATCGAGGTTGACACCGCCGACGCCGGCAACGTCTACGTGAAGGAGCTCGTGTTCGGCCGGCAGGCTGCGCTGCGCAGAGGGCGGACGGCGTACGAGCCGCTCGTCGATGTCTCGGTTGGCGGTGCGCCCGACGGTCGCCGCATGCCCGCGTGGCCGTCGAAACCGGACTTCGACCAGCTCGCGCCGGACACCGACCGCGATCGCGATTTCGAATCTGCGTGGGATCGCCGCAGCGTCGGCGCACCGGTGCGGCTGCAGGCGGGACGCGACTTCCACATGGCCGTGCTGGCCGTCGGGCTCGGCGCGATCCGCTGCCTCGACGGCAATCTCGTCGCGCAGCCGCGATGGGCGGCGATGCTGCGCCACATGAAGACCGTTGCCACGCAGGCCGCGCAGATCTGGATGCGCAAGGAGATGCCTGCGCTGGGCTGGCGCGATCCGCCCGTGACGCTGTCCGGCTTCGAGGAGCCCTTCGACACCTGGGCCGACATGACGCATATCGTGCCCGCCGAGAACTGGGGGCCGCAGCCCGTGCCGCGATCGCTCGCGTACTTCTGCGGGGCCTGCGACGATCTCGCGCACCCGGTCGACGAGACGGAGGCCTGGGCGCAGGCCAAGGCGCTGCAGTCCGGTCGACTCGGCGCTGCTGCAACCGCCAAGGCGCTGGAAGAAATCCGCCGGCACGAGCGCGCGCTGCACGACCAAATCCGCGAGCAGGCCGTCACCTTCCTCGACGAGAAGATCGGCGCGCTCTGGCCCGACGCCATGATGGGCACCGGCAAGGACCGTAGCTTCGACTGGTCCCTGCTGGTGGACTCCGACCGCCCGGACGAACCGAGGTACGACCGCTCGGCGTTCGATTCGCAGTTCTGGTGCGTGGCGCTGCAGCCGTCCGACCGCTACGTGCTCACCGTCCCGGGCAGCAGCGCATTTCGCCTCTCGCCGCTGGACGACGGCATCGTCAACCTGACCGTGGCAGGCGACTGGACGGCCTGCGGTTTCCACGGTGGCTGCATCGAAGCCGCCGTCATGTCCGGTCGCCTCGCCGCGCATTCGCTCTCCGGTTTTCCGGCGCTTTCGGATATCGTCGGATTCGATCACCCCTGACCCGCAAGGCAACCCATGGCCGCCTCCCGTGAATCGAAGAAGAAGACTGCCTCCCAACCCGGCGCCGCGTTGCGTCGCCTGCGTCCGAAGGCCGAGCGCACCGGACCCAAGCGCGGCCCGCAAGGCTATGTGAAGGCCGACGCCGCAGCGCCCGAGCCCCAGGCCAGTCGAACGCCACCGCCCGGCGCGGACGGCAAGCGCCGCCGCAACACGGACGCCGTGGAAGACGCCGTCACGCGTGCCGTGAAGCTCGGCTACCAGGTGGCCGAGGAACAGATGCACAAGAGCAAGGCGGCGGCGGAGAGTCT
The DNA here is from genome assembly GCA_001464765.1 of Betaproteobacteria bacterium Ga0077526. Classification (GTDB taxonomy): domain Bacteria; phylum Pseudomonadota; class Gammaproteobacteria; order Burkholderiales. The sequence goes on from LNDV01000029.1 coordinate 328,550, forward strand.
GCAAAAGGCCTCCGCGGCTCTCGGGCGCGGCGACCCGGGCGAAGCCTTCGCGCAGACGCTGCACACGGCGAAGGCCGTCGGCGACATGGCGACCCATCTGGTCGAGAACGCGTCGAGCAACACGCAACTGCTCGCGCAGGCACTCGGCGGAGAGGGCGGGGCCAGCGACTGGACGGCGCTGATCGCCCGATTGCGCGAACTGCTGGCGGGCAAGGTGCCTGGCACTGTGACGGGCGGCGAGGGTGATGCGGGCCGTCTCTCGTGGGATGTCCTGCTGCAGCAGTATCTCGACACAATGCGGTCGGTGTCCCAGTCGCTCGGTGGGGTGGGTGGTTCGGCAAAGGCCGGCCAGGCCGGTCGCGTCCTCGTCGTCTGTGATCGCATGGCGGCGAGCGGATCGCTCGCGCTGTCGCGCAAGCCAACGACCGAAGCGCCGTCGTGCGATGGTCTCGTGGGCAAGGTCGACGGCAAGTCGCAACTGCTGGATGCGCAGATCAGTGCCATAGCAGAAACCGGCGGTGTGTGGGAAGTCACCGTTAAGGTCGGGCGCGGCGCTGCCCCCGGCGTTTACCGCGGCGTGGTGCTCGACGGCGACACGCCGGCCGGGCTGCTCGAACTCACGCTGCGCAAGGTCTGAGTCCATCGTGGGAGTCGTCTCGGATCCCGGACTGCTGGACGCGCCCGAGCGTGTGCAGAGCACGCTGAGCGAGTACGGGGCGCGTGTGCGCGAGGCCGTGCGAGGTGTCCTGCCATCGGTAGCGCAACGGCCCTATCTCGACGCACTCGTCAGCGACTACCCGTTGCGCGGCGGCAAGATGATGCGCTCGTGCCTGTGCCTCGCCACCGCGCGGGCTTTCGGCGCCCGTTTCGAGGACGCCCTGCCGACCGCAGTGGCCATCGAACTGCTGCACAACGCGATGCTGATCCACGACGACATCGAGGACGGCAGCGATGAGCGCCGCGGGCATCCGGCACTGCACCGGCTGCACGGCGTACCGCTCGCCCTGAACGCCGGCGACACGCTTAGCCTGCTCAGCCTGCGGCCATTGCGGGACAACAGCCTGCGCCTGGGCCCGGCGCTCGCGTTTCGCATCCTCGAGGAAACCGAGCGCATGGCGTGGGAGTCCGCCGAGGGTCAGGCGCTGGAGCTGGGGTGGCGGCACGACAACCGCATGGACGTGTCCGACGCCGACTACCTCACCATGATCCTCAAGAAGACCTGCTGGCTCGCCACGATCTTCCCGTGCCGGGTGGGGGCCCTCATCGGCACGCGCGGCACGGCGGACGTGGAGGCGTTTTTCCGTTTCGGCTTCTTTCTCGGTGCGGCGTTCCAGATCCAGGACGACATCCTCAACCTCGCTGGCGATGCGCGCTACGGCAAGGAGATCGGCGGCGATCTGTGGGAAGGCAAGCGGACCCTCATGCTCGTACACGCTTGGAGGAGTGCGACTCGTGGCGAGAAGGCGCGCCTGACGACGCTGCTGGCGCAGCCGCGCGAAGCGCGCACTATCGAAGCCATCGCCTGGCTGCGCGATCTCATCGATCGGGCGGACGCCATCGAGTACGCACGCCACACGGCGCACGGTCTCGCGGGCGCCGCGCTGCGCGAGTTCGAAACGCTCTTCGCCGATGTGCCGGCATCACCCGACCGGGAGTTCATCGGCGGGCTGGTGACCTGGGTCCTGCAGAGAGCCCACTGATGCCGACGCCCGCAACGCGCACCGGTCTCGTCATCTACGGCGCCACGGGGTACACGGGCCGGCAGATCGCCGAGCTTGCGGCGCAGCGCTGGGCGCAGCAGCCCGCACGCCGCCCCGGTGCGCTGTGGACGCAGCCACCGTTGCTCGCGGGTCGCGATATCGAGAAGCTCCGGCCCTTCGCCGAAAGCCTCGGCCTGCCGTGCGAGGCCGTGGCGCTCGACGATCGCGCGCGGCTCGATGCCGTTCTGTCGCAGCGTGCCTTCGTCATCAACGCTGCCGGTCCGTTCTCCGCGACCGCGGAAGCCCTCGCGAAAGCCTGTGTGCGAACCCGCACCCATTACCTCGATGTGTCGGGTGAGTTCGGCAGCTTCCGGCGCGTGGACGATCTCAACGTAGATGCCACGCAGCTGGGCGTGCTGCTGATGCCGGGCGCGGGGTTCGTCGTCGCGGCTTCGGATTTTCTGCTCGCGGAGATCCTCGATGCGATGCCCGACGTGCGCACCGTGCGCGTGGCTGTCTCCACGCCGTCGCGCCTGTCCCGCGGCAGTCTCGCGACGCTGCTCGAAACCACGCGGGAGGGTGTCGCGGTGCGTCGTGCAGGCGGGCTCACCACCGTGCCGGTCGGCCAGCTCGAACGTGCTTTCGTATTCGCCGACGAGGACTTCGGGCCGCCCGTGCTGTGCGCGGCGGTGCAGTTACCCGACCTCGTCAGTGCGCATGTGACGGCCCGCACTGTCGAGAACGTCGAGACCTACGCCGAGGCCGACACGTTACGGCGCCTCTGGTTCCAGGTGACGGGCGTCGCGGCGATGGGACTGCAGTTCGATTCGGTGAAGCGCGCGCTGCGCTCGCAGATCGCGCGGCTGCCGGACACGACCACGCTGTCGGACCAGGGCTCCGCACGGCAGATATTCGTCGTCGAAGGTGAGGACCCTTACGGTGCGCTCACCGTGCGCGCCCGCTTCGAAGCCGCCGACACTTACGCGTTCACCGCGTGGAGCGCAGTCACCCTGGCCGAGCACGCAGCCGAACGACTGCGCCGGACTGCCTCGTTGCCTGCGGGTTTCCGCACACCGGCGAGTGTGTTCCACGAAGAATTGCGCGAGGCCTTGCGCACCTGCGATTGCGCGATGGTCTCGCCCCTGCGCGCCTTCGGACTCGGAGCCCGCCGTGCCCGCCGCTGACGTTTCCACCCTCTTCGCTTTCGACCGCTGCACCATCAGCAGCTTCCAGGTGCCGTCCTCGCGGGCAACGCTGCAGAGCCTCATCGACCGCGCGCTCGAAGTCGCGGAGCCGGGTACCACGTTGTCCGCCACGGTGGCGGCCGTGTGGGTGCACGTGATCGAAGGCGACGTCGTCGGCGCAGACCTGGGTCCTTGCCGCATCGTCCTCCTCGGTGTGCCGGTGCGGCAGAAGGGCCAGGACGATGTCACGCTGTTCTGCCCCTACGTGTTCGTCACGGCCGACCATCCCGCGCTCTGCCTGCTGCGCGAGCAGCTGGGCTATCCGGCCTGGGGTGCCGACATCCAGATCACCCGGCGCAGTGGCACGGTGAAGCTCACGCTGCGCACCGACGTGTATGTTCCGGGGGCGCACGCGCCGCGGCACAACCAGGAGATCCTGCGTCTGGAGTGGCCGCAGCCGGGCGAGCCGCTGGCCGCGTCGCGCACGGGCCTGCTCGCGACGAACCAGCTGCTGCAGATTCGCGAGACGACCTCTCCGGTCATGGCCGTGCTGCGCCAGCCGGTGCGGCTCGTGTGGGAAGGTGAACTCGACACGCTCGCGCCCGCCGGTGCGGCCACCGTGCGAGCCACGGGCGGGTTCCGCAACATCGATCTCGTGGCGGACCTCGGGTTGCCGTCGCAGGCGACCACCGTGCCGCCGGTGTCGTGCGCATTCGGACGGGCAGGCGAGCTCGCCTGCCGACTCGGTGCGAACAGCCGATCCATGCCGGCGGTGCTGCCGATGCCCTCAGCCTTCGTCGAAGTGCGCATCGATCCGCGTGAGCCGCCGCCGTACCAGTTCGAGGACGTCTCCATCACCGGCTTTCAGATCACGGCGGACCCCGACCGCCTGCAGTTTCTCGTCGATGCCCTGCTCAACACGAGTGAACGTCTGGAAGAGCCGCGCCAGTACTTCCGCTACGTCGCGGCGACGTCGCAGGTCGTGATCGAGGCCATCCACTACGGGAAGATGCAGTCGCTCGCGCCGGCCACCGCGTGGCGGTCACCCGAAGATTTCACGACGCAGTCGGAACTCGCCTTCCGCTTCCTGGTGGGGCGTGTGGAGGACGACAGTCACGCCGCGACCGACCCGCAGGTGTTCTGCCCGTTTCTCTTCGTCGACAACTGGACATCCATGGTGAGCGGCCGCGAGGTGCTCGGTCTGTGGAAGCGAATGGGGCAGTTCCGCAACGTCACTGCGACGTTGCAGGATCCGGACGTGTGGTACGCCCTGGGCGTCGACGCGGGGCGCGACCGCGTGTTCACCTACGAGCATCTGCAGGCGCAGGTGGCCAACGATTGTGGCGCCACCGGGAAGAAGGCCCCCAAACCACAAGCGAGCGCTTTCCCCTGGGCCCAGAGGCATTTCCGCAATGTGCAGTTCCGCCGCAACTTCGCGCGGGACTGGTTCCGGCTGAGCGGACAGCAGTACAAGATGATCCAGCGCCGCTATCTCCCTCAGCCCTCGCGCGGTCCTGCGCTGCGGCAGTGGGTGCAGATGCAGTACACCATCGACCACTTTCAGGTGGCACCCGCCTGCGGTACTGCGAGACTCGTGCTGGGCCATTTCCATGACCCGGAGCTTGTCGCGATCCTCAGCGCTGCCGCGCGTGCGTGGGACCGGGGGCCCGTGCCCGGACTCAACGTTGAGACAGGCCGCATCGACATCGCCGAACTGCTCGGCGTGCAGGAGGGCAGGACCCTCGTGCTGCCGCCGTCGGACTGGTATCTGTCGCAGGGATCGTTCGGGTTGAGCGTGATCGACCGGTTGGGGTGAGGGGTGTGGAGGACGTGGCCCGGGCTTCGCCCGGGGGCGGTGCCTCTCCGTCGACTGCCGCGTTGAATTGCCCGGGCTACGGGAACGGCGTGTAGCCCGGGCTCCGCCCGGGGACAGCGCCTCTCCGTCGACGGCCACATCGAATTCCCCCGGCAGAGCCCGTACCACGCCGTACCGCCGACCCGTCGGCCTGTCTTCTGAAGGGGAGACCCCTCAGCCGTAGGTCATCCGTAAGTCCCCCCGCTGCACAATGTCCTCCAGCCCGCTCAATGGAGAGCCCCCGTGTCCCGGAATTCGCCCCCGCCGCTGGCCAAGGTCACCCGCCCGTTGCTCTATGGTGCGGTCCCGCGGGAACGGCTTTTCGCCCGGCTGGATTCGGAGAAATCCCGACGTCGCGCGGTGTGCGTGGTCGGGCCGCCGGGCGCGGGCAAGACGACGCTCGTGGCGAGCTGGCTGGATGCGCGGCAGTTGCGCGGCATCTGGTATCAGGTCGATCCCGGCGACGCCGATGTCGCGACGTTCTTTCACTATCTCGGGCAGGCTCTCCGAGGGGCGGGCGGGCGAACTGCGCGCCCGATGCCGGCGCTGACGGCGGAGTACCGGGCGGATGTGGCCGGTTTCTCCCGACGGTTCTTCCGCTCGCTGTTCGAGCGCCTGCCGGCGGGCAGCGCGCTGGTGCTCGACAACTACCAGGAAGTCCCGTCCGAGGACGCCTTCCATTTGCTGGTGGCGGAGGCTGTAGAGGAGGTGCCGCCCGGGTCGTTGCTCGTCGTGGTGTCGCGGCGCGATCCGCCGGACTGCTACAGCCGGCTGGTGGCGAACGAGAACGTGGGCTTTGTCGATGCGGACGACCTCACGCTGACGGAAGCCGAAACGCGCTCGATCACGCAGTCGCGGATGCCCGATCTTCCGCTGTCCGATGTCACGCTGCTGCATGAGCGCTCGGGTGGATGGGCGGCGGGTCTCACGCTCATGTTGGAGCAGCGTAGAAGGCACGGATCTCTGCTCGCGCCCGCAGGCGCGGACCGGGAATCCACTTTCCGCTATTTCGCTGCGCACATCTTCGACCGGCTTCCGGAGGCGACCCGGCGGTTTCTCGTGGCCTCCGCCTATCTGCCGCAGGTCATCGTCTCCGTGGCGCAGGACCTGACAGGAGACCTGAAAACGGCCGACATCCTGAGCGACCTGGGCCGGCGACATCTGTTCACCCACCAGCGCCCCGGCATTGAACCGGCGTACTGGTATCACGCGCTGTTCCGCGAGTTTCTGCTGAGCCGTGCCGCGGCCGTTCTCGGCGACGAGGAAGCGGCCGCCACCCAGAAGCGTGCAGCGCGACTGCTCGAAGCCCGAGCGCACTACGAGGATGCCTACGCGCTCTTCGTGGGAGTGGAAGACTGGGTGTCGGCGGCGCGGCTGATCGAACGACGTGCTGGCGATTTGCTGGCGATGGGCCGGGCCGAAACCCTCAGGGAGTGGATCGGTGCTCTCCCCGAAGTCATCACCGCAGGCAATTCCTGGCTGCAGTACTGGCGAGGGGTTGCGCTGATTCCCGTGGCGCCATCGTCGGCGCGGATGCCCCTCACTCGCGCTGTCGCCGGATTCCGGGCTGCCGGCGACCCGCTTGGAGAGGCGCTTGCCTGCGCGGGCATGGTGGACACCTACTACTTCGAGTGGACGGATTTCAAGCCCATGCGCTTGTGGGTCGACGCGATGGTGCCGCTGCTGGATCGGCTGCACTTCGGCGATGACGTCACGCGCGAACTCAAGATCTACAGCACGCTCCTCGTCGGCGTTCTATACGCTGCTCCCGCGCACGACGTGCGTCATCGTTGCGTGGCGAGGGTGACGGAGATGCTCGACGAAGACCTGGGCGCGGCGGCGAAGATGTCGGCGGCTCTGAATTTGCTGAGCTATTGCAACCTCAGTTGCGATCTGCCGCGCGCGCAACTCGTCATCCGGAAGGCCACGCCCATGCTGGCGCATGAGGACGTGACGCCCGCGCTTCGGATGTGGTGGGAGACCCGCTACGGACACTCGCTCCAGATCATCGGCGACTATGCGGGCGCTGCGGCCGCCCTGGCGCGGTCGGACGAGATTGCCGAGGCTCACGGGCTGGCCCGCGTGGGTCTGCGTAACATGCTCACCATCAGCTACCTTCAGCTGGTGTTGGCCAGCCGGCACGACCTCCGCGGCATCCAGCGGCTCCATGAGCGCGTGCTCGACTCGGCGGCGGATGAACACCCGATGTCCGGATGGCACGTGCACAAGTCGCATTGCTTTCTCGAAGCGGTCCGCCGCAACCACAAGGCTCTTCGGCACTGGGGGCGGGCGACGGCGGAAGTGGCGGAGCGCACCGGCATGGTCTATCTCGTGATCCTCGCGTGTGTCCACGAATGCTGCGCACTGGCCATGCTGAATCTCGAACCCGAGTTCCGCGCGGCGGCCGCCAGATTGCGGGGCCTGTTGCGCGACAGTTGCTTCGCCTTCTACGAATACGAAGTCGATCTGCTCGAAGCGCTGCTCCTGCTGCGGTCCGCGACACCAGAGGCCGGAAGAGCCAAGCTCGGTGAATGCCTCCAGCGCGCGCGAGCCGCGGGCTATCCGTTTCCTGAGTTGTTCCGAAGTACTCAAGCGTGCGCCACGGTTCTGGCCGAGGCGCTGGAGGCTGACCTCGAGACCGAGTACGTCCTTTCGACAATCGATCGGCTCTCGATTCGTCCGCCTGCGGACTGGCGGCCGCCGCACTGGCCGTGGCCAGTGCGGATCCGAACGCTCGGGCGATTCGAGATCGAGGTTCGGGGCGAGGTCCTGACCTTCTCCGGAAAGTCTCCCAAGCGATCCCTGGCGCTCCTCAAGACGATCATCGCGCTGGGTGGGCGCGATGTTCCGCTGTCGAAGCTGGTCGATCTGCTCTGGAGCGACGAAGAGGCCGATGCCTCATACAAGGCTGCGGAAGTCGCGCTGGTGCGTTTGCGGCGACTCCTCGGTCAGACCGAAGCGGTTACCGTGTCGGAAGAGCGTGCGACTCTGGACGCACGGCTCGTGTGGGTCGACGCAGAGGCATTCGAGCAGATGGCCACCGATGCCCTCGAGCGCCTCGCGCAGGGACAGCCAGGCGAGGCCCAGTTGTGGGGGGCGTTCGACCTATACGGTGGAGACTTCATGGCGGCCGACGAGGATGCCTCGTGGTCGCTTGCCCTGAAGCTGCGTTTGCGCGCGCTGTTTGTCCGCCTGGTCCGTGCTGTTGGTGAACATTTCGAAGCCACGGGAGCGGTGGAGCGCGCGGCCAACTGCTACGAGCGCGGCCTCGCGGTCGACCCGCTCGTCGAGTCCTTCTATCAGGGCCTGATGCGGTGCCATCGTGCTCAGGGTCGTCACGCCGAGGGCATCGCGGTCTATCGACGTTTGCGTGAGGCGCTGTCGATCATGCTGTCGATTCCGCCTTCCGAGGAGAGTCTGGCTTTGGCCAGAGATCTTGGCGATAGTCGGCGAGGGGAAAGCGCTGAAGATCCGTCGATGTCGGACAGATCCGTGGGACCATCTTGATGTCTGGATGCGGACGTTCGACCGCGCAATCGAATCGTGGGTGCGTTGCTCCGGGCGGGCAATCCGCAGATGATCATATGCCCGGGAATACCGAAGACCAACGAAGACCAGTGGTAATCTGCTGACGCTCTCACGGGATCGGGCAATGCCAGGAACATTCGAACACGTTCGGGAAAATGCCTGTGAATTCACGTCACCGGCCGTGCCCTTTCCTGACCTTGGACTGCGCTTTGAGGGCAAGTGCAACGACTACCTCGGCGCCAACTTCCCCGCCACTTTCCCCATAGTTCGAGACGACCGCCACTTGACGACCCGTGCTTCGGCAACCGCCTTGCGGGTGCCCGGCATGCCGATTGCCTGAATTCCGATACTCCAGTCAATCGAGGTGACTTTCCATGTTGGACCTGCTCGACGCGGTGCGCTGGCAGGATTGGGCCGGCAACGCGTGCTATGCGTTGTTGGCTATGTCATATCTATTCACGAATATGCTATGGCTTCGGGTCATCGCCATCGTGTCGCTGGCGTTCGAAGGGGTGTACTTCCTGTTCGGTGCCGACAGCCCGCTCTGGGTGGGCATCGGCTGGAACATGGTGTTCGTCGTGATCAATCTCGTCATGCTGCTGCTGTTGCTGCGCGAGCGGCGGCACCTGCAACTCGATGCCGATGCGGCGATCCTTCGGCGTGGCCTCTTGGCTGAACTCGATCCGGCAAGCTTCGGGCGGCTGCTCAAGGCAGGCGAGTGGGTCGAACTGCCGCAGGGTACCCGGCTCACGACCGAAGGGGTTCCCGTGGAGCACTTCTATGTCATCGCCGACGGCCTTGCCGAGGTCGATGTCCGTGGCAACGTGGTATCGATTCTCCAGAACGGTGCTTTCGTCGGTGAGATGAGTCTCATGACCAATGCGCCGGCGTCAGCGACGGTCACCACGATTGCCGACTGTCGCGTCTTCCGTCTCGATCGAACGCGTCTCGACGAAATGCTGGGTCGGTATGCCGAGCTTCGAGCCGGGCTCGATCGCACGATCGGTCGGGACCTCGCCCGCAAGCTGCGGACGGCGAGTGTCCCTCCCGCCAGCGCCGTCTGAACGCCGGCCGGGCGCCGCGAGCGCCTGCGTCGGACAGCGCATCAGTGCGACACGGTCTTGGAGAACAGGTTGAGTACGACCACACCGGCGATGATGAGCCCCATGCCGACAATCGCCGGAAGGTCCAGTGTCTGCCCGTAGAGGCGCCACGCGATCAGTGCGATGAGCACGATGCCCACGCCAGACCAGACGGCGTAGGCGACGCCGACCGGAATCGTCTTCAGGGTGAGCGAGAGAAAATAGAACGCCGACACGTAGCCCGTCACCACGATGACGGAGGGCCACAGTCGGGTGAACCCTTCCGAGGCTTTGAGTGCGGACGTGGCGATCACCTCGCTCACGATCGCCACCGCGAGATAGAGCCACTGCATCGGGCTCAACCTCGTCGCAACGGCACTGCTTCGGCCGTGCGTTCGAAGCAGGTGTGGCCATCGAAGGCGCGGTGGCCTCCAACGGGCCCAGGGTGATTCAGCACGCGTTTCCCCGGCTCGCGCGAGAACGGCACGCGCGCGGGGACACGCCTTTCCCGGTGCGCCTGTGCACCCGCTTCCATCCGATCGAGCTGCTCTCGCGCGCGCATGGATTGCGACTCCTCCTTGGATCTGTCGTCTCGCTGGCGACCCTGGCGTCGCCGCCCAGCCGGGCGCGACCGCCCCGCCAAAGCCGCAGCGCAGACGCCAGCGTCATCGGGACGAGTATGCCGCAGTCGCGGGCTTCGTCGGCGTTTTCGTGAGGACGAACGCAGCGGCGCCCGCGCCGAGACCATAGGGAAGATCCGTTGCACGACGAGCCGCCCCTCGCGGACCAACGCCGGCGCCGGCATGCTCACTGGCCGTGCAACGCACCGACTTGCGTGACTGCGGCGCCCGTCTACACCGCAACGGGGCACCCGTTCAGGACGTTCGTGCCAACCTGGTGCGTCGACGCGCGCTGGCGCACGCAAACGGTTCCGATCCCTCGGGTCGCGCGCTTGTCCGGATCTCGCTTGCATGCGGGTCCGGTGACTCGCCTCACTCTGGCGAGCGGTGATTCCTGCTCTCGATGATCCCGGATTCACGCTCATGGCATGCCGCGTGCAGAAAGTCCTGTCCGTGTCGAAGCTGTGCCTGGGTCACGAGGGCACGCACCGCCGGTACCGCGTGAGCCCCACGTACCGAAACCCAGGGAGAGTCGGCAGCGCAGATGCATTTCTTCTGGAAGAGACTTCTGGGGACGATTCCGAGCCTCATCGGCGTGGTCCTCGTGACATTCGTCCTCTCGCATGCGCTCCCAGGAGATCCGGCGGCGTTCTTTGCCGGCCCGGCGGCCAACGCCGAGTCCATCGCCGAGGTGCGCGCAAAGCTGGGGCTCGACCGGAGCCTTCCCGTGCAGTTCTTTCACTATGCCGATGATCTGCGCCGCGGGCAGCTCGGCAACTCGCTCACAACGGGTCAGCCTGTGCTGAATGATCTGATCGAACGATTGCCCGCGTCCCTGGAGCTCACGTTCTTCGCGCTGCTGTTCGCGGTCGCGGTCGCGATTCCGCTGGGCGTCTGGGCGGCCACACGGCCCGATTCCATGGTGGATCACGCCTGTCGGGCGCTGGTGAGCATCGGCGCAGCCTTCCCCACGTTCTTCATCGGCCTGCTCTTCGTCTACCTCTTCTATTTCCTCTTCGACATTGCACCGCAGCCGCTCGGCCGACTGAACGAGATCATGTACACCGCACCGCCTCGGATCACCGGTGCCTATACCGTGGACAGCATCCTGGCGGGCGAATGGAGCGTGCTGCGAGCTTCGCTTGCGCAGTTGGTGCTGCCCTCAGTGTCTCTGGGCATGTTCGCACTCGCTCCGATCGCCCGGATCACGCGGGCCGCAATGCTCCAGGCCCTCGGGAGCGACTTCATCCGTACGGCGCGCGCCAGCGGGCTTCCCGCCCGGAAGATCCTCTTCTCGTATGCCCTGCGCAACGCCATGCTGCCGGTGACCAACGTCCTCGGCATGGTGTTCTCGTTTCTTCTTGGCGGCAGCGTGCTGATCGAGCAGGTGTATGGCTGGCAGGGCGTCGGGGCCTATGCGGTCAACGCGGTGATCTCCTCGGACTACGCTGCCGTCCAGGGTTTCGTGCTCGCGATGGCCTTGCTGTACGTGCTGCTGAATCTCGTCATCGACCTGATCGCAACCGCGATCGATCCGCGCGTCCGCTTCGAGTCCTGAGCCGATGACCTTCGCAGGGTTCGCCCGAAACGCCGCATACGCCTTTGGCGAGAACCGCCTCACGCTGGTGTCCGTCGTCATCCTCGCTGCGCTGGTGCTGTGCGCGATCTTCGGCCCGCTGATCGCGCCTTACGATCCGCTCATGACCGACGGCACTGCGCGCCTCGTGCCGCCGTCCGCCGCACACCCCTTCGGTACGGATGCGTTGGGTCGCGACATCCTGAGTCGGGTGATCGTGGCGGCGCGGCTGGACCTGGGCATGGCCGTGATTGCCGCTCTGCTGTCGTTTGCCGTCGGGCTTGCCCTGGGTGCCATTGCCGGCTACTTCGGCGGCTGGCCCGACCGGATCATCAGCCGTGTGATGGACACGATCATGGCGTTCCCGCTGTTCGTGCTCGCGATGGGCATCGTGGCGGCATTGGGCAACAGTGTGCTGAACGTGATCATCGCCACCGTCGTCATCAACCTGCCTTTCTACTGCCGGTTCGCCCGGGCGGAGGTGAACGTCCGTCGGGAACAGGGCTTCGTCGAGGCCGCGCGCATGGGCGGCAATGGTGCGATGCCCGTGCTGGTGAATCACATCGTCCCGAACATTCTCCCGCCCATGATGGTGCAGGTCTCCTTGAACATGGGCTGGGCGATCCTCAATGCGGCCGGGCTCTCGTTCATCGGCCTCGGTGTGCGTCCGCCAACGCCCGAGTGGGGGATCATGGTGTCCGAGGGCGCGAGCTTCATCATCTCCGGCGAATGGTGGACCTTCGTGTTCCCGGGCGCGGCTCTGGTGCTCGCGGTGTTCTGCTTCAATCTGCTGGGCGACGGGCTGCGCGACCTGCTCGATCCCAAGAGGCGCGTATGAAGGCGCCCGCGACGCCCCTGCTCTCGATCGAGGATCTCTCGCTGGTCTTTCGCACGCGTCACGGCACGGTGCGGGCTCTCGAGAACGTTGACCTCACCGTGGAGCGCGGTGAGATCGTCGGTGTCGTGGGGGAGAGCGGGTCCGGCAAGTCGGTGATGGCCTATGCAGCGCTCGGACTGCAGGATGCCGCGGCGCAGGTGCTGGGTGGGCGCATCCTCTTCGAAGGACTCGACATGCTGGCCGCGGCGCCCGATGTGCTCGCCGCGACGCGCGGTCGAGAGATCGCGATGATCTTCCAGAGCCCGCGCACCGCGCTGAATCCGATCCGCAAGGTGGGGCATCAGATCGCCGACGTGCTCCTCGAGCATACCGCCGTGCGTCGCAGCGACCTCCGGCAGCGCGCCATCGAAGCCTTGGCGCGCGTCCGCATTCCCGATCCCGAGCGTCGCTACGAAGCGTATCCGTTCGAACTCTCCGGCGGCATGTGCCAGCGCGTCATGATTGCGATGGCGCTGGCCTGCTCGCCATCGCTTCTGATCGCCGACGAGCCGACGACCGGCCTCGACGTCACGACGCAGGCAGTGATCATGGACCTTGTGCGCGAGATGAGCCGCGAAGCGCGCATGTCCACCTTGCTTATCACGCACGATCTCGGACTGGCTGGCGAGTACTGCGATCGCATCGCGGTGATGCACGCGGGACACATCGTGGAGGTCGCGCCCACGGTCGAGCTGCTGCAGCGGCCCGCGCACCCGTACACGCGACAACTGCTGGCTTCGACACCCACACCGCGTTCCAGCATCGACCAGCTGGTATCGATACCCGGGCAGCTGCCCGATCTGCGAAGCGACCTTCCGGCCTGTCGCTTCAGCGCGCGCTGCGAACGTCACGTGAGCGCATGCGACGAGCGCCCGCTGCCCTGGACCGTCATCTCGCCGCAGCACGCGGTGCGCTGCCGGGTGCCGCTATGAACACGCCACGGCTCGAAGCCCGAGCGCTTGCCAAACGTTACCCGGTGGGGAATCGCCGCAAAGGGGCGATGCTGCACGCCGTCGACGACGTGGACCTCGTCATCCAGGCTGGCGAATCCGTCGGGCTCGTGGGGGAGTCGGGTTGCGGCAAGTCGACGTTGGCGCGACTGCTGGCGCGACTGATCGATCCGACCTCGGGGACGATCTTTCTCGACGGCGAGGACACCACGGCATTGTCGCAGGCCGCCTTCGTGGCTTCCCCCGATCGTGCCCGCATTCAGGTCGTCTTCCAGGATCCCACCGAGAGCCTCAATCCCTCGTTCCGCGTGTTCCGATCCATTGCCGATCCGATTACGCGGCTGCTGAGCATCCGCGATCCGGCAGAACTGTCCGATCGGGTGCATCGTGCGGCGGACCTCGTGGGCCTGCCGCGCGAGCTGATCCAGCGCTATCCGCACCAGCTCTCCGGTGGCCAGCGAGCGCGCGTAGGCATCGCCCGCGCCATTGCCGTGGAACCGTCACTGCTCATTCTGGACGAGCCCACTTCCGCACTCGATGTCTCGGTGCAGGCGGTGATCCTGCGCCTGCTCGCCGACCTGCGCGAGCGGCTGGGCATGAGCTACCTGTTCGTGTCCCACGACCTGAACGTCGTCCGGCTCCTCTGTTCGCGCATCGTCGTGATGTACCTCGGCCGCGTCGTCGAGGTGGCGCCCACGGAGCAGCTCTTCACCGCGCCCCGCCATCCGTACACGCAGGCGCTGGTGGCGGCCATCCCCGACCCTGCGCGCCGTGACGAGAAACGTCCGCGCCTGGACGGCAGCCCGCGCAGTCCGGTCGACCCCGACCCCGACACCTGCCGCTTCTTCGGCCGCTGTCCCATCGGGACGGAGCGCTGCACCCAGTCTGCGCCGACCCTGGAACCCGTGGGCGACGAGCACTTCGCCGCCTGTCATTTCACGACCGTCGTTTCGACTGAGAGAGGAGACCCCTGACGATGAGCACCGACAACGAAATCTGTCGCATGGATGCTGTTAGCCTGGCCGCGAAGGTTCGAGGCAAGGAGCTGTCTGCCATCGAGGTGGCCGAAGCCGTGCTGAGACGCATGGACGTGCTGGAACCCCACCTCCATGCTTTCTGCACGCCCACCCCCGATGTGGCTAGGGCTGCCGCGCGAGCCGTGGACGCGAAGATCGCCGCCGGCGAGGATCCCGGTCTGCTTGCCGGCGTGCCGGTGGGCATCAAGGATCTCGTGGCGACGAAGGACATCCTGACCGTCATGGGCTCGCCCCTCTACAAGGACTTCGTGCCTGACGAGGATGACATCTGCGTCGAACGTCTGAAGGCGGCAGGCGCGGTCATCATCGGCAAGACCAACGTGCCGGAGTTCGGATACAGCGGCGTCGGCCACAACCCCGTGTTCGAGACCACCCGCAATCCCTGGAATACCGCGCTCACGCCCGGTGGCTCCAGCGCGGGCTCGGGAGCATCGGTGGCAGCCGGTGTCGCGCCGTTCGCCATCGGCAGCGACGGCGGCGGCTCCGTGCGCATCCCGTCGGCCCATTGCGGGCTCTACGGCATCAAGGCTTCCATGGGCCGGGTGGCGCTCTACCCCGGCTGCCGCGACGACCGCTATCCCGGCATCTCGAGCTGGGAATCCCTCGAGCACATCGGCCCCATGAGCCGCACGGTCGCCGACGCGGCGCTGATGCTGAAGGTCATCACCGGACCCGACCCTCGCGATCGCTATTCCATCCCGGCAGCGGACTTCGACTACCTTGCGGCCACCACGGAGGACATCCGAGGCCTGCGCATCGCCTACAGCGAGGACTGGGGCTACGCCGCCGTGGACCCCGAGGTGCGGCGGGTCGTGTCCGAGGCCGTGGCCGTCTTCGAGACGGAACTGGGCTGCACCGTCGAGCGCGCGGACCCCGGCTGGGACGATGCCTTCGGAACCTTCTGGGGCCTCGTGGCCGGTGACACCGACCTCACCGGCATGCGCCGGATGATGAAGGGCCGTGAGAAGGAGATGTCACCGCACCTCGTCGACCTGCTGCAGCGACCGTGGACGGCCGAGGAGTTCACCGACGCGAAGATCGGGCGACAGAAGCTCTGCAACAAGATGTGGCGCTTCATGGCCCGGTATGACCTGCTGATCACGCCGACGCTCGCGGTGCCGCCCTTCCCGGTGAACATCCAGGGCCCCGAGATCATCGAGGGGCGCATGGTGCGCTCCACCGAGTGGCTCGCGTTCACCTTTCCCATGAACATGACCGGGCAGCCGGCTGCGACGATTCCCGCCGGGTTCACGCGCGACGGCCTTCCGGTCGGCATGCAGATCGTGGGTCGCCATCTCGCCGACCGAACCGTCCTCGCCGCCTCCGGTGCCTTCGAACGCGCACGCCCCTGGGCGCACAAGTGGCCCGCCCTGCTCGACCAGCTCGGCCTCTAGTCCCCGGCCGGACCCACCCCAACCCTGACGTTCAACCTCACCCTCAACCGAACGGAGCGCCCCATGAACCATCCCGAACATCGTATGGCCGCCGCACTGCTGGTCGCCTGCACATCGCTCGCGGGCAGTCCCGCCCTCGCCCAGGGCGTTCCGAAGGACACCCTCGTTATCGTTTCCGAGATGGGTCCGAACAGCCTCGACACGATGGTGCCGACTGCCAACGACCACAGTCGTCTGGTGGTATGGCAGACCTATGACCGGCTCGTGAGCCACGGCACCAAGGTGCTGCCGGACGGCACCGTCACCTACGACGCCAGCGTGATCGTTCCCGAGCTCGCCGAGCGCTGGGAGATCAGCGCCGACAAGAAGACCTACACCCTCTTCCTGCGCAAGAACGCCACGTTCCATGACGGCACTCCGGTCACCGCAAAGGATGTCAAGTGGTCCTTCGATCGTGCCATCGCGGCCGGAGGATTCCCCGCGGTACAGATGGCGGCGGGCTCCCTGGTGAAGCCGGAGCAGTTCACTGTTGTCGATACGCACACCTTCAAGGCCACGTTCGACCAGCCCAACAAGCTCACGATGCCCGACCTTGCGGTGCCGGTGCCCGTCATCGTGAACTCCGAGCTGGCGAAGAAGCACGCGACCGCCGCGGATCCGTGGGCGCTCGAGTGGGTGTCCCGCAACGATGCCGGTGGCGGAGCGTACAAGGTGGAATCGTGGACGCCCGGCCAGCAGCTCGTCTTTGCCCGCTTCGATGCCTGGAAGTCTGGTGCGTTGCCGAAACTGAAGAAGGTGGTCTACCGCCAGATCGCCTCGCCCGGCACGCGGCGCGCGCTGATCGAGAAGGGCGACGTGGACATGTCCGTGGGCCTCCCGCCGAAGGACTACGCCGAACTGGCGAAGTCGGGGAAGGTGAAGGTCATCGGCGTGCCGGTCCAGAACGATCTCGTGTTCCTCGACATGAACGTCAAGATGCCGCCCTTCGACAATCCCAAGGTGCGCGAGGCGATCTCCTACGCGATCCCCTACAAGGAGATTCTCGCCACTGCGCTCTATGGCCGCGCGGTCCCCATGTTCGGCGGCGACCCCGCGAAGCCCTATGACCCCACGTGGCCGGTGCCCATCAAGCATGGCACCGATCTCGCCAAGGCCAAGGCGCTGCTCGCCGAGGCCGGGTTTCCCAACGGGTTCAAGACCACGCTCTCGTTCGACCTCAGCGAAGCGACCGTCCGCGAGCCCACTGCCGTGCTGATTCAGGAATCGCTCAAGAAGATCGGTGTCGAGGTGTCGATCGAGAAGGTGCCCGGCTCCAACTGGTTCGCGCAGATGGCGTCCAAGTCGATGCCCTTCGTGATCGCCGAGTTCTACGGCTGGCTAGATTACCCCGAGTACCACTTTTTCTGGACCTTCCACGGCGGCAACAACTCGGTGTTCAACACGGCCAACTACGTGAACCCGACGCTGGACAAGTGGATCGACTCGGCGCGCTTCGCGACGAACGACAAGGTCTACAAGGAAGGTCTGCAGAACATGGTGAATATCGTGATGACCGAGTTGCCGCGCATCCCGCTCTACCGCAAGTTCGCGGACTACGCGGTGCAGCCCAACGTGAAGGGATTCGAGTACTGGTTCCACACGCATCCGGACTTCCGCAAGATGTACAAGGAGTAGTCGCCGTCCGGCCGACTCTTTGGAGTCCGTTCGCGCCAGCGAACGGACTCCGGGGAGAACGGCGTTTATTCGTCACCGAGCGTCAGTCCGTTCCTTCAGGAATCCTCACGATGCGTGATCATCTCGGCGCGTTCGTCCCCGACACCGACGTCGTCATTCAAGGCGCAGCCGACGGCCCGCTGGCGGGATTGACGTTCGCCGCCAAGGATCTGTTCGACGTCCGCGGAACCGTGACCGGTTCGGGCAATCCCGACTGGGCGCGCACTCACGCACCGGCCCGCCGATCGGCCTGGGTGGTTGAGCGCCTGCTTGCCGCCGGCGCGACACTCGTCGGCAAGACCATCACCGACGAGATCTCTCTGGGCCTGCTGGGCATCAATCGCTTTCACGGCACGCCGATGAACCCTCGTGCACCCGATCTCGTTCCCGGCGGCTCGTCGAGCGGCTCCGCCTCGGCGGTGGCCGGCGGGCTCGTCGACACGGCGCTTGGCACCGACTCCGGTGGATCGGTGCGTACGCCCGCGAGCTTCACCGGCATTTACGGGCTTCGCCCCACCCACGGCCGCATTCCGGTGGACGGCATGGCGACGCAATCGCCAACGTTCGACACCGCGGGCTTCTTTGCACGCGACGCCGCCACGTTCGCGAAGGTGGGGGCCGTGCTGCTGGAAGCGCCCGTCGCCGGGGAACTCCCGGCAGAACTGCTCGTCGCCACCGACTGTTTCGGAATTGCCGACGCTGCCGTTCGCGACAGCCTGCAACCGGCGCTACAGCGACTGCGCGAGGTGTTCGATCGCACTCGCGAGACTGCCCTTGCCGCGGAAGGCATCGAGTACTGGGCCGCGCAGCAGCGCGCGCTTCAGAGCTTCGAGTTCGGTCGGACCTTCGCGGAATGGATCGATGCCACCAACCCTTGCTTTTCCTTCGAGGTGGCGGGCGCTCTAGCGAACGCGGCCTTGATCACCGACGAACAGGTCGTCGCGCCCCGGGCGTTCCGCGAGGACGTCCGGGCACGGATCGACGCGCTGCTCGACGGGCGCCGCGTGCTGTGCCTGCCCACGTCGCCGATCCTGCCCGTCCGTCGCGACGCGCGCCTGTCCGACATGCGCACGGCCGTGCGACGGATCATCGACCTGACGGCCATCGCGGGCCTCACCGGATTGCCCCAGGTGAACCTGCCGTTGGGGGAATGCAACGGGGTGCCCGTAGGCATCTCTCTGATTGGATGGCGGGGTTCCGATGCCACCTTGTTGGCGCTGGCATCCACCATAGGCAAGGAGGCGGGCCGCTCATGACCGAACTTCGCAACACCCGGATTCTCACCCTCGACGGTGCGCGGAAGGTGCTGGACGCCGCGCTCGCACACGCTCAGGTCATCGGTCAGCCGATGTGCATCGCGGTCGTGGACGCGGGGGGCAACCTTCTCTCGTTCGCACGCATGGACGGATCCAGGGCCATGAGCGTGATCTCGTCCACGAACAAGGCGCGCACCGCAGCCTTGTCCGGCGAGCCGACCGGCGGTGCGCACGCGGACGTGGAACTTCAGATCGCGCTCGCGCATGAATGTCGCTGGACCAACCTGGTGGGCGGCCTCCCTATCCGTATCGACGGATGTGTGGTGGGTGCTGTTGCCGCAGGCTCTGGCACGGGCACGCAGGATCTCGCTGTCGCGCGGGCCGGCGCCGCCGCGATTGCGGGCGCCGATCCGTTCGATGACTTCGTGCCCATGGGCGCGGAAGACACCGGCATCATCCGTGGCTCCCACCCCGCACCTGTTCGCGGCTGAAGCCCTGAAGACTGCGGCGCGGCGAGGCTACGGAAGGCTTCGTTAGTCGTCCAAGGCCGCGAGTACCTCGTCGGCCGTGGCCACGGCGCCGAATTGGCCACCGAGCTTCGTGGTGATCGCCACGATCATGTCGTGGTTGCGGGTCTCGAGGGCGGCGGAGCCATCGGCCAGCATCAGGCACTCGTAGCCCCTGTCGTTGGCGTTGGTCATTGTCGTGTGCACGCAGCAGTCGCTCGTCACCCCCGCGAAGATCAGGTTGCGGATCCCGCGTTGCTTGAGGATCAGTTCGAAGTCCGTCGCGTGGAAGCTGCCCTTGCCGGGCTTGTCGACGATGGGCTCGCCCGGGCTCGGGTACACCTCCGGGACGATGTCCCAGCCCGGCTCGCCGCGGGTGAGCAGTCGCCCGCACGGACCGGCGCAGCCGATCTCCGCACCGATGCGGGCCGATCGCCAGCGCTTGTTGTCATGCAGATCGGAGAGATCGGCACGATGGCCCTCCCGCGTGTGGACGATAGTGAAGCCCAGGGCGCGCATGCGCGCGAGAACGCGAACCGTGGGTTCGATCGCCGACGCGGTAAGGCCGATGTCCAAGCCCATCTGATCGCAATAGCCGCCGGCCTTGAGGAAATCCGTCTGCATGTCGATCACCACGAGTGCGGTGTCCCGCGGCGACCAGCGTCCGTCGAAGGGCCACGCGTAAGGGCGGGCATCGATCGTGGGCAGGTTCATGCCGCCACCTTTGAGGCGAGCGCGACGCGGAGATCGGCCAGACGCGCGATGGAACCGTAGTGACCTCCGGCCAGCGCGAGGGTATGGATCTGATCGTCGTGATGCGACAGCGAGTCGGATGCCGTCGCGTCTGTCACGATGAGACATTCGTAACCGCGGTCGTTGGCGTCCCGCAATGTGCACTGGACGGCGCCGTCCGTGGTGACGCCCGCCAGAATCAGATTGCGAATGCCGCGCCGGCGGAGGATCTGGTCGAAGTCGCTTCCGAGAAACGCACTTTTTCCGGGCTTGGCCACCACCGGTGCGCCAGCAGATGGTGCAAGTGTCGGTACGATCGCCGCGCCGGCTTCGCCCTGCACGAGATGGCGGCCGAGCGGACCTTGCGCACCGATGGGGTGACCCAGCCGCTCCGCACGCCAACGCTTGTTGGCCGGGAGATCGGAGAGGTCCGGTCGGTGAGCCTCCACGGTGTATACGATGAAGATGCCCGCCGCGCGGGCGAGGGCGATCAGTTCCGCGACAGCGGGGACAATGCCTGAGAGCGGGGCGGTGTCCGCGCCGATCTGTCCGAGCCAACCCGTGGGGTCGACGAAATCGCGCTGCATGTCCACGACCACCAGGGCCGCAGACTCCGGCGCCCACGTGCCGTCGTAGGGCCAGGGGTAGATACCCGCCACTTGCGCGAACATGGCACCTCCGAGGGATGGAACACCGCGACACACTCAAGTTTCGCGCCATCCGCAGGCGGCGGTGCCCGGTACCGGAGGCAGGCTCGCCATTTGCGAATGCGCGAGTGGTCGCGTATCGCGCAGCCCGTCTGGTACCCCGTACCGGACAGACCAAGAGAGGGGCGCATGTCCTGGGATGAACTCACCGGAAGTCTCGATTTCGACGTGCTTCGCCGGCTCTATGCCGCCAGAGTCCTTCGCCCTCGCGATGTCGTTCGCGCTGTGTATCGCCGCATCGCCGAGCGAGGCGACGATCATGTCTGGATCCATCTCGTGCCCGAGCCCGAAGCTCTGGCGCGAGCGGAACAGGTCGAGGCGACGATCGATCCGTCGGAACCGCTGTACGGCCTGCCATGCGGCATCAAGGACAACATCGATGTGCCCGGCCTGCCGTCGACCAACGCTTTCCCGCCCTCACGCCGCGTGGCAGAGAGCACAGGCCCGGCGGTTCAGAGACTGCTCGACGCCGGGGCCATCGTCATCGGCAAGACGAACATGGATCAGTTCGGCGTCGGACTCGTCGGCGTGCGTTCTCCTTACGGTGTGGCACGCAACGCCTTCGACCCGGCGTTCGTCCCTGGCGGCTCGAGCGCAGGGTCCGGCGTGGCGGTGGGCGCGGGGCTGGTGTCGTTCGCGCTGGGCAACGATGCCGCCGGCTCGGGGCGCGTCCCGGCGGCCTTCAACAACGTTGTCGGCGTGAAGCCGACGCCGGGCCTCGTGAGCAATACGGCCGTCGTCGGTGGCGGCACCGCGAAGACGCTGGAGACGATCTCGGTCTTTGCGTTGACGGTGGAGAACGGCATGGATGTCCTCCGGCTCATTGCCGGCTACGATCCCGAAGACCTGTTCTCGAAGTCCGAGGCGCGGTACTGCGACCTCTCGAGAATGCCTCCCCCGCGACGCTTCCGCTTCGCCGTGCCGCGGGCGCAGGACCTGCTGTTCTTCGGAGACCACGCCGCAAGTGTCCTGTTCGAATCGTCCATCGCGCGCCTGGAGGCGCTCGGGGGCACTGCGGTGGAGGTTCCATACTCGATCTTCATGGAGACGCAGCGGCTTCTTTACGAGGCCCCGTTCCTTGCCGAGCGCACGGCGTCCGTGGCGCCGATCATCCAGGGCCACGAATCGGCACTGCATCCCGCGACCCGCCAGATCCTGGAAAGCGCAGGCGAGTGGACCGCGGTGGAGACCTATCGGGCGATCCATCGTCTCGCGGAACTGACCCGCGACGCGCGGCGCCTGCTCGCCGACACCGACGTCTTCGTGGTGCCGTCCACACCGACGATCTACCGAGTCGCGGAGATCGAAGAAGAGCCTATCGTGCTGAACGCGAGGCTCGGCACTTACACCAACTTCGTCAACCTGATGGGAATGTGTGGCATTGCCACACCCGCGGGCTTTCGTCCGGACGGCATGCCGCAGGGCATCACTGTGCTCGCTCCGCCGTTTCAGGAGGCTCGCGCTGCGGCGATCGCGTCGGCACATCATCGAGTGCTGGACATCTGCCTCGGCGCGACTTCCGCATTCGTTCCGCGCGCTTCTGATGAATGACCGTCGGCAACGGGAGGGAGGGGGCGATCGCTGGGGATAGCGCAATGAGCCAGCCGACCTCGGCGCCTGATCGGATCGTGCAAGCGAAGAGCCGACCCCTTGTTCCGGACCCCGTTGCGCGACGCCCGCACGGTTACTGAGTTCGCTGGGCAAGCAGTCAGCAGGACGGACTTCGACCCCGACATACCGGCGACGCCGATGTTCCCGAGCCCCGATCCTGCCGCGATCCTCGTGAATACAACCGATTTAGCGAGAGAGATCGTGAGGCTTACTCGACCTTCGGGGTCCCACTGAGAGAGCCAGGATGCCGGGCCAGGAACCGCGGTGACCTCGGGGGCCGCCGACAGCGTTCGGAAAGACGTAACATCGCGAAGCTCGTCGTTCTTTGGAAGGCGTCAGGTGCCGATCGGCTATTGCCTGGCATGACGCTGCCCATGGAGCCTCCTTCTTCCCTCGACAACGCATCATGAAATCTCTGTTCCGAGTTCTGCTGGGCGGGATCTTCCTTTCGTGGATGAGCTTCTTCGCCACTGCCCAGGAAACCCCGGAGTCCAAGTTCGATCGCCTTGCCGCCCTGCACGACATGAGTCTGCCGGACGCGTGGACCACGCTGTACCTGCGCCAGAAGATTCTGGAGCGAGTACGTCGTCACCTGAGCGATGCCGGACGGGAGGAGCGGCTGGGGCCGCAGTGGAATCAGGCGGCCCCCGAGTGGCGCGAGGCAGAACGAGAACTGACCGAAATCATGTGGGCCGGCGCTCAGGCGGCGCTGCCGGATGCCGCGTGGTTTCAGTCCCGGTGGCGGCGGGCGGCCCGGGAGGTCCTGAACGAACGCGAACTCGACATGCTCGCGCAGCAGATGACCTCCGCCCCCGGACCCCACCTGGCGGCGACGATGGACTGGTTCATTGCCGAACTGGTCATGACGCGGCTGACCTTCACGGATCGCGTGCGCATGAGTTTCTCCGGCACGGAGCAGGAAGCCGCGGCCATTCAATCCGTGGTGCAGCGCAAGCGCGACGCGATGCAATTCGACTACGCGCCCTACCCCTGGGCGAGTCTGTTCGCCTGGCACGATCCGGGACGCAAGTATTTTCGGGATGTCGGGTTTCGCATCGTCACGGACCTGAACGCGCGCATGGACGCAGGCCTCGCGTCCGGGCTGGCCGTCTTCGATCGCGAAGCGGGGCGAGTGGAACCCTTCATCGAGGCATTCCGACACCGCGTCCGCGACGGGTCTTCGCACTGAAAGCGTCGATACGTCGAGTCCCGCCCTCGGTCACGTCCCCAGACGTGGTGTAAGTCCGCAGCCCGGAAAAGGCTGGGATACGCTACTCAGCGAGCCACTGCCGGCAGCCGAGTCGGCGCAGTATCG
>LNDV01000030.1 GCA_001464765.1 Betaproteobacteria bacterium Ga0077526
CGGACTCCTCCTCTCTCGTTTGACCGGAAGTTCAACGCCTCCCAGTCTGGCACTCGATGCCGCTCAGGGGGGAGGAGTCCATCCCATTGGGCTACGCACAATCCGTGACCTCGTCGGCATGGCGACTCCGCGGCGGCTGTAGCTCTCCCTCTTCCCAATCATGTCCCGTTGTCGGGTCGTTCGACCTCGCCCGGCCGTCGATTCCACGCGTAGCCCGGACGAGCGGCGAACGCCGCGACTCCGGGGAACGTTTTGTGGGGTGCGCCGATTGCGATCGCGCCCCCCGGGGTCGGGCCCTTCGGCCCTCGTCCGGGCTACGAAGTCGCCGCCAGCTCTTCTGCAAGATACGACGCCACCACCGCGATCCTCCGCACGTGCCGCGATTCGGGGTGGGTGAGCAGCCATAGCTGGCTGTCGCACTCCGGGATCGTGTCGCCCAGGCGCTTCATGTCCTTGCGGTGTTCCGCGAGGAATGTGGGGGCGACGCCGACCCCGAGACCGGCGCCGATGCCCTCGCACACGGCGCTGATCGTGTTCACCTGATATCGCGGGACCACTTTCGGGGCGCGCCGCTGGCGCCAGCGCACGGACGCGTGCTCGGGCACGTGGTCGTCGATCGCGATCCAGTCCAGCCCGTCGGCGAGAACGTCGTCCAGCGTACGTCCGCGGTAGCGTCGGGGCGCGTAGATGGCGAAGTGCAGGGACCGCAGCGGCCGCCCGACGAGATGCGGCGGTGGCTTGGTCGTGGCGCGCACGGCGATGTCCGCGTCGCGGCGCGCCAGGCTCGCGAACTCGTTTGTCGCGACCAGTTCGAGTTGCAGCTGCGGGTGCTGCGCGGCCAGGCCCGGCAGCACGGGGAAAAGGAATCCGTGGAGCAGCGTATCCGTCGTGGTGATGCGCACGGTGCCGCTCACCGCCCCCGCACGCTGCTGCACTTCGGCACGGGCGGCCTCCAGCGCCGCTTCCACCTGCTCCGCGTGGGTGCAGAGATCCTGAGCGAGCGCCGTGGGAGCGTAGCCGCGCCGCGAGCGCTCGAAGAGTGTCTGCCCCAGCGCCTTCTCGATTCGCTGCATGGACCTGAACACCGTGGAGGCGTCCAGCTTCAGGCGCTCGCCCGCCTTGGCCAGCGTGCCGCCCCGGGAGACGGCGAGAACGACTGCCAGATCGGACGCCTCGAGGCTGTATTGCGTTTTCGCAATCATCGGTTGCTCCCGCGCTGATTTTCATTGCGATGTCGCAAGAATAGAGTGGCACCGTCCCTGACACAACGGAGTCTCTCCATGAACGCTTCCTCCCGTGACTATGGTCTCACCCTGCTGCGCGTCTCCCTCGGCGTGATGTGGATTGCGCACGCCCTGCTCAAGCTGTTCGTCTTCACCCTGCCCGGCACCGCGCAGTTCTTCGCGTCCGTGGGCATTCCCGGCGTTCTCGCCTATCCCGTGTTTGCGGTGGAACTGCTCGGCGGCATTGCGCTCGTATTCGGTGTCTACCCGAGGCAGGTGTCCCTAGCGCTCGCGCCGGTCATGCTGGCTGCGGCCTGGGTACATATGCCCAATGGGTGGTTGCACACGAACGCCGGCGGCGGCTGGGAGTACCCTGTGTTTCTGACGGTTGCTTCGCTGGCGCTGTGGCTGGCCGGTGACGGCGCCCTCGCGCTGCGCACCAGCGACCGATTCGTCCCGGCAGATTCGACGCGCACCGCACCGACACGTGCGGTGATGGCCTGACCAAGACCTTTCCCTGGAGAACGACCATGAAGCTTTACTACTCCCCCGGCGCCTGCTCGATGGCCGTCCATATCGCTTTGCGTGAAGCCGGCATTCCCGTGGATCTCGTGCTGGTGGATCTCGCGACTCACAAACTCGCCGACGGCACCGACTACTACACCATCTCCCCGTGCGGCTATGTGCCGCTGCTGGAGCTCGATGACGGCAGCCGCCATACGGAAGCGAGCGCGCTGCTGCAGTACGTGGGGGATCTCGACCCGACCGGTGCGCTGCTGCCGCGCGCCGGAACACGCGAGCGCCTGGAGACCGTCGGCTGGCTGGCGTTCATCGCGACCGAGATCCACAAGGGCTTCAGCCCTCTGTGGCGGAGCGATACACCAGCGTCGGTGAAGGAAACGACGATCGCGGCGCTCAATCGCCGATTCGCCGATCTGGATGCGCGACTTGCGAAGAGTGAGACGTTGACCGGGAAGTTCTCGGTGGCGGACGCCTATGCGTTCACCGTCGTGGGCTGGTCGCGATTGCTGTCGATGAGTCTTGCGTCGTTCCCGAATCTGGAGGCTTACCTCGGGCGCATCGCGGCACGGCCGAAGGTCGTCGAGGCGCTCAAGGCGGAGGGGCTGGCCTGAAGTGGAGTCGGGTCCCCGGAGTCGGGCCCTGCGGCCCTCGTCCGGGCTACGCGGGCTCCGGGATGATTCGCGGCGTCGTCCGTAGCCCGGACGAGCGGCGGAAGCCGCGACTCCGGGGGCGGTGTCCCTGCGATCGACGCCTCAACCTTCCTCATGAAACCCACGTGCGTGACTCCGAAGGCCATAACGCTCTGTTGCATCGACGGTTTTTCGGGGATTATTCGCGCCGTCCGTAAGACGCACTAGCATCTCTGTCGTGCATGTCGTCGGAGGGTTGCGATGGGGTCCAAGGCGCCAGGAAAGTCCTGGAAGGAAAAGGTCGCGGCGAAGAAGTCGCCGAAGCGGGTCCGGCTCGATACCGACTTTGCCGGGGTGCCCGCCGGGTCGATGCTGTTCGTCGGCACGCCGCAGATCGTCGATGAATACGTGAAGCGGATCCCGCGCGGCGAGACGCGCACGATCCAGCGCCTGCGGCGGGAACTCGCCCGCCGCAACGAGTGCGATGCCATGTGTCCGGTCTCCACCGCCATCTTCCTGCGCATGGTGGCCGAGGCCGCGTGGGAGGACCTCTCCGCGGGCGAAGGACTCGACGCGGTGACACCGTTCTGGCGAGTCGTGGAGCCGGGCTCGACCCTCGCGAAGAAGCTTCCGATGGATGACGCGTGGTTGCAGGCCCAGCGGGACGCGGAATCGGGCGGATGAGCACGGACGCGGATATCGAGAACGCCCCGGAGTCGGCCTCGCGGCCTCGTCCGGGCTACGCGGACCCCGACTTCGTTCGGGATGACTTGCCGCGTCGCGTCGTAGCCCGGACGAGCGGCGGAAGCCGCGACTCCGGGGATGGACGTGCGTGGACGCGGGTGCCGAGAATGCCCCGGAGTCGGGCCTCGCGGCCCTCGTCCGGGCTACGCGGACTCCGACTTCGTTCGGGATGACTTGCCGCGTCGCGCCGTAGCCCGGACGAGCGGCGGAAGCCGCGACTCCGGGGATGGTTGGGCGTGGACCCGGATGCCGGGAACGCCCCGGAGTCGGGCCTTGCGGCCCTCGTCCGGGCTACGCGGACTCCGCCTTCGTTCGGGATGACTTGCCGCGTCGCGCCGTAGCCCGGACGAGCGGCGGAGGCCGCGACTCCGGGAATCGACGTGCGCGGATGCGGGTGCCGCAACTCCCCGGAGTCGGCCTTGCGGCCCTCGTCCGGGGTACGAGGGATTACTCCCCTGCGCTGAACAGACTCTTCTTCACCACCGCGTGCATGCCCCAGTTGCCGTCCACGACCTGGGTCACGCCGAAGTCCACCGCGATCGACATCAGCGACACGGCCTCGTCTTCGGACAGTCCCTGGGTGGTCATGAGGAAGTGGCGCATCTTGCGGAAGGCATCGCGCAGCGCGAGGTCGGTGGAGGACTTCGAGTAGATGTCCGACTGCGCCTTCGCGCCGAGGTCGGCCAGGTAGTTGGGGAAGCTGAACCCGTGGATCACGAATTCGTCCTGGGTTTCCAGCAGCGGGTAGTCGAGGTTCTCCAGCGGTGTGCCGCCCAGGCTCTCCTTCTTGTGAAGAATGACCTGGAAGGTGCCGGTGAGCGAGCACTCGATGGCGGTGCCGCAGAGTTCCGAATCGCCTTGCGACGCATGGGGGTCGCCTACGGATAGCAGTCCGCCCGGCACGGCCACGGGGTAGTACATCGTCGCGCCCTTGCCGACACGCCAGTCGTCGATATTGCCGCCCGTGTAGCTGGGCGGGATGGAGTCGACCATGTCGGCCTCGGCCGGTGCCAGGCCCATCACCCCGAAGTGCGGGCGGATCGGCACGCGCACGTTCTTGAGAATGCCCCAGTTCTCCTTCACGGTGCTGTGGTCCACGGGGACGCCGGGGTAGTCGATGATCTTGTGCACCACGCCGAACGGGTCGGTCTGCGGTGTCCACTTGAAGTTGTAGAGCGCCTTCGCCCAGTTGCGCTCGCCGGAGGCGTCGACTTCGTAGATGGTGATGACTTCGCGGCCCTTGGGTTCCTCGATCTGGTCCTTGAAGTGGAAACCCCACCACGCCGCGGCGTTGCTGCCGAAGGCCTTGCCCGGATACTTGGGGTTGGCGGACGGACGCGGCGTCACATCGAGAATGCGCACCTCGATGATGTCGCCCGGCATCGCGCCCTTGATCGACACGGGCCCCGTGCAGATGTGCACGCCCAGACCTTCACCGGCCCCGCGCCCGAACAGCGAGGCGTCCATCGGGCCCGCGCCGCGGCGGTCCACGCCTTTGCGCTTCTTGTCCCAGTAGTAGACGCTCTCTGCACCGGGGTCGCCCTTGATCATCCGCTCGAAGTCGTCGTTGGCGTGGTGCGTTAGCGTCTCGATGGTGACGAAGTCGCCGGATTCCACCTCGACGACCGGCTTCAGGTTCTTGCTGAAGTAGCCCCAGTGCACCGTCTTGTCGGAGGCGGGGATGTGATAGTGGCTGAGGGTGCTGCGCTTCAGGCCCGTGTCCGCGTGGGACAGCGAGGCGGCGCCGAGACCGCCGAGCGCCGTGGTGGCGCCCACCATCATGCCGCCGCGCAGAAAGCCCCGGCGCGCGGGGTCGGCAGTGCGTTTGGCTTCGGCCAGATCGGGCAGCGCCTGGGTGGTGTCCACCGGTGCGTGATCGTGGTGGCAGCAGTCGGGTCCATGGACGTGGTCAGCGTCGTGCGTCGCGTCGGGTTTCTCTCTCACGGCTTCAGCTCCTGTTCTTTTGAAGGTCGTCGCGCGTGCCGGATGAGCCCGCGCGCGAGCGAAGACCGCAATGGCGATGCCATCGGCAAGCGCGCTAACGGTGCGTCGCCGATCGAGGGGAATCAGAAGCTTGGGAGATGCCGATCGAATATGGGGCATGCAGGCGGCGGAGCGCCCGCACTACCTTCGCCCGCGCGGCGTTGTTCCGGTGCGGGCGAAGGAAGGGATTTCGTAACGATCAGGCGACCGGCACGCGCTCCAGCGCCTGGGCGGCGAGGGCCACGTCGGGACAGAGTTCGGCCGAGTCGGTCAGCGCGGCATGCAGACGCTCGAGGCGCGCGCGATCTTCGTCGGTACCTGTGAGCCGGTAGAGAGCGAGCGCGGCGCGCAGCGCGAGCAATTTGGCGCCCTGCTGCTCGGCAATCTCGACGGCGCGGGTGAGTTCGCGGGTGGCATCGGTGACGTCGCCCCTGGCGGCGAGCACATCCGCCCGTACGCGAAGGAGATCGGCGTCCATGTAGCGCTCGCCGGATTCACCCGAAGCCGCGAGCCCTTCGTCCACGGCTTCGAGCGCGCCGTCCTTGCGGTCGAGGGCGAGTCTCGTGCGGGCGATCCACGCCTTGCAGAACGGCGTCGAGAGCTTGGCGCCGCCCGCGAGCCACGCGGCGAAGGTGTTCTCCAGCATGTCGGCGGCGCCGGTGGCGTTGCCCATGGCGGTCATCGCGCAGCAGAGCTGGATGGTGCCGACGCCCAGCCAGATCATGAAGCCGCGTTCCTGCGAGATGCCGAGGCACTGCTGCGCGTGTTCGAGCGCGGTCTGCGGATTGCCGAGCAGATTCTCCAGCATGGCCGTGTACCCGCGCGCATAGGCGGCCTCGAAGGGTCGGCCGAGGCGGGCGGCGAGGTCCAGGGCTTCCTGCGCGGTGGTGCGGGCCTGCGCGAACCGTCCCTGGAGACAATGCGCGTGCGAGAGCAGGCACAGGCTGGCGATGCAGGGGTCCTGCGCGGACGGATACTGCAGCGTCTCGCCGGCGTTGTTGCGGTAGATCTCCACGGCCTTCGACAGCAGCTCCACCGCCTTGTCGAGGTGGCCGAAGTAGTAGATGACATAGCCGAGCGCCGTGTACGCCTCGACCTGATGGTCGGGGCGGCCGGTCTCCTCGCCCAGGCGCACGCACTGCAGCGCCAGTTCGTGGGCTTTTTCGAGATTGGTGCGGACGATGTAGAAGGTGCTGAGCCCGCGGATCACGGGGAAGAGCTCCGCGACGTCGCCCATGAGCTGGCAGAGCTCGCGCGCGCGGCGGTAGGCGGCTTCGACACCGGGCGCCGCATAACCGCGCCAGGCGGACAGCGCCAGCCCCAGATGGACCTGCAGTTCGAGTTCCAGCGGGCCGTGCATCGGGTCGGGCGGCAGCAGCGCGAGCTGCTTCAGTGCCATCTCGACGTGGCGGCTAGCTTCGGCGTTGGCCGCGCGGCTCGCGGCGCGCTGGCCCGCGTTCTTCCAGTAGGGCAGCGATAGCGCGGGTTGGCCGGCCTCGGTGAAGTGATGCGCGAGGAGTTCGGGTGCGGACGCCTGCATTTCCGGAAAGCGCGTCTCCAGCGTCTGCGCGATGCGCTTGTGCAGACCCTGGCGACTGGCGCGGAGCAGGCAGCTGTAGGCAGCGTCCTGAATCAGCGCGTGGCGGAAGCGGTAGCCGGCCGTCTCGCTGCCCTCGACGGGCTGGATCAGGTCGGCGTGGTCGAGGCGCGCGATGGCGGCGTCGATCGTGGCTTCGTCGAGATCCATGACGGCGAGCAGCAGTTCGCGCGAGAACTCGCGGCCCATGACCGCCGCGACCTGCGCGACTTCCTTCGCTTCGCCCAGGCGATCGAGGCGCGCGAGCAGCAGGTCCTGCAGGGAACTCGGCACGGTCGCCGGCATGGAAGCGAGACTGCCGTTGCCGTCCAGCATGCCGGACTCGAGCACCGCGTGCGTGATCTCTTCGATGAACAGCGGGATGCCGTCGCTCTTGTCGACGATCTGCGCCAGCACGCCTTCCGGCAGCGTGCGCCCGCCCGTGTAGTGCTGGACGATGGCATGACGGCTGTCGCGGTCGAGGCGCGAGAGCGAGACGCACACGCGGTTGGGGCTCTCCGGCCAGGGCGGCTCGAAGTCCGGGCGTGCCGTCGCGAGCAGGAGCACGCGATGATCCGAGAAGGCGGCGAGCGTGTGGTTTACGAGGTCGAGCGTCGTCGGGTCGGCCCAGTGGAGATCCTCCAGGAGGATCAGCACCGGCTGGTCCGCGGCGAGCGCGAGCGGCCAGTTGCGCAGCAGCTCCATCGTCTTCTCGCGCTGCCATTCGGGCGTGTCGGCCGGGGCGGAGTACGGGCTGCCTTCCAGGGGAATGGACAGCAGGGCGGCGAGGTAGGGTATCGCCTGCTCGCGGTTGCCGGGGAACGGGGCGTCCGTCACGAGGCGCTCGAGCTTGGTGAGCTTGGTGGTCGGGTTGTCCGACCGGGAGAAGCCCGCCGCGACCTCGATCTGGCTGATCACCGGGTGCAGCGCGGTGTTGCGCGTGTGCGGCGTGCAGGAGTAGCGGAGCAGCCAGTGCGGCTCGTCGCCGAGGCCGGCGATGAAGGTCTCGGACAGGCGGGACTTGCCGATGCCGGCCTCGCCGAGGATCTCCACCATCTGGCCGTGACCCGCGCGGGCCTGCGCCCAGCGCTCGCCGATCAGCGCGCGCTCGTCGTCACGCCCCACCAGCGGGGCCATCTCGCGCCGCTGCCGGACGGCGCCGAAGCGGCTGAGGGTCCGGCGCTCGGAGACGACGCGCCACAGACGCTGGGGTTCGGCGAAGCCCTTGAGTTCGTGCAGGCCGAGGTCCTCGCACTCGAACAGGCCGCCCAGCCGGGCGCGCGTGCTGTCCGAGACGTAGACCGTTCCCGGGGGCGCCATGGCCTCGATCCGGGCAGCAAGGTGGGTGGTACTGCCGGCGACCGCCTGCTCCCGCGCGGCGCCTTCCCCCAGGACGTCGCCGATGATGACGAGCCCGGTCGCGATGCCCGAACGCACCTGGAGCCGCACACCGGGGAGGGCTTCGACCGCCGTGACCTTCTCGACGATCTCCAGGGCGGCCCGGGCGGCGCGCTCGGGGGCATCCTCGTGGGCGTGGGGGTAGCCGAAGAACAGCAGGATGCCGTCGCCGAGGTACTGGGCGATGACGCCCTCGTGCTTGGCGACAGCCGCACCGGCCGTGGCGCGGAAGACGGACAGCACCTCGCGCATGTCCTCGGGGTCGAGCCGGACCGCGAGTTCGGTGGAACCGACCAGGTCGCAGAAGGCGATGGTCGCCTGCCGCCGTTCCGGACCTGTGCCCGCCGTCCTGCCGTCCTGACCTGCCGCCATGGATTTCCTCTGAGTCGAACCGGTTGGGGTTGCCGTATACGTGCCGGCCAGCCCAGCCGGGCGCGGCACGCTTCCGAGTTGCGCGTGTTATACCATCCCGGCATGTCCGATGGACCCTGGACGAAAAACGAAAGCAAAGGGAGGAAGGGGAATGATCGAGGATCTCGCAGGGCAGGTGGTGCTCATCACCGGTGCCAGCACGGGCATCGGCGCCGCGGCAGCGCGCGGGTTCGGCGCGAACCGCGCCAAGGTCGCGGTGCACTACAACTCGAGCCGGGACGAGGCCGAGAAGGTCGCGGCGGACATCCGGGCCTCGGGCGGCGAGGCGATCGTCGTGCAGGGGGACGTCACCTCCAGCGAGGCCTGCCGGGCAATCGTGGAGCAGACGGTCGCGAAGTTCGGACGCCTCGACGTGCTCATCAACAACGCCGGCGGGCTGGTGCAGCGGGTACCGGTGGAACAGCTCACCGACGAACTCTTCGACCAGGTGCTGCACCTCAACGTGCGCTCCGCGCTGGCCTGCATCGCCGCGGCGGCGCCCCACATGCGCAAGGCCGGCGGCGGGGCCGTCATCAACGTGACTTCGGTCGCGGCCCGCCATGGCGGCGGAACCGGGGCCGTGCTCTACGCGGGTTCCAAGGGCTTCGTCAGCACCATGACGCGCGGTCTCGCGAAGGAACTCGTGAAGGACGGCATTCGCGTCAATGCCGTCGCCCCCGGCGTGATCTATACGCCCTTCCACGAGCGCTATTCCACCCCACAACTTCTCGAAGCCTTCAAGGCCACCATCCCGATGAATCGCATCGGCACGCCCGACGAATGCACGGGGGCCTTCCTGTACCTCGCGTCGCGCCAGATGAGCGGCTACGTGACGGGCCAGATCATGGAAGTGAACGGCGGGCAGTACATGCCCTGACGGCGGACCGGAGGAGACGACCATGTTCGATCTGAAAGGGAAGGTGGCGCTGGTGACCGGCGCCTCGCGCGGGCTCGGCTGGGCCATGGCGCAGTCATTAGGCCAGGCCGGCGCGAAGGTGGTACTCAATGCAAGGGACGCTGGGGCCCTCGAAGCCAAGCGCGCGGTGCTCGCGGCGCGCGGCATCACGGCCGAAGTGGCGCCGTTCGACGTGAGCGACGAGGCTGCCGTCGTCGAGTGGGTGAAGCGCATCGGTGCCACGCACGGCCGGCTCGACATCGCCGTGCTGAACGCGGGCATCCAGCACCGAAAGCCCATCACCGAATTCGAGACGGCGGATTTCCGGCGCGTGCTGGACACCAATCTCACCGCAGTTTGGATGCTGGCGCGCGAGTCCGCGAAGCTCATGATTCCGGCGAAGCACGGCCGCATCATTGTCACGGGGTCCATCAGCGCCTTCACTGCAAGGCCGACCATCTCGGCGTACATCGCCTCGAAGGGGGCGGTGCATGCGCTCACCCGTCAGCTCGCGGTGGAACTCGCGCCGCACGGGCTTACGGTCAATGCGATCGCCCCGGGCTATTTCGCCACGGAGATGAACACCGCGCTCATCGAGAATCACGATTTCAACGCGTGGGTGTGCGGCCGAACGCCGGCCGGGCGGTGGGGCAGACCCGAAGAGCTCGGGCCGGCCGCGGTGTTCCTCGCGTCGGACGAAGCGTCGTTCGTGAACGGGCACATCCTCACGGTGGACGGGGCGTTCACGGCGGCGATGTAGGGGTAGTGGGCGGTCGGCGTCGAGAGAAGCGACACCGGCCCCGGGCGAAGCCCGGGCTACGCGTGGAATAGGGACGACCCGTAGCCGGGCTCCGCCCGGGGGCAACGCCAAACGGGAAGCGATATGTAGCCCGGGCTCCGCCCGGGAGCAGACGTAGGCGAGGCGCGAGCCATGCCCGGCAATCAAACGAGGAGGGGGTAACCATGACCGACAAGTTCCGCATCGGCATTTCGAAGGACTGCCAGACGGCAGGCGGCGGCACCATTTTCGGCGAGGAAGCGTTCCGCATCCTCGACGACCCGGCGGTGGCCTGGGAGTTCCTGCCTGAACACGTGCCCGAGCTGACGCCCGAACACGCGGCGCGCTACAACGCTATCTGCCTGATGTCGTCGAAGGTCACCCGGAACACTCTGTCCGGACCCGACCGCAAGCTCGCGCTGGTGGCGCGCTTCGGAGTGGGCTACGACAACGTAGACGTCTCGGCCTGCATCGACAACGGCGTGCTGCTGACCATCACGCCGGACGGCGTGCGCCGCCCGGTGGCCGCGTCAGTCATGCTCTACGTGCTCGCGCTGGCGCATCGCCTAGTGCTGAAGGATCGCCTCGTCCGCGACGGCCGCTGGACCGAGAAGGGCAACTTCCTTGGCATGGGCCTCATGGGGCGGACCCTCGGGGTGGTCGGCGTCGGCAACATCGGCAAGGAGGTGCTGCGGCTCGCACGTGCCTTCGACCTGAAGCTGCTCGGTCATGACCCGAACGTTTCGCAGCAGGATGTCCGCGACCTCGGTGTGACGATGACCGATCTCGATACGCTGCTGCGGACGTCCGACTTCGTCTCTGCCAACTGCCTGCTGGACGACAAGACGCGCGGGCTGTTCGGCGCCCGCGAGTTCGCGCTGATGAAGCCGACCGCCTATTTCATCAACACGGCGCGCGGTCCTGTCATGCAGGAGGCTGCGCTGCTCGACGCGCTGCGCAACAAGACCATCGCCGGTGCTGCCATCGACGTGTTCGAGAAGGAACCCACGCCGGTCGACAACCCGCTGCTCGCGCTGGACAACGTGATCGTGGCGCCGCACGCCATC
Organism: Betaproteobacteria bacterium Ga0077526; assembly: GCA_001464765.1. GTDB lineage: Bacteria > Pseudomonadota > Gammaproteobacteria > Burkholderiales. The sequence continues at coordinate 11,227 of LNDV01000030.1, forward strand.
TGTCATACCGACGAATGCATGCGGATGCTGGGCGAGGGCGCGTTCCAGGCGGCGGTGGATCTCGCGAACGGCCGCAAGCCGAAGACCATCGTCAACACCGAAGCCCTGGCGAAGCCGGCCTGGGCCGGGAAGTTCCACGCCTGAGGTCACTGCCATGCGAAACAATCCCGTGAAGGAAAAGCTGCTCCGCGGTGAATACGTCGGTGGCAGTTTCGGCTGGGAGTTCCTGGTGCCCGGTCTGCCGCAGATCGTGAAGTCCTGCGGCGGGGAGTTCCTGCTCGTCGACATGGAACACAACGGCGCGACCTTCGATCAGGTGAAGACTCAGGCCGCGCTGTGCCGCGGCATCGGCATCGTGCCGATGGCCCGCGTGCCGACCGGGCAGTACAACCACATCGCGCGGGCGCTGGATGCCGGTGTGATGGGCATCATGGTGCCCATGGTGGGGTCGGCCGAGGAAGCCGCGCACATCGTGTCGTGCACTCGCTATCCGCCGGAGGGTCGGCGCGGGGCGGCGTTCGGCTTCGCTGCCGATGACTACGAAGGCGGCGACGTGAAGGACATCATCCGCGTTGCCAATGCACGCACGCTGGTGATCTGCCTCATCGAAACCGCCGAGGGCATCGAGAACATCGAGGCCATCGCTGCGGTGCCGGGGGTCGACGTTCTCTGGCTCGGGCACTTCGACCTCACCAACTTCCTCGGCATTCCAGCGCAGTTCGATCACCCGAAGTACGTGCAGGCGATCGACCGGATGGTCGCGGCCGCGAAGAAGCACGGCAAGGTGCTGGGCGTGATGACGGCGTCCGAGGCCTGGACCCGCCAGTACTGGGATCGCGGCTTCCGCCTGTTTGCGGCGGGGGTGGACGTCCATCTGCTGCAAGGCGCTCTGCGCGGGCACTTCAAGGTGCTCGACGCTCTTTCCACGAACCCCTGAGTTTCCATGACCGAACAGTACACACTGGGCTACAGCGATGCCGCGATGCGCTTTCTCGTGCGGCGCAAGCTCGACACCCACGGCGCTTTCTTCATCCCCCACCTGAGTCCCGGGCTGCGCGTGCTCGATTGCGGCTGCGGTCCGGGCAGCATCACCTTCGGCATCGCCGCCCGCATCGGCAACGGGTCGGTCGAGGGCATCGACATGGATGGCCCGCAGATTGCCCTCGCCCAGCAGCGCGCGAAGGAATCGGGCGTCGGCAACGCGACGTTCCGGCAGGCCAGCGTGTACGAACTGCCCTATCCGGACAACAGTTTCGATGCCATCTTCTCGCACGCGCTGTTCGAGCACCTGAAGGATACGGTCGGCGCGGCGAAGGAATGCCTGCGCGTGCTGAAGCCGGGCGGAGTCATCGGCGTGGCCACGCCCGACTGGGAGGCCTTCATCGTCGCGCCCGCGACACCGGCGCGTCGTGCGGCCGTGCAGGCGTACGTGGACAAGCAAACGGCCAATGGCGGCGATCCCGGCACGGGGCGCAAGCTCGCCACGATCCTCGCGCAGGGCGGGTTTGCTTCGCCGCGCCTGCACGCGCGTTTCGAGGTCTACGACCCCATCACCGCGATCACGGAGGTCATGGCCGTGCAATACGACCGCGATGGCATGCCGCAGCACGCGCAGACCATGCGCGATCTCGAACAGGACCCGATGGGCATGTGGGCGCAGGCATGGGTGTCGTGTATCGCGAGGAAGCCGGGATGATGACCTACGATGCGAGCGTTGCTCCCGATGCCGCGGCGTGGCTGGCGCTCGACGAGCAGACACGAAGCGATGTCGTGGCCGAGTACCACCGCGTGAACCGGATCCCGGTCGCTCGGCGCGACCGGATGATGCATTCCGCCATCCACGCGATCGTGGAGACGCAGATCGCGAGCAACGACCCGCCGGAAGTGACCGAGGCGATGGCGCGGCTCATGGCTGCCGGCCTGGAGCGGCACGAAGCCGTACACGCCATCGGCACGACGCTCGCGCGCTATATGTTCTCCCTCTCGCGGGATGAGGGCGCCGGGCAGGACGGCCATGCGCGCTACCGCGAAGCCGTCGCACAGCTCGCCTACACCCCGTAACTCCTCTCTTCGAAGGTGACGGCGGACGCCCGAAACGACGGGTCGTCCGCTTTTCCCTGCGCCCGTCCCGGATTGTCGGGGGAATTGGCGGTCGCTCATGGCGCAACCGGATTTGCAATGAGTATCGCGATTCGATGCCTCGCGACGGGGCGTCGTAACCTGCTGAATCCAAGCGATTCCGGCTCTGTACCCCGCAAGAAAATCTAACTAAACGGAAGGTTTGGTACGCCTCGTGCACTAGGACCCGGCATTCAACCAATCGCCGGGGTCTTCAGGTCATGCATCGACGTTCACGAGTTTTCGCGGCTTTCGCCCTTCTTGCGGGAGCCTGGTTCGCCCCGGCGGCATCGGCCGGCTACGTCATCGACAGCAACGTGGCCGACTGGGGTCTGGTACGTACCGGTCAGGCGAGCAACTGGACGCCTTCGTCCGGTGTCGAGCAGTACATGGTCGATGACCAGACCGGTGGCAGCAACGTCTTCCTGAATCCTGGCTATGGCGGGCAGAAGTACGACGCCGAGGCCATCTATCTCGACTGGGACGCCACCAATCTGTACGTGCTGGTGGTGACCGGGGTGTCCCCGAATCAGGTGCACAACCCGGCCGCCAACAGCTATGGCGCAGGCGACATCCTGATCGACTTCGGTGTCAATGGCAGCTTCGACTATGGCGTGGTCGTGAAGAACTACGCGGGGCTCAATCCGGGGACGCTCTATCGCGCCGGTACCTTCAACTATGGCATCTGGACCGCGCCGGGTGTGACCGGTACGCCGGGGACCGACCCGGTGGCGCTCAAGACCGGTACCGCACTCGGTGCCACGCAACTCTCGTACTCCGCTACCGGCTTCAACAATCTCGGCCAGTACGCGTCCGATACGCACTACGCGATCGAGACGGCGATTCCCCTCGCGCTGCTCGGCTCCGACTGGGGCGTGAACGGGCCGAACAAGGCGTTCTTCGTGCAGTGGACGATGTATTGCGCGAACGACATCATCGGGGTCGATCCGGCTCCGAGCGTGCCGGAGCCCGGTGTGCCGGCGTTGCTGGCCGCGGTTCTTGGAGCAGTGACGCTCGGTGCGCGGAGGCGAGTGGCGCGTTGAGGGACCAGTAAACGCAAAAGCCCCTGTCGGGATCGGCAGGGGCTTTTTCATTTGGGCGTTCGTCCCGGAGTCGCGGCTCGTGCCGCTCGTCCGGGCTACGGAGGTGGATGCGTATGGTGTGTCAGCGCGCGTCCAGCAACTCCCGGCACGCCCGTTCGATGGCGGCGGCGCTCATGCCGTACTTCTCGCGGACCTTCACCGTGGGACCGATCGACGCGAACGCATCCGGCATGCCGATCATCCGCATCCGCGTGGGGTGCTCCACCGACAGCAGTTCCGCCACGGCGCCACCGAGTCCGCCGGTGAGGTGATGCTCCTCCGCCGTGACGATGCGGCGCGTCTCGACGGCGGCCGCGAGAATGGTTTCGCGATCGAGCGGCTTGATGGACGACACGTTGATCACGCGGGCGTCGATGCCTGCGGCGCGGAGGTCGTCGGAGGTCTGCACGGCCAGCGACACCATGGCCCCGCAAGCGAGGATCGCGACGTCGTTGCCCGGCCGCAGCACGCGAGCCTTGCCGCAGCGGAACGGCACCGCGGGGTCGGTGACGGTGGGTTCCTCGACGCGTCCGCCCAGCCGAAGATAGACGGGACCATCGATGTCCTGCGTGGCCAGCGTGGCCTGGTAGGCCTCCTCGATATCGGCCGGCACGATCACCGTCATGTTCGGGAAACTGCGCATGAGCGCGAGGTCCTCGAGCGAATGATGGGTCCCGCCGGCGACGCCGAGCGAGATGCCGCTTGCCGCTGCACCGATCACCACACGCTGACGCGCATAGGCGACGTCGTTGCGTACCTGCTCCATGCTCCGGGCGGAGATGAACGGCGCGTAGGCGCAGACGTAGGGCCGCATTCCCGTCGTGGCAAGGCCAGCAGCGACGCCGATGGCGTTCTGCTCGGCGATGCCCATCTCGATGAACCGCTCGCGGAAGCGCTCGATGAACGGCCGGATGCCGAGAAGATCCTGCGTGTCGGCCGACACGACGACCGTGCGCGGATCCCTGGCGCCGAGTTCGAGCAGCGCCTGTCCGAAAGCGAGACGGGTCTGGGTGGCGGCGCGTTCGCGCCAGTTTCCGCTGTCGCTCATCGCGCCCCCAGTTCAGCCATGGCGCGTGCGTACACCTCGTCGGTGACGTTGTTGCTGTGCCACAGATAGGTGTCTTCGGCAAAGCTAACGCCCTTGCCCTTGACCGTGTGCGCCACGATGGCCGACGGTCGCTCGCCATGGAACGGCAGCGAGTCGAGTGCATCCACCACGGCGCCCATGTCGTGGCCGTCGATCTCCCGCACTTCCCAGCCGAACGCGCGCCACTTGTCGGCCATCGGATCGAGCCCGACGAGTTCCGTGAGCCGCCCGCTCTGCGCGATCTTGTTGAAGTCGATGATCGCAGTGAGATTGGCGAGCCGGTAATGCGATGCGGCGAGCGCGGCTTCCCAGTTGGAGCCCTCGTGCAGTTCGCCGTCGCCGATCATCACGAACGTATGGAAGGCCTGCTTCTGCATCCGCGCGCCCAGCGCCATGCCAGTGGCGATGGCGAGTCCGTGACCGAGTGCGCCCGTGCACATCTCGATGCCGGCCATCTTGATGTCCGGGTGCATGCCGAAGGGCGAGTCGAAGTGGTAGAAGCGATCGAGGATGGCCGGGTCGATGAATCCGGCCTGCGCGAGCACGGCCCCGAGGGCCGCGTTGGCGTGCCCCTTGGAGAGCACGAACCGGTCGCGGTCCGGCCACTCGGGTTCCTGAGGACGCACGCGCATTCGATGGAAGTAGAGCGCGCTGAGAATGTCGGCGGCGGAGCAGGAACCGCCTACGTGACCGCCGCCGCCGGCACGCAGCGCACGGAAGACATCACGCCGGATCTGCTGCGCAGCCCTCTCCAGGCGCGTCAGCAGTTCGGCTCGAGATTCGGACATGGAACACCCCCTCGAAACAAACCGGGGCGAGCGTACTCCATGTCCCCGGGATCGTTCAGACCTTCCGAGACGCCGGGCTCACCAGTCGCTGCTAAAGCCCCGGATGATCACGCCGCCGGATTTCTCGTCGTGCTCGAGCGTCAGCAGCTTGCGCGCTTCGGCCTCGTCGAGCAGGCGGGAGAAGGAACTGAAGCCGTAGTAGTTCTCGTTGAAGCCCGGGCGCCGGCGCTTCAGCGCCTGCTTCACCATGGAGCCCCAGATCTTGTCCTCCGAGCCGCGCTCCGCGGCCATGGCCTCGATCGTCTCCATGACCAGTTCGATCGCTTCGGATTTCTTCTGGTCTTCGGTCTTCACGAAGCCTTCGGCGACGTTGCCGTTGACCGGCTCGGCCTCGACTACGGGTTCCGGCGCGGGCTGCGCCTCTGCCGCCTCCGCTGCAGCGGCTGCCGCCGCGGCGGCCTTGCTGCCCCGTCTCGGACGGGCAGCAGGCTTGCGCTTGCCCTTCTCGGCAGGCGCCTTCTCCTCGGCAGGCTTCTCCTCGGGGGCGGCGGCGATCTCGACGACCGGCGGCTCTTCCACTGCCACTGGCATCGGTGCCGGTGCCATCGGGACTTCCGCGACGGATTCCCGGTTCGTCGACCCGTTCGATCGGGTGCCGGACTTCGGGCGCGCGGAAGCGCGCTTGGGCTTCGCGCGGACGAGGTCGTCGTAGTAGATGAACTCGTCGCAGTTGGCGATGAGCAGATCGGACGTGGACTTCTTCACGCCGACGCCGATCACCGTCTTGTTGTTCTCGCGCAGCTTCGACACCAGCGGCGAGAAGTCGGAGTCGCCGGTGATGAGGACGAAGGTGTCGACGTGCGACTTGGTGTAGCAGAGGTCCAGGGCGTCCACCACCATGCGGATGTCGGCGGAATTCTTGCCGGACTGCCGCACGTGGGGGATCTCGATCAGTTCGAACGAGGCCTCGTGCATGGAGGCCTTGAAGCCCTTGTAGCGTTCCCAGTCGCAGTACGCCTTCTTGACGACGATGCTGCCCTTCAGCAGCAGCCGCTCCAGGATCATCTTGATGTCGAACTTCTCGTACTTCGCGTCGCGCACGCCCAGGGCGACGTTCTCGAAGTCGCAGAACAGCGCCATGCTTGTGGTTTCTTGAGCCATGCTCCCTCTCTCAGGTGGTGGCCAGACGGCGGGCCGTGCGTTGGCCTACGCCGACGGCGGTGATCAGGGCCGCAGCCTGGAACACGCCGACCAGCACGAACACCCAGCCGGGATGGTGGGCGTCCATCAGCGCGCCGAACAGGAAGGGCGCGACCGATATGCCGATGTCCAGGCCGGAGTAGACCACGCCGTAGACCCGGCCGGTGGCATTGCGTGGTGCGGCGGCGCGGACCAGCAGGTCCCGCGAGGGGCCGGCGACCCCGGACGAGAAGCCCATGACCGCGATCGGCAGCCAGACGAGCATCCCCGGCGTGAGGCCGGCGCCCAGCGCCACGGCACAGCTGGCGCCTATCAGGAAGGCGACGGCGATGACCCGCTCGTGGTGCTGCGATCGCGCCGCGATGAAGCCGCCGATGACCATGCCGGCGGCGCTGAAGATCATGAATACCGTGATCGCCGCGCTCGCGATGGTCAGCGGGGTTTCGTACAGTTCGTGGAGTGCGGCCGGCGCAAACACCTGCACGCCCGACAGCGACATGGCCGTGATCATGAAGAAGGCGAAGCACATCCAGACCGCGGGCAGCCGCATGAAGCCGAGGGCGTTCCCGGGATTCGCGGCGGACTGGCGGGCGGCGTGGGCGGTGCGTTCGGCCTTCGTCATCGGCTCCAGGATCTTCCGCCGAGCGATCAGGAGAGCCAGCACGATGCACGGGATCACGGCGGCGCAGTAGAGCGCCGTGCGCCAGTCGAAGGCTGTCGTGAGACCCACGAGGAACAGCGGCGCCGTTGCCCAGCCGGCATTGCCGGCGATGCCGTGCATGCTGAACGCGTGCGCGACGCGACCCGGACTTACCCGCCGGTTGAGCAGCGTGAAGTCCGCCGGGTGGAACACGGAATTTCCCAGGCCGGCGACGGCAGCCCCCGCCAGAAGCATCGGGTAGCCGGCGGCATTGGCCAGCACGAGCGCCGACAGGCCGCAGCAGCCGATCCCCGCCAGCAGCACCGGATAGGCGCCCACCCGGTCCACCACGAAGCCGGCCAGCGCCTGTCCGGTACCCGAGACGATGAAGAACACGGTCATGACGAAGCCGAGTTCCGCATAGGACAGACCGAACTCGACCTTGAGCCACGGAAAGAGCGGCGCGAGGATCAGGTGGAAGAAATGGGAGGTGGCGTGGGCCGCCCCGACGAGGCCGATCACCTGGGTGTCGTGCCGGAAGGCGTCGGGGGCGGATGCGACGGACGATGTCATGGAGCGCAGCCGACAGCAAAGCGCCCGAGTATACGCCCCGGACCGCGCCGCCCCACGACGGTGCCGGTCGTGGTCGTTGTGCCCCCCCCATAGCGATGCCGTGGCGGCGGAGATCGGGCTTTGGACAGGCAGTCGGCCGGAAACCGCCTCCCCGGAAGGCGTGCTGCGCTTGGGGAACGATGTCTGCTTAGGAAAACTTGATCTCGATCCCTCGAAGAAACGAATTTACTTCCCAAGAGGGGGGCGACAGACTTTCGCCAGAGTCACAGGCAGTGTCCGGCAGCAGGCAACCCGGCGCGCGCCGGACCTTCCTTCAACTGCCGGCAGAGCCCGGTCCCGGGAGCAGCCAATGAGTCCTGTCGCCGTCCGTGAACGTCTGGTTGCCGCCGCGCCGCCCCGGGTCGCCGCCGCCCGCCCTGTTTCCAAGGACGAATTCGTCGGCGCCATGGGGCGCGCGGTCACCGGCGTGTGGATCCTCTCCACCGATGGTCCGCGGGGCCGAATCGCGCTCACGGTGAGCGCGGTTTCTTCGGTGTCCGCCGAACCGCCCCTCGTGCTGGTCTGCGTCAATCGCAAGAGCCAGGCGCGCGACGCGGTCCTGGAATCCGGCGTGTTCGCTCTGAGCCTCCTGACGGATGAACAGGCGTCGCTCGCAGACGTGTTCGCGGGCCGGCCCGCCGAGGGCGAGCCCTTCGATTTCGAGCAAGCCGAGTGGACGACCGCCATCACCGGCGCGCCCCTGCTGGTCCACGGCGCGGTGAGCTTCGATTGCGTGCTCACCTCGAGCGTCGAGGCTGGCACCCACACCATCTTCATCGGCTCGGTGGTCTCCACCGCCCGAGCCGAGCACGCTCCGCTCGCCTACACGGACCGCCGCTACGCCCGCGCGGTCCTGCTCGGTCAGTGACACTCCAACCGACTTCGAGGAACCCTGCACCATGATCCGAACCGGTCAGCAGTACATCGACAGCATCCGCGACGGGCGGATGGTCTACGTGAATGGCGAACGCGTTCGCGACGTCCCCTCGCATCCGATGTTCAAGCCGCTCGTGGACATCCGCGCCCGCATCTACGACATGCAGCACGAGGCCGCCACGCGCGATGTCATGGCCTATCGCGACTCCGTCACGGGAGAGACCTGTGCGGTGGGCAACAAGCTGCCCTACACGCAGGAAGACTGGCACGCCAAACGTCGCGCCACCGAGACGGTGCTGGACGAAGTGGGCGGCGTGGTGACGCGTGTGGGTGACGAGACCGTCGGCGAGATGTGGTCGCTGTACGACGGCCAGGACGTGCTGAACGAGGTGGACCCGCAGTTCTCCGCCAACATCAAGCGTCACATCGACCGCACCATCCAGGCGGACCCGTTCCATGTGTCGGCGAACACCGACCCCAAGGGCGACCGCTCCAAGCGCCCGCAGGAGCAGGACCCCGACATGCTCCTCCACGTGGTGAAGGAGACCGACGCCGGCATCGTCGTGCGCGGCGCCAAGTACGAGACCGCGGCGGCCTATGCGAACCAGGCGTTCACCAAGCCCACCATCGCCAACTGGGGCGACTCGCAGCTCTCCGACTACGCGGTAGGCTTCATCTGCGATCTGGGCTCGCCCAACCTCAAGTTCATCTGCCGCACGGGATTCGCGGGCCGCGCGCCGGTCGAGGACTACCCGCTGTCGAACAAGTTCGACGAGGTCGACACGCTCGTCATCTTCGACGACGTGCTGATCCCTTGGGAGAACGTGCTGTTCTACCGGCACACCAAGGCGGCTACGTTCATCCGCGCCACGCTGCATCGCTACAGCGCGTTTGCCTTCACGCAGCGCAACCTCAAGCTGGCCGACATGATGATCGGGGCCGCGCTGCTCAACGCGCGCCAGACCGGCCTCGACAAGCAGCAGGCGGTGCAGGAGAAGCTCGCGACGCTGGCCGTGTACCGGGAAGGCATCAACGCGCACCTCACCGCTGCCATTGCCACGGCGGAGCGGAGCCCGGCCGGCCTGCTCATGCCGAACCAGTCGCTGCTCTTCACAGGGCGCGTGCTGGCCTGTTCGCAACTGCACGAGATGATGCACATCGCGCGGGAACTATGCGGCGGGCAGATCTGCGTGACACCGGACGCCGCGGCGTTCCGCCACCCCGAGACGGCCCCGTGGCTCGAGAAGTTCTACTCGGTCAACGACAACTGGAAGGCCGACGACCGCCGCAAGCTGCTGGCTTTCGCGCGGGACCTGCTGAATTCCGATTACGCGGGGCACCGTCTCACGTTCCAGCTGTTCGCGCAGTCGCCGCCCTTTGCGCATCTCGCGGCGGTGTACCGCAACTTCGACTGGGATGCCACGGCCGAGACCGTCGTGAAGTCCGCGAGCCTGTCGGAGAATGTGCTGGGCCGTGCGCCCGCGCCCAACAGCAGCAAGGCGCCCGCATGACCACCCACCGCCGCATTCGCCAGTTCAACACTCGCGACACGTATCCCGAGCAGAAGCTCGACAACGATCTGTGCCAGGTGGTCGTAGCGCGCGGCACCATGGTGTTCGTGCGCGGGCAGGTCGGGCAGGATCTCGACACCGCCGTGAACGTCGGCATCGGCGATGCGGCCGCCCAGGCAGATCAGGCGATGCGCAACATCCAGCAGCTGCTGGAGGAAGCCGGCAGCCACCTCGACCACATCTGCAAGATCACCATCTACCTGATCGATCCCCGCTACCGCGAGAGCGTGTACCGCACCGTCGGCCGGTGGCTGAAGGGCGTGTTCCCGGTGTCCACGGGAATCGTCGTGTCGGCGCTCGCCCGGCCGGAGTGGCTGGTGGAGATCGACGTCACTGCGGTCATTCCGGACGACGGGGCCAGGCCGTGACGTTCTCCCTGGTGGCGCGCTGCGCGAAGACCGGCATGTTCGGCATGGCGGTGTCCTCGTCCAGCCCGGCGGTTGCGGCGCGCTGCGCCCACGCGCGGGCAGGGGCGGGCGCGGTCGGCACGCAGAACATCACGGATCCGACACTCGGTCCAAAGGGACTCGACCTACTCGCGAGCGGCCTGTCGGCCGACCAGGCGCTGTCGCAGTTGCAGTCGCTCGCAGCGCACGTGGAGTACCGTCAGCTCATCCTGATCGATGCCCAAGGCGGGACAGCCGTGTTCTCCGGAAAGTACACGCTGGGCACGCATGCATCGGCGCAGGGAACGGATGTCGCGGCAGCCGGCAATCTGCTGAGCGGTCCCGGCGTGCCGGCCGCGATCGTCAAGGCGTTCGAGGCCACCGCGGACCGGGATCTGGGCGACAGGCTGATGGCGGCCATGCGCGCCGGCGTCGAAGCCGGCGGCGAGGCAGGGCCGGTGCATTCGGCCGGGATGCTGATCGTCGACCGGGTGGCGTGGCCCATCGCCGATCTTCGCGTCGACTGGACCGAAGGCGATCCGATCGCCGAACTCGATGCGCTCTGGCGGCTGTGGAAGCCGCAGATGCACGACTACGTCGCGCGGGCACTCGAGCCTTCCAAGGCGCCGGCGTACGGCGTGCCCGGCGATCCATGATGCGTCCGGCGCAGCGCATCGCGTGCTTGCCTTGCGGTTTGCGCCGCGCCCCGGATTGCGCTCCGCTCCATCCGGGCTACGACACCGTAGCCCGGACGAGGCCGATATCGGCCGACTCCGGGAAGCCGCGGAAACGACGCGCTCCCGTAGCCCGGACGAGGCCCGCCCGGGCCGACTCCGGGAAGCCCCGCCGCCAATCCTCCCGCTGACGCCCGTGCTACCCTCGACCGCACGAGAATCCAGCGCGGAAGCCTCCCGCATGCGCTTCACGCTTCGCCAGCTCGAATACTTCGTCGCCGCCGGCGAGACCGGCAGCGTCCGCATGGCGTCGGAACGGGTGAAGATTTCCCAGCCGTCCGTCTCCGCGGCGATCGCCCACCTGGAAGAAGTCTTCGGTGTGCAACTGTTCGTGCGCCATCACGCGCAGGGACTGTCGCTCACGCAGGCTGGTGAGCGTCTCCTGCGAGAGGCCCGTTCGCTGCTCGCGCATGCCGACGATATCTCCGCCATCGCAGGAGAACTCGCGGACGGACTGGCCGGCAGCATCGCCATCGGTTTCCTCGTCACGCTCGCACCGATGCTCATCCCGGAGGTCACGCGAGGATTCGCCGCCACGCACGACCGCGTGCAGATGGAAGTCGTCGAAGACCACCACGCGGGGCTGATGGAAGGGCTGCGGCACGGCAAGCTGTCCGCGGCGCTCACCTACGATCTCGATGTCCCGCCCGAAGTCGCCTTCGAGCGTCTGGTGTCGCTGCCGCCCTATGTGCTGCTCCCGGCCGATCATCCGCTCGCGCAGCGTGACCAGCTCTCGCTCGCCGAACTTGCCGACGAACCCTATGTGATGCTCGACCTGCCGCAGAGCCGCGAGTACTTCCTCGGCCTGTTCATGCAGGCCGATGTCACGCCGAAGGTGGTGGCGCGCTCAGCGCATACCGACGTGCTGCGCTCGCTTGTCGCATCGGGCCATGGTTTCGGCCTCGCCAATGTGCGGCCGCGCAACCGCGCTGCGCTGGATGGGCAACCGCTTGCCTACGTTCCCCTCGACAGCCGCTACCGCCCGATGGTGCTGGGCATCGCGACGGCCCGCGCGCCGCGTACGCCCCGGGTCGTCACGGCCTTCCAGGCGTTCTGCCGCGAGACCTTCTCGCGCGACGGCATCCCGGGCATGGCGGACCTCTGACCGACGTTTCCTGACTGCCATGACTCGAGACCCCCGCTTCGACATCCTTTTCGAACCCGTGCGCATCGGTCCGGTGGTGGCGCGCAACCGCTTCTACCAGGTGCCGCACTGCAACGGCATGGGCTACCGGGACCCGACGGCGCTCGCCGCCATGCGCGGCATCAAGGCCGAAGGCGGCTGGGCCGTGGTGTGTACCGAGCAGGTGGAGATTCACCACACGTCGGAGATCACGCCGTTCATCGAACTGCGCCTTTGGGACGACCGCGACATTCCCGCGCTGGTGCGCATGTCCGATGCCGTCCATGAGCACGGCGCGCTGGCGGGGATCGAGCTCTGCTACAACGGCATGAACGGCTCGAACCTCTACACGCGCGAAGTGCCCATGGGGCCCGCGCATCTGCCCGTCGCCACGTTCACCTACGACCCGGTGCAGGCGCGAGCCATGAGCAAGCGCGACATCCAGTCCCTGCGCCGCTGGCATCGCGCGGCGGCCGTCCGGGCGAAGCGGGCGGGCTTCGACATCGTCTACGTGTATGCCGGGCATGCGCTGGGCGGACTGCATCACTTCCTGTCCCGCCGATACAACGATCGCACCGACGAGTACGGCGGCAGTCTCGAGAACCGCGTTCGTCTGCTGCGTGAGGTGATCGAGGACACCCGCGAGGCTGTCGGCGATCGCTCTGCCGTGGCCGTGCGCGTGACGGTCGACGAACTGCTCGGAGACGACGGCCTCTCCAAGGCGGAGATGGAAGACGCCTTCGGCCTCATCGGCGAACTGCCGGACCTGTGGGATCTCGTCCTCGGCAGTTGGGAGGACGACAGCCGCACCTCGCGCTTTGCGGACGAAGCGTTCCAGGAACCTTTCGTCACCGGATTCAAGCGGCTCACCACGAAGCCCGTCGTGGGCGTCGGACGCTTCACCTCGCCCGACACGATGGTGCGGCAGGTGAAGGCCGGCATCCTCGACCTCATCGGCTGCGCTCGTCCGTCCATTGCCGACCCGTTCCTCCCGAAGAAGGTGGAGGAGGGTCGCGTCGAGGACATCCGCGAGTGCATCGGCTGCAACATCTGCGTTTCCGGCGACTTCACCATGTCGCCCATCCGCTGCACGCAGAATCCTTCAATGGGTGAGGAGTGGCGCCGGGGCTGGCATCCGGAGCGCATCCGCCGAAAGACCTCCGAGGCGAACGTGCTGGTGGTGGGCGGTGGCCCCGCGGGCCTTGAAGCCGCGATGATGCTCGGGCGGCGCGGCTGCGAAGTCGCGCTGGCGGAAGGCGGAGAATCACTCGGGGGTCGCGTGCTGCGGGAGGCCCGGCTGCCCGGACTCGCGGCATGGGGGCGCGTCCACGACTATCGTGCCTACCAGATCGCGCGCATGCCGACGGTGCAGACCTATCTTGCGAGCCGGCTTGAGGCCGACGACGTGCTCGCCTTCGGGTTCAGCCATGTCGCGATCGCAACGGGATCGACGTGGCGGCGCGACGCCGTGGGGCGCCTGCACACGAAGCCCGTGGCGATAGACCCCGCGATGCCGGTCCTCACGCCGGACGATCTGATGTCAGGCCTGCGACCGGCGGGCCGCGATGTCGTCGTGTTCGATGACGACCACTACTACATGGCTTCCGTGCTCGCCGAACTCCTCGTCGCGGCGGGTTGCCGCGTGCGTCTGCTGACTATGGCCTCGCGCGCGGCGGAATGGACCTATCACACGATGGAGCAGCACCGCATCCAGACCCGCTTGCTCGAACTCGGTGTGGTGGTCGACACCAATCGCGGACTGCGATCCGTCGGCGCCGGCGAGATCGAGGTCTTCTGCAAGTTCACCGGCAAGACGGATCGCGTGGCCTGCGACACGTTCGTTCCGGTGACGGCGCGTCTGCCGGATGACTCGCTATATGCCGCGCTTCAGGCGAGACAGGGCGAATGGCAGGCCGCGGGAATCGCGCGCGTCGATGCCATCGGCGATGCGTGGGCACCGGGCACCATTGCTGCCGCCGTGTACGCGGGGCGCCGATACGCGGAGGAGTTCGATCTGCCGGAACACGACGGCGATACGGTGCCTTTCCGGCGGGAGATCACCGAACTGTCCACGGCCGATCCGCAGTCCGGGAGCCGATCCGGCATCACGCGCGTGGAGGCATCGTGAACACCCTGCCAACCGATGAGGAGATCGAGGGAAGGCTCGCCGATGCTGTCGGTCTGCTGACCAGGCTCATCGCCTTTCCCACGGTGAGTGCGGATTCCAATCTGCCGCTCATCCACTTCGTCCGCGACTACCTCGAAAGCCATGGCGTGCAGGCGGAACTCTTCCCCGACGCGAGCGGTGCGAAGGCGAGTCTGTGGGCGACGATCGGTCCGTCACACCGGCCCGGTCTGGTGCTGTCGGGCCATACGGATGTCGTTCCCGTGGCGGGACAGAACTGGACGCGACCGCCGTTCGCACTCACCGACGAAGGCGAGCGGCTGTTCGGGCGCGGCACGGCCGACATGAAGGGGTTTCTCGCGTGCGTGCTGGCGATGGTGCCTGTATTCGCGGCGCGCGGCGGAACGGTGCCGATCCATCTCGCGTTCTCATACGATGAGGAGGTCGGCTGTCTCGGCGTGCGCCCCATGCTGGAGGAGATCGCGAAGCGCGAACCCCGGCCCTGGGGCTGCGTGATCGGAGAACCCACCAGCGGTCGACCGGTCACCGCGCACAAGGGCAAGGTGGCGATGCGTTGCGAAGTGGTGGGGCACGCATGTCATTCGGCCTACGCGCCGGAAGGCGTGAACGCCGTCGAGAAGGCGGCGCGCCTGATCGTCGCGATCGAGGACCTGGCTCACGACTTCGCGGCGAACGGCCCGCGGGACGAGCGCTTCGATCCGCCTTTCGCCACGGCGCAGACGGGCATCGTGACCGGGGGCGTGAGCGTGAACGTGGTGCCGTCGCGCTGCACGTTCTCCTTCGAAGCGCGGTCGACCGACGAAGCCGAACTGGACCGGTTTCTCGCGGCAGTGCAGACCAGGGCGGAGCAGGAGGTTCTGCCCGGCATGCGAGCGAAAGCGCCCGAGACGGACGTCCGGTTCGAGCTGCTGACGCGCTACCCCGCTCTACGATCGCCCGACGATGCGACGGTGGTGGCACTGACGTGTGAAGCCTCGGAGGAATCGCGCACCGGTGTGATCAGCTTCGGCTCCGAGGGCGGGCTTTTTGCGGATGCCGGCATTCCGGCCGTGATCTGCGGCCCCGGCAGCATGGATCAGGGACACAAGCCCGACGAGTACGTGACGCGGGAAGAACTGCGCCGCTGTCTGCGTTTTCTCGCAAGGCTCGGCGAGAGGGCGCAGGCGATTCAAACGAACACCGCGTGACCGGCGCGATCGCGCCAATCACGCGGGACGACACCTACTTCGTCGCGAAGCTCGGATCGATCAGCGTGGCGTAGTCGAGATCCATCTTCAGCTTGCCGAGCTGACTCCAGACCTGGCTGCCCAGCTTGATGAGGTCCGCCGCGGCACCGGGCTTCTCCGGCGTGCCGAGGAAGGCGACGTTCATGGCCTTGTCGTAGAAGCGCACGCCCTTGGCGGCATCGGCGAAGTCCTTCGGGTCCTTCAAAAAGCCGCCCACGCCCTTGGCCATGATGCCGTAGGCCTTGGACTGGTTCTTCTTCATGTATTCGATCGCCTTGTAGTAGCCCTTCACGAGCGCGGCCACGTCGGCGGGGTGCTTCTCAATGTAGTCGCAGCGAAGTGCCACCACGTCGACGATCGTGCCCGGTGTGGAGGAACTGTCGATCAGCACGCGGCCCTGCTTCTTCTTCTTGGACAGCGACAGGTGCGGTTCCCACGTCACGGCCACCGGCACTCGCTTGGCGAGGAACGCCGCGGCAGCGTCGTCGGCGGTCATGTTGGAGACCTTCACGTCGGCCGGCGTCATGCCTTCCTTCGCGAGCAGGATGCTGAACCAGAACTGCGAGGTGGAGCCCTCGTTGAGCGCGACGGTCTTGCCCTTGAGATCCTTCACGGACTTCTCGTTGCCTGCGACGAGGACGCCGTCACCGCCGTGGCTCTCGTCCAGTACGAGCACCGCCTTGAAGCAGAAGTCCTTCGCGCGGTACTTCATGATCTCGTCGAGTGTCGAAGCGTCGGCGTCGAGATTGCCGCCCGCGACCGCGGTCATAATGAGCGAGCCTTCCTCGATCACCCGCAGGTCCACGTCGAGCCCTTCGGCCTTGAAGTAGCCGAGGTCGCGCGCCAGGTAGAGCGGGCCGTAGCCGACCCAGGTGGTGTGGCCGATGCTCATCTTGCCGGCCACCGCCGCGCCGGCCACGGTGAAGCCGGCCAGGATGCCGGCGACGAAGCGGGTCCATTTCCAACGGGTCTGCATCTTGGTGTCCTCACTGGGGTATGCGCAGGGTCGCATGCCCTTTCCATAGCAAGGTCCATGTACAGGTCGGCACGTGCGGTCATCGCCAGGCGCAATGGGGCAGAGCAAAGCGCCGCGGGGCGCGGTGCCCCATAGGGAAGTCAGCGGTTCATCGGCGTACCGACCGCCCGTTCAGAGGCGGAGCGAAGATGCGGGTTTGCTGCGCGACGCGCCCAATGCATGTGCGCACCCGTCGCCCGGAGAGCGATCGTGGTGCGCACCGGGGCCGGGACAGAGCCCGGCCCGCGGAGTCGTCAGCTCAGCGGCTGCGCTTGCGACGCAGCCAGGCACCCATGAGTCCGACGCCGGCCAGCATCAGCGCATTGGTGGCCGGTTCGGGTACGGGGGTGAGCGAGTAGAGCGACGTGGTGCCGGAGACTTCGTTCGCCACCGCCAGGAAGTACTTCCCATCGTGGACGTACGCGCTCAGTCCCTCTGGTTGGAGGGAGTCGACGTCGACGATGAAGTCCACGAAAGTGGCGGCCAGCGGATCGGTCACGTCGTAGACCGCGACGATGCTTTCGAGCCCGCGCTCGAGGCCGATGAACGCGAGCGTGCGTCCGCCGATCTGCAGCAGGCTCACGCCCTCCGGTTCCACGCCCTTGTTGTCGCTGCGGCCGTCGTCCACGAACGCGGGAAACTTCGCAAAGAGCAGTTCTTCCAGCTGGTTGCCGCTGTCGAAGACGATCCTGCCGGCATCGTCGAGGATGGAAAAGGAGCGGCCGCCGAACACGTGGATCTCGTCGTAGTCGCCGTCGTTGTCGAGGTCGCCGCCGGATGTGGTGACCGTCAGGCGACCCAGCTGGCTGTTGGCCTTGAGCGCTGCGGCATTCGGGAACGCGGTGGCGTCGAGCGCATAGGCTGCGGCGTTCACACGGGTCTCTTCGTTGAACTCGCCGGCCACGACTTCCGCGAGATTGCGCGAGTCACCTTCGTTGGCCGTCACGTAGAACGTCCGGCCGCCGGCGCTGTACGCGGCGATGCCGTCGGGCTGGTACATGCCCTTCACGGGAACGGTCTTCCAGTTGCCGGCGAGCAGGCCGTTGCTGGGGCCGTCGCGGTCGGAAGTGTCGATGCGGTTCTGCGGGAGGCTGTGGTCCTTGAGACCGAGTGAAGTCACGCCGGTGATGCTGTTCGTGGTCAGGTCGACCATCACGATGCCGTTGGCTTCCTGCAGCGTCACCAACGCCGAGCGCCCGTCCGGGGCCACGGCCACGTATTCAGGCTCCCAGTCGAGCGAAGGTTTGCTGCCGGGCGACACGATGCGAAGACCGGCGGGCGGCGCCGCGTCGAAGCTCGTGAAGCCGAGTGTGGTCACCGAGTTGCTGGTCGGGTCGATGATGCTGATGGAGCCTGCCGCGTCGACGGTCGGCTGCCCCGTGCGTGCGAGAGGTTCGCCTTCGTTGGCAGTGAGGATGCGGCCGTCGGGCGCGAACGTCACCATGTCGGGAAGCGCCCCTACGGTGTAGCTCTGGAGGAGCGTGCGGGTGGTCGTGTTGTACGTGAGGACCTTGCCGGCGTCGACCTTCACGGAAGCGGCAATCGCGATCGCCGCCACGCCGTTGCGGATCGCGACACTGTTGGCCTCGCCGAACGCCGTCGTGTCGATGTGGGCGACGAAGCTGCCGCTCACCGCATCGAGAACATCGACGCCCTTCAGGCCGGCCACCCACAGCTGGTTCGCGGTGGCATCGAAGGCGACGATCTCCGAGGTCTGGCCGAGGACGCTGGTCCCGGCGCCGTGGGTGAAGGTCCAGAGCTTGTCCCAGCCGGCAAGCGGTGATGCGGCGTTCGCCGCAGGAATGACGAGGGCCGCGATGGCGGCGGCGAGAATTTTCTTGTGCACAGTGGTCTCCGAAGCGGGAAGGCAAAGGCTGTATTGCCTTTCAGGTGAGGCTAGCAACCGTGCGTGACCGCGTTGTGTCACGGCGTAGGCCGAAAGGACCGGTTGAGTCCGTGGAAGTGCCTTCGGAATTCACTGAGGTGTTCACAGGAAGAATCGGGTTCCGCCACGAACGGCGGTCGGACACACTCCGCAGGCTGGGTTCTCATTCAAGGTGGATAGTGGGACTGGGTGACGGGCGGGTGAGGCGGGGCGCGGTCGGCAGCACGCAGTCGCAGGACCGGCGCTGGCGGGGGACTGGTCTTGACGGGCGCCATTGGCAGGACGCCTCGGGGGGAGAAGGGACTCAGGCGCTTTCGGAAGAAGACCGCGTGGCGACGCCGGGTTCCGGCACCGAGGCGCCGCCACGCGGACCGGACGGGCGTCCGTTCCGACGGGGCATCGTGCTGGAGCGCGCTGTGGTCGGCTTCGCGCCCGCGGACTCTCCAGCCTTCCACCTGATGCAGCGCTGGCACGCTGTGGAGTTTCGCGATTTTCGATTCGAGCGCTGTGTGGATGCTGGCAGCGCTCCGAGTGACCGGGACGAGGTGGCGGTGAAGCGATGCGCGCGCAGCCGGGTGGACGAGGCGGGCGTCTACATCGCACTCATCGGCGAAGATACGGCTGCTGCTGTTCCCGAAATGCGATGGGAAGTGGCCGTCGCGCTGGAGAAGCACTGCCGGATCATCGCGGTGAATCTCGATGGCTCGCGGCGGATGGTGCCACTCACCTGTCCGGCCTATCTCCGGAGCGTCGGGGCTGTGTTCGTGGCGTTCACCCCTCGCATCGTCGCCCACGCGATCCGCACGTTCCGGCGGGGGCAGGCCGACCGCGACTACTACTTCCACGATCACATGTACGAGCGCCTCGGGCTCTGAGCAACGCAGGTCCGTCGCAGATCACGGTATCTTCCGGCACCCCCGCCTGCGATAATGCGGACGCGAAGTCAGCCGGGCAGTCGCTGTATGTCCATACATATAGAGGAAAGTCCGGGCACCGCAGGGCAGGATGCCGGCTAACGGCCGGGCGTCGCAAGGCGACGGAAAGTGCAACAGAAAGATACCGCCACCGGCCCCGGGCCGGGCCGGTCCTTCGGGGCCGGCTCAGGTTCCCTCGCGGAGGGCAGTTCTCCAGGGGGCTGGCGGCAAGGGTGAAATAGTGCCGGGCATCGGAGGATGTCCGGGCGGCGCGGTGAGGCGCGCTGCCGGTAAGAGCGCACTCCCCCGGCGGCAACGTCCGGGGGCGGCAAACCCCATCCGGTGCAAGACCAAATAGGGGGGCGATGGCGTGGCCCGCGCCGCTCCCGGGTAGGTTGCTAGAGGCCGCGGGCGACCGCGGTCCCAGAGGAATGACTGTCGCGCGGCGTCGAGCCGCGAACAGAACCCGGCTTACAGGCTGACTTCGCATCTTCCTGGCCCCGTTCGGGGCAATGGTCCGGCGGCAGCTTCCTGCCGGTCGGGTCGGAATCTCCCAAAGCGGCACCTTTCGGCGCCGTTTCTCAAGTTGTTTCTCAAGTTGATTCGTTAAGCCGATGATTCGGCTGCCTTCGTTCGCCCTTACGAAGCGCCTCAAGTTCTCGACCTAAGCCCTTGTGCCGGTTCAGGAAACCGACCTCTGGTTGTCCTTGACCCGGTCCGATCTTTGCAATACAGTGGGAAAACGATGGAATCAGTGGGAATTTCTGTCGATTCCCCCCAAAAAAGGGTCATGGATACGGTATTTCAGGGTGCCAACGAACTCAGCCTCGATGCGAAGGGCCGCCTGGCGGTCCCGACCAAGCTTCGAGACGGGTTGCTATCGAGCCCTGACCGTAAGTTAGTACTAACCGCCCACCCCGACCGCTGTCTGCTGTTGTACCCGGCCCATGCGTGGGCCCCGAAGCGCGATCAGGTGATGGCGTGGGCCAGTTTCGATCCGCAGCAGGCCCTGTGGAGGCGGTTGCTGATCGGTCACGCCGAGGAGCTCGAGCTGGATTCGGCGGGACGGTTCCTGATTCCGCCCGCGCTGCGCAAGTACGCGGGCATAGACCGGCAAGTGATGATGATCGGGCAGGGGGCGTACTTCGAGATCTGGAATCTGTCGGCCTGGGAAGCGCAAATCTCCCAGATGGACGCCGGCCCCAGAGGGTTGCCGCCCGGACTCGAGAACTTCTCGTTGTGACCGGCCGGCCGGTGCCCGAGCGCGTGTTCGCCCACGCGCCGGTGCTCGGTCCGGAGGCGATGGATGCCCTCGCGATCCGGTCCGAGGGGACTTACGTGGACGCCACCTTCGGGTGCGGCGGCCACAGCAGGATGTTGCTCGAGCGGCTCGGGCCGCAGGGCAGGGTGGTGGCGATCGATCGCGATCCCGAGGCGATTGCGGTGGCGCGGGGGATGGATGACCCGCGGTTCGTGTGTGTGCAGGGCTGCCTGAGCGGAATCGCACAGGTGCTGGAAGAGTTGGCAGTGGTTGCCGTGGACGGCGTGCTGATGGATCTCGGCGTGTCCTCTCCGCAACTGGACGACCCGGCGCGGGGCTTCAGTTTCCGCCGGGAGGGCCCGCTGGACATGCGGATGGACCCGGGCAGCGGCGAATCGGCGGCCGAATGGCTCGCCCGGGCGCAGGAACAAGAGATTGCGGAGGTCATCTGGCGTTATGGCGAAGAACGGTTTGCTCAACAGATTGCAAGAGCGGTTGTTGCGGCTCGGGCCCGAGAGCCTCTCCGCACGACCCGGCAACTTGCCACGCTCGTGGCAGGCGCCGTCCGTACGCGTGAGCCCTCTCAGGACCCGGCGACGCGGACCTTCCAGGCTCTACGGATTCACGTCAATCAGGAGCTTGCGGAACTGGAGATAGCGCTGCCCGCCGCGTGTGGGCGGCTGGCAGCTGGAGGTCGGCTTGTGGTGATCAGCTTTCATTCGCTGGAGGACCGCATCGTGAAGCGCTTCATGCGCGACATGTCGTCCCCGCCACGCCTGCCCCGTGACCTTCCCGTCAAGGCGGCGGACATTCCCGCGCCCTCGATGCGCATGGTGGGCAAGCCCGTGCGTGCCGGCGATGCCGAAGTTTCCGCCAACCCGCGCTCGCGCAGCGCGATCCTCCGTACGCTCGAAAAGCGATGATCCGACTCAATCTCGTCCTGCTCCTGGTCGCGGTGCTGAGCGCACTGGCTGCCGTCACGGCGCAGCACCGGGCGCGCGGTCTCGTCATCGATCTCGAGAAGGAAGAAAAGACCACGCAGCAACTGAACGAGGAATGGCGCCAGCTCCAGACCGAGCAGAGCACCTACGCCATGCTGCCGCACATCGAGAACGTCGCGACCAGGCGCCTGCGCATGCAGGTGCCGGTGGCCGGTCAGGTGCAGATGGTCGACGGCCCGGTCCGCACAGTGAGCCGCCCGTGAGTCCCGACCGCCTCCCGCATCTCTCGCTCAAGCTGCCCGTGTGGCGCACGCGCTTCGTGCTCGTCTGCCTGATCCTGGGCTTCACGGGGCTCGGCGTGCGCGCGATGTATCTGCAGGGCATGGAACACGAGGATCTGCAGGCAGAAGGCGCGAAGCGCTACGCGCGCACCCTCGAGATGCCTGCCCATCGCGGCATGATCACCGACCGCCACGGCGAGCCGCTGGCGGTGTCGACGCCCGTGGATTCCGTGGGCGTCAGCCTCTGGAAGTTCTCGATCACCGATGCGCAGCGCAAGCAGCTCGCGGGACTTC
This sequence comes from Betaproteobacteria bacterium Ga0077526, assembly GCA_001464765.1. GTDB lineage: Bacteria > Pseudomonadota > Gammaproteobacteria > Burkholderiales. Next base: position 33,407 of record LNDV01000030.1, read on the forward strand.
TCGGCCTCGATCCTGCAGAGGTCGCGAAGAAGCTCTCGCCCGACCAGCGCGGTGTGGTGTTCCTCAAGCGGCACCTTCCTCCCGAGCAGGCGGCGCGCGTGATGGCGCTCGACGTGCCGGGCATATTCCTGCAGCGCGAGCACCGGCGTTACTACCCGGCGGGCGACGTCCTGTCGCACGTTCTCGGCTACACCGACATCGACGAACACGGCACCGAAGGCATCGAACTCGCCCAGGATGGTCAGCTCGCCGGCCGCCCGGGCAGCCGCCGTGTCATCAAGGACCTCAAGGGCCGCGTGGTCGAGGACGTCGAACGCGTGCGTGCGCCCCGGCAGGGTCAGGACGTGGCGCTGTCGATCGACCTCAAGCTCCAGTACATCGCGTACCGCGAACTCAAGCAGGCCGTCACGCTTCACAAGGCGAAGGCCGGCAGCATCGTCGTGCTCGACTCGGAGAGCGGCGAGATCCTGGCGCTTGCCAACGTACCGACGTTCAACCCCAACAACCGCGCCAAGTACGAACCGAGCCGGGCGCGCAATCGCGCACTGGTCGATCTCTTCGAGCCCGGTTCCACGCTGAAGCCGTTCACGATCGCTGCCGCACTCGAGAGCGGTCGGTACACGCCGCAGACGGTGATCCAGACGGCCGGCGGCGCGCTCCCGCTCGGCAATCACGTCATTCGCGACGTTCACGCGGGCGGCAACATGACGGTGTCCGAGGTGCTGCAGCGCTCCTCCAATGTCGGCACCGCGCGCATGGCGCTCTCGCTGCCGTCGCACGATCTGTGGACGATGCTGTCGTCCTCCGGCTTCGGAACGGTGCCGCGAGTGGGTTTCCCCGGCGAGGCCGGCGGCCGTCTGCGCGACCCCAAGTCCTGGAAGCAGATCGAGCAGGCCACCATGAGCTATGGCCACGGCATTTCCGTGAGCCTGATGCAGCTTGCCCGTGCCTACACGGTCTTCTGCGGCGACGGCGAGCTGATGCCCCTCACGCTGCTGAAGCGCACCGACCCTGTGGCAGGCGTACCCGTCGTATCCGCGAAGACCGCGCTCGCGATGCGCGAGATGCTGCAGCTCGTCACGCAACCGGGCGGCACGGCGCCGAAGGCGCAGGTCGTGGGCTATCGCGTGGCGGGCAAGACCGGCACGGCGCACAAGCTCGTGAACGGCAACTACGCCCCCGACCGCTATGCGTCGTCGTTCGTCGGTCTTGCGCCCGCCAGCCGGCCCAGGCTGATCGTCGCCGTGCTGATCGATGAACCGAGTGCCGGTCAGCACTATGGCGGCCAGGTTGCAGCCCCCGTGGCTTCGGCGGTGCTTGCCGGCGCGCTGCGTGTGCTGTCCGTCCCCCCCGATCTTCCTATTCCGCGCACCCCGCTTCCGAGCGTCGTGGACGCGGTCGGCGAGGAAGTATGAGCGCCGACCACGCCGCCATCGCCGCGCTCCGCGGCCTGCCTGCCATGCCGACGTCGGTGGCCATCGACAGCCGTCGCGTGCTGCCCGGCGATCTCTTTCTGGCCTTCCCCGGCGAGCGGGCGGACGGCCGCGACTTCATCGCCGCCGCGATCGCCCAGGGCGCGAGCGCGGTGATCTGGGAGGCCGAAGGGTTCTCCTGGAACGACGCCTGGAACGTCCCTAACGTGGGCGTACGGGAGCTGCGCCGCCTCGCGGGGTCGATCGCGTCGCTCGTGTACGGTGAGCCGTCCCGCGATCTGTGGGTGGCGGGCGTCACCGGGACCAACGGCAAGACGTCGTGCACGCAGTGGATCGCGCAGTCGCTCACGGCAGCGGGGCGTCCCACCGCCGTGATCGGCACGCTCGGCAACGGCTTCCCCGGAGAACTGGGGGCAGCCACCCACACGACGCCCGACCCGGTGAGTTTGCAGCGCGATTTGCGCCGCTTCCTCGATCGCGGCGCGCAGGCCGTCGCGATGGAAGTGTCGTCCCACGCGCTGGACCAGGATCGCGCCGCGGGCACCTCCATCGACACGGCGCTCTTCACGAATCTGACTCGCGACCATCTCGACTACCACGGGTCGATGGAAGCCTACGCCGAGGCGAAGGCGCGTCTGTTCACGTGGCCCGATCTCGCCAATGCGGTCGTGAACATCGACGACCGTTTCGGCCGCGAACTCGTGAGCCGCATCAATCCGGCGCGTACCCGCGTGCTCAGCTACGGCCTGGGTCAGGGTGACATCGCCGGTCACGACGTGAAGCTCTCCGTCGATGGGCTGTCGCTCGACATCCGCACGCCGTGGGGCAGTGCGCAGCTGGCGAGCCGCGTGATCGGTGGCTTCAACGTGAGCAATCTCCTCGGGACGCTGGGCGTGCTCCTCACCGCGGACCTGTCGCTCGAAGAGGCGGTGGCCGCCCTGCGTGACGTGGCGCCGGTCGCCGGGCGCCTCGACATGCTGCGTCTGCCGGGTGCACCGCTCGTCGTCGTGGACTACGCCCACACGCCCGATGCACTGGAGAAAGTGCTGGAGACGTTGCGCGAACTTGTCGGCCACGACACCGAGGCCCGTCTGTTCTGCGTGTTCGGCTGTGGCGGCGATCGCGATGCGGGCAAGCGCCCCGTGATGGGCGAGATAGCCACGCGTCTGGCAGATGTCGCGATCGTCACGAGCGACAACCCGCGCAGCGAGAATCCGATGGCCATCATCGAGCAGATCGTCGCGGGTGCAGCGCGCGACGACTACCTGGTGGAAGTCGATCGCGCCAAGGCCATCGGGCAGGCACTTTCCCTCGCCCGCGACGGCGACGTCGTGCTGATCGCCGGCAAGGGACACGAGACGTACCAGGAGATCGGCGGGCAGCGTCAGCCTTTCGATGATCTGGAAGTGGCAAGGCGGGTTCTGAAGGGAGGCCGCGGTGTTTAAGCTCTCCGAGGCTGCTGCCGCCGAAACGCTGTCCCACGCCGGACCGGATGCCGAAGTGCGCGGCGTCACCATCGACAGCCGCAAGGCCGGCCCGGGTGATCTGTTCGTCGCGCTGCGAGGCGAACGCGTGGACGGTCACCGCTTCGTGGATGCGGCTCTGTCGGGCGGAGCCGCGGGTGCGCTCGTCAGCGATGCAACGGCAGTCACGAAGGAACCCGCGCCCCTGCTGCTTACGCCGGACACGCGTCTGGGACTCGGCCATCTCGCCGCCTGGTGGCGTGCGCGCTTCTCGATTCCGATCGTCGCGATCACCGGCAGCAACGGCAAGACGAGCGTGAAGGAAATGCTGGCCGCCATCTTCCGGGCGCACGCCGGGCAGGATGCCGTGCTCGCCACCGAAGGCAATCTCAACAACGACATCGGCCTGCCGCTCACGCTGCTGCGGCTGCGCCGGGAGCACCGCTACGGTGCCGTGGAAATGGGCATGAATCACCTGGGCGAAATCCGCTACATGACAAAGATCGGGCGGCCCAGCGTTGCCCTGATCAACAACGCGGGCACGGCCCACATCGGCGAACTCGGTTCGCGCGACAACATTGCCAAGGCGAAGGCGGAGATCTTCGAGGGTCTCGGCGACGACGGCGTGCGCGTGTTCAATGCCGATGATGATTACGCGGCCTTCTGGACGGGGATCGAACCCTCGCGCCGCATGGTCACGTTCGGCATCGATCGTCCGGCCGACGTGCGCGGGCAGGTCGAACTCGACGCCACCGGCAGCGTGGTGACCGCCGACACGCCCGCCGGGCGCGTGACGTTCCGACTCCAGGTGCCGGGCCTCCACAATGCCCGGAACGCCCTGGCGGCCACGGCCGCGGCGGTTGTGGTAGGTGTGCCCCTCGAGAAAATCTCGGAAGGTCTCAGCACGCACGGCGGTGTGGCCGGACGCCTGCAGCGCAAGATGGGGCCGGGCGGCAGCATCGTCATCGACGACACCTACAACGCGAATCCTGACTCGATGAAGGCGGCGGTCTCCTGGCTCGCCGCGCTGCCGGGACGGCGCGTGTTCGTGATGGGGGACATGGGCGAGCTGGGTGCCGATGAAGTGGCGATGCACCGCGAGGTGGGGGCGTTTGCGCACTCGAAGGGCCTCGACGCCCTGTTCGCGCTCGGCAGCGCCAGCCGGCATGCGGTGGAGGCCTTCGGGCCGGAAGCGCAATCGTTCTCGGAGATCGACGACCTCGTCACGGCGCTGCGCCGCATCTGTGGCCCCGACGTCACGATGGTCGTGAAGGGTTCGCGCTTCATGCGCATGGAACGCGTGGTCGCAGCATTGCTCGGTGTGCCGGCCCCGTCGGGAGACCACTGACATGTTTCCGTGGCTCGCCGCCCATTTCGCCGAAGACTTCCGTGCGCTGCACGTGGTCAACTACATCACGCTGCGTGCCGTGCTCGCCACGATGACGGCGCTGTTCATCTCCTTCCTCGTCGGTCCGGCGATGATCCGCAAGCTCACCGCCTACAAGATCGGTCAGTCCGTGCGCGACGACGGCCCGCAGACGCATCTCACGAAGGCCGGGACGCCCACGATGGGCGGGGCGCTCATCCTCGTCGCCATCGCGATCACCACGCTGCTGTGGGCCGACCTCAGCAACCGCCTCGTCTGGGTGGTGCTGGCGGTCACGCTGGGATTCGGCGTCGTGGGGTGGGTTGACGACTACCGCAAGGTGGTCTTCCGCAACCCCAAGGGTCTCGCCAGCCGCTGGAAGTACTTCTGGCAGTCGGTGATCGGACTCGCCGCGGCGATCGTGCTCAGCTTCTCCAGCCTGCCGGCGCAGACCGAATTCATCGTGCCCTTCTTCAAGTTCGTGGCCTATCCGATGGGCGCGATCGGCTTCGTGGTGCTGACGTACTTCGTGATCGTCGGCACCTCCAATGCCGTGAATCTCACCGACGGGCTCGACGGTCTCGCGATTCTGCCGACGGTGATGGTGGGCAGCGCCCTCGGCGTCTTCGCCTATGTCGCCGGCAACGCGGTGTTCTCGAAGTATCTGGGCTTCCCGTATATCCCGGGCGCCGGAGAACTCACCATCTTCTGCGCGGCCATGGCCGGGGCAGGACTCGGCTTCCTCTGGTTCAACGCGTATCCCGCGGAAGTGTTCATGGGCGACGTCGGCGCACTGGCGCTCGGTGCGGCGCTCGGCACGATCGCGGTCATCGTGCGGCAGGAGATCGTGCTGTTCATCATGGGTGGCGTGTTCGTCGTCGAGACGCTGTCCGTGATGCTGCAGGTGGCGTCGTTCAAGCTCACGGGCAAGCGGATCTTCCGCATGGCGCCGCTGCACCACCACTACGAACTCAAGGGCTGGAAGGAGAACCAGGTCGTCGTGCGCTTCTGGATCATCACCATGCTGCTCGTGCTGTTCGGGCTCTCCACGCTGAAGCTGCGATGAGCAACGACCTCCAGGGCCGACGCGTGCTGGTGGTGGGGCTGGGCCTCACGGGCCGCTCCATGATCCGCTGGCTCTCGGCGCAGGGTGCAATCGTGAGCGCCGTCGACTCGCGCGAGGAATGTCCCGGTCTCGAAGATCTTCGCGCGGCCTATCCGGCGGCCACTTTCACGACTGGCCCCTTCCGCGCGGAAAGCTTTGCCGACATCGATCTGATCGCGGTGAGCCCCGGTGTGCCGCTGGCCGAGCCGGAAATCGTCCGTGCCGTCGAACGCGGCGTGCCGGCGGTGGGTGACGTCGAACTCTTTTCCCTCGCACTCAGTTCCGTCGCGGCCCGATACGGCCGCCCCCGTCCGGCCATCCTCGCGATCACGGGCTCGAACGGCAAGAGCACAGTCACCGAGCTGACCGGCGCACTGTGCCGCGCCGCGCATCGCGAAACGCTGGTCGCCGGCAATATCGGTCTGGCCGTGCTGGATGCCCTGTTCGAGATCGAGCGCGGCGAGCGGCCCGTGCCGGAGATCGTGGTGCTGGAACTGTCGAGCTTCCAGCTCGAGGCGACCGCGAGCCTGCGCCCCGACGCGGCGGTGGTGCTCAATTTGTCCGAAGATCACCTCGATCGCTACGACGGCATGGAAGGCTACGCCCGGGCGAAGGCCCGCATCTTCGCGGGCTCGCGGGTGCAGATCGTCAATCGCGACGACCCGTGGACGACAGGCATGCTGCGCCCGGAGATGCAGGCGTGGAGCTTCGGGCGCTCGCCGGCGCTGGGGGCGCGTGCGTGGGGCATCCTCCAGGACGGCGGCCAGGACTGGCTCGTGGAAGGCGCGCATCGTATCCTGCCGGCTTCGCGACTGCGGCTCGCTGGCCTGCACAACGCCGAGAACGCGCTGGCTGCGATGGCCCTGTGCCACGCCATCGGGATCGAGTACGACACCATGATCCCGGCGCTGGTCGAGTTCCGCGGTCTGCCGCATCGCGTGGAGTTCGTCGCGGAACTTGCCGGTCGCCGTTTCTACGACGACTCCAAGGGCACCAACGTCGGCGCGACGGTCGCGGCCCTGCGCGGGATGCGCGAGAAGGTGGTGCTCATCGCGGGCGGTGATGGCAAGGGGCAGGACTTCTCGCCGCTGGGCCCTGCCGCGGCAACTGCCGCGCGCGCCGTGGTGCTGATCGGTCGCGATCGCGAGCGTATCGCCGAAGCGCTCACACCCCACGGCGTGAACGTGAGCCGCGCACCCGACATGCACATCGCGGTGGAGCAGTCGTTCGATCTCTCGCTGCATGGCGACGCGATCCTGCTGTCGCCCGCCTGCGCGAGCTTCGACATGTTCAAGAACTACGAGCACCGCGCCGAGGTGTTCCGTGCCGCGGTCGCACAACTCCAGGAGCGGCGCGCGTGATCTCGGCCGTCCTCTCCCGCCCGCGCGCCATGGCGGCGTTCGACGAATCGCTCCTGTGGTCGGTGCTGCTGCTGCTGTCCATCGGTCTGGTGATGGTGTACTCCGCGTCCATCGCCACGGCCGAGGCCTCGAAACTCACGGGTTTCCAGCCCACCTACTACTTGGTGCGCCACGCGATCTTCCTCGCGGTCGGACTGGCGATCGCGCTCGCCACCTTCCAGGTGCCCATGCGCTGGTGGCAGCAGGCGGCGCCTTACCTGTTCCTCTTCACGGCGTTCCTGCTGATCATCGTGCTGATCCCCGGGATCGGGCGGATGGTGAACGGCAGCCAGCGCTGGATCCGCCTGCTCGGCCTCAGCTTCCAGCCGTCCGAGCTCGCGAAGCTCGCGGTCGTGCTCTACGCCGCCGACTACACGGTGCGCAAGGTCGCGCACATGGGCAGCTTCCGCAAGGGCTTCCTGCCGATGGCGGGCGTGATGCTCTTCGCGGGCACGCTGCTGCTGCTGGAGCCGGACTTCGGCGCCTTCGCCGTGATCACGCTCGTCGCCATGGGCGTGCTGTTCCTTGGTGGCATGAACTGGCGGCTGTTCGCGGGACTCGCGTTCTTCCTGATGATCGGCTTCGTGCTGCTCATCTGGATCGCGCCGTATCGCATCAAGCGCATCTCGTCCTTCCTGCGTCCGTGGGACGATCCGCAGGGCTCCGGCTACCAGCTTATCCACTCCCTGATCGCGTTCGGGCGTGGTGAGACCTTCGGCGTCGGGCTCGGCGCGAGCGTGGAAAAACTCTTCTACCTGCCCGAAGCCCACACCGACTTCCTGCTCGCCGTGATCGCCGAGGAACTCGGGTTCGCGGGCGTCGTCGTCGTGCTGGCGCTGTTCGCATGGCTGGTATCGCGCGCCTTCGCCATCGGCCGGCAGGCCGTCCGGCTGGAACGCTACTTCGCCGGTCTGGTGGCGCAGGGCATCGGTCTGTGGATCGGTGGTCAGGCGCTCATCAATATCGGCGTGAACATGGGAGCACTGCCCACCAAGGGCCTCACGCTGCCGCTGCTGTCCTTCGGCGGCACCGGAATCGTCGCCAATCTCGCCGCCATCGCGATCCTGATGCGGGTCGACGTGGAGAACCGTCAGCTGATGATGGGGAAGGCCACATGAGCGCGACGGCTTCCCGCACGCTGCTCGTGATGGCCGGCGGCACCGGCGGACACATCATGCCCGCGCTCGCGGTCGCCGACGAATTGCGCCAGCGCGGCTGGCAGATCGTGTGGCTGGGGTCGCGCCAGGGCATGGAAGCGGGTCTCGTGCCGTCGCGCGGCTATCGTCTGGCGTTCATCCGGTTCGCCGGCCTCCGCGGCAAAGGCCTGCTGCGCGCGGCGCTGCTGCCGGTCAATCTGCTGATCGCGTTCTGGCAGTGCGCGAGCGTGATCTTCCGCGAGCGCCCGAACGTCGTGCTGGGCATGGGCGGATACATCTCGTTTCCGGGCGGCATGATGGCCGCGCTGTTCGGGCGCCCGCTGGTCCTGCACGAACAGAATGCGATCGCCGGGCTCGCGAACAAGGTCCTGGCACAGGTGGCCGACCGGCGCATGACCGGATTCCCCGACGTGCTCGCGAAGAGCGAGTGGTGCGGCAATCCCGTCCGCGCCGAGATCGTGGCGTTGCCGGAACCGTCGGCGCGCTTCGCCGGCCGCTCGGGACCGCTGCGACTGCTCGTGGTCGGAGGCAGTCTCGGCGCCCAGGCGCTCAACGAGACGGTGCCCGCCGCCCTCGCAACGCTCGACCCGGCGCAGCGCCCACAGGTTCGGCACCAGGCCGGCGCGAAGCACATCGAGACTCTCAAGGCCAACTATGCGAAAGCCGGCGTCGAGGCCGAGTGCCTCGCGTTCGTGGACGACATGGCTCGCGCACTCGGCGAGGCCGACTGCGTGATCTGTCGCGCGGGCGCGCTGACGGTGGCCGAACTCGCCGCGGCGGGCGCCGCTGCCGTGCTCGTGCCGTTCCCGCATGCGGTGGATGACCACCAGACGGCGAACGCGCGGTTCCTCTCGGAATCGGGAGCCGCCGTGCTCGTGCAGCAGAAGGACCTCACCGCGTCCCGGCTTGCGGATCTGCTTGCGGGCTTCACCCGCGAGAAGCTGCTCGCGATGGCGCGCAAGGCGCGCGAACTGGCACGGCCCGACGCGGCCCGTCGCGTGGCCGACGTGTGTGCGGAGCTTGCAGCATGAAGCACAAGGTCAAGCGCGTGCACTTCGTGGGCGTGGGCGGTTCCGGCATGAGCGGGATTGCCGAGGTGATGCGCAACCTGGGCTACCAGGTGAGCGGCTCCGATGTCGCCGAGAGCGCCACGACCCAGCGGCTGCGCGACAGCGGCATCGAGGTGTTCATCGGCCACGACCGGGCGAATGTCGATCGCGCCGACGCCGTGGTGGTGTCGACGGCGGTGAAACAGGACAACGTGGAACTTGCGGCTGCGCGAGCACGGCGTGTTCCCGTGGTGCCGCGGGCCCTCATGCTCGCGGAGCTGATGCGGCTCAAGCAGGGCATCGCGGTGGCCGGCACGCACGGCAAGACGACCACCACCAGCCTTGTCGCGAGTGTCCTGGCCGAGGCCGGGATGGACCCGACCTTCGTGATCGGCGGTCGGCTGGAGGCGGCGGGTTCCAACGCGAAGCTGGGCAGCGGCGAGTTCATCGTCGTGGAAGCGGACGAGTCCGATGCGTCGTTCCTGTATCTCACGCCCGTGCTGGCGGTCGTCACGAACATCGACGCCGACCACATGGAGACCTACGGTCACGACTTCGCGCGACTGCGCCAGGCGTTCGTGGAGTTCCTTCAGCACCTGCCCTTCTACGGCATGGCGATGCTGTGCGTCGACGATCCGAACGTGCGCTCGATCATTCCGATCGTCACGAAGCCGGTCACGACCTACGGCCTGTCGGAAGAGGCGCAGATCCGCGCGGTCGACATTCGCCCCGACGGTGCCTCGATGCGCTTCGGCGTGCTGGTTGCAGCGAACGGCGCCCCCGGACGCCGTCTCGAAGTCACGCTCAACCTGCCTGGACTGCACAACGTGCAGAACGCGCTGGCCGCCATCGCGGTCGGCATCGAGGTCGGCGCACCGGACGACGCGATCCTGCGCGCCCTCGCGGGGTTCCGCGGCGTGGGGCGGCGGTTCCAGCGCTACGGCGAGATTCCCCTGCCCGCGGGCGGCACCTTCACGCTCGTGGACGACTACGGTCATCACCCCGCGGAGATGGCCGCGACGCTTGCTGCAGCGCGCGGCGCGTATCCCGGCCGCCGCCTCGTGCTCGCCTTCCAGCCCCACCGCTACACACGCACCCGCGACGTGTTCGAGGACTTCGTGAAGGTGCTCTGTTCCGTGGACGCCCTCCTGCTCACCGAGGTGTACGCAGCGGGCGAGACCCCCATCGTCGCAGCGGACGGCCGTTCCCTCGCCCGCGCGGTGCGCGTGCAGGGCAAGGTCGAACCCATCTTCGTCGAGGACTGGAAGGAACTGCCCGCCGCCATTCTGGCCGCGGCGCAGCCGGGCGATGTCGTCGTGACCATGGGCGCGGGCTCGGTCGGTCAGGTGCCGGGCCGTGTGCGCAGCCTGGCGACGCCGGAGTGAGCGGATGAACATGGCCGAACTCCACGACTCCCTGCTGCATGGCCTGCGCGGCCAGCTGAAGCTCGACGAGCCGATGCATCGCCACACGAGCTGGCGGGTGGGCGGCACGGCCGATCGCGCCTACACGCCTGCCGACCGCCAGGACCTCGCTGTGTTTCTGTCGCGACTCGATCCCGCGGAGGCTGTCGTGTTCGTCGGTCTCGGCAGCAATCTGCTCGTGCGCGATGGCGGCTTGCGCGGGACGGTCGTGTTCCTGCACGCGGCGCTCGGCGCGCTCGAGCTGCGCGAGGACGGCTTGATCTACGCCGAAGCCGGCGTGGCGAGTCCGAAGGTGGCGCGCTTCGCGGCGATGCACGGCTTCGAAGGGGCCGAGTTTCTCGCGGGGATTCCGGGGACCATCGGCGGCGCGCTCGCGATGAATGCGGGGTGCTACGGGTCGGAGACGTGGGAGTGGGTCCGGCGTGTCGTCACGGTCGATCGTCGCGGACAGCTCGTCGAGCGCGCCCCGCAGGAATTCGAGATCGGCTACCGCCATTGCACTCCGGCTTCTGCGAGAGCGGAGGAATGGTTCGTGGAGGCGTCATTCAGATTCCGCGAGGGTGACGGCGAAAAGTCCCGTGCACGAATCAAGGAACTGCTTTCGAAGCGCATCGCGTCGCAACCGCTCAATCAGCCGAACGCGGGCTCGGTATTCCGCAATCCGCCCGGCGACCACGCGGCGCGGCTCATCGAATCCTGCGGACTCAAGGGGTTCGCCATCGGCGGTGCCATGGTGTCGCCCAAGCACGCGAACTTCATCGTCAACAACGGCGCGGCCCGGGCCGCGGATGTGGAGCAACTGATCGTGCATGTGAAGCAGACCGTCGCGCGGGAGCGCGGCGTGGACCTCGAACCGGAGGTCCGGGTGGTGGGCGAGCGGGAGAACGGTCATGGCTGATTTCGGCAAGGTGGCCGTGCTGTTCGGCGGGCGCTCCGCGGAGCGCGAGATCTCGCTGCTGTCGGGCAATGCCGTGCTCGCGGGCCTGCGTCGCCAGGGCGTGGATGCGCATCCCTTCGATCCTGCCGAGCGGGATCTGTGGTCCCTGCGCAGCGAGGGCTATGCGCGCGTCTTCATCGCGCTGCACGGGCGCTACGGCGAAGACGGCACGGTGCAGGGCGCTCTCGAACTCATGGGCATTCCGTACACGGGCAGCGGCGTGATGGCCTCGGCCCTGTGCATGGACAAGATCCGCACGAAGATGGTGTGGACGGCCTGTGGACTGCCGACCCCGACGTGGGAGACGCTCACCGCCGGCTCCGACTGGGCCGCGGTCGTGCGCAAGCTCGGACTGCCGCTCATCGTGAAGCCCGCGCGGGAGGGCTCCACGCTTGGGCTCACCAAGGTGACCGATGTCGCGCAACTGCCGGAAGCCTATGCGCTCGCCGCGAAGTACGACCGGCTGATCTTGGCGGAGTCATTCATCGCCGGCCAGGAACTCACCGCCGCGTTCCTCGGCGATCGCATGCTGCCGCTCATCCGCATCGAAGCGCCCCAGGGCAACTACGACTACCAGAACAAGTATTTCAGCGATGACACGCGCTACCACTGCCCGTCCGGCCTGGCGGCCGATGTGGAGGCCGCGATCCAGGAGACGATCCGCGCCGCCGTGGTCTCGCTCGGGTGTGAGGGCTGGGGCCGCGCCGACCTGATCCGGCGGGCCGACGGCTCGATCTCGCTGCTGGAGATGAATACCTCGCCCGGCATGACGGGCCACAGCCTCGTGCCCATGGCCGCGCGCGCGGTCGGCATCGAGTTCGACGATCTGGTCGTGCGGATCCTGGAAATGGCCCATGTGGGATAAGCCCGAGGCACTGAGCACCCTGGCGAACTTCTGCTACGGCCTGGCGGCCGCTGGCCTGCTCTACCTCGTGATTCTCACCACCGTGCATCTGCCGGTGTTCGCCGTGCGCCATGTCCAGGTGTCCGGTTCCGTGTCGCGGGTGACCGAGGCACAGGTGTCGAATGTCGTGCACCGCGAACTGCGCGGCAACTTCTTCACGATCAACCTCGACGATTCGCGCGCGGCGTTCGAGAAGCTGCCGTGGGTGCGCAAGGTGCAGGTGCGGCGCGACTGGCCCGATCGCCTGCAGGTGACGCTCGAAGAGCATGCGGCGCTGGCGCGCTGGGGTGACGAGGGGCTCGTCAACACGCACGGCGAGATCTTCATGGCTGCCTCGGACGAGGACCTGCCCGTGTTCACCGGGCCGCCCGAACTGTCGGGCGAAATCACCGCGTCCTACGCGACCTTTCGCCAGACGCTGCTCGGCATCGGCAAGGACGTGGCGGCGATCCACGTGTCGGACCGGCGCGCATGGACGCTGGTGCTCGACGACGGCATGCGGCTCGAACTGGGCCGCGAGCACATGATCGAGCGGTTGGCGAAGTTCGCCGACGTGTACGGAACGACCTTGGCGCAGATGCCGCGGCAGCCGCGGCTCGTGGATCTGCGCTATCCGAACGGATTTGCGGTGCGTCTGGGCGTGGGCCAGGACGGGGTGTGACCAGGAGACGAGGACGATGGATCTAGCCGAAACGAAGCGCATGGCGCTCATCAACAAGCCCAAGGACAACCGCAACCTGATGGTCGGCCTCGACATCGGCACGTCGAAGATCGTCGCGATCGTCGCCGAGCCGAAGCCCGACGGCGGCTTCGAGGTGGTCGGCATGGGGAGCCATCCGTCCCGCGGCCTGAAGAAGGGCGTGGTGGTCAACATCGACTCCACCGTGAACGCGATCCAGCGCGCGCTCGAGGAAGCCGAGCTGATGGCCGACTGCAAGATCAAGGAGGTCTACACCGGCATCGCGGGCAGCCACATCAAGAGCTTCAACTCGCACGGCATGGTGGCGGTGAAGGATCGTGAGGTCTCGCAGCAGGACGTGGATCGCGTCATCGAGACGGCGAAGGCGGTGAACATTCCCACCGACCAGCAGATCCTGCATGTGCTCAATCAGGAATTCATCATCGACGGGCAGGAGGACGTGCGCCAGCCCCTCGGCATGGCGGGCGTGCGGCTCGAGGTGCGTGTGCACATCGTGACCGGTGCCGTGTCTGCGGCGCAGAACATCCTCAAGTGCGTGCGCCGCTGCGGACTCGAAGTGCGCGACCTCATCCTGCAGCCGCTCGCCTCGGCGATGGCGACGCTGTCGGAGGACGAGAAGGACCTCGGGGTGGCGATCGTCGACATCGGCGGTGGGACGACCGACATCGCGGTGTTCACGCAGGGCGCCATCCGCCACACGGCGGTGATTCCCATCGCCGGTGATCAGATCACGAACGACATCGCCATGGCGCTGCGCACCCCCACGAAGGACGCCGAGGAGATCAAGCGCAAGTACGGCTGCGCACTGCGCCAGCTCGCGAACGCCAACGACATGGTGGAAGTGCCGGGTGTGGGCGATCGTGGCTCGCGGCAGCTGTCCCGGCAGACGCTGGCCGAGGTGATCGAGCCGCGGGTCGAGGAACTGTACTCGCTGGTCCAGGCGGAACTGCGCCGCAGCGGCTACGAGGATCTGCTGTCGTCCGGGATCGTCATCACGGGCGGCAGCGCGGGCATGCAGGGCATGGTCGAACTGGGCGAGGAAGTGTTCCACATGCCCGTGCGACTGGGGGTTCCCAACTATCTGGGTCCGCTCGCGGAGGTGGTGCGCGGGCCGCGGTACTCCACGGGCATCGGGCTGCTCATGGAGGCGCACGAGCAGCAGAAGCAGCGGGATCTGGCGAAGCTGTCCACGGGAAGCATGCAGCAGGTTTTTGCACGGATGAGGGAATGGTTCGCGGTCAATTTCTGAGCGCGGACGAAATCGGGATCGGGTCGAGGTCAACGAGTTCGCAATTTCACAGCTAGAGGAGGCGGTAAACATGTTCGAGATCGTAGATTCGCAGCCCCAGGAAGCGGTCATCAAGGTGATCGGTGTGGGCGGGTGCGGCGGCAATGCCGTCGATCACATGATCGAGCGGGGTGTCGAGGGCGTCGAGTTCATCTGCATGAACACCGATGCGCAGGCGCTCAAGCGCAACCGGTCGACCCGTTCGCTGCAACTCGGCACGGGCGTGACGAAGGGTCTCGGTGCCGGCGCCAATCCGGAAGTCGGCCGTCAGGCGGCGCTGGAGGATCGCGAGCGCATCGTCGAGATGATCGAGGGTGCGGACATGCTGTTCCTCACCGCGGGCATGGGCGGCGGCACGGGTACGGGCGCCGCGCCGATCGTCGCGGAAGTCGCACGCGAACTCGGCATCCTGACGGTGGCGGTGGTCACCAAGCCCTTCTCCTTCGAAGGCAAGCGCCTCAAGGTCGCGCATCAGGGCATGGAGGAACTCTCCCGCAATGTCGATTCGCTGATCGTCATCCCGAACGACAAGCTGATGGCCGTTCTCGGCGAAGACATCTCCATGCTCGACGCCTTCAAGGCCGCCAACAGCGTGCTGCACGGCGCCGTGGCCGGCATCGCCGAGGTCATCAAGTGCCCCGGTCTCGTGAACGTCGACTTTGCCGACGTGCGCACGGTCATGTCCGAGATGGGCATGGCGATGATGGGCTCCGCCGTAGCTTCCGGTCCGCACCGCGCGGCCGAAGCGGCGAGCCAGGCCGTGGCGAGCCCGCTGCTCGACGACGTGAATCTGGCGGGGGCGCGCGGCGTGCTCGTCAACATCACCGCCAGCACCAACCTCAAGATGAAGGAAGTGCACGAGGTGATGAACACGATCAAGGGCTTCACGGCCGAGGACGCCACCGTGATCGTGGGCACCGTGATCGACGAGTCACTGGGTGAGGATCTGCGCGTGACGATGGTCGCCACCGGCCTCGGCTCCCCGGTCAACCGGCTGCAGAACAAGCCGTTGCAAGTCGTGAAGACGGGCACCGACAACTCGCCGATCTCCATGGACCCGAACTACAACGACCTCGACACCCCGGCCGTCATCCGCCGCCGCAATCGCGACACGGTGGAAGCCATGAAGCAGTCGGGCATCGAGACGCTCGACATCCCGGCGTTCCTGCGCAAGCAGGCCGATTGACCGGGACGGGTCGACAGTGGGTCACCCGGGCGGGATCGCGGTTCCCGCCCGGGGAGTCGTGCGCTAGAATTGTGAGTCCTTCCCTACCGATATGACCGCGGCAAGGTGCCGCGGCCGACCAAGTCCAGGGCTGGAGATGCTCAGACAAAGAACCCTCGAGAACATCGTTCGTGCGACCGGCGTCGGTCTCCATACCGGCGAGAAGGTCGTGATGACCTTGCGCCCGGCCGCGCCGGACACCGGCATCGTGTTCCGCCGAGTCGATCTGCCCGAGGTGGTGGACATCCCGGCCGCGCCGTACGCGGTCAAGGACACCCGCCTGTCTTCCTGCATGGAAAAGGACGGCGCCCGGGTGGCGACGGTCGAGCACCTCATGTCCGCCCTCGCGGGCCTCGGGATCGACAACGTGTTCATCGACCTCACGGCCTCCGAGGTCCCGATCATGGACGGCAGCGCGGCGCCGTTCGTCTTCCTGATCCAGTCCGCGGGCGTAGAGGAGCAGGCGGCCGCCAAGAAGTTCATCCGGGTCCTGCAGCCGGTCGAGGTGAGCCACGGCGACAAGTGGGCCCGCCTGGAACCCCACGACGGCTTCCGCCTCGAATTTGCCATTGATTTCAAGCATCCGGCCTTCGATCAGACGGGCAACCGGGTGGTCGTCGACTTCGCGCGGACGTCCTACATCCGGGAAGTGAGCCGGGCGCGGACGTTCGGCTTCATGCATGAGGTCGAGAGCATGCGCGCCCAGGGCCTGGCACTCGGGGGCAGCCTCGACAACGCCATCGTGATGGACGAGTACCGGGTCCTCAATCCGGACGGCCTGCGTTACGACGACGAGTTCGTGAAGCACAAGGTCCTGGACGCCATCGGCGATCTTTATCTGCTGGGCCACCCCTTGATCGGCGCGTTCAGCGCCTACAAGTCAGGCCATGCGCTCAATAACCAGCTGCTGCGTCGGCTCCTCGAGACCGCCGGGGCCTGGGAGTACGCCACCTTCGCCGAAGAGGCCAAGGCACCGGCGTTCGCCCGCCAGCAGATCTACGCCACCTGACCTTTCGGTCAGGCCGGCCCCGCGGGGTCCCGTCGCGGGAACGCCTGCGTTTCGCCCATGCTGATTGTCCGCATCGCGGTCTTCTTCGTGATCGCCGCCATCGGCGGCTGCTTCCTGTTCTATCTGGTGAAGCGAGACCGGCGCTATCTGCGCCTCGCAGGCCAGATCTTCCGCTTCAGCGTGATCCTGCTGGCCATCGTGATGGCGCTCTATGTGCTGGAACGGCTGATCCTGGTGATATGAGCGCGGTTGGCGCCTTCAGGATTTCAGCGTTTCCGGTCGAGCAGGCGTTCCAGGGCGGCGCGGACGTCGGACTCGGGCAGGGAGTCCGCAAGCTGGCGCAGGCTGGTCCGGGCAACCGGCGACAACTGCGCCTCCTTCTTCGGGGCCGGTGGCTGGGCGAACTCCCGCTGCACTTCGATCCGGAGGCTGGTGATGCCGGGCTCCCGCGTCCGCAGCGCCTCCAGGATCTTCGGGGCGGCCAGCCGGGCCCGGTGGGCGAGAGCGCCGTTGGGCGCCGTGGCCACGAGGGTGCCGATGCGCAGGTTCATCACGGTGAGGGGCGTGCGCAGGGTGGCCGGGGTGCAGTGGTCGAGCCAAGCCTGCAGGTCGATCAGCCGGCCGGCGTGGCGGGCCACCTCGCTGTCGGCCGACAGGCTGCTGAGCCAGTCGGCCACCGGGCGGCCGCCGCGGGCGCGCCGGCGGCGGGTGTCGGAGGGATTCAACGGGCCTGCCCTAGAGTCCGGGAGGGTTTGCGCGCAACGGGGGTTCTCCGTGACCGTGTGTTAACATCCCGCGCCTTCGATCCCGACGGCGATTGCGCAGATCGTGACTGCCATCATGACGCATCGTCGGCAGACAGGGCCTCGGTAGACGAGCCGGTAAACCAGCCAATCGCAGTGCCGGAACATCGGTCGGGGGGTGAGCATTCACGGGTGCCCACCCCTCGATGCATTTTGCAGGCTTCCATCGCACAAGAACCTCATGATCGCCACCCTGCTCAAAAAAGTTTTCGGCAGCCGTAACGACCGCCTGCTCAAGAAGTACGCGCAGTCGGTGCGCGCCATCAACGCACTGGAGTCGCAGTACCAGCAGCTGAGCGACGAGGCTCTCCGCGCCAAGACCCAGGAATACCAGGAACGCGTCGCCAAGGGCGAGACCCTCGACCAGCTCCTGCCCGAGGCCTTCGCCACGGTACGCGAGGCGAGCCGCCGCGTGCTCAACATGCGGCACTTCGACGTGCAGCTGATCGGGGGCATGGTACTGCACCAGGGCAAGATCGCGGAGATGCGAACGGGCGAAGGCAAGACGCTCGTGGCGACTCTGCCGTCCTACCTCAACGCGCTCGCGGGCAAGGGTGTGCATGTGGTCACGGTGAACGACTACCTGGCCAGCCGCGACGCCGCCTGGATGGGCAAGGTGCACCAGTTCCTAGGGCTCACCGTGGGCGTCAACCTTGCCTACCGCGAACTGGGCCAGGAGGGCGGGCAGGAAGCCAAGCGCGCCGCCTACGCCGCGGACATCACCTACGGCACCAACAACGAATTCGGTTTCGATTACCTCCGTGACAACATGGTGTACCACACGGCCGAGCGCGTGCAGCGCCCGCTCGCGTACGCCATCGTCGACGAGGTGGACTCCATCCTGATCGACGAGGC
Source organism: Betaproteobacteria bacterium Ga0077526 (assembly GCA_001464765.1). GTDB lineage: Bacteria > Pseudomonadota > Gammaproteobacteria > Burkholderiales. Next base: position 51,525 of record LNDV01000030.1, read on the forward strand.
GCGCACGCCGCTCATCATCTCGGGTCAGGCGGACGACAACAACGAGCTGTACCTCAAGGTGAACGCGCTGGTGCCCTTCCTCGACCGCCAGAAGGCGGAGGACGGGCCCGGCGACTACAGCGTCGATGAGAAGGCGCATCAGGTCCTGCTCACCGAGGCCGGGCACGAGAAGGCAGAGGGCCTGCTCACCAATGCGGGGCTCCTGTCCGAAGGTGGCAGCCTGTACGACGCGGTCAACATCCAGCTGATGCACCACGTGTACGCCGCGCTACGCGCCCACGCGCTGTACCAGCGGGACACCCACTACGTGGTGCAGAACGACGAAGTGATCATCGTCGACGAGTTCACCGGCCGCCTGATGCAGGGGCGCCGCTGGTCCGACGGCCTGCACCAAGCCGTGGAAGCCAAGGAAGGCGTCGCGATCCAGAAGGAAAATCAGACCCTCGCGTCCATCACCTTCCAGAACTACTTCCGGATGTACAAGAAGCTGGCCGGCATGACCGGCACGGCCGACACGGAAGCCTTCGAGTTCCAGCACATCTACGGGCTCGAGACGGTGATCATCCCCACCCACCGGCCCATGGTGCGTCAGGACCGGATGGATCAGGTGTACCAGACCGAGCGCGAGAAGTTCGCCGCGGTCATCAAGGAAATCCGCGAGTGCAACGCCAAGGGCCAGCCGGTGCTGGTCGGCACGACCTCGATCGAGAACTCCGAGAAGCTCTCCAGCGCCCTGCAGGCGGACAAGCTGCCCCACCAGGTGCTGAACGCCAAGCAGCACGCGCGGGAAGCCGAGATCGTCGCGCAGGCGGGTCGTCCGGGCGTCATCACCATCGCCACCAACATGGCAGGCCGCGGCACGGACATCGTGCTGGGCGGCAATCCGGAACCGGACATCGCGGCCGTCCAGGCCTCCGACCTGCCGGACGCCGACAAGCAGGCGAAGATCACCTCGCTCCGCGCGGAATGGCAGGAGCGCCACGACCAGGTGCTGAAGGCCGGCGGCCTGCACATCATCGGCACCGAGCGTCACGAGTCCCGTCGCGTCGACAACCAGCTCCGTGGCCGTTCGGGCCGGCAGGGTGACCCGGGCTCCAGCCGCTTCTTCCTGTCGCTCGAAGACTCGCTGCTACGCATCTTCGCGGCGGACCGGGTCAAGTGGGTGATGGAGAAGCTCAAGATGCCGGAGGGCGAGGCCATCGAGTCTCCGCTCGTGACCCGCGCCATCGAGAACGCGCAGCGCAAGGTCGAGGCTCGCAACTTCGACATCCGCAAGCAGCTGCTCGAATACGACGACGTCGCCAACGACCAGCGCAAGGTGATCTACCAGCAGCGCAACGAGCTGCTCGAGAGCACCGACATCAGCGAAACTATTCAGGCGCTGCGCGAAGGCGCGGTGAGCGATGTCGTCGCCGCGCATGTCCCGCCGGAGAGCGTCGAGGAGCAGTGGGACATTCCCGGCCTCGAGAAGGCCCTGGAGGCCGAGTTCGGTGCACAGGTGCCGGTTTCCCAGTGGCTCGCGGAAGACGCGAAGCTTGACGACCAGGACATCCGCACCCGGGTCCTGGAGACCGTCGCGACGATGTATGCGGCCAAGGTCACCGACGTGGACCCCGATGCCTGGCACTCCTACGAACGCGGCATCATGCTCCAGCACCTGGACACCCACTGGCGTGAGCATCTGGCGGCGCTGGACCACCTGCGCCAGGGCATTCACCTGCGCGGATACGCTCAGAAGAACCCCAAGCAGGAGTACAAGCGCGAGGCCTTCGAGCTCTTCCAGATCCTGCTGGAGACGGTGCGGAACGAAGTCACGCGCATCCTGATGCTGGTGCAGGTCCGCCGGCAGGAGGAGCTGCCGATCACCGAGGAGCCCGTCCATCTGTCCAACGTGCAGTATCAGCACACCGACTACGACACGGCGCTTGCCGCCGAGGACGACGATGAGGCGAAGCAGCAGCCCGTCCAGGTTCCCATCAAGGTCGGCCGCAACGATCCGTGTCCGTGCGGATCGGGCAAGAAGTACAAGCACTGTCACGGGCAGTTGAGCTGATCGTCGGCGGGGTCCGGTTCGCGCCCTGGGCGCGCGACCCCGCGATTTCCTCCTTCGATACGAGCGACGCACCATGGCCGTCAATCTCGCCCCGCCCGCCCCGGGTAGTCTCTCTCCCATCGCCGGTGTGGAACTCGGCTTCGCCGAGGCCGGCATCCGCAAGGCCGCCCGGCGCGACCTGATGCTAATGCGCCTCGCCCCCGGGGCCGTCGTCTCAGGCGTGTTCACGCAGAACAGCTTCGCGGCCGCACCGGTCCAGGTCTGTCGCGAACACCTCGCGGCCGGCAGCGAGTTCCGGGCGGTGGTCGTCAACGCCGGCAATGCCAACTGCGGGACCGGTGAACAGGGCCTGCAAGCCGCCAGGGCGACCTGTGCCGCCGCCGCGCAGCTCCTGGGCTGCTCGCCGCAACAGGTGCTGCCGTTCTCTACCGGTGTGATCCTCGAGCATCTGCCGATCGACAAGGTCGAGCGGGCGCTGCCGACCTGTGCGGCGAATCTCTCTGCGGACCATTGGGTGGAGGCCGCGAGTGCCATCATGACCACCGACACGGTGCCCAAGGGCGCATCCACCAGGGCTCAGGTGGGCGGCCGCGCGGTGACGGTCACCGGCATCGCCAAGGGCGTCGGCATGCTCCAGCCGAACATGGCGACGATGCTCGCCTTCCTCGCGACCGATGCGCCGGTGGCGCGTCCGGTCCTCGACCGGCTGGTGCGTGAAGTCGCCGACCGCTCATTCAACCGCGTGACGGTCGACGGCGACACGTCCACGAACGATTCCTTCATTCTGGTGGCCACCGGCAAAGCCGGAGGGGAGACCATCGACTCCGTCGATTCGGCGGCATACGGGGAACTGCGTGATGCCGCTCTCGCAGTCGCGGTGCCGCTCGCCCAGGCGATCGCGCGGGACGGCGAAGGTGCCACCAAGTTCATCACCGTGAGCGTGAAGGGCGCGCGGAATGGCAGCGAAGCGCTGCGCACGGCGCGGTCCATCGCGAATTCCCCGTTGGTGAAGACGGCGTTCTTCGCCTCCGATCCGAACCTCGGCCGCCTGCTGATGGCCATCGGCAATGCCGGCATCGAAGGTCTCGACACGTCCACCGTCTCGCTCAGCCTCGGCGACGTGCAGGTGATCGATCGCGGCGGCCGGGCGGCATCCTATCGTGAGGAAGACGGCGTCCGGGTTATGCAGCCGCCGGAGATCACCATCACGGTGGATCTCGGGCGCGGCGAGGCGGCCACGGTCGTCTGGACCTGCGATTTCTCCTACGACTACGTGAAGATCAATGCCGAGTACCGCACCTGACAAGCCGGGCCCGAAGCCGGCCGCCGGAACGCTGGAGTCTCTCGTCCGCCGAGCGGAGGCCCTGCTGGACCGGCTGGAGCCGCTTCTGCCGGCCCCGATCGAGGTGCCCGACCTCGCCGCCCATCTCGCGTTCCGCTGGCGCAGGCGGAACGGGCGCGGGGCGCTGGTGCCCGTCGCGCATCCGCACCACATCGCGCTGAAGGACCTGAAGGGCGTGGAGACGCAGTCCCGCGCCATCGACACCAACACCCGCCAGTTCGTGGAAGGCCTGCCCGCCAACAACGTGCTGCTGACAGGCGCGCGCGGCACGGGCAAGTCATCGCTGGTGAAGGCCGTGCTGCACAAGTACGCCGCCCGCGGGCTACGTCTCATCGAAGTCGAGAAGCATGACCTCGTCGATCTGCCCGAGATCGTGGACATCGTCGCGTCGCAGCCGCAGCGGTTCATCGTCTTCTGCGACGATCTCTCGTTCGAGGCCGAGGAGCCGGGCTACAAGGCACTGAAGGCCATCCTCGACGGCTCCATCGCCGCGACCTCCGACAACGTGCTCGTGTACGCCACGTCGAATCGCCGGCACCTCATGCCCGAGTACATGAGCGAGAACCTCGAAACCAAGTACATCGGGGAGGAAGTGCATCCCGGCGAGACGGTGGAGGAGAAGATCTCCCTCTCCGAGCGCTTCGGGCTGTGGGTGTCGTTCTACCCGTTCGACCAGGATCACTACCTCGACATCGCCCGGCACTGGGCCGGCGTTCTCGGCGCCCCGCCGCAGGACGAAGGGACCTTCCGCCTCGAAGCCCTGCAATGGGCGTTGTCCCGCGGTTCTCGCAGCGGGCGCGTGGCGTGGCACTTCGCGCGCGACTTCGCGGGGCGCCAGCTGGCCGGCGCCCGCAAGGCCTCCCGCGCCAAGCGGTGAGCGCAGGCACCGCGCCGGTCCGCTGGATCGACGTCGCCGCCGCGGTCATCGAGCGCGAGGACGGCGAGTTCCTGCTGGCGCAACGCCCGCCCGGCAAGGTCTACGAAGGGTGGTGGGAGTTCCCAGGCGGCAAGGTGGAGGCTGGAGAGCCCGTCGCCGACGCCCTTGCCCGGGAACTGCGCGAAGAACTCGGCATCGAGGTCCGCCGCGCCTACCCGTGGATCACCCGAACCTACGTCTATCCGCACGGCAATGTGCGCCTGCACTTCTACCGGGTCGTCGACTGGCGGGGCCAGCCGCAGTCTCGGGAAGGCCAGGCCTTCGCCTGGCAGCGCATGCCGGAGCTCACGGTGTCACCGGTCCTGCCGGCCAACGGTCCGATCCTCGGGGCGCTGGCGTTGCCGCTGCTTCTCGGCATCACGCCGGCGGAGATTCCCGACGAAGCCGCCTTCCTGCACAGTCTGGACGACGCCCTGAAGGGCGGGCTGCGGTTCGTTCAGATCCGGGTGCCGACGCTCGCGGCTGACCGCTGCCGGACGCTTTTCGAATCCGTGTCGGCGCGGGTTCGTGCCGAGGGCGGCCGGGTCGTCGGCAATCTGGGGAACGCGTGGATTCCGGAGAGTGGCGGCATCCACCTGAGATCCGCCGACCTCATGGCGCTCGACGCGCGTCCCGCCGGAGACCTCGTCGGGGCGTCATGCCATGGGGTGGAGGAAATGGATCAGGCCGAACGGCTCGGGCTGGACTACGCGGTGCTGGGGCCGGTTCTGGCGACGGAATCCCACCCCGGCCAGGCCGGCATGGGCTGGCAGGGATTCACGGCGCTGGCGGCGGCCCGATCTTTGCCGGTGTACGCGATCGGGGGGCTGTCCGCGAAGGATCTTCCGCAAGCCCGCACCGCCGGCGCCCATGGGATCGCGGCCATCCGCAGCGTCTGGCTTGCCCGCGCCTGAGTTGCGCTCAGTCTTTCTCGGGGTCGAGGCCCTTGTCCTGCTCCTCGACCGGAATGCGATAGCCGTCCGTGGCCCACTGGCCGAGGTCGATGAGGCGGCAGCGCTCCGAGCAGAAGGGCCGGAAGGCATTGTCCGGCGCGTACACCGAACTGCCGCCGCACTGCGGGCAACGAACGATGCGGGGCCGGGCACCGGCGCCGGGTGGGGATTCCATGGGGAAGGGCGCTACAGGTTGCAGTAGGTGACGTCGAAATCGACGTCGTTCTCGTACGTGCGGCCTCGCTCGGGGCCCGAAGCGTGGGTGAAGCGGATGTTGAGGGCGTACTTGTTGGCGCTGACTTCGGGCACGCACGGATAGTCCGTCCCCAGCCGTACCCGCAGCATCTGGGCAACCTTGCCTCCCATCATCTGCTGGTAGGCGCCCTTGGTGGCCATCGCGGGGCTGGTCTTGCCGCTCTCCCGCAACAGCTTGAGCACGATGCGCGTGCCTTCCTTCAGACCGAGGAACGGGGCGCTCCAGCGGGCGATGTCGGCCCGACGCAGTTCGGGGTCCTGGTGCAGCCAGTAGTGGTAGGACGGCAGATCGAACTCGCACACGCCGCCCGGGATGCCGGAGCGCTGGCGGATGCTCATCAGCCATTCGTTCTCGCGCAGTTCCTGGCCGGTCTTGCCTGAGGCGGCGAACAGGTTGGTGCTCGTGCTGTCGATCTCGCCCAGCACCTCGTTGAGCGCTGCTGCCGAAATGGCCGGGTTGGAGCGCAGCGCCTCGAGATGATGGCGCTGACGTTCCAGCTCCTGCATGAGTTCGGATTTGAGGTCGGCCCTGCCCGACACTTCGAGAATCTCGAACAGGGTGACGATCGCGGCGTGGTGCGCGCGCGGCTCCACTGCCCCCACGAAGAAATCTAGCTTGCTGTGGAGGTCTTCGAGACGCAGCAGAGTCCTGACGCGTTCGTTGAGCGGGAACTCGTAGCTGATCACAGCGCGCCCAGGTCAAGAATTGCGCGAAGTATCGACCAAGTCACCCGCATAAGTAAACATGCTCCCGTCAAGTGGTGCGATCCTGCCGCGTTTGCGCGCAGTAGAACGCGTGCAATTCCCCCACCCGGGCTTCGAGATTCGTGCGTGAACCCTCGTTGTCGACGACGTCGTCGGCTGCGGCGAGACGGGCTTCGCGGGAGGCCTGAGCGGCGAGAATTCGCTCGACCTCCGGCCGGGTGAGTCCGCTGCGGGCCATGGTCCGGCGAATTTGTGTCTCCGGCTCGCAGTCGACGACGAGCACCCGCGCGACCCGCTTGCGGTAGCTGCCCGATTCCACGAGCAGCGGGACGACCAGGAGTACGTAGGGCGCGGTCGAGGCCCGGACCTGACGATCGGACACCTCGCGGATCATCGGGTGGAGGATCGCTTCGAGCGCCCGACGGGCCTCCGGGTCGGCGAAAGCGCGCTGGCGCATCGCCGCGCGATCCAGGCGTCCGTCCGCCGCCACGACCTCTGCGCCGAAACGGTCGCGGATCGCGGGCATCGCGGCCCCATCCGGGCCGGTCAGATCGTGGGCGATGACGTCGGTGTCGACGATGCCTGCGCCGTGCCGGGCGAACAGGTCCGCGACAGTCGATTTCCCGGAGCCGATGCCTCCGGTCAGGCCGACGACATAGGGCATGGCGGGCGCGGTCCTAGAGTGCCGCGAGCCAGCGGTCGGTGAGGGACTGGCCCCAGAAGAGCGCGAGGATGCCTGCGGCAGCGAGGTAGGGGCCGAAGGGAATGGGCGTTCCGCGGGCATGCCGGGCCAGCACGATGAGGCCGACGCCGACCACGGCGCCCACGACCGACGACAGCAGAATGACGATCGGGAGAAGCTTCCAGCCCACGAAGGCCCCGATCGCGGCGAGCAGCTTGAAGTCGCCGTACCCCATGCCCTCCTTGCCGGTCAGCAGCTTGAAGCCCCAGTACACGGTCCAGAGGCACAGGTAGCCCGCCACCGCGCCGATCACCGCTGCCGGCAGCGGGACGAAGGTCTCCCGCAGATTGAGCAGCAGACCCGCCCAGACGAGCGGCAGCGTGATGGCATCCGGCAGGAAGGTGGTGTCGAGGTCGATGAAGGCGAGAGCCACCAGCGCCCACACGAACACCAGGGCGCCCAGGCCGGCCCAGCCGAAGCCGAAGCGGTAGGCCGCGTAGCCGGACAGCAGGCCTGTCAGCAGCTCGATGACGGGGTAGCGGGCCGAGATACGGGTGCCGCAGTGCCGGCACTTGCCGCGCAGCGCCAGCCAGCTCAGAACCGGGATGTTCTCGATCGCCCCGATCAGATGCCCGCAGGACGGGCATGCGGAGCGTGGCACGACGAGGTTGTAGCGAACGGCTTCCGGGGCCGGTTCGTTGCGCAATTCCGCGCACTGGGCGGCCCAGTCCCGCTCCATCATCTTCGGGAGGCGGTGGATCACCACGTTGAGGAAGCTGCCCACGAGCAGGCCGATGACGGCCACGAAACTCACGAACAGGGTGGGAGAGGCCTCGAACAGGGAGATCATCGGCGCTGGGCTCGCGACACGTTGGAAACGACACGGGCTCCGTCCGGAGCCCGTGAGGCAGGGACCGGATGGTCGGGCGACGTCAGATCGCCTGGCCCATCTTGAAGATCGGCAGGTACATGGCAATCACCATGCCGCCGATCAGCGTGCCGAGCACCACCATGATGGCGGGTTCCATGAGGCTCGACAGGGCGTCCACGGCGTCGTCCACTTCGCGCTCGAAGAAGTCCGCCACCTTGCTCAGCATGGCGTCGAGCGAGCCGGACTCCTCGCCGATGGCGACCATCTGCACGACCATGTTCGGAAACACTTCGGCGTTCTGCATGGCCACGGTAAGGCTGGTACCGGTCGAGACCTCGTTCTGGATGCGCTTGGTGGCCTCGTAGTAGACGAAGTTGCCCGATGCGCCGGCAACCGAGTCGAGGGCCTCGACGAGCGGCACGCCGGCCGCGAACATCGTGGACAGTGTGCGGCTCCAGCGGGCGATCGTCGCCTTGCGGATGACATCCCCGAAGACCGGCATGCGCAGGAACAGGCGGTCCAGCGTCGACTGCATCTTCTTCGACCGTTTCCAGGTGTAGAAGAAGAAGTAGATGCCGCCGCCGATGGTGCCGAATATGAGCCACCAGTACTTCACGAAGAAGTCCGAGACCTCCATCACGAACAGGGTCGGGCCCGGGAGGTCGGCACCGAAGCTAGTGAACAGTTCCTTGAACGCCGGGATCACGAAGATCATGATCACCGCGGTGATGATGAATGCCACCACGATGATCGAGATCGGGTAGAACAGCGCCGACTTGATCTTGCCCTTGATGGCGAGGATCTTTTCCTTGTAGGTCGCGAGCCGGTCCAGCAGGCTGTCGAGAATACCGGCCTGCTCGCCCGCCTGGACCAGGTTGCAGAACAGAGCGTCGAAGTAGAGCGGGTACTTGCGGAAGGCGGTCGTCAGGCTGTTGCCGGTCTCGACCTCCATCTTGATGTCCATGAGCAGCTTGGCCACGGCGGGGTTCGCGTGGCCCTTGCCGACGATGTCGAAGGCCTGCAGCAGCGGCACACCCGCCTTCATCATCGTGGCGAGCTGGCGGGTGAACAGCGTGATGTCCTTCTCTGTGATCTTGCCGCCCGTATTGCTGCGGACGCGCTTCACCTTGACGATCTGGATGCCCTGGCGCCGGAGCGTGGTCTTGACGACCGACTCCCCGGTGGCGCGCATGTCGCCCTTGACGAGCTTCCCCTGCTTGTCCCGGCCTTCCCAGGCGTAATTGAATTCCTTGATTTCCTGCTTTCGTGCGCCGGCGGTGGCAGTGGCCATCTGGGCTTCCTTTCAGGAGGGGATGCTATTCGTTGGTCACGGCCTCGACTTCCTCGAGAGACGTGAGACCCTGTTTGATCTTGAGCAGACCGGATTGCCGAAGGTCGCGGATGCCCTCGCGCTTGGCTTGTACGGCGATGTCGATGGCATCGCCGTTCTTCATGATGATGCGATTGATCTCTTCGCTGATGGGCATGACCTGATAGATACCGACTCGGCCCTTGTAGCCGGTATTCTTGCATACATCGCAGCCCACGGCGTGGTACGGCTGCCAGGAGCCGTCGAGGTCCGCCTCGCCGAATCCGGCTCGCAGCAGCGCTTCCGGCGGAATGGTGATGGGCTGCTTGCATTGGCTGCAGAGCCGGCGGGCCAGCCGCTGGGCCGTGATCAGCATGACGCTCGAGGCGATGTTGAAGGGCGCAATGCCCATGTTCAGCATCCGCGTGAGGGTGGTCGGGGCGTCGTTGGTATGCAGCGTCGACATCACCATGTGACCCGTCTGGGCCGCCTTGATGGCAGTCTCGGCGGTTTCGATGTCCCGGATTTCGCCCACCATGATGATGTCCGGGTCCTGCCGCAGGAAGGACTTCAGCGCAGCGGCGAAGGTGAGCCCGGCCTTCTCGTTCACATTCACCTGGTTGATGCCGGGCAGGTTGATTTCCGCCGGATCCTCGGCCGTGGAGATGTTGATCCCCGGCTTGTTGAGCAGGTTGAGGCAGGTGTAGAGGGACACCGTCTTGCCCGAGCCGGTCGGCCCCGTCACCAGGACCATGCCGTAGGGGCGGCCGATGGCGTGGAGGAGCGCTTCCTTCTGGTCGGGCTCATAGCCGAGGGCTTCGATGCCCAGGGTCGCGCTGGACGGGTCGAGAATACGCATCACGATCTTCTCGCCGAACAGCGTGGGCAGCGTCGAGACCCGGAAGTCGATCGCCCGGGTCTTGGAGAGCACGAGCTTCATGCGCCCGTCCTGGGGCACGCGCTTTTCGGAGATATCGAGCTTGGAGATCACCTTGATGCGGGAGGCGATCTTCTCCTTGATGGCGAGCGGCGGCTGGGCCACCTCGTAGAGGATGCCGTCCTGGCGGTAGCGGACGCGGTAGAACTTCTCATAGGGCTCGAAGTGGATGTCGGAGGCGCCGCCATTGATCGCGTCCAGAAGGATCTTCTGGATGTACTTCACGACCGGGGCATCGTCGATGTCCGCGCCGACTTCGGGGTCCGGCTCGGACGCCACCTCCATCAGTTCGCCGCTGACGTCCTCTGCCACCAGGGTGGACAGCGAGGTGTCGGAGGCCTGCAGGATCTTGCCGAGGAGGGTCCCGAGCTTGGAGTCCTCCACGACGATGGGGTCCACCATCAGCCCCGTCTGGAACTTGATCTCGTCGTAGGTGGTGCGATTGGTCGGATCGGAGAAGCCGACGAACAGCCGGTTGCCCCGCTGCACGAGCGGAATCACCCGGCGGCTCGACATCAGCTTGTCGTCGATCAGCTTGGTCGGAAGGAACTCCGGGTCCACCGCGCTCAGGTCGAGCAGCGGAAAGCCGAAGGTCTGGGAGGTGAACTCCGCTATATCCCGCTCGGACATGCGGCGCTTGGCGATGAGCTGTTCGACAAAGCTCACGCCTGCCGCGCCGGCATCGGCGTGCAGAGTTTCCGCATCCCGCTCGGAGAGCTGTCCCTTCTGGATCAGGGCTCGTGCGAGCCCGGACAGACTGCTTTGAGGTATTGCTGCCACGCTTTGATCGAGACCGGTTACCGAATCACGGCCCCCGGAACAAAAGCCGGACGGGCCGAGGCGTCGAATGGATAACGACTATTTCGGCAGAAGTCGGACGGATTTAACTACCCGATCCTGAATTTGCACGATTTCGATCGGCTGATCAGCAAGTTTCATGCTTGTGCCGGTCTCGGGAATGTCCTCGAAGTGCTCGAGGATGAGGCCGTTCAGGGTCTTCGGCCCCGACAGCGGAAAGGTCGTCCCGAACCGGCGATTGAGGTCGCGCAGCAGGCTGCTGCCCTCGACCATGACGCTGCCATCGGGCTGGCGTTCGTACCGGCCCGACGTCGCGAGGGGGGACTGGGTGGTGAACTCGCCGACGATCTCCTCGAGGATGTCCTCCAGTGTGACCAGCCCCATCAGCTCGCCGTATTCGTCCACGACGAGGCCCATCCGCTCCTGTTTCTCCTGAAACTGCTGCATCTGCGAGAGCAGAGTCGTCCCCTTCGGCACGAAGTACGGTGCGCGCAGGACCTGCCGGAGCCGCTCGGGGGTGAACTCCTCGCTCTCGCCCAAGTTCAGGAATTTCCTGACATGCAGAATGCCTACGATGTTGTCGGTGCTGTGGTCGTAGACGGGGATGCGGGTGTGATTCGAAGTCGCGATGTGGCGACGCAGCTCCTCGGCATCCGTGTCGATGTCGAGGGCTTCCATCTGGCTGCGCGGCACCATGATGTCGTCGACGGTCGCCGACTCCAGGTCGAACAGGTTGAGCAGCATGCTCTGGTGCTTCTGCGGCAGGAAGTTTCCCCCTTCCAGCACCAGGGTCCGCAGTTCTTCCATGGTCAGCTTCTGCCCTTGTGCGTCGGGTCCCGCATTCAGGCGGAACAGCCGCAGCATCCCCTGCACGAACAGGTTCACGAACCACACGATCGGGTAGGCAATCCGGAGCAGCGGCGTGAGGATGTACGCGGCCACGAACGCGATGCGTTCGGGATAGGTGGCGCCGACCACCTTCGGGGTGATCTCGCTGAACACGAGGATGGCGAAGGTGACCACGAGCGTGGCCATCGACAGCGCAAGTTCCGACTCGCCGAAGAAACGGAAGGTGAGGTAGGTCACCAGGGCCGCGGACGCGGCATTGATCAGGTTGTTGCCGAGGAGCACCACGCCCAGCAGCCGGTCGGGTCGGGACAGCAGTTGGGCGGTGAGACGGGCGCCGCGGTGACCGGTCTTCACCAGGTGCTTCAGGCGGTAGCGGTTCAACGCCATCATGCTCGTCTCGGCGATGGAGAAGAACGCCGAGAACACGAGGAAGATGGCGAGTACGATCAGCAGGGATCCGGTGGAAATGTCGTCCAAGGCGCTAGAGGGTCAGGAAGAGGGGTTGCGGTCCATGGGCAGGCGGCCCGGCCGCGCTATCGGCCGAGCAGGACTTCGAGGACGAACTTGCTGCCGATGTACGCGAGCACCAGCATGAGGAACCCCGCGAGGGTCCAGCGCAGGGCGATCCGGCCGCGCCAGCCCCACAGGCTCCGCCCCGCCAGCAGGGCCCCGAAGATGAGCCAGGAGAGCACGCCGAACAGCGTCTTGTGATTGAACTGCAGCGCCTTGCCGAACACTTCCTCCGAGAACAGCATGCCGGTCAGCAGCGAGGCAGTAAGCAGGGCGAAGCCGGCCGCGATGATCCGGAACAGCATCTTCTCCATCGTGAGCAGCGGCGGCAGGCTGCGCAGCAGTGCCGGCATGGCGCCGCTATGGAGCTTGCGCTCGACGACGGCCATCAGAAGCACATGCAGCGAGGCGATCGTGAACAGGCTGTAGGCGAGGATCGACAGGGCCAGGTGTACGCGGAAACCCGGGAGCATGGCGTTGGCGAGCGGCTTGTTTGCCGGCGCGAGGAGCGGCATCAACGCGGCGACCGCGGCGATCGGTACCACCAGAGCCTGCAGGCCCTCCAGCCGGTAGAAGAAGCTGCCGAGCCAGTAGATGACGATCGAGAGCCAGACGATGCAGGAGAGTGCGTTGCCGACCCCCATGTACATGACGTCGCCCGCGAACATGTCCCGGTATAGCAGGATGCCCTGCAGGACCAGCGGCCCGAGCAGCGCGTAGCGCGTCCAGGCGAAGCCGGCAGGGTTGGTAGGTTCGGTACGCCACAAGCCCCGTGCCAGGACGGCACCGAGGATGGCATAGAGAAGCGCGTTGAGACCGTAGGCTAGAATCGAGGGCATCGAGCGAATGCGCGCGAAAACGCGACTCGCAATTATACGCCCGGGCAGCCCGTTCTCTTCCGAGGTTCTCATGCTAGATGGACTGACCAACCGCCTTTCCGGCGTCATCAAGACCCTGCGCGGCCACGCGCGGCTCACCGAAGCCAATGTCCAGGACGCCCTGCGCGAGGTCCGGGTGGCCCTGCTCGAAGCCGACGTGGCCCTGCCGGTCGTGCGCGACTTCATTGCACGGGTGCGCGAGAAGGCCCTGGGCCAGGAGGTGATCGGCAGCCTCACGCCGGGTCAGGCGCTGGTCGGTGTCGTGTACGACGAGCTCGCCGCACTCATGGGGGGTACCAGTGCCGGGCTCAATCTCGCCACGGTGCCGCCGGCGACGGTGCTGATGGCCGGTCTGCAGGGCGCCGGCAAGACGACGACTTGCGGCAAGCTCGCCCGGCTGCTCAAGGAAGACAAGAAGAAGGTGCTGATGGTGTCGTGCGACGTCTACCGTCCCGCGGCTATCGAACAGCTGCGGCTGCTGGCTGAGCAGGTGGAGGTGGACTTCTTTCCGTCATCCATCGACCAGAAGCCGGTGGATATCGCCCGCGCCGCCCTCGACTGGGGGCGCCGCCATTATCACGACGTGCTGCTGGTGGACACCGCTGGCCGGCTGGCCATCGACGAGGCCATGATGCAGGAGATCCGCGAGCTGCATAGCGCGGTGAATCCCATCGAAACCCTGTTCGTCGTCGACGCCATGCAGGGCCAGGATGCGGTCAATACCGCCAAGGCCTTCGCCGATGCGCTGCCGCTCACCGGCGTGGTGCTGACCAAGCTCGACGGCGACTCCCGGGGTGGTGCGGCGTTGTCGGTCCGCCATGTGACCGGTGCTCCCATCAAGTTCCAGGGCGTCGGCGAGAAGGTCAACGGCCTGGAACCGTTCTATCCCGACCGGATGGCCTCCCGGATCCTCGGCATGGGCGATGTGGTCTCCCTGGTGGAGGAAGCCCGCCGCGGGATCGACATGGAGGAGGCGGAGAAGCTCGCCAAGAAGGTGAAGTCCGGCAAGGGCTTCGACCTCGAGGACTTCCGCAACCAGCTCATGCAGATGAAGAAGATGGGCGGGCTGTCGGCGCTGGTGGACAAGCTCCCCGCCTCCATTGCGCAGGCCGCCCAGAGCGCAGGCGGGCAGATGGACGACAAGGTGATCGGCCGCACCGTGGGCATCATCAATTCCATGACGCCGGCGGAGCGTGCCAAGCCCGAGATCCTCAAGGCCTCCCGCAAGCGCCGCATCGCGGCCGGGGCGGGAGTAAGCGTCCAGGAGGTGAACCGCCTCCTGAACCAGTTCGAGCAGATGCAGAAGATGATGAAGATGATGTCCAAGGGCGGGCTGCAGAAGATGATGCGCGGCATGAAGGGGATGCTTCCCGGACTTCGCTGATCCCCGCTCGTCCACCATCGCCCTGGCCGGCCGTTCAGGCGGGGTGAACATCCCGCCCGTTGCCCGGTCGTATCGAGCGCCCAGTCCCCGGTCCGGGTCGGGCGCTTTCCGGTGGTCCGTACCCGACCGCCCCCAGCTTCAACCACAGAGGTCCTTGCATGCGTTTCCTGATCGGTTTCATCCTGTGCATCACCACCCTCGCCGCCAGTGCGCAGGACTACTACCGCGAGAAGCGCTGGGCCGACCAGATCATCCCTGGACTGGTGGTCGGCGAGGCGGTCTGGATCCAGCAGAAGAACGAACACAAGTTCCTCGCCCTCTGGACCGAGGCAGAGAACTCCCGGGGGGCCATCATCCTGGCGCACGGCCGGGGATGGAGCCCGGACTTCGAGCTCTACGGAGTACTGCGGGTGAAGCTGGCGGAGCAGGGCTACTCCACCCTCTCCATTCAGCTGCCCGTGCTGGGCGGCGGCGCCAAGATCGGCGACTACATTCCCACCTACGGCGAGGCCGCGGAGCGCTTCCAGCTTTCCGCCGACTGGCTCAAGGCCAAGGGATTCAAGAACATATCCATCGTCTCCCACAGTCTCGGGGCGACCATGGCGAATCAGTACCTGATCAATTCCAACGACAAGACCATCCGGGCCTGGGCGTTCATCGGCATCATCAACGGCCTGGAAGAGATGTTCCGGATCAAGATCCCGGTGCTCGACGTCTACGGCGGCAAGGACTGGGAGATCACCCAGGTGGGCTCGTCCGAGCGCCGCAAGCAGATACTCAAGATCGAAGGCTCCCAGCAGGTGGTGGTGCCCGATGCGCTGCACTTCTTCGAAGGCAAGGAGGACGAACTGGTCAAGGTGGTGGTGAGCTTCCTGGACGACATCTCGAAGCGCCAGACCGTGGTCTCGCCACGCTGATTTCCCTTTCCGGCGCGTTTCTTCCTTGCCAAGGCTTCGATTGCAAGGCTAGAATCCGCGTCTTTTCGACTTCGGGGCCGTGAGGATTAACCGATGGTTGTGATCCGACTTTCGAGGGGCGGCGCCAAAAAGCGTCCGTTCTTCAACGTAGTGGTAGCCGATTCGCGCGAACGGCGCGACGGTCGTTTCATCGAGCGTGTGGGTTTCTACAACCCTGTCGCGCCCGACGGTGATGTGAAGCTTCGTATCGATCTCGCCCGTGTCACTCACTGGGAAAGCCATGGCGCCCAGCTGTCCGACACGGTGCGCCGGCTCGTGAAGCAGTTTGGCAAGTCCGCAACCGCAGCCGCCTGACAGGGTGGTGGTTCTGGGGCGCATCGTCGCCCCGTACGGTATCAAAGGCTGGATCAAGATCCAGCCCTTTACCGAGGCGGTCGGAACCCTGCTGGACCACACCGAATGGTGGCTGAGCGAGGCAGGTGACTGGCGTGCAGTCGAGCCCGAGTCGGGGCGCGTGCACGGCGCAACCATACTCGCCAAGTTTCCCGGGATCGAAACGCCGGAGCAGGCCGTCCGGCTGAAAGGTACCGAGGTGGGCATTCCCCGTTCGGCATTGCCGCCGGTGGCCGAGGACGAGTTCTACTGGACCGACCTCGAAGGCATGCAGGTCGCCAACACCGAAGGCGTTGCCCTGGGCGAGGTGGATTCGCTCATGGACAACGGGGTGCACGGCATCCTGGTGGTGCGGGGCGATCGGGAACGTTTGATTCCCTTCGTGCCGGCCTATGTGATTGAAGTGGACCGGGAAGGTCGACGCATCCTGGTCGATTGGGGTGCGGATTACTGATTGAAACAGTACGACGTGGTCACGCTGTTTCCCCAGATGTTCGAGTCCGTGACGGACTGGGGAGTGACCGGTCGGGCGCGGGAGTTGGGGGCGTACGAGTTCGTCGCCTGGAACCCGAGAGATTTTGCGGCAAACGCTTATCGCACGGTAGACGACCGTCCCTACGGCGGTGGCCCCGGCATGGTGATGATGGCCGACCCGCTCGCGAAGGCGATCCGGGCGGCTCGACAGAGGCATCTGAGTTGCGGCCTCCCGTCGACCCGGGTGGTGTATCTGTCCCCCCAGGGTGCGCGGCTCGATCACGCGATGGTCGAGCGGCTGGTGCAGGAAAATGGTCTGGTGCTGCTTTGCGGCCGGTATGAAGGCATCGATGAACGCCTGATCCGACGCGAAGTGGACGAAGAAGTCTCCGTCGGTGACTACGTTTTGTCCGGCGGTGAGTTGGCAGCGATGGTGCTGCTCGACGCGATCATCCGGCAGTTGCCGGGAGTGCTCGGTGATGCCGAGTCCGCGCGGCAGGATTCCTTCGTGCACGGGTTGCTCGATTGCCCGCACTACACGCGGCCGGAGGTCTACGACGGCGAGCGGGTGCCGGCGGTGCTGATGTCGGGCAACCATGCCGAGATCGATCGGTGGCGGCTGAAGCAGTCGCTGGGGCGCACATGGCTGCGTCGTCCGGAACTGCTTGAGCCGTTGCAGTTATCTGCCCTCGAAAGGGCGCTGCTGGAAGAGTTCCGGCAGGAACACGAATCAGGAAAGCGTTAAGGAGCGAAACATGGACGTGATCGCGCAACTCGAAGCCGAGGAAATTCAGCGGCTCGGCAAGAAGATCCCCGATTTCTCCCCCGGCGACACGGTCATCGTGAGCGTGCGTGTGGTCGAAGGTGAGCGCAAGCGCGTCCAGGCCTACGAAGGCGTGGTCATCGCCAAGCGCAACCGCGGGCTGAACTCCTCCTTCATCGTGCGCAAGATCTCCTCGGGTGAGGGTGTCGAGCGTACCTTCCAGTCCTACTCGCCCTCCATCGCTTCCATCGAAGTGAAGCGTCGCGGCGATGTGCGTCGCGCCAAGCTCTACTACCTGCGCGAGCGCTCCGGCAAGTCGGCGCGTATCCGCGAAAAGCTCGGTGCCGGTCGCCCGGACGCGGCTGCTGCTGCTGCTGCTGCTGCTGCTGCTGCGGCAGAAACCCCCGCCAGCTGATCGCGCAGTGCACGCAAGCCAACGGCCTCTTCGGAGGCCGTTTTCATTTGTGTTGCGCCGGAATCGCGTTGCTACAATCGACCACGAGTCTCAAGGGGGAGCGAAACAAAGTGGGTTTCACGAGTCGGATGCGGTCGTGCTGCATGGCGTTGCTGTCGATGGCGTTGCTGGTGTCGCCGGTGTCCGCACAGCAGAAGGTCACTCTCTCCATCGGGTCCGGCAACACGGGTGGCGTGTACTACCCGCTCGCAGGCGGACTCGCCCAGGTACTGACGAAGCACGTCCCCGGCTGGCAGGTCACCGCAGAAGTCACCGGCGGGTCGATCGACAACCTGAAGCTCGTGGGCTCCGGCAAGGGCGATCTCGGTTTCTCGATGGCCGACGTCGTGTGGGACGCGTACACGGGGCAGGGCAAGTTCACCGGCCGCAAGATGCCGCTGCGGACGCTGATGGTGCTGTACCCGAATCGCATGCATGCGGTCACGACCGAGTCCACCGGCATCACCTCCATCGCCGGATTGGATGGCAAGCGGGTGTCGCTGGGATCGCCCGGCGGCGCCACGGAAGTCATGGCACTGCGCGTCCTCGAAGCCTATGGCGTTCACGAGCGCATCCGCAAGGAACGCATCTCGGTGAATGAAGCCGTGAACGCCATCAAGGACGGCAAGATCGACGCGTTCTTCTGGGTGGGCGGCGTGCCGACGGCGGCCGTCACCGATCTCGCTGCCACGCCGGGCACAAAGATCCGCCTGCTCGATCACGCGGACGCGGTCGATGCGATGAACAAGCGCTATGGTCCGCTCTACAGCCGCGGCGTGATCTCCAAGAGCATCTATCCCGGCATGAAGCAGGACGCCACCAACGTCAACGTGTGGAACGTCCTTGTGGTCAATGCCGCCATGTCCGACGAGCAGGCCTACACCATCGTCAAGACAGCTTTCGAGCACAAGGCGGACATGGTCGCTGTGCACAAGGAATTCGCGAATCTCTCGCTCGAGTACCAGGCCGGTGGCGCTTCGCCGATTCCGTTTCATCCCGGTGCCGTGAAGTTCTTCGCCGAGAAGGGTGTGAAGCTCCCTTGATCCGCTTCGCTGTGCCTGCGCCGCTCGTCCTCCCATCTTGAGTCTCGACAAATCTCCCGCGCCTGCGATCGATGGCGTCGAGGCGGAGCGTCTCGCGGCGGCGGACCGGTTCGTCGAAGAGGAGGAGGGCGCGGTCCACCGCCTGCGCGGACCGGTGGCCATCGCGCTCACCGTCGCCCTCGCGGCAACCTCGCTCTTTCATCTGTATACCGCCATCGCGATCGTCAGCGCGCCGTGGCTGCGGGGTCTGCATCTGGGACTGATGCTGGGCCTGCTGTTTCTCACCATGCCCGCAGCCCGGCGGTTTCGCGATCGCATCATGCCGTGGGACTGGCTGGCTGCACTCGCCGTGCTCGCCTGTGTGACCTATCTGCTGCACGACTGGGACGCGCTCGCCGACCGCGCGACAGAGCCGGAGCAGTGGGACATCGTCACCGGCTGCGTGCTCATGGTGCTCGTGCTGGAAGCCGTGCGACGCGCGTCCGGATGGGTGATGCCGTTCGTCGTCCTCGTGTTCGTCGCCTATGCGTTCGCGGGGCCGATGCTGCCCGAGCCGTGGACGCACAAGGGCTACGACATCGATCGTCTGGTCGGCCACATGACGATGACGCTGGAAGGCATCCTCGGCACGCCCATCGATGTCTCCGCCACGCTCATCGTACTGTTCACGATCTACGGCGCCGTGCTGCAGGCCTCGGGCGCCGGCCGCTTCTTCATTGACTTCGCGCTGGCGGTCATGGGGCGCCGTCGCGGTGCGCCGGGGCGGGCGGTCGTGCTCGGCTCTTTCCTCCTGGGCGGTCCGTCGGGCAGTGGCGTGGCCACGACGGTGACACTGGGCTCGGTCGCCTATCCCCTGCTGAAGAAAGCGGGCTACACAAAGGAGGCCGCCGGCGGTCTGCTCGCTGCCGGCGGGTTGGGCGCGATCCTCTCGCCGCCGGTGCTCGGCGCAGCCGCCTTCCTGATCGCGGAGTTCCTCAAGATCTCCTATCTGGACGTCATCCGGATGGCGGTCATCCCGACGCTGCTCTACTACCTCTCCCTGTTCGTGATGACCGAACTCGACGCCCGCCGGTTCGGCGGCATCGCGGCCGGCATCGAAACCGCGAAGCCGTGGGATCTCATCCGCCGTCAGGGCTATCACTTCCTCTCGCTCGTGACGGTCGTGGTGTTCCTCGTCATCGGGTTCTCGCCGATGCTCTCGGTGTTCTGGGCGATCGTGTTCGCGGTGGCGGTGAGTTTCGTCCGGAAGGAAACGGCGCTGTGGCCGAGGCGTCTCGCGTCGGCGCTCGCCGAGGGTTCGCGCGGGGTCCTCGGTGTGGCGGCCACGTGTGCGGCAGCCGGCATCATCGTCGGCGTCGTCACGCTTACCGGGCTCGGCCTCAAGTTCAGCGGCATCGTGATCGACTACGCCGACGGCAGTCGCGCACTCACCGCGCTGTATACCGCGCTGCTGGTGTGGATCATCGGGCTCGCGGTCCCCGTCACCGCGTCGTACATCATCTGCGCGGTGGTGGCGGCACCGGCACTCATCCAGGTCGGTGTGCCGGACTTCGCCGCGCACATGTTCATCTTTTACTACGCTGTGCTGTCCGAGGTCTCTCCGCCGACGGCCCTGTCGCCGTTCGCGGCGGCTGCCATCACGGGGGGCGACCCGTATCGCACCACGCTGGCTTCGTGGAAGTACACGCTGCCTGCGTTCGTGACGCCCTTCATGTTCGTGCTCGCGCCGGACGGCGTGGGCCTGCTGCTGTCGGGGCCCACGGCCAACATCATCATCGTCTCGTTCACGGCGGTCGTGGGCATCGTCGCTCTGGCGATTGGTGCGCAGGGCTGGCTCTCTCGCCCGCTTGTCATCCACGAGCGCGCTCTGTTCCTCGGAGCTGGCCTGCTGCTCGCCTGGTCCGCGCCCTGGAGCGACGGCGTCGGGGTTGCGTTCGGCGTGGCAGCATATGGTCTCTACCGTTTTCGGATCCGCTCGCCGGGAGGGAAGAGATGAAGCCTTACGACGCCTGCATTCCGGCGCCCTTCGGCCGGCTGGGCATACGGACCGCCGACGGGTTCGTGGTCCGCATCGAGTATCTGCCGCCAGGCGAAGATCTGATCGCGCCGACGGACGAGCTCGCGCGGGAGACCAGTCGCCAGTTGGAGCGCTACCTGAAGGACCCGCGATTCCGCTTCGATCTGCCCATCCGGCCCGAGGGCACGCCTTTTCGGCACCGTGTATGGGAAGCCCTCATGCGCATTCCGATGGGAGAAGTCCTGACCTACGGCCAGCTCGCAGCGCAACTGGACACGAGCGCCCGCCCGATCGGCGGGGCGTGCGGTGCCAACCCCGTGCCACCCGTGGTGCCCTGCCACCGGGTGGTGTCGTCTTCCGGTCTCGGCGGCTTCATGGGCAGGACCGATGGTCACCCGATGGCGGTGAAACGATGGCTGCTGGCGCACGAGGGCGTCGCCAGCTGACGCCCGCGGCGGGGGCCGATCCCGTCGTCGACGCCTTCTGCGACACGCTCTGGCTCGAGGACGGGCTGGCGAAGAACACGCTCGACGCGTATCGCCGTGACCTCCGCCTGTTTGCGGTGTGGCTGGCGAAGGAGCGCGGCGCCGCCCTGCTCGACGCCACCCATGCCGATCTGCTGGCGTATCTCGCGCATCGCTTCCAGCTCCGCACGAAAGCCTCGTCGGCTAGCCGCCTGCTATCGACCTTCAAGCGCTTCTACCGCATGCAGGTTCGCGAAGGGAAGCTCACCACCGACCCCACGCTCAACATCGACTCCCCGCGCATGCCGCGGCCGTTGCCCAAGAGTCTCGCCGAAGGCGACGTTGACCGTCTGCTGGCTGCGCCTGCGGGTGACGACCCGCTCGCGATGCGTGACCGCGCGATGCTCGAACTGCTTTACGCCACGGGCCTGCGAGTGACCGAGCTCGTCACCATCAAGGTCTCGCAGGTGAGTCTGGATGCCGGCGTGCTGAGAGTGATGGGCAAGGGATCGAAAGAACGTCTCGTGCCGATCGGCGAGGAAGCCATCGAGCGCATCCAGGCCTACCTCGACGAGGCGCGCCCCGACCTGCTGGACGGTCGCACCGCGGACGCGCTCTTCGTCACGCGGCGCGCCGCGCCCATGACGCGCCAGATGTTCTGGAATCTCATCAAGCGCTACGCCTTGCAGGCGGGCATCTCGACCTCCATCTCTCCCCACGTGCTGCGCCATGCCTTCGCGACGCACCTGCTCAATCACGGCGCGGATCTCCGCGTCGTGCAGATGCTGCTCGGGCATGCCGATGTGTCGACCACGCAGATCTATACCCACGTGGCCCGTGAGCGCCTGAAGCAGCTCCACCAGAAGCACCATCCGCGCGGGTAGCCCGGACGAGGCCGCCAGGCCGACTCCGGGGTTTTGCCTCCGAGTGGCGCCTTCCCACCCGGGCACTTGAATCCCCGCCGACCACCCTCAACTCGTGCTTATCGGGCGCGACTGCGTCCGTCCCTGCACGACAAGGAGACAAGACATGAGGGTGCTTCCAAGACTCCAGGAGATGTGGTCCGGCGGCAGCAGCAGCCGCACCAAGGACGATTCGTCCGGCAGCGACCGCGCGTCCGAACTGCGCCCGATTCCCGAGGACGCGCTGATCCTCGTGCCGATGCGCAACGCCGTGCTGTTTCCCGGGACGCTGTCGCCGATTTCCGTCGGCCGCACGAACTCCGTCCGCGCCGCCGAGACCGCCGCCAAGCAGGACCTTCCGGTGGGCTTCCTGCTCCAGCGTGAAGCCGAGAAGAACGATCTCGCCCCCGAGGATCTCCACTGGGTGGGTACCGCGGGGCGCATCGTCCGGCACATCGGTGCCGCCGAAGGCGTTCACCACCTCGTCGTGCAGGGCCAGACGCGCTTCCGCGTCCTGCAGTTTCTGGACGGCTGGCCGTTCCTCGTGGCACGCGTGGCTTACGTGGATCAGCCGGAAGAAGAATCGGGTCGCGAGATCGAGGCGCGTTTCCTCCGCCTTCGCGATCAGGCGCTCGAAGCCATCGACCTCCTGCCCAACGTCCCCGATGAGCTCAAGGGCGTCGTCGAAGGTATCGAGTCGCCGGGGCTGCTCGCTGACACGGTGGCCAATCTCATCGACGTGAAGAAGGAAGACAAGCAGGACATCCTGGAGACGTTCGACCTCCAGCGCCGTCTCGACAAGGTGCTCGCTGTGCTCGGCGCGCGCGTCGAGGTGCTGCGTCTGTCGAAGGAGATTGGCGACAAGACCCGCAAGGAGTTCGACGAGCGCCAGCGCGAGCACGTGCTGCGCGAACAGCTTCGCCAGATCCAGAAGGAACTCGGCGACACCGAGGACACCGCTGCGGAACTGGAGGAATTGCGCACGGCGATCGAGAGCGCGGGCATGCCGGACGAGACGCTGACACACGCACGGAAGGAGTTCCGGCGCCTCAACCGCATGAACGAGGCGAGCGGGGAATCCGGAATGATCCGCTCGTATCTCGAACGGTTGTCGGAACTGCCCTGGAAGCTCGAAGAGCCGCCCGCGATCGACATCGCCCAGGCGCGCAAGGTACTGGACGAGGATCACTTCGGTCTCGAGAAGATCAAGCGGCGCATCCTCGAGCACCTTGCTGTTCGCAAGCTGAACCCGACCGGCAAGAGCCCGATCCTTTGCTTCTCCGGCCCGCCCGGTGTGGGCAAGACATCGCTCGGACAGTCCATCGCCCGTGCGACGGGCCGCGTCTTCCAGCGCGTGGCGCTGGGTGGCGTGCATGACGAAGCCGAGATCCGCGGACACCGCCGCACGTACATCGGCGCGATGCCGGGCAACATCATCCACGCCGTCGAGCGTGCCGGTTCCCGCGCCTGCGTCCTGATGCTGGACGAGATCGACAAGCTGGGTGCCGGCGGCTTCCACGGAGACCCGTCGTCCGCCCTGCTCGAAGTCCTCGACCCGGAGCAGAACGCACGCTTCCGCGACAACTACCTCGGCGTGGATTTCGATCTGTCGCGAGTGCTGTTCATCGCCACGGCGAATCAGCTCGACACCATACCCGGCCCGCTGCGCGATCGGATGGAGATCATCCAGCTGCCGGGCTACACGGAACAGGAGAAGCTGGAGATCGCACGCCGCTATCTGCTGGACCGTCAGCTCGAGGCCAACGGTGTGAGCGCCGAGCAGGTGAGCGTGGGAGACGACGTGCTGCGCTCGATCGTCGCGGACTACACGCGTGAGGCCGGCGTGCGCTCACTGGAGCGGGAACTGGGGTCCGTGCTGCGCCATGCGGCGATGAAGATCGCCGAGGACACTTCGCAGAAGGTGGAAGTGGTGGCAGAGGATCTCGATTCGATTCTCGGGCCGCGCAAGTTCGACAACGAGGTGGCGCAACGCACCGCGCTGCCGGGCGTGGCCACCGGGCTGGCATGGACGCCGGTCGGAGGCGACATCCTGTTCATCGAGGCGGCGAAGGTGCCGGGTACCGGCAAGCTCACGCTCACCGGTCAGCTCGGTGACGTGATGAAGGAGTCGGCGCAGGCTGCCGTCACGCTCGCGAAGTCACACCTCGGTCAGCGCTTCGAGGACTGGGACCTCCATGTGCACGTGCCGGCCGGCGCCACGCCGAAGGACGGTCCCAGTGCGGGTGTGGCGATGTTCCTCGCGATCGTGTCGCTCATGACCGATCGTGCCGTCCGGCCGGATCTCGCAATGACCGGCGAGATCTCGCTGCGCGGTCTGGTGCTGCCGATCGGCGGCGTGAAGGAGAAGACACTAGCGGCGCTTCGCGCCGGCATTCGGACGGTGATGATTCCGCGGCGCAACGAGAAGGATCTCGTGGACGTCCCTGCCGATGCGAAGGAGCGGATGCAGTTCGTGCTGCTCGATACGGTCGACGACGCGATTGCCGCTGCACTGGAACTCCCCAGGGAGGCTCCCGCGGCAGTCTGAAATTGGAAAGGTGGCCCGGACCAGGGAAGGTCCGACTCCGGGACGCGCCTTACGCGCTCCGCTGAACCGGTTTCGGGGTGCACCACCGCTCGATGACGGCACGCAGGCCCGAGAGCGTGAAGGGCTTGCCCAGATGATCGTCCATGCCCGCGGCGATGCAGAGTTCGCGGTCCCCCGTCAGTGCGTTTGCCGTCAGCGCGACGATCGGCGTGCGCGGGCGATCGAGCGATGCTTCGAGCCCGCGGATCTGTCGCGTGGCCTCGTAACCATCCATCACCGGCATCTGGCAGTCCATGAGGACGATGTCGTGGCTGCCGGTCTGCCAGGCGATGACCGCGGCCGCGCCTTGCGTTGCGACTTCCACCGTGCAGCCCAGACGGGTGAGCATGGCCAGCGCGATCTTCTGATTGACCACGTTGTCCTCGGCGAGCAGCACATGCGCGCCGATCTGGCTCGCCTCGATCGAGGGAGCGGCAGGCGCGGAGTCCGGCTTCTGCACTACGGCCGCAAGACTCGCCCGGGTCACCGGTTTCTGCAGTACCCCGCGAATGGGCAGGTCGGGAGTCTCCGGTAGCCGGGCTCCCACCATGCCGGTCATCACCAGCGGCGTCCGCCGGGCGAGCTGGCGCAACGTCCCGGCATCCGGCGTGCCTTCGGTGGCGTGTACAAAGCGCTCGGCCACGAGGGCGAGCGAGTACGACGTGTCTCGCCCCCCGGCCTCCCGAAGCTCGGCGGGATCGTCCATCGATGTGACCGAGCCACCCAGAGAAATCACCGCGTCCGCGAGCATCCTGCGGGTGCCTTCGTGCGACTCGATCACCAGGACGCTGTTGCCCGCGAGCGGCATCGCGCGATCTTCCTGCGACGTTTCGGCCAATGCCGTGGTCGGCATGACGAGTGTGAACGTCGAACCCCTGCCCGGCACACTGGTCACGTCGATCCGACCGCCCATCGCGCGGGCAAGGTCGGAGCTGATCGCAAGCCCCAGCCCTGTCCCGCCGTAGACGCGCGTGGTGCTGCCGTCCGCCTGGGTGAACGGCTGGAACAGGCGTGACAGGGTTTCGCTGTCGATACCCACGCCTGTGTCGCGCACCCCGAAGTGCAGCACGACGTTGGCGGGTGTTTCCATCATCGCCGACGAGACGATGATCTCGATCTCGCCCGCGTCGGTGAACTTCACGGCGTTGCCGAGGAGATTCGAGAGCACCTGCCGTACGCGCGTCGGGTCGCCGATCACGCGGTGCGGCATGTCGGCGGCGATCTGCCAGGAGATCTCCAGTCCCTTCTCGGCGCAGCGCGGGGCGAAGAGGTCGGCAACGGTTGCGATGATGTCGTGCGGGCTGAATGGCACCGACTCCAGTGTGAGCCGGCCGGCCTCGATCTTCGAGAAATCCAGGATGTCGTTGATGAGAGTGAGCAGACCTTCGCCACTGTGCTTGAGCGTCTCGACGAGACGGCGCTGATCAGCGGACAGCGGCGTGGTCGCGAGGATCTCGCCTGCACCCAGCACCCCGTTCAGCGGCGTGCGGATCTCGTGGCTCATGTTCGCGAGGAACTCGGACTTCGCGCGCACCGCCGCGAGCGCCGTATCCCGGGCCGCGCCCAGCTCGACGTTGGTTTCCTGAAGCTGCTTCTGCGCGAGCCGTCGTGTCCGGTCGACCATGGCGAGGAACAGGCAGACGATCACACAAAGCCCCGGCTGGCTGATGGCGTAGATGGCCTCGGGGTTGTGACCGCGTTCCCGGGGGAACTCGTAGCCCAGCGCGGTGAGGCACCCCATGAACACCATTTCGGACAGGACGATGGCGGCCCAGATGATGGCTGGCCGGGGCAGCCCGGCCGTGAGCAGCGCGAACGGCACCAGGATCATCCACGGTGCCACGGGCGCGGTGAGGCCACCCTGATGGTAAGTGAGATAAGACGTGAGAAGAAAAATCGTCCCCGACAGGATCTGCAGGCCGAGTATCAGATTGCCGGCAAGGAAGTAGACCGCGATCGCCACGCCACCCGGCAGCAGGCCCAGGGCAATGGCGATGGCGCCGACGGGGTCTCCCAGAAACCAGTACGCCGGTGCATAGAACAGACAGGCGACGAGCATGGTGAGCAGCGAAATGACGAACACCTGCATCTGGTAGGCGGTCGCGAGATCGCCGGAGTCGTCGCGGCCGGCGACGATCCGCGCCATTTTCCGGAGGCGGTTCGACAGATTCTGGGTAGTCGTCATCCCCGGAGATAACGGCCATGGCGACATTGCGCTTGAGCGACCGCCCACCCGAAGGACAAGAAAAAGCCCGCGACCCGCGCGGGCTGGTGGTGGTGGTCAGGTTTTCCCTACAGGTCGCGGGCGAGCCGGAACCCCACCTGATAGTTGCGATAGCCGGGGTCCTCGGGGTGACGATAGGCCGCGCGCGTAGTCGAGGCCCCGTCGATCCACCCGCCGCCGCGCACGATGCGCTTCTCGCAGTTGGCTTCGTCCCATACAGAACCATCGGCCGGGGCGCCCTTGTACCCGCCGTGATGGCAGTCCGCCACCCACTCGCGCAGATTGCCGAGGATGTCGTGGAGGCCGAACGGGTTGGGCTTGTACTTGCCGACGGTGGTGGTCTCCGGCGCGCCGTCCACGCACTTGTGGTTGGACCATACGTACATCGGGTGGGCGTCCTTGCTCGTTTCGTCATGCGTGTTGGCGAACTCGCAGGCCTTGGAGGACCCCGCGCTGTCCTCGGCGGGACCCCAGAACCACGCGGTCTTCGTGCCCGCGCGCGCGGCGTACTCCCACTCGGATTCGGAGGGCAGGCGGTAGCTCTTGCCGGTCTTCGCGCTGAGCCACGCGGCGTAGGCCTTGGCGTCGCTGAAGTTCACGTTGTAGACGGGGCGGTTGCCGCGACCGGCGCCGTCATCGGAAGCTTCGACGCACTTGCCGTCTGCCACGCAGGCATCCCACTGCTCGAAGGTGACTTCGAACTTCGAGAGCGCGTAAGGCTTGGCGAGCTTCACGGTGTGCTGAGGCTTCTCGTCCGGGTGGCCGCTTTCCTCGAAGTCGGACCCCATCACGAACTCGCCCGCCGGAATGACGATCATCTCCGGGCAGGTGGGGCAGTCGCGAAACACCGAACCTGGTGTCGTAGCCTGCGCGAGGACGGCGGGGCTGGCCTGCAGCAGCGCGGCACCGGCAGCGAGGCCGACTGCGCGAGCGAGTGTGCGAACGGTGAATGGCACGGTGTTCCTCCCACGTTGTTTTTGGTTGACGAGAACCTCCGAGGTTACGATAACCGCGGCACCCGGAACAGGTTTGATGAAGATCAAATAGGGCGTGCACCTGGTCAATGCACGGGCGTCGTGGCACCGGCGTACAGCGACGGATCGTGCCTACCCCGGAGTCGGGGCGTTTGCCGCCCCTTGTCCGGGCTATGCGGGGAGGTGCACCCACCCGCTCATCAGGCAGCGCGCGCTGCGGCTCATGAGCGCCCGTGTGACACTCCATTCGCCGTTCACGGCTTTCACTTCCGCGCCCACCGTCATCTTTCCGGAGGGATGACCGATGCGTACCCGCTCCGCGGCTCCCACTGCAGACGCGCGCGCCACCACCGACCCTGGGAGCGCTGCCGCCACAGCGAGGGCCACGGCGCCTGTCCCCGTGTACGCATGGTGCAGCACCCCCATCGAAAGGATGCGCGCGACGAGGTCCACGTCGTTCGCGCCGACAGCCTTGCCGGACGATGCCGTGTACGCCGCAGGCCGGGCCACGAACGACAGCTTGGGCGTGGCGGGCCGATCCCGCGTGGCGGCTTCGGGCGAAACGGCGAGTCCCATCCGAACCGCCGCATGGGCGCGGATGGCCTCGCACCGTGACAATAGCCCGGCGTCGCCATTGACGTCCGACTGGAGTTCCGTGCCGCGCAGGCCCAGATCTGCCGCTGCGATGAACACCGTAGGATTGCCGGCGTTGACCAGTGTCGTCTGGATCTCCCCGACGCCCGGCACGGTCAGGCGATCCACCACGTTGCCGGTCGGCAGCATGCTGCTCTCGCCGCCGCCGGGGTCCACGAACTCGAGCAGAATCTCCGAGCCGGGGAACGCAACGCCGTCCATCGTGAAATCGCCGGACTCCACCGCCTGACCCCCAGCCACGGGCACGTGCGCGACGATCTCCTTGCCGATGTTGTCCTGCCACAGGCGCAGGCTCGCGACGCCATCCGCGGCTTTGACGAGTCCGGTTGCCAGCGCAAACGGTGCGACGGCGGTGGTGAGGTTTCCGCAGTTGCCCGACCAGTCGATGACCGGCCGGTCGATGGCGACAGCGCCGAACCGATATGCCACTGCGCAGCCGGGCTGCTCGGCGGGTCGCACGATCACGACCTTGCTCGTGCTGGACGTCGCGCCGCCCATGCCGTCGATCTGTTTGCCGTAGGGATCGGGGCTGCCGATGAGTCTGAGGAGCAGCGCCTCGCGCGCCGCGGGCTCGCGGGGGAGGTCGGAATCGAGCAAGAACACGCCCTTGCTGGTTCCGCCGCGCCAGAACTGCGCGGGGATACGGAGAGTGGTCATGGAATCGGAAACGTGGGTGGAGAGCAGGCGTGGCGATTATGCCCGCCGTTTGAGTTTGCGCCGCAACCGGCATACGCTTGCCCGAAGCAGGCCTGCCCGGTCAGCGCGGTTGCCACGGCGTGTGACAAGCCAACTGCCCCGGCCGTCGCCCCCACGAACGCACACGGAGAGCATCCCTTGAACAGTCAGATTGCGATGCAGCCCGGCCTGGAGGCCACGGTGGAACTCGTGGTGGGCCCGCAACACCTTGCGGCGGCACTCGGCAGCGGTGCCGTGGCGGTGTATTCCACGCCTTCGATGATCGCCCTGATGGAGAACGCGGCCGCCGAGTGCGTGGCCAAGGCACTTCTCGACGGTCAGACCACCGTCGGTACGCGCGTGGACATCCAGCATCTCGCCGCCACGCCGCCCGGCATGCGCGTCCGCGCCTATGCCCGGCTCGTGAAGGTGCATGGCCGCCTGCTCGACTTCGAAGTCTGGGCCGAGGACGACGTGGAGCGCATCGGCGACGGCACCCACCAGCGCGCGGTGATCGACCGCGCCCGCTTCGAGCAGAAAGTTTCCGCGAAAGCGGTCTAGGAGAATCGCCATGCCCCGTTTCACCCGACGTTCACTCGTTACCGTCGCCCTGCTGGCGTTGCTTGCGGGTTGCGGCAAGAAGGAAGAGCCGGCGCCCGCGCCCGCCGCAACGCCGGCCCCGGCGGCACCGCAGACCGAAACGGTGAAGCTCGGCTTCGCTGCGCCGCTGACGGGTGCGCAAGCCCACTACGGTGCGGACATGCGCAATGGCCTTACGCTCGCGATCGAAGACGCGAATGCAGCCAGGCTCACCATCGGCGGCAAGGCCGTGCAGTTCGAACTCCTCGCCGAGGACGATCAGGCGGATCCTGCCAAAGGTACCGTCGTTGCACAGAAGCTCGTCGATGCCGGCATCAGGGGCATGCTCGGCCACTTCAACTCGGGCACGAGCATTCCGGCCTCGAAGGTGTACGCCGATGCAGGCATCCCGCAGATCGCCATGGCTACCGCCCCTGCGTATACCGGCAGCGGCTACAAGACGACCTTCCGGATGATGACCAACGACGTGCAGCAGGGCAGCGTGCTTGGCCGCTACGTGGTGGAGAAACTCGCTGCCAAACGCCTTGCCGTGGTCGATGACCGCACGGCTTACGGCCAGGGCCTGGCCGACCAGTTCGAGGCGGCCGCCAAGGCCGCCGGCGCCGAGATCGTCCGGCGGGACTACACCGACGACAAGGCGAAGGATTTCTCCGCCATTCTCACCGCGCTCAAAAAGGCGAAGCCCGATGCCGTGTTCTTCGGCGGCGCCGACACGCAGGCCGCGCCGATGGCGAAGCAGATGCATCAGCTCGGCCTGAAGGCCCGGCTCTTCGGTGGCGAGATGGTGAAGAGTCCCAACTTCCTCAAGCTGGCAGGACCCGCGGCGGAAGGCGCCGTGGCGTCTCTCGCCGGTCTGCCCACGGCGCAGATGCCGGGCGGGACCGCCTATGCGGAGAAGTACAAGGCCCGATTCAATGCCGAGGTCGAGGTGTATTCGCCGTTCGCCTACGACGGCGCCATGACCCTCATCGAGGCGATGAAACGCGCGGACTCCACCGATCCGGCCAAGGTCCTGCCCGAACTTGCCAAGACCGAGCGCGCGGGCGTCACCTCGTCGACCATCGCGTATGACGAGAAGGGCGACCTCCGCGAAGGCACCATCACCGTGTACGAAGTGGCCGGCGGCGAGTGGAAGGTGATGGAGGCGGTGGGGAAATGAGCCCGGCCCACAGTGCGTCGGTTCGTCGCCGGACGGGGGGCGGGAAAAGCATGCGAGACACGGCGAGCTGCCTCGGATGATCCGCCAACCGGCTGGCCATGCGTCACGACGGGCCACTGGTAAGACTCGCGCTCGTGCCGGGTCTGCCGCGGTCGCGCCGTTGCGGCAGGTCCGAGACCGTTCCCGCTATCGGCGTCCGAGTCGGTCCGCCTCTTCGATCGCACCAGCCAGGGCGGATTCGCTAGTGGGCGGCACCATGTTCTTCACGTAGGCCGCACGCGCCCACGAGACTTCGGCCATGAGCGGAATCACAGCCGCGGGATCGCCGGCGTAGCCGAGCTCACGCAGGGATGTCGGCAGGCCGACGCGTCGATAGAAAGCGATCATGTCGTCCACGAAATCCTGCGGTCGCTGCTCCAGCACCAATTGCACCAGAAGACCGAAAGCGACCTGTTCGCCGTGCAGGGCGCGGCCGGTCTCTTCCACGGCAGAAAGTCCGCGCGTCATGGCGTGGGAAATCGACAGGCCGCCGTTCTCGAACGCCAGCCCCGACAACAGGATGGTGGCTTCCACCGTGCGCTCGAACGCTTCGTTCGTCGCCTGGAGGCGAATGGCTTCTAGCGCGCCTTCCGCGTGGTTGCGAATGGCGCTGTAGCAGGCATCGGCGAGCAGCTCCGCAACATACGGCGGGCGGGCACCGTAGAAGTTGTCGCCGCCGGCCGCGAAGCATTGGGCGGATTCGAACTTCTTCGAGATGGCATCGCCGATGCCGGAAACGAAGAAACGTTCCGGTGCCGCGAGGATCACCGCCGTGTCCACGAGCACCACGTCCGGGTTGACGTTCATCCGCCGCACTTCCCGCAGCACATGCTGGTCGTCGTAGAGGATGGAAAGCCGGCTGGTCGGCGAGTCGTTGGACGCGATGGTAGGCAGCACGACGAGCCGGGCGCCGATCGCGATGCATACGCCCTTGGCCGCATCGATGGCCTTGCCGCCGCCGGCACCGACGATCAATGCGGCGTCCGCGTCGCGCGCATGGACCGTGAGTCTGTCGATCTCCGCGGCGGTGCATTCCCCGCCGAACGGGGCGTAGTGGGGTTCGATGCCGGCAGCGCGAAAACTGGCGTCGATGCGATCCCGAAGCAGCGACAGCACGACAGTGTCGGCGACCACCATCACGCGACGGCTGTAGGCGGCGGCCTCCGTGCCCAGGCGGTCGAGCGCCTGCGGTCCCTGGATGTATCGGTGAGGGGAACCAAAGATTCGAAGCATGGTGAAAGATTCCTCGGAAAGTGCTGCGTGACGTTCGCGGGTCGTGCCGCTGGCAAGCGGCCACTACCCGTCGTCGGCCGGTTCGCGGCAGAATGTCTCCCGATTCTACGGCGTGAGTCCAGACCACGTGCACGCCAGATAGCTTCCAGGGGGATGACGATGGCCGATGGTTTTCAGCACGCCCACGCCGATCTCGGCGACGTGCGATTGCACTATGTGACGGCAGGCTCGGGGCCGGCCGTCGTGCTGCTGCATGGCTGGCCGCAGACCTGGTACATGTGGCGCGACGTGATGCCGGGGCTGGCCGCCCGGTACCGCGTGATCGCGCCCGACCTGCGCGGTCTCGGTGATTCATCGCGGCCGGCGTCCGGTTACGACAAGAAGACCGTCTCGAACGATGTGTGGCGGCTCGTGCACGATGTGCTGGGGATCGACACGTTCTTTCTGGTGGGGCACGACTGGGGCGGCCCGACGGCGTTTTCCCTTGCCGCGCAACATGGGGACGCCGTGCGGCGGCTCGCCATCTTCGACGTGCCGGTACCCGGCGACGGTACCCCTGTGTTCTACAACAACCGATGGCACCACGGGCTCCACTGGGAGGCCGACCTCCCGGAGGCGCTGATCGCCGGTCGCGAGAATATCTATCTCGGACATTTCTATCGCAAGTGGGGCGCTCGTCCGGATGCCATTCCGGAGGACGCGCAGCGCGAGTACCTGCGTACCTATCGTCAGCCAGGTGCCATGACGGCAGGCTTCAACTTCTACCGCGCCATGCAGCAGGACGTGAAGGACAACGAAGCCTTCCTCGCGGCCGGCAAGCTGACGATGCCCGTGCTGTGCTGGGGTGGTGCCGCGAGTCGCGGGCGCGGTCCGCTCGCGCTCGAGTCGTGGCAGCGCGTGGCCTCCAACGTTCGCGGCGGCGTGGCCGAGGGTTGCGGCCACTGGATTCCCGAAGAGCGGCCCGACTGGGTGGTCGAGCAACTGCTGGCATTCTTCGGTGAGGACGCGGGCTGACGGTGCGCCCGGACGATGCGATCCATGCCCCTTCGGCGAGCCGCGAAACACCAGGGCAGAGGTCCTCGCGACTGTGCGAAAGGGGTGCTTCGTGGCGCTGAATGATCAAGGCGGAGAGGGCGCCAGGCCCGAAGCCGACCGGTTTCGCGAGATCACCCATCTGCGAGGGGACCTGGATCCCGGTCGCCGCTGGTTCATGGCGACGACGCTCGATCTGATCGTCTGGCTCGAAGATGAGGGGCGGCCGAAGAGCTTCCAGCTCTGCTACGACAAGCGCGGCGTCGAGAAGGTGCTTGCGTGGCATGCCGATCGGGGATTCGGTCACTGGAAGGTCGATTCGGGCGAGAGTTCTCCGCAAGGCCCCAAGCGCACGCCCATGCTCGGCAGCGCGGTGCCAGTGGATCTCGTCCGTCTCGAGGCCGAGTTCCTCGTTGCCGCGGTCCCCTTGCCGCTGGACATACGGCGATTCGTGGAGACCAAGCTCTTCGAAGCGAGGTCCTGCCCGTTGCCCCGGATTCAACTGGAGAACACGCAGGATGATGAACCCTGAAATCAGCCCGTCTGACCGAACGGCATCGGGCGGGGTGGCCCCATGACCACGCATCCGATCGACCGATGGCATGCCCTCGCGCGCAAACATGATGCTGCCGGCCTCGATGAGCTGCTTGCCGAAGACGCGGTGTTCCTGTCCCCGATCGTCCACACGCCGCAGCGTGGAAAGGCCGTCTGCAAGGCCTATCTGTCCGCCGCATTCGAGGTGTTCTTCCAGCCGAGCTTCCGATACGTTCGCGAGATCCGGGGGCTGTCCGACGCCATGCTGGAATTCGAGACCGAGATCGCGGGCATCGCCGTGAATGGCGTCGACATCATCCGGTGGAATGACGCGGGGCGCATCGTGGAGTTCAAGGTCATGGTCCGCCCGCTCAAGGCGATTCAGATCGTTCACGAGCGCATGGCGGCGATGCTCCAGGCCGCCGCGACGAAGGGTTGATCTTCGGCATGTCGAAGAAGAAATCCCGCATCGTGTGGATCGTCGTGCTGGCCGTGTGCCTTGGCGGAGGACTCCATCACGCCGATCTCCTTCGGGCCGCGGTGGCCACGAACCCGGGGCTGCACTCGCCCGAATCGGTCGGCAGAGGCAGGGATCTCTACGTTCAGTACTGCCAGACTTGCCATGGCGCAGACGGCCGCGGCGGTGGCCCTTCGGCGGCTTCCCTGCCGACCCGCCCGGACGATCTCACGGTTATCGCGCCGCCGCCGTATTTTCCGGACGGTGTCGTGGCTTACCGCATCGCGCATGGCGTCGACGCGATGCCGGCGTACCAGGGCGTTCTGACACCGGAGCAGACATGGGATCTCGTCAACTTCATCCGGTCGCTGCATCGAGAAGACTGAGCCTTGCTGCGCGAGGGTGGCGCCCCAGTGGCTTGTGCGAAGTCCGGGACCCATGGCCATGTTTACCGGCGCATCGGCGCCGATGTCGACGCCGGGCACCGTTCCGGCCGGCTCGATCGCCTGCTTACGTTCGGGCACCCCGAGCAGGCCGGCGTCGCGACGCGACCGCGCCGACGCCCGCGAGCGCGAGCAGGCCGAATCCGGCGGGCTCCGACACCGGTCTCACCGTCGGATCCGACGACCCGAAGGTGATGTTGTCGTAGCCGATCTGGTCCACCGTGCCGCCGAAGTCGATGGACTTCGCGACACCCGCAAAGTCCAGTCCGGCCGCACTCCAGTTGCAGAAATTGCCACGCGGGTCGCCGCTGCAGGTGCCCGGGCTGCTGTTGATGCCCAGGACCAGTTCTCCGAGGAGTGCGCCGGCAGCGTTCTCTCCGGCATACACGCGCACGACACCTTCGAAGCTCACGGAGGTGTAGAAGAACGAGAAGCCGTTGGTGAAACCGGGGGCGTAATTCAGGATGGCGGTCCCGTTCAGAAAATACATGGTGGTCGAAGGCGTGGGTTCGTTCGCGAAGTTGCCGAACCCCCCTTCATCCTCGTCGACGAGACCCAGCGCGTTGCTGCCGAAGCGGACACCGTAGTTCACGCCCGAGTTGCCCTGGGAGTCGGTGCCGCCGTTGTAGAAGTCGAGGATCTGCGCGTTGTTTCCCACCCCCTCGAAGGTCAGGGTGAAGGGCGCGGCATGGACTGCCGCGGAGCAAGTCGCGGTCATGGCGACGGCGGTGAGGATGCGATGAATCTTGTTCGACATGGTGGTCTCCTGTCACTGAGCGGATGATTCGTGGGCGCGCGGGATGCTCGAGTGCACCCCGGTCGTACCGCTCGACTGCCAAGCGGGCACTCGGCAAATCGACGTGAGGAAGTCTGCCGGCGCCTGCCGGACGTCACCATCAGCCTTTGGGACTACGCTTGACCCTCCGGGAGGGCGGGGCCGCGATGCCGTCCCCGGTGAGCCTGCGGTTGCCGCTCCCCGCCTGCGATGCCACACTCCGGCTTCATGCCCACCCCACCGAGACGCCCATGAACGCGCATGCCACCTTCACCCGCATGGAACACAGCACCAAGGAAGACTGGGACATCATCACCGGCGAGTTCATGAAGATCTCGAAGACGCTGCCCGATCGCGTCCTTGCGCACCTGCTTCTGCTGGATGGGGATACGGGCGGGTTCGCGGTGGACCGTCTCACGCACAGCCTGCAGACGGCGACGCTGGCGCTGAAGGACGGACGGGACGAGGAGTACGTCGTGTGCGCTCTGCTGCACGACATCGGCGACACGCTGGGCAGCTACAACCATCCGGACGTCGCCGCGGCCATCCTCAAGCCCTTCGTGGGCGAAGCCAACCTCTGGATGGTCGAGCACCACGGTATCTTCCAGGGCTACAACTTCTTCCATCACGTGGGGATGGACCGCAACATGCGCGACCGCTTCCGCGATCATCCGCATTTCGATCGCACGGCGGAGTTCATCGAGTTGTACGACAACCCTGCCTTTGATCCCGCCGGCGAGACGATTCCGCTCGCCGAGTTCGAGCCGATGGTCCGCAGGCTGTTCGCCGTGCCGCGCAACACCGTTTACCAGGCGGCGCTGGATGCCATGAAGGCTAGGGGCTGAAAATGCGACTGCTACCCATGCCCTCCGCTCACGCGCAATAGCGCGCAGGGACTGCCCCGCTCTCCGCCCAGCCCCCGATTCCGACTGTGCCCGATCCCGCGAACGCTCTCGTCGTCACGCTGGAGCGACTGCTGTCACCAGCCGGCTTCCGACGCGTCGGACGTTCGACCGTGCTCGAGCGTTCGGAGGGCGGTGACCGACAGGTGGTCGGCCTTCGCAGTGGCCATAGCGGCGGAATGCGTGCGGTGTACTTCTTTC
Source organism: Betaproteobacteria bacterium Ga0077526 (assembly GCA_001464765.1). GTDB lineage: Bacteria > Pseudomonadota > Gammaproteobacteria > Burkholderiales. The sequence goes on from LNDV01000030.1 coordinate 87,883, forward strand.
TGGCTTCGGGCGGAGCCGATCCTTCGCACACCGAAGAGCTGTCACCGGTGGCGCCGTTCAAGAACACGTACTGGTGGCCCAGGCTGCTGTCCCCCGATGAGACGGCGAGTCTCGCGGTGCAGATCGAAACCGTGGTACTTCCTTTCTTTGTGGCGACGCCGTTGGAGCCTGGAGAGGCGGAGAAACGGATCGCGGTCTCCCTGGATGCTCTGCAGTCCGCCGAGCCGCCGTTCACGCGGACTGGGCTCACCTGGTGGCGCACGCGCGGGCCTATCATCGATCTGGTCGAGGCGGAACCGCTCGCGGAAGGGCGATTCGCCAACGTGTACGTGGCCGTGTGGCATGCGGATCTCGCAGCGGGTCTCGAAGGCCCGCTGCCCGAGGGTGTCACGCGCGTGGCATCGTGCACCGTAGGGGTCGGTGGTATCGATGCCGAACCCAACGCGACGCTCTTCTACCTGGGGCCGACCGGTACCGCGGCGACCCCGCTCGGTGCCGCCGATCTGCCCGCCGTGATTCTTCCCTACTTCGCCACGATTCGTTCCGTCGAGGATGTGCGCAACGCCATTCGGCCGGAGTATCGAAGCTACTACGCAGGTCCCTCGGAATGATTCCTCACACCCTGGCATCTGGCGACGAAACCGCGGAACGCGTCTGCGCTGTCGTGTACCCTCGGCACTTCGCGGCGGAGTGAATCGCCGCGCGCTTCCCGGACACTATGACAGGCCGACAGCTTCGGCCGTCCCACCAAGAGGTCGTTCGCCTTGCCGGAAGAGACCACTGGCCCGCTGATCGTCCCCGATGTCGCCGAAGGGGCGCCACGCGATCTTTGCACGGACTGCGGTATCTCCCGCTCGTCCGACCCCAGGCGGTGCGGCCGCGCGTGCCAGTTCATCCGTCCCGACTACGCAGCGTTGGAGACCCGGGTACACGGCCGAACGCGTGATCCCGCGCGCCCCGACGAGCTTCACTTCGGTCCCTTTCGCCGCATGGTGCGAGCCGCGATGCGCAAACCGCGGGAAGGCGCCCAATGGACAGGCATCACGTCGCGCATCGGGGAGCGACTGCTCGAGACCGGCGCGGTCGATGCGGTGCTCACCATGGCGCCGCACCCGGAGGATCCCTGGCGGCCGATGCCGGTGCTCGTCACGCGCGCGGAAGGCATGGCGCAATGCCGCGGCATGCGCATGGGCTACGCACCGCTTCTGGCTCTTCTGGAACCGGCGAAGGCACGCGGGTACAAGCGCCTCGCGGTCATCGGCATTCCCTGCCAGGTGTATGCATTGCGTGCACTCGAGCAGGAACTCGGCTTCGAGCGCCTCTACGTCGTGGGCACGCCCTGCTCGGACAACACGACGACCGAGCGCTTTCACCAGTTCCTGTCGCTGTTGTCGGCCCATCCCGAAGAGATCACCTATCTCGAATTCCGCGCAGACTATCACGTCGAAGTCCGCTACCGCGACGGCAAGGTGAAGGCCATTCCGTTCCTGATGCTCCCGCTGTCGGATCTGCCTTCCGATTTCTTCCCGCTCACATGCCGCACGTGCGTCGACTACACCAACGTGCTGGCGGACATCACCGTCGGCTACATGGGCGGGCAGGGAGAGCAGTGGCTGCTCGTGCGCAACGAACGCGGGGAGGAGTTGCTCGGTCTGCTCGGGGATGAAGTGCGTGTCGAGCAACCGGGCAGTGCGGGCAAGCGGCAAGGGCCGGTGAAGGGGTTTCTTGCGAACACGATCCGCGCAGCCGGTGGCCTGCCGCTGCGGCGCATGCCGAACTGGCTGCGGCCGATCGTCGGCTGGCTGATGCCGCGGGTGGGGCCCAGGGGGCTCGAGTTCGCCCGCGCGCGAGTGGAGATGAAGGCGGTGGAAACCGTCGTGCATCTCCGTCGTGAGCAGCCGAAGCGGATGCGGTCGATGGTGCCGCCGCATGTCTGGAATCTCGTGAAGCCGTATGGTCTGGAGAGCACGGAGGCGGAACGGCCGCGGGATTCCGCCCCCACGAAGAATCCGTAGCCCGGACGACGCGAAGCGGACTCCGGGGCCGGTGACTCGTGTGGCGATGGTGCTCCCGGAGTCGGGGCGATTGCCCCTCGTCCGGGCTACGCGAGTGTGGTGACTCGCGTGGGGGATGCGTCATGTTGTACCCCGGACGACGCGAAGCGGACTCCGGGATCGGTGCTCGTGTGCCGATGGTGCTCCCGGAGTCGGGGCGCCTGCCCCTCGTCCGGGCTACGCGAGTGCGGTGACTCGCAAGGGGATGCGGCTGTAGCCCGGACGAGGCCAACGGGCCGACTCCGGGACCGGCGCCCGCAGCCGCGATTTCATGTTTCCCGGAGTCGGGCCTCACGGCCCTCGTCCGGGCTACGCGGGCGCGGGATCCGCGTAGCGCCCCCCATGTTCCGCGTCCGATTCCCCCGCGTTTCTTGTGGCAGGCGCCTTGCAACCGACACGGCCGTAACGGCCCTGTCGAGGTCTTCATCGAAACGACTCGGCCGATCGCGTTCCGGCAGATTTCTCTGCCGCACGCCAGGCATACGGGGAGTGATGCCCCAAAGGAGAAGTTTCGATGTCGCACGGACTCCGGGCCACGCTGGCCGCACTTGCACTCACCCTTTCCACCGGCGCTTCGGCGGTCGTGACCATTTCGCCGCCACCCGGGCCGTCCGCCGGATACGGAGCGTTCACGTTCAGCCTCGCACGCATCACCAGCAACAGTGCGGAGGATCTGAGCGACCAGCTGTTTCTGCAGGTCATCGGCGACATCAACCCTGGAAACGGCCTCGATCCGACGGTTTACTTCAAGGTGTGGAATCGCGTAGGCACGCCCGGCAGCATCACGTACGTGGCGGCCGACCAGGCAGGGGCCACCAGTCCGTACACATTTGCCCTCCACGGGCAGTCCGCCGGCGTGTCGTTCACTCTTGCGAACCCCTTCCCGGGCAATCTGCCAGGGGGTAATTCCCTCAACCCGTCGTTCTCGGCGGACTGGGGTCTGCAGCGCACGAGCCAGGGGGGCGTGAGCAATGGCATCAACGCGGTCGGGGAATATCTGGAGTTCAGGACAACACCCACCAATGGCGACACGTATCTCCAGGTCGCGCAGAACGTGTGGGGCGGACAGCTGCGTTTCGGCCTGCACGTGCAGGCCATCGGGGTCGACGGTCGCAGCGATACCTACGTGACCGAGGCGATGGGCCTGCCGGCCACGCCGATTCCCGAGCCCCAGACCTACGCACTGTTCGCGGTTGGCATGGCGCTGATGGGGGCCAAGGCAGCCCTGACGAAAAAGCGCGGCGATGCGAGGGGCCGGTTGGCCGATCTGTCGTAGTCGAAGGCGGCCCGTCAGTCCGCGAGGTACAGCGATTCTTCCGGGGAAGGTCCGGAGCTGACCGGCGTTACTCGAGCCCGGCCATGGCGTACGCCACGTCGCGGCTCAATCCGAGCGACTCCGCACACTCGATGATCTCGCCCCAGCTCGTGGCGTCGATCGGAATGCCCTCCCGTCCGCGCTTCTCCCGCGTCTCCCGCTCGGGTTCACCGGGAATGCGTACGCGATCGAAACCTTCGGCCGCCGGCGTGGCGTAAACCCACTCGATCAGGCGCTCGGTCTCCGCTCCGTAGCTGTCGGCGCCGCCGAGGCGCGACGGGTCGAGGAGGATCGACAGCATGTTGTTGTCGATGACGTCCCAGTCGGTCTTGCCGGGCAGCGTGCCCGCCCCGCCGAGCGCACCTGCCAGCAGTTCGCACATCATTCCCAGGCCGAAGCCCTTGTGTTCACCGAAGGGCAGCAGCGCGCCGAAGGGGTCCACCCACATCACCGACGGGTCCTGCGTCGGCTCACCTTCGCGATCCAGAAGATTGCCTTCGGCGACGGGCACGCCGCGCTTCCAGGCGACCCGCGTCTTGCCGTGGGCGATGCGCGAAGTGGCGAAGTCCAGCACGATGGGATTGGTGTCCCGCCGGGGAAACGCGATGCAGATCGGATTCGTGGAGAAGCGCGCCTGACGGCCGCCCCAGGGTGCCACCAGCGGCGGGCGTCCGATCACGTTCACGAAGTGGATCGCCACGAGCCCGGCGGCGGCGACCTGCTCGCCCCAGTGACCGATGCGGCCGAGATGGTGGGTGTTGCGCAGCGCCAGGATGGCCGCGCCCGACTCGCGGGCGCGGGCGATGCCGATGTTCATCGCGTCGAAGCCCACCACCTGTCCGAGACCCATGCCGCCGTCGAGCGTGAGCACGGCGCCGGCGTCCATCACCGTGGTGATCGTTCGTCCCTGCTTGAGACGGCCCAGGCGGGCAGCACGGATGTAGCGCGGGGTCATGCCGACGCCGTGAGAGTCGTGGCCGCTGGCATTCGCCAGCACCAGATGGTTCGCGGCGAGTGCGGCGTCCCGGGAATCCCACCCGGCGCGTTCGAAGATCGCGGCGGTGAGGCGTTCGAGCGCGGGCGGGAGGACGTGGGTGTCGGGACGTGGAGTGTCGGCCATCGTGTCGATTGAAGTCGTGTGGGGGATGCCCGGAATGCGCACGGGCACGCGGGCGTTGTCGTCGGAGTATATTCCGCGTGAATGCCGCTCCGTTCCGGGCGGCGCATCGTTCATCGAGGAGCAAGTCTCACCATGCGTCGACTCGTGTTTGCCTTCTGCCTTGCCGTGCTCCCTGTCTCGGCGTTTGCCGACGACGTACCCGGTACGCCCGCCGACAAGGCCGTCACCACCAAGCCGCCCGAGTCCAAGCCCAAGAAACTGGGCAGCTTCAAGGAGTTCGGTGACGAGCTGGGCAAGGTCGGCAAGGGCATCGGCAAGGGTACCGTCGATGCCGCCAAATCGGGCAGCAGCAAGATCTCCAGTGATGTGAAGAACAAGAAGCTGAAGCCCAAGCCCACGCCGGAGGCCCCGCCGACCCGCTCGGACAGGGCTGGCACGCCCTGAAGCCCGTCGCCTTGCGGATTGCTCGGGAGACCGGAATGGGTGCCTTCCCGTCAAGGTCGTCCATGCCGACTCGAAACCGGGGCTTCACGCTCGTGGAGATCCTCGTGGCCATGGCAGTCGTGGTGATCCTCGCGAGTCTGGTGACGCCGATGATCATCACGGCCGTGAAGCGCGAGAAGGAACACGAACTGCGCCTGTCGCTGCGCCAGCTGAGACAGGCGATCGACGACTACAAGCAGGCGGGGGATCAGGGGCGCATCCCGCGGCTGCCAGGCGAGACCGGCTATCCGAAGAACCTCGAGATCCTCGCGCTGGGCGTGCGGGACCAGCTGGATCCCACCGGGCGTCGGATCTACTTCCTGCGGCGCATGCCCCGCGATCCGTTCGCCAACGACGCGATCGCGGCCGTCGACACCTGGGGCAAGCGGGCCTACGGTTCGGACCCGGACAATCCTCAGCCAGGCGCCGACGTGTTCGACGTCTATTCGCTGTCGCCGGCCACCGGCCTCAACGGAACGGCCTACCGGCAATGGTGAGCGGGATGCGCGACGCGGGGCGGGGCGGGCAGCGGGGCTTCCTCATGGTGTCGGCGCTGCTCCTGCTGCTCGTCACCGGGTTGCTCACGCTCACGCTTGCACGGAAGTGGGAGCACGAGGACCGGCTGGTGAAGGAGCGCGATCTTCTGTTTATCGGCGCGCAATTCCGGAGTGCGCTGGCGGGTTACGCGATCGCTACGCCAGCGGGCATGCAGGAGCAGCCGGCGAAGCTGGAGGACCTGCTGCGCGATCGCCGGGGCACGCGCGAGATGCAGCATCTGCGAAAGATGTTTCTGGACCCGATGACCGGCAAGGCCGATTGGGTGGTGGTCCGATCCGCGCGCGGCGGCATCGTGGGCGTGCATTCGCGCGCCGAAGGCAAGCCCTTCAAGCGCGATGGCCTGTGGCCGGTGGAACTGCAGTTCGCGAATGCGAAAAGGTACTCGGACTGGGTGTTCGCTCCGTCCATGTGGCTGAGCGAAGCCACCCGCCCGCCTGTGGCGAAACAGACGTCGCCGCAGGCGGAGTGATCCGGGGCGCCGCGCGATGTTCCCGCAGCGCCCCTGACGATCAGAACGACCGGTTGAGGCGCATCATGCCCAGCAGTTCCGAGGGCGCATCGGCATTGCCCAGCGCGTTCTGACGGACCATGCCCGAGAGCATCAGCGACGCATTGCCTTTCGCGAACGGCAGCATCCACGTGGCTTCGTAGAGACGTTCGCGGGCGCTGCCGGCAAGACCGACCACTTCCTGACGGTAGCCGATGTTGTTGATGTCATTGCCCGTAGGCACGGCGAACACCATGGCGCCCGTGCGCACGGCGAGCGGCTCGGAAGCCGTCAGCGCGAAGCGGTCGCCCTCGGTGAGCGCATTGAATCGCGTCACCCCGATGCCCCAGCCGGACATCTTCATCGACGTGGAACCGGCCACGAGGCTCGCGCCCGAGTTGCCGGTGGAAGGCAGGTATGCCGTGGTGAACTGCGCGCCGACGACCGTCTGCTCGTCCAGACGCGACGCCGCCTGCAGAGTGATGGCCTGGGTTGCGGTATTCATGCCGCTCAGGCTCATCATGCCGTAGCCCTGACCGCCGAGCATCGACTCGCGCTCGTTCATCGACGCGACCTGCACACCCACCATGGAGCGGCCTTCGTCGATCGAGCGGTTCACCTCGGCCAGCGCCATCGACTGGCGCAATGCCATGCCGCCCGAGATGCCGAGCTGCTCGGCCACCGCATTGCCACCCTGGGTCGAAGCTGCACCGAACTTCACGGTCCAGTCCTTCCACAGCGGCAGGCCGATACCGGCCGACTGGGCCAGCGGCATCATGCCCAGCATCGGGTTCTGCAAACCCTGCGCGTACATCTGCGTGGTGACGGTATCCATGCCCTGCAGACCGAAGAAGGTGTTCATCCCGCCGCTGCCCACCCCGAACTGCATGCCGCCGTCGAACTTCTGGACCCAGGCCGCACCGAGCATCGCCTGCGAACCGCGGAAGCGGTGCTCGTAGTTCGCCAGCGTCTGCAGTTCGAAGCCGTCGGCACGCCGCATGTCGGTGCGGACTTCCGACGAGAGCATCATGCGGGAGCCCTTGGCGTCGAGCGTCTTCTCGCTGAACTGGATGTGGCGGTCGGAGAACGAGGCCAGGCCCTCGAAGCCGACGGCCCGGGGTGTGACCACGCTGGTCGACACGTCCTCGGTGAAGTCGCGCTCGAAGCTGTCGAAGACGACGGGATTCAGGGCGCCGGTGGAGGCATAGGAGGCGATGCGGCTGCCGATCGCGTTGGTCGTCGCGAGCAGAGTGCCGGTGGTGCTGAACGTCCATTGTCCGTTCGCAGTGCGGGTGCCGGTGGCGCCGACGGGCTGCATTGCACGCTCGGCGTTGACCAGACCCCGGCCGTAGATGGCATCGACGCCAGGGGCACCCAGATCGGTTGCAGTCGCGAGGATGATCTGACCGACCTGCGAGGCCTGCAGTTTCGACCACCGGCTCTTGATGAGTGCGGCGACGCCGGCGACGACCGGAGTGGCCATCGACGTCCCGCTGCCGCTCGTCTGCGCGGAGTTGCTCGCATTGCCTGCACCGTTCACGTTTACGCCCAGTGCCACGACGTACCAGTTGGCCGTGTCACCCGCCCGGTTGCTGAACGACGCGATGTTGTTGTTGCTGTCCACGGCCCCGACGGCAATGATCGAGTTGTTGGCCCAGGACTCCTTCGCGTAACGCGCTGGCCAGTCAGGGTTCGCGAGGCCGCGATTGCCCGCTGCCACGACGGAGAGCGTGCCGCGCGATACCGCCTCGCGCAGCGCAGCCTCGCCGACCGGACCGGACCCGCCGAGACTCATGTTGTGGATGAAGGCGCCGGCATTGATGCCGTTGCGCACGGCAAGCAGCAGCGAAGTGCCCGAGGCACCCCAGCCCGTAGCCGCGCTCATCGCCTGGCTGGAGATGATCGTCGCCTCGGGCGCAATCCCGATCATCCCCGAGTTGTTGATACCACCGGCTGCGATCGACGCGACATAGGTGCCGTGACCGTGAAGGTCCGTGGCGCCCGACCCCGCCGTGGGGTTGGTTCTCGTGAGATCGCGCGAGGCGCTGACTACGACGCGGCCGCCGGAGAATTCGTTGTGCGTGGCCCGGACACCCGTGTCGATGATGCTGATCCGCACGCCACGGCCGCGAACGCCGGCGCTGTGCACGGCAAGAGCGTTCGCGTGGGCAGCCGCGTTGGATCGTGCGAGTTCCTGCGCCCGGAGGCTGGCCACGGCCGACACTTCGAGCGCGGATTCGTTGGCGAAGGAACCGGAAGACAGTGCCGCAAGCAGAGCCGCGGCGATCGGTACCAGTCGGGGAAGGGGTGACCGCTTCATGCAGAGACCTCGAGTCGATGTCACAACCACCGCCAGAGGACAGCATGGACGGACACTGACGGGTGTCCCCACCGGCAGCCCCGCTACCTTAGATGCCATGCATCCTTAGGCCGGAAGCTTTGCGTCGCTGCCTTTCGGCAGGTTTGCCCTCTTGCAGACCCGGGTCTCTCCATGAGGACCCGCGGCATCGGAACAGCAAAGGCCGTGCAAGTCGGGTTTGTGCAGGGCTGCACTGGGGGACTCGTGGTACCCGCTTTCTCGGCATGGTGACGGTGGGGCACGTCATCCGGTTTTGCGTGACGCGGAACGTCAGCAGTGCGACTCCGCAAATCCCTTCCCGCGGCGGGTGTGTATGCCCTGAAATCGTGCAGGCCGTGCCACGAAGTCCGCGAAATTAAAGGAGGCCGGCGCATGGCCGTTGAAGCGGACACCGGATGCCGGATTAGGCGTCCCCGAACAGAACCCCCATGGCCATCGTCTTCGTCCTCGATCCCTCTCAGTCGCGCAGCGCATTCACGCTCAAGGCCCTTGCGGCCATGGGGCATGACGCGCGGATCTTCCGGGACTCCCGTCAGACCATCTATGCCGTGGCAGAGGACCGCCCCGATGTGCTGGTGCTGCTCGATGTTCCTCCGCGTCTCGATGCGCTCGATCTCGTCGAGCTGATAAAACTCGAGACCGGCGGGCTTTCCGCCTCGACGATCATTCTCGCCAACGAGGCGCGCCGTAGGGAGGTGAGTCCCGTGGCCGACCTCGTTCTGCCGCTGGGCGCCACGGAAGACCTGCTCTCCAATGCCGTGAATCTCGTGCTTCAGGGCCGGGCGCGCGATCAGGGCATCCTGCTGAATCGTCGCGCGCCGGTGGCGACCGAGATCGACAAGACCGTGGTCGAGACCGCCGCCTCCCGCCGGCAGCGGGCAAAGACCGATTCCTCACCGGCTGTGCCCCCGAAGCGGGAATCCACGGGGACGCCGGACGGACAGACGCCGAACTCCACCCACGTGAACGGCTATCGTGTTCTGCGTGTCCTCGGCCGGGGCGGCATGGCAATGGTGTATCTCGCCCTGCACGAGGCGACGGGCGAGGAGCGCGTGCTCAAGCTGCTGCCGATCAGCGAGCACGACGGCGGCGATCTCGTTCAGCGGCTCATCAACGAGGCCATTCTGCTGGGCCAGGTGGATCACCCGAGCGTCGCGAAGGTCTACGAACACGGCTTCACCGACTGGCACGCCTACATCGCGATGGAGTATCTGGCCGGTGGCGATCTGCGCACGATGCTCGGCCGGCCCATGCCTGCCGATCGGGCCATCGAGGCGCTCGTGCAGCTAGGCGGAGCGCTCGAGGCGATCCACAAGATGGGCATCGTCCACCGGGACATGAAGCCCGAGAACGTGATGGTCCGGGCGGACGGCACCTTCGTCCTCGTGGACTTCGGCATCGCCCGGCAGTCGGGCGTGCAGTTGAGCTACGTCGGCACCGGACATGTCGTCGGCACCGCCGCGTATCTGGCCCCCGAGTATCTCAAGGGCGGCACCGTCGACCACCGGGGCGATGTGTACAGCCTTGGCGTCATGTTCTACGAGATGCTCACGGGGCGGAAACCCTACGAGGGCGAGAACCCGGTTCGCGTGCTCGACATGCATATCAACTCGCCGGTCCCGCAGCTCCCGCCGCAGTTCGCGTGGGCACAGCCCCTGATCGAGAAGACCATGGCCAAGGACCCGGAGCGGCGCTTCCAGTCGGCGGCCGACCTCATTTCCGGTGTGCTGACCGCGGTCGCGAATCTGCAGCAGACCGACGACCAGGCGACCCACGTCGCCTGACCCCAGGGAAACACAGAGAAGAACGGATCATGAAATCCTCCTACAGCGTCAGTGTCCTCGGATTCAATCCGACCGAGCAGCTCGTGCTGGGCAGCATCTTCGGTCTGTCGGCGCGCCGCAATCCGAAGTTCGTCCGGCATACCGAAGGCAGCGGCGAGCCGGACATCTACCTCGTGGATGCCGACGACGTGAACGCGGTGACGAGTCTCGTGTCCCGCAATGCGGACCGGAAGATCCCCACGATCCTGATCGGCGCGACGGACCATGGAACCGGCTGGCCCCGTCTTTCCCGTCCCCTGCAGTGGGCGCGCCTGTTCGTTGCCTTCGATATCTCGGTGCGCCCGCGCGCGGCACCCGCCCCGCAGACCGCCCCGAACGTCGCACCGCCCGTGGCGGCGCCCGCGCGCGCCGCGGTGACGGATCCGCTGCCTTCGATGCTCGAGGATCCGTCCTTCGATCCCGAAGCCACAGTCGTCATTCCGGGTCGAGCTCGTCTGCTTGCGGACATGCATGCCCGACAGAAAAGTGCGGCGCCGCCGCCCGCGGCGCAGACGCCGCCACCGGCGGCCGTGGAGAAGGCTCCGGAAGCTGACGCCGGCAACCAGGCGGTGCCGGAGGACGCCGACTGGGTGATGGTGGTGGACGACAACCTGGCGGTGCGCGAATTCATGCGCACGAAGCTCCAGCCGTTCCGCCTCAACGTGGACTACGCGACGAGCGGCGAGGAAGCCATCGGGCTCACCGCCAAGCGCCACTATTCCTGCGTCTTCCTCGACGTGGTGATGCCGGGCATCGACGGCTACCAGGTGTGCAAGATGGTGAAGACCCGCAAGTCCGCGAAGCCCACGGCGGTGGTCCTGCTGACGAGCAAGGGTTCGCCGTTTGACCGCATCAAGGGAAAGATGGCCGGATGCGATGCCTATCTCACCAAGCCGGTGGACGAGGAGAAGCTCCTCGAGGTGATCGCGCGCTTCCTGCAGACGACGACCCTGGCCTGACGGCCGCGGCGCACTCAAACCCGAATCGCAGACAAGGAGAACAGCATGGCAGTTCGTTCCGTACTCGTGGTGGACGACAGTCACCCGGATCGCGTCAACCTGGAGAAGATTCTCTCTGCCCAGAACTTCGTAGTGACGAGCGTCGCCAACGGGCGCGAGGCGGTGGAGCGCTGCCGTCAGGCGCGGCCCGACGTGATCCTCATGGACGTGAACATGCCGGAGATGGACGGCTTCGCCGCCGTTCGTGAGCTGCGCCGCGAATCTGCCACCAAGGACATTCCGGTGGTGTTCGTGACGAGCAAGGATCAGAAGGCGGACCGGGTCTGGGCGCAGATGCAGGGTGCGAAGGGCTATGTCACCAAGCCCTACTCCGCCGACCAGATCCTCGACCAGCTCCGGCAGCTCTGAACGGACCGTGAACCCGGTGCAAGGGACTGAAGGCGCCGTCACCCCGAACGCGGCGGCCCGTTCGATCGCCCGCCGTCAGGCGGTGCGCTGCGGCAGTGTCGGCCTGCTCGTCACTCTCGGCGAGGCGACGGAACTCATGGAGGCACAGCCGCCCGCGCGACTGCCCGGGTCGCCTCCGTGGCTGCTGGGGCTCGCCAATCTGCACGGGCACCTCGTACCCGTGTTCGATGTGGCACGGGCGGTGGACGAGACCAGAACGGTCCCCGCGCGTGCCCACTATCTCGTGATCGGTCGCGGTGACCGTGCCGTGGCCATCGTCATCGACGCTCTGCCGCGCCGCTGGGAGGAGAACACACCGGTCTCGGCCGATGTGCCCCTGCCGGAGGCGTTCGCCGACGGCGTTGCCCGAAACGCGTACGTCCATGACGGGGTCGCGTGGTTCGACGTCGACTTTCCCCGACTCTTCGAAAGACTCAGTGCTCCGCTTCACGCCGATGCGTGACGTGTCACCAGGAAAAAGAACATGAACATCCGAAAGAAACTCATCCTGGGCGGTGCCCTCGTCGGCCTGCTCCCGATCGTCGTCGCCACGGTCACGCTGGGCGTGTCGGCATACTCTTCGGCGAAGAACAGTCTCGCCGCCGAGTCAGAAGCGAAGCTCACGGTGGTGCGAGAGAACAAGAAGGCGCAGATCGAAGACTACTTCACCCGGCTTGCCGGTGAGGTCTCGGCGCTGGCGGAAACGCAGGCGGTGATCGGTGCCCTCAAGGACTTCAAGACGGCGCATCGGCAGATCGCGGCGGAGTCCGGCAGCCAGGCGCGGCTGGAGGAGATGCGTGCCGCACTCATCAAGTACTACACGAGTGACTTCGTGGGCGAGTTCAAGAAGCGCAATCCCGGTGACGCCCCCGATATGGCAGCCTACGTGAACGGGCTCGATCCGGTCGCGCTGACGATGCAGTACCAGTACATCGTCCAGAACTCGAACCCGCTGGGGCAGAAGGACAAGCTGGATGCGGCGGGGGATCCGTCGACCTACTCGAAGGCTCACGGCGTCCATCACCCGGGCTTCCACGCTCTGCAGCAGAAGCTCGGTCTGTACGACGTGTTCCTGGTGGATGGCGAATCCAACCGCATCGTCTACACCGTGTTCAAGGAATTGGACTTCGGCACGACGTTCGATAGCGGCATTGCCGCCAAGTCGAAGCTCGGGGAGGTGGTGGCACGCGCCCTTAACGCTCCCGAGGGCCAGACGGTAGCCATGTCGGACTACGACATCTATCTGCCTTCCTACTATGACCAGGCGTCGTTCCTGGCGGTGCCGGTCTTCGAGGGCGGCCGGCGGATCGGTGTGCTGGCCGTGCAGATCCCGATCGACAAGGTGACCGCGGTGCTGACGTCCGGCAAGAAGTGGCGCGACGTGGGTCTCGGCGCAACGGGTGAGTCCTATCTTGTGGGCCCCGACTTCCTGATGCGGACGGATTCACGCTACCTCATCGAGAACAAGGCGTCCTACCTTCAGGGCTTCGCCGGATGGGGCGGCACGCCGCAGCAGCTGCAGATCGCTCAGAAGAAGAACACCAGTATCGGCCTGCAGAAGGTCGACACGGAGCCGGTACGGGCTGCACTCGCCGGCCAGACGGGCCTCAAGACCTACAAGGACTATCGGGGTATCGACGTGGTCGGTGCCTACGCGCCCTTCAACGTGCTGGGCCTCAACTGGGCCCTGGTGGCCGAAACCGATGCCGCGGAAGTGTTGGCACCTGTCACGGACCTCGCCCGCCAGTTCCTGGTGATCGGTGTCGGTCTTGCGCTCGTGCTGCTTGCCGCTACCGCCGGCGCGGTGGTGTGGTTCGTCCGCAAGTTCATGCGCCCGGTGAATGCGCTGCAGGACACGGTGCAGAAAGTGTCGAGAGGCGACTACACGGCCCGCGCCCGCGTCCAGTCCGGCGATGAGCTGGAGACGCTCGGCAGCGCCCTCGACAACCTGCTGGACGACCGTATTGCCGCCCTCGCCAAGGCGCAGGAGGAGAACGAGAAGCTGAACGACTCCGTGATCCAGCTGCTGCAGACCGTGGCATCGCTGTCCCAGCGGGACTTGACGGCGCGAGCACCGGTGACCGAGGACATCATCGGCACGGTGGCTGACTCTGTGAACCAGCTGTCCGACGAAACGGGTCGGGTGCTGAACGAGGTGACGCGCATTGCGCGCATCGTGGATCACGCGTCGCAGCGGGTGAAGGGCCAGTCCGACGCGGTGAACACTATGGCGGAGAACGAGCGCAAGAGCGTGGGACGCATGCAGGAGCAGCTCGAATACGCGACGCGCACGATGTCGCAGGTGGCCCAGCTTGCTGCCAACACGAACACCGCTGCTGCGGATGCCGCCGTCACCACCAAGACGGCTCTGCAGACGGTGGAAAAGACGGTGCGCGGCATGACCGGCATCCGGGACACGATCTCAGAGATGGAAAAGCGGATCAAGCGGCTCGGCGAACGGTCGCAGGAGATCTCGTCCATCGTGGGCCTCATCAACACGATCTCCGAGCGCACCCACGTGCTGGCCCTGAACGCTGCCATGCAGGCGGCGACGGCGGGCGAGGCGGGTCGAGGTTTCGCGGTGGTGGCGGAAGAAGTGCAGCGGCTCGCGGAGAACGCGCGGGGCGCGGCGATGGACATCTCGAACCTGATCCAGAATGTGCAGATCGAGACGAACGATGCGGTGCTGACGGTGAACCGCATCATCGACCTCGTGGTGCAGGGCTCCGAGACGGCGCTCACCTCCGGCGAGCAAATGCGTCTCACGCAGGAGACCACCGGTCGCCTCGTGGAGCTCGTGAACCAGATCGCCCAGCAGGCCGAAAACCAGACGCGCACTGCCGAGGAACTCCAGCGGGGCATGACGGACATCAGCAACTCGACACAGCAGACCGCGGATCAGCTGCAGGCGCAGTCCCAGGTGACGGAGACCCTGCTCACCTCCGCCCGCCGGCTGGTGCAGTCCGTGAGCGTGTTCAAGCTGCCCAAGGCGGCCTGAGGCCCCGCGCCGGCGGCCCTCAGGGTTCCGCCGACGCGGCTGGCGACCGTCCTTCCACTTTCCGCACACCGGATTCCCCCCATGGAACTCGCTGCGTTCGTCGCCGAACTCCACGCCGAACTGGATCGCGCCTTGCCGGACCTCGAGGCGTGGCGCCTCGAGGCAGCCGATACGGCCTGCTCGCCGGAAGCCGCGCTCGAAGCGGCCGATGGCTACCTTTCGCAGCTGGAACGCTTCGGCGAAGCGTGCGAAATGATCGGCCTCTCGGGCGTCACGGTCTGGTGCGGAGCCGTGCGCCCGCTCATCGCCGCGCTGGGAAGTCCGGACGGGACCACACGTGCGAGCGCCGGCGAGTGGCTCGCCATCTGGCCCGCTCTGCTGGCGGACTACCTGCGCACGCCCGCCGACTTCGAGGCATCCGCGGCGCTCGTGGCGTACCTCACCGACCCGGCCGGCCCCTGCGCCATGGCCGAAGAGGAGTCGCTCGAACTCGCGATGCTTCTCACCACACCGCCGGCGCTGCCGGAGGATCTGGCTGCGGAGGCGCAGTTCCAGCCCATCGAACTGAAGCCGGAAGACGCGTCGATCGCGCTGCCGGCCGACGCGGACCTCGAAGTGTTCGCGGCGATGATGGTCGAGGCGCCGGACAGCGCGGCGCAGTTCGCTCGGCTGATGTCGCTCTTCGCGGCCGGACAGGCGACCGACGAGGATCTGCGCAACGCCAAGCGCGTGGCCCATTCCTTCAAGGGGTCGGCGAACATCCTCGGCATCCGCGGTCTCGCGAAGCTCGGTCATCACAGCGAGGACCTGATCGAGATCATCGAGCGCGACCCCGGCGCGGTGCCGGAGTCCATGCGACAGACGCTGCGCGACGCTGCCCGGTGCGTGGAGCAGGTCGTCGGCTACCTGAGCGGCGAAGACGACGCGCCGGGGGATGTGTTCGCGGTGCTGTCCCGCCTTGCCGATTGCGTGAATCACGCTGGCTCCGGCGCCCCCCTCCAGGAGTTTGCCCCGGCAGAAGTGCCGACCCTCGCGTTGGAACCGATCGAGGCACCTCCTCCCGCGGTTGCGGCGCAGGGCGGCTCGCCAGACGGCGAGGCGTCGCTGCGTGTACCCGTCAGGACGATGGAGGAAATGTTCCGCCTGGCCGCCGAGCTGTCGACGCGGGCCGGCCAGTTGCAGGAGCGCCTGCGGGCTGCGACGCTGCACGCCAAGTCGCTCACGCTGCAGAACATGGCGTTGCGCCAGCACCTCTACGACCTGGACCGTATCGTGGACCTGCGGGGCATCTCGATGATGCGCACCGGCGAGGACGACGCCGGATTCGACCCGCTGGAGCTGGACCAGTACAACGAACTGCACGGCGCCACCCGGACGCTCAACGAAGTGTCCGTCGACATTCTCGATCTGGGGCGGACTCTCACCGACGATCTCGCGTTGCTCGGCAACGAGCTGCTGCAGCAGGAGCGGCTTCGCAAGGACATCCAGGATCTCGCACTGCGCGCGCGCATGACGCCGCTGTCTTCGCTCGTGCCGCGACTCACGCGGAACGTGCGTCAGACGGCGCAGCAGACCGGCAAGCTGGCCGAACTCTCGGTGACGGGAAGCGACATTCTGGTGGACGGCGACGTGCTCGGTGCACTCGCCGACCCGCTGCTGCACATTCTTCGCAACGCGGTGGATCACGGCATCGAGTCGCGGGAGGAACGCGAGACGCTCGGCAAGCCGGCGATGGGAACGATCGACGTGCGCTTCGAGAAGATCGGCAGCTATGTCGTCGTGACAATCCGGGACGACGGACGGGGCCTGGACTACGAAGCGATCCGTGCGAAGGCAGTGGATCGCGGACTGCTCACGCCCGATGCCGGGGCGGATCGGGCGGAACTGGCACGGCTGGTGTTCATGCCCGGCTTCTCGACCCGCAGCGAAGTGACCGAGGTGTCGGGGCGCGGCATCGGCATGGATGTCGTGCTGACACGCATCCGCAGCCTGAAGGGCGACGTGGAGCTCACCTCCGAGCCGGGCGAGGGCTGTGTGCTCCGCATGCGCTTCCAGCCGTCGGCTGCCACCCAGCATGTGCTGCTGGTGCGTTCCGCGGGTCAGGCGTTCGCAGTGCCGAGCGTCAGCATCGAGCAGGCGATCGCGCCCGGCGTGGCCGAACTCGTCGATGCTGATGGTGTACCGGAACTGAATCTCCGCGACGAACTGCTTCCCGTCGTGGATCTCGCGACGCTGATGGGTGCGGAGAACGCCGCCGCGGATGTGGCTGCATTGTCGTCCCGGCCGATTCTCGTGGTGCGTGTTGAACTGGGGCGCATCGCCGTGGCTGTGGATGTCGTGTCGACGGCTCGTGAACTCGTAGTGAAGGGTCTCGGTCACTACCTGCAGGGGACGCGCGGCGTATCCGGCGCATCGATTCTCGGTGACGGTTCGGTTGTGCCTGTGATCGACATCGAGGCGCTGGCGCGGGATCCCGCATCGACGCCGTGGTACGCGGCGGGCGACGGGGCCGTTGTCGAAGCGCCGAAGGTCCTCATCGTGGACGATTCGCTGTCGGTGCGAAAGGCGCTCACGCAACTCGTGCAGGACGCGGGCTACGAAGTGCTTGCCGTGCACGACGGGTTGGAGGCAATCCGGGCGCTGACATCGTTTGCGGCGCGGGTGGTGCTCACCGACCTGGAAATGCCCAACATGAACGGCCTGGAACTCACGGCACATCTCCGGGCCGCGCCTGAGACTCGCGAACTGCCGATCGTCATGATCACGTCGCGGTCGATGGACAAGCATCGCGAGCAGGCGCAGCGTGCCGGCGTGAGCCGGTACCTGGTCAAGCCGTACAACGATCTCGAACTGCTTCAGGCGGTCCATCAGGCCGTCACGCGCAACCCTGCCGAGGAACGCGCGGCGGCTTGACGCAATTCCCGGAGTCGGCCCTGCGGGCACTCGTCCGGGCTACGTCACCTGTTACCTCGATGCCGATTCCCCGGAGTCGGCCCTGCGGGCACTCGTCCTGGCTACGCGATCACCCGGCGTCGGCGCGACGAGCGCGTAGCCCGGACGAGGGGCGTGAGCCCCGACTCCGGGGTTTGGCCCGCCCGACACCTCAGGCCAGCGCCCGCGACACCACTTCGCTCACATCCTTCGACAGCCCCGAGAAGTCGCGGATGCGCTCCAGCGCGGCCCGGGCGTTCGCCTGGCGTGTCTCGTCGAACTTGCGCCAGCGGTCGAACGCGCGTGCCATCCGTGCAGCCACCTGCGGATTGAGCGGGTCGAGCTGAATCACATAGTCGGACAACAGCGCATAGCCGCTGCCGTCCGCCGCGTGGAAGCGCAGCGGGTTGTAGTGGCAGAAGCTGCCGATGAGAGACCGCAGCCGGTTGGGATTGCGCAGATCGAACCTGGCGTGACGTGTGAGACTGCGCACGCGCTCCAGCGTACCGGGAAGTCGGGACATCGCCTGCACCGCGAACCATTTGTCGAGCACCAGCGCCTCGTCCTTCCAGCGTTCGTAGAACTTCGCGAGCACGGTCTCGCGCTCCGGGCAGTCGGTGTTGGCGAGCGCCGTGAGCGCGGCCATGGAGTCGGTCATGTTGTCCGCACCGTCGAACTGCGCGACGCAGATCGCGCGGATCTCGTCGTCCTCCAGTTCCATCAGGTAGCCCAGGCACAGGTTGCGCAGCGCCCGGCGGCCGGCCGATGCGGCGTCGGGGCTGTAGCGACCCGCCACCGCCATCCGCCGGTAGGTGGTGAGCAGCGGATCGCGCAGCGCCTCGGCGAGTGCCTGACGCAGCCTGACGCGGACGATGTGGATCGCATCGGGATCGACGACCGTCATCTGTTCGCCCACATAGGCTTCCGACGGCAGACCGAGGGCCTCCGCCGCAAAGGCGGGGTCGTCGCCGGCGCCGTCCAGCACGCGTGCGAATGCCGTGATGAATGCGGACGGAATCTCGAACGCACGTCCTGCGCCGCGCTGCTCGATGCAGCGGAGCATGAGGTCCACCGCGAGGCGCTGGCCGGCTTCCCAGCGGTTGAACGGATCCGAGTCGTGGGCGAGAAGATGCGTGAGCTCGTGCTCGCGGTAGTCGTAATCGAGCACGATGGGCGCGGAGAACCCGCGGGCCAGCGACGGCACCGGCCGGACCGGGACGCCGATGAACCGGAAACTCTGCTGGGGTTCCGTGACGGAGAGTACCCGGGTCGTCGGCCCGGCGGCGGTCTCGCCCTCGAGGCGAAGCGGGAGGTCCCTGCCGTCTGCGTCGATGAGCCCGACGGCGAGCGGAATGTGCAGCGGCAGCTTGTCGGGCTGCCCCGGGGTCGGCGCATTGGTCTGCGAGACAGACAGCGTGAAGGTCCCGGCGGCATCGTCGTAGGCGGAGCGGATCGACACGCGCGGCGTACCGGCCTGGTCGTACCAGCGGCGGAAGCGAGTCAGGTCTGCCCCGGAGGCGTCCTGCATGGCCTGCACGAACTCGTCGCACGTGACGGCCTGGCCGTCGTGGCGCTCGAAGTAGAGATCCATGCCGCGGCGGAAGGCTTCCTTGCCGATCAGCGTATGGATCATGCGGACGATCTCCGCACCCTTCTCGTACACCGTGGCGGTGTAGAAGTTGGAGATCTCCATGTAGGCCTGGGGACGGATCGGGTGCGCCATCGGGCCGGCGTCCTCGGGGAACTGCATGGCGCGCAGACCGCGGACTTCCTGGATGCGCTGCACGGCCCGCGAGTACATATCGGCGCCGAATTCCTGATCACGGAATACCGTGAGCCCTTCCTTCAGGGAGAGCTGAAACCAGTCTCGGCACGTGACGCGGTTGCCGGTCCAGTTGTGGAAGTACTCGTGCGCGACCACGCGGTCGATGTTCATGTAGTCGGCGTCGGTCGCGGTGTCCGGCCGCGCGAGCACGTACTTGGTGTTGAAGATGTTGAGACCCTTGTTCTCCATCGCCCCCATGTTGAAGTCGCCCACGGCGACGATCATGAAGCGGTCGAGATCCATCTCCAGCCCGAACACTTCCTCGTCCCAGCGCATGGACTTCTTGAGCGCTTCCATTGCGAAGTCGGCCTGATCCAGCTTGCCGGGCTCCACGTAGACGCCGAGGGCGACCGTGCGGCCGGAGTGCGTGACGAACGTGCTCTCGAGCAGATCGAGGCGGGCGGCGACCATGGCGAACAGGTAGCAGGGCTTGGGGAACGGATCCTCCCAGCGGGCGAAGTGCCGGCCGCCGGGCTCGTCGCCCTGGTCGACGAGATTGCCGTTCGACAGCAGGTGAGGGAAGGTGGACTTGTCCGCGTGCATGGTGGTCGTGTAGCGGGCCATCACGTCCGGGCGGTCCGGAAACCAGGTGATGCGGCGGAAACCCTCTGCCTCGCACTGGGAGAACAGGCCGTTGCTGGACGCGAAGAAGCCCATCAGCTTGGTGTTGCCGTAGGGGTCGAGCCGCGTGAGCGTCTCGAGGACGAAGCTGTCGGGAACGCCGGGGATGGTCAGGTGCTCGGCACCCACCGCGAACTCGTGCGAGCCCAGCGGGCGACCGTCGATCGCGACCGAGACCAGTTCCAGTTCGTCACCGTCGAGTTCCAGTGCGGCCCCGCGCAAGGCAGAATCCGGGTTGCGCCGGACCTGCAGTCGGGCACGCACGAGAGCGTGGTCGTCGCGGATGTCCACGTCGAGTTCCATGGTCTCGACGAGAAAAGGCGGTGGCGTATAGTCTGCGAGGCGGACGAGATTGGGCGCTGGGTCACGCATGGGGGAGCGGGTTCCGGAAATGAACGGTAAGTTGAACGACACGGGTCAGACTGCCCGGGCACCGGAAGGTTTTGCGGCGGTGCGAAGAGCGGTCCTCAAGCTGACGTCGTATTCTCGCATTGCGGCGCCGCAACGGGTGGTTTCCCGCCGTGCGGTACCTCCCGCGCTGCCGCAGTGGCGCTCCCGGGCGGCGACTGCGTTCACCGTCATCGCGGTCGCGCTCGGCGGGTGCGGCGCCACGGAGGAGTCCCCCTCCGCAAAGGTCGTCTCTCACGGCATCTATCGGGTCACAGGCGCAGCCGTCGCGGATGGCGCGGTCGACGCCGCCGGCAGGACTGTTCGCGCCTCCGGGGCGGAACTGGAACAGGCCACGGACGCCATCCCTGCCCGGATCGGAGCCAACTTCGGCTTCGAGTATCAGATCTCGGGCCTGCCCAGGGACCGCGCGGTTCCGCTCGAACTCATCGCCCGGCACCCGCCGATGCGCGGTGCCGACGGCAGCACCCGCACGGAGTCCAAAGGCACGATGCCCATCCGCACCAGCACGGGCGGCTATCACAACGTGTTCCTGTATCGCTTCGACGCCCCGTCGGACCTCGCCCCCGGCGCCTGGACGCTGCAGGTGGCCGTCGGTGGTCGCGTGCTCGCGGAGCGGGCCTTCCAGATCGTGCAGGCTGCGCCATGAGCGGCTGGGCGTGCGGACGCGATCTGCTTCATCGGCAAACTGACACAGATCAAATTCGCCTGCGCGGATTTCCCTTTCAATGGTGTTGCGGCTGCCGTCCGGCGACCGCGTTTCCCTGCAAGAGATGCCTGCTCCCATGAACTCCGCTCCTGACGTCAAGGCCTTCTTCGACCCCGCCACGTGGACACTCTCGTATGTCGCCTGGGATCCCGCCACGCGGGATGCGGTCGCGATCGACACCGTCCTCGACTACGACCCGGCGGCATCCCGGATCCACACCGCCAGCGTCGATGCCATGGCGGCATTCGTCCGCAGCGAGAAGCTGAAGCTGTTCTGGATCCTCGACACCCACGCCCATGCCGACCACCTGACGGGCGCCCGCGCGCTGCAGCAGCAGTTTCCCGAGGCGAAGGTGGCCATCGGCGCCGGGATCCGCGACGTGCAGCGTGTGTTTGCGCGTGTGCTCAATCTCGGGGAGACCTTCACGGCGGACGGGCGCCAGTTCGACCGCCTGCTCGAGGCGGGCGAAACCATCGAAGCGGGGTCGCTGCGCGTGGAGGTGATCGCAACGCCCGGTCACACGCCGGCGTGCGTCTGCTACCGCATCGGCGATGCGCTCTTCACGGGCGACACGCTGTTCATGCCTGACTACGGGGTGGGCCGGTGCGACTTTCCCGCGGGAAGCGCCGAAGATCTGTACGACTCGATCACCAGCCGGCTCTATTCGCTGCCCGACGCCACGCGCGTGTTCGTCGGTCACGACTACCAGCCCGGCGGCCGGGACGTGCTGTGGGAGACCACCATCGGCGAGGAGAAGCGGCAGAACGTCCAGCTGCAGGCGGACACGGGGCGGGACGTCTTCGTGTCTTTCCGCAAGGCGCGGGACGAGCGTCTTGGCACGCCACGCCTGCTCTTCGCGAGTGTGCAGTTCAACATCAACGGCGGGCGCCTGCCGGATCCCGAGAGCAACGGCACCGCCTACCTCAAGATCCCGATCCGCGCCTGACCGGCTTGCCGGTCACGACGCCCTGGCGAGTTCTGCCGGTCGGAGCGAGTCGAGCAGCTTCTGCAGGTCCGCGAGGGACAGCGGCTTCGAGAGGTGCCCGTCCATGCCGGCGTCGATGCAGCGCTGACGGTCACCCGGCAGTGTGTCGGCGGTGAGCGCATGGATCGGCACGCGCGGGCGGTTGAGTTCGCGCTCCGTGGCGCGGATCACCTGGGTGGCTTCGATGCCGTCCATGACCGGCATCTGCAGATCCATCAGGATCAGATCGAAATCCTGCATGGCCGCCGCGGCCACGGCGGCGGCACCGTCGTTCACCACCATCGCGGGCTGCCCCAGGCGGCCGAGCATCCGCTCGATCAGCGCGCGATTCACCGCGTTGTCCTCCGCGATGAGGACGCGCAGCGCCGCTGCGGACGGCCTCGGCGCCGCTGCCGGTCGCGGCAGTTCCTTCCGCGCAACGGACTCGCTGGCGGCACGGACGATGTCGGCGACGTCGCGCGCATCCACCGGGTAGCGTCGCTGGACGACGGGTGGCGCGTCGTCGCCACCGATCTTCACCGCATTCTGCGTGCTGAGCACGATGAGCCTGGGCGGCAACTCCCCGTTGCCCGACACCGGCCGCCAGGCCTCACCGGCGATCGTGCCGGCATCCACGATCCACGCGTCCCACGGGAGCGTATCCGCCCGGGCCGACTCGAGGTTCGCGAAGTGACGGGACCCGATGCCGTGGTAGCGGAATAGTCTTCCGAGCGCCCGGGCGCGGCCGGCGCTGGCGTCCACGATGGCGACCCGATGGGTTTCGTCCGGCAGGGGCGTGGCGGCTTCGCCGTCCGCGTCGAGCGGGATCGCGAAATGAAAGCGGCTGCCTTCACCCGGCGTGCTGTCCGCGCCGAGGCGTCCGCCCATCAGCCCCACCATTCGTGCCGAGATCGCGAGCCCGAGTCCCGTGCCGCCGTACTGTCGCGTGATCGACGCGTCGGCCTGGAAGAAGGCCTCGAACAGGCGATCCCGCGTCTGCGCACTCATGCCGATACCCGTGTCGCGAACGGCAAACCGCAGGCGCGGACCGGAGGCGTCGTCGGCTTCGAGATCCACCGAGACTTCGACTTCGCCCTCGCTCGTGAACTTCACTGCGTTCGACAGCAGATTGAGCAGCACCTGGCGGAGCCGGTTAGGGTCGCCCAGGAGACGATCGGGCACGTCCTCGCCGGCACTCCAGACGAGCGAGAGGTTCTTCGCCTGCGCGGCGATGGCGACCGTGCGGACGCACTGCAGAAGTAGGGTGCGCAGTTCGAAGCCGATGTGCTCGAGATCGAGCTTGCCGGCC
Source organism: Betaproteobacteria bacterium Ga0077526 (assembly GCA_001464765.1). Taxonomy (GTDB): domain Bacteria; phylum Pseudomonadota; class Gammaproteobacteria; order Burkholderiales. The sequence goes on from LNDV01000030.1 coordinate 111,253, forward strand.
TCGAGCTTGCTGAAGTCCAGGATGTCGTTGACGACATGCAGCAGGGCATGGCCGCAGCTCTGCGCGGTCTCGAGATAGCCGCGGGTTTCGGGATCGAGCGGACTGCCCAGTGCGAGTTCCGTATGGCCGAGGAAGCCGTGGATGGGCGTCCGGATCTCGTGGCTCATATTCGCGAGGAACTCGCTCTTGGATTTCGCTGCGGCCACCGCATCGTCGCGGGCTTGCGTCATGGCGGCGTTCGCGACCTCCAGCTCTTCCTGGTGGGACTGCAGCGCGCGGGTCAGCTCGGACAGGGTGTCGGTCTGCCGGCGCAGCGACAGCGCGAGCGCCGCGGTCCAGGCCGCAAGCGCGCTGAGGAGGACCCCGGCGAACACCAGCGACATCGTGCGGAAGTCCCAGCTTACGGCGTCGAAATCCCGCGCGGCCGTGATGTTGAGCACCCAGTGCCGTCCGCCGATTCGGAATTGCACGGTCTGGGAGCGGCGGACGTCGCCGGTGGCGCGGTTGCCCAGCGCCTGATCGCTGTCGTAGAGCAGACCCAGGGCGTCGCGGTCCTGGGAGTCGAACACCTGGATCCTGGCCTGTGAGGCCTTGCCGCCGATGGTGCCATGGAGCAGGTCGGCCACCCGGAAGGCCGCTGCAACGTAGCCCACGAGCGCGGCACGGCGGCCGGCGCGGTCCGCGGGCATGGCGCCGCCGCGGAACACGGGGATGTACATCACGAAGCCGGGGAGCGGCCGTTCGTCGATCACCAGCATCACCTTGCTGGAGATCGCCATCTCTCCGGTGTCGCGGGCGCGCTCCATGGCTTCGCGCCGCACCGGCTCGGAGTACATGTCGAAGCCAAGGGCTTTCCGGTTCACGCCGACGAACGGCTCGACGAAGGCGATGGTGGTCGACGGCGGGACGCTGCCGCGGGTCCAGATCTGGAACTCGGGATGACCGAGCGCACGGATCCGGGTTTCCGTCTCCTTTTGCTGACCTTCTGGCACGAGGGGCACCCAAAGGAAGGTCTGCATGCCCGGGAAGCGCTGTTCGATCTGCAGGGTGTCGAAATAGCTGGCCCAGGCAGCGCGATCCGTCCCGGGTCTCGCCGAAAGCAGTCCGGCACCGCCGCGTAGAATCTGGGCGTAGGCTTCGATCCTCTGGTCGAGGCGGGTCATGGTGTCGTTCACGACCACGTCGAAGCGAGCCCTGGCCACACGCTCGGCCTGGGAGTCGAGGGACCGCCACACGACCAGCGTCAGCGCCAGCCCCACCGCGAGCACAACCGCGGCGAGGACCTGGGGCTGAAGCCCGGCCCGTCGCCGAAATCCTTCGGATTGGTATTCTGGCTCTTCCTGCATCGTTCGAAAGGTAACGACAAGAAATCGTGCTTCTGCAGCATTCCGGCAACCTTCTTGGCAAGGTGGTATCGAACCGGTCCGAGCTTCCGAGATTCCCCTTTATGCGTTTTGTGCCCTCCCGTTTCCGAGTCATCGGACAGAGACTTGCCTCCCTGGCCCTTGCGGCCGTGGTCCTGCTCCCCGGTGCCGGGCGGGCTGAGGTTCTCGATCCCATGCTGGGGAGCGTGCTGACCCCGGGCAGCGCGGGACTCGGGGTCGCGATCCGCACGGAGCGTTCTCCCTACAAGGACGTGGCCGCCCGCTACGACGTCCTGCCCCTGTACCTGTACGACGGGGAGCACCTCTACCTCCATTCCTACCGTGCCGGGCTCAAACTCAAGAAGACCGGCGCCTGGCATGCGGACATGTTCTTCTCCGAGCGCTTCGAGGGCTTTCCGTCCGGTGAGCGGCCCGGCGTGCTTGCCGGCATGGCGACCCGCGAGCCCGGTGTGGATTTCGGGCTGGGATTCCAGTATCGGAAGCCGGGGGGCGCCTACCTCGCGGAAGTCCGGCGCGATGTTTCCAATGCCTCGGATGGCCTGGAACTCCGGCTCGGGTACTTCGGGGCGGTCGACGGCGAACGCTTCTCCCTGACGCCGTACGCGGTGGTCGCGATCCGGGACTCCGCGTTGAACGATTACTACTACGGGGTCCGGCCAAACGAAGCGAGACCAGGACGGCCGGCGATCGCGCTGGGCTACGGCATCAATCTGATGCTGGGGTTGAACGGCCGCTATGAACTCACGGACAACTGGCGGGCGGTCTTCGGCATCGGGGTGACGCGCATGGCGGAGACGATCCGCGACAGCCCGATCGTCGGTAATGACTCGCTGATCTCGCTCTATGCCGGTGCCGTATACGACTTCCAGCCCGCCCCGCGCAAGCTGGCGGAACGTCCGCCCTTCCTCGTGAAGGCATTGGTGGGCGGCTCCACCGACTGCAACCTGCTGCCCATCATGATGCTGCAGTGCTATTCGCTCGACACGCCGGACCGTACGCGGATCGCGGCGATCGAATTTGGCCAGCGTTTCGTGGAGGGCGTGAACGGCTGGCCTCTCGACTTCGTGGGCTACCTCGGCGTCCTATACCGCGACGAGCGCGGCTATCAGCCGGACAGCTGGCAGCTGAACGCCTACATGAAGGCCTACTACTACGGATTTCCGTGGTCCCACCGCGTCCGGACACGGGTCGGCTTCGGCGCCGGCGTGTCGTGGGCGGCGCAGGTGCCCTACGTCGAAGTTCGGGACCAGGACGCGAGAGCCCGGACGACGTCGAAACTGCTCAACTATCTCGACCCGAGCGTGGACGTGAATGTGGGAGACGTCTTCGGCTCGAAGCGGTGGTCCGACACGTACTTCGGCGTGGGCGTTTCCCACCGGTCGGGCATCTTCGGGGCCTCGCGGCTCTTCGGCAACGTGGACGGCGGATCGAACTTCATCTACACCTACATCGAAACGAGCTTCTAGGGAAGGACCGACTAAGCGGAGCGACCGCACCACTTAGCCAGTCCTTCCCTGGAGCCGGTTACCATGCGTCCCGAGGAGAGGACATGGGCATGCGAACGAGGCTCGTCAATGCCACCGTCGTGCTGCGCGATCGCGTGGTCCACGGCGGTTCGGTCGTCATCGAGGATGGCTGCATCGCGGCAGTGTGCGATGACAGCGGTGGCGGGGCCGTCGTCGACCTCCACGGCGACTGGCTGATCCCCGGGCTCGTGGATCTTCACTGCGATGCGCTCGAGAAGGAAGTGGAGCCACGGCCTGGCATACGGTTTCCCCTCCCGTTCGCCGTCGCCAATGCCGACAAGCGCAACGCCGCTGCCGGCATCACCACCGTGTACCACGCGCTGTCGTTCGCCCAGGACGAACTAGGTATCCGGGACGTCTCGGTTGCGGGCGACATCGTGCGGGCGGTTCACGGCTTCCGCCCCCATGGTCTGGTCGATAACCGGACGCACCTGCGCTACGAGATCACCGACCCGGCGGGCGCGCCCGTGATCGCCGCCCTGATCGAGGCCGGGGAGGTGGAACTGGTGTCATTCATGGACCACTCGCCGGGCCAGGGTCAGTACAAGACGATCGAGGCGTATCGCGACTATCTCGTGAAGACCTACCATCGCGCGCCGGCCGACGCCGAGCGGATGGCCCGCGAGAAAATCGCGACGCGGGCCGATGCCATGCCGCGGGTCGAAGTGCTGGCACGCTGTGCCCGTCAGCGCGGCGTGCGCCTCGCGAGCCACGACGATGACGACGAGAACAAGCTGCGTTCCATGGCAGCGCTCGGGGTGAGCGTGGCGGAGTTTCCCGTGACGATCGCCGCCGCCGCGCTTGCGCGCAGCGTTGGCATTGCCACCGTGTTCGGCGCCCCGAACGTGGTTCGCGGCGGCAGCCAGTCCGGTGCGGTGAAGGCGGCGGACGCCGTGATGGCGGGCGTCGCGGACTGCCTTTGCGCCGACTACGCGCCGGCGGCGATGCTCGCAGCGGTGTTCCGGTTGCCGGGAGTTTGCGGCGTGAGTCTCCCGGATGCTGTGGCGATGGCGTCCGCCAATCCGGCGCAAGCGGTCGGTCTGACCGACCGGGGGAGCATCGAAGTGGGGTGCCGTGCGGATCTCGTGGCGGTCCGGGAGATAGCCGGCTGTCCGCAGGCGACCATGACGTGGTGCCGGGGTCGTGTCGTGCACCGTGCCGACTACGACAGACCTGTCGGGTGACCCTGACGATCGTGCTGGAAAACAGCGCGACGCTGAGGTCGGTAGCCGCGTCGCCAACGCGCGACACCGCCCGTCGCGCTGCCCTGATGCGGTGTCCGGGTCGACGACCACTGGCGAATGAGCTGGCTGATCAGTGCGTTACCGCACAGTGCGCGATACGGCCGGGCTCGCGGGAGCATGCCAATCCGACAAAACGGTCCGATTTTCTCGCTGAAAGCGATTGCCGGTTGCCGGGCAATACGCGCATCCTGTCAGGGATCGTTTCTTGCAGCCGGGTGGTCGAAACAGGTGCGCTCCCTCGGCCGGCAGGTCGCCGGAACCGGTCCCGCTGCTTCGGTCGAGGCTCAGTCATCGAGACGGGGACGGGTCGCAATCGGGGGACGGCGCCGCACCCAAGACAATGTGTTTTCAGGAGGCCTGACTTGCCCAACTTAACCAACCTGCTGACTCTCCGTATCGGATCCCTCGCAGTGCTGCTCTCGACTGTTCTGCTTTCCGCCTGCGGCGGCGGAGGCGGCTCGGGTGGAGGGGCGGCCGTCTCGCCCAGTTTTCCGCTGGGCTCCACGCCATCCACTGTGCCCGAGGATCTGACTACGCTCACGACCCTGAAGGAGGTTCAGGTCAACGCCGCGACTACCGCATCGGTGGTAGTAGGAACCGGATCCTTTACGCCGTTACCGGGCGTTGCGCCACGAATCGGCATCCGCACCCAGGCGGGCGACATTCAGGAGGTCGCTTTGCAGGTATCGTCTCTTGGAATTGCACAGACCTTTGTTCGGAGCACCTCTCTGATCTCCGAGCCCGTGTCCGGTGGATTCGCGTTCAGTTGGGCGACTGGAACTCGGGGCTCCGGTGTTCAGCAGTTTGAAATCGACATCATCACCCCGGAGCTAGCCAAACTTCAGTACCACTCATTCGGGATTTGGGGGGCAGACCTGAACACAGGCACTCCCGAGGCTGCGCTGGGATACTTCACGATCGGCACGCCCACATTGGCTGGAAACGTCCCCACCATCGGTACCGCGAGCTATTCAGGTATCTTGAATGCCATCTATACGGCCCCGGGTCTGTTCGACGATGTGACCGCCAGGGCGTCTGCTGTCGTCAATTTCGCAGCAGGTTCGATCGTGTTCTCAACTGCCGACTCGGTCCGGCAGCCTGCAGTTGGCCCCACGACTATCGTCGCTGCTCCCACTTACAACATGTCTGGCACGCTCACATTTGCGCCGGGGTCGAATGTGATCACGGGGCCAGTGACCACTGGCACTGGCCTCACCGGAACCGTCACTGCCAACTTCTTCGGCCCGACAGCCCAGGAGATCGGCGGCACCTTCGTCCTCCAGAACGGCGGCGCGACCACCCGCATGATGGGCGCCTTCGGCGTCCACCAGTAAGCGCAAGAACAGGGGCCGCAGCAGCGGCCCCTTTCCGATCAAGCCAGCGTGCGGTGACCGCCCGCCGCGGCTGCGAGCGCCTCCAGCAGGATGCGCATCCCGAGCCGGGAGGTGATGCCCGACGGATCCCACGGCGGCGAAACTTCCGCCAGATCGATCGCCTTGATGGGCGCCGCCGACAGCCGGGAGATGATGCCGATGATCTCCCGAGGCGTCATGCCGCATGGCGTGGGAACACCGGTTCCCGGCGCGTACGCCGCATCCATCACATCGATGTCCACCGTCAGATAGACGGCGTCCACATTCCGCGAAGCGAACGCGACGGCGCGCTTCGCGATCTCCTCCACCCCCAGCGCCCACACATCCTCCAGCGTGAAGAGGTGGATGCCTTTCTCCTTGACGTACGCGAGTTCGGAGCGCGGATTCATCCAGCCGCTCGGGCCGATGGTGACGATGTTGTCCGGGTGAAAGCCGGCATCCACGGCGCGTGCGATGGGACAGCAGTGATTGAGCGTCTCGCCGCCCACGTCCGTCGCGGTGTCGAGATGCGTATCGAAATGAATCATGCCGCAGCGTGCGTACTTCTTCGCGAAGGCGCGTGCCGGGCCGATGGTGATGGAGTGATCGCCGCCGCCGATCACGGGGATCACGTCGGCGGCCAGCAGTTCCGCAACGGTCTGCTCGGCTCGTGCCTGGGTGGCGATGGAGTTGCCGGGGACGATCGCGACATCACCGCAGTCCACGATGCGAAAGTGCTGCGAGAGATCCATGCCGGTGGAGGCGTTGTACAGAAGGAACTGCTCGCTCGCCTCCCGCAGCCCCTTCGCCCCGAAGTTGGTGCCCGTGCGGCTGATGCAGGTGCCGTCCCACGGGAACCCGAGGAAGGCGACCTGCGCCCCTGCCTCGCGCAAAGCGGCTGCCTTGGCGGCGACCCGCGGCCGGTTCATGAAGGTGCCGAGCGTGCTCGCGTGCAGCGAGCCGTCCCACATGGTTTCGTCGACGACGGCTTCGGTGGTCATTGGTGTCTCCTCTTTCGTGTCTTTCGTGGATGGATGCGATTCAAAGGGCGGTGAGGAACGATACACCGTAGACACCGACGAATCCCAGTCCCTTGTCCGGGCCGGTGCCGACGTCCATGTCGCCGTGGTCTTCGTTCATCACCCGAACGACGCGGTACCGGTGGTAGCCCCGAAGGACGTTGATGAACGGCAGGAACCGCTCGGCTTCGGCGCCGAACAGTTCACGGTTGAGGCGGGGCAACTGGTACCAAGGAGCGGCGGGCCGCTCGTGGTGAGCATTGTGAAAGCCGAAGTTGAGCACCACGAGATTGAGCAGCCGGCTGCGTCCCAGGGCATTGGAGAAGGTGTTGCGATGCTCGTACGCCCGGTCGAATTCCTTCGGCGGCCCCTTGCGTCCGGTGCCCAGCGTCACGAAGACTTCGTAGGTGTGCTGATGCATGTCCATGATCCGCAGCACGATGAGCAGCAGCAGATAGGCCGCCACGTAGCCAGCCGCTGCAGGCCACGCGAACCAGGCGAGTGCGAGGAACGCGCTGCCGCGAATGGCGAGACACACAAGCACGCGCGTACGGTTGTGGCGATAGAACGGCGCGCGGAAGGGCAGCCAGAGCACGAGCGCGTGCATCATGACTTCCGTGGCCGGCACGTGGAACCACTCCAGCGTCGCAAGCGCTCGGCGCAGCCAGGGCCGGGCTCGGAGGATCTCGCGATAGTCGAGGAACACCACGTCCGCGCGGTCCACGTGATGCCGCATGTGCTTGTCGCGGATCTCCTCGTAGGTGCCGTAGCACGCGGCGGTGATCCAGCACAGCACCCGGCCCAGGCGGGCATTGTGGGCCGGGTCCCGGAACACCGAGTTGTGCGCGCACTCGTGGATCATGTAGGCCGCGATCACCATGGCGTGCGCGGTGAGCAGCACGCCGGCAAGCCAGCCCGGCCAGCCGCCGAAGATCAGCGCGGCAAACCCTCCGACATAGGCTGCCGCGATGTAGACGAGGACGGCAGTCGTCGGCGCGAGGGCGTCTGCGTATCGCAGCAGTCTGGTCGGCTTGGACGCCGCGGGCGAGGCGCTCATTTCCCCAGGACGGCGTTCACGAACTTCGGTTCCAGAGTGTCCTCGATGGCGGGCACGACCTTGACCTCGCCGCGGGCCCTGAGGATCTCGCCGATAAGCGGGCCGCTGCCGAAGAACGACAGGGGCTCGTTAGACTTCGTGAACGCCTTGCGGATGTCCGCAGCCTGGAGGTTTCGCACGAGCGGCATCTGCTCCTTCACTTCCTTCGGCGTGATGCTCATGACCTTGGCGATGATCTTCGCCGATTCGTCGGGCTTTGCCTTCACGTAGGCGAGAGCGTCCAGGTAGACCTTCACGAGCGTTTCGATCTCCTTCGGGTGCGACTGGATGAATCGGTCGTCGAACACGAGCACATCGGTGATGACGCCTGGCGCATCCTTGGAGGAGTAGATCACCTTGAAGCCCTTGCCGCTCTTCATGGCGAGCAGTTGGGAAAGCATGGGTTCCCAGGTCACGCCGACGGAGAGCTGGCCGCCCGCCATGGCGGGCGGGATGGCGTCGGGCGCCATGTTGATGAGCGTGACGTCGGATTCCGCGAGGCCGTTCTTCTTCATCGCGTAGGCGAGCAGGATGTCCGAAGGCGACAGCTGAACGAGTCCGATCTTCTTGCCCTTGAAGTCCGCGATCTTGTCGATGCCCTTGCCCACGACGATCGCGTCGGCGCCGTACGAGTAGTCGATGGGCAGCACCACCTTCTGCATCTGCCCTTTCTCGATCTGGGGCAGAACCTGGTTGTACGTCACCATGCCGCCCTGCAGGGCGCCGCCGGCAATGGCCGGGGGAATCTCCACCGGATCCGCGAACATCTTGAGCTCGACACTGAGGCCCGCCTTCTTGAACAGACCGAGGGCGTCGGCAACATAGAACGGGCCGTACCCCACCCAGGCCACGGTGCCGATCCGGATCGCCGTGGCGGCAGAGGCGGGGAGGGCGACGAACATCGACACGACGAGCGCCGCCAGAGCGGCGAGACGGCGCGAACGGGACGGGCTTGCCTTGCGGCCAGCGAAGAGCATGGGAGCACTCCAGACGGGGAACGTCGGAGTGCTCCGCAGGTTCGGTGCCACAGGCGAGTGTGCGCAACCGCCTGATTTGGTGGCGGCGAAGCCGATTCGGTCTGAAAGCGCCGCGCCCCTCCGCAGTGCGGACCCGGACGGGCTGCACTGCGGGAGGGCGTTCACGCGTCAGTGCGATCCGGCGCCGCCCGCCAGAGGGCGCGTGGGTGTCAGGCGGCCTTGCCGACCCGGACTGGCGTTTCGGGGATCGGGTAGCCGGCTGCGCCGAAAGTGTCCGAGATCGCGCGGTTGGTATCGAAGTACACCTGCCAGTAGTTGTTGGTGTGCGTGTACGGCCGCACGGCGAGGACGGTGCCGCGTTCGTTGAAGTCGACGATCTCCACGTCCGGCGGGGGCTCGGTCGTCACGTTCGGAATGGCGGCAAGCGCCGTCTTCAGCCGGGCGATGGCGTCCTGCGCATCGACGCCGTGCGCGATCTGGGCCGAGCGGTCCACCCGGCGGAATGCGCTCGCGGAGAAGTTCTGGATGGTGTCCGAGAAGATCTTGTTGTTGCCGACGAAGGTGCTGATGTTGTCGGGCGTGAGGATGGTCGTCGCGAACAGCCCGACCTCCTTGACCGTGCCCTCGACGCCGCCGGCCTTCACGTAGTCGCCCACCTTGAACGGGCGCAGCACGACCAGGAACGCCCCGGCCGCGAAGTTAGACAGGAGCCCGGCCCACGCCGCGCCGATGGCGATGCCCATGCCGGCCACGAGCGCCGCGAACGACGTGGTCTCGACGCCGAAGTACCCCAGGATGGCGACGACCAGAACGATGTTGAGCGCGACGCTGACGATGTTGCCGATGTAGCGCAGCAGCGTCGGGTCCACCTGCTGGCGCGTGAGGCCGGCCGACAGCGCCCGGATGCTCACGCCGATCAGCCAGCGGCCGACGATCCAGAAGGCAATCGCGCCGGCGATCTTCAGGCCGAAGGTCGTCAGGTGCACCGTGGCGGTGTCGATCATGCTCTGGATGTTCATGGTGCGGTCCTCGCGAGTTGAAGAACCCCCAGTTTAGTGAGGGTTCCTGCGAGGCTGCAATGTCAATCGCCCGACCGGCATCGGCCGGAGCGCCGGGAACGCTCAGTGCGCGAAGACTCGCACGTTCCTCGGGCGCACCAGGACCTGCTCGCCGGCCACGAGTGCGAGACGGGCGTGCGCATCCCGGGACAGCTCCACGTGAATGGGTGTGTCGTCGTCCGTGAGCAGGTCGACACGGACCGTGGAACCGACGGCGAGCAGGTGTTCCACCCGAGCGGGGATGCCCGCGGTATCCGCCGCAGGTCGGACGAGTTCGATGTCGTGCGGTCGTGCGAAGGCGACGGCGGGCGACTCCATCGGGTGAGAGTGCTCGGGGGTCGCCAGTTCCAGGGGGCCGAAGCGGGCACGGCCTTTCTGCACGCGGCCGTGGAACAGGTTCACGTTGCCGAGGAACTGGTAGACGAAGGCATTGGCGGGGTTGTCGTATACCTCCTGCGGTGTGCCGATCTGCTGGACGCTGCCCTCGTTCATGACGACGACCCGATCGGACACCTCGAGCGCTTCGTCCTGATCATGGGTGACGAACACCGTGGTGATGTGCATCTCGTCATGGAGGCGGCGAAGCCAGCGGCGCAGTTCCTTGCGGACCTTGGCGTCCAGGGCGCCGAAGGGTTCGTCCAGCAGCAGCACACGCGGTTCCACGGCAAGCGCGCGGGCCAGCGCGATCCGCTGGCGCTGGCCGCCGGAGAGCTGGTGCGGGTAGCGGTCGGCGAGCCAGTCGAGCTGAACGAGCGACAGCAGCTCCATCACCTTGCGTTTGATCTCGCTGTCCGAGGGTCGATCCTGCCGCGGGCGCACCCGCAGGCCGAAAGCCACGTTCTCGAAGATCGTCATGTGCCGGAACAGCGCGTAGTGCTGGAACACGAAGCCCACCTGGCGCTCGCGCACGTGGCGGTCCGTCGCGTCTTCGCCGTGGAACAGCACCTGTCCGGAGTCCAGGGTCTCGAGCCCGGCGATCACGCGGAGCAGCGTTGTCTTCCCGGAGCCCGACGGCCCGAGCAGCGCAAGCAGCTCTCCGGTCTGCACTTCGAGGCTCACGTGGTCCAGTGCCTTGAAGTTCCCGAAACGCTTGTTCACGTCGCGTACGTCGATGCTCATCAGTCTTCTCCGGCTCTCAGTCGGCTGCGCGGTCCTGCTCGAAGCGGCGTTCGACCCAGGTCTTGAGGGCGAGCGTCACCAGCGCGAGCAGGGCGAGCAGCGAGGCCACCGCGAAGGCCGCGGTGAACTGGTATTCGTTGTAGAGGATTTCCACGTGCAGCGGCATGGTGTTCGTCGCGCCGCGGATGTGGCCCGACACCACCGAGACGGCGCCGAACTCGCCCATCGCGCGGGCGTTGCAGAGGATCACGCCGTAGAGAAGCCCCCACTTCACGTTGGGCAGCGTCACGCGCCAGAACACCTGCCAGCCGCTGGCGCCGAGCACGACCGCGGCTTCTTCCTCATCCTTGCCCTGGGCTTCCATGAGGGGAATGAGTTCGCGCGCGACGAAGGGGAACGTCACGAACACGGTGGCGAGCACGATGCCCGGCACCGCGAAGATCACCTTGAGGTCGTGGTCACGCAGCGTCTCGCCGAACCAGCCCTGAAGACCGAAGACCAGCACGTAGATGAGACCCGATACGACCGGTGACACCGAGAAGGGCAGGTCGATGAGCGTGACGAGCAGGTTCTTGCCGCGGAACTCGAACTTCGCGATCGCCCAGGCTGCCGCCACGCCGAACACGAGATTGAGCGGCACGGCGATCGCGGCCGTGAGCAGCGTGAGCCGGATCGCGGCCAGCGCGTCCTCTTCGATGACCGCCGCCAGATAGACGTCCACGCCTTTGCGCAGGGCCTCGTAGAAGACGGCAGCGAGAGGCACGAACAGGAAGAGCGTCAGGAAGGCGAGAGCGATGCCGATCAGCGTCCAGCGCACCCAGGGACTCTCGTGCGTGGCGTCCCGGACGGAGCGCGCGGGCGAGGAGGCCGGCGCGACCGGCAGGGGGATCGCGGCCGCACTCATGTCATTCCCCGGCGCTTGCGGGACCAGCCCTGCAGAAGATTGATCACGAGCAGCAGGCAGAAGGAGATCACCAGCATCACGACTGCGATGGCGGTCGCGCCCGCATAGTCGTACTGCTCGAGCTTGGTGATGATGAGAAGCGGCGTGATCTCGGAGACCATCGGCATGTTGCCGGCGATGAAGATCACGGAACCGTACTCACCGATCGCGCGGGCGAACGCGAGCGCGAAGCCGGTGAGCAGAGCCGGCGTCAGAGTCGGCAGCACGATGCGCAGAAAAGTCTGGAGCCGGGTGGCGCCGAGTGTCGCGGCGGCCTCCTCGAGTTCGGGTTCCAGATCGGCCAGCACCGGCTGCACCGTCCGCACGACGAACGGCAGGCCGATGAAGGTGAGGGCGACGAGGATGCCGAGCGGTGTGAACGCGACCTTGATGCCGAGCGGTTCGAGGATGCTGCCGATCCAGCCGTTCGAGGCGTAGAGGGCGGTCAGCGCTATGCCGGCGACCGCCGTAGGCAGGGCGAACGGGAGGTCGACCAGCGCGTCGATCAGGCGCTTGCCGGGGAATCGGTACCGGACCAGCACCCAGGCGACCAGCAGGCCGAACAGGGCGTTGATGGCGGCTGCGAGCAGCGACGTGCCGAACGTGAGTCTGTAGGAGGCCAACACTCGCGGTGCGGTCACCGTCGTCCAGAAGGCTTCCCACGTGAGTGTCGCTGTCTTGGCGAACGCCGCGCCCAGCGGGATCAGCACGATCAGGCTGAGATACAGCACCGTGAAACCGAGCGCCAGACCGAAGCCCGGCAGCACGCTGTGGCGACGCAGGACGGCGCTCATCGCCCCCCCGGGACGAAGATCTGGTCGAACACGCCGCCATCCGCGAAGTGAGTCTTCTGCGCGTTCTGCCAGCTGCCGAAGACGTCGGTCAGCTTGACCAGATTCAGCTTGAGAAAGAGCTTGGCGTACTTGGACAGCGCGATCACCGAGGTGGGGCGGTAGTAATGCCTGGAGATGATGTCCTGGCCTTCGTCCGTGTAGAGGAACTCGAGGTACGCCTGAGCGGCCAGGCGCGTGTTGCGGCGATCCACCACCTTGTCGACCACGGCCACGGGGGGCTCGGCCAGGATGCTCACGGAGGGCACCACGATCTGGAACTTGTCCGGCCCGAGTTCCTTCACGGCGAGGAACGCCTCGTTCTCCCAGGCGAGCAGCACATCGCCGATGCCGCGCTCGACGAACGTCGTGGTGGACCCGCGCGCGCCGGAGTCCAGCACCTGCACGTTGCGGTACAGCCGCGACACGAAGTCACGCGCCTTCGCATCGTCCTTGCCGTATTTCTTGATCGCATAGACCCAGGCTGCCAGGTAGTTCCAGCGGGCGCCGCCGGAGGTCTTGGGGTTGGGCGTGACGACCGAGATGCCCGGGCGGACGACATCCTCCCAGTCCTGGATGTTCTTGGGATTGCCCTTCCGGACGAGGAACACGATCGTGGACGTGTAAGGCGAGCTGTTGTGCGGCAGGCGCTTCTGCCAGTCGACGGGCAGAAGCTTGCCGCGGGCGGCGATCTCGTCGATGTCGTAGGCGAGGGCCAGTGTGACGACGTCGGCGTCGAGGCCGTCGATCACGGCTCGCGCCTGCTTGCCGGAGCCCCCGTGCGACTGGCGGATGGAGATCTTCTCCTTGCCGGCCACGGCCCAGCGCTTCGCGAAGGCGGCGTTGATCTCCTGGTACAGCTCCCGCGTCGGATCGTAGGAGACATTCATGAGCGTGACGTCCGCCTGGGCGGACAAGCTGGCGATCAGGCCGAGGGCGGCGAGAAGAAGGTGGAACCGGGGCATCTGGGGAATCTGGGTGAGAGGAACGGTCGGCCCGGGACGCATCCACGGGACAACCCGTTCCTCGGAGAACGGAACCAGGAGCCTACCGACCCCCCTCGGGTGACGGAAGAAACGCTTTCGTATTTTCTTATTCGACCTGGTTCTAAGAATGATGCCGATGGGGCTGGTTCGTCATGTTCCCGAAACGGGCGCCCGCCGTGCGCGCTCCCGGGATCCGGGGCCGGGAGCTTTGGCGGGTATCCTTGGCGGACGACCAACGCGGGGCCGACCGCCCCGGAGAGGAAACGATGCACTTCCAGGCTGCGGTGCTGCGCGAGGTCAATCGGCCGCTCACCATCGAGACGCTCGAGATGGCGCCGCTCGCCCCGACCGACGTGCTGGTGCGGGTGCGGGCGAGCGGGCTGTGTCACACGGACCTGGAGGTGATTCAGGGCTCGCTGCCGTACCCGATGCCCATTGTCCTGGGGCACGAAGGCGCCGGGGTGGTCGAAGCGGTGGGAGATTCGGTCACCACAGTGGTGCCGGGTGATCACGTGATCCTCTCGTGGAACCCCAACTGCGGGCACTGCTTCTACTGTGTTCGTGACCAGCCGATCCTGTGCGAGCCGTTCACGCGGCATCAGCCGCGGGGGCATCTCCTGGATGGCCGATCCCGCATGTCCAAGGACGGCATGACGGTCCACCACTATTCCGTCACATCGACCCACGCCGAGTTCACGGTCGTGCCCGAATCCGGCGCGATCCCCATTCCCAAAGCCATGCCCTTCGACCGGGCGTGCATCATCGGCTGCGGCGTGATGACCGGTGTCGGGGCGGTCGTGCGCAAGGCGAAGGTTCCGGCAGGCGCGAGCGTCGTGGTGATGGGGTGCGGTGCCGTGGGCCTGAACGCCATCCAGGGTGCCCGCATGGCCGGCGCCGGCAGGATCATCGCGGTGGATCGCGGGTCGGCGAAGCTTGCGCGAGCGGAGCAGTTCGGTGCCACGGACACGGTGGATGCGACGGCGGGCGATCCGGTCGCCGCCATCAGGGCGCTGACGGGCGGGCGTGGCGCCGACTACGTGTTCGAGGCAGCCGGTCACGCCGATGTGTTCCGCCTTGCCGTGGAGGCAGTCCGTCCCGGCGGCGAAGTGGTGTGGCTCGGCAAGGTCAACGCGGACCGGGAAGTGTCCTTCCGATGGGGCTCGCTGATGGGCGAGCGGCGCATCGTGCGGTCGAGCTACGGTGATGCGCGTCCGAGCCGGGACTTCCCGTGGCTGGCTGGCGAGTACCTCGCTGGCCGCCTCATGCTCGATGAACTCATCACCCGGCGGATTCGTCTCGCCGATATCAACGACGGCTTCGCCACGCTGGCGCGAGGTGAGGGTATCCGCACCGTGATCGAGTTCGACTGACATGGCTGCGCGAGCCGGCAGTCATCCTTCCCTGGCGCCGGGCCAGATCGACAGGCCCCATTCGATGGCTGCGCTCGGCGACCTGCGGCTCGAGTCGGGCGAGGTGATCCACGACTTCGGGCAGTCGTACGTCATGCATGGCACGCCGACGGGGCGCGGAGAGAATGTCGTCCTCGTCTGCGCTTCGCTCACCGGCAATCATCACCGCCTCGACTTCCTGATCGGAGAGGGGCGGGCGCTCGACCCCTCGCGATACTGCGTCGTCGCCGTGGATCCCATCGGCAACGGTCTGTCGACCTCCCCGTCGAACAGTGCGCGGCAGCCGGGCATGCGCTTTCCGCGGTTCACGATTCGCGACATGGTCCATGCGCAGCATCGGCTGCTCACGGAGCACCTCGGCATCGACCGCGCGTTCGCGGTCGTCGGTGCGTCGATGGGAGGCATGCAGGCGCTGCAGTGGGTCGTGTCTCACCCGGATTTCGCGGCGCGCTCCGTCGCGATGACGCCGATGGCGCGCACCGCGCCGTGGGCGGTCGCAGTCACGGAAACCGCGCGCTCGTGTCTGATGGCGGATCCGGCGTGGACGGGGGACGGCTTCGCGGGGATTCCCGATCGTGGGTGGCGCGCCTATGCGGGGCTCATGACGGTGCTTCTGTCGCGGACGCCCATGGCACTGGCCGAACAGATGTCGGGGTGCGACGACACGCACGAGTGGTTCGACGCGATGGTGGCGCAGGTTCGCCGCAACGGCTTCGACGCGACGGACTACCTGTACCAGTCGCGGGCGTACGAACGACACGACGTGGGGACGACGCCGGGCCACGCCGGCACCGATGCCGCCCTCGCGTCGATTCGCGCCCGCATGCTGATCGCCGCGCCCGCGATGGACCTGTTCAATCCGGTCATCTGCGCGCGGGACATCGCCGCGGCGGTGCCTGGCGCCCGTTTCGTCGAGATCCCATCGCTGCAAGGGCACCAGGCTGCCACGAGCCAGCGCGCCGAGGATGCCGCGTTCCTCAACGGTGCGATCGGCTCGTTCTTCGCGGCCTGACGGGCGTTCGCCCGCACTCTTGCGGTGCGCTTGTGAAGGACGATCGCTCGGGGGTGGCGTCGTCCGGTTTCGCCGGGTCGGCCGTCCGGTCCCGGGGCGTCACTTGCCGCGGTCACCGCACATGAACGGCAGGGAGTCGAGCGCGAAACGGCGTCGCTCGCCCTGATCCTGCAGATACGCGTTCTGGACCTGATAGGCCTCGCGTTCCTTCGAGAACCAGCGGTCGCACTGGTCGCCGATGCGGTCGAAGCGGCCACTCAGATGCTGGACGTGATGCACCAGTTCGTGAAGCAGGATCGATCGCGCAAACGTGTCCTGCGACGGGTCCACCGTGTCGCTCACGAAGATGCCCCGGTCCGGCAGATAGAACGCCTTGATGCCGCACGGCTTGCCCTTGCACAGCATCGAATGAATCTGCGTCGGCGGAACGACATGGACCTCCGGGAGGATGTCCGGCACCGGATAGCCCGACAGGAGCTTGATGGCTGTGAAGAGCTCGGCCACCAGCTCCACCAGGGTGTTGTTGCTGCCCATGAGGCACCTTTTTCGAGTCAGGGAGAGGGTCCGGTTCACACGCACCCCGCGCCGACAGGACGTTTCCCGCTCGAGACTACTCCGCCACGCCGAAGGAGGGGCGCCGGACAAAGTACGTTTGTCCAGGCCAGGGGGCTCGGGAATCTTCTCTCGGCGAGATGTGAGAAAAGTTCTCTGCGTATCCGGGTGTTTTTCCTTGACGTCACCGCGAAAAGTACCCACACTTTTCCAGTCCGTCGAGCACCTGGCCTCAGTTGAGTGTCTTGTCGGGTGAACGGGGTCCGCAGCCGCGTGGACGTCAGCAATTCCTTCCGACGGAGTCGTCGGGCTCCAACGAGTCCCCCGCTGCTCCCGGCTCAGTCCGGTCCACATCCCGCGGTACCTGATTTTCAATTCTTGGGAGGTTTACTCATGCGTAGTCAAGCCCTTCGCCTCGTGCCTTCGGCGCTGGCAGCGGCCGTCTCGGCTGCTCTGCTCGCTTCCGGCGGCGCCGTCGCGGCAGATGTCGATTCCAACCGCCTGCTGAACGCGGACAAGGAACCGGGCAACTGGATGAGCTATCACGGCTCGTACAAGTCCTGGCACTACAGCGCGCTCGATCAGATCAACACGAAGAACGTCGGCAAGCTGAAGGAAGCCTGGTCTCATGTGGCCTCCCGTGCGAACCGCGGTCTGCAGGGCGTGCCGCTCGCCATCGACGGCGTCCTCTACTACACCAGCCCGTACAACCAGGTCTACGCACTCGACGGCGCGACCGGCAAGATGATCTGGACGTACAAGCACAAGCTGAACGAAGACCTGGTCGCCCGCCAGACGCACTCGCCCTACAACCGCGGTCTCGCCGCCGGTTACGGCAACCTCTACATGGGCACGCTGGACGGCAAGCTCGCCGCCATCGACATGAAGACCGGCAAGCTCAACTGGGAAACCAAGCTGGTCGACTCCGAGAAGCTGACGGTCGGCTTCACCGGCGCTCCCCTGGTCGTGAAGGACAAGGTCATCATCGGCGCCCAGGGCGGCGAGTGGCCGGATCGCGGTCCGATCTTCGGCGTCAACGCCAAGACCGGCCAGAAGGTCTGGCACTTCCTGACCTCCGGCGGTAACGACGGCACGGCGTCCGATGCCCGCAATACCTGGGGTGGTGACTCCTACAAGACCGGTGGCGGCGGCGGCTGGATGGCCGGCAGCTACGATCCCGAGAACGACACGGTGTGGTGGGGTACCGCCAATCCGGCCCCCCTGTACGACTGGGCCGGCGACAAGTTCATGACCGAAGGCCCGCGCCCCGGCCTGAACCTGTACACGTCCTCGGTGCTGCAACTCAACCCCGACACGGGCGAGCTGAAGAGCTACCACCAGGTCCTCCCGCACGATGCATGGGACTTCGACCCTGCCCAGGGCGAACTCATGATGATCGAGCGTGACGGCAAGAAGTACGTCGTGCATCCGAGCAAGAGCGGCTTCGTGTTCGTGTTCGACCGCAAGTCCGGCAAGCCGGTCAAGGTCTACAAGGGCGTCGATGCCATCAACTTCGTGAAGGACATCAAGGACGACGGTACGCTCGTCGGCCGTTGGGATCCGCCCGAAGGCAAGCACGTCAACCTCTGCCCGGCCATCGCCGGCGGCTACAGCTGGAACGCCGGTACCTACAGCCCCAAGACCAACCTGCTCTACAAGGTCGGTTTCGAGTGGTGTATGGACCTGGAAATCGTGAAGACCGAGCCGATCACCGAGCCCGTCGTTCAGCTCAACATCGGTGCCAACTTCACGATGCACGGCCCCGGCGACAAGCAGGCCTTCGGTCACATCCGTGCCCGCGACCCGCTCACCGGCGCTGTGAAGTTCGAGATCAAGTACCCCGGTGCAGTCCCCCACGGTGGTCTGCTGTCGACCGCCGGCAACGTGCTGTTCGTGCCTGAGGCCGACGGCATGTTCACCGCCTACGACGCCGCCAACGGCAAGAAGCTCTGGTCCCACAACATGGGTCAGGGCAGCGTGGGTGGCACCATCTCCTATCTGGCCGGCGGCAAGCAGTACGTTGCAGTCATGACGGGTTGGGGCAGCCTGGTGGGCGACGGCTACGGCGACCTCTGGGGCGAGCCCTGGAAGAGCATGCCGAAGGACTCCGGTGTCCTGAAGGTCTACTCGCTGCAGTAAGCGCGATATCAGGCTTGCTGTTTGCCTGATGCAGTAGGAGGGCGGGGACGGCGTCCCCGCCCTTTTTGTCTTTCGGAGTCGGCGCATGGTGCACCGGCGGCGTTGTGATAGGCCGGCGGGCGGAGCGTCGCTCCCCGTTCCCGGCCGGAATTTCGAACTATTGGAGGTATTGCCGTGAGACGTTTTCGTGACCAGCTTATTCCCGTGACCCTCGCGTCCGCGCTGGTGATGGCCCTCGGGGCCGCGCTGCCTGCCCGTGCGGAAGACGCGCCGGCACCCAAGCCCCTGGACATCAAGAACACTTTCCGCAACGTCTGCGGTTTCTGCCATGCGGACTATGGTCGCAAGGCCGGAAAGGGTCCTCAGCTCATGAATTCGGAGCGGACGGACGATTACCTCTTCAACCGCATCAAGAACGGGATGCCGAGCCGCATGGCGGCATTCGGCAGCGTCTATTCCGATGCGCAGATCCGCGACATCGTGAAATTCATCCGCAGCCTCAAGGAAGGCGAGGAGCCGCAGAATCCATGAGCAGCACCGGTTTGATCCGCACGACCACGCGCCTCCGGCGCGCCCTTGGCACTGCAGGGCTGATCTTCGCGGGGCTGGCGTTTGCGCTGCCGGCCGGCGCGCGGACGCTCGCCGAGGTGAAGGCGCTGGGAACCATCTCCATGTGTGCCAGCCCCGAGACCCTGCCCTATGCCAGCGACCAGCCGGGCGATCCGGGCTTCCAGGTCGAGATTGGCCGCGCGATCGCGGAAGGGCTGGGGCTCAATCTGTCGATCGAGTGGATCGTGCCTCGCCGCCGTGCGAATGTCGTCAACTGCGACATGCAGCTGGACAGCGTGAACGACGTGGCGATGAACAAGGGCCGTTCGCTGCTGACCCGTCCGTACCAGAAGTCGGGCGTCGCGCTCGGCGTGACCAAGGGGGCGACCCCGGTATCGGACTACAAGCAGCTCGCCAAGGATCAGAAGGTCGGCGTGATGGTGAACTCCGTCGCCAGCGTCGTCCTCGGCAAGAACGGCGCGACGCTCACCCCCTACGCGTTCCAGAACGACATGGTCGACGACCTCGCGAAGGGCCAGATCTACGGTGCGGCCGTGTCGATCGCGACACTCAGCTACTACATCCACACCAAGCCCGAGTCGGGCATCCAGCTGGCGTACGCCTTCGACAGCGCGCCGGAACTCAGCTGGGAAGTCTCCGTCGGCCTGCGGAAGTCCGATCAGGCGCTGGTCGATGAAGTGAACAAGGTGCTGGACAAGCTGCTGTCGGAAGGAACCCTGACGCGCATCTACGCCAAGTACGGTATCGAGCACCGCAAACCCTGACCTCCACCACGGGCTGCGTCCGTTGCAGCCCCTGAAGTTACGAACGCCCCGGCTGATGCTCTCCCGGGGCGTTTATGTTTCGCCGGCCTGCGTTCTGGCCCGGGCGCTTGCGGAGTCAGGCGGTAAGGCGGCTGGTGGCCGGCACCTTCGCGAGAAGGTACTCCATCTGGTCTGCCAGGATGTAGCGGTTGGCGAGGATGAAGTCCTCCCAGCGGGACGGCACGTAGGGCAGGTAACGGAGCCGCATCCCGACTTCTTCAGGCGTGCGTGCGCCCTTGGCGGCATTGCAGGCGTGGCAGGCCGTGACGACGTTGGTCCAGCAGTCGGCGCCGCCGCGTGATACCGGAATCACATGCTCCCGCGACAGGTCGCCCGTCCGGAAACGCAGGCCGCAGTAAGCACACAGGCGGCGGTCCCGCGCGAAGAGCTTGACGTTGGTGAGGCGCGGCACGTGGGCCTGCCAGAGCGCCGTCCGCTCCCGCCCGGCCACTGCAATGATGTTCTCCACCACGATCACGGAACGGGCGCCGCCCCGCTGCCAGCCGCCGTGGTAGACGATCGCAGGCCCCCCGATGCCATAGGCGACCATCGATCGCGCGTAGTACGTGACGGCTGTCTCCACGCTGACCCAGTCGCGCGGGGCACCCGAGACGTCGAGGGCAAGAATCTGCCGGGCCATGGGGATCTCCTGTACGGCGGGCGCGGGCGAAACGCGCGCACCCGGAGGATCGAACGACGAACACCACAAGCTCCGACCAGGATGGTAGCCGGTAAGCGGCTCTTTGTAACAGCGTCTTGCACTGAGAGCGCCGTCACGCGCGGGAGGGCGGCACGTGCGGCGCACTCGCCAATTACCCCGACCCGGGGCCATAATCCGGCCATGACCTCCGCCGTGCCTACCGTCCAGATCGACAACGACCGCGTGCGCGTCACCGAGTGGCGCTTCGCGCCCGGTGCGTCGACCGGATTTCATCGCCATGAGATGGACTACGTCGTCGTGCCGATGCTCGACGGCAAGCTCCGTCTCGTGGAGCCGCAGGGAACGCGGGAGGTCGCGCTGAAGGCCGGCGTCTCCTACTCCCGGCCGGCCGGCGTGGAGCACGACGTCATCAATGCTAACGATTACGAGTACGTGTTCGTCGAAGTGGAACTGAAGGGCCCGGCCTGACGGAACGCGGGCTGTGACCTTCCCTCTCCCGGTGGTCTCGACAGGCCCCACGACTTCGCACGAAGGAATTGCCCGATGAAAATGCGCCCTGCCGTCGCCCCTCGCGTTCTGGGCGCCGCCCTGCTCGCTCTCGTTTGCACCGTGGCTGCCGCCGGTGACGACGACCCCGAGGAAAAGGCCACCGGGCCGCTCGAAGGCGGCTACGAGGGACAGGTCTACAACGGCGACGGCCTCGATCCCGTGCTCACGGTGTTCTTCCGGGACGGTCAGGGGAACTGGCGCGGGACCTACGCCGTGGGTGAGGAGGCCGGCTTCGAAGCCGGCGCGCTGGACGACTGCGCGTGGGAAGTCGAGTACCTCCTGCGCTGCCAGTGGAGCGACAAGTACGGCAAGGGCGTCGCCCGCCTGCTGTTCTCCGCCGACTACCGCAGCTTCCGGGGTTTCTGGGGCAACGCCGCCGACGAGACCACGCTGCCCTGGGACGGCGTCAGGCCCTGACGCGCGGACTTCCGCGAGGGATGTCCGCGGCGGTCATCGGCCGCTTCCCTAGTTCTTCCCCCAGGAATCCTTCAGCGTCACGGCGCGGTTGAACACCGGAGCGCCCGGCTTCGAGTCCAGCAGATCCGCCACGAAATAGCCGTGACGCTCGAACTGGAAGCAGTCTTCCGGTTTCGCATCGCGCAGGGAGGGCTCCAGCCTGGCGCGGATCACGCGTACCGAATCCGGATTGATCTGCTTCAGGTAGTCGGCATCTCCGGAGCCGGGTGCCGACACCGTGAATAGCCTGTCGTACAGACGGACTTCGGCGTCGAGCGCACCCTCGGCGCAAACCCAGTGGATGTTGCCCTTCACCTTGTACGTATCCGCGCCGGGCGTGCCGGACTTGGAATCGGGCATCACTTCGCAATGCACGGCCGTGATGGTGCCGCCAGCATCCTTGTCGCAACCGATGCACTTCACGACGTAACCGTAGCGCAGCCGCACCATGTTGCCGGGGAACAGCCGGAAATAGCCTTTGGGTGGTGTTTCCGTGAAGTCCTCGCGCTCGATCCACAATTCGCGACCGATGGGGAAGCGGCGCTTGCCGAGTTCGGGCTTGTGCGGATGCACCGGAGCGTCGCATTCCTCGACCTTGCCTTCCGGCCAGTTGTCGATGACGAGACGGACCGGATCCAGTACGGCCGTCGCGCGCGGGGCGCGTTCGTCGAGATCCTTGCGCAGGCAGTCCTCGAGGATCGTCATCTCGATGATGGAGTTTTCCTTCGAGACCCCGATACGCTCGGCGAACAGGCGCAGGGACTCCGGCGTGTAGCCGCGCCGGCGATAGCCCACGATGGTGGGCATGCGCGGATCGTCCCAGCCCTGCACGTGCTTCTCTTCCACCAGCTGAATCAGCTTGCGCTTCGACAGCACGGTGTAGGTGAGATTGAGGCGCGCGAACTCGTACTGATGCGGGAGCGGCCGCGCGAGCTGGCCGAAGTCAGCGAGCTTTTCCAGCACCCAGTCGTAGAGCGGCCGGTGATCCTCGAACTCCAGCGTGCAGATGGAGTGCGTGATGTTCTCCAGCGCGTCCGAGATGCAATGGGTGTAGTCGTACATCGGGTAGATGCACCAGTCATCGCCCGTGCGATGGTGATGGGCGTGGCGGATCCGGTAGATCACCGGGTCGCGCATGTTCATGTTTGGCGAGGCCATGTCGATCTTCAGCCGCAGCACATGCGCGCCGTCGGCGAACTCGCCCGCGCGCATCCGGCGGAACAGGTCGAGGTTCTCGGCCACGTTGCGGCCGCGATACGGGCTTTCCTTGCCGCCCTCGGTGAGCGTGCCGCGCAACTCGCGCATCTGCTCGGGCGTGATCGAGTCCACGTACGCGAGCCCGTGCTCGATGAAAGCCTCGGCGAACCGGAAGAGAGTCTCGAAGTAGTCGGACGCGTAGAAGAGATGCTCGCCCCAGCCGAAACCCAGCCAGCGCACCGAGTCGAGGATGGAGTCGACGTACTCCTGGTCCTCCTTCGTCGGGTTGGTGTCGTCGAAGCGCATGTGGCAGACACCACCGTAATCCGCCGCCGTCCCGAAGTTGAGGCAGATCGACTTGGCGTGGCCGATGTGCAGGTAGCCGTTGGGCTCCGGCGGAAAGCGGGTACGGATGCGGGCCGGGTCCTTGGCGGCGCCGGCCTGCGCGGCGGCCGGGCCGGGCCTGCCGCTCCAGGTGCGTGCGGCGTAGGTGCCCTTCGCCAGGTCGGCATCGATGACGTTGCGGATGAAGTTCGATGCGGGCGACGGGGCGGCGTTCGAGTCGGGTTTGCTCAACGGGGTGTGTCCTTGACGGGTGACGGGGCGCGAGTGACCAGGCGCTCTCCCGCATTTTACGGTGCGGGGGCCCGCCGGCCAAAACCGGCGGCATGTCCGCCTCCCGGGGCCGTGCAATACTGGGCTCGACCCAGCCAACCGTCCAGGCTCCGCAGAGAGCCGCCTCTCCAGGGATCTCGCTACTCATGTCTGCCCCCGACTTCCTGATCGGCCTCATCGGGGCCGGTATCCAGGCGTCGCGCTCGCCTGCGCTGCACGAACGCGAAGCGACCGCCCACGGTCTCCGATACTGGTATCGGCTGATCGACGTCGAACGCCTGAGCGTCCCGGAAAGCGCGCTGCCCCGGCTCGTCGAGTCGGCCGAACTCATGGGCTTTGCCGGTCTCAACATCACGCATCCGTTCAAGCAGGCCGTGATGCCGCTGCTTTCGGATCTTTCGCCCGAGGCCCGGGCGCTCGGCGCGGTGAACACCGTGCTGCTTCGGGATGGCCGTCGCATCGGGCACAACACCGACGCCCCGGGATTCGTGCACAGCTTCGAGCGGGGTCTTGGCGACGCACCGCGGCATTCGGTGGTCCAGCTCGGCGCGGGGGGCGCAGGCGCCGCCGTCGCCCACGCGATGCTCACGCTCGGGACGGGTCGGCTCGTGTTGTTCGACGTCGCGCCGGAGAGGGCCGCGTCGCTGGCGAATTCGCTGCGGGAGCGCTTCGGTGCCGATCGCGTGGCGGTCGGTACGGACCTCGCGCAGGCGATGGCGAGTGCCGACGGCCTTGTCCACGCGACGCCCACCGGCATGGCCAGCCACCCGGGGTTGCCTCTGCCCGCGCCCCTGCTCAGGGCGGATCTCTGGGTGGCCGAGATCGTCTACTTCCCGCTGGAGACGGAACTCCTCCGCGTCGCCCGGGCCCGGGGCTGCCGGACCCTCGATGGCGGCGGCATGGCCGTGTTCCAGGCGGTCGAGGCATTCCGCCTTTTTACCGGTCTCGCGCCGGACGAGGGCCGGATGCTGTGCCATTTCGCGGAGATGAGCCGCGCCGCGGAGGCCGCGCAATGACCGCCGCCATGATCACCGCCAAGCGCCCGACCCGCGCCCGCTTCGTCATCCTTGCGCTGCTGGCCGTCGGCACGATGATCAACTACTTTGACCGCACCGTGCTGGGCATCGCGGCCCCCACACTCACGAAGGAGCTTGGCCTCTCGGCCGCCGTGATGGGCGTCGTGTTCTCGGCGTTCTCGTGGACGTACGCGGCCGCGCAGATTCCCGGCGGCGTGTTTCTCGATCGCTTCGGCGCGCGGCTCACGTACTTTGCCTCCGTCGGGCTGTGGTCGCTCTTCACGCTGTTCCACGGATTCGCGACGGGGCTCTACTCACTGCGCTTCTGCCGGTTCGGACTGGGCGTGAGCGAGGCCCCGTGCTTTCCGACCAACAGCCGTGTCGTGAGCACGTGGTTTCCGCAGAGCGAGCGGGCGCGGGCGACCGGCGTCTACACCGTCGGCGAGTATCTCGGCCTGGCGTGCTTCAGTCCGCTGCTGTTCTGGCTGCTCGGCAGCTTTGGATGGCGTTCGCTGTTCATCGTGACGGGTGTCGCAGGTGTCGTGTTCGCCGCCGTGTGGTGGTTTAAGGAAGGTCCGCACAACCTGCGCGGTCGCGACGGAGGTCTTTCGGGCCGATGGCAAGAAGGCCTGGGCCGCCGCGTACTGGACGTACGCCAGGCACAGGCTGACGCCGCCAGCGGCCCGAAAGGCCCCGTCCCTTCGGGTGACGGCCTGAAACGGGCGCTGGCGGTGTTGGTCGCCTTGCCGGTATTCCCGATACCGCCTGCGCCGCCCGCCTTGCCATCGCCCGTTTCAGACCGCCACGCGATCCGCGCAGGTTGTGCGGACCTTCCTTAAGTACCGCGAGCCCGACCAGTATCCTGCCGTCAATCAGGCGGAACTCGATTACATCGCTGCCGGCGGCGGGCTCATCCGCGTCTCCGCGGAAACCGATGCCGGATTCTCGTGGGAGCGGGTGGGCGCGCTCCTGCGCTTCCGTCAGATCTGGGGGGCGTGCCTGGGGCAGTTCGGCGGCAACTCCACCCTCGTGTTCTTTCTGACCTGGTTCCCGACCTACCTCGCGACCGAGCGGCAGATGGGATGGATCAAGATCGGCTTCTTCGCCGTGATGCCATTTCTTGCAGCCGCGGCTGGCGTGATGATCGGCGGCATCGTGTCGGACATGCTGCTGAAGCGGACGGGCTCCGCGAACATCGCGCGCAAGTTTCCGATCATCGCCGGCCTGCTCGGCGCATCGACCATCATCGGCGCCAACTACGTGAATTCCGACGCGGCGGTGATCGCCATCCTGTCCTTCGCGTTCTTCGCGCAGGGCATGACGGGGTTGGGATGGACACTCATTTCCGACATCGCGCCGCGCAAGCTGATGGGTCTCACCGGCGGCGTGTTCAACTTCGCGGCGAACCTGGCGGGCATCGTCACGCCGCTCGTCATCGGCTTCATCGTCGCGAGGACCGGTTCCTTCCACTACGCCCTGGCGTACGTGGGTGCTGTCGCGCTCGTGGGTGCCCTGTCCTATATCTTCGTGCTGGGGGACGTGAAGCGGCTGGAAGTCGACTGAGCCCCGGTCACTGCAGACGGATGCCGGTCGCCTTCACGATCGTGCCCCACTTCGCGATCTGGCTGCGCAGGTGGTTGCCGAACTGCTCGGGACTGCCGCCGATGGTCTCCACGCCCTGATCGCGGAACAACGCCCTCACGTCGGTGAGTCCCAGAATCCGGTTCACCTCCTGGGCGATCCGTTCGATGACCACGACCGGTGTGCGTGCCGGCGCCGACAGGCCGAACCAGGAACTCACCTCGAAGTCCGGCACGGTCTCCGCCACGGTCGGCAGGTTCGGCAGCGGGGCGAAGCGCCGCGGTGACGTCACGGCGATGGCGCGAAGCTTTCCGGCGCGCACATGGCCGATCACGTTTGGGGTGTTGTCGAAGGTCATCGGGACGCGGCCGCCGATCACGTCGACCAGCGAAGGCGCACTGCCCTTGTAGGGCACGTGGACCATGTCGATTCCCGTCCGGAGCTTGAACCACTCCATGGAAAGATGCGTGGACGACCCCGGTCCCGCGGAGGCGAACGTGAGCTGACCCGGTTTCGCCTTCGCCAGCGCGACGAGTTCCGCGACGCTCTTCACCGGGAAATCGTTGTTCACCACGAGCAGGTTCGGCGTGGCTGCGCAGAGGCTCACGGGCGCGAAATCCGCGAGCGGATCGTAGGGCAGCGTTGCGTGCAGCGATGCGTTGGCCGCGAAGGCAAAGCCCGTGATCAGCAGCGTGTGCCCGTCGGGCGCCGACTTCGCCACCAGATCCGTCCCGATGATCGTGCCGCCTCCCGGGCGGTTGTCGACCAGCACGCTGACGCCCCAGGCCTCGCCGAGCTTCTGGGCCAGAACCCGGGCGAGCTGGTCGTTGAATCCGCCCGGCGTGAAGGGCACGACGATGCGCACGTTCTTGCGCGGGTACTTCTCCTGGGCTCGCGCCGCAAAAGGGGCGAGCGGCGCGGCGGCGAGGGCGCCGACGAAGCGGCGCCGTCCGGCGTCAGACGTAGGCCGGTCCATCGATGAGAGGATGGGCCGCGAGGAAAGCCTCGTCGACTTCCACGCCGAGCCCGGGGCCCGGGAGCGGTCGCACGCAACCGTCCTGGCCGATCTCGAACGGCGTCGCGACGAGCTGATCCCGGAAGCGGTTGTTCTTCGATACGTCGGCCTCGAAGTAGCCCGGGTTGTCGATGGCGCACAGGAAATGCACGCACGCGGCCATGTTGAGGCCGGTCATCGAGGTGTGCGGATGGATCGGCAGCTTCCAGGTGGAGGCGAGATGGGCGATGCGCATCACCTCGGTAATGCCGCCGCTCTTCGACAGATCCGGCTGCAGGATGGTGATCGCCTGCGTGTCGACGATGTGCTGGAATTCGTAGCGCGTGTAGTGGTTCTCGCCCGCGGCGAGCGGCGTGCGGCCCAGCCCGGCTGCGAGGCGGTAGCTGTGGTAATCGTGCGCGGCGAAGGGCTCCTCGAGCCAGCCGACACCTAGCGCATCGAGGCCCGGCATGACGGCCCGCACGGCCTTCACGTCATAGCCGGTGTTGGCGTCGGTGAGGATCACCATGTCGTCGCCGAAGGCGCGGCGCACGGCCTCGATCCGCGCGAGATCCTTGGCCACGGTGTCGCCGATGCGCAGCTTTACCGCCTTGTAGCCCCGCTCCACATGAACACGGGCTTCGGCGACGAGGTCCTCCGGCGGCTGGTAACCCAGCGACACGCCGCCGGCATAGGCGGGCACCGGTTTGTCGGCGCCGCCCAGAAGGCGGTACAGCGGCAGTCCCGTGGCCTTGCCGCGGATGTCCCACAGCGCCATGTCGATGCCCGACAGACCGATCGACGAACCGGCCCCCATGCCGTGACTCGCAAGCTGCTTGTCGTAGACGCGCTTCCAGATGCCGACGACGTCGTGGGCATCCTGGCCCAGCACGAGTTGCCGCAGCGTCGTCTCGACGAGCCGGGCGACGGCGCCCGGTGCCCGTCCGTGATGGGCTTCGCCATAGCCGACGATTCCCGACTCGGTGATGATCTTCACGATGACGGCGTCGCGCTTCACGGCGCGGCCCACGCCGAGCGTCACGCTGTCTTCGTCGCGAACCGGGAACGAGGTCGGGATCGCGATGACGTCGCGAATGCGGTGGCTGGAGTCTTTCACTTGGGGGGTGGCGGCGTGATGCCGAGTTGCGGGAGCAGGGAGACGTCCACCACGCGGTAGGCGGGCGCGTGAGCTTTGCGGTACGCATCCGAATGATGGACAGCCGGCCAGCCTTCCCGCTGGCGTGCGCCCATGAACGATTCGATTTCGGCTCGGGAGAACGGGATGCCGCCTGCATCGGCGAAATCCCCGAGACAGCCGCAGAACTTCGCGAGCTTGTCTGCCGAACCGGTGTAGGTCGAGGCCGTGCCCGCGAAGGCGTCGGCCAGCGCGTCGAGGGGCAGGCCCTTGCCGAGGTAAGCCGCGAGGTGAACCCGTGCGAGCCGGCCGTCGGGCGAGATGACTTCGGCCAGCAGCGCCTCCGGCGCGGGGGTCAAACCCGTGGCTTCCTTCTGGAGGAGTTCACGCGCGTTGGCGGCATCCACGGCGTGGGCCGAACCGAGTGCCGCCTGATGCAGCAGCTTGTACACGTCCGCGACCTGCATGGCGGGATAGCGCCCGAGATGTTCGCCCAGCAACTGCCCGATGAACTTCATCGTGATCCTCCGTTGACGGCGTGGCCAGTGTACATCGGTGCTCGCGGTGTCCGCCGCGCCAGGGAAAGGCGATACCTGTTCATGGCACGAACTCGGTCAGCCGCGTCCGGGCGCCGGTCTTCGCGACGAGGTCCGGCAGCAGCCGGGTGCCCAGTCCTGGCCCCGTGAGGGGGCTGACGTAGCCGTCCTTCACCTCGGGCAGGTCGGTGAGGATGTCCTTGTACCAGGTCGTGTAATAGGCGCGGACCACCTCCATCACGAGCGCGCTGGAGATATGCGCCATGAAGTGGATGGAGGCCACCCACACCACGGGACCGTTGCAGTCGTGCGGCGCCACGGGCCGCTGCCAGGCTTCGGCCAGCGCCGCGATCTTTCGCGCCTCGGTGAGGCCGCCGCACCAGCCGACATCCAGCATGACGATGTCCGCCGCCTGCGCCTGCAGCGCCTCGCGGAAGGGATACATGCCGCCCAGGGTCTCGCTCGCGCAGACCGGGATCGTGGTGGACCGGCCGTATTCCTTGAGGGTGGCAACATCGCACATGCGGATCGGATCCTCCGACCAGTAGGGGGCATACGGTTCCAGTGCCCGGGCAATCTGCTTCGCCTGCTGCAGATTCCAGAGCGAGTGGAACTCGGCCATGATGTCGATGCGATTGCCCACGGCCTCGCGGATCTTCCGGAACGGCTCCAGCGCACGATCGATGTCGCGTGCCGGGAGGAAGCTGCCGCCGCGGTCTTCCGCGTACGGATCGAAGGGCCAGATCTTCATCCCCGTGAAGCCTTCCTCCAGCAGGGAGTGCGCAAGCTCGTCGGCGCGCTGATTGAACGCGATCTGGTCGTCGTAGGGGCCTTCCGATACGTGGTTGGCGTCACCGACTGCGATCTGGCGACGGGCGACGGAGCGCGTGTTGTAGTGGTAGCCGGCGCAGGTGTTGTACACGCGAATGCGGTCGCGCGACTTGCCGCCGAGCACCTGGTGGATCGGCTGGTCCATCGCCTGACCGAAGATGTCCCACAGCGCCATGTCGATCATCGACGCCGCGCGGATTTCCGCACTGCTCGAGGCGAAGCCCAGGTACGTGGCCATCATCGCGCGGTGGTGTTTCTCGATCGCGAACGGGTCCTGCCCGAGCAGCATGGGGGCGAACAGTTCGTGGATCTGTGCCTCCACGGGCCCGGGCCCGCGCGAGGTCTCGCCGAGGCCGATCAGTCCTTCGTCGGTGTGCAGCTGCAGGAGCAGGAGGTTGGGGCGGTCAGGAAGGCGGATGGTCTCGAACGCGCGGATCTTCATGGCGGGTTTCCTCCGGTGATGCGGCGCTCGCCGCTGCCATTGGTGAATCGCAAGGCTTTTGCGCGGACCTTCGCGGGCGATGGGAACGGTTCACCTGACTCGGGCGAACCGTCCCTGTCTCACTCGGCGGTGATCTTCTTGTCGCGGATCAGCTTGCTCCACTTCGCACTCTCGGCGCGGATGAGTTCGCCGAACTGCGCGCCGGTGCCGCCGCCCGGCTCGACGTCCATCTCTTCGTAGCGCTTGCGTACCGTGGAGTCGCGCATGGCTTCGTTGAACAGCGCGTTGAGACGGGCAACCACGTCGGGCGGTGTCTTCGCCGGTGCGAGTACGCCGTACCAGGGCATGACCACGATGTCTGGATAACCGGATTCCTTCATCGTGGGCACATTGGGAAACAGGCGCGAGCGAACGGCGCCGGTCACGGCGAGCGGGCGCAGCCGGTTGGCCACGATGTGCGGTGCGATCGACGGCATGTTGTCGAACATGAGATTCGTCTCCCCGCCCACGAGCGCCGTGACGGCCAGCGCGCTGCCCTTGTAGGGCACGTGCTGGAGATCGATGCCCGCCACGGCCTGGAAGTACTCGGACGTGAGATGCAGTGACGATCCGAAGCCCGATGTCGCGTAGGTGAGCGTGCCCGGCTTCTTCCGGGCAAGGTCCACGAGTTCCTTGACCGAGTTGACCGGCACGGAAGGATGCACCGCCAGCAGATTGGAGATGGAGCCCGCATTCATGATCGGTGCGAAGTCCTTCGCCACGTCGAAGCCCACCGACTTGTACACGTACGGATTCACGGCCAGCGTGCCGATGGTGCCCATGATCAGCGTGTAGCCGTCGGGCGCGGCGCGGGCGACGAGTTCCATGGCCACATTGCCGGCAGCGCCCGGGCGGTTGTCGATCACCACCTGCTGTTTCGCGATGGTGCTCACCTGCTGGCCGAGGATCCGCGCGAGCATGTCCGGCGTGCCGCCGGGCGGGAAGGGAACGATCAGCTTGATGGGTTTGCGGGGAAAACTGTCGGCATGGGCCGTGGGCAGCGCCGGAACCAGCAGGGCGAGCACTGCCAGCAGGGCCGTGAAGCGGAAGCGCATGGAATTCCTGATGAGGCAGAGAAACGGGCGCCTATCATCGCCGAAGCCCGCGAAATTGCAACGCGGCAGTGCGTCAAAAGGAAAAGGGCGCGTCTTCCCGGGAAGACACGCCCCTGGTGCGGCACGCCGGACGCGACTACCGGCAGACGAGCACCGGGATCTTGGAGTGGGTAAGCACCTTGGTGGTCTCGCTGCCCAGCAGCACGCCGGTGAGTCCCTTGCGGCCGTGGGACGCCATGACGATGAGATCACAGCGCTTCTTGCGGGCGGCCTCGATGATGGCCTCCCAGGGCATGCGGCTGGCGGTGTGGTAGGTGGCACACGGCACGCCTGCCGCGTCGGCTTCCTTGCGGACGGCGGCCAGGATCTTCTCGGCATTCGCGTCGGCGCGCTCTTCGTATTCTTCGCGCGGCATGAGGTCGGGCGGGAAGTACTCGCCGTAGATCAGGACTTCGTACTCCGGCGGCGAGAAGAAACCCGTGACCTTGGCGCCGCAGCTCTTCGCGAGCCGGATGCCTTCACGGATGGCCTTCTTCGACAGCGGGGTACCGTCCACCGGGATGAGGATGTGCTTGTACATGACTCGGGTGCTCCTGTGCGATGCGGCGGGGAGGACAGTTGCATGGTTCCACCGAGGCGCCAGGGCCGGCTTGACGTGGATCAATCGGCGCCGAATTCCCCGGGGTCGCGGTAGCCTATCATTCGGCCTGTCATGAATGCTCACACGTTGTCCATCGTTCAGCGGCTCGGGCCGTCGGGTTTCGTTTCCGGAGAGGCCATCGCCGGAGAACTCGGCGTCACCCGCGCGACTGTCTGGAACGGCATCCAGGAGGCCATCGCGCTCGGACTGCCCATCGAGAAGGTGCGCGGCCTCGGCTATCGGCTCCAGCACGCACACGGCTGGCTCGATGCCGGGCGGGTACGCGATTCCCTGGGAGGCGGGGCGGCGCGCTTCCAGGTGGAAGTGGTGGCCCAGACGGGATCGACGAACACTGACCTGCTCGCGGCTGCGTCCACGGGGGTGCCCGGTGGCAAAGTGCTCGCGGCAGAGATGCAGACGGGTGGCCGCGGCCGCCGCGGGCGCCAGTGGGTGAATCCCCTTGGCGGCGCGCTCACTTTCTCGGTGCTCTGGCGCTTCGATCGCGGTGCGGGGGGGCTTTCCGGATTGAGCCTGGTCGTTGGCATGGCCTGCGCCAAGGCTGTCGCATCGTTCGGCGTGGAGGGTGTCGGCGTGAAGTGGCCGAACGATCTGCAGATCGCCGGCCGCAAGCTCGGCGGCATCCTGATCGAACTGCAGGGCGATGCTCTCGGTCCGTCGGCTGCCGTCATCGGTATCGGCCTCAACGTGCGCCTGCCGGAAGTCGTGCTGGACACCGTCGGGCAGCCCGCGATCGACATCGCCTCGTCCTGTCCGGACGTCGACCGCAATGCGCTTCTGGCATCCGTGCTCGCACAGCTTGCCGCAGACATCGACCGGTTCGATGCCGGTGGCTTCGCCCCGCTCGAAGCGGAATTCCGCGCGTGGCACGTCCTGCAGGGACGGCCCGTTCGGGTGAGCCTTCCGGATGGGCACGATGTGGATGGCGTCGTGGAAGGCACGGATGCCGACGGCGCACTGGTCGTCCGCACTGGGGAAAGCGTGCGGCGTTTCCATGGCGGGGAAGTCAGCGTGCGAGGCCAGGCGACGTGAGTCCGACCGGTCGCGTGCTTGTCATCGATGCCGGAAACACCCGTATCAAATGGGGCGTGGCAGAGGGCGATGCGTGGCTGGCGCTCGGAGCCGCCGCCAAGGACGATGCCGACGGTCTGCGCCGCGGATTGTCGCCCTGGCTGCAAGCCGGTGGCGTGGCGGTGTGCTGCAACGTGGCCGGTGCGACCGTGGCAGAGAGGATCACCGCGAGTCTCGCGGAGCAGGGATTGAGTCCGCGATGGTTCGGGTCGAGCGAGCGCTGCCTGGGCGTCATCAACGGCTACGCGAATCCGCGCCAGCTCGGCCCCGACCGCTGGGCGGCTCTCGTCGCCGCGTGGCAGGCATGCGCGTCGGCGTGCCTGGTGGTCAATGCGGGCACGGCGCTCACGGTCGATTCGCTCGATGCAGGCGGCAGGTTTCTCGGCGGTCTCATCGCACCGGGGGTGGCAACGATGCTCGCCAGCCTGACCAGCAACACGGCGGGACTTCCCGGTGACCCCGGTGAGCACTGCGCGTTTCCGACGCGCACGGCGGATGCCATGACCACCGGCGCGATCGATGCGGCAGTCGGTGCCATCGTCCGCGCCCGAGGCCGCCTGGAGGAACGGCACGGGGCGCCCGTGCCACTGGTCGTCTCGGGGGGTGGGGCGCCCCGACTGCTGCCCCATCTCGACGGGGATGTCCGTCATCGCGAGCATCTGGTGCTCGAAGGCCTGCGGCGCTTTGCTGTGGAGGAAATGCCGACATGAGAATCGTCTTCGCCATCCTGCTCGTGGCGAACCTGGCGCTGGCCGGACTGGGGTTTCTGTCCTGGCAACAGCACGATGACACCGGCGGCAAGGCGGGTGCGGCTCGCGAGGAGCCGCGCATTCGAGTTGTTCGCGGGGAACCGGAACCGAAGGCGCCGCCAGCGGATCAGCCGCCGCCGGAGACTGCGACGGGCGAAGCGCCCGCGGAGGCGGCTGCAGACCCTGCCGCAGGGGGAGCGCCGCCCACCGCCCCGCCGATGCCCGCGAACGCGACTGCACCTGCTGCCGCGGCTGTGCCTTCCCCCCCTGCTGCCCCCGCGTCTTCCCCCGAAGCGGCAATGCCCTCAGCGGAGCGGGCGTGCGTCGAGATCGCGCCGTTGTCCCAGGAGGAACTCGCCCGCGTGCGGCAGTCCCTGGCGACGCTGAAACTGGCGGACCGCGCCACGGTCGCGCCGGTGCCTGCCATGGCGAGCTGGTGGGTGTACATCCCGCCGAAGGCCTCGCGCGAGCAGGCGGAAAAAGAAGTCGCGCGCCTCAATGCGGCGGGCGTGCGGGACACCTACGTGGTGCAGGACGCGAGCGACATGCGCCATGCGATCTCGCTCGGTATCTTCCGGACCCGGGATGGCGCGGACCGATTCGCCGAGGGGCTGCGGGCCAAGGGCGTGCGCAATGCCGCCGTGGATCTGCGGCCGCTGCAGATCCGTCTGTCGGCCGTCTACGTCCGTGATCCGGATCCCTCTCAGATCGAGCGCCTGCTCGAATTGAAGGCCGTGTTCCCTGGCGCCGAGATCCGCGCGACCGCCTGCCCCCGCTGAACGCGACCGGTCAGCCGGTGCCGGACGCGGCTGAGGCGTGGGTGCGCCGAGCCGTTGCGCCACCCAATGGGTCGCCGTAAGGCCGGAAACGGTAGGCGTACAGCGCCACGCCATCCACGGTGAACGCGTCGAACAGTTCCGCGTGGCCGTCCTCGTTGAAGATTCCCTCGCGCGAAGTGATGCGCACGCGAAGCGGCAGCTTCGTGAGCAGCCTCTGGAAGCACACCAGCGTGCGCTCGCGCGTCTGCGCGTATGGCATCGTCACGATGCCCGGGTACACCGAACTGCCCGAGTCGAGCGTGCGGCACATCGCGGCGGCCCAGCGTCCGTGGCGCGTCCGCGTCGAGCGTCCCACGGTTCCCGTCCGCTGGACTTTCTCGAGGGGCGTGGCGGTGCGCTCCACGAACCGGTTGAGTCGCCACTGCAGATCGGTGCCGTAGATGAGCGCCGCCAGATCGTCACCGGCCGAAGGAACCGGCCAGATGAACGAGCCGCCGATGCCCGTCACGGGCGGGTCACCACCGCCGCGCCGGACGCTCTGCACTTCGGCGAGGAAGGCATGGGGCCCCGACGGAAGCAGGATCTGGCCGGTGATGAACTCGCCGGCCGACAGCGGCCTCGGGAGATCTCCGTAGTACCGGAAGCCGACGGCGGAGAGCTGATCCACGACGCCGGTGCACAGGCGGGTGTCGTGGCTGTTCAGCATCGCCGGCAGCGCGATCGGGAAGCGGTAGTCCCGACGGC
This sequence comes from Betaproteobacteria bacterium Ga0077526, assembly GCA_001464765.1. Lineage (GTDB taxonomy): Bacteria > Pseudomonadota > Gammaproteobacteria > Burkholderiales. The sequence continues at coordinate 146,381 of LNDV01000030.1, forward strand.
GCGCATGCTTCGGCGGACGGGCGCCGTGCAGCGCGGTCCCCGCAAAGACGGTGTTGATGCCGGCCCACGCCACCGACAGGGCGATCTCCTGGCCTTCGAGGGTCCGTGAGGCGGACAGGCCTTGTGCGAGCCCCACGGGAATCGCGATGGCGTTGGCGGCGAGGACACCCGACTGCGGTAGCAGGTACCGACGGGCGCTCGCAAGCGCCCGTCCTGGCGCCCGGTGTCTGCGCAACAGCGAAGACGCGAGCACGCTGAGGCGGAGCATGCTGTGCCGCTCCAGCTCGAATGCCTTGCCGTAGCCGCGGCTCGCTTCCTCGTAGACCCACAGTCCCAGACCGTAGTGTGCGATGCAGAGCAGGACCAGCGGTATCGAGAGCGAGACGACAGGGACAGCCCCCGTGAGCAGCGCCGCGATCGGTGCGCCGTAGAACACCAGCCGCCGCCACGGGTCCAGATGCTGGAAGGCAACGGACAGGTAGCAGAGCCGCTGCGGCAGGGAGAGTCCTTGCGCGAACAGCGCGAGACCATTGCGTTGCCACGACTGCAGCGCATGGCGCCGCTGCCGCGCCCGGTGTTCCGTGAACGGGGCGATGTGATCCGGCGCCGCGCGGAAAGCGAGCACTTCCGCGTGGTAGACCCCGCGCCAGCCGTCGCCGTGCAGGCGTATCGAGGTGTCCAGGTCTTCGTCGATACCGGTGAGCTGCAGATCGTTGAGGGCGTCCAGCGCAGTGCGCCGGTAGATCACCCCGGTGCCGGCAGCTGTCACGGCATTGCGATGATCCCGCCCGCGCTGAAGGATGCGGTTGAGGACGGTCCGGTCGCTGCGCACGAAGCGCTGGTCGCGGGTCACGCGATGCTCGAAGGCTTCGAGGTTGTAGGTCTCGAGCGGCGTCGACACGAAGCCCACGCGGCGATCGGCGAAGTAGCCGAGCGTGCGGTGGAGAAACTCTCGCGAGGGGATGTGATCGCCGGCGAAGATTGCGACGGCCTGGCCGCGTGCGCGGGTCATGGCCCCTGCGAAGGGTCCCCTGGGTTGCTGTGGCGTGGGGCCGACGTAGAGAAGACCGAGTTCGAGTGCGAGTTCCTCCCGCTCTGCGAGACCAACGCGATCCACCAGCCAGGTGGCGTGCGGGTAACGCATGCGCCTGCAAGCGACCAGCGTCCGACGAAGTTCGGGCAGGGACTGTGAACCGGCGACGACCAGCACATCCACCAGCAGGTTCGGATCTGGAGGCGGGGCCTCCCGGACACTGAGTCGCCAGGTGACGAATAGGAACAGCAACGAGGCGGCGAACCCGAACAGTTCGGCGGCGTATACGAGGACCGAGAACGCGATCGCCTCGGGGTTCATCGTCGTGGTGCGCCACGCGAGATAGCCGAGCCCGATGATCACGTAGCCGGCAGCCAATGCGCGTTGCGACGGGCTGAGCGGATCCGCGCGACGATGATCGACGACCGGGGCAGCGGAGGACGCCTTGGGACGTGTGTCGATACCCATTACGCCGGGGACTCCCGCCGACAACGGCACCGCGCCCTCACGGGCGAGGCGGAAGCCCAGTCAGTGCAGGAAGCCTGTGAACCGTGGTGGCCGTGTGTGCGACGAACGGTGCGGCAGGTGGCCGCATGCGCTACCGGCGTGGCGTCGGACGCCGCTACAGCGTCGGCCGCGTCGGTGGCTGGGGCGGTTTCCGCCTCCGGCTGCATGTACTGCACTCACCTCTCCGGGGATCAAGGAGTTGCCGCTCGCCATCCCCCCGACGACGAGCTAAACCCGTCGCCCTTCCGCAAGTTCGATGCCGCGACGCGGTTTATCGTAGAGGCGCGTGGTCCGAGTTATCTCGGTGTGCCGCCGATGGGCCCTCCGGCGACGAGTTCGACGACGCGTGCCGGTGTCGGTGATGGATCGGGTCGGTGAGAAATGCTCACGATCGTCCCGTCGGGCAGGCGCGCACGGATCAGGGCGTACAAATCGCGTTCCGCTTGTTCGTCGAGATTGGAGGTCGCCTCGTCGAGGAACAGCCAGCGGGGTTCGTGCAGGAGCACACGCGCAAATGCCACGCGCTGTTGTTCCCCGCCCGACAGACGCTGCGACCAGTGGGCCACTTCGTCGAGCGATTCGGCCAGCGATGGCAGGCCGACGTCGATGAGCGCGGCACGAATCCTGTCGTCGCCGAAGTCCTCCGGCTGGGACGGGTACGACACTGCGTGGCGGAGGCTGCCGAGCGGAAAGTACGGACGCTGCGGCAGGAACAGTGGCTGGAACGGCTGCGGCAGATGCATGGCGCCGTCGGCGAACGGCCAGATGCCGGCGATCGTGCGGAACAGCGTGCTCTTGCCCGTGCCGGAGGCGCCGCGGACCATCACCTGTTCACCGGGTTGCAGTGCCAGCCGGCCGCCGAGGATCAGGGCTTCGCCGGTGGGCTTGCGGATCTCGGGGTGCTCGAGCGCGAGCGAGCCGTCGGCGGACGGCTTCGTATCGAGCCCGTCATCGTTGCGGGCCGCCCGGGCGGCTTCCTCGATCGCCTTGTGGAAGCCGGTGAGACGGTCGACGATCGCACGCCACCGGGCAATCGACTCGTATACGTTGATGAACCAGGACAGTGAGCGCTGGACTTCGCCGAACGCATTGCTGATCTGCATCAGGCCGCCGAGCGGGATCGCGCCCGAAAAGTAACGCGGCGCTCCCACGATGAACGGAAACACGGTGGCGAGCTGTCCGTAGCCTGTGGAGTAGAAGTTGAACAGCTTCTGGCGCTTCATCAGGCCCCACCAGTTGTGCGTCACGGCAGCGAAGCGTTCCCGGAATCCGCGGCCCTCCTGAGCCTCGCCCTTGAACAGGGCCACGCCTTCCGTCTGATCACGGAACCGGGCAAGGCTGAAACGGAAATCCGCCTCGTAGCGCTGCTGATCGAAGTTGAGCTTGATGAGGGGCCGACCGATCCAGTGCGCGGCAAGGCTACCGGCCGCGGCGTAGGCGATCGCAACCCATACCATGTAGCCATACAGTTCCCACGTGGTACCTCCCACGGTGAACTCGAGCGCGCCGGACAAGCCCCAGAGGATCGTGACGAAGGAGGCGAGTGTCACGACTGCATCCAGCAGTCCGAGGAAGAGCGTCAGAGTCTCTTCCACGAACAGTTTCATGTCTTCCGCGATGCGCTGGTCGGGGTTGTCCGTCTGCTCTCCGGACAAGTGCATGCGGTAGTAGACGCCGTTTCCGAGCCACTCGGCCAGATAGCTTTCGGTCATCCATCGGCGCCAGCGGATCTGCAGCCATTGCGTCAGATAAACCTTGTACACGAGCATCACGATGTAGATGCTCGCCAGCACCATGAACTTGACCATCGCGTCGGCGAATGCGGCGCTGTCCTTGTTCTGGAGCGAATTGTAGAAATCGTTGTACCAGGCGTTGAACTGCACGCTCATGTACACCAGTGCCAACGTGAGCGAGATGACCGCCAGCAGCAGGAATCGGGCGGCGACCCGCTCCTCGGAAAACCAGTAGGGGCGAACGAGTTGCCAAAGGTCGGCGCGGAAGCGCCTGGTGGCCGTGGACATGGCTACGGATCTCTAGAGGACTTGCGTGGTTGTCGTCAGGGTGTCGCTGTCGAGGTTTCGTGACGCTTTCTGCCCGACTGACCCTGGGGATACGTGGCGCTAGTCTGCGCGAATGCGCTTCAACAGCTGGGTCGTGGACTTCTCGTGCTCGAACGCGATGGCGTGCACCTCGCCACCCCACGACAGCACTTCCTTGGCGCCAACGATCTTCTCGACGGGCCAGTCGCCGCCCTTCACGAGGACGTCGGGGCGCGCGCGCAGGATCAGGGAGAGCGGGGTGTCTTCCTCGAACCAGGTCACGATGTCGGTGCTCGCAAGAGCCGCGGCGATCGCGGCGCGGTCAGGCAGCGCGTTGATCGGTCTGTCGCCCCCCTTGCCGAGCCGGCGCACCGACGCATCGGAATTGAGCGCCAGCAGCAGGCTTGCGCCAAGCGCGCGTGCCTGCGCCAGGTAGGTGACGTGACCGCGGTGGAGGATGTCGAAGACCCCGTTCGTGAACACAAGGGGGCGGGGCAGGGCGGCGAGCCGCCCTGAGAGCGCATCCGGATCGACGACCTTGCCCTCGAAGGCAGGCGGGGGGCAGCGGGTCAGCAACGGACGGCTCGACGTCAGGCAGCCTGCACGCCGGCGGCCGGCCCCTGGAGCAGAGACTTGCGGTAGCGGTTGAGATCCTGAACGGAGCCGATGGTGCGGTCGAACAGCAGCGACATGTTCTTCAGCATCATGTCGACGACCTTCGTTTCCCAGTCGCGACCGAAACGGATCTGCTCGTCGAGCCAGCGCTCGAGCCAGTTGGGATCCGGCAGGCGAGATTGCACCGTGTCGTTGGGGAACAGGGCCTGATTCACATGCAGGTTGGTCGGGTGGAGCGCCTTGTTGCTGCGCGCCGAGCTGGCCATCAGCATGCCGATCTTCGCGAACGCGGCGCGTGCCTCGTCCCCGAGGTTGCCGATCATCCGTTTCATGTACTGCAGGTAAGCGCCGGCATGGCGGGCTTCATCGCGGGAGATGAGCCGGTAGATGTGCTTCAGCACGGGTTCCGTGTGCCAGTCGGCGGCGCAGCGGTACCAGTGATTGAGGCGGATCTCGCCGCAGAAATGCAGCATCAGCGTTTCGGGCGCCGGCGCCGGATCGAACTCGAAGCGCACGGCATGCAGTTCCTCCTCCGTGGGCGCCAGTTCGGGCCGGAAGCGACGGAGGTATTCCATCAGGACCAGCGAATGCTTCTGTTCCTCGAAGAACCAGACGGACATGAATGCGGAGAAGTCGCTGTCATGAACGTTGTCGCGCAGGAACATTTCCGTTGCGGGCAGGGCGGCCCACTCGGTGATGGCGTTCATCTTGACCGTGCGCGCCTGCTCCTCCGACAGGAGGCTGGCATCGAACTCGGACCAGGGGATGTCCTGGTCCATGTTCCAGCGGACACGTTCGAGAGACTTGAAGATTTCTGGGTAAAGCATTGAGCGGACCTCAGGGACCCCGGCTCGTCATGAAGCGCCGGGGTGAGTGGCATTGCCTGCGACCACGGCCGTCGTGCGTTTCCGGAAAGACGGCTGTTCGGACCGTTCGTTGGTCGGGGGCGTCGCGAAAGTGCCGATGACGACGGCAAATCCGCATCGGACTTCCCCCGGCGGGAGAACGCGGGCGAGTATATCAGTCCGAGTGCCTGCTCCCGTCGTGCCGTGGCCCTGCTGCCCGGGAGGAGCCTGGCCGGAACTCCGGTATGCGATGGCGGGGAGCGCCGGCCCGGAGGCTCGTCAGACGATGCCGCGAGCCGTCCGCCATCCGGCGACGAGGGTGCCGATCTGATCGAGCGACTTGATCAGCTGCACACCGTCGACCGCACGACGGAGACGACGGATGCAGCCGCCGCCTGCCCAGATCTCCACTTCGCGAGGAAGGCTCGCCCGCAGTTCACGCAGCCCCGAGGCAGCCTGCCGATCCGGGAAGGCCGCACTGAAAGACAGCGCCACGACATTGGCGCGTTGCGCGCTCACTGCACGGAGGATTTCCTGGGCGGGGGTCTCGGTGCCGAGGGGAATGCAAGTGGCGCCGTCCACGACGAGGAGGGCTTCCACCATCAGAAGGCCGAGGTTGTGCTGCTCCGTCGGAAACGAGGTGAGCAGGATGCGCGGCGGCTTGGTATGGGACTGGGACGCCGCGATGGCGTTACGCAGGACGCTCTGCACCTGTTCGGTGTAGATGTGCTCTTCGAAGACCGCGAAGTCGCCGCGGACCCATGCTTCGCCGACGGCAGTCGTCAGCGGCGCCACTGTTTCCATGATGAAGCGCTGCAGCCCCTGCTTCATCAGCAACTGGTTGAGTTTCTGGCGGAAATCGGGAAGCTGGTGGTTCCGGATGAGGGCCAGGATCGCATCGATCTCGACATCATGGTCTTCGTGGGCCGTGTAGGACGTCCCGAGGCTATTGAGATCGTCGATCGGCAACCCAATGATCTTTCCGGGCCGGAAGCCGCGATCCATCAGGCGCTTGATGGCGCGTAGCTTCGTGACCTGATCCGGCGGGTAGATCCGTTCACCATGCCGATCGCGCAGCGGTTTCGGGAACTTGTACCGGCGCTCCCACATTCGTAGAACGTCCTTGGACAAACCGGTGTCCCGTTCCACTGCACTGATGCTGAGCATTGCCTGGTACTCCCTGTCCGCGGGACGGTCTCCGACGGGTTGGGGTGAAAGGATCTCAGGGCTTCGTTCTGTCTTGTCGAGGCGCACGGTGGTTTACCTGGAGAGAAGCAAAATGTCCTGGACAAAATGTTGACATACGTAACTGTGACTCGTATTGTACGAACCATACGGTCGTTTGACTAGGACAATATTTCGGGAGTTCATCATGCCGTCCAATGTTTCCGCTTTGCTTGTCCGCGTTCTCGGCGCTGCGGCCTTGACGCTTTCGTCGACCTCCTACGCTGTCGAAACCCCGGTTGAAGAGTGCTCCGGCTCGCACGTGAGAGCGGATGCTACGCAGAAAGTCTTCAGTGGGGCAGCCAATCAACCCTTATTTGTCCAGGACGAAACTTCTTCTCAGGCGGCGATGTCCACTCCAGCCGAAGCCGATTGGCTGCATTACGTGGAAATGCATGAACAGTTGTCTGGTTCGTCAGCTCGCTCCGTCTTCATGCCCTGGTTCAGCCTCCAGCACGAGGCCAACTGAGGCTTACCCCCTTCAGGTCGCAGGCTCGTCTCCCCCCTCACCCGCGTGCCACCCCCGCGCGGTTTGCCTGCGACCTGAACCCCTTCTGGCGCCCGATGGCGCCGCTGTGCCGAGGATCCATCAGTGAACGCTCCTGACCGTTTCGTCCTGCCCGACGTCCAGTCGATCGCCGACTCGCGCGCCATTGCCATCAACAAAGTCGGGATCAAGGGGCTTGTCCATCCCCTGAAGATCCGGCAGTCGGATGGAACTGCGCTGGCCACAGTGGTAACGGCAGACATGTATGTCCGCCTTCCCGGGGATGTGAAAGGGACGCACATGTCCCGCTTCATCGAGATCCTGCAGGCGCAGCACGACGCGCTCGACCAGGCCGGTTTCCGCGACCTCGTGTTCCGGATGCTGGATCGGCTCGGCGCCGACTCCGGATTCATCGAACTGTCTTTTCCCTACTTCGTCATGAAGAAGGCGCCGGTGTCCGGCGTGGAGAGCCTCCTCGACTACCGGGTCCGGATGCGCGGCGAGGTTCGTCGGGGCGACGGTTACGGGTTCGAACTCTCCGTGACGGCGCCCGTGACCAGCCTGTGCCCGTGCTCGAAGGAAATCTCGGCCTACGGCGCTCACAACCAGCGCTCGCACATCACGATCACGGCCCGCGTCGCGGAAGATGTCCTGATCGAAGACCTCATCCGCATGGCGGAAGAAGAGGCGTCCTGCCAGGTCTATGGGCTTCTCAAGCGACCGGACGAGAAATGGGTCACCGAGCGGGCCTACGACAATCCCAAGTTCGTCGAGGACCTTGTCCGCGACATCGCGATGCGTCTGAATGCCGACAGCCGGGTCTCCCGCTATGTCATCGAGTCGGAGAACTTCGAATCGATCCATAATCACTCGGCATATGCACTCATCGAACACGACAAACTGGCCGGAGCCTCCTGATCATGCCGGTCCGACGGCCATGAAGCGCCTGGCCGTCGTCGGCGCCGGCATTGCCGGTCTGTCTGCGGCCTGGCTGTTGTCGCGGCAACACCGCGTCACGCTGTTCGAGTCTGGCGACTATCTGGGCGGGCACACCAATACGGTGGATGTGGTGGTGGACGGCCAGTCGTTCCCGGTCGATACCGGGTTTCTGGTGTTCAACGACCGCACGTACCCGAACCTGTGCGCCCTGTTCGATTCCCTCGGGGTCCATTCCACCGCGAGCGACATGTCTTTCAGCGTTCGGATCGAACCGTCCAACCTGGAATGGGCGGGTAGCAGCCTCGCCACCGTGTTCGCGCAGCGTCGCAATCTCCTGCGTCCGGAGTTCTGGCGCATGCTGAAGGACATCGTCCGCTTCAACCGCGAGGCAACCGTCGCCGTGTCCCGGTCGGATCCGGGCACGGGCAGCCTCGGGGACTGGCTGGACAGCCGCCGGTTCGGACGCGCATTTCGCGACTGGTACCTCCTGCCCATGAGCGCGGCCATCTGGTCCTGTCCCACGTCCGAGATGCTCGAGTATCCGATCGCGCCCTTCCTGCGCTTCTGTCACAACCACGGTCTGCTGCAGATCAGCGACCGCCCCCAATGGCGCACAGTGACGGGCGGAGGAAGAGAGTATGTTCGGCGGCTGGTGCCGGATATCGCCGACGTGCGGGTAGGGCAGGCGGTGTCCGGCGTCACGCGCGATGCGCAGGGTGTCCGGGTGCTGTCGCCAGCCGGGGAAGAAATGTTCGATAACGTGGTACTCGCCGTGCACGGCGATCAGGCGCTTGCTCTCTTGCGTGACCCGTCGGAGGACGAACGGCGCATCCTGGGTGCGGTGCGCTACCAGCAGAACGTCGCGGTTCTCCATACCGACGACACGTTGCTGCCGCGTTCCCGGGAGGCCTGGGCCGCCTGGAACTATCTGTCCGGCCCCAGCGAGAATGGTGACGTTCCGGTCTCCGTGAGCTACCTGATCAACCGGCTGCAGCCGCTGCCGTGCCGATCGCCGGTGATCGTCACGCTGAACCCGCCGCGGCCGGCGCGTGCGGATCGGGTGCTCGGCGAGTTCCAGTACATGCATCCCATCTTCGATCGCCCGGCCATCGGAGCCCAGGCGGCGCTGCCCGGTATCCAGGGCTTAAGGCGAACCTGGTTCTGCGGGGCCTGGACGGGATTCGGTTTCCACGAGGACGGTCTGAAGTCCGCACTTCAGGTCGCCAATGCACTCGGAGCGAGGGCCCCATGGCAGGCGGAGGCAATGGCAGCCTAGCGGCCCTGTTCACCGGGTCGGTGATGCATGCCCGGGTGCGTCCCCGGGAGAACCGGTTCCGCTACGGCGTGTTCTATCTGCGTGTGCGCGTCGGCGCGGAGGATTCCCTGCGCAGAGCCTTCCTGTCTGTCGATCGCTTCAACCTGCTCGCCTTCCACCGGCGGGATCACGGACCGAGGGACGGATCGCCCCTGGAACCCTGGATCCGCGATCTCCTGACCCGTGAGGGTTGCGGGTTTGCGGACGGTGACATCGAGTTGCAGATGTTCCCGCGGGTGCTCGGGTACGTGTTCAATCCGGTCAGTTTCTGGTTCTGCCACGACCGCGACGGGCGTCTGCGCGCTGTTCTGTGTGAAGTGAACAACACCTTCGGTGAACACCACAACTACCTCATGGTCCATCCCGACGGTCGCCCCATCGAACCGACGGATTCACTCATGGCACAGAAGGTCTTTCACGTATCGCCCTTTCTCGCGGTGAAGGGGCGCTACCGATTCCAGTTTCGCACCGACCCTGCCGATACCAGGGTACGCATCGACTACGAGGACGAGGACGGCACCATGCTCGTCACCTCGGTCTCGGGTTCGGCGCGTGCGCTCTCCGCGGGTTCGCTGTTGCGCTGCTTCGTAGGGTATCCTTGGATGACCCTGGGCGTGATCCTGCGCATCCACTGGCAGGCGCTCAAGCTCTGGTGGAAAGGGGTGCCCTTCTTCCGCAAACCGGCTGCGCCGCTGCGGGAGACCACCCGTTGAAAACTCTCGACATGCCAGCCACAACGTATCGCATCGGCTCCACCCCCTCGTCCAGATCTGCCCGGGTGGTGCTGGCGCTCCTCGACAGACTCCGTGCAGGCCGCCTGGACCTCATCGCTCCGGACGGCAACCCGCGCACATTCGACAGCGGCTTTCCCGGCCCCCACGCCATGCTCCGGCTGTCCGACTGGGAGGTATTCGACGAGGCCCTGCATCGCGGGGATATCGGCTTCGGCGAGACCTACATGGGGGGGCGCTGGGACACCCCGGACCTGGCCGAGCTCCTCGCGCTTTTCGCCGAGAACACCGTCGCCCTCGAGAAGGCGATCTACGGCCGCTGGTTCGGCTGGGCGGCCGATCGCATCCGCCACGCCATGCGCGCCAATCGCCGCCGGCAGGCGCGGCGCAACGTCGCCGCCCACTACGATCTCGGCAACGCCTTCTATCAGATGTGGCTCGACGAGACCATGACGTACTCGTCCGGCCTGTACGACGGCGAGGACAAGCGGTCGCTCCCCGCCGCCCAGAGCGCCAAGTACGAACGCATCTGCTCCGTACTCGACATCCAGGCGGGCGACCGGGTCCTCGAGATCGGCTGCGGCTGGGGCGGGTTTGCGGAACACGCCGCTGCCACGCGCGGTTGTCGCGTGCATGGCATCACGCTCTCCCGGGAACAGCTCTCCTTCGCCAATGACCGCATGGTCCAGCGCGACCTCGCCGGGCTGGTCACGCTCGAACTGCGGGACTACCGCGACGTGCAGGGCGAGTTCGACCACATCGTCTCCATCGAGATGTTCGAGGCCGTGGGCGAGCGATACTGGCCCGCCTACTTCGATACCATCCGCGAGCGCCTGCGCCGCGGGGGCCGCGCCCTCATCCAGACCATCGCCATCGCAGACAGCCGGTTCGATCGCTATCGGCGGGGCACGGACTTCATCCAGCAGCACATCTTCCCGGGCGGCATGCTGCCGTCGCGCGAGGTATTCCGTGACAACGCGTCGCGGCGGGGACTTCTGATCGGCGACGTCTTCACCTTCGGCAAGGACTACGCGAAGACTCTGCGGGCGTGGCGGCACCGATTCAATCGCCGGGTCGGGGAACTCAACGCCCTCGGATTCGACGAACGCTTCGTGCGCATGTGGAATTTCTACCTCGCCTACTGCGAGGCCGGGTTCCGCACGGGCACCATCGATGTCATGCAGGTGGAGCTGAAGCGTGTCTAGACGATTCTTTCTGTTGGCCCTTCTTGCGCTGGCCGGTCGCGCCTGGGCGAATCTGCCGGCCGATGTTCAACGGCCCGGCGGGGTGGAGTTCCGGGTGATCGGCCAGGGCCGCATGCGCTGGTTCGGCCTGCTGCTTTACGACGCGGCATTGTGGGTCCCGGGTGACCGCTGGCGCTGGGACGAATCCTTTGCCCTCGATCTGCGCTATGCCCGCGATTTCCTCGGGGTGAAGCTCGCCGGGGCCAGCGTCGACGAGATCCGGCGTCTGGGTTACGAGGACGAAGCCAAGCTCGATCGCTGGCGCGCGGCGATGGTGGGGGCCTTTCCGGACGTCAAGAAAGGCGACCGCATCACCGGCGTGTTCCGGCCGGGCGAGGGTGCCCAGTTCTTTCATAACGGCCGGGCGACGAGTTTCGTAGCCGATCCCGAATTCGCCCGGGCCTTCTTCTCCATCTGGCTCGATCCGAAGACCAGGGAACCCAAGCTTCGCGCCGCCCTGCTCGGGCAGCGGTGAGCACCACGCGCGTCGGCACGCGCGACCTCGGGGCCTATTCCGCGCTGGCGTTCCCGCTGGCCATGGCAGCTCTGCCGGTCTATGTGCACGTCCCCAAGTTGTATGGCGACGAACGCGGTCTGGCCCTGACGACCGTCGGCCTCGTCCTGCTGTTCGCGCGTGCGCTGGATGCGCTGCAGGATCCGCTGCTCGGATGGTGGAGCGACCGGGTGGCGGCCCGCGGCGGCTCCCGCAACGGCTTTCTGCTGGCGGCGGTCGCGCTGCTCGGTGCCGGAGTCCTGGGACTGTTCCATCCTCCGGCCGGTAGTGCCGCACTCGTCACGACGTGGCTCGCGGCGAGCCTCGTGGTGACGTACTTCGGGTTCAGCATGGGGACCATCAATTACTTTGCGGTCGGCGCAGAGCTTTCGCGTGATTATCACGAACGCACCCGGGTGACCGCCGCACGCGGTGCGGTCGGTGTCGCGGGGGTTCTGATGGCCGCGGCACTGCCCGATGTCCTCGCCGGCAAGGGCGGGCTTCCCGAGGGCCTGCGCCACTTCTCGCTGCTCTACGTGCCGATCCTGCTCGCCTTTGCGGCGGTCACGCTGTTCGGCGTCCGGCAGCCCGTCCGTTCCCACGGTGGCATCGGCGTGCCCTTCTCCTGGGCCGGGATGGTGGCGCCTCTGCGGGACAGACGGTTCCGATGGCTGCTCGCCATCTTCGTCGCGAGCGGCGTGGCGTCCGCCATTCCCGCCGCGCTGATCCTGTTCTACGTCCAAGACGTGCTGGGCCGCTCGGACCTGAGCGGGCTGTTCCTCGCCATCTACTTCCTGTTCGGCGCGTTCGGCATGCCGCTCTGGGTGAAGGCCTCGCGCCGCATCGGCAAGAAGGGCGCCTGGGGTCTCGGCATGGTCATGAGTGTCATCGCCTTCGTGTGGGCGTTCCTGCTCGGGAACCAGGACGCGACGGCGTTCGCTATCGTGTGCGCCCTTTCCGGCATCGCCTACGGCGCGGAACTCGCCCTGCCGCCTTCGCTGCTCGCCGACGTGGCCGATGCCTCCGAGAGCGGCGCCGGGGAAGGCGTGCACTTCGGGTTCTGGCAACTCACGGAGAAGGCGAACCTCGCCATCGCCGCCGGTGTCGCACTCCCAGTCCTCGGCCTTGCGGGTTATCAGCCCGGCACGCCCCAGGCGGCGATGGGGAACCTTTCCGCCATGTATGCCCTGATTCCCTGTCTGCTCAAGCTCGGTGCCCTGGCCGTTCTGTGGCTGGCACCGCTCGATGCACGCTCGCTGCCTTCCCGAAACCACTCCGGAGACGCATCACCATGAAGCGACTGATCCTTGCCCTGTGCTCCGCCATCGGTCTTTCCGGCTGTTCCTCACCCGGCGTCGATGTGTTCCGGGCCGAGCAGCCGAAACTCGATCTGCGCCAGTACTTCGACGGTACCGTGGATGCCTGGGGCATCGTCCGTGACCGCGATGGCACCATCTCCCAGAGGTTCACCGTCGAGATCCAGGCCACGTGGAAGGGCGACGTCGGCACGCTCGACGAGCGGTTCAAGTACTCCGACGGCCGCACGCAGCAGCGCGTCTGGACGCTTCGCAAGTCCGGCGACCGCTACGTGGGGACGGCCGCCGACGTCGTCGGCGAAGCGGCGGGCGAAGCCGCGGGCAATGCCTTCCGCCTGCAGTACGTGCTCGACTATCCTTACCGTAGTTCCACCATCCACCTCAACGTCGACGACTGGATGTACCTCATCGATGACAAGGTCCTGCTCAACCGGTCGACCATCACCAAGTTCGGATTCGAGGTGGCTCAGGTCATGATCAGCTTCCGCAAGCGCGACTGAGGGCCGGCCGATGCCCCTCAACACTCCGGTGACCGACTGGGCGGCCCAGCGCGTCTGGGTCGTGGGCGCCTCCTCCGGCATCGGCGCCGCCATCGCCGCGGAACTGCAATCGCGCGGTGCACGCGTCGCCGTGTCGGCGCGCAATCGCGACAAGCTGCAGAAGCTGGCCGAGGGCGCACCCGACCGGACGCTCGTGCTGCCGCTCGACGTGACTGACGCGCCGGGCGTGCGTGCGGCCTTCGCTGCCATCGAGTCTGCCTGGGGCGGGCTGGACATCGTCCTCGCCGTTGCCGGCAACTACCTTCCCCTGCGCGCGACCGAATTGCAGGCCGCGCCGATCGGCGAGCTGTTCGCGGTCAACGTGCAGGGCGTGCTGAATGTGCTCGAGCCCGTGGTCCCGCATCTGCTCGCCCGGCGTGGCGGGCACATCGCCATCGTCGCGAGCGTGGCCGGATACCGGGGGCTGCCCAAGGCTTTGGGCTACGGCCCCACCAAGGCGGCCCTCATCAATCTGGCGGAAGTGCTCTATCTGGACCTGGCCGGCGCCGGTGTCGGCGTGCACATCGTCAATCCGGGTTTCGTGCGCACCCCCCTCACGGACGGCAATGACTTCCGCATGCCGGCCCTGATCGAACCCGAGGAGGCCGCGCGCGAGACACTGCTCGGCCTGGAGCGAGGCGAGTTCGAGACCCACTATCCGAAGCGTTTCACCCGCTGGCTCAAGCTGCTGCGCGTGCTCCCGTACCGGTGGTACTTTCCCCTGGTCCACAGGATCACGGGGCTCTGACCCATGGGAACGGACGCGCTGGTGCAGTTCTTCGAGACACTCACGCCGGAGTCCGTGGTGGCTCTGCCGCGGCACTACACGGAAGATGCGTATTTCCGCGACCCGTTCAACGAAGTCCGAGGGGTCGGCGAGATCACCGGCATCTTCACGCGCATGTTCGAGAATCTCCACGAGCCCGGCTTCGTCGTGACCAACCGGATCGTGCAGTCCGACCAGGCGATGCTCGAGTGGGACTTCCACTTTCGCATTCGCCGGTTCCGACCGGAACAGCCCTGGTCGATCCACGGCACGAGCCATGTCCGCTTCGCGCCGGACGGCCGAGTGCAGTACCACCGGGACTACTGGGACAGCGGTGCAGAGTTGTACGCGAAGCTGCCGGTCGTCGGCGGGGCCGTGCGCTGGCTCGCCAGGCGCATGGCATGACTACCCGCGCGCGTGCTCTGGTCTGGTTCCGCAGGGACCTCCGCGCCCATGACCACGCGGCGCTGTCACACGCGCTGCGTAACGCCGACGCTGTGCACTGTGTCTTCGTGTTCGACCGGGAAATACTCGATGCGCTCGACCATCGCGAAGACCGGCGCGTCGAGTTCATCTGGCATGCCGTGACCCAGCTCAAGGCTGCGCTCGAGAAGTCGGGCGGCGGTCTGCACGTCCTCCACGGGCGAGCGCGGGACGTGATTCCCGCACTCGCCGCGGAACTCGACGTCGAGGCGGTCTACGCCAATCACGACTACGAACCGGCCGCCATCGACCGTGATGCCCACGTGGCCCACGCGCTCGCCGCGGCGGGCCGCGGGCTGCGCACGTTCAAGGATCAGGTGATCTTCGAGCGCGACGAAGTCCTCACCAAGGCGGGCAAGCCCTATCACGTGTTCACGCCCTACAAGAACGCGTGGCTTGCCCTTCTCGACGGCGACGCGGTCGAGGCGCATCCGGTCAAGGAACATGTTTCCCGTCTCGCGCCCGCGGCAGGCACTGCCGTGCCGACGCTCGCGGACATGGGGTTCCGCCCCACCAATCTGACGGATCTGAAGCTGCCTCTCGGTGCGGACGGCGCGCAGACCCTGCTCGATGACTTCCTGACCCGCATCGACGAGTACGACAGGCGGCGCGACTTTCCGGGGGTACGGGGGCCTTCCTACCTGTCGGTCCACCTGCGTTTCGGGACCGTGTCCATCCGGGAACTCGTGCGTCATGCCGCATCCCGGACGAGCCCCGGAGCGCGGGTGTGGCTGTCGGAACTCATCTGGCGCGAGTTCTACTTCCAGCTGCTGTGGCACTACCCGCACGTGGTGAATGCGAGCTTCAAGCCGGAGTTCGATGCGCTCGCGTTCGAGAACCGCGAGGATTTCTTCGCGGCGTGGTGTGAAGGCCGGACCGGCTACCCGATCGTGGACGCCGCGATGCGGCAGCTCAACACGACCGGCTACATGCACAACCGGCTGCGCATGATCGTCGCCTCATTCCTCGTGAAGGACCTGCACATCGACTGGCGCTGGGGCGAGCGCTACTTCGCGCGGCACCTGAACGACTTCGACCTTGCAGCCAACAACGGCGGCTGGCAGTGGGCGGCGTCCACCGGCTGCGACGCGCAACCGTACTTCCGCATCTTCAGTCCTGTGTCGCAGTCGGAGCGCTTCGATCCCGCGGGAAAGTTCATCCGCCAGTACCTTCCGGTGCTGAGCGAGGTGCCTGCCCGCTTCATCCATGCACCTTGGACGATGGGTCCGCTGGACCAGCAGGCCGCGGGTGCGGTGATCGACAGGGATTACCCGGCGCCGATGGTGGACCACGCCATTGCGAGGGTGAAGGCGCTGAAGATGTTCACGGCAGTCAAGGCGAAACCGGACGGGGGGAACTAGCGATGGAACTGCGATGGCCGGGAACGGCATCGGCGTGGAGCGCTGCAGTGTTTGTGGGGCTGTCTCTCTCGTGTGCACCCGCGCTCGCCGGCAACACGCCGCGCGTGGGTTCGCATCCGGACAGCGCCTGCCAGAAGGACGGCTGCAACTACTATCTCGCGAAAGGGCAGTGCGCCTTCGCTGCCGACGGCGCCACCGACCTCGTCGCGATGCTGAACGGCAAACCCGTCAAGCTCAAATTCAAGGAGCGCCGCCCCATCTTCCGGAAGGTTCCCGATCGCAAGATCGCCATCGGCAACCGCTTCGTCGCACGCTACGACTCGGTGGACTCACCGGACGGCGCCGTGCAGGTGCAGATCCTGGACACCGTCTATCAGCCGCTCGGCGCCTGCGAACCCGGTGTCGAAGGCTGCACAGTGACGCACTACCGTTCCCAGGTGCGCATCACCGCGCCGCGCGCCGTCGTGGAGTTCCAGGGCACGGGTGTCTGCCGGCCGGTCAAGCCAACGCCGGCGCCATAGCGCCGCCAGAGTCTTCCGGGCGGCGCGTTGTGCATCAGGCTGTCCGGTACTTCTCGATGACCCTCGGGTCCGGGTCGGCGCCAAGCCCGGGTCCGTCCGGAATGCGGATGCGCCCGTTGCGCGGCTGCATGTCCGGTCCGAGCGGCGGCGTCTCCAGGTCGAAGAAGCGCCATTCCAGGAGCGGTGTCGTCTGGAAAGCTGCCGCGCAATGGAGCGCGGCGAGGAACCCGGGACCGTCGTAGAACGAGTGCGGCACGACCCGCGTGTTGGCCGCACCGGCCAGGGTGAACACCTGACGCAGGGTCGAGATGCCGCCGCATTTGGTCGGGCTGGGCTGGAGGACGTCGACGGCGCCCGCGGACAGCATCTGCGAGAACTGCATCATCGTGGCCGCGTTCTCGCCGGCGGCAAGGCGTACGCGTGTGCGACTGCGCAGATAGGCGAGGGCATCGATGTCCTCCGGCGGCCACACGGGCTCCTCCAGCCATTCGGGGTCCATCGCGGCCAGCATGTCGGCCTGACGCTGCGCCTCGTCGAGCGTCCAGGGGCAGTTGACGTCGAGCATGATCGGCACGCGAGGGCCCGCGGCACCACGGGCGGCGAGGATGCAGCCGTGGTCGATCTCGTGGAGCTTGATCGCGCCGAAGCCGGCCTTCAGCGCACGGTCCACGTTCATGGCCACGCCGTCCGGCGTCGCGTACCGGATCAGGCTCGCGTAGCACGGCAGTTCCTCGTGACGCGCACCGCCCAGCAGGCGGTGTACCGGCAGCCCGGCAGCCTTGCCCGCGATGTCCCACAGGGCGATGTCCAGGCCGCTCAACGCGTAGATCACGGGACCGCCGCGCCCGAAGATGTGCAGTTTCTGCTGGGCATCGAGCATCAGCGGCTCGATCGCACGCGCATCGCGCCCGGTGACGAGCGGGGCGACCACTTCGTCCAGGATGGCCTTGGTGGCCGGAATCACGTTGTAGCCGAAGGCTTCGCCCCAGCCGACGATGCCCGCGTCCGTCTCGACCCGGACGAGCAGCGCATCCGCGGTCTCCCAGCGCCGGCCGCCCCACGCGGAGGCTTCGTCCGATCCGCCGGACGAATAGGGGATACGCAGGACCATCGATTCCAGCCGGGTAATCTTCATCACGCTCTCCTTGGATAGTGTTGTCGTCACCAGATGAAGCCGGTCACCAGCCGCACCGCGAACAGGTCCTCGCCGAAACGCAGGCCGATGCCGATTCGGTCGATCTCGAAGCCGAGCAGCTGCGTCGGACGGTAGGTGCCGAAGGTGAGTGCCACCTCGTACTGCTGATTGACCGAGCGCCGCCCTTCCTGGGCGAACAGGAAGTCCATCTGGTTGAAGAACAGATAGTGGACCACATGCACGCCGATGTTGCTCGCACGATCCATGAGCACGCCGCCGGTAGGCATCAGGAAGTTGAGCCCGGTCGTGAACAGTCCGAGGTTCTGCGTGACGCCGTCCTGTGCCGCGTTGCCGGCGTACAGCAGAGCGTTGCCGAGCGTGAAGTCGACGCGCTCGAGCGCGCGGCTCCAGGCGCTGCGCAAGCCGATTTCATACAGAGTTGAGCGGTTGCCGGTCGTGACGTCCTGCGCGTAACCGAGGGACGCCGTGGGACGCAGCGTCCAGTTCTGGCCCACCTCTTTCTCGAACTCGATGCCGGGCATGACCGCGAGCGTGGCGAAGTTGCGGCTCAGCACGTCGCTGACCGCGTTCGACAGGTTGTAGAAGCCCGCGGTGACCGGCATCTTCAGGCGGATGCCCCATTGCTCGTCGGTGCCGGGTCGGACCTCATAGCCGAAGGGCAGCTTCACCATCGTGACGGTCCGCTCGCCGACACGATATACGCCGGTGCCGAAGGTGGCCGCGTAGTACCAGTCGATGAGCTGCGCGGGTGTCTGCGCGCGATCCTGCGCGTGAGCCGGCGTTGACGCCGCACCGATGCAGACGAGCAGCAGAATCAGCAGGCGCAGGAAACCGATGGATCGTGGCATCGACCGATTCGAATCTCAGAGACTTTCGACGAAACGCACGAGGCGCGCCCGATCGACCCGGGGCAGCGATACATAGCTCCGGCGTGCCTGGGTGGCCTGACCGCCATGCCAGAGGATGGCTTCCTCGACGGATCGTGCGCGGCCGTCGTGCAGAAGTTCGAGCGACTGCCCGCCCGTGCGTCGTGCGGCCATGCCCCAGAGCGGCGCGGTGCGCCAGTCCCGTCCGCCGGCGGCGAAGTCGGGGCGGCCGTCAGCGAGACCCGGACCGAGGTCGTGCAGCAGCAGATCGGAGTAGGGATGGAAACTCTCCGTGCGCGGCTCCACGCCTTCGATCACCAGCGTCGCGGTCCATTGCGGGCGATGGCACGCCGCACAGCCCGTCTTCTGGAACAGGCGGCGTCCTTGTTCCTTGTCTCCGAGCGCAGAAGCCGTTTCGGGCGCGGGCAGACTGGTGAGGTGTTCCACGAGATCCTGCAGCGCGGTCGCGGTGAGTTCGGGATGCGTCTGCGACGCCGCAGCGACGCAATCGGTGTCCGCAGCGGTGCAGTTTTCGTCGGGGTAGAGAGGGGAGGTCACGCCGATGTCTTCGTGGAATGCGCTTGCGGCCTGTTGTTCGAGACTGGGCTGACTGGCCTTCCAGCCGAAGCGGCCGAGGGCGAGCCTGCCCGTGGCAACGTGCCACACGCGATTCGGTCGACCGGGCACGCCCAGCATTCGCGATCGCCTGGCCTGCGCGATGATGGCCTCGTCGGAAATGCTGGCGAGCCAACCCACCCCCGCGAGTGCCGGGGCACGGCGAGGCGAAGTCCGCGCCGCCCGGCCCAGCGGACCCAGTGCAAGGTGCCGGAACTCGAGCACCGGATTGCGGAGGGTCACCCGGTCACCGTCGGGAAAACGCACGGTGCGCGTGCGCCAGCGGATGACGACGTCGGCCTCCGGAGCGACCCGACCCAGGATGCCCTGCGTCTGCAGCTGCAGTCCGTACAGCGGGTGTGGCGCAGGGCCGCCGCCGATTGCCTTTCCCGGGACCGACACCCGAACGACTACGCCCGGAAACTCGGGGCGGGTGTCGCCCGTGTGGTGGCAGTCCGCGCACGAGGCCGCGTTGGACCGCGGGCCGCGGCCCCACGTGCCGAACGCCGACGGCGCCACGACCCAGCGCCGGACGAACTCCTCGGCGCCGCGCTGCGATCGCAGCGCGGCCGTCTCCGAGGCGTGTTCGGTCGGGGCAGGCGCTGTGGCGGGCGTCCCGGCCTGCAAGGCGCCGGCGACGAGGCAAATCACTGCGCCCGCCAGGACCTTCACCCGAGGAAGTTCTGGACGATCGCGTTGAACTTGCCCGGGTTCTCCATGAACATGAAGTGACTGCCGCCCTCGGAGGCGCCGAAGATCTCCGCCTGTGCGCCCGGAATCTGCGCGGCGATCCAGCGCTGGCTGCGTGGCGTGAAGAAGCTGGCCTCGCCGCCCACCACGAGGGTCGGCAGATCGATGCGGCGGATCGTGTCGCGCCAGTCCTGCATGCAGTGGTCGACGAGCAGTCTCGCAGCCGGCGCGCGCGGGAACTTGAGATTCTCCTTCAGTACCCACTCGAGTTCTTGCGGTGAGTAGCCCTTGGTGAAGAACAGGCCGTTCACCAGACCGGCGGTGGTCTTTTCGCCATCGGGGCCGGCGAGCGCAGCGGCTGTGTCCAGCAGGCCCTTTGCATCGAACAGCGCGCCGGCCTCCTGCTTTTCGTCGTCACTCCATCCGGGCCAGAAGATGACAGTGGGGGCCTGGTCGATCAATACGAGTTTCGAGAGGCGGTCCGGACCGAACTGGTCGATGTAGCTCCAGATCACCGAACAGCCCATGGAGTGCCCGGCGAGCGCCACGTTGCGGAGATTCATGCCCTCGAGGAAATCGTGAACGTCTGCCGCCAGGCGAGCCATGCGATAACCGTGGGTGGGCTTGTCGGAGTCGCCATGGCCGCGCATGTCGAGCGCGATCACCCGATAGCGCCCCGACAGCACCTCCAGCTGGTGCTTGTACATCGCGGCGGTCTGAGACCAGCCAGGAATCATCACCAGCGGCTGACCCCTGCCCTTCTCGATGAAGTTGAGGCGGACGCCGTCCTGCGTGAGCCCGGTCCCGGCGGATGCCACGGGCGCGAACGAAGCACAGGCGGCAGCGGTGGCCAGTGCGAGACCCGAACCGAGGAAACCACGGCGCGAGCTGACGAACTGCGGATTCGGGTGGGACGGCTTCATCACTCCTCCAGTTTTTGGTGTTTACGGGCAAGACAGGTCAGGGAACCGCCGCGCGAACCGCGCGAGCAGACCAAAGGGGCGCGCCCGACGCGGGAACTCGGGCGGCGTGTTCGTCCAATGAGACAGGCGCACGCGGGTCGCGATCCGCCGATCGCCCCTGCGCCCGCTGGAGCAGCCGGTTGTACAGACCGGCGATGTCCGGGTCGAAGAGGGCTTCCGGGTCCACGGGCAGCACCAGCCAGCCGCCCTCGGCGATCTCCGCATCGAGCTGGCCTTCGGCCCAGGCGGAGTGACCGGCGAAGAATCGCCGGCGCGCCGGGCGGTCCTTCGGTGTGACCAGGGATTCGAACAGGGTACCGTCGCCGGAGAGGTAGACGCCTTCGGCGAGGGGCAGCGCCTTGACCGGGTGCTCCGGCCACGGAAACACGAACAGCATGCCGTCGGGCTCGACCGGTCCGCCCAGGAGGATGGGGTCGTCGTGCTGCGCGAGTTCAGGGCGGTCAGGGCCGAAGAGATCCCCGAGCGTCATGCCGGCAGGGCGGTTCAGGACGACGCCCATCGGGCCGGTGTCCTGCGGGAAGGCGACCACCAGCACCGTGCGTGCGAACCGCGAGTCCGGCATCTGCGGGGACGCCACCAACATGACGGCTTCGCCGTCGTCCTCGACGCCGGCCTGCGCCAGGTTGGCGATCAGCGCGAAAACGACGGCAGCGAGGCCGTGCGCGAGCGATCTCACCGCGTGATCGCCTGGTAGACGAGCTGCCGCAGCGCGATGCGGTATTGGGTGCGGCGGACCGGTTCCGTCGTCATGAACACCACCGTGAGGCGTTCCTTCGGGTCGATCCAGAAGTACGTGCCGGCGTATCCGCCCCAGAAGTAGTCCCCGACGGACCCGTTGTAGTCCGCCATGCCGCGGTCTGTGCGCACACCGAAGCCGAGGCCGAAGCCGTAACCGGGCCCGGGCAGGAACGCGCCCCCCGGCGAAATGCCGCCATGGATGTGGTTGGACGCGATGTACTCCACGGTTCTCGGACCGAGGATGCGCGTGCCGTCCAGCGAGCCGCCGTCGAGCAGCATCTGGCAGAAGCGCAGATAGTCGCCCGCCGTGCCGACCAAGCCGTGTCCGCCGGCGAAGAAGGTCTGCGGTTTGGTGAAGTCGATGAGTTCCGGGGTCTTGCCGGTGATGGGGTCGGGCTGGGGTTGCGCCAGACGGTCGTGCTTGGGTGCGGGCAGCGAGAAAGCCGTGTCGGGCATGCCGAGGGGGCGGAGGATCCGGTCGTCGAGATAGGCGTCGAGCGTCTTGCCCGAAGCGACCTCCACCACGCGGCCGAGGATGTCGGTGGAGTGGCCGTACTCCCACGCGGTCCCCGGTTCGTGCACCAGCGGCAACTTGGCGAGCGCCCGGGCGAAATCCGCGAGCAGCCAGGTCTGCGACCAGATGCCGGCTTCCTGGTAGAGCTTCTGGATCTGGGTGCGCGTCGACAGGGGCGGGCCGTAGGTGAACCCTGCGGTATGGCGCAGCAGGTCGCCCACGGTGATGTAGCGTTTGGCCGGCACCGTCGAAAAAGTGGCGGCACCGGTCTTGGGATCGAAGGTCTCGACGCCGACCTTCATGTCCTTGAACTCGGGGATGTACTTCGAGATCGGCTCGTGCAGCGACAGGACGCCGTCCTCCACGAGCGTCATCGCGGCGATGCTCACGATCGGCTTCGTCATGGAGTACAGGCGAAAGATGCTGTCCTCCGCCAGCCGGTCGCCGCGGGCGACGTCGCGCACGCCCTGCGCGTCGACGTAGGCGAGTCGGCCCTGCCGCGCGACCATCACCACGGCGCCGGGAATCTCCTTGCGCTCGACCCAGCCGCGCACGGTGGCGGAGATGTGGCCGAGGCGTTCGCTCGACAGACCCACGTCCTCGGGTTTGGCCAGGGGCAGCGGTGCCGCAGCAAGGGGCAGGGCCAGGAGCAACAGCAGCGCGGCCTGCACGAACTGAATGGCGGAGACGATGGGCTTCATGGCGGTTCCGGCGGGATGGGAGCGTTCGATTATCGCCTCGTCCCGGGCGAGAGGCTATCATCGGACCGAACCGGGCCCGCGGTGCGGCCCGCGGCGCCTCGGCGCCGGCGAACGGAGGTGAGGCATGGATCTGATGGCGGACATCGCCGCGCTCGACATCCGGGGCAGGGTGTCGCGGGAGGAGTGGCAGACGCGGGTCGATCTCGCGGCCTGCTATCGGCTCGTGGCGCTGCACGGCTGGGACGATCTCGTCTTCACCCATGTCTCGGCGCGGGTGCCGGGTCCGGAGCATCATTTCCTCATCAACCCCTACGGCGCGTTCTTCGAGGAGATCACCGCCTCCAGTCTGGTGAAGGTCGACGCCGAAGGGCGCGCGGTCCTGGACACCCCGTTTGCCGTGAATCCTGCCGGGTTCACCATCCACAGCGCGGTCCACGCGGCGCGCCCGGACGCGCAGTGCGTGCTGCACACCCACACGCTCGCCGGTGTTGCCGTCTCCGCTTGCGAGGAGGGGCTGCTGCCGCTGTCCCAGCAGTCGATCTTCCCCCTGGCCTCCATCGGCTATCACGACTACGAAGGCGTGGCGCTGCGCGACGACGAGAAGCCGCGTCTGGTGCGGGACCTCGGCGACCATACCAACCTCGTGCTGCGCAATCACGGCCTGCTCACGGTGGGGCCCACCGTGGCAGACGCCTTCCTGTCGATGTACGTGCTCGAACGCGCCTGCGAGATCCAGCTCGCGGCGCAGTCGACCGGGCGGCCGCTCACCCGCATCGCCCCGGACGTGGTCGGTACCGCCATGGCGCAGGGTCGCACCGCCACCCGCGGCCTGCTCGGCGCTCTGGTGTGGCCAGGCCTGCTGCGCCGTCTCGACCGGATGAATCCGGGCTACGACCGATGAATCCGTTCGACCTCATCGCCGAGCGGCGCATCCTCGAGGCCCAGAGTCGCGGCCAGTTCGACGATCTTCCCGGACAGGGGCGACCGCTCGTGCTGGAGGACGATGCGCTTGTGCCCGAGGAGTTGCGCGTGGCCTACCGGGTGCTGAAGAACGCGGGCTTCATTCCGCCGGAAGTGCAGCAGTTGAAGGATATCCGCGAGCTGGAGCGGTTCATCGCCGAGACGCCCGACGATGGGCAGCGCACCCGCGCGCTGCGCAAGCTCCGCGCACTCGCGCTCGCCCTCGAATCCGCACGCGGTCGCCGCGGCGAATGGAACCTGGATGCCCGCTATCACGAACTCGTCGCATCCCGCCTTGCCTGACGCCCCGCTCCATGGCTGAAACGTCGACGGACCCGCAGCTCGTCCCCATGGGCGATCGGGCGCTCGTGGTGAGCTTCGGCAATGCCGTGGATCCCGACGTGAATGCGCGGGCGCAGGGCTGCGCCGAATACCTGCGGGAGCGGAGGATCGCCGGCGTGACGGACGTGGTCGCGGGGTACGCGAGCGTGACCGTGCATTTCGATCCGGCCCTGGTGGCGGCTGCCACCCGCTGCGACAATCCGCTCGATGCGGTCACCGAGACGGTGACGGCGCTGATCGGGCGTGTGCCCGAGGCCCCGCGCCGACGCCCCAAGACCATCGAAATTCCCGTGTGCTATGGCGGCGAGATGGGCATGGATCTCGAGGAAGTGGCCGAGCATTGCCGCATGCCGGCCGACGAAGTCATCCGCCGGCACTGCGCGCCGCTCTATCGCGTCTATCTCCTCGGTTTCGTGCCGGGCTTCGGCTATCTCGGCGGACTGGACCGGCGCATCCAGGTGCCGCGCCGCGAGTCGCCGCGCAAGCGCATTCCCGCCGGCAGCGTCGGCATCGGCGGCGAGCAGACCGGCGTGTATCCGGTGGAAAGCCCCGGCGGATGGAACATCATCGGCCGCACGCCCCGGCGACTGTTCCGGCCGGATGACGGCGAGGGCACGCCCAATCTGATGGAAGCCGGCGACTTCGTGCGCTTCGTCCCCGTGACGGCGGCGGAATTCGACCGGCTGAAGGCGGCGCAGCGATGAGCCTCTCGGTGCAGCGTCCGGGGCTGCTCACCACGATCCAGGACATGGGGCGGCCGGGCCGGCAGCACCTCGGCGTGCCGGTGAACGGCGTCATGGACGAGATCTCCCATCGCATCGCCAATCTGCTCGTCGGCAACGACGAATCGGAAGCCACCCTCGAACTCACCGTGAACGGTCCGACGCTCCGCTTCGATGAGGATGCCGTGATCGCGCTTTGCGGCGCGAACATGGGCGGCTCCGCGGATGGCGAGGCGCTGCCCTGGTGGCGGCCCGTGCGCGTGCCCAAGGGCACGACGCTCACCTTCGGGCGGCCGGAGATCGGGGCGAGAGCCTACCTTGCGGTGGCCGGCGGGTTCGATGTGCCGGCCGTGTTCGGCAGCCGCTCCACGGCCCTGTCCGGCGGCTATGGCGGGTTTCGCGGCCGCGCGCTGAAGAAGGGCGATGTCCTCACGCTGCGGTCTCCGGAAGAGGCCCACACGCCGCGCTGGGTGCGACTGCTGATCCGGCATCACCACGGACTCGCGTATCCGAACTGGTCCGTGAGCCGTGCGCGCATGCCCTACCGCGTCCGCCCGCAGGTGGTGCGAGTGCTGCCGGGACGGCACTGGCAACTGTTCTCCGTCGCTGCCAGGGAGCAACTGGCGCGCGCGCTTTACCGGGTCGCGCTGGACTCCGATCGGATGGGGTATCGTCTCGAAGGGGCACCCCTCGAAACGCGTCGTGCCGTGGACGTGCTCTCGGAAGGCGTGGTGATGGGCGCGATCCAGATCCCGCCGGACGGGGACCCCATCGTGCTGATGGCGGACCGGCAGACGACCGGTGGCTATCCGGTGATCGCGGTCGTGGCGAGTATCGATCTGCCGGTGGTGGCGCAGATCGCACCGGGCGAGGATGTGCAGTTCCGCATGATCACGCCGGCCGAGAGCTACGCGGCCTCCGTCGTGCGCGAGCACCAGCTCGGCCGTGTGAAGCAGGCGCTGTTCGCCAAGCTGCAGCAGTAGAACGGGTAGAGGAGAAAGCGTGCGCACGGTCGATCTCAATGCGGATCTCGGTGAAAGCTTCGGTGCGTGGCGCATGGGAGACGATGCGCGCCTGCTCGAGGTCGTGAGTTCTGCCAATGTGGCCTGCGGTTTTCATGCCGGGGATCCGGGCACCATCCGGGCTACGGTGCAGCAGGCCGTGCGTCAAGGCGTCGCAGTGGGGGCGCATCCTTCCCTGCCGGATCTCGCCGGTTTCGGTCGCCGTCGAATGGACGTCACGCCCGGCGAGGTCTATGACATGGTGCTCTACCAGGTCGGGGCGATCGCAGCGTTCGTGAAGGCGGCCGGGGCCAGACTCCATCACGTGAAGGCGCACGGCGCGCTCTACAACATGGCTGCCACGGACCGGTCGCTGGCGATGGCGATCGTCGCGGCGGTCCGGGACTTCGACGCCGATCTCGTGCTCTATGCGCTTGCCGGCAGTTCCATGGTCGACGCCGCCGAGTCGGTGGGGCTTTCGGTCGCGGGGGAGGTCTTTGCAGACCGCGCCTACCGCAGCGACGGAACCCTTGTGCCGCGTTCTCAGGAAGGCGCGCTGATCGCCGATGAGGCGAAGGCCGTGGCGCAGGCGCTCGACATGGTGCGCGATCGTCGTGTGCTGGCGATCGACGGCACCTGGGTCGCGGTGCGCGCCGATACCGTCTGCGTGCACGGCGATTCTCCCGGCGCGGTGGCGCTTGCCGTTGCGCTGAAGCGCGCGCTGGACGCCGAAGGCCTGCAGTTGCGGGCCCCCTGACCTTCCTTCGAGGAGTGACCGATGCTCGAACTGAGACCCGGCTGTGAATGCTGCGACCGCGACCTTCCGCCCCATTCCGAAGAGGCGCGCATCTGTTCCTACGAGTGCACCTTCTGCGTGACGTGCGCGGAGACCGTGTTGAACGGGCGCTGCCCGAACTGCGGCGGCGAACTCGTGCCGCGTCCCCGACGGCCGGCCGACCGGTTGCTCAAGCACCCGGCTTCGACGACACGCGTGTTCAAGCCTGCAGGCTGCGCCGGACCAGGAGCGACGCCTTGAGCGCATGGCGCAGAGGGGGGCTGGGGCTTGCCCTGCTGACGGCCTTGTTCGTCGGTGCGCCTCCGGTCGCGCACGCCGATCTGCGCGCAGGCGTCGGGACCGAATTCCTCTCCTGGAAGGAAGACACGACACCCGAAGTCAAGGAGAACGGCGGTCTCATCGCCTTCGCCCTGGAAGGGACTCAGGCGTCGGACGGCGGGTTACTTTTGGCCTACCGCGGCCGGCTCTACGCCGGTGTCGTGCAGTACGAGGGCAGTGAACTGTTTCCGCCACGGCGTCCCGTGACCAGCACCACGGAGTACCTCGGTACCAGTCAGGAAGTGCAGGGCCGCTACCGCTTCCTCGTGGGCGATCTCCGGCCGCTCGATCTGGTGCTGGGCGTCGGCGTCGACCTCTGGCAGCGGAAACTGAGCGCCTCGCAGAAGGAGGATTTCGTCATCGGCTACGCGCGCCTCGGACTCGAGAGCGACAGCGACGTGAAGGGTGTGCTGGCGGGCGGCGGGCTCAAGTATCCGTTCTACACGTGGGAGAACGCCCACCTCACGGACATCGGCTTCACGACCAATCCGATACTCGAGCCGGGCAAGCAGGTTTCGCCCTATGCCTTCTTCGGTTACCGGTTCGAGTCACCGTTCGCGCTCATGCTCTATGTCGACACGTTCCGGTTCGGCCGTTCGCAGCTCGAACCCGTGACGCACACGACGCAGGGCGCTCTCGCCGCGTTCCAGCCGGCGAGCACCCGCGTGAACGTGGGGTTTCGCGTCGTGTTCTACTTCGACTGACAGGGAGTTCCGGTGACAACGATGCAAGCCTGGATGAAGTGCGCGCTCTCTGCCGTCGTGGCTGTGCTTGCCCTGCTGGGTGCCGCGATCGCAGCGGCCGCGGAACTGCCGGACACCATTCAGAAGGTCAAGGCATCGATCGTCGGCGTCGGCACGCTGATGCCATCGCGGAGCCCGTCTTTCGAAGTCCGCGGGACGGGTTTCGTGATCGGCGACGGCAATCTCGTGGCGACCAACGCCCACGTGGTGGGCATGACGCTCGACGCCGAGCGCCGTGAGGTCATCGCCATTGCCATCCCCGGAGAGGGAGGCAGCGCCACGGGCCGCGCGGCGCGGATCATCGCCCGTTCCAACGAAGCCGACGTCGCGATTCTTCGCTTCGAGGGACCGCCTCTGCCCGCGATGACGCTGGGCAGCATCAGCACGGTACGCGAGGGACACACGCTCTACTTCACGGGATTTCCGATCGGCGCGGCGCTGGGCATGGTGCCCGCCACGCACCGCAGCCTCGTCGCAGCGCTTGCCCCGCTGGCGCTGCCGCAACGCAATGCCTCGCAGCTCGACCCCAAGACCGTGCGGCGTCTGGCGAGTGGGGTCGTCCGCGTGATCCAGCTCGACGGCACTGCCTATCCCGGCAACAGCGGCAGTCCGCTCTACGACGGAGAAACCGGCGTGGTCGTGGGCATTCTCAACGCCGTGTTCGTGAAGGCCTCGCGCGAGACGGCGCTTACCAGCCCCAGCGGCATCACCTATGCGGTGCCCGTGGAGTTCCTGCTCGACTTGCTGAAGTGATCGTTCCCGATTCGGGAAGCGGTGCACCCCTATAGCGGTTTTCCGTCCGACTCGCTCCAGCGCGACATGAGCGTGTTCGACGGCAACGTCTCGTCCACAAGCTTGCGTGCGGTCTCGATGCCGGCCACCGGCAGTCCCTTCGGGTTCAGCAGACCGATCTGCACCAGCACGCTCGCCTGATCCCAGTAGATGTGCTCGTTGTAGAGCTTGTCGCCGCGGAACTTGACGATGGCCACCAGCGGGATCTCCACGCGCTTGCCCGTGGGGGCCACGCCAGGGAGCATCCAGTCGATCTCGATGTCGTGGGTGAAGCAGAAGAGCATCTCGTCCACCACGATGCCTTCGCCGATGGTGCGCGACAGGGGAATCAGCGTGGTGTCCTGCGGGGTCTTCGGGATGAAGTGGTACTTGTAGAAGCGCTTGAGGTGGTCGTGCCCCACGCCGCCCGTCATGGTGGGGATGTGGTTCACATAGGGCTGGGACACCATGGTGCCCATGGTGGCGTCCACGTCGCGCGTGGCGAATTCGTACTCGCAGTGCTTGTCCCAGAGGGCCGAGAAATCGTAGTGCGGCCCCATGGTGCGGCGAAACAGCGCGATGGACCGGTGATGCGCCATCAGCGCCGAGGGCTTGTGGAAATGCATGCCGCCGGTGCGCGCGAACGCGTGATCCACGCCCGGGTAAACGTAGATCTCGGCAGTGTCCCGACCGGCGAAGCGCGCCTTGATGCGCTCTACGGTTTCCATCGGCGCGTACTTGTCCTCCGCGGCAAAGTGCAGTGCCAGCGGCACGCGGATGGCATCGGCCTCGTCCAGGTACTGGTCGATGGTCACCCCGTAGTAGCCCACCGCGCAGTCGACGCCCGAGCGCGCGGCCGCCAGATACGCGAGGCGCCCGCCGAGACAGAACCCCAGCGCGCCGATCTTTCCGACGACCTGGGGCATCGCCCGCATCGCCTTCACGGTGGCCGTGATGTCGCGCATGCCGCGGTCGGTGTCGAACTTCTGGAAGAGCTCGAACGCCTTTTTCCAGTCATCCTCGGTGTAGCCCAGCTGGATGCCGGGCTCGATGCGCCAGAACAGATCCGGGGCCACCACGACGTAGCCTTCCTCGGCGTAGTAGTCGGCGACCTCGCGGATGAAACCGTTCACGCCGAAGATCTCCTGACACAGGACGATGCCCGGGCCCTTGCCGCCCCGCGGGACGGCGACGTAGGCGGTGAACTTGCCGCCGTCGTCGGCAGTGATCTCGATGGTGTGTCCGGCCATGATGGTTTCCTCGTCGTCCGGCCCTGCGGAGCCGGCGCATGATGTCGGTGGGTGGGGTTTGCAGCGATCGCCTCGTTTTACCCTGCGGCACCTCGGCGCGTCAATGCGGACCTTCCTTGACAACGTTCTCGACCGCCCCCTAGATTGACGAGGCCCGGCACGCCCGCATCCAAGCGGTCGGCCGCATCCCTGGAGGACCGCCATGCCCACGCCCGTATCCCGTCGCAGTTTTCTGCTATCCACCGGCGGACTCGCCGCAGCCACGGGCTTGCCTGCCGCGTTGTTCCACGGCGCCGCTTCCGCAGCGGCGGACGGCAAGACACTCACCATTGCCTACAACCTCCCGCTGCCCACGTGGGATCCGACGGCCGGTGCGTCGGCGGCCAACCCCGCGGTGCAGTCGATCTACAAGGCGGTCTTCGACACCTACATCGACCAGAACCCGGATCTGTCCTTCCGCCCCGGGATGCTCACCAAGTGGGGCTGGAACAAGGACCGCACGAAGATCGAACTCGAGGTGCGTGCGGGGGCAAAGTGGCACGACGGCTCCCCGGTCACCGCGGATGACGTCGCGTGGTCCCTCGAGCGCGCCGGCGATCCGAAGAGTGGCAACCCGATCCAGTTCCTGTGGGGAAAGATCGGCAACTTCAAGGTGAGCGGCCAGAAGGTCACGGCCGACGTCAAGGAGTTCGAACCGGCTCTGTTCAAGTGGATGGCGTTCCTCACGGCCTACGTGCTGCCGCGCAAGGCGTTCACCGCCGCCGGCGCCGGCTGGGAGGACAAGCCGGTCGGGAGCGGTCCCTACATGGTGGAGAAGACCGAGCGCAACGCTTATGTCCGCCTCAAGGCCTTCCCGGGATACTGGGGGCCCAAGCCTGCGTTCGAGACGGTGATCTTCAAGTTCGTCCCCGACGCCACGTCGCGCGTTGCTGAGCTGGAAAGCGGCGGTTCCGACCTGACGCTCGAGATTCCGTTCGAGGAGTACAACCGGCTCACGCAGACCAAGGGTTTCGGCGGCGTGACGACGCCGGTGTCCGACATCGGGATGATCTTCATTTCCAACCGCGAGCCCTTGCTCGACGAGAACGTCCGCCTCGCCATGATCCAGTCAGTCGACAAGAAGGCGATCGTCGACAAGCTGCTGCTGGGTTTCGGCGTGCCGATCGACACGTTGCAGGCACCGCAATACGCGGCCTTCGACAAGACGATCCGCACCAAGTACGACCCGGAAGGCGCCAAGGCGCTCCTCGCACGTTCCGGCTATTCCGCCGCGAACCCGGTGAAGTTCACGATCCAGACCACGCGAGGCATGAAGGCCAAGGACTACGAGATGATCCAGGCGATCGTGGGCATGTGGCGCAAGGTGGGCATCGAGGCAAGCATCGAGGTCTACGAGATCGCCCGCCATTTCGAACTGCGTGCCCGTCACGAACTCGCGCCCGCCGCGTTCTACAACTGGGGCAACGCCATCGGTGACCCGTCCACGTCCACCGGCTTTGCCATGTTCAGCCATTCACCGCACTCCGCCTGGAAGACCGAGGATGTGGATGCGAAGATCGGGCCGCTTTGGGGCGAGAAGGACGAGACCAAGCGCATCCTGGGCTATCGCGCCGTCGACAAGTACATCGCCGACAAGGGACTGGTGCTGCCGCTGCTGCAGTACGTCCAGCCCGTGGTGTTCCGCAAGGGTCTCAAGTTCACGCCGCACATCGCCGGGTTCGTGCTGCCGCAGAACGTGACCCGCGCCTGAGGCGCCGTGAAGCGTTGAGGCGATGACGCGGCGTCCGCGCCGCGTCATCTCCCTCGCACGCCTTCACGCCTTCACACCTTCACATCTTCACGTCTTCGCATCTTCACGCCTTCACCGCACTAGTGTTCTTCCTCAAGCGACTGCTCCTGGCACTGCCCACGCTGTTCGGCGTGGCCGTGGTGGTCTTCGTCCTGCTCCGCGTCGTTCCCGGTGACCCGATCGCGATGATGATCCCGCCGGGCGCAAGCCAGGCGGACGTGCAGAACCTGCGTGCTGCCTACGGACTGGATCAGCCGATACCGGTGCAGTTCGGCCGCTGGCTGTCGGAAGTCGCCCGGGGCGAGTTCGGCACCTCCATCAGTCTGCGTGAAGACGTGATGAAGCTCGTGGCCGGGCGCCTGCCTGCCACGCTTGAGCTTTGCGCGGTGGCGATGGTCGTCGCCGTCATCCTCGGCATTGCGGCGGGTGTCGTCGCCGTGCGATGGAAGGGCCGCTGGCCGGAGTGGCTGGCCGACGGTCTTTCCGGACTCGGTCTGGCGATTCCGGATTTTCTCTGGGGACTGCTCGGCATTCTCGTGCTGGGAGTCCTGTGGCCGCTGCTCCCCGTGTCCGGCCGCATCGATCCTCGCATCGAGTTCGATCCGGGTTCCCGATTCTTCCTGCTGGCGGCCGTCGTCTCCGGTCGGTTCGATGTGCTCGCCGAACTGCTGCGGCACATGGTCCTGCCGGCCCTGGCCCTGGCCATTCCGCTCGCCGCGGCACTGGCGCGGGTCGTGAAGGGCTCGCTGGCGGAAGCGATGACCCAGGACTATGTGCTGGTCGCGCGTGCCAAGGGCTATTCGCGCTCCCGTGTCATTCTCCGGGTCGCCCTGCGCAATGCGCTCATTCCGGCGATCACGCTGACCGGAGTGCAGTTCACCTTTCTCGTCGGCGGCACCGTGCTCGTCGAGACCATCTTCTCGTTTCCGG
The DNA here is from genome assembly GCA_001464765.1 of Betaproteobacteria bacterium Ga0077526. GTDB lineage: Bacteria > Pseudomonadota > Gammaproteobacteria > Burkholderiales. The sequence goes on from LNDV01000030.1 coordinate 178,724, forward strand.
GCATCGGCAACCTCGCTATCGGTGCGGTGCTGCAGCGGGATCTGCCTCTTATCCAGGGGCTCGTGCTGGTCTTCGCTGTGCTCTTCATCGCGATCAATCTCTGCGTCGACGCCACATACGTGGCGCTCGATCCCCGGGTGCGGCGCCCATGAGGGTTTCACCGAAACTCGGGTTCGGGCTGGGCGTGTATCTGGGACTCGTCCTTCTCGCCTTCGGCGCGCACTGGATCGCACCGCACGATCCGCTCGAACAGGATCTGCTCAACACGTTCGCGCCGCCGGCATGGCGGGACGGCGGGACATCCACGTTCTGGCTCGGCACGGACAGCCTCGGCCGGGACATCCTCTCGCGGCTCATTCATGGGAGCCGGGTTGCCGTCACGGTGGCGCTCATCGCCGCCACTTGCGCGGGAATTCTCGGCACGGTCCTGGGTCTCTGCGCGGGCTACTTCGGCGGCTGGGTGGACACTGTCGTATCGCGAATCGTGGACGTGTGGATGGCATTCCCGCCAGTCCTTCTCTCGATCGTGCTTGCCGCAGTGCTGGGCGCGGGCCTTCACACGGTCGTCATCGCCATCGTCGTGATCGACTGGACCCGGTTCTGTCGCGTCGTGCGGGCGGAGGTGATGGTCCAGAAGAGCCGTGACTACGTCACCTCGGCGCTCACCATCGGGCTGTCGCCGTGGCGCATTCTCACCGGCGAGGTAGTGCCCAACGTGGTGCCGCTGCTCATCACGCTCTTCACCCTGGAGATGGGCATCGCGATCGTGGTGGAGGCGGTGCTGAGCTTTGCCGGGCTCTCCGTCGCGAACGATGACGCCACGTGGGGCAGCATGATTCAGGAAGGCCGACAGTTCGTCCGCCAGGCGTGGTGGCTGATGGTCGCACCCATGGTTTGCATCGTCTTGTCGGTGCTGGCGGCCAATGCCCTCGGAGACGGTCTGAGGGAGCGTTTCGATCCCTTGCTCCGCAGGGAACGACCATGACACCTCCCGTGCTGCTCGACATCGACGGATTGCGGGTCTCCGTGGGCGGACGCCCGGTGCTGCGCGATGTTTCGCTTCAGGTCCGGTCCGGCGAGATCGCAGGCCTCGTGGGTGAGTCGGGCGCGGGCAAGACGATGGCCGGCCGCGCCGTGCTCGGCCTGCTTCCGGATGCCGCACGGGTGCTGTCGGGGGAGATACGGTTCGACGGGACCGATCTTCTGAGTCTGAAGGCCCGCGCACGGGAGGCCCTGCTCGGCCGCGACATCGCCCTCATCCCGCAGAACCCCATGACGGCGCTCAATCCGGTGGCTCGCATCGGAACGCAGATCGTCGACGGGCTCCGCATGCATCTCGGGCTCGACCGGAACGGCGCCCGCGCGCGGGCCGTCGAGTTGCTGCAGGCGGTCCACCTGCCTGACCCCGAGTCGCTGCTGCGCCGCTTTCCGCACGAGCTGTCGGGCGGGATGCGTCAGCGGGTGCTCATCGCCAGCGCGTTCTCGTGCCGGCCCCGGCTCGTGATCGCCGACGAACCCACCACGGCGCTCGACGTCACTGTGCAGAAGCAGTGCCTGCGTCTCATCCGCGAACTTCAGAGGCAGCACGCGACGGCGGTCCTGTTCGTCACGCACGATCTGGGTGTCGTCGCGAAGCTATGCGACAGCGTGGCTGTGATGCACGGCGGACGGATCCTGGAGTTCCGCTCGGGCGACGACATCTTTCGCGCGCCTCGGCATCCGTACACGCGGGCATTGCTCGCCGCGACACCGCGCTTCGATCGCCCCGGCGACACGCTTGTGCCGGTCTCGGCCGAAGTGCTGGCGCGCTTGCAGGAGGAAGTGGATGTCTACGATGCGGCACACTGACCCGGTGCTGCCTGTCCTCGAAGCGCGAGGTCTCCGGTTGCACCTCGCGGATCGTGCAGGAGCCCGGTGGTTCCGGAAGGCGCCGCGACTGGAGATCCTCCGTGGTATCGACCTGAGCGTCGCGCAGGGGGAGACGATCGGCGTCGTCGGTGAATCCGGGTCGGGCAAGACCACACTCGGGCGAACGCTGCTGCGTCTGTACGAGCCGACGGATGGCAGTCTGCGATTCGAGGGGCAGGACATCACCCACGCGCGAGAAGAACGGCTCCGGCCGATGCGCGCCAGGATGCAGTGCATTTTCCAGGACCCGCTGTCATCGCTCAACCCGAGGCATCGTATCGAGGACATCGTTGCCCAGCCGCTGCTCTCGTTCGGGCTGGTGCGCGACCGGAGCGAGGCGCGCGGGCGCGCGCGGCAACTGCTGGAGCGGGTACAGCTTTCCCAGTCGTTCGCGTTGCGCTATCCGCATGAACTGTCAGGCGGGCAGCGCCAGCGGGTCGGCATTGCACGGGCGATCGCGGCGTCCCCGAAGCTCGTCATCGCCGATGAGATCGTCTCGGGACTGGATGTGTCGACCCAGGCGCAGATCCTGATGCTCCTGCGCGAGATCCGCGCGGAGACGGCGCTCGTGTTCATCAGTCACGACCTTTCCGTCGTGCGGGCGCTGTGCGACCGTGTCTTGGTCATGCATCGCGGCGTGGTGGTGGAGCAGGGCGCGACGGACGCGGTGTTCGCCCGGCCGGAGCACGACTACACGCGGGATCTCCTGGCTTCGATTCCTCTGCCCGAGCGCGACCCGAACTGGATCGGGTCGGCCTGACCGCCGCCGTTCGCGCGATCAGGCGACGTGCCGCAGGGCGCCCGATTCCACGGCGACCTGCGAGCCGGGCAGCACCATGACGAAGCGCGCACCACCGCTCTCCGCATGCTCCGCCCAGATGCGTCCGGCATGCTGATTGACGATCTCGCGGCAGATGGCCAGTCCGAGACCCGTGCCGCCGGCGCCGCTTTTCGTCTTGCTGCTCTGGACGAACTTGTCGAACACGGCTTCCAGCTCGCCCTGCGGGATTCCGGCACCGTCATCGGTTACCGCCAGCCTCGCGCACGCCGCCTCGCCAACGGCCGAGGCGTTGCAGACTTCCATCTCCAGGCGAACGCGCTTGCCTGACGGCGTGAACTTGATGGCGTTGCCGAGAACATTCCTGACCACCTGAGCCACGCGCACGGCGTCGCACCAGACCGGCACGGCATCGCCTTCCAGCGAGAGATCCACGACCACGCCGCGCTCCCGCGCGACGCCCGAGAGTTCGTCGACGACGCCTGCCGTGATGTCACGCATGTCATGCCGGCCGAACTCGTAGTTCATGCGGCCGGCTTCCAGTTTCGACAGGTCCAGCAGATCGTTGAGCAGTCGCAGCAGGCGGTCACCGCTCGCTTCGATACGGCCGAGGTATTGCCCGAGCTTGACGGCATCGCCCTTGCCCGCGGCGAGTCGTTCGGTCCCCAGTCGTGCGAAGGACAGGATCGCGTGCATGGGGGTGCGCAGCTCGTGCGACATGTTGGCGAGGAACTCGGACTTCGCGTGGTTGGCGGCTTCGGCGGCATCCTTGGCGGCCGCGAGTTCCTGCGTTCGCGCCGCGACCAGTTCCTCCAGTCTGTCCCGATGCTCGCGCAACGCTTCCTCTGTCTGACGCCGCGACGTTACGTCCAGCACGGCCGCGATGATGTATCGCGAGCCGTCCGACATCACGGCACCGACCTTGGTCTTGAGCATCCACCTCGGACCTCGGCCCGGGAGCGGGACCTCGGTCTCGGCAATGAGCTTGCCGCCTTCCGCCCAGAGCTTGTGGTCTTCTGCCTCCACCTTGTCGGCATATTCGGACGGGAGCAGGGAACGGTCCGAACTGCCGATCAGCGCGGACTTGGGCATCCCGAGATCCAGGGCAGCGGCCTCGTTGACGACGACCCAGCGATGCTCGCTGTCCTTCACGAACACCGGGACCGGGATCGCATCGATCACGGTGTCGAGGAATCGGCGGTTGCGTTCCAGTTCGAGTTCCGCCCGCTTGCGGTCGGTGATGTCGAGGTTGAGCCCGATCAGGTAGCGGGAACCGTCCGCGAGCGACACGATGCCCTTTGTATTGAGGATCCATTGCGGACTGCGGCCCGGTATCGGGATCTGCGCTTCCCTCACTGAGCGTCCGCCCGAGGCCCACAGTTCATCTTCTTCGGCTCCGGCCATGGCGGCATAGTCGGGCGGAAGGAGATCTGCGTCAGAGATGCCGATCAGCGACGAGCGCGGACGATCGAACTGGGCAGCTCCCGCGTCGTTCACCAGAACCCAGCGGTGGTCGCGGTCCTTGACGAAGACCGGAATCGGCAGCCCGTTGAGGATCGCATCGAGGAACTGGTGGCTTCGTTCCACTTCCAGTTCGGCCTGCTTGCGGTCGTGGATGTCGGTGGACACGCTGATCACATAGCGACTGCCGTCGGGCATCGAGATCACAGACTTGTGTTTCAGGTACCAGCGCGGGTTCTCGGACACGATGCCGGAGAGAATCTCCGTCAGCAGTGCCGTGCCCGTGTCGAGGATCGTCCGATCCTCCCGTTCGGTACGGTCGGCGACGTCGGGCGGCAGCAGTTCGCCGTCTCGCTTGCCGAGAGACTTGCGACGGTCGATCCGGAAGGTGCGGACGAACGCATCGTTGATCATGGACCAGCGCAGCCGGTCGTCCTTGACGATGATCGGGTTCGGAATTGCGTTGATGATGGCATCGAGGAAGGCATGACTCCTCTGCGCGGCAAGCTCCGCAGCCTTCAGTTCCGTGACGTCGGTGAGCGCGCCGACGCAACGGACGGTCCGGCCCGAGTCGTCCCAGACGGCATTGCCCTGGGAGTGGTAGTGGCGGTAGTTTCCGGCGCGCGTGCGGATCCTCAGCACGAGGTCCAGTGGGGCCCGGTTTCGCATCAGGTCCCGCAGGGCCCGCTCGCGAGTCGGGCGGTCCTCGGGGTGCAGGCGCAGGTCGAAATCCTCGAAGGCGCCTGCGTCCAGGTAGAAGCCGTCGCCCAGGCCGTCCGGCGTGCTGGCAAGGCTCGCGGGATCGATCTCCATCATCTGCAAAAAGGCCCGGCTGCAGAAGAGCCGTCCGGTCACGAGATTCCACTCCCAGATGCCGGTGCCGCTCGCGGCGACCGAGAGCCGGTAACGCTCCTGGCTGGTAAGCAGGAGTTCCTGGGCGGCTTGCTGATCATGTACATCCACTGCGGTGCCCACGAAGCCGGTGCACTGGCCGTTCCCGTCCAGGCGCGGCTCCCCGGAGACGTGGAACCATCGGAACGAACCGTCGTGGCGCCGCAGGCGGACGACTTCCCCGAAAGCCTTCTGACGCTGGAAGGCCGCATCGAGTCGCGGCAAGTCGTCACGATGCACCCAGTTCATCTCGATTCCCTCCCGTGGAAGGACGCGCGGCGGCACGCCGGCATACTGCCACCAGCGGGAGTTGAGATAGGTGACGCGCAGATCGAGATTCGACAGCCATGTGATGAACGGCGCCGTGTCGGCGAGGTCGCGGAACCGCTGTTCCGTGTCGTCGCGTGCACGGCTGAGTTCCGCTTCGGCACGCTCCCGGTTCCGGTCGACCATGCGGGCCCAGCGAAAGGCCACCAGGCTCATGAGCGCGCCGGCGAGCAGGACGAAGTCCGCGCGGATGAAGGCGATCCGCGGTGTGACGGACGTCACTTCGACCGTCCATCGTGCACCGCCGATCTCGACATCGCCGGCTTCCCGGAATCGTGCGTGCTGGCTTCCGGCGACCTGACGCCCGTCGATGAAGTCTTCCGCGCCTGGCGGGCGGATTCTCAGGATGGCTTCGGGGACGCGATCGGCGACCGTGTCGATCATCGTGCGCAGGCGCACGGCCGACAGGATGAACCCCAGGTGCGGTTGCTCTCCGCGGGCGCCGGCCCCCGGCGGGGTAGCGCCGTGGAAGCCGTAGACCGGCGCATAGATCGCGACTGCGGGTCCGGATTCGACACTCTCCGTGCCAGTCTTGGGGTCGATCGCCTTCAACTGGACTACGGTGGAATAGGCGATTCCTCGGGTAGCCAGAGCCCGGTCGATCGCCTGGCGGCGCTGGGGGTTGGTCGACGGGTCGAAACCGAACGGGGGCGCCACCGAACCCGGCCGAGGCTGACTGGAGAGAACCAGCGGGAAGTAAACGGGGCGATCGCCTTCGGGCCAGACCTTGTAACGCGGATCCGCGGCGCGCCGCCTGGCGAGGTGCGCTTCCAGGTCCTCACGATTCACTCGTTCCAGAAACCCGATACCCGTGGCGCCGAGGCGCCCGATGGCAGGAAGGTGAAGGCCTTCCACGTACGCGCTCCATTCCTCCGCGCCGAGGTCCGGTCGGATGGCGAGCAGTCCGGATGAGGCCAACATGATCTGTTCGATGGTCGCGAACTGGACTTGCAGTTGTTCCAGCACCCTTCCATAGGCGCGGCGGAACCGTTCGTCTTCCGTGCGGGCTTCGTCGTAGCGCAGGCCGACCCACACCAGCAAGGTGAAGACGAACGTCATCCCCATCACCCACCAGGGATTGGTGAGGCGGGAGCGGTTCGAGTCCAGGCCGGAAAGGGGCATCAGTCGCGGCCGGCAGGCCGCACCTCGAAGGTGTGAGGACGGTCCGACTGAACGGACCGTATGCCCGGCACGAGGTCATTCCCGGGAAGTCGGGACGGGGAAGCGTCGACCCGCCCGACCGAAGGCGAAGCCCTGACGCCATTGGTCTGGTGGCGGAACCCCGTGAATTGCTGATTGGATGACGCGACCGCGAAACGAGGCCGCCGTGACCCGACATCAATCCGGGAAACGGTTCGGGCGATCCGCGCGGTCCGAATGCTTCGCATCTTCCGGCAGAACGGCATGCTGCGCGTCCTCTTGAGGGCCACACGAAGAATTCTCCACCGTTCTGCGAGATTTGCCGACCGGATTTCTTGACCGATCGCAAAGGTAGGCGAGTTGGGAGAGCCGACACTGTCTGAACGCGAAACGGCGGGCGGACTGGTGGGGTGTTTCGCCGACGGGTTGGACAGGAAAGTTCTTTACATTGGACAAATGCGGCGCTTATACTGCGTTTACCGTTTAGACGAAGTCTAAGTCGGGTCTGTCGCCGGCGCATCCGTCCGGCCATATTCATCGATGAATACTTGGAGGTCCACATGCAACTCAAGGGCTCGAAGACCGAGGGCAACCTCAAGGCGGCCTTCGCTGGCGAATCGCAGGCCAATCGCCGCTATCTGTATTTCGCAAACAAGGCCGACGTCGAAGGTCAGAACGACGTGGCGGCGCTGTTCCGCTCCACGGCGGAAGGCGAGACCGGTCACGCCCACGGTCACCTGGAGTATCTCGAAGTGGTCGGTGACCCCGCGACCGGCATGCCGATCGGTTCCTCCCGTGACAACCTGAAGGCTGCGGTTGCCGGTGAGACGCACGAATACACCGACATGTACCCCGGCATGGCGAAGTCCGCCCGCGAGGAAGGCTTCGACGAGATCGCCGACTGGTTCGAGACGCTGGCGAAGGCGGAGCGCTCGCACGCCAACCGCTTCCAGAAGGCCCTGGATCAGTTGACCGACTGAGCCCGCGAGTCCTGCTGGCAGTCCGATGCGGCAGGGTTGATCCCTGCCGCATCTCTTCCTACCTCCCACAGCCACCCAAGAGCCCCCCATGCGCGAAGGCAGCCTGGAAGCCCCCACCAGACACCCGATCGACTGGAAGAATCCGGACTTCTTCGACGAGAAGTCCCTGTTCGAGGAACTGGAACGCGTGTACGACATCTGCCACGGATGCCGCCGCTGCGTGAGCCTCTGCAACTCGTTTCCCACGCTGTTCGATCTCGTCGACAACAACGAGACGCTCGAGGTGGAAGGGGTGAAGAAGGAGGACTACTGGAAGGTCGTCGACCAGTGCTATCTGTGCGACCTGTGCTACATGACCAAATGTCCCTACGTTCCGCCGCACGAGTGGAACGTGGACTTCCCGCACCTGATGCTCCGGGCCAAGGCGGTGAAGTTCCGGAAGGGCGAAACCAACTTCCGCGACAAGCTGCTTTCCTCGACCGACGCGCTGGGCAAGCTCGCGTCGATCCCGGTGGTGGTGCAGATCGTCAACAAGGTCAACAAGACCCCCGCCACCCGCAAGCTGATGGACAACATGCTCGGTATCCATCAGGACCGCGAGCTTCCCGAGTACGACAGCGCCAAGTTCCGCTCCACGGCACGCCCCGATGATTCCTTTCCGGTGGTGCCCGGCAAGGCAACGCCCGGCAAGGTTGCGATTTTCTCCACGTGCTATGTCAACTACAACGAGCCGGGGCTTGGGCACGATCTCATCAAGATCCTGAAGCACAACCAGATCCCGCACGTGATCGTGGAGAAGGAGAACTGCTGCGGCATGCCCAAGCTGGAACTCGGCGATCTGGATGCCGTCGAGAAGCTGAAGGACGGCAACATCCCGGTGCTCGCGAAGTACGCGAAGGAGGGCTACGCGATCATGACGCTGGTGCCGTCCTGCACGCTGATGTTCAAGCAGGAACTGCCGCTCATGTTCCCGAAGGACGCCGACGTGCAGGCCGTGAAGGAGGCGATGTTCGATCCGTTCGAGTATCTGGTCCTGCGCAACAGGGACGGCCTGCTGAAGACCGATTTCTCCGCGCCGCTGGGCAAGGTCTCGTATCACATCCCCTGCCACCTCCGGGTGCAGAACATGGGGCAGAAGACCCGCGAGTTTCTCGAACTCGTTCCCGGTACGAAGGTGACCGTGGTCGAGCGCTGCTCCGGGCACGACGGCACCTGGGGCGTGAAGAGCGAGTACTTCAAGGACTCCATGAAGATCGGCAAGCCCGTCTTCAAGGCGATGGGCAATGCGGCGCCCGACTACGTGAGTTCGGACTGCGCCATCGCCGGCCGCCACATTCTTCAGGGCATGGGTGAAACCAATGCCGCGAAACAGCATCCCATCAGTCTCGTCCGCATCGCCTACGGCCTGTGAGGCGGGATCTTCCTCAACGCACCGAACGAAGCCATGACAGCCATGCCCTCCATCACCCGTGACAGCCTCCTGACCCTCGAAGCCTACGCCCGCTCCCGCAAGGAGTTCCGGGCCCGCGTGCTGGAGCACAAGAAGCACCGACAGGTGTTTCTCGGCGACCACGTGACGCTGGTTTTCGAGGACGAACTGACCATGCGCTACCAGATCCAGGAGATGCTCCGGATCGAGAAGATTTTCGAGGAAGCCGGCATCCAGGACGAGTTGGACGCGTACAATCCGCTCGTTCCGAACGGGAGTAACTGGAAGGCCACGATGCTCATCGAATACCCCGACGTTGACGAGCGCCAGCGCGAGCTCGCGCGGCTGCGCGGCATCGAAGACAAGGTATGGGTGCAGGTGGCCGGCTGCGATCGCGTGCTGGCGATCGCCGACGAGGATCTCGACCGGGAAAACGACGAGAAGACCGCCTCCGTGCATTTCCTCCGCTTCGAACTGTCCCAACCGATGAAGGCGGCCCTCAAGGGCGGTGCCAAGCTGGTCGTCGGGGTGGACCACGAAAACTACACGGCCGTGTCCGATCCCGTTCCGGCCCCTGTCCGCGAATCGCTTCTGGGCGATCTCGTCTTCCCCTCGTGAGAATGCTCGGGCGCTTCCTGCTGCTCCTGCCGATTGCGGTCGGCGTGCTGGTCTCCGGCTGCAAGAACGTGGAGATCAAGCCGCAGGAGCCGGGAGCGCTCACGCGTGGCCTTAAGCGCGACTCCGACGAAGGCATGAGCGGGTTCTATGATTCCGAGAACTCGCTCCTCCCCGAAAACGAGTTCGTCAACCTCCCGCCCGCCCCCGTTGCGAAGAACTGGCTCAAGTTCAAGGCGCAGCGATCCATCAAGCACGAGACGGCGCTGGACACCGGGTCCATCACGGTTGGTGGCGATGGCATCACACGTTACGCGCTGCTCATCCGGACGCCCTCCGGTGTCGACAACGTGAGCTATGAAGGTGTCCGATGTGCCACCCAGGAGTGGAAGATGTATGCCACCGGGCGGGACAACGGCGCATGGGCGCGAGTGCCGGCACCGGTGTGGAGACGGATCGATCAGACGGGTCTGAATGCCGTCCGATACACGTTGTTCATTGAGTACGTCTGCGATCGGGATGGCGTCGTGCCTCGCAACGGCGAGGCCGTGGTCGCGAAGATTCGCAAGTCGAACGACGGCATGTTGAGCCAGCGGACTCCCTGACCGATTTCTCGCAGTCCTGCAGTTCGAAGGGAACGTGAATCGGGGTGGAGGGTCACCCTTCACCCTTCACCCTTCACCCTTCACCCTTCACCCTTCACCCTTCACCCTTCACCCTTCACCCTTCACGTCTCGGGCCGGTCCCTTCGGGCCCTTGACCTGGTTCACGCCAGATCAGCCTACGCCGCAACCTGGTGCTGCTATAGCAGTTGGGTTGTGTCTTCGGCCGGCCCCCAAGGGGCCTTGACCTGGCTGACGCCAGGTCAGCCTGCGACGCAATCTCGTCCTCCTAAAGCAGGACGAGATTGTCCCTATGGATCAGTTCGGGGGTATCGATATAGCCCAGGCGGGCCTCGATGTCGGCGGTGGCCGTGCGGAGGATGCGCCGGGTCTCCAACGCGTTGTAGTTGACGAGCCCGCGGGCGATTTCCCGACCGTCGGGGGACAGGCAACTCACCACCTCGCCCCGTTCGAAATCACCCTGCAGATCGCGCACGCCGATGGGCAGCAGACTCTTGCCACCGCTCGCGAGCGCTTGAGTGGCGCCCTCGTCCAGATGGAGCTTGCCCCGCACCTGCAGATGATCGGCGAGCCACTGCTTGCGAGCGGCCAGAGTCGCCGTCGGCGCGATGAGTTGGGATCCGATGGCCTCCCCCTGGGCAAGTCGCCACAGGACTTCGGATTCGCGGCCGGAGGCGATGACGGTATGGGCACCGCTGCGGGCGGCCCGGCGCGCCGCGAGCACCTTCGTGAGCATCCCGCCCGACCCGATGTCGCTGCCCGCGCCACCCGCCATCGCTTCCAGGGCAGGATCGCCAGCGCGGGCCTCACTCACCAGCGTTGCCTGAGGGTCCTTGCGCGGGTCCGCCGTGTAGAGACCCGGCTGATCAGTGAGGATCACGAGGACGTCGGCTTCCACGAGATTGGTCACCAGGGAGCCGAGCGTGTCGTTGTCGCCGAAGCGGATCTCGTCGGTGGCGACGGTGTCGTTCTCGTTGATGATCGGGATGATGCCCAGCGAGAGGAGGGTGCGGAGCGTCGTGCGCGCATTGAGGTAACGGCGGCGATCCGCGAGATCCTCGTGCGTGAGCAGAATCTGGGCAGTGCGAAGGTCGTGGCTGCGAAAGCACGTCTCGTAGGCCTGAACCAGGCCCATCTGCCCGACGGCGGCGGCGGCCTGGAGTTCGTGCAGCGCTTTCGGGCGGCGCTTCCAGCCCAGTCGCTGCATGCCCTCGGCGACGGCGCCGCTCGACACCAGCAATACTTCCTTGCCCGATCGGGCAAGGCGCGCCACCTGATGCGCCCAGTGAGCGAGAGCATCGCGATCGAGGCCCTGGCCGCCGTTGGTGACGAGGCTCGACCCCACCTTCACGACAATGCGGTGGGCGTCTCGAACCACACTGACCGTGCTCAAGACGCTTCCTCTTCCGGGGACTCGGGCACCGCCTCCCTGGCCCGGACGGCATCGAGATGATCCATGATGGCAAAGGTGAGTTCGCGGCAGCCTTCGCCCGTGAGCGCGGAAATCACATGCACGGGCATTCTGGCTTCGTTCGCTGAACCCAGGAAAGCATCCAGGAAGGCTTCGATGCGTGTGGCGCGTTCGTCTTCCGGCAGCAGATCCACCTTGTTCAGCACGAGCCAGCGGGGTTTGTCGTAGAGCGATTCGTCGTACCGCCGCAATTCTTCGACGATGGAGCGAGCATCCCGTACCGGGTCGGCTTCCGGGTCTGGAGGCAGCATGTCCACCAGATGCAGGAGCAGGCGGGTGCGCGCCAGATGGCGCAGAAACTGGTGCCCGAGGCCGGCGCCGTCGGAGGCACCCTCGATCAGCCCGGGAATGTCCGCGATGACGAAGCTCCTGGCGTGGTCGATGCGGACCACGCCGAGATTCGGGTGCAGGGTGGTGAACGGGTAGTCCGCCACCTTCGGTCGCGCTGACGAAACGGATCGGATGAAGGTCGACTTGCCGGCATTGGGCAAGCCCAGGAGTCCGACGTCGGCAAGCACCTTGAGTTCGAGTTGCAGGCGACGATGCTCGCCGAGTGTTCCAGGCGTGCACTGACGCGGCGCCCGGTTGGTGCTCGACTTGAAATGGATGTTTCCGAGGCCGCCGTTGCCGCCCTTGGCCAGCAGGGCGCGCATGCCGTGGTGAGAGAGGTCCGCCACGAGCAGGCCGGTCTCCATGTCGGTCACGACCGTGCCGACCGGCATGCGCAGCGTGATGTCATCGGCGCCAGCGCCGTAGCAGTCGGAGCCACGGCCTTTCTCGCCATCGCGGGCCCGGTGTATCCGCGCAAACCGGAAATCGATGAGCGTGTTGATGTTCTGGTCGGCCACGACCCAGATGCTGCCTCCCTTGCCGCCGTCCCCGCCATCCGGACCGCCGTTAGGGATGAACTTCTCCCGGCGGAAAGAAGCGATGCCGTCTCCGCCCTTGCCGGCATGGACTTCGATGGTGGCTTCGTCGACGAACTTCATGGAGGGAGGGGCCTGTGGAGGGGGTGACTGCCGGGGACATCAAAACAGAAAAGCCCTATCGGGGCCGATAGGGCTTTTCCGGGGAACCGAACGAACGATCAGGCTGCGGCGACGGGCACCACGCTGACGGTCTTGCGCTTCTGCGGGCCCTTCACGGCGTACTCGACCATGCCGTCGATCTTGGCGAACAGCGTGTGGTCCTTGCCCAGACCCACGTTGACGCCGGGGTGCACCTGGGTCCCGCGCTGGCGGACCAGGATGTTCCCGGCGAGGACGATCTGTCCGCCGTAGCGCTTGACGCCGAGGCGTTTCGACTCCGAATCGCGGCCGTTACGCGAACTTCCGCCTGCTTTCTTGTGTGCCATTGCTTGCGCTCCTTACTTCTTGACGCCGCCGACGAGCTCGTCGGTCAGCTTTTTGAACTCGTCCCACTGGCCGGCGGCAGCCAGGGCTGCCTGCTGGGGCCAGGTTGCCGGACGGGCCATCCCGAAGCGGCCACCGGAGGCCTTGAGCATCTCGGTGATCTTGTCCGGGTCGGTTTCGGCCAGCTGGGCGAACGTGGTGACGCCATTCTTCGCGAGGACCTCGGCGATCTTCGGGCCGATGCCCTCGATGCGGGTGAGGTCGTCGACCACGGCAGCCTTGGGGGCCTCGGCAGTGGCAACCTGACCGGCGCCGTTGTCGATGCCCGAGACGAAGATCTCGGAGAACCACTGACGATGCCCCGCCTGCTTCTTGTAGTGCTTGCGGCGGCGATGCTTGTAGATGTGAACCTTGTCGGCCCGGCCATGCCCCAGGATCGTGGCGCGGACGTTCGCACCGGCGACGATGGGCTTGCCAATCGTCACGCTGTCCCCGGTGCCTACCATCAGGACCTGGTCGATCACGACCTCCGAGCCGACGTCGGCTGGGAGCTGCTCAACTCGCACTTTGGCGCCGGCGCTCACGCGATACTGCTTGCCGCCCGTTTTGATTACCGCATACATGGCTGTTGGAATCCGTGTGGCAAAAAAGGCCGGTATTTTCCGAAAATTGCGGGGCCCAGTCAATCGAAACCTTGGGGAACTGCGTCGATCCGGCTTGACACCCCGAGGAGCGGCTTCCTACCATCCATTATTTTCCCTGGTCCAAACCTTGTCTCCAGACGACATCCGCGCTCTCGTGGCCGAGGACATGGAGGCCGTGGACGCCATTGTGCGCGCACGGCTCCATTCCGAGGTGATTCTCGTACGCCAGGTGAGCGAATACCTGATCGGCGCGGGTGGCAAGCGTCTGCGGCCCGTCCTGCTCCTGCTGGCAGCCGGTGCCTGCGGCTACCGGGGGCCGGCGGCCCATGAGTTGGCCGCAGTCGTCGAGTTCATTCATACCGCAACGCTCCTGCACGACGACGTCGTCGACGAGTCCGAATTGCGTCGGGGCCGGACGACAGCCAATTCAATCTACGGCAACGCGGCGTCGATCCTGGTCGGAGACTTCCTCTACTCCCGCGCGTTCCAGATGATGGTGTCCGTGGGTCGCATGCGCGTGATGGAGGTGCTGTCCGATGCCACCAACGTCATCGCGGAGGGCGAAGTGCTCCAGCTGATGAACGTCCACGACCCCGATGTCTCGGAGGCTGCCTACCTTGACGTGATCCGCTTCAAGACCGCGAAGCTGTTCGAGGCGGCCGGGCGGCTCGGCGCTGTCCTGGCGGATTCTCCCCGCGAAGTGGAGGACGATCTGGCGAGCTTCGGCATGCATGTCGGGACGGCTTTCCAGGTGATCGACGATGTCCTCGACTACTCCGGCGACCTCGGGGTGACCGGCAAAAATCTCGGGGACGATCTCGCAGAGGGTAAGGCCACGCTGCCGCTCATCCACGTCGTCCGGAACGGCACGTCCGAGGAGGCCGCGCTGGTCCGCCGAGCGATCCAGGAGGGTGGCCTCACCGAATTCGGGCCGGTCCTCGACGCGATCCGTCGTACTGGCGCGCTCGAGTATGCGCGGGCGGCGGCGCAGGCCGAAGTCGACCGCGCACAGGCGTGTCTGGCGCGCTTGAGCCATTCGCCATATCGGGAGAGTCTGATACACTTGTCGTCTTTCGCGGTCAGCAGGTCGCAATGACACGTGTATCGGTCTTCCGCCCACGTGAATGCGCTTGCAGCGGTCGTCGGTCCTGGTGCATTTCGGATCGACGCTGCGGGCCGGCGATCGGGCCGAGGTGCGGTGGCCCGCGGATCCAGAGGTCGCTCGGGGTGTAGCTCAGCCTGGTAGAGTACTGCGTTCGGGACGCAGGAGTCGGAGGTTCGAATCCTCTCACCCCGACCATCGAGTCCAATTCAATGCCCAACGGCACCGCACCTGATCTTCATACAGCCGAACCGTCCACCGATTCCAAGCCAAACCCGGTGCGTCCATGGTCAAGCTCATTGTCCTAGCTGCTGTTTTCGCGGTGGTGGTTCTTCTTCTCAAGAACTACCAGCGCTCGCTCGCGCGCCAGCGCTCGGAGAGCGAAGAGGGCGCAGTCCAGCCGAAGCCGGGTGCCGAGGATATGGTGCGATGCGCGCAATGCGGCGTGCACCTTCCCAAGGGCGAGAGCTTCCTGTCCCAGGGTAGCTTCTTCTGCAGTGACGAGCATCGCCGGCTCGGCGTGGCTCCGAAGCGAGGCAAGGGCGAAGGGTGACCTCGCCTCCGGTGGTCGACCCCTCGACGGCAGGGGTTCCGGACTCATCGCCCATGCCTGAGCTGCCCACGGCAGCCATCGACTACCCCGACAGC
This sequence comes from Betaproteobacteria bacterium Ga0077526, assembly GCA_001464765.1. Taxonomy (GTDB): domain Bacteria; phylum Pseudomonadota; class Gammaproteobacteria; order Burkholderiales. Next base: position 194,093 of record LNDV01000030.1, read on the forward strand.
TACTGGCGTTCCCTCCTCTATTTCAACGGCTATCGTCTGGCCGTTGCCGCGGTCCTCATGCTCGGGACCTCCGTCCTTGGGCAAAGCCTGATCTTCGGCGCCTGGAATCGTCCCCTGTTCATCTCGGGTTGCGCGGCATATGTCGTATTCGCCGCCATCGGATTCGGGACCATCGCCGCGCGGCGCCCGGCCTTCCCGGTCCAACTCGTCATCCAGGTGGGCGGGGACATCCTGTTCATCGTGCTGCTGCTTCACGCGAGCGGCGGTATTTCCAGCGGCCTGGGACTGCTCCTGCTCGCCAATCTGGCGGCAGCCGGGATCATCAGCCGCGGGCGGCTCACGCTCTTCTTCGCGTCACTCGCGTCCGTTGCCGTACTGCTCGAACACACCTATGAAGTGCTGTTCTTCTATGGCAGCTACACCCTGTACCTGCAGGCAGGGTTCCTTTCCATCGGCTACTTCGCCACGGCCTGGCTGGCGCACGCCCTCGCAAAGCGTGCCACGGCGAGCGAGCAACTGGCTGCCCAGCGGGAGGTCGACCTCGCAAGCATGTCGCAGGTCAGCCAGCTGGTGATGCAGGACATGCAGGACGGCGTGATCGTCGTGGATGCCCGGGGCATCGTCCGCCAGATGAACGCCCGCGCGGAAGAATTGCTGGGCCCGGCGCCCAAAGTCCGGGACCTGTACCTGCAGGAATACAACTCCGGCCTTGCGGCGCGCCTTACGCGCTGGCGGGAGAATCCCCAGGCCGGCTTCGATCCGCTGCGCACCATCCTCACCCAGAAAGTCACGGCGGCCCGCTTCGTCCCCGTCGGTTCGCGGGAAAGCCAGGGAGTGGTGATCTTCATCGAGGACCTGACCCGGATCCAAACCCAGGCGCAGCAGATGAAGCTGGTCTCGCTGGGGCGGCTCACCGCGAACATCGCCCACGAGATCCGCAACCCGCTGTCCGCCATCAACCACGCCACCGAACTGCTCCAGGAAGAGCAGGGCGCGAACGAGACCCAGCGGCGCCTCCTCCAGATCATCCACGACAATGCCCAGCGGCTCGACCGCATGGTGCAGGACGTCCTGCGGCTCAATCGCCGCGACCGGGCCGTGCGGGAGACCTTCGCCCTGGCCGATTTCCTCCACAACTTCGTCACGCAGTTCTGCGAGATCGAGAAGATCGACCGCTCCCTGATGCGGGTGGAATTGTCCGCCCGCCCCCGGGTGAGCTTCGACCGGTCGCATCTCAATCAAGTCATGTGGAATTTGTGCCGTAATGCGCTTCGGTATTGCCGGCGGGAAGCCGGCAGTGTCCGTATCACGGTGGCGTCGGGCGGTGCACCCGGTACAGTAGAATTGAGTGTCATAGACGATGGGCCGGGGGTGCCCGAGGCGTTGCGGGCCCACCTGTTCGAGCCCTTCTTCACGACCGCGTCGAGCGGCACGGGGCTCGGGCTCTACATCGCCAAGGAAGTCTGTGATGCAAACGGGGCAAGCCTGTCCTATATAGAGCGTGCGGTCGGCGCCCAGTTCATGGTGGTCATCAGGAGCGTGTAGGGGCCCGGACAGGATCACGATCGTGGTCCGTCAGTGCGGTCGCAGGGCTTCGGATCGGACGACAAGCAGGAGAAGCAACCTTGAAACGAAAGGATTCCGGCGCCGGCGGGACAGTGACCCGTTCTGTCCTCATCGTCGACGACGAGGAAGACATCCTCGAACTGATCGAGCTCACCCTGCTGCGCATGGGGCTCGAGGTGGAGCGGGCGATGGGCGTGGCCCAAGCTATCGAGAAAGTGAAGACCGGCCAGTTCGACCTCTGCCTCACCGACATGCGCCTCCCCGACGGGGAGGGGCTGCAGATTGTCGAGTACGTCTCCCAGAACATCCGGGACCTGCCCGTTGCCGTGATCACGGCCCACGGCAATACGGAGAATGCGGTCGCGGCGCTGAAGGCGGGCGCGTTCGACTACCTGGCCAAGCCGGTCTCGCTTGAGCAGCTGCGGACCCTCGTGAAGTCGGCCCTGTCCCTGCCTGCTGGCGGCCAGTCCCGCCCCAGCCCCGATCAGGGACTCGTCGGTACCTCCGCGGCCATGCAGCATGTCCGCGAGATGATCGACAAGCTGGCCCGCAGTGAGGCGCCCGTGCATGTCACCGGCGAGTCCGGTAGCGGCAAGGAACTGGCGGCTCGACTGATCCACCAGAAGAGCGTCAGGCGCGACAAGCCCTTCGTTCCGGTCAACTGCGGCGCGATTCCCGAGAACCTGATGGAGAGCGAGTTCTTCGGCTACCGGAAGGGGGCGTTCACCGGGGCCGACGCCGACCGAGACGGCTTCTTCCAGGCCGCGCACGGGGGCACGCTGTTCCTCGACGAAGTCGCCGACCTGCCGCTGCCGATGCAGGTGAAGCTGCTCCGGGCCATCCAGGAAAAGAAGGTGCGAAAGGTCGGCTACACCCAGGAAGAGGCGGTGGATGTGCGCATCATCAGCGCCACCCACCAGAACCTGAGCGAGTGCGTCGAGTCGGGCAAGTTCCGCCATGACCTGTACTACCGCCTCAACGTGATCGAGCTGCGCATGCCCGCGCTGCGCGACCGGCGCGAAGACGTGCCGACGTTTGCCGAGATCATCCTCGACCGTCTGGCCCGCCACGTCCAAGGCCCCAAGCCAGACATCGAGCCCGGCGCCATGCGTGCGCTCCAGCAGTACGACTTCCCCGGCAACGTGCGCGAGCTGGAGAACATCCTCGAGAGGGCGCTCGCGCTGTGCAGCAACGGTCGCATCACGGAAGAAGACCTCCAGATTACGCCCCCGGAGATCGTCACCCGCGAGGCGGCGCCGGCCGGCAGCAACGGCAAGTGGCCCCTGCAGGACTATCTCGATCGCGTGGAGCGGGAGGCGATTCTCGAGGCGCTCGAGAAGACCCGCTTCAACCGGACCGCGGCGGCCAAGCTGCTGGGCATCACGTTCCGCTCGATCCGCTACCGGATGGAGCGGCTCGGCATCGAGTGATCCTTGCCTGATCGACGCGCCTGGCAGATCGACGGTGCCGGCTGGGCGGACCGGGCCACGATGGTCCCGTCCCCTCATCAGGACGACCGGCCCGCAGGTGCGCCGATCGATCTGCTCGTCATCCACAACATCACGCTGCCGCCGGGGCAGTTCGGCGGTCCGGAAGTCACTGACCTGTTCCTCGGCCGCCTCGACTGCGACACCCATCCGTACTTCGACCGGCTGCGCGGCCTCCGGGTCTCGTCGCACTTCCTGGTGCGTCGCGATGGCACCCCGATCCAGTTCGTGTCCTGCCTCGCCCGGGCTTGGCACGCCGGCGAATCCGAGTGGGCCGGTCGGCGCCGCTGCAACGACTTCTCCATCGGCATCGAACTCGAAGGCACGGACGACACGTCGTTCGAGGACGCTCAATACACCACACTCGTGGCGCTTGCCGCGGCGATTCATCGCCGCTATCCGATTGCCGATGTCGTGGGTCACAGCGACATCGCCCCGGGCCGCAAGACCGATCCCGGCCCGTGCTTCGACTGGCCGCGTTTCCGCCGGACCCTTGCCGAGCATCGGTGACCTCGCCGACCACCGGCCATCGCGGTGAACACATCCGTGTGTCCGGCGGTTCGCTCGTGAACCGATCGCCCGGTATCGCGATCTGAGAGGGGCTTGCTTCCCCGTCCCGCGCCGTGCGCATCTTCTACACCGACCGCTTCGTTCTGCCGCTTCCCGAAGGCCATCGCTTTCCCATGGAGAAGTACGCACGGCTTCGCGCGAGGGTGGACGAGGCTGGCTTGGCATTGCCGGATGCGCTGGCGGAGCCCCGCGCCGCCACCGACGCGGAACTGATGCGAGCGCACGACCGGGCCTATGTCGAGCGGGTTTGCCGTGGCGAACTGACCCCGGCGGAAGTGCGCCGCATCGGATTCCCGTGGTCACCGGAAATGGTGGAGCGCTCCCGGCGGTCGGCGGGCGCCACCATCGAGGCTTGCCGTGCCGCGCTGCAATCGGGTGTCGCCGTGAACCTCGCTGGCGGTACCCATCACGCTTTTCGGGACCACGGCGAGGGGTACTGTGTCTTCAACGACAGTGCAGTCGCGGCGCTCACCATGCAGGCGGAAGGACTGGCGCGGCGCGTGGTCGTGATCGACTGCGACGTGCATCAGGGCAACGGGACGGCGGCGATTCTCGCCCACGATCCGAGCGTGTTTACCTTCTCCATTCACGGCGCCAACAACTTCCCCTTCCGGAAGGAGCGCAGCGATCTCGACATCGAGTTGCCGGACGGCAGCGGAGATGACGAGTACCTGAATGCCCTGGACGGCGGTGTCTGTCACGCTCTGTCAGCATCGCAGGCCGATCTGGCCATCTATCTCGCCGGGGCCGACCCGTTTCTCGACGATCGTCTGGGGCGCCTCGCCCTCACGAAGGAAGGCCTCGCGGAGCGGGACCGCCGGGTGTTCCGCCTGTGCTTCGATGCGGGGGTGCCGGTGGCCGTAGCGATGGCCGGCGGCTACTCACGCCACATCGAAGATACCGTCGACATTCATTTCGCCACCGTCGCGACCGCGGCCCGCTGGGCCGGCATGCGCGGCTGACGCTCCCGTCTCGCCACCGGTCGTACCCGTTCGGCCCGCTTCCCGGTCTTCGTCGGTCATCGGACCGGCGCCGCCCATGCAGATGCGCCATTGATGCAACCGAGTGGCGCCATGCAAGCCGGATAAGTCCGTCCTGTTGCCCTTGACACGCGACACCCAAACACTAGAATTTGTCTTTGCCTACGGTTCGACACACAACATCTTGTGTGTCTCTTCGATCCCTGGTGGCCAGTCAGACTGCCAGGCACAACATCTAGGGGTGGCGTGCAGCCGGCGCGCAGCCCCGTCAGGAGGACGAATGCAGCTTTCCACCGAATCCACGATGCTTCGCCGTGATGACGCGGTCTTCGGTACCGCCGAGACCGCGGCCCCCAAGGAGTCGCGATTTGGCGACTACAAGGTGATCCGCCGCAACGGCGCGGTTGTCGGGTTCGAGCCTGGAAAGATTTCCGTGGCGGTGACCAAGGCGTTCATCGCCGTCAACGGCGGGCAGGGCGCTGCCTCGGCCCGCGTCCGTGAACTCGTCGCGCAGCTGACCGACATGGTCGTCGGCGCGCTGGTCCGCCGCCAGCCGCAGGGCGGCACGGTCCACATCGAGGACATCCAGGACCAGGTCGAGCTCGCGCTCATGCGTTCCGGCGAGCACGACGTTGCCCGCGCCTACGTTCTGTACCGGGAGCAGCGTGCCCAGGAGCGCGCCAAGGCGAAGGAAGCGCAGCACGCGCCCGCCGCCATCAACGTCAATGATGGCGGCAACCTGCGGCCGCTCGACATGGCGGGCCTCAACGAGCTGGTGGCGGATGCCTGCCATGGGCTCGGAGATGCCGTGGATCCCGCGCTGATCCTCCAGAACATCATGCGCGACGTGTACGAGGGCGTCTCGATGGACGAAGTGCGCAAGTGCACTGTCCTGGCAGCCCGTGCCCTGATCGAGAAGGACCCGGCCTACAGCTACGTCACCGCCCGCCTGCTGCTCGACAGCATCCGGTTCGAGGTGCTGGGTGAGCCTGCCGGCCAGCGTGCGATGACGCAGCGCTACGCCGAGTATTTCCCCCACTTCATCCGCCAGGGCATCCAGGCCGGGCTGCTGGACGAGCGGCTCGCCACGTTTGATCTCGGCCGGCTGGGCCAGGCGCTCGACGCCGCCCGGGATCTCAAGTTCGGATACCTCGGCCTCCAGACGCTGTACGACCGCTACTTCCTCCACGTCCAGGGCCGGCGCATCGAGCTGCCCCAGGCGTTCTTCATGCGGGTCGCCATGGGGCTCGCGCTGAACGAGGTGGACCGCGAAGCCCGCACCATTGAGTTCTATGGCGTGCTGTCGAGCTTCGACTTCATGAGCTCCACGCCTACGCTCTTCAACGCCGGCACCAACCGCTCCCAGCTTTCCAGCTGCTACCTGACGACCGTCTCGGACGATCTCGAGGGCATCTACGACGCCATCAAGGAGAACGCGCTGTTGTCCAAGTTCGCGGGCGGCCTCGGCAACGACTGGACGCCGGTCCGGGCGCTGGGCTCCCACATCAAGGGCACCAATGGCAAGAGCCAAGGGGTCGTTCCGTTCCTCAAGGTGGTGAACGACACGGCCGTCGCGGTCAACCAGGGCGGCAAGCGCAAGGGCGCGGTCTGCTCCTACCTCGAGACCTGGCACCTCGACATCGAGGAGTTCCTGGAGCTGCGCAAGAACACCGGCGACGATCGGCGCCGGACCCACGACATGAACACCGCCAACTGGATCCCCGACCTCTTCATGAAGCGGGTGATGGAGAACGGCGAGTGGACCCTGTTCTCCCCGGCCGACGCTCCCGACCTGCACGACAAGTTCGGCAAGGCGTTCGAGACCGCCTACAACCGCTACGAGGAGAAAGTCGCCCGCGGCGAGCTGAAGCTCTTCAGGAAGGTTCCGGCGGTGCAGCTCTGGCGGAAGATGCTCTCCATGCTGTTCGAGACGGGGCACCCCTGGATCACCTTCAAGGACCCCTGCAACCTGCGCTCTCCCCAGCAGCACGTCGGGGTGGTTCACAGCTCCAACCTGTGCACCGAGATCACCCTCAACACCTCCGAGTCCGAGATCGCGGTCTGCAACCTCGGTTCGGTGAACCTGGTCGCCCACATGAAGGACGGCCGGCTCGATGTCGACAAGCTCCGCCGGACGGTCAGCACGGCCATGCGGATGCTCGACAACGTCATCGACATCAACTATTACGCGGTCAACAAGGCCCGGAACGCCAACTTCAAGCACCGCCCGGTCGGGCTGGGCATCATGGGCTTCCAGGACTGCCTGCACGAGATGCGGGTGCCCTACGCATCCCGGGAAGCCGTGGAATTCGCGGACCGATCGATGGAAGCCGTGGCGTACTACGCCTACTGGGCCTCGACCGAACTCGCCCGGGAGCGCGGCCGCTACTCGACCTACGAAGGCTCGCTCTGGTCGAAGGGCGTCCTGCCCCAGGACACGCTCGCCCTGCTGTCCGAAGCCCGCGGCGGCTACGTGGAGGTGGACACCTCCGAGACCCTCGACTGGTCGGCCCTGCGCGAGCGCATCGCGCAGTACGGCATGCGCAATTCCAACTGCCTGGCGATCGCCCCCACCGCCACCATCGCCAACATCGTGGGCGTGTCGGCCTCGATCGAGCCGAACTACCAGAACCTCTACGTGAAGTCGAACCTGTCCGGCGAGTTCACCGTGGCCAACGAGTACCTGGTGCGCGATCTGAAGGAGCGCAATCTCTGGGACGAGGTCATGGTCGCCGACATCAAGTACTTCGACGGCAGCCTGGCGCGCGTCGACCGGATTCCCGGAGACCTTCGTGCGCTGTACGCGACGGCGTTCGAGATGGAGCCGTCATGGCTGGTGGAGGCTGCCTCGCGCCGGCAGAAATGGATCGATCAGGCGCAGTCGCTCAACATCTACATGGCCGGCGCGTCGGGCAAGAAGCTCGACGACACCTACAAGCTCGCGTGGCTCCGCGGCCTGAAGACGACCTATTACCTGCGCACTCTGGCGGCAACTTCTGCCGAGAAGAGTACAGGCCGCGGCGGTGAGCTGAATGCCGTCCCTGCCCACGGCGGGCTCGGCATGGCCGCCGAGGCCTCTGCAGAACCCAAGTTCTGCGCCATCGACGACCCGGAATGCGAGGCCTGCCAGTGAGGTCCGCGGCGCTGCCTGGAACCCTCGTCGTGCGCGGCGAGGGGACGGCGGGCAGCACGACGCGCAGCCGGATCGCCGGCTCGCTCAGGACGGCGGTATTTCCCTTCGCACACCACCCCCAATAGTCACCAAGGAAACCACCGATGCTGCAATTCGAGGACAGCCTGCCACCCACCCCGATGCCGATGACGGCCCGCGGCGGATTCCAGCCGCCCAAGCCTGCGCCTGCCGAAGCCCCGAGCAGTCATGGCCGGGTTCGCGTGGAGGACAAGCGCGTCATCAACGGCATGGCAGACGTAAACCAGCTCGTCCCGTTCAAGTACAAGTGGGCCTGGGAGAAGTACCTCGCGGGCTGCGCGAATCACTGGATGCCCCAGGAAGTGAACATGAGCCGGGACATCGCCACGTGGAAGGATCCGGGCGCGCTGACCGAGGACGAGCGCCTTGTCGTCAAGCGCAACCTCGGCTTTTTCGTGACCGCGGACAGCCTCGCCGCGAACAACATCGTGCTGGGCACCTACCGGCACATCACCGCCCCGGAGTGCCGCCAGTACCTCCTGCGGCAGGCCTTCGAGGAGGCTATCCACACACACGCCTACCAGTACATCGTCGAAAGCCTGGGCCTCGACGAAGGCGAGATCTTCAACGCCTATCACGAGGTGTCGAGCATCCGGGACAAGGACCAGTTCCTGATCCCGTTCATCGAGATCCTCACCGACCCGGAGTTCAAGACCGGCACGCTCGAGAACGACCAGAAGCTGCTGCGCAGCCTGATCGTTTTTGCCTGCATCATGGAAGGGTTGTTCTTCTACGTGGGCTTCGCGCAGATCCTCGCGCTCGGCCGGCAGAACAAGATGACCGGCGCCGCGGAGCAGTACCAGTACATCCTCCGCGACGAGTCCATGCACTGCAGTTTTGGCATCGATCTGATCAACCAGATCAAGCTGGAGAACCCGCAACTCTGGACGCAGGCCTTCCGCGAGGAGATCCGCGGCCTCATGCAGCAGGGTGTGGAGTTGGAATATCGCTACGCAGAGGATACGATGCCGAGGGGCGTACTCGGATTGAATGCACCGATGTTTAAGGAATACCTCAGATTTGTCGCTAATCGCAGGTGTCAGCAGATCGGTCTCGACACCTTGTATCCGGGTGCGACCAATCCGTTTCCCTGGATGTCGGAGATGGTCGATCTCAAGAAAGAGAAGAACTTCTTCGAGACGCGGGTCACCGAGTATCAGACCGGAGGCACGCTGACGTGGGAATGAAGTACGGGCCGGACGGGCGCGGTCAACCGCGCTCCCCCGGGTAGACGAATGGGAATCGAGGAGCGGCAAGTTCCTGCGAAACGATCAAGGCGAGGTGCTTCCGGTTGGCAAGGCTGAAGCACCTGCCGTCTCAACAACGGGGTAGGCGTGTCGCCCGACACTGAGCCTAGGCTGACTGCCCCCATACCGCGCCGCGAGCCGATTCAGGTTCGCGGTGACGGCCTTTCTCCCCTCAAAGAATCCTCGAGTGCTTCGCACACGGAGCCCGCGCGCCTGTCGCGCGGCCGCGTGCCGAGGCGCGCTCGAACCCGCACGTGGCGCATATGCCAGACGCGTGCGGTCCCCCGCTGCGGTGGTGTGAATACGCGACAAGCATGCTTTTTGCGTAAGCGCGCCCCTGCAGTCGTGCTGGTGTCATCGAATCCTTCGAAGACGTCATCACGAGTGTGCAGTTCAACTCTCTTTAGGAGGTATTGAAATGGCAGTTGCCAAGAAGAAGGCCCCCGCGGCCAAGAAGGCGCCGGCGAAGAAAAAGGCGCCTGCGGCGAAGAAGCCCGCCGCGAAGAAAGTTGCAGCGAAGAAGCCCGCTGCGAAGAAAGTAGCGGCGAAGAAGCCGGCGGCTAAGAAAGCTGCGGCCAAGAAGCCTGCTGCGAAGAAAGTAGCGGCGAAGAAGCCGGCGGCCAAGAAGGCTGCGGCCAAGAAGCCTGCTGCGAAGAAGGTTGCTGCGAAGAAGGTTGCTGCCAAGAAGCCGGCAGCGAAGAAGGTAGCGGCGAAGAAGCCGGCAGCTAAGAAGGTTGCTGCCAAGAAGCCCGCCGCGAAGAAGGTTGCTGCCAAGAAGCCGGCAGCGAAGAAGGTAGCGGCGAAGAAGCCGGCAGCTAAGAAGGTTGCTGCCAAGAAGCCTGCAGCCAAGAAAGCCGCGGCCAAGAAGCCCGCTGCGGCCAAAAAGCCTGCGGCTGCCAAGAAGGCTCCGGCCAAGAAGGCTGCGGTCAAGAAGGCTGTTGCCAAGCCTGCCGCTGCGGCCCCTGCCCCTGCTGCGCCGAAACCGATGTCGGCTCCAGCCGCGTGGCCCTTTCCTGTAGCGGGTAGACCGAACTAATCGCTACCCAGATGCCTGCGGGCAGCTCTGCATCCGAGATGGATACCAGTCACTGATCCGCGGGCTCTTGGCATCACCTCCGACCTGTCTGCTTCGAAGACAGGCACTGCAGTCCGACCGGCAACGGTCTTCGCAGTCCCGCTCCACTGTCCCGATATGTCCCGCTTGCGCGGGTGCCTTTGTGCCAATCCAGGTGCGTCACTCCAGGTGCGCGACTCCGGGTTATTCTCCGTGCGTCGGAACCCCCGGGAATCGATGTGGACGCTGCCAATCACTCTCCAGACCTAGTCTCCCCGCCCGTCGGCTCCCGAGCCCGGCGATGGCTCGCGTACGTGGTCCGTCAAGTCGGCTTGGCGCTGAGCGTCGCGGTCGCCGTAGTCGTCCTTCGGGCGAGTCCCGCCATCGCGGCTGACGGCCCCCAGGACCTCGTCTCGAGGGAGGTCGCCGGTACCTATGCCGACGTCAAGGCGCAGGTCATCTTCGCCATCGAGGAGCGCGGACTCAACGTCACCGGCGTGGCCGAGATCGGCCAGATGCTCGAGCGTACCGGCAAGGATTTCGGGGTCTCCACTCCGGTGTATGGCGACGCTTCCGTGATCCAGTTCTGTTCCGCGCGCCTTTCGCATGCCGCCAGCGCGGCGGATCCGCGAGCCATTGCGCTTTGTCCCATTTCGATCGCCGTGTACTCGTTGCAGGCCAAACCGGACCGGGTGTATCTCGTCTATCGGCGCATGGGCGTGGCGGGCATCGGGGAAACCTTCGCCGAGCAGCTGCGCAAGGCGGAAGCCCTGGTCGAGGACATCGTGGCCGGTGCGGCCGAGTAGGAGGCTCCGTGGAGCGCAAGAAACTCAACTCCAGTCAGATCCGTTCGGTGGGCTACGACGCGGGCAGCCAGACGCTCGAGGTCGAGTTCTCCAGCGGGTCGATCATCCAGTACACCCGGGTGTCGGCGGAACTCCACCGGCGCTTTCTGGCGGCCCCGTCACCGGGGAGCTGGTTCCGGGACAACATCGAAGAGTCGTTCACCGGCAGGCGCATCCGCTAGCCCGGTGCCTGGCGTCGCTGCGCCGGCATCAGCATTCGGGCTCGCCGGCGGCAGGCGCCGGCGACGGATCGAAGCTGAGGACCGCCGCCAGGCGGGACGATTCGACCCGCCTCACCGGAAGCCGAGTGCTCCCGAAATCCATATCGAGTTCGAAGTCTTCCTCGCCGGCGAGCCAGCGCAGCAGACGATCGTCATCGATCGCCGATCCGTTGGCGTCCTGAATCCGGGTGCAGAGGGTCGCCAGATCCCGGTCGTCGCAAGCTCCTGGGCCCAAGGATGTCGCGAACAGGACGCGGCCGAGTTCGTCGATGAACACGGCATCGGGCGCCCGGAGGCTCGCGCCGGTCTGGGCGACCAGAGTTGTTTCTGCGCCATCGGACTCGGTCCGGAAGATCAGTGGAGCGAGGTCGCAGGCCACGAACACCCGCTGCGGCCCGTTCTGGAAGAACCAGCGACCGCGCTCGTCGTGCCCGTAGTTCCGCCCGATGAAAGCCGTGACGGCCGGATTGGTGATGCGGTCTCCCTTCAGCAGCCACTGGCCCCGGGCGTCCAGAGACAGCCAGTGGTAGGCGTTGGGTACGTTCGGCCACTTGGCTATGGCGCGCAGAACGACATCATCCATATCGGGTCCGCCTCTCCCTATGTTTCAATGCGCCGTCCGATTCCATTGGAGACACCGAAATGGCCATCACGTTCTACTGCGGTTCCGGCTCGCCGTTCGCCTGGCGCGTCTGGCTCAGCCTGGAGATGAAGGGTGCGGAGTACACGCTGAAGATGATCTCGTTCTCCGATCGGGAGCACAAGACGCCGGAGTACCGGGCGCTGAACCCGCGCGGCAAGGTGCCGGTGATCGTGGACGACGGATTCGCACTGTACGAGTCCTCCGCGATCGTGGAGTACCTCGACGAGCGGTTCCCGCAGGGACCGAAGCTCTTCCCCGGTGACATTCGGGGCCGGGCGCTCGTCCGTCGCCTCGTTCTGGAGGCCGACAACTACCTCGGCACGTCCATGGATTCACTGCTCGGCCAGGTGTTGTTCAAGCCTCGCGAACAGTGGGACGAGGCCGCGATCGCGGAGGCGCGCGCCGAGTTCGGCAAGGAGATCGCCCGCTGGGAGTCGATCGTCACTGGCCCCTGGCTTGCCGGCGCCGAGCCGTCGGCCGCCGACTTTGTCGCCTACCCGCACGTCGCGCTCGCGCTGCGGATGGACAAGCGCAAGGCCGACCTCGACATCGCCGGGCTCATCGGCCCGCGCATGAAGGCCTGGATGCAGCAGGTCGAGTCGCTGCCCTATTTCTCGAAGACCATCCCGCCCCACTGGAAGTGACGGGTACCGTTGTTTGATCCAGATCAGCCGGTGCTATGGGGTGACGCGCTCAAATGGATCCTGTCGACAGGTCCGATGCCTGCCGCCGAGACAACGAGGAGATCGCGATGCGCGTATGGCACTGGCTTCTGACGGGAATGCTGGGGTGCTCGGCCGTCTGGGCCGACGAGGACGTGGCCAAGGGTGAGGCGCTGGTGAAGGCGAAGTGCGTTGCCTGCCATTCTCACGACCGACTGCTGAAGCTCGTCGTCCGCACGCCAGAGGCAGACCGTGCGGCTCGCCTGGAGACGTTTCTGCCGAATCACAATGCGCCGTCCGCTGACGACCGCAAGGCCATCATCGCCTACCTGTTCGACGTCGTGCGTCCGAAGTAGGTCTTCTCGCTTGACCTCCCGGCCGGCGGTGCATCTGACCCCCGGCGGGACCGCGCCCAGTCCTGCCTGACTCCACCATCCGTCGCGGAGTACCATCCGCCCATCGACGGCGGCCGTCGTGCGCTCGCCTTCTGCCGCCGTTCACGAATGCACCGTTCGATCAGACTTTCCTAACCAGGAGTGAGCGTGGGACAGTTGCTTTTCGGAGCCGTCGCGGACGACTTCACCGGGGCCACGGATCTGGCCAGTACCCTCGTCAAGGCGGGGATGCGCACCGTTCAACTGCTGGGGGTACCGCGACCGGGCTTCCCGGTGCCGGATGCCGACGCGGTGATCGTCGCGCTCAAGTCGCGGAGCAATCCCGTCGCCGAGGCCGTGCAGCAGTCCCTCGCGGCGCTCGACTGGCTGCGGAAAGCGGGCACCCGCCAGTTCTACTTCAAGTACTGCTCGACCTTCGACTCCACCCCCCAGGGCAACATCGGCCCGGTGGCCGAGGCGCTGTGCGAGTCGCTCGGCACGGACTTCACGGTGTTCAATCCGTCGTTCCCGACCAACAAGCGCACTGTGTATCAGGGGTACCTGTTCGTCGGCGATGTTCTGCTGTCGGAGTCGAGCATGCGGCACCATCCGCTCACGCCGATGACCGACCCGTCGCTCGTTCGCGTGCTCCAGCAGCAGACGCGCGGCAAGGTGGGTCTCGTGCCGGCAGCGGTCGTCGAAGCCGGTGCCGAGGCCGTACGTGCGGCCATCGCGAAGTTGCGTGCCGACGGTGTCCGCCATGCCGTGCTCGACTCGCTGAGCGACCGGCATCTCGCGATTCTCGGCGAAGCCTGCGCCGATCTCCCGCTGGTGACCGGCGGGTCGGGCATGGCAATGGGATTGCCCGCCAACTTCGTGCGCCAGGGTCTGCTGAAGACGGGGCAGGGCATGGCATTGCCGGCCGTTGCCGGCCATGCGGCAGTCCTTGCCGGCAGTTGTTCCGCCGCCACGCAGGCGCAGGTGGCCAACATGAAGCAGACCCACGACGCCTTCGAGATCGATCCGCTGTCCATTGCGCGCGGTGAGGACGTCGTCGGCAAGGCACTCGAGTGGGCGGGGGCGCGACTCGGCGACCGGCCGATCCTGCTGTACTCGACCGCGTCGCCGGATGCGGTCAGCGCGGTTCAGTCGCAACTCGGTCGCGCGCACGCCGGCACGCTCGTCGAGGAGACGCTGTCGCAGATTGCGAAGGGTCTGGTGGCCCGGGGCGTGAGGCGACTGGTGGTCGCGGGCGGCGAGACTTCCGGTGCGGTGGTCGGCGCGCTCGGGGTGGAAGGTCTGATGATCGGCGCCGAGATCGATCCAGGCGTGCCGTGGACCGCCAGCCTCGGCGAGCCGCGCCTCGCGCTCGCGCTCAAGTCGGGCAACTTCGGTACGGTCGATTTCTTCACGAAGGCGTTCGGAGTCTATCGATGAGCGAGGCGAAGGCTCGCGAGCACATGGCGATGCTCGGCAAGTCGCTGTTCGACCGCGGGCTCGCGTTCGGCTCGGCGGGCAATCTGTCGATGCGGCTCGATGATGGATTTCTCCTCACCCCCACCAACGCGTGTCTTGGTCGGCTCGACCCGGCCCGCATCTCCAAGGTGGACGAGAGCGGGGCGCACCTGTCGGGCGACAAGCCTTCCAAGGAAAACTTCCTGCATCTCAACATGTATCGCGAGCGACCCCGGGCGGGGGCGGTCGTGCATCTGCATTCGACCCACTCGGTCGCGGTGTCGGTGCTGGACGGGCTGGCGAAGGAGGATCCGATCCCGCCGATCACGGCCTACTACGTGATGAAGATCGGGCGGCTCGTGCTGCTGCCGTACTTTCCGCCGGGCGACCCGGCGCTGGCCGACGCGGTGCGCGAGGTGGCGGGAAAACATCACTCGATCCTGCTCGCGAATCACGGCCCGGTCATCGCCGGAGCGGATCTCGATGCGGCGGTCTACGCGACGGAAGAACTGGAGGAGACGGCCAAGCTTTTCCTGATGCTGAGGGGCGAGAAGCTGAAGCTGCTGAGTCGGGACGAGGTGGCGGAACTGGGGCGTCGCTTCCCGTCATAGGGAAGCCCGCGGGCGGTCGCAGTCCGGAACCCGCACTGCGTGCGGCAAATCAGTGGTCGTCTACATCGCTCCAGCGGCGCTGGAGATTGCTGTAGTCGTCCGACGAGTCGTGCGCAGCGGGGATTTCCGCCGCGTCGCTGTCGTGTCGCATTTCGTAATCGACGATCTCGCGGAGCAGGGCTTCCGCGCGGACGGCGGATTCCTGGTCGCGGGCGGTCCGCATGATGCGCGCGAGCAGGTTCTTGGACTCGCGGTAGTCACGCTCATTGGTGATGGGCCGGGCGAACTTCGCCAGATTCGGGGCGTGGCCATGAGTCATGGCGTAGCCGTGCATCTCTTGCAGCAAACGAAACTCGATCTTCATGCGTCCCCCTGACGCAAGTGCGGTGCCAACCCCATGCGGCTCCGCTGTTCAACGGTATATCTCGATGCGCCGCCAGGCCGCTGAGTGCCAGCGCGACAGCATCATCACCCCAAGAAGAAAGATATAAGCCAGAGACGCCCACCACCCGCCGATGGTTCCCCAACCGAAGTGAGGCAGGAAATTCACCCAGCCCTCTCCCGGGGCGAAAGAGAACATGTGGGCGAGAGGAACGAATCCAACCCATGCGAGCACCACGAGATAAAGCGTGGGCACCTTCACGTCGCCGGCGCCGCGCAGACAGAAGGCCGCGGTCAGGTTGAGGGCATCGAACACCTGATAAGCGCCTGCGATCCAGATGATTTTCACGCCGAGTTTCACGACGTCTTCTGCACCTGACTGCGACACGTCGGTGAACAACGGCACCAACCAGGGGCCTGCGAGTCCGATGCCGAGGCCGACGAATCCCATGTAGACCGCCGAGAGGACAATGGTGACGTTGCCGACCCGCTGCGCCCAGTCCCGATCGCCGGCGCCGATCGACTGACCCACCAGCGTCGTGCCGGCGATGCCGATGCCGATGGCGGGCAGATAGGCGATGGATGTAAGCATCATTACGATTTGTGTCGCCGCGCCCTGCACCACACCGAGCTTCACCTGCATCAGCTGGAACAGCGAGATCGCCACCAGATCGACTGCCGGAAACATTCCGGTCGGAATGCCGACCGACAGCAGGCGCCGAAATTCACGGGCACGAAAGCGCCACATGAGCCGCGTGCGAAACGGATGCTGCATTGCGGGAGACAGAAACAGCGCGGCCGAGATGGCGCAGCCGATCGCGAGCGATACCGTCGTTGCCCACGCGGAGCCCGCGATGCCCCAGTCGAGCACGAAGATGAAGAGCGCGTTCAATGCTGCATTGGCGATTGCGACGAACAGCATGACGAACAGCGTCACCCGCGCGCGACCGAGCCCGTTGAAGAAACCGGAAAGCCCCCACAGCGCGACGGCCAGCGGACCGCCCAGCAGACGGGGTCGCCACCAGGCGACAGCCTGATCGACGACGGCACCGTCGATGCCGAACGGCGCCAGCAGCGGGGCGCCCGCGAATGCCACTGCCACGAACAGTGGCGACATCAGGAGCGTGGCCCAGAGTCCCTGCCAGGTGCTCATTGCCGCCCGTCGTCCCAGTCGGGCACCATAGGCCTGCGCGACGAAAGTCTGTACCGCGAGGCCGACTCCGCCCAGCGCCAGCAGGAACACGATGGCGAGAAAATGCACTGCCCCCATCGCCGCCATGGCCTCGGTGGAAATCCGGCCGATGAACCACGTGTCGGTGAGGTTGAGCACGAGTTGCATCGCGCTGTTCAGCATCAGAGGCAGGGCGAGCAGCACCACTGCGCGCAGGTCCACCCGGCGGGCGCCGTGTGCGTCGTGGGCCAGAGCCGGGAGGCGCGATTGCCGGTCCCGGTGTGTCGATGCGGTCAAGGTCGAGTGTCGTGAAAGGGTGGGACTGCCCGGTGAACCGACGACGACGCGCGCAGACCTTCAGGTGTCGTGGCGGGTCGGGTGGTTACCGGAATGGCCCGGGGAGCTCGCGCTCTCCCGGGGCCAGTAGAACGTAAAGCGGACCGAGGAGCAATCTTCATGAAGTCGTATGACCTCGAACATCTTGTCAGGCGCCGGAGCGCGCTGCGCGCTGTCGTGGGCGCGGGCCTGCTGGTTGCGGGTACTGTCCGCGCCCAGACCCCGTCGCTGGTGGAACTGCCGGAGCGCGGCTATCGATTCCTGCCGGGCGGTGCCGTGTTCGCCGGCGGCGCCGTCGCCCTGCCGGGCTTCGAGATCGTCCATGCGGTGCTTCGTCCCTGGCTGCCGCTCGAAGACGGCTACGGCTTCATCGAGTCCCATCTCTCGGCCATCGGCCGGCCGATGCAGGCTCTGTGCGGCATGGAGCTGCGCCTGCCGCGGCAGCTCACCCTCGACGAGTTCCAGCGATTCAATGCGCCCTACGTGGAGCGCCTCATCCGATGGGGGCTGCTCGTGGAAGGGCGCAACCCTGTTTCACGGACGAACGTGGTACCTGCCTTCGAGCCGCCGGAGGCGCCCGCGGTTCATGGTTTCTCCTATACCGTCCCCAGTGCGTCGAAGGGCGGCACGTTCGTGATGGCAGGCATGACCGAGAACTCGCCGTCGGGCATCGTGGCCGCCGGCGACGTCTCTCCCGAAGGCATGCGCACGAAGGTCGCCCACGTGATCCGCGTGGTCACGCAGCGCGTCGCCTCGCTGGGCGTTGCGGTGGCGGACGCGAGTCACGTCGAGTTCTACTCGGCGCATCCCGTCGACGGGCTCGTCACCGGCCTGCTCGCCCCGGCCATGGGCGACGGGACGCATCGCGGCCTGCGCTGGCACTACGGCCGTCCGCCGGTCGTGGATCTGGAGGTTGAACTCGAGGTGCGCAACGTGCTGCGCGAGATCGTCCTCGACGGCCGCTAGCCAGTCAGCTCAGTCTGCGAGTTCCACCACGACGGGCTGGTGATCGGAGGCGTCGAGCGTCTGGTCGACGTGCACGGATCCCAAGCCCGGTGCGAGGTCTTCGGACACGAAGACGAAGTCGCAGCAGATCCGCGGGCAGGAAGCATCGAACACGCCCCACGACGGTGGATGGGGCTCGCCAGGATGCGCGGCGATCCAGGCGTCGACCAGACGGGGTTCCCCGCCGGGGAATGCCGCGGTCATCCGGGCATGTTCGGGGCTGTCCGGCTGAAAGTTGAAGTCACCGCACACGATGGCGCTCGCAGGTCGTGACGCGGCTTCGAAGGGCTCGCCGCCCCGGCCCGACGCCCTCGGTCTGCGCGCATGCGCCACGGCCTGCGTGTGGATCGCGCGGAGCGCGTCCACCTGCGCCATTCTCTGCAATGCTGAGTAGTACTCCAGGTGGGTTGATGTCACCCGGACCTCACCGCGCCCGGTCGCCACGATGAGTTCCAGCGCGAGACGCTGCATGCTCGGCACCGACGGATCCGCCGGCCACGGCAGCAGGTGCCGGAACACCTGCTTCACGGGCAGACGGGTGAACACCGCATTGCCAAACACGTCGCGCCGTCCGTCCGGACCGGCGACGTCGGTCGCGGCGCCAAAGAAGCCGCGGTAGCCGGGAAGTGCAGCACCGAGCGCCGCCATTTCGTCGGTGCCGTCGTGGCCTTCGAGCCCCGCAAACCCGCTCGCGACTTCCTGCAGGCACAGCACGTCGAAGTCCGCCAGCGACCGAGCGCACGATGCGATCCGCGCCGGGTCGACCCGCCCGTCCACACCGCGACACCACTGCACGTTCCAGGTGATGAGTTTCATCGTCATCGTCGACGCCTCCTGCGTATCCCGCTCAATGGGGAACCCGACCAGGCGGAGGGTAAGACGTTTCGCAGGCCGGTGCACCGCGGGGAACGCGAGTCGAACGTGGCGCTTGACCATGCCTGACATTTCCATGAAACTGGAAGCATGGAAGAGAAAGCTGCCGTCTCCGCCCTCGCTGCCCTTGCGCAAGCCGCCCGGCTGCGGGTCTTCCGCGCCCTCGTCGGCGCGGCGCCCGACGGCATGACGCCCGGTGCGCTCGGCGCCATGCTGGACATCCCGGCGTCGACCCTGTCGTTCCACTTGAAGGAACTGGTCAACGCCGGGCTCGTGCTCGCGGAACGCGACGGCCGCAATCTCATCTACCGGCCCGCCATCGCGCAGATGAACGAGTTGCTGGGCTATCTCACCGATCACTGCTGCCAGGGGCAGTCCTGCGGGACACCCCGTGCGCGCCGCCGTACCACCTGCTGACCAGGAGCCGACCATGAAGCGCTTTCACGTCCATGTACATGTCGAAGATCTCGCCCGGAGCATTGGTTTCTACTCGAAGCTGTTCGCGACGACGCCGGCGCGGGTGGAGGAGGACTACGCCAAGTGGATGCTCGACGACCCGGCCGTGAACTTCGCGATCTCCACGCGCGGCGCGAAGGCCGGCATCGATCATCTGGGCATCCAGACGGACGACCCGGCTGAACTCGCGGCGATGAAGGCCCGCGCGGAAGCCGCCGACATGGCGCTGCTGGATGAAGGCGAGACCACCTGCTGCTATGCGCGCAGCGAGAAGCACTGGGTGACGGACCCGCAGGGCATCGCCTGGGAGCATTTCCATACGCTCGCGAACATCCCGGTGTTCAACGAAGCCGCCGTGCCTCAGGCCGCAGCATGCTGCGCACCCGCGGAAGCGCCGGCAGCCGAGATCACGGCATCGGACGACTCCGCCTGCTGCACGCCGACGACCCGCGGCAAGCCCATTGCTATTCCCGTGAAGGCTGCCAAGTCCTGCTGCTGACCCACTGATCGAGGAACCGCCCTTCATGGGTCTGTTCGAACGCTTCCTCACGCTCTGGGTCGGCCTCGGCATCGCCGTGGGCGTCGGTCTGGGGCTCGTTATGCCGGCGATGTTCCGGACGATCGCGGGCATCGAGTTCGCGCATGTGAACCTCGTGGTCGCCGTCTTCATCTGGGTGATGATCTACCCGATGATGATCCAGATCGACTGGTCTGCCGTGAAGGACGTGGGGCGCCGACCCCGGGGCCTCGTCCTGACGCTGGTGGTCAACTGGCTCATCAAGCCGTTCACCATGGCCGCTCTCGGCGTGCTCTTCTTCCAATATGTATTCGCACCGTGGGTGGAGCCCGCGGCCGGCGCCGAGTACATCGCCGGCATGATCCTCCTCGGGGTGGCGCCCTGCACGGCGATGGTGTTCGTGTGGAGCCAGCTCGTGCGCGGCGACGCGAACTACACCCTGGTCCAGGTCTCGGTGAACGACCTCATCATGGTATTCGCCTTCGCGCCCATCGCGGCATTCCTGCTGGGCGTGACCGATATCACTGTCCCCTGGGAAACGCTCCTCCTGTCGACGGTGCTCTATGTCGTGCTGCCGCTCGTCGCGGGCATGGCGACACGGCACGTTCTGTCCCGTCGTTCTGCCACTGCCGTGAGTGACTTCGTGGGCCGCCTGAAGCCATGGTCCATCGTCGGCCTGATCGCCACGGTCGTGCTGCTGTTCGGGTTCCAGGCCGGAACCATCACCGCGCAGCCGCTCGTCATTGCGATGATCGCCGTGCCGCTCGTGCTCCAGAGCTACGGCATTTTCGCGATCGGCTGGGTCGGGGCAAAGCTGCTGAAGCTGCCCCACGACATCGCCGGACCGGCCTGCCTCATCGGCACGTCGAACTTCTTCGAGCTGGCGGTCGCCGTGGCGATCTCGCTGTTCGGGCTCGATTCCGGCGCGGCACTGGCCACCGTGGTGGGCGTCCTGGTGGAGGTGCCCGTCATGCTGTCGCTGGTGTGGGTCGTGAACCGGGTCGCCCCGGCGACGACGCCTCCGGCGGGCGTGCTGCGTGCGCCCGCGACTCGATGAACGGCGAGGCGTCCATGCGTGTGCGACAGGCGGTCGAGTCCGACTGGCCGGCGATTGCCGCTCTACTCACGTCCGAGAGACTTCCTCTGGACGGCGCCCGTGACCACCTCAACAGCTTCCGCGTCGCCGAGCGGCGTGGCGATCTCATTGGTTGCGCCGGCATCGAGGACTATGGCAGTGCCGCGCTGCTGAGATCGGTTGCCGTGTCGGCGTCCGCGAGGGAGCAGGGCGTGGGTAACGCCCTCGTCGAAGCGATGCTCGAAAACGCAGCCGCCTGCGGAATCGCGGAGATCTGTCTGCTTACCACGACGGCGGAGAAGTACTTCGAGCACCGGGGCTTCCGTCGCGATCCGATCGCGAACGCTCCGTCTGCTCTGCGCGCCTCCGCCGAGTTTCAGGGCGCCTGCCCCGCGAGCGCCGTCTTCATGCGCCGGGCGCTGACACGCAGCGCGGTTCGCGAGCAGACCCCTGCCTGAGACCATGCCGTCCAAGCGTCTCGCGGTGTTCGCCATGCGCAAACTCTGGGCGTCTCCGAACACGGTGGTCGGTGCCGCGTTCGCCATTGCAAGCCTGCTGTGCGCCTGGGCGGTCGGGCGACGACCGAAGTTGTCCCTCGGCCACAATGCCATTCAAGTAACGGAAAGCCCGCTGGTGCCGACCGCGATCGCGCTCGGTCATGTCGTGGTGTATGGAACCTCGCCCCGGTGGCAACCCGGCCGGCTGTGTTCCCGGAGCGGGCAGTGTCTTGCCCACGAGGAGATGCAGCACACCCTCCAGGCAGAGGTGCTGGGCCCCCTCTATCTGCCTGCACACGCATTGCTGGGTATCGCGGCGTGGCTGATCGATGGCCGGTGGCACGGCCCGACGAACATCCTGGAGACCGGGCCGCACGCCGAGGAACCCCGACCTTGGCGTTCGCTCAGCGCGGCAGTGGCATCCGTTCCATCAGGTAGCAGAGGCAGTCCTGCCGGATCACGCGCTGATCGCGAGTGAGCATCGCGGGCATGCAGGCCCGACGCAGGAGCAGGGTGCCGTCCCGGACGTCGAAGAACTCGTCACTCCGATGGAGCCCGTGTTCGTCCACGGCGATCAGCGCATCGCGGTGTGCGGTCTGCGCCAGCAGAGTCCCTGCCTGCAACTCCCGAAAGTTGAAATGATCGAGGTCCGCCACGAACGAGAGGTCCGCGGCCGAGCCATCGAAGCTCATCGAGACGTCGGGCCGCACACGGACGGTGGCCACCGTGTGGAACAGATGGACATCGCCTTCGGCCACCGCATGCGAAGGAATCGCGTCGAGATGCAGGCACGCCTCGACCAGTTCCGCTGCCCGCGTCACGCCGGCGGCATCACCAGTCTTGCCGCACTCGCACGTGATCGACGGCACGAAGGCCGCGAACGCCGCTGTGAGGACGCCCGGCGGCGTGCAGAAATACACGACGGTGCGGCTGAACAGGCTGGCAAGCTGCAGACTCGTCGCATCGAGCGCCGCGACGCACGCGTAGTGAGGGTTGAGCCCTGTGTTGTTGTGCAGGTCGATGGCGGCGAACAGACTGAGGTCGCGACACCACGTCGTGACGGCCTGCATGAGTGCCGTCTCGGGCGATCGGGGGAGGGGGCTCCCGGGCCAGACGCGGTTGTAGTCGGGCTGTCCGTCGAGATGTCGCAGGCCGGCCTTCGCCGCCTCGACATTGCCGACGAACACCACCAGCTCGCGGGGGAGTTCCCGTCCGGCGTGTCGCTTCAGCACCTGCTGGATGGCTTCGAGTCCGACCGTCTCGTTGCCGTGCAGAAGGATGGAGACGAACAGCGGGTTCCGTCGCCGCCCGGGAATGCGCAGGAGCGTCGGCCCCGGAAGGATCGTGTGCAGGTCGTGCGCGTCGACTTCCAGAAAACCGGCAGGAATCCCCTGATGTATCGGCGGCAGTGCGATGCTGCCGTTCGAATCCAGCGGCACGTTCATCAGACCGGCCACTCGTGAACGGGGGTGTCGTCCCGCTGCCGCGCCGCGTACGCCAGGGTGAGGGCGCCGGCGTCAGCGCCATGTTGGTCGACGTAGCGCCGCTGCCAGGCCGCACCGGTCTGTCCGCCGGCAACGCGCCGGTCGACGATCGCGAGAGCTTGATTCGTGTAGCTGCCCCATGCCCCCAGCCTTTCCAGACCCGACTGCGCCAGCGGCAGCAACTCTTCGAGAATCTGGTCGCGCAGCATCACTTCCCGGCCGTCGGATCCGAGAACCCGGGCGTCCAGTCCGTGCCGGGCTGCCGCATAGAAGTTGCGGCGGGCGGTGGCGAACTCCACCCGCATTTCCGGCGGTTCGCTTCGGCTTGCCCATTCGGCGACGACACCATAGTAGAAGACGAGGTTGGCCATCATGTCGGTGATGGATGGGCCGGCGGCCATCACGCGATGTTCGATCCGCAGGTGCGGCACGCCAGCGTCGTCGAAGCCGATGAGCGGCCGGTTCCAGCGCCAGATGGTGCCGTTGTGCAGTCGCAGGTGTGGCAGGCGCGCTGCATCGTCCGTCAGTTCCAGCGGCAGCATGATCGGGAACCGTTCCACGTTCTCCCGGAAGCACTCCGCGAGTGACCAGCCGGCGTAGCCCGAGCCGAACCCCGCGCGCGGCAGCGGATCGCGCAGCCCCGCATCGCTGCTGCCGATGGCGACGGCCTGCTCGAACAGTGGGATGCGCGTCTCTTCCCAGAGACGGTGGGCGAACAGGAACGGCGAGTTCGCCGCGATGGCCACCGTTGCGGCCGAGGCAAGAACCGAGGCGTTGAAGTAGCGGCCCGCGTTCTCCGGCGTGACTTGCAGATGACCCTGGAAGGAAGTCGCGCCCGCCTCCAGCATGACATCGCGGTGGACGGTGCGGAGAGGCTCCGGTCCCGGAATGGCCAGTTCGATGGGCCGGCCCCGGCGCTGGCGAAGCACCTGCTCGTTCAGGGCACGGTAGCGCCCCGAGTCCGACATGTTGACGGGCTGCAGGTCTTCATCGCGCAGGGTCGGCAGGATGCCGATCGACACAAGGCCGAGGCCCAGTCGCTCGGCCATGTCGCGGCACGCAATCCAGGTACCCTGCAGACTGGCGTGGAGGGTCGCCAGACCGGAGTCGGTCAGCGGCTGCGGCGCGGCGTTGATTTCCACGTTGAAGCGCGCCAGTTCGTGGACGACGTCCTCCCGCTGCATGGCCGCGAGAAATTCCGCGTTCCGAGTTGCCGGGCGCCCGTCGCGCTCCACGAGCCAGGCTTCGAGTTCGAGCCCGGCCCTGGGAGCCGAGCGATCGAAGCGGCCTGCCTCGAACCAGTCGTGCAGTCGCGCGGTCTCCTCACGCAGGCGAGACCGGAAATGCTCGAAATCACGATGACGGAAGTGCCGGTCAGTGATTTCCTGCCCCATGATGTCGCCCTGGCGTTGGAGGAATTCCATTGAACGCCGTCCGTACCGGGGTCGCGTTGCGGTAGATCAATCCGAGCCGGTCGGCGGCGCATTGCGCCGATAGCAGCATGGCGCTAAGTTTTCGCACTGGCATGACAATTTCTTGATGGTTTCATTTCGGGCTTCACCCTCCCGTCACATCCGTTGGGTATCTTCCCGCGTACTCAGAGAAGGCCATGGAGACTCCTAAGTTGTTGCTTTTCAAAGAACACACCTTCGCTTCGTCCCGTTCGTCCGCGTTCCGGGCCCGCGGCTTCACGCTGCTCGAACTGCTGGTCGTCATCGTCATCATCGGTTTGCTGGCCGGATATGTCGGTCCGCGGTACTTCGCGCAGGTCGGCAAGTCGGAAATCAAGGTCGCCAAGGCCCAGATTGACGCCTTCGAGAAGGCGCTGGACACCTACCGCCTGGATCTCGGTCGCTATCCCACGACGGAGCAGGGGCTGGCGGCCCTGGAAACCCGGCCGACCAACGAGGCCCGCTGGCAGGGTCCGTATCTCAAGAAGACCATCCCGCTCGATCCGTGGGGCAAGCCGTACCAGTACCGGTCGCCGGGCGAGAAGGGCGAAATCGACATCTTCTCCTTCGGCAAGGACGGCCAGCCCGGCGGCGAAGGCGAGAACCAGGACATCGGGAACTGGAATTGAACGCCTTCCCGCGCGTCTTCCCTGGCAACGAACGATCGCGTTGCGATTGGGGGAGAGCTCACTTGAAGTCTTCGCTGTCCGATGCCGGCCCCGTGCCGGCCATCATCCCTGACCGGGCCGCCCCGGCTTCGGGCGAGTGACTCGCCATGCGCTACCGGGTCAAAGCCATGAAGTCGGGCGAGGGGGTGATTTCCCTGGAACTGGACGCTCGCGATGCGGCCGACGCCCAGACCCAGGCGGTCGGCAAGGGCTACGCCGTGCTGTCGGTCCAGGGGGGCGGTGGCTTGACGCTGCCCGGTCTGGGTCGGCGCGCCAAGTTTCCGCTGCTGCTTTTCACGCAGGAATTGCTGGCGCTGCTTCGTTCAGGCATCAGTCTGGTCGAGGCGATCGAGACCCTCGCCGAGAAGGAATCCAAGGCGGAGACCCGCGGCGTTCTGCAGCGGCTGCTCGCCGCGCTGTACGAGGGCAAGCCCTTCTCCGCGTCGTTGCAGCTCGCGCCCCAGGCGTTTCCTGAGCTCTACATCGCCACCGTGCGCGCCAGCGAGCGCACGGGCGATCTGCCCGAGTCGCTCGAGCGCTACGTGGCCTACCAGTCTCAGCTCGATGTCGTCCGCAAGAAGCTCGTCAGCGCCTCCATCTACCCCGCGATCCTCATTGGCGTGGGCGGCATCGTGACGATGTTCCTGCTGGGTTACGTGGTGCCGCGCTTCTCGCACGTGTACGAGGACATGGGGGAGGACATCCCCTTCGTTTCCCGGCTCCTCATGCAGTGGGGCAAGTTCATCGAGGCGAACGGACTCATGGCGGGTCTCGGGTTCGTCGTCGGCGTGGGCGTGCTCGTGTGGTGGGTCTCGCAGCCCGGCACGCGCGCAAGCCTGTTCCGTCTGGTCCGCGCCATCCCCGCCATGGGCGAGCGCGTGCGCGTCTATCAGCTCACCCGGTTCTACCGCACGCTCGGCATGCTGCTCGCGGGCGGCATCTCCATCGTGCCGGCCCTGTCCATGGTGGCCGGGCTGCTGGATTCCGAACTGCGCGTGCGGCTGGAAAACGCGAGCCGCATGATCCGCGAAGGCCAGTCCATCTCGATGGCCATGGAGACCTGTGCGCTCACCACGCCCGTATCCCTGCGGCTGCTGCGCGTGGGCGAGCGCAGCGGTCAGATGGGCGAGATGATGGAACGCATCGCGGCCTTTCACGACGAGGAACTCGCCCGCTGGGTCGACACCTTCACCAAGACCTTCGAGCCGCTGCTGATGGCGTTCATCGGCATCGTGATCGGCGGCATCGTTGTGCTCATGTATCTGCCGATCTTCGAACTGGCCGGGAGCATCCAGTGAAGGCGCACGAATTCGATCTCCCCGACCGGATCACCCGCGAGCAGATCGATGCGGCGCGCGTCGCCGCGAGGTCTTCCGGGAAGCGTGTGGTGGAGTGCCTCTCGGCCGCCAGCGCCCTCGAAGGCGATGCGTTCATCGCCGCCCTCGGCGCCACCCTGATGCGGCCGGTCATGCCCATGGCCGCGCTGCACGCCACGACCGCCGCCTTCGACGTGCTGCCTTACTCCGAGGCGCTGGCGCACGAGTGCATTCTCGTCCGGGACACAGACGGTGCGCTGATGCTGGTGCACGCCGACCCGTTCGATCCGCGGTTCCGGCCCTGGGCTGAGGAAAGGATCGCGAGCGCGTTCGAGCTGCGCCTGGCGGCTCACGAAGATGTGGTCGCCTTCCTGGCGCGTCAGGGCGAATCCATGCGGGCGATGGAGAGCCTCGTTGTCGAAGGGCGGACGCAGGACGAGGCCGGCAAGGGCGTAGAGGATCTCTCGCTGAAGACCATCAGCGCCGACACGAGCCCGGTGATCCGGCTTGTGCACTCGACGCTGTACGACGCGCTCAAGTCCGGCGCGAGTGACATCCACCTGGAGACGTCCGTCACCGGTCTCGCGATCAAGTACCGCATCGACGGCGTGCTGAGCAACGTGAGCCAGGTGAACGGCGGCGAGATGGCGGAGCAGGTGATCTCCCGCATCAAGGTCATGTCCGAGCTGGACATCGCCGAACGGCGGGTGCCGCAGGACGGCCGCTTCAAGGTGTCGGTGCAGGGCCGCGAGATCGACTTCCGCGTGTCGATCATGCCGTCCATCTTCGGCGAGGACGCCGTGCTCCGGATTCTCGACAAGCAGAGCCTCGCCGATCAGGTGAAGGGCCTGTCCCTCGACAGCCTCGGGTTCGACGGCGACGCGCGCGCGTGGCTGCGGCGTCTGTCCTCCGAGCCGTACGGCATGCTTCTCGTCACGGGCCCCACCGGCAGCGGCAAGACCACCACGCTGTACGCCGCCATCTCCGAGATCAACCACGGGCACGACAAGCTCATCACCATCGAGGACCCGGTCGAGTACCAACTCCCCGGCGTGCTGCAGATCCCGGTGAACGAGAAGAAGGGCCTCACCTTCGCACGCGGCCTGCGCTCGATCCTGCGACATGATCCCGACAAGATCATGGTCGGCGAGATCCGCGATGCCGAGACGGCGCAGATCGCCATCCAGGCCGCGCTTACCGGCCACCTCGTGTTCACCACCGTGCACGCGAACAACGTGTTCGACGTGCTGGGGCGCTTCACCCACATGGGTGTCGACCCCTACAGCTTTGTCTCGGCACTGAACGGCATCGTCGCCCAGCGTCTCGTGCGGGTGAACTGCACGCACTGTGCGACCGACGACGTGCCTACCGATGATCTGCTCGCCGACTCGGCGCTCACGCGCGACCAGGTGCAGGGCTTTCGCTTCCGCGCGGGGCGCGGCTGCGGCCACTGCCGGGGGTCGGGCTTCCGCGGCCGAAAGGCGATCGCGGAGATGCTCATGCTCACCGACGAACTGCGGGAAATGATCACCACGCGCGAGCCGATCCGCCGCATCAAGGAAGCCGCGCGGGCGTCAGGCACCCAGTTCCTGCGCGATTCGGCACTGGCCCTCGTGGCTGCTGGAGAAACCACCCTCACGGAGATCAATCGTGTCACCCTGGTGGCGTGAGCGTCTGGTCGTCCGGGTGAACGCGCGCGAGCTGCGGGTCGCGCGCTGGTCGCGCGGTCCGCGGCGCGTGTGCAAGGCGAGCACGCTAGTGCCCGTCGCGCCGACGACCGCGGCAGAACCGTGGCGCGCCGCCATCGACACCCTGGCGCTGCTGCTGCAGGACAAGCGCTGGCGCACGGGCCATGTCGTTGTCGAAGTGTCGAGCCCGCTGTCCCGATGGCTGCTCCTGCCGGCAAGCACCGAACTCGCCACCGACGACGAGTGGAAGGCATACGCGCAGATGGAATTCGCGGCCGTCCACGGCGAGCGCGCCCGGGACTGGGAGCTTCGGCTCGGCGAGCAGACGCCGCGGGCCGCAGTCCCGGCAAGCGCGATCGACCTCGCGCTCTTCGTCGCGGTCCAGGCCGCGTGCAGCCAGTCGGGCCAGAAACTCGATTCCCTCGAGCCGACGTTTTCCGCCGTGTTCGACGCGCACCGGGCGGCACTGCGCACGCCGGTCTCGGCCCTCGCCCATCTCGAAGCGGGCCGTCTCACGCTCGCGGTTCTCGCCCGGGACCGCTGGCACGCGCTGGCGGATGCGCGCATCGCCTCGGGCACCGTGGCCGCGCTGGAGGCCGAACTCGTCCAGGCCGATGCGCTCGGTGGTCTGCCGCCCGGACCCCGGCGCCTGCACGTGATCGACGAATCCGGCGAGGAGCGTCTGCCGCCGAAGATCGGGGACTGGGACGTGGTGACCCGGCTGGAACGTCCTGCCGGCCAGGTGCAGCCCGTCGGCTCCGCTGCGTTCGCGATGCGGAGCGGCGGATGACCGCGCCGGCGCTGCAGATGAATTTCGCGCGTGCACCCCGCCGCGGCAAGACGGTCGGCACGGCGCTGATCGGCATCGCTGCGGTGCTGGCGCTGCTCGTCGCCGGCGAGTACGAGGACACGCAGACCGAGCTCGCGCGCTGGCAGGGCAAGCTGGACGACACGCGCCGGCTCGCAAGACGCGCCCTGCCGTCGCTCGCCACGGAGGAGGCGCCCTCGCGGGAGGTCGAACTCGAGATCCGCCGGGCGAACGTGGTGCTCGACCAACTTTCCCTCGCATGGGATGCGCTGTTCGCGGATGTCGAGGCGGCAGTCACGCCGGACATCGCGCTGCTCGCCATCCAGCCGGATGCGCGCAACCGCACAGTGGTGCTCGACGGCGAGGCGCGCAACCTCAATGCCCTGCTGACTCTGCTCGCACGGCTGGAGGCGACCGGCAGTCTCGAGGGGGCGCACCTGCTCACCCACGAGATCCGGACGGCCGATCCGCAGCGGCCCATGGCATTCAAGGTTCAGGCGACATGGCAACCTCCGCGCTGATCCAGGACTTCGCGTGGCGTATGCGCCGCGAGAGCGCACGCCTGAAATGGCGAGGCCTCGTGGGCATTGCCGGCCTCGCGTTCGTGGCGGGCTTCGTTCTGTCCGCCCTGTGGCCGGCGCAGCGGCAGATCGCTTCCCTTCGCGAAGACGTCTCGCAGTTGCGGAACAAGCTCAAGTCCGCGGGTGAGGGGCCGGCCAGTCGCGCCGCGCCCACGCGCGCATCGCAGCTCGAGAACTTCTACGGGTTCTTCCCGACGCTCCCGACACTCCCCGACTGGGTCGGGCAGATTCACGTCGCGGCCCAGCGCAACGGTGTCTCGCTCGAGTCGGGGGAGTACCAGTTGCAGACGACGGGCAAGGAACGGCTGACGCGCTACCAGATCCGCCTTCCCGTAAAGGGAACTTACCCGCAACTTCGCGGGTTCATCGCCGAGACGCTGCAGAAGGTGCCTGCCGCCGCGCTCGATGATGTGATCGTCAAGCGCGAGTCGATCGGCTCGCCGCTGCTGGAGGCGCAGGTCAGCTTCACGGTGTTCTTCGGAGCGGCGCCGGAATGAAGCTAGGTACCGGATCCCGCCGCGTGCTGCTGTTCGGGTCGCTTGCCCTCACGCTAGCCGCCGTCCAGTGGGTCGACGGCAACGAGGAGCCCGTCCGCAAGTCGAAGCCGACGGCATCGTCGGCGACGACAGCGTCTGTGCCGAAGCCGGCGCGCACGGTGTCGCCCAGTGCGGAAGCCCCCGCGAGCGATCTGGATCTCGCCCGCCTGATGCGCGCCCGCGGCGGCAGCAGCGCGGACGCTTTTGCGCCACGGAACTGGGAGCCGCCGCCCCGCAAGCTCTCCGCGAAGGAGGCCGCCATGGCCGCTGCGCCGCCGCCTCCGCCGCCCCAGGCGCCGCCGCTTCCCTTCGTCTACGTCGGCATGCTCGCCGATGACGATCGCACGACCGTGTTCCTGTCGCAGGGCTCGCGGGACATCGCCGTGCGAAACGGCGAAACGATCGACGGCACCTACCGGGTCGACGCTGTCCGGGCCGACCGCATCGAACTCACCTACTTGCCGCTCAACCAGCGCCAGACGCTTTCCTTGGGAACCCCATGATTGCCGCCCTTTCCGCTTCGCTTCGAAGCCTCGCCCTCGTGGTCGCCGTGATCGTGCTCGGCGCCTGCGCGGCGAACAAGCACTACGAGGAAGCCAACCGTCTCATCGCTGCCGGCCGTCCCGAGGCCGCCCTCGCGGAACTGGAACGCGCGGTGAAGCAGGAGCCCCGCAACGCGCAGTACCGGTCCACCCTGCTGCGGGAACGCAACCGGGTGGCCACGATGCGGCTCGTCGAGGGCGACTCCCTAGCCCGCGAGGAAAAGTTCGACGATGCGGAGCTCGCCTATCGCGCGGCGCAGGCCGCCGAGCCGGACAATCAGCGGGTTCCGGTGCGCCTCGCGGAACTCGCGAAGGCACGGCAGTCGCGGGTGCTTCTGCAGGAGGCGCGGGACGCGTTCAAGGCCAACAAGCTCCCCGACGCGGAGACCCGCCTGCGCACCCTGCTGCAGAACACGCCCAACTACCCCGGCGCCCGTGATCTTCTCCGGCGTGTGACGGAGGCGGCATCCATCGTTCCGCCCCCGAGCCTGAAGGCGCCCTTCGCGAAGCCGATCACGCTCGAATTCCGCGATGCCGCCATGCGCACCGTGTTCGACATGCTGTCGCGTACGTCCGGCATCAACTTCGTGTTCGATCGTGACGTGCGTCAGGACACGAAGCTCACGGTGTTCGTGCGCAACGTGACCCTGGAGGATGCGCTGAAGCTCATCCTCACCACGAACCAGCTCGACCACAAGGTCCTGAACGAGAACTCCGTGCTCGTCTACCCGAACACGCCCGCGAAGCAGAAGGACTACCGCGAGCTGGTGGTGCGCAGCTACTACATCGCGAACGCTGACGTGAAGCAGGCCGCCGCCCTGGTGAAGAGCATCGTCAAGACCCAGGACGTCTTCATCGACGAGAAGCTGAACCTCATGGTGGTGAAGGACACGCCCGACGTCATCCGCCTCACGGACCAGCTGGTGCGCACGCTCGATGTCGCGGATCCGGAAGTCATGCTCGATGTGGAAGTGATGGAAGTTGCCCGGACCCGCGCCGAGAATCTGGGGATCCAGTTCC
This sequence comes from Betaproteobacteria bacterium Ga0077526, assembly GCA_001464765.1. Taxonomy (GTDB): domain Bacteria; phylum Pseudomonadota; class Gammaproteobacteria; order Burkholderiales. Next base: position 225,424 of record LNDV01000030.1, read on the forward strand.
CCGGGAGCGTGTCTCTCGGTGCGCGCTCCGCGACCACGACCGGTGCCGCGGCGACAACGACGACAATCGACGCGCCGATGTTCTTCACGACCAGCAATCCGGCCGTCGTGTTCAACCTCCGGGCGACCGTCGGCAGTACGAACCTTCTCGCCAATCCGCGCATCCGCGTGAAGAACAAGGAAAAGGCCAAGATTCACATCGGCGACAAGGTGCCGGTGTTCACGTCCACAGCCGCCAACCTCACCGTGGCCACGTCCGTCAGCTACCTGGACGTCGGTCTGAAGCTCGATGTCGAGCCGCAGATCTATCTCAACGACGACGTGCAGATCAAGGTCGCGCTGGAGGTGAGCAACATCGTCGAGCGGGTGGAGGTCGGGTCGTCCACGTCGCCTACGGTTGCCTTCCGGATCGGCACGCGCAATGCCAACACGGTCCTGCAGCTGCGCGACGGCGAGACCCAGATCCTCGCGGGCCTCATCAACGACGAGGATCGCCGCAGCTCGACCCGCATTCCGGGCCTGGGCGACATTCCGATGCTGAGCAAGATCTTCGGCAGTTCCACCGACACCAAGGTCAAGAACGAGATCGTCCTGCTCATCACGCCGCGGATCGTCCGCAACATCAATCGCCCGGAAGGTCTCGATGCGGAGATGGCGGTCGGCACGGATACCGCACCGGGGATGCCGCCGCTGCGGATTGCGAAGACCGCGCCCGGATCGCTTGCCGTCAGTCCCGCCGGAGCAAACGGTGCCGGTGCCGCGGACGCCCCGCCGCCGCCGCCGGCCGCCAACGTGCCGGTCGAACTCAATGCGGCGCTGCGTCTGCAGGTTCCGGCACAGGCCCGGGTGGGTGCCGAAGTCGTCGTGCGCCTCCAGGCGCCCGGCGGGCTCGAACTGAAGGACGGCTTCGTGGAACTCACCTTCGACCCTGCGGCGCTTGCGCCGGTGGGCTTCGCGGTACCGGTGCCGGGGCGCGTCCAGATCGACTCCAGTACGGTGGCGAACGGTGCGGAGCTGCGCTTCAAGGTGCTGGGCGACAAGGCGGGCACCACGCAAGTCGCCGTGTCGAACATCGAACTCGTCGATGCATCCGGCTTTGCCGTGGGCATGATGGCCCCGCCGCCGGCGCAGATCGCCATCGTCAAGTAGCCCCGCCCATGCGCGCGCGCGGATTCACGCTGATCGAGATGCTGATCACGGTCGCGATGATCGGCATCCTCGCGACCATCGCGCTGCCTGTCGGTGAGCTCGTATCCCGTCGTGCCAAGGAGCAGGAGCTGCGGACGGCACTGCGGGAAGTGCGCACCGCGATCGACGCCTACAAGAAGGCCTGGGACGACGGTCGCCTGGAGAAGAAGGCGGACGAATCGGGCTATCCGCGCACGCTGCGCCAGCTGGTGGACGGCGTGCCTGACGTCAAGACGCCCGAGCGCAAGCCGATCTACTTCATGCGGCGTCTGCCGCGGGATCCTTTCGCGCCGCCGGAGCTGAAACCCGAGGACAGCTGGGCGAAGCGCTCCTACGCCAGCCCGCCCTCTGCACCTGCCGAGGGGGCGGACGTATTCGACATCCGCTCGCGTGCCGAAGGTGTCGGGCTCAACGGTGTGCCTTACCGTGACTGGTGAGGCCGCGATCGTGCGGATACGCGTCCGAGGCTTCACCCTCATCGAACTGCTGGTGGTGATGGCGGTGCTTGCCACCCTCCTGTCCATCGTCGTGCCCAAGTACATGGACGGCGTCACGCGCTCGCGCGAGGCGGCGCTGAAGGAGTCGCTGCGTACCATGCGCGAAGCCATCGACAAGTACGCCGCCGACACGGGGCGCTATCCGGACACGCTGGATGACCTGGTCAAGAAGCGCTATCTCCGCAAGGCACCTCTCGATCCCATCACGGAGGACACGACCACCTGGGTGGTGATTCCGCCAATGCCCAATACGCTCGCCGGCAGGGTGTCGGACGTACGCAGCGGCGCAACGGGACAGGCCCTGGACGGCACGGCGTATGCGGAGTGGTGACGCGCGTGCGCTGTCGCGCCAGCTGGGCTTCACCTACATGGTCGTGCTGGCCATGTGCTTCGTCATGGGGCTCGGGCTCGCCTCCATCGGTGAGATGTGGCAGGTGGCCGCGCAGCGCGAGAAGGAGAAGGATCTCCTGTTCATAGGGCGGCAGTACCGGCGTGCGCTCGAGTCCTACGCGGCGCAGTCGCCGGGCACGCCCGATCTGCCCCGGTCGCTGGAGGAACTCGTGGAAGACAAGCGCTTCCCGACGATCAAGCGGCACATCCGCCGGGTGTATGCCGATCCGATGACCGGCCTGCCGGACTGGAAGCTGATCCTTCAGGGGGATCGCATCATCGGCATCCAGAGCCGCTCCGGCGGCACGCCGTTCAAGAAGACCGGCTTCGAGGCGAACGAGGACGACTTCGCGGACGCGCAGACCTACGCGCAATGGCGGTTCCAGTATCGCCAGCCCGCGGCAGTCGTGGCCCCGGGCGTCGTGGCCCCGGGCGGTGTTCCACCGCCCTCCGGCGTGACCGGCGGACCCGTCTCGTCGCCGATCGCCGCGCCCGTGGATGCGACACCGCCGCCACCTCCGCCCGTGAAGCGCAACGAAGAGCGCTGCGAGACGCAGCGGGCGACCGACATGCAGCAGTGCGCGGCGGCTAGGGACACCGGCGTCACGACCGGGCAGATCGCCGCATGCACCGCTTCCGCCACCAGCCGGTTCGTCGCCTGCATCGGCGGCCGGAGTCTGCCGGCACTGCGGGTGCCCGCCGCAACGGCACCTTCCCAGTAGCCGCTGCCGCGCGGAACGCGGCACCTGTCACAAAACGGCAACGGCTGTCCCGCATCCTCCGGGGGTTACTCGGTTTCACCGTGGCACCCCATCGACATGCTCCCGTTCCGCCTGCATTTCACGCTCCCGCTCGTCCTCTTGTCCTGTCTCGCGCCGGCACTGGCGCAGGCACGCGATGTCGGCGAGTTCCTGCCTGACGCGGTCGGCCGCCTCGGCGTGAAGAAGCCACTGATGTCGCCCGCGGTCAGAGTGATCGCCGCGCCGATCTCGGGACCGGGTGCGCAGGCCCTCGTCCCCGACCATCTCGCCTTGCTCGAGGCGATCGCGGTCCGCGACAGAAAGTCGGTGCAGACGCTGGCGCGGCGCGCGGGTGTCCCGAACCGCCTTCCGGATGGCCGCTCGCCGCTGGTGATGGCGGTGGATGCCGGCGACGTCGAAATGGTCCGCACTCTCCTCGACGCGGGGGGGCAGCCTAACGTCAAGGACGGTTTCGGTCGCACGCCTCTGGGTCTGGCCGCGCTCGGCGGGCATCACCGCATCGCAGTGGCACTGCTGGGCCGCGGCGCCCGTCCGGATGCCAAGGAGGACAACGGCGCGGTACCGCTGCACCATGCGTCTTCGCTCGGCTTCGATGCCATCGTCAGTGCACTCCTGGATGCCGGCGCAGATGTGGAAGCGCGGGACCGTCCCGGCCACACGCCGCTCATCAACGCGATTCGCAACGGCAGAACCTCGACAGTGAAGCTGCTGCTCGACCGCGGCGCGGACCCTCAGCTCGCCGGCAAGGACAAGCTTTCCCCGCTGTACTGGGCGGTGTATCGCCGTCACCGCGCCATTGCCGACGCTCTGGTGGCGGCCGGGGCTCCGCTGGGGGCAGTCTCCCTGGACGCGCTCGAATAGTGTCAGGACCCGACCACTTCGCCGCTTTCGACGAACGCGAGCTGGAGCGCTTCGCCTCGGCCTTCGATGCCGTGGCCGCGATCCGCAAGCGGTCGCATCTGTTTCTGTGGCTGCAGGGTCAGGCGCAGAGTCTTGTCGCGCACGAACTGCTGCTGTGTGCGCACGGTGATCTTGCTCGGCGCGCCCTGCGCACCGATCACTTCTCCAGCTATCCGCTGCCCGAGGCCGATCTCGCGGGGCTCGTCGACATGGAGTCCGGGCTGCTGATGCAGGCGGTCCGGGCGTGGTCGGAGCGGGGCGAGCAGCCGCTCCTCGTGTCGGCCCGTCAGGACGACGCCGGCCTGTTCCGTCGTTTCGAGAGCACGCTGTTCCGCTATGGGCTGCAGAACCTCGCCATCCACGGCACCCCGTCGTATCCCGGATTCACCGGCAGCTACTTCGTGTTTGCGCGGGTTCGTGAGCCCTGGCCGGAGCGGCAGTCCCAGTATCTCGACATGCTGATGCCGCAGCTTCACGTCGCGCTCGTCCGGGTGCTCGTTCAGGAGCGTGTGGACACGGCGGGAGTTCCTTCGACGGACAGCACGGTGACGGCCCGCGAGATCGAGATTCTGCAGTGGGTGAGAGAGGGCAAGAGCAATCAGGAGATCGGGCACATCCTCGGGATCAGCCCGCTCACCGTGAAGAATCACGTGCAGAAGATCCTCAAGAAGCTGCACGTGCAGAACCGCGCCCAAGCCGTCGGCAAGGCGATCTCTCTTCGGCTGATCAAGTCGGCATCGGCCTGACAGGTCGCCGGCGCGTACATCGCGCCGGCTTCATTCGCGACCGATCTCCTGCAGCCGGTTCTGCAGCGCGAGGCGGTCCAGCTTGTCCATGGGCAGGCTCAACAGCAGCCGGATGCGATTGGACAGGGTGGTGAACGCCTGCAGGAATGCCTTCCGGACTTCCTCTTCGGACCCCTGGACGGCCGCAGGGTCCGGCACCCCCCAATGGGCTGTCATGGGCTGGCCCGGCCACACCGGGCAGGCCTCTGCCGCCGCGCTGTCGCAGACCGTGAACACGAAGTCGAGCTTAGGCGCCCCCGGCGCCGCGAACTCCTCCCAGCTCTTGGATCGCAATACGGACGTGGCGATACGCTGCCGTTCCAGCAGGTCGATGGCCATCGGGTGCACCCGCCCCGAAGGATGACTCCCTGCGCTGTGTGCGACGAAGCGGCCCTGCCCTGCGGCATTCAGGAACGCCTCGGCAATGATGCTGCGCGCGCTGTTGCCGGTGCAGAGGAACAGGGTCTGATAGCGCTGAGTCGTGGCGGACATGGTCGTGGAAAGGGCGGATGGAGTGGGGCCCGAGTGTGCCCCGGACACCGGGCGCGATTCAAGCGCCTTCGGCGAATGCTGTCCGCCCCCTTCGCCCCGCTGGCGCGTCCGGATGCCGGACGCATGCGCGCGGCTGATCCGATCAGATCACAACAACCCTCCGTTCGTGTCACGAATCCTCAGCAATGCCTCGGTAGCCTCCGGCACAGTCGACGGAAATGGGAAGGCGCCTCAGAAGTGCGCCGAACAGACTACCTCTCCGTCGATGCCGACATACCGTAGCGTCACCGCGCTTCGGGAAACTGATCGGCGTGCACGAATCACTCGTCGGGGGAGGTTCGGCACGAGTGGGACCCCGGTTGTCGCAGTCCATGTCGGGCTCCGGCAGAAGCCGGGCAGTCAATCACTTTGTGGAGACAATTCATGCGCTTGACCCATAGCATTCTGGCGGCCGCCCTCGCAGCCAGCGTTGCGGCACCCGCCGCAGCCAAGATCGACGACTCGTTCTCGGTCGACGGTGAACTGTTCTGGTCCATCGTGGATGAGACCGCCGAGCGGTCCTACACCCGCGATCTGGGCATCGGACTTCAGGAGTTCCTCAACGGTGTCGCCACCGGTCAGACCTGGAGCTTTGCCAACGACGCGAATCTCACCACGTTCCTCGCCGAAACCGCCTCCGGCAACGCGCTCGTGTGGAACATCGGCGCGCTCGACGGTACGGGTATCAACCGTTACCTGAGCACGGCCGTCCCCGGTTCGACGCTTCCCGTGTTCTCCAACCAGATCCTGGGTTTCTTCAACGACAATCCGGACATCTACCTCGGTGCCTCCAATGCGATCAAGTCGCATATAAGCGATGAGAACGACAATCCGATCGCGGATGGCTCGCACATCGCCACCGCGGCGGACGGCCCGGCCTACGCCGGTGCGGCAACCTGGGGCGGCAATTTCGGCGGTCGTGCTCAAGGCTTCAGCAACTATATCGGCGCGTCCGATCCGGCAGCGCTGGTTCTGTTCGAGCAGAACTCGAGCGCGTTCGCCCAGCGATTCAATCCCGGCAAGACCACGGCGCTGCAATACGCAGGTAATCCTTACGCCGCATCCTTCGACGGCAGCAAGCTGACGATCGCGGCCATTCCCGAACCCAGCACCTACGCGATGCTCGGGCTGGGTCTCGCAGCAATCGGGTTCGCCGCCCGTCGCCGCGCCGCCAAGTAATTCCGGTCGTTCTCAGTCAGGGCAGGGCCGTGCGGTGTGACTTCGTCACACCGCAGGGACAGGCTCACCCTGCGAAACCGTAAAGGAGATTGCAATGAAACTGAAATCCATCGTTTGGGCCTGCGCCGCCGCGTGTGCCTTCGTGGGCGTCGAAGCCTCCGCGCAGACCCCCGGTCCCTTCGACGTGCCCGAAGTGAAGGTCATCCTCTCCGGTGCCACTGCCCCGGACAACTTCCTCGTCACGATCGCCACCGGTCTTTTCGACGGCGCCTTCAACCGCTATCAGGATGACAACGGTACGGCGGCGGACTTCACCGACGACGGCCGTGGCTTCAACGCCTTCTTCGGCCGCGTGAGGAATGATGCCTCCGTGCCGCAGGCACTGCGTGGTCGCACCGTCATGTTCGTCAAGCGTTCCCGCGGCGGTTCCGTGTGGGGTGTGAACCCGGTTGCCCGCGCTCAGCGCATCGCGACGCTCAACATCACGGCCGGCACCTGCGTCCTCAGCGGGACGGCGTATCGCTGTTCCAGGAAAGGCATCGATCCGGGCCTTCCCGGCTACGCGGATTCGAGCAACGCGGGCGAAGTCTCCGACTTCGGTGTGTCGGACGTCGAGCCGGCCATGTTCAAGTCCCCCATCAACGTCGAATTCGGCCAGAACCAGCTGTCCAACGCCGAGACGGCCCGTCTGAATGTGAAGCCGGCCAACGTGCTGATGATGGGTATCGTGGCCACCAACGCTGTCCCGGCGACGACGCCGCTGTCGCGTGCCGCCTACGGTGCCATGCTGTCCGGCAACTATCAGGACTGGAGCCAGGTCGACCCTGCTCTGAACACCGGCAACACGCAGGTCATCGTATGCCGCCGTGTGCAGGGTTCGGGTACGCAGACTTCCTACAACTGGTACTTCAACAACTTCCCCTGCCAGAGCGGCTTCGGCGGTTCCGTGGCGCCCAAGCGCATGGCCGAAAGTGCCAGCGGCATCGTGAGCGGTACCGGTACACCGGCGGATCCCTTCATCATCGATCCGACCTCGGGATACACCGTGGTCGAGAATTCGGGTTCCGGCAACGTGCGGGATTGCCTGAGCCGAGCGAACTCGCGCACCGATCACACGATCACCGGTGACGACGGCAAGACCTACACGATCAAGTTCTCCAACAGCGCCACTCCGTTCCGTGCCATCGCCACCCTTTCCGGGGACAGCGCCAGCAACGCCAACCCGGATCAGAACGGCTGGAGCTTCCGCTACCTCGACGGCGCGGGCGTGTTCAACATCAACACCCAGGCGCATGTCTCCGGCTCTGCGGACAAGGGCATCGCGCCGAGCAAGCAGAACCTGATCGACGGCAAGTACGACTTCGCGGTGGAACTCACCTTCCAGAACCGCAAGGTCGCAGTGATCAACGATCACGGCGACAGCATCGCCGCGCTCTCTGGCGTCAAGCTGGCGTTTGTGAACGAGTTCGTCAAGCGCGCGGGCGATCCCGCGTTCAACGCCAACCCTTGGGTGGCTGCTCTTCCGCCGACCTTCGATCCGACGGCCAGCGCCAACGTGGCGAAGGGTACGCGCTTCGGCAACACGTGCTCGCCGCTGCAACTGCTGTATTGATTCATAAATCCGTAACCTGAGACGCGCACGCTGATCAGACCGGAAGCCTAACGCACGCCGACCGTCCCATGGACGGTCGGCGTCGTGTCGTAACGGCCCGGCGTCGCCAACAGGAAGCTTCATGCCTCAGCATCACTTCATTCGCCCGTTCCGGCGGATTCTGGTCACAGTACTTCTTCTCGGCGCAGTATTTGCGGCGTCAGCGGCGCGCGCCCAGGAATCCCGCTTCGACGTCCTCGAGTTCGAGATCGAGGGCAACACGGTCCTTCCGGCGCTCGCGATCGAGCGCGCGGTGTATCCGTTTCTCGGCCCCGGCAAGACGATCGATGACGTGCAGGGCGCACGGGCCGCACTGGAGAAGGCCTACCAGGACGCCGGCTACCTTACTGTGGTGGTCGATGTGCCCCCCCAGCAGGTGAAGGGCGGCAAGGTGGTCCTCGCGGTGACCGAGGCCACCGTCGAAAAGCTCGCCGTCGCCGGCAACAGATACCGGTCGCGGGATGCGATCCGGGAGCGGTTTCCGTCTCTGGCGCCCGGCGCAGTGCCGTACTTCCCCGATGCCCAGAAGGAACTGGCGGCGTTCAACCGGGTGCCGGGCCGCAGCGCCACGCCGGTGCTGAAGCCGGGGACGCAGAAGGGGACCGTCGGGATGGAGCTCAAGATCCAGGAGGACAAGCCCTTCGCCGGCAGCATCGAGCTCAACAACCGACAGGCCATCAACACCGAGCCGCTACGCCTGTCGGGCACGCTCAAGTACAACAATCTCTGGGGCAGGGACCATTCCGCCTCGCTGCTCTACCTCACGTCTCCCGAGGACACCACCCAGGTCCGCGCGCTGTCGGGCAACTACATCCTGAGGCTGCCGGATTCCGGACAGATTTTCGCGTTCTATGCGGTCCGCTCGCGCAGTACCGTGGCCACGCTGGGCAGTTCCACCGTGGTCGGCAACGGCAACATTTACGGCTTCCGCGGCATCCTGCCGCTGCCCGGTGACGAGGTCTTCAGCCACAACCTCGTCTACGGTGCCGACTACAAGGAGTCGTTCCAGGGCGTGGGGATCGACCCGACCTCGCGCATCGAGGGGACCCTCACCTATTTGCCGTTCACTGCCCAGTACGGCATGGCGAAGACCGGACTCAAGGGGACCACTCGCGCGAGCATTCAGACCAGCTTTCTGACGCGCAGCGCGCTGCTCGGCAATCGTGACGACGAATTCGCGCGCCGCCGATTCCGGGCCACCGCCAACTACGCCGTGCTTCGCGCGGAAGTCTCGCGACAGCAGACCCTGCCGAAGAACTTCACGGCATTCCTGAAGCTGACGGCGCATACCTCCAGTCAGCCCCTGGTCAACACGGAGCAGTTCATCGCGGCAGGCGCGGACGGTGTCCGCGGCTACTACGAGGCGGAAGTCGTCGGAGACGATGGCTGGATGGCCACAGCGGAACTGCGCTCGCCGTCGCTGATCGATGCGGGGGAAGGCGCGGGAGCACGCGAGTTGATCGCGGTCGGCTTCGTGGATGCCGCCAATGTCCGACTCAAGCGCCCCCTGCCCGGAGAGACATCCCAGAAGAGTCCCTGGAGCGTGGGCCTCGGTCTTCGCTTCCGGGCCCAGTCGTCGCTCTCCGCGACGCTCGAAGTCGGTCTTCCGATGGAAGACGTGCGCCGCAGCACCTCCGACCCGGGTACGGAGAAGCGCGATCCCCGCCTGCACCTTCGCGTCGCGTACGACTTCTAGCGCTGACCGGATGGAATTGAGGACGTCGTCACCATGAATGCCAATCGCTTCCGCCATGTGTTCAGTCGAGTCACCGGCATGCTCGTGCCCGTCGGGGAGCACGCCGCCGCCGGGCGGGGCCGTCGCCGGTTGCGCAGGATTGCCGCAGCGGTCGCGACGCTGACCGTCGCCGACTTCACGTGCGCCACCGACATCGCGATCCCCGCAGGCACGCTGCCGGTTCCGGTGATTTCCTCCGGAAACATCGCGGCATCCGGTGCCGCGACCGCGGCGGTGAACGATGCGACGAGAACGCTGACCGTGGAGCAGTCCACGCTGCGGGCGATCATCGACTGGCAGAGCTTCAACGTCGGGCGGGACGCAACAGTCTTCTTCAATCACCAGCTCGGCGCAGCTTCCGCGACGCTAAACCGCATCGGCGGCAACGACCCGAGCGTGATCCAGGGCACCGTACGGGCTCTGGGCGAGCTGTATCTCGTCAACCCGAACGGGATGGTGTTCAAGGACGGTGCGCGAGTGGATGCGGGGTCGCTGACCGTGTCCGCCCTACGCATGCAGGAAAACGCCTTCAACGCCGGTCTGCTGTCGCTGCCGACGGGTTCCAATGCGCAGGCGGCATTCGCCTGGGACGGGACCAAGGTGCAGTACGAGGCGACGAGCATCCAGATCGACGCCGGTGCCCAGCTGAGCGCATCGACGGGCGGCCGCGTCATGGTGTTCGCGCCGACGATCCGCAACGAGGGTACCGTGAGTGCCCCGCAGGGGCAGGCGATGCTCGCCGCGGGGGCGAAGGTGTTCCTGTCCGCCCCCACCGATCCGTCCCTGCGCGGATTCCTCGTGGAACTCGATCCCTATTTGGAGCGCGACTCCACCGGTGAGCCGATCCCGGGGAGCACGGTCGACGGTCGCGTCGACAACCTGGGGCGCATTCTCGCCGATCGCGGCAACGCGACGCTCGCCGGCTTCGCGATCAACCAGAACGGCCGCGTGAGCGCCACGACCACGGTCACGCTCAACGGCTCGGTGTTCCTCCAGGCGCGGGACTCGGTCAGTACCCGCAACGGCGTCAATGCGGTGACGATCGGCAACGTGCAGAACGTTCTCAGGGGCACGCGCACCGGCACGGTGACCTTCGGTCCCGGCAGCGTGACGGAAGTCATGCCCGACCTGGCCGATCGCACCACGACTCAGGACGCACAGGGGTTCACGCCCTCGCGCATCGACGTCGTCGGACGAAACATCACCCTTCGCGGCGCCGACGGCGCCGTCTCTGGGAGCGTTCTCCGGGCACCCGGTGGTATCGTCAATCTCACCGCCCAGTCGGACGATCTGTTCCAGGAAGCTGGCGACGCACTCGTCCCGGGCACGAGAGTGTTCGTGGGCAGCGGGGCGCGCATCGACGTCTCCGGCACCGACGGTGTCGTGCTCCCCGTGGAGCGCAACTTCATCGAGGTGGAACTGCGCGGCAACGAGCTGCGCGACTCGCCAGTGATCCGCAACGGCGCGCTGCGCGGTCAGAAGGTGACCGTCGACATCCGAAAGGGCACGACGCTGGGCGATATCTCCGGCTATCTCGCGCAGGTGAGCCGCGGGATCGGCGAGCGCACTTCCGCCGGCGGGTCGATCAGTTTCCGCTCGGAGGGTGAGGTCGTCGTGCTCGACGGGAGCACGCTCGACGTGTCCGGCAAGGCGATCACCTATGCGCCGGGCACGGGTTCGGAATCGGTCCTGAGGGCGTTGGACGGACGCACCTTCGCCGTCAGCGTGGCACCGAAGGACATCGCCTACGGCGGGCTCGCCGACCGCGTGGATGTGCGATTCCAGGTGCCGAACCAGCCGGATGGCGTCGCGATCTCCGAGACCTACCGTCCCGCGCAGAGGCCGGGAGCCGCTGTCATCAGCTCGGCGCAGCCCGGGTATGTGGAGGGCCGCAGCGCTGGCAGCATCGATGTCGTTGCCCACAGGACGGTGCTGGAAGGCACGTTGCTCGGGAGCGCAATGGCGGGGCCGTATCAGCGCACGGCCGCGACGGCGCCGCTCGGCGGCCTGCTGCGCCTCGGAGATCTCTCGGAGGCCGCCTCGACGGCAACGGACAGCAAGCTGCGCAATCTGCGCATCGGCCCGCTCACCGACCGTCTCCCGGTTTCGTTCGCGTCCGATGCCGCACTCCCCGATGCCTGGCTCGATCTCACGCGGCTCGATGGTGCGGCTCTGTTCGAGCGGGGCGGATTCAGCCGGCTCACGGCCAATGCGAACGGCGAAATCACCCTGAGTGCGCCCGTGAAACTTGCGCCGTTCGGTTCGGTGGAACTCACCGGGCGCGCCATCCGCGTGGATCACGACATCACCGCGCCGGGCGGCCGGCTGACCCTCGCTACGCGTGCCGTGAGCGGTGAGTCCGTGTCCGATCGAGGGCGCTATCTGCTCTCGGTGGGCGACGGCGTGACGATCGACATGGCCGGTCGCTGGACGAACGACACCCAGTCGGCTGTCACGCCGACGGCCGCGATCGTACGCGGCGGCGGCACGGTGTCCTTGCGTTCCGCCGGGGACGTGCTTCTCGGCGCAGGGTCCACGATCGATGTGTCGGCCGGTGCCTACCAGCCCGCGACCGGCGCGCTTCAGACCGGAACCGCAGGCGCCATCGTGGTGGCGTCCGGGCGAATCGGTCTCGGCGATGCGGACCGGCAGCAGTCACGGATCACGCTGGGCGGCGAACTCCGCGGATTCGGATTCGGCTCCGGGGGAAGCCTCTCGCTATCGACGACACGCGTCGAAATCGGCGCAGCGTCGCCTTCTGCGGATGCTCTCGCGCTGTCGACCGATTTTTTCCGTACGGGCGGATTTTCCCGCTACGCCCTCAATGGTCAGGATGGGGTGGTGGTCGGTGCATCCACGGCGATCGACGTACTGCCTGTGACTTGGCTTGCCGACGGCGCCATCGCCCGTCAGGCGACGGGGTTGCGGCTCGCGGACATCGTGGCCTCCGGCGTTCTCCCGGAGGGACTGCGTGAGGCGACTCACCTCTCCCTGCGTTCCGACAGTTCTGCGTTCGGTCACGTGAACGTCGAATCCGGCGCCACGGTCAAGGTCGCTCCGCTCGGAACGATCACCTTGGAGTCCGGCCGCCGCGTCACGATGCTCGGGTCGCTGACGGCGCATGGCGGCGCGATCACGCTGGCGAACGCCCTGCCGGGCGGAACGGATGTGTATGAAGGCGATGTGTCCGTGTGGATCGGCGCTGCCGCCCGGATCGACGCCACGGGCGTCCTCCGGAGGACGATCGACCCGCGACCGCTGCTGTTCGGTACGGTCCACGACGGCGGTCGGGTCTCACTGTCAGCGGGTAAAGGCTATCTCGTGGTGGAGGCCGGAGCACTTGTGGACGTGTCGGGAGCAATCGCACAGATCGACGTCCCGCGCACCTTGCCGAACGGCACGCTGGTCTACGACCGTGTTGCGATGCCCAGCGCTGCCGGGTCCGTCGCGCTGTCGGCGCGGGAAGGCGTCTTTCTCGAAGGCGCTCTGGCTGGTCGGCCCGGCAGCGCCGTGGTCGCTGGCGGGTCCCTCAGCGTGTCGATGCTCGGCGTGCCTCAGCTCGGATTTCCGGGCAATGCCCGACGGATCGAGATTTCGCAAGGCGGCGTGACGCTGCCGTCCGGGCTTACGCCTGGCGCGGAGATCGAAAGTGCGAGCGGTGCGACGCAGACCGGCGCGTTCAATGGACGGGCGATGCTGCGTGCGGGGTCTCTGTCGGAAGGTGGCTTCGGTTCGGTGACGCTGCGCGCACGAGATGCCATCGCCTTCTCCGGAGAGGTGGATCTCGCCGTCCGCCGCGCGTTCGAAATGGATGCGCCGCTGATCTCAGGCGCCTCCGGCGCAGACGTGACCCTCTCGGCGGCTAGCGTATCCGTTGGCCATTCCGACATCACACGCCAGATCGAAGCCAATCCTGTCGCCGGCAATGGAACGCTCGCCGTGAGCGCGCGCGTCATCGACCTCGTCGGCCGCACCACGATCGGGGGATTCAACGACATCCGCCTGGCCAGTCTTGGCGATATCCGCCTTCGAGGTGTCGTCTCTGACGTGAACCCCGATCGCGATGTCACGACCTACCGCCTGACCGGCGCTCTGTCAGTGCTCGCGGACACGCTCACGCTCGACGCGGCGCAGATCGTCCCGTCGACGCTCACGGAGTTCACCGTGCGCAGCCTTTCCTCGACCGTGACCGATGCCGGAGGCACCGTGACCGGAGCCGGCCGAATCGTCATTGCGGCAAGCGCGCCCGCGCCTGCTGCGCCCCTTGCCGCCGGCGGCACTTTGCGGGTTGAAGCGAACCAGATCGAGCAGGGCGGGCGTCTCGCTGCGCCTTTCGGCGAAATCCGCCTGGTCGCGACGGACCGGGTACGTACCACCGGTGGCATCACTTCGGTCGAGTCTGCAGGGCGCGTCGCACTGCTGGCCGGAAGTTCGACTTCCGTGTCCGGCCGCGGCCTCCAGATCCCGTTCGGGCGTACCGAACTCTCCGGCAAGGACTACGTGTATGCGCTCGGCAGCAGTTTCGGCAATCGGGTGCTGACGGCGCTGCCGGACAAGGCGGTGACGATCGAAGGCACCGACGTGATACTGGCGGGCGGGATCGACTTGTCCGGCGGCGGTGAACTGGTTGCCTACGAGTTCGTGCCGGGTCCCGGCGGATCGAAGGACATCTTCGCGGCATCCTCCTTCCCGAACACCTTCGCCATCCTTCCGGTTGCCGTCGGTGCCGGATATGGACCGGTCGACCATCAGGCTTCTCTCGACGTCTCCGGACTGCGCGTGGGCGATCAGATCCGGTTGAGCGGCGCGAATGCGCTGGGCCTGGCGGAGGGAATCTATACGCTTCTGCCGCCGGGCTACGCGGTGGTCGAAGGCGCCTTCCTGGTCACGGCGGTCGACGGCTACCGTGACCTCTCTCAAGGGAGCGCGATCGCGCAGACCGGGGGCGGTCTCATCGTCGCGGGTCAGAAGGCGGCCGCGAGCCTGGACGGGACGTCGATCGCCGAAGTGCGCACCCGCGGCTTCCTCGTGGAGACGCCGTCTGCATTCAGAACCCGTGCCGAGTACGCTGTGACCACAGCCAGCAGCTTCTTCGCCGGTTCTGCCGGGGCAACGCTGCCAGGTGATGCAGGCCGGATCAGCATCGTGTCGAACGGCGGCGAACTGGCGTTCGGCGGCGCGATCGAGGGCGCCGCGATGCCGGGTCGGCGCGGCAAGTCGATCGACATCTCCGCGCCGAAGATCCGTGTGGCTTCGGAGGGTGATGCTGCTGTGCCCGGCGCGCTGAACCTGCCGGTGGCCACGCTCAATGCCCTCCGCGCGTCCAGCCTGCTCCTCGGCGGTACCCGCCGTACCGTCGACGGCGTCACGGTGCTCACGCCGTCTGTCGGATCGTCATCGGAGATCATTGTCGCCAACCGGTCGGACGACCCGCTGAAGGCTGCGGACCTCATGCTCGTGTCCGGAGGCAGGGTCGTTCTTTCCGACGGCGCCAGTCTGAAGGCAGAGGGCGCGACTGCGGCCGGCGCAGTGAGCATCGCGGGCAACGGCGCACTCGTGCGCGTGACGCAGGCGCGTGACGCCGGCGTCACGCGGACGGGCTTCGATCGTTCCATAGGTGACGTCACCGTCGGCGCCGGCGTGCTTCTGGAGTCGTCCGGCTCGGTGATCCTCGATGCGACGCGCGACACGACGATCGCCGGGGACGCCGTTGTCACCACCGGGATCACCGCCGTCGCGGCAGGTACGGTCAGCGCTGGCGACGTGCCCGCTGGTACCGGCGGACTCGTGCTGGGCGAAGGGCTGCTCGCGCAGATCGGACGGGGCGAACGGCTCTCGGTGAAGAGCTACGGAACGCTCGACCTGTATGGCGCGGTCCGGCTGGGGGCGGTCGACGGCAGCGGTGTGCCGCTGCTCGACACGCTGGTGCTGGATACGCCGGCGATCCGGGGTTTCGGAAGCGATGCGAAGTCCATCGTCGCCGGCGAGGTGATGCTCGGCAACAGCTCCGGTGCCGTCGCTGTCGCGCCAGGGACCGGAACGGGCTCGCTCGCGCTCAGCGCACGAACACGAAGCGACGGCTCGGGCGCGCGGCTCGTGATCGCTGCGGGCGACGTGTCGGTCTCCGGTTTCCCGATCGCAACCCTCGACGCTGCGCGGGAGGTCCGCATCGCGGGCAACGGCGCGCTGGCTTTCACGGGGGCGTCGGTGGAGGTCGTGACACCGCGGCTGACCGCGGACAACGGCGTCACCGGTTCCCTGAGGACGGACGGTGCTCTGACACTGACGCGTGCTGATGGCACGGTACCGCCCGCAACCGCTTCAGGCCTCGGCGCGACCCTCGCTTTGGTGGGGGCCCGCGTGGCGATCGACACTCTCGTCGACCTGCCGACGGGGACGTTGCAGGTGCGCGCGACGGGCGCGAACGGCGGCGACGGGGTGAGCCTCGGCAGCCGCGCCGCTCTCGTGGCGGCAGGACGAAGCCTGCCGTTCGCGGCCGGCGTGACGAAAGCCTCCTCGGGCGGCACGGTTCGTCTCGAGACGGTGGCCGGGGATGTCAGCATCGGCAGCGGGTCGGGAATCGATGTGTCGAGCGGTGGCGCCGGGGCGGGCGGCGGTCTGATCCAGATTCGCAGCGCGGGGGCGATGACGCTCGGCGGCACGCTGAACGGCGCCGCGTCAACGTACGATCACGGCGGCCGGCTCGACTTCGACGTTGGTGTCGCGCCGGACCTCGGCGAAGTCGCGACTGCGGCGGCCAGCGGCGGCTTCACGGAAGGCGTTCGTATCCGGGCACGTGCCGGCGATCTCGTTCTTGCCGACGCGGACACGCTGACGGCTCGGGAGATTTATCTTTCCGCGGATGCGGGCGCAGTTCGTCTCGCCGGAACGCTCGACGCCCGGGGCACGCAAGGCGGACGCATCGATGCCTGGGCACGGGATGACGTGACGCTCGAGTCGACGGGGCGTCTTCTGGCCTCGGCGAGTTCGGCGACCGGCGACGGGGGAGATGTATTCGTCGGTACGACGGCTGGCAACGTAGGTCTCGACGCCGGCGCCACTGTGGATGTGGCTGGCGGCGCGCGGGGTGCGCCGGGCGAGATCTGGTTGCGGGCGCCTCGTGTCGGCACCAGCGATGTCGCAGTCTCGTCCATCGCCGCCAATGTGATCGGCGCGAACCATGTGTCCATCGAGGCGTTCCGGGTCTACACCGGTACCACGATCGGGTCCACGACCGCGAGCGCCGTGAGGATCGGCGACAGCGGTGCGACAGCGGTGGTATTCAATCAGACGCGCGACTATCTCCTGGCAGCGCGACCCGTCGTGCAGTCGCGCCTCGACGCGGGCACGGCCGTGGACGTGCGGCTGCGTCCCGGCATCGAGGTCCGCAGCGAGTCGACCCTGGCGCTGAACAGCGACTGGAACTTCTACTGTGGCACGGCGGCGACCTGCACGCGGGACATCGCGCTGTGGAACTTCGACGGTGCCCCAGGCGTGCTGACCCTGCGAGCGGCAGATGAGGTGTCCCTGAACCGTTCGCTGAACGACGGCTTCCGGCTGCTGCCGCCCGCCACAGTCAACGCCAGCACATCCTCGCAGGTGATGAACGATGCTTACGTGCCGCGAGCCGGTGGCGGGTGGTCCTACCGCGTGACGGCCGGCGCAGACACGGCATCGGCGGATCCGCGGGCGGTCGCGGAGGGCACAGAAGCCGATGTGGTACTGGCCAACAACCGGCTCGTTCGCACATCCACGGGCTTCATCGACATCGGCGCCAGCCGCGACGTCGTGCTGTCGAACACGCGATCCGCGGTCTACACGGCCGGCGAACCGGGGGCGACCGTTGCCGGTTTCGTCACGCCCAACGTGCCCACAGCGTCGGGTCTGCCGCGTGCGCCCACGCCGACCTACACGCACTTGGGGGGCGACGTCCGCATCGTCGCCGGACAGGATGTTCGCGCGGAAGGCTCCGTGCAGTCCGTCACCGATTGGCTGTATCGAGACGCGCGACGTTCCGGCAGCACCCTGCTCGAGAATCCGCAGACGACCTGGTGGGTGCGGTACGACGGCTTCCTCCAGGGGTTCGGGGCGATGGGCGGCGGCGATGTGGCCGTGCGTGCCGGCAGGGATGTCTCCAACATCACGGTGGTGGCGCCGACGAATGCCCGACTGGGTGGCTCCACGGCGAGTGCGCCGACCGCCGCAGATTTCCTGGAACTCGGCGGCGGCGATGTCACGGTCTCGTCGGGCCGAGACATCCTTGGCGGGCTGGTGCTCGCGCAGAAGGGCGAAGGCCGTCTGCTCGCGGGTCGCGATGTCGCCTCCGCACAGAGCCTGAACGATCAGCCGCTCAATCCGCTGCTGGCCCTGGGGGATGCGACGCTTCGCATCGAGGCCGTCGGCAGCGTCGCGATCGACGGCATCTTCAATCCGACGATCCAGCGTCAGCCGCGCGGCAACATCGGCACGAACGGCCTCGCGACTACGTATTTCCTCACCTACGGGGAGCGCTCCCGGGTCGACATCGCTGCCGTGACCGGCGATGTCGCGCTGACGAACAACACCGATCTCCTTCCGAGTCTGCCGAATTCGCCGCTTTCCTTCTTCGGATCGTCCGGAGAAGCGGTGGCGGCAGTGATCTATCCGGCCACTGTGTCGGCGGCGTCGCTCGGCGGCAATGTCCGTGTCGATCGGACGATGTATCTCGCACCCGCGGCGCGCGGGCAGCTGGAACTGCTCGCGGCGGGTGACGTACGGATCGCCGGAACGATCAGCATGTCCGATGTGTCTCCGCTGGCCCTGCCTGGAGTGCTGTCACGCCACGGCGTGGCTGAGGGTGGAGCGTCAGTGGTGCTGCGCCCGGATCGCGTTTTCCGGGAGCCGACCGGTTCCAGCCGATCCGTCGGCATCCTGATTGTGGATGCGGCGGAAGGCGCCCTGTTCCACGACCCGACGCTTCTGCACGCCGGCGATACCGAACCGGTCCGCATCATCGCCCGGAGCGGGGACGTGGTCGGCATTCCCGAAGCCTCGGGAACGGTGCAGTTGTCCGGCGTGTTCCCGAAGAGGGCGAGCGTCATCGCCGGGCGCGATGTCCGCGACTTGTGGCTCATCGGGCAGAACCTCGACCGCAACGACGTCACGCTCGTCGAGGCGGGGCGCGACGTGCTGTTCTCGCCGCTGCGCAACAGCTCCGGCCAGCAGATCAGCAACAGCGCGCGGCTGGAGTGGGGCGGGCCCGGTGAAGTGCAGATCAATGCCGGGCGCACCATCGACCTCGGCAACTCGCTCGGCCTCATCACCAAGGGCAACTTCAACAATCCGTACCTCCCGGAGTCGGGCGCCGCGCTGCGGCTCTCGACCGGATCGCTCACACCGGACTACGAGGGGTTTCTCGACACGTATCTGAGTGATGACCTCGACCGTCTGGTGACGCACTTTGCCCGGGAGGCGCGACAGTTCCTGCTCGATCGCGCAGGGGTGGCCGTCGCGGACCGCACGACGACCCTGACGCGGATGCGTGCGCTGCCGCAATCGGGCATAGACGAGTTCGTGGAGTCCGTCAGCTACCGCTCCGAACTCACGACATACATGAGGACCCGGACGGGGAACGCCGCCCTGACGACCGACCAGGCGCTTGTCGCGTTCCGGTCCCTCGACCGTACGGCCCAGACGGCATTCGTGAACTCGGTGCTCTTCACCGAAATCGGTGCCGCAGCGGCTGCGCCCGAGGCCGGTCGAATTCTTCTCCCGGCGCCTCAGATCCGAGGTTATCGGGCCCTGGCCGCGCTCTACCCCATGGCGGCGGACAGCCAGGCGGCGATGGAATCCGAGGGTCTGGCGTCGCTCGTCCGTTACATCGGCACAGGTGGCGTGAAGCCGCTGCTGACTTCGCTCGCCGCAGGACAGACACCGCCTGCGCCGGGTTCTGCGCTCGCCTTCGCGCGGGCGGCGGGAGACGCGCAGCAGCGCTACGCGGGTGACGTGAATCTGTTCTTCAGCCAGATCAAGACGGAGCAGGGTGGCAACATCGAAATGCGCGTGCCCGGCGGCCAGGTGAACGCCGGTCTTGCCAGTCCGGGCAATCTGGCGAAACCCTCGTCCGACCTCGGCATCGTCACCGTACGCGGCGGGTCCATCCAGACCGCCGTTCTCGGGGACTTCCAGGTGAACCAGTCGCGCGTCTTCACGCTGGGCGGCGGCGACATCCGGCTCTGGTCCTCCTTCGGCAATATCGACGCTGGCAAGGGCGCCAAGACGGCCTCGGCCACGCCACCGCCCCAGATCATCATCCGCGACGGCAAGTTCGTGCTCGATACTTCCCGCTCCGTCGAGGGATCGGGCATCGGCGTACTGCTCAGCCGCGAAGGCGTGGAGCCGGGCAATGTCGACCTCATCGCCACCCTGGGCATCGTGGACGCAGGGGATGCCGGCATCCGGTCGGCGGGCAATCTGAACATCGTGGCGAACTTCGTCGCCAACGCACTGAACATCCAGGTCTCCGGGACCCAGAGCGGGGCGCAGGTGCAGGCGGGCCCCAACATGGCTGCCGCCGGTGCGACCAACACCGACTCGCAGACGTCGTCAGCCGTCGCCCGAGCGGCGGAAAGCTCGGCGCAGCAATCTGCGGCGAAGGCTATGACGCGTCTGCCCTCGTTCATCACGGTGGAAGTCATCGGTTTCGGTGGCTGACCCTGCCGAGGGGAGGGTGCCCTGTGACGGGACGCCCCGGTCGGCATGATGCGATCGGAAGGGTGCCGGTAACGCGATGTTCATCGAACTGCAACACCGCGTCGTGACAATGCGCAGGTCCGCTCCTCTTCCACAAAGCTGCTCATGAGATTCCTGTTCACGCTGCTGACGGCCCTCGTCCTCTCCCTTCCCGCCGTCGCACACGCCTGGTGGAACGCCGACTGGACGGCCCGCAAGAAAGTCGTCCTCGATACCGAAGGCCTCGCGCTCGCGACACCCGTCACGAATGTGCCGGTCCTCGTGCGGCTGCATACGGGCAACTTCCCGTTTTCGGAAGCCGATCTCGACGGCAAGGACCTGCGCTTCGTGGCCGAGGACGACACGACACCGCTGGAGTTCCACATCGAGGCGTTCGACGGCACCAATGAACTGGCACTGGTGTGGGTGAAACTGACTCAGGCCACCGCCACGAAGGGCGCGCACTTCTGGCTCTACTACGGCAACGACAAGGCAGCGCCGGCCTCCAACCCGAAGGCCGTCTACGACGCCACGCTCACCACCGTCCTGCACTTCGGCGAGAAGAACGCGGCGTTCCAGGACTCGAGTGCGTACGCGAGGCCGATCACGGCCGCAGGTGTAACCGCTGGCGGTACCGGCGTCGCGGACGGTTCGGCGGTCTTTGACGGCAAGGGGACGATCACGCTGCCCGCCGCACCGAATCTCGCCATCTCGTCCGCCGGGTTCACGTTTTCCGCTTGGGTGAAGCCGTCTGCCGACGGCGCGGCCACCCTGTATTCCCAGCAGGGCGGCGCCTTCCGCGTGGCACTCGAAGGCGGTCAGGTATCGGTAAGCGCTGGCGGGTCATCATCTGCCAAGGCGCCCCTGGCGGCCGGCGCGTGGCATCACGTCGCGGTGACCGTGGCGGCCGAGACCATGCTCTTCGTAGATGGAAAGGAAGTCGGCCGCATGCCCACGGCCGGCGGCACATTCACGGGAGACGGCGTCATCGGCGCTGGCTTCCAGGGAGAAATGGATGTGGTGCAGCTCGCCTCGGTGGCGCGGACGCCCGAGTGGGTGCGCCTGCAGCACGGGTCCCAGGGGGACGCCGCCAAGGTCGTGCAGGTGAGCGCAGAGGCGGAAGGCGCCGACGGCGACGAAGGTGTCTCCTATTTCCGCATCCTCCTGAGTGCCGTGACGCTCGACGGCTGGATCGTGATCGCGATCCTCATGGTGATGATGGTGATCAGCTTCTGGGTGATGCTCGTGAAGGGCGTGGTTCTGTCCCGGACGGATAGCGCCAACAAGAAATTCCAGAAGGCCTTCGCTGAGGCTGGTACCGATCTGCTCGCGATCGATCCGGCGCAGAAGGGCATGCAGCAGGCCTCGCTGGCCCGCATCTTTGCGACGGCATCGAACGAACTGCGCAAGCGCGTCGATGGCGGCGGTGCGAAGACCGTGCTCTCGGCGCAGTCGATCGACGCGATCCGCGCGAGCCTCGACGCCAACATCGTGCGCGAGAGCGCGAAGCTCAACAGCCAGATGGTGCTGCTCACCATTGCGATCTCGGGCGGCCCGTTCCTGGGGCTGCTCGGCACGGTGGTGGGCGTGATGATCACCTTCGCCGCGATCGCCGCGGCGGGGGACGTCAACGTCAATTCCATTGCGCCGGGTATCGCTGCCGCACTGGTCGCCACGGTGGCCGGTCTCGGCGTCGCCATCCCAGCACTGTTCGGCTACAACTATCTCGCGAGCCGCATCAAGAACATCTCGGCCGACATGGCGGTGTTCGTCGACGAGCTGGTGAGCCGGATCGCCGAGCGCTACGCGCCCTGAGGATCGAGCCATGTCCGCCAAGGTCCAGGACGGCAACGAGCCGTACGACGAGATCAACGTGACGCCGATGCTCGATCTGGCGTACGTGCTCCTCGTGATTTTCATCATCATGACCACCGCGTCGGTGCAGGGCATCAAGGTGAACCTGCCCAAGGCGTCGAACACGCCCAGTCTGGCCAAGCCCACCACCAAGGCGATCACGATCACCGAGGACGGCCGCATCTTTCTCGACACCTATCCGGTGACGATGCCAGAGCTGGAGCAGCGGCTGATGCAGTTCAAGGCGGTGACGCCGTCCTTCCCCGTGGTGATCAAGGGTGACGCGCGGGTCCAGTACGAGAAGGTGATCGACGTGCTCGATCTGTGCGGGCGGCTCGATATCTCCCAGCTGGGGCTCGTGACCCAGCGGCTGGTGAAGTAACGATGGATCTGCGGCCCCGCGGCAGCCGACGGGCTCGAATGCTGTTGGCGGCGGTCCTCGTTCCGGCGCTGCTCATCGCCGGCTGCTCCGACTCCGACAAGCGGAAGAAGCCGTCGGTGCAGACGATCGCCGTGCTGCGGCCGCCACCTCCGCCGCCCCCGCCGAAGCCCGAGGAGAAGCCCCCCGAGCCGGAGATCAAGAAGGAGGAGGTGAAGCTCCCCGAGCCGGATCAGAAGCCGGAGGCGGCCGACGAGCCTCCGCCGGGGGAGCAACTCGGTGTGGACGCGGAAGGCGGTGCGGGCAACGACGGGTTCGGGCTCGTCGGCAAGCCGGGAGGCCGGGACATCACGACCATCGGCGAAGGCGGCGGAGGCGGCGGGCGTGCGCAGTTCAACGCCTATGCGGGTCTCGTGCAGGTCCGGCTTCAGGAGCAGTTGCAGAAGCGCGACCGGCTGCGTCAGTCCGACTATCGCGCGGTGGTGCGCATCTGGTTCACGGAGCGCGGTGGCATCGACCGGGTGGAAGTGGTCGACGGCACCGGCGATGCCGAGATCGACAGCGCGATCCGCAGCGCTCTGCTCGATGTCCGATCCATCGACCAGGCACCGCCGGAAGGCATGCCGCAACCGCTCAAGCTGAAACTTACTTCGCGCGGTGCCGGGTGATCCCCGCGCACGCGCCATACTCCGGATGACCGCCTTGAAGAACAAGACCGACCTCGCATTGCTGCGCGGCCTGATGGCCGGCGTGACGTTCTCCGTTGCCGCCCTGGCCGGCGCGCAGCAACCCGCCGCGCCTGCGGCCGAATCGTCACCGACGAAGGCGCGTGCCGCGGCGAAGAAGAAGGTTCGCCCCGAGCCCGTCGCGCCGCGATCTGCCGCCGACGCGAACGCAGCCGAGACCCGTGCCCTCGTCGAGCAACTGCGGCAGGAGCGCGAAAAGCTGGAAGCGGCCCGCGCTGCCACGACACGTCTCATCCGCCTGATGGTGGAGGAAGGCGTGCTGCCGAAGGACAAGGCCGCGCAGATCCTGCCCGAGGAAGATCGCGCGTCGATCGCCGAAGTGACACCGAAGGCGAAGCCTGCCGCGCCGCCGCCAGCCCCAGAGGCCGCGGCGACGGACGCCGCGCCGACGGGAGGCGAGGAAGCGACCCCCCGACGCAAGCGCGGCCAGACGGTACGCGTGCCGTACGTGCCCGAGGTGGTGAAGGACGAGATACGCCAGCAGATCAAGCAGGAAGTGCTGGCCCAGGCTAAGGCGGAACGCTGGGCGGAACCCGGCACCCTGCCAGAGTGGCTCGACCGCATCGCATGGGAAGGGGACTTCCGCATCCGCGCGCAGGGCGACTACTTTCCGGCGGGCAACACCGACCCGGTCGCCTACAACTTCGTCACCGGCGCCAATGTCGAGAACACGCGAGTCGATGAGCATGTGCTACGACTGCGGCTGCGTCTCGGCATGCTGGCGAAGGTGTCGGACCGTTTCGGGGTCGGCCTTCGCATCGCGACGGGGAACATCAACAACCCGGTCACCGCGAACCAGTCCATGGGGCGGACGGGGCGGCCATACGAACTCAACCTCGACCGCGCCTATGTCCGCTGGGATCCGCGCCCGGGCTGGAGCGCCACGGCCGGCCGCATCATCAACCCGTGGTTCTGGCCCACCGATCTGCTGTGGGACGAGGATCTCAACTTCGAAGGGGTCGCGGGCTCGTATCGACCGCAGTTCGGAGCGGACGCCTCGGGCTTTCTCACGCTCGGCGCGTTCCCGCTTCAATACGCGGCGCCCACCGCACTCGCCCCGTCGGCCGAAGGGAAGTGGCTCTACGGCATGCAGGCGGGCGGCGAGTGGCGCATCAGTCCGGAGACCCGCTGGACGCTGGCCGGGGCGCTCTTCGACTTCGACAACATTGAGGGTCGACCGAACACGCTTGGATCGCAGGGGAACGACTGGACGGCGCCGCAGTTCCGCCAGAAGGGCAACAGCGTGTTCGACATCAACTTCGGTCTCGGGCAGCCCCAGCGCCTCGGCCTGCTGTCCAAATTCCGCGTCCTGAACGTGAGTTCGGAACTGGTGCTGGCGCAATCGGAGCAGGTCACGATCCGGGTAAGCGGCGACTACGCGAAGAACATCGGCTACGACCGCGACGAGATCCGGATCCGTACCGGCGTGGACCAGGCGGCGGAGACGACCGCCTACCAGGCGCGACTCACGCTGGGACGTGACGCGATCCGTGCGTTGCACGACTGGCAGGTGTTCGTGGGCTACCGCTATCTGGAGCGCGATGCCGTGCTGGACGCCTTCACCGACTCCAACTTCTATCGCGGCGGCACGAACACCAAGGGCTACCAGCTCGGCCTGCTCTATGGCTTCGACCAGAACTCTCTCGTGAGAGTGCGCTGGCTGTCCGCCAGCGAGATCTCCGGGCCGCCGTTGTCGATCGACACGCTGCAGGCCGACTTCAGCTGGAGGTTCTGATGACTCGAACGGGGATGCTCGCGATCGTCGCGATGCTGGGGATGCTGCTGGCTGGCACGGCAGCGGGTCAGGACGCTTCCAAGTCTCAGGCCCGTGAGAGGGAGATGCTGCGCCGCGCGCAGGCCGCCCAGAAGCAGGCTGAGGAGCAGAGTGCCGCGCTCGGTCAGGAGAAGTCGCGGATCGCCGCGGAACTCGACACCGTCAAGGACGCCACCTCGAAAGCCGAGGCCGCGGCGGCGCGTGAGCGCAAACGCGGTGTGGAACTGCAGCGCTCGCTCGATGGGGCGAAGGCCGAGCGAGAGAAGCTCGAAGCGGAACGCAATGCCCATCAGACACGCGCTGCCGACCTCGACGCGCAGTTGCGTAAGGTGAAGGAGGAACTCGCCGCGGCCCGCGCCGCGCTTGCCGAGGGCGGTCAGTCGCTCGATCGGACCCGGGCCGATCTGGCAGGCGAGCGTCGCGAACTGGCGGCCTGCGTCGAGAAGAACGCCACGCTCGCCGCGATTTCCGAGGACTTGCTCGACCGCTACCGCAAGGTGGGCGTGTGGGACGCGCTGCGGCGTCGCGAGCCGTTCACCGGAGAGCGCCGCGTGGAAGTGGAGAACCTCATCGAGGATGCGCGGGACCGTGTCGCGGCCTCGCGCGTGAGCCCGACCCGCTGATTTCGCGGGACTGTGCGCGCAGTGCTGGTCATCCGGCCCTGCTCTGGGATAATCCGCGGCCTCAACAGCTTCCAGTGCAGCCTTCCATGGCCAATGCCCTTTCCAACCCCGCCGTCGCCCGAGTTCTGCCCTTCGGGCTCTACATCGCCTTCCTGGCCCTCAACAGCCTGATTCCCGAAGGCACTGTCGACACCCGGTGGCTCTATCCCGTGCGCGTCGGGCTGGTGGCCCTGGTCCTGGCGTTCTTCTGGCGCCAGTATGACGAGCTGCGCGGCAAGTTCTCGATGCCAGGCGGCTTCTGGGCATTGGGTCTGATCACCGGGCTGGTCGTGTTCGTCCTCTGGGTCAATCTGACGGCGCCCTGGATGCTGATGGGCGGGCAGGGCAAGGGCTTCGACCCCCGCGACGGCGACCACATCAACGTTGTGCTGGCGATCACCCGCATCGCCGGGGCGGCGCTGGTGGTGCCGGTGATGGAGGAACTGTTCTGGCGCTCCTTCGTCATGCGCTGGATCGACAATCCGAAGTTTCGGGAGATCCTCCCGACGGCGATTTCACTGAAGGCTCTGCTGCTGTCGTCCGTGGTCTTCGGGCTCGAGCACAACGAATGGTTCGCCGGCATTCTCGCGGGGCTGGCATACGGCTGGCTGTATCGGGTGACGGGCAATCTGTGGGTCCCGATCGTGTCCCACGCCCTGACGAACGGGCTGCTGGGGATGTGGGTGCTCTATACTGCCTCCTGGCAATTCTGGTGAAACGAGAGATTTCCACCCATGACTTCGCACTTCGGTCTGTCGCTGCGGTGTCTCGCCGCCCTCGGGATGATCTGCACCTCGACGCTCGCAAATGCGCTCGAAGGTGACCGCATCCGGCCCTATGCCGGCATCAACTACACCTATCAGGACAATGTCTTCTACCTGGATGACCGGGTGGACGCCAACTCGGTGTCGTTCCTCAAGGGCGGCCAGCGAGGCGACCAGACCATCGGCTTGAAGGTCGGTCTCGACATGGACTGGTATTACAGCCGCCAGACCTTCTCGCTGCGGTCGCAGCTCACAAACAACCGGCACGTCACCTACGACAACCTCAACTACAACGCCTACAACCTCCGCGGCGCCTGGAACTGGGTGCTGGGCGAACGCTGGGACGGCGATGCCGGAGTCGAGAAGAATCAGATCGCGTCGACGTTTTACGATTTCCGCACCGCCGACCGGTCGGAGCGGAATCTCCGCACGCTCGATGCGCTGTTTGCGAGCGCCATGCTGCGCATGTCGCCGGACTGGAAGCTCCGCGGGGCGATTCGCTACACCCAGACGGACAACAGCATCTCGCGATTCCAGTTGTTCAACCGCAACGAACTCACACTGGAAGCCGGTTCGCGCCACTACAGCAAGGGCACGGACGACTTTATCGGCATCAACTTCCGCGTGGTTGACGGCAAGCTGCCGAATCGCGAAATCATCGCGGCTTCGGCGACGACCAACGCCTACCGTCAGTACACGGCCGAGGGCGTCGTGGAGTATCAGGCGGGCGGCTCCACCCGGCTGATCGGCAACCTGGGTCTCACGACGCGACGCCACGACGACTTCTCGCAGCGCGACTTCAGCGGGATCACGGGGCGTGTTTCGGGGACGTACTTGCTGTCGGGGAAGACCTCCTTGAACGGCGCGGTGTTTCGCGAGATCGGCGCGTGGGAGGACAACACCACCAACTACATCCTGACCGAAGGGTTCTCGCTCGGTGCGACGCAGCGTCTCACCGAGAAGGTCAATCTCCAGCTGAACTATCAAAACCGGAAGCGAATGTTCAGCGGGGATCCCGGCATCGTCACTGGGCTGCCCAACCGCAGTGATCGCCTCCAGTCCCTCGCGCTCTCCGCGGTCTGGCAACTCGAGCGGAACATCCGTCTCGATGCGACGGTGTCGCGGGACACCCGCTCAGCGGATGCTGCCTGGCAGGCGAACGGCTTCGGACCTTTCAACAACTTCAAGGTCCTGACGTTTTCGGTCGGCGGCCAGCTGACGTTCTAGGGCCTCGTCATCGAGCTTCCTCTGTGCCCGCTTGAGCCGCATCGTGGGAGGCTCGAACACGCACAGCCGGTCGATGTAGTCCGCCCAGTTTTCCTGGGGCTCGGTCCCTTCGGAGTCGTCGCTCATGCCTTTCCCGCACTGGCCGGCGAGGGGTTCGCTGCCTGGCCCGCGCGTCCTCCCGGCATCCGCGGCGCGCTGCGCCCGCGTCTCGTCCGGCCCGGCGTGTCGATCCATCCGTGGATCAGGCTGACGCCGTTTGCCACGACGGCCCTCGTTTCCGGAGGTGACTCGTTGAGTGCCTCCTCGAACACCTCGAGCAGTACCCGCAGATTGCTCTTGCCCAGGCGGTAGAGCAGACGCACCTCGTCCTCGTTCCGGGGAACGGCCTCGATGACCGTGTCGAAACCGCGCTCCGCGAGCGTGGCGCAGAGTACCCGGCTGACTCGCGGCCACAGGGTTTCGAACGTCACGTCGGGGTGGGGTACGACGGCAAGGGCCTGCGGGTCTGCCAGACCGAGACGACAGAGCTGATGGTGGTTCAGCACAGGCAGAGGCAGCCCGCGGGCGCTCAGGCAGCCCATCAGATCGACCAGACAGGCGCGTCCGAGACAGCGCCAGAGGTCTTCCGGCGCTACCTCCGCGAGCTGAGCGCAGTCCGTCACGTCGAGGCGGCGCAGGCGCGACAGCGTAATGGGGCCGAGACCCAGCGCGGAGACGGGCAGGCTCGCGCCGGGACTGTCGGGTAATGATGAAGCGGTATCCATGAACCTGCGGATGACGGGGGCACTGCCCGAGTCTTTGCCTGTGACGTTACGACGGCGTGTCACTTCGGGAAGATGCCCGTGAGCCGAATGCACCATGGCGCGCTGTCGGTGGCACACTGCATCCTTCCGCAGACGAGCACCCAGGACATCCGCATGCCCCGATTCGCCGCGAATCTCCATTACCTGTTCTCCGAAGTCCCGTTTCTCGACCGGTTCGAGGCGGCCGCCGCAGCCGGCTTTCGCGCGGTGGAGTTCCAGGTGCCCTACGACCATCCGCCCGAGGTGCTGCGCGAACGGCTCGACCGGCACGGGCTGGAGATGGTGCTGTTCGATGCGCCGATGGGAGACTGGGACCGCGGCGACCGCGGGCTCGCCTGCATTCCGGGGCGCGAGTCGGCGTTCCGCGAAAGTCTCGCGCCGGTGGTGACGTACGCCGAGGCGCTGCGGTGCCGCACGGTCCATGTGATGGCTGGCGTGGTGGGGCCGGGTCGAACGCGCGAGGAGTGCGAGCCGGTGTACATCGCGAACATCCGCCACGCGGCCGAAGCGCTGGGTCGGGCGGGCATCGCCGTCGTGATCGAGCCCATCAATCCGCGGTTCGGTGTGGTGTCAGGCGGACCGAGCTACACAACGGAAGGGATGCACGGCTACTTCCTCAATACCTCCCTGCAGGCGACCCGGCTGCTCGATGCCATCGACCATCCCAATGCGTGGCTGCATCTCGACTGCTATCACATGCAGGTGCTGGAAGGGCATCTCGCCGACACGCTGCGCACACACATCGCACGGCTGAAGCACATCCAGATCGCGGGAGTGCCCGGGCGGCACGAGCCCGACGTCGGCGAGATCCACTACCCGTTCCTGTTCGATCTGCTCGACGAACTGGGGTATGACGGCTGGGTCGGCTGCGAGTACCGGCCTCGCGGTGAGACGCTGGCCGGCCTCGGCTGGGGCCGGCGCTATGGATTGCGGGACGGGGGCGCCGCCGGATAGCGGCATTCCGAACCGCTCGCACGACCGCCGCCGACCCGTCCGAGGCTTACGCAGCAGCTGTGCGAGTCGTCAGGGCAATCGTTTCGCGAGATCGGTCGCTGCCTCCTGTGCCGCAGCCTGCAGGGTCACGGCCCGTTCGCGGCTCGTCTCCACCGAGATGGTGAGTTCGTCGATGCCTTCCCAGACGACCGCACCGGTCTTCGCATCCCAGATCTGGAAGAACATGCGCATGTGGGCGAACTGCGTCTGCAGGATCGATAGCCCAAACAGGCCGAAGCGGCTCTTGGCCCCCTGTTCGAAGCGGGCGAGCTTGAGCTGCCCGAGATAGCGCGCGCCGGTGGCGACGGACAGGCGCGACAACCCCTCGCGGTCGAACACGCCGGTCAGCCGGTAGTCCTGGAACAGGTGCTGGTAGGCATCGACGAGGCCGGCCGAGTTGACCGAAGACAGCACGGCGGGCAGCGGCACGAGCCTGAGATCGGGACGCGCCACCTGCAGCGCTTCGGTGAACAGGAACGCCAGCGTCTGCCGGTCTTCCTCCTGACCGGTGACCGACGACGGCGTGAGAATGGCGAGCCCGCCATCGCGCAGCTCGCCGGGGGCGAGCGCATTCGATCGGATTTCGGGATTGGTGTATCGCTGCGGGGCAAAGGTGCATCCCGCGAAGGTGAACGTCGCGGCAACGGCAAGCGCAACGATGCCTCGGGCACGGGATCGTGCCCGGGTGTGTCTGGACAAAGTCATCGGATCTCCACGCCGGCGGCCCGGTAGCAGGCCTCCATCAGTTCCAGGGTCTGGATGTTGTCGAGCCGGTCCGTCTGGAACGGCTGCCCGGTCCGCAGGCCGGTGGTGAAATCGCGGACGGCCTCGCTGAAGCACACCTGATAGTTCTTTGCGAGATCGAACGTGACCGTGTCCTCGGGGCGCCCGCCTTCCAGATAGAGACGGTCACGGTCGTAGACGAGCGTGCCGAGCGTACCCATCACCTCGAGCCGGTCCGTCGGCATGGGCGGGCAGCCCGGCGCGGAAATGTTGCCATCCACGACCGCGGTGAAGCCGTCGCGGCCCGAGAAGACGATGACGGCGGCGTCCTCGCCCGCGAGTTCCGGATTGATCCGCGACAGCCGGGCGGACTCCACCTTCAGCGGGCCGAACAGGACGCGCATGACGTCGATCTGGTGGATGAGGACCTCGAACACCAGCAGGCGCGGAAAGCTCCGCAGGTAGGGCTGGCGCTTGAGCAGCGCGGGTTCGGAACCGTCCGCGGTGAGGCACGAGGACGATCGCACCACCATGCGAGCTTGCTTCACCGATCCGACGACACCGGCTTGGAGCCGCGCCCGGACCATGGCGTAATGCGGACGGTGACGGTAGTTCTCGTGGACCATGAAGCGCACGCGATCGCCAACATCGTCGATCAGCGCGCGGGCCTCCGCGACGGTCGCGCACAGCGGCTTCTGGCTGCACACGTGGATGCCACGGTCTGCCGCGATTCGCGTCAGCGGCGCGTGCGTGCCCACCGGGGTGATGATGTCCACGGCATCCAGGTCGTGGTGGTCGAGCATATCGGTGAAGTCCGTGTACACATTCGGAATGGCGAACGCTTCCGCACGGGCTCGGGCACGCGAGATATCGGGGTCGCAGATGGCGACGAGTTCCACGTCGGGCAGGGCACGCCATCCGACCAGGTGGAACTGGCTGATGGCGCCCGCGCCGGCGATGCCGACGCGCAAGGGTCTGTCAACGGCCACTGGGGGCATCGGGGGCATCCGGGCAGGGGTAGGTTTCGGCGAGGGCGCGCCGTACCGTGAGGGCGCCACCGGCGGGCAATCGGCCGGGGTTGGCAATCATCCAGTCGCGAACGGATTTCAGCAGAATTTTGGCGGGCGTGCCGTCCGGCGTGCAGATCTCGCTGCGCTCGAATGCGTCGTGGACACCGGACACGAATCCCAGCGCCAGGGTCCGGTCCTTGAAGGAGCCGCCCGATTTCTGGGCCTCGGCGAGCCAGTCCGCAAGCTGCGGCGAACTCACGAACTCCGCCTGTGCGGTAACGGACAGACCGGCCAGGACGAGCGCGGCGATCGGGGTCTTCATGGGGTTTCCTCCTGTGACATATGGCATTGCTCGCCCCGAACGGGGGCGCGAGCGGGGTGGTCGGGCGAGGTGCAGCCCGGTGCCGCGGCCGTCTGCGCGGCCTCGGCGCATGGTAAATCCCCGCAGTGGGACCGGGAAATGGACCTATCCGTTTCATCCGGGTGGCATTCTGGTGACGTCGATCGGAGACAAACGGGGAAAAGCCCCTGTCATGGGCCGCCGGATTGGGGGCGGGTGAGCATTTTTTCGGCAAATCCCCTTGCACTCGCGCCAAGACGCATGCACTCTTCCCCGCCGCGATTTCGGGCGACGCGAGGGTGTCCGAGTGCCTGGGGTGATCCGGAAGGGAGTATTTCCGGGCTCCCGGCGCCGCGCGGGTGGGCGTTCTCCAGCCATCACCCGTCGCCTTTACCAGGCGTTTCGTCCTCGCGCACCAGCACTGGCAGCCGGCGGGATCGCTGCCTGCCTGTCCCCCGGCCCCGGGCAGGTGACCCTGTGCAATCCCCGATACCGGCCGATGATGTGCGGCATGGGCCAATTCTGATTGCGTGATCGACTATGGAACGGAAAGCCAGCAAGAAGGTTCTGACCGAGGCGCAGCTGGTCGCTGCCCCGCCGAAGGACTACATGAACGAGGACCAGCTCGCGTTCTTCAAGCAGCGGCTCCTCGATCAGAAGAAGGAACTGCTCGACAACGTGCGCGACACGAGCGAGCACCTGCGCGAGACCGAGGCGACCAGCGACGTGTCCGACCGCGCCACCCAGGAAGAAGAGCAGGCCCTGGAGCTGCGGACCCGCGACCGTGAGCGCAAGCTGCTGAAGAAGATCGAAGAAGCCCTCGGGCGGATCGAGGACGGCAGCTACGGTTTCTGCGCGGAAACCGGCGAACCCATCGGCGTCCGGCGCCTGATGGCGCGGCCGACGGCCACGTTGAGCATCGAAGCCCAGGAGCGGCGCGAGCGCATGCAGCGCATGTACGGCGACTGATGCCGGTCCGTCCGGTCCGGCAGCCCGGCGTCGAGGGCGTCGCGTGAGTCCGGCGTCCCAGGGCATGTTCGCCTTTTTCCAGCAGACGGACGCCGTCGGTGTGTCCGTGGCCCTGCTTCTGTTCGCCATGTCGGTCGCGAGCTGGGCCGTCATCCTCTCCAAGGTGTTCCGCGCCATGGGCATCCGGTCCGGATCCCGGCGCCTGGTCGACACCTTCTGGGCAGCGCCCAATCTGGCCCGCTCGGTCGAGGACATGACATCCGAGGCCACCAACCCCTTTGTGATGCTCGCCCGCGCCGGTGTCGGCGCAGCCGTCCACCACCAGCGCCACCAGGGCGGCCGTCTCGGTGAGGCCATGTCGCTCTCCGAGTTCGTCACCCGGGCCCTGCGCCAGGGCATCAACATGTCCCAGGCACGTCTGGAGACCGGGCTTTCGCTGCTGGCCTCCGTCGGCAGCACCGCCCCGTTCGTGGGCCTCTTCGGGACCGTGTGGGGCATCTACCACGCGCTCGTGGGCATCAGCGCGAGCGGCCAGGCGACCATCGACAAGGTGTCCGGCCCCGTGGGCGAGGCGCTCATCATGACGGCACTGGGTCTGGCGGTCGCCATCCCCGCCGTGCTCGGCTACAACACGCTCACCCGCATGAATCGCCTGATCCTGGCCGACCTCGATGCGTTCGCCCACGACCTGCATGCCTATCTGGCCACCGGCTCGCGGCTCGATGCGCAGGGCCGACCTGCCGCCGGCAGCCCGGCCGCAGCGCCCGGAACGTCCCCCGCCCACTGATCTTCAGGAGGTCTCGGCATGAGCTTCGGCAGCTTCCAGGACCAGAACGGCGGCGCCCCGACGCCCCAGCCCATGGCGGAGATCAACACCACCCCCCTCGTCGACGTGATGCTGGTGCTGCTGGTCATCTTCATCGTCACGGCTCCGCTGCTCACCCACGGCATCAAGATCGATCTGCCCAAGGCCTCCGCGACGGCGGCACCGGAAGAACAGAAGACGGTCGTCCTGTCGCTCGATGCCCAGGGCAAGGTCTTCTGGGACGACGCCCCGGTCCGCGACGAGGATCTCCCCGCGAAAATGGCCGAGGCCGCGAAGGTCGAACCGCAGCCCGAGCTGCATCTGCGCGCCGATCAGGGAACCCGCTACCAGCGACTGGCCGAGATCATGGCCATGGCGCGCAATGCCGGGCTCTCCAAGCTCGGCTTCGTGACCGAACCGCGTGCCGGCGAGCCCTGAGGGGCTTCGGGCCGGATTCCCCTGTGATCCCGATCCTCCGGGCGCTGCCCGGCCTGGCACCGAGCGTCCGATGAGCAGCGACGGAGGGCTCGACACCGTTCGCACCGTCGCGGGGGCACTGTCCGACAGCATGAATTCCGTGGTCCTCGGACAGGAAGCCGCGGTGCGCAAGCTCGTGGCGGCGCTCATCGCCGGCGGGCACGTCCTGCTCGAAGACGTTCCCGGCACCGGCAAGACGACGCTGGCGAAGGCCATGGCGAAATCGATGGACGCCGATTTCCGCCGCATCCAGTTCACACCGGACCTGCTGCCGACGGATATCCTCGGCGTGTCGGTCTTCGATCCTTCCGCCTCGGCCTTCCATTTCCACGCGGGTCCGGTGTTCACGCACGTGCTGCTGGCCGACGAGATCAATCGTGCCAGTCCGCGCACGCAGTCCGCGCTACTGGAGGCGATGGGCGAATCCCAGGTGAGTGTGGATGGTGTGCGTCGTGCGCTTCCCGATCTGTTCTTCACGATCGCCACACAGAACCCCGTGGAGTTCCACGGTACCTATCCGCTGCCCGAAGCCCAGCTCGATCGCTTTGCCATGCGCCTGTCGCTCGGTTACCTGAGTGCAGAGGAAGAAGCGGCGATGCTGGGCACGCATCATGGGGGTCATCCGCTGGACCGCATCGTTCCCGTGGTGTCCGTCGCCGACATCGTCGGTGCGCGTGCCGACCTTGCCGCCGTGCGCGTTTCCCCCTTGCTGCAGCGTTACGTCGTCGATCTGGTCCGCGCCACCCGCAACGCCGAAGGCGTCGCGCTCGGGGCGAGCCCGCGGGCGTCGCTGATGCTCGTGCGGCTCGCGCAGACGCTGGCCGCCTTCGACGGCGAAGCGTTCGTCTCCCCCGAGCACGTGCAGGAAGTCGCCGTCGATGTCCTTGCCCATCGGCTCGTCGTGGATCGCGACCGCGAATACGGCGGTCTGCGCGCGGCCTCGGTGGTCGAGGACATTCTTCGAGCGGTGCCGGTGCCGGTGTGACCGTGCGCCTGCGCCTGTTTGTCCGGGCGTACCGGCTGTCCCAGTGGGCCGACCGTCGTTTCACGCTGGCTGGCAAGGCTGTGGTGATCATGGCGGTGGCGTCCGGTGTCTTCGGTCTGGACACGGGGCGGACGGCGGGCTATCAGGTGTTCGCGCTGGCTGCCGCGCTGCTCGTCGTCTCGTCTCTCTCCATCTTCCGCTGGCGCCCTAGGCTGCAGGTGCGGCGCTCGCTTCCGGAACTGGCGACGGTCGGCGTTCCGATGCACTACCAGATCGTGGTGTCGTTCACACGGCCGATCTCCGGTGCAGTTGTCATCCGTGACGAACTCGTCGAGCGATTTCCTTCCAGTGCCGAGTTCGCGCGCGAGAGAGCCGTGGAGGAGCCGGCTGCCAATGCAGTGGACCGACGCATCGGCTTTCCCCGTTGGCGTCTGCTGGCGCAGCGGCTGCGGGGCGGGCGCATCGCCCCGGTGACAGCCATGGCCGTTGCCGGGGCCGCCGAGTTGCGGGTCGATCCGCAGTTCATCCCCCTGCGGCGCGGCCGCGTCCGGTTCGCACGCACCAGGGTGCTTCGTCCCGATGTGCTGGGGCTCATCCACGGAGCGGTCAGTCATCCGAGCTCCCAGTCGCTCCTGGTGCTGCCGCGCACCTACGATGTTCCCGACCTGCGCTTCCCCGGCTCGCGAAGGCATCACCGGGGCGGTGATGCGTCGGTGGCCGAGGTGGGCGACAGTCAGGAGTTCCTGCAGGTCCGTGAGTACCGGCCCGGCGATCCGCTCCGGCGGATCCACTGGGGACGATCGGCTCGCACCGGGCGTCTCGTCGTCAAGGAGATGGGCGAGGAGTACTTCGCCCGCTATGGCCTGGTGCTCGACACGTTCGCGGCGCCCGCCGATTCGCTCGCCTTCGAAACCGCGGTGAGTGTGGCCGCGTCTCTTGCGAGACGCGTCCGCACTGCGGACGCGCTGCTCGACCTGGTGTTCGTGGAGGACCGTGCCATCGTCGCCCCCGCGGGACGCGGAAGCGGCGGCCGCCTTACGCTGCTGCGCGAACTCGCCGAGGTCGTGCCGGCGCGGAAGGAAGGCTTCGACGTGCTCGCCCGCGCTGTGCTTGCCCACGCGCCGCAATTGTCCGCGTGCGTGCACGTGTGTCTTCGCTTCGACGAAGAGCGCGCTGACCTCGTGCGCAAGCTGTCGCGGCTGGGTGTGGCGCAACTGGTGCTCACGATGCGCGCGCCGGAAGTGGCGACCGGTGCGGTGCCAGTCCATGTCATCGATCCCGCGGCACCCGGCCCGACGCTGGCCACGATGCCCGACTTCCTGCGATGACGCCGCCCCCGTATCTGCTTGGTCTTTCGCTCGTCGCCTGGGGCTGGCTCACGCAGCGGCCGCTCGCGGCGCTGCTGCTGGTCGTCCTGGTCGAAGGATGTTCGAGGCTGCGCGTGCGCTGGGCCTTCGATGACCGCGAATTCGAGCGCGTAACCGATCTCACGAGCATCGGCTTCGCGCTGTTCGTGGTGTGGCAGTGGTTCGCCAGCAAGGACGCGGGCAGCGGCATTCTCGGCGCGCTTTCGTGGATGCCTGCGCTGCTCGCGCCGCTCATCGTCATGCAGCGTCTCAGCTCGCAGGGTGCGTTTCCGATGTCGGCGCTGTTCTGGTCCATGCGCCGCAGCCGGGAACGGCATGCCCATCGTCGCCTCGCACTCGACTATCCGTACTTCTGCCACGTGCTGATCGCCATGACCTGCGTCGCGCCGGCGAGCCTGCGCCTCGGCCCGGTGGCCGCGGTGCTTTGCGGCTATGCGCTCTGGACCTGGCGCCGGGGAGGCGTGCGTCCTTGGGTGTGGGGTGCGGTCATGGCGAGCGTGATGGCCGCAGCGGCGGGCATTGCGGTCGGTGTTACCGCGGCGCAGCGGGCGGTCGAAGAGCAGGTGCTGGCGTTCTTCCAGGATCGGCTCGCGCTGCGTGCCCAGGCCGACCGGTCGCGCACGGCGATCGGCGAACTCGGCCACCTCGAGCAGTCCTCGCAGATCGTGCTTCGCGTGAGAGGGGAGGAAGTGTCACGCCCCGCCCGGTTGCGAAACGGCATCTTCGATTCGTACCATGACGGTACCTGGTTTGCGCCGTCGGGCCCTTATCGCGCCGCCCGCCCGGATGGGGAGCAGGGTTGGGTCCTGCACGGGAATCCGCCCGAGCGTCGGGTGACCGTGGCCGGGTGGCTCGAAGGAGGGCGCGGCATTCTGCCGCTGCCCGAAGGAACCACGAGGCTGGACGCGCTCAATGTGGGTTTGGTGGAGACCGGCGCGCATGGTGTCGTGCGTGTGTCGCAGGGCCCGGACCTGATCGAGTTCGAAGCCGGCTTCACGCCGGGGCTCGCGGCGGATGTTCCGCCGACGCCGCGGGATCTCGCATTGCCGGCAAGACTCGCCGCGCCGCTGCAGGGGATTCTCGCGGAGGCCGGCGCGGCAGGCGTGAATCCGACGCAGGATATCGCGCGACTCACGGACTTCTTCCAGCAGCGTTTCCGCTACACCGTCCGCCTCGGCCGGGACCCCGACACGACGAGACCGCTGGAGGCATTCCTCACGACTGATCGCGCGGGTCATTGCGAGTACTTTGCCACGGCGGCGGTGCTGGCGCTACGGCAACTGGGGATCCCGTCGCGGTACGTGACAGGGCACGTGGTCGACGAATGGAGTGAGCGTGAGGGCGCGTGGCTGGTACGCGCGCGTCACGCCCATGCCTGGGCGCTGGCGTGGATCGAAGGTCGCTGGGTGAGTGTCGATGTCACGCCCCGGGACTGGCTGGGACTCGAGAGTGCGCTGCAGGACGCCACGCCGGTACGTGACTACTTGTCGTGGGTCCATTTCCAGTTCACGACGTGGCGCCTGTCGGATCGCGAAGGCAGCGCGCCCAGCCTGTGGTGGCTGGCTCTCGTGGTGCCGATGGGCGGCTGGGTGTTGTGGGGGGTCGTCCGTCGCAGCCAGCGCACCGCGGTAGTGGCGCGATCGCGGGCGCAGTCCGGCGAGCACTCATGGCCGGAGATCGCGTCGCTGCTCTCGGCGTTGGAGGTTGCCGGCCACCGTCGGCCGCCCTCCCGACCGTTCCGCACCTGGCTTTCGGAACTGCCGGGCATTCCCGGCGCGCTGCACGAGCGCCTGCGGGGTTGGGCCGGACTGCATGCGCGGTGGCGCTATGACCCGTTCAGTGTCCCGCCAGACGATGCAGACCGGTTGCGTGCGGAAGCTGCCGCACTCGCTCTGGAGATCCGCGAGGAGCACGCGAGCCGGTCCGGGCCCCGCTGACGGACCCCTGAGCGACTCGCAGGGCCCTTCCCTACGGTCGTTCCATCTTGCAGGTCGTCGGCATCATCGTGTCCTTCGCCTCTATCCGGCGATCGGTCTTGAAGCCGAAGCCCGTCTTCTCGATGTCGAACTTCGGATTCCTGCCGTCGGCCTTCGTGAAGGTCGACACGAACATGGGCTGCAGCAACTGGTGGTTGTCCGCGCGCATGACCACCTCGCCCGTGTCACTCATCCACTTCATCCCTTCCAGGGCCTTGGCGACGGGCAGCGGGTCGGCGCTCTTTGCCTGATCGATCGCCTTCGCGAGCATCTCGATCGCGGTCACAGGGGTGGAGTAGAAGAAGTCGTCCTTCGCTCCCTTGAACCGCTCCCGGTAGCTGGTCACCCACTTCTCCGCGCCCGGCGTGCCCACGTTCGCGTGCCACTGGCTCACCATCTTGAGGTGACCGGCGCCGGCTTCACCGATGGCGGGCGGCGTGCCGGTGATCCCGCCGTAGTACGTGTAGTACTCCACCTTGAGCCCGGCGTCCTTGCTGGCCTTGATCAGCAGGGAAAGGTCGTTGCCCCAGTTGCCTGTGATGACAGCGTTCGCGCCCGAGGCCTTGATCTTGGTGACGTACGGCGCGAAGTCCTTCACCTTGCCCAGCGGATGCAGGTCGTCGCCCACGATCTGGATGTCGGGACGCTTCTTCCCGAGCATCAGCTTCGCGGCCTTGCTGACGGCCTGGCCGAACGCGTAGTCCTGATTGAGCAGGTAGACCTTGCCGATGTTCTTGTCCATCGCCAGCACGTCGGTGATCGCGGACATCTTCATGTCCGCGTCAGCGTCGAAACGGAAGTGGAAGAACGTGCACTTCTCGTTCGTGAGCACGGGGTCGACCGCGGCGTAGTTGAGGAACAGCACGGCCTCGTCCGGATTGCGCTTGTTGTGCTTGTCGAGCGTGTCGACGAGAGCGTGCGCGACGCTGGAACTGTTGCCCTGCAGGATGTAGTGGATGCCCTGATCGATCACCTGCTTCAGCGCGAGCACGGCCTCCTGCGGGCTCGCCTTGCTGTCGAACGTGGCGAGTTCGAGCTTGCGTCCGCCGAGCACGCCGCCGCGGGCGTTGATGCCCTCGATGATGAGCTGGAAGTGACGCACTTCCGATTCGCCGACATTGGCGAACGGCCCGGAGAGCGGGTCGATGAAGGCGACCTTGATGTTGTCCGCCGCAAGCGCTGAGCCGGCGGAGAACGTGACAGCCGCGAGCGCGGCGGCAACCAGATGACGCATCCTGATCCTCCCTATGTTTAAACGAAACCATGTCCCGGGGCGACTTCGAGGCCCCCCTTGGACCGGTCGCCGGCAATCCCCGATTGACATGGCGGGATTCCCGGCCGAACGACTATACTCTCGCGCCGGCTCGAAAGCCGAGCCACATAAAACTAGATTGGGAGGAACAATGGAACTCTGGTCGCAGGTGTACGACCCGTTCGGCAACACGTTCTTGTCGACATTGGTCGCCGCGCTTCCCGTGCTCGTGCTGATGGGCGGGTTGGGCTTCTTTCACATGAAGGCCCACGTGGCCGCGGTTCTGGGTCTGGTGGTCGCTTTCGCGCTCGCCGTGTTCGTCGTCAAGATGCCGCTGGGCATGGCTGGCATGGCCGCCTACTTCGGGGCGATCTTCTCGCTGGTCGGCATCTGCTGGATCATCGTGAACCTGATGTTCCTGTACCGCCTGACCATGAAGTCGGGCCTGTTCCAGGTTTTGCAAGACTCCATCGGCGCGATCACCTCCGACCGGCGACTCCAGCTGGTCCTCATCGCGTTCTGTTTTGGTGCGTTCTTCGAAGGGGCGGCAGGTGGCGGTACGCCCGTCGCCGTGACGGGTGCCATTCTCATCGGCCTGGGCTTCTCTCCTCTGGCGGCTTCGGGCCTCTCGCTCATCGCGAATACGGCGCCGGTGGCCTACGGCGGTCTGGGCACGCCGATCATCGTACTGAACAGCGTGACGCTGAACACCGACGAGTATCTGCTGCAACTGTCCGCGATGGTCGGCCGTCAGCTGCCCTTCTTCTCGGTGATCGTCCCCTTCTGGCTCGTGATCACCTTCTGCGGCTTCAAGCGCGCGATGGCCATCTGGCCGGCCATCCTGGTGGGGGGGATCACCTTCGCGATTCCCCAGTTCCTCATCTCCAACTACCACGGGCCATGGCTGGTGGACATGGTGTCGGCGATGATTTCCATGGTTGCGCTCGCCCTGTTCCTCCGCGTCTGGAAACCCAAGGACGTGATGGTGGCGGCCGACGGCTCCGCCTCCGGCATGGTGCCCTACGCCGAGGCGGTCAAGGCGAATCACGGTCACTCGCCGGAGCGGGTCCGGCAGGCCTGGATGCCCTGGGTCATCCTCACGGTCATCCTGTTTGCCTGGGGTCTCCCGATCGTGAAGGGGTGGCTCAACACCAAGGGCATTACCTACTTCGAGTACCAGATTCCCGGGCTGCACAAGCTGGTACAGCGCGTGGCGCCGGCCGTGGCGACGCCGCACACCGAAGGCGCGGTGCTCAAGTTCGGTCTGATCTCCGCCACGGGTACCGGCATCCTGATCGCCGCGATCATCAGCGGCCTCATGATGGGCTTCAAGGTCAAGGAGCTGGTGTCCAACTGGCTCGAGACCCTCTGGGTCATGCGCTACTCGATCATCACCATCGTTGCGATGATCGCCTTGAGCTACACCACCCGCTACTCGGGTATGGATGCCATTCTCGGCCTCGCGTTTGCCAACACGGGATGGCTGTACCCGTTCTTCGGGACACTCATAGGCTGGATCGGCGTTGCTCTCACTGGCACGGACGCGGGGTCGAACGCCCTCTTCGGCAGCCAGCAGCAGATCACTGCCAACAAGATCGGCATTTCGCCCACCCTGATGGCGGCGGCGAACAGCTCCGGCGGGGTGATGGGCAAGATGATCGATGCCCAGTCGATCGTGGTGGCGGGTGTGGCCACGGGGTACACCGGCAAGGAAGGGGTGATCTTGCGCTACGTGTTCTGGCACTCGATCGCGCTGGCCTCGCTGGTGGGCTTGTTCGTGATGCTGCAGGCCTACGTCTGGCCGTTTACCGAGATGGTGATCGACCCGGGCGTCGCCGCGACTGCGACGGCGCACTGACGGTCTCGAGGTGAAAAAAACGGCGCGCCCGGAAGGGCGCGCCGCTGGTGTTTCAGGAGAGGTCTTTGCGGGGCGTGCCCGCAGAGACCATTCCGGCAAGACTAGTGATAAATGGCCGGCTGGGTCATCAGGTCATCGTAGTTGCCCAGATACTCGTCCACCGTTTCGATGGATGCATCCTGGGCCGCAGCCTGGGTGAGGTATTCCTTGAACCGATCGGCGGCTTCGCCGGACAGATAGGTTCCCTTGGCGGCATGCTTCGCAATGACCTCGAACCCGTGTCCCGGGTACTCGACCACGTGGTAGTTTGGGCTGTTGTAGATCACATTCATGGCAACGACCTCCAATCTGGCGAAAGCGATCGGCGCAAGAAGCATGCACACCCAGGCGCGGTACGCTGCTCGGGGCGGTATGCTTCTGTCGGACCCGTTCCAATGTGTTGCGTTCCCCTGGTTTAACGGCCGCTTTGCATTTTCGTTGATGGTGCGAACATGATTCGTGAACGAATCGCCGCCCTCGGACTCGTCCTTCCCGAACCCGCGGTACCCAAGTTCAACTATGTGCCCGTCGTGGTCGATGGCGGGGTGGCCTATGTGAGTGGGCAATTGCCATGGCGCCCGGACGGTTCCCTTGCGGCTCTAGGGAAGGTGGGGGCGGACGTCGGGGTGGCCGAGGCGCAGGAGGCGGCGCGGTGCTGCGTGCTGCAGGCCCTCGCGGTGCTCGAGTCCGCGCTCGGCAGCCTCGATCGGGTCCGGCGCGTACTCAAGGTGACGGGATTCGTCGCCTCGGCCCCGACGTTTGCCGAACAGCCTGCCGTGATCGACGCCGCGTCGCGCCTGCTGGGTGACGTTTTCGGCGAAGCGGGCAGGCATGCACGCTCGGCGGTCGGCGTGGCCGCGCTGCCTCGCAACGTGGCCGTCGAGATCGAATTCCTGTTCGCCGTGGCGGACGAGTCCGGGAAAGCCGGATGACCGACGCACCCCGGTCCGGTGATCGCGCTTCGGCCGTGACGCGGAAAGGTGCTGTCTTCATGGCGCCGAACGCCACAACGCAATATCGCGATGGGCACAGGACTTATTCGGAGATTGTCCGGTGACGCCCTTTTCCCGCGTCGGGAACTGGTTCGCGAACCCCGGAGAATCTCCCGCTTCCCCGGAGGACGTGGGGGGGGCGGATGCCGCTGCACTCCGGGCCGAGCAGGTCCGAGCGCTGGATGCCGGCGCCTGCACCGCCGTGTTTGCCAATTTGCTGGTTGGTCTGCTGTTCTGCGCCGTCCTGCATGCGGCGATTCCTGCGATGCGGCTGGCCGTCTGGTTTTCGGTGCTCGTCGTCGCCCTCGGACTCCGACTCAGCGTGTCGCGGGAGTACCGGCGCCGGCAACCCGAGGTTTCTGCGGCGCCCCCCTGGGGTTCCGCAATGGTCGCGCTGCTGGCAGCAACCGCGGGGTGCTGGGGTGCGGCGGGCTTCTGGCTCATCCCGGAAGCCCAGATCCACCAGGCCTTCGTCGGCTTCGTGCTGGCCGGCATGGTCGCCGGCGCGGTATCCACCCTGGCGGTGTCGTTCCGGGCCTACGCGATGTTCGTCGGCCTGACCGTCTCTCCCTTTGTACTGCGCCAGATCCTCCTCGGCCGGTCGGACCCTCTGCATTTCGGGATGGCGGCCCTTGCTGCGGTGTTCGCCCTCATCATGCTGATGGTAGGCGAACGGATCTCGGGGACTTTTCGGACGGCCATGATCCTGCGGTTTCGTGATTCGCGCCGGGCGTCGGAACTCGCAGCTTCCCACGCCGAGGTGCAGGCTGCGTTCGAATCGCTTCGCGAGGAGGTGTTCCAGCGGCGCGAGGCGCAGTCCCGGCTGCTTCAGTCGGAAGACCGGCTTCGTCTCTATGTGGAGCAGTCGCCGGTCGCCCTGATCGAGTGGGATACGGCGTTCCGGGTGATGGAATGGAACGCCGCTGCCACGAGTCTGTTCGGCTACTCTCGCGAGGAAGCGCTCGGGCGGACGGCTTCGGAGCTGATCGCGACCGTCGGCAGTTGCGAAGAGGTGGCCCGTCTCTGGAACGACGTGCTCCGGGAGCGGCGCGGCGCCACGATCCGGCTCCGTAATCGGACTCGAGCCGGCCGGGAGGTGGCCTGCGAATGGCACTACACCCCGCTGGTCGATGCCAGCGAGCGCCTGCGGTCCGTCGCGAGCCTCGCCCTGGATGCGACGGAGCGGCAAGTCGTGGAAGGGCGGGTCGAGAGACTCTCGTCCAGCGATTCGCTCACCGGCCTCGCCAACCGGACGCTGTTCATGCGCGAAGTGGCGCGCGCGGTTGAGCGGCACCGGGGTGGCTCGGGCAGGATCGCGGCCGTGGTCCTGGATCTCGACCGATTCAAGCTGATCAACGAGTCCATGGGCCATGAGTGCGGCGATCAGCTGCTCGTCCTGGCCGCCGAGAGGGTGCGCAACGCGCTGCCGTCGGGCGCTCTCATCGCGCGCTATGGAGAAGACGAGTTCGCGATCCTGCTCGACCCCGGCTCGGAGGAAGGTCAGGCGCTACCGCTCGCGCAGGGCATCCGCGCTGCGTTCCATGCACCGTTCGTCTTCGGGTCCCGCGAGGTCTTCGTGACCGTGAGCGTGGGAGTAGCCGTGTTTCCCTACGACGGCGAGACGCCCGATACGCTGCTGGAAAATGCCGGGGCTGCGCTGTCCCATGCCAAGCGGCGCGGCCGCGACAACGTGCAGTGCTATTCGGCGGAGCTCACCCGCCGCGCCAAGGTGAGAGTCGGCGCAGAGACCCGACTGCGACAGGCTTTCGAGCGGGAGGAGTTCACGCTCCTGTACCAGCCGGTGGTCGACCTGCATACGTCCATGATCGTGGGGGCCGAAGCTCTGCTGCGCTGGCGGCTTGCGGATCGGGGGCTGGTCTCGCCGGTCGAGTTCATCGAGGTGGCGGAGGAGAGCGGGCTCATCGTGCCCCTCGGCGAGTGGGCCTTGCGGAAGGCCTGCCAGGACCTCGCCGGATGGCAAACCACGGGAAGCCCCGGTTGCCGCCTGTCGATCAACCTGTCCGCCCGGCAGTTCCGCCATCCTGGCGTTGTCGGAGCCATTCAGGACGCGCTCGATGCCGCAGGTCTGCCCGCGTCGTGTCTCACCGTGGAACTGACCGAAACCTTGCTGATGG
This sequence comes from Betaproteobacteria bacterium Ga0077526, assembly GCA_001464765.1. Lineage (GTDB taxonomy): Bacteria > Pseudomonadota > Gammaproteobacteria > Burkholderiales. Next base: position 269,880 of record LNDV01000030.1, read on the forward strand.
AGAACGATGCGCGCGGCCGCGGCGTGCTGGAGCAGCTTCGCGCGCGGGGCGTACGGGTGGCGATCGACGACTTCGGCACCGGTTTCTGCGGGCTCGGATATCTGCGGGACTTTCCCGTGGATGTACTCAAGATCGACCGGTCGTTCGTCAGGGACATTCCGATGAATGCCGCCGACGTCGCGATCGTGCGGGCCATCACCGCCATGGCGCGCAGCCTCCGGCTGCGGACGGTCGCGGAAGGCGTCGAATCGCCGGACCAGAAACTCTTCCTTGCCGCCGAGGGCTGTGACGAGGCGCAGGGATTTCTCTTCGGCCGCCCCATGGACGCCGCGTCGCTGGGTTCGCACCTCGCCGCGCAGTCCGGGGCCGGCTCGTCCGATTCCAATACCTGATTGATTGAGAAGAGGGGAACGCAATGCGTTACCGACCGCTAGGCAGCAGCAGCCTGAACGTGTCCGAGATCTGTCTCGGCACCATGACCTTCGGCGAACAGAATACGGAACCCGAAGCGCACGCCCAGCTCGACCGGGCCTTCGCGCGGGGCGTGAACTTCATCGATACGGCAGAGATGTATCCGGTCCCCCCCAACGCCGAGACCCAGGGACGCACGGAGTCCTACGTGGGATCGTGGCTGGTGCGTCAGCCGCGCGATCGCGTCATCCTGGCAACCAAGCTCACGGGTCCCGGGCGCGGATTCGCCTGGGTGCGGGGCGGAAGGCTCGCGATCGACGCCAAGGGCGTGGCCGAAGCGATCGAAGGCAGTCTCAAGCGGCTGCGGACAGACTACGTGGATCTCTACCAGATCCACTGGCCTGACCGATATGTGCCGACGTTCGGCAAGATCCACTATGACCCGTCCCAGGAGCGCGACTCGGTTCCGATCGACGAGCAGGTGGCGGCGCTGGGCGGGCTCGTCCGGGCCGGTAAAGTCCGCTACATCGGCCTCAGCAACGAGACGCCCTGGGGAGTGATGGAGTTCTTGCGGGCAGCCAGGGAGCAGGGGCTGCCGGCCGTCGCATCCATTCAGAATGCCTACAACCTCCTCAACCGGACCTTCGAGGCAGGACTGTCTGAGATCACCCGGCAGTGCAACGTGCCGCTGATTCCCTACAGTCCCCTGGGCTTCGGACATCTCACCGGAAAGTACCTGGACGGGGGCGGGCCGGCGGCTGCCCGGCTCGTCCGGTTCCCCCCGTTCGGCCAGCGTTACCAGAAGCCCAACGTCGAAAGTGCGGTCCGCTCCTACACGGAGCTCGCCCGCAGTCGGGGGATGAGTCCAGCCACGTTAGCGCTTGCTTTCGTGAACTCCCGGTGGTTCGTGGCCAGCACGATCATCGGCGCGACGAGTATCGAGCAGTTGGAGGAGAACATCGCGTCCGCGGATGTCACGCTCGACCAGGAGACGCTGGAGGCCATCGAGCGGATCCATCTCGGCAATCCGAACCCGGCGGTGTAAGGTTTTTCGAGGCTGACTGCGGCGCCTGCAGGTCGCGCTCAGCGCGCCACATCCCTCCGGCATTTGGCGGGTCGGCATTCAAGTAACTGGTTTATTGGGGGTTTTCTGCTCAGCCGTAGAATCGTCGGGCTTGCGCGACGAGCCGATGCGGCTTCGGACGGGTCGATCCCTGGCGCGGAAATGCTCCGGATTCATTGACAGCCCGTGCGGGCATCAAGATAATTGCGCGTTTCGTCGGAGGGGTTCCCGAGCGGTCAAAGGGAGCAGACTGTAAATCTGCCGGCTCTGCCTTCGAAGGTTCGAATCCTTCCCCCTCCACCACTCAGGCGATCTTCGCGCTTGCCGATCCGGTCGGCGAGTGAGGATCAACGGATCAGCGTATCCGGGGCTCGAGTGGCGGAAAAACAGGCAGTTGCGGAGTGGTAGTCGGTGTCCGGCGAAGGCCGGGCAGGTAAAGGCGGGTGTAGCTCAATGGTAGAGCAGAAGCCTTCCAAGCTTACGACGAGGGTTCGATTCCCTTCACCCGCTCCAGTGCAGCGGTACACCGCGCATCCGGAGTCAGCAGCGCAAAGGCTTGAGAATCAGTGTCGTGTGCCAGCTTCATGGCGCAGGACGTAGGGAATGTAAGTTGGGTTTGTGAAACGAGTCAAGCACGAGTCAAGCGGGCCAGCACTTTTTTCGGGCCGATGTAGCTCAGTGGTAGAGCACTCCCTTGGTAAGGGAGAGGTCACGCGTTCAATCCGCGTCATCGGCACCATCTCGAATGAACATTAGTTTGTCGACATAGCACTAGGGACGATCAACATGGCTAAGGGCAAGTTTGAACGTACGAAGCCGCACGTGAACGTGGGGACGATCGGACACGTGGACCATGGGAAGACGACGTTGACGGCGGCGAT
>LNDV01000031.1 GCA_001464765.1 Betaproteobacteria bacterium Ga0077526
CGGCTGGTCCTGGGAGATGGCGGCACGCTCAACCTCGACGGCACTTTCGTCACCACCAGCTTCGAGACCCTCCAGCGCAACAACGGCGCGGGCACGCTCAACCTCATCGGCACCCTCGTCAACACCGGCGACGTGCTCACGCTGAACGCCGCCACCGGCACCCTCAACGCCACCAACCAGGGAAGCATCGTCCTCGGCGGGCGCATCGAGGGCGAACCGGGGCGCCTGGTGATGAGCGGCATCGCCATCCTCGATGGCGTCACGCTCGCCACCCGCATGGACGTGCCCGCCAGCAACAGCTTCCGCATCCGCAACGGCCTCACGCTCGACGGCGGCTCGGTGTTTCTCACCAACAACTCGACCCTCTACTACGAGGGTGACCAGACCATTTCCGCCAGCGCAGCGGGCGGTCAGATCCTGTTCGCGAGTCCGGCAGGCAGCCAGAACAACAACAACCAGATCGCCCCGTGGAACACCGCCGCCCTCACCATCGGCGCCGGTGTCACCGTTCGTTCCGATGCCAACACCCCGGGTGGCGGCACCGTCAACCTCTCGAACAGCGCAGTGGCCGGTGCCTTCGCCGGCACGCTGCTGCCTACCAACGGGCGCACCATCGCGATCACCAGCTCCGGCGCCGGCGGCTGGAACAACACCGGTCGCATCGAAGCCACGGGCGGTATCGTCACCCTGAACAACGCCGGCACCAACAGCCGCTGGAGTTCTTCCGGCACGGGCCGGCTGGTCCTGGGCGACGGCGGTACGCTCAACCTCGACGGCACCTTCGTCACCACCAGCTTCGAGACCCTCCAGCGCACCAACAGCGCGGGCGCGCTCAACCTGACTGGCACCCTCGTCAACACCGGCGACGTACTCACGCTCAACGCCACCACCGGCACGTTGAACGCGATCAACAGCAGCAGCATCATCGTCGGCGGACGCATCGAAGGCGAGGCCGGGCGCCTGGTCATGGCGGGCAGTTCCATGCTCGACGGCGTCACCCTCGCCACGCGCATGGACGTGCCCACCAGCAACAATTTCCGCATCCGCAACGGGCTCACCCTCGACGGCGGCTCCGTTTTCCTCACGAACAACTCGACCCTCTACTACGACGGCAATCAGGCGATCAGCGCGACCGCGAACGGCGGGGAGATCCTGTTCGCGAGCCCCGCCGGCGCCGCGAACAACAACAACAGTATCGGCCCGTGGAGCAGTCACGGCCTGACCATCGGCAGCGGCGTGACGATCCGCCCGGACGCAACGACCCCGGGCGGCGGCACCATCAACCTGTCGAACACGACGGCGTCGGATGGTTCGAACGCCGGGACGATCCTCTCCAATTCGGGTCGCACGGTCACGGTCACCAGTTCCGCGGACCCGTGGAGCAACACGGGCACGCTTGGCGTCAATGCCGGCACGCTGACACTCACGAACCTCGGCTCTTCGACCGGCCCGCTGGCCGTGAGCGACGGCGGCATTCTCAATCTGTCCGGCACCATCCAGTCCGCGGCGCTCAACTCGCTCACGCCGTCGGGCGCGGCGCCCACGATCAATATCTCCGGCACGGTACTCAACACGAACAGCACGCTGCTGTTCAATGCCGCGAAGGGCACCGTGAACCTCGTGTCCGGCGGGCAGATCGTCGGTGGCACTGTTCAGATCCAGGACAACGCGCTCAACGTCGTGGACGGCCGTTTCCGGGACGTCCTGCTCACCAGCGATCTGACCTTGCGCGGAGGCCAGCAGCTGCGCATCGGCGGCACGTTCACCCTCGCCAACAACACGGTCACCCTGGCATCGGACAACAACGGCAGCACCTACCTCTATGGCGAAGGCTCGGCGCCCTGGAGCATCGGCGGAACCGGCAACATCGTTCTAGGCGGCACCACCGGAAACAACAATCTGGGCTGGAGCAACCAGGCGCCGATGACCCTCGGCAGCGGCCTCAACGTCACGTCGCCACGCGGCGGCACGATCTGGTTCGGTAACGGCGGGATCAACCAGGCGACCATCACCGTCGCCCCGACGACATCGACCTTCATCACCAACATCAGCGGCGCCCCCTGGACGAACCAGGGCACGATCACGGCGACGAGCGGCGTGACCAACATCAACCGGCTCGCCAGCAATCAGGCGACCGTCCGGGTGAATGGCGGTACCGTGAACTACAACGTCGGCGACGGCCCGACCGGCACCTGGACCAACGGGGAACTGGTGGTCCTCGACAGCGGGACCCTCACGCTCGGCGGCAACATGACGACCGCCACGTTCGACTCGATCGACCGTCCGAACGATGCCGATCGCGGCACCCTGCGAGTCGCCGGCCGCATCGACAACTCGAACGCCACGCTGACCCTCGGAGCCGCGCGCGGACCGGTCAGTTTCGTTCAAGCCAGCGGGTACGTCGGCACGGTCGTCGGCGGCATCGTCGATGCGACCTCCGACAACTTCCTGTTCGATGACGCGACGCTCGAGAACACGACACTCCGCGGCAATGTCACCGTGCGCGGCGGGTCGCAACTCCGGGTGCTCGGCGCCCTGACGCTCGACAACGCACTCGTCATGCTCGACGCGAGCAACGGCGGCTCAGCGTACATCTTGAACGCGATATCGAACGCGCCGTGGTCCGTGGTCGGACAGGGCGAAGTGAGGATGCAGGGCTCGTCCGTAGCGGTCTATCTTGGTGGGTCCAACACGCCGCTGACGATCGGTAGCGGCGTCCTCGTCTCCGGCACCCGTGGCGGCAACGTGCTATTCGGCAATGGGGGTGTGAACCGCGGCACGATCCGGATCGCGCCGGCCACCACGACCAATACGGTCAGCGTCACCGGCACGGACTGGACGAACGAAGGGACCATCGAGTCATCCGTGGCCGCCATGACTATTGCCGGACTGATTTCCAACACGGGCAGCGTGATCGTGAGCGGCGGCAACGTCGACTACAACGTTTCCGGCGGTCAGACCTTCGTCTGGACGAACACCGGCACGCTGCGTCTCGACAGCGGAACGCTGACTCTGGGCGGACGCTTCTCGCCGACGACGTTCAACTCCATCTCCCGCCCGAACGACGCCGATCGCGGCACGCTGCGCGTATCCGGCATCCTGGACAACACCGGCGCCACGACGACGTTCAACGCCGCACGCGGCAACGTCGACTTCGTGAGCGCCAGTGGTATCGGCACGATCCTCGGCGGCACCGTGCAGGCGAACGACGGCACATTGCGGATCACCAGCGGGATGCTGGAGGACGTTTCCCTCGCCGGCGCCATCACGGTCACGGGCGGTTCCAATCTGTTCGTGCGCGGCGCCCTGACCCTTCTGGACGCGGCGATCACCCTCGACAGCACCGGCGGTTCCAATTTCCTGTGGAACAGCACGAACGCCGCCGCCTGGAGCATCGCAGGCAACGGCCAGATCCTCTTCGCGGGCCCCAACGCCAACGGCAACAATCTGGGCTGGACCAATGCCCCGCTGACGCTAGGCGCGGGTGTCCGCGTTGCCGGCAACCAGGGCGGCGTTGTCCGTTTCGGGACTGGCGGCGTCAACCGCGGCACGATCGATGTCGCGCCCACGGCCGCCAACGCGACCGTTTCGATCGACGGTACCGACTGGAGCAACGAGGGCACTATCGCCGTAGCTACCGGCACGGGAACCATCACCGGTCTGTCTGCCAACGCAGGCACGGTCCGTGTCACCGGGGGCAACCTCCTCTACAACGTGGCGAGCGGCGCCGCCTTGGCCTGGACCAACCCGGGATCGATCATTCTCGACGCCGGCACGCTCGCCCTCGGCGGAACCTTCTCCGCCGCGACGTTCAACACGATCCAGCGACCGGCGGATGCGGACCGCGGCACGCTGCGCATTTCGGGTGTCCTCGACAACACGGGCGCGACAACCGCGTTCGATGCCCAGCGAGGCACGGTGGACCTTGCGCTCACAACCTTCCGGGGCACGATTCGCGGCGGGACGATCTCCGTTGCCGACAATGCTCTGCGCGCGATCGACGGGACCATGGAGAACGTCACCCTGCAAGGCACGCTGAGGCTCGTGGGAGGCGATGACCTGATCGTGAGCGGCGCGCTGACCCTTGACGACTCGACCATCGACATCGACGGATCGCAGGGCACATCGAGCTCGGTCCGGCTCTACAACCACCTGAACACGGCCTGGTCCGTCGGCGGCCAGGGCACGATCCGCTTCGTCGGCGGCAATGCCGGGAGCAACACGCTTGGCTTCGGCAACGCAGCGCTCACGCTCGGCCCGGATGTGCTGGTCACATCCACCGCGGGCGCCGGAGGCCGGGTCACCTTCGGCACCGGCGGCACGAACCAGGGCACCGTGGTAGCGGACGGCCAGCGCGTCGACTTCTTCGGGACCAACTGGACCAACCAGGGAACGCTCCGTGCGCAGAACGGCGCTTCCCTCGGTGTCAATGGCCTGGCGTCGAATGCCGGCTTGCTGGACCTCGGCGCGAACGGCCTCATCGAGACCGGCAACGGCAATCTGCTCAACACCGGCACCATCCAGGGTGCCGGTCGCATCGACCTCACGACCGATAACATCAACGTCGAGACGCTCACCAACCGCGGCACGATCCGTCTCGGCTCGACGCCGGGCTTCCTCACCGTCGACGGCAACCTCGCTCTCGACACAGGCAGCGTCCTGGTGATGAATGTCGCGGACACGGCGACGGGACGGGGCGTCGGCTACGACAGCGTGACCGTCACGGGTGCACTGACGCCCGGCGGTTCGGTCCAGATCGCCCACTCAGCGGGCTTCACACCGCCCGCGGAGGCGCTGTTCCTCCTGTTCGGCGCCGGTTCGATCTCCGGCTCGGCGGCGAACATGAGCCTGACCGGCAACAGCGGAGGCTACGCGCTGACGCCCGCCGGTACCCAGTTGTTCCTTTCCCGAGGCACTTCCGGAACCATCAATTCCTGGAACACGGACACCAACGGCAACTGGACCACGGCAGCGAACTGGAGCCTGGGCCGCGCGCCTCAGGCAGGCGACCGCGTGTTCATCGACCGCGGTCCGGCGAACCCCCTCATCACCTTGAGCACGGGCAGTGCCTCGACCGGCAATCTGATCTCCTACGAGAACATCGCGATGAGCGGCGGGACGCTCACCGTGACCGGTCCCTCGCAGCAGTTCGGCACCTTCACCTGGACCGGCGGCACGCTGGCGGGCACTGGCACGTTGAGCCTCCTGGGCAATGCCAGCTGGAGCCGCGGGACCCTCGACGCCACCCTGCGTATAGCCCAAGGCGCGACGCTGACGGCCGACGGCAACGGTGACGGCAGCAACGGGACGGCCCGGGCTCTCGGTACCGGAACGCTGCTGAACGACGGTACCGTGCTGATGGTTTCGGGACAGACGGACATCGTCGGCACCGGCTCCTTCGTGAACAACGGCCTGATGGAATTCCGCGGCCCGATGAACATCGGCGACCGCTGGACCGGCGTGGGCAACTTCACCTTCCGCAACAATGCGGACGGCACGCTGCGCGTGGTCAACGGGGCCAACGTGCAGATCGGCAGTCTCGGCATTCCCGGCGGCACGCCCAACTACGCCCTGTTCACCAACGACGGCGTCATCGACATCCAGTCGGGCACGACCCGCTTCAACATCGGCTTCAGCGGCGCGTCCGGCGGAGGCAGCTTCACCAACAACAATGCGATCCAGGTGGCGAGCGGTGCCACGGTGGACTTCGGCGGGACGGCGAACTTCGCAGCTGGCTCGACCGTCTCGGGCGCCGGCTCGCTCAGCACGAGTCTCGGCGCGAACCTCACGGCTTCGGGCAATCTCGCGCTGACCGGCGGCATCACGGTGCAGGCCGGTACCGCCACTTTCGCCACGACCGCGCCGATCACCGTCAGCCAGATCACCGTGAACGGTGGCACGGCGGAGTTCCAGAGCGCAGCCACCACGGGAACTCTCACCCAGTCGTCGGGGCGTCTGCTGGGCTCGGGACCGGTGACCGTCACGGGGACGGGCACCTGGACCGGCGGGGCACTCGCCGGAAGCGTGAACGTCGCCTCGGGGGCCACGCTCACGGCGAGCGGGACCGGCGCCAAGTCCATCGGCGGCGGCACCCTGAGCAATGCCGGGACGGTCAACCTCGAGTCGGGGGATATCGACGTTACCGGCGCCACCAGCTGGACCAACACGGGGCTGATCGACGTTCGCAGCGCGTTCACCCTTGGCGACAACAGTACCGGCACGGGTACGCTCACGGTGCAGAACGCCGGTACGTTCCGCCAGAGCGCCGGCACGGGCGCCACGCTCGGCACGCTCAGTGCCGCAGGCGGCACCCCCAACTTCCTCGCGTTCACCAACGCCGCGGGCGGTCGGGTCGAGGTACTCACGGGCACCCTCTCCCTCAACGTTGGCCGGAACGGAGCCCCGGATGGCGGCACGTTCACCAACCGCGGCGTGCTCGACGTACGCTCGGGAGCTACCCTGCGCATCGGCGGCACCCTGGACACCGCGAGCGACGCCGCGATCGAGCTCGCCGAGAACGCCACGCTGCGCAAGCTGGGCGGCTTCACGAACGGCGATGGCTCCACGATCCAGGGCAAGGGCACGATCGACGTGGGCGCGGGCAACACCTTCGTCAACGAAGGGACCCTCCTCGACGGCTCCGGGACCGGCCATCTCCGGGTCATCGGCAACCTGCAACTCGGACAGACGAGCCAGTTGCTGGTAGGCATCGGCGGCACGACAGCCGGCACGAACTTCGATCGCATCGACGTGACCGGTACCGCGACCGTCGGCGGACAACTGACCGGGACACTCGTGAACGGGTTCACCCCGTCCACCGGCGATCGCTTCCCGTTCATCGCCGCGACGACCACGTCGGGCGATTTCGCGACGGGCGGGGTGTCGCTCCCATCGGAGTTCAGCGTCATCCTGCCGGGCCAGACGGTCGGCCTGGAGTTCGGTGCAGTCAACTGCGCGGCCGACATCTGCTGGGACGGCGGTGCGGGCACGGGCCTGTGGACGGACGTCGCCAACTGGACCGGCGACCGTCTGCCGCAGGCGGGCGACATCGTCCTGGTGGACGCGGGCGGCACAACGCCGGTCTCGCTCACGACGGGCAGCCACACCATCGGCGGGATCACGCTTCGCGAGGCACTGACGATCTCCGGAGGGTCGCTGGTCGTGAGCGGCGCCTCGACGCTCCTGGCGCCCGTGACGCTGACGGGCGGTTCGCTCACGCTGCAAGGCGATGCCTCGGTCAGCGCGGCGCTCGCGATCCAGGGCGGCACGTTCCGGGCAGACGCGGCGTTCTCGACACTCCAACCCGTCTCGCTGACCGCTGGCTCTGCAACGTTCAACGGAACCACGACGCTGTTCTCGTTCGACCAGTCCGGCGGCAGCAGCAGCATCAACGGTGAGACCACCATCGGCGACCTCACCTTGCGCGGCAGCGAGACCGTCACGCTGAACGGCAGCGGCAACATCCGCGTGACCCGGGCGTTCGACTGGCGCAACGAATCGGACCTCCGCGGAACCGGTACTCTCACGACCGAGGGCACCACGACCGTCACCGGCAGCGGCGGATCCGGATTCGGGCTCGTCAAGGCTTGGGTGAACCGGGGCAGCGTCACGCTCGCCAACGGCGCGCGGTTCCATCTCGCGACCGAAACTGCCAAGGGTTCCATCACGAACGCGCCGGGCGCCACGTTCTCCCTCGACGGCGGCGACGCGTCCCCGTTCATCGTGTTCAACGGCAGTGACTACGTTTTCACCAACGCGGGCACTCTGACCAAGAACTCGATTCCCACGCAGAACATCGCCGCTGGCGTGACGATCGCGAACACCGGCGTCATCCGGATCGACCAGGGAACCCTGAACGTCGGTGCCGCGCTCGGCACCAACGCAGGCGTGATCATCATGGCGACGAGCACGTCGCTGGTCACGTCCGCGGACCTCGTCAACAACGGCACCGTTCAGGGCAGCGGCACGCTCTCGATCGGCGGTGGACAAGGGCGCTTCACCAACAACGGCAACCTCCGTGTGCGTGGTGCAAACGGCCTGGGCAGCATCGGCATCGTCGGCAACTTCACGCAGTCCGCAACCGGCATCCTGGATGTCGATGCCGCCGGTCCCGGTGCCGGACAGCAGTCGGTGCTGGCCATCGGCGGTGCCGGTGCGGCAACCCTCGGCGGCACCCTTCTCATCGCGTCCGCCGACGGCTATATCCCGGCCGCCAACGACACGATCGGTCCGATCATCACGTACGTGAGCCGCTCCGGCCAGTTCGCGAACGTCAATCTGCCGGATGGCGTCACCATCACGCCTACGGTCAACTACAACGCGACCAACGTCTCGCTTGCGCTCCTGGGCGCAGGTTGCGGCGCGGATGTCTGCTGGATCGGCACGAGCGGCGACTGGGGCGTGACTTCCAACTGGAGCACGGGTGCGCTGCCGACGGGAGCCCAGTCCGTGCGCATCAGCGTGGCGGGCGACCAGATCATCACGGTGTCCTCGGGGACGCAGGTGGCAGGCTCAATCGTCATGGACGAAGCCCTCACGGTGTCGGCCGGGTCCATCGCGATTGCCGGCCCGGCGACGTTCAACGCGCCGGTCAGCATCACCGGCGGCAGCCTGTCGACCGGCAGCACTGCGACGTTCCAGCAGATCGCGCTGTCCGGCGGCGATCTGAACGTGGGCAACGCGACGGTGAACGGCCCCGTCACCTACACGGGCGGCGCTCTCTCGATCGGCACCGGCAACACGCTTACCCTCGGCAGCGGCGCCACGCTGAGGGTCGCGGATATCACGATCGGTGGCGACGGCACGCTCGCCAACGATGGCAACCTGGTACTCGACACCGCGACCATCACGGGCAATCTGGTCAATCGCGGCATCGCCCGCGTGATCGGTGGCCAGACCACGGTAGCCGGTACCCGCATCGACCAGAACGCCGGAAGCCTCACGATCGGTTCCGGCGCAGCACTCGTCAAGGACGGCGGGACAGTGGCCTGGAACGGCGGCACCCTGTCTGGCAATGGCTCGCTCACCCGCGAGAACGGCGCGCTCCTCGAACTCGGCACCGGCACCAAGGTCCTCGACGGCCTTGCCCTCACTCTGGACGACCTCGCGCTGCAGGGCGCGATGGACCTCGTCTCCGGCGCCCTCACAGTGAACGGCAACACACGCATCAATCCGGGCGCCGTACTCTCCCTGTCCGGCGGCACGTTCGCTCCCGGCGGGCGTCTGGACAACGACGGGACATTCGCACTGCGCACCGGGTCGCTGGATGTCGCCGGCGCCGGTTCGCACACGGGGACATTCGATCTCGGAACCAGCACCCGACTGCGTCTCACCCGCGATCAGCACGACTTCAACGTCGGTTCGCGCGTCATCGGCAACGGCACCCTGGAACTCCTCGGGGCCACGATGAACATCACCGACAGCGTGAACGTCTCGAACCTCGACCTGACCCGCGGCTCGCTGATCGGTAGCGGCACGCTCACCATCGAGCGGCAGCTCAACTGGACGGGCGGTTCCCAGTCCGGCGCGGGTCGTACGGTCATCGCGCAGACGGGCGCCATGCTGATCGACGGGACCGACGTCAAGTCGCTCGAAGGTCCGCGCCAGATCGTGAACAACAGCGTGAGCGGGTCCGTGTGGCGCGGCACCGGCTCGGTCGACGCACTGATCGCCTCGAACACGCTGAGCCGCTTCGAGAACAACGGTCTGTTCACCATCGAGACCGATGCTTCGTGGAATGACGGCTTCGTCGTCAACAACGGCACGATCATCAAGACGGGAGGCAACGGAACCAGTGTCTTCAACAGCGACAGCGGCGGACTGTCGAACGCGGGCATCATCGATGTCCGCCGCGGCGGCCTGCTGCTTCGCGGTTCGGGGACTCACACCGGCGAGTTTGCCCTGGCGAGCGACGAGACTTCCGTCACCTTGATGCCGGGGACGCAGTTCATCGCCGGCACACACGAACTGGGCAATGGCGCCTCATTCACGGGGACCGGGCTGGTGACGACACGCGGCCCGGGCGTCGTGCTCGCCGGCCTGGGCAGCACGGGCACCACCGTCGGCAGTGGCGTGACGCTGGATCTCTCCGGCGACACCGTGACCGGCAATGGCGTCCTCACGAATGCCGGCACTCTCGTGCTCGACGGCACCACGCTGGGCGGCAATCTGGTGAATACGGGCGTCGTTCGCGTGCTGGGCAACAGCACCCACAACGGCGCGCGTGTCGACATGAACGGCGGGCGTATCGAAGTGGCGGACGATGCCGAGGTGACCAAGGACGGTGGCACCTTCGTGTGGAGCGACGGCACCCTCGCCGGACCGGGGACCTACGATCAGATCAACGGCGCGACCTTCGCGACCGCCGGCAGCGGCAACCGGGTGATCGACGGCGCGCCGATCCTGCTGCCCTCTCTCGATGTGGCGGCTGGCACCCTCGAACTGCGCAGCGGCGCCCTGACCGTCGGCACGGGCCAGACCCGCTTCGCTCCCGGCTCCACTTTCATCGTCAACAACGGCGTGGCAACCCTGTTCGGGCCGGCCGACATCGCCGACCTGCGCGTGAATGGCGGAAGGTTCGATGCGCGGAACTCGCTGGCGATCGGCAGTCTCGTGCAGACGGGCGGCAATCTCATCGGCGGCGGCGCACTGACCGTACGGGAGAACTTCTCCACGACCGGCGGCAGCTTCGGCAGCAACTGGTCGTCGATCGACATCGTCCAGACGAGCGGCAACCTCACGCTCAACCGCACGCTCGACACGACGGGCAGCTTCGCAGCCCGGGTGACGAACGGGGCGTTGCGCATCGAGAACGCGGAGATTTCCGGCAACAGGGTGTCGGTGGAAGCCGGCAGCCTGACGATCGCCGCCGGCAACCGCGCAACAGGCCTGGTCGGCGAGCAGTCCGCCTCGGCGAAGGTCAGCGGCGCCATGGCGTTGCAGGGCGGCACCTCGACGGACGCGACCGCCACTTTCGGCGCAACCACGGGCCAGTGCGACATCGATGCCGCTTCGCTGGCCTTGAACGATGGTTCTGCAACGAACACCGGAGCCCGCATCATCGGCAGCCCGACGATCGGCAGCGCCAGCAATCCGTTGAACGTCGCCGACAGCCGGGTCACGGTGAACGGCATCGTCGCCACCAGCGGCGGCTCGTCGGGATTCTTCGTCGTCGAAGATGATAGCGACGAGCTGACCCCGGCAAGCTTCGACGGGAATACCCTGTTCCTTCGCCGCGTTGCCGGATTGCCGGGCGATGTGACCGCATCCCCCGCGGGCGAACTGCCGCCGCCGGTGCTGCAGCCCGCCGTCTCCGTCACGGTGGTCAGCGCATCTGTCGTCAACCAGACAGCCTCGGCGCTCGCCTCCCGTCCGCCGTCGTTCCTGAAGGCCACGCAGGAAGACGAACAGAGCCTCACCAATCTCACGCAGCAGCGTAGTCTTCAGGAGTGCCGATGATGCGATTCTCGACTGCCTTGCTGTCCGCCGCTCTGTTCGGCGGGGCGCTCGGCGCAGCCGCCCAGGAACAGGAAGCCGGACGCGCCACCAGCGTCAGCGGCGTCGTCGCCGTGCAGCGCGCCACCGGGTCCATGGGCATCATGGCCCGAGGCTCCGCAGTGCGGCCTGGCGATACGGTCATCACGCAGCCGGACAGCCGCGCCGTCATCGAACTGCGCGACGGCGCGAAGCTCACGGTGCGGCCGGCCTCGGAATTCCGCATCGAGGGCTATAAGTTCGCGCAGGCCGCGCCCCAGGAGGACAGCACAGTCCTGCGTCTGCTGAAGGGCGGCCTGCGAAGCCTCACCGGTCTGCTCGGTCAGCGCCGGCCGACGGCTTTCCAGCTCAACACGGGTACCGCAACGATCGGCATCCGCGGGACGGACTTCATCACCCGCATCTGCGAGGACGACTGCGCGGCGGAAGCGAAGCGCGAAGTCACGACGGCGATATCCCGCACGCCCGGCTACGTGGGACGCCTCATCGCGATCCAGGGCCGCGTGGCGACGGCCACGGGACCCCGCGCCGGCAAGCCGCTGGCCGTCGGCGACCCGGTCTATGCGGAAGACATTCTCGAGACTTCACGACAGGGCTTCGGCGTGGTGATCTTCCAGGACGGCACGCGCATCGTGCTGCAGGAGAACACTCGCTTCTCCGTGGAACGCTACAAGTACGAACCGTCGCGACCCGAGCAGGGCAACGTGGTGCTGCGGCTGCTGAAGGGCGGTCTCCGCGCCCTCACGGGTCTCGTGGCGCGCAACAACAACCGTCAGTTCCAGATCAACACGGCGGTGGCCACGATCGGTGTTCGCGGCACGGGCTTCGACGCCTTGTGCGTGGGACCTTGCGCCGACGACGGCGAAGCCGGTCCTGCGGACGCACCTTCCGGCCTCACCGTCGGCAACTGGCAGGGATGCAACGTCGCCGTGAACAAGGAGGGCGAAGTCCAGATCTGCGAAGGGCAGGCGCTCAACGTCGCCAACGACAAGGAAGCACCGAAGCAGCTGCCCGCGATGCCGGCATTCTTCGAACGCTCCCAGGCGCCCCGTCCCGACAAGCTCAAGGTCAATCTCGAGGAGTTGTTCGGGGTGCAGCAGGACGGCTTCTCCGAGCCCGGCGTCTACGTGCAGGTTCGCGAAGGCACGGTCACCCTGAAGGGCACCTCCACCGAAATCTTCAGCCTCACCAAGGGTGAGACCGGCTACCTCTCCTCCAACGGCGCGAAGTTCGTGCGCCTGGGCGTGACGCCCGTGTTCATGGATCGCGACGTGTTCGTGCGCGACGCCGATCCCGACGAGTACGGCTGCTTCATGAAGTAGTCCCCGGGGGCGGATTTCCGCTACCCTGCGGCAGGCCGGTCGACGGCCCGGGCGAAGTCCCGGGTCCGCCGCCGGAGCACCGCGAAGAGTGTCCCGCGTCCGTGCTCCCGCGCGCGGCTCCCCGTTCTCCCGGCTGCCTGCCTTTGTCACTCCGAACACTCCGCCAGGGAGCTCGCATGTACAGCTACGACGTCATCGAATGGGGCGGTCCGCTCGCCCGCCGCGACTATCCGACCCCGGTGCCAACGGGCACCGAAGTCCTGCTCAAGCTGCGCTACTGCGGCGTCTGCCACAGCGACGTGCACATCCGCGACGGCTACTTCGATCTGGGCGGCGGCAAGCGCTTCCGCATGGAAGACCGCGGCATGCGTCCCCCGGTCACGCTGGGTCACGAGCCTTACGGCACGGTGATCGCTGCGGGCCCGGACGCCGGCAGCGTGCCGATCGGCGCCGACCGTCTGGTGTGCCCGTGGATCGGTTGCGGCACGTGCGCGCGTTGTCTCGAAGGCCAGGACAACCATTGCATGACGCCGCGCTGGGTGGGCATCCAGCGGCCCGGCGGCTACGCCGACCATCTGGTGGTGCCTCATCCTCGCTACCTCGTCGACGTCAGCGGCGTGGATCCGGTCTGGGCCGCCACTCTTGCGTGCTCCGGCCTGACGACCTACTCCGCCGTCGACAAGCTGCTGCCCATTCCGCGTGACGAGTGGGTTGCCGTCATCGGGGCGGGCGGCCTCGGTCTGATGGCCATCGGCATGCTGCGCGCGCTGGGTCACGATCGGGTCGTGGCGGTCGACGTGGACCCCGCCAAGTTCGACGCGGCACGGGCCGCGGGCGCTGCCGCCGTCGTGAACGGCGCGGACGCCGACGCGCTGCAGCAGGTCCAGGCATTCGCCGGCGGCCCGCTCTACGGCGCGGTGGACCTCGTCAACAACGCGTCCACGGCCACTCTCGCGCTGAACGCCGTCCGCAAGGGCGGTCACGTGATCCTGGTCGGCTTGTATGGCGGGGAAATCCCGGTGTCGCTCGTGACGATCGTGCAGCGCGCGCTGACGATCATCGGCTCCAACGTGGGTACCGTCGCGGAATTGAAGGCCGTGGTAGAACTCGCGCGCCAGGGCAAGCTGAAGCCGATCCCGATCGAGGTCCGTCCGCTGTCCGACGTGAGTGCGACGCTGGATCAGCTGAAGGCCGGTCGGATCACCGGTCGGGTGGTGGCGAAGATCGACTGAGGCCCTGCGCCCGGGGCGGCCCTCCCGTCATCACGGAGCCGGCCATTCCCCGGGATGCGGCGAGCCTCAGCAGGCGGCAGACATCGGCGCCACGAGCGCTTCGATCGCCTGCCCGAGGGCAAGCAGCCGGTCGTCGCTGCCCGCCGGGCCGTCCAGTTCGATGCCGACCGGCAGGCGGGCAGAGGTCAGCCCCACGGGCAGACTCAGGCCCGGGATGCCGGCCACCGACCCCGGACTGCTGTTGCGGATGAACGTCGGGAACGTGGGCACGGCCCGGCCGTTCAGCATCACCGTGTCGTCCTCGCCGATCTTTGCGGCAGGCAGCGGCGTCGTCGGGAAGATCACGGCATCCACCCGCTGCTTCGCGAAGTACTGCCGATAGGTTTCCTGGAGCGCCGGCCGCTCGACCTCCATGGCACGGCGATAGACGGCCTCCGGGATCGCGCCACCCGAAGCGAGTCCCTGCAGGAGCCCCGCGACATCGGGGCTCTCGCACTTCGCGGCAAGCGCCGCGAAATCCATCGGCAGGCCGTGTTCGCGCAGATACGCGTTCAGGTCGACCACCGTCTCGTACAGCGCGATCGGAAACCCCGAGGCCCCTTCCAGACGCATCACGTCCGCAATGTCGGCTTCGACGAGTACGGCGCCTTCCGCACGCAACGCCTCTAGCACGCCTTCGCAAAGGCGCTGCGTCTCCGATTCGAGGTCCGCCCAGAAATCCGCACGCGGGACGCCGAGACGCACACCGCGAAGCGGCGCCGCAGCGGGCACGGGAACGCGGGAATCCATCACTACGCGATGCAACAGCGCGCAGTCACGCACGGACCGGGTCATCGGCCCAGCGGTGTCCCGGGTGTGGGAGATGGGCACGATGCCCGACTGCGACCAGAGACCGACGGTCGGTCGCAGGCCGACGATGCCGCAAAGCGCTGCCGGCACGCGCACGGAACCGCCCGTATCGCTGCCGATCCCGCCGGGCACGATGCGCGCCGACACCGCCACGCCCGTGCCGCCGCTGGACCCGCCGGCGATGCGCTCGGGGTCCCACGGATTGCGGGCCGGGCCGAACGCGCGATTGTTGGTCGTGATGCCGAATGCGAGTTCGTGCATGTTGGCCTTGCCGAAGACCACGGCCCCGGCATCGACCAGACGCTGCACCACCGGCGCATTGCGCGCCGGCACGTTGCCGCGCAACCCGGGCGTGCCGCCGGTCGTCTCCATGCCCTCGGTGTCGAGGTTGTCCTTGATGGCGAGCGGCACACCATGCAGGGGCCTGAGCGAGCCCCCCCTGCCCTTCCTGGCATCAGCCTCGCGCGCCTGCGCGATGACGCGGTCCGGCTCGATGAGGATGAAGGCGTTCAGCGAGGCAAACTGCGCTGCGCGATCGAGCAGCGTCCGCGCGTACTCCTCGGCGCCGATGCGGCCCGTGTGCAGCGCCGTCGCCGCGTCTTCGATGGTGAAGCTCGTGACATCCATGCGCAGGCCTCGGTGATGTTCGGATAGGACCGGTGCGTCAGAACTTGGGCGACGGCAGACCCGCCGCGAGTTCCGCCGAACGCACGGTGTTGGCGAGCAGCATGGTGATCGTCATCGGCCCCACGCCGCCGGGCACGGGCGTGAGCCACCCAGCCACCTGCTTCGCGCTCTCGAAGTCCACATCGCCCACGAGCTTGCCTTCGGCGGTGCGGTTGATGCCGACATCCACGACCGCCGCGCCGGGCTTGATCATGTCGCCCGTCACGACGCCGGGCCGACCGACGGCCACCACGAGCACATCGGCACGCCGGGTGTGGGCAGCGAGGTCCTTCGTCTTCGACGTGCAGATGGTCACGGTGGCATCCCGGGCGAGCAGCATGAGGGCCTGTGGCTTGCCGACGATGTTGCTTCGGCCCACCACGACCGCGTCGACACCGGCGAGCGGAATGCCGTAGTGGTCGAGGATCACCATGACGCCGTGGGGCGTGCACGGCTGGAACGTGGGATTGCCCGACATCAGCGCGCCGAGGCTTTCCTTATGGAAGCCGTCCACGTCCTTGTGCGGCGAGATGGTCTCCAGCACATTGTCCACATCGAAGTGCTTCGGCAGCGGCAGCTGCACGAGGATTCCGTGGATGCGCGGATCGGCGTTGAGCTCGGCGATCTTCGCCAGCACGGTGGCCTCGGTCGCATCGCCGGGATACTCGTGGATCTCGGAGTGCATCCCGATCTCGCCGCACGCTTTCGCCTTGTTGCGCACGTAGACCTTCGACGCCGGGTTCTCGCCGACGATGAGCACGGCGAGTCCGGGCGTGGTGCCCGCGCAACGCAGGGCTTCGACTCGGCCCTGCAGACGGGCACGCGTTTCCTTCGAGACGGCAAGGCCGTCCATGATTGCAGCGGTCATGCTGGAAGTTCCGGAAGTGAAGAAATCGAAAGGGGTCAGTCGTGCGAGATGCCCGCCTGCGCTGTGAGGATCGCGTCGATGGGGCGGACGGCGTCGGGGTCCGCGACTTTCTCCAGCTCCGCGAGCGTGGAATAGAACACGGGGCCCCGGCCCATGTCGGCCTCGTCCTGGCTCACCAGCGCGTTGATGTTGACGCCATTGGCCTGGCGGGAACCCTGCAGCTGCTTCGGCGCACTCAGCACGCCGGGCATCATGCCGGGCACGATCAGCGCGTAGCCATAGACCTCGCCGCGATCGTTGTGCAGCCGGCACAGATCACCGTTCGCGATGCCGCGCGAGCGGGCGTCCTCCTCGGCGATCTCGAAGGTCTGGCGCGACATCATCTCCTGCAGCCGGGGGACATGCTGGAAGCTCGCCCCGATGAAGTAGTGCGTCGCGGGGCTCAGCACCTGCAGCGGAAAGCGACGCTTCGTCTCGTGGCTGAAGAAGCCCTCGCGCTCTTCCACGTGGCCGGGGAGAGGATCCTGCCCGAGCTTCGCGAGCGTCTCGCTGTAGATCTCGATCTTGCCAGTCGGCGTGGCCCAGCGGCCGCTGTTGAGGCCGGGACGGCGCGGCGAATCCACGGCCGCCTTCGCCCAGCCGTTCTCCTTCAGGCCCTCGTACGTGATGCCCTCGAAGAGAGGATTGAACGCGGGATCGATGAGCTCGCGGATCATCTCCTCGTCGCTCTGCGAGAAGCAGGGGTCGTCGTAGCCCATGTGCTTCGCGAGACGGCGGAAGAGCTCGTTGTTGTCGAGGCTCTCGCCCAGTTTCGGGATGGCCTGCTGTGACAGCGAGTAGTAGTAGTTGCCGTACGCACAGAGCAGATCGGAGCGCTCCAGCGTGGTATCCGCGGGCAGGATGTAGTCCGCGTAGTCGCAGGTGTCGGAAAAGAACGTGTCGTGGACGGCGATGAAGAGATCCTCTCGCATCATCCCGCGTCGCGCGCTCACGGTGTCGGGCACGCAGTTGGCCGGGTCCGAGTTCCAGACGAACAGCGACTTGATGGGCGGATCCATCGCCGGATCTTCCAGCGCCCGCCCGATCTGAATCATGTTGACGGTCCGCGGCTTGCGGCCCGCGAGCAGGTCGGTGCGCTGCAGCTTGCCGAGATCGACGTTGCGCAATTCCGTCCCGGTACCGACGCACACGCCACCCCGGGTGCGCATCGCCCCGGTGAGAACGGGCAGGAGTTTCACCGCCCGCGTCATGGCTCCGCCGTTGTCGTGGCGCTGCAGCCCCCAGTTGAGGCGGATGAACGACTTGCGGGTGCGGCCGTAGAGCAACGCGAAGCGCTCGATGTCCGCCGCGGGAATGCCCGTGATGTCCGCCACCTTGTCCAGCGTGTACTCCGGCAGACGATCGTGCAGCAGGGCTTCCCAGCCCACCGTCTGCTCCTTCAGGAACGCCTCGTCGTGCAGACCGTGGTCGACGATGATCTTCATCATGCCGAGCGCCAGCGCCGCATCGGTGCCCGGGCGGGGCTGGATGTGCCAGTCGGCGAATGCCGTCGTGCGCGTAGGCCTCGGGTCGACGGCCACGATGGTGGCACCCCGCTCCTTCGCCGCCACCACGAACGGCATGGCATGCACACCCGTGCTCACGAGGTTGGTGCCCCAGAGGATCACGAGATCCATCGAGGGAATGTCCTCGATGTCGGCCTCGTGGACCTGCCCGGTGGTGTAGATGCTGGCGGCACGCCCGGCCGCCGTGCAGATAGTGCGCTCGAGGCGAGCGGCACCCATCTTGTTGAAGAACCGGTCGCCCATGCCCAGGAAACCGAGAAAACCCAGCGTGCCGGAGTACGAGTACGGCTGCACGGCGTCGGGTCCGTAGCGCGCAACGGTGTCCTTGAGGTTCGCGGCAATGGCTGCGAGGGCCTCGTCCCAGGTGGTGCGCTCGAATCGCGCGCCCGGCCCCTTCGGTCCGACGCGGCGATAGGGATGGAGCACCCGGTTGCCGTTGTAGACGAGATCGAGGTAGTTGTTGACCTTGTTGCAGAGATAGCCCTTGGTGACCGGATGACTCGGATCGCCGCGCACGGCGATCGCCCGTTCGGTCTGCGTGTCGACCGTCACCAGCATGGAGCAGGCGTCCGGGCAGTCGTGGGGGCAGGTGGCCTTCACGACACGGGTTTGCAGGTGCTTGGCGATTCCGGCTGCGGTTTCCATCGCGCGGTCCTGGAGTGGGGGCTGAGCCGCCATTCTAGGGGAGGACCGCGCTCTTGGTGCGGGTGTCTCGCTCCGCCGCGATTGCGCTTGCCCGACCGCCTCGGGCACACTCCCGATGCACTCCCCGGAGACCCGAATGCGCCCCGCACTGCGTCGTATCGCCGCCGGCTGCCTGCTGGCGGCCCCCCTCGTCTGCGAGGGGAGGCTCGTGGGGCTCGACATCGAGCGGCGCGAAGTCGTGGCGGATGGCCGCGACTTCGGCGCCGCCGGCCCCTACGAAAAGCTCGTCGGACGAGCCCGTTTCGAAGTGGATCCCGCCGATGTCCGCAACGCCCGCGTGTTCGACCTCGCCGGTGCGCCGGTGGACGGCAACGGTCGCGTCCGGTTCTCGGCCGACTTCTATCTCCTGAAGCCCGTGGACATGGCCCGCGCCAGCCGGACCCTGCTGTTCGAGGTCAACAACCGCGGCCGCAAGATCGCGTTCATGCGGTTCCAGGACACGCTGGCGGCCGCGAACATGAACGACCCGACGCAGTCTGGTGACTTCGGCAACGGCTTCCTCATGAATCGCGGCCACGTCATCGCCTGGGTGGGCTGGGGCGCCGACATCGCCCCGGGCGACAACCGCCTCACCGTGGACTTTCCCGTCGCGCAGCAGGAAGGCAAGCCGGTCGCCGAGCGCATCCTCACGGAGTTCGGCGACCGCAACTTCGGCGGCAGCACGCCGACGACGCTGCCGCTTTCCGGGAGTCCGGTGTTCCGGAGCTATCCGACCGTCTCCACGGACCGGACCGAAGCCGAGGCCGAACTCTGGGTGACGCCGAGCGACTCACCGCGTCCGAACAGCCCCGCGATTCCTCGCGGCGAGCGGGTACCTGACTCGGACTGGGCCTTCAGCGCCTGCCCCGACGGGTGGCCGGGCACGCCCAGCCGCACGGACATCTGCCTGAAGGGCGGTTTCCGCAACGACCGCAACTATCACCTGCTCTACCGTGCGGTCGGGTCGCCCGTGATGGGGCTGGGCTACGTCACATCGCGGGATTTCGTGTCCTTCCTGCGACACGCGCCGGCCGATGGCGGCGCGGCGTCCAACCCCGTGGCCGGGCTCGACACGACCCTGTGCCTCGGCATCTCGTCGAGCGGCATGTACCTGAGGGACTTCCTCTACCAGGGCTTCAACGAGGACGAGAACGGTAAGCGCGTCTGCGACGGCATGCACATCCACGTGGCCGGCGTTCACAAACTGTTCCTCAACTACCGCTTCGCGCAACCGAATGCGTTCTCGCAGCAGCATCGGGAACGCTGGATTCCCGACACCAATTTCCCGCACCAGTACGGCGTGCGCGGCGATCCGCTGACGCGCGTGCCCGACGGCATCCTGAAGCGGCCCTCGTCCGATCCCAAGGTGATCCACACCGACACCTCGAACGAGTTCTGGCAGTTCCGCGCGTCGCTCACCGGCACCACGGAAGGCGGCCGGATGGACCTGGGCGAAAGTCCGCGGGTACGCCGTTATCTGCTGGCGAGCCTGCAGCACGGCGGCCACAAGGGCGACCCGCCGGGCTACGGGATCGCCAATCGCCAATGCGAGCAGCTCACCAATCCCCTGCATCCGGGACCGCTGCTTCGCGCACTCATCAGTTCGCTGGAGACCTGGGTGCGCAAGGACGTGAAGCCCCCCGATTCCCGTGTGCCACGGCTGGCCGACGGCACGCTCGTGGCGCCGGAGGAACTCGCGTGGCCCCCGTTGCCGGGTGTGCGATACAACGCGCTGCTGAACGGCTCGGGCGAGCGCGACTTCGGACCGAGAGCCGTGCGCAACACCGGCATCATCGACAAGCTCTTCCCGGAAGTGCGCTACCCGCATCGGGTCCTGGTCCCGCAGATCGACACCATGGGTCATGACATCGCGGGTATCCGTCATCCTTATCTGGAAGCCCCGCTCGCCACGCATCTGGGATGGAACACCCGTCGCGCGGAGTTCGGCGGCGACGACCTGTGCGACCTCCTCGGCTCGACGATCCCGATGGCCCGAACCGAGGACGAAGCGAAGACGCGCGGCGATCCCCGCCCGTCGATCGCGGCACGGTATCGGGACGCGGACGACTACGCGGGGCAGGTATCCGCTGCCGCGGCGCGGCTCGTGGCGGAGCGCCTGCTCCTGCCGGAGGACGTCGCCCCCCTGGTGGACGAAGCGAAAGCCCGGTTCGCGGAGGCAGTGAGGCAACCGTGAAAGCGCCCTGGCTCCTCCCTCCGTTCGCGATTCCGACGGGATATCGCACCGAGTCCTACGTGGTCCGCCCGCTGACGATCCACGACGCCGTGAAGGACTTCGACGCCGTGATGGCGACCCGCGATACCCTGTGGGCCCGATTCGGGGCCGGCTGGCACTGGCCGCCCGCCGATCTCACGCTGGAGGCCAACCTCGTGGATCTGGCCTGGCATCAGAAGGAGTTCGATCTGCGCACGTCATTTGCCTATTCGGTTCTCACGCCGGACGAAGCCCGCGTGCTCGGCTGCGTCTATCTCTATCCCAGCCGGGTCGGCGGCTTCGATGCCGAGGCCTACTACTGGTCACGCGGTGCAGACCACGGCCTCGCCGATGAACGGCTCGGTGCCGACTTCCGCCGCTGGATCGCGGCGTCCTGGCCCTTCAGTCGGGTGGCATTTCCCGGACGGGATGTTCCCTGGGACCAATGGAGCGTACCCGCATGATGCTGCGCATGCTGCTGCTCATCGCAGCCGTGTTCGTGATCGCCTCGCTGTTCAAGCGCCGCGTGCCGCAGGGCGCCGACCGGGCCCTCCAGCGCAAGCGGGCGTGGGCGACGGCGATGCGCCAGACTGCCTATACCGTGGCCGCCTTCCTGTTCGTGGCCATCACCCTGTTCGCAGCATGGCACTCCGTCCGCTTCGAAGACCGCACTGCGGCCTACCTCGCGCTCGTCACCGGCCCGCTCGCACTGCTCATGGGATGGCTTGCTCTGCGGGCGACCCGAACCTGATGGACACGCCACCGATCATCATCGACGTGGAGGCCTCCGGCTTCGGACGAGGCGGCTATCCGATCGAAGTCGGTGTCGCCATGCCGGACGACCGCACCCACTGCTTTCTCGTCCGGCCCGCCGACGCCTGGACCCACTGGGACCCCAGCGCCGAGGCCGTGCATCACATCCGCCGCGACATCCTTCTCGCGCGTGGCCGTCCCATCCGCGAAGTGGCCGAGCGGCTGAATGAACTGCTCGAAGGGCAGACCGTATACAGCGACGCCTGGGGCTACGACAGCACCTGGGTCGCGCTGCTGTTCGATGAAGCCGAGTGCCTGCAGCGCTTTCGCATCGAATCCCTTCGCGGCCTCATGGGTGACAAGGAGATGGCCAGCTGGGACAACGCACGCCAGGAGGTGGAACGCGCGCTCGGCGCCACCCGGCACCGGGCCAGCGTCGATGCCCTCGTCATCCAGCGCACGTTCCTCACGTGCCGGGGCGCGAGCGGCGTGAATTTCCTGCCGAACGGCCGCTCCACGCCGCAACCTCCCGCCGCCTGATCCCGCAGTCCGCGAGATCGCGACGCACCGCGAAGCCGATCCGCGCCGCTCTTCCGAGAAATCGTCGATGCAGGTTTTCTCGCGCGAACGAAAGCCGGATCAATGGTTTGCGGTCGTGGACGCAGAGACTTGAAACCGCGCCTTCACGATCCTCAGAAAATTCCTTAACAGGGGCGACGTTAGCACTTAACATTCGCTCGTCATTTTTGTGGCGGCGCTGCGTTCACGGCTCTCCCACACCTCGAAGCGCGCTCCGTCCGCGGCCGGACGGTCCTGAAAACAACGACAACGTCCTGTTCGGGCCTTCCATGTCTCGACCGAAGCGTTTCACCAGAGTCCGCGTCCGAGGGACCGCATCGCCATGAGCGCCAACCTGGGTCTTCGGGAGCAGCCGCCACCGTCTCCGGTGGAAGCTGCCCCGACCGATGCCGCCGCGGAGGATGCCCGCACGCCGGACCCGGGTGCGCGTCCGCTGATCTCCCGCTTCCTGGCCGTGCGCGCCTCCACCGAGGCACTCATCGCCGGACTGAGCGCCGAGGACTGCGCACTGCAGTCGATGCCAAAGGCAAGTCCGGTCAAGTGGCATCTCGGGCACACCACCTGGTTCTTCGAGACGTTCGTGCTGCTCTCTCACGCCCGTCGTTACCGGGCATACGACGACCAGTTCGGCCCGCTCTTCAATTCCCATTTCGAATCCCTCGGACCGAGGCTCCCCAAGGAATCGCGCGGATTGCTTTCCCGTCCGACGCTCGACGCCGTGATGCGCTATCGGTCGCACGTCAGCGAGGCGATGGTAGATTTCCTCGCCGGTCGCTGGCCGATCGCGCCGGAAGCCATGACGGCACTGGAACTCGGTCTGCAGCATGAACAGCGCGAGCAGGAGCAGATCCTCGCCGACCTGAAGCATCTGTGGTCGTCCAATCCGTTGCGTCCCGTGTTCCGCCCGCTGCCTCTGCAGGCCGCCACGGCGCTGAAACCGCTCACGTGGTTTCCGTGCGCGGAAGGAGTCCGCGAGATCGGCCATGCCGGCGAGGGCTTCGCGTTCGACAACGAGCGGCCGCGCCATCGTGAGTTCCTCGAGGCCTTCGAGATCGGGTCCCGTCTGGTGACGAGTGGCGAGTACCTCGATTTCATCGACGACGGGGCGTATCAGCGGCCCGAGCTGTGGATGGCCGACGGCTGGAACCACGTGAAGCGCCTCGGCTGGAACGCGCCGCTCTACTGGGAGCGCCACGGTCGAAAGTGGGTGCAGTACACGCTGTCGGGCCTGCGCGAGGTCGACCCCGACGAACCCGTATGTCATGTGAGCTGGTACGAGGCGGATGCCTACGCGCGCTGGGCCAAGGCGCGCCTGCCCACCGAGGCCGAGTGGGAACTGGTGGCACAGGAAGCCACCCAGGGCGGCAACTTCCTGGAGACCGGACGCCTGCATCCTTCGCCGCTGTCCGCGTTGCGCGCGGATTGGGGGCCGGCCCAACTCTTCGGTGATGTGTGGGAGTGGACCTCCAGCGTGCATCAGCCCTATCCGGGACACACACCGGCCGTCGGGCCCCTCGGCGAATACGACGCGCGCTTCATGGTGAATCAGTTCGTCCTGCGGGGCGGTTCCTGCGCGACACCACAGGCCCACATCCGGACGACGTATCGCAACTACCGGCCGCCTCACGCCCGCTGGCACTTTACGGGCATTCGTCTCGCCCGGAACGCCGCCGCGAACAAGCCGAAATGATCGCGATCGACCGTCTCGACCACGTCGTGCTCACGGCACGGGACGTCGACGCGACGTGTGACTTCTACCGGCGTGTGCTCGGCATGCGAGTGGAGATCTTCGGCAACGGGCGCAAGGCGCTCGTTTACGGCGACCAGAAGATCAATCTTCACCAGGCCGGCGCCGAGTTCGAACCCAAGGCGGACCGCCCGACCCCCGGTGCGCTCGACCTCTGCTTCACCACGCGGGACCCGATCGACCAGGTGATCGCGCACCTTCGCGCGGAGGGCGTGACCCTCCTCGATGGCCCGGTCGTGAGAACCGGCGCCCGCGCGACACTGATGTCGGTGTACTTCCGCGATCCCGATCTCAACCTGATCGAAGTCTCGAACGAGATTGGCTGAGGCAGACCGCACCAGGCCCCGCATCCGCTGTGCGTGGGCGGCGAAAGGCGGCGAACTCGACATCGCCTATCACGATGCCGAGTGGGGCGTGCCGGTCCACGACGACACCCGCCTGTTCGAGTTCCTCACGCTCGAAGGTGCACAGGCCGGCCTCTCCTGGACCACGATCCTGCGAAAGCGCGAGAACTACCGCGCCGCCTTCGACGGGTTCGATGCCACCCGGATCGCACGGTACTCGGACGCCAAGGTGGCGGCACTGCTCGCCGACCCCGGCATCGTCCGTAACCGCCTCAAGGTGGCCTCCACCATCAGCAACGCCCAGGCCTTTCTCGACGTACAGGCCGCATTCGGCAGCTTCGATGCGTATCTGTGGCGCTTCGTGGACGGTCGCCCGGTGGCGAACCGCTGGCGCTCGATCACCGACGTTCCGGCAAGTACCCCGGTCTCCGATGCGCTCTCGAAGGACCTCGCGAAGCGCGGCTTCCGGTTCGTGGGCACGACCATCATGTATGCGTTCATGCAGGCCGTCGGCATGGTGAACGACCATACGACGGACTGCTTCCGATGGGCCGAAGTGCCACGAGCCTGACCGCTGCGGCTACCATGTAGGGTCTCGACCCGAATACGGACCGTCCGCCGCCCTGGTGCGCCGGCCTGACATGACCGAAGAACACAACTTCACCGCCTCACCCGTCCTCCGCCACGCCACTCTCGCCGACGGGGAGGCCCTGCTCGCGCGGCTCGATGCCACCGCGCTGCCGTCCACGCCGGTCTACCGTCACGGCTCCCTGCTCGTGAAGCTCTACCGCCCGTCGGGCGAGGACCTTCAGAAGCCGCACGACCGGGACGAGGTGTACATCGTCGCTCGCGGCTCGGGGCGTTTCCGCAACGGTGACCGGGCCCACGACTTCGGGCCGGGCGACATGCTGTTCGTTCCCGCGGGCGATATGCATCGCTTCGAAGGCTTCAGCGAGGACTTCCTGGTATGGGTGCTGTTCTACGGTCCGGAAGGAGGCGAGCGATGAACGCCGTGGATCCGAACGCCAGGAGCCCCGAAGTCTCGATCGTCATCCCGATCTACAACGAGGCGGAAAATCTCCCGGATCTCGTCACGCGGGTCCACGATGCCCTGGCCCCCACGGGCCGCCCGTTCGAACTGATCTGCATCGACGACGGCTCGCGGGACGGCTCCCCCCGGATCCTCGCCGATCTCGCGACGAGCCGTCCGTGGCTGGTACCGGTGTTCCTCATCCGCAACTATGGCCAGTCGACCGCGCTGCAGGCCGGCTTCGACCAGGCCCGCGGCGAGATCATCGTCACCCTGGACGGCGACCTCCAGAACGACCCCGCGGACATCCCCCGGTTGCTCGACCTGCTGGAGGAGCGCGCGGACGTCGACGTCATTTCGGGATGGCGCAAGGCCCGCCAGGACGCAGCGCTGTCCCGCAAGCTTCCGTCGATGCTCGCCAACGGCCTCATCTCCCGGGTGACCGGCGTTCCGCTTCACGACTACGGCTGCGCCCTCAAGCTCTACCGCGCGCGCGTCATCCACGATCTGCGCCTGTACGGCGAGCAGCACCGCTTCATTCCCGCCCTGGCGGCGGAGGTCGGCGCAAAGATCCTCGAGGTCCCGGTCAGCCACCACGCACGCACCCGCGGCACGTCGAAGTACGGCATCGACCGCACCTTCCGGGTGATGCTGGACCTGCTGTGGATCAAGTTCCTGCTGCGCTTCCTGCACCGCCCGATCCACGCGTTCGGCGGGCTCGGGCTGACGCTCGGCAGTGCGGGCAGCCTGATCCTGCTGTGGCTCGCGTTCGAGAAGCTTGCGCTGGGCCATTCCATCGGCGGCCGTCCGCTGCTCCTGCTGGGCGTGCTGCTCGTGCTGATCGGCGTGCAGCTCGTCGCGACCGGGGTGCTGGGCGAACTCCTCACACGCATCTACCACGAGCCTCAGGGTCGCCGGCAGTACCAGACCCGTGCCGCGCCGCGGCCGCTGTCGGGCCCCGCGAAGCCGCCGGCCGCGTGACGGGAGATTCCCAGCCGTGAACCGCACCGTACGCCTGGGCATCCGGGTCGTCGGTGGCGTCGCCCTGCTGGCAGCCGCCTTGTGGTTCGCGGGTCCGCGTGCGCTAGCCGCGGCGCTGGGCAGGGTCGATCCGCTGGTGTTCGTCGCTGCGCTGATGGTCTCCATCGCGTCCAATGCCGTATCCGCGCTTCGATGGGCGGCGATCGCCGGCGCGCTCGACATCCGCGCCCCAGCCCGGACCTTCATGGCGATGTACGCGCGGGCGATGACCAGCAACACCCTCCTGCCCGGCGCCACGCTCTCCGGCGACATGCTTCGCGCCTACGAGCTGTCGCGTCTGGGCCATCCGCTTCTGGAATCTTCGGTCTCCGTCGCGTTCGACCGGTTCAGCGGCCTCTGGACCCTGTGCGTGATGTCCTTCCTCGCCGCCGCCGTGGCGGTCGCGGCCGGAATGTCGCTGACCGCCGGCGATCACGGTCGCGAAATCCTGGTTGCCTACGGGTCGCTGCTGGCCGGCATCGTCGTGGCGCCGCTGATCCCGTGGCCGGTCGACTGGCTTCGCAACGCCCGCCTCGCCGCGATCCGCCGGCTGGCGGACTGGTGGGCCCGCTACCGCGATCCGCAGACCGGCATCCGCAAGCGGCTCGCCGCCTCGCTGTGGTTGTCGGTCCTCGTGCAGATCCTCTCCGCCGGCGCCCTCGTCCTCTGCGGCAAGGCCCTCGGCAGTCCGGCGCCCGCACTGCTCACGTTCGCGGCGGCCGCGCCCATTTTCGTGATGGGTGCCGTGCCCCTCGGCGTCGCCGGCTTCGGCACGCGGGAACTCGCCGCGGTCGGGGTGCTGGGTCTCGCCGGCGTATCGCCGGACGTCGCGGCGGCGACGGGCCTCCTCTACGGCATCCTCGGTGTGCTGCAGGGCATTCTCGCCGCGCCTCTCTTTGTCCTGCGGCGTGGGGGAGGCTCTGATCGATCAGGGCTTCCCTGAGAGATTTCCCGACCCGGTCTGATAGCATCGCGCCTCCCATGGAACTCCGCTCAACGACAGGCTCCGGCGATCTCGCAGGCCATCGCGGCCTCGCGTTGCTCGTGGCGCTCGGCATCGCGCTCAGTTTCTTCGTCGGCCTGGGCAGCGTGCCGCTGTTCGATCTGGACGAAGGCGCGTTCACCGAAGCCACGCGCGAGATGCTCCTGCGCGGGGACTACATCTCCACGTTCCTGAACGGTGCGCCGCGCTATGACAAGCCGGTGCTGATCTACTGGCTGCAGGCGGCCTCGGTCACCGTGCTGGGGCAGAACGAGTTCGCCTTCCGGCTGCCGTCCGCCCTGTGCGCCACGGCCTGGGTCCTGTTCGTGTACCTGTTCGTGCGCCGCATCCGCAACGTCGAAGCTGCACTGATGGCGGCGGCCTTCACGGCAACGGCGGCCGGCATCACGGTGATCGGCCGCGCTGCCATCGCCGATGCTCTACTCAACATGCTGATCGTGGCCGCCTGCACCTCGGCCTACCTGTACCTCGCGGAGCAGGACAAGCGCTGGCTGCGGGCGAGCTTTGTCGCCATCGGTTTCGGCCTGCTCGCCAAGGGCCCGGTGGCCGTGCTCATCCCGCTTGCCACCACCTTCCTGTACTGCCTGAGCCGTCGCGAGCTTGGCGTATGGTTCCGTGGCCTGTTCGACCCGGTGGGCATCGCCCTCATGCTGGCGATCGCCGCCCCGTGGTACGCCGCGCAGTACGCCAAGGAGGGCGATGCCTTCGTGCGGGGCTTCCTGCTCAAGCACAACGTCGAACGCTTCAGCTCGCCGATGCACGGATTCAACGGCAGCGTGTTCTTCTACGTGCCGTGGCTCTTCATCGCCACGCTGCCCTTCCTCACGCCCCTGCTGAACGTCGCGCGCCGCTGGCGCTCCGTGTGGGAGGACCCTCCGCAGCGCTTCTGTCTGCTGTGGTTCGGCTTCGTGTTCCTGTTCTTCTCGTTGTCGGGCACGAAGCTCCCGCACTACGTCTTCTACGGGTACTCGGGCCTTTTCGTGCTGATGGCGCTCAACGTGCGCCACCTGCGTTCGCACGTGTGGGCACTGCTGCCCGTCGCACTGGTATTCGGGGCGCTCCTCGCGCTGCCGATTGCGCTGGAACAGTACGTTCCCGGCGTGCGTGATCCGTACTACCGGGAAGCGCTCGCGGATGTCCGCTCTCAGTTCGGCACCGCCTACTACACTCTGGCCGGCGGTCTGTTCGTTGCGACGGTCGTGCTCGCCTTCCGGCGCCGGCCATCGCTCGAAGTGAAGTTCGCCATCGCCGGGTGTGGCATGGCGGCGATTCTCGGCGGCTTCATCCTGCCCGCCGCCGGCCAGCTGCAGCAGCAGCCCGTGAAGGAAGCGGCATTGCTCGCCAGGGAGCGCGGCTACGACGTCGTGATGTGGGGGCTGGATACGCCGAGCTTCATCGTCTACTCGGGCCGTCTCGTGGCGAAGCGGGATCCGAAGCCCGGCGAGATCGCCCTCGCCAAGGTGAAGCGGCTGCGTGAACTGCCCGCGTACGAGACGCTCTACCGCAAGAACGGCATCGCGCTCGTGCGCGTGCTGGAGTCGAAACCGTGAACGACCCCGCCTCCTGGCGCAAGCCGTGGGTCTGGATCGTGCCGGCAGTGGCGGCCGTTCTGCTCATCGGCGTGCTCGCCACGGACGCCAATCGCCACTGGTTCAGCGTGATCAACGCGTGGAGCGCACACACTGGCGAGGCACCGTGGCCCTACGTGACCATTCTGGGCGACACCGCGGTGGCGCTCGCCCTGATGGCGCCGCTGGTGTTCAGGCGACCGGGGCTCGCGTGGGCTCTGGCGATCGGCGCGGTCGCCGCAACGGTATTCGTGCACGTGGGCAAACCGATATTCTCCGCGCCGCGTCCACCCGGCGTTCTGGTATCGCCGGACATCATCATCATCGGCCCGGCCTATTCGGCCCATTCGTTTCCTTCCGGGCACACCACCACGATCTTTCTCGGAGCGGGGCTGTGTGCGTTGCATGCGGCGACCCCCGCACTCCGGGCCCTGTTGATCGCCGTCGCGACCGTCGTGGGGCTGTCCCGAATCGTGGTCGGCGTGCACTGGCCCGTCGACGTGCTCGCAGGTACGATCGGTGGCTGGCTTTCGGCGGTGCTGGGCGTCGCCATGGCAAAGCGGTGGCCCGCAGGCAGCGGCCCCCGCGTGCATCTCGTATGGATCATCGTGACACTGGGTTGCGCCGTCGCGCTGCTGGCGGGACTCAAGACCGGTTATCCTCAGGCGGCGCCGCTGCAGTACGCAATCGGCGCCGGCGCCCTTCTCATCACGCTCGCACTGTGGCTGCGGCAACGCGGCGAATCCGGAATCGACCTCTCTGCAAAGGACAGGCAGTGAACTCCAAACCTCCCCTGCAGGCCCTGCCCTTCGTCGGGTTCGGCCGCTTCGTGGTCCTCGACGGCATCGCCCTGATGGGCTTCACCATCTTCCATCGCCGCGATATGGCGAAAGCGCGGCGCGCGCTCACCCGGACCCGCTCTGAACTCGGCTATCCCGGCACGATGCGATTCGACGGCACCACGGTGTTCGGCGAAGGTGCGTCCGACGTGCCGGACGCCAAGCGCCGGGCGCTGGACCGCCTCGTGGATACGCTGAACACCATCCCCGGCATGATCCGCTATACCTTCGTGCCGCTCGCCGACTACCCAGATCCTCTGGACGACTCCGAAGCAGGCGTACGGGCAAAGTCCACGATCGGCGGCGTATTGACGCAGGCGGCATTCGCCGTCCCGGACGGCGGAACCCATGGTCCGCAGGCGCATGAGTGCGAAGTCGTTTCCGTCGACGCCGCGGATCGCGAGTCCTACGCCCACGGCGTGCTGCTGGACCTTGCGGATCTGCTTGCGACCGCTGCCGCTCATCGTGAGGTCGACGGGGACGGCAGTTGGCTCGCGCCCGCGCTGATGCGCTTGCGCTACTGGTCGAATCAGGAAATCCGGGCACGGCTCGAAGCCAAACCTGAGGCGCAGACAGCCTGACCGCCATGGCCCAGGACAGCTCGAAGGCGGACTTCTGGGAGACCCGTTACGAGGGCAACGTGATCCCGTGGGATGCCGGCCGCAGTCCCGCGAGCCTCGCTGCGTACGCGAAGACGCTGCCGCGCGACACGCGTGTACTTGTGCCGGGATGCGGGTCCGGTTACGAGGTGGCGCTATTCGCCGAGGCCGGTATGGATGTCGTCGCGATCGACTTCAGCGAAGGGGCGATCCGCCGGGCACGGGCTACCGTCCCCGCGCATGCGGATCGATTCGTCCTCGCGGATTTCTTCGCTTTCGATGCGGCGGACGGTTTCGATGTGATGTACGAACGCGCCTTCCTGTGCGCCCTGCCCCGTCGCCTCTGGCCCGACTATGCGGCGCGTACTGCCAGGATCATCCGGCCAGGCGGACGTATAGCCGGGTTCTGGTTCTTCGATGACAACGAGCGCGGACCGCCT
This sequence comes from Betaproteobacteria bacterium Ga0077526, assembly GCA_001464765.1. Taxonomy (GTDB): domain Bacteria; phylum Pseudomonadota; class Gammaproteobacteria; order Burkholderiales. The sequence continues at coordinate 30,814 of LNDV01000031.1, forward strand.
TTCGGCATCTCGGCACCGGCACTCGACACCCTGATGGGCGGAGCCTTCACCCGAACGGAAGACCAGGCGGTGGAAGACTCGATTCCGGTATTCCAGGGCAAGGAACGCTGGCAGGTCTGGCAGAGACAATGACCGCGGTCATGGCCCCCGGAGCGACGGCTCCAGGGGCCATGACGCAGCGTCACTTGAAGAGGATCAGCGCCTTCGTGACGGTGACCCACACGCCCCAGGCGAGCGGCACCCCCACGAGCAGCCAGAAGAGAACCGCGATGCCGCGGCTGCCGCCAGCGGCGACGCCACTGCCCGCCCCCCCGACCGCGGCCGCGGCGGCCTTCTCGTGCGCGAGCTTGCGCTCGGACGCGAGTTCCTCGTCGCTCATGAACCACTTGGCCGCCACGGGCCGGACCATCAGATTCGCGACGAACCCGACCACGAGCATTCCCGCGAGTACGTAGAAGATCGGCCCGTAGATCTGATCGAACGGGACGCCCTGTTCCTTGCGTGTGTCGTGGAGGTAGTTGACGACGACCGGACCGAGAATGCCTGCCGTCGACCACGCCGTCAGCAGGCGCCCGTGAATCGCGCCGACGAACTGCGTGCCGAACATGTCCGCCAGGTAGGCCGGAATGGTGGCGAAGCCCCCGCCGTACATCGAGGCGATGATGCAGAAGCTGCCCACGAACAAGGCCATCGAGCGCCAGTCGGCCGAGAGCGAGGCGAAGGCATAGAGCGCCGTGCCCAGCGCGAAGAAGATGAAGTACGTGGCTTTGCGCCCCAGCTTGTCCGACGACGAGGCCCAGGCGATCCGCCCGAAGATGTTGAGCAGCGAAATGAGCCCAACGAAACCGGCGCCGACGGCAGCCGCCGCGGCCTTGTTCTCGTCGGTGAACTGGCCGAAGCCCACTTCCGGGTTGCCGAAGAGCTGGCCGCCGAAGGTTTCCTGGAGCATCGGCGAGGCAGCACCGATGATGCCGATTCCCGCCGACACGTTCATGCAGAGCACGATCCACAGAAGCCAGAACTGCGGCGTCCGGTGCGCGTTGCGCAGGTGGACGTGGTTCTGCGTGATCATCGACTGGCTTTCCTTCGCAGGCGGAGGCGTCCAGCCGGCCGGCTTCCAGCCGGTGGGCGGCACGCGGTAACCGAAAGCGCCGATCATCATGAACACGAAGTACACCACCGCCATCGTGACGAAGGTCTGCCACACCCCGGGGCTCGTGGGCGTCTTGAAGGTGTTCATCAGCAGCGTCGCGAAGGGGGAGCCGATCATGGCGCCGCCCCCGAACCCCATGATCGCCATGCCGGTCGCCATGCCGCGGCGATCTGGGAACCACTTGATGAGCGTCGACACGGGGGAGATGTAGCCGAGCCCGAGCCCGATACCGCCGATGACACCGGAGCCCACCCACATCATCCAGAGCTGGTGCATCGAGACACCCAGCGCAGAGATGAGCAGACCGCCGCACCAGCAGAGCGTCGACACGAACGCCGCCTTGCGCGGACCCGACCGCTCGAGCCAGCCGCCCCACAGCGCCGCGGAGCAGCCAAGCAGCACGAAGAACAGCGTGTACATCCAGCCGAGGTCGAACTGCGTCCAGTTACAATCGGTTGCAGTGAGCGCGCGGACAGTGCCGCCCAGCTTGTCCCAGAACGTGGTGGCTCCGGCCGCGCAGGCGGCAAGCGGTTTGCCGTCGGGACCCACGAGCGCGCCGCCGAGAGGCTTCCAGAACACCGAGAAGCCGTAGGCCATGCCGATGCACAGATGGATGCAAAGCGCCGCGGGCGGCACGAGCCAGCGGTTGAACCCGGGGCCCGCGATGATGCGTTCCTTCTCCAACAGACCAGCCATGGGCCTGCTCCTCCGTCAGGGGTGCGCGTGCCTCTCGCGGACCGTCGCGTCCCGCGGTTGCAGCCGCAATCTTTGTTTTCCCATGGGGCACGCCCCGATGCCGTTATCGGGAGCAGGGCCAGCCGGGCCGCCGGATGATACCGGGGATCGTTCGACCCGAACAAGGCAAAGGCGGTCCGTGGAACCCGCTCATCGCCGGCGCCGTTGTTCACCCAGGCAGGGAGACCGGACGTGACGCGCATTGCCGGTGTCATCCTTGCGGGCGGTCTGGGCCGCCGGATGGGAGGAGCCGACAAGGGGCTCGTCGACTACCGGGGACGCCCGCTCGTGGCGCATGCGGCAGAGCGACTCGCCCCGCAGGTGAACGAACTCTTCATCAACGCCAACCGCAACGTCGACCGATACGGGGTCTACGGTGCGAGAGTCATTGCCGACCGGGACGGCAACTTTCTTGGCCCCCTCGCCGGCCTCAGTGCCGCCCTGCACGAAACAGCGTGCGATCTGGTTGTGACCGTACCGTGCGACAGTCCGAATCTGCCCGAGGACCTCGTGGGGCGTCTTGCCGAAGGCCTCCGGTCTGCTGGCGCTGATGTTGCCGTGGCGCAGGCCGCAGGCCGGCTGCATCCGGTGTTCTGCCTCTGCCGCCGGGAGGTACTTGCAACCCTGGACCGATACCTTGCGCAGGGCGGACGACGGGTAGAGGAATGGGTCCGGTCCCGGAACTGGGTCGCGGTGGACTTCGACGATAAGCCGGAAGCGTTCCGGAATCTCAATACGGCAGAGGACCTGCAGTCCTGACGGGGCATCGCTTCGCCCGCACGCTCAGCGGTGCGGATCGACGGCGGCGGTGACTTTCTTGGGAACGTCCAGCACCTGGAAGAAGACTTCATCGCGGCGGATCATGCCGAGTTCCGCACGCGCGCGTTCCTCGATGGCTTCATAGCCTTCCTTCAGATCGCGCACTTCGGCATCGAGCGCCGCGTTGCGCATCCTCAGGCCTTCGTTTGTGGCCCGGTGGGCCTCCACCTTCGCCTCGAGCTGATGCACCTCGAGCCAGCCGCGCTTCCCGAACCACAGTGGGCTCTGAAGCGCGACGATCGTCGCGATGAGGGCTAAGGTGAGCAGTCTCACGACGTCACTCGATGTGATAGAACGCCTCGCGTCCGGCGTAGGACGCGGAGTCACCGAGATCTTCCTCGATGCGCAGGAGCTGGTTGTACTTGGCGGTGCGGTCAGAACGCGACAGCGACCCGGTCTTGATCTGCAGCGCGTTCGTCGCGACCGCGATGTCCGCGATGATCGTGTCTTCCGTTTCGCCGGAACGGTGCGACACGACGCTGGTGTAGCCCGCGCGCTTGGCCATCTCGATAGCGGCGAAGGTCTCGGTGAGAGTGCCGATCTGGTTGATCTTGATGAGGATCGAGTTGGCGATCCCGCGGCGGATGCCTTCCTTCAGGATGCGAGTGTTGGTGACGAACACATCGTCACCCACGAGCTGGATGCGGCGGCCGAGCTTTTCGGTCAGCACCTTCCAGCCGTCCCAGTCGTCCTCGGCCATGCCGTCTTCGATTGACACGATGGGGTACTTGTCGCACCAGGTACCGAGGTAGTCGGCGAACTCCGACGACGTGAGCTGCAGCCCCTCGGCCGCGATGTGATAGCGGCCGTCCTTGTAGAACTCGGAGCTCGCGCAGTCCAGGCCGATCAGCACCTGTTCGCCGGCGGTGTAACCCGCCCGGTCGATGGCTTCGAGAATGAGTTCCAGCGCGTCCTCGTTCCGGGACAGGCTCGGCGCGAACCCGCCCTCGTCGCCCACCGTTGTGGGCATGCCGCGGCTGTCGATGAGCTTCTTGAGCGTCTGGAAGATCTCGGCGCCACAGCGCAGCGCATCGCGGAAGGTGGGCAACCCTGCCGGGATGATCATGAATTCCTGCAGGTCGAGGCTGTTATTGGCGTGGGCCCCGCCGTTGATGACGTTCATCATGGGGACCGGCAACTGCATGGCGGAAGCGCCGCCGAGGTATCGGTAGAGCGGCAGGCCGGATTCGTCGGCGGCCGCCTTGGCCACGGCAAGGGACACGGCAAGCATCGCATTGGCGCCCAGGCGCGACTTGTTGTCGGTGCCATCCAGTTCGATCAGGGTGCCGTCGATGAATGCCTGCTCGCTCGCGTCGAGACCGATGATCGCTTCGCAGATCTCGGTGTTGACGTTCTCGACGGCCTTCAGCACACCCTTGCCACCGAAGCGCGAGGCATCGCCGTCACGCAACTCGATGGCTTCGCGCGTGCCGGTGGAGGCGCCGGAGGGCACGGCGGCACGGCCGCTCACGCCGGATTCCAGCAGCACGTCGGCTTCCACGGTCGGATTGCCACGGGAATCCAGAATCTCGCGGGCGATCACATCGACTATCGAACTCATCGTCTTCTTTCTCGTTGGCTAGGGAAGTTCTGATCCAATGGCGTAGCCGCGACAGAAGTCCTTCGGCTAGGCCGCGTCGGCGCGCTTGCCAGCGGTGATCCAGTCTTCGGCGAACCCGCGCTGCTTCACGAGTACGTCGAGTTCCTTCAGCGTGGACAGCAGCCCCTCCATGTGCTGGAGCGGCCAGGCATTTGGGCCATCCGACAGCGCCTTTGCCGGATCGGGGTGCGTCTCCATGAAGATGCCCGAAATTCCCGCGGCCACGGCGGAGCGCGCCAGCACCGGCACGAACTCCCGCTGCCCGCCACTGGCGCTGCCCTGCCCGCCCGGCAACTGCACGGAGTGGGTGGCGTCGAATACCACGGGGCAACCGGTGTCACGCATCACCATCAGGCTGCGCATGTCGGACACCAGGTTGTTGTAGCCGAAGCTGAAGCCGCGCTCGCAGACCAGAACGTTGTCCTGCCCGCTGGCTTCCTTCGCCTTCACCACGACGTTGCGCATTTCCCACGGCGAGAGGAACTGGCCCTTCTTGATGTTCACCGGCTTGCCGGCCGAGGCTACCGCGCGGATGAAATCCGTCTGCCGGCACAGGAACGCCGGGGTCTGCAGCACGTCGACCACAGCGGCGACGCGAGTCACTTCCGCCTCGGTGTGGACATCGGTGAGCACAGGTACCCCGATGGTCCGCCGCACGTCGGCCAGGATGTCGAGCCCCTCGTCGAGCCCGGGACCGCGAAAGGACCCGCCCGAACTCCGGTTGGCCTTGTCGTAGGAAGCCTTGAACACGAACGGCACGGAAAGCCTGCCGCAGAGTTCCTTCAGCTGCCCGGCGATGTCCATCACCAGTTGCCGTGACTCGACCACGCACGGCCCGGCGATCAGGAACAGCGGGGACCCGAGTCCGACTGGAAAGCCGCCGATCTGCATGTCAGCCGGCGGAGCGCAAAGCGACGGGCGGTTCGGCGCTTGCCACACCGGCCTTGTGACGGATCGCCGCCTCGATATAGGCCTTGAACAGTGGATGGCCCGCTCGCGGCGTGGACGTGAATTCCGGGTGGAACTGGCAGCCCACGAACCAGGGGTGATCCGGGAGTTCGATCATCTCGGTCAGCCGCTCGGCACCGGCAGACCAGGCGCTCACCTTGAGCCCGGCGGCCTGGAGCCGGCCGAGATGCGTGTTGTTCACTTCATACCGATGACGATGCCGCTCGGCGATTCGGTCACTGCCGTAAACCTTGCGCGCGAGAGAGTCAGGTTCCAGAAGGGCCTCCTGGCTGCCGAGGCGCATGGTCCCGCCGAGATCGGAATTCTCGGAACGGACCTCCACCGTACCGGCGCGATCGACCCATTCGTCGATGAGCGCCACCACCGGGAAAGGCGCGTTCGGCTCGAACTCCGTGCTGTGGGCGCCGGGCATGCCGGCGACGTCGCGGGCGAACTCGATGACGGCGAGCTGCATGCCCAGGCAGATGCCCAGGTAGGGCACCCGGTTCTCCCGGGCGAAGCGGATTGCCTTGATCTTGCCTTCCACGCCCCGCTTGCCGAAGCCGCCCGGCACGAGGATGGCGTCCATGCCTTCGAGCGCGGCGGTCCCCTGGGCTTCGATCTTCTCGGAATCGATGTAGTGGATGTTGATCTTGGCGCTGGTGTGGATGCCCGCGTGGGTGAGGGCCTCGGACAGCGACTTGTAGGACTCCGTCAGGTCCACGTACTTGCCCACCAGGGCGATGTCCACCTCGTCGTGCGGATGCTGCAGCTGATAGACCAGACGATCCCACTCCGCCAGATTCGCGGGCGGCGCGGTCAGCTCGAGCTTGCGGCAGACGATCTCGTCGAGGCCCTGGGCGTGCAGGATGCCGGGAATCTTGTAGATGCAGTCCACGTCGATGGCGCTGATGACCGCCTTTTCCTCGACGTTGGTGAAGAGCGCGATCTTGCGGCGCTCGTCCTCCGGCAACTGGCGGTCGGCGCGGCAGAGCACGATGTCCGGCTGGATGCCGATCTCTCGCAGTTCCTTGACCGAGTGCTGGGTGGGCTTGGTCTTGATCTCGCCGGCCGAAGCGATGTAGGGCACCAGCGTGAGGTGGATGAAGCAGGTGTTGTTGCGTCCCTGCTGCAGACTCATCTGCCGGATGGCTTCGAGGAACGGCAGCGACTCGATGTCACCCACCGTGCCGCCGATTTCGACGATGGCAACGTCGGCGTCGCCGGCCCCGAGGCGGATGTGGTGCTTGATCTCGTCGGTGATATGCGGGATCACCTGGACCGTGCCGCCAAGATAATCCCCGCGCCGTTCCTTCTTGATGACGCTCTCGTAGATCTGGCCGGTGGTGAAGTTGTTGCGCTTGCCCATGCGGGCGCGCACGAAGCGTTCGTAGTGGCCCAGGTCCAGGTCCGTTTCCGCGCCATCGTCGGTGACGAATACCTCCCCGTGCTGGAACGGGCTCATGGTGCCCGGATCGACGTTGATGTACGGATCGAGCTTGAGGAGGGTGACCCGTATGCCGCGCGATTCGAGAATGGCGGCAAGGGATGCGGCGGCGATACCTTTGCCCAGGGAGGAGACCACACCACCTGTGACAAAGATGTACTGGGTCATGCGAGGCTCACTGTGATGGCAACCCCGATGATAATCCAAAAGGGGGGGCGGCCGAAACCTCCGCGCCCCCTTCCGTATGCGGTTTTCAGGCGGGAACCGTCTCGGAACGCTTGGGCGCGTTCGCGAGGAACAGCCAGGTGTCGACGACCGTGTCCGGATTGAGCGAAATGGTGTCGATGCCCTGCTCCACCAGCCACTGGGCGAGGTCCGGGTGGTCCGAGGGCCCCTGGCCGCAGATGCCCACGTACTTGCCGTGCTTGCGGCACGCCTGGATCGCCATGCGCAGCAGCATCTTCACGGCGGGATCACGCTCGTCGAAGGAATCGGCCACGATGCCGGAGTCCCGGTCGAGGCCAAGCGTGAGCTGCGTGAGGTCGTTGGAGCCAATGGAGAACCCGTCGAAATGCTGGAGGAACTGCTCAGCCAGCAGAGCATTCGAGGGGATCTCGCACATCATCACCACCTTGAGCCCGTTCACGCCGCGCTTGAGGCCGTTGTCGGCGAGCAGCGACACCACCCGGCGCCCCTCCTCCACGTTGCGGACAAAGGGCACCATGATCTCGACGTTTGTGAGCCCCATCTCGTCGCGCACCTTGCGCAGCGCCCGGCACTCGAGTTCGAAACAGTCGCGGAAGCTGGAAGAAATGTAGCGGGAGGCGCCGCGGAATCCGAGCATCGGATTCTCTTCCTCGGGCTCGTAGCGCTTGCCGCCCACCAGACTGGAATACTCGTTCGACTTGAAGTCGGACAGGCGCACGATGACAGGCTTCGGGTAGAAGGCCGCCGCCAGGGTGGCGATGCCCTCGGTCAGCTTCTCGACGTAGAAGGAGACAGGGTCACCATAGGCGGCCGCGTGAGATTCAATGACATTGCGCACGTCGACCGGGATGTCCGGGTACGCCAGGATGGCCTTCGGGTGCACACCGATCATGCGGGCGATGATGAACTCGAGACGGGCGAGCCCGACCCCGGAATTGGGCAGGCGCGAGAACTCGAAGGCGAGTTCCGGGTTGCCCACGTTCATGTAGATCTTGACCGGCGGCTCGGGCAGCGTCTGCACGGAGAGGTCCGTGACTTCCACCTCCAGGCGGCCGCGGTACACGAAGCCCGTGTCGCCTTCTGTGCACGACACGGTGACCTCCATGCCGTCCTTGAGAACCTTGGTGGCGTCGTTGCAACCGACGACTGCAGGAATCCCGAGTTCGCGCGCAATGATTGCGGCGTGGCAGGTCCGTCCGCCCCGGTTGGTAACGATCGCCGCCGCACGCTTCATCACGGGCTCCCAGTCCGGGTCGGTCATGTCGGTGACCAGCACGTCCCCGGGCTGCACGCGGTGCATTTCCTCCGGATCGCGAATCAGCCGGACCACACCGATGCCGGCGCGGTTGCCGATGGCACGGCCGGACACGAGGATCTCGGAACGGGTCTTTAGGCGAAAAGTCTGCTGCGAGTCATGGCGGGCGTTGGACTTCACAGTCTCCGGGCGCGCCTGCAGGATGTACAGCCGCCCGTCATCGCCGTCACGACCCCACTCGATGTCCATCGGGCGGCCGTAGTGGCGCTCGATGATGGTCGCATAGCGGGCGAGTTCCATGACTTCGCTGTCGGTGATTGCATAACGGCGACGATCCGCTTCCGGCACGGGCACCGTAATGACCGATTTGCCGGCCTGCGCCGACTCGCCGAAGATCATCTTGATCGCCTTGGCGCCGAGGGCACGGCGCAGCACGGCCGGCTTGCCCATTTCGAGGCCTTTCTTCCAGACGTAGAACTCGTCAGGATTCACCGCGCCCTGCACGACGGTCTCGCCCAGCCCGTAGGACGCCGTGATGAACACGACCTGATCGAACCCGGATTCCGTATCGATGGTGAACAGCACGCCGCTCGCGCCGAGATCGCTGCGGACCATGCGCTGGATGCCGCACGACAGCGCGACGTTGCCATGCTCGAAGCCCTTGTGGACCCGATAGGCGATCGCCCGGTCGTTGTAGAGGGACGCGAAGGTGTGGCGGACGGCATCGACCACGTGTTCGATGCCCCGGATGTTCAGGAAGGTTTCCTGCTGGCCGGCGAAGGAGGCATCGGGCAGGTCTTCGGCCGTCGCCGAAGACCGCACTGCGACGGTGGCGTCGCCGGTTTCGGACAGCTTGCGGTAGTGACTTTCGATCTCGGCGAGCAACCGCGTGGGCAGCGGGGCCTCGGCGATCCAGGTCCGGATCTTCTTGCCGACGAGCGCGAGCGTCGCGACGTCGTCCACATCCAGCCCGACCAGAGCCTCCTCGATGCGGGCGGTGAGCCCCGTTTCAGTCAGGAAGTCCCGGAAAGCGTCAGCCGTCGTCGCAAAACCGCCCGGGACGCGGACGCCCACGGACGAGAGCTGGCTGATCATCTCGCCCAGCGAGGCGTTCTTCCCTCCGACCTTCTCCACATCGGTCATGCGCAGATGCTCGAAGGCGATGGCGTAAGGACGGCTGGCGGACATGTAGTGGTTCTCCCTGAGACGATCCGCAAGGCGGATGCAAAAAAAATGCTATGTTACCGGATAGGATTTTGCACCGCAGCATAACCTCTCCACGACACCGATACGACCACGCGCCCGTCATGCCCGATTCCCGCCCGAGAAGAGCCTTCTTCGTCTCAGACCGCACCGGCATCACGGCCGAGATGCTGGGTCACAGCCTGCTGTCGCAGTTCGAGGGTATTCCCTTCAAGGAAGTGACGCTGCCGTTCGTCGACTCGCCGGACCGGGCTCGCGAGGCTGTCCGGCAGATCAACCTGGCGGGAACGGAGGACGGCCAGCGGCCCCTGGTCTTCAGCACGCTGGTGGATCCCGAACTGCGCTCCATCATCGCCACCGCTGAGGCGCTGTACCTCGACTGCTTTCAGGTCTTCATCCTGCCGATGGAGAAGGAACTGGGCGTGGACCACACCCAGGAGATCGGCCGGGCGCACCGGGTCCGCAATGTCGACGAGTACCACTCGCGCATCGAGGCCGTGAACTTCGTGCTGTCCCACGATGATGGAGTCTCCACCAAGGAGCTCGTGCATGCCGACATCGTGCTGGTCGGCGTCTCCCGATGCGGCAAGACTCCCACCTGCCTGTATCTCGGGCTCCAGTACGGCATCCGGGCCGCCAACTATCCGCTGATCCCCGAGGACTTCCGGGACATGAAGCTCCCCGCACGGCTGCAGAAGTTCCGCCGCAAGCTCTTCGGGCTCACGATCCAGGCGGATCGGCTGGCGCAGATCCGCAACGAACGGCGCCCGAACAGCAACTACGCACAGATCGACAACTGCCAGTACGAAATCGATCGGGCGGAACTGCTCATGCGCCAGGAAGGCATCCCGTTCCTAGACGCGACCAACAGCTCGATCGAAGAACTCGCCACCACCATTCTTCACCAGGCACGGTTGCAGCGGCAGGTGTTCTGAGCGGGGCCGTGTGACCTTCAGTTGCCTTGGGCGTGCCTGGGCAGGAATCGCGCGATGCTCCCGCCGCACACGCTGCGGGACCGCGAGTACTCCTCAGGGGTATCGATCGCCGCATGCTGGCGTTTGACGTCCTGCAACGCCGCTTCGGCCCGCGGAATCCAGTAGTCCTTCACTTCCGCCTTCAGCTTGCTTTCCAGTTCGTCGCGCGGCCCGAGGTGTGTGACGCCGGCCAGACGCAGGCGCAGATCGCCTTCCAGCTGCAAGGCCACTTCCTGCAACCGGCGCACATGCACGTCGACATGCCGCTGTTCGTGGGTACGGATGAAGTCGTAGGCGCAACGGTCCGCCACGAACTCGCGACCGATGTACACGAGAACCGGTTCGTAGCGCAGAGTCATCTCGAGCGAGGGGCGCACGCAGGCCCGGCCGGTGCGACGATCGCTGATCCCCGTGAACCCCCAGCGGGCCTCGACGCGGAGCGTAGGTCGGGTCAGGCCCAGCACCCAGCGGCGGCCGTCCTCCCCCGCCATTCGCGTGAGCTCCTGGTACGAGTGCGACTCGTCCAGCCTCGGGCGAACAGGCACCGTATGCACGCTCACCTTTCCCTCGGGCACACGCTGCTCGCATTCGCGAGCGAACGAGACGGTATCGGGCACCTTCGCACGCTCAGGGGTACCGCAGCCCGCAACGACAAGTGCCGCGGCCACGAACAGCAGGCCAAATAGCCGACGCACCGGCATCATGCGGCAGACGGCGCAGTAGCCAGAGAATTCCAGACGCAGGAGCCCTTGACCGATTTGTCCAGCTGGGCGAGGTAATCGCGATGGGCTTGGACCTCCTCCGCATCGGCGGGCTGCAGCACGAGGTCGCGAGCATCGGTCGCCAAGACCTGGGTCCGCGGTCCGGAGGCCGATTCGGATTCCTCGATCACGAGGCTCTCCTGGCCCCGGGTCATCGCGAGATACACCTCACCGAGCAGGCGTGAATCGAGCAGGGCGCCGTGCAGCGTCCGGTGGGAATTGTCTACGGCATAGCGCTCGCACAGCGCGTCGAGACTGTTGCGCTTGCCGGGATGCAGCTGCCGCGCAAGGCGCAGCGTGTCGAGGACGGACGGAACGCTCCGCGCGATGTTAGGCCGGCCTGCGCGGGCGAGTTCCGCATCGAGAAATGACACGTCGAACGCCGCGTTGTGAATCACGAGTTCCGCTCCCGCGACGAATTCCAGGAACTCGTCCACGATATCGGGGAAGCGCGGCTTGTCGCGGAGAAAGTCCTCCGTCAGACCGTGAACCTCGAGGGCGCCGGGATCGCTCGCGCGATCGGGATTCAGGTAGCGGTGGAACGCGCGATCGGTTATCCGGCGATTGAAGATCTCGACACAGGCGAGTTCCACCACCCGGTGACCGAGTTGCGGGTCGAGACCCGTGGTTTCAGTATCGAGAATGATCTGACGCATGGCAGTGCCTGGTTGTCGGTTCAGCCCGTGACTGACTGCACGCCGCGATTGGCGAGGCTGTCCGCGCGCTCGTTGCCTTCGTGTCCGGCGTGACCCTTCACCCAGACCCATTCGATCTTGTGGGTGGCGGCGATGGCATCGAGGCGAGTCCAGAGATCCTGGTTCTTGACCGGTTTGTTGTCCGCTGTGCGCCAGCCCCGTCGCTTCCACGAGGCGATCCATTCGCTGATGCCCTTCTGGACGTACTGCGAATCGGTATGCACCCGGACCTGCGCCGGCCGGGACAGGGCAGACAGGCCCTCGATCACGGCCAGCAGTTCCATCCGATTGTTGGTGGTGAGCCGCTCGCCGCCGAATAGTTCCTTCTCGGTGTCGCCAGCCCGAAGTAGAACCCCCCATCCCCCGACCCCGGGATTACCCTTGCATGCCCCGTCGGTGTACATGTCGACGACACCCGTCACAGCTCGGGCTCCCCGTCGGACGGCCGGCGGCTGTGGCACGAGATATCGCGAACATGGGAGACGTTCTGCGGCACGACGGCGAGCGCCTTCTTCCGGGCGACGCTCATGCGCCACTTGGGCGTGATGAGGCGGGCGCCCGGAATGCGCTTGATCGCGTGCAGGAAGTACACACCGCCTGCGAACGGCCACCAGCGATCACCCGCCAGTTCCAGAAAACGCAGTCGATGCAGCCAAGTCTCCCCGCGGCAGGGCGGCACGTAGGCCCCCATCCGGCCCGCCGCGAGTTCGAACCCGAGCAGAGCCAGCCAGTCCTTGATGCGGGGCAGGCTGATGAACTGGCCACACCAGGGCGGCAGTTGCGCATCCTTGGGCAGCCAGCGCGCTGCGCCCCAGAGACTCCACGGGTTGAATCCGGAAATGACGATGTGACCTTCGGGGACGAGGATCCGCTGGACCTCACGCAGCACCTGATGGGGATTCTGGCTGAATTCGAGGGTGTGAGGCAGGACGACCAAATCGACGCTCGCAGTGGCGATCGGCACTTCGCAGAAGTCGGCCCGGACGACCGAGCCGGGCTCGCAGCCGATGGTGGCGCGATGGGACATGCGGTTCAGGCGCAGGAAATCGAGATCCGGCAGCCCGAACTGCAGGGCGTGGAACCCGAAGGCATCCACCACCTCGGCATCGAAGAAAGCGAACTCCCGCTGGAGAAGGTACTGCCCGAGCGGTGAGTCGAACCATCCGGAAAGCGATACGGTCGGGGGCCTGGGCTCGGGTGGGGCGAAACTGGGGTGCACGGGACACGCCTCGAAGGAGGACAATGCGGTTGTCAACGGGAACGGCCGGCGGCGGTTGAGTCAGGGAACGAAGCGCCGCGATATGGGCCGAAGTATAGCCTGCCCCTTCCCGCGCCCGAGGTACGGGAGCGATGTTTGCTCCTTTCCGCGAATCCGGCTTTCTCCCCGCCCCGCGGGGGCCCGCGACGAATTCACTCAAGTCCTGCAAGGGCGAACCGTTGTTTCTCAGGTTGCTCCCCGGGGCCATGCAGACCATTGAGGAGATGAAAATTGTTGACGAAAATCAATGACCTCAATAGGATTATTGAAGCTCTGAAACAAGGCTATCAAATGGTCCGCAATTCCACGAAGTTGCTGGTGGCCGGGGTGGTCATCGGCGTCGTGAATCAGGCATGTGCCGTCCATGGCGGCCCCGATCACACCGTCCGCAAGGCCGCCAGTTCTCCCGCCGGAGTGTCGTCACCCACGGCGCCGTCCGCGTCCGCCCCGGGCGTTCATGCATTCGCTCCCGCCGAGATTCCCCCGGCCGCGGGTGTCGAGCGTCCGCCTGGCCACGCCATGGAACCCGTTGCGGCCCGCATTCCTGCGGAGGCCGACACCACGCTGCCTGCCCGACGCGCGCCGGTTTCCGGACCGGCACCGTGGACAGCAGAGAAGTCCACGCAGCAGAAGCCTGCTGCCCCGGTCTCCGGTTCGTACTCGGCGGAGCGTGAACTCCCGGTCGTCGTTGCTCAGGCACCGTCGGGGGCAAACGACATCCCCGGTGCCGCACGCACGCCGATCTCGGGCAGTGGCCGTTCTTCGCCGTCGAAGGACGCGGCCGACCTTGCGGCTCTCCCGATTCCGCCCACCCCGAACGTCCCCCAGACCGTGGCGGCCAGTCCCGCGGCGCGTCTCGATCCGGTTGCCGAGGCGCCTTCCGCCGTCATGCCACCCACCGGGTCGGAGGAACTCGCGCCGGTGTTCCCCGATGAATTCTCCGGCGATGGCGTTCACGATCCGGCCCGTCACGCAAACCTGTGGACGCGCGTGAGAGCCGGCTTCCGCATGGATACGCTCGACTCGCCGCTGGTCTCGCGATACGAGGATTACTACGCCGCACGGCCGGACTACCTCAAGCGGATCATGTCCCGCGGCAAGCGCTACCTCCACTTCGTCGTCGAGGAGGTGGAAAAGCGGGGCATGCCGCTGGAGATTGCGCTGCTGCCCATGATCGAGAGCGCCTACAACCCCGCGGCCTACTCCAAGGCCCACGCGGCCGGCATGTGGCAGTTCATTCCGACGACCGGTCGGCACTACGGTCTGCAGCAGAACTGGTGGTACGACGGCCGTCGCGACGTGCTCGCCGCCACGCGTGCTGCGCTCGACTACCTTCAGAAGCTCTATGGTGATTTCGGCGACTGGCATCTCGCTCTTGCCGCTTACAACTGGGGCGAAGGCGCGGTGGCGCGCGCGATCGAGCGCAATCAGCGTGTCGGTCTCCCGTCCGACTACAACAGCCTGCGGATGCCCGCCGAAACCCGCAACTACGTTCCGAAACTCCTCGCGGTGAAGAACATCGTCGCCGAGCCGGAGAAGTTCGGCCTTGCACTGGACGACCTTCCGAACGAGCCGTACTTCATCCGCGTGGCGGCCCCCGGGCACATGGACTTCCAGCGCGCTGCCCAGCTGGCCGGCGTGCCGGTCGAAGAATTGAAGTCGCTCAATCCGGCATTCAACCGTCCGGTCATCACGCCGACCCAGGGCGATTCTCTGCTCCTGCCGGCCGACAAGGCCGATGAGTTCGCCGAGAATCTCAAGGCATCCGAAGGCCGCCTGCTCAACTGGCAGACCTATCGGGTGGACCGTCCCGAGCGCCTCGAGGCCATCGCCCGGCGGTTCGGCACCACCGTGAGCCTGTTGCAGCAGGTGAACGGCGTCGCGAAGAATGGTCGTCTCAAGGCCGGGTCCACCCTGCTCGTCCCGGGATCGGGCAGCCGATCCACGTCGCTCGACATGGCGGCGTTCAGCCCGCCCGAACTGCTGCCGGAACGCCGGGGCGTGCATCGCGTCGGTCGCGGCGATACGCTTCACAACATCGCTTCGCGCTACGGGGTGTCCGTCAAGGAACTGATGGCCTGGAACGGTCTGCGACAGGAGCGCGTGCGCCTGGGGCAGCGGATCGCCCTGCAACCGCGCAGTGTCTCCGCCCGGCACGCCGCGAAAGCCACGGGCAAACCTGGCCGCGCGACGCTGGCGCAAAAGTCACCATCACGCTCTTCCGCCTCCCCCAAGGTGGCGAAAGGGCGGGAACGTAGCGAATCCCGCAAGCCTCTCGCGGCGACCACCAAGCGACAGCAACTCGCCCAGCGCCGCTGAGTCCGGGCGGCTTCGTCGCCGCGTCCTCCGCTAGAGCGCGGGAGTACTTCCGGAGAAGTTCGAGCGGCTCAGCCGGCGCTTCGCGGGCGGTCGAGGATGCAGTGCACGCTGTGCGTCGACGACACCTGCCTTGACGCCGGGTAGTCCCGCCGGCACGTGTCCGTGGCGTGCGGGCAGCGCGGCTGAAAATGACAACCCACGGGCGGCGCAGTAGGAGACGGCGGATCTCCCGCGAGCCTGCCCTGGCGACTGGCTGAGGAATTGATTCTCGGCACGGCAGCCAGCAGGGCCTGCGTGTATGGATGGACCGGCGACGACAACACCTCGCGCGCGGTACCCTGCTCCACGATGCGCCCCAGGTACATCACCGCCACCTCGTCCGCGAGATACTCGACCACCGACAGGTTGTGCGTGATGAAGAGGTAGGCGAGCCCCATCTCTTCCTGAATGTCCTTCAGCAGGTTCAGGATCTGAGCCTGAACCGAGACGTCCAGGGCTGAAGTCGGTTCATCGCACACGAGGACCTTCGGCTCCACGGCAAGTGCCCGTGCGATGGCGATCCGCTGTCGCTGCCCCCCGGAAAACTCGTGCGGATACCGGCCTTTCGCCGCCACGCCGAGTCCCACGCGCTCCAGCAGCGAATCGATCCTCCGCGAACGCTCGATGGCACCGATTTCCGGGCAGAGCGCGACCATGCCCTCCTCCAGAATCTCGTTGACGCGCATGCGCGGATCCAACGACGAGAACGGATCCTGGAACACCATCTGGAATCCCTTGCGCAGACGCGCGAGCCTCTGCTCGTCGAGTCCGCAGAGATCGGTGCCGGCAAACACCACCCGCCCGGCGGTCGGGCGGATCAGCTGCACGATGCTCTTTCCGACGGTCGTCTTCCCGCAGCCGGATTCGCCGACGAGCGCGACCGTGGTGCCCGCCTCGAGGCGAAGGTCCACGCCATCCACCGCGCGGACCATGGCGGCGGTCCGCCGCAACAGCCCGCGCTTCACCGGGAAGTGGACCTGAAGACCCTGGACATCCAGCAGCGGAGCGGCTGATTGCCGTCCGCCCGTCGATCGCGACGTCGCCGGAGCGGCGGGCATCGCAGGAGACGCGCCCTGACCCACCGTCGCTGCCTCGACCCGGCTGCACCGCACCTCCCAACCGTCGCCCACCGCGCCGAGGGTCTGCGTCGACTGGCGGCATGCCTCGACCACGCGATCGCAGCGAGGCGCGAAACGACAACCGGCGAAGGTCTGTCGGAGATCCGGTATGGCGCCCGGGATACTGGCGAGCCGCCCGCTGCGCGCGTCCGTGCCCGGCAACGCCCGAAGCAGCATGCGTGCATAGGGATGACCGGGCTTGTCGAGAAAACGCCGCGTGCGCGCCGATTCGACGATCTGCCCCGCGTACATGACGGCGACGCGGGCAGACATCTGCGCCACGACCGCGAGATCATGGGTGATGAGCAGCATCGCCATGCCGGTGCGGCGCTGCAGTTCGGCGAGCAGGTCGAGCACCTGGGCCTGGATCGTCACGTCGAGCGCGGTCGTCGGTTCGTCCGCGATGAGCAGATCCGGCTCGCAGGCGAGCGCGATGGCGATCATCACGCGCTGACGCAGACCGCCGGACAACTGAAACGGATATTCATCCAGCCGCCGCACCGCATCCGGAATGCCGACGGATTCGAACAACTCCTGAACCCGGGCTCGCGCCGCACCTCCCCGCAAGCCAGCGTGGCGGACCAGAACCTCCTCCACTTGCCGGCCTACGGGAAGCACCGGATTCAGACTCGTCGCCGGTTCCTGGAAGATCATCGCGATCCGGCGCCCCCTCACTTCCCGCATCTCGCGCTCGGGGAGACTCGCGAGGTCCCGGCCGCCGAAGTGCACGCCACCGCCCACGATCCCCGCCCCGTCCGGCAACAGGCGCATGATGGAAAGCGCGGTCATCGACTTGCCGCACCCGGATTCGCCGACGAGCGCGAAGGTTTCGCCTTTCCGGATTTCGAAGGAAACCTGATCCACGGCCCGCACGACATCGTCTCCGGCGCCGATCCACGTGGAGAGCCCGTCGACGCTCAGCAGCGGTTCGCCACTCATGCCACGCTCCTCGTGGAAGCAGCCAGCGCCCGGGCGCGCCGCAGAGCGGCCGCCGGAGACACCTGCTCCCGCATTCTCGGATCGAGCGCATCGCGCACCGCATCGGCGAACAGATTGGCGCACAGCACGAGCACGAACATGAACACGAAGGCCGAAAACAGGGACCACCACACGATCGGCTCCCGGGCCATCTCGAGACGGGCGGCGTTGATCATCGTGCCGAAGCTGTTCATGGCGGGGTCGACACCCACGCCGACATAAGACAACACGGCCTCGGCGAGAACGAGCGCGCTGAATCCGAGCACGGTCGTGATGATGACGAGATGCAGGACATTGGGAAGGACGTGGCGAAGCATGATCCGCCACGGACTCACTCCGAAAGCGCGCGCCGCCTGGACGTAATCGAGCTCGCGCAGCTTGAGCGTCTCGCCGCGCAGAAGCCGGCACAGCCCCGTCCAGCTCGTCACACCGAGAATCACGCACAGGAACATGAGCCGGAAATCGGCACGGCGCGTGATCGAATCGAAGGTGTCCGCGTGCGTGTCCATGTAGACCTGCATCATCAGCACGGAAGCGGCGATGAGCAGCACGCCGGGTATGGAACTCAGCGTGGTGTAGAGATACTGGATCACGTCGTCGACCCACCCGCCGAAATAGCCGGCCATGATGCCCAGCGCGAGCGCGAAGGGCAGCATCACGAGCGTCGTGATCGTGCCGATGACGAGCCCGGTGCGGATGCTCTTCAGCGTAAGGTAGAAGACGTCCTGCCCCACCTTGTCGGTCCCGAGCACGTGGTAGTGGGCGGACAGCACGAGCAACGGCACGATGACTGCACAGGCCCCACCGAGCGTCAGCAGTATCGCCCGCAACGGCAGCGCGTGTTCGCCACGCCAGGCGGCCGCGGACACTTCCGCGAAAGTCTCGCCGCTGCGATGGGCCACGTAGCCGGTGACGAGTCCGGCAAGCGTCACCCACAGCAGCACGCCTGCGGCCAGACCGCCCAGCGCGCGCCGCGCGATGTCCGGCACCCGCTCGACATCCGGGTTCTCGAGAAGTCTTCCGCCGTAGCGGAGCCGCGGGAAGTCTCGCACCTGGGTACCGTCTGCCCGCGTGATCGTTTCCTTCACGAAGGCAGTCGCGGCGAACGGCGCCGAGAAGGTACGTTCCGATCCGTCACGCAGCGGACGCGCGAACGTATCCAGGACCGAAAGCACTTCCGGAGCGTATGTGACCTCGGCGCCGGGCTTGTCCGTCGGCAGGGCCCGCCGATAGTGGAGCGAATCGAGGAGCGCGACGCCGGCATAGAGCACGAGGACGGTGACGGCGATCATCCCGCCGCGCGAGCGCGCCACCTTGCGCCAGGGCGCCCGCAGATGCTCTTCGTGGCGGCTCCACCGAACGAAGCCGAGCACGACTGCCACGAGCAGGAACAGCAGCCCGTCCGTCCACAGAACCACCGGCTGGAAGGGCAGATTCATTGCAGCCTCACGCGCGGGTCCACCAGCGTGTACGAAAGGTCGGTCAGGATGAGCCCCACGATGTAGAGGAGCGAGCCGAGGAACACCATCGTGCGGACGACGGCGAAGTCCTGCGAGTTGATCGCGTCGATGGTGTAGCTGCCCAGGCCCGGAATACCGAAGAAGGACTCGAGGATGAGGCTGCCGAGGAACAGGCGCGGGATCACCACCACTGCGCCCGTGAGGATCGGGATGAGCGCGTTGCGCAGCACATGATGAAAAAGGATCCGTGACTCGCCCAGACCCTTGGCGCGCGCCGTGCGCACATAGTCCTTGTGGATCTCCTCGAGGAAGAAGCTGCGGAAGAGCCGGCTGTCCTCGCCGAGCGAGGACACGAGCGCCACGAGGATGGGCAGCAACAGAAAACGCCAGGCATCCGGCCCCTGGCCGAATCCGGAGATGGGTGTCCAGTGCCAGAGCTTGCCGACGAGATACTGGCCGCCGATGATGTAGAACATGCCCGAGATCGACATCGCGGCCACGCACAGCACGACGCCCGATGTGTCGATCGACGTACCCCGGAAGAACACGAGCATCAGCGCGAAGCTCACGTAGAACGCGAGGCCCACCACGAAGACCGGTACCGCGACCGACAGGCTCGGTACCATTCGCTTGCGGATCTCGTGGGCGATATCCCGCCCGTCCGACTCGGAGCGACCGAAGTCGAAGCTGAAGAGACTGAGGGAGTGCTTGAAGAAGATCGTGTCCGTCAGGCGTGCCGCCCCTTCCGCCTGAGTGTTGAGCAACAGAGGACGGTCGTACTCGCGTTCACGCTTCCACTGTTCGATGGCCTCGGGCGTGACTCGCTTCACGCCGAGCTGCATGCGCGCCATGTCGTCGGGGGTGTTCACCACGAAGAAGAGCGAGAACGTCAGAATGTTGACGCCCAGCAGGATCGGGATCGCGTACAGCAGCCGTCTGAGAAGGTATCCGCCCATGGTCAGCCCCGTCCGAGATCCCAGCGGGCGGAGCGCCGCTCGCGACGACGGTAAAGCGCCACGGCCGGAAACACGAGCGCGACACAAGCCGCAGCGACCCCTGCTGCCGGCCAGGGGGACGGCGAGTTCCAGGCCTGGCGGCGACCCGCCCGCGCCACCGGATCGATGCGCTGATACTTGAGCAGGTTGTGGGCGATCTGATTCGGCTTGCGGTTGTGGACCCAGCCGTGCGCGAGGCTGTATTCCTTGGGGTGCATGCCCCATAACCACGGGACATCGCGCTGCACGATGCGCGTCATGCGATCGATGATTTCCTGACGCCGCGGGCCATTGGCCATGTTCTTCATTTCCTCGAACAGGCGGTCGTACTCGGCATCCGCATAGTTGGCGGCATTCTCGCCCTGGGCCTTCACCTTGCTCTGCGGCCCATGAAGCAGAAACAGGAAGTTCTCGGGATCGGGATAGTCCGCATTCCAGCCCCAGTAGAACACCTGGGCGTTCCCCTTGCGGATCTTCTCCTGGAAACGGTTGTAGTCCGTCGAGCGGACCACGAGGTCGACGTTGAGCTTGGCGAACTGCTTGCGCAGCCAGTCGAGTCGCGCCTTGTCGTCGGGGCCGCGGGCCGTGGCGTCGAGATAGAGCACGAGGGGTGAGCCGGTTTTTTCGTCCGCGCCGCCGGGATAGCCGGCCTCCGCGAGGAGTCGTTTCGCCTCCGAGAGAGGCTTGCGTTTCGGTACGCCGTCGACCCAGTCGTAGACCACGGGATTCATGCCTGGCTGCCCCTCGCGGTACCCGAAGATCCCGGGCGGAAGGGGCCCTTGCGCCGCAATTCCCCGGCCGTTCGCGAAGATCGCGATGTACTCCTCGTAGTCCACTGCGATGGCGATGGCCTGGCGGAGCTTGCGCGTTCTATCCGACGATCCCCCGATGACGGTGTCGAGCATGTTGAAGCCCATGTAGAACGTCGAGGGCGCCACGGCCGTCTTCAGCGTGATGCCGCGCTCGATCATCTCGTCTGTCAGGGCGACGTCTCCGGATCCGCTGGTCCTCACGGCCTGATCGAACGCATCAGAACTGATTCCGGACGCATCGAAGTAGCCCTGCAGGAACTTGTTCCAATAAGGAATGCTCTCCTTCTCGAGGCTGTATATCACTTTTTCGATGAAGGGCAGCGGCTTGCCCGCGTCCCGCAGGAGGCCTGCCGCGCGGTCGGCAGGTTCGCCGGATTCCGGATATCGCTCCCCGAAGTAGTTGGGATTCCGCTCCAGCACCATCTGGCGATTCGGGTCGTTGCGGGTGAGCATGTACGGACCGGACCCGACCGGGTAGGTGTCCAGCGAAATGTTGCGTGGGGCGAGCACCGCCTGTGAGTAGAAGCGGTCCGCTTCGTAGGGAATCGGCGCGAAGAACGGCATCGCGAGCCAGTAGACGAACTGCGGATAGCTGCCGCGCAAACGGATGCGCAACGTGTACCGGTCGATCACCTCCACGCCATCGAGCCTGGCCGCCCGCAGATCGATCCAGTCGTCCTTGTGCCCGGCCTTGACCATGGCCTCGTTCTGCTCACGAAGCGACTTGGCGAGTTCCTTCAATCCGACAATGTAGTCCGCCATCAACCCCAGGATCGGCGAATGCAGGCGGGGGTGGGCGAGCCGCTTGATCTGGTACGCAAAGTCCTCGGCCGTGACCTCCCGCGACCCTGTCTCCGGAAAATCGCCGAGGGCATGGATGTCCTCGACATCCTTCTCCGTCAGACCCACATAGCGCTGTTCACCGGTCTGTTTCAATGCGAAGGCCGGATGCGGCTGGTACTTCAGACCGCGGCGAATCCGGATGTCGTAAACGGTGAACGCGGCCTGCGCCTGTGGCGCGTCGGGCGGCAACGCGTTGCCCTGGGCATCAAGGGCGACGCCGACCGGGACGGCTTCCGCGGCGAAAGGAATCAGCGTGTGCGGGCGCTCCAGGTAGTGGTACTGAAGCGGCGGGGTGTAGATCTGCGCGGTGAACGTTATCTCGTTCGAGCTGTACGACTGGACCGGATCGAGATGCTTGGGGCGCTCGTTGAAGCCCGCGTAGAGAACGTTCTCGCTCGCCTGCCCGCGCGGGTAGGGATTGTTCCAGGGGTCACCGCAACCCGCGACGAACGCCAGGAGCGGCACGACCAGCACGGCATGGAGCATTCGCATGGAATAGGGTTACGCAAGCCTCGGCGCGCGGGCGTGCGCCATATCCGTGGGCAATCGGAGGTCCGCCGATATAATACCCACAGTCATCGTCGAGGAAAGCATCACATGGGATTTCTGGCAGGTCGTCGAATACTGGTTACCGGGCTGCTCAGCAACCGGTCGATTGCCTATGGCATTGCCAAGGCCTGTCGCCGGGAAGGTGCCGAGCTCGCGTTCACCTATCAGGGCGAACGGGTGGAGGATCGCGTACGCGACCTCGCCAGGGAGTTCGATTCCACCCTGGTCTTCCCTTGCGATGTCGCGCGGGACGAGGAGATCGATGCGCTGTTCCAGTCGCTCTCGGCACAGTGGGACAGCCTGGACGGGCTCGTGCACTCGATCGCCTTCGCCCCGCGGGAAGCGCTGGCAGGAGACTTCCTCGATGCCATCTCGCGCGAGGCATTCGCCATCGCTCACGACGTCAGCTCATACAGCTTCGCGGCGCTCGCCAAGGCCGCGAGGCCGCTGATGCAGGGTCGGGACGCCGCGCTGATCACGCTCTCGTACCTGGGCGCGGAGCGCTCGCTGCCCAACTACAACGTGATGGGCCTCGCCAAGGCTAGCCTGGAGGCGAACGTCCGTTACATGGCGCAAAGCCTGGGGCCGAACGGCGTGCGGGTTAATGCGATTTCTGCCGGCCCCATCAAGACGCTAGCGGCGGCGGGCATCGGCAATTTCAGCAAGATCCTTTCGGCCAACGAGCAGGCTGCGCCGCTGCGCCGCAACGTCACGATCGATGAAGTCGGCAATGCGGCAGCGTTCCTGCTGAGTCCGCTGGCGAGCGGCATCACCGGAGAGATTCTCTATGTGGATGCCGGCTTCAACACCACCAGCGGCTTGAGTCTCGGCTAAACGTCAGGGAGGACCAAGCGTCCTCCTGTGGTGAGCGGAGTGCGGCCGTGAAGGCCGCCTTCCGTTGCAGGCTACTGCTGCGCTTTGCGTTCGATCTTGGTTGTATCGATCGAAACACCGGCCGAAGCCTTGATGGCCTGCAAGTAGGCATCCCATTGCTGCTGGGCCGCCACCTGGGCGATCTGCTTGGCCAATGCCTTCTTTTCCTCGGGAGGCAGATCGGGCGCCTCCACTACCTTGGTGATCTTGTAGAGCAGGTAGCGACCGTTGGCGTCCTGAACGCCGACGAATGCCGGAAGCTTTGCGGGGTCTGCGGCGAAGACGTCGCGAGCAGCCTCCGCCACAAGCGTTCCGGGGCGCTGCAGGGACAGTTCCACAGGCGCCGACCAGTCCAGCCCGGCTTCATCGCCCTTGCGAGCCTTCTCCAAAGCGGCGCGGCCGTCCGTTTCCATCTGCTTCGCGGCTTTCACAAGCTGCAGGCGCTTCGCGATATCGGACTTCACGTCCTCGAAGGGCAGCACACTGGCCTCGCGGTGCTCGATCACACGAGCAGCGACTAGTTTGCCGGACTCGACCTCGATGGCGTCCGTGTTGCGCTTGTTCTTGATGACGTCTTCGGAAAAGATCTTGGCGAGCATCGCCGGCTTAGCGAGGAGCGGGTCACCGCCACCATCGCGCGTGATCCAGTCGCTGGTCTCGATCTTGAGCTTGAAGGCTTCCGCGGCCGGCTTGAGGCTGTCCGACTGCTCGTAGACCGTCTGCGTGAAGTTCTCGGCCATGTCAGCGAACGCCTTGCCGATCTT
The DNA here is from genome assembly GCA_001464765.1 of Betaproteobacteria bacterium Ga0077526. Taxonomy (GTDB): domain Bacteria; phylum Pseudomonadota; class Gammaproteobacteria; order Burkholderiales. Next base: position 54,619 of record LNDV01000031.1, read on the forward strand.
GGGCTTGCGAAGTTGCTCTTCGATGGCGGCCTTCACTTCCTCGATCGGAGTCTCCGACGCCGCCTTGATCTCGTCGAGACGAATGATGTGGAAGCCGTACTGAGTCTCGACGGGCCCCTGCAGATCTCCCGCCTTCATGGCGAATACCGCTTCGTCGAAGGGCTTGACCATCGCCCCGCGGGCAAAGAATCCGAGGCTACCGCCAGACTTCGCGGAACCGGGGTCCTGGGAGAACTTGCGGGCCAGATCCTCGAAGCTCTTCGGTGCGGCCTTCACTTGCGCCAGCAGGTCCTCGGCCTGCTTCCGCGCCTTGTCTTTCGCGGCAGCGTCGGCGTCCTTGCCGAGCGAGATGAGGATGTGGCTCGCCTTGCGCTCCTCGGGCTTGGAGTACTGCGACTTGTTCTTGTCGTAGTACTCGCGGATCTCGTCATCGCTGACCGCCACTGCCTTACCGAGAGAATCCGGGCCCAGCACGATGTACTCGACACGGGCACGCTCAGGAATGCGGAAGTCCTTTTGGGTCGCGTCATAGTGCTTGCGGACCTCGTCGTCTGTCACCGTCACGCGTCCGACCGCTTTCTCCGGCGAGAAAATGACCTGACTGACGACTCGCGTCTGTTCCCGGATCTTGCCCAGCTTCGTGACCACGGCGTCGGCCAGAACAGTCGAATCCACGACGGACCCGCGCGTCTGCGCAATACGCAGATCCTGCCGCACTCGCTCCTCGAACATGACGGCGGTCATACCCTGGCTCTTCAGCAGTTCGTTGTAGCGAGCGAGGGAGAACTTGCCGGTCGCCTGATCCTGGAAGTACGGGATCTCGCGGATGATCTTCTGGACCTGGGCGTCCGGCACGGCCATGCCGGAGTTCAGGGAGTGGGCCAGCAAGGCCCGCTTCTCGACGAGACCATTGATGACGGCGTTGCGCACCTCGTTGCTGTCCAGCATCGAGGTATCGACCTTGTCCTTCATCATCTGGCGAAGTTCTTCCTGACGCTCGCGCAATGCGTTGTCGAACTCGGCGGGAGAAATACGCGTGCCGGCGACTTTGGCCACCGCGCCGGCGTCGCCAGCGTCATCGAAGTAGTAATTGATCCCGAAGAAGGCGAACGACGGAACGATCAAGAAGAGCAACCCGATCTGAATCCACCGCTTGTGCTTGTCGACCCAATCGAACATGTCGGTTCCGCGAGCTCTGACAATGGCGCCGCGGAAGACCGCGGCGCGCGCAGACCGAAGCGAACCGCCCCGGCACTGCTGAAATGAAAAAGGCGAACCTAAGTTCGCCTTTCCCGGAATTGGCGGAGTGGACGGGACTCGAACCCGCGACCCCCGGCGTGACAGGCCGGTATTCTAACCAACTGAACTACCACTCCAAGCAAAACTCAGTGCGCCGTCTTGGTGGGTGCTGAGAGGCTCGAACTCCCGACATTCGCCGTGTAAAGGCGACGCTCTACCAACTGAGCTAAGCACCCCACCGCACCCCCGGCGAGCCTCAGAAAAAAAGCTCGTCGACGTAAGCCCGTTAGTTTATCGCATCCCTCAGCGCCTTACCAGGGCGAAATTTCGGAACCTTGGCGGACTTGATCTTGATTGCCGCCCCGGTCTGAGGATTGCGACCGCTGCGGGCAGCCCGCTTCGCCACATAGAAAGTACCGAACCCCACGAGGGTCACACTGCCCCCCTTTCGAAGCGACAGCTTGATACTCGCCACCGTCGCATCCAGAGCCCGACCAGCCGCTGCCTTGGAAATGTCTGCGGACTTGGCGATGGCCTCGATCATCTCGGATTTGTTCACGCTCGTCCCCTTGAGTCGCACCACACTGCGTGTTCGTCCCGGCATCGATGCCACCGGGCCTCCGCCCCCTTGTGACTGCGTCTCTCGGACCGAACAGCGGCTGACGAATGCAACCCACCGTCAGCGGAGCACGATCCCTGCGCCGGGGTTTTATAGCAAGCGTGAAATCAGCGTGTCAAGGAAACACCTGCGAAAGCGTGTGATGAGGGAAAAGCGACTCTCGCGAACGACGTGTCCGGTGCCCGACAGCCAGACATCGGCCGTCGGGCATCGAAGACTGCGTCAGTGCTTGACTGCGGCGACCTGGTCCTTCGGCTCCACCGGCGCGGTGCCGATGGCGGGAATCGTCTGCGCGGCGTCCGACTGAATGGGCGTCGGCATCCTTTCGAGTGCGAGTTCCAGCACCTGGTCGATCCACTTCACCGGATGAATATCGAGCCGGTTCTTGATGTTGTCCGGAATGTCGGCGAGGTCCTTCGCGTTCTCCTGGGGAATGAGGACCAGCTTGATCCCGCCACGATGCGCGGCAAGCAGCTTTTCCTTGAGCCCGCCGATCGGCAGGACCTCACCACGCAAGGTGATCTCACCCGTCATCGCGACATCCGCGCGTACCGGAATGCCGGTCAGCAGCGACACCATCGCGGTGCAGATGCCGATGCCCGCGCTGGGACCGTCCTTGGGCGTGGCGCCTTCGGGCAGATGGATGTGAATGTCGTTCTTCTGGTAGAAATCCTCGTGGATGCCCAGACGCTGCGAGCGGCTGCGCACGACGGTCATGGCTGCCTGGATGGACTCCTGCATGACCTCACCCAGCTTGCCGGTGGTGACCATCTTGCCCTTGCCCGGCATCACTGCGCTTTCGATGGTGAGCAGTTCCCCGCCCACTTCCGTCCATGCAAGACCCGTGACCTGGCCGACCTGATTTTCCTTCTCGGCCATGCCGAACATGTAGCGCCGCACACCCAGATACTTGTCGAGATTGCGCGAATTGACGTGGATGCTCTTCTCGCGCTTCTTGAGAAGCAGCGACTTCACGACCTTGCGGCAGATCTTGGAAATCTCCCGCTCGAGCGCCCGCACACCCGCCTCCCGCGTGTAGTAGCGGATGACATCACGGATCGCGCTTTCCGAAATCGAGAACTCTTCTTCGCTGAGACCGTGGTTGCGGGTCTGCTTGGGCAGCAGATAACGGATCGCGATGTTGACCTTCTCGTCCTCGGTGTAACCCGAGAGGCGGATCACTTCCATTCGGTCCAGCAGCGGCGCCGGAATGTTCATTGTGTTCGCCGTCGCGACGAACATGACGTCGGACAGGTCGTAGTCGACCTCGATGTAGTGATCGACGAACGTGTGGTTCTGCTCGGGATCCAGCACTTCCAGCAGCGCTGAGGCAGGGTCACCGCGGAAGTCCATTCCCATCTTGTCGACTTCGTCGAGCAGGAACAGCGGATTGCGGACACCGACCTTGGTCATGTTCTGCAGGATCTTGCCCGGCATCGAACCGATGTAGGTACGGCGATGACCGCGGATTTCCGCTTCGTCGCGCACGCCGCCAAGCGCCATCCGCACGAACTTGCGGTTGGTGGCTCGGGCGATCGACTGGCCGAGCGAGGTCTTGCCGACGCCGGGCGGGCCGACCAGGCACAGGATCGGCGCCTTCACCTTGTCGACACGCTGCTGCACCGCCAGATACTCCAGGATGCGTTCCTTGACCTTGTCGAGGCCGTAGTGGTCCTCTTCGAGGACGTTCTCGGCGATCGTCAGATCCTTGCTGATCTTGCTCTTCTTGCGCCAGGGCAGCGACACCAGGGTGTCGATGAAGTTGCGGACGACCGTGGCCTCGGCGGACATCGGCGACATCATGCGGAGCTTCTTCAGTTCGGCCTCGGCCTTGACCCGCGCTTCCTTCGACATGTGGGCAGCCTTGATGCGCCGCTCCATCTCCTCGAAATCCGCGCCCTCGTCGAGGTCCCCCAGTTCCTTCTGGATCGCCTTGACCTGCTCGTTGAGGTAGTACTCCCGCTGGCTCTTCTCCATCTGGCGCTTCACGCGGCCGCGGATGCGCTTCTCCACCTGCAGGATGTCGAGTTCGGCCTCGAGGAGGCTCAGCAGATGTTCCAGTCGACGACGCACCGGGAAGATCTCGAGGACTTCCTGCTTCTGCTCCAGCTTGAGCGGAAGATGCGCGGCGATCGTGTCGGCAAGGCGGCCCGGCTCGTCGATGCCGGCCAAGGAGGTGAGGATCTCCGGCGGGATCTTCTTGTTGAGTTTCACGTACTGGTCGAACTGGCCGATCATCGCGCGGCGCATTGCTTCGACTTCGTTGCTTTCCTGACCTTCGGGCTGCTGTTCCGCCACGACGATGGACTCGGCGGCGTAGTGGGACCGCTCGTCGACGATTCTCAGCACCGTGGCACGCTGAACACCCTCGACCAGCACCTTCACCGTGCCGTCGGGTAGTTTCAGCATCTGCAGGATGTTGGCAACGCTGCCGACGCGGTAGAGATCGTCCGCCGTCGGCTCGTCCTTCGCGGCGGAGCGCTGGGCCACGAGGAGAATGCTCTTGCCGGACTCCATGGCGGTTTCGAGGGCCTTGATGGACTTCGGGCGGCCCACGAACAGGGGGATGACCATGTGCGGAAACACCACCACATCCCGCAGGGGCAGGAGCGGTAGCAGTATCGGGGTAGCCTGCGTTTCTGACGCGTAGGGCATCGAGGTCACCTTTGCAAAGGGGAAGAATCAGGGATTGGGGCAGGCTCGGCCGAATTCAAGCAGTGAACAGCCCTCCTTCCTGAACGGCAAGACAAGGGGCGCGGAACCCGCAACGGGCTCCGCACCGGAATTCACTTCGCGGCAGATCCCGCGACTTTTGGTTGCTCGGCGAAGACCAGCAGGGGTTTGGCATCCCCAGTGATCGAACCTTCGTCGATGACGACCTTCTGGACGTTCTTCATCGAAGGAAGATCGAACATGGTGTCCAGAAGGACATGTTCGATGATCGACCGTAGTCCGCGAGCGCCCGTCTTGCGAGCCAGCGCCTTCTTGGCGATCGCACGCAGAGCATCGTCGCGGATCTCGAGTTCCGATCCCTCCATCGCGAACATCCGGTGGTACTGCTTCACCAGGGCGTTCTTGGGTTCCGTCAGGATCTGGATGAGCGCGGCCTCGTCGAGTTCCTCGAGGGTGGCCACCACAGGCAGCCGACCCACGAATTCGGGGATCAGACCGTACTTGATCAGATCCTCGGGCTCGACTTCCCGCAGAACGCTGCTGATGTCCTTGCGGTTGTCGCGGCTCTTCACCTCGGCCCCGAAGCCGATGCCGCCCTTCTCGGAACGGGCACGAATGACCTTGTCCAGCCCGTCGAAGGCGCCACCGCAGATGAACAGGATGTTGGTCGTGTCGACCTGCACGAACTCCTGATTCGGGTGCTTGCGCCCGCCTTGCGGCGGTACCGAGGCGATGGTGCCCTCGATAAGCTTCAGGAGCGCCTGCTGAACGCCTTCCCCCGAGACGTCACGGGTGATGGACGGGTTGTCCGACTTACGGGAGATCTTGTCGATCTCGTCGATGTAGACAATGCCGCGCTGGGCCTTTTCCACATCGTAGTCGCACTTCTGCAGCAGTTTCTGGATGATGTTCTCGACATCCTCACCCACATAACCTGCCTCGGTGAGAGTCGTGGCATCCGCCATGACGAACGGCACATTGAGCAGCCGGGCGAGCGTCTGCGCGAGCAGCGTCTTGCCGGAACCCGTGGGACCGACGAGCAGGATATTGCTCTTCGCAAGCTCGACGTCGTCCTTCTTGGACAGCGTCTTCAGGCGCTTGTAGTGATTGTAGACCGCCACCGACAGGATCTTCTTCGCCGGTTCCTGACCGATCACGTACTGGTCGAGGATGCCGCGAATCTCCTGGGGAACCGGGAGATCGGACTTGACGCCCTTTGCCGCGCCCTCCCCGTGGGTTTCCTCACGGATGATGTCGTTGCAGAGTTCGATGCACTCGTCGCAGATGAAGACGGAAGGACCCGCGATCAGTTTGCGAACCTCGTGCTGGCTCTTGCCGCAGAACGAGCAGTACAGCAGTTTTTCACCGGAAGGCTTGTCGGACATCGGTCGCTCTCTTAAGCACTCTCAGTTCTAGGGGTTCGCCATGTTTGAATCACTCCGGTCGCGAGTCCGTGACAACGGCTCTCAGCCCTCGCGCCGGTTGACCAGAACCTTGTCGACGATGCCGTAGGCGACGGCCTCGTCCGCACTCATGAAATTGTCGCGATCCGTATCTTTCTCGATCGAGGCAACGTCCTTCCCGGTGTGCTCGGACATGAGCTGATTCAGACGCCCGCGGAGATACAGGATCTCCTTGGCGTGAATCTCGATGTCCGACGCCTGCCCCTGGAAACCGCCCATGGGCTGGTGAATCATGATGCGCGAGTTCGGCAGGACGAAGCGCTTGCCCTTCGCTCCCGCGCCGAGCAGGAATGCGCCCATGCTGGCCGCCTGACCGATGCAGAGCGTGGAGACATCCGGCTTGATGAACTTCATCGTGTCGTAGATCGCCAGCCCGGCGGAAACGGAACCGCCCGGGGAGTTGATGTAGAAGTAGATATCCTTGTCGGGGTTTTCCGACTCGAGGAACAGCAACTGCGCGACGATCAGGTTGGCAGTGACCTCGGTCACGGGACCCACCAGGAACACCACCCGCTCCTTCAGGAGTCGCGAATAGATGTCATAGGCGCGCTCGCCGCGCCCGCTCTGTTCGATCACCATGGGAATCAGGCCAAGGGCCTGAGGATCCCACTTACCGCTGTCTTTGCTGCCCCAGATCATCAGGCATTCCCCATGAGGTCTTCGAAGGCCGTCGGCTTGTCCACCACGCTCGCCTTAGCGAGCAGCCACTCGACCACATTGTTTTCGATCACGACCGACTCGATCTCGCGCACCCGGTCCGGAGACTGGAAATACCACCGAACGACCTCATCGGGGTGCTCGTAACTCTGAGCGTACTCCTCGATGACCGCTTTCACCTGCTCCGGTTCCGCCTTGATCTTTTCGGTCTTGACGATTTCAGCAAGAACCAGACCGATCGTGACGCGACGGCGGGCTTCCGGCTCGAAGACGTCCCGCGGCATCGTGGTGGCCTGCTCCGCCATCCCGCGGGCCTTGAGGCTCTCGCCCATGCCTTCCATCAGACGGTCGATCTCCTGTTCGATCAACGCCTTCGGCACCTCCAGGGTGGCGTTGTCGATCAAGGCCTTGAGAACCTGATCCTTGACTCGCTGCTGAACACGACGCTTGACCTCGCGCTCCAGGTTGGCCCGGATGTCCTCGCGCATCTTGCCGATGTCACCGTCTTCCACCCCGAGTTCACGTGCCAAGGCCGCGTCGACTTCCGGCACGATCGGCTGCTGGACAGCGTTGAGGGTGACAGTGAACGACGCTTTCTTCCCCGCCACTTCCTTGCCGTGGTAATCCTCAGGAAAAACAAGGTCGAAAATCCGCGATTCGCCAGCGGACATCCCCACCAGATTGGCTTCGAAATCGGCAAGGAGGCGTCCCTCACCCAGCACCACACCCTGACCCTTGGCCGCGCCGCCCTCGAAAGCGACGCCGTCGATGGCGCCTTCGTAGTCGATCACCACCACGTCGCCGGAGGCCGCGGCCCGCGTCACAGGCTCGTAGCGGGTGCGCTGCTTGCGGAGCACTTCGACCGTGCGGTCGACTTCGGCGTCGCCGATGGCCAGTTGCGGACGCTCGATGGTCGCCTGACCGATGTCGCCGACTGCGACATCGGGAAAGACCTCGAACGTCGCGGTGAACTCGAAGGCTTCCGTGGCGGCAGGTTGCGCTTCGATCCTCGGCATGCCCGCCACGCGGAGATTCTTTTCACGGACCGCCTCGCCGAAGGTACGCTCGACGGTGTCGCCGAGGACTTCCTGGCGCACTTGCATTCCGTACTGCTGGGCGACGACCTTCATGGGCACCTTGCCCGGCCGGAATCCATGCAGCTTGGCCGTCCGCTGGAGACGCTTGAGCCGGTTCTCGACTTCGGTGTTGATCTGATCCATCGGAACCGCCACCTTCAGCCGCCGCTCCAGGGTACCCAGTGTTTCCAGACTCGCTTGCATCAGACTCACTCGTAATTGAAAACTGCGTGATTGAAGACTGCTGTTATGTCGTGAACAACGCACCAGCAGACCCGGGCCGACGACAACGGGCCGGGCCGCCCTGGAGCGAGCTGGTGCGAAAGGGGGGACTCGAACCCCCACACCTTTCGGCGCCAGCTCCTAAGGCTGGTGCGTCTACCAATTCCGCCACTTTCGCGATCGAGGCATTTTAGTACAATCGCGTGCCTCGCGCACTTGGCGCCCTCAAGCTCGCCTCGCAACCCCCTGACGCGCCGAGCCTTTTCCCACAGGGCACAAGTCTCCCGATGGCGGTCTCCCACTACGAGAATTTTCCGGTTGCCTCGCTGGTCATGCCAGAGAGATACCGCGCGCCGGTCGCCGCGATCTACTGGTTCGCGAGAGAAGCCGACGATATCGCAGACGAAGGCGACGCCAGCCCGCACGAACGGCTCGCCGGGTTGGCCGCGCGCCGGGAAGGGCTCGACCGGATCGCCCTGGGCGAGGACCCCGGCACCGACCTGTTACGCACCTTGGCGGCCCACGTTCGGGCCCATGACCTGCCCCTTCAACCCCTTTACGACCTGCTGGATGCATTCAGTCAGGACGTCACGACGACGCGCTACCCGACGCAGGACGCCGTAATGGACTACTGCCGCCGGTCCGCCAACCCGGTCGGAACCCTGATGCTGCACCTCTATGGGTCGCCGACGCCCGAGAATCTGGCCTGCAGTGACCAGATCTGTTCCAGCCTGCAGCTCATCAACTTCCTGCAGGACATCGCGTCCGATTTCGGCCGTGGGCGCATCTACCTTCCCCAGGAAGACCTTGACCGCTTCGGTATCGCGGAGCAGCAGATCGCCGAGGGCAGCGTGCGCGAACCCTGGTGGGCGTTCATGCAGTTCCAGATCGACCGAGCCCGGGGCATGCTCCACGGCGGGAGCCCTCTGGGACGCCAGCTCCGCGGACGTCTCGGACTGGAACTGCGCCTCATCATCCAGGGCGGCGACCGGATCCTGGAAAAGCTCACCGCCGTTCGCGGTGATGTCTTCCGTCACCGACCGGTGCTCGGCCCCTTCGACTGGCCGCTGATGTTCTTCCGGGCCCTCGCGCGCTAGAGCCATGACTCCCGACGCCTACTGCCAGGACCGTGCCGCCCGAAGCGGCTCCAGCTTCTACTACAGCTTTCTGTTTCTGCCGCCGGAGCAGCGACGGGCTATCACCGCGCTCTACGCCTTCTGCCGGGAAGTCGACGACGTGGTCGACGAGATCGCCGATCCGGTGGTGGCGAGCGCGAAACTCCAGTGGTGGCGCCAGGAGGTGGGGCGCCTTTTCGACGGGTCGCCCCAGCACCCGGTCACCCAGGCGCTGCTGGAGCCTGTCCGCCGCTTCAGTCTCGATCGCGCCCACTTCGACGCAGTCCTCGATGGCATGCAGATGGACCTCGACTACAACCGCTACCCTGACTTCGCCACCCTGGAGGTGTACTGCCACCGGGTCGCAGGCGTCGTCGGCCTGCTGTCCGCCGACATCTTCGGCTACCGGCAGGCGCAGACGCGGGACTACGCCCGCAACCTCGGTATCGCGCTGCAGCTCACGAACATCGTCCGGGACGTCGGCGAGGATGTCCGCCGCAATCGAATCTACCTGCCGCTCGACGAGCTGAAGCGCTACGGCATCGACACTGACCAGCTGGTGCGTCTGGAGCAGTCCCCGGCGCTGGGCGAACTGCTGCGCTTCCAGGTGGAACGGGCCCGAGGTTTCTACCGCAAGGCCATGGATCTGCTCCCCGCCGAGGACCGGCGCGCGCAACGTGCGGGTCTGGTCATGGGCAACATCTACGCGCGTCTGCTCGACGAGGTGGCGCGCGAGGGCACGGCCACCCTGGCGCGCAAGGTCTCCCTCACCCCGCTGCGCAAGCTCTGGATCGCGTGGCGGACCTGGGTCTTCGCTTGATCACCCGGTCGCGGCCGCCCGCACCAGCACCCCGCGCCACCGACCAGGCAGGACATGGGGCCTGATGCTGCCGTGGTCGGCGGCGGCTGGGCCGGACTGTCGGCCGCGCTGGTCCTGGCGGAAGCCGGGGCGAAAGTCACCGTGTTCGAGGCATCCGGCCACCTGGGTGGGCGAGCCCGCCGGGTCATGCACGAGGACGTGGCTCTGGACAACGGCCAGCACCTGCTGATCGGCGCCTATCGCGACACCCTTGCGCTGATCGGCCGGGTCCACGACGGCCCTCCCCCTCTGATTCGGACGCCGCTCCGTTTGCACGTAGGTCGCGACCTCGAACTCCGATGTCCCCCGTGGCCGGCGCCGCTGCATCTCGCAGCCGGCCTGCTGGGCGCGAGCGGACTGTCATGGGGAGACCGCCTCGCCGCCGCCTCGATGATGCTCAAGCTCCGAATGGGCGGCTATAAGGTCCCGCCTGACTGGTCCGTGACAAGGCTGCTGGACCAGCACGCACAGACCTCACGCCTGCGGCGCCTCCTCTGGGAGCCTCTCTGCATCGCCGCGCTCAACACCGGCACGGCGGAGGCCGATGCGCAGGTTTTCGCCACCGTGCTCGGTCATTCGCTCGGCGGCGCCGCCGACGCCGCGGACCTCGTGTATCCCGCGACCGACTTGGGCGCCCTGTTTCCGGATGCTGCTGCACAACGCATCGATAGACACGGCGGGGAGATCCTCCTTGGCACGGCGGTCCGCCGCATCACCCAGGACACGCAAGGCTTCAAGCTGGAACTCGACGGGACGTCACGACGCGCGGACCACGTGGTCTGGGCGACCGACCCCGCACGGCTGGCCGGACCAACTGCCGATCTGCCCGAACTCGCGCAGGTACGCGAACAGATCTCGGCGTTTGCTTACCTCCCGATCGTCACCGTGTATCTGCACTATCCCGTCCCGCTGCCCTTCGACGGACCGATGCTCGGCGACGCCGATGGCCCCGTGCAATGGTTTTTCGATCGCGGACAGCTCTGCGGGCAGACAGGCTGGGTGGGCGCAGTATGCAGTGCCGCCGAAGTCTGGCGAGGCGTCGACCGCGATGCGATCGGTGCTCTTGCAGCCAATCAGGTGGAGTCGCTGTTCCGAACCGGGATGGCGCCGGATCAGACGCTCGTGATCACCGAGAAGCGCGCGACTTTCGCCTGTACTCCCGGACTCGTCCGACCGGCCCGCAGGACCGCGCTGCCACGCTTTCATCTGGCTGGCGATTACACTGCCAGTCCCTATCCGGCCACACTGGAAGCCGCCGTGCAGAGCGGGCTCGAGTGCGCAGCAGCCATACTGGAGGACGCTTGAATCATCACGAAGCAGGTCGGGTCGAAGCCGGCGCGCTGCACGGGCGCGCCATTCTGGTCACCGGGGCATCGGGTGCGCTGGGGCGGACCATTGCGCTCGGTGCGGCGCGTCATGGCGCCACCGTGGTCCTCCACGGTCGGGACGAGAAGCGACTCATCGCGGTCTACGACGAGATTACCGCCCTCGGCGCGCCGGAACCCGCGGCGATCCCGCTGGATTTCTCGGGTGCCACTTCGCGCCATTTCGACGCGCTGGCTGCCGACATCGCAGGCCATGTAGGACGCCTCGACGGCATTGTTCACTGCGCGACACGATCGGACCGGCTCGCGCCGATGGCCGCCAGTGCCGTGGAGGACTGGTCCGCCCTGTTCCAGGTCAACGTGACAGCCGCGCTGGGACTGACTCGAGCCTGCCTGCCGATGCTGCGCGCCGCGCTGGACGCCTCCGTCGTGTTCACGCTGGAAGCCCATCACGGCTCAGCCACCTCCTTCTGGGGGCCCTACAGCGTGCCCGGTGCCGCCCTCGCCACCGCAATGCGGATCCACGCCAGCGAGGGAACGACCTTCCCCCACCTTCGTTTCAATGCGGTCGTGCCGGGACCGATCGCCGCGCCGACCCGAAGGATCACGCACCCGGCGGAAACCAAGGGCACGCTACCGCCCCCCGACTCGGTGGTGCCGGTCTACCTCTGGCTCTTGAGCGAGGCCGCGAAAGGCACCACGGGGGAGATCTTCGCCCCTCCCCGGGACACCGCGGGCTGACGGCTGGCCGACAAGGCGGCTGGAATCAGGACCGCGCGAGACACTGCCGGATCGCCTCCGGCAGCGGTGTGGAGCGGCCGCTCGCGATGTCGATCCAGACCATGACGGCCTCTCCGCGCGCGTAAACGACCTCCGGGTCCCGCGCGTCGCGCATCACGTGCTCCAGCACGAAGCTCGCATTGCCGACGCGCCCGCGGTTGAGTTCGATGATGACGTCCGCCGGATACAGTGCGGGACGCACAAAGCGGCAGGTGATGTTCCCGAGCACCGGGCCCTCGGTCCCGCCGGCGGACTTGACGCCGAGGGAATCGAACCACGAGATGCGCGCCTGTTCGAAGTAACGGAAGTAGGACACGTTGTTGAGATGCTGCATGGCGTCCATCTCGCCCCAGCGCAGTCGCATCGTCTCGGTATGCAGCGGATTGTTGTCGGCAGTCATCTCGGGGGAGACCCTGTTTCGCGGGAAGTCCGGTCGCGCGCACCACACACGGTGACGGGTCCGCGATTCCTTCGGTTTATCATTGCCTGCTTCGATATGCAGACGTGGTGGCGGCGGACCGTAGTTTAGTGCCTCGGCCGCCCTCGATGGAGAACATTGCCTTGCAAGAACGCGAGTTCATGGAGTACGACGTGGTGATCGTCGGCGGCGGCCCGGCGGGGCTGGGCGCCGCGATCCGGGTGAAGCAGATCTCCGCCGAACGCGGCCAGGACATCTCCGTCTGCGTGCTCGAAAAGGGGTCTGAACTGGGAGCCCATACGCTGTCCGGTGCGGTGATGGACCCTCGCGCCCTCGACGAACTGTTCCCCGACTGGAAGGGCATGGGCGCGCCGCTCAATACGCCAGTGAGCGAAGACCGGTTCCTGTTCCTCTCCGAGTCCGGCGCGCGTCGCACGCCCGACTGGATGCTGCCGGACTGTTTCCGCAATCACGGCAACTACATCGTGAGTCTGGGCAACGTCGTGCGCTGGCTGGGGCAGCAGGCCGAATCGCTCGGCGTCGAGATCTATCCCGGGTTCGCTGCAGCGGAGATCCTCTACGACGAGAACGGCGCCGTGAAGGGCGTCGCCACTGGCGACATGGGCGTGGGGCGCGACGGGCAGCCGACACACGCGTTCCAGCGCGGCATGGAGCTCCACGGCAAGTACACCTTCTTCGCGGAAGGCTCGCGCGGGCACCTCGGCAAGGAACTCATCCGCAAGTTCTCGCTCGACGCCGGCCGGGACCCTCAGTCCTACGGGATCGGCCTCAAGGAACTCTGGGAGATCGATCCCGCGAAGCACAAGCCCGGCCTCGTGGTCCACACGGCCGGCTGGCCCCTCGCGAGCGACACGTACGGCGGGTCGTTTCTCTATCACCTGGAGAACAGCCAGGTGGCGGTCGGCTTCGTGGTCGGCCTCGCGTACCAGAACCCGTATCTGTCGCCCTACGAGGAATTCCAGCGCTACAAGACGCATCCCGAGATCCGCACCTTCTTCGAGGGCGGCAAGCGCATCGCCTACGGCGCACGCGCCATCACCGCCGGCGGACTCCAGGCACTCCCCAAGCTGGTCTTCCCGGGCGGCGCACTCCTGGGCTGCGATGCCGGCATGCTGAACGCCTCGCGGATCAAGGGCAGCCATGCCGCCATCAAGTCCGGCATGCTGGCCGCCGACGCCGCGGTCGACGCGCTCGCCGCGGGCAATTCGCGCGATTCTCTCGACGCCTACCCCCGCGCGTTCGACCAGAGCTGGCTGCACGACGAACTGTACCGGGCCCGCAACTTCAAGCCGGCCATGTCGAAGGGGCTGATGATGGGAACGCTGCTGGTGGGCGTCGACCAGGTCGTGTTCAAGGGACGCGCACCGTGGACCATGCACATCACCCACCACGACCATGAATGCCTGCGACCGGCTTCCGAGTTCTCGCCGATCGAATACCCGAAGCCCGACGGCAAGCTCACGTTCGACCGCCTTTCCTCGGTGTTCATCTCGAACACGAATCACGAGGAGAATCAGCCCATCCATCTCACCCTGGGTGACGCATCGGTGCCGGTGGCCGTGAACCTCGCCCGCTACGCCGGCCCCGAGCAGAGATACTGCCCCGCAGGAGTGTACGAGTTCGTCCGCAACGACGACGGCAGCGACCGGCTCCAGATCAACGCGCAGAACTGCGTGCACTGCAAGACCTGCGACATCAAGGATCCCACGCAGAACATCGGCTGGGTCGTGCCCGAGGGCGGCGGCGGCCCCAACTACCCGAACATGTGACAGAAGCGGCACCGGTGTCACCCGTTTCGAACGTCGCGACAGCAGGCATCACCGCGGCGCTCGCCGCCATCGCCAGGGAGCCTGCCGACGATACGCCCGTCAGGCTCGAGGCACTGGTTGCGGCCATGCGCCCGCGTCGTGCGGGGGACGCTGCTGCCGCCGTGGCGAACTTCGATGCCCTTCTCGCGTGTCTCGACGCGGACCCCTCCCTCGCTCCGGCCCTTCGCGCCCATCTGGGTCGGCAGCTCGCAAGCCGCCGACAGGCCGATACCTTCGCAGAACTCGGCGTGCTGCCGAGCACCGGGTTCTTCTCGGAACTGCGGCGCCGGGTCGCGGAACGACTGCTGCCGACCTTGCGGGACGACGACTCGCTGCGCAGCCTCCTCGCCCACCTGCTGCCCCGCCGCGACGACTACCGCTGGATCGAGGCCATCGATGACGGGCGCTGGCTGCGCCTGCTGAACCGGCTCGACGCGGCGACCGATCGCGTTCACGCGGGTGGCCGCACATTCTCCGAGATTCTCGCAGCCGCCCGCACGATCTCCCACCGCATCGCCTCGATCGGTCTCGAGCCGGACCTGGCCGCCGTCAGCGAGGAGATCCGACGCTACGAGTCGCCCTTCGTCGCGCAGAACGTGGAGATGCACCGCTTCCTCGATTCCCACAGGCGCGAAGACTCGACGCCCACCGAGCGGGAGGAGGACCGCCAGCAGATTCTGATCCTGCTGGAACAGTGCCAGAAGATCATCGAGAAGATCCGGCGCGGCACGGGTACCACCGGCATCAGCGTCGCACTCACCTATCGCCTCCAGAGGCTGGGGGACAACATCGTCCGGCTGGAGGATCTGCTCGCCCTGCTCCATCCGTCGGACCGCGATGTCCGGGACCGATCGTCACTGCGGCTGGTGCGCGGCTTCGCCGAGGCCCACTGCCGGGAGAACGATCTCGGCGCGCACTTCGCGCGCAACACGGCATTGCTGGCTCGCGAGATCACGGAACACTCCGGCCGGACTGGCGAGCACTACATCACGGCCACGCGCGAGGAGTACGGTCAGATGTTCCGCGCCGCCCTCGGCGCGGGCGCCATCGTGCCCATCCTCGCTTTCCTCAAGATCTGGCTGCACGGCCTGCACGCCCCGCCGGTCATCGAAGGGCTGCTGTACGGACTCAACTACGTCATCGGGTTCGTGCTGATCCACATGCTCCACTTCACGCTCGCGACCAAGCAGCCGGCCATGACGGCCACGCGGCTGGCGGCCGCGCTGTCCGCCCCGGAAGGGCGCAAGCCGGACCCCGATCAGCTCGCCAATCTCGTCGTGCGGCTGTGTCGAAGCCAGTTCATTGCGGTGGTCGGCAACATTGCGTTCGCGTTTCCGCTGGCCATGCTCGCCAGCGCACTGTGGTTCGGCATCTTCGGCACGCCGGTGGCTGACGCCGCGAAGGCGGAGAAGCTGCTCACGGACATCCATCCGGGGGCCAGTCTTGCGCTCTGGTATGCGGCAATCGCCGGGGTGTATCTGTTCCTGTCCGGCATCGTGAGCGGCTACTACGACAACATGGCGGTCTATCGCCGGATTCCGCAGCGGGTGGCCGGGCTGCCGTGGCTGCGGTCGATCGCAGGCGGGCCCGGCGCCGATGCGGTCGGGCGTTATCTGGAACGCAATCTCGGCGGCCTTGCCGGCAACATCTTCTTCGGCTTCATGCTGGGCATCACGGGGGCGATCGGCTTCAATCTCGGCCTCCCGCTCGACATCCGGCACGTCACCTTCTCGTCGGCGAACCTGGCGATCGGATGGTTCACGCTTGGCGATGGCCTGCCGACCGACCTTCTGCTCTGGGCCGTAGCGGGCGTGCTGCTGGTGGGCATGGTCAACCTGTTCGTGAGCTTCGGCCTCGCCCTCTATCTGGCGC
This sequence comes from Betaproteobacteria bacterium Ga0077526, assembly GCA_001464765.1. Lineage (GTDB taxonomy): Bacteria > Pseudomonadota > Gammaproteobacteria > Burkholderiales. The sequence continues at coordinate 70,766 of LNDV01000031.1, forward strand.
TCCGCGCACGACAGGTCCCGCTGGAATACCTGATGGGCGTGGGGCGCCCGCTCCTTCGCGCGCTGCTGACCCGCCCGCTGGACTTCATCCGACCGCCGCGCGATGACGCCGGCGGCGGAACGCATTGACCCCCCCCGCCTTTCGGGCTGCGGAGCACGCCGATACAATCGTGGCGAATCGCCGGTTCCCATCGGACCGGCCCCGCCGCCCCTTCCAGGACTCCAGCCATGACCGACCGTGACGCCATCCGCCAGGCCCGTATCGACCTCACCGCCGCGTTGCGCTCTGCCGCACGCCTCGGGCTCAATGAAGGGGTCTGCAACCATTTCAGCCTCGAGGTTCCGGGGCAGCCGGACCGATTCCTCATCAATCCGCAGGGACTGCACTGGTCCGAGCTCACGCCGGCCGACATGATGATCGTGGACGAAAAGGGCATCGTCGTGGAAGGCAAGCACAAGGTGGAACCGACGGCGTTCTTCATCCATGGCCGCATCCACCTGGGCAAGCGCAAGAAGTGCGTGCTGCATACCCACATGCCGTTCGCGACGGCACTGTGCCTGCTCGAGAACGGCAAGCTCGACTGCCTTGCGAACCAGAACGCGATGCGATTCTGGAACCGCATCCGCTACGACGAGGAGTATGGCGGGGTGGCACTCGACAACGCCGAGGGCGACCGCATCTGCAACGCGCTGGGGGATGGCGACATTGCGTTCCTCGCGCATCACGGCGTGCTGGTGTGCGGAGAGAACGTCGCCTATGCTTTCGACGATCTCTACTACCTTGAGCGCTCGTGCATGGTCCAGGTGCTGGCCATGGGTACCGGCGGCAAGCTCAAGCACGCGCCGCAGCACCTCGTCGAGCAAGCCGCCCGGCAGATCGAAAGCGAGCGGCAGCAGTCGACGCTGCACTTCGACGCCCTGAAGCGCATCCTCGACCGCGACGAGTCCGGCTGGTCGGGTCACCGCTGAGTCGGCATGAAGGCCCTCCTAGAGGGCCTTCGATCCCACGCAGAGCCGACCGACGCGCGATATCGCCTTCGTCGATCGGCCCCTTGAAACGACTTACTCCTCGCGCAGCCAGGTCTGGGTGCGGCCGATGAGCGACACCCCGATGAAGCCGCGAACATTGAGCTTCGCGCCGCCCTCGATCAGTTCCATCTTGCAGCGGTAGGTCTTGCCGTTCTTCGGATCGAGGATCTCTCCGCCCTTGTAGACGTCGTCGTCCTTGGAGAGCCCCCAGAGGATGGTCATGCCGACCACGGGCTTATCCTTGCGCTCGCCCGGGCACGCCCGGCACAGCCCGTCCGGATCGTCATCGGGACGCCGGTTCAGCAGTTTCTCCACGCGCCCCTCGAACACACCGTTCTTCTCCACGATCCGCACCAGGGAGCGGGGCTCCTTGGTCTTGTCGTCGATGGTCTTCCAGAGCCCGACGGGGCTGTCACCCGCGCCGGCGAGCGCCGTCCCGGCCCACACCATCAACGCCACGAACCCAGTCATCAGTCGCATCATCTTCTCCGTCCTCCGTGTTTGCCGAGCAGTTTCGATCCGTCATCCGACGCGGGCGACCGGCGCCACGCGCAGCTTGTCGATCGCCTTCCAGTCCCATTCGATGCCCAGGCCGGGCGCCGTGTACGGGTAGGCGTAACCCTTTTCGATACGCATCCGATTTTTCGTGACAAGGTCCAGCTGGGGAATGTGCTCCACCCAAGGTGAGTTGGGCACCGCCGCGCAGAGGCCCACGTGCAGTTCCATCAGGAAATGCGGGCAGATCGGCACATTGAAGCTCTCGGCAAGGTGCGCGCACTTGAGCCACGGCGTGATCCCGCCGATTCGCGCGACATCGGTCTGCACGATCGTGCATGCGCCGTGCTGAAGATACTCGCGGAAGTGGCTGAGCGAGTAGATCGACTCCCCCACCGCGATAGGCAGGCTCGTCGACGCGCGCAGCAGCGTGTGCCCGGTCATGTCTTCGGCCGGCAGCGGCTCCTCGAACCAAGCGAGGTCGAGTTCCTCGAAATGCCGCGCTCGACGGATGGCCTCCGCGACGGTGAAGCCCTGATTGGCGTCGACCATGAGTTCCATGTCATCGCCGATCTCCTTGCGGACCGCGGCCAGCCGCTTCACGTCTTCCTTCACGGTGGGTTTGCCGACCTTGATCTTCACGCCGCGCAGGCCCTGCTTTCGCACGTGCGCCGCGTTGGCGACGATCTCGCGAGTCGGCACGTGAAGCCAGCCGCCCTCGGTGTCGTACACGGGCACGCGTTCTTGTGCGCCACCCGCCATCAGGTGAAGCGGCTGCCCCGTGCGCCGTCCCCGCAGATCCCACAGCGCCGTATCGATGGCACACAGCGCCAGGCTGGTGATCGCCCCCACGGCCGTGGCATGCGTGTGATAGAAGAGCGACTGCCAGATGGCTTCGATCCGGTCGGGATCGCGGCCGATCAGCTGCGGCGCCAGATGGTCCCGCAGCAGCGCGACGATCGATGACCCGCCAGTCCCGATGGTATAGGTGTAGCCCACGCCTTCCAGATCATCGTCGGTGCGGATGCGCACCATCGGCGTCTCCTGCCTCGGAAACGCCTGGATCGCATCGCCACGCTTGGTCTTCGACGCGAGGTCCACCTGCCAGATTTCAATCGAGCGGATCTTCGACATCACTCCCCCTTTCTCGGACGTCCGCCGGTCGGCCGGTCTTTGCCGCGCCGTACCGGCTCCGTTCACAACGTTTGTCAGAGTGCCTCGAACACGCCGGCCGCGCCCATGCCCGTCCCCACACACATCGTCACCATCCCGTACCGCTGCCGCCGCCTGCGCAGCCCGTGCACAAGCGTCGCCGTACGGATGGCACCCGTCGCCCCAAGCGGATGCCCCAGGGCGATCGCCCCGCCGAGCGGGTTGACCTTCGTGGCGTCGAGATCGAGTTCGCGGAGCACGGCAAGAGACTGCGCAGCGAAAGCCTCGTTGAGCTCGATCCAGTCCATGTCCGAGGCCTTGAGCCCCGTCTGCCGCAGCACCTTCGGGATGGCCTCGATGGGTCCGATCCCCATGATCTCGGGAGGCACCCCGGCAACGGCGAACCCGACGAACCGCGCCAGCGGCGTGAGGCCGAACCGCTTCACCGCGGCCTCGCTGGCGAGAATCACGGCACCCGCGCCGTCGGAGGTTTGGGAACTGTTGCCTGCCGTCACCGAACCTCTGGCAGCGAACACGGGCGAGAGTTTCGCCAGCGCTTCCTGGGTGGTCCCGGGCCGCGGCCCTTCGTCATCGCTGGCGACCCGCCGATCCTCCCGGAACTCGCGGCTCTGCAGATCAGCCGTGCGCGAGACAATTTCGTAAGGCGCGATCTCCTCGCGAAACTCGCCCGCGGCAATCGCGGCCAGCGCCTTGCGGTGACTCTCCACCGCAAATGCGTCCTGCGCCTCGCGGTTGACCTGCCACTGGGCCGCCACCTTCTCTGCGGTCATGCCCATGCCGTAGGCGATGCCGATATTCTCGTCGCGCGTGAACACCGCATCGTTGATGGCGATCTTGTGGCCGCCCATCGGGATGAGGCTCATGCTTTCGGTACCGGCACCGATCATCACATCCGCTTCACCGAGGCGGATGCGGTCGGCGGCGATTGCCACCGCCTGAAGACCGGACGAGCAGAACCGGTTCACCGTGAGACCGGAGACCGACTGCGGCAGCCCCGCGAGGAGCAACCCGATCCGGGCTACGTTCATCCCCTGCTCCGCTTCGGGAATGGCGCAACCCACGATCACATCGTCGATGGCCTTGGGATCGAGGCCCGGTGTCTTCGCGAGCGCCACCTTCAGTACATGGGCCAGCAGATCGTCGGGGCGCACCGTACGGAACATGCCCCGCGGGGCCTTGCCCACCGGCGAGCGCACGGCCGCGACGATGTAGGCATCCTGAACCTGTCGAGTCATTCGCGTCTCCGGCGTCAGTTTCTGAGGGGCTTGCCCGTCTTGAGCATGTGCTCGACGCGAGCCTGGGTCTTCTGGGTGGCGAGCAGTTCCATGAACGCCCGCCGTTCGAGATCGAGCAGCCACTGCTCGTCCACGGTGGCGCCGGGATCGACGTCGCCGCCGCACATCACGTAGGCGAGCTTGGTGGCGATGAGACAGTCGTGCTCGCTGATGAACTGTCCCGCCGCCAGATTGGTGAGATGGGCCTTGACCGTGCCGATCGCGGTACGGCCGCCGACGGGAATCGCATTGGCAGGTAACGGCGGACGATAGCCCCGCTCCCAGAGCGCACGCACCTCCGCCCTTGCCACGTGCAGCAATTCGAACCGGTTCATGACGATCGGGTCAGAAGGCCTCAGGAACCCGAGTTCCCGCGCCTGGACGGCGCTCCGGCTCACTTGCGCCGTCGCAGCGGCCTGGAACGCATTGCGAAGAAACGGGAACACGTCTCCGCCCTTGGCATCCGCTGCCGCACGCATCGCGAGTTCCTTGCAGCCTCCGCCACCCGGGATGAGCCCCACACCCACCTCGACGAGGCCGATGTAGCTCTCCAGTGTTGCAACGGCCCGGTCGCAGTGCATGACGAACTCGCACCCGCCGCCCAGCGCAAGACCGTCCACGGCGGCCACGGTCGGCACGCGGCAGTAGCGCAACAGCTGCGACGTGAGCTGGAACTGCTCGACGATGGATTCCACCTTCTCGAGCCGGCCGGCCATCAGTGAGTCGGCCACGTTCAATTTGTGCGCCGCCTTCAGAATCGCGGATTCGGCTTCGCGCTTGAGCTTCTTCATCATCGAGCCGAACGCCGTGGGCTTCGGCTTCTCTCCGCGCGGTGCCGACGGCCCGGAGAGGTTGGCTCCGACGGAGAACGGCGGCTCCGTCTGCCAGAGGATCAGCCCCTGCAACTGCCGCTCGGCCTGGGCCACTGCCTCCGCAACGCCGTCCAGGACGTCCTCGCCGATCGAGTGCATCTTGCTCTTGAATGACAGCACGCCGATGTCGTCACCGGCGCTCCAGAATCGCACCGCGTCGGTCTCGAAAATCGTGGTTCCGTAGACCGGCTTCTCGCCGATCGTCGCGTCCGGATAGGCCTGCCTGGCATACACCGGCAGAGCAGACCGGCCTCGCATCGCGCGCGCAGTCGGACTCCACGCGCCCTCAGCGGCGTGGACGCCCGTTCTACCGCCCTCCGTGACCCACCCGGGCAGCGGCACCTTCGTCATCGCCCGGCCGCCGGCGATGTCTTCCGCGATCCAACCCGCCACCTGCTGCCATCCCGCGGCCTGCCAGATCTCGAACGGCCCCTGCATCCAGCCAAAGCCCCAGCGCACGGCGAGGTCGAGATCACGCGCGTTGTCCGCGATGGACTCGAGCGTCACGGCGCAGTAGTGGAACATGTCCCGGGTGATTGCCCAGAGGAACTGCGCCTGCGGATGCGGACTCGCCCGCAGCGCGGCGAGGCGCTTTCCCGGGTCGCGCTCGGCCAGAATCTCGGTGAGTTCCGGGGCGAGATCGCGACCGGATTCGCGGTAGTCCATGGTCTTCGGATCGAGGACCAGGATGTCCTTGCCTTCCTTGCGATAGATGCCGCGCTTTGTCTTCTGCCCGAGCGCGCCGCCAGCCACGAGGGCCTGCAGCCATTGGGGTACCTTGAAGAACCCGTGCCACGGGTCCTGCGGGAGCGTGCGCTCCATCGTCCCGATGACGTGCGCAAGTGTGTCCAGACCCACCACGTCGGCGGTGCGATAAGTCGCACTCTTGGGCCGACCTATCTTCGTGCCCGTCAGGGCGTCGATTTCGTCGAATCCGAGGCCGAGGCGCTCCGTGTGGTGCATCACGGCCAGAATGGAAAACACGCCCACCCGGTTCGCAATGAAGTTGGGGGTGTCCTTCGCGCGGATCACGCCCTTCCCGAGCGTCGTGACCAGGAAGGCTTCGAGCGCATCCATCAGCGCGGCGTCCGTCCCGGGCAGCGGGATCAGTTCCACGAGATGCATGTACCGCGGCGGGTTGAAGAAGTGGATGCCGCAGAAGCGGGAACGCCGCGCCGCCGGCAGCGACTCGGCGAGCTCGCCCACCGACAGGCCGGACGTGTTCGTCGCGAACACCGCCTCCGGCGCGAGATGCGGTTCGACCTTCGCGTAGAGATCACGCTTCCAGTCGGTGCGCTCCGCAATGGCCTCGATCACGAGATCGCACTCGGACAGACGCCCGACGTGCTCCTCGTAGTTGAGTGGTGTGATCGCCGCAGCGAGCGATGCCGTCGCCAGCGGTGCCGGATCGATCTTCTGAAGACCGGCAACCGCCTTGGCGGCGAGGCCGCTGCGGTCGCCCTCCTGTGCGGGCAGTTCGAACAGCAGGCACTCGACCCCGGCGTTGGCGAAATGGGCCGCGATCTGTGCCCCCATGACGCCCGCGCCGAGGACGGCGGCCTTGCGAACGGGAAACACTCGTGCTGCGGATGTCATGCGCAAACTCCCTCGCGGCGCCAGTGTCCGCTCACCATGAGAAGGTGTACTGCGCGGCCAGGATATGCGCCGAGTTGTCGTACTCGCCGCGCAACGTGCCGCCATTCGTGACCGTGTGATTGACGGAGGAAGGCGCGAGACTCACGAACGCGTAAGCGAAATCCATGCGGTGCGCAGCGCTGACATCCCACCGCGCCCCGAGGGACACCCAAGTGCGATCGGAGTCGGGCTGATTCGCCGTTCGGGCCTCCGCATTGCCGACTGGTGCCTGGTCCCACGCGAGTCCGGCCCGGATCAGCCAGGCGTCGTTGAGGCGATAGTTCACCGCCGCGGACACTCGCTTGGTATCGCGGAAGTTCAGATCGAGCGACGGGCTCGGCGCACCAGTACTGGCGTTGCGCGGCGTGAGGTTCTGGATCGAACTCCACTGGTAGTAGGACAGATCGCCAAGCAGCGTCCAGCGGTCGTTCAGTGCGTGCACGACGCTCAACTGCGAGATCGCCGGCAGAGACAGGTCGGCACGGATATCGAAGGCCTGCGCCACTCCACCCGACGCGAGCGTCACCGTCTGTCGTCCGCTCAGATCGAGATCGACACGGGACCGGTAACTGACGCCGACACGCGTCGCCTCGGAGAGATTGACGAGGACACCGAAGTTGTAGCCGAGCGCGCTGTCCTTGCCTGTGAGGACAACCCGCCCCTCCGACGGTCCGCCCAGGAGCTGCGAGCGCTCGATCTCGGCATCGGCCTTGAGGTAGTTCAAGCCGAACCCGGCGGACACCCAGGGTGCGAACTCGTAGGATACCGACGGGTTGATGTTGATCGTCTTCACTTCCGTGAAGTCCGCCTGGAAGCGACCGCGCCAGCCCGCGGCGTAGTCTGTCTGGCTGCCCCACGGCGCGCTGATGCCCAGCCCGAAGCGCCACTTGTTCAACGGGATCACCGCAAACAGCGCCGGAAGTGCGCTGTTGGGAACGAAGCTCCCGCCATTGCCGCCCGTGAAGGCGGCCGGCCCGGTCGAGCCCGTGTCCGTGTACTTGAAGCTGGGGTCGATGTAATGGCCGGCGATGGACACCTGTCCGGTCTGGATGCGGGACATCCCTGCGGGATTGAAGAACACGGTGCTGGCATCTTCGCCGAGCGCCGCCGAACCCGCGAGCGAATTGCCGACACCAGAAGCCCCCTGGTAGGGCAGGAAGAACGCCGCGGCGTTCGCGGCAGTGTGGACTGCGCCCAGCCCGACCGCGGCAACGGCTGCAGCGGCAGCCTTTAGCTTGAATTGCTTCATGGGAAAACCCTCCGTATTGCAGCGCATGTTGGAAACGAGTAATGCCGAATCGGAACCGAACTACCCGGGAGGACGGTCGACGGATCCTCCGCTGACGGACAGCACGCGCCTCAGGCGCACGCTCACCGTCACGCTTCCGTCTCCCCGGTTACCGGCCGTGGACGCCTGTCGGGCCCCACGGCCACGTACGTCAACGTAGCCTCCGTCACCTTGACGACTTCGTGATACACCCCGCGTTCCGCGTAGACCTCGACGTTCACGGTGATCGATGTGCGCCCGATCCGCGCGACGTCCGCGTAGAAGCTGACGAGGTCGCCGACCATCACGGGCTGCTTGAACAGGAACGAATTGACCGCGATGGTCGCAACCCGCCCGCGGGCCAGCCGGAACGCCGGAATGCTGCCGGCGATGTCCACCTGCGCCATGATCCAGCCTCCGAAGATGTCACCGGTGGAGTTGACATCGGATGGCATGGGGACGACACGCAGGACGGGATCCCGTCCTGGGGGCAGTCCGGCGACGGGCGACGAAGGAGACTCGGTCATGGGATCGGATTCTTGGGATCAGTCGAGAAAGAGATCGGGGACCAGCGGCTCGTCGGCGTTCACGGCATAGGGTGAGAAATCGTGCACGCCGGCCTCGCGAAGCACCTCGTCATCGATCAGGAAACGTCCGGTGAGGCTGCGGCTGTCACGGGTGAGGACATAGTGGGCGGCGTCGGCCATGATCTCCGGCGTACGGCTGCCACGGATCGCTTCCGGGAAGAACGTCTCGACTGCCGACGTGAGGATCGTGGTCCTCGGCCAGAGCGAGTTGACCGCAATGCCGCGTTCCCGGAACTCCTCCGCGAGACCGAGCGTGCAGAGGCTCATGCCGTACTTCGACATGGTGTAGGACAGATGCGGAGAGAACCATCGCGGATCGAGGTTGAGGGGCGGAGAAAGCGTCAGGATGTGAGGGTTGGTTGCTTCGAGCAGATAGGGGATGCAGGCCTGCGCACAAACGAACGTCCCGCGGGCATTGACCTGCTGCATCAGATCGAAGCGCCGCATCGGTGTCTGCAGAGTCCCCGTGAGACTGATCGCGCTGGCGTTGTTGACGAGGATGTCCAGTCCGCCGAATCGGGCGACGGCTTCCGCCACGGCATCGCGCACGGCGTTCTCGTCGCGAATGTCGAGGGCGATGGCCAGCGCTTCCCCGCCTGCCGCCTGCACTTCGTCCGCCACCGAGAAAATGGTGCCAGGCAGTCTCGGATGAGCCTCCACACTCTTGGCGCCGATGACGATCTTCGCGCCGTCACGCGCGCAGCGCAGCGCAATCGCACGGCCGATGCCGCGGGACGCGCCGGTGATGAACACGGTCTTGCCGGACAAGCTGTCGCTCATGACGCTCCTCTTACGCGGTCTTTCTTGCGAGAACGCTGTCGGACCATGACTCCACGGTGCCGGACTCGGTCGGTCCCGCCGCGACGTGGCGGCCGATGTCGTGCGGGAAGTCGTCGACCATGATGCAGGCACGCTGCAGTTCGCGGTAGCGGTCCAGCACGGCGGCCTCTTCGGTGGTGAGCAGCCCCTGCGTCAGCGCGCTCGTGCGTCGTTCGGCGTCGTTGGTCCCGTGAATGGCGCCACCGCGGGTTGCAGCGCGCAGCTTCGCCTCCAGGGCCTCGACCTGCCCCACCATGCCAAGCGCGAGTTCCAGCCGACCGACCGGGTCCGCGGCGTCCCGACGGAGATACATTCCGCGCGTCAGCCGCTCCCGGCTCGCGGTGATCTCGGTGGCGAGACGGACCACTTCGGTACCCAGACGATCGGACGGCGCCCGCAACCGGGCGCCGAGCGGAAACGCCGCGAGGCGGATGAGCACACGACCGAGCGCACCCGGAAAGTTCTCGACGACGCCCACCAGCGCCTGTTCCGCGCGATACAACGCATCCTCGACGCACCAGCGCACGATGGGCAGGTCGTCTGCGGGCGCACCGTCGTCTTCGAAGCGCTTGAGCGCGGCGCTCGCAAGGTACATCTGGCTCAGGACATCACCGAGGCGCGCCGAGATCTTCTCGCGGCGTTTGAGGGATCCGCCGAAGGTAAGCATGGCGATGTCGGCCGCGAAGGCAAAGGCGCTGGAGAGACGAGAAAGCTCGCGGAAGCACGGGGCCACGCCGGCACTGCCTGCGCCGGTGGCGAAGCGGCTGCCCGTCATGCCATGCAGGAACCCGCAGGAGAAATTCCCGATCAGAAAGCGCACGTGACCCCAAAGTGCGTTGTCGAACGCCGAAGCGGCGCGCGCGCGATCGGGCTCGCGTGTCGCGGCGATTTCGGCGAGCACATGGGGATGGCACCGGATCGCCCCCTGGCCGAAGATGATCATGCTGCGCGTGAGAATGTTCGCGCCCTCCACGGTGATGGCAATCGGCACCTGCTGGTACGCGCGTCCGAGATAGTTGCTCGGTCCGAGACAGATGCCCTTGCCGCCATGTACGTCCATCGCGTCATTGACAGCCGCGCGACCCCGCTCGGTCGCGTGGTACTTCATGATCGCGGAGATGACCGAGGGCTTCTCGCCCAGGTCGATCGCCCCGCTCGTCATGATGCGAGCGGCATCCACCAGGTAAGTGTTGCCCACGATCCTCGCGATCGCCTCATCGACGCCCTCGAACCGCGCGATGGGCGTCTTGAACTGCGATCGCACGCGAGCATAGGCGCCGGTGGTTCGGGCGGCAAGCTTCATCATGCCCGTGCACGAGGACGGCAACGAGATGGAGCGTCCGGCGGCGAGACATTCCATGAGCATCCGCCATCCCTGACCCGCACGCTCGACGCCACCGATCACCCAGTCCATCGGGATGAAGACGTCGCGGCCGGAGTTCGGCCCGTTCATGAACGAGCCGTTCAGCGGAAAGTGCCGGCGCCCGATGTTCACGCCGGGATGCGACGTGGGGATGAGGGCGAGCGTGATTCCTCGCTCCACCTCTCCTCCCAGAAGCGCGTCGGGGTCACGAAGCTTGAAGGCAAGCCCCAGGAGCGTCGCGATCGGGCCCAGCGTGATGTAGCGCTTCTCCCAGGTGAGGCGGATGCCGAGCACCTCGCGTCCGTCGTGCATGCCGCGGGTCACGATGCCGAAATCCGGAATCGCTCCCGCGTCGGACCCCGCGTCCGGCCCCGTCAGGGCGAAGCACGGAATCTCCTGACCGCGGGCAAGCCGCGGCAGGTAGTGCTTCTTCTGCTCGTCAGTGCCGTAATGGAGCAGCAGTTCCGCCGGCCCCAGCGAGTTGGGCACCATCACGGACACCGTCGCCGTCGCGCTGCGGGTGGCGAGCTTCATCACCACTTCGCTGTGCGCAAGCGCGGAGAAGCCGAGGCCGCCGTACTCGCGCGGAATGATCATGCCGAAGAAGCCGCGCGTCTTGATGAACTCCCACACATGCGGCGGAAGGTCGTTCAGTTCGTGCGTGACTTCCCAGTCGTCCAGCATCGCGCAGAGTTCCTCGACGGGGCCATCGAGGAACGCCTGCTCTTCCGCGGAGAGGCGCGGCGCCGGGAACGCCAGCAACCGATTCCAGTCGGGACGCCCGCTGAAGAGATCGCCATCCCACCACACCGTGCCGGCATCGAGAGCCTCCTGCTCGGTCTGCGACACGGCCGGCATCACCTTGCGGAACCAGCCGAGCAGCGGATCGCTCACCAGCGCCTTCCGCACCGGCGGCACGATCAGCAGGGCACACACCGGCACGAACACACACCATGCAATCTGAATCCAGGGCGACGGGAACGCTCCGGTGACGTGGCCCACACCGAGCAGTCCGGCGAAGCCGGCGGTCCAGAGCCAGCCCGGCGCGCGGCGGGTTGCAAGCAGCAGCGCCAGAACAGGCGCAGCGAGTATCAGGGCCCAGGTCATGGAATTCTCCTCAGGGGATACCGCGTGGAGTGGACGATCGGCGGCGTCATCGAAAACGGTCTCAGGCCGCGCGACGGGGCAACGTGCCTGCCAGGGTCGGCGGCGAGCCATCGAGCGGTGGCGCGGTCGGCGCCTGCAATCCGGCCGCCAGGAAGGGCACGAGCCGGCGCACGATGGCCTCGGGATTATCGGCTTCCGGCGCCTGGCAGCTCGCCACGAGCTGCAGTGCGTCGTCTCCCGCCATCACGTAAGCGATGGCCCCGAAGGTGAAATGCATCCGCCAGACGAGTTCGGATTCGGGCAGATGCGGCATCGCGCGACCCAGGGCCTGCTGGAAACGTCGGGCGGCGACCCGGTACTGATCCGGCAGGAAGTCCTTCATGTAGTCCCCGGGCTCCGAGAAGGCACGCCCCAGCAGCCGCAGCACGGTGGAGCCGTGCTCGAGGGGGTTGCGCGACAGACGCAGCGCGGGCAGCAGCAGCGCTTCGAGGATTCGCTCGACCGGAAGCGGGCCGGAAGCTTCTGCTTCGAGGCGATCGAGGTACTGGACCCGCGCTTCGTTCAGCGGCCCGAGCCGGCGCTGCAGTACCTCGCGCACCAGGGCGTCCTTCGACCCGAAGTGATAGTTGACCGCCGCGAGGTTCACTTTCGCACGCGCCGTGATCTCGCGCAGCGAAGTCGACCGGAATCCCTGCTCCATGAACAGCGATTCGGCCGCTGCCAGAAGACGTTCCCGCGTTTCCACCCCCGGTTTCGGCCCGGAGCGCCCCACAGACGCCATGAATGAAGTACCCGTATGAAACGTTAGATTCAAACAACTGTTTGAATCATGCCGAGCGCATCGGCGGGCGTCAAGACCGATTTGAGGGTGCGAGGTGATCGCGGACTAGGGATGCTGCCGGCAGCAAGCTCCCCCAAAAACGACACCGCCCCGGGAACTCACGCTCCCGAGGCGGCGGCAGGTGGCGACGAGACGACTAGAAGAGCGCTTCTTCCAGCGCGAGGGTGCTCGTCGCGCCCTGCACGATCGCCGGCTTGTACGCGTGGGCGAGCGGGAGGATGTGCTCGGCAAAGAATCGCGCGGTGGCGAGCTTCCCGCGATAGAAGTCGTGGTCACTGCCCTGCTCGTCGAGGCGGCGCTTGGCGACCAACGCCGCGCGGGCCATCTGCCACCCGCCCGCCACCACCCCCCACAACTTGAGATAGGGCACGGCGCCGGCAAACGCGTGCTTGGCATCCTGTGTGTAGGCCTGAAGCAGCCAGTCCGTCGACTGCTCGAGGGCGTCCACGCCATCGGCCAGCGAGCGGCGGATCACGCCGAGCGCCGGGTGATCGGCAAAGGGAGCGAGTTCGCGATCGAGCGCACGCATCTGCGCGATCACGCCCTTTGCGGTCATACCCTTCTCGAAGGCGAGCTTGCGGCCGACGAGGTCGTTGGCCTGGATGCCCGTGGTGCCCTCGTAGATCGAGGTGATCCGCGCGTCTCGCAGATACTGCGCCGCGCCGGTCTCCTCGATGAAACCCATCCCGCCGTGAATCTGCACACCCGTGGAGGCGATCTCGATGCTCTGCTCCGTGCACCAGCCCTTGACCACCGGCGTCAGCAGGTCGAAGACGGCCTGACCGCGGCGGCGCTGTTCCACATCCGGGTTGGCCAGCGCGTGATCGAGCGCCTCCGCTGCCGCGGCGGCGAGCGCCCGCATGGCCTCGGTCTGCGCCTTCATCGACATGAGCATGCGGCGCACATCGGGGTGATGGATGATGGTCACGCGCTCGCCGGCCTTCACGCCGATCTCGCGACCCTGCACGCGGTTCTTCGCGTACTCGAGGGCATGCTGATAGGCACGCTCGGCCATCGCCACGCCCTCCACGCCCACTTCAAGGCGCGCGAAGTTCATCATCGTGAACATGTATTCGAGGCCGCGATTCGGTTCGCCGACGAGATAGCCGATGGCGCCCTCGCCGTCGCCGTAGGCCATCACGGCCGTCGGACTGCCATGAATGCCCAGCTTGTGCTCGATCGACACGCACTTGACGTCGTTGCGGGCGCCGAGCGAGCCGTCCGCATTCACGAGGAACTTCGGCACGATGAACAGCGAGATGCCCTTCACGCCCTCGGGCGCATCCGGCAGCCGGGCGAGCACCAGATGGACGATGTTCTCGGCCATGTCATGCTCACCCCAGGTGATGAAGATCTTGGTGCCCTTGATGCGGTAGTGATCGCCTTCCGGTACGGCCTTCGTGCGCACGGCGGACAGGTCCGAACCCGCCTGCGGCTCGGTCAGATTCATGGTGCCGGTCCACTGCCCCGACACCAGTTTCGACACATACGTCGCCTGCAGTTCCGGTGATCCGTGGCGCTTGATCGCTAGCATCGCGCCGCTGGTGAGCATCGGGCACAGGCAGAACGCCATGTTGGCGGAGTTCCACATCTCGGAGAGTTGCTGCGAGAGCACGTGCGGCAGTCCCTGCCCGCCGAACTCCGGATCGCCGCCCACCGCCGGCCAGCCGGCCTCGACGAACTGGCGGTAGGCCTCCTTGAACCCCGGGACACTCGCGACACCCTGCTCGGACCACTTGGCCCCGATCTGGTCGCCGGGCTTGTTGAGCGGATCGAGCACACCGCCCGCGAACTTCGAGGCTTCGTCCAGCACCGCACCCACGAGGTCGGGCGAGACCTCCTCGCAGCCGGGCAGGGCCGCGATGGCCGGAAGATCGACCAGCTCTTCGAGAACAAACCGCATGTCGCGGACGGGGGCGTTGTAGGTGGACATGGACGACTCCTCGGTGACGGACGATGCGCTTCGATCAGCCGAGCGCTTCGGTGAATGCTGGCACCGCCTCGAACAGGTCTGCCACCAGCCAGTAGTTGGCGACCTGCGTGATGGGTGCTTCCGCATCCTTGTTGATGGCGACGATGACCTTGCTGTCCTTCATGCCGGCCAGGTGCTGGATGGCACCCGAGATCCCGACGGCGATATACAGCTCCGGCGCGACGATCTTGCCGGTCTGACCTACCTGATAGTCATTGGGTACGAAGCCCGCATCCACGGCAGCGCGTGAGGCGCCGACGGCGGCACCCAGCTTGTCCGCGAGGGCTTCGAGAATCTTGAAGTTCTCACCGTTGCCCATGCCGCGACCGCCGGAGACGATGACCTTGGCTGCGGTCAGTTCCGGTCGCGCGGACTTGGTGAGTTCCTGGCTGACGAGCGTCGAGAGACCCGTGTCCGCCTGCGCCGCGACCGGTTCGATCGCAGCCGAACCGCCGGTCGCCGCAACGGCATCGAAGCCCGTAGCGCGGACGGTCAGCACCTTGATCGGGTCGGCGGAGCGCACGGTGGCCAGTGCATTGCCCGCATAGATGGGCCGCACGAAAGTGTCGGGCGACTCGACCCCGACGATCTCGGAGATCTGCGCGACATCGAGCAGCGCCGCCACGCGAGGCAGCATGTTCTTGCCGAAGGCGGTAGCAGGTGCGAGGACGTGCGAGTAGTTGCGGGCGACGGAAACCACGAGCGCCGCGACGTTCTCGGCGCCGCCGAAGCGGTAGGGTTCGGCGTCGGCGGCAAGGACCTTGGTGACGCCAGCGATCTGCGCGGCGGCAGACGCGACCGCACCGCAGCCCTGACCGGCAACGAGAACATGGATGTCGCCGCCGATCTTCGCGGCCGCGGCGACGGTGTTGAGGGTGGCAGCCTTGATCTGGCTGTTGTCGTGTTCGGCAATGACGAGAATGGCCATGACTAGATCACCTTCGCTTCGTTACGCAGCTTCTCGACCAGTTCGGCCACGCTGCCCACCTGCCTGCCGGCACCGCGCTTCGCGGGCTCGGCCACCTTGATCGTCTGGAGACGCGGGGTCATGTCGACACCGAGGCTCTCGGGCGTGACGGTGTCGAGCGTCTTCTTCTTGGCCTTCATGATGTTCGGCAGGGTCACGTAGCGCGGCTCGTTGAGTCGCAGATCCGTGGTGACGACCGCCGGCAGCTTGATGGACAGCGTCTCGAGACCGCCGTCGATCTCCCGGGTGACCTGGGCCGAGCCGCCGTCGATCTTCACCTTGGACGCGAACGTCGCCTGGGACCAGCCCAGCAGCGCGGAGAGCATCTGCCCCGTCTGGTTGGCGTCGTCGTCGATGGCCTGCTTGCCGAGGATGACGAGACCGGGCTGCTCCTTGTCCACCAGGGCCTTGAGCGCCTTGGCCACGCCCAGCGGCTGGGTTTCGTGAGCGGTCTCGACCAGGATCGCGCGATCCGCGCCGATCGCCAGCGCCGTGCGCAGGGTCTCCTGGCACTGGGCGGTTCCGATCGAGACGGCAACGATCTCGGTGGCCACGCCCGCTTCCTTCAACCGGACGGCCTCCTCGACGGCAATCTCGTCGAAAGGGTTCATGGACATCTTCACGTTGGCGGTCTCGACACCGCTGCCATCCGCCTTCACGCGGACCTTGACGTTGTAGTCGACGACCCGCTTCACGGGCACGAGGATCTTCATGGGATCACCCTGGGTTCTGGGACACGAGGAAAGCGCCGGATTCTACCGCAGCGCAGCAAGGGAAGAACTGACCAAGTGGTGCGCTGGCTTCGGGCGATGACCCTTCGTGACGGCGCCATAGGACGCGACCTTTTCATTGAACCAGACTTTCCGGACGGTGAGCGAGCCTGGTCGGGGCGCACTGTTCAGCCTTCCCGGAAGCGTTCGCGGAGCACGTTCTTCTGGATCTTGCCCGTGGACGTCTTGGGCAGCGGACCGAAGATCACGCTCCGCGGCGCCTTGTACCGGGCCATGCGTTCCCGGCAGAAGGCGATGAGTTCCTCTTCCGAGGCCGACGCGCCGTCGCGCAGGGCGACGAACGCGCAGGGCGTCTCGCCCCATTTCTCGTCGGGACGGGCGACCACAGCGACATCGCTCACGGCCGGGTGGCGGTACAGCACGTCCTCCACCTCGATCGAGGAAATGTTCTCGCCGCCCGAGATGATGATGTCCTTCGAGCGGTCCTTGATCTTCACGTAGCCCTCGGGATCGATCACCGCGAGATCCCCGGTGTGGTACCAGCCCCCTTCGAACGCCTTCCGCGTCGCCTCGGGGTTCTTGAGGTATCCCTTCATCGTGATGTTGCCGCGGAAGAAGATCTCTCCCATGGTCACCCCGTCGCGCGGCACCGGCAGGAGCGTGTCCGGATCAAACACATCCATGCCCTCCTGCAGGGGGTAGCGCACGCCCTGGCGGCTGTTGCGCTCGGCCTGCACGTCGAGCGGCAGCACCTCCCATTCGGGGTGCTTGGCGCAGACGCTGGCCGGACCGTACACCTCCGTGAGCCCGTAGACATGAGTGATGTCGAAGCCCATGCGGGCCATCCCCTCGATCATGGAGGCGGGCGGCGCCGCGGCAGCGACGAGGCCCCGCACCTGATGATCGATCCCGGCCCGCCACTCGGCCGGCGCGTCGATGAGCATCCGGTGGACGATGGGTGCGCCGCAGTAGTGGGTCACCCCGTGCTCGCGGATCGCATCGAGGATGGCCCTGGCCTCCACGCGACGCAGGCACACGTGCGTCCCGGCCATCAGCGCGATGGTCCACGGAAAGCACCAGCCGTTACAGTGGAACATCGGCAGCGTCCACAGATACACAGGAAAGTGCGGCATCGCCCAGGTGACGGAATTGCCCACCGCGTTGAGGTACGCCCCCCGGTGGTGGGTGACCACGCCCTTCGGGTCGCCTGTGGTGCCAGACGTGTAGGAAAGGGCGATCGCGTCCCACTCGTCGGCAGGGCCGGGCCAGTCGAACGCCGGATCCCCCTGCGCGAGGAAGGCCTCGTAGTCCATCTCGCCGATCAGCTCGCCACCGTGCGCCAGCGGGTCGTCGATGTCGATGACCACCGGGCGGGTCGCGAGCTTCTCCAGCGCCGCGGTGATCACCCCGGAAAACTCGCGATCGGTGAGCAGGATCTTCGCCCCGCCATGCTCCAGCATGAAGGCGAGCGCATCGGCGTCGAGGCGGGTATTGAGGGCGTTCAGCACGGCACCGATCATGGGCACGGCGAAATGGGCTTCGACCATGTGGGGTGTGTTGGAAGCCATCACCGCCACGGTGTCGCCTGCCCCGATCCCGCGACGTGCGAGAGATGACGCCAACGCGCGCGCCCGCGCGTACACTTCGCGCCAGTTCAGCCGCCAGTCGCCGTGGATCACTGCGACGCGGTCCGGATAGACCTCCGCTGCGCGGGCCAGAAAAGACACCGGGGTGAGGGGAACGTAGTTGGCCGCGTTCCGGTCCAGCCCCTGCTGATAAGGATTGCCGTGGTTCATGGATGACTCGATGGGTGTGGGCACAGACCGATGCGGAGGCGCGACCTGCCGGGTCGCGCCTGCTTCGAAGCCTGCCGCTGAAGATCGGAACATGATATTGCATGGCGGCCGGACCTTCCCTGGCTCGCGTGCCCTGCCCACTCTGTGAACGCCGTGCCGACCACCGCCGACACGATCGACCCCTCCGCCACCCAGCCGTTGCGCCCGAGCCCGCCGCCCCCGTCTGCCGGGCGCCGAGTGATCTGTCCGGTCCTCTGGGTGCACCTGCACGGCTACGCGGAGGCCGGGGTGCACGATCAGGTCAAGCTTCGCGAATCGCTGCATGCCGCAGCGGCCACCGCTCTCGAGGCCGTGCCCGCCACCGACCGGATCGTACTGGAGACCGACACGGGAATGGCGGTGTGCTTTCTCGGCGGCGCGGCACTGGCGGCAGCGTCCGCCCGGGCGCTGCTGGAAGCGTCCTCGGCCAACGCGGACCTGCAACCTGCGGTCGGCCTCTCGATCGGCCCGGTCGCGGTGCTGGACGATGGTGACACCGCGCCCCGGCTCATCGGCGACGGTGTGGTCGTGGCGGAACGCATCACGGCGTTCGCGGCTCCCGGACAGGTCGTGGTGACCCGCGACTTTGCAGACACGGTGGCGTCCGCGAAGTCCGCGGGCACGAAACTGTTTGCCGCCTTCGGCACGCGCACCGATGCCCAGTTGCGGTCGCACGACCTGCTTCTTCTGAAAACCGAAAACGCGGACATGCTCCGCCGCCTTGCGGCCACTGCATCCCCTTCCGGCGCTGCGGGCATCCATCGACACCGATGGGCGGCGGGTGCCGCGCTCGCCGCCGTAGCCGTACTCATTGCGGTGCTCACCGGCGGTCACCGGACGCCGGCTCCCGTTCCCCGAGATGTGCCTGTCGCCGTCGCTGCTGCCCCCAAGGCTCCCGAACCGCCTGTGGTCACCGCGCCTGCGCCCCCGCCCGAGCCCCTTCCTGTCGTGGAGGCGCCGCCCGAACCCGCGCCGGCCAGACGCGAGAAGCGCGAGACGGTCGCCGACGTGAAACCGGCCGCGCCCAAGCAACGTGCGGAGACCCGCGGCAAGGATGCCGCGAAAGCGGCGCAGGCCAAGGCTCCGCCGCCGGCCACGGCACCGGTGGCCAAGTCCATCATCGGCCTGGCCGTGAGCCCGTGGGGCGAGGTCCTGATCAACGGACGCCGGGCCGGCGTGAGCCCGCCGCTGACGATGGTGGAGGTGGATTCCGGCCGGGTTACCATCGAAGTGAGGAACGGAGAATCGTCGCCGTTCACCCAGACACTCGACCTCGCCCCCGGCGAGGAGGTCCGCATCAAGCACCGGTTCTGATCGGCTCCATGGACAACCGCCCTCCCCCGCAATTCCGCGCGCGCGGCCTGCTCGCCGCAATCGCCTTGCCGCTGCTGCTGGCTACAGGCTGCACAAGATTCGACCGCGTTCCCCCGACCGTCGCTCCGACAGAGCCGCCCAAGGCGGAAACCTATCTGACGGAAGGCCTGCGCGCGTACGAAGACGGTCGCTATCCTGCGGCCCAGAAGCGTCTGCGCGATGCGCTGGAGGAAGGGCTGCGCAAGCGTGCAGACCGCGTGGCCGCCCACAAGCACCTGGCTTTCCTGTACTGCGCCACGAAGCAGGAAGTCCTGTGCCGCGACGCGTTCCGGCGCGCTCTCGAGATCGATCCGGCCTTCCAGCTCACCCCGGCCGAGGCCGGCCACCCGCTGTGGGGTCCCGTCTTCCGGTCGCTGAAACCCAAGGGCGCCACGTGACCGACGCTGCCCCGCAGGCCTCGCCCGGCAGTTTCTTCCTCGGCCGCTACGAAGTCCGCGAACGGCTCGGGCAGGGCGCGATGGGCACGGTCTATCGCGGACACGATCCGGTGCTCGACCGCCCGGTCGCCATCAAGACGATCCCGCTCGACATGCCCAAGGAGGATCGCTCCGACTACGAGGCCCGCTTCTATCAGGAGGCCCGTGCGGCTGGCGGCCTCAGCCATCCGAATCTCGTCACGATCTACGACATCGGCAAGACCGAACGCCTCGCTTACATGGTGATGGAGTACGTGCAGGGCAAGGAACTGCGCGAATTGCTGCTGACCCACGCGCCCTTCTCCGCCGAGGATGCCGTCCGGGTCTGCGCGCAGGTGGCCGACGGCCTCGACTACGCTCACGTGCGCGGTGTCGTGCATCGGGACATCAAGCCGACCAACATCATCGTGACCGAAGAAGGTCTCGTGAAGATCGCGGACTTCGGCATCGCGCGCATCCGCAGCTCGGAGCTGAAGACCATGGCGGGCATCGTGCTCGGTTCGCCGCGCTACATGTCGCCCGAACAGGTCATCGGCGGCGCGCTGGACGGCCGGACCGACATCTTCTCTCTCGGCATCGTGCTGTACGAACTGCTCACCGGTCGCCCCCCCTTCCAGGCGGACACCGTGCAGGGGGTGATGTACCAGGCGCTGAACAGCAAGCCGGCGCCGCCGAGCGGCACCAATCCGAAGGTGCCGCGCATCCTCGACTTTGTCGTCGCGAAGGCGATCGCGAAGGATGCGAACCACCGGTACCGCAGCGCGGCCGCCTTCGCCGACGACCTGCGCTCTGCCGTGGGATTCCCTCGCACGTCGCTGCGGCGCCTCGGCGCAGCGACGGAATCGCCCCCCGAGCCGGAAGCTGAATCCGACACGACGGAGGTGCCGCCGGAGTCCCCGGCAGTCGCGCCCGATGTGCTGGGGCAGG
Source organism: Betaproteobacteria bacterium Ga0077526 (assembly GCA_001464765.1). GTDB lineage: Bacteria > Pseudomonadota > Gammaproteobacteria > Burkholderiales. Next base: position 91,449 of record LNDV01000031.1, read on the forward strand.
AGCCGGTTCCGGTGACCGTGTCGGGAGCGTTCGATTCGAGAGCCGCGACGTCCCGATTGCTGGCGCTTGCCGCCGACAGCGGGGACAACGCGGAGGGCGCTGCGCCATTCGCCAATCGTGATCCCGGTGCCGCGCCGCCGGTAGCTCCGCTCGATCGCGCGCTGCAGCGGGCCGGGCCGTGGCTGTGGGCCGTGGCGGCTGTAGCCCTTGCAGTCGCGCTGGTTCGCGCGGTCTCTTAGGGACAGAGAACGCTCGTCCTTCGGGCGGTTCAGCCCTCGCGGATCGCGGCCACCGCATCCCCGATGCGTTCCACCGCGATCACTTCGAGGCCTTCGATGGCCTGACGCGGACGGTTGGCCTTCGGCACGATCGCCCGAGTGAACCCGAGCTTGGCGGCCTCGCGCAGCCGTTCCTGACCGCGCTGAACAGGCCGCACCTCGCCGGCAAGGCCCACCTCCCCGAACGCGACGAGCTTGGCCGGAAGCGGCCGGTTGCGCAGGGACGATACGATCGCCAGCAGCACCGGCAGATCGGCGGCGGGCTCGTCGATCTTCACACCCCCCACTGCATTCACGAACACGTCCTGATCGAAGCACGCCACTCCGGCATGCCGATGGAGCACGGCAAGCAGCATCGCAAGCCGGTTCTGCTCGATGCCCACGCTCAGGCGCCGGGGGTTGGGGGCATGGGCATCGTCCACCAGCGCCTGCACTTCCACGAGCAGCGGCCTCGTGCCTTCCTGCGTCACCATCACGCAGGCGCCGGGCACCGGGTCGCCGTGCTGCGACAGAAACAGCGCCGAAGGATTGGAAACCCCGCGCAGTCCCTTCTCCGTCATGGCGAACACGCCGAGTTCGTTCACCGCACCGAACCGGTTCTTGATGGCTCGCACGAGCCGGAAACTCGAATGGGTGTCGCCCTCGAAGTACAGGACGCAGTCGACGATGTGCTCCAGCACGCGGGGGCCGGCAAGTGCGCCTTCCTTTGTCACGTGCCCCACCAGCACGAGAGCACAACCGCTTGTCTTCGCGTAGCGCGTGAGCTGCGCGGCGCACTCGCGGACCTGCGCGACGCTGCCTGGGGCGGACTGCAGGGCTTCGGAGTAGACGGTCTGGATCGAGTCGATCACCGCGACATCGGGCTTGCGCGATTCGAGCGTGGCAAGGATGCGCTCCAGCTGGATCTCGGACAGCAGCGACACCCGACCGCTGTCGAGCCCGAGACGGCGCGCTCGCAGCGCGACCTGCTGCGCCGACTCCTCGCCGCTCACGTACAGGACGGCAGCATCTTTCGCCAGACTGGCGAGCGCCTGCAGCAGCAGCGTGGACTTGCCGATCCCGGGGTCGCCGCCGAGCAGCACAACCGCACCGCGAACGAGACCACCGCCCAGCACGCGATCGAGTTCATCGACGCCAGTGGAGCGGCGCGGCGCTTCCTGTGCCTCGACCTCGGCGAGATTGGCCACCTTGCTCGTCTCGGCCAGCCCCTGATAGCGCGACGGCGCCCTCTCGGGGAGACTCTCCACGAGCGTGTTCCAGGCGTGGCAGTTGGGGCACTGCCCCACCCACTTGGGCGATTCCCCGCCGCATTCCGTGCATGTGTAGACCGTCTTGTTCTTCGCCATGACCCGCGCCTCGTGCAAGCGCCGAGGATGCCACAACGGACGGCAGAACCCGCGGGTCGATCACCGCGAGCGAGGGAAGATCCCCAGGAGACCTCGTCAGCCCGTGAGCGTGAGGAGGATGTCTGCGTACCACGCGCAGTTGAGTCCGAGCGACTCGTCCTGGCTGTGATCGCGCGTCAGCATGTCGAGCCGACCGGAATGCACGCCGAGGAGCTTCCAGGGGAGATCGGGCGGCAGCGAACCGTCACCGGCCCAGCGCATCACGACCGGCGCGCCGCTGGTGCCGCGATGGGTGCGCGAGTCGGTGAGGAAGAATCCCTGGCCCTGGAACCGCACGCCGAACGACGACGCAATGACGGCGTTGCGCACCACCGGCAAGTGATGCAGCGTGTCGTGGAAGCCCAGCGGGAATCCCAGCACCAGCGCGGCACTTCCCACAGGGACCTCCTCGGTCCATCCGTGCAGATGGGCCGGGGTGAATGCACGCAGCAGGACGGTCGGGGGCAGCGCGTCGCGTTCGATCTCGATGGCGGCCACGTCGACGTCGCCACCGGAATCACGACCCTGGCGCCAGTCGGCCACCCCGCCCCGGTAGAGCGGGATCGAGAAACCGGTCGATCGCGTGAGGTCGAAGGCATCCACGTGCAGTTCGATGCTGATCCGGTCGGGGAAATGCCGACTCGCCTCGTCGATCAGCACGTGCCGGCTGGTGACCAGGAACAGTCGCCCGTCGCGCTCGAAGTAGAACCCGCTCGCGCGGGTCATCAGACGGTTGCCGTCGTACGTGGCGATGGAGGCGGCAGTGAGGGTCAGCGGGTCGGTCATGGGGGCAGGCTCCGGAACCGCCTCGGATCGGAGGCGGGTCACAGGGCGGGTACGGTTCAGCGAAGCCCCAGCATACGCGAAGGGTCCACCCACTCGTCGAATTCCTCGGCCGTGATGGCGTCGACCTTCAGGGCGGCCGCACGCAGCGTCATGTCGTTCGACTGCGCATGGCGGGCGATGCGTGCGGCCCGATCATGGCCGATGTGCGGGGTGAGTGCGGTGACGAGCATGAGGGATCGGCCGAGCAGTTCGGCGGCGCGTTCCACATTCACGGCGATGCCTTCCACGCAGTGGGCCGCGAAGCTGTTCATCGCGCCCGACAGCAGGATCAGGCTGTCCAGAACATCGTGGGCGATGAGCGGACGATAGACGTTCAGCTCGAACTGCCCCTGGCTCGCGGCGATGCCGATCGCCACGTCGTGCCCCATGACCTGTGCGCACACCATCGTGATCGCTTCGACCTGCGTCGGGTTGACCTTTCCCGGCATGATCGAGCTGCCCGGTTCGTTCGCCGGCAGCCGGATCTCGCCGAGCCCGGCCCGCGGCCCGCTACCCATGAGCCGGATGTCACTGGCGATCTTGTTCAGCGCCACGGCGAGTGTCCGGAGGCTGCCGTGCAGTGCCACGAGCGGCTCGTGTCCCGCGAGCGCGGCGAACAGATTGCCTGCCACGACGAAGGGTTCGCCCAGCCGCTCGGCGAGCAGGGCCGCCACGTGGCGGCCGAATTCGGGATGGGTGTTGAGCCCGGTGCCGACCGCGGTGCCCCCGATCGCCAGCGCCCGCACCGCAGGCAGGGCGCGGCGCACCGCATCCTCGGCGATCGAGAGCTGGGCGTCGTAGGCCCCGAACTCCTGACCGAAGGTGATGGGCACCGCATCCTGCAGGTGCGTTCGGCCGACCTTCGGCACCTTGGCATACGTGTTCGCCTTGGCTTGCAGCGCCGCCCGAAGCCGGGCGAGCGACACGAGCATGGGCTTCACCTCCTGCAGCGCGGCAACGTGCATGGCTGTGGGAAACACGTCGTTCGACGACTGCCCGAGATTGACGTCGTCGTTCGGATGGATCACGCGGAGCGCGCCCACGCCGCCGCCGAGCGCGAGGGACGCGACGTTCGCGATCACCTCGTTCACGTTCATGTGGGTCTGTGTCCCCGAGCCGGTCTGCCACACCGAGAGGGGAAACTGCGCATCCAGCTCGCCGGTTGCGATCCGGGTCGCGGCTGCGGAGATCGCTCCGGCCTTGCGCGCACTCAGCAGACCGAGATCGCGGTTGACTTCGGCCGCGGCAGACTTGATCCAGCCCAGCGCATGCACGATCTCCATCGGCATGCGCTGCCAGCCGATGGCGAACAAGCGCCGGCTGCGCTCCGTCTGCGCGCCCCACAGACAGTCCATCTCCACACATACCTCGCCGAGACTGTCGGTCTCGGGGCGCATCGCGATCATGGGCGTATCCACGGGTTGCGCCGGAATGGTGCCGGTTGTCCGATGTCAGGCCGGGGGCGCGTCAACACGCCCTTGCATGCGGTTGGCGTAGTCGAGGGCGTCGGCCAGATGGTCATAGCGGAACTCACCGAGGAAGTAGACGCCCTTGCTGTAGGTGATGCCCAGCCGCGCCATCAGCGCGAGATCTGCTTCGTCCGGCGGCATCACATGGAGGTTCTGGCGATTCGGACCGCCTGCGTCAACCTGCTTCGGTCTGGACTTCATCAGCTCGGCGTAGGCGATGGCGTCCGGCAGCCGGTCGTAGCGGTAGCCGTTGAAGAAGTAGTGATTGCCGTCAGAGGCGATCCGCAACTCCGCCATCTGTTGCATGTGCTCGAACTCCTCGCGCGAGGGCCCTCCGATGGCGGCGGCCGGGTCGTCGGTGGAAGCAGCGGACAGAGCGGTGCCGGCAGTGCTGTAATCGGATTGCGTCATGGCGATTCCCGAGGTCTTGCGAAGCCTTCATCGTGCCCGCACGCATGCAGGCGGTCTGTGCGCAGGCGAACAGTGTCCCTTTCCATGCATGGATTCGCGTTCCGCATCGTGACGTTCGATTTGCACAGTTACGTACGAAGGCGCACAGAACCGGACCCGTCCCCGGCGCAGCATGGCGGTCGAATATCCGAGTTCCCATCCGCGCCTATCGAGGAGCCTCACCATGTCCACTTCGCCACTGCCACAGGAGCCGTCATGACCATCGGCCCGATTCGGCGAACTGTCCGCGGCGCTATCGCGACCCATGGTGCGCGGCCCGTCACACCCAACGCCAGCCGTGCAGGGACCGCACACCCCGACGCCTACGTCGGCGAGGTGTTGCGCCTTCGCTGCGCACTGGATCGCACCCGCCGCGAACTGACGGCCACCCGTTCCGCCCTCGCCGACGCGAGACGGATGGCCACCTGCGACGACCTCACGGGACTGCCGAATCGTCACGGGTTCGTCACCGTGACGGAGCACACCATGGCCGAGCACCGGGCCGGCAGCGCCGTGTTCGCACTGCTGTTCGTGGACCTCGACGGCTTCAAGGCCATCAACGACCGCCTCGGCCATGCGGTGGGCGACACTCTCCTGCGGGTCGTCGGTTCGCGGCTTTCCAATGCCGTCCGCCGCGGTGACGTCGTCTGCCGGCACGGGGGTGACGAATTCGTCTGTCTGCTGCCCCATGTGCACGATGCGGACAAGGCACGGGCAGTCGCCCGTGCTCTGGAGCGCACCGTTTCGGCGCCCTGCCGGATCGGCCCGCATCTCGTGACGGTGACGGCGAGCATCGGGATTGCACTCTATCCGCAGGACGGGACGACGCTGGAGGCGCTGCTGCAGCGCGCCGACTCCGCAATGTATGCCGCCAAGTCGCTGGGTCTCGGCGTGGTCATGGCGGCGTCGAACGATTCCTTCGGTTGCGAATCGTGACCAGTGACACGTCGCTGCCGGGACGCTTCGCCCGGCTCGCGGCCGGCCGCTCGGAGAACAATCTCATCCGCAAACTGCGCCCGCCCGATCGGGAACGGCTGCTCGCGCAGTGCGATTCGGTCCAGCTGGTGCTTTCCGACATCGTCTGCGAGGCGGGCGAACTGACGCGACACGTCCTGTTCCCGGTGGACGGCTTCGTCTCCCTGGTGACGGAGATGGCGGGCCACTCCGGGGTGGAGGTCGGCATGGTCGGTCGCGAGGGACTCTTCGGCGTGAACGTCGCTCTGGGGGTGCCCACGTCATCCCTGCGCGCGGTCGTGCAGGGCCCAGGCGCGGCATGGCAACTGGGCAGAGCGTCGTTCCTTCGGGAAGTGACGCGCAACGCGCTGCTCGGCAAGCTGCTGAAGCGCTACCAGTACGTGCTGATGACTCAACTGGCGACGGCCGCGGCATGCCAGCGGTTTCATCCCATCGGTGCGCGGCTCGCGCGATGGCTGCTGATGAGCAGCGACCGGGCCCACGCCGACAGCTTCCGCGTGACCCACGAATTCCTCGCCCTGATGCTGGGCGTGCGCCGCGTGGGCATCACGGTCGCGGCCGGCAGCCTCCACGCGCACGGACTGATCCGCTACCACCGTGGAGAGGTGTGCGTGCTGGACCGCGAAGGCCTGGAGAAGCAGGCATGCTCCTGCTACGCAGCCGACCGTGCGGTGTATCAGGCGCAGATCGGAGCATGAGCGACCGCTGTCCCGGGCTCAGACCGCCAGGCGATCCGGCAACAGGCGTTCGTACTCCTTTCTGACCACCTCATAGCACTCGCAGGTGGTTGCCTCGAGCCCGGCCCGATCCAGCACACGGATGTGCCCGCGCGCATAGCGGATGAGTCCGCGCTTCTGGAGCTTGAGCGCGGCCTCCGTCACGCCTTCCCGGCGGACACCGAGCATGTTGGCGATCAGTTCCTGCGTCATCACGAGTTCGTCGCCCTGGAGGCGGTCTAGGCTGAGCAGCAGCCAGCGACACAGTTGCTGTTCCAGCGAGTGGTGACGGTTGCAGACTGCGGTCTGCGCCATCTGCGTGATCAGGGCCTGGGTGTAGCGGAGCAGCAGATGCATGACTGCCCCGCTGCGATTGAACTCGGTCTTGAGCACACCACTGCGCAACCGGAAACCCTCTCCGGCGCTTTGGACCACCGCGCGGCTCGGCGTGGACTCGCCCCCCATGAACAGGGAGATGCCCACGACGCCTTCACGCCCGACGACCGCGATCTCGGCGGAGGACCCGCCCTCGAGCACGTAAAGCAGGGAGACGATGGCGCTGGTGGGGAAGTAGGCGTGATCCATCGCGCGGCCGGACTCGTACAGCACCTGCCCCAGAGGCAGGGAGACCCATTCGAGTTGCGGTTGCCAGCGCTGCCATTCGTCATCGGGGAGGACAGCAAGCAGGCGGTTCAGCCTGGGATCGGTATCGTGTGCCATGCGGACGCTCCATTTCGTACCCGATTGTGCAACCGCCCGGGCTTCGCCGTATGTGCACTATCGAACATAGCGCCGGCGGAACTGCCTTCAACGGCAGCCCGGATGCATAATCGGAGAGCGCGCGAGGCCTTCCGGTATCGCACCGGATGGGCTCGCAGACAAACCGAACCCCTTCCGCCCGTACCCATGCCATTCGCCTTCTACGACCGGCTCTCACCCGCACGCCGCAGGATCTACGACCGCAGCGATGCGATCGTCGAACTGCCGCTGCCGGCGGGAGAGGATCTGACCCCGCTGGCAGGCGCCGTCGTCGCTTCACTGGCCGGCGAACGCGAAGGACAGGTGCAGCACGCGTGCGAGCGGCTTCTGGGCGAACTCGCGCGGATCTTCGCCGCGCCGCCGCTACGTGCGCGCGTCTATGCCGTGCGACCGAATGGCGACTGGGGAGAACTGCACGGGATGTACCTTCCCGCCGACGAGGAAGGCGATGCGAAGGTCGAGGTATGGATGCGGACCGCGCAGCGGCAGAAGGTCGTGGCGCCGAGGACTTTCCTGCGCACGCTCGTGCATGAGTTCTGCCACCACCTCGACTACGAGCACTTCGGGCTCGCCGAGACCTTTCACACCGAGGGCTTTTACAAGCGCGAGTCGCACCTGCTGGCGCAGATCGCAGGGCCCTCGTCCCGCGGCCGCCCGGCCGAAGATCAGCCTCCCAGTACCCGAACGGGCACGCGGGGCGCCAAGGCACAGAGCAGTTCGTAACCTATGGTTCCTGCCGCGGTCGCCACCTCGTCCACCGGCACGCCCTCACCCCAAAGGGTGACCGGCGTGCCGACACCGGCATCGGGACAGTTCGAGAGATCGACCATCAGCATGTCCATCGACACACGGCCTGTCGTCACGGTACGCACGCCACCCACGACGATCGGTGTGCCCGACGGTGCGTGGCGCGGGTAGCCGTCCGCATACCCGCACGCCACTACCCCAATACGCATGGGACGTGCTGCCGTGAAGGCCTGGCCGTAGCCGACGTGGTCACCGGGCTGCACGTCCTGCACCGCGATGAGACGGCTGGTGAGGGTCATGACCGGGGCGAGGCCGAGGTCCGCCGCGGAGCGGTCCTCGAAGGGCGTTGCGCCATAGAGCACGATGCCCGGCCGCACCCAGTCCCGCCGGGCGGCAGGGAAACGGATCAGCGCCGCGGAGTTCGCGAGCGACTGCTCGAAAGGGGTGCCCGCGGCCGCACGGTCGAAGCGGCCGATCTGTTCTTCGACGCCGCGGCCGTCGTCCGCGCTGGCGAAGTGGGTCATCAGCGTGAGCGAGGCGACTGCCGGGTGCGCCCGCAACCGCGCTAGCGCCCCTTCGAATGACCCGGACGTAAAGCCCAGGCGGTTCATGCCGCTATTGAGCTTGAGATGGGCATGAACGACGGCGCCGGCCGCCAGCGATCCGAGCAGGCCGATCTGCTCTTCGCAGTGGATGACGACGTGCAGGCCCAGACGCGCGGCGAGATCGAGTTCCGCTCGGTCGAACGCGCCTTCCAGCAGAAGGATGCGCCGGTCGAACCCCGCCTGCCTCGCGACGACGGCATCCTCGATATTGAGCAGCGCGAGACCGTCGGCGTCCGCAAGGACGGGCAGGATGCGCAGGATGCCATGGCCATAGGCATCCGCTTTCACCACGGCGGCCACCCGGCTGCCGGATGCGAAGGAGCGGATCTGCGCGAGATTGCGGCGCAGGGCGGAGAGGTCGATGCTGGCGAGAATGGGGCGCGTCATGAAACCGGGCAGGCGGCCCCGGCGGCGAGCCGGGTGCAGTGAAAATGCAATAGTACGGCGCGACCGCCGTGTTGCAAAACTACCCGCTGCCAGAACGAAGGCCGGGACGGGGAATCATGGTATAAAGCCGCCGCGCCCCCAGACGGTTGCGCATCAATCCGAGGGCATCCCACTCAAGACGACGGCAACGGCCAGACCGACAAGAACTTGCGCCGACCGGCCCTGTCTCCAGTCCCGCAACCCCGATGTCGCAAGGGTGTCCGGGCGCGGTCGAGCCAGTGCGCAGAACCCGGCAGAGCGCCCTCGCGCAGCCTGCATCACCATCCGGCGCACCTTCCCTCGGGCGGCCCACAAAGCCCCATGACTCGCGGCTTCTACACGATCCTTCTCGCGCAGTTCTTCTCGGCCCTTGCCGACAACGCATTGCTGTTCGCCGCGATCGCCCTGCTGCGCGAGATGCACGCGCCGGACTGGCAGACGCCTGTGCTGCAGATGTTCTTCGTGTTTTCGTACATCGTGCTGGCGCCCTTCGTCGGCCCGTTCGCGGACGCGCTGCCCAAGGGCCGAGTCATGTTCGTCGCCAACGCCGTCAAGATCGTGGGCTGCATCGCCATGCTGGCAGGCTTCCACCCTCTGCTGGCGTACGGCATCGTGGGCGTGGGCGCCGCGATGTACTCGCCGGCCAAGTACGGCATCCTGACCGAACTGCTGCCACCCGAGAAACTGGTGCTCGCCAACGGCTGGATGGAAGGCCTCACCGTGGCCTCCATCATTCTGGGCGCCATCATCGGTGGCTTCCTCGTCGGCGACCACTTCTCGGCCTACGTTCGCGACGAGTTCTCGTTCCTGGCGAGCTTTCCCCACCTCGATTCGGCCCCGGAAGTGGCGATCGTCGTCCTGCTGCTGCTCTACGCCATCGCCGCCTTCGCGAACACCTACATCCCGAAGCTCGCCATCGATCACAAGCCCGCCCGGCGGGATCCCGTCTTCCTGCTGCAGGACTTCTGGCAGAGCTTCTGGAGTCTCTGGCGCGACAAGCTGGGCCAGGTGTCGCTCGCCGTGACCACATTGTTCTGGGGGGCGGGTGCCACGCTCCGGCTGATCGTGCTGGTCTGGGCGGAGAAGTGGCTGGGATTCACGATGCAGCAGGCGACACAGCTGACCGCCGTCGTGGCAGTTGGCATCGCCATCGGCTCCGTCCTGGCGGCCCGATACGTGGCGCTCGAACGTTCGGTCCGGGTCATTCCGGTCGGGATTGCCATGGGCATTCTCGTGACGGGGATGGTGGTGGTCTATGACTGGCGAGTGGCGCTGGGTATTCTGGTCGTGGCGGGCGCCATGGGCGGCTTCTTCCTGGTCCCCATGAACGCCCTGCTCCAGCACCGCGGCCATCTTCTGATGGGCGCGGGCCACTCGATCGCCGTGCAGAACTTCAACGAGAACCTGAGCATCCTGGTGATGCAGGGCTGCTACGCCTGGATGATCGGTGCCTCGTTCTCCTACACGACCATCGTCGTGGTGTTCGGGCTCTTCATCGCCGGGACCATGAGCTGGATCTACCGGCGCCACGGTCACGACCAGGACGCCGGGGAACTGTAGCGCCGCCGGCGCTGCCGCAACCGCACCGCTCAGAGGGGTGACAGCCGGAAACAGGCAATGGCTAGGAGGCCCGCACCATCACCGCCCGTTTGAGGCCGCCACGCGACCGCGCAAGTTGTGCGGACCTTTAGAGTATGACCGGGGCGTCCGGCAGTTCGTTGACGGGCGTGTCGCCCGTGCGCGGAAAGTGCCGGGCCAGTTCGGCTCCCACGGCCGTCACGCCGGCCACGACGCCCTCCTCGAAGCGGCCCGCCCGGAAGGCCGTTTCCATCTCCCGACAGATGCGCTCCCAGACCTCCTGGCCACATCGGCCGTGGATCCCGCGGTCGGCAACGATCTCGACATCACGGTCGGCCAGCAGCAGGTAGATGAGCACACCGTTGTTATGCTCGGTATCCCAGACACGCAGCAGTGAGAAGACCTCCAGGGCGCGCTCGGCCGCCGACTCCCGCGCCCATAGCCGCGGGCCATCGAGCGACGCTTCGATCACGACCCGGATCTGCCCGGCGTGAGCCGCCTCGGCCGCCTTGACCGTGCGCTCGATCCGGGAGAGCGCCTCGTCGGGGAAGCGTCGCCGGACCGATGACCGGTCGGTGAACAGGTGCCGCACCCACCGCTTCATGGCACTCACCACCGGCCGGAGGCGCCGCCGCCTCCCCCCATGCCGCCGCCCCCACCGCCGAAGCCGCCACCGCCACTGCTCCAGCCGCCGCCACCGCCCGGAAATCCTCCACTCCAACCCCCGCGCCGACCGCCGCGCATAGGCAACCCGCTCACGCCGGCAGCCAGTGTGAACACGAAGGCGATGACTGCCGCCACGATGCCGATGGCGACGGCGCCGACGAGGAACCAGGCCGCGCTGCCGGCCAGCCCGCCGACGATGGTGGCCGCGGGAATCCGGCCGACGATGCGCCGGAGGATGCCGCCCACCACCACGACCAGCATCACGCCGATCACGAACAGCGACTCGAGGTTGCCCGTGATCCCGGACGACGGACTGGAGCGCGGGGACGGCGCCGGCAGGGCCTCGCCATCCACCAGCCGGATCATGGCGTCCACGCCCGCATCCACGCCACCGGCGAAATCGCCGGCCTTGAACCGCGGCACGATGATGTCGGCGATGATCTGCTTGGACACCGCGTCCGACAGCACACCCTCGAGGCCGTACTGGGTCTCGATCCGGAGCGCGCGGTCGTCCTTGGCGATGAGCAGCAGCGCGCCGTCGTCGACGGCCTTGCGGCCGGGCTTCCAGGCTTCGGTCACGCGGATGGCGTACTGCTCGATGGCCTCGGGCTGCGTGGAGGGCACCAGCAGCACGAAGATCTGCGCCCCCTTGCGGGCCTCGAAGGCCTGCAGCTTCGATTCGAGCGCAGCCGACTGGGACGCGGACAACGTGCCGGTCATGTCCGTCACCCGCGCCTTGAGCGCGGGTACGGGAACCTGGGCAAACGCAGCGCAGACCAGGCCCAGCAGCAGCGCCAGGCCCGGGAGCCAGCGTGCCGGCGACAGCAGTGTCATCGCGTCACTTCGCCGGCTGGGACTTGCCAAAGTCCACTTGCGGCGGCTTGGCGATCGCCGCTTCGTTCTCGACCGTGAAGTTGGCCTTTTCCTTGTAGCTGAAAACCATCGCGGTCAGATTCACGGGGAACTGGCGGATGTGGGTGTTGTACGTCTGCACGGACTTGATGTAACGGTTGCGGGCCACGGTGATGCGGTTCTCCGTCCCCTCCAGCTGGGCCTGCAGATCGCGGAAGTTCTGGTCGGACTTGAGCTGCGGATAGTTCTCCGCGACGACCAGTAGCCGCGACAGCGCGGAGGTCATCTCGCCCTGGGCCTTCATGAAACGGTCGAAGGCGGCCGGATCGTTCACGAGTTCGGGGGTAGCCTGAATGCCGCCGACCTTCGATCGGGCTTCCGTGACGCCGAGGAGGATTTCCTTCTCCTGATCCGCGAAGCCCTGGACGGTCTTCACGAGGTTGGGAATGAGATCTGCCCGCCGCTGATACTGGTTGACGACCTCGCTCCAGGCCGCCTTCACTTCCTCGTCCTGGGACTGGATCGTGTTGTAGCCGCAGCCCGACATCACCGCTGCCACCATCAGGACGCCCAGCAAACCCCGCACTCGTTTCCACATCGTTGTGTTCCTCCGGTGAGAAATGCGAGCCCGGCCCCAACTCCGCGACTCATGCGGTAGATATGGGCGGTTTTCGCGTTATCCAGGGCTGGTGATGGACTGACCCGATGCCTGGACGAAACCCGCCATGGTGTCGCGGGCGAAGCAAAGGTCCTCCCACACCTTGGCCTTCTCGGGCAGATTGCGCAGGAGGTAGGCGGGATGATAGGTCACGATCAGCGGCACGGACCGGTACTCGAGCACGCGGCCCCGCAGTCGGGCGATGGGCTCGTCGGAGCCCAGGAGGTTCGCGGCCGCCACCTTGCCCAGCGCCACGACGAGGCGGGGCCGGATGAGATCCACCTGCCGCTGCAGGAACGGCATGCACGAGATCGCCTCGGGAGGTTCCGGATTGCGGTTGCCCGGGGGCCGGCACTTCACGACGTTCGCGATGAAGACGTTCTCGCCACGCCGGAGGCCAATCGCGGCCAGCATGTTGTCGAGCAGCTTGCCGGCCTGACCCACGAAGGGCTCGCCCTTCGCGTCCTCGTCGGCACCGGGGCCCTCGCCCACGAACAGCCAGTCGGCCGCGCGATCGCCCACGCCGAAGACCGTCTTGTTGCGGCGGGCGGCCAGCGCACAGGCTTCGCAGGCCGCCACGGCCTGCTCCAGTTCGGGCCAGTCCATGCGGAGAATCGCTTCGGCGCGCTCGGACGGGACGATCGGCGCCGCGGCAGGGACTTCGCGGATCGGGATGCGCGAAACCGGCGGGCGTTGCGGCGTCTCGCGGGGTGGGTCGGTCCGATGAACACCTTCGGGCGGCACAGCCTCCTCGAACACCGGGACTTCCGGTGCGAGATCGCGCCGTACCCAGCGCGGGCCCAGACCCAGTTCTTCCAGGACTTCCTTGCGATCGGTCATGCGAGGTCCTTGCCCATCAGGATGGCGTCTTCGCGCCCGGTGGTCGCCGGGTAGTAATTGCGCCGCACGGCAAGTTCGTGGAACCCCGCCTTCATGTAGAGACGGCGGGCCGGGTCGTTGGAACGGCGCACTTCCAGCAGCATGGCATGGGCTCCGAAGTCCCGCGAGCGCCCCTCGAAGAACTCGAGCAGCCGCCCGCCCAGACCTCTGCCCTGGGCTTCGCGCGACACGCTGATGTTGAGCAGGTGCGCCTCCCCGACCCCGACCATCAGCACGCCGTAGGCGATGAGGACCTCGTCGGCGTCCACGACCCAGCAGGAATGCCCTGCGACCAGAGAGTCCGCGAAGTTGCCGCGTGTCCACGGATGCGTGTACAGATCGCGCTCGATCGCGGCGATGCGGTCGAGGTCCGCCTCGCGCATCGGCCGGTAGTGCTCGCTGGAGGATGCACGCATCAGGGCGCCCCTATCGGCTGCCGCCACCCGACCGCCGCGGGCAGTCCGCGGTTCACCAGGACCGGCCCCGGCGCGTCATCGTTCCGCCATCGTGAGGGCGACCTTATCGCGGACGTAGCGCGGCACGAGCGTGTCCGGCGCCTCGCGGAAGCCTTCCGGGAAGCGGGCCATGGCAAGCGAGGCAACGAAGCCCGCCTCGGACGCCAGGTTGGGCAGGACCGCGCCGACGCGATCGCCGAAGCGCCCCGCAAGGACGTCCGCATAGCGCGCGAAGCCGTCACCGACGCCCGTCCAACCGGCGCCCTCGGGAAGGAACACGTCTTCCGGCGCGCAGACGACCGGCCCCTGCACCGCGACCACATCGCTTGCCCGCCGCTCGAAGCCGGCGGCATACACCTCCTGCATGCGCGCGTCCGTGCAGACGACGACCCGGCTCGCGCCGCTTCCCCAGGCAATGGCATCCAGGGACCCGACCGCGGCGACGGGCAGCCCCGCCCCGAACGCGAGACCCTGGGCCACCGAAGCCACGATCCGCAGGCTGGTGAAGGAGCCCGGACCCATGGCCGCGGCGATGCCGTCGAGATCGCCGAGGGTCCACTGCGCTTCCGCGAGGAGTTCGCGGACCATGGGAAGCAGCAGGTCGGAATGATGGCGGGTGGTGCGCTCGATCCGCTGCCGGATGCCGGCCGGGTCCGCGAGGGCGGCGGAACAGCAATCCGAGGTGCAGTCGAGCGCGAGAATCTTCAAGGATGGGGCGTGCCGGCAGAGGCTGCGGCGGCGGTCAGCCGACCTCTCCGCCGGGCGTTCAGGGGACCCGGCCGGCGCTCCGGGCGCAGACCGACGTTGCGACCGATTGTATCGGACGCGGCCGGAGCGGTCGCCCTTTGTATAATCCGCCGGATCGGTGGTTGCCCGGGCCAGGAAGCCACCACCACGACAACTCGAAATGCCGGAGGAAGTCTTGATCCGTCTTGCCGCCTCGTTCCTGAGTATGGTGTTTGGCGCCTGCATCGCCCTGCCGGGCAGTGCATTCGCCCAGGAAGCCAAGCCCCTGCGCATCGGCGTCATCACCTTTCTTTCCGGACCGGCAGCCGGCCCCTTCGGCGTCCCCGCGAAGAACGCGGCAGATGTCCTCGCCGAAGCGCTCAACAAGGGGGGTGTCGTCCCCGGTTACGAGCAGAAGGGCTTCGGCGGGCAGCCGCTTGAACTCGTGTTTGTCGACGAGGCAGGCGGCCCCAGCAAGGTCGTCACGGAGTACCGCAACCTCGTGAGCCGGCAGAACGTGGACATGGTGATCGGCGTCATCTCCAGCGGCGACTGCCTTGCCGTGGCACCGGTCGCCGAGGAGATGAAGAAGCTCACGGTCCTGTTCGACTGCTCCACCAACCGGATCTTCGAGGAGGCGTCGTACAAGTACGTCTTCCGCACGACGACGATGGCAACCCAGGAGAACGTGGCAGCCGCCCGCTACATCGCGGACGCCTTCCCGGACCTCCGGAAGTTCTCCGGCATCAATCCGAACTACGCCTGGGGTCAGGACGCCTGGGCCGACTTCACCGAGACGCTGAAGCAGCTCCGTCCCCAGGCCGAGGTGGCCACGAACGTCACCCCGAAGCTGGGCGCCGGTCAGTACAACACCGAGATCTCGGCCCTGCTCGCCTCCAACGCCGAGATGATGCAGAACTCTCTGTGGGGCGGCGACCTCGAGGCCTACATCCTCCAGGCGGCGCCGCGCGGACTGCTCAGGAAGTCCCCCAACATCATCATCTGCGGCGACACGATCCTGGAACGGCTGGGCAGTCAGCTCTCCGACGGCACGATCATCGGCGCCCGCGGGCCCAACGGCCCCTTCGCACCCGCCACGAAACTGAACCAGTGGTTCGTGCGCGCCTACCGTGACCAGTTCAAGATGAATCCGGTGTACGCTTCGTATCACATGGCGACCGCGTTCTTCGGTGCCAAGGCAGCGTACGAGAAGGCCCTGAAGACGCGCAAGGCAGCGCCGACCCAGGACGACGTGATTGCCGCTTTCGAGTACCTGAAGTTCGAATCGGTGGCCGGCATCGTCGACATGTCCCTCGGCAAGGGACATCAGGCGGTGCAGCACGTGCCTTACGGCACGATCCGCATGGTGGGCGGAAAACCGACCCTCACCAATGTGAAGTACTACCCCCCGGAACAGATCAGCCCGCCGGACGGCATGAAGAGCATCGACTGGATCCGTGGAGGATTCAAACGCAAGTGACCGGCTTTGGGCCGGCACAGACCGGACGGGCGATGCCCGTGCCGCCTGAGCCGGAGTTCCGACCGGTTCTTACAGGGAGCGCTATCGATGGCAGTCAATTACCGAATCACCGCTGAAGAGATGATCCGAGCCACGGGCGAACGGGTCACGAACGCCCGCATCGAGATCCTCGCGACGCTCCTCAAGGCTGAGGGCGCGATGACGCACGGAGAGATCGAATCGCGGCTGGCCCAGGCCTCGGGCATCGACCGGGTCACGGTCTACCGGGTCCTGGACTGGCTTACCGAACAGAAGCTCGCCCACAAGATCTCGGGCGACGACCGCGTCTGGCGGTTCAACGTGGCCACAGCGGGCAACGAACACAAGCACGCGCACTTCAAGTGCAACTGCTGCAGCCGCGTGATCTGCCTCGACGACCTGGGCCGGGGCTGGACGCCCGCCCTGCCCGCCGGCTTCACGCCCCAGGAGATCGATCTCACCATCAAGGGCCTTTGCGCGGAATGTGCGCCGGACAACCGGACCCACGACCCGCGCAAGCACAAGGTCGCCAAGCCCCGGGCACGACGTCGTGCCGTGACCGCCTGACGCACCGTCGCTTCGCGCTTCGCGCCGCACTTCGCCCCGCACTTCGCCCCGTATAATCCGGGGCGATGAACTCTCCCTCTCCTGTCGCCGGCGATTCGCCGGTCCTCGATCGCTGGCGGCAGACGAAAGTCCCCGTTCCCGCGGCCTATGCGGTTGCCGAACGCCGCGCGCGCCTGGTCCTGGTGCTCACGCTCATCACCATGGTGGCCGAGCTGATAGCCGGCTACATCACCGGGTCCCTGGCCCTGATGGCGGATGGCTGGCACATGGGGTCCCATGCCGCCGCCCTCGGCATCACCACCTTCGCCTACATCTATGCCAAGCGCAATGCGTCCAACGACCGGTTCTCCTTCGGAACCGGCAAGGTAAGCGCACTTGCCGGCTACTCGAGCGCCCTGCTCCTGGGGGTGGTGGCCTTTCTGGTGGCATCGGAGTCCGTCGAACGCCTGATCGAACCCACATCGGTGGACTTCAAGGACGCGCTCATCGTCGCGGTGATCGGCCTGGTGGTGAACCTGACGAGCGCCTTCGTCCTGGGCGGCGGCGGCCACGGTCATGACCATCACGGTCATTCACACGGTCATGCGCACGGGCATGGCCACGGACACGGACGGGAACCGGCGCCGGCACGCGCCCGGCACGACGATCACGATCACCATGCACACGGCGATCACGACCACGATGCCCACGGTCATGATCACAGTCACGGTCATGACCATGACCATGACCATGACCATCACGATCATCGCGCCCATGACGCCAAGGCCCGCGCCGCAGCCGAGACCGGCGCGCGCAGCCACGTCCACCTGGCCGACCACGGGCATGACCACAACCTTCGTGCCGCCTATCTGCACGTCGTCGCGGACGCCCTGACGTCCGTCCTCGCCATCGCCGCGCTCACGGCCGGCGCCTGGCTCGGATGGCTATGGCTCGACCCGCTGGTGGCCTTCGCGGCCGCGCTGCTCATCGCGTGGTGGGCGTGGGGACTGCTGCGCGGTAGCGGTCGCGTCCTCCTCGATGCGGAAGACTACGGCGAAATGCGTGCGGAGATCTCCCGCATCCTCGAGATCGACACCGACAACCGCGTCGCCGATGTCCGGGTCTGGAGCCTGGGAGGCACGGCCCGGGCCGCGATTGTCGCCATCGTGACCCACAAGCCGCGCTCGGCGGCCCACTACAAGCGAATGATCGAGCACCTGCCCGATCTGTACCACATCACGATCGAGGTCCACGTGTGCGACATCGATCCGTGCGATCTGCACAAATCACTCGAAGCCACGATCACAGGGGAGAAACCAGCATGAAACCGGACCTCGCCGTCCCGGGAAAGCGCGTCCTCGTCACCGCCGGCGCCGGCGGCATCGGCCGTGCCATCGCCACCACCTTCGCCGATGCCGGCGCCCAAGTGCACATCTGCGATGTGGACCGGGGCTCGCTGGCCACTTTTGCGAAGGAACGTCCGGGCATCACCGCCACCTATGCCGACGTGTCGAATCTCGCCGACGTCGATCGGCTGTTCGACGACGTGCGCAAGCATCTCGGCGGTCTCGACGTCCTCGTCAACAACGCCGGCATCGCCGGCCCGACCGGACGTATCGAGGACATCAAGGTCGAGGACTGGGAGCGCTGCATCGCCATCGATCTCAACGGCCTGTTCTACTGCACGCGCCTCGCGATGCCGATGATCAAGGCAGCGGGTGGCGGCAGCATCATCAGTCTGTCCTCGGCCGCGGGACGGCTGGGCTTCCCCCTGCGCTCGCCCTACGCCGCCGCCAAGTGGGGCGTGGTGGGATTCACAGCGAGTCTGGCGATCGAAGCCGGCCAGGACGGTGTCCGCGTGAACTGCATCCAGCCCGGCGTGGTGGAGGGTGAGCGGATCGACCGCGTCGCGGCAGCCAAGGCCGAAGCCTTCGGCATCACGGTGGACGAGATGAAGCAGCGCATGGTCGAGAACGTCTCGATGCGCACGATGGTGAGTGCGCAGGACATCGCCAACATGGCGCTGTTCCTGGCCTCGGACGCCGGTCGCCACGTCAGCGGCCAGGCCCTCTCCGTGTGCGGCAACCTCGAGACGCTCGCCTGAGCGGCGCCCCGTCCCCATTTCCACGAACGCAACTCCTGCAGGCTCACCCATGGAATCCATAGCAGTCATCGGCACCGGCCTCATCGGCCGTGCCTGGGCGATGGTGTTCGCCCGTGCCGGACATCCCGTCCGGCTGTTCGACCAGGCGCCCGGCGCGGCGGACAAGGCTCTCGAACTCATCCGTGAGGCACTTGTCGAGACGCGCCGCTTCGGACTGATCGACGAAGAACCCGACGTCGTGCTCGCGCGGATCCGCCCCGCCGCCTCACTCGCAGAGGCCGTCGCCGACGCCGACTACGTGCAGGAGAACACCTCCGAGCGTGAAGACGTCAAGCGCGAAGTGTTCTCGCAGCTCGATGCCGCCGCGCCCGCGCATTGCATCCTCGCCAGTTCGACGTCGACCATCCAGACCTCGCGCTTCGCCTCGCATGTCGCCGGGCGGCATCGCTGCCTGGTGGCGCATCCGGTGAATCCGCCGCACGTGGTCCCCATCGTGGAACTCTCGCCGGCGCCCTTCACGTCGCCGGAAGTGGTGGAGCGTGCACGGGTTCTGCACGAGCGCGCGGGCCAGGTCCCCATCCTGGTGCGCAAGGAAGTGGAAGGCTTCATCCTGAACCGCCTGCAGGCCGCGCTGCTGATCGAATCGTGGCGGCTGGTGGACGAGGGCTACGTGAGCGTCGAGGATCTCGACAAGACGATCCGCGACGGCCTCGGCCTGCGCTGGGCCTTCATGGGCCCCTTCGAGACCATCGACCTCAACGCGCCCGGCGGCGTCGCGGACTATGCGCAGCGCTACGGTCCCCACCTCTACCGGATGATGCAGGGGGTCACGAGCCGCCCGTGGGAGGGGGAACTGGTCACCCGCGTCGAGAAGGAGCGCCGCGAGCACATGGCGCACGAAGAACATGCCGAACGCGAAGCCTGGCGCGATCGCCGGCTGATGGCACTGGTGGCCCACAAGCGGGCCATGGACAAGGACGAAGGCTGAGAGGAGCGATAGAAATGGCTGAACAACGCAAGGTCATCATCACCTGCGCCGTGACCGGCGCGATCCACACCCCCACGATGTCGCCGTACCTGCCGATCACCCCGGCAGAAATCGCGGAAGCTGCCATCGGCGCCGCGGAAGCCGGCGCGGCAATCGTGCACCTGCACGCGCGCAATCCGTCGGACGGTCGTCCGACCCAGGATCCCGCGCTGTTCCGCGAGTTCCTGCCCGTGATCAAGGCCGCGTCCAACGTCGTCATCAACATCACGACCGGCGGCGCCCCGACAATGCTGGTGGAAGAGCGCCTCCAGCCCGCTCTGCAGCTCAAGCCCGAGGTGGCGTCCCTCAACATGGGCTCCATGAACTTCGGTCTGTACGAGATGATCCCGCGGTTCAAGGAATGGAAGCACGACTGGGAGCTTCCGTACCTCGACGGCTCGCACGACCGTATCTTCAAGAACACCTTCAAGGACATCGCCTACATCCTCGAGTCGTGCGGCGACAACAACACCCGCTTCGAGATCGAGTGCTACGACATCGGCCATCTCTACACCGCGGCGCACTTCCTGGACCGTGGCCTGGTGAAGGCTCCGCTTTTCATCCAGTCGGTGTTCGGACTGCGCGGCGGGATCGGCCCCCACCCCGAGGACGTGATGCACATGAAGCGCACCGCGGACCGCCTCTTCGGCAACCAGTACCAGTGGTCGGTTCTGGGCGCCGGGCGCAACCAGATGTACATCGCCGCCCAGTCGGCCGTGATGGGCGGCAACGTGCGGGTCGGCCTCGAGGACAGCCTGTGGTTGGGCAAGGGCCAGCTCGCCCGCACCAATGCGGAACAGGTGGCGAAGATCAAGCGCATACTCGAAGAGTTGGGCCTGGAAGTTGCAACGCCCGACGATGCTCGCCGCATCCTCCAACTCAAGGGTGCCGCGAACGTCGGGTTCTGAGGGCGGTGCTCCTGCCGATTGGCGATCCCGCCCGGATGCGCGAGAATCCAGGCGGGAACCATCTGTGTGGAGCAGCCCCATGGACCAGAAGGAAGGACATCTCCAACTGACCGAAACGGCCTCGAGAGCGGCGGGGGAAACCGCGCCGACCGCCTTCGAGCGTCGCATGCTGGCCGGTCTGCTCGAAGCCTGTGGCCATCCTCCTCTCGCCATCGTCCTCTGGAATGGCGAACAGTTTCTCGGTGAGGGCCGCCAGGCGCCTGTTGCCAGGATCGTCATCCGGGATCGCGGCGCCCTGCTGCGGATGGTCGTGAACCCCGAGCTGTATACCGGCGACGACTACAGCCACGGTCGCGTCGAGATCGAGGGGGACTTCGTCGCCTGCCTCGAGCAGATCTTCCGCGGCCTCGATACCCTGCCCGAGAAGTCCGTCAAGGCGCGGTTCCTCCGCTGGATGAACCGGCCGCGCGCCAACAGCCTCACCGGGTCGCGCGAGAACATCCATCACCACTACGACCTCGGCAACGACTTCTATCGCCTGTGGCTGGATCGCGAGGCCATGCAGTACACCTGCGCCTACTATCCGCGCCCCGACCTGACCATCGAGCAGTCGCAGCGTGCCAAGCTCGACCACGTCGCCCGCAAGCTGCAGTTGAAACCTGGCGATGTCGTGTACGAAGCCGGCTGCGGCTGGGGCGGACTCGCCCGGCATTTCGTGCGCCACTACGGTGTTGCGAAGGTCCGGGCCTTCAACATCTCCGAAGAACAGGTCCGCTTCGCCCGCGAGGAGGCCAGGCGTCAGGGCCTCGACGGTCGCGTCGAGTACGTGCTCGACGACTACCGGAACATGTCGGGACAGTGCGACGTCTTCGTCTCGATCGGCATGCTGGAGCATGTGGGCGTCGACAACTACCCCACGCTCGGCGACGTCATCCATCGTGTGCTGTCGCCCCATGGCCGCGGGCTCATCCACTCCATCGGCCGCAACCGCGCCGCACCCATGAACGCGTGGATCGAGAAGCGCATCTTCCCGGGCGCGTATCCGGCGACCCTCGCCGAAATGATGCGCATCTTCGAGGACAACAATTTTTCCGTGCTGGACGTCGAGAACATCCGCCTCCACTACGCGCAGACCCTGCAGCACTGGTTCGACCGCTTCGAGGAGAACGCGGACGAGATCCGCCGCATGTACGACGAACGGTTCGTGCGCATGTGGCGTCTTTATCTCGCGGGTTCGAAGGCGTCGTTCCTGGTGGGCGCACTGCAGTTGTTCCAGATCGTCTTCGCCCGGGGGCACGACAACACCGTGCCCATGTCGCGCGAACACCTGTACCGGAGCTAGATCATGGATGCCTGCGAAGTCCTCATCGTGGGTGGCGGCCCCGCGGGCTCCACGTGCGCCTGGAAGCTGAAGCGCGCGGGAGTCGACGTCGCCGTGCTCGACAAGAAGCCCTTTCCTCGCGACAAGATTTGCGCAGGGTGGGTCACGCCGGCCGTGATGGACACGCTGCAGGTGGACCTCGACGAGTACCGCGGCGGGGGTCGGACGCTTCAGCCCATCACCGGTTTTCGCACGGGCGTGATCGGCGGCAACGAGGTCGAGACCTTCTTCCGCGAAACCGTGAGCTACGGCATCCGCCGACGTGAGTTCGACACGTACCTGCTGGAGCGCTCCGGCGCGCGACTCGTGGACCCGCAGCCCCTCAAGTCGCTGGAACACGGTGCGAACGGCTGGCTGGCCAACGACGCACTGCAGGCCCGGATGGTCATCGGCGCCGGCGGGCACTTCTGCCCGGTCGCACGGCGCCTCGGGGCCCAGCTGGGGCAGGCCGAGACCGTGGTGGCGGCGCAGGAAATCGAGTTCCTCATGACCGCCGAGCAGAAGCGCGAAACCAAGGCCGAGGGGGAGATCCCGGAGCTCTACTTCTGCGAGGACCTGAAGGGCTACGGCTGGGTGTTCCGCAAGGGGGACTACCTTAACGTGGGTCTGGGCCGCGAGGACAATCACCGCCTGTCCGAGCACGTGCAGGCGTTCGCACAATGGCTCAAGGCCAAGGGGCGGGTCCCGCAGGACATGCCCGAGAAGTTCGCGGGACACGCCTACCTGCTCTACAACCATGCACCGCGACCGTTCGTGGCGGAGGCGGCTGTCCTGGTGGGCGACGCGGCGGGTCTCGCGTACCCGCAGAGTGGCGAAGGCATCCGCCCGGCCGTGGAGTCGGCAGTTCTGGCCGCGGACACGCTGATCGCTGCGGGGGGACAGTATGGCGCGGCTCAGCTGGAGCCGTACCGTCGCGAAATGGTCGCGCGCTTCGGCCCGCGCGAAAGTCTGTCGATGACCGACCGGCTGCCGGAAGGCCTCAAGCGCTTCCTCGCGACACGTCTTCTCGGCAATCGCTGGTTCACCCGGAACGTCGTGATCCAGAACTGGTTCCTGCACGCGACCCAGCCCGTTCTCCAGGCGTGAGCGCACCGCCCCGGGGCGGCTATCCGTGCCCGCCGGCCGGGAGTATCCTCGCCGTCGGACAGGAGGCAGGGCAATGCGCAGATTCCAATTCAAGGTCAAGGCCCGCAACGGGACCGTGGTCGAAGCCGTCGTGATCCAGGGACAGGACCGCGAGGATGCGGAGCGCAAGCTCTTTCAGATGTACGTGGGCTGCACAGTGCTGGAATGCAGCGAATCTGCCGTCTCGACTGCACGGGACGAGAATCTCGACGTCGCCGGCATCATCTCTCTGATTTCCAAGCAGGAATAGCAATCCCGGCGGGAGCCTGCTACTCCACGAACCCCGTGGCGATGAGTTCGTCCAGCAGAGCGTCGTAGTCCTGCGCTCCCCGGCTGCCGGGCGCATGCGTGAACACATCCAGATTGGCCGCCGGACTTTCCGCCACGCTCACGGACTCGGAAATGCGCGTCTCGCACATATCCGGACCGAAACGCTCGGCGATGGTGCGGAAGATCTGCCAGGACATGTTGCGGCGCGTATCGAACCGGGTCATGACATAGCGCCGCTCGATGCGCTTTTTCAGAACGTGCTCGAGCGCCCGTAGCGTCTTCTCCACCTGCAGGACTCCCTTCACCGCCAGGTAGTCGGCCGAGACCGGCACCAGCACGCGGTCGGAAGCGAAGATGGCATTGAGCGACAGCACGCCGAGCAGCGGACAGCAGTCGATGAGAACGGGCCGCCCGGTATTCAGGTTCTCCTTCACGATGCCCGCGTTCAGCCGGTTCAGTGCACTGGGCCCTTTGCCGAACTGCGAATCCACCTTGGAGAGTTCCACGTGCGCGGGAATCACCTCCCAGCCGCCGTTGCCGATGCGGATGAGATCCGACAGCGGCGTCGATTTTTCGTAGTAGGCGAAGACGCTGCGGTCCGCCTCGTCTACGGTGGTCCCGCTGATATAGGAGAGATGGGCCTGCGGATCGAGGTCGATGCTGAGCGGTCGCCGGCCACGGCGCGCCATGGCGGCGGAAAGATTGAGCGAGGTGGTGGTCTTGCCTACCCCGCCCTTCTGATTGAAGACCGCGATCTTGGCCATCGTCGAGCATGCCTCCGGTGACTTGGGGGTGTCACAGGGCTTGACTCGACTTTTTATATCCTGATCAGGATGTTGTCAAGAAACTCTCACCAACTTTCTGACATTTCCACCGCAGGGTCTTGATGCAGCGCATCATGCGCGAGTCAACTCATCGGACCGAGCCATCACTTGGATGCGGGCGCCGGATTCTCGGCGGGCCCGCCCAGCGCAACGTCACCGCGATCGTCGAACGGAATCGCCCCGCCCATTCCAGTGCGGTAGAGCTTGCCCTTGATGCGGTACTCGAAGGACTTCATGGGTTCGGCCCCGCCAGTCACGGACCCGAGCTGACGGAGGATGCCGGTGAGCGTGCTGAGCGTCTCGACTTCCACGACCTCGGAGCCGAACCGCGGAATGACGACCGCCTGCCCCGTGGTCCCGCGCGCGAAATGCTTGCCGTTCAATTCCAGATCGAACACGAGCCCCTTCATCGCGATGTCGCGGTCGGTGGGGTTCTGTACCCGCAGCTTCACGAAGTACTGCTGCTCGAACACCCCCGCCGTCCCCATGCGCAGGTCCGACACGTTCACCGACACGGGCTCGTAGCCTGACATGCCTGCGCACCCGCCCAGCACCGACAGGCACGCCGCCATTCCCGCGCCCAGCATCCGACGCTTCCGCAAGTCCATCGTCCCTCCTATGATCCGTCCGTCATGGCAACGCACGAGAGTACCACCGGGACTACGCCACCTTGGCCACCGGCCGACACCAGGGTCGGTCCTCGATTCCGCATTGCGCCCGAGGTAGAAGCCCTTGGCGTGCGAGGCGCCTTCGCGATCGTGGATTCGCTGGACAACACCGTGCCGTCGGCAGCGCTCGAACCCTACCGGGAAGCCCTGCGACAACGCCTCCGCGCGGAACTGGACGGCGACTTCATCGCCCGCGATCCCGTGCTCGCGGGCTTCCGCGCACTGCACCACCGGATCGGACGCTCGAATCGCCGCTTCCCGGCCTCGGCCGAATCGCTGGTCGCCCTGTTCCTTCGCAAGGGGGTGGTGCCCGCGGTGAATCCGCTGGTGGACCTCTACAACGGCGTATCGCTCGAAACGCGCCTCTCTCTCGGCGCCCACGATCTCGCCCACGTGCAAGGCGCGATCGAACTTCGCCTCACCACCGGCGCAGAGCCTTTCGTCCCCCTTGGATCGACCGAAACCGAAGCAGTGGGACCGGGCGAATACGCTTACATCGACAGCGCCGGGCGCATCCTCTGCCGATTGGAGCACCGCCAGTGCGAAGCCACGAAGGTCACGACGGCCACGCAGGCTTGCTTCTATATCCTGCAAGGCAATCCGGCCACGGACCGGGGGAGCCTCGAGCGCGGCCTCGAACGCCTGATCACTCTCACGACCACCTACTGCGGCGGGCGGGTTCTGGACTCCTGGGTCGTCGCCTGAGATTCTGGGAAGGGTCGCCCCTGCGGGGACCATACCGACTGGCATATCACCAGCTTCGGCGTAGGCACCGCCCGCAGGCCAGTGTAGATTCCGGCATCGCTCACCTCGCCGCCGATCGCCCTGTGGAAACGCCCTCCCTGCCGGATGCCGTGCTGCCGCCCCCGCCACCGGCCGCGGAGCCTCTGCAGTTCACCGGCAACGGTGCCGAGTACTTCCGAATCTGGATCGTGAACCTCGCGCTCACGATCGTGACGCTCGGCATCTACTCGGCCTGGGCGAAGGTCCGGCGCCTGCAGTACTTCCACCGGAACACGCTGCTTGCCGGATCCGGTTTCGACTACCACGGACGGCCGCTTGCGATTCTCAAGGGCCGCATCATCGCCGTCGTGATGGTGAGTGGCACGAACTTCCTGTTCGACTACGACCCCGAGTACGGCCTCGTTGCGCTCGTCGCCGTGATCGCGGTACTGCCCTGGCTCCTGGTGCGCTCCATCGCGTTCCGCCTTCGCAATACGAGCTGGCGCGGGGTGCGATTCGATTTCCACGGTGCGGGCCTCCAGGGGTACCGCGTGTTCCTCGTCTGGCCTCTGCTCGCCCTGGTCTCCTTCGGCCTGCTGTGGCCCTCGGCGCACAGCAGGCTGGTGAGCTTCCAGCGCAATCACGCGGCCTTCGGCGGCAGCCGCTTCTCCTTTCGCGGAACCATCGGCGACTTCTACAAGGTCTATCTGCTGACCTCGCTGCTGTTCTCCGTCGTGCCGGTCGCGCTGTTCGCTCTGGTCATGTTCGCACTCAGTGCGGGAGCCAGCTATTCGGTGCAGACCATCATGGTCTCGATCGGCGTGGTCTGCTTCTACGGCGCCTTGCTCTCCGGCGGACCGTTTCTCGTCAGCCGGCTGCAGAATCTCATCTGGAACCGTACGAGGCTGGAGTCGCACGAGTTCCGCTCGGACGTGAAGTTCGGGAAGCTCCTCTGGATCACGCTTGGCAATCTCGCCCTCACCATCATCACGCTCGGCCTGTTCCGTCCGTTTGCGGCAATCCGCACGGCACGGTATCGCGTCGGGTGCGTGACGCTGATCCCGTCGGAGTCGCTCGAAGGATTCGTCGGTCGCCGGATCGAGGAAGTGGGGGCCGTGGGCGAAGAGGTCGGGGAGTTCCTGGACATCGACATCGCGCTATGAGTGCGGCAGACCGTGTCGCTTGCGACTACTTCGACGGTCGAAGCTCGAAGCGCCATCCGGTCACCCTTGGCGTCGAGGACGGTCACGCGGTCGTCGAGGGAGAAGGCGTCTCGCGGCGGGAACCGCTGCAGGCCGTCCGCGTATCGGAACGCATGGGCGGTGCCGCGCGGATGGTGAGCTTCGCCGACGGCGCCTTCTGCGAAGTCCGTGACCACGACGCGCTCGACGCCCTGCTCCACGCGACGGGGTATCGCGATTCCATCGTGGTCAGGATGCAGAACCGCTGGCGCGTCGCCGCCGCCGGAATTGCCATCTGCGCGGCCCTCGTCGTTGTCACCTATCTGTTCGTCCTGCCCTGGGCGGCGGACCAGGCAGCCGCGCATGTGCCCGCCAGCGCCATCGAGACCATGTCGAACCGCACTCTCGAAATGCTCGACGAGCATGTGCTCGAGCCTTCGAAGGCTTCGCCTGAACGCGCCCGAGACCTGGCGGCCAAGTTCGCACGACTGAGCACGCCGGATGGCTCGAAGATCGCCCATCGGGTGGAGTTCCGGTCGGCACCGCTCGTCGGACCCAACGCCTTCGCGCTGCCGTCCGGCACGATCATCGTCACCGACGAGTTGCTCGCGCTCACCGACCGCGACGACGAAATCCTGGGCGTACTCGCGCACGAACTGGGGCATGTCGCCCGGCGCCACGGCGTACGACAGGTGCTGCAGAGTTCCGTCGTCGGGCTGTTCGTTACCTGGTACCTGGGTGACGTGTCTTCGCTGCTCACTGCCGTACCGGCAGCGCTGCTGGAAGCCCGCTACTCGCGGGACCACGAGCGCGAGGCGGACGAGTACGCCGCCCGAATGCTCCGCCACAACGCGATGAGCCCGGAACTGCTCGCGGTGATGCTGGGCAGGCTGGAGCGCGCGCACGGGTCGGGCGACGCCGGATCCGGCACCGACGACAAATCGAACGACCGCGGATTGCCGGAGTACCTGTCCACCCATCCGGCCACGGCAGAACGGATCGAAGCGCTGCGCAGGCCATAGGGTATGGTTCGTTCCATCGGCGCGACCGCACTATCGGTACGAACTTTCCCTTGCAGAGGACGTCAGCGCAACTCCCGCGGACACGTTGCGGTCGAACGTGTCCTCTGAAAAAAGGGAATCCCGATGCGCCGAATCCTGACGACCTTCGTCTCCGCCGCCTTCTTCGCCCTCCTGTGCGTTCCTGCCGCCCGGGCTCAGACCAGTTCCATCTGGGACGGCTTCGGCGTCTACGTCGGCGGTGGCCTCGGGGTCGCCCGCGACTCCGGTGACTACGGCTACGCCAACACGACGCTGACGCGGCAGGACTTCACCGGTCCTGGCGCCAAGATCTACGTGGGTCTTCGCCTGTTTCGCTATTTTGGAATGGAGGTCGCGTATGCTCGCATCGCGACCACGAACATCGACGGCGTCACGGCCGGTAACCAGCCCTTCTCCGACCGGTACACCCACGAGGCGCTTCCGGTGTCCTTCGTGGGATTCCTGCCGCTCGGGGATCGCTGGGAACTCAATGCCCGACTGGGCGTGGTCGCGAACAGCAGCTACGAAACAGGCGGGACGTGCTACACGCGGTCACGGAACGGGACGGTGCGGCAGCATCGGTGCTCGGAGACGACCACCGCCTTCGGCCTCGGCGCGCGATACGCCTTCAACGGGAAGTGGGGCGCACGCCTGGACTACGACCTCTACCAGCTGCGCGACGGCGTGAACTCGCCCCGGTCCGACCTGAGCATGCTCTCGCTGGGCATCGACTACCGCTTCTGAGGCAGCATGTCGTTGCGGCTGGGGCCGGTGCCGCTTTCCTGAAAGAGGGTTTCTCCTTCGAGCACCGCGCTGTAGTGGGGCACGCCGGCCGGCACCACGTAGAAGGTGCCTTGCGGATAGGCGATCAGTCGCGACTCATCCCACGTGTCCCCCACGGCGGACCAGTACGTCCCCTGAAGTACGGTGATGGTCCGGTCGTCGGGATGGGTGTGGGGCAGCAGCTTGTGTCCGGCGGACGCGCGGACACGGAAGGTGAAGGGGCCGGCCCGGTCCTGGGCGCCGTAGATCATCGACCGGGCAAGCGGTGGCTCCGCACGCAGGATGTCCCAGCGGATGTCATCGGGCCGGACCGCGAAGACTTCGCCTGCAGCCGTCGTCTGTGCGCACGCCGCCCCCGCCATCGCTCCCCACAGGACTGCTCCGGGAACAACCGGCCAGCGCATCACGCAGCGTAGACTCATCGAACGTGGCTGGGCAGCCACGTCGTGATGGGCGGGAACACGACCGTCAGGATCAGCACGACGATGGCCCACGCCAGGAACGGCAGGCTCTGCCACATGACCGGCGCGATGCGTATCTTGCCCACGCTCGACACGACGAACAGCAGCAGGCCGATCGGCGGGTGCATCAGCCCGATCATCAGATTGAGCACCACGACCGCGCCGAACTGGATCGGATCGATGCCCAGTTCCGCGCCGAGCGGAATCAGCACGGGCAGGAAGATGATCATCGCGGGCAGCGGTTCGATGATGCAGCCGATCAGCAGCAGGAATGCGTTGATGATGAGCAGCACCACCACCGGATTCGTGGACCAGCTCTGGATGGTCTCCACCACCGTCTGGCTGATCTGGCTCTCGGCCACCAGCCAGGAAAACGGTCCGGCGGCCGCCAGCAGGAACAGGATGATCGCCGTGGAGCGCCCGGCATCGGCGAGAAGCTTCGGCATCTCGCCCAGGCGGATCCCGCGGTACACGAACAGGCTCACGCCCAATGCGTAGAGGACGGCCACCGCCGCTGCCTCCGTGTCCGTCGTGTAACCGAACCGGATGCCGCCAATGATGATGACCGGCATCATGAGCGCCCATCCGGCCCGTCCGGTCGCGCGCACCTTTTCCCGGACAGGAACCGGGGCCGAGGCAGGGAAGCCGCGGAAGCGGGCGACGATGGAGCAGATCACGAGGAAACCGGAAGCCAGCATGAGGCCCGGCATCACGCCGGCCATGAACAGCTTCACGACGGACTGGCTGGAGAGCTGCGCGTACACCACCATCGGAATCGAGGGTGGAATGATCGGGCCCAGCAAGGCGCCGGCAGCGATGACCGCCCCTGCGAAGCCGTCCCCGTAACCCGCCTTGCGCATCGCCGGAATCAGCGGCTTGCCCGTGGCCACGGCATCGGCCACCGCAGAACCGGACACGCCGGCCATCACGAGATTCGTCAGGATCGACACATGCCCCAGGCTGCCGCGGACCCGCCCGACCAGCGCCTGCGCCCAGTCGATGAGGCGCATCGTGAGGCCGCCGCGGTTCATGAGTTCCCCGGCGAGGATGAACAGCGGCACCTGCACCAGTGCATAGGTATCCACACCGGCGATCATGAACTGCGGAATCATCGCGGGGTTCACATCGTCACCGCGGGACACGACGCCCAGCCATGCGGAGAACAGCATGGAAAAGCCGACGTCGAGCCCGATCAGCAGGGCGAGGATGAAGGCGACGAACAGGAGCAGGAGCATTGGGCGACTACTCGGCGTGGGCGGCGCGGGGCACTGGTCGCCCGGCAAGCGCCAGCAGGATGCGCATCGCCAGGAAAAGAGCCATCAGCACCGCGCTCACCAGGAGCGCCGCGGTCGGCCAGGCTTCGCTGAAGATCGTGCCAAGACGTTCCTGATCCTGCCCGACCAGAAACAGCGGCCAGCCGTACCACCCGAACAGCACGATCAGGACGAGCATCAGCGCATCGAACACCACTTCCAGCACGCGTCGCACGACCGGCGGCAATCGCGAATCGATGAGGTCCACCCGGATGTTCGTACCGTTGCGGATGGCGACGGAGAAACCGAGGAAGGTGAGCCACACGAGGAAGATGCGAGCGTACTGATCGGGGGCAGCCATCGGCAGCGTCATGACGTGGCGGTCAATGAGCTGGGAGCCCACGATCAGCACGAGCGCCAGTACCAGGGCGGCGATCAGCCAGTCGAGCAGGCGCTCGATCTGCCGGAAGAGAGCCTCGATGGTGTCGAGCATGGATGCTGCAGCCGTCGCTTCAGTTCTGCGCGTCGCGGATGCGCTGCACCAGTCCGGCCGGCCACACCTTGCCTTCGTAGTTCTTGTGGATGTCGGCCCACGCCTTCGCGAAGGCGGCACGGTCGGGAATCGTGTACGTGACGCCGGCCTTCTTCAGTTCCTCAAGGCCGTTGCGGTCGAGTTCCTCGCCGAGCTGCGTGGCGAGCTTGCCGCCTTCCTGCGCCGCGCGCTTGAACAGCGCCTTCTGTTCGGGCGTGAAGGACTTCCACTTGCGCTCGGACACGTAGAACGCGCCCATGTCGTAGACGTGATCCGTCGCCGACCAGAACTTCGAGACCTCGTGGAAGCGGAACGACAGCGTGAGATCGAAGCCGTTGTCCTGCCCTTCCACCTGCCCGCGCGACAACGCCATGTAGACCTCGTTCAGACCGAGCGGCACGACCTTGACCCCCAGCACCTCGAACGTGTCGCGGAAGATGGGGATGGGGGGAATGCGCAGGCGCATGTCCTTCAGGTCTTCGGGCTTGCGGATCGGACCCTTGGTGGTGACGATCGCCCGGGGGCTGCGGTCGCCGCCGACCGCGAAGATGCGCACCCCGGCCGATTGGGCGCACTGCTCGTAGAGCGGCTCGAAAATCGGGCCGTTGAGGATGTCCTCCGCGGCGCGCTTGCTCTTGAAGAGGTAGGGAAGATACGAGACGTTGAGCGGACCGCAGCCCTTCAGCTGCCCGGAGTTGCCCACGCCGAGATAGGCCATGTCGACGGTGCCCAGCTGCATGCCGGCGATGAGCTGCTGGATGTCGCCGATCTGGCTGTCCGCGTACACCTGAACCTTGACGGCCCCCTTGGACTCGGCACCGACCACCTCGGCGAACTTCTCCATCGCCTTGTGAAGGTTGCTGCCGGTGACGAAGGGTGTGCCGAACCGGATGTTCATCGTCGCCGAGTGAGCGACTCCCGTGCACAACAGCGCGGCCACCGCGGCCGCAACACCCAGCCAACGCGTCTTCATCGTTTTCTCCCGTGCTTCAGTCGGCCCGCCGGCGTCGGAACGCGGCGAGTCTGGTCATGCCGGCGGACGCCGGCCGATGGATATCTACTGTGCGGTCTTGAAATCGAAACCGATATCGAGATACCGGCGACCGGTGAGGTCCTTGGTCTGGCTCAACTTCTGGCCTTGCCACTCGACTTCGAAGGTCCAGCGTCCCGACGGCGGACTCACGTAGAAGAAGGGACCCTCGGCATCGGCCTCGACGACGGAATCGCCCTTGGCATCGAGCACGCGGACCTTGACGCCGCGAGTATCGATGTTGCGCCCGTCGACCTGGAGACGCAGGTGCACCGGGTAGCGTCCCGAGATCTCGACGAAGGACTGCGCCTCGTCACCCAGGCCGCCGGTGACGTAGTTCATGCCGCTTTGCTTGCGGACCTTGATGCCGAGCGAAGCTTCGTCTACCGCGAACGCGGTGACGGAAACGCAAAGCGCCAGCAGAAACATCCATGCTCGAAGCACTTTCTCCTCCCTGTGTGGAGTAGCCGCGGCAGTGAAGCGCGGGACTCGTCCGGGTTCATGTGCGGCGAGGATAGCATGGGGTACGGCGTTGCGACGCTCCCTGCCCCGTGTGGAATCCCGGGGGAGGTGGATCAGAGCTTGACGAGAACTTCCAGGGCGCTGGTACGCATGCTGTCGGGGAAGCGGCGGCGGAATGCGGCGGCCTCGCGAGCGCCTCGCTCGCCCCAGGTCCGGCCCTTGTCCCGGTCGGGGGCGACGCGCGCGGACTGCAGGCAGACGACGGCGAGGATGAACTCGATCTCCTCCAGTTCCGGGTGAGCCGGCTGGCGCACCCGCAGGCGTTCGGCAAGACGCACCTGCTCCTGGAGGCGGGTCCACGGCCAGCGGGTGGAAAGAGGGTCGGCGTCGAAACCGTCGTAGAACTCACCGACGAGCAACCGGTAGGCGGCGTCGCCTCGGGCGGCATCCGGATCGAGATCGAGTGCGGCGCGGTAGTACGAGACGCCAGGACCGAATCGACCCGTGTCCACCGCAGGCTTGAGGTCCACGGCACGGGCCTGGAGTTGCGCGACCAGATAGTTGGACGGGAGCCCCTGGACCTTGCCGTGCATCGCGATGTCGCGGTTCAGCAGTTCGCGGATCTCATCGACGAGTCGGCCGAGATCGTAGAAGGCCTCGGCACGGCGCGCTGGCGCCTCGCGGGAACGGGTCTTCTCGAGGTCCGCGGTGGCTCGCGCCAGATAGCGCTCGGCCAGTTCCGCGGTGATCAGATCGTGCGCAGACGCCGGAAGGAAGAAGCCTGACGCAAACAGTGTCGACGCGAACAGCGCCCTTGCGAGCGCGCGTCCGCCGCGCATCAGGAAGGCTCCAGAGGCTCGCCGCGAAGAAACGCCAGGGCGCCCGCGTGCGTGGGCAGGGTGCCGTCATCGAGAGCGACGGGGCGATCGGGCACGACGATGCCGATCTGCTCGGCGTCGCGCTGCAGCGCTTCGGCGATGAGGTAGCCGTGATGGCGGGGAAAGCTCTCCCGGCAGACGAGCTGATAGTCGGCGTCCTCCACCAGAACCCGCAAGGCGGTCGGAGGAAGTTCACCGAACGGCGGAGCGGCCTTCGCGAGAGCCGCCGCATTCGCTCTGGAGAACACGGCGACATCGGCCTGATCCGTCGCCATCAGGCTGCCGATTCGCGCATTGTGCGGTCCGCGCACGACGCGCGCGCGACTGGACGGGAGCTGCTCCATGAGCGAAGCCGCGAGCTTGTCACCGAGACGGTCGGTGCCCATGTCTTCGCGATTGGTATGGATGAGCAGGAAGCGCTGCCGCAGCACGACCCATTGGCGGAACGGTGTATGCCCGCAGAGCAGGACGCCCGCCCCCAGGGCACCGGCAGCGACCAGGAAACGGCGTTTCGAATTGGAGAAAGGAGTCATGGTGTCCGGGCCGGAGCCACCCTCGAAGGGTCGCTCCGGCGATGGAAGTCAGCGGCGACGGGCGCCGTGACTCACTTCTTGCCCTTGAAGATCTCGAGCGGGCAGATCGTCGACACAGCGTAGTTCGGAACATCCACAACGTTGCCGATGCGGAGGTCACACGCGACGCTGGTGATGACGTAGGCCTGCTCGGGCGTGTAGCCCTTGGTCTGCACCAGCCAGTCGATCATGCTCATGAGCGAGCTGCGGGCGGCGAGGGACAGATCCTCCGACAGGTTGGTGAGCGGCCCCATGATCTTGCCGTCGATGTAGCTGGAGTACGGCGGGATCTCACCGGCCTTCTTGAGCGGATAGCCCACGGTGGCGTAGAACGCATCGGGCTCCAGCTTCTTGATCTGGGAGCCACCCTCGAAGTGAGGGCCGTTCTTCATCAGCGAGGCCATGCCCTTGCGAATCTCGGTGCGCACCGTCACCTTGGCGCCCATCTCGATGGCGGTACCGGCCACTTCACCATCACCCTGTGCGTAGTGGACGTCACCCACGAACAGACCGCAGCCGTCCACGAAACAGGGCAGCAGCAGCGTCGTGCCTACGACCATCTGCTTGATGTCCATGTTGCCGCCGTTCTCGCGCGGCGGGATGGTGCGGACGCACTCGTCCTTGTGGGTGCCGTTCGGACCACAGACATCGCGCGGCATCGCGCTCACCGGCTGGGGCGGCAGGGCGATGCCTCCCGCGGCGCCGAGGTCCTTTTCGCGCTTGAGGATGTCCTTCACTTCGGGCACGCCCGGCAGGACGCCGACAGTGCCCATGAAGCCGTTGAACGGAATCGCGACGCCCGGAATCTCAGGAGCCACGGCTTCCAGCCGGTTCAGCCGCCAGTTGGCGATGAAGGGCTTGGTGAAGATGTCCCGCAGGAAGCCGAATCCCGGCACCACGGTCGTGTAGCCGTACTCGTCGGGCTCGACGTCCACCAGCGTGACGGCGAGCACGTCACCGCGCTTCGCGCCTTCGATGTACACGGG
The DNA here is from genome assembly GCA_001464765.1 of Betaproteobacteria bacterium Ga0077526. Taxonomy (GTDB): domain Bacteria; phylum Pseudomonadota; class Gammaproteobacteria; order Burkholderiales. The sequence continues at coordinate 126,150 of LNDV01000031.1, forward strand.
GCCCGTGATGGGGTGGACCAGGTTGAGGTCGACGGCACCGATGTCCTTCGGTTCGGAATTCGCCTTGAACTCGCTGTCGAGCGCATCACGCGTCTCGAACAGGATCAGCTGCCCCGGCTTGGCCGTCGCGATGGGCTTGATCGCGGGGTGATACCGGTTCATGCAATTCGGATCGTCGTTGCAATGGGCGCCCTTCTTTTTCACATACACCCAGGACTGCGTTTTGACATCGGTGGTGTCGGCCATGGCCGGAGCGAAGGCGGTGGCGCCGAACAGCGCGGCGCTCAGTGCTGCAAGACGTAGCTTCACGTGCACTCTCCCAAGAATGAGAAGTTTCAAGGATGATTTCTTATGCCGAAGTCCCGACACCCCAGGACCCATCGATGATGCCATTCGAGGGGCGGGTGTCAATGCCATGCACACTCCAGTGGCACGCCGGCCGGAAATGCACCGACTTGAAACGACCCCGGGCGGGGTCAGAGGCCGGCCACGCGCTGGATGGTCCAGCCCGCTCCCAGCAGCAGGATCGCACCCGAAAGCACCCTCACCACCCGCACGTCAGCCTCACCGCCCGGGGGAACACCGAGGAGGCGGCGCTCGATCAGGAGGAGTACCGCGAGCGCCGAGGCCACGACGAGGAGCTGCCCGGCCTCCACGCCCAGATTGAACGCGGCCAGTGCCGGCAGGATCGCGTCCTTCGGCAGTCCGAACTCGCGCAGCACACCGGCGAAGCCGAATCCGTGGATCAGGCCGAACCCGAACGTGAGCCAGCCCCGGTGGGAGAGATTGCGCACGAGGAAGTTCTCGCCGGCCACGTAGACGATGCTGAGTGCGATCAGGGGTTCGACGATCGACGACGGAATCGAGACGATCTCGAGGACGGCGAGCGCCAGCGTGACGGAATGCGCGAGCGTGAATGCCGTGACGACCTTGGCCAGCGGCCAGAACCGCCGTCCCCACGCGATGGCGGCGACAACGAAGGCAATGTGATCGAAGCCAATGAGGATGTGCTCGACCCCTGCCTCGAAGTAGTGGCGCAGCATCGCCGGGGTGTCTACCGTCGCGGCGCCGAGATCCACGGTGGGATGCTGGACGGAAAGCAGCGCGAACCGCGCGACGGCGCCCTGGACGGTGACCATGTGCTTGCTGGCCGGATCGATGGCGTGGAACAGCGTGGCTTCGTAGCGGAGATCCCCGCCCAGCTGCGGGCAGGTCCAGCGAACGGAATACACGCGGTGATCCGCCTTCTCGGTCGCCCCGAGCACCTCGCCCGGACACGGCTGCCCTCCGTGAAGCACGCGTGCGTGCTCCAGCAGGTAGGCGCGGGCGCGGACCTCGTCCTCCGCCGTGGCAGGCGGTGCCGCCCCCGGCTGGGGCGCGTCCGCCACCCTGCCCTGCGCCACGGCGAGGTCGAGGGCGTTGAGTTCGATCGCCCCGTCCACGGCATCGGCCGAAACCGTGAGCTTGGCACTCGACAGCTTCGTGACATGCGCGCAGACCGGCGCCGCAGCGAGCAGCAGAAGAGCCAGCGCCGCGAACAGGCGGGGAAACGGGAACCAGACGGATCGGGACATCGGCATGGATGGAGGAGGTCGGATGGTGCGGCCGGGCGCCGGAAACGAAAAAGGCCGGAGTCTCCTCCAGCCTTCCGCGTGCGGATCGCGGCGGTCGTCGCGAGCTTACTTGGCTGCCTCGGCAGGCGCGGGCTGGGCGGTGGCCGATCCCAGCTGCTTCGGGCAGAGAACTTCCATCGCCTCGTTGTGGCACCAGTGGGCGTTCATGCCGAAATTCGCCTTGAGGCACTGGTAGATGTGTTCGCCGATCTCCTGCGTCCATGCGCACTTGGCGTTCTTGAGGTGCATCCGTTCCAGGGGGTTCGTGGCGGCGGGCAGTTCCTTCTCCTCGGCGGAGACGGGGCCGGCCAGACCGGCCAGGATGAGCGCCAGGCCCAGCCCGGCAGTGCGAATCGATGCGTTCATGGGGTGAATCATCCTGAAAAGAGGGGTATCGGGCTACCGCGCTGCAGACCCGTGGGCGAGTCGGACCTTCCGACCGGCACCCGGCGCCGATGAAGCTTTCTGCTCCGCAGTATAGCGGTTCGTCAGATCGCCACTCGCAAGAGACGTTCCCTGCCGGTCACGATTTTGGCCGGGACGTCACTCGCTGTCCGGCTGATTCTCGGGCGCGGCCTGCTGGAACGCCAGCAGCGACCGGCAATGCGCATCGATGCGGACGATCGTGGGAAACGCGTCGAGGTCCACGGCGAAGCGACGGGCATTGGCGACCTGGGGTACGAGGCAGATATCTGCCAGCCCCGGCTCGTCGCCATGGCAGCAGGTACCCGTCCGGCTCTCGCCGGCAAGGCGAGCTTCGAGCGCCTGGAACCCGGTGAGAACCCAGTGCCGGTACCAGGCCAGGCGCTGGTCATCGCTGACGCCCAGAGTCTTGGTGAGGTAGTTCAGCACCCGCAGATTGTTGATGGGATGGATCTCGCAGGCGATCGACTGGGCTAGCGATCGCACCCGCGCCCGCCCGATGGGGTCCGAGGGGAGCAGCGCCGGCTGGGGCCGGGTCTCGTCCAGGTACTCGATGATCGCGAGGGACTGCACGAGCCGCTGCCCGTCGTCCAGTTCCAGCACCGGCACGAGGTTCTGCGGGCTGACGGCCCCGAAGTCCGCATCGTACTGACGCCCCTTTCCGAGATGGACGGACAGGTAGTCGTACGGGAGCCCCTTCAGCGCCAGAGCGATGCGCACGCGGTAGGCCGCGGAACTGCGGAAATAGTTGTAGAGCTTCATGCCGGGTTCTCCTTGTCGACCGGAGCGGACGCAGGCGCGCGAAGCCGCGCCCATCGCGCGAGCGCTGCGGCGGCCGCAGCCATGTCCTCGCCATCCCCGAAAGCGGGCACGCCGGCGCGTTCAAGGGCATCGAACCACTGCGTCTTCTGCTCCAGTGTTCCCATCATCGTGTGCATCATCGGCAAGCCGGCATTGGCAGCCCGGGCGATGATGCGGTCCACCACCGGCGCGGCATCCACCATGAACGGCACCACGTGCAGCATGAGGATCTGGTCGAAACAGCCCGCTGCCGAAGCCAGGATCGCATCGAGGCAGGCACCGAAGCGATCGTCGCGGGCGTCGGCCAGGAGATCCATCGGATTGGCGACGGCAGCTTCGGGCGGCAGCATGGCCTGCAGTTCATCCACCAGCGCCGCCGGCAGGGCCGCGAGTTCGAGACCTGCCTGCGTGGCGGCGTCCGCCGTGAGAACGCCGGGACCACCGGAGTTGGACAGCACCAGGATGCGACGTCCGGCACCGGCCGGGAACGCCGCGAGAGCCTTGGCCGCAAGCTCCAGTTCGCGCAGGCTCTTCACCCGCAGGATGCCGCATTCCTGGCAGAAGCGTTCGGCTTCGGCATCGTCGAGCGCCACCGACCCCGTGTGGCGGAACGCCGCGTCGCGGCCGGCCTGGGTGCGGCCGCCGATGAGCGCCACCACCGGCTTCACAGCAGACACGGCCTGCGCGACTTTCCGGAATCGGTCGAGATCGCCGAACGATTCGGCGTACAACAACACGACGCGGCAATCGGGATCGCGGCCGAATGCTTCGAGGTAGGTCGCGAGATCCAGATGCAGCGCGTTGCCGATGGAAACCACCGCCCCCAGCGGAATACGCAGCGAATGGCTCGCCGCGATCAGTTCCTCGATGATGGCACCGGACTGCGAGATGAACGCGATCGGCCCGCCACGGGGCATGTCACGGAAAAAGGTCGCCGCAAACGGGGCCGAAGCGTCGATGAGATTGATCGTGCCGGCGCAGTTGGGACCGCCGACGAGCAGATCGTGCTGGGCACAAAACTCGAGGAGTTCCTCGTTGCGGGCTCGCCCCGCTTCGCCGGCCTCGGAGAATCCGCCCGGGAGAATGAGGAGATTGCGGTGGCCCGTCTGCGCCGCTTCGCGCACGACGTCCAGGATGCTTTCGGGTTTCACCAGGATGGCGACAAGATCCGCGGGCGGGACGACCTCCGCAAGGGATCGTGCCGCGGGCACGCCGAAGATCACTCCGCCCTTGGGATTGACGGGGACGACCCTGCCCGGCCAGCGCGCCGCCTCGATGTTGCGCAGCACGGCGCCGCCGCTGCTGGTGGGCCGCTCTCCGGCGCCGACGACGGCGATGGATTGCGGGCGCAGGAAGGCATCGAGCCGTGCGGGATCCGGAATCGGACGATCCTGAGTCATGCCCCGCCCGGCGCGCCTTCGCGCAGTCGCTGGCCGATCCGGCGAAGCGCGTCGGCGTCGCCGAACCCCCCCGCCTTCGTCACCAGCCACACAGGGCGTGTTCCCATCATGAACCGGGCGTACGCGATGCCGGGGAGCAGTTCGCCCCCGACGGAGAGCACCGGATTGCCGCTGTTGCGAAGGAAGGCGATGGCCGTGTCGCCCCCGGTGGCGACGATCGCCTGGGCATTGCCCGGACCGACGAGCCGCATGGCGTGGCGGGCCAACATCGTGGCGACTTCGTGCGCGTCGCCTTCCTTGCCGGACCGGTCGGGCACGGCCATCAGAACGACATCGGCACCCGGTGACAGCACGGGCTCCTTGCGCAGCCGGCCGTTGACGGCCTCGACCAGCCGGGCACCGTCGGCGACCAGCGTGCCCACCTGCTCACGCGAGGCGGGCGCCCGCGAACCCACCACATAGACGATGCGGCCGAGCACGGCGGGCGGTTCGGCCGCCGCCCCTTCGACCGCAAGCGCACGAGACAGCGCCGCCCCCAGCCCTGCCGAGCCCACCAGGAGAAACCGGCTCGAAGCGGCGATGCCGGCGGCGGCGACGCGATCGAGATCGTCGTCGTTCTCGGCATCGACCACGCACATACCCGCATCCGGACATTGCTGCAGTTCGGTGGAACTCAGGACAGCCGCCGGCGCACCCGTGGCCTCGACGAAGGCGCTGTCGATCGGCTGCGACAGCGCCGGAGACAGCGCATCGGTCGCGAAACTGGTCTGCGCCAGCGGCACGCCGTGGACCACGACGCTCCCGCCCTTCACCACCCGGCCCTGCGCCGGGAACGCCGTACAGGCGAGTGCTGCCGGGCGCTGCGATGCCGTCATCAGAGCGACGGTCTCGGCGATGACGTTACCGCGCAGGGTCGAGTCGACCTTCTTCAGCACGATGCCGAAGTTGTCGCCGCCGACCTGCCGGAACAGGCGCTCGATACGCTCGGCCGCTTCGGCGGGCGGCAGGTGGCGCGACTCGGTATTGATCGCGACCACAGACGCCTTGGCAAACCGGCCCGGCTCGCAGTCCTCGGGAACTGCCGCCACGCTGGTGGCGAGTCCGCGGGACGCAAACGGGCCCGCGGCGTCCATGGCGCCGGTCAGGTCGTCCGCGAGGATGAGAACCCGTGGGGTGTCGGTCATGCTGATGAGGATGCCAGGCTGGCCCGGGACTTGGCGGACCGGAGGTCAGGCAGCCTGCCGCTCCGCCATCATGCGGGCGTACGCGATCGCTGCTCGCATGTTGGTGTGATCGGCCTTGCCGGTCCAGGCAATGTCGAACGCTGTACCGTGGTCGACGGAGGTGCGACGGATGGGGAGCCCGAGTGTGATGTTCACGGTCTCGTCGAAGGCGATGAGCTTGGTCGGAATGTGGCCCTGATCGTGATACTGCGCCACCACCAGATCGAACTCGCCCTTCATGGCCCGGTAGAAGACGGTGTCGCCCGAGATCGGACCCGAGGCGCGGATGCCTTCACTCTTCGCGGCGGCCACTGCGCCCTCGATCTGGTCGATCTCTTCGCGGCCGAAGATGCCGCCCTCGCCGCAATGCGGATTGAGCCCGGCGACGGCAATGCGCGGGTCGGCGTAGCCCAGCCCCACGTAGTGACGGTGCCCGGCGCGGATGGTGTCGAGCACCCGCTGCATCGTGGCGCGCTCCGTGGCATTGCGCAGGCTCGTGTGCGTCGTGACGTGGACCGCGGCAAGCTTCGACGAGGCGAGCAGCATGAACGACGAACGGGTGTCTGTCAGGGTGGCGAGCAGTTCGGTGTGGCCGTCGTAGTGGTGACCGGCGGCATGGAGGGCCGCCTTGTTGAGCGGCGCGGTGACGATCACGGCGATGTCGCCGGCCTGGGCAAGCCGCACGGCGCGTTCCACGTAACGGTAGGCGGCCTCGCCGCCGGCGGCCGACAGCTTGCCGTCCTGGAGTTCCTCCTCACCCTGGGTCGGGACGTCGACAACCGGCACCGAACCGACGGTCGCGGGCGACAGCGTGGTTTCGAAGGTGAGGCCGGTCTTGCACAGCGCATCGGCGCGCTGCAGGAGCCGGAGATTGCCGATCACGGCGCAGCGGGACCGGTCTGCCGGGGTCATCTCGGCGAGCGCCTTCACCGTGATCTCGGGACCGACACCGGATGGATCCCCAAGGGTGATCCCGAGCATGGCAGTGCCAGACATGCGACGCCTCGATAGAAGATTGGCAAAAGGGGCGCGATTATAACCGCGCGGGGTTCATTCCTGCGGCTTCAAAGCGGCCCGCACGTCGGATGCCTTCGCCAGTTCCGCACCCATGCGGGTCACCCGCTCGACAGCCGCCTCCACCAGTTCGACGTTCGAGCGCTCCGTGCCGAGCGGCATGTCCTCCAGCCCGACACGCACATGGCCACCTTCCATGACAGCGCGCGGCACCAGAGGAAGCACGTCGACCCCGAGCCCGCCCAGCATCCATTCGGCGCCGGGCGCCAGGCGATCCAGCAGGTGCAGATAGGCCGTAAGCGCGAAATCCTCCGGCGGGAAGCCGAAGCTGTAGTCGGAGGTGAACATGAACCGGTAGACCGGCGTGGGACAACCGCAGCGCCAGTGAAGCGCGGCACCGAGCCGCAGAAACCCCGGCTCGTAGATCGCGTAGGCAGGATGGAATCCGTACTGGCGCGCCAGGCCGAGCGCATGGCGGATCTCCGGCTCGGGATTGGCGTACACGAAGCCCGGCTGGTCCACCTGCAGTTCGTTCCAGTGGGTGATGTTCGTGGAGCCCGGATCGATTGCCGCCCATTCGAGCAGCCCGCGTTTGCCGAGCTCCTCGAGGTGATGGAATCGCGCCGCGCCCTTCGGGGCAGTCGCCGCCTCGCCGAACGGGATGGTCGGATAGACGATCGCGTCGACCTGTTCGCGGATGCCGGCAATCACCGGGGCGTAGCCTTCCCAGTCGTCCCGCTGGCGCCCCGTCGCCGGGTCGTAGACGTGGACGTGAATGACCGAAGCGCCGGCGCGCACGCACGCAATGCCTTCTTCGATGATTTTCTCGGGGGTGTAGGGCGCGTGAGGCTGCTTCCTGGGCCCCCAGGGGCCGTTCAGGGCGACTTCGATCCAGGTCTTGCGGGTCTGTTCTTCTGCTTCCATGACGGCTGTGTTCGCAATTCGGTTGAGGAGGTCCGCGAGTCCGTCCGGCTGGCTGATGCCGGGCGGACACCGGGAGAATCGGGCCGCGAGACGCCCGGAAGCGCCTCCGCCGGCCCCGCGCCGGTCAGAGCGGCGGCAGGATGGTAACGGACAGTTCGCCGAGCCCGTCGATGCGGCCGACCAGACGGTCACCGGGGACCACGGCGGCCACGCCCGCCGGCGTACCGGTGAAGATCAAGTCGCCCGGCGCAAGGGTGTAGTAGTCGGACAGGAAGCTGATGGTCTCGGGCACCGACCAGATGAGATCGGCGAGATCCGCCTTCTGGCGGGCCGTGCCGTTCACGTCGAGGACAATCGCACCCGTGGAAGGATGACCGACCGACGACACCGGGTGAAGGGGTCCGAGCGGCGCGGACTCGTCGAAGGACTTGCCGAAATCCCAGGGGCGGCCGAGATCGCGTGCCGCGAGCTGGAGATCCCGGCGGGTCATGTCGAGACCGATGGCGTAGCCGAACACGAGGTCCAGCGCCTTGTCGACGGAGATCTTGCGGCCGCCGCCTTTCAGCGCCACGACCAGTTCCAGCTCGTGGTGGTAGTTGGACGTGCCGGGCGGGTAGTGGATATCGCCGCCGCCGGGAACCACGCCGTCCGCCGGCTTCATGAAGAAGAACGGCGGCTCCTTGTCCGGGTCCTTGCCCATCTCGCGGGCGTGCGCCGCGTAGTTGCGGCCAACGCAGTAGACGCGGCGGACAGGGAAGCTCTGGGAGGAGCCGACGATCGGCACCGAGGTGACCGCAGGCGGTTCGAACAGGAACGTCATGGGCGGATCCGTACCTATGGGTTGGAAGCGTGACAGGCCCCGGCGCCGGTCTGACGACGACGCCGATCGAATTGGCTCTAAAAGAGGTGGAACGCGCCGCCCAGAAGACCGAGCGGCCACCGACCTCCCGCGAACAGCGCGTATTTTCGCATGAAGAGATGGTCATCCCCCACCTGCGCGAGCTGAGCGAGAGCGCGACCATGCGCCGCCATGCTGGCCGCGCCGGCCGCGGCCCGTACGAGAGCCTCGTCACCGACACCGAGCCGGAGCGCCGCGAGCGTCGCAGCCCCGTGGATGACCTCGTGCTCGAGGCCGATCGAGAGGTCCAGCGATTCGATCACCGCAGCCTCGCCCAGCCTCGCGACGCACATCGTCATGAGTCGCCGCCGCTCGGATTCCTCGCGCTCCCACCACGACATGTCCCAGACGGGGTTGCGGATGATCCGCTCGGCGTGGGTCCACGACGCCGCAGGCTCAATGCGCACCGACGAGTGCATCTGCAGCGCGTCGAGATACCCGCGCGCTTCACTGAGGTCGCTCGGCTCGAGCGGCAGGCCGCAGGCGGTGAACCAGCCGACAGCGGAAAGTCCGTGCAGACGATCGTTCATGCGAGTCGCTCCTCGCGCCAGATGCGCAGCGCTTCCTGCACCGGGCGGTCCGAATAGCTGAAGAGATAGACGTCCTCGTCGGCAGCCAGACGCCAGGGCTGCCAGGAGGGAATCACGAAGGTGTCCTTGGGGACGAAAACGAAGCGCGCGGTACCGATCTCCACGGAACCATGGCCTTCGATCACGTGGACGACCGTGCCGTCGGTGTTCCGGCACCGGGCGCCCGCGAACCCCTGGGGAAGCCGCTGGATCCAGGCCCCCATCGTCGGCATCGCAGGCCCGCCGGTAGTGGGGTTCACGAACTGCATCTTGTAGCCATGACAGGCGTCCGGCGGACCGCCCGCAGCGAGGCGGACGAGCGCCTCCTGGCTCCGGGCGAACGGATACGCGAACACCGGTGACGCGCCATGCGTCGGCTTGAAATCCACAGGGAGCAGATTCGCACCGAAGCGCGCCAACGCGTCACCCTCCGGTCGGGTGACCGGCTGGGTTTCGGCAGGATAGTTCTCCGCGAATCCGCAATCGAAGAAGCGAACCAGCGGGATGTCGAGACCATCGAGCCAGACGACCGGCTCATCCCCAGGATTTCCGTGGTCGTGCCAAGTCCACGAAGGCGTGAGGATGAAATCGCCGGCGTGCATCGTGACGCGCTCGCCGTCGACCGCGGTGTAGGCGCCCTCGCCTTCGACGATGAGACGGAGCGCGGTCTGGGTATGGCGATGACTCGGCGCGACCTCGCCGGGGAGAATGAGCTGCAGGCCGGCGTACAGCGACTGCGTGATCGCCGACGAGCCCGGCAGTCCCGGGTTCTCGAGGATCAGCACCCGGCGCACGGCTTCCCGCGCGGTGATGAGCGTGCCCGACTCGAGCAGCGGCGACCGGATGTCACGATAGCGCCACAGATGGGGCACGCACGCGGGCCGGGGGGACTCCGGTACCAGGGCGGACATGAGCTCCCACAGCGGCGTGAGCTTGTGCTCCCCGATCCGCTCGTAGTAGCGGGCCCGGTCGAGGCGGGCATCCACGGGTCGATTCATCGCGAGGCCTCCGGTGACGGCAGTCGGTCAGTGCAGCTGCGGCACGACGAGACCGAAATCCTTCTCGATGAGCTCAGTGACCCGGCCCATGAAGTCCTGTCGCATCTCGTCGTTGGAACGCTGCTTGAGGCCCAGGCGGCGGAACATTTCGTTGTTCTTGGAGTTGGACGACCCGAAGAACGCGGGCGTGATCGGGAAGTAGCGGTTCAGCGCGTCCTGCACTTCACTCCCGCGGCCGGCCTGGATGAGTTCGAGGCAGAAGTCCTTTCCGAACTTCGCGTGGAATTTCTCTTCCGGCATGGTGATCCGTGCGAGATTGCGCAGCGGATGGAACGAGCAGTGCAGCAAGTCCTCGACCTGGAGGATCTCCGCGTAGTCCGCCACGGCCTTGATCACGCAGAACTCCGGCCACGTCTTCAATTCGAACTCGAAGATCGACAGCGGACGCTTCACGGTCGGGTCCATGCGCTCGGACGACACACCGATCTCGTCGGCCAGCGCACGGAAGCGAACGTGGTGGTGGTACTCCTCCATCGCCACGCGACAGGTGAGCCACTTCGCATACGGGGTCGGGGCCAGCGAGATGGCGGGTTCGTCGAACACGCGGGCGCCGTGCAGTTCGTTCACGGCGTGGCTGATGACGATCTTCTCGACGGCAAGACGGTACTCCTCGGACTGGTCCTTCAGTTCGGCGGCAGTCTTGACGTCGGGTGCGGTGACCGTGGACATGGCAGGCAACTCCTTCAGAGCAAGGGTTCGGTATTGAAAAGTTCGAGGTCGGTCGCGAGGTCCGTCTGGCGACCGGCGAATTCCGTTTCCAGCAGACCGCCGAGCGCGAGAGCATCCTGCCGGTCCAGGGTGTCGCTCACGGCGCGCACACCCGGCCGCGCCTGGTCGAACAGGAACACTTCGCGTCCGCGCACGCCGAAAAGCTGCCCGGTGAAAGTGCAGCCGCCCGAGCACAGGAACGACAGCAGACGCGCCACGTAAGCCGCGGGGATGCGCAGCGCCCTGTCCTTGTACTGGGCCTGGGCGTCGTTCGCCGGCTGAATAGATTCCGTGACGCGCGTTGCCGCGAATGGCGCCACGGCGTTGCAGCAGATCTCGGACCGGGCGAGGTCCATCGCGACCACGCGGGTGAGTCCGACCAGCCCCGCCTTCGCGGCTGCGTAGGAACTCTGCCCCAGATTACCGATGATGCCCGCGGTGGACACCACATTGACGATGCGCCCGGGAGGCCGCCCCTGCTTGGCGAACTCACGCATGATGGGCGTCGCCGCCGCGAGAATGGCCAGCGGTGCGTGCAGATTGGTTTCGAGGACGCGCTGCCAGTCCGGACGCCTGGCCTTGAAGATGAACGAGTCGCGAAGAATCGCGGCATTGTTCACGACGATGTCGAGTGCGCCGAAGTGTCCGAGCGCCGCGGCAACCGCGGCCTCTGCGGCACCGGACACGGCGAGGTCCTGATCGAAACCCCACGCCTTCGGCCCCAGTTTCGCCACCGCATCGGCCGTACTGCGGGTGTCGGATTCAGCGCCGTCGATGGATGCTCCGGAATCTGCCACGAGCACGCTGGCACCGTGAGCAATGAACATCCGCGCCACTTCGAAACCGATTCCACGGGCTGCCCCCGTGACGAGCGCCACGCGCCCTCCCAGCAATCCTGCACTCATGGGATCGAAACCTCCTCGGATGGGGCACTCGCTTTACGGTCGGCGGGGTAGAAGGCGTCGGCGTGGAGATCCCGCAATGGCAGGCCGCGCGCCTGCAGGAGTTCGCTCGCCGCCCCCACCATGGCGGGCGGCCCCGCAACGTAGGCCTTGAAGCCTTCGAACGTCGTGAAATCCTGCGCGATGGCGTCGGTGACGAGCCCGGTACGACGCGCCCGCCCCGGATCCGGTTCGCCGTGGGAGAGCACCCAATGCACGTGCCAGTCTGGGTGCAGTCTCGCCAGACCACGGATTTCGTCTTCGCAATACACGTCAGCCTCGGTTCGTGCCCCGACATAAACATGCACCGGACGTTCGTCGAGGAGTTGGTCGAGCGCGACGAGAATGGCACGGATCGGGGCCAGCCCGCTGCCACCCGCGACTGCGATCACGGGGCCGAAGTGCTTTTCCCGAAGATGTGCGGACCCGAAAGGGCCTGAGACCCTGACTGCATCGCCGACGGCGAGTTTCTCGCCGAGCCCGGAACTCACTGCGCCTCCGGACATTTCCCGGACATGGAACTCGATGCCGGGCTCGAAGGGCGCGTTGGCCATGGAGTAATCCCGCGCCTTGCCACGCGCAAACGGAAACTCGACGGAAGCGTATTGCCCCGCGCTGAAGGCATAGGGACCGCCGGTGCGGATGTCGAGGCGGACACGCCAGATGTCGTGAGTCGCCTTCTCGACGGCCGTGACCCGGCAATCGAGGATCCGCGACGGATGCACCACGAATTCCTCGTCGTCGAGGCGCCGCACCGTGACATCGCCCCAGACCTGCGCGCGGCAGGCCAGGACCACACCTCTGGCCCGGTCCTCGGCCGACAGGGCGTGTTCCGAATACTCGAGCTCGAGAATGTCTCCGCTCACAAGTTCGCACCGGCAGGTACCGCAGTTTCCCGCCTGGCAACTGTAGGAGAACCCGACCCCGGCCATGAGCAGGGCATCGAGCACCGTATCGCCGGGCTCGGCGTCGACGGCGGTGGAAGACCCTTCGATACGAATGATGTGGGACATGGAGCGAGCTTGTCGGTCAGGGACAGGTGCCGCTTGGAACAGGCGGTAGAGTCATTTAGTATCGTCAGCACATTGTTTGATGTCAAACGATATGACCCAAGCCATTCGAAGACGTTCCCGATCCACCGATTCGCCCGCCGGCCCTCCCTCCGATGCCCCCGTATCCCTCGGCATGCTGCCCGACCTGCTGGGCTATCACGTACGATTGGCGCAGATCGCGATCTTCGCGGACTTCGATCAGGCCCTCGCGGAATGGGATCTGTCGCCCGGGCTCTTCGCCCTGCTGGTGATCGTGGAGGCCAACGCAGGGCTCCGCCAGACCCAGCTCGCCAAGGCGGCCCATCTCGACCGCTCGACCCTCGTACCTGCCCTCGACAAGCTGGAGGACCGGGGGCTGGTGGAGCGACGCGATGCCCCGACGGACCGGCGCTCGAACGGCCTGTGGCTGACCCCGGCTGGCGCAACGGTGCTCGATCGGGCCAAGGTCGCCGTGCGTGCGCATGAGGCTGCGATCGCAGCAGCGCTGACCTCAACGGAACGAAACACTCTGCTGGCGCTTCTCGACCGACTGGCGCCACAACGGAGGGCATGACATGGCTCGCATGATGAAGAAGCGCTCTGCCAAGACCGGACTCCCCCCGGGCTCGCTGGTGTACGTCGGCGAAGCCCGCAATGTCGCTTCCCGCATCACCGTGATGGACTACGACGCCGATCATGTCACCGAGTCCGCGTTGAAGGACACGTCCCAGTGCCGGCAGTTCAAGGCCACCGCCACGGTCACGTGGATGAACATCGACGAGTTGAGCGAGCCGGGCGTCGTCGAGGGGCTGGGCGAGGCGCTGGGCTTCCACCCGCTGATGCAGGAGGACATCCTCAACACGGACCAGCGCACGAAGATCGAAGACCACGGGGACCATCTCTACGTTGCGCTCAAGATGCTCGATTGGAACAAGGAGCGCGAGTCGACGGATGTGGAACAGCTCTCCCTAGTGCTGGGCGCGAACTACGTGCTTTCCTTCCAGGAACGCGCGGGCGACTTCTTCGATCCGTTGCGTGACCGTATCCGGCAGGGCGCCGGCCGCGTCCGCAAGCTCGGTCCCGACTTCCTCGCCTACTGCCTTCTCGATCTGACTCTCGACCACTATTTCCTCGTGCTCGAGAAGATCGGCGAACGCATCGAGAACGTGGAGGACGTCGTGATGACGCGCCCCCGCCCCCAGACATTGTCGGAGCTGCACGCACTGAAGCGCGAGCTTCTGTTCATGCGCAAGGCGGTGTGGCCGGTCAAGGAGGTCATCGCGAGCCTGCGCCATCTCAAGTCCCCGCTGATGTCACCGTCGACGCAACCGTTCCTTCGCGACCTGCAGGACCACATCGAGCAGGTGATCGACGGCGTCACGACCTACCAGACGCTGCTGGCCGACACCCTCGCGACCTACCTGTCGACCCAGAGCAACCGCACGAATACGATCATGAAGGTGCTCGCCGTGTTCTCGGCCGTGTTCATGCCTCTCACCTTCATCACGGGCATCTTCGGCATGAACTTCCGGAACATGCCTTCTCTCGATTGGGAATGGGGCTTTCACGGAACGCTGCTCGGGATGCTCGCCCTCGGTGGACTTCTCGCCGCATTCTTCTTCCAGAAGCGCTGGCTCTAGACCGGAACACTTAGCCCGGCTCGGGTCCGTCGGACAGCTGCATGACCGGCTCGACCCGCACCGGAACAGGTCAGAGTACTGGCTGGACAATCCCTCAGGCCTGGTGCAACGCAACATGGCAACCCGCCTACGCTGACTGCGTGCCACACGAAACGAAATGGCGCATTGCAACAACCCCCTGTGCTTCACCGGCCCGCTTAGCGTCGACCCAAACCGCCTTGCCGCACACGACGATTTCCGATGCATCGGACGGCTGGACAAAGCGTCGACACACGGAAGTTTCCATCCTTGCCATTCCGCTGAACTCCGTCTAAATTCGAGAGAGTTTCCGGTGTGCGGACAAGTGACATTCCGTTGCGTCTCCGCATCGGTGATCGGAAACGAGATTGAGTCCTACCATCAACCCTGAGCAAAAATTGGGAGAGAGTCATGAAACCATGGAACACGAAACTGGCAGGCGCGCTGACCGCCATGTCAGCTGCGACACTGTTCGGGATCGCGACCTCGGCCAGCGCCGTCGATTTCGATCGTCTGCGCAATGCCGACAAGGATCCGAACAACTGGCTGATGTACCACGGATCCTTCAAGTCGTGGCACTACAGCGACCTCAGCCAGATCAATGCCAACAACGTGAAGAATCTGCGGGTGGCATGGGTGCATACGCCGAGCGCGAGCAAGCGCGGTGTGCAGTCCTTCCCGCTGGCTGTTGATGGCGTTCTGTACTACTCGAGCGCTTCCGGTCAGGTGTGGGCCCTCGACGGCGCCACCGGTGAAGTGAAGTGGAAGTACGCTGCCAAGCTCGATCAGGAGCGTTCCGAAGGCACTTTCTACAACCCCTACAACCGCGGCATCGCCATCGGCTACGGTCATGTCTACCTCGGCACGACCGACGGCCGCATGATCGCGCTCGATCAGAACACCGGCAAGGTGGTCTGGGACAAGATGATCCTCACGGTGGAAGGCGGCAACAAGGGCTTCACCGGCGCTCCCGTGATCGTGAAGGACATGGTCGTGATCGGCTCCAACGGCGGCGAGCTGTCCGGTTGCTGCGGCCCGATCTTCGCCGTCGACGCGAAGACCGGCGAAGTGCGTTGGCAGTTCGACACCATCGGCGGCGACGAGCGCTCCCGTGCAAGCTGGGGCAACGACTCCTGGAAGACCGGTGGTGGCGGCGGCTGGATGACCGGCACCTACGACGAAGCCACCAACTCCGTCTGGTGGGGCACCGCCAACCCGGCGCCCGACTACGACTGGGCCGGCGAAGCCTGGCAGACCTCCGGCGCCCGTCCTGGCGACAACCTCTACAGCTCCTCCGTCGTCGTGCTGAACGCCGACTCGGGCGAACTGAAGTCGTGGTTCCAGGAAATGCCGCACGACGCGTGGGACTTCGACAGTGCCGTGGGTGAGTTCATGTCGATCGAGCGCGGTGGCAAGCGCTACATGCTGCACCCCAACAAGGGCGGCATCATCTTCGTGTACAACGCGGATCCTTCGCACGCCCCCCTGAAGGTCGAGAACGCCTACATGATTGGCAAGACCTTCAACTACATCAAGGGCGTCGATGCCAAGACGGGCCAGCTGATCGGCCGTCGTGAACTGCCGGAAGGCAAGCACGCCAACGTCTGCCCCGCGATCGATGGCGCGATCTCCTGGAACACCGGCGCTTACAACCCCAACACGGGTCTGCTGTACAAGGTCGGTCAGGAATGGTGCTTCGACATCGAAGTGGTCAAGGCTGATCCGCCCCCCGCGTTCTCCGGTCAGGCGTACTTTGGCGCGAGCTGGACGTCCGTCCATCCGGAAGGCCGCAAGGCGTTCGGTCACGTGTCCGCACGCGATCCGCTCACGGGCAAGGTCAAGTGGGAGAAGGAGTACAAGTATCCCCCGCTCGCCAGCCTGCTCGCGACCAAGGGTAACCTGGTGTTCGTGCCGGGTGCCGATGGTCGCTTCGACGCGCTGGATGGCCGCACGGGTGCCACCCTGTGGACGCACAACAACGGTATCGGCCACCACGGCGGCACCATCAGCTACACGGCAAACGGCAAGCAGTACGTCGCTGTCGTGACTGGCTGGGGCAGCCACGTGTCCGGCAACTACTGCCCGTTGTTCGGCGAGCCCTTCTGCAGCATGCCGACCGACGCCGGCCAGCTGCTTGTGTTCGCACTGCCGTAAGCTGCAGGTCTGATCGGGGCGCTCGAATTGAGGTAAACGCCCCGACTTGACTGACGTTCTAGCGGGCGAGGGCTGAAACCCTCGCCCGTTTTTTCGAATCCACCAAAGATCGAGGTAACAATGAAGCGAGCCACCAACAACACCTGGCGCCGCGTGCTGTCGTCGGGCGTTTGTTTGACGGCGCTCCTGACGCCGCTCGGGCATTCCAGTGCGCTAGCAGCAGACGAAGCCAGCAGCACGGACGCCGCGACGGCACCCGCAGCACCTGCTGCGCCTCCAGAAAAGCCAAAAATCGATGTTCGGAAACTCTTTGCGATGAACTGCTCTTGGTGCCACGACGGCTACGGCATGCATGCCGGCAAGGGCCCGAAGCTGGCTGGCACGACGATGTCGCACGAACAGGTGTACCTGCGGATCGAGAAGGGCAAGTCGGGCGCGATGCCCGGGTACGGCAAGGTGCTGTCGAAGGATCAGATCCAGGTGCTCGCGGACTACATCAAGGCACTACCCAGCGAGTAAGGCACGGCGGGACGCCTTCTTCCAGGCAACCGTGACAGGGCAGATCGGGAGCAGGCGGCACATGCGACGGCCGCGGTCATGCGACGGCCGCGGGATTGGAGGTCGGGTCCTTACGGACCCACCTCGATAGGCAGGGTTCCGCGCCCTACTTCGCGCCGGGAACGCGCAGAAACTCGAACCGCAGCTTGAAGCCGCCGTACCGCGCGAATCCCTTTAGCGCGGACGGCCGCTCCCCCTCCACGGGAATGTCAGCGGTCAGCATCTTTCCATCTTCCCCTTTCACCCGAAAACGCAGACGCCCACCGTCGGCCTCCAGATCGATGACCGGCAGAGCTATCGTCCCGAAATTCTCGTTGTTGGTCATGGAGAGCATGCCGGTCCCCGTTCCGTCGACCGGCAGCACGAGTTCCGCCGTGCCGCTCGTCATGCCCAGATACCAGGGGCCTCGCCATACTCCTCCGAGAGGCGATGACGGCTCGGCGTGCGCAACACTGATGAGAGAGAAGGCCAACGCCCCCAACGCTGCAACGACGCGGCCCCGGAGACTCCTTCCTCCCCGGGAGCGTGGACCTGGCAAGGTTCTTCCGATCATCAAGGCGACTCCATTCAATAGCGGGGTGCAAGCAGGCTTGTTCGACACCAATCGATTTCCAAGAACCCCCTTCGCACTGGAGGTCGACGCGGCGGGCAGTTTCCTGCTGCAGTTCGATCAGTCGCCACACCGATCGATTCGACCCTTTGCGCATCGGTGTTTCGAAGAACGATCGAGGAGAGGACGGGGACTGGCCTGCCGGCACCGGAGTGAAACTCCGATCGCCAGGGGAAAGCCGGCACGGGTCTCGAAGCACGACGAGGTGCTGGAACCGTGACCGGCTGGTGAGGCTTACGCGACGCTGTTCTCTTCTTCCTTGGGGGCCGCCGGGGTATCCGTCGCTTCGGGGAAGGTCAGCACCACCTTCTCTTCCGCATCGAGGTCCACCAGCACCTTGCCACCGCCTGCCAGACGTCCGAACAGGAGTTCGTCGGCCAACGCCTTCCGGATGGTGTCCTGAATGAGGCGGGCCATGGGCCTGGCGCCCATCAGAGGATCGAAACCGTTCTTGGCGAGATAGTCCTTGAGTGCCGCAGTGAAGGTGACGTCCACCTTCTTCTCGTGCAACTGCTCCTCCAACTGCATGAGGAACTTGTCGACGACCCGGATGATGATGTCGTAGTCCAGCGCTGCGAAGGAGATGATCGCATCCAGCCGATTGCGGAACTCCGGCGTAAACATGCGCTTGATCTCGGCCATCTCGTCACCAGCCTGCTTGCCGAGCGTGAATCCGATCGCCGACTTGGCGAGCGTCTCGGCGCCCGCATTCGTCGTCATGATGATCACGACGTTGCGGAAATCTGCCTTGCGGCCATTGTTGTCCGTCAACGTTCCGTGATCCATGACCTGGAGCAGGATGTTGAAGACATCCGGGTGCGCCTTCTCGATCTCGTCGAGCAGCAGTACCGCGTAGGGATGCTTCGAGATCGCTTCGGTCAGCAGACCACCCTGGTCGAAGCCGACATAGCCGGGAGGCGCGCCGATGAGCCGGGATACCGCGTGTCGCTCCATGTACTCGGACATGTCGAAGCGGATCAGTTCGACGCCCAGCACGTAAGCCAACTGCCGAGCCACTTCGGTCTTGCCGACGCCCGTGGGCCCCGAGAACAGGAAGGAGCCAATGGGCTTGAGAGGATTCCCGAGGCCGCTGCGGGACATCTTGATCGCCGCCGACAAAGCGTCGATCGCCCGGTCCTGTCCGAAGACCACCGCCTTCAGGTCCCGATCGAGTGTCTTGAGCGCATTGCGATCGTTGGAGGACACGTTCTGCGGGGGAATCCTCGCAATCTTCGCGATGATGTCCTCGATGTCGTGCTTGCCGATGACCTTGCGCTGCTTGGACTTGGGCAGGATGCGCTGGGCAGCACCTGCCTCGTCAATGACGTCGATCGCCTTGTCGGGCAGGTGACGATCGTTGATGAACCGCGCAGAGAGCTCGGCCGCCGACGTCAGCGCCGCTTCGGTGTATCGCACACCGTGGTGCGCTTCGAAACGCGTCTTGAGACCACGCAGAATGGCAACCGTCTCATCGACAGTCGGCTCGGTCACATCGATCTTCTGGAATCGGCGGGACAGTGCGTGATCTTTCTCAAAGATGCCGCGGAACTCGTTGTACGTCGTCGCGCCGATGCACTTCAACTGACCGGATGACAGTGCCGGCTTGAGCAGATTGGAAGCGTCGAGCGTACCGCCGGAAGCGGCACCCGCACCGATCAGCGTATGGATCTCGTCGATGAACAGAATCGCGTTCGGATTATCGGTCAGCTGTTTGAGGACGGCCTTCAGTCGCTGCTCGAAGTCACCCCGGTACTTGGTCCCTGCCAGCAGCGCACCCATGTCGAGTGCGTAGACCACGCAGTGGCTGAGAATATCCGGCACCTGCCCTTCGATTACGCGACGGGCCAGGCCCTCGGCGATGGCGGTCTTGCCGACTCCAGCCTCACCCACCAGCAGCGGATTATTCTTGCGTCGGCGGCAAAGTGTCTGGATGACACGCTCCACCTCCCGGTCCCGACCGATCAGCGGATCGATCTTGCCGGCGATCGCCAATGCGTTGAGGTTCTGCGTGTAAGCCTCGAGGGCGCCGCCGGACTGCGGCTCCTGCTCGGCCTCGGCGTCGGCCTCCTGCTTGGCGGGCTGGCTGTTGTTCTGCGGAACCTTGCTGATGCCGTGCGAAATGAAGTTCACGACATCCAGACGAGTCACACCCTTCTGGTGAAGGAAGTAGACGGCGTGGGAGTCCTTTTCTCCGAAAATCGCGACCAGCACGTTGGCGCCAGTCACCTCCTTCTTGCCGGAAGACTGGACGTGGAGAATCGCGCGCTGGATGACCCTCTGGAATCCGAGGGTGGGTTGAGTGTCGACCTCGTCACCGGTCACGACCGGCGTGTGCTCGTTGATGAAATCGCTCAGCTGCTTGCGCAACTCTTCGATGTTCGCCGCACATGCCCGGAGCACTTCGGATGCGGACGGGTTGTCCAGCATCGCGAGCAACAGGTGCTCCACGGTGATGAACTCATGGCGCTTCTGCCTGGCTTCCATGAATGCCATGTGCAGACTGACCTCGAGTTCCTGAGCAATCATCAAGTTTCCTCCATCACACACTGCAGCGGATGCTGGTGCTGTCTCGCGTGGGAAACCACTTGCTCAACCTTGGTCGCCGCGACGTCCTTGGGAAAGACCCCGCAAACGCCCATGCCCTCGCGATGCACCTTCAGCATCACCTGTGTCGCCTGCTCGCGCGTCATGCTGAAAAAACTTTGCAGGACGCCGACCACAAAATCCATCGGTGTGTAGTCGTCGTTCAGCAGAAGAACCTTGTAAAGCGGTGGTGGCTTTACCTTCTGCTTTTCGACCTCAAGGACACCGCTCTCGCGAGGACCCGTTGCCATGACCGGACCGCTACCGACGTGCCGAAACAGTTGTTCCGGGCGACGAGCCTATTGTGCGCGTTGCCCGGAAATTTACAAGGGGCGCCCTGCTCGGGAAAACGCCCTTGCCCACTATGCCAAAGCCTTCATGTTGGCGATCATTGCCGCACCGAAACCTGAGCACGACACCTGGGTTGCGCCGGTCATCAGCCGCGCGAAATCATATGTCACGGTCTTGGCCGAAATGGCCGCCTCCGTGCTGCGGATGATGAGATCCGCGGCCTCCACCCAACCCATGTGGCGAAGCATCATCTCTGCAGACAGGATCAGTGAACCAGGGTTCACGTAATCCTTGCCCGCGTACTTCGGCGCCGTCCCGTGGGTCGCCTCGAACATGGCGACGGAGTCCGACAGATTGGCTCCCGGCGCAATTCCGATACCACCCACCTGAGCGGCGAGCGCATCGGAGATATAGTCACCGTTCAGGTTCAGCGTCGCGATCACGTCGTACTCTTCCGGCCGAAGCAGGATCTGCTGGAGGAATGCATCGGCAATCACATCCTTGATCACGATCCCGCCGGGAAGTTTCATCCAGGGACCGCCGTCCAGCAGCTGACCCCCGAATTCCTTCTGAGCGAGGGCGTAGCCCCAGTCCCGGAAGGCGCCTTCCGTGTACTTCATGATGTTGCCCTTGTGGACCAGGGTCACAGACTTTCGCCCGTTCGCGATGGCGTACTGGATCGCCTTGCGCACGAGACGTTCCGTACCCTCCCGGGAGACGGGCTTGATGCCGATGCCCGAGGTTGCCGGGAAGCGGATCTTCTTGACGCCCATCTCGCCAGTCAGGAAACCGATGACCTTCTTCGCGGCGTCCGTCTCGGCCTGCCACTCGATACCGGCGTAAATGTCTTCCGAATTCTCCCGGAAGATCACCATCTCGGTCTTTTCGGGATTCTTCAGGGGGCTCGGCACGCCGGCGAAGTAGCGGACCGGCCGGAGGCAGACGTACAGGTCGAGTTCCTGGCGAAGAGCAACGTTGATGGAACGGATTCCCCCACCAACCGGCGTGGTGAGCGGCCCCTTGATCGAAACGACGTACTCCTTCGCCGCCTCCAGAGTCTCGTCCGGCAGCCAGACGTTCTCGCCATATACGCGCGTGGACTTCTCCCCGGCGAAGATCTCCATCCAGGTGATCTCGCGACGCCCGCCGTACGCGACCTTCACGGCAGCGTCGACCACGTTCTTCATCACTGGCGTGATGTCGACCCCTGTCCCGTCACCCTCGATGAAGGGGATGATGGGACGGTCGGGAACGCTCAGGCTGAAATCTGCATTGACGGAGATCTTCTCGCCCGACTGAGGCACCTTGATATGTTTGTACATCGATCACCTTTCGCGACTGTGGATGAACGCGGGCGGATCGCCGACTCTTGCCCGGCGCCCGTCCCTGGCCCTCCTCGCGACGCGTTGGCGTCACTGGAGGTCTGACTGCAGGAGTTTAGTCGACCCTGGAGACCTTGGCGACGCGGCAGAACCGGCATGCCAAGGGCCCTTCGAAGCGGGCCGCCATCGGACATGGACGCCTCGCCCCCCTCCCACGGACATTGGACTAGTCCGATCGAAGATTCAAGTACCGCGATCGAATACAAGATCCCGCATAGCGGGATCCTTGGCAGCCAGCCCTGTACAAACCCATGATTCAAAACGATCACGACTGCGCTGCCGGCTTATGTTGCGCTGCGCCATCCGGTCGGTATACTCAAACCGTCACAACGTCATCTCTCTAGGGGGGAGGTGGCGTCTCCGAGGCTGCCCCCAAACGGACAGCTTCTTCCGGCCGAAGGGATCCGACCCCCCATGGCCAAGTGCGAACTCGCAGCGGCGTGCACGCTTCTTGCGCCGCGGGCGATCTGTCTGCGCGGTGACCGGCTCGGGCCTGAACCTGCGATTCGCATAGAGTCGCAGCACTCCCGGCCGGACGGCGCCCTCGAATCATTCGGAGTGGAGAACAATCAAGTGAGTCAATCGATCGCACAAATGGAGAAGGACTGGGCGGAAAATCCGCGCTGGAAGGGCATCACCCGCCCTTACACCGCCACGGACGTCGACCGCCTCAGAGGCACCGTTCACATCGAGCACAGCCTGGCCCGACGCGGCTCGGAAAAGCTCTGGGACCTCCTGCACAAGGAACCCTTCATCAATGCGCTGGGCGCCATGACCGGCAATCAGGCGATGCAGCAGGTGAAGGCTGGCCTCAAGGCCATATACCTGTCCGGCTGGCAGGTCGCTGCAGACGCCAACATCGCCGGCGAAATGTACCCGGACCAGTCCCTCTACCCGGTCAACAGCGTCCCTGCGGTCGTTCGTCGCATCAACAACACACTCATTCGAGCGGACCAGATTCATCACTCCGAGGGTAAGGACGGCACCGACTGGTTCGCCCCGATCGTCGCCGATGCGGAAGCCGGATTCGGCGGCGTGCTGAACGCCTTCGAACTGATGAAGGCCATGATCGAAGCCGGCGCCGCAGGCGTCCATTTCGAAGACCAGCTCGCTGCAGCCAAGAAGTGCGGTCACATGGGCGGCAAGGTTCTCGTTCCGACCCAGGAAGCCGTCCAGAAGCTCGTCGCCGCCCGACTGGCAGCCGACGTCATGGGCGTCCCGACCCTCCTGTTCGCCCGCACGGACGCAGAAGCCGCCAATCTCGTCACCTCGGACTTCGACGAGAACGACAAGCCCTTCTGCACCGGCGAGCGCACCTCGGAAGGCTACTACCGGGTGATGAACGGCCTGCAGCAGGCGATCTCCCGCGGCCTCGCTTACGCACCGTACGCCGACCTTATCTGGTGCGAAACCGGCAAGCCAGACCTGGAGTTCGCCCGTCAGTTCGCCGAGGCGATCCATCGCAAGTTCCCGGGCAAGCTGCTGTCGTACAACTGCTCGCCTTCCTTCAACTGGAAGAAGAACCTCGACGACGCGACCATCGCCAAGTTCCAGCGCGAACTCGGCGCGATGGGCTACAAGTTCCAGTTCATCACGCTCGCCGGCTTCCATTCACTGAACTACGGCATGTTCGAGCTCGCGTATGGCTACGCGCGCGACAACATGACGGCTTTCGTCGAACTGCAGCAGAAGGAGTTCGCCGCGGCCGATAAGGGTTTCACCGCAGTCAAGCACCAGCGCGAAGTCGGAACCGGCTATTTCGACGAAGTCACCCAGGTGATCCAGTCCGGCCAGTCCTCCGTGACCGCGCTGACCGGCTCCACTGAAGAAGAGCAGTTCGCGTAGCAACACAACGCTCCGCACAGCCCGTGGCCGGCCTCCGGTCACGGGTTTTTTGTTGCCGCTGTCATGCGGCAAGAACTGATACCATAATACGGAATATCAATCCCCAGTTCCCCTTCGGAGCACTTCATGAGCACTCCCGCGTTCGGACCCGGAATCGAGGTCCTCGCCCCCGTCACCCCCGAGTTCGCGCAGATCCTCACGCCGCAGGCGGTCGAATTCCTCGCCAAACTGCAGCGCGCTTTCGGCGCTCGCCGCCTCGAACTCCTGGAACGTCGTCGCACTCGTCAGGCCGAACTCGATGCAGGCAAGCTTCCAGGCTTCCTGCCCGAGACCCAGGCAATCCGCGAAGGCGACTGGAGAGTCGCCTCCGTCCCCGCGGATCTGCAGGATCGCCGCGTGGAAATCACCGGGCCGACAGATCGCAAGATGGTCATCAATGCCCTGAATTCCGGGGCGAACATGTTCATGGCCGACTTCGAGGACTCGAGCACGCCCACCTGGGAGAACCAGGTTCACGGGCAGATCAACATGCGGGACGCGATCGATCGGACGATCTCGTTCTCCAGCCCGGAGGGCAAGCAGTACCGTCTGAACGACAAGACCGCCACCCTGCTCGTCCGACCGCGTGGCTGGCATCTCGAGGAAAAGCATGTCCGGATCGACGGCAAGTCCATGTCGGGCAGCCTTTTCGATTTCGGTCTGTACTTTTTCCACAACGCTGCCAAGCGTGTGAAGCAAGGCTCGGGGATTTATCTTTATCTCCCCAAGATGGAAAGCCATCTGGAAGCCCGCCTTTGGAACGACGCGTTCGTCTTCGCCCAGAAGGAACTCGGTTTGCCGCAGGGCACCGTGAAGGCGACCGTTCTCATCGAGACCATCATGGCGACGTTCGAGATGGAGGAAATCCTCTACGAACTGCGTGAGCACTCGGCCGGCCTGAATTGCGGTCGCTGGGACTACATCTTCTCCTGCATCAAGAAGTTCAAGAAGCAGTCCGACTTCATCCTCGCCGATCGCGGCCTGGTCACCATGACCAGCCCGTTCATGCGCTCGTACTCGCTACTCCTCATCAAGACGTGCCACAAGCGTGGCGCCTTCGCGATGGGGGGCATGGCGGCTCAGATCCCGATCAAGAACGATTCGACCGCCAACGATGCTGCCATCGCCAAGGTACGGGCCGACAAGGAGCGCGAGGTGAACGACGGCCACGATGGCACCTGGGTCGCTCATCCGGGTCTGGTACCGATCGCCCGCGAAGCGTTCGACAAGGTCATGAAGACGCCCAACCAGATCCATCGTCAGCGCGACGATATTCAGGTGAGCGAAAAGGATCTCCTCGACTTCCGCCCGAACGGCCCGATCACCGAGCAGGGTCTGCGCATCAACATCAACATCGGCATCCAGTACGTTGGCGCCTGGCTGGCCGGCACTGGTTGCGTGCCGATCTTCAATCTCATGGAAGACGCCGCCACGGCGGAGATCTCCCGAGCGCAGATCTGGCATTGGATCCGCAGCCCGAAGGGTGTTCTCGACGACGGCCGGAAGGTGACGCGCGAGATGTTCCAGGCACTCGTTCCGCAGGAACTGACGAAGGTGCGCGAGATTCTGGGTGACAAGCAGTACGCCGCCGGGAAGTACGACGAGGGCGCGAAGATGTTCGAGGAACTCACGCTTGCCGAGGAGTTTGCGGAGTTCCTGACGCTGCCGGCCTACGACTACGTCATCGCTCACGAGCATCGCTGAGTTTCAAGGCTACCAGTGGCCAGGGTCGTCCTGCTCAACAAACCCTTCGGGATGTTGTGCCAGTTCACCGGGCCACCCGGTACGCCAACCCTGGCGGACGTCGTCGACGTCCCGGGGGTCTACCCCGCCGGGAGGCTCGACACCGACAGCGAAGGGCTTCTGGTCCTGACCGACAGCGGACCGTTGCAGGCACGCCTGTCGGACCCGATGCACAAGACCTGGAAACGCTATTGGGTGCAGGTGGAAGGACAACCGGACGACGGTGCCCTGGAAGCACTCCGCGGTGGCGTCCGGTACCGGGATGTCCTCACGCTGCCGGCAAGGGCCGAGCGAATCGATGAACCCGCCGGACTGTGGCCCCGAGACCCCCCGGTCCGCTTTCGCGCGGCCATTCCCACTTCCTGGCTCTGTCTCGAGATTCGTGAGGGGCGCAATCGCCAGGTTCGGCACATGACTGCCGCCGTCGGCTACCCGACTCTCCGACTGATCCGAGCGCAGATCGGCGACTGGAGCCTCGGGGACCTTGCCCCAGGCGCCTGGCGCCTCATCGAGACGTCCGACCAAACCTCCGAGCCACGCCGGACCGAACGCCCCCCAGAAACGAAAAACCCGCCGGGAGGCGGGTTTCACAAGGCGCGGAAGCGACGCTGAATCAGCGCTTCATCTGTCGACGACCAGCCACGAGAGCCGCGCCGATGGCACCGAGAAGGGCAATCGACCCAGGCTCCGGAACGGTGCCACCAGGGGTGCTTTGGCGACCCAGGAAGAGCACTGCATTGGCGGTGGGGGCGGGCGCCGTGCTGCCCGCGGCACCTGTCATCTCGAACGAGCCCAAGTTGGCAGGCTTGTTCTGGTCAAAGCTCAACCCGAGCATCGTGAACGCCAGGAAGCCATCGACGTTCGATCCGGAGCTGTCTCCGAGTCGGACCAGAGCGAGAATGTCGAGATCGATGCTGAAGGCGCCACCGTTGGGTTCGGTTGCGCCAACGTTGATGTTGCCAGTGGAACTGCCGAGAGGATTGAAGCGCGGGACCCAGTCGAGTCCGAAGGCGAAGCCGCTGGAATCGCCGTCATCAGCCTGGAAACCGAGAATCGACCAGCCGGAGTTGCCCGTGGCGTCGAGAGCCATCCGTTCGACCGCGTCCTTCTTGCTGGAAGCGATGGCCGAGATGCTGTCGGTCGTAGAAACGACCGAGTCGGAAACCGCGGCGCAGGTGCCGGAGACACCACCCAACGTCATCGAGGAAGTATTGCAGGCGGCGGCGGAGGCCAGACCCGGCACGAGGAGAGCGGCTCCAAGAGCCAGCGCTGGCAGGGAAGAACGAAACGGCATCATGACGGAGCCCTCGAAATCAAGAAAGTCTGAACATGTCGCGAACAGCACGATTCAAGCCACGCAGTTTTTAGCCATAGACAACAGTCGCTTATTGATTGACTCGTCGGAAAATCTTGCACCATCGTAAGCTGTGTCGACGTCTCCGATCAGCGACTGTCGTGCCATCGAGCGTGGTCGACGGAATGACTTGTGAGGCTAACTGCAGGCGAGCTGTACGTAAAGGGAAGAACCGCCTTCGGTGTGGCTTTGACGCGGCAGCCCCCCCTCCCGTATCCTCGAACCGCCTCCAGGACGGTCGAATGGTTGGCGTTTTGCTGACTCCGTGAGCCGCGTGCAGACGCCGAGCATCGGTTTAGGTGTGAACAGAACCCGAAAGGCAGCGCCTTCGCACTGCCTTTTTCATTTTCAGCAGGCACGCCGGCTGCCGGAGTCGTGCGATTGAACGAATGGAACGAGCTGTTCAAGACGGCGGTGGGGCTACTGGCCATCGTGAATCCCATTGGCGGCATCCCCGTCTTCCTCGGAATGACGGAGCACGCGACGATCGCGGAACGCCGTCGGATCGCGCGTACCGCCGCAATCACCGTCTTCGTCGTGCTGGGGCTCTCATCCATGCTCGGCACCCTCGTGCTGGAGTTCTTCGGCATCAGCATCCCGTCCTTTCAGGTAGGCGGCGGCATCCTCCTGATGCTGCTGGCGGTGTCGATGATGCAGGCGCGCGAATCCGGTCTGCGCCAGACCCCGCAGGAGTCCGAGGAAGCAGCCGCGCGCCAGGCCATCGCCGTCGTGCCGCTGGCAATTCCACTGCTCGCCGGGCCGGGCGCCATCAGTACCATGATCATCGCCAGCCATCGGGTCCCGGGATTCCTCTACCAGCTGAAGCTTCTGGTCCCGGCCGCACTGATCGGCCTGGCCGTGTGGCTCACGCTCCTGGTTAGCGTCCGCCTATCCCATCGCCTGGGGACTACCGGCATGAACATCGTCACCCGCCTGATGGGCCTGGTCCTCGCGGCTCTGGCCGTGGAGTTCATCGCCAGAGGGCTCCAGGAACTGTTCCCGTCGCTCGGAGGCTGACATGAAGTGGGCCCCGCATGTCACCGTCGCCTGCCTCGCCGAGCGCGAGGGTCGTTTCCTGGTTGTGGAGGAATCCACGCCGGATGGGCTCAGGATCAATCAGCCCGCCGGTCATCTGGAGGACGGCGAATCACTCGTCGACGCCATGGTGCGCGAGGCTCTGGAGGAAACGGCCCACCACGTGGTGCCGGAAGCGCTGGTGGGCATCTACCGCTGGCGGCACCCAACCCATGGACATACCTACTTGCGCTTCGCCTTCGCCGCCCGCATTGATCGGGTAGAGCCCGGGCGCGCGCTCGACGAAGGGATCGTCCGCGCCCTCTGGGTCACACCGGACGAACTGCGCGCGAGTGCCGATCGGCACCGCAGCCCCCTCGTGCTCACCTGCCTGGAAGATCACCTTTCCGGTCGACGTTTTCCGCTCGATCTCCTGTGTGACTTTCCGCTAACGGAGGAACACCGCTGATGTCACAGGCCAGGAAGTCCAAGGTCGTCGTGGGCCTTTCCGGCGGGGTCGATTCCGCGGTGGCCGCCTGGCTGCTCAAGGAGGCGGGGCACGAAGTGATCGGCGTCTTCATGAAGAACTGGGAAGACGACGACACCGACGAGCATTGCACCAGCCGCGAGGATCTCGTCGACGCCGTGTCCGCCGCGGAAGTGCTGGGCATCGAAGTCGAGGCCGTGAACTTCGCCGCGGAATATCGAGAGCGGGTCTTCAGCCTGTTTCTCGCGGAATACCGCGCCGGCCGGACGCCCAACCCGGATGTGCTCTGCAACAGCGAAATCAAGTTCAAGGCCTTCCTCGATCACGCAATCGCGATGGGCGCCGATCACATCGCCACTGGGCACTACGCGGGCGTGCGCGAAGTCGATGGCCTGTTCCAGCTCCTGAGAGCGCAGGACGCGTCCAAGGACCAGAGCTACTTCCTCCATCGCCTGAACCAGGTGCAGCTGTCGCGCGCGCTCTTTCCGCTCGCGTCGTGGCTGAAACGCGATGTGCGCGCCTGCGCGGAGCGCATCGGCCTGCCGTTGCACGCGAAGAAGGACTCCACCGGCATCTGCTTCATCGGCGAGCGGCCCTTCCGGGAGTTCCTGAACCGCTATCTGCCGAAGGAGCCCGGTGACATGGTGACGCCCGACGGGCGCCGCATGGGCCGCCATCTGGGACTCATGTACTACACGATCGGGCAGCGACAGGGTCTGGGCATCGGCGGCGAAGGCGCGCCCTGGTACGTGGCCGGCAAGCGGATCGCCACCAACGAACTGGTTGTGGTCCAGGGCCACGACCACCCCGCCCTCCGCGCCGACGGCCTGGCCGCTGCCGACTGGTCCTGGACAACCGGGACCCCGCCCGCCTATGGCGTCGCACTCGGCGGGAAGACCCGCTATCGCCAGACTGACGCCAACTGCCGCCTGGAACCCTCATCCGAGGCGGGCATGGCGAGCGTGCGCTTCGACCAGCCGCAATGGGCCATCACGCCCGGGCAATCGGTGGTGCTCTACGACGCAGACGTGTGCCTCGGCGGCGGCATCATCGAGCGAGCGCTGACCGATTGCGTGTCAGGCGACCAGCCCGTGGACCAGGCTGCGTAACGCCGGCAGGAGTTCGTCCTCGAACCACGGATTGCGCTTGAGCCAGCCGGTGTTGCGCCAGCTCGGGTGCGGCAGCGGAAGGTACTCGGGCAAGTAGTCGCGAAACGCGCGGACCGTCGAAGTCATACCTGCTGTAGATGCCCCCTTCAGGTAGTGCCGCTGGGCATAGCTCCCAACCAGCAGCGTCAACGACACTCGCGGCAGCGTGGCTCGCAAGCGTCCGTGCCACAACGGCGCGCACTCCGGGCGCGGCGGCAGATCCGCCCCATCCACGGTGCCCGGGTAACACAAGCCCATCGGGATGATCGCAACACGACGGGTGTCGTAGAACGTCCCGTCGTCGATGGCCAGCCATTGCCGGAGCCGGCGCCCGGACGGATCGTTCCAGGGGATGCCGGTCTCATGGACCAGCCTGCCCGGCGCCTGGCCGACGATCAGCAGACGTGCACCCGAGTGCACCCGCAGGACGGGCCTCGGCTCGTGCGGCAGCATCGCCGCGCAATGCCGGCATGCGCGGGCTTCGGCCGCCAGCGTGTCCGCCGGATCGTCACAGCAGATAGAATCCCGGTTTCGCGACGAAGAATTCCCCATGCAACTGTCCTCTCTCACCGCCCTGTCCGCCCTCGACGGGCGCTACCGCCGCAAGGTCGCATCCCTCGCAGCGTACTTCAGCGAATACGCGCTGATCCGCTACCGCGTACGCGTAGAGATCGAATGGCTGAAAGCCTTCGCCGCCGAGCCGCAGATTCCGGAAGTGCCGGCCCTGTCTCCCGAGGCGTTGCGCGTCCTCGACGCCTGCGCGAGCACATTCTCGGTGGAGGATGCCGCCAATGTGAAGGCCATCGAGGGCCGCACCAATCATGACGTCAAGGCGGTCGAGTACTGGCTGCGGGAGCGCGTGGCGTCCGACGCCGAACTGAGTGCAGTGAACCAGTTCATCCACTTTGCCTGCACCTCTGAGGACATCAACAACCTCTGTCACGCCCTGATGCTGACGGAGTCGCGTCGCGACGTGATGCTGCCCGCGCTCGACGGCATCGTCGATCGGCTCGTGCAACTGGCGGAAAGCCTTGCCGACACGCCGATGCTCGCACGCACGCACGGGCAGCCTGCGACACCCACCACGCTCGGCAAGGAAATCGCCAACGTCGTCGCCAGACTGCGCCGCGCCCGCGCCAGTCTGGTCGCGGTGACCGTCCCCGGCAAGCTGAACGGCGCCGTCGGCAACTACAACGCCCACCTGGCCGCCTACCCCGACATCGACTGGCCGGCGTTCGCACGCCGCACGGTGGAAGGCCTGGGCCTGGAGTTCAATCCGCACACGACGCAGATCGAACCGCACGACGGCATCGCCGAACTCTGCGATGCGTACGTGCGGATCAACACGATCCTCCTGGACCTCGACCGCGACATCTGGGGGTACGTCTCCCTCGACTACTTCAAGCAGCGCCTCGCCGCCGGCGAAGTCGGCTCTTCCACCATGCCGCACAAGGTGAACCCGATCGACTTCGAGAATTCCGAGGGCAATCTTGGCGTGGCCAATGCGCTGCTGCAGCACCTCTCGACCAAGCTGCCGGTGTCGCGCTGGCAGCGCGACCTCACGGATTCCACCGTGCTCCGCTGCCTCGGCACTGCCCTCGGGCACACTCTGCTCGCCTGGGAATCCTGCCTGCGCGGTCTCGGCAAGCTCGAAGTCAATCCTGCCGCGCTGGAAGCGGATCTCGCCGCCAACTGGGAAGTGCTCGCCGAGCCGATCCAGACCGTGATGCGCCGTTACGGCATTCCGGAGGCGTACGAACAACTGAAGGCACTCACGCGCGGCAAGCGCGGGATGACGCGCGAAACCCTGCAGACGTTCATCGAAGGGCTGCCCATCCCGGCCGAGGAAAAGGCCCGCCTGATCGCGCTCGAACCGCGCACGTACACCGGGCTCGCGGCTACGCTGGCACGCTCGGCCTGACCTGCCGGATCCCTTCAGGACAACGCGGCGCCGGCCTCGGCAGTGACGCCGGGTCCGAGCACTCGCTCGGGCGATCCCGGGGCGCCGGTGAGGAACCCCTGCGCGTAGCGGCAGCCGCATCGGTTTGCCGCTTCGAACTGCGCCTCGGTCTCGATACCGACGGCCACGGCGTCGATCTTCAGGCCGGCTGCGACAGACACCAGGGCCCGGACGATGTCCGTGACTTCCCGGCTGATGCCGAGGTCTGCCACGAGCTTGCGGCACAGCTTGATCTGGTCGACCTGGACCCGCCGCAGCAGGGCCAGTGACGTGGACCCGGCGCCGAAACCGTCGATCGCGATGCGCACGCCGAGTTCGCGCAGCGACTGCAGCGCCGATATCGTGCGCTCCGCCTGATCCCCTTGCGTGAGGACGCTCTCGGCCACCTCGATGACAAGCCGTGACGGATCGATGCGATGCAGTTCCACGGCGAAGCGCAGTGACGTCACGAACTCCGGATGCAGCAGCTGGCGCGTCGAGACGTTCACCCCGAGTGCGGTCCAGCCTCCCTGGCTCACGTCGTGCCGAGACAGGAGACCGCACACTTCCTCGAGCACCCACTCGCCCATCTCCGTCATCAGATCGTTGTCCTCGGCCACATCGAGGAAGTCCGCGGGTCCGAGTTCACCGTCCCGGGGATGCTGCCAGCGGAGAAGCGCCTCGGCACAGGCGGGCTTGCGGGAGGTCATCTCGACCAGCGGCTGCAGGACGATCGACATCTCTCCGCGCACCACCGCGCCGCGCAGCGCGCTTTCCGTTTCCAGCGCATGTCGCGCGCCGCGATCCAGCGGCTCGGAGTAGAAGCAGACGGAACCGGAGCCCTGCTGCTTGGCCCGGTGCGTGGCCGCGTCGGCATTGGCGAGCAGGGTCTCGACATCCTCCGCGTCGCGCGGGAAGAGCGCCACACCCAGGTTGGCCGTGGCATGGATCTCCCGCTGATTGAGCCGGAAGGGGTCGTCGAAGGATGCGAGAAACTCCCGCGCGATGGCGAGGACCGACTCGGGGCGCGACACGCCCTGCAGCATCACGATGAACTCGTCTCCGCCCCAGCGGGCGACGGTGTCGTAGGGACGGCAGCGGCTGTGCAGACGCTGGGCGAGCTGACCAAGAAGCACATCGCCGGCGGTATGTCCGAGCGAGTCGTTGATGCGCTTGAACTCGCTCACGTCGATGAAGAACACCGCGAGCATGTCCCCGTGCAGCCGTGCACTCGACACGGCCTGCGTCAGACGATCGGTGAAGAGCGCGCGATTCGGCAGGCCGGTCAGCACGTCATGAGTGGCAAGGTGCGCCATGCGCTCCGACATCTTGATTGTGTCGGTGATATCGCTCAGCGCAACGACCAGCGCGTCCGCCGAATCGTCGTCGACACCCAGCAGCGGGCTCACGGAAAGCCGGACGCTGTGCCGACCCGGCCGCCCGCGGATATCCACGTGCTCGGTCGGCCGTGTGCTCTCTCCGTCGCGCACGCACGCTGCCACGCTGTCCAGCACCAGGGCACGATCGGCGTCGGTGACCGGCTGGAACACGGTCCAGATGTGCAGGCCAACGGCCTCCTGCGAACTGTATCCGCTCATGCGCTCCGCACCGGCGTTCATCTGGAGGACGAAGCCCTTCGGATCGATGGTGACGACGGCATCGGCAATGGACTGCAGCGCTGCACGGGAATGCTCCTGTTCCGCCACCAGTGAGGTCGAAGTCGTTTCCAGTCGGCGCACGAGCCACACCGGATAGCCGATTCCGAGCAGCGCAAGCGGAAACGCGGTGGCAAGCCAGATGCCGGCACCCGTCACCATGAAATAGCTGATCGCGAGCGTGGCCGAGGCAAGACCGATCATCAGGAACAGCGCCTGAAGCGGCGTGAGGCGCGGGAACACCAGGATCGGCACTAGCAGGAATGCCAGGGCCATGAGCGTCTGCACCCAGGGTCCTGCAGGACGGATGAGCCGGCCGCTGCGCAGGGAGTCGAGCACGTTCGCATTGAACTCGACGCCGGACATGGTGGCTTCCCGCTCCGACACCGGGGTCACGATCCCCTGTCGCAGCCCGAACGCCGTCACGCCCACCAGAACGTACGAGTTCGCGAGCGCCGCCGCTTCACGCTCGTCCCGCAGGACGTCGATGAGCGAGACGAAACGGAACTGTCCGGGCGGACCGGCGAACCCGATCATGACTTCGTGATCCCGTACCCAGGCATTGACGGGACGTGTCCGTGCTTCCGACTCCGGCGCTCTGGCGCCGGGAAGTTCCTGCCAACGCTCGGGCTCGACCATCGAGAGCGCGGCGAGGCCCAGTGCGGGCCAACGCGGCGTGTTTTCCCCCGCCTTGAGATAGACGCGACGACTCACGCCGTCCTCGTCGATCTCCACATCGGCATGCCCCAGTCGCGCAGCGACACTTGCCAGCATGGTCATGGGTCGCACTTCCTTCACACCGCCGACGGGCCCGCGCCGCTCCGGCACGATGGGCAGGACGACGCGGCCGTTTCGGGCAATGGCCTCGGCGAGCCGCTGATCCCCGCCGGGATCGGTCGCGTGGGGCTCGGAGAACGCGATGTCGAAGATGACAGCTCGCACGCCGACGTCGGTCAGTCGATCGAGCAGGTCGGCATGCACCGCGCGTGACCAGGGCCACTGGCCGATCGCCTCGAGGCTCCGGGCATCGACGGCGATGATCGTGATGTCGTTTGCCGGGACCCGGGCGGAGGTCCGCGTGAAGGCGTCGTAGCCCCAGCGGTCGACGCGATCCATCGCGCCGGAATACGCGAGCACGACGCCGAGGACGATCAGCGGTAGCGCGACCCGGAAGGCCTCGGTCAGCAGAAAGTCACGCCATCCGGCAATGGGACGAGGCGGCATCGTCAGAGCCCCAGCAGGATCAGCCCCAGCGGGACGAGCGGCCACCAGAGGTGCCGGGGCGGTTCCGGCCGGGCGGGCACATCGGCCGCAACCACCGGACCGGGAAGACTCGCCACGCCATCGGCATCCACGCCTCGCGCACGGAGGTACCAGCGCCCCGGCTCCCTGGGTTCGAGCTTCACGGGTCCGCCATCGACGCATTGTGTCGCGGTCGGCGCGACGAACGTGTCGGACCGATCCATCTCGACGCATGTCCGACTCGCGCCGGTCGACGGACCCAGGGAAGCCTCCAGCGCTCCCGGTTCAGCGAGGACACCGACGATGCGAGGCGCGGCGGGCGCGATCGTGAGCTGCCGGTACTCGCCGAACGGACCCGCTTCGTCCCCGCGCACGGCGCGCACTCGCCAGGACATCGCGCCGCGCCCCCGGTCGGGCATGACGAGCAGCGAAGGACCGCTGCGTGGACGCAACCCGGAAATCCAGCCAGTGCCGGCTGCGCCGGCGATTTCCACCTCGTATCCGGTCGCATCGTCGACGGGTTCCCACTGAAGACGGACCTCGCCGTCGTGCAGCACCACACCGCTGGCCGGAGCCACTGACTTCGGCGCACGCAGCAGAGGCGGCTGCACCACGAGCCGGACCGGCTCACCGAAGTCCCCGGGCGTGCCGTCCTCTGCGAGTGTCTGAGCACGCACGGCATACATCCCAGGCAGGACGCCCGGCAGCGCGATCTGCGGTCCCGCTGCGGAGACGACAGGCATGGCCGGCGATCCGGCAGCGTCCGCCACCTCGACCCGGTAACCGGCGGCACCGGCGATCGGCGGCCAGCCGATGGCGATGTCACCACTTCCCGCACGCACCTCCAGCGGCGAAAGCACGGGAGCAGGCAACACCTTCTCGAAAGCCCCGGCTTCGCTGAACGCGCCTTCCATCGTGTGGCCGACTGACGCTATGCGCCATCGGTACCGGCCTGCCGGCCATTCGGGCGGCACAGCGAACCGTTGTTCGGACCCGATGATGCGATCGACCAAGAGAGGTGCTGCGAATGCGTCATCTCGCGCAACCTGCAGGCGGTAGCCGCGAGGCGGCGGCGGATCGGCCCGCCAGCGGAGCACGATCCCGTCGCGGCGGCGAACGACTTGCGGTGTCCCGTCCGCGGCGGTGAGCGACGGCACTGGCAGCGGGAGTTCCCGCACCGTCAGCTTGACCGTCCGGCCCCATTTCCCGGGCGTTCCGTCGGCGTCGACGCCCTGGACCCGCAGGCGATACTCCCCCGGAATCAGGTCCGCGACCGACACCGCAGTGTCTGTGGTTTCCCGGTCAACGACCGGCGCCGCATCGGGCGGGGCCGCTGGCAGGACCTGCACCCGATACGCCGCTGCCCGGGGAATCACCGCCCAGCCGACCGTCGTTCCGGCATCCATGCTGACCTCGTCGGGAAGCACCGCCACAGAGGGCGGACGACGCAGTTTGCGGACGGCGCTGTACGTGACCTCCGGGCTGGTGCCGACCGCACCGATGCGCCAGAACAGGCGACGCCGTTCTGCGAAGGGCGGTACGATCGTGAGCGCGGACTGGGCGCTCTCCTGCACGCCGACCACCTGCTGAAACGCCTCGTCCTCGGCGAATTCCAGGCGCGATCGCGACGCTCCCTTGCCCGGTTGCCACTCGAAGCGCACCGGGTCGTCTCCCGCGATGAAGCGGTCTTCCGGCGTCACCGCCGTCGGAACCCCGGGGGGCGCCACGATGGTGAGTGGACGTGTCGCGTCGATGCCCTCAATGTCCTGGCCGTCCACCGCACGTACGCGAAGGTAGTATCGCCCGTCGGGCAAGGCCGGCACCGCCAGCTCGGCGGTGGAAACGAGCTGATCGGACACCACACGCGAGAACTCTGCATCGCCGCCAATCCTTACCCGGTAAGCGGCAGCGCCGGCCACGGTCGGGAATGAAAGACTCGCGGGAACGCGACCGATCGCACCGGGCACACCGGAAAGCTCCGGTGCCGGAAGCAGCGGCGTCGGCGGTTTGGGCTTCTCTCCGGCACGCACGCTGGCGCCGAAGCCACCCGGGACCTCGGTCGCACCGGCATCGTTGGCAAAGCCGATCTTGCCCTCCAGCACTTCAGACGTCGACAGGGCATCGGCTGCCTTGACGCGGTAGTCGGTTCCGCGGACGGAGGTGACCGCCGCTGGCGTGAGGATCTCGAAGCGCCCGCCGATACCGACCGGTCTCACCTCGGTTTCGACGCGCCCCCGCTGCAGGCGCAGGCGCGAATCGAACAGCATGGTGTCGGCGAAGCGGCGCAGTCGGATGACCTCCAGCTCGGAGCCTTCGGCCATGCGCAGCTTGGACCCGTCCGGCAGCAGCAGAGTCGCGGCGCCACCGATGCCGGCCGTGATGACGTCGCGTTCGGTGAATCGCTGCCCGGGCCCCATCGGTGTGACGGGGCGGCCAGCCTGGGCCTTGCGCAGGACCTCGCCGGTGACGGCCAGAACGGTGCCGGCCACCTCGACCTCGCGCATCAGCCCGACTGGAATGCGAATGGACGACCCGGGAGTCAGGCGCTTGGGATCCGCGACCGAATTGAGGTTCTTCAGCACCTGCCAGTCCCGCAGGTCGCGCAGATGTCTGGATGCGATATCCCAGAGGGAGTCGCCCGGTCTCACCTCGTAGCGCCATTCCGGCGTCTGGGCGATTGCCGCCGATGCCAGTAACAACGCCGCCACGAAGCACAGTGCCCTTACCATGCCCCACCCCCTTGCACCGCGTCTCCCCCGAGAACGCGCCGTCCGGCCATTGATACCGGAACTGTCTGCCCCCAGTTTCCCTGGAAGCACATCGCGGAAACACCCGCGGTCAGACCACGGAAGTCTCCTCATGGACATCGACGCCTCCACCTTCCCGACAGAAGTCATCGACGCTTCGTCCCAGGTCCCGGTACTCGTGGACTTCTGGGCGCCCTGGTGCGGACCGTGCAGGGCGCTCAGCCCCGTCCTCGACCGCCTAGCCGTCGAGTATGGCGACAGGATACGGATCGTCAAGGTAAATTCCGACGACGAACAGCAACTGGCTGCCCGGTATGGGGTGCGGAGCATACCCAACGTCAAGGCGTTCGTAGACGGACAGGTGGTCGACGAATTCCTCGGTGCCCAACCGGAGTCCGCCGTCCGCGCCTTCATCGAGGCCTTGCTGCCCTCACCGGCAGATATCCTGCGTCAGCGCGGTCGTGAAGCCCTCGTTGCCGGCGATGTCGAGCAAGGCATCGCCCTTCTCAACGAGGCAAGAGCCGCCGACCCTCGCAACACAGGCACCTCGCTGGACCTTGCCGAAGCGCTGCTGTCTTCAGGAAACAGCCGCAAGGCATCGCTGATCCTCGAGTCCCTGGATCCAATCCTGACCTTGGATGGCGCAGACCAGCAGCGGTTCGCGCGGCTTCGCATTCAAGTCGAGGGCGCGGCAACGTCGGATGAGCCGGAACTGCGTACCCGCATCGACCGGGACCCCGCGGACCTGCCGGCCCGCCTCGCTCTGGCGAAGCGGCTTCTTGCCTCGGATCGCGCAGAGGAAGCCATGGACCAGCTGCTCGAGGTGGTGCGTCGCGACCGGCGCTTCGAAGACGATGCCGGTCGCAAGGCGCTGCTTCAGGCGTTCCACTTCCTTGGTCCGGACCACCCGCTGGTCCCCAGATACCGGAAGCTTCTCGCCGCGACGTTGCACTGAGGTCTCCGCCGCACGCGATGCATGGACCGAGTGGCGATCAGGCGCGCCCGGACTCTTTCCTGGACCGCCAGTACTCGACGACGACCGGCAGAACCGAAAGGATGATGATGCCGAAGATGACTTTCGTGATGTTATTGCGCACGACGGGGATATTGCCGAACAGGAACCCGGCATAGCAGAGCAGCACGACCCACAGCACCGCGCCGCCCACGTTGAACATCAGGAAGCGGCGATAATCCATCGCCCCGACACCAGCCACGAAGGGGGCGTAAGTCCGGACGATCGGCACGAAGCGGGCGATGACCACCGTCTTGCCGCCGTGACGGTCATAGAAGGCCTTGGCCCGATCGAGGTGCTTTCGGCTGAAGAACCACGAATCCTCCATCCGGAAAACGCGCGGCCCGAGCCACCGGCCGATGGAGAAGTTCAGCGAGTCGCCCAATATCGCCGCCACGATCAGAAGCACCACGAGCAGGTGGACGTTGATGGCGCCGACACCCGCGAGGGCGCCCGCCACGAACAGAAGCGAATCACCCGGCAGGAACGGCGTGAACACCAGCCCGGTTTCGCAGAAGATGATCAGGAAAAGCAGCGCGTAGATCCACGCGCCGTACGCGTGGGCGAACTCGAACAGGTGCCGATCCAGATGGAGCAGAAGTCCGGCCAGCTGCGTCAGCCATTCCATGGCGGGAGCCTGCTCAGACGACCGCTTCCTCGCGCTTGCGCTCCGGCTTGATCATGTCCTCGCGCTTGATGCCCAGGTACATCACCAGCGGGCTCGCAACGAGCACGGAGGAGTAGATGCCGAAAAGGATGCCGATCGTCAGCGCGAGCGCGAAGTAGAACAGTGTGTCTCCGCCGAAGATCAGGATCGACGTCACCATCATCTGCGTGCTGCCGTGAGTGATGATCGTGCGCGAGATCGTGCTCGTGATGGCGTTGTCGATCACCTCGGGCACCGAAGCCTTGCGCATCTTGCGGAAGTTCTCACGCACACGGTCGAACACCACGACCGACTCGTTGACCGAGTAGCCGAGCACGGCCAGCACCGCCGCCAGCACTGGCAGCGAGAACTCCCACTGGAACAGTGCGAAGAAGCCCAGGATGATCACGACGTCGTGGAGGTTGGCGATGATGGCGGCCACGCCGAACTTCCACTCGAACCGGAGCCAGAGGTACAGCACGATCCCGAGGGCCACCAGAGCGATCGCGATGAGGCCGTTCTCCACGAGTTCCTTGCCGACCTGGGACCCGACGAACTCCACACGACGCACCGTAGCCGTGGCATCCGCCTGGACGAGATACGCCTTGACGACTTCGGAGATGCGGGAGCCGTCCATCACGAGCTTAGCAGGCACCTGCACGGTGACAGACTGCTCATCCGCGCCGGGCCGGACTTCCACCCCACGAAGTCCGACGTGGGTCAGGGTTTCCTTGACCTTGTCGAGGTCGTCGAGCCCGGCCCCCGTGAAGGTCACGGACCGGATGCCGCCGGCTGTGGTGTCCGCAGTCGGGTTCGCCTTGAGACCCAGCCGCGCAAAGTCGACAAGCTGCGGCGCTTCGAACTCCTTCTTGCCGGCCAGCCGGATCATCACGGAGTCCGTGCTGCCGAAGTTCTGGACCGAGGCGTCCGTGAACCCGATCTTCTCGACGATCGTGCGGATGTTGTCGATGTTGGCAGGGTGGCCGTAGCCGACCTCCATCACCGTGCCGCCGGTGAACTCCACGCCGAAGTGCAGGCCGCGCGAGAACAGGAAGAATACGGCCGCCAGAAACGTGACCAGCGAGATCACGTTGAAGACCGGCGCGTACCGCATGAACGGAATGTCCTTGCGGATGCGGAAAAATTCCATGGTCGGTTCCTTGATCCGTCAGGTCGGTGCGGCGATCAGGCCGGAGCCGCGCCGCTCTTGTGCCACGCGGTATTGCCGATCGAGAGCCCTTCGAGCTTGCGCCGGCTGCCATACAGCAGGTTGACGACACTCCGCGAGACCAGCACCGCACTGAACATCGATGTGAGAATACCCAGACAGTGGACCACCGCGAACCCGCGGATCGGCCCGCTGCCGAACATGAAGAGCGCGATGCCCGCGATGAGGGTCGTGATGTTGGAGTCGAGAATCGTGCCCCACGCCCGCTCGTACCCGGCAGTGATCGCCGCCTGCGGCGTGGTGCCATTGCGCAGTTCCTCGCGGATCCGCTCGTTGATGAGCACGTTGGCGTCGATGGCCATGCCGAGCGTGAGCGCGATGGCCGCAATGCCGGGCAGCGTGAGCGTAGCCTGAAGCATCGACAGCAGTGCAACCAGCAGCACCAGGTTCACCGCCAGCGCCACCACCGAGATCACGCCGAACAGCATGTAGTAGACGATCATGAAGATGCCGATGGCGCTGAAGCCGATGAGCGTCGACTTCCAGCCTTTCGCGATGTTCTCGGCGCCCATGCTCGGACCGACTGTCCGCTCTTCGACGATGTCCATCGGCGCCGCGAGCGATCCCGCTCGCAGCAGCAGGGCGAGCTTCGTGGTTTCCTCGGCGGAGAACATCCCGGTGATCTGGAAGCGGTTCGAGAACTCGCCCTGGATCCGAGCAACGGAAACGGCCTCGCCCTGATTCTTCTCGAACAGGATGATCGCCATCATCTTGCCGACGTTCTCGCGCGTCAGGTCGCGCATCACACGCCCGCCGGCGGCATCGAGGGAAACCGACACGGCCGGACGCTGGTTCTGGTCGAAGGTCGGACCTGCGTCGGTGATGCGCTCACCGGTGAGGACCACCTGCTTCTTCACATACACCTGTCCCTGGCTGCCGTCCCGGCGAGGCTCGGGGAACACGTCCGACCCGATGCCCGGGGTACCGGTACGCATCGCGTCCTCGTCGACCATGCGGATCTCGAGGGTGGCGGTGCGACCGAGAATTTCCTTCGCCTTCGCGGTGTCCTGCACGCCCGGCAACTGGACCACGATACGGTCCACACCCGACTGCTGGATGATGGGCTCGGCCACGCCCAGCTCGTTCACCCGGTTGCGCAGGGTCGTGATGTTCTGCTGGACGGCGAAGTCCTGGATGCTCTTCTCGGTTTCGGGCTTGAGTGTCGCGGTGATGAAGTAGT
Organism: Betaproteobacteria bacterium Ga0077526; assembly: GCA_001464765.1. Lineage (GTDB taxonomy): Bacteria > Pseudomonadota > Gammaproteobacteria > Burkholderiales. The sequence continues at coordinate 167,268 of LNDV01000031.1, forward strand.
CGGTCCCGTCGCTCTTTCCCTTCAGCGCGAGTCCGGGGATGTTCTTGTCGATCACACCGAGGGCCTTCTCGCGGGCGGCCTCGTCTCGAAAGCGCACTGACACCGACTGCCCGTCCCGGACCACGCCGGCATAGCGCACTTCCTTGTCCCGCAGGATCTGGCGGATGTCGGACGCGTAGCGGTCCGCGGCCTGTGTGAGCGCGCCGGCCATGTCCACCTGCATGAGGAAGTGAACGCCGCCCCGGAGGTCCAGACCGAGATACATGGGCAGGGCGTTGAAGGAATGCATCCACTGCGGGGCATTCGAGAACAGGTTCAGCGCGACCGTGTAGTCCTTGCCGAGGTCCTTCGCGATGACCTCGCGGGCCCGGAGCTGGGTTCCGGGGTCGGCGAAGCGGATACGGACCGCGCTCCCCTCGACGAACGTGCCGTCGGTCTTCAAGTTCTCCCTGGCGAGAAGCTCCTCGACACGCTTGACGAGAGCGTCGTCCACTTTGGCGGGAGCCCGGGTCGCCGCGATCTGCACCGCCGGCGACTCGCCGAATATGTTCGGGGTCGCGTAGAAGAGCCCGATCAGGACCACGATCCCGACGAGCAGGTATTTCCAGAGCGGATAGCGATTCATGTGTCCAGGGGCGTGTCGGAGTGGGCCGCGGAAATCAGGCGACGGGAGGGATCAGGTCGCGTTCTTGAGCGTGCCCTTGGGGAGCACGAGCTGGATCGACGGCTTCTGGACCTGCACTTCGACGTTGCTGGCGATCTCGATGGAAACATAGCTGTCGGTCACCTTGGTGACCTTCCCCAGCATGCCGCCGCCCGCCACGACCTCGTCGCCCTTGGCCAATGCCGCGAGCATCGCCTTGTGCTCCTTGGCACGCTTGGCCTGCGGCCGGATCATCAGGAAGTAAAGCACCACGAACATCAGGATGATCGGAGCGAGGCTGAGCAAATCGAGCCCCTGCTGACCAGCGCCGGCGCCTTGCGCCCATGCGAGAGAGATCACACCCATATCCTCCGGAAGCATCGTCCGCCCATCGAAAGGGAGGTCCCTGTCAGGCACGGAAAAAAGGCGCGCATTCTAGCACGCACCTCTCGGAAAACCCCTTGTTTCAGGACGTTCGACGGGACGCGCGACCGGGCCCGGGGAGTCAGTCGTTCGAGACCGAGGCCCCCCGGCGCGCATGGAAGGCGTCGCGGAAGGCCGCCAGATGCCCTTCCCTCACGGCCTGCCGGAGCCCGGCCATGAGCTCGTGGTAGTAGTGCAGGTTGTGCAGCGTATTGAGTCGCGCCCCGAGGATTTCGTTCATCCGCTGAAGATGGTGCAGGTAGGACAGCGAGAAGTTGGCGCAGGTGTAACAGGCACATTCCGGGTCCGGCGGGGCCAGTTCGTCCCGGTAGCGGCTATTGCGGAGCTTCACATTGCCGTTCCGGGTGAAGAGCCAGCCGTTGCGCGCATTGCGGGTGGGCATCACGCAGTCGAACATGTCGATGCCCGCCGAAACAGCTTCCACCAGGTCCTCCGGCGTCCCCACCCCCATGAGGTAGCGCGGGCGGTCCGCCGGCAGCTTCGGGGCGGTATGGGCCAGGATCCGGCGCATGTCCTCCTTCGGCTCGCCGACGGACAGGCCGCCGATGGCGTAGCCGTCGAACCCGATCCCCCGCAACCGGTCGAGGGACTCGTCCCGCAGCGCCTCGAACATGCCGCCCTGGACGATCCCGAACAGATTGTTCGGACTTCCCTCGAACGCCCGCTTGCTGCGCTCGGCCCATCGCAGCGACAGACGCATGGAAGTCGCCGCCTCGGTCTCGGTCGCCGGATAGGGCGTGCACTCGTCGAAGATCATGGCGATATCGGAGTCGAGCACCCGCTGGATCTCCATGGATTTCTCCGGCGTGAGCAGCATCCGGTCGCCGTTCACGGGCGATTGGAACCGTACGCCCTCCTCCGCCACCTTGCGCAATGCGCCGAGGCTGAAGACCTGGAACCCGCCGGAGTCGGTCAGGATCGGGCCGTCCCACCCCATGAACCGATGCAGACCGCCGTGCTTGCCGATGACCTCCAGCCCGGGACGCAGCCAGAGGTGATACGTGTTGGAGAGCACCACCTGCGACCCGATATCGCGAAGCTCGACCGGGCTCAAGGATTTCACCGCGCCGTAGGTGCCGACCGGCATGAAGAACGGCGTCTCGACGGTCCCGTGCGGCAGCGTCAGCCTGCCGGACCGGGCGGCGCCGTCCGTCGCGAGGAGTTCGAAGCTGAGCATCGGGTCAGATGGCCCGAGGTCCGCGCTCGATCAGCATCGCGTCGCCATAGCTGAAGAACCGGTAGGCCTGCTCCACGGCATGGGCGTACGCCCGCCGCATGACATCGGTTCCGCCGAAGGCGCTCACCAGCATGAGGAGAGTCGATTTGGGCAGGTGGAAGTTGGTGAGCATCAGGTCGACGACCTGAAACTCGAACCCCGGGGTGATGAAGAGATCCGTTTCGCCGGTGGCCGCGCGCATCTCGCCATACTGCGCCATCACGCCTTCCAGCGCACGGACCGATGTCGTGCCGATGGCAATGACACGGCCACCACTGCGTTTGGCCGCCAGGATGCTCTGCGCGACCTCGGGCGTCACCTCGTACTGCTCCCGATGCATCCGGTGCTCGGCGACATCATTGGTTCGGACCGGATGGAATGTCCCCGCGCCCACGTGCAGGGTGATCTCGCAGAGCCGCGCACCGCGTTCGGCGACCCGGGAGAGGATAGCGTCGGTGAAGTGCAACCCGGCGGTCGGCGCGGCGACCGCCCCCGGCCGGGACGCATAGACCGTCTGGTAGCGCTCTTCGTCGGACGCGCCGGCCGGCCGCTGGATATACGGGGGTAGCGGCAGTTCACCATGCCGGGACAGGACGCCCAGGACGGATTCGCGGGAATGCAGGCGCAGGTGGAAGAACATGCCTTCCCTGCCTATCACCTCCACCTCTACACCACCGTCCAGCACGAACCGGGAACCCGGCTGCGGACTGTGGCTGGCACTCACCTGCGCCAGCACGTGATGCTCGTCGAGGATCCGCTCGACCAGGACCTCGAGGCGCCCCCCCGTCGGCTTGGTGCCATGGAGTCTGGCGCGGATCACCTTGGTGTTGTTGAAGACCACGACGTCGCCCGGCTCGACGAACTGGGGAAACTCCCGGAACCAGCCGTCCCGGAACCGCCCGCTCGGGCCGTGCACGACCAGCATGCGACTCGCCCCGCGTTCTGCCGGGGGAGTCTGCGCGATCAGGTGCTGCGGTAGCGGATAGTCGAAGTCGTCGAGGGTCATGGGGCCGGGAGTATGCCGGGGAGCACTGCCGCCTGTGAAGTTCCGGGTATCAGTCGTGCAAGCACGTCCCTTTCCACCCCCCGGGCGATGGGTGATAATCCGCCGGTTCTTCGCTTCCTGGCCGGGATGGCGGAATAGGTAGACGCACGGGACTCAAAATCCCGCGCCTTCACGGGCGTACCGGTTCGATTCCGGTTCCCGGCACCAGTACCCTCCATGCCTCCCCATGTTCCATCCCTCTCGGGGTTCCCCCGGTGAACGCCGCGCAGCGGTCCGCGTCGCTGTGAATGTGCCGCCATCCGGGGGTTTCGGGCGACTGGAAGCACTGCCATGAACATCGCTGATCTCCACGAACTGCTCCGCGCTCACGGCGCGGGCCCGGCCCACACGCGTCGAGCCTTGCGCGCCTGGCTCCAAGGCAAGCCGCTCGACGCCGGTCACGCCCAGCCCCGTGACTTCTTTCCGGCAAGGTTTCTGGGCGCCCTGCCGGTACTGCACGCGGCAATGGAAGCGCTGGCCCACGTCCGCTCCGTCCACCCCGCCGACGACGGCTCCTCCCGGCTCCTGATCGGCCTCGCCGATGGCCAGTCGGTGGAAAGTGTCCTCCTGCCCCGCGAGGGCGTCTGCGTCTCGACGCAGGTCGGCTGCGCGGTCGGATGCACGTTCTGCATGACCGGCCGGGAGGGTCTGAAGCGCCACCTCGGCAGCGCCGAGATCCTCGCGCAGGTGGCGCTCGCCCGGACCCGGCATCCGGTCCGCAAGGTCGTGTTCATGGGCATGGGCGAACCCGCCCATAACCTCGACAACGTGCTGGAGGCCATCCAGACGCTCGGCACCGATGGCGGGGTGCCGCACAAGAACCTCGTGTTCTCGACCGTCGGCGACCGGCGGGCCTTCGAGCGGCTCCCGCTCGGGGTCGTGAAACCCGCTCTCGCGCTATCCCTTCACACGACCAAGGCAGACCTCCGAACCGAACTGCTGCCGCGCGCGCCGCGCATCGCCCCGGACGAACTCGTGAGCCTTGCCGACGACTACAGCCGCGCGACCGGCTATCCGGTGCAATACCAGTGGACCCTGCTGGAAGGCATCAACGACGGCGACGACGAGGTGGACGCGATCGCCCGCCTGCTCGCGGGTCACTATGCGGTAATGAACCTGATTCCCTTCAACACGTTGCCGGACAGCCCCTATCGCCGCCCCGCCATGGAGCGGGCTGCCGCGATGGTCCGTGCGCTCCATCGTCGCGGCGTGCTCGCGAAGCTTCGCTACTCCGCCGGGCAGAACGTGGACGGCGGTTGCGGCCAGCTCCGGGCAAGGGTCCTCGCGGCCACCTGAGTTTCGACCACCGGGCGCAGGCGGCCCTTCACCCGGCCCTTCACCCGGCCCTTCACCCGCTTGCCAGCCCATCCGCAGGCCGACGGGGGTTGCTCTGCCAACGGCACCCCTACTTCCGATACTTCGCCAGGAGGTCCCGCGCGTCCTGAAGCAGTTGCCGTCCGTTCTGCCCGCGCTTGTCCATGGCGGCGACCCACTCGTCGTAGATGGGCGCACTCGCCTTGATCCAGACGTCGGTCTCCGCCGCGCTCAGCGTGATGACCGTGTTGCCCCGGTCAACCGCGGCCTTGCGGCCGGCCGGCTGGCTCTCGTCCCATATCCGGCCGATCTGCCGCGACAGCGCGGCACCGCTGTTGGCGTCGATCACCTTCTTCAAGTCAGCCGGCAGGCTGTCGTACCGCGCCTGATTCATCGCGAAGATGAAGCCCGCCGTGTAGAGCGCGGGCCGCGTCGGGTCGGTCTGGGTGTGGAACTTCACCAGCTCGTGCAGCTTGAAGGCGGGCAGGACTTCCCAGGGAAGGGCAAACCCGTCGATGGTGCCCTTGCTGACAGCTTCCGCCACGCCCGTGACGGGCATGCCCACCGGGGTGGCACCGAGCCGCGCCAGCAATCTGTTGGTCTGACGCGTGGGCGCCCGCAGCTTCATGCCCCTGAAGTCGTCCAGTGTGCGCACCGCTTTCGTCGCGGTGTGCAGGTAGCCCTCGTCGTGCACCCACGTCGCCAGGATCTTCGTTCCCGGAAACTCCTTCAGCGCGTGCTTCTGGAGGTAGTCCCACGAGGCCGCCGCGCCGGCTTCCGCCGAGTTCGTCATGAACGGCAGTTCGAACACCTCCATCGTCGGGAAGCGACCGGCGGTGTACCCAGGCAGCGTGATCGTGAGGTCGTCCACGCCATCCTTGATCCGTTCCACCAGTTGCTGCGGCGTACCGCCACCCGTCATCGCCGGCAGCAGCTGGCACTTCATCCTGCCGCCTGACTCCGCCGCAATCCGATCGCACCAGGGTGTGATCACGCGCACGGACGCCATGGCCTGCGGCGGCCAGATGTGATGGAAGCGCAGCATCACCTCCTCCGCGCATGCAGCGGTGCCAGCGACGGCTAGACCGATTGCCGCGAGCAGCCGTCTCATCGTGTTGCGCCCTCGTCGGTCGCGCTTCATTCCCATACCTCCCTAGCCGTTTCGACCACCAGTTGCAGCTTGCGCCGCTGGTCCTCGACCGCAATGTTGTTGCCGTGCACGGTACTCGAGAATCCGCACTGCGGGCTGAGGCAGAGCTGGTCCAGCGACACGTAGCGGGCGGCCTCGTCGATGCGACGCTTTAGCGTGTCCTTGCTCTCCAGCTGCCCGAACTTGGTCGTCACGAGTCCGAGCACGACGATGCGTCCCGGCGCGAGGAATCGCAACGGGCGGAAGTCACCGGACCGGTCATCGTCGTACTCCATGAAGATCGCATCGAGATTCATCTCGGCGAGGAGCGCCTCCGCCACCGGCTCGTAGTTGCCCTGGGCGGCAAAGGTGCTGCGGAAATTGCCACGACACAGGTGCATCGCCAGCGTCATGCCGGCCGGCTTGCGCGCCACGACCTTGTTGATGAACTGCGCGTACCGGTGGGGCAGCTCGTTGGGGTCGTCGCCGCGCTGGCGCGCGGCCTCGCGCATCCTCTCGTCGCAGAGGTACGCCATGTTGGTGTCGTCCATCTGGACGTACCGGCAGCCCGCCTCGAACAGGCTTTGCAGCTCGTCACCGTAGGCCCTTGCAGTGTCGTCGTAGAAGTCCGGATCGAGTTCCGGGTAGGCCTCCCGGCTGATCCCGCCCCGTCCGCTGCGGAAATGCAGCATCGTGGGGCTGGGAATGGTCACCTTGGGTGTGCAGCCGGGCGCATGCTGTTCCACCCGGGCCTTCAGGTACTCGAAGTCCGCGCGCTGGATGTCCCGCACATGCCGCACCTTGTCCACCACGCGGATGGCGGGCGGCGCGAGTTCCTCGCTGCCGTCCGGTCGCTTCACGAGCACCGGGATGTCTGTCTTCACGCCGCCGAGCTGATCGAGGAAATCGATGTGGAAGTAGGTGCGACGGAACTCGCCGTCCGTGATCGACTGCAACCCGCAGTCGCGCTGGAACTGCACGATCTCGGCGATGGCGCGATCCTCTACCTCCCGAAGCTGTTCGGCCGACAGCTCACCTTTCGCTCTGCGCTCTCTGGCTTCGAGCAGATAGGCAGGCCGAAGAAAACTACCGACATGATCTGCCCGGAACGGGGGCGTGGCACGCAAGGTCATGGCAAGTTCCTGGAGTTCTCGTGACGAGCGGAGCGCGATTATGGCCTCCACAGCGCCCGCGCAGGGCGATTGACCGCCCGGCCCCGCGACCGCGATACTGCCCCCGGGCCGCACGCCACCCGAAAGAGGCGGGCTGCGGCACGCGCACGCACCTTCGCGTGCCCTGAACGGATCTGCCATGGAGATCTCGCCCGTGACCGTCCTGTCCGCCGTCTGCGGTCTCGCCGCGCGCATCGTGCTCGGCGTGCGTCGGGACCTGCCCGAGCCGCTCACGCAGAAGATCCGCGCCGCGTTCGTCGACATGAAGGACGTTCCCCGGAGCGAGGGCAAGATGATCAGGCGCCGGATGCCGGCCACCGACGCCGCCTTCGATGTGGTGCGCGAAAGCGCGAAACGGCTCAACCTCGATCTGCGCAAGCTGAAATGATCGAAGTCCGCGGGCTCGCCAAGGCCTACGGTTCCGTGCAGGCGCTGCGCGGCGTGGACCTCTCGGTGACCGCCGGAGAGCTGTGCGTCATTCTCGGGCCCTCCGGCGCCGGCAAGTCCACGCTCCTCCGCTGCATCAACCGCCTCGTCGAACCCGGTGCTGGAGAAATCCGCGTCGGCGGGTTCGGCGCCCCGAAGGACCGTCGACAGCTGCGAGACCTTCGCGCCAGCGTCGGCATGATCTTCCAGGATCACAACCTGGTGCCCCGCATGTCGGTACTGAAGAACGTGCTCACCGGACGGCTGGCGCACCTGGGCACCGCAAGCTCCGTCCTGCAATGGTTTCCTGATCGCGACATTGCCATCGCCATGCGCGCCCTCGAGCGCGTCGGCCTGGCCGACCGCGCGCGGGACCGCTCCGATCGTCTGTCGGGCGGGCAGCAGCAGCGGGTAGGCATCGCACGCGCCTTGGCGCAGGAACCCCAGGCGATCCTCGCGGACGAGCCCGTGGCGAGTCTGGACCCGAAGACCGCCCGGGTCGTGCTCGACGATCTGCGCCGCGCCGCCCACGATCTCGGCATCGCCGTGCTGTGCAATCTGCATCAGGTCGACTACGGCATCGAGTTCGCCGATCGCATCGTCGGCATCGAAGGCGGCCGGGTCGTGTTCGAAGGCTCGCCGGGGCAGCTCGATGAAGCCGCTCTCGCGCGCGTGTATCCCGGTCTCGACGTCTCCAGGGCCTTCGCGACCGGCACGGCGGGCCGCGCCACCGCTACGCTCGGAAGCGGTCCGGCATGACGCGCTTCCGGTTCCTGCTCGGCGCGCCGTGGACACTGAAGCGTGTGCTGGCGTGGAGCGCTGGCGCTGTCGCGGGGCTCGGCGTACTCGTCTGGAGTGCTCGGGGCGTCGGCCTCAGCCTGACGGAACTCCTGCGTGGCATGCCTTGGGTGTTCGATCTGGTCTCGCGGATGATGCCGCCCAACTGGGAGGTGCTGGAGCGCCTCGTGCGCCCCGTCGTCGAAACCGTCCAGATCGCGATCTGGGGAACCCTGCTCGCGGTCGTGATGGCTCTGCCCCTGTGTTTCGTCTCCGCCCGCAACCTGAGCCCCAACCTCGTCGTGTTTCATGCGATGCGCCAGGTGCTCAACGCGCTGCGCGGCATCAACGAGATCATCTTCGCGCTCATCTTCGTGGCCGCCGTGGGTCTCGGCCCGTTTGCGGGCGTGCTGGCCCTGGCGATCCACGGCGCCGGCATGCTCGGGAAATTCTTCGCGGAAGCCATCGAGGAAATCGACGCCGGCCCCGTCGAGGCACTGCGCTCCACCGGCGCCAATGCCGCGCAGGTGGTCGTGTTCGGCGTCCTGCCGCAGGTGATCCCTGCCTGGATCGCCTCGACGCTCTACCGGTTCGAAGTGAATCTGCGCGCGGCCACCATTCTCGGCATGATCGGCGCCGGCGGCATCGGCTTCGAGCTGGTGAGTTCGATGAAGCTCTTCCAGTATCAGGACACCGCGACCTGCGTCCTGGTGATTCTCGCCATGGTCATGACCGCGGACTTCGTGTCGAGCCGGCTGCGCGCGCGCATTCTCGCGCCGTGAACCCGTCACCCGCCGGCGCCCCACCCGGGGACCGGGAAGGATTCCTGCCCCGATTGATCCGCATCAAATCCCCCCGGCGGTGCCCGACGTAACGTGCTTCCGCGCTGCAATCGTGCGCAACAGGGGAGCCGTGTTGATTTCAAGGATCTGGGTATGCGACGACGAGCCGAGCGAACGATTCCCGGTGTTCACTCGGGGCAACGTCGGGGAAGTGTTCGTCGAAGCGGTCTCGCCGCTCACCTGGACCGCGCTCGGGCGCCTGGCGTGGGAACCCGCCTGGCGCGACGCGTTCTGCGCCATCGGCGCATTCACGCAGGACGAGTTCAAGGCGCCCGGCCAGCCGGAGATCACCGCCTGCTTCGGCGGCTACATCTACATCAACATGTCAGTCACGCGCGTGCTTGCCGTCCGCATTCCCGGCATGAGTGTGGAAGCCATCGACAGATCGTTGTTCGGCGATGCCGCCGATGTCCCGCCCTACCGGCCCGACCCGCGCGATGCGGATCCGGCGCGCACCGAGGCTGTGACCGGATGGCTGCAATCCCTGTTCACCGCCGATCCCAGACCGGCAGCGGACCGGTACCGCGATGACGTGCTGGCACTTCAGGCGCGCAGACCGGACTTCACCGCCCTCTCCGACCGCGCGCTGCTGGACTATTTCCGCTCCCTCATTCCGCAGGCAAGGCGGCTGTTCGAACAGCACGTGCTGAACACCTACGGCGCCAACGTCCTGACGAGTGTCGTCGCGCAGCTGGCCGAGGCCGCGGGGGCAGCGGAACTCGCGGCAAACGTGACCGCAGCCGTCGGCGATGTGGATTCGGCGGCTCACTCGTTCGAACTCTGGACCCTGTCGCGCAAGATCCGCTCCTCGCCGGTCCTGTCTTCCCTGTTCGACGGCGGCGTCGACGGCCTGATGGAACGCCTGCTCGCGAGAGACGCCGCGGACGCGCGGGCCTTCGCAGCGGACTGGCAGCACTTCCTGGACCGATGGGGTTTCCTCGGGCCGAGCGTATGGGATCTGCGATCTGCCACCTACGCGACCGATCCGGCGCTGGTGTTGCGCATGCTCGAGCGGGCCCGGCGTTCGGCGGACGTCGCCGACCCGGCGTCACGCTTCACGGAACTGGCGTCCCGCCGGAATGCGACCGTGGCCGAACTGTCGTCCCGGCTGTCGCAGTCGCCGGACCTCCAGGGACGCTTCGTCGCGGCCGCGCGATCTGTCGGCAACTACCTCACTGCGCGCGAGCGCGGCAAGACCACCTGCACACGATGGAACGAGGAAGCCCGGTCCGTCATGCGCGAACTGGGCGGACGTCACGCGATGCGGGGTGTCGTGCAGCGATGGCAGGACATCCTGCTGCTGCAACTCGACGAACTGGATGGGTTCCTGGCGGCGCCTCAGAGCTTCGCCGACGTCATCGCGAAGCGTCGCCAGATGCTGGCGCTGCTGGAGACCAAGGAGCCGCCGTTCGTGTTCGAAGGGGCGCCGCCGCCATTGTCAGCCTTCGGGGATCGCGGGAAGCGGTCGGATGCGCAGGAGGCTGCCGGGGAAGTCCTCCATGGCATCGGCGTGTCGCCGGGGGTTCACACCGGACGCGCCCGGGTGATCGCCTCGCTCGATGTGGACAGCGAGCTGGAGCCCGGCGAAGTCATCGTCACGGAAGTCACGGACGCGTCCTGGGGGCCCCTCATGCTGTCCGCGGGCGCCGTCGTCGTGGAGACAGGCGCCCCCATTTCCCATGCCGCCATCGTCTCCCGCGAACTCGGCATCCCGGCGGCGGTGTCGGTTCCCGATGCCACGCGCCGCATTGCCAACGGCCAGATGGTGACGGTCGACGGCAGCACGGGCACGGTGACCTTGCGATGAACGATCGCCGGGCAAGCACAAAGTGAACGCCGTACCCGGTTCTCTCGAGCCCATTCCGAGAATCGTGCCGGTGGATGGCTCTTGCACCCTTCCGCGCGAGGAGATTGGCGGCAAGGCCTGGGGCGTGAATCGCATGTGCGCTCTCGGGCTGGTCGTCCCGCCCGCCTTCGTGATCTCCACCCGCGTATGCCGCGACTACTTCGCGAAGGGCCCGACCGTACTCGACGAATTGTGGGGAGAACTGACCGAACACGTGCGCCGGCTGGAAGCAAGGACTGCCCGCCGCTTCGGTGACGCGTCGTGTCCCCTGCTCGTGTCAGTGCGCTCCGGCGCCGCGCGCAGCATGCCGGGCATGATGGATACCGTGCTGAATCTCGGGATCAACGCGGCCGTCGCGCAACATCTGGCAGCGGCCACGGGCGACGCCCGGTACGCGGCCGAAACCCATCGGAGATTCGTGGAGCAGTACACCAGGATCGTCCCGGTTCGCGGCGGGCCTTCCGTGCCGGACGATGCGTGGGCGCAACTGCGCGCAACGGTAGCGGCCGTGTTCGACTCGTGGAACTCGCCCCGGGCGGTGGCCTATCGCCGTAACCGCGGTCTGTCCGACGACAGCGGCACCGCAGTGATGGTTCAGGCCATGGTGTTCGGCAATCTGGACGAGCGCTCCGGCACAGGCGTCGTCTTCAGCCGCAATCCGATGACCGGGGAACGTCCGGCCTGGGGCGAATGGCTGGGACGGGCCCAGGGCGAAGACGTGGTGGCCGGGACACGGACGCCAGGTTCGCTCGACGAGTTGTGTCGATTCCTCCCTTCGGCATACGACGGACTGATCGCCGCGGCGGCACTGCTCGAGCGGGACGCACGCGACATTCAGGACATCGAATACACGGTGGAATCGGGAAAGCTCTGGCTGCTGCAGTGCCGGGTCGCAAAGCGCTCGCCTCGGGCGGCACTGCAGGCCGCCGTTGCCTTCGTTGACGAAGGCCTCATTTCGCCGGATGAGGCGCTCGATCGGCTCGATGCAGACTCGGTACGCCATCTCTCTCTCGCCATCCTGGATCCACAGGCCGCCGCGCAGGAGCCGATCCTGCTGGGGGAGCCCGCCTGTCCCGGCATCGCGACGGGCATTCTCGTGAACGACCCGCGCGACGCCGAGCATCGCAGCCGCCTGGGCGAGGACGTTATCCTCGCGCGCCCCACGACCAGTCCGGAAGATCTTCAGGGTGTCATTGCCTCGCGCGCGCTGATCACGGAAACGGGCGGGTCCACTTCCCATGCCGCGGTCGTGAGCCGGGAACTGGGTCGCCCCTGCATCGTGGGCTGCGGGAAGGACAGGATCGGATCGTTCATCGGGCAGCGGATCACCCTCGACGGCGCCACAGGCCGCATCTGGGCGGGAGACCTCACGGCGCCGGCAGCGTCGGACGATGACGATCCCGCGGTACAACGACTCATCGCGTGGAGCCTGCCGCGCGTGCCGCTTCGCATCCTGTCGATCGGAGAGGCGCCGATCCAGGCCGTGGACCTCGAAGCCCTCGGAGACCGATGGCGGTCCGGACTGCAGCCCCATGCCGTCGTGCGCGGACGAATGCTCGAGACCGAGAACGGTCTTCGTGCCGCGCTGGCTGCCGGAGTGGATGCCGTGATCGTGCGAAACCGGCTGGCGGCCATCCTCACTTGCCTGCGCGCATCTCCGACGCCTGACCCCGCGTCCCTCGCACGAGTGGCGGCTGCCACCGAACACACAGTGAACCTTCCGGCACTCACCCTGCTGCGCGTGGCTGCCCTCAAGGGGCGGGCAAGCCTGAGCGTACTCGGCGACAGCCTGTCCCTGCCGGCCGAGGCAACGGCCGACGCATACGATGCCCTGTGCGCCCGGGGTCTGTGCACCCGGACCCCGCGCGACATTCGCCTGACGGCTGCGGGACGGGAATTTCTGGAGAATTTGCTGGCCTCGGAGCGGAGCCGGATTTCCCCCGCCGAGGCAGCCTCGGTCTACGCCGAATTCGGTATCCTGAACCGCTCACTGAAGCAGATCGTGACGGCCTGGCAGGTATTGCCCGACGGCACACCGAACATGCACCTGGATGCCTCCTACGATTCGCAAGTTCTCTGTGATCTGGCCGATCTGCATCGCAAGTTCACGGCGTTCTCGGCGCGCCTCGCCTCGCTCGCACCCCGCCTCGCCGTCTATCGGGAACGTCTGGATCGCGCCGCGGCGCGGGTCGCCGCGGGCAATGCGGCGTTCGTCGCCAGAACGACCGAAGACAGCTATCACACGGTGTGGTTCGAACTGCACGAGGATCTGCTGTCGATCTCCGGTCTGACCCGCCATGATCAGGGCATCGAAGCCGCGTAGCGACGGTAGCCTGAGAAACACTTGCCTACTACGGAGCGCGGCGACGCTCCGCATCACCCAACTGGAGTCGGTCATGATGAATCGCATCTCGAACACGGTTTCCAACGCGGTCCGCGCGATCGCGACCCTTGCCATGATCTGGCTCACGCTCCTGAGTCCCGCCGCCTCGGCGCAAGGCGTACTCAACTTCGGGCTGGTCCCCGCGGAGGATCCGCGGCTGATGATCACGGACAATCAGGCGCTGATCGATGCCTTGCAGCAGGCAACGGCAATCGACATCAAGCCCTTCGTGGCAACGGACTACAACGGGGTCATCGAGGCCCTGCGGTCGCGCCGCCTCGACATTGCTCTGCTCGGTCCCTTCTCGTACATCCTGGCAACGACGCTGGCCGAGCTCGAGCCCGTCGCCATCCCCGAGACCCAGAAGCAGGGGCCGACCTACCACTCGGTGATCGTCGCCCGCAAGGACCGCAACATCCGCTCTCTCGCCGATCTGCGGGGACGGACGTTTGCCTTCGTCGACCCGAGTTCCACGTCCGGCCACCTGTTTCCGAAGGCCGCGATGCTCCGTGCCGGCCTCAAGCCGGACACCGAGCTTCGGGCCATCTTTGCCGGCAGCCACGATGCCTCGGTGATCGCCGTCCAGAACGGCAAGGTCGACGCCGCCGCGGTTGCCGATGGCCTCCTGGATGCCGCCATCGCACGCGGCATGGTGAAGGCGGAAGATCTCGTCGTGGTCTGGAAGTCGGAGCCGATCCCGGGATCCCCGGTGGTGATGCGCAGAGACCTGCCGGAGCCCGTGAAGGTGAAGATCCGGGCAGCCTTCGCGGGGATGCGCGAGATACCGTGGAGCAAGGGGACGATCATCAAGCGATGGATCCCGGCGACAGACGAAACCTTCAACGTCGTGCGTGAAACGGCGAAGATGCTGAATCTCGACCTGCGCAAGATGAAGTGACCTTTTCCCCCGGGAGGTGGCGCAGGGCAGCGTCTGCCACGGCCGTTGCGAGTCGTCGGCTCCCGCTTGGGAATCCGCGCGCCAGCCGTGGTGATCCGGCGCCTGACTGCGGGGCCGGCCGATGCCCGACCTGAACGCGGCGCTGCCGGCGCTTGTGCTGGTCGCGATGACGGTGGTGGGCCTGGAACTCTCCGGGCAGGATCTGCTGCGGGTACTGCGCTATCCGGCCCACGCGCTGGTCGCCGTCGTGGGGCAGACCCTGACACTGCCGCTGCTCGGCGTCGGGATCGTGATGCTCCTCCAGCCGGAGCCCGCGGTCGCAGGAGGGATCCTCCTCGTTTCCGTCGCGCCGCAGGCAACGGCTTCCAACGTCTTCAGCCTGCTCGCGCGAAGCGACCTCGCCCTTTCTGTCACGCTGACCGGCGCATCGAGTCTGCTCGCTCTCGCGACCACACCGATTGCCGCGCATCTCGCCTTCGGCGCCTTCCCCGGCCACCCTGCCGGACTCGCCATCGCACCAGGCATGGCGGCGCGCCAGATCGTCCTCGGCCTGCTGGTCCCGATCGCCCTGGGCATGGGGGTGCGGCACGTCGCTCCGGATTTCGTCGCGCGGCACCGTCTCGAGACACGGATTCTCACGGTGCTCACGCTCTTGCTGATGCTGGGGATCATGGTCGTTCAACACTTCGACGTCATCGTTCGCGACCTGCCGACCATCGGCGCTGCCTGCACGCTGTTTACCATCGGTGCGGCCCTGTTGGCCGTCGGCTTTGCCCGAGTCTTCGGCTGGCCGAAGTCGGAAACGGTCACGATGGTGTTCGGATTCTCGTTGCGAAGTCTCAGCGTCGCAACGCTCATCGCTGTCGAGGTGCTGAACCGCCCGGAGTTCCTGGCATTCGCCGCACCGTTCTTCGTCATCCAGGCCGTGATGATGATCCCGGTGGTGCTGGTGTCGCGGCGCGGAGACCGCTGAGTCGACTCAAGCAGGTCCGCACAACCCGTGGAAGGCTGTGCGGACCTTCCTCAACGGTACAGCCGCAGATCGGCCACACGCCGCTCGATGTCGTCCATCATCTGCCGGTACGCGGGCGCACCGATCCCGCCGAAGCGCTGCAGGAACTCGGCCTCGGGCATGAACTCGGGAAGATCCCGCGTCTCCGGAATCAGGTCGCGCTCCACGAATCCTGCGGCGATGCGCTCCTGCAACCGGACGGCGGAGTCTTCACTGGCCGAGGCAGCCTCGCCGAAGCGCGTTCCTGCGCGATCGGCCGCGATGTCGTTGAACGAGAATCCACTCCCGCCCCGCGAGTCCTCCACTTCCTTGTAGAGTCCGACGGCATCGGCGACGACGGTTCCCGCGTAAGCCGCAAGCGC
Organism: Betaproteobacteria bacterium Ga0077526; assembly: GCA_001464765.1. Lineage (GTDB taxonomy): Bacteria > Pseudomonadota > Gammaproteobacteria > Burkholderiales. Next base: position 182,777 of record LNDV01000031.1, read on the forward strand.
CGCAGACACGAGAAAGTGCTTGGCGAAGTCGTCCCGACCGTCGAGCAGCATCAGCCGCCGATGCAGCGGTGGCCAGCTGCGCGCTTCGGGGACGAGGATGTCCGCGCTCTTGCCCACGGCAACGATGGCCGCCATGAGGATCGCGGAACGATTCTCCTCGACGGCCGAGGAGGACTCGGCGCGCTTCGCCGCCAGCGCGAACAGCGAGGGCAGCAGGTCCGCCATGCGCACCGGACCAAACGGCGGACGCCCCAGTTGCCCGGCAAGATGGTCGTGGTAGTGGCGCAGTCGTTGGCGTTCCGCAGGGTCGACGGCCGCCGCACGCATCCGACGGCTCAAGTCAGGCTGCCAGCGGTAAACGGCGATGACGCCCCAGCGCAACAGCCGCACCCGCTCCACCGCGTCGATGCCGAGGCGATAGTCCGGATTGCGGCGAGCCCAGGCGAGAACGCCGGAACGCAGTGCGCCCGAAACGGCGTCCGGCACGGGAAGATCGCCGACCCGCAGAGCGGTGACCCCCGGCAACCCGTCGCGCTCGACCACTGTCGCCTTTGCGTTGACATACAGCCAAGGCACGGCGGGAACCGGCACGCTCAGCGCCACGTCCGCCGATCCGTCGGTGACGGCCACGCGCGCACTGCCCCGCGCAAAGCGGTTCACGAGATAGTTGGCCGCGAGGTCCGCGTCATCGGGACGGATGAACAGGGTCCCGACCTTGCCGAAGCGCTGATTGGCGTGATAGCGCCCCATCAGGATCGATTTCGCTCGTGCGACGTGCTCCGGCGCCAGCACGACGGCGCGATCGAGCGCGGGCGTCGTCTCCAGCGCGAGGAACAGAAGCAGCACCGGAATCGCCAGCACGATCAGCAGGAGCGACACGATGATGCGCATGACGACACCGCCGCGCTGCACCCGCCCTGCGCGGTGACATTGCGAAGAGTTGCTCATCCGCCGCGCAGCACCAGGGTCAGCTCGAAGTCACCGCGAAGGATGTTGAGCAGCAGCGGTCGCGGACTGGAGCGCATCTGCGAGAGGAAGTCGTTCACGTTCTCCACGCGGCGACGGTTCACGCCGAGGATGACGTCCCCCGCCCGCAGGCCGTGATCGAACGCCGGACTGCCGCGATCCACCTCCACCACGACCACAGCTTCGGTACGGCCGTTTCGCTGCGCGTTGCCGATACGCGCGCCGGCGAGTTCGGGAACGGCCTGACGGCCTGACGCGAGGCCGGCCTGCGGCGACTCGATCGTCACCTTGGCCACCGCGGGCTTGCCGTCGCGCAGGTAGCGCAATTCGACCACGTCTCCTACCGGTACGAGTCCGAGCTGATTGCGAAGATCCGCGGAACCGCGCACCGGACGACCGTTGATGGCCAGCACCACATCCCCGCGACGCAGTCCGGACTTCTCCGCGGGAGCGCCCGCCGCGAGGTCGACCAGCACGGCGCCGTCGTTGGGCGGCACGCCGAGCGCGCGACCGATGTCGGGCGTGACGTCCTGCGCCGTGGCCCCGAAACGTCCCCGACGCACTTCGCCGAAGCGGATCAGTTGCGCCACGACTTTCTGCACCATGAAGCTCGGCACCGCGAAGCCGATGCCGACGTTGCCGCCAGCGGGACCGATGATCGCCGTGTTGATCCCGATGAGTTCGCCGCGCAGGCTCACGAGCGCGCCGCCGGAGTTGCCCGGATTGATGGACGCATCGGTCTGGATGAAGTCCTCGTAGCCTTCGATGTTGAGGCCCGTGCGGCCGAGCGCGCTCACGATGCCCGAGGTCACCGTCTGGCCGATGCCGAACGGGTTGCCGATCGCAAGCACAAAGTCACCGACGTTGAGCGCGTCGGAGTCACCGAATTCCAGCGCCGACAGGTTCTCGGGCTGGATCTGCAGCAGCGCGATGTCGGTCCCGGCATCGACACCCACCAGACGCGCCTCGTACTGCCGGCGGTCCTTCAGGGTCACCATGATCTCGCGTGCGTTCTTGATGACATGGTGGTTGGTGACGACGTAGCCCTTCGCCGCGTTGACGATCACGCCCGACCCCGCGCTCACCTGCGGACGCTGCCGCTCGGGCAGGTTGTAGAAGCGGCGGAAGAACGGGTCCTGCTGCAGCGGCGACGCCGACTCGCTCGTGGCGGTCAGCACCGAGATGTTGACCACCGCGGGCGTCACCTTCTGCAGCACCGGTGCGAGAGACGGCACGCGCCCGTCGACGCTGATCGGCGGAATGCCGGCATGCGCGGCAGCGCAGAGCCCGGACAGGCAGAGCGCCGTCAGCCAGGCGAAAAATCGGAACCGGACGCGATCGGTCATGCGCTTACCAGGGTGGGCCACGCCTGGATGCCGAGCAGCGGCCCCGGCTCGAGGAGGATGAGGGTCTGCGAGGCGAGATCGCGAGCCGTCGGCGTCGCGCGGCCGCGAAGGTAACGGTCGAGTGCCGCCGCCGGATCGTCGCCGGGAGCGGCCTCGACACTTCGGCCCTGCACGTCGACCGCCCAGCCCGTGAAGGTCTCGGGGAGGGAGGGATCGCGCCCCAGCCGCGAGTCACCGTAGTCCTCGCGGCTGCGCCGCTGCACGGGATAGGGCGCCTCGGGGTGCTGCGCGAAGAAGTTCCAGACGGAGAACTCCCCGAAACCCGTCGTGCCGTTCACGTAGTGATCGGCGGCGGCGCCCGCCAGCACCGAGCAGAGAAACCGCTTCGCGTAGAGCAGACCCCAGCCGGCATTGAGCCGCAGGAAATCTTCGCGGCTGGTGCGGACCAGCCGCGCGAGCCGGTCCAGATCGCGACGGTTGAGCGGGGTGAAGCACTTCTCCTGCGTCACGCGCAGCTCCCGTCAGACGATGGCCCCTGCGCGCTGGCCGGCAGGCGCCGTCTGCTGCACGAACTTCCCGACGGCATCCGCGAAGGCCGTCACGTCGTCCCGCGACACATCGAGATGGGTGACGAGGCGGATGACGGGGCCCAGCGAGATCATCATGCCGCGCTCCTGGAGCCAGGCCTTGAGCGCCGGGCCGAGTTCGGGAGCGACGGACAGGAACACCATGTTCGTCTGCACCGCCGCCGGATCCACCGACACGCCGGGAATCGCCGCGAGCTTCTGCGCCAGCAATCGCGCGTTGTCGTGGTCTTCCGCGAGACGGTCGACGTGGTGATCGAGCGCATACAGGCCGGCCGCTGCCATCACGCCCGCCTGCCGCATGCCGCCGCCCAGCACCTTGCGCCAGCGCCGCGCCTTGGCGAGCAGCGCCTTCGGGCCGACGAGCACCGAGCCCACCGGCGCCCCGAGCCCCTTGGATAGGCAGATGGACACAGTGTCGAACGCGTCCGTGATCTCGCGCACATTCACCCGCTGCGCAACAACCGCGTTGTAGAGACGCGCACCATCGAGATGGAGGCCGAGCCCCTTGGCACGGGCGAGCGCAGCCGCGTCCTTCAGGTACGGCATTGGCAGGACCTTGCCGCCGTGCGTGTTCTCGAGCGCGAACAGGCGGGTCCTTGCGAAGTGGGAGTCGTCGGGCTTGATCGCCGCCGCCACGCGCCCGAGGTCGAGCGTGCCGTCGGCTTCGTTGTCGATGGGCTGGGGCTGGATGCTGCCGAGCACGGCGGCACCGCCGCCCTCGTACTTGTACGTGTGGGCCTGCTGACCGACGATGTACTCGTCGCCGCGTTCGCAATGCGACATCAGCCCGATCAGGTTGCTCTGCGTCCCCGTGGCCACGTACACCGCGGCCTCCTTGCCCAGCCGCTCCGCCAGGGTGGCTTCGAGCCGGTTGACGGTGGGATCTTCCCCGTACACGTCATCACCGACGTCGGCCGCAGCCATGACGGCCCGCATGCCTTCGGTCGGCTTGGTTACGGTATCGCTGCGAAGATCGATCACTTTCATGGAACACCTCCGGTTGACGCCGTGCGACGCGCGGGAATTCTAACCGCATGGCCGGCCCTTGCCGATGCGCTCGTGGCAAAGTCCGTCGGTCCGGCACGCCCTGCGCGAATACGTGCGGACCCTCCCTTGACGCACCCCGACCCGCCCGCGCAACCTTTCCCGCGACGCGCGGTCCTGTCTTCGGATCCTGCCATCCACCGGAGAACCCCCATTGCCCGACTCAGCCAGCCCGCTTTGCCGCCTCGTGGTGCGGGTCATGGTCGCCAGCCTGCTCGGAACGACCCCCGCCATGGCGCTTGATCTGCCTGCCCTCGAGCAGCGTCTGGACACCATCCGGGAAAAGCACGGTGTGGCCGGCTTCGCCTTCGCCGTCGTGCAAGCCGGCAGTGCGGTCTCGCTCGGTGGCGGCGGTCTGGCGGACCGGGAACCCGCGCGCCCGGTCGGGCCCGACATCGTGTGGCGCGTCGGGTCCGTCACCAAGTCCTTCACGGGTATCGCGACGCTCATCGCCGCCCGCCAGACCGGGTTCGATCTAAACGACCCGGTCGCACGCTGGGTACCGGATCCGCAGTACACCAACCGGTGGGAAAACACCCATCCGGTCCGCATCGGCCACCTGCTCGAACACACGGCCGGCCTGCTCGATCTGTCCCGGCGCGAGTTCGATTCGTCGGACCCTGCCCCGCTCTCGCTCGAGCAGGCGTTCGCCGTGGACCCCGGGGCCAGAGTCGTGCAATGGCAACCCGGCGTCCATTCGTCCTACTCGAATCAGGGGGCCGGTATCGTCTCGCTCGTGGTCGAGCGAAAGACCGACCGGCCGTTCGATGAGTTCATGCAGACCGAAGTGCTCGCGCGGCTCGGCATGCGGGACGCCAGTCTGCGCCTCGACCCGCGGACTAAGGACCGGCTGGCCCGGGGCTACGATCGCGATGGCCGCTCGCCGATGCCTTACTGGCATGTGCTCTTCCGCGCCTTCGGGGGCCTCAACGCGACGACTGCGGACATGGGGCGCTATGTGAGCTGGCTGCTGCGACCCGAGTCCGTCCCGCTGCTCACGGCCGACGAACTGGCCCGACTGGAAACACCACTCACCACGCTTTCGGCTCGGTCGGGCCTTCGCTACGGTTACGGTCTCGGCCTGTACCAGTACGTGCACGAGGGCATTCTGTGGACCGGACACGGCGGTGACGCCGACGGCTACCTCTCGCGGCTCGGATACGTTCGTGATGCGGGTGTCGGCTACTTCCTCGTCATCAATGCGTACAACGGCGAGGCGCTCGAGGAAATGCAGGAGACGCTGGAGTCCGCGCTGACGGCCGACGTACCGCGCGTTCCCGTACCGCCTCCGGCACCGATCCCCGATCAGGCACTGCAGTCTCTCGCGGGCTGCTATGCCGCCGCCACCCGCCGCTTCAACTGGACGACCGAGGACGTGGATCAGGTGCTTGCCGTAAGGGTGGAAGACGGGCACCTCGTTGCGCGAAACCCGATGGGTCGCGAACGGCACTGGTACCCGGTGAACGAACGGCACTTCCGCCGCAAGAACGAGCCGGTGGCGACACTGGCCTTCGTGGAGGATGAATCCGGCGGGCACTACGTTCAGGGAGACATGGGCAATCTGGTCCGGACCCGCGCCGACCCGACCGAGCCCTGCCCGCCCCCGCCCTGAGACCCGATCCGGGGCAGGCGGTCAGCCGCCTCGCCGATCGTCCGTCTGCAGGCGTCGCCACCAGATCCAGACGAGCTTCTGGGTGCCGACATCCACGTCACCCACGCCTTCGATACCGGGGGCCATGTCGGGCCCCAGCCGCTGGGCCTGGGCCTCGGCGCGCACGGCGCCTCCGCCCTGTTCAGGACCGCCAGCGATCTTCGTGATGACGAAGGGCACCGCCGCGCCGTCACCGAAACGCGCGATGCCGGTCTGACCTTCGCGCAGGAGCGACTGGTCGGCCGTGGACGCGTCGAGCGCGAGCCGGTAGCCGTCCAGTTGCGCGATGGTGAACAGCGCATCGTCCGGCTGAACCGTGGCTCGCCCCCCGATCGCGGCGACACTGCTCTGCACCACCCCGTCGATCGGACTCGCGACCTGCAGGTGCGCGAGCCGATCGTCGATGAGCGCGAGGCGGGCCTCGATCTCCTTCCGACGAGCCATGAGACTGTCCATCGCCGCGGTGTCCTGGGAGTCGCGCGCCTCTTTGGCGGAAACAGTCAGCCGTTCCTTCTCGGCCGCGAGCTTGACGCGCTCCAGTTGCAGGTCGGTATCGTCGTAGCGCGCGAGGATCTGCCCGCGCCGAACGGCGTCGCCCACCCGGAGCCGCACATCCATCAATTTGCCCTCGAAGGGCGCCGTGACCTTGCGGGGCGGCGCGCCGTCGATGGTGATCGAGACCTGGGCGCGATAGTCGCCCGTGGCACCCAGCAGCACCAGGACGCCCGCCATGAGAACGATCAGGCCGAGCTTCCACTTGTATCGCACGGGCCCGAACAGTCCCACGAGGGCGCGCTTCTCCCGCGTGACCGGCCTGCTGCGGGACACCGGCTTACCCTCGATGATCGGGGCCGCCACACGCGCGGCGTGCTCCAGGGTCTCGATCTCCTCGGGCGAGAATGCCGCGTCGTCGAGCCGCTCGCACAGGAGCACGCCCGCGACGCTGTTGGCGCCCGCGAGCGAGATGGCGACGACCCGCGGCCCGACTTCGGGCAGCACGCTGGGCACCGCCTGCAATCCCGCCTCGGGCAGGGCACTCGACAGGACGGTGCCGCCCTGGGTCATGGCCGTCCGGACCAGCGTTTCACGCCGGAGATCCCGGTCCTCCGAGGCTTCCGGGTCCTCGCCGACTCGAGCGGCGAGGGACAGCACTTCATGGCGGAACACGCCGACGCTCACGAGGCACCGCGGGAACGCTGCCCCGATGGCCTTCCCGACTGCGGTGGCCGCGGACACAAGGTCGCGCTCGCGACCGGCGCGCTCGACCACGTCCACCACGACCTCCAGGCGGGCCAGCCGATCCCTCGATTCGCCCGAGTTGGCATTCTCGACACTGGCCACCAGCCATCCCGCGCCCCAGCGCAGTTCATGCAGACCGGCCTGCAGTTCACCGTGCTGGACGGGCGCCACCTCGAACACCACGATCCAGTCGGGATAGTGGTCGGGGCGAACGATCAGGTGGAAGGTCCGGCCGATGGACCGGATGAGGATGAGTCCGCGATCCAGGCCCTGAATGGCGGACTGCTGCATCTCGGCGGAATTCTGGATGTCGCCCCAAGTGGCCATGAGCGCGACGCCGTCGGCAGCTTCGAGCGCCCGCCGGTACACCGCCGCCGCCTGCGCCGAGCGGATTCTCGATGCCAGCACGCGCAGCCAGTTGCTGAGTCTTCCCTCGAGTGTCTGGGAAGAAGAAAAGGCCGCCCAGAGGGCGGCCTGATCCTTGGATGTCAGCGACGAAGGAAGTCCCGACACCTCACCGGCGGTCTGACTCATGGAGTTCCGAGAGGCTCGCCGGGTAAACGCTGATTACTTGAGCTCGCCGTATCGGTTCTCGTACTCTGCCATGAGCTTCTGGAGGAGATCCGTGAGGCGCTTCGCGGCGAAGGGGCTGAGAATGATCCGGTGACCGAGCTCGATCTCGACTTCGCCCGCCATGCGGTCCCAGTTCTGGTTCACCCCGAAATTGAGGACGACTTCCTCACGGGTGCTGGTCGCGTTCACGAAGTTGCAGTAGGTGCTCTTCAGTGCACCGGTGTCCCACTTAACCTTGGGCATCTGCGGTTCGGCAGCCTTGGTGCTTTCCTCGGGGGCCTTGGCCATGCGAATTCTCCTTGTGGCTTGCGATTGTCGTAGGTGCACTACCCACCCCGGTCGGGGCGGGGAAGCGCGGGAAGATTAGCGAAATGTTCCGGGGCTGTCAGGAGGCGCGTCGGCGCACGGCCGCACCGAGGGCCAGCAGGCCTGCAGCGAAGAGCGCGTAGGTCTCGGGCTCCGGCACCAGGGTGATCGTGGCGCTGGTCACGTTCGAAAGCACAGGCAGCTCATCCTCGTTGTCGACGACCAGATAGGCTTCCATGTTCCACGTGCCGGGACTCGCAAAGGGAACCGCGGCGACCGTGAAGCTCACGAACTGCCCGCTGGCAGGCAGCGGCACGGTCTGGAACGTGACATCGTCGAATGTCGAGTACTGGACGTCGACCTTCGTCTCGCTGCCGGCAGGAAGGATGCTCACGACCGGGTTGAACAGGGTGTCGAAGTAGCTGCCGACCGACGCCGACGCAATGGACAGGGGCGCCGGCGAGGCAGACCCGACCGTGGGAACGAAGCGGATGAACGCCGCCAGGACCGGGGCGTCGGAAATGTCGATCCCGAGATCTTCGAGGCCGGCGACGTCGAGCCCGAACACGAAGGAAGTCGCCGGGCCGGGCTGTGCGGCGGCATCGGCGGGGCTCAGCGTGACGGTGAGCGCCGCAGAGGCCGGGCCGGCAATGCCGAGCAGGGCCGTCAATGTCGCTGCCGCGAGGGCCAGGGGTTGAATGATTTTCATTGGTGGTCTCCTGCTTCGGATAGATCGGATACTACATCCGGCCGGTGAGATAAGCACCCTCTCCCGAGGTCGGCAGCCCCTTGATCCCGGGGCAAATCCCGGCCCGAACACTGGCCCGAAACCCGGTCTCACCGCCCACCACACCGTGGCCGGAGGCTATCACAGCGCCATCGAGAAAAAAACTCTCGTTTCGTTAGATTGTGGTAGCGCAATATCCTCGAAATCGATAGGTTTGCGTTGAATTCTTCGCCGCGGCGACTAAACTCTCAGGCACACGGGAAAGGGGTCGCCAAATCTCGGGACTCGACCTCGTCCCCCCATTGCGCAGAAGGCTGGAAGGCGCCGGACCGGTGAAGCTCCTCATCAAGACAATCGACAACGACGACAGGCTGGCGCCGCTGCGGCACCAGCTCGCCACCCCCTGGGACATCCAGGTGGTCGACCACGCCGATCGTCCCGCCTTCGCGGCCGCCCTGACCGACGCAGACGCCATCGTCTCCATGAACTGGCCGGCCGACGCCCCGCCCGCGCCCAGGCTCCGGCTCATTCAGCTGCCCGGGGCCGGCACCGACGAGATCCGCTTCGACGCCGTGCCGCCCACCGCCTCGGTCTGCAATGCCTTCGAACACGAGATCGGGATCGCCGAATTCGTGATGGGTTCCATCCTGGAGTGGCTGATCGGCCTGCGACGCCTGGACGCCTCGATGCGCCAGGATCGCTGGTGGGGCTCCCATCTGTGCGGCCCGCGCCATGGCGACCTCTACGGCAAGACGCTTGGCATCCTCGGCTACGGCAGGATCGGCCGGGAGGTCGCGCGTCGCGCCCACGGCTTCGGCGTCCGCGTGATCGCCGCCAATCGCAGCCCTCGCCCGGCGGACGACTGGTGCCGGGACGTGCGCCCCATGACGGAGCTGGCCAGCGTCGCCCGCGAATCGGACTTCCTTCTGGATGCTCTGCCGCTGGACAATACGACCCGGGGCATCGTGGATGCCGCCCTGTTCGCACAAATGAAACCCACAGCGGTCATCATCAATGTGGGTCGTGGCGCCACCATCCAGGAAGAGGCGCTCTTCGAAGCCTGCCGCGATCGCCGCATCGGCGGCGCCATCATCGATACGTGGTACCAGTACCCCGAACAGAGTCAGGCGGCCGAAGTGCGCTTCCCGGCGTCGCGCTTCCCGTTCCGGGACCTGGACAACGTGATCATGAGCCCCCACGCGAGCGGCTGGACAGAGGCTCTGGCCGAGCGCCGCTGCCGCGTGATCGCCGACAATCTCGACCACCTCGCCCGCGGGGAGCCGCTGCAGAACGTGGTGGCCCATCCCGCCCATTCCATTGCCGTCCAGACCCGTACCGCCTGACACCATGAGCCAACCCGAAATCGTCCGTGATGCCGCCGCCACCCTGTACAACGCCTGGATGGCCGGCACCCGCCTGAGCGCCCTGCCCGATGCCATGCGGCCGGCCACCGAGGAAGAAGGCTTCGCCGTCCAGCAGGCCATTGCCGCGCGCTCCGGCTCGCGCCGCTTCGGCTGGAAGATCGCTGCAACCAGCCTCGCCGGCCAGAAGCACATCGGCGTGTCGGGACCGCTCGTCGGCTCCATCCTGGAATCCCGTGTGATCCCGAGTGGATCACCTGTGCCGCTCGCCGGGATGATCATGGGCGTCGCCGAGGCCGAGTTCGCCTTCCGATTCGGTCGCCCGCTGTTGCCGCGCGCCAAACCGTACTCGGTGCCGGAAGTGCTCGACGCGGTCGCTTCGCTGCATCCGGCCATCGAGATCCCCGATTCGCGCTACTCCGACTTCGTCACGGCCGGCGCCCCGCAGTTGGTGGCGGATAACGCCTGCGCCTGCTGGTTCACCCTCGGCCCCGCCACCGCAATCGACTGGCGCAAGCTCGACCTCTCGACCCACGCCGTGACCGCGACCGTCGGCGGCAAAGTCGCCGGTACCGGCACCGGCGCCAACGTGCTCGGCGACCCACGCGTGGCGCTTGCCTGGCTCGTCAATCGCCTGTCCGGACTCGGCGTGGCGGTCTGCGAGAACGAGGTGGTCACCACCGGAACTTGCGTCGTGCCGGTCGACATCAAGCCAGGCGATTCGCTGGTCGTCGACTTCGGGGTGATCGGCACCCACGAAGCGCGCTTCACGGCCTGACGTCCCGGACACCGCCAGCGACCGCCATGGAACTCGCCAGAATGCTCCGGCGCCCGATCCACTACCCGCGGTCCTTCCTCAAGCTCATCATCGCGGGCTTCGTGCTGGTCGCGCTGCCCCTGATCTTCGCGATCGTGAACAACGCGGTCGCGATCCACGACATCACCAAGCGCAGCCAGCAGACCGTGCATCAGGCAATGCGCGCCACCGAGGCCTCGCGGCTGCTGATCGAACAGATCACCGCCATGGAACGCAGCGTGCGCCAGACGAGCGCGCTGGGCGACCCGAGCCTGCTCGAAGGCTATACGCACGCACGCACGAAGTTCATCGACAGCACGCGGCGGATGCTCACACTGCGGCTGGACTCCGAACAGTACCGTCAGCTCACGCTGCTGCGGGAGAAGGAGGCCCGGCTCGCGGTCAGCATCGACGGCACCGGCTCCGACGCCGATGCGCTGGCGGTCCTGCTCCCCCAGTTCAACGAACTCGACATCATGGCGGAAGCCCTCTCCCGCCTGGGTGCGACGATCGTCGAGGACCAGGTCGGTCAGCTCCAGGCCATGGCCGAGGGCGTGCAGCGCACGGTGTACTGGCAGTTGTCCGCCCTCGTCCCGATCGCGCTGGCCATGCTGGTCGCCGCCATCATTCTCATTTCCCGCCCTATCGCCCAGATCGACGGCGCGATCCGCAAGCTCGGCAACGGGGACTTCAGCACGCCCGTCCGCGTGACCGGCCCGCAGGATCTGCAGCGACTCGGGCGCCAGCTCGACTGGATGCGCCTCAAGCTGATCGACCTCGAGGACCAGAAGAAGCTGTTCCTCCATCATGTTTCCCATGAACTGAAGACCCCGCTGGCCGCCATCAAGGAGGGCTCCGATCTCCTCGACGAACAGCTGGTCGGGCCCCTGACCGGCGCGCAGCGCGAGGTGACCTCCATCCTCAAGCACAACACCCAGCGCCTGCAGGAACTCATCGAGCGCCTGCTGAACTATCACCAGACCCAGTTCAGCCGGTCGGACCTCAATCTGTCGGACGTGCCGCTGCCGGAACTGATCGCCTCCGTCGGCAGACAGCACCGCCTGAGCATGGCCTCGAAGGGTGTGCGGTTCGTGGTGGCCTGCCCGGACGTCTCGGTCGAGGCCGACCGCGAGAAGCTGACTGCCATCGTCGGCAATCTCGTCTCGAATGCCGTCAAGTACGCGCCACGCAACGGCCGCGTCAGCATCAGCGTGGAGGCCGCCGCGGAGACCGTGAGCCTGGAGGTGACCGACGACGGGCCGGGCATCAAGCCGGAGGAGCGCGATCTCGTTTTCGAGCCGTTCTATCACGGCTCCACCCCGCACGACGGGGCGATGAAGGGGACCGGCCTGGGCCTGACGATCGTGAAGGAGTTCGTGGCGGCGCACCGGGGACGGATCGCACTGGAGAGCCGCGATCAGGGGACCTGCCTGCGTATAGACATCCCGCGCCGCCAGCCCAACCACCCCAAGGACAGGGAAGCCGCGTGAGGACTCCGGTGACGGCCACCGAAAAGAATGCATCACCCTCACTTCGGCCCCGACCCATACCAAAGTCTGTGGGACCAGACCCGACGTCAGAGCGAGACACATGAATAGAAGCGTCGGTCGAATTTTTTTCCCATTGGCTGTCGTACTTTTGTCGGGGTGCCAGACACCTCAACTGCCTGACGTGGAGGAGGTCGGCCCGGTCGAGCCCCGTCCGCCCGCGGTGACGGCCGAAATAGCGACCTGCCCGCGCGAGCCCGTGGCTCAGTTGGCGAGTGAACTTGACGATCTGATGAACTACTATGCGGGTCTGCGGACCCGGACGCCCGCCGCGCTGAAGCAGGACCTCGACGACGCAAAGAAGGACTTCGCCACCAATGGCGGCGAACCCGCGCGTCTCAAGCTCGCGATGCTCTACCTCCTGCCGAATGCGGCGTTCCGCAACGAGGCGGCGGCGGTTCAGCTGCTGGACCCCTATCAGCGGGGGGAGGGGCGCGGAGCGGGAAGATTTCGCGGGCTCGCGCAGGTGCTTCTGGCCGGGGTCGAAGTCAATCGCCGGACGGATGCCAACGCCGTGGCGACCGCAACGAAGCTGAAGGACGAGCAAAGGAAGACCGAAGAACTACAGCGCAAGCTCGACGCACTCAGGGATGTCGAGCGCGCGATGATCCAGAAAGACCAAGGAGCACGAAAACCATGAACACGATGCTTGGCAAGGTACTGGTCGTCGACGATGACGAGGATCTCCTGCGTCTCGTCTCGATCCGCCTGACCGCGGCGGGCTTCGAAGTCTCCACTGCGCGCAGTGCGGAGGAAGGGCTTGCGCAACTGGCCACGGCCGTCCCGCATGTGGTGGTCACGGACCTCAAGATGGGCGGCATGGACGGCATGGCGCTGTTCGAACAGGTGCACCGCCTGCACCCGGCGCTGCCTGTCATCATCCTCACCGCCAACGGGACCATCCCGGACGCCGTTGCCGCGATGCGCAAGGGCGTCTTCGACTACCTCACCAAACCGTTCGACGGCAAGGAACTGGTGGGGCTCATCTCGCGCGCCGTGCGACTCTCCGCGCCCGTCACCACCCGGGAGCAGGAGTCCAGCTGGCGCTCGGCCATCATCACGCACAACCCCGAACTCGAGGCCGTGCTGGCCAGGGCCCGGCTCGTTGCCAGCGGCGACGCGAGCGTCCTGATCCGCGGCGAGAGCGGGACCGGCAAGGAACTCCTTGCCCAGGCAATCCACACCGCCAGTCCGCGGCGCGATGCGCCCTTCATGGCACTCAACTGCGGCGCCATCCCGGAGGCCCTGCTGGAGTCCGAACTCTTCGGCCACGTGAAGGGGGCCTTCACCGGCGCCGCACGCGACCACATGGGCCTGTTCCAGTCTGCGCAAGGCGGGACGGTCTTCCTGGACGAGATCGGCGACATGCCGATCGCGCTGCAGGTGAAGCTCCTCCGCGTGCTGCAGGAACGCACCGTCCGCCCGGTCGGGGCGACCAAGTCGGTGCCCGTGGACGTCCGGATCGTCTCCGCGACCCACCGTGACCTCGAGTCCGGCATCCGTGAGGGCCGCTTCCGCGAAGACCTCTACTATCGACTTAACGTGGTGAGCTTCGACGTCCCGCCGCTGCGGGATCGCCGCGAGGACATCACCCTGCTCGCCACGCATTTCCTTACGCAGCTCGCCGGCCGCTATGGCAAGACAATCAACGCCATCAGCGCCGAAGCGCTCGCCCGTCTGGTCGAGTACGACTGGCCCGGCAACGTGCGCGAGCTGGTCAACGTGGTGGAACAGGCCGTCGCCCTCAGCACCGCGCCGATCGTCAGCGTGGCACTCATCGAGAACGCCCTGCGGGGCCCGTCCACCGAACTGCAGCCGTTCGAGAAGGCGCGCGGCCAGTTCGAGCGCGACTACCTCGCCCGCCTGCTGAAGATGACCAACGGCAACGTGACGCACGCCGCCCGTCTCGCGAAGCGCAACCGGACCGAGTTCTACAAGCTGCTGCACCGGCATCATCTGCAGCCGGCCCAGTTCAAGAACCCGACCCCCGCCACCTGAGAACCGCCCCGGCCATTCCAGAGGAGCCCGCCGCCCGATGAAGTCCCTCGCGAACCGATCCGTCAGCGCCGCCGTCGCAGGTGCGCTCCTGTGTCTGTCGCTGACCGGCGGCGCCCGCGCGGAGCTGATCGGTACGGGTTCGGTCGCAGAATCGGTCGCGTCACGCACTTCCCCGCGCCACATTGTCAGTCGCGAAGCTCTGGCCGGCTACCTCGAAGCCGCCGGATTGCCCCGCGACGAAGCCGTTCGCCGCGCGGCCGCCGTTCCGGATGCCGAACTCGCCACCCTTGCCGACCCGGCCTCTCAGCCGGCCGGCGGGGCAATCATAGGTGTCGCCATCTTCGTGTTTGCCGTCCTGGTTCTCACCGACGCTCTCGGCTACACCGATATCTTTCCGTTCAAGCTCAAACGCTGAACGGGGATCCGGCACCGAGCCGGACCACCGTTCGACAACCCAAGGAGGAATGTCATGTGGATCACCGCCCGCAAGTGCATCGCCGCGCTGCTCATCCTTAGCCTTTCCCAGCTCTCGATCATCGGTGCCGCCCAGGCAACCATGATCGGCACCGAGACGGTCGCCGCGACCTCCGGCGCGGACGTCCAATCCCGTCGTGCACACGTCCTGTCTTTCCTCGACCGTGAAGACGTCGTGCGGCAGTTCGACCAGCTGGGCGTTTCGCCGGTCGAAGCCAAGGCACGCGTGGCGGCCATGAGCGACGAGGAGCTGCTGAGCCTCGCCGACCGCATCGATCAGGCCCCCGCGGGCGGAGATGCCATCGGCGCCATCATCACGGCCGCAGTGCTGGTCTTCATCGTGCTGCTGATCACGGACATCCTCGGGTTCACCAAGGTCTTCTCGTTCACCCGCGCGATCAAGCGCTGACCGGACGGCAGTCCGACCGCGGGCGGAGCCGCCCCGACTCCTCCCCGGTGATCCGGCCGCGACCGACTCTCCCGTTCTTCCGGGCTGCGACGCTTGTCGCAGCTCTGGTCGTCTCCATCCTGTCTGGGTGCGCCGGCGCCCCGCCCCTGGATCCGGCCCGGCTCGCGCCGCTGCCGGCAAGTCTCGAACTTACAGACACCCCCTATTTCGCTCAGGAACGCAATCACTGCGGCCCGGCATCCCTGGCCATGGTGTTGCGGGCAGGCGGCTTCGATGCGTCCCCCGACTCCCTGGCGCCTCTGGTGTTCCTGCCCGCACGCCAGGGCAGCCTGCCGCTGGACATGCTGGGCGGTGCCCGCCGGGTGGGCGCCGTCGCCCTGCGCCTCGAACCGTCGGTGGAGGCGCTGTTCGAGCAGATCGCCCAGGGGCGCCCTGTCGTGGTGCTGCAGAACCTCGGGCTTTCCTGGTATCCCCGCTGGCACTACGCCGTCGCCATCGGCTTCGACCGCCCGCGGGAAGTGCTCATCCTGCGGTCCGGTCCCGAGACGCGCCAGGAGTTGCCGCTGGCGACCTTCGATCACACCTGGCAGCGCTCGGGACGGTGGGCGATGATCGTCGCCACCGCCGGCGAACTGCCGCGCGGCATCTCTGCGGCGCGCTACACCGAATCGCTCATCGCGCTCGAACGGATCCGCCGCTTCTCCGAGGCCCGGCAGGCGTATCTCGCCGGCGTGAAACGCTGGCCGACGGAACTGCCGCTCTGGGTGGGCCTCGGCAACACGGCCTACGCCATGGGCGATCTCGAAGCCTCCGAACAGGCCTTTCGCGAGGCGACGGTCCGGCACCCCGACGCGGACGCCCCGCTCAACAACCTCGCGCACGTACTGGCCCTGCGAGGCAGATTCGCCGAAGCGCGGGCTGCTGCCGAAAGCGCTGTCGCCCTCAAGGGCCCCAATGAGGATGCCGCCCGTCGCACGCTCGAGGAAGTCCTCGCCCGCGAGGCTGCCGCCAGGCCGGCCGCTATCACCCCGCCCGAGTGAGGGGAATGCTTGCCTGGACGACCATAGCCTTGCCAACCATAGCCTTGCCAACCATAAGCTAGACAACTAATATCCGGGACATGTTTCGTGAAGATCTGTCCCGCAATTTCGGCTTCATCCTGAACGACGTCGCCCGCCTCATGCGCACCCGGTTCGACCGGCGCGTGCGGGCGCTGGGGTTCACCCGCTCGCAGTGGTGGGTACTCAACCATCTGTTCCGGAACAACGGCGCCACCCAGTCCGAACTCGCGGACATCCTCGAAGTCGAGAAGGCCACGCTCGGCCGTCTGCTGGATCGCATGGAGCAGAAGGGGTGGGTCCGCCGCGAGGCCGACACGGCCGACCGCCGCGTGAAGCACGTCTTCCTCACCGAAGAAGTGGAACCCGCCATCAAGGCCATGCGCGCCGCGGCGGCCGAAGTGCGCCGTGACGCGCTCGCCGGTCTGTCGGTGGCGCAGCAGGAAGGCTTCGTCGACGTGCTGCTCTCCATCAAGTCCAATCTGGCCCGTCCCGAGTCGGCAAACGGCACGCGGATCGCGCGCCGGCGGAGTGCCGCCTGATGAGCCTGCGAGCCCGCGCGCTTGCCTGGCTTGCGCCCATGCGCCTGTTGAGGATTTTCCTGCTCCTGTTCGTGCCGCTGGTCGCCATCGCGGTCGGCGCCCGGTACTACGCGCAGTCCGGGCGCTTCGCCGTCACGGAGAACGCCTACGTCAAGGCTGCCATCGTCGTCGTCAGTTCCGAAGTATCGGGCCGCGTTCGCGACGTCGCCGTCAGCGACAACCAGCGGGTCGCGCCCGGCGATCTGCTGTTCCGCATCGATCCGGGTCCGTTCGAGATCGCAGTGGCTCGCGCGAAGGCGCAGATGGACGTCGTCCGTACAGACATCCAGTCGCTCCGTGCGGAGTACCGCGCATCCACCCGCGAAGTGGAAGAGACGCGAGAGCAGATCGCGTTTCTCGCCCGCCAGTTCGACCGCCAGGAGCGACTGCGGGAAAGCGGCATGAGCCGCGCGGATGCCTACGACGAAGCCCGTCACAACCTGGATCTCTCGCGGCTGCGGCTCGTGAGCGTGCAGGAACGCGCGACCCGCGTCATCGCCAGCCTCTCCGGCGATCCGGACATTCCGGTGGAACGGCATCCCCGCTACGTGGAAGCCAAGTCCGCCCTCGACGCCGCGTCGATGGAACTCGCGAGGACCGAAGTCCGTGCGCCATCCGCTGGCGTGGTGAGCAACATGCGCCTGCAGAAAGGCGAGCACATCGAAAAGGGCAACGCGATCTTCAGCGTCATCAGCAGCGCCCCGGTGTGGATCGAGGCCAACTACAAGGAAACGCAGCTCACGCATCTGTCGGTGGGTCAGCGCGCCACCGTCACGGTCGATGCCTACCCCGACAACGAGTGGCCGGCCCGCGTGGCGTCCATCGCACCCGCAACCGGCGCTGAATTCGCGGTGCTGCCGCCGCAGAATGCAACGGGCAACTGGGTCAAGGTCGTGCAGAGAGTCCCGGTGCGCGTGGACGTCGAGCCGGGCAGCGGCGGGCCGGAACTGCGAGCCGGCATGACCGTCACCGTGTCGGTGGACACGGGCCACAGCAACGGTCTGCCGCGGTCCGTCCAGAAGCTCATCGACAGCGGCTACCTGCCGCGCTTCCTGCAAGCCTCGCCCGCCCTAGCGGGCGACTGATCCGCCGCCCGCGGGACGACCGGCATGTTCGATCCCGCGATGCGCCCCCGGCACCCGACGCTCGTGACGGCGTCGGTCATGCTGGCCTCGCTGCTCTACTCCATCGACTGGACCATCGCAGCCGTGGCCCTGCCTCACATGCAGGGCACCTTCTCGGCATCGCAGGATCAGATCGCGTGGGTCATCACGTCCTACATCGTCGCCTCCGCGATCAGCATTCCGCTGGCCGGGTGGCTCAGCCTTCGGTTCGGCCGCAAGCGACTGTTCCTGTTCGCGATGGCGAGCTTCACCATCGCATCGTTCTTCTGCGGCGCGGCGGAGTCGCTTGCCGTGGAGGTCACCGCGCGCGTGCTGCAGGGGCTGGGCGGCGCCTTCATCATTCCGCTGTCCCACGCGATCATTCTCGACACCTATCCGCCGGAAGAACATGGCAAGGCGATGGCGCTGTGGGGTACGGGTTCCGTGTTCGGGTCGTTCATCGGCCCCTCGCTCGGCGGCTGGCTCACCGAGCACGTCGGCTGGCAGTTCATCTTCTACATCAACCTGCCCATCGGCCTCATCGCCTTCCTCGGCCTGCTCCTGTTCGTGCCCGAGACCCGGCGCGACCGGTCCACACCGCTCGACTGGATCGGCTTCCTGAGCCTCGCGATGTGCGTGGGATCCCTGCAGTTGATGCTCGACCGCGGCGGCAGCCTCGACTGGTTCGAGTCGATGGAGATCGTGGTGGAAGCCTGTCTCGCGTGCCTGGGCTTCTATCTGTTCCTCGCCCACAGTCTCACGACCCGTCACCCGTTCCTCGACCTGCGGCTGTTCACGGAGCGCCGCTTCGCCCTGGGTCTGCTATTCGTGTTCATGTACGGCCTGCTCACGGTTCCGCCGATCGTGCTGATGCCTTCCTTCCTCGCGGACATCCGGGGCTATTCCATCGAATCCGTCGGCCTGCTGCAGGCGCCCCGCGGGGTCGGGATGTTCCTCGCGATGATTGCGGGCGGTCGTCTCACCGGGCGCGTCGACCCGCGCATCCTCATCGCGTGCGGCCTCATCACGATGGCCTTGCCTGCGCTGGAGATGTCCACGTGGACCGCCGAGGTGGACGCCTGGGAACTCACCTGGACCAACTTCCTGCAGGGGGTCGGCGGCGGGATCATCCTCGTGCCGATCCAGATGATCGCGTTCCCGGGCGTCGCGCCGGAACGTCGCACGGAAGCGACCGCGGTCTACAACCTCATACGGAGCATCGGTGCGGCCATCGGCGTCTCGGTGGCGACGAGCATGTTCGTGCGCCAGGCAACGGTAAACCGATCGCACCTGGCCGAGCACGTGACGCAGTACAGCGCGGCGCTGCCACCGGATACCGGCGTCGTCGCGTGGAGCCTGCGCACGCTACAGGGCGTCGCGACCCTCGACCGGGAACTCGATCATCAGGCGGCGATGATGGCGTACCTCTGGGACTTCAAGCTGCTCGCCTTCGCCGCTCTGGCGGGCCTGCCATTCCTGCTGCTGGTCGGACGCACCGCTCGCGGCGTTGCACCGCCGATGGAAGCCACCGAGGCCGCCTGACGGTCCCGCGCCATGCTGCCAAAGCTTTCCCTCTCGCCGGTGGTCGCCGGCTTCGTGACCGTGCTCGTGGGCTTCAGCAGTTCCGCTGCGGTGGTGTTCCAGGCCGCGAAAGCGCTGGGTGCCGGCCCCGAAGAGATCGCCTCATGGATGTGGGCGATCTGTGTCGGCATCGCCATCACGGGAATCGGCCTGTCGCTGCGCTATCGCATCCCGGTGGTGGTCGCGTGGTCGACCCCCGGTGCCGCCATGCTGGTGAGCGCGGTCGAGGGCCGCACCATGGCCGAAGCCATCGGTGCGTTCATCGTCTCCGCGATTCTCATCGCGATCGTCGGCTTCTCGGGCGTGTTCGCGCGCGCGTTGCATCGCATTCCGGCTTCACTCGCCGCCGCGATGCTTGCGGGCGTTCTCGTGCGCTTCGGGCTGGACGCGTTCATCGCGATCCGGACCGAGCCGGTACTCGCCATCGGCATGCTCGCGACGTACCTCGTCCTGCGTCGCGCTTCTCCGCGCTATGCAGTCGTGGGGGCGCTCGCCTGCGGTGTCGTCATCGCTGCGGTGTCGGGCCTGCTGCATCTGGACGATGTGCACCTCGCGTTCGCCCGACCGGTGTGGACCACGCCGGATTTCTCGCTGCCGGCGATGATCGGCATCGCCCTGCCTCTGTTCATCGTCACCATGGCTTCGCAAAACGTTCCCGGTGTCGCCGCGCTGCGGGCCTCGGGCTATGAACCACCCGTGTCCTCGCTCATCGGCTGGACGGGCACGCTCAACGCCATCATGGCGCCCTTCGGGGGATTCACGCTCAACCTCGCCGCCATCACCGCGGCCATCTGCATGGGACGGGAGGCGCATCCCGATCCCGCCCAGCGCTACCAGGCCGCTGTCTGGGCGGGCGTCTTCTACCTGATGATCGGGTTGTCCGGCGCCACGGTCGGCGCGCTGTTCGCGGCGTTTCCCGCCGAACTCATCATGGCGATCGCCGGTCTGGCGCTCTTCGGCACCATCGGCAACGGCCTCGCAACAGCGCTCGCGGAGGAGTCGCGACGGGAACCGGCGCTCATCACCTTTCTCGTCACGGCCTCCGGTGTCACGCTCGCCGGCATTGGCGCGGCGTTCTGGGGACTGGTCGCAGGCGTGCTCGCCACGATCGTCCTGCGGTATCGTCGCTGACACCCAAGTCTCGACCCAAGGACGGTACTGCGATGTCCCTCTTCGATCTGACAGGCCTGCGCATCCTCGTGACCCAGAGCGCGGAGTTCATGGGACCGACGCTTTGCGAGGTATTCACCTCCCTCGGGGCGGAGGTCATCGCCGATGCCAGCCCGCTCACTTCGCCGGCGGCACCGGGAGAAGTCGTTGCCCGCGCCGGTCACGTGGACGTGTTTGTCGCCAACCTCGCCATTCCCGCGCCGTCGACGCCCGTCACCCAGGTGACCGACGACGAGTGGCAGAGCGTGTTCGCCCATCTGGTGGATCCCCTGCCCCGACTCTGCCGGGCGGTGCTGCCGCAGATGATCGCGCGCCGCCGCGGCAAGATCCTCGTGATGGGCAGCGCCTCGGCTCTGCGTGGAATGAAGCGCGCGTCCACCTACAGTGCCGCGCGCGGAGCGCAGCTCGCCTACGTGCAGGCCGTGGGCGTGGAAGTGGCGCCTCACAACGTTCAGGTGAACGCCATCGCCCAGAATTTCGTCGAGAACCCGACCTACTTTCCGCCGGAAGTGCAGGCGAATCCGAAGTTCCAGGCCCGCCTCGCGGCGGAGGTGCCGCTGGGACGCCTGGTGAGCGCGGACGAAGACGCCCGGTTCGCGGCCTATCTTTGCAGCCCCGCGGCCGACGCGTTCGTCGGGCAGGTGTTCCCCGTCTGCGGCGGCTGGGCGATCCGCTAGCCAGGTCCCGTCGCGCGTCCGCGCAGGTTTCGCGGCCCCCCCCCGATCGACAACGGCATATCCGCGGTGTCGAGAAACTTGGCACAATCGATGGCGTCGATATGCTGGATGACTGGACCGTTACGCCGTCCGGCCCGGCGATCGGAAGACGACCGCGCTAAGCCATTGATGTCATGCCTCGCCGGCAGTTGTCCGATTGTTGACACAAACGCGCCCGCTCAGAGGCTCGAAAAATGCTTTTTCGTCCCCCCACAGACATGCGCATCCGTCGTCGCGCCTACCCGGAGCTGCCTTCAGTGATCCGTCGAGTCGTTATCGCCTTTTTCTCCGGCCTGCCGCTCATTGCAGCCCTCGCCTTCCCGCTCCGTGCAGAAGCCGCCCTGGAGTTCGTGGGCATCTGCCCGGACGGCCCGGCAGGAGGCCCTCGCAATACCGCCTGTGTCGTCACCGACGGCGCGTTCGAGTATCTGACCTTCGGCGGCGCACGAGTCCTCCCGGATGCACTGAAGACGCTTCTCGATCAGGGATGGGAACTCGGCACTCGCACCGAGTTCGCCGAACTCGTCGCCCGGCAGGCGCCGGTCTTCACGAGCAACTGGAACGATGCAACCGTCGCTCGCGGCGCGGTGTTCACGCCGGCGTCCGGCGCCCTGGTGCAGCAGGAGTTCGCGTCGCTTGCCCAGGCTCGCACCGGCGATGTCGAAATCGCGAAGGCATTCACCGCCATCATCCTGATGCTCGGCGGCCAGGACGGGAATCCCTCCTACTCCATCACCCTCGGCACGGCCGATCTCGATGCGAGCGGGCTCAACCGCTACACGGCGACCCTCAGCGCCTACCTCACGGATCAGGGCGCATCGCTCACTCGCAACAACCTGTTCTCGGGCCCGGCCAGCACCGCGACGCGAACGCTCGCGTCCGAAGCGAACCGTAGCGCCTACTTCCTCCTGCGCCCGCTGGCCCCCATTCCGGAGCCGGAGCCTTTCGTTCTGCTCGGCGTCGGATTGGCCACGCTGCTGGTGGTCCGTCGTCGCCTGCGCTGAGACCCGACACCTCCCTTGCCGTAGAGCCGCAGGGCTTGCCTTCCTGCCTGGCGTTGCCATGAACCTAGCCCATCTCCTCGCCCGAGCCGGCCGCACTTTCCCCTCTGCGCCTGCCCAGTTCGTCGGGACCCGCCTTCACAGCGACTATGCCGCGTTCTCGCGTCGTGCCGCTTCGATCGGGAGCGCGCTCCGTCGCCAGGGACTCTCCCCGGGCGATCGGGTGGCCCTATTCATGACCAACACGCCGGCGTTCCTCGAGGTCGTGTTCGGCGCATGGACTGCGGGTCTTGCCGTCGTGCCGATCAACAACAAGCTCCACCCCCGCGAGGTCGCCTACATCCTCGAGGACAGCGACGCTAGCCTGCTCTTCGTATCGCGGGACATCGGGGCAGCCCTGGCGAGCCAGATGCCCACGCTCCCTCGCTCGATCCCCACCATCGATGTCGGCACACGCGGGTACGAGGCGCTCACAGAAGCTGAACCCCTGGGCGTGACGGACCGTGCGCCGGACGACCTCGCGTGGCTCTTCTACACCTCGGGCACCACGGGGCGCCCCAAGGGCGTGATGCTCACGCACCGCAACCTCCTCGCGATGACGCTCTGCTACTTCAGCGACGTCGACCGGCCCGGGCCCGACCACGCGATTCTTTACGCGGCCCCGATGTCACATGGTGCGGGCATGTATTCGTTTGCGCATGTGCTCGTGGCAGCGAAGCATGTGATCCCGCCTTCCGGCGGCTTCGACCCGGCAGAGATTCTCGCGCTCTCGCGCCATCATCGGAACGTGTCGATGTTCGCCGCCCCGACCATGGTGAAGCGTCTGGTGGATCACGTGGAATCCGCCAGCGTGGAGCCACTCGGGCTGGAGACCGTCGTGTACGGCGGCGGCCCGATGTACGCGCAGGACATCCAGCGCGCGATGCGCGTGATGGGCCCGCGCTTCGTGCAGATCTACGGTCAGGGCGAGAGCCCCATGACCATCACCACGCTCTCGCGACGCCATCTCCTGGACACCACGCATCCGCGCCATCTCGCGCGCATCGCCTCCACCGGCGTCGCGCACAGCTGCGTAGAAGTCCGCGTCGCCGACAGCGACGGGCGTCCGCTGCCCGCCGGCACGCCGGGGGAAGTGCTCGTGCGCGGCGACACGGTCATGAAGGGATACTGGCGCAACGAGGAAGCCACAGCCCGCGCCATTCGCGACGGCTGGCTCTTCACGGGGGACGTGGGCATGCTGGATGCCGACGGCTTCCTCACGCTGCTCGACCGGTCGAAGGACCTCATCATCAGCGGCGGCTCGAACATCTATCCGCGCGAAGTGGAGGAAGTGCTGCTGCTGCACCCCGCCGTGCACGAGGTGTCGGTCGTCGGTGCGCCCCACGAGGAATGGGGGGAGGAAGTCGTGGCCTTCGTCGTCCTGCGCGAACCGCGCGCCGTCATCGAACCGGAACTGGATCGCCTTTGCCTCGACAACATCGCGCGCTTCAAGCGACCGAAGCGCTACGTGTTCGTCGATGCGCTGCCCAAGAACAACTACGGCAAGGTCCTCAAGACCGAACTGCGCCAGCAGCTCATCGGCTGAGCCGGCCGGCCAGCCCTACTGCACGTTCTGCAGCGCGCCGAACTCCGCGGCCAGGAAGGCCTCCCCTTCCTCGAGAACGAAATAGCGGAAGGCCTCTGCCGCCGGCGAGAGCAGCTTCGAGAGCGTGTTCACCACATACCATCGCCGCACGAGCGGCAGCCCCTCCACGTTGGGGATGACGAGGAGCTGCTGCTTCAGCTCCAGCCCGATCGTGTGCAGCGACAGGAAGCTCACGCCCATGTCCGCCATCACCGCCTGCTTGATTGTCTCGTTACTGGCCATCTCCATCTCGATCTGCGGCTGCACGCCGAACTCCTGGAAATAGCGCTCCATCGCCGCCCGCGTGCCCGACCCGGGCTCGCGCACGATGAACCCGTAGCGTGACAGCCACTGCGCCGGCACGTGTCCCCGGCTCGCGAGCGGATGACCCGGCGCCACCACGACCACGTGCGGATGCGCGGCGAACGGCTCGGCACGGGTGGCCAGTTCCTGCGGCGGGCG
This sequence comes from Betaproteobacteria bacterium Ga0077526, assembly GCA_001464765.1. Lineage (GTDB taxonomy): Bacteria > Pseudomonadota > Gammaproteobacteria > Burkholderiales. The sequence continues at coordinate 207,097 of LNDV01000031.1, forward strand.
TCCCATCACCGCGAGATCCACCTCGTTGCGGGTCATCAGTTCCACCAGCTGGCTGCGGTTGCCGACGCTCAGCCGCACCTCGATGCCCGGGTACTCCGACCGGAACCGCCCCAGCAGCCGGGGGAGGAAGTACTTCGCCGTGCTGACCATCCCCAGGGTGAGCCGGCCGGTCTTGAGCCCCCGGAACTTCGCCACCGCGTCCTCGGCGTCCTTCAGGGTCGCGAGGATCTTCCGGGCGTAGACGAGGAAGTACTCCCCCGTGATCGTGAGGGTCACCTTCCGGCCGCTGCGTTCGAACAGGGGGAGACCCACCTGGCTCTCGAGTTCGCGGATCTGCATCGACACCGCCGGGGGCGTCAGGTGAAGTTCCTCGGCCGCCTTCCCGAAGCTCGCGTGCCTGGCCGCCGCCACGAAGACCCGCAACTGCCGGAAGCTGATGTTCATAGGTAAGTTTTTCTTATCTAGTTGCGCAGTAAGTCTGACTTTACCTTAACTGACCACTCTCCTATCGTGCAATCCATCGACTCACTCGCCCACGGAAGGGAGACTCCCGATGACCAAGCCCGTCGAAGACGGTGTTATCACCGATGCCAAGAAGCGCTACTCGGCCGGCGTTCTGAAGTACAAGCAGATGGGTTACTGGCAGCCGGACTACGTGCCGAAGGATACGGACGTGATCGCCCTTTTCCGGGTGACGCCCCAGGAAGGCGTGGATCCCGAGGAAGCGGCGGCGGCCATCGCCGGCGAATCGTCGACGGCCACCTGGACGGTGGTATGGACCGACCGCCTGACCGCGTGTGAGCTCTACCGCGCCAAGGCCTACCGCGTCGACCAGGTGCCCAACACCGGGGAAGGCACCAGGACCGAAGCCCAGTTCTTCTGCTGGATCGCCTATGACCTGGACCTCTTCGAGGAAGGCTCCATCGCGAACCTGACGGCCTCGATCATCGGCAACGTGTTCGGCTTCAAGGCAGTGAAGGCGCTGCGCCTCGAGGACATGCGCCTGCCGGTCGCCTACCTGAAGACCTTCCAGGGCCCGGCCACCGGCATCGTGGTCGAGCGCGAGCGTCTGGACAAGTTCGGCCGCCCCCTGCTCGGTGCCACCACCAAGCCCAAGCTGGGCCTGTCCGGCCGCAACTACGGCCGCGTGGTGTACGAGGCGCTGAAGGGCGGACTCGACTTCGTGAAGGACGACGAGAACATCAACAGCCAACCCTTCATGGGATGGCGTGACCGCTTCCTGTACTGCATGGAAGCCGTGAACCGCGCCTCCGCCGCCACCGGCGAGGTGAAGGGCCACTACCTGAATGTCACGGCCGGCACGATGGAAGACATGTACGAGCGCGCCGATTTCGCACGGGCTCTCGGCAGCGCGATCATCATGATCGACCTCGTCGTGGGCTACACCGCCATCCAGTCGATGGCGAAGTGGGCACGCAAGAACGACGTCATCCTCCACCTGCACCGCGCCGGCAACTCCACCTACTCGCGCCAGAAAAATCACGGCATGAACTTCCGCGTGATCTGCAAGTGGATGCGCATGGCGGGCGTGGACCACATCCACGCCGGCACGGTCGTGGGCAAGCTCGAAGGCGATCCGCTGATGATCAAGGGCTTCTACGACACGCTGCGCGAGTCGGACACGCCGATGGCGCTGGAGAACGGGCTGTTCTTCGACCAGGACTGGGCTTCCCTGCGCAGGGTGATGCCGGTCGCGTCGGGCGGCATTCACGCCGGTCAGATGCACCAGCTCATCCACTATCTGGGCGAAGACGTGGTGCTGCAGTTCGGCGGCGGCACGATCGGCCACCCGCAGGGCATCCAGGCCGGCGCCACCGCCAACCGCGTGGCGCTCGAAGCGATGATCCAGGCCCGCAACGAAGGCCGCGACTACCTGAACGAAGGTCCGCAGATCCTGGCCGAGGCCGCCCGCTGGTGCTCGCCGCTCAAGGCCGCGCTGGATACCTGGGGTGATATCAGCTTCAACTACGCCTCCACCGACACCGCCGACTTCGTTCCTACCGCCACCGCCGCCTGAGGACCCACACCATGATGACCAACACCGGCAACCGCCTCACCCAGGGGCAGTTCTCCTTCCTGCCACCGCTCACCGACGAGCAGATCTCGAAACAGCTGAGCTTCGCCCTCGACAAGGGCTGGTCGATCGGGATCGAATACACCGACGATCCGCACCCGCGCAATACATACTGGGAGATGTTCGGCAACCCGATGTTCGACCTGAAGGACCCCGCGGGCATCCTCATGGAGATCAACAACTGCCGCAGGACGTTTCCGCACCACTACATCCGCGTGACGGCGTTCGATGCCACCCGCGGCTGGGAGACGCCGCGCATGTCCTACATCGTCAACCGCCCCGAGAAGGAACCCGGATTCCGTCTGAACCGCCAGGAAGTCGACGGCCGGATGATCCGCTACTCGGTGGAGTCCTACGCCGCGACCCGCCCCGAAGGCGAGCGCTACCCCTGATGTCCGGCTGACGGAGAACCCCGATGAACGCGCCCGTGTCTCCCCCCGCGTCGATCGACCTGCAGGCCATCCTGCAGGAGGCGCAGATCCAGGATGTCCTCGACCAGCTCGACCGTGAACTGGTGGGTCTCGCACCGGTGAAGCGGCGCATCCGGGAGATCGCCGCGTTCCTCGTGGTCTCCCGGGCGCGGCAGTCCCTCGGACTCGAATCCGCCGCGCCCAGTCTGCACATGTCCTTCACCGGAAACCCCGGGACGGGCAAGACCACCGTGGCCATGCGCATGGCCGAGATCCTTCACCGGCTCGGCTACGTGCGCAAAGGCCATGTGGTGAGCGTGACGCGCGATGACCTCGTCGGCCAGTACATCGGCCACACCGCGCCCAAGACCAAGGAAGTGCTCAAGAAGGCGATGGGCGGGGTGCTGTTCATCGACGAGGCCTACTATCTCTACCGGCCGGAGAATGAGCGCGACTACGGCCAGGAAGCCATCGAGATCCTGCTGCAGGTGATGGAGAACCACCGCGACGACCTGGTGGTGATCCTCGCCGGCTACAAGGACCGCATGGGGACCTTCTTCCAGTCGAACCCGGGAATGAGTTCGCGCATCGCCCACCACATCGACTTCCCCGACTACAGCGCCGACGAACTGCTCGCCATCGCCGAGAAGATGGCGGGGCAAATGAACTACCGTTTCGACGAGGGGTCGATCCTGGCGATGCGGGAGTACGTCGCGCTGCGGGCCGCGCAACCGCATTTCGCGAATGCGCGCTCCATCCGCAACGCGCTCGACCGCGCCCGGCTGCGCCAGGCCAACCGGCTGTTCGAGGCCGCCATGACCGCCCAGGGTGCGGTCGCCGCGGACGACCTCACGCTCATCGGCGCCGAGGACATCCGGGCTTCGCGCGTCTTCGCGCAGGAGCCGACGGATGGCCCCGGCTGAGAACGACAACAACACTGCACGAGAAGACCACGGAGACAGAACCATGCATCTCGGACGCACGACTCTTTCGAAGTTCCTCATCGACCAGCTGCGCAACACGCCGGCGAGGAACGACCTCGCCGCCCTCCTGGTCGACGTGGCCGCGGCGATCAAGGCGATCTCGGCGATGGTCGCGCGCGGCGCGCTTGGCGGCAGCCACGATGCGCTCACGAGCCACAACACTTCCGGCGAGGTGCAGAAGCGCCTCGATGTGACGACCAACGACGCGATCCTGCGCTACTGCGAATGGGGCGGCCAACTGGCGGGCATGGCCTCAGAAGAGATGGAGACTGCCTACGCCATTCCCGCGGAGTTCACGCGCGGCCGCTATCTGCTCGTATTCGATCCGCTCGACGGATCTTCGAATCTCGACACGAATGTCTCGGTCGGTACCATTTTCTCCGTGCTGGCGCACAGCGGCGACCACACCGCGGTCGACGAAGACTTTCTCAAGACCGGCGTCACCCAGGTCGCCGCGGGCTATGCGATCTACGGTCCGGCCACCATGCTCGTGCTGACGGTGGGGCACGGGACGCACGCGTTCACGCTCGATCGCGAAATCGGCAACTTCATCCTCACGCATCCGGATCTCAAGGTGCCCGAGGACACTTCCGAGTTCGCGATCAACGCGTCGAACGAGCGCTTCTGGGAACCCCCGGTCCAGCGCTACGTCGACGAGTGCAAGCAGGGCACGAGCGGCATCCGGGCCCGGGACTTCAACATGCGCTGGATCGCCTCGATGGTTGCGGAAGTCCATCGCATCCTGATGCGCGGCGGCGTGTTCATGTACCCGCGCGACACGAAGATGCCCCTGCGGGCAGGCCGTCTGCGTCTGCTGTACGAAGCCAATCCGATGGCCATGCTGATCGAGCAGGCCGGCGGCGCCGCCTCCACCGGCCGTGGGCGTCTGCTCGAAGTGCCGCCGACGGAACTGCACCAGCGCGTCCCCGTGGTCCTCGGGTCGCGCAACGAGATCGAGCGCATCGAGCGCTATCACCAGGAGTACGACTCCGGCTCGGACAAGCCGTATTCCTCGCCGCTGTTCAACGACCGGTCGCTCTATCGGCCGGAAGCCCGCAGCTAGCGCAGACGGGGGAGCGACATGTCCATCCGACATCCGATCATCGCGGTCACCGGCTCCTCGGGCGCCGGCACGACGACCGTCATGAAGAGCTTCCAGCACATCTTCCGCCGCGAAGGCATCAAGGCGCAGGTGGTCGAAGGCGATTCGTTCCATCGCTTCGACCGCATGGCCATGCGCGCCGCGATGCGCGATGCCGAGGCGAGCGGCAACCGCAACCTGAGCCACTTCGGCCCGGAGTCGAATCTGCTGGAGGAACTGGAAGCACTCTTTCGGGACTACGGCGCTGCGGGCCGCGGCAAGGTGCGCAAGTACCTGCACGACGCCGACGAGGCCCAGCCCTGCGGCCAGGAACCCGGCACCTTCACGCCCTGGGCCGATGTCCCGCCGGGCACCGACCTGATGTTCTACGAGGGCCTGCACGGCGGCTTCCGCAGCGAGCGCATCGACATCGCGCGGCACGTGGACCTGCTGGTCGGCGTGGTGCCGATCATCAACCTCGAGTGGATCCAGAAGCTCCACCGGGACAAGAACATGCGCGGCTACTCGCAGGAAGCGGTGGTCGACACGATTCTGCGGCGCATGCCCGACTACGTGAACTACATCTGCCCGCAGTTCGGCCACACGCACGTCAACTTCCAGCGCGTGCCGACAGTCGACACCTCCAATCCCTTCATCGCGCGGGACATTCCCTCCGCCGACGAGAGCATGGTGGTGATCCGCTTCACAAACCCGAAGGGCATCGACTTCCCCTACCTGATGTCGATGCTCCACGACTCGTGGATGTCCCGCCCCAACACCATCGTCTGCCCCGGCGGAAAGATGGGCCTCGCGATGCAGCTCATCTTCACGCCGATGATCCTGCGTCTCATGGACCTGAAGCGCCGCGCCTGAAGGAGATCACCGTGCACGCTGAAACCGCAGCTGCCACGCGCAAGCCCACGCTGCGCACTCTCGCGAACGCCGAGCGCTTCCTGGCTATCGACGCCGTCGAGGCTGCGGTGGGCTGGCAGAGTACCCTCGAACGGCGCGACGGGCCGTGCGCGTCGGCTCCATGCCCTGCACGAGCGTGCTCGAGCGTCAGCCCCGCGCCTGCCGCGACGGCTGGTATCGTTACGCATGCCGCGGTCGCCTGACACCCGACGATCCTGACCGCTCACCCCTATCCGACGACCACTGACCATGCCGCTCATCTCCCTGCGCCAACTGCTCGACCACGCCGCCGAACACGACTACGGCCTGCCGGCCTTCAACGTCAACAACCTGGAGCAGATCCAGGCCATCATGCAGGCGGCCGAGGCAGTCGACAGCCCGGTGATCCTTCAGGCCTCCGCCGGCGCCCGCAAGTACGCGGGCGAGCCCTTCCTGCGCAAGCTGGTCGAGGGCGCGATCGAGATGTACCCGAACATTCCGATCTGTATGCACCAGGACCACGGGGCGTCGCCTTCCGTGTGCCAGCAGTCGATCCGCAGCGGCTTCTCCAGCGTGATGATGGACGGCTCGCTGCGGGAGGACATGAAGACGCCCTCCAGCTACGAGTACAACGTGGACGTCACCCGCCGGGTCGTGGAGTTCTCGCACGCCGTGGGTGTGTCCGTGGAAGGCGAACTGGGCTGCCTGGGTTCACTGGAATCCGGCATGGCCGGTGAAGAGGACGGCGTCGGCGCCGAGGGCAAGCTGGACCATTCCCAGCTCCTCACCGACCCCGACCAGGCCGCCGACTTCGTGGCGGCCACCGGCGTGGACGCGCTGGCCATCGCCATCGGCACGAGCCATGGCGCCTACAAGTTCTCCCGCAAGCCCACGGGCGACATCCTCGCCATCAGCCGCATCCGCGAGATCCACGCGAAGATCCCCAACACCCACCTCGTGATGCACGGCTCGTCGTCGGTCCCGCAGGATTGGCTCGCGATCATCCGCCAGTACGGCGGCAAGATCGAGGAGACCTACGGCGTCCCCGTCGAAGAGATCCAGGAAGGCATCCGCCATGGCGTGCGCAAGGTGAACATCGACACCGACATCCGCCTCGCCATGACCGGCGCGATGCGCAAGGCGATGGCCGAGAAGCCCTCCGAGTTCGACCCCCGCGCGTTCCTCAAGGCCGCGACCGCCGCGGCCCGCGACGTGTGCAAGGCGCGCTTCGAGGCTTTCGGCTGCGCGGGTCAGGCCTCGCGCATCAAGACCGTGCCGCTCGAGAAGATGGCCGAACGCTACCTGCGCAAGGCAGCTTAGTGCATGTCCCGGTCACAGCCCCCGTGCGCACGCTGACCGGAGAATCCCGAGTGCCTGCCGATCTCCGCGCGCTGATCTTCGACGTCGATGGCACCCTGGCCGAGACGGAGCGCGACGGTCACCGCGTGGCGTTCAACCGCACCTTCGAAGAGGCCGGTCTCGACTGGCACTGGGACGACGAGACCTACGGAAGACTCCTTGCCGTCACCGGCGGCAAGGAGCGGATGTTCCACTACTGGCGCCACACCGACCCGGTCGGCGCCGACCATCCCGACGCCAGCAACCGCATCGCCGAGTTGCACCGGCGCAAGTCCGAACACTACGAAGCCCTCGTCCGGGAAGGCACCGTGACCCTCCGGCCCGGCATTCGCCGACTGCTGCTGGAGGCCCGTGCGTCCGGCCTGCGCCTTGCCATCGCGACCACCACATCGCCCCGCAACGTCACCGCCCTGATCGAGCACAGCATCCACAAGGAGGCGATCGGGTGGTTCGAGGTGATCGGCGCCGGAGACGACGTGCCGCAGAAGAAGCCCGCGCCCGACGTCTATCTGCACGTGCTGCGTGAGCTGGCGCTGCACGCCGACGCGTGTCTTGCCGTGGAGGACTCGCCTCCGGGTCTGCAGTCGGCACTCCGCGCCGGCATCGACACCGTGGTCACGCGCAGCACCTACACGCGCTCGGAAGGGTTCGCCGGCGCCATCGCCACCCTGGACGACCTGGGCGAGCCCGACGCGCCGGCGTTCGGCCTCGTGCACCGGGCACCGTGGCGCGGCCACGTGACGGTGGCCAATCTCCGCAACTGGCACGGGACGCCAGCCGCCGGCAGGTAGAATCCGCGACTCCCCCAATCACGGAGTCGCCAGCACCATGGCCCGTCACAGCATCGCCGTCATCGCCGGAGACGGCATTGGCAAGGAAGTCATGCCCGAGGGCGTCCGCGTCCTCGACGCCGCTGCCCGCCGCTTCGGCATCGACCTCGCCTTCGACCACTTCGACTGGAGCTGCGACAACTACGACAAGCACGGCTACTGGATGCCGCCGGATTGGCGCGACAAGATCGGCGGCCACGACGCCATCTTCTTCGGCGCGACCGGCTGGCCCGCACGCGTGCCCGATCATGTGTCGCTCTGGGACTCGCTCATCAAGTTCCGCCGCGGCTTCGACCAGTACGTGAACCTCCGCCCCGTGCGGATGATGCCCGGCATCGCTGCGCCGCTCGCCGGCCGGAAGGTGGGCGACATCGACTACTTCGTGGTGCGCGAGAACACCGAGGGCGAGTACTCCGCCGTGGGCGGGCGACTGTTCGAAGGCACCGAGCGCGAGATGGCCATGCAGCAGTCCATCTTCACGCGGAAGGGCGTCGACCGCATCCTGCGATTCGCCTTCGAGCTGGCGATGCAGCGGCCGCGCCGCATCGTGACCTCCGCCACCAAGTCCAACGGCATCTCGATCACCATGCCCTACTGGGACGAGCGCTTCGCGGCGATGGCGAAGCACTACCCGGACACCACGACCAACCAGTACCACATCGACGGGCTCACCATCCAGCTCGTGCTGAATCCGCAGCGCTTCGACGTGATCGTGGCGTCCAATCTGTTCGGCGACATCATTTCCGACCTCGGGCCCGCCACCACGGGCACCATCGGCATTGCGCCATCGGGCAACATCAATCCGGAACGAATGTTCCCGTCGCTGTTCGAACCCGTGCACGGCTCGGCACCGGACATCTACGGCAAGCGCATCGCCAACCCCGTGGGGCAGATCTGGTCCGGCGCGATGATGCTCGACCACCTGGGCTACCCCCAGGCCTCCGAGGCCATCCTCCACGCCATCGAAGCCGTGCTGAAGGACGGCCCCAAGACGCCCGATGTCGGCGGCACCGCGAACACCGAAGACATGGGCAAGGCCGTCGCCGCCGCGGTGTAGGCCGCGCCACACTGAACGCCTGGAGTCTCCATGACCGTTTTCTCCTGCGCCGACATCCTCGCCGGACGGGCCCCGGCTGACAGCCCCGTCACCGTTCGCGGCTGGGTGCGAACCCGCCGCGACTCGAAGGCCGGCATCTCGTTCGTGCACGTTTCGGACGGCTCGTGCTTTCATCCCGTCCAGGTGGTCGTGCCCAGCACGGCCGCCAACTACACGGAGGAAGTGCTGCATCTCACCGCCGGCTGCTCCGTGGTGGCCACCGGCCTGATCGTGCCCTCGCCCGCCAAAGGCCAGCCCTTCGAGATGCAGGCCACGCAGATCGAAGTGCTCGGCTGGGTGGAAGACCCCGACTCCTACCCGATCCAGCCGAAGCCGCATTCCTTCGAGTTCCTGCGCGAAGTTGCTCATCTGCGACCGCGCACCAACGTGATCGGCGCCGTGACCCGCGTGCGCCACACCATCGCGCAGGCGATCCACCGGTTCTTCCACGACGACGGCTTCCTGTGGGTGAACACGCCGATCATCACGGCGTCCGATGCGGAAGGCGCGGGCGAGTTGTTCCGCGTGTCGACGCTGGACCTCATGAACCTGCCGCACACGCCCGATGGGCGCGTCGACTTCTCGCAGGATTTCTTCGGGCGCGAAGCGTTCCTGACCGTGTCCGGCCAGTTGAACGTCGAGACCTACTGCATGGCGCTGTCGAAGGTCTACACCTTCGGGCCCACCTTCCGCGCCGAGAACTCCAACACGAGCCGCCATCTGGCCGAGTTCTGGATGATCGAACCGGAGATCGCGTTCGCCTCCCTGGCCGACGACGCCGATCTCGCCGAGCGGCTGCTGAAGCACATCTTCAAGACCGTGCTGAACGAACGCGGCGACGACATGGCGTTCTTCGAGGAGCGCGTAGAGAAGGGCGTGATCGCCAAGCTGCAGGGCATCGTCGATTCCGAGTTCCTGCGCATGGACTACACCGAGGCCATCGGCATCCTGGAGAAGGCGAAGCAGAAGTTCGACTACCCCGTGCGCTGGGGCATGGACCTGCAGTCGGAACACGAACGCTATCTGTCGGAACAGCACGCGAAGCGCCCGGTGATCCTCATGAACTACCCGAAGGAGATCAAGGCGTTCTACATGCGGCTGAACGACGACGACAAGACCGTCGCCGCCATGGACGTGCTCGCACCCGGCATCGGCGAGATCATCGGCGGCAGCCAGCGCGAGGAACGCTTGGATGTGCTAGACGCCCGGATGGAACAGTCGGGCCTCGACCGCGCCCACTACGGCTGGTACCGCGACCTGCGCCGCTACGGCACAGTGCCGCACGCGGGCTTCGGCCTGGGCTTCGAGCGGACGGTGGTCTACGTGACCGGACTCACGAATGTGCGTGACGCGATTCCGTTTCCGCGGACGCCGGGGAGTGCGAGGTACTGAGCCGGTTCACCGCGCGACACTGCGAGCCGGCGTAGCGCTGACCCTGACCGGCTTCGGTCTGGCGGAAATCATGGGATTCACCACGCTCAGCGAAGGAAACCGGCTGAAGTCCCGGCCGGCGGTCCAGATACGTTGGTATTGGGCGTGGCGCGGAGTCCGTCCTCCCAACCCCGATGAGCGGGTGAATCGCGCGACGCGAGATCATTGCTCGTGCTCTCGCCCGAGCACTCCGGGCAGCCGGAGCCATGACGAGTCGTCCAACTCAGTCCGAATGCCGTCGCCGCCGACACTGGCATCGCGCAATTGGAATCGACTCGCGGACTCCCCCTTGGCAAGAACGAGCGCGAGCCCTCGTTCAACCAGTTCTTCCAACGTTGTGCCTTCCCGCTCCGCCAGCGCACGAGCCTGATGTAGGAGAGGAGCGGCAATATCGATCGTCGTCTTCATGATGCGGGCGGCAGCGGCTTGCAGCAAGGCAGTGAGTCAGATTCAGCCGGATGGCCATGTAAATTGCACGGCTCGCGTGCAAAACGCAAGGCTGCGGCGGCACGTCACGTTCACCCTCACACGGCAGTTCAACCGTCAGTCGACCGGTTCCTAGCCATTTGTTCGCGCTACTCCCGTCGAAAGCAGCAGGCGCCCCCTCAGAGGGTGAAGCCTCGTTCAGATCGGGCAATCAGTGGGCCTGCGAGGGCCTGTGCGTCGGACCCTTTCGGAGCGATCGAGGCACCACGAGCCAGACGCCTTTGGGCGACTTATTTCGCCTGAAGACCCTAACGGACCACGCAAGTGGCGGAGGAGAACGTTGCCGAGTGACATGGGACGCAACCCACAGGAACGCGTGGCTCCCCCGAAGGTTCCACCCCTGCGCCAGCGCGCCGGGGAAGAGGCTCGAACCTACCCTCGCCGCCGCAGCCCCCTGGCGACGCTCACGAGCAGCAGACCCGCCCCCATCAGCGCGTAGGTCTCCGGCTCGGGTACGGGCGCCGCCAGAATCATGAGCGTCGGACCGGCGTAGGTGTTGTTGTTGTAGCCCGCGTAGGTCGCGGCGACGCCCGCGGTGGTGTCGGCCAGGATGAGCGTCACCGTGTCGTCGGTGCGGATGTCGTCGGCCAGGGCGTTCGCCGCGGGGATTCCGCTGATCGGCAGGGAATACAACGAATAGTCCTCAACGGTGCCGCTCGACACTTCCTGGAAGGCGTAGCTGGTAAGGAGAACAGCATCGGGAAAGTCGCCCGCCAAGGGATACCGCAGCGGGCTGGGAGCCACCAGCGACACCGCGTCGTCACCGGTGAAGTACACGGCCACGCCGCCGTCGGCGGTGAATGCCGCGTTCGACTGCGTGAGGCGCAGAGTGACGGAAGCCGTGAGCCAGTTCCCCGCTCCGTACAAGGCATCGAAACCGGCCTTCGCCGCAGACACATCGAAGCGCGCAACCCCGTACGAGGAGAAGTTGCCGAAGTCCGAGCCTTCGACATTGAAGAAGTTGATGCCACTGCCGCCAGTGCGCACGCCGTTCGGCTGCACGGTCGCATTCTGAAAGGCTTCCACTTCAGCGGCGAAGGAAGGTGCGGCGACGGCAGCGAACACCGACGCCAGGGTAATGGCGAGAGTCGATCGGAACATGGCAGGTCTCCTGGACTAGTATGGGCCGACCGGCGGTTGCGCTTCGGGCAACGTCGGAAGCGCGAACATTCGGCCAGGCGATTACCCTGGAGACTAAAAACCCTGCAAGAAACGGGGATGACAACGCGATGGACAGGCGATGGGCGGATTGCCTCAGTCAGATGACAAAGCGAGGACACGCGGCGGGAGCCGGGGAAGATCGAACGATCGTTGGACCCGCGAACCGCCCCGTGTCAGATCGACGAAAGAAACTTGAGCAGTGCCTCCCGATCCTTTTTCGGCAGTTGCCGGAATCCTTCCTTCGATTGCTTGGCCTCTCCGCCGTGCCACAGGATCGCTTCCGTCACGCTCTGCGCGCGCCCGTCGTGCAGCAGCGTGTCGTTGCCGTTCACCGTCTTCGACAACCCCAGCCCCCAGAGCGGCGGCGTGCGCCAGTCGCGGCCGCCCGCCTGGAAATCGGGGCGGTTGTCGGCCAGGCCCTCGCCCATGTCGTGCAGCAGCAGATCGGTGTACGGACGGATCGTCTGCTTCGACAGTTGCGGCAGCCGCGGGAAATAGTCGACCGTGCGCATCGCCGGCACGTGACACACGGCGCACTGCAGCGTCTCGAACAGCGCTGCGCCGCGCTGCACCTCCGGGTCCTTCATGTTGCGACGGGCAGGCACGCCCAGCCCCAGGGAGAAGATCTCGAGGTCGTCCCACGCGGCATCGCTCAGCTCGGGATCGTTGCCCGGCACTTCGCGCCGGCACGCGACCTGAATCGCGGGGCAGTTCTGCTGCGGGAACACGCTGGAGGTGGCGCCGATGTCGTGCAGAGCCGCGGCGGCGATCTGCTGGCGGAGGGAGGGCTGCGTCGCTTTCAGTCCGAACCGGCCCAGGGCCTGGCGACCACTGATCGCATCCCACACGAGGTTGGGTCGCCCGTTGAACCCGAGGGCGCGCTGCCGCTCGGCAATGGCCAGGATGTCGGCCTCCGCCACCGCCTCCAACAGGCCCAGGCCGAACACGGGCGGCGCCTGCCGCAGGGACGTCATCGTATCGGGCGGCAGATCGCCGAAGGCCGGCTTCTCGATGCGCAACTTGGGTCGCCGCAAAGTGACTTCGGTGCCGTCGGCGAGTGTCTCGGTGTGCTCTTCCCAGTCGACGAACAGATCGGCCTCGGCCGGGATCGGCTCATACGCGTGCAGCGTGTTGATGTTCTGGCCCTGCAGCGCGCGGTTCTGAATCTGGCCGCCGTAGTGCTCCAGCGGCTTCGGACCACCGACACCATCGGTGCCGGGTACGCTCACCCGCACGACAACGCCGAGCATCGGCTCATCCGGCAGATCGGGCGGCGCGCCTCGCCCGCCGCGGTTGTGGCAGGCGCTGCAGCGGTCGCCGACGAAGGTGGGGCCCAGACCCCAATCCCCGGCACTCACGGAGAACACCACCCACGGACGCTCGAAGCCTGCCTTGCCGCGCTCGAAGGTCTCCCGCTGGCGCTCGCCGAGAGCCGGCGACGGCAGGAAGTAGGCATCTTTCCCGACGGAATTCACGGAGGAATTCCCGGCGGACAGCGGTACGTCGTCGGCGTCGTCGGCGATGGTCAGGAAACTCGTCGCGGCGACCGCGCCGAGAAAAAGAAATCGAACGATTCTCATGGGTCGGAAGTTTGCCTCGGGCGGGCTCGCTGCGCCAGAGCGGTGCGCAGACCATCGAAGTCCGAATCGCCACGACGCCTCTGCACGGGCCGCGCGCAGCCGCAAGACTTCCCCTCTCAAGAAACGGACACCGCACCGCCGCAGGAGCGGCGGCTCAGGCGCGGAACCTCCCGTTGATCGTGGCCAGCGGATCGATCCCCGCAAACCCCGCGAAGCTCCCCTGCCCCGCAATCTCCTCGGCCGCCTTCCGGAAAGCCGTGAACGCCACCCGGGCCAGGGCGCTGCCCACCGACACCCGCCGGACGCCGAGCGCGGCGAGGTCCGCGACGGTCAGGCCGATGTCGGCGGCCACCAGCACGTTGACCGGTTTGGGCGCCACCCCCCGCACCACCGCGCGGATCTCGTCGCGGGTCTTGAGGCCGGGCGCGTACAGGCAATCGGCACCGACGTCAGCAAACGCGACGAGCCGGCGGATCACTTCGTCGAGATCCTGCACGCGATGGAGGATGCCCTCGGCCCGGGCCACCAGCACGAAATCCGTCGGCAGTCGCCGCGCGGCTGCCACGGCCGCACGCACTCTCGCGACGGCGTCATCGAAGGAATAGAGCGGCGTCTCTGCGCGCCCGGTGGCGTCCTCGATCGAGCCACCGCACAGGCCCACGGCGGCAGCCGCCTCGATGGTGGCGGCGCAGGCATCGGGCGAATCACCGTAGCCGTTCTCCAGATCGGCGGAGACGGGCACTGCCGTCGCCTCGACGATCTGCCGCGCGTTGCCGAGCGCTTCGTCGCGAGAGACGGCGTTTGCGGTGTCGGGTCGGCCCAGCGCCATCGCGAGTCCGCCGCTCGTGGTGGCCAGCGCGAGAAAGCCTAGTTGCTCGCACACCTTGGCGGTGCCGGCATCCCACGGGTTGGGGATCACGAAGGTGCCGTGCTCATGCAGCGCGCGGAAGCATGCGGCCTTCTCTCCGTAGGTGATCATGACGTCACCGCCAGCGAACGCGAAGCGCCGCCGGCCCGCGGAACGACGTGTTGGGCGGAAATGCCCGCGGCTGCGGTTCCACGAGCCGCAACGCTGGCAGGCGCTGCGTGAGTTCTTCGAGAATGATCTTCAGCTCCAGCCTCGCGAGCGGCGCGCCCAGGCAGTAGTGGATGCCGAAGCCGAAGGACAGATGGGTCTTGGCGTTGTCGCGTGCGAGGTCCACTTCGTCGGGATCCGCGAACTGCTTCGGGTCGCGATTGCCCGAGCACAGCGAGAGCAGGAGCTTCGCGCCTTCCGGAATCGCCACACCCGCGATCTCCACGGGGCGGGTCGTCTTGCGCCGCCAGGTGATCACCGACGAGTCGTAGCGCAGCAGCTCATCGACGGCATTCGGAATCAGCGCCGGCTCGCGACACAGCCGATCCCACAGATGAGGTTTGCCCAGCAGCACGGAAAGCGCATTGGCGGACATGCTCGTGGTCGTTTCGTGCCCGGCGATGAGCAGGCCATAGACGACGTTGACGACCTCCTCCACTTCCAGGTCCTGCGGATTGGCGTTGGCGACACGCAGGAGATCACCCACGTAATTGTCGGGCGGGTCGCCGACGAGGCCTTCCACGTGCTGGCGCGTGTAGTGCCAGTAGTCGATGAGTCCGCGAGCTTCCGCAAGCTGGCGCTCGGGCGTGAGGTTGCCCCAGGTGAGCAGCAGCCGGTTGCGCGACCACACCTTCACCTTGCCGACGTCCTCCTCCGGCAGGCCCAGGAAGAGGAACAGCACCAGCACGGGCAGTTCATAGAACATGTCGCGGACGATGTCGGCTTCGCCCGCGGGCTCCATCGCATCGAGATAGCGGCGCACCAGCCGCCGGATGTCCGGCTCCAGCTGCGCGACCCGCTTGGGCGTGAACGCCTGCCAGGTGAACTTGCGCACGCGCGTGTGGACGGGCGGGTCGGCATTGGACATCACCTGTCGCGTCTTCACGCCACCCTGCTGCAGCATGGCGAGGACTTCCGGTGCGAGAGGCGTGATGGGCGTCTGCGCGATGCTCGCCGAATAGCTCGCAGGGTCTGCGAAGACCGCCTTCACGTCGTCGTAACAGGTCACGATCCAGTAGTCGAGACCCGGGTGATAGAACACCGGTTCCTCGGTACGCGCGCGAGCCCAGAAGGGATAGGGGTCGTCGAGATAGGGCGGGTCGAACGGCGTGAACTGCGCCGCCACTCCGCTCATCGGGCAGCGGCCGTCTCCCGGTTCGGTCTTGGCTTCGTTCTGGATCAGCATTGCGCTACCCTCCCGGGTTCCCATCCTCAAACCGGAGCATACGATGCCTTACGCCATCCAGACCACAGACAAGGCCGGCAGCGCCGACCTCCGCGCGCAGACCCGCCCCGCCCACCTCGACTACCTGAAGGCCAACCAGCACCTGCTGCTCGCCGCCGGCGCTCTCATCAGCGACGACGGCACGGGCGGCCATGGCGGTGTGCTGCTGGTCGATACGGACGATCGCGCGGTGGCCGAGCGGTTCATCAACGAGGATCCGTTCACCAAGGCCGGGCTGTTCGAGAAGGTCACCGTCACCCGCTGGCGCAAGGCCTTCTTCGACGGCAAGTGCCTGGTCTGAGCGAAGGTCCGTAGCCCGGGATCACCGTTCGACGCAACGCGACCGCCGCCCCCGGCCGGAGGCCGGGCTACGAAATTCACATCGCGCTTGCCGCTCGAGACGTAGCCCGGGCTACGCCGGGCCGGCCAGCTCGTTGCTGCGGCCGACGCCCAGGGTCCGGTAGAGCACCGGCAGCACGACCAGCGTTAGCAAGGTCGAGGTGATCAGTCCGCCGATCACCACCACCGCCAGCGGGCGCTGCACCTCCGACCCGGGGCCGGTCGCGAACAGAAAGGGGATGAGACCCAGCATCGCCACGGTTGCAGTCATCATCACCGGCCGGAATCGCATCGCGGCACCCTGGAGCACCGCCTCGGCCAAGCCCATGCCCTGCTCGCGCAAACCCTCCACGCACGACACCAGCACCACCCCGTTCAGGACGGCGATGCCCCACAGCGCGATGAATCCGACCGACGCCGGCACGGACAGATACTCGCCCGACACGAACAGACCCACGATGCCGCCGATGGATGCGAACGGCAGCACCGTGATGATGAGCGTGGCGAGCCGCAGGGACCGGAACAGCAGAAACAGAAGGAAGTAGATGCCACCCACGGTGATGGGCACGATGACCGCGAGGTGGCCCATCGCGCGCTGCATGCTCTGGAACTGGCCGCCCCACTGGATCTGGTAGCCAGCTGGCAACTGCACCTCCTTGCCCACGGCCGCCTGCAGTTCGGCCACGAAGCCGCCCAGATCGCGGTCGCGCACGTTGATGCCGACCACCAGGCGCCGCCGCCCCATCTCCCGGCTGATCTGCGCCGGTCCCTCGACGAGCTTGATGTCCGACAGCGATTCCAGCGACACGCGCGCGCCACCGGGCGCCGGCAGCAGCAGGCCGCGAATGGCGCTGGCGCTGTCGCGGAAGGCCTCCTGCAGACGCACCACACCTTCGAACCGGCGCTCGCCCTCGAAGATCTCCGTCGCGACCTTGCCGCCGATCGCGATCTCGACGATGTCGTGCACATCGGCCACGTTGATGCCATAGCGAGAGATGGCCGGCCGGTCCACGTCCACGGACAGATACTGCTGCCCCGTTGCACGTTCCACGCGCACGTCCTGGGTGCCGCGGATCTTCTGGGCCACGGTGGCGATCTCGTTCGCCTTGCGCGTGAGTTCCTCGAGGTCATCGCCGAACAATTTTGCGGCCACGTCGGCCCGCACGCCCGTCACGAGTTCGTCCACGCGATCGGAGATGGGCTGCGCCATGATGATCTGCGCACCGGGAATGGCCTTCAGCTTCTCGCGGATGGCGTCCGCGATGTCGTCCTGGTCCCAGCCCTTCGGCCACTCCGATCGGGGGATGAGCGACACGATCGGCGAGGACTCGTTCTGCGCCTGCGGATCGGCGGGCGACTCGCCACGACCGAGAGCCGACATCGCAATTCGCACGCCCGGCACTTCGCGGATCAGTTTCATCGCTTGGGTTTCCAGCGCCACCGATTCCTCCAGCGCGATGTTCGGCGCGCGGATCACGTTCGGCACGAGCGAGCCCTCCTTCATCTCGGGCACGTAGGCCGTGCCGAGCAGAGGCACGAGCGCCAGCGACCCCACGAACGCCGCGGAGGCCACCGCCACCGTAGCGCGGGGGTTGGCGATGGCACGCGTAAGCAGCTTGTTGTAAGGGCGCTTGATGAACGCGATGAACGGCGTGTCGTGATCCGCGCCGCCCTTCAGCAGGTATACGCACAGGGCGGGAGACAGCACGAGCGACAGGATGAGCGAGATGGTGAGCGCGATCGCAATGGTGAACGCGAGTGGCGAGAACATCTTGCCCTCCATGCCCTGCAGGGTCATGAGCGGCAGGAACACGAGGATGATGATGCCGACACCGAACACCACGGGTACTGCCACCTCGGTCACGGCCTCGAAGATCGTTCTCGCCTTGCCCGCGAGGGACCCTCCCGCCCGACCCAGATGGCCGAAGGCGTTCTCCACGACCACGACAGAGCCGTCCACCACCAGCCCGACGGCGATCGCGAGACCGCCCAGCGACATCAGATTGGCCGACAGGCCCACCTGGTTCATCACGATGAAGGTGATCACCGGCGTGAGCACGAGCGTCGCCACGACGATGAGACTGGAGCGCAGGTCCCCGAGGAACAGGAACAGCACCACCACGACCAGCACCACGCCCTCCAGCAGTACCTTGGTCACGGTCCACAGTGCCGCATCCACGAGTTCGCTGCGATCGTAGAAAGGCCTGATCTTGAGCCCATCGGGCAGCATGCCCTGGTCGTTGATCTCTGCCACGCGTCCCTTGATGCGCCCGACGATCTCCTTCGCATTGCCCCCGCGGAGCATCATGACGACCGCACCGACGGCTTCGGTATAGCCATTCTTGACGATCGCCCCGACCCGCGGCTGGTGACCGATCTTCACCTCCGCGACATCGCGCACATACACCGGCGTGCCCTCCACTTCCTTCAGCACGATGCCGCGGATGTCGTCCAGGCTCCGCACGAGACCCAGCCCGCGCACGAGATGCTGTTCCGAGAAATGCCGCACGATGCCGCCGCCGGCGTTGGCGTTGTTCCGGCTCAGCGCCTCGAACACGCTCGGCACGTCGATGCCGTAGTGATGCATGCGGTCCGGGTGGACCAGCACCTGATACTGCCGCACGTAGCCGCCCTGCGAATTGATGTCGGCCACCCCGGGGATGGACCGGAGCAGCGGCCGGACGACCCAGTCCTGGATCGTCCGGCGGTTCATCAGCTCTTCCTGAGTGAGTGCGCGTTCGCCGTCGTCGTCGCGTTCCAGCGTGTACTGGTAGATCTCGCCGAGTCCGGTGGAAACCGGACCCAGCACGGGCGTGACGTCCGGCGGCAGCTTCGGCGCGACTTCGAGCAGCCGCTCCATCACGAGCTGCCGCGCGAAGTAGACATCCGTGGCATCGGTGAACACGAGGGTCACAAGCGACAGCCCCGGTTTGATGAGGGTGCGCATCTCGGTCATGCCGGGCAGTCCGGTCATGCCGATCTCGATGGGCACGGTGACGAAACGCTCCACCTCCTCCGGCGAACGGCCGGGGGCCTCGGTGGCGATCAGGACCTGGATATTGGTCACATCGGGAAACGCATCGACCGAGAGGTTCCTCGTCGCCTGGATGCCGAAGGCGAACAGGCACACCGCGAGCACCACGACGATCAGCCGCTGGTTGAGCGCGGCCCGGATGAGTCCCGTCATCCGCCCAGAGCGTCCTTGCGGCGCTCCCCGTTCAGATGGAACGCCCCCTGGGTGACGACCCGCTGGCCGGCCGAGACGCCACCGCGGACGACGCGCACACCGTCGCGCTCGTCGCCCAGGTCCACCAGGGTGTACTTGTAGCGGCCGGGCGCCAGTTCGACGAACACGTGATCCCGTCCGTCCTCGTTGATGACAGCCTCGCCGGAAATCAGGAGAGCGTCCGAACTGCCTCCGGCGATGACGAGCGTGGCGAGCATTTCGGGCTTGAGGTGGCCGTCGGCGTTGGGCACTTCGGTGCGGACCAGCACCGTGCGGGTTTCCGGATCGACCGTCTCCGCCACGTAAGCGAGCTGCGTGGTGATCCGGCGCTGCGCCAGGGCGGGAATCTCGATGTCCACCTGCTGACCCGTATCCATGGTGCTGCTGTCCTGCTCCGGCACTTCCGCCACCACCCACACGCGCGACAGATCCGCCACGGTGATGAGCTTGTCCGAAGGCTGCACGACCTGCCCGCGCGAGACGCTGCGCTCGACGACCGTCCCGGCGATGTTGGACTTGAGGAAGAAGGTGGCGTGGACTTCGCCGGTGTTCTCGATGCGGCGAATCTCCACATCGGTAAGGCCGAACACCCGCAGCTCGGCTTCGGCGGCGCGCAGCTGGGCGGCAGCGACGCGCAGTTCGTTCTCACGACGCTGGAGTTCTGCGAGACTGATGACATCGGCTTCGTACAGCTGGCGTGCCCGGGCGACGGCCCGGTCCGTGAAGTCCACGTCGGCCTTGGCCTTCAGCAGCGCGAACTGCGCACTGCTCTGCTCGCTGCTGTGCACCGATGCCAGGACCTCGCCCGCCTTCACGTACTGCCCGACAACTACGCGCACGTCCATGACCCGACCGGTCGCGTTGGCACCGATGCGGGCGACATGCCGTTCGTCGAGCGCAACGCGCCCGGGGATGCGCAGGCTCTGGCGCACGGTGCCCTGCGCCAGGGACTCGATCTTGAGCTGACCGACGATCGCCTTGTCGGCGATCACGATCGAGGGGTCCCGCGGTTGAGCGGCTTCGGCTTTGGCAGCCTTGCCTTCGTCGGCACCGGGCTTGCAGCCCGCGACGGCGATCGGGACCAGAAAAAGCAACACGACGCGCCAGAGCGCTGTCTTCAAAGTATCTCCCTGTCAGGCCCGCCGATCATCGTCGGCATCGCCATCACGCTTATGTCATGCAGAGAACTGCGGACGCCCGACCGGTAACCCGGTTCTGTGGCGCAATCGAGAGGATACTCCAGCAGGTGTCGCCCGGACGGTGTCGGGGCTCAGGCGGTCGGACAGGCGCGGATTTCGTTACCGCGCCGACAGAATCCGAGGTCAGGCCGGCTTGAAGACGTGGACGGCGTAGCCGTCGCGAAGGCCCGGCAGCAGGGAGACCGCCCAAGGCGGCATGGGAATCGTGCGCAGTTCCGCGGCGCGCTGCGCGATGGAGGCCGCGCCGATCCAGTCGTAGCCGTTGGCCTCGAACACCTTGACCGGCTCGTCCGGCGCCCAGGTGATCTGCGCCCCCAGCGACTCGATCGCCTGCCGGAAGCGCCGGCCGTAGCGGCCGATGAACTTGCGGGTCATCAGATCGCAGATGAGCGAATGGTCGGGGAACAGCTTCACCAGCGTGCGGGCCATGTTGGCGACCTGCTGCTCTTCGAGGTACATCGTGATGCCCTCGATGACGATGCTCACCCGCTCCTTCGTCGCGAACGGCGTGAGGCGATCTGCCAGGGAGTCCTTGGAGAAATCGATGGGGATGCGCTCGAGCGGGACGGGGCACTCGGCGGCGGGCAGATTCCGCTCCTTGTAGGAGAGGAGCAGAGGCTCGTCGAGTTCCACCCATTCGCCGGTCTTCATGCGGTAGGGCCGCGTGTCGAGGCCGGCGCCGATGACGATGGTGCGCCGCTGCGGGCGGCCCTTGAAGCGCTCCTTGAGCGCGTCGTCGATGATCTTGTGCCGGGCGATGTTGGCACCGTTCGGGTAGGTGAAGCGGCGGAACGGCTCGAAGATCTCCAGTCCGCCCTTGCCCATCACGCGCTGCGCCAGCGTATCCCGAAGGATCGGCCGCGAGGATTGCGCGTCGAGCACGCGCACGCCGGCGCTGTAGAAGGCGGTCTTGGAAACGGGTTTGAACATCATGTCTGGAGAACGGTTGACGGGTCGCAGTTGGCGCCGCAGACGATCACGCCCACGCGCTCGCCCGGCGCGGGCTGGTATGCCCCGGACAGCAGCGCGGACAGCGCGCAGGCACCGCCCGGCTCGGCAACGAGACGGACTTCCTGCCAGAGCAGTCGCTGCGCGGACCGGATGGCCTCATCGGTCACAAGCACGACCTGCTCCACACCGCGTTGCGCGAGGGGGAACATGAGCTTTCCCACCTGGCGCGCACCGAGAGAATCCGCCGCGACGCCGGAGACCTCGACCGGCACGGGGTGACCCGCCGCCAGCGCCGCGTGCAACGCCCGCGATGTCTCGGGCTCCACCCCGATCACACGGGTACGACCCTCGAACCAGCCGGCGACACCACCGATGAGCCCGCCCCCGCCTACGGCTACCAGCACCGTATCGAGCCCGGGGGCCTGCTGCTCGAACTCGCGAGCGAGCGTGCCCTGCCCGGCCAGGACTTCCGCCTGATCGTAGGCATGGACTTCCAGTGCACCGGTCTCGCGCTGCCGGGCGTTCTGCGCCTGCAGCGCTTCGGCATATTCGCGGCCGACCACGTTCACAACCGCACCCAGCGCGCGCAGTCGATCCACCTTGATCCGCGAAGCGATCTCCGGCACAAAGATCTCGGCGCGCAGGCCGAGGGCCCGCGCGGCATAAGCCACGGCAAGCCCATGGTTGCCGCCAGACGCGGCGATGACGCCGGAAGACGGCACTTCGGCGGTCAGGATGCGATGGAAGGCGCCCCGCGGCTTGAACGATCCGGCGTGCTGCAGGCATTCCAGCTTGAGCACCACGCCCGCGGGCAGCGCAGGCTCGCGCGACGTGAGAGGCAGGACGGGCGTCACGCGCACATGGGACGCGATGATCGCCGCAGCACTTTCGATGGCCTGGCGCATGGTCATCGGGTCACGTCGCGGCGGTCGCGGCCGCTTCTTCCATGGCGTCGACAAGGACGTCGGGGGGCTGCGCACCGGAGCACGCGAGGCGGCGGTTGAAGATGAAGAACGGCACGCCCTGCACGCCGATCTGCCGGGCCATCTTCTCGTCGGCGCCCACGTCGTCCCGCAGTTCGTCGGACGCGAGGAAGGTCACGGCGTCCGCGCGGTCGAGGCCGGCGGCGGCCGCGAGATCGGCAAGGACGTCGTCTTTCGTGAAGTCGCGCGCGTCGATGAAGTAACCCTGGAACAGCAAGTCCATCAGCGGGCCTTGCCGGTCCTGCACGCCGGCCCAGGCGATGAGCCGGTGGGCCTGGGTGGTATTGGGCTGGATCTGCATGCGGCCGAAGTCGAACGGGATGCCCGCGCCGGTGCCGGCCTGCGTCACCCGGGCGTAGATCTCGGCAGCGCGCTGCGGCCCGCCGAACTTGCGCTCCAGGTAGTCTTTTCGGTCCATCCCCTCGCGCGGCATGTCGGGGTTGAGCTGGTAGGCATGCCAGTTCACGGTGGGTACCGCAGCGTCGGGGTGGCGGGCCTGGTAGCGCTCGAGAGCCGCCTCCAGGTGGCGCTTGCCGATGTAGCACCAGGGGCAGACCACGTCGGAAATGACGTCGATGGATTCCAGCATGTTGTTGTGCCCCCGATGGCGAAATGGAAAAGAATGATAGCGCGGGCCTCGCCATTCATGAATGCCCGGATTGCGCCGAAAAGAACCTGAGTCTGCTCCGTCGAGCGCCCATCCCGGGAATGTGTCCCATGCAAAAGCCCCTGTTCGCCCTGCCTCTGCTCGCCCTCCTCGCCGCTTCGCTGCCCGTCCACGCGGCCAAGGTCTACCGCTGCCCCGACGGTTCCTACGCCGACAAGCCCTGCGGCGAAGGCGCCAAGGTGGTCACCACTACCCGGCGCGCCTCGTCGGATAACCCGGCCGAGCGCGTGTGCCTCGCGCTGGGGGAGGAGGCCATGCGGATCGCCAAGCAGAAGGCGGGCGGCATGAGCGTGAGCCAGGCCATCGCCGCCGTGGAGAACCAGTACATTCCCTTCGAGGAGAAGGCCGCGCGCAAGAAGCTCGTGGTCACTGTGTACCAGACCCCGGGCACGCCGTCAGAAGCCCGGTCCCTCGTCGAAGCCGACTGCGTGACGAAGGAGAAGGACGCCAAGGCCGCCCGCGAAGCCCAGGCGGCTCGCGAAGCCAGGGAAGCCGCTGCGGCCAAGTCCAACGCCCAGAAACAGCAGACCGCGGAGGCCCCCGCCGCCGTGCCGGCGCCGGCCGCGACCGCGGCGCTCTCCCCCGAGCAGTGCAAACAACTTAAGCAGACCATGGCCGCGATGAACGCGGGCGCAGCCGCAGGCCTCGACGACGACGCCCCCCAGAAACCGAACGCGGCGCAGAACGACGCCACCAAGCAGTTCAAGCAGTACTGCCCCTGACGAAAATCGCCGCACAACTCCGCGCGGCTATTCCGCGCGGAGACGCTATCATTGGCCGGATTCGACAACGAGAAACGAACCGGTCCCATGGGCCTGTACCTGCGCCCGACTGAGCTGTCCTCCGCCATCGCGGAACTCGCCGCCCGCCCCCGCACCATCGTCGCCGGCGGTACGGACTTCTATCCGGCGCGGGTCGGTCGCACCATCGATGTCGACATCCTCGACATCACGGCCATCGCCGCGCTACGCGGCATCCGCGACGAAGGCGACCACTTCCGCATCGGCGCCACGACCTCCTGGTCGGAAATTCTCACCGCTCCGTTGCCTCCGTGTTTCGACGCGCTGAAGCTCGCCGCGCGCGAAGTCGGCGGCCAGCAGATCCAGAACGCCGGCACGATCTGCGGCAATCTCTGCAATGCCTCGCCAGCCGCGGACGGCGTGCCGCCGCTGCTCGCTCTGGGCGCCGCCGTCGAAGTCCAGGGCACCGCGGGCCCGCGCACGATGCCGCTCGATGCCTTCATCCTCGGACCGCGACGCGTGCGCCGTGCCGTCGACGAACTCGTGACTGCCGTACTCGTGCCTAAACCCGCAGCCCGCAACGCCGGCCACTTTCTTAAGCTGGGGGCACGCCGCTATCTGGTGATTTCCATCGTGATGGCCGCCGCCTGTCTGGAGGCCGACGCGGCGGGCGTCGTCACCCGGGCACGCGTGGCGATCGGCGCCTGCTCGCCGGTCGCGCAGCGGCTCGAAGCGCTCGAGGAAGCCCTGCTCGGCAAGGACATCGGGGGCGGCCTGGGCTCGGTCGTGACGCCCGACCACTTTGTGCACCTGACACCCATCGACGACGTACGCGCCACTCGCGCGTACCGGCTCGAAGCCGCCGCCACCGTCGTGTCCCGCCTTCTCGACGAAGTCGCGGGCCGTCTCTGATAGCCACCCCGTGAACGACATCCCTACCCTGCCCGGCACGCTCCTGACCTTGAACGGCAGAGAGGTCCGCGTGACCGCTCCCGGCATCACCCGGCTCGCCGATGTGCTGCGCGATGAACTGGGCCTGACGGGTACCAAGATCGGCTGCAACGCGGGCGACTGCGGCGCCTGCACGGTACTGGTGGACAACCGTCAGGTTTGCGCCTGCCTCACGCCGGTCGGACAGGTGGCGGGGCGCGAGGTGACGACCGTGGAAGGGCTCGCCGAGCAGCCCGTTTTTGCGAAGCTCCAGGCGGCGTTCCATCGCCACCTCGCCACGCAATGCGGCATCTGCACGCCCGGCATGCTGATGGCCGCCGCCGATCTGCTGGCGCGCGATTCCACCCCCGACCAATCGTCGGTCGAGGATGCCCTGGGCGGCGTGCTGTGCCGCTGCACCGGGTACCAGAACATCGTCGCCGCGGTGATGGATGCCTCACGCGACGTCGAGGCTCCAGCAGCACCTGAAGCCGGGCAGGCTCTCGGCGCGCGAGCCCTGAAAGTGGACGGCCCCGAGCGCCTCAATGGCCGGGCGCGCTTCGGCGCGGACGGCATTCCGCCGGATGCCTCGTGGCTGCGAGTGATCCGCTCGCCGCACGCGCGCGCCCGCTTCCGTATCGGCGATCTCGAGCCGCTTCGGCGGGCGCATCCGGGACTCGAACTCGTCCTCACCGCCGCCGACGTGCCGAAGAACGGCTACGGCATTTACCCCGACATCAAGGACCAGCCCGTGCTCGCGCAGTCGGTTGTGCGCTTCCGCGGCGAGGCTGTGCTCGCGCTCGTCGGGCCGCGTGCCGTGGTGGAGCGCATCGCGGAGGACGACATCCCGGTCCGCTACGAGCTGGAGTCCCCGGTGATCGGCACCGAGGCCGCCATGCAGGCTGGCGCATCACTGGTGCAGTCCGACAAGCCAGGCAACTTCCTCGTGCAGGGCCGCGTGAGCACCGGCGACGTCGCCGCGGCACTGGCCGACTGCACGGCGGTGGCACACGGGACGTTCGACACGGCGTTCGTCGAACACGCGTACATCGAGCCCGAGGCCGGCTACGCGCGACGCGTGGACGATCGCATCGAGATCTTCGCCACCACGCAGACGCCCTACATGGACCGCGACGAGGTCGCGAGCATCCTGCGCATCGACCCGACGCAAGTCCGGATCGTGCCCACTGCATGCGGCGGCGGCTTCGGCGGCAAGCTCGACCTTTCGGTGCAGCCGCTCATCGCGCTCGCCGCATGGAAGACCGGCAGGACGGTCGCGTGCGTGTACTCGCGGCCCGAGAGCATGATGGCCTCCACCAAACGCCACCCGGCGCACATCGAGGCGCGGTTCGGTGCCGACGCGAAGGGCAAGCTGCAGGCCGCGGTCGTGGATGCCATCTTCAACACAGGCGCCTACGCGAGCTGGGGCCCCACCGTCGCCAACCGGGTGCCGGTGCATGCGATGGGTCCTTACTACGTGCCGAACGTCGCCACACTCGGCCGTGCCTACCTAACAAACGAGCCCGTGGCCGGCGCCTTCCGCGGGTTCGGCGTGCCGCAGGCGGCGATCGCGCACGAGACGATGATGGACGACCTTGCCGAACGACTCGGCATGGACCGCCTCGTCATCCGCCGCCGCAACGCGCTGCGTGTCGGCAACGTCACGGCCACCGGACAGAAGCTCGAAGCGAGCTGCGGGCTGGTGGCCTGCATCGATGCGCTCGCGAAGAAGTGGAAGGCCGCGCTCGATGCCGCCACCGAGTTCAACGCCACCGCCACGCGCACGCGCCGGGGCGTCGGCATCGGCTGCATGTGGTACGGCATCGGCAACACGGCGCTGTCGAATCCGTCTGCCATGCGCGTGGGCCTCGGGCGCGACGGGGTGGTCACGTTCTACAACGGCTGCGCCGACATCGGCCAGGGCACCACCACCACGATGCTGCAGGTCGTGGCGGACGCCGTCGGGCTGCCGATGAGCGCCTTCCGCTACGTGATGGGTGACACCGACCTCACGCTCGACGCCGGCAAGTCCTCCGCATCGCGGCAGGCGTTCGTGTCGGGCAAGGCCTCCGAGCTCGCGGGCCGGGACCTCCGCGCGAACATCCTGGCACTCGTGGGCGCGACCGAACCCGCGAAGCTCTCGCTGGAAGGCTGGCGCCTGCGAGTGACCGACGAGCAGGGCGATCACGTCGTGGACCTCACCACGCTCGACCCGAACAGCCATGGCGACGTCGTCGAGGGCACCGGCCGTTTCGACCCGCCCACCACCCCGCTCGACGAGAACGGCCAGGGCACGCCTTACGCCACCTACGCGTTTGCCGCGCAGATGGCAGAAGTGGAAGTCGATCTCGAACTCGGCACGACGAAGGTGCTGCGCGTGATCGCCGCCCACGACGTCGGTCGTGCGCTCAACCCGCAGCAGGTGGAAGGCCAGATTCACGGCGGCATCGCGCAGGGGCTCGGCCTGGCGCTGATGGAGGAATACCTCGCCGGCAAGACCGAGAACCTCCACGACTACCTCATCCCGACGGTGGGCGACATGCCCGAGATCGAGACCATCCTCATCGAGGACCGCGAGCCGCTCGGCCCCGGTGGTGCGAAGGGTGTAGGCGAGCCCGCTCTGATTCCCACGCCGCCTGCGATTCTCGGCGCGATCCGCCACGCGACCGGCGTGCGAATCACCGCCGTGCCGGTGCTGCCGCATCGCCTGCGCGCCGCCATCGCCGCGAAGCCAACGAAGGTCTGACACCATGCGCAGCGACACCAACACCGAATCCGCCGACGCGCTCGACCAGCCCGTGCCTGCCGGCAACGTGCGCTGCGACGCCTGCCCCGTGCTGTGCATCATCCGTCCCGGCAAGACCGGCGCTTGCGATCGGTACGCCAATGTCGACGGCCGTCTGTCGCGCGTGGACCCGCTGGTGCTCGCGCAGCGCGCGGAGGAAACCGGCGGCGCCCGGGTGCGATTCCTCGACCGCGCGGACGAATGGCGTGGCGAAGTGCTCGCCGATGCGCCCGTGTTCGTGACCGGTATCGGTGCCGGCACCACCTACCCCGACTACAAGCCCGCGCCCTTCATCGTGTCGAGCCGGCACGACGGCGTGGATCTCGTCACCGTGGTGACCGAAGGCATCTTCAGCTACTGCGGCGTGAAGGTGAAGATCGACACCGACCGGTTTCTGGGTCCGGAGCAGGCGGCGATCCGCGTCGACGGCGAGCAGGTCGGCCACGTGACCACGGCCGAGTACGGCTCGCAGATGCTCGCGCTGGGCGGCGTGCGGCACCTGACCGGCGGCAGCAAGCGCGAGGGCCGCGTGACCTGCGACGTGCTGGAAAAGCTCTGCAACAAGCAGGCGGTCGAAGTCACCATCGACGGCGGTTCCGCCGTCGTCATCCAGGCGGACGCTCCGCCCATCGTCGACGGCGACCGCGAGGAGCGCATGCGCGTGGGCTGCGGTTCCGCGACCATCGGCATGTTCGCGCAGCAGTGGTTCGGGCACGCCGACGAAGTCATCGTCGTCGACGACCACATCACCGGCGTGCTGTCGGAACACCAGGCCGGCCGCTTCCTCGGGATGAAGCCCGCAGGCATCCAGGTGCGCGGCCGCAAGTCCACGCCCGGCCGCTACTTCAAGGTCGCCCAGCCCGGCTCCGGATGGGGCGGCACCGACATCACCGACCCGCTCGACATCGTCGCCTCCATCGACCCCAAGGTCGCCTGGCCGGGCCTGCGGCTGCTGATGGTGTCGACCACCGGCGAGCAGTCCGCGTGGTTCGTGCTCGACGACCAGCTGCGCCCGCAGCCGGCGCCCGTGCCCGAGGCCATCGGCCACGCGGTATCGCGCATCGCCGAGAACTGCGAACCCGCGCTGTGCACTGTGCTTTTCATGGGCGGCGCTGGCGGCAGCCTGCGCGCCGGCGTAACGGAGAACCCCGTGCAACTCACGCGCTCCGTGAAGGCGGAACTCACGCGCGTCACCTGCGGCGGCGCACCGGCGTATCTGTGGCCGGGCGGCGGCATCACCGTGATGGTCGACGTGGCACGCATGCCCGATCGCGCCGTGGGTTCCGTGCCGACCCCGGCGCTGGTCGTGCCCATCGAGTTTACGATGCGGCTCGACC
Organism: Betaproteobacteria bacterium Ga0077526; assembly: GCA_001464765.1. Taxonomy (GTDB): domain Bacteria; phylum Pseudomonadota; class Gammaproteobacteria; order Burkholderiales. The sequence goes on from LNDV01000031.1 coordinate 235,957, forward strand.
ACTACGCGCAGCTGGGCGGCCATCTCGGGAGCATCGTCAAGCTGGAGGACGTGCTCGCCAACGCGCGAAGCACGGCGACCGACTGGCGCCCGGAGAACCCGTGGCCGATGGTGTCGCGCGTCTAAGGCCGGCGCGGTCACGTTGCGCGATCCTCGATTGAGCAGCACTCCTCCGACCGCACCTCTCCCCTCGCCGCCTTCGCCATGGGGCGGCCCGCTGCAGGCCCGACTGCTCGACGGGCGCCTGCATCTCCAGCATGGCCCCATCGATCTCGTCATCGCGGCGGACGCCAGTGACGCCACCGAGATCGACGCAGCGTGTCAACAGGCGACGGCGCGCTTCCAGGATGTCCTCGCCGTGCTCGTCACCGAACTGCGCCTGCTTCGCCAGCCCCTGACCGATTGCCCACCGGACGTCCAGGGACCGGTCGCCCTGCGGATGCTCGCCGCGTGCTGGCCGCATCGCGCGGTGTACATCACCCCGATGGCGGCGGTAGCCGGCGCCGTCGCCGACGAAATCCTCGGCGCGATGGTCGCGGGTCGCGCCTTGTGTCGGGCATCGGTGAACAACGGGGGCGACATCGCCATTTATCTTGAAGAAGGTGAGACCTATCGGCTGGGCATCGCCGGCATCGAGGACGCCGCCCTGCATGGGCACGCCCTGCTCCGCGCCGACCAGCCCTGGCGCGGCATCGCCACCTCCGGCTGGCGCGGTCGATCACAGTCGCTGGGAATCGCGGATGCCGTGACAGTCGTCGCTCGGGATGCCGCAGCGGCCGACGCCGCAGCGACGCTCGTCGCCAATGCCGTCAATGTAGAACACGAAGCCATCGAGCGCCGGCCCGCACGGGAACTGCGCGACGACTCCGATCTGGGCGACCTGCCGGTGACCGTGAACGTCGGGCTGCTGCCTCCGACATTCGTCGACACTGCTCTGGCGTCGGGACTTCGCGCGGCCGAGCAGATGGTGGCCGCCGGCCTGATCGGCGCAGCTGTGCTTCGCCTTCAGGGCCGCGTCGTGGCGACGGCGTAGCCCGGACTCCGTCCGGGGGGCCTCCGTATCCAGCTTCGCCCCCGGGCGGAGCCCGGGCTACGCGATCTGCGCACGGACACCCGCGCAACCCCCTGTATGCTGTCGCGGAATTCCCCAGCCACTCCCTCGAGGTTCATCCGTGACGATTTCCATGTATCAGGCCAGCGCCCCGCGCTTCATCAACATCCTCGGCAATCTGTCCAACATTCTCGACAAGGCCCAGGCCCACGTCGAGGCGAAGAAGATCGATCCGTCCGTGCTGCCCGCGTATCGCCTGTTTCCGGACATGCTGCCCATGAGCAGTCAGGTGCAGATTGCCTGCGACGCGGCCAAGGGCGTGATGGCTCGCCTCGCCGGGATCGAGAACCCCGTCTTCGAGGACACCGAAAAGACTCTTCCCGATCTCAAGGCGCGAGTCGCCAGGACCATCGCATTCATCCAGTCCGTCACACCCGCCCAGATCGACGGGACCGAAGACAAGGACATCGTGATCAAGCGCGGCGAAAAGGAAACCCACTACAAGGGGATGCAGTTCCTGCTGGGCCACGCCGTGCCCAATTTCTATTTCCATATCTCGACCGCCTACAACATCCTGCGGCACAACGGGGTCGAGATCGGCAAACGCGACTACCTGGGCAATCCCTGAGCAACCGGGCATCGGATCCGTCCGATGCCCGCGTTTCACCTGAGTCGTCGTGCTTCAGTCAGTGCATGGCGAAGAGGACCGGCGGCGTAGGTTTGCGGGTGCCGCCTCGGCTGCCGACATCACGGGTGCCGCGGGTCTGCGCCTCCAAGGCCAGTTCGCCGTCGCCGCGATCCGCCCTCTTTGCCCAGCCGGTCCCCTGCGGCGGCCTCGCGTCGACCGCAGCAAACGAGAATGACTGGGGGAATCGGGTGAACGTGTTCGCTCGCAGGACGGGCCTCACCCGAACGGGTTGTGCGGGTGCGGCCGGGCGCAAAGCCACTGTCGACGTTCGAGGCGGCTGCGAAGGGTGATCGCGACTCGGCAATCGCCGCCGCGTTCCAGTCGGGGGAAAACACAAAGAAGCGACTGTCGGAACACGTCGGGGTGCACTACTCGACGCTAGGCAGGTTAGTAAGAAGTGAGAGGAGGTCGGGTAGGTGTCCAGGGACGCGTGCCCGGAAGTCGCGACCCCATGTGTCTCTCGCTCGCCAAGCACCTGCCCTTCCCGACGACTACATCCCGCGCGGCAGCCCGGCGCGCGCGGCGCCACGTGGCTGATTCGATTGCGACCCTCCGCCACGATCTGGCCGTGCGAGTCATTCACGCCCTCGGGTTCTGTCCGCACTGCGGGAGTAGCACAATGCGGCTACGGTTATGACACAGTGAGATTAGCGCGCAGCCGCTCAACGCTGAGGTTTGACGTCGCCGGTGATATCGCGAACCGCCTGCCGGCGGCTGGTGCCGCTGTTGAGCACCTGCTGCGGGATCTTGGCGAAGTCGATCTGCTTCAGGTCCAGTTTCTGGACTTGCCGGTTGGCCATCGTGTGGAAATACAGCACCCGGTTCTTGAGATCGGCGGCGGTCGTGATTTGGGTCGCGCCCGGAATGTCTTTCGCCTGTTCAAAACCACTGGCCAAGGTGCCCAGCGGGATGTTGAAGCTGTCCAGGATGCGGAACGACTCGCCAATGGCGTCTTCGGCCGTGGCCAAAGTCCGCACCGAAGCCGTGAAGGCCGCCGCCCGCACGAAGCGCGAAGGCGGCGTGAAGTCGCCCGGCAGGCCCAACAGGCCCGAGCCGGCACCCAAGGGCGCCAGGGTCACGCCGTCAACCTTGACGGGCGCCTTGGGCCCCTGCTGAAGACCCAGGTAGTTGCGCAGGTTGGTCACGTGCCAGTCGTACTCGGGCGAGTTGGTGATCACGCCCAGTACGGCCTCGTGCACCTTGACCTGCCCGCCGTCCACGATCTCGATCACTACCGAGGCGCCGCTCGGGTCGGCGATCTTCCAGTGAAAAGGCAATGCCGCCCCGCCAAAACGAGGGTCGTCGACGTTCACCACACGCACCTCAGGCAACGCCGCCCGAACCTCTGCGACGGTCGTGAAGGACGACAGCATCCAGCGCATCAGATCGCCGACGCTGAGGGAACGCTTGGCCTGGGCCTTGTCGTAGGGCGCGAAGTCGGCGAAGCCTGGGAAGTAGTACATGCCAACGTACAAGCCGACTTCGTTCAAGCCGTCGGGCCCATAGTCCTGGTCGTAAGCGCGCAGCGACACGAAGCCATAGCGACCATTCCAACTCAGGCCGTTGGAGCCCTCGGGCGTTTGGGCGATGAAGGCATAGGCGCGCGGAAACAACACCAGGCTGTCGTGCATCGCGTCGCTGAGCGCCCACTCCACCGTGCGAGACACTACCACCGCCCCATCGGCTGCCTTGAGCGAGATGCCTGTACAGGCCCAGGTGGGGCCATCGGCCACGGCAAGTGCGAGCACCGCACACAGCGCACGGACGGATTGTTTGACCAGCATGAAAGGGCTCCGAGGCGGAAGAGATGGAGAGCGAGGTTGAGCAGCAGCGTAGACCATGCGCGGCCTGCTCATCGCCAGTCTGGAGGATGCAAAGTTCGAGAGCCGTCGGCGCCAAGTCGACCACGGATGGTAACGCATCGAGTACTCAGGTCCGGAAGACGTCGAGTTCGCTTCGATCGCGCTGACGCTCCCGATGCGCGATCTGTACGAAGGCGTGCCGATCGACTCACTGCTGCGAGGGCCTGGGGACTGAGTCCGGCGTCCCGTTCCCACCGGGTGCGGGCAATGGACACCGCCCCCCGGGCGGAGCCCGGGCTGCACCCCCATCCGGGGCCGTCCGCCGCATCCCCACACAATCGCTCCCTCGCCCGCCGCTTCCGGGTAAAGTTCGACCTGCCCGAAGCGCCCCGGCGCTCTTCGCCAATCGACTGCCAGGAAGCCCATGACCGACACCGCGCCCACCGTCGAAGTCCGCAAGATCTGCACGTTCGTCGAGGAGATCCTCCACGAAGGCGGCCCCGCCCCCGCGAAGCCCCAGCGCAAGGTGGCCGTCGCGGCGGTCATCCGGAATCCCTACGCCGGCCGTTACGTGGAGGTGATCGAACCCTTCATGGAACTGCTGAAGCCTTTGGGCCTGGAGATGGCCAAGCGCCTGGTGGCCGCACACGGCGGTGATCCGAAGCGCGTGGAGACCTACGGCAAGGGCACCATCGTCGGGGCCGACGGCGAGATCGAGCACGGCGCGTTCTGGCATGTGCCCGGCGGCTATGCAATGCGCGAGGTGCTGGGCGGGGCGAAGGCCATCGTGCCATCCAGCGCCAAGGTCGGTACCGTCGGCACCGCCATCGACATTCCGCTGCATCACATCAACGCCTGCTACGTCCGCAGCCACTTCGACGCGATGGAAGTCCGCATCCCCGATGCCCCGCGCGCCGGGGAACTGGTCGTGGTGCTGGTGATGGGCGACGGCGGGCGTATCCATGCGCGGATGGGCGGGCTCAAGGCGCAGGACATCAGCGTGTGGGACGGCCAGCGCTGAGCGCCGGCAGCCCGACACCACCACGACAGGAAACCGGGATGGCATCGATGAAACGAATTCTGGCGGCCGCCGCGGCCGTGCTTTGGGTCGGCTTGGCGCAGGCGCAGCAGCCCATCCGCATCGGCGAGCTCAACTCGTACAAGGGATTCCCCGCCTTCCTGGAGCCCTATCGGAAGGGCTGGCAGCTCGCGATGGAGGAAGTCAACGCGGCCGGCGGCGTCGCGGGCCGCAAGATCGAGGTCATCTCGCGCGACGACAACGGCAACCCCGGCGACGCCGTACGTGTGGCAGAGGAACTCGCGAGCCGCGAACAGGTGCAGGTGCTGATGGGCACCTTCGCGTCACACGTGGGCCTTGCCGTGAGCGATTTCGCCAGGCAGCGCAAGCTGCCCTTCCTCGCCGCGGAACCGCTCTCCGACAAGCTGGTGTGGGACAACGGCAATCACTACACCTTCCGGCTGCGGGCCTCGACGTACATGCAGACCGCCATGCTCATCCCGGAAGCCGCCCGCCTCAAGAAGAAGCGCTGGGCCATCGTGTACCCGAACTACGAGTACGGTCAGTCCGCCGCCGATGCCTTCCGCAAGCTGCTGAAGGCCCGCCAGCCCGATGTGGAGTTCGTCGCGGAGCAGGCGCCGCCGCTCGGCAAGATCGACGCAGGCGCGACTGTGCAGGCACTGGCCAGCGCGAAGCCCGATGCGATCTTCAGCGCGCTTTTCGGCGCGGACCTCGCCAAGTTCGTGCGGGAGGGCAATACGCGCGGGCTGTTCCGCGGACGGGAGGTCTTCAACCTCCTCGCGGGGGAACCCGAGTACCTCGACCCGCTCAAGGACGAAACGCCCGAAGGCTGGACCGTCACGGGTTACCCGTGGAGCGAGATCGCCTCGCCCGAGCACAAGAAATTCGTAGAGGCCTACCGCAAGCGCTGGAACGACTACCCGAGGCTTGGCTCCGTCGTCGGCTATGCAGCGCTGCACAGCGTGGCAGCCGCGCTGCGCAAGGCGGGCTCCACCGAACCCGAGAAGTTCATCGCGGCCATGCGGGATCTCAACATCGACACGCCGTTCGGCAAGATCACCTACCGCGCGCTGGACCACCAGTCCACCATGGGCGCGTACGTGGGCAAGCTCGCGAAGCGCGACGGCAAGGGCGTGATGGTCGACTGGGTGTACCGCGACGGCCGCTCGTATCTGCCGTCCGATGACGAGGTGAAGAAGCTCCGCCCCACCGAATAAGTCGCTGCGGGGCCACGGCCCCGCGATCTCCCGCACAAAGCCCATCACAAGATGTCCCTGCCCGAGCTACTGGCCCAACTCGTCAACGGTCTTGCCGGGGCGTCCACGCTGTTCCTGCTCGCCTCCGGCCTCTCGCTGATCTTCGGCGTCACGCGCATCGTCAATTTCGCGCACGGGTCGCTCTACATGATCGGCACGTACGCGGGCATCACGGTGGCCGAACACCTCGGCGGCGGTTTCGGGTTCTGGGGCGGTATCGTTGCGGCGGCGGTCGTCGCCGCCGTGCTCGGCGTGATCATCGAAGTCGCCGTGCTGAAGCGCATCTACCACGCGCCTGAGCTGTTCCAGCTCCTCGGCACCTTCGCGGTCGTGCTGATTCTCAAGGATGTCGCGCTGATGGTGTGGGGGCCGGAGGACGTCCTCGGCCCGCGCGCCCCCGGGCTCTCCGAAGCCGTGCAGATTGGCGAAGCCTTCATCCCGAGCTACGACCTGTTCCTCATCGTGCTGGGCCCGGTCGTGCTGCTCGCGCTCCAGGCGCTGCTCACGAAGACGCGCTGGGGCATCCTCGTGCGCGCGGCCACGCTCGACCGCGAGATGGTCGGCGCGCTCGGCGTCAATCAGGCGTGGCTCTTCACCGGTGTGTTCGCACTCGGCAGTTTCCTCGCAGGCCTCGCGGGTGCGCTCCAGATCCCCCGTGAACCCGCGAGCCTCAACCTCGACCTCATCGCGATCACGGACGCCTTCGTGGTCGTCGTGATCGGCGGCTTGGGCAGCCTGCAGGGCGCGTTTCTCGCGGCGCTGATCATCGGGCTGGTGAAGGCGTTGTGCGTCGCGCTCGGCACGGTCGAGATCGCCGGCATCGGCTTCAACCTCACCAAGCTCACGCTGGTGATCGAGTTCCTGCTGATGGCGCTCACGCTCGCGTTTCGCCCTTGGGGCCTGCTGGGCCGCCCCATCGGTCACGCGGATGCGCTGCGCGGCCAGCCGAGAATCGTGACACCCGGCGCCCGGTTCGTGGCGGGCGCGCTCGCCGTGCTGGGCCTCTGCGCGCTGACACCGCTGTTCGTGGACGAATACTCCCTGGTGCTGCTTACCGACATCGTGATCTTCGCGGTGTTCGCGGCAAGCCTGCACTTCCTGATGGGTCCCGGCGGCATGGCGTCTTTCGGCCACGCGGCGTTCTTCGGTATTGGCGCCTACGCGGCGGCGTTGCTGGTCAAGAGCGCCGGCTGGTCCATGGGGACGGCGCTCATCGCCGCGCCGCTGGTCGCGGCACTCGGCGGGCTCGTGGTCGGGTGGTTCTCCGTGCGGCTTGCGGGCGTGTATCTCGCGATGCTCACGCTCGCGTTCGCACAGATCACGTGGTCGGTCGCGTTCCAGTGGGACGACGTCACCGGCGGCAGCAACGGGCTGGTGGGCCTGTGGCCCGCGGAGTGGGCCGCGGGCAAGACGCGCTACTTCCTGCTCACGCTCGGCGCCGGGGCGGTGAGCCTCATGCTCATTTGGATCGTCACCTACTCGCCGTTCGGGTTCCTGCTGCGCGCCGGGCGCGACGCGCCGGCCCGCGCAGAAGCTCTCGGCGTGGACGTCCGCCGCGTGCAGTGGCTGGCCTTTCCGGTGTCCGGCGCGGCGGCCGGCCTAGCGGGCGCGCTGTTCGTGTTCTCCAAGGGCAGTCTCTCGCCCGAGGTCATGGCGATCGCGCGCTCGGTGGATGGTCTGGTCATGGTGCTGCTGGGCGGCGTGCAGACGCTGCTCGGTCCGGTCGTCGGTGCCGTCGTCTTCACCGCACTGCAGGACGAGGTGCTGCGCCACACCGAGTACTGGCGGCTTGTGCTCGGCGCGGTCGTGCTCGTGATCGTGCTCGCGTTTCCGGCCGGCATCGTCGGCAGCGTGGGGCGCCTCCTGGCGAAGCGCGCATGAGTCTCCTCGAAGCCCGAAACCTCGAAAAGCGATACGGCGGCGTCCACGCCGTGGCGGACGTCACCTTCTCGGTCGACGCCGGCGAGCGCGTGGCGCTCATCGGGCCCAACGGTGCGGGCAAGAGCACGTGCTTCAACCTGATCGGCGGCCAGGTGCGGCCGGACGGCGGCGATGTCCGGCTCGCCGGCGAGAGCTTGCGGGGTCTGCCTCCGCGCGAACTGTTCCGGAAAGGCGTCGGACGCACGTTCCAGATCACGGCGACCTTCGCGTCGATGTCGGTCATCGAAAACGTGCAGACCGCCCTGCTCTCCCATCATCGGCAGGGCCTCACACCGTGGACCCGAGCGACGCGGCAGTATCGAGACGAAGCAGCGGAACTCCTCAACCAGGTGGGGCTGGCCGATCAGGCCGAACGTTCCTGCGCGCAGATTGCCTACGGCGACCTGAAGCGCCTCGAACTCGCCGTCGCCCTCGCCAACCGACCGCGCCTGCTGCTGATGGACGAGCCCACCGCCGGCATGGCGCCGCGGGAGCGGCACGCGCTGATGGAACTCGTGACTGGCCTCGTCGCGTCGTCTCGTATGGCCGTGCTGTTCACCGAGCACGACATGGACATCGTGTTCGGGCATGCGGATCGTCTGCTCGTGCTCGATCGCGGGCGGCTCGTCGCGCAGGGCGATCCTGCATCCGTGCGCCAGGATCCCCAGGTACAGGCCATCTACCTGGGCTACGACGATCCCACCGCGGAGCTTTCCACCGCATGACTGCCGCCGCCGAATCCCTGCTGCGGGCCGACACCGTCGACGCGTTCTACGGGCAGGCGCGCATTCTGTTCAGCGTGAGCCTGGAAGTGCACCGCGGCGAAGTGGTCGCGCTGCTCGGCCGCAACGGCGCGGGCAAGTCGACGACACTGAAGTCGCTAATGGGGCTCGTGCGCCCGCGAGGTGGCAAGGTGCAGTTTGCCGGGCGACGAATCGACGGGGCCGCGCCCTACGCCATCTGCCGTCAGGGTCTGGGTTACGTGCCGGAAGAGCGCCGTGTGTTCGCAGATCTCACCGTTGAGGAAAACCTCGAGGTCGGTCGCCGTCCTCGCCGCGAGGACGCCCCGCACTGGACACCCGAGCGCCTCTACGCGCTGTTTCCGAATCTGGGCCGCATGCGCGGGCGCCGTGGCGGCGAGATGTCCGGCGGTGAGCAGCAGATGCTCACGATCGCCCGCACGCTCATGGGCAATCCGCGCGCGGTGCTGCTCGACGAACCGTCCGAGGGCCTGGCACCGGTGATCGTCGACCAAATGGCAGAGGCCATCCGCGAACTGAAGCGCGAAGGGCTCACGCTGCTCATCTCCGAACAGAACCTGCGCTTCGCCGCGGCCATCACCGACCGCGCGTACATCCTAGAGAAAGGGCAGATCTGTTACGAGAATTCGATGGCGGGCCTGCTCGCCGACGAGCCGGCTCGCCGCGAATATCTCGCCGTGTAATTCGGGCGCGGCGCAATGGCGCCGACTCCGGGAGTTATCGCACGACACGACGCACCGCCCCGGAGTTCGCTTCGCTCCGTCCGGGCTACACGCTAGTGGCTGGCGCATTCGCACATCTCATTACCCTCGGCGTTCGATCCGTCGAGGCACCCGTGACCCGGACGAGGCACGACGGCGCTGACTCCGGGGTGCGTCGGACGCACGAGACATCGCCCCCCCGGAGTTCGCTTCGCTCCGTCCGGGCTACACAATCGTGGCCGGCGCAATTGCGCATCACTTCACCCGAGGCGTTCGATCCGTCGAGGCACCCGTAGCCCGGACGAGGCGCACCCGCGCCGACTCCGGGATGCGTCGGACGCACGAGACATCGCCCCCCCGGAGTTCGCTTCGCTCCGTCCGGGCTACAAATTCATGACAGGCGCACCCACACCGACCAACGTCGGTCGGCCCATCCCGCGTATGCAAATCTCATATGCCTCCGCGCATATGGAGGCTGGTGACCTCGAAGCCTAACCTCACAAAAAATGAGATTTCGGTGAGCGCGAGCAGTCAGCGCGCTCGGAGACCACCTACTGAAGTATCCACGGAGCCATGCGCCAATTCGTCTCACGATTCCGGCCGATGTTCCTGCACGCCGCGCTGTTCAGCTCGTTCGTGAACTTGCTGCTCCTCGTGCCGGCGCTCTACATGGTCCAGGTATTCGACCGGGTACTGTCCAGCCGCAGCGGCGAGACGCTCCTCCTCCTCTCCGCCGCGGCCGTCGGCGCACTGATCCTGATGATGGTGATGGACATGCTGCGCAGCCGACTCCTCCTCGCGGCCTCCGCGGCGATGGAGAAGCTGCTCGCGCCGAGTGTGGTGGGCGGCCTGATGCGCGAAGCGCGACAGGTCCGCCAGGGTGACTACGTCGGCGGCATGCGCGACCTTGGCGTGCTCCGAACCTTCCTGACGGGCCCCGCGATCCTCGCGCTCTTCGACGCGCCCTGGCTGGTCGTCTACCTGCTCGTCGTGTTCCTGTTCCACCCGCTACTGGGCGCCGTCGCCACGGCGGGAGCCATCGCCCTCCTCGCTCTCGCCTGGGTCAACGAACGCGCCACGCGTGCTTCCTTCGACGCCTCGCAGAACGAGTCGCGTCAGGCCGCCGGTCTCATCGAAGCGGGGCTGCGCCAGCCGGAGGTCGTCGGCGCACTCGGCATGGCCGGCAATCTCACGCAACGCTGGCAGCACGCCAGTCTCAAGTCCGCAACGCTCGCCGCGGATGCCCACCGCGCGGCCGTCACCATCGGCGGCTTGTCGAAGTTCCTCCGCCAGCTGCTGCAGATTCTCATGGTCGCGGTCGGCGCCTACCTCGTCCTCGACCAGCACGTGACCGCCGGCGTGATGATGGCGGGCACGATCCTTCTGAGCCGTGCCCTCGCCCCCGTCGAAACGCTCATCTCCGGATGGCGCACGCTGACCGACGCGCAGGCAGCCTATCGGCGTCTCGATGCGCTCGTGACGGCAAACGACCCGGACGCGGTGCCGACCGAGTTGCCCGCGATCACCGGTGGTGTTCGCGTCGACAAGGTCGTGTGCGGCGCGCCCGGCTCGAATCGCGCGATCCTGAAGGGCGTCTCATTCGATGCAGCCCCCGGTGAGGCCATCGGCATCATCGGGCCGAGCGGGTCCGGCAAGTCGACGCTGGCGCGTGTGCTGGTCGGTGCGTGGCAGCCTGGTTCGGGCTGCGTACGAATCGATGGCGCGGACATCGCGCAGTGGTCCCGCGACCGTCTCGGCCCGCAACTCGGCTATCTGCCGGACGACATCGGCCTGTTCGACGGCCGGATCGCCTCGAACATCGCACGACTGGGTGCGTGTGACCCCGAAGACGTCATCACCGCCGCGAAGCGCGCCAACGCGCACGACATGATCCTGCGGCTGCCGCAGGGGTACGACACCGTGGTCGGCGAAGGCGGCCGTGCACTCTCGGGCGGACAGCGGCAGCGCGTAGGCCTTGCGCGCGCCCTGTTCGGGCAACCGCGGATCGTCGTCCTCGACGAACCGGATTCGCACTTGGATGGCGAAGGCGAAGATGCCCTCGTCCGCGCGCTGCATGCCTTGAAGGCTGACGGCGTGACGGTCTTCGTGATCGCACAACGCGCCTCGCTGATCGCGCACATGGACAAGGTGCTCGTCCTCAACGACGGCGTGGTGGAGATGTTCGGTCCGCGCGCCGAGGTGGTGGCGCGGGTGACGCGCGGCAGCGTGCCGCAGTCCGTTCCGGTGGCAAGCCAGGGTCCGAGGAGGGTGCCGGCATGAAGCTCGTCGAGGCAAAGCGCAAGGCGGTCGAAGATGCCGTGGCGGAGGAGTTCCACGCCGCCCGCAAGCTGGCTCGCACCGGCGTCGTCATCGGGATCGCCGCGTTCCTGAGCGTGGGCGCGTGGGCCGCAATGGCGCCGATCTCCGGCGCGATCATCGCCGCCGGCCTGGTGAAGGTGGAAACCAATCGCAAGACGATCCAGCATCAGGAAGGCGGCATCGTGAAGGAGATCCGCGTGCACGATGGCGATCGTGTCACGCAGGGTCAGCCGCTCATCGTTCTCGGTGATGTGAAGGTCGAGGCGGCGCTCTCGCTGGTCCGCACACAACTCGATGCGGAGCTGGCCCGCAACGCCCGTCTCGCCGCGGAGCGAGAGCTGGCGCAGCAGATCATCTTCCCGGAAGCCTTGACTCACCGGGCGGACGACCCGCGTGTCGCCGAACTGTTGCGCCGGGAACAGGCGCTGTTCGAAGTACGACGCGACGCCCTCAGGAGCCAGGTGACGCTCCTGCGCACACAGGCGGGTGAAGCCCGCGGCGAGATCGAAGCCCGCCTCGCACAGCGAAAGACGGAAGGACGTGCACTCGATCTGCAGCGCGAGGAGGTGGAGGCCAACCGGTCACTGTCCGCGCAGGGGTTCGTCTCGCGCACGCGGCTTCTCACGCTGCAACGGACCGAGGCCGACTACCAGGCACGCCGGGAGGAGAATCTCGCGGAACTCTCCCGGGCACGCCAGAAGATTCCGGAACTGGAACTGCGCGCCGTCACCCTGCAGGACCATTACGTGGCCCAGGCCGCGAACGAGCACAAGGAAAGCACCGCGCGTCTCTTCGACCTGCAGGAGCGGCTTCGGCCCTCCGAAGACGCCGCGGCGCGCCAGGTGATCGCCGCGCCGGTGTCCGGCGTCGTCGTCGATCTGAAGGTGTCGACCGCGGGTGCCGCCATCGGCCCGCGAGAGGCACTGATGGACATCGTGCCGGAGAACCCCTCGCTGCTGATCGAAGCGCACGTTCGCCCGGAAGACATCAACCACGTCCGGCCGGGAACGGCAGCGGACGTGCGGCTCACCGCGTTCAACCAGCGGCTCACTCCGGTAGTGAGCGGCGAGATCCAGTACGTCGCCGCCGATCGGATGACCAGCCCCGACGGCAAGACCGCCTACTACGTTGCACGGGTCCGCGTGAACGCGCAGTCGCTTCGTGAGGCTGGCAATCTCCAGTTGCAGGCAGGCATGCCGGCAGAGGTCTTCGTCAAGACCGCGGCACGCACGCCGCTCGAATACTTCGTCGATCCGATCCTCGGGTTCCTCCGCCGCGCAGCGCGGGAGCCCTGACGGTCACACGAAGACGGGCCGACACAGGAACCACAGTGCGAGGTGTCCATCGGTGCGCGTCGATTCGCGACAGCGCCTCCGCAAGACACCCGGAGCAGTCGGGGAGTTGCCGTACATCCGGCGTCCTGCCTGAAGGCGCAACACCAGCGCCCGGACGGGACACCACCGGATGAGACCGCGTGCCCGTGACCGGACGATTCGAAACCCGGCGCGACTCCCACGCATCGACTAACGCAGCACCCATGCGAATCAAGGAGACTTACCATGGCTTTCATCAGCGGAACTCCCCTCAACAACTTCCTCGGCGGCACGCCGCTCGCCGACCAGATCTTCGGTCTTGGCGGAAACGACACGCTCCTGGGCGGGGACGGTGACGACTACATGCGGGGCGACAACCTCGCGAACGGCGCACCCGCGCCCTTCCCCAACGTGCCCGGCAATGACTGGATGGACGGCGGCAATGGCAACGACCGGATGTATGGCGATGCCGGCAACGACACCATGTTCGGCGGCAACGGCAACGATTACCTCGATGGCGGCACCGGGGTGGACAACATGAACGGCGGTGCCGGCGATGACGTCTACGTGGTCGACAACGTCGCGGACATCACGACGGAAGGCTTCGGCGGCGGGATCGACACGATCGTCTCGTCGGTCAATCGGACGCTGGGCGCCAACTTCGAGAACCTGACGCTCACGGGCGCGGCGGTGACCGGCGTCGGCAACAGCCAGGACAACATCCTGCAGGGCAACACGCTCGGCAACTTCCTGAGCGGCCTGGCCGGCAACGACACGCTCTACGGTTGGGGCGGCAACGACCTGCTGCTAGGCGACAGCGGCAACGACTCCCTGTACGGCGGAGACGGCGATGACAACCTCAACGGCGGATCGGAAGCCGATCTTCTGGTGGGCGGAATGGGGCGCGACGTTCAGACAGGGGGCACGGGCAACGACGTGTTCCGCTTCCTGTCTGTCGCCGAGAGCCCGGCCGGCGCGATGCGCGACGTCATCACGGACTTCAACGGCCTGGGCTTCGCCCCCGGCGACCGCATCGACCTGTCCGCAATCGACGCCAACCTCCTCCTCCCCGGTGACCAGGCGTTCGCTGCCGCGCAGATCGCCTACGTGGGCGGCATCCTGCGGGCCGATGTGCTGTTCGGCGCCGACCTGGAGATCCAGCTGGCCGGTGCGCCTGGCATCGTGATCGGCGGCGTCTTCAGCGACATCGTGATGTAAGGCGGTTCCAGCAGGACCCGGTGAACCCGCGCCCGATCGGCAAGGGTTCACCGGCGCCGTACCTGTCTGCCGTCAGCGGCCCCGGCGAGAACGGAACGCAGACGCGAGACTCGGACTCGACAAGAACTGCAGCAGCAAGTCCACGAACTCGAACATTCCCTCAAGGAGAACACGGTGCCAACCTACTACGGAAGCCGCTTCTACGACCCCATCGGCGGATCGAGCGAGGCCGATCGAATCTTCGGCCTCGGCGGCCCCGACTACCTCTTCGGTTACGCTGGCGATGACTACATCCGCGGCGACGAAGGGTTGCTCAATCCGCAGGCACCCGGAGACGACGTGATCGACGGCGGCGCGGGCAATGACCGCCTGTACGGCGACGGCGGCAACGACCGTATCCTCGGCGGGATTGGCGATGACTTCCTCGACGGTGGCACCGGCAACGATTTCATGGATGGCGGCTGGGGCAGCGACACCTACGTGGTGGACAGCGCCCAGGACGTCGCGGTGGAGTCCGCCGAGACCACGGGTACGGACACGGTGTATTCCTCGGTGAATTGGACCTTGCGCTATGGCTTCGAAAACCTCGTCCTCGTCGGCACCACTCTTCAGGGATTTGGCAACGCTCAGGACAACACGCTGATCGGCAATGAAGCCGCCAACTACCTGAACGGCATGAACGGAAATGATGTTCTCTACGGTGGCGCCGGCAACGATCTGCTCGCGGGCGGTGACGGGAACGACGAGTTGTACGGCGACGTTGGGGATGACCGTATCGAGGCTGGCGCCGGGGACGACCTGCTGGTCGGGGCGATGGGGCGCGACGCGATGACCGGCGGCTTCGGCAACGACACTTTCCGCTTCGCGTCGGTGGACGACAGCCCCGCGGGTGCCACGCGCGACGTCATCACCGACTTCAACGGGCTGGGTATGTTCCTCGGCGACCGCATCGATCTCTCGGGCATTGACGCGAATCTGGCGATCGCAGGCAACCAAGCCTTCCTTGCCGCTCAGATCTCCTACGTGGGCGGGATTCTGACGGCCGACGTGCTGTTCGGTGCGGATTTTCAGGTGGAGCTTGCCGGCGCGCCGGCGCTTCTCATCAGCGGACCGGGCACCGACATCATCTTTTAGGGAAGGTCCCCGGGCAGAGCCCGGGCTACGCGTCAGCCCGTAGCCCGGACTCCGTCCGGGGACGGTGCCGCAATGGCGACGTCAGGACCACCTCCGTTTCAGCGCACGGAATCCGAACCACATGACGGCAACGCCGATCAGCAGGCTCGGCACGGACACGATCAGGATCACCTCCGTCCACCCTGGCGATTCCCCGAGGAGCGCACCAACGACATACACCCCGCCGCAAAGACTCATGAAGAGTCCGAGGAGGCCTGCCGCGAGGAGGACGAGCGAGACTACGTAATGCCAGACGCCGCCCCGACGTGGCCTGGGGTTCTCACGTTCCTGCGTGTGCTCTGGGTTGTCTGCCCCCAAGATGCCTTCCCTTTCTGTTCTTCAGTCTACGACCGCGTTCGATCCAAAAAAAAGGAGCGAGTCGTGTCGCTGCCGTTCCAGCAGCCACCCGAAGGCATGCAGCGGAGGACCGGCTCGCGCACCTTTGACTCAGGGCTCGGCATCTTCCACCGGCGGTGTCGACCGATGCCGTCGCCCCACTGCGCGGAAGCACGCCCACGCCACGAGGCCACCGATCACGAGGCTCGGCAATGCGATCGTCAGCATGAACGCCATTCCTCCGTCGCTCGAGAATGCCATGAGCGTGAACATTCCCCCGCACAGGCTGGCCAGCAGCCCGGCGATGCCGATCAGCACGAGCAGACCGGACACGATCATCCTGCCCGCGCTGTCGCGCGGCGGTTCGGGTGGCTGGCTCATGGCGTCGCTCCTTCGGGAGTCGGATTGTCAGTATCGTCGGGCACGGCAGACGCAGGCGCATCGTACATCCGCAGAAACTCCTCTCTGCGGCGCTCCAGCACCTCGCGAGTGCCGTCGCGGTACAGCAGGTTGAAGGTCTCGAACGGAATCAACCTGCCGTCAGGCTGCACCATGTGCACGCAGGAGCGCTTGACCGCGCGCACGTCGAAGTTGTGGGCGTCGATGAACTGCATGATCAGCACCCGGAAGACGTCCGCGTAGCCGAGATCGGCAGGCGCCGCCACATCGGGCAGACAGCACAGCAGTGCGGACAGGCCCTTCGCCTGACCTTCCGGACCGCGACTCGTGGAGAACAGCGCGACGATCTTTTCCTTCAGCTCACCATCACGCTCGAACGCGATGGTGCTGCGCTTACCCGACAGCAGCACTTCCGGCGGCAGGTAGCCCGTCAGCGGCACGAGCCCCTCGGGCCGCTTGATCGCGTAGGCCATCGCGAGCGCGTCGGGATTGCACGGCACCGGGATGATGTCCTCCGGGCGGAACAGCGCGGTCTGTTCGAGGATGCGGGTGCGTACCTCGGTCAGCGTGAGGCGTTGCGTCGCCGGGTCGTAGTCATCCGTGCGACCCGCATGCTGTACCGGCTGGATCGTCACCCCACGTACGCACGGCTGCTTCGCGGCGAACTCGATCAGCGTGCCGAGTTCGTCCTCGTTCACGCCGCGCGCAACGGTGACGACCAGCGTCGTTGACAGACCCACGCGGTTCAGATTCTCCAGCGCCCGTTCCCGCACCTGCGTGAGGTCCGCGCCGCGAAGCCGCTTGAGCGCCTGGGGCTTCAGCGAGTCGAATTGCAGGTAGATCTCGAACGCTGGCGCGTAGGCTGCG
Organism: Betaproteobacteria bacterium Ga0077526; assembly: GCA_001464765.1. Lineage (GTDB taxonomy): Bacteria > Pseudomonadota > Gammaproteobacteria > Burkholderiales. The sequence continues at coordinate 252,799 of LNDV01000031.1, forward strand.
AGACGCTCGGCGAACCCGGGTTCGTTCGCGATTCGGATGCCGTTCGTGTTGACCATCAGATGGCGAATGGGCCGGCGGCGTGCGGCGTCGAGGATCGCGAAGAACTGCGGGTGCAGCGTGGGTTCGCCGCCGGAGATCTGCACCACGTCCGGCTCACCTTCGGCGGCGACGACGGCATCCAGCATCGATTCCACAGTCGGCAGATCCCGGAACTCCGGCCGGTGCGGCCCCGACCCCGCATAGCAGACCGGGCAGCGGAGGTTGCAGTGGTCGGTGATCTCCAGGATCGTCAGACACGCATGCTGCATGTGATCGGGGCACAGGCCGCAGTCGTACGGGCAGCCGTAGCGCATGGGCGTCGCGAATCGCAGAGGCATCTCGGGGGGCTTCAGATACACCTCCCGCGCCATGCGCCAGTACTCGGCATCGGTCGCGATGAGCACCTTGCGCGAGCCATGTTCCGGACACCACTTGTGCATCCAGACCTGGCCGTCGCGGATCACGAGTTTCGCCTCCGCGCGCCGCATACACACATCGCACAGGGACACGGCGGTGTCGTAGAAGAGATAGGGGCGGACTCGTGGCATGGGTTCAGCCGGCGGAGGGGCGCAGGCCGAGCAGCCGGCGCAGAGAAAGGAGACACCACGCCGTTCCCGCCACGCAAGCCCACTGGATCGCGGTGAGGCCGGCGTGCAGGTCGGCTACGAAGTGGCCGGCCACCGGTTCGCCGTGCGGCGGCTTCAGGAAGTCGAGACCGAATCGCAGGAACAGATAGGCCGCGACGAACGTCCGGAACCGTACGCCCTGCACCGCCGTGGAGGGACGTCTCCACGCCCAAAGCGCGAACAGCGCGAGCGCGACGGCCTCGTATCCGGCAACGGGATGGCGGCCGATGCCGTCACCGTAATCCCACGCCCAGGGCAACGAGGTCGGCGAACCGTAGGTGAGGTCCCAAGGACCGGACAGTTGGCACCCCACGCGACCGATGGCCACGGCAAGCGCGAACGGCACGACGAAGCGGTCGCCGGTCGACAGCCGCCAGCCGACCGCGCGCTTGGCCACCTCGACCCCGCACCAGCCACCGAGCAGTCCGCCGACGACCGTCTTGCCCGCGAGCCATGCCCCGACGGGCTGCGCGGCCAGCGCCGACGCGTACTGGAGCACATACAGAAGCTTGGAGCCGAGCGCGGCGCCGCAGGCGGCACCGGCGATGAGGGAGATGCGGTCTGACGTGCGCATCGACGCCATCGAGGGATCGCGCGTTGCCCAGTAAAGGCGCGCACCGATGGCGTAGGCCAGCACTTCGAGCACGAGGTGCGGGTAGGGATTCATACTTCGTGCGATCGCGGGCAGGCGACATCATGGAGACGACCGCGACGGCGCGAGCGCAGCGTCAACGAAACGCATGCGCTTTCCCGCACGTGCCCTCGCTTCACACGAGACCTGCCACTTGCACCAGCGACGTCCAAGGCATCCACCCGTTGGGTTGCACGCCCGGATTCTATGCTGCCCGGTGCCGACAGACATTGCCAGCGATGGGGGCGCGCAGGGACGGCGCCCCCAGGGACCCGCGGTCAGGGCAGCTTGTAATCGAACTCCTGCTTGCAGGAGTACAGGCCCGGCGCCACGAACTTGCAGCGGAACGGACCAGCCGCGTCGATGCCGGTGAATTTGCCGGTGCCGCCCTTCAGGCGGTTGACGCCCTCGGACCCGCCAGTCGAGAGGAACTTGCCGGTGTAGTCAGCGAAAGCCTTGTCGCCGTCGGCGTCGGTCCACGCGCACGAACCGACGAAGCCGCCGGCGCCGTTGTCGAGATCTCCCTGATAGCTGCAGACGACCCAGCCCTCGTGGAACGGGCCCGATCCCTTGTCGTTGAACAACACGCCGTTGAACATGCCCGAGAGCGTCATGCGCGTCGGCGACAACTGCGCCGCGTCATCGCCGTAGGAGCGGAATGCACTGTGCACGCTGATCTTCCCTGTCTTGGGAAGCGGGTCGGCAAATGCCGCCTGATTGCCGCCCAGCACTGCGATTGCGAAGACTGCAAGAGACGCTGACTGTCTGATCATGGTCCGACTCCCCGAAACGGATTGTGTGTCCGTCACGTCGGCGAACGCCCACGCGTACGGTGTCGGAAGACTATCGGACGGGGCCACCGCCGGATATCACCTGTTCCAGTGATTCGGCTCCACTTGGCCTGCATGGTCCCGCGAGGTGCGAGCCCCTTCTCCAGCCCCTAAACCACGGGCGATTGCGCCGAAGACGTACCGCCCAGCAGAAAGTCGATCACATCGGAAGCGCTGTAGTGCGAGCGGCCGTGGAGAAACCCGGCGATCTTCTCCAGATCGTCGCCGCTGGTGACGAGCGGCGGTTCCAGTTCGCCGGACCGCTGCAATTGCGGCTGACCTGCCGCCGAAGTGAGGCCATTGCACAGGCATTGCCGGCCGGCGGTGTCCTCGAAGGCGCCCCCCTTGCGAACGTAGTCGTCCTCCGGCTCGCCGGGGCAGCGGTAGCCAAGTCGGCCATCAGCCATGCGGTAAGGCACCCGGAGTGCGCCGAGATCGCAGATCCGCTCGCGGTTCGCATCGCGTCCCGGATGCGCGGGCCACTGAACCACCTTGAACGGGTAGCCCGTCGGAGAAGCCCGCGGATCGGTCCGCACGCTGACCTCGCCGCGCAGGGCGTGCTCGAGCACCGACGACTTCAGCGAGGTGGCCAACCCCGACTCGTCGCAATAGGCGAAGAGCGTCCCGACCTGCACGCCCGCCGCACCGGCCTCCCGCGCGGCGCGCAGCTGGTCCGGATGCCCGCTCCCGCCCGCCACCCAGAAGGGCAGGCCGAGCGCCTTCAGGGCGTCGAGATCGACCATGTCGCGTTCGCCATAGATCGGCTCGCCGTGTTCGTCGAGACGTGCCGGACCGCGCGGCGGCGCGTTGTGCCCGCCCGCAATGGGGCCCTCGACCACGAAGCCATCCACGCGGCCGGACGCCTTGCGGGCGAGCAGTGTTGCGAGGGAATTGCTGGCGACGATGGGCAGGAACTTCGGGCGCGCCATCGGCGGTGGCAGAGTGTCCCAATGGGTACGCGGATCGAACTCGAGCATCGTCTCGGGCCCACCACCGCCCTCGATATCCAGCCGAAGCGTGGCGGGCTCGTGCCGCGCGAGGCGGTCTAGCGCACCGGGAATCTCCTTCGGGATGCCCGCGCCCATCAGGACATAGTCCACGCCCGCGAGCATCGCGCCGTAGAGCGTCGGCAGCGTCGGGATCTGTACCTTCGTGAGCAGATTGATGCCGACCACGCCGGAATGCCCCTGCCTGGCCAGCCAGACCTCCACGAAGGCGGCCAGCATCAGTAGTTCGCGGCGGGCGTGACTCACCTTCTCGCGCACCAGAGGCAGCAAGCGGTAGCGCGTACCGGACGGGCGGCCATAGGGCAGGAAGTAGCGGCCCAGCGCCTCGTCCACCGCATGCCGCAAGGGGAAATGCGCCATGGCACGGCGCATGTGGCCGCCGGGGTCGCCATCCTGCAGGCGCCGGATGAATACCGTGTCGATCGCCGTGCCGGATACGACGCCCAGCTGGCCGCGCGACGCCACCGCGCGCGCAAGACGCCAGTCGGACACGGCGACGCCCATGCCGCCCTGGATGATGGAAGGTGGATTCGACTCGTTCATGACGAATGGGTCTCGCGAAAGGAAGGGATGCCCGTTCGACCGCGTGCACGCGAAAGGGCGCGGGAGGCAGCCGGCGGGATCGGCCCGCGCGCATGGCATGCGGATCCAGGCAGCAGGTAAGGCGAACCGGCGGAACGCCGGGGGACACGGAAAAGTGGCAACGGACCGATCGACCGTGAAGAGGTGGCCGAGTCTAGATGCCCGAGGGGCCCGCCGATTTAATCCAGATCAAGCCGGAGGAAGGTCCGCGGTGCCGATGTTCAGCGGAGGAACTCCGGCGCCAGCGCCCGGTAGAGCCGCCGGAACCGACGGCCCCGCTCCCGGTAGCGATCGGCCAGAACCGGGTCGGGTTCCACGACATCGCGAACCGCCGGAACCGCGCAGACGGCATCGACCGGTTCGCCGGTGATTGCGATCCGTGCAAGGCGCGCAGCGCCGAACGCCGGGCCCGTGTCCGAACCCTCGAACCGGACGAGGGGGCGGCCCAGTGCGGACGCGAGGATGCGCATCCACAGAGAACTGCGCGACCCGCCGCCGATGACGGCGAAGCGCTCCGGCGCCGTGCCGGCGCTCGCCAGGCACTCGGCGGATTCGGCAAAGGCGAAGGCCACGCCCTCGAGGACCGCGCGCACGAGGGATTCGGGCGACGTCTCGCCATCCAGGCCGAAGAACACGCCGCGGGCATTCGGGTCGTTGTGGGGCGTGCGCTCGCCGCTCAGGTACGGAAGGAACAGCAGTTCTCCCGAGCCGTCCGTCGTCGCGTCCACGCGCGCCAGCAACGCTTCGATGTCGGACTCGCCGAGCAGATGCGCCACCCAGGCCAGACAGCTCGCGCCGTTCAGCAGCGCCGCCATCCGATACCAGCGGGACGGCACGCAGTGACAGAAGGCGTGAATCATCGCGTCCGGCGACGGACGATAGTCGCCGGTGGCGACGAAGATCTGTCCCGACGTGCCGAGTGACAGGAAGGCATCGCCGGCATTCACCGCACCGATCCCCACGGCACCGGCCGCTGCATCGCCACCGCCGGCCGCCACGATCACGCCTTCCGCGAGACCGAGTGCTTTCGCCACGGGACCGCTGACGACTCCCGTCGCCTGTGTCCCTTCGCGAATCGCCGGCAGCTGTTCCGGCACGAGGCCGGTCGCTGCGACGAGCGGTGTGGACCACGCGCGGGAAGCCTGATCGAGCCACAACGTGCCCGCGGCATCCGAGGCATCAGTGATGAACTCTCCGGTGAGACGCCAGCGCAAATAGTCCTTGGGCAGCAGCACGCGAGCGACGCGCCGGAACACGTCGGGCTCGTGCTCGCGCGCCCACAGGAGCTTGGGGGCCGTGAAGCCCGGCATCGCACGCACGCCGGCGATCTGCGGGAGGTCCGACACTGCGCGTTCGAGCGTCGCGCACTGCGCGGCCGAGCGCCCGTCGTTCCAGAGGATCGCGGGACGCAGCACGTCCCTGCGGGCATCGAGCAGCACGGCGCCGTGCATCTGACCGGACAGGCCGAGGGCCCGAATCTGCGTCCAGCCTGCCGGCGCCTGCGCGCGCAACTGCGCGCACACGGCGACCACGGCTGCCCACCATTGCTCCGGCGATTGCTCCGAGGCGCCGGGAAACGGACGCGACACGGAAAGTGCAGCCTCGGCGCTCGCAACGGTTCGCTGCGACCCATCGACGAGGACGGCCTTGACCGCCGAGGTGCCGAGGTCGATGCCGAGGTACATGAGGTCGGAGCTCCGAGGGGCGCGGGATCCGTCGAGAATAGCGATCTCCGAACCTTCGCGCACCGGTTTCGGCGGAACCTGAGGCCGCTATGAGCATGCTCATACGACACGATTGCGCGCACCGACGATTGTCGGTTCCTCGCCCCTACCTTCGCACGATGGTGCGCCGCGCCGCGGATTTCTAGACTTCGGGAAGAGAGTCGGGGCCAGTCGCACCCGACCGAAAATCCAGAATCGGAGACCCTGATGCCCCTGTCTGCCCTGCTTTCCCGTTCGTGCGCCGCGCTGCTGCTGGGCGCCACCACCTTGCCCAGTGCCATTGCCGCAGTTCCGAACGGCACCGACCTCGCGACCAGCGCCTCGCTCACCCAGACGGGCTGGATACCCCCCGACGAACGACGCTTCACGACGACGAACAATTCGTTTCCGGGCTGGGACGGCGCCATCCGATCCGAATGGCGGTACAAGCCCGGCACGGTGGAGGAAATCACCTTCGGCGGCGCCTATGCCCGCGCCCAGCGGTCGGGGGTCGGCACGATCGACGCCTCGGTGGCTATCGGCGTCAGCGCGCAGGCGCGGGCCGTCGCCACCGCCGCAGGTAGCGCCACGTCCTCCGCCCAGGGCGAGTGGTGGATCGAAGTCGTCATCAATCCGTTCGCCAACGTGGCGCAATTCGGCATGCCCATGTATCTGCGGTTGCTGGAGCGGTTCGGGTGCGTCGACCAGGGCGTGCCTGGGGTCCTCGCCTGTCAGCCGGTGGATCTCTCCACGAAGATCGGGCACGTGTCGACCGGCCGTTTCGCGCACTCGGTCCAGCCGTTCCACGAGGGTGAGGCCACGTTCCGGGAAACGGTCACGGTCGCCGATGCGGCGAACCCTCAGGCGACCGGTGCCTCGGCAACGTTCGCAGGGAGCGCCAGCTACGATGTCGGCATCGTGTCAGGAGGTGATCTCGGCGGGACGGTCTCTGCGTCCGGCGGCTGGACGGCGAATGACTTCGTTGCGTTTCCCGAAATGTCTTCGCGCTTTCTGTCGCTCTACCCGACAGGCGATCGGCGGAACAACGAGGACGACCGCAACGGCCCCATGGCGGGCGAGGCGCTCTTCGCGGTACGCGAGGCCGACGTGCTCGGCAGGTTCGAGTTCGGATTGCCCTTTCCCGAATTGAACCTGCCCTACGCGCTCCCCTCGGCGGCGTACCGGGTCACGATCGACCAGCTGGCCACGGCGGGGTTCGGGAACGCCGGCTACGGGTGGGGCACGGTCGCCGCGGATTTCGACAACACCGCGCGAACTTCCGTCCTCGCCGTCCTCGACCCCACCGGCACCCTCGATCTCGACCCGTCGATCATTCAGGTGTTCATCACCCCGGTGCCCGAACCGTCCGCATTCGCCCTCTCCGCCGGCGGGCTGGCAGTGGTGGCCTTCGTACTGCGAAGACGTCGCCAGGAATCGACCGCGCGGGCTTGATGGATCGAAGCGGGCCGGCGGAAGCGCCGGGCCTTGTCCTCTCGATCTTCGATGAGCGTTCCCACGCGCATGCGATGCTCGATCATCGGAAGCGACGGACGGTTCGCTGCAGGAGTAGCGCGCAGAAGACATGCCGGCACCGGGGCGCGCGGAGGCGCCCCGGACCCGCTACTTCACCGCGAACTTCTTCGTGGCCACCGACTGCTCCCCGAGAAACACCTCCACCTGATAGTCCCCAGCGGGCCATCCATCCGGCTTGCTGATATGAAACTCGCTCACGGCAGGCCCGGTCTCGCGGATGGTCTGTTCGGTCTCCGCGACAACCTTGGACTTGTCGCCTTTGTGGAAAGTCCACTTCGCCTTGAGCGTGGCTTCCCCGGTGCCTTTCGTTTCGACGGCTGCGTAAATCGTGTCCTTCTTGCCGAAGGACTCCATCGCCGCAGTCACCTTCTTGTCCGCGCCGATCGCATTGCCCAGGCTCACCTCGGCCACACTGATGATCTCGGGGGCAGGCGGAGGCGGCGGCGGTTCCGGCGCTTTCACTTCCGGAGCGGGAGGCGGCGGTGGCGGCGCGGGCTCCTCCTTCTTGCCGCACCCGGCGATGACCAGGGTCAGCGCGGTGACGATCGCGATACTGCGGAATGTAGGCATGTGTTGTCTCCTCTGTGGGCGCGACAGGGTCACTGCGGCGGAATCTTCAGCTTCTGTCCCGGAAAGATCTTGTCGGGATCCTTGAGGATATCGAGGTTGGCTTCGTAGATTTTCTTCCAGGCGTTGGCACTGCCGTACTCCGCCTTGGCGATCTTGGAAAGGGAATCGCCCGCCTTCACCACGTAGATCTTCGTCGCCGTGGAGCTGGCACCGGACTCCACATTCGAGAAGTCCGGCATGTCGTCCTTGTCGCTCATGAGCGCCCTCCGTGTGGGAAATAAAATGGTCGCCGTCACGCGGCATGTTCAGCGAGATGCCTTGCTGGCGTCAGGATCACGCTTTTGGAGGTTGAACACAACCGGAAACTCCGGCAACCGCGATCCGGCATTCGAACGTGCAGACTGGCCGACGGCTCTATCCGGGGACAAGCTTCGCACAACGACGATCGCGACCGCCGTTGTGCGAAGTCGACCCCGCGGCCGCTACTTACTTCGCTGCGGCAGCAATGCGTTCCACTTCGGGCATCGCGGCAGTCAGTGCCCTGTCGAAGCGCGCGAACACTTCCTTCAGCTCGGCCTCCGTGATGATCAGCGGGGGGCAGAAGCCAATGGTGTCACCGAGGGCGCGGATGATGAGCCCCTGTTCCTGGCAGGCCTTGGCGACGACGGCGCCGACGCCAAGCTTGCGGTCGAAGGGCACGCGCGTGGCCTTGTCCGTCACCAGTTCGATCGCGCCGATCAGACCGACACCGCGCACCTCGCCGACGAACGGGCGATCGGCAAACTGCCGGAGACTGGCCTGGAATCCCGGGGCGATCGAACGCACGTGGTCGAGGATGCTGCGCTCTTCGTAGATCTTCAGCGTCTCCAGCGCCACCGCAGCGGGAACCGGATGGTTGGAGTAGGTATAGCCGTGGGCGAACTGACCGATCTTGTCGCTCTGGTTCAGGAAGGCCTGGTAGAGCTTGTCGTTGATCACCGTGGCTGAGATGGGCACATAGCCCGACGACAACGCCTTGGCCACGGTGATGATGTCGGGCTCGAGTCCGAAGGTCTCGGTGCCGAACATGTTGGCGGTGCGGCCGAAACCGCAGATGACCTCGTCGGCGATCAGCAGCACGTCGTACTTCTTGAGCACCGCCTGGATCTTCGGAAAGTACGTCGCGGGCGGAACGATGACCCCACCGGCGCCTTGCACGGGTTCCGCGATGAAGGCGGCAACCGTCTCCGGGTCCTCGCGGAGAATCTGCGACTCCAGCGATTCCGCCAGGCGAGTCGCGAACTGCTCTTCCGTTTCACCGGCCTTGCCGTAGCGGTAGTGGTGGGGGCAATCGGCATGCCGGACGTTCGCGATGGGCAGATCGAAGTCGCGGTGGTTGTCCGGCAGCCCCGTGAGGCTCGCGGTCGCGACCGTCACCCCGTGATAGCCGCGGATGCGCGAGATGATCTTCTTCTTGCGGTGCTGGCCCAGCGCATTGCGGTAGTACCACACCATCTTCATCGCGGTATCGTTGGCTTCGGAGCCCGAGTTGCTGAAGAACACCTTCGACATGGGCACCGGCATCATCCCCAGCAGCTTCTCGGCGAGTTCCACGCCGATATCGTGCGACTTGCTCGCGAACGTATGGTAGTAGGGCAGCGTCGACATCTGCTTCGCGGCGGCATCCGCCAGACGCTGCTCGCTGAATCCGAGCGACACGCACCACAGGCCGGCGAGGGCTTCGATGTACTCCTTGCCCTTGTCGTCATACACGTAGACACCCTTGCCCCGGGTGATCACCAGGGGCCCCTGCGCCTCATGGCGGCGCAGGTGGGTGTACGGATGCAGCATGTTGGCGACGTCGCGGCTCTGGAGCGTTGGAAGCGGTGCGTTCACGGGATTCTCCTTGCGTGATGGGGTGCGCCGCCTTGCACTTGCCGTGATGACCCGGCGGCACCTGGAGTGAGAATGACTGGCAGACCCGGTCGGCCTGCGCATCGGACTACGATTCGGACTGCGATTCGGACTGCGATTCGGGAAGCTTCTACCATGCGGCCCAGCCGCCATCGACAAGTATGGTCGCGCCATGGACGGCCGACGCCTCGGCGGATGCGAGAAACACGGCGGCGCCGGTCATCTCCTCCGGATCGAGAAAGTCGCGTCCGCTCGGGGTCAGCATCCGCATCTGCTCCATGTAGGCTTCATTGCCCGGACCTCGCAGATGGGCGTTCATCGGCGTGCGCACATTGCCGGGCGCCAGCGCGTTGACGTTGATGCCGTGCTTGCCCAGTTCGGTGGCAAGGGCACGGGTGAGATTCTCCAGCCCGCCCTTCGAGGCGCAGTAGGCCGGACAGTTCGGAAAGGCGCCGACACCGGCGATCGACGTGATGTTGATCACCTTGCCACCGCCGTTCCTGCGGAACTCCGGCACCAGCGCCCGCACGCAGAAGAACGGACCCTTGAGGTTGAGATCGAGCTGCTCGTCCCATATGGCCTCCGTTGTCTCCTCGACCGGCATGGTCCGGAACACAGCAGCATTGTTGACCAGAATGTCGACCCGGCCGAACGAACGGATCGTAGCATCGACCATGCGCTCGATCTCGGGCACCTGGGAGCAGTCTGCCTTGATGGCCTCTGCGGTGCCGCCCGCCGATCGGATGGCGCTCACGACGCCGTCGGCAGCCGCGTCGTTCCGGTTGTAGACGATGGCGACTCTCGCCCCTTCCCGGGCGAAACGCAAGGCGATGGCAGCGCCGATGCCCTGCGATCCGCCGGTGACGATGGCCACGCGGCCTGCCAGTCTCATGCTCTCCTCTCCCCAGTTCGCGAATTCACGCAGCCTCCCACACAGACAGCAGTCCGTGGTCGTCCACCTCGACGACCTGCCCCGAAAGCACGACGGTCGTCGAGGAAACCTCCTCGATGACCGCGGGGCCCTCCGTGCGGAAGCCCGGCTCGAGGGCGTCGCGCCAGTAGCGGGCCGCGACATGTCTTCCGGCGTCCCCGAAATCCACCAGGCGTGAGCGTTGGCCCGGTGCCGGGTCGACTTCCCCTGCGAAGGTGCTCCGGGTCGGGCGCTCCGTCTCGAGTTCAGCCTGCAGATGGAAACTCACGACTTCGACCCGGGCGTCGTTGAGGCGGAAAGTGTAGGCCTCCTCGTGGGCGCGATGGAACGCCTCCAGCATTGCGACGACGTCCCAGGTCTCCAGGTCGCAAGGCACGCTGACCGTGTGCTCCTGCCCCCGGTAGCGCATCTCCATCGCACAGTGGCATTCCAGATCATCGGCGCGGGTGGCGAAGTAGTCGGCGGCCTCCGCCTGCATTTCGCGGAAGAGTTCCCTGCCGCGGGCGATCGCTTTCGCGTCGGCGGCCTGCATCTCGGTACGGCGCAGGTCGCGCCTGGGGGCGGAGACGAGCATACCCCACGCGGAGAAGACCCCCGGGGCGCGGGGAATCACCACGCGCCGCATGCCGAGCTCCCTCGCGAGAACGGCGGCATGCATCGGCCCGCCGCCTCCGCTCGCCACGAGCACGAGGTCTCGCGGGTCGTGCCCGCGCTGGATCGTCACCAGTTTCAGGGCATTCAGCATGCTGGCTTCCGCGATGCGGATCACCGCGGCGGCGGCACCCGCCACATCGGTGCCGAGCCGATCGGCCACCGGCTGCAACGCGCGTTCCGCCGCAGTCATGTCGAGGCGCATCGAACCACCGGCAAAACTCGCGGCATCGAGCACGCCCGTGACCAGTTTCGCGTCCGTGACAGTCGGCTGCAGCCCGCCGAGCCCGTAACAGGCCGGGCCGGGGGCGGAGCCGGCGCTGCGCGGGCCGACCCGCAGCGCGTTGCGTTCATCGAACCAGGCGATGGAACCGCCGCCAGCCCCGATCTCGACGATGTCGACGACAGGAACCTGCAGGGGATAGCCGGCGTGGGTCCGGGTGCGGTCGAGGCGGTACTCGCTCACGAGCACCGGCTTGCCTCGTCGTATCACGCTGCATTTCGCGGTGGTGCCGCCCACGTCCAGATAGAGGAGGTCCGGCTCTCCGAGAAGCGCGCCGACTGCGGCGGCACCGCTCACACCGCCCGCCGGCCCGGATTCGACGAGGGAGAGCGGATGGGCCCGGACGCTGGCGAAGCCCGCCATGCCGCCGTTCGACTGCATGGCGAAGAACGGCCCGCGGAAGCCTTCCTGCTCCAGCGCCGCCTGGAGTCTCGCGAAGTAGCGGTCCACGACCGGCATCACGAAGGCATTGAGCACTGCCGTGTTGCTGCGCTCGTACTCGCGCCACTGGCGGGAGATGCGATGGCTGGAGGTCACCGCCACGCCAGGCAGCCGGCGCGCCAGGACCTGCTCGCAGGCTATCTCGTGTTCGGGATTCACGTAGCTGTTGAGAAACACGACCGCGACGGCTTCGACCTCCTCGCGTTCGCACTCGAGCGCGATGGCTTCGAGCGAAGCCGTGTCCAGCGGCACCACCACCTGCCCGGACGTATCCATGCGCTCCGTCACTTCGAACCGCAGATAGCGCGGCACGAAAGGCTCGGGCGAGGAGGCATGCAGGTTGTAGAGATCCGGGCGATTCCCCCGTCCGATCTCGATGACATCGCGGAAGCCGGCCGTGGTCACCAGCGCCGTCCTGCCTCCCTTGCGCTCGGTGATGGCGTTGATGACGGTGGTGCCGCCATGCACGAAGCGCCGGATCTCCCCGGATTCGTACCCGGCGGTCTGCTGTCCGTTCGCGATCGCATTCATCACGCCGCTCGAAGGATCGTCAGGCGTGGTCAGGGTCTTGGCGATGGTCACCCGCCCGCTCGCCGGATCGAAATGCACGAGGTCGGTGAAGGTGCCGCCCACGTCTGTCGCGAGGAATCCCATGGTGGCGCGTCGGAATGTCAGGTCATCGCCGGCCGTTCGCGCGAGCAGACGACTCGGAGAAGCCGTAGTCGCGCAACGCTCGCGCCGCGTCGATGTACCCGTCGCGGAGGTCCGATGCGATGAGCCCGGCGTCGCGCTCGCCTGCCGCCCCCCACCCGCCACCGCCACCCGTGACCATGCGTACACGGTCCCCCCGGCGCAGCGCGTGATGCGCGGTACGCGCGAGCCGGACGGTCTGGCCATCCCGCCCCACGACTTCCAGGTAGTTGCGCGACCCCTCCTCGCCACCGTGAACACCCCAGGGCGGCGTCTCGGTACGCCCGTAGCTCGCGTATAGCGACATGCCATCGGCGAGTATCTCGTACTCGCGAATCACACCAAGGCCGCCTCTGCGCCGCCCTGCGCCCGATCCGTCGTCGGTGTTCAACCCGTGCCGAAGCACCCGGACGGGGAATCGTGCTTCAAGCAGTTCCGCCGGGTAGTTGAAGGTGTCGCCATCCGTGATGGCGATCAGGGCGTTCGTCCCGTCGCAATCGGCTGTGGCACCCCACCCGCCGTGCAGGGGCTCGATGTGCACGAATGGGCCCCCTCCGTCCGGCAATTCTCCGCACAGGTAAGTGGCGCAGAGGCTCATGTAGCTGCCCGCGGAAAACCGCTCGGGCGCCAGCGGCGCGAGGGCCTTCCACGCCAACTCCGAGGCCTGTGCCGATCCTTCGTAGTACCACCCGGTCGGACTCGGCTTCACCGCGGTGAAGACCGTGCCCTCCGGCGCCACGACGCGCAGCGCCCGGAACCAGCCGTCGTTGGCCGGCGCATTCGGCGCCACCAGCGCCTTGAAGACCGTCTTCACGGCGGAATGCAGCGCACCGCGCGAGCAATTGATCGGTGCAGCACGGGCCGCGGCCGACCCGGTGTAGTCGAAGGTCATGGTGTCGCCATCGATGGTGATCGCGACATTCACCGGGATGCGCTCCGGACTGCGGCCGTCGCCATCGATGAAGTCTGACGCGACGAAGCGCCCGTCGGGAAGCGATCGCACGACCTCCCGGGCAAGATGCTCGCTGACCGACAGCATCCGGTCGCAGGCGCGATCGAGCGTGTCGCGCCCGTAGCGCGCGCAGATCTCCTGCAGGCGCTTCTCGGCAATCCGCACGGCGGCAATCTGGGCATTGAGGTCGCCCAGCGCGAGTTCCGGCATGCGCACGTTCTCGCAAAGGATGGCGACGATGTCTTCGACGAGACGATCGTCCCGTGCGATGCGCACCCCCGGCAGGCGCAGGCCCTCCTGAAACACGCTATCCGCGTTCGCGGGCAGGCTGCCGGGCACAGCCCCGCCCACGTCGAGCCAGTGCGCGACGGTGATCGCGTACGCCACGGGAACCTCGCCATCGAAGACTGGCCGCACGACGGCGAGATCGCACCCGTGCGTCCCTCCGCGATACGGATCGTTCGTGACGAAGACATCCCCCGGCGCAAGACTGTTGGCGTACTTCTCGTGCAGTGAGCGCACCTGCGTGCCGAACGTCCCCGTGAACAGCGTGATCCCGTTCGTCTGGGCGACGAGATCCCCGGCCATCGAACAGATACCGCACGCGAAATCGAGCACCTCATACACCACCGGACTCATGCTGCAGCGCGAGAGCACGAGACCCATCTCATCGACGATGGCGAGCAGCTTGCCCTCGATGATCTCCTGGGTGACGGCGTCGAGGACGCCTGCCGGCGGAGGCGTGTTCATCCCTTTTGCCCTACCGCGCCCCGGTCCTCAGGCGATCCACAAAGATGGCGGCGATGATCACGCAGCCCAGGATGATCTGCTGGATGTAGCCGTCGATGCGCGCGAGCCCCATGCAATTCGACAGGGCCGTCACGAACACCGCGCCGAGCACTGCGGCGTAGGTGCTCCCGACGCCACCGCGCAGACTCACCCCGCCGATCACCGCGGCCGCAATGCTCTGCAGTGTCACGTTTCCGCCGAGGTTGGGTTCTCCCGATCCGGTCCGGGCCGTCAGCATCAGCGCCCCGACGGCCGCCAGCACCGAACACAGCACATAGGCCAGGACCAGATAGCGTCGACTCGGCAGACCCGCCAGGGTCGCGGCTCGAGGATTGCCACCGATGATGTAGAGGGACCGGCCGAACACGGTCCCATTGAGGAGGAGGTGCAACGCCGCCAGCACGGCGACCGCGATGATCACCGGCGCCGGCACGCCGAGAATCGTCCCGCTGTACATGAGTTCGCTGAACTCCTTGGGCACGTCGAACACGGGACGTCCGTCGGAGATGGTGGTGGCGATGCCGAAGCAGATGTTGAAGCTGCCGAGCGTGGTGACGAAGGCATTGACGTTGAGTACGGAGATGCAGAAACCATTGAACAGCCCGACCGCGACACCGAGCCCCAGGCCGGTGAGGATCCCCATGGCGAGCGCCGACGGAAGATTGCCGGGATCCGCCGCCACCATGCTGGTCATGACGAGTGCGGAAGCCACGCTAACGCTCGACACGCAGGTCCCGAGGGAGAGGTCGAACCCTCGCGTCAGGATCACGACCATCTGCGCCGCCGCGAACACCGCGATGTAGGTCGTCTGCTGCAGCACGTTGAGCAGATTGCCGGGCGACAGCACAAGCGGCTCGACGATGGCGAACCCGAGCTCCATGACCACGAGCGCGATGACGAGGCCGTAGCGCACGAAGAAGGCGGCGGCCGACCGGCCCGCCGAACTCTCCGCTGGTCGCAAAGTCGTATCGTTCAAGGCTGCGCCTCTCTGTACCCGTTCATGGAATCAGCGGCCCCGGGCATCGCGGGAGCGCCGCTTGGCGAACTCGTCAAGCGCCACCGCGGCCACCACGATGACCCCCATGAAAATCGTCTGGATCTTGCTGTTGATCTTCAGCAGGTTCATGGCGTTGGTGAGGATCGACAGGAACAGCGCAGACAGCGCGACCATTTCGACACGCCCCACACCGCCGCGAAGGCTGACGCCCGCAATCACGCCGGCGGCGATGCTCTCGAGCATGAGGTTGCCGCTCATGGTGGCCTGGCCGGACCCGAGCCTCGCCGTCAGCAGGATGCTGGTGAGCGAGGCAAGCATGCCGCACAGGGTGTACGCGAGAATGAGATAGAAGTTGGTGTTGACGCCGGACACCATCGCAGCCTGCATGTTGCCGCCGATGGCGTGGATGTATCGCCCGACCGTGGTCTGGCGCTGCATGAACCACACCAGCGCAAGCACCGCGACGCTCACGTACACCGGCATGGGTAATCCGAACCAGATGGCGCGGCCGAACTCCTTCACGAAGGCATCGGGCATGCCGTACACCGGAATGCCGTTCGTGAGCAGCAGAGCAACACCCGTCGCGATGGAACTCGTGCCGAGCGTCACCATGAACGGCGAGATGCGCAGGAACGCGACACAGGCGCCGTTCACCAGCCCCGTCACGAATCCGCAGGCCATGCCTGCAAGCACGCCGAAAAGAATCGCCGTGGAAACGTCGTCGGGCGCGGCTTCGAGCGTCACCGCCATGGCCTTGGCCGTGACGACGCTGGTGAGTGCGATCACCGCCCCCACCGAGAGATCGAAGCCCCCCACCACCAGCACCAGCATCTGCCCGGACGCCACGATCATCAGGGCCGAGGAGTTGCGCAGCACATTGAACAGATTGAAGGTGCCCATGAACCTGGGCTCGAAGGCGACAAGCAGCCCGACGAGCACGATGAGCAACGCCGGCAGAAAACCGATCTTGCGCAGAGCGTTTGCCAACCAGCCGTGGCGACCGCGAGCGGCGCGGGAGGAATCGAGTGTCGTGGCGCTCATGATCCTGTCAGGCTGCCGCCGCGGCGGGCTCTTCGCGGAAGAAACACGCAAGTACCGCCGGCTCGTTGATGTCCGCGCCGGTGAGTTCGGCCACCATGCGCGAGCGGTGCATCACGTAGACGCGGTTCGAGAGATTGAGCACCTCGGGAAGCTCGGACGACACCAGCACGATCGCCGCACCGAGGTCCAGCAGTACCTTCATGAGCTCGTATACCTCGAGCTTGGCTCCCACATCGATGCCCACGGTGGGCTCATCGAAGAGGAACACGCGGATGTCCCGGGACAGCCCCCTCCCCAGGACCACTTTCTGACGATTGCCGCCGGAAAGACGCCCGACGGCGGGCTCGATCTGCGCCGGGCGCAGCTTGAGGCGATCGGCGATCTCCTGGACGGCCCTGCGCTCCTCCGTCCTGCGCAGCACCTGTCCGCGCGCGAACCCCGGGAGATCGAGTGCGGCCATCGACACGTTCTCGCGAATCGGCCGCGCCAGCGCGAGCCCCTCTGCGACGCGGTCGGACGGGAAGTAGCACACGCCCGCGCGCAGCATGGCCAGCGGATCGAACGAGCTCACCTCCTTGTCGAACAAGGACACGGAGCCGCCCGCGATGGGCTCCAATCCGAACACGGCGCGAACGAGTTCCGATTTACCGCAGCCGACGAGACCGGCAATGCCGGTGATCTCGCCCGCACGCGCGTGAAAGCTCACCTCGCGCACGGCGCCGGATACGAGCGTGAGATCACGCACGTCGAGCAGCCGCTCGCCGGGACGGTGGTCGATCCGGGGAAACAGCACGTCGATCTTGCGGCCGGCCATCAGTTCCACCAGCTCGGTGTCGCTGACGGAGTCCGCCGCGACCGTCGCGATCTTGCGCCCATCGCGGAGCACGGTAATCCGGTCGGCGACCTGCTTGATCTCGCCCATGCGGTGCGACACATAGATGATTCCGACACCCTGGGCACGGAGCTTGTCGATCAGGGCGAACAGCTTCGTGGTCTCCGCCTCGGTGAGCGAGGCAGTGGGCTCATCCAGGATGAGCAGCTTGACGTCCGTCAGCAGGGCCTTCGCAATCTCGACCATCTGCTGGTGCGCCCGCGAAAGCGTACCGACCTTCCGCGTGGGATCGAGATCGAAGCCCAGCTCGGCGATGATCTGCCGGGCGGTGGCGCGCATCGCGCGCTTGTTGAGAAGCGTGAAGCGCGCGCGTTCACGCCCGAGAAAAAGATTCTCGTCGACCGTCATGTCGGGAACGAGACTGAACTCCTGGAACACGGGGCTGATGCCCATCACCCGTGCCTTGTGGGGCGTCAGGTGCCGGACCTCCTCGCCCCGGAAGACGAAGCGTCCCTTGTCCTGGGCGAATGTTCCTGAAATCACATTGATGAGCGTGGACTTGCCCGCGCCGTTCTCGCCGAACAGCACATGCACCTCGCCATGCCGAAGCTCGAAGTCCACGTCGTCGAGCGCGAGCACCCCGGGGAAGCGCTTCGTGATCCCGGTCAGTTCCAGCAGCGTGCCAGCTTGTTCACTCATTGCAAGGAAGGTTTCCGAAGACCGCCGGGCTCGACAGGCAAGCCCGGCGGGAACACGCGCCTTACTTGGCGGTGACGGAGTACACCGGCTTCCACGACGCCGGCGCGAGCACGAGGCCCATGTTGATCTTGCTCTGGTTCGACTTGGCCACCATGTCGGGAATCGGCTTCACGTACTTCATGAGCGGCTTCTTCTCGAGCGCACGCACGGCCATGTCAATCGCGACCCGTCCTTCGAGCACCGGATACTGAGTGGCGAAGCCCAGGATCTCACCCTTGTTCAGGGCATCGAGCATCGCCTGGTTCTCGTAGGACGACATGATCATGATGTCGTTGCGGCCGACCTCGGCGACTGCACCGATGGCGGCTTCTGCGGTCGGTGCCGTGCCCCAGATGACGTTGATGTCCGGATAGGTCTGCAGGGCGTCCTGCACGAGCTTCAGTTGCACCGCCACGCCGCTGTCGCCGAACTTCTCGTCGAGCAGCTTCACCTTGGTGCCCTTGATCGCCGCCTTGAACCCGTCGTTGAAGCTCTCGGCCCAGCCCGATCCGGCAGGCCCCGGGAAGGTCACGACCTGCGCCCCCTTGCCCTTCAGGTTCTGGACCAGGTAGTCGCCCGTCTGCTTGCCCATCGTGTCGAACTCCACGAACATCTTCGCCGTGGTTTCGGCCTTGGCTACGGGGTTGACGGTGCTGATGACCGGCTTGCCCTTGGCGATGCCTTCCTTGAACTTCTGCGACAGGCCGGCTTCCGAGATGGCGCCCACCACGATCGCATCGAAGCCGGACGCCATGCAGTCATCGAACTGCGACAACTGCTTCGGCAGATTCTCGTAGCCGCCCGCTTCATAGAGCGTCATGTTGACGCCCATGCGCTTGGCTTCCTCGACGATGCCGTACGCGACCGCGACCCAGAAGCTGTCCTTCATGTGCGGGAACAGCACGCAGATTTTCCAGGGCTTGGCTGCCTTGGGAAGCGGCGAATACTCGACCGGCACATTCTTGCCGGAGGTGGCGTCGAACACCTTGATGGGCCACCACTTCTCCTGCGCCATGGCCGAACCGCCCGAGAGCAGTGCCAGACCGAGTGCACCGCCCAGCAACTTCTTCCAATGCTTCATGAGCCTTCTCTCCCAAAGAAATGGTGCGTTGCGGCTGCAACGCTGGTCTCGACGAACGAGTTCGCCATATCGCGACGAAGCCCGCCACTGCGTTCCGTACGCCTGCTGCCGCGCACGACTCCCCGGGCGGAACAGTGTTCCGCCGTCATCACTGCTTTACCACTCAGAGCCGAGGCGCGTCCTGATGCGGCGGCAGTGCATCGTCTGCAACGCCGATGCCAGCAGGAGTCCCTCACCCTCACTTCGACAAGCAGATGAATTCATTGCGCTCATCGTCGACGCGCGGACGCCCGCCCGCTCATCGTCGATGCACGCCCCGCCGACCACGGCTCGAAACAGTGCCTCGCATGCCTCTCAATCCTGCGTGAGCACATAGCTGCCTTGTGAATCCAGCACCGCTTTCCATCCGGGTTCGACGACGATGGAAGTGGTCTCTTCCTCGATGACGGCAGGTCCCGAGACCACATTGCCCGCGAGCAGCTTCGAACCATCGAACACGGGAGTCGATACACGACGCACGCCGGTTCCCCCGTCGGAGAACACCGCGTCCCGTACATGATCCAGCGCATGGGATGCGTCTGCGCCGCCTTTGGGATAGCGTGGCGGATTCGGCTTCGGCACGCGACCGTAGACGGTGCTTTCGATGTTCACCAGTTCCGCCAAGCTGTCGGGCTCGTCGTAGGTGAATAGCTGCCGGTGGACCCGGTCGAGACGGCCACGGATCTCGGGCAGGGTCTCGAGCGAGACCTCCATCGATCCGAGTTCCACGGTGCATTCGTGCACCTGGCCGACATAGCGAAGGTCCATGCTGCGCTCGATCGAGATGTCGGCGTCCGCGAAGCCCTCGGCCTTGAGCGAGGCGACGGCAGCGTCCTCGATGCTGACGTACAGCCGGCGCACAGCCTCGAAATCGGCACGCTCGTCGAGACGCATCGGGCACGCCGCGAGATAGTTGTACTTCACGTCCGAAATGATCTGTCCGAAGGCACACAGGCCGGAGGCCAGCTTGGGCACCAGCACCTTGCGAATGCCCATCTCCGCGGCCAGTGCCGTGATGTGCAGCGGGCCGGCACCACCCGCGCCGAGCAGCGCAAAGTCACGCGGATCGTAGCCCCGCTCGATGGACACCCTGCGCATGCCTCCGACCATGTTGTTGTTGACGATCTTGAAGATGCCATAAGCAGCCTCCTCGACGGTCATGCCGAAGGGCGTGGCCACCCGGTCGCGGATCGCGTCGATGGACGCCTGGCGATCGAGTTTCAGGCGCCCGCGCAGCAGGTGCTCCGGATGCAGGTAGCCCAGGACGACGTTCGCATCGGTCACCGTAGGCTCTCGTCCGCCGCGGCCATAGCAGGCCGGGCCGGGCACCGCGCCCGCGCTCTGCGGACCGACCCTGAGCAGGCCGCTGGGATCGATCCACGCGATGGAGCCCCCGCCCGCGCCGAGTGTCTCCACCTGGATCATCGGGACACCGATCCGGTAGCGCAGGAAATCGATGTTCTTGCTGATGTTCGTGCGACCGCCCTGGGTGAGCGTGATGTCGAAGGACGTGCCCCCCATGTCGACCGTGATGATGTTGTCGATATCGAGCGGCTTCGCGAAGTACAGGCCAGCCTGGGGCGCCGAGGCCGGCCCTGAATTGATGGCGTAGACGGACTTTTGTGACATCGCCCGTCCTGTCGCCATGCCGCCGTTGGACTGGAAGTACTGAACGGGGGCGCGCAGTCCGCGTCCGCGCATGTAGGCGTCGATCCCTTCTACGTACTTCTGCAGCACCGGACCGAGGTAGGCGTTGAGCACGGTGGTGGAGGTCCGCGTGTACTCGCGCGTCTGCGGAAACACCTCCGACCCCACCGACAGGAAGACGCCCGGCAGACACTCCCGGACGATTTCCGCAGCGCGTTTCTCGTGCGAAGCATCGAGCACGGACCAGACGAAGGAGATCACCACCGCTTCGACGCCCTCCTTGCGGAAGAGGTCACAGGCCGCGCGCACATCTTCCTCGTGCAGCGGCGTGTACTCCTGCCCGTCGGAGCGAGTGCGTTCACGAACCGGAAATCTGAGGTACCGCGGCACCAGCATGCGCGCCGGCGGATACTTGGCGTCGTAGCGATAGCCATCCTCCTTGTGGCCCAGGCGGATCTCGATCGAGTCCTCGTGGCCCGCGGTGCATATCAGCCCGACTTTCACACCCTTGAACTGAATCAGGGCGTTCAGGGCCACCGTCGTGCCATTGATGCAGAGGTCCGTGTCGGCGAGGATGTCCTCGATCGAGCGGCCGACGGCGGCGCTGATCTGCTGCAGGCCGGCGTCGATGGCCTGCGTGCCATCGTCCGGCGTCGACGTGGACTTGAACAGTCGTACGTTTCCCTGATCGTCCGAGAAGACGAAGTCAGTGAACGTTCCCCCGGCATCTATCCCCAATCTGTACTTCTTCTTCATTCGGGCTCCGTATACGGTGGAATGCGAAGGAATCGACTGGTCAGGCCGCCGTCCGCTCCTGGCGGGCGCGCCGGGTGGCAGCCTCGTCGACGGCGAACGTCGACGGATCGATCACCACGCCATACTCGAGACGGGCCCCATCGACGGAGACGATGCCGTTGCGGACATCGTCTGCGACGCGGTCGGCCGGTCTCTCGAGAGGGTTGCCGTAACCGCCGCCGCCGGGGTTGTGGTTGGCTGCGCGCTCGCCCGGCTTGATGGTGACAAGGACGTTCTCACGATAGATCTTCTCGCCCGCTGCCGAACTCACGACCAGCCGACCGACCTTCGCATCAGTCATCTGACTTTCTGCTCCCGCGGCCCCGAGGGCAGGAAAACGGCGGCCCTCGCCGAACGTGATGACGGTCATCTCGTGATCGATGGGCTCCACTTCCCAGACGGTGCCGGAGCCGCCGCGGTACTTGCCGGCGCCACCGCTGTCGGTCATGAGGCCGTAGCGGTGGATGATGATCGGGTACGAGTACTCCAGCACTTCGATATCGCCCGAAGTGAGCGCACCGAAGCAGCACTGCGGACCGCAGGCGTGCCATCCATCCATGTACGCGGTCGCCCCGGCACCGGAGATGATGCTCGCGAGGATCATGCTCACGTACTCCTCGCGGTTCCGGGAGTCCTGGCCGGCGATGTTCACGCCGTTCGCGTGTCCCCACGATGCGACGGCACGGTCGGGCGCCGCCTTTTCCAGAGCCTTGCGCACGGCATCGGCAAGGGTCTCCATCGGGGTGGTCGTGCAGTTGACGCAAGGCGCCGGCTCGACGGCATTGCACAGCGTCCCTTTCGGCCCCAGGTCGAGCTCGACACAACGGTACAGCCCTTCGTTGTAGGGAGGGTCGACCTGCGCGAACATCATGAGTCCGAGGTACACGCCCGACACGGAATTGCCGGCGTACGAATTGATGAAGTACGGAATCTGCGGCGGGCTGTCGATGCGGATCTTGCACTGGTCGCCGCGGATCTCGATGCGCGCCTTGATCTCCAGGTCACCGTAGCCATGCCCGGCATCCTCGACGACCGCGCTGTCCTCGTAGACGCCATCGGGAAGGGTCGCGATCAGACCGCGCATCTGCCGATCGGCCATGTCCATCAGTTCGTCGATGCAATCCTGGACCGTCTGGACGCCATACTTGTCGAGCAGGGCGATGAGGTTGCGCTCGCCGACCTTGACGGCACCGTACTGCGCGCGAAGATCGCCTTCCTGATCCCGCCGTGCGCGCATGTTCGCGAGCATGAAATTCACGACGTCCTTGCGTTCCTTGCCGCGGTCCCAGAGCTTCACTGGGGGAATATGCAGGCCTTCGGCGTAGAGCTCCTTCGCGTCGGGGTTGTACCCGGCCGGCACCGGACCGCCGATGTCCGTCACGTGGCCCTTGCACACCGTCCAGAAGACCAGCTCTCCCTTGTAGAAGACCGGGTTGTACATGCAGCAGTCGAGGATGTGGCTGCCCATGTAGCGCGGATCGTTGTGGTAGATCACGTCGCCCTCGGCGAGATCGTCGCCGAAGAATCCGGCAACGGCCTTCATGGCCGGCATGAGGGAGCCCAGATGAATCGGGATGTCCTGCCCCTGCAGGATCATCTCGGCGCGGTGATTGAACAGCGCGTTGCTGTAGTCGTGCGCGGTGTTGAACACGCTGGAGCGGGCGGTCTTCTCGAGCGTGAGCGTCATCTCCCGCTGAGTGGTCTCCAGCACTCCGCGCACAACCGACAAGGTGATGCGATCGACGTTTCTGCCCATAGTCCGATCTCCTTCAGGTGAGAGCCGCGCGCAGTTGCCCCAAGCGGGACTTGTACGCTGCGCGAGCGGCGAGCGCCTCGTCCAGGTCGACCCGGACGAAACGCGCCTTGTAGTTGGGCTGCATCTGCGCAATCTTGTCCATGTCGGCGCTGATGACCGTGCCGATCATGGCGTAGCCCCCACCCGAGACGGCATCGCGATGCAGGATGATCGGCTCCACACCGCCGGGCACCTGGATCGAACCATACGGGTACCCCGCGTCGACGATGTTGGAGGGGTCGGACCCGGCACCGAACGGCTGCACCCGATCGCGAAATTTGAGGGGTCGGCCATTCTTGTAGCGATACCCGATGCGATCGGCTTCCGGCGCCACCGACCAGGTGTCCTCGAAGAAGCCCGCTGCGGCCTCGTCGGTGATCCGGTGGTAGTAGAGCCCGGGCACGACACGCAACTCGACTTCCTTGGGAAGCGGCGTGACGAGCGCATCCGGAATGCGTCTCCCCGGACGCGCGCCGGGCCGGGCAATCCCCGTCGGCACGACATCGCCTGCCGCGAGCTTGCGTCCCTGGAATCCCCCGAACGCCCCCAGGCCGTAGGTCGACCGGCTGCCGAGGATGACCGGCACGTCGATGCCGCCCGCCACCGCGACATAAGCTCGTGCGCCGAGCCGCATGAAATCGAAGGAGACGACACTGCCCGCACTCACCGCGAACGATTCGTTCAGGGGCGCCACGACACCGTCGACCTTGGGCTGACAGTTTCCCCCCGTGACCGCGACGATCGCCGCGGCGGTGAATCGCAACTCCGGGGCCATCAGCGCACACTCGAGCACCGCGGCGTTCTCTTCGTTGCCCACCAGAAGGTTGGCAGCGCGGAACGAGTACTGATCCAGCGCCCCGGACAGCGGGATGCCGACGTTGTAGTAGCCCTCGCGACCGGCGTCCTGGACTGTGGTCGCAAGGCCCGGCTTGATCACCTCAATTGCCATGGAGGGCCTCCACGAGTGTGCGGTTGTAGCCCTGAGGATCGGCGAGGAACTTGGACAGCGAGAAGCTGACCGGCCGCATCCGCAGATCGAAGGTGCCGGCCTCGATCTCGCGCAGATGCCCGTCGTAGGTGGCGCGGTCGATCGGCTTGAACTTGACGATGTCCCCGGGCTTGAACAGGCACATGAAGTCCTTCAGGTAGGGCAGCGACTGGCTCGGGTCGAAGATCGGCGCCGGCGTGACGCCGAACATCTGGTAGCCGCCGGCCCCGCGCACCGAGTAGATGCACGCGAAGCAGCCGCCGTGGCCGATCGTGAGCTTCGGCGTGTCGGTCCGGGGACGCAGGTACTTCGGCACTTCTATCTGCTTCGCGCGCTCCACAAGCTGGAACAGCCACGGGAGGCCGGCGACGAACCCCACCATCGACACGAACCACGGCGATTCGCTGTGAGCCGCGATGAAGTCATCGACGGACTTGAAGTTGTTCACCCTCGCGGCGTATTCGAGGTCGGTGGAGTTTGGATCCTGGTGGCGCTCGCGAAACCGCAGCAGCGTCTCGGTGGTCCACGGGTCGCCATAGAGAACCGGCACTTCGATGATGCGCGTCTCGATCTCCAGATCGGCGCTGCTCTGCTCGCGCTCGATCTCCTCGAGAATCTCGAGCACCTTCCGGGGATGGATCACGTCAGGGTCGAATTTCACCTGATAGGAGGCATTCGCCGGACAGATCTCCGAGATGCCGGGCAGCCGCTTCTGTGCCAGTGCCTGGCTCATCGCCATGCCCTTGAAAAAGGCCTCGAGCGACATCTCCTCGGAGAACTCGACGTAGATGTGCTCGTCGCCTCCAAAACTGTAACGGGCTTTGCCGATCGCCATGGACACTCCTTCCTTCAGCGCGGTGTGGCGGCTGGCGGCTGCCGGGACGCGAGCCAGCCTTCGAGAAAATTGGTATCGAACTGCGCACGATGGAAGCGCGGCTCGTCCAGCAGAGAAAGATGCAGCAGACGTGTGGTCCTGACGCCCTCCACCCGAAGCTCTCCCAGCGCTCGCCGCATGCGGTCGATAGCCGCAGTCCGGGTTTCCGCGTGGGCCACGACCTTGGCCAGGAGGGAGTCGTAGAAGGGCGGAACCGCGCATCCCGGGTAGAGCATGGAATCGATGCGGACGCCCGGCCCGGCCGGCCAGAACAGTTCGCTGACGGTACCGGGGCTCGGCATGAAATTGCGATCGGGGTCTTCCGCGTTGATCCGGCACTCGATCGCGTGCCCGCGAATCGCAATGTCTTCCTGCCGGAGCGACAGCGGCTCGCCGTCGGCGATGCGGATCATCTCCCGCACCAGATCGATGCCGGTGATCATCTCCGTGATGGGATGCTCCACCTGGATGCGCGTGTTCATCTCGATGAAGAAGAACTCGCGGGTCTCATCGTCGAACAGGTACTCGAGCGTGCCCGCGCCGCGGTATCCGACCTGTCGCGCCAGCGCCGTTGCCGAAGCGCAGAGGCGCTCGCGCGTTTCGGTGTCGAGGGCGGGCGACGGCGCCTCCTCGAGAATCTTCTGCCGGCGACGCTGGAGCGAACACTCGCGCTCGTAACAGTGGACCACCCGTTCGCCGTCTCCGAGGATCTGGACCTCGACGTGACGGGCGCGACGGATGAATCGCTCGAGATACACAGCCTTGTCGCCGAAAGCAGCCTGAGCCTCGGCCTGCGCCACGACGATCTGCGCCCGCAGTTCCGCCTCGTCGTTGGCGACACGGATCCCGCGGCCGCCTCCGCCCGCCGACGCCTTGATCATGACCGGATAGCCGATGGCTGCCGCCACGCTCACGGCCTCATCGGTGGAACTCACCACGCCGTCACTGCCGGGGACGGTCGGCACGCCGGCACGGGCTGCGGTCTCTCGGGCAAGGGACTTGTTGCCCATGATCCGGATGGCGTGGGGCGTCGGGCCCACGAAAATGTGGCCCGCGGCCTCGACAGCTTCAGCGAAGGCGGCATTCTCGGAGAGGAATCCGTATCCCGGGTGCACGGCGTTCGCACCGGAGGTGCGCATCGCCTCCAGGAGCGCCGGCACATTCAGATAGCTCTTCGCGGCCTGAGGGGGGCCGATATGCACGACCTCGTCAGCCATCCGGGCGGCGAGACTGTCCCGATCGGCATCGCTGCACGCGGCGACGGTGCGAAGGCCGAGTTCGCGCGCGGCACGGATGATCCTCACGGCGATTTCGCCGCGATTGGCAATCAGCAGTTTCCCGATCCGGGCGGCCACAGCAGCAGGGTCAGGTTTCGATGACGGCGAGCGGCTGTCCGGGCTCCACCGCGCTTTCGTTCTCGGCGGCGAAGCGGACGATCCTGCCGGCCGCGTCGGCCTGGACCTCGTTGAACTGCTTCATGACTTCCACCAGACCGATCACGTCTCCCACCGCCACGGTGTCCCCGTCGTTCTTGAACATCGGAGCGTCCGGCGCGGGCCGGCGGTAGAACGTGCCGGGCAAGGGGGACAGAATCTCATGCAGTGCCATTCTCGGTGTCTCCTGGGGGTACGGGTGGGTCAGGCGGCGGCAACGGGTCGCGCCGCGTTTCCGAGCCAGGGCGCCACCGCGCCATGGACCGCCCGCGCCAGCGCGACTGCGCCTGGCGTGTCCGAATGCACGCAGATGCACTCGGCCTTCATCGGAATGTCCTTGCCGCTGATGGAGGTGGCCTTGCCTTCGCTCACGACGCGAACGACGCGACGCGCGGCCTCGACGGG
This sequence comes from Betaproteobacteria bacterium Ga0077526, assembly GCA_001464765.1. Lineage (GTDB taxonomy): Bacteria > Pseudomonadota > Gammaproteobacteria > Burkholderiales. The sequence goes on from LNDV01000031.1 coordinate 279,615, forward strand.
ATCCCGTTCATCGTGTTCGCGGGTGATGATGAGGCCGCCCTCGTCCGAATAGTCGAGGTCGGTGTAGTACTCGGGAATGAAGCCGATGCCGCGCTTCGGATAGATCGTCTCGTGGAGCGTGCCTGCCATGCCCATGAGAGGCACACCGAACACCTCCGCCGCGTCGCACATGGCATGGGCGACATTCTCGTCGCGGCCGGCCACGCCATAGAGGGCGCCGTGCGGCTTGATGTGGTTGAGCGGCATGCCTTCGGCGTCGAGGAACGCTTTGAGCGCACCGACCTGATAGACCAGGAACGCGGAGAGCTCGTCGCGGGTCATCTTCATCTCCCGCCGGCCGAAGCCCTGAAGGTCGGGATAGGAGGGATGCGCTCCGACCTTCACCCCGTGCTGCTTCGCCAGCCGCACCGTCTGGCGCATGACGACCGGGTCCGAGGCGTGGAATCCGCACGCGACGTTCGCCACGGTGATGAAGGGCATGATGCCCTCGTCGTCGCCGCACTTGTAGAGGCCGAAGGCCTCGCCCATGTCGCAATTGATCGCCCATGCCATGGCCATGCTCTCCCGATTCGGTTCAGGTGATACGTCGCGCGACGCTCGCCGGGCATTGGAACGCACGCCTCAGGTCGAGCGATTCGCCCCTGGATTAAATCGAATGCTGAGTCCCCCGGAAAAACGAATTTTCGATAGACTGGTATCGAATAATCAGAACACCACAACACCCGGCGGCGCCCTCTCGCCCATGCACGACGATCATGGTGCACTGCACCGCGATGTTGGTGCACGCGCTGACTTCGGAATTTCAGAACGCACCTCATCGGCGCATCCGACGATGTCATTGACTGTCAGGCAGGTGAAGTACTTCGTTGCGACCGCCGAGCTCGGCCAGGTTTCGCAGGCGGCATTCCAGCTGAACATTTCGCAATCCGCCGTGACCACGGCGATCAAGGAACTGGAAATCACGCTCGGCGCCGATCTGTTCGCGAGGACGCGGACCGGCATGGAACTCACGGACCCGGGTCGCCGGTTCCTGAATCAGGCCTACGCCATCCTCGCGGCAGTCGACGAAGCACTCCAGACGCCACCGACACAGAGCACGGTCACGGGCGAGATTGCCCTGGTCGCGACCTATACCGTCATGGGCTACTTCCTGCCTCACCACCTGCAGCGGTTCTCGCACCTGCACCCGCAGATCCGGCTCAATGTGTTCGAACTGAGCCGGGAAGCCATCGAGGAGGGACTGATAGGCGGGCGCTACGACTTAGCCGTGCTGCTCACGTCGAATGTCGCCAATCCCGAGGTCAGCTGTGAAACGTGGTTCGGCTCCGAACGGCGCCTGTGGGTCTGCGCGCGGCATCGGCTGCTCGACAAGGCGGAAGTCACGTTCCAGGACGTCGCCCTGGAGCCCTACATCATGCTCACGGTCGATGAAGCCGCCTACACGGCAATGCGCTACTGGAGTTCGACGTCCCATCTGCCCGACGTGAAGCTGAGGACGTCGTCGGTGGAGGCGGTGCGCAGCATGGTGGCCAACGGCGCCGGCGTCGCGATTCTGTCGGACCTGGTCTATCGACCGTGGTCTCTCGAAGGCAAGCGCATCGAAACCATCAAGCTCGTGGATCCGGTGCCACCCATGAACGTGGGACTGTCGTGGAAGCGCGGCCGGGAGCTTTCGCCGGCGATGCTGGCTTTCCGCAACTACTTCCGGCAGGTATTTCGCGAGCCTGCCTATCCTGGCGCGGCGCGCGCCCGCGCGCAGAACTCCTGAACGGAGCGGCCGCGCTACAGAGCGCTACAGAGCGTACGTCTCAGGCAAAGTATTCCCCGTAGTGGTCGAGCGTCATGTCGAACGGACCCAGCAGCGTGGCGCCCGACGGGTGTTCCGACCACGCCCGCACGGCGCTCGACACGCTGGACCACGCGTTGCCGACGAAGCGCCCGGCCCGACGGGACACGAGCGCGTCCACCAGCACTTCCTCGCCGAGCCGGCGGGGCGAGACAGCACGCTCGAAATGCACGCCCACTTCGCCTGTCCCGCGGCGGCATTCGATGGCACGCACTCGCGCCCCCGCCATCGCACGGACTCTCGCCAGCAGCGCTTCGGAGTCCGTCTGCACGAACAGCGGACGCGCGCCCTCCCGCACGAGTTGCAGCGATTGGGCGTTCACCGCGTCGAGCAGCGGCATCTCGGTGGCCTTGTCCGTGCCGCGCAGATGCACGGCATCGAAGGCGCCGCCTCCGAAAAGAGCCTCGATGTGATTCCCGGCGCGCCCGACGAACTCGGCCCGCGGGCGGACGTACCTGGCCAGGATCGCGCGATTGAGTTCGGCGGTCGTCATGCCGTGCCACCGGTGGCCGGAGGGGATCCACGAGCGGATCAGATGCGTGCTGTTGAAGTGATCGTAGACCGCGACGACCTCCGGCCGGTCGACGAAGGCCGACGATGGCATACGGGACCATTCGCCGTCCCGCTTGGCGATCTCCGGGGCGGTGAGGTTGCCGGCATGCCACTTGGGTGGGAACAACGGCCCCCCGCGCCAGGGCAGATCAGCCAGTGAAACCGCGGACACCGGTTCGAAGAAATCGGGAAACGCGTTGTCGCGATCGGGGTCGCGGAACAGGCAGTTGGCGCCCCACCACACCACCGGGATGCGACCGGTCAGCTCCGCGGTGAGCAGGCCGCCGAGCAGATGCAGGATCTCCGACCAGAAGCCCGAGCCCCAGCTGCGGATGACGAGGTACCGATCCGCACCACCCGGCTGGCCCGCGGCAGCGAGTCTCGCCGCGGCGACGTCGCGTTCGCGCCGCGCGGCGGCATTGAAGCGGCCGGCATAGCGCGCGGCTTCGTAGTCGGGGTCTGCCGCAGCGGCAGCGGCAAACTGCGCCGCGGCCGCATCGAAATCGCCGGCTTCCTCCAGCAGGCGCCCGAGCCACCAGCGGGAACGCGCGCGGCGGCCATCCAGTTCCACCGAGCGGGCGAGCGCGAGCCGCGCTTCGTCCTTGCGATCGAGGTGGGCCAGCACGACGCCGTGGCACAGCCAAGCCTGCGGGTCGGCCGGGTGCCGAGCCGTGGCCTCGCGGCTCTCCGCCTCTCCGTCCAGCCAACGTCCCGGATCGAGGAACGACTCCCGGAACGCGTCGTAGTCGAGCATCATGTCGTCAGAGAACCCATGCACCGTAGTGTAGGCAAGAACGGAACGATTGGCGCGCCGCCATTCGTTCCGCCACTCTCGCTGGCACGATCCGGAAAACGAGCAGGAACGAACCGAACATGCACGCAGGTCACTGGTTGATCGCTGCCGTGGCGTGCGCCGTGCTGCCGCTTGGCGTAGCCGTCGCGATCTTCGCGGCCTGGTATCTCACTCAGGCTGGCTGGCTCGCTGCCGCCGGCCTCGTCGATATCGGCGCGGGGCTCGCGCTGCTGCCGGCAGGGCTCTTCTGTGTGTACCGGTACTCGAGGCTCGTCGACCGCGCCTCAGTGCCCCGCTGGTTCCGCAACGCCATGGCGACGCTCGTCCTGCTGCTCGCGAACGTGCCGGCCGCCTTGGGCTTCGTGTACGCGGCGGCCTACGTCAGCAGCGCCTATCGCGTGGTAGTCGAGAACGACTCGGCAGCGCCGGTCCGCGATCTGGTGCTGCGAAGTCCGATGGGGCAGTACCGGGTGGGAGAGGTCGCGCCAGATACCTCGGTGGAGCGGATCTTCCGGTTCGCCGGTGAGGGGGAAGTCACTTATTCCGCGGTCATCGGCGAGCGGCGAATCGATGGCGTGTTGGATGGGTACGTCAGCAGTGGAATCGGTGGCACGACCATCCTCACGTTCACCGCGAGCGGCCGTGCCGAGGTGCGGAATGCCGGTTGCTCAGCCTACGCCGACTGTCAGGCGAGAGATCTCCGCCGGACACCGTGACCCCGGCAGGCCGGAGTCACGGGACTGCCAGAGTTCAACGGCGTGCGCGCACCCGGCGCACGGCCACCAGAACCAGCCCGGCGGCAAGCAGAGCCATCGACTCGGGTTCCGGAATCGGGACGGAGATGGCCTGCATCTCCAGCTGGACCGTGCCGATGTCGTCGAACTTCACGCCGGTCACGAACGCGATCGGGTTGGTCGGATCGAGCCCTAGCGCCGGGCTGATGCCCATGACGCGGAACGTGTTCACCCCGGAGGCGAAGGTGAAGGTCCCACCGTCGTCCACATTGCCGACCGTGACCCAGTCGCCGCTCACAAGGAGCTGCACCTCGTAGCCGTCGGGATCGTCCAGAGTCGGCAGGAGGATCTCGATGAAGTTGGGACCGCCGCTCACCTTGTAGAGATAACCGATGGTGACGTCCGGGTCGATGAACAGGAACGAGGTGTCACCCAAGCCGCCCTCGACGATCTCGAACGGGGCAAATTCGAACACGCCGTCTTCCACGTCACCGTCTACCGGGAGCAGCGGATTGCCGGCCTCCACGCCGGGGCGGAGGCCGTTCTCGCCGTCCGGCACGGCAACGAGCGTTCCCGCGCTGCCGAACGCCCCCCAGGACGGATAGTCGGTATCGGCAAAGGGCTCCGTCCGGGTGTCCAGCACGAAGCTCACGTATACGGGTGCAGAGGACGGCAACACCACGCTCCCGCTGGTACCGATGGATTCGAAGTAACCCGCCGCGTAGTCGCGGCCACCCCAGGCCCAGGTGGCACCGGGGAGCGCGGACGGGTTGTCGCCGGGATTGGTGTACTGCACGAGCGAGCCTGCGGGCGGCGTGGGCACCACCGAATCGTTGATCAGCGTGGAGGCCGCCAGGGTGGGCACCTCCTCCCCCCCGCCCTCGCCGTCGGTCACCGTGCTGACGAGATTCCAGTAGTACCCGGTGATGTTGGCATTGACCGCGAACAGATCCCAGAACCCCAGGGAGCCGTCCGGGAAGGGAGGCACGCCGGTGTTCTCGTCGTTGTAGGAATCCCACGTGCGCAGGTTGGCAGAGAAGGAAACCCGATAACCGTGGGCACTGGCCGGCAGCAGGATGCCAGCCCCGTAGATGTCGGATCGCTGGGTACTCAGCTCGCCGATGCCGAAGCTATCCGGGTCGAGGAGGATCGAGAAGCCGCCGCCCGGAAGTGCGCTCAGGTCCCGCGAACGGCTGCCCGGGGCGATCTGCCAGGCGCTTTCCGCAGGGTTGTAGACCCCCGTGACGTTGCCCGTGGCATCGAGCAGTTCGAAGGTGATGGCGTGGGCGGTAGGGACGGCAGTCGCCGCCAGGCTACCGAAGGCAAGCGCAAGGGCGCCGACGAGGGTCTTGGGACTTTGCATGTCTGGCTGGTCTCCAAAGAAAGATGGCCACGACGCGGGCCGACGCTCCGCTCGAACTGCACATTCCGACAATACCCGACAGCACGCTGGAGCTTTGGTCGAAAGTTATCGTATCGATAGATTTAGATCAAGAGGCGAGAGCGCGACACGCCCCGACCATCGACTTGCGCTACAGTCCGGGCTTCGTCACGCCCAACCCGTCCCGCGCCATGACGCCCGAAGATTATTCCTGCTGGCCCAAGCAGTTCCCGCGCAGTCTGCGCATCCCGGCCACCAGCCTCTGGTTCAATCTTGCCGCGAGCGCCCGCCGCTACGCCGACACGCCCGCGACCATCTACTACGACAGCAAAGTCACCTACGCAGAACTGGAAAGTCAGGCCGAACGCCTCGCGGGCTACCTGCAGACCGACTGCGGCGTGAAGTCCGGGGATCGGGTCCTGCTCTACATGCAGAACTGCCCGCAGTTCGTCGTCGCCTACTACGCGATCCTCCGGGCCGACGCTGTCGTGGTCGCCGTCTCGCCCATGAATGTCACGGACGAACTCGCCCACAACCTCGGTGACAGCGGCGCCCGGGTTGCCATCGTCGCGCAGGAACTCTTCGACCGGATCGCCCCTCACCTCGGCACGCTGGCCGACCGCATCGTCGTCGCTACGTACTCCGATGCGCTGACCGCTCCGACCGAACTCGCCGTGCCGGCCTTCGTTTCCGCGCCGTACAAACCGGTCACCGCAGACGGCACTGTGGCCTGGCGCGACGCCCTCGGCGCCAACCGGACCCCGGCACCCCATCGGGCCGAACCGGACGACCTCGCGGCGATCCTCTACACCTCGGGCACCACGGGCAAGCCGAAGGGCTGCATGCACTCGCACCGGACGATCATGTGCACAGCCGTGGGCGGCGCCGTGTGGGAGGCCATGCTGCAGGACTCCGTGATCCTCTGCACCGCGCCGATGTTCCACGTGACCGGCATGCAGCACAGCATGAATGCGGCCCTCTACTGCGGCGCCACCATCGCCTTCCTGCCCCGCTGGGATCCAGAGACCGCCGGCTACCTGATCGAGCGGTACCGGTGCACCCACTGGGCGAACGTGCCAACCATGGTGGTCGATCTGCTGGCCCATCCGAGCACGGCCAGCCGCGACCTTTCGTCCCTGGTCACCATCGCCGGCGGCGGCTCCTCCATGCCCGAACCGGTGGCGCGCGAGCTCCAGGCCCGCTGCGGCATCGAGTACATGGAGGCCTACGGGATGACCGAGACCATCTCGCAGACGCACTTCAACCCACCCACTGAACTTCGCCGGCAGTGCCTGGGCATCCCGACCTTCGACACCGAATCGCTGGTGATCGACCCGGAAACGCGCCGGATCCTCGGCCCCGGCGAGGTGGGAGAGATCGTCTCCCGCGGCCCCCAGGTCATGCTGGGCTACTGGAACAACCCGAAGGCGACGGAAGCCACGTTCGTCGAAGTGGAGGGACGCCGCTTCCTGCGCACCGGCGACCTCGGTCGCATCGACGAGTCCGGCTTCTTCTACATCGCGGACCGCCTGAAGCGGATGATCAACGCCAACGGCTACAAGGTCTGGCCCGCGGAGGTCGAAGCCACCCTGTTCAACCACCCCGCCATCCAGGAAGCGTGCGTCGTGGGGGCGCCGGACGACCGCCGAGGGGAGACCGTCAAGGCCTACGTGGTGCTGCGCGCGGGTCTGGCAGAGCCCCCGACCGCCGAAGCCGTCATCGCCTGGTCGCGGGAACACATGGCGGTCTACAAGGTGCCGCGGCTGGTGGCTTTCGTGGACGCCCTGCCCCGTTCCGGGACCGGCAAGGTCCAGTGGCGCGCCCTGCAGGAGGCCGAATGGGCCACCCGGCCCGTAGCGTGAAAGGTTGTGGCCGCCGCCCGGTGGCTTCACAATAGGGCAGTTTGCGTCCGGCCCCGGGTCGGACAGCCATGAACCCGAAAAGAGGATTCTCGACGTGACATTTCTTCGACGCGTAGGTCTGCTGGCCCTGGTGGCCACCCTGACAACCGGTTGTGCGAACCTGTGGACCACGGGCGAGGCCGGCAAGGACTCTGGTGGCGCCCCAGCCTCCTCCAGTGATTCGGGTGGCTCGACCGGCAGCAACCTGTTCTCCAACCCCATGATGTGCGCGGCAGCCGGTGCGCTGCTCGCCGGGGGCGTCGGTTCTGTCGAGAACAAGGAAGCGATGGCAATCGGCGCCGTGGCCGGCGGTCTGCTGGGCTGGTGGGCCTGCGGCCAGCAGGAAAAGCCCCTGGCCGACGCCGACAAGGACGGCGTGGCCGACAAGGTCGACCTCTGCCCCGGCACCGCCGAAGGCGCCAAGGTGGGTTCCGACGGTTGTGCGGTCGACAAGGACACCGACATGGACGGCATCCCGGATGCCGCCGACAAGTGTGCCGGCACGCCCAAGGGCGCCGCTGTGGACGCCACGGGTTGCATCCCGACCGCCGATGCGGACAAGGATGGCGTGGCCGACGTCAACGACCTCTGCCCGAACACGCCGGCCGGTGCGGCAGTCATGCCCAACGGCTGCGAGATGGACTCCGATGGCGACGGCATCCCCGACAGCCGTGACCGCTGCGCCAGCACGCCCAATGGCGTGAAGGTCGGCACCGACGGCTGCGCGGTGGACAGCGACGGCGACGGCGTCTCAGACATCCTTGACCGCTGCCCCAACACCAAGTCCGGCGCCAAGGTCGACGCGGCTGGTTGCGAAATGGGTGGTGGCGCCGCCAGCGCACCCAGGACGGACTCCGGCGCTGCAGCCGCAGGTGCCGCCGCCGCGGGTGCCGCCGGCCTTGCGCTGCCGAAGACCGCCGGCGAGACGCTCGTCCTGAAGGGCGTCACGTTCGAGACGGCGTCCTCCAAGCTCAAGCGCGAATCCCTCGGCACGCTGAACGACATCGCCGAACAGCTGAAGGAGTCGGGTGCCAAGGTCGAGATCTCCGGCCACACCGACAACGTCGGCTCCGCCGCGGTCAATCAGGCCCTGTCGCAGAAGCGCGCCGAAGTCGTGATGACCTACCTGACCTCGAAGGGCGTGCCCGCGGAAAGCCTGGTCGCCAAGGGCTACGGCTCGCAGGCTCCGGTGACCGACAACGGCAGTGCCGCCGGTCGCGCGAAGAACCGCCGCGTCGAGCTGAAGCTGCTGGGCCAGTAGCACCGCAGTCGTTCCAGTGACGGGCGTGACCTTCGGGTCACGCCCGTTTTTCTTTGGGGGTCCGTGCGGGCCTTCTTGACTCGCCGAGCACGGGTCGTATAGTCCGGCGATCCGCCTTCAAGACAACACCATGACCGCCTCCCACGCCGTTCCGGACGCCCTCGATGCCGGCCTCGAACGCGATCTGCTCGCCGCCTGTGACGATCTGCAACCGGAGTTGCAGCGACTGCTCGCCGCCCTCGTGCGCTTTCCCAGCACCCTCGGCGAGGAAGCCGGCGCACAGGACTACATGGAAGGCCTGTTCCAGGGGATGGGCCTGCAGGTCGACCGCTTCGCCGTGGACGACCGAGAACTCGCCGGCATGCCCGGCTATGCGCCGTCGCTGGGCCACTGGACTCGCCACGACAATGTCGTGGGCGAGTACCGCCCGCGGACCGTGACCGGCCGCTCGCTAATCTTCAACGGCCATATCGACGTCGTCCCCGTGGGCTCGGCCGACATGTGGACCAACCCGCCGTTCGAACCGGTGGTACGCGACGGCCGCATGTACGGGCGCGGCTCGGGCGACATGAAGGCCGGCATCGCAGCGTACGTGATGGCCTTTCTCGCGCTTCGCCGATTGGGCCTCGCTCCGGCTGCGCCGGTGTGGTTCCAGTCCGTCGTCGAGGAGGAATGCACCGGCAACGGCGCGCTCGCCTGCCTGTACCGCGGGTACCGCGCCGACGCCGCGATCATCCCGGAGCCCTTCGACCAGTCGATCCTCGCGGCTCAGGTGGGCGTGCTGTGGCTGTCGGTGGAAGTCCTCGGCCGCCCGGCCCACGTGCTCGACGTGAGCCGGGGCATCAATGCCATCGAGGCGGCTTTCGCGCTCTACCGCGGTCTGCAGGGGCTGCGGGACGACTGGAACCGCCCCGAGGCCCGGCACCCGGCCTTCCTGGAAGTCGCCCGGCCCATCAACTTCAATCTCGGCCGCATCGAAGGCGGCGAGTGGACATCTTCGGTACCGACTCGCTGCGTGATGGACATTCGCTGCGGCTTCTATCCGGGCGTCACAGTGGCGCAGGCCAAGGCCGCCGTCGAAGCGCGTCTGGCGGACACCGCCCGCACGCAACCCGGCCTGGAAGGCGTCCAGTACCGTGTCCGCTATGCAGGACTGCAGTCGGAAGGCGTCGTGGTCGAGCGCGCTCAGCCGGCGATGGAAACCCTGGTCCGTGCGCACGAGCACGTCATGGGCACCCAGCCCGAATGGCTGGCCTCCACCGCCACGACAGACGTCCGCGTGTTCAACCTCTACGGCGACACGCCGGCCACCTGTTACGGCCCCGAGTCCAGCCACATCCACGGCATCGACGAGTCCGTGAGCCTGGAGAGCACCCGTCGCGTGACGCAGGTGCTGGCCCTCTATCTCGCCCGCTGGTGCGGCGTGCAGAAGGCATGACCTTGCGTATTGCCGCCCTCGCGCTCGCCGCGCTGCTCGCGTCCGGGTGCACGTCGGTGTCGCGGCCGCCATCCGGCGCTGCGACGGCGGAGCCCTCCGTGACAGAAGTCCGCGGCAACGAGGTGGCCCGCAAAGCTGTCGACGAAGCCATGGCACAGCTCGGTGTCCGCTACCGCTACGGTGGCAGCACGCCCGATGGCTTCGACTGCAGCGGCCTCGTGCACTACGCGTATCAGCGTGCCGGCCTCACCCTGCCCCGCGAATCGCGCGAGCAGCGGCGGCGCAGCACACCGCTGACGGGCACCGCCGCCCTGGCGCCGGGCGACCTGCTGTTCTTCCATCGCGGACGCGGCGGCGCGCTCCACGTCGCGCTGTACGTTGGCGACAACCGGTTCGTCCACGCGCCATCCCGAGGGAAAGGCGTCAGGGTCGAGAGCCTCGGCGAGCCGCACTGGTCCCGGACTTTCATCGAGGCGCGTCGTCCCGACGGCAGTACGTAGTAGCGGGAACGCCCGATAATCCCCGATTTCGTATTGTGGCCATTGCGGTCGCGCGGGTTACTATCGGCGGTGGTACTTGGGGGAAGCCAGCGGCTCGGCCAGCCGCTGCCCGTACCGACAGTCACCCAACGAAAAACAGGAGAATCGTCATGAGTTTTGCATCGGAGTTCAAGGAGTTCGCCCTCAAGGGCAACGTGATGGATCTCGCCGTCGGCGTGATCATCGGCGGCGCTTTCGGGAAGATCGTGGACTCCGCGGTCAACGATCTGATCATGCCGATCGTCGGTCGGGTCATCGGCAACGTGGACTTCAGCAATATGTTCCTGAAGCTGGCAGAAGCCCCGGCCGGCACCGCCGAAACCCTGGACGCGCTCAAGAAGGCCGGCGTGCCCGTGTTCGCCTACGGCAACTTCATCACCATCGCGATCAACTTCATCATTCTCGCCTTCGTCATCTTCATGATGGTGAAGCAGGTCAACCGCCTGCGCCGCGCCGAACCGCCCGCGCCGCCGCCCCCCACGCCGGAAGACGTCGTGCTTCTGCGCGAGATCCGCGACAGCCTGAAGAAGTAGCGCGCGCGTTCGAACCGCACCATGCAAAACGGCGCCCGCGGGCGCCGTTTTTCATGACGATGCCGGTGGTGTCCGGTCAGTTGATGCCGACCACCCGCCGGACCGGCGCCACGTTGCCTTCAGCGAGAGCGACGCGATTGCCGCCGCTGCGGCTCGCGATGCCGAGGGCACCTTCCGCCAGATTGAAGACTTCGTCGAAGTTCACACCGGTGACCACCGAGGTCGCGACCACGCCGAGGCTGGCCGTGCACTCGATGCCGGAAGGCTCCAGACCGTTAAAGGCAATTCTCAGAGCGTCGGCCTTGGCGAGCGCGTTCTCGGCGTCGCAGTGCATCATCAGGATCACGAAGCGGTCATCGCCCACTCGCGCCACCACATCCTCGCGGCGAACGCACAGGCGCATCAGGTGCGCGAGCGACAGCACCACGTCATCGGTCGTGATCGATCCCTGCTCCTCCGACAGCTTCTGGAAACCGTCGATCTGCGCGACGATCATGCTGGCGAAGTAGCCGTGGCGCCGGGCCTCGCTGAATCGGCCCTCGGCCAGTTCGCGGAGCATGCCGATGCCGATCAGTCCGGTCAGGGCATCGCGGTCGATCTCGGCCGGCACGACGGAGCGGGCATCGGTGGCCAGCTCGCGCAGGGAGGTGGAATACGTCATCGCGGAATTCCTCATGGAAGTGGTCGGGAGCAATCAGTGCTGCGCGCTCGGCGCCTCGGCCGCGGTCCCGGATTCGGGAGCGTCCACGCCGTCATCGAGATGGCCGTACTGCGCCATGAGTGCGGCCCACGGCGCGTCCAGCGCTCTGCAGGCTTCGAGAATCTGACCGACCACGTCGGAATTCATGGGGCTTCCCTCCTCTGGCCGACCCTTGGGGCCGGTATCCCTGTCGTTGATGCGGTTGGATCTCCCGCCGGGCCCCCGGCTTTCACCTACCGCTTGTAGCTGTTTAACGACAGGGTTCCGGAAAGTCTTGAGCCCCTTCTGCAGTCTCGGGAAGGGTCACGGCTATGCGCGGACACGCTCCTCGAGGTGACTCCGGCGAATCATGCGAAGAATCGCGACACTGAACACCTTAAAATTCCGTCATGGCATCACCGAATTTCAAGGTACAAGGCTCACCCGCAGACTGCTCACGCCCGTGCCGAGGCAAGCCACCCCCCCCTGGAAGACAGCCAACCGAGCTCGAAAGCTCCCCCGCGAAACGTGTGGCGATCGACTCAGAACCGCCGACGCACCCACGGCGAGCGCCGCAGGAAGAGATCCAGCAGATAGAGCGCCAGCGCGGCGCCGGCGAACCACGGCCACAGCGGACGGGGCCTCGCCAGGAATTCACCGAGCGGATCGAAGACATCCTGCGGCTGCGGTTCAAAGCGACCGCCGGTCTGTTCGGCCAGGGCCTTGAGGAAGGGGATGTCGGTGCCGGCGGATCGCAGTTCAGGCGGGAACGGCCGGTCCAGCACGCGACTGCCTGCGGCGGCCTGGACTTCCGCCGGCGCACCGCCGACCACGGTGAAGCGGATCTGCCCCGGCGGCGCGGAAGCGAGCGGGATGCGCACCTCATACAAGCCAGGTCCGCTCTGCCGGAGGCGCACGGTCAGCGGATCGCCGGACGCGCCGGTGACGCGGACCTGGGGCGCGAGACCGTTGCGGAACGCGCCATCGGCCGTGACGGCGGCAAGGCGCACGACGAGGGAATCGCCGTCCGCCTGCACGGCGAAGTCCGTCTCCTCCCGCGTGGGCCGCCGCATCACTTCGCGGACCAGCTGGCTCCACAGCCGCGGATAGCCTGACCATGTGAGCCAATCCGCGCCCCAGCGGTTCTTCACGTCCGACGCGAACACCACGGCCTTGCCCAGCCCCGCCTGCCAGCGCATGAGCATGGGGGCATCGGCCTCGGTGGCGAGGTACACCTCGGCGCGATCCTTCGCCTTCGTCGTGATCATGCCCTGGAGCGCCGGCGCCTTCGTGAAGTCGAGACCGCGCAGCGCCTCGGCCTTGCGCTTCACGACGACCTTCACCGGCTCCTCCTTCAGGCTTTCGTTCACGAGCTTGCGCGTCTCCTGCGTGAAGATCTGCGGCACCTGCTCGGCGCTCTCGGTGAAGTAGTAGCGGCCCTTGCCCCAGTTGGCGATGTTCTCCATCAGCTTGACGTCGGCTTCCGCGCTGATCGCGACGGTGGTCACCGTGATGCTCGCGTCGCTCATGCGCTTGGCGAGCCGCTGGAAGTCCGCCGGCTGCGTGTCGCCGTCGGAGAGCAGGATCACGTGCTTCGCCTTGATGGGCAGGTCCACGAGCATGCGGTAGGCCATCTGCAGCGCGGGATAGATGTTGGTCTGCCCGCTCGCGGTGAAGCGCGAGATGAGGTCTTCCGCCTTGCGCTTGCTGCGTACAGGCGCGAGCGGCACCGTCTGCTCCGGCTGCGAGTCGAAGGTGATCACGCCGAAGCGATGCTCTTCCTCCAGCAGTTCCAGCGCGCCCAGCGTCGCGGCCTTGGCGAGGTCGAGCTTGCGGCCCTTCATGCTGTAGGAACGGTCGAGCACGATCACGAGCGCGAGATCGCGCTTCTTCTGCTGCGCCTCGAACGTGGCAGGCAGCACGGACTCCAGCGGACTGTCCTTGTAGCCGCCCTCGCCGAACGCATTGGCGCCACCGGCGAAGAGCAGGCCGCCGCCCGCCTCGCGCACGTAGCCCGCGAGCGCAGTCATTCGTGACTCGCCCAGGACCTTGGCGCTGGCGTCGGAGAGGATCACGGCGTCGTAGGCTTCGAGACCGCTGCGGTTCTCCGGAAGCTGTTCCGGCAGCGCGGTCGTCACGTCGATGCCCTGCGCCGTCAGTGCATCGCGCAGGTACTTGGAAGACTCCGCATTCGACTCGGCATAGAGCACACGGGGCCTCGGAGCCACCGGCGCGTTGACGGTCACGACGTCGTTCTCCGCGATCGTGTCGCCTTCGGCGCTCACCGTGGCCGACAGCGCCACCGTTCCGGGGTCCGGCAGCCGCACCTGGAAGGGAATCGCAGAAGGACCCGCGACGATCTTCACGCGCTTCTCCGCGAGCACCTTGCCGCCTGCACGAAGCCGCACCACGGCATCGGTCGCTGCCTGCGCCTGCAACCGCACCGCCACCTGCACGGCCTCGTCTCGTCGCAACTCGGCGGGCAGATCGATGCCCTCGACCCAGACGTCACCGGATGCCCGCGACGGCGCCGGCACCGTGAACACTCTGACCTTGCGCGCACGCAGCCGCTCGATGAGGTTCCACGCTTCGCCACGGGTCGCGACCCCGTCGGTCAGCAGGACCACGCGCTTCAGGTCGTCGTCGGCAAAGCTCCCGGCGATACCGTCGAGCGCAGATTCGATATCCGTCACCAGAGGATCGAGCGCGCCTTCGCCACCTCGACCTTCGACGCGCAGCGGCACCTTCTCGATGCCCTGGGCGGAGTCGACGGGGTGAATCCGATCGGCAAAGGCCACCACGCGGGTGCGCGACTCGCCAGCTCGCGCCTGCGACTGGCCGATCCAGTCCATGGCCTTGCCGATGAACGCGGGGTCGACGCTGCGAGAGACATCGAGCGCATAGACGACGGAAACGTCGGTCGCGTGATCCACCCAGGTCGGACGCATCAGTGCGACGGCCAGCGCAGCAAGCGCCAGAGATCGCACGACGGTGAGCACGCCGCGATGCGCCCTAGTCAGACCGGTGCGCGAGCGCGCCGCGAACCAGACGACTGCCGGCAGCGCAACGGCGAGGAGGAGGGCGAGCGGCCACCACTGTTCGAAGGTGATGCTGCTCAAATCGTGACCCGCCGGTGATAGGTGAGCCACTCGACCAGCATGAGCACGCCAGCCAGTATCAGCAGGGCGGGCCACCACTGTGCGGCCGCGACGGCTGTCGCACCGGCACTCGTGGGCACCGAAACCGTATCGGGCGGCAAGGCACTGGCGTTGATGTCGGTGATTGCCGGGTCTGTGGTGTTGACCGCCACGCGCATGCGCACGCCCTCGGCTTCCACGGTCGCGAAGTCGGAGGCCGGGAGTGTGAAGAGGGTTCCGCCCGGGACGGCGCGGGTCGCGATCTTGCCCGCCTTCACGGCTTCGACCTTCGCGTTCTCGAAGGGCACGCGCACGGCACCGACGGCGGCACTCTGCGGAGGCACTTCCGCAGTAAGCCACTGCATGGCATTGGCGAGGAAGACGGGGAACGAGGCCTGCGACGCGAAGTTGCTCGCGGTGCTTGCGAAGCCGACGGCGACGACGCGTGGCGCCTTGTCGCGGGCAACGATGAGAGCCTTGCCACCGGACTCCGTCGCCAGTACGGACAGTGCGCCGGGCATTTCGCGGAACGCGGCCGCCTTCTCGATCTGCACATCGGCGAGCGACACGTTCTCGAGAACGGGATGGTTGCCCAGCCAGTTGGTGACCTGCGGCGCGGCGCCGAGCGACGCAGCTTGCGTGAGCCAGGAGATCGCGGCGGGCTGGAACACCAGCGACGGGGCGAGCGGCGGCTGCGCGGGAACGAACCGATCGAACACGTAGGCATCGAATCCCGCCTTCGCAGCGTACTGCGCGGGCGTCAGCACGCTCAACTTGAGTCGCGGATCGAGGCGCAGGGCCCGTTCGAGATCGCGATTGCCCGCCGTGACCAGCGCCACCTGCAGCACACGATTGAACGGGAGGAACGCGAATGCCCCGTCGTCGATGCCGAGCACGTCCCCAGGCGCTTCGAGCGAAGCCTGCAACGCGCCGCCGGTGAAGCCTTCCACCGGAAACGTCACCGACCCGAATCCTCTCGGGCCCACGGTGGCAATGCGCGTGAGCGGATCGCGCCCGGCGCCGGCAATCTTCACGGTGACCTTCGCAGGCTGCGACGCGGCGTTGCCGAGTTCGACGAAGCCCTCGAATCGCGTGGGATCGGTCGCCCGCGCGCGGACCGAGAACGCGGTGATGCCGACATTGGACGCCACCTCGAACACGGAATGCATTCGCGTGCCGGTCGGCCCCTCCAGGGCACTGACCCCATCGGTGACGAACACGACTTCGCGGCCCGCGGCGCTCTTCGGCAGCAGCACGAGATCGGGAAACCGCGGCGCACCACCCTGCGCAGGCGCGAGACCCTTCAGCACAGCCTGCGCGCGTTCGGCATCGACGAAGGTGCCGGTGCTGACCGTTCGCATCGTGTCGGTGACGAAGAAGCGCGCGCCGGCACCGTTGCGGCGGATCTCGTCGATCGCCCAGTCTCGCGCATGCTCGAAGCGAGTGCGGCCATCGCTGCGCATCGCATTCATCGTGGGGCCCGCGTCGACCACGAGGATGATGTCCTTGGGATCACGTACGGGCTCACCCGAACGCGGACGGGTGACTGCGAGGGCGAGCGCCAGTGCAATGACGAGGGCGAGCAGCAGCGAGAGCCACCAGCGCCACCGCTGAGACAACCCACGCTGGGCGGCGAGCACGCGCTGCCAGATGAGCGTGGAGCCGACGCGGACACGCTGCGGCGGCGGGCGGAGCAGATACAGGCCGACGACCGCGGCCGCGACGAGCGCCAGAAAGCCGAGGGCAACACCGACGTTCAACGCAGCACCCCGGCGCGCCGCAGTGCCATCAGCATCAGATCCTCGAACGGCGCGTCGGTCTTCGCGAGGAGATAGGACCATCCTTCGCGACGGCAGGCATTCTCGATGTCCTTGCAGTGCCGGGCCATTTCCTCGCGGTAGGCCTCCAGCAGTTGCGAAGTGGATTCCAGCACGAGCGCCTGCCCGGTCTCGGCGTCCTGCAGTTCCACCTGATCGGGCAGGTCGGGTTCGAGTTCATCGGGCGCCATCACATGGAAGGCGACGACTTCGTGACGGAATTGCCGCAGCCACCGCGCGGACTCGGCGAAGGCGGCGGCGTCGAGGAAATCACTCACCAGGATCACGAGGCCACGGGTGCGCGTGGCGCCGAACGTGCCGCGCAGTGCGGCGTTCAGGTCGGTGCCAGCAGACGGGGTGAGCCCTTCGAGAAAACGGAACAGCGGCCACACCTGCGTGCGACCGCGCCGACCGGAGAGTTCCGACGCCACGCCGTCAGCCCAGGCGATGGCGCTCACCCGGTCGTAGTTGCGCAGCGCGAGGTAACCGAGGGCCGCGACGATCTGCCGGGCGAAGTCGAACTTGCCTGGCTCGCCGTGCCCCATGGAAGCGCTGGTGTCCAGCAGCAGGTAGACGGGGAGGTCGGCCTCCTCCTCGAACAGGCGGAGGATCAGGCGGTCGAGGCGCAGATAGATGCCCCAGTCGAGATTGCGCGTGTCGTCGCCTTCGCTGTAGGGGCGATAGTCGGCGAACACCATGCCCGTGCCGGTGCGGCGCGAGCGATGGGACCCGCGGAGGTGTCCCGCCACGGGCCGCCTCGTGACCAGATCGAGGTGCTCCAGCCGGCGGAGGAACGCCTCGTCGAACAGGGTGCTGCGGGGCTTCACGTCGCCGGGGCCACGTCCGCGAGGATGCGCGTGAGAATCGCGTCGGTGTCGACGCGGTCCGCCTCGGCTTCGAAATTGAGGAGCAGACGATGGCGCAGCGCCGAGATGGCAACGGCACGGATGTCCTCGGAGGCGACGTGCAGCCGGCCGTGGATGAGCGCATGGACCTTCGCGCCGAGGATCAGCGCCTGCGTGCCGCGCGGGCTTGCGCCGAAGCGCACATACTGCCGCGCCATCTCGTGGGCTTGCTCGGATTCCGGATGGGTCGCGAGCGTGAGGCGGATGGCGTAGTCCTGCACCGGGTGGGCGATCGGCACCTCACGCGCGGTCTCGCGCATCGCAAGAATGTCGCCGGCAGCGAGCGTGCGCTCCACGGCGGGCGCGGAGGCCTGCGTGGTGCGGTCCAGCACCTGGTGCAGCTGGTCGATGCCGGGGAAACCCATCTTCAGCTTGAAGAAGAAGCGGTCCAGCTGCGCCTCGGGGAGCGGATAAGTGCCTTCCATCTCCAGCGGGTTCATCGTGGCGAGCACGAAGAACGGCTGCTCGAGCGGCCGGGTCGCATTGCCCGCGGACACGCTGTTCTCCTGCATCGCTTCGAGCAGGGCAGACTGCGTCTTGGGCGTGGCACGGTTGATCTCGTCCGCAAGCACCATGTTGGCGAAGATCGGCCCGGGCTGGAACTCGAAGAACTTCCGGCCGGTGTCGTCCTCGCGGACGATGGAGGTGCCGATGATGTCGCCGGGCATCAGATCCGGCGTGAACTGGATGCGCGAGAACTTCAAGTGCAGGACATCGGCCAGCGTCTGCACGAGCTTGGTCTTGCCCACGCCGGGGATGCCCTCCAGCAGCACGTGGCCCCGGGCCAGCAGGCATGTCATCACGCCATCGACGACCTCGTCGTTGCCGACGATGACGCGCCCCACTTCCTCGCGCACGAGCCGGATGTTGTTCCGGAACTGCTCGATGCTCCGCTCGACGTTCGCAACGCTCACTGCGCGCTCTCCCCGTTGTCCGTGAAAAATCCCTTCACCTGCGCCCGGTGCCGCAGCGCGATCCGCTCGGCGCTCAGCGCTTCCTCGCCGACACGCCGGTAACGGCTGTCGACATCGCGATAGGCCACCTTCGATTCGGCCGCGCGACTCGCGGCGAACTTGCCGGAATCCTCGCCGCTCTCGGAGCCGGAGTCCCGGTCCTTCACCGTCTCGCGCTTGAACTTGGCGCGGATACGGCGCACCTCGTCGCCCACCACCGGATCGCCCTGGGCGTTGCCGCTGGCGTCCCCGGCCCGGTTGGAGTCCTTGCCGGGGTTGCGGCGCTCCTGCGCCACGGCCCCGAGGCGGAACATGCTGCCGCCCTTCATGTTGGATTCGCCGGTCTCCGGACCGGGCGTAGCCTGACCCGCGCCGTTGCGCTGGCCGAAGCGGGCAGCGCGCAGATTGGCTTCGCGCTTCAATTCGGTGGTCATGGCATCGAGGCGCCGGGCGGTGTGACCGGCACCCTCGGTCGCCTCCACGCTCCGCGCGATTTCGTCGAGGTTCTGCACGGCGCGGGCGAGATTGCGTTGAGCTTCGGCACCGCGCTCGCTGCTGCCGTTCTGCGCCGCGGCCTGGAGGGCATCGGCCATTTCGTCGACCTTGGCCTGATCCACGCCCGCCTCGGCATCGGCCGGGGTTTCCTTGCGCTCGGAGCCACTGCCATCCGCGCCGGTCCCCAGCTGCTTGCGCAGGGCATCCGCCGCCTGCCTGGCGTCGCCTTCCTTCAGGGCCTGCGCGACTTCCTCGTAGCCGGCGCGGTCGGCCAGGGATTCGGCGATGGCCTTCATGCGCTCGCGGGCCGCAGCGGCTTCGAGCGCACGCTGCGCGACGAGTTCGCGTGCGGCTTCGAGGGCCTTGCGCCTCTCTTCGAGGGACTTCTTCGGGTCGTCGAGGGCGGCGAGCGTCCTCGCGAGCCGGTCCTTCGTCGCGGCGTCGCTGCCCTGCGAGAGATCCTCGGCGAGGGAGTCCGGTGCCACGGCAGCGCCCCTCTTCGCGGCGTCGACCGCGGCCTGGGCGAAGTCGTGCTCGCCGAAGTGAGGCGTGAACCGGGGCGCCAGCATCGCCACGACGGCGACCACGCCGAGCAGCGCCACCGCAGACCAGCCGCTCGCAGGCATGCGCCAGGGAACGAGCGCCCTGGCGTCCATTCCGGCTGCCGTGGTCTCGGCCTTGCGCAGGTGGGCGTCGACGAAAGCCGAGCGCTCGTCGGGGTGCCGGGTAAACCACAGAGCGGAGGACAGTTCGTCTTGCAGGCCCGCCGCGCGGTCGGCGGCGACGGCGGCTTCCTCGCGGGAGACGGCGTGACGGGCGTCAGCCACGAGATAGCCGAGGAAGAAGAGGATCGCGACGCCCCCGGCGTACAGCGGCCAGCGGGCAACACCGGTGGGGGCCAGGATGGCGCCAAGTACGATGACGACGGCGACGACCACGAGGATGCTCGAAGCGACCACGCCCCCGAGGGCGGTGATCCGCCTCCAGCGCAGGCGGGAAGCTACCGCATCCAGCGTCTGCAGCAGAGAGTCGGTCATCGAGGTCATCGGGGGATGCTAGCACACGGCTCCCGGGCGCCGGCAAGGTGGACAAACCCCGGTCTCGCGCCCTTGCCGGCCCTCGGGCGTGGGGTAACATCCGGCCACCATGAGGACCTCCCCGACGCTCCTTTCCGCCGCGTTCCGCCTCGTCTTCTGGGCCGCCGCGCTGCTCGCCCTGCCCGCCTCCGCCGCGGACAAGCCGCACATCGTCTACCTGATGGCCGATGACCTCGGCTGGCACGACCTGGGGTATCTCGGCAAGGAAATCCGCACGCCCAGCATCGATCGCATCGCAGACGGCGCGGTGCGCCTCAACCAGTTCTACGTGCAGCCGCATTCCAGCCAGACCCGCGCCGCATTGCTCACCGGTCGCTACCCGTTCCGCTACGGCCTGCAGACGCTGTCCATCCTGCCGCAGAGCAACTACGGGCTGCCCGCAGAGGAACGGACCCTAGCCCAGGCCCTGAAGGACGCCGGCTACCGCACCGCGCTCGTCGGCAAGTGGCAGCTGGGCCATGCCAAGCCGGAGATGCTCCCGACCCGGCGCGGGTTCGATTCCTTTTATGGCACGCTGGCCGGTGGCATCGACCATTTCACGAAACAGGGGCCGCGAGGCCACGACTGGCGCCGCAACGACAAGCCCCTCAAGGAAGCCGGATACGTCACGACCCTGGTCGGCAAGGAAGCCGCATCGGTCATCGCCGGTCATGACCCGGGCAAGCCACTGTTCCTCTTCGTGTCGTTCACCGCGCCCGCCGCGCCTATGCAGGCGCCGAAGGAATACCTCGACCGCAATGCCACCATCAGGGACGAGGCGCGCCGCACCTACGCGGGAATGGTGAGCGCCCTGGACGATGCCGTCGGCGCAGTTCTCGCGGCGCTCGACAAGAAGGGCATGGCCGACAACACCATCCTCGTCTTCCATAGCGATAACGGCGGCGCGGTGGTCCACAAATTCCCCACGGGAGACGGCGACGTCGAGCGCGGCGCGGCGGACAACAGCCCCTACCGGGATGGCAAGGGCAGCCTCTATGAAGGCGGGGTGCGCGTGCCGGCGCTCATCAAGTGGCCCAAGGGTGCGGAAGCCGGCGTCACCAACGGGCTCATACACGTGACCGACATGTACCCGACGCTGCTCTCGCTCGCTGGCGCGAGCCTCGACCAGCGCAAGCTGCTGGACGGCGTGAACCAGTGGCCCACGATCAAGGACCACAAGCTTAGTCCGCGCAAGGACATCCCGCTGGCCATCGAAGACCTGCGCGCCGGGATTCGCGTCGGGGACTGGAAACTCATCGTCACCGCCGTACTGCCGGCGCGCATCGAACTCTTCGACATCCCGCATGATCCGGACGAAGAAGACAACGCCGCGGACCGCAATCCGCAGCTCGTGCAGGACATGCTCAAGAAGATCAACGACTACGCCTGGGAGATGGTCCCGTCCCGGCACCTGGAGGAACTCCAGCGCGCACGCCCCACCGATCTGCCGATGGTGTGGGGCGCCAATCCCGTGCGCCACGGCGTGTCGGCCGACGCGGATTCGCGGAAGGATCCTTCGCTGACGGTGGAGAGGGCGGACCGCAAGCCCCAGTGAGGCTCTGAAGGGCTGTGAAGGCGTGAAGATGTGAAGGCGTGAAGATGTGCTCGGTGCGGGCGGCGCGGCTGCGGCGCGCGCTGCAGGAGGGCGGCCCGATGGAGTACGATGCCGCGACTTCACGACTTCACGACTTCACGACTTCACGACTTCACCACTTCACAACTTCACGTCTTCACACCTTCACGTATTCACACCCACAATGGCCATCAACATCGCCGAGCTGCGTGACGCCGCGCGCAGGCATCTGCCGAAGACCATCTTCGAGTTCGTCGATGGGGCCTCGCAGGACGAGATCACGCTGCGGTCGAATCGGGCGGACTTCGAGCGCTACGCTTTCCGCACACGCGTCCTCACGGACGTGTCGACCCGCGATCTGTCCACCACCATTCTCGGCGCACCCGCCGCGTTCCCGCTGGTCCTCGCACCGACAGGTCTTGCAGGCATCGTGAGGCGGCATGGTGAACTCGCGGCATCCCGGGCGGCGAATGCGGCGGGTGTGCCGTACTGTCTTTCCACAATGTCCACCTGCACGATCGAGCAGATCGCCGAAGCGTCGGACGTCACGCGCTGGTTCCAGCTCTATGTGCTGCGCGATCGCGGGCTCACGAAGGCGTTCATCGAGCGCGCAAAGGCCTCGGGCTGCAAGGCGCTGGTCCTCACCGTGGACACCAAGGTCCAAGGCCCGCGGGAGCGCGACATGCGCAACGGCTTCACGGTGCCGCCGCGCTTCACGCTTGGCACGATGGCCGACTTCGCGATGCACTGGCGCTGGCTGCTCGACGTCGGGCTGGGCCCCAAGGTGACCTTCCGGAACTTCGAAGGCACGGGCGTGAAGTCCGACGATGCGATGACCATCACCCAGTTCATCGCGGGTCAGTACGACCTGTCGGTGAGCTACAAGGATCTCGAGTGGTTCAAGTCCCTCTGGGGCGGGCCCGTCGCGGTGAAGGGTATCCTGACCGGCGAGGATGCACGGGCGGCGGTGGACCACGGCGCCGACGGCATCATCGTGTCGAACCACGGCGGACGTCAGCTGGATGGCGCCATCTCGGCGATTCGCGCGTTGCCGGAAGTCGTGGACGCCGTGGGCGATCGGGCCGAGGTGATCCTCGACGGCGGTGTGCGGCGCGGGGCGGACATCGTCAAGGCGCTATGCCTGGGCGCCCGCGCGTGCATGGTCGGCAGGCCGTGGCTCTACGGCCTCGCCGTAGACGGTGAAGTGGGCGTTGCCCGAGCCATCGAGATCCTCCGGCACGAGTTCGACCTCGCGATGACGCTCCTCGGTTACACGCGGCCGTCGGATTTGCGGAAGGAGTGTCTGGTCGAGGTGTAGGCGACACGCAGTTTTCGCGGTGGCGGCCCCGGAGTCGGCGCGGTTGCGCCTCGTCCGGGCTACGGGCGCGGACACATCGAACGGCGCGCGATCCGTGGAGCCGGAGACCTCGTAGCCCGGACGGAGCGAAGCGAACTCCGGGAACCGCCGCCTCCCGATGCGCAATCCCGCCCCTACTCCAGCCAATCCTTCGCCCAGCGCGAGTAGTCCGCCTGCCGCGTCACGCGCTTCACGAACTCGTCGTTGGCAACGCCTCGCAACTGCGACGGCTCCACGCCATCGCGCAGGGCCTTCATGCAATCGTGCACCGCCTGGATCGCCGCCATGAACGGCTGATGCCCCTGCAGGCAGATGCGCACGCCGCGCTTTGCGAGATATTCGCGATCCATGATCTCGCGGCCGGCGCCGCCGAGGATCATCGGCTTCGACACTTCCGCGGCGATGGCATCGAGATCATCGCGGGTCTTGATGCCGACGAGGAAGATCGCATCGACGCCGGCCTCTTCATACGCCTTGGCACGCACGATGGTGTCCGCCACACCCGTGAGCGCCGGCGCGCTCGTCCGCCCCGCGATGACCAGCGCCGGATCGCGCCGCGCCGCGAGCGCCGCGCGCATCTTCCCGACGCCTTCCTCCACCGAAGAGAGCTCCGCCCGGCCCGCACTGCCGAACGGCTGCGGCAGCAGCGTGTCCTCAATGGACAGGCCTGCGACGCCTGCGGTCTCGAGTTCGGTCACCGTCCTCATCACGTTGAGCGCATTGCCGTACCCGTGGTCCGCGTCGCACATGAGTGGCAGTCCGGCGGCACGGCCGATGCGATGGGCCTGATCCGCGAACTCGGTGAGCGTGAGCTGGATGATGTCCGGCGCGCCGAGCACGGTGGCCGAGGCGATGGAGCCCGCGAGCATACCCATCTCGAACCCGAGATCCTCCGCGATGCGGACGGAGATGGGGTCGTACACGGACGCCGGATGAACGCAGACGTCACCGGCCAGGATGGCGCGGAATCGTTCGCGCCGTTCGCTCCACTGATGCATGTCTTGACTGCTCCTCGTATCGGTCAGACCGTCGCCACCGGTGTCACGGGCGAACCCACGGCACCCGGCAGGCGCAACGGCGGCGCGGTCAGCAGGAATCTCGTGCGCCGATGCGCGCGCAGCCATTCCCCCAGATCCTTCAGCCACCAGATCTCGCCCAGCGGCACGCCGAGCTTGAACAGGCAGTGCTGGTGCAGAGGCAGATGCGGGCCACGGCCGGGGACGTCCTTCGGCGGGTAGAACTCCACCGCGTAGTTGTCTGCGCAGATGGCCGCGATGCCGCTGTCGGTGATCCACTGCAGCACGCGGTCGTCGCGTCCGTCGAGCCCCATCACTGCGGCGTCGAGGCGCGCCATGTCGGGCCGACGGTTCATCTCGTAGATGAGATCGGAGAATCCGGTACGCATCACCAGCAGGTCGCCCTTCTCGATCTCAACCTTGTCGGCGTCGATCACACGCTGGATGTCGTCGTACGACAGCGCGCGGCAGCACAGACCGAAGTGGGCATGGAAGTCGAGCATCACGCCGCGGCCCTGAATGGGCTTGGCCGCGAAGTTGGCGATGGAGAGCTTCAGCGCGCCCATGTGTTCGCCGCAGGGCTCCACGCGATCGTGGTGATGTACCACCGGACCGACTACGTGTTCGTTGGCGCGAAAGCCGTTGTAGTAGACCATCTCCTCGACGCCATCGCCATCGGCATCGAACTGCGCCCCGACGTGAGCGAGGGAATCCCACTGGGTGGAGTACTGCAGCGTGAGCAGCACCTGGTCGTCACAGACGACATCCGTGCTGTGGCCGCCGTCGAGCTTGCCCAGCGGGAAGTTCATGTTTGCGAGACCCTCGCGCAGGGTCGGCTGCAGCTTCGGCGGATGACGGCGCGGGTTCAGCTTGTTCTCGCCCGGGTAGTCGAGCGGCAGCGAGAGCCCGAAGGAGATGCCCTCCTTCACTTCGGCCACCCCCTGCCGCACCTTCTCGGGCGTGAGCAGGTTGATGCGCCCCAGTTCGTCGTCCGGACCCCAGTCGCCCCAAGTCGACCCTTCGGGCCGATTGCGCCAGCGTGGATTCATGTCTCTCTCCTCCCAGTGATGCTTACGATTCTATCGGTCGCCCGCCACCCTGGCCACGGCCTTGGCTGCCGGCACCGCGCGCCCTGTAAAGTAGAGGGTTCCATCCTGCATACGAACCGCCATCATGCCCGGTGCTCTTTCCCACATCCGTGTCCTCGACCTCTCCCGCGTGCTCGCCGGGCCCTGGTGCGGCCAGATCCTGGCCGACCTCGGCGCGGAAGTGATCAAGGTCGAGCGCCCGGGCGCCGGCGACGACACCCGAACCTGGGGACCGCCCTGGATGAAGGACACGGCCGGCAATGACACGCGCGAGGCCGCGTACTTCATGGCGGCCAACCGCGGCAAGAAGTCGATCACGATCGATCTGTCGCGGCCCGAGGGCCAGGCCCTGGTAAAGCGCCTGGCCGCGCAATCGGACATCCTGCTGGAGAACTACAAGGTCGGCGGTCTCGCCCAGTACGGCCTCGACTACGCCAGCCTGCATGCGGAGATGCCGAAGCTCATCTACTGCTCGGTGACCGGCTTCGGGCAGACCGGTCCCTACTCGGCTCGCGCGGGCTACGACTTCATCATCCAGGGCATGGGCGGCCTGATGAGCATCACCGGCGAACGCGACGACCTGCCGGGCGGCGGCCCGCAGAAGGTCGGCGTGGCGGTGTCCGATCTAATGACCGGCATGTACTCCACCGTGGGCGTGCTCGCGGCGCTGGCGCATCGCGACGTGACGGGCAAGGGTCAGCACGTGGACATGGCGCTGCTCGACACGCAGGTCGCGATGACCGCCAACATGGCGATGAACTATCTCGCGAGCGGCAAGCCACCCGGCCGCGCCGGCAATGCGCATTCCAACATCGTGCCCTATCAGACCTTCCCCACCTCGGACGGTCACGTGATCATCGCGGTGGGCAACGACAGCCAGTTCGCGAAGCTGTGCGCGGTGATGGGCTGCCCTGAACTCGCGAAGGACGAGCGCTACGCGACCAACCCGTCACGGGTGAAGCATCGCGCCGTGCTGGTCCCGCTGATCGCCGAGCGCATCGCGCAGAAGCCGATGCAGTTCTGGGTCGATGCGCTGGAGGCCGTGGGCGTGCCTTGCGGACCGATCAATGATCTCGCGCAGACCTTCGCCGATCCGCATGTGCAGCACCGCGGGATGCGCATCGAGCTGCCGCACCCGACCGCAGGCAAGGTCCCGCTGGTGGGCAGTCCGATCAAGCTCTCCGAGACGCCGGTCACGTATCAGTCCGCACCACCGACGCTCGGCCAGCACACCGAGGATGTCCTCTCCACCGTGCTCGGACTGGACGGCAACACCATCGCGCAACTGCGCGCAGACGGGATCGTCTAGGTGCGCAAGGCCGATGCGAAACGCGTCCGTATCGCGGCGGGTGTGTTCCTGGTGTGGCTCGTGGCAGGTTACGTGTACCTGCTGCGCACGGACTGGATCTATCTCTGGCACGTGCCGCTGTACGCGCTGTGCGCCCTGTTCCTCTGGAAGCCGCACTGGCTGCGTCCGCGGGGGATGGTCCGCCCCAAGTCCGCGCACTTCGTGCTCACCGCCATGGCGTGGAGCCTGTGGGTGGCACGGCCGCTCGCGTCCCTGCTGCACGGGGATCTGCATCCCGACCTGCTGATCAACAGCCTGTTCTGGATCGGCGGCACGCTCGCGCTGGCGGGCACCTGGGCCTGGCTGCTGCACCGGTATGCGTGGTCGACGGCCGCGATCTTCATGGCATCCGCCTTCCTCACACTGACCGAACCGGGCTACGTGCTGATCCGCATGGCGGGCGCGAACATGTGGGAACCGCTGTTCATGACGTCGCCGGTGCTGATTGCAGCACACGCGACGCTGGTGGCTCCCGTCGCCAATGCGTATCGGGAGAGCTGGGTTCATTCGGAGACGGCACCGCCGGGCATCGGTGGCATCGCGTTGGGCGCGGTCCTGACGGCCGTTGCTTTCACGCTCGGGAATTTGACGTGGTTCTTTCTGCTGCGGTGGATGCTTGTGAAGACGTGAAGGTGTGAAGGTGTGAAGGGGGAAGGGGGAAGGGGGAAGGGGGAAGGGGAAGGGGAAGGGTAAGGAAACAATCCACTCCTCTGTCTCCTCTCCTTGAAGGAGAGGAGGACCTGCTGCCAAGGTTGCTGTCCCCGGAGTCGCGCCGTTGGCGCTCGTCCGGGCTACGTCATCTCGTAGCCCGGACGAGGCCGAAAGGCCGACTCCGGGGACACTGCCCTACTTCGCCCCGCGCAGCACCGTAGCCCGGACGAGCGACGAAGGCGCGACTCCGGGAACACCGTCCCAACAAACTCGCCCTACTTCACCCCACGCAACCGCGCCAGCGCCTTCAACAACCCGCCCTTCAGCGCTGAACCCGTCTCTCCACCTCCCGTCTCGATCTGACCCAATCTCTGGCTCAGATCCCTCGCCCATGGCGCGCTCTTCCACTCCGCCGCGCTCACCGCAGGCGCGGGCAACGGCGCACTCACCGTCTCCGGTGCGCTCAGCTTCTCCGCCCAGTTCACCGCCGTTCCCACGTCGCCCGGCAGCGCCAGCGGCCCCGCGCTTCGCAGGCTCGACGCACTCACCGCCGCCACCCCCAGCACCGGCGGCGCTGGCGGCACCGGCAATGCCACCGTGATCACCGCGTCCTGACCGTCCCGGCCCGCCTGATTCGGCTCCCGCGTCGAGAAGCGCGTGTCGTTGTAGACCACCGCCTCCAGATCGATCAACTGCTCGCCCGCCGTGGCCGTCGCCTTCACCGCAAAGTCCAGCTCCAGAAGCTCCGTCACCCCGGCACCCAGCGCGTTCAACCTCGCCAGATCGATTGTGATCACGCCTCCGCTGTTGCGTACCAGCTTGTACTCGAAGCTCTCCGTCATCCGGAATCCCCGGTACTCCAGCGATCCCTCATCGAACCGGATCGTCGCCCTCAGGCTCTCCAGGCCCTCGCTCCCGTCCACCACCAGCGGCACGCTCACCAGCGTCCCCGGCGTGACCGACCCGCTGCCCTCCAGCGACACCGAACGCACCACATCCCCGAACCGCACCGGCTGCACGCCCGCCGGCAGCGCCGGCACCTCCACCCGCGGCTGGCCCTGCACGAACTGCAGGAACCGGTTCACGTCCAGGCTCGAGAACTGTCCGTTGCCGTTGAAGTCCCCCACGATGATCGGATCGAGCGTCGGGAACGACGCAAACCCCGTGTCCTGGCCGGTCACCACCCGGCTCAGCCTCTGCACGTCCGCCATGCTGTAGCCGCCGTTGCCCGTCACGTCCATGAAGTACGTCGACACGTGCACGGCCTCGTCGGCCTTCAGGTCCGTGATCGTCGCCGAACCCTTCTCGATCACGATGTTCGCGAACGTCGTGCGCACCGTGCGGCGCACCGCTGCGTCCTGCGGCACCGACACCTGCAGGCTCAGGGGCGCACTCGCCCCCGCGCCCAGCGGCGTGGTGAAGAGCGCCTCGACCCGCGATCCGCCCGCGATCGCCGTGACGGTGACCGTTCCTGCCACGCCATTGGCGAGCTGCGCGCCATCAATACGCAGCTGGCGGCTGTCGTGGACCACGTCGAACGCCAAACGCGTGGTACCGGCCGACTGCGTCAGCGTCACCGGCAGCACTGCGCCCTGCCCCGGGCCCCGCGCGAGATCCGACAGGCTCAGCACCGGCGCGCTCGACGGCGCCACCGTGAACACCTGCGAGTAGTCGTCGCCGGCAATCCCGTCGCCATTGCCGTCCAGCGCTCGGCCGGACAGATCGCGCACACCGCCTGTCCCGCCCCGCACCGTCAGCGTGTAGGTGTCGGGCGCCAGCACCCCGCCTGTCTTCACGAAGCTCAGGCCCCGGCCGTCCGCATCCAGCACCAGCGAGCCTCGTACCGCCCCCGTCGTCGCCCCCACCAGCGTGATGTCGGCGGCCCCCAGGCCCAGATCGCGGGCGTCGTAGAGATTGAGTGTGGCGGAATCGATCGGCAGGTTGAATGAGACGTTCACTCCGCTCGCCGTAAGCGAAGCACTTTGCACGCGGAGCGTGGACAATGGGTCGTCATTGGTGAACTCACCGACGGCCACCAGTGGCCCCGTCTCCGAAAGCACGCCGTTGCTCGTCACGGCCACGAGCCGCAAGCGAACGGTCTCGTTCGCTTCGGCGATCTGATCGCGTCTCGCAAATACCTCCACCTCGACACTCGACACGCCAGCTCCGAACGTCACCTCGTACAGCCCCAGGCTGGCCGGATCTCCCGGACTGACGAAGCCCGCCCCGAGAACGTACACATCGTCCACGGTCACCGTTCCGCCCACTTCGAAGCGCACGGCGCTCGGCACGCTCACATCGCCAGAGCGCACGATCTCGAACAGCAACCGCCCGTCGGACGTGTTGCCCTCAGGCGTGCTCCCGGCATCGGGCACTGCGAAGGCCACCGAAGGCAAGGCCGGTTCGTCGTCGTCCACCACCGTCCCCGACGCCACGCGCTTCGTCGCATCGCCCGTCAGCACGCCGCCCTGATTCACGCCGATCAGGTCCACACGCAGCGTCTCGTCCGACTCGTCCACCGCGTCGGCCGCCAGCGTGATCGTCACCGTCACGCTGCTCTGTCCCGCGTCGATGATCGCCTGGTACACCCCCGCTCGGTCCGCCGGCAACGTCGACGAGTCAATACCGTTGGCCGCGAGGCTCCCCTCCGACACGGGTCCCGCTCCTTCGATGTCCTTCAGGTCTGCAACCGAGATCGTCCCGCCCAGCGTGAACCACACCCCCGCCGCTTCGCTCAGGTCTCCCGGCCCGCGTTCGATGCGCACCACGAACTGCCCGCCTCGCCCCGGTTGCGTCGGGTCGCCCGCATCCGCTGACGTGCCCTCCGTCACACTGCCCAGCGTCGCGCTCGACAGACGCACCTCGGCCGGGGGCGGAACATCGTTCGCCCGAATGACGGTTCGCGCGATGGGATTCCCTCCGAACGTACCGTTGGTGACGCCAACCGCTCGCAACTCGAAGGCCTCGTCAGCCTCGCGCAGATCATCGTCGACGATCATTCGGGTGAGCGTGACCTTGTCCTGCCCACTGTCGAAACGGAGCGTCCCGGTGCCGAACCCTCCTGCAACATCATCGGCGCTTGCGCCGATGGCCCCCGACAACTCATAGGTGATCACATTGCCGAGGGACAGATCCCCTTCGCGCCGGAAGACATAGGTCACGACACCCGGCGCGCCGTCACCGCCTTCGGCCACGTCGGCCATCCACTCGGCGAGCCACACATCGTTGACGGAGGCCACATCCAACGAGATCGTGGCTTCCCCGGACCGGGCTGCGCCGTCGAACACGCGGAACGTCAGCGTGTCCGCACCGTGGTAGTCGGCCGCCGGTCGGTACGACAGACGACGGCCATCGACGGACAACGCGGTCAGCGTGCCGTGCGCGGGTCCGGTCACGATCTCGTAGGTGAGCGCATCGTCGTCGGCATCGAAGCCGACGAGATCGAAGATAAGTTCGGTGTCCTCGCCGGTCGCGAAGGATCCCGCGAAGGCCTGGGGCACCGCGTTCGATCGGATCACCGCCACCGGGAGCCCCGCGGACGTATGTTCGCCGTCCTCGTCGATGGCGGTGACCGTCACGGACAGCGGTCCGGACGTCGCGAAGGTCGTGCTCGCGCTTCGGGCGCTACCGGGCAGATCGACCGCGGCCCGCCCGTCTCCCCACGACACCCGCCAGGCGACGACGGAGTCCGCGCCCGGGTCCGTCGCGGAAAACGCGATCTCGTACACCTGCCCGACGTTGACTGTTGCCGGGCCGGTCAGATCGATGCGGGGCGCCACATTGCGCACGGACACCGAGAAGCTCGCCTCCGCGTTCTGGCGTCCGTCGCTGGCGCGAACCGTGAAGCTCTGCGTGCTGGAGCCGTCCGTGGCGCGCCAAACGAACACACCTGTGGCTGCATCGACCGTGGCACCGAACCCCTCGCCGACGAGCGCGTAGGTGAGCGCGTCGCCCTCCGCATCGGTGACCGGCAGCACGAAGCGCAACTCGCTGCCTTCGTCCACCGTGCGCGAGCCGAAGTCGCCGAAGCGCGGCGCGTCGTTGCGCGCGGTGACGCGAAGCGATACGGAACCGAGGCTGGAGGAGAGCGCGTTGCCGGTCGTCCCGTCGGGATCGCCACCATCCACGACGCGATAAGTGAAACCGTCGTCGCCCACGAAATCGGGCCCGGGCGTGTACGCCCAAGTCCCGCCCGGATTCTGTGCGAGCGTCCCGTTCGCGGGAGCCCCGACCAGTTCGAACCGCAGACGACCGCGGGGTGTCTCGCGGTCGCTGCCGGGCAGGACCACCGTCACCGGGGTGTCCTCGGAGGTGGTCAGTGCGATCGTGCCGGCCGTCGGTGCGTCGTTCACCGCGTCGACGCGCAACGTGACGGTGCCCTCGCCCAGCCCGAGCCGGCCGTCGTCGGCTCGGAAACGGAAGGTGTCGGTCCCGTTGAAGTCCGCATTCGGCCGGTAGGTCACCTGACCGGTGGCCGGGTCGAACGCAGTCAGCACGCCGTTCGCCGGCGCCGAGACCAGCGAGTAGGTGAGGGCATCGCCGTTGGCGTCGGTCGCGCTGAGCAAGAAAGTGACGGAACCGTCTTCGGTGACGGCGTGCGTCGCGTCCGCGGCGTCCGGTGCGACATTGCTGCGCCGATCCACCGAGAACTCGTGCACGTAGTCCCCGCCCGCCGCACCGCTGCCGTCACCGTCGAGCGCATTGCCTGCCGTGTCGAAGATGCCGCGCGGCGCCGTCCCCGAGATCGCGAGCCGATAGCGCCCGTCGGGCAGCACACCGTCGACCAATTGCAGCGTGAGTCCCGTTTCGGGGAAGGAGTACAGCGGACGCAAGGCGATCCGGACATCGTCGGGCGTCTGGAAGATGCCGTCCGTTCCGGCGGAGAGCAGCGTGTAGTTGGCCGCGCTGCGCGCGGAGACGCCGTCGAGAGATTCGCTGAACGCCACGCGCAGCGACGTGAAGGCCGACGCGGTCGTGCCGCCCGAGGCCGGCAGATTTTCGACACGAACGACGGTCGGCGCACTAACGTCTCCGGAATCGCCCTGGAACTCGTATGCCCCGATATCGTAGTAGGTGACATCCGGCACCGGCGCCCATCGCAGTGCCTGCGCCCCGCCGAGATTGGACACACTGTCGTAACCGGCCGCCAGCACGAACGCGAGTCCGTTGCCGCCGGACACACCCACCGTCGGCGTGAGGCCCGCATTGCCCGCGCCGTAGTCGAAGCGGAAGGTGCCATCCGCGAACAGGGTCACGGCAAAGTTCGCCGCGCCCGAGGGTGTCGCACCTTCGGTCTGCGCGGCCCACCGGAACCGGATCTGGTTGGGCACGGACCGGTCCACGAACACGTCTGCGCCGGTCGGCGCGGTCGTGAGGTTGTCCCACAACGGCGCGATGCGCACGTTGCGCAGGAACGTGGCGGTGTCGTTGTCGTTGGAGGCATGGCCGTCCCGGCCTTCGAAGTGCAGATACCCGTTCGTGTTGACGAAGACACGCGTGTAGGTCCTGCCGTAGAGCGAGAAGCCGAAGCCGAGGGCCTGCTCCGTCGAGGTGTTGCCGCTGCGCAGGCCGAGGGCCGTCTCGCCGGTACGCGGCGAGGCGTCGCTCGCCCCCACCGCGGAAGGCACGTAGAGCGGCCAGCCTTCACCCGTGTCGGGTGTTCCGGGATCGCGCTGGCGCGCGCGACCTTCCAGATCGAGTGCCGGGGCGAGATACGCGTTCGCGGCGTCGATGGCGGGCGACTGCCGGCGCAGCCCGAAGTTGTCGTCGCGGCCGGTGTCGCGTGCGCCACCGGGCCCGTCGCCGAGAACGTTGTCGGCCCCGTCGACATCGAGGAAGCCGGCCGTGCCGACCTTCGATCGTGCGTCCCGCCCGCTGGCCGCGTTCCAGGCGGCAAGATCGGTGCGAACCGCCCCGCCCCAAACGCCCACCGAGGCAGTGCCGGTCGTCCGGTCGAACAGGTTGAAGTCGGACGAGAAACCCGTTGCTGCCGCTCCCTGCAGGTGGATGCCCGCCCCTGCTCCGACGGAAAGGATGTTGTTGGCGATGACGTGCGCGGACACGCTCGTGGCGGCGAAGCGGATCGCGTCCCCCACCGGCTGGTAGATCGTGTTGTTGACGATCGTCGCGGGCGTGCTCGACGCATCCTCGAAGATGCCGAAGTTGGTGTTCGCGTATAGCACGTTGTTCTCGACACGCCCGGCGAGGACGCCGTCGATGCCGATCGGGTTCGAGTGAACGCGATTGCCGATCGCCGCACCGGACGAGATCTCCAGACCCGCCACTGTGTTCGAATGCACCTCGTTGCCCCGGGCAACGCCGCCCCCGGAGACATAGATGCCGAGCCGGTTGTCGAAAACGTCGTTGTCGACCGCCGTGGCGTCCGTGAGGTAGATGCCGTAGCCGGAGCTTGCGCGCTGGTTGAAGACGCGATTGCCGCGCACCTCGACGTTGTTGTTGGCATCGATGCCGTAGGGCGAATTGTCTCGCACGATATTGTTCGCGACGACGATGGCCGCGCTCGGGAGGCCCCGCACGACGATGCCGGTGGACCGGTTGGCAAAAATCTCGTTGCCTTCGATGCGCCCCGCCACCTGCATGAACTCGACGCCGCGGTAGGCGTTCGCATGGATGCGGCTGCCCTCGATCGTCCAGCCGTCGTTGCCGAACTGCACGTTCACGCCATAGTTCGCGTGGCCGGCGATCTCGAGCGCGCGGATCGTGATGTTGTCGGCGTCTTGCCCCGTGCTGGCGGCGATGCCATCGTAGGCGCCGCGCAGGGTCATGCCTTCGAGGGTGGCGTTGTCCGCGCCGCGCAGATCGAACACCCGGCTGCTGCTGGTCGTGTTCCCGCGGTCCAGCAACGTCAACTCACGACCCGCCCCAACAATCCTCACCCCACTGTCCTGCTCACCGAGCACGATGTTCGTGGCCAGCTCATACGTCCCCGCATCCACGTACACCACATCGCCTGCATCCAGGTCATAGGCCGACAGCAGCGCCCCAAGACTCGCCATCGGCGCATCCGCACTCTTCCCGCTGTTGGCGTTGTTCCCCACCGCCGTGGTGTACCGGTCGTTCGTGAGCGTCCCGTCGTTCACGTAGTACGCCGTGCCCCCGTTGGCAATCTGGAACCCTTCGTCCGACACGTCCGCCAGACTCACCACCGCCCCCGTGCCCGCCATCGCACCCGTCAGCACCGCCCTCACCCGCCCCGTGTTCCCCACCGTGGGCTGCGCATCCACCACCCACTCGTAGCGCCCCCCGCCCAGCCCGTCCAGCGCCAGCCCGCTCGCGATCGCCCGCCAGCTCCCGCCGTCGTCCTCGCTCACCTGCAATTCCACCGCTGCCGCTTCCGGCGCCTGCGCATTCACCCGCAGCACCTCCCAGCCGCTCAGGATCGCCACGTTCCCGTTCAGGCTGCGATTGACCAGCGTCAGCGCCAGCCCCTCGTCCGCGCCCACCGCCACGTCGTACTCCACCACGTACGCACGGTTCGCCGCACCCGCCCGCGCGCGGATGTCCACGTTCTGGTCCACCCGCTGACCGTTCAGCTCCACATCGAACAGCCTCTGTCCCACCCCCACGCTGTCCGCGAAGTGCAGCCTCACCCGGTACTGCCCAGGCGCCGCCTCCAGCGCGTAGCGCAGGCTCCCCGCCACGAAACTCGCGCCGCTGCCCGCGTTGTTCGACGCCGTCGCGAAGCCCGCGTACAGCCCCGCCGGCCCCGCGTTCGCCACCCCCGCCGTGTCCACCACCGTACTCAGGGTCGACCACGACGATCCATTGCTCACGCGCAGTGTGTCCGTGCGCCACCCCGACACCGCCGTCCTCGGATCTCCGCTGTCCACCCTCAGCACCGTGTCCATCGGCAGCACCCCCGCCGTGCGCCACTCGATCCCGACACGCTGCCCCACCTCCAGCTTCTCCAGACCGTTCGGCCCCAGCACCTGGATCTGCGGCATCACGCTCGCGCTCGCATCGGCGCTGTTGCCATACGCCCCCAGGTCCACCCGGTTCCCGCTCGGCGCCGGCTCGCCCAGCGCCAGCGTCGACGGGTCCCCTCGGTCGATCGCGATCGAGCCCGCGCGCAACCGGAAGTCGTCGTCGCCTCCCGCATCCACCCCGCCCACCACGCCGCGCTTGTCGTCCGCGCCGTCGATGTCGACGAACTGCGGGTCGCCGGTGACACTGTTGCGGTCCTGACCCACCCCGTACACCCAGTCCGTGCGCGTCAGGAAACTCCTGTCCTCCCAGTACGCCACCTTCCCGTTCGCCCCCAGACGGAACAGGTTGTAGTCCGACACGAACCCCGCCTGCACCTGCGCATCCACCCGCAGCCCGTGGCCGCTGTCCACCCACAGGATGTTGTTGCGCACATCCACCCCGCCGCTTCCCTGCACCCACACCGCCTCGCCCGTCGGCGCCACCACCGTGTTGTTCTCCACCCGCGTCGGGCCGCTTCCCGCCACCACGATCCCCGCCGTGCCACCGTTGTCCCACACCGCGTTGCCGCGCACCTCCCCGCTGCGCACGTTGATGCCCGCGCCCGCGTTGCCGTACACACGGTTGCCCTCCACCCGCGAGCCCTGCGTATCGATCCCCAACCCGCGGTTGCCCCACACACGGTTGCCCCGCACCGTCGCACCGCTCGTGTTGATCCCCGTGGCGTTGTTCCAGGACTCGTTGCCCTCCGCCAGCGTTCCGCCGCTGACGAACAACCCGGCCGCACTGTTGTTCCACGCACGGTTGCTCCGCCCCGTCACCGCATCCCCGCTCAGGTACAGCCCGTCAAACCGGTTGCCGCTCGCGTCATTGCCCTCCACCAACGCACGGTTCGCCTCGTTGCCGTTCAGGTTCGCGTTCACGTACAGCCCGTAGCTCTGGTTGCCCGTCGCCACGTTGCCACGCACCACCGCCCCCTGCCCCGTGCTCAGGTTCAGCCCGTAGCCCGTGTTGCCCACGAACGCGTTGCCCTCCACCTTCAGCCCGAACCCGCTCCCGTTCACCCCGTTCGAGCGGTTCGTCTCGAACCGCGATCCCACCAGCTCCCACCCGTCGTTCGACGACTCGATGCGCACCCCGTCGTCCTGATTGCCAAACACCCGCACATCGCTCAACACCACCGCGTCCGAGTTCGCGCCGCTTACCGCCGCCACCCCGTTGTAACCCCCAGTCACCGACAGCGACTCCACCCGCACACCGTCCGCTCCCGCAAACTGCAAACCCACAGAGCCGAACGCCCGGTTCCCGCGGTCCAGCAACGTCAACTCACGACCCGCCCCAACAATCCTCACCCCACTGTCCTGATCCCCCAGCACGATGTTCGTCGTGAGGTTGTAGGTGCCGCTGTCGATGAGCACGGTGTCGCCCGGGCCGAGGTCGTAGCGCACCAGCAGGTCCGCCAGGCTCGCCATCGGTCGGTCCGGTGTTAGGCCATCGTTGCCGATCGCGCCGACGGCTGACGTGTAGACGTCACCTGCGAGCGACCCGTCGTTCACGTAGTAGAGCGCGATCGGTGCGATCACCTGGAACGGCGCGTCGGAGGTGTCGGAGAGCGCTGCGTCGCCGCTCGCAGAGACACGCAACGTGTACTCGCCGACCGGGAAGGCCGCGTCGGTGACGTTCCACGTGAACGACCCGTCGTTCGCCTCCGCGGCCGACAGGGTCACGAATGCGCCGGACGTTCCGGGCCCGCGGTAGGCGATGTCCACCGTGCCGGTGAAGCCCGCGGCACGCCAGCGCACGTCCACCGAACGGTTCTGCGCAAGACGCTCCGCGCCGTTGGGCGAGAGCACCGTGACGTACCGGTCCGGGCTCAGGGACGCCTGTTCGGTATTGCCGTAGGCACCGAGATTGCGGAACGCGCCGTTGGGCTGCGGCTCCAATGCGAAGGCATCGGTGGGACGGCCCCGGTCGATCGCCGGCGAGGTGACCCCGAACACCACGGGCGTGACCGCAGGCACCGCCACAGGGAGTGCCGTGATCGCATCGCGCACGGGAACGCGCGAGCCACCCGCGAAGGTGCCGAACGCACTGCGCAGGTGGAAGTCGTCGTCGCGTCCGTCCCGTACCGTATCGACGAAGCCGAGCACGCCATCGGCGCCGTCCACATCCACGAACAGCGGATCGGCTGCAAGGCTGTTGGCGTCACCACCCGAGGCACTCTGCCAGGCCGCGAGCGACCCACGGCTCTGCCCTTGCCAAAGCCCGACTGCACCGCCCGCAAGCACGTGGAACAGGTTGTAGTCGGCGCGGAACCCCGAGAAGCTGTCGGCGGCGACGGACAGCGCCGTGCCGGCCCCTGTGACGAGGATGTTGTTGGTGACCGCTACCCCCGAGGCGCCACTCAGGAACAGCGCATCGCCCGTAGGCGCATAGATCGTGTTGCCCGAAACCTCGCTTCCGGCCGCGCCCACCTGGATGCCTCGCGACGTCGTCCCGTACACGAGGTTGCTGCGCGCCTGGCTCGCACTCGACCCGAGCCGGATGCCGACCGGGCTGCCGTAGACAACGTTGCCCGTGAGCAACGCGCCGAATGCATCGATGCCGAGCACCGTGTTCGCGTAGACGCGGTTGCGATCGACGAGTCCGCTGCTGGCGGAGATGCCCGTGCCGTTGCCGGACACCAGATTCGCGCGGATCGTTACGCCGCTCGACGCGACCCCGACACTGCCATTGCCCGTGAACGCATTGCCCGCCACCAGCACCGCACCGCTGACGTCGAGACCGTTGCCCCGGTTGTCGAACACTCGGTTGCCGTTGGCCGCGGCAAGATCCTCGTCGCCGAACACCGCAGTGCCGGTCGACCCGGACAGGCTCACTCCGGACTGGTTGCCGAACACGGTATTGCGCCGGATGACGGCGCTTCCCGACTGGGTCAGTTGCATGCCCTGGCGCTGATTGCGCGCGGCCTCGTTGCCGGTGACCCGCGCGACCGGGCCGGTGATGCGGATACCGTTCTCGTTCTCGACGGCTGAGGAGTCCGTCAGCGAGCGGATCGTGCCGGTGATGTCGATCCCCCACTGCGTGTTCCGGGAAGCGGAGAGCCGCTCGAAGTCGGAGAACGGCGCGGTGGTTTCGATGGCGATCCCGCCCAGGGCGTGCCCGACTGCGGTGAGATCCGAGGCGGAGAAACTCTCCGACCCGGAATGCACGAACAGCCCGCGCCCGCTGTTCGCGAGCGTGAGATGGCGGACGCTCACGAAGTCGGCGTCCTGCAGTTCGATCAGGCCCGGGAATCGTGCGCCAGGAATCGCCGGGAGCAATCGGGCGATGCGTGCCACATCGGTGGGACCGGTGATCGTGAAACCTTCGTCGAGCCCGAGGCCGCGATCCAGCGTTCCGGACACCGTGATCGCGTCGATGAGCGGATAGTCGCCCGTGTCGATGCGAAGAACTGCGCCCGCTCCCAGCGCATAGGCGCGCAAGAGATTGGTCGGGTTCGGCTTGGGCGAGGTCGCGCTCTTGCCGGTATTACGGTTCGATCCGGTCGCATTGGGCGTGTACTCGTCGCCGATGTCTGACGTGTCGTCGACCCAGTACGCAACGCCATCCTCGGGCACGGCGAATGTTTCCTGGCCGCGGTCCAGCACCTCGGGCGCGTCCACGAGCGACACCTGGATGCGCAACCCGCGCGTTCCGAAGGCCACACCGTTCGTCTCCGGAATCCACACGAACTCGCCGTCGTCGGGCGTGGAGGCCGCGATCGTCCGCAGCAGAATCGGCCCTTCCGGGGTGTCCTGCAGGAGATCGATGCGCACAGGAGAGAAGGTGGTGTTGCCCACGGTCTCCCAGCGGATCGCGAGCGGCTCGCTGCGTTCCCAGTCGGTGTACAGATCGGGGAAGCGCAGTGCGATGCGACGAGCGCTCTCGGGTGCCGTCTCGTGGGCGCCGAAGCCATAGGCC
Organism: Betaproteobacteria bacterium Ga0077526; assembly: GCA_001464765.1. Lineage (GTDB taxonomy): Bacteria > Pseudomonadota > Gammaproteobacteria > Burkholderiales. Next base: position 318,595 of record LNDV01000031.1, read on the forward strand.
CCCGCATCCGGGGCCCAGGCCTCGGACACCACGCGCAGGAAGGCGCCGTCCAGCCACGCGTCGTTCACCGTATCGCCCGCGATGCGCTGCGCCTCGAAGCGGAACACCACGGTCCGCGTGCCGACGGGAATCGTGGCGCGCCCGCCCTGGAGCGCCCAGCGGTCCGCGGGGGTCCGCTCGTCCGCCGTCGACTCGGCGAGCAGCGCGCCGCCCGAGTCGAGGAACCGCACCCGCACCCGACCCTCGTCGCGAGAGCCGTCGTCACCGCGACGCACGCGACCGCCGAACACGGCGTCGAGCGTGCCGGCGTCGATCTGCGCCGCCGTGAAGCCGGCGCTGAGGAGCGAAACACTCTGCTGCGCGAAACCACCCTCGACACTGCCCGCCTGGAAGCGGCCCGTGCCCTCCCAGACGTTGCCCGAGCCGGTGCCGGCACCAGGATTCACGGTCCAGCCGGTGGTGCCGTTGTCGAACCCCGCGTTCGCGAGGAGATTCGCGAACGGCGAGGTTGCGCCGCGGTCGAGTCGCACGTCCGCCGCATCGACCGTCGGGCTCGTGAAGCGAAGCCCCGCCGCCGCCGGCGCCACCCGGTAGTCGTCCGCCCCGAGATCCGCGAACCGGGGCCGCGCCCAGCCCGGGTTGACGCCCGTCGCACCGATCGAATGCAGATCGAAGCGCGCGATGTCCGCCTGCCAGTCGAGCACGTCGGTGAAGTCCTTCGTCCAGTAGCCGACCTTGCCCGAACCGCTCGCGTAGAGCACGTTGTAGTCGCTGAAGAAACCGGTCTGCGCGTCGTTCGCGACGTGCAGGCCATAGCCGCTCTCGGCCCAGAGGATATTGCCGACGACTTCGACCTCGCGGGCGGCGTTCCGCACGCGCACGTTGTCGCCGGTCGGGGCGAAGAAGGTGTTCTGGTAGACGCCGACGCGGCTGACACCGGCAACATCGAGTGCCGCGCTGGTGTTGCGGTAGAGCAGGTTGTGATGGACGACCTGGCCGTTCGTCGCGGCGATGCCGATGCCGTTTCGCGCGATGCGGTTGTACTGGATCGCGCCGAGGAAGCTCGCGACACCCGTCGCGTTGTCCTCGATGCGGTTGGCGGCGTCGAGCGATTCGCCACCCAGCGTGCCGGCGCCGGTCACGCCGATCCGGCTGCCGCTCACGCGCTGGTACTGCACGCGTCCGGTGAGCTGCACGCCGATGTCGTTGCCGGTGATGTCGTTGCCGCGGCTCGACGCCGCCCCGACGAATCCGAATCCGGTGGTGGTGCTGTCCACGGTGGCGACCACACCGACGCCGTTGCCGTGGATGCGGTTGCTCCACAGGGTGGCTGCGGCGCCGTAGCGCAGACCGACCGCCGCGCCCTGGATGTCGTTGCGGAAGATCTCGCCCGCGAACGCGGCGGCGAGATCCAGCGTACCCGTGAGCGCATTCCGGGCGATCACGCCGGCCGCCGGCGCCGCGACGCGAACCCCGCCGGCACCGAATCGGTTGTCCACCACGACGACGTCAGTGCCGCCGGTCAGCACGAGGCCGTCCGCACGCGCCCGGCGCAGCGTGAGGCCGTCGGCGCCGCTGCTCACCGTGCCCCGTACGTCGAGGCCGACCAGAGTCACGTTCGCGCCCTGGACCGTCACCGAGCCCTGGATCAGCGTACCGAAGCCGGACGCGCCAAGGAGCGTGACGCCCGCATCGCCAAGGTCGATGGTGAAGCCGGCGAATCCGCCCGTCCCCAGCACGATCACATCCCCGGGACCGAAGTCCTGCGCGGCCAGCAATGCCGTGAGTGCCGCGCCGTCGGCAGCCTGAAAGACCCGATCGGTGCGCGTCGCGTCGGTCCGGAGGAACACGTTGGATGCTGCGTCCGCACCCGGCCCCGTGCCGGAGCCCGACCATGCCACGAACGCCCGCCCGTCGGCGCCGATGGCCGCGGCGAGTCCTGCGTAGTGCGCTCCGGTGTCCGACAGCCCGGCGCCGGCGGCATCCCCCGGCAGGGCTTCGACGAACGCCGCGCCGTTCCAGACGCGGCCGTAGAGCGCGAGCGGCTGACCGCTGCGGCGGGTGTCCTCGTCCACCCAGATCACGCGCAGCTGATCTCCGCCGGAGACCATCTGCAGTTCACGCACCTGTGCCGAGGCTGACGCCGGCAGGCTGCCCGCCTCGATCCACGCACCCGCCGAGCGCTGACGCAGTTGCAGGCTCTGCCAGCCTTCTTCGAGATGCCGCCAGCCGAGGAACAGCGTGCCCTGGCGATAGGCGAGCGCCGGCAGCGCACTTTCGCCGGCGGTCTCGCGAATCTCGCTGCTGCCCGCAGCCGTGCCGAGCGTGCTCCACTGCGTGCCGTTGAACTCGGCCGCGTGGACGCGACTGGCGCCGGCGCCTCCCTGGGACCACGCCACGGCGATGCGCGCTCCTTCGGCGGCGACCCCATAGCCTTCGATGCGCACACCCGGCGCGGCGACGACTCCCGAACCCACATCGGACCAGGCCGACCCGGTCCACCGGCTCGCCCGGAGCGTCGTGCCGGACGCGCCATCGTTCAGCCAGACGAGCACGGGCGTTCCGCCCGCATTGACGAGCCGAAGCTCGCGCACGTTGCCCGCCGTCGCGAGCGCGGTCGTGTCCACGGCTCGCCAGACACCCGCACTCGCATCGAAACGGGCCATGCGCACGCTGCCCTGCCCCGCCTCCACATCGACCCATGCCACGATCGGGGCGCCAGTCGTGGCGAAGCCCAGCGCCGGCGTCACGGAGGACCCGCGCGTCGCGGACACGCCGCCTGCGGAGGCGCTGCCGCCGAGAGGCTGCCATGCGGACCCGTCGTGGCGAAGCACGTAGATGTCGAAGTTGCCGTTGCGCGCATCGACCCAGGCCACGTGAGCGCGTCCGGCAGTGTCCACCGCCACGGCCGGCTGGGTCGCGTGTCCGGACGCGGACAGACCGAGTCCGCTGGCCGAGCCGCCCAGTTCGCCCCAGGGGCCTCGCACGTCGGCGCCGACCGGGCCCGTATAGCCCGCATCGGCGTCCGCGATGGTCGCACCCGGCACGGGCGAGGGCGATGCGGGGGGCGCCACGAACGCCGAAGGCGTCGCGCCCTCCCCGCTGCCGAAATCGACTACGTTGCCGCTGCCGCCGCTCGTCTCGGCGACGGCCATGCCGTTGCCAGCCGCCTCGATCAGGTCGTCGCCGGCTTCGCCGAACAGCAGATCGTTGCCGCCCTGACCGAACAGGCGGTCGCTGCCGGCCCCCGCCTCGTCGCGGCCCGTGCCGAAATCGCCGTAGAGGTAGTCGATCGCACCGTCGTCCCCAACGCCGCCCACGCGATGACCGTAGAGCGTGTCGTGCTGCGCGCCACCGAGGAGCACATCGATGCCTGCCTCCCCTTCGAGCACATCATCGCCCGCGCCGCCCTCCAGAAGATCGTCCCCTGTGCCTCCCTGCAGGCGATCATTGCCCGCGTGGCCGCGCATGCGGTCGGCACCGTCACCGCCGACGAGCGTGTCATCACCTTCGTCGGAGCCGTCGATCTCGTCATCACCCGTGCCGCCCTCGACCCGGTCGCCGGTGCCACGGCCTGCGCTCAGACGGTCGTCGCCCGCGTCGCCGAACACGCGGTCCGCGCCCGCGCCACCGTCGATCGTGTCGGCATCGTCGCCGCCGCGAATCTCGTCGTCGCCGAGACCGCCCGAAACAGAATCGCGTCCGGCGCCTGTCAGGATCAGGTCGCCATGCAGCCCGCCCGACACGTGATCATCGCCCCCGCCCGCGTCGATGCGATCCGCGCCGCCGAGGCCGAAGATGCGGTCGTTGCCTCGCCCGCCTTCGATGCGATCCCCGAAGAACACGCTGTCCGAAAAGTCAGGGTCGTCCGTGCCGTCGTCGGAACCGACGACGAGATCGTCACCGTCCTCGCCGAAGAGCCGCTTGCCGAGCCCCGTGCCCGCGATGAGCACGTCGTCCTGCGCGCCGCCCCAGAGCGTGTCGGCGCCGTCGCCGCCTTCGAGCCGGTCAACGCCGGTGTCGCCGTGCAGCATGTCGTCGCCAGCGTCGCCCAGGAGGTAGTCGTCACCCTCGTCGCCATGGATCTCGTCGTTGCCGGCGCCTCCCGCGCCGCGGTCGTTGCCGGCGCGACCGAATAGGACGTCATCGCCCCCGTCGCCCTGCATGAGGTCGTCGGCCGCGCCGCCATCCACCGTGTCGTTGCCCGCGCCACCGTAGAGATTGTCTTCGCCCTCGCCGCCGTCGACGAGATCATCACCGTCACCGCCCAGCGCGAGATCGCGACCGGCATTGCCGAACAGGCGATCGGCGCCTGCCTCACCGTACAGGCGGTCATCGTCGTCGCCGCCTTCCACGAGATCGTTGCCCGTCCCCGCGAGCACCAGATCGTCGCCCGCCTGACCTAGGATCGTGTCATCGCCGTCATCGCCGAAGAGGGTGTCGTTCGCGTCACCGCCTTCAACGTAGTCGGCACCGGCACCCGCCCGCACCTCGTCCACCCCGTCCTGGCCGAAGATGCGGTCATCGCCGGCATCGCCGAACAAGAGATCGTTGCCGGTGCCGCCTTCGACAGAATCGGCGCCGTCGCCGGCCTCGACGCGATCGTTGCCCGCGTTGCCGAAGATCCGGTCGTCGCCCGCGTTACCGAACAGTACGTCGTCGCCGACGTCGCCCACGATCTCGTCGGCGCCTTCGCCGCCTTCCGCGCGATCCGCACCCAGCTCGCCGTAGAGGAAGTCATCGCCGCCCTGACCGAACAGGAAGTCAGCGCCGTCCGCATTGCCCGATGGCACGCGCCCGCGCGGATGCCCGGCGCCGAAGTCGCCATACAGGATGTCGGACGCACTGTCGTCACCCACGCCGCTCACGGTGTGACCGTACAGACGGTCCGGACTCGCGACCGACGACGCGCCACCGAACAGCAGATCCGCACCGGCGCCGCCCTCGAGCAGATCGCCACCGTCATCGCCATACAGGACATCGTCGCCGGCACCACCGCGACCGACGTCGTCACCCGCTTCGCCCACGATCAGATCGTTGCCGCCCTGCCCCTCCAGCACGTCGGCGAAGGCGGAGCCCGCGACCGGGGTTTGTGCACCGGCGTAACCCACGCCGAAGTCACCGAACAGCTCGTCGGCCGCGGCATCGTCCCCGGCACCGGAGAGCGAGTGCCCGAAGAGGCGGTCCGGTGCGGTCGCGCCGGAGAGCCCCCCGAACATCCGGTCGGCACCTTCTTCGCCTTCCATGAGGTCGGCGCCGGTATCGCCATACATCAGGTCGTCGCCCGTGCCACCCAGCAAATGGTCGTCGTCATCGCCACCGCGAAGCAGGTCGAGACCGGCGCGTCCGAAGAGAAGATCACGCCCGGCCTCGCCTGCCATCGTGTCGTTGCCGTCACCGCCGTCCATTTCGTCATCGCCACCGCCGCCGGACAGCGTGTCCGCCGCGCCGTGGCCAAAGATCAGGTCGTTGCCCGTGCCACCGACGATCGCATCCGCGCCATCGTCGGCACCATTCGCGTCGCCGTTGCGCGTGCGGACTCGTTCCTCCGCGAGAGTCCCCGCGGTCTCCTCACCGTCGCCTGCGAGCACCGTGTTGCCACCCGCAACCGTGATGCGGTCCGCGCCCGCATTGCCGCGAATCACGCTGTCGCCGGTGCCCGCGACGACCACGTCGTCGCCCGCGCCGCCCAGCACGAAATGCGTGCCGTCGCCGAGAGTGATGGTGTCCTGTCCGAGTTCGCCGAACACGCGGCTCGATCCGGTGCCCAGCGTGATGAGGTCGTTGTTGCCATCGACGCTGATGAGATCCACACCACCCACGCGGACGCTGTCGCCGTACACCCGATGGTTTCCGGCCCCGGCGGTGATCGTGTCGCGACCGCCACCGCCGTAGACGACGTTGCTGCCCTCGCCGGCCTCGATGCGGTCGTTGCCGCCCTGACCGTGGACTTCGTCGTCTCCAATGCCCGCGGTGATGGTGTCCGGCCCGGCTGCTCCGGTGTTCTCACCGTCGGCGTCGTCACCGTAGATCAGGTTGTTGCCGCCGAGATCGGTCAGCGTGTCGCTACCTCCGCCACCGAACAGGCGGTCGGCGTCGGCACCGCCGTCGAGCGTGTCGTCGTCCTGCTCGCCGCGCAGGTCATCCGCGCCCGCACCGCCCCGCAGCGTGTCGCGCCCCGCGCCGCCCCACAGCCGATCGGCGCCCTCCCCACCGTCCACCGTGTCGTCGCCGGCGCCGCCACGCAAGGAGTCATCGCCTTCGTCGCCGGCGAGATCGTCATTGCCGCTGCCGCCGTCCATCGTGTCAGCGCCCGCGCCGCCGACCAGTCGGTCGTTTCCGCCGCCGCCGTCGAGCTGGTCTCCGCCGCCACCGCCCCACAGCCGGTCGTTGCCGCCATGGCCCGCGAGGCGATCCGCCGAACCGCGGCCCCGTTCCGCGCCCTCGACCGCGGTGATGGACGAGAAAACCCCCGCCGTGCCGAACGTGACCGTCGCGCCTTCGCCGATCAGCCAGTCGTCCCCTCCGCTCGTGAATGCCAGATCGTCCGGGGAAGCATCGCCGCCGAGTGCATCCGCGCCACCGGCGCCGAACAGCAGATCCGCCCCGAGCCCGCCGATCAGGGTGTCGGCGCCGTCGAGCGTGCCGGCAGTGACCGAGACGACCAGTTCGTCGTCCGAGATGCGGCCGGCGTCACCGAACACGAGATCGTTCCCGGCACGGCCGTCGATCCGGTCCGCGCCCGCTTCCCCCCAGATCCGATCGTCCGACGCCGACCCGTCGATCACGTCGTCACCCGTGCCGCCGCGCACCGTGCCCGATCCTGCACCGAGGCGAATCACGTCGTCGCCGGCGCCCCCTTCGATGTCGAACGAGATGGCCGCATCGCTCACGCGCGACAGGTCGATGAGATCGTCGCCCTGGCCCGCCATCGCGAGGATGCGCGTGGAGGCGCGATACACCTGCGCCCGCGCCTCGTCGATGCCGAAAGTCGGAGACCAGACCTTGACGAGCCCGTTGCCGGCCTGAGCGACGTGGATCTCCTCCGACAGATCCGAGACGTCGCCTTCGAGACGGTCCTTCGCGAACTTGCCGACGTTGAGCTGCAGCACACCGCCTGCCAGTTCCTTCGCGAGCATGGGCTTGCGCACGAACGGCACGTCGAAGGAGAAGATTTCCGTCTCGGGCACGATGTTGAATGGCACCCGCACCGGTCCCGCTTCGACGAAAGCGAACAGCTTCGCCGTGGCCTTGCCGCTGACATCGAACACCGCAAGCGGTGCGAACAGCGGATTGCCGAACTTCGCCTGATTGAGGAAGCTCGCCGCGAGTTCGCCGAGGCGCACCTTGCCATCGTCGTCGGGGTCGTGCAGGTCGGCATTGACATTGATGGTGACTCCGCCCGCTACGCCGACCACCACGCCGACCGCCACGCCCGCGCCCGCGAGCAGCGAGGCGTCGAGACGGACTTCCGGCCGGTCCTCGCCGTTGGCGGCTTTCAGGTCCTTCGCGAAGAACCCGTTAAACAGCAGCTCGGGATTCCTCCAGCGGCTGTCAGCGAAATCGAAGACTCCCTGCGTGTCGTAGCCGAACTCGAAATCGGCGCTCACGTTGAAGCTGCCGTCGATGATGACCGACAGCGGCCCGAAGACCGGGAAGATCTGCTGGTAGCGCCGGTCGAAGCGCAGCGGCTCCGGGTCGATGCGGATGAGGTCGATGTCGCGCTTGCCGAGCAGCAGGCCGAAGAGGATCGATGGGTCCTTCAGGATCGGGACGCTGAACAGCTCCCCGCTCGCGCCCCCACCGGGTCGGCCGCCCGCGGCGAGATCCCGCGCGGAGTCGATGACGTTGCGCAGCGACGGGTTGGCATCGGCGAGATCATCCAGCGCCTGATCGAGATTGAACGTCGGGGCTGGCAGGTTGAACACGTCGGCGAGCTTCTGCGTGGCATCCGTGAGTCGACGCTGCAGGTTCACATCGCCGCCGCTGTCGTAGATCTTGAAGCTGCCGAAACTGAAGCGCAGGCCCTGCGCATCGAGCGGGATGCGGTTGATCGTGTCCGCGAGGGTCGCAAGATCGCGGATGAGCCCCCACTGGGTATCCTCGGGACCCGCGAGCCGCTGCGCGAGGTCGAGCAGGGTGACCGGCTTGCCGGCGAGGTCGCTGATGACCGGAATCGGCTTCGTGAGAACGTCCAGCACCGGCTGCATGGGCTCGGTGAACTTCCGCACCTCCACGACGAGCGGACGCACGTAGCGGGACAGCAGTTCGCCGAGATCGAAACCGGGGTCGCGAAACTCGACGAGACGCAGACCCCTCTGCAGAGCGTCCCCGTTCAGGCTGGAGAAAGGCACGAACTGCTGCACCTGCCGGTTGCCGAGCTTCCAGTCCAGGTAGAACCCGGTGGAGATGCGCGGAAAGGCCGTCTGTGCGTCGGGAATGATGTCGCTGTTCAGCGAGAGCGCGAGGTCGAGGTCGACCGTGGCGTCCGCCGCGATCTTGCCTTCGGCGCGAATCGACCCGAGGTCCGTGATCCCCACGCGGCTCGCGTTCCCCGCGCCAACGTTCAGGTCGAGCGCGATGGCCGCGCCGAGTTTCGTGCCGCCGTTGTCGCTGGCGTCGAACTGAAGCGGTCCGAGCCGGCCGGTGATGCCCGCGCCGGGCAGTGTCACCTCGGCCTCCAGCATCAGCTCGTCGGCGTCCGACAAGTCGAGGTAGAAGCCCTTGCCGCCGCCGATACCGAACCCGAAGTCCACGTCCCAGTCGACCGTGAGCTTGATGTCGCCTCGCGTCTCGAGCCCGAGAGCGGGCAGGCCGAGGTCGGCCTCCAGGCCGCCGCCGGCATCGACGAGCCGACCGCCGAGTGACACGTTCCACTGCATGAACACATCGGCCAGCGGCACACCGGCCTGATCGGCGTTGGTCGTGAGCCCGATGTCCGTGACCGTGATCTGGCCGTCGCCGTTGCGGTCGTCGAGAATCCCCAGCCGCGTGTGCAGCAGCGTGAACAACTGCTGCGAGATGAAATTGCCGGTGGGACTGGTGGACGACGACACCACGTCCCGCAGGCCGTCGATGAACCCGTTGCGGAAGTCCTCGATGAAGGTGGCGCCCTTTGCGAGCTGGTCGCCGATGAGGGGCAGCTTCAGCCCGCCCACCTCGCCATCGAGGAAGTCCTGGACCAGTGCCAGGAAACCGTCGACGCCATCGACGATCAGCAGGAGGTTGTCGACGGCGGACAGGCTGCCGAAATCGAAGCTCAGGATGCTGTCCGGCACATGGATGAACTGGTTGCCCTGCGGCCCCGCGGTGCCGGCAAGCGTGAACCCCGTTGTCGATACCGCGGCCGTGCCGCCGATCTCCACGTTCCCCCGGAACAGCGACGCCGTGGGAAAGTACACCGGCAGCGTGCCGTCCACCGTGATGGCGCCGCTCGCAGCCACGGCACTGCCCAGATTGGCGATGAGGTCAGTGAGGAGGATGCGCCGGTTCGCGCCGGTGCCCGTCATCGCCGCATTGCCGAGCGTGAGCCCGAAGTTACCGTTCAGGGCCAGATCGCCGTCGGCGATCTGGCCGCCGACAAATGCTCCGTCCTCTGGGTCACCCAGACCGATGGCGAAGTCGATGTCCTGGGCGGACGCGTTCAACGTCCCGCGGATACCCGTGGCGTCGAACACGAAGATGCGCGTCGGGTCGGCAAGGTCCAGACCCATGGACAAGTCGAGATCCAGGCTGCCGTTCGTGAGCAGATTCGCGTTGCCCTGCACGGTGAACCCATCGGCGAGATCGAAGCCGATGGGCAGTGTCTCCGCGAACGGGGGCGGGCCCGCTTCGATGTCGAAGCGCAGGATGCGTTCCGTTCCCTCACGCACGAGCGACAGGCGAAGCGCCTGCGAACTCGCGGGAATCCGCAGCGCCTCCTTGATCTTGCGCTCCAGCGTCTGGAGCGACGCGGCGGGATCGGTCTCGAGGCCGTCCAGCGCACGCGCGAAATCGTCGGCGAACGCGAGCATATCGTTCACGCTCACGTCGAGCACCGGGATCTTCTCGTTCAGGAAACCGAAGGCCTCGAACTGGCGGAGGAAGTCCGCGAGGGCCCGGAGGGCCTCCACGATGTCGCCGAAGCCGATGTCGTCGAAGCTTGCGAGATCGCCGAACCCGGACTGGCTGACGGTGACCACCGGCGCCTGGGAGGCGAACGGATCGCCGATGTCGACGATGTCGATGACGATCTTCGGCTCGTTGCCCGTCTGGATGAGGCCCAACGAGGGCGTGACGTCCACGCCGAATTCGAGACGTCCGCTGCCGTCAACCACCGGCTGGGCGACCAGGGTCGTGATGTCGCTCAGCCCGCCCAGCAGTTCCTTCAAGGTGATGCGGCCGTCGGCACGCGAGGTTCCCGGGTCCGTCAGGTTAAGGCGCGCGCTGCCGGACAGGTTACCCGTGCCTGTCAGCTCGACGGTCACGAAACCGAAGGTGCCGTCCACCACCACGCCCCCGCCGGGTGTGGCCGCGCTGAAGTTGACGGCAGCCGAAGCGTTCTCGATGAAGAGTCGGTCGAGCAGATCCACACCGCCGACCGACGCGCCGGTGAACTCGAAGTCTCGCACTTGCGTCGGATCGGTGGCATCGGCCACATCGGCCCCAACCAGCCCCAGCAGTTCGGCACCGAGTGCACTGGTCGGGTTCTCGATGCGAAAGAGCGCGGTGCCGCTGGTCGAGGTGTCGCGCAGCCGCAGCCGGGTGGCATCGGCGTTGAAGTCCACCTGCACGCGGTTCTGCGTCTGTGTCTCGATGGCGGCGATGAGGTCGCCGAGCGTGGCGTTGGCGCCCAGAGCATCGAGAGTGACATTGAACCGCGTGCCGTCACGAGCCGTGACGATGAGGTCCGTCGTGCTCCCGGTGTTGACCGGATCGAGTCCGAGAATCGTCTGGGCGGCGCTGCCGGCGGTCGTGCCCACCGAGAAACTCGTGACGCTCGCGCCGAGCGGACGGAAAACGAGCGTGTTGCCGAGCGACTCCACCCGCACTTTGCCCGCGAGTACCCGAGTTCCTCCGACCTCGGCGCGATCCACCGCGGCCTGAAGATCGGTGACCAGGTCGACGATGGACCGGTTGGGCGTGGTGGCGTCCCGCGCGAGGACGACACTCACCGGGGCGCCGCCATTGACGGCGTTCATCGTCACCGTGAACGGCGCATCGGCGGGCAGACGCCCGACCACTCCGTCGAGGTCCCGGCTGCCTTCCAGGCGCAGCGTGCCCGCGACGGTCTGCGCGCTGGCGAGCCCGACGAAGCCCAGGCGCTCGGCCGCCGCGTCGATCGCTCGCACCGTGAAAGACGTGGTACCACTCAGAGCTTCGAACGAGAGACGGTTGCCCGCATGCGTGGCACGCAGCCGGTTGCCCAGGTTCGCGGCGGCGAGCGCGGCATTGATGTCCGCGACGAGGTCCGCGGGCGTCGCATTGGTGGCCGTAGCGTCGGCCGCCACGGTGACACGGACGAACGCGGCGCCGTTGGCTGAGATGTCGAAGCGTGCGTCCTCGAGGAGTGGCCCGTACAACGCCTGGACAGCCCTTGGGGCGGTCACGCTCAGCGTCCGGTCGAAGACAATGGCACCGCTCTTGAGGCTGGCGAGCGTGGTCGCCGCGGTGAGCGGCGTGCCACCCTCGTCACCCATGTACAGGCCGACTCGCAGCGCCAGCGTACCGTCCGCCTGAAGCCGCAGCCGCCCGCTGGTCGACAGATTGCCGAAGCCATCCAGCGGCACGTTGAAGTCCAGCGGCGCGTCGACCGCGCCGAAGCTTCCGGCGAACGACATATCCATCAGCAAGGACTTCCGCGCCGCGTCGTAGGTGACCGTCTTGCCGGGACCGAGGACTTCGGTGATGCGCGTGGCGAGTTCGTCCACCGTCGCGAAGCGCGCGTTGCCGCTCGAATCGAGCAGCTTGGCGACGTCGTCGGAGGTGATGTTGGCCGTATCGTTGTCGTCGTATAGCAGCTTGTCGCGCAGGAGGTCGGCGAGATCGATCACGCCGCGCACCACGTCGCCGATCACCGGCACGTCGATCTTGTAGGCGTCGCTCTCGCTGAAGTTCGCCATCCAGTTCACCAGCTGGCCCAGCAGCGCCACCACTCGGGCCGGGTCCATGCTGGCGAAGTTGCGCAGTTCGGCGAGCGCCGGCGGCCAGGAGACCTGGAGCGTGTCCGGGTTGCCGAGGTCAGTCCAGTTGATGGATAGCGTGGTGCCAGCACCCGCTGCGATGTTGAGGAACGGAACGCCGATGGGCAGCGTGAGCTGGGCGGAGCCGCCGAAGCGGGGTGCCACCGCGAGAATGGCACCGGTGAGTTCGCCGAACTCGATCCGGCCGTTACCGTTGCCGGACGTGGGTTCCGACAGGCTCAAGGTGAGAGTGGGCGAGGCGGTCAGCCTGCCGTCCACGATCGCGACATTCGCGAAGCCGAAGCGCGCCGTGGCGTCGATGTCCTCCGCCGTGACCGTGAGTCGGGCGGAGACGGACGGATCGCGCAGGAACATCCACTGGGTGGCGTCCGCCGGGTTGGCGAGCAGGTCGTCGAAGTCGATGCCAACGGACACCCGGAAGTCGAGGTCACCGGTGACCGATGCATCGGCGCCGAGATCGATCCCGGCGATCCCGTTGGGGAGGTCCAGCGCAAGCGCCAGGGCCTGCGTCGGCAACAGCGACTGCGTGATGTCCAGATCGAAAGTGAGTTCGCGTGTGGCCGCATCGAACGAGAGGCCGAGTTCGCCTGGACGCTGGCCGAGGTCGCGCGAAAGCCTGGCGAGAAGATCCTGGATCGACCCGAAACGCAGCTCGCCAGCCTCGTTGGTGATCGGGTCGACGAGCTTCTCCTGGACGAAGTCCGCAAGGTCCGCCAGCGAATCCAGTGCCGAGCCGAGCATCGGAACATCGCGATTCTCGAGAAACACGGAGAACTCGCGCAGGCGCTTGAACTGGTCGAGAACCTTCTGCCCGTCCAGCTTCAGGAAGTTGAGCAGATCCTGCGCAGGGCCCGCGGAGGCCGTGACGGAAACACTCGAAGGATCGGCCAGTGACGTCCAGGTGAAGGTGAGGTTGGCCTCGCCCAGATCGAACGGGGCGGGCGTGCCAGGCAGCAATGTGGACACCCGGGCATCGACGGTGAAGGCGACATCGGCCTGTTCGGACCCCGTCACGGCGAACTCGAAAACGTCCGTCGCGGGCCTCAGTCCGGTCAGCACCTCGGACAGATCTGCGAATCGCACCCGTTGATCGGAGCCTCCGGGATCTTTGAGGGTCATCGAGACGCGCAGCGACGGGTCGGTGACCAGGGAGACGCCGTCCAGCGAGACGTCGATGAATCCGAGACGGCCGGATGCCTGAACTGGCCCAACCAACTCCAATGCCCGCACCGAGAGTTGACTTTGGCCATTCGTCGTGTCGACGTAGAAGCCCGAAGCGTCCACGCCGAACAAAAGTCGCAAGGTGACCTCCGAGCCGAGGCGCATCTGGCCGTCGATGTCGATTAACCCACCGAGCGCGTCGCTCAGCACGTCAAGATCCGCAACACCTTCGATGCGGCGTACGATCGTAGCGTCGAAGCGGGTATCCGACACACTCTCAGAGAGGGTCACGTTCCCGTCGATGCCGTCGAGAGCATCGAGGCGCTCGCGCAGCTGAGAAGGGCTCATCCCGGCGATGCTGGCGATGGGAAAACCTTTCTCGCCTTCTTCGATGATCCTCGCGAAACCGGTCAAGGCGGCCTGCGCCAGCGCGTCGGCGGCCTGCGGACCGGGCGTTCTTCCGTCCGAGGTCGGCGCGATGCGCACCGAACTCCAGCCGGCCAGCGCTCTGGGGAGCGAATCGCCGACGAGAGCCAGAGCACGGATTTCGTTCACGCTCCCGGAAGGTAAAGTGGCCTTCTTGTCCTTGAGGGAGCTCTCGTAGATGAACTTGGTCACTTCCCTCGTGCCGGCCGCCAGCAGTTCGGGAAGCGTCGCGGTCGACACCCCGGATACGTCGGGCACGCCGGTGTTCGCGTAGAAGATCCGCTGTGGTGTCACCGACGACACGTCGGTGTAGGTCACGCTCCGCGTGCCGTCGACCAGGCTCAGTTCGGGAGGTCGCTCCGCACCGCGACCACGAAGCACGAGCTGGTTGCCACCTCCTCCCTGCCCGTCGACATGCAGGCCGCGCGGCAGCGCGATCGGTCCGGCGCTGCTGTCGACAATGACCAGGTCGTCGCCTTCCCCGCCGAAGACTTCGAGTCGCTCCAGAGCGCTGAGAGGCAACTCGACGCGCAGTGTCTCCGAGGCGCCGTCGAGCACCTGAAGCAGGCTCGCGTTAGTCGGATTGCGGCGGATGACGATGCGATCAGCGGCGTCCGTGCCATCGATCCGCAGCGTCGGAGGGGAGGCGATCGAATCTTCCAGTCCGGACGCGGACCACGCTCCGCGCCCTAGAGTTCCGGCGACCAGAACGTCGCGGTGATCTCCCGGAAACTGCGTGGCGCTGCGTTGCGCCAGGTCGAGATCGAAGACCAGGCTGTTCGGGAGTCCCGCACCGAACTCCGTCCAGACGATGGAATTGCCTGCGGCACCAGGATCGATCGCCCGGAAGACGCCAGCCGCTCCGCCGACGAGCAGGACGAGGTGCCCGCCCTCCCTTGCCACTTCGAGGGAACGGGCATCCGGGTTCGCAAGACGCTGCGAAATCAGCGACCACTGTCCATTGGCGCCCCGGCGAAAGACCCCCGAATCGGTCGCGGCGAACGCGATGTCGTGGTTCTCGGGGTCCAACGCCAAATCGTTGATCACGGTGGCGCTCCCGATGCGCTCGACCGCGAAGTCGCTGGCGCGTCCCGTGTCCGAGAAGCGGACGAGAATCTCGTTGCCGCGAGCCGCATAGGCAACATCGGCATTGGCGCGGAGCACCCCCCCCACGCGCTTGGAACCTCCGTAGGCCACGGCCGAAAAGTCCTGGTCGACGTTTTCCGGACGTGGTTTCGGAAGCGCGACCTGGACGATCTGATCCAGCCCGTCGAATCTCGGCGTCGCACCCTTCGCCGCGATGTTTCGACTCTGATAGAGATCGCGCAGTCCGATCATCATCCGCGAGGAATCGGTTGCATTGGCCGCGAAGGGAATCCGAGGGAAACCGTTTCCCGCCTGGTCGCGGTCGTACTGGGACAGACCGATGAAACGGCGGGTGGCGATGACCTCGCCGGCACCTACGTCGTCCAACTCGATCGGCGCGCCACCAGCGACGGTCGACAACTGGATCGTCGTCGCGGTCGCGTTCACCACGAAGTACGGAATGGAAGAAAAGACACCGTCGGGCAGACTCGTGGGATGCCGCAGCCAGACCGCCTCGCCATTCTTCCATCCCAGTGGCAGCTCTCCTGCCCTGACACGGAATCGGTCCGCCGCATCGTCCACGGTCAAGCGACGCTCGTCGACCCTCTCGTCGGCGACGAAGTTCACCAGTCGGGCACTGCCGGGGAGAATGCTCCCATCCGCCCTGAAGGTCCGCTCGGCCATGGTGTCGATGTTGTTCGACATGGTGTATCGACGAACCTGATCGATGACGGCATCACCGTTGGTATCGAGAGGAACGGCGAGCGCCGTATTGCCGTCGCCGGGACGAACCGCCACGCGGATCTCCGCCCACGCGAGGTACTCGTCCGCCTCGTCGACCGTGCCGTCGCCATCGTCGTCGCGTTGATTGGTCCGGATCGGCTGGTCGATGGAACCGTTGTCTTGCGTACCTCCGAAAATCACGCCGTGCAAAGGGTCGAAGGCAACAGCGTGCATTTCCACCGCACCCAGACCGCGATTGAGCGACGTGGCGGGGTTGGTGATACCCACGATCGTCATTCGAGACGACGAGCCTCCTCTGGTGAGGAAGAACGGCAGGTCGTCGGTAGACGAAAGCGTGATGGTGTCCGACGTCACGCTGTCGACCACGATATCCCCGGCCGACTGATCCCAAGGGCCGGGCCCGTTCTCCACAAAGACCGCCAGGGACTGTCCGGGTCGGAAACCCGCGGCGACGAAGTCACCAGTCCCCGGAGCCGTGGTGATGCGATCCTTCAAGCCCGGACCGGATTCGACGAAGGTAAACGCGCCGGTGAACGGACTGCCCGGCGCCCCTCCTGAAGTGACGACCACTGGAGCACTTCGCACCGATGGATTCTCGAGCCGGTAGATCCCGCCGTCGTCGCCTTGCAGCAGGCGGCCGAGTCGATCGATTTCGATCGCCCGGGCGTCCGGGTGCGTTCCGGGAATCAGAAGGGGCTGCCACCGCTGCCTGCCGTCTGCCACGGGGTCCGCGGGGCTGGCGGGCCGCGCACGGTTGTCCCACCAGAAAAGATTCGTCCCGGATCGCTGCGTATCGCCACCCAGAAAGACGTTCCCCGCGGCATCGACGTTGATGGCAAGGTTGCGCAATCCCTGGGCACCGAAGTTGACCTGGGGTTGATGCGTCGTCGGCTGCCGATTGATCGCGGCGACCGCGGCGAGAACAACGCCACGCCGTACCGTGCCATCGGTAAATGCGGCGTTGGCATCGACGCGTTCCAGTCGAATGCGCTTCCAAGTCGCCGGCGCGTCGTCGATCTCGCGAACCACATAGGCGGTGCGCCCGGCGGCGGGCAGATTACCGGCCACGTTGACGATGTGGCCCACCATGAACCCATCCTCGCCCCAGGCTCCTTCGTTTCGCATGACATCCACGCGAGAAGGAGAGCCGACAACGGGATCGAAACGAATGCCGGGATTGTTTCTGGCCGCGGCGACGAATCCGGTGATCTGCTGAATGGTCGCGCCCGGCGCGAACGTCGCGCTAGGATTCCACCCTGGGCGCCCGCTCAAGAAGAGTCGCTGTTCCCCTCCCATGTCGACCTTGTAGACGCCGTTGTTCTCCCCGGCACTGAAAATCGCGACCGTCTGGCCGGTCGCGAACCCCTCCTTGTCGAACCGACCCGAGCCGGGACCGCGAGTCACGTAGGCACCGAGTGCGGAATCGAACTCGAAACGCACGGGAGTCCCGCCTTTCATCGCCACCGTGCCAGGGTTGAATCCTGTCAACCGGGGCGGGGGCTCGTCGCCCACGAGGGCCCATGCCGCCGCTCCAGGATCGCTGCGAAACACGCCCACGAGCCAATTGGTCTGACCCACCACCGCCGCGTACACCGGATTGGTGAGGCTTGTGCGATCCTGCCTCACCGCGAGCACGATCCGGATCGCCCCGTCGATTCCCTCGAAAGGATTGTCCGCGCCCGAAATGCCGTCGTTGTCCTTGCCGTCGGCAGCCACGCCTAGGCCGACATTGAACGCGGCCCAGGTCGCTCCGGCATCGGTAGACCGATAGACACCGCCGCCGATGACGGCCGCGAACATTCTCCGCGGATCACCAGGGTCTCTCACGATGTCGGTCACGGAGCTCGAGGGATAGGGAAAGCTGCCGAAGCTGGTCGGTGCGCGTACCGGTCGAAACAAGGAGAACGTCGCACCACCGTCTTCACTGCGGAAGATGCCGCCCGACTTGGCAACGCGGGCGGCAGCAGCACCTGTGGAGTCAGCTGAAACCTCCACGGCAGCGATCGTTCCCACAACGACGACATCCTTTCCGTCAACTCTCGCCGCGGCAATCGACGAAATCGGCAACCCCGCCATCTCCGGAGGCGTGACGAGTTCCCAGGTGTCCCCACCGTTGGTGGACCGCATCAGGCCGACCGCTTGGCCACCGGCAAAGTGATTGCTGAATTGACCGGTCCCGGCGTAGATCACGAGATCCTGCCAGCGCGTTGCCGTACCGAGCAGGGTGTTGTTGTTGCTGTGGGTACTGATCGCCAGCGCGCCGATAGAGAGCGACGGGAACTGATCGGTGGTATTGGTCCAAGTCGCGCCGCCATCGATGGAGCGCCACACCCCGCCGTTGACGGTGCCAGCGAAAATCACGTTCTCGTTGAACGGGTGAACCGCGATCGCCTCGACCGCCCCGCCCCAGGGCTGCCCGCGGAAGCGTGACAAGCCTTCGGCATTGTCGATCCCACGAGGGCCTTGTTCGACCCACGTCGGCACGCCGGTCAGGGTCGCGGTCACCGTCGCGGGTGCGGGAGGCGCCGCGGGTGCGGAAGGTGAGCCGGCGACGATGGCCTCGATGCTGCCGGCGGCCTCGCCCGAGCCCGCCGCTATCGCGATGGGGTCGGGCAACAAAGAGTCCCCCGACAGCAGCACCCTCGCCTCCAGCGCCTCGAACATCGCTTTACGCCGAAACGGGGCTGAGGACCCGGAAGAACGCCGCTGCGCGGCGGAGCGAATGAGTCGCCCGACCAGGCTGAATGGCTTCATCGCACGCCCCTCACAACAGACACCACGGTCGGGACAGGACGCACGTCGGGCGTGACGAATTGCAACATGGTTTTGGTCTCCGGCTCGGCGGTTCTCGAGGACCGCTTGGGCAGTTTGATGATTCGCACCTGCCCGATGGTTAACGTAGATCAAACCGCTCGCCAACTCAATGCGTCGTCGGTCGGTAGTACCGACTTACGTCGGTGGGCGAGGCGCGCTGGCAAAGGTTTTCCCGATGGCCTCCGTCTCGCATCTCGGGCAGACCGGATACCTTTCGACGCCGTGGCAGACGGGCCGTCGGATTGAAACGACACGAGGGAGCCTGTTGCATTGCTGCACTCGTTCACCGAGCATGGCGCAATGAATTCTTCCCTGCCGACTCGGATCGAGCCTGAGGACGACACGGGCGGCGGCGTGCCGATCGTCGAGCGCGTCGACGCCGAACTCACCCGCCTGCTCCATGATCAGGATATTCCTGGCCTGGTCACCAATTTGTGCGCCGCGGCGCTTGTGGCCTGGCTGCATTGGAAAACCGGCGAGATGCGGGTGCTCTGGGCCTGGGTGGGCGCCTGGGTCGCGGCAAATGTCGCCTATCTTGTGTTCATCCTGTTCCACCGCCGACAGGGCCGCGCCCGGATTGGCTCGTTTCGCTGGCGCCGCGCGCATTTGCTCGTGTCGAACGTGCTTTCCGTCTCGGCGGCGGGGTTCATGCCCTGGTTCTTCTCGCCCACACCGGAGTGGCTCTACCTCAATACCACCCTGGTGCTCATCTACTTCGCGGGCATCTACGCCTCGAACGCGATGATCTCGCCGGCCTCCTTCCTGTTCGCCGGCGCTACGGTGCTTCTGCCACTCGTGGCATTGCACCTGTGGCTCGGCACCCGTGGTTCCCTCGCTATCGCGGCGGCATCGATCCTGTTCTACGGAG
The DNA here is from genome assembly GCA_001464765.1 of Betaproteobacteria bacterium Ga0077526. Classification (GTDB taxonomy): domain Bacteria; phylum Pseudomonadota; class Gammaproteobacteria; order Burkholderiales. Next base: position 337,876 of record LNDV01000031.1, read on the forward strand.
CCCTCATCCCGTTCGCGAAGGTGCAGGCCGGCGCGCTACGCCAGGCGATCCGCGTCGGGTTCGAGAACGAGGAACTGGCGCGCAACCTTGCCCGCCAGACCGAGCGCGCCGAGGCCGCGCGCCGGGAAGCCGAGGAGGCCAATCGCGCCAAGGCGCGCTTCCTCGCCGCGGCGACCCACGATCTGCGGCAGCCGCTGCATGCTCTCTCGCTCACGCTGGAAACGCTGCCGCACCCCGAACCGGGTGCGCCGAGCAGCGATCCGATCGACCGCGCCCGGGAATGCACGCGGCAGCTCTCGGGGATGTTCGACGCGTTGCTGGATCAGGCGCAGCTGGACGCCGGCACCCGCGCGATCCACGTGGAACCCGTGCCGCTCGCGGCGCTATTCGCCCAGATCGAGTCCCAGTTCAGCCATCAGGCGCAGTCGCGCGGCCTGTGGCTCCGCTGCCGCCCGACCGTCGGTGTGGTGATGGCCGACCGGCTGGCGCTTTGGCGCATTGCTTCCAATCTCGTGACCAACGCCCTGGAGGCCACCGCGCAGGGCGGGGTCCTCGTCGCGTGGCGGGCACATCGGCGGACGCTGGAGGTACGGGACAGCGGACGTGGCATCGCCGCGGACGATCACGAGACGGTGTTCGAGGAATTCCGCCGTTTGCCCGAGGCGTCCCGCAACGCCCGCGGCCTCGGGCTCGGTCTCGCCACCGTGCGGCGACTGGCCCACCTGATGGGCGCGACGGTCACGCTCCGTTCCGCACCGGGCCGGGGAAGCGTGTTCAGCCTGTGCTTCCCGCCGGAAGCCGTGACGGCGACCCCGGCGGCGGGGACCTGGATCCCGCAGGCTGATCCTGCTCCGCGGGTTTCGGTCCGCGCTTTGCCCGGCGCGCGAGTGCTCGCCGTGGACGACGACCCGGCCATCCTGGCCGCGATCGAGGCGCTGCTGGGTCAATGGGGGTTCGAGGTGCGAGTCGCAGCGGACTGCGTCGCGGCGGCGGCGCAAGTGGGCGGAGATTGGATCCCGGGTCTGATGATCTTCGACCGGCGCCTGCCTGACGGTGACGGCGCCGCCATGGCGGCCACGCTGCGCGGGCGACTCCACCCTGCCCCGGCCTGTCTGATCATCACCGGGGACACGGCGCCTGACGATCTGCTTGCCTTGCGGGGTTCCGGGTTCGACGTGCTGCACAAGCCGGTGTCACCGGCACAGCTGCTGACGGCGCTGGGATCACTCGGGATGCTCGCGCAGAGTCCGAAGGACGCGGCCGCGCCTCGGGCGCCTGCGTAACCCTTGCGGGTCTCCGGCCTGCCGGTCAGCGAAGCTTGACAAGCAGTTCGGCGCGCGACTGGACGCCGTGGGCGCGCAGGAGCGCTGTCACGTGCATCTTCACGGTCGCTTCCGCGATCTGCAGGCGGGTGGCGATGACCTTGTTCGGCAGCCCTTCCAGCAGCAGCGACAGGATCTCGCGCTGCCGGGGGGTGATGTCCGTCAGAGACACCGGGGGCGCAGACTCCGCCACCGGGCTCCGGCCGGCGGGCAGCGCCCGCAGCACGTCGGTGGGAATGTAACGACCGCCGGCGAGCACCAGTTCGATCGCCTTCAGCATGAGCGAACCGTCGAGGGACTTGGGAAGAAATCCCGCCACACCGGCATCGAGCAGCCGGGCCATGGTCGGGGCATCGCCCGTGCCGGAAACCACGAGGATGGGGATGCCCGGGTGGCGCTGCATCAGGCTGCACACCGCAGCCTCGCCGCCGAAGTGGGGCATCGCCAGATCGATGAGCAGCAGATCCCAGCGGGAACCCTGAGCGAGAAGCCGCTCGAGCGCAGGGCCATCCGCCGCCTCGCCGACGACCACGGACGGGTTCCAGTGGCGCAGGAGCTGGCACATCCCGATTCGGACCAGATCGTGATCGTCCGCCACGACGATGGCGGGTGCATTTCCGGAGTCGATGACAGACGGTTCCATTCGCTTCGAAAACTGATGGGGATCGGCGCGGACACGATCGCGCCGACGGGGGAAACGACAAGTCCCGATGCTAACGCATCAGCCTGTCTGCCGGGCGATCGTGGGGGGAGTCAAACGGGCACCACGCGCCGGATCGCGGAACAGGAAAAGAAAACGCCCCCGCCTGGGGCGGGGGCGCTGAGGAGTGATACGACCTGCGTCAGGCGCGCTTGCTGCGCACCAGGGCCAGGATGCCCAGCCCCGCGAAGAACAGGGCCCAGGTCTCCGGCTCGGGAACCGGGGCGTTCACGCCGCTGACCGTCGTCGTGAGATACATGGCATCCCACGAACTGTTGACCGAGGTGCCGCGCAACTCGAGGGTGTTGATACCCTGGACGAAGGCGTTGCTGCCGGCCGCGATGCTGAACGCGATATCGGATTGGAACGTGTAGCCCCCATTGGCATGGGTACCGGGAACCAGCGTGCCGTTGAGATACAGGCCGGCCGACGAATCCGCGACGCGCAGTTCGCCGGCGAGGCTGACGGTGTCGAGGTCGAAGGCCGTGAGGTCGAAGGTACGACGGGCGAAAATGATGTTGGAGATCCCCCAGGTCGTTGCCGGGTCCGACGCGGTTACATCCGGCGTCGAGATCCACGCGGCGCTGCCGTCGACGGTTTCCATCCCGCAGCAGATCTGCCCGGTGGGGGCCGGGTAGATGACTCGCGCCGCCGTGAAGGTTGTGCCATTGGTCGAGATGGTCCAGAAGGGATCCAGCGTCCCCGCGGCAAGCACCGACCCGGCAGCGTCGGTGCCGGTGTTCAGGTTGATCGTGGTGTTGGCGGCGAGGGGCACGGCATGGCCGGCGGCAGAAAAACCTGCGCCCAGCACGATGGCGGCGAATACGGCGATGGACTTCATGGAAGGGTCTCCTGGCGAAGCGTCTTGGTGTACCGAAACCGCCGCGAGCCGATGGTCGGCGACATCGCAGAGTTTCGTGTTCGACGGAGTCGTCAGCAGATTCTGTTCCTGTTGCGGTGCGGCCGAGCCTCTCTCTCCGGGAGCCGGGAGCGGATCGCACGGCCCGCCAATTCCCTGTTGGAGTTGCCGTCAAAGCCTTCGACAGAAAGGCGGCGCCTGATTCATCGACGCCGCGACCGCATCCCCGGACAGAGTTCGGGCTACGAACATCGATCAGCGCGACCGTGGCCCGGACGAGGGGCGAACGCGCCGACTCCGGGGATCGGCGCGAACAGGGACGTTGTCCCCGGAGTCGGCCGTTCGGCCTCGTCCGGGCTACAAAATCGATTGCCGCGCCCGTAGCCCGGACGAGCGCCAGGGGCGCGACTCCGGGGACAACGTCCCGACAAACTCGCCCTACTTCACCCCGCGCAGCCGCGCCAGCGCCTTCAGCAACCCGCCCTTCAGCGCTGAACCCGTCTCTCCACCTCCCGTCTCGATCTGACCCAACCTCTGGCTCAGATCCTTCGCCCACGGCGCGCTCTTCCACTCCGCCGGGCTGACCGCCGGCACCGGCGCACTCACCGTCTCCGGCGCGCTCAGCTTCTCCGCCCAGTTCACCGCCGTTCCCACGTTGCCCGGCAACGCCAGCGGCCCCGCGCTTCGCAGGCTCGAGGCGCTCACCGCCGCCATGCCCTGCACCGGCGGGGCCGGCGGCACCGGCAGGACGACGCTGACCACCGCATCCTTCGTGTCCCGGCCCACCACATTGGGCTCACGGCTGGAGAACTGCGTGTCGTTGTAGACCACCGCCTGCAGGTCGATCAGCTGAGCGCCGGCACTCGCCGTCGGCTTCACCGCAAAGTCCAGTTCCAGCAGTTCCGTCACGCCCGCGCCCAGTGCATTCAACCGCGCGAGGTCGATCGTGATCACACCGCCGCTGTTGCGGATCAGCTTGTAGTCGAAGCTCTCCGTCATCCGGAATCCGCGGTACTCCAGCGAACCCTCGTCGAACCGGATCGTCGCCCTCAGGCTCTCCAGCCCTTCGCTCCCGTCGACCACCAGCGGCACGCTCACCAGCGCCCCGGGGCTCACGCTCTGGCTGCCTTCCAGCCCCACCGAACGCACCGCATCCCCGAACCGCACCGGCTGCACATTCCTCGGCAGTGCAGGCACCTCCACCCGCGGCTGACCCTGCACGAACTGCAGGAACCGGTTCACGTCCAGGCTCGAGAACTGTCCGTTGCCGTTGAAGTCCCCCACGATGATCGGATCGATCGTCGGGAACGACGCAAACCCCGTGTCCTGGCCGTTCACCACTCGGCTCAGCCTCTGCACGTCCGCCATGCTGTAGCCGCCGTTGCCCGTCACGTCCATGAAGTACGACGACACGTGCAGGAACTCGTCGCCCACGGCCGTTTCCACGGCGGCGCCCGGACCCCGGATGAGCGAAATCGCGCCCCACTTGGGCAGGCCCGCCCCGTTCTCCGCCCCGTCTGGCACCGACACCTGAAGCGACAGCGGCGAACTCGTGCCCGCGGGCAGCGGCGTATCGAAGAGAACCTCGAAGCGCGTCCCTCCGGGAATGTCCTGGCGGCGCAGGGTGCCGTTGATACCGTTCGCGAACTGCGCGCCGTCGATCACCAACTGACGCGCGTCGTGCAACAGCTCGAAGGAAAGACTCGTCACACCCGCCGTCTGCGTCAGACGCAACGGCAGGACCGCGCTCTGCCCGGGGCCCCGCGCAAAGTCGGGCAGGCTCAGGACGGACGCGCTCGACGGCGCCACCGTGAACACCCGCGAGTAGTCGTCGCCGGCGATCCCGTCGCCATTGCCGTCCAGCGCCCCACCGGCGATGTCGCGCAGGCCACCCGCCCCCCCGCGTACCGTCAGCGTGTACGTGTCCGGCGCCAGCACTCCGCCCGTCTTCACGAAACTCAGACCCTGGCCGTTCGCATCCAGCACCAGCGAGCCTCGTACCGCCCCCGTCGTCGCACCGATCAGCGTGATGTCCGGCGCACCGAGCCCCGCGTCGCGCGCGTCGTACAGATTCAATACGCTCGGATCGATGGCCCGGTCGAATCCCAGGTGGAAGCCGCTCGGCGTCCAAACCACATTGGGAATACGCAGCCAGTTAGGCGTGACGTTGATCGTCACGACGCCACTATCGAACCCGCCATAGCCGTCGCGGATCGTGTAGGCGAAGTCGGTCACGCCCACGAATCCGCTCGTCGGCGTGAACGTGAAGCTGCCGTTCGTCTGCAGCTGCACCGACCCCTCCAGATCGCCTGGGATCACCGACCACACCGTCAGCGTGTCGCCGTCGGGATCTGTGTCGTTGCCCAGCACCCCGGGCACGCTCACCGTCAGCGGCGTGTTCGAGCGCGTCTCGTACGTGTCGTCCGTCGCTACAGGCGCGGTGTTCGTCACGTTGATCGTCACCACGCCACTGTCGAACCCACCGTAGCCGTCACGGATCGTGTAGAGGAAGTCCGTCACACCCACAAAACCATTCGTAGGCGTGAACGTGAAGCTTCCGTTCGCCTGCAGCTGCACCGAGCCCTCCAGATCGCCCGGGGTCACCGACCACACCGTCAGCGTGTCGCCATCCGCATCCGTGTCGTTGCCCAGCACCCCAG
>LNDV01000032.1 GCA_001464765.1 Betaproteobacteria bacterium Ga0077526
TGACGAGCACGGCTGACGACCGGCGACACACCTCAGGGCGAACCCAGAGGCACTTCGCACGACCCTTCAGGACTTACACCACTTCCGGGGACACAACCCCGCCCTCGGGAGGGCAGGCGGGAACCGGGTCCACGAGAAGCTCCACTTCGGCTGTGCCCAGACGCGATCGCCCCGTCGGACGTGGTGTCTCGCTGCACGAGGTCCCGGCCAAGGACCGCGCACATCCCGGACCACCAACACCATGTCGTGTGGTCGCGGAGTGCCTGGACACACCCGAAGTAAAGCCCCGATGTGCTTCGCCGGAGAAGCAGCATCCGCCATTCAAACTGCCAGACAGCGTCCACCGCGAACGGTGGTGCACCCCGGAGATCGCAGGCGGGCGTTCTTGCGCCGGCCGGTTGGTGCCGAAAATGAAAAAGGCCCGGATCCTTTCGGAAACCGGGCCTCTGCGGACAGAGCTGGAAGGGGCGCGCCTAGGCGGTTCCCTCTCCCGGATGCACTGAGTATCCCGGCACGTCAAGCCGGAAGATCCCGGTTTTATCAGTCGATTCGTGACTACTCGTGCGTAACCTGTCGACTGACCACGCAATGCTCGAGGCCGCGCACGCGAGCGCACCCGGCCCCGACTGGGGTAGGTGGTTTCGTATGACGTTGCCGGAGTTCACGGTGGTTGCCTCGGTTCAAAAAAATCCTGGGCCGACAGGTCGGGGGCCCAAAGTGTCGCGGACTGTAAAGAGTCTTTAGTGTCGCGTCAACCCCCTCCGATCACGTCGTTCGAACGTCATATTGACGGCCGCCTTCGCGACGTCAGTTGCTCAGGTTGTGTCTCTCGAGGAAGAGGATTGGCGAGCCGAACCACGCGGCTCGAGCGTGGACGACCGTCCGATGTCGCCGTCCGACTGCTGAGAAAGTGTCGCGAGGTCTTCCCGGAGGGGATCCGTGCCGGGAGTATCCTCGGGCACGGAGTCCGTCGATTCCCCGGCGCCTGGCGGAAGAGTGGCGGCGTCCCGTTTGCCGGATGATGCCTGGAGAGCCTCGATGAATAGCGCGTTGATTGCATTCCCTGTCTGGATCGGCCTCGCGGCCACGCCGGCGGCAGTCGCTGCCGACAGCGCGGAGACCACGAGGGAACTGAACGGCACGAACATCACCTACCTGTACTCGAGCGGTCGCTCCTACAACGTGAAGTTCGAGGAGGCCGGAGTGAGCTACCGGTATCTCACCGGCTCGAAGCCGGACGTCTGGTGGGGGCCGTTTCCCTATCAGGCCATGCGCGTGGGCCCCGAGGTCTACTTCGCGTCGTGGTTCGAGAAAGGCTATGGTGATCACGTCACGCTTCTGGTCGATTTCGGCAAGCGCATCCTGTTCGGCAGCGCGCTCATCGCGGGCGACGAGGTGCACTTTCACCAGGCGAAGATCGTCGAGGTGAAGCGGCCCTGAAGCGGACGCGCGAAGGCGATCCGCGCGGGTCTCGGCCCGCGGCGCCGGCCCGCCTGGACGCCCGCGACAACACGGCGATGGCAGCGGATACCTCTGGCGCGGGACATCGCGAGTTGCGGTCGCGCGGTCCGTCCGGGGTGGTCTGCCTCGTAACCGAACTCTGAATACAGAATTCAGAATTCGCTATACTTCGAGCGTCTCCCGCTCCCCTATCGCCGGACGCCACCGTGGCCATGCGCTCCCTTGCTCCCCAGCAGTCCCTGGTCGACCAGGTCTACGAGGCCATCCTCGGGGAGATCACCGAGGGCAAGTTCGGCCCCGAGGACCGCCTGATCCAGGAAGAGATCGCCGAGTCGCTCGGGGTCTCGCGCCAGCCGGTGCAGCAGGCGCTGCTGCTGCTGCGCAGCCACGGTCTGCTGTGCGATGCGCCGGGTCGAGGGCTGATGGTCACGCCGCTCGAGGAGGAAAGGGTGCGCAACCTGTACGAGGTGCGCGCCGTCATGGACGGGCTCGCCACTGCCAATGCGGCGCAGCGCAATGCGGAATCCGCGCGTCTGGACGGCGCGGCGGTCATCGCCCGCGGCCGCGCCGCAGTCCGCAGCAAGTCCATCGCGCGGATGATCGCCGCCGACATGGAGTTCCATTTCTTCCTCTACGGCCTGTCGGGCAATCCGCTCATCGCCGAGGTGAGCGGTCCGCACTGGAGCTACCTGCGTCGCGTGATGGGCGAAGTGCTGATGCGCGGCACGACGCCCGACGACATCTGGAACGAGCACGAGGCCATCCTGGAGGAAGTGATGGCCGGCCGGTCTGCCGCCGCTGAAAAGCTCGCGCGTGCCCACATCGCCGGCGCGTCCGATGTGCTGACGAGCCGCATGCGGGAACTGCCCGTCCCGGCGCCCGAAACACCCCCGATCCGCAAGCGTGCGCTGCGTCGCGCCCGCTGAACTCTCTCCCCAAAACGCTCACCGGACCACCACCATGTTCGATGCCCTGTCTCACGGAACGCTCCACGACACCTTCCTGCGCACGGTCGCCCGCTGGCCCGACCGTCCCGCCTACGCCGTGCCGCCGATGCCGGGCCGGTCGTACCACCCGGATGGCATGGAGATCACCTGGCGCGAAACCGCGGAGGGCGTCGAGCGCATGAAGGCCCGCTATGCCGCCGCGGGCTACGGGCTGGGTCATCGCGTATCGATCCTCTTCGAGCAGCGCCCCGAGTTCTTCTTTCATTACTACGCGCTGAACGCGCTGGGCGTGAGCGTCGTGCCGATCAACCCGGACTACCGCCGCGAAGAGATTGCCTACGTCGTGGAGCACTCCGAATCCTGCCTCGCTGTTGCCGTCGACAACCGCCTGGAGGACATGCAGGCCGTGGCCGCGAGTCTGGGCGGCACGATCCCGGTGCTGTCGTTCGAGCGCTTTCCCGAGGTGCTGCCGAAGGCGCCGACGCCCCCGCTCGCCGGCAAGCCGGACGGCACCACCGAGGCCGCGCTGCTGTACACGTCGGGCACCACGGGTCGGCCGAAGGGCTGCATTCTCACCAACGAGTACTTCCACCACTTCGGGCTGTCGTACATCGATCTTGGCGGGCGCCTGAAGATGGAGGAGGGCGTGGAGCGCATGTACAACCCGCTGCCGCTGCACCACGCGAACTGCCTGTCGATCTCGGCTCCCGCGATGCTGCACCTCGGTGGCTGCCTGATCTTCCCGGATCGCTTCCACGCGAGCACGTGGTGGAAGGATCTCGTGGCGACGAAGGCGACCGCCGTGCACTTCCAGGGGATCATCCCCAACGTGCTGCTGAAGCTCGCGGTGGATCCGCTCGAGCAGCAGCATCAGGTGCGCTTCGCGCTGTGCGCGGGCGTGGAGCCCAGCCTGCACGAGACCTTCGAGAAGCGCTTCGGCATGGCGCTCGTCGAGATGTGGGCCATGTCCGAGACCGGCCGCCTCATCAGCGACAACCACGAGCCGCGCAAGATCCACACGCGATCCTTCGGCAAGCCGGCCTTCGGCACCGAGGCCCGCGTGGTCGACGAGAACAACAACGAGCAGCCGGTGGGCACGCCGGGCGAACTCGTCGTGCGCCACAGCGCTGCCACGCCTCGCAAGGGCTTCTTCTCCGGCTACCTGAAGAACGAGGAAGCCACCGAGGAATCCTGGCAGGGCGGCTGGTTCCACACCGGAGACGTCGCGGTACGCGATGCGGAGGGCGTGTTCTACTTCATGGACCGCAAGAAGAACATCATCCGCCGCTCCGGCGAGAACATCGCCGCGGCCGAAGTCGAGGCCTGCCTCACGTTCCATCCGGAGGTGAAGCAGGTAGCGGTCCTCGCCGTGCCGGACGAACTGCGCGAGGAGGAGGTGATGGCCTGCATCATCGCCAAGCCGCCCGGCGTGCCCGGTCCCGAGCTCGCCAGCAAGCTGTTCGATTACGCCTACGAACGCCTCGCGTACTTCAAGGTGCCGGCGTACTACCTGTTCATGGATTCCCTGCCCACCGGCACGTCCGCCAAGGTGCAGAAGATCCACATCTTTCCCCAGGGCACGGACCCGCGCACGCTTCCCGGCGTGATCGATCTGCGTCCGCGCAAGAAGAAGTCCTGACCCCGAGGATCCCGACATGACCCTACCTCCGCTCACCGAGCACTGCGCCGCCGGCGTCATCGCCCGCTTTCTCAAGGCACGCGGTGTCGACCGCGTCTTCGCCCTCTGCGGCGGCCACATCATGCCGATGTGGATGCGCATCGACGCCGAGGGCATTCAGATCGTCGACGTGCGTGACGAACGTGCTGCGGTCTATATGGCGCACGCCCACGCCGAACTCACGGGCGGTCTCGGTGTGGCGCTGGTCACCGCAGGCCCCGGTGTGACCAACGCCATGACCGGCATCGCCAATGCGCACGTGTCTCGCGCGCCGGTGCTCGTGCTGTCCGGCACGCCGCCCGGCCCGCAGGAGAATCGCGGGGCGCTGCAGGACATGGTGCACACGGACCTCGTGCGCTCGATCACGCGCTACGCCCGCACCGTGCGCGAACCCGCCCTGGTCCTGCAGGAACTCGACGAGGCCGTGACTCGCGCCTTCGGTCAGGGCGGCGATCCGGGGCCGGTGTATTTGGACTTCCCGGTCGATACGCTGCGTGCCGACGTGCCGAAGGCCGTGCAACTCGCGGAACACTTCCGAGCGAAGGCGAAGGACGTGCTGCTGCCCGATCCGGCGCGGGTGGCGGCAGCGGTGGAACTGCTGTGGAACGCGAAGCGTCCTCTGGTCATCAGCGGGCGCGGGGCGAAGGGTGCAGGGCCGGCGCTGTGCAAGTTCCTCGACAAGCTCGGCGCGGTGTACCTCGACACGGGTGAGAGCAAGGGTCTGGTGCCGGAAGAGCATCCGTCCGTGGTCGCAGCGATGCGCGGCGCGGTGCTGAGCGATTCCGATTGTGTGGTGACGCTCGGCCGTCGTCTCGACTTCCAGCTCGCCTTCGGCTCGCCGGCGGTGTTCGGCGACGCGAAGTTCGTCCGCATCGGCGATGCGCCCGGCGATCTGCGCGACAACCGTCGCGGTGAGGTCGAACTGTTCGCGGATGTCGGCGCGGCGCTGGAGGCCATCGTCGCCAAGGCCGGCGACCGTCCGTCGCAGGTGGACCGAACCTGGGCTGGCGCACTGCGGAAGAAGCACGAGGAGCGCGCGACCAAGCTCCGGCAGACCATGCAGTCCGCGCCGAACGGGTCCGACGGCCGCCTGCATCCCAACCGCGTTCTGGCCGAACTGCAATCGCGGCTACGCCCGGATGCGGTGATCGTCGCCGACGGCGGCGACTTCCTCAGCTTCGCGCGCGTAGGGCTCACGTCGCAGACGTATCTCGATCCCGGTTCGCTCGGGTGCATCGGCATCGGCACGCCGTTCGGCATCGCGGCCAGTCTCGCGTGTCCCGGCAAGCAGGTGGTCGTGGCCACGGGCGACGGCGCGTTTGGCTTCAACGCGATGGAGATCGACACGGCCGTGCGGCACAAGGCGCCGGTGCTCATCGTCGTCGCGAACAACGGGGCGTGGCAGATCGAAGTCCATGACCAGACCGACACGCACGGCAAGGTGGTGGGGACGCGTCTCCAGTTCTCCGACCACGCCGCGATGGCGCGCGCCTTCGGCATGCACGGCGAACGGGTGGAACGTGTGGAGGATCTCGGTCCCGCGATCGATCGTGCCCTGGCCAATCTGCCCGCGTTGCTGGACATGGTGGTGACACCCGAAGCGCGCTCGTCCGACGGCAAGAGCGGGCTTGCGTGGGTGCCGGACCTTCAGGCGCTCGGTGCGTGGGACGACGCCGAACGGGCGTGGCGCGCGGGAGAGAAGGCGCACCGCTGAGAGGGAGGCGCGATTCGCGGGCGTGGTCCCCGGGCGGAGCCCGGGCTACGACATGGCGACGCCCGTAGCCCGGACTCCGTCCGGGTCGACGCTCCGACGTGCACGACGACTAAAGCCGTCGCATCGCCTCTCGGCTGACCAAGGAATGGCCCCGGGGGAGGAGGCCGGGCTGCGCGCTGGCGCAGCCCGGTCCCCGGGAAGGAGGGGGAACCTCGGCAGGCTCGAAGCCCGCTTCGTAGCCCGGGCTCCGCCCGGGAACACTCCTCGGCAACGTGGTGTCCCGCCACGCCTGTTCCACGAACCTCACCAACGGCGGACGAAAGTCGCGACGATCCCCGGGCGCAGCCCGGCCTGCATGCTGCGCCAACGTTTCGCGTTGACGCCCTTGAGCCCGATTGGGCATGATCGTTCCGACTGCCCGCCCGGTGCCCCGTGTCCGGGCCCCGCCTTCCCGGCGCGCGGGAGCCACCGCCCCTCTCCGGAACCTCCATGGCCGCGTTCGTCCTCCGCCGTCTCGTGCAAGCCGCCCTCGTCATGGCTGCCGTGGGCCTCATCGCCTTCGCACTGTTCCGGTTCGTGGGCGACCCCGTCGTGTTCATGCTGGGGCAGGACGCCACCCCGGCCGAGCGCGCCGCCATGAGCGCTCAGCTCGGCCTCGACCAGCCCTTCCACGTGCAGTACGGCCGGTTTGTGGCGCGGGCGGTCCAGGGGGACTTCGGTCTGTCGCTGCGCCAGCTCCGCCCGGTGAGCACGTTGTTCGCGGAACGCCTGCCTGCCACGCTCGAGCTGTCTCTTGCTGCTGCCCTTTTCGCGGTGGCAGTCGGCATTCCCATGGGGGTCTACACCGCGCTCAAGCCGCGTTCATGGCTGTCGCAGGCCTTCCTGGTGGTCTCGCTCATCGGCGTGTCGCTGCCGACCTTCCTGATCGGCATCCTGCTGATCCTGGTGTTTGCCGTGCAACTGGGGTGGCTGCCGTCCTTCGGTCGCGGTGACGTCGTCATGCTGGGCGGGTGGAGTACCGGCCTGCTGACGGTCAGCGGGCTGAAGGCCCTCATCCTGCCGTCGATCACGCTCGGGCTGTTCCAGATGACGCTCATCATGCGGCTCACGCGCTCCGAGATGCTGGAGGTGCTCCGGGCCGACCACATCCGTTTCGCGCGGGCGCGGGGCCTGCCGGACCGGCTGGTGCATTTCCGCCATGCCCTGCGCAACACGCTGGTTCCGGTGATCACCGTGGCCGGGCTGCAGCTGGGCTCGATCGTTGCCTTCGCCATCATCACCGAGACGGTGTTCCAGTGGCCGGGGATGGGGCTCCTCTTCATCCAGTCGGTGATGTTCGCCGATGTGCCGGTCATGGGTGCCTACCTGTGCCTGATCGCGCTGCTGTTCGTCATCATCAATCTGGTCGTCGACCTTCTGTACTATGCCGTGGATCCCCGGCTGCGCCTCGACGGCGCCGCCGCACACTGAGGGCCTGCCAACATGACTGCTTCCGTCGACTACATCCGCCGCTTCCACGAAGAGCTCGTCACGGTGCGCCGTGACATCCACATGCATCCGGAACTCGCCTTCGAGGAGGCCCGCACGGCTTCGGTCGTGGCGCAGAAGCTGGGTACCTTCGGCATAGAGGTCCATCGTGGCCTCGCCACCACGGGTGTGGTCGGGGTGATCCGCGGCCGCACGGATACCCGCCGAAAGGCCGTCGGTCTGCGCGCCGACATGGACTGCCTGCCCATGCACGAGGCCGGCGAAAAGCCCCACGCCTCCCGCTCCGCCGGGAAGATGCACGCCTGCGGTCACGACGGGCACACGACCATGCTGCTCGGCGCGGCGCGCTACCTGGCGGAGACCCGCAATTTCGACGGCACGGTGTACGTGATCTTCCAGCCGGCCGAGGAACACGGCGGGGGCGGCGGCGTGATGGTCCGGGAAGGGCTCTTCGACCGATTTCCGATGGACGAGGTCTACGCGCTTCACAACTGGCCGCAGCTGCCGCCGGGCAAGATGGCCGTGAGGCCTGGTCCGGTGATGGCCGCGACCGACGAGGTCTCCATCGTGGTCCGCGGTCGCGGCGGTCATGGCGCCCTGCCGCACCTGGCGGTGGACCCGGTGGTGGTGGCTGCCCAGATCATCTCTGCGCTGCAGACGATCGCCAGCCGCAATGTGGCGCCGGTGGATGCGGTGGTCGTGAGCATCTGTTCGATGCACACGAGCCAGACCGGCGCGCACAACGTGATTCCCAACGCGGTGCACCTGCTGGGCACGCTGCGCAGCTTCCGGCCCGAGACGCGCGACCTTGCCGAGCGGCGCATCCGCGAGATCGCCACCGGCTTCGCACTCGCCATGGGTGGCACGGCAGAGGTCGAGATCACGCGCGGCTACCCCGCCACCGTCAACAGCGAGCGGGAGTCCGAGTTCGCCGCGCGAGTGGGCGAGCAGGTGTTCGGCCCGGGCAACGTCGTGCGCGATGCCGACCCGACCATGGGCGCGGAAGACTTCGCGTACCTCCTGCAGGAACGTCCGGGTGCCTACGTCTTTCTCGGGCAGGGCGGCGCCGATGGCGGCTGCCTGCTCCACAACCCGCACTACGACTTCAACGACTCGGTGATTCCGCTCGGCGCCGGCTTCCTCGCCGCCCTCGCGGAATCCGCCATGCCGCTGCAGGGCAGCACGGCCGTTGCCGGCGCGATGGAGGTCGTCTGATGATCCGTGCCGTGTCGCTTCGTCACCTGGGCGCGTGGGCCATTGCCTGTGCGGTGGGCCTCGCGGCCTTCCAGGCCGAAGCCAGGACCTTCCGGTTCGCCAACCAGGGCGATGCGCTCTCCGTCGACCCGCACATGCACAACGAGGCAGTGCTGCTGTCGCTCACGGGTAACGTCTACGAGGCGCTTACCGGCCGAGGCCGCAAGTTCGAGATCACGCCGGAACTCGCCACCGACTGGAAGCAGACCGCGCCTACCGTCTGGCGCTTCAACCTGCGCAAGAACGTGAAGTTCCACGACGGCTCGCCATTCACGGCCGACGACGTGATCTTCAGTTTCGAGCGTGCCAAGGGGGAAGGCTCCGACGTCCGCGTCTACGTCGCGGCCATCCGCGAGATCCGCAAGGTGGACGCCAACGCCATCGACATCGTTACGACGGAGCCCTTCACGATCCTGCCGCAGACGGTGAGCCGCTGGTACATCATGTCGAAGAAGTGGTGCGAGAAGAACGGCGCGATGCGGCCGGTCGACGTGCGCAAGGGCACGGAAAACTACGCGAGCACCCGCGCCAGCGGCACCGGCCCCTTCAAGCTCGAGTCGCGGCAGCCAGGCGTGAAGACGGTGTTCGTGCCCAACCCCGAATGGTGGGGCAAGGCCGAGCACAACATCACCGAAGCCATCTTCACGCCCATCGCCAACGACGCCACACGCGTCGCGGCGCTCATCAGCGGCGAGATGGACATGGTGGACCCGGTTCCCCTCCAGGACGTCCCGCGCATCCGGAGCAATCCCGATCTGCAGGTGAAGCAGTCGCCGGAGATGCGTACCATCTTCCTGGGCATGGACCAGAAGCGTGACGAACTGCTGTTCTCGAACGTGAAGGGCAAGAACCCCTTCAAGGACAAGCGGGTTCGGCAGGCGGTCTACCAGGCCATCGACATCGAGGCGATCCGCACGCGCATCATGCGCGGTGTGTCCACACCGGCAGGCATCATGGTGGCGCCGTCGGTGGAGGGCTTCGTGCCCGAACTGAACAAACGGCTGCCCTTCGATGCCGAAGGTGCGCGCAGGCTGCTCTCGGAGGCCGGCTACCCCAGTGGGTTCGAGGTCGGCATGAACTGCCCCAATGACCGCTACGTGAACGACGGCGAGATCTGTCAGGCCGTCGCCTCCATGCTCGCGAAGGTGGGCATCAAGGTGAACCTTGTGGCCGAGCCGAAGACCCAGTTCTTCCCCAAGGTGCTCTCGCGCAACGTGTCGTTCTATCTCGCCGGGTGGACGCCCGCGAGCCAGGATGCCCACAACGCGCTGTTCGCGCTGATGTCGACGCCGGGGGAGGGTGCGCAGGGCCAGTTCAACGGTGGCGCCTATTCCAACCCGAAGGTGGACGACCTCACCCGCCGCATCGGCGCCGAGAACGACCCCGCGAAGCGCACCAACATGATTGCCGAGGCCTTCAGGATCCACCAGGACGACATCGGCCACATTCCTCTGCACCAGCAGCCCATCACCTGGGGTCTCCGGAAGTCTGTCGAGATGGTGCAGATCCCCGACAACTTCCAGTACCTGCGCTGGGTGACGGTGAAGTAGTGCGCGCGTCGTGAGCACCGGAAGTCGGGAGGACGAGATCACAGTGCCCGCGGCGGAAAGCCGCTGGCGTCGCTGGCTCGACTCCGACATCGCGTGGTCGTTCCGGCGCTCGCCGGTGGCGATCCTCGCCGCCGTGGTCGCGCTGATCTGCGTGGTCGGTGCCCTGTTCGCCGGATGGATTGCGCCGCACGACCCGTTCGACCTTGCCTCGCTCGAGCTCATGGATGCCCTGCTTCCGCCCGCCTGGACGGCCGAGGGTCGTGCCACGTACCTGCTCGGCACCGACGATCAGGGGCGCGACGTGCTGTCGGGCATCCTCTACGGCGCGAGGATCTCGTTGCTGGTCGGCGTGGGCTCCGTGGTGGTCGCGATGGTGCTGGGCGTCTCCCTCGGTCTGCTCGCCGGCTACGCGGGCGGGTCGATCGAGGCATTCATCATGCGCGTGGCCGACGTCCAGCTGTCGTTCCCGGCCATCCTGATCGCGCTGCTGGTGGACGGCGTGGTGCGGGTCGCGATGCCCGACTCCGCCCACGGAGGTCAGGCGCTTTGGGTGCTCATCGCTTCCATCGGCCTGTCCGGGTGGGTGCAGTACGCGCGGACCGTGCGCGGCTCGACGCTGGTCGAGAAGCGCAAGGAGTACGTGCAGGCCGCCCGCGTGATCGGAAGGCACCCGGTGGCGATCATGTTCCACCATCTGCTGCCCAACGTGCTCGGCCCGGTGCTGGTCATCGCCACGATCCATCTCGCGACGGCGATCATCACCGAGGCCACGCTGTCGTTCCTCGGTGTGGGTATGCCGGTCACTACGCCTTCCCTGGGCACGCTGATCCGCGTGGGCAACGATTTCCTCTTCTCGGGCGAATGGTGGATCACCGTGTTCCCGGGTCTCGCCCTGGTCGCGCTCGCGCTGTCGGTCAATCTGCTCGGTGACTGGCTGCGCGACGCTCTCAATCCGCGGCTGCGATGAGCGCTCTGCTCGAGGTGCGGCATCTGCGCGTCGCATTCGAGACGCGCCGCGGTCCGCTCGTGGCGGTGGACGACATTTCGCTGCAGATCGGCGAGGGCGAGATTCTCGGCATGGTGGGAGAGTCCGGCGCCGGCAAGTCGGTGACCGGCACGGCGATCCTCGGTCTGCTCGAGCCCCCGGCACGCATCACCGCGGGCGAGATCCTGCTGGAGGGAAGTCGCATCGACAACCTCGCACCCGAGGCGATGCGGCGCCTGCGCGGCAAACGCATCGGCGCGATCTTCCAGGATCCGCTCACGGCCCTCGACCCGCTCTTCACGATCGGCCAGCAACTGGTGGAGACGATCCTCACGCACGATGCCGTCGGCGCGCGGGCGGCACGGGACCGCGCGCTCAAGCTCTTGGGCGAAGTCGGCATACCCGCGCCGGAAAAGCGGCTCGACCAGTATCCGCATCAGCTCTCGGGCGGCATGCGGCAGCGGGTCGTGATCGCGCTGGCGCTATGTGCCGAGCCGAGGCTAGTGATCGCGGACGAGCCGACGACGGCGCTCGATGTCTCGACGCAGGCGCAGATCATCGAACTGCTGAAGCGCCTGGCGCGCACGCGAGGCACCGCCGTGCTGCTCATCACCCACGACATGGGCGTCATCGCCGAGACGGCGGATCGTGTGGCGGTGCTCTACGCGGGCCGCATCGCCGAGATCGGGCCCGTGCGTGAGATCGTCCACGCGCCGCTGCACCCGTACACGACAGGCCTCATGGGCGCCATCCCGAAACTCGGGGCGCTACGGTCCCGTCTGGCGCAGATCGACGGCGCCATGCCGCGGCTCGATGCGATTCCGCCGGGCTGTGCCTTCCATCCTCGCTGCACACAGCGCCTCGCGCAGTGCGATCGCGAGATTCCGCGGGCCGTGGCGGTCGACGGTCGCGAGGTCGCCTGCTGGCTGCATGGAGAATCGTCCCGTGGCTGACGTCCCGCTGCTCGAGTTCGCGGACGTGGGTCGGGACTTCGATGTCTCGCAGCCGTGGCTGGAGCGCGTGCTGTCCCGATTGCCGAAGCAGCGACTGGTGGCCGTGGACGACGCGTCGTTTCGCGTGGCGCGCGGGCGGACACTTGCGCTCGTCGGCGAGTCGGGATGCGGCAAGTCGACGGTCGGTCGGCTCGCGGTCGGCCTGTATAAGCCGTCACGCGGAACGGTGCGCTTCGACGGCCAGCCGATGCCGTCCGGTTCCGGCCGGGAAACCATGGCCGTGCGCCGTCGCATGCAGATGATCTTCCAGGACCCTTACGCGAGCCTCAATCCGCGCTGGAAGGTCGACGACATCGTGGCCGAACCGCTGCGCGTGCAGAACGCGGCGATGTCGGAGACCGATCGCGCCGAGCGCGTGGCCGCGCTGCTCCGGCAGGTCGGTCTGGCGCCCGCGGATGCCCGCAAGTTTCCGCACGAGTTCTCCGGCGGGCAGCGGCAGCGAATTTCCATCGCGCGCGCCCTGTCGTCAGAGCCCGAGTTTCTGGTGTGCGACGAGCCCACTTCGGCGCTGGACGTCTCGGTTCAGGCGCAGGTGCTGAACCTCATGCGGGACTTGCAGGATCGTCTCGGCCTCACCTATCTGTTCATTTCGCACAACCTGGCGGTCGTCGAGTACGTCGCCCACGATCTGGGCGTGATGTACCTCGGGCGTCTGGTGGAGGTAGGGCCGGCGACCACGATCCTGAAGGACCCGGCGCATCCCTACACGCGCATGCTGCTGGCCGCTGTGCCCGACCTTGCGATGACCGGGACGTCGCGGACCCCGGTGGCCGGGGAGATTCCGAGCCCGATCGATCGGCCCTCGGGATGTGCATTCCATCCGCGGTGCCCGCACGCCACGGAGCGGTGTCGGGTCGAGACGCCCGTCGCGAAACCGATCGGTGACGGGCGCGTCGTCGCTTGCCATCTCGTTGGTTCGTAGCCCGGACTCCGTCCGGGAGCGGCGTTTCAGATCTCTGTGATGCGTGTACAGGCCCCGGGCGAAGCCCGGGCTACGGGAGTCCCGTCTTTGGCCTCCGCGTAGCCCGGACTCCGTCCGGGAACAGCGCTTCGGATGGCGGTGACGCGGACGCTGGCCCGGGGCTCGAGGACTACCGATCGATGGACATCAACTGGCACTGACCGCCGAACTCCCAGGCGCTGATCGGCCCCGTCTGAACCGTCTTCCACCATCCGCAACCGCCCATCGTCTTCTCGTACTTGCCCGTCCCGTTCACGTTGCACCATGTGCCGCTTGGCGTGCCCTTCTCCCAGTTGTTTGTGCTGGTCCATCGGTCACCGTCCCGGTCGGTGTAGGTGCAGTCCCGCGTCATTTTCCCTTGACCGCCGGAAGAGGTCTCCCCGCATTCGCCGGAAGCGAGATGCATCGGGACGACACCCATCACGTGAATCAGGACTCGGTCCTTGCTCGTCCCAACCGAATAGCCGTGGCAAGTGTCTTCCGCCCACGCGGCGGTGGCGCCTGCGGCGAATGTGACCATCAACGCATAGCCCAGTTTGCTGGCGATGGAATTCATGATGCCTCCGTAAGGTTCGTTGAACATCTTGGGTCGATCAACCACGTGTTCTTTTTTCCAGTCTGGGCAACGGCGTGTCCGAGGGCCTTGTCGTGGATCAATGGTCCGTGGAGATCGCGAGCGAGTTCCCGGCAGCGAGACGGAAGCTCGAGGAGGATCGGAAGAGAAGGCGAGGCGCCACGCCACAAGGCCAGTACTTGCAGGCGCGGACGAGTTGTACATCGATGCCGACCCGCGGATCTGGCGGAAGGACCCGAAGTCGGTGGCGTACAGTGATCCGTTCGTGTTGTGAGGGGGCGAGGAGGCGCGAGACGATCGCCTCGCGCGGGAGCGTTGTCCCGGAGTCGGCCCATACGGGCCTCGTCCGGGCTACGGGGTGGTGGCCCCGACGCAGAGAGGCGCAATCCCGGAGTCGGCCCCGTCGGGCCTCGTCCGGGCTACGAGTGGAGCATTTTCGCGACGTCGCGTGCGATTGCCATCGACGCGGTCAGTCCCGGGGACTCGATGCCGTAGAGATTCACCAGGCCGGGCACGCCATGGTCGGCCGGGCCGTCGATGCGGAAATCCGCCGGGGTTTCGCCCTTGCGGGAAATCTTGGGCCGGATGCCGGTATAGCCCGGCTGGAGCGTGCCGTCCTTCAGCCCCGGGTAGTAGCGCCGGATAGCCTCGTAGAAGAGCGGTTCGCGCGAATGGTCGAAGGCGTAGTCCACGCTGTCGACCCATTCGATGTCGGGCCCGAAGCGCACCTGACCGCCCAGGTCGATCGTGACGTGTACCCCCAGCCAGGAGCCATGGCCCACCGGATACACGAGGCGCCGGAACGGCGGCTTGCCGCTCAGCGTGAAGTAGTGCGCCTTGGCGTAGTACTGCCCGGGCAGCTTTTGCGGATCGAGACCTGCGATGGAACGCGCGACCGCCGGCGCGAACAAGCCGGCGCTGTTCACCACGGTATTGCAGAGGATCTCCATGGGCTCGTCCCCACCGACACGCAGCAGGATGCCGTCGGCAGTGACTTCGCCGCTCAGGACCGGGCTGCGGAAGACGGTCATCGCGCCCGCGTTCTCGGCGTCGCCCTGGTACGCCAGCATGAGAGCGTGACTGTCGATGATCCCGGTGGAGGGCGACAGCACCGCCGTGACGGCCACCACGTCCGGCTCCATGTCGCGGACTTCGGCAGGGTCGAGCCGTCGCAGGTCGTGCACGCCGGCCGCCGCGGCCGTGGGGATGTAGCTCAACACGGCGTCGGATTCTTCAGGGCGAGACGCGACGATGATCTTGCCGCAGTTGGCGTGAGGCACGCCGTGCTCGGCGCAGTAGGCGTAGAGCAACTGCTTGCCCTCCACGCAAAGGCGCGCCTTCAGTGAACCCTTCGGATAGTAGATGCCAGCGTGAATGACTTCGGAGTTGCGCGAACTCGTGTGCTCGCCGATGCCGGATTCGGCTTCGAGGATCAGAACCTCGCGCCCGGCAAGGGCGAGTTCGCGGGCGATGGCGAGGCCCACCACCCCGGCGCCGATGACGGCGCAGTCGATACGGTCGGTCATGTCGATTCTGAAAACGACACCGGGGGCGGACGGGCCACCCCCGGCCGGTACAGGAGAGTTACAGGAGGTCTTTCGCGGCCTTCATGGCGGCCTGCATGTCGGGCAGGGCGGTCACTTCCGGCACGACCTGGATGTAGCGCACGATGTTGTCGCGATCGGTGACGATCACGGCGCGCGCGAGCAGACCCAGCGGTTCGATCATCAGGCCATGGTTGTCGCCGAACTCGTGCGCCTTGTAGTCGGACAGGAAGCGCACATTGGCGATCTTGGCTTCCTTCGCGAAGCGGGACTGCGCGAACGGCAGGTCCATGCTGACGGTGACCATCTCGACCTGCTTGTCGAGCCCCGCGTTCTTTTCGGACAGTTCGTGGGTCTGCTTGTCGCAGGTGGGTGTGTCGACGGACGGGACGACGCTGATGATGCGTACCTTGCCGGTGGCCTCACCGAGGTTCACGGGCTTGAGATCGGTGCCGGTGACCATCGCATCGGGCAGACGTTCGCCCACGGCGATGGCGCGACCGGACAGGGGCAGGGGGTTACCCTTCATCTTGACGGCGCTGCCGGCACCGGTGGCGACGGTACCCTTGTCGACCGGAAGATCGGCCTGGACCTGATTGGAGCCTTTGTGGGCGCAGCCGGCGAGGGCGAGCGCGGCGAGCAGGGAAACGAGCAGACGGGACATGGAGGATCTCCTTGGAGACGGATTTGGCGGTGGGCGAGGAATCAGGGATGAGCGTCTTGCGCAGGCTTCGACCGGCCGGCGTCGCACTCCGTTCGATTGTATCCCCTGGCGGGCCCGCCAATGATCCGGGGTGATGCCATGGATCATCCGGCCTACGAGGCGCTACGGAGCGTCATCGATTCCGATCGTCTGGCGCATGCCGACCTCGCCGGCCTGCAGGCAGTGCTCGACGGGGCGTCCGTCACCAACGCGAACGGCGAACTGCTGCGAGTGTGCGCCGCCATGAGCGAAGGGGCCCAGGGCTACGAGCGCGACATCTACACCCGCGGCGCGCTGGCCGTGCGGGCGGACACCTGGCACGACCGCTTCAATGTCGCGGCCTGGCGCCTGTTCCCCCGGAGCAAGGCTGCGCTGAATGCGGCGCACGTGGCTGACCTCGACGCCGCGCCCGCGCATGCGGGCCGGTCGCGGTTGCGCGATGCGCTCACGCTCTTCGACGAGGACGGCATCGTCGTGGCGGTGACGGACCCGGCCATCGAAGCCGCCATTCGTGCCTTCCGATGGCGGGAAGTGTTCTGGGAAAAGCGCGCCGGACTGATCGCGGGCGCGGTGTGCATCCCGTTTGGCCACGCGCTCATGGAGAAGCTGCGGACGCCGTTCGTCGGTCTGACGGCGAAGGTGCTGTTCGTACACGTGCCGGGGACCTTCCCGGACGACGCGTGGGCTAACCGGCTCGCTTGCGTCGACGGGGCTCTCTCGCGGATCATTGGCGGCCTTCGAACCCCGGCGGATCTCGCGCCGTTGCCGGTGCTGGGACTGCCGGGCTGGTGTCCGCAGAGCGCGTCGGCTGCGTTCTACGACAACACCGACTATTTCCGGCCGGGCCGGCGTGGCAAGATCGCGTGATCACACTGTCGGCTATCAGCCATTCCGGAACAAGCCCATGCCCAGCAACGTATTCGACGACATCCTCGGCACCATCGGCAACACGCCGTTGGTCCGCCTGAACCGCATCACGCGGGACGTGGCCGCGACCGTCTACGCCAAGGTCGAGACCTTCAACCCGGGCCACAGCATCAAGGACCGCATGGCGCTTCGCATGGTCGAGGATGCCGAGCGCCAGGGTCTGCTCAAGCCCGGCGGCACCATCATCGAAGGCACCAGCGGCAACACGGGCATGGGGCTCGCCATCGCGGCGATCGTGAAGGGCTACAAGTGCATCTTTACCACCACCGACAAGCAGTCGATGGAAAAGGTCTACGCGCTGCGCGCCTTCGGTGCCGAGGTGATCGTCTGCCCGACCGATGTGGATCCCGAGGACCCGCGTTCGTACTACAGCGTGTCGTCGCGACTCGTGAAGGAAACGCCCAACGCGTGGAAGGCCAACCAGTACGACAACCCCAGCAATGCGCAGGCGCACTACGAGTCCACGGGCCCTGAAATCTGGGAGCAGACGGAGGGAAAGGTCGACCACCTGCTCGTGGGCGTGGGCACCGGCGGCACGCTTTGCGGCACGGGCCGCTACCTCAAGGAGAAGAAGCCGGGCGTCAAGGTCTGGGGCATCGACACCTACGGGTCGGTGTTCAAGAAGTACAAGGAGACCGGCATCTTCGACAAGAACGAGATCTATCCTTACGTGACCGAAGGCATCGGCGAGGACTTCCTTCCCGAAAACGTCGATTTCTCCGTGATCGACCATTTCGAGAAGGTCACCGACCGCGACGCCGCGATCTACACGCGTGAGATCGTCCGGCAGGAAGGCATCTGGGCGGGCAACTCCGCCGGCTCCGCGATCGCCGGGCTGCTGCAGTTGAAGGACAACTTCCGCAAGGGCGAGACGGTCGTGGTTATCTTCCACGACCACGGCACGCGGTACGTGGGCAAGATGTTCAACCCCGACTGGATGCGCTCGATGGGGTACGAGCCGCTGCCCGGCAGGACCGCCCGCGATCTCGTGCGCAACAAGAAGGTCGCGGCGCTCGTCTCGCTCGAGGTCGATGTTCCCGTCTCGCAGGCCATCCGTGTGATGAGCGAGCACGACTTCTCGCAGATCCCCATCACCCAGGGCGGGCGCATCGTCGGGTCCGTGAGCGAGCGTCACGTCTACGCGGCGATGGTGGCCGATCCGAAGGTGCGGCACGAACCGGTGAAGACCGTGATGCAGAAGGCGTTCCGGTTCGTGGATATCGAGACGCCGGTGGAACTGCTCGCGCCGATGATCACGCCCGAGCACCCGGCGGTGCTCGTGAAGGACTTCCCGGCGGATGAGACCTATCTCCTCACAGGGCACGACGTCCTGACGGCGCTGGCGGCGACGTAGCGCGGACGAGGGGCGCCAGCCCCGACTCCGAGGCGACGTCGAGGAAGTCGCGGCGACTTCCCCGGAGTCCGCCCGTCGGGCGTCGTCCGGGCTACGCGAAATCGTCTCGAGTTCCGTAGCCCGGACGAGGGGCACACGCCCCGACTCCGGGGCAACCGCCGAAGAAATCGCGGCAACGACGACCCAAGCCACGCGCCCCCACGTCCTCCACGACACGAATCCAATCTCCCACTCCGCCCGTACCAGTCTCCGTGCGCTTCGCACGGGAGGACGACTCATGAACGGCATTCGAAGATTGGCGGGCCCCGTGGTCGTGGCACTGGGTGCGTTGGCGGCGTCTCTCGCGCACGCCGGTGCGTGCGATGTCGAAAGCGGCGCCACGCGTCTGCCGGTGCTCGAGCTCTACACCTCCGAGGGCTGCAACAGTTGCCCTCCCGCCGATCGCTGGCTGTCCCGGGAGTTCGGCCGACCCGGCACCACGCCTCACGCCATTCCCCTTGCCTATCACGTCGACTACTGGAACCGGCTCGGGTGGCCTGACCGGTTCTCGAGCCCCGACTACTCGGCCCGACAGCAGCGCGTGGCGGCCCGCAATCGCTCGAACACGATCTACACCCCGCAATTCGTGTTTGACGGACGCGATGTCCGCCCGCACGAGTTCGCGGACGAGATCGCGGCGCGCGCGCGAGGAGCGGCTGCCGACAAACCCCGGGCGCACATCACGGTCCGCGCGATACCTGGAGAGCGCCGCGAGACGCGCGTCTCGGGCGAGGTGCGGATCGACCGCGACGAATTGCGCAGTCGCGCCCGGATCTACGTGGTGCTCTACCAGAACGGATTGAGCACCCAGGTCACGGCGGGAGAGAACGGTGGCAAGCGACTCACGCACGATTTCGTCGTGCGCCGGGTAGCGGGCCCCTTCACACCGGATGCTTCGGGTCGCGTGGCGCTCGACGTGCGTCTTCCCGCGCCTCAGGAGTTTGACCCTGCGAAATCGGGGGTGCTGGTTCATGCCGAGGACGCCGTCGACGGCTCGACCCTGCAGGCGGTGACGACGGCGATCTGCCACGCGGGCTGACGCACGGGCGTATCCGCCGAGGCGCAAAACCGGCTAACCTCCGGGTCCTTTTCGCACCGGCCCGGTCATGTCGCAGCAAACCGAGCGCACCGCGCTCGCCACCGTCGTCCTCCTCGCCACGGCGGGGTTCGTATCCGGCGCTTCGATGCGGGCTGCCGATCCCCTGCTCCCCACCCTGGCCCGCGAGTTCCGCGTCGCCGTGCCCGATGCCGCCTTTGTCCTCACGGCGTTCACGTTCGCCTACGGTACATTCCAGGCCATCCATGGGCCGCTGGGCGACCGGTTCGGCAAGCTGCGGGTCATCGCGTCCGGCATGGTCGCGGCGGCACTGGCAGCCATACTGTGCGCGTTCGCGCCCACGCTGGCCGTACTCAATACCGGACGATTTCTCACGGGCATGGCCGCCGGGGCGGTCATCCCGCTGTCGCTCGCCTTCATCGGCGACCGGTTTCCGTACGAGGGCCGGCAGGCCATCCTCGGTCGCTTCATCGCGGGCACGCTGCTGGGCCAGAGCTTCGGACCGCTCATCGGCGGCGTGATGAGCGACGCCTTCGGCTGGCGCAGCACGTTCGGTGTGATCGCGGCGGGCTTCCTGCTGCTGGCCGTACTCATCGGCCGCGAGTCGGTCCGCATCGGCGACCGCGGTACCGGCAGCTACACGCCGCCCTGGCGCCGATACGCGACGATCGTGGCGTCACCGCGAGCGCGACCGGTGCTCGCGACCGTGGCGGTGGAAGGCATCCTGTTCTTCGGCGCACTCGGATTCGTCGGTGCCCACATCAAGGAAGCCTTCCATCTGAGCGACACGGTGACCGGCCTCATCGTCGCCGGCTTCGGTATCGGCGGGCTGTGCTACAGCTTCCTGGTGCGTCGTCTTGTTGGCCGTCTGGGCGAAGCCGGGCTGGTTCGCGGAGGCGGCTGGCTGATGGCTCTGTGCTTCATCATGATTGCCGTGTTGCCGAGCGCGGCGGCCGTCGCACCGTTTGTGGCCTTGCAGGGCTTTGCGTTCTACATGCTGCACAACACGCTGCAGACGCGCGCCACCGAGATCTCGCCCGAGGCGCGCGGTGCCGGCGTGAGCCTGTTCGCCATGTGCCTGTTTCTCGGACAGGCCATCGGCGTGGTGCTGTTCGGCTGGTCCATCGAGCACTTCGGGTACACGTGGCCTTTCGTCGCCGCCGGGCTTGCGCTGTGGGTGCTGGCCGAAGTATTCCGCCGTTCCGTGAAGCGGACAGCCGGCAAGGTCAGTACACCGAACGCCCGCCCGTGATGTCGAACACCTGACCCGTCGAGAACGAGCATTCGTCCGACGCGAGCCACGCGACCATCGCTGCGATCTCGTCGGGGCGCACGAAGCGTCCCTTCGGCACCTGGTCCAGCATCCACTTCACTTTCTCCGGCTCGAACTGCTTGAGGATGTCCGTGTCGGCGACGGAGGGCGTGACGGTGTTCACGAGGATCTCCGTCTCTGCGAGTTCCTTTGCGAGCGCCTTCGTGAGACCGATCACCGCGGCCTTCGAGGCGCTGTACGCCGAAAAGAACGGCGTGCCGTTCTTCCCCGCGATCGAAGCGATGTTGATGATGCGCCCGTAGTTGCGCTGGCGCATCGCGGGGATCACGGCCTTCGAGCAGAGGAAGGTGCCCGTGACGTTGATGGCGAACACCTTCTGGAAGACGGCGACGTCGTACTCCCACATCGGCAGGTTCGGTCCGCCGATGCCCGCGTTGTTCACCAGAATGTCGATGGGGCCGAGTCGCGCCTCCGTCGAGCGCACGGCCTGCTGCACGGCGGATTCGTCGGTCACGTCCACGGTGAAGGCGGACACCATGGCTTCCTTCGCGAGGCGGCTGCGCTGGACCTCGAGTTCCGCCGTGTCGACATCCCAGAGGGCGACTCGAGCGCCGGACGCGAGCAGTCTTTCGGCAATGGCAAGGCCGATGCCTCGCGCGGCGCCCGTGACGATGGCGGTGCGCTGGTCGAGATCGATGCGGGTCATGGCGACGGCTCCAGGAGATCGGAAAGGCGCGATTGGAACATGGATCGGGAGGCGGTGAAGGGGCGGCGCCGTTGTCCCCGGAGTCGCGCCGTGTGGCGCTCGTCCGGGCTACGCGGGATCGATTCCGGTCACGATGAATTCTCTGGCGGTGAAAGGGCGAGGCGTAGCCCGGACGAAGGGCGGATGCCCTGACTCCGGGGTGCGGTGGTGAGAGGGGCGCCGTTGCCCCGGAGTCGCGCCATGCGGCGCTCGTCCGGGCTACGCGGGATCGATTCCGGTCATGATGAACTCTCTGGCGGCGGAAGGGCGATGCGTAGCCCAATGGGATGGACTCCTCCCCCCTGAGCGGCATCGAGTGCCAGACTGGGAGGCGTTGAACTTCCGGTCAAACGAGAGAGGAGGAGTCCG
>LNDV01000033.1 GCA_001464765.1 Betaproteobacteria bacterium Ga0077526
AAGTGTCGCCACTTGGTCGCGCAGCCTGGTGATCTCTCGGTTGATCTCGTCGTCCATGGGTGTCCTCGTGCGTTGGTTGTCGATGGGGATCGCAACCATAGCACGGGGGCATCAATGGGCTCTGCGGGGGTGAGCGCCTGATGTCGAAGCCTCCGGTATTCAGCCGCGGCCCGACAGCGCTCGGGAAGAATGACAAGCGCTTCGAGATCGGCTTGCCGGAGCAGATCCACGCCGAGTTGACGGCGTTGGCGGTACTCAAGGGGCAGCAGCCAACCGAGTGGGCTCGGGATCTCATCATTCGCACCATCCGCGGTGAGTTGGAGATGACGAGAGTACTCGCCGGTCATCCTCCACGGAATACGGAGCAGTTCCGATGATGGTTCCGGAAACAGCATCGGGCGTGCCAGCCGGGGGAAGCCTGTGAGCGACTTCACCGCAAAGCTCCCCGTCGCCGATGGCAAGGTCATCGAGCTATCGGTCGTGCGCGACAGCTTCATTCGTCGTCGTTTCCCGAAGAAGTGCAACCACTACCGCTGCGAACTCGACGAGGCACTCGCCGAACTGAAGTGCCAGGACTGCGGCGAGAAGCTGAGTCCCATCGCCTACATCAAGGTCATCGCCGAGGCGTGGCAGCACTACGAGCGGCGCATCCAGGAATACCAGGACGGCAAGCGCTTCTACGAGGCGAAGACGCGTTGCCGATGCGAGCACTGCAAGCAGATGACGCGGGTACGTCCGGCGACTGCGGCGCAGGTAAGGAAGATGGAGCGGAAGGCGGGCCCGGCGACATGACCACCACCCACTGCGCCCGCGACGGCCGCGCCTGCCCGTTCCAGGGCTGCTCCGATTCCCTTTGTAGCCGTCACGAGTTCGTGCCGGTGTCCCCATACCCCTGTGATGAAACGCCCGCAAGGGCAGCGCGCAACACCCCGACCGGAGCGGCAATGCGCGCGGAGTCTCCGGCTCCCCGGGCGGAACATCGTCCGGGGACTTCTTCCAGGCGAGGCGTGCAGATATGAGGCGCGCCATCAACGAAATCCTAGAGAGGGGCGAGCCGGTGATGTTTGCCGGCGGCAGAGGCATGGAGTCGGAACCCTGTGAACGGGACGCCGACAAGCACGACCGTGCGTCAAACAGCGGGCCAAGTATCAACGCGGCTCGTTGCGTAGCGCGCGGCGAGGCTACCCAAGGCGAAGGGCTTGGGTCGTTGCGTTCACTGCCGTCCCCACATGAGAGCAGTGCCAGACATAACCCGCGCCGAGGGAGCCGACCCTCGCGTGTGCCGAATCGGCGCGGGCGTTTGGTTGCATCTATCGAATTCACGGCCGCACACGTGACCGTCACTACGCGCTTTGGTAAGCCGCGCAGTGGAAAAGGCATCGTTAACGCCGCTCACATCCAACGAGCGAAGCCAGGCAGCCGACCGAGGGCAGGCAACGTGATGCGCCCTCAACCATTCAGGGGTGGGCGATGAGCGAGCCCGACACCTTCTGCACCGTGCACCGGGTCTGGTACAGCCATCACGCCGCGCCAACGCGACCTGCTGAAAGCGCTGCTCGACGGCTGCTCAACCAAGGGATGCGCCGAGCGCCTCGGGATCGCCGAGGGCACCGTGAAGGTCCATCGCGACGATCTCTACCGCAGGCTCGGCGTCAATACGCAACCGCAACTGATGGCCAGGCTCATGCGCGTCACGAGCTATGGCGCTCGGCTGCTGAAGGGGGCTCGATGAACGACGAACTCGACGATGCGGCATTGAGCCGGGAGCCGGTGACGCTGTATGAGGCCATGCGGGATGCAGCCGAGCATCTACAGGCAACGCAACAGGACTTCCGCCCCATCGACATCACGTTGCCGGTGCCGCAGCGCTGGAACGAGATCAGGCGGCTGTACCGCGCAGAGCAGGATCACATCGGCGCCGGCATCTACACACCCTATCTCGCGAACTGGGATGCCATCTTCACGCCGATCGAGCGCGCGATGTGGGAGGCGATTCGATGCTACGGCGGACTCCGGTTCTTCCCGCAGTACCCGGTGGGCCGCTACTTCGTCGACTTCGGCGACCCGTGGTCGTGCATCGCGATCGAGTGCGACGGCAAACAATGGCATGACGAACAGTCCGACGCCATTCGAGACAAGCATCTGGAGCAGATGGGCTGGAGGGTCTTCCGCATCCCAGGTAGCGCCTGCTTCCTGCGTCGCGAGAACGGCAGAGACTTGGCCTACGAGACGCTGGAGACCATCTACCAGCGCAACGGCGGCAAGTACCCGAACTACTCCGAAGAGTGCGAGGAGGATTTCGGATGATCGATCAGCTTCCAGATCCGTTGGTGCCGACCGAAGTCGACCTACGCGACTTCGGCTTCATGCCGCTCGACGTGCAGCGCCTCGTCACGTCGGAGACCTGGATCGACGCCATCGACGATCCACGCATCGGTCACGCCGCCAT
>LNDV01000034.1 GCA_001464765.1 Betaproteobacteria bacterium Ga0077526
ACAGACGGTGACCGTCACCGGGGTCGACGACGCCCTCGACGACGGCGACATTACCTACTCCGTCGTCACTGGCGCCGCGTCCAGTGCGGATTCGAATTACAACGGTGTCGCCGTCGCCGACGTCTCCGTCACCAACACCGACAACGACACTGCGGGCGTGACCGTCTCAGCGATTTCCGGCAACACGACGGAAGCCGGAGGCACGGCCACCTTCACGGTCGTTCTCGACGCAGCACCCACCGCCGATGTCACGATCTCCGTCTCGACGGGAGATGCAACGGAAGGCTCGATCTCCACGGCGCTGCTGACCTTCACCTCGGCCAACTGGAACTCGGCCCAGACGGTCACCGTCACCGGCGTCGATGACTCGCTCCACGACGGCGACATCACCTACTCCGTCGTCACTGGCGCCGCATCCAGTGCGGATTCGAACTACAACGGTCTCGCCGTCGTCGACGTCTCTGTCACCAACACCGACAACGACAGCTCCGGTGTCACCGTCTCCGCCATCTCGGGCAACACCTCCGAAGCCGGCGGCGCGGCGACCTTCACGGTTGTGCTCGACGCCCAACCGACCGCCGATGTCACGATCACCGTCACCACTGGCGATGCAACGGAAGGCTCGGTCTCAACGGCGTTGCTCGCGTTCACGTCCATCAACTGGAACGTCGGGCAGACAGTGACCGTCACAGGTGTCGACGACGCACTCGACGACGGCGACGTCACCTACTCCGTCGTCACTGGTGCCGCGTCCAGTGCGGACTCGAACTACAACGGCATTACCGTCGCCGATGTGTCGATCACCAACACGGACAACGACGGCTCCGGTGTGACGGTGTCCGCGATATCGGCCAACACGACAGAGGCCGGAGGGACAGCGTCGTTCACCGTCGTGCTGGATGCCCAGCCCACGGCGGACGTCACCATCTCCATCACTACGGGAGACCCCACCGAGGGCTCGGTGTCGACATCGTTGCTGACGTTCACGTCCGCAAACTGGAACGTCGCTCAGGGCGTCGTCGTCATCGGCGTCGACGACACCCTGGACGACGGCGATATGGGTTTCTCCATCCTGACCGGCGCTGCCGTCAGCGCCGACTCCAACTACAACGGTCTGGCAGTCGGCGATGTGTCGCTGAGCAACGTCGACAATGACACGGCCGGTGTCACGGTCTCCGCAGTCTCAGGATCCGCATCGGAAGCCGGCGGCACCGCGACCTTCACCGTCGTTCTGGATACCCAGCCGACCGCCGACGTGACCATCACCGTGTCGACGGGCGACGCGACCGAAGGCACCGTATCGACCTCGCTCCTGACCTTCACGGCACTCAATTGGAGTGTGGCCCAGACAGTCACCGTGACCGGCGTGGACGACAGTGTGGACGACGGCGACGTTCTGTTCTCGGTCCTCACGGGCGCCGCCGCCAGCGCGGACCCGGTCTACGACACCCTGACCGTAGCCGATGTCTTCGTGACCAATACCGACGACGACACGGCCGGCGTGAGCGTTTCGGCAATCTCCGGCAGCACGACGGAAGCGGGAGGAACAGCCACGTTCACCGTGGTGCTCGACTCCGCGCCGACGGCCGATGTCACGATCCCGGTTTCCACCGGGGACACCTCGGAAGGATTCGCGTCCACGGTGCTGCTCACCTTCACCCCGGGCAACTGGAACGTGGCGCAGGTGGTGACGGTGACCGGCGTCGACGATTTCCTGGACGACGGTGACGTGACCTTCTCGATCGTGACGGGCACCGCATCCAGCGCCGATTCGAACTTCAACGGGCTCGTCGTTGCGGACGTCGTCGTGTCCAACACGGACAACGACTCGAGCCCCGTCAACGCCGGCCCCGTGGGCGTCGTCCTCGCCGAAGACGGCACCTTTGCCTTCACGGGAGCGGACACACTGTCCGTTTCGGACGCTGACAGCGACCTGCAGACCGTGGCGTTGTCCGTGGCGTCAGGCGCACTGACCCTCAGCCTCGCAGGCGGCGCAACGCTGAGCATGGGCGCCATCGGGACCAGTGCCCTGTCGATCTCGGGCTCCCTCGCCCAACTGAACAGCGCTCTGGGA
The DNA here is from genome assembly GCA_001464765.1 of Betaproteobacteria bacterium Ga0077526. GTDB lineage: Bacteria > Pseudomonadota > Gammaproteobacteria > Burkholderiales. The sequence goes on from LNDV01000034.1 coordinate 2,075, forward strand.
AGCCTCACCTATTCTCCGGTAGCCGATTTCAACGGCGGCGATACCCTCATCGTGACGAGCACCGATGCCATCGGGCTGGCCGACACCGACTCGTTCGTCCTGACCATCACCCCGGTCGACGATGCGCCGGTACTCACCGGCGTGTCGCTGGCCGTTGCGCAAGGCGGCAGCATCACGCTGTCCCCGGCGGACTTCGCGGTCTCCGACCCTGACGGCCAGGGCGGCACGCGCTTCGTCGATGTGCGCAACATCAGCGATGGCAGTTTCGAGGTCGCCTCTGCGCCCGGCACGCCGGTCAGCACCTTCGCCTTTGCCGACGTGATCGCCGGACTCGTACGCTTCGTTCACTCCGGTTCGTCCTCGCCCCCGGCCTTCGAGGCGTCCGTGCGGGACAGCGTCACCCCGGGCACCTACGTCGCGGCGTCGGTGGGGTTCACCCCCACCCCTGTGCTCATCGTCCCCGGACCGACGCCGGAGCAGGTCTACTCCATCGTGCTGACCAACCCCGCCACTCCCCCGTCGCTGCCGCCCGCCACCCCGTCCGCACCCACTCCGCCCTCGCAGCCCACCTCCACCGGGACGGCAACGCAGCAGCATTCCGAGGAGGAATCGTCCCGCGCTCAGGGAGGCCGGGGACTTGGTGAAGTGGACCCTCGCCTGCTCATGACCATGGCGACGCCCCGGACACCGCAGGTGTCAGCCGCGCCGGCCCCGGAACCCGGAGCCGCAGCCGTCTCGGTGGCGGCAGCGGCGCAGACCGCGCCAGGCGCTCCGGCGAACCTCTCGAATCCGTCTCCGATGCCGACCGGCACCACGCCCGCCCCCGTTCAAGGGGACGCAGTTCAGACCGATTCTCCGTCCCCCGAACAGGCCGGATGGGAGATGCCCGCCCCCCTGACCATGGAATTGCCGCCCGCGACAGCGGATCAATCCCGGAAGCCGACCCAGGAAGAGCAGCAGTTCGAGATCATGGTGAACGGAGTCCGCCTCACCGGCGTCAGTCTTTCGGTGGGCGTCGTCACCTGGGCCCTGCGGGCCGGCGGCATCCTGTCCAGCCTGCTCGCCTCCCTCCCAGCCTGGCGCTATATCGACCCCCTGCCCGTGCTCGAACGTGCCGACCGCGGCAAGGTCGTGTGGCGCTCGGAAGATGACGAAGAGGCTGCCGACGAAGAAAAGTCGGTCGAGGAAATCCTCGAAAGCAAGCAGGAGTAGGAAGCCGCGCGCCCGGTAAGGTCAGGAGCCCCGGCGAATGCGCCCGCTGGAAGTCCGTCCCCGGTCAAAGGACGATCCCTGACCGCCCCCCTCGCGGCTCGGCAACCGCCTTCGTGAACCCCTCAGTCGTGCCACGAACGATAGCTCCGCGGCGGGAGTCCCTCCCGAAACGGCTCAAGTTGCCCCTCCGCAGGCCGTTTTTGATGCCACGGAGCAAAGCGCGTCAAGTCTGTCCGCTCTCCCCGGCAGTTGTCTCCCGCCCGGCATGGCGGAGCACGCCCGAAAACAGAGCCCATAGGAGCACCCGTTCGACATCATGGTTAAGGAAGCGCTGATTCAGTGCTGCGGTCGCGTTGAGACTGTCGGCCGGCGCCCCGTGTGCGAAAAGCACGCGGCCGCCCGGACCTTCGAGTCATTCGCCCGGCGCTTCATCGGCCCGATCCCGGCCCGGGAACTGGCCAAGCGCGTTGCCATCGGGACGCCGGAGGATCGTTGTTGATCGACAGACTCCGGAAAGCCAACCCGTTTCGCTGGATCCGGTGGCGCCCGAGCACACTGATCCGCGTCACCTTCGGCATCGTATCCCTCACGCTCGCCATCGCCCTGATGGCGGACGCGGTCTTTCACGTGCTGCGCGACGACGTCGACGTCGCACGTCAGGTGCGCAAACGGGTGAGCGAGAACGTCGCCATCCACATTTCGGTGCTCGCCAACAAGAAGGACATCGACGGGATCGAGCGGACGACGCGGAACATCCTAGCCCGAGAACCGGACGTCCTGTCGATCGCCGTCCGCCGGGGGACCGGCGAACTTCTGTTTGCGACCCCGGATCACCAGAGTCACTGGGTCCCGCCGCCGGACAACGAGTCGACGCTGACACACGTGGTGGTGCCGCTGTTCTCCGCCGGCAAGTCCTGGGGACAGGTGGAGATCACATTCCGGGCGGCGACGCCCTCCAGTCTCGTCGAATGGCTCATTCAGCCGGTCGTCATCACCGTCTTCCTGCTCGGCGTTGGGGGGGCTGCCGCCTACTACCTGTTCCTGCGACGAACGCTCCAGGCGCTGGACCCGTCCAAGGCCATCCCGGACAGCGTGGGGGTCGCTCTCGACACGCTGGTCGAAGGTCTGATGATCCTCGACGCGCGCGCCCGCGTGCTGATGGTGAATCGTGCCTTCAAGGAGCTGCATCCCGAAGCGTCGGATGCCGGCATCATCGGTCGCTCTGCATCGTCCCTGGCATGGCTCTGCGCATCGCTGGGCCCCGACGCCAACGCCCATCCGTGGGCCCGCGTGATCTCGTCGCGCGAGCCGGTCACCGATGTGCCGCTGGACTTTCTGGTGGAAGGCCATCCGGTGCGCAAGGCCCGCCTGAACGCCTCGCCGGTCCGCGATGCGAAGGGCACGGTCCGGGGCTGCTTCGTGAGCTTCAACGACGTCACCGAGCTGCACCTCGCGAACACGGAGCTGCAGCACACGCTGGACGATCTTCGGGCCTCGGAGTCGGTGATCAAGGCGCAGAACAAGGAGCTTCTGGCGTCTCAGGAGCGAATCCAGGCCCAGAACCAGGAACTGCAGGAGTCGAACGCCCGCGTCGAGGTGCAGAACCGCGAACTGGAACGCCTCGCGCACTACGACCCGCTGACGGGCATCATGAACCGCCGCGCTTTCATGGACAGGGCTACCGTCATGTTCGAGAAGGCGATGCGTGAAGGCACGCACGTCGCGTGCATCATGACCGACATCGACAAGTTCAAGCTCATCAACGACACCTACGGCCACGCGGTCGGTGACGAGGTGATCCAGCAGGTGGCGCGGGTGCTTTCCATGGGACTGCGGCCGGCCGACGTGCTGTGCCGCTACGGTGGCGAGGAGTTCTGCATCATGCTTCCGGGGCTGGATCCCACCCAGGCACTCGCAGTGGGTCGACGCCTTTGTGCCAAGGTGGAAGCCCAGGTCGGTCCCGGCATCCGCTCGCAGCCGGACCTTCGCATAACAGCATCGTTCGGCGCCTCGGAGATCACGTTCGGCGCGATGTCAGTCAAGCAGATGATCGAGGAGTCCGATCAGGCCCTCTACGCATCGAAGCAGGCGGGACGCAATTTCGTGACCCTCTTCTCGGAGATGCCCTGGTTCGCGCACGATCTGTCCGCGGCCGATCTGCTCCGGGTGCGAGAGCTGGCGCAGCAGACCGAGAACATCGAGATTCCCGGATTCGAAGAAGCCGTGGGGCAGTAGCGGCGCCAGCGCGCCGAGCCATTCGCCGTCAAGCGCTCCGGCGCAAGGCTGACGCGGCAACGGCGCCGAGATCCTGGATCGAATCGCGCGCCTGGCGGGTCTCCCGGGACAACGCCTCGAGGATCCGGCCCACGTGTTCCTGCTCTTCCGCGGCAAACTCCATCGCCATGCTCCGAACCATGGGATGCATCGCACGCTCGGCGACCCACTCGAAGTAGGCAGCGGCGCGCTGCTCGTTGGCCAGTGCGATCCGCAGGCCGTGAACCTTCTGCATGCGCCGATGCACACTGACATGCGGCGTCGCTTCCGGCGAGTCGAAGCCCTGCCATCGGTACTCGTGGGAAAACAGCACGGGCAGACGCAGACCGGCCGCGTGGCGCGCCACTACCTTCGCATGGTCCGTCTCTTCTGCGGCCATGTCGCGGAAAAGCATCGCCAGCATGGTATTGCTCTGCATCTCCATGGACTCGGCCAGTTCCGTGTAACGCAACGCAGCCTCGCACTCCATCGCGAGCGCATGGGCGCAGAAGACCTCGACTGAATCGATCGGGTCACGCATCAAACCACCTCGAGAGCAGAAACCTCGGGAAAGGCGACGGCCGATGTCGCCTCGGGAGCAACTCGTCGTGCGGCGCGCAGCGGGCCGTCTCGACAGTTCCACTATGCGCGCGTTCGGCATGCGGCAAATTGACGCAGGTCAATTGCGGCGCGGCGATTGGGCTATTCTCGGTGCATATGCCCACACTCCCTGCCGTGTCGATCACCCGACCGTCCTATGCCTGGTTCACCGCCTTCGGCGCGCTGGCCATCGCGATGGCGATCGTCGCGTGGATGCCCTGGGGTGCCGGGCTGGAAGAATCCCTCGGCCTGCGGGCGTTGTTCCGGCTGCGCGGCGAGCGTCCGCCCGACCCTGCAGTGACAATCGTGGCATTGCGTCGACAAGCGACGGAACGGATATGGATGCCACGCCAACCGGCCGGCCGGTCGCTGTGCGACGGACTCGTCGTTGCCGATCGGTCTCCCGGTCCCGGCTGGATGAATCCTCCCCCGCCGTCACGGCTCGCCACCTGGCCGCGATGCCTGCACGCCCTTCTCGTCGAGGCGCTCGACCGGGGCGGCGCCAGTGCCATCGTCTTCGACGTGCTGTTCCGTCCCCGCGATCAGGCACTGCTCGGCTTCGACGTTGCCGAAGATGACGCAACACTCGCCCGCGCCTTTCGCAGCAGCCGCAAGGTCGTGATCGCGCAGAAGCTCGAGGTCGTCGGTCGCGAGGACGATGGCAGTGCCGCGGTGGAACTGGCTTCGCTCAGCGAAGTGCTCGAAGACGCCGCCTATGCCGCCGCGCCTTTTCCGCTGCCCGGTTCGCGCGACGATGAAGTTCGTCGCGCCTGGCTCTTTCTGGAGACCGCGCCACCGCTGCCTACGTTTCCGATGATGGCTCTGCACGGGCTGGTGACCCGGTTCGGGGGAGCGCCATGGCCCCCGGGTACCGACGGCGAAGACGCACTCGCGTCCGCATCGGCACTGCACCGGGGCCTCCGCGAAAATCCCGGGCTCCGGGCAGCGCTCGGGCAACGCGCCGGCGCCGGCAGCGATTCGCTCTCCGACCGCTACGCGCGACGGGCTGCGGATCTGTGGGGAGGAGAGGAACTCCAGTGGATCAACTTCTACGGAGGACCGGAGACGGTGACGACCGTGGGCTTCGATCAGGTCATCTCGGGAGACGCCGACGCGCTGGCCCGTATCGAGGGCCGCACCGTGTTCGTGGGTTACGCGGAGAACCTTCAGGCCGAGCCGCAGGATGATCACGCCACGGTGTACTCCCGCGACGGCCGCAACATGCACGGCGTGGAGATCGCGGCCACGACGTTCGCGAACGTGATGGACGGCAGTTTCGTGAGGCCCGCCGGTTCCGCGGTTGCGGTATCGATCGCCGCCGCTGCGTTCCTCCTTGCAGCGCTGATCACCTGGATCGCGGCGCCCGCGATCGGGTTGACCGTGGTCGCCGCCCTTGGCACCGCGTACCTGCTGAGCGCCGTCGCGATCTTCCGTGACCAGTTTCTGTGGTTGCCGGTGATCGTACCGCTCGCCCTGGCTCTTCCCGCAGGATGGTTGACCGGCACATTCCACCATTACCGCGCGGCGACCCTGCAGCGCAAACGACTGAGCGAAGTCTTCGCGAACGTGGTGCCTGCGGAAGTCGTCCGCCAGCTGGGCGACAACGCCCAGTCCCTTCGTTCCGTTCGCCGCGATCTCGAGGCAGCATGCCTGGCCACGGACGCCCATCAGTACACGGCACTCGCCGAACGCATGCGGTCGGCGGCAGTGTTCGAGTTCCTCAACCGCTACTACGAGCCGCTGTTCTCGGCAGTCGCGCAGCAAGGCGGCTTCGTGAGTGACGTGGTGGGTGACAGCATGCTCGCGATCTGGCCGGCGCGCCCTCCCGGGGAGGACCCGCGCGTCCGGGTGTGCGAAGCCTGCCTGCGGATCGTGAACGGCGCGGACCAGCTCATGCGCGACGATCCTTCGATCAGTCTGCTGACTCGCATCGGCGTTGCATGGGGTTCGGTAACGCTGGGCTTCGTCGGCTCCGTCGGACACTACGAGTACCGCGCCGTGGGAGATCCGGTGAATTCCGCGAACCGGCTGCAGTCGCTCGCCGGCGCGCTGGGTGTGCGCATTGCGGTGTCGGCGGAGTTCGCGGACGGCATCACCGATTTCGTCTGGCGGGACCTCGGCGATTTCCTGTTGAAGGGACGGTCCGCTCCCACCCGTGTTCTCGAACTCGCCGGCCGTGCGGACGAACTCTCCGCGCCCCAGCGCGATGCCATCGTGCGCTTCAACGACGCGATGGCATCCCTGCGTGCAGGCGAGACGAACACCGTGGAAGTGGTGCTCTCGGCACTCGAACACGACGGCCCCGTGCGTTTCTGGCGTTCCCGGATTTCGGCAGCGGGCGGACAGGTGGCGATGCCGGTGGTGGTGTGACGTTGTGAAAGGGGAAGGGGGAAGGGGGAAGGGATTGGACACACTTCGAGAACGCCCCCGTAGCCCGGACGAGGGCCGTCAGGCCCGACTCCGGGGAGCAGACACGGCAACCGCAACGCCTTGCCCTCACACCACCATGAGTTCTTTTCCGTCGGTCTCGCGATGACAGACCGGCGGTGCGGATGGAATGACATCGTCGTGACGCGCGCCGGTCCCCGGAGTCGGGCCTGCCGGCCCTCGTCCGGGCTACGGCCACCCTTCCCCCTTCCCTCTTCCCCCTTCCCTCTTGGCCCTTCCCCCTTATGCCCGCCGGCATATTGCGGTGCAGCGCCCCGAGGCGGATTCTGCCGCCATCAACAAGGGACGCGCGACTCCGTCGCAGCGCACCCGTGCATTGGGGAGACATACCATGCAGTTATCCGGATTGCCCGGTCGCCCGCCGGGCAGACACCTCGTTCTGGCCTGGACGTGGCTTCTGGCCACAGGGCTGGCGATGACGGGAGAATCGTCTGCGCAGGATCTGTGTGCCCGCCCGATCGGTCATGTCGTGGCCGCGGAGGGTCGCGTCACGATCCATCGCAGTGCGGGCAAGCGTCACGACGTCGTGCGGGGACGCACCACACCCTTTTGTCAGGGCGACACGCTGGTGACCTCGGATCGAAGCCGGGCCGCCCTCGCCGTGAGCCCCGAGACACACATCCGCGTCGACCAGAACACCCGTCTCGCGCTGACCGGCGGCGACGGCGAAACGGAAGTGGAGCTCATGCGCGAGCGCGCCACGATCGACGCCAAACCCGGTGGCGCATATTTCATGACGCGTTTCCCGAAGCGATTCAAGGTTCGCACTCGCTTCGTGAATGCCACGGTCGAAGGAACCGAGTTCGTGGTGGGGCTTGCTGCTGCCAACGCGGAGATCGCCGTGCTGGAAGGACGAGTACTGGCAGAGGACACGGGCGCGAACACCATGCCGCGCCGGGTCTTCGCCGGCCAGTCGACCGTGAGCGGCTCGAGCAGCATCACGCAAGTGGTGCGCCCCGCCGACCGTGTGCAGTGGGCGCTGCACTATCCGCGGCTATCGCGACCTTCCGAGCCGGGGGACTGTCCTGCGCCGGGCGCGAGTCGCGTGTGCCGCATCGAAGCCATCGAAGCGCTGCTCTCGGTGGGCCATGCCGACGAGGCCGAAGCGCTGTTCGCAGCCGGGAGCGCGGACGACGCCGATCTGCTGGCCCTGCGGTCCATCGTGGCGACGGTTCGCTCGGACCGTGTCCAGGCAAGCAGCTTCGCCCGGCGCGCGGTCTCGGCGGCGCCGGACTCGCTGCGCGCGCTCCTCGCGCTGGGCTATGCCGCGCAGGCGGAATCGGATATTCCGGGCGCTCTCGAGGCAGCCCGCGCCGCGGTAGCCGCCCATCCGACAGACGCTCTGGCGCGAGCAAGACTCTCCGAGTTGCTGCTGGCCGCCGGGGAAGTCGAAAAGGCCGAGCAGGAAGGGTCCGCCGCGGTGGCGGCCGACTCGGCGTCGGGTCGCCCGCTCCTGGCGCGCGGATTCGCCCGGCTCGCCTCAGGCCGCACGACCGAGGCGGAGGCGGATTTCGACGCAGCGCTCGATCGCGACAGCACGGACCCTCAGGCCTGGCTCGGCCGCGCCATTGCGCTCGTTCGCCGCGGCCTGCTCTCCGCCGGCCGGGATGATCTGGCGACGGCGGTCAGCCTCGATCCGGCGAACGCACTGCTTCGCTCCTATCTCGGCAAGGTGTACTTCGACGAACGCTCGTCTGCCCGCGATGCACTGGCCGGGGATCAGTTCGCGCTCGCGCGCCAGCTCGACCCCAACGACCCCACGCCCTGGTACTACGACGCCATTCGCAAGCAGATCGGCAACCGGCCCGGCGAGGCACTGGCCGACCTGGAGGAGGCACGCACGCGCAACGACAATCGGTCCGTGTACCGCTCCCGGCTGCTACTCGATCAGGATCAGGCAGCGCGCAGTGCGAGCAAGGCGCGCGTGTACAGCGATCTCGGGTTCGACCAGCTCGCCGTCGCGACGGCCGCCCGGTCGCTGTCCACCGACCCCGACAACTTCTCAGCGCATCGTTTCCTGGCGGAGGCGTATGCACTGCGTCCGCGGCACGAAGCGGCGCGCGTAAGTGAATTGCTGCAGTCGCAGTTGCGGCAGCCGGTCAACGCGACGCCGCTCCTCACGCAGCAGTCGGAGGCCAATCTGCTCGTGCCGTTCACGGGCGGTCCGATGGCCGCGTCGTCCCACGAATTCAACCCGCTGTTCCTGCGCGACCGCGCAACGCTGTCGCTCTCGGGATTTGGCGGCAGTCAGAACACGAAGGGCTCGGAAGTGTCAGCCGGCTGGCTGCACGGCAGCACCGCCGTGTCGGCCGGCGCGTACAGCCTCGACACGAACGGCTTCCGGCCCGGCGCGGATCTCCGGCAGGAGATCTACCGCCTGTTCGTCCAGCACGACGTGTCGGCATCGACGAGTCTTCAGGCGGAGGTCCGCACGGCACGCCTCGATCACGGCGACATCAAGCTGCGATTCGATCCGGCGAGTGCGCCGGCCGAGTACCGGCGCGGTCTCGACACGAACACCTTGCGGCTCGGCGCGCGGCACGCGTTCTCGGCGAGCAGCGACGTCATCGGCTCGTTCATCCTCCAGCGCCGCGAGGAAGCTGTCATCGATCGGATTATCGACACTCAGGATCCGCTGATGCCGGTCGAGGTCGCGTTGCGTCAGCGGCTCGCCACGGACGCCGGGGTCGCCGAGGCCCAGTACTCGCATCGCTGGAACGCCGTTTCGATCAAGGCGGGGGCGGGCCTCTATCTCGACCGGACGGTGGACCGGGGCACCTTCGACGTGACCGATGCCACGTTCCAGTTCCCGATCTTCAACGAGGTGATCGACGGGCGCCCGCGTGTACAGCACAGGAACGTCTACCTCTACTCGCATCTGCCGCTCGGTGATCGTGCCCGCCTCGTGGCCGGTCTGACGGCGGAACACTTCGAACGCAACGGCATCTTCGAACGCAACCGGATTCACCCGAAGCTCGGCGCGGTATACGAGCCCTTCGATGGGACGGTGTTTCGGGCCGTGGCACTTCGCGGGATGAAGCGGCCGCTCGCCGGAAATCAGTCGATCGAGCCCACGGAAGTGGCAGGATTCAACCAGTTCTTCGACGACGCCAATGGCGCGACCTTCACGCGCTATGGCATCGCGGTGGACCAGCGGCTCGGCGCCACGCTGGCCGCCGGTCTGGAACTGTCGACGCGATCGCTGTCGACGCCGGAGACGCTCGGGTCGACGACGATATTCAATCCCTGGCGGGAGCGGCTGCACCGTGCGTACATAAGCTGGCTGCCGACGCCAACGCTCAGCCTCGGCCTGGAGCACTACATCGACCGCCAGTCCCGGCAGGTGCCGCCGGGAACGACGAACAACTCGTTCATTCAATCGCTCGACAGCCACCTGATGCCCGTCACGGCCACGTGGCACGACCCATCCGGCTTCTTCCTGCGACTGCGGGCGACGCAGGTTCGCCAGGACGTGCGCTTCGCGTCCGCCACGGCGGGAACCACCGGCGGGGCCGACGTGTTCTGGTTGGCCGACGCCCAGTTTGGGTATAGATTAGCGCCGGGTCGGGCGGCGATTTCCGTGCAGTTCTTCAATCTGTTCGATCGCGAGTTCCGCTTCCAGAACACCGACCTCGTCGGCGATCCGCGTCCGCCTCTGTTCGCCCCCGGCCGCTCGCTGATGGTGAGGCTGTCCCTGACTCTCTGAGCCGCCAGGCCGGCGCCTCGGGGAGCCGGTCCCAACAACGATTCAGGAGCCAATGTCATGTCCGACAACGTCCTCGTGCGCGCCGCGCGCCGCCTGCTGCCGTTCGCTCTCCTCGCCGTGGTCTCCGGCTGTGCGGAGTTCGGCCGTCATCACGACCACGGCCCTGCCACGGCCCTGCCGCTGAACGGCGTGGCCGGCATCGTCTTCCTGCGGGATGGTCAGCCCGTCGTGGTGGACGCCAAGGGTGAGCCCGTGCCGACCTGCCAGCTGCCCACGGACAAGGTCGAGCGCGGCAAGAACCTCTGCCAGGCCACCTCGAACACCACCCTCCTCGACGTGACGCCCATCTCCGTCGTCACGCACACGGGCAGCACCTGCCGCACGTTCGTGATCGCCGGCAACATCCGCACCGTCTGCTGGTAGACCGCTGACTCGGGGACGTCCCTTCGATGAGCTGGATCACCGGCGTCGGTCTGACGCCTTTCGGCAAGCACCCGGGCCGCAGCACGCTCGACCTCATGAGCGAGGCGGCCACGGGCGCCCTCGCCGATGCCCACCTGGAGCGGCGGCAGATCGACGGCCTGCTCACGGGCTACTCGACCACCTTTCCGCACCTGATGCTCTCGACGCTGTTCGCGGAGCACTTCGGCATCGTCCCGTCGTACGCCCATGCCATCCAACTCGGCGGGGCCACCGGTTTCGGCATGGTGATGCTCGCGCATCACCTCGTGGAGGCCGGGCTCGCGGAGAACGTGCTGGTCGTGGCCGGGGAGAACCGCCTGACGGGTCAGTCGAGGGACAGCGCGGTCCAGACGCTCGCCCAGGTCGGACACCCCGTGTACGAAGTGCCGCTCGGCGCGACGATTCCGGCGTACTACGGGCTCGTGGCGTCTCGCTACATGCACGAGTACGGCACCACGGAACAGGATTTCGCCGCGCTTGCCGTGCTCATGCGCTCGCATGCCGTACGGCACCCGGGTGCGCAGTTCCGCGAGCCGATCACCGAGGCGGACGTCCTCGCGTCGAAACCCGTTGCCTCGCCGCTCAAGCTGCTCGACTGCTGTCCCGTGTCGGATGGCGGTGCCGCCTTCGTCGTCAGCCGTCATCGCACCAGCGATCATGGCGTGCGCATCGTCGGGACAGCCCAGGCGCACACGCATCAGCACGTCAGTGCCGCACCGAGCCTCACGTCATTCGGTGCTGCCGATTCCAGCCGTGCCGCGATGAAGGCGGCGGGCGTAGCGCTGGCTGACGTCGACTACGCCGCGATCTACGACAGCTTCACCATCACGGTCACGATTCTCCTTGAGGAGATCGGCCTCGCCCCGCGCGGTGCGGCGGGCCGCATGGCGAGGGATGGACACTTCTCGAAGACCGGCAAGGTGCCTCTCAACCTGCACGGCGGACTGCTGTCGTACGGACACTGCGGCGTCGGCGGTGCCATGGCGCATCTGGTCGAGATGCATCTTCAACTCACCGGGCGCGCCGGGGACCGGCAGGCGGGTTCACCGAAGCTCGCGCTGTTGCACGGCGATGGCGGCGTGCTGTCGTCGCACGTGAGTCTCGTCGCGGAGAGAGTGCAATGACCCAGGCTTCCCTGCTCGACTGGACCGAGGGTGCTGAAGGCATCGTGTGGCAGCAATGCTCCGCCTGCGGTCACGGCTGGTACTTCCGGCGGACGTTCTGTCCGAAGTGCGGCGCCGGCTCGCCGGAAGCGAGGCAGGCCTCGGGCGCGGGCACCGTCCACGCCATCACCCGCGTCATGCGTGCACCGAGCGAAGCCCTGCGGCCCTACGCGCCCTACAACATCGTGCTGGTGGACCTCGGCGAGGGTCTTCGCGTCATGGCCCACGCCGACGACGGTGTGGCGATCGGTGATCGCGTGACGGCGGCATTCGTCACTTTCGGCGACCGGATCGTGCCGCGTTTCAGCAAGGGCTGATCGGCGATCACAGCCCGATGAAGGGCACGCCGGCCCGCGCCTGGTAGTACGTCATCACAGTGAATGCCGCGTAGGCGACTGCGGCGAGCCATACGACCCATCGCTGGCCGCCATCCGACCGCCGGGCAAGCAGAACACCCACGAGCGGCAGCGCCTGCACCGCGTGGGTCGCCCAGAAGTGCGCCACCCGCAGGTCCCCTCCCGTGGTCGACCATCCGAGCAGCGGCAGACCGGGGTGCCCGGCCACGCCCCCCACCGAGTGACCCGACCCGCCCCCCAGTGCGCCGGCAAAGACGAGGGTACCGATGAAGGTCAGCACGGCACCCAGCACCATCGCCAGCCGGAGCGTCGCGGGAATCGCCGCGGTTTTCTCTCTCGCCACGAGCACGCCGGCCAGCAGGATGCCGAGCGTGAGTCCCACGGCGCCGATGCCCGCCGCCGAGTAGAGCGCGGCCGCCCAGGGCGTGCTGCGATTGAAGTGCGACGGCTGTCCGGCGAGCGCCATGCCGATCAGCCAGGCCATCTCCAGGATCGCAAGAACCGGCGTGACGTGCAGGACGTAGCGCGCGGCGAGCGTGCGCAGCGTCGACGCAGAGAGGTACCCGAGAAACCAGGCCAGCGTCCAGAAGTACGCCGTCAGCGACAGGAAGAACTTGATCGGCTTCACCCAGAAGCTGTGGCCATCGATGCTGCGCGGGTCGATCAGCACGGCGAGCAGCAGCAACAGCGCCATCAGGCCCATGACGGTGCCGAGCGTGGTGAGCTTCGGCTGAAGGCGTCGCAGGCGGGCGTACCACCCTTCATCGCGGAGGAACACGGGCGCAGGCATGGCGTGAGCAGTGGACGGCATCATGGTCGGGTCTCCAGGGTAGCGTGTCAGGGATGCGCCGTTGACGGAAATCCGGCTCTCGACCGGTACCAGCGCAACATCAGGAAGAGCAGCCAGCCGATCGGACCGAGCAGGAAGGTCATCACGAGCGCCGGCACCAGCATCCACTGGGGCATGCCGAGTCGCCGGGCTTCGCCCCGTTCCCACGTCCCGACCAGCAGGTCGAACACGAGGTAGTGCACCCAGCCGGCCAGCAGCAGGCCCGGTGTCGCGAACAGGCTGGCGACCCCGGCCAGGGAGGAGAAATCCCCCTTGCCCGATGACCAGAAGCCGAGGATCAGCCCGCTGTACAGCAGGGCGTTGGCGCCGGCGGCCCCCCAGGCGAGGCGGCGCGGCCATTCGAACCGCATCGGAACGAGGATCAGCGCGACCCATGCCGCTCCCGCCACCGTCCCTGCCAGGGAAAACCAGGTTTCCAGTTCCACGTCACACCTTTATGTAGACATTGTCTAGTTCCAGGATCGAAGGCTAGGCGCTAAACTAGACACTGTCAAGAACAACCTGTGCAGGGGGAACTCGATGGATCGGCGCAGCCGGACGAAGAGCGCGGAAGGGAGCTACCACCATGGCGCCCTACGGGAAGCCCTGCTGGTCGCCGCGGAAGGCCTCATTGGAGAACAGGGCCTGGAGGGCTTCACGCTGCGGGAATGCGCCCGCCGCGCGGGCGTGTCGCACGGCGCGCCCGCCCACCACTTCGGTGACCTGCGCGGCCTGCTGTCCGCCTTCACGGCGCAGAGTTTCGAAACCCTCGACGCGCTGACCACGCGCTATCGCGAGGCCGCCGAACCGGAGCCCTACGCGCAACTGGTGGCGTCGGGCGTCGCCTATCTCGACTACGCGCTCGCCAACCGCGCGCGGTTCCAGCTCATGTTCCGCAGCGACCGGATCGATTTCGGCTACCCGCCGCTGCACGCGGCGGCCACTCGTGTGCACGACCACCTCCGCCAGTGCGTCGTCGCTGTCCTCACCGGGGAGGCTCGCCAGCCTGAAGACCTCCCGGATGCCGCAGTACTCGCCCGGACGACCCAGGCGTGGTCGTTCGTGCACGGATTCGCCACGCTATATCTCGACAACGGCCTGTTCGCCTCGCAGGTCGGCGGCACGCCTGCCCGCGCCCGGAGCGCCTACGTGGCGCTGATGCTGGGCATGAGAGACACGTTCGAAGGCGACCCGGACTGACACGGTGCCATCTTGCCGGGCCGGATTTCCGTTACGCTCGCGCCTCCCTTCGACTCACCGGTCCCGCATCATGACTTCCCCGCTGCGCGCAGCCCATGCCCCCCGATCCATTGCCGTGATCGGCGCTTCCGAGAACCCCGACAAGATCGGCGGCCGGCCGCTCTACTACCTCGGCAAGTACGGTTTCCAGGGCAAGGTGTACGGCATCAATCCGAAGCGCACGGAGACCCAGGGATTTCCCACTTTCCCCTCACTGGACGCGCTGCCTGAGGTTCCCGAAGCGGCCATCGTCGTGGTGCCGGGCACCTCGGCCGTGACGGCGGTGGAGCAGTGTGCGAAGGCCGGGGTGAAGGTGTGCGTGGTCATGGCGTCGGGCTTCAGCGAGACCTCTTCCGAAGAAGGTCGTCTCGGCGAGCAGCGCATGCGCGAGGTCGCCCGCGCTGCCGGCATGCGTGTGATCGGCCCCAATTCCCAGGGACTCGCCAACTTCGGCACGGGGGCGGTGCTGTCTTTCTCGTCGATGTTCATCGAGATCCCGCCGATGGATGGCCCGGTCGGCATCGTGAGCCAGAGCGGCGCGATGAGCGTCGTGCCCTACTACATGCTCCGCAAGCGCGGCATCGGTGTCCGATACGCGCACGCCACGGGCAACGACTGCGACGTGACCGTCGCGGAACTCGCCGCCGAGATGGCGACGGACCCGGAGTTGCGGGTGCTGCTGATGTATCTCGAGAGCGTGCCGAATCCGGCGCCGCTCGCCGAGGCGGCGCGCATCGCACGGGAACGGGGGCTGCCCATCGTCGCACTCAAGTCCGGCCGCACCAGTGCCGGCCAGCAGGCGGCGAAGTCCCACACGGGCGCCCTCGCCAACGAGGATCGCGTGGTGGACGCGTTTCTCGAACGGCACGGCATCTGGCGCGCGAACGACCTGCGGGAACTCGTCCACGCAACCGAGCTGTACCTCAAGGGCTGGAAACCGTCGGGGCGCCGCCTCGTCGCGATCAGCAATTCCGGTGCGGTATGCGTGATGTCCGCCGATGCCGCGACGCGCGCCAACATGCCCATCGCTCCGCTCGCAGCGGATACGAAGGCGGAGCTCGCTTCGATCCTGCCTTCGTTCGCCACGAGCACCAACCCCATCGACATCACCGCGGCGCTGCTGACCGACAGCGGACTGTTCGGCGCGATCCTGCCCGTGGTCGCCCGTGACCCCGCTGCGGACGCTTTCCTGATCGGCATTCCGGTGGCCGGCGCTGCGTACGACGTGGAAGCCTTCGCGCGGGATACCGCGGCGTTCGCTGAGGAGACCGGCAAGCCCACGGTCGCGGCGATCACCCAGGACGAAGTGGCAGCCCCCTTCAAGGCGCGCGGCGTACCGGTCTTCCAGACGGAGGCCGAGGCGGTGTCCGCCCTGGCGCAGTTCGTCGCTCACCACGAACTCATGCGCGATGCGAAGCCGACGCTGCCCGTGCGGCCTGCCGTGGCCGGCGCCCAGCGCATGCTGAACGAAGCCGAGAGCCTGGCCCGCCTTCATGCCGCCGGCGTGCCGGTCATGCGGCACCAGCTCTGCCGGACGGCGGACGAAGCCGCCGAGGCCTTCCGCGCGCTGGGCGGCAAGGTGGTGGTGAAGGGCTGCTCGCGGGACGTCGCGCACAAGTCCGAGCTGGGACTCGTAGCGCTGGGGCTGGAGAACGAGGCTGCCGTCCGCGAGGCGTTCGGGCGGATGCGTGCCACGCTGGAGAGGCAGAAGCTCGCCTTCGACGGCGTGCTGGTCGCGGCCATGGCCAAAGGGCGGCGGGAACTGATGATCGGCGCCCACGTGGACCCCGTGTTCGGCCCGGTGGTCGTCATCGGCGACGGCGGCAAGTACGTGGAGGCGATGCCGGATTCCACGCTCCTGCTGCCGCCATTCCAGGAAGCCGACGTCGCCCGCGCTCTGGACCGTCTGCGCATCGCGCCCCTGCTGCGCGGGGTGCGCGGCGAGGCGCCCCTCGATGTCGAAGCGTTCTGCCGCGCCGCCACCGCCGTGGGCAGACTGATGGCCGCCCCGGACTGCGCGATCGTCAGCCTGGACGTGAATCCGGTCCTGGTGGGTTCGGCAGGGGAAGGCTGCCGGGCACTGGACGGCGTGGTATTCGAGAAAGCGTAGCCTCAGCGGGCCCGCAGCCGGAGCTCCTGGCGGGTCTGCAGTACCTCGAACTGCCGCAGGAAGTTCTGCCCCAGCAGCGCGACATCCCCGAGCTCCGGGTTCACCGCCACGGCGAGGTCTCCCACGGAAAGGCAGGCGGCACTCACCCGCTGACTGCGGACGATCCGGCCTTCGATCCGCCCGGCAGCCGTTTCGAACATGGCAGGGGCACCCCCCTTCACCCCGGCGGCGCCGGCATCGGCACTGTTGATGGTGACGTAGCTGGCGCCCGTGTCCACGAGAAACCGTACCGGCGCGCCATTGACCGCGCCGTCGAGATAGAAGTGACCATCCCGGGAAGCCGGCACCACGATCTCGGCAGGTGCCGCGCCTCCGTCGCATCCCTGGACGGCTTCCCGCCGCTGCCCCATGTACTCGAAGGCCGCATAGCCGGCGCCGATCAGGCCCAGCCAGACGACCGTGGCAATCATGTGGCCCTTCATCGCAAAAACCCCTTGAAATCGACCATCCCATCCCCATGTGGCCTGGATTCGCATGCAATCCAGCCAGGAAATCCGATGTCGGAACAGGAAGATACCTTGAATTTTTCCCAGCCCGCCGGGACGCCGTCGGCGCCCGCAGCCAACGAAGCGCCTACCGTGCCCGAGCCGGAGGTGATGCCCAGCCTGGAAGAACTCCTCCGCAAGGCTGAACTCCAGGCCCAGGAACACCACGACGCCTGGCTCCGGGCCAAGGCGGATGCCGAGAACATCCGCAAGCGCGCCCAGGAAGACGTCACCAAGGCCCACAAGTTCGCCGTCGAGGGCTTCTCCACGGAAATGCTCGCCGTGAGGGACAGCCTCGAGGCTGCGCTGGCAACCCAGAACGTGACCATCGAGAACATGCGCAGCGGCGTCGAGATCACCCTTCGCCAGCTGAGCTCCGTGTTCGACAAGTTCTCGGTGAAGGAAGTGAGCCCCGCACCGGGCGAGAAGTTCGACCCCCACCGCCATCAGGCGATGAGCGTCATGGAATCCGACCTGCCGCCCAACTCGGTGGTGCAGGTGTTCCAGAAGGGCTATCTCCTGCATGACCGCGTGCTGCGACCGGCGATGGTGGCCGTCGCCAAGGCCAAGGGCACCTGACCCCGCCCTGCTCGACAGATACGGCCCAGACAAAGGGGCCGCGACGGGTTGAATCGACCCGCGCGGACCCAATCTAGGCCTCAACGGATTGATTCAACAACTTTGCAACGGGGAAACGTCATGGCAAAGATCATCGGCATCGACCTCGGTACCACCAACTCGTGCGTGGCCATCATGGAAAACGGCCAGGCGAAGGTGATCGAGAACTCCGAGGGCGGACGTACCACGCCCTCCATCGTGGCTTACGCGGAAGACGGCGAGATCCTGACGGGTGCGCCGGCCAAGCGGCAGGCGGTCACCAACCCGCGCAACACGCTCTACGCAGTCAAGCGCCTCATCGGTCGCCGCTTCAAGGAAGGCGAGGTCCAGAAGGCCCTCAAGCTCATGCCCTACACCATCGCCGAGAACAGCAATGGCGACGCGTGGGTGGAAGTGCGCGGCAAGCGCATCGCCCCGCCCGAGGTGTCCGCGCAGGTCCTCATGAAGATGAAGAAGACCGCCGAGGACTACCTGGGCGAGCCGGTCACCGAGGCTGTCATCACGGTGCCCGCGTACTTCAACGACTCCCAGCGTCAGGCCACGAAGGATGCCGGCCGCATCGCGGGTCTCGAGGTCAAGCGGATCATCAACGAACCCACCGCCGCGGCGCTGGCGTTCGGCATGGACAAGTCCGGCGGCAAGGACCGCAAGATCGCCGTGTATGACCTGGGCGGCGGCACGTTCGACATCTCCATCATCGAGATCGCCGACGTGGATGGCGAGAAGCAGTTCGAGGTGTTGGCCACCAACGGCGACACCTTCCTCGGCGGCGAGGACTTCGACCATCGCCTGATCGAGTACATCATCGGCGAGTTCAAGAAGGATCAGGGCGTCGACCTCTCCAAGGACGTGCTCGCCCTGCAGCGCCTGAAGGAAGCCGCCGAGAAGGCGAAGATCGAACTGTCCTCGTCGCAGCAGACCGAGTTCAACCTGCCCTACATCACGGCAGATGCGTCCGGTCCGAAGCATCTGGCCATGAAGATCACGCGCGCCAAGTTCGAGAGCCTGGTGGAGGACCTCATCGAGAAGTCCATCGACCCCTGCCGCACAGCCATCAAGGACGCCGGCGTGAAGGTCTCCGACATCGACGACGTCATCCTGGTGGGTGGCATGACCCGCATGCCCAAGGTCCAGGACAAGGTGAAGGAGTTCTTCGGCCGCGAACCCCGCAAGGACGTGAACCCGGATGAAGCGGTGGCCGTCGGTGCCGCGGTCCAGGGCGGCGTGCTGAAGGGCGACGTGAAGGACGTGCTGCTGCTGGACGTCACGCCCCTGTCGCTGGGCATCGAGACGCTCGGCGGCGTGATGACCAAGCTCATCAAGAAGAACACGACCATCCCGACCAAGGCGAACCAGGTGTTCTCGACGGCCGACGACAATCAGCCGGCGGTGACCATCAAGGTGCTGCAGGGCGAGCGCGAGATGGCCACGGGCAACAAGAGCCTCGGTGAGTTCAACCTCGAGGGGATCCCGCCCGCGGCGCGCGGCATGCCGCAGATCGAGGTGACGTTCGACATCGACGCCAACGGCATTCTCCACGTGTCGGCCCGCGACAAGGCGACCGGCAAGGAGAACAAGATCACCATCAAGGCGAGCTCCGGTCTGTCCGAGGGCGAGATCGACCGGATGGTGAAGGACGCCGAACTTAACGCGGAGGAGGACAAGAAGCTCCGCGAAGTGGTCGATGCCCGCAACGCCCTCGACGCCCAGGTGCACCAGGTGAAGAAGGCGCTGGGCGAGCACGGCGACAAGATCGACGCCGGCGAGAAAGCCACCATCGAGTCCGCGCTCAAGGATGCCGAAGAGGCCCTGAAGGCGAACGACAAGGAAGCGATGGAAGCCAAGGGCGAGGCGCTGATGCAGGCTTCGCACAAGCTGGCCGAGAAGATGTACGCGAACGCGCAGCAGGCACCCGGCGGTGACGCCGGCCCGCAGGGCGCCCCGGGCGGCGGCTCCAAGGCCGACGACGGCGATGTGGTGGATGCGGAGTTCGAGGAAGTCAAGGACAAGCGCTGATCGCGCCGGGAAGGGGGAAGGGAGAAGGGGGAAGGGTTGAAACGCAACCACCGGGATCTGCGCGTCTGGCAACAGGCGATGGCACTGGTGGAAGCGGTCTACGCCCTTTCGTCCTCCTTCCCGGTTGACGAGCGTTTCGGTCTGACGCAGCAGCTCCGCCGTGCTGCGGTCTCCGTGCCGGCGAACATTGCGGAAGGGTTTGCCCGCAACGGCAGTCGCGAGCTGATCCACTTTCTTGGCATCGCCGCAGGATCGCTTTCCGAACTCGACACACTGCTCGAACTGTCGCAGAGACTCGGGTTCTGCACGATCGACGATGGACTCAGAACACAGGTAGATGAGGTTTCAGGCATGCTGATGGCACTCGCCGCGTCCATCCGGAAGCGGGTCTGACCCTTCCCCTTTCCCTCTTCCCCCTTCCCTGATTTGAAATGGCCAAACGCGACTACTACGAAATCCTCGGCTTGAGCCGGGACGCCTCCGACGAGGACATCAAGAAGGCGTATCGGAAGATGGCGATGAAGTTCCATCCCGACCGCAACCCGGACAGCAAGGACGCCGAGGACAAGTTCAAGGAAGCGAAGGAAGCCTACGAGATCCTGTCGGACTCGCAGAAGCGCGCCGCCTATGACTCCTACGGGCACGCCGGCGTGGATCCTTCCGCGGCGGGCGCCGGGGCGGGAGGCGCCAACTTTGCCGATGCCTTCGGAGATATCTTCGGCGAGATCTTCGGCGGCGCGGGTGGCGGGCGCCGCTCCAATGTCTATCGCGGCGCGGATCTCCGCTACAACCTCGAGATCACGCTCGAGGAAGCCGCGCGCGGCACCGAGACGCGCATCCGCATCCCGACGATGGACGAATGCGAGACGTGTCATGGCAGCGGCGCCAAGCCCGGCACGCAACCGAAGACCTGCCAGACCTGCGGCGGGCACGGCCAGGTCCGGATGCAGCAGGGCTTCTTCTCCATTCAGCAGACCTGCCCCAAGTGCCACGGCAGCGGCAAGGTCGTGAACGACCCCTGCGGCACCTGCAGCGGGGTCGGCCGGGTCAAGCGTCAGAAGACACTCTCCGTGAAGATTCCGGCGGGGGTCGACGAGGGCGATCGCATCCGACTCTCGGGCGAGGGCGAGGCCGGCGCAAACGGCGGACCGACCGGTGACCTGTACGTCGTGATCCACCTCAAGGAACACTCGGTGTTCCAGCGGGACCACAACGACCTCCACTGCGAGATGCCGATCAGCTTCACCACGGCGGCGCTCGGCGGCGAGATCGAGATCCCCACGCTGGACGGTGCCGCGAAGATCCGCATTCCTACCGAGACACAGTCGGGCAAGGTGTTCCGGCTGCGCGGCAAGGGCATCAAGGGCGTTCGCTCCGGCACCCATGGCGACCTGCTATGCCACGTGGTGGTGGAGACACCGGTCAATCTCACGCCGCGCCAGCGGGAACTGCTCGAAGAGCTGGAAGCCATCAACGACCGCGACGGCTCAGCCCACAACCCGCGCGCGAAGTCGTGGATGGACAAGGTCAAGGACTTCTTCGGGACCTGACGCCCTTCGATTGCGCAGGTGCTAAGCCCGCCTCAGCGCGGGCGTACTACCTGCACGATCGGAGCGTGGGCCTGTCCACGGCGAGCATCTGCGGCGTGATGCCGAAAGCCGCCAGATGCGCGGGAATCGGCTCTCCGAGCGCCAGCGCGCTGCAGATCTCTCCCATGGCAGGCGCCGTCTGGATGCCGTAGCCGCCCTGCGCGGCACACCAGAAGAATCCCGGCACCTCCGGATCGAACGCGCCCACCAGATCACCGTCGGATACGAAGGACCGCAGGCCGGCCCAGGTGTGGCGCGGACGTCGAATGCGCAGACTCGTGGCCTCCTCGATGCGCCAGATGCCGGTCGCGATGTCCTCCTCCTCCGGTTGCACGTCGTGCGGCGTCGCCGGATCTGCGTTGGCTGGTGACCCCAGCAATTGCCCGGCATCGGGCTTGAAGTAGTACGACTCGTCCACGCCGATGACCGTGGGCCATGACTCCCACCCGGGAATCTCCGGCGGCGCGAACGTGAAGGCGCTGCGGCGTTTCGGTACGAGGCCGATCGGACGCACCCCCGCCATCCCCGCGACGACATCGCTCCAGGCACCCGCCGCGTTCACCACCGTCGCAGCAACGATCTCCTGCCCGCCTGCGCGAACCCGCCACGTGTCCGCAACGCGTTCGATCGCCGTCACGTCCGCATCGCAGATCACGGCACCGCCCTGGGCACGGATACCCCGCAGGAAGCCCTGGTGCAGTGCATGTACATCCATGTCGGCAGCGATGGGATCGAGCACACCGCCGGCGAGCCGTTCCGGTTCGAGTACGGAGACCATCGCGAGCGCCTCCTTCGCGTCCAGACGACGCATGAGTCCGCTCTGCCGGGACAGGGTGGCGTGGAGATCGTCCAGCTCGGACTCCTGTCCGGGCGCACCGACGAAAAGCGCCCCTCGGGGAGAGAGGATCGGTGTCACGGTGAAGCCGTCCGGCGGCGCCTCGAAGAAGGGCCGGCTCGCGACGGTAAGGGCACGCACCTGTTCGGTGCCGTAGCTCTCCGCGAAGAGCGCCGCCGAGCGGCCCGTGGTGTGATACCCGGGCTGGGACTCCCGTTCGAGGACCACGACCTTCGCCTGCCGGGACAGGAAGTACCCCAGGGACGCGCCGGCCATGCCCGCGCCGATGATGAGAAAGTCGGTCTTCATGCTGCCTCCAGGGTGGATGCACGACATGCAGGGATCGCCCGGCGCGGCGCGTCTGCGGCGAAAGCTGCTGACGACCCTCACCCGCAATAGCCGCGCCCGGGCTCCCGCCTCGTATCGGGACAAACTCTCGAACCGCCGGGAATCGCCCCACCGGGCTTGTGTCCGGGCTGCCGGAATACTAACGTCCGCCGTCTTGCCAGCCACGGCTCCGTTTTTCCCGCCTGCACCGGGAACGGGCTCCCCCGGCCCGGGTCGAAACGGGGCGTTCCCGTTGCATCTCCAATAACACAGAGGTTCCCGTCACCATGATCTCCGCCGTTTCCGTTCGTTCCCCGCTGGCGGCCGTCGCGCTGGCTGCCGTCTTCGCGGCACTGGCGCCCCAGGCGCAGGCCCAGACCACCACGGCCGACCCGTTCAAGGATCCCCGCTACATGAGCGGCCACCGGGACATCGCGCCGGCCGCGATCCCCGAGGAACTGCAGAACGTGGATGCCCTCACCCGGGTCAGCGCCATGAAGCGGATCATCGCCTGCGGCGACCCCTATGCCTTCCCCTATACGGAGATCACCGACGTCGCCCGCGGCTTCGACGTGGATCTCCTCAAGGCCATCGCCGAATCCGAAGGCTGGGAAGCGCAGTTCGTCTGGGTCAACACGGCCAACCGCGGCGGACTGAACCGCGCCTTCCGCACCACCATCAAGAAGGGCGTGTGCGACGTGTTCCTGGGCCTGGGTACCGGCGGGCTGGAAGATGTGCTGGAGCGCTCCAAGCTGAAGCTCATGGCACCCACGTTCGGCGTGCACTACGTGTTCGCGACCTTCAAGGACGAACTGCGCTCGAAGTCGCTGGAGCAGCTGAAGGGCGCGAAGATCCGCGCGGGCGCCACCTACTTCACGCCCACCGAAAACATCCTGGAGCGCTATAACATCGAGCACGAGACCTTCCCCCAGGCGCGCCGTGCGATCGCGGCGATGCACGAAGGTACCGTGGACGTCGTGCTGATCCCGTCCACAAGCATGGCCGACGCGAAGCGCGACTTCCCCGACCGAAAGCTCCTCGTGATCGAGTCCATCGAGCCGAAGGACGCCCTGCAGTGGAACAACACCTGGGCGACGCAAGGCAAGGAGAAGGAACTGCGATCGTTTCTCGAGCAGCGGATCGCCCGCATGACTGCAGACGGCAAGGTGCAGGAGATCCTCGGGCGCTACGGGATTCCATACTTCCCGCCGGTCGGCAACTGACGCTACGGATCGCCGGTTCCCCGCGCGTTCCCTCTTCCCCGGGTGAGGGAACGCGCTGCGAAGCGCACCGGCGCCAGCGCCCTGACGAGCGCCTCGGGTAGCGGCAGCGGTTCTCCGGCCACCAGACTGGCGATGAGTTCGCCGCCCAGCGGGGCCGTGACAAGACCGCGGGAACCGTGGCCGGTGTTCACGTAGAAGCCCGACAGCCAGGGAACCTCTCCCTCCACCTTCAGTTTCGCGTCATGGCGCAGGGCGTTGAACCGCTCGGCAAACGCCAAGGCATCCACCACCGGGCCGATGACAGGCAGGTAGTCCGGCGTGACACACCGAACGCCAGCGCGACCCTCCAGCGTGCCGGCATCCAGCGATTCCACCTGCAGCGCCTGGGCGAATGCGGGCGACACCTGCATCAGCGCGTCGAGGTTGGCGCGATTGTCCTCGACTCGGTATGTCGACGCTTGGTCGTGCACATCGAAGGTCGCACCGACGCAATGCCCCCCTTCCCGTGCCGGCGCGGCGTAGCTCTCGGCGCAGAGCACCGTCCGGAGCGACCGTGACGCGTCCGTCGCCGGCACCTGCGTGATCTGCCCGCGGATGCCGCGAAGCGGCAACGTACCGCACTGCGCGAAGCCCCGTGACGACAGGCCACCCGCCACCACGACCACGTCGGCTTCGGCGATCGGTTCGCCGTCGGCCAGCGCGCACCAGCGGCCGCCTGGTGTGCGTTCGATGCGGTCGACTCGCTGGCCGAGTCGCAGTCGGATCCCGTCGCGCGACACGAGGGCCTCGCACAAGGCGGGGGGATGGACCCACCCCGCACCCGGGTAGAACAGCCCGCCGGCAGGAACGTCCACTCCTGCAATCCCCGACGCCTCATCCCGGCTCACCGGGTGCGCGAACGCCGCCGGCCAGCCCAGTGCCGCGATGCGCTCGATGCGATCCGCCTCCGCGACATCGTGCGCCAGCGACAGCACGCCGCAGCGCGACCATGCGACGCCATCGGACGGCAGGACTGTCGTGAGCGTGCGCTGCGTGAAGGCGAGGCCCGCGACCACCAGCGCGGTGAGCGGAGTCGGATGGGGCGAAGGCTTGATGTACAGCATGCCCTGGGCGTTGCCCGAGGTCTCGTCTGCCAGCCGACGACATCGATCGATGAGGGTGACGCGGATGCCGCGTGCCGCGAGGCTCGCCGCGGTCGATGCGCCCGCGAGGCCGCCACCGATCACGATGACATCGCGCACCGGCGTCACGGCATTCCGCCGCGTCCAGGGCGGGCGATAGCCTCCGGCGCCCGGCTGCACGCAGGTGCCGCGCAACATCTCCCGTTTCGCGCCGAACCCGGGCGCGCGTTCCACGCGGTAGCCCACGGCA
This sequence comes from Betaproteobacteria bacterium Ga0077526, assembly GCA_001464765.1. Classification (GTDB taxonomy): domain Bacteria; phylum Pseudomonadota; class Gammaproteobacteria; order Burkholderiales. Next base: position 26,977 of record LNDV01000034.1, read on the forward strand.
TCGAGACCACGACGCACGGCGCCAGCGGCGGTGTAGGTCGCGCACGTGGTGCCGTCATGCGACAGCCGCGAAATCTGTGTGAGCACCTCTGCGGACCAGAGCCCGGGATTCTTTGACGGCGCGAAGCCATCGAGAAACCAGGCGTCGATACTTGCGTCCAGCGACGGCAGCGTGCTGGCCGCGTCGCCCACGAGCAGCGTCAGGGTGACGCGTCCCGCTGCGAACACGAACCGATGGAATCCGGGCGGTAGTGCGTCGTAGCTCGCGAGCAGCGCCTCCGCGTGAATGCGCAGTTCCGGCCACAACGACAAGGCGCGCGCGAGGTCGTGGGCGCCGAGCGGATGCAGTTCGGTGCTGACGAAATGCAGGCGGGCGTCCGCCGGTGCCGCGGACTCGAAGAGACACCATGCCGCGAGGAAGTTGAGACCGGTACCGAAGCCCGTCTCGCCGATCGTGAAGGTGCCGCGCGCGGCGATCCTCGCGAAGCGCCGCGCAAGATCGTTGCCGTCGAGGAACACGTGACGGGTTTCCTCGAGACCGCGCGCGCGGGAAAAATAGATGTCGCCGAAGTGACGGGAACGCGGCTCGCCGTCCACCCAGTCCACGACGGTGCCGGCGTCGATTCCGGCTATCATCGGCCGCACAGCATCACGACAACATCACGGGAGGACAACCATGACCGTTCGCGCGCAGGAAGCGGCGGACGCCCTGTTCGAGGACCACCTCGCCAAGCGCAATCTGGTGCCCTTTGCGGCGCAGTGGGGCGCGACGGATCTCGAAGGGGCTTACGCGATTCAGGCAGCGCTCGTGGAACGGTACATCCCGATCCACGGACCGAGAGTCGGCTACAAGATCGGGCTCACGTCGCTCCGGATGCAGAAGATGTGCAGCATCGATCATCCGGTGCCGGGTGTCGTGCTCGCGAGCCGCCGGCAGCAGAGCGGCATCGTGCGGCGCCTCGGCGACATCGTGCATCTCGGCCTCGAGTTCGAGATCTGCGTGCGCATGGGCCACGATCTCCCGCCGCGGGCCCGGCCCTACACCATGGACGAGGTCAGCGCCGCGGTGAACGCGGTGGCACCCGCATTCGAGGTGATCGACGATCGCAACTCGCCCTACCCCCTGGACCCGCTCTCGCTGGTCGCCGACAACGCGTGGAATGAAGGGATCGTGCTGGGAGAGTTTCGCTCGCGCTGGCCGGATCTCGCCGCCGTGCGCGGCACGGTGGAACGCAATGGCGAAGTGATCGACGAGGGTCTGGGCAGCGCGGTGCTGGGTCACCCGTTCGAGCCGGTATTGTGGCTCGCGAACTACCTGAGCGAGCGCGGCCACACGCTGCGCGCCGGGGAGATCGTCTCCACCGGCAGCCTGGTCACGACGAGATTTCCGGAGCCAGGGGATCACTTCCGCTTCCGTGTGGAAGGCATCGGCGATACGGAGCTTTCGCTCATCGCCTGAACCCCGGGCGGTCACGCCATCGCGCGGCCGCGCCGAGGATGCTTACGGGAAGGCGAGCGTCACCCCGAATCGGAAGGCCCAGCCATGGGGCCCCGTCTCGGGGGAATCGAGGTAGTAGCGCACGGCACCGCCCACGCTGATGGGCCGATCCCCCGCGCGGATGACGCGGTTGGCGCTGAACGATACCGGCAGCGTGCCGCGCTTGCGTTCCCAGTCCAGGGTCGCTTCGGACGCGAGCCCGAAGGTCCAGGCATCCCGCGTGGTGTAGGAGATGAACGGCTGCGCGGAGGTGAGCGAGATGTGTGCGCGGCCGACTTCGCCGGAGATGGACCAGATGTGGCTGCCCTGAATGCCGTAGGCCCACGCTTCGGACTGCACCACCAGCGCGCCGGCGGGGCCGACGGCCCAGCGACGACCGCTCAGGCGGCTGTCGGTGCCCACGGGCAGCAGCAGGGCAGGACCCGCCCCCCACCGGAGACCGCCAGGAAACTCCGCCTTGGGCGCCAGGTACAGCGTCTGCAGCACATCACCGAAGCCGAACTGACTGCCGGCACCTGGCGCGACGTCCGATTGCGCGACGATCGCGGCGTCGGTGCGGGAGATGAGATCGAAGTCGCGATTGAGATCGATCGGCACCGTCGGCGAAAGACCGAACGTGAAGCGCTCGCCTTCGCGCCGCGTGCCGATGTTGCGATCCCAGTCCAGCGTGAGCGGAATGCGCGCGATCGGCGAGAGCGGATTGGCGAGCTGGCGGGCGATGGACTCGCCGGACTGTGCCGAAGCCCCGGTCGGGAGTGCGGCGGCCGCAGCAAGAACAAGGGCGGATGCAGGGGGGACGAACCTCATGCCTTGGCTTCCTTCAGATAGGCGGCGGCAGCGCGCGCCAGCATGATGTAGTCGGTGCAAAGACCGATGACGCGATACCCCAGACGCTGGTAGTTGTGCGCATGGGCTGGCGTGTGTGCATAGGCGCAGAGGGCGATGTTGCGTTTCTGGCAGGCGCTCACGACCGCACCGATGGCGCTCTGCACTTCCGGGTCATCGATCTTGCCGGGCTTGCCCATGCTGCCGGACAGATCGAAGGGCCCGACGAACACGCCATCGATGCCGGGAACGTCGAGAATCGCCTCGATGTTGCGCACGGCGTCGATGTGTTCCACCTGGATCACGACGGCGATGTCGTCGTTGGCGCGCTTCATGTAGGAATCGAACTCGAGGTCGAAGCGCTGGGCGCGGGTCACACCGACGCTGCGGAAGCCGACGGGCGGATACTTGCACCGGCCCACCGCAAGACGCGCGTCTTCCACCGTGTTGACCAGCGGCACGATGATGCCCGTGGCACCGACATCGAGTGCCTTCTTGATGGAGGCCTCGTCGTTCCACGGCACGCGCACGACGCACGGCAGACGCGTATCGACGGCGGTGAGAATGTCGAGCGCCGCGCGAGGATCCATCGGGGCGTGCTCGAGATCGACGAAGAGCCAGTCGTAGCCCGCCGTCGCGAAGATTTCGGCCACCTCGGGCAGGGGCATCTGCAGCAGAGCGCCGATCAGCGTGTCGCCGGAGCGCAGCCGCTGACGGAAGGAAATCGTCACCAGTAAGTCCTCAGGGTGGGGTGGTCCTGGTCATTCATGCCGGCGCCGAGTTCGAGGCCCAGCAGCCATTCCTTGGCGTCTTCCTCGGAGCCGAAGATGCGGAACGGAAAGGGCGGCGGGTGGTACAGCTCGAACACGCGGAGCGCAGCGATCCCGAGACTCGACTGAACCACGCCGGCTTCCGCAAGGGTATGCCGGGTGACTTCCGGCGAGGCGAGGAAAGTGGCGGCCTCGACATCCACACGCCAGATGCCCGGCAGTCGGGCCATGACCAGCTGCTTGCCGGGCACCAGCGATCGGCGGAACTCCAGTTCGGCCTTCACGGCCGCCAGGGTGAGCACACCCACGGCACTGTAGTCCACGTGCACGATTCCATCAGTGCCAAGCCATACTCGCGGAGCGGTCATCGGGAAATCCCCAGGTGCCCCGTCCGCGCAACCCTATGGCAAGGGTGCGACTCGGGCCAAGGCGAACAAGCAATAAGGCCGAAGAATACGATACTTGGCACCGGTCTGACGAGTTCCGGGGCCCTGGCAGATGATGCTCAGGGCCGCCTGGCGTGGAACACGTAGCGGTTCAGGCTGAAGAAGTACTGCCCCGCGGTATCCAACGATTCGAGATCGCGCCGCCACGCCGAGGCCGTGTCGGCATCGACCTGGCCGGTGCGTACCGCATGGCGGGACAGCGTGTCTTCCATCGCGCGGGCGAACGTGTCCGCATTCCGCGTGTGGGTGACCAGGGCATGGACCTCGACCCGCGGGGCCGCGAAGCCGGTTTCGGCCAGCATCGTCACCAGCGTGCGGGGCAGCTGCGGATGGGTGCAGTGGTTGTCCCAGGCGTCGATCATCTGCCGCATGCGGGCCCGGTCCGACGAGTGCCACACGCAGGATTCCCAGTCGGTATCCATCAGCAGTAGTCGCCCGCCGGGACGCAGCAGCCGGAGGAACTCCCGCAATGCCGCCGGAACGTCAGGCACGTACTCGAGGACCTGCGTGCACACCAGGGCGTCGAACATCGCATCGCCACCGGGCAAACGCACGGCGTCGGCCACCTCGACGGTGACATTGCCGCCCGCGGCACACCGGCGGTTCGCGATGGCGACCATGGCGGCGGACGCGTCGACACCGAGGACCCGTCCCTGCGGCCCCACGGCTTCGGCGATGTCCAGCGCAAGCAGGCCCGGGCCGCAGCCGATATCGGCGATGGACTCGCCCAGCCGCGGCGCGAGGGCGCGCATCACCGCGTCTCGCTGGGCGATGAGATCGCCCGTCAGATAGACGGCTTCGAGGGCGCGGGCCGCCTTGTCGTCGGCGAAAAGCTCCGCGCCGGGCTCAGTCGAAGGTCTGGTCATGGGCGCGAAGGGCGTCCGCGGGTACCAGCTTCTCGAGCCAGCGGCCCACCGAAAGGACATGGGCATCCTGCCCGGGGCGGCCCACGACCTGGATGCTCACCGGGAGGCCCTGTTCGTCGAAACCGCACGGCAGCGACAGCGCAGGCAGCCCCGTCATGTTGAACGGTGAGGTGAACCGCGTGAGCATGCCCGCCGCCGGCAGCGCGTGGCCGCCAACGCTGACGATCGACTGACCGACGCCGGGCGGCGCGCAGGGCAGAGTCGGGACAAGGATCGCGTCGGCATCGCCCATCGCGTCGATCAGGGCGTCGCGCACGAGGCGGCGGATACGCTGCGCCTTCACGTAGTCCGAGGCGAGAAAGCACTGACCGAGTTCGAAGCGCAGCCGGATGTCGGAGCCCAGCCCGCTGCCGTCGCCGGCGAGCAGATCGGCATTGGCCACGGAGGCTTCCGTCCCGATGGTGACGAACTGGGCCGCCTGACCGATGCGCATGGATTCGACCGCGGCTTCCCGGATGCGGGCTCCGGCGTCGTGTGCGAGCCCTTCCAGCAGGCGCACGGCCCGGGCGACGCCGGCCTCCACGTGTTCAGCGAAGACGCCTCGCAGCGCCACGAGCCGCGGCGGTCTTTCCGGCATGGCCCCGGCGGAACTGTCGGGAAGCCCCGCCAGCACTTCGAACGCGACCGAGGCATCGTCCACACACGCGGCGATCGGCCCGAGATGATCGAGCGACCACGCGAGCGGCAGGACGCCGGTCGTGTCGACGACGCCGTAGGTGGGCTTGAACCCCACCACCCCGCAGCATGCCGCCGGGATGCGGATCGACCCGCCGGTGTCGGTGCCCATGGCGATCGGAACGATGCCAGCCGCGACGGCCGCACCGGACCCGCCGCTGGAACCGCCGGGGACGCGATCGGCATAGCGCGGGTTCACCACGGCGCCGAAGTGCGGGTTCGCGCTGGTCACACCGAACGCGAGTTCGTGGAGGTTGGTCACGCCGAAAACAATGGCACCCGCACGACGCAGTCGCGCAACGGCCGGCGCGTCCTCGTCCATGAGCTTCGGGGTTCTCGCGAGCGTGCCGCCGGTCATCCGGTAGCCGCGGACGGCCATCAGATCCTTGATGGCGATCGGCACGCCGGCGAGCGGCCCGGGATCCTCCCCGCGGGCGACGCGGGCGTCGATCTGCGCAGCCTGCGCGAGGACATCGTCCTCCTGCAGGGCGATGAAGATCTTCGCGTGCTGCCAGTCCCGGGCGGCCTCCAATGCCGAGCGGGCGATATCGCCCGCGCCCACCTCCGCACGCCGGACCTTCGCGGCCAGCGCCGAAGCAGAATCCCGCAGGGCGCCGCCAGGACGACGGGCCACGCTGAAGCCAGGCTGGGGAATCGGCGGCGAGCAGAGCGGCAGCGCCTCGGGCAGCGAGGCCTCCAGGGCCACGAGATCGGAGAGATTCCAGGCGAGACGCTGCTGCCATTCCTCGACACGATCCATGGACCCCACGCCACGCAGTGCGGCCACGGCAGCCAGGAACTGCGGGAACCTCGATACGTCGGTGGTCATGATCCGGACTCTCTGGAAGGTTGTGGCTCAGGCGCCGAGCCGGCGATCGCCCGCAATGCCTCGGAGTGGAACTCGCGGTGGTACAGGATGAGCACGACCCAGCTGGTGGCGGCCATCCATGCCCAGGGGTTCAGGAACCACATCAGTGCCGCCAGGGCGAAGTAGTAGGCGCGCAGCCCGTTGTTGAAGCTCTCGGCAGCCAGCGTGGCCGTGGCAGTCGCACGCTTCACGAAGAACTGGCGCTCCTCGTCGGGGGCGGTCATCTCGGGAGCCGCACCGACCATCACCGAACAGAAATGGAACAGGCGCAGCGACCACGTGAACTTGAAGAACGCGAAGATGAAGATGCCCGTGAGCAGCAGGATCTTCAGATCCCAGAACCGTTCTGGACCGCGCTTGGTGAACGGCAGTTCGAGCATCACGGTTGCCAGCTTGTCGGTGGTGCCGAGCAGCGCGAGCAGACCACCGAGAATCAGCAGCGTGGTGGAGGCGAAGAAGGTGGAGCCGTTGGAGAGATTGGCGATGATGTTGACGTCGCCGATGCGGACTTCCCGCTCCACTGCGCCGCGCATCCACGACGCACGCAATGCAGTCATGTGGGACAGGAGGCTCGGCCGGTACTTGCGGTGGGTATCCGCGAAGAGCACATAGCCCACCCACCAGACGACGAACCAGACAGTCGCAAACCAGTCGAGCGGTGACAGCGGCAGAGGCATGGTTTCAGGCCGGGTCCGGCCGGGGCGGGACGGTCATGGGCTCAGAGGAACAGCGTCAGCACTCCCGTATAGCCGTATAGCCGGTTGTGGGAGATCTCGCCGTTGCAGAAGAAGCCGACCAGCGGGATGTCGCCCAGACCCTCGCGGATCATGCGCAGTTCGCGGGACGACTCGCCGAACAGGCTGGCCCCGCGCCCCAGGCACGAGAAGTACAGCGCGCCCTTGGGTCGCGTGAACAGGCCGCTCTTCATGCTCTCCAGCATGCGCGACATGTCCTCGACGGCCGAGCGTCGGTCGCGCCGGCAGAACATGAGCTTGGAACCGGGATCGACCAGATCGCCCACGGCAACGAGCCCGCGCTCGGCATCGAGGCCGAGCACGTTGCGGACGGTGTAGTCGCCCGGATCGTCTTCCGTGACCGGAAGCGCGGCGAACAGTTGCTCCGTGGCGCGTTCGAGATCGCCGACGCCACGGCTGGAGGCATCCTCCCGCAGCACATCGAGCGCGGGACGCCCGTCGATCTCGATGAGAACGTTGCGGCGGCTCTGGGTCACGGTGTGGACGGCGCCCAGCGGAGAGCAGCCCTGCGTGAGACGGGTGCTGACCACCACGCGGTCGGTGAACACGACGCCCGAGAGCCCGCCTTCACTGACACCGTCCGCCACCTGCGGATGGACGGAGCGCGAACTCGACAGGCCGCCGACGACGAAACCGCTTTCCAGTCGGCGCGACAGATCGCGCAGCAGACCCGCCACGCGCCCGTTGCGCGGATCGGCATGGACCACGGCGAAGTTGCCCGCGGAGGCGCCGACGCTCAGGGGATCCTTAGCGAGATCGCTGGGGCCGCGCAGTTGCGACAGCACCCGGAAGCTCCCCGGTTCGAACGCACCCACCATGATGGCCATGGCGCCTTCGTCCATGTACTCCTGACCGGTGGCACACACGCCCAGGCCGACCGTGCCCACCCAGTGATCCACCCCGGTGCGCATGCGCAGCAGTTCCAGGATCTCCTGGGTGCGCGATGCGTAGACGTCAGTGAGATAGAGAAAGCCGAGATTCGCCTTGGGCGAAACGGCGCCCAGCTGTTCCAGACATTCCGCCGCCGCGATCCGCCAGTGGGGCGAGGCGGCATGCGCATAGGAAAACGTGGAGTCGACGGATCGGGTCTCGGAGAACATGGTCAGCAGCCAGGAGAGGGCGGAATGTGCGGCACTGCGCCCCGGAATTTCTCCGGCCGGGACCGCCGACGGCATGCGGAACACCCGGATCGCGAAAGCTTGCGCAGTCGCGGTGCCGGGCTCCACGAGCGATGCGATGAAGCCCGGTCGAAGCGCGTCCCTATAATACCGGCTTTCCATTGAACGGAAGGCATCATGAACCTCGATCGCGTCGGCCCCGGACGGGATATTCCAAACGACTTCAACGTGATCATCGAGATCCCCATGAACGCGGACCCGATCAAGTACGAGGTCGACAAGGAGACCGGCGCCATGTTCGTGGACCGGTTCATGTCCACGTCGATGCACTACCCCTGCAACTACGGCTACGTCCCCCATACCCTGTCCGGCGACGGAGACCCGGTGGACGTGCTCGTGCTCTCGCCCGTTCCGCTCATCTCCGGTGTGGTCGTGCGCTGCCGCCCCATCGGCATGCTGAAGATGACCGACGAGGCCGGCGAGGACACCAAGCTGCTTGCAGTGCCCATCGACAAGCTGTCCAGTCTCTACCGCAACGTGGTCACGCCGCGCGACCTGCCGGAACTCGTGACCTCCCAGATCTCGCACTTCTTCGAGCACTACAAGGATCTGGAACCCGGCAAATGGGTGAAGGTGCTGGGCTGGGTCGGGCCGGAGGAAGCGAAGGCGGAGATCATCGACGGCATCCGCCGCTACGACGAGGCCGCCACCAAACCGATGTTCTGACGGCTGCGCCGGCGAAGGTCCGCGGACCTTCTCTACGCGGCCTTGCTGGGCGCCTTCGGGACGGCGAGCCAGCGGTCGAGGATCGCCTCGAGCTGCTCGCGCTTGAAGGGCTTGGTGAGATAGTCGTCCATGCCCGCCGCGATGCACTGCTCGCGGTCCCCTTCCAGGGCGTTGGCCGTCAGGGCCACGATGGGCGTGCGCGGCAGGGGCATTTCCTGCTCGCGCTTGCGCAGCGCGCGCGTGGCCTCGAAGCCGTCCATCTCCGGCATCTGGCAGTCCATGAAGATCAGGTCGTAGCGCTGACGGGCGCTGATCTCCAGGGCTTCCACCCCGTTGCCGGCCAGATCCACCTCGTAACCCAGCCGGCGCAGCGTGACGAGCGCCACCTTCTGGTTGACCGGGTTGTCCTCCACGAGCAGCAGCCGGGCCGTGCGCTTCTCCCGCATGACCGGGGCCTTCGGCTCGGCCGACTGAGGCGCCACTTCCTTGCCGAGCGCATGGGTGATCGCCTCATACAGCTGCCGGGCGCGCACCGGCTTCGCCAGACTGCCGGACAGACCCGCGCCCTGCGCCTCCTCGGCGTTCAGACGTCCGCTCGAACTCAGCAGAATCCTCGGGATCCGGCACAGCACCGAGTCGGCCTGCAGCCGGCGCGAGAAGTCGATGCCATCCATCCCGGGCATGTGGTAGTCGAGAAGGATGGCGTCGAACACCTGCCCGCCGGCTTCGGCGTCCCGCAGCACGCCCAGTGCTTCCCAGCCACCGGCCGCGGATACCGCCTGCACTCCCCAGGACACCAGGTGATGCTCGACGATGAGGCGGTTGGTCGCGTTGTCGTCGACCACGAGAACGCGCAGTCCCGTCAGCGTGGTGGCCGACAGGCGGCCGCGCTGTGTTCCGTCCCCGATGGGCAGCGAGAGCGTGAAGAAGAAGGAACTGCCCTGCCCCTCCTCGCTCATGACGTTGATTTCGCCGCCCATCAGCGAGACGAGCTGGCGGGTGATCGCGAGCCCGAGACCCGTACCCCCGTACTTGCGTGTCGTGGAAGAGTCGGCCTGGGTGAAGGGGCTGAACAGGCGCCCGACCGTGTCCTTCGACATGCCGATGCCGGTGTCACGGACCTCGAAGTGCAACGCCACACCGCGATCGGTCGCGGCGTCGGCGGCAACGCTCAGCGCCACTTCGCCCTTCTGGGTGAACTTGAGGGCGTTGCCCACCAGATTCACCAGTACCTGACGCAGACGGGTGGGATCCCCGCGCACCCGGGGCGGCAGATCGTTCGGAACGAGGCACAGCAGTTCGATGCCCTTGGCGTGCGCCTGCTTGGCCAGGAGGGCCGCCACTTCTTCCACCAGTTCGCGCGCGTCGAAGTCGATGGACTCGAGCTGCAGCTTGCCCGCCTCGATCTTCGAGAAGTCCAGGATGTCGTTCAGCACGCCAAGCAGCGACTCGGCAGAGTTGCGGGCGGTGCGCACGAACCCGCGCTCCGCCGCCGGCAGCGTGGACTGCTCCAGCAGTTCGAGCATGCCGAGCACACCGTTCATCGGCGTGCGGATCTCGTGACTCATGTTCGCCAGGAATTCGGACTTCGTCCGCGTCGTGGTCTCGGCCGTTTCCTTGGCGGCGACGAGTTCGCGGGTCCGTCGTACCACGGTGTCCAGCATGCCGTTGAAGGAGTGCGCGACCTCGGCCAAGTCCCCCAGGTCGGTCGGCCGGAGCCGTACATTGCCCTCGCCCGCCTGGATGCGCCGGGCGGCTTCGACGAGCAGCACGAGCGGCCGAGTGACGCGATTCGCGGCGAAGAGCGCCAGCAGCGCCGCGATCACGGCGACCGCGCTGCCCAGGACCACGAGCTTGTTGTGGAAATCGTCGGCCGCGGCGGCCAGTCCTGCCCCGTTCTCGATCCTGCCGGCGATCCAGAGCCTGGGGGCGCCGCCCGGATTCACGTTGAAGGCCCGCAGCGCCAGAGTTTGTCCGTCACGGTGAACAATGTCGCCGCTGATCGCCCGGTCGAGGTTGGCCCCGGGCCAGTCGCCCGTGACCCCGGTGGAGGCGGACGCCGCCGCCCCCGCCGCAAGCAGGTACTTTCCTTCGGCGGATGCGAGGAAGAAGCCGAGCGCGTCGCCCTGCCCCAGCAGCATCGAGGGCATGGCGACTTCGAGGGTGACGATCGCCGAGACCTTGTCCCCATCCATGACCGGCGCCGCCAGCATCACCGTCACAGAGTCGACACGACCGCTGCGCTGCGCGTGGACTACCGGGTTGGACACGTAGGTACGTCCTGCCTTGACCGACAGCGCGCGCTTGAGGGCTTCCGAATCGAGCCTTCCGGCGGAAGCTGCCCGCTGGACGACACGTTGCTGCTCGGACGAGTAGTCGAGACGGAGCAGTTCCGTTCCGCCCGCATCCGCCACCGTCACCCTGCGCACATCGGGGCTGGTCTCGAGGACCGCCTGAAACACCTGCTCCAGGCGGGTCGGATCGACGATCCGGGTCTCGGGGATGCCGGTATCGGCGCTGTGCCGGATGAGTTCCTTCGCTTCCGGAAGGCGGGTCAATGCGACGAGGTCGCGATTTGCCCGCTGCACCTCGCCGGCGATGGCCTGGATCCGGAGGGAGAGGCTCGACTGCACATCGCGATTCGCAGTCTCTCGGGCCCGGTCGGACAGATCGTCGATGAGGACGCTGACCGCCACCCCCAGAGGCACGACCGCCAGCGCGACGAAGACCAGTACGTACCGGAGCCTGAGGCTCAGCTGGAGGCTGCGTCGTCGCGGGGTGGAATTCGCGCTGGTGCGGTTCAAGGCCGGAGGGTCGGGAGGCTGTCAGCTCCATAACGGCGAACCGCGCCCGGCCTTGAGCATGCGCTGCGACAGACGCCTACACGGCGCTTCCCGCGGGTAGCGACTTGTGCGTGCCGTCACAGAACGGCGCCGCAGCAGACCGTTTGCAACCGCAGAGCCATTTGCGTTCAGGCGCGGTCAGCGTGAACTTCGTGGGCAGGAATTCGCCGCCCTTGTGGGAACCGTCGCAGAAGGGTTGTCTAGCGGAAAGCCCGCACGCGCACCACCAGTAATCGCCGGCGGCGAGATCGAGGGGATACGGTGCATTCTGGGGACAGGCGGGATCGGCCACGGGAACTCCTGTTGGAAGAGCAGCGAATGGAAGAGCAAAGAAAGTCGGGGTCCCGCACAGGGGAGACGGGACCCCGGGCGGGAGTCCCGAATATTGCCAGCAACGTGGCCCGGGCACTCAACCGGGACCGGACCACTCCGCAGGCAGAGGCAAGCCGGCGACAAGCCTGCCCGCCGCGGGGTCATCCAGGAAGGCGCGCAAGTCCTCGGGTCGATCGATGTCCGACCGGGTGGAGACATCGGACACCCGCCACCCCATGGCCGCCATCCTGGCGCGGGTTTCCTGCAGCACGGCGGACGTGCTCCAGGGCACGCCATCGAAAATCTCGCGATCGGCTCGCCGGACACCGATCAGCCAGTAGCCACCGTCTAGGGCCGGACCGAGGACGGCGTCGGCGCCGCCAGCCAGCGCGTCGGCCGCGGCGCGCAGGTCGTCGCCGGTCATGCCGGGAATATCGGTGCCGACGAGGATCGCGCTGTCGTGGTCGGCCAGTGCGGCATCCAGCGCTTCCTGCATCCGCGCGCCCAGATCGCCGTCGGACTGGGGTCGCAACGTCACGCCGTGCAGGCGCCGGCACAGCGCGAAGAACTCATGGTGGATGTCCGGCGCACAGCACAACGTCACCGAGGAGAAGCCGGCGGCCGTCACGGTGCGCAGCGTGTGCCGCGCCAGGCGCGCGGCGAGCACTGCGGCACCACCCGGGCCCAGCACGTCCTGGAGGCGGGTCTTCACGGCACCCGGGACGGGCGCCTTGGCGAAGACGAGAACAGCGGTGGTCATCCGGGCATACCGCGCACAGGCGCGGCGCCGTCATTTCGTGCGATAGCGAAGGGCATTGATGAGGAAGTTGGTCATGTCGACCTCGGTCAGCGCGCGGTCCGTCAGGTGCACGAACATGTTCGCCCGGATTCGCACGAGCCGGTCGATCAGTTCGTCGCGCGGCAGCCCGGAATCGAGAATCGCCAGCGGATGCACGGCTTCCTGGCTGTCCACGTCCCGTTCGAGCACCACGAGACGGGCCCGCAGCTCCTCGTCGGCGATCTTCTTCGGGCCGGGGAAGTGGGTGAGCGACGCCCGCCACTGTTCCAGCCCCTGCTTCTCGATCGAAGGACGCACCCGCACGAAGGCCTCGCGGGCGTCGGCATCCAGCCTCGCAGGATCGATCGCGAGCACAGCCGCGCGGCCGTCGGGCCCGCCGGTGCGCATCATGAAGTCGATCAGCCGCGCCAGCGTCGGGTGGTCACCGGCCGTCGACGCCGCGGCAACATCCGGCACGCTCGCGGGAGACCCGATCCACGAGAGGATTTCCACGGTGCGCGAGGCGGTCTGCGGCACCGCGAGGAACGGACGCAGATGCGCCTCGGCACCCTCGCCGTACACGCCATAGAGGAACACGCACTGCATGGCGGGTTCCAGCTGCAGGGCGACTTCCTCGATGAAGGCGGGCCGCTTGCCGGACAGGAAGATGCGGTCGATCCATGGGAGAACGTCGGCGTCCCGGTCGCGCGCGGCTTCGTGCGTCAGCCGGAACAGCACGTTCGGATCGAGACCCGTCCCCCGGAGGTCCACGGTATAGAGTGCCTGGATGGCCTCCTTCCTCGCGCCCGCATCGCCCGAGCGCGCAAGCCAGGTCGCCAGACCCAGGAGCACCGCATTGCGCCGCGGGTTGGCACCGGACTCCACGCGAAGTCTCTCCCGCACCAGCGGCAGTGCCGCAGCCCGCTGCTCTTCGATGGGCTTCCAGCCCTCCGCCACGGCGGAGACAGATTCGGTGCCGAGCCGCTCCACCTGGGCGTCGACGAGAGCTTCGACCGGGCTCTGGGCCGACGCCGGCGCGATGATCAGCATGGACACGAAAGTCAGGCCGGCGGCGATCCACCGGACGGGCTCACCCCGAAGCATCCCTGCCCGTGTGCGGCTGCGGTGGCTGCGCGAATCGCTCGTGCCTTGCGGCGCTTCCCTCGTCATCTTTACTTCCTCCGTTTCGCAGTCGCCACCGAAGCGGGGCGGGAGCGGTATTGTTTCGAGAGCGTATCCGGATTCGCCCCGAGAAAGAAGGCGGCACGCAGGCGCCACATGAGGAGGATGGTGCGCCAGGCGCCGTTCTCGTCCCAGCGCCGTCCCGACGTCACGACCCGCGCGGCGAGGTTGGCCGGACGCCCGAGACGACGCAGAGCGCGGGACAGTGCGATGTCCTCCATGAGCGCGATGGGCGGGAATCCCCCGACCGCTTCGAAGGCCGCCCGGGTGACGAACATCGCCTGATCGCCGGTGGCGATCCCGGTTATCCGCGAGCGCAGATTCATCATCGCCGCCACGACGGGCAACATCGCGGCGCGGCCGGCGATGCTCACATCGAACCGGCCCCACGAACGCGCCCCGCCGTCCAGCGCCTGGCGGATCAGCCCATCGGCAGCCTCGGGCAGGCGCGTGTCCGCATGGAGAAACAGCAGGACGCTGCCACGCGCCGCGGCAGCGCCGGTGTTCATCTGGATGGCCCGCCCGCGGGGAGAAGACAGGACCCTGTCGCACAGCGGCGTCGCGAGCGCGACCGTGGCATCGCGGCTGCCGCCGTCCACCACGAGAATCTCGCAGCCTCGGCCTCGCAGCGGCTGCAGCGGGGCAAGCGCATTCGCGATGCCGGCGGCCTCGTCGAGCGCGGGCATGACGACGGAAAGCCAGGGCTCGGCGGGCATCTCGGTCATGATGCGCGAGCCTACACGATGGGCGTATGCTCGCCGCGTACGCATCCGGACCTGGAGGGATTTCCATGCTGAAGATCGAAAAGCACCGGCTGGTGGGCGACAAGGTGACCCACCGCGATACCCCGAATGTCGGCGGCGCGCTCGCGCCGCGGTTCCTCGTGTTTCACTACACCGCCGGCCGTTCCGCGGCGAGTTCCGTGGAATCGCTTTGCACACGCAAGCCTTCCGGCAACGCGTCGGCCCACATCGTCCTCGGACGCGACGGCGCCATCGTGCAGCTCGCACCGTTCAACGTGGTGACCTGGCACGCGGGGCAGAGCCAGTGGAACGGCCTCGTCGGCCTCAATCAGTACTCGATCGGCATCGAGATGGACAACGCGGGCCCCATGAACCGCGTGGGCACGAACTTCGTCGCGTGGTTCGGCAAGACCTACCCCGAGAACGAGGTGATGCTCGCGGAGCACAAGAACGGCGGCGGCGTGCGCGGCTGGCACGCCTACACCGAGGCCCAGATCGAGCGCGCGCTGGAACTCGCCCAGCTGCTCGCCGAGGAGTACGGGCTCCAGGACATCGTCGGCCACGACGACATCGCCCCCGGCCGCAAGCAGGACCCGGGGCCCGCCTTCCCGCTCGGTTCGATCCGGACCCGATCGCTCGGGCGCGACCACGACACGGCACCCCGCTACGAAGTGACAGCGTCGTCGCTCAATATCCGCAAGGGTCCCGACGCCTCCTTTGAGCCGGTGGCACCGGCGCTCAAGAAGGGTACGGTGGTCATGCTGCTGGAACAGGGCAATCGCTGGAGCAAGGTGGAAGTGGACGGGCCGACCGACATCGAGGGGTGGGTCAACAACGCCTTCATCCAGAAGCTGCCGGACGCCGCGCCAAGAGGGCTGGTCGCACCCAAGACCGCTCCGAAGCGTGCGCCGGCCAGCCGGGCTGCGCCTAAGAAGCCCGCCGCGGAAACCCGATCGCGGCGGAAGTAGACGAAGTCCGCGCACCCCGCGCGGATCTTGCCGAGGCGGTCAGCCCTTCAGATTCGTCTCGGGCACGCGGCTGGCGGCGAACGCGGACAACGCCGCCACCGCTGCTGCCACGAGAAAGGCGGTGTGGAACGCGGGCAGGAAGGTCTCGGGCGACGCGTTGCGCACGTGTTCGGACAGGTGCGCGAGGTCGGTCTGCGGCATGAGCGCGAACACCAGGGCGCCGAACAGCGCCGTGCCGGTCGCCGCGCCGAGCGAGCGTGACAGCGAGACAATGGACGTCGCCGCGCCGAGGCGTTCGCGGCCGGCCACCGTCTGCACCGTGACCTGCATCGTGGGCATCACGGTGCCGAACCCGAGTCCGACCATGAACCCGAGCGCGGCCACTGCCCCAGGGCTCGCGGAACTCAGCCCGAGCACCACCAGCGCGAGACTCGACAGCCCCATCCCGGTCACCGGCACCCACCGCGGCTTGCCCGTGCGGGCGACGATGCGCCCGCTGGTCGTGGACCCGGTCACCATGCCCAGCGTCATCGGCAGGATCAGCAGGCCCGCCGTGGCGGCCGTGGTCTGGTAACCGATCTGGAGATACACCGGCAGGAAGAAGATCATCGCGAACATGCATGCCGCGAACAGCGTCGTCGTGATCGCGCAGAACGTGATCGCGGGCAGACGCAGCAGTTCCAGCGGCAGGAAGGGATGACTCTGCCGACGCTCGTAGACCACCAGCACGATCAGCAGCAGGGCACTGCCGACACCGAGAGCGAGACTCGTCGGTGACGACCACGCGAACCGGTGTCCGCCGGACGAGAGCCAGAACAGCGTGCCGACGATCGCGCCGGCGAACAGGAAGATGCCGCCGAAGTCGTGGCTCGCGTCGGAGGGCTTGGGCTTCACGGCAGGCAGCGTGAGCAGACGCCAGACGGCCAGCGCCGCGAGCGGCAGATTGACGAGAAACAGCCAGCGCCAGCTGCCGTGGGACACCACGAGCCCGCCCACCACCGGACCGCCGACACTCGCCAAGCTGAACATGGCCGCGAAGTATCCCTGGAAGCGAGCGCGCTCGCGGGGCAGGACCAGCTCGCCGATGAGTGCCTGCGACAGCGTCATGAGGCCCCCGCCACCGATACCCTGCAGCACCCGCGCGACGATCAGCATCGACAGCGACTGCGACGCCGCGCACGCCACCGAACCGACCGTGAAGATAGCGAGCGCTGCGAGCAGCGTGTTGCGTCGCCCGTAACGGTCACCGAAGCGGCCGTACATGGGCGTGGTGGCGGCTGCCGCCAGCAGGTAGCCGACCGCGATCCAGGACGCATCCCGCAAGCCGCCCAGTTCCTGCACGATCACGGGCGTGGCGGTCGCGAGCAGAGTCTGGTCCACTGCCGCCATGAACATCGGCAGCATGACGGACGTGAACAGTCGCAGGAACTGGCGGGTGCCGTCGGGGCCGGAAAGACCGGACGCGGGCGGGATGGGCTTCGGGGTCGGTTCGCTCATGGGTGGCCGATTGTGGGGCAAGCCACCCACGAGCGGAAGGAACGCCTGGCGTTCAGGTTGCCGCCGGCACCCGCTCCACGACATCCACCGGCACGCCGTTGGGGTCCATCACGACGAAATGGCGGTCACCCCAGGGTTCGGTCCGCAGCGGGACCTCGATGGGGATACCCAGAGAGACCAGGCGCGCCAGTTCCGCCTGCACGTCGTCCACGTCGAACGTGATCCACACACCGCCACCGGTGAAAGGGCGATGAAAGACCGGCGCCTGCGATTCGAGCTCGGGCATCAGGAAACCGAGTTCTGCTTCGCCCGATCGCAGCAGGACGAACCAGTCGGCCTCGAACACGACCTCGCAGCCGAACAGCCGCACGTAGAAATCACGGGATTGCGCCACCTTGTCGGTGACGATGCCTGACCACAGCTTCATGACTGCCCTCCTGTCGCAGAACGATCGAGGGCAGAGTGTCGGCTCAGGCCGTCGAGCCGTCTTGAACGAACGCGACACGCTCCCGGCGAAACCGCGCCGGCGGGCGCCCTGCCCACTGCCGGAAGGCGCGGGTCATGTGGCTCTGATCGGCATATCCGCATTCCGCAGCGACCTGCGCCAGCGGCATGGCAGGCCACTCGGACAGCGCTGCCGCGGCGCGCTGAAAGCGGCACACGGACGAGAACGCCCGCGGACTGAGGCCGATCGCGTCCAGAAACATCCGCTCGAACTGGCGAGGGCTGCGCCGGAGCGAGGCCGCCGCGGTGGCCACGGGGACGGTGCCATCGCCGCGTGCCAGCGCATCGACGAGGTCATCCAGTCTCGTGCGTTCGGCGTCGACCCGCCGTATCCATCGATCGAGCGCGTCGTCCAGTGCCTTCGCCGCACCGTCGAACCCGGCGCTCGCGAAGGCGTCTTCCAAGGCCGTCGAAAGCACGCCGGAGACGGGCGCTACGTTGTCCGTCAGTTCCCGGGCAGAGGCGTCGAGGAAATGGCGGCTGCCGCCGGGCCGGAAGCGGATGCCAAGGTAGTGCCCGCCCGGCACGAGCGGCACCCCAGTCGCCCGGGTGGTCGTGCCGTAGACCGAAACTACGGTGCGGCTGCCATCGACCAGCAGCACGACATCGATGGCGCCATCCGGCAGGATCTCGTAGTGGGGGTCCCGGCTTTCCGCGGCGAGCCAGTAGTGGTCGACGAACCGGCGCACGCTTTGGGATGGGACGAAACGCATCATCGCCTGCGAGTCAGCTTGCTCGCGGGTGAGTGGGGTCTCGGCGGTGTTGGGCGTGGCCATGGCGCGATGATGTCGCGCGGCACGCCGGCTGTCGAGATGACGGCACGGGACTGGAAAGCGTGGTCGATCATCTCTCCCCGCCCGCCGCGACCGCGATCCGATCCACGTTGCCCGTCCGTGCCCCGATAGATATACTTATCCAGTGCGTAGATCATTGGTGAAGAACGATGCAGGTATCGCGTTGGGGCAACAGCCTTGCAGTCAGACTGCCGGTGGCAGTCGTCGAAGCCCTCGACCTCAAGGAGGGCGAGGAGATCGAGATCCACGTAACCGGGCAGCGCAGTCTCGAAGTCAGCCGAAAGCCTGCCCCCCGGGATCTGCTGGCCAGACTGCGCAAGTTTCGAGGTCGCCTGCCGGCCGATTTCAAGTTCGACCGCCTGGAAGGCGATGAGCGCGACTGACGTCTTCTTCGACACGAACGTATTGCTCTACCTGCTTTCGGTAGATGCGGACAAGGCGGATCGCGCGGAAACCCTGCTTCAGAGCGGAGGACACATCTCCGTGCAAGTCCTCAATGAATTCACGTCGGTCGCCACGCGAAAGCTCAAGCTGTCCTGGGCCGAGACGACCGAAGTGCTGGGTATCGTTCGGACCGTTTGCGAGGTATCCCCGATCACCGAAGAAACGCACGACCGCGCTCTGAACCTTTCGGAACGTTACCAGTTCGCCTTCTACGACGCGCTCATCGTGGCTTCGGCGCTTATCTCCGAGTGTCGAACGCTCTACAGCGAAGACCTCCAATCGGGGCAGCAAGTCGCCGGTGCGCTCCGGATCGTTAACCCGTTTCAATAGGCGGCCGATCAAGACGGGAGCACCAGGTCAGCGAGGTCCGGGGGATCCGCCGAAGAAGACCAGGGCGGAACCTGCATCGTGCTCGTTCCTCGCACCAACCCGTTGCGGCGGTGGAATGCGGCTTTCCGTAAAGCGGGGCGTCTGTCGAGACTACGACGCAGGGTCTGGTCAGCACCGCAGCCTGGCCGGATAATCCTTTCATCACCTCTTCTTCGGTTCTCCCATGGCCGTAGCCGCCGTCCCCGACGTTCTCCTGCCTCCGGTGCGCAATGCCGGCGCCATCACGGTGAACGTGCGGCCGCTGCCGATCCAGTCCCCGCAGGCGCTCTTCGCGAACATCGTCAACACGGCGCTTAGCACCAGCGGGCCGCTCCCGGCCGGTCTGGGTCGTGCCCAGTCCTCCGTCAATGCCGCGTCGCTGCTGGACCGCTCGTACTTCCGCGATCTGGTGGCCGGCTTCGGCACGGCGACCGCGCCGGCCTCCGCGATCACGCAGACACCTTCGTTCATCGGGGATCTCGGGCTGGAAGCCATGCTGGGCCGCACCGGCCTGCCCGAAAGCATCACCCGGCTGAACGAGAAGGAGGCGGTCGCGCTCTACTCGGCCGCGCTGAACCTGTTCTCGTCGATTCAGGCGATCGGCGGCGAGGCGGAAGAAGCCGAGGCGTCCATCGGTACGCTGCTCGACATCACGGTCTGAGGCGATCGGTCGCGATGAAGAGGCAGCGTTCCCGGGCGGAGCCCGGGCTACATGTCCTTCCCGTGGGAACGAGTCTCGCGAAGCCCGGCCTCCGGCCGGGGGTGGTCGCCGCAACGTGGGCGACGATATTCCCGGGCGGAGCCCGGGCTACGGATCGCGCGGGGGCGTGACGGTCTGCCCGTGATGATCGATACGACTAGCGCTTCGTGTCGTTCAACGCCCAGTCGTAATCGAGAAACTGCACCTTCGCCTTGCCCGCGCGGACCGCGGCGCGGTCCTCCGGTGCATCGGCAAGCAGATCCGCGTAGCGCCCGAGGTACTGCGTCACCGACCCTGCCTGCGCCTTGAAGTCATCCCCGTACCAGTCGAAGATCTTCGACACTTCCAGCGCGCCGGCGCGGTAGCGGTTGCGCGATCGGTCCGACAGGAAGCGCCGGGCCTGCTCTTCGAGCTGCGCCTCAAGACGTTCTGCCACGAACGGTTCTTCGCGAAGCATGGGGCAGCCGATCGAGGCGCAGTTGACCGCGAAGTGGATGCGCGGCTCGTCGAAGCTGCCCGCGACACGGATCGTTCCGTGCTCGATGCCGTCCAGGTTCTGCGACTTGCCCAGCAGGGTGAAGAACTTGTCCTTCCACGGATTCCCGAACACGGAACCGAAGTCGCGGATCGACTCCAGCTTCGGGTAGCGCGTGAGGATCTTCTCGACCGTGAAGGCGTTGTAGGCGTTGATGAGGAAAGAGAGCTTCTGCGCGCGAGTCCAGCCGCGATACTCGGCTTCGGTCACGGCGGACAGCGTGTCCAGATAGGCCTTCATCGGCGCGCGGTCCTTCGCGAACCCCGCGTAGCTCACGCGGGAAGCCTTGCCCCCGTCGATCAGCGCGACATGCGTTCGGAGCAGCGCGCCCCATGCGGCGTGGGTGTGGTCGAACGCCTGCGCCAGGCTCGTGCAGGTCAGCAGCACAACGCAGACCGCAAGATTCGTGAGTGTCTTCATGGTGCGGCTTCTCCTCCGCGTTCCCAGCGGTGATAGCGTTCCAGCCAGCGCAGTGCGGTAGCCGGAGCGTGCGCGCGCTTCCAGTTTCCTGCCGCGTACTTGTTGGCCTCGGTGAGCGTCGGATAGATGTGGATCGTGCCCAGGATCTTGTTCATGCCGAAACCGTGGCGCATCGCCGCGACGAACTCCGCGATGAGATCGCCGGCGTGCTCGCCGACGATCGTTACGCCGAGGATTCGGTCCTTGCCCGGCTCCGTGAGGACCTTCACAAGACCGTGGGCCTCGCTGTCGGCGATCGCACGATCGAGATCATCCATGCCATAGAGGGTGACTTCGTACGGCACCCCTTTCTCCTTCGCTTCGGTCTCATTCAGACCGACCCGGGCGACTTCCGGTTCGGTGAAGGTCGCCCACGGAATCACCGAGAAATCCGCACGGAAGCGCTTGAAGCGTCCGAACAGCGCATTGACCGCGGCGTACCAGGCGGTATGCGCAGCCGTGTGCGTGAACTGGTACGGACCGGCCACGTCACCGCAGGCGTAGATGTTCGGGTACTTCGTGGCCATAAACTCGTTTACCTCGACGGTCCGGGCTTTCGTCGTGGGGATGCCGAGCTTTTCCAGGCCGTAGCCGGTGGTGTTGGCCACACGCCCCACGGCGCACAGAAGCTGGTCGAACGCGATGCGCACTTCGCGGCCTTCGGTCTCGGCGTAGAGCACCTTCTCGCCGTCTTCCACCGCGAAGCGGCTCGCCTTGTGGTTCACCAGGACGGCGACGCCCTCTTCCCGGAATCGCGCCATGACCATCGCGGAAATCTCGGGGTCCTCGCGGATCATGATGCGCGGGAGCATTTCCACCTGCGTCACCTGCGCGCCGAACCGCGCGAAGGCCTGCGTCAGTTCGCAGCCGATCGGGCCGCCGCCCAGCACCACCAGCCGGCGGGGCAGCTCGCGCAGGGACCAGAGCGTGTCGGAGGTAAGGTAGCCCACGTCGTCGATGCCGGGAATCGGCGGCACGAAGGGTCGCGCACCGGCTGCGACCACGATGCCGCGCGTGGTGAGCGTGCGTGTTCCGGCAGCCGTCTTCACCTCGACGCTCCACGGCGACGTGATGGTGGCCTCACCGTGGATGCAGTCGACACCCAGGCCGGTGTAGCGCTCGACCGAATCGTGGGGCTCGATCTCGGCCACGACCCTCTGCACCCGATCCATCACTTCGGCGAAGTCGAATTCGGCGCTCGCCGAGCGGATGCCGAATTCCTTCGACCGCTTCACATGCGACAGGAACTTGGCCGAGCGGATGAGCGCCTTGGACGGCACACAACCGGTGTTGAGGCAGTCGCCTCCCATCCGGTGGCGCTCGATGAGGGTCACCTTCGCCTTCACCGCGGCCGCGATGTAGGCCGACACGAGCCCGCCCGAGCCTGCGCCGATGACGACGAGATTGCGATCGAAGCGGGCAGGCTTCTTCCAGCCTGCGTAGATCTTGCGTGCGCGGATCGCGTCGACGACCTTCTTCGCCAGGAGCGGCAGGACACCGAGCACCGCGAAGGAGGCGAGCAGCGCCGGCGACAGCAGCCCTTTCACACTCTCGATGCGCGAGAGCTGCGTGCCGGCATTCACGTACGCCAGGGTGCCCGCGAACATCCCGAGCTGGCTCACCCAGTAGAACGTCCACGTGCGCATCGCTGTGAGACCCATCAGCAGGTTCACGGCGAAGAAGGGCGCGACCGGAACGAGGCGCAGAGTGAACAGATAGAACGCGCCGTCGCGCGCCACCCCTTCGTAGACCCCGCGGAGGCGATCGCCGAAACGCGCCTTCACCGCGTCGCGGAAGAGGAAGCGGCTGCCGAGAAAGGCGAGCGTCGCGCCCGCCGTGGAGGCAAAGGACACCACAATCGTGCCCGTCACGACACCGAACAGGGCACCGCCGGCGAGGGTCAGCAGCGTGGCCGCGCCGGGGAAGGAGAAGGCCGTCGCCAGGACGTAGACGGCGAGGTACGCCGCAAGCGTTGCAACGGGACTCTCACGGTAATACCCGTCAAACGCCGCCTGCTTCGCCTTCAGATAGTCCAGCGAGACGAAGCGTCCGAGATCGAAGGCGAGAAAGAGCCCGACCGCGCCCACCAGCAGCACCGCCAACAGCAGCTTGCTCTTGTTCATGGAGAGCCCTCGTGTTCACCCGGCCGGCACCGGCCGCGCACGGCCTCGACTGCGGTCAGGATCCGTCCGATACGAGCGAGCCGCCGCAACTGGACCCCTGCCCGGCGGTGCATCCGAAACAGTGGTCGGCCACGGCGATCGGATTGCCTGCGACATCGCGGTTCAGCAGCTCGGCCAGGCGCACGCGCGGCTTGCCGGCCACGGCCATTGGCAGCCCCAGCATCTGGTTGAAGTCGCAGTCGTACACATACCCCTGCCAGTCGACCGACACGAGCGAGCGGCACATCACGCCGTCGAGGTTCTCGGGCCGGTAACTGTCCTGCAGGAGCTTCATGTATCCGGCGAACTGGCCCTTGGAGACCAGCGTGGAGCCGAACCGCTGGATCGGCATGTTGGCAATGGTGAACAGCCGGTTGAAGCGGATGCCGAAGGTCTCGCCGAGGATGCGCTTGTAGTCGGCCTCGAGCTTTTCCTGCGCGGGCGGTAGCGTCGGCCCCTGCGGGTTGTAGACGAGGTTCAGCATCAGGCGTCCGTCCGCATCGCCGTAGCCGAGGGCGTTCAGGCGGCGGATGGCCGTGATGCTCTTTTCGTAGACGCCCTTGCCGCGCTGGCGGTCCACGAGTTCCTCGGTGTAGCACGGCAGGGACGCCGTGATCTCGACGCCCTCGTCCGCGAGAAACCCGGCCAGGTCTTCCTGCCCGGGTTCCAGCAGGATGGTGAGGTTGCAACGGTCGATCACGTGGCGGCCCATCGCCCGCGCCCCGCGCACGAGCCGGCGGAAATGCTCGTTGAGTTCGGGGGCACCGCCGGTGAGGTCGAGCGTCTGCGCGCCGGACACCCGGAGGTACTCGAGTACCGTATCGACGGTTTCCGCGCTCATGATCTCGGTGCGGTCCGGCCCGGCGTTGACGTGACAGTGCAGGCACGTCTGATTGCAGCGGTAGCCCAGGTTCACCTGGACCGTGGTGAGCCGGGTGCGCGCGAGCGCGGGAAAGGTGGAATCGCGGAGTAGCGGTAGCGTCGCGTGCATGCGTGGAGCGTCTCGATCGGTTCAGGGCGGCCGGGCATCGAGCACCCGGCGTGACGGGCCACCACTTCGACCGGTGGCGGCTTCCGTCCTCATACGGCTCGCGGGGCGCCTCGGATGCACCGATCGGCGCCCCCGTCCGTCCGCGTCAGCGCGTGAGCGTGAGCGGAAAGAACGCCGCCGGCGTCATGAGCTTGTTCTGCTGGCTCTCCAGGGCACCCAGGCTGGCGCTCGCCTCGAGATAGGCCTGCCAATCGGGGTCGGCCATCATCGCGGCACGGCGCTTCGCGCGGTCGGCGGCATCCTCGTACTGCCAGATGTGGACATACTCGTTCGGGTTGCCGGTCTCGGTCACGAGATAGGCAAGCGGCTGGCCGAGGTGGCGGGTCTGCGGACCCTTGCCCATCTTCTCGTACAGCGCGAGATGCTTCTTGATGGTGCCGGGACGGCAGGTGTAGGTGCGGACGTCTAACAGCATCATTTCCTCCTGGGGTGGTTGTTCGGGTGACAGATCAGTTCTGGAGTGTAGCCCGCCCGCCTCGCGGTGTCCGCGCCTCCCGCACCCTACAATCGCACTCCCGCTCACGGAGTGCTCCGCTTGAAATCCGACCCCCGTCTCGCCGACGCGATCCGCTTTGCCGAAGAACACGAATCCACCTGGTCCCGCGAGGCGGGCAGCGAGTGGGGCATCCACCGCTTCGATCCGCCGCCCTGGAACCGCCTGCTCGGCCCGGTGCACGACCGCGGCCCCGCATCCGGCACGATCCTCGTCGACGGCGAGACGATCACCTCGTGGGGCGAGCCGGACCGGGCGGATCTCACCTTCAGCGTGGCGAAGACCTATCTCGCGCTGCTAGCCGGCGTCGCCCACGATCGCGGGCTGCTGCCGGACGTGAACGAACCCGTGGGTGCGCGGGTGCCGGGCATCGGCTTCGACCGTGGGCGCAACGGCGACGTCACGTGGCACCACCTCCTGCAGCAGACCAGCGAATGGGAAGGCGAATGCCTGGGCCTGTCGGAACAGGCAGATCGCTACCGCACGGTCCAGTTCCAGCAGAACGTCGTGACAGGCAAGAAGGGCGAGGCCCGGCCGCTTCAGGCGCCCGGCACCTACTGGGAGTACAACGACGTCCGCATCAACCAGCTCTCGCTGGCGCTGCTGCATCTGTTCCGCGAGCCGCTGCCCGAGGTCTTCCGTGAGGCCATCATGCGGCCCGTCGGCGCCAGCGGTAACTGGTGGTGGACCGGCTACGACGACGCCTGGGTCGATCTCGATGGGCGCCGCGTGAAGTCCGTCCCCGGCGGCACCCACTGGGGCGGCGGCGTGTCGATCAGCGCGCACGATCAGGCGAAGATCGGGCAGATGCTGCTGGACGACGGGCGCGTCGGCTCGCGTCAGGTGCTGTCGGCCGGGTGGCTGCAACGCATGCGCCTGCCGTGCGCGCTCGCTCCCTTCTACGGCTATCTCGTGTGGCTCAACACGGACCGGCGGGTGTTTCCGTCGGTGCCGGCGTCCAGCTACTTCGCCTTCGGTGCGGGCAGTTCGTTCACGTGGGTCGAACCGGAGCGCCGCATGGTCGTCATCGTGCGCTGGATCGAGGCGGACTTCGCGGACGCCTTTTTCGGGAAGGTGATCGAGGCGCTGGGCTGAGGAGGTTCTGAATCGGCTTACACTCGGATTCGGGACCGAACCTGCACGGGACGCCATGCCTCCGATCCGCACGCTCACTCGCATCGTCGCCGCCCTGCTGCTGGCGGCTCCCGTCACCGCGTGGGTCGCCACCGGTCCCGACCTTCCGGAGGCCGCCCTTTCGGGCGGCGCCTCCAGCATCGCGGACGACTCCGACGCCGCGTATCTGCATCCCATCGCGACGCTGGAAGGCCGACAGAAGGATCTCTTCGCGCTCGGCCACCAGATGTTCAACAACCGCTGGGCCTTCTTCTGGTTCGAGAACGCGGAGTTCGGCCGCGGCCCGACTTCGAACGCCCAGGCATGCGCCACCTGCCATGCCAACAACGGCCGCGGCCTGAGCGGCGGCACGCCGACATTGCCTTCCGTGGCCTCGGAGGGGGTGCCGCGTGACCATCACATCACGGTCTCCTTCGAGCCGGCCCCGAATCTCGTCATCCGCCTGAGTCTTCCCGGCAAGGACGCGCATGGCGGGCCGCGCCCCCATCCCGAGTACGGCGACCAGTTGCAGATCTTCGGTGTAAAGGGTGTCGTGCCACCCGAGGGATCCTTCGCGATCGAGTGGTCCGAGCGCGCCGAGTCGCTGCCCGATGGCGAGGTCGTGAAGCTCCGCAGTCCGACGGTGCGGATCGCCGATCTGGGCTACGGCCCGCTCGGCAACGACATTCTCACGGGACCGAGAATGGCACCGCCGCTCGTGGGTCTCGGCCTGCTCGAGGCCGTTCCGGACGCCACGATCGAAGGCTTCGCCGCCCGACCCGCGGTCGACGGCATCCGCGGCCGGGTGAACCGGGTGTGGGACGAGAGCCAGGGCAAGCAGGCCCTCGGGCGTTTCGGCCTCAAGGCCAATCACGGCAGTCTCCGCGAACAGATCGCGATCGCCTTCCTGAACGACATCGGCCTGAGTTCGCCGGTGTATCCGGACCAGAACTGCCCGCCTTCCAGCCAGACCTGCAAGGAACAGATGGTCGCCGGCAAGCCCGAGATCACGGCGCTGCGGCTGGCGGCGACCGAACTGTACCTGCGGGCGCTGGCCGTTCCCGTGCGGCGGAATCTGGACGACCCGATGGTGCGGCGCGGGGAAAAGCTCTTCGCCGAGGCACGGTGCGCCGTGTGCCACATCCCGGAGATGCGCACCGGGCCCTATCCCGCCCTGCCCCAGCTGGCCGACCAGACCATCCGACCGTACACGGACCTGCTCCTGCACGACATGGGAGACGGGCTCGCCGACCGCCGCCCGGACTACCTCGCCGGCGGCAACGACTGGCGGACACCACCCCTCTGGGGCATCGGCCTTTCGGCTCGTGTAAACGGGGGCGGCCATTTCCTTCACGACGGCCGCGCCCGCAGTTTCCTGGAGGCGATCCTGTGGCATGGCGGTGAGGCGAAGGGCTCCCGGGATGCCTTTGCCACGCTGCCGAAGGCAGACCGGGACGCCGTTCTGGCCTTTCTCTCCAGCCTCTGAGGCCTCGGCAATTCTTTCGGATCGAGAGTTTTTCCCCCTTTCGGGATTGTCTTCAAACCTTTCGATGTGTTAGGTTTAGCCCGCGCGAGTCTCAAGGACTCGCCTGTCCAGGAGACCTAACAACATGACTGTATCCCGCATCGCCGGCGCCCTCACGGCCGTCGGGCTTGCCCTTGTCACGCCCATGCCTGCCTCCGCTGCCGATCTGCTCTCGGGCTTCGGCGGCCCCCGTGGTTACGGCGAAGAGTTTCTTTTCCGCAACGACGACCAGTCCACCAACGAAATCTCGCTGCCGTTCAGCGTCGACTTCTTCGGACAGACCTACAGCTCGTTCTACGTCAACAACAACGGCAACGTCACGTTCGGCCAGGCACTGGGCGAGTTCACGCCCGAGGCCTTTCCTCTTTCGCGGCTTCCGGGCGGAGGGGGTGAAGGCGGTGGCGGCGAGGTGCCGACGCTCCTCGCAGCGGCCGCGCTGGTGGGCATCCCGATCATCGCGCCCTACTGGGCGGACGTGGATACCCGGGTCGACCTGGAGAACAGCAGCAACCTCGTGTGGGTGCACTCTCCGAACGCGAATACCGTCGTCGTGACCTGGGACCAGGTCGGCTACTACGACTCGAAGATCGAC
Organism: Betaproteobacteria bacterium Ga0077526; assembly: GCA_001464765.1. Taxonomy (GTDB): domain Bacteria; phylum Pseudomonadota; class Gammaproteobacteria; order Burkholderiales. Next base: position 54,647 of record LNDV01000034.1, read on the forward strand.
AAGACGAACGACTTCCAGCTGGTGCTGCGCAATCGCGCCGATACGGGCCAGGGCAACTTCGACATCGATTTCCGGTACCGCTCGCTCCAGTGGACCACGGGCGATGCGAGCGACGGCACCGACGGCCTCGGCGGCATTCCCGCGCAGGCGGGCTTCGACGCCGGCAATGGCATCAACTTCCTGATGCTGCCGGGTTCGCGTACGGGCGACATCCTGGACATCCAGAGCACCAGCAACGTCGCCGCCGATACCCCGGGCCTGTGGACGTTTGCCGTGCGCAACGGCGCCCTGCCTGATGGCGCCACACCTTCCAACCCGCTGCTCCCGATCGTCACGGACAACGGCTGGGAGTTCACCTTCAACATCGAGGCGGGTCAGCGCATCTTCATCGACCCCGAGGTCGCCATCGGCTACGACTACATCGTCGACAGCGGCCCGAACATCGCCTCGATCCTGCTCCCGAACATCGGCGACGGCTCCTTCGACCTGTGGCTGTGGAACGGGTCCGAGTGGGTGAACTCCGGCCAGACCCTCACCGCCGGCAACGCGTTCACCTTCGCCACCGGGCAGCAGCGTGTCCGGATCCTCGGCATCGAGATGGACGCCAACCTCGACCCTTCGAACACCACCGCCTTCGTGACCGGACTCACGTTCGACGCGGCCGGCCAGGTGTCGATGCGCCAGATCCCCATCACCGCCGCGATCCCCGAACCCGAAACTTGGGCCATGATGGGAATCGGCCTGGTGATGCTGGTCGCCGGAAGCCGCCGCGCGCGCCGTACCGCCTGATCCGCGATCCCCGATCGTTGTCCCCGGAAGCCCGCCTCGCACGGGCTTCCGCCTGTGAATGTCAGGGAGACGGACGCCGCCTGTCATCACGACCTGCAGCGGACCTCGACCGAGATCGGACTGGCCGGTCACCGTTCGAAGCCAGGCGCTTCATCGCCTGGACGCTATGGATTACGATCGTCGTACTGCCTCGACGGGGCCGCACCCATACGAGTGACCGCGATGAGTCGACCGACCAAGCTGCAGAAACGCTACAAGGACCGATCCAGCATCGCCCTCGGGGTGGCCGTGATGCTGCTGGTGCTGATCGCCGAGACCTCTGTCGCCCATCGGGCGCATCCCAACCCCGCTTCGCCCTACGTATGGACTGCCCTGGGCCTCGGCGCCGCCGTGGCTCTCGTGGCGTCGTTCTGGTTCCGCCGCAAGGCGATGGACGATCCGGGCTGAGTCGACGCGGTTACTGGCCCGCGGGAGCCGGGTCCGGCTTGGTCGTCCCCGGGCAGGTGATCGGCACCGTGTCCAGAGCGATGAACCGGCTGGTGACGTGGAGCCGCTTCAGGTACTTGTGCTGGATTTCGTAGGCTTCGATCTCCCGGGCCTGCCAGCGCTCGCAGGTGGTCGGCATTGACTCGAACTTGCCGTGCACGTGCTGCAGGTGATGCACCAGTTCGTGCAGCAGGATCGAACGCGAGTACGTGTCGTCCTTCACGTCGATGGTCTCGTCGATGTAGACGCCCTTGTCCGCCAGATAGAACGCCCGGATGCGGCAGGCGCCCTTGCATACCATCTTCTGCATCGTCTCGAGGGGCACGAAATTCACCGGCGGCAGTTCCTCCGGCACCGGATAGCCGGACAGCAGCTTGATGGTCAGAAAGAGCTCCCGCACCATCTTCTCGGCAGCAGCGGCATCCATCGGGCGGTTCTCCTTGGGGAAACGAACAGCGACAGCGAGCTTGCCGCCCCCGGCGCGAAACCTTCAAGTTGGACAAACCGGTGATCTGCCGCTGCGGGCCCGATTGATGCAGCATAGCGGCATCGCTTCGCCCACCCACGGAGACCGGCTCATGATGAATCTCACGCCCACGGAACTCGAACGGCTCACCATCTTTCAGGCGGCGGAACTCGCCCGAAGGTATCGCTCGCTCGGCATCCGGTTGAGTCATCCCGAAGCGGTCGCGTTCATCGCGGACGAACTGCTCACCGCGGCCCGCCGCGGGCTGGACCACGCCGATGTCCTTGCCCTGGGCGCGTCCCTCCTGACCACCGATGACGTGGAGCCCGGCGTGGCCGAGATGGTTCCCTTCATCGCCGTGGAGCCCACCTTCGCCGAGGGCACGAAGCTGGTCGTCGTCTTCGACCCGGTCAAGCCCGGCAAGCTGCCTCGCGCCGACGAGCCCGTACCTGGTGAGCTGATGCCCGGTGAGGGGTCTATCGAACTCAACGCCGGCCGGCGGCGTGTGCGACTTTCGGTCACGAACACAGGGGACCGCGCCATTCAGGTGCGCAGTCACTCCCATTTCTTCGAGGTCAACCGCGCACTGCAGTTCGACCGCGCCCAGGCCTTCGGCATGAAGCTCGACCGGCCCTCGGGCACCGGCGTGCGCTTCGACCCCGGCGTGGCCGTGGAAGTCGACCTCGTGGCCATGGGCGGCACGGGCGAGGTGCACGGCTTCGGCAACCTCACCAACGGCTCGATCCACGATCCCGACGTTCGCACGCGCGCCCTCGCGGCTGCGCAGCGCGAAGGCTATCGCGGCGCCTGAGGCGGAGACGACCATGACCACACTCTCGCGCGCCGCCTACGCCAACCTCTACGGCCCCACCGCCGGCGACATGTTCCGTCTCGCCGACACTTCCCTCATTGCCGAAGTCGAACGCGACTTCACCCACTACGGTGACGAACTCACCACCGGCGCCGGCAAGGTCATGCGCGACGGAGAGGGCTTCGAGCCCACCGGCACGTACGCCTCCGGCGCCCTCGACATGGTCGTGCAGAACGCGACCATCATCGACGCAGTCGCCGGCATCGTGAAGGCCGACATCGGCATACGCGATGGCCGCATCGTCGCGATCGGCAAGGCCGGCAACCCGAAGATCATGGACGGCGTAGATCCGCGTCTGCGCTGCGGCCCCAACACCACCGTGGTGCACGCCGACGGCATGATCGTGACGGCCGGCGCCATCGAAGCCCATGCGCACTTCATCTCGCCGCAGCAGTGCTGGCATGCGCTGGCCGGCGGGACCACCACGATGATCGGCATGACGCCGGGGCCGCATTTCGACGTAAGCTGCTCCGGCCCCAATGTCCTCGGCAGACTGATCCAGGGGGCCGACGAGTTCCCGCTCAATTTCGGATTCCTCGGCCGCGGCTGCATGGAGCCCGGCGCCGTGGAGGAGTCCGTGGCCGGCGGCGCACTGGGCGTCAAGATCCACGAGGACTACGGCGCCTCGCCCGCGATCATCGACGGCTCGCTCCGCGCGGCGGACGCCAACGACTTCTCCGTGCACATCCACACGGACACCATCAACGAGTTCGGCTTCTGCGAAGACACGCTGCGCGTGATCGGCGACCGCACGATCCACATGTACCACACGGAAGGCTCCGGCGGCGGGCATGCGCCCGACCTGCTTCGCGTGAACGGTCACGCCAACGTGATCCCCTCCTCCACGAACCCGACCAACCCGTTCACGCCGGCCGGCCTCGCGGAAGGGCTGCCGATGACGATGCTCGCGCACTTCCTCAACTTCGGCATCCCCGAGGATGTCGCCTTCGCCGAGTCTCGCGTGCGTCCCCAGACCATGGCCGCGGAGGACGTGCTGCACGACATGGGCGCGATCTCGCTGTTCGCCACCGATACCCAGGGCATGGGCCGGCTGGCCGAGAACCTGGCCAAGTGCTGGCAACTGGCGAGCGTCATGAAGGACAGGGTCGGTCGGCTCGCCATCGAGACGACCGCCAAGGCCGACAACGAGCGCATCAAGCGCTACGTCGCCAAGTACACCATCAACCCCGCCATTGCCGCCGGCATCGACGGATACGTGGGTTCCATCGAGTCCGGCAAGATGGCCGACCTCGTGATCTGGCCGCGCGCGAGTTTCGGCATCAAGCCTTTCCTCGTGATCAAGGGCGGCTTCGTCACCTGGTCGGTCATGGGCGACGGCAACGGCAGCATCTTCATGGCCGAACCCATGGTGCAGCGGCCGATGTGGGGCGCTCTCGGCCGCGCGAAGAATGCGCTGTCCGCCACGTTCGTCAGCCAGCTCGCCCTCGACAACGATGTCGCGCGCAAGCTCGATGTCCAGAAGCCGATGCTGCCTATCCGCAGCGTCCGCAAGCTGCGCAAGGGGGACATGGTTCGCAACGATGCCCTGCCGAAGATCGAGGTGGACTCCCAGACCTTCGACGTGAGGGCCGACGGCAAACTGTTGCGGGTGGAGCCGGCGACTCGGGTGCCGCTGGCGAGGAAGTACTTGTTGAGGTGAAGACGTGAAGGCGTGAAGGCGTGAAGACGTGAAGGCGTGAAGGCGTGAAGACGTGAACGGCGGCGGTGCGCGCCGCCGAGTGCGTAGCCCGGGCTCCGCCCGGGGGCGGTGGCTGATGCATCGACGTTGCGACCGAATCCCCGGAGTCGCGCCTTTAGCGCTCGTCCGGGCTACGCGCTCGGCGAACGCGGCCGGCGGGCCATTCTTCGCGCGTCACCCCGATCATCGACGCTGCGACCGAATCCCCGGAGTCGCGCCTTTCGCGCTCGTCCGGGCTACGCGCTCGGCGAACGCGACTGGCGGGCCGTTCTTCGCGCGTCACCCCGATCATCGACGTTGCGACCGAATCCCCGGAGTCGCGCCTTTCGCGCTCGTCCGGGCTACGCGACCGGCGAACGCGACTGGCACGACATCCTTCTCCAGTCACCCCGATCCGCGTAGCCCGGACGAGGCGCGAACGCGCCGACTCCGGGAACATCACCGATTTCGCCGACACCGCCCCGGAGTTCGCTGCGCTCGTCCGGGCTACGCACGAGTGGTGCGGCCGGACAACGACGTCTACCCGATCAGGCACCCGTCCAGCCCGGCACGGATCTCCGCCTCGGGCAGATCGCGGCCGATGAACACCAGAGTCGACTCGCGCGGTTCTTCGGCCATCCAGGTGCGCCCCAGGTCCGTCGACATGAGCATGTGGACGCCCTGCAACACGATGCGGCTGCCGATACCGTCGACGTTGAGCACGCCCTTGTAGCGGAACAGCTGTGGCCCGTAGTTCTGCGCCACTCCCGCGAGAAAATCCTCCAGGGCTGGCTGATCGAACGGCCGGCTCTCCCGGTACACGAAGGACCGGATGGCCTCGTCGTGCACATGATCGTCCTCCGACAGGAAACCGGGCTCGATCTCGAGGATGGTGTCGAGATCGAATCCGCGTACGTCCAGCAGATCTGCCATCGGTGTGCGACCGAAGTCCACGCGCTGCATCGGCGCGCGGGCATTCATGCGGCGCAGTCTGCCCTCCAGGGTCTGGCGGGCGGCGTCATCGACGAGGTCGGTCTTCGACACCAGAATCCGGTCGGCGAAGGCGACCTGCTCCTGTGCTTCGTGGTGCTCGTCGAGCTGGGCTTGGCCATGCCGCGCATCCACCAGCGTGATGACGCCGTCGAGGCGGTAGCCCTGGGAGATGTCGTCGTCGATGAAGAATGTCTGGGCCACGGGCGCGGGGTCTGCGAGGCCGGTGGTTTCGATTACCACGCGGTCGAACGCCAGCGTGTTCGCACGCCGGCGCTCGCCCAGATCGTTGAGGATGCGTACGAGGTCCTGTCTCACGGTGCAGCAGATGCAGCCGTTGTTCATCTCGACGATCTGCTCCTCGCCGCTGTCGAGGAGGAGATCGTTGTCGATGCCGGCCTCGCCGAATTCGTTCTCGATGACGGCGATGCGCAGACCGTGGTTCTCGCGCAGGATGCGGTTCAGCAGCGTCGTCTTGCCCGCGCCGAGAAACCCTGTGAGGATGGTGACGGGAACCCGCGAATCGGCCTCGGTGCCCGCCATCACGCCACCGTCAGCGGCTTGCGCGTCGCACCCTTCAGGACATGGGCGGCGCCCGCGGCGGCGATGCCGAGCTTCTTCGCGCGGAGCTGATCGATCGACGCGAGACCTTTCGCCTCGACGATCTTCTCGGCCGCGGCGAGCCACTGCTCGTAGTAAGAGGGTGGCTTATCGCCCCGGGCTTCGATCTCGGTGGCCAGGGCGACTTCCTTCGAGAAGCATTCCACCCATTCCGGCCACGTGAAGTAGCCGGCGCGCGAGAGCGACACGATCAGGGCGAAGGCCGTGGCCTCCCACGGCTCGGCGAATACGACATCCGCCTGCCCTTCACAGGGCAGCGCGGTGTCGAGCAGACGGGAACGGGAATCCATGGGTGACGCTACGAAGGTCGGCACGCAGACGGACGACGCCGACTGTCTCAGGCGGGATCCATGTAGTCGTCGAACAGATCGGCGCGGAGCGTATCCCGCTCCGGTGCCGCCGGCCCCCACAGCTCCCGGCCGGTGAATCGGACGCTGTAGCAGTGCTGCGGTTTCTCGCCCAGGCCGTGCGCGTGCGTATCGGGGAAGACGAACACGCCGTAGTCGACCTCGACGATGCCGATCTTGCCGCGCAGGTAGCGAGGCAGGCGGGTGTGGGTGGCAGGGTTCAGATTGCGGATGCGCACGCGATCGCCGGCGCGGAAACGGGGGGCGACATGGGCGGCAATCCGCGCGGAAGCGCCGGCGGCGACGAGCCCCGGCACGATTTCAGGTGTGAGCAGCATCAGTGCACTCCCTTCTCGAGTTCGGCGATGCGCGCGAGGCGCTCCTCGTGGGTCACGAATCCGCGCTTGTTCAGCACCTCCTCGAAGGCCACGAGCCAGTGCTCGTAGTAGGAATGCTGCAGGTACTCGGCGTGGCCCATCTTCTCGATCTCGTGCCGCAACTCGTCCACCGAGTAGCCGGCGAAGACGACGGTGGCAGCGAACAGCCCGAAGGCCCGGCCTTCCCAGGGTTCATGGAACACCGGTTCGTTTTCTTCGCGGTCGATGGGGCCGAGACCGTGCATCCCGCCCAGGTCGTGAATACCGTTCATGGTCTTCTCCTCGGTAAGAGTCGGTCAGGGCGCGGCGACGACGCCGACACCGATCATGGAATCGCGAGTGACGAGATCCGCCAGCTGAGACTCGGAGAGGCCGTCCGTGCCTTCCGGACGCTTAGGCAGCACGAGGTAGCGCAGTTCCGCCGTGGTGTCCCAGACGCGGACTTCCGTCGTCTCGGGGACGCTCACGCCGAACTCGGCCAGCACCCCGCGCGGGTCTGCCACGACCCGGGCGCGGTAGGGCGCGGACTTGTACCAGACCGGCGGCAAACCGAGGGTAGGCCAGGGATAGCAGGAACACAGGGTGCAAACGACGACGTTGTGGACCTCGTCGGTGTTCTCGAGCACCACCATGTCCTCACCCTGCAGGCCGGAGTAGCCGAGTTCCTTGATGGCGGCGGTGCCGTCGGACAGCAGCCGCTGCCTGTACGCGGGGTCTACCCACGCCTTGGCCACGACCTTGGCGCCGTTGCGCGGCCCCACCTTGTGTTCAAACGTGTCCACCAGCGCATCGAGCGCCTTGGGATCAATCAGGCCCTTCTCGGTGAGAAGGGATTCGAGCGCCTTCACCCGGATGGCCGGGTCGGTTTCCTTCGGATGGGTTGCCATGGTCGAACAACTCCTGTCAGGGCGTTGACACTGCTCCGCGCACTGCCTGCGAGACACGGGCGAGGCGCATCTCTGTCGTTGTCGTTATGCCGTGATGATGCGCCGGACGAACTCGAATGGAAACCCCCGGCGAGCGTGCATTCGCCACCGCCGTCATGGTGCAGCGCGCAACGGAATTCGTCTTGTGCTCGCGTCGCCGTGCACGTTAATCTCCGAGCGATATTGGTGCGTGGCGCGGCGTCTACAGCATGTCGCGCACCAATAGTTCGCGAGCTACGCACCTGCAGAGTGCGAAGACTCGAAGTCGCGATGATCAGCACTTCGCGGCACGGTAGAGATTTCATCTGACGATTCCTGCGTTTAACTCGGCGTGCTGCGATGCCGCGCGCATGGGCATGGAATCTGCGGTCGAGGCCGTCGCCCAAACGATATCCCGGGGAGGATATGGACGTCGTTCCGTTCGTGTTCGATATTGCCGCGTACAGCGCCATCTTCGTCCTGGTGGTGCTGGGGCTCGGCGTCATCGCGAGCATGATGGGCATCTTCAATTTCGCGCACGGCGAGTTCGTCCTGCTCGGCGCGTATACCGTGTACTCGTTCCAGGAGCACGGCATGCCCACCTGGGCCGGGATGATCGCCGCGCCCTTCGTCGTGGCCTTCATCGGTCTCATCCTCGAACGCCTCGCGATCCGTCGCTTCTATAGCGCGCCCATCGTCGCGATGCTCGGCACGTACGCCATCGCCCTGTCGCTGAGGGAAACCGTCCGGGCTCTGCTCGGCGGGCGCTTCTACAGTGTCAATGCACCGCTCGTCGGGTCCTTCGTGATCGGTGACGCGTCCGTGTCGCAATGGCGCACGGCGGTGATCATCATCACGGCACTCGTCATGGTCGGGTGCTGGCTGCTTCTCACCAGGACCACGCTAGGCCTTCAAGTGCGGGCGTCGCTCGAGAATCCCGCGCTGGCCCGTGCCTCGGGCATCAGCGTCAATCGGGTCTACGCCGGCACGTTCGCGTTCGGCTCGGCGCTGGCGGGTCTCGCCGGCGCCCTGATGGTGCCCATGTACTCCATCAGCGCGGACATGGGCGTGCCCTTCCTCATCAAGTCGTTCCTCGCGGTGATGCTCGGCGGCATGGGCAGCTTCGAGGGTTCCATCGCCGGCGCAGCCCTGGTCGGCGCCACGAGCGCAGCGCTCCCCTGGGCCATCAAGCCCGTGGTCGCAGACCTGCTCGTGTTCGTACTAGCCATCATCATCGTGAAGTTCCGGCCGGAAGGTCTCTTGTCCAAAACGAGGAGGTAGTTGAGATGAGTCACGACGACACCCAGCAGCGTCTGCAGTCCTATGCACGGCGACTGTTCATCCAGCGTTCGAGCGCCCTGGCGGGCATGGTCGCGCTGGGCGGCGGCAGCTACATCCTGAATCCCAAGGGCGCCTGGGCGGCCGACCCCATCAAGGTCGGCATCGCCACCGACCTGACGGGTGCCATCGGCTACGCGGGCATCCCCAACGCGAACGTCGCGAAAATGGTGGTCGAGGAAATCAACGCGGCCGGCGGTCTTCTTGGACGCCCGCTGCAGATCATCCTCGAGGACACGGCCAGCAACGAGCAGCTCGCCGTCACCCGCGTCCGCAAGCTGGTGCAGAAGGACAAGGTCGACGTCGTTTTCGGCGGCATCACCAGCTCCATGCGCAACGCCATCAAGGACACGATCGTCAACCGCGGCAAGACGTTGTACATCTACCCGCAGCTGTACGAAGGCCTCGAGTGCACGAAGTACCTCTACTGCACGGGTCCCTCGCCCGCCCAGCAGTGCGACACCTTCATCCCGTGGCTCATCAAGAACGGCGGCAAGAAGTTCTTCCTGCCCTCCGCCGACTATGTCTGGCCGCACGAACTGAACAAGTACGCCCGCAAGGTCATCGAGAAGAGCGGCGGCGAAGTGGTGGACGAGGTCTACTTCCCGGTGGACCACAACGAGTACAGCGCCGTCGTGAGCAAGATCATGTCGAGCGGCACGAACGTCGTGTTCAACACGACGATCCCGCCCGGCACCCCGGTGTTCTTCAAGCAGCTCTATGAAGCCGGCTTCCAGAAGAAGGGCGGACGTCTCGCCTGCGTGTACTACGACGAGAACGCACTCAACATCACCCCGGCCAACGAGATCGAAGGTCTGGCGAGCTGCCTCGACTACTTCAAGGCCGTGAACGATCCCTTCGGCAACAAGCTGCAGGAGAAGTACACGAAGCTGTACGGCACGAAGAACCCCTTCACCGCCGGCAGCGCCTCCACGGGCATGTGGCGCGGGATCAACCTCTGGGCGGAAGCCGTCAAGACCGCCAAGAGCGTCAAGCGCGAGGACGTCGATGCGGCCCTCAACAAGGCCAAGCTCGCCGACGGCCCCGGAGGCGGTTGCGAGATGGTGCCGGGCACGTGGCATTCGAAGATGAACATGTACATCGCCGTCGCCAAGGGCGGCAAGTACGAGATCATCGAGAAGAGCCCGGGCATGGTGGATCCGCGTGAGTGCCTGAAGGCCTGATCCCCGATAGAGCGAAGCAGCAGCCTCTCCGGGTGAACCCCGGAGAGGCTTCCAGACCCCACTTGCACACGCCATGAGCCAAGCCCCAGCCAGCCGCCCCGGTCGCAGGATCATCCCGATCGTCGAGGTCGCCCTGCTGCTGATCGCGCTCCCCATGCCGTGGATGCTGGAGGAGTTCTGGGTCCTGTTCGCCACCAAGATCTGCATCCTCGCGCTGCTCGCCATCTCCTTCGATCTGGTCTGGGGCTACGCGGGAATCATGAGCTTCGGCCAGGCGCTGTTCTCCGGCGTGGCGGGCTATGTGACGGCCCTGCTCGCCACGAAATCCGAAGTCACTTCCATATTCGTGCTGATGCCGACGGCAGCCATCGTGGGGCTGATCCTCGCGTTCATCGTTGCGGTCATCGTCATCTTCGGCCGGCGCATTCCGTCGGTCGTGTTCGTCGCCATGGGCACGCTCACCGGCTCCTACGTGATCGAGCGGCTGGCCCGCGGCTGGTCCTGGGTGGGCGGGCAGAACGGCATCTCGTCGCTACCGCGACTGACGGCCGGGAGCTTCGAGATCGAGGAAGGCACGGTGTTCTTCTATCTCGCTCTGGGTACGCTGATCGTCACCTACATCCTGGTGCGGCTGCTGGTGCGCTCGCAGTTCGGCCTCGTGCTCGCTGGCATCCGCCAGCAGGAAGGCCGCATCGCGTTCTTCGGCTACAACGTGCAGAGCTACAAGGGCGTGGTGTTCTCGCTCGCCGGGATCATCGCCGGCGTCTCGGGCGGGTTGTACGCGTTCCACGAAGGTTTCGTCGGCCCGGGCCAGCTGGGCCCCGTGCTCTCCACGCAGGTGGTGCTGTACGTCCTGTTTGGCGGCGTCGGCACGCTGGTCGGGGCGATCCTGGGTGTCGCGATCATCGAGCTCATCAGCTACGCGCTGCCGCAGATCGACTGGCTCGGCGCGGATGTCACCGCGTTCCTCGAGACCGGGTGGCCCGTGGTGCTGGGGCTCCTGCTGCTGGGCACCGTGATGTTCCGCCCCACCGGGCTCATCGGCCTCGTCGTGACGGATCGCGAGCGGATCGGCACCTTCGGCCGCGCCAAGGTGGCGCGCCAGCCGGGGTCGACGCCATGAATCTGCTCGAGGCGAAGGACATCACCAAGATCTTCGGCGCGCTCACCGCCCTGGACAAGGCGGGGCTCGTGGTGAAGGAGAACGAATTCCACGGGCTCATCGGCCCCAACGGCTCCGGCAAGAGCACGCTGCTCAAGTGCATCGCCGGCGCGGAGATTCCGACGTCCGGCACCATCACCATCGGCGGGACGGACATCACCACGGCCACCTCCCCCGAGCGTTCGCGGGCGGGGCTCAGCATCAAGTTCCAGATCACGGCGATCCTCCCGCAGCTCTCTGTGTACGACAACGTGCTGCTGTCGCTCCAGGCGGGCGAGAGCATGGGCCGCCTGCTCACGTCGAAATCGCGGCGTTCCCTCGACCCCAAGGTGCTGGAACTGCTCTCGCGCTTCCGGCTGAGCGACCGTCCGGACGAACTCGCGGGAGCACTGTCCCACGGGCAGCAGCAGTGGCTGGAGATCGCCATGGCACTCGCGCGGGACCCGAAGGTGCTGCTGCTCGACGAACCCACGGCCGGCATGAGCCCGCAGGAGCGGCGCGCCACCGGCGAGCTGCTGGCGCCCATCAAGGCGACCTGCTCGCTCCTGATCGTCGAACACGATCTCGATTTCATCAAGGACATCTGTGACTCGCTCACGGTGCTGGACCAGGGCAAGATCGTCGCGACCGGCCCCACCGCGGAAGTGCAGGAGGACCCCCGCGTGAAGGAGGCGTATCTCGCCCATGCCTGAGAACGTCCTGCTCCACGCCGAAGGCATCGAGGCCCACTACGGCACGAGCCAGGCGCTGTTCGGCGTGTCCATCAAGGTGCCATCGAAGGGTGCGGTGGCCATCCTGGGCCGCAACGGCGCCGGCAAGACCACGCTGCTGAAGACGCTCGCCGGCGAGATGAAGGCCTCGAAGGGCAGCGTGCGCTTCGACGGCACGGACATCACCCGCGTCGCCACCGAGAGGCGCGTGCGTCAGGGGCTCGGGCACGTGCCGCAGGATCAGGCCGTGTTCGGCGGGCTCACCGTGAAGGAGAACCTGCTCATCGGGTCCATGGGCGACCGCACCGGCCGGAGCGGCATGGACGAGATGATCGCGCTGTTCCCGCGGCTCGGTCAGCGCCTCGCGCAGAAGGCGGGCACGCTCTCCGGCGGCGAGCGCAAGATGCTCGCCATCAGCCGCGCGCTGCTCGCGCGCCCGCATCTGCTGATGCTCGACGAGCCGACCGAGGGCGTGTGGCACGGCGTGATCGAAGAGATTGCCTTGCGCCTCGAGCAACTCACCAAGACCATGGCTGTCGTAATCGTGGAGCAGCATGTGCAGCTCGCCCTGCGCGTGTCTCAGTATTGTTATGTGATGGACCGCGGGCGCATCGCGCTCGAAGGCCCGGCCGACAGCGTGCGGACGGACCCGGAACTGGTCAGACTGCTGGCCCCTTGATTCAACTGTCGCGACGAGAGCGCACCGGGCGAAAGCGTGTCCGGCGCACCGATCGCGAAACCACCACCTGGAGGACATGATGACAGTACCTGCGCTCACCCCCGAACAACTGCTGGATGCCGCCGACACGGTCGGCCTGTCCCTCACCGATGCGGACGTGTCCTCCTACCTCGGGCTCATGCAGCCCTACATCGACGCCTACAACCTCGTCGATTCGATGCCCGATGCCCTGCCGGTCGTGAAGTACCCGCGTACGCCGGGCTACTTCCCCACGGCCGCGGAGAATCCCCGCAACGCGTGGTACGTGAAGACCTCCATCAAGGGTGCCTCGTCCGGCAAGCTCGCCGGCAAGACGGTCGGCATCAAGGACAACGTGATGGTCGCGGGTGTGCCGATGATGAACGGCAACTCGATCCTCGAAGGCTATGTGCCCGAGATCGACGCCACGATCGTCACCCGCATTCTCGACGCCGGCGGCGAGATCGCCGGCAAGACCCACTGCGAGAACTACTGCATCTCCGGCGGCAGCCACACGGGTGCCAAGGGCCCGGTCCACAACCCCCACAAGATGGGCTATTCCGCAGGCGGCTCTTCGTCCGGCAGCGGCGTGGTGGTGGCGCTCGGCGACTGCGACATGTCCATCGGCGGCGACCAGGGCGGTTCGATCCGCATGCCTGCCTCCTGGTGCGGCATCGTCGGCATGAAGCCGACGCACGGCCTCGTGCCCTACACCGGCATCATGCCCATCGAGATCTTCGTCGATCACACCGGCCCCATGACCGCCAACGTGATGGACAACGCCACGATGCTCGAGGTGCTCGCCGGCGTCGACGGCTACGACCCGCGCCAGTACCACACCAAGCAGCCCGGCACCCTCGACTACACCTCCGGCATCAAGGGCGGCGTCAAGGGCATGAAGATCGCGGTGCTCAAGGAAGGCTTCGGTCACGCCAACTCCGAGGCCGACGTGGACGCCTGCGTGCGCAAGGCGGCGGAGCAGATGAAGGCCCTCGGCGCCATCGTGGAGGAAGTGTCGATCCCCGAGCACCTGCTGGGCCCGGCGGTGTGGACGCCCATCGGCACCGAAGGCATCGCGCAGACCATGATGTTCGGTGACGGCTACGGCCTGTCGCGCCAGGACCTCTACGTCACCAGCCTGATCGACAAGCTGCACGGCTGGGAACTGCGCGCCGATCAGCTGTCGGAGACGACCAAGATCCTGACCGTCCTCGGCGTGCACATGAAAAAGAAGTACGGCTCCAAGTTCTACGGCAAGTCGGTGAACCTCGCCCGGGTGATCCAGGCCGCCTACGACAAGGTGCTCGCCAGCTACGACCTGCTGCTCCTGCCGACGATGGCACTGAAGGCCACGCCGCTGCCGCCCGCCAACGCCCCGCGCGAGCTGTACGTGCAGCGGGCGCTGGAGATGATCGGCAACACGTGCCCCTTCGACATCACCCACCACCCCGCGATGACCGTGCCCTGCGGCATGTCGGACGGTCTGCCCATCGGTATGATGCTGGTCGGCAAGCACTTCGACGAAGCCACGATCTACAAGGCCGGCTACGCCTTCGAACAGTCGGGTGACTGGAAGAAGCGCTGAGCCTCACCCGCACCGCGAAAACGCCCCGCATGCGGGGCGTTTTTCGTTGTTGCCCGCCCCACGGAGCCCCATGACCGCTGCCCGCCCCCGCCTCTCTCTCATCGTTGCCGTCGCCCGCAACGGCGTGATCGGCGTCAATGGCCAGTTGCCCTGGCGGCTGCCCGAGGACCTGAAGCGTTTCAAGGCGCTCACGATGGGCCACACCCTGGTGATGGGCCGCAAGACCCACGAGTCCATTGGGCGCCTGCTCCCCGGGCGCCGCACGATCATCATCTCGCGCAATCCCGCCTATCGGGTCGAGGGCGCTGCGGTCGTGCCATCGGTCGAAGCCGCGATCGCGGCGGCGACAGGCGAATCGGAAGTCTTCGTGGTGGGTGGCGGCGAGATCTACACGCTGGCGCTTCCGCTCGCGGATCGGCTGCTCGTCACCGAGGTGGATCTGGCGCCGGAGGGAGATGCGTTCTTTCCGCCGGTGGACCTCAACCGATGGCGTGAGGTCGGGCGGGAGGCCAGGCAGACGGAAGAAGGGGTGCGCTACGCGTTCGCGGACTACGAGAGGATCGTTCTGGCGCCGTCGGGTACGGCGGCGTAGCTCGCTTGCAGGGGAGAGTTGCGGAACCCAGCGCCCGGACGGGTCATCCCGACCCGCCCGGTCAAACGCTAGTGCCCTGCGTTACGCGCGATGGGCTGCAGGGCTGGAGCGGCGAGACTGCCGCATCGAGGCGCCGATGCCGAGTGCAGAGGCGCCCAGCAGCCAGAACATGTCGGGCTCAGGAACGGACGTTTGCAGACGACTGAAGACGGGGGCCGGGCCTCCCGATCTGAAGCCCGCGCCCGAAGGATTTTGGTTCAGCCCGAAGAAGGAATCGGCGCTAATGAGAATCAATGTGCAGCACGTCACGTCCGGCGTTGAATTGAAGGTACCCAAGACTCTGAAGTCAAAGCCCGTAATCGCACCTCCGACCATAGTCCAAGAGTTCTTGTTCGGATTGCCAACATACTCGCCAAGGCCGAACCCGGCAGAGTTCCCTGTGATCTCGACGCTGCTAGCAGCAGACGTGGCGTTGTCTGTGAGGCCGCGCACGATGCCCGTGAGCGTTCCTCCGGAGAACCCAATAGCTCCGTTCGAGAACGCAAACGAAAAATCGAACAGCGCCGCCTGCGCAGTCGAAAGGAACGACGATCCCAGCACAGCGGCGATGACAGCGTGTCTCAGCTTCATGCATGACTCCATTTGTTGTTGGCGCCCCGAGGTCCGTCCCGACATGCATGGCTGCACGCAATCCTCCGGCGCGCGCGAGGCCGCATGTCTCGTGCCAAACATCGGGACCCCGTTCAGTTCACAGAGATTTCTCGCCCAACCGGACTGCAACGACGCGGGTCATGTCAAAGATGTCGACGAAGTCCTGTCCCGCGCCCCGCCGTGGCGGGAGTAACTCGACGCACTGGCTCCGCGGCGCCTGAGCCCGGCTGCGCCGCCGCACGACACGGCGGGAGCGCGGGCGAGGATTGCACTCCCTGGCCATCGGCGGCTGACCCAGTGTCGGGCTGACCCTGCCGCTCGCGGATCGGCTGCTCGTCACCGAAGTGGATCTCGCGCCGGAGGGGGGTGCGTTCTTTCCGCCCGTGAACCTGGACCATTGGCGTGAGGTCGGTCGGGAGGAAAGGCAGACGGAAGAGGGGATTCGCTACGCGTTTGCGGACTACGAGAGGATTGTCCCGGCGCCGTCAGGTCCGGCGGCGGCGTAGCCCGTTTGCAGGCGAGACCTGCAGAACTCAGCGACCGGGCGGGCCATCCTGACCCGCCCGGTCAAATGCCAGTGCCCTGCGTTACGCGCGATGGGCTGCAGCGCTGGAGCGGCGAGACTGGCGCACGGAGGCACCGATGCCGACTGCAGAGACGCCCAGCAGCCAGAACATGTCGGGCTCGGGAACGGCCGTGACCAGGCGGGTGAAGGTGATGGAACTGTTCCTTTGGTCCAAACTGGCCCCGCTTGAACTGTTGGACAGTGCAAAACCGTTAGGGCTTGAAGAATTCAGGCTAAGCGTGCAACAAGTCACATCAGGTTGCGAGTTCGAGGAGCCGAACGATCGAAAGGTGTAAGCCGTTAGCGCACCTCCCGACATAAGCCAAAGATTGGTGCTTGGATTGCCGACATACTCGCCAAGGCCGAAACCGTCCGAGTTGCCCGTGATCTCGACGCTGCTCGCGGCCGAGACGGCATTGTCGGTCAGACCGCGAACGATCCCTGTGACCGTTCCTCCAGAAAACGGAAAAGCTCTGTTCGAGAATGTGAAGGAAAAATCGAACAGCGCCGCCTGCGCAGTCGAAAGGAACGACGATCCCAGCAGGGCGGCAATGACCGCATGTCTCAGCTTCATGCATGACTCCATTTGTTGTTGGCGCCCCGAGGTCCGTCCCGACATGCATGGCTGCACGCAATCCTCGGGCGCGCGCGAGGCTGCATGTCTCGTGCCAAACATCGGGACCCCGTTCAGTTCACAGAGATTTTTCGCCCAACCGGACTGCAACGACGTGGGTCATGTCAGATTCATCGACACAGTCCTGTCCCTCGCCCCGTCGTTGCGGGCGTGACTCGACGCGCTTTTGCCGTACCGCATGAGCCCGGCTGCGCCGCTGCACGGCGCGGCTGGAGCGCAGGCAAGGACCGCACTCCCTGGCCATCGGCGGCCGAGAGGCTGTCGCGACAACCTCCCAGCTGTCAGTTCCACGCAGACCCGGTGTCCGTCACGGGACGCCGTCTCGCCATCGGTTACGCGAGTTCGTGACCGGGCGCAGACCTGCGGTACTCTTTCGCGGAATCTTCACAGCATCGGCGGAATTCCACGAGGACTCGACATGAACATCGCGCCGGACCGGATCGTTGCCGCGCTACGGCGGCTGGCGGGCGTCGCCCTGCTCGCCGCCACGGGTGCCGGGCTCGCCCTGCCCGCGGTCGCCGCCCCACCCCGCCCCGGCGACAACGCCTTCCTTCGGCTGGCCAACGAGCGCGGCCTCGGCGACCTCCCCGAGATCCGCAAGCGCGGCTTCCTTCGCGTACTGGTGGTTCACAACAAGACGCACTACCTCGTGGACCGCGGACGGGAGTTCGGTATTTCGCATGACATGGTCCGTGAGTTCGAGAAGCGGCTCAACGCGGACTTCCCGAAGAAGACGAAGCAGTACGTCCCGGCGGTGTTCATCCCGGTGCATCGGGACGAGATCTTTCCGCGGCTGCGGGACGGCCGCGGCGACATCGCGGTAGCGAATCTCACGCACACGCCGGAACGGGAGGCCTACGCGGACTTCTCCGTGCCCTTTCTCGACAACGTGCGGGAGATCGTCGCGTCGTCGCCTCGCGCACCGCCGATTGCAGCCCTCGAGGATCTCGCCGGCCGGTCGTTGTTCCTGCGCCGCTCCACGACTTTCCGGCAGCATGTGGAGGCCGTGAACCAGGACTTCGCCCGTCGCGGCCTGAAGCCGATCCGCATCGTCGACGCCGACGATCATCTCGAACCCGAGGACCTGCTGGAGATGCTGGACGCGGGACTGGTCGACTACACGATCATCGACCAGCACATCGGGGAAGCCTGGGCTGGCGTCTTTCACCGGATGCGTCTGCATCCCGACATTGCCATCGCGGCGGGCCAGAACATCGCCTGGGCGATCCGCAAGCACACCCCGCAACTGAAGGCCCTCGTCGACGCGTACATGACGACCCATCGTGCGGGCACGGCAACGGGCAACACGATCCTGCGCCGCTATCTCTCCAGCACCAAATGGGTCAAGAGCGCGACGGACCCGGCGGAACTTGCGCGCTTCCAGCGCACCATCGCCTTCTTCCGGCGTTTCGCACCGCAGTATGGTTTCGACCCGCTGATGCTGGCCGCTCAGGGCTACCAGGAGTCCGGACTCGACCAGAACCGGCGCAGCCGCGTTGGCGCGGTCGGAGTCATGCAGATCTTGCCCGCGACCGGCCGCGAATTGAAGGTGGGCGATATTCACAGCGAGGAGAGCAACATCCACGGCGGGGCGAAGTACATGCGGCGTCTCCTCGACACGTACTTCGACGACCCGGCGATCGGCGAACTCGATCGGACGCTGTTCGGGTTTGCCTCGTACAACGCGGGGCCGGGACGCATTGCCTCGCTGCGCCGCGAGGCCGCGCGCATGGGGCTGGACCCGAACCGGTGGTTCCAGCACGTCGAGACGGTCGCGGCGATGAAGATCGGCCGCGAGACGACGCAGTACGTCGCGAACATCGCCAAGTACTACATCGCCTACAAGCTCATCGAGGAAGAGCAGAAGGCCGAGAGGACGAAGTCGGAGTGAGTCGATGCGGGGGCGGTGGGTGTTCGCCCGTCGCGCCACCGCGACTTGTCGTGGATTGCCAAATGGATGAAACGTTGTGCAGAAACGGGTGATCAAGGTACTGATCGTCGGATTGCTGGTTGCGCTGTTTTTCGTCCTGACCTTGTGGGACCAGGGGGATCGACCTGCGCCGGTATTCGAGAGCGATTGCATCCGCCAGTGTTCCGAGGCGGGGAAACACGCTCAACCCGTGCTGGCTCAGCCCGCATCCGGAAAAGAACTTAGTCCGCGGTTCTACTGCTACTGCCGGTAAAGGCGGAGCGGGAGAAATCATTCCAACTTGGGCGTTGGCCTTACGTAAACGCCGGCCCCGGAGTCGCGCCGTGCGGCGCGACTCCGGGGACGATGACGGCCACCGCACACCCCACATCCACCCAAGCACCCGGGTTCCCAATGACCACGTAGCCCGGACGAGCGCCGCATGGCGCGACTCCGGGACCAGCGCTATCTCGGCACGCAGTCGACGTAGTAGGTCGTGACGTCGCCTTCCTTCTGGTCCACGAGACCATGGATCTCGGTCTCGAACCCGGGGAAGGCGGCGTTGAACTCGCGGGCGAACTGCAGGTAGCGCACGATCGTGCGGTTGAAGCGCTCGCCGGGGATCAGCAGCGGAATGCCCGGCGGGTAGGGCGTGAGCAGCACGGAGGTGACGCGCCCTTCCAGCTCGTCGATCGGCACGCGGTCGATCTCGCGGTGCGCCATCCGTGCGAAGGCGTCGGCGGGCCGCATTGCGGGTTCCATGTTCGAAAGGTACATCTCGGTCGTGAGCCGCGCGACGTCGTTCTTGCGATAGATGCCGTGGATCTGGGTGCAAAGATCGCGCAGACCCACGCGCTCGTAGCGCGGGTGCTTCGCCACGAACTCCGGCAGGACGCGCCACAGCGGCTGGTTCTTGTCGTAGTCATCCTTGAACTGCTGCAGTTCGGTCACCAGCGTGTTCCAGCGGCCCTTGGTGATGCCGATGGTGAACATGATGAAGAACGAGTACAGGCCGGTCTTCTCGACGATGACGCCGTGCTCGGACAGGTACTTGGTGACGATCGCCGCCGGGATGCCGGGTTCGGAGAAGTCGCCGTCCACGTCGAGGCCCGGGGTGATCACGGTGGCCTTGATGGGGTCCAGCAGGTTGAAGCCCGGCGAGATGTTGCCGAACCCGTGCCAGCGGTCGTCGGACGCGAGCATCCAGTCTTCGCGCGTGCCCATCCCCTCGCCCACGAGGAAGTCGGGGCCCCAGACCTTGAACCACCAGGACTCCCCGAACTCCTCGTCCACCTTACGCATAGCACGGCGGAAGTCGATGGCTTCCAGCAACGACTCCTCCACCAGCGCGTTGCCGCCGGGCGGTTCCATCATTGCGGCCGCCACGTCGCACGACGCGATGATCGCGTACTGCGGCGAGGTGGACGTGTGCATGAGGAACGCCTCGTTGAACACGTCGCGGTCGAGCTTCCGGTTCTGGGAATCCTGAATGAGGATCTGCGAGGCCTGGGACAGTCCGGCGAGCAGCTTGTGAGTCGACTGCGTGGAGACCACCATCGAGTCCTCGCAGCGCGGACGGTCTGCGCCGATGGCGTGGTAGTCGCCGTAGAAATCGTGGAACGCCGCGTGCGGCAGCCAGGCCTCATCGAAATGCAGTGTGTCGAGATGGCCGTCGAGCATCTGCTTGATGGTCTCGACGTTGTAGATGATGCCGTCGTACGTGCTCTGCGTGATCGCGAGGATGCGGGGCTGCTTGTTCTGGCCGCGCGCGAAGGGATTCGCCTCGATCTTCTTGCGGATGTTCTCGATGCGGAACTCTTCCAGCGGGATGGGCCCGATGATCCCGTAGTGGTTGCGCGTGGGCGTGAGGAACACCGGCACGGCGCCGGTCATGGTGATCGCATGCAGGATCGACTTGTGGCAGTTGCGGTCCACCACCACCACGTCACCCGGCGCCACCGTGGAGTGCCACACGATCTTGTTGGACGTGGACGTGCCGTTGGTTACGAAGAACAGGTGGTCGGCATTGAAGATCCGCGCCGCGTTGCGCTCGGAGGCCGCCACCGGCCCCGTGTGATCCAGGAGCGCGCCGAGTTCGTCCACCGCGTTGCACACGTCCGCCCGCAGCAGGTTCTCGCCGAAGAACTGGTGGAACATCTGGCCCACCGGGCTCTTGAGGAACGCCACGCCGCCGGAGTGCCCCGGGCAGTGCCAGGAATACGAGCCGTCCGCCGCATAGTGGGTAAGCGCCCGGAAGAACGGCGGCGGCAGCGACTCGAGGTAGGCCTTGCACTCGCGCACCACGTAGCGCGCGATGAACTCGGGCGTGTCCTCGAACATGTGGATGAAGCCGTGCAGTTCGCGCAGCACGTCGTTCGGGATGTGCCGCGAGGTACGCGTCTCGCCGTGCAGGAAGATCGGGATGTCGGCATTGCGGAAGCGGATCTCGCTCACGAAGCCGCGCAGATCGGCGATCGCCTTGTCGGCGGCCTCGGGCGAGGACAGTTCCTCGTCGTCGATGGACAGGATGAAACACGAGGCGCGCGACTGCTGCTGCGCGAACGACGACAGGTCGCCGTAGCTCGTGACACCCAGCACCTCCATGCTCTCGCCCTCGATGGCCTTGGCCAGCGCGCGGATGCCGAGACCGGAAGTGTTCTCGGAACGGAAGTCTTCGTCGATGATGACGACGGGAAAGCGGAATTTCATGGACAGGGACTCCAGCCGGGTCGCGGGACCCGGACGCTAGATTTTGGGCAGGGTGACACCGCTCTGACCCTGGTACTTGCCACCACGGTCACGGTACGAGGTCTCGCACACGTCGTCCGGGTCGCATTCGAAGAACAGCACCTGGGCCACGCCTTCGTTCGCGTAGATCTTCGCGGGCAGCGGCGTGGTGTTGGAGAACTCCAGCGTCACGAAGCCTTCCCACTCGGGCTCGAACGGCGTGACGTTGACGATGATGCCGCAGCGCGCATAGGTGGACTTGCCGAGGCACACCGTGAGCACGTTGCGCGGAATGCGGAAGTACTCGACCGTGCGCGCCAGCGCAAACGAGTTCGGCGGGATGATGCAGTACTCGCCCTTCACGTCCACGAAGGACTTCGGGTCGAAGTTCTTCGGGTCCACGATGGTCGAATTCAGGTTCGTGAAGAGCTTGAATTCCTCGGAGCAGCGGATGTCGTAGCCGTAGCTGGACGTGCCGAAGGACACCACGCGCTGGCCGTTCACCTCCTTGATCTGGCGGGGCTCGAACGGCTCGATCATGCGGTGCTCTTCCGCCATGCGGCGGATCCAGCGGTCGGACTTGATGCTCATCGGCGATCCACGGGCAGGGTGCCAGGGGCCGCAAGGGCCCGCCGGGCACGAAAAAGGTGGCGCAGTATAGCCCCGTGAAAGCCCGTCGCCGTCACGTGTTCTGGATGACGATCTTCGGGAAAACGGTGCTGGAGTCCTTGGCGAGTTCGGCGACCTTCACCGCCACCCGGCGGGCGATGTCCCGGTAGAGCCCGGCGACGCGCGACGACGGGTCAGCCACCACGGTGGGCGTGCCGGAATCCGCCTGTTCCCGGATTCGGATGTCCAGCGGCAGGGTGCCCAGCAGGCCCACGCCGTATTCCTTTGCCATGCGCTCGCCGCCGCCCGCCCCGAATACATGCTCCTCGTGACCGCAGTTCGAGCACACGTGGAGACCCATGTTCTCGACGATACCCAGAATGGGTACGCTCACCTTCTCGAACATCTTGAGGCCCTTCCGGGCGTCGAGCAGGGCGATGTCCTGGGGAGTCGTGACGATCACGGCGCCGGTCACCGGCACCTTCTGGGCGAGCGTGAGCTGGATGTCGCCCGTGCCCGGCGGCATGTCGACGATCAGGTAGTCGAGGTCGTTCCACTTCGTGTCCCGCAGAAGCTGCTCCAGTGCGCCCGTCGCCATGGGGCCGCGCCAGGCCACCGCCTGGTCGGGATCGATGAGCATGCCGATGGAGATGCCCTGGATGCCGTGATTCTCGAGGGGCAGCAGCTTGCGCTTGTCGCCTTCCTCCGAGACGCGGGGCTTGCCGGCCATGCCCAGCATCATCGGCTGGGACGGGCCGTAGATGTCGGCATCCAGCACGCCCACCCGGGCGCCTTCCTGCGCGAGCGCAAGAGCCAGATTCGCCGCCACGGTCGACTTGCCGACACCGCCCTTGCCGGAGGCCACGGCCACGATGTTGCGGACCCCTTCCACACGCTGGGCACCGCGGAGCGCCTGGTGCGCGACGATCTTGGAAGACACGGCCACGGTGACCTTTCCGGCGCCCGGAATCGCCTGCAAGGCTTCGGTCACCTGGGTGCGGACCGGCTCGAGCACGCTCTTCGCGGGATAGCCGAGGACGATCTCGACCGAGATGTCGGCGCCGTCCACCTGGATGTTCCGGGCTTCCTTGCCGGTGACATAGTCCTTTCCGGTCCACGGATCGATCAGGGTGGAGAGCGCTGCGCGCACGCTGTCGACTGTCGGCATTGTTACCTACCTCTATGATTTATCTTGAATTTCAGACACCGGGATTGTACACACTTTGATACAATCACAGCCTTTCCCGCAGAGCTTCCGTCCCATGCCCCGCCGTCTTCTCGTCACCTCCGCCCTGCCCTATGCCAACGGCAGCATCCATTTCGGCCATCTGGTGGAGTACATCCAGACCGATATCTGGGTCCGCTTCCAGAAGATGCGCGGGCACGAGGTCCACTATGTCTGCGCGGACGACACCCACGGCACGGCGATCATGCTGCGCGCCGAGAAGGAAGGCATCACGGCCGAAGCCCTCATCGACCGGGTCTGGGCAGAGCACAAGCGCGACTTCGACGGCTTCCTGGTGGCGTTCGACAACTACTACTCCACCCACGCCGACGAGACGCGCACCCTCTCGGAGGACATCTACCGCAAGCTGCGCGACCGGGGACTGATAGACGTCCGATCGGTCGAACAGTTCTACGACCCGGTCAAGTCGATGTTCCTGCCGGACCGTTTCATCAAGGGCGAGTGCCCCAAGTGCGGCGCGAAGGACCAGTACGGCGACTCCTGCGAAGTCTGCGGTTCCACCTACTCGCCCACCGACCTGAAGAACCCGTATTCGGTGGTGTCGGGCGCGACGCCCGTGCGCAAGGCCTCCGACCACTACTTCTTCCGTCTGTCCCACGAGGACTGCCAGCGGTTCCTGAAGAACTGGACCCAGACCGGGGAGCACCTGCAGGAAGAGGCGCGCAACAAGATCCGCGAATGGTTCGACCAGGGCCTGAACGACTGGGACATCTCGCGGGACGCCCCCTACTTCGGCTTCGAGATCCCGGATGCCCCGGGCAAGTACTTCTACGTGTGGCTGGACGCCCCGATCGGCTACCTCGGCAGCTTCCGGAACCTCGCGAATATGCGAGGACTCGACTTCGACGCCTTTGCCAAGCCGGGCAGCGACACCGAGATGGTGCACTTCATCGGCAAGGACATCCTCTACTTCCACGCGCTGTTCTGGCCAGCCATGCTGGAGTTCGCGGGCTTCCGCACGCCCACCCAGGTGTTCGCGCACGGCTTTCTCACCGTCAACGGCGAGAAGATGTCCAAGACCCGCGGCACGTTCATCACGGCCGGGAGCTACCTCACGCTCGGGCTCGACCCCGAATGGCTGCGCTACTACTACGCGGCCAAGCTGGGCCCGACGATGGAGGACATCGACCTCAACCTCGATGACTTCATGGCGCGGGTGAACAGCGACCTCGTCGGCAAGTACGTGAACATCGCGAGCCGCGCGGCGGGCTTCATCGCCAAGCGGTTCGAGGGCAAGTTGGCCGCAGGCGAGGAAAGTGCCGCGGTGCGTGCGCTGCGCTCGCGCGCCGAGACCATCGCCGGTCACTACGACCAGCGCGAGTACGCGAAGGCGCTGCGCGAGATCATGGCCGCCGCCGACGAGGTGAATCAGTTCGTCGACCAGGAAAAGCCGTGGGACCTCGCCAAGCAGCCCGAAAACGCGGCGCGCCTGCACTGGGTCTGCTCGCAGGCGGTCGAAGCCTTCCGGCTGCTCACGCTCTACCTGAAGCCCGTGCTGCCCGCCGTGGCGGCCCGCGTCGAGACCTTCCTCGGCATCGCCCCGCTCGCGTGGGAACACGCGGCAGCCGCCCTGCCCGAAGGCCACCGGATCGACGCCTATCGCCACCTCATGACCCGCATCGACCCGAAACAGATCGAGGCCCTGCTGGAAGCCAACAAGGAGTCGCTGCGCCCCACGGCCGACGCCCACTCCCAACAGCGCCACGCCCAACACCAGGAGACCGTCGTGACCCAGGAAGCCCCTGCCGCCACCCCCGCCCCCGCGGAACCCGGCAAGTTCGTCCCCGCGCCCATCGCGCCCACCATCACCATCGACGACTTCATGAAGATCGACCTGCGGGTCGCCCGCGTCGTGAAGGCGGAACACGTCGAAGGCGCCGAGAAGCTCATCAAGCTCACGCTCGACATCGGCTCCGAAACCCGGCAGGTGTTCGCGGGCATCAAGGCGCACTACGACCCCACGAAGATCGAAGGGCGGCTGGTGCTGATGGTGGCGAACCTGCAGCCCCGCAAGATGCGCTTCGGCGAATCGCAGGGCATGATCCTCGCCGCGAGCGGCGAGGACACCGGCGTGTACCTGCTCGACGTGGACAGCGGCGCCGAACCGGGCATGCGTGCCAAGTAGGAAGGCATGGACGAAGCCCGGATCACCCGGCACCTGTCGATCCGTGGCCGTGTGCAGGGGATCGGCTTCCGGGAGACCATGCGCCACGAGGCGCAGCGGCTCGGCGTGACCGGCTGGGTGCGCAACCGGTTCGACGGCAGCGTGGAGGCGGTGATCCAGGGCACCCCGGCGCAGATCGCCGCGATGATGGCCTGGACGCACGCCGGCCCGCCCGGCGCCAAGGTGCTGCGCGTCGAGGAATCCGCAGCGGACGGGCAGTTCGACCGCTTCGATCGTCTGCCCACCGCCTGAGCGGCGGGCCCTTGCGCACCGTGCCAACCCAAGCGCGTAGAATCCCGGCGACGCCCGCACGACCGGAGCGGAGCGAGGTTGTGCGGCGGTTCCCCAGGGAAGATCTGATTTCGGACAACGGAACGGGATGATCGGGATCCTCATCGTGGCTCACGGCACGCTCGGCGAAAGCCTCGTGCACTGCGCCTCCCATGTGATGGGCTCGCGGCCGCTGCAGCTCCTGCAGCTGGGCGTGGGCATGCATGACGATCCGGCGCAGATGTACCCGGCCGTGCTGAAACTCGTGCGTCAGCTGGACGACGGCAGCGGTGTACTCATCCTCACCGACGTCTACGGCGCCACCCCGAGCAACATCGCCAGCCGCGCACTCATTCCCGGGCGGGTGGAAGGCATCGCGGGTGTCAGCCTGCCGATGCTGGTCCGGGCCCTGACGTACCGCAACGAGCCCCTCCGTACCGTCGTCGCCAAAGCGATGTCCGGCGGCGTGGAGGGCGTCTTCAAGATGCCACCGGCGATCGAAAATGCAGCGACAGGAAGTTGAGATCATCAACAAGCTCGGGCTGCACGCCCGCGCCTCGGCCAAGCTCACGCAGACGGCCGCCCAGTTCCAGTCGGAAGTTTGGCTGGCGCGCAACGGGCGCCGGGTGAACGCCAAGAGCATCATGGGCGTCATGATGCTGGCCGCGGCCAAGGGCTCGAAGGTGGACATCGAGACCGAAGGCCCCGACGAGGCCGATGCGATGACGGCCATCCTGCAGCTGATCGCCGACAAGTTCGGGGAGGCCGAGTAGCCGCCGGGCACGAAACGGATTCCCCGTTCCCGGGCCGCCCTCACGGGCCGGCCCCTCACCCGCCGCACTCCCCTCTGGGATAGAAAGACATGTCCTTCACCCTCCACGGCATCGGCGTATCGAGCGGCATCGCGATCGGGCGGGCCCATCTGGTCTCCCACGCGCAGCTCGAGGTCGCCCATCTCGAGATCCCCGCCGACCAGGTGCTGTTCGAGCAGGCCCGCTTCGACGACGCCCTCAACAAGGTGCGCAAGGAGCTGTCCGATCTCGCCACGCACATTCCGGACAACGCGCCGGCGGAGTTCGAGGCCTTCCTCAACGTGCACCTGATGATCCTCGGGGACGAGACGCTCTCCGAGGCGCCGAAGGCCATGATCGCGGCGCAGCGCTGCAACGCGGAGTGGGCGCTCAAGCAGCAGATGGAAGCCCTGCTCGAGCAGTTCGACCAGATCGACGACGCCTATCTGCGCGAACGCAAGACCGACGTGAAGCAGGTGGTGGAGCGCGTCCTCGGCGCCCTCATGACCGGCGCGCCGGCCGCGCTTTCGGTGGTCCCGCCGGAGGAAGGCAGCATCCTCGTGGCGCACGATCTGTCCCCCGCGGACGTGATCCTCTACAAGCAGCACCGCTTCGCGAGCTTCATCACCGACCTGGGCGGCACCACGTCGCACACCGCGATCGTCGCGCGGAGCCTGGGCATTCCGTCCATCGTGGCGCTGCACCACGCGCGCCGGCTGGTCCGCGAGAACGAGACCCTCATCGTCGACGGCGCCCATGGCGTGCTCATCGTCGACCCCGACGAGACCGTCCTCGAGGAATACCGCCTCCGCCGCCACGAGTGGGAACTCGATCAGCAGAAGCTCCGCCGCCTCACCACGACCCGCGCGGCCGTGCTGGACGGCACGCGGATCGAACTGCACGCCAACATCGAGCTCAGCGACGACGTGCATCAGGCCCGCGAGAACGGCGCGGCCGGCGTGGGCCTGTTCCGCACGGAGTTCCTCTACCTGAATCGCCGCGACCTCCCGGGCGAAGACGAGCAGTTCGAGGCCTACCGCACCGCCGTCACCGCGATGGGACGACTGCCGGTCACCATCCGCACCTTCGATCTCGGCGCCGACAAGGAACTCGACGGTGCCGAGCGCGTCGCGCCGAATCCGGCCCTGGGGCTGCGGGCGATCCGGCTGTGCCTCGCCGAACCGCAGATGTTCCACCGGCAGCTGCGCGCCATCCTCCGCGCCTCGGCCTTCGGTCGCGTGAAGATCCTCATCCCGATGCTCTCGTCGATGACGGAACTCCGGCAGAGCCTGCTGGCGGTGGCCGAGGCCAAGGCCAGCCTGGACCGCGACGGCATCGCCTACGACCACGAGGTGCCCGTGGGCGGCATGGTCGAGGTGCCCGCGGCCGCGCTGTCGCTGGGCATGTTCACGCGCAAGCTCGATTTCCTGTCGATCGGCACGAACGACCTGATCCAGTACACGCTCGCCATCGACCGCACCGACGAATCCGTCGCGCACCTCTACGACCCGTTGCACCCCGCCGTGCTGAATCTCGTGGCGTCGATCATCCAGACCGCCAACAAGGCGGGCACGCCGGTGGCCGTGTGCGGCGAAATGGCCGGCGACGTCTCGCTCACGCGGCTCCTGCTGGGTTTCGGTCTGCGCCAGTTCTCGATGCATCCGGCGAATCTGCTCGCGGTGAAACAGGTGGTGCTCAAGACGGACCTCGACGAAGTCACCGTGCTGGCAAAGCGGATGCTGAAGACCGACGACCCCGAGAAGCTGCATTCCCTGCTGCTCAAGATGAACGCGCTCTAGCGCGCGCCCGGGCATGCAGATCGACTCCGAACAGCTCGCGCGGCATCTCGAGCGGCAGCTCGCGCCGCTCTACATCGTCTACGGCGACGAGCCACTGCTCGCGATCGAAGCCTCCGACCGCATCCGCGCCACGGCACGCGCCAAGGGCTACGCCGAGCGTGAAGTGCTGCAGGTCGAAGCCGGTTTCGAATGGCGCCGCCTGCACGCGAGCGGCGCGAACATGTCGCTCTTCTCCACCCTGCGCATGGTCGAACTGCGGCTGCCGACAGCCTCGCCCGGCGTGGAGGGCGGCGCGGCTCTCGTCGACTACGCCGCCGCGCTGCCCCCCGACACCCTGACTCTCGTCTCGCTGCCCAAGCTCGACCGGCGCGCGAAGGAAACCAAGTGGTTCGTGGCGCTCGAAGCTGCGGGCGTCGCGGTGCAGGCGCAGAAGGTCCCGTTCGATCAGCTTCCCGCGTGGCTGTCCGGCCGCCTGCGCTCGCAGGGCCAGAGCGCCGGGCCGGAAGTCCTGGAGTTCCTGGCAGCGCGGGTGGAGGGCAACCTGCTGGCCGCGCACCAGGAGGTACAGAAGCTCGGCCTGCTGTTCCCGGCAGGGCCGCTCGCCCTGGAGGACGTGAAGTCGGCGGTCATGGATGTCGCGCGCTACGACGTCTTCGGGCTGGGGCCCGCCATCCTCGACGGCGACGCCCTGCACTTCGTACGGATGCTGGAAGGATTGCGCGGCGAAGGCGCCGGCCTGCCGCTGGTGCTATGGGCCATCGCCGAGGAAGCCCGCGCCCTGCTGCGGGTGCAGTCGGCCGTGGCGGCCGGCGCCCCGGTCCAGCAGGCCATGCGCGACGCGAAGGTCTGGGGCGACCGCGCCCGGCTGATGCCCAAGGCTCTGCGCCGCTGCTCCGGCCCACAACTCATGGCGGCGCTCGGCCAGGCCGCGCGAATTGACCGCATCGCGAAGGGCGTGGCCCGGGGCGATGCCTGGGACGAACTGCGGCAGCTGGGCCTGCGGCTCGCCGCGCCCGAGACAGTCCGGCTCGCCACCGAATCCAGTTAGAATTCAGGGCTCTTTCCCCAGCGAGCGGACCATGGACGTCCAGAGTTACATGCACGGCATCGGCAGGGCGGCCCGCACAGCCTCCCGCGAGATGGCCCGCGCCGAGACCCGCGCCAAGGATGCCGCCCTGCTCGCCATCGCCGATGCCGTCGAGCGCGAGGCAAATCGCCTGCTCGACGCCAACGCCGAGGACGTCGCCCAGGCCCGCGCCAAGGGTCTCGAAGACGCGATGATCGACCGCCTCACCCTGAGCCCGAAGAGCGTGAGCCAGATGGCCCAGGGCCTGCGCGAAGTCGCGCAGCTGGTGGACCCCATCGGCGAGATCACCGACCTCCGCTACCGCCCCACCGGCATCCAGGTGGGCCGCATGCGGGTGCCGCTCGGCGTGATCGGCATCATCTACGAGGCCCGCCCCAACGTCACCGCCGATGCCGCGGCCCTGTGCCTGAAGAGCGGCAACGCCGCCATACTGCGCGGCGGCTCGGAGGCCATCCGTTGCAACCAAGCCATCGCCGCGTGCGTCCACGAAGGGCTGCGTGCCGCCGGCCTCCCCGCCGCCGCGGTGCAGGTGATCGAAACCACCGACCGCGCCGCGGTGGGCGAACTCATCACCATGAAGGACTACGTCGACGTGATCGTCCCGCGCGGCGGCAAGGGCCTCATCGAGCGCATCAGCGCCGAGTCGCGCATCCCGGTCATCAAGCACCTCGACGGCATCTGTCACGTGTACATCGACGACGAGGCGGATGCCGACAAGGCCGTGCGCGTCGCGGACAACGCCAAGACCCAGCGCTACGGCACCTGCAACACGATGGAAACGCTGCTGGTGCACGGCGACATCGCCCAGCGCGTGCTGCCGCCGCTCGCGAAGATCTACGGCGACAAGGGTGTCGAACTGCGCGGCTGCGACCGTGCGCGCGCCGTGATCCCCGCCATGAAGCCCGCGACCGAGGAGGACTGGTACACCGAGTACCTGGCGCCGATCCTCAGCATCCGCATCGTGGACGGCCTCAATGCCGCCATCGAGCACATCAACACCTACGGCTCGCAGCACACCGATGCCATCGTCACCGAGAACTACACCCGCGCCCGCCGGTTCCTGCGCGAGGTGGATTCCAGCTCGGTGATGGTCAACGCGTCCACGCGCTTCGCCGACGGCTTCGAGTACGGTCTCGGCGCCGAGATCGGCATCTCCACCGACAAGCTGCACGCACGCGGCCCCGTGGGCCTCGAAGGCCTCACCTCGCTCAAGTTCGTCGTCCTCGGCGACGGGCACGTGCGGGGCTGACGCATCCATGGCTTCCTGGAGCTGGCTTCGACACGCCCCCTGGGGCGAGATCGCGAAGGCCGCGGCGCGCGTGCCCGCCTTCGTGCGCGATCTGCGCAAGGACGACGACGACGAGCCCGCGCCGGCACGGCAACCCGCGGCGGACGTGCCGCCCGATGTCGCGCAGCTCAAGTTCGAACTGGAGCTGGTCAAGACCAATCTCGAACGCCTTCGCGTGCACTCCGAGTCGCAGGCGGCCGCGCTGGACCAGCAGGCCCGGGCGCTCTCCGAGAGCTTCCAGTCCATCTCGTCACGGCTGCGGACACTCACCTGGCTGGCATCGGCCGCCCTGATCGCGGCGGGCATCGCCCTCGCGGTGGCGCTGCTCCGATAGCCCGCCCTTCACCCATTCCCAAGAGGAGTCCCCGTTGAGCAACCTGGTCGAAGTCCGAGTCCCCGACATCGGCGATTTCAAGGATGTGCCGGTCATCGAGATCCTGGTGCAGCCCGGCGCCACCGTGAAAGCCGAGGATTCTCTCATCACGCTGGAGTCCGACAAGGCGACGATGGAAGTCCCCGCGCCCACCGCCGGCGTGATCCGCGAGATCAAGGTGAAGGTCGGCGACAAGATTTCGCAGGGCACGCTCATCGCCATGCTCGAAGCCGCCGACGCTGCCGCTGCCGCGCCTGCCCCCGCCGCGCCGGCCCCGAAGGCCGAAGCGCCGAAATCCGCTGCCTCCGCTGCGCCCGCGCCCGCCCCGGCTCCGGCATCGTCCGGACCGGTCGAGAAGGGCGACATCCACGCCGAGGTCGTCGTGCTCGGTTCCGGCCCCGGCGGCTACACCGCGGCATTCCGTGCCGCGGACCTCGGCCGCAAGGTCGTGATGATCGAACGCTACGCCTCGCTCGGGGGCGTGTGTCTCAACGTGGGCTGCATTCCCTCCAAGGCGCTGCTGCACGCGGCGCGCGTGATCTCCGAGGCCGACGAGATGTCGCACTTCGGCGTGAAGTTCGCGAAGCCCGAGGTGGACATCAACGCCCTGCGCGGCTGGAAGGACGGCGTGGTGGGCCGGCTCACCAAAGGTCTGGCCGGTCTGGCCAAGCAGCGCAAGGTGGAAGTGGTGAGCGGTGTCGGCAAATTCACCTCGCCCCACATGATCGAAGTGACGGCCACCGACGGCACGAAGAAGCGCGTGTCCTTCGACAACTGCATCATTGCAGCGGGCTCGGCCGTCGCCCGGATTCCCGGCTTCCCCTATGACGACAAGCGGCTGATGGACTCCACCGGCGCGCTGGAACTGCAGGAGATCCCGAAGCGCATGCTCGTGATCGGCGGCGGCATCATCGGCCTCGAGATGGCCTGCGTGTACGACGCCCTGGGTTCGCGCATCACCGTGGTGGAGCTCGCCGACGGACTCATCCCCGGCGCCGACCGCGACATCGTGAAGCCGCTGCACAAGCGCGTCGAGAAGCGCTACGAGTCGATCCTGCTCAAGACCAAGGTCGCGAAGCTGGAGGCGACCCAGGCCGGGCTGCGCGCCACCTTCGAAGGCGACGGCGCGCCGGAACCGCAGACCTACGATCGCGTGCTGATGGCCGTGGGCCGCCGCCCCAACGGGCGCGACATCGGTGCCGATGCCGCGGGCGTGACGGTGAACGAGCGCGGCTACATCCCCGTCGACAAGCAGCAGCGCACGAATGTGCCGCACATCTACGCGATCGGTGACGTGTGCGGAGAACCCATGCTCGCCCACAAGGCCACCCACGAAGGCAAGCTGGCCGCCGAAGTGATCTCCGGCCACAAGGTCGCGTTCGACGCCCGCACGATTCCGTCGGTGGCCTACACCGATCCGGAAGTTGCATGGATGGGTCTGACCGAGACCCAGGCGAAGGCCCAGGGCATCGAGTACGAGCGTGCGGCGTTCCCGTGGGCTGCCAGCGGTCGCGCATTGGCCACCGGTCGAGACGAGGGCATGACCAAGCTGCTGTTCGAGAAGAACACGCGGCGCCTGCTCGGCGCGGCGATGGTCGGGCCCAATGCGGGCGAGCTGATCGCCGAGACCGTGCTCGCGCTGGAGATGGGCGCGGACGCCGAGGACATCGGCCTCACGATCCATCCGCACCCGACGCTCTCGGAGACCGTGTTCTTCGCCGCCGAGATCGCCGAAGGCTCCATCACCGACCTCTACATGCCGAAGCGCTGATCGTGTCCCTCCTGGAAGCACCGGGCTTCGTCCCGCTCATCGCCCCGCCCGAGGCGCACGAAGGCGACGCGTTGTGGTTCGTGTTCCGCGGCAACCTCATGCTCGTGCATCGCAACGACGAGCGCGTTGAGCTGCCCGTGGTCTCCCGCCCCCAGGCGCTCGGCGTGGAGCCGATGCGCACACAGTACCTGGGGATGCTGGAAGGTCGCCACTGCTTCTCGGCGGAATGCGACGAGCGCACCGAGCCCCACGACCATCTGCGCTGGGCGGGGCTGCGCAGCCTGTTCGGCATCATCGACGACGCCACCTTCCTGCTCGCGGGCCGGGCGGTGCAGATCATGGACTGGGACCGCTCCCACCAGTTCTGCGGCCGCTGTGGGACGCCCACGGAGCGCAAGGCCGGCGAGCGATCGCGCGTGTGCCCCGCCTGCGGCCAGACGCACTACCCGCGCCTCGCGCCTGTGGCGATGGCACTGGTCCACCACGGGAGCGAACTGCTGCTCGCGCGCTCGCCGCATTTCCCGCCGGGCATGTTCAGCGCCCTCGCCGGATTCGTGGAACCGGGCGAGAGCATCGAGGAATGCCTGGTGCGTGAAGTGAAGGAAGAGGTTGGCGTAGACGTCACCAACCTGCGCTACTTCGCGAGCCAGCCCTGGCCCTTCCCCCATTCGCTCATGGTCGCATTCCACTGCGACTACGTGTCGGGCGAGATCGTCCCGCAGGAAGGCGAGATCGAGGCCGCCGACTGGTTCTCGCGAGACCGGCTGCCGGTGCTGCCGCACCGCCTGAGCATCGCCCGCCACCTGATCGAAGACGCGCTCGCGGCTCTGCCGTGACGTCCGCAGCGGCACGCGCGCGACTGCGCACGATCTGGCTGGTCCTCGGCTGGGGGGGCGTCCTGGCGGTCGCGTACTTCTCGCTCATCCCCCATCCGCCGGAACTCAAGGTCGAGCAGGGCGACAAGATCCAGCACTTCCTCGCCTACGGTTCGCTGATGCTGTGGTTCTCGCAGATCATGGTGACGCCGCCGTCGCGTCGGCTGGCGGGCGCAGCGATGGTCGCACTGGGCATCGGGCTCGAGTTCGCCCAGTCGCTCACCGGCTATCGCTTCTACTCGTACGCCGACATGGGGGCCAACACGCTCGGCGTCCTGCTGGGCTGGCTCGCAGCGCCGCCGCGCGGCCCGAGGCTCTTCGACTTCGTACTCGCGAGAATGCCCGTCGGCCTTCGCTGACGACGCTATATCATCCGGCATATTCTGCGCGGCCCCCGTTGCGCGGAGCATCGCGCCGTCTCCGATCCGCATTCTTCCGGCATTGCCGACTGGCAGCCCGTTCCCATGGCCTCCGACATCTTCATCAGCTACGCAAGGGAGGACCGCGCCACCGCGCAGTCCCTGGCGGACGCGTTCGTCGCGAAGGGCCGGAGCGTCTGGTGGGATCGCGAGATCCAGGGCGGCAGCGCCTTTGCCACGGAGATCGAGAAGGCCCTGACGGGTGCCCGGCTGGTCGTGGTGCTGTGGTCGCCCGACGCCGTCTCCTCCGATTTCGTGCGGGACGAAGCCCGCCGCGCCATGCGCAATGGCAAGCTGCTTCCGGTCCGCATCGCCGAAGTCGACCCGCCGCTCGGCTTCGGCGAGACCCACACGCTCGATATGCTCGGCTGGGATGGCAGCAACGACGCGCAGGACCTCGTCGAACTGCTCCGCCAGGTCGCCGAGCGCCTGGACGGGCGGGACACCTCACCCGCGCCGGGGCCGAGGCTCTCGGGCGGCGGCGGCAAAGGCCTCGGCAAGGTGTGGATCGGCGGAGGCGCGGCGATCGCCGCGGCAGTGGCCGGCGCCATCTGGTACCTGAATCAGCCCGACGAGAACCTTCCCAAGGGATGTGCGCCGCCCTCGGGCAGCGCGGTGTGGGCGGAACTCGACGAGGGCTACGGCCTGCTGCAGAAGGGCGATCTCGCCACGGCGCGCTCCACCTTCAACCGCATCCTCTCGGCGGAATCCGAGTTCGCCCGTGCGCGCTTCTACCTCGCGCAGGTGCTCATCCAGACCGGCGAGAACGAGATTGCCCGCGGCATGTTGGACGGCGTGCTGAAGCAGGTGGGCACCCAGACCCACTGCGCGCTCGACGAGGGCGAGGTCCGCAAGATGCGCAACTGGCTCGCCAATCTCCAGTCGGCGTCCGACGAACCCACGCCGCTGCCTCCGAGGCAGGTGGCGACCACAGAGTCGCCGGCTCCGGTGGAATCGCCCGCAGCGGCCCCCGCGGATCCAACGCCCGGCACCGGCTCGGGGAGCGGTTCGGGCGCCGGCCGGACACCCGACGACATCACGATCGTATTCCGGCCCGCATTCGGGCTCGGCGACAAGCCTCGCGAACGCATCGCGCCGGCCGCACCGACCGCCGCCGTCGTGGAATCCGCCGTGGAAGCCGCGTTCAGCAACGACAAGGATCGCCGCGTCGCCGCCACGACCGGACTCGTCGTCGATCCGGAAGCGCTGTCGGACGCCGTGCCGCTCGTGCTCGCCAGGGCGGCGAAGATCGAAACCGCACCCACCGCACCGGACAAGGACGAGATGTCTGGCGTGATCAACGCGATGGTGCTGCTGCAATCCGCCACGCCGGCCACGCTGAACGCGAACCGCGCCGCGATCGAATCCCTGCTCGCCAAGGCCAGGGACAATGGCGGCCAGACCGCCGCCCAGGCGGACCGCGTCGCACAGGCCCTGCGCAAGGCCGACGGCCGCAAGCCGCTCGCCTACGTGCAGATCGTGGATGACTCCCAGCGCGCGTTCGCGACCACGCTCGCCAAACGCCTGCGCGCGGCCGGCTACGAGGTCCCGGACTTCGAGCGGGTGGGCAATCGCGCGCCCGCGGGTGTCAGCGAAATCCGCATCCAGGGCCGCAGCGATCGGGAACTCGCCCGATGGATGGCACAGACGATGACGAAACTCGAGGCGGGCGAGGTAAGGACGCGCGCCCTGCGCAAGGTGAACCCGTCGAACGACACCTTCGAAATCTGGCTGGCTCGCGAACTCTGCGCCCCCGGGACGCAGCGGCCCGCGAGCTGTGAGTGAAATCGGCTGCAGGCAGGAGACATTGCATGAAGAGCACGATCGGCGAGATCGTAGGCAAGACCATCGCCGGCGTGGTCGTGGCCTACAACGCCCACGAACCGCGCAAGCAGGTGTTCCTCCGGTTCCACGACGGCACCTATCTGGAGTTGTGGGGCGAGAGCTTCAACTGCACGAGCGCCATCGACCGGGGTGGAATGACGGACATCCTCGCGTACACGAAAGCGATGGGCGCCTACAGCGTGGACGTATACCCCGCCGAGCACAACGCCGCGGCGCCCTGAGCGCCGGCTGAGCGACGCGATGCAGATCTGGGTCGACGCCGACGCGTGCCCCGTCACCGTCAAGGAAATCCTCTACCGCGCGGCAGAGCGCGTGCAGTGCCAGCTCATACTGGTTGCCAATCAGCCGCTGCGCACACCGCCGTCGCCGTGGATTCGCAGCGTTCAGGTGCCGAGAGGTTTCGACGTGGCGGACAATCACATCGCCAACGCGGTCGCACCGGGCGATCTCGTGGTCACGGCAGACATCCCGCTCGCCGCTTCTATCGTGGAACGTCAGGCATTCGCGCTGAATCCCCGCGGCGAGTTCTACAGCCAGGAGAACGTGCGCGAATTGCTCGACATGCGCAATTTCATGGATACGCTGCGCAGCGCCGGCGTGCAGACCGGCGGGCCGGAGGCGTTGTCCCAGGCGGACCGGCAGCGCTTCGCGAATCGTCTCGACCGCTTTCTCGCAGGGCACACGGGCAAGTAGTGTCGCCGGGCTGACGTGTGTTTCGTGCCGGTCGTGAGAGACCTGCTTGTAGAATCCGGGCCTTCCCCCAACGACGACCGCACGGAGCCCCGCGATGCCCACCCTCTCCCTCGAACGCGCCCAGGACCTGATCGCGCGCGCCATGGCCAAGGCCACGGCCGACTACCGCCGCCCCATCTGCGTGGCCGTCGTCGACGAGCGCGGTCTGCTGCTGGCCTTCGGGCGCATGGACGGCTCGCCGGTGCGCAGCGTGCAGATCTCGCAGGGCAAGGCCTACACAGCCGCCCGCATGGGCGTCACGACCGAAGCGGTGCTCGCCCGCCTGCATCGCGAACAGATCGAGATCGGCTACTTCTGCGATCCGGCCCTCACCGCACTGCCCGGCGGCTCGCCGCTGAAAGACAGCGCAGGCGCGCTGCTCGGTGCCGTCGGCGTGAGCGGTCTCACGTCCGCCGAGGACCAGACGATCACGGACTTCATCGCGGCGCTCGTCGCGTCGTGATGCCTGGCCGTCGTCCCTGCAGCGCGCTGCGTCGATCGCTCGCGATCCTCGCTGCGGCATTGCTCGGGCCGGCGATGGCGCACGGGGCCGACGGCGACCCGGCGGCGGGCAAGCGCGCCCACGTGGACAGGCAGGTGCAGACGCGCGATCTCACCGACGACGCGATCTCGGCGCTCGCCACTTGCTTCGCCTCCCGCGCCGGCCTTTTTCTGCGATGAGCGCTGACCAGTCGGTACGCGAGCTGGTGCTGGACCGCAACAAGGTCCGCAACGCGCTCGACCTCGCGACGACCGAACGGCTGCTCGCCGAAGTCGCTGCGGCCGATGCGGACCCCGCCGTGCACGTGATGCTGCTGCGTGGCGAGGGTGCGGGCTTCTGTGCCGGCAGCGACGTCAAGGAGATGGCGCAGGCCTCGATGGACCAACGCGTGCACGTCGCCGCCCGCAAGGGCGCCCTGATGAAGGCGCTGGCCGACACGGACAAGCCCGTGGTGTGCGCCGTGCACGGTTTCGCGCTGGGCGGCGGCTTCATGCTGGCGATCGGCTGCGATGCCGTCGTGACCGCCGAGGACGCCACGTGGCGTTTACCGGAAGTGGAACTCGGATTCTTCCCGCCCTGGGGGATCGACGCGCTGACGCTGCGCGTGGGCACGGCCCGCGCGCGATGGCTCACCTGGGGAACGGATGCAATCTTCGGCAGCGATGCCGTCGCTCTGGGCCTGGCGGAACGCGCGGTCCCGGCGGGGACGGTGCTGAATGAGGCGCGCGCATTGGCGGCTCGGCTGGCGTCACTCCCGCCCGAGTCTGTCCGCGCCACGAAACGCTTCTATCGCGAGCGCGCGGCCGGCGTCGGGCTGGACGACATCGCTCGCGAAACCTACCGGCGCAACTGCGAAAGCGGTTCTGCTCAGGCGGCGTTCGGACGATTCACGAAGTCTGACGCCTGATCGGCACGCCCGGTCAGGGCTTCCGAACGCCGGCACCGCCCAGTTCCACCGCCACCACAACCGGCTGCCAGCGCCGCACCACGCGCAAGGTCACACGGTCCCCGGGGCGGCGGGAGGCGACGAATGCCACCAGCCCCTTGGCGTCGGTAACCGGCTGATCGTCGAAAGCGGTGACGACATCCCCCGCCTTCAGGCCCGCCGCCGCGGCGGGACTCCCCGGCACGACGTCCCCGACCAGCGCCCCGCGATCCACCCGCAGCAGTTCGATATCGGCGGGATCGACATCCCGGGTGGCCACGCCCAGCACCGCCCGGGCGGCCGGAGCCGGTTCCGGCGGTGGCTCTGTCTGCGCGCCCACGCCTCCAGGGGGCTTCCCCTCGGGCTCGAGCAGCGCCGCACGTTTGCTGTCGTACTCGGCCCGGGTGATCACGCCGTCCTCCAACGCCTGCTCGAGCGCGCGGAGCCGGCGCTTCAGCGCTGGCGAAGTGGCCCTGGCGGCGCGCGCAGCGTCGTCTTCGGCGAACGCGGCACCGCCTGCGGTCAGGCCGAAACCCGCTCCCAGCAGAGCGTGAAGCCAGCGTCTGCGGGCGCGGAAAGAGACGGGAACGACTGGGCCGGGCATGACGAAGACTCCAGGAAACGGGAGGGCAATCATAAGGGCACCGAGTTCGGGCGGCCACATGGACAAACCCCGACAGATCTGCGGCGGCGCTGGCGCTCCTTCGCACAATGCGCCCATTGCAGCCCGGCCCGGGGTAGCATTCGCGACCCCGAGAACCGAACCCCGGCGGACGCATCCAAGCGTCGGGGCAAAACACTTATCGCCGAGAGGAATCCATGGAACAGAACAAGAGGCGGTCGCTGCTCAAGGCGGCCATCGCAGGAGCCGCTCTGGGCGGCGTATCGCTGCCGGCACGCGCGGATGTGGTCCGGGTCGGGCATGTGGGACTCTCCTTCTACGAGGTCACCGCCCACGTCATCCGCTGGTTCCTCGAAAAGCAGGGCTGGAACGTCGCGTTGGACTCCGGCAGTCACTCCAACATGTTTCCCAAGGTCGCCAAGGGGGAGGTCGACCTGTTCGTGGCCGCCTGGCTGCCCTACGCGCACGCGGACTACTGGCAGGAGTACGGGAAGGATCTGGTCAAGGTGAGCACGCTGTTCGAGGACGCCCAGCTCTACTGGGCTGTGCCCGATTACATACCGGCCTCGCAGGTTGGCAGCGTGCAGGATCTCACGAAGCCGGAGGTGGCCGCCCGCATGGTGAAGACCATCCGCGGCACGCTGCCCGATTCCGGCCTGATGATCGGATCGCAGAAGATCTTCCAGCACTACGACCTGAAGGGCTCGGGCTACGACCTGGTTCCGGGTCCGTCGAAGGAGTGGCTGGCCAACTTCAATGCCCGCATCGAAGCGAAGGAGTGGTTCGTGATGCCGCTCTGGCGGCCGCAGTACCTCAACCGCCAGCACAAGCTGCGCGTGCTTCAGGAGCCCAAGGCGTTCCTGGGCGGGCCGAACAGCGCGTATCTCGTGGCTTCGCAGGACTTCTGGAGCCGCCTCGACAAGCGCAAGAAAGCGATGCTCGCGCGCATGGAACTCTCCCTGCGTTCCGTCACGCTGATGGACTACTGGGTCAACGTCGAGGGCATGACGCCCTCCGCCGCAGCCCGCCAGTGGATCGGCACGAACCCTGACACCGTGGGTTTCTGGATGGCCGGTCCGGAAGAGAACTGATCGGAATTCGCACGGCATTCGCCTGCATGCATCACCGCCCGAGGCGCGCTGCCTCGGGCTTCCTCCTCGTGCCGCACTGCATCACAAGCACCTGATCCGATCTCGCGGAACCTCCCGACTGTTGCGGGATGAATCTTCCGTTTCGTCGCCGGCATCGCAGGCGACATTCCTGCAGCAAAGCCCGCAGCACTCTGCCCTCGCGAGTGCCAGGAAATCTTTGTCACGCGGCATTGACACTCGCGCTGCAACATCGGTACTTTGACTTTGCCCTATGCAGGCAAAGGCAGGACGGTGTCACCCCGCGCGAACCTTCCGAGTCACACAGGCGAGGACAGCGCACTCCTGCCACCCACAAACGACGACCAGGGAGGTACGCGCATGGAATACAACATCCTCAAGCATTTCCACGGGCTGGAGCACCAGCCGCTGGACCCGTTCAATGCCGATGAAATCGGCACCTCGCTGTTCATGGCCGGCAACATGGGCCCGAAGATCTCCGAAAAGATGGATGGCTATGCCGCAGCCGCCGGCATGGGCCGTCGCAGCTTCCTGAAATCCTCGCTCGGCTTCTCCGCCGCCATGCTGGCCGCGAACGAAGTCACCGGCATGAAGTTCTTCGAGGTAGGCGCCGCCGAGGCTGCCGACTTCGACGCCAAGCAGGAGTCCTTTCAGGTTGCCCGCGCCAGCAGCGACTTCGTGGTGGACGTGCACACCCACGTCTGCACGCGGCCCGGCCACTATGTCCTGGGCGAGAACACCTCCGAGCGCGGCATGTGGTTCGTGCAGCTGCTGGATGACCTCGGCAAGGCCTTCGGCCTGCCGAACGGCACCCGCGACATGAACGTCGAGAACTACGGCAAGCTCATCCTCGAGAAGAGTGACACCACCGTCGGCATCTTCAACCCCTTCGGCTTCCGCGAGCACTACGGTGATCGCGACATGATCCCGATGGATTACCAGGTTCAGGTCCGCAACAACTGGCCCAAGTCCACGATGATGCTGGCCGGCGGTCTCACGCCGAACCAGGGTCTGGGCGTCACGCTCGACCGTCTGCGCAACTACGCGGAGCAGTACAAGGTGTCCGGCCTCAAGCTCTACACCTTCGACGCCACCGAGAAGAAGGGCTGGTGGTTCGACGACGAGAAGCTCGCCTACCCGATGTGGGAAGAGTGCCGCAAGCTGGGCATCAAGAACATCGGCTGCCACAAGGGCATCCCGTTCGGCCAGTTCTATGCGCGCTACGCCCACGCCGAAGACTTCGATGCCGCGGCGGACGACTTCCTCGACCTCAACTTCATCGCGTACCACTCCGCGTGGCCCTACCACGCCGAGCTGGCCGCCCTGAAGGGCTTCAAGCCGCAGCGCAAGAACCTCTACTGTGAAGTCGGTTCCACGTTCGCCGCGACGGTCACCAGCCGTCCGCTCGAATGCGCCCACGTGCTCGGCACCCTGCTTCGGGACCTCGGCCCCGACTACGTGCTGTGGGGCACCGACTCGCTGCTCTGGGGCAACCCGCAGTGGCAGATCGACGCGTTCCGCAAGTTCCAGATTCCCGACCAGCTGGTCGAGGGCTACGGCTATCCGAAGATCACGCCTGAAATCCGGCGCAAGGTCTTCGGCGAGAACGCCGCCCGCATCTGGAACATCGACAAGCAGAAGGCCATGCAGGCCAAGGCCGAAATCATGGCCACCGCGACTGCCTGAGCATTCTGAAAGCTGCACCCGGGGGGCTGGCTTCGGCCAGCCCTTTTTTCACCCGGCTGAATAGAGAGACCCTGAAATGCCCACCTACGAATACGCTTGCGATCCCTGCCTCGTCATCTACCAGACCCGGCACAGCATGAACGAGAAAGGCCCGCAGTCCTGCGACCGCTGCGGCGGCGGACTGCGCAAGGTGATCTCGGCACCGAGCCTCAACACCAAGCGCTACTCCGGCCCGACTGAAGCCAAGTACGCGAAGCTTTCCGAGAGCGACGAGATCAAGAAGGAAGCCCAGCTCCAGAAGGTTTATGAGACGATCTGGGTTCCTGCCGAAGTGAAGCACAGCCCGTGGGAAGAGCACGACCACTGATGACCCGCCGCACCGTCGCAGGCACCCTGCTCGCGGCGCTGCTGGCCGCATCGGCCGGGCTCATCGCGAATGACGTTCCGTCGCTCGCGCCCGAGTTTCTGACGGCCGGCCCGTTCACCTCGCCGGAGACTCGCGCCGCCGCCTTCCTGCTCCCCATCGCCATGCTCGATGCAGAGCAGAAGGAAGCCTTCGCCGCCGGGAGAGAGCAGTTCAACGAAGCCTGGGTGGTCGCACCGGACCCCGACGGCGTCTGGGGCCTGGGCCCCACCTTCAACGAAGACCGCTGCGTCCGCTGCCATCGCGACAACGGCCGCTCGGCCGCGCCCGCCAACGGCAAACCCGGCGACCGCGGCTTCCTCGTGCGGCTCAGCATTCCCGGCACCACACCGGAAGGCGGGCCCAAGCCCCATCCCCGCTATGGCGACCAGTTGCAGAACCGCGGCATCGACGATCGCGTCCCGCCCGAAGGGCAGGCGGTCGTCCACTACACCGAGCGCATCGTGAAGCTCGCCGACGGAGAAGAAGTGAGCCTGCGTGTGCCTCGTATCGAATTCCGCGAGCTGCGCTTCGGCGAACTCGGTCCGGACACCCTTACGTCACCGCGCGTGGCGCCCGCGATGATTGGCCTGGGCCTGCTGGAGGCCGTGCCCGAAGCCGATCTGCGGCAGATCGCCGAGAGCCAGCCGGCTCACGGCATCAGTGGCAAACCGAACATCGTGTGGGACGTGGAGAACGAGATCAAGGTGCTGGGTCGCTTCGGCTGGAAGGCCAACCAGCCCAACCTGCGACAGCAGACCGCCGCCGCCTTCCACGGCGACATCGGCGCGACGACCTACCTGTTCCCCGAAGAGAACTGCCCGGCTGCGCAGACGCAATGCCTCGAAGTACCGTCGGCCTCCAAGTGCGGCGGTCAGGGCGGGTGCACCGGCAACACCTATCGGCCGGAAGTCATCCCGAGCCGGCTCTCCAACATCACGCTTTACTTGCAGGCGCTGGCCGTGCCGGCCCGTCGCAACCCGACCGACCCTGCCGTGCAGCGCGGCGAGAAGCTCTTCGCGCAAGCGAAGTGCGCGGTGTGCCACGTGCCCGAACTGCGTACCGGGCCGAAGCACGCCATTCGCGCGGCGGCGAACCTCGCCTTCCGCCCCTACACCGATCTGCTCCTGCACGACATGGGCGACGACCTCGCCGATGGGCGCCCGGACTTCCTGGCCGACGGCCGCGAATGGCGCACCGCGCCGCTGTGGGGGGTGGGTGTCCTGCCGGCCGTCAACCAGCATATGGACCTTCTCCACGACGGCCGCGCACGCAACGTGACCGAAGCCATCCTGTGGCATGGCGGTGAAGCGAAGGCGTCGCGGGATGCATTCGCGGGGATGAGTCGGGAAGATCGGGCGGCGATGGTGAGGTTTGTGGAGTCGTTGTAGCAAGGTTAGGGGCGTGCTGTCGGCGCAAAGCCGCGCGAAAGGCCCTGTCTGTCCGAGCGCCTCACCGCCTCCCTTTCACCAGCTCGTCGAACATCATCGACTCCGTGAGATCGTCGTCATCGGGTCGCTCGACCCGGTAGTACTTGATGCTCGCCTTCAGGTAGTTCACGTCCCGGAAACGCACGACGTCGGTCTTCAGCTCCCGGAGGACGGCCTTCATTTCGCGCAGGTCGGTATCCAGGGTCCGCGAGACCATCGCGGGGGAGAAATTGCGCGGAACCCCGCCGGGCTGCGTGCGCAGGAAAGGAGATGTGACTTCGACGAGTTCTTCCTCCAGGCGCGCCAACTGCTCCGCCAGCACGAGGTTGTAGTGCAGGAGACGGCCACGCGCGAGGCTCGCCAGTGCGCTGGCATCGAGTTGTTCGATCTCCAGCTGCAGCTCGAGCAGGGCGAGCAGATCGCCCGCCTCGTAGGCCTGGTTCACGCGCTGCATCAGCG
Organism: Betaproteobacteria bacterium Ga0077526; assembly: GCA_001464765.1. GTDB lineage: Bacteria > Pseudomonadota > Gammaproteobacteria > Burkholderiales. The sequence continues at coordinate 98,336 of LNDV01000034.1, forward strand.
CGGTCTTGCGCACGCGTTCGTCGGGGTCGAGTTCCCGGTCGGGGTGCAGTTCGCTCGCGAGCTTCCGGTACACCGCGCGCACGGCGGCGCTGGCGCCGCGTTCGGCTTGCTCCGCGAGCGCTTCCCTCGCTGCGGTGTCGGGGTTCGCTCGCTTCTTCCGGCTGGCGGCTTCGGCCTCCTCAGCCCTGGCGCGCTCCATCCGTTCCCGGATGCGGTCCTCCAGGTCTTCGGGGGAGCTCATTTCGGCATCCTCGTCGAGATCGAACGCCTCCACGGCCATGGCACGCAGCAGCGTCGACTCGGCTTCCTGCACTTCCTCGAAGCTCATCTCGCTGTACTTGTCGTGCAGTTGCACGAGTTCGGGCTCGTCCCCGGACTCGAGGAGCATGGACAGCTGCCCCATGAGGATGTCTTCCACCTTCGCCTGCTGCTTGCGAGTGAGTTCCCCGCTGTCCATCGCGCGGTCCAGGACGCGAACCAGGGCAATGCGCTCCTGCCGCAACTTTGCGCTGAGGGGCTCCCACTCTTCGGCGCATCGGCGCTGGTAGATCGGCACGAAGGCGTGCCACTGTGCGAGTTCCTGGCGAATGGCATCGATCCGCGCGATCAGCTTCTGGAACTTCTTCTGCTCCGGCGTCAGTCGGCTCGACCCGCTTCCCATGGCCAAGGCGCGGGACACACTCGACGCTTCGGCCGACGGGTCTGCGCGGGGGACTTTCTTCGCCATCGACGATTCCTTGATTGCGCGGCCCGGTCCGGCCGCTCGAAAGCTGGAAGCATAGGGTATCGCGAGTGGACGTCCCGGCGGGACAACGGGCGGCCAAGTCGCCGGGTTCCACCATCACCTGGAGGGGGTGAAGGGACAGGGGATGCTACGAAGCTAGACCTGACCCCGGCGTTCCGAAGCTAGACCTGACCCCGGTGTTCGTCACCGCACAGAGTGCAGGGTGAGCAGAGCGCCATGATGGGTGGGAAGACAAGCACTGGAATGGGAGTATGACCTTGAGCAACAAGATGAACCGTTACGCGGTCGCCTCCATCTCGCTTCACTGGGGCATGGCGCTGCTGATCGCGCTGATCTATGCGCTGATCGAATTGCGCGAGATGTTTCCGAGGGGGAGCGATTTTCGCGAGGCGATGAAGGCCTTGCACTTCATGCTGGGGCTCTGTGTCCTGGCGCTGGTGGCGGTTCGCATCTGGCTCCACTGGGCCCACCCGGCGCCGCCCGTTCAACCCCCGCCTCCGCTATGGCAGAAGCGCGCGGCGACGGCGATGCATCTGGCACTCATGCTCTTCATGGTGGCGACGCCGATACTCGGGTGGCTGCTGCTGAGCGCCGAAGGCAAGCCGATCCCGTTCTTCGGGCTCGATCTTCCCCCGCTGATCGGGGTGAGCGAGACGGCCGCCGGCTGGAGCGAGGAGCTGCATGAAGCCCTCGGAACGATCGGGTACTTCCTGATCGGCCTCCACACGGCAGCGGCGCTGTACCACCACTACTTTCTCCGGGACAACACCCTCCGGCGGATGGTGCCGCATCGCCTCTGACGGCGTCGTCCGAACCTCGGCTGAGCAGGGGCCGGGTACCTTCACCTGCCACGGAAAAAAACGGGGCGCCCGAAGGCGCCCCGCTTTCATTGCACTGCGACCGCGAGCTGCGGGTCAGAGGTTGCCGCGCCCCATCTCGGCCTTGATGTACTCGGCCTGACGGATGGCCAGGGCCACGATGGTGAGCGTCGGGTTCTCCGCCGCGCTGGTCGTGAACTGGCTGCCGTCGGAGATGAACAGGTTGCCGACATCGTGCGTCTGGCCGAAGCCGTTGCACACACCGGACGCTGCATCGCTGCTCTGGCGACACGTACCCAGGTTGTGGGTGGAGGAGAAAGGCATGCGCGTGTACACCTTGCGCGCACCGAGCGACTCGTACAGCGCGGTCGACTGCTTCCAGGCGTGCTCGCGCATGGCCTTGTCGTTCGGGTGGTCCTGCTTGTGGACGTGCGCCACCGGCATGCCGAAGCGGTCCTTCGTCTTCGTGCTGAGCGTGATGCGGTTGACTTCCTGCGGCATGTCCTCGCCCACGATCCACAGGCCCGCCACGTTGCGGTAGGCCTCGATGTCCCGGGCGTACTCGCGACCCCAGGCACCCGGTTTGGCGTAGGCGGGATAGCCCGGCATGCCGAAGGCCGGCAGAGTCTCGAGCTCATAGCCGGCCACGAAGCCGCGGCGGTCGTTGTGCACGGACTCGTCGCGGATGATGCCGGCCATCTGCGTGCCGCGGTGCAGGTTCACTTCACCGGGCATCACGGCGTACACGGCGCCCGTGAGGTGCGGCATGTAGTTGCGGCCCACCTGACCGGAAGAGTTCGCGAGCCCGTCGGGGAACATGGCAGACGCCGAGTTGAGCAGCAGGCGCGGCGTCTCGATGGAGTTGCCGGCCACGCAGACGATGCGCGCCTTCTGCTCGCGCATGACGCCGTTCGCATCCGCGTACACCACACCGGTGGCCTTGCCGCTCGCGTCGTGGTTGATACGGATCACCATCGACTCGGGGCGCAGCTCGAAGTTGCCCGTGTCTTCCGCTCTCGGAATCTCGGTGTACAGCGTGGACCACTTGGCCCCGATCGCGCAGCCGCTCATGCAGAAGCCGATCTGCCGACAGGCCGGTCGACCATCGCGCACCTTCGAATTGATGGCCATGTTGCCGGTGTGATAGTCCTTGTACCCCAGCTTCTTCGCGCCGGCGGCCAGCACCTGATAGTTGCTGTTGCCGGGCAGACGCGGAATGCCATGCGTACCGGTGACACCCATCTTGTCCTCGGCGCGGTCGTAGTAGGACTCGAGGTCTTCGTACGAGATGGGCCAGTCATCCAGGTTGGCACCGACGACGCGCCCGTAGTGGCTGAGCGCCTTGAACTCGTGCGGCTGAAAGCGCAGCGAAGCCGCCGCCCAGTGCACGGTGGTGCCGCCCACGGTCTTGCAGATCCACGCGGGGAATCCGGGGTCCAGATCGCCGGAGCCTTCGCGCGGGTCCAGCCAGGAAATCTTGCCGAACATGTCGCCGTCGTTGGTGATGTCACCCAGCGTCAGACGACGCCCTGCCTCCAGACAGACGACCTTCACACCTTGTTGTGCAAGTTCGTTGCCCAGCGTTCCGCCGCCGGCGCCCGAACCGATGATGACGACGACGGAATCGTCGTTGAGATCGAATTTGGCCATGTCTCCCCCTCAGTCCTTCGGCAGCCAGCTGATGTCGTCGAATCCGCGCTCGATGTACCCGCCCTTCTCCACGGAGGAGCCCTCGTAGCCGAAGATCTTCCACACCTCGGAGTTGCCATAGAGCCCGCCCAGCGTCTCGCCGTACATGTAGCTGAAGAAGGGGGACTTCTCGATGGCCTTGAGAATTCGCACGCGCGACTTCTCGGGCAGTTGCGCGAAACCGGCGCCGTTGAAGTTCTGCGCGGCCAGCTTTTCCATGCGCGCAATGCCGTCGGTCACGAGCTTCTTGGTTTCGGCGCTGGCGTCGGCACGGCCGTCGACGTTGTTCACGACATTGCCGTAGAAGGCATCTGCCAGGAAGTCATGGGGAAACAGCGTGCGAGCCATGGCGAGCAGCGCCCGGCCTTCGGTCTCCGACAGTGCCTTCAGGTGATGAGCCGACCACGCCGCGGACGAGAAACCGGCCAGGCCCGCGCCCACGGCCACCGACATGAAGGCGCTGCCTCCTGCCAGCCTCAGGAACTCCCGACGCCGGAGTTCGAGTTCTTCGTTCAACATGTTCTTCCTCCAGGGATCATTCTGCTTTTCGCTCCCGGCTTCTATGCCGTCCGTGCACCGCAGGCGGCACGCAGGCGATTGAACAGGCTTCGCTCGCCGTCCGGGAATCCGGCGAACCGTGTGATTTAAGGGACCGCACACGTTCGCGTCAAGGGCAAAACCACGCGTCGGGAACTCTCGGTAGTCTTTCCGGAAATCGCTATTGCGATGCGTCATGACCACAAGGACCTGCACCAGAAGGAGATCTTTCCGGGCGGACGACCTGCAGAGGCAACACGATGTCGCATCGCATCAATGCAACAACGTCGCGCCTGAGCGGATCAGCGCGGGGCGTTTCCCCGGGCGGCCACCCGCCTCCGCGCCTCGAAAACCTCCCGCTCGCACCACAGCAGGAAGCGGCGCGCCTCGGCGTCCGTGCGCTTGCCGAGCAGTTCGCGCAGACCCGATTCGGATATCCACGGCCCCGACTGACCGGGCAGCCGGTCGCATTGGGTGGCGTCCAGGCGTCGCAATGCCCTGGCGCCATCGCGCCAGTTCAGGCTGGCGAAGACGTCCTCGGCCTTCATCCAGAAGACGTCGTCCACCTGCCGATAGCGCACGCGATGCATGTCATAGCGGGACACCTCCGTGCCGGCGGTTTCAGATTCAGCCTGACGCCGCAGCAGGAACACGAGATGCGGCACGAGCTCGAGGAGCACGCCGGAGATGGCGATGGCGAGAAACACGATGGACGGCGGCGTCACGCCGGCCAGATAGAAAAGCGCCGCGAGAACCGCGGCGCTCAGGGACAGCTGGCGGTACCAGCCGCTCACATCAGATCACACCGGTACGCTGCAGCTCCGCGATGCGCGCGTCGGAATGGCCGAGCCCGCGCAGGATCTCGGCCGTGTGCTCGCCCGGCGCGGGCGCAGGACGCTCGACCTCGAACACGAAGTCCGTGAGCTTCAGCGGCAAGGCGATCTGCAGCACGTCGCCTTCCGTCGGATGGGGTGCGCGCACGATCATGCCGCGTGCCTTGTGCTGCGGATCGTCGATGGCTTCGTCGAAGGGGCGAACGGGGCTCACGCAGCAGTCGTGACCTGCGAAGGCCTCCACCCACTGCGCCTGAGTCCGCGAGGCAAAGATCGTCCGCAGAGCCTCGATGGCCGGCGCGGGGTCGGCTCCAGCAGCCCAGTGATGCGGCTTGAGGTCGGGTCGGCCGACCACGTCGCAGACCTCGTTCCAGAACTTGGTTTCCAGCGCGCCGACGGCCATGAACTTCCCGTCTGCGGTGCGATAGACGTGATAGCAGGCCTCGCGACCGGAGAGCAGGTCACTGCCACGCGGCGTCGGCGCACCGTGATTGGCCACGGCAGAGAGCGCCTGCACGTTGTGCGCGAGAACACCTTCGCTCATCGCGGCATCGACATAGCGCCCCTTGCCGCTGCGTTGCGCGTCGAACAGCGCGGCGAGGATGCCCATCACCGGCACGAGCGCGCCACCGAGGATGTCGGCAATCTGGAAGTTGGGGATGACCGGGTCGCGATCGGCCTCGCCGATCTGATCGGTAAGGCCCGCATAGGAGCAGTAGTTGAGATCGTGGCCGGCCAGCTCGCGATACGGGCCGGTCTGGCCGTAGCCGGAAATTGCGCAGTAGACGATCGCGGGGTTCACCGCCCGGGCCGCCTCGTAGCCGACGCCGAGACGGTCCACGACCCCGGGCCGGAAGCCTTCGACCACGATGTGCGCGTCACGCACGAGCTCGAGGAACAGCGCGACGCCTTCGGGCTTCTTCAGGTCCAGCTTCATGCCGCGCTTGTTGCGGTTGATGGCGAGGAACACCGGTGCGGTCTTGCCGGGCGGCGCGCCGAGCGTGCGGGCATAGTCGCCCAGGCCCGTGTCTTCGATCTTGATGACATCGGCGCCGAGGTCGGCGAGATGCAGCGTGCACACGGGTCCGGGCAGCAGACGGGTGAGATCGAGCACGCGAATCCCGGAAAGCGGTTTGGTGGCCATGAAGTCGGGACCCGGTCAGAGGCTTTCGGGGGCGGGCTTTCGGTCGGCCGCCCACTGCGGCCAGCGCTTGCGCACGAGATCGCCATCGGCGGCGTACATGTGGCAGGTCCCGATGAGTGGCGGTCGCTTGCCGTCGGAGCCGGAGGGCTTCGCGCGTTCCCGCGCGCCGTAGAGCGTCTGGTACACGGTGGTGGCGATGGGGCCCAGCAGTTCCACCAGGTGCGTGCAGCCTTTGGTTCCGCCCAGCAGTTCACGCGTCTTCAGCGTGAAACCCGGCTTGATGTGCAGGCCCTTCAGCGCCTGGAAGTTCGGCGTGATGGCGGCGCAGCCATAGTAGGGCCCCCAGTCGGTGACGACTTCCACGTCGTGAATCAGCAGGTCGATGTCGACAGTCAGGCGGATCCACATCTCGTGCATCGGCTCCCCGGCAGGCAGCACGTTACCCGGCCGGTCCATGTTCGGCACGTCGAATGGCTTGGTGTCGACAAGATGGCCTTCGATGTCCCACAGCCCGTCGTCGCGGTGGTATCCCCGGCACTCGACGGTTCGAGTGTGCTTGAGGTGGCGGGGTGCGGGAGCGGACAGCGGCATGGTGGAATTCCTGGTGCGGTGAATCGGGAGCGAGCGGCCGGAGGCGCGAGGGCGTGAGTGCTTCGCCGGTCAGACGGGAGGCGTCAGCGGCGTCTGTCTCGCCGCCACACGCGCGAGCACCTCGCGCTTGTCGCGGTTCGACAGTCGCGACCACACGGCAATCTCGTCGATGGTTCGAAAGCAGCCGCGGCACAGGCCGCTGACCGGGTCCATGGTGCAGACCTGCACGCAAGGGGAAGCTACGTCGTCGAAGGGAGTCATGGTGATCACGGGTTCAGGCGGCCTGACGGCGCGCGCGGGCAGCCAGCGCCCGGCCGGCGCGGGAAGCGTTGGGACGATCGATGGCCTGGCAGATGAACTCGCCGGCCTGCGCGAGCTTCGTCATGTCGACACCGGTCTTCACACCGAGGCCGTCGAGCAGATAGAGGACGTCTTCGGTCGCGACGTTGCCCGTGGCACCGGGCGAGTAAGGGCAACCGCCCAGCCCCGCGACGGAGCAGTCGAACGTCGCGACACCGAGATCCATGGACGCCAGGATGTTGCCCAGCGCCTGTCCGAACGTGTCGTGGAAGTGCCCGCCAAGTTTTTCCACCGGCACTTGCCGCGCGACCGCTTCGATCATGCGCTGCGTTCGCGCGGGGGTGCCCATGCCGGTGGTGTCCCCCAGCGAGACCTCGTAGCAGCCCAGATCGAACAGGCGCTTCGCCACGTGCGCGACGGCCTGCGGGTCCACGTCACCCTCGTAGGGACAGCCGACCACCACGGACACGTATCCGCGGACGCGCAATCCCTTCGCCAGCGCCGTTTCGCACACCGGCGCGAAGCGGTCGATGGATTCGTCGATGCTGCAGTTGATGTTCTTGCGGGAGAAGGACTCCGTCGCGGCGGCGAACACGGCGACTTCCTCCGCGCGGGCCGCGATGGCCGCCTCCAGGCCCTTCATGTTCGGCACGAGCACCGGGTAGCTGACACCCGGTTTGCGGCGGATGCGCGCCATCACCTCGGCGGCGTCGCCCATCTGAGGCACCCACTTGGGTGACACGAAGCTCGTGGCTTCCACGGCGGGCAGTCCCGCATCGGCGAGCCGTTCGATGAGTTCCACCTTCACGTCAGTGGGCACCATCGCCGCCTCGTTCTGCAGGCCGTCGCGTGGCCCCACTTCGACCAGCCTCACGGCCGCCGGATACTTCATCCTCGTTTCTCCCTCGCTGCGCTCAGCGCCCTTCGAACGCCAGCAGTTCCACGCCTTCGCGCACCTGGTCGCCCTTGGCGAAGAACACTTCCTTCACGACACCGTCCGCCGGCGCGGCGATGGTGTGCTCCATCTTCATCGCCTCGATCAGCATGAGCGGGGCACCTTTCACCACGGCGTCACCGACCTTCACGAGCACGTCGATCACCGCGCCGGGCATCGGCGAAACGAGCGAGCCTTCGTCACCGGCTTCGTGCGCGGCGTCGGTCACGGCGAGTTCCAGCCGGTGGCTGCGCCCTCGCGCGAACACGGTGAGTTCAGTCCCGCGGCGCACGACCTGCGCCAGCATGCGCGCGCCATCGATCTCCACGGCGATGGCGCCGTCGGCATCGACCTCACCCGAGACACTGCGCGAGCCGCCGGGCAGATCGAGCACATACCCGTTCGGACGATAGTGCGCGGTGACCTGCACCGCCGTGCCCGCATCGACGAAACCGATGACGTGGTGGTTGTCCTGGTTGAGTCGCCAGCCGCCGGCGCCGTGCCACGGCGAACCAGGGTCGGTGGAGTGGCTGGCGCGCTGCTGCGCGGCCTGCACCACGCGCAGGCACTGATCGAGCGCCGCGATGGCGAGGACTTCGTCGTCCACCGGTTCCTGCGCGGGCAGGAGTTCCGCCTGGTAACGCTCGATGAGCCCGGTGTCGAGCAGACCGGGTTCGCGGTGCGCCAGCGCGAAGGCACGGTGCGAAACCACCGCCGACAGGAACTGCAGGTTGGTGGCGAGCCCCGCCACCTGATAGTCGGCCAGCGCCTGGCGCAGCCGGCGCAGGGCGCTGTCGCGGTCGGTGTCCCAGCAGATGAGCTTGGCGATCATCGGGTCGTAGTGCACGCCGATCTCGTCGCCTTCCCGCACGCCGGTGTCCACGCGCACGTGGCCGGATGTCGCCGGTTCCTGCAGATGCTCCAGACGGCCGATCGCCGGCAGGAAGCCGCGCGCGGGGTCTTCCGCATACACGCGCGCCTCGATGGCATGCCCGTGGATCGCGAGTTGTTCCTGCGCGAGCGGCAAGGGCTCGCCCCCGGCGATACGAAGCTGCCATTCGACGAGATCGAGCCCGGTGATCATCTCGGTGACGGGATGCTCCACCTGCAGGCGCGTGTTCATCTCCATGAAGTAGAACTCGCCCTCGGAATCGAGGATGAACTCCACCGTGCCCGCCCCCACGTACCCGACCGCCCGCGCGGCGGCGACGGCGGCCGAGCCCATCTGGCGACGGCGCTGCACCGTCATGCCCGGCGCAGGCGCTTCCTCCAGGACCTTCTGGTGACGGCGTTGCACGGAGCAATCGCGTTCGAACAGGTGCACACAGTTGCCGTGAGTGTCGGCGAACACCTGCAGTTCCACGTGGCGCGGGCGCAGCAGGTACTTCTCGATGAGCAGATGGTCGTCGCCGAAGGACGAGGCGGCTTCGCGCTTCGCGGAGGCGATCGCCGCGGCGAGTTCGGCAGGCTCGCGCACGATGCGCATGCCCTTGCCGCCGCCGCCGGCGGACGCCTTGATCAGCACGGGATAGCCGATGCGGTCGGCCTCGACGGCAAGGCGGGCCGGGTCCTGCGAATCGCCGTGGTAGCCGGGCACCAGCGGCACGCCGGCCTTCTCCATGATGGCTTTCGCGTTGCTCTTCGAGCCCATCGCGTGGATCGCCTCGGGCGGCGGGCCGATGAACACGACGCCGGCTTCGGCGCAGGCGCGCGCGAAGTCCTCGTTCTCCGAGAGGAAGCCATAACCGGGATGCACGGCCTTCGCACCGGAACGGCGGGCGACGTCGAGAATGCGGTCGATGCGCAGATAGCTGTCGCGCGCGGCGGGCGGCCCGATGAGATAGGCCTCGTCACAGGACTCGACATGCAGCGCCCTGGCATCGGCTTCGGAGTAGACGGCGACGGTACCGATGCCCATGCGACGCGCGGTGCGGGCGATCCGGCAGGCGATTTCGCCGCGGTTGGCGATCAGGATCTTGTCGAACATGGCGAGGTCAGGTCAGTTGCCTTCGGACGGCGGCACCCACGACGGGGTGCGCTTCTCGAGGAAGGCGGCAATGCCTTCGCGCCCTTCGGCACTGGCGCGGGTCCGGGCGATACGCTGTGCGGTGTCTTCCACGACGGCAGTTTCGATGGGCCGTCCGGCCACGGCACGGATGAGGTCCTTCGCGGCGCCGATCGCCTTGGGTCCGCCCTTCAGGAGCTGGTCGATCAGCGCATCGAGACTGGAGTCGAGCCACTCGGGGTCCACGACTTCGGACACGAGCCCCAGGTGATAGGCCTGCTCCGCCGGGAAGCGCTCGGCCGTCAGAAAGTAGCGGCGAGCCGAACGCTCGCCGATCGCGCGGACCACGTAGGGGCTGATGACCGCGGGGATGAGGCCGAGACGAACTTCCGAGAGCGAGAACGTCGCGCCCTTCGCTGCCACCGCCATATCACAGCACGCGACGAGTCCGACCCCGCCGCCGAACGCGTGACCCTGCACGCGCGCGATGGTGGGCTTGTGCAGCCGATCGATGGTGCGCATGAGCTCGGCAAGCTGCAGGGCGTCGCGGAGGTTGTCGCCTTCCGTGTAGTGCGCCATGCGCTTCATCCAGTTGAGATCCGCGCCGGACGAGAAGCTCTTGCCGTGCGCCGCCAGCACCACGACCCGCGCAGCGGGGTCGTCGTCCAGGCTGCGCATCACACGCGTGAGTTCGGCGATCAGGGTCTCGTCGAAGGCGTTGTGCACGTCCGGCCGGTTCATGGTCACGGTCGCGACGCCCGTCCGGGACACGTTCAGTTCCACCACCTTGTCACTCATCGGCTCGTGCCCTCGCTCTCAGTTCATCCCGGAGCTTTCCGGGGATGCGGTTCCAGTGCAGGTCCATCAGCGCGCCCTGCAGCGCGTAGAGCATCACAGGCGTGACGTTGTAGCCGAGCTTGCGCATCATCCGGAACGCATTCACGGCGCCCACCTCGTGCAGGTCGCGGCGCGTGTGGACACCGATCGCCGCCAGCCATTTCACGGACTGCGGCCCGATGTTCTTCATGGATGCGACCGGGGCCTCGGTCTCTGGCGTGGTGGCGGTCAAGTCGCTGTGTCCTTCATTCGTGTCGCCAAGGGCATCACATCCGGAACACGCCGAACGTCGTCTTCTCGACCGGGGCATTCAGCGCGGCCGACAGGCCCAGCCCCAGCACCATGCGGGTGTCGGCGGGATCGATCACGCCGTCGTCCCACAACCTCGCGCTTGCGTAGTAGGGGTGCCCCTGCGTCTCGTACTGCGAACGGATGGGCGCCTTGAAGGCTTCCTCCTCGTCCGCCGACCAGTTGCCGCCGCGGGCCTCGATGCCGTCGCGCTTGACGGTCGCGAGCACGCTCGCCGCCTGTTCGCCGCCCATCACGGAGATGCGCGCGTTGGGCCACATCCACAGGAAGCGGGGACTGTAGGCCCGCCCGCACATGCCGTAGTTGCCCGCGCCGAAGCTGCCGCCCACGATCACCGTGAACTTGGGCACCTTCGCGCACGCGACCGCGGTGACCATCTTGGCGCCGTCCTTCGCGATCCCGGCGGACTCGTACTTGCGGCCCACCATGAAGCCGGTGATGTTCTGCAGGAACACGAGCGGAATGCCGCGCTGCGCGCACAGCTCGATGAAGTGCGCGCCCTTCTGGGCGGACTCCGAGAACAGGATGCCGTTGTTGGCGACGATGCCGACCGGATAGCCGAACACATGCGCGAAACCGCACACCAGGGTCGTGCCGTAGTTCTGCTTGAACTCGTCGAGTTCGCTGCCGTCGACGATGCGGGCGATGATCTCGCGCACGTCGAACGGCTTGCGGGCATCGGTCGGGATCACGCCATGCAGTTCGGAGGCGGAGAAGAGCGGCTCCCGCGGTTCGCGCAGCGCGACGTCCGGACGCTTCACGCCGTTCAGGTTGCCGACGATGCCGCGCGCGATGTCGAGCGCGTGGGGATCGTCGAGCGCGTAGTGGTCGGCCACGCCGGACACTCTCGTGTGCACGTCGGCCCCACCAAGATCTTCCGCAGAGACGACCTCGCCCGTAGCCGCCTTCACCAGGGGCGGGCCGCCCAGGAAGATGGTGCCCTGGTTGCGCACGATGATGCTCTCGTCGGACATGGCCGGCACGTAGGCGCCGCCTGCGGTGCAGGAGCCCATCACCACGGCGATCTGCGCGATGCCCTGCGCGGACATGTTCGCCTGGTTGAAGAAGATGCGGCCGAAGTGATCGCGATCGGGGAACACATCGTCCTGGTTGGGCAGGTTGGCACCGCCCGAGTCGACGAGGTAGATGCACGGCAGGCGGTTCTGCTGCGCAATCTCCTGCGCGCGCAGGTGCTTCTTCACGGTCATCGGGTAATAGGTGCCGCCCTTCACCGTGGCGTCGTTGGCCACCACGACGCACTCGCGCCCGTTCACCCGTCCGATGCCGGTGACGATGCCGGCGCCCGGGGCTTCGTCGTTGTACATGCCGTGCGCCGCGAGCTGGGACAGCTCGAGGAATGGCGAACCCGGATCGAGCAGCCGCTGCACGCGGTCGCGCGGCAGCAGCTTGCCGCGGGCGGTGTGCTTGTCGCGGGCCGACTGTCCGCCCCCCAGGGAGACACGGGCGACCTGCGAGCGCAGGTCTGCCACGAGCGCGGCCATGGTCTCGGCGTTGCGCCGGAAGTCGTCGCCGCGCGGATTGAGCTTGGAGCGGATCTGGGTCATGGTGACGCGGGAGTCTTCGCTATTCCTTGAAGGTCTTCTCGGCGACGGCACCGCCGCCCTTCTTCCAGCCGTTGAAGCCACCGTCGATGTGGCACACGGGCTCCAGGCCCATCTGCTGCACCACGTCCGTGGCCAGCGCCGAACGCCAGCCCGAGGCGCAGTAGAACACGAACTCCTTGCCGGAACCGAACACTTCCTTGTAGTACGGGCTCGCGGGATCGACCCAGAACTCGAGCATGCCGCGCGGCGCGTGGAAGGCGCCGGGAATCATCCCGTCGCGCTCGAGTTCGCGCGGGTCGCGCAGGTCGACGAACACCACGTCGTCCCGGCCATGCTTCGCCTTGGCTTCGTCGAGACTGATCGTGCGGATCCTGCCCCGGGCTTCCTCGACCAGCGTCTTGCAACCCTTGGTGATGGCCATGTCTTCTTCTCCCTGGAATGTTCGATCGATGAAAACTAGGTCTGCGCGCCGGTGAGCCAAGGCTCGAGGACCGGCGCACGGTAGTCGCGGAGTGCGGCAATCAGCTCGTCCGGCGAGGCGATCGTGGACACGATGTCGCGGTGCTCGGTGCGTACGAAGCCGGCCTCGTGCGCCCGGTCGATCATCGCCACCATGGGCTGGTAGTAATGGTGGACATCGACGAGCACGCAAGGTTTCGCGTGCATGCCGAGCTGCGACCAGGTGACGATCTCGCAGAACTCCTCGAAGGTGCCGAAACCGCCGGGCAGCGCGACGAACGCGTCGGACCGGTCGGCCATCTTCTGCTTGCGCTCGTGCATGGAACCCACCACGACCAGTTCGGTGAGCCCCTGGAACGCGACTTCCCGGCGCGCCAGCGCTTCCGGAATGATGCCGATCACACGGCCCCCGGCGGCCAGCGCGGCTTCGGCCACGGCGCCCATCAGGCCGACGCGACCGCCGCCGTAGACGAGTTCCATGCCGTTCTCGGCCAGGATGCGGCCCACCGCCCGGGCGCTCTCGACAAAGCGCGGATCATGGCCGGGGCTCGACCCGCAGAACACGCAGACGCGACGGATGGCCACTAGAAACCGCCCAGTTCGAGCCAGCGGTCGATCTGGTCGAAACGATCCAGGCCCCAGAAGGGCTCGTCGTCCACGAACACGAAGGGCGAGCCGAACACACCGCGAGCGATGGCGGCGTCGCCTTCGGCCTTGGCCTTCTCCTTAACCGCGGGATTCTCCAATGCGGCCTGCAGTTCCGCCGCATCGTGACCGAGTAAGGCCGCGATGCGGATGGTGTCGGACGGGTTCGAGATATTCACGTCGTCGACGAAGTAGGCATGGAAGAGCCGCGCGGCCAGGGCCTTCGCGGCCGCAGGGTCCTTCGCGTCGAGCCAGTAGAAGGTGCGCATCGGCGCCTGCATCGCCACCGGAAACACGCTGGGAGGACGATACGGAATGCCGTGATAGCGCGCGCTGCGCTGGAAGTCGTGCTTCGAGTAGTCGCCCTTCATCGGGATCATGGGCAGCGGCGGCTGGCCGGTGACCTTGAGCGCCGCACCGAGCAACATGGGCCGCCACTTGACCTCCCGGCCGTGACGCGCCGCAAGGGCGTCGATCTTCGTGCTGGCGAGATAGCCGTAGGGCGAGGTGAAGTCGAAGTAGAAGTCGAGGGCGGCGGCCATGGCGGGTTCCGGATCAGCGCTTGGGCGGGACGGTGACGTTGTTGAGCTTGGCCTGCGCCTCCACCAGCGAGGCGAGAAGCTTGTCGGGGGCGCCGAAGCCCAGCGCGAGCGCCTGATTGAGGCTCTGGTTAACGGCGCTGGACACCACGCCGGCAAACTTGGCTTCGGTCATTTCCTGGATGAAGTAGCGCACGTCCTTCGCGGCGTTGGCCAGCGCGAACTTCATGCGAGTGAAGTCGCCTTCCGAAGCGCCGCCCGCCGCCATCTGGAACATATTGGAGTTGACCGGGCCCACGCTCACGAGCTTCACGAGTTCGCGCGGATCGAGCCCCAGCTTTACGCAGGCCACCACCGCCTCGGCGTAGAGGCTCACCGAACCGATGGACAGGAAGTTGTTCACGAGCTTGAGCGTGTGGCCCGAACCCACGTCACCCACATGGAACACGTTCTCGCAGAAACCCCGCAGCAGCGGCTCGATCTCGGCGAAGGTCTCGGGGTCCGCGCCGGTGAGCGTATTGAGGCGGCCCTGCTCGGCTTCGACCGGTGTGCGCGTAAGCGGGGAATCGACGAAGCGCACGCCCTTCTCGCGGAACGCCTCGGCCAGCTTGCGCGTGGACCCGGGCTGACAGGTGGAGGTGTCGATCACGATCTGGCCGCTCCGGCACGAAGCCAGGATACCGCCGGGTCGATGCACGAGATCCTCGACTTGAGGCGTGCCCGTCACGCACAGGATCACGATGTCGGATACCGCCACCAGCGACGCGACATCCTTGGCTTCCGCCGCGCCGCGCTGCACGAGATCTTCGACCGGCGCCCGGTTGGTGTGACCCAGCACGGTGACCTTCCAGCCCTTCTCCAGCAGATTCTTCGCCATGCCGTGGCCCATCAGGCCCACGCCGATGAAGCCGATCGCGTGCTTGCTCATCGCATCCCTCTCCGTGACTGCAGGATTTCGTTGTGGTTGTCGTTGCGGCTCAGTGCAGTTCGACCGCGAGGGCCGTAGCTTCGCCGCCGCCGATGCACAGGCTTGCCACGCCGCGCTTGAGGCCGTACTTGCGAAGGGCCCCCAGCAGCGTCACCACGATGCGCGCGCCGGACGCGCCGATCGGATGACCCAGCGCACAGGCGCCGCCATGCACGTTGACCTTCTCGTGCGGCAGGGCGAGGTCCTTCATCGCGACCATCGTGACCACCGCGAAAGCTTCGTTGATCTCGTACAGATCGACATCCGCCGCCTTCCAGCCGGTGCGGTCGAACAGCTTGCGGATGGCGCCGACCGGCGCCGTGGTGAACAGCCCCGGCTCCTGCGCATGCGTGGTGTGACCGACGATGGTGGCCAGAGGCGTGAGCCCGCGGCTCTCGGCCTCCGAACGGCGCATCAGGATGAGCGCCGCGGCACCATCGGAAATCGAGCTGGAGTTCGCGGCGGTGACCGTGCCGTCCTTGCGGAAGGCCGGCTTCAGTTGCGGGATCTTCTCGAAGTTGGCCTTGAAGGGCTGCTCGTCCTGGTCCATGAAACGGTCGCCCTTGCCCGACTTGAGGGGCACCGGCGCGGTCTCCCACCCGAACCAGCCCTCGCGGTTGGCCTTCTGGGCGCGCTCGAGCGAGGTGATCGCGAAGCGGTCCTGCTCTTCACGCGTGAAGGCGTACTTGCCCGCGCAGTCCTCGGCGAAGGTGCCCATGAGGCGGCCCTTGTCGTAGGCGTCTTCCAGACCGTCGAGGAACATGTGGTCCATCACCTGCTGATGCCCCATGCGGTAGCCGCTGCGCGCCTTGGGCAGCAGATACGGCGCGTTCGACATGCTTTCCATGCCGCCCGCGAGCATCACGCGGTTGGTACCCGCGGCGAGCAGGTCGTGCGCAAGCATGATGGCCTTCATGCCCGAGCCGCACATCTTGTTGATGGTTGTGCAGCCCGCCGACAGCGGGATGCCGCCGCCAAGGCTCGCCTGGCGCGCGGGCGCCTGACCCTGGCCCGCGGGCAGCACGCAACCCATGATGACCTCGTCGATCGCATCGGCGCCAATCGCTGCGCGCTCGATGGCAGCGCGGATCGCGGCGGCGCCGAGTTCGGAGGCGGTGTAGTCCTTGAGTTCGCCCTGGAACGCGCCCATGGGGGTGCGGATGGCGGAGACGATCACGATGGGGTCGGACATGGCAGGCACTCCTGGAAGACGAAGATCAGAGCGGCGCGGAGTCGGATTGTCGCACGGGGGCCCCGTCGAACATGTCCGGAAAGCGCACCGCGAAACGGTTGTGCGGCGAGTAGGGGAAGACGTCCTCGATGAAGCCTTCCCGGATGCGTTCCTTGGTGCCGTTCCAGAACGCGACATCGAGCAGATCGCTGTGGTGCTCGAGGAATGTGCGTTTCACGGTGTTGCCGGAAAGCAGGAACGGCGCGAACTCCTCCGGAAAGATGTCGTTCTGGCCGACCGGGTACCAGGGCTCGGCCGACATCTCGTCCTCGGGCGTGCGGGGCTCCGGAATGCGGCGGAAGTTGCATTCCGTCATGTAGACGATCTCGTCGTAGTCGTAGAACACCACGCGCCCGCCGCGGGTAACACCGAAGTTCTTGAACAGCATGTCGCCGGGGAAGATGTTCACGGATGCGAGTTCCTTGATGGCGCGGCCGTAGTCGATGACGGCGCCCACGATCTGGTCGTCGGTCGCCTCGTCCAGGAACATGTTGAGCGGCTTCATGCGGCGCTCGATGTACAGGTGCCGGATCACGAGCGCGTCGCCGTCGTCGTCCACCAGCGAAGGCGCCTCGCGCTTCAGTTCGTCGATCAGCGCCTGGGTGAACCGCTCTCGGGGGAACGCGACATCCGCGTACTCCAGCGTGTCGGCCATGCGGCCGATGCGGTCGTGGCGCTTCACCAGCATGTACTTCTCCTTCACGATCTCCCGGCTCACGTCCTTGGTGGGCGAGATGCGGTCGCGGATCACCTTGAACACGTACGGATAGGAAGGCAGCGTGAAGACGATCATCACCAGCCCGCGAATGCCCGGTGCCAGGATGAAATCGTCGGACGAATGCTTGAGGTGGTGGAGGAAGTCGCGGAAGAACAGCGTCTTCCCGTGCTTCTGCAGGCCCAACGCCGTGTAGAGCTCGGCCTTGGGCTTGCGCGGCAGCATGCTTGCGAGGAAATCCACGAACGCCGACGGCACCTCCATGTCGGCCATCAGGTACGCGCGGCTGAAGGCAAAGAGCGGCGCGATCCGTCGGGCTTCGAGCAGCAGGGCATCCAGCGTGAGACCGCCCTGCCCGTCGTGCACGATCGGAATGGCGAAAGGCATTTCCGTCTCGCCGTTCACCACCTTGCCGATCAGGTAGCAGCGCTTGTTGCGGTAGAACAGCGACGAGGCAACCTGGATCTGATGGTTGGCCTCCGCATGAAAGGGCTTGGGCAGGCCGGCGCGCGCTGCGCGGCACACGCAGGCGAGATCGCGCTTCAGGTTCGGAAACGGCAGCGTCAGCCCCGACTCCTCCAGGATGCGGCGCATCACCCTGCGCAGACCTTCCTTGCGCGGGTAGTAGCTGCGATAGGCGGGCGCGTCGGAATCGAGCAGTTCGGTCGCGACGGCCGGCCGCACGAAGATGTAGTCGTTGTGGAAATACGATCGGTGCAGGAGCTTGCAGCTCACCGAATTGAAGAACGTCTCGGCCAGCTCGGGCTGCTTGTGATCGGTGAGCAGGCCCACGTAGTGCAGCTTGATCTGGGACCAGAGTTCTTCCGGCAGGCGCTCGGCGTCGAAATCCCGCGTGACGCGTTCCGCGGTTTCCACCACGCGCCGGTCGTAGAACGCGATGCGGTCGGCGTGGGCGAGATGCACCGCCTTCCAGTCGGCAAGCTCGAAGCGCGCACGGGCTTCGCGCGAGATCTCCCGGAAGATCCGGTAGTGGCGGTCGAAGCCTTCGAGCGTGGCCTTCGCGATCTCGTAGGCGAGCCGCGAGAGTTCCGCCGAGGAGCGCGGCGTTGGCACAGCGGGAAAGCTCTGGTCGTTCACTCGGTTTCCGCGAACAGTTCGCGCCCGATCAGCCAGCGCCGGATCTCGGAGGTGCCGGCGCCGATCTCGTAGAGCTTGGCATCGCGCCAGAGGCGGCCCGTGGCGTAGTCGTTGATGTAGCCGTTGCCCCCCAGGCACTGGATCGCCTCGCCGGCCATCCAGGTGGCTTTCTCGGCGGCGTAGAGGATCACCCCCGCGGCATCCTTGCGCAGCGCCCGCACGGCGTCGGGTGTATCGGCACGGTCACAGGCCTGCCCGACCGCGTACACGTAGGCGCGGCACGCCATCATGGTCGAGTACATGTCCGCGAGCTTGCCCTGCATCAGCTGGAATTCGCCGATGGCCTGCCCGAACTGCTTGCGCTCGTGGAGGTAGGGCACCGCGACATCCATGCAGGCGGACATGATGCCGATGGGGCCGGCGGACAGCACCGCACGCTCGAAGTCGAGACCGCTCATCAGGACGTTGACGCCGCGCCCCACTTCGCCCAGCACGTTTTCTTCCGGGACTTCGCAGTCCTGGAACACGAGTTCACAGGTGTTCGAGCCGCGCATGCCGAGCTTGTCCAGCTTCTGCGCTGTGGAAAAGCCGCGGAAGCCCTTCTCGATGAGGAATGCCGTGATGCCGCGCGGACCCGCGGCGGGGTCGGTCTTGGCGTAGACCACGAGCACGTCGGCGTCGGGACCGTTCGTGATCCACATCTTGTTGCCGTTCAGCACATAGCGGTCCCCCTTGCGATCCGCGCGGAGCCGCATGGAGACCACATCGGAACCGGAGCCCGGCTCGCTCATCGCCAGCGCACCCACCGAGGTGCCTGCGACCAGCCCCGGCAGATAGCGGCGCTTCTGCGCCTCGGTGCCGTTGCGGTGGATCTGGTTCACGCACAGATTGGAATGCGCGCCGTAGGACAGGCCGACCGAGGCGCTGGCGCGGCTGATCTCTTCCATCGCGACGATGTGCGCGAGGTAGCCGAGGCCGGCGCCGCCGTAGGCTTCGTCCACGGTCACGCCCAGGACGCCGAGGTCGCCGAACTTCTTCCAGAGGTCCATCGGAAACTGGTTGCTCGCGTCGATCTCGGCGGCGCGCGGCGCGATCTCGGTCGCGGCGAACTGCTGCACGGCCGCACGGAGCATGTCGATCGTCTCCCCGAGGGCGAAATCGAGGGAGGGGAAGCGCACGAGCGCGGCGGGGGAGGCACGATCCATGGACGACTCCGGAAGGCAGGGACGGCGGGACAGGAAAGTCTAGGTGCCGTTTACGTTAACGTCAATTTGCGCGGGCAGCATCCCGGCGGCGGGGGGGCTTCTGATCCAGGAGCCGCTTGCACTGGTTTTCGAAGGCCCGGATCTCGGCCAGCGTGGCCTCGATGTCCTCTCGCTGCTGCTCGAGGGCTTCGCGGCGGCGGCGCAGGCTTGCGAGGAACTGGGTCAACTGTTCGCTCTCGTCGTGGGCGGCATCGTAGATGTCCAGCATCTCGCGGATGTCGGTGAGCGAGATGCCCAGCCGCTTGCCGCGCAGCGTGAGCTTGAGTCGGACGAGGTCGCGCTTGCCGTAGACGCGGTTGCGGCCCTGCCGCGAGGGCGCGAGCAGGCCGTGATCCTCGTAGAAACGGATGGTCCGCGTCGTGATGCCGAACTCCTTGGCGAGTTCGGTGATGGTGAAGGTGGATTTCGGGTCGCTGACCATGGATTCCGGGGGTTTTGTGCGGTGCAACATTGCGATATCATGCGAGTATAAGAAAAGACGGTCGGCCCGGCCGATCTCTTTTCTCCGCCCTTCGAAAATTTCCCATGCCACCAGCCGAATCCGCACTCACTTCGCGTGCTGCGCCACCCGGAGGACTGTCCTTCCCTTTCCCTGAGCCGCCCGCTCCAGGTCAGTGGGTCGCGGTCACGGAAGACGTCCGCTGGATCCGCATGCCTCTGCCCTTCGCGCTCAACCACATCAATCTGTGGCTCCTGCGCGGTCCGCAGGGCTGGACCATCGTCGATAGCGGCCTGGCGAGCGAGCCGACCCGCGCCGCCTGGGAAACCCTGCTCCCGCAGCACCAGCCGCTCGACAAGCTGGTGGTCACCCATTATCACCCCGACCACTTCGGCCAGGCCGGCTGGTTCGTGCGCGAGCATGGCCTGCCTATGTATATGACCGAGGCCGAGTACCTCACGGCCCACGCCTGCTACGAATCCACCTCCGGCTACGGCGCCGAGGGGCTTGCGGCCCTGTACAAGGCTCACGGCCTCGATTCCGAACGGCTCGCTGCGCTGATGGTGCGGCCAACGGGTTACCGGAACGTGATCACGCCGCCCCCGACATCCTTCCGCCGAATCGTCGACGGCGAGCGGCTCGCCCTGGGCAACCACGAGTGGCGGGTCATCGTCGGCCTCGGCCATGCGCCGGAGCACGCTGCGCTGTATTGCGAACGCCTGCGGCTGCTCATCTCGGGCGACATGCTGCTGCCGAAGATCAGCACCAACGTGAGCGTGTGGTCCACCGAACCCGACGGCGACCCGGTCGGACAGTTCCTGACCTCGCTGCGCTCGTTCACCCAGCTGCCGGACGACACACTCGTGCTGCCGTCCCATGGCCTGCCCTTCCGCGGCATCCGCGCCCGCGTCGAAGCTCTGGAAGCCCACCACGCGGACCGCCTCGCGGAACTGCTCGCCGCCTGCGAAGTGCCGCGCACCGCGACCGAGATCGTCCCGGTGCTGTTCACGCGCGAGCTCGATGTGCATCAGCTGTTCTTCGCGATGGGCGAAGCCATCGCCCACCTCAACTACCTCCACCATCGCGGCAAGGTGACGCGCGTCCTCGGCGAGGACGGCGCCTACCGCTTCTGCGCCCGCCGCCCCTGACCGAGGAGGCCCCATGGCCGATACCCCGTCCCTGCCCAACGTCGATCCCGAGAAACTGCAGCAGTCGCTGTCCCAGATCGCCGAACGTTCCGCCGCCGTCGCCCAGAAGTTCCTGGAAAGCCAGCCGCAGCTGGAACTGATGCAGAACCTGGAGGACCTCGGGATCAACCAGGCCTTCATGGAACTCGGGCAGAAGCTCCTGGCGGACCCGGCCAAGCTCGCCGAGATGCAGATGCGCGCGTGGGACGACTACCTCAAGCTGTGGACCGCCACCTTCGCGAAGGCGCAGGGACAGCCGACCGAACCGGTGAAGCAGCCCGGCAAGGGCGACAACCGCTTCCGCGGCGAGATGTGGGAGAACAACTTCCTGTTCGACTACATCAAGCAGTCGTACCTCATCGCGGCGGACACGATGCAGCGCGCCGTGGCCGAGACCAAGGGCCTGGACCGCAACACCGCCCGCAAGGTGCAGTTCTTCACGCGGCAGTACGTGGACATGCTCTCGCCCACGAACTTCGCGGTCACCAATCCGGACGTGCTGAAGGCCACCGCCGAGTCCGGCGGGCAGAATCTGCTGCAGGGCCTCAACAACATGCTGAAGGACCTCGACCGCGGCCGCGGCAAGCTCGCGATCAGCATGACGGACTACGACGCCTTCAAGCTGGGCGAGAACGTCGCCACGACACCGGGCAAGGTCGTCTTCCGCAACGACCTGATGGAACTGCTCCAGTACGAGCCCGCGACGCCGCAGGTGGACCGCACGCCCCTGCTGATCGTCCCGCCGTGGATCAACAAGTACTACATCCTCGACCTCCGCGCTAAGAACTCCTTCATCAAGTGGGCGGTGGACCGAGGCCTCACGGTGTTCGTGATCTCCTGGGTGAATCCCGACAGTTCGGCCGCCCACAAGACCTTCCACGACTACCTGCTCGAAGGTCCGCTCGCCGCGATGGAAGCCATCCGCGAGGCCACCGGCGAGGGCGCCGTCAATCTGATCGGCTACTGCCTCGGCGGGACGCTCACCGCCTGCCTCATGTCGTGGCTGCAATCGCGGGGCCAGTCGAAGCGGGTGAAGAGCGTCACCTACTTCACCACGATGATCGACTTCGCCGAACCGGGTGAACTCGGCGTGTTCGTGGACGAGCAGAGCGTCGACAACCTCGAGAAGCGGATGGCCGCGCGCGGCTTCCTCGAGGGCGAGGAAATGGCGGGCACGTTCAATCTGCTCCGCGACAACGATCTGGTGTGGTCCTTCGTCGTCAACAACTACCTGCTCGGGAAGGAGCCCTTCCCCTTCGATCTGCTGTACTGGAACTCCGACGCGACGCGCATGCCGGCGAAGATGCACACCTTCTACCTGCGCAACATGTACATCGCCAACAAGCTGCGCGAGCCCGGCGCGATGACGGTGGCAGGCGAGGCGATCGATCTCTCGAAGGTCGAGACGCCCACGTACTTCATCTCGACCATGGAAGACCACATCGCGCCGTGGAAGTCGACGTACGCCGGTGCACGCCTGTTCACGGGGCCCGTGCGATTCGTGCTTGGCGGGTCCGGTCACATCGCGGGCATCGTCAATCCGCCGGTCGCGCAGAAGTACTGCTTCTGGACGAACGAGCAGATGCCGCAGGACGCGGACCTATGGCTCTCCAGTGCCGAACGCCACGAAGGCTCGTGGTGGAACGACTGGGGTGCGTGGGTCTCCGGATTCGGCGGCGGCAAGGTGAAGGCCCGCATCCCGGGCGACGGCGGCCTGCGCGTGCTCGAAGCCGCCCCCGGCAGCTACGCCAAGATGCGTCTCGACGCAGCCCCGGCCGTAGCCGCACCCGCGAAGGCGCCCGTAGCGACTGCGCCGGCACCGACCGTGGTCCCGACTCCCGCGCGTGCGGCAGAGCCTCCGCCCGCACCACCCGCCCTCGCGAAAGCGCCAGCGGCGAAACGCGCGACGCCGGCGCGACGAAAGCCCATCGCCAAGGCGCCGCCGTCGCAGCCCCGGAAGGTCGAAGCCGCGCCCGAACCCGCGCCGGCGAAGAAGCCCAGCACGAAGAAGAAAGCGCCTGCCGCCAAGTCGAAACCGGCAGCCGTCGCGAAAGCCAAGCCGGTTGCCGCGCCTGACGCGAAGTCCTCGGCGAAGAGCCGGAAGGCCACCCCTGTTCCGAAGGCCAAGCCTGCAGAAGCTGCCGCTGCACCGGCCAAGTCCGCGAAGAAGAAGGGTGCCGTTCCGACTCCGGCGTCGAGCAGTTCTGCGATGGCGATCAGCGCGCTGTTCCGCAATCAGGGCAAGCCCGCGGCCGGCAGCGCGAACGCCGCACCGGCGGAGAAGCCCGCCGCGAAGTCCCGGCGTAAGTAGCGCACATCAGGCAAGGCGCCTGGCTGGCGCCCGGCAGCCCGCATCGTGCCCAGCCTCATCGCCCACATCGCCGTGCCGCTGGCCGGCCGGGCACTGCTCGGGCCGGAAGCCATTCCCCGACGCGTGCTCGTGGCGGGCCTGGTGCTGTGCGCGCTGCCGGATCTCGATGTCATCGCATTCCGGTTCGGCATCCCTTACGCCTCGCCTTGGGGCCACCGCGGCTTCACGCATTCGATCGCGTTTGGTCTGGTGGTTGCACTCGTCTGTTGGTGGATGCTGAGGCCGGCCCGCCCATCCCGATTCACCGAGACAGCCACCGCAACCTATCTCGTGGCATGTGCCGTCTCGCACGGTTTGCTCGACGGGCTCACGAATGGCGGCCTGGGCAGCGCGCTGTGGTGGCCGCTGTCGGACGATCGCTGGTTTGCCCCGTTCCGCCCCATCCAGGTGTCACCGATCGGCCATGCGTTTTTCTCGTCGCGCGGCCTCGCGGTGATCCGGTCGGAAGCCATCTGGATCGGACTGCCCGCACTGGCCATCTCGCTGATCGGACTGGCCGTGCGGCGCCGGCTGACCGAGCGTCGCCCGGAGGACGCAACGTGACGGCGTGCCTTGCTCCGCGACCGCGTTCCCTCCCCTGGAGTGGCTGACCCTGATGGACAATCGGCTGATCGCGCTGTGCGTCGGCAACGCCATCATCGGCACCGGCACCATGCTCGTGCCGGGAATGCTTCCCGTGCTGACCACCGGATTGCAAGTGGACCTGCCCGCAGGCGGACGCCTGATCGCCGCGTTCGGGCTCACCGTGTGTGTTCTCACGCCGGTGCTCGCGGGCTGGCTTAGCCGCATCGACCGGCGCGTTCTGCTCTCGGTACTGCTGATGCTTTTTTGTGCAGGTCATGCCGTGGCGGCCATCGCCGACAGCTATGCCGTGGTGCTCGCGACGCGGGTGGCCTGCGCGATCAGCGCCGGTCTGTTCACGTCCCAGGCAGCGGGTGTCACGAGGCTTTTGGTCCCGCCCGAGCGGCAGGGTGCCGCCGTGGGATTCGTGTTTCTCGGATGGAGTATCGCTGCCGTCGCCGGCATGCCGCTGGGGGCGTGGATCGGGACGACCTTCGGCTGGCGCGCCGGATTCGCGACCGTTGCCGCACTGTCTCTCGTGGCCATGATCTGGGTGTGGTTCGTGCTGCCCGGCGGGCTCCGGGTCGATCGGATCGATGCGCGGGCCTGGAAGGCGCTGGCCCGGAACATCCCGGTACTCGCTGTCGTGGCGGTGACGGCCCTGCACTCGTCCGCACAGTTTGTCGTGTTTTCCTACTACACGCCCATCCTGGTGGAACGCACCGGCGCCGGCCCCGGCGGCGTCCCGGCGATGCTGGGGCTCTTCGGCCTCGCGGGCATTGTCGGCAACGTGGTGTCCATTCGCACGCTCGACCGGTTCGGCGTCGGTACGGTGGCCACCGCGACCATCGCCCTGATGGCTGCCGGGCATGTGCTGATGCTTGCCGGGGGCTACGGCTGGGCCGGCATGATCGCCGGCTCGATTCTGTGGGGACTCGGCTGCTTCGCTTCGAACAGTGCGCAGCAAGCAAGACTGCTGGGCTTCGCACCGGCACTCGCGCCGGTGTCCATCGCACTCAATTCGTCGGCGATCTACTTCGGGCAGGCCGTGGGAGCGGAAGGCGGCGGGAGGATCATTTCGGCAGCGGGATTCGATCCGTTGCCATGGGCGAGCTTGCCCGTGTTCTGTGTGGCGCTGGCAGTGAGCGTCGCCGTGGAACGCGCGCGCCGGCGCAACTGACCGGTCTCAACTCCTGGCAAGCAGCCCCAGCAGCTTGGCCAGCGCCTGACCGCGATGGCTGATGGCGTGCTTGTCGGCGGCATCGAGTTCCGCCGCGGTGCGCCCGAGCGCAGGCAGGAAGAAGTAGGGGTCGTAGCCGAAGCCACCTTCCCCGCGCGGCGTGTCGATGATCTCGCCGAACCAGCGGCCGTCGGCAATGAGCGGTTCCGGGTCCCGCGCGTGACGCACCATCACCATCACGCAGTAGTAGTGAGCCGAACGCTGGGCGCGCCCGCGCATCACCTGCACGAGATGCGCGTTGTTGCGCTCGTCACTCCGGGGCTCGCCCGCGAACCGTGCGGAATGCACGCCGGGCTCACCCCCCAACGCATCCACACAGATGCCCGAGTCATCCGCCAGGGCCGGCAGTCCACTGCGCGAGGCGGCGTGCCGCGCCTTGGCGAGCGCGTTCTCGACGAAGGTGTCGTGGGGCTCCGGGACTTCGGGAATCCCGAGGTCGCGCTGTGACAGGAGAGTGATCTTGAGCGGCGCGAGGATCTCGCCGATCTCCCGCAGCTTGCCGGCGTTGTTGCTGGCGAGGACGAGCTTGTTCATGGGACGGTGGCGCGAAGAACGGCGTGGTCAGAGGCCGAGGGCCGAACGCTGATGGGCGATAAGCTGGCCGATGCCGGCCTCGGCGAGATCGAGCATGGCATCCAGTTCACGACGCGAGAACGGCGCGCCTTCGGCGGTGCCCTGCACTTCCACGAGGTGACCGCGGCCGGTCATCACGACATTCATGTCGGTCTCGCACTGCGAGTCCTCGGCGTAGTCGAGGTCGAGAACCGGCACGCCTTCGTACACGCCCACGGACACCGCCGCGATGAAATCCGAAACCGGCACGCGCGAGAGCAGACCGCGATCGACCAGACCGCTCATGGCGTCGTGCAGGGCGACGAAGGCGCCGGTGATGCTCGCCGTGCGCGTGCCGCCATCGGCCTGGATGACGTCGCAGTCGAGTTGTACGGAGCGCTCCCCGAGCGCGGCGAGGTCCACGACGGATCGCAGACTGCGACCGATGAGGCGCTGGATTTCCTGCGTGCGGCCGGACTGCTTGCCGCGGGCGGCTTCGCGGTCGCTGCGCGTGTGGGTCGAGCGGGGCAGCATGCCGTACTCGGCCGTGACCCAGCCCTTGCCCTGGCCTCGAAGGAACGGCGGGACCTTCTCCTCGACGCTGGCGGTGCAGAGAACTCGGGTGTCGCCGAACTCGACGAGGACGGAGCCCTCGGCGTGGCGCGTGTAGTGACGGTGGATGCGCACGGCGCGCAGTTCGTGTGTGGCACGGCCGCTAGGTCTCATCGATTTGCCTCATGCAGTGGCTTGTTTTTTGGTGCGGCCGCCGCGCGTGCTGGTCGCGTCGGTGACGGCTGTGCTATCTTCCCCTCGCGCCATTCTCGGGCGCATCTTCCAGTCTGTAAAGACCACTCCCATGATCTATAGCATGACCGGCTACGCTGCCGTGACGCGCGATCTGCCGCTCGGAACTCTCATGCTGGAGTTGCGTTCGGTCAATCATCGCTTCCTCGACATTTCGTTTCGTGCGCCGGAAGAATTCCGCGCGTTCGAGGGCACCATGCGCGAGGCGCTCGCCTCGAAGCTGAGCCGCGGCAAGCTCGAATGCCGGATCAGCCTCAATCGCGGCACCGCTGCGGTGTCGCTGCTCGAACTCAATCTGCCGCTGCTGGGCCGTCTCGCGGAATTCGACGCGCAGATCCGTGCGCAGCTGCCGCAGGCCACGCCGCTCGGCGTGGCGGATGCCCTCCGCTGGCCCGGCATGTTCGGCGCCGACACCCTGCCGCTCGAAGCACTGCGCGAGTCCTGCCTGGAAGCCTTCCACGCCGCCCTCGAAGATTTCGCGGCGACGCGCGGTCGCGAAGGCGAGAAGCTCGCCGCTCTGCTGCTCGAACGCGTCGCGCGCATGGAACAGCTCGCGAAGGAAGTCGCACCGCGCGTTCCGCAGCTCGTGGCCGCCCAGCAGGAACGCTTCGCGCAGCGCATGCGTGATGCCGGCGTCGCCATCGAGGAAGACCGCATCCGCCAGGAAGTGGTGCTCTACGCCTCCCGCATCGACGTGGACGAGGAACTCACCCGCCTCGCCACTCATCTGTCCGAAGTCCGCCGCATCCTCGCCAAGGGCGGCGCCGTCGGCAAGCGACTCGACTTTCTCATGCAGGAACTCAACCGCGAAGCCAACACGCTGGGTTCGAAGGCCGGCGACATCGATATCTCCCAGACCTCGATGGAACTGAAGGTGCTGATCGAGCAGATGCGGGAGCAGGTGCAGAACATCGAGTAGGCGTCGGGCTGGTAGCTGTATCGGCACGGCCGAGACGAGTCCGGGCGTTTCGCGTCCGGAAAGGATCGAGGCAGTAAGTTGAAGGGGCTCAGGGTGGCCTAACGCAGGTAACGCGATGCAACCCATGAACAATCAAGCACTTTCGTCCTTCATCTGGTCCGTCGCCGACCTGCTGCGCGGCGACTACAAGCAGTCAGAGTACGGGCGCGTGATCCTGCCCTTCACGGTCCTCCGCCGGCTGGACTGCGTGCTCGAAGCCACCAAGCCCGCGGTGCTGGCCGAGTTCGAGGCCAAGACCCGCGCCGGCCTGAACCCCGACCCCTTCCTGCTGCGCAAGGCAGGCCAGAGTTTCTACAACACCAGCCCGCTCGACCTGGGCAAGCTCCTGGGCGACCAGGACCACATCCGCCAGAACCTCTACGCCTACATCCAGGGCTTCTCGCCCGCGGCCAGGGACATCTTCGAGCGCTTCGACTTCCACACGCAGATCGAGCGGCTGGCCAAGGCCAACCTGCTCTACCTGGTCACTGAGAAGTTCGCGAACATCGACCTGCATCCGGAGGTGGTGGACAACGCCACCATGGGTGGGGTGTTCGAGGAGCTGATCCGCAAGTTCGCCGAAATCAGCAACGAGACCGCCGGGGAGCACTTCACCCCGCGCGAGGTCATCCGGCTGATGGTGAACCTGCTGTTCATCGAGGATGACAACGTGCTCACGCCCGGCAACGCCGTCGTTCGCACCCTTTACGACCCGACTGCCGGCACCGGCGGCATGCTATCGGTGGCGGGCGAGTATCTGCTGGAGCACAACCCGCAGGCCCGGCTCACCCTGTTCGGGCAGGAACTCAACGACGAGTCCTATGCCATCTGCAAGGCAGACATGCTCATCAAGGGCCAGGATGTCGCCAACATCGTGGCCGGCAACACCCTGAGCGACGACGGCCACCCGCAGCGCCGGTTCGACTACATGCTGTCCAACCCGCCCTTCGGCGTGGAATGGAAGAAGGTCGAGAAGGCCGTCCGGGACGAGCACGAAAAGAAAGGCTTCGACGGCCGCTTCGGCCCCGGCCTGCCGCGGGTGAGCGACGGCTCGATGCTGTTCCTGCTGCACCTCATCGCCAAGATGCGCCCTGCCACCGATGGCGGCAGCCGCTTTGGCATCGTGCTGAATGGCTCGCCGCTCTTCACCGGGGGCGCCGGCAGCGGCGAAAGCGAGATCCGCCGCTACGTGCTGGAAAACGACCTGCTGGAAGCCATCGTCGGCCTGCCCACCGACATGTTCTACAACACGGGCATCTCCACCTACGTCTGGGTGCTGTCCAACCGCAAGCCGGACGTCCGGAAAGGGCAGGTGCAGCTCATCGACGCCAGCGGCTTCTGGCAGAAGATGCGCAAGAGCCTGGGCTCCAAACGCAAGGAGTTGAGCGAGGACCATATCGCCACCGTCACCCGCCTGTTCGGCAGGTTCGTCGAGGCCGAGATGGTCACCGCGCTGGACGCCAAGAGCCAGCCCTTAGGCGAGCCGGCGCTCGTCATTGTGGGCGAGCCCCCGCCTTCCGCGCCGGAAGGCGGCCGGCTCAAGCGCGTGCCCATCTCGCGCATCTTCCGCACCCGGGACTTCGGCTATACGACCATCACCGTCGAGCGCCCCCTGCGCGACGAAGCCGGCAACGTCGTGCTGGCCGATCGCGGCAAGCAGAAAGGCAAGCCCGTTGCCGACAGCGCGCTGCGGGACACCGAGAACGTGCCGCTGTCGGAAGACATCGCCGCCTACTTCGCCCGCGAAGTCCTGCCCCACGCGCCCGACGCCTGGATCGACGAAGAGAAGAGCAAGGTTGGCTACGAGATTCCGTTCAACCGGCACTTCTACGTGTTCGAACCGCCGCGGAGTCTTGAGGTGATAGACGAGGAGCTGAAGGCGGTGTCGGCGCGGATCGTGGCGATGCTTTCGGAGTTGGCCGAGTGAGCCCGGCCAAACCACCGGGCAAGCGGGCGCCTGCCAAGGGTGCTGTCCCCCCACGGCGGGCCGCGCAGGGGCAGGCCGCCGCTGGCGAGTCCAGCGAGACAGGCGAGTTCCTCGACATCCTGGCCTTGATTGCCAGCGCGCGGCAGCGTGCCTACCAGGCCGTCAACACCGTGCTCGTCGAGCTGTACTGGCAGATCGGCGCGATCATCAGCAGCAAGCTGGCGACGGCAGCGTGGGGGGAAAGCGTGGTGGACCGCCTCGCCGAGCGCATCGCGCGCGAACACCCGGGGCTGCGCGGGTTTACCCGGCGCAACCTGTTCCGGATGCGGCAGTTCCACGATGCCTACCCCGAGGTGGAATTTGTGTCAGCACTGCTGACACAAATCGGCTGGACCCATCACCTCTCGATCCTGGCCCAGAGCAAGAGCGCCGAGGAACGCGAGTTCTACCTGCGCATGGCGGCGCGTGAGCGCTGGAGCAGCCGCGAGCTGGAACGCCAGATCAAGGGCGCGCTGTTCGAGCGCACCGTGCTCACCCCGGCAAAAGTCTCGGCAACGCTGAGACAAACCCACCCCGAGGCCCTGTCCGTCTTCAAGGACAGCTACCTCGTCGAGTTCCTCGGCCTGCCGCCGCAGCATGCCGAGGCTGATCTGCACGGTGCGCTGCTCGTGCAGTTGCGCGACTTTCTCATCGAGCTGGGGCGCGACTTCTGCTTCGTCGGCTCGGAGTACCCGGTGCAGGTGGGCCGGCAGGACTTTGCGCTCGACCTGCTGTTCTTCCACCGCGGGCTGAACTGCCTGGTGGCCATCGAGCTGAAGGTGGGCCGCTTCGAGCCCGAGCACCTGGGCAAGCTCAACTTCTACCTGGAAGCGCTGGACCGCGACCACCGCAAGGCGCACGAGAACCCGGCCATCGGCGTGCTGCTGTGCGCGAGCAAGGACGACGAGGTGGTGGAGTACGCGCTCAGCCGCAGCTTGACGCCCGCGCTGATTGCGCAGTACCAGACGCAACTGCCCGACAAGCGGCTGCTGCAGGCCAAGCTGCACGAGCTGATGGCGGGGCGGTGGGCCGAGGACGAGGGGGCGTGAGGACGTGAAGCGGTATCCGGCCTACAAAGATTGTGGCGTGGAGTGGATTGGCGCCGTTCCAGGGCACTGGCAGGTCGCACCGTTAAAGCACCACTTTCGGATTCTCGGCGGTTCGACGCCGAAGTCCGACATTGCAGCGTATTGGGACGGGGACATCACCTGGGTGAGTCCGGCTGATCTGAGCCAACAGAGCTCGATGTACATCGACAGCTCCGCCCGAACGATCACTGCGGCAGGTCTCGAGTCGTGTGGGACAACTGTTGTGCCACCGGGCAGCATCGTCCTCTCGACCCGGGCGCCCATCGGTTCATTGGCGATTGCGCGGAAAGCGCTTTGCACAAATCAAGGGTGCAAGTCGCTCGTCCCCGACGCCTCGGCGGACTCGGTCTTCTTCGCTTACGCGCTCTCGGCAGCCACCGAAGCGCTTAACCTAAGGGGCAAAGGCACGACGTTCCTCGAACTGTCAGCGGACGAGCTCGGCGCCTTCAAGATGCCAGTCCCGGAGCCACAAGAGCAGCGCGAGGTAGTCAGCTTCCTTGACCGCGAAACCGCCAAGATCGATGCGCTGATCGCGGAGCAGGAGAAGCTCATCGCCCTGCTGGCCGAGAAGCGCCAGGCCACCATCTCCCACGCCGTCACCCGCGGCCTCGATCCCGATGTGCCGATGAAGGAGTCCGGCGTAGCGTGGTCGGGGAAGGTCCCTAAACATTGGAGAAGATCTCGCTTGAAGCACATCAAGGCGCCTGTTCCAAACGCCTTCGTCGATGGCCCATTCGGCAGCAATTTGAAGAGCGAGCACTTCGTCGAGGACGGTGAAGTGTTCGTCATCGAAAGCAATTTCGCCACTCAGGGCGCGCTGAGAGAAGAAGAACTCAAGCGAATCAGCTTTCAGCACTTTGAAACTGTTGCGCGTAGTGAAGTTCTTGAAGGCGACATTGTCATTGCGAAAATCGGCGCTCAGTTCGGAAAGGCATCGATACTTCCCCGAGTGAGTCGTCGTGCTGTTGTTTCAGGAAACTCACTCAAGTTGACTGTTGACCGATCCACTTCTGACGCTGATTGGATTCATCTCCAACTCGTCAATTTGAAGGCGTGCGGAGAGATCGACCTCCTCGCCAACGGAAGCGCTCAACCGGCACTGTCGCTCGGTAACATGAATTGCCTGCCGGTGCTTCTTCCGCCAATCGAGGAACAGCGGCGAATCTTGGACTTCGTCTTGAGTGTAATGAACAGATGCAATGCCCTGGAAGGTGACGCTGCGAAGTCCATCGACCTACTTCGCGAACGCCGTTCCGCCCTCATCACCGCCGCTGTCACTGGCCAGATAGATGTCCGCGGCACCGCTCAGCCCGATCACGCCTCGCCAGAGAGCACAGCTGCATGAAGACCATCGACGGCAAAGCACGCACCGTCAGCGCAGCCCTCAAGGGCAAGCGCTACGGCATCGACTACTACCAGCGCGAGTACCGCTGGCAGCGCAAGCAGGTGAAGGAACTGGTCGACGATCTGACCTCGCACTTCCTGCAGTCGCACCGGCCCGGCCACGCTCGCGGCGTAGCTGCCCAGTACGGCAACGATCTGGGCCAGCTGACGTCGAAACAGGGAGATTGCGCAACCCAGCCTTGAGCAAGGCCGTTGACGACGTCCAAGTTAAAGGCTGCCTGTCGCATACACCTCGTCGCAAGGTGTGATGAAGGGGCCCTTTCACATGCCCAACGGCGAGAGGCCAACTCCTCCCGTACGCTACCGGTCTATACCTTCCGGCTCGCGGGCGTTCATGCCCGTCCCACCGCCCCGCAATCCTCTTTCGGCGCTGGAAAGCGAGCTTCGGGCTTTGCTCTCGCGGACACCCAGCGCACTGGGGTAACGGTCATCACCGCCGCCGCCGTGATCGGCCAGACCGACGTACGTGCCACTCAGTCTTGTTGCCCGTAGCCTTTTTGGCAACAATCGTCGTCTGTTGAGCAACAATGCAATGAAGAGTCTGCTGTTCCCGGCCAACCGGCGCTGGGTACTGGCTGTCCTGCTGCTGCGCACAGACCAGTGCAATCGGGTGTTCCATCGGAGCGACGTGCGGCGCCCGCTGTCCGAGAGTCTGACGACGCTGTTCCGCAAGACCCGCGGGGTGGTCGCAGTGCTGCGCGTCGCACTGCACGAGACCCCGGGAAGAGCGGTGAATCCGGTGCGCTATTGCTCGGCCCAGTTTGCCCGCCGATTGGCCGACGGCGATGCGTTTGCGGTGGAGTTGTCAGCCCGCGCGACCATGGGTGAAGGGATCAGAAGATGACTTTGCAACGCTTGCTGGCCACCCAGCGTCTGCTGGCCCACACGCCCGAGATGGCGGCCATTCTTTTGCGGAACCGCCCCGAAGCGTGGCTGAGGCGACAGAACCCGCCCTGGGTAGATGAAAATGTCGTGAGCACGCGGGCCCGCCTCGAAGGGAACGCCCGGGAGCGCAACGTGCGGAGAATCATCCCATGACCCTGCACCGGGAGAGTCGCTTCGAGGACGAAATCTGCCAGCACCTGGGCGCGCAGGGCTGGTGGTACGAACCGAACGCCTCGCAGGACTTCGATGCGGCCCGCGGCCTCTTTCTCCCCGATCTGGTCGCCTGGTTGGAGGTCGCACAGCCTGACGCCCACCAGCGCCTGACGAAGACTCACGGCGCCCAACTGGCGGGTGTGCTCGCCGACCGGATTCGAAAGAGTCTGAACGAGCGCGGTACGTTGGAAGTGCTGCGCCGGGGTGTGGAGATGCTGGGCTTGAAGGAGCCGCTGCAGCTCGCGCAGTTCAAGCCGGCGCTGGGCCTGAACCCTGCCATCCAGACCCGGTACGAAGCCAACCGCCTGCGGGTGCTTCGCCAGGTTCACCACTCCCCGAACCAGCCCGGGGAATCCATCGATCTGATGCTGTGTCTCAACGGCATCCCGGTGGCGACGGCGGAACTGAAGTCGAACTTCACGCAGAGCGTGCACGACGCCGTGGACCAGTACCGCTTCGACCGGCACCCCCAACCGAAGGGCGGTGTCCTGGAGCCCGTTCTGGGCTTTCCGGGCGGGGCGCTGGTGCACTTCGCGGTCAGCCAGAGCGAAGTGATGATGACCACCCGACTGGCAGGGCCGGGGACGCAGTTTCTGCCGTTCAACCGGGGCAATGAGGGCGGCGCAGGCAATGCGCCCAACCCGGAGGGCTTCGCTACCGCCTACTTATGGGAAGAAGTCTGGGCGCGCGAGAGCTGGCTGGACATCCTGCATCGCTACCTCGTCGCCAAGCGCGACGACAAGAAGCGGCTGCAGGCCGTGATATTCCCGCGGTATCACCAGCTCGATGCCACGCGCAGGCTCGTGGCCGACGTCCTGGCGCAGGGCCCGGGTCAGCGCTACCTGATTCAGCACTCGGCGGGCTCCGGCAAGACGAACTCCATCGCCTGGACCGCGCACTTCCTCGCGGACCTGCACGATGCGCAGAACCGGAAGCTGTTCGACAGCGTGCTGGTCGTGAGCGACCGCAACGTGCTGGACGCCCAGTTGCAGGAAGCCATGTTCGACTTCGAACGCACGACCGGCGTCGTCGCCACCATTAGCAGCGAGTCCGGCAGCAAGAGCGCCCAGCTGAGCCAGGCGTTGAAGGACGGCAAGAAGATCATCGTCTGCACCATCCAGACCTTCCCGTTCGCACTGCAGGCCGTGCAGGAGCTGGCCGCGACGGAAGGCAAACGCTTCGCCGTCATCGCCGACGAAGCCCACAGCTCCCAGACCGGCGAGGCAGCGGCCAAGCTGAAGCAGTTGCTGTCCGTCGAGGAATGGAACGACCTCCAGGACGGCGGTGGGGTGGACACCGAAGCACTCCTCGCGGCACAGATGGAGGCCAAGGCGTCGACGAAAGGACTCACCTACGTCGCGTTCACCGCCACGCCCAAGGCCAAGACCCTGGAGCTTTTCGGCCGCCCCGGGCCGGACGGGCTGCCGCAGCCTTTCCACGTGTACTCCATGCGACAGGCCATTGAGGAAGGCTTCATCCTCGATGTGCTGAAGAACTACACGAGCTACAACCTCGCGTTCCGCCTGGCACACGAGGGCCAGGAATACGACGAAACTCAGGTCGAGCGCAGCGCCGCAATGAAGGGGATCATGCAGTGGGTTCGCCTGCACCCCTACAACATCGCGCAGAAGGTGCAGGTGGTGGTGGAGCACTACCGGGAGAATGTGCAGCCGCTGCTCAACGGTCGTGCGAAGGCAATGGTGGTCGTCGCCAGCCGCAAGGAAGCCGTTCGGTGGCAAAAGGCCATGCGTGCCTACATTCAGAGCCGCAACTACCCGCTGGGTGTGCTCGTGGCGTTCTCGGGCGAGGTGCACGACCCGGACAGCTTTCCCGAGGCCGTGACCGAGACGAGTCCCCTCCTGAATCCGGGGCTGAAGGGTCGGGACATCCGCGACACCTTCGCCGGACCGGACTACCACCTTCTACTGGTGGCCAACAAGTTCCAGACCGGATTCGACCAGCCGCTGCTGTGCGGCATGTACGTGGACAAGCTGCTTGGCGGCATTCAGGCCGTACAGACGCTGTCGCGGCTCAATCGCGCGAACCCCGGCAAGGACACGACCTACATCCTGGACTTCGTGAACGATCCCGCCGAAGTCCTGAAGGCGTTCCGCACCTACTACGAAACCGCGGAACTGGAGAGCACGACCGATCCGCATCTGGTGTACGACCTGCGCGCGAAGCTGGACGCCACGGGCCACTACGACGACTTCGAGGTCGAGCGTGTGGTGAAGGTGGAACTGGACCCGGCGGGGACGCAGAAGCAACTGGATGCTGCGATCGCGCCAGTGGCTGACCGCCTCCTCAAGCGGTATCGCGCAGCGCAGCTGGAGAAGGCCAACGCGGAAGCCCGGGGAGACGAGCCGGCCGGCAAGGCCGCGAAGGACGCACTCGATGCGCTGGTCCTGTTCAAGGGAGACATGGCGGCGTACGTCCGGCTCTACGCATTCCTGAGCCAGATCTTCGACTACGGCAACACGGCCATCGAGAAGCGGTTCGTGTTCTACAAGCGCCTCCTGCCACTGCTGGAGTTCGGACGGGAGCGTGTGCAGGTTGACCTCTCCAAGGTCGTGCTGACCCACCACACCCTGAGAAATCGCGGTCAGCAGCCTCTATCGCTCGACGCGGATGGCCGCTACAAGCTGGAGCCGATGGACGCCGTAGGGAGCGGCACCCTGCGGGAGAAGGAGCGCGCCTACCTGCGAGAGATCATCGAGAAGGTCAACGGGCTGTTCGAGGGCGAAGTAACGGATGACGACCAGCTCGTGTACGTGAACGGCGTGCTGAAGGGCAAGCTGCTGGAGAACGAGACGCTCGTGCGTCAGGCCGCCAGCAACAGCAAGGAGCAGTTCGCCAGTTCGCCCGATCTCGGCAAGGCGCTGATGGACGCCATCATCGACGCATTCGAGGCCCACCAGACCATGAGTTCCCAGGCGCTGGGGTCGGAGAGAGTACGGGAGGGGTTGCGGGACATTCTGCTCGGGCCGGCGCGGCTGTATGAGGCGCTGCGACAGAAGGCGGCGGACATGGATGCGGAAAAGCGGACATAAGGCCGTAACTCCGCCGCGACCCAACGCGCTCCTCCGTGTAATGGATATTCCCAAAGGGTCCGCATTCGCTTGCCGCCCGGCCTGTTTGGCGAACCGGATTCCCGCCTCGGAACAACGGAGGACACGGCAACTGCGAGGCTGCAATCCGCTGTTCCCAGCCGACACCGTCACGCTTACGATTGCACAGAGTTCTTTACTGTGGAGACACCCAAGGAGCGTCGGATGACGATCTCTGCAAGCGACGTCGTGCCGTTGTCCCTCGCGCGCGCGAATCTGTCGGAGCTGGCGGCTCAGGCTAAGGCGGGCGCAGAAAAGATCATCACCAAGAACGGCGAGAGCTACGTGGCTATCATCGACGTGCGACGGCTGGACTACTACCACCAGCTGGAGCGCGAGCGCATCCATCTCCTCCTGCTCGACGATGCCAACAAGGGCTTGGCCGACGTGGCGGCCGGAAAGGTGAGAGACGCACAAAGCGTCCTGTCTTCGGTCAAGCGTCGACGAGCCGCCAGGGCCTCCGAGTAGTCTCCCGAGCGGATTCGTGACCGCCCGTCACGCCGTCAAGCTGACGGCCGCCTTCGCACGCAATCTTGCGGACATCGAAGCTTTCCTGGTCGAGGTCGACGCGCCGCAAACACGCGACGGGACATCGAACCCATTTGCGACGCCTTCACAGGGTCGGAGGCCCCCGCCTCCCACTCTTTGCGCGCGACGAGATCCCGAACCCAGCGCCTTCCCTGATAGCGCATCGAGCCAAGCGGTCCCCGGCATCGCGATCCGCTACTGCCCCGATCGCATTCCGGCACCGCAGTGGCTGGCAGTCCGCATCCAAGGCGCCGTCGGCACAATGCCTCGACCTGCCCGGTGCGTCGCGGTGACCTCCGGGAAACGAGAACCCGGAGACTTCCATGAACCTGGCCGACGACCCGACGCTGCACCTTCCCTGTTCCGAGCATCCCCACAGCACCTCGATGGAGAACTCGCTACCGATGACGCCGAAGCCGCCGTATCGGCCCGGGCGGATCGGCGAAGTGGTCGCCGTGGACCCCGACCTCCTGCTCATGCCAGGGATGCCCTGATCGGACAAGGTGTCGGTCCGGCCTTCCCGGACCGAACCGGTTCCGGGTAAATTCGGGGCTGCTGAAGGCGTCGCGGCTGTTCGGCCAGCCGGGGGCCTCACGACCACAGGATTCTCCACACCCATGCCAGGGAAGCTCTTAATCGTCAGCGCGCCATCC
This sequence comes from Betaproteobacteria bacterium Ga0077526, assembly GCA_001464765.1. Lineage (GTDB taxonomy): Bacteria > Pseudomonadota > Gammaproteobacteria > Burkholderiales. The sequence continues at coordinate 135,518 of LNDV01000034.1, forward strand.
GGCGCGGGCAAGACCAGTCTCGTGCGCGCCCTGCTCCATGCGGATGCGGGCGTGAAGCTCTCCGTCTCCTACACGACAAGAGCCGCGCGCAACGGCGAGAGCAACGGAAAGCACTACCACTTCGTCACGCGCGAGGGGTTCGAGGCCATGCGCGCCAACGGGGAGTTCCTGGAGTGCGCGGAGGTCCACGGCAACTTCTACGGGACGGGCCGAGCCTGGGTCGAGGAGCGCATGCAGGATGGCGCCGACATCCTGCTCGAGATCGACTGGCAGGGCGCCCTGCAGGTGAAGTCGATGATGCCGGAGGCGGTGGGTATATTCATCCTGCCGCCGTCGATCGACACGCTGTCGCAGCGCCTCGCCCAGCGCGCGACCGACACGCCCGAGGTCATCGAGCGTCGCGTGGCTGCTGCGAAGGCCGAAATCGCCCATGTCTCGGACTTCGATTACGTTATACTTAACAAGGACTTCGAAGAGGCAGCCGGCGACCTGATCGCTGTTGTCCGCGCCGAACGCCTGCGGCTTGCTTCCCAGCTAGACCGCCATCGGGAACTCATCAACCGCATGAAGTGAGGAAAGCCATGGCACGCATCACCGTCGACGACGCTCTGCACCGCATCACCAATCGTTTCGAACTCACCCTCGCGGCCACCTTCCGCGCCCGCGAAATCGCCAACGGCGCCACGCCTCTGGTGGAAGCCAACAAGGACAAACCCACCGTCATCGCGTTGCGCGAGATCGCTCACGGGCTGATCGACGCGGACATCCTGAAACGAAACAAGCAGTGACCGATCCACGGAGCCGGTCCGTGATCGGCTCCGCTGCCTGACGGGGCACCCTCCATGGGCAACATGTCGGAAGCGGATGTTCTGCTGCGCCAGGCTGCCGGCTATCTGAAGCCGGAGGACCTCGCGCAACTCGAATCCGCCTACCGCTTCAGCGCCCAGGCCCACGACGGGCAGTTCCGCAAGTCCGGCGAACCCTACGTCTCGCACCCGCTCGCGGTCGCCGAGATCCTCACGCAATGGCATCTCGACCCGCAGGCGCTCACCGCCGCGCTGCTCCACGACGTGATGGAAGACACGGCGGTCACCAAGGCCGAGATCGCCGAGAAGTTCGGCAAGATGGTGGCCGATCTGGTCGACGGCGTCTCCAAGCTCGACCGCATCGAATTCGAAAGCCAGGAACACGAGCAGGCGGAGAACTTCCGCAAGATGCTCCTCGCGATGACACGCGATGTCCGCGTGATCCTCATCAAGCTCGCCGACCGGCTGCACAACATGCGCACGCTCGACGTGATGCAGCCGAAGAAGCGCGCGCGCATCGCCCGCGAGACGATCGACATCTACGCGCCCATCGCCAACCGGCTCGGGCTGAACGGTCTCTTTCAGGAATTGCAGGAGCTCTCGTTCCGGCATCTCTTCCCGACGCGCTACAAGGTTCTCCAGAAAGCCGTCAACTCCGCTCGCGGCAACCGTCGTGAAGTGGTCAACCGCATCCTCGAAGCGATCCGCACCCGTCTGGAGGAATCCGGCATCGCCGCCGCCGTGAGCGGCCGCGAGAAGAACCTCTACAGCATCTATCGCAAGATGCAGGAGAAGCACCTCACCTTCTCGCAGGTGTCCGACATCTTCGGGTTCCGCGTCATCGTGAAGGATGTGCCGGCCTGCTACTGGACCATGGGCGCACTGCACGGCCTGTACAAGCCGATCCCGGGCAAGTTCAAGGACTACATCGCCATCCCGAAGGCCAACGGCTACCAGTCCCTGCACACCACGCTGTTCGGCCCGTTCGGCATGCCGATCGAGGTACAGATCCGCACGCAGGAGATGCACAAGCTCGCCGAGGCCGGCGTGGCCTCGCACTGGCTCTACAAGGCAAGCGACACGGAGTTGTCCGAACTGCAGCAGAAGACCCACCAGTGGCTCCAGAGCCTGCTCGAGATGCAGACACAGAGCGGCTCCTCCATCGAGTTCCTCGAGCATCTCAAGGTCGACCTCTTCCCCGATGCCGTGTATGTCTTCACGCCCAAGGGCAAGATCCTCGCGATGCCGCAAGGGTCCACCTGCGTGGACTTCGCCTACGCGGTACACACGGACATCGGCAATCGCTGCATTTCCGCACGCATCAACAATGAACTCGTGCCGCTTCGCACCGTGCTGCGCAACGGCGACCGCGTGGAGATCATCACGGCCGCGCACGCCAAGCCCAATCCGGCCTGGCTCAACTACGTGGTCACGGGCAAGGCGCGGTCCCACATCCGGCACTTCCTCAAGACCATGCAGTACGAGGAGTCCGCGCAGCTGGGCGAACGTCTGCTGAACCAGGCACTGTCCGCCCTGCAGACCCGGCCGGAGCAGGTGCCCGAAGACAACTGGGTCAAGCTCCTGAAGGACGGCAGCCTCCACTCCAAGCAGGAGGTGCTCGCCGAGATCGGCCTGGGCAAGCTTCTGGCGTTCGTCGTGGCGCGGCGGCTGCTGCAACTGGGCGACTACGATCCGGAGGCTTCGGCGCGTCTGCCCGGCTCCATGGTCATCCGGGGGTCCGAGGGTCTCGCACTGCAGCTCGCGAAATGCTGTCACCCGATTCCGGGCGATCCGATCATCGGCTACATCCGCAAGGGCCATGGCCTCATCGTCCACACGCACGACTGCCCGGTCGCCCGCAAGACGCGAGGCGATCCCGACAAGTGGCTCGACATCGAATGGTCCTCCGACACCGATCGCCTGTTTGCGGTGAACATCAAGCTGGTGGTGTCCAACCAGCGCGGCGCACTGGCGCGACTGGCCGCGGAGATCGCGGAAGCCGGCGCCAACATCGACAACGTCAGTCTCGAACCGGGCGACTCGAGCGCCTACGCCAACATCCATTTCACGCTGCAGGTGAAGAACCGCCCGCATCTGGCGCTCATCATGCGCGGCCTGCGGCGCATTCCCGAGGTGATCCGCATCAACCGCCTGAAGGGATGACCGAAGCCGCGTCAGTGCCTCCGGGCGCCCGCATCCTAGATTGCCAACCGACCGACTCCTGACACCCTCGCGGCAAGGCCGTTCGCAACAGCGCGCCTGATCCGCACTCGATCCGACCACATGGAAATCTTTTCGCTTCAGTTCCTCTACGCGCTTGGCGCAATCATCGTCATCGACCTCGTTCTCGCGGGCGACAACGCCATCGTGATCGCGCTCGCTGCGCGAACCCTCCCGAAAGACCTCCAGAAGAAAGCCATCGTATGGGGTACGGCCGGGGCGATCATCGTGCGGGTCGTGATGACGGTGATCGTCGTCTGGCTCCTGCAGCTTCCCGGCCTCAGGCTCGTGGGTGGCGTTCTGCTGATCTGGATCGGCTACAAACTGCTAGCCGCGGAGGAGCACGACGAAGGTCAGGACGTCTCCGGCGCCAAGGGGAAGCAGACGACCTTCTGGGATGCCCTGCGAACCATCGTCATCGCCGATGCCGTGATGGGGCTCGACAACGTGCTGGGGGTGGCGGGTGCGGCGAAGGGCAGCTACCTCCTGGTGATTCTGGGTCTCGCGATCAGCATCCCGATCATGATCTGGGGCAGCACGATCATCCTCAAGTGGGTCGATCGCTTTCCGATCATCATCTACGTGGGCGCCGGCGTACTCGCCTGGACGGCCGCGTCGATGATCTGCCACGAGCAGATGTTCCTTGCGTACCTGGAAGAGCGCGCCTGGGTGTGCTGGCTGATCCACGCCGTGGCACTTGCCAGCGTCCTCGGCACCGGATACCTCATCCGGACACGCCGTTCGAAGACCGGTTGACGTTTGTCAACGCGGGGCTAACATTGCCAGGGGAAGCTTTGGGCTTGCCGTTATTGTCCGGGGTGTTCGGAATGAAGCGTCTTTTCGTGGGTGTATGCATTGCGGGGGCGTTGGCCCTGTCGGGTTCGGCGTTCGGCCAGAACGAAGGGGGCGACGCCGGGGACCTCCCCAAGGCACCCGCCCGTTCGGATCGGCTGGACATCTTCGGCGCCGGCATGTGCCATCAGTGCGAATGGCGCCCCCGGCCCAAACTGATGGCGGCGGCCGAACAGTGCGGTGAGGGCGCGGACGGCAAGGCCAAGCTTGCGGTCTTCGAGTGCGGACGCAACCCCGCCTGCGACAACGTCTGCAATTTCGTGCGTTGCGAAACCCCCTGAGGGAGCGCAGAGTCACCACCGTCGGCAATACAGTGTCCGGGCGCGGCGACGCTTTCGGGGACCAAAACCCCGGTGCAGAGGCATCCGGCGCGGTGATCGTGTGTCGGACGCATTCCATCTTGTTGAATAACGGAAGCTTTCTTTACCTGGCATGCAGCTTGAGATGACTTCACTCGGCAGCATCCGTGTCCCCCCGACCGGGTGTCGCTTGTCTGTAAAGTGGGACTTCCCCGCCCGCGTCTGCATCGCAGACCGGGCGGCTTTTTTCCCGGTGACCCCCGCGTGAACAAGCCTCCGCGACAACCCCTGAGGGAGCGCGCCGGTCTGCTCGGCGATATTCAGACGATCGTCGTAAACGGCGGTGTGGTGGTCCTGCTGATCATGGGGATTGCGGGCGTGCTCTACAGCGCCTTCAAGCCTGGCGGGTGGTTCGCGGTATACGCGGGCGGCGCGCTGGATGGCGGCGTGGCGTCGATCTTCTTCGGATTCATCGGCCTGATGGTGGCCGGTTACATGGTTCGCCGATGGTTCGACAGCGTGGACGCCAAGAGCAACCGTGGCGATCTCATCCTCTACGCCGGGATGATCCTTGGCGCGTACTTCACCTACCAGCTCCTGGTAAACGGCTCGTTCTGAGCCCGCTCCGGCGAATTCGTCGGAGTTGAGCGACACCCCGATTCCCCGCAGGCACAAGGGCTTAACGTTCTCGGCTTCTCCGGTCGTTGCCGATCGGGGACAGTCAGTCCAACGACGGCATCAGGCGCGGCGCACCGGATTGGCGAGGACGCCCAGGCCGCCGATCCGGCACTCCGCGACATCTCCGTTCTCGATCACCACGGCGCCGGGTGTGCCGGTGGAGATGATGTCGCCGGGGAATAGCGTCATCACGTGGGAGTGGAAAGAGATCAGCGTGGCCGGCGGAAACTGCATGTTGCCCACCACATTCTTGCGATGCAGAGCCCCGTTGTTAATCGTCGAGACTTCGAGCGCGAGCACATCGGGCACTTCGTCTGGCGTGATGAGTTCGGGTCCGAACGAGAAGAAGGTATCGAAGTTCTTGGATCGCGTGAGGTAGCGCGGATTCTTCTGCAGGATGTCCTCGGCCGTCATGTCCAGGATCAGGCAGTACCCGGCCACGTACGACAGGGCATCGGCTTCCGACACCCGCCGGCAGGGACGCCCGATGATCACGCCGAGTTCCGCCTCGGCGGTGACACGCTGCGATTCCGGCGGCAGTTCGATGATGTCACCGGGGCCGATGATCGTCTGATCGCCCTTGATGAACGACGCGGGCTCGTCCGGGTAGATGGCGTTCAGGTCCTGCGCGTGATCGCGGTAGTTGAGACCGATCCCCCAGATCTTGCGCGGGTGCCGATACAGCGGACCGTACGTCAGCGAATCCGTCGGGCGGAAGGCTTCGCTGGCCGCGGCATCCGCAGCGAGCGCGGCAGGCAATCCCTGCCCGATCAGCGTGAAGAGGTCGGTGGGCCACGCACGACCGAGACGCGCGTTGATGTCGCTCACCAGCACGGCTCCCCGGGCCGTGATCACGGCCGCCTGTTCCCGACCCTCATGAACCACCGTCGCGTAACGCATGCCGTCTCCCCCACGCAGTCATCCGGAGCATCAAACAAAAATGCCCGGGGCAGTTGCCCCGGGCATCGCATTTGGTAGGCCGTGTAGGATTCGAACCTACGACCAATGGATTAAGAGTCCACTGCTCTACCAGCTGAGCTAACGACCCAAACTACTGCAAGAACTTCGACACGGGCTTTCGCCCCCGCCGGGCAGCGGCTTCTGGAACCGGCTGCGCACCTACTGGTAGGTGGTGCGAGATTCGAACTCGCGACCAACGGATTAAAAGTCCGCTGCTCTACCGGCTGAGCTAACCACCCGGAAAAAGAGAGGCCGAATTTTAGGGGCCGGCCCCAGGGGTGTCAACGATTGCCGGCGCATCGGCCCTTGCATACAAAGCGAAAACCGTCAGGGCACAACCCGCGACGATCGCGACGATCGTCAGAAAGGACCCCAGCGCCAGGGTGGACACACCCGAGATGCCCTGCCCGACCGTGCAGCCGATGGCGGTGACGCCGCCGAACCCCATCATCAGTCCGCCCACCACGTGATTGCGGAAGTCCGCTGCAGAGGCGAAGAACTCCCACCGGAATTCCCCCGCGAACCGGGCGTGAGCGAACGCGCCGGCGATCGTCCCGAACAGCAGCGCTACCGCAAAGGTGGGATGCAGCGAGGCATCGGTCCAGAGCATGAGCAGTTCCAGTGTGTAGGCAACGGGCGCGACGAAAGTGAACGATTCGGGCTTTGCCGAGTTGGTCCCGATCACGAGCGATTCGAGGGTGTCCGGATCTTCTTCGAGGAACCCGACATGCCCCGTCACATACCACCCCGCCACCACGAGGGCGCCGATCACGACACCGCCCACCACGTACCCGCGCGTGGCACGGAAGTCCCGGTCGGAAAGACACCACAAGGCGAGCGCCGCCGACAGGGCCGCGGCGAACCATGAGCGCGACGATTCACCGAGGAATCCGGGGAGGTCCTGCCGATGCGCGAGCGTCACGCCCGCGGCATCCAGCCACTGGACCCGCGGCACCGCGAGAATTCCCTTCATCGTGGCGTAAGCGGAGAGTCCGAGCATGAGCAGCACGACAGCGGACTTGAGGTTCCCGCCGCCGAGCCGCACCAGATTGCGGTTGCCGCATCCGGAGGCGAGCGTCATGCCGACACCGAAGATCAGGCCACCGACTACATGGGACAGCCACAGAAGACGCGGCGCGGTATAGAAGGCAAGCCCGAGATCCACGATGCCCAGCAGATGCAGCGCCTGCGTGCCGGCAAGCGCCGTCGCGATGGCCAGCACCCACATGCGCATGCGGCGCCAGTCCCCGAAGAGTGCAACATCGGTGACCGCGCCCATGGTGCAGAAGCCGGTGCGATGGGCGAGCACGCCGAAGGCAAGCGCGAGCGCAAAGCCGGAGAGGGGCACAACCACCCAGAGCGTAGCAGGGGACATCGTTTCGGCGCGGGACTCGGCAGATCGGGGCGCGATTGTAGCGCTGTGAACGCGTCCGTCAGCGGGGTTCAGCGATAGGGGGTGGGATCGGGCAGACCGGCCGCTTCGAAACCGTCTTTCCGCAGCCGGCAGGAGTCGCACACGCCGCAGGCGCGCCCGGCCTCGTCGGCCTGATAGCAGGAGACCGTCATCGAGAAGTCCACCCCGAGCGATGCGCCCGTCGCGATGATGCGGCCCTTGGTCCAGTCGATGATGGGCGCCATGATCCGCATGCGTTCCCCTTCCACCGCGCGCCGGGTCGCGACATTCGCGAGCGCCTCGAAGGCCTCGACGAAGGCCGGCCGGCAATCCGGATAGCCCGAGTAGTCGACGGCGTTGGCGCCGAGAAATATCTGCGAGGCCCCGAGCACCTCGGCGTGACCGAGAGCGATGGCAAGAAAGACGGTGTTTCGGGCCGGGACGTAGGTGCTCGGAATGACACCGGCCGTGACACCGCCGGTCGGAACCGCGATGGCATCGTCCGTGAGCGAGGAACCGCCGATGGCCCGGAGATCGACGTCGACGATGCGATGGGAAGCAGCACCGAGATGAGCCGCGACGCGCTCGGCTGCGACCAGTTCGGCACTGTGCCGCTGGCCGTAGCGCACAGACAGCGCATGGCAGCGCAGCCCCTGCGCGCGCGCAATCGCGAGGACGGTCGCAGAGTCGAGACCGCCGGACAGCAGGACGACGGCGTCAGTGTCCGCGCTCACGCAGTGCAGTCCCGATACGGACGCGGAATCGCTACTTGATCTTCGCCAGGCGCTGCTTGGCCTTCTCCGCAGCCTCCGACACCGGATGCTTGGAGATGATGTCCTCCAGCGTCTTGCGGGCCGAGGCCGCCTCGCCTGCCGCGTACTGCGAATTCGCGAGGATGAGCATGGCATCCGGCACCTTCAGGTGATCCGGATACGTCACCAGCAGCTTCTGCTGCGCAGCGATGGCACTCGGATAGTCACCCAGCCGGAAGTATGCTTCCCCAAGCCAGTACTGCGCGTTGGGCGCGAGCTCGTGACGCGGATACTGTTTCAGGAAAGCCTGGAAACCCTGCACGGCCCCGGCGGAATCTCCCGAGCGCTGCTTGCCAAGTGCCTGTTCGTAGGCGCGGCTCACAACCTGCGGATCGGGCGGGCTGTTGAGACTGGCCGGCGGGAGCTGCGAGCCGGCGGCAGGTTCCGTCCTGGCGGTGGTCGTCGGGGCAGCGGGTGTCGTGGGTGCAGGGGCCGGACGCGAAGTCGACGTTCCCCCAACAGGCGCCACGGGTGCGGACGGAGCGCCTGGCAGAGCGTCCGCGGACGTCGCAGGAGCACCGGCCGTCGCGAGCTGTTCGAGCTTGCGGATCCGGGCCTCGAGATCGGCAGACGATGCGCCGGAACTCCCCGCATGTTCGAGTTTCTTCAGACGGGCATCGAGTTCCGAGACCTGCTGGGCGCCAGCCGCTCCTGCGACGGCGCCATCCGCCTTGCGCAGGCGCGCCTCGACGTCGGCCTCGAGCTTCTTGATCTGCACGTCGAGGTCAGCCTCGAACTTCTTCAGGCGAAGCTCGAGTTCGGCCACCTGGGACGCAAGCTTCTTGCGCTCGGCAGCGTCGTCCTTGAGCAGTTGCTCCGTGCGCCGGAGCCGCCCGTCGGTGTCGTTGTAGAGATCGCTCTGGCGCTTTTCGGACTTCTGCGCGCGATCGTTGGCCTGCTCGATCCGGTTCGACGCGTCTTCCACCTGGCCGCGCAGTTCGCGGACCTGGCGGCCGAGGGCATCCACCTGATTGAGCGTATCGAGCAGAACGCGATTCTGATCCGCGCCGGCAGGGCGTGGCGTGTTCTGCGCCTGCGCCGGGCAGAAAACAACAAGGCCCGCCGCCACGGCGAGCCCTGCTGCGATTGCCTTCATCGGGCCGAAACCCGTCGGGCGATCACTCGTTGCCCGGATACATGATGTCGCTGCGGCGGTTCTCTGCATAGGAATCCTCGTCCTGCCCGGTAGCCTTGGGCTTCTCCTCGCCATAGCTTACCGCCTCGATGCGGCTAGCGGGTACCCCAAGAACCATCAGTGCGCGCTTCACGCTGTCGGCGCGGCGCTGGCCGAGGGCCAGGTTGTACTCCGTGGAGCCGCGCTCGTCGCAGTTGCCCTCGATGCGGGTCTTCAGATCGCGGTTCTGGAGCAGCAGGTTGGCGTGGGCTTCCACCAGCGGGGCGAAGTCCTCGCGGATGTCATAGCGGTCGAAGTCGTAGTAGACGCTGCGCTTGAAGACGGCGCTGCTCGGGTCCTTCAGCTGGCTGCGCGGATCGAGCGACGAGGAATTGACCGACGGGCTCGCGAGCGCCTTGATTTCGGCATCCGACTTGGCCTTGGCGGCCTCCTCGGCGGCGCGACGACGCTCCTCGTCGAGACGGCGGTTGACCTCCTCCTGCTCGCGGGAGAGCTGGGACTTGCGGCGGGCCTCTTCTTCCTCGGCCTTGCGTTGTGCTTCCAGCAGGTCACGCTGCTCCACCGCAGCCTTGTCCTGCTCCTTGACATCCTGAGTTGCGCAGCCGGTCACGAGCAGGCCAGCCAGCATCAGAAGGATGAGCTTTTTCATGTTCGTTCGCTCCTTGTCAGCGAGACTTGAAAAGTGGGCCCCAGGCCGGCTCGCGAATATTGCCGCCGGTATCCGAGAATCGTTGCTTGATCCTGCCGTCGCGCGAGACGGCGGCGAGGACACCGCGTTTGTTGTGTTCGGACGCATAGAGAATCATGCGGCCGTTCGGCGCAAACGTCGGGGACGAATCGTTCCTGCCGTCGGTCAGGAGCACGGCTTCCCGGCTGCCAAGTTCCTGGATCGCGACGTTATATCGGCCGGAATTCCGCTGAATGAAGCAGAAACTGCGGCCGTCCGGGCTCCAGCGGGGCGTGACGTTGTAATTTCCCTCGAACGTCACGCGGTCTGCCGGACCGCCGGAACTGGGCATCCGGTAGACCTGGGGGCTGCCCCCCCGGTCCGACGTGAAGAGCAGAGTCCGGCCGTCCGGGGACCAGGATGCCTCGGTGTCGATCGACTGACTGTTCGTCAGCCGGTTGACAGCCGAGCCGTCCGCAGCCACCGAGTAGATCTGAGCCACCCCGTCCCGCGTGAGGGTGATCGCCAGTTGCCGCCCGTCCGGCGACCATGACGGCGAACTGTTCGCCCCTTCAAAGTTCGCCAGCACCTGGCGGGAGCCGTCGGCCAGGGAGTGCACGAACACGATGGGCTTGCGCCGCTCGAAGGACACGTAGGCGATCTTCGACCCGTCCGGCGACCATGCCGGCGAAATGATGGGCTCGCGGTGGGCCAGGATGAAGTCCGAATTTGCGCCGTCGGCATCGGCCACCTGCAGCTCGAAGCGGTCGGTGCCCTTTACCACGTAACAGATCCGCGTGGAAAAGACCCCGGCCTCACCAGTGAGTTCCTCGTAAAGCACGTCTGCGATCTTGTGGGCGGTGGCCCGCAACTGCTCGACCCCCACGGTATAGCTGAAGCCGGTCCGCTGGCTCTGCTTGGCCACGTCCATGAGCCGGAAACGCACGGCCAGCTTGCCGTCCGAGCGCTCCACCACGTTGCCGATGACCAGGTTGCTGGCGCCCCGGGTCCCGAACTGGCGCCAGTCGACGTCAGACGGTTCCACGGGCGGCTTGCCGATGCTGCCGACATCCTGGAGGCGGAACCAGCCGCTGCGCAGCAGGTCGGCCAGAACGATCTGCCCGACCTGGTCCTTGTATCGCTCCTCGTTGCCGAACGGCAGGACCGTGATGGGGATCTGGTTGCTGTTGCCCCCGATGATCTCGATGGTCAGGGCGGCCCTGGCGAGACCGGGTAGGGCGAGCCCCAGGGCACCTGCGCCCAGACCCTGCAGGGCACGGCGACGCCCCGCGGCAGCGATGAATGCTTTCGGCATGTTCGGCATGATCTGTGATTATACGGTGGCAGGGTTATTTGCGCGCCCCTGTTTGAGGCGCGGCAGCACCGCCATCGACTCCCCTCTCAATCGTGACCTGACGGTCACTCCAATCACTCAGTCGTTCGGACGAAAAACCAACGTGAGATCCCGCAACTGCTGAAACAATTCCACGTCATCCGGCACCGGCAGGGGTTGCGCGGCATCGATTGCCCGTTCCACCGCCCGGTCGTAGGCGGGCATGCCGCTGGACTTGATGAGCTCGATGGAGGCCACCATCCCGCTCTTCAGCAGCTTCACCTCGAACACCGCCTGCGGATTGCCGGACATCCCCGGCGGCAGCGCGATCTTTTCCCGGATCGCGAGCCGGATGCTCTGGGTATAGTCCTCGATCGCCTTCTGCGCTTTCGCTGCGGCCAGCACCGCCGCTTTACGCTCGACCTCGTTCTTCTCCCGCAGCGCCTTTTCGTCCTCTGCCAACTTCTTCTGCTTCTGCAGGGCTTCCTGCAGGGGTCGCAGTTCCTCCTCCTCCTGCTTGCGACGCGCCTCTTCCTCCTTCTGGCGCTCGGCATCCAGGCGACGCTGCTCGGCAAGGCGCTTCTGCTCATCCTCGCGCAGGGACTGCTCGAGACGCTTGCGTTCTTCCTTCCTCTGCCGGTCTTCGAGCGCCTTCTGCTCGCGAAGTTTCTTTTCCTCCTCGCGCTTTTCGAGCAGTTTGGCCTCCGCCTTCGCGGCTTCCGGTGACGGGGCCTCGGGCGGCTTGTCCTCCGCCTTGGTCAGGATCTCGGGCGGCTTGGATGGCTTCCCAGCCGGCTCGGGCACAGGCTTCGGTGCCGGAGGCGCGGCTGCTGGCTCGGGCGCCGGGGGGCGCGACGGGATCGACACGACCGGCGGCGGAGGCGGCGCCTCGGCCTTGCGCACCGGATTGACCGGCGGCATTTCCCGCCACAGCTCCACCACCACCTTGGGCGGAGGCTGCTTCTTCAGGGTGAATCCCACCACGAGCACGCCGAACATCGCGCCGTGCACCAGCAGGGCAAGCAGGCCGGCAACCGCGACTTCCGGCCGGCGCAGAGCCAGGGCCATCAGTTCGACCTCGGCCTCGTGAGCAGCCCGACCCTCGCAATCCCCTCGCCCTGGAGCGCGTCCATCACCCGCATGACCTGCCCATATTCGACCCGCCGGTCCGCGCCGATCACGACCGGGCGGTCGCCCTTCACGGACAGCGCCTGCTTGATGGCGCGGACCAGTTCCGCCTCGGTCACCGAACGCGCCGAGCCGCCCTGGTCACGATCGATGAACACGATCTGGCCGCCGGCCTTGATGGAGACCTCCAGCGGCTGCGGCGGAGGCTCCGTCGACTTGCCGACCTGCGGCAGGTCGACCATGCCGGGGTTCATCATCGGCGCGGTGACCATGAAGATGACGAGCAGGACGAGCATGACGTCGATGTAGGGCACGACGTTGATCTGGCTCATCGTGCTGAATCGCTTGCGGCGGTAGTTCATGGGCGGTCGACCTCGTCGTGGAACGGGCGGCAGACGGTTTCGGGGTCAGGGCGGCGGCGCGGCCGGGGCATGGGGTCGGCGCGACCTCAGGTCTGGGGAGCGCGCAGCAGCAGGTTCTGGAACTCCTCCATCTGGCTCTCGAACCGGTTGGCGAGGCGATCGACGTCGCGGGCGTAGTGGTTGTAGGCAATGACGGCGGGAATCGCGGCGAACAGGCCGATGGCCGTGGCGATCAGCGCCTCGGCGATGCCGGGGGCGACCGAAGCCAGGGTCGCCTGCCCCACGTTCGCGAGGCTGCGGAACGAATGCATGATCCCCCAGACGGTCCCGAACAGGCCGATGTAGGGGCTCACCGATCCGACCGTGGCGAGGAAGTTGAGGTACGCCTCGATGTGGTCCATCTCGCGCTGGTAGGTGGCGCGCATGGCACGGCGGACACCGTCCATCACCGCCGCGGTACTCTGCCCGGGCTGGCGACGCAGCCTCGCGAACTCGCGGTAGCCCGCGAGGCAGATGCGCTCGATGCTGCCCGCCTTGCTGCCGTGGTTCGCGGCCTTCTGCAGCAGCGCGTTCATGTCGGCGGAGGTCTGCGCGTTGCGGAAGGCCTTCTCGAACTCCTCCGTCTGGATGCGCGCGGCGCGGATGCCGAACATCTTCTGGAAGATGAACACCCAGGAGAACAGCGACAGCACGAGCAGCAGCAGCATGACCAGCTGCACCGTCATGCTCGCGCTGGCGATCAGGTGAATGATCGAGAGATCGGTGGTGAAGTTCATGGAAAGGCTCAGGCTCCGTGTGAAGGGGCAGCGGCGCTCAGTCGGCTCCGCAGTGTGGTGGGTATCCGGGTCGGGTGCAGCGACTCGCGGCCGACGCAGGCCAGTTGCACCCGGGCCTCGACGAGCCGCTCACCCTCGCGCGTCGCGGACTGGGCGAGCAACAGCCGTGCCCCGCGAACCTCGAGCAGGTCGACGGCGATCTGCAGCTCGTCGTCCAGCCGCGCGGGCGCAAGATAGTCGATCTCGAGGGAACGGACGATGAACAGCACGTCGGCTTCGGCCGCGAGACGGCGTACAGGCATATCCAGGGCACGCAGCCAGTCCATGCGGGCGCGCTCGAAGAAGTCGAGAAAGCGCGCATGGTAGACGATGCCACCCGCATCCGTATCCTGAAAATAGACGCGTGTGGTGATGACGAAGGTGTGCGGCGCCGTCGACGCGGCGGAAGACACCATCAGGCGACAGGCTCGCCGCCGGCGCCCCAGAGATCCGGTGTCTGCGGCCGGGACGGGGCGTCGAGCCCGAAGTGCCGGTAGGCCGAGGGCGTGGCGATGCGGCCGCGGAGAGTCCGCTGCATCAGGCCCTGCTGGATCAGATAGGGCTCGAGGACGTCCTCGATGGTGTCACGTTCTTCGCCGATCGCCGCTGCGAGGTTGTCCACGCCCACGGGGCCGCCGCCGAATTTCTCGATCACGGACAGGAGAAGCTTCCGGTCCATGAAGTCGAGGCCGTGGGCGTCCACGTCGAGCATCGACAGTGCGGCATCGGCGACAGGCCGGGTGATGATGTTGTCGGCCTTCACCTGGGCGAAGTCGCGGACCCGGCGCAGCAGCCGGTTGGCGATCCGCGGGGTGCCGCGCGAGCGGGCGGCGATCTCGGTGGCGCCGTCGTCGGCAATCTCGACCTCGAGCAGCCTCGCGGACCGGCGGACGATCCGGGAGAGTTCCTCCGGGGTGTAGAACTCGAGCCGCGCGACGATCCCGAAACGGTCGCGCAGCGGATTGGTGAGCATGCCTGCCCGCGTGGTCGCCCCGACCAGCGTGAACGGCGGCAGATCCAGCTTGACCGAACGGGCCGCGGGCCCCTCGCCGATCATGATGTCGATCTGGTAGTCCTCGAGCGCCGGGTAGAGCACTTCCTCGACGACCGGCGAGAGCCGGTGGATCTCGTCGATGAACAGCACGTCGTTGGGCTCGAGGTTCGTGAGCAGCGCGGCGAGATCGCCGGCGCGTTCGAGCACCGGGCCCGAGGTCTGTCGCAGATTGACGCCCATCTCGCGCGCGATGATGTGCGCGAGGGTGGTCTTGCCGAGACCCGGCGGGCCGAAGAGCAGCACGTGGTCCAGCGCCTCGCGCCGACCTCGCGCCGCCTCGATGAAGATGGAGAGCTGCCCCCGCGTCTTTTCCTGGCCCACGTACTCGTCGAGCTGACGCGGCCGCAGCGCCCGCTCGAGGGAGTCCTCCTGGTTGCCCTGGGAGGCCGGTGCGACGAGGCGATCGGTCTCGATCATCGCGGCAGGGTCGCACGCGAAGCGGAGGCGATCGCGGTTGCCGTGATCACTGGGTGCGGGAGGCCTGATACGCCGCGATCACGCTGTCCGCCTCGGGCAGCCGGGCGGCCGCGGCGGCCGGGAACTGTGCCGCCAGCTTGTCGATGCGGGCGTTGAGGATGCCCGTCAGCTTGATGATCAGGGTGCGCTGGTACTTGGCTCCCAGCGGCGACAGCGCGAAGCGCTGGCCGTCGATGTTCTCGTTGGCCTCGATCGAGAACCGCATGGCCTTGTCCTCGTCGTCCCAGACGTAGGTGAGCGCCTTCTGTTCCTGTTCGGTTCCCGGATAGTCCTGGATCAGCCGGCCGCTCATGCCGTAGGAGCCGGCGACGTGGAACGCCACGGAGTGATCGATGATCTTCACCTGCTTGCGTCCGATGTCGGTGCGGAAATGGGACAGCAGGGCATCGAGGTCCTCCCGGGTGAAGCTCGCCCGGCCCATGGCCTCCCACTCCGGACCGAGCCACTGCAGGGACGACCAGTCGTTGCGGCTCTGCTCGATCATGGGATCGACCAGCAGCTTCTCGGCGGCATCCCATTGGGGGTTGCCCCGCTTCCAGTCCTTGCCGAACTTGCGTTCGCGGCCCAGGCGCGCCAGGGAATCGCGCACGGCGATGAGGCTCTGCTGCTTGAGGTAACGGTTGCCGACGGCGACGGAGGTCTTGAGGTCGTGCACGGCGAGCAGTTCGGAGAGGTCTGCACTGGCAAGCGAATCCGCCGCCGAGGACGGGACGCTCGCCGAAACGAAAGCGAGGGCGACGACGACCGATCGGGCGAGTCGGACGAAAAGCGAAGGAATCATGACGGAGACCTGAGAACGATGGGGAGACGGAATGGAGCCGTCGAACAGCGGGATTATATCGATGCGCCCGGTCCGCTGAACGTTCCTCCCGGAAAACAGCGGCAGGACGGGAAGTCCCGGCCAATCTCCCGGGACAGGCGGGAACGCAGTGCCTACACCTTCGCGAGTACGCGAAGCGCTTGACGGATGGCGTCCTGGACGGAGAGATCCGGGGCGAGCTTCGCGAGCGCCGCCCGGGCTTCCTTGTCGTTGTAACCGAGCGCCACCAGGGCGTTGAGGGCGTCGTTGCCCGCAACCACGCCGGGCGCCGTGCCGGCCGGCAGGGACACGCCACCAGCCAGCTTGTCCTTCAATTCCAGCAGCAGGCGCTCCGCCGTCTTCTTGCCGACGCCAGGAATGCGCGTAAGTCGGGCGGAGTCCTGCGCGGCGACCGCCACGTGGAGTTCGTCGACCGACATGCCGGACAGGAGGGCGAGCGCCGTGCGGGCGCCGATTCCCGAGATCTTCAGCAGGAGCCGGAACACCTGCCGCTCGCCGTCCGTGCCGAAGCCGAACAGCAGATGGGCGTCCTCCCGGACGATCAGGTGCGTGAGGAGCGTGACCTCCGCCCCCGTGGCGGGCAGGTGGTAGAAGGTGCTCATGGGCACGTCCAGCTCGTAGCCCACGCCGTGGACATCCACGACCACCGTGGGCGGGTGCTTCTCGGCGATGCGGCCCGTCAGTCTCGCGATCACACCAGTCTCCCGCCGCGCATCCGGCGCCCGGCCGTGGCCAGCCCGCCCATGCCGAGACCGGCGTGGGCATGGCAGATGGCGCAGGCCAGGGCGTCCGCGGCATCGGCAGAAGGC
Source organism: Betaproteobacteria bacterium Ga0077526 (assembly GCA_001464765.1). Taxonomy (GTDB): domain Bacteria; phylum Pseudomonadota; class Gammaproteobacteria; order Burkholderiales. The sequence goes on from LNDV01000034.1 coordinate 152,138, forward strand.
AGCCCCGGCAACTGAAGGAGGCGGCCGACCATCGCCTGGACCTGCTCCTTCTGGGCGTGACCGTTGCCGACCACCGCCTGCTTCACCTGGAGTGCGGTGTACTCGGCCACCGGCAGCCGGTGCAGTACCGCCGCGCAGATGGCGGCCCCGCGGGCCTGGCCCAGCAGCAGCGTCGACTGCGGATTCACGTTCACGAAGACCTTCTCCACGGCGACCTGCTCGGGCGCGTTGCCTTCGATCACCTCCCCGAGGTTGCGCAGGATGGTCTCCAGGCGCTGGGGGAGGCTCTCGGTCTCGTTGGTGCGGATGCAGCCGCTGGTGACGTACTCCAGCTTCTGCCCGTTCTTGATCAGCACACCGAACCCGGTGATCCGCAGGCCGGGGTCGATGCCGAGGATGCGGACGGGAGCGGACGCGGCGGCAGCCGTCATGCGCGGACGGCTCAGGCCTCGTCGATCACGGCGTTGGTGTAGACCTCCTGGACATCGTCGAGCGACTCCAGCGCGTCGAGCAGCTTGCGCATCTTCACGGCATCGTCACCGGTCATCAGGGACTCCGTGGACGCCTTCATGAGGACCTCCGCGAATTCGGGCTTCATGCCCGCCTTCTCCAGGGCTTCCTTGACCGTCACGAAGTCGTTGTTGGGACCGGTGATGACTTCGATGGAGCCATCGTCGTTGGTCACGACGTCCTCGGCACCGGCCTCGATCGCGATCTCCATCACCTTGTCCTCGCTCGCGCCGGGCGCGAGGATGAGCTGGCCGCAGTGCTTGAACAGGAAGGCCACGGAGCCGTCGGTGCCCAGATTGCCGCCGTGCTTGGCGAAGGCATGGCGCACGTCGGCGACCGTGCGGGTGCGGTTGTCGGTCATGCAGTCGACGATCACCGCTGCTCCGGCGATGCCGTAGCCCTCGTACCGGATTTCCTCGTAGTTGACACCGTCCAGCTGCCCCGACCCGCGCTTGATGGCGTTGTCGATGGTGTCCTTCGGCATGTTCTGGTCGCGCGCCTTGTCGATCGCGAGGCGCAGACGGGGATTGCTGCCGGCGTCACCGCCGCCCAGGCGAGCGGAAACGGTGATTTCCTTGATGAGGCGCGTGAAGATCTTGCCCCGCTTGGCGTCGGTGGCGGCCTTCTTGTGCTTGATATTGGCCCACTTGCTGTGTCCTGCCATGGCTGACTCTCGAAGCTTGGAATGGGAATCGGAGACGCACGCGCAAACAACCCGCGGCGCACGAACAGTGATTGATATACTTTTCAGAATGTTATCACCGCCCTCCCGGAGCCTGCCATGCCCGAGCCGATGCTCATCGCCAAATCCGACCGGGACCTGTTCCTGCTGCCGGGCCTTGCCAACCGCCACGGGCTGATCACCGGCGCCACCGGAACGGGCAAGACGGTCACCCTGCAGCGGCTGGCCGAGCAGTTCTCGGCCCTGGGCGTGCCCGTGTTCCTGTCGGACGTGAAGGGCGACCTGTCGGGTCTGTCCCAGGCCGGCGCCTGGAACCCCAAGCTCAAGGAGCGCGCCGAGAAGCTCGGCATGGGCGACCTCGCCTTCTCCGGCAGCCCCGTCGCCTTCTGGGACGTGCACGGCGAGAAAGGCCATCCGGTCCGCGCCACGATCTCCGAGATGGGCCCGCTGATGCTGGGCCGCATGCTCAACCTGAACGACACCCAGCAGGGCGTGCTCACCCTCACCTTCAAGATCGCCGACGACAACGGCCTGCTGCTGCTCGATCTGAAGGACCTCCGCGCCATGATCCAGTTCGTGGGCGACAACGCGAAGGAATTCACCACGAGCTACGGCAACATCTCGGCGGCGTCCATCGGCGCGATCCAGCGCGGCCTGCTGGAACTCGAACACGAGGGCGGCACGAATCTGTTCGGCGAGCCCGCGCTCGACCTCGACGACCTGATGCAGACCGGCAGCAAGGGCCGCGGCGTGATCAACATCCTCGCCGCCGACAAGCTGATGCTCACGCCCAAGATCTACGCGACCTTCCTGCTGTGGCTGCTCTCCGAGTTGTTCGAGCGCATGCCGGAAGTCGGCGACCCCGAGAAACCCAAGCTCGTCTTCTTCTTCGACGAGGCGCATCTGCTCTTCAACGACGCGCCGCCCGCGCTGCTGGAAAAGATCGAGCAGGTCGTGCGGCTCATCCGCTCCAAGGGGGTCGGCGTCTACTTCGTCACGCAGAATCCACTGGACGTTCCCGACACGGTGCTGGGCCAGCTCGGCAACCGCGTGCAGCACGCCCTGCGCGCCTTCACCCCGCGCGACCAGAAGGCCGTGAAGACCGCGGCCACGACACTGCGCGCCAATCCGAAACTCGACACCGAGAAAGTCATCACCGAACTCGGCGTCGGCGAGGCGCTCGTTTCGTTCCTCGACGAGAAGGGCCGCCCGGAGATCGTCGAACGCGCCTTCGTCTGCCCGCCCGCGAGCCGCATCGGGCCTGCCAACGATGCCGAACGCGACGCGACGATTCGCGAGTCCGCGGTATACGGCGTCTATGAGAAGACGGTCGACCGCGAATCCGCCTACGAAAAGCTCCGCGACCGCCGGGCGGACGCCGAAACACCGGCAGCGGCTGGCGGCAAAGCGGCTGAAACCCCGGCCGAAGACGACGGCGGCGGCATGATGGGTGGCCTCAAGGACATTCTCTTCGGCTCCACGGGCCCGCGCGGCGGTCGCCGCGAAGGCGTCATCGACGCCGCGGCCAAGAGCGTGGCGCGCACGGTGGGGTCCAGCATCGGCCGCGAGATCGTGCGCGGGGTCCTGGGGTCGATTCTCGGAGGCGCGACCACGCGCCGCCGCCGCTGACACCCGGTGCCATCGTCGGGCCGCGAGGCCTACCGACCCGGGCTCGGCTCGCTGCTGGTCTTTCTGGCCGCAGTGGGCTTTTCGTTCAAGTCGATCCTCATCAAGCTCGCCTACGGCTACGGGGTCGATGCCACGTCGCTGTTCGCGCTGCGTCAGATCTTCTCGGCGCCGTTCTTCGCGGCACTCGCGATCTGGTCGCGGGATCAGGCGCTGCCCCGATCGGCCCTCACGCGGCGTGACTGGCTCCAGCTGGCCGGCCTCGGTCTGCTCGGGTACTACGTCGCCGCGTGGCTGGACTTCCTCGGGCTGCGCTACATCAGCGCCGGTCTCGAGCGGCTCATCCTGTTCCTGTATCCCACGATCGTCCTGCTGCTGTCCGCGTGGTGGCTGCACACGCGAGTCGGCAAGCGCGAAATCGCCGCGCTCGTGCTGTCCTACGGTGGCATGGCGCTGGTGTTCGCCGGCCACGTCACCGCGCCCGGCGGCGAGCGCGACCTCGCCCTCGGCGCCACGCTGGTGTTCGCGAGCGCGGTCGCCTACTCGATCTATCTCATCGGCTCGAGCCGTGTGGTGCATCGCTTCGGCACCGTGCGGTTCACGGCGTGGGCGATGCTCGTGGCCACGGTGGTCGGTGTGGGCCAGTTCCTCGCCACCCACGGGCTCGACTCGCTGCGGCTGCCGGGGCCCGTGTACGGCCTCTGCGCGATCATGGCCATCTTCTCGACCGTGGTGCCGGCGCTGCTCATGACCGAAGGCCTCCGGCGCGTCGGCGCCAATCACGCGGCCCTCGTCGGCACCATCGGCCCGGTGGTGACGATGATCCTCGCGGCGCTCATCCTCGACGAAGCGATGGAAGCCACACAGATGGCAGGCGCATTCCTCGTCCTGACCGGCGTGCTGCTCGTAAGCGTGAGGCCCGCCCGGGTCGAATCGCCCGCGGAACCCTGATCCGACTGCCATTTCCCGGCAGCACCCTCAAGACTCGACCGGCGGCGCCGAAAAACCGGTTACCACAAGTTTTTTGCATCCCGCCCCGAGGAACCTGTTCCCGTGACTCCTGCTCCGGACCCCGCGGTCGCCCTGCTGCGACGGCTGGCGTTCTCCCGACGCTTCGTGTGCGTGGGCGCCTGCCTCGTGGCCGGCTGGTCGGCGTTTGCCTGGTTCGCGATCCAGGCGCTTTCCAATGCGCGTGAAGCGCTGCTCGCCCATCCCGTCTATCGGGACGTGCAGCCCGTGATCGATACCCTCGCGGACCAGGGCATGCTGCTTGTCGGGGCGACCGTCTTCGGCGCCGTCCTCACGGCCTACCTCGTATTCGTCCTGTTCAACTCGATCGCACAACCGCTGGACGAAGCCGCTGCGACGATGCGGTCCCGCTGGCGCGGCGGTGCCCCGTCGCAGGACGATCCGCTCGACGACATCGTTGCCGCGCTCGATCAGGCCAGCTCGCTCCTCCAGAAAAGTGCGGACGCCGTCGAAGCCGTCGCGAACGCGGTGTCGGCAGACGCCGATGCCGTGTCCAGCTTCGGTGCAGGCATCGGGCTGCGTTCCCGAGCGCAGATGCGCGCAATCGCGACGGCCTCCACGGCGACGCTGGCCGTCGACCGCCACGTGCGCGACGTCACGCGCGTGCTCGCCGAGTTCGAACAGTCGGCAGCGCGCGCGGACACGCAATCCTCGTCGGGGGACACACTCTCCGAAGCACTGCCGCCGGGACGGATCGGGCGCGTGGTCGAGGCGATCCGCACGGCAGCGGACCGCACCCAGCTCCTGTCGATGAATGCGGCCCTCGAAGCCGCGCGCGTGGGGCAGTCTGTCCGCGGCTTCGCCGTCGTGGCCGATGAAGTGAAGCGCGTCGCGGAGCGCACCGGCTCCTCCACCGGCGAGATGCACGCGCTCGCGGGTCAGGCGTTCGCGTCGGGCGGTCAGTCGGGCAACACCCGCGCCGCGGTCGACACCACGCTCACCGGCGGCGAGAACCCGCACAGTCGGGGAGCCGGCAGCCTGCCCTCCAGTGCGGCACGCGCGCATCGCGAGGCAGCGGCCGTGATCACCCGCAATCTGGAAAGCGTCGCTCGTGATGCGCGCGCGAACGTGGAAGCGGCAGATGCTCTCGACCTCGCCGCGGACGCCATGCGCTCGCAGGCGATCACGCTGCGCACCCTCGCACGCGGGTTGACGCAGGACTGATCGCCTGGAGCAACTGCTCCAACGGTTGCGGCCGTCGCCGGGAAGCAAGACCGCCCGGCTCAGGGCTTGTCCGTACCGCCAGACTCCGCGAAGTTGATGCGGGCGCGCAACTGCTTCGCCGCGGCATCGTCGCCGCGCCGGATCGCGAGCTGCTCCGCGAGGCCCAGCCAGGCGAGCAGCGGCCGGCGCATCCCTTGCGCTGAGGCCGTGGCGATGGCGCCGTCGATCCCCTTCGGCGAGATCTCGGCACGGCGATACAACACCCCTGCGGCGATCAGCCGGGATACGGGATCTTCGATTGCGAGCATCGCGGCATTGCGACCTTCCACAGACGCCGCAATGACGACCGGCCGATAGGCGGCGGCCAGCGCCGCCCGATCGAGGCTACCCCACTCTCCGGACAGGAACACCGCGTAGGCCTTCTCTTCGCTGCCGCGAACCGCAGCGCTGTCCGACGACGGACATTCGGAGAAAGCCACCGCCGCCACGGCCACCCCGCAACGAACGAGAACCGCACGCTCGCGCATCGCGAGATCGCCCGTGCCGGAAATGGCGGCGAGCGCGCGGGCATAGGCGCGTTCCGCCGCGGCGGGCCGGCCCTGCAGATAGAGATCCCGAAATTCCTCGAGGGAAGCACGGGCCTGGATCTGCCAGTCCGGCAGTGGCGGCGCACTGGAGCACGCCGCCGCGACGAGGATGACCGCAGCCATCGCGACGCGACGCACCACGACCCGCCTCGTGTTCCGCACGCGATTTCTCATGGCAGCTTCACCTTGCCGTCGCGCGCGAACGGCCACTTGCGGTTGAGTTCGTTCAGCAGCGTCTGCGTCTTCTGCAGGCTGTCCTCCACTTGCGAACGCAGCGCGACGAGATCGCCCGATGCCTCGCGGGCGGACTTCGAGACGTTGGCGAGGTCCGCCGTGGCGGCACGCGCATGGTCGAGCGTGGCGTCGAGCTTCTGGATGGAGCCGCGCAATTCGTTGAGACCCGTCGTCAGCGTGCCCATGGCGCGACGCGCCTCGCCAGCCACGCCGGCATCGCCGAGCACGCGATCGTCCGTGTGCGCCAGCACCTTGTCCATGCGCTTCGCAACGCCGTTCAGCGAGACCGTGAGCGCGTGCAGGCGGTCGAGACTGTCGATGATCTTCTGCGAACTGTCGGCCCGGCCGGTGATGCCTTCCAGCATGCCGTGGTTGCCTGCCATGCGCGTGGCCACGGTCTCCAGCTGCGCAAGGCTGCGGTTGAGGCTCGACTCGGCCTCCGTCATCCGGCTGATGTTGCCGAGCACCGACTTCGCCTGCGCCACGATCTCCGGCAACTCGCTGGTCGCATCGTCCACCTGGAGCCGCACCTTCATGCCCTTCGGCAGCGGGGGATCCGCAAGCCGCGGCGACTCCACGCGGATGCGGGCCCCGCCCACCAGCGGGCGGACGAGAGAAAACGTGCTGCTCGTGCGCAGCCACCGCGCGTCCCGCTCCTTCAGGGAGACGTCGATCCAGACTTCGCCGTCGTCGGCCAGCCCCATGCTGACGACCGAGCCGATGGGGAAGCCGGAGAAGGTGATGGGCATGCCGACATCCACGCCATCGACGTCCTGGGCGAGCAGAGTGAGCGCGCGCGAGGGTTCGAAGGTGCCCCGCGCGTACAGCGCATAGATCGTGAGCCCCGCGATGCCCAGCGGCAGCAGGATCAGCAGCGCGCCGACCTTCAGGCGGAGGTGCCGGAGTGCGGGCGGTCGTACAGTGGGGCGTTCCATGCGTAGTCCACGATCCAGCAGGTCTCGAACTCGTCCGCGAGGCTCGACAGCAGCGCGTCGAGGAACGGCGGATAGCGGATGTCCGGCAGCTGCAGCGCCGGACGATCCACGAGGATTATAGGAGCGTCCATCAGCGCGGCCCGGAGGAACTTGGCCACGAAACGATCCTCGTGGTCGAGGTCGGTGTCCCGGCTCATCGCACTTTCGTGCCGGCCCAGCCGCTCCAGCATTGGCAGCACACGGGCCACGGCCTCGTCGAAGCCGAGCGACTGCTGGAACTGCAGCACCAGCGCGATGTTCTCGATCATCGTGAGATTGGCGCGCATGGGCAGGGAGGCGGAGACGAGCACGGCCTCCTCGTGCGACGCGAGGAAGGCCTGCCGCTCGGTCGCGTCGGCGACGAACTGCAGCGGCGCCTTGGCCGTGCCGAGGATCATGCGATGTACCGGATCACGAGCATGCCGACTTCGATCAGCATGATGACGAGGAACAGTCGCACCATGCCGTGCAGCACGGCAATCGGTGCAAAGTGCACCTGACGGGGGGCATGGATGGCCTCGGCGATCGGAATCACCGTGACCGCCAGCCCGAACAGGAAGGCCTTGCTCCAGAGCGCTGCCATGGCCGCCGGATCGAACACCTTGCCGATCATCAGCTGCAGGTCGGCGCTGGGTGCGTTCCAAGGGCGGTAGCCGGTGATCACGAAGTGCGCGCAGAGCACCGACACCGTCACGCCGATCACGGTCAGGCACAGGACGGACACCGTGCCGCCGATCACGCGCGGAATGAGCTCCAGCTTCATCGGGTCGATGCCAGCCTGCTCGAGCGCACCCATCTCGTTGCGGATGCGCATGATGGAGACTTCCGTGGAGATGGCCGCGCCGGTGCGCAGCGCGACGAACAGCGCCGTGAGCAGCGGCACGATCTCGAGCACGAGCAGGCGGAACGTGAACTCCAGCGCGTAGTCGTAGAGGCCGACGTCACGCGCCGCGTTCGCCAGGATGTGCGTGACGACGAGGCTCAGCACCGCTGCAAAGGCGGTGTAGCCGCCAAGGATCTGCCATGCGGTGAAGTAGATCTGCCTCGCGATGACTTCGCGAGTGGCGCTGTTGTAGGTGTCGCGCGAGAACACGCCGCTCACGGCCGCACCGGTGAAGCGGGCCACGTTTCCCCAGGCGCGCAGCCGCGCCTCGAATCCAAGGGTGCGACGAACCAGGAAGTCGCCGATCGCGCTCATGCGGGGGACGGGTAGGAGTGGAGTGGCGACCGTAACATAACGCGCCGCTCGAAGGCATACCGCTCGTGATAGCCTCGGTTGGTGGATTGCATGCGCCGCCGACCCCGGAGGCGCTACCCCCTCGCGGTCCGCGCCCTGCCCCTGGAGCGCATCGTGACGAATCTGCGGAAAGACTGGATTGCCCTGCTCGAGACGAGCTACGACCTGGACCGGACCACGCAGGCCTGGCTGGAGGCCCTGGTCGAATGCGCCGTACCGCTGGTGGACCGGCCGGGCGCGCCCATCTCCCTGTTCACGTTCAAGGTCACGCCGACGACCCACAAGGTGCTGGATGTCGCCGTGAACGGCCCGCCAATCATCGCCGACGCCACCCGCGCCACCAATTCCGCAGCCTCCCAGGCGGAACTGGACGTCCTGTATCGCGGCGGTTTCGTCGGCGGCACGCTGAGCGAAGTCATCTTCGCGAACTTCCCCGGCACCCGCGAGAAGTTCCTGGAATCCACCGGCGGGCAGGTCTGCGACGTGTTCGGGTGGTGCGGCCACACCGGGCGCGACCTGGGCATCATGCTGAATGCGTCCCTGCTCGCAGAGGAAACCACGACACCGGCGGAGAGCCGGCGATGGTCTCGCATCGTCGCGCACATGGCGGCTGGCCTGCGGCTGCGGCAGAACCTGGAGCAATGGAGTCTCGATCACGAGCGGGTCGAGGCCATCTTCGATGGCGGCGGCAAGCTCCAGGACGCCCGGGACAAGGCGCGCTCGGACACTGCACGTACCCGCCTGCAGGGCGCCGTCCGCGCCATGGACCGCGCCCGCACGGCCTCGGGCCGGGCCGACGCCGACACCTCGCTCGGTGAATGGGAGGCGCTGGTGTCCGGCCGCTGGTCCCTGGTCGACCGCTTCGATTCGGACGGCAAGCGCTTCGTGGTCGCCGTCCGAAACGACCCGGCCCATCCCGATCCGCGCGGCCTCACCGAGCGGGAACGCCAGATCGCGGAATTCCTCGGTCTCGGTCACACGACCAAGCAGATCGCCTACCGCCTGGGCCTGTCGCCCTCCTCCGTGGACAACGCGATTGCCGCTGCACAGGACAAGCTGGGCCTGCCGTCGCGCGTGCAACTGGGCGCGTTCTTTTCTCCGGCCGGACTGCGCGCCAAGCTCGCCGAGGTGGCGGTGGCAGGCGAGCAACTGCTCGTCGGCAGCCACCCGCTTGTGCGCGCCGAGGCCATGGAGGTCCTGTCGGAAGCTGAGCGCCACGTCGCGGCCCTCATCGTCGGCGGCAGCACCAACGCGCATATCGCCAGAATTCGTGAGTCGAGCGATCGCACCGTCGCCAACCAGGTGCAGTCGATCTTCGCCAAGCTCGGTGTCCGCTCACGGCTGGAACTCGCGGCGCGGCTGCAGTCTGCGGCGGACGAGGGCCTCGCCCCGGGTCCGCCTGCGTCGCCTGGAAGCGACGGCCCACCATCGTCGATATGAGAAATTGACTATGGAGGGAAATCTCCCCGATCGATAGATTCGGTACCGAGACTGCGCGTGGCAGACGCCAATGGCATGTCGCGCCGATTTCGAGACCCGACCGATCAATACCGTCCAGGCAGCGCCGCAGTCCGGCGGGTCACTATGACCCTGCTCTCCCGGCCAGAACGGCGCGCGTCGACACTAAAGGAGACGACCATGCGACTTCGTGCTTTGCTTCCCGCTGTCACCTTGCTGCTGCCGCTGTCCCAGTTCCTCACGGCTGCGCCCGCCCTCGCCCTGCCCTCCGACGAGAACGTCGCCATCGAAGCCCGCGGCCTGGTCGATCTGGACAATTTCGGACCGCTGCCGCCCATCTCGAACCTCGTCGAGTCCGAGATAGCGGAACCGTTCAACCGGTCAGTGGTGAGTGTTCAGGACGAGCAGACCGGTCTGTTTTCGTACTTCGCCTCGGCCGACATCGGCAACCTGGCGCTGAAGGTGGCCGGCTCCCTGACGAACGACGCAGGCAACGCGGTCGGCTCCGGCGAGCTTGCCATTCTGCGGGCCGTCGCCGAAGCGCGGGACATCCTGGTGCTCTCGTCGACCCTGACCGATCCTTATCCGGTCACGCTCGAACTCGTCATCGACGGGACCTTGTCGACCCCATCGGGCAGTAGCGCCTCCGCGAACGCCCTGATCGAGTTGAACGAATCCGGAAAGCTGGGCGTGTTCGACTCCGGCCGTTATACGAACGGCGTGGTGAACGACACCCTGTCCGTGACGCGGATGGTCTCCGGCCCCGAGGTGACGCTGGAACTGGAGACGGTCCTGTCCTACAGCGTGTTTCGATTGGGGGCGGGCGCCACGGCCTCCGGGGATCTCAGCAACACCGCGCATGTCCGGCTCATCCTTCCCGAGGACGTGAGCATCGTGAGTTCGTCGTCCGGCACCTTCGGCGTACCGATCGCGCCGATTCCCGAGCCGAGTTCGATGATGCTGTCCGCGGCCGGCCTGCTGCTGCTCGCGGGCGTGGCCCGGAAGAAGATGCGGCGCTGAGGCACCCTTCGATCCCGGGAGACGCGATGCCGCGTGTCCCGGGGTGGAACGAGTTACTTGGGTGGCGGCTTCACTGCAGATTGCCGGGCGACGAGTTGCCAGCGTCCGTCCCGGTTCACCCACACGTTGAGATAGCGCAGATCCATCCGCATTGCCTTTCCACCCATCTCGGCGTCCACGAGCGTGGAGCCGGTCACGGTGGCCGTGTCGCCGTAGACGTTGATCTTCACGTCATAGCGCTCCGCCTTGTAGAGCTTCACGTCGCCGCCCGTCACCTGCTTCACGTAGCCCGCCTTGTCCTGGACCCGACCGGTGGGCTGGTGGTAGATGAACTCGTCGCCGAGTACGGCGCCAAGTGCCGCCGCGTCGCCCGCGATCATCGTGTCGTACCGGCGGTCCTCCGCGGCGTCGATATCTTCCTTCGGTCCGGCCTGCGCGAAACTGGCGAGGCAGGCCAGCGCGAGCAACGCGATCGAACGGAATCCCTGGATCATCATGGTTCGTCTCCTGGTAGCGGCCCGCGTCATCGCGAGTGTTCCGATTCTACTGACGACGCCGCACGAACGGGGCGTCATTCCAGGACGAGCTTCCGGCCGAAGGGCGCCACGGCGTTCGCATGAGCCGGCGGAACCGCCCAGATCACGGGCCACCGGGGACGGAAATGCGCCGGGCCTTCGAGGTCCGTGAGCACGAGACCAATGTCCGGATCGTGGCGATCCGCCTCCTCCAGCATCGGCGAGAAGTCCGTGCCGCCGCCGCCCTCGAACCGGATGTCGCGGAGGTCCGACCGCCCGGGCGGGAACTGCCGGACGCTGCGCACGGCATCGTCACCGACGACGAGCAGCAGGCCGCTCTCCAGCCGGCGGGTGATGGATTCGATCTCCCGTGCGAACCGCACCATGAGTTCGTCTTCGATGGAACCGGACACGTCGACGATGAGCGCGAGCTTCGGCACGCGCTTCGTTCCGGTGAAGCCGGGCTCCCACGGCAGACGCCGGTTCGGTCCGCCCCGCCCCTGGTTCGCGATGTAGGAGCGCGACGGACGGGACCACGAGAGTTCTGGCTTGAGGGCAAGCCCGCGTGCCAGCCGCGCCCGCAGCACCTGCTCCCACGGCGTGCGCGAGCGCGGGACATCGGCGATGAGTGCCCGCAGCATGGAATGCAACCCGTCGCCGGCGTGCGCGCGAATCAGTCGCTCGCTCCATTCGCGCGCCTCTTCAGCCTCCTTCTCCTTCGGTCCCCGGGTCTCGGCATCGGGACGAAGATCCGTCGCTTCGCCGCGGCCGAGTTCGCGGGCGCGGGCGGCGCGCTTGCCGTCACGACGGGGCGATTCCTCGCGATCGTCGATGGCGATGTACAGCCGTTCCACATCCCATTCGAGCAGCGATCGCTCCACCGGCTGCTGAATGTTCAGCGTGCGTTCCAGCAGGCGGTCGAGCCGGACCGCGAACGCGGGAAGCTTCAGCCACTCGAGATGATCGAGCGTGCTGTTGACGATGGCATCGGCGCACACGTTGAACAGCTGCAGATCGGCTTCCCCCAGGCGTGCCTGGAGATCGAGGAAGCGTTGCGGATGGCGCAGCGCGATGTGGAGGACTTCGTGCGCGACGAACCCCACCTGCTCGGCGATCGGCAACGCGTCGAACGCGGGGCCGTAAGAGATGGTGAGGCCATTGGTGGTGACCGGCAGGGCGTCAGGCTCATCGACGTCGCGATGACGCACCCACAGCGACAGCCCGCCCGTGGCCGGGGCGTACTCCACCATGCGCTGGATCGCGCGGGTGCCGCGATGCCGGTAGTAGGCGTCAGCCTCGGCCACCGGCGGTGTCCTGCTCGCGCGTCTCGAGATAGCGGCGGTACGCGGGGCTCTGCAGAATCGCGCCTTCCAGCCCGCCCTCCAGCGCCTTCTGCATCAGCAGTTCCATGGCGAGCGTCTGCGCTTCCCGCACAGGCAGGCCCTGGCCTCGCGGCAGATCCGGCAGCTGCTCGATGATCTCCAGCGCGCGCGTCACGTTGTCCTCGTGCGTGCACGCGGCCACGAGTCCGTAGATGAGACCGTACAACCCGTCCAGCGTGCCGGGCAGCAACGCTGCGGTGTCCTTGCCCGGCTTGGCCGCGAGCAGTCGTACGACATCCGCGCCGGCCTGGATCTCCCGCAGCACACCGAAGAACTCGGCCGCATTGGCTGCGCCGATCCGTCCCTGCACGAACACGCGTTTTGCCGCATCGGACAGCCCCGAGCGCAGCACGTTGGAGATGTCCTCCCAACCGCGCGGACTCGCGCCGACGAGATGGTCGTTCGCGAGCTGGGCCTGGGTGTCGTCGAGCTTGTCGGGCCGCACCTTCAGGTAGGCCATGATCTCCGGCGCGAAACCGTTGGCGAGCGCATGGTCGAGGAACGCCTCGATGGCCGTCTGCACATTGAAGTGGAACATCCGGTCCGCGAGCGCGGTGCCCATATCGTGCGACACGGCACCGTGGAAGCTCGCGTTGCCCGCGGCGATCACCTGCCAGCCGTCGGGCAGCCGGTAGTTGCCGACCCGGCGGTCGAGGATCAGCGAGTACGCCGAGATCTGCAGCCGCTGATCCGCCGCCGTGATCTCGTCGAGAAAGAGGATGCCCGCCGGCTCGTCGGCGGACGGCAGGAACTCCGGCGGAAACCAGACGGTCTTCGCGAGCCGGTCGTCGGCGTAGATCGCGCCGCGGATATCCACGGGCTCGATGGTCGTGAGCCGTAGGTCCACCAGCGGCACGCCGAAGTGCTCGGCCACCTGCCGCACAATCGACGACTTGCCGACACCGCGCGTGCCCCAGAGCATGGTGGCGCGCCGACGCAGCACCGCGTCGGCGAACTGCTCGACGAGCGCGGCCTTCGCGGCGGCGATCGACACGGGCGGAATGTTCATCGGATTGCCGTGCATGTTCGTCAGCCTGCTTCGGGAAGAGGATCAGTGCCGCGCCACGATGCGGCCGTGGAGGGCCGCGGGACCGGCGGAATCTCGATGCGCGGAATCTCCGGCAGCGCGAAATAGATGGCAAAGAGCAGCGGCGGCGCGTGGAACGCGAGCAGCCAGCCCACGGAATCATCGGGGATGTCGAGCGCGCGCACGGCGAAGGTCACGGCGAGCACGCCCACGCAGACGAGGATCGGCAGCATCCGGCGGAAGGCAACGTTCCAGCGGGCACCAACGAAGCGCTCGTGGAAGCGCGCGGGCGGCTCCGCGAGCGTCCGTGCGAGATGCGCCGTCGCGCGATCGAACTTCTCCTCGGCATCGCGGGAGTGTCCCGGCTCGCGCCGGCGCAGCAGGAGCGTGCCCCGCCAGTGATCGGCACGCGGCCGAATCATGCCCCACGACCACCCGAGCACGGCGAGCATGTCCTCCGACAGACCGAAGCCGCCACCGTCGTTCACCGAGAGTTCGAACTCCGCCGGCCGCACCGGCGCCTTGGGCACGTCGAGGCGGAAGTCGATGCCGCCGATGCGCGCCTCGGCCTGCGTGAGAATCAGACTCGGCGCGCCGGTGCGCTCCGCACGCTCCAGCCGGAAGCTCCGCACGATGCCGAAACCGGGACCACCGGCGTACTGCCGCGACGGCGCGATCGTGTCGATGGCATCGAGCAGCGCGCCGGGCTCCTCGCCTTCCGTGACCAGGCGGGATTCGATGCCGCTCTCCAGCCGCACGAGCCGGGACAGGCGGTAACGCCCGGCTTCGGGGTTCTCCAGCTGCAGCACCTCCCGCGCGGCGGGGAGCGATTCGGACGCCGCCGGATGCTCGACCGCCTTGAAGACGAGCCTTCGCGCGATGCGGTCCGTCGCCTGCAGATCGACATGCCGCCCGCGCCGCGTGAAGGGCTCGATGAGGGCGAGGATCTCGTGATGGGTGAGCGGCGAGGCCATGACGTAGGGTAGCGCAGGCCGTGGGTCGGCCCAATCGCTTCGAGACGGCGTCGCGCGGTTGGTTCCCGGCTCCCCGATGCGCGATCCGCCCGTCCGCCCTCTCAGAACCCGCTTTCGCGCACCAGCACCGAAACGGCGTTGCGGACCCACTCCCAACCGAGACTGGCACGATCCCCTTCGATCAGGGCGGTCCCGCGATGCACGGCACCGCGGGCCGGCGGGGCATCCAGGCGGATGCGGACCCGGAAGAGCGTGTCGCGCGGGACGTCGTGCACAGCGCCCGATTCGAGCATCGGCAGCGGACCACCGTACTGCGCCATGAGGATGGGTTCCGCGAGGTGCTCGACGCGGCTGCGGTCGATGCCGAGAACGCGACCGGCGACGGGCTCGCCCGCGACGCCCTCCGCATAGAGTCGGACCCGCGCGCCGTCGGCGATCCGGCCGAGCGCCTTCTGGTCGACGAACGCCTCCGCGGTCCAGGCGCCGTCGTCCACCAGCATGGCGATCTGGTGTTCCTCGTTCACCCAGGCCCCGGGACCGGACGCGGGATCAGCATCGACGATGCGGCCGGCGAACGGTGCGCGCAGCACGAGCCGGTTCATCTCCGCGCGACGCGCCGATGCTTCGGCGAGCTGCTCCGCGACCTGCTGGACGAACACCGCCTGCCGTTCGAGATAGTCGCGACCGGCCACGCCCTGGTTCAGGCGATGGGTGAGGGTCCTCGCGGCACGCTCGAACTGCGTGGCGCGCATCCGCAGGTCGGGCGACTCGAGCACCGCGATCGGATCGCCCGCCTCCACGGGCCCTTCGCGCACCACCGACACGATGCGGCCGGGCAGCGGCGTGTAGATCCCCTGCTGGTCCCTCGCGTGCACCCACGCCGGCGCGTGGACATCGCGCGCCCACGGGAAGAACAGCAGCACGATGAGTCCGCCCGCGAGCATCGCAAGGCCGATCGTGCGTCCCCTCGCGATCTCGCCACGCCGCGCGTGCCACACGCGCAGTTCCATCACGACCGGACGGGCAACGAACCACGCGATCTCCACGAGGAACAGGAGAATGCCCAGGGCCTTGAAGAAGAACAGATACACCGCAACGGCGATCCCGAGGAACAGCACGAGGCGGTAGAGCCACGTGACGTAAGCGAAGGCGATGAGCCCGCGACGCAAGCGCGGCGCCATCGCCTCCGGGTAGGGCTCCGCCAGACCGAGCAGCGTCCGGCGGAGCGCGACGCGGGCGAGCGCAAAGGCGCGGTCATGCAGATTGGGCAGGTCCAGCCAGTCCGACAGCAGGAAGTAGCCGTCGAAGCGCATGAACGGACTCGCGTTGATGCTGAGCGTCAGCACCCAGCTCGTGGTCGCAAGGAAGAACAGCGCATTGCGCCACGGCCCGTCGTCCGCAAGCGCCCAGGCCAGCGTGGCGAGGCCGGCGAGCACGAGTTCCGTCCGGATGCCGGCCGAGGCGATGCGGAATCGGGCCCGGGCGTCGCGCAGCTTCCAGGACTCCGATGTGTCCGTGTAGAGCATGGGCCACAGCACGAGGAAGGCGAGACCCATGTGCCCCACGCGCACGCCGTGGCGCCTGGCCGTGTACGCGTGACCCAGCTCATGCAGTGTCTTCGCGAACAGCAGCGCGACTGCGTAGCCGGCCATGCCCTCCAGACTCAGGAAGTCGACGAACGTCGCCTGGAACGCGTCCCACTGGCGGAACGTGAGCAGCAGCCCCAGCGCCGTCGCCGCGATCGCGAACCAGGCGAATGCGCGCGAGAACAGCATCGACACGAACGGCCACGTCGCGTCGAGGAAGCGCTGCGGCCGGACCAGCGGGATGCGGAAGAACAGATAGTTGTGCAGCAGCCATTTCAGCGCACCCTGGCGCCGCGCGGCATTGACCTTGGCGAGGCGCTCGACGGCCGCGGCATCCGCGACTCGGGTGAGCTGATGCGCCTGCAGGAATCGTGACAGCGCGGCGAGATCGTCCTCGGAGACGGGCACGGGAAGCGCGCGGCGCGCGGCGGCGAGAATCTTCTCCGGCACGGCGAGCGCCCAGTGGGACAGCAGCGTGAACTCCACCCAGCCCACCCGGAAGAATCGGTTGGTGACCGGATCGTGAACGGACCACGCGGGCGAGCCGTCACGCGCCGCGGCGGCGGGGAACAACTGCAGATCGTCCCGCAGCGGTGGCACGCTCACCGCACTCACGCTACCACCCTGCCCAGGCGCGCAGGCTCGCGATCGGTCGGCGCAGGAAGTAGTAGAAGAGCGGCGCCCGGTCGCCGTAGACCTTGGCCGTGCCCTGCAGCCCGATGCGCGGCAGGTCCGCGCCCGGCTCGAAGGTGGCCCGCACGCGGTAGGACGCCACGCCTTCGGGAGACAGGGTCGACTGATAGCTCGCCTGCTGCAGACGGGCGACGAGCGGTTGCAGCGGCTGGGTCTTGAGGAAGAGCCGCACCTCGGCGCCGGACTCCAGGCTGATGGCGTCGGCCACGGGCATCCACACGAGCACGCCGGCATCGCCGGGATCCGCCAGCAGCATCACGCGCTCGCCTGTGACGACCGGCTTGCCCTGCCAGTCGCTCGCATCGCCGAACACGACGACCCCGTCACGCTCGGCGCGCACGTCCAGGCGCTGCAGCAGTTCATCCACGTAGACGAGTTCGGCTTCCCGTTCGGCCACGCGGCCGTTCAGCACGGCGAGTTCTCCCTTGCTCTGCTCGCTGTCGAACGCCTTCTGCGCCGCGGCGAGCGCATCGGCCCGCGACACCGCGAGCTGCTTCTGCGCCACCGCGCGACGGTTTCTCAGCGTGGTGTCCTCCAGCGAGAACAGCACGTCGCCTTTCCGGACCGTCTGGCTCGGGGTGACGGCGACCGAGCGGATGACGCCGTCCAGCGGGGATGCGACCGAGAAAGGCTGCAGCGGCACGACCTCCGCGGGCCCGAGAGCGGACATGCGGACGGGCAGCGCAAGCATGATGAGCGCGAGGACGGCGAGCCACCAGCGGTTGCGCCGCATCCGTCCGAACAGGTTCGCGCCGAGGGCAGACCGGTTGCGCTGCAGGGCCCAGAAGCCATAGCCGTAGACTTCCGCCACCTGACTCAACAGCGCGGCCTGGTCATCCTCGAGGTCCGTGTCTTCCTCGAACGCCAGCCACAGCGTGCCTACCGACTTCCCCTGCGGATCGGGCAGCGCGTAGACGAGCAGTGACCCCGGCAGCCATTGAGCCCAGCCTTCGGCCAGCGGCTCGTCGACATCGTCGGGACCGAACCAGCGCGGCTCGGACAGATCGCTTGCGTGCACGACCTTCGCCAGGCGGTCGATCCAGCCCAGCATCGGCGTGTCCTCCGCCACGGAACTCACGCCCGAGACGGCCTGCAGTCGCCGGACGCCGGGTTCGCGATCGAGGAATACGAACGCCTGCCGGTACCGCGCGATCTGAAAGGTCTCGTTCGCCGCGACGAAGGCGAGGCGCTCCACGTCCGCGGCTTCCCGCGAGCGCTGGGCGAGGTACGCGAGAGTCTCGTAGGTCGGACGCGGAATGCCGGCGGTGCCGGTCGCCGTCGTTGCGAGGTGAAGCGAGGGACGGCGGGGATCCATGGCCGGGGCGCTCGGGCCTTCCGTCAGCGCGCCGGGAACATCGCGAGCCCGCTCATGCCGGCCAGCAGCGCGGGGCCGGGGTTCACCAGTTCGGCCTCGATCTCGATGGTCTGGCTCACGGCATCGACGCGCGCATTGATGGCGGAAACGCGGGCCTTGTAGGTGTGGGCGGTCTCGTCGACGCGCACGTCGAACGGCGCGCCGTTGCGCAGCCACCTGAGCCAGCCCGAGGGTACGTTGGCCTTGACGCGCGGCGCTTCCGCCGACACGAAGTCGAGCAGCGGCTGTCCGGCGTTGACCGTCTGGAACGGCTTGGCGTGCACCTTCGCGACCCGACCGGGGAACGGCGCGAGCACCGTGCAGGACTGCACCTGCACTGTGGCCAGCGCGAGGGCCGCTTTCGCCTTCTCCCTCGCGGCGGCCGCGAGGTTCACTTCCACCTCACCGGCGGACTGCAGGCCCTGCAACCGGATCTTTGCCTCGTGGCTTTCCTTCGCGGCGGTGAGCTCCGCGCTGGCGATGTCGAGGCGCGCCTGCGCTTCGCGGCAGTCGAACCGCACGAGCGGTTCTCCCGCGCGCACCACGGAACCCAGGGCGTTGGCGATCATGTCGATGCGACCGAACATGCCCGCGGCCACGGTGGTCTCGCGACGCGGCACGAGCAGGGCTCGAACGCCGCCATCGGCGGACTCCGTCGGCGCGGGGGCGGCAGCCGGTTCGATCGCCGGCCCCGCTGCAGCCACCGCGGTGTCCGTCGATGCCGCGCTGGCCGAAGCGACGGGAGCCTTCTCTGCGATCGTCGGTTTCGTCGCTGCGGAATGCGTCGCCGCCTCGGGCTTCAGCCACGACGCGAGCGCGAACAGCGCGGCCGCGGCCACGCCGATCGTGACGGCGGCGCTGCGCACGTTACTGCCCGACATTCGCCGCGGCGAGACTCGGGGAGGTCCGCAGCGAGGTGACGAGCGCCGTGGCGTTGGCATCCACCGTCGATTGCGCGAGCGCCGACAGCGCCGTCACCGTGGCATCGCGCCCGACCGTGCCGGACTGGCTTCCGGTAAACGCGACGGACCCG
Source organism: Betaproteobacteria bacterium Ga0077526 (assembly GCA_001464765.1). Lineage (GTDB taxonomy): Bacteria > Pseudomonadota > Gammaproteobacteria > Burkholderiales. The sequence goes on from LNDV01000034.1 coordinate 171,223, forward strand.
TCGGGCCGCTTCAGAGAGAGTTCCCACGTGGCGCGCGACGCGCCTTCACCCTGCCGCCCGCGGAGATTCGCCACCAGCACCCAGCGTGCAGTGGCCGGGGCCAGCGTGATGCCGTTGCGCTGGAGCGCGGCGGCAAACGCCATGGCGGCAGCCTCGCGCGTCTTCGCGTCGGTCACGCCTTCGATGCCGAGGGCGACGGGCTGCATCGCCGGCAGCAGGCCGGTCTTCGCGCGGAAGGTCTGCGACTCCCACTCCCGCATGGTGCGCTCCAGCGTGCCGGCCAGCGCCTTGACGTCCGCGTTCTCCACGTCGCGCGGCAGCACGTCGAGACCCACCGAGTTGTACACGCGCCCCCAGGCGGCCTGTGCATTGGCGTAGGCCACGTAGCGCTGGTACTGCGACAGGAGCACGCGCGCCTCGTTGCGGATCACTTCCAGTTCGGAATCGACCTTGCTGCTGACGGCGGCCCGCGCGTACTGCAGCAGGCGCTCATCCACCTTCGCACCCTCGTCCGACTGGCGCAGATCGGCCACGGCCAGACCGTAGCGCTGCACGGCCAGGCGGGTCTGGGTCATCACGGCCATGGAGAGCGCGAGGCGGCGTGCATCGTCGACCTGCTGCTGCGCCTCGTTCGCGCGCTTGAGCGTCGGCAGCGACGCCAGGCGGAAGAGGTTCATGGAGATGCGCGCCCCGCCCTGCACCCACGTGTCGTTCAGCAGGTACCGGTTGCCGTCGTAGTTGGCGCCGAAGTCGAAGCTGATGCCGGGCAGCGCCGACACCATCGCCTTGCGGATGTCGAGACTCGTGATGCGCTTGCGGTAGTCCTCCTCGCGCAGCTCGGGCCGGCTGTTGAGTGCGGCGGTTTCGAGGTCTTCCAGATTCGTCGGCACCGGCGGCAACGCCTCTTCCTTCTCGTCGGCGAGGGTGAACGACGTTCCGGGCGGCGTCGTCATCAAGGCACCGAGTTCGGCCTTGGCGAGTTCCAGATCCTGACGGCGAACCTGGATGAGCGTGGTGGCGTCGAGCAGCGCGCGCTGGTAGGCGAGCGCCTGCGGCTGCGGCAGCAGCCCCTGTTCCTCGATCTGCCGCGCGCGAGAGAGGGCTTCGTCGGCGCGGGCCGTGAGGGCATCCATCTGCGGCAGCAGCCGCTGGGCCCCGAGCGCACGCCAGTAGGCGGTGCGCGTGTCCTGCAGCACGTTCTGCATCACCTTGCGGCGACGCTCCTCGGCGACCAGCACCTGATCCGCCTGCTGCTTCGCGCGGTAATACGAGACACCGAAGTCGAGGATGTTCCACGACAGCGTGAGGTCACTGTACAGGCGGCTGTTGTCGGTGCTGGTGTTGAAGGGCAGGAACGGCGTGCGGTTCGGCACCACCTGATCGGCACGCGTGGCGAGATCGTTGCCGCGCCAGGAGTAACCGGCGTTCGCAAGCAGCTTCGGGAACATGTCGAAGCGCGACACGTCCAGCAGCCCCTGCGCGAGCGCGCCTTCCATCAGCTTGAGCCGGTAGTCGAGGTTGTACTTGAGCGCGCGCGCCGCCGCCTCGTGGAACGAGACGGGGCCGGCGATCGCCTCCTGATCGGCGTACATGCGGCTCTTGTCGTCGGCCACGCGCTTCGCGATGGCGTCCTGGGTGAGCGGCGTGGGCTGCACCGCGCAGCCGGCCACCAGCACGGCAAGCGTCGTGAGCGTGAGCACGGGCACGAACGCAACGCGCGCACGGCGGGTAACGGCAGAGGTCATCGACATCGTCTCCATGGCTGTCATTTCTCGGGCGGGTCCGTGCAATCGGAACTCCACCTAGCACTGCGGCGCGGCCGGCGCCGGCTTCGCCTTGGGCTTGGGTTTCGGTTTGGGCTTCATCTTGACCTTCGGCTTCGCGGTGTCCTGCGCCTCCTTCACCATCTCGGAGAAGGCCTTGGCCGCAGGCGAACGGTCCTTGTCGCGCTCGCCGCCGGTCGCGGGTTCGATGGCCGACAGCGGCCGCTTGTCGACACGCTTCTTCGGCTTGACGGGTTTCACCGGTGCCTTCACCTGCGGTCCGCATTCCACCTGGGCCCGGGCAGCTTCCAGCGCGGCCGGGTCGGCGGCGAGGAACCGTGGCTCCGCAGGAGGCGGCGAAGGATCGATCGCCACGAATGGCGCCACGGCAGGCGCGGGCGGGGGCGGCGGTGCATCGGGCAGACGGCTCGGACCGGGGGCCGCGGCGGACGCCCCTGCATTGGCCGGCGGGGCCGACGCGGGTGCGGGCTCCGGTGTCGCAGGTGCCAGCGCACTCGGCGCTGCCTCGGGCGCCAGCGCGGACACCGCGGCCGCACCGATGAGCGCCGAAGGCCCGATCACTTCCGGGCCGAAGAAACCGTTCACGCGGGGCGACTGGAAGAACCCGTTGCCGTCGAGCGCGGCCGGATCGCGGGCCGCCGCAACCCGGGCGTCGTTCGCGGCGCGTGTGTTCGAGGCATCGTTCACGGCGTTGCGAACGGGATCTCCCAGCGGTGTCGTGAGACCCGCGCCGATCGACGGCGCGAGCGTGCCGAGCGGCGCAATCAGGCCGGCTGCTGCGGGCGTGAGCGCACCGGACGGCGAACCACCGTTTCCGGCGAGCGCGTCCGTCACCGGCGTGACGCCCCCGCCCGAACCCGGCGCGAGACCGGATGGCGGCGCCGGCGATATCGGCCCGCCCGGCAGCGCGCCGCCTCCGCCCGTGGCGACATCGATGAGCGGCGGCGGTGCCGGCGAAATCACCGGAACATCCGGCGGGAACGTGGGCACGGGCAACACGTTGAAGACGACGGTGCCGGACGCGGACGACGTGCCGTCGCTGGCCGTGTAACCGAGGGTCCCGCCGGGGAAGCTGCCGTCGGGATTGGTCCCGCCGCCGATCGCCGGATCGGGCGTGAACGTGAGGCCTGCGAACTGTGCCGGCGTGAGCGTCTGGCCGTTCGTGACGGGCGTGCCGTCGGCGAGACGCACCGTGCCCTGCGAGGCGTCGGGGATCCCGGTGACCGTGATGGTGACCGTCTCGCCGGGACCGTCGGGACTACTCACGAGACCGCCCGGCAGCGCGTTACCCGAGGACCCGCCGGGCACCGTGAGGGTCGACGAGCCGACAGCGGGCGGATCGTTCACCGGCGCGACATCGAAGGTGATGGTGTTGGGTGCCGGATCGAAGGCACCGAAGGTGTCGCGCGCCGAGAACGTGAAAGCCGGCGGCGCGACCAGATCGCGATTGGCGTTGGTGGCCGGCCGGTAGACGAGGTTGGCGAGATCGGCCGTCGGGATGATCTGGCCGGCCGTGACCGGCGTGCCGTTCAGCAGCAGGGTGCCGCTCGCGGGCAGGGTGTCGATCCGCACGGCCGAGACGCTGTCACCGAAATCCGGATCGGACAGGCCGAAGTCCGCCGCGGACAAGGGCCGGTCGGTGTCCTCGGTGACGGCCAGCGTGTTGTCGGTGCCGGCCGGCGGCTGGTTGACCCCCGTGAGCGTGATGGTGACGGTGGAATTGGCCGTGAGCGGGCCGCCGGCACCACTCCCGCCCTGGTCGGTGATGGTGTACGTGAAGACTTCATCACGCGTCTGTCCGTCCGGGATGAGCGAGGTGCGAACGGGATCCGGCGTGTAGGTATAGCTGCCGTCGGCGTTGATCACGAGCGTGCCGAAGCTGCCGTTCAACGCGGTGCCCACGCCCGTGTTCAACGCGCCGGGATTGGTCGTCAGACCGCCGACCGCGGCACCCTGGACGATCACCTGTCCGGGCGCGGCATCCACGTCGGTGTCGGCCAGACCGGTACCCGTGGAAGGTTCGGTCGTCGCGCCGGTGAGCACGTTGCCGTTGCGCACGGCCGTCTCGTCGGTGGTGCGCGTCTCGGGTGTGGCAACCGGTGCGTCGTTCGGTCGCTCGTAGCCGATATCCTGATTCGTGCGGCTCTGCGCCTCGCCCAGCGTGAGGTCGATGAGCCCGTCGGTCACCGTGCCGCCGCCGGCGTCGAAGCGCGGCACGGCGTTGTCGGTGTCCGCCCCGATGACCCGCGTGACGCTGCCCGGCCCGGTCACGCGGTAGTTACCCGCCGGGAGCGCGCTGAACGAGTAGGCGCCCGAGGCATCCGTCGTGGTGGTGAGCACCGAGTCGTCGCCATCGCCGAAGGTGCCGTTGGTACCGGCCCATCGAAGCGTGACGGTCTGACCCGCGAGCCGCGTCTCTCCGGCGCCGATGGTGCCGTCCGGCGTATCAGTGTCATCCCACAGCGTGCCCGCAATGGCGCCGAGACCCGCGGTGTCCTGATCCCGGAAGTTGTTGAGCGGCGCCGTGCGATCGGCGGCATCCGCCTCGTTCGTCTGCACACCGTCGGCCCCGGTGCGTTCGCCTGTCGCGGACCCGGCTGTGCCGCCGGTGGACGTGAGCGCGCCGAAGGTGAGCTGCTCGCCGCCCGCCGTGGCTTCCGTCGAGGACGTGGCGAGGCTCGAGTACGTGACGATCGCCGGATTGCCGGTGACGACGGCGCCGGGCGCCACGGTGGCGGTGTAGCGCACGGTGACCGTGCCGCCCGCAGCGATCTCGGTGATCGCGAGCGCAGCCGTATCGGCATCGCTCTGGTTCGTCACGCCGGTAACGCCCGAGCCGACCGTCGGTGTGACGCTGGCCGCACCACCGAACGTGAGGTCGGCCACGCCGGCGAACTCGTCGATGAACACGACATCGTGCGCGGTCGCCGTGCCGGTGTTCGAGAACGTGACTTCGTAGGTGACGAGCGACCCGTCGGTGGCGACGACGCGCTTGTCGACGTTCACGATGTTGGGTTCGATCAGGGTTTCCGTGACCGCGTTGGACGTAAGCACCACCGTATTGCCACCGCCGGTGTCGATCGAAACATCGAACACCATCGCGGGGTCCGCGGTGCCCGGGTCCGCCGTGCCGTCACCGATGACCCGGCCTGGCTGGTTGAACGACTCGTTGGTGACGAGCGCGTTGAACTCCATCACGATGAACTCGCCGTCCGCGTCGGAATCGGCATTCACCACATCGCCCAGACGGAACACCGGGTCGTTGCCCGAGCCCGCCGTGTAGAGGATGTTGCTGCCAGGCAGCAGGAACGTCGGTGACGCCGTAATGACATCGGCCATCGCCGCGGGTGACCCGCCCGCGAACGCGGCATCGGAAATGGCGAGCCCGCCGCCCGAGAGCCCTGCAGCGCCGCCCGAGGTCAATGCACCATCGGAGATGAAGCCGACGGTGGTTGTGCCGTCGTTCAGGTACTGCAGTCCGGGCGGCAGCGCGGGCGTGATCCGCAGTTCGGGGCTGGTGGACTCCGGCAACTGCACCACCATGCGATAGCGCACGATCTCTCCGACCGCGACACGGGTGTCCGTGCGGGGGTTGCCCGTGCTCTCGACGGCGCCCGCGGTCGGCAGCGTCGAGGCTTCCGAACTGCCGACGATGCGCAGGATGGGCGCCGCGGACGTAACGGTGACGCTGCCCGTATCGGTGACGACGTAGTCATTGACCCCGCCGGACCCATCGCGCTCCGTGTCATCGGCGCCGACGAAGGGGCTCAGATTGGTGAACGGCAGCCCACCGTTGGCGGCATCCGGCAGCGAGGACCACCGGGTGGTGCCCGACACCGTGAGTGTCGTCCCCAGATTGACCGCCGTGGTCATCGCAGCCTGGAACGTGAACGTCGCACTCTGTCCGGCTGCAAGCGTACCGACGGACGGTCGCGTGGCCGCGCCGTTGGTGATGTCCGTGTCGAAGCCCGCGGGCAGCGAGAAAGCCGTGCCCGCCGTCTGCGTCCATGAGTTGGCCACATACGTGAGACCGGCGGGCAGCGTGAACGCCGCGATGTCTACGTCGTGCGCGTCGATCGTGCCCGAGTTGGTGACCGTGACCGTGAAGGTGACGGTATCGCCGGCGTCGGCCGTGCCGGCATCGGGCGTGACGGCGAGGGACACGGTCGGCTCGCGGATCGTGAGGACCGGTGCAGTGTCCGTGACGCTCACCGCGCCGCCGTTGGCCGAGAACGCGGAAGCGTTGTCCCGCGTCTGCGCGGCCTGATTGGCCACGGTGTCCAGCACCACCACGCGATAGTCGATGGTGATGGTGTCGGCGGACGTGTTGTCGGTATCGGCGTTGACGAGGTTGCCGAGCGACAGCGTGAAGGTTCTGCCGCTGTTGGTGAAGTTGGCGCCGCTGATGCCGGCCTCGATCACGCTGTCCGCACCGAGCGACGACGTGATGTCCGGGTCGAACGTCACCGAATCGATACCCACGAAGGCGAGCCCGGCGTCGAGCGTATCGGTGAACTGAGCGCCATTCAGCACGCCTTCCGCCAGCGACAGCACGACGCGGTAGCGGGCCTGCTCGCCGATGACGGCGTTGGTGTCGGCCGTGAACACCGGTGCGGTCGGGTCGGAGATGCCGCTCGTCCCCAGCAGCGTCTTGTCGATGAGAGCGCCGGCCAGGGTGATGGTGGCTTCTTCCGTCAGGCGGCCGTCCACGGTGCCGTCGGTGTCGAGAGCGGCCAGCTGCGTGTAGTCGCCAACGTCGGGCGCGGCGAGCGTACCCGCGGCGCCGTCGCGCCCGGAGTAGCTCAGCAGTTCGGCGCTGGTGGTCGAGGCGCTTCCGCCCGTGAGCGTGCCCGGCAAGCGCACGTCGTAGGAGATGACCAGCAGGTTGGAGCCGTTCGTCACGGCGCTGCCGGCGTTGTCCGCCCCGCGACCGAGGAAGCCGGTGGTCGACGCATCGACGAACTCGATGCCGTCCGAGCCGAACAGCGCGGCGCGCAGCGCGGCTTCCGTCGTGATGGAAGCCCCGGTGGTGGCGTTCAGCACCACGCCGCCCACCGTGTAGTCCACGGCGGTCGTGGCGTTGCCGCGCGTGATGCGGATGTTCGAGGTGTCCGCCGCGGTGAGCGAGTAGGGCAGCGTGTCGCGGACCCGGATGTCGAAGGCGCCGTCGTTGGCGGACCCGCTGTTCCGCACGACGACGGCGTAGCGAACGGTGTCGTCGGCATCCACATTCGCGGCGTCGGTGTCGAGCTGGGCGCGGTTGGCGTTGGTGATGGTCGCGGCGAGCCCGTCGCCGGTGGTGGCCGCGGCCGTGATGAGCGCGGTCTCGCTCACCGTCGTGGTGGTGTCGTCCGTGAGAAAGCGCGGCTGGAACGTATGCACGCCCGCCTCGGCATCGCGCACGACGCCCTTCTGGATCGTGAGCAGCGGCTGGGTGAGCGTGATCTGCTCGATGTCCTGCGTGGACGTCTGCACGCCCGGCGTGTTCTCGTCGATGTGCTCGGCGAGCGCCGTAAGGAAGAACCCTTCGGACGCGAACGGGTCGTCGGCGGCGCGCACCGTGAACAGCACGTCGATCACGCGGGGATCGGGCGCAGCATCGTCGCGTGTGCCGAAGTCGAAGATGATGCCGTTGGAGCTTTCGTCGGTATGGACATACTGGCGCGCATTGCCGGCCACGGCGTCGTTGCCGACCTGAATGGACGCGAAGTGCGTCGGTCCGTAGCTGAACTCCCCGGCGTTCGGCACCGCGGCGCTGGGCGTGTTGCCCGACGCCGCCAGGGTGAAGTTGTTGAGCAGCCCCCCGCCGACGAGGTCGGCATCGGTCGTGCCGTCGGCGTTGAAGTCGATGCTGGTGAGCGTGGGCAGCGGCAGGTACGTGGCGAGCGTGAAGTTGTCGTAGTCGCCGGTGGGGACCGTGTAGCGCATCCGGTAGGTGATGGTGTCGCCCGGCACCAGCCGGGTGAGTCGCCCGCCGACATTGCTGGTGTCCCCGTTCCGCGCGTAGATGGAGAGGTCGATCTCCTCGGTCTCGATGGCGAGGACCTCGGCGGAATCGTCGAACTCGCGGTTGCCCGTGGAGGCCAGCGAGAAGTCGAGGTTGCGGCCGTCGACCGTCACGGCGTTCTCGAGGGTGTCGCCCTCGTTCACGTTCAGATTGGCGCCGGCGCCGGCGTCGCGGTCGGTATAGGCCTCGTCGACGGAAGTCCGGAAGCGGATCACCGCGGTGGAGGCGCCGTTGGCCGGCGCACCGTTCAGCAGGTCGCCCACCACCCGCGGATCGAGCGCGTTGTCCTGCAGCAGCCCGGCGACATCGAACGTGACGTACGAGCGCGTCTCGGTCGGCGCGACGTTCTGGACGGCGCCCAGGGCATCGAAATAGCCGGCGCTGTCAGGCGTGCCGAAGCCGGTCGTGCCCTGCGCTGCCGATACCACCGAGAACCGGCCGCCGGTGAAGTTGAGCGTCTGGCTCACGTAACTGCCGGAACCGTTGTTGTAGCTGATGACCAGGGTGGGCGTGAACTGGCCGGGGCCCGAGCCCAGCGCAAGCACCGTCTGCCCGTCGGACACCATGTCGCGCACGGTGATGTCGTCGAGGGCGAAGAAGTCGGACACCTGGACGTCGAGCGTGTACTCGATGATGTCGCCGGGCGTGGGGCGGGTGGGATCACCGCCGGACACATTGGTGATGACGTCGCCGTTCTTCTGGATCGCGATGGCCTCGGCTTCGAGGCGGTGCGCGCGGCCCGAGGGCTCGTCGGTGTCGGAGTTGTACGTGACCGCACGGTCGGCGTCGTCGGCGTCCGTCGGGTTCCAGTTGCCGGTGACTTCGGTGTCGACGTTCCAGAACGTGGAGTTCGCGGTGGTGCGATCGATGACGCGGTTGGCGTCTCCCGCCCCGTTCTCGTTGAACTCGGTCACGTAGAACTGCACGACCATCGAGGCATCGATGGCGGCCGTGGTGCCGGTGGCCGACGCGATGGTGCGGGTGACCGTGCCGCCGTTGTTCACCGCGACATCCGCGGAGGAGAGGATGGGCGTGGTGCCGCCAAGCGTTGGCGTGGCGGTGTCCGCCGCGGCCGCAGAAACCAGCACGCCGTTCACGTTGGTCCACCCGCCGGCCGGCGTGGCGCCGATGGACGTGCCGGTAATGGCCGCGGGCGTGCCGGTGATGCGCACGAACCGCAGCGCTTCGTTGGCGTTGGCTTCGTCCTGCAGGATCTGGCTCAGCGCGAGGTTCGTGAGCGTCTGACCCGATGCGATGTCCACGTCGATGCGGTAGCCGCGCAGGTAGTTGGGACCGGTGGCGGTTTCGTCCTCGGGGCCGATGTAGGTGGTGGTGACCCGGTAGAGCTCCGGATTGACCGTGAGCACTGTCGAGCTGCCGAGGATCGGTGCATCGGCGCCCGGGTTGTCGAGGGCGTCCTGTCCGAAGCGGAACCCGCCCATCACCGTGATCGGCAGGTTCGTCTCCACGTCCGCAAAACCGCCGAGCGAGCCGTTCACCGTGATGTCGATGGCAGGCTGGCCGGAAGTGAAGCTGCCGAAGGGCAGCTGGATCGTGTAGTAGCGGTCCCCCGCCTGATACCCCGAGGGGATGGTGACGGTCGGTGCGGTGCCACCGTCGCCGAAGAGCGTGGCGACGCTGCCGCTGCCCGATGTGAGCGTGCCCGACAGCACCGTGAGCGGCAGGCCCAGATACGTGGCGCCGGAGATCGTGATGCCTTCCTGCTGGGCCACGGCACCGGCCGTGTTGGAAACGTTGTCGGGGTCGCGCCCGGCCGCGGGCACGAACACCACGATGTAGGGCGCGAACCCGGTCTCGGGCGCCCCGGTGTTGTCGAAGGTGACGGCGAAGGTGAAGTCCTCGCCGATGAGCACCGGCTTCGTGGTCTCGGCGAGAGTGGCACTCGGCGTTGCCGCGAGCAGACCGGCATAAGCCGACTGCCCGGCGGCACTCAGGACCGCCGGCGCGGTGATGACGCCGGCGCGGACTTCGAGATCCCAGTCCCCGCCGAGAACGGCGGCGCCGGTGGCATCGTCGGATGCCGCCACGTCGGCGCCGAGCGCAGCTGCGAGGTTGCGAACAAACGCTGCGCCGTCCTGACCGGCGCCGACATCGCAACCGTACAGGACGACGTCCGCGCCACCCGTCAGGGCGTTGCCAAGCCGGGAGAGCGCGACGCCGCGGGACGCGAGCGCGGCGGTGTCCACGAACTGCCCGTTCAGGCTCAGGCCGCCTTCGGCACCATGGGACAGGACATGCAGCGCCGAGAGCGACGGGACGCTCTCGGCGGCCTCGACGATCTGCATGAGGGCATCGCGCCGCGCATCGAGAACGAGGACGCGCGTATCGGCGGGCAACGACGCCGGGAGAAGTTCTCGCCAGCCTGCCACCGTGGGATCGACCACCAGCAGCGCGGGCGACGGGGCTTCCTGCGGTGGCGCATGCGGTGTATCGGCGATGTCGACTGCCGTCAGTGCAGTAGCGCCAATCGCGCCGTCGAACAGCAGCCGCGGCTCCAGCGCCATGAGGCAGCGCGGCCCCGAGGGCATCGGCGCGGAGGGTGCCGATGTCGCCAAAGCACGACGTTGCATGAACGGGATGCGCAGAAAATTCCGCAGAGTCTTGGTCATTGCTGCTACACGCCGCCCGACGAAGCGACCGTTGTGGCCGATACCCAAGTGTAATGAAGCGCGACGGACTTTCGCGAACGATAGCGGTGGAAAATAGCACGGGCTAGTACGAGTCGCGCTGAACGGTCGCGCAGACGATGCGGGCGACGCGCGGCGAGCCCATGCAGCGCACAGCATGGGGGCACCGCGTCCGGCGAGGCACCGACTCGGCGCCGGAAAGTCCTGAGCGGTCCGGCAAGTGAGCCGGCCCAAGAGCGTGACCCGACCCGACACCGCTCCGCGCGGCCGCATCGAGTTCATTACTTGCAAGGTAATGCCACGGCCACTGCGAAGCCATTACGATGCATCCCATGATCACTCCTTCCTTCGGCGACCACCTCCGGCTCTGGCGCCAGCGACGCCACCTGAGCCAGCAGGCGCTGGCCGACCGGGCCAACCTGTCGACGCGCCATCTGAGCTTTCTCGAAACCGGGCGCTCCACGCCCAGCCGCGAGATGGTGCTGAGGCTGGCCGAGCAACTGGATATTCCTCTGCGGGAGCGCAACCCCATGCTGGCTGCCGCGGGCTACGCCCCGATGTACCGGACCAGTTCCCTCGATGCCCCGGAGATGGACGCCGCCCGCCGGTCGCTCGACCTGCTGCTGAAGAGCCACCTGCCCAACCCCGCCTTCGTCATCGACCGGTTCTACAACGTGGTCGCGGCCAATGACGCCGTGAGCCTGCTGCTCCAGACGGCCCAGCCGGAGTTCCTCGAGCCGCCCATCAACGTGGTGAAGCTGAGCCTGCACCCCAAGGGCGTAGCCGGGCAGATCGTGAACTTCCGCCAGTGGCGACGCCATGTGCTGAGCCGCCTGCACGACCAGCTGGAACGCACCGGCGACGCTTACCTGCGCGTGCTGTTCGAGGAAGTCTCGAACTATCCCCTGCCGGACGGCGCCGACGACCGCGACCTGGAGCACGAACACTTCGGCGTTCTGCTCCCGCTGCAGATGCGCTCCCCCGCGGGCGTGCTGAGCCTCGTCAGCACCGTGACGGTCTTCGGGACGCCGCACGACATCACCCTGCAGGAACTGGCGATCGAATCGTTCTTTCCGGCGGACGATTTCACCGCGCAGACACTGGCGGCAGCCGTCGCCGCGATGCAGGAGAACCGCGGCAACGGCTGACCGCGGCACCGCAGTGCGCGGCCATCGGATGGGCCGCAGAAGCACGGACGACCGATGCGCTATGCTCGCCTCCCTCGCAGGTGGCAAGCATAGCCGCCGCTCTCTCCGGAACCTTCGATGACCACGACCCATCTGTTCAAGCCTCTCAGCCTCGGCCGCCTGTCGCTCTCCCACCGCGTGGTGATGCCGCCGCTCACGCGCATGCGCGCCACCGAGCAGACCTACACCGCCAACCCGATGATGGCCCGGTACTACGGGCAGCGCGCCACGCCCGGCGGCTTCATCATCGGTGAGGCGTCGCAGATCTCGCCGGACGGCCGCGGAGTGCCGTGTTCCCCCGGCATCCACACACCGGAACAGATCGAAGGCTGGAAGCTGGTGACCGATGCGGTCCACGCCAAGGGCGGCCACATGTTCCTGCAGCTGTGGCACATGGGCCGGCTGTCCCACCCGTCGCATCTCGACGGCGCCCTGCCCGTCGCGCCGTCCGCCATCGCGGCGCAAGGCGAGGCCCTGACGGCCAACTACAAGCGCGAACCCTTCCTCACCCCGCGCGCCCTCGCGACCGGCGAGATCTCGGGCCTCATCGAACGCTATGCCCAGGCCGCCCGCAATGCGATGGCGGCGGGCTTCGACGGCGTGGAGATCCATTCGGCCAACGGCTACCTGCTCGAGCAGTTCCTGCAGTCGCGGACCAACCAGCGCACCGATGTCTACGGCGGCTCGATCGAGAACCGCTGCCGGCTGGTGCTGGAAGTGACTGCGGCGATCGCCGCGGTGTGGGGCGCGGACCGCGTAGGCATCCGGCTCTCGCCCTACGGCATCGCCAACGACAGCGGCGAAGCCGAACCGATGCCGCTGTACACGCACCTGATCCGCGAACTCGACCAGTTCGGCCTCGCGTACCTGCACCTCATCGAACCGCGCGCGAGCGGTGCCGGCCAGAGAGAGGTGGACCACCAGAACGTGCCGTCCGCCGCGAAGCTGTTCCGGCCGATGTGGCGCACGAAGCTGATCGCGGCCGGCAACTTCCGCGGCGACAGCGCCGAAGCGATGCTTGCCGATAGCGACGCGGATGCCATCGCCTTCGGCCGCCTGTTCATCTCCAACCCCGATCTGCCCGAACGTCTTCGCACCGGCACGCCGCTCACGCCTTACAACCGCGCGACGTTCTACTCGAAGGGGCCGGAGGGCTACGTGGATTACACGAAGGCGGACGGATCGGCGGCGTAGACGCGTCTGCCCCGGGGGGAGCCCGGGCTACGGGTGCGGGATGACACGGTTTCGTAGCCCGGGCTCCCCCGGGACCTGTGTCCCACCCATCATGAATCCGTAGCCCGGGCTCCGCCCGGGGAATCCTCACCCCACACGCTCCGCCCGTTCGCGAGGACATTCCATGAGCCTGCTCGACCACCCTTTCGATCCTGACCGCGACACCGCCCTTGTCACGGGCGCGGGCAACGGCATCGGCCGTGCGATCGCGAATGCGCTCGTCGGTGAGGGCGTGCGCACCGTGTTCGCGGACGTGAGCGAAGAGCGGGTGACCAACGCCATCGCCGGCGCGCCGCGGCCGGAGCTGGCGATTCCGTGGCTGGGCGATCTCGCGTTGCGCGCCGAGCGCGACCGCCTGCTCGCCGATGCCGCGACGGCGCTGGGCATCGTCACGCACTTCGTGCACAGCGCCTCGCCACCCCGTCGCGAATCCGACCACGCGCTTGCGGTGAGCGACGACACGTGGACCGCGATGCGCGAGGTGAACGTCGACGCAGGCTTCCAGCTCTCGCGCGGGCTCGCACGAAAACTCATTGCCGCGAAGCGGCCCGGCTCGTTCCTGATCCTCACCTCGCTGCACGCCGGCACACCGCGCAACCTGCCGCACTACAGCACCTCCAAGGCGGCGCTGACGATGCTCGTGAAGGAACTCGCCAAGACGCTCGGTCGATTCGGCATCCGCGTGAACGCGCTCGTACCCGGAGCCATCGTCGCGGGAGGCTTCGTTGCCGACCCCGGGATGGTGCGGCATGTGCCGCTCGGCCGCCTCGGCCGCGCGGAGGATCTCGCGCCGATGGCGCTGGCCGTGCTCTCGGATCGGGTATCGGCCTACGTGACGGGAACGTCGATCGTCGTCGACGGCGGGATCTCGCTCACGAACTGGTTCGACCCGCCGGCGCTGGGCGATCTATAGGTTCTGCCGCGCCAGGCAAACGCCGCGGCACGGAGCGCTCCTATCGCGGCCCCTCGGGACCGGACGTCACAGCGCGCGCAGGCGCCGGATGAATCCTGCGCGTCAGCACCTGCGCAAACAGTCCCGCCGCGATGGCAGCGCCGAACGCCGGCAGGATCGGCACCCGTCCCAGCAGCGCCGTCAGCGTGAGACAGAACGCGGAGAAGGCATACATCCCCGTCGCCATTCCGCGCAGCAGCAGGGCGGTGTACTCGGGACCATCGCGCACATGGGTAGACACGGCCAGCACCGTGGCGAGCAGCGGAAAGACCGCGATCAGCCCGCTCCAGGCGCTGCCCACGTGGCCCGAAGCCCAGGTCACGAGAAGCGTGAGGACAGCGCCGCCTGCCATGCGTGCAGCAAGATTGCCCAGCCCGAGCGGGCGAATACCCGACCGCGGATGCCCCGGCGGAAACAACTTCGCCCCGAAGGCCAGCGTAAGCGCGGTGGCGATCCATCCGTGCTGCGGCGAAGGCAGCAACGACAGCCCCCACACCGCGCAACCCCACGCCACGAGAGCCAGAGCCAGCGCTGCCGGCCACGCGACGCGTCGACTCGACCACGCGTACGCAAGCCCGAATGCCACGACCGCGAACGCGGCAGAAGCGGATGCCGCCGCTGCCACGCGCGTGAACTCCGCCCCGCGCTCCAGCGCCAGCACGAACAGGATCGGCCCCGTCACCATCGGCATCCCGGCGATCCAACCGGCACGCGCCGGCCCGTAACGACGCTCCACCAGGGAGATCGACAGGAGGAAGGACGGCACCAGCAACAGTTTCAGGGCCAGCAGGGGCAAGACGGTCTCCGTTTGAGGTGACACAGCACATGCGGGATCGGCGTTGTCGGCGGCCGCGTGGCGGTCCGCAGTTCGGTGACGCAATCCCTCCCTTCCTTCGGGAGTCGGGGCGGGCATTGTCTCAAGTTGCGGAAGGATTGCGATGGACTCCGAAGCAGCGACTGAGACAAGTGCCTGGACGCCGCCAACCAGCGCTGTTCATCCTGGGCATCAAGGGCTTGAACGCTGGTCGTATCCAGTGTTCCAATTTGGTGTCGCTCGCTTCCCGGTGGGACTGAGTTGCGGAGCGCAGAGCGACCTGATGTCCAACCAGCGCTTCCGAGGGAGTCTCTCCATGCGAAGGGTAGAGATGAGCAAGCGGTTTCAACGGATCTTTACGGAGCACCTTCCCCAGCGTCGATTCGCCGCACGCTTCCCTGCGCCATGACGAAACGCTGTTCGGCACTTCTATGGCAATGTGCGATGGCTATCGGATTGGTGTCGAGCTTGCCCGGTTGTGTCGGCGTTGTCGTAGTGGGTGAATCCCGAGAAACCTACGATGCCCGCCCTTTTGCCATCGGGCGTTCGGTTGGGCAGTATCCGGACTACAGTCGCAAGGACGGACAACAGAGTCCGCCCCTTGCCTGGAACCGAAAAGATGTCTTGGCCCTCTGGGGAGAGCCGATTCGCAAGAGCGGAAGCGGCAGTACCGAAAGATGGTTCTACCGTCGAGAGCTGGGATGGTCCGGCGTCATTCCGGCAATAGGGATCCCGATTCCACTCCTTGTGCCAATCGGCTATCGGGAGACCATTCTCGACTTCGAAGGGGAGTCCCTCCTCCGAATCACCAAATTGGTCGGGGGCGAACGTGGGGGACTCTGTGGCCTGGTAGTGCAGCATGTGCCGCAGTTTGGCTGCTTTTCGTTTCGCTGAACCCCACCACAATGCAGCTGAGTGGCAGCGTTCCCGTGGCATGAGTGGTGCTCGAGTGGTATTCCGGTTACGCACCTTCCGCCGGCCACTACCGGACATTGCTCACATGCCCGACCAGTTCCTTGAAATCGATAGCTTCAGGTTCGGCGACATCGTCAGACATTGGGCGCGAGAGCGCCTGGTGCACGAAGTCATTGTGGGGCGCGAACTGGCCCGTGGGGTTGTGCGCGAAGGGCTGCGCTTCAACAGCGTCGACCCTCGATGGACCAGTCCCTCGACCCCATTTCGCGGATCCCCCTTGGTCGGGTTCTCGGCTCGCCAGGATCATCCGCCGATAATCTTGAGAGCAGTCGTGCTGGAACATCTGCTTGCCGTGGAACGGGAAGCGGTTGACCCGGATGTTCATTTGCTCAGCGACGAAGTCGTGACGAAGAACGATTTCCGGGCCTGGCTGGTAAAGAGCGGGCGCCCGTATCCCGCGTTCTGGTTCGGCCCTGAGGAAAGAAATGCGACCTGAGCGTTCTTTCGAACCCACTTCCCTCGGCGACCGGCATCGCGGTTGAAGGGTCCGGGGCATTGAGCATGATGGGCACTGCGGATCGCACGGCCTGGGCGGATGGAGTCATCGCGCTGTTCTATACGGGGCTCTTCGTTTGGGCGGTTTCCACCGGCACGGCGGCGGCCGAAGCGGCGGTGCAAGACTATGGGTACAACATAGACTCCGGCGCTATCCAATTCCTTGTCGCCATCTTCTACTTCGGTCCATTGGCTGTCCTGTTCGGCCTGGCTGCCGCCTCGTTGTTTCGCTGCTGGCGCGTGAAGTGGTACCTACACTGGTTTGCCGTGTTTTGTGCCGTTGCCCCATTCTTCATACCCGGAGTTGCCTTTGTTCCTGCCTGATGCCATTGGCTTCGCGCCCCTTCGACACTCGCAGCGCATTGGGCGCCGCGGGTGTCTGCCCTTGATCACGCACTCTCTGAGTCCGGTGCTCCGGACAAGCCCAATAGACGACTGATTCAATCCACCGCAAGCCTCGCGTGGACTGCAATCTCATGGCTTACGCCCGCACAGCAGCGACCATAGAACCGTTGGAGACGAATGGACGACTACTTCTGGCTCTTCTGTGGAACTTGGTGTGGGCTATTCGGCGCGGGATACATGAGGTATCGGCTGCGAGAGAGGGTCGAGACCGGTGACTTCTCCGCCCGGGAGGCGACGTCCTTTTCGAGAGCCTACGCGCTCTGGATTCTCTTGCCCTGTGCGTTTCTTTGGGTGTTGCAAGAGTCCCAACGCGACGGTGCCTCGTTCATGTTTCTGCACTGGGCACAGCCTCAGCGATCCCTCGCCCTCAGCGTGCAGTTTTTCGTTTGGACTGCGCTGCTCTCTGGGTGTTCATCGGCGATGGCGCCTCCACGTTCTCGCGGTACTTGCGCGCAGTAAAGCGTTCTTCGAGCTTGTTCCACGGGCCTGAAGCCGCAAAGGTCGGGGCCGCCGCGGTGGTGGCGGCTGGAATGATTGCTGTCTTTGGTGGACGGTGTGTTTAGAGCTAGCCTGGTCCGCCAGAGCGTTCCAGTGATTCGTCTTTCCAGGCCAACTGTTCGCGGGTCACTTCAGCGTTGGGCTCCATGAACTCTTCCCCGTATGTCAGCCGAGTCACCCTGCTGCGAGACAAGGTGGACTCGTTCGATCGGTATCCGTTCTCCCTGCCGGCGGTGCGCTCTCTGGAGAGAATTGATCTCCATCCCAAGGTGACCTACTTCGTCGGCGAGAACGGCTCCGGCAAGTCAACACTGCTCGAAGCGATTGCGGTTTCCCTGGGCTTCAATGCTGAAGGCGGGACGAAGAACTTCCGTTTCGGCACTCGGCGCTCACACTCGGAACTGCATGAGTACCTCCGTATCGCCAAAGGCATTCGGCAACCACGCGACGGGTTCTTTCTTCGTGCCGAGAGCTTCTTCAACGTGGCCACGGAGATTGAGAAGCTCGATGAAGGGCCCGGCGGGCCGCCCGTGATCGACTCGTACGGAGGCCGCTCGTTGCACGAACAGTCCCATGGGGAGTCCTTCCTGGCGCTCATGACGGAGCGCTTCGGCGGCAATGGTGTCTACATCCTCGACGAACCGGAAGCCGCCTTGTCGCCACAGCGTCAGCTCGCCGTTCTATCGCGCATCCACGATCTCGTCCTGGATGATTCCCAGTTCGTCATCGCGACTCACTCTCCGATTCTCATGGCCTATCCTGACGCGCGCATCTATCTCTGCAGCAGCGATGGCGTGACGGAGGTCGACTACGAAGATACGGAGCATTTTCAGGTCACCCGCGCTTTCCTGGCGAATCGAGAACGTATGCTCCGCGTTCTGTTCGAGCGCTAGGCGATGATTCTCTTCACCCTGACCACATAGCCCATTTGTGAATTGCCGGACTCTCGCTTCGCGGAACCGGGGGACCAGAAATGCGGGTCAATGGCGGCAAGTCCCGAACACAAGTCTGAGAGAACTCCGCCATCCTGTGAGTCCCCTCATCCGGGAATACGCGGTGTATCACCTTTCCCCCCCCCGCGGGACGGACTACGCGCAGTCTGGCTGCGAATCAACACTCCGGCCTTCTCCGAAGGCACGAGGGGCGTATATGAAGACGGCCGCGCCGTGTGGTCTACACTTCTGTGTGCTAGTCGTGCGTCTCGTTCTTGTCGCGAAATCCGCCGCTTTCTTTCGCATGGCATGTAGGAGTGACCTATGCAGCACCTCAAGCGTGCCCTTGCTCCGTACCTGATCGTCGTCCTGGCGTCTTGTTCGCTCGTCGGCTCACCGGGGGACCAGGCGACTCTTCGCGCGGAGTACGCCGAGAAGACTGCAGAGGACTCGGTCAGCGGCCTCTATACCGCAACCGTAATGAAAACCGCCTCGATCGGCGCGATATCCCAGGCGCTGCCCGGCTGGCATCTGGTCGGGCTCGTGGCGGACGTTGGGGCCGTCGTCTACTACCTCGATGAGTTCATCTTCGGCATCGGCGCGATCGTTGCCCGAGAACGCGGCTGTCCCATACTTCTCGAGAAGCAAGACTACTGGAACGTCCTGGGGGCTTGGTTCCAGGGCGTGCGAACCACGGCTGAGTTCGAGACCGCGATGGGCCTGGCAGCAACACTGACGCCCCTGGCAACGCAGGACAAAGCTCTGCAGGTCTTTGCCGGTGCGGTGCATCTGCATGGCGCGAAGTTCGTCGGCGCCAAACTCGCGGGCGTCATTGCGGCAAAGGTGACGGCCAAGGGTCTCGCGGGCTTCGTGCCTGTGCTCGGGCCAGTCGTGGCCGCCGGCGTGAACTGGTACATTTTCGACGGCATCAATGACGCCGCGAATGCCTACTTTCAGTCGAAGGCGAAGGTCGTCTGCAGTGTCCGATGAAGACTCATTAGGGTGCAACCCAGGCAAACCATGAGCATCACCATTCGGGAAGCAAATGTCTCGGACGCTCCAGAAGTCGCAGAGCTGTTCCATTCCTACCGTCAGTTCTATGAGCAACCTCCCGACTTGGCGCTCGCCCGGCGCTTCATCGGTGACCGGCTGGCCAATGGCGATTCCGTTGTCCTGGTGGCGGACGCCGCCACTTCCGGTCTGCTTGGCTTCTGCCAGCTCTACCCGACGTTCTGCTCCGTCGAGGCGAAGCCGATCTATGCCCTGTACGACCTTTTCGTTCTGCCCACGGCCCGAAAGGCCGGTGTCGGTCGGCAGTTGCTTCTCGCAGCGGAGGCGAAGGCAGCCAAGGACGGGAAAGCGCGAATGGACCTCACGACGGCACGCACAAACAAACGGGCACAGGCCCTCTACGAAGCCTGCGGTTGGATACGCGACGATGTGTTCCTGGCTTACAGTCGCCGGGTCAGGCCGCCATGAGCACCCCTCCGCGTCGCGCTGAGGATTCACCCATCCGAAGAGGTCGAGCGCGATGCTTGCAAAGCTGATTGCGTTGGTCGTCGTGGCCGTTGCGATCGGCTGGCCGGCCGTGTTTCTGTTGCGGCTGGCTTGGCTCGAGCGAGGACTCGCCAGGAAAGTTGCCATCGTTTTCCTTGTCCTCTCGTTCATCCTTGTCACCTGGCTTGTCGCGCCCGAGGTGGAGGGGGAGACTCGCGAGGATCGGATCAGCGACTTCATTGGGGCGGTGGGCATCCTCACCGCTAGCGGCGGCGTGCTGGCGATCCTCGCCACCTTGTTCGGAAGGTTTCGCGTCAAACCTCCATCGGACGAACATTAGGCGACCTGTGCCCGAGAACGCTTTCCACGGCAATCGGCCTATCCCGCAAGTCGCCCTCCGAGTCGTGTCGGACTCAGCGCGGGGAGGCGTGATCGCTGGCGATCGCTCCGGACAGGGGACCGCTGCAGCGCTGCGATGCGGAATCCGGCGCCCGCAACGACTTCGGGCGTCCGCTATGGAGGCGAGGATCTCGTTGCAGGATTCGTCAGGGTCGAGCCAGAGATGCGGGCTCCCCGGACAGAGTCCGGGCTACGCAATGCAACGACGCGGCTCTTCGAGAACTGATCGATCGTGCCCATGATGATCTCGAAGCCAGGCTGGATGCGCGGCTGCCATTGCGCGCACGCAGTGGCACCCGAGCGGCTCGCGACGTTCGGGAATGAAGGCTAGGAGTTCAGGGTTGGGGGCGTTCGCTTCGTGAAGACAGGATCGGAACAAGGTTGCAAGCGTCCCGGGCGGAGCCCGGGCTTCGCGCTCCCGCTGCCAACACGGTGGCTATCTCCCTCTCTGAGGCACAGGTCATGAAACTCGGTTACACCATCGTCTACGTTCCGGATGTCGCTCAGTCCCTGGCGTTTTTCGAAGCCGCGTTCGGGTTGAAGCGGCGCTTTCTCCACGAGTCGGGCACTTACGGCGAGCTCGACACGGGCGAGACAACTCTCTCCTTCGCTGCCCACGAACTCGGTGACGACAACTTCCCGGGCGGGCATGTGCGAGCAGACGAGTCGGCGCAGCCGCTCGGCGTCGAGATTGCCCTGGTCACCGACGATGTTCCCAGTGCACATGGGAAGGCGATCACGCATGGCGCGAAGGAACTCGCTGCACCGACTCAGAAGCCCTGGGGGCAGACAGTCTCGTACGTGCGGTCTCCGGACGGCATGCTCGTTGAGCTGTGCACGCCGGTGGGAAACTGAAGACGCTTGCCCCGAGCCCTCCCTGCGGCATCCCGTCGGGACCGCTTAAGATCGCCTCACTCCGCGCAACCCCAGGCAGGCAACATGATCGGCCTGCATTCCATGGCCTAGCGGGTCGGTGGTCGGGGTTCCTTCGGGAGGCTGCCGGGTGAGGCAGACTTCCTCGTGAAGGCGTCCATCACCGAACTGCAGTCTTCTGCTCAAGTCGGGGCTGGCGTTGCCGTAGCTTCCGTTGCCGACGAAGGGCAACTCAGAAGGCGAGACGCCTTCGAACGCCGTCGCCGTGTCGGCGCCCCATGACCGTTGCCCTGGAGAGACTCGATGTCCTTCGCGAAAGCGCTTCTTCCCCTTGTTGCTGCCGGCCTGCTGGCGACGGCCACCTCTGCGAGCGCCAATGACCATGGCGACGTGATCGGCACCTGGACCTGGACACTGCCCAAGACTGGCTGCTCGATGACGCGGACGTTCCAGCCCGACGGCGCCACAAAGGTCGTGAACGGACAGAACTCGTTCTCGGGCACCTACACGGTCAAGTGGAACCGGGAGCGGACCGGCCGCATGCTCATCACCAGTGTCACCGCAGACGATGGCGGGAAAGATTGCGACGGGGCAGCTGACAACAAAGTGGGCAAGCGGTTTCTTGCCTACGTCCATGTCGACGCCGCCGGCATGCTCATGTGTCTCGATTCCGCGAGGACCAGCTGCATGGGGCCGTATCGGAAGCGCTGACGTCCGTTCGACTGCCGTGTGTCGGCCGTGTCGTACGCAGTCGCCCGGCCTGGCGAGCAAGCGCCTGGCATCCACCAGGGATGCAGTGACGGCCTGGTTAGCACCCTCCGCCTCCGCGGGTAACGCACGACGTGCGATGATTCAGGCGCTCGTGGTTAGTCCGAACGGGGCAGGCACTGCTGTCGAACCGGGCGTCCGGAATCGGGCGTGCGGTGGAGGTTGTCCCGCGTGCGCGCAGCTCGGCGACCCACTGCCGCGCGTCCCCTTGTGCAGACCGAACGAGAGATGCCGTGACCATCACTTTCCAAGCTGACAGCAACGACGGCCTTCTGGTCGTCACCGCCTCGGGCCAGGATGACAACACGCAGCAAGTCATCGCGTACGGCAGTGCCGTGATCGAACTGGCGATCCAGCACCATGCTTCTCGAATCCTGAGCGACGAGAGAAACCTGGAGTACCGCCTCGGAACGATCGACACCTTTCAGGCGGCCGAGGCTATCGCGGCGCGCGCACCCAAGGTCGGGCGTGTCGCCATCGTCTGCAAGCCGAGCAACTTCGAGGACGGCAAGTTCTGGGAGACCGTGGCAGTGAACCGAGGCCTCGCAGTGCGCTTCTTCACCGACATCGACAAAGCCAGAGTCTGGGTGTTGAAGGACGTCGACTGACGCAGCATCGACCGCCCTCAACACCGGGGTCAGGTCTAGAAAAGATGCACGCGGAAACAAGCTGCAGGCGGACGCGATTGTCGTGCCAGCGCCGCGACGGAGATACTCGGAAAGATAACGAACAGGAACGGAACACTGCGCAGTGGTCGCACGACAGGCGCAGGGAAACCCTGCCTGCAGGTGGTCGGGCTGGCACCCGATTCGCGGTCACCATCCTCGGCAAGTCGGGAGAGCCGCTAGTCTCCGGCTCGACACAGTCCCGTACCAGGACGACAAAGCAGAGTTCGCGCTGATCGCGACGCCGCAGGTGGAACTGCCTGCACAACGCCCCGCAAAGGCAATGGCAATGGACAGGCTGCGCGCAGCGGGATCCGGCCAGCGGGTCGCTACCCGCCGGTACCCAGCCTACGCCTGCCGCTTGCGCCGGGCCTCGCGCGCGCGGCCCGCAAGCACGGTCAGTCCGGCGCCCATGAGCCAGAGCGCGGGAGGTAGCGGAACCGGCGTCACGGCGAGGCGGTAGTCCACGCCAGAGGCGGTCTGCAAACCCTGCAAGCCGCCCTCGTAGAGCACGGAGGACAGCTCGACCGTGGACGTGAAATCGACGAGGGTTCCGTCGCCCTGGCAGACCGAGGGGTCGACGCCTGCGATGCTGGGCCCTTCACCGTCCCCGGGCATGGTATCGCATGGGTTCCAGCCGGATGCGCTGACATGGAGCCCGGCGATCAGCCAGTACGTCTTGCCGTCCACGACGTCCAGCTCGACCCGCAGCAGCTTGTCCACCGGCGTGGGTGTCGTGGGTAGATCACCCGAGGGGACGTGGCTCGATTGAGGGGCGAACAGATCGTCCGACCCGAGCAGTAGCTCCGCGTCCGGGAACTGGCTCCCGCCGAACAGGTCGTCGTTCCGGTCGCGCCCCAGCGCAAAGGAGGCGACGTCGATGGCGCCCTCCTGCCACATCCGGACCGTGCCGAAGTCGCCACCCATATCGAACGCCCGAAGACCTGTCGGATCGAGGAGCACCGCGGCGAAGGAGACGCGCCCCCCGCTGGGCATGATCTGCGGGAGCCCGCCGCCGCGCTCGTAGAGGCCATCGGCGCGGAACTCCATCACCAGGCGTCCGGTGCCGTTGGCCACGAATTGGTCGGCGAGCCGCGCCGTCGCACCGGCGCCGTAGTTGTCGCCCTCTCCGATCAGACGCGCCACGTCGTAATTGAAGCCCGAGCCCAGACCCGGCTCCCAGCCGACCGGATCGAGGGTCCAGGGATCGACGACGACGCCCAGGGTCATCTCCACATCACGGGAGTTCCGGGCCCGAGCACCGGCCTTGAGGTTAAGCACGTTCCCGGGCCCGAGGAGGTTCGACTCGGCTGCCGCCCCTGCCCTCGAGGATTTCCAGGCACTTCCGCTACCCAGGCTAGAGGAGGGAGAGACGGATATCCGTTGCCCGGGCGTGGTGCTGGTTTCCTGTTTGCTGGCGCGGTCGTAAACGGAATCGTTGCAGCCTACTGTGATGGCTCCCCCACCTGCGACGTCGCCGAGCTGGCCCTCGTCGACGTACACGCCCGACAAGCTGTAATCCGCACAACCGACAAACAGGTTGCGGCTGGCGGAGGCCCGGGCCCAGGTGCCCACGGTCGGCAGAACCGGCGCCACGGGAGTACCGATCAGCGGGCCGCCCGGATCGACGGGGTCGTCCTCGTCAGCAAAGGACACGTTGGCCGCCAAGGCCAGGGCGACCATCAAGGTCAGCTTGGAGCGAGTCATGGTCTGGTCTCCGAATCTGAGTTGCTGTTTTTGGGGCACGTTGTGGTCGAAGTCGAGCGCGCAACGGGCACAGGAGTTTGACGAACCTCCTTTATTGACAGGATATCTCTCAATTGTTGGCTATTGCAACCAGATATCTATCTGCACCTTGACGGCGGCACGGCATCGACCACATCACCAGGTAAGGTGCGCGGAACTGCAAGGTGCGTCAGGGTTTCCCGAACGTATCGACGGATTCTCCGAAACCTTCGCCCGTTGGGCTCGCGCATCAGCGGCGGACGCACACCGGGGTCAGGTCTAGAAAAGATGCACGCCGAGGCGGGCTTCGGGACCACGCGATTGCAGCACCAGTGAAGTGAAACATGAGCCCCATGCCCGGCGAGCGGCCGGAGACATTGCGAAGGATCGCCGGGGCAGTTACGGCTTCAGGTGAGGACGACCGAGCTGTTCCCAGCGAGGACAGGCGCGCTCTGAGAGGACGCGTCTCGCCGGCCAGGCGCCGTCAGGGCACTCGCCGCTGCAGCGGCCGCCAGTCGTGGGTCGATCCGCTGTTCGGATCGACGTTCGGATCGTTGCTGCCGATGATGGTGCCGCGTTCGTTGATCCAGTAGTGCTGGTGACTGTTGGGCAGTTCCAGCGGGGCGCGGGCATCGTACGGGTTCGAGTAGGTCTGCACGTTGCCGAGTGTTTCGCGGAACTGCGTGTTGTTGCGGTCCTGGGAGGCGTTGCGGGCGTCCGTCACGCCCTGCCAGTTGCGCTGCGACCAGTCGCGATACTGGCGTGCCGCTTCGGCATAGGCGGTCGAGTTCTTGAGGTTCTGCTCCATGATGCCCCGCGCCCCGAAGGCCGCGCCGTTGCTCGCCGAGATCTGGTCCGCCACCAACGGCAGCCAGCTCGCGTACCCGCGCCACTGCTGCGCGTCGGAAAGAGCGGCCGTCATGGCCATTACCGCCGAATCATAGGCCGGCGCAATGTGGACCTTGGCCACGCCTTCGCACGGGGCACCGTTGATGTAGTAGCGGACCGGAAACTCGACTGCCTGCGCGAAGCCGGCCACCGGGCGCGTTGCCCGCGGCTGACCGAGTTGCAGGCCTTCGGGCCGGATGGCCATGAGCCTCTCGTACGCGTACTGGGCCGGCGGGTAGCCGGGCGGCATGCCGGCGTTGCCAACCATGACCGTGAGTGCGCGGCTGTCCGGCGCGACGAGGGTCAGAGCGAACTGACCGTCCTCGCCCACCCGCCAGCCCGGCGGCAGGGCGTAGTTGAAGAACCGACCCTGGGCGATGGCGAGTTGAGGTGGTCGTGCCTGCGGCTTGACGGCGCCGCGCGCGGCGGGGCGGACCTCGGTGAAGCCGCGGGGGATGGCCTGGGCCGCGGCGTCTAGCGTGACTGCGAGGAGCAGGCTGGCGAGAAAAGTGAAAGTGCGCGTCATTTGCTGAACTCTCCCTTGGTCGGGGGGCCGGAGGTCAGCCATCCCCGCGAGTCGTACGTCGGGTGGTCTGCTTTGTCCTCGAGGTCGCTCTGGCGGCACCAATCTCGCGCTCCTCGAGGCGCCCTGTAACGTACTTGTGCAGGATGCTAGCGATCAAGGTCTGGTAAGGCATACCTTCCGCCAGAGCACGGACCTGGATGTCCTGCAGGTCACCCTCGGAGAGGCGGATGTTGACTCTGCGATCCTTGGCGGCAGTGGCGCGCGCGGCTGCCTTCAGGCGGTTGAGCTCCGTCTTCGAGGCGATGGAAGTCAACGCGCCCGACTCGTAGGCTTCGATGATCTCCTCGTCGGAGGGATCAGTCGGAGGCATCGGGCTCACCGGCGTGGAGGTAGTCGCGCGTGGCCTTCCGGCTCGGGATGATGGTCTTGAGGAAGTAATAGTCGGCTTCTTCGACATAAGGCACCAGATAGACGTAGGCGTCCCAACTCACGACGAGGATCTTCTGATTCGGATACCGATCCGGGTTCGGGTGAACCAGCACATCCAGAAGACCATCACCCTCGACAGCAACAACGACGCGCTCAAACGATACCCCGCGAGAAGTCAGCAGTTCCCCGTTCTTCTCTGCGCTCCACCGGAAGGGCTTCATGGTTCGAGTCTACCGCCATGTGTGCCTTTTGTCTTCATCCTGACCACCAAAGCGATCGGGCAAAGCGCATTGCAGGGGGGACCGGCCGACACGGCGGTCAGGCGCTTTGCCGTTTTGAAGTCCACATGCCGACAACCGGGCCCAGCCCGAACTTCCAGACCAACGCCGTCAGCCCGCCAAGAGCAAGACCGACCAAACCGGAGATCGCAGCGCCAGCAAACCAGCCGACGAGCCCGCCGCCCAGCGCTTTCGACAGTTGGTGAATGCCGTCCTCCGGTGCGTGGAACCCGAACTCGGCCAGACCGTGAATGACGATGCCGCCACCCACCCACAGCATCGCCAGAGTGCCGACCACGCTCAGCACCTTCAGAACGTACGGCATGCCCTTGACGATGGCGCGCCCGAACGTCGCCAAAGGGGGCGGCTTGCGGGTCATTGCCACACCGACATCATCGGCCTTGACGATGAGCGCCACCGCCCCATACACCGCGAGCGTAATGCCAAGCCCGACCACCGCAAGCACGGCAGCCTTCATCACGAAGCTCGCTTCACCGACGACCGAAAGCGTGATGGCCATGATCTCGGCAGACAGAATGAAGTCCGTGCGGATAGCGCTGGCCACCTGTCGTTTCTCGAGTTCCTTGGGGTCCGCATCGGAAAGCTCTGCCACGGATGACTTCGCGTTTGCCGGGCGCACCATCTCGCGGACCTTGCCGAAACCCTCCGCACAGAGGAACAGACCACCCAACACCAGTAACGGCATGATCGACCACGACGCGAACGACGAAAGCGCCAGCGCGCCTGGCAGCAGGAACAGCAGCTTGTTTCGAATGGAGCCCCACGCGATCTTGCCGATGATCGGCAGTTCCCGATCGGCAGCGAAACCGACCACGTACCGGGGCGTGACGGCCGCATCGTCGATGACGATACCTGCTGCCTTGCTGCCCGCCTTGGCGGCCTGCCCTACCACGTCGTCAACGGATGCCGACGCAATCTTGGCGATCGCCGCCACATCGTCCAGCAGCGCTAGCAGACCGGAAGCCATGAGTGTTCTCGTCCTGGTTGGTGAATCAGTGGCACTTCGAAGCGCGCAGCATGCTGCACCGGAGCGTACGGCGCGGGCTCGCTGCAAGCCTCGACCGACGTACTGCACCGCGACTGCGTCTGGCGCGGAGCGAAATCAGGCAATGGAAATCTCCGCAACTTGCTTCGGGCCTTCTTGTTGCCCCGGGCGACTGCGGCTGGCAGATTCTCTCATGCAAGGCTGTTGTTCCAGCCGCTCGGCTGCCGCCGGAGAGCCTTTATGTCCTCGTACGCATCGCGAGCGCTTTCGGCGTTCGTACTGCTCGTTCCACTGCAAATGTCCTGGGGAGGCGAGTATGCCCCCAGGACAGATCCGCCCGGGCCTCACGCGAACCAGGCGGACCTGGACCGCCGCACACGCTGGCTCATCGGCTCGGGCGTGGGCGCCACGTATTTGTACGGCCTGACCAGCTGGTGGGGCGATGGGTTCCGGAGCGAGTTCAAGGTCGAGCGGGAAGGCTGGTTCGGGCGCGACTCGAAGCATGGGGGGCAGGACAAGCTTGGTCACTACATGTTCACCTACGCTGGCGCCCGCCTCCTCACCTGGGGACTGGAATCCTTCGGTCACACGCGGGAGAAGGCAATCTGGCTGGGAGCGGGAACCGCGTTCGCGGCGCTGTCCGGAGTCGAGGTGATCGACGGGTTCGCCAGGAGGTGGAGCTTCGGACCGGAAGATTTCGCCATGAACTCCGCGGGCGCGGCGGCGGCTGTCTTGCTCGAACAGAACCCGAAGCTCGATCGGATGTTCGACTTTCGCATTCATTACAGCCCATCGGTCCGCCAGGACGGCACGCGGCGCGACTGGGAACCCATCAGTGATTACGCCGGCCAGACCTACTACTTCGTTACCAAGGCCGAGGGGTTCGAGGCGCTGGATCGGTTGCCCGGCCTGCGATACCTGGAGATGTCGCTCGGGTACCAGGCCCGCGGATTCGAGACCGGCGGGGAGCCAGCGCGATTCAGCTATTTGGGCGTGTCGCTCAATCTCGGCAAACTCCTTCGGGAGCACGTCATCTCGGAAGGCAGGCCGCGACTTCGCAAGGTCAGCGACAACCTCTTCGAATACGTGCAGTTCCCAGTCTCCGGAACTTGGGCTGAGAGGCGCTATTGAAGCGCAGGCAAGGCCCCAGCGGAGCGAGTCCAAGCCGGTGACTCTCGCACGAAAGCACCACACGCAAGACAACCGCCGGTGCGGCGTCGGAAATGAACGTTCGCGAGGAACACGGCCACCTCACGCACAACGCACGCGGACCGGAGAGGCAGGTCCACGTGCGGCGGTATGCGTGATCCCGGCGCGACGCTCCGCGCCGGAGTGTGACGGCGTCCCGGTGGGCGGGGTTCGCCTTACTGAGGCGTGAACGGGAGGGACGAATGGTGCACGACGATCACGAGCTTGCCATCGTCGGTCTTGCGGAACTTCCAGGTCTTGTCGACCGTGGTGACCTTGCCGGTCTTGTCGGTGATCATCACGTTGCCCATGGTCGTGGCCACGTCACCGGTGATGTAGATCGCGGCATTCTTGATCTCGACGTTGCGCCAGCCCTTGAGCGCAAACCCCGTGTCCTTCGGGAACGCGGGATCGCTGCCCACGAAGTAGGCAAGCGCGCCTTCGCGGGTGGTGCGGAACGTCTGCGGTGCCACCGTTAGCGTCGGCTTGAAGAGCACCGGGCCGTACTTGTAGCCATAGGCGGAGTCGATCACCTTCTCGGCGAGTTGCTTGGCGGCCGCGTGCCCTTGCTTCTCGTAGGTCGTGGAGATCGAAACCAGCGCCTCGCCCCATGCCTTCTGGGCGGCGAGCACTTCGGATTCGGTGATGTTCGTGTTGACGACGCTCGAGTTGGCAAAGACGGGAGCGGAAACCGAGAACGCGAGTACGACGGCAGCGGCGATGGGCAACATCTTCATTTTGGAACTCCTTCTGTCGGTTGAACGATGGAGCCAGTAGAACACCCACGCATAACGGGTCACTGAACACCCGATGATCACGCGTTGAAAGCAACATTAATTCTTCATGAACACTCCGCGGCTCCGTCGGCCTCGTACGCTGTCACCGCCCTCAAGAAGATCCGCACGCCCCGCCTGCATTCATTCCCGGTTCATCTTCGGTTCAAGTGCGATGCATGTCGCCTGCCTATAATTCCGACATGTTCCGCAAACGCCTCACCATCGCCCTCGCTGTCCTGGCTGCCGCCACCGTCGCCCAGGGGGGATTCGCCTTGTGGTCCGCCCACGTGGCGGAAACGCAGGTGATTCGCGGCCGGATCGCCAGCGATATCCAGCAGGGCTTCCTGGAGCTTTCGGCCCGCAAGCAGCGATTGCGCACGTGGGTGGTTCAGATGCTGCTCGGCGCCAACGCCGATCTCGCACAACGAGAAATCCTCCACGCCGAGATGCGTGAGATCCTGCAGCGGCTGAACGGTCTCTCCCAGCAGGCGGTGGCACTCGACAATTCCGAGGCCACGCGATACGAACACGAAAATCGCAAGAGTTCCCTGACCGTTCTGGACCAGAGCCTGGGCGAGTTGGAGCGAACCGTCGCGGCGGCTCGCCCTCTCGATGCGGACGCCGACCCGCGGGAGGCCTGGGACACGATCTCGAAGGTGTTCGATGTGTCCCAGGGGCACGACCTCAGGACCCTGGTCGCGCAGAGCATCGAAAGAGAAGCTGTTGCGAAGGCGCGAGAACGTGCCGCAGCCGACGCCTCGTTGCGCGGAATGCGCACGCTCTGGCTCGGCGCCGCGGGTACCCTCGCCGTTGCGGCGCTGCTGCTGGGGGTCTATTTCGCTCGCGCGCTTCGCGGACCGCTCGACAAGCTGAGTGCGGGAGCGTCCGCTCTGCAGAATGGCCAGTTCGATCACCGGATCGCTCTCGACGGCGCCGATGAATTCGCCGCTGTCGCCCGCAGCATGAACGCCATGGCGGCAGAACTCGCCGAGCACCGGGCCCGCGAGGCCGAAGCCCGCCACCGGCTGGAGGAACTTGTGCAGTCCCGTACCGCGGAGCTTCAGGGTGCGCTGGGGGCGCTGCAGGAGATGGATGTCCGTCGTCGACAGCTTCTCGCTGACATCAGCCATGAGTTGCGCACGCCCACCACGGCGATTCGCGGCGAGGCCGAGGTGACGCTTCGCGGCCAGGCCCATACGGTGGAGGACTACCGGTCCACCCTGCAACGCATCGTGGAGATCGCCCGGCAACTGGGCCGGGTAATCGACGATCTCCTCACCATGACTCGCAGCGATACCGACTCGCTCGCCTTGAAGCGCCAGCAGATGGACGTGGGCGTGGCGCTGGCAGAAGCGGTCGATCAGGCGCGTGCCATCGCCGCCGAACGCAACATCCACATCCAGGCACCATCGACCGGCACCGTACTGACGATCATGGGAGATGCGCTCCGGCTGCGTCAGTTGTTCATGCTGCTGCTGGACAACGCGATCCGTTACTCCCGACCCGGCGGCACCGTCGAGGTGGAAGTCCGCACCCCGCAGGAGGTTCTCGTCACGCCATTTTGCGAGGTACGCGTTCGCGACCACGGCATCGGCATTCCCGACAATGAACTGACGCGCGTTTTCGAGCGCCACTTCCGTGGCGAAGAAGCACGACGGCACCGCGCCGACGGCAGCGGGCTCGGGCTTTCCATCGGGTTGGCGCTCGCACGCGCGCATGGAGGAGAAGTCTCCATGGAGAGCTCTCCCGATACGGGGACGACCGCCATCGTCCGGTTGCCGCTGCTCGCACCGTCGCCCGCCTATCCGGTGACCTCATGAACATTCTCGTCGTGGAAGACGACGCGCGCATCTCTGGGTTTCTGGAGCGGGGGCTCAAGGCCGAGGGGCACCGTGTGCAGCTCGCGACGACTGGGGCCGAAGGACTTGCGCTCGCAATGGATGCCGCGCGTGCGGCGCGTGAGGACGGCGTCACAACCATCGTTCTCCTCGACATCATGCTCCCCGGGATGAACGGCCTGGAGGTCTGCCAGACGCTGCGCGCCGCGCAAGTCCAGCTCCCGATCCTCATGCTGACCGCACTTGGTTCGGTAGAGGATCGCGTCAACGGCCTCAAGCTCGGTGCCGACGATTACCTGGTGAAGCCCTTCGCCTTCGAAGAACTGCTGGCCCGGATCGACGCACTTGGGCGCCGCAGCCGGGAATTGACGCAGTCGGCCCCGCACCGCCTGGTGGTCGCCGATCTCGAGCTGGATCTCGTCACGATGCGCGCCTCGCGTGGCGGGCAGGCCATCAATCTCACCGCGAAGGAGCTGGCCCTGCTGGAGCTGCTGATGTCCGCACCCGGCCGCCTCTTCAGTCGTGAGCGGATCCTCGCGAATGTGTGGGGCAGCAGCGAAGCGCCCCTCACGAACGTCGTGGACGTCTACATTCGGCGCCTGCGCGAGAAGATCGACGATGGCCACGAGCGCCCGCTCATCCACACCATGCGCGGGCTGGGCTACCGGTTGGAGGCGGCGGCCTGAGGGGCTGCGATACCGACTGCTCCCACATTTATCTTGTCAGCGCATCCGACTAAGGAAAGTTTCGCCACATAAACGCCAGGAACTCACGCGCCGGCGCATCTGCGCACCCGGGTGCGGCGCCTGTACTCGGAGCGGGTGTGGCTCGCGATAGCCAATGCGATAGCGATGGCCGTCACTGTAGGCGAGTCAAGTCCCGCGCCGGAAGCAAATCCTCGAAGTCCCGATCGAACGTTACCAAATGCTCGCCGCAACTCTGCACAGCGGCAGCAATCCAGGCGTCAGTGACGAAGTTGCCTCCTCGCCCATGCGAAAGGAGGAGACTCCGGAAGCTTGGCCACTCATTCACGCCCTGGCCCGCTACCGCGCCCTCGACCTGAAGGATGGCGTCTAGGAATGCAACAGCATCCTCGATTGAGTCCGGGTTCACGAAGACGCGAGGATTCGTAACCAAACGAATGAAACCGGCGAACACCACGGGCAACAGTACCAGCGTTGCCTGCCCCACGGCACAAGCTCGGCACGCTTCCTCGAGCCATGCTCTCGCCTCTGGATGGTGCGAATGATCCTTCCGGAACGCAGCCACCAACACATTGACATCTGGGGTCACGCGTCCGCCGCGTCGAAGAGCGAACGATTGCTCGTTCCATCGATGTCGGGCCTGAGTCCGCCACGCTTTGACGATACGGGTATATCGGGAAGAGTGGACACCGTGCGGGATCGCTTGCGACGCAACCGGAGCACCAAACCTTCTTCGATGATCTTGGTGAGAGTGCTCTTTTCGCGCGTCGCTACGGCTTTGGCCCTGGCGACGAGATCGTCATTGAGATTTAGGGTGGTCTTCACTGGCGTCACCTTCACATACAGAAATCTGTATCCGAAATCCTAACCCCACGGATGTTGTTCTGGCAACTCTTGAAAGGAGCTGCTTGTCTTCTCTGCAACCTCGGTCGCCGTGAATGGTCGGGAAGGTCCCGGAGCAGAATGATTGGCGCGGAGACGCCACGAGACGGTCGGGTCAGCCCTTTGGTTCCTACGTCGCGACCCTCGTCTTGTCCTGGGGACTCGACCAGTCTTCGATCCACGCTGACCGCAGGAATGGCGAACTGACGTCAGGAGATTCGATCGGCTGGTCATTGGCGTTCAGGCCGCGCGCCCCTACCGGAAATCGGATTTGAGGAGCAGTTTGCGCCATCGTGCGACCGATTCGCAGTTCGTTTCAAGGAGCCACGCCGCCGACTTGGTGGAGCGAAACCTTAGCGCGTATGTCGTCTTGCCGCTCGACAGCACGGGGCTCATCGCGGCCCCAAACATGACGACTCGTTCGCCGCGGATCGCGTGACGTTTCATCGCTCTTCCCGCAAGCTCTTTCCGTCATGTCGACGGAACATGCGTGGCCGCCGCCCCGAGGTTTGTAGAATGCCAGCCTCACAAGCCCTGCCACAACGGATCCCCTCGATGACCCAGCAGTCACAGCGCCCCGCGTTTGCCGGATGGCTCTCCACCACCAACGACATCACGCGAACCTTCCTCGCGGCCAACCGCGTGCCGGGGCTGATCAACATGGCCGGCGGGCTGCCGGAGCCGGCGACGTTTCCGACCGCGGAGCTTGCGGCCATCGCCGCGGATGCCGTGCGCGATCATGCTCCGGAGGTCCTGGGCTACGGTCCTGCCGAGGGGCTGCCCGAGCTACGCGATGCGCTGGCCCGGCGCTTCAGTTCGCGGGACCTGACATTGACCCGGGAGAACGTCTTCGTCACTTCCGCCGGCATGCAGGGCCTCGATCTGGTCGGCAAGGTCCTGCTGGAGCCCGGCCAACTGATCGCCTGCCAGTATCCGACGTACCTCGGCGCTCTCGACGCCTGGCGTCCCCGCTCGCCGACTTATCGCAATCTGGTGATCGACGACCCGGCCTTTGATGCCTTCTCAGCCCTCGACGGCGCACAGTTCGCCTACACGGTCCCGAACTTCTCCAACCCGACGGGCAAGCTGGTGAGTGTCGAGACGCGACAGGCGCTCGTCGACGCGGCCCATCGGACCGGCACGTGGCTCGTCGAGGACGACCCCTACGGCACGCTGCACTACGACGGCAAGCCGCTGCCCCGAATGATCGATCTCTCGGCGCGTACCAATCCAGGCGCGCCCTACGCGGGGCCGGTGGTCTACATGGGCACGCTATCGAAGGAGATTGCGCCGGGCCTCAGGGTGGGCTGGGTCATCGCGGCGCCGGCATTCATCGAAGCACTGGCCATGGCCAAACTCGGCGCGGACCTGTGCACAAGCGGGCTGACCCAGCGTATTGCGCTCGCCGCGATCGAGGCCGGTCTGCTGGAGAAGATCCAGCCGACGATCCTCGACACCTACCGCCAGAGGCGCGATGCGTTGTGCGCGGCGATGCGCGAGCACCTCTCCGACTGGCTCGAGTGGGAAGTTCCGGTCGGCGGCATGTTCGTCTGGGCGGTCGGCCGCGACCCGTCGCTGAATACAGATGATCTGCTGAAGCACGCCATGGCTGCAGGTGTGTGCGTGGCGCCCAGCAGCGTGTTCGACGCAACGGGCATGAACCGGCGTGCGCTGCGCATCAACTTCACGCTGAATGACGCGAGCCGTCTGGCCGAAGGCGCGAAGCGCCTGGCGCGGGCGTTCGAGGCGATGCGGGACCCGAAGAAGTAGCGAGACGGCGGGTGGCGGACCACGTCGCCGCGTAGCCCGGACTCCGTCCGGGGACTCGTCTTCAACACCGCTTCGCTTGCCTCGGCCCCAGGCTGAGCCCGGGCTACAAGTTCAGTCGCGATGCGGGATGCGGGATGCGGGGGACGCGGCCTGCAACCACGACTCCTCTGACATGTATGAAACCGCAGACCGCGTCCCTCACATCCTCCCCGGGGAACACGGCGCGGCGAACTCAGTCCAGATACACGGCATCACCCGTCTGCACCGTACCAGGGCGCTCCGTCACGCCGTAGGCGCCTACGTTCTGATCAGCCTCCCGAATGATCGTCCGGAGTATCGATGTGTCGGATCCAAAGTCCGGTTGCGCGCGCGTGACCGCACCGCACCGGGGCGTGCCGCCTACGCAGTCGACTGTCACGTGCCCGATAACGAGCTTCTTCCCCACCCACTCCTGCTCGACCAGGCCGGCAAACTCAGGCGCAGTCTCGATGACCAGGTTCGGGCGGAAGCGCCTTCGATCCCAGTTGCCGCTCGTGTTCAGGGACTGCAGATGGTGCAACGTTGCGGTCGTCACGAAATGCAGCGGTACCACCAGGAAGAACGTGCCCGGCACGGATACGTGGTCGACGAGTACGGGAGGAATCTGCGTGAAGTCGGGCAGGGGCTCACCGGGCTCGCGGTCGAATGTCGTTGCCAGTTCATCCAGCCACGTGCCCTTGGCGGGCTTGTAGCGCCGGTAGAACTCGATGTCGGTATCCGGCCTGAGAGGTTGCAGCGTGGACTCATGACCGGTAAGCCTGGACAGTTTTTCGTGAATGGTGCGGTCGTCACTCCGCAATATCGCACCATCGGGGAACGTCACGCTCACTGTTGCACCATCTTCGTTCGCCCGAGCACCGCACTGGAGCAACTGAGGACGGAACTTGCAGCTCTGAATCTCCTTCCGCTGCACATCGCGCAGGGCCCACGTGCGATCCCCCAGAACACCGTTCGCGCCAATGCTGGAGACTGCGACCTGCTCACCGGCCATCCCCTTGACCGGATAGCGCCAGATTTCCTTGAGCGTTCCCACTTTCAACACGACGTTTCTCCGTTCGAGGCGTTGGGGTGAGGTCACTGGAGCATGCGCCGTCGACGATACACGGGAATGGTCTGAGGTCACAGACGATGCGGGGGGCGTCTTGCGTTCATGCACGGCCGCTCTCAGGGCGGGCTTGCATGGCGTGTTTCTCCCCGAGGCTGCTGGAACGCAGCCGGAGATCGAGGGGGATTCGGAAGACGAGAAGGTAGAACGGCAATCCGGTTGTGCACGGATGCAAGGCGCGACTCCCACGACGCAAGACGCGACGCCCGCGACACGCATTTACCATTCTTCCGCGGCCGCGCGAATCGATCCGTTCGCACAGTGCGGCGCCAAGGCAGGAATTGCGAGCATGGTCGACTCCAGTTCGTCGATGAAATGTCGGACCTTTAGGGGCAGATAGGCGCTCGGAACATGCATCGCATGGATGTCCAGGGGCACCGGTTCAAAGGGCTGCAGGACCATCTCGACTCGCCCTGCATGAATATCATCGAAGTAAAGCCATTCTGGCCCGACAGCGATGCCGCCGTTGGCGAGCACCACTTCGCGGATCGCACGCAGGTTGTTTGTCCGAAAGCTGCTACCCACGGGCACCGTGACCTCCCCGTGTGCCCCGCGGAATCGCCATTCGTTCGTCGGCGACACGAACCCGTTGACGACGCACCGATGCTCGACAAGGTCCGACAGCTCGACAGGTGTCCCGGCACTGGACAAGTACTGTGGGGTTGCGATGCAGACCTGTGGACTGGCGCCAACGCGCCTTGCCACCAGGCGCACGTCCGGAAGTGTTCCGAATCGGACCGACACGTCGATCCGTTCTTCCACGAGGTCCAACCACCGGTCGTTCAGAACGAGATCGATGAATAGGTCGGGATGTGCCTGTCCGAGGCGGACAAGGACAGGCGTCAGATAAGCTTCGCCGAACGAGGTCGGTGCGTGCACGCGCAGCGTGCCATGGAGTCCGTTTGAAATTCTGCCGAGACCAGTCCGCACTGCATCGAATTCTTCCAGGAGGTGTTTCGCCCGGAGGTAGAGCATCTCTCCTGCTTCCGTGGGCCGGATCTTCACCGTGGTGCGTGTAAGTAGCTGGGTCCCAAGTTCGCGTTCCAGACTCGTGATCTGACGGCTGACTGTCGGCTGCGAGGAACCCACCCCACGCGCGGCAGCCGAGAGGCTGCCGGACTCCAGCACTCGCGTGAACACCCGCATGCGTTCCAGAAGTTCCATCGCCAGTCATGTCTCCAGGTGTATGGGTGCCATGCCGCACCGCGGGCTTCTATACGCTGCGGCGGGTTTCTAAGATGACAGTACTGTTCGACGCCTGCCAGACGTCGACCGGAACAACTGTCTTTCTCGAAAGGAGTGTCGCCGTGAAACCCTGGACTCTTGCAGCCATCCTCTTGTTCATGCCTCCGCCACTCGCACAGGCCTCCACCTGGCACCTCATGCGAGTCGCGTCCGAGCAACTGGTTTTCGTCGGAGACCTGCCAGCAGGTACGCCCTCGGCACCCGTAGTCGTCCGCGTCCTAAAGAGCTACGAAGCTCCGGTCTCCCTGGGCGGCTGGTCCCTGCACCGCTCCGCAACACTCGACTACGAGATCGACTGTCTGTCACGTCGGTACGCACTGGCTCGCTGGCAGTTTCACCAGGGATCTCTCGGCCAGGGCAGTGTCGTCTGGGCCGATGACATGGAGACCCTTGTGTTCGATTCGCCTGCTCTCGGCAGCGCCGAGCAACAGATCGTGGAGGCCACATGCGCACGCTAATGACCACGATGCTGACGATCGTCGCGATGCTGCCGCTGCATTCTGTGGCGGCCGACGATGACGGGCTCCACGTGCTTCAGGCGGATACGGTCGACTGGAAGCCCTACCCGGGGGTGTCGGGTGTCGAAATGGCGGTACTTGCGGGTGATCCCGGTGCGGCGGGTCTGTATGTGATCCGGGCGCGCTTCCAGCCAGGCATCTTCACCCGACCCCACTCTCACGGGGAGGCCCGCCACATCACCGTCTTGTCGGGCACGTGGTGGGGCGGTCACGGTGCGACATTCGCGCCGGAGAGCACGATCCCAATCCGCGCGGGGGGCTTCGTGACGCACCCGGCCGGGATGATCCACTACGACGGTGCCCGTGACGAAGAGGTGGTCGTCGAGATTACCGGCATCGGCCCGACCAGCACCCGTTTCGTCACACCACCCGCGGGCCGATGACTTATCAAGCTACCCGGATCAAGAAAGGAAATGCACCTCAAATGAAAGCCTATGAACTGAAAGCCGTCACTGGCCTCGACAGCATCACTCGCACGGAGCGCGAGACGCCGCGCCCCGGGCCCGGGCAAGCCCTAATCCGCATGAAGGCCTGGTCGCTCAACTTTCGCGACACGCTCGTCGCGCGCGGCAGCTACGGCGGGCCGCCGAGGGCCGGGCTGATCCCGCTGTCCGATGGGGCGGGTGAAATTGCCGAGATCGGCGCGGGGGTCACGCACGTGGCTGTCGGCGATCGTGTCGCAGGCATCTTCATGCAGAACTGGCTGGCCGGGGATATCACTGCCGAATCCGGCAACTCGGCGCTGGGCGGCGCCATCGATGGGATGCTTGCCGAGTACGTCGTGCTCTCGCAGGACGGCGTGGTGAAGGTGCCAGCGCACCTGACGTGGGCGGAGGCGGCTAGCCTGCCGTGCGCCGCGGTCACGGCGTGGAATGCCCTCGTGCGCGAAGCCCGCGTGAAGGCCGGCGACACGGTCGTTCTTCTCGGGACTGGTGGTGTGTCGATGATCGGCCTGCAGTTCGCAAAGCTGCACGGCGCGCGCTGCATCGTCACCTCCAGCAGCGACGAAAAGCTCGAACAAGCGAAGTCGCTCGGGGCCGACGCGCTGATCAACTACCGCTCGCGCCCTGACTGGGAGAAAGCGGTGCTGGAGCACACCGACGGCCGCGGCGCGGACATCGTGATTGAAGTGGGCGGCGTGGGCACCTTCGACAAGTCGCTCGCCTCTTTGAAGCCTGGAGGTCGCATGTGCCTCATCGGCGTGCTGACCGGCGTCTCCGGTCAGGTGAACACGGCGGCGATCCTGCGGCGTCATTTGCGTGTCCACGGCATCTACGTGGGCTCGCGCGAGATGTTCGAGGAGATGAATCGCGCGATCTCCGTCTCCGGCATTCGCCCGCCAGTGGGATCGTGTTTCGACTTCGAGGAGGCTCGCGCCGCCTACGACCACATGCTCGCCGGCGCCCACTTCGGGAAAGTCGTGATCTCCGGTTGAATTGAAGGTCGAGGGTCTGGTGTTGCGAAAACACGTACGTCGAGTCTCGACGCAGATGGCCGGGACTTGCGCTAAGTGGACTCGATCGTTTCGTCGAGCGCGGCCTCGAGGTGCACAACGGTCGCAGCAGTCATGGGCACGACAGCGTTGCGGCGCATTCCGGGCGACACAGATGGTCGTTTGATGGACCTGACCCCAATCTTCTGCTGGAGTGTCACGTCTAGTTCTGGCATCGCGGCGACGTAGAGCGCTTCGCAAAAGAACACTTCAGCGTCCTCGGTAAGTTGGATGGTCTGGCTGCGTGGCCCGGGAGGTTGATCTTGGAGGATGGACGACTAAAGACGCGACCCCAGTGCTTCCATCGGGACGATCTCGGTGGCAGCTGCGTCGAACCGATTGTCGTAAGTGCGAGTTACTGTTTCGGAGGGGCTGGTGACGATCCAAGTTGGTCGAGTGAAGCATGCACGATGAAAGACCTGACCCCCGTTTTGCGTGTTAAGCCTCAGTTCAGCGGCCATAGAGAGGCACTAGTTCTGCGATACAACGGGCAAGCAGTGCGGCATGGATGCGCTCTGACTCGCGCTCTTGCTGCTGACGCGATGGGGATCCGGGCTCGGAGTAGCCGACTGGCACAGTTGTGGACTCGATGAAACCAAAGTACGCGAAGAACTTGATTAGTTGAACGATGCGAGCGTCAGGCGCTTGCGACCAACCACTACCAATGGCGGCAATAGCATCGCGGAACACGACAGCCCGAACTGCCGTTTCGACCGCTCGGCCGAGCTGATAGAGATAGAGTAACTCGGCCTTGACGAAAGCGGACGGCGGATTGATCACCCGTCCGGGCTGGACGATGAAGTGACGGAATCGAGGTAGATCAACGTGTCGGATGACGGCGGCGTGATGGGCAACTGTGTGACGCAGCAGCGCTAGGTCCCGCAGGTGCCAGTATTCCTGTGGCGGGATTGGTGCGACGCCTAGCGCCTTTAGGAATACCGCGTTGATCTCCTCGGGATCGATGACTCCAGCTGGATCCGTGTCGAGTCGGCGGAATGCGTGGTCGGGCGCGCGCGCCCTTGGCTGGCTGCGAAATTCTGCTAGCAGCGGAAAAAGTTGGGCAATCTCCGGGTTCTCCGCCATGCGAGCGACCAGGTCGCGGAAGAAGTCTTCCAGTGCCACCACACCGAGAAAGAGGCTCAGCGCGGCGAGTGGCTTGTGGAAGGAGATTGCCGAGACAAGGGCTTCTCGCCTCTGTTCTGTGGTGAGGTCTCCGCCACCGAAGTCGGGCAGATCAAGCAGACCCGAGGCTTGCATGCTTCGGTACGCGAATAGACCAGTTGAGGTTCGGGTGTCGATGGCACTCCATTCACCGATCTGCGCTTCTATCAGGGGAACTTGCGGGTCAGGTAGCAACGACTGTGTCACTTGAGGCTTAACGTACTGTGGGTCCCGAACGACGCGGAGTTCCACGACGCTCGACGCATGAATCCGGCTTGCTTTCTCTAGCTTTCATGGGTTTACCGTTCAGGCTCCTTTCCATCGGCCCGTACGCCAGAGCGTCCAGGGAAACCAGCCGACGCGGGGTGCCGCCGACTTCCGCAACAGAGTAGCGCTGTCCGAATCTGCTGGCTATCCCCGCCCCGGGGGCTTCACAAGTTCTAGTGAACTGGTTGTCCGGTAGGCAGCCGGCTTTCGCCGGGAAGTGCTCCCAGTCGATAGGGAGAGACCGGCTGAGTAGATGGTTGGGACGGTAGCCGGTGCGGGCCACATCGTTGAAAGGAAGCCACGACCGCAGTTGGTCCGACCCCGTTGCGCCCCGAGCGTTTCCGGCGCGTCGGGGCGCCTCATTCCATGTCGGAGGCTGGCACCCCTGACGCCGCAGTTCGATGGCAGTGCTGCAATCGAAACCGATAGAGCTAGTTCACGGCCCTTCGGTCGAGTTCGTTTAGACGTTAAATCGAAAATGCATTACGTCCCCGTCCCGCACCACGTACTCCTTGCCTTCCAATCGCATCTTGCCGGCTTCCTTCGCGCCGTGTTCGCCCTTGAGGGACACGAAGTCGTCGTAGGCGATGACTTCCGCGCGGATGAAGCCTTTTTCGAAGTCGGTGTGGATCACGGCGGCGGCCTGAGGTGCGGTGTCGCCTTTGTGAATGGTCCACGCGCGCACTTCCTTCACGCCGGCGGTGAAGTAGGTCTGCAGGCCCAGCAGATCGTAGGCCGTTCGGATCAGGCGGTTGAGGCCCGGTTCGTCCATGCCCGTGTCGGCGAGGAAGACGTGCTTGTCCTCGTCGGACAGGTCGGCGATCTGTGATTCGAGCGACGCGCAGATGGCGACGACGGGTGCGCCTTCTTTCGCGGCATACGCTTTCACCTGTTCGAGCAGCGGGTTGTCCTGGAAGCCGCCGACCTCCGCCACGTTGGCGACGTACATGGTGGGCTTCATGGTGAGCAGGAAGAGCGGCCGCACGACGGCGAGTTCTTCCTTCGAGAGATCCAGCGTGCGTGCCGGCAGGGCCTGGTCGAGCACGGGCATCAGCTTCTCGAGGACAGCCACCAGGCGCTGGGCTTCCTTGTCACCGCCGGTCTTCGCGACCTTGGTGTAGCGCTGCAGCTGCTTCTCGACCGTGGCCAGGTCGGCGAGCGCGAGTTCGGTGTTGATGACTTCGATATCGGACACGGGGTCCACCTTGCCGGCCACGTGCACGACGTTCGGGTCTTCGAAGCAGCGCACGACCTGCGCGATCGCGTCGGTCTCGCGGATGTTCGCGAGGAACTGGTTGCCCAGGCCTTCACCCTTCGACGCGCCTGCCACGAGGCCGGCGATGTCCACGAACTCGACGACGGCCGGCAGCACTTTCTGCGGCTTCACGATATCGGAGAGCTTGCCCAGCCGCGGGTCCGGCACCTCGACGATGCCGACGTTCGGCTCGATGGTGCAGAAGGGGTAGTTCTCCGCGGCGATGCCCGCCTTGGTGAGCGCGTTGAACAGGGTCGACTTGCCGACGTTGGGCAAACCGACGATTCCGCATTTGAGGCTCATGGTGTCTCCGTGTTCGATGATCGATGCGCGCGGGAAATTGCCGTCGCGGTCATCGCTTGGTGTGCAGGGCCAGCATGGCGGCCTCGGTCCGGTTCTCGAGCAGCATGGGCCAGATGTCGACGCTGCGCTCGATGGCGCCCTCGATCTCGGTCATCTCGTCGCGCCGCGGCGCCTGCAGCACGTAGTGGATCACCTGGTTGCGATCGCCGGGGTGGCCGATGCCCAGCCGCAGGCGCCAGAAGTCCTGACCGATGTGGGAAATGATGTCCTTCAGGCCGTTGTGCCCCGCGGCGCCGCCGCCGAGCTTGAGCTTGGCCCCGCCGGGCGGCAGATCGAGTTCGTCGTGCACGACGAGGATCTCGGCCGGCTCGATGCGATAGAAGCGCGATACGGCGTTCACCGCACGGCCGCTGGCATTCATGAAGGTATTGGGTTCGAGCAGCCAGCACTCGTGCGGGCCCTCGCTGATGCGGGCGAGCGCACCGTGGAACCGCGATTCCGTCCGCAGCTGCACGCCGTGCTTCCGCGCGACGGCCTCCACGAACCAGAAACCGGCGTTGTGCCGGGTGGGCTCGTATTCACGACCGGGGTTGCCCAGTCCGACGACCAGACGCACGCTTCACCTCCCAACCCAAAGAAAAAAGCCCGCGTCGAGCGAGAACGCTCCCGGCGGGCTTCCAGTCCGCAGACGGATGTTACTTCTTCGCGTCCTTGTCCTTGTCCTTCTGCGCCGTGGCGGGCACGGAGGCCGCCGAAGGCGCCGGGGCGGGTTCGGCTTCCACCGCACCACCCGGGACCTTGATGGTCACGACCACGCCGTTGTTGCCGTGCTTCAGCTGAATGGATTCCACGCCGGCGGGGAACTTGATGTCCGCCAGGTGGACCGACTGACCCAGTTCGAGATGACCGAGATCCACTTCGATGAACTCGGGCAGGTTGTCGGGCAGGCACGAGACGTCGATTTCGTTCATGACGTGGCTCACGATGCCGTGGCCGAACTTCACGCCGGATGCGTTTTCCGTGTTGAGGAAGTGCAGCGGCACCTTGACGTGAATGAGCTGATCCTTGGCGACCCGCTGGAAGTCCACGTGCAGGACTTCGGGACGGTACGGGTGCATCTGCACATCGCGCAGCAGCACACGGCTCGTGTCGTCACCGACCTTGAGGGTGAGCACGGAGGCGTGGAAGGACTCGAGCTTCAGACGCTGGATGAGCGCGTTGTGGTCGAGTTCGATGGCCTGCGAGGCGCTGCCGCCACCGTAGACGATTCCGGGCACGAGGCCCTTGCGGCGCAGGCGGCGGCTCGCACCCGTTCCCTGCAACGACCGCGCACTGGCGATCACTTCCATCTTCATGTCTTTCTCCTTGATCAGGCACCGGCCGCGACCAGCCGGCACCGATTCGTGAAAAGGGCCTTGCGGCCCCGGCTTTCCGGAGAGGTCCTTCGACCTACTCCATGAACAGGGAGGACACGGAGTCCTCGTTGCTGATCCGCCGGATCGTCTCGGCCAGCAGGCCGGCGATGCTCAACTGACGGATCTTGCTGCACGCCCGCGCATCTTCGCGCAGCGGAATGGTGTCGGTGACGACCAGCTCGTCGAGCACGGAATTGGTGATGCGCTCGATCGCCTTGCCCGACAGCACGGGGTGCGTACAGTAGGCCAGCACGCGGACGGCGCCCTTTTCCTTCAGGGCCAGCGCCGCTTCGCACAGCGTGTTCGCGGTGTCGACCATGTCGTCCATGATCACGCAGGTGCGGCCAGACACATCGCCGATGATGTTCATGACCGTGGCGACGTTGGGCTTGGGACGGCGCTTGTCGATGATGGCGAGGTCGGACTCGAGCCGCTTCGCGAGGGCCCGCGCACGCACCACACCGCCGACGTCCGGCGACACGACGATCAGGTTGTCGTAGTCGTTCTTCCACACGTCGCCGAGCAGGATGGGCGTGGCGTAGATGTTGTCGACCGCGATGTCGAAGAAGCCCTGGATCTGGTCTGCGTGGAGATCCATGGTGAGGAGCCTGTCCACACCGGCGGCCTGCATCATGTTGGCCACCACCTTGGCGCTGATGGCGACCCGCGCGGAGCGGGGCCGGCGATCCTGGCGGGCGTAACCGAAGTACGGCACGGCCGCGGTGATGCGCGCAGCGGACGAGCGCTTGAGCGCGTCGACCATCAGCAGCACTTCCATCAGGCTGTCGTTCGTGGGCATGCACGTCGACTGGAGCACGAACACGTCGCGCCCGCGAACGTTCTCGAGGAGTTCCACCATGACTTCGCCGTCGCTGAAGCGACCGACGGTCGCCTTGCCCAGACGCATGTTGAGGTGTTTGCAGACCTCTTCGGCAAGCCGCGGATGGGCGTTGCCGGTGAAGACCATCAGGCTGTCGTAGGCCATACCCGGTCAGTGCGACGTCATGTTGGAGGGAAACCCTCGATCCAGGCCCGCGGGACCGCGGAGATCGGGTTGGGTGCGCGCGCCATCCGGACTCGCCGGACGCCGGGTACCCCACCCGACCCCGACTGCCGCACGGGGCTGAGACTGGCTGGGGAGGAAGGATTCGAACCTTCGAATGCCGGAATCAAAATCCGGTGCCTTAACCAACTTGGCGACTCCCCAGTAAACCTTGCTAACCGGCCAGATCGTACAGCGGGTGCTGATCCAACCCCCGCGCCACGAACCCGGCGAACTCCTCGGGTTTCCGTGCCCATGCAGCCAACGCCTGCTCCTCGGTGGCGAATGCGCAGAACACGCAGGCGCCGGAGCCGGTCATCCGGGCGTTGCCGAATGCCGAGAGCCACTTAACGGCGCGATCCACCTCGGGGTGAAGGCGCCTGACCAGGGGCTCGAGATCGTTGCGGGAAGGCGACGAAAAAAAGGCCGCTATTGTGATGGGCACACTATCCCGTGTCAATTGCGGATGCCCGAAGACCGCCGCGGTCGACACCTGCACCGCGGGGGCGAGTATGACGTACCAGGCCGATTCCAGGGAGATCGCCTGCAACCGTTCGCCGACGCCTTCGGCGAATGCGCTCCTGCCGAAGAGGAACACGGGGACGTCCGCACCGAGCGAAAGACCGAGCGCCTGG
This sequence comes from Betaproteobacteria bacterium Ga0077526, assembly GCA_001464765.1. Taxonomy (GTDB): domain Bacteria; phylum Pseudomonadota; class Gammaproteobacteria; order Burkholderiales. Next base: position 215,842 of record LNDV01000034.1, read on the forward strand.
AGGCGTTCGCGGTCGAATCCGCACCCCCAGAGCCGGTTCAGGACCATCAGCGTGGTGGCCGCGTCGGAACTGCCGCCGCCAACCCCGCCCCCGAAGGGCAGGCGCTTGTCGAGGTGGATGTCGACGCCCTGAGAGACGCCGGCCTCCCGCTGCAGCAGCCGTGCGGCCCGAACGACGAGGTCGGCGTCCTCGGGGACCTCCGCAGGCCCTTCCACACGATGGATTTCCCCGTCGTCACGCAGGGAGAAGGCGAGGCGGTCCCCGTAGTCGACGAAGCGGAAGGCAGTCTGGAGGAGGTGGTAGCCGTCGGGTCGCCGCCCGACCACGTGCAGAAAGAGGTTGAGCTTGGCGGGGGCCGGGTACCAGGGGCTCATCGGCCCCAGGCGCCGGGCTCGGCCCAGCGCGAGACGATGAGCTTCACCTTGAGACCCGGCCGCTCGAGTTCCAGCCGCTCAGGCAGGACCAGCGCCTTGTTCTCGAAGTAGGCCTGATAGCGCACCTGCCAGCCGCCCTGCACGAGCAAGGTGGGGCGGCCTTCCGGCGAGACGTCAGTTCGCAGCGGAGCGGGGCCTGGCGCCGGGCGGGTGAACACCCAGTACGGGAGCGAATCCAGGGGGAGTTCCCACCCAAGCACCCGGCGGGAAAGCGCGCCGGCGTCGTGATCTTCGAAGCGCTTGCCGTCGGCAGTTTCCATCCAGGAACCGCTGGCATCGCGTTCGAGGCGGGCGTAGAGCGTGCCGACAGGAGCGTAGAGTTCGACGGAGTCGCGTTCATTTCGGTGGCGCCAGCGCAGGCTCCCGGTGTAGCCGTCGGTCCCGTAGCGCACCGCCACCCGGGCAGCCATCTCGAAGCTCTCGGAAGCCGGTGAGCCATCGATGCCGCGCTTGTTCGAAAGGCCCGCGCACCCCGCCACCGCGAGCAGCAAAGCCGCGGTGGCCGCATGGCGGATCAGGCGCAGGAGCGCCATGGCCGGAGGCTTACTTGAGGAACTTGCGGATGACGGCCTTCAGGTCGTCGTTGTCGGGATGGTCCTTGAGGGACTGACGCCAGAGGTCTTCGGCTTCCTTGCGCTGCCCCTTGGCCCAGAGCACCTCGCCCAGGTGGGCGGCGATCTCCGGGTCGGGCCGGCTGGCGAACGCGCGACGCAGGAAGTCGAGCCCCTGATCGAGATTGCCCTGGCGATACAGGACCCATCCCATGCTGTCGAGGATGAAACCGTCCTCCGGCGCCAGCGTCAGCGCCTTCTCGATGTACTGGCGCGCTTCCGCGAGGCGGAGATTGCGATCGGCAAGCGTGTAGCCCAGCGCGTTGTAGGCTTGCGCGTTGTCGGGCTTCAACTCGATGAGGCGTTTCAGACGGGTTTCCAGAACATCGATCTTGTCGACCTTCTCGGCCGCCATGGCCGAGTCGTACATGAGATCCGGATTGTCGGGTTGCTCGGAGAGGCCGGCCTCGATGACCTCGAAGGCCTCCCGATACTGCTTGGCCTCGCGCAGGATCTGCGCTTCGGCCTGGATGAGCAGCGTGCGCTGCTGATCGTTCTGCGAGTTGGTCTTGCGCAGGTGGGCGCGGGCTTCGTCGAACTTGCGGTTCCGGCTCTGGATCATCGCGTAACGGACCGCCGCAGGCACGACCTGGTCGCCGGCGTTCACCTGACCGTAGTACGCGAGCGCCTCGTCGTCGCGCTTGCGCTCCTCGGCGATCTGGCCGAGATAGAAGCGCAGCGTGTCGGGCTCGCGATAGTTGAGATCGATGGCGCGCTTCAGCTTGGATTCGGCCGCCTCGTAGTCCTGCATCTGCAGGGACAGGAGACCGATCATCACCGCGACTTCGGGGTTGTTCGGGATCTCCTTCTCGAGAGACTGGAATTCCTTGCGCGCCTCGACGGTCTGGCGCCCGGCCGCGAGCAGCCGCGCGTAGTACAGGCGTGCGTCGCGCGCGGACGGATTGCGCGTCACGTAACCCTTCAGGTACTCGGTGGCGCGGGCTACCGACCCGCGCTGCAGAAGCTGTGCCTGAAGCAGAGCAGCCTGCTCGAAATCGGGCTTGAGGCGCAGGGCTTCGGCGGTCTCGGTTTCCGACACGGCGAAGTCTTCGATGCCGAAAGCCGCCTGGGCCACCGCGAAATGGGATTCCGGCAATTGCGGGTAAGGCTTGGCGAGCTCCTGCACGAGCTTGAACGCGGCCGGACGGTCCGGATAGCGGCTGAGCAGCGGGGGCAGTTGCAGGAACAGCGACCCCGTCCTGGCCGGGTCGGCGGCCAGCAGGCGCTGCAGGAGCGGCTTGGCGTCGGCGATCTTGTTGTTGCCCAGCAGCGTGGCGATGAGCGTCTGCTTGGCGGGCTGCGAATCGGGCTCGATGTCGAGCCAGACACTCGCGGACTCCGCCGCGATGTCGCTGTGGCGACCGAACATGGCGATTTCGGTGGCACGCTTGGCGACTCGCGGGTCCTTCGTGGTCTGGGCGAGTTCGAGGTAGGCACGCGCAGCAAGGCGGACATTGCCGCGCTGGCCGGCGATCTCGGCCAGGAGGAACTTGTAGAGCAGATCCCGCGTGAGAACGTTGTTGGGGTAACGCGGCGTCTTCTCGGGTGCCTTCGCCGGGGGCTGGGCAGGCCGGACTTCGACGTCATCCCCGCCTTCGACCTGGGCGAGGATCGTCGCATCGGGGAACCTCGGCCCGGGCGACACCCGGTCTGCCGATGCCGGCGGGAGGATCCGGTACTTGCCGTGCTGCGCACAGGCGGGCAGCGACAGAGTGAGAGCGATGACGAACAGTTGTATCCGCATGGGTCGGGCAGCTTTGCGATCGTTGATGGTGTGCCGCGACGCCATTATGGTGGCGCAGGCCGACCTCGCGACGGTGCGGGTCTGCCTTACAGACACAGCCGCGACGCCTTAGTTCTTGGAGGTCAAATCCAGTTTAGGTATATTTCGACCCACCCACAAGCCGGACATCCGAGCCGCTCTCCTTCGGCAGGAGCGCGCCGGGAGGCCCCTTGCCTGCCCGGAAGCAACAACCGGCCTGCAGGGCCACGCAACCTCACATCCCACTTATCGACACCTTGGAAGCCGGACTGGAGCCGACCTTATCCGCTCGGCATCTCATGCGGAGTTTCGGTACCCGACACGCCGTGCAGGACGTCTCGCTGACGCTGCACAGGGGCGAAGTGCTGGGGCTGCTCGGCCCGAACGGCGCCGGCAAGACCACGACGATGCAGATGATCACCGGCAATCTCGCGCCCACCGCGGGCGAGATCCTCGTGTGCGGCGTCGACCTGCTGGAGCGTCCCACGGCCGCCAAGGCCCGCATCGGCTACCTTCCCGAGACCCCGCCGCTCTACCGCGACTTCTCGGTGGATGAGTACCTGCAGACCGCCGCGCGCCTGCATCGCGTGCCCCGCGCAGGCATCGCCGTCGCCGCAGAGCGCGCCAAGAAGCGCTGCGGTCTCGTCGACATGGGCTCGCGGCTCATCGGCACGCTCTCCAAGGGCTACCAGCAGCGGGTGGGCATCGCCCAGGCGATCGTTCACGATCCCGACGTCGTGGTGCTCGACGAACCCACCGTGGGCCTCGACCCCAACCAGATCCGCGAGATCCGCGCGCTCATCCGCGAACTCGCCGCCGACCACAGCGTGCTGCTGTCGACCCACATCCTTCCGGAAGTGGAATCCGTGTGCGATCGCGTACAGATCCTGAGCCAGGGGCGCGTGGTCTACGCCGACACGATCGCCGCCCTCAAGCAGCACCGCGGCGGCCAGGCGCTCACGGTCGCCCTGCACTCGCCGCCGCCCGTGGCCGAACTGAAGGCACTGCCCGGCGTGAAGGATGTCACCGAGCTCGCCACGAACCGCTTCCGTCTGTTTCACGAGCCGGGCGCCGACCCCACGGACGAACTCGTGCGCCGTTCCGTCGAACGCGGCTGGGCGCTGCGCGAGCTCTCCCCGGTCGAAACCTCGCTGGAGGAAGTCTTCGTGCACCTCACCCAGCGCGAGGACGACACCCCGCCGCCCGCGGAGGCAACGCCATGATCATCGCGATCGCCCGCAAGGAATTGCGCTCGCTGTTCGGCGCCCCGCTCGCGTGGGTCGTGCTTGCCGTGCTGCAGGTGATCTTCGGCTACGTGTTCCTGATCGGGCTCGACCGCTTCCAGGATCTGCAGGCGCAGCTCGCGCAGTACCCGAACCCGCCGGGCGCCACCGAGATCATCGTCACGCCGGTGTTCGGGCTCGCGGCCATCGTGCTGCTGATGGTCGTGCCGCTGCTGTCCATGCGCCTCATCGCGGAGGAGCGCCGCAATCAGACGCTCACGTTCCTGATGTCTGCGCCGGTGAGCATCACGCAGATCGTGCTGGGCAAGTTCGCCGGGCTGTTCGTGTTCCTGCTGTTCGCCACGGCGCTGGTGGCGATCATGGGGCTGTCGCTCTATGCGGGCGGCACGATCGATGTCGGCCTGCTGCTCGCCAACGTGATCGGCCTGGCTCTCCTCAATGCGGCATTCGCTTCCGTCGGGCTGTATCTGTCCTCCCTGACCGCGCAGCCGGTGGTCGCCGCAATCTCCGCCTTCGCGGTGCTGCTGATCCTCTGGATCATCAATCTCGGCACTTCCGATCCGGGCAGTCCGATGCACCTCGTCTCGCTGCTGAAGCACTACGAGAGCTTCGCGAAGGGCACGCTCCACACTGGCGACATCGCCTACTTCGTCCTTCTCACCGGTCTGTTCCTGGCGCTCACCGTGCGCCGGCTCGACCGCGACCGGCTCGCCACCTGACATGATCGTCTCGCGCCGCACCCGGTTCACGACCCTCCTGCAGAACGGCCTGTTCGCCGCGCTGCTGGTTGCTGCCGTCGGGATGATCGCCCAGCTCGCGCAGCAGCATTCCTGGCAATGGGATATCACGCAGAACGCCCGGAACACCTTGAGCGAAGGCAGCCTGCAGACCCTGAAGCTCCTCAAGGGGCCGGTGGTGATCACCGCCTACGCCACGGAGCAGGACCCCTCCCTCGGCAACCTCCGCCAGAAGATCGCGGACTTCGTGGAGACCTACCGCCGCGCGAAACCGGACATCCGCGTGGTGTTCATCGACCCGCGCGAGCAGCCGAAAGCCACCGCCGCCGCCAACGTGCGCGTGAACGGCGAGATGGTCATCGAGTACGACGGTCGCAGCGAACACCTGACGAGCCTCGACGAGCAGTCCCTCACCAACCTGCTCGCGCGGCTCGCGCGGCGCACGGAACGGCTGGTGATGTTCCTCGACGGGCACGGCGAGCGCAAACCCAACGGCATCGCGAATCACGACCTCGGCGAGTTCGGCAAGCGCCTCGTCGCCAAGGGCTTCCGGGTCGATCTGCTGAACCTCGCCGCCGCGCAGGACGTGCCGGCGAACACGTCCATGCTCGTCATTGCCAATCCACAGGTGGACCTCCTCCCCGTGGAAGTCGACAAGGTGAAGCGCTACGTCGACAAGGGCGGCAACGTGCTGTGGCTCATCGACCAGGAACCCCTGCACGGCCTGCAGCCCCTGGCCGACGCCCTGCGCCTGCAGTTGAGCCCCGGCGTCGTGGTGGACCCCGCCGCCAACGCCCTCAAGGCATCGGCCACGTTGTCGCTGGCCTTCGCCTACGGCAGCCACCCCGCGACGCGCAACTTCGCCATCAACACCGCGTTTCCGAGCGCCCGCAAGATCGCCGTGGCGGAAGACGACAAGACCTGGACGTTCACGCCGCTGGTGGAAGTCGCCCAGAACGGCTGGGTGGAGAACGGCGAACTCGACGGCGATGTCGTGTACGACAAGAACCGCGACGTGAAGGGGCCGGTCACGGTGGCCGCTGCGCTCGAGCGGGAAGTCGAAGGCAAGCCGCAGCGGGTGGTCGTGGTGGGGACGGGCCACTTCCTCGCCAACACCTATGCCGGTTTGCTCGGCAACCTCGACCTCGGCATCAACTTCATCAACTGGCTCGCCGGCGACGAGGACCTCATCACGCTGCAGCCCAAGTCCATCGTGGACGGGTCGCTCTCCTTCTCGCGGAGCGCGCTGCTGTTCATCGCGCTGGCGTTCCTGCTCGCCCTCCCTGTCGCGTTCCTGTTCACCGGCGGCATGACGTGGTGGCGTCGCCGCCGCGGATGACCGCGTCACGCCGATGAAGCGCTCCCTGCTGGTCAACGTTGTCCTGGCGCTGCTCGTCCTCGGGCTGGGTCTGTGGATGACACTCAAGCCCGGCGACAAGGCGCCCGAGGACTTTCCGCTTTCTGCACAGAAGCCCTCGGAGGTCGATCGCATCACCATCCGTCGCCAGGGACTGCCGGAGTTCGTGCTGGAGAAGCGCGAAGGCGCCTGGCGACAATCGGCCCCCTTCGCCGCCCGGGCGGAATCCTCGCAGACGGGCCGCCTCCTCGACCTGCTCGCCGCACGCTCGACGCAGAAGCTGCCCGCCACGGACCTCGCGAGGTTCGAACTCGACAAGCCCTTCGCCACGGTCACGCTCGGCAAGGACACCTTCGCGTTCGGCACCGTGAACACGCTGACCAGTGAGCAGTACGTGCTGAGCGGCGACGCCGTGTATCTCGTGTCGCCGGTGTTCGGGTACGGGCTGCCGACGCGGGAGGACAGTCTGGCGTCCCATCGCCTGCTCGGCGACGACGAGATCCCGGCAGGGGTGGAGGTTTCAGGCGCGACGCTCGCGCAGAAGGACGGCAAGCTCACGCTCACCCGCGCGGACAGCGCGAAGGCCGAGCCCCCCTCGCAGGACGACCTGTCCCGCTGGCTCGAAGGCTGGCGCTACGCCTCGGCGCTCACCACGCAGATCGCGAAGGACATCCCGTCGGGCGAACCGCTGCGCGTCATGCTGAAGGGCGATCGCACCATCGAGTTCGTCATCGTGGCGCGCGCGCCCGATGTGAAGCTCTTCCGGCGCGACGAGAACATGCTGTTCACGCTCTCGCAGGAACAGGGCACCCAGTTGCTCGCCCTGCCCGGTCGCCGTCCCTGATCCGCGAGGGGCGCACGTGCCGGAACTGCCCGAGGTCGAAACCACACGCCGCTCGCTCGAGCCCCCGCTGGTCGGACATCGCGTCGTATCCGCCATCGTAAGGGACCGGCGACTGCGCTGGCCGGTGCCAGACCATCTCGAACACACGCTCACCGGTGCCGCAATCGTCGCGCTGCGCCGGCGCGCAAAGTACCTACTGATCGATACCGATCGCGGCACACTGCTCGTGCATCTGGGCATGTCGGGTTCGCTCACGGTCGTTCCGGGCACGCGCGCGCCGGTGAAGCACGACCATGTGGACATCGTCCTCGACTCGGGCGAGACGCTGCGGTTTCACGACCCGCGCCGCTTCGGCAGCATGCATTGGCTGGCGACTCACGAGGCATCGCATCCGCTGCTCGCGGAACTGGCACCCGAGCCCTTCGATGACGTGTTCGACGGCGCGTATCTGCACCGAGTGACGCGCGGACGTTCGGCGGCCGTCAAGCAAGTCATCATGAACGGCACGTTGGTCACGGGGGTCGGCAACATCTACGCATCCGAGGCGCTGCATCGCGCCGCAATCAACCCGAGAACACGAGCCGGAAGACTCTCACGCGCGCGATGCGACCGGCTCGCCGTCGCGATCCGGGAGACACTGGGCCGCGCCATCGAGCTGGGCGGCAGCAGTCTTCGCGACTACGTGGACGGCCATGGCAACGCGGGGGAGTTCCAGTCGGAATCGGCGGTCTACGGCCGGGAAGGTCTCGCGTGCAATCGCTGTGGCGAGACGATCCGCCTCATCCGTCAGGGCGCCCGCGCCACCTACTACTGCGCGGGCTGTCAGCGGTAGGGCAAGTCGCCGATCAGGTACGGAAGCGGCCGACGGTCCGGGCGAGTTCGTCGGCCTGCGTGCCAAGCACCGAAACTGCCGACGCGGTTTCCATCACTTCGGATTCGTTCTGCCGAACCGAACTGCCGATGCGTTCCACCTGCGCGAGGATGTCGCTGCCGGCCGCAGCCTGCTGAGATGTGTTCGCGGCAATGCGCTCCATGCGCGACAGCACGTCGTTCAGCACGCTGCGGATGCTCTCTGCCCCCTGAGCCCCTTCCTTCGAACGCACCTCGCCTTCCGTCACTTCCGCCAGCACCTGGGCCATCACGGTCACGGTCTGCTCGGCTTCCTTCTGGATCGCCAGGATGATGCCGCCGATTTCTCCGGTCGCCGACGTCGTTCGTTCGGCGAGCTTGCGCACCTCGTCCGCCACCACGGCGAAACCCCGACCCTGTTCACCGGCACGCGCCGCCTCGATGGCGGCATTGAGGGCGAGAAGATTGGTCTGATCAGCCACGTCCTTGATCAGACTGATCACGTCGCCGATGCGCGCCGAGCGTTCGTCGAGACTGCGCAGCGACTCCGACAGGCTGGTGATCGTACGGTGCACGCGCTCGATGCCCTGAGCGCTCTGCAGCATCAGTTCCGCGGCCTCGCGCGCACTGCGTTCGGCGATCTGCGCGCTGCTGCTGGCCTCGCCGGCATCCTCGGCCACCCGATGGATGCTGGACACGATCTCGCTCACCGCGCCTGCCGCCGATGCGGAGGCCTGGGCCTGATCCTGAGAGGCCGCGGAGACCTGCTGCGCCGAGCGACCCAGCCGACGGGATGCATCCGACACTTCGCCGCTTTGCGACTTCACCTGCGCCACGAGCCCGCGCAACGTGCCGAGGAACCGGTTGAAGCTCGCGGCGATCTCGCCGATCTCGTCCTTGCCGCGGACGTCGAGCTGGCTGGTGAGGTCGCCCTCACCGTTGGCGAGTTCCGACATCTTGTCGCGCAACCGCGCGATGGGGCTCAGCAGCTTCGTCATGCCGATGAAGACGATGGCGCCGAGCAGCAGCAGGCCGAGGACGAACACCACCGCCACCATCAGCACCACGCCCGTCGCGCCCTTCAGGGCCGCCGCCATGGGGAAGGACACGACCAGCGTCCAGGGCTTCTGCATGGACGGGGACTGGATCGCCTTTGCGGTGTGCAGCCAGCCGTCGGCGTCTTCCCAGCGATGGGATCCACCGTTGGCCACCGCCTTGACGGCCGCCTCGGGAAGTCCTTCCTTCGAGGCCTTGCCCAAACGCGCCGGGTCGCTGCTGACCGCATAGTTGCCGCCTGCCGCGACCACCTCCACATGCCCCTGTCCGTAAGGCCGCACCTTGCTCAACTGCTCGTTGAGATCACTCAGCAGGTAGTCAACGCCGGTGATGCCCTGAAACCTGCCTTCCACGATCACGGGAACCACGAAGGAGACGATCTGCAGTTCCTTCCCGGCCACGGCGTAGGGATAAGGATCGATCAGAGCGCTCTTGCCCGAGGCGAGTGGCAACTGGTAGTAGTCGCCCGTGCCCGGCTTGTCATAGTCGCGGTTCGCCTCACAGATGATCTTGCCCTCGGAGCGGACCCAATAGGGCACGTACCTTCCCGTCGCGTCGTGGCAGGCCGCACTGCGAAACTCGGCATCCCGGCCGTCGAAGGCATTGGGCTCCCACAGCGTGTACGCACCGAGCCAGCCTGGGTGATGTTCCACCGACCGGAGCAGGAAGGCATCGAACGCAGCGCGCTCGCCGCGCTGACCCCTGACCTTCTGGCTCTCTGCCAGATCGGACATCGCGCGCGCCGAGGCGAATACCGCCTCGAACTCCCGCTCGACACGAGTCGAGATGCCGGCCGCCAGCGTGTCGGCGGTGAGGTACGCCTCGTCCGTCAGGCTTTCCCGCACTTTCCACGCGACGATGCCGCAGGTGGCAACCGAGATCGCGAATGCCGCGGCGAGAACAAACGCGACCATCCGGCCGCGCAGGGAAGAAAGCAGGAACATGGAGAGTCGACCGGGTTGATCAATGAAAGCTGCTAACGGCCTGGACAAACCGACGCTTTAGCTTGGACAGCGAGTCATGTTCTGCCGGCCGCGGGTTGGTGCAGCGCGCACACCTAGGGTCAGGACGCGGCCTGGTGGCTCGTCTCGAACGACAGATCGTCCAGGAAATCCTCGTCATCGAGTCGCGGCTGCTGACGCTGTTGCCACACCTCGACCCGACGCTGTGCTGCCGCCTTGATGGTCTCGGCCAGCACATCGCGGGTGATGGGCTTGGTGAGGAAGTCGTCCATGCCTGCCTCGATGCACATCTCACGATCCCCCTTCATCGCGTTGGCGGTAAGGGCCACGACGAACGTGTGAGTGCGTTCCCAGGGCATGGCATCTGCCCGGGTCTCCCGGCGGCGGATCTCGCGAGTCGCCTCGTAGCCGTCGACGTTGGGCATCTGGCAGTCCATGAGCACGAGGTCGTACGCCGATTCGGCGAGACGCTCGAGCGCCTCGGCACCGTCACCGGACACCTCCACGTCGCAACCGAGCTTGCGCAGCATGGCGACGGCGATCTTCTGGTTGACCGGATTGTCTTCGGCGAGCAGTACCCTCAGACCGCTTCCGGGCGTTTCCGCGTCGATGGGCACGAGGGTCGCGTCCGGCCCTTGCGATTCCGTCCGATCCGCCATGGCGAGTTGCAGACATTGCAGCAGCTGCGTGATGCGGACGGGCTTGATGACGTAGCCGTCCATGCGGCGAAGACGCGGCGCCTCGACCGCTGCCTGCCCGACGCTCATGAGCCACACGAGACGCGGCTGCATCGCGAAGGGCAGCTCGTCGAACTGGTCCACGAACTGTGCGGTGACCTCACTCTGCTCGGGCAGACTGGCAAGCACGACGTCGAACGCCCGTCCGGCCTCGCCTGCCGCACGGATCGCCGCGAGCGCGAGTTCCGGCGTGGGTTCCGAGTCCACTTCCGCGCCCAGGAGCCGCAGGTGCTGTACCAGAGCCTCACGAGTCGCCTCGCGGTTCTCCACCACCAGCAGTCGGCGACCCGTAGCGATCGAGACATCTCCCTTCTGCAGCAGAGTGTGGGCCGCCGGGAGCGTTGCACTGAACCAGAACCGCGAACCGTCGCCGAGGCGACTCTCGACACCGACCCGCCCTCCCATGAGACTCACCAGGCGCTTCACGATGGCGAGACCCAGACCGGTACCACCGTACTGGCGCGTGGTCGAGGCGTCGGCCTGGGCGAAAGCTTCGAACACCGCAGCCGTCTTGTCCTCGTGGATGCCGATGCCGGTGTCGTCCACGCGGAAGAACACGGCATCCGGCTCACCGGCCACCACGCCGAACTCGACCGATACCGCGACGGAACCCGTTGCCGTGAACTTGATCGCGTTGCCCACAAGATTGCCCAGGATCTGCCGCAGACGACCGGCATCGCCCACGACGATGCTGGGCGATGCCACCGGCAGGCGCGACACCAGTTCGATGCCCTTCGCGTCGGCCCGCTCGGCCATCAGCTCCAGCACGTCCTCCACGATCTGGCAGACGTCGAACGCCACCTCCTCGAGTTCGAGACGTCCGGCTTCGATCTTGGAGAAGTCGAGAATGTCGTTCAGCACGACCATCAGCGAGCGGCCAGAGCGCACGACGGTCTCGACGAGGCTGTGCTGCTCGCTGCGCAGCTCCGTGTCGAGCAACAGTTCCGCTGCACCGAGCACCCCGTTCATCGGCGTGCGCACTTCGTGACTCATCACGGCGAGAAACTCGCTCTTCGCGCGGCTGGCGGCCTCGGCGGCCTCCCGCGCTTCACCCGCGTCGGCGACGGCCTTGCCGAGTTCCCGGTTGATCGCGGACAACTCGTCCGTGCGTCGCGCCACGTCCGCTGCCATCGCATTGAAGGTCTCGCCCAGCATGGCGAGCTCGCGGCCGCCTTCGACGACCACGGGGGGTGGCAGTTCACCGCGCCCCAGATCGCGGAATGCCTCGGTCAACCGGGCCATCGGGCGGGCGATCCGCGCACCCAGCCAGGCGGTGACGAGGCCGGAGGCACCGAAGGCCGTCAGCGTCGCGATGAGCAGCACACCCAGGCCACGGTGACCAATCGCAGTGAGCTCCGCGTTCGCCACGTTGATCGCTTCGTCGGCGATGCGGACGATCTCTCCGGTCTGCGCGAGGATCTCGCTGGTGAGATCCCGGAAGGAGCCCGTGGCCACCTCGACTCCCGTCTGGAGGTCCACGAGACGCCGATGCTGCGCCAGATACTCGTCCAGCGCCTTGCGCATCGTCGCACTCGCCGCAGGGGATCGACGGATCGCAGCCGCCTCGATTCGCGCCCGGTCGAAGTATTCCTGCCGTCCGTAAGCGAGATAACCGCGCAGGCTGTCGTTCATGGTCGCTACGGCGGAACGCAGCTGCGAATCACCGCCGGAGCGCGCCAATGCCGTGAGCGCTTCGAGCCGCCGCTTCAGATCCACCTCGATGCCGTTGTCCGCCGCGCGCAGGGCGATCTGCTTCAGCGCCTCGTCGAACTGGGCTTCGTACTCGCCGAGCAGGCGGTCGAGTCGCGCCGTGAGCACGGCCAGTTCGGCGCTGGAGCGGTGGGCGGAGGCGCCCTGGTTCAACAGGTCGAGCTGGCGCCGAGAGGCGTCGATTTGGGTGCGCCAGCGCGTGGCGTGATCGGTCCGTGCGGCCTCGAAACCTGCCGTGGACCACTCTCCGAGAAACGCGGTCTCCGCGATGCGCGCCTGGAGGAAATCACTCTGCAGACGCAGGCTCGCCTCGCGCGCCGCGATCGTCCGCCCCACCAGGGCCTGGGTGGCCTGCTGGAGATCCCGCACGTTCAGGTAACCGATGAAGGCGAGCGTGGCGCCGAGCGCCACGACGATGCCCAGCGCCGCGAACAGCTGAGCGCGCAGCGTGGGTCTGCCGGGAGACCCCGTAGGTTTGCGCATGAGCCCCGGGGTCATTTGCGTGCGCGTCTGCCGCCCCGATGGTTCTCGAGGATCTTCTCCCACGCGTCGTCGTAGAGCGAGAGCGCCGCGTTGCCGACGTCGGCGAGCGGGAACAGGCGCGTCTTCATGTCCTCGGACAGCTTCTGGCGGGCCCGGGCGCTTTCCGGCAGGCGAGCCTGCGCGGCGAGATTCGGCGTCGGATACATCACCTCGGAGGCGAGCAGCGCCCCCATCTCCGCGTCGAGCACGAAGTCGATGAATCGAGCAGCATGCACCTTGTTCCGCGATGTGGCGGGAATGCACATGCTGTCGGTGGCCACGACCGAGCCCTCGATCGGCACGACATAGCGGAGGTCCGGGCGCCGCGCGGTGAGGGCGGCCATGTCCCCTTCCCAGCTGAGGGCGATATCGACCTTGCCCTCGTCCAGCAGATCCTCGCCGGAGTCGTCGGCGTACGAATGAATGTGACGGTTGCGGGAGATCAGGAAGTCCCGCGCCTTGGCGATCTCGGTCGGGTCGGTGGTGTTGGGGCTGAAGCCCAGCATCAGCAGTACGACGCCGAGGGATTCACGACTGTCAGTGAGCAGCGCGACGCGGCCGGAGAAGCGCGGCTCGAATATCTCGGTCCAGCTCTGCAGCGGACGGCTCACGCGCGACGAGTTATAGCCCACCACAAGCTTTGACCAGAGGTAGGCGACGCAGTAACGGCTGCCCGGATCAAAGGTGGGGCTCATGAACATCGGATCCAGATTGCGGATGTTCGGAATGCGGGTCTTGTCGAGCGGCGCGAGCATTCCCTTGCCGCGCAGGTAGGCCACCGTATAGCTCGACGGCACGATCACATCGTAGCGACCGGGGTTGTTCGCCACGTTGGTCACGAGCTCTTCCGTGGAACCGTAGGTGCTATATTCCACGCGGATACCCGTGGTTTCCTCGAACCGGCGCAGCAGTTCGGGCGGGATGTAGTCCTCCCAGTTGTAGACCCGGATCACGGGCCGTTCCGCAGCCCGCTCCGCACCCTGCACACCGATCGGGGCGAGAACGACGAACACGACAATGGCAATCAGCTTGGCAACGACGGCACGCATAGAAGTTCCAGGTATCTCGGGACCCGACTGCCGCGTTCGACGCTCCGGGCTGGCGAAAGAGACGTCTCTGTCCTTCGCCGGCTCCACGGCCTTCGCTCCCGGTCGGGTACGTTGCTGATCGGCCCGGCGGGACATAACTTGAGTCGTGTCGCGGTCATCGGCCTGATCTGGCTGGCGGCGGCACTTCCCGTCCGGGCGGCGGATCTGTGGCGCGTGTGCCTCAACTGGGCTCCGGGCGCGGATCACGCCCCGCTTTACCTCGCCCGCGCCAAGGGCTGGTTCGCCGAAGCCGATCTCGCGGTGGAACTGCGACCGGGAGGCGGCTCCCAGGATGCCCTCGGCAAACTCTCGAACGGGACCTGTGAAAGCGCCGTGGCCGATTTCGGCGCGGTGGCGTCGGCAACAGCCCATGGCAATGGCCCCGGCGTCGTTGCGGTGTTTGCCCTGTTCGCCGATTCCTCTCTCGCGTTCTACGGTCGCGGCCCGAAGCCGCTCCGCTCCCCGGCGGACCTGCGGGGGGCGCGCATCGCGGCCGACGACAAGGAACTGGCGCGCCGCCTCTGGCCTGCCTTCGCGGCGCGGAACGGACTCGATGCCGACGCCGTCCGATGGGTCTCCACCCCCAACAACGCCAAGGTGGATGCGCTATCGGCCGCAGCCGCCGACATCGCGGCAAACACCTTCTATCACCATGCAGTGGAATTCCAGCGCGCGTTCGGCAGTTCGCTCCAGACGCTTGCCTGGCGCGACCACGGCATCAATCCGTACGGGAACGTGATCGCCGTGACTGCCCTGGGCGCAGACGCGAATGGCGCCCTGGTCGGACGCTTCGTGAAGATCGTGCAGAAGGCCGTGCGGACCTGCGTCGCCGAACCGGATGCGTGCGTGACGGCATTGCTGGAGGCGAACCCGCACCTTGACCGGGAGACGGAGTTCGCGAAATGGCGGGTTGCCGCGCCGCTGATGCTGCCGGACCGTCTGGCCGGCGAAATCGTGGGGGCTTTCGAAGCGGAGCGCGCGTGGGAGTACCACGGCATGCGGGAGAGCGCGGGTTACACCAACCGGTTTCTGTCCCCGGACGAGCGCGCGCCGAGGTGAACGGCGAATCCGGGCGTCAGTCAGTGCCTGCCGGGACCTTCGCGGACTGCAGCGCCTCGTACTTGGACTGAAGCTGGTCGTTCGATTCGACGATGGCAGGGTCGACGAGAATGCAGTCGACCGGACACACCTCCATGCACTGCGGCTGCGTGAAGTGCCCGACGCACTCGGTGCATCGCTTGGGGTCGATGACGTAGATGAGTTCGCCCATGGAGATGGCGTCGTTCGGGCACTCCGGCTCGCACACGTCGCAGTTGATGCACTCGTCGGTGATCAGCAGGGCCAAGTCACATTCTCCCGGGGGGCTCGACCGCGACCGCTCAAGGGCGCACTTCCGCGGCCTTGGCCTTGATTCGCCCCATGAGAATCGCATTCACGAAGGGCGACACATCCCCCCCGAGTGTCGCGATCTCCCGCACCATCGTCGCCGAGATGAACTGGTACTGCTCGGCAGGCGTGAGGAACAGCGTCTCGACATCCGGGTAGAGGATGCGGTTCATGCCGGCCATCTGGAATTCGTACTCGAAATCGGACACCGCGCGCAGCCCGCGGACGATGACCTTCGCGTTGACGACCTTGAGGTAGTCCATGAGCAGGCCCGAGAAGCCGTGGACCTCCACGTTCTTGTAGGGTGCCAGCACCTCACGCGCCATGCTCACCCGCTCGTCGATGCTGAAGAACGGATGCTTGGCACGACTCGCCGCGATCGCGACGATGACGGTGTCGAAGAGATCCGCCGCACGGCGGACGAGGTCCTCGTGGCCGCGGGTCATCGGGTCGAACGTACCAGGGTATACAGCGCGCTTCATGGGGCTCTCGTGATCAGATGGGCATGCACCTGTCCGGCTCGCAGCTGCCGGACCACCTGCCACTCCCCGGGAAACTCCAGGTCGGCGGCGGCCTCGACGTACACCAGCGCATCCGGCGTGAGCCGGGGTGCGAGCCTGCCGAGAATGGCGCCGTAGTCGGCCCCCGCGTACGGAGGGTCGACGAATGCCACATCGAACGGGGTGTGCGACGAGTCGAGAAATTCTAGCGCATCGCCCTGCACGATCCGGGCAGTTTCGAGACCGAGGAGCCGGGCGTTGTCACGGAGTGCCGCAGCGATGTCGCGGTCCCGGTCCACGAGCACCACAGCACTTGCGCCGCGTGAAGCGGCCTCGAGGCCCAGCGCGCCACTGCCCGCGAATAGATCGAGGCAGTGGCGGCCGGTGAGATCCTGTCCGAGCCAGTTGAAGAGCGTCTCGCGGACTCGGTCAGGCGTAGGCCGCAGACCGGGGCGCGCCGGGAATCGCAGCCAGCGGCTCCGATGGAGCCCGCCGATGATGCGAACGCGATTCGCCCCGGCGTCGGTCTGCGGCTTGGGCGTCACTGCACCTTGGTGGCGCCGCCCACGACCACCGTCACCATGCGCTCGGGGTCGACGCGCCGGCGGAAGGCATCCTGCACATCGGCGACCGTCACTGCCTCGATCTTCTGGACGAACTGATCGAGGTAGTCCAGCGGCAGGTTGTAGAAGCCGATGACGCCGAGGTAGTCGTGGATCTTCTTGTTCGAGTCGATGCGAAGCGGGAAACCACCGACCAGATTCTGCTTGGCCGCCGACAGCTCGCGTTCGCTCGGTCCGTCCGCGACATAGCGCGACACGGTGGCCCGCACGACGTTGAGCGCCTCTTCCGCCTGATCCTTGCGGGTCTGCAGTCCGATGAGGAAGACGCCCTTCTCCGCAAGCGGAGAGAAGTAGCTGTAGGCGCTGTACGCAAGACCCCTCTTCTGGCGGACCTCCTCGACCATGCGCGAGGCGAACCCGCCACCACCCAGCACGTAGTTGCCCACGAACAGCGGGAAGTAGTCGGGGTCATCGCGCCGCATGCCGATCTGGCCCACGAGGATGTGGCTCTGCGAAGCGGGATGCTCGATGTTGCGGACGGCCTTCGCCGTAACGGAGGGAGCCTCGGGCAGCGGCTTCGCCTTGCCCGCCGCACGCGGGAGCTTGTCCGTGATGGCGCGGGCGATGCGGTCCGCTTCGTCGCGGGTGACGTCACCCATGATGGCCACGATGGCCCAGTCGGCGCGGTACCACTCGCTGTAGAAGCTCCGCAGATCTTCCGTGCGCAGACGCGCCACCGTCTCGATCTCGCCGGAACCGCGCAGTCCATAGGGATGGCCGCCGTAGATCGCGCTGTAGAACGCGCGCTCCGCGAGGGATTCCGGTTTGGAACTGGCTTCCTTCAGACCGGCGGACAGACGGCTCTTCTCGCGCGCGAGGACGTCATCGGGAAATGCCGGAGCCTGGACGACCGACGCGAACAGCGACAGCGCCTGCGACTTCTCGGCTTCGCTGGACAGCGTGCGCAGCGAATAGCCCGCGCGATCGGCGTCGAAGCGGGTGCCCATCTGCGCGCCGACATCGGCCAGTCGGGCGGCGATGACGCTCTCGGTCATGCCGCCGGCGCCGAGGCGCATCGTGCCGAGCGTCATGCTCGCCAAACCCGACGTGGCAGGAACATCTCGGGAAAATCCCGCGGGGAAATCGATGCTGACATCGAGCATCGGCAGCGCGCGGTTCTCGACGAACAGCACGCGGGTGCCGTTGGGGAGAGTCCAGCTCTGGATCGGCAGCAGGGCCGCCGCGGTTCCGGAGTAGAGGACCAGGACGGAAGCGGCGAGAGTCGCCAGGAATCGGGCGGTTCGGTCGAGCATGGCGCGTTGGCTCACGAAAAGATTCGGCAGGTTCATTGGGCTGCCCCGGCGGCGGGACGGGCGATCGGTTGCGGTTCCAGCACCGCCGCGGTAAGCGTGTCGTCGACGAGATAGCGCCGGGCGACATCGCGGACCTGCTCGGCCGTGATCTCGCGAAGCTTGCGCGCCTGCAGATCGCCAGAGTCGTAGGGCAGTCCGGAGGTGTGCAGGGAGCCCATTTCCATCGCCTGATAGAAGATGGAGTCGCGCTGATACACCTGCTGCGCGATCACCTGCGCCTTGATGCGATTGAGTTCCTCCTCGCTCACGCCTTCATCGACGATGCGCTTCACTTCACGGCGCAATGCGGCTTCGGTATCCGCTACCGTCTTTCCGGGCGCTGGCACGGCATCGAGCAGGAACATGCCGGGACCGCGATTGACGCCGTCGTAGCTCGCACCGGCGCTCACGGCGACGCGCTCCTCGCGGACGAGCACGCGATCGAGTCTGGCGGCATCGCTGCCATCCAGAACGCCGACCAGGACGCTCAGCGCGTAGGGCTCCCAGTCCTTGGCGACGTCGCGGATCACCGGAACGTGCCAGGCCATCATCAGATAAGGCAGCTCTCCGGGCGCCTTGACCGTGACGCGACGGATGCCTTTCTGCGGCGGCTCCACCTGCGGCTTGCGTACCGGCAGGGCACGCGGCTTCAGCGGACCGAACTTCTCCTCGGCGATCGCGAACACCTCCGGCCCCGTGACATCGCCGACGACCACGAGCATGGCGTTGTTCGGCGCGTACCACGTCTCGTACCAGAGACGCGCATCGTCGACCGTCATGTTCTCGAGATCGTTCATCCAGCCGATGATCGGTGCCTTGTACGGATTGGCCGTGTAGGCCGTTGCCATGAGCTGCTCGTACAGCAGCGCTCGGGGCTGGTCGTCGGTACGGGTGCGCCGCTCTTCCATGACGACACGGATCTCCTTCGCGAATTCCTCGGCGGGCAGCAGGAGGTTCTGCATGCGGTCCGCTTCCAGACCGAGGGCCAGCGCGAGCTTCGACTTGTGCAACTGCTGGAAGTACGCGGTGTAATCCTTGTTGGTGAAGGCGTTGTCGCGTCCGCCGGCGGCGGCGATGGTCTTGGAGAAGGTATCGCCCGGATTGTTGTGCGTGCCCTTGAACATCATGTGTTCGAGCACGTGCGCCACACCGGTGGTGCCGCTCTTCTCGTCCATGCTGCCGGCGCGGTACCAGACCATGGAGGCGACCGTGGGCGCGCGATGGTCTTCCTGAACGACGATCTTCATGCCGTTCGCGAGGGTGTGTTCGTGAATGTCGCCCTGCGCCGCGTGAACGACGGGTGGAGCCAGGGATACCGTGAGGAGGAGCAGAGCGGACCGGGAGGCCGCTCGGGACAGCAGCGATCGAATCATGTTGGCGTGGACGCTCGGGTTCGGACTAGAATTATTGTGAGGTCCGGAGATGCAATGCGTCTCCGGCTTCGCTCCTCGCGCGTGACCGCGCGCTCCGGTGCAGGTGAGAGCCTGCCCGACAGCCCTTCTGACACTCTATCACCATGCTGAGTTTCCTGAGAGGCGCCAACAAGGACTCGAAAGAGCCGGCGCCGGATTCCGCTCCGCCCAAGCGTTCCTGGACGCAGCGACTGCGCGACGGGCTGTCAGCCACGCGCGAAAAGCTCGGCGGCCAGCTCGAGAAGCTCTTCACGGGCTCGGCCAAGATCGACGAGGCCTTCTACGAGGAACTGGAGAACATCCTCCTTTCCTGCGACGTCGGCGTCTCGGCCACGCAGCATCTCATCCAGGCGACCCGTACGCGGGTCCGCAAGTCGGGCGCCGCGACGCCCGAGCAGGTCCGGGAGGAACTGAAGGCCACCCTGACCGAACTCGTGGCGCCGCTCGAAAGCCCTCTCGACACCCGCACGGCCAAGCCGTTCGTGATTCTGCTGTGCGGCGTCAATGGCGCAGGCAAGACCACGTCGATCGGCAAGCTGGCGCACCTCTACCAGGCAGAGGGACATTCCGTCCTCCTGGCAGCGGGCGACACCTTCCGCGCAGCCGCCCGCGAACAGCTCGCCGAATGGGGCAGCCGCAACAACGTCACGGTGGTCTCCCAGCAATCGGGCGATCCGGGCGCGGTGGTTTTCGATGCCGTGCAGTCCGCGCTGGCCAAGGGCGTCTCGCTAGTCCTCGCCGACACTGCCGGTCGCCTGCCGACGCAGGGCCACCTGATGGAAGAATTGCGCAAGATCCGGCGGGTCACCAACAAGGCATTGGAGGGCGCTCCCCACGAAACCCTGCTCGTGCTGGATGCCAACACCGGCCAGAACGCCGTTGCCCAGGTGAAGGCGTTCGATGACGCCATCGGCCTCACTGGACTGGTTCTGACCAAGCTCGACGGCACCGCCAAGGGCGGCGTGATCGCCGCCATTGCCCGGGAGCGGCCGGTTCCCATCCGGTACATCGGCGTCGGGGAAGGCATGGACGACCTGCGTCCCTTCGAGGCGCGGGCCTTCGTCGACGCCATGCTCGGCTGACCGTCTTGTCGAACGCACGGTTGCCGGCGTGATCCGCCTTCAGGACGTCACCAAGCGCTATCCGGGCGGGCAGGAAGCCCTGCACGGCGTCTCCCTGGAAGTGAACAAGGGCGAGTTCGTGTTGCTCCTCGGGCACTCCGGCGCCGGGAAGAGCACTCTGCTCAAGCTGATGGCCGCCATCGAGCGGCCCACCTCGGGCGCGGTCTGGGTCAGCGGGCAGAATCTGGGCGGCCTGCGCCCGGCGGCGATCCCCTACCTCCGGCGCAACTTCGGCCTCGTCTTCCAGGACCACAAGCTGCTGCTCGACCGGAGCGTCCGGGAAAACGTGGCACTCCCGCTTCGCATCACAGGGTTCGACGGCGCCGACATCGCCCGGCGGGTCCGGGCAGCGCTGGACCGGGTCGGCCTGCGGGACAAGGAAAACGCCCATCCGGTCGAGTTGTCCGGCGGGGAGCAGCAGCGCGTCTGCATTGCGCGGGCGATCGTCCATCGGCCGGCCATCGTCCTGGCGGATGAGCCCACCGCCAATCTCGACGACGCCTACGCCCGGGAGATCGTCGCCCTGTTCCAGGCGCTGCATCAGGTCGGGGTGACCCTGGTGGTCTCCACTCACGCGCCGCAGGTGTTCGAGTCCGTCCGCCCCCGACAGGTGGTCCTGTCGAAAGGCAGTCTCGCGGCATGAGGACCTGGTTGCGTGAGCACGCGCTCGCTTTTTCCGACACGCTCGGGAGAATGGGACGCAGCCCGGTCGGCACGCTGCTCAGCATCCTGGTGATCGGCATCGCCCTTGCGTTGCCGGCCGGTCTGCACGTGCTCCTCAAGAATCTCGCGACACTCGCCCCGGAGCGCAGCGCCGAGCCTGAACTCACCCTCTACCTGCAGGCGGACCTGGCGGAACCCGACCGGAAAGGGCTCGAATCCAGGCTCGCCGGACATGTCGCCGTCTCGAAGGTCCGGTTCGTCCCCCGGGACGTCGCTTTGAAGGAACTCGAAAAGGCCACGGGCATGGCCTCGATCCAGGAAGAGATCGGCCGCAATCCGCTCCCGGACGCCTTCGTGGTGGCCGGCCGTCGCGGAGCGGCGGATGCGCTGGAGAAACTCCAAGCCGAAGCGGGGCGGTGGCCCGGCATCGAGCATGCGCAACTGGACAGTGCGTGGGCGCGCCAGGTGGACTCTGCGCTGCGAGCCGGAAGGGTCTTCATCCTTATGCTCGCAGGCGTATTGGTGGTCGGGCTGGGGGCGGTTACCTTCAACACCATCCGGTTGCAGATCCTGAACCGTCGGGAAGAGATCGAGGTCTCGAAGCTGATCGGCGCCACCAATGCCTTCATTCGTCGGCCTTTTTTGTACTTCGGGGCAATCCAGGCGGTGGCCGGTGCCCTGCTCTCGTGGCTTCTCGTGGAACTGGCCGTCGGTGCCCTCGAAACCCAGTTGGGGCAAGGCGCCTCCCTGCTCTCCCCCGGGGAATCGCTGATGCGTCTGTCCCTGCTGGATCTGGTCGGGGCTGGCCTGATCGCGGCCCTGGTCGGCTGGATCGGGGCCTGGCTTTCGGTGGCCTTCCATTTGCGCCGACTCGACCCAACATAAGGTGGAAGTGGGTTAGCCCTTCAGATTCTGGAAACTTTGCCGAGGTTTGGCACTCATACAAGTAGAGTGCTAACATCCCCCGCACAGGAGGTTCGTGCAGCCATGACAAACGCCTTGTCCCCAGCCATGCCGGTGCCGTCGGTCGCCACGATCGACAGCTACATCCAGGCAGTGAATCGTTTTCCCCTGCTCACGCAGGAGGAGGAAACGCGCCTCGGCCGCGAACTGCGCGATGGCAATAATCTGGACGCTGCCCGACAGCTCGTGCTGTCGCACCTTCGCCTGGTGGTTTCGGTGGCCCGCGGCTATCTCGGTTACGGTTTGCCGCAGGCAGACCTCATCCAGGAAGGCAACATCGGCCTGATGAAGGCGGTGAAGCGTTTCGACCCCGAGCGCGGCGTGCGACTCGTCTCCTTTGCCGTGCACTGGATCCGCGCCGAGATCCACGAGTACATCCTGCGCAACTGGCGCATCGTGAAGATCGCGACCACCAAGGCCCAGCGCAAGCTGTTCTTCAATCTCCGCAGCATGAAGACGGGTCTCAACACGCTGACGCCCGACGAAGTGGATGCGATGGCAACGGAACTCCGGGTGAAGCCGGAGGAAGTGGTCGAGATGGAGACCCGTCTGGGTGGGGGCGACGTCGCACTGGAGCCTTCGAACGATGACGACGAAGACACCTACAGCCCGATCGCGTACCTGACCAACGCCGACGAGGAGCCCGGTCGGATTCTCGAGCACGAACAGAACGAGCGTGTCCGTTCGGAAGCGTTGGCGAGCGCCCTCGAAGAGCTGGACGCCCGCAGCCGCCGGATCATCGAAGCCCGCTGGTTGAGGGAGCAGGACACCGCCACGCTGCACGATCTGGCTGCCGAGTTCGGCGTGTCTGCCGAGAGGATCCGCCAGATCGAAGCGCGCGCCATGCAGAAGATCCGCGCGGCGATGGCAGAAACCGTCTGATCATATTCCGCTGTTGCACGGCGTGACTAAGGGCGTCCGATTCGGGCGCCCTTTTTCTTTTCAGCCGTTGGCAAGCAGAGTACGGATGTCCGACGCGATGGTCTCCGCGGCAAGCGTGCCATTCACGAACAGCCTGATTCTTCCCTGACCGTCGAAGACGTACATGCTTGACGAGTGGTCGACGGTATAGGAGTCCGGTGTCGCCCCCGCCTGTTTCTGCGCGATGACGCGAAACTCCTTCGTGGTGCGCCCGATGTCGTCAACGGAACCGGTGAGCCCGAGGAACCGGGGATGGAAGTGCGTGACGTAGGGCTTCATCACGGCGGCCGTGTCGCGTTCCGGGTCGACGGTGATCAGCAGCACCTGCACCCGGCCTGAGTCGTCACCGAGGACCTTCATCGCGGAAGCGAGTTTCGCGAGAGACGTCGGGCAGACATCCGGGCAGTGGACGAAGCCGAAGAAGACCACCACCACCTGACCGCGAAAATCCTCGAGCGAGCGCGGTTTGCCATCGTGGTCGGTCAACTGGAACTGCCGGGCGAAGTCCGCACCGGTGATGTCGGTGGCAGTGAATGTAGGACCGGATTGCCTGCCGCACCCTGAGACGAGCGCGGCGACCGCCGCTGTGCCGACCGCTACGAGCCAGCGGCGTCTGGACGCCATCACCACCCGACGTAGTGGTCGACCAGCAGCACTGCAAAGAGCGCCGTGAGATAGACGATCGAATAGCGGAAGGTCTTGCGGGCAAGCGCATCGCTGTATTCGACATACACCGACCACGCGTACCAGAGGAACAGCCCGCCCAACGCGAGAGCACCGACCAGGTAGATGACTCCGCTCATGCGGACGGCGAAGGGCATCAGCGTCACGGCGACGAGAATGATCGTGTAGAGCAGCACGTGGAGCCTTGTGAACATCTCGCCGTGGGTCACCGGCAGCATGGGCAGACCGGCTTTCGCGTACTCGTTGCGACGATACAGCGCGAGCGCCCAGAAATGCGGCGGCGTCCACGCGAAGATGATGAGGAAAAGCAGCAGGGCTTCATGTCCCACCTGGCCGGTGACGGCGGCCCAACCCAGAACGGGAGGCATGGCGCCGGAGGCGCCGCCGATCACGATGTTCTGCGGCGTGGCCGGCTTGAGCAGCACCGTGTAGATGACCGCGTAACCCACGAACGTCGCGAGGGTGAGCCACATGGTGAGCGGGTTGACCAGTGAATGCAGCACCCAGAGTCCGAAACCGCCGATCAGGCACGCGAAGGTGAGTGCCTGGGGGGATGTGAGCTGCCCCATCGGCAGGGGACGCGCCCGTGTGCGCGCCATCAGGGCGTCGAGCTTCTGTTCCACCAGGCAGTTGATCACTGCCGCGGCACCAGCCACCAGCGCAATACCCACGGTGCCGGCGAGCAGAGGCTGCAGCGGCACCCAGCCGGGCGTGGCGAGGAACATGCCGATCACGGCCGTGAAGACGATCAGCGACACCACCCGCGGCTTCGTGAGCTGATAGAACTGCTGAAGGCGGGACCCGAGTCCGGGCAAGGTCAGGGCGGTCGACATATGCGCTCTCCGCGAAGCGTCTCTCGTACAGCAGGTGAGTGTAGCATCGCCCCCCTGCGAAGGCACGCCTCCAGGGGCGGTCCTGGCGCGATCAGCCGATCCGCGAGACCTTCAGCAGGTGAATGAGGTCCTTCTTCACCCGGTTCAGGTCCGGGTCCTTCGGGAAACGCATCATCAGATTGCCGATCGGATCGATCACGAACAGGTGGTCGCGGGGGCTGCGGTCCTTGAGGAGCGCCGCCAGCCCGGGGATGTCTGCTTGTCGCAGAACCTGCGTGCCTTCGTACTCGCGGAGAAGCGCGCCCTCAGGCGATCGCGCGTCGTCGACGAGCCAGAGCCTTTCGAGCCTCTCCATCTCCTTGCCCTGGGTCAGCCGCAGTTGACGCAGTTGCCAGAGCTTCGCGCGACAAGGTTCGCCGCACTCTCCGGAATCCACCATCAGGAGAATCCACTTGCCCTTCAGGGGCGCGGCAGGACCGCTCACGGCTGCGTCGGCGATCTCGGCAACGGGCGTCGGCGCGATCAGCTCACCGTAGTTCCGGACACCCTCCGGCCGCCACACGTAGTAGAAGAAGTACGAGGCGGCCACCGGCGCGATGCACACCAGCGCCAGCAGAATGAGGCTACGACGGGATCGCTTTTGATGGGCGCTTTCGGACACTGAAGTAGACATAGAACACCACGATGAGGGCCGCCATGGCGGCCCATTGGAAGGCATACCCGTAATGTTTTGCCGCGCCGGTCGCCGGCTGCGGCCACTGACGGACGAGGCCGTCACCGACGTCGTTCGTCTGCTGGACGATCAGCGGCTGGAAGGTCTTGCCGAACCGCTGCCCGTAGCGCTCGACCGTCACGTTCTGCCAGACCCGGCTCTCCAGAGCCGGTTCGGCCAGTTCGAGAAATCGGCTGGCGGGTGGGAGAGCGACTCCCTCGATCGAAACTCGTCCGGATGGCGTGGCAACCTCGGGAATCACGGACCGGTCGAGGTTTCCGGCAATCCAGCCCCGCTTCACCAGCACACTTTGCCCGCCGGGCAGCGCGAGCGCCGTGAACACGATGAACCCAGGTTGCGCTCCGCGGGTCTGATTATCCAGAAGGACGATGGTTTCCGGCTGAAACTCGCCAGCCACGACGACGCGCCGGTAGCGCAGCGTGGCCTCCGACACTGCCGCATTGCCGATCTCGATCGGCGGATCGGTGGCCCCGGCACTCGCCTCCGCGGCGATACGGTCCTTCTCCTGCCCGCGGCCGTACTGCCAGACCGCAGCCGAGGTCGTCACGGCCAACCCCGCGAGAGCGGCAGCAGTGGCGACGAAACGGCGTCTACCGGACATGGGACACCCGGTTCGGCTCCGCAGGCCGCACCAAAGAGCGGCACATGGCGAAGCCGGGTTTCGTTAAACTGCCCATGGCAACTGCATCGAAGAAATCACCATGAAAATCGTCGTCGTCTTTGTTCTGCTCATGATCGTCGGGAGCCTCGGCTCCGCGCTCTACTACCTCATCAAGGACAAGGGCAGCACCGACCGCGCCGTCAAGGCGCTCACGATCCGCGTCGGACTTTCCATGGCACTGTTCCTCGTACTCATGGGCAGCTACTACTTCGGCCTGCTGCCGGGTAACCGGCTGTAAGGTGAGGCGGTCGCTCGGGGCCGTCGGTTTGGCTCCGGGCCCTCGGTTTGACTCCCAACTCGCAGTACGATTTCTGCCGCCGCAAAAAAAATCGCCGCACGGTAAACCGGTGCGGCGATCTTCCAGACTCTCCCTCTTGGGAGAGAGTCTGTTCTCCCCCTCTATCGACGTACCCGTTACAGCCAATACACGAGCACGAAGAGCAGCAGCCACACGACGTCGACGAAGTGCCAGTACCAGGACACGGCTTCGAAGGCGAAGTGATTTTCGGGCTTGAAATGCCCGGCAAGACAGCGGAACAGGATCACGATGAGCATGATCGTGCCCATGGTCACGTGGAAGCCATGGAAACCGGTGAGCATGTAGAAGGTGGCCCCGTAGGCACCCTGTGACAGCGTCAGGTTGAGCTCGTGTGCGGCGTGCACGTATTCATAGACCTGCAGGCAGATGAACGAAATGCCGAGGAGGATAGTCAACGCGAGGCCCAGGTTCAGCTGGGTGCGATCGTTCTTCTTGAGAGCCCAGTGCGCCCAGGTCACCGTGATGCCGGAGGTCAGCAGGAGCAGCGTGTTGATGGCCGGGATGCCCCACGCGCCCATCGGCGAGAACTTCTCCTCGATGCCGGGGCCGGAGACCGGCCAGCCCGACTTGAAATCGGGCCAGAGCAGCGCTCCTGTGTCGGCGTCCGCCAGATCCGGGACCGACAGGGCACGCATGTAGAACAGGGCGCCGAAGAAAGCCGCAAAGAACATCACTTCCGAGAAAATGAACCAGCTCATGCTCCAGCGGAAGGAGATGTCCACCTGCGGGCTGTAGGTACCGGTTTCGCTCTCGCGGGCGACTGTGCCGAACCAGCCGAACATCATGTAGGCGAGGATCGCCAGGCCAATGCACAGAAGCCAGGGGCCGGCGCCGACGTCGTTCATGAACATCGCCGAGCCGAACCCCATGAAGGCCAGCGCGATCGATCCGACAATCGGCCACTTGGATGGCTGCGGAATATAGTAACCGTGGGCGGCTTGCATCGATTGAACTCCCCTGTCTGAAACTGTTCTCGAAAGGCCTTACACCGGGCCACGAACGCCGGCGACAGCCGCCGAGGGTTTTGCGGGCCCCTCGACCCGGAAAAACGTGTACGACAACGTGATCGTGTTCACATCCTTGGGCAAGTCCGGATGGATCACGAACACGACTGGCATCTGACGCACTTCGCCGGGCTTCAACTCCTGCGTCGAGAAACAGAAGCAGTCGAGCTTGCGGAAGTAGTTGCCTGCCAACTGCGGACCGTAGGACGGAATCGCCTGCCCTTTCACAGATTCGGCAGATTCGTTGCGAACTTCATAGGTGATCTGCACCAGCTGACCGGGATGCACCTTCACGCTGGTCTGCGTCGGGCGAAACTTCCAGGGCAGTTCGTTGCGCAGATTGCCGTCGAACTCCAGTGTGAGCGTCCTGCTGTTGTCGACCTGCGTGTTCGCAGGCAGCTCGGACTTCTGCAGGATGTTGTTGAGACCCGTCTCCTCACACAGCTTCTTGTAGAACGGCACCAGGGCGAACCCGAATCCGAACATCGCGAATGCGACGACGGTGAGCTTCACGAAGGTGCGTCTGTTGTCGGAGATCACGGCCAGATCCAGCGGCGAATGATGCTGCCCACAAAGAACAGAGCGACGATGAGGAGCAGCCCAACCAGGGTCTTGGACTTGCCGGCTCCCCGAGCGTCGCCCAGGTTCTGCATTTCTCTTCGCTCCCGCTTCTTACTTGACGATGGGCGGGGTTTCGAAGCTGTGGTACGGCGCTGGCGAGG
Organism: Betaproteobacteria bacterium Ga0077526; assembly: GCA_001464765.1. Classification (GTDB taxonomy): domain Bacteria; phylum Pseudomonadota; class Gammaproteobacteria; order Burkholderiales. The sequence goes on from LNDV01000034.1 coordinate 243,592, forward strand.
GCAGAGTCCACTCGAGGCTGTCTGCGCCTTCCCACGGCTTGGCCGGGGCCTTCTCGCCGCCCTTGATGCACTTGATCACGCACCACAGGAAGATCAGCTGCGACAGACCGAAGCCGAAGGCACCGATCGACGCGATCATGTTGAAGTCCGCGAACTGCGTGGCGTAATCCGGGACACGGCGGGGCATGCCGGCCAGACCCAGGAAGTGCATCACGAAGAAAGTCAGGTTGAAGAAGATCATCGAGCACCAGAAGTGAAGCTTGCCCAGCTTCTCGTCGTACATGTGACCCGTCCACTTGGGCAGCCAGAAGTACGTGCCGGAGAACAGGGCGAACAGCGAACCGGCCACGAGCACGTAGTGGAAGTGCGCCACGACGTAGTAGGTGTCCTGGATCTGGATGTCGATAGGTGTGATCGCGCAGACGAGGCCGGTGAAGCCGCCCATCGAGAACACGAACAGGAATCCCACCGAGAACAGCATCGGGGTCTCGAAAGTCATCGAGCCCTTCCACATGGTCGCGACCCAGTTGAATACCTTCACCCCAGTCGGCACGGCGATCAGCATCGTGGCGTACATGAAGAACAACTGGCCCGCCGCCGGCATGCCAACCACGAACATGTGGTGGGCCCAGACGATGAAGGACAGGATGGCGATGGAGGCGGTCGCGTACACCATCGAGGCGTAGCCGAACAGCGGCTTGCGGGCGAAGGCGGGGATCACCTGCGACACGATTCCGAACGCCGGCAGAATCATGATGTAAACCTCGGGGTGCCCGAAGAACCAGAACACGTGCTGGTACAGAACCGGGTCACCGCCACCGGCGGCATTGAAGAAGTGGGTGTCGAAGTGACGGTCTGTCAGCAGCATCGTGACCGCGCCCGCGAGGACCGGCATCACAGCGATCAGGAGGTATGCGGTAATGAGCCAGGTCCAGACGAACAGGGGCATCTTCATCAGCGTCATCCCCGGCGCCCGCATGTTCAGGATCGTCGTGATGATGTTGATGGAACCCATGATCGACGAGGCACCCATGATGTGCACCGCGAAGATCGCGAGGTCCATGCCCATGCCCTGCTGCACGGAAAGGGGTGCGTAGAGAGTCCACCCTGCACCGGTGGCGCCGCCAGGGACGAAGAACGACGTCACGAGCAGTGCAGCCGCGGGGGGCAGCAACCAGAAGCTGAAGTTGTTCATCCGCGCGAAGGCCATGTCCGACGCGCCGATCATCAGCGGGATCTGCCAGTTCGCGAAGCCCACGAACGCCGGCATGATCGCCCCGAACACCATGATCAGACCGTGCATGGTCGTGAGCTGGTTGAAGAACTCGGGCTGCCAGAGTTGCATGCCCGGCTTGAACAACTCGGCGCGGATGCCGAGGGCCAGCAGGCCGCCGGTGATGAACATGGCGAAGCTGAACCACAGGTACAGAGTGCCGATGTCCTTGTGGTTGGTCGTCATCAGCCAGCGCGTCAGACCGGTGGGATGATGATGATCGTGGGAGTGATCGTGTCCGTGAACGGCTTCCATGCTCGCTCTCCTGCAAATTAGCCTAATACCGCAGCCTGAATCCGAAATCGATAAGGCAACGCTGGGATGTTACTTGGACAGTTCGACCATATGGTCGACCGCCGCCTTGACTTCGGCGTCGGACAGCGCCGGGTTGCCGCCCTTGGCAGGCATGGTCCGGATACCCTTGATCGCGTGATCGACCAGAGTGCCTTCGCCCTGAGCGATGCGAGTCGCCCACGCGCCCTTGTCGCCGACCTTCGGGGCTCCGGCGATGCCGGCACCGTGGCACGCCGCGCAAAGACCATCGTACGTCTTCTTGCCATCGACCGGTCCGGCTGCCGCAGCGGGCGCTGAGGTCCCTCCGGCCGCGGCTACCTGCATCGGGGCGTCGGCGGGTGCGGCTGCGGACTTGTTCTTGGCGGCCCAATCCTTGAATTCCGCTTCGTCGACGGCGCGCACGACGATGGGCATGAAGCCGTGTTCCTTCCCGCACAGTTCGGCGCACTGACCGCGGTACACACCCGGCTTCTCGACAAGGAACCAGGTATCGCGGATGAAACCGGGAATGGCATCCTGCTTCACGCCGAAGGCGGGAACCCACCACGCATGGATCACGTCGGCGGCAGTGGTGAGGATGCGGATCTTCTTGTTGATCGGCACGACGAGTTCGTTGTCGACCTCGAGCAGGTAGTTCTCGCTCTTGGGGGCGTTCTCGTAGATCTGGTCCATCGGGGTCGCCAGGCTTGCGTAAACCGTGATGCCGTCACTCACGCCGGCGAGGCTGCCCTCGCCCTTCAGGTAGTCGTAACCCCACTTCCACTGGTACCCGGTCGCCTTGATGGTGAGATCGGGGTTGGAGGTGTCCTTCATGTCGATGATGGTCTTCGTGGCGGGATAGGCCATGCCCATCAGGATCACGAAGGGGATCACGGTCCAGATCACTTCCACCGTGGTGTTCTCGTGGAAGTGGGCCGCCTTGTGGCCCACCGACTTGCGGTGCTTGAAGATCGAGATGAACATCATCCCGAACACCAGCACGAAGATGACGACGCAGATCCAGAGGATGAGCGTGTGCAGCGAATAGATCTCGCGGGCGATGGGTGATTCGGGATCCGGCAGCCCGTACTTCGAAGTCGCCGCGTAGGCATTGGTCGCCAGCGCGGACGTGGCGAGTGCGATCATCGACAGCAGCTTGCTCATGCTTCCCCCAGACTCCATCAATCAGTCGTTCTTCAGTCTCTTGCGCAGCGTGGCCGCCACTTCGAGCCGCTGCTCGTCGGTGAGGAAGCTGCCGAAGCTCACTTCCCTCCCATGCGAGCGCATCGACAAGTCGTACCGCTGGCCCGGGCCCACACGACGAACCACCAATTGAGCCCAGCAACGGTTGAATTCATGACGGCTGACCCGACCTGACTCATGCCGCTCCATCAAGACCCGGTCTCCGGAGATGGAGATCGACTCGAAGTCCGCGGCATGACGCTCGATGAGGCGAAGCGCCACAAACAACACGACAAGTTCGACGACGGCAAATGGGACCACATACCACGCACCACGGGCCGCCCAGCCGAGGGCGATACCCAGTGACACCGCGGCGATCGAACCGAAAAACCATTTCCGGCCGCGCCGCGACAGCGAATCGTTGTTCCTCGCGATCAGGCGAAACGTCGGCGCCTCCGACTGCACGATGACCATGCTCTACCCCACTGGCGCCACCCTCGCCGACTCACCAAAAACCTTTATGCTTCAACGGCGGCGGACTCTAGCACGGCGCTCTTGGACGAGGCAAGAAAAACTGCCTGTCTAGCCCCGGCCGGGGCGACCTACGCCGCGCGTTCCAAGCCCATGAATTCGCACGATATCGCGACCGTCCGTGGTCTTGCGGGCACCGCCCTCCGGCCACCATGCGTGCCCCTGGACGATTTCGAAGCTGATCGCCGTTCGACCATCGACCCGGAGCGACTCGAAACGCTCGGCAAACCGTGCCCAAGCGCGGGGTGACGCGAGGCCCTTCGGGCGCCCGGGCCGGGCATCCGTCGCCCCCTGACCCCGCAGGTCCGCGACGAAGGCCGCGAAGTCCGGATAGGTGAGCGTGATCATCTCCATGTCCATCACGGGCGCCGTGAATCCGGCCTGCACCAGGGCATCGCCGACGTTGTGCATGTCCGCCAGGGGCAGCAGCGGCGGCTCACCCGGCCGGTCGCGCCAGAGCTGACGTATCTCGCGCAGCGTGTCCGGCCCGAAGGTGGAGAACGTCAGCAGCCCGCCGGGGCGCAGCAGCGCGCCGAGTTGCCGCCATGTCCGTTCCGGCCGCGCCAGCCAGTGGACGGTGAGGTTCGACCATACCAGCGCGAGCGTCTCACGGCGAAACGGGAGCGCATCGAGGTCCGCGCACACCACCCGGGTCGCGGGCCGGCTCCAGCGCTGCCACCACCGGGTGCCGCCCTCCCCTGCCGCCCCTGCCGCCCGGCACAAACGCAAGGCCGGGTCGAGTCCGAAGACCTGCCGGTCCGGGTACCGCGCTCGCAGCCGTTCGGTCCAGACGCCATCGGCGCAACCGAAGTCCAGCACCTCTCCGGCGGGGAGCCGCACCATCTCCAGCCGCTCGAACATCCGCGCAGCGACTTCGTCGGCCAGGACCGCAGACGCGCGGAAGCCATCCGCCGCGCGATCACGATGACGACGCAGTGCACGGACGTCTACTGCATACTCCTGGGATTGCGGGGGGGATCGCTCCGCCATCGGACTCGGGACGTGTGGTACACGCAAGGACATCATTTCGCGCCTCTCGCAGACGGCCTTCGGCGCCTGCTGGGCGAGCGCTGTATCGGCTGCGGCACAGACGATGCGGCACACGGTCTGTGTTCGCCGTGCCGCAGTGCTGTCCCAAGACTACCCGAGAGCCTCTGTCCTGTCTGCGCCGAACCTGTCCACGCCAATGCCGTGTGCGGCGAATGTCTCGCGCGCCCGCCGGCGTTCCGCGCCACCCTGGCGGCAGTGACGTATGACCATCCGGTCGATGCCTGGGTCAAGGCGCTCAAGTACCGGAGCGTCCTCGCCGCAGGACGCGCCCTGGGCAGTCTTCTTGCGGATCGTCTGCGGTTCTCTCCGGCGCCCGATCTCGTCGTGCCGATGCCACTCGCGGCGGGGAGGCAACGCGAACGGGGTTTCAACCAGGTGCTGGAACTCGTGGCCCAACTGCCTCCGGAACTCTCTTCGCGAATGGAAGCCCGCGTCCTGGTGCGCGCGCGGGACACCGTCGCCCAGGCCGGCCTGCCGCTCGAGGAACGCCGGCGCAACGTCTCCGGCGCGTTCCAGGTGACCGGCTCCCTGAAGGGCCTGCGTGTGGCGCTCGTGGACGACGTCATGACGACCGGCGCCACGGCCGACGCGGCAGCGGCGGCGCTGACCGCAGCCGGCGCGGAGAGCGTGGATGTCTGGGTGGTGGCGCGCGCGCTGCGCTGATCAGCCGGCCGTGCGCAGCGCAGCGATCTGCCGCTCCACGTAAGTCTGCACTTCGGGCGTGAGCGCCCCGGTCTCCAGCGACTGCTGGAACGCGGCGCGAGACTCTGCAGACCGTCCGAGTTCCCTCAGCGAGATCGCACGGCCCATGTGCCAGACAGCGCGCGGGTTGCCCGCGGCGATGGCCTGTGTGTAACGGTCGACGGCCTCCGCGTGCCGGGCGGCGCGCTGCAGCATGCCCGCGAGCATCGCCATGTACTCGGCGTTGCCGCGCGCGATGTCCTCGTAGGACTCCAGCGTCGCGATCGCGCGCGCCACGTCGCCCCGCTCTGCCTGAAGACGTGCCGCCACCAGCGCAAACGGTGCGTAGCGAACGTGATCAAGGCCATCCAGCAGGAGCGCCTCCGCGTCCGTGTATCGCCGGGCCTCCAGCATCAGACCGAGCAGGGACTGACGCGCCGCCACGTGATCGGCGGCAAAGGCCAGTGCCTCATCGAACCGGGCCTGCGCCTCGGTCACGTTGCCGCGTTCCAGCGCACTGGTGCCAGCGCGAAACGCGGCTTCCGCGCGTTCCCTGGCGGTGGGCGGATGATCACGACGCTCGATGCGTCCGTCAGCGAGCGGCTCGGGCGCCATCGCTGCGACGGCATTGGCCGGCAGGGACTTGACCTTCGCGGGAGCGGGAGCCGGTACCGCTTCCGCGACCGGCGCGGGGTGTGCCGCGTGAGTCGCGACGGGAGCGGGTGCGCGGGCAGTCACCGCGATCGGCCGCGGTGCCGGCGGGATCGGGGTTCCCCACAGCGCGTCGGGTGTCGGCAGTGGCGTCGATGCCTCGGCCACGGCGGGCGCCGATGCAGGCGCAGCCGGAGCCGTGGCTTTCACCGACTCGGCAGTCGGTGCTTCGACGAGCGGCGAAGGCTGCACCGCCGCGTCGGGTCGCGCAGCGACCGATGGGCGATGCGTCCACACCGAGGGTCCGATCGCCGCCGCAGCCGCAGCCGCAACAACCGTCGCGGCGCCCACGGCGAGGCGGGCATGACTCCGAAGTCGGGGTGCCGACACGGCTCGGACCGACGGTCCGGGCCTGGCCGGCGCAGGGACGGGGGCCGCCTGAGCGGCGTTACGCTGTTCGAGGTCGCGCAGTACCTGGTTGATGACGCTCATACGATCCACGGAATGAGAATGCGGCGCGCCGAAGCGGTGTCGCGGGCGGCCGCCAGCACGTGGCGCATGCCGACGCGGTCGTTGCCCTCGGCATAGACCAGCAGCAGCGCCTTGTGGGCGAGGATGTTCACGAGACGCGGCACACCGCCCGTCGCACGATGCAGGAACCAGATGCCTACGCGCGAGAAGAGCAGCGGCCCGGCGTAGCCGGCAACGCGGAGGCGATGCCGCAGGTAGTGGCGCATTTCCGAGCGGCCGAGCCGGTCCAGCTGATAGTGGAACGCGATGCGCTGCTTGAGCTGGCGCACGGCCGGATTGTCCAGATTGCGGTCCAGTTCGGTCTGCCCGAACAGCACCACCTGCACGAGCTTGCTCTTCTCGGTCTCGAGGTTCGACAGCAGGCGCAGCGTCTCGAGCGTGGCGAGCGGCATGGCCTGGGCCTCGTCGATGAGCACCACGACGCGCTTGCCCTGCGAGGCGACTTTCACCAGCGTCTGGTTGAGCGTCTTCAGGAGGTGGTGCGGATCGTCGGCCGGATTCACGCGGACGCCGAACTCCTGCCCCAGCGCCGCCATGAGGCCGCGCGGCTCCAGCAGCGGATTCGGAATGTAGGCCGTGACGTACTGGCTGCCGAGCGTGGACAGCAGCCGTCGGCACAACAGTGTCTTGCCGGTGCCGACATCGCCCGTGATCTTGATGAAGCCTTCCCCCGCTTCGAGTGCCACGAGCAGCACGTTCAGCGCTTCCTGGTGAGCCTGCGCGTCGAACGCGAAGGTGGTGTCCGGCGTGATGCCAAACGGGGCTTCACGCAGGCCGAAATGGCTCTGGTACATGGCTTCAGACATGGCGCGATGCTCCTTGATGTCTCTCGAACGACGGGCGCGGCATCAGCGGTCCTTGCCGTCGCGCCACATGGAATTGCCGTTGGGGCCGTCAGCGGCCTCGTACGCGCGAAGTCGCGCGCGGATGTCCTGCAGATCCTTCTCGGCCGTGGTGTCGCCGACAATCACCGTGGGCTTCAGCAGGATCACGAGTTCGCTCTTGCGGGAGGCATTGGCGGTGGACCGGAAGGCGCCGCCGACGACCGGTGCGTTCGCCAGGCCGGGCACGCCGGAGCGCGTGCGCTGCGTCGACTCGCGCATGAGGCCACCGATCGCGACGATGTTCCCGTCGTTCACGCGGACCACGGTGTCCGTCTCGCTGATGGTGCTGGACGCGAGCGGCAGGCGGAAACTGCCGGAGGTGCCCAGATCGATGTTCTTGCTCTTCTCCACCACGTTGGAGACCGACGGGTGGATGTGCAGAATGATCTGGTTGTTCTCGTCGATCTGCGGCGTCACGTCGAGCGCGACGCCGGAGAAGAACGGCTGCACGACGATGGATGGCGACTGCGTCGTCCCGCCGGCCGCGTTCGTCAGCGTCGTCGTGGTGACGTTCGTCACGAAGAACTCGTCGTTGCCGACCTTGAGCACGGCCTTCTGATTGTTGAGTGCCGCGATGCGCGGGCTCGACAGGACCTGCAGGTTGCCCTGCGTCTGCAGGAACGAGAGCAGCGACGCGAAATTGTTGGTCTGGAATGCGAGGCCGAACACCGATCCCGGCACGCCGATGCCCGCCTCCAGCAGCCCGGGCCGCCCCGGCGTGGAGGTGAGTGCGGAATTGGCAGAGATGCTGCCGTCCGATGCGCGGGCGGTGGGCGAAGAGATCTCGCCCTGGGTGCTGAGCGACGCGCCGGGGGAGATCACACCGCCGCCCAGGCGGCTGTTGTCGCCCGCCCGGAACGCTGCCCAGTTGATGCCCGCCTGGTAGCCGTCGGACAGTTCGACCTCGATGATCTTCGCCTCGAGCATCACCTGGCGCTCGAGCACGAGCCGGGTGGCGCGAAGGTAGTTCTCCACCGAGCGGATCTCGGGGGGCAGCGCACGCACGACGATGACGCCGGACTGCGGGCTGATCACCACGTGCCGGCCGTTGTCCTTGCCGACGATCGCCTGCAGCGCTTCGCTCAGCTCGCGCCAGAAGTCGCTGTCGGTGGTCGTCACGACCCGGCTGCCCACGACCGCTTGAGAGGCGGCGCCGGCACCGCCCGGCATGGCGCCCGGCGTTGCGGGGATGCCCGGCGACGGCGCGCCGCCCGGCATGCCCGGCAAGCCTGTGCCAGGCATGCCGGCGCCAGGGGATACGAAATCCGAAATCGCGCCGGACGTGACCCGCACGTCGCTGCGCCCGCGGCGCTGGGTCATCAGGTAGTTCACCTGGAACACACGAGTCTGGATTTCCGGCGGCTGGACCAGGATCCGCCCGCCCTGAATGCGGAAGTCATAGCCGTAGAGGTCGCGCACGGTCTCCAGCGCCTCCGGAACGGTGACGTCCTTCAGCGCGATGGAGATGTTTTCCTTGATGCCCGGATGGACGACCATGCTGTAGCGCGTGCCCTGGACGATCGCCATCAGCACCTGCGGTGCCGGCGCGTTCGCCACATTGAGATCGAAGCGCGGTTCGGCCGGGCGCCCCTGCGCTTTCGGCATCTCGATCACCACCGGCGGCAGCAGCGCCTGCGACACCGCATCCGGCTCGCGCACGGGCTTGCGGTTGGAGAGTCCGTCGGCCAGTTCACCATCGATGCGGTCGAGCGTCTTGCCGGCGCGGGGCTGGAAGCTGCCGCAGCCGGAAAGCACCGCGGCGACCAGGATCGCGAGGATCCAGGTCGCCTGGTAGCCTTTCATGACATGCCGATATCGCATCAGGAACCGTCGGTTCGTTGGGGTCTTGGTCGCTTCAACGGCGCAACCGGGGCGGACTTGACCAGTTGACGCGCCGCGGCACCGTACAAATCGAGCATCCGCTCGCCTTCCGGCCCCCGCAGCCATGCCTGGGACTCGGTGAGTCGCACCAGACGCCAGGCATCGATCCGCCCGCCCAGCGGCACCACTTGGCCGCTGATCACGGCCACCCGTCGCTGGGAAGACACCAGGACGGACTGCAGCACGAGGTCGCCCACGGCGGTGCCCGCCTGATCCGAATCGGACTTCGCGGCAGCCACGGCGGGTCGCATCGGATCCGGCAGATCCTCGGCCACCACCGGAGTCGCCGCGAGGGCGATCACGAGGGGACACAGAACATTGGCCATCGCGTTTCGGGTCACAGGGTCATCCATGTGCGGTCCATGCTCAGGGTGTAGAGGGTCAGCGTCATCACGACGGTCGGATGACGGGCGGCATCGAGGTGCGTGCGGTTCCACATGGCGCGCACCGACAGCGCCTCCAGCCGGCGGCAGTACGCGAGAAGCGCGGGGTACGAGCCTTCGACCGTGAGTTCGACGCCGTGCCTGTAAAGCGAAGCCGTCGTGGTCCTGGCCTTCGTCTCGCCGGCGGCGACGACTTCGGTTCCCGATTCCCCGCCGTCAAAGGGTTCGGCGGGCAGCGTCTTGAGTGAACGCAGGGCGATGCCGGGCGATCGCGACACCAGATCGCGGACCAGCGAGACCATGCGCTCCGGCGACACCAGGCCCACGTTCATGTCGCGGATGGCGCCATCGACGTCAGCCATGTTCCTTTCCAGATCGGCCAGCCGCGACAGCAGCGCTTCGTCGGGGTGCCGGCGCAGCTGGGCTTCCAGTTCGGCCTTCTGTGCGGAGAAGGTCCGCAAGGTTTCCTGCTGCGAGGTGACGTCCGTGCGGAGGCTCGTGACCTTCTTCGCGACAGGCTCGATGGCGGCGACCCACAGCACGAGGAAGATCATGGCCATGCCGCCGAAGAACACCATCGCCCGCTCGCGATTCGCGAGGGCGTCCAGTCTGGCAGCCAGCTTGCGCCAGCGGGCGTTCATCGCGCGCCTCCGGCCGGGGTTTCGCCGGAACGGGAAGCGACCCGGAACTCGAGGAAGGCGGCCGGGCGCGGCGCCGCCGGGCGCTGCCCTGCCTCCGGGGTGGCGTCTTCTTCCAACGGCCGGGCCACCTCCAGCGCGTTGAACGCGTGGCCCTGCAGCGGCGCATCCTTGCCGAGTCGGGTGAGATACTCCGGCAGCAGCGCGGGATCCGCGGTGCGACCGACGAGCAGCACATCGGAGCCGGCACCCGTCACCGTGATCGCCGTGAGCCACAGCCCGGGGACCGCATTGCGTGCCAGCGATTGCAGCAGGGCGGAATGACCGTCCCGGCTGCCCAGATCGCCGCGGCGCAACCTTTCCAGCACCTGTGACCGGACCTGCAACGCGGCCTCGCTTTCCTCGACCCTGGCGCTCGCCTCGGGCGAGGGCTTGCGGCCCGAGAGACTCTGCGAGACTTTCTTCACTTCCTCCTGCAGCGCCGCGAGCGCCGCGCCGGCGGCGCGCTGCTCCTGCTGCAGTCGCTGCCAGGAGTAGGCCTGCCATCCGTACACCGCCAGAAGCAGCAACGCGAATGTCATCCAGCCCGCGGCGACCTGGCCGGAAGGCAGGAAGACCCGCGGCTTTCGCAGCGTCGCGTCGAAGAGATTGATCTCGTGGCGCATGGCTCAGAGGCTCCGCAGCGCCGCGCCGATGACCCGCACATGGCGCCCCTGGGCTTCGGGATCGCGCAGTGCCGGGACGCCGTCGAGATCGATGACCCGTGCGAGGTCGAGGATCTCCACGGCGACGTAGAGGCTTTCCGCGAGGACGACGCGCAGTGCGTCGGCCTGCGCGAACGGCGTCACCAGCAGACGCGACACCTGGAGGCCGCCGAACTGGCGGTCGAAGTGATCCAGCGACCGCTGCAACTCGAGGGCGAGGCGGTCCATCAGCCCCGATCTCGCCTCAGCGGCAGTCCGCTCCATGACCTCCGTGCCGATCTCCAGATTGCGGGCGAGATAGAGCTGACCCTTCGCCGAAACGGTGAGCAGGCCGCGCTTGTCGCTGAACGACACCATCGCCACCGCGCGCTCGCCTTCCTCGAAGAGCGCCGCCACATTGCGCTGGGCCATCTCGTGGATGTCGATGGCCGACAGGGCGAGACGCGCACCGTCGAAGAGTTCGATGCAGGAGGCGATGCGCTCGCTGCGGGTCGCCACGGCGATCAGCTGCGCCGCACGGCCGGCCGGGGAGGGAGACTGCGGCAGGGGCAGCACATCGATCGTGGCGTCCTCCGGCGGATACTCGAGAACGTCCTTCAGCCGCCAGCGCACAGCCGTGCGCAATTCCTCCGCCGGAACTTCGGGCGCCTCGACCGGCAGCAGGTCGTAGTCACCATGGGGCAGGAGCGCGTTGATCCGGCCCTTTTCCAGCCGCAGTTCCTTTGCCACGCGTCGCAGGGTCGACGGGACTTCGGGCTCGCACTGGATGGTGGAAAACACCGAGAGCCGCGGCCGCTGGCCGACGCCTGTCTGCATCCGCGCGATGTCGAGCCGCCGGCCGTCGAGGGCGATGGCGGTCCAGGCATCCTGGGCAGTTCGGGTTCGGGAGAGCTTCACGGTCGTTTGTTCGCGTTAATCCATGGGCATAAAGCCCGGCACGAACATTTACGACCGTCAGTACGACTCCCTTGAGAAGATAACGTCCTGGGAACGGTTATGCAGACCGAATACGGCGCGCGCCGTCGGATTCCGGTCGTAGGTGGACGCCCCCCAGTTGCCCTGGAGCCACGTCCTGGAAGCCGCCGTCGCGGCGGAGGACGCACCGCCGCTGCAAGTGTTTCCGCTCGCGCTGGCTCCCAGGTTGGGCGTCAGATCGACAGAGCCGGTGGTTGCCGGGCGGCTGAGGCGCAGGGTGCCGCGTCCTGAGGAGAACACAATGCCGTTACTTCCCGTAGGGCTTCCCGACGTGGTGCACGCCGCCAGCGGCGCCCTGTAGTTCGAGAATGCAATTTGGGTATTGGTGAGGCGCGTACAGCCGTCGAGGCTGTTGGTGGCGAAACCCACCCCGTTCCAGAACTCGGCGGTGAGCGGCACCGGCAGTTCCAGTTGGGGAGAGCCCAGGGCATTGCCGACCCGCAACCGCCCGAAGCGGACCCGGGTCGCCGCGGAAGCATTCAGGGCCCGCGCCGTGCAGGCAGTCGAGCAGGCGCCGGCCGTCGCTGCGTTCATGTCACGGCTCGTCATCACCGCGCCGTCGGCATCCGTGACGGCAACCCCAAGGAGCAGAGAGTCGAATGGTCCGTCGGGCGAACTCGATCGGGAGAAGGTGGCGCCGGTGGCATTTACCGCGTACTGCCCGAGGGTCCAGGTCGCGGAGGGCAGTCCGGTCACCCGGGCGCCGAGGTCGGTGCCGGCATCGGCATTCTCGGCGGCAAGATTCACGGTCCCCACGTTGTAGACGGATGCGCGATAGTTGGTGGTGACCGCGTCGGCCAGGTTGCGTGCCTCGAGCGTGAAGCGCACGCCGAGCGCCGGCTCGCCCATGTAGGTGAAGCCACCGCTGGAACAGGAAGGTGTGACTGCTGCGCCACTCGCCAGAGCAAAGTGGCTCGGGTGGAAGCGCCCCACGCGCGCCGTCTGGCCGGTTGTGGCATTCACGACGGTGCCGGTAAGCGTGACACCGCTCGTGTTGAGATAACTCGTGGCCGTCGCGGTGAGACTCACGCTGCCGACCTCGCTGTAGGTCAGGTTCGACACCGTGGCCGAGCCGCCCGAGAAACTCCCCGACGCAATGCTGGTGGTCCCGCCCAGCATGCCGAGCGTCCCGCCGCTGGGCGTGAACAGGCCGGCTGTGTTGGCAGGGGAAAGCGTCGTCGCCCAGGCGAATCGCGGGGCGAGACCGTTGTTCAGGACGTTCGCGCCGGAGTCGGGCGTGCCGTCGTTGTTCGCATCGTCTCCGGTGGCCCACAGATACCCGCCTACCGTGGCGCTGAACGTGTCGCCCGCCGCCACGAAACGGCTGCCGCTGGTGGCCGTCCCCTCGGGGTTGGCCGTTGCGCCCTTCGCGACCCCGGTGATCGCGATCGCGAACGGACGCACGGTGAGTGTCGGGGACGTGCCATCGATGTTCACCGCACCCGCGAAGGTACGCGAGTCGTCCCGAAGACTCACCGTGTACTTGCCGACATCCGTGGTGGTGAGGTTGAAGGTCGCCACACCGGCGGTGAAGGTGAGCGCCACATTGTTGGAACCGGGCACGGCGGTGCCGAGGGCGCTGCCGGCGTTGATCGCCGGCGCGCTGGCCCCGGCCGGATGGCTGGCGTCGGTCGTGTACCAGGCCTTCAGGTTTCGAGCCCCGGTGTAGTTCGTCGCGATGAAGCAGTTGGGCGTGGGCAGAGACGTGTCGCGCCGGAACAGCGTCGCGGTCAGGGCGTGAGGCCGGGCGGCAACAGCCGTCGTGCTCAAGCTGTCGGTGGCCGTGATCACGAACGCGTTGTCGCGGAAGGCCACCGAACTCGACACGCCGTTGACCGTGCTGTTGGTGCTGTCCGTCGCGGTAATGGTCAGCGTATCGGCACTCTGATTCGTGAGCCGGAGCGTAACGCTGCCGAGATCACCGGCCCGGAACGTGTAGCTCGCGGCACCGTCGTTGGCGGTGCCGGTTTCCGTCACGGTACCGGAGGAAGGACCGGCAGACCACGACCCCCGTCCGGTGCTGGTCGTGAGGTTGACGGTCCCCGTATAGCTCGTCACCACGCTGCCGGTGGAATCCAGTGCGGAGATCGTCACGCTATGCGCGGCGCAAGTACTCGCCGTGGCCGAGGCTGTGACCGAGAAGCGGCTCGGCCCGCAACTGGCTGCCGCCCGCCGGGTGCCGTCGTAGTTGTTGCCCGCCGCCTGATTGGTGTAGATGCTGAGGACCTCGCTTGCGGTGAGCGCGCCGTTCCAGACCTGGAACTCATCCAATGCACCGCGCCAGCCCTGCGCCAGGCTGGTATCCACGTAGTCGAAGGACGTGCCGAGGTAGGTGAGCGTACCGGCGCCCAGAGCGTGGTTTACGGAGTCCACCGAGGAGCCGTCCACATACAGCGTGGTGCGCCCACCGCTCGCCACCACAGCGATATGGTGCCAGCCGTCTGATAGGGAGCCGAACCGATACGTGCCGTCGACGGTCGCACTGGTGGTGTACACGCCCCAGAGAAAGTTGTTCCGGTTGTCCAGGTACAGAACGTCGCCGCCGCCGTCGGTGGCAGCGAGCACGTGGTACTGCGATCCGCTGTTGACGGAGAGCGGCCACTTGATCCAGGTGCTCACGCTCCAGGTGCTCTGGAGGCGCGTGGACACGCTCACCCATCGGTCGTACTTGTCGAAGCCGGCCGCGCGACTGACCTCGCCCGACGGCTCGCTGCTGACGCCGTTGCGCGGCGTCCCGTGCGCCGTTCCCACGCTGTCGCGCACCTCGTTGGCAGAGTCGGTGTAGGTGCATTCGTCGAATCGGTACTCGGCGGTCAGCGTGGCAGGCAAGGTGGCGCAAGTGGAGATCGTCCCAATGGCAGCCATGGTGGTTGTCGTGCTCGTGAATCGCAGATTTTTGCCGAACCTGACTTCGTCGCGCGCCATCACGGCGCCAGTGATGCGCGCGTCGTCCTCGATCCTGATCCTCCCGGTGCCCGACGTGTACAGCAATCCGTTGAAGATGAAACCGTCACCCGCTTCGAACGCCTGGTTCGGATAGAGGAATATGGCCAGATCGGAGGTGTTGCCCCCGGCGTTGAAGGAAAGATTGTTGCGAGGGTTGACGGATCCTCCGAGATAAATCTTCACCGGTCCCCCAGAGAGCGTGATCGTCGTGTTGTCGCTCAGACTCAGATTCTGGATGTAGTACACCCCGGTTCCCAATACGAACGAGGTGGAGTTCACGTTCATATTGCTGATGTAGTACGTTCCGCCGCCGCTGAAACGGAAGCCGGCAGTATTCACGCTGACCGAGGAGTAGGAACCGGGCGCTAAGGGAGAAGCGCTCGCGTTCACGGAACTGCTGATGGACGGGAAGCTGGCGGGGTCCAGCCGCGGCAGCGTCACTGCGGAGTTGGTGCGGGCGCCGGTGGTCCGCACGACGTTGCCGGACCCGGAGATGCTGCTCGAGTTCATCGTCGGTGACGTGTCGAACTGCAGCGACGAGCTCGACCCTCCGACGATCGGAAAGGTGCTGGGCACCGTTCCGCACGTCGACCCGGCGGTGACCTGGGCGTTCGCCGTGCCAGGAAGGAGGAATGCGAGCAGGGCCGCACGCAGCAGACCGATCGCGATCGCCCCAAGGCGTCTCAGGGACATGCGTACCTCGGCGCGCTGCCACCCGGGTCCGTGCAGCGCGACACCGTCGTCCGCACCTCCCGGCTGACCGGGAACGCGGCCCCTCCCCCGGAAACCGTGGACACCAGCGCGTAGACGGCCACCTGGCGGTTGGCTTCGGTGGTCGTGGTCCGCGTGCACGTCACGGTGGCTGAGAGGTTGTCGAAAGTGGCGCCGAGCGCGAGCGTCGTGCTCGCGAAGCAGGCAGGCGGCACAGGCGGCGAGGCGGAAAGACCCGCATCGTTGCTGTCGCCGTCGAGCACCTGAAGCAGCGCCCACTCGATGCCGGCGCGTGCTCCCTGGTAGGCGCGCACGCCGCCCATGTCGAGCGCCTGGGCTGACTGATGCATGCCGGACACCGACATGGCGAACACGCCCAGCAGCGCGAGGATCACGAGCAGGAACAGGGCGGTCGCGATGGCGAAGCCGCCGCTGCGGTCACGGAATGTTCGGGACATGGGCTTGCGCAAACAGGGTAGCCGTCTCGCTCTCCGCGGTGACGGCAAGTCGCAGCGACACCGTGCCATAGCGCTGCAGCAGTTCATTGGCGTTGTAGGCGAAGCCGCAGTCGGTCACGCGGGACGCGAGCAGCGCGTTGCTGCCACCCGAAGGGGGTGTCGCCTGAGCTGCCGAGATTGTGTAGCCCCAGTAGCGACGGATCACCCCGGTGGCGAGGTCGCACTCGTACGTGACGGGCCCCTCCAACACGTGAAAGCGACGTCCCGGTGACTCGAAAGGAAACACCTTCGCCGCACTCAGTGTGATGGTGCTGCCGGCAACGGAACCGACCGTCGCCCGGTTGTTTCCGCTCGCCGCCCAGGCATCGGCTCCTGTGAACCCGCTGCCGAGATTGAAGACCACGACCTGATTGCCTGCCGTCACCGTCGGCATCGCCCCGATCACATCGAAGGTGCTGTCCCCGGACGCCGACGTGAAGTCGAGCGCATTGCCGGCGCCGGTGCTGTCGGTCTGCGACCGGTATCGGCCTCCGCCCGTCACCTGAAGAAACTCGAGGTAGCGCCCGGATGCGTCCACGCGAACACTGTTCGGCAGCGCGAGTCGCAAGTCGCGGACAAGTCGGCGCACCGCCACGTCGGCGATGTCGGACAGCTCGGCGCGGCGGGTCGTGTCGAGGTAGCCCTGAACGGGGGAACGCAGGAACAACGCGACGATCGCGAACAGCACGCCGACCACCGCGATGGAGACCACCGCCTCCACCAGCGTGAAGCCGAACTGGCGCGGACGGACCATCGGACCAGGCCTCACGGCAGCGCATTGGGTGCATAACGCACCCGATAGCCGTGGACAGTGACAGTCTCGCTGCCGGGCCCCGAAACCGTGACGGCGATGAGCACCACGTCGTCGGCACTCGCCACGCCGAGACCACCGCGCGTCACCGACACCGATGCGTTGTAGGACGCGAGGCCGGGCACCACGGCGCCGCTCAGATCGCGGATGCCGCTCATGGTGAAGCCGTGATAGTCGTTCACATTGTCGAAGGGTGCCGTCGTGCTGTATCGGCTCTCGCCCTGCGAGGTTTCCGGTCCCGGGCTCGCCATGCTCTCCGCCACCGTGCATCCCGCTGTGCTCGTGGCGGTCGCGGTCGCCGTGTCGTCCGGGTCGCAGAAGGTGAAGGGCATCAGACTCACTTCCTCGAGCAGGGCCTCGGCAATGGACAGCGCCTGCTTGCGGATCAGCGGATCGGCGCTCTTCGCCGAAGTCAGGTTGAGGACGCCCAGGATGCCGACGAGACCCACACTGATGATCACGATGAAGACGATCAGTTCGACCAGCGTCACACCCCGTTGACGGCCGGATCGCAGGCATTCCGGGACGCTCGCGTTCACGGGTGGACATACCCCGTTTCCGCTTCGATGGTGAGCGAGCGCGTCAGTCCGCCGCCGGCGATCGAGACGGTCGTCGCGCCGATGCTCGGTCTTCCGAGCGCATCGAACGTGAAGGTGGTGCCGCTGATGGTGATCGTCGAGGATCCGGAGACCGCGAGCGCCGAGCCGCGAGTCGGGTCGACGACATCTGCAGAACACGTCCCCCCTGTCACGAAGCACGCCGAAAGCCCGTTGGACGCAAACGTGACTCGGACGTCGGACCTCGCGGAAATGGCCGCCTTCTGCGCGTACCTCAGTGCCGAAGCCACCTGGTCTGCCGTGCCCTGCGCCGAGAAATCGTCCTGGCTGGCGAAGCGTGGCAGCGCAACCACGGCGAGCGCACCGAGCACCATGATGACGACGATCAGCTCCGTCAGGGTGAAACCACGAGCGCGGGAAGGTCTGGTCGATCGGCAACGTCCACGCCGATCGATCAGACCTTCCCGCGCGCGATCGCACGATTCGACATTCCGCCTGCGCGCCATGTCGGGAAGGCGGGCGGCGCGGCGGCCGCCCGATCCGGTGGTCAGTTGGTGCAGACGACCGATGCGGTGGCGGTCGCCGTGCTGTCCTGCGAATCGGTCACGGTGCACGAGACCACGGCACCATCGCCGCCGGTGCTGCAGTTGCCCGTTCCGCTGACGGTGTAGCCGGCCGGCATGCTGCCACCCTGGAGGATGGAGCCGAGGATGGTGCCCGTGCAGACGTTGGTGGAGTTCATGCGCACCACGCCGGTCCGGGCGGAGTTCACCTTGAAGGCGCCGTAGTTGATCGATGCGGCGGACGAGATCGCACCGGTCACGCCACGCGTGGCAGCCAGGCGGGCATCGGCACTGAGATCGATGAACCGCGGCAGCGCCACCGCGGCGAGGATCCCGAGAATGACGATGACCACGACGAGTTCGATGAGGGTGAAGCCCGATTGCCTGCTGTTCATGGGATGACTCCGTTATGCCTGGAAAGTGAAGTGGGTGTCTCTGACGCGCGTCGAAGCCGGCTCAGCAGCCGGTGGTCACCGGCGGCGCCAGGATGGGTGCCTGACCGCGTCCGGGCGGTTCCTGGTACGTCATCTGGCAGTTGATCGAGTCCACGGCGCCCTGCACCTGAATCACCAGCGGATTGCCGGCGAGGACTCTCACCTGATCGGTCTGGGGATTGATCTGCGCCGCCGTGACGATGCCCGCGCCGTCCGCGGTGGGATATCCGAATCGCATGGTGACTGCGAGTCCGTCCATGTTCACCGTGCCACCGTCCTGCGTGCAGGTGGGCGCCACCGACACGCCGGCCAGATCCACGCGGCAGGCCGCGGACGCCAGTGCCGAGGCGGAACGGACAGCACCGTAGATGGCGTTCAGCTTCGCGGCCCGGCTCTGGCTCTGCATGTTGATGTACCGTGGCAGCGCAAAGGCAGCGAGGATCCCGATGATGGAGATCACCACCACGAGCTCGATGAGCGTGAATCCCGCCGAAGGCCTTCCGATCTGTTTCGTCGCACTGGTCACTGGTGACTCGTCCCGCACGTTTCCCTGGGGCAAATCGCCCCTTGCGAACCCAATTAGCGGCGGGTCGCCGAAGGGCTTGAGGGTTTTCGACCTGCGCAGCATGGGCGGACGCCTCACGAGCCCTTGTTGAAGGCGGCCTGGCCGAGGTCCCAGATGGGCAGGAACACGCCCAGCGCCAGGATCAGGACCAGCACACCGAGCCCCACGATCAGGATCGGCTCGATCTGCGACGACAGTGTCTTCAGCTCGTACTCCACTTCCCGCTGATACAGCTCCGCCACCTCTTCCATCATGTCGTCGAGGGACCCGGATTCCTCGCCGACGACGATCATCTGCAGGGCGACGGGCGTGAAGACACCGGAGTGCACCGCGGTTCGCACCAGGCTTTCGCCCCGTTCCACGCCTTCACGCATCTTCTCGATCTTCGATGCCATGTAAGTGTTGTCGACCGTCTGCGCGCTCAGCGAAAGCGCCTGCGTGATCGGGACGCCGCTGCGGAAGGCGAGCGAGAAGCTGCGGGAAAACCGGGCGATCGTCGCCTTGCGGATGATCTTTCCGGCGATCGGCACCCGCAGGCGGAAGCGGTCCCACCAGAGCCGCCCTGCTTCAGTGCGGATGTGACGCCGGAACAGGAAGAAGCCCCCGATGCCGCCCGCCAGCAGGTAGGGCCACGCCGCCACGGTGAAATCGGAGAAGGCGATCAGCGCGCGGGTGATGGGCGGGAGCTGCGCCCCGAAGCCCTTGTAGACCTTGGCGAATGCGGGGATGACAAACAGGTTGATCACCACGATGGCACCGGCCATCGCCATCACGACGAACGTGGGATAGCGCAGCGCCGACTTCACCTGCGTACGCATGAACTCCTGGAACTCCAGATGCCGGAACAGCCGCTGGAAGATCTCCTCGAGCCGGCCCGTGCTCTCGCCCACGTAGATCATGGCGACGTAGAAGGGGTTGAACACGCCCTTCTGCCTTTGCATCGAAGCGGACAGATCGCGCCCACCATCGAGGCTCTCGCGAACGCCCTGAATCGCTGTCCGGAACGCCGGATTCGTGGAGGAGTCCTGGAGGCCGGAGAGCGCCCGCATGATGGGCACGCCCGCCTTCAGCAGCGCGAACATCTGGCGGCTGAACAGCATCAGTTCCGCCGCATCGACCTTCCTGCTCCGGAACCAGGACTGGCCCTCTCCCGTTTCCTCCCTTCCTGTCTCCGGCGCGGCCGAGATGTCGAGCGGCGTGATGCCCAGGGCCAGGAGCTGTCCGGCAATCGCGCTCGGATTCAGTCCGTCCAGACTGCCTTCGACGAGATCCCCGCCGGCATTGCGGCCCTTGTAGGCGAAATGAGGCATGGGTCGGCTGCGGCTAGTCGAAAGCGTTCGAGGAGTGCATCGCCTCGGCCACGCTGGTCTTGCCGCGCACCGCGAGTTCCACCGCAGCGCGACGCAGGGTGCGACCGCCCATCTGCTTGCGCGCCGCATCCACGAAGGTCTGGTGATCGCCGTCGGTCGCCGCCTCGACCACGGGCCGCGTCATCTCGAGCATCTCGTAGATGCCGGTGCGGCCGGTGTAGCCCGTGTTGCCGCACTGGTTGCAGCCCGCGCCCTTCCGGTAAGGGAACTGCTCGGCACGATCGCCCAGTTCCAGCTTGAGCCATTCGCGCTCGTGATCCTCGAGGGTGTGGGGCGTCGAGCAGTGCTCGCATACGAGCCGCAGCAGCCGTTGTGCGAGCACGACCTGGAGCGACATCGCGACCATATACTGCGGTGCCCCCATGTCCATCAGCCGCAGAGGCGTGCTTGCTGCGTCGTTCGTATGCAGCGTGGAAAGCACCAGGTGGCCGGTCATCGCGGCGCGCAAGCCGGTCTCCACGGTGCCCTGGTCGCGCATCTCGCCGACCAGAATGACATCCGGGTCCTGCCGCAGCGCCGTGCGCAGCACCCGGCCGAAGGTGAGATCGATCTTCTCGTGCACCTGGACCTGGTTGAGGCCGGGCAGGCGGTACTCGACCGGATCCTCCACCGTGATGATCTTGCGCTCCGGCGTGTTCAGTTCCGCGAGGGCCGCATAGAGCGTCGTGGTCTTGCCGCTGCCGGTCGGGCCGGTGACGAGCACCATCCCGCTCGGGCGCTGGATGATCCGGCGCATGCGATCGAGCACGTGCGCCGGCATGCCGAGACGGTCTAGCTTCGAGACTCCCGCGGACTGATTGAGCAGTCGCATCACCGCCGACTCGCCGTGCTGCGTAGGCATCGTGGAAATACGCACGTCGACCTGCGAATTGCGAAGCTGGATGTGGAAGCGGCCGTCCTGCGGCAGGCGCTTCTCCGAAATGTCGAGCCCGGACATGAGCTTGAGGCGCAGCAGCAGCGGCGCGGCGATCTTCGCGTCCGCCTGGGTCTGGATGTGCAGCACGCCGTCGATGCGGAAGCGGATGAAGAGCTTCGCTTCCTGCGGTTCGATGTGGATATCCGAGGCGCGGGCGCGCACGGCCTCCTCGAACACGCTCTGGAGCAGCTTCACAACCGGCGCGTCTTCGGAGGACGCCGGCACGCCCAGTGAGGCGAAGTCGACGCCGCCGTCCCCGATCTCCTCCCCCAGCTCCTGGGCGAGGCCGGAGATCTCGCCGGATCGCGGATACGCGCGATCCAGCGCCGCGAGCAGCTGCGATTCGGCGACGACACAGACTTCCACTTCGCGCTTGAGGATACGCGCGAGCTCGTCGTAGGCGAGGATGTCCGTCGGGTCGGCCATGCCGACCCGGATTGCCGTGCCGAGATCCTCGAGAATCACCGCGCGGAAGCGCCGGGCCTGGGCCTCGGAGAGCTTCGCCACGACCTCCGGCGTGAGCCGCACCTGGCGCAGGTCGACGAAGGCGATGCGCAACTGCCCTGCAAGCGCCTCGCAGATCTGCTCCTCGGTCACATAACCGGAATCGATGAATACCCGTCCGAGCCGGCGTCCGGACTTCTTCTGCGCTTCGAGCGCCTGGGCAAGCTGCTCCGGACTGAGGAGACCCTGTCGCAACAGGATCTCGCCCAGCCGGACTTTCTCGGGTCTTGGCATGGGGAGAGGGTCCGCCGCGGCGCTGGCCGCGGACGGCGGCTCGATTCCTTCACTGAATGACGCTGTACTTCGGACGGGGATGGGGGAAACTTGAGGATTCCCTCCATCCCGGCCGCGTCATGTTCCGCGTGATCCTCTTCGAACCCGAGATTCCCCCCAACACGGGCAATGTCATCCGCCTGTGCGCCAACGCCGGTTGCGAGCTCCATCTCGTGGAGCCGCTCGGATTCCGGATGGGGGAGCGGGAAGTGCGACGAGCAGGTCTGGACTACCACGAGATGGCCGTGGTGCGCGTGCATCCGGACCTCGATGCGTGCCTCGCGGCGCTGCAGCCGGCGCGGCTTTTCGCCTTGAGCAGCAAGGTCGAGAACCATGTGTACGACACCGGATTCCAGGCGGGGGACGCCCTCCTGTTCGGCCCGGAGTCGCGGGGGCTGCCCGCAGGGGTTCTGGAAAGAGTTCCCCCCGAACGACGGCTTCGCCTGCCCATGAGAGCAGGCAACCGCAGCCTGAATCTGTCGAATGCAGTCGCCGTCGTGGTCTACGAAGCTTGGAGACAGCTGGGATTCGAAGGTGCCGGCTGAGCGGCACACCGCGACCGGTGGAGCGCTACTCGGCCTCGGTGCGCGGGTCGCGCCGGAGGAGAGCCTCGGCCGCGGCATTCGCATCGATCTCGCCGTCCAGCAGACGGCAGACCGCTTCGGAAATCGGCATGTCGACGCCGTGGCGTTCGGCGAGCCGGCGGACTTCCCGCGCCGTATTGACGCCCTCGGCCACATGACCGAGGTCGGTGAGGACACGGTCCAGCGAGTGGCCCTTTGCCAGAGCGAGCCCCACGCGCCGGTTGCGAGAAAGATCGCCGGTGCAGGTGAGGATCAGGTCACCGGCGCCCGCAAGACCGAGGAAGGTTTCCATTCGGCCGCCCAGACGCAGGCCCAGCCGGGCAATCTCGGCCAATCCACGCGTCATGAGCGCGGCGCGGGCCGACAGGCCGAAACCGAGGCCGTCACATACGCCGGCAGCGATGGCCATCACGTTCTTGACCGCACCGCCCACCTCGACGCCGGGCAGATCGGTGCTGGAATAGATGCGCAGACGCGGTCCGTGCAGTTCCCGGGCGCAGTGCTCGGCAAACGTCGGGGTGGGCGATGCCAGCGTCACGGCGGCGGGAAGGCCTCGAGCGATCTCCTCGGCGAAGCTCGGCCCCGAAAGCGCGCCGCGCGGAACGGTTTCGGGCAGGGTTTCCGCCGCGACCTGGTGCGGGAACTTGGCGCTGCCGGGCTCGAAGCCCTTGCACAACCAGATGACCGGGGCCCTGGTCAGCGGGGCCGCCGACACGAGCGTCGAGCGCATGGCTGACGTGGGGGTGGCGATGACGACGAGTTCGGCCCGGGCAAGCGCGACGCCCGGATCGGACTCGATGGCGATGTCGTCCGGCAGGTCGAACCCGGAGAGGAACTCATTGCGGCGCGCGGCACGCATGGCCGCGCAGTGCTCCGCCTGCCAGGTCCACAGGGTGACCGAATGCCGCTCGCGCTGGGCGAGGGCAAACGCCGTGCCCCAGGCACCGGCACCGAGAATGGTGAGATTCACAGTCCCCAGACCTCCGAAGCGCGGACGAAGCCGGTGGCGCCATCGCGATGGCGCACCTTGACCCAGAGTCCGGCAGTCTCGACGAACTGCAGGATGACGCCACGCTGGGCTTCGAGGACGGCAGGTGCCGTCTCGACCGCAGTCTCCCGCAGGGTGACCGTCGCAGCGGTCACGACGAGCGCGCGCTTCTGCACGATGGCGGAAGCTTCCGCCCAGGCGAGCTTGCCGCCGTGCTCACGGATCTTCAGCCACCCGTCGATGGCGGAGAGAACCTCCACCGGCGAACCGGGGCCGACAACGAGAATCTTGCGGGCCTCCCGGGACGGCCCGTCGTACAGCACCGCCGGCGCCTCGCCCACCGCCCGGAACTCCAGGGCGGCGGCGCTGGCCGCCCAGAGACCGGCAGCGACGACGGGAAGGAAGCGTTTCAGTGCTTTACCTCGGGCGCGGCTTCTTCGGCCTGCTGACGCTGACGGTACAGGGCCTCGAAGTTCATCGGCGCCAGGAACACGGGCGGGAAGCCGGCACGGACTGCCATGTCCGACACGGTCTCGCGCAGGTACGGCAGCAGGATGGTCGGGCAGGTGATGGCATAGACCAGTTCCATGTCGGTCTGGGGCACGCCCTTCACCATGAAGATCCCGCCCTGGCTGGCCTCGATCAGGAACACGGTCTTGCCGCTGTCCTTGAGCTTGGCGGTGACGGTGGCGGTCAGGACCACTTCGTGGTGGTCGTCGCCGATCAACTGGCCTTCGTTGCGAAACTGGAATTCGAGTTCAGGCTGGGCGCGCTCCAGAAAGATCTGGGGCGCGTTGGGAATTTCCACGGACGCATCCTTGACGTAGATCTTCTCGATGGTGAATTGCGCCTGGATCGGCTGCTGTGGCTGCTCGGCCATGGAAACTCCGGATGGTTGAATGAAAAGCGGCGCGTAGTGTACCCCACGCCTCCCGCCCTTCCGTCGCGTTCAGGCCGCGTTCTGGGTGATCCAGCGTTCCAGCGAAGCCCCGTCCAGGGCGCCGGCTATCCGGGCTTTCTCCGCACCACCCTGGAACAGGATCAGCGTGGGAATGCTGCGGATGCCCAGCGGCTGGGCGATGGCGGCCTCGGCGTCGGTGTCGACCTTGGCGAACACGACCCGACCGGCGTGGGTCCGGGCGGCGCGCTCGAACACGGGCGCCATCATCTTGCAGGGGCCGCACCAGGACGCCCAGAAGTCCACGACCACAGGCAGTTCATTGCGCTCGATGAAGCGGGAGAAGGCATCCGCCCGCAGGGCGACCGGTTCACCGGTCACCACCGGCTCGCCGCAGCGGCCGCACTTCGGAGACTGGCCGAGACGGTCGTCCGGCACGCGGTTGACGGAATGGCAGTGGGGACAGACAAGGTGCATGGCAGGCGGCGCTCCCGGCGAGGATCGACCGGGGCGCGGCGGGTGCCGCGATCTGCCGGTCTGACTGTCAGGTGGCGGCTGCGTCCGGCGAAAGCAAGGGCTTGAGGCGCCCGGCGTGGTCCAGGGCCGACAGATCGTCGAAGCCGCCCACGTGGAAGTCGCCGATGTAGATCTGCGGC
Organism: Betaproteobacteria bacterium Ga0077526; assembly: GCA_001464765.1. Lineage (GTDB taxonomy): Bacteria > Pseudomonadota > Gammaproteobacteria > Burkholderiales. Next base: position 268,502 of record LNDV01000034.1, read on the forward strand.
ACGGTGCGGCGCCCCGTGCGCTCCATCATCTCGACCCGCCGCTGGGGCTCGGTATCCACGCGGATCTTGCGGATGTCGGTCACGCCGCGGGCAGACAGCAGGCGCTCCGCAGCGACGCAGTAGGGGCAGACGGCGGTGCAGTACATGAGGACTTCGGGCATGGTCACTTCTCCACAGGCATGCCGGCTTGCTGCCAGGCACCCAGGCCCCCTTGCAAATTGAATACCTCCTTGAAGCCGGCGTCCTTGAGCATCTTGGCAGCCCCCTGGGACCGGTTGCCCGTCGCGCAGTGCACGAGCACGGGCTTGTCCTTGAACTTCTCCAGGTCAGCGAGGCGCGACTTCAACTCGCCGACGGGAATGAGCCTGGCACCGCCGATGTGACCGTTGTTGAACTCCGCCTGGCTGCGGACATCCAGGACCAGGGGCTCGCGGCGGTTGATGAGCGTGACGGCTTCGGTCACTCCGATCTGCGGAATGCCGGACATCATCTTCGCAATGGTCGGCCAGACGATGCCGATGCCGCTCACGATCGCGATCACGAACAGCCACCAGTTATCCCGAATGAAACTCACGAATCCTCTCCAGCGTGTGTGAATGCTGCGATGTCGTTCCAGGGCCCGGGCAGACCGAGGTTGCGCCCCAGTCCGCGCCAGCGTTCCGCCTCGTCCGGATAGACGGCGGCAGCGCGCTCCCACCAGGCCCGGGCGGCGACGGCGTCACCGTCCATGGCCAGCAGCACCGCATGACGATAGGCAACGTCGGGAAGCGGAAAGACGCGCACCACCACGGTGGAGAGCGCCAGCTTCTGCGGCAGGCTCGTGCGACTCAACTCGAGCCCCCGATGCAGACCGACGCCGGCATAGCCGGCCAGGAACGAGTGGTGGAACATGCCCGCCAGCCCGTCGATCCCGGCGCGCTGGTCCTCGCTGCCGCTTCTGGCGATCTCGCCGTCGGCGAAGGCACGGACCAGCCGATAGTCCATGGCCGTGGTGAGCAGGACGAGGGCGGACAGCGCCCCCGCACCGGCCACCGCGAACCTTCCGGCCCGGGCGCACGCGCATTCTAGGCGAGGGCCCTCGGCGAGTCCAAGCGCAAGCGCGAACGGCCCGAGGAAGTACGCGTACCAGAGCGGGTACTCCACCAGGCCGTGCAGCAGGATCACGCCGGCCACACCGAGTGCCCAGGGCGTGTCAGACACCATGCGTCCGCGGGCGACCCCCCGCCACCAGAGGAGGCCGAAGACCGCCCCGAGACCCAGCCCTATCAGCCCGAACTCGGCCGCGATCTGCAACGGCAGGCTGTGGGCATTTGCCGTCATGACGCCGGGAATGGGCGGCGCGAGGTCGGACGCCCGTTCGAAGAAGCCCGCAGCGAACTGGCCGTGGCCGATGCCGGTGACGGGCGAATCGAGGAACATCCCCACCGCCCCTTCCCAGATGCGCAGCCGCTCCGAGAGACTGCTCGCGCCCGACGCGAATCGCCCAAGGGACGCATCCGCCAGTCCCTGCGGCCGGAGGAACCCGGACGCCAGGTCGGACAGGAGAAAGACCGCGGCCAGGGTTCCGAGCACCTCGCGCCAGGACCTCGCCGTGAGCGCCCCGACCGCGCGCCGCAGCAGGAAAGTGCCGGCGAACAGCCCCAGGACGAGCAGCCAGCCTGTCCGCGACCCGGTGAACGACAGGGCGACGCCGAGCCCGACCAGCATCGGCATGGCGGCATAGGCGCCGAGCCGGCCCGATGCCCGGAGATGGGCGAGACTCACCACGCCCAGTACGAGGTGGCTGGCGAGATGATTCGGCTGGCCGAGGTTGCCGCCGGGACGGCCGGCGTACACCGGCAGCACGGCCCAACTCGCGCCCGCCGGGACACCCACGGCCTGAATGCCGGCGATCACGGCATTGATCAGCGCCCCCGCGAGGACGCAGCCGGCCAGGAGTGCGACGACCTCTTCCCGGCGGGAATGGCCGCGGATCCATGCCCCCGCGCACGCCAGGCCGGCGGCCCAGACGAGGTAGAGGCAGGTGAGCCAGGACAACTGCGGTTGCGCGACCGAACCTGCCGCGATCTGGACGACGATGACGGCGACAAAGGCCAGCGGGAGCAGCGCGATGCTCGGAATCGTCCACCCGGCGCCCAACCCCAGCCCGGCGATGACGACCGCCCCGAGCGCAAAGGTGAGCCACTCCGCCTCGAAGGACGGGATGGGCTCGATGCCCAGCGGGAGGAGGAACGGCAGCGACAGCATCGCCGCGAGGGCGACGACGGCAAGTCTCGTGCTTGGGCCCAGGGGCCCGACACCGGGACGGACGGCGTTCATGGGAAGCTCCGGACGGAAGGCGCGAAGGACAGGACGTCCCCACGCGCAATGTGCAAGCTAGAATTGACGGCTGGGCGGAAGGGTTTCTTGAGAGGGCCCGGCTCGTCAGGTAAGCGCTTTTTCACGAGGATTCACGCATGACCCACAAGATCGTGCTGCTACGGCACGGCGAAAGCACCTGGAACAGGGAGAATCGTTTTACCGGCTGGACGGATGTGGATCTGTCCGACCGGGGCCGCGAGGAGGCCCGTGATGCGGGACGCCTGCTCAAGTCGCTCGGCTATGCCTTCGACCGCGCGCATGTGTCGGTCCTGAAGCGCGCCATCCGCACGCTCTGGATCGCCCTGGATGAAATGGACGCCATGTGGCTTCCGGTCACCCACTCCTGGCGCCTCAACGAGCGCCACTACGGCAGCCTGCAGGGGTTGGACAAAAGCGAAATGGCCAGCCAGTTCGGCGAGGCCCAGGTGCTCGTCTGGCGGCGCAGCTACGACATCCCGCCCCCGCCCCTGGAGAAGTCCGACCCGCGATTCGCCGGGGACGACCCCCGCTACGACGGCCTCGATGAAGGGCAGGTGCCGCTCACCGAATGTCTCAAGGACACCGTGGCCCGTGTCGTTCCCTATTGGGAGGAAGTGATCGCGCCCCAGATCCGTTCGGGTCAGCGCCTGCTGATCGCCGCCCACGGCAACTCGATCCGCGCGCTGGTGAAGTACGTGGACGGCGTCTCCGAAGCCGACATCGTCGGCCTCAACATTCCGACGGCGACACCGCTGGTCTACGAGCTGGACGACGCGCTGCGCCCGATCCGTCATTACTACCTCGGCGACGCCGCGGCCATCGCAGCCAAGGTCCAGGCCGTGGCCGCCCAGGGCAAGGCCAAGTAACGCCTTGCGCAACTGGCGCCTCTGGGCGGGCCTCGTGCTCGCCCTGGCCTCCGCGAGCCCCTGGGCCGCGCCGAAGCAAGAGCTCGAGGAGGTCCGCGACCGCCTGCAGGAACTGCAGACGGAACTGGAGGCCTCCGAGCAGTCCCGCGCCGAGGCGGCCGACCAGCTCCGGGCCTCGGAACGCGCCATCAGCAAGGCCAATCGGCGCCTGCGCGACCTCACCCGCGAGCGCGATACTGTCCGTCGGGAGCTGCAAAGTCTCCGCGAGCGCTCGGAACGGCTCCAGTCCGACATCACCCGTCAGCAGGACGCCTACGGGCGCATGCTTCAGGATCAGCATCGCAATGGCCGCGCGGAGCCGCTGCGACTCCTGCTGACCCGCCACGACCCCAACGACGTCGCGCGCCAGATGCGCTACCTCACCTATGTCGCGAAGGCCCGTTCCGATGTGGTGCGCTCGCTCAAGACCAATCTCGCGGAAGTGGCCGACCTCACGCGCCAGGCTGGAGAGCGGGAACACGATCTCGCGGCAGTGGAAAAGGCCCACGACAGCGAACGCCGCACCCTCGAGCAGGAGAAGTCCGCCCGCAAGGAAGCCCTTGCCTCCGTGTCGGCTGAACTCGCGAAGCAGCGCAAGGAATACGCGACGCTGAAGCGCGACGAGGAGCGGCTCGGGGAGCTGATCGCGAAGCTGGCCAGAGCGCTCGCGAAACCCAAGACCAAGGCGAAGGGCAAGGTCCGCGACAGCACCGCGGCAGTCGAGAACACGAGCACGCCGGAAGACACCGAAGACTCCGTCGCGTTCCGCGCACTCAAGGGAAAGCTCCGGCTGCCGATCTCCGGGGAACTCGCCACGCGCTTCGGCAGTCCACGCGGTGACGACGGGTTTTCGCGCAAGGGCGTGTTCATCCGCGCGCGAAACGGTCAGGAGGTGAAGTCGGTCGCCCAGGGGCGGGTCGTGTTCGCTGAATGGCTGCGAGGGTTCGGCAACCTCGTGATCGTCGATCACGGCGGCGGCTACATGAGTCTCTACGGCAACAACGAGGCCCTGTACAAGCAGCCCGGCGACGCGGTCCGCGCAGGCGACGTCCTTGCTTCGGTCGGAGCGAGCGGTGGACAGGAGGAGTCGGGGCTATACTTCGAATTGCGCCATCAGGGCAAACCGTTCGATCCATTGCCCTGGGCACCACCCCGCCCCTGAGGGCCGACGATTCCGCCGTCGTCGTGTCGTACCCGGCACGCATTGTTCTTGCATTCGTCAACCAATTACCGGACGTTTTTCGGAGAACCGCATGGTCACTCGTTTCAAACAGGCAGGGCTCATCATGGTCGGCGCCGTGCTCGGCGTACTGGTCAGCCTGCACTTCTCGGCCGTCGCCCAGAAGGATCCCGGCCCGCTGCCCGTCGAGGACCTGCGCGCATTCACCGAAGTGTTCGGCCGCATCAAGGCAGACTACGTCGAACCGGTGGAGGACAAGAAGCTCATCAGCGAGGCCATCAACGGGATGCTGTCGGGCCTCGACCCGCACTCGGCGTATCTGGATGCAGACGCCTTCAAGGAACTGCAGGTCGGCACCCAGGGTGAATTCGGCGGCCTCGGCATCGAGGTCGGCATGGAAGACGGCTTCGTGAAGGTGGTGTCCCCCATCGAGGACACCCCGGCCTTCCGCGCAGGCATCAAGGCCGGTGACCTGATCATCAAGCTCGACGAGACCAACGTGAAGGGCATGAGCCTCAACGATGCGGTCAAGCGCATGCGCGGCAAGCCCAACACCCCGATCACCCTAACCATCGTCCGCAAGGGCGAGAGCAAGCCGAGGGTCATCACGCTCAACCGCGCGGTCATCCAGATCCAGTCGGTCAAGGCCAAGCTGGTCGAACCGGGCTACGGCTACTTCCGCGTCACCCAGTTCCAGGAACACACTGGCGAACTCCTCGCCAAGCACATCGAGCAGGTCTACAAGCAGAACGGCGGCGCGCTGAAGGGCGTCGTCCTCGATCTGCGCAACGACCCGGGCGGTCTGCTGAACGCGGCGGTCGCCGTGTCCGCGGCCTTCCTCCCGCAGAACACCCTGGTGACCTACACCGAAGGCCGCACCGAAGACGCGAAGATGAAGCTCACCGCCACGCCCGAGTACTACCTGCGCGGCGCCCGTGAGGACTATCTCAAGAAGCTCCCCGCGGAAGTGAAGAAGGTGCCGATGGTGGTGCTGATCAACGGCGGTTCGGCTTCCGCCTCCGAGATCGTGGCCGGCGCCCTGCAGGATCACAAGCGCGCCGTAGTGATGGGCACCCAGAGCTTCGGCAAGGGCTCGGTGCAGACCATCCTGCCGCTCGGCAACGGCACCGCCATCAAGCTGACCACCGCCCGTTACTTCACGCCGGCCGGCCGCTCGATCCAGGCGAAGGGCATCACGCCCGACATCATCGTCGAGGAAGCGATCATCAAGGAGAAGGACGACGAAGGCGGCATTCGCGTCCGCGAGGCCGACCTCGGCCGGCGACTGTCGAACCCGCAGGACAACAAGGGCGCCGCGCCGGCCCCGGCTCCGACCGAAGATCCGGCGAAGGGCACCACCAAGCCGGCGGCCGACAAGCCCGAGGCACCGGACGTCGTGTCCAAGTCGGACTATCAGCTGAACGAGGCGGTGAACCTGCTGAAGGCCCTGTCCATCGTCAGCGGCAAGTAAGCCTCACAGGAGCCGACACCTCCGAAAGCCGCGCACGCCGTGCGCGGCTTTTTTCTTTGACGGGACGATGCAGTCCATCCAGCCTCCACCGTGAACGACGACCAACTCCTCCGCTACAGCCGCCACATCCTGCTAGACGAGATCGGCATCGACGCCCAGAGCACCTGGCTCGAGTCGCACGCGCTCGTGATCGGTGCAGGCGGTCTGGGCTCCCCGGTGGCGCTGTACCTCGCCGCTGCGGGCGTAGGACGGATCACCCTTTGCGATCCGGATGTCGTGGACCTCACCAATCTGCAGCGCCAGATCGTCCACAGAAATGACGCGATCGGCCAGCCGAAGGTGGAATCTGCGCGCAACACGCTCGCGCAGGTGAACCCCGAGTGCCGTATCGACATCGTGCAGGAACGCGTTGCCGGACACCGGCTGGAGGGCCTGGTGGCGAGCGCCGATGTCGTGATCGACTGCTGCGACAATTTCGCGACTCGGCACGCCATCAACCGCGCGTGCGTCACGCACGGAAAGCCGCTCGTGTCCGGCGCGGGCATCCGGTTCGACGGTCAGGTCGCGGTGTTCGACCGGCGCACGGCAGGCGGCCCCTGCTATCAGTGTCTGTTTCCGGAAACGGCCGAGCTGGAAGAGATGCGGTGCGCGGTGATGGGCGTGTTCGCGCCCGTGGTCGGGATCATCGGCTCCATCCAGGCGGCCGAAGCGCTCAAGGTTCTGGGACGCGTGGGACAGTCGCTCGACGGCCGCCTGCTGATTCTCGATGCGCTGACGATGCAGTGGCGTCAGGTGCGCATTCCGCGCGATCCGCACTGTGCCGTCTGCAGCGACAGTGCGGCTGGTCCGACCAGCGGGGCGTAGGGAAGGTCGACACGACCTACGTCGCGTACGCGATCCCCTTGCGGTCGAGCATCCGCTTGAGCGCCACCCACGCCCGATTCACTTCCGCCCCGCCGGGCCCCTGGAATTGCAGGAAACCCTTCTGCGCGACGTCCTCGGAGATGCGCAGCACTTCCGCCTGTCCGCCCGCCTGCGCATCCACCTGGATCTGGCAAGCGGTGTCGAGGTAGTACATCAGCTCGAAGGCCTCGGCGACCGTGGATCCCAGTGAAAGCAGGCCGTGATTGCGCAGGATCATCGCCTTCGACGTCGGGCCGAGGTCCGCCGCAAGACGCGAGCGCTCGTCCATATCCAGCGCGATGCCTTCGTAGTCGTGATAGGTGAGCATGCCGTACGTGCGCAGCGCATGCTGGCTGAGCGGCAACAGGCCTTCCTTCTGCGCCGACACCGCCACGCCGGCGCGGGTGTGCGTGTGGATCACGCAGTTCACTTCCGGTCGCGCATCGTGCACACAGCCGTGAATCACGAACCCCGCGTGATTCACGCCGAGGCCCGTGCTGTCGTCTACGACGTTGCCGTCCTTGTCGATCTTCACGATGGACGAGGCGGTGATCTCGTCGAACATCAGCCCGTACGGGTTGATGAGCATGTATTCGCTGCCAGGCACGCGGGCGGTGAAGTGGGTGAAGATGAGATCGGTCCAGCGCAGCTGTGCCGCGATCTGGTAGGCCGCGGCGAGATCGCACCGCACCGCCCACTCCTCGTCACCGATCCTGCGTCGCGCGTCGTCGCGCACCATCGTTCGTACCACTGCAGCTTCCCCGGACATGATCCCCTCCCCTCGTTCGCGTCACCGAAACATCGCCGCGCCATGATAGCGCGTCACCGGCCGCGGTCCCGTCCGGAAAGGCAGAGTGTGCGATGGCAGTCCCGCAGGCGCCGTAACGTGCGGGCTTCGAGGTACGGCGGCGGCAGCGCACGGGAAGCAGGTTCCGCGGCACTGTCGACGACGTGCAGCAGCAAGTCGTCCACCGGCAGGTTCACGGCGAAGGAGAAATGCCCGATGTCCTGTTTCGCGACGAGCCTCGGCCCGCGGAGATCGAAGCTCCAGTCGCCCGTATCCGTATCGCGCAGGGCGTAGGGCCACCGGCTGCGGAGCAGTTCGCGCAAGGTGTCCGGCTGCTGCGCCGCCAGAGCTTCCAGCGACTCCGGTGCGACGCCCTGATTGACCAGCTGCGCCGCCATTCGCCGGAAGAGATCGAGCACTCTGGGTTCGAGATCGGCGAGCAGATTGCGCTCCACCGCCGACGTGAACTGGGCTTCGAGTTCCGGGTCTGCCCGCCGCAGATCCATGAACGGTTTGAAGGCCTCCGGCTGTCTTGCGTACACCGACAGGAACGCGCGCGCCTTCGCCTCGTCGTCGCGCAGCACCAGCGCGAAGCGCGCGGCTTCCTGCAGCACGTCCACTTCCTTCGGCTTGGGGCGGGGTGGCGGGGCAGGACGGGGCGTTTCCCGCAGGGCCTCCAGCAATTCGTTCGAGCTCTCCAGGGGCACGGCCGGCGCGATCACCTGGGGAATCGCAGGCGACGGCGGGTCGCGATGACGAATGGGTTTCGATGCGAGTTTCTGGAACGCCGGCGAGGCGGCGAGCACCTGGGTAAGCGCCAAGTCGTCGAGCTCCGGCATGAGGTCGTCCGTCTGGTAGCGCCCGCCCGGATCGGCGGCCAGTGCCCGGGCGACGACGTGGCGGTCGAGCCGCTTCCGGCCGAGCGTATCGAGCACCTGCAGCATGCTGCGCTCCTCGGCGACGGCGGCCGGGTCCACGGCGGCGATGCGGCGCATGAGCCAGGACTGGAACGCATCCCCGGCACAGTGAGTCGACGACGGAGACGGTCGACCGGAGGTTTCGTGCAGGATCGCAGAGGTGCAGACACCCAGAAGCCCCGCGAGCAGCGCGGCCTCCATCCAACCGACGACTCCCCGCGACCCTCGCGCGGCCGGGGGATGGGAATCCTCGTGCGGACGACTCACAGGAGCATCGGTGTCTGGGCTTCCAGGCCTTCGGTGGGGAGGCGCTTGAACCGGCTCTTGGCGAACTGGTGCCAGCGGCCGATCACGAACGCGAGGATGACATTCGCCTGGGCGTTCACGTCCCGGTTCTCGGGCAGTTCGCCCTGGGTCACGGCGAAGCGCAGGGACTGCCTCAACTGCGACTCGAGCCGGTCGTGAAGCTGGTTGATCCGGATCTGGAGTCGCTCGTGCTCGTGCACGAGGGCGTCACCGATCAGGACGCGTGTCATGCCGGGGTTCTTGGCCGCGAAACCGAGCAGGACGGGAATGATGGCCTCCACCTGCCGCAGACCGCTGGTCTCCTCGGTGGTGATCTTGTTCACGAGGCCGAACAGCGTCTGCTCGATGAACTCGATCAGGCCCTCGTACATCTGCGCCTTGCTGGCGAAATGACGATAGAGAGCCGCCTCGGACACCTCGAGCTTTTCCGCGAGCGCGGCGGTCGTGATCTTCTCGCCGGCCGGGTCCTGCAACATGGCGGCGAGTGTCTGGAGAATCTGGAGCTTTCGTTCGCCCCGCTTGAGCGGCATGGGGGTCTCCTTGCCGTATGGCTGGTTCGAATGGGCCAAAGTTAGCACCCGCTCCCCGGGAACGCCAGTCTTTCGTGCGCGCGCGTCCGGCAGGCCGGGTCGGTGAGGGTCAGAGCCGCCGGAGCAGTCGGGGCAGTTCGGCGAGATCGCCGATGGCATGGTCCACCCCGAGCGGCCGCCGGGCCGCCGGCCCCACGAGTACCGTCCGCATCCCCAGGCGCTTGGCCGTGAGCAGGTTCTCGACGCTGTCTTCCACCATTACGCAGCGCCGCGGCGGAATGCCATGCCGCCGGAACAGCCGGCGGAACCCTGCCGGATCCGGCTTGGGACGGAAGCGCGTGTGCTCGATGGTGAAGACGCCGTCGAAGAGGTCCAGCACCTTGAGGATGCGCAGCACTGCCAGACAGTAGTGATGCGGCGCGTTGGAGAACACCACCTTGCGGCCCGGCAGCCTCAGCAGGATGTGACGCAGCGCGGGATGCGCCAGCACCATCGCGTGCAGATCGCCGAACTGGTGGGTATGCCACAGAAAATGATGGGGGTCGGTGCCATGGTGACGCATGAGCCCCAGGAGGGTCGCGCCATAGCGGCGCCAGTACTGGACCCGCAGTTCGTTCGCGCGGGCTTCGTCGACTCCCAGGTGCCGCGACACGTACGCCGTCATCGCGGAGTTCATGTGGGGGAAGATGTGAGGCGATGCGTCGTGCAGGGTGTTGTCGAGGTCGAAGACCCACACCCGGCCGTCGGAATCGGGGATACTCGTTGCGTGAGCCGGCATTGCCGGGAGCATACCCGAGAGCCCTTCCGCCTGAATGATGAACGCGACCTCCCTCACCGAACTCCGGGACCGCCTGCGCCTGTTCGTGGCCGAGCGCGACTGGGATCAGTTCCATGCGCCGCGCAACCTGGCGATGAGCGTCATGATCGAAGCCGCCGAACTCGGCGAGCATTTCCAGTGGAGCGGCGCAAACGACGCGCCGGTCGAAGACTCCCGCCGGGAAGCCATCGCGCACGAGATGGCCGATGTGCTGTTGTACCTCGTGCGCCTTGCCGACAAGCTGGACATCGACCTGCTCGAAGCCGCCTCGCGCAAGCTCGTACTGAACGCCGTGAAGTACCCGGTCGAGAAGGCGCGCGGCCGCTCCACCAAGTACACCGAACTCGACTGACCCGCCGTCACACCCGCACGCAGAGGACACCACCGTGCCCCGATCGATCCTGCCCGAATCGCGCCTGCACCCAGCCATCCGCCAGGCGGTCGCCGACAGCCATGCGGACATCGTCCGTGAAGTGGAAGACGCCATCGCAGCCCATCCGGCCGTCGTCGTCGGCATGGCGCAGAACCCGTTTCCCCGCATGGCGCGCAAGGCGCTCGATGCCGCCGGTGTTCCTTTCCAGTATCTCGAATACGGCAGCTATTTCGCGCAGTGGCGGCGCCGCAACGCCCTCAAGATATGGAGCGGGTGGCCCACGTTCCCGATGGTGTTCGTGCGTGGCATGCTGATCGGCGGCGCCACCGACCTCCGGAAGCTCATCGCCTCCGGGGAGTTGCGCCGCCTGCTGGACAGTTCGCCGGCATCATGACCGGAAGAAGGTCCGCTCCCCCGGGCGGATCGCGTTGGGGGTGCGGCCCTTCCCTGGCTCAGCGCCGGATGCGCACCGCCTGCAGCGTCCGGCGGCGCATCGTCATGCCGAGCGCCGCCATCAGCAGCAGGACGAGCACCCCCGGTTCGGGAATGGCCGCCGCGCGCGTCAGGTAGATGCCCTCGTTAGGAGACAGCTTGGCGTCCGGGTAGTACCAGCCGCTCACGCGGTAGTCGACCTCGTTCGGCGTGACGTTCAGCCGTCTGCCGATGGAAAAGGCCTCCTGCACGTCTACGGGCCCCGCCCCGATGTCCACCGTGATGACGTCGCTCAGCAACCCGCGCGCGTACACGTGCGTCGTGCTGGTCTCGACACAGGTGAAGCAGAACCAGTCCCGCAGCTGCTCTACCAGCGTCAGGCTTGCGGCATCGGTGGCGCCGTGAGTGAGCCCGGCCGCCCCGCCCAGCGCTTCCATGTGGCTGCGCGAGGCGATGGTCCAGCCGGCGAAGAGCCCGCCGCCGCCGAGATTGGCCGCCACCTGGTTGTAGGTATAGGCCGTGGTGAAGTCGAGCCGCAGGAAGTCACGGCTGTTCGTGGTGTCGCGGATGACGGCATCGGCGCCGAAGGCGGCATCGTCCGTCTGCATCACGCCCGCCTGGGCGCTGCCCATGACCAGCCCTGCGAGGCAGCCGGCCAGCAAGTGGCGAAAGGTCTTCATGGTCTAGGTCTCCAGTTGTTGTGTACCGCATCCGCCGGAACGACGGACGGTTCGCATTCTCCGCACCGCCGGCTTTGCGCGCGTTATGCGGGACGTCATACTCCAATGGTCGGGGCCAACCCCCTCCCCCGGAGACTTCCGTGCGCCACACCTGGATGCTTGCCGTCTTGCTGTCCGTTACCGCAACTGCCTTGCCGGCATCGGCGCAGACCCGCGCTGTCGTGCTGGCTTTCGAGTTCATCGACGAGATGCACGACCCCGCCACCCGGGAAGGGGATCGGAGCCGGCTGGAGAAGGTCAATGCGCGCTTCCCGGAAGCGCTGCGCCAGTGCAGCACGCTTACCCTGCTGCCTCCGCCCAAGGCGGTGATCGAACTTCTGGAGAGCCAGATCGCCTATGTGCACCAGTGCAACGGCTGCGCGGAGGACATCGCGAAGGCTGCCGGCGCGGACATCGTGTTGTTCACCTGGGTCCAGAAGGTGAGCAACCTCATCATCAATATGAATGCGGAGGCGCAGGACGCCGGGGGACGACCGCTCGACGTGCGTTCGGTGGACATGCGCGGCAACACCGATGCTTCCTGGCTGCGGGCGGCCGATGCTCTCGCGAAGCGCCTGTGCGAGCGGGTGAAATAGGGTCGACCGATTTCCTGGCTTGAGCGGTACGGTCGAACCGTGCGCGCGGCGCCGGCGACTCCCTGCCAGTGCTCAGCGTGCCGCAGGCCGGATGTCGACGGCGCTTTCGAACGCGAGGTCGTTGGAGTCAATCACTTCCGCCTTGAGCGTGCCCGCCACCGAGGGCTTGAACGCGAAGCGGAACGCCGGATTCTCGCTGATGGAGAAGTCCACATCGGCAGACAGCACCAGACGTCCCGCGTAAGTCACCCGCACCTGCCGCACGAAATGCGGCGGCTCGTAGAGCCGGGTGAGCTGGTCCATGGCGAGTCCGGATTGGTTCGGGTGCCGGATCAGCAGCGTGACGAGAGCCGGCTCGCCGGGCGTCACCGCATCGGGCAACTGCCAGCGCATCTGCCCCAGTGCGCTGGCATCGCCTTCCCGCTTGTTCGCAGGGGCGGAACACCCGCCGGACGCCTTGATGGTGCGCGTGGTCATCGAAAGCGAACCGTCCGCGTCCTCGGCAATGGCGCGCACTGTGCTGTTGTCCTCCACGCGCACTCTCGTCTCGATCTCTGCACGGCCGATGTCCTCACCCAGTTCGAACACTGCCGAGACGGGTGAAGGATTGCCGTCGATGATGAGATAGAGCTTGCGCGGCACGCCACGACCGCTGGCTGGGAAAGCGCGTATCGCCACCGGAACAACGGCAGCGTCTTCCGCGCGCTTCGGGACGGCAAGCGACAGGCCGAAGCCCGCATCGGCGATCGGACGGTTGCCGAACAGGCTCGCGCGCACGCGGGACCAGACGTCTTCACCGTCGGCCGCAACCGCGTTGGCGGAGGACAGCGCAACAGCCGTCACGACAGCGATCCGGCGCAGCCACGTCAGGGACGGAACATGCATTTGCGGCGAGCCTCCTTGTAGATCGAGCGGAACTTGCGCGCATCGGTCTGTGCGGCTTCGTTGTCACGCAGCACACTGCCGCGCTCTCCTGCGATGGTCACGGCCTTCGCGAGGGTCGAGCCCTCGACGAAAGCGTCGTAGCTGAGTTCCTCCGCGATACGGTCCAGTGCGCACGAGCACTTGTGGAGCATCTCGAACTCGGGGCCGGGATGCTCGCGCATGCATTCGAGCACGAACTCGACGCGCTCCGCAGTCGGGTAGTCGTGGGCGCGGGCCTCGCTGGCCGCCAGGGCGCCGAAGGCAACGAACATCAGGGACAGGACGGTCTTGTTCATGGTCATCAGTCTGGCAGGTCCGGAATGGCATCGATCAGTCTGCGCGCCAGGGGCTCACTGGCGGTCAGCAGGGCAGGCACGACGGCACGCGCATCGGCGGCCCGCCGCGCATGCAGGAAGGTCCGGCCGAGGTGATACCACGCGAGGGCGTGGCGACGATCGAGCTGGACCGCACGCTCGAAGGCCGCGATCGCGGCGTCGTCGAGACTCAGCCGGGACGCCGCAAATCCCTGCCAGTACGCCGCATCGGGATCCGTCGCATCGTCTGCGGCCCATCGGTCGGCGAACGCCTGCAGGTCCGCCCAGCGCGCCTCGGCCTCGAGCGTGTTGGCACGCATGAAATTCGGCAATTCGTCCGTCTGCCTCGCCCAGAATGGCGCGCCCGACAGCGGCATCACGGCCCCGTAGGCGTCAGTGCGGGCGATCCAGTCCCCGAACCATTCGACGGGTACCGCGAAGAACTGCGGTCCGGGGCCACGCATGCGGAACAGCAGAATCGCGACCAACTCCCCGCGCTCGTCGAACATGCCTCCGCCGCTCGCGCCGGAACTGAAGCCGGCATCCGACTGCACCACCTGCGCCCCGTCCACCCGGTGCAGACCCTCGACGGTGCCGATCGCCGGGCTGAGGCCGGCGCCACCCGTGAAGCCGATGGCGACGACCGTCTCTCCGATATGAAGCCGATCGCTGCGACCGACTTCCACCGGTCCCGCTTCCAGATCCGGAACCATGAGTAGACACAGATCATGCGCCATGTCCGCTCGCTGCCGCGCCACTGGAAGCCGGAGACCGCCATAGAGCACATGGATGCGCACGGCACGCTGCGTCACGTGGCAGGCGGTGACGACTCTCTCTCGTGCGACGACAGTGCCTGTGCCGAGGAAGAAACGCCCGCCGCCGATAGCCACTTCGACCTTCACGATGCTCCGCGCGAGCTGCAGGACGAAGGCGTGATCGGGCGCTGCCCACGCAGGCACGGTCCCGAAAAGCGCTAGGACCCACCACCATGTCATCCATCGGGCGCTCTTCGGGTCCGGTCGCGAGGACATGGTGGCGCGCTGCTGCGCTACGGCCTCGGCTTGCCGGTCTCGTCGACGAGGGGCACGCCGAACTCACGCAGCACGGCTTCGATCTCCGGTGCACGCGCATCGAGCTGGGCCTGGATGGCATCGCGCCAAGCCGGTTCGCCGTGACGCACGCCGACGGCCATGCCGAAGTCGAACTTGACCCCCGGCTCCGACTGCAACGGAATCACGGTGAGGCCGGGAGCTGCCGCGCGCTTGGCGAAGAACCCGGCAATCGGCCCCCACACGATGGCCGCATCGATCTTGCCAGCCATCAGGTCCTTCTCGATGATCTGGCCGGGGTAGTGCTCCGGGTCGGCATTGAGGATGCGGTAGGGAATCGACTGCTCGTTCAGCCGGTGCCGGGTCACCCATTGCGTCGCGGGCGACCGATCGTACAGACCGATGGTGATACTGTCCTTCGCCGCCGAGGCCCGCGTGATGAAGTCCGCGCCAGTGCCGACGCCGTCAAGCTTGCGTCCGTTCACATACACGAGCGCATAGGTCGAATGGTAGTAAGGCCGTGTGGTCGCCACCTGATCGAACCCGGCCGGCACACCCATCATGACATCGCAGCGGAACTCGGCATCGCCGGGCAGCTTGTAGCGCAGCGTGTTGCGCACGAAGTTCACGCGCTGCGGATACCAGAAATGCTCGAGCGGCAGATTCATCGCGCCGGCGAGGATCTTCGCGATGCGATTCTCGATGCCTTCCTGCGCCTGACTGGAGAACGGGAGGTTGTTCGGGTCCTCGCACACCCGGAAGGCACGGACGCCTTCGAGTCCGTCGTCTCCGTGCGCGGGCGTCACGGCGGCAGCCCCCACGAAGAGCAGCCCCGCCGCGCGAACGAGGTGACGTACGGCCATCACTCGCTCGAGATTTCCTGAACCTTCGCGCGGGTGATCGCACCGTCGGATCGGCCCTTGAGGTAGGCGTACAGTCCGTCGATGTTCTGGACGACCTGCGGATTTTCCTTGAAGCTCACCATACCTTTCTCCAGCCGGCCTTCCATCACGACCTGCACGAACTCCGCCTTCGTGAGCACCTTCAGGCTCTGGATGAGCGACGGCCCCACCATGCCTTCCTGGTTGGGCCCGTGACACCGGTCACAGGCGGCGGCACGCCACGCCCGGAACCCCTTCATGGTGTTTGCATCGACCTTGAAACCATCCACGACCGTGTAGAGCTTGTCCTCCGCGACTGCCCCACCGGACATCGCTCCCACGAGACAGATCGCAAACGTCAACTTCCGGATCATGTTTCTTCCTTCTTTCTGCCACTGGCTTGTATACGGGCCCCGCGCGGGCGGCACCCAGGAAAAAAGCGCCCGAACCCTGCGGTCCGGGCGCCCGAAAGGAACTGCTGCCGTCTGTTCAATGCAACCGTCGAGAACCGATCAGTTATCGGGCAGTGCGAACACGGTCAGCGAGCCGCCGAGGTCGGTGTACTTCGCCAGTTCCCGGTAACCACCCACGGCGCCAAGGCCGTCGCTATCCTTTTCGAGACCGGCTGCCATGCCGATGCCGGCCCAGCCGCCGATGCCCGAGTAGACGCCGACGAACTGGCGGCCACGGTGCGCGTAGGTGAACACATTGCCGATGATGCCGGACGGGGTCCGGAACTTCCACAGTTCCTTGCCGTCGGACTTGCGAACCGCCTTCAGGTAGCCCTCGAGCGTCCCGTAGAAGACGAGATTGCCTGCAGTGGCAAGCGCGCCGCTCCACACCGAGAACTTCTCGGGGTTGGACCAGGCGATCTTGCCCGTGCCGGCATCCCAGGCGATGAAGTTGCCCATGCCGCCATGGCTGGCCGGAGCCGGGTACATCGCCAGGGTGGCACCGACATACGGCTGCCCGGCCACGTAGTCGACCTTGAACGGCTCGTAGTCCATGCAGACGTGGTTGGTCGGCACGTAAAACAGGCCGGTGATGGGCGAGAACGCGGCGGGCTGCTGATCCTTCGACCCGAGGGCCGCAGGGCAGATACCCTTCGTGTTCACGTCGGGACCGTTCTGGGCGGTGCTGTACTTCGACACCACCTGGGGACGGCCGGACTTCATGTCCACGTGCGTGGCCCAGTTCACCGCCGGGTCGAACTTCTCGGCAACGAGCAGGGCACCGTTGGTGCGATCGAGCGTGTAGCCGAAGCCGTTGCGATCGAAGTGCACCAGGGCCTTGGTCATCTTGCCCTTGACGTTGATGTCGGCGAGGATCATCTCGTTGATGCCGTCGTAGTCCCACTCGTCGAACGGCGTCATCTGATAGACCCACTTGGTCATCCCCGTGTCCACGTCACGCGCGAAGACGGTCATGGACCACTTGTTGTCGCCGGGACGCTGCGAGGGGTTCCAGGTGCCGGGGTTGCCGGTACCGTAGTACATCAGGTTCAGCTCCTTGTCGTAGCTGTACCAGCCCCAGGTCGTGCCGCCGCCGAGCTTCCAGTCGTCACCCTTCCAGGTGCTGAGGGAGGAATTGCGCCCGACCGGCTGCACCTTGCCGTCCTTCCAGGTGGTGGTCTTGTCAGGATCGATCAGCATCTCGCTGTCGGGTCCCTGGCTCATGCCCTTCCAGACGAGCTTGCCGGTCTTGATGTCGTAGGCCGCAACGAAACCGCGAACGCCCCACTCACCGCCGGAGATGCCGGTGATCACCTTGTCCTTGAAAATGTGTGGCGCATTGGTGTTCACGGCGCCCATCTTCGGGTCGCCGTTCTTCACGGACCACACCACCTTGCCGGTCTGCGCATCGAGGGCGACCAGCATCGAGTCAGCCTGCTGCAGGAAGATCTTGCCGTCACCGTAAGCCACACCCCGGTATACGGTGTCGCAGCACATCTGCGGAATGACCGCCGGGTCCTGCTTCGGCTCGTACTTCCACTTGATCTTCTGCGCATTGAGGTCCATGGCGAAGACCTTGTTGGGGAACGGCGTGTGAATGTACATCGTGTCCCCGATCACCAGCGGCGAGCCCTCGTGGCCTCGCAGCACGCCGGTCGAGAATGTCCACGCAACCTGCAGCTTGTTCACGTTGCCGTCGTTGACCTGGCGCAGCTTGCTGTAGCGCTGGTTGTACATGTCGCCGGCCTGCATGGCCCAGTTGCCGGGGTCGGCGATCAGCCCCTCCACCTCCGCATTCGCCTGAACGAACGCGGGTACGGCGACGGCGCCGGACAGCAGCACCGCCAGTGAGATCTGCTTAAGCTTCATCGGAATTCCTCCACTCGAATAGTTATGGTGCTCGAAAGCGTCCGTCGCAACGTTTGGGAGGTGACGGACACCTCCTGCCACCCGACTGTCTGGACAAACAAGACGGCACTTCTCACGGGTCTCTGCGGACCCTGGGGACAACACCGGCGTGGTCTCGTGGAACACGCCGGACACGCGCGGCGTCATGTCTCGACTTCGCGCGTCTTCATACAGTGCGCGGCGATATATACCACCAAGTTCAAGGCGGGCGATAGCGACGGAAAGCGCAATTTTCGGGAGGAAAAGCATGATCCTCACGGCATCTTTCATACTGCAGTGCAATGCGATTTTCCCTTGCGCCACAGGACCAAACCGATTCTCGCATGCGACTTCATATGCTTTCCGGGTCATATGACTTCCCGTGCATTTCCAGCACCATGAGCATCGGTCGCCCGTAATGCACTGAGTTGTCGGTCATCTCCTTCGGCGGTGACATCTTCACGAGTGCGATCGCCACGGAAGGACACGGCCGTTGCGCTACCGTCCCGGATACACCGGGCGGCGCGGTGTCAGGAAACCGGAACGCTTCGCGATTGATGCAACGCGGCGAAGCGCATGTCGTCCCTTGAAGACGCCTCGCGAAAAAAAGTTAAGCGAAGAGGCCTTCGAAGTCGTCGTCCGCGCCGACGATCAGGATCGGACAGGCCACGAGCGATGCGAACCGAGGAAAGAGGGGGTCCACGACACCGGCATCCGCAAGCTCGCGCGGATCCCGGGATGAGTGACGCGCCCCGGACTTGACGAGTACGAGCCGGTCGGCGCGAAGCCTGGCGGCAACCCATGCCGCGATGCTGTCGGAGGTGAAATCCCAGGACGCAGGCAGTGCAGCCGCAAGGATCTCCGAGACGGGCGCACAAACAGGCACCTCACCGCGGTCGAGACTCGGACCCACATCCCCGAGTTTCGTGACGAGCGCCGCCCCCGGAAGAAGATCCGCGATCGCACGACCGAACACCTGCATCGCGAGCAGCGCCATCTCATGGGCGGCCCCGTCGGAAAAGCCGTCGCGGCGCTGGCAGGCGCGAACGGCATCGGCGTACTCGCCTCCACCCGGGACGATTACCAGGGGCGCGGCAGGGCAACGCCCTAGTGCCTCCAGGACACGGTGCAGCCGGCCGCTCGCGCCCAGGCTGCCCCCCAGTTTCACGACGGTCAGTCCCACGCGCACTGTTCCGCGGCTAGGCGGCAGACCGCATAGGCGGGGCCGCAGACGGCGACGCCCGCAGCGAGTTCGCGGTTCGCACCCGCGACAGCGGCGAAATCCACGTACGGGCGTCCGAGCCCATCCGCGACGTCCTTCACGACAAATGCGCCAACGCCGAAACCCACGACCGGGGCGTCCGCCGTCAGTCCATAACGCGCGGCCTGCCGCGCACAGGCCACGGCGACAAGGTCGACCTGCCGGCGTGCGTACCACTGCGCGAGACCGTCCCAGACCGAATCGGGATGCGAGTCGCCGTCGCAACCGACCATCCGGGCGATGCGCCGGACGTTGTCGGCGCGGGCCGTTCCGCGACCATCCGCGGTTCCTCCCTGGTCGAACTCTGGCGAAAGTCTTCCCGACAGCCGGTGAACATCCGCGGTGGTGGCGAAGTACTCCGACATGGTCCGCACCTGCTTCCCGGCCACGGGCACTTCCGGGGCCAGCGCCATGAGGGGCGTGCGCGTCACGCCGGTGTAGACGAGCGAGTCCGAGGCAAGGCGCGCGTGGTCGTCGCCGAAAGGCGTCAGCACGCAGCCGCCGCGGACGGCCGTGATGTCGGTGGTCGTGCTGCCGATGTCGACGACCAGCGCCTCGGGCAGCAGCGTGGCCACCAGCAACGCGCCTGCGCGCCAGTTGGCGGACGCCACCGCCTGCCAGTCCCGACGGGCCTCCGGCATCGTGACGAGCCGGTCTTCCGCGAGGACGCGGGCGATCGCGCCGTCCAGGTAGGCGGTCACGACGTCGAGAATGGCGAGCACGCCCGCTCGCCGCGAATCGAAGAAGTCGACGAGTTCACCGGTCATGGTGATGGCGTGGCGCATCGCGCCGGGTGCGAGACCGAGTGCTGCGAGCGCGCTTCGCAGTTCATCGGGACCGAGCCAGAGCTTGCACGGAAGCTGGCGGGCCGCGATGACGCGTCCGCCATCCGTCAGCACGACCTTGAGGTGGGCGCCACCGAAGTCCCAGCCGGCGATCATGCGAGGCTCCGTTCGATCTGCGTCCGGCGCGTGAGGATCCATTGCGCCGGGTTGACGCCCCTGCGTTCCCGCAGGCCGGCGTAGGCCGTCGTGGGTCTCGGATTGACCTCCAGCAGAAGGGGACCGGTCCGCGCGAACACGAGGTCCGCACCGAAGAACCCGCGGAGTCCGGGAACGGCACGCACGACGCGGCACGCCATGTCGGCAAGGGCGCCGTCGGGGTCGTCGAATGCGGCGACGCTCACGCCGTCGAACCGCAGTTGCCCCGCAACCTCGACGACATGCTGCCGATTCACGGAAAGCACCCTCGTGTCCCGCCCGTCCGTGACAATGGAAAGGCTCGCGGGCTCGCCTTCGACGAAGGGCTGGAGCACGAGGCCGGCCGTGTCGCGCTGCCAGGCATTCCACGCATCGTCGAATTCCTCAAAGACGAAGGTATCGAGACATCCGCAGCCGTCATCGGGTTTCACGACCCAGCGTCGCTCATCCTCGAAGGGGACCCTGCCGTCGAGGCACGGCACGCACGCAATCCCCGCAAGCGCGCAGACAGCGGCGGTTTCCCGCTTGCTCGTCAGAACACGCACCGCAGCGCTACCCGCACCGAGCACGGCACACCGCGTTGCCTCGGCGTGCCGGGTGAGGCGCTCCAGCACACCGCCGGTCTCAGGCGCGACGAGCCACACGGCATCGACACGCGCGAGCGCTTCGGTCAGCGCCCGGTCGAAGTCGCCCGCCGTAACCGGCACCGCGTGCCTGCAGGCGCCCGCGCTCTCCGGAAATCGCGGATCGTTAGTCACCCATACCTCGACACCGGGAATCGCTTCGAGGTCTGCAACAAGGGCCTCACGCATGAGCAAGCCCTCGCGGGCCAGCGAAGCCGGCGCCACCGCCCCTGCCAGCCCTCCGCCGGTAACATGCTCGTGGACCAGAATCCTCATCGGCGCAGCCCCGTGACTCCCATCCCCGTTCTCGACCTCATGCACGGCACCGTCGTCCGCGCGCAACGCGGCGACCGGGACACGTATCGCCCTCTGCTCACCGGGCGCGTGCCGTCGAGCGAGCCAGTCGCCGTGGTCCGTTCTCTGCTGGATCTTGCGCCGTTTCCCATGGTGTACGTCGCGGACCTCGATGCGATTCGCGGTGAGGGCCACCACCGCGCCGATGTGCAGCGCATAAAGACTGCGTTTCCTGCCCTGTCCGTCTGGGTCGATGCCGGATTCTCGTCGACCGCGGTCCTCGACCCGTGGCGAGATCTGCAGATCGTCCCGGTGATTGGCACGGAAACGCTTGCCTCGGCCGAAGCACTCGACGCGGTCCTGTGCGCCTGGCCGGATGCCATTTTGTCACTCGACAGCCGGGGCGCCGAGCGCCGCGGGCCCGCGGTATTGTTCGAGCAGCCGCAACGCTGGCCCGACCGTGTGATCGTGATGACGCTGGAGCGGGTGGGTTCGTACGAGGGGCCGGCGCACGAGGCGCTGAAGCAATTCAAAAGACTGTCTCCGCGAACGAAATTCATCGCGGCGGGCGGAGTGAGAAACGCCCAGGATCTCGAATGGCTCGAGAACCTGGGCGTCGAGGCGGCGCTGGTGGCCAGCGCCATTGCGGACGGCAGGCTGGACGCAGGCACACTGGCGCGCTACCTGCCGGCCGCAGCCGGCTGAGCTTACTTCGGCGAGAAGGGGTGCTTCACCGTGTTGCGCTTCGCCGTGACGTCGGCGGGCTGCGGATCCCCGGCGACGGCGCGGGCAAGCGCTTCCTTCGTGGCCGTGTAGTTGTACTCGAAGATCTTGTTGTCGTCCTCGGCCAGCCAGTGGATGAAGACGCCGACGCAGATGAAGACGTCGTTGGCTTCCTCCGTCGGGATGACGCCTTCGGCGACACTGTCCTGCACCGCGCGCGCGACGGCGGCCTGGGCCGGCCCGAACATCTGCACGGCCTGCTTCGCGCCCTTGATCGTCACCTTGTTGAACAGCACGGTGTGCGGCTTGCAGGGCATGTTGGGCGCGATCACCGCCAGCAGGGACGTGAAACCGTCCTTGTTGTTGGTGAGCGAATTCGCAAATGCCGTCTCGGCGGCGCTGCCGCGCGGTCCGACGATGAGATCGATGTGCGCGATCTCGTTGCCGTCGCCCACGAGCGACTCGCCCACCATCATCTTGTTGATCTTGGCCATGGTGCTTCACTCCTCCTGTTGTGCATGTCGATGAGATACCTGACCGCGGCTGATCGCGGGATGCTCAGATCAGGATGCCAGTGGAAGGATCCAGCCGCGCAAGCATGAGCGTCGCGACGGTGAGATCCGCGGTGGTTCCCGGGTTGACCCCCTCAGCCTTCAGACTGCGATCCCAGGCGACGAGCGATCGTCTCGACGCCGCCGACCGGACGGCGCCGAACCCGCACTGCACGCGAAGAGCCGCTTCGTCGCGCAGCGCAAGGGCCTGTGACTCGCCGAGTTTACGCCGGACATGGGAATCCGGGTAGCGGGCGAGATATGCAAGGAACAGCCAGTGCGTGGCGCTTCGCCAGTCACTGCCGGCTGCAAACGCGTGTCGCAATGCATCAAGACCGGTGGACACGACGGCTTCGAAGCCGCTGGCGTACTGCAGTGCAATCGAATCGCGATGTGCCGCTTCCTCCATCGCGGCGCGCAGTGTCGTCACTGCCTCGGATCGCACGTCGTGCTGCGATGCGTCACCGAGGCCGCCCGGGTTCGCGAGCCGGATCGCACGGAACGCGCGATCCGCATCGTCAACCGTGGTTTCCTCCAGCACCATCCTCAGGGCATCCATGAAGCGCAGGCGGTCCCGGCTCGCGCGATGAGCCGCATGAACCAGCGGCGCGGCGAGCAGCACGATGCCGAGGTTGGTGTTGGTCGCGACCGCATGATGCGTGGCTTCGACGGCACCCGCGATGCGCTGCCCGAGCGTCAGTCCGGGGGCACACAACGGCCCTGAGGCAGCGCGTGCACTGCGCACGAAGTCTCTCGCCTCCAGGCGATGTCCCGCGCCATGGATGCCCACGTTGCCGGGCTTGAAGGCAAGCACGTCGAGCAGACACGCATCGACGAATGCAGCCTCGCAACGGGCGGTGTCCTCCACGGCGCCCGGCGTCACGACGCACGCGAGACGGCATTCGTCGCGATCGCAGGCACGACCGCGTGCTGCACGAGACACCGGGCGATATCGGCCTCCGTCACGGACTGCAGTCCGCGCCACGCGGGAATGCCGTTGACCTCGATCACGAGCCACTGGCCATCAGGGCCGCGCATCAGGTCCACCCCGGCGTATTGCGCGCCCACCACTTGCACCGCGCGAACGGCTGCATCCGAGAATGCCGCGGATGGCCGCACCGCTTCACAACGCGCCCCCTGCGCCACGTTGTGTATCCATCCCGGACCCACTCGCCGCATCGCGGCGATCACCTCGTCACCCACGACGAACGCCCGGTAGTCACAGGGCGACTCTTCGCTCGCCACCACGAATCGCTGGAGGTAGAAAACCCCCGCCATTTCCGCGGCAGACGGCAGATCGCCCTGTCTGGCGATGAGCCGCAGCCCCTTGCCTTGCGACCCGAACAGCGGCTTGGCGACGAGCCGGTGTCCGGCCGCGAGTTCGCGCGACACCACGGCCGCGGCTTCGTCGGCGGACTCGGTGACCCATGTCGCCGGGGTCGCAACGCCCGCATGGGCCAGAAGCATCGACGTCATGGACTTGTCGACAGTCCGCTCGACAGCCCGCGCACCGTTGCAGACGGGAACATTCCACTCTTCCAGGACGTGGAGCATCCCCAGCCGCAGCGTGACCTGCTCGAAGGTGCCCGCGGCGATCTCCCGCACCAGGACAGCGTCGGGCAACCGATCCGTGAAACCGGGAATCACGAGACCGTGACGGCTCGCTGCGAGGTCCACGCGGCACCCCGCGAGATCCGCGAACACGGCGTCGATGCCGAAGGTGTCGAGCGCAGCCGTCAGCTTGCGGCCGTGCCAGCCGGGGCTGTCGGTCGCGACGAGGACGCGCGGTCTCCCGCCAGGCAAGCCGGGGAAGCTCACAGCCCGAAGGAGGCACGCAGCTTGTCGGGGTCCCGCCGGCCGCCACGAAAACTGCTGCCCGTCCTGAGATTGCAGATCAGCACCTCGGCAGGGGCGAAGAGCATCGGGTCGATCTTGTAGAAGTCGTACCCGTACGCCTTGAACACCTTGGCGAAGGGTTGGCCGTAGTCCCGCGATGCGGACGCCGGCAGAGACCCGGCGAGTGCCCGCGCCGCTTCGTCCTCCGCATCCACATACAGCGTGACGAAGCCGCCGAACAGGATCGCATCGTTGGTGCGACCCATGGCAGCAACGAAGTCGGGCGCAGGGGGTGCCACCGGCGCCGTCCCGATCCCGTCGACGATGGCGGCGAGCGGAAAATGCAACGCGTGCGCCTTGTGGAGCGCCACTTCGAGCACGCGAGCGACGATCTGCACCGTCCCTGCGAGACTGCGCGTGGGTGTCAGCACGAAGGTGAGCGCGGACGGGGCGAGACCGCAGGCGGTGGCGGCTTTGGCAACGATGGCCTCGGGCGGGGGTTTGTCCACTTCGAGCACGAAGCACACGCGGGATGCCGCGTCGGCATAGCCCAGCTCGTCGAACAGCGGCTCGCGACGAGCTAGTGCGCGCCCCGGGCCCGACGCCAGCGCGTGGAAGGCGCCCTTGCCTTCGCCATCGGACAGGCTCCAGCCGGCGTACTGGCTCGCGAGGCAGGCCAGCACCGGATTCATGCTGGCGACCTGCACCTGTCCCAGTCCGAGCACAGCATCATCGCCGGGCACGAACTGCACACGCCCCAGTCCGCCCATGCAGATCTCTGCCACGAGGCGCCCTGTCTCCAGTCCGCCGGGCACGGCGATGCCGGCATCGACGATCCGGGCGCCCTCCGCGGAGTGGCTCACCGCGACCCGGTAGACATCTCCTCTCGTGACGAGCTCCTCCACCAGCGGGCCGGCCAGAGCATTGACACCAGGTGTCGACATCGTGTCATTGCGCATGGCTGCTGTTCCCCAGGGAAGGACGGATCCGGTGGCAAGGCCGCGGCGAAGGTCGTCGCGGCCTGTGCCCCTCCTGCCGGCAGCATAGCGCCTGACCGCCGTGCCGACAAAATCAGCCGGCAAGCAGGCGTCGCACTGCCGCGGTCCGCGCCTTGAGCACGTCCTCGACCTCTGATGGCGTCGAGCACGATGCGGTGACCGACACGATCGGTGCACCAGGCGGAATCGTCTGACCGGGTTGCGGGATGTCGCGGCACCAGCCGGGGAAGCTCAAGGTCCGGTCGATCGGCGTGTCGGCAGACGCATACACGATGGCGATCCCGCGCGATGTCGCTGGTGGCGCCGGACGGAGAGCGGGCAGAGTCTCGAAGCTTCGGATGTGCGCGGCGACGAGTCCGTCATCGGCAAGGTCGTCGTAGAGCTCGAAGCTGGCGGGGGGTCTGGGGTTCACCTCCAGCGCCCACAACGCCGTGCCGTCGTCGACGAAGTCGAGCCCGTTCAAGCCGCGCAAGGCGGTGAGCTGGACCATGCGCGCGATCCGATCGTGCAGTTCCGCGAAACGCGGGGCCGAGAGATCGGCGCCGGAGATCACGCCGGCGTAGCAGAAGGGAGCGTTCCCCACAGGCGCGACGAGCAGCCGGTTGATGCCGAGAATCCGTACGCGTTCGCCGTCTGCCAGGAAAGTGACGGACATCGGGACGCCCGCAATCTCGCGCTGATGAAACGTGCGCGGCGCCGTCCCGACGGTCTCCGCACGGTGAATGTGGACGCCGCCGGCACCGCCGATCCCCTTGCGCAGCCAGCCCCCGGCGTCGGCAGGACGTTCGAGTCGTGTCTCCGGCACCCGCCAGCCCCACGCGAGCAGGCACTCCGCGGCCAGCATGGGGTCCTTCAGTGCACGCACGATATCGACGTCGTTTGCGCAGACGTTCCCGAATCGGCGGAGCGTGGCAGCGAACGACGGTTGGCGATCGAGCCCGCCGCCGATGACGATCGACGGGGACACCGGCAGCGCGAGAGTGTCGAGCGCTCTGCGAACGCGCGCGGCGGAGACCCCCACGCCCGCATCGAGCCCCACCGGGACGCAGCGGGCGACGGCCGCGGTGTCGCGATCGCCGAAGGCATCGAGAGCGATCACATCGACGTGGGATCGTGCCGCGGACTGCGCGAGCGCGCGCGCCGAGACGGCCACCACGACAACGGTAGTCGGCACGGCGATCAGCGCGCCCGGGCGATCTCCCGCGCCGCGGCGAACGCGTCGCGAAAATCGATATAGCGGGCTTTCTCGGCCGTCCTCATGGCTTCGAACAGTCCCTTCTCGCACTGATACTTGATATTGCCCACGGCCAACGCGCCGATGCCCACCGCCTTGCCCGATGCGGCGGCAGCCAGGGGCACGCCGTCGTCCATGACACCGACACCGGCGATACCGGCGGGTGGCACCGCATTGACGTCGGCGGCAACCAGCAGCGCCGCGGCACTGGCGAGAGTTTGCGCAGACAGCACTTCCGCTCCCGCCTTGGCCGCGGCGATCACGACCTCCGCACCGGCCACCAGCGTCTGCAGCGCCTGGCCGATGGCGAGCACGGGTTTCACCTTCAGTCCGTAGCGATCGGCCACGAGCGCAGCCGCCGATTCCGCGCGCGCGAGGTTGGAATGACTGGCGAGTTCGACCTGTGCGCCTTCCTGCGCAGCCAGAGCGGCCGCCACCAGCCCCACCGGCCCCGTGCCGCCGAGCACGAGAACCTTCCGGCCGGAAAGCGTCGCGCCGCCGTGGTGCCGGGCGAGATGCTTCTCGACGGCGGCGACGACGGCGGCCGCCGTGGTGAAGGCGCCGCTGGGGTCGGCGAACACCGACACCTCGAAGGGCGGCACCATCGCCTTGCGGGCGGCATCGAACATGTCGAGCGCGACGTCCACCTCGCGCCCGCCGATGAAGATGCCCGTGCGCCGGACGCCCTTGGGTCCGCGCGAGAAGATCGCATCCTGTGTGAGCGCCGCAACGCCCGATGCCGGTACGCCGGCGTAGGTCGCGACCGCGTCGTAGCCCGCGTCGTACGCCATGTTCACGTCGAAGGGACTCGCCTGCGGCGCAGGCGTGAACAGATGCAGGATGTAGGGCTTCTCCATCATGGTCTCCTTCGCGATCTCATTGTTCGCCGGCGCGTCGCCCGGGCCGGCTGGCATCAACCGCGCAATCGTCGGGACGATCCGCCACGCCGATGCTGAGGCGATGGCCCTCGTTGCGACCGCGCGTCAATTGGAACTCGAGCGTGGCCGCGTCATGACATGCCGACCGCAATTCGGCCAGGGCGGCATGGGCCCGAAGCTCCGAATCGAAGATGGCGAAGCCGGTCGGCCCCCAGGAAGTCTGACCCACACCCCGGATGCCCCGCGCTTCGAGAAAGGCGAGCGCCTGCGCGACCGCCGGGCTCGTGAATCGCCCGCCCTGGGCCACGGCGAAGTAGTCGCCCACCGTGCGCTGGATCTCGCCGATGGCCGCGCCGAAACTGTCGCAGTCCTCTTCGGCGAGCGCCGGCATGGCGCGCATCAATGTGAGATGGGCGAGGTGCGCGGCAGCGGATTCCGGAAAGGAACGCAGCGTCCGGAAGGCCTCGCGTTCGGCATCGCCGTGGAGTCCGCGCCCCGCACGATCGAACAGCAGCAGCACACGCCAGCTGGCGGGGAATGGCAACCGCGCGATCACGGGAGGATGGTCTCCGCCGGAGGTCCGGCCGCCGTCCACCACGAAGCCGCCCTGGTCGAACGCACCGATGCCGATACCGGAGCGCGCACCGCGATCGAGTCGGCTCGCGGTCGCGCGGGCGTCGAAAGGCACCCCGAACAACTCGCCGAACGCGCGCCCCACGGCGAACGCGAGCTGCGTGCCGGACCCGAGTCCGACGTGTTCCGGAATAGCGCGGTGCACGTGGACCGCGACACCGCAGGGCGGATCGAAGTCGTCCGCGAGACGCCGCACATACTCCAGGGCCCGCGAGGCCGCAGGGCCCGAGGCCAGCAGGTCGTCCGCGCGACGCATCGTGAGCACGGTCGCGATGTCCTCCAGCGTGAGCCCCAGGCTGCCGAAGCGACGGCCGAGGCTGCCGCTCACGTCCACGAAACCGAGATGCAGGCGTGCCGGGGCTTCCACGGTGAGCACCGTTTCAGGAGAAGGCAGCGCGACGCTGGTTCGGACCATGATGATCTTGGAAGGGCCTCGAGACAGGGCTGCGAGTGTGCCACAAGGCCGTGCGGGGCCGGTGGCAGACATCGACGCGCGTCACGCGACGGACCGGGCTCTCCCTATCGGGCGTCACGGCCTTTGCGGGCGCTCCGCAAAGCGGCGTAAGCTTCCGTCATGCCTCCATCGTTCGCGACCTGCCCGTTCTGCGGCCTGCTCTGTGACGACCTCGTCGTGACGCCGGGGCCTGCCGGGCTGCTTGCCGCCGGCGGCGCATGCGAGCGCGCCCGCGTCGAGTTCTCGGCGCTCGGCGCGGCCTCGCCGTCGCCTCGCGTCCGCGGTCGTGCCGCCGGGCTCGACGAAGCCCTCGATGAAGCCGCAAGGCTTCTTGGTGCTGCACGACGCCCGGCGATCGGCGGGCTCGACGTGGATGTCGGCGCGATGCGCGCCATCCTTCCCCTCGCGCAACGACTCGGCGCGGTCATCGACCACTCCGGCAGTTTCGCGAAGTACCGCAACCTCCACGTCGTGCAGGAGTCCGGACTCATCACCACGACGTTCGCGGAAGTGCGCAACCGCGCAGATGTCGTGGTGCTCGTCGGCGACGGCTGGACGAAGCGCTTTCCGCGGTTCGTGGAGCGGATGCTCGTACCCGCGCCAGTTTTCGCAGGCGACGGCGGACGGCGTTTCGTGCTGCTCAACCCGGCGGACCGTTCCGCGCTGCCCGCCGATGCAGAGTGTCTTGAGCTCGCCGTGCCGATGGCCGAGTTGCCTGTGCTGGCAGGAACGCTCGCCGCGCTCGCGGCGGGTCGCCCAGTATCGCTCGACCGGGCGGTCACTGCGCTCGGAGGGAGCGCGTCGGACGGCCTCGCCGAGCGCCTCGCCCGCTGCGTCGACTGGTTGCGGGAAGCGCGCTATGGCGTTCTGGTCTGGTCCGCCGCGGACCTCGAGTTTCCCCACGCCGAACTCGCTGTGCAGGCGCTCGCGCGCATGCTTCGCGTCCTGAACGAGAAGACCCGCTTCGCCGGCCTGCCGCTCGCCGGCGTCGATGGCGATCTCACGGCGAACGCCGTGCAGACCTGGCGTGCCGGCCTGCCCCTCCCCGCGAGCTACGCGAACGGCACCGTGGATTTCGATCCGCACCGTCATGCGCTTCCCGGCCGTCTTGCGCGCGGTGAATGCGACCTCCTGCTGTGGGTGTCCAACCTCGGGACGAAGCCCGTCCCCGTGGTCGACGGCGTGCCGACCATCGTGCTGGGTCGCGCCGACCGCACGTTCGACGCGGCGCCGGATGTCTACCTCCCGGTGGCCACGCCGGGCGTGGATGCGCCGGGTCACCTGCTGCGCGGCGACAAGGTGATCACCCTGTTCCTGAAGCCCGTCCGATCCGGGTCGCTGCCGACCGCGGCCGCCATGATCGAGGCGCTTGCGGCAAGGCTGGAGCCCGCCACATGCTGACTCGCATCGCGGGCGGTCGCGTGATCGACCCGGCCAACGGCGTGAACGACGTGATCCGCGACCTGTACGTGCGCGATGGTGTCATCGTCGACGCCCCGCGCGACGGCGAGCGCATCGACCGCACCATCGACGCCGCCGGCATGATCGTCATGGCCGGCGCCATCGACCTCCACACGCACATCGGCGGCGGCAAGGTGAACATCGCGCGGGCCCTGCTGCCGGAGTTCGACCGCCTCGATCCGATGCCGGCTCACGGTGTGTGCGAGCCCTGCACAGGCGGCGCCGCGCCCTCGACCCTGGCCACGGGCTACCGCTACGCGGCCATGGGGTACACCGCGTGCTTCGAACCGGCGATGCTGCCGGTCAACGCCCGGCAGGCCCACATGGAGATGGGCGACACCCCGATCGTCGACAAGGGCGCCTATGCGCTGCTGGGGAACGACGACTTCTTCCTGCAGCTGCTGGCGTCCGGCGCGGAGCAGCGTGAGATCGACGACTACGTGGCGTGGACCCTGCACGCCACGCAGGCCGCCGGCATCAAGGTTGTGAACGCCGGCGGCATCAGCGCCTTCAAGTTCAACGCGCGCAGTCTGGATGTCGACGGGGAGCATCCGCACTACCGCGTCACCCCGCGCCAGGTGCTCGGTGCCCTGACGCGCGCGATCGACGGGCTCGGCGTGCCGCACCCTCTGCACGTCCATGGCTCCAACCTCGGCGTACCCGGCAACGCGGACAGCACCCTCGCCACCATCGATGCAGCCGAGGGGCGTCGCATCCATCTCACGCACCTGCAGTTCCACAGCTACGGCACGGAAGGCGACCGCAAGTTCTCGTCCGCCGCACAGCGCATCGCCGAGAAGGTCAACGCGTCGCCGAACGTCAGCGTCGACGTCGGCCAGATTCTCTTCGGGCAGACGGTCACGTGTTCCGGCGACAGCATGATGCAGCATCGCAATGCGCGGCATGCGCGACCGGCGAAGTGGGTCGTGATGGACATCGAGTGCGACGCCGGCTGCGGGGTGGTGCCATTCCGCTACCGCGACCGGGACTTCGTCAACGCACTGCAGTGGGCCATCGGACTCGAGCTGTTCCTGCTGGTGCGCGACCCGTGGCGAGTGTTTCTCACGACCGACCATCCCAACGGCGGTCCGTTCTGGAGCTACCCGCACCTCATCAAGCTGCTCATGGACCGGAGCTTCCGCAACGAGGTTCTGTCGCGCCTGCATCCCGAAGCGGCCACTTCCTCGACGCTCGCGAGCCTGGAGCGCGAGTACTCCCTGTACGAGATCGCGATCATGACGCGCGCGGCGCCTGCCCGCATCCTGGGCCTCGCCGATCGCGGCCACCTCGGGCCCGGCGCGGCAGCCGACATCGTCGTGTACGAACCTCACTCGGACCCGGAGGTCCAGTTCACGGCGCCCCGCTATGTCTTCAAGGACGGCACCGTGGTGGCCGAGCGTGGTGAGATCAAGGCCGTCACCGCCGGGTCGATCCACGTGGTGAAACCCGAGTTCGATCGCGGCATCGAGCGCAAGCTCGACGACTGGTTCCGCCGGCATCACACCCAGTCGCTCGCGAGCTTCAAGATCTCCGACGAGGAAGTCTGCGTGTGCGGTCGCGCGCCGAAGCTCGTCACTCACGCATGCACCCACCGTGGCTGAGTCGCTCACCGTCTCCGGCGTGCCGGTCGAGAACACCTTCGCCGAGGCCTTCGGCATGCGCGCGACCCGCATCGTCATCACGGCGGATTCGCTGCGCTGGGCGCGCGCGGCCGCGGTGGCTGCCACCGGCTTCGCGACTTCGGTGATCGCCTGCGGCTGCGAGGCCGGCATCGAGCAGGAACTGGACACGTCTCAGACACCCGACGGACGGCCCGGCGTGTCGATCCTCATCTTCGGCATGTCGGCGAAGGATCTGCAGAAGCAGGTGGAACGGCGTGTCGGACAGTGCATCCTCACCTGCCCGACCACCGCGGCCTTCGGCGGCATCGCGCGGGACGCCGCGAAGGAGTGGCTCGCCATGGGCGGCGCGCTGCGCTACTTCGGGGACGGCTACCAGATCTCGAAGCTGGTCGGCGGCAAACGCTACTGGCGCCTGCCGGTGATGGACGGCGAGTTCCTTTGCGAGGAACGAACGGCCACCATGAAGGCGATCGGTGGCGGCAATTTCCTGATCCTCGCGCGCGATCGCGCCAGCGCAGTGGCAGCCACCGAACGCGCGGTGGAAGCGATGACGCCGCTATGGAACGTGATCCTCCCGTTTCCCGGCGGCGTGGTGCGATCGGGTTCGAAGGTGGGCTCCAGGTATCGCGCGCTCATCGCCTCCACGAACGACGCCTACTGCCCCACGCTGGTCGGCCTCGTGAAGACCGCGCTCCCCGCCGGCGTCAATGCGGTGCTGGAGATCGTGATCGACGGACTCGACGTCCCGAGCATCGCGCTCGCGATGCGCGAAGGCATTCGCGCGGCGTGCGAGGGCGGCGAGGACGCGGGAGTCTTCGGCATCACGGCGGGCAACTACGGCGGCAAGCTCGGCCCGCACCATTTCCGTTTGCACGAGGTTCTGGCTTGAGCGGGCTGCGCCTGTCCCTGCGTGCGCGCCCTCCGGCCCGCGTGGACGGCTCCGCGCTGCTGCCTGAGAAGCTGCAGGGTCAGACGCTGGATGCCATAAGGCGAATCGCGCTCCCGGGCTGGAACGAGTTCCACGAAGTGGGGGAACTGTTCGAGGTCTCCGGGGAGGCCACTGACCGGTTGCAGATCGACCAGCTCGATGGCTCCTTCGACCGGCTCGGCGCGCTGGCCACCGCGGGTACGCTCGTTCTTCGCGGGCAGGCAGGCGACTTAGTCGGCGAAGGGTTGCGGGGTGCTTCGATCGAGATCGAGGGGGCGGCCGGCGACTACCTGGGCTGCGGCATGCGCCGGGGCCGCATCGAAGTCCGTGGCAATGCCGGACACTTCGCGGGCTCGGGACGCGCGGGTGAGTTGCAGGGCATGTCGGGCGGCACGCTGCTCGTGCGCGGGGACGTCGGGGACCGCGCGGCGGACCGCATGCGCAGAGGCCTCCTGCTCGTGGAGGGGGACGCGGGCGACTACCTCGCCTCGCGAATGCTGGCCGGGACGGTGGTGCTGCTGGGTCGCGCCGCAGGCAACGCGGGCTATCTGATGCGGCGTGGCACGGTCGTGCTGGATCAGCGTCCCGCGCAGATGCTGCCTACGTTCAACGCCAACGGACGGCAGGACTTGCTGGCAATCCAGCTGCTGCTGCGCTCACTCGGCGGGGAAGGCCCACGGTTCTCGCGGCTCGCGGCTCGCGCAGGCGGCTTCGAACGCTGGCTGGGCGACCTGGCGGCCTCCGGTCAGGGCGAACTGCTCGTGTCGTTCTGAAGGCCGGCAGCCTCGCGGGCCCGAAGCTTCGCGGCGATATACGCGCTGTGCGGGACGTAAAGCAGGTCTGCCACCTTGCGGACCAGATGCTGTTCCCACGCGCTCACTTCGGCATCCGCATAGGCCACGCGCCACATGTGCTCGATCATGCGTTCCTTCTGCTCGGCGGAGAAATGCCGGTTGAGCAGCGCGGTGAACTGGAAGTAGTCGACGGCCTGGCGCGCCTCCTCCTCCGCGAGGCGGAACAGCGTCTCGGTTTCGTCCGGCGCGAGGCCGAACTTCGAACGCACCGCATGCATCACGGCGTCGCGCTCGGCGGCGTCCACATCGCCGTCCATGCGCACCATCTCGATCAGGAGAGCTGCCGTCGCCACGGCCGTGGCGTGGGTGGAATCCGCCTGCGCCGCGGACGGCGCCAGATTCTTCTCGAAGAAATCCCGTATCGCAGCCAGCATCAGCGACGCTGCCGGATCTCGTAGCCGACTTCGCAGTCGTCGTGGGCCTGCAGCTTGCCGATCTGCAGATGGACTGCGCGAACCTCGGGGTAGCTGAAGCACATGGTGAGGATGCGTTCGCCCAGGGTCTCCAGCAGATTGATGTGCCCGGACGAGAGGATGTCGAGGATGCCCTGACGCAACCGGTCGTAGTCGAGGACGTCCTCGAGTCGGTCGTGCCAGTCGAAGGGAGGTTGAAGATACACGGCCAGATTGAAGCGCAGCCGCTGGTCGCGCGCGATTTCGTGGTCGTATACGCCGATCCGGGCAGACGTCACGAAGTTGCGCACGTACAGGGCGCGGACATCGTCCTCCTCGTCCCGCCGCCAGACCATGGGATGGATGTGCAGCAGAGGTTCCTTCATGTCCATGGCGGTGCGCAGTCCTTCCGACGCGACTTGGGAGAGCGGCGATGCTACACCAATCGGCTGCGCGTTCCGCACAGAGCGGGCCCGGGCCTTCGGGTAAAGTGTGCGCTCCTGCCTGTGTCGAGGAACTCCCATGGAACGCCGTGCCCAGAAGACCTATTCCGAAGCCGAAATTCTTGAACGCCTCGCCCGCGACCTGCCGAAGTGGACCTTCGAGGACGGCTGGATCCGCCGCAAGTACAAGACCGAAGGCTGGAAGGGCACGCTGATGGTGGTCAACACGGTCGGCCATCTGGCCGAGGCGGCGTGGCATCACCCCGACCTGACGGTCTCCTACGCCTTCGTCAATGTGAAGCTCCAGAGCCACGACGCCAAGGGCATCACGGATCGTGATTTCGAACTCGCCGCGAAGATCGAGGCCGTCGTGCACTGGCAGCCCGGCAAGGAAGGCGGCGCCCTCGAAGGCACGCCCGCCGACGACCAGCGGTTCCGGTACATCAAGTACGACTACTGAGTCCGGCGCCGCCATGCCCTCTCCGGCCATTCGCGTCCGTACGTGAAGCGACTCGACGAGCCCCGCCTGGCATGGGGAATCACGGGGTCTGGGCACTTCCTGCGCGAGTGTCTCGACCTCGCCTGCTCCCTGCCGAACGTGGACCTGTTCCTGACCCGGGCAGGCGAGGAAGTCCTGCAGATGTACGGCCACCGGCTCGACGGCCTGCGCGAGGACTTCCGCGTGTTTCGCGACAACACGGCGAGCGCCGCACCTGTGGGACTTTTCTATCACGGCCAGTACCACGGCGTCGTGGTGGCACCGGCCACGTCCAACACCGTTGCCAAGTGCGTCCTCGGCCTGTCGGACACGCTGGTGACCAACATCTTCGCCCAGGCCGGCAAGTGCCGCCTGCCGACCATCGTGTTCGCGTGCGACACGGCGCCCGAGATGGAGACCGAGTCACCGAAGGACTGGGTCACCGTGTATCCGCGGCCAGTGGATCTGGCGCACACCGGCGCGCTGGCACGCATGCCCGGCGTGCAGGTGGTCGAGACGCTCGCCGGCCTGCGTTCGGCTGTGGAAGCGCATCTGGCAGCGCTTGTGCGCCCCGCTCCCTGACCTCGCTGCCGTGCCCGATCCTCAACCCGAGCATCTGCTGTTTCTGACGGGCCATCTGGCCGAGCGCAGTCTGCGGCGGCAGCTCGAGTCCATGGAGCCGAACCCATTCCGGTGGAGTGTGCGCGACATGGGGGTGAACGTCGCAGCGCTCATGACCACGGACCTGATCGAGCGTCGCCTCACGGACCTGGGGGGCGCCGATCGCGTGGTGATCCCTGGACGATGCCGCGGGGACATTGCGCGGCTCGCCGGGAAGCTCGGCGTCCCGGTCTCGCGCGGGCCCGAGGAACTGATCGATCTGCCGCGATTCTTCGGCCGCAAGGCGAAAGTGCGCGACCTCAGCCGCTACGAGACGCAGATCTTCGCGGAGATCGTGGAGGCACCACAGCTCGACATCGCAGCCATCGCTTCCCGTGCGCAGGCGCTGCGCGACCAGGGTGCAGACGTGATCGATCTCGGGTGCCTGCCGGCCACGCCGTTTCCGCATCTCGAAGATGCCGTGCGGCACCTCAAGGCAACGGGCTTCACCGTGAGCGTGGACTCCCTCGATACGGAGGAGCTGCTGCGGGGCGGCCGTGCCGGTGCCGACTATCTGCTGAGCCTTCGCGAGGACACGCTGTGGATTGCGGACGAAGTGGCGTCCACGCCGATCCTCATTCCGGGCGAGGGCGACCGGCT
Source organism: Betaproteobacteria bacterium Ga0077526 (assembly GCA_001464765.1). GTDB lineage: Bacteria > Pseudomonadota > Gammaproteobacteria > Burkholderiales. The sequence goes on from LNDV01000034.1 coordinate 304,188, forward strand.
CGACTCGCTCGAGCGCGCCATGGCCGTTCTCGACGGCAAGGGCAGGCGCTACCTGGCCGATCCGATTCTCGATCCCATCCACTTCGGGTTCACCGAATCAATCCATCGGTTTCGCGAACTGCGCCGGCGCCACCCCGAGGTGCCGATCATGATGGGCATCGGCAACATCACCGAGCTTACGCATGCCGATACGCTCGGCATGAACGCTCTGCTGTTCGGCATCGTCTCGGAGTTGCACATCGAAGCCGTGCTCGCGGTGCAGGTAAGCGAGCACGCGCGCTCCGTGATCCGCGAAGCCGACCGCGCCCGCCGGGTGATGTTCGCAGCGCGGGAGGACGGTGCGCTGCCCAAGGACTTCTCCGCCGATCTGTTCGCCCTGCACGAGCGCAAGCCCTTCCCGCTCGGCAGTGACGACATCGCGGATCTGGCGGCGAGCGTCAAGGACGGCAACTTCCGCATCGTCGTCGCGGAAGATGGCGTACACGTGTTCAATCGCGACGGCCACCACGTCGCCGAAGACGCCTTCTCGTTCTGGCCGAAGCTCGGTGTCGAAGACGACGCCGCGCATGCGTTTTACCTGGGCGCCGAACTCGCTCGCGCGGAGATCGCGTGGCAGCTCGGCAAGCGCTATGCTCAGGACGAACCGCTGCGCTGGGGTCCCGCCGTCGCACCCGCTTCGGAGAACCTGCTGGAGCAGAAGACCGCGGGCCCGACCCTCACCCATCGTCGTCACGGCCGCAGTCACGGCAGCAAGTCATGATCTGGGAAACCATCGTCACCACCCGCTCGCCGCTGGGCCGGGTGCACATTGCCCCGATGGGCATCCGCATGCCGGAACCCGGCGTGGTCCTGCTCGCGCCGTTCCGGCCATCGACCACACTGGACAATCTGCTGGCGTCACGCTGCGCCGTCGTGAACCTTACCGACGACGTGCGCGTCTTCGCGGGCTGCCTCACGGGCCGGCATGACTGGCCCATTGCCGCGTGCACCCATGTGCCGGGGGTGCGCCTCGCGCACTGCCTTGCGCATCGCGAACTCCGCGTGCAGTCGGTGGAGGAGGATCCGCAGCGGCCGGTGGTTCTCTGTGACGTCGTGCACGAGCAGACTCACGCGCCATTCCGCGGGTTCAACCGCGCTCAGTCGGCCGTCGTCGAGGCCGCCATCCTGGTGAGCCGGCTGCACATGCTCCCGCCGGAGAAGATCGATTCGGAGGTCCGCTATCTGTCCATCGCCATCGAGAAGACGGCCGGACCGGCAGAACGCGAAGCCTGGGGCTGGCTGATGGATCGCATTGCCGTGCATCGGGCAAAGTCGGCGGACTCCGCGTGACCCGATTTCTCGCGAGCGTGCGCGACGCCTCGGAAGCCGCCATTGCCGTGGCCGGCGGCGCCGACATCATCGACTTCAAGGAGCCCGACGACGGCGCGCTCGGCGCGGTGGACGTCGAAGCGATCGCCGCCGGCCTGCGCGCCGTGGCCGGCCGGGCCAAGACCAGCGCCACCTGCGGTGATCTCCCCCTGGATGCGGAGCGCCTGGTGGAGGCGGCGGCTCGCATTGCCGCCACCGGCGTCGACTACGTGAAGCTCGGGCTGATGCCGGGTGAGGCGTTGAGCCCATGCATCGATGCGCTGGCGGGCGTGGCGCAGGGTCATCGCCTCATCGGCGTGTTCTTCGCGGATCTCGGCGTGCCACGGCAGGCATTCCCGCGGCTGGCCGCTGCCGGATTCGCCGGCGTGCTCGTCGACACCTTTCACAAGGACGGCCGGGGTCTGCGGCAGCACCTTGCGCCGGAGTCACTGAAGGCGATCGTGGCGGACGGACGGGCAAACGGCCTGATGGTCGGGCTGGCGGGGGCCCTGCGACTCGAAGACATCGAGCCGCTCCGGTCCCTCGGGCCCGACCTCCTCGGATTTCGCAGCGCGCTCTGCTCTGCCGAGGCGCGACGAGACGAAATCCGCGCGGATCGGGTCGCCCGGGTTCGCACGGCCTTCGACGCTGCCTCCGTTGCTCCGATCGTCGCTGCGGAAACGGGTCAGGCGACTCTTCGCGCCTAGTGGCCCATATTTCCTTGCCCCGCTGGGGCGTTCACGGCTCCAGTTTGTCGTCGTCCGCGTCGACCTTACGTCGACCCGCCTCGGCTTCCGGCTGGAGCGCAGCCGCGTCGGCGAAGAAGGCCTCCAGACTGCCGGCGGGCCGGAGCCGCAGCGCCGGCGGATAGAGCGAGGGTTCTTCGGCGATGTGATTGACATCCATCGCTTCCGACCGGGTCTTCACCCAGTATCCCGTACCGCCCACCGCCAGGGGGATGAGCAGAGCGCAGAGGGCCGCTGTGCGGCGCCGCAGGCTGGACGCATGGGTGATGTGGAGATACAGCGCCAGCGCCACGCAGAAAACACCGAGCACGACCTCCACCAGCGAAGGCAGGGACACCCCGAGCGAGAAGCTGCCCACGTCGGCGGCCAGTCTCAGCACGAACAGCAGCGCGGCTGCACCGAAACCGATGGCAGCGTGTGTCATCCAGCGCCACTCGCCGGCCATCACGCGCGAGAGCAGCGCCCACAGTGCAATCCACCCCGACGAGCCAAGCCCGCCCAGCACGAGTGCCATGGCAGCGGCAGGTGCGAAGTCCCGGGGAATGTCCAGCCAGACCAGGTAGAGCGCGATTGCCGCGCACGCCGCAGCGCCGGCCACCGCATGCCACGGCCGGATGTCCGTGGCCGCCCTCCGGTCGATCCGTTCCGGCGGCAGCGGTTGGGCGCCCGACCGTACGCGCAATCGCGTGCGCCCCAGTTGCACGAGCCCACGGGGCAGGGGCAGATCCTGCACACCGTGGTTCCGTCGTCCGTCGATCAGCAGGCCGTTCTGCGACTGCAGGTCAGAGATGCGCGGAACGCCGTCCGGTCCGAGCGACACCGTGGCGTGAAGGGGCGCGACGAACGGATCGTCCAGCACCACGTCCGCATCCACACTGCGCCCGATGGTGACCGGCGCCGGATGGGAGTCCGTGTCGATACGCTCACGGCTCAGCACGCGGTCGTGGTGATCCAGCACCTCCACCATCAGGGTCGCCACTGGATGGCCTCCACGAACCGGCGCATGAACGCCATGCCGCCCTCGAACTCCACACCGTACAGATCGACGTGACTCGCGAACCCGGCGTTCGGCTGATGCAGGCTCACCACACGCGCCGTGAAGTCGAAAAGTCCCTCGAGCTTGCGGTAGGAACGAACACACACCAGCAGTGCCGCATCGAACCCCTTCAGCTTGACGACCTGGTCTCGGCAGGAGAACGGCCCCAAGTGCCGCCGATGGCCGAAGTTGCCGGCGGCGTCCGCCAGCGCGCCGAGCCGCCGGGCGAATCGCCACGCGTCCAGGCCGCGAGCGGTCATGACTTCGTGGGAGAACGTGAAGTCACCGCTCGTGAGCCCCTGCTGGACATACACACCGGCCTTGGCGCCGCACTGGATGCTCTCGGATCGGATCTGCTGCTGGGGCAGCGGATCCCCGGATGCATTGCAGTCCACGAACGGCGCCAGCTTGCCGGGCAGCCGGTAGCCTTCGACCGACTGCGTGGGCACCGAACCGTCCTTGCCGTTCGGCTTGGCGGTGGGAGGCAGGACCCCGGTGGCCGCGAGCAGGTCGCGCGCATGGGCGCGCAACTGCGCCGAGACTTCCGCATGGGCACGGTCAATCTTCAGCGGGTCGCGCCGCGCGCGCTCGATCAGCGCCAGCGCGTGCTCCGCGGGCACCAGAAAGCTCACGAGCTGCTCGAACCGGTAGCCGGAAACGTTGATGCCGATGACGTCACCCCGCTGGTCGAGAGCCGGTCCGCCCGACATGCCGGGATTGATGGCACCCGAGTAATGAATGCGCGCATCGAAGGCGTCGGCCACCCGACCGTTCGAGACGCCCTCCGTGATGGTGAGCCCCACGTCGAGCGGGAAACCGATGGAGTAGGCGCGCTCGCCCTTGGGAGGAACCGTCGTGTTGAGACCGAGAGGTTCGGGGGCGAAGCCGTCGGCGCGGACCACCGCGAGGTCGTGGCGCACGTCGATGCCCAGCACCGTCACCTTCCCGGTCGCCCCATCGGGCGATCGGTACTCCAACCGGTACTTCTCCGGATAGAGCACGTGTTCCGCCACCACATGGTAGTTAGTGAGCAGGAGCCCGCCGGCGCCGACGGCGAATCCGGTGCCGTGGAAGGCCTGCGCGGTGTTCGCGCCGAAGAAGCCCTGGATCTGCACGATGGCCGGCCGCACCCGGTCCAGCGTGTCGCGCGCCCGCTCGGAGAGCGTCGCCGGTTCGACGACAGGCGGGCGGGCCGGCGGCGGGGACGGCATCTGGGCCACCGCCGGCACCGCCGCGAGCAGGGCCAGACACGCGAGCGCGGCTGCCAGAACCCGCGACACACGGGATTTGTCGGAACTCGGGGCTTGCGGATGCAACGACTTCTCCTGCCGGAACGGATGCGGCGATTAGACCATGGGCGACGCGTATCGGGCGTTAGCGTCAGCAGGGTCCGCAAAAACCTGCGCGGTCGCGACGGAGGACTTTCCTCAGTCGGTCGGCACGCCACGGACACGTGCGGCGACCCAGGGCGTGAACAGCATAGCGATGAGCCCCAGGCCCATGAGCCCGCCGCGCGTGAGGTCGTAGTCCTCCAGCAGCCGGTACCAGGAGTAGCCCAGTGCCCGGCCCAGCAGAATCTCGAAGGCCACCGTGAGCCCCACCCAGAGCGCACCCACCTGGAGAAGCCTTCGCCTCGATCCCACGCGCATCCAGCGGATGAAGAGCCACGTGACGCCGAAGATGATGAGGGCGCCCGAGAAGACGCTCACGCGCCGCGCGGGCAGGTCACCCATCACGGGGACCAGCAGAAGCTGGCGGAGCGTCCCGTGAACCGACTCCGCCAGGATGATCACGACCCAGACGGCGAGACTGCGAAGCCATGGACCCATTGCCATTCTCCCGGTCAGCGCGACACGCCCGTGCGCCAGGGGATGCTGAGAGGCGGGACGATCGGCGCTTGTACACCTCCCCGTTCGTCGTGACCGGCGAGGCGCCTCGACCACGCGCCCAGGACGGCACCAGCCAGCATGCCATGGGGCACGCACCACAGCATGAGCGGCCCGACGTCGAGATGCCAGACCGCTTCGAACGGGCGCGCAAGCACCGCCGTTGCCGCGCAACCCAGCGCGCCGAACACCGCACCGATGGCTGCCCGATGGACGGGCCCCGGATGCCTTCGGGCGGGCAGCCGCAGCCAGTACACGTAGGCGATCGCGCTCAACGTCGAAGGCACGATGCCGATCGCGTAGGCAAACGGGATGGGAAACAGAAAGATGTTGTAGGGAGCCCCGCCTATCAGCGGGCCCAGCAGCGCCAGCTTCGCGACCAGCCCCCAGTCGCGCCGACCGAAGGCGGCGCTCCCGGAGGAGGAAGAAGCCGCGCCGCGACGAAGCACGGCAGCAGTCATGGCGCTCTCCTTCATGCCGAGGGTTCGGAGGGCCCGCTCGTCATTGCCGCATCACGGACGCGGATGCCGTTCCGCCACACGCTGCTGGAGACGAACAGCACCGCGACGAACAGCCCGGCCAGCGCCAGCCCGATGGAAAGCCGCATCGCCCGCAACCAGTCGATGCCCTCGTAGCTCATGCCGAACGTGAGCACGAGGATCAGGGCGCCGGAGACCGCGAGCACGTCGGAGGAGCGAAGCCAGAATTCGGCGGCGGCATCGGATTCGCAGAATTCGAGGATGACCCGCCGGGTGGCGCCTCGCAGGTAGGCCAGCGCAGTCAGCACGACGCCCAGCGTGACGGCGAGGGAGGCAAAGAAAAGTTCGGGATTCATGATCGACTCCTCTGAAGGAACAACAGGGAACAACCAGCGACTCGGCCGGATCGGCACGACCGCGACAGCATGCTCCGATCGTCAGTAATTTCTGTCATTACAGAAATCAATAGTCAAAAAAATTTCAACTGTCGGCCTTGCCCCGCACGAAGGTCTGAATCTTCGCGCCGAGCTTCATGATCTTCATCAGCGTGTCGGGCTCCATCCGCAGCATCTCGTCCGCCCAGGACGACAGCGATTCCATGAGCGTGGCCATCGCCGCGATGCGCTGCCGACTCACCGCGGGCTCGAGGCCCGCGCCAGGGTCGTTCAGGAGGTCTCGCAGCATCCGCGCCGTGGGATCGAACTCCCTCGACTTGCGCTCCCGCACCACGGTGCGGAACAGTTCCCAGATGTCGCCGCTGGTCTCAAAGTGGTCCCGCCGGTCTCCCAGCAAATGAACACTGCGGACGAGATTCCAGTTCTGGAGTTCCTTCAGGCTGTTGCTGACATTGGAGCGGGCCACGCCCAGTGCGATCGAGATCTCGTCCGCGTGCATGGGTCGGGCGCCCAGATACAGCAAGGCGTGAATCTGCGCGACGGTACGGTTGACCCCCCAGCGCGACCCCATTTCGCCCCAGTGCAGGATGAAGCGCTGGGCGACCGGGGACAGTGCGGGCTCCCCGGTAGCGCCATCTTCAGAGGAGGCGGCAGTACGCTTGGGAACGGCTCGGCTGTGGCGGGCGGCTTTCATGGCCTGCACACTACTCCTTCCGTAATTTCTGTCAAGACAGAAATTACGGCCCACTGTCAGAACCGGAAATGCCCGACGATGCGGTAGGCGAAGAGGACATCCTCCACCTTCACGCCAGCCCCGATGTTGTGGACGACCAAGGGCCGTCCGCCAGTTTGACGTGCCGTGACGAGGCCGATGTGCGGCTGCCCGCCGGCGAGCCGCCAGGAGACGATGTCGCCCGGACGATAGGCAGCCGGGTCCTTCGAGGGCGTCAATGCCTCGCCGTGACGGCGGAAGAACACTTCCAGGTTCGGCACCCGGCGATGGTCCACATTCGCATCGGGCCGGGAGAGCCCCCAAATCTTCGGATAGACCGTCCACGCCCGACGCATGTCCTCGTGCACACGCTGCTGCAGGTCGATGCCCAGGGCCCGCCGGTAGGCACGCACGAGGACGTCCGTGCACACACCGACCTCCAGCGGCACGTCACCTCCCGGATAGACGAGGCGGCGATAGCTGCTGTCGTAGCGCACGGTCACGCCCACCTGCGATTCGGCGGCCGCCACAAGACGGGCAGCGCGATTCTCCGAGCGACTTTCCTGCGCGCGAAGCGGCGCGTTGCTCCACGCCAGCAGCGCAACGACAACGATGAGGCGACGGCGCACCAAGACCATCCGCGTCAGCCTCGGAAGAAGTAACTGGCGCGCCACAGCGTGAGGAGCCCGATCAGCGCGAACCCGGCGCCGTAGCCCAGCCCCAGGGACACGACCACCCAGATGGCGAGCGGCGAGAGGAACACCCCGAGGTAGGTCATCGCGAAGGTGGCTCCGGTCACGGCCGCAGCCTGTTCGCGCGGCACGATGCGTCCGACCTCGGAAATGTAGACACCGTTCCATCCCACGGCCGTCGCGCCGAAGGCGAACGCCAGCAGAAAGATGGCAGCGACCGGCCATGCGTGGTCCACCCAGCCCACCGTGAACGCGGCCACGGTCATGCCGACGCCGAGCAGTCCGAGCAGGCGCCGAGGCGGTACGGCGCGATCCGCCAGGACGCCCCAGAAGATGCGGCCGACGACGCCGCCCGCCATGGCGACCGCCATGGCCGCGCCCGAGAAGGCGACGCCGCGACCCGCGGACTCGACGAGGTGCACGACGAGATAGGACCCCAGGCACATCTGCATGCCCGAGTAGGCGAAGGACGCCAGCGCGAGTTCGCGCAGCGGTCGAACGGTCCACATCACCCGCAGCGGCTGCCTCAGGTTGAAGTCGAGAAGCCGTCTCGCAGGGTCGCGATCGGCGTCCGCGGCGGCACGCCAAGGCTGCACCAGAATCGCGAGCAGGGCGCAGCCCACGGTCACGACGATCGCGGCCCAGCGCCAGCCTGCGAGCACCATGACAGCCGGCAACATGCCTCCCGCGATGGCGCCGCCGATGGGCACGCCGGTCTGCTTGATGGAGAAGATCATCGCGCGCCAGCGGTCCGGCGTGCGCTCGTTCAGCACGGCCGATGACGACGGCGTCACCTGGCCATAGCCGAGGCCGATGAAGATGGCGCCCACCACGGCCGTCGCCACGTGGCCCGCCGCGATGAGCGCAATGCCACAGGCGATCATGAGCAGATTGATCTGACTCACGCGCATGGGGCCGAACCGCACGATGAAACCGCCGCTCAGGAGCGCCGACACGGCCGACGACAGGTAGATGAGCGAAGTCACGATGCCGACGCTCGCCGCGGCCACGCCCATCTCCCGAGCCGCCACCGGCGCCAGCACCGGCGGCGTGAACACGGCAAGCGACGCGAGCACCTGGATCGCCAGGGTCAGGACGACGGGGAGGACGATGCCTTTCAAGGGCTGGGCTCAAGCGGCTGTCCGACCCAGGGGCGCATGTGAACCCCGGGGCCGGATCGGGGCCGAATGCCTTACTTCGCCTTGTCCAGCGCCTGCCCGATATCCCAGAGGATGTCGTCGATGTCCTCGATGCCGACCGAAAGCCGGATCATGTCGGGCGACACGCCCGCCTTGATCTGCTCTTCTTCGGAGAGCTGGCGGTGGGTGGTCGACGCCGGGTGGATCACGAGCGTCTTGGCATCGCCCACGTTCGCGAGGTGCGAGAGGAACTGGCAGGCCTCGATGAACTTCTCGCCCGCCGCGACGCCGCCCTTGATGCCGAAGGTCATGATGGAACCGGAACCCTTGGGCAGATACTTCTTCGCGAGTTCGTGATAAGGGCTCGACTTCAACGAAGGGAAGTTGACCCAGGACACTTGCGGGTGGGCCTCGAGGAACTCCGCGACGCGCTGCGCGTTCGCCACGTGCCGGTCCATCCGCACGTGCAGCGTCTCCAGCCCCTGCAGCAGCAGGAACGCGTTGATCGGTGAGAGACAGGGACCGAGCGTGCGCAGCGTCTCCATCCGGCACTTCATCGTGAAACCGAAGTCCCCGAAGGTCTCGTAGAAGCGCACGCCGTGGTAGCCGCGCGAGGGCTCGGTCATGCCGGGAAAGTTGCCGTTGTCCCAGGGGAACTTGCCCGACTCGACGACGACGCCTCCCATGGTCGTGCCGTGGCCGCCCATGAACTTGGTGGCGGAGTGCACGACGATATCGGCCCCGAAATCGATGGGGCGGCACAAATACGGCGAGGCGAAGGTGTTGTCGATGACGAGCGGCAGGCCGGCGTCGTGCGCGATCTTCGCGACGGCTTCGATGTCGAGGACGTTGATGCCGGGGTTGCCCATCGTCTCGGCGTAGAGCGCCTTGGTCTTCGGGGTGATGGCCTTGCGGAAGTTGTCCGGGTCGTCGGGATGCACGAACTTGGTGTCGATGCCCATCCGCCGGAAATTCACGTCGAACTGCGAGTAGGTTCCGCCATAGAGCGTGGAGGCGGACACCAGTTCGTCACCGGCCTCAAGCAGCGTGAGCAGCGCCGTCATCTGGGCTGCCTGCCCGGAGGACAGCGCCAGTGCCGCGCGCCCGTTCTCCAGCGCGGCCACACGCTCCTCGAACACGGCGACGGTCGGGTTCGACAGCCGCGAGTACACATTGCCGAAGGTCTGCAGGTTGAACAGGCTGGACGCGTGCTCGGCCGAATCGAACACATACGACGTGGTCTGGTAGATCGGCACGGCGCGCGCGCCGGTGGTCGGGTCGGGGATCTGGCCGGCATGCAGGCAAAGCGTGCCGAAACCGAACGGATGGTCAGACATGCGAGAGGACCTCGGGGCTGCGGGAATGACGAGAGCCCGATTGTAGCCGGGCGGGCTCGCTTCGCCGCACCAGGCACGCGGCGCCGCGCCGTTCAGTGAACGACGACGGTACCGAAATGCTCGGGGACTTCCTCCGCCATCACGGCAGGAGAGTGGGCGCAGCCGACAAGGTAGTCGCAGCCGGAGTCCCGCAGGAAGCGGGACGCTTCGGGCGTATCCACGCCGCAGGCCACGGCATCGATGCCCAGTCCGCTCGCGAGCGTGAGCAGGGAACGCACGGCAACCGCTGCCTGCGGATCGGCCGGCAGCTTGCCGAGCCAAGCCCCTTCCATGCGGACCATCGCAATGGAATGCGACAGCAGTTCGTCCAGCGAGATCTGCCCGGCACCGAAGTCATCGAGCACAACCCGCACGCCCATGGCGTTCAGTGCGCGCAGCACGGAGGGCGCCTTCACGGGCATCGCGGACTTCGTCCGCAGGGGCTGCACACAGAGCCAGAGCGAAGACGGCGACAGGCCTGTCTGCGCGAGCGCCTCGCGCACGGTCTCCACAAGCCTTCCTCTCTCGACGGTGCCGGCACCGATCGACACCATGATCGCCGCCCGGGGCATGCCCGACGCCTGCCAGGACTGCACCTGCAGACAGGCTGTGCGGATGACCCACTCGTTGAGTCCCGGCACGACGCCGGCATCGTGGGCCGCATCGCGGAACTCGCGTTCCGGGATCAGCCCCTTCACGGGATGGTTCCAGTACACCTGGGTCTCGACGGCCACCGCGGCGCCCGTCACGGAAGAGACGATGGGCTGATAGCGCAGCAGGAACTCGTGCCCCAGCACCGCGCGGCGCAGGCTCGTTTCCATGCCGATCTTCGAGGTTGCCAGTTCGTTGAAGGTCGTGTCGTGAAAGCGCAAGGTGTTCCGTCCGCTTTCCTTTGCGTGGTACATCGCGATGTCGGCCTTCTTGAGCAGCGTGTCCGCATCGGTGCCGTCTCCAGGATAGAGCGCGATACCGATCGAGACGCCGGTGACGGCATCCTCGCCCTGACGGAGGCGGATGGGCTCACCCAGCACTTCGATGATCCGCAGGGCCACTCGGGCGGCATCCTCGCCGTGTTCGATTGGCGAGAGCAGCAGAACGAACTCGTCACCCCCGAGACGCGCGAGGGTGGACCGCGAAGATCCTTCCTGCGCGCCTCGTACCACGATGTCGGACTCGCGCACGCATTGGGTGATGCGTTCCGCGACGGCCTGGAGAAGCTGGTCGCCGGCGTCATGTCCGAGCGTGTCGTTGATGTGCTTGAAGCGGTCCAGGTCGAGAAACAGCACGGCGGCCTTGTGCCCCGACCGTTCTGCCCAGGCTATGGCCTGGGTGAAGCGCTCCTTGAGCAGGACCCGGTTGGGCAGGCCGGTGAGCGCGTCGTAGTAGGCGAGCCGATGAATCTCGTCCTGGGCCGCGACAGACGCCGTCCGGTCCTGCAGGGTGACGACGGCCGCGATCGGATCGTCGTCCCTTTCCTGGACGAAGGACATGGAGACGGAGAGTGTGCGCGCACCGAAGTTCGGCAACTGGTATCGGCGTTCCTGCGCGGCGACTGCTTCAACCGGGAAACCGTCTGCGGCACGCTCCCCGAACAGCAATGCCGCCACGGGCGCGGGCGGCGCCACATGCAGCAGTTCGACATCCCGGTAGCCCAGGATCTCGCACGCCGCACGGTTGACCAACCGCACCATGCCTTCGCGATCGATGACCAGGATGCCGTCGCTCATGGTGTCCATGAACTGCTGCGCTGCGAGCGCCGGCGTGATCTCCACCAGCCGGTAGCGCCAGGTTGTGTAGATGTTGAGCGTGAAGGCGAGCACGACGAAAAAGCCGCCGACGGGGAAGATGTCGAAGCCTAGGGTAGGCAGGAAGTCGATCGCGCCGAGCGCAGCGGTGCCGAGCGCCACCAGCAAAAGGCGGTTGCGGCGCCAGATCGCACTGCCGCGCGGATGGTCGCGAATGACGCGGGCGAACAACCAAACGCACGCGCAGATCACCCCCATCGTGAACGCGATGAACGCGTAGCCGGTCATTCCGTAGCGCGGATAGAAGCCCCAGCGATATCGGATCAGCGAGGTGACGAACGCGTCACTGCTCAGGAACAGGACGGCAAATACAGCGGTCACCGCCCAGACGATCACCGAAGCGTCGAGGACGCTATCCCGCCGCCTCGTCAGGGAATAGGTGAAGTGGAAATAGGCCGCCGGAACGAACACGGCCGCGACGATCGTAGGGGTGATCCACAGCCGGGCGGTCTCGGTCGTGCGCGCGGAGAGCATGCCCGCCACGCTGAACTGCCAGGCGAATACGGACAGCGCGAGCAGCAGGTGCAGCCAGCCCATGCGGGAGAAACGCTCCCGGACGATGACCACGATGCCGCAGAGCAGGGCGATCGCGGCGGATGCCGCGCTGGGGACCGCGAGTTCACCGAGCATCAGGGGACACCCGGCAAGCGGGGATGGGAATCAGGAACCCGCGTGACGTCGGGGAGAACGGTCGAGGGCCTGCGCGCCGGCTTCAGTAGGGAAGCCAGCGCGGGCGTTTGCTGGAAATGACCTTCGTATTGACCCCGATCCAATTGAGTCCACCGAAAAGACGTGCATGCTCGATCTTCACGCACCGATCCATCACGACTTCGAGGCCGGCGCCCAGCGCCTGCCGCCTGGCGGCCTCGTTGATCACGCCGAGCTGCATCCACAGCACCTTGGCGCCGATCCCGACGGCCTCCTCGGCGATCGCCGGGATGTCCTCGCTCCGCCGAAAGCAATCAACCATATCGACCGGAACGGGAATGTCCTTGAGGCTCGGATAACACTTCTGGCCAAGTACCTCCTGGTAGGTCGGGTTGACCGGGATGACGGTGTAGCCGTGATCGAGCATGTACTTGGCCGCGAAATAGCTCGGCCGGTACCAGTTGGCGGAGAGCCCCACGACCGCGATGGTCCGGCACTCTCTGAGAATTCGGCGAAGCGTGTTGATGTCGGTGTCGTCTGCCATGGCTTCCTCGGGAACCGGGGACGCATTCGCGCCGCCCCCGGGGCGGATCATGCCCGAGGAACCGGATGGCGGGCAATCGGCGCCCGGATTGATCTGCCTCAACCCGGCACACGCGGTGCCGTAAGACGATTGAGTTCGCAGAGGCGGATCGGAGATCGCATGGTTCTGGTTCAGTTGGTCTATGTCAGCCGCCCGTCCCGGCCCTTGGTCAGCAGCGACCTGATGGCCATTCTCGGGACGGCCCGCGAGCGCAATGCCAATGACGGTGTCACGGGCATGCTCTGTTACTCGGGGGACTTCTTTCTCCAGATCCTGGAGGGGGAGCGCGCGCGGGTGTGCGCCACGTTCCAGAGGATCTCGCGGGATGAGCGCCACCGCGACGTGTATCTGCTTTGCTACCTCTATCCGGAGCGCCGGCTGTTCTCGGAGTGGGGCATGGGCTACGTGGGCCTGGGCGACATCCCGCGCGAACTCGTTCTGCGCCACAGCGAGGACGGGGCCATGCGTCCCATCCTGACGGACCCGCACATCGCGATGGCCTTCCTGGCGGACATCGCCAACCACGTCTCCGAAACGCAGACCGCCCTCCTCTGATCAGTTGCCCTTGCCCGAAGCCGGTCGCAACTGCGCGACCCGCGCCCGCCGCTCCGCCTCTCCCAGCTTTTCCAGCGACTTGACCGCCCCGTAGAACCGGGGCAAGTCGCCGCCGGACTGCGCCAGCAGAGCCTGGAACACCGGGATGTCTTCGGTGTACGCCGCCACGGAGGCAACGTGAGCATTGCCCAGCGCCTGCGCAAACCAGCGGTCGTAACCGGCGAATCCGCCCCATTGCCGCTTCAGGGCGGCATATTCCGAACGCATCCCGTTGAACACGTCCGCCTTGCGCGCGCGCTTCTCGGTGTCGTCCAATGGCATCGCGTAGAGCGCAGTCAGCGTCTCGCGGGTCCGGAGCACCAGGGCGAGGAAATCCTGCTTGCGCCGGTCCATCGCCTCGAACTCGGCCCGCTCTTCCGCTGAACCGGTGCCGTCCAGCCAGCGACGCACGCCTTCGTGCTCGACGAAGGTCGCGAACGACTCATTGAACGTCGTGTCGCCGTCGACATAGGCGACCTGGTGCGCGAGCTCGTGGAAGATGAGACGGGCGATCTCCTGCCGCGGATAGTGGATGTACGTGTTGAGCACGGGATCGTCGAACCAGCCGAGCGTCGAGTACGCGGGAACGCCGTAGACGAAACTGTCATAGCCCTGTCGGGCAAGTTCGCGGCCTGCCGCCTGCGCGGACTTCTCGTCGAACCAGCCCTTGTAGCTCACGCAGCCCGCAAAGGGGAAACACCACTGCCTGGGCCGTGTGGAGAACTCCTCCGCGGCGACCACGTTCCAGACGACGAAGGGACGGCGCAGATCGGCGTAGCGCCGGTAGCTGTCGTTGTCGGGGAGCGCGAGAGTCTTTGCGGCGAACTCCCGGATGGCCTTTACCTCCTCCAGCTTGGCTCGCAAGGGTACCGGCGTCGCGGGATCCGACGTCCATACATCGATGGGGCGGGCTGCCCGCATCATGGCCCATTGCCCGGCCGCGGCCTGGTAGTAGTAGCCGACCGTCGAGCACCCGCCGAGCGCCGTGAGCAGGACCGCCACGAGGATGAGGCCGGCCGCGCGCTTCACGACCTCGCGCCTCCGTGCTCGAACCGCCCGGTGCGCAGAAACCGGCACGTCTGATCGGCGACGGTACGGGACAGCAGCATGCCGGTGTGGCTCACACGCAGCACGACGTGATCGGTGAACGACGGCAGCCTAGTCTCTGCGACGGTCACGGCGCCATCGTTGGGACCGAGGCCCGGCGTGATGAGGCGCCCTGCGCCGATCGCGACCTCGCCGGCAATCATCCCCACATCGCAAGGCCAGCGGACACGGCCGTGGGACGCCTCGTCCCAGGCGCCGAGGGAACGGCCGATCGCGGCCCGGCCCCAGCGGTCACGCATCAGGGATCGCGCCACTTCGCTGCCGCGCACCGGACTGCCGAGCAGGACGGCCCGGCCGAGTCGCGGGTCATTGGCCGCCGCCAGCATGCGCAGGATGACGAGACCGCCCAGGCTGTGGCCGACGAAATGCACGCGGGACCCGGCGCACGACCGCGCGAATGCCGCGAGCGATCGGGCGTTCCGATCCAGCGTTTCCCGGACGGTGGGGAAAGAGAAGACCTCGACGGCGAATCCGCCAGCAGTCAGCCAGCGACGCTGTGCGGCCATGACCCAGCCGGACATCCAGAGCCCGTGCAGCAAAACGACCGTTTCCAAGAAGAGGACCGCCGGAGAAGGACAAGTGCAGGAGACGGATTCTATCCCCCGGAACAGGCGCGGGCCGCTGCTACACTCGACCGATGACATTCGATCCGGTCGTGATGGCGCTCGCGCCGCTGGTCGTGGTGGCGGCCTACACGGTGTTCGGCATTTCAGGCTTCGGCTCGGCCCTGGTGTCCATCCCCCTGCTGGCGCACCTCATGCCGCTCAAGACGGTCGTGCCCATGGTGCTGCTGCTCGACTTTTCCGCAGCGTTCCTCACGGGCCTGCGACTGCGTGCGGACGTCGCCCGGTCGGAAATGCTTCCGGTCGTGCCGGGCATCGTGATCGGCGTCGTGGCTGGCGTGCTGCTGCTCTCGCACGCACCGGGCGAGTTGCTGCTCGTGCCACTCGGCCTGTTCGTGACGGGATACGCGTCGTACAACCTGATGCGGTCGAGCCGACCGATCCGCTTCGCCCGGGGCTGGGGTTACGGTGTCGGGCTCGCCGGCGGCCTCATCGGCGCCCTGTTCGGCGTGGCCGGCCCGCTCTACGCCACGTACTTCTCGGGACGACTGGAGGATCCGGCACGACTGCGGGCGACGCTCTCCGCCGTGTTCTCCCTCAGCACCGCGCTGCGCATCGTGATGTTCCTCGCCGCGGGGCTGCTGCTGCGCAAGGAGTTATGGCTGGGCGCCGCCGCCCTGCTGCCCTTCATGGTGGCAGGCACACGGCTCGGACAGCACCTGCACCGCAGGATCTCGGCGTCCACCCTCGTCAAGGTACTGAACGCCCTTCTGGTCCTGAGCGGCCTCTCGCTCGCCGCGCGCGGCCTGCACGCCCTGGTGTGACGCGGCCGCGCATCGCGGCGACGTCTCAGGTTCTCGCGGGGCAGCTGCTCACGCCGAGCAGCGTATAGAGCGGGCAGAAACGCACGAGCCCAGTCAGCAGCGGCACGACGCCGATCAGGCCCACGTACTTCAGCGTGCCCTCGGCCATGAAGAACATCGCCAGCAGCGCCAGCCCCAGAACGATCCGCAGGATGCGATCGACACCACCCACATTCGCTTTCATGATCCGTCTCCCTTTGCTTGGCGGGTCCGGCGGTCCGTCGAACCCATGGCGCCACTATGCTACCGGCGCCCGGGCAGGTCTGTGACCTGGATCACGTCCCCGGTACACTCCCGGCTTTTACATGCAACCAGTGCGACCGGGAGGCAGCATGAAGCACATCAAGTGGAGCGATATTCCCTACGAGAAGGTGAACGACCAGTTCCTGCGCAAGCTCGCCTGGGACGGCAAGGTGATGATCGCCCTCACCGAGGTGCAGGGCGGCTACGTCGTCCCGCCCCACTCCCACCCCAACGAACAGGTAACCTGGGTCATGAGCGGCAAGTGGCGCTTCCTGATCGACGGCAAGACGACCGACGTGGGCCCGGGCGAGATGATCTTCATTCCCGCGGACGTGGTGCATACGGTGGAAGCCGTGGAAACGCTGGTGGCCTACGACATCTTCACGCCCCCCCGCGAGGACTGGCTCACCGGCAAGGACAGCTACCTCCGCAAGGGCTGAGTGCCCGGACCGGTCAGCCTGCGGCGGCCACCCGCCGCAGTCCCGCCGCGTCGACAATCTCCACCTGCTCGCGGGCGAGCGACACGAAGCCCTGTTCCGCGAAGCTCTTCAGCAGACGGCTCACGATCTCGCGCACGCTGCCGAGTTCGTCGGCGAGGGCCTGGTGGGTGGTATGCACCACCTTGCCCTTGCCGAGCAGCAGGGTCGCCAGCCGCTGATCGAGCCGCTGGAACGCGACCGCCTCGACGAGCTGCATCAGTTCCGCGATGCGCTCGGCGAACAGCGCAAAGACGTAGTTGCGGAAGGGCTCGTGCTCGGCCAGCAGTCTCGAGAACAGCGGCTGCGGCAGAGCCACGGCGACAATGTCCGTTTCGGCCACGCCGCGCGCGTTGTAGGCGACGTGCCCCAGCAGGCAGCTCGACGTGAGGATGCAGCTCTCTCCCGGCACCACGCGGTACAGCTGAAGCTCCCGTCCGTTGGTCCCCGTCTTCGAGACGCGGATCACGCCGTCCACCAGCATCGGAAAGGCCTGACACGGACTCTCGTCGTCGAACAGGACGGTGCCGGCCTTCACCTGCACGACCTGCCCTTCCTCCAGAAGCCGGTCCAGTCGTGTGTCCGACAGCGTCTCGAGCGCCGGGTAAAGGAAACGCAAGCGATCTCTCAGCGTGATGCGGTCCATGGGAATCGCCATCAGGGGCGAAGCGGCCGGAAGAACTCGCGGATTTCGTGGGCGAGTGCCTCCGGCTGTTCCAGCGCCGCGAAGTGCCCGCCCTTCGGCATGACGGTCCAGCGGCGGATGTCGGTGTACATCCTCTCTGCGACGGAACGCGGCGGGCGCAGGATCTCGGTCGGGAACTGGGCGTAGCCCATCGGGACGTTCACGCCGCGCGGCGGGATCGGCCAGGGGCCGTGCATCCGCGCGTAGTAAGGCCAGAAAGTGGAACCGATGGCGCCCGTGACCCAGTACAGCGTGATGTCCGCCAGCATGTCGTCTCGGCTGATGGCGTTCTCGATCCGCCCCTTGCAGTCCGACCATGCCCGGAATTTCTCGACGATCCAGGCAGCCAGTCCGGCAGGCGAATCGGTGAGGCCGAACGCGAGCGTCTGCGGGCGGGTGCCCTGGATCCACTGGTAGCCGGTCTCCTCCTTGAGGAACACGGCGAGTTCCTGGAGGAACTTCGCCTCCTCGGGCGTCGGGTTCTCCATCATTTTCGGGTCGCGCGGGACGGCCAGCAGATTCACGTGGATGCCGATCAGCTTGTCGGCATGCGCATGTCCCATCCGGGACGTGACGAACGCCCCCCAGTCTCCGCCCTGTGCAGCGAAGCGCTGGTAACCCAGGACCTCCGTCATCAGATGGGCAAAGGCGTCGGCCATGCGTTCCAGACCGAAACGCTGCTGACCCGGCGCGAAAGACAGCCCGTAGCCC
The DNA here is from genome assembly GCA_001464765.1 of Betaproteobacteria bacterium Ga0077526. Lineage (GTDB taxonomy): Bacteria > Pseudomonadota > Gammaproteobacteria > Burkholderiales. Next base: position 322,274 of record LNDV01000034.1, read on the forward strand.
GGCAGGGAGGGTGCCACCACAGTGAAGGCATCGGCGGGATCGCCGCCGAAACGCGCGGGATCCGTCAGGCGGGGGATGATCTCGAGAAACTCGAAGACCGACCCGGGCCAGCCGTGAGACAGCAGCAGCGGACAAGGCGCCGGCCCTTTGCCTTCGATGTGGAGGAAATGCAGGTCGATGCCGTCGACCGGCGCCTTGAACTGCGGGAAGGCGTTGAGTCGGGCTTCCTGCTCGCGCCAGTCGAACCGCGTGCGCCAGTACTCCACCAGATCCCGCAGATAGGCGACATCGGTGCCATAGGCCCAGGGTTCATCGGGGGCCTGATCGGGGAACCGCGTCCGCGCGAGGCGAGACCGGAGATCGGCGAGAACGTCGTCGGGAACGTGCAGCTTGAAGGGCGTGGCGGCCATGGCGCGGGAGGCGGAATGAGGCAGAGCCGCCATTGTCGCGGCTCCAGCGCCGCCGGCGCAAATCTGGAGAAGGGCCGAACTGCCTGCGCCCCGGTCAGGAACCCTGCCCGGCGTCCTCGTCCATCTTGCGGCCGAGCCAGCGCGCCATCCACCAGCCGATGACGATGACGCCCAGGATGACGCCGAGGCTCAGCAGACCGTAGTCGGTCATGAACAGATTCTGGAACAGGATCATGGCAACTCCCCGGGCACACCGGTCGCCGGCCACCATGGCCGGCGGGCGCCCTTTTCGATGCAGGATACGAGCGCGCTGTCAGGATCGCTTGCGATGGATCAAACTCCAGAAATTCAACCCGCGGAGACCCGTCATGATCGTTCGATTCGATGCCAAGGTCGGCAGCTTCATCATGATGGGCGACATCGCCGTGCCACTGCTGCAGATGATGGGCCACAGCGGCACGGTGCCCAGCGCGATTCTGGCCGGCGACATTCCGCAGGCACTTGCGCAACTGAAGGCGGCGCTCGCCACGGTGCCGCCGCCCCCGCCGGAACCCGAGCCGACGCACGGGGAGGAAGAGCGCCGGAGCGAGCCGGCGGTGTCCCTGAGGCAGCGCGCCTTTCCGCTGCTCGACCTGCTGGAACGGTCTGCGAGAAAGGGCTGCGATGTGATGTGGACCGTGGAGCCGCCAGACATGCCTCGTGCCTGACGACCGCACCGATCAGCTCTTCGGCGGATCCGACCAGAAACGCCCGGCGGTCGCCCAGTCGGACTTGCGGATGTCCTCGAACACGATGTCGACGGACTCGGGAGAACAGTTGAGCGTGCGCGCGGCTTCGCGCGTCACCGCATCGACGAAAGCCTGCTTCTGATCCTGCGTGCGGCCTTCGAACAGACGGACGTGGATGAACGGCATCGGGACCTCCTCCGGTTGACGAAAAGGACGCGGGGCGCACCGCCCCGCATCACCGGAGGAAGGATACCGCGCTCCTTGCGTCAGGAAACGTCCTGACCGCCCGGCGCCGCCATGATCATGGCGGGAGCGGATTCCGCCGGATCCGCATCAACGGCGATCTCCGACGTCATCACATTCACGACCGGGGCAGCCCGGCGCTCGCGGCGCAGATCCACGAAATCCTCCAGTTCCCAAGGGCGCAACGCCAGCAACAGCGTGACCGAGCGGCGTTCGCCGAGCCGCAGACGCTTGTGCTCCTCGTGCATCTCGGCCATCTCGTTCGCGAGGCGGCGCAGCTTGGCGTTCATCATCGCGATGGACGACGGCGTAAGCATGGCGTTCACCAGCAGCATCGTCTCGGTCGGCTTGTCGAAGTGGCCGGAGAAGTATTCGTTCTGCGCCTTGGCCTTGAAGTACTGCTGGATCGGGCCGTTGGGAAGCCACGTGAAAGTGTGCGTCACGCGGAGCCGGATCTTGTTCTCGGGCAGCAGTTCGAGGAAGCGGATGCGCTGCAGTTCGAGCAGCAGGCGGACGCCCTCGGCCTTGCTGAGCTGATACAGCGCGGTGATGTCGTTCAGATCGAGATGATTCAACGCGCACACCGCGACCAGCAGAAGCTTGCGGTCACGCATGATCGCGCGTTCCTGGTCGAGCGTGAGCTGCGAGACGGCTTCACTTTCCTTCGCGGCGTCCTTCGCGAGTTCCAGCACGCTGGTGCCCGCGAGGGCACAGGCCTGCTCGAAACGTTCCATCGAAAAGCCCCCCTTCGAGAAAAGCCGCTTGATGCTGGCCTCGCTCAGCCGGAGTTTCTTGCCCACGTGGGCGTAGGTGAGGCCCCGCGCGCGCAGGGCGCGCTTCAGGCCGTCGATGAGGGCGTCGGTCTCGGTCATCTTCTGGTCGCTCTGTTTTTGTGTCGTTCTCGCGGTTGCCCGTTCTCGCCGCGCGAGGCGCGACCGGCAGGCTTGCCGCAGGAGACACCGACCCGAGTCCCGGACAGGGGCGCGGCGGACGACGACCATCGGGGACATCGCGAGACCGGTGGTTTCGCATGCGCAACGAGGACATCGATCATGCCGAGCCGCACTCTCGAGGAAACCTACCGGCAAGCGCTGGCAACCCGCACCAGGACTCGCTCGGAACTCGCAGTGGCCTGTGTTCCTTTCCTGGTGGACAGCACTTTCCGTGCGCAGAAGGCGCCGCTCCCTAGGGAGAAGGCCGTCGCGAGGGACGCGGAAGGGAAGGAGGGAACCGGATGCCGGACACGCGAGTAAAGCGGTCCGACACCCGGATCGGGCGGACCGGACGCCCTGAGCTCAGACCGCGCGAGCGGAAAACCGGGCGCGGATCTCCTCGACGCGCGTGCGGTTCACGCCGAGGTCGCTGTGACCGAGGCGCGAGGCCGAGCGGACATGGATGATCTTTTCGTCCTCGGGCAGGTAGAACTCGACGTCGTCCACAAAACCCAGGAGCGCTGTCGAGAACTCGGCGTAGAGGTAGTCCGCCGCGCGGGTCACGATCTCCACACGGGGCATGCTCTTCACCACCTCCACGAGGGCGGCCATCGCGGCGTCCCTGTCGGAGCGGTACTTGATCGGCGCAATGGCGTGATACGGGGTGGTCGCCTGGCTGCTGACCGCGTTGGGCGAGGAAGGCACGGGCTTCAGGCGCCCGCCCCTCACACCGAGATCGGTCGGGCGTTTTCCGGAGAGCAGTCCCATGGGAGGCTCAGGGGTTCATGCCCTTCGCCACACCGGGGCGCGCGGCCATGCGGGCCGCCCACCGATGCAGATTGGCGAAGCCCGGGGCGGCGTCGATGAGCGCACGGCGTGCCGCATAGTTGGGATAGAGCATCAGGTCTGCCACGGAGAGTTCGCCGGCGACGTAGTCGCGGCCCTCGAGCTGGCGATCCACATCGCCGAAGAACGTGAGCAGCCGCTGCTTGAAGTAGTCGACGTTTGCCACGCTCTTCTCCGGCGCGGCGTTCTCCAGACGGAAGATGGTGCCGCTGGTCGCGGACACGTCGCTGGCCCCCTGGAACATCCACTGCAGCGCGACGATCCGGGTCGCGAAGTCCTTCGGGATGAAGCGCCCCGCCTTCTCCGCCGCGTAGAGCACGATGGCCCCGGACTGGGTGAGCACGAAGGGCTTGCCACCAGGGCCGTCGTCATCGACGATCACCGGCATGAGTCCCGCGGGATTGAGCTTGAGAAACTCCGCCGACCGCTGATCGCCCTTGCCCAGGTCCATCCGGTGCAGGCGGTAGGGCAGCCCGCATTCTTCCAGCGCGACGGAAGCGCGCTGACCGTTGGCGGTGGGGGCGAAGTAGAGATCGATCATCGGGGAAGTCCTTGGCAGAGAGGTGTCGGGCGCGATACCGCGCGACTGGGCAAGCGCGGCGGGCATGGGGACAGTATCATGCCACGCTCATCAGTCGGCACCGCTGCGATCGCGCGTCTTCTCCGGGTTCCGGACCGTGCGCCGCCGGAGCGATGCCGCGGACCCGGATCCCTTTCGTGCCCCCGATCACCCAAGCCCTGCTCGGCCTCAACATCATCGGCTTCGCTCTGCAGCAGATGATGGGCCTGTGGTTCATGGCGACCTTCGCGCTTTGGCCACCCATCTCCGCAGCCGACCCCATGGAAACGGTGCCCTTCGAACTGTGGCAGCCGGTCACCTACGCGTTCCTGCATGGAAGCCTGATGCATCTGCTGTTCAACATGCTGGGTCTGTGGATGCTGGGACGCGAGGTCGAACTCGAGTTCGGCTCGAAGCGCTATCTCCAGTACTACTTCCTGTGCGTCGTGACGGCAGCGATCGCGCAGATGGCCGTGGTGGCGATTCTCGACCAGCCTCCCTTCCCGACCGTCGGTGCATCAGGCGGCGTGTTCGGCCTGCTGCTGGCCTACGGCGTTTTGTTTCCGCGCCGGCGGATCATGCTGCTCATCCCGCCCATCCCCATGCAGGCGAGGACCTTCGTGACGCTCTACGGGCTGGTCGAATTGTTCCTGGGGGTGACGGGCACGCAATCCGGGGTAGCGCATTTCGCCCACCTGGGCGGGCTCGTCGGCGGGTTCTTTCTCCTGCAGTTCTGGCGTCGAAGGTGGCCTTTCAGGCGGTCGTGATCGCCGGCACCAGCCGACCCGCAAGATCCGCCACGCGGGCGGCGCCCGAAGCGAACATGCAGACCCGCAAGTCTTCCAGCACGGCGCCGATGAACGATTCGAGTGCCGGTGCGCCTTCCGCCGCCGCCTGCAGCATCGGCCGGGCCATCGCGCCCACATCGGCGCCCAGAGCGAGCGCCTTCGCGAGATCCATGCCGCTGCGCAGACCGCCCGAGGCAACGAGCGGCGCGGTGGCCGCGGCGCCCCGCACCATGCGGATCGATTCGCTGGTCGGAATGCCCCACTCGCCAAACCGCTGACCGAGCGCGCGCCGCTCGGGCGTGCGCGCGCAGAAGGCCTCCACCTTGGCCCAGGACGTCCCGCCCGCCCCTGCGCAGTCCAGCCCTGCCACACCGCAGTCCACCAGCCGCCGCGCCGCCGAGGTACTGAGTCCGAACCCGATCTCGCGGGCAAATACGGGCACGCCCTCGACTGCGAGGTCGCGGCACAACTGCGCGAGACGCGCGGCGAACGTCCGGAAATCACGGTCGCCGCCCTGGATGGCTTCCTGGAGAGGATTGATGTGCACGAACAGCGCATCGGCCCCGATCATCCGCACGGCGCGCATCGCCTCGGGCACCCCCCAGCCGCGCGCCAGCTGAGCCGCGCCGATATTGGCAAAGAGAAGGATGTCGGGCGCGACGTCGCGCACGCGGAAATAGGGTTCGAGTTCGGGATGTTCGATGGCCACACGCTGGCTGCCCACGCCCATCGCGAGACCGAATCGCTGCGCTGCTGCGGCGAGCGTCCGGTTGATCTCCAGCGCCCGCGGCGTGCCGCCGGTCATCGGGCCGATCATCAGCGGCGCTCTGAGCGACTTGCCGGCGAGACTCACGCCCAGATCGATGTGGGCGAGCGAAAGGTCGGCGCAGGCCTCGTTGACAAACTCGAAGCGCTCGAAGCCCGCGCTCTTGCGGTACTCGACGTCCTCGTGAAGGCAGACCTCGATGTGCATGCCCTTGGAGGACGGATCGCGCACCGGGGCGGGCTGGGAAGCCTCTGTCGATCCAGCCTGGTTCCGCGCAAGCAGCGCGCGAACGCGCCCCGTCCCGGGACGGACCTCCTCCACCGCGCGTTTGCTGCCAGCTCCCATGTCATCCTCCACGACCTGTCCGTCCGGCCATGAAGTTGCTGCCGGCTCTCGCAACGGAAGTGCGCCGAGTATAAGCCCCGACATCCGGGGAAACATTCCTGTGTCGTGATAGCCCGCGAGGCCGATGGCCCCGCGGGGCGCGACGAACTCTCCCGGATCAGACCGCCGCGCCCGTGCCGAACACCGGGCCGTTCGGCCGGATGCGCATGCCCTGCCCCAGGCGCCGCCAGGGGAAGTCTCCCGGGTCCGCGAGCATCGGGCCGGGCGCCTTGCAGACGATGATCTGCTCTGCGATCGGCGCGAAGTCAGCGCGGAAGTGCACGGAGCTCTTGTTCACGAGGATCGCTTCACGGGTCGGTTCGATGCCGACGAAGCGGTACATCTCCTGGTCGGCGAGCTGCGGTTTTTCGCAGGCGACCACGACCCTCACGCCACCAATGCGCAGGCACGCCGAAGGGCCGAGGTTCATCCTGGCGCCGCGATAGAACGGCCCGGTGCAGGTGAACTTGCCGTCCGACAGGCGCTCGACGGTGAAACGGCCGTGGAAGGGCGCGTCGCCGGGAATGCGCGACTTGCCGCCGATCCCGATCTCCAGCGTGCCGCCCTCGCCCACCGCGTGCGCCGCGCGGGCGGTCTCGGGGTCTGCGATGAGGCCGAGGGAAGCCCGCTGCGCACCCGCCGCAACAAGCGCGCGGAGCATTCCCGTAGTGTCCGAATTCCCGCCGGCGCCCGGATTGTCCTGGGTGTCGGCAATCACCACCGGGCGGCTCGCGCGGCCGGCGATGGCCATCGCGCGACGTACGCCTTCCTCGGGGAGACAGGCGTCGATTTCGAAGGTCGACTCCCGGGCCGCGATGTCCTTCGCGAAGCGCTCGACGGCCGCTTCGGTCGCCTCTCGATCTGCGCCATAGGCGAAGACGACCGGGCCGCACTCGGGAAAGTCCGCCGCCGGAAAACCCGGGGTGAAGGAGACGGACCCGACACCCCTGCCTTCGTGGCGGGGCAGTTCGCCGTAGACGGTCGCCATGGGTTCGAGCATCGTGCACTGCGAACCGAGCGGGATGAGGAACCCCAGACGCCGCACCGCCACGTGGAGCTTCGGCCCGCCGGCCAGCCGCGCCAGCAGCAGATGGGCCGCACGCTCGCCGGTCTCGGCCATGTCGATGTGCGGATAGGTGCGGTAGGCGACGAAGGCGTCGGCGTTCGCGATCATCTTCGCGGTCACGTTCGCGTGCAGGTCCAGGCTGGCCACGACGGGCACCTCGGGGCCCACCGCCGCGCGAACACGCGCAAGCAATTCCCCCTCGCCGTCGTCGAAGTGTTCCGTGACCATCGCGCCGTGGAGGTCGAGGTACACACCGTCGAGCTTTCCGGCCCGGCGGATCGGCCCGACGATATCGGCGGCAATGCTCTCGAAGGCCTCTTCCGTCACGTGCGCGGAAGGGCTGGCCGCTGCCCAGGCCGTCGGCACGAGTACATGACCGGCCTTGCGCAGCGCCTCGACGGCACCGGCCACCGGCAGATTGATGCCGGCCGTTCCCTCGAACACCTCGTCGCCGCGCAGCAGCGGCGGCCAGCCGCCGCCGCGGACAAACTCCTCGAGCGTCGCCTTGCTGGGGGCGAACGTGTTGGTCTCGTGCTGAAATCCTCCGACTGCGATGCGCATGACGTCCCCGGGCGTTGGTGGGTGCTGGAGGCCGCATTATCGCCGTGAACGCCGTGCCCCGGACGGCACAGGACAGGGTGGCAACGACACGACCTCTCCGGGATAATGCGCCCCGCGCACGCCGGGCTGGGACAGGGAACGCCGGCAGCAGCCACTACAACGACAAGCGAAGAACCCCACGGAATGCATCCCCTTGCTCCAGCGGCGCTGGCAGCCGCCCTCTGGCTCGCTGCCCTGTCTGCGCCGCTCCACGCGCAGACCTCGTCCACGGATCCGGCCGCAACCGCCGCGAACGATCTGGTCAAGCGTCTCGATCCGACGGATTTCCGCACCCGGATCGAATCCCGCTTCGAGCACCAGTCCAACCAGGACGGCGGCCATCGGGACCTCGTCGTGCCGCGGCTGGACTACGCCGTCAGCAAGACCTTCTCGATCCGCCTGGAGACACCGTTCGTGCGCTATGGGCCCGGCGTGGGGAGTGGGGACCCGGTCTCCGGCGTGGGTGACTTGCTGACACGCGGCGCGTGGCGCGTGCATCGCTCTCCGGGCATGGCCGTTGTCGCGGGGGTGGAGACCACCTTCGATACCGCGTCGGATCCGGGTTTGGGCTTCGGCAAGCACATCGCCTCCCCGTTCGCCTTCGCGGCGTTCGACGCGCCGAGTCTCAACTCGGTCATCTTTCCCGGGGTGCAGCATTACGGGTCCTACGCCGGACAGGACGCGCGCAGCCACGTGAGCTTCACGCAATTCCGCCTGTTCGTGCTGACTCGCTGGCCCAATCGCTTCTACACGGGGATCGAAAACCAGCTCACGGTGGATCACCGGCGCAACGGGCGCGTCGGCTTCACCATCGAGACGGAAGTAGGCCGGTTCCTCGACAAGCACTGGGCCGTATGGGGCCGGCCCGGCATCGGTCTGCTGGGGGATCAGCTGCCGTACATCTACAACTGGAACTTCGAGGTCGGCTTCCGTTACCTGTTCGACTGAGCAGGGCGCCCAGTCACATGACGTAGGCGCGGTGGCCCCAGACCTGCCAGAGCGCCAGCCCCTCGGGCATCAGCGTAGAGAAACCGCGCGGGTTCGTGGGCAGCACCGAGCCGAGCTGCGCGAAGGTCGTCCCCACGTGCAGCAAGCCCGCCCGGCTGAACGCCTGCGGCAGCTGCGCAGCCACGGTCGTCGTGCCTTCGCGCCAGGAGTCGGGCAGAGACAGGGAGAGTTCGTCGAGCGTCCTCCCCGGCAGGGTCACGGGGCAGGCCGGCGCGGATTCGAGTTCTTCGCACACCAGCGCGCCGCCCGGCTCGAGGAGACTGACCAGTTCGGCCAGGGCGTCCCACGGACGATCCAGTCGACTGAACAGGCAGCGGGCGTAGACCAGTCCGAAGGACGAGCGGGGCAGCCCGGTGTTGTACGGCGAAGCCTGTTCGAACCACAGATTCTTGCGGCCTTCGTGCCGCGCGGTTTCCCGTCCGCTCGCGAGCTGCGCCGGATCCTCGCCGAGTCCGACCACCAGCCCGGATGGCCCCACCTCCTCCGCCAGTCGAAGCGTCATCAGGCCAACGCCGCAGCCGACGTCCGCGACGCGCATGCCATCCATGAGGCCGGCGTTTCGCAGCAGCGAGCAGGAGCCGGCTTCGAGAAGCCGATGCAGGCGCTGCTGATCGGTGTGCTGTCCGTGGGCCCAACGATGGCCGACACTGCGCTGGCCATCGGCGATGGTGATGCTGTTCATGGCTTGGTCTCCTGGGATTGCTTCGGGTCCGGGCGGCGTCCCCGCTCAGGTGGCGCCGGGCGGACTCAACGGTTCCCATTGTCCGGATCGCATTCCTCGCCGATATAGCAGAAAGGTCATATCCCCGAACGTTTTCCCGGAGACAGGCTCACTTCGAAGACGCTGCCACCGCCTTCGCGGGACCGATACAGCACCTCGCCGCCATGCGCGCGGGCGATGCTTCGCACCAGGGCGAGACCGAGCCCGGCACCGTGCCCGCTCTCGGCCATGCCGCGCGGCCGATAGAACGCCTCGAAGATGCGCGTCTGCTCATCGGGCGCAACGCCGGGACCGCGGTCCATGACAGCGATGGTGGCCAGACCCGACGGCGCCGTCGCGACGTCGAGTTCGATCGCCGAGCCGGCACCGTAGCGCTGCGCGTTCTCCAGCAGGTTGCGCACGAGCCGGCGCAACAGCCGCTCGTCGCCGACCATCGGGATTTCCTCGCCGCGCACGGCGGCGCCGAACTCTGCACCCACCTCCGCACACAAGGCGAGCAGTTCGACCGGATCCTCGCGCAAGGCGCCCTGCGCATCGATACGTCCGGAGAGCAGCAGTTCGTCGATCAGCGAGTCGAGTTCGGCGATATCCCGCGCAAGCCTGCCCTGCAGTTCCGGACGGGCCCCGGTATCGAGCAGCTCGAGCGCCATGCGGATGCGCGACAGCGGGCTGCGCAACTCGTGGGAGACATTCGCCAGCAGTGTGCGGTTGGACGTGAGGACCTTCTCGATCCGCGCCGCGGCATCGTTGAAGCTTTCCGCGAGCCGCGCGATCTCGTCGTTGCCTTCGACCGGCACTCTCGCAGTCAGATCGCCGCCACCGAGCGCTTCCACGCTGCCGCGCAGCCGCTCGAGCCGGCGGGTGATCCGTCGAACGACAAAAAAGGCACCGACCGCCGTGGTAACAAGCAACAGCGCCAGCGACGGGAGGAAGCGTCGGGGACCGGGACGACGGTCCACGCGCACGAGCACCCGGCGTCCGTCGTCCAGTCGCAGCACGAACACAGGTCCAATGCCGCGAACGTGATGGACCCCTCGCTTCGGATGGCCACCCTCCGGCGCGGGCAGCAACTCGCCCTTGTGCGCCAGGACGGCGTCGTTGCGGTCAAGCACGGTGATGCGTCCGGGAAACTCCGCCGCGATGCGAGTCAGTCTGGCCTGCACGGCTTCGGGTGATTCCGCCACGGGCCCGAGGGCCTCCGCCACGAGCGATGACACGCTGTCGGCGAAGGGGGGGCCTTCGTGATCGTCCGGCAGCGTCCACCAGAGCGCGGCCAGCAGCACCGCGAACGCCACGAGGATGCCGAGGAAGGCGAGCCATATCTGGAGATAGAGATGGCGCACGCGCACGGACTCAGTCCTGCGCCTTGGCGAAGACGTAGCCGGCACCGCGGACGGTGACGATCCGGAGCGGGTGCCTAGGATCGTCCTCGATGGCGGCGCGGATGCGGGAGACATGCACGTCCAGGCTGCGGTCGAATGCCTCGACCTCGTTTCCCTTCAGCCGGTCCATCAGGAAGTCCCGCGACAGCACGCGTCCCGCATGGGTGGCGAGCAGCCAGAGGATGTCGAACTGATAGCTGGTGAGCGCGCACGGCTCGCCGGCGAGCGTGACCGTCCGGGCATCGTGATCGATCTCCAGACGGCCGTACCGGAGTCTCACGCGTTCCGAGCCGCGCGAACCACGACGCAGGATCGCCTTGATGCGCGCGAGCAGTTCGCGCGGTTCGAAGGGTTTGGGGAGGTAGTCGTCGGCGCCGAGTTCGAGACCGACGATGCGGTCTGCGGGCTCGCCGCGCGCCGTGAGCATGAGGACGGGCACCTCGGATTCCGCGCGGATGCGCCGGCAGACGTCGAACCCGTCGCCGTCGGGCAGCATCACGTCGAGCAGGACGGCATCGAAGGGCCCGCGCAGCGCCTGCGCGAGCCCCTCTCCGGCCGTGTGGGCGAGTTCGAGTTCGAACCCGTAACGACCGAGGTACTCCGCGACCATCGTGGCGAGGTCACGGTCGTCCTCGATCATCAGCAGGCGCGAACCCATGGGGGACTAGCTTCGCCTCGGCTGATCGGGCATGCCGGGCGCGAAGCCCATGGGCCCGCCGAAGCGCCGCATCATGTCGAGGAAGCTCCGGCGCTGATCGGGCGTGAGCACTTCGGCGACGTCCGCCGCCGTCTTGCTCATCAGCAGCGATGCGCGCTCCGCCAGGGCTACCTCGGCCTTGCGGGCGGCCTCCAGCTTGCTCCGGTCGACAACGTCGCCGGTCAGGCTGGCGACGATCGCATCCCGGTTCAGCGTGTGCTGTTCCCGCAGCGCGAGCATCTCGTTCAACGAGGTCTCCATGATGGCTTTCACCTGGGCCTTCTGGGCATCGGTGGCCTTGAGCTTCGACAGCATGCGATCGATACCGAACTCCATGCGCTCGCGCATCGCTTCGGGGTCCATGGCACCGTGGTGCCCGCGCGCCGAGCAGTGCGCGCGCACCCAGCCGTGCCCGTCGGGCGAATTCGCGAAGACGTTGGCGCCCATCGCGAGCGCGCCGCCGAGAATGCTACCGGTCAGCAGACCGGCGAGAAAGCGGCGCTTGGGTTTGGCGGCCGGGGCCGCGGACAAATCGGATCGGGACGTTTCCTTGCTCATGACGTTCTCCTTCGAGAGGCAGTGAGGCAATGCACAGGGCATTGCATGGAGGTCATGATGGGCCGCCGGTCTTTCCGGTTCGTGTGGCGAACGTAAAGAAGTGTGAAGCGGGCAAACGGAAAAGCCGGTCACAGACGCAGCTTTCGGAAGTACCCCGTGAGTTCCAGGTATCCACGACCCACGGTGCGTCCTTCGGCAGTGGCCGTCACCGCGCCCTCCCAGTAGATGGTGCCGACGCTCGCGCGCGAATCGAGTTCCTGGTCGTCGAGGAGTGGCGAGAGCATCACCGTGAGTCCGGGCACGTCCACGCGCATCACCACGGGATAGCGTGCGCCGGTGCGGGGGCTGGTCCACAGGCGCCCGGGCACGAACTGCACTTCCTTCTCGGTAAAGCGGCGCACGGTCCCGTCGGGACGCGCCAGACTGCCCCCTGCCCACAGCGGCCGGCCCTCGGCATCCCGGATGCGGAACGCCATGAGCGCCGAGCCGTCCTCGAGATTCAGGCCGATCCAGTCCCATCCGACTGCGGCCGGATCGAGGATCTCGCTGGACCACTCGTGATCCAGCCAGGCACTGCCGGTCACGGCCTCGGGGTCGGCGCCCGTGCGGATGGAACCGGACACGGTGAGATGCGGACGGCTGTAGTAGTAGCTTGCCTGCGCGGGTCGCGGTCCCTTGCGGCTGTATCCCGCGTCGCCTTGCAGCACCACGGGCGCACTCGCCGCGAACGCGAGAGTCATCTCGAAGTCTGCGGCCTGAATCCTCGCGCGATAGGTCGACCCCTCGAGGGTCAGCGACCACCGGTCGATTCTCACATCGGTGGTAGTCGTCGCCGCTTCCGCGAGACCGAATCCGGCGCGCGCCGCCACCTGGTCATGCCGCAATCGGCCATGTCGAGGATCAGCAAGCGCGGCGTGCGCGAAAAGCAGCTGCGCCGGATCGAATCGGCTGCGGCCCGCCACGGCAATGTCCGGTCGACTGCGAAAGAACGTGATCTGGATGCCGAGATCGCGCCCGTCCTTTGTGCGCACCCAGCCCGTGACGTACCACCATTCGGTCCGGAACGCGGGATGGGCGCCGTGATCTTCGGGGAAGCGCAGGGGCCGTCCGGGAATGACGTCCGGGTAGTCCGCGGCCCGCGTCGACACCGGCACCATGGCAGCCAGCGCAACCGCCATGAATCGGCGCCTTGCCCGCGCGATTCGTGCAACCGGTGGGCCGAAAGGCTTGGTGCGCATGCGCTACCAGTCCTCGCGAACAGACTGCACCACGTCGCCGCCCATGGCCTTGCGGCCGCTGGCCACGGCCGTGATCGTCGCGGCAATCAGCATGACCGCGAAGAACGCCGCGAGCCCCAGCCACGGCACATGAAGATCCATCCCCCAGTGGAACGACTGGCGGTTGACCACGTGGATGAGGATGAGGCTCATCGCGAAGCCCAGCACGGCCCCGACCGCGAGCCCGACGGCCGCGACCCCGGCGCCTTCCGCGCCGAGCACGACGCCGATCTCGCGTCGCGTCACGCCCAGATGCCGCAGCATGCCGAACTCCCGTCGACGCGCGAGCACTTCGGCGCCGATGGCGCTGGACAGCCCCATCAGCCCGATCAGGATGGCCACGCCTTCGAGCGCATAGGTGACGACGAAGGTCCGGTCGAAGATCGTGAGCGAGAGTTCGCGCACATCGCCGGCAGTCATCATTGTGAGACCGCCAGTCGCCAGGGCGTCGAGCGCGGTGCGCACATCGGCGAGACGCGAAGGTTCGGTGAGCCACAAGCCGGCGTCGTTCGCGAGCCGGTCACCGGTCGCCGCGATGTAGTGACGGCGGTCGATCAGCACGGCGCCCGACTGCCGGGCGTAGTCGCGCCACAGCCCGCGGATCAGAAATTCGCGGGACTCGCCCCGCAGGGGCAGGGCGAGAGTGTCGCCGGGCCGCCATCCGTGGATCGCGGCAGCGGACTCCGACACCCACACCGAGGGCAGAGCCGACGCACGACGGTCGACGTCCCCGACGATCGGCAATCGGGCCTCCGCATCACGATCCACTTCGTCGCGCGCAAGGAGCGTGATCTGCGCGGCGCTGCGGTCGACGAACACCTTCTGCCATCGGAGGAACTCCACACGCTCGACGCCATCCAGTGCAGCGATGGCACTCTGCTTGTCCCCTGACAGGTAGGCCGTGTCGCCACCGTCTCCGGCGCGCACGTAGAGGTCCGCCGGAAGAATGCCCTGGAGCCACTGATCGAGCGACGTGCGGAAGGAAGTGACCATGATCGCCATCGCCACCATGAGACTGACCGCGGCGACGATGGCCGACAGACTCACCGCGGCCTGAACGGGGTAGGCGCGAAGGCGAGACAGACCCAGCGCCGCGGTGACGCTGCGCGGTACCGGAATGCGTGCGAGCAGCCGCGGTACGAGATGCGGCAGCAGCAGGATGGTCCCGAGCAGCAGCATCGCGATGGACACGTAGCCGAAGAGAGGCAGTCCATCCACGGGTGGCAGTGTCGACGCGCCGGCACCCGCAATCAGCACCGACACGCTCGGCCAGGGGGAACGCAACGGTCGGAACGCGCGCGCGTCGTCGCCGCTCTTCAGCGCGAGCGCTGGCGCTTCGGATGCCGCCTCCCACGCGGGCCCGAGGCTGCCCAGCACCGCGGCGGCCATCCCCATCCCGGCGAACAGCACGACGGCCATCGCGTCCACCCGAACTTCGGGGCGTACCCCGGCGAAGAACCCCGCTCCCAGGTCAGCACCGACGAGCGATACGACGACTCGCGCCAGCAGCACCCCGGCAACGACGCCCAGGACTGCTCCCGCCACGCCGAGGAGCATCCCTTCGCCGACCACCTGGAGTCCGATCTGGCGTCGCGTGAATCCGATCACCCGCTGCAGCGCCAGCTGCGACCGGCGCCGGGCGATGGACAGCGCCTGGGTCGAGGACACCAGGAGCGCCCCCGTGAACAGCGCCACGAGCGCGAGCACGTTGAGGTTCACGCGGTACGCTCGCGTCATGCGGGACAGGCTCTCGTTCCTGTCGGCCTCCGTCTGGACGGTGACACCGGCGGGGAGAGACAGCGCCGCGACAAAACGGGCCCTCGACACGCCGGGCGCAAGCTTCACGTCGATGCGTGTGATGACACCCGACCGATCGAACAGCGACTGGACCGCCGCGATGTCCATCAGGGCCGCGTACTCGGCGGGCGAATCGGCGGCGAGAACACCGGCGACTCGGAGTTCGACATCCTCCAGCCCGTTGCGCAGCCGAACGCGCCCGCCCGCCTCGAGTCCGAGGCGCGAAAGGGTCGAGCGCCCGACGAACACGGTGTCCGGACGCAGGAGGTCCAGCGGGTCGGTCCCTTCCGCGATCAGCGCCGGCTGGAGGCGCGCGGCACGGAACACGTCGATGCCGGCGATCCGCAGGGTCTCCTCACCGCCGACGATCGGCGCCTCCACTTCCACGACCGGGCTGGCGACGTCGACTTCCGGCATCTTTGCGATCTGCGCGAACAGCGACTCGTCGAAGCCCGCCTGCGGTCCGCGGACGACGAGGTCCGCTGCACCCGAGAGGCGCCGGGCCGCCTGGCCGAACTCGTCGGCGGCGGCCGAGTTGACGAGCTGCACGGCCAGTCCCAGCGCGACCCCGAGGGCAATGGCGATCACTGCGATTGCGGTTCGGCCGGGGAACTGCCGGAGAGGCGCCGCGACCAGCACCAGAAACGGGATCAGGCGCATGGCTGGCGCGTCACCCGGCGACGATGCCGCCGGGCGTGAGCCGGAGGATGCGGTCGGCGCCGTTCGCCGCCTGCATCGAGTGGGTGACGAGAAGACAGCCGGCGCCGCTCTCCGCGACGGAACGATGCAGGAGCGCGAGAACGTCGGCGGCCGTCTCGGGGTCGAGGTTGCCGGTGGGTTCGTCGGCGAGCAGCAGCTTCGGCCGATGGACGAGCGCCCGTGCGATGGCGACACGCTGGAGTTCGCCGCCCGACAGTTCCCGCGGGAGACTGGCGAGGCGATCCCCCAGTCCGACGGCTTCGAGGATGCCCCGGACCCTGGCGCTGATCGCACCGGCGTCCTCGCCGAGCAACTGCAGCGGCAGCCCCACGTTGGCGGCCAGGTCCAGATACGGGAGCACATGGAAGGCCTGGAACACGAAACCGATCTTCTCCCGCCGGAGCAGAGTGAGGCGGTCGTCGTCGAGGCTCGCGAGGTCCACGCCGTCGAACACGATGCTGCCGGCATCCGGATGGTCCAGACCCGCGATCAGATTGAGCAGCGTCGACTTGCCGACGCCGGACTCGCCGATGACGGCAACGAACTCGCCGGGGGCGAGGTCCAGCGAGACCTCGTCGAGGACGACTCGCGGACGTGTGCCGGCGAAGTGCTTTCGCACTCGGGAGAGGGTGAGCATGGCGGGATCGGGCGACAAGGGCGGATCGAGTGTCGCATAACTGACCCGCGCGTCGGTTATTCGTTCGGCACCGGATTTGCCGTCGTCATGAAGGGGGGCAGAGAGCCTCCGCGCAACATCCCGCGCTCCCCGAAGAACAGCGGTCGGTGGTGGGGCGATCCCCCTTTCTGCGTGATCGGCAAACAAAACGCTTGCGTTCGAAGGGGTGCGCGGTTATTGTGAGCGCTCGCAGGATCTCACAGTACGACTCTCGATTGTCTCGCTGTACCCCCCACTTCTCGGTAGTCAGTTCGACCAGCTGCGCTGGGTTGATCCGCGCTCTCCGGGCGTTCGCCCGAATTTTCTAATCGTTTCAGGATGACTCTTAATATGGCAACTGGTACCGTCAAGTGGTTCAACGACTCCAAGGGTTTTGGCTTCATCGCTCCGGATGGTGGTGGTGAGGACGTGTTTGCGCACTTCTCCGCCATTCAGGCGCAGGGCTTCAAGACCCTGAAGGAAAACCAGAAGGTTTCCTTCGACGTCACGACCGGCCCGAAGGGCAAGCAAGCGGCGAACATCCGCCCGATCGAGTAATCGATCGCTTTTGCGCAAAAAAGCCCGGCTCTGCCGGGCTTTTTTGTTTCTGGACTGCCCCGAACCGGGGCAGTCCCAAGACAGTCCGGACTCAGGTCATGTCGAACACGAGCACTTCCGCGTTCGATGCCCCGTCGAGGACCAGTTCCTCGACGCCTTGCAGCTTGGCGCCATCCCCCTCTCCCAGGACCTGACCGTTGACGGTCAGCGCCCCCTTGACCAGGTGGACGTACACGCGATGCCCGGCCGCGATGGAAAGCCGGGCCTGATCCGCGCCGTTCAGCAGCCCCGCATAGATCCAGGCGTCCTGATTGATCGTCACGGCGCCATCCCGCCCGTCCGGTGCGGCGACGAGGCGCAGCCTCCCCCGCTTCTCCTGCTCGGGAAAGTTCTTCTGCTCGTACCCGGGTCGTACCCCGCGGAATTTGGGCTCGATCCAGATCTGCAGGAAGTGGACGAGCTGCTCCTTGGAATGGTTGTACTCGCTGTGGGTGACGCCGGTCCCCGCGCTCATGCGCTGGACGTCGCCCGGGCGGATGATGGACCCGGTTCCCATGCTGTCGCGGTGCTCCAGCGCCCCTTCCAGGACATAGCTGATGATCTCCATGTCCCGATGGGGGTGGGTGCCGAACCCCATCCCCGGGGCGACCCTATCCTCGTTGATGACCCGAAGCGTCCCCCAGCCCATCTCTCTCGGGTCGTAGTAGTCCGCGAAGGAGAAGGTGTGGTGGCTGTCCAGCCACCCGTGGTTGGCATGACCGCGGTCCGTCGCTTTTCTCAGGGTGAGCATGTTGGTTTCCTTGTCGTTGCAGTTCATCGAAACTGTTTACAGACGATAAGGGCGCCGACTGCCGAAAAAAAGCGAGTCTTTTCGAGCAAGTTGTTCGAAGGCATCGAACAGACGGGGCGCACCGGTGCGTGGGTCACGCGACCCGCTTGCCAAGAATGACCAGATCCCGCTCGACACCGTCCAGAATGGCCACTCGCGGCAGGTGCCCCCAGCGGCCGAAACCGTGCCCTTCGAACAGATCGAGACTGGGCTGGTTGTGACCGAACACGAAGCCCAGCACGGTGTGAAGTTTCAGGATCGCGCACTCGCGCAACGCCTCGGTCAGGAGAAATCGCCCGATCCCCTGGCGCTGGAAGGGATAGTCCACGTAGATGCTGAGTTCCGCCGTGCCGTCGTAGGCGGGACGCCCGTAGAACGAGGAGAAACTGAGCCAGGCCGCGATCCGCCCGGCGCGCTCGACGACCCAGAGCGGCCGGTACCCGGGCACATGAAGCGCGAACCACGCTTCCCGGCTTTCGACGCTGACCGGCTCCAGGTCCGCCGTGACCACCCTGGAGGGAATCGTCCGGTTGTAGATCTCGACGACATGGGGCAGATCGGCGCGGGTGGCGACCCGCCATTCGAGGGCTCGGTCCGTCATGGCAAATGGCTCAGGGTGCGGGGACCGAGAGCATAGACAAAAAAGCCCGGCCGAAACGGCCGGGCTTTTTTCGGAGGCCTTGCTCGACTCAGGGCAACTGCTCGCCGAGAGCGGGTGCGTGCACCGGGGCTGCTTCCTTCGGTTCGTCCATGGCGCCGACCTTGCGGACGAACAGCGAGTAGAAGGTTGGCACCACGAAGAGCGTCAGCATTGTTCCGACGATCATGCCGCCTACCACCACCCAGCCGATGGCCTGCCTCGCCTCAGCACCCGCACCGTCGGAGAACGCGAGTGGAATCGCCCCGAGGACAGTGGCCAGCGTCGTCATGAGAATGGGCCGCAGACGCAGGGTGGAGGCTTCCACGACGGCCTCGATCTTCTCGTGGCCGGCCCGTCTGAGCTGGTTGGCGAACTCCACGATCAGGATACCGTTCTTGGTGATGAGGCCCACGAGCATCACCAGACCGATCCGGCTGTAGACGTTGAGGGTTCCGCCGGAGCCCCCCTTCGACAGCCAGTACATGGCCGCCGCTGCACCGAGCATCGCAAGTGGCACAGTCAACATGATCACGAACGGGCCGATGAAGCTCTCGAACTGCGCTGCCAGGACCAGGTAGATGAACAGGATCGCGAGCACAAAGGTCAGGTAGAACTCGTCGCCGGTCTCGCGAAACTCGCGCGACTCGCCGTCGAGGTCGCTGGCCGTGCCGGGCGGCAGGGTCTCGGCTACGGTCTGATCGATGAACGTCAGCGCCTCGCCGAGGCTGTAGCCCTCGGCGATGTTGGCGTTGATGATGGCCGCCCGCTGCTTGTTGAAGTGGTTGAGTTCCTTCGGCGCGACCGTCTCACGGATCTGCACGAGGTTGGACAGCTGATGCAGACTGCCGTCCCGCCCCCGCACATAGATGGACGTGAGATCGGAGGGCTGCCGGCGGTTGGCGTCCTCCACCTGCACGACGACGTCGTACTGCTTGCCTTCGCGCTTGTAGCGCGTGACGTCCCGGCCGCCCATCAGCGTTTCGAGCGTGTGTCCGATGGTTTCCATCGACACGCCGAGCGCCGCAGCCTTGTCCCGATCGATGTCAACACGCAGCTGCGGCTTGTTCAGCTTCAAGTCCGTGTCCAGACCCGTGAGGCCCTTGTACTGGCTCAGCTTCGCCATCATCGGCGCGACCTTGCCCTGCAACTCCTCGTAGCTCGTCCCGTAGAGGACGTAGTTCACCTTCTTGTCGAGGAAGCTGCCGCCAAGCGAAGGCGGGTCCTTCGTGAAGGAGATCACGCCGGGCAATCCGCCGAAGAGCTTGGGCGTGAGTTCCTTGGTGATCTGCATCTGCGGGCGCGTGCGCTGCTCCCAGTCCGACAGCACCGCGAATGCGATGCCGATATTGACGGGGTTCGGTCGTTCCAGACCCGGCGCCACCACCGCGAACAGCGTCTCGATCTCGGGCACGGACTTCGCGATCTCCTCGACGGCGTGCATGTACTTGTCCGTGTACTGCATCGTCGAGCCTTCGGGCGCGATCACGAAGGCCATGAACGTACCGCGATCCTCCACCGGCGAAAGCTCGGACTTGAGCTGGGAGAACAGCCAGTAAGCCGCGCCGATCGCGACGAAGAACACGAGAATGACCGCCCAGCGCATGCGCAGCACGCCGCGCAGCATCGCCTGATAGCCGTTGTTCATGCCGTTGAAGAAGCGCTCCGTCATCGCATAGAAGGCGCCGTGCTTCTCGTGGGCCTTGAACAATCGGGAACACATCATCGGCGTCAGCGTGAGCGCCACGAAGCCGGACACGAACACGGCGGCCACTACCGTCATCGCGAACTCGATGAACAACTGCCCGGAACGGCCCGTCAGGAACAGCAGCGGCAGGAACACCGCTGCAAGGGTGATGGTCATCGCGATGACTGCGAAGCCGATCTCCTTCGCGCCCAGGAACGCTGCGTCCATGGGCTTCATGCCTTCTTCGATATGCCGGTGGATGTTCTCCAGCATCACGATCGCATCGTCCACCACGAGACCCACTGCCAGCACGATGCCGAGCAGAGTGAGCACGTTGATGGAGAACCCCATCAGGTACACGAAGAAGAACGCGCCGATGAGCGATACGGGAATGGTCACCGCCGGGATCAGCGTGGCGCGGAAGCTGCGCAGGAAGACGAAGATGACCAGCACCACGAGTATCAGCGCCTCGATCATCACCTTGTAGACGGACTTGATCGCCGCGTCGATGAAGGAGGAGGTGTCGACCGCCACCTTCAGGCTCATGCCCTCCGGCAGGCCGGACTGCATGCGCGGCATGAGGTTCCGCACCGCCTTGGCGATCTCAAGCGTATTGCCCGTCGACTGCTTGACGACACCGAGGGCGACGGCGTCCTGCCCGCTCACGCGGACGATCTTGCGGTTCTCGTAGGGGCCGGGTGCGGCGTAGCCGACGTCGCGCAGCTTGATCTGGTAGCCGCCGACCTCGCGAATCACCATGTCGTTGAACTGCTCGGGATTGAGCAGGGAGGTCTCCGCCATGACCGTGAACTCGCGGTCGGTGCTCTCGATGCGCCCGCCAGGGGAGTCGAGGTTCTGGCGCACGAGGGCTTCTTCCACGTCCTGTGCGGCGAGACCCTGGGACGCCAAACGCTCCCGGTCAAGCCAGATCCGCATGGCGTACTTGCGCTCGCCGCCGATGATGACCGTGGCGACGCCGGGCAGCGCCTTCATGGGGTCGAGCAGATAGCGGTCGGCGTAGTCCGTCAGCTCCATCGGCGAATGCCGGTCGCTGTAGAGCGCGATCCACATGATCGGCCACGCATCCGCCTCGATCTTGCTCACCACCGGATCGTTCGCGGCTCGCGGCAGTTGCGCCTTCACTCGCGCCACGCGGTCACGCACGTCGTTGGCGGCGGCGTCCACATCGCGGCTGGTGACGAAGGTGATCGTGATCTCGCTCACCTCCTCCTTGCTCTTGGACTTGATCGTCTTGATGCCCTCGATGCCGGACAGTGCGTCCTCCATCGGAGTCGTGATGACGCTCTCGATCACCTGCGCCGTCGCCCCCTTGTACACCGTTCGTACGGACACCGTGGGCGGATCGATCTTCGGATACTCGCGGACCGCGAGGCGCTGGAAGGAGATGACACCGAGCAGGATGATGAGCAGGCTCATCACCGTGGCGAGCACGGGACGCTTGATGGAAAGATCCGACAGGACCATGGTGCTGCCCTCCTGACTCAGCTCTGCTTGGCCGCGGGCGGTTGCCCGCCGGGTGGCGCGGGCGCCGGCAGGACCATCACCGGAGCGCCATCCTTCAACTTGATCTGGCCTTCGGTCACGACGAGATCGCCCGCCGAGAGACCGCTGGTGACTTCGACTTCGCCGGGCCGGCGCGTCCCGACGGCAATCTTGGTGAGGATCGCCTTGCCATCCACCACCTTGTAGACGAAGCTGTCCTTGCCTTGCGGCCAGATCGCCGGCTCTGGCACGACGATGGCGTTCACGCGCTTGTCGAACGTGAGCAGCACGCGAACGAACATACCGGGCTTCAGTCTGGACGCGGTATTGTTGATCCGTCCGCGGATCAGCACTGTGCGGCTGCGCTCGTCCACCATCGGTTCGATGGCGTAGATGCGTCCCGCGAACTCGTCACCGGGAAAGGCGTCGAGGCGGATGTGCAGGTCCTGGCCGGCGCGCACCTTGGAGGTGAAGGCCTCGGGGATGCGGAAGTCGACCTTGATGTTCGAGATGCTCTCGAGCCGGGCGATGTCCTCGCCCTTCTTGACGTACGCGCCGGGACTGATCAGCCGCAGACCGATGGTGCCGGCGAACGGGGCCACGATCGTGGTCTTGGTGAGGCGGGCCTCGGCTTCGCGCCGCTGCGCGACGGCGCTGTCGAGATTGTTTCGTGCGAGGTCGACGGCTTCCTGGGCGATGAACTGCTGCCCCAGGAGATCCTTCGCCCGGTCCAGCCGCTGTTGCTCGGTGCGGACCAGCACTTCCATCCGCGACATCTGAGCCTTGAGTTCGGCCGGATCCAGCGACACCAGCTTCTGGCCCTTGGAGACCGTCTGTCCTTCCAGGAAGTGGATGGCGTCGACGCGACCGTCGATCTCGGGACGGATCATCACGGATTCGTCGGCGAGCAGCGTGCCAACGGCCGAGACATCCGAACTGACGTCGAGCACCCGGACTGGCATCGCCTTGACCGGCAGGCCCTTCGGCTTGCCGTCCCCACCGCCCGGCTTGCCGCCCCCCGGACCGGCGGCTGCCTTGGCTGCGTCGGCCTGCTTGGCGTCCTTACCCTTGTCTCCGCAACCGGAGAGCCCGATGCTCGCGAGAGCGACGAAAACGACAACCCACTTTGGAAAGTTCAACTCGATCCTCGGCACGACGGCAAGATGTGTTGCTGGCGACCGGGCTTCGCTCCGTACTCCCCCTGGCCCGGATTCGATCGCTGCCGTTCCCGGGATTGAGCCTGCAATGCCCATCCGACGGCTTCCTCGCTCACCGTCGAACGCGCATCCACCCCGACACAGCAACTAGATGACTGATGAGTCATTTATCGGGTCATATCATACTGACCTTTCCCGGCTGCGACCACGTTCGCGACCGCACGCAGCCGTCCGAATCCATCGATCGGTAGTGCTTACTGCGGCGGGAACTGCCCCCGTTTGGAGGTGGGGCAGGCTCGGAACGACGAACTGGCCGCCATCGCAGCACGCTCCCGGTCCATCTCCCGGCGGACCGCATCCATGTCCAAAGCGAGGGCCCGACGCAGCAAGGCCTCCAGCTGCGATCCGGTGAAACTGGCAGGCCCCGCGTACAGACCGACGCCCGCCCGGAAGAGCAGCAATGCCGGCGCCTTGTCGATCCCGAACAGCGCGGCGACATCAGCCGACGCCGCGAGATCGATCCGCGCGCACATCGCGTCCGGGAAGCGTTCCGAGACTTCGGCCAGGGCCTCTGAGAATGCGATGGATACCGGTTCTGACGCGGACGCCACGTCGATCAGCACGGTTCCGCTCGATGCGACGAGCGCGTCGATTTCCGCCCTCTGCGAGATCGTGCGCGGCGTCCCCATGGCCGTCAGTGCCGCTCAGCCCTGCTGGGGCTGGCCGGCTTCGCGCTCGGCGATCTCGGCGTGCACCTTGGCCATGTCGATCTCCTTGATCTGGTTCACCAGCTGATCAAATTGACCGGCCGTGAGCGCGCCGGGGTTCGAGAACAGGATCACCTTCTCGCGGAAGGCCATGAGCGTGGGGATGGCCCGGATCTGGAACTCCTGGGCGATCTCCGGCTGCTCTTCCGTGTTGACCTTGGCGAAGACCACCTCGCCATGGGATTCCGACGCCTTCTCGAACACCGGGGCAAAGCCGCGACACGGGCCGCACCACGGAGCCCAGAAGTCGATGATCACGATGTCGTTGCCCGTCACCACCGACTCGAAGTTCTCCTGGGTGAGTTCTACTGTTGCCATCCTGTGCTCCCGAAGCCGGGCGAAATCCGCCCTGAGGACGGCCATTATCGACCCGCCCGCAAGGCAGACTCAAGAAGACGCGAGTGCCGGGGGCGCTTCGAAGCGGCCGAAGCGCAGCAGCACCGCCGGCAGGATGAGCAGGTTGAGCAGCGTAGAAGTGATGAGGCCGCCGACGATGATCATGGCCATGGGCCCCTCGATCTCGCGGCCGGGCTGGCCGCTTCCGAGCGCGAGGGGCAGCAGCCCCAGCGACGTCACGAGCGCGGTCATCAGGATGGACGGCAATCGTTCGGAGGCGCCGCGCAGCATCGTGTCCACATTCCAGGGCAATCCTTCGACGGTCACCAGATGCTGGTAGTGGGAGACCAGCATGATCGAGTTGCGCAGCGTGATCCCGAAGAGCGTCACGAAACCGACCAGGGAGCCCAGCGTCATCCAGCCGCCGTTGAACAGGACCGCCGCGACACCCCCGACGAGCGCGAACGGCAGGTTGAGAAAGGTGATGCCGAGATTGCGCAGGCTGTCGAAGGCCAGATAGAGCAGGACGAAGATGCCGACACTCGCGAGGACCGAGTGGAAGAGGAGCGTCTCGCGCGCCTCGATCGCGGCCTCCCCCTCTCCTTCGAACACCAGGTAGTTGCCGGGCGAGAGTTTCACCCGCTCCGCGATCGCCTTTTTCATCTCGGCCGTGAAGTCCGCCAGATCGCGACCTTCCAGGTTGGCCGTGACGCTCTGGATGCGTTTGCCGCCGCTGTGCAGGATCTTGTAGCGTCCGGCCGTGACAACGACGTCCGCCACTTCTTCGAGCCTGAGGATTCTTCCGTCCGCCGAGCGCAGCGGCAGCGCAGCGACCTGGGTGGGCGCCCGCCGGTCTGCCGGCGAAAGAATCACCACGACATCGATCGCCTGGTTGCCCGAGTACACCTGCCCCACGGGCGTGCCCTCGTAGGCGGTCTGGATCGCGTCGAGCACGTCACGGCTGGAAAACCCGTGCAGGACCAGCTTCTCCTGCTTGAGCCGGATGTTGAGTTCGGCGGTCCCCGCAGGCGCCTGCAGCTGCACATCACGCGCCCCTTCGAGGGACCCGAGCACCTCGGCGATCTCGCGCGCATCGCGATCCAGGGATTCGAGATCCGCGCCGAAGACGTTCACGGCGAGCGCTGCCGGAAACCCGGCGACCGTCTCCTCGATACGCTCGGTGAGGAAGGTATTGACGGAGAACGTGACGCCCGGGTACGCCCCCGAATCACCGGCAAGCAGCGCGCGGATCTCGCGGAGGATGCGGGCCTGCTCGGCGCCGTCGAGCGGCCCCACCTCCACCTCGAACTCGCTGTAGTGCGGCCCGAAGGTGTCCGCGCCGTTCTGGGACCGGCCCACCCACTGCGCGACCGACTTCACGCCCTGCACCTGCAGTATCGCCTTCGTGAGTCTGTTGCCGACCCGAAGCACCTCGCGCTCCGACGTGCCCGGCACGGCAGTCATGTGGATGACGTAGTGACCTTCCTTCAGAGACGGGATGAACTCGCCGGAGAAAAGCGGGATCGCCGACAGGCCCAGCGCGATCAGCAGCGCGGTGGATCCGAGGACCAGCCCGGGCTTGCGCTCGATGCGCCGCAGGATCGAGAGGTAGCCCGGCTTGATGCGCTTCACGAAGGGCGGGTCCTCGACCTTGAGGACTCCGCGTGTGAGCAGCATGAAGCACAACGCAGGCGTGAGACTCATGGCGACCACCAGCGACGCCATGATCGCGAGGATGTAGGCGAGCCCCAGCGGGGCGAACAGCTTGCCGCCGACCCCGCCGAAGGTGAGCAGGGGCACGAACACCAGAGCGACGATGAAGGTCGCGTAGACCACCGACCCACGGACTTCCACAGACGCGCGGAGCGCCACCTCGGCATCGGTGAGGGGATTGCCGAGCGCCCGGTTCTCGCGGAGCCGCCGGAAGATGTTCTCCGAATCGATGATCGCGTCGTCCACCACCTCGCCGAGCGAGATCGCGAGCCCGCCCAGCACCATGATGTTGATCGGCTGGTCGAACAGCGTCAGCAGCAGCACCGCACCGAGCAGCGACACCGGGATCGCCGTCGTACAGATGAGCGCCGTGCGGGCGCTGAAGAGGAAAAGGAACAGCACGACCACCACGAGGCACGAGCCGACGATGATGTCGAAGCGAACGTTGGAGACCGCGGTCTCGATGAAGTTGGCGGGCCGGAACAGTTCGCGATGCAGCACCACCTGCTCGCGCTTCAGGAGCGGCCCCAGCTCGTCCAGCGCCTGCTCCAGCGCGCGTGACACCGCGAGAGTGTTGCTGCCGAGCTGTCCCTGCACCATCAGGAAAACGCCCTCGGTCCCGTTGATGGCAGCAGCACTGATGGGCTCGGCGGCCCCCTCGACCACAGCCCCGACATCCTGCAGACGGAGGATCTGGCCTTCCGCCGTGCGAAGCAGTGCACGGCCAAGCTCTTCGACCGTGCGCGGCTGACCGTCGCTGATCACGGTGATGCGCTGGTTCTGCCCCGGGAGGAATCCGGCGGACACCACGCCGGTGGCCCGGCTGGCGGCGGACACCACATCCGCGATCGCGAGATCGTACTCACGCAGCTTCGCCGGATCGATGTGGACCTGCCACTCTCGAACCTGGCCGCCGAAGACGTTGACCTCGGCGACGCCCTCCACCGAAAGCAGATGCGGGCGCAGAACGTTGTCGGCGAGCGATCGCAGATCGATCTGAGATCGCTGCGCGGACGTGAGCCCGACACCCAGGACCGTGCTCGCCGAGGAAGTGAGCGGCGTGATCGACGGCGCGCTCACTCCCGCCGGCATCTGCGGGGCGAGGCTCGCGATGCGCTCCGCTACCACCTGCCGGTTGTGGTAGATGTCGCTGCCTTCCTCGAACAGCACCGTGACCACGGACAGTCCCGGAATCGACTGCGACCGCAGATCCTCCACGCCGGACACACCGGCCAGGGCGTTCTCGATCCTCTGCGTGACCTGCATCTCGACGAGTTCCGCCGACAGGCCGGCCGCCTCGGTCTGGATGAAGACCTGCGTGGGCGAGAACTCGGGGAACACGTCCACCCGCGCCCGCTGCAGCGTGAAGATGCCGTAGGCCACGAGCATCAGCGCCAGGGCAACGATGACCCCGGGCGCGCGGATGGAGAAGCGGACGATCGAGGAGATCATCGGACCGGAGGACCTCCGTCCCGGCCGCACGCCTCGATCGGAGCTTCGCTAATCTTCATTCTCGTTGCGGATCTGGTATTCGAGCTCTTCCGACAGGAGCAGCTGCGCGCCCACCACGACGACTTCCTGACCCGGTTCGAACCCGGTCGCATTGAACCATCCGCCGGGCAGCAGACGCGATGTGCTCACGGGTGTGCGCTCGAAGATGTCACGATCCTTTTCGTCGCGCACATACACCCATGAGCGCCCGGCGAACCACACCACCGCACTCTCGGGCACCAGCACCCCCTCCGCCTTGGCACCCTCGGCGCTCAGATAGCCGGTCAGGCGTGCGCCGACCCGCAGTGACGCCCCGGGCACGCGATAGAAGTGCGTGACGCCGACCACGTTGCCGCCCGAGGCGATGGCCGGAGCCAGATAGGACGCCGGAATCGGCCGAGCCCCGCCCGCGGGCACCACGGCGAGACGCATGCGAGCGAGATCCGCTGCCCCGTCGTGGGGAATGCTCACGCTCGCCAGCACCTCCCGGCCTTCGAGCAGTCCGCGAAAGGCCGTGCTGCCCGGATTGAGCGCCATGTCCGCGAGGCCCGATCCCCACGCATGTCGGACGCTTTCCACGAGCGCCCGCAACGCCGCATCGGCGGCATTCAGTCGCTCGCGCGCCCCCTTCCATTCGGATTCCGCGGCGCGCATCACCCGCTCCGACACATTGCGCTCATCGTTGAACAGCGCCTGCGCACGCCGGTATTCGGATTCGAGATGTCCCGTAGTCGCACGGAGCACACGGATCTCGCCCGACTGCGCGAGATACCGAGCGCGGGCTTCGACCAGCGGCTGGATGTCGACGACCGTCCCGAACACCTCCACCGCGGCCGCGCCTTCCGCAGGCGCAAGGGGTACGAGTCCCAGGCCGGCGGTCCGCCTCTCCTTTTCGGGCAGACGCAGCCGGCCCGGCTCGATCATCTCGTCCACCGTGGTCTGCGTGCCGATCGTCGCACCGCGATCCCGGGCGAGTTCCTGATACTCGTCCCGCCCCAGATAGAGCGTGGCCGCCGACAGCGCGACGACCAGCACGAGCAACGCGGCGGGAATCGCCCTCCGGGCGCGCTCAGTCATTGTCGATAAGCGCCGGGTTGAGGCTCGCATCCGCCGGCGCGGACGCCGCGGCGGTGGCGGTGTTCATGAGGTCGGGATTGTCCATGGGACGCTGCACGGCATCTTCCAGAGCGGACAGGCCCTGCTGCAGTTCGAGCATGGCGACGATCGCCGCGCGCTCGCTGACGGCAGCATCCAGTTGTGCCTGTGTGAGTTCCACCCTGTCGGCCTGGCCCCGTTCGAACTGGCGGCGGATGCGCGCCCGATGGGCCGACGCTTCGGCGATCTGCCGCTCGGCCGCCTGGTGCGCCGCGAACGCGTGCTCGTAGCGCGAGGCGGCAGCCTGCGCTTCGGCGATGACGCTGGCCTGGACAGCGAGAAAGGCCTTCGCTTCCACCTCCCGACGCAATTCGGCTTCGCGAATGAGCGCGCGCGTCCGCGCCTGCGGCGGCACGATGGCGGAAAACGCCACCGACCAGATGCTCTCGTCGGCATCCCAGAAGTAGCCGGGGAGTATGGTGAGATCGGGATACTGCCGCGCAACCTCCAGCTTGACCGCGGCTTCAGCCGCGGCATAGTCAGCCAGTTTGCGGCGCAGATCGATGCGGTTCAGCAGCGCCGAGCGGCGGATGTCGGCATCGGCGGGCGGCGGTGCGGGCGTGGCGACCGCCGCGAAGTCGAAGCGGACGCCACGCAGTTCGGCGAGTGGTACGCCAACGGCCTCGGCGACGCCGGCAAGCGCCTGGTCGCGCCTCACCGCTGCGCGTCGCACGGCGAGTTCGCCCTCGGCGACCTTCACCCTCAGGGCACCGGTCTCGGATGCGGACGCGAACCCGTGCTTCTCGCGCTGCTGCATCAGTTCGAGGAGCTGACGCCGCGCGGCCTGTTCCGCCTCGAGCGCGTCCTGGGTGCGCCCCGCCACGTGGAGTTCGACGAAGTGACGGCGAAGGCGGCTGCGGACGCGCCAGCTCGCCACCGCGATCTCCAGGCGCGCGGCGTCCTCAGCCCGCGCGAGCTGCGCCGTTCTGGCCTCGCGCTTGTTGCCGAGATCGATCGGCAGCCCCACCAGGAGACCGATCCCCCAGGGGGTGTCGCCGTCGGTCTCCTTCGAGTTGAACTCGGGGCGCGGCGTGAGGGAAATCGGCATGCGGGTCGTCGAGGTCTGCCGCTCCGCGCCAGCGACTTCCGCCCGGGCGCGGGCCAGTTCGATCTCCGGGTGGCGGTAGACCGCGGCAAGCGTGAGCTGCGACAGATCCCACACCGACCGGGGCCAGGCGTCTGCAGGCTGACCCTGCGCGCGCAGGTACTCCCGCAGACCGTCGGCGGAGAGCGAGCGGGACTCGAGCTGCGCTGCCGTCACGGCCGGGTCGAGGGGCTTGGCTCGGTAGACCTCGCGCGCGCACCCCGAGGCCAACACCGCCGCAAACGCGACACAGGTGAAGATCGGAATTCTGCTCAGGGCGGCACAGGAAAGGGGCATGGCGGCCGGAGTGTAGCGGCCGGGGGAAGTGAGAGGCAAACCCGGGTTCCGGCGCCTCTCCTGGGACTCCCGTGGAGGCTAGGGAAGGACGGATCAAATGGTGCCGTTGCTCCAGCCAATCCGACCTTCCCCGGGCGCGAACCGGCGACCAGGCGCTATGATCGCCCGGGTCCGCCACTCTCCCCGGTTTCCGCATGAGCGCCTTTGCCCTGAACGTGCTCGGTACGCCCCTGAAGGATTGCAGTCACGACCCGGTGACGGGCTACTTTCGCGACGGCTGCTGCCGCACGACGGCCGACGACATCGGCACGCACGTGATCTGCGCTCGGATGACGGCGGAGTTCCTGGAGTTCAGCCGGCGGCAGGGCAATGACCTCGTCACACCGCACCCCGAGTGGCAGTTCCCCGGCCTCAAGCCCGGGGACCGCTGGTGCCTTTGTGCAATGCGATGGCAGGAAGCGCTGGAGGCCGGCATCGCTCCGCCCGTGGACCTGGAAGCCACCCAGATGAAGGCGCTCGAGTTCGTGACGCTGGCGGATCTCAAGTACCACCAGATCGCGGTTTGAGCCTGCGGCACCGGCAGGTCACTGCTCGGCAGTGATCCCGGTCTCCTTCACGATCCGCACCCACTTCGCCTGATCGGCCTGGATATAGGCCCGGAACGCCTCGGGCGGCAGACGCTCCAGCGCCGAGCCCTCCGCCCGCAGCCGCTCCTCCATGTCGGGAGAGCCGATGACCTGCGCGAGTTCCGAATGGACCCGCTCGACCACGGCACGCGGGGTCCCGGGCGGCGCGAGAAATCCCGCCCACGCCACCAGATCGAGATCGGGATAGCCGGCCTCGATCGCGGTGGGCACGCCGGGAAGCAGCGGCACCGGCGTGCGGCCGGACACGAGCAGCGCGTGGAGCTTCCCGGCCGCCACATGGGCCGAGCAGGTGGCAGGAAAGTCGAACCCGATCGGCACTTCGCCGGACAGCACCGCGAACAGCGCCGGTGTCGACCCCTTGTAGGGCACATGCGTGAGCTGCGCGCCGGTGCTGCGCTGGAGCATCTCGCTCAGGAAGTGCGTCGTCGAGGTCTGGCCTCCGGTGGCGTACTGGAGCGGTTCGGCACGTGCCCGGGCGACCCGTACGAGATCCCTCAGTGTCCGCACACCGAGGGACGGATGGACCAGCAGGACGATCGGGGTCTTCATGTACATCGCGACCGGCACGAAGTCCTTCGCCGGATCGAAGGCGCCGCGGATGCCGAGCGCCGGGGACACGCTGACATTGCTCGTGCTGCCGACGATCAGGGTGTGCCCGTCGGGCTGGGCCTTCAGGCCTGCCGCGAGGCCGATGGTCCCGCTGGCGCCTGGCCGGTTGTCGATGACGACCGGCTGGCCGATGCGTGCGGACAGCCGCTCGGCAATCCGCCGCACGATCACGTCGGTGACGCTGCCGGCCGAGTACGGCACCAGAATCTTCAGCGGCCGCGACGGCCATGGATCCGCCGCGCGCAACGGAGACGCCGCAAGCACCGCACATCCCGCCAGGGCAGCGAGCGCCATCCGCCGGGATTCCCTCATCATGGCGGGGCGCTCAGTGCAGCTTCACGTGGGGCTCGGTGCGGCGGATGATGAGCCGCGCCAGGGTGTCGAGGAACACCTTCGCGAAACCGTGCAGCGCGTACTCGTGCATCTTGTAGAGCGACTTGTACATGAGGCCGGCGAACAGGCCCTCGACCATCAGGCTGCCCTTCGTGAGGCCCCCCATCAGGCTGCCCACCGTGCTGTAGTCGCCCAGCGAAACGAGCGAGCCGAAGTCCCGGTAGCGCCAGAGCGGAATCTTGCCGCCATCGATATGCTGGGGAAGGTGCTTGAACAGATGCGAGGCCTGCTGATGCGCCGACTGCGCCCGCGGCGGGACGAACCCGTTCTTTTCGGGCCAGGGACAGGCTGCGCAGTCGCCCATGGCGAAGATCGACGGGTCCCGGGTGGTCTGCAGCGTCCCGTCGACCACCAGCTGGTTGATGCGGTTGGTCTCCAGTCCCGCGATCTCGCGAAGAAACTCCGGTGCCTTGATGCCGGCCGCCCAGACAGTGATCTCCGCAGGCACCTCCCGCCCGCTCTGCGTCTTGACGCCGTGGGCCGTCACTTCGGTCACGCGCTCGTTCACCAGCACTTCCACCTGAAGGTTCTCGAGGAGTTTCTTGGCGGCCTCGGAGAGCCGCTCGGGCAGCGCGGGGAGCACCCGCGGCGCCGCCTCGATGATGCTGATGCGCAGGTCCCGCTCGGGATCGATGTTGTCGAGCCCGAAGGACACCAGCTCACGCGTGGAGTTGTGCAGCTCGGCCGCCAGTTCCACACCCGTGGCACCGGCACCGATGATGGCCACGTGCAGCTGCCAGGGTTCCTTGGGACCGCCTTGCGCGTTGGCCCGCAGGCAGGCGTTCAGCAGACGGGCGCGGAAACGCTCCGCCTGCTCCGGCATGTCGAGCGCGATCGCGTGCTCACGGGCACCCGGCGTGCCGAAATCGTTTGTCTGGCTGCCGACGGCCATCACGAGCGTGTCGTAGGGCAAAGGGCGCGAGGGCAGCACTTCGTGCCCGGTCTCCTCGTCCATCAGCGGCCCCAGCAGGATGGCCTTGTTCTCGCGGTCGAGGCCGATCATGTGCCCCAGCTGGAAACTGAAGTGATGCCAGCGCGCCTGGGCGAGGTAGTCGAGCGCGTGATCGTTGAGGTCCATGCAGCCGGCGGCGACCTGATGCAGCAGCGGCTTCCAGAGGTGGGTACGGGAGCGGTCGACCAGCGTGATGTGAGCCTTGCCGCGTCGACCGAGGGTGTCGCCCAGTCGGGTCGCCAGTTCCAGCCCGCCGGCGCCTCCGCCGACGATCACGATGCGGTGCGCGCTGCTGGCACCGGCTCTTGCCTGGGTCATGGACCAAGCTCCCTTTGAAAACCGAAGGATAGTGGAAACCACAGCGGAACCGGAAGCCGGCTCCAGGCTCCGGCGCCCCTATGCGGCACGACATACAGGCCGGGTGGCGCGAAAAGTGCAAGATCCAGGGGTCAAACCGGCCATCGAAGACATGACCCAGCGCATCGGCAAGTACCAGCTCAAGCAGGAACTCGGACGGGGAGCCGCGAGCGTGGTGTACCTCGCATACGACGACTTCCTCAATGCCGACCTCGCATTGAAGGTCTATTCCCCGCCTTCCCAGGACGAGCAGAGTGACCAGGACGTCGCCGCTTCCGTGCAGTTCGTGAGCGAGGCGGCGCTCGCCGGCAAGCTGGTTCACCCGCA
Organism: Betaproteobacteria bacterium Ga0077526; assembly: GCA_001464765.1. Taxonomy (GTDB): domain Bacteria; phylum Pseudomonadota; class Gammaproteobacteria; order Burkholderiales. The sequence continues at coordinate 354,889 of LNDV01000034.1, forward strand.
CATCGTGACGATCGTCGATGCCGTGGCCGAGGAGAACCTGCGCTACGTCGCCATGGAATACGTCGCTGGGGGCAGCCTGCTGCGCCATACCCGGAAGGACAACCTGCTGCCCGTCGACGAAGTCATCGAGATCGCCTTCAAGTGCTGTGGCGCGCTCGAGTTCGCGTCGCGGCTCGGTGTCGTCCATCGCGACATCAAGCCGTCGAACATCCTGCGCGACACGGATCACGAGGTGAAGGTGGCAGACTTTGGCGCGGCGTTCATTCGCGGCGTGCGCACCAGCGAGACCTTCCGCCTGTCCTCACCGTCCTACGGCGCGCCCGAGCAGATCCAGGGGCATCCGCCAAGCGCGCAGAGCGACATGTTCTCCGTGGGCGTGATGCTGTACGAGCTGCTGACCGGTCAGAAACCCTTCCGCGGCGCGTCGGTGGAGGAAACACTCCATCGCATCCTGTCCGCGAAAGAGGCGCCGCCGTCCACCCTGCGCCCGGAGATGCCGGCCCGCCTCGACGCCGTCATCGACCGGTTCCTGCAGAAGTGGCCGGCCGACCGTTACGCCAACTGGGCGGAAGCCGCGCTCGACCTCGCCAAGGTCGGACGCATGAGCGTCTACAGCCAGTCGATCCCGGACAGCGAAAAGTTCACGTCCCTGCGGGCCTCCCCGCTGCTGGCCGAGTTCGAGGACGCGGAGGTCTGGGAAACGCTCGCCCACGGGAAGTGGGCCCGCCTGCCGGCGCAGCATGTTCTCGTGCACGAGGGCGAACCGGGTGACACGCTGCTGCTGGTCGCCAACGGGGGCGCCAAGGTGATGTCGCAAGGCCGACTCCTCAATGTGCTGAGCGACGGCGACTGCTTCGGCGAGATGGCCTACGTGCAGGGTCCGGGGTCGATCCGCAGTGCCACGGTGCAGACCACCACCGACTCCCTCGTCGTGGAGTTCAGCCGCGACACCCTGCAGGGACTTTCGGCCGGCTCGCAGCTGAAGCTCGCCAACGCGCTCCTGAAGATCATGGCGGAACGTCTCACGCTGTCCAACGCGCGCGTCGCACGGTCCTGATACGCGGGTTCAGTCCGGCGAGCAGTAATGCCGGAAGAAGCCTTCCAGCTTGTCCGGACAGATCTGGTGGATCGTGGGCCGGCCCGTGGTGGCGCGCCGTCCCGCATGGGTCTTGAGAACGTGGTACATGAGCCGGTCGTCGTTGTACTCGCGGGTCTCGCGGTACAGATGCGCCGCGGCCACGCCGAACTCCCGCCGGAACATCATGCAGTTGTTGTCGAGCATTTCCTCGGGCACCTGCCGTCCCGGATCGTCCCCCACTGACTCGAACCGATCGACGCCGATGTAGTCGCCGCCGGGCGCCCACACATGCCGGAGCGTCGATGCCCAGTTGCCCGTGCCGGCGCATTCGAGCAGCGCCTGCGCGTGATCGGACTCCCAGCGCACATCGTCGTCGGCGAACACCACCCAGGGTGTCGGTGCTGCCATCAGGGCGACGGAGCGCAGGGCCGAGCCGGGCGCATCGCCGTTCCGGCCGAGCCCCAGGGAAACACCAGCGACCGGCGCGTCGGTCCGTCGTAGCTCTCCGGGGAGGCAGCGCCCTCACTGCGGAAGTCGTCGATCAGAAGAATATGCAGCAGCCGCGGGCCGACGGTCTGGGCGTCGATGGAGACGATGAGGTCTTCGAGACTGCGCTTGCCGTGGTGGGCGTGATGACCGTGATCCAGAAGTCGGACAGATCGATCCTGAGCGGCGCCGACGGCGCGAGGCGCGAACGCCTGCCGAACAGGTCGATCATGCCGACGGTGTCGCAATCGACAGTGGCGACAGCCCGCGCCGGGAAGGCACGGGCTGTCCGGACGGAAGATCACACCTGCGGGTGCGCACGTTCGAGCTTGGAGTGCAGCTTGTTCAGCGCGTTGATGTACGCCTTGGCCGAGGCGACCACGATGTCGGTATCGGCGCCGGCGCCGTTCACGATCCGGCCTTCCTTCTTGAGCCGGACGGTGACTTCGCCCTGGGCATCGGTCCCGCTGGTGATGCTGTTGACCGAGAACAGCTGCAGTTCGGCACCACTGGTCACGATGGTTTCAATGGCGCGGAACGTCGCGTCCACCGGGCCGCTGCCTTCGGCTTCGGCCTTGCGCTCGTCGGGGCCGTCCACCATGACGACCTTCGCGGTCGGCGTCTCGCCAGTTTCGGAGTGGATCGCCATCGACACCAGCTTGAAGTGCTCACGCTCCTGCGTCACGGCCTCGTCGGAGACGAGCATCTGCAGATCCTCGTCGAAGATCTCGGACTTCTTGTCGGCGAGATCCTTGAAGCGCGCGAAAGCCGCGTTGACGGCTTCCTCGCTCTCGAGCTCGATGCCGATCTCCTTCAGACGCTGCTTGAACGCATTGCGCCCCGAGAGCTTGCCGAGCACGAGCTTGTTGTTGCTCCAGCCCACGTCCTCCGCCCGCATGATCTCGTAGGTCTCGCGGTTCTTGATCACACCATCCTGGTGGATGCCGGATTCATGCGCGAAGGCATTGGCCCCGACGATGGCCTTGTTGGGCTGCACCGGGAAACCCGTGATGCCCGACACGAGCTTGGAGGCCGGTACGATCTGCGTCGCATCGATGCGCGTGTCGCAGGGGAAATAGTCGCGGCGGGTGCGCACGGCCATGACGATCTCCTCCAGTGATGCGTTGCCCGCGCGTTCACCGAGACCGTTGATCGTGCATTCGATCTGGCGTGCACCGTTCATCACGGCCGAGAGCGAGTTCGCCACGGCGAGACCGAGGTCGTTGTGGCAGTGCACGGACCAGACGACCTTGTCGGCATTGGGAATCCGCTCGCGCAGCGTGCGGATCAGCCCGCCGAACTGCTCGGGCATCGTGTAGCCCACGGTGTCCGGGATGTTGATGGTGGTCGCCCCGGCGGCGATGACCTGCTCGAGGATGCGGCAGAGAAAGTCCGGCTCGGAACGGCCCGCGTCCTCGGGGGAGAACTCGACATCGTCGCGATAGCTCTTGGCGAGCTTCACGGCCTTCACGGCGGTCTCGATCACCTGCTCCGGCGGCATGCGGAGCTTCTTTTCCATGTGGATGGGCGAGGTCGCGATGAACGTGTGGATGCGACCGGCCTGGGCGCCCTTCAGAGCCTCGCCGGCACGGCGCACGTCGTTGTCGTTGGCTCTGGCGAGACCGCAGACGATCGACTCCTTGATGGTGTCGGCCACGGCCTTCACAGCTTCGAAGTCACCGTTGGACGCCGCGGGAAAGCCGGCTTCGATCACGTCGACACGGAGCTTTTCCAGCTGCCGGGCGATCCGGAGCTTTTCCTCGCGGGTCATGGATGCGCCTGGGCTCTGCTCGCCATCGCGGAGCGTCGTATCGAAAATGATGAGTCGGTCGGTGGTCATGGTGCTCTCCTGGTCGGTCTCACGGCATCGCTGGCCCTGTGGCCGACGGACGCGCGTGGAAAACTACGAGGGAACCTCGGACCGGTCAAGTCCGCAGGCTCGGATTCGGGTACAACTCGGGAGTGGGGGGGTTTAGTGTGCGCTTGCGCGCAGCAGCAGCAGCCCGGCCAGCAGGAGGCTGGCAGAGGGGAGGAGCCGGACTTGCCGGAGTTGGGCTGCGGAATTCATGGTCCGAATATATTCGGATCGTCCGTCGCAGGCAACCCCTGCCGAAATCAAGGGTTGCGGCAGCGCGTTCATTCGCCGGGGCCGGGGGAATCCGACGGCGGGGCGGGAGGCGACGGGCGCACCACGCTGACCAGCCACATCACATAGCCTGAAGCCGCATACATCGCCGCGATCGTGAAGAGCATCTCCGGCAGATTGTCGGACAGCAGGAAGACGAGCATCACGCCCAGGGCGACCAGCACGATCTGCCAGAACGGCACCGCCTTGCGGATATTGATGTCCTTGCCGCTGTAGTACTTCACGTTGCTCACCATGGTGAAAGCGGCGACCACCGTGATGGCCGCGGCATACAGGGCGACATCGGGACCGGGGTACTGGAAGGTGACCATGGCCCAGACGAATCCGGCCACGAGCGCCGCGGCCGCCGGGCTGGGCAGGCCCTGGAAGTACCGCTTGTCCACGGTACCGATGTTCGTGTTGAAGCGGGCGAGCCGCAGCGCCGCACAGGCGCAGTAGGCGAAGGCGCAGACCCAGCCGTACTTGCCGAGGACCCGCAGGGACCATTCGTAGGTGACGAGCGCGGGCGCCGCCCCGAAGGCCACCATGTCGGAGAGGGAGTCGAACTCGGCGCCGAACGCGCTCTGCGTGCGGGTGAGCCGGGCCACCCGGCCGTCCAGCCCGTCGAAAACCATGGCAACGAAGATTGCCGCGGCAGCGGCGCCGAAGCGACCGTTCATCGCCTGGACAATGGCATAGAAGCCGGCGAACAGCGCGGCAGTGGTGATGGCATTGGGCAGCCAGAAGATGCCCGGGCGGAACTTGCGTCGGGCGAGCCAGCGCCCTCGAGCACTACGGTCTTCCATCGCGGACAGCCCCAGAGGACAGCGGAGGAACAACCCCGGAAGCGCCTGCCCCGCGCGGGGCCGGAGAAACCTGCCTGCGCAGTGGCACGCTCAGGGCAACTCTGCCACGACCGTGGCCGATGCGTAAACCTTGTCGCCCACCTGCGCGATGGGACGGGCGTCCAGGGGCAGATAGAGGTCGACCCGGGAGCCGAAGCGGATGAATCCGTACCGCTGCCCGCGGGCGAGACGGTCGCCCTGCTTCACATAGCAGAGGATACGCCGGGCGATGAGCCCTGCCACCTGCACGCAGGTGATGTCCTGTCCGGCGGTGGTCCTCAAATGGAGGGCGTTGCGTTCGTTCTCGACAGAGGCCTTGTCGAGCGCGGCATTGACGAAACTGCCGGCGTTGTACCAGGTCGCCAGAATCTCGCCGTCCACCGGGCTGCGGTTCGAATGCACGTTGAATACGTTCATGAAGACGCTGATCTTCAGCGCCTCCCGCCCCAGGTACGGGTCGCGCGCCTTGCCGACCACCACCACGCGGCCGTCCGCGGGAGACAGCACCGCGTTGGCTCCCTGCGGAATGGGCCTCGGCGGATCGCGGAAGAACTGGAGAACGAAGACGGCGATCACCCAGAACGGCAGCGACCACCAGCCGCCGATCCAGGAGACCAGCAGCGCAACGGCGACCGCGATCGCCAGGAAGGGCCAGCCTTCCTTGGCGATCAGCGGGTGGGGATAGGGGGCGGAGGCCATGACTGCCGGCGCCTCAGCCGGCGATCCCCGGCACCCTCGTCGGGCCGGTCATCAGTTCTTGGACGTGTCGACCAGACGGTTCTTCTTGATCCAGGGCATCATGTCGCGAAGCTTCGCACCGACCGTTTCGATCTGGTGTTCGCGACCGATGCGGCGCATGGCGTTCAGCTTGGTGGCGCCGGTCTGGTTCTCGAGCAGGAATTCCTGGGCGTACTGGCCCGTCTGGATTTCCTTGAGGATGCGGCGCATCTCGGCCTTCGTCTCGTCGGTGATGATGCGCGGACCGCGCGTGAAGTCACCGTACTCGGCGTTGTTCGAGATGGAGTAGCGCATGTTCGCGATGCCGCCCTCGTAGATGAGGTCGACGATCAGCTTCAGCTCGTGCAGGCACTCGAAGTACGCCATCTCGGGGGCGTAGCCCGCCTCGACCAGCACTTCGAAACCGGCCTGGATCAGAGCAGTCGTGCCGCCGCAGAGCACCACCTGTTCGCCGAAGAGGTCGGTCTCGGTCTCTTCGCGGAAGTTGGTCTCGATGACGCCGGCCTTGCCGCCGCCGATGGCCGCCGCGTACGACAGCGCGAGATCACGGGCCTTCTTGGTGGAGTCCTGCGCGACGGCGATCAGGCACGGGGTGCCGCCGCCCTGCACGTAGGTGCCGCGCACGGTGTGGCCGGGGGCCTTGGGCGCCACCATGACCACGTCGATGTCGGTACGGGGCACGACCTGGCCGTAGTGAATGTTGAAGCCGTGGGCGAAGGCCAGCGTGGCCCCCTTCTTGATGTTGGGCTCGACGTCCTCGCGGTACACCTTGGCGATGTGCTCGTCCGGCAGAAGCATCATGACGAAGTCAGCGCCCTTCACGGCATCCGCCACTTCCTTGACGGCGAGGCCCGCCTTCTTCGCCTTGTCCCAGGAGCTGCCACCCTTGCGCAGACCGACCGTCACCTTGACGCCGGACTCGTGCAGGTTGAGCGAGTGGGCATGGCCCTGCGAGCCATAGCCGAGAATCGTGACCTTCTTGCCCTTGATGAGCGAAAGATCCGCGTCCTTGTCGTAGTAGACCTTCATGACAGCTCCCTATATGCGTACCGGTGGTCCGGTCAGATTTTCAGAATGCGTTCGCCGCGGCCGATGCCCGAGGCCCCCGTGCGGACCGTTTCGAGCACGGCACCGTCCTCCAGCGCATCGAGGAAGGCATCGAGCTTCTGGCAGGTTCCGGTCAGCTCGATGGTGAAGCTCTTGTCGGTCACGTCGATGATGCGGCCGCGGAAGATGTCGGCCATGCGCTTCATTTCCTCGCGGTCCTTGCCGGAGGCACGTACCTTCACGAGCATCAGTTCGCGCTCGATGTGCTCGCCCTCGGACAGGTCCACCACCTTGACGACATCCACCAGCTTGTTCAGCTGCTTGGTGATCTGCTCGATCACGTCGTCGGAGCCGGAGGTGACGATGGTCATGCGCGAGAGCGTGGGGTCCTCGGTAGGCGCGACCGTCAGCGACTCGATGTTGTAGCCGCGTGCCGAGAACAGCCCGGCCACACGCGACAGGGCGCCCGCTTCGTTCTCGAGCAGAAGGGAAATGATGTGTTTCATTGTTGTATCCACAGGAACCTGGTCCCCCGAGGGCCCGGCAGCGCCGGACCCGTCCGGCCCTAGACGAGAATCATCTCGGACAGCCCCTTGCCGCCCGGGACCATCGGGAACACGTTCTCCGTCTGGTCGGTCACGAAGTCGAGGAACACGAGGTCGTTCTTGCGGGAGAACGCTTCCCGCAGCGCGCCTTCCACGTCACCGGGCTTTTCGACCCGGATCCCCACGTGACCGTAGCTCTCCGCGAGCTTCACGAAATCGGGCAGGGCGTCCATATAGGACTCCGCATAGCGGTTGCCGTGGAAGAACTCCTGCCACTGGCGGACCATGCCCATGTACCGGTTGTTGAGGTTCACGATCTTGATCGGCGCACGGTACTGCTTGCAGGTCGAGAGCTCCTGGATACACATCTGGATCGAAGCCTCGCCGGTAACGCAGGCGACCGTGGCATCCGGATGCGCGAGCCAGGCACCGAGGGCGGCCGGCAGACCGAAGCCCATGGTCCCCAGGCCACCGGAGTTGATCCACCGGCGCGGCTTGTCGAACTTGTAGAACTGGGCGGCCCACATCTGGTGCTGACCGACGTCGGACGTGACGTAGGCGTCACCGCCGGTGATCTCGTAGAGCTTCTCGACCACCATCTGCGGCTTGATGATGGAGGAAGTGCGGTCGTACTTGAGGCAGTCGCGGGCGCGCCACAGTTCGATCTGTGTCCACCAGGCCTTCAGTGCCGCCGCGTCGGGCTTCTGGCCGAGCGACGGAAGCTGGCGGCTCATCTCGGTGAGCACGTCCTTCACGTCGCCCACGATCGGCACGTCCACGCGGACGCGCTTGGAGATGGAGGACGGGTCCACATCGACGTGGATGATCTTCCGGTCTTCCTGGAAGAAGTGCTTGGGGTTGCCGATCACGCGGTCGTCGAAGCGAGCACCGACGGCGAGCAGCACGTCGCAGTGCTGCATGGCCATGTTGGCTTCGTACGTGCCGTGCATCCCGAGCATGCCCATGAACAGCGGGTCGTTGGCGGGGTAGCCGCCGAGGCCCATCAGCGTGTTCGTGCAGGGATACCCCAACTCGCGGACGAAACGGGTGAGTTCATCCGAGGCCGACCCGAGCACCACGCCACCGCCTGTGTAGATCATGGGGCGCTTGGCTTCCATGAGCAGGGCGAGGGCCTTGCGGATCTGCCCGGAATGTCCCTTGACCACCGGGTTGTAGGAGCGCAGGGAGACCGATTCGGGGTACGAGTACTCGCAACGGGCGACGGTCACATCCTTGGGGATGTCCACCAGCACCGGCCCGGGTCGCCCCGTGGTCGCGATGTAGAAGGCCTTCTTGATGGTGGTCGCGAGATCGCGGATGTCCTTCACGAGGAAGTTGTGCTTGACGCAGGGGCGCGTGATGCCGACCGTATCGACTTCCTGGAAGGCATCCTGGCCGATGGCGTGGGTCGGCACCTGGCCGCTCACGATCACCATCGGGATGGAGTCCATGTAGGCCGTGGCGATGCCGGTGACCGCGTTGGTCACACCGGGCCCGGAGGTCACGAGGACCACGCCCGGCTTCTCGCACGCGCGGGCATAGCCGTCCGCCGCGTGCACCGCCGCCTGTTCGTGACGGACGAGAATGTGCTTCACCCGGTCCTGCTTGAAGATCTCGTCGTAGATGTGCAGCACCGCCCCGCCGGGGTAGCCGAAGAGGTACTCGACCCCTTCGTCGGCAAGACATCGCACCGTGATTTCCGCGCCCGTCAGTTCCATCGTCGTTCCGGCGCAGTATTCCTGCCCCGGCTTTCTGCAAAAAAGGGAACCGCGGAAGATACCGGCAAGGGGTGCGCCGGTCAAATAAGGAAGAGCGAGAAAGTCCCCCCTTCAGCGGGAGGGCATCAGATCAGGTGTCGTTACGGGTCAGCCAGGCCCGCCAGTCGGCGTAGAGCGCCGGCGTGCGGGCGGCGACCACGGAGCGGGTCCAGGGACCGCCCGTCCAGAATTCGTCCGAATCCAGGGTGGCAACCCGGCCGCCGGCCTCGGAAAGGATGAGACTCCCGGCGGCGTAGTCCCACAGCTTCTGACCACCGTGGAGATAGACATCGATGCGCCCCGCGGCCAGATAACACCACTCCAGCGTGGCCGAGCCCAGGCTGCGATGGGAGCAATACGGCGGCTTGGCCACCAGGGCAGCCCCGATGTTCTTCGGGACGCGCTTGAAGTCCACATGGGCCATGGAAGCCTGCAGCACCGGCGAAGGGCCGTCCGAGCGAAGCGGTTCGCCATTGAGGAAGGCGCCCCGTCCCGCCTGGGCGTGGAACAATTCGTCGAAGTAAGGGGAATACACGACACCGAGAACACTGCGCCCGCCGCGCATGAGGGCGACAGACAGCGCGAAGTAAGGAACGCCCCGCGCAAAGTTGGAGGTGCCGTCGATCGGGTCGACGCACCAGAGCCCGTCGGCGCCCTTGTCCCACTGGGCCTGCTGCTCGTCGGCGGTCATTTCCTCGCCGACGAAGGGATGGGGGGCCAGAGCAGTCAGCCGTTCCGCGAGAGCGGCCTGGGCGGCGAGGTCGGCCTCGGTCAGCAGACTGCCGTCGGCCTTGTGGCGGTGCTCGACCTTGCGATAGCGCGGCATGACTTCGGCGGCTGCGACCGCACGGACAGCCGCGCACACCTCCACGGTGAGCGCCAGATCGGCGACATCGGATCCGCCGTAATTCATGCCTTGAGCGATCGGACGGGCGGGAACCCGGGCAGATCGCACTCCTGCCGTAACGTCACGTTGATCCGTATTGATCAATACCTTGTCCACGATGGTAGCATGGCCCGTACCATGAAGCCTGCTCACCCCCTGAAGAACGGCGCCCGGTTCCACATTCCCGACCGGCTCGGGCCCGGCGCCGAGCTCGCCCTGCCTGATATTGCAGCGCACCATGCGGTGCGCGTCCTGCGTCTCGCCGAACGGGACCCCGTCGTCGTCTTCGACGGCTCGGGCGGCGAGTACGACGCTGTGATCACGCATGTCCACCGGGGTGACGTCCGCGTGAAGACCGGCCGGCTCCGCGATGGCGGCCCGGAGTCCCCTGTGAGCATCATGCTGGTTCAAGGCGTGTCCTCCGCCGACCGCATGGACCTCACGGTGCGCAAGGCCGTCGAACTCGGCGTCTCCCGGATCCTTCCGATCTTCACGCAGCGCAGCGTGGTCAAGCTGGACGGCAACCGGGTCGACCGCCGTCGGGCGCACTGGCAGGGCATCGCGATCTCGGCGTGTGAACAGTGCGGCCGCAACCTGGTGCCCGAGGTCGAGGAGCCCGTCGGCTTCGAGACCTGGCTCGCGGCATTGCCCCGGGAGCCGCAGGACGGCGAATCCCGCGTATTCCTGTCGGTGGACGGCGCAATCCGCCTGCGCGAACTGCCCGCCCCGACCGGCACCATGCTGCTGCTCGCCGGGCCGGAAGGCGGATTCGCCCCCAGCGAGGCCGACCTGGTCATGACACGAGCCTTCACTCCGGTGCGACTTGGGCCCCGCGTGCTCCGCACCGAAACCGCTGCCATCGCCGCGATCTCGGCGATTCAGACGCTGTGGGGTGACTTTTGAGCACCCACGACCCTGGGCGGCGGTCCCGCGCGATCGTAAACTCCCGGCCTTTCCTGACCGATCCTTCCCTCTTCTGGAGTCACCATGGAAATCCGCGATAGCGTCTTCGTCGTCACCGGCGGCAGTTCCGGCCTGGGCGAGGCCACCGTCGAAATCCTCGTCGCCGCGGGCGGCAAAGCCATCATCGCCGACGTGAATCAGGCGGCCGGCGAAGCCCTGGCGGCCCGGCTCGGCGCGGCCACGCGCTTCGTGAAGTGCGACGTCACCTCCGAGGACGACGCCAGGCGGGCCGTGGACGCGGCAGTGCAGAACTTCGGCGGCCTCCACGGCCTCGTCAATTGCGCCGGCGTCGGTATCCCGGCGAAGGTACTCGGCAAGGAAGGCCCCCATCCGCTCGACAAGTTCGTCCGCATCGTGCAGATCAACCTGATCGGCACCTTCAACATGATCCGGCTCGCGACCGAAGCGATGGCGCGCGGCAACCCCAACGCCGCAGGCGAACGGGGCGTCGTCGTCAACACGGCATCGGTCGCGGCCTTCGATGGCCAGATCGGCCAGGCCGCCTACTCCGCCTCGAAGGCAGGCGTGGTCGGCATGACGCTCCCCATCGCCCGCGAACTCGCCCGCTCCGGCATCCGCGTCGTTACCATCGCGCCCGGCCTGTTCGAGACACCGATGATGGCCGGCCTGCCGGACGAAGCGCAGAAGTCCCTGGCGGCCCAGGTCCCGTTCCCCTCGCGCCTCGGTCGTCCGAAGGAGTTCGCCGCCCTGGTCGAGCACATCTGCCGCAACGAGATGCTGAACGGCGAGACCATCCGTCTCGACGGCGCCATCCGCATGGCACCCAAGTAACGCCCCGTCGCGACCTTCCATGCGCATGGACCCGCAGACGCTCGAACGCTTCGTCCCCTGGTTCCGGGCCGCGGCGCCGTACATCCACGCCTTCGGCGGCCGCACGTTCGTGGTGGCCTTCGGCGGCGAGGTGGTGGCCGACGGGAAGTTCGTGGGGCTCACCCACGACCTCAACCTGCTGGCCTCCCTCGGCGTGCGGCTGGTGCTCGTGCACGGGGCCCGGCCTCAGATCGACCAGAGATTGCGGCAGCGCGATGCGGACATCCGCTACGTACGGGACATGCGCGTGACCGACGAGGCCACTCTGCAGGACGTGAAGGAGGCAAGCGGGCGCCTGCGGATGGAGATCGAGGCGCTGCTGTCCGTCGGCCTCCCGAACACGCCGATGGCCAACGCCACCTTCCGGGTAACGAGCGGCAACTTCGTCGTGGCGCGCCCCGTCGGCGTGGTCGACGGCGTCGACATGCAGTTCACGGGCGAAGTGCGCAAGATCCACGGCGATGCGATCCGCCGCTGCCTCGACGACGAGGACATGGTGCTGGTCTCGCCGCTCGGCTATTCGCCCACCGGGGAGATCTTCAACCTCACGCTCGAGGACGTCGCCGCGCAGACCGCCATCGCGCTAAAGGCCGACAAGCTGCTGTTCCTGATGGACGAGGCCGGCGTAGGCGGCGAGCGGGGCCGCGTGCGAACCGAACTCACGGTGTCCGAGGCCGATTCGCTGAGCGACAAGCGCAACAAGCTGAAGGGCGACAGCGCGATCTACCTGCCCTTCGCCACGCGGGCATGCCGAGGCGGCGTGAAGCGCGTGCATCTCATCTCCCGTCATGTCGATGGCGCACTGCTGCTCGAACTGTTCACGCACTCTGGCATCGGCACGATGGTCACGCAGGATCCGCTCGAGCACCTTCGCGCGGCCACCATCGATGACGTCGCGAGCATCCTGAGTCTCATCGAACCCCTCGAGGCGGAAGGCACGCTCGTGAAGCGCTCGCGCGAACTGCTGGAACGCGAGATCGAACGCTTCCTCCTGCTGGAGCACGACGGATTCATCGTCGGCTGCGCGGCGCTGTATCCGTTCAAGAGCGACAAGGCGGGAGAGCTCGCGTGTCTCGCGGTGCACCCCGATCACCGCAACGGCGGCGCCGGCGAGCGGCTCATCCAGGCGGTCGAAGCCGCGGCACGCAAGGCCCGGATGAAACGTCTGTTCGTTCTCACGACGCGCACGGCCCACTGGTTCGTCGAGCAGGGTTTCGTGGAGGCTTCCGTAGAGGAACTGCCGGAGCAGCGTCAGCAGTTCTACAACTATCAGCGCCGGTCGAAGGTTCTGATCAAGTCGCTCTGAGGGAAGTCCGCGCAGCCCGTGCGGATTGCGAGACGGCCTGAAACGGGCCATGGCAAGGCCCGAAAAGCCGAAGTGTGATGCCGGCCCCGGCGGTTTACGGTGTCGCACGCTTTCCGGATAATCCCTTGCATAACTCATGACTACGGGATGACCCCGTAGTCCAAAAGGACTACTTCATGGCGCGCACAGTGCACTGCATCAAGCTCGGTCGGGAAGCCGAGGGACTCGACACCCCGCCCTACCCCGGGCCGCTCGGCCAGCGCATCTTCGAATCGGTCTCCCGGGAAGCCTGGAAGGCCTGGCTGGAGCACCAGAAGATGCTGGTGAACGAGAACCGCCTGAGTCTGGCGGACCCGAAGGCGCGCAAGTATCTCGCGGAGCAGATGGAGAAGCATTTCTTCGGCGGTGGTGCCGACGCGGCAACCGGCTTCGTGCCGAAAGGCTGACGGCGCGCGCGGGCCGAAAGGTGAACAAGCCGCGAGAGGGCCATGGTCCCGTGCACCCGGGCGGAGCCCTCGGGCGTTCCGGGCACGACCCCGCGGTCGGCGAACCGTTGCATTTCCTCAACCGCGAACTCGGACAGCTCGAGTTCAACCGCCGCGTGCTCGCGCAGGCGCAGGACGCGGCGGTTCCGCTGCTCGAGCGCCTGCGGTTCCTCTGCATCGTCAGCAGCAACCTCGACGAATTCTTCGAGATCCGCGTTGCCGGCCTGAAGGCGCAGATCGAATTGCGCGCCGACACACCCGGGCCCGACGGGGCCTCTCCGAGGGCCGTGATGGCCGAAGTGTCGCGTCAGGCGCGGGAACTCGTGCAGAAGCAGTACGACGTCCTGAATGCCGAGATCCTCCCGGCGCTGGCCGCGGAAGGGGTGCGATTCCTGCGCCGGCGTGAATGGACCGAAACGCAGCGCGAGTGGATCCACCAGTACTTTCTCGACGAAGTGATGCCGGTGCTCACGCCGATCGGGCTCGATCCGGCGCATCCCTTCCCTCGGTTGCTGAACAAGAGCCTCAACTTCGCCGTGGAACTGGCCGGCAAGGACGCCTTCGGCCGAAACTCGGGCGCAGCCCTGGTCCAGGCGCCACGGGCGCTGCCGCGCTTCATCCTGCTGCCGCCGGAGATCGCCGGCTGTCAGCACGGTTTCGTGTTTCTCTCCTCGATCCTGCACGCCCACGTGAACGAGCTGTTCGCCGGCATGGAGATCAAGGGCTGCTACCAGTTTCGCGTCACGCGGAACAGCGATCTGTACGTCGACGAGGAGGAGATCAAGAATCTCCGCATCGCCCTGCAGGGGGAACTGCCGCAGCGCAACTTCGGCGACGCCGTGCGCCTGGAAGTCGCGGACCTCTGCCCGCCGCACATGTCGGAGTTCTTGCTGCAGCAGTTCGGTCTCTGCACGGACGACCTCTATCAGGTGTCGGGGCCTGTGAACCTCGTGCGGCTCATGCAGGTCCCGGATGTCGTGAATCGCCCGGACCTCAAGTTCACGCCGTTCACGCCGGGCATCCCTGCGAGCCTCGCCAAGCGGGAGGATCTCTTCGCCGCGATCCGCAAGGGCGACGTGCTGCTGCATCACCCCTATCAGTCGTTCAAGCCGGTGATCCACTTCATCGAGCAGGCCGCGACCGACCCCCACGTGGTCGCCATCAAGCAGACCGTCTACCGGACGGGCGCCGACTCGGAACTGATGCGCCATCTCATCATCGCCGCGCGGAACGGCAAGGCTGTCACGGTGGTGGTGGAACTGCTCGCCCGCTTCGACGAGGAGGCCAACATCAACTGGGCGTCCCAGCTGGAGGAGGTGGGAGCCCACGTGGTGTACGGTGTGGTGGGGCACAAGACCCACGCGAAGATGGCGATGGTTGTGCGCCGCGAGGAAAGCCGGCTCGTCCGCTACGTGCATCTCGGCACGGGCAACTATCACTCGCGAACCGCGACGCTGTATACGGATTTCGGTCTGTTCACCTGCAATCCGCAGATGACCGCCGACGTCAACGACGTGTTCATGCAGCTCACCGGGCTCGGCAAGGCCGGCCGCCACATGCACGTGCTGCAGTCCCCCTTCGATCTCCACGCCCGCCTGCTCGAGGCCATCGCGCAGGAAGCGCGGGAGGCGCGGGAAGGGCGCCCGGCGGGCATCACGGCCAAGATGAATGCCCTGCTCGAACCCGAGATCATCTTCGAGCTGTACGAAGCCTCGCGGGCCGGCGTGAAGATCAACCTCATCGTGCGCGGTGTGTGCGCGCTGCGACCCGGCATCCGCGGCCTGTCGGAGAACATCCGCGTCCGCTCCGTGATCGGGCGGTTCCTCGAACACAACCGGATCTTCTATTTCCGCTCCACCGACACCGTGCTGCTGTCGAGCGCGGACTGGATGGATCGCAATTTCTTTCGTCGCATCGAGGTGTGCTTCCCGGTGCTCGACAAGAAGCTCAAGCGTCGTGTCATTACCGAGGGTCTGAAGCTCTACCTGGACGACAACACGCAGGCCTGGGAGATGGATGCCGACGGCCGATACCGCTTGCGGCTCGCGGGCAGCGCACGGCCGCGCTGCGCGCAGACGGCACTCCTGGCCGAACTCGCCGCCAAACCCGCACCACCTGCCTGACGGGGCGATCCGTGGCTGCCGGCCGGCAGCCGACACGCCCGAAGGACACCATGGAAATCGAACTCAAGCTCGTGGGGGCCGCGCAGGACATCGCCCGCCTGGGTCGTCTGCCCTTCCTGCGGGCGGCGCAACGCTCCCGGGCCGTCACGAAGCAGCTCCACAGTGTCTACTTCGACACACCCGATCACGATCTCGCCCGACGGGACATGGCCTTGCGGCTGCGCCGGGTCGGGACGCGCTGGATCCAGACGTTCAAGTGCGGCGGCGCAGTGGATGCCGGCCTCCACCAGCGCCACGAGTTCGAAGCGCCCACCGCAGCGCAGCTTCTGAACGTTCCTGCGCTGATGGATACGCCGGCCTCGGATCTGTTCCGCGACGACTCGTTCCGGGCGCAGCTTGCGCCCGTCTTCGTGACCGACTTCCGGCGCACCCGCCGCATCGTCGAGGTGGGGCCCGGTACCACCGCGGAACTGGCGGTCGACGTCGGATTCATCACCGTCGAGGACCGATCGGTCCCCATCCACGAAATCGAGATCGAACTGCTGCAGGGCGACGCAGCGCATCTGCTCGCCTTCGCGCATGCGCTCGTCGATGCCCTGCCGCTGCGTCTGGAGAATGCGAGCAAGGCGGAACGGGGATACGCCCTGCAGGCTCGGCGCGAAGCACGCCCGGCGCGCGCCGCGAAGCCGGCCCTCGACACCGGCATGTCGCCGTCCGAAGGACTGCAGAGCATCGTCTCCTCCTGCCTCGGCCAGCTGCTCGCCAACGATCGCGGCATCCTTGAAAGCGACGATCCCGAGTACATCCACCAGGCGCGAGTCGCGATCCGCCGGCTGCGCTCGGCCTTCAGCCTGTTCCGGCCGATGGTGCCGCGCGAGTCGATGGCGGATCTCCTGGAACGCTTCCGCGAACTCGCGGAAGCGTTCGGCGAGGCACGGGACCGGGATGTGTTCCTGCTCGAGACGCTGCCGCCGGTGCTCGCGGCATTCGGCGACTCAGCAGCGCTCGCACGGTTGCGTGATCACGCGATCGCGTCCGCTTCTGCGGCGCGGGCGGCAGCAAGACGGGCCGGTTCGGAGAGCGCGTACGCGCACCTGCTGCTGGACATGGTGGAACGGATGCGGGCGCGCCCCTGGGAGGCCGTGCCGCGCGCAGAGTCCGAGACGGCCCCCGCCACAGACATTCCGACCACCATGAAGGCGCTTGCCGCAAGACTGCTGCAACGGCAGTACAAGCGCGTGAAGCGGCGCGGCGCGACGGCCGACCGCCGCGACCCTCAGTCGCTGCACGCGCTGCGCATCGAGATCAAGAAGCTGCGCTATGCCGCCGAGTTCTTTTCGGCCCTGTTTCCCGCGAAGGCGGTGCGCCGTTTCGTCGCGGGCAGTACCGAGGTGCAGGACATCCTCGGCCGGCTCAACGACGAAAGCGTCACCGACGCGCTGCTGCAGTCGCTGGACCTCGCCGATGCCGAAATGTCACATGCGGGAGGCATCATCCGCGGCTGGACGCACGCCCGGGCTGAAGCCGGGCTTGCGCGATTCGACAAGGCCTGGCGGACATTCGCCCGCCTCGACCGGTTCTGGTAGCTCCCCATGCATCTCATCCTCTGGCGCCACGCCGAAGCCGCAGACGGCGAGCCGGACCTCGCGCGGCGCCTCACCCCCAAGGGCCATCGCCAGGCTGAAGCCACGGCCAACTGGCTGCGCCCCCGATTGCCCAAAGCGACCGTGGTCCTTGCCAGCCCGTCGGCGAGAACCATCGAGACGGTGCGTGCGCTGACGGACACCTACGTCGTGACGCCCGAGATCGCCCCGGGCGCCGAACCCGAGGCCGTGCTCGCGGCCGCAGGTTGGCCCGATGAGCATCCCGCCGTTCTGGTCGTCGGGCATCAGCCGACCCTCGGTGCCGTCGCCGCCCTGCTGCTTTCGGGGGAGCGTCAGGAATGGAGCATCCGCAAAAGCGGCATCTGGTGGCTCAGCCACCGCGTGCGCGGAGAGGACCAGCAGGTCGTGCTGCGTGCGGTGACGAACGTCGATCTGCTCTGACCTCCCGCCGCGTTTCCGCGCGGACGTCTGCAGTCTTCCCGGGCTTCGACAGCCGCCCTCTGAACACCGACGAATGTGCGGCAGCACACAGACGATCCTCTCCGTCGGGCCCATGCTTGCGAGTCTGACCCCGCTACGCCCTGGCTCCCGAGCGACTGGCAACAGTGCGCGCGGACCGGGAAACGGGACGATGTTTGATGCAGACGACGGAGACAGCACAGCACATGAATGTTGCCGCATGGATCGCGACGGGAATCGTGATCGGATGGATCGCCAACTACCTGCTCAACCAGGGCTCGCGCGACGGACGGCTGGGCTATCTGGCGTTCGGCGTGCTCGGCGCGTTTGCCGGCGTGCAACTTCTCGCCCCCACGCCAGATCCCGGTGCCACTGTGGACGTTAACGCGTTCAGCATGACGCTGCTGATGTGTTCCGCCGCCGGCGCCGTGGTCCTGCTGTTCGTGGGAAACATGGTCCGACAGCGCTTCTTCCCCTGAACCCGCGCGGATCCGTCCGCGATAGCCGAGCCCTACCTTGACCACCGCAGACGACTTGTCCCTGGCGCAGTTCGAACAGGAACTCTCACGCTTCGCCCACTCACGCAAGAGCGAACCCAAGGACGATGCCCTGGGTCATGTGATCGGCCTGGTGAAGGAAAACCCTTCCCACGCGCGCTCCCGCCTGCTCGCGCGGATTCTCTCGGCCCTTTCCGGCATGCAGGCATCGTTTCGCCCGGCCGAGGTCGGGTCGCTCGACTCCTCCACGATCGGACTCGTGCAGCAGCTGATCGTGCTGCGGCGCACCGGCACCGTGAAGCCGGAGACGTGGACCAGCGCCGCGGACACCACACGGATGCTGATCGACGCCGCCTGAATCTGGCCGCAGGTTCAGGGTCCCGCGGTGCGCTTGCGTTCCGGACGCGATGATTTCATCGGCTTGGCCGGCGACTTGCCGGCTCTGGTGGCATCGCGTTTCATCCCGCGTCGTGACGGTGACCCTTCGT
This sequence comes from Betaproteobacteria bacterium Ga0077526, assembly GCA_001464765.1. GTDB lineage: Bacteria > Pseudomonadota > Gammaproteobacteria > Burkholderiales. The sequence goes on from LNDV01000034.1 coordinate 373,152, forward strand.
CCGCCATTTCCCGAAGCACCTGCGCCGTGGCACGAGCCGCCCTGCGATCTGATTCGGCCGCCTGCAGACACGCAGGACGCTCGGCATCGCTGCTGTCTCCGCACTTCGCCCGACTGATGCCGTAGCTGGACTCCGCAGAGGCGAGACTCTCCGCCTGACGATTGGCCGCCCCCGGATGCTGTTCCACCTTTCGCTCGGCCGCCGCCACGCCTGCCTTGCCTGCGGCTTCGGCAAGGCACACGTCCCTCGACACACCCCGGAGAAACTCGCACTCGGTCACGTCAGCCCGGTAGGTCGCGTCGGCACGACTGGCGTCCGCCGCCCCGCCCGGTCGCGTCTGTGCCTGCGTCGCTGCGGGAATGGTGGCGGAAAGCAGGAAAAGGAGGGATGCACGTGAAAGGACCAGAACGGAAATCATGGAGACACCTCGAAGCCGCCGGGCGCAGGGGTACATGCCGATACCGCCCCTGCCCGCGCCGATCGGAACTTGCCTGTAGGATGCCGGGACGTCTTCCGGGCGAGTAGCGCGCAGCCGCGGCGCCCGGAACGCTTCCGGCCCCGGCCTGCCCGCTGCCCCGCGTCACCCGCCCGTCGTGGCCCGCATCGCATCCCATGCGGAGCCCGCGCACCGGCACCATCGGAATCCGCATGAGTGCCCTGATTTCTCCGCAGACCCGGAACCGCCTCCTCGCCGCGCTCGAGCCGGAGGACCTCGCGCGGATCGGGCTGCACGCCGAGCCCGTCGACATGCCGCTGGGGGAAGTGGTCTGCGAATCCGGCCATCCCCTCGCACACGTCTACTTCCCCACGACCTGCATCGTGTCGCTTTCCCTTGTGCTGGAGGACGGTGCCGCGGCCGGTATCGCGGTCGTCGGCTTCGAAGGGCTCGTCGGCGTGGCGCTGTTCATGGGCGGCGAAACCATGCCGAGCCGAGCCGTGGTGCAAAGCGCCGGACAGGCGTACCGGATTGCCGGGAACGAGCTGAAGATGGAGTTCCGGCGGCCATCGTCTCTGCAACCGCTGCTGCTTCGCTACACGCAGGCGCTTCTCACCCAGACGGCGCAGACCGCGGTGTGCAATCGTCATCACCGCGTGGACCAGCAGTTGTGCCGATGGCTGCTGCTGAGTCTCGACCGCCTGGCGTCGAACGAACTCGTCACGACGCAGGAGCTGATCGCGCAGGCGCTGGGGGTGCGGCGGGAAGGGGTGACCGAGGCGGCGCGAAATCTTCAGGACGCGGGCTTGATCCGCCATCGCCGCGGACACATCGAAGTCCTCGATCGCGCCGGACTCGAAGCGCGGTGCTGCGAGTGCTATGCCGTGGTCCGTCGCGAATTCGCGCGACTCCTGCCGGAGCCGGTACGGGCGGTGGATCACGACTGAGCCACCTGTGCGTGCCGACCGACGAGTGCGGAGCCCCCCGGGAACAGCCGTGTTCAGGCTTCACCCTTGGCGTCGGCCACACCGGCAGCCAGCGCCACTGCCGCGAGATCGGACCGCGACTTCGTCAGCGTCTTCACATGGTCTCTCGCCGCCCTCCAGCCATCGAAGGAGGCGATCGTCTTGTCGCTCCGGGCATCCGTCACCTGCCAGCGTCCCCTGGCCACCCGGCTCACCTTGAACATGGCTTCTTCCTTGGTCTCTTCGATCATCCGTGCGCGCTCCTGCGTGAGTTCATGGCTTCGCATCGGACGGGAGCGACTGCGGACAGCTTCCCCATCGTTGGCGTCATAGGGGATTCCTTAAGCGCAGTTCGTTGGTGACCGAGGTCACGCCGGCGACCCGCTGCGCAACTTCCGAGGCCTTGCCGACTGCGAGCTGGGTCGGAACGAAACCGCTCAGGCGCACGACACCCTTGCGAGTGGTGACCTCGAACACGGCAGACTTCAGCGACGGTTCGGCGAACATTTCGGACTTCACGCGGCTGTTGATCAGGAGGTCGTCCACGTGCTGACGCGTGGTCACGGCATCGGGTGGCGTTGCGCATGCGCCCATCAGCACGGCGGCGGCAAGCAGCGGATTCAACAGGGTCAGTCGCATGGTCGTCTGCCGGGCTCCGGATTTCAGGAAAAGTCCGGGAGGATGGCATGCAGGCAACGCACCGTCTGTTCGCCAGCACACATTCGCAGTCTTTCCGGCAACGGCGGGGACGTCGGTCAGCGCATCCTGGCGTCGTACCGGAGCAGCCGACCCTTGTAGGCTTCGGCATCGGCACTCCCGGCTCGATCGATTCGCTCCTCGTGCAGCTGGAAACCCGAATCGGCCATGACGCGATTGAACGCCGGGCGGTTGCCCCGGTCCGGGTCCACGATCCAGACCTCGCCGCCAGGCCGGGCATGGCGTCCGAGAAAGGCCGCGAGATGCAGCGTGCCGTCCCGGTCGTAGAGGACATCGCTTCCGACGATGAGGTCGTAGCGCTCGCAGACCGGCTCGGGAACCGGCGGGCCGTCGCGCTGCGGCCACGCGGCCGCACCAGCCCAGTGGCCGCGCAGGTACTTCATCGCGGCGAGCCCGTTCAAGCGGAGATTTTCCTCGAGAAAGACACCGGCGAGGGGATGACAGTCGCTCGCCGTGATATCCGCGCCGCGGCGGTGTCCCACGAGACTGGCAAGTGCGAGGCCGCAGCCGATTTCCAGGATGCGTTCGGAAGGACGAACGGGGCGCAGCGCGAGACGCGCGGCCAGTTGCAGCGCGGATGGCCAGAGAAGGCCGAAAAGCGACCAGCTGGCGGAGGAGATTCCCTGACCCAGCGCGTCGCCGAAGGGATCGGCGAACTGATTGCGGTCGGAAAGCGAACGGATGAAGAGATCGGGCACGCCGGCGACGGCCACCTGCTGATTTCGGGTCTGATAGCCGGGCATGTCTCGGTGCGTCCACAGCGGGAACGCAGACGCCGCGGCGCGAGCATGCGCCGTCAGCCCCGTTCGGGCAGGGGGCGGACCCTAACAGAGTCACCCCGCGCCAGCCAGACAAACTTCACCGCGGTGTCAGCGGCGAAACAGATCGCCTATCGGGCTTCTCCCTGGGAGGGTTCCGCCGGTTTGCGCAGACGGATGGCTTCCGCCCGCTTGCGCATGCGAATGTTCAGCATCTCCACGCCCATGGAGAAGGCCATCGCGAAGTAGATGTAGCCCTTGGGGATATGGAAGCCCAGACCGTCGGCAACGAGCGCCACCCCGACGACGATGAGGAATGACAGCGCCAGCATCTTGATGGTCGGATGCCGGTCGACGAACTCCCCGATGGGCCGCGCCGCGAACATCATCACACCCACCGTGATGACGATGGCCAGGACCATCACGCCGATGTGGTCGACCATCCCAACGGCCGTGATGACGGAGTCGAGCGAGAAAATGATGTCGATGACGGCGATCTGCGCGAGCACGCTTGCGAAGGTGGCTTGTGCCGGCGCGGGACCATGCGCGTGTTCCGTGCCTTCGAGGGAGTTGTGGATCTCGTGGACGCTCTTCCAGAGCAGGAACAGGCCGCCGCCGATGAGGATGAGGTCCCGACCGGAGATCTCCTGTCCCATGACTTCGAGGAGCGGTGCCGTGAGCCGCATGATCCACGCGAGCGTGAGCAGCAGCACCAGGCGCGACACCATGGCCGCGCCCAGTCCGATCGTGCGCGCCGTGTTGCGCTGATGTTCCGGCAGGCGGCCCACCAGGATCGAGATGAAGATGATGTTGTCGATGCCCAGGACGATCTCGATGGCCACGAGGGTCGCGAGGGCGACCCAGGCCTGGGGGTCGTGGATCCAGTTGAACAATTCCATCATGAACACTTCCTTGTTCGGGGGTGGGTCTGGTCGGGCCGCTGTCCGGAGCGTAGCGGTTCAGCACGAGTTCGACGATCACCGCGTGCCTCGGGCGGTGCCCGGCAATCGCGCAGGACATCAGTCCTGGGCCGGATCGACCTCGATGGTCATCGCATCGAGTTCGGGAATGCGCAGTTCGAAACCGAGATTGCGCCATTCACGGACTTCGCTCTTCAGCGCAGCCGCCGTCAGCGGATAGCGCTTGAGCCAGGACGAGGGAAGCTTAAGTTCGAATCGCCTGTCCTTGGCCGTCGCGTCGAGCACGGGCACCTCCACTGGCGTGCGGGTACGGTGGAACAGGCAGGAGAGCCGAAGCGCCACGATCAGCGTCCAGTCGAGGCTTTCCGTGACGAGCGGCTTGGCCTTCTCGAGCGTGCCGCGGTGGCACAGGACCAGGAGCGCGACGTGCGCCTGCTCCATGCGGGAAAAGCCGGGCATGTCGGCGTTGCCGAGAATGTAGGCCGAATGCTTGTGATAGCCGGTGTGGGCGACCATCAGCCCGATCTCGTGCAGATTCGCAGCCCAGGTGAGCACCTGACGGGCGCTGTCGTCGTCGCCGCGCTTGCCCGCCAGCGCGGTGAACAGATCGATCGCGAGCGATTCGACCCGGCGCGCCTGATGCAGATCCACGTGGTAGCGCTTCGCGAACTGCCGGACGGTCGCATCGCGCATGTCGCGATGGTGGAAGCGTCCGAGCATGTCGTACAGGATGCCCTGGCGCATGGCGCCGTTCGCGAGACTCATGCGCTCGACACCCAGTTCCGCGAAGATGCCCGCCATGATCGCGAAGCCGCCGGGCAACACGGTGGCGCGGTCGGCCTTCAGGCCGAGGGAGGCCACACGATCGACCTCACCGACCCGCAGCAGTTGTGTCCGGAGGCGGTCGAGTCCCTCGTCCGTGATGCTGCCATCCCCCCACCCGTGGGCGATGAGCAGGTCCGCGATCGCGCGCGCCGTGCCGGACGAACCGACCGCCTGGGACCAGTGGCCCGTGGAGAACTCGCTCTCGATGGTCTGGATCTCGATGCGCGCGGCGAGTTCGGCCTGACGCAGCGCATTCTTGGTGATCCGCCCGTCGGGAAAGAAGCGCAGTGTGTAGCTCACGCACCCCATGTAGAGGCTTTCGAGCTTCTGGGGACGGTAACCGGAGCCGATGATGAACTCGGTGGAGCCGCCGCCGATGTCGACCACCATGCGGCGCTCGGCGGTGGGCGGCAGGCTGTGGGACACCCCCAGGTAGATGAGCCGCGCCTCTTCCTTGCCGGCCACCACTTCGATCGGGAAGCCCAGCGCGTGCTCGGCCCGCAGCAGGAACTCGCGGGCGTTCTTGGCGACTCGCAGGGTGTTGGTGCCCACGGCGCGGACAGCGGCCGGGGAAAAACCGCGCAGGCGCTCACCGAAGCGCTTCAGCGCATTCAGGCCGCGCTGCTGCGCTGCCTCGTCGAGAAACTTGTCGGGCGTGAGCCCTGCGGCGAGGCGCACGGCCTCACGCAGGGAATCGAGCGGATAGATCTGGTCTTCCACCACGCGCCCGACCTGCAGCCGGAAGCTGTTGGACCCAAGATCGACCGCGGCGAGCACTTCGTGCTCCTGCCGGTACTCCTGCGGTGCCCTGGCCTTCGAAGCGGCCGCCCCTGCCCCCATGCGTGATCCCCGGAACGATCCCCGATCAGGTCATGATCTCGCGTTCGATCTCCTCGACGCTCACATGGCGGACATCCTTGCCCTTGACCATGTAGATCACGTATTCGGAGATGTTCTTCGCGTGGTCGCCGATGCGTTCGATCGCCTTGGCGATGAACAGGATCTCGATGGAGGCCGAGATGGTGCGGGGATCCTCCATCATGAAGGTGATGAGCTGCCGGATGATCGCCCGGAACTCATCGTCCACGAGCTGATCCTGGCGGACCACCTCGCCGGAGGCGGAGAGGTCCAGCCGGGCGAAGGAATCGAGCGCCTTGCGCAGCATCTCGGTGGCGATGCCGCCCATGCGCCGGATCTCGTTGAAGCGCGGCTGCATCAGGCGGTCGCTCGAATTGATGAGCTTGGCCATGCGGGCGATCTTGGCCGCCTCGTCGCCGATGCGCTCGAGGTCGGTGATGGTCTTCACGACCGTCATGATCATCCGCAGGTCGCCGGCGGCGGGCTGGCGGCGCGCGATGATCGTGCTGCAGTCTTCGTCGAGCGCGACCTCGAGACCGTTCACACGGTGGTCATTGCTTTCGACCGAGGTGCAAAGTTCGTGGTCGCCGGACACGAGCGCTTCCAGGGCGAGGCGGATCTGCTCCTCCACGAGCCCACCCATCTGCAGCACCCGGGCGCGCAGCGCCTCGAGTTCCGCATCGAACTGCTTGGAGGTGTGTTCAGCGTTGGTCATGGCTGGGGCGCCTCATGGAAAGTGTGGCCTGTCCGCCCTCTTCGGCGCAGGTTAAACGGACTTGATGACGATTTCATGGTGGACACTGGCAAGGATCAGGCCGGATGGCACCGGGTCTCCACGCCGCCCGCCGTACCCAGAAGCAGGACATCGGCCGGACGCTTGGCGAACAACCCCACGGTCACGACCCCGGCAATCTGGTTGATCTCGGACTCCAGCCCCGACGGATCGACGATCTTCAGCCCCCGGACATCCAGGATGATGTTGCCGTTGTCGGTGCGAAACCCGGCGCGCAGGACGGGCTGCCCTCCCAGCTTGACGAGCTGGCGGGCCACATGGGCCTGGGCCATGGGAATGACCTCGACCGGCAGCGGGAAACGCCCGAGAACGTCCACCAGCTTGGAATCATCGGCGATGCAGATGAACTTTCCGGCCACCGCACCCACGATCTTCTCCCGGGTAAGTGCCCCGCCACCGCCCTTGATCATGGCCAGATTCGCCGTGATCTCGTCCGCTCCGTCCACATAGACCGGCATCTCGGACACGTCGTTCAGCTCAAGAACGGGAATGCCCAGGGCCTTCAGCCGGGTGGCGGTCGCCTCGGAACTCGCGACCGCGCCCTCGATCCGCCCCCGGATCTCGCCCAGGGCATCGATGAAGTAATTCGCGGTCGAGCCGGTACCCACCCCGACGACGGAGCCTGCCGGGACATGGGCGATCGCCGCTCGCGCGGCGGCCGCTTTCATTGCGTTCTGATCCATTGCTTCAGGCGGGGAAGCCGATCCCCTTGCGGTTCGTACGCTCGCAGCATAGCGGCAAGTGAGTACATGCTCAAATAACACGGCTTTCCGGGGCGGGCCGGCACTGCTACGCTTGCAGGTCGCAGTGACTCCGACTTCCATGGCACAAGATTATCTGGCGCGCATTCTCAATGCCCGGGTCTACGACGTCGCCGTCGAGACCCCGCTGGAGCGCGCGCCCCTGCTCTCGGCCCGACTGGGCAACACCCTGCTACTGAAGCGTGAAGACCTGCAGCCGGTGTTCTCGTTCAAGATCCGCGGCGCCTACAACAAGATGGCCGGCCTGCCCGCGGCAGCCCGGGCGCGGGGGGTGATCGCCGCGTCCGCCGGCAACCACGCCCAGGGCGTGGCGCTGTCCGCCAGCCACCTCGGATGCCGTGCGGTGATCGTGATGCCAGTGACAACGCCCCGTATCAAGGTCGATGCCGTGGCTGCCCGAGGCGCGGAAGTCGTCCTGGCCGGCGACTCCTATGACGATGCCCATGCGCACGCGCGGGGCCTGGCGGCGAAAAAGGGCCTCACATTCGTGCATCCGTACGATGACCCGGATGTCATCGCAGGACAGGGCACCATCGGCATGGAGATCCTGCTGCGGCACAGCGGCCCGCTCGACGCGATCTTCATCGCCGTCGGCGGCGGCGGCCTCATCTCCGGCATCGGCACCTACGTGAAGCGCGTGCGCCCCGGTGTCCGGATCATCGGCGTGGAGCCCGTGGATTCCGATGCCATGACGCGCTCCCTCAAGGCGGGGCGCCGGATCCGCCTGCCTGCCGTGGGGTTGTTCGCGGACGGCGTGGCCGTAAAGCAGGTGGGAAAGGAACCCTTCCGGATCGCCCGGGAGGTCGTTGACGAGATGATCCTCGTCGACAACGACGCTATCTGCGCTGCCATCAAGGACGTATTCGAAGACACTCGGACCGTCCTGGAGCCCGCCGGCGCACTGGCCGTGGCCGGGGCGAAGGCCTGGGTGGAACGTCGCCGGGTGCGGGCCCGCAATCTGGTGGCCGTGGCCTGCGGCGCCAACATGAACTTCGACCGGCTACGCTTCGTGGCCGAGCAGGCCGAACTCGGCGAGAGGCGGGAGGCCGTCCTGGCGGTCTCCATTCCCGAGGAACCCGGCAGCTTCAAGCGTTTCTGCCATTTTCTGGGCCGTCGCAACGTCACGGAGTTCAATTATCGCTATGCCGATGCCGAAGAAGCGCATGTGTTCGTCGGCGTCCAGGTGAGCGGGCGTGACGAAACACGGCAGTTGCTGCGCACCTTGAACGAGGCAGGCTTGAAGGCACAGGATTTCAGCGACAACGAAATGGCCAAGCTCCACGTCCGTCACCTCGTGGGCGGGCGGGCGCCGACGGTCGCCCATGAATTGCTGTACCGGTTTCAGTTTCCGGAGCGCCCCGGCGCGCTCATGCGCTTTCTCGACGCCATGAGCCACGAATGGAACATCAGCCTGTTCCACTACCGCAACCACGGCGCAGATCACGGCCGGGTGCTGTGCGGCGTTCAGGTGCCGCCCCATACGCGCGCGGCATTCCGGCGTTTCCTGCGGGAACTCAACTATCCCCACTGGGACGAAACCGGCAACCCCGCTTTCCACCTGTTCCTGTGATGATTCGCCGGCTGCTCGCCCTCGCCCTTACCTTCCTCGCCCTGCCGTCCCTGGCCATGCAGGGGGACGAGGACTTCCTCGCCGCCCGCGAGGCCGCCCAGCGCTCCGACCTGCCCCGTCTAGCGCGGGCCGCGGCCGGGCTGCGCAATCATCCGCTCCTGCCCTACGCGGAACTGTGGCTGCTCCGCCCGCGTCTGGTCGAACTGCCCGAGGCCGACGTGCGGGCCTTCCTCACCCGCTACGACGGCCAGCTGATCGCGAACCGCCTGCGCGGCGACTGGTTGCGGGTCGTCGGCAAGCGCCAGTTGTGGGAACCGTTCGACCGTGAATGGCCGGCCCTGGTGGACCCTGACCAGGAACTCCAGTGCCTGAGGATCCAGTCCGCGCGCGCGTCAGACCCGAAGTCGCTCGCGGCGCACCGCGGCCTTTGGCTGTCGGGCAAGGAACTCCCCGATTCCTGCGCGCCGGTCTTCGAGGCGATGTTCGCGACCGGGCTGCTGAAGGAAGGTGACGTCTGGGAACGCATGCGTCTGGCCCTGCAGGCCGGCAATCCTTCGCTCGCCCGCTTCCTCGCCCAGCGCGTCTCCGGCTGGAGTCCGGTGAACGCGAAACAGCTGGATGCCGCCGCCGCGAACCCCACGCGCTATCTGACGTCGCCCAAGCTCGCCCTGCAGACGCGCGCCCATCGCGAGATCGCGCTCTACGCCCTGGGGCGTGTCGCCTCCGACCTGCCGGAACGCGCGGCGGAAATCTGGCGCGACATGGAGGGACGGTTCACCAAGGACGATCGCGAGTTCGGCTGGAGCCAGATCGCGCTGGTGGGGGCGCGCAAGCACGCGCCGCGGGCACTCGACTGGTTCCGAAAGGCCGGCGACACGCGGCTGGACGACACGCAGCTCGAGTGGCGCGCCCGGGCGGCGTTGCGGGAACGCGCCTGGCCGGAACTGCTGAAGACTCTGGACACCCTGGGGCCGGAGGCTCGCGAACGCGCCGTCTGGCGCTACTGGCGTGCGCGCTGCCTCAAGGAAACCGGGAAGGAATCCGAGGCCGTGGCCATTCTCGTGAGCCTCGCAGGCGAACACAATTTCCACGGACAGCTGGCGTCGGAGGCCCTCGGCCCGATGGTCGGCCCGGCACCCACCAGCCACAAGCCCGCCGAAGACGAGGTGACGGCCGCCGCCGGCACACCCGGACTGCAACGCGCGCTCGCCTTCTACCGCCTGGGCATGCGTTACGAGGGCAACCTCGAATGGATCTGGACCGTGCGCGACATGAATGACCAGCGCCTGCTCGCCGCTGCCGAACTCGCGCGCCGCGAAGGCTGGTGGGAGCGTGCGATCAACACGGCAGAGCGAACGAAGACGCTGACGAACATGGATCTCCGCTATCCGACGCCATACGAGAATCTCCTCCGTGCCCGCGCCCGCGAGTTCGACGTCGATGAAGCCTGGCTGTACGGTCTCGTCCGGCAGGAGAGCCGCTTCAACCCCTCCGCGCGGTCGAGCGTCGGCGCCTCCGGCCTCATGCAGATCATGCCTGCCACGGCGCGCTGGATCGCCGGCAAGTTGGGCATCAAGGGCTGGCAGCAGGGGTCGGAATACGATCCGGACACGAACGTGAACTTCGGGACGTTCTATCTCAAGCAGATGCTGGTGCAACTGGACGGCAGCCCGGTGCTGGCGTCGGCGGCATACAACGCCGGCGCGCGGCGCGCTCAGAACTGGCGCGCTGACGTGCCTCTCGAAGGCGCCATCTACATCGACACGATCCCCTTTACCGAAACGCGCGACTACGTCCGGAAGGTCATGTCCAACGCCGCGCAGTACGCCCGCCTGTTCGGCCGGCAGATGGAGTCGCTCACCGAAAGAATCGGCGTGGTACGGCCGCGCGCCGGCGGCTGATCCGTCCGGCCTCCGCGGTGCGGCGCACCGCCCCTTGCCCGAGACCTCTCCCATGAACATGAAGACCGTTTGCATCCTTGGCGGCAGTGGCTTCGTCGGCCGCCATCTCGCCGAGATCCTCGCGGCCCGAGGTCTGGATGTGCGCATCCCCACGCGACTGCGGGAACGCGCCAAGGCTGACCTCATCCTGCTGCCCACCGTCGAACTCGTCTTTGCGGACATCCACGATCCGCAGGCATTGCGGCACCTCGTCACCGGATGCGATGCCGTCATCAACCTGGTGGGCGTGCTGCACAATCGTCGCGGCAACGGGTTTGCGCGGAACCACGTCGAGCTCCCCGGCAAGGTGGCGGCGGCCTGCCGCGATGCCGGGGTCTCCCGCCTGCTGCACATGAGCGCACTCGGCGCGGACGCATCGGGCCCCAGCGAGTATCTGAAATCGAAGCACCTGGGCGAGGAAGCCGCCCGCAAGGCCGCGGCGCACGGCGTCGCGGTCACGGTGTTTCGCCCGTCGGTGATCTTCGGGCCGGGGGACAGTTTCCTGTCGCTGTTCGCGGGACTCGCCCGGCTGTTTCCGATACTGCCGCTGGGCGGCGCGTCGGCCCGGTTCCAGCCCGTCTACGTGGAAGATGTCGCCCGCGCCTTCGCGGACAGCCTCACGCTGCCGGCCACCTTCGGCAGGACCTACGAGTTGTGCGGCCCCACGCAGTACACGCTGCGCGAACTCGTGGCCTACGTGTGCCGCGTGATCGGTGTGTCGCGAGCAATCGTGCCGCTGCCGGGGCCGCTGGCTTACCTCCAGGCGCTGGCGCTGGAGATCCTTCCCGGCTCCCTGATGACGCGTGACAACCTCGCGTCGATGAGCAAACCCAACGTGTGCGGCTGCGCCTTCCCGCCCGAGTTCGGGTTCGCGCCGACGGCGCTGGAGTCCGTCGCGCCCGCCTATCTCGCCGACCGCCGCTCGCGCGCCCGTTACGATGGCTTCCGGTGCCGGGCCGGTCGGTGATGCGCGCGCCAGCGTGTTCCGTTTCCTGCCGCGACCGATGAAGATCTTCCGAGTCGGGGGAGCAGTACGCGACGAGCTGCTCGGGCTTCCCGTGAAGGATCACGACTACGTGGTGGTAGGCGCCACGCCCGAACAGATGACCGATCTCGGCTTTCGGGCCGTGGGCAAGGACTTCCCGGTGTTCCTGCATCCGCAGACCCAGGAGGAGTACGCGCTCGCGAGGACGGAGCGCAAGAGCGGTCGCGGCTACAAGGGCTTCGTGATCCAGGCCGATCCGGACGTGAGCCTCGAGGAGGATCTCGCACGGCGCGATCTCACGATCAACGCGATGGCCCGCGCCGATGACGGGGCGCTCATCGATCCGTTCGACGGCGAGAAGGACCTTCGCGCCGGGATCCTCCGACACGTGAGTCCCGCATTCATCGAGGACCCGGTGCGTATTCTCCGCGTCGCGCGCTTCGCCGCGCGCTTCGGGTTTGCTGTCGCGGAGGACACTGCCGCACTCATGCGCCACATGGTGGACACGGGGGAAGTCGACCACCTCGTGGCCGAGCGTGTGTGGCAGGAGATCTCGCGGGGCCTCATGGAAGCGCGCCCGTCCGTGATGTTCGACGTCCTCGCGGCGTGCGGCGCGCTCGCGCGCATCGCCCCCGAGTGGGCTGCCGCAGTCGATTCCCGTCATGCCGCGGCGCGCGACACTCTCGCGGCGCTCGATCGCGCCGCTTTTCAGGACGCTCCCCTCGCGCTGAGGTTCGCGCTTGTCTCCCATCGTCTGGGCGCGGCGATCGAACCGCTGTGCGAGCGCCTTCGCGTCCCGACGGATTGCCGCGACCTGTCGGTCGTGTGCAGCGGCAATGCCACGACCATCCGCGCTGCGGCATCGCTGTCGCCGGAGCAAGCCGTCGAACTCTACTATCGTGCGGACGCCTTCCGCCGTACGCAGCGGTTCGATCTCGCGCTCTGGGCCGTGGCCGTCGAGGACGGCGAGACCCGTGACGCTTACCCGCCCGCCCGCCGTTTGCGCACCGCGCTGTCGCTCGCCGCAGGCATCGACACCGAAGCGATCGCCCGCATCGCGGGACGCGGCGACCTCATCGCCGCCGGCATCCGCGAAGCCCGCATCGAAGCCGTCCGCAAATCGTTCGCGGAGTAACATCGGTCACCGAGTTCCATTCCACCGCGAGTCATCCCGGAGACGCGACACACCATGATCGACCTGTACACGTGGGGCACACCGAACGGCCGGAAGGTATCCATCATGCTCGAGGAGTGCGGCCTGCCTTACCAGTCGCACGCCATCGACATCGGCAAGGGCGCGCAGCACACCGCCGAGTTCCTGGCCGTCAACCCGAATGCCAAGATCCCGGCGATCGTCGACCCCGACGGTCCGGACGGCATGCCGTTCGCACTGTTCGAGTCCGGTGCGATCCTGGTGTATCTGGCGGGCAAGACCGGCCGCTTCCTGCCCGCGGATCTGCGAAAGCGCTATGAAGCCCTGCAGTGGCTGATGTTCCAGATGGGCGGCGTCGGTCCCATGTTCGGGCAGGTGCATCACTTCCTGCGCGCTGCGCCGGAACCGGTGCCGTATGCGATCGATCGCTACAGCAACGAGACGCGCCGCCTCTATGGCGTGCTCGACCGGCATCTCGCCAGCCACGCCTACCTGGCGGATGAATACTCGATCGCCGACATGGCCACCTATCCGTGGGTCGCCCGGCACGAATGGCACAAGATCGCGCTGGAGGATTTCCCCGCAGTCGCGGCGTGGTTTGCGGATCTCTCGCAAAGGCCTGCCGTGCAGAAGGGCATGAAGGTCCCGTTCCTCAACTGACCCGGGCTTCACCGCGGAACCTCACGAAATCTCAAGTTTGGAGGGGCCGAGCCGTTACCGGAGTGTTTACCGGTATCGGCTCCATGTCCGACAAGCTGCCTGAGAAAATCGGAAAGTATCGCGTCCTGCGTGAGCTGGGTCGCGGTGCGACGAGCCACGTTTATCTGGCTGAGGACGCATTCCGCGATCGCGAAGTCGCGATCAAGGTCGTGCGCTCCGCCAATGCGACCGACACCGACCTGAGCCGCCGCTACAAGCGCGTGTTCATGAACGAAGCCGCGCTCGCCGGCAAGCTCAACCATCCGCACATCGTCGCAATCTACGACGCCGCCACCGAGGACGAAAGCAGCTACCTCGTGATGGAGCGCGTCGACGGCGGCACGCTGGACCAGTACTGCGCGCCGGACACGCTGCTGCCGCTGGAACGGCTCGTGGAAATCGTGTTCAAGGCGAGCATCGCGCTCGACTACGCCCATCGCCAGGGCGTGATCCACTGCGATATCAAGCCCGCGAACATACTCATCGCCGGCGAGACCGATATCAAGATCTCCGACTTCGGCGCGGCCTATTTCGGCAACGCGGAACACACGTTCCTCACCGGCGTAGGGTCGCCGGCCTACATGTCGCCCGAGCAGATCCAGGAGCGGCAGGTCACGCACCAGACCGACATCTATTCGCTCGGCGTGGTCATGTACCAGTTGCTCACCGGGCGCCTGCCCTTCCAGGGATCGAGCCGCGGCAGCCTGCTCTACCAGATCGTGAACATCGACGCCGTACCGCCCTCGGTGATCCGTCCGGCGCTCCCGCCGGCGCTCGACCGCATTGTGATGAAGGCAATGGCGAAGCCTCTGTCGGAGCGCTACGCCACATGGATGGATTTCAGCCGGGATCTGGCGCAGGCCTTCAAGCACCTGACCCTGCCGCAGCAGTCGGTGTCCGACACCGAGAAGTTCACGACACTGCGGGCGCTGCCGTTCTTTCGCGACTTCCGGGACGTGGATCTCTGGGAGGCCCTGCGGCTCGCGCGCTGGGAACGGGTGGAGTCTGGGCATGTACTGCTGGAGGAAGGCACGACGCAGGAAGGTTTCTTCGTGCTGACCGCGGGCGAGATCGCCATCTCGCGTTCGGGCCGGCCGCTCGACACCGGAGAGCCGGGTCACTGCTTCGGCAACATCCTGTACTTCGAGGACTCGCCTGCGGCGCGGACTACCACCGTGACCGCCAACAAGGAGTGCGAGGTGCTGTCGGTGCGTGCGGTGGATCTGCGTGTGGCGTCGGACGCCTTGCAGATGCAGTTCAACCGAGCGTTCATCCGGCTGCTGGTGCACCGGCTGGAGCACCGGGAGGAAAGGCTCGTGGCGGACTGGGTGCCGGAAAAGGCCGAGGCAGCGTAGGCGCTCCCGGCCCTCGCCGGAGAAGGCTAGGGGACGAGCAGGACCGGGACTTCGCTGCGGTGAATGACCTTCGCCGCGACGGAACCGACGAACATGCCGGAAATGGCCCCCATGCCACGGGTGCCCATCACGATCTGGTGACAGCGGGTGTCCCGGGCGAGTCGCGCAATGTTCTCGGCCGGATCGCCGACCAGGATGTGATGCTCCGCGGACAGGCCCGCCGCGGAGACGAGATCTCTCGCGGCAGCCATCGCCGTGTCGCCCTCTTCCCGGTAGTACCCGTCGAGCTGTTCCTGGCTGAAGAACATCTTCACGGCGCCGGAGACCACCGATGCCTGAACGTTGACGAGAACGAGCTGCACCGGATCCCGGTACACGTCCTTCTCGGCAAGCACATGACGCACGGCCCGCAGCGCGTTCTCCGAGCCGTCGACGGCGACGAGAAGGCGGCGAAGACCGCCTGTGGCAGCCTGACTCAAAGAACGCTCTTCAGCAGCTTGCCCATCTCGGCGGGATTGCGGGTGACGCGGATGCCGCAGCTGTCCATCACGGAGAGCTTCTCGTCCGCCGTGCCCTTGCCCCCGGAGATGATCGCGCCGGCATGCCCCATGCGCTTTCCGGGCGGCGCGGTGACGCCGGCGATGAACCCGACCACCGGCTTCTTCATGTTGTCCTTTGCCCAGAGCGCGGCGTTCTCCTCGTCGGAGCCGCCGATCTCGCCGATCATGATCACGGCGTCGGTCTCCGGATCGTCGTTGAACATCCTCAGGACGTCGATGTGCTTGAGCCCGTTGACGGGATCGCCGCCGATGCCGACCGCCGAGGACTGACCGAGGCCGAGTTCGGTCAGCTGACCGACCGCTTCGTAGGTCAGCGTGCCGGAGCGGGACACCACACCGATGCGGCCCTTCTTGTGGATGTGACCCGGCATGATGCCGATCTTGATCTCCTCCGGCGTGATGACACCGGGGCAGTTCGGCCCTACAAGGACCGTCTTGCGTCCCTGCTTGCGCATGCGGTCACGCGCTTCGATCATGTCGCGAACCGGAATGCCTTCGGTGATGCAGATGACGAGATCGAGGTCGGCTTCCACCGCTTCCCAGATCGCGGCTGCCGCGCCGGGAGGCGGCACGTAGATGACCGAGGCCGTCGCGCCGGTCTGGCGCTTGGCATCGGCCACGGACGCGAAGATCGGAATCCCCTCGAAGTCCTGACCCGCCTTGGTCGGGTGCACGCCTGCCACGAAGCACGCCTTGCCGTTGGCGTAATCGCGGCACATGCGCGTGTGAAACTGTCCGGTCTTGCCGGTGATGCCCTGCGTGATCACGCGGGTGTTCTTGTCGATGAGAATGGCCATGCGGAATCCTGGGGTGCGCGCCGGGGGTACCGGCTCGTCAGTGGGTGCGCGAAGCGGCCACGACCCGCTCCGCCGCCTCGGCCATGTTGTTGGCCGTGATGATGGGAAGACCGGAATCCGCGAGGATCTTCTTGCCCAGGTCCTCGTTGGTGCCCTTCATGCGGACTACCAGCGGTACCGACAGCTTGACCTCCCGCGCCGCAGCCACCACACCCTGGGCGATGGTGTCGCACTTCATGATGCCGCCGAAGATGTTCACCAGGATCGCGCGGAGGTTCGGATTGCGCAGCATGATCTTGAATGCCTCGGTCACCTTCTCGGCCGTGGCGCCGCCCCCGACATCGAGGAAGTTGGCAGGGCTCGCGCCATAGAGCTTGATCGTGTCCATGGTCGCCATGGCCAGCCCGGCGCCATTGACCAGGCAGCCGATGTCGCCATCCAGCGAGATGTAGGAGAGGTCGAACTTCGAGGCCTCGATCTCGGCGGGGTCCTCCTCGTCCAGGTCGCGCATCGCGACGATGTCGGGGTGGCGGTGGAGCGCGTTGGAGTCGAAGTTCATCTTCGCGTCCAGCGCCAGAACCTGGCCATCGCCCGTGACAATCAGCGGGTTGATCTCCGCGAGCGAGGCGTCGGTTTCCCAGAAGCCGCGGTAGAGCGCCTGCAACATCACTCGAGCCTGGGGCAGCGAGGCTTCGGGAATGCCGATCTTCAGGGACACGTCGTCGGCTTCGGCATCGGTGAGGCCGGCCACGGGATCGACGTACACCTTGTGGATCTTCTCCGGCGTGTGGGCCGCGACCTCTTCGATGTCCATCCCGCCTTCACTGGAGGCCATCAGACACACCTTCTGGGAGCCGCGGTCCACGACGAGACCGATATAGAGCTCCTTGCGGATGTCCGCGCCTTCCTCGACCAGGAGGCGACGGACCTTCTGGCCCAGGGGCCCCGTCTGATGGGTGACGAGCTGCATGCCGAGGATCTTGCCGGCCCAGTCGCGGACTTCGTCGGCCGACTTGGCCACCTTCACGCCGCCGCCCTTGCCACGCCCGCCGGCGTGGATCTGGGCCTTCACGACCCAGACCTTGCCCCCGAGGGTGGCGGCGGCCTTGACGGCCTCGTCGACGGTGAAGCATGGAATGCTTTTCGGAGTGCGGACCCCGAAGGAACGAAGGATTTCCTTGGCCTGATATTCGTGAACTTTCATGCGGATGCCGGTCCCGTGCGCAGCCTGAGCGCCGGAGCCACCGGTCGGGTGGGAAAGCGGCGAGTATAGCGGAGGCCATGCATCCCGCATGCCTCCCCGCCCATGCAATTGGGCCCGATTCGCCCCGTCCGCGACTTTTTTGGCCGGACTGCGCCTCCTCCCCTTGCGGCTCGCGCGCTTCGCCCCGATAATTAGCAGCCTAGCAGGTCGAGTGCTAACAAGTTGGCTCACCAGTTCCCAACCGTCTGTAATCTAAGGAGATGGCTCCATGAAAATCCGTCCGTTGCACGATCGCGTGATCGTCAAGCGCCTCGAAGAGGAACGCAAGACCGCCTCCGGCATCGTCATTCCCGACACCGCCACCGAGAAGCCCGACCAGGGTGAGATCGTCGCCGTGGGCACCGGCAAGGTGCTGGACGACGGCAAGGTCCGCCCCCTGGAGCTCAAGAAGGGCGACCGCGTGCTGTTCGGCAAGTACTCCGGTCAGACCGTGAAGGTCGACGGCGAGGAACTGCTGGTCATGCGCGAAGAAGACATCATGGGTGTCATCGAGGCGTAAGTCTCGGGCATCCCGTCCGCAGGATCCGTCCGGCGAGCGCGCACAGCGCAGCGTCCCCCGGCGGTTTCGCGGTACCGAATCGAAGTCCACTCATTCATCACCGGGCGATCGCGCAGCCGACAGGCCGCGGCCGACCGAATCAGGAGAGATCAGACATGGCAGCGAAAGAAGTCCGTTTTCATGATGCGGCCCGCCACCGTATCGTCGCCGGCGTCAACGTCCTGGCCGACGCCGTCAAGGTAACCCTCGGCCCGAAGGGCCGCAACGTCGTGCTGGAGCGCTCCTTCGGCGCCCCGACGATCACCAAGGACGGCGTGTCCGTCGCCAAGGAAATCGAACTGAAGGACAAGTTCGAGAACATGGGCGCCCAGATGGTCAAGGAAGTTGCTTCCAAGACCTCCGACGTGGCCGGTGACGGCACCACGACGGCCACCGTGCTGGCCCAGGCGATCGTGCAGGAAGGCATGAAGTACGTGGCCGCCGGCATGAACCCGATGGACCTGAAGCGCGGCATCGACAAGGCCGTCGCCACCGTGGTCGAAGCCCTGAAGGGTCTGTCCAAGCCCTGCACGACGACCAAGGAGATCGCCCAGGTCGGCTCCATCTCCGCCAACTCCGACGCCGACATCGGCGAGATCATCGCCAGCGCGATGGAGAAGGTCGGCAAGGAAGGCGTGATCACCGTCGAAGACGGCTCGGGCCTCGCCAACGAACTCGAAGTCGTGGAAGGCATGCAGTTCGACCGCGGCTATCTGTCCCCGTACTTCATCAACAACGCGGAAAAGCAGATCGCCATCCTCGACAACCCCTACGTCCTCCTGCACGACAAGAAGATCTCGAACATCCGCGATCTGCTGCCCGTGCTCGAGCAGGTTGCCAAGGCCGGCCGTCCTCTGCTGATCATCGCCGAGGAAGTCGAGGGTGAAGCCCTCGCGACCCTGGTCGTGAACAACATCCGCGGCATCCTGAAGACCTGCGCCGTCAAGGCCCCGGGCTTCGGCGACCGCCGCAAGGCCATGCTGGAAGACATCGCCATCCTCACGGGCGGCACCGTCATCGCCGAAGAAGTCGGTCTGTCCCTCGAGAAGGCCACCCTGGCCGACCTCGGCCAGGCCAAGCGCATCGAAGTGGGCAAGGAAGAGACGACCATCATCGATGGCAACGGCGATGCCAAGACCATCGAAGCGCGCGTCAAGACGATCCGTACCCAGATCGAGGAAGCCACCAGCGACTACGACCGCGAGAAGCTGCAGGAGCGCGTCGCCAAGCTCGCCGGCGGTGTGGCCCTGATCAAGGTCGGCGCTTCGACCGAAATCGAAATGAAGGAAAAGAAGGCCCGCGTCGAGGACGCCCTGCACGCCACGCGCGCTGCGGTCGAGGAAGGCATCGTCGCCGGTGGCGGCGTGGCTCTCCTGCGTGCCCGTGCCAGCGTCTCCATCAAGGGCGACCACCACGACCAGGACGCCGGCATCAAGATCGTGATGCGCGCCCTGGAAGAGCCCCTGCGCGCCATCGCGGCGAACGCCGGTGCCGAGCCCTCCGTCGTGATCAACAAGGTGATGGAAGGCAAGGGCAACTACGGTTACAACGCCGCCACCGACACCTATGGCGACATGGTGGAGATGGGTGTTCTGGATCCGACCAAGGTGACCCGCTGCGCTCTGCAGAACGCGGCCTCCGTGGCCGGCCTGATCCTGACGACCGATGCGATGGTCGCCGAACTGCCGAAGGACGATTCGCCGATGCAAGGCGGCGGTGGCATGGGCGGCATGGGCGGCATGGACATGTAAGACCCGGTCCCGGCCGGCCTCCTGCCGGAGGTCGGCAAGACCAGAGAAGCCCCGCGAGCGATCGCGGGGCTTTTTCGTTTGTGGGGCGGCGTCGCGGCGCACTACACTCGGACCACTCCGAGTTACCGCCTCTCCCATGACCCAGGACGCCGCCCAGCCCATCGGTTCGACGCTCGCCGCCGGCGCCGTAGCGGAACTGCGCGGCCACGCCCCGTTCGACCGGATGACGAAGGACCATCTCGCATGGATGGTGGCGCGTCTGTCGCTCGTGTACTTCGCCCCGGACAGCACGGTTCTCGCGCCGCCGGGCGGTCGCGACGACCACCTGTTCATCATCCGCTCCGGCGGCGTCGTCGGGTTCGACCCTGACCAGAGGGACGACGACTCGCCCCGCTGGCGCCTCGCCGTCGGCGACTGCTTCCCGCTCGGCGCGCTGCTCGGGCGGCGGGCGGTGACGAGCCGGTATCGCGCCGCCGGGGACCTCTTCTGCTATCGCCTTCCCGCCGAAGACTTCCACGCGCTGATGGCGGCGTCGCCACCGTTCCGGGACTTCGCGACACAGCGGCTCTCGACGCTGCTTGCTGAATCGCGCCGTTCGCTGCGGCGCGTCTCCCTGGAGGACGGCGGTCAGCCGCTCGACCGCATGCTGCGCGACGTCGTCTCCCCGAGCACCGTGATCTGCCGCGCGGGCGACCGGCTGCGGGACGTCCTCGAATCGATGCGCAGCGCGCGCTCGGACTCGATCCTCGTGGTTCGCGACGACCAGTCCGCCGATGGCATCTTCACGCTCCGTGACCTGCGCGACCGCGTTGTCCTGGCGGGCAGGACGGCGGAAGTGCCGGTCGGGGAGGTGATGACCGCCGCCCCCGTCAGCCTCGACAGCTCGGCCTACGCGTTCGAAGCCGCCGCCGTCATGGCCGAGCACGGATTCCGTCACGTCGTGGTGACGGTGGACGGCCACGCTGTGGGGATCGTCGCCGACACGGACCTGTTTTCCTCGACCCAGGTAGGCGTCGCGGCAGTCGCGAGCGCCATCCGGAATGCGCCCGATGTTGCGCGTCTGTCCCGATGCGCCGAGCAGGTCCGCGCGCTCGGCCGCCAGCTCGGCGGTCAGGGCATGCCTGCGGAGCAGCTCACCCGTCTGGTGGCCACACTCAACGACCACATCACGGTGCGCGTGCTGCAGATCGAGTCCGCCGCCGCATCGCTGAGCGGAGCGCGCTACTGCTGGCTCGCGTTCGGTTCCGAAGGCCGGCAGGAGCAGACCTTCGCGACGGACCAGGACAACGGCCTCGTGTTCGAGCCCGCCGGCGGGGAGCCGACAGAGCCCCTGCGCGCCCGCATGCTCGCATTCGCTCGCCGGGTGAACGATTCGCTCGCAGGCTGCGGCTTTCCGCTTTGCAAGGGCGGCGTGATGGCGGGCAACGACAAGTGGTGTCTCACCGCGGAGGAGTGGCGAGACGCGTTCTCCGCGTGGCTGTCCGCGCCGGACGCCCAGGCCCTGCTGAACGCGGCCATCTTCTTCGACCTGAGACCGCTGGCCGGGGACATGGCGCTCGGAACGCAACTGCGCGAATGGCTTGCACAGTCTGCACAGGGGAGGACCGTGTTCCTGCGCCTGCTGGCGGAAACCGCAATCGGCCGCTCGCCGCCGCTCGGCATCCTCAAGGATTTCGTCGTGGCGGACCACGAGGGCCGGGAGGACACCCTGGACCTCAAGACGAACGGCGCCGCCATCTTCGTCGATGCCGCGCGAGTGATGGCGCTCGCGCAGGGAGTGCCGCTGTCCGGCACGGCCGAGCGCATCCGCGAAGCCGCGGTCCGGCGGAACCTGCCGGCCGCGGACGTCGACGGCTGGCTCGACGCGTTCCACTTCCTGCAGCAGACGCGGCTCGACCATCAGTTGCGCCGCATCGAAGCGGGCCAGCCGCCGGACAACTTTGTCGCCCCCGACGCGCTCAACGCGCTGGACCGTCGCATCCTTCGCGAGGCTCTGCGGCAGGCGCGGCGGATCCAGGAGCGGTTGCGACTCGACTACCGGCTGTGACCTGACCATGCTCAGCTGGCTGCGCAGGCCCCGTGTACAGCTCGCCGAACCGCTGGCTTCCGTCGTGCGGACCTGGCGGGACTGTCCGCCCCCGGATGAGGACGCCTCCCCCACAGAGACGCGATTCGTGGTGGTCGACACGGAGACCACGGGGCTCGACCCAGAGCGCGCGGAACCGCTTTCGATCGGAGCCTGCTCGGTGGTTTCGGGCGCGATCGATCTGTCCTCGTCGTGCCACGTCGGCCTTCGCCCCAGCGGTCTGAGCGAGACCAGCAACGTGCTCGTCCATCGCATCGGCCACGGCGCCCAGTCCGAGGGACTGCCGGTCGCCGATGCGATGGCGCAATGGCTTGCGTACGCAGGGCGGCCCGTGTTCGTCGGCTTCCATGCACGCTATGACGCCACGATTCTCGCGCGGGCGGCGCGACGCGCCCTCGGCATCGATCTGCCGATGGACTGGCTGGACGTGGGCCTCCTGCTCCAGGCCGCGCTGCCCGGCGTGGGTCCGCCCCATCCGGACCTCGACTTCTGGGCCGGGCACTTCGGCATCACAGCGGGTGCCCGCCACACCGCGCTCGAAGATGCCTATGTCACCGCCACCCTCTTCCTCGCGGTTCTCGGTGTCGCAGCGCCGGCACATCGCCGCAGCGTGCGCGACCTGCGCGCCTTGCAGAGGGCACGGCTCGATCGTCCGCGGCCAGACGCCGGACACTTCCCCGGGGCATGACGCACTGCGGCATCGCGATTGCCGCAAGTCCTTTGCAGCTTTGACTTTTCCCGGGGTGCCGCATATCCTCGGGCGGCTGTGCGAGTTGGCTTCGCACTGTGTAGTGGGATGTAATCGGAGCTCCGTGGCAGCTGGCGTTGAGGGACGCTCGCGCACGGCAACAGAGCAATGACAGGGTGTCCGGTGCGCGCAACGCACCAGCGCGCCCACGCCTGAGGAGGAGGAATCCCAATGGCCCAAAAGCCAATGAACTGGGTCGCCATCGACCAGGACCCGCGTTTCCAGGAACTGCACCGCAAGAAGAGCGCGTTCCTCTGGGGCCTGATGATCTTCTCGATCATCTACTACTTCCTGCTCCCGATCGGGGCCGCCTACTTCACCGACATATTCAAGATCAAGGTGTGGGGGCCCATCAACGTCGGCCTGCTGTTCGCGCTGTCCGAGTTCATCGTCGCCTGGGGCATTGCCTGGATCTACGCCCGCCGGGCCAACACGGAGTTCGATTCCATGGCTGACCAGATCAACCGCGCGGCCAGTTCCATCGGGGGTGCCAAGTGACTCACGCCATCGCCAACATCCGCTCGCGAGCCGCTGGGGCTCTCCTGTTCGGCGCGCTGCCTTTCGCTGCCTCTGCTGCCGATACCAGCGCAGTGAACGAGAAGTTCCGCTGGCTCACGTTCCTCGTGTTCGGCGCGATCATCTCGATGACGATGTTCGTCACCTACCTGGCCGCCAAGCGCGTGAAGAGCGCGTCGCAGTTCTATGCGGCCGGTCGTTCGGTGACCGGCATCCAGAACGGCTGGGCGATCGCGGGCGACTACCTTTCCGCCGCCTCCTTCCTCGGCATCGCCGGTCTCATCTCGCTCTACGGATACGACGGCTTCATGTATTCGGTGGGCTGGCTGGTGGCGTACATCACCGTGCTGCTGGTGATCGCAGAGCCCTGCCGCAACATCGGCAAGTACACCCTGGGCGACATCCTCGCCTTTCGCAACGATCCGAAGTCCGCCAAGACCGTGGCGGCGCTGTCCACCATCACCGTGTCGATCTTCTACCTGACCGCGCAGATGGTCGGTGGCGGCGTGCTGGTGAAGACGCTCATCGGCATCGACTACGAAGTGTCGGTGATCGCCGTGGGCGTCCTCATGCTGGGCTACGTGCTGTTCGGCGGCATGGTCGCGACGACCTGGGTGCAGATCATCAAGGCCATCCTGCTCGTCACGGCCTCGATCATGCTCGTGGTCTTCACCTGGGCGCCCTACGGGTTCTCTCTGCCCGGGTTCCTGCAGGCAGCCGTCGACTCCGCGAACGTGCAGGGTCAGGTCACCAAACTGATCGGCGATGCAGCCAAGAGCATGTCGCCGCAGGAGCTCGGGCAGCGCTTCCTCGAGCCGGGCCTGTTCCTGAAGAACCCCATCGACCAGATTTCGCTGGGCATGGCGCTAGTGCTCGGCACAGCCGGCATGCCGCACATCCTGATGCGCTTCTTCACGGTACCCACCGCGAAGGACGCCCGGGTGTCCGTCATCTGGGCCATGGGCATCATCGGCGGCTTCTACGTGCTGACACTGTTCCTCGGTCTGGGCTCGGCCATCAACGTCGGTCAGGCCGAAATCACCCGCATCGACAAGGGCGGCAACATGGCCGGTCCGCTGCTTGCCCAGTTCCTCGGCGGCGGTGCGGACAGCATGCTCGGCAATCTGTTCCTCGCGTTCGTGGCGGCCGTGGCCTTCGCGACGATCGTCGCGGTGGTGGCGGGTCTGGTGCTGGCGTCCGCCTCGGCGATGTCCCACGACATCTGGGTAGGCGTGGTGCGCGGCGAAAGCGCCACGCAGGAAGAGGAAGTCCGTGCGGCCCGCATCTGCTCCATCATCGTGGGCATCGTGGCCATCGCCATCGGCATCCTGGCCAAGGGTCAGAACGTGGCGCACCTGGTGGCACTGGCGTTCGCCGTGGCGGCCTCGAGCAACCTGCCATGCGTGCTGCTCACTTTGTACTGGCGCAAGTGCAATACCGGGGGCATCGTCGCCGGCATGATCATCGGCTCCGTCACCGCGATCGGCCTCGTGATGGTCTCGCCGAACATGACCTACCCGACCATCGTCAAGGCCAACAGCGAGAAGGCGATCAAGGCGGCAGACGACAAGCTCGTCGCGCTCAACGCCGATCTGGCCGCGGCTGCGGACGAAGCCGCCAAGACCAAGATCCAGACCGCCATCGCCGCCCAGGAAAAGGCCAAGAAGACGGCGCTCGACAACGTCGCGAAACTGGGCGACGCCACGACGAGCCTGGTGGGTCTCGACAAGCCGCTCATCGAGCTGAAGAACCCCGGTCTCATCTCCATTCCCCTGGGCTTCCTCGCCGTGATCCTCGGCTCGCTGCTGTATCGCGACAAGCGGGCCGACGACATGTGGGACGAGCTCTATGTCCGTCAGAACACGGGCATTCAAGCCGAGGGCGCTGTCGCACACTGACGACCGCTCCGGCATGCCAGGACCCCGGGAGTCCCCTCCCGGGGTTTTTTTTCGGTCGGACGGCCCGCATTCCACGGCTACAATTCGGGACTTCGCCCGCAGCCCGCAAGCCTGCGACAAGACGAGCCGTTTTCCTCACCTGCCAAGACCCGATGCTGACGTTTCAAGATCTCGTCCTGACCCTCCAGAACTACTGGGGGCGTCAGGGATGTGCCCTGCTGCAGCCCTACGACATGGAAGTGGGCGCAGGCACGTCCCACACGGCCACCTTCCTGCGTGCCCTCGGGCCGGAACCATGGCGGGCCGCCTACGTGCAGCCCTCGCGCCGGCCGAAGGACGGCCGGTATGGCGAGAACCCGAACCGGCTGCAGCACTACTACCAGTACCAGGTGGTGCTGAAACCGGCGCCGGAGAACATCCTCGATCTGTACCTGGGCTCCCTGGAAGCCATCGGGCTCGATCTCAAGCGCAACGACGTGCGCTTCGTCGAGGACGACTGGGAGAACCCGACGCTCGGCGCGTGGGGACTCGGCTGGGAGGTCTGGCTGAACGGCATGGAAGTCACCCAGTTCACCTACTTTCAGCAGGTGGGCGGGCTGGATTGCAAGCCGGTGCTGGGCGAGATCACCTACGGCCTCGAACGGCTTTGCATGTACCTGCAGGGCAAGGAGAACGTGTTCGACCTCGTGTGGACCCCGGGCATCACCTACCGGGACGTGTATCACCAGAACGAAGTGGAGCAGTCCACCTACAACTTCGAGCATTCGAACGCGACGTGGCTGCTGCGGCAGTTCAACGATTTCGAAGGCGAGGCCAAGCGGCTCATCGAGGCCGGGCTGCCGCTGCCGGGTTACGAAATGGTCCTGAAGAGCGCTCACGCGTTCAACATGCTCGATGCGCGCGGCGCGATCTCCACCACCGAGCGCGCCGGCTACATCGGCCGCATCCGCGCGCTGGCCCGCATGGTGGCTCAGGCTTACTACGAATCCCGTGAGCGCCTCGGCTTTCCCATGCTCGCGACCGCGAAGGGGGGAACGCCATGACCGCCCATCCCCTGCTCGTGGAACTCGTCACCGAGGAACTGCCGCCCAAGGCACTTTTCCAGATCGGCGACGCCTTCGCCTCGAAGATCACCGAGGGCCTGCGCAAGCGCGGTCTGCTCGACCCTGCGGTCGCCGCGAGCCCCACCATGTATGCGACCCCGCGCCGGCTTGCCGTAAGGATCGAAGGCGTGCTCGCCCGTTCCCCGGACTCGCCGCGCCGCGAGAAGGTCCTGCCGGTCAGCGTCGCGTTCGACGCCAGCGGACAGCCGACCCAGGCACTGACCAAGAAGCTCGCCGCGATGCAGGCCTCGCACGTCGATCCGGGTACGCTCGAACGCGCGTCCGACGGCAAGGCCGAGAGCCTCTTCTACAGCTTCGTGGCCCCCGGTGTCGTGCTGGACCAGGCGCTGCAGCAGGCGCTGGACGAAGCCATCGCACAATTGCCGATTCCGAAGGTCATGCACTACCAGCGTCCCGACGGCACCGAAGTGAACTTCGTCCGGCCGGCCCACCGGCTCGTGGCGCTGCACGGCTCACAGATCGTCCCGGTGACGGCGCTCGGACTTTCCGCAGGCCGCGAGAGTTTCGGTCACCGCTTTCTCGGCAAGCCCACGATCTCCATCGATTCGGCCGACAGCTACGAAACGCAACTCGAGCGCGAAGGGGCGGTGGCGGCTTCGTACACGGGCCGCCGCGATGCCATCCGCCATGCCCTGAACGCCGCAGCCGCAGGGCACCAGGCCCACCTTGCCGAACACGCTGCGCTGCTTGACGAGGTGACGGCACTGGTCGAGCACCCGGTCGTGTACGCGGGGCAGTTCGATCCGGCCTTCCTCGCCGTGCCTCAGGAGTGCCTCATCCTCTCGATGAAGCAGCACCAGAAGTACTTCCCCCTTGTGGACAGCGCCGGGAAGCTGCTCGCCCGCTTCCTGATCGTCTCGAACCTGCGCACCGACGATCCGTCGCAGATCGTCCAGGGCAACGAACGCGTCCTTCGCGCCCGTCTGGCCGACGCGAAGTTCTTCTTCGACCAGGACCGCAAGCAGACACTCGCCAGCCGCGTCGAGAAACTCGGTTCGGTCGTGTACCACAACAAGCTCGGCAGCCAGCTCGAGCGCGTGCGCCGCATCACCAGGGTGGCTGGCGAGATCGCCCGTCTTCTCGGCGCGGATGCCGACAAGGCGGAACGGGCGGCCCATCTGGCCAAGGCCGACCTGGTCACGGACATGGTGGGGGAGTTTCCCGAACTGCAGGGCCTCATGGGGCTCTACTACGCGCGTCATGACGGTGAGGACGACACCGTCGCCCACGCTATCGAAGCCCACTACCACCCGCGTTTCGCCAACGACACGCTGCCCGCCGACAACATCGGCGCTGCTGTCGCGCTCGCGGACAAGCTGGACACGCTGACCGGCATCTACGGCATCGGCCTCGTGCCCACCGGCGACAAGGACCCGTTCGGTCTTCGCCGGGCCGCCCTGGGCGTGCTGCGCATGCTCGTGGAGAAGCCGCTGCCGCTCGATCTGCTGCGCCTGCTCACCGTTGCCCGCAGTGCGTTCGCCGGCGAGGCGGTTTCGCAGAGCGTGGCCGCGGATCTGCACCAGTTCATGCTGGAGCGCCTCAAGCACTACCTGCGCGAGCGAGGATTCGAAGTCGCGACCATCGATGCGGTCCTGTCCCAGAATCCAACCCGCATCGACCTCGTTGTGCCACGCATCGAAGCCGTCCGCGCCTTCCAGGCCCTGCCGGAAGCCGCGAGTCTGGCGGCGGCCAACAAGCGCATCCGCAACATCCTGCGCAAGAACGATGCGTCCGACACCACCTCGGTCGACGCCAATCTGCTCCCCGAGGCTGCGGAGAAGAGCCTGTACGACGCCATGCAGGCGCTCGAGCCGCGCGTGGTATCGCTGGTCGACGCGGAGGACTACACCGAGGCACTCAAGCTGCTCGCGGGTCTGCGCCAACCCGTGGACACCTTCTTCGAGCAGGTGATGGTCATGACCGACGAGCCGCTGATCCGCAACAACCGCCTGGCCCTGCTCGGCCGTCTCGAGTTCCTCATGAACGGCGTGGCGGATATCTCGAGGCTCGCCGCGTGAAGGTCGCCATCCTGGACCGCGACGGCGTGATCAATCGCGACAGCGAGCAGTTCATCAAGAGCCCGGAGGAGTTCCACATGATTCCGGGCAGCGCGGAGGCGATCGCGCGGCTCAATCACGCCGGCTATCACGTCGTGGTCGCAACGAACCAGTCCGGTGTCGGCCGGGGCCTCTTCGACATGGCCACGCTCAACGCCATCAACGAGAAGATGATGCGCCTCGTGGGCCTTTCGGGCGGGCGCATCGACGCCGTGTTCTACTGTCCCTGCGCCGCCGATGCCAATTGCGAATGCCGCAAGCCCCAGGCGGGCATGTTCCGCGAGATCGCGGAGCGCTACGGCGTCGATCTCACCGGCGCGCCGAGCGTCGGCGACTCCCTGCGCGACCTGCAGGCCGGTGCGCAGGTGGGCGCTCAGCCAATCCTCGTTCTCACCGGCAAAGGCCAGAGCACGCGTGCGACCGGCGGGTTGCCCGAAGGTACGCGCATCTATGCCGACCTCGCCGAGGCGGCGCGCGCGCTGGTCGGCTGAGGATGCTGCCGATCGTTGTCGTCCGCTCCCTCGTCTTCTTCGTCCTTCAGAGCGCCCTGACGGTCATCTTCGCCATCATCGCGCTGCTCACCTTTCCCTTGAGCACTCACACCCGCTACCGGATCATCAGCCTCTGGTCGCGCATCGTCGTCCGCCTCGCGTGGTGGATCTGCGGCGTGCGCTACCGCGTGCTCGGCGCGGAGCATCTGCCCGACGCTCCCAGCATCGTTCTCGCCAAGCACCAGTCTGCGTGGGAGACGCTCGCCCTGCAGGTCGTGCTGCCGCCGCAGGTGTGGGTCCTCAAGCGGGAACTGCTGCGCGTGCCATTCTTCGGCTGGGGACTCGCCATGATGAATCCCATCGCGATCGACCGCCGCGCGGGCACGAAGGCGCTCAAGCAGATGCTGGTGCAGGGGCGGCAGCGACTCGCCGACCGCTTCTGGATCGTCATGTTTCCCGAAGGCACCCGTGTCGCGCCCGGCCAGCGGGGACAGTACTTCGTCGGCGGCGCGTGGCTCGCCACGCAGACGGGCGCGCCAGTCGTACCTGTTGCCCATAACGCCGGCACACTGTGGCCGAAGGGCGCATTCCTCAAGTGGCCAGGTACCATCACCATCACCATCGGCGCACCGCTGGATCCCAGCGGCCTGAAGGCCGAGGAACTGAACCGAAGGGTCGAGACATGGATCGAGGCCGAGGTCGAGCGCCTGGGTTCGGCGCGGACCTGACCGAGGATATGTTCCCCGTCGGCGCGGTGGATGAGCCGCGCCGGATCCGGCTGCGCGATCGCGAGATTCCCTACGTGCTGAAGCGCTCGCGCCGTCGCGCGCGCATCGCCTTTCTCGTGGACGAAGGCGGCCTGTCGGTGCACGCGCCGTGGAACGCGCCCGAAACACATGTGGAGTACGCGATCCGCATGGCGGAGCAGTGGATACTCCGCAAGCTGGAGCAGTGGTCCGGCCGAACACCCACCCGGACGCTCCAGTGGCAGACCGGCGACATCGTCGAGTATCTGGGCAGCCCGGTGCCGATCGACGTTATCGAGGATCCGTTTCACAAGCGCGCGGAACTGCGGGACGACCGGAACCTGATGGTGCGCGTGCCCAGGGCGGATTCGCCCGGTCTGGTACGCGAGCTCGTGATCGGCTGGTACCGCCGGCATGCCACGAGACACTTCTCGGAGCGACTGAGCCATTTCGCCACGGCGCTCGGCGTGGCGACGCCGAAGCTGTACCTGACCAACGCGACCACCCGCTGGGGCAGCTGCAACGTGCAGGGGCATGTGCGGCTCAACTGGCGCCTCATGCAGGCGCCGCCTTCGCTCATCGACTATGTCGTCGCGCACGAGACCGCCCACCTCCTGCACCTGAACCACTCGGCGCGATTCTGGAAAGCGGTGGGGCGGATCTACCCTGACTACGAGTCGGCCCGCACCACGCTCGCGTCGATGAGCCGCCATTACATGGCGTTGTGAGTCGGCTACACTCGATCCATGACTCCGCGCTGCCTTGCCTGCCTGCTCGCGACCGCCGTCCTCCTGGGCGCATGCGGTCTCAAGGGGCCTTTGTACCTGCCCGATCCGGCCAGCGAGGCGAAGACGCCTCCGCCGGCAAAGACCACCCCCGCCCCCGAGAAAAAGTGAACGCATTTCCCCTCATCGACGGCGCCCTGCACGTCGAAGGCGTGCCGCTTGCCGAGATCGCACGCCGGTTCGGCACACCCTGCTACGTCTACTCGCGCGCAGCGCTCGAAGGCGCCTTCCGCGCGTTCCAGTCCGCCCTCGCCGGCCGCGACCATCTGATCTGCTACGCGATGAAGGCGAACTCCAACATCGCGATCCTCGATCTGTTCGCGCGGCTCGGCAGCGGCTTCGACATCGTGTCCGCGGGCGAACTGCGACGCGTGCTGGCGGCCGGCGGCGATCCGGGGCGTGTCGTGTTCTCCGGCGTCGGCAAGACGGAAGCGGATATCCGCGCGGGGCTGGAAGCGGGGATCCTCTGCTTCAACGTGGAATCGCGGAGCGAACTCCACCGGCTCTCGGCGATCGCCGCCGCGTCTGGCGCGACGGCCTGCGTCAGCCTGCGCGTGAACCCGGACGTGGACGCGGGAACCCATCCCTACATCTCCACCGGCCTCAAGGAAAACAAGTTCGGCGTGGCCTTCGAGGACGCGGTGCTGCTCTACCGCGAGGCCGCGTCGCTGCCCGGATTGCGCGTCGTGGGCATCGATTGCCACATCGGCTCCCAGATCACCGAGGTCGCGCCCTTCGTGGATGCCCTGGACCGGATCCTCGGCCTGGTCGATCGTCTCGCAGCAGAAGGCATCCGCATCCATCACCTCGATGTGGGCGGCGGACTCGGCATCCGCTACGCCGACGAAACGCCGCCCGCCGTTTCCACCTACGTGGACGCCCTGCTCCGTCGTCTGGCGGGCAGGCAGCTCAAGCTGATGTTCGAACCGGGGCGCGCCCTGGTCGGCAATGCGGGGCTGCTGCTCACCCGGGTGGAGTACCTGAAGCCGGGCCCGGCCCGCAGCTTCGCGATAGTCGACGCTGCAATGAACGACCTCATGCGTCCGTCGCTCTACGACGCCTATCACGACATCGTGCCGGTGCGCCCCCGGTCCGGCCCGCCCTCACGGTACGAAGTGGTGGGCCCCGTCTGCGAAAGCGGCGACTTCCTGGGCCACGACCGCAGCCTGACACTGGCCGAAGGCGACCTCCTTGCGGTGATGAGCGCCGGCGCCTACGGGATGAGCATGGCCTCCAACTACAACACCCGGCCCCGCGCCGCCGAAGTGCTGGTGGACGGCACCGCGGCACACGTCATCCGGGAGCGCGAAGCCGTGGACAGCCTGTACGCACTGGAGCGCCGACTTTCCTGAGGGAC
This sequence comes from Betaproteobacteria bacterium Ga0077526, assembly GCA_001464765.1. Classification (GTDB taxonomy): domain Bacteria; phylum Pseudomonadota; class Gammaproteobacteria; order Burkholderiales. The sequence continues at coordinate 404,605 of LNDV01000034.1, forward strand.
AGCCCGATCACCAGTTTCGGCGAGGGTCGTCTGGTCCGCCGCCCCGGCTGCGGGTATATTCAGGCGTCAGTCTGCGGCGGCCGCAGATGATCAAGCCGGAACGACGGAGGGGGAAATGAGCGACCAAGTGAAGTACGTCCTCGACGAAGAGAGGATTCCCAGGACCTGGTACAACCTGATGGCGGATCTCCCGACACCGCCTCCCCCGGTTCTGCATCCCGGCACGCTCAAGCCGGTCGGGCCCGACGATCTGGCGCCGCTGTTCCCGATGTCGCTGATCATGCAGGAGGTCTCCACCGAGCGGGACATCGAGATTCCAGGCCCCGTCCGCGACGTGTATCGCCAATGGCGGCCGTCGCCCCTGTACCGGGCGCGCCGTCTCGAGAAGGCGCTTCAGACGCCCGCACGCATCTATTACAAGTACGAAGGCGTGAGTCCTGCTGGCAGCCACAAGCCGAACACCGCCGTGCCGCAGGCCTTCTACAACAAGGAGGCCGGCATCCGGAAGATCTCCACCGAGACCGGCGCCGGGCAGTGGGGTTCGTCGCTGGCCTTCGCCGGTGCGCTGTTCGGCATCGAAGTGCAGGTGTTCATGGTGCGGGTGTCCTTCAACCAGAAGCCCTATCGCCGCGCCCTCATGGAGAGCTACGGCGCCCGATGCGTGGCGAGCCCGTCGATGGAAACCAACTTCGGCCGCGCCCTGCTCGCGAAGTCGCCCGACAACAATGGCAGCCTGGGAATCGCGATCTCCGAAGCGGTCGAGGTCGCGGCAACCAACGCCGACACCAACTACGCGCTGGGCTCGGTGCTGAACCACGTGCTGCTGCACCAGACCGTCGTCGGTCAGGAAGCGATCGCCCAGATGGAACTCGCCGGCGACTACCCGGACATCGTCGTCGGCTGCACTGGCGGCGGGTCGAACTTCGCCGGCATCGCCTTCCCGTTCATCGGCGCCCAGCTTCGCGGCGGCCGCAAGGTCCGCGTGATCGCCATCGAACCGGCGGCATGCCCGAGCCTCACGCGCGGGCGCTATGCCTACGACTTCGGCGACACCGGCCACATGACGCCCCTCGCGAAGATGCACACCCTCGGGTCGGCATTCATGCCGCCCGGTTTCCACGCCGGCGGCCTGCGTTATCACGGCATGGCTCCGCTCGTGTCGCACGTGAAGGAACTCGGCCTGATCGAAGCGAAGGCCTATCACCAGACCGCCTGCTTCGATGCCGGTGTGCTGTTCGCACGGAACGAAGGCATCCTTCCCGCGCCCGAAGCCAATCACGCCGTGAAAGGCGCCATCGACGAAGCCATGCGCTGCAAGGAAGAAGGCGTGTCGAGATCGATCCTGTTCAACCTTTGCGGCCACGGCCATTTCGACATGCAGGCCTACATGGACTACTTCGCCGGCAAGCTCGTGGACCAGAACTACGACGAGAGCGAACTCGCGATGGCGCTGGCCGGCCTGCCCTCGGTTCCGGAGCCTGCCTGACATGATCCTCGATCTGTTGCGCCAGCTCGACTACCTCGCCATTCTCATCGCGGCCGTGGCCGGTGTGATCGTGGGCGCAATCTGGTACATGCCGAACGTCATGGGCAACGCGTGGATGGCTGCCCTGGGACGGCGCCAGTGGAATCTCGGCGATCCTCGCAAGGCCATCGTGGTCCGCAGCGCCGCCACCGCCCTCACCGCCTTCGCGCTGGCAGTCCTGCTGACCGGGGGTGGCGTGACGACGCTGGCCGGCAGCCTTCGCCTCGGCGCAGTCGTGTGCCTCGGGGTGGTGGTGCCGACCATCGTCTCCGACTATCGACTGGCGGGCTGGTCCAAGAGCCTCATCATGATCACCGCCGCCCATCGCATTCTTCATATCATGGTGATGTGCGCCGTGCTGGGGAGCGTCCGCCTCCTCGGTTAGTCGGGCGCAGCCCCGGGGTCGCCTGCCCCGCAGTCGGGTGGTACGTCTTGTGCACGCCGGGGTAGCCGGATAGTCCCCGGCACCAGGGGGCGCATGGCGGGTCCGGCGCGCTACCGCTCAGGCCGCCGGAACTCCGCCGGACGGACGACCCGACACCACCCGATGCTCTTCAATTCCTACAGCTTCATCCTGCTGTACCTGCCGATCACTTTCGCGATCTTCTTCGCGGTGGGTGCACGCCGGCCGCTGTACGCCGCCGCGTGGCTTGCAGCCGCGTCGCTGTTCTTCTACGGGTGGTGGAACCCGGTCTACGTGTTCCTGCTGCTGGCGTCCATCGCCTTCAACTACACGATTGGCCGGATCCTCGCGCAGGGACATGGCGCTCCGGACGGCAAGGCCTCCAAGGCGGTGCTGACCTTCGGGATCGCCGCCGACCTCCTGCTGCTGGGCTACTACAAGTACGCCAACTTCTTCCTGGACGCCGCGGCGTCCCTCTCGGGCACCGATGCCGGCCTGTCCCTCGGGGACATCGTGCTGCCGCTGGGCATCTCGTTCTTCACCTTCACGCAGATCGCCTTCCTCGTGGACACCTACCAGGGCAAGGTGAAGGAAACGAACTTCGTGCACTACGTGCTGTTCGTCACGTACTTCCCGCACCTGATCGCTGGACCGGTGCTGCATCACAAGGAAATGATGCCGCAGTTCGCCGACACGGCGAACTACCGCCCGAACTTCGAGCGGATCTCGGTCGGGCTCACGTTCTTCGCGATCGGCCTGTTCAAGAAGGCCGTGCTGGCAGACGGCATCGCCCCGTATGCCAATGTCTCGTTCAAGGCCATCGCCGACGGGCAGACTCTGACGTTCCTCGAAGCCTGGGGCGGCTCCCTGGCCTACTCCTTCCAGCTGTACTTCGACTTCTCCGGCTATTCCGACATGGCCATCGGCCTGTCCTGGCTGTTCGGCGTGCGGCTGCCGCTCAATTTCGATTCACCCTACAAGGCGGTGAACATCATCGAGTTCTGGCGGCGCTGGCACATGACGCTGTCGCGCTTCCTGCGTGACTACCTGTACATCGCCCTCGGCGGCAATCGCAAGGGCCCGGTCCGGCGCTACGCGAACCTTCTCATCACGATGCTGCTGGGCGGCCTGTGGCACGGCGCGGGCTGGACTTTCGTGTTCTGGGGCGCCCTGCACGGGCTCTACCTCGTCATCAACCACTGGTGGCATGCGCTGCGGTCGAAACTCGGTTTCCCGTCGGGAGAGGGATCGTTCCTGGGTCGGCTGACGGCCAGAGCCATCACGTTCGTGGCCGTGGTCGTCGCGTGGGTGTTCTTCCGCGCCGAAGACCTCGGGGATGCGTTCACCATGCTCTACGGCATGGCCGGGCTCTCCGGCATCTCGCTGCCGACCGGCCTCGCCGGTCACTTCGGCCCGCTCGTGGGCGTTCTCGCGAGATTCGGCATCGGCTTCGATCTCGGAGGCGGGACGAACTTCGTGCTGACCTACCTCTGGGTGATCGGGCTCGCCTTCGTGGCGTTCCTCCTGCCCAACTCTCAGGAACTGCTCGCGCGTCACGATCCGTCGCTCGCGTCGCACGCGACGTCAGCGCCGGGCGCGCCCGCGAGAAATCTTCTCGGCTGGACACCGAGCCGGACCTGGGCGCTGGCAATGGGTGTGATGCTCGCCGTCGGACTGCTCACGCTCGCGCGTGTCACCGAGTTCCTGTACTTCCAGTTCTGAGCCGACGACGACCATGCCTCGCACCTATCTTCGCGTGATGCTGCTCTCGTGCATCGTCACGCTGCTGCTGAGCGCGCTCGTGAACTACGCCGTCGATCCTTACGGCCTCTATCGCTCCGTGGAGCTAGCGGGCGTCAACACTCTGAAGCCGAAGTCCGGACCGAACGGCCAGCTGGTCAAGCCGTATCGGGTGCTGGAGGCCCGGCCGCGCACTCTGGTGCTGGGCAACTCGCGAGCAGAAGCCGGCCTCGACCCGGAAAGCCCGGCGTGGCCCGAAGACATGCGCCCCGTGTACAACCTGTCGCTGCCCGCCAGCGGGATCGATGCGGCGCTCGGCAACCTGCGGCACGTGCTCGCGAGCCAGCCGCCGAAGAACGTGGTGCTCGGCATCGACTTCTTCGACTTCGTAACCGACGCCCGGCGTGCCGGCAGCGCGCAGGCCGGGGAACCCGGTGACCTCGAGCGCCGTCTCCTCGTGGACCGGAACGGTCAGCCGAACCCGAGCCGCCAGTGGCAAGTGATCGAGGATCACGCGACGGTTCTCTTTTCGCTGAACACGCTGATCGATACCGTGCAGACCGTCGCCATGCAGCGCATGGCCAACGTGGCGGATCTCACGGCAGGCGGGTTCTACCCGATGTTCGAGTACCGTCGCTTCATCCAGGCCGACGGTCAGAACACGATGTTCCGTCAGGTGGAGACGACGTACCTCACGAGCTACCTGAGGCTCCAGCCGACGCTGTATCCGACGGCAGGAAACACGTCTCCGGAACTCGCCCAACTCGCGGCGATCATCGCGGCATGCCGGGCGGCGAATGTCCGGCTGATCGTGTTCGTGCACCCGTACCACGCTCACATTCTCGAGAGCTATCGGGCAGCGGGTCTGTGGGATCTGTTCGAGGAATGGAAACGTGCGGTGGTCCGCGTGGTCGATGAGGACCGGCGTGCGCATCCGGATCAGCCGGCCATCGCGCTTTGGGATTTCAGCGGGTTCAACGCGATCACCATCGAGGACGTGCCGAAAGCCGGCGACCGCAAGACCCAGATGCAGTGGTACTGGGAGGCCGGTCACTACAACGCGGCAGTCGGTGACAAAGTACTTGCGAAGATTCTCGCGGAAGGCGATCCGGCGGATTCCGCCTTCGGCGTGCGCCTCACGCCGGACAACGTCGAAGCGCAGATCGAACGCATCCGCACCGAGCGTGAGCGTTATGCGGCGGCCCACGCGCAGGACATCGAAGGCATCCGGACGCTGGCGGAGTCGATCCGCAACCGAACGAAGCCGAGCCGCTGAAACGCGGGTGACGGAGCGCCGACTGGCCGCTCAGCGCCGCTCGATATCGCGCACCAGCGGCAGAAGCGTGTCAAGGTTCGAGGTCGTCTTCACCTTCACGACCGAACTCGTCTGATCCGTTTCCAGTCGCGGCAACCTCGTGCACACGACTTCGACGTTCCGGAACGTCTTGTTCATTTCCTCGATCAGCACTTCGCCCGCGGCCTTCGCCATGGCGTACTCGGTCATGCCCTTGGGCCGGTCGGTGACGAACACCGTGGAGGGGAAGTACACGCGGACCTTGCGTTCGCGGGGGATCGCCTCCAGCGCGAGACACAGATCATGGAAACGCTCGATGTAGAACGCACAGAACTCCGCATAGAGTGCCGGATCGAACAGGCCGGCCTTCTTGCGATAGATCCGCGGCGTGGCAAAGAAGTAGACGGAAGTCAGCGACTGCAGCAGGGTGCCCAGCGAGTCCGGCGAATCCGCAATCACATCGAACCGACGCGCCTCGCAGGCTCCGCGACCGCTTGCGGTCACCTCACCGGCGATTCTCTCGGCGTCTTCTCGGCCCGCCGCGTACGTGACGATGACGCGCCCGCCTCCCACCGCCACGAGTTTGGCCGACAGCTCACCGAGCCCGCGGGAACCGCCCACCACGAGCGAGACGGAACTCGCGAACTCGTCGCCTCCCACATGAGCGGCGAGGTCCGCCGGGGTGGGCTGCGCCTGCGGCGCGGGGCGTTGGAAGGCCTTCACGCCGCCGTGCACCGGACCCTCGAACGCGACATCGAACAGCCGCACTCGCACGTCGAACCTTCGAACCGTGAGGATGAGGTGGTCGCTCTTGACCGGTACCACGGGCAACGCAAGATCGAACGAGGAAAAGATGGAATGCAGTCCGGGGCAGACCATGCCGACGAAGTACGACAGCGAAGCCGCTGCGGCGACTGCCCCGGCACCGAGTCTCGCGCTTGCCGCGGGAAACGCCATGGCCGCGGCATCGACCGGAACCGTGAGCGAGTAGCGGCGACCCACGTGGGTCTCGGGAGGCACGTCGACAGGCGCGGAAAGCGAGTCCATCGAGGTCACTTCCGCCTCAGGCGACGCGCCGGCCGCCGCCGGTGCGTCGCCGCTCTCGGCCAGGCGCAGGCTGATCCGCGCGCACACGAGCGTGTCGACCGCAGCTTCGAGCGCTACCGTCCCGGGATCCCCCTCCACCTGCGAGAACACGACCCGGTCACCCACGCTGACAGGATTCGCGAAGGTGCAACCGACGGCGGTGACACGAGCATCGGACGTTCGCCCCCAGTACTCGAGCGCGGTGAGGAAAACGTGAATCCCGTGGACGACCTGCCTGCCCGTGAGCAACCGCCGTGCGGCCACGGCATCCATGTGCATGGGGTTGCGGTCGGCGGACAGCACCGCGAACCGCTCCTGATCTTCGTGAAGGAACTGCTTCTCGCCGAGTCGGGTCATGCGTGTCTTCTTTGCACTGTGCGGGAAATCATGGGCCCGTAGCGGCCGCTCAGGCGCTGCGGAGACTGTTGACGCGGTTTTCGAGAATACGACCGAGGGTGCGATGCACCGGGACACGCAGCAGCGTATTCCGGCCCGTCGCGTTCGTTACCGCGTTCGTCTGCAGTCCGCTTATCGGGACGGTCTCGAACCGGTCCGTGTTGTCCGCGAGATGGCGGCAAAGACGGCGCAGCCGGTCCTGGTTGATGCCGTTGGGACGGATATCTCGGAAGCCCGGGCTCGTGTACTTCGCGAACTCGAAGGGATGCGTCAGGAGCACAACGGTCTCGACGCGTTCGTCCTGCGCGGCGTCGAGGAGTGCACGTGCCTCTCCCCAGGACGTCCCCGTGACGGTAAGCGACTTGAGATGCGTGCGCTCGCCCAGGACGAGATCGGCATAGGTAAGGACCGGCGCTTCGGTGATCCCGCCGATGCGGTGCACGCCTGAGTAGAGGTGCAGCGCGGGGTCAGCAGGACGGTACACGGCGAGACCGATGTTCGACGCGAGAGGCAGACCAACCGCCTCCATCGCCCGGTACACATTGCGGTCGGCCATCATGCTGCCTGTGCGCATGGCGACCGGTCGCTCGATCCCCCAGCGTTCGAACGCGGCGATGCCCTGCTGCATCCAGCCGGTCAGCGTATCGACGCTACGGCTGTGCATGTGGTCGGACGGCGGATCGCTCTGCAGACGGCTGCGCCAGTCAGACCGCTCGAAGTAGGTCCAGCAGGGATGGAGATGGAGCTGCACGTCCTGACCGGCGTCACGGATCCGGCGGGCGATGGCTCCCATGGGGTCATCGCCGAAGAAATGGGCATTGAGCGCCTCGACGAAGAACGTCGCTTTCGTTCCGAACTCGGCGAATGTGTCGAGCAGGAAGCCCAGACCGTGTGAGCGTCCGCCCACTTCACAGAACACCGCCTCGGGCCCGACCGGACGGTTGCGTTCGGGATCGGCAAAGGCGCCGCCGACACTGAACTCCGTGTCGATGGTGATGAGGACCTGGGTTTTCATGGAGTCGGAAGCTTAAGGGTCCTGGAGGGCCGGGGGAAGTCGCCCGTGTCGACGGAGGCTTCCCGGACCGCAACATCTGCGCCCGTTGCAGGGAGGGGCGGCGGCCCTGCGCGGATCATGGGCAGAGAACTTGCTTTTTCGAGGGGTCTCGAAGCGGCGTGCTCCAGTTTCGCAGGGCCCCAGGGGCTGGAGAAATCCGCTTTCCCGGGCCCGCCGCAGCCCCTCGATCCGACTTGGCAGTTCACCCCGCATGGCAAAGACGAAATTCGCGTTCGACGACCTCACGCAGATCTCCTCGCGCAGCGAGCTCAGGGCCGCACTTGCCCTGTCCCGCCTGTCGCTGAGCCTTCCTCAGGCCCAGACCCTGTCCGCTCATGCGAAGACGCTGACGCCCGGCCTGCAGCCGCTGCGCCTCGGGATCGTCCACACGTACACCAGCGACCTCCTCGATCCGTGGCTCGATCTCGCGGCCTCTCTGGAGGGGCTGGAGATCGCTACCTATCACGCGCCCTACGGTCTGGCGCTGCAGGAAGCGCGCGAAGGTTCGGAACTCCTCGCCCACCAACCCGACGTGACCCTGCTGCTCCTCCGTCGGGAGGACATCCACCCCGACCTGCAGCGGCCGATCACGGGCCTGCCTCCGGCAGACCAGCAGGCCCTCAGCGGGGAATTCGTGGACCGGCTCCTTGCCATCGTGGGTCAGTTCCGCGCCCACAAGATCGGGCAGCTCGTGGTGAGCTTGCTGCCTTCGCTGACAGGGCCAGGGCTCGGCATCTACGATGCGCAGGCAGAGCGGTCCGAGTCCGCGTGGTGGGCGTCCACCAAGACTCTCGTCGGCACCCGCATCCGCGAGACGCTGAACGCCACGGTGTACCTCGATCTCGACGAAATCCTCCAGCAGGTCGGCCGTCGGTCCTTCTTCGACCAGCGATACTGGTACTCCGCGCGGTTCCCGTTCGCGGCAGACGCCGCGCGTGAACTCGCCCGCAGGGTCGTGTCCGTCGGCGTCCTGGGCAAGACGCCGAAGGCCAAGGTCATCGTACTCGATGCCGACAACACGTTATGGGGCGGCGTGATCGGCGAGGATGGCATGAACGGCATCGGTCTTGGCCCCGACTATCCCGGCAGCGCCTTCGTGGATTTCCAGAAGCGTCTGCTCGAGTATCAGCAACGCGGCTTCATCCTCGCGCTGTGCAGCAAGAACAACGCCGCGGACCTCGACCAGGTTCTCCGAGAGCATCCGCATCAGGTCCTGAAGGACGAGCACTTCGCAGCGCGCCGCGTGAACTGGGTGCCGAAGCCGGACAACCTGATCTCGCTTGCCGAGGAACTCAATCTGGGGCTCGACTCCTTCATCTTCGTCGACGACAGCGATCACGAGTGTGCGGCCGTGCGCCATCGCCTGCCGCAGGTGGAAGTCATCCAGACCCCGAGCCGCCCGGTGGACGTGCCGACCTGTCTCGACCACGTGGCGCGGCTCGAAGTGCTGACGCTCACCGCCGAGGATCTGGCAAAGACCGAGATGTACGCGCAGGAACGCCGCCGCCGCGAGTTCAGCGAGCAGCTGGAACAGGGCGGTTCCGGTGCGGGCGACTATCTCGCCAAGCTTGAGATGAAGATGCGCATCGGCCTGGATCCGGCCGAACATCTCGCCCGCCTGAGCCAGCTCACCCAGAAGACCAACCAGTTCAATCTGACGACGCGCCGGTACGACGAACACCAGATGCAGGGATTCATCGACAGCGATGACTGGGTGGTCGCGGACTTCTCCCTGGCCGATACCTTCGGCGACAGCGGCATCGTCGGTCTCGCGCTGTTCCGCAAGCTCGAAGCGAAGCGAGCGGAGCTCGACACTTTCCTCATGTCCTGCCGCGTTATCGGGCGCGAAGCCGAATCTGCCTTCATGCATTCGCTGCTGCGCCTGCTGGCGGACCAGGGCATCGAAGAGATCGTCGCCGACTACAAGCCGACCGCGAAGAACGAACTCGTCAAGAACTTCCTGCCGCAGCAGGGCTTTCGGCTCGGCGACGACGGCCGCTACCGCATGCAGCTCGCGGAGACGCCGCCCAAGCCCGAATCGGCTTTCCCGATCCAGGTGGACATGCCGATCGTCGCCTGAAACCGCGGCCCCCACCCGAACGACTAAACTCGACGCCCCGATCCCATGAGCACATTCAGCAAGCTGCAGCAAACCATCGCCGCCACCCTCAAGGTGCCGGCCACCAAGATCACCGAGACGACCCGCGACGAGGAACTCGCCGCGTGGGACTCGCTGGGACACGTCAATCTGATGATGGCGCTGGAACAGACCTTCGACGTCATGCTGGACGTCGAGGACTTCCCGAAGCTGAACTCCGTGCCGGCAATCCTCGCCTACCTGCAGGCCCAGGGCGTCTCCGCCTGATCCTCGAGAAGGTTCCGTGAATCTGCTAGAGGCCGCCTCCGGGCTGGCGGTTCGCTATCTCGGCGGCCGCAGCATCACCGCCCTGCGCGAGAGCTACTTCTCGCTCAGGACACGAATGCACCCGTTGCTGCGTCTGGTGCATGGCACGTTCGACGCGCCCCAGCTGCGGGACCACCTCGAAGAAAAGGTCGGACGCGACTTCGAGGTGCTGATGGTTCACAGCTCGGTGAACCACATGAAGCCCATGTACACGGGTGACGCCCTCGCGCTCGTCCGCATGCTGATCGACTTCTGCGGCCCCGACCGCACGCTCGTAATGCCTGCCTTCTATTTCGGCGAACCCGGTTCGGGCGGTGCGTACGCGACGTTCAGGAGCAATCCGCGGTTCGATGTGAGGCGCACGCCGTCGCAGATGGGGCTCGTTACCGAGATGTTCCGCCGGACGAAAGGCGTGATCCCCAGTCGCCACCCGGTATATCGCATGTCTGCACTGGGGCCCCTTGCCCAGGCGCTTACCGCCGGACACGAACACGCGGCTGACCCTGCGGGCCTGGGTACACCCTTCGAGTTCATGGCAAAGCACAACACGCGGATCATAGGAATCGGCAAGCCGATCCAGGTGCTCACCCAGGCGCACCATGTGGAAGGCGCCATGGGCGAGGAGTTTCCGGTGCCGCGCGAGCCCTCGCCCACAGTCCCGATGACACTGGTGGATGGCAAGGAAGAGATTCCGTTCGTGCTCGGCGGCTACCGTCTGCTGTGGCGCTTCGACATCTGGCGAATGCGCGGCATCATGACGCCGGACACGCTCCGCGAGTGGCAGTTCCACCACGTGCCGATGTTCTCGACCACGGCAAGGGAAGTCACGGAGAGCCTGGTCAGCGCAGCCCGCCGCGGCGTCACGCTCTACGTCAAACCCTGATCGGTCGTTTCGGTGACCGGGAGTGGCGGGTCGACCCACTTCGTCGTCTCGCCAAACCGTCTGCGCAAACCGTAGGAACGCACGTACTGGAAGCCGATGTCTTCGATCGCCTTGCGCGAGGGCCCGTTGTCGGCCAGCACGAAGATATAGGCGTACGTCGTGTTCGCGTCCCTGAAGGCATCCCGCAGCATGCGTCGGAGGTTGGCGCGATAGAGTCCCTGCCCCCTGTGCGCGGGATGGGTGTAGAAGTCGTAGAGCGTTGCGCTGCCGGGCGGGAGTTCAACGCGGCACTCCACCTCCGACAGGAACGATGTCTCCTGCGCCAGCGCGAGCCATCCGAAATGGGCGAGCCGCCCGTCGATCACCGCCGTGTAGGCAGCCTCGCCTGCCTCCAGCCGTGACAGCGCAGACGACAGGAAGGCTTCGCGACTGTGCCATCGCTCACTGGGCTCGAAGGCGAGGATCTGCGTCAGGTCGTTGCGCCGGATGCGCTCGTCATCCGGGCCATCGAGCGCCAGACTCCGGTCGACGCGATACGCGCGGAATTCCCGCTGCTCGCCCAGCCAAGTTTTCGCCTTGCGGATGACGGCCTCCGGCGTTGCGCGGCGGGCGGATGCAAGGAGGTCGCGCACCTGATCCGGTGTCGCACCCACTTTTCCGAGTGTGCGCTTCAAGGTCTGCCGGGAGCTTTCTCGCGCGATCCCCATCCGTCGAATCCCTTCGGACTCGTGGAGCGTGATGTCGGCCACGGCGTCGTGGTCCGTCGCGAACCGCTCCTTCCACGGGTCTCCACCTGGTGTGAGATCCAGGGTAGTCAGTCCCTCCTGAACCATCAGCTGCGAAAGCTTCATGACGTGCAGCTTGCCCGGCGAGTGCTCCGCGAGCGCAGGTGAATGGAACAGGATGCCGAGGTGCAGCGTCTTGCCTGACACCTGCCCCCAGAGTCCTGCGATGGCTCGACCATCAATCGTCGTGACCGTGAGGTGCGTCTGATCGTTGGCTTGCTCGAACACCGTGCGATGGAACAGACGTTTCACGGCATCTTCGCGGAATGGCTCGACGCCGTTGATGGCGCCCTGGCGCAGGTCGTAGCAGAGCACAAGATCATCGAGCACACCCTCGAGATCCGGAAGGTCGCGGACGCGCCGGAACTCCATCACGCCCAGTTTCGCGAGACGGTTGAACCGACTCTTGTTGCTCTTCTTGGAAAACGAACTCGCAATGCTCTCGGCATCGATTCTCAGAAGCGGACGAGCGTTCACCCTGACGTCGGCCAGGCCACCCAGTGCGCGGTGCTGCGCGATGCGTTCTGCACCTGCGGAATCCGGGAAGTACCGGAACCGGAGTGTACGGACACCCAGTTCGCGCCGAAGCAACGCCCACGCGGCCGCTGCGAAATCAAGGTCGCCCTCGTCCTCATGCAGCCAGGTGTGATATTCGGCCTGATGCGCCCCGGCGTGAGCCAGTTCACCGGTACTGCGATGACGGGCAAGCGCCCACAGACTCCGAACCGGTCCGTTGGGAAGCCCGTCCCAGACCAGGACGGGTGACCAGAGTGATCGATAGCTTTCGTACCACGCGCGGCAGAACTCGAACGACTGGTAGACGGTGCCATAACGGCTGCGCTCGTGGAGGCGTCGCCAGTCATCGCGGAACGCTTGGGTCGCCATGAGCGCGAACGCTTCGTCGTCCGCGGTTAACCGCAATACAGATTGCTCCAACCACTTCTCCCCAGACCCTGCAGGAACCACCGTCCTGCAGTTCGTCTCGAATCTGCAACTTATGAAGTGCCGCTCGGACGGAGGGGATCGCGTTGCCATCCATCTTCGTGACGTCAGCGCGCGGGGGCAGGCCCATGGAATCAGCCCGGCGGCTCCCGGGGTGACTCGCTGACGCCCGTCGCCGCGGACGAACGTCTAAGCAAGTGTTTTGCCAACGCTCTGGCATGCTGGCTAACATCATCGCGGACCTGAGCCGAGAGGCCGATCAACCCCGCCAGACTCGCCGGATTGAAGGCAGCGACACCCCACCGTTCCCAACGATGCGGCATCCAGAGACGCTTGTAGGGCTCGTCGTCACGACCGAAGTCGATCTGTTCGACGTGGTCTTTCTCGATCAGATGCTCGATTGTCCGAAGGATGGCGATTGCGCCGACGGACCTGTCACGGAAGGCCTGATCATAGGCCGTCTTCAGCATGGTCACGCCGCGGTCATGGGCGATTCCGACCTCGACCGCAACTGGCTGCCCGTCCACACGCAGGATGCCCATTCTCAACACTCCGGCCTGAAAAGCCTCCGAAATGATGCGGGGGATGAACGCCGGCGAACGCTCTGGCTGCTTCCAGCTTCGCTCGTGTACCCAACGGTAGGCCGCAACCGCGTCGTCGATGTCGTCACCCGGACCACGAACGATCCGGAACTCGGCGGCATTCTCCCGTTGCAGCTTGCGCCACTTGCGTTCGTAGTTCTGGAACTGTTTGCGATCCTCCGGCGAACGGCGGGCGAGGTAGTCTTTGAGAATCCGTTCCCGGTAGGTCTCGTAACGGCTGGGGAAATGCGGGTAGGGCCGGACCACATAGCCCGCCTTCCGCAGCGATTCGACGAGGGGCTCGAACCAGGGCGCATCGCGATCCAGACCATTCAGATCGACCCAGGCCCACTGTCGCTCGTGCTTCGCAAGGTACTGGAAGATCGCGCGCAAGCCCTTCTCTGCGAGCGTCACGTCGTCGCAGAGCAACGGGCCGAATGCGCAGGACTGGAAGCTGGTCGCCGAAGAAAGGCTTGCCGCGGGGATCCATCTCTTGCGGAACCGGGATCCGGCCCTCGCTGCGGGCGTGCACAGGGAGAGCGCCGCCGCCGCGGTGCCATCGACCTCCGCACAGTAGATGCGATGCTCCGCGTTCTCCTCGAGTTCGTGTTCGTGAAAGGCGTCCAGCCATCGGGCGCCGACGAAGAAGTCTCTTGCATCCGCCTGCTCCAGAAGCATTCGGAAGCCCGATGGCAATTGGCGCGGTTGGCTATGGATAGAGACTGTCATGGATCGTTTCCTCTCCAGATCGGTGACCTGGAACGCTGCTTCGTATGTATAGGACCGCCAACTCGGCGGGGACGCATCATTCCGTCCGCTCGAACGTCACCTCGAACAGTTCCGGCCAGCACTTGCCTGTCAGAAAGAATGACCCGGAATCGGGATCATGGGCGATACCATTCAGCACGTGCTCGGAATCGGAAACGCCAACGCGTGCGAGCAGTTCCGAGCAGTCGACGAAACCGATCACGGATCCGGTGCGCGGATGCAGTTCGACAATCTCGGAGGCGTACAGAATATTCGCGAAGATTCGGTTGTCCGCCCATATGACATCGTTCAGGCGCGCGACCGGGATCCCCTTGAGCGACACCGGTACGCGGCGTGTCGGCAGGAACTCGCCATCCCGGAACCATAGATTCGCGCTGCCGTCCGTCATCACGAACCCGTCGTTGCACGCTGACAACCCCCATCCTTCGCCGGGATAGCGGAGCTGGCCGATCCGCTCGAAGGAATCCCGTCCGTAGACGTTGGCGACGCCGTGCTTCCAGGTCAGTTGAACGATACGGTCACCTTGCACGGCCAGACCCTCGGCCCAGACGTCCGGGACAGCCACGGACTTCAGGAGCTTCCCGTCAGCCGCGCTGATCGCACGCAGCGCCGAGCGGCCGATCCGGCCAGTACTTTCGAACAACATGCCGTCCAGATAGGCCAGTCCCTGCGTGAAGGCTTCCCGGTCGTGGGGCAACACGCGGAGAATTCGTGGAACGTACCTCGGGACACCAGCGAACCAGGCCTTGCGCAGGGCTCTCCGGACGATGCGTCGCAACGGTGGAAGCGTCATGGCTGGGGCAGTCCACGAGTTTGCGCCGGGCGGCCGAATGGTCGACGAACTGCCGGGACTCGCGAGCGATCGGATCCTGGCCACTCAGCAAGGGCGGGGTGGACCCCTTGAAGCCTTCGGACCCCGCTGCCGTCCGCACGGGCAGCGGCAGATGATCGATGTCGTCGTTGACGCCACGCCGGTCCCGCTGCGTTGCCGTGAGGGCGCCGGCGATGCTCTGCCGCACCATGATGAACAGCGGAGCAAGGGATTCCCCGACACGGAAAGGTCCGGTCGAGACATTGGCCCGTCAGTCGGGTGACAGGAAGGCGCGCCGATAGCAATGCTTGCCGCACCTCTGAGCGCACACCTCTTCCGCGGGGACTCACGGACGCACCAGCACGATTTCCTCGTCCGCGACACGGCAGGCGAGCGATACGCACTGACGATGCGCTCCTGCGTTGCGCTGCCACCCACCCGCGACGATGATGATGACGCCGCGGTTGTTGCCCGCGAGGGTCCGGGCGAGCACGGAGCCAGTCGACGGCGGTCATCACGTCCGACTTCCAGCCGGCCCGGGCGTGGTGCGTGAATTCGCCACTGCGGTCCCCGATGCCGTACACGTCGGGCACAAGCGTGCCTACGCCTTGGGACGCCGGCATTCGGGCCTGCATTGCAATTGTGGCGCAGCATCGGTTCAGCTCTTGACCGACTGTCTGAACCACCACGATGTTGCGACGGCAGACGAGCCCCACCGGCGGCTGGTCATGCAAGGCGAACAGAGGGCCTCGCCCGCCGCTCAGTAGTGGCGGCGTGAGTTGTGCCACGACGCTCTCGGACGGGTATCCCTCCGGATGCTGCACGACCGCAGGGGACAACACGCCAGCCATCAGCAGGAGATCCCGCCGTCGATGGTCAGAGCCTGGCCCGCAATGAAGCGAGCTCCATCCCCCAGCAGGAAGGAAATCATGGGGACGACGTTCTACACGGTACCGAGACGGGCGAGCGGGGTGCGGTTGACGATCTGCGAGTGCTGTCTTTGCCCGAGCCCCGCGGACATCTCGGTCTCGAGATAGCCGGGGGCCACCGAATTGACCGTGATCTGGCGACGGGCCGACCTCGCGCGCGAGCGCCCGGGTGAGGCCCTCCAGACCGGCCTTCGACGCGGAATAGGGGGCGAGCCCGACAGAGCCGCGCGAGCCGATGATCAAACATCGGCGCGACCGCGGAACACCACACGCACGATCGGCGACGACCTCGACCAGCTCACCAGTGCGCAGCCATCTGTGCTCGCCAATGGGTGACGTACTTCCAGACGACACATAGCGATCCATGGCGCGCGGGCTCGCCACCTCGAACATGCCATCGACGACGCCGAGCGCCACACCATCCACGCCGCTTTCGAGCCAATCGGCCGGGAACCCCGCCTTGCCATCGCGCACCGCGAACAACGCGCCGGCTTCGGTGGACGCGTAGATGTGACTGATGGCAACGCCGGGAAACGCGTGCGCAATCCGGTCGAGCGTTCCCTGATCCACCGCCTCTTCGCCAAGGGTGGCGAACGCTATCGGCACTTCGCCGGCGCGAGCTCCCAGGGCGAGCAGAAAACCGCGCCAGAAAGTCGGTGTGCCGCTCACGCGCGTGGGCTTGTGCACCAGCGCGACTTCCGCGAAGGTGCCCACGGAAGCGCGGGTGGTTGCCAGCAGTTCCCCGCCTGTTGTAGGAGCTGTGAGAAGCACCTGGATCCCCGCAAAGCTGGCCGGGTGATATGTGAGCCGCCAGCGGATGCCGTCAGTCGGCCCCTTGGGCGGGCGGATGCGCCCGATGAGACTGCCGACATTGTGGCGAGCCACCTTCGGCACGCCAGTCGTTCCGGACGTCGCGATCAGAATGCAGAAACCATCGGTCGCGGCCGGCTGGATAACGGGTACCGCCACCAGGCCGTCCTGACCGAGAACCGCGGAAACCGACACGGCGCGCCAGCGATCGGAATTGTGAGGGATCGACTCACGCAGGAGCAGCAGCTCGCAGCCCAGTTGCTGACAGGCCAGCATGGCTGCGAGCACCTCATCGGCGCGCTCGCCCACCATCGCCACGCCCGCGTTGGCGTACGGCAGCAACTGCTCGCGAAGCAAGGGCACCCGATCAAGCAACCCGGCCCGATGGAGAAACTTGTCGTCCTGCCGGACGTGCAGAGACCCGGCGCAATGAAGCATGGATTCCAACGGATCAGACCGCAGCGACGTACAGTGCCGCAGGTTCGCCGTTCGTCTTGAAGTCGATGAAACCTTCCTTGAAGGGGTCCACACCGAATTGCCCCTCAAGCTCAACCACAATGGTGGCGATATCCAGGGAGTCGATCGCTACAGCCCCGCCGAGCTGTGCCGTGTCGCCGGACATCTCAACGGGCGCGCCGCCACGCTCGACGACGATACGGCGAATGGTGTCTTCGATCACAGACGTGTCGTGTGCGTGGTTCATTTCTCGGCTTGGGATGGGATTCGAGCGGCGCGAGTCGTCCCGGGGACAACAACGGCGAGGTCAGTCCGAACGCGGCTTGCAGCATTGCCCGACCAACTCTGTCTCACTTACCATGCTGCCTAAGCAAACTTCGTGCTTCTGAGTTTCAGGACGATTCTCCGAGTTCCCGCACCGATGCACCAAGAAGTCTTCGCCGAGGCTTGCGCCTTGCGGCTGCAGTTGATCGACTCCTCCGGGAGAGCCTTTGTGGATCTGCCGGATCAGTTTCCCATAGACCACTATCTCGCCATGCTGGCCCCCGGAACGGGCGTCGGGGCCTATGGCGCCGTGCCAGAACAGGCTGCCGTTCAGTGCGCCAACGTGGTCGCCTTCGCGGGCGCCGATAGCCTCGACCGCTATCATCGGGTCGCGATGCTGGACGGCATCGCGGGATTCCCGGAATCGTCGAGGACACTCAGTCGCCCTCCATCAATCCTGCGCCAGGCCGCGTCTGAGTTTCGCCGCATGGTGCGCCGGGTAAAGACCGCTCGACCGGGCCTCTTCGTGCACGGCAACGATCAGTTCGACAAGGATTTCGCCATCTGCCGCGGCAAGCTGTTATCGTGCGGCGCGCAGCGGGTGGACGTACGATCGGGAGTACCGCGTAGCGTAGTCGCAGGCGGAGGCCCCGTGGAGGCGACTCGCGTGCTTCGCTTCTTCGGCCTGCACGCACGCGGCTACCGCCCGTTTCTGGCGATGCACCTCGATCCTCGCGCACCGGGGGAGTTCTCGCCCGCACGGTGGGATCGCTGCTATCCGCGCATTGCGGAGATTCTGCAGGCGAATCCGGAGTTGAAAGGGGTCTTCGGGAGCAGCTGGTGGTTCGATCCAGCAGTCGGACGTTCATGCGCCCGAGTTTTCCTGTTTACTGGACCGCCCGTCCGCGCATGGCGCCGCGGACTTCCGCATCGGACTGGATCCTGCGCCGGTCAGCAACGCGATCCGATTCTCCAAGGTGCGGAAGGAACTGTTCGATCGAGGGGAATACACGCCGACTGTCTACCTGATGACGTGGCGGTCGCAGGACGTCATCAGCTATGCAGACCGGCTGCGCGCCTCGGGTTGGGAGTGCCAGGACCATGGTAAATCGACAGCTTTTCCTGAAGATCGCGAAAGGGCTCGGTGCTTTCGCGCTTGCGCGCCGATTTACTCGGCGAAGCCTCCGCATCCTCTGCTATCACGGCCTCTCGCTGGATGACGAAGAGCAGTTCCAGCCCAAGCTTTTCATGCGCATCGACACGTTTCGCAGTCGGATGCGCTACCTCGCTGAGAACGGCTATGCAGTACTGCCCTTGCGCGAGGCGCTCGATCGCCTGAATGACGGAACACTGCCCGACCGCGCTGTCGTCATCACGTTCGATGACGGCTGGCGGGGTATCGGGACTCTCGCCGTTCCTGTACTCGAACAGCATCGATTCCCGGCAACGATCTACGTCACCACCCGCGACGTGGTAGACGAGGCCCCGGTCTTCAACGTGGCCATCCGCTATCTCCTTTGGAAGTCTCGGGTGCGAATGCTCGATCTTGGCTCTTCGGGTCTCGGCGGGGACGAGTACGATCTGTCCTCGCCAGCCGGACGGAACCGTGCCCTCGAGTATCTGGGCGAGCTTGCTGACGCCACGGACGCTGAAGGAAGAACACGCATCCTGAGCACCGTGGCAGGTCTCCTCGGCCTCGATTGGTCCCATCTGGAGCGTCTCGGCATGTTCCGGCTGATGACCACGAAGGAACTGACCGGGATCGCCCGGCGCGGCGTGGACCTGCAACTGCATACCCACGACCACTTGTTCGGCTCGATGGATCGCGCATTCGTTGAACGCACGGTGATCCGCAACCGGGAGGTGCTCACACCGGTCACCGGTCGCCCTGTGGAGCACTTCTGCTTCCCCAGCGGCGAGTATTCGCCCGAGCAACTGCCCTGGCTGGCCTCTCTCGGGGTAGTGAGCGCCACCTCCTGCGCCGCCGGCTTCGTCACCGCGGCTACGCCGCGGCTGGAGCTGGGGCGTTTCCTAGATGGAGAAAACATCGACGATCTCGACTTCGAGGCCGAGCTGTCCGGATTTCTGGAGGTGATGCGACGTTTGCGGGCGCGCGTGAAGCATGGATAGGGTCCTGATTGGGAGATTCGCAGACGTGACCGAGGCGTCTTGTGCTGTCTTTGAACGGAAGATGGACGCGGGGACTTCGTTGTACTGGTCGAGGTACGTGCGCGGCAACTGCCGATTCGACATGGATATCGGCCTGTCTCGATTGCTTCTACCCTTGGTGGCCTCGCGCCCTCGTCCGAACGCATCCTTCACGCTACAGAAACTTCTTGCCAGTTCGATTGACGCTCGACAGAACACTCGACGCACAGGGAGTCGCCATGGCGCCGGCATAGCTGAGGAAGAGCAGGAACGTCGCCCGTTGTATGCAGATACCGAATCGCCGCCAATCGCTCGGCTGGTTTCTTGCTTTCGTGTACTGCTCTGTCTGCGTTTTGCACGGCGGGTTGATCCTTCCCGCCATGGGGTGCCACCGCCGCCCAAGATTTGCCGTGGGGCGGCCAGTGTCCTGGAGACACGTTTTGATCATCAAGGGTAAGGTGTCATGCTGCGTCTCGTCTTGTCGCTTTCCGTGGTCTGTGCGCTCAATGCGTCCCCCGCGTCGGCACAACTTCAGAGCCCTGAAGAGGACTGCGGCCCGCTGACCGCTAGCTTCGGACCATTCGACTATCGAATTGCGGATGCGAAGACGAGAGCGATGGTAGAGGACTACCACTTCACACCAGAAGTAGAGCGATTGGATAAGGGATCGACGTCCGTGTATGCGGCTGCGGACATAGCTTACACATTGAAGGTGTTTCCAAATCACCCGCGTGCGTTGGCCGCGATGGTGCGCCTCGGCGCCAAACTCAAGTCGAAGCGTCCGCCCGGCAGCCCATTTTCCGTTGACTGCTGGCTGGATCGAGCCATGCGATTTCAGCCCGAAGATGCCAATGTGCTCGCCATTGCGGCCTTTCACCAGACCAAGCAGGGAAATCACGTCGCTGCGATCCAAACGTACAGGAAGGCGATCGAAATGGGTCGCGACGATGGAAACCTCTACTACAACTTGGGGCTGTCGCTGGTTGAGGTCAAGGACTACACCGCAGCGGTAGAGGCTGCTCACAAGGCGCGCGACAGAGGCTTCAAGCTCGACGGGCTGGAGAAAAAACTCAGAGCAGCGGGCAAATGGAACTAGAGCGCGCAGGCGAAAACGTCGCCCCAGGATTCGACTTGGCAGTAGGTTTGGAATGATCCGTCCGTTAACCTCTGTGTTCCAGTCGGTTTTTCGAGGCACGGTCGGGCACGGAGGCGGGAAGGCTCAAGGACTACGCTTAGCTGATCCCAACTCGCCTTGAGCGAAAAGACCTGTGTCTAGTCGTTGTTCGGGTACTGCGCAGGGAACGAATGAGCGTCGATCCGATGACTACGCCTGCGCTCGCACTATTCGCCAGGCACAGCAGCGACTGCAGCGCTGGTTGGTAGATGGCGGCTGACCTCGCCGTCCCGACGGTTGTTTCACCAAACCCAGGTTTCCCGGTCCTTTGCTGCCCCGACCTCGAGGCGCAGCCTAAACTCTCAGCGCAGGAGAACAGTTCGCCATGAGTTCGTCGGACTCCGCATTTTCGCAGTTCAAGAAATGGGTACGCCGTGGGGTTCTTGATCCTCTGGAACAGCGCAGATCGCGTGCGCTCCTCTCTGAGTTCACCCATGCGTTCCGCTCGGGGCTTGTGACGGATGCAGAATCGATCCAAAAGTTGCGCCGGGGGTGGGGTAACGAAGCTTATTCGGCTGATGCAGATTACATTGGCGAGGTTCTAAGTCGGGCGAAGACCTGTGACGGCCCCATCCTCGAGTGCGGAAGCGGGGTCACAACGCTCGTCGCAGCCTTGGCATGTGAGAAGTCTGGACTCTCAGTCTGGAGTCTCGAGCAGGATGAAGGCTGGGCTGCCACGGTCGAGGAACGCCTTCGAGCGCTAGAGATAAAGAACGCGAAAATCCTATACGCTCCACTCAAGAACTACGGGAACTACGTTTGGTACGACGTGTCCCGCCTCCAACTCCCAACACGCTTTGCGCTGGCCCTGTGCGACGGGCCCGCAGTGTTCTCGAACTGGGGAGATGCTTACTTGCGTTGGCGCTATGGTCTTCTTCCGGTTCTGAACTCGAAGGGCGTGTCTCTGGGTGAGATTTTGCTGGATGACGCCGACGAGCCAAGGGCGGCCGAGTTGATTGGCAACTGGTGCAAGGAGTATTCGCTCCAGCACTCGATGGTAGAAAGCGCGAACGGCGCCTGCGCCTTGTTCCGCTCCGTTGGCAAGCCCAATGGCAACGTCTGAGATTCGAATCGCAGGCGCTGCTGACGAACAAACCGATGACGAAGAGACTCGCGCGTGCGCGAGACACTGGAGTCTGGACGCGCTTGGGGCCATCGCCACGTAGCCAACAGACCTATCGACACCAACGCCAACCGCCTAGAACGGTCGCTGGGGCAGGAACGGATCGAACGAAAGAGCTGGGTCGACTACTGGACTGACTTCGTGGCCAAGGAGGCAACTGAACGTCGGTTAGAACTTGGTTAGGCAGCCCGGAATCGACCGAAATCACTACCTCGGCGACTCGCTAAGGCGGGCGGGAGCCCGCCTGGCGTCAAGGGTCGCTGAACTCACCCCGCGGACCTGGAAGGAGCACGTCCGGCACAAAACTGAACGCAATTGCCGCCGAAGCGGCGTGCTATGCGTACTCAGAGGTGACAGAAGAGCTTCACTCCCTCGGCGACGCGTCCCGGCAACCTGCCAGGAGACGCCTTAACATCACACTTCTCCTGCGTACCCTTAACCGCGGCGGCGACAGAGAAAGGCAGCGAGTGTCATCAAGCCGCCAAAACTTAACATGAGGACGGATGGTTCCGGGACCGGATTGACCCAGCCCTGGGGCCTGTAGACCCATACATCACCCGCCTCGTTGGCTTCGAGAGCCACGAACGCTCTCAGGTCTGACACGTACTTCCACTTTCCCCAAATACCACTCCCGAAGCCAGGCGCAGGGACGTCTGCGGGATTGGACAAAGCTCCATCAGTGAGCAGCGACAGGGACCAGTCTCCAGACACCGTCCCCGAGTCCGGCGCATCGAGCGCCCATACAGAACCACCACCTGCCCAAACAATGAACTTACCGAGACGAGGGTCGAAGTCGATTCCATACGGCAAGCGACCGGGCGCACCAAAATCGAACTGGCCGACCTTCTGCGGCGTGATACCAAAACTGTTGTTGGACGGACTTGCATTATCCAGATCCCATGCGACGAAGGGCGTGCCCTCGGAACCCATCGCCACAAAAAGCTTGCTCACGGGATCGTATGCGCCAGCACCGATTGCAGAAGGACCGCCAAAATATCGGCCCACCTGAGAGACCGTATCCAATTCCGGGCGAAGCACGTCATCCACTTCGTACCGGTAGAGCCACGCATCGGTACCCCCTGCGGGCCGGCCGATGAAGTAGACAACGTCGTTTCCGTTTTCTTCCGCCAGGGCTGTTCCACCACTCACCACCGAGAGGGTGCGAAACACCTGATTGTCCCGGTTCTCCCACATGTTGCCAGCTTCGACTTCGGGCCGATTCGCAGAGCCGGCTTGCCCCCCCACCTTGTCACCGTTCGCCTTCGCGGGATCCCAGAAGTACGGTCCGGTCGGCCGCACTACACCGTCGGGCTGTCGCAAGGTGAAGCGTCCCCCGGTATGCGCCGTGGCGCCTCCCAACGTCAAGAAGCGATCTGCGATGGGAAGGTAGATATTGTTGTCATATGCATGCGCAGAAGACGGCACGGTATAGTCATAAACGCGTTGCGAGACTACTGGCGAATTGACGATCACCGGAACGGTATTGCTGCCAATGAAGGTTTCCTCGACCATCTTGCTCGGCATCGAGGCTCGTTCCCACGACAGATCTCGGGAGCGCCATCTGTAGACCTCGTTGCCCGAGTAGTTCGCATGCCCACCGCCCCACAAGATCAAGTCCCCGCGATTGGAGTCCCACGCAAATCCGCTCCATGCCTGAATGACTGCCCGCGGGTTCGTGTAGCCGGAACCTGGCGCCGATCGATCGGCAGGCGCCGGCCAGGTATCGGAGAAGCGATTCGCATTGACACGCTCCCAGGTGCCGTCTCCCATGCCATCGAGAACGGTCAGCAAGCTACCGACTTCCGCATTTGCAAAACTCGCAAACGAGGCCACGAAGACGCAGGCACCTTGACGCATCAACTTGAGCCAAGAGCGTGTGCCAAGAGATCGATACTGCCCGCCAAACTCGCCCATCCGCAACTCCATGATCGCAAGACTCCACTGCCCCGAGCATAGCGGGGCGCCATTGGTCGATTTGAGCAATAATCTCGCCATCACTACAAATCATGAGGTTACGCCACACGCCCATGCATGCTGTTCACGAAAGCGACACTCACGAAGAGCCTAGAGACGACCTCTGCGATCTTGGCCCGGTCGAGCTCCGGGTGCATCGAGCGGGCTGCAGATTGATCGGGCACAAGCCGGGCGTGACGGCTATCAGGACGATGATGATGCGGACAATCGACAAGGCGCGTGAAGCCGCGGGCGCGTCGCTTCGCGGCTTCGCAAAGGCCGCCAGGCGCTTACAGCTCCGCCATCGGGGCAGTGCCGCCCGGGCCCGATGCCTTCGGGTTGGTATCGGACGAGTCGCCTGGATCGTCGACGTGCGTGTCGAGGCGTTGAAATCCGCCCGTGACAAGACGCAGGGCGCCCGAGTGCGCAGCCCCGTTTCGAAGCGGTTCCGATTTAGCGGTACTCACCCGATTGACGCAACGATCCCTTACGTGACCCACTCAGTTTTCCACCGAGGCTGCTATACGGACTCCACACTATTCAGGACCTGAGCAAGCTCGCTGGAACGCGCTTGCCGCGAGAACTGTGCGGCGACTGCGCGAGGAACTCCACTGTGGCTCCCGTCGCGCACCGCCCCCAGAAAATCTCGCATCGCTGCCTCGATCGAATCTGTGCTGCCGATGTCGACGATGTCCGGAACGCCGGCAGAACGCAGCACCTCAGCCGAATTACCGAGTGGGTCGGTAAGTGCGAAAATCGGACGTCCCGCGCGCAGGTACTCGTAGAGCTTTGCGGGAATCTGATGATTGCAGGATGGCCCCTGAAAGAGAAGGAGTCCATCCGCTCGCAGCATCTCCTGTAGCGCGGTCCGGTACGCAACAGCACCCTCAATGTGAACAATGTCCTCGAGGCCATGTCCCTTCAGGAGATCGGCAAAGTAAGCGTCGTTGCCGGGCGCACGAAGCACAACGCGCAGGTTCTCCGGCCCGATCGCCTTGCAGCTTCGCAGCCTTCCTAGCGCCTCGAAGAACGGACGCGGATCGCGGTCCTCCGGGTACAGGAGGCCACTATGGACGAGCGTTATCTGACCTGCGACACCTAGAGCGGAATGGGGAAGCCCTGCTTCGGCGTCCAGGAAGTTCTCTTCATCAAAGCCGTTCTCAACGATAGCCAAGCGCTCCCTCGGGACAGCGGGATAGCGATGGGCGTACATCTCCGCCGCGCCCGGAGTGGTAAAGATCGCACGCGAGCAGTGACGCATGGTCGCTCTTTCCAGTTTCTGGTGAACGCGCCGAGTAAACGGATCGCGCGGCCAGTTGGCTTCCGTCATCGAGTCTCGGAAATCCGCAACCCAGGGAACACCGCTGAGGCGATGCAAGGTCAGACCGATCAGGTGCGCTGTCGCGATCGGAAACGTGGATACGATCGCTTTGGGCCGAAATTGCCGAATAAGGCGCAGGCCTTTCCACACACCAGTCGGCCACCAGCTTACCCACCTGTCGGGCTGCGCCATCCAGCGAAAGTAGCGCCCCCTAAAGGAAAGTGTGCGGGCGGTATCGACACAGAACGCTCTCTCCACGTGAACGTCAGCAGGGATCTCGCCCAACTGGTCATCGCTGACCAACTCGAAAGCTCCTGGAGTCACCGTCAATACAACGGGACGCCATCCGTGTTCTTGCAGATAAGTGCAGAACTTGAGCGTCCGCTGTATCCCGCTGCTGCCTCGCCCTGGAGGGAAATGGTAGGCGACAATCAAAACGCAGCGGCTCATCGGTAACCACTCCCGACACTTGCCGCATCGTGCCTGGCAATAGGGGCTGGTGTTCGCGCACGAACCCTAGTCCCCCAGATTCGGAGATGGCCCTCGGCGCTTTGCACAGTCAACATGCCACCTGGCGACTGCCTTCGAGCTGGCGGCGACTCATTTCGCCTTGCCGCGTTCATCGCCAGTCCACGCCGAGGAGCCTTTTGCCCTTGCCCAATGCTCCCCAAACACCGCTCCCGCCTCAAGGATGTGTCCGTATGAGTTCGAACCCACCAATGTGAGGGCAATGGCAGCACTGAGTCGTCCGCGATCAACGAGATGCTGTGGGAACGACCCCGTGAGAAGCTTCGCGGCGCGCACTGCGCGATTCCGTACCTGACGTCGCGCTTCAAGCTTCCCGTAATAGTCATTCCATTGGTATCGCAACTCCTGCTCGTAGGCAATCGGGCAAGGTTCGTGATTCGGGTAGGCCTGCCATGGAACCGAGGCGGCCGCCGGGCTTAGCGCTTTGAGCCAGACATTGTAGAACCGGTGGTACAGGAACCAGGACATCGGTGCACGAACGATTGCCTCAATGAAGCCGGCATCGAAGAACGGGAGGTGGAACTCGAAACGCTGGAGGTCCATATCTTCGAAGTGCCTGAACAAGTGCCGTCGCTGATCATTGAACATGAGGAACAGATACAGGGCCCGCCCCTCTGGCATCGAAGCAATTGACTCGAGCTCGGCCCGCACAGCATCGAATAGCCAGGTTGAAGACTTAGATCGGAATGCCTTTGTGAGAGCACCGTTTCCATCAACAAGCCTGTTGTATCGGAAAAGTTCACGGACCGCGTTGTCCGTATTGCCGCCCGAGATCTCTCGCGAAGCCGCTTCGTTCAGGTAGACGTGACCAAGGCCCACGCTGCCACCGTCCCCCGACCAGAGCATGTTCGGGCGCTCGGGGCGACCCGCCCCGGGTTCCAGCTTTCCCAGCCATTCCCGCAATTGATCCTTTCGGTATGCGTCGCCCGCCGCACTTCGCACCACGTCGATCTGAAGATGCCTTGTTGTCAGAGCATTCGCTACAAGTTCACCGAACACCCTGTCCTGCGTGTCGGGCGGTGCGAAATTCGCCGTGAGCACGTTCACCTTCTGGCCACGCAATGCCGCCACGATTGCACGAGAGTCCAACCCTCCACTAAGGAACGCAGCTGTCGTCGTGTCACCGCGCAGTCGATTGCGAACCGCCACGTTGAACTTCCCGACAAGCCGATCCACGGTTTCCGGCAGAGTGTCTGACGTCGGAGCGAGCTGGTCCCAATGGAAGTAGCGCTCCCGCCGTTCGCTGGATGGAAGGATGCGGATCAGCTCTGCGGGCAGCATTGCACGGACATTTGCGTAGCAGGTCCGGTCCGACAGGGGAAAACCCAGCATTACCGTCTCATACGTACCACGCTCATCGAGATCGCCCGAGCACAACCCGGCCGATTCGAGAATCCTGATCGCTGAGGCGAATGCAACGAACTCGTTGGTGACCAGATAATAGAGGGGCCGGATAGCAAGTTTGTCCGCTATGAGCAACAGCTCTCGGGTTTCCGGATCAAAGTACGCCGCGCAGTAGGTCCCCGAGGCCGCGAGCAGTATCTCCCGATTCCCCCTGCGAAGATGATCGAAGAGATGCTCCGCCTCTTGCTGCCGGTCTCTGCAGACGGTTTCATCGCTCTTTGTCAAGAGCGGCTCCCCTGCGATCAGCAACGTCTGTCCGCGATCACCGCAAACCTTGGCGGGCGAACCGAAAGCACCAACGTCAAGGCTTGCGAGGACCCAGTGATCGGACCCCATGCTCACAACGCTGTCACCGGAGAACCTTGAGACGCCAGCCGCAACAGCCTTGCGTAAGTGTTCCGGCAGTGGATCAGCTGTTCTGCTGACTAGACCTGCAATTATCGACACAGTCGCGAATCCTTGGTGATCTCTCGTTGTCCTTCCGGTCAACAGATCATCGGGTGGAACTGCCCCGCATGATTCCCCGAAGAAGGTCCCTCGCTTCATCGAGCCCTTTGCGGTTCAACAGCAGAGTCAGCACAACATACGTCACCGCACCAAGACCGATCAGGCATGACAGTCGCCCAAGCGGCGACCAGTCTGTCATGGTCCACCGGGCAGCCACAACCGCCAAAGCCATGAGCAGTGCGGCCAAAGATGACGGAAACATCGCCATGAAAAAGTGGGAGCGCGGCGTCTCGAGGGCCTTCGCATATCGCCCCATGTTCCAGAAAAACACCAGCGGGGATCCAGTCAGCCAAGCAAGACAAAGGCCAATCAGGCCCCAATTCACGCCCACCAAGAACGCTGAAATCATCACCGTCGCGGACAGGACGGTGCTCGCCAGTTCAACGTCAAATCGACCGATTCCACGCACAGCATTCGGGACGAAGTTTCCAACGAGACGCAGAGGCATGATGAGACTCACGATCTGCAGTGGTGTGGTGGCTCCGCGCCACTGCTCCCCCAGCAAGACATGGACGAGTTCAGGGGCAACGCTTGCCAGCCCCCAGAAAACGGGAAACGCCAGGATCGAGAGCGTTCGGACGCCCAGCAGCACCACGCTCGACACTCTTGCTGCCGACCCTTGAATCCGAGAGAACGCCGGAAAGGCAATCCGATTGACAAGACCGGAGATACGTTGATTTGGCAAGGATGCGAGATGCATGGAGACTGAGTAGAGCCCGAGCGTAGTCGATCCGAGCCACTTTCCCGCAATGAATACATCCGCCTGGTTGTATATGAACCACACAATGCGACTTGTCGCTGCGTGAGCACTGCTCGCAAGCAATGCTCGGCCAGCCGCGAAGGAAAATGCCGGCCGGTACCACTGCCCAACCAGTACGTTGGTTCCGACGACCTTTACGCCCAAGGTCGCGAGCGCGCCGATCACAAGCGCCCAAACCCCCGCGCCGGCCAGTGCGAGCAGCAATGTGAGCAGGCTGCCAGCGACAGCCGTACACATTTCAACGACGGCCAGTCGACGGAAATCCATTTCCCGCTGCAGCAGAACCTCGGGTATGACGCCGAACGCGGCCACAAGGAGTTGGAGAGACAGCACCGGAACAACTACCCGAAGACTCGGCTCGGCGAAAAAGGCGGCGATGACCGGCGCAGCAAGAGCGAGGAGCGCTGCCAACCCGACGTGTATCGCGATGACCAGACCGAACGCATGCCTGATCTCCTCTCGGGAGATCTGATCTTTCTGAACGAGCGCCGCCGCGATGCCGAGATCTGCAAACATCATCAGGAAGCCCAGGAACATGGTTGCTATGGCCAACAGGCCATAGTCCGACGGTGCAAGCAGGCGAATCACTACGAGAGTCACCACCCAACTAACAGCTTGACTGGCAATCTGCGCTAGTGCGGTCCAGCGAATCGCGGCGAGAACTTGACTCTTCAATGGAAGTCCGTCGTTACTGGCAACCCACGCCGGAGCGAGTCGCCGCAAGCATCATCGACCCATGTAGTCGCGTACCTTCCAAAAGACTCCCCCTTAGCTGACCGCATCAAGCAATCTCCTGACTTTGCGTCTGCACGAGGAAGCCCTCCCCTTGGCGTGAAGTCACTCTCGCCCAACTCCGCGCGAGAGACTCCTGACATGCGATCCCTCACAACCGAACCTCTCTGCCCATGACGCGCGCTGAGGCAGGCTCTTTCTCCGTCGACTTCTATCGCATGCCTGGCACTCTGACTCACCATCACGGGGACTCGGCGATTCAGAACACTCTGCCCCCGAGCGGCCTCATCCGAGCGAAGGACGCCCTGTTTCGCAAAGATCACGCCAATCGAATCCCGAGTCTCGCGTGCGAAAGATCCTGGAACTCCAGCAGGCCGTCAAGAAACCGACGCCCAGAACAATGGAGACGTGGCAAGCCCCACGAGACCTCCATCCCACTCCGGATCACCTCAACCCCGCAAGTGCTACTCGGACCAGAGCACCAGCGTCGCGGCAGCGCTCCTCAACGAACCTTCGACAAGGCGCTGACCTCCCCCGATCGAACAGTACAAGACCCCGCGAGACGAAGCGCAGATCGGCAAGTGCCCTGAGAACAGGCTGCGAAACGCTACGCACCCTCGCGGTCGGTGCATGAGGCTAGCGTCTCGTTGCTCCGGCGTTCGCCCCGGAAATCACGCCCGCCGTTACGCCACACGTCGTGGGCGCCGTCGTCATCCGCTCCGCCGTTGCGCCGCAACAACCCGCCGCGCGAAGCCCACGCCTCGCCTAACGCCCCTTCACCTGAGGCCCCAGCACAGGTCAACCCGAAATCCAACTCTCTAACCTCAGACAAGGACTCGCCAGACGCACATCACTGCCGCGAGACCTCTGCGCGCCATGGTCCTCTGATCACAGTCTGTGCGGCTCTGTGAAATGCGTCCCTGTCGAGTCGTCACCGCCGCGCTCTTGCTGCCAGCCGGACTTCTGCGAGATGAGGCTACCAGCAGAGTCCCATGTATTGCGCCACAAGTCCGTCACGAGACTTCATCCCCACCAGATCCACGACAAACTGGTCCGAACGAGCAGTTGCGCAAATCTTTCTGGATGTGGCTTCGTCTCCTAGGCCCACCACGAGAACATCCGACTCGGCGATGACGCCTTCAAGATCATTCTCGATTAGCGAATCCATGTGTGGGACGTGCTGTTCGATGAAACGCTTGTTCGCCCCAAGGAGCTTCGACAAGTGAACCTCCGGGTCGAATACCTTCAAAGTCATTCCCTTCCCAATGAAATGCTCTGCGATCAGTACAAGAGGGCTTTCCCTCAGGTCGTCAGTTCCGGACTTGAAGGAGAGACCCACCATCCCGATTCGACGTTTACCCAGGTGAAGCACCTTCTCGATCGCATGCTCGATGTGCACTTTGTTGGATGCCAGAATCGCGCTCGTAACGGGGATGTCTACATCGCGCGTCTTGGCGAGATAGGCCGTCGCGCGGAGATCCTTGGGAAGGCACGACCCGCCGAACGCAAACCCGGGCTTGAGATAGGCCGGCGAGATATTCAACTGACGGTCTCGACAGACGAGATCCATGACTTCGAAAGGATCAACGTTCAGCGCGGAGCACAGGCGGGCCGTCTCATTTGCAAAAGCTATCTTCAGCGCGTGAAAGTTGTTGCAGCAGTACTTGACCATTTCGGCCGCCCGCACCGAGGTCTCGATGAATTCGCATGGCAGGTGCCCGAACAACTCACGCAACGCCTGAGCTGGTGCGGGTGAGTTTGCGCCCACGATAGTGAAGGGCGGCTTGTCGTAGTCCCTGATCGATGTCCCTTCCCGCAAGAACTCAGGTTGGAAACAAAGGTGAAAATCGATGCCTTCCCGCTTTCCGGATTCACTCTCGATGATGGGACGCAGCACATCTTCGACCGTGCCCGGGACAAGCGTTGAGCGAAACACGAAGATATGCGGGTATGACTTCTCACGAATCGCCTTGCCTATGTCGCTCGCCAGGCGAAGCATCGCCCCTTGATCCTGGCTCCCGTTGGCTGCCGACGGTGTGCCCACGCAGATCAGCGAAAGCGACGTCTTCGCTATTGCTTCGAAGACATCATCAGTCACACCAACCCGTCCGCTCGCAACGACCGAACGCATGAGATCCACCATTCCTTCTTCCACAACTGGCGTCTTGCCCTCACGAATAAGCGCAAGTTTGGAAGGCTCGACGTCGACCCCTACAATTGTGTGGCCGTCCCGTGCGAGACAGGCTAACGAGACCGCCCCCACATAACCAAGACCGAAGATGCTGATGTTCATCGCGATGGGTGTCCTTCTGTGCGTCAGGTTCTCTGACTGGGAATCTTCGTCAACGCGGGTCTGGCTGCAGGCCAGAGTCGCGGAGCGTGGTGGGAGAGCGCGAGAGACAGCGTTCGATGATGCGATCAAGCCGCTCCATTGAACTCTCCCAGTTGTGGTGAGAGAGCATTCTCTCGCGACCCGCCTGAGCCAACCTCGCGCGCTCCTTTGGGTCCTCAACGATGCGAAGAATGGCGTTGGCATACTCTGCCGGTGAAGATCCAACAAGCATGTGAGCGTCCGCCTGGGCATCAACGCCACCGGCGGCCACTCGACTCGTGACTACCGGAACGCCCATCGCCATCGCCTCGAGGATTTTGTTCTGAGTGCCACGAGCAATGTTCAGCGGTGCCACCATCAGGGCGGACCGACGAACATACGGACGCACATCCGGAACGGAGCCCGTCACGGTGACCCCTTGTCTTCTTGCGAGATCAAGCACCTGCTTCGACGGGTCTGCCCCCACGATGAGGAGCTTGAGGCTGGGGCGGCGCGCCTGCAGGGCGGGCAGCGTGTTCGCGCAGAAGTCGAACATGCACTCCTGGTTCGGGTAGTAGTCCATACGGCCGACGAAGCAGATTGTGTCGGGGTCGTAACCCTCGTCCTGCGGGCAGAAAAAACTGCTGTCAACGCCATTCGGAAACCAGTCAGTCTCGACATCGACGCCGTAGCCCTTAAGGGTCTCCCACTCCGCACGCGTGGTAGCAGTGCAGAATTCGAACTTGCCAGCAAGACGCTTCTCTTCGCGACAGAGTTTGGCGCCTTCAAGGCGATACCCCAGGGAGAGCGGAAACGGCTTGGAGACGCCGTACTCGAACCACTTCTGCGAGTCCATGTCGCCGAAGTCCAGTATCTTGGGGACGTCACGGACGTGCTCGACGTACTGAGCCACCGATGAACAGTGCACAAAGATCAGGTCGAACGTCTCTTCGCTCAGCAGACGTCGAATGCGTCTGTCGAGATCCAGACTGTAGAAAAATCCCATGGAGGATGGGATGGTAGTCGGGAGGCGCGCCACCATTCTCAGAACCTGAACCGGGTTTTTCACCTGACCGATCTCGAACCGCCTGCAGTGGGCCGCGATGCCTTTCGCCTCTTCCGCCTCCGCGGCGGATCGAGCAAGCGAGCACACCGTTACGTGATGTCCGCTCTCAGCGAAGTGCCGGATCATGTTGAAGGGGCGAATCTTCCCGCCTCTCTTCGGCGGGTACGGAAATCTATGGCAGACGTACAGGATTCTCATGAAATCGCCCTCTGGAGTTCTTCAGCGACTTCACCATGGGACCTGCCGTCGAGGAACATTCTCGCCCAGACTTCCAGGTTGAGCATGCTCAGGAGGACATCAGTATGGTCGGCACGATTCGCACGATGCTCGGCCTTCAGGCGATCCACTGCGTCATACCGAAACAGGCCACGGGCCTCCACGGCCTCCCGCGAGAGCGTGAAGTCCAGAACCGGGGCTAGCTCCGCCTTGAGCCACGCGCCCATGGGCGTTCCGAAACCTCGCTTCTTCCGGTGAAGGATATCCTCCGGCAGAAGGTCCGACAGCGCCGTTTTCATGGCACTCTTCAGGACTCCTCCTTCCATCTTCACGGATTCCGGCATGGTCGCCGCCATCTCGACGAGCTCGTGATCAAGCAACGGAACACGGCATTCAAGGGACACAGCCATGCTCATCTTGTCTGTGAGCATGAGCAGGTCATCGGGCAGTTGGGTGGCAGCGTCCACACCAAACATCCGAAGCAAGGGATCATCAGATGCCGTCGCTTCGAACGCATTCCGGATCGGGTCAACGTACGTGGCCGTGTCGTCCTCGACCAGCAGTTCGCGCGCCCTCGCATCCTCCAGAATCAGTACATACGCGCGATACCGCGCTTCGAAGGAAAGCCCAGCCGCGGCGAGAAAGCCCTTTGCGAGGCGCAGAGAGTTGAGGAGGGAAGAATGGCGGTCGGCGGGTAGCCATGTCCCTGCACGAATGGCGGCTCTGCGAATAACGGATGGCCACTTGTCGAACTGAGCAAGGTAGTGGTTTCCGAGATAGCGGCGATAGCCGCCGAAGAGTTCATCGCCACCAACGCCCGAGAGAATGACCGTCACATCCTGGCGAGCAAACTCCGACACGAGGTAGGTAGTTATGAACGCTGTGTCCGCCACGGGTTCATCCATGTGCCACAACAGCTTCGGGAGAAGTCGGACAACATCCGGCTTCACCATGATTTCACGATGATCGGTGCGGAAAAGCTGCGAGACGCGCCGCGCGTAGGGCAACTCGTTATAGAAATCTGCGGCCGCTGATCCGGAGAAACCGATCGAGTAAGTCTTTACGGGAACGTCGCTGTGTCTGGACATGAGCCCGACAACCGCACTCGAGTCGATCCCTCCTGACAGGAACGCACCGATCGGAACGTCGCTGACCATCTGCATGCGTACGGCCTTCTCCATCCCTTCGCGGATCAGTTGTATCCATTCCGACTTCTTGACGCCGTTGTTGACTCGTTCCGGAAGGGTCCAGAAGACACGTTGCGTCGCGTGCCCGCCTTCGATGACCATCAGCGTTGCGGGAGGAAGCTTCTCAACTCTGTCGAACATCGAGTGCGGGGATGCGACGTACCCCAGCTGCAGATAGCTCCGGAGTGCCTGGCGACAGATGCGCCGATCGAAGCCCGGGAGCTCCAGCAAGGCCTTGGCCTCAGTCGCGAACGCAATGAACTTGCTGTCTTGAGTAAAGTAGAGAGGCTTGATGCCCAGGCGATCACGCGCGATGAGAAGTCTACGGCGGGTCGCGTCCCAGAGCGCAAAGTTGAACATGCCGTTCAGGTGCTCGAGGAAGCCGTCACCATACTCTGCGTACGCATGCAGGACGGCCTCGCAGTCGGAGCCCGTCAGGAACTTGTGCCCTTTTGCTGTCAGCTCGGCGCGCAGTTCGCGGAAGTTGTAGATCTCACCGTTGCATACGAGCCACAGAGTTCCGGACTCGTTTCTGAGCGGTTGATGGCCGCCGGCGACATCGATGATCGAGAGGCGGCGCATGCCGATCGCGGAGGGGCCATCAACGTGAATACCTTGATCGTCAGGTCCTCGGTGCGCCGTCACGTCGCTCATGCGCGCAAGGATCGCGGGATCTGCTGGACGCCCGTCGAGATGGATGATCCCGTATATGCCGCACATGATCCGACCCCGGTCAGGAAGCGCGGTCGCGCGCGATGGCGCCCGTCGGCAAGCCTGAACCCTTGACTAGTCGGGCGTAGACGTCGGCGTACCGGGCCACGCTCTTCGCCCAGGTTCTCTCCGTTTCCACAAACTCGCGGCCGGCTCGGCGAATCTGCTCCAGACGGATCGGAGTGAGAGCCAGGGTTTCAAGAATCTTCGACTGCAGGGCTTGCACATCACCGGCCTTGAAAAGCAGACCGGTTTCGCCGTCACGAATCAGCTCCTTGTGTCCGCCTACGTCGGATGCGACGAGGACACGGCCCTGGGCCATTGCCTCGAGGGGCTTCAGCGGGGTGACCAGTTCCGTGAGCAAGCTGGAATGGCGCGGATACACCAGAACGTCGATGAGGTCGTAATACCTCTGTACTTGATCGTGCGGAACCCGACCCGTGAAGATCACCCGGTCTGCGATGCCTAGCGTCCGCGCCTGCTCCTTGAGCGCAGCTTCCTGAAAGCCACCACCAACCAGCAGCAGCTTCACGTCGGGCCGTGAAGCGACCAGTCCGGGCAAGGCTTCTATCAGGAGATCCAGGCCTTCGTATGCATAGAAGGAACCGGCGAATCCCAGCACGGTGGAACCTGTCAAGCCGAGTGATGCGCATAGCGCCGGATTCGAGACACCTCCGAACGGAAACTCTGCGGGGTCGACTGCGTTCGGAATGACGGTCACCCGGTCCGGCGGCACGCCTCGCGAAGTGATGTCGGAGCGCAGGCCTTCGCAGATCGTCGTAACGTGCGCTGCGCGGAGAAGTGCAAACGTTTCCAACCTGCGGGATAAGTGGTATCGAATACTGCTCTCGGTCGTGGTCCCGTGATCCACCGCCGCCGCTTCCCACAAGGCCCTCATCTCGTAGACGACGGGAAGTCCAGTCGACCGACCGACCCACAGCGCGGGCAGGGCGTTCAACACGGGAGAGTGGACATGCAGCACGTTCGGACGAGTGCGTGAAACCACATCAGCGATTCGGGCTGCGGTTCTGCGCATGAGTGCGAGAAGCGACAAGGCACGCAATGAAGTTCGACGACCAGGCGGTGTAGGGGTACGGAAGAAGTGCCAGCCATTGACCCACTCTTCCTCGATCGTGGATTCACCCTGTTTCGGCGTCGTCAGGTGAAACGTCTCCCATCCGAGCGCCCGTTGCTCCTGGAGGATTGACACTGTCCTGAATGCATAGCCACTATGCAGGGGAAGGGAATGGTCCAGAATATGAAGAATTCGAAGCATCAGTCTGAGGGTGATTGCCACCGATGGAACCTTGGGCGGTGGCAGGTGAGCTTGACCTTGGGCGGGCACTTCGCCCTGATCAGCAAGGCGGCATTAACTGCAGCACGAAGCGTTCCAGTGCGTCAGCCCCGGTGCAGTGGCCGAGGCGTCCTGGAGCGAGAGCGACTGACACGCTTTCCGACAAACGCCGCCGCAGGATGTCACATTACTTGAGCCGCTCCGCATGCCTGCTCTGCGCCGGCGACGCGGCCGCTCCGAATTTGGAGTCCATCCTTGACTGAGCGACGTTCATTGCTTCGTCATAGGCCGATGCTGCGGCAAGCGCATCGGATTGGCGCCGACGTGCGCCTTCCAGTCTCTCGGGATGGGTGGGACCTTCGCCGCCGGTTGCGACTCGCGCTGCAGCACGTCGACCTGGTCGTCGCGCGGATTGCCTCCATGAAGCCGTCACGTCACGGTCAGGATTCTATTCTTCTCAATTGCTACCGTGTCGAAGACCACGGAACGCATGGTCGGGCTCATCGGCGAACCGCGGAAAGACGCCCGTCCCCTGCCGAGCACTCCGTGACTGCCAAGATCAGTTGAAGTCTGTCATCGGACGTGATCGGCGGCCAAGCACGAACTTGCCATCGACAGCAACCACTTCGGCCGGTGTGTGACGCCCCAGGAAAAGGAGAGGGCTCGCAGTCAGTCCGTACGCGCCGGACTTCAACACGCCGATAAGGTCACCGATCTCGGGACGTGGAAGTTCAGCGTCGATGCCCAGCAGGTCCGTTGGATTGCATGATGGGCCAGCTATGTTGCATCGGACTGGCGGTGCCTCCGGGCGCGAAAGATTGCGCAGAACGAAGTTGGAGCGCAATGCGGCTCCGAACGTGCCAGCAGCCGCCAGCTGGTGGTGTAGTCCGCCGTCCACCATGAAGAAGCACTTCCCGCGCGAGATCTTCGAACTGATCACGCGCGCGACGTAAATGCCGGCGTTCGCGGCAAGATATCGTCCAAGTTCGAAGACGATTCGTCGCGGAACGCGCGAGGACGCGACAAACGAACGCAGTACTGGCGTGAGGGCAGAGCCCAAGGCTGCGATGTCGATCTCCTTATCTGCATCAGTGTGTGACAGCCCAAACCCGCCGCCCAGATTGATGGTCGAACATCTGAGCGCGGTACTGCTCTCGATCTCGCGCACGATCTCCAGCGTGTGGGTCACGCCTTCGACGACACCTGATGCATCGAAGCATTGGCTACCGGCATAGACATGGATACCGCGAAAGTCGAGTGCATCAGCGCATGCTGCGATGCGCGGCAACACGCTGTGGAGTTCCTCTTCGTCGACGCCGAACTGGATGGCACGCCCGCCCATCTTCATGCCGAATGCACGATTGAGCAGCTTCGGATTCACGCGGACCGCCACGTTCGCTCGCCGTCCCTGCTCCCGCGCGATCTGCACACAATCGTCCAGCTCTCGAACGGATTCGATACTGATGCAGCCTGCGCCACTCAATATGGCCGCCGTCAGTTCGGCACGGTTCTTAGCTGGGCCGGCAAAGCTGAGAGAGGCTGGGTCGTAGCCCGCCAACTGCGCTTGATCGAGCTCGCCTCCCGAGGAGATGTCGAGTCCGTCCACCTTCCCGAGCAGCGAGCGAAGCAAGCCGAGGTTGGGGTTGGCCTTCACGGCGAAGTAGACCTGCGCCTGGCCTTCGAAGGCGTCGCGCACCTGCTGAACGCGCGACCTCACGTCCTCGGCGTCGTACAAGTACAGCGGTGTACCGTACTCATGCGCGAGCATCTCGAATCGATCGGCAGGCGTAGAAGACCAGGGGTCAGAGCTCACAACGGGCATGATAGTCCTGGAGTAAAGTGCAAGGCGTAGGAGTAGCGGTTGCGGTCTTTCAGAGAGACGCGTTGCCGGACCAGGTGATCCCGTCGATCCAGAGCTGATACATGCGGTCGATGAGTACGGAGGGTAGTGGGTTGTCACCGACTCGGAACAACTCGAACACGCGCGCTGCGCCCTTCTCCGACAACGTCTGCGACGATCCTCCTGTCAGGATGATCTGCGCTATTCGACCAAGGTCCCCCGCCGGCAAACCTGGGCCGCGCCCCTGCGAGAAGCGATCCAGCGCGACGAAAAGGCATCCATACGATAGGAGCTCAGGCGATGGATCGTAGGCTCCCTCCCGCATAAGGCGGTAGGGCTCTTCTACCTCGCCGTCCAGAACACTCTTCAGAAACTCGTAGAGCCGGGGATGGGTGCGCAGCTGCAGCAGCAGACTGTCTCGCGAGGCCACGATACCGAGATCGACGAACACGTAGCGCGCCACCGACAGACCCGCCGCGGGCTTGGCCTCGCTTTCATCCCGTACGATCTCCACTGTGTAGTGAAGATCCGTGGTGGCACCGCCGATGTCGAGGACGACACACGCGCCTGACACATCGATGCCAGAGGATTGAACCAGAGCGCGCTGGAAACCCCGGCTCACAATCTCTGGCGTGGGTCGGATGCCGCTCGCGAGAGTGCCGCCGAGCTCGCTAACGCCTTCCTTGTAGACGAGGTCGTCAAGATAAGCTCGGCGAATCGCATCGAACACACTGGGCTTGCGTGACTCGAGTCCCGCTGCGAGTGGATTCGGGATGACAATCGTCTGAGGGAATCTGCGCACGAACTCACTGGCCAGATGACAGTTTCCGGCGAACACGAGAGTTCCGAATCGATACCGAGACGGGTCGAATCGCTCAAGGCGTTCCTTGAGCGGCACTGCATCTGCGCAGTCGATGCCGCCGCCAACCAGAAGAACATCGACGCGCTCGAGACTGCCTGCAGGCTCCTCCAGATCGTGCACGAAGGTTGGGTTCGCTCCGGCAAGCAGAACTTGATTGCGCATGGTTGCGCCGCTGAAGTGCTGTGACAGACACACGATCCCCACTCGAAGCCCGCCGTTGGCAGACGAGCAGACAAGCACTCTTTCCAGATCGACTACGCCCTGCAGCGGCGCCAGAAGCCCCATGACCTGCTTCGCAATCCCCAGCTCGAAGTCCCGGCCGTGCAGAGTCTGTGAAATCACCTGGTCGCGATTGTCGACAAGAGCCACCTTCACGACAGTCGAGCCGATATCAACCGCAGCCCGCCGAGCCTGGGCGGAAGGGGAACTAGAGGTGGATGTCATTGAGGACTCAAACCATCATCAAGTTTATGTCGCCAAGCAGCTGACGATAGGTCTTGTCAGAACGACTCCCGACTGAAGCGAGCAGCTCGCGTTCCTGATCGGCGTCAGCGTCAGAAATCGGGACATGCCCCCTGTCGGCGATGCGAATGGACTTGTTCGCGTCGCGCCTTGTCACGAGCAAATTCGCATTGTCGCTGTGGGGGCAGAACGGAATGTCGAGATAGCCGAGCTGGAACGCCCGGAACACGCTTTCCCAGAACACATCGCCCGACAGATCGAAGATCGCGCCGAGTATGCTCCGCACCTCCGATTCGATCAGAGCCGCCTCGCGGTCAATGAGCACGGACGTCACCGGCGCGGCGCAAGAGAAGATACGCAGCATGTACCGAACGCTCTCTACCGCTTCTGCATTGACTTCGGGGCGTGGCACTCCCAGAGCTTCGTCGACCGTCTTCACAACGACCTTGTCCGCTCCAACCATGCCAGAGATCATGGCGGAGCCAGCAATCAATGCGGCGGCCTTCTCGCGCTGCTGTGGAAACTGTCCCATCCATTGATGGTAGACAAGATAACTGCGCGTGGCCTCGAAACCGAACTCGTCGAGATAGCTGCGAGTCAGGCTTCGCAGCACTCTCGCGGCAGCAATGTCCTGGACGAATGAACCCGTCTGCCCAAAGCTGACCGCGAACGAAAGCACCCCCTGCTCTGCGGCAAGCAAGGCCTCGATGATCTGAACGACGATAGCGATTGCCGGGGGGACGAGCGTCGCCGACAGAGGACCGAAGCTCTCACGATGAATCGGCCGGTCTTCGGTGGAATACAGCGCACAGATGCGATCGACATACTGCCAATACAGCAGACACCGGTCTAGCGGAAATCCCTCGGAGTAAGGGACACAGTAGCAGATGCCCCCCCCTTCGATCTCCGCGATTCCCGAGGCTAGCGCCACTTCGACGAGCAGGCGCGCATCGGGGGTACCATGCCGAAGGCTGATGGGCTTCTCGATTCCTGTATACAGCTCTCGGGAGAGTTGGTGCCCGTGACTGACAAGGGGATATCCGTTCAGGTAGTCCTTGCCTTCTTCCTCACTCCGACGGAGTAGCTGCGTAGCAGTCTCGTACTGGTTGTGTCGTGTGTAGCTGTCGATCGTAAGTGGGATGAAGTCTGCGCCGGCGTCGCTCAGTTTGCGTGTCAGAGCATGCTGGCTTTCGAACAACGGAACCCCTCCGCGTGGCTGGATGCACGGTAACTGGCCGCGATCGGTGTAAGCGACACGAGGGAAGCGGCGGTGCGGTACCTTCGCAAGGAAATCCTGCACCTCCGCAGGACGGATACCCCGCGCCAGCGGATGAGAGAGAACCTGCTGTCGCGTGTGTTCTACAGCAGTGCGGCGCGCGTCACGCCTTGGCCTGGCCACGTTTCAGATCCTCCAAGAGATCGGCGATTGCCACACCAATATCGGGCTGCTGGTGATACACCCGGTCGAAGCCGTAGCCTGTAAACAGGGAGACAACGTCTGCCATTGCTCGCTTGCCCACAACGACATTGCCACCGACGTATAGAAGCGTGTGCCCGAGACCCACTGCGGCGAACTGGCGTCGGAAGTCGGCACACCAGTACTCCCCCTCGCCATTCAGCGACGAAACGAACACCGCATCGGCATTGACCTCAAGTGCTGCTTGGCAGAAGTGCTCCGGACGATTCCGCGTGCGCAGGTTGAAGACCTGAAAGCCCGATTCCTCGAGCGCCAACTGCATGATCCGGTTGCCGACGACGTGGATGTCATCACCGATGACACCGATGACGACACGACCTGCGCTTTCCTTTTCCATGACTGTGGGTCAGCCCTTCGGATGACCTGGAGCTGTCACCAGTGGTGTCGTGCCGAGCCGTTCGAACGATGCCTGCTTGATCCACTTTCTGTCGAGCTTGCCCGCGTTGCCTGTGATCGGGAAGCTATCGAAATGCAGAAGGTAGGCGGGCACCATGTGACGGGGAAGCTGGCTCTTCAGAAACTGGAGCAGCACGTGCTCCGGCAGCGGCTCTCCACTCACAGTTGTGTAGGCGCATCCAACGTCTTCTCCGACCGCGATGTTTGGGACGGCAAATGCTACGGCATCTACTACGTCCGGGTGGCGAACCACTTCGGTCTCGACTTCGGTGGGACTTACGCGAAAACCTTGTGTCTTGATCATGTCGTCCGCGCGCGCGACGAAGTAGAGATAGCCTTCGTCGTCCTTATAGACGCGGTCACCGCTGAACACAAGCGTCTCGCCGGGGAACCGGGGATGCGATCGGAACACTTTGGCCGTGTTCTCCGGGTCTTGCCAGTAGCCCTTCGTGACGGTAGCGCCGCGGTGCACGAGTTCACCCACGACGTTCGGCGGACACTCTTCACCGTTCTCGTCGAGAACCATCACCTGGCAGTCCGGAATCGCCTTACCGACAGAAGTCGGATGGATGTCCAGCTTGTCCGGATCCAGGTAGGTTGAGCGGAAGGCTTCCGTCAGTCCGAACATCGAGAAGATGCGCGCACTCTTGAAGGTGGACCGCAAGTCCTTGATCATGTCTTCGGAGATGCGACCGCCCGTGGAGCAGACGTAGCGCAGGGCAGAGAAGTCGTGATTGCCCGTTGCACGCTTGAGTCGCTTGTCGAACATCTTCGTGATGATGACTGGCATGACAGGCAGAGCAGTGATCGACTCCTTCTCGAGCATCGCGAACAGATCGTTCGGTAGCGCAAGCTCGTGGAGGTACAGCGTGGCCCCCTTTCGGATCGTCTGCCAGATTTGATTCAAACCGTAGTCGAAGTTGAAAGACAACACGCATCCGATTCGCTCGTCCTGGTGCGTTCCGAGGTACTCCGCAATGATGTCTGCGCCGTCTGCCAGGTTCCGGTGAGCGATGAGAATTCCCTTCGGCCGGCCAGTGGACCCGGACGAGTAGATGATGGCCGCGTTGTCATTGCCGATACGGTCAAAAGCCATGCGAGGCGTGACGAAACGACGCATGTACGGCAGGTTGGGGCGGCTTTGGTCGATATCCCCATGACCGATGACCAACTTGGTGATATCCGCGAACTCTACGACTTCGCCGAGACGTTCGGAGTCAGTGACCATAGCCACCATCCCGGAGTTCTCGATGATGTGCCGGATGTTGGGCGCCTTGAGGCGCGGAAGAATGGGAACGAAGACCGCATTGGCAAACATGGCACCCAAGATCGCAGACACCTGATCCACGGTCTTTTCCATGCAGATGCCGATCCTGTCGCCTGACTGGATGCCGAGATCTCTCAGACAAACCGCGGTGGCGAGGGCTTCGTCGAGAAGCTGCGAGAACGTTACCGACCGCTCGCGTCCGACGATGGCCGTCTTGTCGGGCAGTCGCTCTGCAGTTTCAAGCAGAAACCGAGGGATCGACCTGAGCATATTGATCTCCTGACTTGGGTGGTTGCGTAATCTTGCCGCCGTTGCGCCGACTGTTGACGGTCGGGGAGGCAGGCAGTTCCGTGAGCATCCGGCGCGCCGCCAAGTGTTGGCGAACGCCGCGCCACTACCACGGCTGCATGGCTATCCGCCGGTCTTGCGCTTGTCGATCAGGGAGACCATCCGTGCAAGCGACGACAGATTCTCGCGCGTGAGATCCTCTGCCTCCAACTCCACGTCGAACTCCTCCTGGATGAACACAGCCAGTTGCACAATGCTAAAGGAGTCAAGCACCTTGGCCTCCAGGAGGTCCACGTCCGGATCAATGCGCCCCTTGAACCCGACCTCGGAGCGAACATACTCGCTCAGAATCTCCATTTCCGGTCGCATCTCTGATTTACTCCCTTGTTTCGAATGTCCGTTGTCCGGACGTGTCCACGCTCGAGCACGGGACCGCGCCGGCGCCGGAAAGCTGCAGACGATCCAGTTTCAATCGCGGCCAAGAGGCACGAACTATTCCACAGCAGAACCTGTCAGGCAGACGCCCCTCGACACCACGCGGATTCGGCAGATGGTGGGAAATCTGCCCTGCCCGATAAGGCGCTGGAAACATCCCCTGAGCATCGCCCGACCGGACACTTCCGGAACATCCCTGAGACATGGCGTTCACTCCGCTTCCGGCTGGTGCGCCGCAGCGTCAATCGGTGTCGCAGATTGTCCGCGGATCAGGACGTCCGGATAGAGGGCGAGCCGGACGCGAGACCGCGCGAGGGAAACGTGGACGTACGGAGCCACGGTCGCTACCAGCAGTTCCACCCGCCATGCCTTGAGAATCACGGCGCGTCCGACCAGCTTCCAGCCAAGATGCTTGTGGGCTCTGCGAGATGCGAGATTGAAGCGGGTCAGGCGACTGAACGTGTAGGCGATCCCGCGATGGCTCAGAAACTGATTGGCCCCGCTCCAGAGACCGACGAAACCCAAGCCCAAACGATGCTCCGGGAACAGGTAGAAGTCGAAGTCGAAAATTGCTTTCTCGGGAGGATTCAGGACGTAGGTGCACCGCACCTCATCCTCGTCATAGGACCCGGAGCAGAACCACATGTACCCGATCAGTTCGCCTTTGCGGAAAGCGCCGAGACAGACCGCATTCTGGGCATAACGCTGAGCCAGTATCTCGGGTCGGACTGGCATGAGGGCGAGCTCCGGATCACCAGGTCGTATCTCCCGTACGTCCAGATGCCGGGTCATGCGCTCACTCAAGAGCGGCTTGCCCGTGATGGGTTGGACCATCAGCTCATACACCTGCAGCCGCAGCCGCGGCGAAATCGCGGACAGGATGCGGTCCACGATGTACAAGAGCCCAGCCGCCAAACCGAACTCCCTCAACGGCCCGAGAACCCTCTTCAACATCGAATACTCACCTTGCGCAATCGCGGCTGACCAAGTTGGGGCTTACGGCACACGCATGCCATCCAGGCGTACCGATCGTCAAGAGCAAGAGCTACGCCCGAACTCGGCAGAATGGGGCGGCGGTGTGGCCGTTGACGGCACGGCGTTCCTTCCTCCCTATCCCAGCTGCCCAGCGCCCCCGGCCTCGAGGCCGCGTGCTGCGGCCGATGGAAGGCGGAACCTCGGGTATGTCAACTCGGGGCTGGAAGCTGAACGGTAGCAACCCCACGATCCGGTCAACGCGTACTCCGGCCGCCGTACTCCCAGCACACGAAAGGGAGCGATTGACGACGAGAACGAAAGGCTCGTCGCGCGTGTGGTGGCGTTGCTGTCGAAGTTGTCAAGAGACAGGGGGCCCCTGATCGACAGTCTTGGATCAGGAAGACGACCACCAGGATTCTCAGGAAAGCTTCGGTTTCAATTCCCGTTCGATCCAGTCTGCGGTCAGCTCCGAGACTGTCGTTCGCAACGCCTGCGTGGAGAATGTGTGGTCTGCGCCTGCAACGGAGGCCCTTCCCACGCCCGCCGAGTTCAGGCGGCGCCGCCACTCGTCGCGCCGACTGGCGTACTCCTCGAACTCCCGGGCCGTAAGGTCGTTATCGCTCAAGATAACCAGACTTTCACCGGAGAAGTCTTTCCAGCCGTCAATCATGCGGCTCTGAAACGCCTGCTTCTGCGTGAGCCG
Organism: Betaproteobacteria bacterium Ga0077526; assembly: GCA_001464765.1. GTDB lineage: Bacteria > Pseudomonadota > Gammaproteobacteria > Burkholderiales. The sequence continues at coordinate 448,876 of LNDV01000034.1, forward strand.
ATCGCCCTTGGCCCTGCTCAATGCCTTGGCCAATGCTGCGCGGACGTCCGAAACCGTGCGGAAAAGACGAATACGGCCAGAAACAAGATTGAGCCAGAAGCTCCCAGCAAACAGGCGCGACCAATAGTAGTGCTTGAGTTGAGCAACTGCCTGGACCTGCGCATCACGGACCCATGGGTTGAGCAGCACCAATCCCCGGACCCGTGAGTCACTGCGACAGTACATGAGCGAGGCGGACGCGCCGTCGCAGAGACCCCAAAGCACGACATGCTTCACAGAAGTGCACGCGGCCATGAAGGCGTCAATCGCACAGCGAAGATCCTGCGCTACGTCCTCGAAGCTCATCATCGGACCCGATGCATCCCCCATGCCGCGGTAGTCAAACCGGAATGCCGGAATCCCCCGCGCAGCGAGGTGCCGCGAGAGCATCACAAACTGTCGATGACTACCCACGCGATACTGTGGACCACCGACTACGACGACCACCCCAACCGACCCGGACAGGCTTCCCGTCGAGGCTATGCCAATCAGATTCTCACCCTTGCATGAGAACTCGACCACGATCTCATCGACTGTCACGATCCACGACCCGAAATCATCTCCAGCGTAGCCTCAGCAAGTGCGGGGTTCTCAGCTATCTCCGGAGTACTCCAGAATGGTTTGCCGCACACCCAGCGACAGTGCACTTCGGCACCATGACTGCGAAGAGCCTCGATGGCTGCTCTCGAATCCGCATTGATATCCCCTTGCACCTCCGCCCCTGTCTCAATCCACAGCAAGCTATGTGGAGGATTCAGCCATGTCTTGAGTGACTGCTGCGCCATCGGCAACGCCAACTCGGGATGAAGTGCGTACCCTGCCACCTCAATCTCGCCCCCCTGCTCTACCTGCTTCCAGAGAGCCTCGATGGTCGTAGGGGTTCCTGCGAAATTGTCACGCGTGACCTTGATACGCAAGAACTGCCTGAGGTACCGCTTTCCGTCCACTACAGGCTGCCAGAGAACACATCCGTCGAATTCGTCGCATACGCTGGGGAGGAACAGGCTTCCGGAACGAACCGAAAGCAAGCTTGGCTTGCGCCCGAAGTGACGCACCGCCCAGTTCGCGGCCTCCCGCAGATCGTCACACCACTGACTCCACGAGGTTTCGCCGAGTTCTCCCGGACTATCGCCACAGCCGTAGAGGTCGAACAAGATAAGAGCATGGCCCGCCCTTGCGAAAGCTCTGCCAGACTCCGCGATCGTCCGGCGCGACCGGTTCAACTCCTCCGCGAACGGGGGAGCGACAACGTAGATCATCCCCGGCGGGCTTTGCGCGGGTTCCCAGATCGTAGCGAGGCGCTGTTGATCGCGCCACTTGAGGAAGCAAGTTCGCTGCGTATGAGTCACGACTATGCACTTATCCGCTTGGTGACGAATCTCAACGACCATTCTGGAACGACGATGCGCGCAACGGGACCGCTTCCGACAGCCCTGGAGGTGTGCAACAGGACCGAACCCGGGACCGTCCGGCCGCGGCGTTTGCGAGCCCGCACGCGCCGGACAGCGGCGGACGATCTCACCTGGGTCCACCGACCCGAAACAGCATCGACACCGGCAATCATCGGAATCGCCGAAGATACGGCGGCATCGATAGCAAGGCAGTCGCGGCGACGCCCCCCAGAATCGAGACAAATCGGAGCGGCTTCAGCCTTGACCGGGTTTCCCGACAGCACGATGCCTCGCTCGCCTGCCATGAACAGAAGCGGATCCGAACACAGAGCCATCGATCGGGGGCCGGTGCAAATCTGGAGCGACCGGTTGCGGCTCTCTGCGCAACGGCGACTCATGGAAGCACAGAGTACTGTCTGCCGAACTGAGGAGCTTTCAGCTTCAGCTCGGACCGCCTGTCCATCAGCCAGCGCTTTGTGCAGACCACAGTTACCAGGATGTTATAGGGCAGGTCGAAGTAGGCCAAACTCAGGAACGCGCCGCCTGCACCGAAGCCTACGATTGCAACCTGGCACATCGAGCCGAGCTGGCTGCACCACTGTGTGTCTTCGGATTCCCGGCCAACTCTTCGAAGCCAACCGGCTGCGCGCCATGTGTAGACCCAGATCGCGAGCCACAGGATCAGACCGAGCCAGCCCTGCTCTCCGAGAATCTGAAAGTAGATCGAGTGCGCCGCGTGGATGTCATTCGGATCAGGAGCATAGCGAAAGAATTCCGCCGGCCCGTAGATCTCGAAGCCGCCGCCAATAGGGCGATCCAGGGCGAGATTCCAGCACATTATCCAAGCATTGATGCGTCCCATTGCGGAACCATCTTGCTCATAGGTCCGGATCGTACTCATCCGATCTGTCCAGGACTCAGGCATGAATGCAACCAGCGCAATCCCGAAAGCAATCATCGCCATGCCGATGGGGAGCTTCTTGTCACTCCGATACCAGAGGAACCCCCCCATCGCAACGAGACCCAGCAGCGCGCCGCGGGATTGACTCCCGATCGCCGCGATCGCGGTAAGCAGGATCGACACCACCAGTACACGGCGTATCCACTTGTTCTTGGCGACTGTGTACAGATAATACGAAAAAGGAATGACGGTAATGAGTGCGAGCGCGATTTCGTTGTTTCCGCCGATGAACCCGCCCGGCCCCCACACTCGCTGTGAGCCACCGCCCAAGACGGTGAAAATACCCCCCTTCACACCGAAGAACACGAGCGAGAACACCATCGTCGCGACAAACCAGTGGATATGCTTCTTCTCTATCAGGACCGCGATGGAGACAAAGATCATCAGATCGATCTTGAGAACTTTGGTAAGCATTTCCTTCGACTCGTCGACATAGAGCGAGAAGGGAAACACGATACAGACGTACACCACGAACGCCGCGAGCACCGAGACGCTCGGGTCCACGAAAGGAGAACGCTTCTGCCGCGTGACTGCGGCAGCGCCAAGCGCGAAAACAGCGACCGCCATGGCGACGGGCGCGTCGTGCATGAACCCGAAGGCTTGGCGGTGAGGGTTCATGACGCTCACCCAGGTCCACAGGATCGCACCGAACCATGGCTGCCGCAGCGTGTAGATGCACCCCCCTCCGATCAGGGCAAACAGCAAGAGATCCCGCATCCGTATGCTCCCGTTTCCCCGGCTCAGGCGGCCACGCGGCTCATCACGTAGCGGTACTTGCCCGAACGCTCCGGTGCAATCTCGCTCACCAGTTCCACCTGCACTTCCACATCCGGGCCGAGCCGCTTGGCGATACCGGCCCGGATCCGGGCTGTCGTCTCATCGGTGTATCCGTCGCCCGGAACCACGAGGATCCTCGTGAGGGACAGGCTCTCCTGGACGATCTTGAACCCTGCAACGCCTGGCAGTTCGCGAAGGACATAGATGAGCGCCAGTCCGTGCATCACCGTGCCGTCCCTCGCCACGACGAAGTCGGTGCTGCGACCTTGCAGCTCCCGGATCATGGGCAGACCACGCCCGCATGGGCACATCCTGTCGTCCAGGACCGCGACATCGCCCGTACGATACCGGATGAAGGGGTAGTCCCGGGAGGCCAGATGGGTAACGACGATCTCTCCAGGCTCCCCTGGCGGCACCGGGTTTCCGGCGGCGTCCACCGTCTCGAGGATCACGTCCTCGGCAGTGATGTGCATACCGCCCTTGGGGCATTCGTGCGCGAGGAATCCGGCATCGCGACCGCCGTAGCCGTTGGCCACCGGACAACCGAACACCGCCTGGATGGTCTCCCGCTGATGATCATAAAGGCGTTCCGATGTGACGAACGTCACGCGGATGCCGAGATCATCCATCCTGATTCCGCGCTTGCGGGCATGCTGAGCGATCAGCGAGATGGACGACGGATAGCCGAACAGCATCTTCGGGCGTCTCTGGCGGATCCGCGCGACGAAGGCGTCGAGCTTGGCTTCCGACATTTCGAATGCAGGGAGCAGCTCCGTACGGAACACGGCATCGCGAATTGCCTTGACGCGATCCTGCGCACCGAGTTCGATGGGCGACCCCCAGACGACGATCTCCCGGTCGCCGATGTCCACATCCCACCAGCGAGTCGCCCGCCACTTGGCGGCGACGTCATGGCTTACGCGCTCCATGCCGAGATAGAAGATCAGCGGCTCACCGCTGGATCCTCCGGTATTGCCCTTTGCCAGGGTACCCGCCCGGTCAGAGCGCAGCGCGTCGGAGTGGGTGCGGATCGTGGCCTTGTCCAGCAAGGGCAACCGGACAATGTTGTCGAGGTCGCCGGCAGCCTGCGCCGACAGGCCGAGCCGCGCGAACAGGTCACGGTAGTAGGGCACGTGCCGGGCAGCATGCTCGACGAGGGCCCGATAGCGCGTTCGCTGGAGTTCGCGAAGTTCCGCAGCGCCCAGCCATTGGGTCGCCTCCAGCCCTCGCCAGGCGCTGACCGTCGAGTGGTGCTTTAGGCGCTCCTGCAGAGGGAACACCACCCGGGAAATGAGACTGGTCATCAGGCTCGTCACGTCCTCTCCTTCACGAGGCAGTCAGACGGCCGCCCTGCAGCCCCAGACAGCGGGCATAGACGGAAAGCAGTTCGGCACGGACGTTGGGCCAGGAATAGCGGCGCACCTCGGTGAGGGCAGCCGCGCGGATCGATTCACGCAGGTCCGCGGAGTCCGCGAGCCGCGACAGCGCCGCGGCCATGCGCTCCGCATCGCCGGCGGGCACCAGCAATGCCGTCTTGTCATGGGTCACGATGTAAGGCACGCCACCGACATCGGTGGACACCACCGGCACACCCGATGCCATGGCCTCGAGCACGGAGTTCGGCATGTTGTCCACGAGAGTCGGGTTGAGCACGATATCGGAGGAGCGATACAGCGCCGCCATCTGGTCGCGGTCGAGGCGCCCGGTGAACCGGACGCGCTCCTGAAGTCCGGCGTCTTGCACCTGCGTCTCCAGCGAGGCCCGGGCCGGGCCGGTGCCTGCGATCGACAGGGTAGCCTCCGGATGCGCGCGCGCGAACAGCGCGAAGGCACGGACCCCGGTTGCGACGTCGTAGATGGGTTCGAGATTGCGGGCGATGACCACATGCACCCTGCCGGGCCGGGTCTCGGAATCGGCCGAGGGAGCAAACCGCTCGAGGTCGACGATGTTCGACACCACACAGCTTCCCATGCCGTGCTCGGAAAAGACCTTCTGGAGGAAGCCCGAAGGTACCGCAAGCACGTCGGCACGCCGCATGGTGAAGCGCACGAGGTTCGCGGAACGCGCGAGGAACTCTCCGGCAAGGCCGCCCCGGTAATTGACGACGACGGGAACACGAAACCAGTGCGCAATCCAGATCGCGGGCGCGGCAAACAGATGCCATGCGAGTCCGGAGTTCGCCATCACATGAAAGATCTCGGCCCGGCGCGCTGCCACGAACAGGCGGACGAGATAAGGGATCAGCCGGGCGAGGGCGCGCACCCCCTTGATGGAGCCGAGCCAGGCAGGCTGGTAAGGGGCATTCACCTGCAGGACCTCGACATCGGCCCCTTCACGGCCAAGCAGTTCCGCCAGCTGTCTTGTCTGATTGGCCATTCCTCCGGCCGGAGGCGGCAGCGGTCCGACGATGACAATGCGACGACCCTGCATCACCGGGACCACACGCTCATCACGCAGCCACCGATCGCGGTACGCCGGGAATGACATTGCCGACTCCGCCCGCGGATTCGCCGGACAGCTGACGCAGGAACCCCTCGAACATCAGCAGCGTCCAGAGCGGCGCGCTGTAGTCGCGGATACCGCTCTGATGTGCACTCACGAGATGCTCGAGGTAGCTGCGTTCGAAGTACCCGGTCTCGATCAGCGCACCTTCCAGAAGTGAGGACCGGACGCGTTCGCGCAGATCCGCGCGGAACCAGCGCGAGAGCGGCACCGCGAAACCCATCTTCCGCCGGTACAGGACCTCGTTCGGCAGGCTGGGCTCCATCGCCTTCTTGAACAGCCACTTGCCTTCGCCATCGCGCACCTTGAACTTGGCAGGCAGAGTCGCCATCCATTCGACGAGAGGATGATCCATGAGCGGCTCGCGCACTTCGAGCGAGTGAGCCATGCTAGCGCGGTCAACCTTGGTGTTGATGTCGCCGACAAGGTACGTCTTGAGGTCCAGATACTGGATCAGCGACAGAGGATCATCCGTGCCGACCCGGGACGCGTGGCGCCGGAAAACCTCCACGGCGCGGTATCCGCCGAGCTTCGCCTTGAACGCCGGCGTGAACAGGCGGGCCCGCATCGGATCCCGGAGGATCGACATGCTGTGGAAGTAGGCCTCCGCGGAATCCCGCGCGAGGGCCTCGAAAGTGGTCTTGGCGCGCAACGGCTTCGGCGCCCAGTCCGCCTTCGGATAGAGCGACCCGAGGAGACCGAACACCGGGCGACGCACGCCGAGCGGCAGTATGGACCGCATGCGTTCCTCATTCAGATGCATGCGATAGCGGCGATAACCGCCGAAGCTTTCGTCCCCGCCGTCGCCGGACAACGCGACGGTCACGTGCTTTCGCGCGAGCTGGCAAACACGGTAGGTCGGGATCGCCGAACTGTCGGCGTACGGCTCGTCGTAAAGGGACACGAGCTGATCGATCAGCGAGAAATCGTCGCTGTCGACGACTTCGACGTTATGGGATGTCCGGTAACGCTCGGACACCATCCGCGCGTACTCCGATTCGTCGAAGGCCGGGTCCGCAAAGGAGATCGAGCAGGTCTTCACCGGGCTGTCCGACTGGGTCGCCATCGCGGCCACGACGGCGCTGGAGTCCACGCCACCGGAGAGGAACGCGCCCAGCGGCACCTCGGAGATCATGCGCAACCGCACCGACTCGCGCAGACGCGTCACCAGTTCCTCGGCTGCGTCCTCGTCGGACATCTGGCGATCGACGGTGAAGCGGACGTCCCAGTACTCGCGAGGCGCCGGCATCGCCTCGCCCCGGCGGATCACAAGCGTGTGGGCCGGCGGCAACTTGTGCGTGCCGAGAAAGATCGTTCGCGGCTCGGGCACATAGCCGAGCGCGAAGTACTCCTCGATGGCGTGGGGATCCAGTTCGGTCGGCAGCTTGCCATGGGCCCGCAAGGCCTTGAGTTCAGACCCGAACACCAGCATGCCGTCGGGAAGCACCGCGTAGAAGAGCGGCTTCACGCCGAGGCGGTCCCGCGCGAGGAAAAGCGTCTCGCGATTGCGGTCCCAGAGGCCGAAAGCGAACATGCCGCGGAATCGCTCCACGCAACGCTCGCCCCATTGCTCCCAGGCATGCACGATGACTTCCGTGTCGCTGCGCGTACGGAACACGTGCCCCAGATCCGTCAGCTCGCGGATCAGTTCCTGGAAGTTGTAGATCTCGCCATTGAAGACGACGACCACCGAATGGTCTTCGTTGTAGAGAGGCTGCTGGCCGGCGGCCACGTCGATGATCGCCAGTCGCCTGTGACCGAGGGCAACACCACGCTCGAGGTGGATGCCGTCGCCATCCGGTCCGCGATGGAACTGGCTCCGATTCATGCGCTCGATGGCGGCCCGATCGATGTCGCGCCGCCCCGAACAGTCAAAGACACCCACTATTCCGCACACGTCTCGTTCTCTCTATGGCTGAATCCAGCTCTGGAACACCGGGCCAGCTGCCACCCGGAAGGCAGAAAGTCTTGCGCGCGCTCCGGCGACGTCGTCGCCGTACTCGGTGTACAGCGTGATCACGACACCAGGGTCTTCCGCGCCTTGCAGCCGGCTCTTTGCGACGGCCAGCTTCGCAGCAAGCAGATCCGGCGTCGCCACCGGGCCGACCTGATACCACTGCCATACCAGCAACCGCCGCATGCTGTCGGACATGCGCCGCTCGATGACCTTCTCATTCGCGTCAGCCGAAGCCGCGACCTGCCGTTCCTCGACCACGAACCAGCGGCGGTTTCCGCCCAGTCTGGCTGTCGTGTTGTACGAGAAGACAGTGTTCCGCGCATCCGTCCCCCACCCCGCAGCAACGTGCATACCGGCCACACCGGAGGTGGTTCGATATCGCGCCGATGCGGATGCCATACCCGTCGGGAACAGGGGTCCCTGCTCCAGGGAGTCCGCGGGCTCGCGGCGCCATTCACCGATCTCGGCCGGCGGGACAGGACTCTCGGCGCCTTGCGCAAACGGTTTCGCCGACTGGGCGGTTCCCCACGCAGCCCAGACGGGACCGATCGCGGCCACGGCAATGGTCAGAAGGGCTACCGGCACGATCGCCCGGGCAAAGACAGGGGAACCATCCGGCAACGCCGTACCGGAGGCGTGCGCGTCGGCTGGGTCATAGTCGATCATCCGCGAACCGATGAAGAACAGACCGAACATCACGATGCCGAAGAAGACCCAGCCGTAGACCAAGTGATCAAACCCTACTGCTAGCGCGTTGTTCGAGACATGCCCCAACAAGACCGTCAAATAGGCTCGAAGCCAGTTCGCAATCAACGGCACCAGCAGCGCCAGGACGATGAAGATGGCACGGCGGCGATAGGACCGGAAGTTGACGTATGCATAGAAGGCACCCGCACTGAGCGAGGCCATCAGGTAGCGGATACCGCTGCACTCTTCCACGACGGACCATTCGCCGCTCGGAATCACGAAGTTGTTGCCTTCGCGGAACACCGGCACCCCGCTCGCCCGCAGCGCGGCGACCGTGAAGTCCGCCGTCCAGCCCATCATGGTGGGCACGAAGATCTCGCCGAACGGCCAGGCGAACAGCATGAAGACGAGCGGGAACAGCGCGATCACCGCAAACCGTCTGCCGAGCAGAGTGACAAGGACAGCCGGAACGAAGAGCACGAGCGCCAGGTCCCTCAGACTCTTGATGTCGGTGAGCGCGCCCGCCAACCAGATCGCGGAAGCACCAGCCACCAGAACCAGGGCGACAGGCCAGGGGGTAAACGTCGTACGCGCCAGAGTGGACCGCAACCGCCACAGAAACCAGGCGCCGACCGGGAGTACCAGCAGGCAATGATTGTAGGTGGGGGAATCCATCCACGTGCGGTAGAGCTCGACGGCACTTTGCCCGTGCAACAGGGCAATCGCCACCAGAGTCGCCAGGACCGCGCCGATCGCGACGCCGGCCGGAACTCGTCTGTCCGGTGGACTGGCCGACGTGACTGTCGAGGTAGGAAGATCCATCGCCTTCACGGGTGCACGGTCTCCTCAGGGGGGCTCAGGCTAGGCCCCGGACGAGATGCGGCCCGAGAGCGTTGACGACGGCGCGCGGCAGGCGGCGCCAGGTCTTTATCATCAACTGGTACTTCGGATTGAGCGGATTGTTCTCGGGGATGCTGTCGAGACCGAAGAGCTGGTACTCGTAGTGAAGCGGCGACGGCTCGAAGCCCCAGTTCTTCTTGAAGTCGAAGGATCCGGTTCCCTGTTTGCTGCGGCCATAGTCGAATAGCCTGCAGCCTCGCTCACATGCGAGTCGCATCAGTTCCCAGTACTTGAAGTCGTTCGCGGCGAGATCCCTGGCCGTCGTGTAGTCCCCTGCGTAGTACGGCAGGACTTCATCGCGGAAGTAGAAGGACAGCACCCCGGAGACCGGCGCGCCGTCTTCCGAGACGACGATCAGGCATTCGCACTTGTCCCCGAACACACGCTTCAGTTCGGCGAAGTAGCGCTTCGGGAAGGGCGGGGTGCCATGCCGATGCACGTTGTCCGCATACAGATCGAAGAATCGGTCCACCGTCTCGTCGATCTCGCTGCGCAGGCCGGCCTTGATGCCCTTGCGCACCATCGCCCGCTGCTTCCGGGGGATGGCCAGCATGTTCGCCTCGACCTCCGGAAGGATCTCCTTGCGGAAGGTGACATAGAGGTCCTGACGGGGCCAGTCCGTTTCGCGGGCCACGGTGTTGCGCAACTCGAGATGCGTCGCACCGGTAGCCTTCGTGAACTCCGCCGCGGCCCGGTGCAGCGCACCGATGACCGCCGGGTCATCCGCGACACACCCGCCATAGACGCCGAACGGCAGGGAGACAACGGCGTGCCCGAACAGCATTGTCTTCACCTGGGCCAGGGGCAGGACGCCGACGATGCCCCCCCCGGACTCGGCGACGAGGTAGTGCGTCCGATGGCGGAACACCCGCTCGATGATCTCGCGCCACCCGATTAGGTGAAAGAACGTGCCGCCCGGCTGGGACAGGACGAAGGCATCCCACGCCGCACGGTCGGTGTCGCGGTACTCCCGCACGACCACAGATTCCGACAAGGCTTGGGCGCTCCCGAATTCCGCTTGATGATGCTTCATGTTCCGGCCAGAAAGACGCGATCTACACTGTCCCATCGGAAGTCCGACAGCAGTCGGCGCAGCCGGGGCACGGTCTTGTGCAGGTTGATGTAGTGGCGGAAGCGGGACTTCGCGTCCGCCTCGGTAACCCGCGGCTGATCCGGATCCACTTCCCAAGGATGGAAATAAAAGATCGCCGGACGCCGGTCCACTCTGTTCACCCGCGAAATGAGCCACCGCGACATCGCGTAGGGCAGCAGGCGGAAGTACCCCCCGCCGCCGGCGGGAAGGTTCGAATTGAACACACGGGAGGTCGTGACCGGGATCTCGGTGAGTCCCGGCCGGGACTCGTACGGAAACCGTGGCGCATCAGGCATGCCGTAGTGATCGTGCTTCACCGGATAGACGCTGGAACTGTACAGATAGCCTGCCTCGAGAATGCAGTCGAACGCCCAGGGGTTCGTCTTCCCGACAGAGAAGCTCGGCGCGCGATAACCGACGACAGGGCGACCGCAAAGGTCCTCGAGAATGTGCTTCGCGCTGCGAATGTCCTCGAGAAAGGATGCGGGGGACTGATCCGTGGCGCGCAGGTGTCCGTAGCCGTGACTCGCCAGTTCATGGCCTTCGTCGGCGATGCGCCGCACGATCGCGGGGTGGCGCTCGGCGATCCATCCGAGCGTGAAGAACGTGGCCTTGTTGCCGCTCTCGGCCAGCAGGCCGAGGATCACATCGAGGTTGCGCTCGACGCGGCAGGGGATGGAATCCCATTGCTCCCGCGCAATATAGGGCGCCATCGCGGAGACCTGGAAGTAGTCCTCGACGTCGATGGACAGAGCATTTTTCAGGGGAGAGACAGAAACCATCTGCAATTCCTTGTGCGCGGGATTACGTGACTTCGACCGGCACCGCGACTCGGCGCCGTGCCGCGCCTACTGCTGATGCTGACGGGCCCCGCTGTCCTGCGTCTGCGTGGGTTCCATCGCGTGATGCATGCGCCGCAACATCCGCACGAGGGCGGTGACCGCGTGTTCGAGTCGCACGACACGGCCCTGGAGCGAAGGATCGGCCGCATCGTCCCGCAGGTTTCGCTCGATCCCGGCGAGGCTCTCTCCACCCTGGAGCGGCTGTCCGCTGTCATCCACGACGAAATCGATGTCCGCGCCGCGCACGGCGCCTACTTCGCCGGGGGGAAGCACGGTCCCGAGTTCGTCCTTCAGTTCCTGAGCCACGACTTCCACATCGTTGGCCGCCAGCACATGCGAATCGCGCAGGAACGCTGACAGCATCAGCCGGTTGCAGACCAGGTTGATGCGGCGGGGAATGCCCGACGTGAACGCGAAGACGGCATCGTAGGCGTCCGTCTCGATCTTCGGATCCCCGCTCCAGCCAACGTGCTTCAGGCGGTGCTCGATATAGCGAATGGTCTCTTCGCGGTCGAGAGGCCCGAGGTGATAGGAAGCGATGATTCGCTGCCGCAGCTGTTGCATGCTGTTGTGCTGCATGATCCGCCGCAGCTCCGGCTGCCCCACGAGAAAGCTCTGCAGCAGAGCACGCTCGCCCACCTGGAAGTTCGACAGCATCCGAAGTTCCTCGATGGCCCGCGGCGTGAGGTTCTGCGCTTCGTCGACGATCAGGAGCGCGCGCTTGCCCTTGAGAGCAACACCCTTCAGGAAGCTCTCCAGATCCGCCAGCAGGGAACCCTTGTCCATGCCCTTGGTGGAAAGGCCGAACGCAGCACAGACCGACCGGACGAGATCATCGGCATCCAGCATCGTGCTGACCAGGTGAGCAGCAACGACCTTGGTCTGGTCGAGATGGGCCAGCAGATTGCGGACGACCGTGGTCTTGCCGGCTCCCACCTCGCCGGTGATGACGATGAAGCCTTCACCCTGATAGAGCCCGTACTCGAGGTACGCGTAGGCACGCTTGTGCACCCGGCTTTCGTAGTAGAAGTCCGGGTCCGGACTCAACTGAAAGGGCTTGCCCGACAGCTTGTAGAACGATTCATACATGGGTTTGGGCCTAGAAGAACTGATGCGCTACGGTGAACTGGATCGCGCGTTCGCGGCTGTCGAAGCCGGATGCCGAGGAATTGTCCGTCGACACTCGTGTGAAACGCAGACCGGCAGTCGCCGTTGTATCCGGCGTTAGCTGGTGGGTCACGAAGAAACGCATGACTGACTGGTCGGTCTTGAGCCTCGCGGGTAAAGCGGTTGTGCTGAGGATCGACCTCGTCTCGAACTGGTCGAGCCCCGCAACAAAGGAAGTCCGCTCTGTGACCTGGTGCGTCCACGACACCGATACCCCTTGCTGCTGGAACCCGTTGACCACATTGAAGACATCCGTGGTACCAATGCCGGGATTGCTCGACAGCGGCGTCGTCTTTCGCCAGAAGTAGCCGAGAACGATGGTGTTGCGCAGGCCGTTGAGTGCGACGGAAGGTTCGAAAGCCTCAACGAGCAGGACTCGGGGAGACGAGAATGCGGACCTTGCCGACAGCGTCTCCGGCAGGAGGCCGGTGGTCATGAGCCGGTTGACTTCGGTCTCTCGCTGGTTCTCGTCCGGGAAGCGCGACCTAAGAAGGTTCGAGAGATACTCGCGGGTGGAAACCGCTTCCGCACCGAAGCCCCCTTGCTGGGAGATCCGGTCGTTTCGGTAGGCCCGCAGCTGCCACAGACTGAGCCGAGTGCGGTAGGACACGTCGACATTGAACGACGTGCCGAAGTAGCGGTTCTCGGCGCCCATATCGACAATTGTGCGCGGCGATGGCTGCCACCGGAACCCGCCTCCGTAGCGCGGCCCGGAGAACTTGGCCAGAAAGAACTCGTTGTACTCATAACCGCCCGTCACATAGGGAACGAACTCGGGATCCAGATTGAGTGACAGCCTTGCGGATGCCGACTGGTTGACGAGATTCGAACCGGACCCATAGCTGGTGATGCCATAGCTCGCATCTCCACTCCAAAGGAGAGCGTTGCCCGTGGGGCCGTTTACTTGTCCCGCGAAACGATGGGAAGTGATATCGACGACTGTCCGAGACGTGAACGTCGTATAGCTATTGTCGTTGCGCAGAAGATACTGTCCGCCTCCAGACAGCGGTCCTTTCAGGTACGGGCTCAGACTGATTGTCCGGACTTCGGTCCGGTTGAGGCTGGAGGTCGCGAACTCCGATGGTTGGCTGCCAAAGGGAGACAGGAAGGTCTGATTGATCAAGGCTCGCCCATCCACGTAGGCGCGGCGATCTGAAACTTCGTATGTTCCTTGCGCATTGAGCAGATTGAACAACGACTCTTCGCGCGTGTCGTTCAGGTAACCGACCACCACCGGCGAATACCGTCCATCAAACCTGAGTCTGCCCGTGTCGCGTTTCAATCCGATGCTGGGCGATGTCCTAAGTGTGATGTCGGAGGTCTCGGAACCTCGGCGACGAAGCAGCGGGTTGTCCGAGATAATCGTGGAAACGTCGAGCCTGAGGTCACGCTTCCACTCCTGCGCCTCGGAAGGCAAGGACGCGAACAACGGCACCATTGCGCAAGCCAGCGCGCGGAAACACTCCGGCGAGCTTCGGAACCTTCCGATGGCGGAACGCCGGCCCATCAGGGCTCGCATCACTCGCCGGTGCAACGACACCTCTTCAGCCATGGGAGGATCACTCTGGCTGGGCGTAGTAGTAGGAGTAGTAGTAGCCCTCTTCGCGGAAGGCCGACTTGTTCAGTACAGCCATCACGACCGGACAGGCCTCCACCGTGGATATTGCTTCCTGCACCGTGCTCTGCGCCGTCTGTTCCGCTTCGACGACGTAGACGATCTGACCCATGTGCTGCGCAAGTACGCGCGGTTCGGGCGCAGCAAGCAGTGGCGGCGAGTCGAAAATCAGGATCCGGTCCGGATAGCGTTCGTAGAGTTGCTCGACAAGTTCTTCCATCACCGTGCTCGCGAGCAGTTCGGTCGCATGCTCCTGGCGCGTCCCCGCCGGGATGAACGACAGGCGCCCGAGATTGGTCCGGATCATCACGTCCGCAACGTCGAGCCGCGGGTCCACCAGCAGATCCATCAGTCCCCGCGCCGGCGGGATGCCAAGCATCTCCGCGAGGGCCGGGCGCGTCGGATCGCCTTCGAGCAGCAGGACCGTGCTGTCCCGTTCCATCGCGATGCTGAGCGCAAGATTGAGCGAGATGAAACTCTTTCCCTCACCGGGCAGTGCGCTCGTCACCATGATCCGCCGGGCGTTCTTCACGGGCGTGGCGCCCTTGCCTAGACAGTTGTTGATGATGGGGCGCTTGATGACCCGGAGTTCGTTGGCGAGACGCGACTGGGCGGAATTCGGGGTCAGCAGCCCGCGCTCCATGATGCGATCGAAATCGATCTCGACTTCCCGCGAACGGCGTCCCGAGGACTGACGCAGTTCACGCGGGGCCGTGGTCGACTTCACTTCCGGCTTGGTCGGCGCGGCCTCGGTGAGGAGCTCGGTTGCGGGAGTCTGCTGAGCCATGCCCCGACCAGGATCGGCCGGAGCCACCATCGCGTCGGGCTGCGGCGCGGGACGCGCGGGGGGCTTCGCAACCGGCTGGGCCTCGGCGGTCCTGGCGTCACTCTCATCATGCAACTCACGCATCTTGCGGGTCGCGCGTTCGATCATCGACGCTTCCTCTTCCTGCTTGCGAAGCAGTTCTTCGGAATCCGTCGGAACGGAAAGCTGCCCTGCCACCTGGCTGCCCGCTTCCCGCAACTGCTCGAGCCTTCGCGCGGCTTGTTCAATCAGACTCATGGTGGTGTTGCCCTCAGACCGCTCGAACGATGAACAACAGGAACACGAGCGCAGACCCGAACGCCGCGAACAATCCCGCCAACCCGCTGAAGAAAACGATATTCGCGAACCGGCGCTTCTTGGCGACTCCCGGACTTTCCTGCAAGGAGATACCGCCAAGAACCGGCCTTGCGAGAACCTTGCGAAGACTCTTGATCGAATGGAACACCGGGAAGAGCTGGCTGAACGCGAGAGCAGCGAACGCACCCGCCGTCACTGAGATGGCAACAATCACCCCAAGCAAGAGCAAACGATTGGGCGCCACGGGCTTGTTCGAAACGCGGGGCGGATCGATGATGCGGAAATCCGCTACCGAAGCCGTCTGCTCGAGTTGGCTCGTCATCATGGCCGACTCACGGCGCTGTACCAGGCTGTCATAGTTGGACTTCTGCACCTGATAGTCACGATTCAACTGGACCAGTTCTTCCTCCAGCTCCGGCCTCACTCGAGCTGTGGCGCGCAACTCTCCGATCTTCCCGATCAATTCGTCGGTCCGCCCCTTCAGAGAAGCGACTTTCGCTTCCGCCTCTGCCATGGCGACCTTGAGCTGCTGGTATACCGGGTTTCGATCCAAGCTCGATCCCCGGCTGTCGGGAGGCTTTGAAGCCTGGGCTTTCTTCCTCTTCTCGATAACGTCCTTGCGTTGCCGCTCCAGGTCCTCGAGAACACGCTTCGTTCCCACGACATCGGGATGTTGTTCCGTGAAGTTGCGAAGCAACTCGTCCAAATTCTTCTTGAGTGCCTCTATGCGACCGTCCAGTTCAGGTACCGAGGTAGCAGCCGCCCCTGGAAGCGCCTCGTCGCCAAGATCAGGCAGGAACACCGGCTCCTCGCCCGCAAGCTCCCTCTTGATCGCGTCGCGAGACTGTGCAGCCGAACGATATTCGATCTGCGCCGCGCTCAACTGCGCCTCCAACTGGGTGATCGCATCGAGAGAGTTGGTGATACCACCAATCTGATTGAGGTTGCGCAGCTTGAAGTCCTTGAGCCGGCG
This sequence comes from Betaproteobacteria bacterium Ga0077526, assembly GCA_001464765.1. GTDB lineage: Bacteria > Pseudomonadota > Gammaproteobacteria > Burkholderiales. The sequence continues at coordinate 464,903 of LNDV01000034.1, forward strand.
CTCGGCCTCCTGAAGACGGCGCTCGTAGTCCTGAATCTGTTGATCGATGAACTGCTGGGCTTTCTGCGTATCCCGGCGGTTGCCGCCGAGACCCGACTCCACGAAGATGGTGAGGAGCGAGTCAACCACACGCTTCGCGCGGGCCGTGCTGACATCCCGGTACTGGATCGAATACAGATTGTCCTTCGGCGAGCCGTCCACCCCGATGTTCTTCGTGAGGCGCTCAACCAGGGCTTCCTTCTGCTCGCTGGTCTTGACGTCGAGATCGAGGTCCGCCATTCGGATCAGCTTGTCGAGGTTGGGCCGGCTGAGCAGCGTGCGGCTCAGCATGCCCACCTGCTGCTCCACGTTCGGCTGGACCGCGAGGCCGCTCATGAGAGGCTTCAGGACCGACTGGGTGTCCACGAACACACGGGCCGTGGCTTCGTACTTGTCCGGCGCGACGGCAAGCGCGACGAGGCCTGCGATACCCACCACCCAGGCAGCCGCGAGACCGATCAGGCGCCGGCGCCACATACCGCGGAGGTACTCGAGAGCCTCCTGAAAAAGCACGTTCACGCGTTCACCGTCCTAGTTCGTTCGTGAGCCAAGGAAACCGAGACCGGAATCCCATCAGAACCAGCTTTGCGGAATGACCACCACGTCGCCCGGTTTCACGTCCACATTCGCGCCGATGTCGCCGCCCCGCAGGAGATCCCTCAGCCGGACCGTGTAGAGCTTGCCCCCTTCGGAAGAGCGCAGCAGTGTCGCCCGGTTGCCGTCGGCGAAATCGGTGATGCCGCCGACGGCGATCATCACATCCAGCATGGTCATGTTCTGCCGGTAGGCCAGGGCCTGCGGCTTGGTGGCTTCACCCACGACGCGAATCTGTTCGCTGAACGGCCCGACAAAATTTGTCACCACGACGGTCACGACAGGGTCGCGAATGTACTTGGACAACGCCTTTTCCATGTCGCGGGCAAGCGTGGTCGGGTTCTTGCCGATAGCCTGGAGGTCCTCGACCAGCGGCACGGTGATCCGGCCGTCCGGGCGCACCGGAACACTCGTGGAGAGATCGGGATTGCGCCAGACCACCACGTTGACCGTGTCGCCAGGACCGATCACGTAGTTGTAGTCGGGAGAGGCCGCAACCTTTGGCGCCGGGGGATACGACCCTCGTGCGACGCACCCGGACAGAATCGACGCAGCCGACACGGCAGCCAGGGTCGATACGGCAATGCGGACGATCGCATTACGAGAAACAGGCACCATTGTTCGCCTCCACGGCATAGTTCTAAGATCCAAGGTGTAAGTAACGCGCTGAAAATGCTGGAGACCTTCGGACTTTCCTCCGGTCTCAGCCACCCTGCAGGCGTCCGCGGCGGATCCGCCGTCAGGAACGCGCTCCCTAGCGCGGCAGACGAATCCTGCCCGTTCCGGAAGCCGGTAGCGAGAGCAAGTTCAAACCCCTAGAAGCAACGCATATGCCACGGAATCGAGCATGACCGCCGCGCGGCCATGGCGCTGGCAGGTCTTTCGCAAACCGGAGAACAAACACCGTTCACCCTACCGATTTCCGCGGCCGAGCCGCTATTCATCGGACATGGCACGCCATGCAAACCGGGCGGGCGCCGGACCACCACGCCTGTCCCGACACATGCGTGCTTTTTGCTTTACAGGCATCGATACAGAAGCAAATCGATGCTCCGGATACGTTACCCCTCCAATGGGGACGTCCGGAACAGCCCAGGACCGGGCCGAAGCCCGGCGTTGCACAAAGAATGGATCACGGCGGTTCGAATGAAGCAGGAGGGCCGGGCAACATGAAGCCCTCAATTCGTCACACGATCGACTCCCTCAAGGGCGAGTCGTCCACTCGTGTGCGCGCGGACACGCCGCCAGCGGAGAAGGATGTTCCCGCGGGCATGCTCGATGACAAGCGGCTGGTCGTGTTCGACGGCAAGCCGTTCGCGGTCACCGAACTCGGCACCCAGTCCCTCGGGCCGGCCGAGGCCCGCAAGGCGCCGGACAAGCACGTATTCAAGGTTCGTCTGGCGCGCTCGCGGGCGCTCTACGACGCGGGCGCGCTAGTCCAGCGACGCTACAGCCATCGCGGGTACGACATACCGTCCCTTCCGGCCGACGAAGACGAGCGGATGACGACGTTCGTCGCATATAGCCAGGGTCTGGTCGTGGGCACGGTGAGCATTCGTCTCGACATGCCCGAGATCGAACCGCTCGCGGCAGACTCCCTTTACGGCGAGGAACTGAAGCGCCTCCGGGACGCCGGCGCCCGGATCTGCGAGTTCACGCGACTGGCCGTCGACTCGGAAGCCTCCTCGAAGCCGATCCTGGCTTCCCTGTTCCACACGGCCTATCTGTATGCGTACCGGGTTCGCGGTTACAACTGCGCGGTCATCGAGGTGAATCCACGCCACGTCGTGTTCTATCGGCGCGCGCTCAACTTCGAAGTCATCGGCGCGGAGAAACTGAACCGCCGCGTCAATGCCCCGGCCGTTCTGCTGTGCGTGGAGTTTGCCGCCATCGAGAAAGGTCTTGCGAAGTATGCGGGCCACGCCGAACTCGCCGCGAAGACCCATACGCTCTTCCCCTACGGTTTTCCGGAAGACGAGGCGCAAGGCGTGTTGAGGCGTCTCGAAGCCCTTCAGGACGCGGAGCTCGTCTAGGGCATCTTCGGTACCGATGTCCGCAGGGGCCCCGCCGGGCCAGGTCGCCGGTCCTTCAGCCAGTACACCACCCGCACGCCCAGCAGCAGGGCAAACACCCCGAAGAAGACGAGTGGCTCGGTGAGATCCTTCTTCACCAGCCACAGGAAATGCACGACGCCCAGAATGGCAACCAGGTAGACGAGGCGGTGCAGCGCCAGCCACCGCTTCGCCCCGAGCCGGCGGACCATGGCACTGGTGGAGGTCAGCGCCAACGGCGTCATGGCCAGCAGCGCCGAAAATCCCACGGTGATGAAGGGCCGCTTGATGACGTCGGCGATGATCCCCTGCCAGTCGAAGAACTGGTCCAGCCAGACGTAGGTCACGAAATGCAGGGATGCATAGAAGAAGCAGAAGAGTCCCAGCATCCGCCGGACGCGCAACAGCCAGTGAACCGACAGGACACGTCGCAGAGGCGTGACCGCCAGCGTCAGGGCGAGCACCGTGAGCGCCCACCACCCAGTGGCCCGAGTGATGTGCTCGATGGGATTGGCACCCAGTTCGTTCCGCCACATCAGCACGCCGAGCCGGAGGGCCGGCAACACGCACAGGACGAAGATCACGACCTTCACTACCCGGATCTGGGTCGCGGAAGGTTGGCGCCAGCGCGGCAGGACATTCGCATTCATGAAGGCGGCGCCGACCTCGCGCGATGCGCTCAGAAGTACCGCTTCAGGTCCATGCCGGCGTAAAGGGAAGCCACCTGTTCCGCATACCCGTTGAAGGGCAGGGTCGGCCGCTTGCCGAATTCCCCCAGGCGCCGTTCGCGTGCCTGACTCCACCGAGGATGATCCACCGCCGGGTTCACGTTCGAGTAGAACCCATACTCCCGGGGAATCGCCTTGTTCCAGGCGGTGCGGGGCTCCTGCTCGGTGAAGCGGATGCGCACGATCGACTTGGCGCTCTTGAACCCGTACTTCCATGGCACCACCACCCGGACCGGTGCGCCGTTTTGGTTGGGAAGCAATTCTCCGTACAAGCCCACGCAGAGAATCGCGAGCGGATGCATGGCCTCATCGATGCGCAGGCCTTCCACGTAGGGCCACTCCAGCACGCCGGAGCGCAGTCCCGGCATCTGGCGATCGTCGTTGAGCGTCACGAACTCGACATACTTTGCCTTCGAAGTGGGCTCCGCCCGGCGGATCAACTCGGACAGCGGGAAGCCGTTCCAGGGGATCACCATGGACCAGCCTTCGACGCAGCGCATCCGGTAGATGCGTTCCTCTACCGCGGCGAGACGGACGATCTCATCGATGTCCCAGCGCTTGGGCTTGGCACACTCACCATCGACCATGACGGTCCAGGGCCGCGTCTTGAGCGTCCCGGCCCGCTCCGCCGGGTCTTCCTTTCCGGTGCCGAACTCGTAGAAGTTGTTGTAGGTCGTGACGTCCTTGTACGGCGTCGCAGGCTCGGTCGTACTGAAGGCACTCTTCTTCGCGTTCGCAAAGACTTTCGCGGGACCCTGGGCGAAGGCAGGCAGCACCAGCGCGGATGCGCCAGCCGCTATTCCGGCCAGGCCTATATCGCGGAGGAACTCGCGACGGCGTTCGAACAGGTCTCGGGGGGTGATCTCGGAAGGGGCAATATCGCTCGAGCGGCGCAGCATCGTCGGAACTCCTGGGTGGGGCGTTTCGCTGTCCATCATGACAGCCATCGCACAGACCATTCTACGGGCCGGCAGGTTCAGCGGATTCAATCCGGGGCGGCGCCCCGACGGGCCGCTACAAGAGGAAGAGAGTCGCCAGCCCGAGGAAGATGAAGAAGCCGCCGCTGTCGGTGATGGCGGTGATGAGCACGCTCGACCCGACTGCCGGGTCCCGCCCGAACCGCTGCATCAGCATGGGGATGAAGACGCCGAACAGCGCTGCCACCATGAGGTTCAGCGTCATCGCCGCCATCATGACGAGGCCCAGCGGAATGCTGTCGTACAGCACGGTCGCGAAGAACCCGAAGATGGTCCCCCAGACAACGCCGTTCAGGAGGCTGATCGCAAGCTCTTTCTTGAGCAGCGCCTTGGCGTTCGCCCGCTGTATCTGCCCGAGGGCCATGGCGCGCACGATCATGGTGATGGTCTGGTTGCCCGAGTTGCCGCCGATACCGGCGACGATGGGCATGAGCGCCGCCAGCGCGACGAGCCGCTCGATGCTGCCTTCGAAAATGCCGATGACCCGCGACGCGATGAAGGCAGTGACCAGATTCACCGCCAGCCAGGTCCAGCGGTTCTTCGCGGAGTTCCAGACCGACGCGAAGATGTCCTCCTCCTCGCGCAGACCGGCGAGGTTGAGCATCTCGCTGTCGCTCTCCTCCCGGATGTAGTCCACCACTGCCGCCACGGTGACGCGACCGACAAGCTTGCTGCGGTCGTCCACCACGGGGGCGGACACGAGGTCGTAACGTTCAAACGCCTGCGCGGCGAGTTCGGCGCGCTGCCCCGGCTCGAAATGGACGGTCTCGGCAGTCATGACCTCGGACACGAGCCGGTCCGGGTCGTTCACGAGCACGCGTCCGAGCGGCAAAACACCCTTCAGGATCTCGGCGCGGTCGACCACGAACAGCTGGTCGGTGTGGTCGGGCAGTTCGTCCAGCCGCCGCAGATAGCGGAGCACGACTTCGAGCGAAACGTCCTCCCGCACCGTGACCATCTCGAAGTCCATCAGCGCACCGACCGAGTCCTCGGGGTACGACATGGCGGCGCGGAGCTGCTCGCGCTCTTCGGTGGACAGCGACTGGAAGACGTCCTCGATCACCTCCTCTGGGAGGTCGGGTGCGAGGTCGGCGATCTCGTCGGTGTCGAGCTGCTCGGTCGCGGCGACCAGCTCCTCGGGCTCCATGTCCGCGATCAGCGTACCGCGGACGGCGTCCGACACCGCCAGCAGAATGTCGCCGTCGCGGTCGGCCTTGACCAGGCTCCAGATGATCAGGCGGTCTTCGAGGGGAAGGGCCTCGAGAATGTAGGCGACGTCGGCAGGATGCAGTTCGTCGAGCTTCTTCTGCAGCTCGGCGAGGTTCTGCTTGTGGACGAGCGACTCCACCAGCTCGTGACGCCGCATGTCCTGCTTGTGCACGAGCTGCTCGACGATACGATGCTTGGAAAGCAGCGCCAGCACCTGGCGCAGACTCTCCTGCACGTCTTCCTCGAGTTTCGGTTCCTCCAGGTCCGCCATCGCCTGTCCGTCCGGGGTTCGCTGCCAGCCGCTGAGGCAGGTATTGTAGGTGGAGGGTTCCGAAACCCGCGACCGAAAAGCGATCGGGGAACGCGGCGGTCAGGACCGCCGCGCCCGTTCACTGCATCGGCAGATCGGGAGAAGCGTGTCGTCCGGATCGGACACGCCCCGGCAACATCAGTTCTTCGGTGGGATCCGCGTGGCCTGCCACGCAACCATCTGCCAGGTGCCGTTGCGCTGAGTCCAGACGTTCGTGAAGCGCAGGTCGACCGTGATGTCCTTGCCGTCCAGTTCCACCAGGAAGGCACCCCGCCCGGTCACGATCGCGGTGCAGCCGATGGGCCGGATCAGCAGATCGGACCGGTCGGTCCGCTTGTACTTGACCTTGCCCGATGCAATCGACGCCATGTAGCTCTGCTTGCCGTCGACCACACTCGATGAATGCGTGTAGACGAGATCGTCGCCGAGGCTTGCGCCGAGCGCGGCCATGTCGGCCCCTCGCATGGCTGTGTAGCGGGCGTCGTCGGCCCGCTCGACCTCGGAAACCACCTGGGCAGGTTCGCAGGCATTGGCGGCAAGCGGCACCAGTGCGGCCGCAACCACCCATCCCATCGCCTCCGCCAACCACTTGCTCCTGTCATCGGTCTTCATGGTGATCCTCCCGGGCCGCAGCCCCTTGTTGAATGTCTCGGAAAACACCGCTCGATGACATGGGCGCAGCCGGAACCGCCGCGCCTAGCCGGCCGGCGTCAGGACCGCGATCGGCTTGGGACTGCAGCGGAACATGGTCGGCTTGGACACGTCGACCGAATACAGCTCGAGCTTGCCGGACTTCCAGGCGAAGCCCACCCGCTTGCGCTCCTTGCCGCTGCCGTCGTCGGGGCTCTCGATCATGTCGCAGGTCGCGCCGAGGGTGGTCAGCCGCACTTCGTACGGGAAGGTGTCGCCGGGAAGACGGGCCTCGCCTTCCTTCGTGAATTCATACTGCGCCGCCTTCTCGTCGGTGTAACGCCCGGCGATCACGATGCCGTTGACAAGCGGGCCGATGCCCTGCTCCGCGCGCTTGAAGTCCTGGAACTGTTTCTTTCCGAATAGAGGCTCGGCGATCATCAGGGTCTCGAAGCGTCCGGCATCGTTCTTCCGGCCGCGGAAGGAGACGTACTTCACTTCTTCCGCCGAGACCGCGCCGCGGTCGTCCTCGGTCAGGACCACCCGGAAGCTCCCCTGCTCCTTCTCCGGCTGGATGTCGATGATCCGCAGCAGACTCGCCTTGTCGAAGTTGGTCCGCAGCATGGGGTAGCTGGGGCCTTCCTTGCTGACGTTCACGGCGACGGGCGCGGCCTTCTTCGCGGCCTGCATCGGCATGCGCGAAGCCTCCAGAGCCGCCACGTAGCGGCTGTTGATCCAGAGACCCTCCAGGTCCTTCGCGTACACGCGGGCCTTGCGTCGCGCTTCGAGCTGACGCTGCTGCTCGGGCGTGAGCTTGATGGTCGGCGCCGCCTGCGGGGCCGGCGGTGTGGGCTTCTGCTGGGCAAAGGCCCCGGACGCGAGCATGAGGCTCGCGATGACGGCCAGGGCCGGGCGGACAACGGACGGGGAACTCTTCATCGGATATACCTGTGCACTGCGTTACGGACCGTGCCGGCGACGCGACACCGCCGGCGGGAGGCCGCGATGATACGCGCGTTCAACGGCATGAGGGACTTCCCGGAAGGCGTCAGCGGACTGCCGCCGGCGGAACACGCCGGCTCGCCCCCGCCGCCTCCTCGAAGGCATGCCCGAGCTGCAGGACGCCGAAGTCATCCTGCCACCGGCCGACAATCTGCAGCCCGACCGGCAGCCCGCCGACGCTGAAGCCAGCCGGCACCGACAGCGCAGGCAGGGTGGTCGCAGAGATGAGATAGCAGGACTTCATCCATTCAATGTAGGAACCGAGGGAATGCCCGTCGATCTCCATGGGGTACTCGGTGCGGACGTCGAACGGGAGAACCTGCACCACCGGACAGACGAGGTAATCGTAGCGCTCGAAGAACCGGGCCATCCGGTGGAAGAGCTGGGTCCGCTTCAGTTCCGCGCGCCCCACCTGCGGGCCGGTGAGGCGCAGGCCTTCCTCAATGTTCCAGATTACGGTCTGCTTGAGCTTCGCGCGATGCTTGCGGTAGTTCTCGCCGTGCGCCGCCTCGAAGTACCAGGCCCGGAGGACCTCGAAGACCTCGTCGGCGTCGTGCAGATCGGGATCTGCCTCTTCCACTTCGCAGCCGAGCGACCGGAGCGCGGGCATGGCACCGTCCAGGACGCGTGTGACCTCGGGCTCCATGGGCAGGCCGCCCATGGATCGGCTCCAGGCGATGCGGGCGCCCCGGAAATCCCTCTCCAGCAGCTGCAGGAACCGGTCAGGCGGCAGGTGCAGCGACTGTGGGGCCCGCGGGTCCGGGCCGGCCATCGCCGCCAGGAAGAACGCCGCGTCCGAGACCGAGCGCGCCATCGGCCCCGTGATCGCAAGCGGGAACCACGCGTTGACCGCGGGCCACGCCGGCACCGTCCCGGGCGAGGACCGGAAACCCACGACATTGCAGAAGCTGGCCGGGTTGCGCAACGAGCCGCCGAGATCCGTGCCGTCGGCGATCGGAACCATGCCGCACGCGAGAGCGACAGCGGCCCCGCCGCTCGAGCCGCCGCAGGTCCGGCTCGTATCCCAGGGGTTCAGCGTCGCGCCGAACACCTGATTGAAGGTCTGGGAACCGGCGCCGAACTCCGGCGTGTTGGTCTTGCCGACCGTGATGGCATCCGCCGCCTTGATCCGTTCGACGAACAGCGCGTCGGCATCGGGTACGAAATCCTGGAACAGCGGCGAGCCGAATGTGGTCCGTACTCCCTTCGTCGGCGCGAGGTCCTTGTGGGCCACCGGCAGTCCGGCGAGCAATCCGACGGACTCGCCCCGGGCGAGCCGGTTATCGAGGGCCGCCGCCTCGCGCCGGGCCGCGTCGTCGGTTCTCGTGACGATCGCGTTCACTTTCGGGTTGACCGCATCGATCTGGGTCAGGTGCGCATCCAGCACCTCCACGCAGGAGACCTCGCGCCGGCGGATGAGGCCGGCGAGTTCGCGGGCCGGGGTGAAACAAAGGTCGGACATGTCAGCTCCTGAAGATGAAGTACACCGCCCCGAGGATGCAAAGGCCGGCCCAAAGATAGTCCCACTTGAGGGGCTCCTTCATGTACAGCAGCACGAAGGGCACGAACACGGTGAGGGAGATCACCTCCTGCACGATCTTCAGCTGCGGGAGGTTGAGCGTCTGATGCCCGATGCGATTGGCAGGAACCTGCAGCAGGTACTCGAAGGCCGCAATCCCCCAGGACACCGCCGCGGCAATGAACCACGGCTTGTGCCGCAGATTCGCCAGATGGGCATACCAGGCGAAGGTCATGAACACGTTGGACGCGGTCAGCAGCAGGACGGCCTGCAGAGCGGGTGGCAGACTGGGCATGGCGATCTCCGTGGGGCCGGGCTCACCGATCCACCCGTGCCGCGATGGTCGCGAGCAGAGGCATGGCGCCCAGCAGAGCCAGTTCGATGCTGATGATACGGCGCGTCGCGACGATGTCGCGACCGTTGAGGATGCGTTCCTCACCGGCCGCGATCGCGCGGGACCAGCGCGAGTAACGCATCGTCGGAAAGATGGAGAGCACCGCAAGGGCAATGAACGCGACCAGCTTCAGCCAGAACAGGGGCTGGGACAGCGTTGCCCACGGCCCGCGCCCGACCGCCAGGACCGCGAGCAGTCCCGTGATGAAGACGAGCACGGCGAACACGATGTAGCCGAAGTCGATCCGCGCGAGCATGCGGACGTGGCCCGGTTGCAGGTGCTCGTTGCACAGAAAGAACTCGGCGCCGAGACAGGCCGCGACGCCCATCACAGCGAGAAAATGAAGATAGGCGACGGCGGGTTCCATGGGGCCGGATGATACCGGGCCCCGCGACCTTCATGCGCGTCTGCGGGCCTTCCCTAGTGCTTTCCGGCGAGCAGCGAGGATGGCGTCGTATAGGGCCCGCGGGCCATGATCGCGTCCCGGATGGCCGCCGAGGGAGCGTCGTCGCGCAGTTCCACCTTGCCGCCGAGCGCCACGAGACCGAGGTCGCGGTAAAGCGGCGCGAGATCCATGAACTTCGGTGACGTCACCTCGCGCTCGTACAGCGTGACGAACACGTCCGTGCCGGTGATCTCGTCGAATTTCTCGAACACCTTCCGCGCGGTCCACTCCACATCAGGGTCGAGGCAGCACCGGCCGAATCGCTCCAGCAGCCAGTCGAGGGACTGGGCGCCGCCGGAACGTCGCCGCAGTTCGACATCCGCGGCCAGCAGGATCGCCGTGCCGTGCCAGTAGACGCGCATGTATCCGCCTTCCCGGAACATTCGCTCGGTCGCGAGTGCGAGCGACTGATCCTTGAGGCTCTTGTCGATACCGCGGCGGAAACCCGAGTGCATGCGCTGCCAGGCCTCGGCGGCGGAGATGGCGCCGCTGCGGGCGCGCACCACGTTCTGGTAGTAGGTGGCCATGCCTTCGGAGAGCCAGGCATCCGTGGAATTCACGTACGGGAGAAACATGTGGGAAAGCTCGTGGGGGGCGGTCCAGTCCTCCACGTACTCGGCCAGCGGACGCCGCTGGTTCACGAAGAAGTGCGCGGCGGCCTGGCCGCCGCGAAGGACATAGGCCCAAGGCGTCGGCTCGGCCGCCCGCGCGCCCGGCATCACCAGAATCTGCGGGCTCGTCACGGGAAACCGGCCGTAGATCGCGGCGACCGACCGGGCCGCGTCCTCGATCCAGGCACGCATGCCTGCCTCGTTCGCCGCCGGCGTGCCGTCCAGCACCGCCATCCGGAGTTGCGCGCCGGGCACATCGAGCGGGACTTCCCGGAACCGTCCGAAGGCCACGGCCGCCGGCCGGTCGTAGGCCCCGCGGCCCACGCGGTAGGTGGGCCTGCCGTCCCGAGGCTCGATCGGCTGCCAGGGGGCGGACACGGAGATTCCCTCCGGCAGATCGAAGGAGATGTGGATGTCCTCTCCAGGAGCCACTTTCGCCGGTCGCCAGAACCAAAGACCCACCTCGGTGAAGAGGTCCCTGCCCACGCGTTTCGTGCTGTTGCCGGAATGGTCGTGACCGCCCTTGGCGCGGTCGAGGTTCACGGTGTACTCGATGCAGCCGTTCTCCGGCACGCCCTTCAGGCGCATCTCGGTACCGTTGGGGGCGATCGGCTTGCGCATGCCGGCAGGAACCATGGACCCTTCGACGAAGGCACCCGGCGCGTCGTAGGACTCCACCATGAGGACGTCCGGAGGCTGTCCTGCGAAGCACGCGCGCACGGTCATAGTCCGCAGCGCCGGGTCAAGACCCACCAGGTAGCGGTGGACCTGCTCCGCCGCCGTCGCCGTCTGCGCCGCCGCCATCCAGCCCAGGACCGCCATCAGAATTCGCACTGACATCACTCCCCGAAGGGCGCCGGGACAGGAATGTCCGACGCGATCAACCTCGTCGTAGATGACGCGCGTCGTCGAAGGTTCCCACCCACTCCGGCCGGTAGACGATCATCATCGTGATCACCATGCCGGTGAGCGTGGCCTCGGCCAGCGCGAGAAAGAGGCAGTAGGGCATCACCTGGAGGGCGAAATCCGACTGGGCCGGATCGGCGAAGGTGGCCACCAGACCGAGCATGCTCGAGCCGCTCAGGCCCATGGCAATGGCTGCCCCGAAGAACGCCGACACGAAGATGTAGATGAAGATGTTGCCGGGGAGCAGCCGCTCGGCGAGACGGAATATCCCCCAGCTCAGGCTCGCCGGCAGCACGCCCAGCAGCAGGGCATTGATGGAAAAGGCGGCGGGATCCATGTGCCCCATGGCGACCAGGGCGCCGAGCACCAGTGCCATGCCGGCCATGGCGAGTTGCGGCCCGAACATCAGCGTGAAGACCGTCGCGCCGAGCAGGTGCACCTCGACGCCACCGAGTGCTGGCGGCCGGATGCTCCACAGCACCAGGAGCGAGACACAGGTGCCGAGGAACAGATGGGACTGGAGGTTGGCGCCGAGCAGCCGCCAGGGCGCCGTTCGAACCACCCAGACCATCACCCCCAGCAGACAAAGATGGGCGAGCAGGTACCATTCGGAGGGAAGCACGGCGGCGGAGATGTTCATGTTTCTCTCCCGGAGTTCAGACGTCGGGACGTCTCAGCGGCAGGCGCCAGCCACCATGCCGACGATTCCGCCGAGCCTCCGGGAGACACGATACTGCCGATTCGGTTCCGCGCCCAGGGGACGCAGACGATGCCTCAGGCCGGGTCGTAGGACAGCACCGGCGCGAGCCAGCGCTCGGCCTCGGCGAGTTCGATCCCCCGCCGCCGTGCGTAGTCCTGGACCTGATCCCGGTCGATGCGACCCGTGGCGAAGTACCGGGCTTCGGGGTGAGCGAAGTAGAACCCGCTCACGGCCGCCGCCGGCAGCATCGCGAAGGATTCGGTCAGTTCCATCCCGGTATTGGCGGTAGCGGCGAGCAGATCGAAGATCGTAGCCTTCGCAGTGTGGTCCGGGCACGCCGGGTAGCCCGGAGCCGGACGGATCCCGCGGTACTCCTCGGCGATCACCTGCTCGACCGAGAGCGGCTCATCGGGCGCATATCCCCAGAATTCGGTCCGCACCCGGCGATGCAACAGCTCAGCCAGCGCTTCCGCCAGGCGGTCCGCCAGGGCCTTGAGCAGGATGGCGTTGTAGTCGTCGTGGCGCGCCTCGTAGGCCGCCACGCGCTCGTCGATCCCCAGGCCTGCCGTGACCGCGAAAGCGCCGATCCAGTCGGGCACGCCGGACTCCCGCGGCGCGACGAAATCGGCGAGGCACATGTTGCTGCGGTCTTCCGGCTTCACCATCTGCTGTCGCAGGAAGTGGAATCGCGTCAGTGGCCGGCCGCGGGTGTCGTCGGCATAGACGGCCACATCGTCGCCATCGACGCGGTCCGCCGGGAACAGGCCGATCACGGCGGCGGCGCGCAGCCACTTCTCGTCGATGATGCGGCGGAGCATGTCCTGCGCGTCGTGGAACAGACCGCGGGCAGTCTCGCCCACAATCGCGTCGTCGAGAATCTGCGGATAGCGACCGGCGAGTTCCCACGTCTGGAAGAACGGCGTCCAATCGATCCATTCCGCGATCTCGCCCAGCGGGTAGTCGCCGATCACGTGGACGCCCGGCTTCTTCGGCACGGGCGGGCGATAGGCGGTCCAGTCGGTCGCGACGCCATGCGCCCGCGCCTGCGCGATCGAGTGATGCGGCCCCTGCCCCTTCTTGCCCTTGTGCTGTTCGCGTGTCTTCTCGGCCTCGGCCTTCACCTTCGCGACGAAGGCGGGCTTCTGCTCATCCGAGAGCAGACTCGTGCAGACGCCGACACTGCGGGACGCATCCGGCACCCAGATCGTGGGCCCGTGATAGTTGGGCTCGATCTTCACGGCCGTGTGTACGCGCGAGGTCGTGGCCCCGCCGATCAGCAGAGGGACGTCGAAGCCCTGGCGCTCCATCTCCTTCGCGACATTCGCCATTTCCTCGAGAGACGGCGTGATGAGACCCGACAGGCCGATGATGTCCGCCTTCTCGGCGCGGGCCGTGTCGAGGATCTTCTGCGCGGGCACCATCACGCCGAGGTTCACGACGTCGAAGTTGTTGCACTGGAGCACGACGGCGACGATGTTCTTGCCGATGTCGTGCACATCTCCCTTCACGGTTGCGAGAACGATCTTGCCCTTTGCCTTGCCGGCATTGCCGGTCCTGGCCTTCTCCTCCTCGATGTAGGGGATCAGGTGCGCCACGGCTTCCTTCATGACGCGCGCGGACTTCACGACCTGGGGCAGAAACATCTTGCCGGCGCCGAACAGGTCGCCGACCACGTTCATGCCGTCCATCAGCGGCCCCTCGATCACCTGGATCGGCCGCTCGAAGCCCACCCGCGCTTCCTCGGTGTCCTCGACGATGTACTGGTTGATGCCTTTCACGAGCGCGTGCTTCAGCCGCTCCGCGACCGGGGCCTTGCGCCAGGAGAGATCCTCGACGTTGACTTTGCCCTCGGCCTTGTAGGACTCGGCGAAGGTCACCAGTCGTTCGGTGGAATCGGGGCGGCGGTTGAGGATCACGTCCTCGACGCGCTCCAGCAGATCCTTCGGGATCTCCTCGTAGACGCCGAGCTGTCCGGCGTTGACGATGCCCATCGTCATGCCGGCCTTTACGGCGTGGAACAGGAACGCGGTGTGAATGGCTTCGCGCACCGGGTCGTTGCCGCGGAACGAGAACGAGATGTTCGACACGCCCCCGCTCACCTTCGCGAACGGCAGCTGCGCGCGGATGGCCTTCGTGGCCTCGATGAAGTCGACGCCGTAGGTGGCGTGTTCCTCGATGCCCGTTGCGACCGCGAAGATGTTCGGATCGAAGATGATGTCTTCCGGCGCGAACGCCGCCTGCGTGATGAGCAGCTTGTACGCGCGTGTGCAGATCTCGACGCGCCGGGCGAGCGTGTCCGCCTGCCCCTGCTCGTCGAAGGCCATCACGATGGCTGCAGCGCCATAGCGGCGAACGAGCTTCGCCTGCCGCAGGAACTCCGCTTCGCCTTCCTTCAGGCTGATCGAGTTCACGATGGCCTTGCCCTGCACGCACTTGAGACCGGCCTCGATCACCTCCCACTTGGAGGAGTCGATCATGAGCGGCACCTTCGAGATGTCCGGCTCGGAGGCGACGAGGTTGAGGAACGTCTTCATGGCGGCTTTCGAGTCAAGCATGGCCTCGTCCATGTTCACGTCGATCACCTGTGCGCCGGTGTCCACCTGCTGCCGTCCGACGGCGAGCGCCTCGGGGAACTGGTTGTTGAGGATCATCCGCGCGAAGGCGCGGGAACCCGTGACATTGGTGCGTTCGCCCACGTTCACGAACAGCGAATCGTCGCCGATGTTGAGCGGCTCGAGGCCGGACAGGCGAAGCTTCTGCTCGATCGTCGGCGGACGGCGCGGTGCCACACCCTTCAGCGCCTCGGAGATGGCGCGGATATGTGCCGGCGTCGTGCCGCAACAGCCGCCTGCGATGTTGAGGAATCCCGATTCGGCGAACTCGCGCAGCAGACCCGACGTGTAGTCGGGCGTCTCGTCGTACTGGCCGAAAGCGTTGGGCAGGCCCGCGTTCGGATGGATGCTCACATGACAGTCGGCGATGCGGGAGAGCTCGGCGATGTAGGCCCGAAGGTCCTTCGCGCCGAGGGCGCAGTTGAGGCCGACCGCCAAGAGATTGGCGTGGCGGATGGAGTTCCAGAAGGCTTCCGTCGTCTGGCCGGACAGCGTTCGACCGGAGAGGTCCGTGATCGTGCCGGACACCCACACCGGCAGGCGATGACCGGTGCGATCGAAGTACTCGTCGATGGCGAACAGCGCAGCCTTGCAGTTGAGCGTATCGAACACCGTCTCGACGAGCAGGAGGTCCGCGCCGCCGGCGACGAGACCATCGACCGATTCCGTGTAGGCCGCCACCAGTTCGTCGAAGCTCACGTTGCGCGCCGCAGGATCGGCGACGTCGGGCGAGATGGACGCGGTGCGGTTCGTCGGCCCGACCACACCCGCCACGAATCTCGGCTTGTCCGGCGTGCGGGCGGTGTACTCGTCGGTCAGCGTGCGGGCGAGGCGTGCCGCCGCCTGGTTCAGCTCGCGCACGTGGTCTTCCATGCCGTAGTCGGCCATGGCGATGCGCGTGGCATTGAAGGTGTTGGTCTCGACGATATCGGCCCCGGCATCGAGGTACGCGGAGTGGATGCCCGCGATGACCCGAGGCTGGGTCAGCGTTAGCAGATCGTTGTTCCCCGTCTGCTCGCAGTGGTGGTCGTGGAAGCGATCGCCGTGATAGTGGTGTTTTTCGAGCCCGTGGCCCTGGATCATGGTGCCCATGGCCCCGTCGAGAACGAGGATGCGGTCCGACAGGAGGTCAAGGAGAAGCTGGGTTCGGGATGGGTGCACGGTGCTCAAGGCTCGATCAGAAAAAATAAAACCCGACCGCTAGGTAGCGACCGGGTTTGGTCTCGCTTTAGCGGTATTTGTTACGCGCCCGCAAGCTGAAGCTCAAATCGGCGCGATGTCTCGCGGAAACTACCGCCCGGGGAAGGCATTGTCAACCTCCCGCCGTCCGCGCGGGCGCTACTCGAACCCCAGTCTTCGGTACTGAACCGCCTCGGCGATGTGGGCGGTGCGGATGTCCGGTTCGCCTGCAAGATCGGCGATCGTCCGCGCCACCTTGCGGATACGATGGTAGGCCCGGGCAGACAGTCCGAGCTTGCTGATGGCATTGCGAAGCAGGGATTCGCCCGAGGCATCGGGGAGGCAGAACCGGTCGATGTCGGCGGGCCCCAGTCGCGCGTTCGGAACGCCCTGTCTCTGCATTGCCACGGTTCGCGCGCGATCGACCTTTTGCCTGACCTGCTCGCTCGACGGCGAATCCGCCCGGCCCGCCAGTTCCTCGTGGGGGACAGCGGGCACCTCCACCTGCAAATCGATACGGTCCAGCAGCGGCCCCGACACCTTGCTGCGATAGCGCTGCACCTGATCCGGTGTGCAACGGCAGCGTCCGTTGTAGTGGCCGTGGAATCCGCAGGGGCAGGGATTCATCGCCGCGACCAGCTGAAACTGCGCCGGAAACTCCGCCTGGCGGGCGGCTCGGGATACATGGATGCGACCAGACTCGAGAGGCTCGCGCAGCACTTCCAGCACGGACCGGTCGAACTCGGGGAGTTCATCGAGAAACAGCACCCCGTGCATCGCCAGGGAGACTTCTCCGGGGCGCGGCTGACTTCCGCCGCCCACCAGCGCCACAGCGGACGCGGTGTGATGAGGAGACCGGAAGGGTCGGTGGCCCCACCGGGCCGTATCGAACCCGGCCGTCGCGAGTGACTGGATGGCGGCGGACGCCAAGGCTTCTTCCACGGTCATGGGAGGCAGGATGCCCGGCAGGCGTGCGGCAAGCATCGTCTTGCCGGTTCCGGGTGGGCCCACCATCAGAAGACTGTGATCGCCGGCCGCAGCGACCTCGAGCGCCCGTTTCACCGGGCCCTGGCCCTTCACCTCGGACAGATCGGGGTAGCGTTGAGCGCCGGGTTCGACAGCCTGCGACCAGCGTGGCAGCGGGGTGGTGCCGTCGAGATGCGCGCACACTGCGAGCAGCGATGCCGCTCCGTAGATCTCTGCCCCCGGCACCAGCGCTGCCTCTGTCGCGCTTTCGGCAGGCAGCACGAACGCGCGGCCGCTCGAATGGGCACGATGGGTCATCGCCAGAGCGCCGCGGATCGGGCGCAGGGCCCCCGTCAGCGCCAGTTCTCCTGCGAATTCGAAGGCGTCGAGCCGCTCGGCGGGAATCTGCCGGGACGCGGCCAGGATGCCGAGCGCGATGGGCAGATCGAACCGGCCGCTCTCCTTCGGCAGATCCGCCGGCGCGAGATTCACGGTGATGCGCTGGGCGGGAAACTCGAAGCGGGACGTCTGGATGGCGGCGCGGACCCGGTCCTTCGCCTCCTTCACCTCGGTTTCGGGCAGTCCCACGATGGCGAATGCCGGCAGGCCATTCGCAAGGTGTACCTCCACAGTGACCTGTGGTGCATCCATACCGGCCAGCGCCCGGCTTTGCAGGACGGCAAGACCCACGGAGCCTCAGCGGGGCGTATCGATATTGCGCGCACCGGCTTCCAGGGCGGCCACGCGCGATTCCAAGGCTTCCAGACGTTCCAGGGTACGACCCAGGACTCGGGACTGCGCGTCGAATTCCTCGCGGGTCACGAGTTCCATCCGGGCGATGGCATGGGAGGCGAGCGCCTTCAGGTTGCGTTCGACATCAGCGAGCGGGCTGGACGCCATCAACTCCTTGATGCGCTGCGAGAATTCATCTATGGACGGGCGTGCGGACATGGCACCGGACTCCAGGAAAGGTCAGGTCCGAGTGTAACAAGGCTCCAGTGGCACGAGGATTCCGCCGATAGCATCGATTCGGTGCATGTACCGTGTCCAGGCGCACCAATATCGGGCGACAACATGCTCGCAACTGGAAACAAGACATCGCAAATTTATGTTTTATATAGTTTTTCTGGATGGCATGACCATTGCCCTCTAGCAACTTGTGCGTTTGTCTTGCCCCAACGAAGTCACTACTCAAACACCTGAAAAGGAACTCGCATGAAGCTACGGAAGAGTGCAATTGCAATCGGTCTGGCGGCAGCCGGAAGCATGGCCGGGATTGGCGTGCAGGCCGAGGAAGCCGCGTCGCCCCACACCGTTACCGGCAACCTCACGCTGACCACGGACTACATCGTCCGGGGCCTGTCCCAGACCGGCAGGAAGCCCGCCGTCCAGGGCACCCTCGACTACGGCCATGCGAGCGGGCTCTACGCCGGGACGTTCTGGTCCAACGTCAGCTGGCAGGGTGACTTCTTCAATCGCACGGCGCCGGGCGTGAGCACCGCCTACGGCGGCAACTCCGATATCAGTGCAAGCGTAGAGATCGACCTCTACGCCGGCTTCCGCAACAAGATCGGTGACGATTTCAGCTACGACGTCGGCGCCACCTACTACTACTACCCAGGCCGTTACGTTCTCGACACCAACTACACCCCTGGGCTCAAGAACCCCAACACGGCCGAGGTGTATGTCGGCGGTGGATGGAAGTGGATCTCCGCCAAGCTGTACTACGCAGTCACCAACGGCGTATTCATGGTGGGCGATGCGCGCGGCACCTACTACGCGGATCTGACGGGGACGTTCCCCGTCGCCGAGGGCATCAATCTCATCGGTCACATCGGCACCTGGCGCTGGAACGGAGAAATGCAGGCCTACAAGAACTACGGCCTGAAGAACGACGTGTTCAACGTAGTGGACTGGAAGGTCGGCGCCACTGCCGACTGGGCGGGCATCACGTGGGGTGCGTTCTACTGGAAGAGCAACGCCAAGGCCATCACAACCGGAACGCTCGGCGACATCAGCGTCTGGGGCGACCGCTTCGGCCGGGCCGTGGGTGACGGACAGTTCTTCGTCAGCGCCACCAAGGCCTTCTGATCCTCAGCTGTCGGGGCGGGCAAGCGGCGCCCGCCCCTCTCAATCACCCGTAACCGGACACCACCATGAAACTCGTCACCGCCATCATCAAGCCGTTCAAGCTCGACGAGGTACGGGAAGCCCTTTCTGCCATCGGCGTGCAAGGCATCACCGTCACCGAAGTCAAGGGATTCGGCCGCCAGAAGGGACACACGGAACTCTATCGCGGCGCAGAGTACGTCGTGGACTTCCTGCCCAAGGTCAAGATCGAGGCTGCAGTCAAGAGCGAAATGCTCGATCAGGTGATCGAGGCCATCGAGAAGTCAGCCAATACCGGGAAGATCGGCGACGGCAAGATCTTCGTCTTCGAACTCGAACAAGTCGTCCGCATCCGCACCGGCGAGACCGGCGCCGACGCGCTCTGATATCGCACCAAAGGGGAGTTTCCTAAATGAAGAAGTTACTGACGGTCCTGGCCGCATTGACCGTGTTCGCCTGGGCGGGCACGGGCTTCGCGGACGACAAGCCGACGGAACCTGCAGCGGCTCCAGCCGCCGCGGCGCCTGCTCCCGCTGCCGATGAGGCAGCCAAACCCGCCGAAGCTCCGGCGGCCGAGGCGCCCCCAGCAGAGGCCGCCGAAGCGCCCGCGGGACCGACAGTCAACAAGGGCGACACCACGTTCATGTACGTGGCCACGGTGCTGGTCATTCTCATGACCATCCCCGGCCTTGCGCTCTTCTACGGCGGCCTCGTGCGCACGAAGAACATGCTGTCGATTCTCATGCAGGTGTTCGTGGTGTTCTCGCTGCTCGCCGTCCTCTGGGCGATCTACGGGTACAGCGTCGCATTCACCGGTGGCAATCCGTTCTTCGGAGGACTCTCCAAGGCATTCCTGAGCGGCATCACGCCAGACTCCCTGGGTGCGACGTTCTCGAAGGGTGTGGCGATCCCCGAGTACTTCTTCGTCGTGTTCCAGATGACCTTCGCGGCCATCACACCCTGCCTGATCATCGGCGCGTTCGCGGAGCGGATGAAGTTCAGCGCCATCCTGCTGTTCATGGTGATCTGGTTCACGTTCGCCTACCTGCCGATGGCGCACATGGTGTGGTACTGGGACGGTCCCGATGCGATCACGGACGATGCTTCCCTCGCGCAGGTCACGGCAAACGCCGGCTGGCTCTGGGCCAAGGGGGCTCTCGATTTCGCAGGCGGCACGGTGGTGCACATCAACGCCGGTGTGGCGGGTCTGGTGGGGGCTTACATGGTCGGCAAGCGCATCGGCTACGGTCGCGAAGCGCTTACGCCGCACAGCCTGACCATGACCATGATCGGTGCCTCGCTGCTGTGGGTGGGCTGGTTCGGCTTCAACGTCGGCTCCAACCTCGAAGCCAGCGGCGTCGCAGCCCTCGCCTTCGTGAACACCTTCGTGGCAGCCGCCGCGGCAACGCTGGCCTGGATCTTCCTCGAGTGGGCGATCAAGGGCAAGCCATCGATGCTCGGTGCGGCCTCCGGCGCGGTCGCAGGCCTGGTGGCGATCACGCCGGCTTGCGGATTCGTCGGCCCGATGGGCGCGATCATCCTCGGCCTCGTCGCCGGTGGAGTCTGCCTCTGGGGTGTAACCGGTCTGAAGCGCCTGCTCGGCGCGGACGATGCTCTCGACGTGTTCGGAGTACACGGCCTCGGCGGGATCGTCGGTGCCCTGGGCACGGGCGTCTTTGCCTCGCCGAGCCTTGGCGGTACGGGAATCTGGGACTACGTGAAGAACGCGGCGAGCCCGGACTTCTCGATCGGCGAACAGCTGGTAACCCAGGCGACCGGCGTGATCACCACCGTCATCTGGTCGGCTGTCGTCTCCTTCATCGCCTACAAGATTGTCGACATGCTGGTCGGACTGCGGGTCTCGGAAGAACGGGAACGCGAGGGTCTCGATGTCACGGAGCATGGCGAGAGCGCCTACCACTTCTAAGATTCGAACCGACTCATCTCCGAAGTTCTTCGGAATCACGGGCGCCGCAAGGCGCCCGTTTTCTTTGGTGCAGCAAAATCGATCGGAGAGCACTTGCGGAGCTGGGGACCCGGCAATCGGACAATGGCGAGAAAGAATCAGTCGCCGTAGACGATGATGGAGAGCATCCGGATGGGCGTCGCTATCAGCTTTTCGGGCCCGTGCGGCACGTCGCCGCGAAAGGTAAGCGAGTCGCCGGGCCCCAGTTCGTAGGTGTGCTTGCCGTGCCGGTACTCGATGCGTCCCTCGAGCACATGAATGAACTCCGTGCCGGGGTGCTCGAACGTGGGGAAGACCTCCGACGCGTCGTCCATCGTGACCAGGAAGGGCTCGAAGGTCTTCTTCGGGCCCTGGTCATAGGCGAGGAGATGATAGGTATGGCCGCGGCGGGTGCCGCGTCGAACGACGACCATGCCCTCCCCGGCGCGAACGACCTGCGCGCCGCCCGAGGGGGTGTTGTAGTGCCGGAACAGATGCGCGAGCGACACACCGAGCGCATCGGCGATGCGGGCAAGCGTGTCGAGGCTCGCCGTAGCCTGGGCAGTCTCGATCTTCGACAGCATCCCGCTGCTGATGCCCGCATGCGCAGCGACATCCGCGATGGTCAGATGATCGCGCTGGCGCAGCTCTCGGATGACGCCACCGAGATGCCGCTCCAGCCCCCGATCGTCGGGAGACACGCGATCGTTCAACTCAGAACCCGTTCACACCGGGAATCCACTGCGTCCCCGCCAGCGGCACGCGCGCCATCGCAGCGGCTTCAATGGTGAGCGCCACGAGATCTTCCCGTTCCAGGTGATGAACGTTGGATTTTCCGCAAGCGCGCGCGACGGTAGTGAGCTCCATGTTCATCGTCTTGAAGTAGTTCTTCAGGTGGCGCGCGCCCACCATCGGGTCGAGACGCAGTTCGAGCATCTCGTCCTGCGTAGTGATCCCGACCGGGCACTTCCCTGTGTGGCAGTGGTGACAGAAGCCCGGCGCGGTACCG
Source organism: Betaproteobacteria bacterium Ga0077526 (assembly GCA_001464765.1). GTDB lineage: Bacteria > Pseudomonadota > Gammaproteobacteria > Burkholderiales. The sequence continues at coordinate 486,838 of LNDV01000034.1, forward strand.
ATGCGCGCGTAGTCCTCGCGGGCGTCCCAGTGCTTGCCGTCCTGGAAGTACGTGTCGTTGTTGCAGCCCATGGCGAACAGGGCGCCCTGGCCGATCGACACGGCATCGGCACCCATCGCAAGCGCCTTCGCCACATCGGCACCGGTGCGGATGCCGCCCGAGACGATGAGCTGCACCTTGCCGCGCATGTCCATCTCCTCCAGCGCATCCACGGCCTGCCGCAAGGCGGCGAGCGTGGGGATGCCGACATGCTCGATAAACACGGTCTGGGTGGCGGCCGTGCCGCCCTGCATGCCGTCGACCACCACGACATCTGCCCCGGAATGCACGGCAAGCTTCACGTCGTTGTAAGTGCGAGTGGCGCCGATCTTCACGTAGATGGGCTTCTCCCAGTCGGTAATCTCGCGCAGTTCCTCGATCTTGATGGCGAGGTCGTCCGGGCCGGTCCAGTCGGGATGCCGGCACGCCGAGCGCTGGTCGATGCCTTGCGGCAGCGTGCGCATCCCGGCGACTCGGGGGTTCACCTTCTGGCCCAGCAGCATGCCGCCGCCACCCGGCTTGGCGCCCTGACCGATCACCACCTCGATCGCGTCCGCCTTGCGAAGGTCATCGGGATTGAACCCATAGCGCGACGGAAGGCACTGGTACACGAGCGTCTTCGACGACTCACGCTCCTCGCGCGTCATGCCGCCGTCCCCGGTGGTCGTGGAGGTGCCAAGTTCCGTGGCTGCGCGGCCCAGGGCTTCCTTCACACGCGCAGACAGGGAGCCGAAGCTCATGCCCGCAAAGGTGATCGGAATGTCCAGCTCGATTGGCTTCTTCGCATAGCGGGTGCCCAGCACCGTCTTCGTGTGGCACTTCTCGCGGTAGCCCTCGAGCGGATAGCGCGAGGCCGAGCCGGCGAGAAAGACGAGATCATCGAAGTGGGGGACGTGACGCTTGGCGCCGAGTCCGCGGATCTCGTAGAGACCGTGCGCCGCGGCGTTCTGGATGTAGTCGATGACCTTGCGGTCGTAGCCCCAGCTTTCCTCCTGGGAGGGGCGTCGGAGATGGTCGACGGGCTGTCTGGGCTCAACGGGCTTGTTCATGGTGTTCTCCTGGCGACATTCGCCTGGCGCAGCGCCGCACGCGGGCGGCATCCGCGTGATCAGTATTCCTGGTTGGCGTCCGCGTTCCAGTGGTAGAGCTTCTTGGCCGAGGCAACGCGCTTGAACTCCGACGGCTGATAGCCGAATCCGGCACGCGCGAGCAACTCCGCCACCTTGGCGCGGTCGGCGTCGGTCATCTCCTCCTCCTGCGCATCGGCGCCGAGGGACTTGATGCGACCGCGGACGTAGATCACCGCCTCGTAGAGCGAATCACCCAGTGCGTGACCGGCGTCTCCGCAAACCAGAAGATGGCCGGCCTGCGCCATGAACGCCGAGTAGTTGCCGATATCGCCGCCGACAACGATGTCGATGCCCTTCATCGAGATGCCGCAGCGCAGGCTCGCGTCCCCCTCGATGATGAGCGTGCCGCCATGGCCGGTGGCGCCTGCAGACTCCGACGCGAAACCCTTCACGCGCACGGTGCCGGACATCATGTTCTCGGCGACGCCCCACCCCACGTTGCCGTGCACGGTGACCGATGCCAGCTTGTTCATGCCGGCGAGGTAGTAGCCGCCGTGGCCCTTCACTTCGACGTTCACCGGATGATTGATGCCGACCGCGATCGCGTGCCGTCCGCCGGGATGCTGCACCTCCACCTGCTCCACACCGCTGCCGGGCAGCTCGTGGTGCAGGAACTGATTGAGGTCTCTCACCCGCGCCGTGGAGAGATCGAATACGCGCCGCCGGTCGGTGGCGTTCACACCGTCCATGAGTAGATCTCCTCCGGCATCGGCTCGAACAGTTTCGCCTGATCGACGCCAGGCAGGTGCGCCAGCGATCGGAACTCCGACGCGATGGCAACGTAGTCGTCAGTCTCGGCCACGACCGCCGGCTTGCACGCGAACGCATCGCGCACGAGCGCGAGCTTGTTCTGCGTGCCGATGAGGAACGTGTAGAACCCGTCCAACTCCTCGAAGCCCTTGCCGAGCGCCGTCTCGAGATTGTCGCCTTCGCGCATGCGCCACTCGAGATAGCGGCATGCCGCCTCGGTGTCGTTGTCGGTCTCGAACACGATGCCGCGATGTTCCAGCTTGCGCCGGATCATGTAGGGGTTCGAGATCGTGCCGTTGTGCACGAGGCAGAAGTCCTCCCCGGCAGTGAACGGGTGGGCACGATCCGGCGTCACGGCGGACTCCGTCGCCATGCGGGTGTGTCCCACCAAATGCGTCCCGGAGAAGGACCCGAAGCGATAGCGCTCGGCCACGCTGGCGGGATGCCCGGTGTCCTTGTAGATGTCCATGACGCGCCCGGCCGCCAGAATGTGCAGCATCGGAAAGTGTCCGCGAACCCACGGCTTCACGGCGTCGGCCGGCTCGTCGCAGGTGAGGATCGCGTGGTTGCCCTGGACGCCCAGTTGCGCCTCGGGGCCGAAGCGCTTGATGAACTCACCTTCGAAACCACCCCAGTCGTAATCCCAGACCGGCGCGTGCAGGCTGTACTTGCGCTGCCCCTCGGGCAGCGCTGCCGTGAACACGGCCATGCCGGCGGACTCGGGTCCGCGCGCGGCCATCTCCACCAGCATCGGCACCATCAGCGCACCGAGCTGCTCGCGCAGTTCGGGCTTCTTGACGAGCAAACCGACGATTCCACACATGATCCCACCTCACTCGCAATGGCGGGCCGACGTCATGCCGGCACCGCCCACACCATCAGAAGAACTCGAGATAGCGCTCGACCTCCCAGGTCGAGACGTGCCGCTGATACTCCACCCATTCCATCCGCTTCAGGCGCAGGAACTCCTTCGCGAGATCGTCACCCAGCGCGCCCGTCAGCAGCTTGTCGGCCTCCAGCGCATCGAGGGACTCGTTGAGGTTCTGGGGCAGCACGCCGATGCCGGCATCCCGCAGCTGCTCCGGCGACCACTCATAGAGATTGGTGTTGTTGGGCTCGCCCGGATCGAGCTTGCGCTCCACACCGTCCATGCCGGCCGCCAGGATGCCGATCGTCGCGAGATACGGGTTGGTGGAGCCGTCCGGCAGCCGCATCTCCAGACGCCCGTAAGGTACCCGCACCATGCAGGTCCGGTTGTTGTTGCCGTACGTGATGTAAGCCGGCGCCCAGGTCGCACCGGACAGCGCGCGGCCGACCACCAGGCGCTTGTATGAATTGACCGTAGGGGCGCAAAGAGCCGTGAGCCCTCGGGCGTGCGCAAGCAGGCCGCCCAGGAAGTGGTAGCCCATCTTAGACAGGCCGAGCCCGCGCTTGTCCTTGTCGTCGTGGAACAGGTTCTTCGTCTTGCCGTCACCGATCGACAGGTGGAAGTGCGTGCCCGTGCCGGTGCGGTTGGAGAACGGCTTCGGCATGAAGCTCGCGATGAGGCCCATCTGGTTGGCGATCTCGGAGGCCGCCATCTTGAGGAAGATGAGACGGTCGGCCGAGGACATCGCATCGCCGAAGGTGTAGTTCACCTCGAACTGGCCGTTCGCGTCCTCGTGATCGATCTGGTAGACATCGATGCCGACGGCACGGGTCGACTGCACGAGGCGATCGAGATAAGCCGACTGCCGGGCGAGCCCCTTGTAGTCGTAGCAGGGCTTCTCCAGCGTGTCCGTATCGTCGGCCGGGACGACCCGACCGTCCGCGCTGCGCTTGAGGAGCATGAACTCGGGCTCGATCCCGGTGAACAGCGTCATGCCCTTCTTCGCGAGCTTGTCGAGCTGGGTCTTGAGCGCCGTTCGCGAATCGTAGGCGTAGGGCTTGCCGTTGACGTGACCCCAGGTGCACATGCGCGCGAAGCCCGGCATCCACGGAATAGCTTGGAGCGTGTCGAGATCGCCCACCGCCATGTAGTCGGGGCCCTGGGGCCCCATGCCGAAACCCCACAGCGCGAAGCCGGCGAAGCCCGCGCCATCCTTCAGCACCATCTCCAGGTGTTCCACCGGTACCGCCTTCGCCTTGGCCGAGCCGTGGATGTCCACGAACTGGGCGAGGATGTACTTGATGTCGTTGTCCTTGAAGTACTTCTTTGCCTGCGCAGGTGTCATTGCCACTGTCTCCCCTGAGTCATTCCCTTTCGGACCGGACCGGACTGTCGCCCGCCGGCTAGAACCGTCGATCGAATCCGCTACGTTCCCGTCGCAGCGTGAAGCTCCGGCCACGCCGCGGCCACGCCAACCGCACCCCCGCCCAGTTCCTCGGCAATACCGACGAGCGTTTCCCACAGGTAGGGACCGGAGGTGAAATCACACCAGAGCCGGAGGGCGGGCTCGCCATTCAGTTCGCGCCGGATCACAGTGACCGAAACCCCCACCATCTGGGTGAGCGTCAATCCCGGTCCGTCAGCGGGCACCCCGGAGAAATCCACGTTGCATGTCTGCACCAGGAGTTCCGGCACCCGTTCGCCCGTCAGCACCAGCGCACAGTCCTGCCGCAGCACGGGTGTCACGCCGTCGATGCCTGCCCGGATCAGCGGGCGCACGCGGCGAACCTCCGTGCCGGACGGCCCGTCTTCAATGAGGAACTCGGTTCTCGCCAGCCGGGCCACGATGCCTCCGCCGGGCAGTGCAACCCACTCGTTCGCCCCCGCAGGCACGCGAACACCCTGGGCCTCGAGCCAGGCTGCCGCACCGCTACCCTTGAGACCGCAGCGCTCGAGACCGGAAACATCGCACACGCCGACCGCGGCGGAATGGCGAGCGTCTTCCGCGGAGACGCTCACGGCGCACGGCATGCCGCGATAGGGTGCCCACTGTGCCTTTCGCGCGACGAGCGCCTGGGCGACCGGGCTCGAACGGACGGGAGTCATTGGCGCAGTCATGTTGGAGCCTTCTGGCGCGCGGAATCGGGATCGTAGAAGGGCGTCTTGACGACGCGTGCCTGGACCATCGCACCGCCGTCCACGCGAATGAGGAGCGGCGTGCCTTCCGCCGTCATGTCGGGCGCGACGAATGCGAGGCCCACCACACGGCCCAGCGTCTCGCTGTCGACGATGCTGGTGACCCGACCGACGATGGCGCCGTTACGGATGACGAGGTGACACTCCTTCGGCGCCGTCCGCGCGCCGGCGGCGTCGACTTCGAAGCCCACGAGCTTGTGTCGGGGTCCGCGGCGCCGCACGATCTCCACGCTCCGTTTGCCCACGAAGAAGGGCTTCTCCATCTTGACGGCCCATTCGAGGCCGACTTCGTCCGGTGCCGTCAGGCCGTCGGTGTCCTGGCCGATGATGATGTGCCCCTTCTCCAGACGCAGCACCCGCTGGGCTTCCACGCCGAAGGGACGGATGCCGAAGGCTTCGCCGGCCGCCATGAGGGTATCCCACAGATGGGCACCGTACTCGGCAGGCACGTGGATCTCGTAGCCGATCTCGCCGACGAAACCCACACGCATGAGTCTCGCAGGCACGCCCGCCACGTCGCCTTCCCGCAGCGCAAGGTAGGGGAAGGCTTCGTTCGAGAGATCGAGGGACGTCAAGCCGGCCAGCACCTCGCGGGACTTCGGGCCGGCGAGATTCACGGCGGCAAAGCTGCCGGTTGTGTTCACCAGCCCGACCTTGAGACCCCATTGCGCATTCCAGCGCTGCAGTTCGCGGTAGATGTTGGTGGAGCCGGTCGTGGTGGTCGTGAAGTAGAAGTGCTGGTCGGACAGCCGCGCGACCACCCCGTCGTCGATGACCACCGCAGACTCGTCGAGCATCGCCGCATAGCGGGTCATGCCGACCTTGAGGGTCGAAAACTTTCCGGTGTAGATGCGCTCCAGAAACTCCGCTGCGTCGGGGCCATAGACCTCCAGCTTGCCCAGCGTGCCGACATCGATGAGCCCAACGCCGGAGCGCACTGCGCGCACCTCCTCCCGAACCAGCTCGGCCTTGCGCTTGCCGGGAGCAGCGTAGTACTCGGGGCGCAGCCATACGCCTGCCTGCATCCACGCCGCACCGAGACCCACGTGCCGCGAATGCATCGGTGTTTCCCGATGCGGATGAAAACCCCGGCCCGCGAGATGCGACATCGGCACAGGATGGAAGAACGGTCGCGCTGTGGTGGAACCCACCTCGCCGGGCGACTTGCCCACGATCCGCGCAAGGATGCGGATCGCCGACATGTTCGAGTGCTTGCCCTGGGACGGCCCCATGCCGACGGTCGAGTACCGCTTCATCAGCTCGATGTTGTCGAAGCCTTCCTGCGCGGCGTTGAGGAAATCCTTGACCTGGAGGTCCTCGTCGAAGTCGACGAAGTTCTTCCCGCCGGGATGGTCGACGATGGGGTACGGATGCGACACGCTGGCCGGACCGCGCGCGACGGCAGCGGGTTCGGGCACGCTGAAGCCGCAATGCCGGGCGGCAAGCGCACCGGCGCGGGCACCATCGGCCAGACGACCCTGCAGATCATGCACACCGTTCACGCGCCCCGCGGCGAACATGCCGGGCGCGAGTTCGACCGGGACGAACTGGTGTGTGAGATCGTCGTACTTCATGCGGCAACCGGACTGGTACAGGAGTGCCGCAGCCGGCGCCCAGCCCACGCTCATCAGAAGACCATCGGCGGCGATCTTCACCGGACGCGACGTGTCGGGCTGTCCCTGATCGTTCAGCGGACACACGACCACACCGGACAGCCGGTCGGCCTGGCCTTCCGCCTCCCACACGCAGTGCCCGGGGAGGACGCGGATGCCGTGGTGCTTCACCCGATCGGCCAGTTCATCGGATTCGCCTTTTGCCCGCAGATCCACCACGCAGGCGACGGATACTCCGTTCGCGGAGAGATCGAGCGCAGCACGGTACCCATCGGCATTCGCAGTGAGCACGACAGCCGTGTGCATCGGCTTCACGGCATACCGGTAAATCAGACGCTGCGCAGCGGACGCCAGCATCACACCAGGCAGATCGTTATTGCGGAACACGGCAGGCTGTTCGAATGCTCCCTGTGCCACCACCACGGCTCCCGCACGGAGCTTCGTCATGCGCACCGGATCCACCAGTGGGACCCAGTGGTCGGCATACCAGCCTGCCGCGAGGGTCGACGAGCGGATCGATACGTTGGGCATGGCGCGCAGCCGGGCTTCCAGCGCCTGCAGTTCCTTCCAGCCGGCGTCGCTCGCGCCGCGCTGATAGCCGAGACTGCCGCCGATGCGTGCGTTCTCGTCCACCAGCACGACCTTCGCGCCGGCTTCGGCGGCAGCGAGGGCTGCACGCAAGCCGGACGGACCGGCCCCGACGACCAGCACGTCCGCGAAGTCGTAACGCTTGGGCGTGCGGATGTGGGGTGTCTCGAAATCGATCCGGCCGAGACCGGTGACTTTGCGGAACACCCGTTCCCAATAGGCGGCGAGCGCCTTCGGACGATGGAAGGCCTTGTAGTAGAAGCCGACCGGGAGGAAGCGCGAGAGACGATCGAAGATGCGCAGCCGATCGGCTTCGACACCGCCCACCGTATTGACCGCCGCGAGCGCCATGCCCTCCTCCAGCGCCTCGACGTCGGCGCGGAGGTTGAAGCGCTGGCCGGACTGCATCAGCGCATTCACGTCGTGATTGGCGAGCGAGAGCAGTCCTCGCGGCCGGTGGTACTTGAAGCTGCGCCCGAGAACGTGGACGCCGGACGCCCACAACGCGCTGGACGGGACGTCGCCCGCATAGCCGGAGAAGGCCCGACCCTCGAACTGGAAGGACAGCGTGCGGGTCCGGTCGATCCATTCGCCGTCGACGGGGGGCAGACGGGCGCTCATCGGATCTCACCCTCGGGCGATTCGCCCGGGAGCCAGGTGCGCAGGATCCGGTCGAGCGACACATCGCGTTCCGCGTAGAACCAGGTGCCGCTGGCGATGTGATACCACCACTCGACCTTCACGCCGGGGATGCCGCTGCGATGGAATACGTAGTCGGCCCACTGCGGATCCGTGCAGTCGGCAGGAGGCATGGCGCGGACCTCGCCGCCGTAGGCGAACTCCGAAACCGGGCGGGAACCATTGACGGGACAGTTGAGCAGCTTCATGTCGGGAAGTCGAAAAGATCGGCAGCCGCGGTGCGCGGGAAGCGATGAGGATCAATGGCCGACACTCGCCGCTCCTTTCTCGCCCGTGAGCTGGTAGTTCTCGAATCGCGCGAGGCCGAAGCCCTCGATCAGCGGGTGATTGCGGTCGTTGGCGACCGTGTAGGACATGGTCTTGCCGCACACCGGGGTGGCCTTGAAGCCCCACGTGCCCCACCCGGCGTCGAGGTAGAAGCCTTCCACGGGCGTCTTGCCCATGATCGGCGCGAAGTCCGGGGTCATGTCGGCCATGCCGGCCCACTGGCGATTGATCCTCGCGTGGGACAGGAAGGGGAACATGTCCAGCATGTGGGCGGCGAGACCCTCCACGAAATCGAGTGTCGATCGCGTGGAGTGCAGTTCGTACGGGTCGAGCGAGGCGCCCATCACCAGTTCTCCCCGCGCGGACTGGCTGACATAGATGTGCAGACTGCCGGAGACGAGAATGGTGTCGAGCCACGGCTTCATCGGCTCCGTCACCATCGCCTGGAGCGGGTGAATGAAGATCGGGGTTCGCAGTCCCACCATGTGGGTCACGCGCGGGGTGAACCCCGCCACGGCGCACAGAACCTTCGGCGTCGAGATGTAGCCGCGGCTGGTGTTCACGCCCTTCACCTTGCCGCCTTCCACGTCGATCCCGGTGACTTCGGTCTGCTGATGGATCTCCACGCCGCGCTGGTCCGCCCCGCGCCCGTAGCCCCAGGCCACGGCATCGTGGCGGGCGATCGCGCCGGGTGCGTGGTAGAGCGCCCCGAGGATGGGAGCATGGCCACCGCAGCTGAGGTCGATCTGCGGGCAGGCGCTCTTCACGTCCTCCGGGCCGACCAGTTCACTGTTCACGCCGAGGTGCTTGTTCACCTCGGCCCGCCAGCGCATCGTGCGTACGGCCGAATCCGTATGGGCCAGTGTGAAGTGGCCGCGGTTCGAGTAGAAGAGGTTGAGATCGAAGTCGGCGGCAAGGTCCTGCCAGAGCCGGACAGACTCGTCGTAGAACGCCACACCCTCGGGGGTCAGGTAGTTGGACCGGATGATGGTGGTGTTGCGCCCGGTGTTGCCGCCACCCAGGTACCCTCGCTCGAGCACGGCGATGTTCCTCATGCCGTGGTCCCGTGCGAGATAGTAGGCACTCGCCAGTCCGTGGCCGCCGGCTCCGATGATCACGGCGTCGTAGGTGTCTCGCAGCCGCCCGGGCTGCCGGAACATGCGCGGCTCGGGGTGGCGGGACGACAGGGCAAAGCGCAGAAGCTGATAGGCCATGGAGGCGTGCGGGGAGACCGGAACCGCACCCTTGGCGCAGCCTGGTTTTACCTGTGAGAACTATTCGTGCACATGATGAATACCCGGGGGACGAGTGTCAAGCCTGGACAACGCGTTCGCAAGGCGCTTGTCGGGTCGATCTGGCGCCGGCCGCACCAGGAATTCCAGGTTCGACCGCTGCGAGCCCCGGCCGGCGGGCCAGAAGATGACGCCGCTATAATCCACCGGAAGAGTTCCCGTCGATGCCAACCCGGATCGGACCCCGCCGCTCAGGCACACTCCGATGACCGAGTGCAGCTGGTCGAGTCGACCGGTCCACCCATGACCACGCTTCGCCACCCGAGGGTGCGCGAGAGGATCGAAGCCACATTCCATGACAGTCCCGCATCTCACGACCGCGCTGACCGGCCCCTTGTTGTCGCTCGAACGGCAGATCCTCACCGCGCAGCCCGCCATCGAACACTGGTTCCGCAGCCAGTGGATGGAACACTCGACGCCGTTCTACGCCTCGGTCGATCTGCGCAACGCCGGCTTCAAGCTGGCGCCGGTCGACACCAACCTGTTCCCGGGGGGCTTCAACAACCTCGCGCCGGAGTTCATGCCTCTGTGCGTGCAGGCGGCGATGGTCGCCGTGGAGAAGGTGTGCCCCGAAGCTCGGGGCATCCTGCTCGTCCCGGAGAACCACACCCGCAATACGTTCTATCTGCAGAACGTGGTGGCCCTCCAGTCGATCCTCCGTCAGGCGGGTATGCGGGTTCGCGTCGGCACCCTCAACCCCGAAATCACCAGCGTGACCACGCTGGAACTGCCCAGCGGCGCCAAGCTCACGCTCGAGCCCATCGAGCGGCGCGGACGCCGGGTGATGCTGCCCGACTTCGATCCCTGCACGGTGCTTCTGAACAACGATCTGTCCGCCGGCATTCCGGACATCCTCCGCGACATCGATCAGCCGATCCTGCCGCCGCTGCACGGAGGCTGGTCTACACGCCTGAAGTCCAACCACTTCAGCGCCTACGATCAGGTGAGCTCCGAGTTTGCCGCTCTCGTCGGCATCGACCCCTGGCTCATCAATCCGTACTTCGGTTCGTGCGGCGAGATCAGCTTCCATGACCGCCAGGGCGAGGAGTGCCTCGCACGCTGGGTGGACGGCATCCTGCAGCAGACGCGCGAGAAGTACCGTGAGTACGGCATCAAGGACGATCCGTTCGTGATCGTGAAGGCCGACGCCGGCACCTACGGCATGGGCATCATGTCCGTGCGCAGCGCCGAGGAAGTCGTCGGCCTCAACCGCAAGCAGCGCAACAAGATGTCCGTCATCAAGGAAGGCCTGGAAGTCACGCGCGTCATCGTCCAGGAAGGGGTGCCCACCTTCGAGAGCGTGAACGATGCCGTGGCAGAGCCCGTGGTCTACATGATTGATCACTTCGTGGTGGGCGGTTTCTACCGCATTCACACCAGTCGCGGCCCCGACGAGAACCTCAACGCGCCGGGCATGCAGTTCGTGCCGCTCGCGTTCCAGACGCCCTGCCAGCAGCCGAACTTCGACGCGCCGCCCGACGACACGCCCAACCGCTTCTACGCCTACGGCGTCATCGCCCGTCTGGCACTGCTCGCCGCGGCCCTCGAACTCGAGCGCACCGAACCCGCTGCGTCCGCCGCCTGACCTCAGGCATGGACATCGCCTTCCTGATCGATCCCCTGGAGAGCCTCAAGGCCTACAAGGATTCCTCGGTCCTGATGATGCGGGAAGCCGCCTCGCGCGGTCATCGCATCCACTGCTTCGAGCAGTCGGCCATGCGCTGGAGCGGAGGACAGGTCCTGGCGTCGGCCGTACGGATCGAACCTGCGGCCGACGATCACGACTGGTATCGGGAGAAGGAAGCATCCGACGGCGCGCTCACCCGCTTCGACGCGGTCCTCATGCGCAAGGATCCGCCCTTCGACATGGAGTACGTGTACTGCACGTATCTGCTGGAACTCGCGCAGGCGCAGGGACTCGCGGTCTACAACTCGCCCCGGTCGCTGCGCGACTTCAACGAGAAACTCTCGATCGCCCGGTTCCCCCAGTTCACGGCACCGACGCTCGTCACCCGGAAGAGCGACGACATCCGCGCGTTTCTCGCCACCGAAGGGAAGATCGTCCTGAAGCCTCTCGACGGCATGGGCGGCAGCTCCGTGTTCGTGATCGACGCCGCCGATCCCAACATCGGCGTCATCATCGAGACGCTGACCCAGTTCGAATCCCGCACGGTGATGGCGCAGAAGTATCTGCCCGCGATCCGCCAGGGGGACAAGCGGGTGCTGCTGATCGATGGCGTGCCTGCGCCCTACGCGCTCGCGCGCATTCCGAAGGAAGGCGAATCCCGGGGCAACCTCGCTGCCGGCGGCCGCGGCGTGGCCCAGCCGCTCTCCGCGCGGGATCGCGAGATCGCCGAAGGTGTCGGCGCCACGGTGAAGGCTCACGGGCTGCTCATCGTCGGGCTCGACGTGATCGGCGAGAACCTCACCGAGGTGAACGTCACCAGCCCCACGTGCATGCGCGAGATCCTGGATCAGACGGGGTGCAACGTGGCGGCCATGGTCCTCGATGTGATCGAGGCGAAGGCAACTGCGAAGTAACGGCGGGCGCGGTCGACTGCGGCGACCGGAAGATCACGCGGCGCTGCGCGCCTGACCGGAAACCAGACGCACATCGCGCCGGAGAAGATCCTCGAACTCGGCGGCCGGCACCGGCTTGCTGAAGAGGAAACCCTGAATCTCGTCGCACTGCAATTCGCGGAGGAAACCGAGTTGCGCTTCCGTCTCCACGCCTTCGGCAACCACCTTGAGCCGCAGGCTGTGCGCGAGAGCGATGACGGCAGTGGTGATCGCGACGTCATCGGGATCTCGCGGTACATCGCGCACGAACGAGCGGTCCACCTTCAGCGCATCGAGCGGCAGACGCTTCAGATAGCTGAGCGACGAATAGCCGGTCCCGAAATCGTCGACGGCGATGTGCAGTCCGAGGAGCTTCAGCTCCATCAGCAGATCGGCCACGTACTGGACGTTCTGCATCATCACGCTCTCGGTAAGTTCCAGTTCGATCGCGCCCGGACGCACGCCGCTCGACTCCAGGACCTGCCGCACACCGTCGACGAATCCCTGGCCGTAGAACTGTCTCGCTGACAGGTTGACGGCGATACGGATCGGCGGCAGGCCCTTTCGAGCCCAGGCCGCCGCCTGATGGCAGGCGGTCTCGAAGACCCATTCGCCGATGGCGGAGATGAGTCCCGTCTCCTCGGCAAGCGGAATGAATTCGTTTGGCGGCACCAGTCCGCGATCCGGACTCATCCACCTTACGAGCGCCTCGGCCCCGGTGATGCGGCCGTCCTGGATGCTCACCTTCGGCTGGTAGTGCAGCACGAACTGGTTCTGTTCGAGTACCGCCTTCTTGAGGCGTGACTCGAGCGACAGTCGGTCGACGTTCGAGGTGTTGATGCCGGAGGAGTAGAACGCATGGCGATTCTTGCCCTGCTCCTTGGCGCGGTACATCGCAATGTCAGCATGCTTAAGGAGCGTCTGCAGATCCCGCCCGTCCTCGGGCGACACGGCAATGCCGATGCTCGCCGTCAGCGCGAGTTCCTGGCCCTGATACATGACCGGCTGATCGATGACGGCCAGCAGCTTCGCCGCCACCTCGGCCACGGCCTCCGGATTCTCCAGCTCTTCCGCGACCACCACGAACTCGTCCCCGCCGAGTCGGGCGACGAGGTCGGCGGCACGCATGCTCTCCGACAGGCGGCGGGCGATCGCCTTGAGCACGATGTCCCCGGTGTCGTGGCCCAGCGTGTCGTTGATGATCTTGAAGCGGTCGAGATCGATGAACAGGACGGCGAGATGCTTGGAATACCGCTCCGCGCGCGCCAGGGCGTGCGTGAGATGGTGTGTGAAGAGCGTGCGATTGGCTAGGCCGGTGAGATCGTCGTAGTGCGCGAGGCGGCGGATGCGTTCGTCGGCCCGATGCCGGTCGGTGACATCCTGCACTGAACCGAACACCTTGGCAGGCAGACCCGCGGGGCCGGGCTCGGACGCTCCGGTCACCCTGACCCAGGCGCCCGGTCCGTCGCCGGAGGCAAGCTCGACCTCGATATCCCAGGCGTGCACGGCCCGGAACGACTTTTCGACCGCGGCCCGGTAGAGCTCACGGCTCTCCCGCGTGTACAGGTCGGATACGGAGTCCAGCGTGGGGGTGAACTGCCCCTTCTCGGTGCGATGGATGCGGAAAGCCTCATCCGTCCAGTAGACGACGCCCGAGGAGAGATCCAGTTCCCAGCCGCCCACATGGGCTGCCCGCTCTGTCCGGTCCAGAAGAGCGGCCTGTCTGGCCAGCCGCGTCTGCTGCTGTTCCAGGAGCGACTCGGCAGCATCGCGCTCGGCCTCCCGGGTACGGTGCTGCCGATGCGTCCATGCCGCCGCAAACACGAGACCGGCCAGCGACAGGGCGAACAGGCCCAGCGGCACCTGAACCCGCGACACCCAGGTCGCCCAGGAGGCAGTCCGGGGCACGGCGACGAAGGCCGTCACCGGAAAGTGCGCCAGCCGCTGGAAGGCAAGGTCATAGCCTTCAAACTCGAAATGGCTCGTCGGCAGCAATTCGCCACTCTGGGGGTAACCCTGGGCGGCGAGATGGCGGGTCAGGATCTCGCGCGCCATCTGCCGTGCGGCCGACCGGGCGACATCCGCGCCTGCCGCAGCACCGAGCAGCACACCGCTGTCGGTCAGCAGCCCTGCCACCACCCCTCCCGCAAGGGCGGAGCCCGACCATGTCGACTGCTGCCGTCCGGTATCCACGAGGGCGACGAGGACGTGGACCGTTTCGCCCGCTCCCAGAGCCGGATAGCGCATCTGCAGAGGCAGGTACCACGCCGAAGTCGCGGGATCCCTCACGGCCTTGCCGATCCGAACACCCCCCTGCCGAAGATTCGCCTCGGTCGCCTCGATCGCCACGCGCGATTGACTGCCGGCCGGCACCGCGGACGCCACGACCTTGCCCTCCGCATCGAGCAACTGCAGTGCGACCGTCCCGGGCTTTGCACTGACGAACGCATCGAGGACCGCCTGCACCTGCTCGGGGCGTTCCGGTCCCCCGGCCTCGCGGACCTTCATGGCGACCAGCGGGAGGAAGCCCTCGTAGTCACGGAGGGACAGGTTGGCGGAACGGGCGGTAAAGCTGGACAGGCTGCGCAGCGCAACGCTCTGCTCGCGCTGGACCGCGTGCCAGGCATAGACCGTGTAGAAGGCGGACAGGATCAGCAGGGCGGCCGCAAGCAGGCCGAACGCATGGCCGATCGGACGGGTCGTCTCGCGGGGGGTGCCTGGGGTGGGTGAGATCGGGCTCATCACCTTCTTTTACGGTCCGGATCGGAAAGGATTGAGGAGGGATGGGGAAGCCGGCCCCTTGCGGGAAGCCGGAAGACGGTCAGTCGGCGAACACCGAAGTGGGGCGCCGGGCGGCAAAACGCCAGGCGAGCACAGCCGCCACGACGATCGCCGCGAACGCGACCAGTGCCCACTCGGCGATGGAAAGGCCGAGCCAGGTCCACTGGATCTCGGAGCAGTCGCCCGACCCGCGGAAGATCATGGGCAAGGCCTGGGACAGCGGGAAGGACTCGACCATGTATTCGAGCCCCGGCCCGCAGTCCGCGATCGCAGGCGGGTTGTGCTGAAGCCAGGTCTGGCGGGCCGCCACGCCCCCGCCCAGCAGGGCCGTGATCGCCATGAGCGATGCGTAGACACTCACCCCCTTCCGACCCGGATTGTGCAGCGCTGCAATCAGCGCCAGCACGCCGGCGCTGATGAACGCGTATCGCTGCAGGATGCACATCGGGCACGGCTCGAGGCCGCGGGCGTACTGGAGAAACAGGCCACCGCCCATGAGACCGGCGCAAGCGAGGAACACGACGAGAAAGACAACCCGGGGCCGGAACAGCGCGAACGGCATCGTGGCAACCTCAGAGAACGGCCAGCGCGAGTTCGAGGTCCCGCCGCAGGTCGGCGACATCCTCAATCCCGACGGACAGGCGGATCAGGTTGTCGGTGATGCCCAGCGATGCACGCCGCTCGGCGGGAAGGGATGCATGACTCATCAGGACCGGATGCCCCACCAGGCTCTCGACGCCGCCCAGGGACTCCGCGAGCGTGAAGAGTTCGCACTTCTCGAGGAACCGGCGGGTGCCATCGAGATCTCCGCGAAGGAACACGGACACCATGCCGCCGTACCCGTGCATCTGCCGGCCTGCAATCGCGTGCTGGGGATGCTTGGGCAGGCCGGGATAGAGAACCTGCAGCGTCTTCGGGTGGGCATCCAGCCAGTGCGCGAGTTCCATCGCGTTCGCGCAATGCTTCTCCATGCGCAGCGGCAGGGTCTTGAGCCCGCGCAGCGCGAGGAAGCTGCTGAACGGATCCATGATGGCGCCGATGGCGTTCTGCATGAACGACAGCCGCTCCTGCAGTTCAGGGTTGCGGCCGACGACCACGATGCCGCCGACCACGTCGGAGTGACCGTTGATGTACTTGGTGACCGAATGCAGGACGATGTCGAAGCCGCTCTCCAGCGGCCGCTGCACGTAAGGCGAGGCAAACGTGTTGTCGCAGACCGTCAGGATGCCGCGCGGCCGGGCGATCTTCGCGATAGCTGCGAGATCCGTGACCTTGAGCAGCGGGTTCGACGGCGTCTCCACCCAGATCATGCGAGTCTCGGGACGCAGGGCACGCTCCAGTTCCTCGGGGCGGTTGGGATCGCAGTAGCTCACCTTCAGTCCCATGGAACGGCCGCGGATGCGCTCGAACAGCCGCCAGCTGCCGCCGTACATGTCGTCGACGGCGACGATGTGGCTGCCGGCGTCCAGCAGCTCGAGCACCGTGCTCATCGCGGCGAGTCCCGAGGCGAACGCCCACCCGGTCTCCCCGGACTCGAGGTCGGCCACGCAACGTTCGAACGCCATCCGGGTCGGGTTCTGGCTTCTCGCGTATTCGAAGCCGGTATGCACGCCGGGAGACGACTGCTTGAACGTCGAGGTGGCGTAAATCGGCGGCATCACAGCGCCGGTAGCCGGATCGGGCGCCTGGCCGGCGTGGATGGCGCGGGTGGCGAAACCGTGGGAATCGAGATCGTCGGTCATGGCGTCCTGGGCTTGGAAATGGGGGAATCCGTATAGAAGATTGACACCGCAAAGACCGCTGAGTTTACACGGGGAATCCTCGTTTCCCGCTGCGGTCACGAAGCCCGGCGGGATCAGACCCCGTTGCGGGAGGCAGCTCTCGCGAACTGCACGAACTCGGCCGCCGGCAGGGGCCTCGCCACACAGAATCCCTGGGCGAAGTCGCAGCCGTGCGCCGCGAGGAACACCAGCTGACGCGGGAACTCCACGCCCTCCGCCACGACGCGAAGGCGCAGGCTGCGGGCCAGGGCGAGCACGGCCTGGGTGATCGCCGAGGCCTCCGGGTCGTCCGGCAGGTCCTGGATGAACGAACGGTCGATCTTGAGCGTGGCCACGGGAAAGCGCTTCAGCTGCGCAAGCGACGAATAGCCGGTCCCGAAATCGTCGATGGCGATTCCCACGCCGAGACGGGTCAGGTCCATCAGCACGGTGGCCGCCACCTCGGGATTCGACATCACTGTGCTCTCGGTCAGTTCGAGCTCGAGATGCTCGGGGTCGAGGTCGGCCTCGGCCAGGGCGCGTGTCACCTGGCCCAGCACATCGCCCTTGAGAAACTGTCGCGCGGAGAGGTTGACGGCGATGACCAGGTCGTCCAGCCCCTGCGCCCGCCACGCGCGGCCCTGGCGGCAGGCCTCGCCAAGCACCCAGGCGCCGATCTCGTCGATGAGGCCGGACTCCTCGGCGAGCGGCACGAACTGCGCGGGCTGGAGCAGGCCTCGCTCCGGGTGCTCCCAGCGCACCAGCGCTTCCGCGCCCGTCACGGTCCCGGTGGAGATCTCCAGCTTGGGCTGGTAGTAGAGGCGCAGTTCCCCGCGCGACGCCGCGCGCTTGAGCGCCGACTCCAGCGAAAGCCGCTCGAACGCATGCGCATTGAGCTGCGGCGAATAGAAGCGGTAGGTGTTCTTGCCAGATTCCTTCGCGCGGTACATGGCGGAATCGGCGGCCTTGAACAGCGTGTCGATGTCCTGCCCGTCGTCCGGATAGGTGCTGAGGCCGACGCTCACCGTGAGCGCGAATTCGTGACCGTCACGATGGAATGGCTGCGAGCAGGCGCCGAGCAGCTTCTGCGAAATGCCGGCGAGGTCGGCTTCGTTCACGAAATCCTCCACGAGCACGACGAACTCGTCGCCGCCAAGTCGCGCAATCGTGTCGGCCGCACGCAGGCTGGTGCGCAGCCGCTGGGCTGTGACCTGGAGCACCTCGTCGCCGACGGCATGGCCGAAGGAATCGTTGATGAGCTTGAACCGGTCGAGGTCCATGAACAGCAAAGCGAGCCGGCGATCGTGACGCCGTGCCCGCTCGATCGCCGCCGTGAGCGCCTGATGGAGGAACGCGCGGTTCGGGAGCCCCGTGAGGTCATCATGCTGGGCGAGGTAGCGGATGCGGTCTTCCGCAGCCTTGCGCTCCGTGATGTCCGCCACCCGGACGACATAGGCGCGAGTCCCGGCGAGATCCAGCCTCGTGGCCAGCATCTCAGCCCAGAAGCGCCGACCCTGGCGGGTGCGGAATTCGAGGTCCTCCTGCACCGTCTCGCCGCGGTCCAGACGGTCCAGCCGCTCGGCGAGTTCGGCGCGCGACAGCGGATGGCGCAGCAGCGCGTGCCCGGGGCGCCCGAGGATGTAGTCACGCGATGGCGCCTGGAACAACGCCACCGCGCGCGGGTTGCAATCGAACACGCGACCATCGGCGATATTCCCGAGAAACAGGGCATCGCGCGAACTGTTGAATACCGCGCTGAACAACGCTTCGCGCGACCGGAGTTGCCGCTCGGCCTCCGCACGCAGACGGTCGGCGGCCGCATGCCGCAGGACGAGCGACAGTTGCGCCGCCACGGCACGCAGAAGCTCGACATGGTGTTCGTCCCAGCGCAGCGGCGCCGCGGCAATGACACTCAGCACGCCGGCGGATTCCTGCGCGTCCGACAGAGTGACGTCGAGGGACGCGCCGGGCCGGATGGCGGAATCCTGGGCCGGCAGGGCACTCTCGCGACCATCCGGGTCGTGGAATGCCGGTTCTCCCTGACGCACTGGAAGCGCCAGGCGCGCCTGCCCGGGACCGGTGAAACGGGCCGGCAGTTCGGCGCCGGGGATCGCCGGCGCCACACGATCGGCCAGCGTCGCTGCGCCGTCGGGGCCGATCGCCGAGAAGACGAGGTGCGCCCCGGGGAACACGAGGTGCAGGCGCTCCAATGTGCGCCGAACGAGCGCCTCGGCCGTCAGGCCCGCGATGGAATCCGTCGTCATCGCATGAAGAATCTCCAGCCGCTCCCGGCGCCGGGCGAGATCGGCCGTGTGCCGGGCCTGCTGGCTCGCAAGACGCCGGTAGACCCACAGGCTCCCCAGCGCCACCAGCGCGAACAGCGAGAAGGGCAATCGCACCCGTTCGAGCCAGGCATCGAAGATCGCATCGTCCGGGAACGACACGAACAGCGTGAGCGGATAGTCCGCCACGCGCTGGAACGCGTAGCGCCTCGGCTCGCCCGTCGTGGGACTCGACCCCGCAACAGACCCGGCGGTCTGCCCCGGCTGATCCCGCAAGAACGCGCCGACGGGCCCTTCGATGGGGCGATCGTAGAGCGCGCTGCTGGTCGGCGCCGGCCATCGTCCCTGGAGATAGCCGTCGTCACGCTGCAGGGCCATCACCCAGCCGGGCGGGAGCGGCATCTCGCCCACGAGCTGCCAGGGACTCTCGATCGACGTGGTCGCAACCAGCGCCCAGTCGTGCCCCTGCGCCTTGCCGGGGACCTGAAGGCGCATCGGCACGATCCATCTCGCGGAGCCGCGATCGATCGTCGGGCGGTCGACCTCGATGCGGTTCGTCCGGGGTGGCGACGCGTGCGGCACCATGGGGGCACGAGGCGCGGGCAGTGTCGAGGAGGAGTCCGCGAAGATCCTGCCCTCCTCGTCCAGAAGCACGATCCGGTCGAGCCCGGCGACGGAGGATATGGTGCGCCCGATCACCACCCTCGCATGCACGGGATCGAGCGACGGGCCGGAGCTGCTCAGTTCACTGGCAACGTTGACGAGCGCGCCTTCGAACCGTCGATAGAAGAGGGAGGTCGAGCGCGCACCGACCCGCGCAAGATCGGCGGCCGATCCGGACAGACTGTCCGACACCGAGTGCCACTCGTGCAGACCGAACAGACCGACGGCGAGACCGGTGAGCACCGCGGCGCCGGCGAGAAGCGACCCCAATCTGCCCTTGGGCTGGACGTAGGAAGCCTTTTCGAGCGGTTGCAACGCCATGGGAGCTTTGCGCTAGGCGGCGAGGCCGGACATGCCGACCTTGCCGCTCAGAGACCCGCCGGGACTTCGCACCGGGTCGGGCGGGAGCGCGGGTTGGGGCGGAGCGTCGGCACCGGGCTAGCCGGCCGCGACCACTCCCCGATCGATGACGTAGACACGGTCGAGCATCTCCTTCGAATGGGACAGATCCGACTCGGTGAGAATGATCGAGAGGCCTTCGCTTTTCAACGCCGAGATGACTTCCGCCAGTCGGCGGGCCAGCACGGGCGCGACCCCTTCGAACGGCTCGTCGAGCAGGAGCAGCCGGGTTCCTGACATGAGCGCCCGGGCGAGTGCCACGAGCTTCTGCTGGCCCCCGGACAACTGCAGCGCCTTGCGCGCCCGGAAGGTCTCGACTTCGGGAATCATCTGGTACACGCGCTTCAGCCGTGCCTCGACGTCCGTGCGGCTCGCTGCCCAGGCCGGCACCAGGACGTTCTCCTCCACGGTAAGCGTCGGGATCAGCCGCCGGTCTTCCGGCATGTACCCCATACCCGCACGCGCTCGAAGGTGGGTGGCCATCCGATCCATGGACTTGCCGTCGTAGCGCATGGTTCCGGCCTTCGCCGGCAGAATCCCCATGATGGCTCGCATCAGCGTCGTCTTGCCGGCGCCGTTGCGGCCGATCAGGCCGACGAACTGCCGCTCTCCGACCACCATGTCGACACCGCGCAGAATGCCGACGGAACCGATCGAGACGTCCAGCCGTTCGATCTCAAGCATGGCCACCTCCGCCCGCCGCCGCCGCGTGGCCGCCGATCACGAACTTGCGCACCTCCACGTCGTCCAGCACCAAAGCGGGTTCGCCGTCGGCAATGATGCGGCCCTCGTAGAACGCGAGCACCCGGTCGGTATAGCGCGACACCACGTCCATGTCGTGCTCCACGAACAGAACCGTCACCTTGTGCTCCTGCACCGCCGCCATGACCATGTCCATGAGGCTGAACTTCTCGTCGGCGGACACGCCGCTCGTCGGCTCGTCGAGCAGCAGGATGCGCGGGCGGACCACCATGGCCATCGCAATGTCCAGCAGCTTGCGCGTGCCTTCCGGCAGCAGGCCTGCCGCGCGATTCCGGTAGGGCCCCAGGTGGAACTGGTCGAGCATGGCATCCACCGCCCTGCCCGGATCGTCATAGCCCTGGCCCTTGCCTCCGCCCCAGCGGCCGCCTGCCTGCACCACGATGCCCACGCCAATCCGCAGGTTCTCGGAAACCGAGAGCGTATTGAAGAGCTGCGGAATCTGGAACGACCGGCAGATGCCCAGACGGGTGATCTGCCGGGGGTTCAGTCTGGTGATGTCGCGGCCGTCGAAACTGATGGTGCCGGAGGTCGGCTTGAGATAACCGGTGACCATGTTGATGAAGGTCGTCTTGCCCGCACCGTTCGAGCCGATCAGCCCGACGATGGAATCCTGGGTGATGGCCACGTTGATGTCCGCGGCGGCAGTGACGGCGCCGAAGCTCTTGTTGAGCCCCTTCGCATCGAGAATGACGCTCACGTCGCGGCCTCCTTCGCCTTGCCGCGCGTGAAGAGCGACCACAGCCCGCCCGGCAGGAAGATCATCACCACCAGCATCGTGATGCCGAGCACCATCTGCCAGGTGTTGGGCGAGTACTCATAGGCGAAGCTGCGGACCGACTCGAAGACCAGGGCCCCGCCGAGCGGTGCAAACACGCTCCCTGTGCCGGACAGGATCGCGATGAACACGAATTCACCGGACTGGGGCCAGTAGGTCATTTCGGGATCGATGTGGCCGATGTTCACGGCCATCAGCGCTCCGCCGATTCCGGCGAGCACGGCCGACACCACGTAGTTGAAATGCACCGTCGCGAAGACGGACGCCCCCATGTATTCGACGCGCAGTTCGTTGTCACGGATCGCGCCGGCAAGGCGCCCCCGGTGGGATGCCAGATAGCCGTGCAGCAGGAACGCGGCGATCCCCAGGATGACCGCGGTGACGCTGAAGACCGTGACCCGCAGGGTATCCCCTTCCACAGCGACGCCGCCGACCGTCTTCGCGGCGACGTTGAAGCCGTCCGTGGAACCGAGGGACGCGGACTTCACCAGGAGCCCATAGAGAATCATGGAAAACGCGAGCGACAGCATCGCGAAGAAGATTTCGCGATACTTCGCCAGGAGCAGCCCCAGCACCGCCGAGACGACGGCGGTGGCGACGATCGACCCGGCGACCATCAGCAGCATGTCGGGCATCTTCCAGACCTGATCGATGAGGCCCGCCGCATACGCGCCAAGACAGTAGTAGAGCCCGTGGCCGAACGAGACGAGACCCGTGCGCATGAGCAGCATCATCCCGAGAACGACGATGCCATAGCACATCGACACGTTCAGCAGCGACACCATCCAGCTCGGCAGGAAAGGCCCGGAGACGAGCAGCATCACCACCACGACGATCAGGGACAGACCGGTGCGATCGAGTTTCATATCTTGCGCACCTCAGCGCCGCTGAACAGCCCCTTCGGACGGGCGATCAGCACAGCCGCCATCACGAAGTAGATGCTGAACAGTTCCACCTCCGGGGCATAGTGGACGGCCGCCGCGCGGACCATGCCGACGATCAGTGCGCCGAGGGCCGCGCCCGGAAGACTGCCGAGGCCGCCGATCACGACGACGGCGAAGGCCATGACGATCACCTCGGCCCCCATCCCCGTGACCACCGACACGGTGGGGGCCGTGAGCGCGCCGCCGACAGCGGCGAGGAACGCACCGATCGTGAATGTCACGAAGTACGTCCTGCTCACGTTGATGCCCAGAGCCGCGCTCACCTCACGATCATGGATGACCGCGAGCAGCAGCTTGCCGGACCGCGTGCTGTTGAGCGACCAAGTGAGCACGAGGCCCGTCAGGACGGCCACGCCCAGAAGCAGCAGGTTGTAGTTGGGGTACGTGAGCCCCGCCACCTCGAAGTTGCCGAGAAGCCCGTAAGGCGTCTCGCCGTTGGGGCCCTGGACGAAGAGCGGGTCGACACCCCAGACCAGCTTGATGAAGTCCTCGAGAATCAGGAACAGGGCGTAGGTGACGAGCACCAGCACGACCTCGTCCTTCCCGTAGAGGAACTGGAGCAACCCCCTCTCGATCAGCGGTCCGAAGACGAGTCCGACGAGCACGGCGGCAAGCGCCAGCATCGCGAAGCTGCCCATCGCCGCATACCCTTGGGAGAACCAGGCCGCAGAAAGGGAGACGGCGGAAAAGGCGCCGAGGGCGTACAGACTCCCGTGGGCGATGTTCAGGATCTTCATCACGCCGTAGATCAGCGTGAGGCCCACGGCGATGATGAAGAGCCATGAGGCGTAGACGACACCATCGACGAGCACGGCAATGAACTGACTCACGACACGCGCCCCCATGCGGCAGGCACGGCATCGGCCTTGCGGACGATGCCGCCGATCGAATCAAGCACGAAGCAGCTCTCTACTTCGACTTGCGGAAACCGGACTTGATCCAGTCGAGCGACGAGATGCCCTCGGGAGGGGTCACTCGCTCGGCATCGTAGTACTTGATGTTCCCGACCTTGACGACCCCGTTCTCGAACCGGGTCGTGCCGTAGGCGGTGCCCATGACGGCCTGATGCCCTTTGCCGAGCCCCATCTTCACTTTGCCCGAGGGGCTGTCGAAAGTGCTGTTCTCGAATGCGGCAATGAGCTCGTCCTGCGTGGGCGGCGCGTAGGCCTTCTCCATCTCTTCCTTCACGTTCTTTG
Organism: Betaproteobacteria bacterium Ga0077526; assembly: GCA_001464765.1. GTDB lineage: Bacteria > Pseudomonadota > Gammaproteobacteria > Burkholderiales. The sequence continues at coordinate 510,401 of LNDV01000034.1, forward strand.
CAGCGCCCATGGGAATCGCCGAGCCGATCTTCTTTGCTGTCGCCTTTTCCCACGCCGCCTTCACGCCGAGGAAGGCCTGGGCGACGCTGAACGCCGGATAGTTTGGGTCGACGCCGGCCTTCGCCTTGTAGATCTCCATCAGCCAGCGCTTGTGGGGGGAGTCGGGAGCGAAGACGCCGTTGGTGCCGCGTGCGCCGACGATCGTGCCATCGGGAATCTTGCCTGGCAGCCGGTGCAGATAGGGCTCGCCCGCGACCAGCACGAGCACGCTCTTGCGGAAGAGGTCCCGCGGCTGCGCCTGGAGCATGAACGCCTCCAGATCCCCGCCCCAGAGGCTGGAATGGATGACATCCGAATTCGACGCGAGCAGCGCCGAGACCTCGGAGCCGTACTGGCCGGCGCCGAACTTCGGCATCTGCGAAGTCACGATTTCCACACCAGGCTTCATCGCCTTGATACTGGCTTCGAAGTCGTTCCAGGAGTCCTGTCCGTACGCGTAGTTCTGGTTGATGCCGGAGATGCGCTTGACGGCAGGCCGGTTGTCCAGCAGGTACATGGTTGCGGCGACAGCGTCCATGGTCGCGTGTGCGCGGGTGCGGAACACATACTTGTAACTGGCTTCCTCGAATACCCGCGGTGTACCGCAGTCGAAGAGCACGGTGAGCTTCTTGAGTTCCTCGGCGACAGGGGCGATGGCGAGGCAATCGCCGCTGCCGATGTAGCCGATGACCATATCGACTTCCTGGCGCTGGACCAGCGTCCGGAATTCGGCGACCTGCTTCGTCGCACCGCCCGCCTCGTCGGCGACGACCAGTTCGATGGGCAGCCCGCCGAACCCCTTGATCTGGTATGGCGCAGGGCCTTTGCCGGCGTTGAGGGACTCGACGATCGCCTCGGCTGCCATCTTGGCCGGGACGCCAAACGGACCGGCAGCGGGACCTGAAAGAAACGTGACGAACCCGACCTTGACGCTCGTCTTCTGCTGCGCCTGAGCGGGCATGCCCATGGCAAGAAGCGAACACGCCACCACTGCCGCGCCGAGGGCGCCACCGATTCTTTTCATCTCCCTTCCCCCTGTATCAACGCGATGCCGACGAGCCGCCGGCAAAGCCTTTGGAATCTAACACCATGACTTCATTTGTCAACCTGCCGAAAACCCGCCGTCGAGGAACAGCACCTGCCCCGTGATGTAGTCGGACGCGGGCGACGCGAGGAATGCCGTGAGGCCGCGCACATCCTCCAGAAGTCCGTTCCTGCCGACCATGGTCCGCGCCGCCATGGCCGCGGCGCGCGCAGGATCCGAGAACACGGCGCGGGTCATCGGCGTCTCGACGAAACCGGGTGCGATGGCGTTGCAGTTCACGCCCTGGGAGGACCACGCTTCGGCGAGCGCGCGCGTCAGCTGCGCGATCGCGGCCTTCGACACGCCGTACGCGCCGCCGTTGTTGAAGGACCGGATGGATTGCAGGGACGCCATGTTGATGATTCGTCCCCAGCGCCGGCGAGCCATCTCGGGTGCGAAGGCGCGCGCAAGCAGAAAGGGCGCATCCAGATTCACCCGCAACGTACGGTTCCACACGCCCTCGTCGAGCACCTGCATCGAAGGGCGCTCGTTGATGGCCGCGGCATTCACGAGAATGTCCGGCGACCCCGCCCGCTCCAGCGTGGCAGCGACCGCTTCGGCAACGCCCTCGCTCTCGCCAAGGTTCGCAGCGAGGACAACTGCCTTGCGTCCGAACTGCCCGATCTCGCGGGCCGTCTGGTCGAGGCGTGCGATATCCCGCGCAATCAGGACGACGTCCGCCCCTGCCTCGGCGAGCGTCACGGCCATCATCCGGCCGATACCGGAGTTCCCGCCGGTGACCACGGCGAGCTTGCCGTCGATGCGGAAGAGACGGTCCAGGGGCAACGAGCTCACGGCAACTCTCCGTCGAGGTCTGCGAGGGCTTTCGCGGCGGCCGACCGGACACGCGCAGGCGCGGTGCCGCCACGGTGCGCACGAGCCGCCACGGACCCTTCCAGAGTGAGCACCTCGAACACATCCGGTCCGACCGATGGCGCGAACACCCGCAACTGCTCGAGCGTGAGATCGGAGAGATCGCAGCCCTTGTCGGCAGCAAAGCGGACCGCGCGCGCCACCGCATCGTGGGCTTCGCGGAACGGAGTACCGAGCCTGACGAGATGGTCGGCGAGATCGGTGGCCGTGGCGAATCCCTGCAGCGCCGCGTCCCGCATGCGCTGGGGAAACACCCGAAGACCCCGAAGCATCTCGGCGTAGATGACGAGGGAGTCGGACAGTGTGTCGACGGTGTCGAACAGCGGTTCCTTGTCCTCCTGATTGTCCTTGTTGTAGGCGAGCGGCTGCGACTTCATCAGCGTGAGCAGAGCGACGAGGTGGCCGTTGACGCGGCCGGTCTTGCCGCGCACGAGCTCAGGCACATCCGGGTTCTTCTTCTGCGGCATGATCGAGGAGCCGGTGCAGAAGCGGTCTGCCAGGTCGATGAAACCGAACCGCGGGCTCATCCAGAGGATCAGTTCCTCCGACAGGCGGGACAGGTGCGTCATGGTGAGCGCGGCAGCCGACAGGAATTCGATGGCGAAGTCCCGGTCCGACACGGCATCGAGCGAATTCTCGCTCAGCCCTTCGAAACCAAGGGCCGCAGCCACCTGTTCGCGGTCGATGGGATAGCTCGTGCCGGCCAGCGCAGCGGAGCCGAGCGGCAGCCGGTTGACCCGGCGCCGGCAGTCCCCGAACCGCTCGGCATCGCGGCGCAGCATCTCGTAGTACGCCAGCAGGTGATGACCGAAAGTGATGGGCTGCGCCACCTGCAGGTGAGTGAACCCGGGCATGATGAGGTCAGCATGGGTCTGGGCCAGTTCGGCGAGCACCCGCCGCAGGTCGCGCAGATACCCGAGAATGCGGTCGATGGCGTCGCGGAGGTACAGACGGATGTCCGTGGCCACCTGGTCGTTGCGGGAGCGCCCGGTGTGCAGTCTCTTGCCGGCGTCGCCGACGAGGTCGGTCAGACGGCGTTCGATATTGAGATGGACGTCCTCGAGATCCACGGACCAGACGAATGTGCCGTTCTCGATCTCCTGCCGGATCTGCGCCATGCCACGCCGGATGTCCGCGAGATCCTGCTCGCCGATGACACCGACCGCCGCCAGCATGGCGGCGTGGGCAAGCGATCCCTGGATGTCGAACAGGGCGAGACGCTTGTCGAACTCGACGGACGCCGTGAAGCGCTTGACGCGCTCGTCGACCGGCTCGGAAAACCGGCCGGACCACGTCTTGGGCTGCGGCGTATCACCGCCAGGTTGCGCGCCGGAAGGGGGATGTTCAGAATTCATGTGTCATTGCGGGCGGAAGGCCCGTCTTTTCGAGCTTGGTGTGGAAGGCTCAGGCGGTCGGGTCGCGCGAGCGACGCTCCGGCCTGAGAAGTGGCGAAGTGGCCGAACCCGGCCGATTTCCTTGATCTGCGAGTATATAGAACGGCTCCGCGCCCCGTGAGACCGACCCCGTCTTCCCGAATTGCTCCGCCTGACACGGCAGCGCACCGGCACGTTCGCGGACGCGCTTCCCGCCGTCACTCGCGCCGCGTTTCCGGGCCCTGAACGGTCCCGCGACACCGTGCCCGCCGACCGCCTTCCCGACTTCACGAACATCGGCATCTGGCTGAGGACCGTCCTCCTCGCGGTGGCCGCTTCCTTCGTGGCGACGGTCCTGCTGACGCCGGACTGGCGTCCGATCCCCGAGGAATTCTCGATCGTGTCGCTGCACGTGCAGCCGCCCGTGATTCTTTCCCTGGCGCTGCTGGCCGCCCTGTCACGTGTGCTCTCGCGGACCCGCCTCGCGCCGGGCGTCGCAGTCGTGCTCGTGGTCTCCGTGGCGTCGGCCCTTGCGTCCGGCTGGCTCCTGCAGGCCGGCGTGGCCGTGGAGAGCGGGCCCGTGGATCGCAGGGTGTTCTTTGCGCTGGTGTTCTCGGGCAGCGCCCTGTTCTATTTCCATCTCCGGGATCGCGCCCTGTCACCGGCGCTGACGGAGGCCCGACTGCAGGCGCTGCAGGCCCGGATCCGCCCGCACTTCCTCTTCAACAGCATCAACGCCGTGCTATCGCTAATCCGGACTCAGCCGCGCCGTGCAGAGACGGCGCTGGAGGACATGGCGGATCTGTTCCGGGTCCTCATGGCGGACAACCGGGAACTCGCTCCGCTCGCAGACGAGGTCGCGCTGTGCCGGCAGTATCTGGATATCGAACAACTGCGGCTCGGCGACCGCCTGACCGTCGAATGGCACGTGGAGAACATGCCGAAGGATGCGCTGATCCCGCCCCTGGTGCTTCAGCCCCTGCTGGAGAATGCCGTCTATCACGGCATCGAACCCTCGCCGCAGGCCGGGACCATCGTGATCAACATCTTCCGCACCCGTGGCGAGGTTCACATCGCCCTGAAGAATCCCGTGCATCCGGGCGGCGGCCACCAGGGCGGCAACCGCATGGCCGTGGCGAACATCCGCGAGCGCCTCGCCCTGCACTTCGATGAGGAGGGGCGCCTCGAGACCCAGGTGCTCGAAGGCCAGTACCAGGTCCGTATCCGCATTCCCTACAAGTCGGACGTGGCGTCGGCCGCTCGATGAATACGCCCGCCCGCCTGCGCGCCATCATCGCCGACGACGAGGCGCCGGCACGCAATCGCATGCGCGAACTGCTTGCCGACTGCGCGGACACGATCCTCATCGACGTCGTGGGCGATGCCGCGAACGGTCACGAACTGCTGGCGAGGCTGCAGGAGATGCCCGTCGACCTCGTATTCCTGGACATCCGCATGCCCGGCATGGATGGTCTGGAGACAGCACGCCATCTTCAGCGGCTCGAAGCACCGCCCCGGGTGGTCTTCACGACCGCCTACGACACGTATGCGATCCAGGCCTTCGACCTGCATGCGCTCGACTACCTGCTGAAACCGATCCGCGTCTCGCGGCTCCGCGACTGCCTGAAGCGCGTCCAGGAAACCCTGGCACCGAAACGCGAGGCCATCGATGCGGCGGGCCGCGGCCCTAGGACCCATCTCGCCGTCCACGAACGCGGCCGGGTCGTGCTCGTGCCGGTGCGGGACATCCGCTTCCTCCGCGCAGAACTGAAGTACGTGACGATCCGCACCGGCGAGCGCGAGTACCTCATCGAGGAATCGCTCTCGAAGCTCGAACAGGAGTTCGTCGGCACTTTCGTACGGGTGCACCGCAACAGTCTCGTCGCGCTGGCGCACCTCACCGGCTTCGAGAAGGGCGGCGACGAGACCGCCGAGACCCACTGGGCCGCCGTCCTCCGGGACATTCCCGAGCGGCTGCCGGTATCGCGCCGGCAATCGCACGTCGTCCGGGAGTTCTTCAAGGGCGCATCGTGAGGGCCTGTATCGCACGAGTCGCCCTGGTCGCCCTGGCGGCGCTACCGTTTGTCGCCTCTGCCGCGCCAGTGGAATTGCCGGCCCCCGGCACCGCCTCGGCCGCACTGCCGGCGCTTGCGCACTACACGTGCGAAGCGGCGGGGCAAGACAGGCAGTGCCGGTTCGAACCCCGCGCCGGCGCTTTGACCTTCGAAGGGATCCCGGTGGTGGCCGTTCGCATCCGGTTGGCGGATGAACGCGTCGTTTCCGGGACAGTCTGGTTCGCGGAGGGCCGATTCGACTCCGCAACAAGATCCCTGACAACCCGTCTCGGTCCGCCGGAGACCCGGCCGGAGGAACTCCGCGCGGGCATGGGTGCCACTTTCACGAACGCCGTGCTGGTCTGGCATCGCCCCGGGCAGGCGGCATGGCTCGCGGAGCAGTTCTCGGGCGGAATCGACACCTCCTCGGTCACCTGGATGAGTGCGGAGGCCCTTGCAGGGTGGCTGCGCGCACGGGCGGCGGAGACCGTGAACGGCGCACGCAACCTGCGATCGGGATACGACTGACCGGCAGAACTGACTGGTAGAATCCCCGATCACACTTTTCCTTCGGACAACGTGGCCTCCTCACCTCGTCGACTCGTCATCGCCACCCGGGAAAGCGCCCTCGCGCTCTGGCAGGCGGAGCATGTGCGCGCGCGCCTGCAGGCCGCATTTCCGGATCACGCGGTGGAACTCCTCGGCATGACCACCGAGGGCGATCGAAAGCTCGGCACCACCCTCTCCAAGATCGGCGGGAAGGGCCTCTTCGTGAAGGAACTCGAGGAAGCGCTCCACGACGGTCGGGCTCACCTCGCCGTCCACTCGATGAAGGACGTCCCGGTCAACCTCCCTGAAGGCTTCACGCTCGCGGCGATCGGCGAACGCGAAGATCCGCTCGATGCCTTTGTCTCCAACCGGTTCGACAACCTGGCCTCCCTGCCCGCGGGTGCGCGAGTCGGCACCGCGAGCCTTCGCCGGGAATCACAGATCCGCGCCCGCCGCCCGGATCTCGACGTGCAGCCCGTCCGGGGCAACGTCCAGACCCGACTGCGCAAGCTCGACGAAGGCGAGTACGACGCGATCATCCTCGCCTGCGCGGGGCTGCGCCGGCTCGGGCTCGGCGATCGCATCCGCTCTTCGCTCTCCGCCGAGGAAAGCCTTCCGGCCGTCGGCCAGGGTGCGCTCGGCATCGAGTGCCGCAGCGACCGCGAGGACATCCATCGCATCGTGTCCGTGCTGGCCGATGCCGACACCGCGTGGTGCGTCCGCGCGGAACGGGCGATGAGTCGCGCACTCGCCGGCAGTTGCACCGTGCCGCTGGGCGGGTTCGCCCAGATCGCCAATGGCCGCGCCGTGCTGCGCGGTTTCGTCGCGACGCCGGACGGTCTGCGACTGGAGCGCGCGTTCGCGGAGACCGCTGTCGACGCCATGACTCCGGAAGCCCTCGGTGCGAAGGTCGCCGGAGAACTGCTCGCCAAGGGCGCCGCAGAGATTCTCGCGGTCATGTCCTCGTGAATGCGGACGAGTCAGGCGGCCAGATGACCCAAGGCAGCCTTTCGGGGGTGGGAGTGCTCGTCACGAGACCTGACGGTCAGGCGGAAGGACTCTGCCGGCGGATCCGTGCCGAAGGCGGCCTGCCCGAAACGCTCCCGACGATCGCGATCGAGCCGTCCGGCGATGCCTGCGAGCGCTTCATGACGGACATCGGCATTCACCGATTCGGGGCGGCGATCTTCGTCAGTGCGAACGCCGTCGCGAATGCCGTCCCGCTTCTTCTCGCAAGCGGGCCGCTTTCGCCGGATCTGGCAGTCATCGCGGTGGGCCCGGGAACGGCCCGTGCCCTGCGCGAATTCGGTCTTCCCCAGGTGATCGTTCCCGACGATGGGGCGGACAGCGAAGCGGTGCTGCGTCTGCCGGTGCTGTCCTCCGGCCAGCGCCGTCGCGTGGTGATCTTCTCCGGAGAGGGCGGCCGCACTTTTCTGCAGGACACCCTGCGGGACCGGGGTGCCGAGGTCGACGTGGTGTCGTGCTACCGCCGAGCGCTTCCGCCGACGATACCCGCCGCCGCGCGGTCGAGAATCCTCGAGGGCACCATCCACGCCGTGACGTGCACGAGCAGCGAGGGTCTGCGCAATCTCTACGGCGGCATGCTTTCGGCGGATCTCGCGGAGCGGCTCCGCCGAGTCCTGCACGTGGTGAGCCATCCCCGGATCGCCCAGACGGCTCGCGAGTGCGGCGCCACGGATATCGTCCTCGCCGATGCCGGTGACGACGCGATCGTCGAGACACTGCTGGCGCGTCTGGGCAGCGTTCCCGCCCGCTCGGACCTGAGCCGCGCGCAATGAGCGACGAGTCGCCCCGGCCTGCCCAGTCCGAGCAGCCGACCCCGCCACCGGCTCCCGCGGCTCCTGCGCCGGCGAGTCCGCCCGCGCTCACACAGATGCCGGTATGGACTCGTGTCGCGCAGGGTCTCAACACCACTTCCGTCATCGCGATCCTCGCACTGGCGCTGGCCGCCTGGCAGTGGACCACGTCGCAGCGCGATGCGACACGCCTCCAGACCGAGGTCGCCCGAAAGCTCGCCGAGACCGAGGCTTCCAGCAAGGAGGTCCGGCTCATCGCCGATCAGGTGCGCAATTCGGTCCGAGACGTCGAGAGCCGGCTCGGCCTGATGGAAGCCAAGCTGATCGAGAGTCAGAATCAGCGCATCGCACTGGAGAGCCTGTATCAGGAACTCGCGCGGAATCGGGATGAGTGGGTTCTCGCGGAGATCGAGCAGATTCTCGTGACCGCGAATCAGCAATTGCAGCTCGCGGGGAATGTACGCTCCGCGCTGATCGCCCTCGAGGCGGCGGACAAGCGTCTCGCTCAGGCGGACCGCCCAGGCCTGTTGTCGCTGCGGCGCGTGATCACGCGGGACATCGAGCGGCTCAAGTCCGCGGCCACCCTGGATGTGCCGGGAATGACGCTCAAGCTGGATACGATGATCGCGGGCATCGATGCGTATCCGCTCGCCGCGGATCGCCGCCCGTCAGCGGAAACGCCGCGCCAGGCGATCGACCGCAGCACTTGGAACGGCTTCGCGACCGAACTGTGGGCCGATCTCAAGGACATGCTTCGCGTGCGCTTTGCCGACGCCCGTCAGGCACCGCTCCTCGCACCCGAGAGTGCCTTCTTCCTGCGCGAGAACCTCAAGCTGAAACTCATGGGAGCGCGCGTCGCCCTCATGTCCCGCAACGAGACCGGCTTTCGCGGAGATAGCCGGGCGGCGGAGCAGTGGCTGAGCCAGCATTTCGATCTCAGCGAGAAGTCCGTGTCCCTGGCTCGTACCCAGCTGCGGCAGTTTTCGCAGGCGGAACTCGCGGAAGCGCTGCCGGACATCGGCGACAGCCTGCAGGCCGTGCGCAATCAGGCCGGCTCTCCTCGCGGCCCGCGCTAGAGACGAGGCATGGACACCGCGACGCACCCCGACGGGCGACGGACCAGACCGTGAGAACCTTCTTCTGGGTACTGGGGCTGTTCGCCCTCGCCGTGGGTTTCGTGGTGGCCGCCCGTTACAACTCCGGCTACGTGCTCGTGGTGTTCTCCACCCATCGGATCGAGCTTTCCGTCAACTTCGCGGTCCTTCTGCTCGCCACGGTGTTTGCGGCTCTTTATGTGCTGGTGCGTGCGCTGTCCGCCGCGCTGCGGCTGCCCGCCGAAGTCCGGAGGTTCCACGAGAACCGCCGGACGGAGCAGGGACGCACGGCGTTCATGGCCGGACTTCAGGCGTATCTCGAAGGCCGCTCCGGGCGCGCCGAGAAATCTGCGGCGGAAGCGCTCGACCTCGCGTACGAGCCGGCGCTGTCTGCCGTCGTGGCTGCGCGGGCCGCGCACGAGACGCGGGCATTCGAAGCGCGGGACCGCTACCTCGCGCGTGTGGAGGACTCCGGCGAGTCCGCGGAGTATCTGCGACGCATCACGCAGGCTGAGCTGCTACTGGACGAACGGCGTTATCTCGATGCGCTCGCGGTGCTCGAGAAGATCAAGGACAAGCACACGGCGTCGCTCCGGCTCGAACTGAAGGCCCACCAGCTCGCGCGAAACTGGGATCGGGTCGAAGCCCTGCTGCCCCTGCTGGACAAGCGCAACGTCTACGATGCCGCCGCGCTCGCGCAGCTGCAGCGCACGGCAACCGCGGAGTTGCTGAAGCGCCGCGCCATCGACCTGGAACGGCTCCGGGAGGCGTGGCAGAAGGTCCCCGCCGAGCTCGCGGTAGACGAACTGGTGGCCAAGGCGGCGGCGGAGTGTTTCCTGCAGTTGGGGGCGGGTGACGAGGCGCGCCGCATCATCGAGGCGACACTGGAGCGGCAGTGGGATTCGCAACTGGTCCTCCTCTATGCCGACGGCCTCGGCGCCAGCGCCTTCGACCGTATCCAGAAAGCCGAGTCGTGGCTGCCAAAGCATGCCCGGGATGCGAGTCTGCTGATGACGCTGGGCCGGCTGTGCGCCCATGAATCGCTGTGGGGCAAGGCGCGGAGCTACTTCGAGGCGAGTCTCGCCGTCGAGCCCTCCCACACGGCCCATCTGGAACTGGCGCGGCTATCGACGGCTGCCGGAGAGCACGACGGCGCGCAGCGTCATCGGGACGCTGCGCTGCAACTCACGCTGACGCAACTGGAAGACGCCACCGGCGGTCGCCGCCGCCGTCTTCTCTGAGCCCGTCGAGGGCCTCGCTGTCAGCTCGTGACTTTCGAAGGATCGATCGACGGCGTGAAAGCGTCGGAGAAGAATTCGTCGTCGGGCAGCCCGCACTTCGTAGTGAAGTCCCGATGTGCGGATTCCACCACGATGGGCGCGCCGCACGCGTAGGCCTGGTAACCCGAGAGGTCGGGGAAATCAGCCACGACAGCTTCATGAACGAAGCCGGTGCGCCCTGTCCAGGCGTCCTCGGGCTCCGCGTCGGACACGACGGGAACCACGCGGAAGTTCGGATGATCCCTGGCCCACTGCTCGGCAAGCGGATACAGATAGAGATCGGCGGGGCGGCGTCCGCCCCAGTAGAGCACCATCGGTCGCTGGACACCGGCGTGAAACGCATGCTCGAGAATGGCCTTGATCGGGGCAAAGCCGGTACCGCTCGCCACCAGTACCATCGGCTTGTCCGAGTCCTCCCGCAGGAAGAAGGTGCCCATGGGCCCCTCGAACCGGAGGATGTCCTTCTCCTTCATGGAGTTGAACACGTACTCGGTGAACGCACCGCCCTTCATGTTGCGGACATGCAGTTCGATGTAGTCGTCGGCATGGGGCGGATTGCCCATGGAATACGCGCGGCGCTTGCCGTCGCGCATGATGATCTCGAGGTACTGCCCGGCCAGGAACTGCAGACGTTCGTTCGCGGGGAGCTTGAGCTTGATGATGGCAACGTCGGGCGCGGGCTTCTCGATGGATTGCACGCGGCAGGGAAGCTTCTTCACCGGGATTTCACCGACACCGCCGACTTCGCGGGCATCGATGAGAAGATCGGTCAGGGGCTTCGCGCAGCAGAACAGGGCAAAGCCGGCCTGCTTCTCGCCGTCGGTGAGCGTGTAGGGCTGGTGGGCGCCGTAGTCGACGCGACCTTCCAGCACCTTGCCCTTGCAGGACCCGCAGGCGCCGTTCCGGCATCCGTAGGGAATTGTGTAACCCGCGGCGAGGGCGGAGGTGAGAACCGTTTCACCGTCGGCAACGTCGAAGTTGTGACCGGACTTCTGAATGGTGACTCTGAACATGGTGTCGACTGTGGCAAGGGGGCGCCCATCCGGGCTGCGTAAGCTGGGACTAGAATGCGAAACATGAGAAGAGTGTTGATCGTCGGCTGCGGCGACGTCGGGATGCGGTTGCTGCCATTGATGGCGACCCGGTACCGCGTCTACGCGCTCACCCATTCCGTCAGTCGGCTGCCGGCACTGCGGGCGGCCGGCGCGATGCCCATCGTCGGCGACCTCGACGACCCTCGGTCGCTGGACAGGCTGGCCGGACTGGCCGAGGACGTGATCCACATGGTGCCGCCGCCTTCCGAAGGCGACCGGGACTCACGCACGACCCATCTCATCCAGGCGCTGACGAAGCGGGGCAGTCTACCACAGCGCCTTGTTTATCTAAGCACAACAGGGGTGTACGGCGACTGCGCCGGCGACTGGGTGGACGAGAGTCGCCCGACCCACCCCCAGACACTGCGAGCGACCCGGCGGACCCACGCCGAAGAGCAGCTGCGGCAATGGGCCGGCGGATGCGGCGTCCGACTCTCGATCCTGCGTGTGCCGGGCATTTATGCGGCGGATCGGCTGCCCGTCGCGCGCTTGCGGGCCGGCACACCCGTTCTCGAGCCGGCGTCCGACCCCTACACCAATCACATTCATGCGGAGGATCTGGCCCGCGTCACCCTAACGGCTCTGACGCGGGGCCGGGCGAACCGCACTTACAACGCCGCGGACCATTCCTGCATGCGAATGGGCGAGTACTTCGAGTTCGTCGCAGAGCGACTCGGGCTGCCGGCGCCCCCACGGGTTCCCCTGGAGGAGGCACGTGAGCGGCTTCCGGCCATGCTGCTCTCCTTCATGGCGGAATCGCGGCGGATCCGGAACCGGCGGCTCCGCGAGGAGCTTCGGTTCGTCTTCCGGTATCCGACGGTCCGGGAAGGCATTCCTGCGGATATGGCAGCGTGACGCCCTCCAGTCCCGAGCCGAGGCCACTGCTTGTCCTCAGCACCTGCCCCTCGGTGGAGGTTGCCCGGACCGTCGCCGAGCGGTTGCTAGCGGATCGCCTGGCCGCCTGCATCACGATGCTGCCGGCGGCACGGTCCTGGTATCGCTGGCAGGGCGTCGTCGAGACTGCGGAGGAATGGCCGGTTCTCATCAAGACGACGGAGGACCGGTATCCGGCCCTGGAGACTGTCCTCGCGGAGATTCATCCCTACGACGTGCCGGAAATACTTGCCTTCGAAGCTGTGCAGGGGCTGGACACCTATGTCGCCTGGATCCGTGCGGAGACGTCTCCCGTCCCTGCCTCAGGAACACTTGCCGATTGAACCTCCCGCAATGAAGGTCCAAGACCAAAGACGGCGCGCGCTGCTTTCCGTCGTGCTCGTCCTCGCCAGCCTGGGCAGTGCCTCACTCGATGCCGCGGAGGGCGAGCTTCTGGACGCCGCCCGGGCATTTCCGATGACTGCCCGGTACGACGGCAGGACCATCCTGGTGCGTTTCGACGTTGCCGACGGGTACTACCTGTATCGAGACAAACTCCGGTTCAGCACCGAACCGGGCACCGTGAAACTCGGAAAGCCAGTCCTGCCGCGCGGGGAGATCCGCAAGGACGAATTCTTCGGCCGCGTGGAGGTCTACCGCGGCTCGGTGGAGATAAAGCTCTCCCTGACATCGGGCTCTCCGCCGGGGCAGGTGACCCTGAAGACCGTCTCCCAGGGCTGTGCCGATGCCGGGGTCTGCTATACCCCGCGGGAAGAACGACTCACGGTGGTGAGCGGCGGCGGACCGGTTTCGACGCCGGGGCCCCGTACCCCGGGCGGCCGGTCATTGCTCGAGGAACTGGGCGGAAAACCCTGACCGGCCGGTCCGACCGGGTCCGATCCGACACTTTTCTCCATTCGGGACTGCCGTCCCTTCCATAGATCCGACACCCATGAATTCCCTGCAGAAAGGCTTCCTGTTCGTCGCCGTGGCCCTGGTCGCACTCGCCATGGGCTTCTATTTCAATAGTCAGCCGGAACCGGAAGTCAGCGATGCCGGGGCTCAATCCGTCGCGTCGGACGCCAGCCCGAACGCGGCACTCAAGACCGAGCTCGCCAACTTGGCCGGTGGCAAGGCATCGCTGAGCCAGTGGCAGGGCAAGGTCATGGTCGTGAACTTCTGGGCAACGTGGTGCGCGCCCTGCCGCAAGGAGATTCCGGAGTTCATCCGGATGCAGACCGCCCTGGAGGCCAGAGGCGTGCAGTTCGTCGGTATCGCCATCGATGAAACGGACAAGGTCCGCCAGTACGCGCAGGAAGCCCGGATCAACTATCCGATCCTGATCGGCGAGTTCGATGCCACGGAACTCGGAAAGGTGCTCGGGAACAACGTCGGCGGACTTCCCTTCACCGTGATCTTTGATCGCAGTGGTCGCGTCGTGAAAACGATCCTTGGTGGAACGAACGAGTCCCATCTCACGCCGATCCTGCAGCCTTACCTGTAGTCGGCTTCGGTCGTCGGGCTCTCCGGAGGAAGGCATCCGGCACGGGCTCCAGGGGTGCGTGCAGCCGCCAGGCGGAAATCTCTCAAAACACTAGAAATCCAGCCTTTTTCTGGACAAGTCGGTTCGAACTGCGGCAAACTGGTTCGATGACATCTTGTTATCCGAGCATTGTCCCAATGCAGGGAGGTCCGGGATGAGCCGCATTCTCGTGTTGCAGGGGCCCAATCTGAACCTGCTGGGAAAGCGGGAACCCGAGAAGTACGGGACCACCACTCTTGCGGACATCCACGCTGTCCTTGCCGCAAAAGCCACCACCGCCGGGGTCGAGTTCGAAGCCTTTCAGAGCAACGCCGAAGCCGAACTCGTCGGCAAGGTACAGAGCCTGTTCGATCGGCCGGCGGATTTCCTGATCCTGAACCCCGCTGCATTTACACATACCAGCGTGGCACTTCGCGACGCGATATCGGCAGTTCGCGTCCCGTTCATCGAAGTTCATCTCAGCAACGTGTTTGCTCGAGAAGCGTTCCGTCACCACTCGTACTTCACCGACATCGCGCTCGGAATGATCTGCGGCCTCGGCGCGAAGGGTTACGAACTGGCGATGGACTACGCGCTCGCGCGAATCTGACCGGAAGACCTCCATGGACCTGCGCAAAGTAAAAGCCCTGATCGACCTGGTCGAGAAGTCCGGTATCTCCGAACTGGAGATCACCGAAGGCGAAGAACGGGTTCGCATCTCCCGCAACATGATGACAACCATCGCGGCCCCGCAGCACCTCAATGTCGCCCCCGCAGCCGTGGCGATGCCGATGGTCGCCGGTGCCCCGGTCAGCGCAGCTGCCGCCGCCGCCGCTGAGGAAGCCGCCGCGGAAGCCGAGGGCCACCGGGTGAAATCGCCCATGGTGGGGACCTTCTACCGGTCCGCCTCGCCCGGAGGCAAACCTTTCGTGGAAGTGGGCCAGACCGTCGCTGTCGGCGACACGTTGTGCATCATCGAAGCGATGAAGCTCCTGAACGAGATCGAGTCCGACCAGGCCGGCGTGGTGAAGGCGGTCCTCGTGGAAAACGGCCAGCCGGTCGAATACGGCGAGCCGCTGGTCATCATCGGCTGAGTCCGCCCCTCCGGCGCCAGCCCATCGGCCGGCCCCCATCGTCAACGGATACGCGAACCATGTTCGAGAAGATTCTGATCGCCAACCGCGGCGAGATCGCGTTGCGAATCCAGCGCGCCTGCCGGGAACTGGGTGTGAAGACCGTCGCGGTCCACTCCGAAGCCGACGCGGACGCCAAGTACGTGCGTCTGGCGGACGAGTCGGTCTGTATCGGCCCGGCGCCCTCGCAACAGAGTTACCTGAATATCCCGGCCATCATCAGCGCGGCCGAGGTCACGGACGCCGAAGCCATTCACCCGGGTTACGGATTTCTGTCCGAGAACGCGGATTTCGCGGAACGCGTGGAGAAGAGTGGCTTCGTCTTCATTGGCCCCCGCCCCGACACCATCCGGCTGATGGGCGACAAGGTGAGCGCCAAGCAGGCGATGCAGAAGGCCGGCGTGCCGGTCGTCCCGGGGGTGGAAGGCTCCCTCCCGGACAGCCCCGCCGAGATCGTGAAGATCGCCCGGAGCATCGGCTATCCCGTGATCATCAAGGCTGCCGGGGGCGGAGGCGGACGGGGCATGCGCGTCGTCTACACCGAGGCGGCGCTGCTGAACGCGGTCAATACGACCCGCGCGGAAGCCGGCGCCGCCTTCGGCAATCCGACCGTCTACATGGAGAAGTTCCTCGAGAACCCTCGCCATATCGAAGTCCAGGTCCTCGCGGACGAGCACCGCAATGCCGTCTCCCTGGGCACACGCGACTGCTCCATGCAGCGCCGCCACCAGAAAGTCATCGAGGAAGCGCCCGCTCCCGGCCTGACGCCCCGGGAAGTGACGAAGATCGGCGACCGATGCGCCGAGGCCTGCCGCAAGATCGCCTATCGCGGCGCCGGCACCTTCGAGTTCCTCTATGAGAAGGGCGAGTTCTTCTTCATCGAGATGAATACGCGAGTCCAGGTGGAGCACCCCGTCACGGAGATGATCACCGGCATCGACATCGTGCAGGCGCAGCTGCGCATCGCGGCGGGCGAGAAACTGCCCTTCCGTCAGCGGGATATCGAGTTCCGCGGTCACGCCATCGAATGCCGGATCAACGCCGAGCATCCGTTCAAGTTCACGCCGTCGCCCGGTCGGATCGTGTCGTGGCATGCCCCCGGAGGTCCGGGCATCCGCGTCGATTCCCACGCCTTCGCCAATTACGTGGTGCCGCCGCACTACGACTCGCTCATCGGCAAGCTGATTGCCTACGGCGCCACCCGGGAACAGGCCATCGCGCGGATGCGGACGGCCCTCTCGGAAATGGTGGTGGAGGGCATCCAGACCAACCTGCCCCTGCACCAGGAGATCATGCTGGACAGCGCGTTCCTGCGCAGCGGCACAAGCATCCACTACCTCGAGCAGAAGCTCGCCCAGGCCAACCGCGGCGACTGACCCGGCGCCTCCCCGGAATCGCGACGATGGCCTGGCAACGTCTCCGCATCACGGTCCGAGCCGAGGAGGCCGATGCCATCGGCGACGCCCTCCTCGAAGCCGGGGCGCTGTCGGTCGATGCCGGGGACGCCGCCTTCGGGACCGACGAGGAAAAACCGATCTTCGGGGAACCCGGCGCCGACGCCCGTGCCTGGCCCGAAACCGGAATCGCCGCGCTATTCCCCGAGAATGCCGACGTCAGCGCGGCCCTGGCGGATGCCTGCGACGCGATCGGCCTGCCCCTTCCACCCGCCGAGATCGACCCCGTCCTGGAACAGGACTGGGTCCGTCAGACCCAGAACCAGTTCAGCCCGATACCGATCGGCCGGCGGCTGTGGATCGTACCCACATGGCATGAACCTCCCGAAGATCCGAAGGCCGTCGTCATCCGGCTCGATCCGGGACTCGCTTTCGGTACCGGCAGCCATCCCACCACCCGCCTCTGCCTCGAATGGCTCGACCGGTATCTGGAGCCCGGTGTCTCGGTGCTCGACTACGGCTGCGGCTCTGGCATCCTCGCGATTGCCGCACGCAAGCTCGGCGCTGGCGCCGTCACGGGAGTGGATGTCGACCCCAATGCCGTCATCGCGAGTCGCGACAACGCCACACTCAACGACGCGGCCATCGAGGTGCTCGGTCCCGATGACAGGCGCGCCAGCCGGTACGACGTGGTCATCGCCAACATTCTGGCGAACCCCTTACGTGTGCTTGCACCGCTTCTGGCGGCGAGCGTGCGCCCGGGTGGCGTGATCGTCCTTTCGGGCATCCTCGAACCGCAGCAGGCGGACGTCGTGTCGGCGTATTCGCAGTGGATACGTTTCGAGGCCCCGCTCGCCGATGACGGATGGATGTGTCTATGGGGGATCCGACACTGAGCGCCGCCGCCGACAGCATGCTGACTGACTGCGGAAGCTGCGGAGCGACCTTTCGCGTCACTCCCGGGCAGTTGGGGGCATCCGGCGGCCGCGTCCGATGCGGGGAGTGCGGCGAGGTTTTCGACGCTTTCGCGAAACTGCGTGCGGAGCCGCTGCCGGAACCGGAGATCCCCAGCGCCCCCGAGCCCGCGCCCGAACCGGTTGCCGATCGGGAACCCGAAGCGCCCTCGGCGCCGGCGATCACCGCCGCTTCCCCGGTCGAGGAAGGCGCTGCGCTGGACGATTCCCTCGTCGACGTCATCATCCCGGCCGAACTCCTTGATCTCGCTTTCGCGGCGGAGGAGAACGAGGATGCGCCGGTCTTTCCCGAGCCTGAAGCCGCCGATTTCGACGCCATGGCGGAAACGCTGGTCGCGGCGGATATTCCTGCATACGCGGAGCCGAGTGCGCCTTCCGATCCGGACGCATCACCCAGTGGGGACATGCCGGACGAGCCGTTCGACCCGGAAGCCACCGTCGTGGCGCCTGCCCCTGCGCCTGCGCCTCCCCCAGCGGCCGTCCCTGCGCCGGCAACGCCGGCACGGCTGGACGAGGCCGTGTTCGCATACCCGGACGCCCCGTCAGGCGGACTGCCCCCACCCTCGGGGACCATAGAAGGATTCGAAGCGCTCGACGAGCCGGACCCGGCCGAACCTCCACAGGAACCGTCGCCCGCGTTGGCGAAGAGCCCTCGCCGTCGAGGAGCGGTGCTGGCGCTTGCGACCGTCATCCTCGCGCTGCTGCTGCCCGTCCAGGGCATTGTGTTCTTCCGTGACCAGATCGCCGACCGAATCCCCGCCCTCCATGCCCCTCTCGAAGCGATGTGCCGGAGCTTCGGCTGTCGTGTGGCATTGCCGCGCCTTACGGACAAGCTCGAGATCGAGACGTCGGACCTCCAGGCTTTGGATCCCGCCCGACCCAACCGCGTGGTCCTGATCGCCACGGTGAGAAATCTCGCTCCGCTCACTCAGGCCTTTCCCTCGCTGGAACTCACCCTGACCGATCCGGAGGAACGCGCGCTGGTGAAACAGGTGTTCGATCCCGCCCAGTACCTGCCGGAGTCCGTCAGACCGGAGCAGGGGTTCGGAGCCCAATCCGAAGTGCCGATCCGCCTCCAGCTCGATACGGGAACGGTCACCGCGAGCGGCTACCGGCTGTTCCTTTTCCATCCGTAACCGCGCGTTCGCACGACCCGTCCGACGCTTGTGGCAGGGTCGCCCGCTCGGCATACTTCATCTGCATTGACCCCTGAAACAACGGAGCCGACATGGCCACAGTCACCCTGAAAGGAAACCCCGTCAGCGTCGCCGGCAGCCTGCCGAAAGCCGGCAGCGCCGCACCCGATTTCACCCTTACCACCAAGGCGCTCGGCGATGTGTCCCTCGCCGCCTGGGCCGGAAAGCGGAAGGTGTTGAACATCGTCCCGAGCCTCGATACCCCCACCTGCCAGAAGTCGACGCGCGTCTTCAATGAGAAGGCCTCTGCGATGAAGAACGCCGTCGTCCTCGTGATCGCGGCCGATCTGCCCTTCGCGATGTCCCGGTTCTGCGGCGCAGAAGGCCTCGAGAACGTCGAAACGCTCTCGACGTTCCGCGGTCGGGACTTCCATCGCAAGTATGGCGTCGACATCGTCGACGGTCCTCTCGAGGGACTGACTGCTCGCGCCGTCGTGGTCCTCGACGAGAACAACAAGGTGATCCACGCCGAACTCGTGCCGGAGATCGCCAACGAACCGAACTACGACGCGGCTCTCGCAGCCCTTTCCTGACCGGTTCCAGGCCCCGGTCCGGCCCGCCACCCCAGGCGGTCGATCGGGGTCATTCCCACCCACATCGCCGAGTTCCCATGGCCGCTTTCATCATCGCCAATGTCAACGTGACCGATCCCGAGGGCTTCGCCACCTACCGGGAACTCGTCGCTCCCACCGTCGCCGGCGCTGGCGGCCGCTATCGGGTCCGCGGCGGCGAAACCCGGGTCCTCGAGGGCAGTTGGTCACCGTCGCGGCTCGTCATCCTCGAGTTCGAGTCGATGGCTGCGGCCCAGGCCTGGTACGACTCTGACGCCTACGCTCCCGCCAAGGCGCTGAGAAATCGCACCGCAACGTCCGATGTCGTCCTCGTGGACGGGATCGGCTGACCGCGCAAGGCTTGGCCGGCACCCCTTTTCGGGGCATTCCCTCCCAAGTTTCCAGAATGGCGCACGTTCGGCGCCTCCGGCGAACGCCCCCAAGGCGCGCTCCAGAGCGGCGTGAGGCGCGCCGGACGTCCGACTGGCACGATCGCCGCTTACGAACCATTCGATCTGGCGGCGAGCAGGTTCTGGAGCCGTGTTTCAGAAAAAAATCATAGACTTTCAGGCGAAATGTCGTAAGATGTTCAAATGACGCGTCTAACTGCCGAAAACACAATGAATTAAGGCTTCGCGATCGCGAACATGGGCAAGCTCTCGATCTGGAAGACAGACTGGTTCCTGGCGATCGTCATCGTCGTGCTCGCCCTATTGTTCTCTTCGAGTGAAATATTCGAGAGCGTAGAGCGCAAAGCCTACGACATGGGCCTCCGGGCGACCGGGCACACTGCGAGCGACAAGGTCGCCGTCATCGCCATCGACGACGTTTCGATCAACAACATCGGCCGCTGGCCGTGGCCGCGCGACGTACACGCCAAGATGCTGGACCTGCTGACCGGCGCCAAGGCCAAGGTAGTCGCCCACACCGCTTTCTTCTCCGAACCCCAGATCGATCCGGGGCTGCAGTACATCAACAAGCTCATCGAGGCCTACCAGGGCGTTCCCGAGACCGCCAAGGAACAGATCGGCACGATGGAGGCCCTCCTCGTCGAAGCCGAGGAAGTCCTCAACAAGGACCGCAAGCTGGCGGCATCGATCAAGAACAACGGCAATGTGATCCTTCCCCTGGCGTTCACGCTCGGTGAACCGCGCGGCAACCCGGATAGCGCGCTGCCAGAGTTCGTGCAGAAGAATGCGATCACAGACATCGCGGACAACGTCGGAGCTGCCGCCGACAATGTCTATCCCACACCCGCCACCCAGGTGCTAGTCCCGATCGAGCCCTTCGGTGTGAATTCCGCTGCCGTCGGGCACCTCAACAGCATTCCCGATGTCGACGGCGCCAATCGCCAGGAAGCCCTGGTGATCCGCTACTACGACAGTTTCTTCCCGTCCCTGTCCCTCGCCGTGGTGGCGCGCAGCCTCAATCTCGGCCCCAAGGACGTGAAGCTGCAGCTCGGCGAAGGCGTCTCGGTCGGCAATCTGAAGATCCGCACCGATCCCGGTCTGCGGATGTACACGTACTTCTACAAGGGCGCCGATTCCCGTCCTGCGTTCCAGGTGGATTCCTTCTACGACGTCATGAGCGGGAAAATCCCGGCCGACAAGTACCGCGACAAGATCGTCCTGATCGGCGCGGTGGCGGCAGGCGTCGGCACGACGCACGTGACCCCGGTGGAAACCTCGATGCCGCCCGTGCTGATGCTCGCGCATGCGGTGTCCGCCATCCTCCAGGAAGACTATTTCACGAAGCCCGAATGGAGCGACTGGGTCCGGCTCGCCCTGTTCCTCGTGATCGGCGCCTATCTCGCCCTGCTGCTGCCACGCCTGAAGGCCGCCACCGCGGCTGGTCTGACTGCCGCGCTCGTCATTGCGCTGGTGGGCGCCCATTTCACGATGATGACGTCCCAGCTCATGTGGATCCCGCTGATGGGGCCCGTGATCCTGCTGCTGGTGGGGCATCTGGCACTCACGACCAAGCGGTTCCTCGTCACCGAGCGCGGCAAGATCAAGTCGGATCTCGACTCCGCGGAATCGAACCGCATGCTGGGTCTCGCGTTCCAGGGACAGGGCCAGCTGGACATGGCCTTCGACAAGTTTCGCAAGTGCCCGCTCGGCGACAATCTGATGGACAACCTCTACAACCTCGCACTGGACTTCGAGCGCAAGAGGCAGTTCAACAAGGCGCATGCGGTCTACGAGTACATGGGGACCCACAACCCCAAGTTCCGGGACCTCGAGCAGAAGCTCTCCCGGGCCAAGCAGATGTCCGAGACGGTCATCCTGGGTGGCGGTTCGGGCCGGACGAATGCTTCCACGCTCATTCTCGATGGGGGCCAGGTCGAGAAGCCCATGCTGGGGCGCTACCAGGTGGAGCGCGAACTGGGCAAGGGCGCCATGGGCGTGGTCTACTTCGGGAAGGATCCCAAGATCGGCCGGACAGTGGCCATCAAGACGATGGCACTGTCGCAGGAATTCGAGCCGGACGAGCTTCAGGACGTCAAGGAGCGGTTCTTCCGCGAAGCGGAGACCGCCGGGCGCCTGAATCACCCGCACATCGTGACAATCTACGATGCTGGCGAGGAACATGATCTGGCGTATATCGCGATGGAGTTCCTCACCGGACGCGACCTGACGCCCTTCACCAAGCCCGGCACGCTCCTGCCCATGCCCAAGCTCATGAGCATCATGGCGCGGGTGGCCGAAGCGCTGGACTACGCCCACAAACAGAACGTGGTTCACCGCGACATCAAGCCCGCCAACATCATGTATGACCCGCAGACGGACTCCGTCAAGGTCACCGACTTCGGCATCGCCCGGATCACCGACTCTTCCCGGACCAAGACGGGGATGGTGCTGGGCACACCGTCTTTCATGTCGCCGGAACAACTGGCCGGCCGCAAGATCGACGGTCAGTCGGACCTCTTTTCCCTGGGCGTGATGATGTTCCAGCTGTCGTCGGGCTCTCTGCCCTTCACCGGCGAAACCATGACCCAGCTGATGTACAAGATCGCCAACGAGCCGCCGGCTGACCTGCTGACGCTCAATCCGACCCTGCCGGACTGCTTCGTGGCGATCGTCAACCGCTGTCTCGCGAAAGCAAAGGAGGAACGCTTCGCGAGCGGCGAGGAAGTAGCTGCCGCCATCCGGGCCTGTGCGGCCGGGTTTACCGAACTCGACGTGACGCTATAACGACTCATGAATCTCGCCAAAGCGCTCGAGATCGCGAGCGCCACGCATACCGGCATGGTCCGCTCCCACAATGAGGACGCCATTGCAACCGACGGGACCATCGGCCTTGCCGTGCTCGCGGATGGCATGGGTGGATACAATGCCGGTGAGGTGGCGAGCGGCATTGCCGTGGCGCTCATCACCTCGGAAATGCGCCAGGCCATCGCGAAGACGAATCTGCACGGGTTGCCGCAGGACGAGGGGGACACGCAATCGGCATTGCTGCTGAAGGGCGTGATCGCCAAGACCAATACCTCGATCTTCGAATCGGCAAACAGCCAGCCCCAGTACGCGGGCATGGGAACAACCCTGGTGGTCGCGCTGTTCCGCGACAATCGGGTTTCCGTGGCCCACATCGGCGACTCGCGGATGTACCGGCTTCGGTCGGAAAAGCTGGATCAGGTCACCCGGGATCACTCATTGCTCCAGGAACAGATCGACAGCGGAATGCTCACGAAGGAAGCGGCCCGCCGTTCCCAGAACAAGAATCTCGTCACCCGGGCGCTGGGGATCGAGCCCGAGGTGGAGGCGGAGATTCACACCTACGACGTGATGCCCGGAGACATCTTCCTGCTGTGCTCGGACGGGCTGAACGACATGGTGGAGGATGAGGACATCGAACTCACCCTCAACGCGATGGGGTCGAACCTGCCTCTGGCGGCAAACCAGTTGGTGCAGATGGCGAACGACAACGGCGGTCGCGACAATATTTCTGTCGTGCTCGTGAAGGTTAATCGGGATTTTCCCGCGGCTGACACCTGGCTTGCCCGGGTGCTATCGTGGTTCAAGTAAGGACGGGGACGCAAGCTATGGCCAAGTTGATTCTCACGCTCGACGGCGTCGTGCTCAAGGAGTACAGCCTCTCGAAGGAGCGCACCACGATCGGCAGGAAGGCCCACAACGATGTCCAGATCGACAATCTCGCCGTCAGCGGCGAGCATGCGGCGATCGTGACCATCCTGAACGATTCGTTCCTCGAGGATCTGGGCAGCACCAACGGGACCCTGGTGAACGGCCAGCCGATCAAGAAGCACTTCCTGCAGAACGGGGACGTGATCGAGATCGGGAAGTACAAGGTCAAGTATATGAATGAGCAGACCAGCACCACCACGGCTGCCGACTTCGAGAAGACCATGGTGCTTCGCTCAGCGCCCGCGCGCCCCACGGAAGCCCGTATCGGCGACACCCAGACGGGCACCCGCACGGATGTCCGCCGGTCGTTCACGGACACCCAGATCAACGCGACGTCCACCTCGCACCCGATGCCGTCGGCCCATCAGTCCCATCCGGGCTCGATGCCGGGCCCGCAGGCGTCGATTCCCGGTGGCGCAGCGCCGCAGCAGGGTGTGATCCAGATCCTGTCCGGCCCGAATGCGGGCCGCGAACTGGCGCTCATCAAGGCCCTCACCACCCTCGGAAAGCCGGGTGTGCAGGTTGCCGTGATCGCCAAGCGCCCGCAGGGTTTCTTCATCACCCACGTGGAAGGCGCCAGCTACCCGGTGGTCAACGGCAGGACGCTCGATGCCCAGGCGCATCTGCTGTCCGACCACGACATCATCGAACTGGCCGGCGTGAAGATGGAGTTCTTCTTCAAGCCGTCCTGACGCCGGGTGCCCGCCCGGGAGCCGCCACCGCCAGTGCGGCTCAACCGGACCGCCCGGCCCACGGGCCCGGGCTCGAGCCATCCGACGTCCTCACGGGTCTGCACCGCGTCCCGCCCCCTCGCATCGTGACTCCGACCCCAGCCCAGAGTAAGGTGCAGTCTCCTTCCCCACGCGGGTACGGCGCATGAAGAAGCACGCGATCCGCATTGCCCTCGGCATCGTCTGCGTCCTGGTGTTCACGCTCCACGCAGCGCGCTTCTTCGAGATTCCGCTCATTGCGAACCTCGAATCCATCGCCTATGACGCCCGGCTGCGGCTCACCATGCCGCGAACGGTGGATCCTCGCGTTGTCATCGTCGACATCGACGAGAAGAGTCTGGCGGCGGAAGGCCGCTGGCCCTGGCGGCGGGACCGCGTGGCCGATCTCGTCAATGCCCTGTTCGACCGCTACAAGATCGCGGTGGTGGGTTTCGACGTCGTGTTTCCCGAGAAGGACGAGAGTTCCGGGCTGGGCACCTTGCAAGCCCTCGCGGCCAACGAACTGCAGGGGGTCCCCCAGTTCCAGACGGCACTGGATCAGCTGGCGCCCAAGCTCGAGTACGACCGGATCCTGGCAGAGAGCTTCCGGAAGCGGCCAGTCGTCCTTGGCTCCTACTTCACGCGCCATCGGATAGAGGACAAGCCGCTGGCGATCGGCGGTCTCCCGCCACCCGTGCTCGCAGCCGGCACGTTCACCGGCCGGAACATCGGATTCGCCTCGTTCGACGGATACGGCGGCAACCTGCCGGAACTGCTTGCCGCCGCGGCAGGAAGTGGTCACTTCACGCCGGAGACCGACCATGACGGCGTCCACCGACGCGTGCCCATGCTGGCGCAATACAAGGGGGCCTACTACGAACCCCTCGCCATGGCGATCGTCCGGCTGGTTCTCGAATCGCCGAAAGTCGTGCCCGAATACGCCGAAGAGTCGTTCCTCAATCGCAAGTATCCCGGCCTGGAGGTCATCCGCCTCGGGCCCGTGCTGATCCCGGTGGACGAATCCGCCAACGCGCTGGTCCCCTACCGCGGTCATCAGAAGAGCTTTCCGTACGTGTCGGCGACCGATGTGCTGAAGGGCACGGCGGACCCGGCCGCGCTCAAGGACAGGATCGTCCTCGTGGGCACCACCGCTCCGGGTCTCCAGGACTTGCGATCCACCCCCGTCGACCCCCTGTTCCCCGGGGTGGAGATCCACGCGAACCTGATCACCGGAATGCTCGACGGAACCATCAAGCAGCGTCCGCCGTATGTGCTGGGCGCCGAAGTCTGCCTGCTGGTCCTGCTCGGGGCCGCCCTGGCGCTGGGTCTGCCGATGCTGTCCCCGGCCCGGGCCACGTTCGTCACCATCATCGCACTCGGTGCGGTCGCCGCGACCAACCTGGTGGTCTGGCAATACGGCAATCTGGTCTTGCCATTGGCATCTGGCTTGCTAATGGTGTTGTTTCTCTACGCCATCAACATGTCTTACGGCTACTTCGTCGAGTCCCGCTCCAAGGAGCGCATTTCCGGGCTGTTCGGACAGTACGTCCCCCCGGAGCTGGTCGAGGAGATGAGCCGCGATCCGGACCGCTTTGCCACCATGGAGAGCGTCAACCGGCCGATGACGGTGCTGTTCTCGGACGTGCGCGGTTTCACGTCGATCTCCGAGGGATTGGAACCCAAGGCCTTGTCCCAGTTGATGAACGACTACCTTACCCCCATGACCCGCGTCATCCACGGGCAGCGCGGCACCATCGACAAGTACATGGGTGACGCGATCATGGCGTTCTGGGGTGCACCGGTGGAAGATGCCGAGCATGCGCGCCATGCGGTGCTTGCCGGCCTCCAGATGAAGAGCAGGCTCAAGGAGCTGGCGCCGGAGTTCATCGCCAAGGGCTGGCCGCCGCTCAAGATCGGGATCGGCGTGAACACAGGTCCCATGTCGGTGGGGAATATGGGTTCCGAGATCCGCATGGCGTACACGGTGATGGGCGACCCAGTGAATCTTGCCTCTCGGCTGGAAAGCCTCACGAAACGCTACGCCGTGACGATGATGGTGGGAGAAGCCACGAAGGCCGCGGTGGGTGACGTCGTGTTTCGTGAACTCGACCGGGTGCGGGTCCAGGGAAAGGACGAACCGGTCGCGATCTACGAGCCGCTGGGGCTCCAGGGCGAAGTGCCCAAGGATGCAATGGACCGCATCAAGCTGTTCCAGCAGGCGTTGAAGTTCTATCGTGCCCAGGACTGGGACAAGGCGGAGCTGCAGTTGCTCAATCTTCAGCGCGCCGACCCGTCCGACGGTCTGTACCAGGCGTTTCTGGAACGGATCGCGTATCTTCGGAGCCACCCTCCCGGACCGGGCTGGGATGGCGTTTTCGATTTCGACACCAAGTAGACGGTCACATGCTAGTTCGAGTCCTGGGATGTAGCGGCGGTATCGGCGGGAATCTGCGAACGACCTCCATGGTGGTCGATCAGGACATCCTCATCGACGCCGGCACGGGTGTCGGGGATCTGAGTCTCACCGAATTGCAGCTCGTCGACCATGTTTTCCTTACGCATTCGCATCTGGATCACGTCGCGATGCTCCCCTTCCTGGTGGACACCGTGGGGGGCATGCGCCGCAAGCCCATCAACGTGTACGCCACGGAGGAAACCCTGCAGATCCTTCGTGACCACATCTTCAACTGGAAGATCTGGCCGGATTTCTCGAAGATCCCCGATGAATCGGCGCCTTTCCTGCGCTTCGTGCCGGTCCGTCTCGGCGAAACCACCGATATCGGCGGCCGGCGCTTCACGCCGGTTCCGGCGAATCACACCGTACCGGCAGTCGGCTACTGGATCGACAGCGGTGAGGCGAGCCTGCTTTTCACGGGTGACACCACCGAGTGTCCGGAACTGTGGGAGACCGCCAACCGGATCGCGAATCTCCGATACGTGATCATCGAGACCGCGTTCCACAACGGCGAGGCGGAACTCGCCCGAGCCTCCAAGCACCTCTGGCCCGCCAAGCTGGCCGAGGAACTGGGCAAGATCAAGGGCAAGGTGCGTATCTACATCACGCACCTCAAGCCGGGAGAAGGTGCCATCACGATGTCCGACATCGAGGAATGTGCGGAGGCGTTCAATCCGCGCATGCTCGCCAACGGACACGTGTTCAAGCTCTGATGCCACGCGAACCCCGGAGAACCGGGGCATGAAGGCGTCGGGAGCATTCGAGTTGCTTGACCTTCGTCGCGCAGAACACGCGACGGCGAAGGCGCGTCAGACAGGGTGAGTGTCATGAGCACGGTTCTCGAGTCCAAACCGCAGCCCGGTCAGAACATCGCGGAGATCAGCCGCAAGCTCGATTTCCAGCGTCAGTTGCAGGGCGTCACGAACAAGATCCACGCGACCGCCAACGTCGACGAGATCATGCTCGAGGTCTCGCAGGAGATCTGCGACCTCTTCGAGGCCGATCGCCTCACCATCTACACCGTGGCGGAGGACAAGGGGTCGATCGTATCCAAGGTCAAGACCGGCCTGTCCTCGTTCAAGGATCTCAAGCTCCCCATCAACGAGCAGAGCGTCGCCGGCTTCGTCGCCGCGCACAAGCGTCTGGTCAACATCCGCGACGTGTACGACGAGGAAGAGCTGCGAGGGTTGAGCCCGCAGCTCAAGTTCCTGAAGGAAGTCGACCGCCGCACGGGGTACCGCACGAAGCAGATGCTCGTGGTCCCCATCCTCGAGGCGGGCAGCAACGAACTGATCGGCGTCGTCCAGATCATCAACGCAAAGGAAGCGGATACCTTCGGCCCGCCGTCCGAGGAAGGCGCGGTCAATCTCTGCGAAACCCTCGCCATTGCGCTCAAGCAACGGCAGAAACCCGCTCAGAGTCTTCGCGGCAAGTACGACGGGCTCGTCACCAACGCCATCCTCTCCTCCGAGGAGATCGAACTCGCCACGCGCTCGGCGCGACGCAAGAACCTCGACATCGAGGACGTGCTGATCGACGAATTCCAGGTGAAGCCGCAGGCGATCGGCGAAGCGATCGCCGCCTTCTTCGGCGTGGCCTACGAGCCGTTCCGCGCGGACCGGATCAAGCCGGTGGATCTGCTTCGGAATCTCAAGCGCGACTTCGTCGAGAGCAGCGGCTGGCTGCCTCTAGAAGAGGGCAAGGACGGGCTGCTCGTCATCACGACGGATCCGGAAAGGCTGCGCGCCTCGCGCATGGTCACCAATATCTTTCCGCGTGCGAAAGCCCAGTACGCCGTCACAACGCAGCGGGAGTTCCGGACGACCGTTGACCAGTTCTTCGGGGGGGGCGGCAGCTCTTCTTCCGAGGAGTTCGTCGCCGATGTGGGCGAACTGCTCAACAAGCTCGATGACGAGAGCGATCTCGATCTGGGCGCCGCGAACGACGATGTCACGCTCGCGCAGGACAACGAGCTGGTCCGCCTGGTGAACAAGATCATCGTCGATGCCTATCACCAGGGCGCTTCGGACATTCACATCGAACCGTTTCCAGGCAAGGGCAAGACCGAAGTCCGCTTCCGGAAGGACGGCACGCTGGTGCCCTACATCTCGGTGCCTTCCTCCTACCGGAACGCGCTCGCGGCCCGCCTGAAGATCATGTGCGACCTCGATATCTCCGAGCGCCGCAAGCCGCAGGACGGCAAGATCAAATTCAAGAAGTTCGGCCCGCTGGATATCGAACTCCGTGTCGCGACGATCCCCTCGCAGGGCGGCGTCGAAGATATCGTGATGCGTATCCTGGCGGCCGGCGAGCCCATCCCGCTCGACAAGCTTGGCCTGTCCGCGCGGAACCTGAAGAACGTCAAGGACACCATCAGCAAGCCGTACGGTCTGTTCTTCGTCTGCGGCCCGACAGGTTCCGGCAAGACGACGACACTGCACTCCATCCTCGGCTACATCAACACGCCTGAGACGAAGATCTGGACTGCGGAGGACCCGGTGGAAATCACCCAGAAAGGGTTGCGCCAGGTGCAGATGAACCCCAAGGCCGGGGTCACGTTCGCCACCGCGATGCGCGCGTTCCTCCGCGCGGATCCGGACATCATCATGGTCGGTGAAATGCGCGACAAGGAAACCACAGCCATCGGCATCGAAGCCTCGCTGACCGGTCACCTGGTGTTTGCGACTTTGCACACCAACAGCGCGCCAGAATCCGTGATCCGCCTGCTCGACATGGGCATGGATCCGTTCAACTTCGCCGATGCCCTGCTCGGTGTGCTCGCCCAGCGTCTGGCGAAGCGCCTGTGCTCCAAATGCAAGCAGTCCCACACGGCTTCTCAGGACGAAATCAAGGCCATGATGGACGAGTATGCGGTCGAGCTTCGCAACACCGAGTACTGGAAGCGCGACCCGAAGGCGGCGTTCGAGGCGTTGTTCAAGGAGTGGACGCAGAGTTTCGCGAACGACAAGGGGCAGTTCACGCTCTACACCGCCGTGGGCTGCGACACCTGCAGCGGCACAGGCTACAAGGGGCGTGTCGGTCTGCACGAACTGCTGATGGGCAGCGAGACGGTGAAGCGTCACGTCCAGGAGAAGGCACGGGTGGCGGAGATCGTCGCGACTGCGCTCCAGGAAGGCATGCGCACCTTGAAGCAGGACGGCATCGAGAAGGTCCTGCAAGGCATCACCGACATGAAGCAGGTGCGGGCGGTCTGCATCAAGTAGCACCGACGGATCGCGAGAGACTCCCCATGTCGATCTCCACAGAGCCGCTGGACGCCGCGGTCGCCGTCAGGGATCTGCTGCGGCGGCTCGAGGAACTCAACGAGATCGGCATTTCGCTCTCGCGGGAGCGCGACATCTCCCGGCTGCTCGAAGTCATCCTCCTCGCCGCGAAGAAGATCACCAACGCGGAAGGCGGCACGCTCTACCGTCGTCACCAGGCAGACGACAACCTCCTCCACTTCGAGATTATCCGGAACGAAGCGCTGGGCATCGCGATGGGCGGCACGACCGGCCAGGCCATTCCGTTCGAGCCGATCCGGCTTCGCGACAGCAGCGGGGCCGAGAACACCTCGACCGTCGTGGCGTTCAGCGTGCTGCGCGATTGCACGGTCAACATCGCCGATGCTTACAGCGAGAAAGGCTTCGACTTCTCCGGAACCAAGAACTTCGACAGCCGCACGGGCTACCGCTCGCAGTCCTTCCTCACGGTGCCGCTCAAGGATCACGAGGGCCAGATCATCGGTGTCCTCCAGCTGATCAATGCGAAGGATCGAGCATCGGGCCGCATCACTCCTTTCAGTGACGCCGATCGGCAGCTCGCGGAATCCCTCGCGTCGCAGGCGGCGGTCGCGCTCACCAACCGGCTGCTCATCACGCAGCTCGAGCAGCTCTTCGAGTCCTTCATCAACCTCATCAACGAGGCGATCGACGACAAATCGCCCTACACCGGCGGTCACTGCGAGCGCGTGCCCGTGCTGACGATGATGCTGGCGGAGGCCGCAAGCGCTGCAGGTGCCGGACCGCTCGCGGGCTGGAAGATGACGGAGAAGGACCGCTACGAACTCAAGATCGCAGGCCTGCTCCACGACTGCGGCAAGGTGACGACGCCGGTTCACGTGGTCGACAAGGCCACGAAGCTCCAGACCATATTCGATCGGATCGAACTCATCGACGCGCGGTTCGAGGTGATCAAGCGCGACGCCGAGATCGAGATGCTGAGGGCGCGCCTCGACTCACGTTTCTCGACGCGGGGCGCCGAGGGTTCGATACTCGAACACTCGTTCCGCGCCCGTCTGGGCGAGATCGACGACGACCGCGACTTCCTTCGCCGATCGAACATCGGCTCCGAGGCGATGAGCGATGAGGACCAGCGGCGCGTCCTAGCCATTTCGACCAAGTACCGATGGCGAGCCCCTGACGGCACGACCAGGGATTTCCTCTCCCCCGAGGAGATCGAGAACCTCACGATCCGCGCCGGGACGCTTACGGCGAAGGAACGGCAGGTGATCAATCATCACATCGACATCACGATCAAGATGCTCGAAGCGCTGCCCTGGCCCCGTCACCTCGAGAACGTCCCCGAGTACGCGGGCGGTCACCACGAGCGGATGGACGGCAAGGGTTACCCGCGCGGTCTGCGGCGGGACGAGATGTCCATTCCGGCCAGGGTCATGGGAATCGCGGACATCTTCGAAGCGCTGACAGCCAAGGATCGGCCCTACAAGAAGGGAAAGACTCTCACCGAGTCCTTGCACATCCTCGGGCGATTCAAGCTGAACGGGCACATCGACCCGGATCTGTTCGATGTGTTCGTGCGGGAGCGTGTCTACCTGCGGTACGCCGAGCAGTTCCTCGATCCGGAGCAGATCGACGAAGTGGATCACTCGGCCATTCCCGGCTTCCAGAATTGACTGACAGATTTCGTCAGGAATTGACTGCTGCGCCACGGCGGCTTCGGGCCCCTCTCCGCGCCCCGTCCCGACAGCGCCCTGATGGGGGGGCGGGGTCATCCGGCAGGGAATTCGGAAATGCCCGAAAGTCCCCGGTCCGGTTCAGCCCTTCGAATCCGCCGGGCCGGCGCCAACGGCGGAAAAAAATGCCCTTTCGTGGCGGCGGGATGAAAATCCCTTGGCACATCGTTTGCGTAAAACCCTACGCACAGCACCCGATTGTGTCTGGATCCCACAGCCATTAGGAGCATCACGAAAATGAAGCGTCTTCAGCAAGGCTTTACCCTCATCGAACTGATGATCGTGGTAGCGATCATCGGCATCTTGGCGGCGGTTGCGCTGCCCGCGTATCAAGACTATACCGTCCGCGCCCGTGTCCAAGAGGGTGTAAGTCTTTCCGAACCAGCCCGGCTTGCGGTTGGTCAGGCCTGCTCTGAAGCCACACTCGGAGTCACCGGTACGGGAGTGACAGACAACGCGAGTGCTGGACTGCCCGTCGCCACCGCAATCTCTGGAACCCACGTCACCAGCATTACGCTGGCCGCTGCCGGCAGCGGAAGTGGAACGGTAACAGTTGTGCTGAAGGCGATTGGCACATCTGTCACGGCCGGCTCGACGATTGTCTGGACCTCTTCCTGCTCTGCCTCGGGAAACTCCTGGACAGTTTCCGGAACGATCCCCTCGAAGTTCTACCCCAAGACCTGATCTTTGGCGGGTTTTGCAAGGCAATGGGGAGGCTTCAGCCTCCCTTTTTTTCTTAGGTGAACCCTGCAACAAGGAAGGTACGCATGCGGAAACTGCATATCGGTGGACGGGAGCGACATCCTGAATGGGAATTGCTGGACGCCGTTGCCGAGCCCCATGTGGATCACGTCGGAGACGCCCTTGACCTGTCTCGTTTTCCGACAGCGACTTTTGAAGCCGTGTATGCATCTCATGTCGCCGAGCATTTCGGATACCAGAAGGATCTGGTCGCTGCTCTGCGAGAGTGGAACCGAGTGCTCGTCCCGGGCGGAACGCTGTACATCAGCGTACCTGACCTAGATACCCTCGCGGAGTTGTTCCTACTTCGCGAATCGGTAAACATCCGCGAACGTTTCGACATCATGCGAATGATGTTTGGCGGGCAGATGGACGAACATGACTTCCACTATGTGGGCCTCAACGAGGAGTTCCTCGTAGATTTCCTGCGGACCGCAGGCTTCGCCGATCTTCGACGGGTGGACGATTTCGGATTGTTCGACGATACCAGCCGCTTCGTATTCAAGGGCATCCCCATCAGTTGCAACCTTATCGCCCGTAAACCGATCTGACGGTCTCGGTCTTTCCCTTCCCGGCTCAACGAGGTCAGAGCCGTCGTCCGGCCAGCATCTCTGCAATCTCAAGCACCGGATCGTCCCAGCGACCCGGAGTCGAACAGCGAAACAGTCTATGCGTCGGATACCAGGGTGTCGTAGACGCTGGTGGCAGCCAACGCCAGTCCGGCGAGTGGGATAGCAGCACCCAGGTCTCCAGCCCCATCGCGCCGGCAAGATGCGCCACTGCGGTATCGACGGTCACGATGATGTCCAGCGTTCGCATCAACGCCCCCGTGTCGTCGAAGTCCCTGAGGGTTGCCCGTCTGTCCTGCCACCAGGGCCCGTCACTGCGTCGGCACTGCGCGCCGGCAGACCCCAACTGAAGCGGGTAAAACGTGACGCCGTGGACATCTGTCAAGGGCGAAAGATCGTCCCAACGCATCGAGCGATTCCGATCGGTCGGGTTCAGAGGGTTTCCCGCCCAGACCAATCCGACGCGAAGCGGAACAGCCTTAACGGCGTCACCGACGCTTGGCGTCATGCATGTCAGGTAGGGTCCGTTCCACGGAACGGTGGAGAAAGTTGTGCCAAGTCGAAATGGCAGCGACAGGAGCGCACAGTTGAAGTCGATCTTCCGATCGTCCCAGGTCGCTCCCTGCGGCCGCACGTCGGCCCCAGGAAAGCTTGCCGCCACCACACGGCGAGCGGCCTCCTGAACCTCGAGGCAGACGCGGGCCCCGAGTTTCTCGATCAGCGCTACGTAGCGGACGAACTGGAACGTGTCGCCAACACCCTGTTCCGCCCACAAGAGGATGGTCCGGTCTGACAGGGGTTCTCCTCGCCATGGTGTGCCCGCGCGGATGCACGAAGCGAGTTGCGCAATCTCGAAGCGTGACTCATACAGGGGCCATCCTTCCTCGTAGCGCTGCATCGAGAGTAGGATCATGCTTCGGGAGAAACGACCTTCGGGTCGGTTGTAGCCCTCGGCGAAGGCCCGGTTCGAAAGCGTCAGCGCCTCGTCGAGACGGTTCTGGAGCAGTCGGACGTTCGCAAGATTTGCAGCGACGTCAGGCGGTGCACCAGGCAGTCCGACAACGGGGGCCAGCAGCGCTTCGGCTTCCTCCAGACGCAACTCGTCGTAGAGCAACAAACCGAGGTTGTTGATCGCTCGCAAGCACTCCGCATTGTGCATCAGCGCTTTGCGGAACGCGCGTTCGGCGCCCCTCGGATCGCCTGCCTGCCTGTAAGCATCCCCGAGATCGGTCAGAAGCGATGCATCGTCCGGCCGTTCGTCGACCGCGCGTTCCAGCCACGTCACCACATCCTCCGCGCGTCCAAGGCCACGGAGCGCGGTCGCGGCGTTGCGCATCACACCGGTATCGCGCGGTCTCAAGCCGAGCGCGCGTTCGTAACAGACCAAAGCGCGCGACGAATCACCCGAGATGAGCGCAGTGTTTCCCGCTCCGATCCAGCAGTCCACTTCGTAAGGATCCATTGCAAGCACACGCTCGAACATCGCTTGCGCGCGCACGGTATCGCCAGTCATCGCGAGCCAGGTCGCCAACTCCTTCAGCATCGTCGCGTCTGCTTCGGTCGAACCCGCGATCGGCTCCATCTGGCTGATCGCCTCGGCATGATTGCCCATCATCCAGAGTGCTCTGGCCCGCCAGAGGCAGACGCCGACATCCGTCGATCCGCGGCGGAGCCAGTCGCTGCAGAGATCGCGAACTGCAGCCCAGTCTCCCGCTGTCGCGGAACGTTCGATTGGCTCGAAGTCACGCAAGACCACGTCTCGCGGCGTGCGACGAGGAATGAAATTCAGGATCTTCCAGCCCACTGTGTCCACATGTCCTGGTACGCCGCCTCCAACTGCGCGGTAAATCTGACCGGGTCCGTCAGAGCTGACGATTGCATACGGGATCGCAGCTCGTGCCGCCAGAAAGCCATCCTCGCCGGGTCTTCCGCGAGTGCCACCGCTTTGGCCACGTACTCGTCCGGCGTACTGGCAATGAGTTCGCGTGCACCCACACATTCCAGCAGGGTAACGCCCACTCGAGATGCGTGTCGATCTCCGGCCAGCGTCACGACCGGCACGCCCATCCAGAGGGACTCGCAAGTGGTCGTCGTACCGTGGTAGGGAAAGGCATCGAGGGCGATGTCGATGCCGGAGTACGAGTTCAGGTGATCACGCAGTTTTGGAATGACGCCGGAGAAGGCAATCCGGGAGAGATCGAGTCCGAGGCGGCGCATCCTTTCCTTCGCTGCATCCTGCACAGCAGCATCCCGAAGGGCGATGGTCTTCATGGATAGCCGCGCATTCGGCAGCGCGTCAAGTATGCGCGCCCACAGCTTCAGCACTTCGTCCCCAACCTTGGCAAAGTTGTTGTACGCGGCGAACGTCACGTACTTTCTTCCGACGCATGGCGGTTCGGCCACGGGCGGCGCTTCAGGGGACGGTGCATAGGACAAGAACACTTCGGGCAACCGGTAGAGGCGTTCCACGTAGTGGCTGTCCGCGAGCGGCGATGGATCAGCAAGTGCGTCAGTCAAGCGCCAGTCCATGGCATCGAGCCCGGTCGTGTTGGGATACCCGAGCCAAGTCACCTGAATAGGCGCCACCCGTCTACCCAGAACCGGCAGTCGGTTCTTGGCAGTGTGTCCCGCGAGATCGACGACGATATCCAGTTCGTCCGCGAGCATCTTCGACTCCACTTCGTCGTCGCTCAGCCACGCGATGTCCCGCCAGAGATCAGAGCTTCGTCGTAGCCTCTGGGTCACATCGTCGACGTGACCATGGTTGTAGTAGCAGACGATCTCGAACTTGTCCCGGTTGTGGGCTGCAAGGACATGCTCTATGAAGAAGGACACCACGTGAAACCGAAAGTCCGGTGACACATAGCCGATACGCAGTCTCCGCCTTGGTACGGCCGCCCTGGCCCGGAAATCCTCCGGCGTACGTCGAGGCGGATACTGTCTTCCGAATGCGCGGTGTTCGTCGAGCAGCGTGAGCGCATCGACACCATCCATGTAGTTCAGGGTGAGCAGCACATTGCTTACTCCCTGCGCATACTCTGGTTTCAGCGCGACCGCGCGACGCGTCACTTCAACGGACTCCGCAAGCCGGCCTTGCTGCTGCAGGGCGTTGCCCAGATTCATGAGCGCCGCTGCATCGTCGGGCAGCAATTCGAGGGCCTTGAGGCTTGCCGCTTCCGATTCGACCGCCCGCCCCTTGAAGAAACAGAACGCCCCAAGCGCCAGCCACGTACCACTGAGTTTGGGATTGAGTTCCAGGGACCGCCGCAGAGCAGTCTCAGCCTGTTCGTCCCACCCCAGATTCATCTTGGCGATGCCGAGATTCATATAGGCCTCAGGGCTCTCCGGGTCGGTAGCCACAGCTTGCTCGAGCGCGCCCGCTGCCGCTTCAATACGGCCAGTGAGATGGAGAAGGTCGGCATAGTTGATCCATGCGGATGTGAAAGCCGACCGGAGGTCGAGTGTTCTTCGGTACTCCGCCTCCGATTCGTCGAACTGCCCGAGTGCCTTCAGAACGTTGGCCATGGCGAAATGAATATCCGGGTCTTCTGGGGCTAGCGCCAGCGCCTCGTGAAGATGGAGTTCAGCATCGCCACTGGCTCCCGATTCGTGCAGGCTGATTGCCAGTTGCACAAGGGCTTGCGCATGCTCGGGACCAAGGCGAACGGCCTCGCGATGAGAGGCCAGGGCGTCGTCACGGCGACCCAGGGCGCGCTGCGCAGTGCCGAGGTTGATCCAGGCCTCCGTCGATTGCGGCGCAAGGCGAATGGCCTCGGACAGCAGCGCCACTGCCATCTCCTCCTGCCTGCGACGGATGTAAACCGCTGCGAGATTGATCATGGCCTCGATGTTGCCGCTGTTCCGTTCAAGAGCCCTCTCGTGGAGCTTGGCTGCACCGTCCAGTTCACCTTGAGACTGAAGCAGCGTACCGAGACCGACTAGCGCGGGGACGAAATCCGGCGAAGCGCGCAGAGACGCTTCATAGGCACCAGTGGCACCCCCGGGATCGCCCAGCGCAGCGAGCGCAGTACCAAGGTTGGCCCAGGCTGCCGAGTGTTGCGGCTGCCTCGCGGTGGCTTCCCGATAGGCGGCCACGGCTCCTTGTCTGTCCCCGAGAGCCTCTCGCGTCAGCCCGAGTTCATTCCACCAGTCGGCCTCGCTGTCAGCACCGGAAACGGCCTGTTCGAACGCGCGTACCGCGTCAGGCAGGCGGTTCACCGCACGCAGCACTTCCGCCCGGGAGTAGTGATACGCAGGGTTGTTGCCATCCGCCTGGATCGCCATGTCGTACCGCCGAAGGGCAGAGTCCAAGGCGCCGTCGGTCGCGTCGATCAACCCCAGCAGATAGTTCGCGTCTCCGTGTCGTGGCGCCAACGCGAGGACTTCCTCGTAGGCCTTCCGCGCGCCGGCCTTGTCGCCCGCCGACTGCGCAGAGAAACCCGCCTGCACGATTTCGGCGAGGTTGACCGAGTCCACCGGCGCTCGGGAATGCTTGCGTTTGAACCATTCAAACATCGTTTACCGCCTCCGGGGGACACGGGACCCAAAAAGGCCCACTCCAGACCCGCGAGTGCCTTTCGGCCTCGATTCAGGTAGCTTCAGGTACGTCATGCGATCTTGAGGGAAAGCGCCGCAAGGAGAGTCCGACAGCCTGAACCCTGCGACGCAGCCCGCCTACTCCTCGAAGCAGCGAACACCTCAGGCCGGGCGCCAGCATCGATTCGGATGCAGAAGACTCGACCACGCAGTCCCAGCCGAGTCAACCGCAGCCGTGGCATACGTATGCGGGAAGCCCCCAGAATCCAGAACCACTGCGGCGATCGGCATGAACGCTCGGGCGTCCCGACACGTGCCTGCTGTCTGGCTGACGTCACTCGGAGTCGACCCTTTCGAACGCAAGGCCTGCCCCGCTCAGACGGACCGGGTCAATCGCGGGTGCCCTTCGGCCGGAGAATAACGTCAGCATCGGACCTTCCGGGGACCTGCAGTCTCTACTGCCTGGCTCATCACGGGGGCGACTCCTCGCGCACCATCGCAGCGAATGCCGACTCCAGTTCGCGGGTGAATCCTGCCGCGTCCGTCAGCGAACTGCCCGCCATCCGCGGCCGCAGGTTCGCGCGCGTCTCCGAGAGCGCAGCGCCGGAGCGCGCGAGATCCCGCGCGATGCGAACGAAATCCGCCTCCGTCGACGCAATCCATTCCGGATGACCGACACGGGTCAGCAGACTCGCCCCGACTCGGGCCGCGTGCACTTCGCCCGCCAACGTCACCACGGGCACGCCCATCCACAGCGCCTCGCAGGTCGTCGTCGTCCCGCCGTAGGGGTAGGTGTCCAGCGCGATGTCGATCGCGCCGTAGCGCGACAGATGATTCTCGAAGACAGCCTGCTGCCCCTCCAGTTGCAGGCGCGAGACATCCCCGCCTGCGCGCGCAAAGCGTCCCTTCACCTCGGCAGCGAAGGCCGGCTCGTCCAGTCCCTTCGACTTCACGAGCAGCCTCGCGTCGGGGACGGCCGCCAGCACTCCGGCCCAGAGGCGCAGGGTCGTGGGGGATACCTTGGCAAAGTTGTTGAAGCATCCGTACGTGACGTAACCGTTCGTATCGCGTGGTAGCGGATTGACCTCGGGCGCCTCGGGTCTCGGGCGATAGACCAGGAAGCCCGTCGGCAGCCGCCACAGACGTTCCGAGTGCCACGCCTCCGTCATGCCGGGCGGGTCCGCCCAGGTGTCGGTGAGCCGGTAGTCCATTGCCGTCAGGCCGGTCGTGTTCGGGTATCCCAGCCAAGTGATCTGCACAGGCGCCACGCGACGGGCGAATACGGCGAGACGATTCCCGCCGGTGTGGCCGGAAAGGTCCACGGCCACATCCAGCCCATCGGCCAGCACGGCACGATGCAGGGACTCCTCGTCCATGGCGGCGACGTTCCGCCACCGGACCCCGAACGCCTTCAGCTTCTCGCATTGAGCATCCTCCTTGAGTCCGGTGTAGTAGCAGTAAACCTCTACGGCCCCCGGATCGTGGGAGGCGAGCACAGGCTCCATGAAGAAGCTCACGACGTGGTAGCCAAGATCGGCCGAGAAGTACCCGACCTTGAGCGGACCGGTGCTGATCTGCCTCCGGGCCGGCAGCGTCGAAGGCACGACGCCGCCCTCGAGGTAGCGGGCGATCCGGTCGTGCTCGCTGCGCAACTCGACCGGAGCGACATCATCGGCGTAGTTGAGCGTCATGAGGATCGCACTCGCGACCATCCGCGAATCCGGCTCGGTTCGAAGGGCGCCCCGGATGCAGGCCACGGCGTCGTCGCTCCGTCCCTGCCGGGTCAGCGTGAGTCCGAGATTGAAGGAAAGTCCGGCGTCCGACGGATGCGATGCCAGACCGGCCCGGAACTGCTCCTCCGCCGCGCAGAACTGGCCCAGCTCCGAGAGCAACTGGCCGGCGTTGTTGCGAGCCTCGCGGGACTTGGGGTCAAGGGTTAGGGCACAGCGCAGACTTTCCACAGCTTCTGGAACGCGTCGACCCTCCTCCTGCATGGAGGCGAGGTTGATCCAGGCGGCGACGAGGTCGGGAGCATGGAACACAGCCGACCGGAAAGCCTGCTCCGCCTCGGCGGATCGGCCCGTGAGACGCAGGCAGAGACCGAAGTTGTTCCACGCGCGGGCGAAGCCAGGCGACCGGGCGAGGAGGGCGCGATAGACGTCGATCGCGTCATCGAGGCGACCGGCATCGAACAGAGCGTCGGCGCGCTTCTTCTCGGCCTCGGCCTCGTCGTCCGCCGGCGCCGGGGCAGGCACGTCGGGGACGGGGCCGGAATTCCCCTCAAGAGAAGTCGGGTCCGACCGTAAACGGAAACGCTTGAGCCATTGCATCATGGGTGTCGGGGTCAGACCGCTCGGGCGGCTGCACTGAAACGCCCCGCTCGGTGCCGACGAGTATACTTAGGCACCGACATGCACAAGTCATGCAACGCCTCCCGGGGCGTTGTTCCGAAAACGAGTGATGTGGAGTCGAGACGATCATGCTCGGACTGTTCGATACCCGTAAGGTGGACGACTTCGCCAAGTCGCTGGCGCAGGACTTCTCGCGCCGCTTTCCGCCGTCCAGCGAAGCTCGCACCGACAAGGCCGCGTCGAGCCAGCTCTCCGTTGTGTCCGAAGGTGTGTACGCCCGCGCGTTGCGCTTTCACCAGGAGAACCGGCTGGGCGTCTTCCGCAAGGCAAAGCTGGGCAACACGTTCCGCTGGCAGTTGAAGGAGATGGGCTATTCCGCCGGCTTCGTCGAGAAAGTGACGAAGGGACTGGTGGTACGCCTCGCCCAGCGGGTGAAGTAACGGCGAGCGGGGCGCGTAGGCGTGCCCCGCTTCACACATGGTCCGTTCCACCGGCGGTCCGCAGGAGCGCCACGCACGCGCTTTCGAAGCGTCGGACGAACCCGGGCTCGTCCATGACGGACGAGTTGCGCACCCTTTCCCGAAGCGTTCCGCGCAGCCTGGCCAGCGCGTCGATATCTCGCGCCCCGGCCACGGCCAGGGCAACGTAGGCGTCGCGATCCGCGGCAATCCAATCGCTCATTCCCAGGTTGGTCAGGATGCTCGCGCCCACCCGCGAGACGTGTGTGGTGCCAGCCAGCGTGACGAGCGGCACCCCCATCCAGAGGGAATGCAGCGCCGTGGTCGTCCCGTTGTACGGAAAACTGTCCAGCGTGATGTCGACTTCCTCGTGCCAACGCAGAAACTCGTCATGCCCCCCGCGACCGCGTATCTCCACCCGCCCCCGCTCCACGCCTCGCTGCTCGAGCAGATCGAGCAGCCGCTCCCGCGCGTTGCCGCGGGGCACGGCGGTGAACAGGCACCGTGAGTCGGGAATCGCAACGAGGATGTCGGCGATGGCCTCCCGCATCTCCGGACTGATCTTGGCGTAGCTGTTGAAGCAGCCGAACGTCACGTGACCGCGGGAAACGGCCGGCGGCGCCGTTGGCGACGGCGCATCTGCCTTGGGCCGGAAGCACATGAAGAACGGCCCTAGCGACGTAACGGTCTCGGCAGCGTACTGCCCGCTCAGGTCCTCGACAATCACGTCATCCGTGAACCAGCCATCGATCGCCTTCATGCCGGTGGTATCCGGATAACCCAGCCAGGTGGCCTGCGCGGGAGCCGGCTTTCGGGCGAAGAGCGGCAGGTGATTGTCGTCGAAGTGCCCCTTCAGATCGACGAGGATATCGATTCCGTCGCTGCGCACCTTCTGCGCGAGATCGTCCCAGGCCACGCCATGAACGCGCTGCCAGTGGTCGGCCTTGCCGGCCAGACGGATGCCCGCGGCATCCTGCTGCGGTGTGCGGTCGTAGCACCAGACCTCGAAGCGGGACCGGTCGTGGTGTTCCAGGAGAGGTTCGAAGAAGTACGTGATTGCGTGCTCGCCGAAATCCCCCGAGACGTACCCGATGCGGAGGCGGCGCGGAGCGCCATCGCTCACCGCCGCAACGGCCGGTGACGCACCGGCCCGACCGAAGCGCCGGTCGTACTCTTCATACGCGACCCGGGCATCGTCCACGGACGGCCAACCCACGTACAACTGCGCCGCAAGATAATCGGAATAGCTCTGCGCGTCGCCCGCGAGAAGGTCAGAGGCGACGCGATAGTGCTCGATCGCATCGGCAACCTCGCCCGCACTGTCGAGGGCGAAGGCGAGACCGCGGCGCGCCTGCGGGTAGTCGGGATCTGCCTTCACCGCCTCGCGGAAACAGGCGATCGCGGTGTCGAGATGTCCCTGCGCATGCCGGGTGCGGCCGAGGTAGGTCCAGAGCCGCGCATTGCCGCGCTCGAAGGAGATGCGCTTGCGAAGCAGGTCGACCGCCTCATCCAGCCTGCCCTGAGCTTGCAGAGCGGCCGCCGGATTGGCGAGGACGTCGAATGTCCAGTCGAGCGCGCGGTGCATCTGATAGGTGACCAGCGCTTCGTCATGCCGACCCGCCATGCCAAGCGCAGTGAGCAGGCGATCATGGGCGGCGCGATAGGCTGGGTCCTGGGCGAGCAACGAACGGAAGGCCTCCACAGCAGCGGCGCCGTCTCGCATTTCGAGGCGCACTTCTCCGAGCGTGTGCCACGAAGCAATGCGCGTCGGATCTGCCGTGGTCGCCGACTCGAGGAGCGAGGCGGCGCGCGGGAAATCTCCCGACGCGCAGGCCGCGAGCGCCGCCACATGGCACGCCTCGGGATGCACCACGGCGTCCTCGAGCAGCGGCGTCAGGGTCTCGAAGACGCGCCGGGGATCGCCGGCCGCCAGCGCTTGCTGCGCCGTTCCCAGAGCAGTCTGGATCACCGCCGGGGCCAACCGGCTCACCGGTACCTTGGGCTTGCGCCGCAACCACGCGAACACGGAATCGACCTCCGAAGACGACTGTCTGGAAACTCCGGCGCGTCCCTAGCAGGGCATGTACAGCGCCGGATGGGCCCGAGGCACGTTTCGAAATGGGCCTCCGTACCGGCGTTATCGGCGGTAGACCGACGCCTTCAAGGGCAATCCGTTGCTCAGATAAGAATGAAAGTACTCGAGGTCGTTGAACGCGCCGCTGCCCATGGGAAAGGGCTGCGCGCGCACCTGCTCCATGCATCGGGTATATCGCGCATGCAGAGTGTAGAGCGCGTCGCCGCCGCGGAACACGGGGAAGTGGGTCGCCTGTCCGAGGGCCGGGGAGATGGTCTCCATGCGCATCACGCGGCCCGCATTGTCGATGTGGCAGTTGGCGCATGAGAAATTCATCTGCCCCATACGCCGGTAGAAGAGTGCCCTGCCGGCTTCGTACCGGACGCGGGCTCCCGGACTGTCGATGCGGATGTCCATCCGCATGCCGTCTGAAAGTGTCCTGGCGTAGGCCGTCAGGACCCCCATGGTGTCGCGGTCGTCGTAACGGTACGGGCTTTCGCCGCTGGCCGCACGGCAGCGGTTCAGGAGCATCTCGAAGGTAACGAGACTCTGCTCCGTCTCGTCGAATCGCGGATAGGAGCCCGCCAGACGCTCACCCCCGTTGGGGAGGCATTCGGCGTAGGTGCGACCGTCCCGCATCGGGCTCTCCCAGAGCTTGCGGCCGCGATCGAGATCCACCTCGAAGGGCGGAAAGGACATGATGTCCTCGTAGTGGCGCCGGGCATCCGGGTTGACCATGAAGGCGCCAAGCACGTAGTCGTCCTTCGGGATACCCGGGAAACGCGCCTCGAAGAATCGGACCAGCGTCTGGCGGTCGGTCTCGGGATCGGGCGGCGGCGCCGTGCGCGCCGCCATCGGCAAGCTTGCCGCGGCGAGCACGAGAACCCGGAACCAGCGCCCCTTCACTTGATGACCGTCTCGCCGGTGCCCGAGGCACCGCGGTTGTCTTCCCATCGGATCGAGATCCGATCCCCCGACCGCGCGCCGCGGACCCGGAACTCCAGGAACGGATTCTTCGAGACCGACCGGCTCCACTGGGCGTCGAGCACCGGCTTGTCGTTGTGGCTGGCGACGACATGGTGAATGAAGTGAATCGGGACCATGTCGTTGGTCACCGGGTCCTTGCGGAGTCCGGTTTCCATGGGGTGGGGGATGAGCGCCTTGACCGTCGCAACATCGCCGGCAAGGGTCACACGCATCTTGATCGGGTCGGCCATGGCGCGTTACCCCGAGCAACCGCCGAGGGTGACCTTGGTTTCCCGCCGCACGACATAAGACTTGCCCCCC
Organism: Betaproteobacteria bacterium Ga0077526; assembly: GCA_001464765.1. GTDB lineage: Bacteria > Pseudomonadota > Gammaproteobacteria > Burkholderiales. The sequence continues at coordinate 553,602 of LNDV01000034.1, forward strand.
GCCCGCACGACGACCCGAAGAAAGGCCGATTCCGCCATCTTGATGCGCACGGCCACGAAGGGATCCATGCCGGGGAGGATGTCGAACTGGGCCACGAACGGCTGGGGGTTCTTCTCGGCAAACAGCAGGATGCTCCGCGTATCCGGCAGTTTCGACTCGATCTCGATGTGGACCAGTGCACTGTTCTCGGCGATGTCCGGGGCTTTCAGCACGATGAGATCGGTCTCGACGGCGTCGGCGACGGCCGCAGCGGCGAGCCCCTCGTCCAGCGTCTTGGCGTCGAAGGCCGGCGCATTGCGCTCCGCGGCCCGCGCCACCCACGCCGGCAGCAGCCCCCCCGCCCAGACAGCGGCGGAAATCAGGGTCTTCAGGACAGAGCGGCGGCGGGATGGCAGGGTCAAGTCACAATCCCCGGAGATATTCCACGACGTGATCGATTTCTTCCTCGGTCAGGATGCGGTGCCTGCCGTAGGGAGGCATGATGGTGTCTGCATTGAAGCGGGAACCATCCCAAACCCGCGCCCGGAGCGCAGCGCGATCCGGATAGCGCGCCGTGAGATTCTCCAGGACCGGCCCCATGTTCGCGGCCGTTTCGGCTCCGGCATCGCGCGGCATGCGATGGCAGGCAAGGCAATTGCCTTTCTCCTGGCTGTGCGCAATCTCGCGGCCGCGCGCGGCATCCGCCGCCCATGCCGGCAGGGCAATGCAGACGCAACCGGAAAGCAACAGGAGTCGGAACCATCGAAGCATGGCGTGCTCGAAACGGGGAGTACCGGGACAACGGCTGGCGCTCAGGGCTTGTTGACCGCGCCATCGGCAGAAGATTCAGGAGCGAGCCAGTGGCCGGACTTGCCGCCCTTCTTTTCCAGGAGGCGCACGTGCTCGATGCGCATTCCCCGGTCCACGGCTTTGCACATGTCGTAGATCGTCAGGAGTCCGATGGTGGTTGCCGTGAGGGCTTCCATCTCGACCCCGGTTCGGGCCAGACATTCCGCAGTCGCCGTGCACACCACCGCGGATTCCCTTTCCACGATCTCGAAGTCGACCGCCACGCGAGTGAGCCCGACCGGATGACAGAGGGGAATGAGATCGGAGGTACGCTTGGAGCCCTGGATCGCCGCGATGCGGGCAATCCCGAGCACGTCACCCTTGGCGGCAGTGCCCTCGATGATGCGGGTGAGCGTTGCGGGCTGCATCACGATCCTGCCCTGGGCGACGGCGACGCGATGGGTCTCCGCCTTCTCGCCGACATCGACCATGTGTGCCTGGCCGGCGGCATCGAAATGAGTGAGTGGATTCACGGGTGGCGGCCGCGGATGACGGCGCAGAGAACTATTGGGAATTCGCGAATATCATAGCACCCACATGAGAACGATTCTCTTTCTGCTGCTCTCGGCTTTCGCCTCGCACGCCCTCGCGGGAGCCGACGACCTGCCCGAACTGGGTGATGCCTCCCAATCCGCGCTGTCCCCCGCCCAGGAAAGGGGGGTCGGCGAGAGCATCATGCGTCAGATCCGGGCGCTTCCCGGGTTCGTGGACGACGCGGAGGTCACGGACTACCTAAATGACGTCGGCTACCGGCTGGTGTCGGTGAGCACCGACGCCCGCCAGGACTTCAGCTTTTTCGCGCTGATGGACAACTCGGTCAATGCATTCGCGCTTCCTGGCGGGTTCATCGGCGTGCATTCCGCTCTGCTGCTCACGTCACAGAGCGAATCGGAGTTCGCGGCAGTCCTGTCCCACGAAGTGGCACACGTCACGCAACGTCACATCGCCCGCATGATCGCCGCGCAGCAGCGGCAGGGACTCGCGTCGATGGCAGCCATTGCCATTGCCATTCTGGCGGCGCGCTCGAATCCCCAGGCCGCGGCCGGTGCCATCGCCGCGGCTCAAGCGCAGGCTCTGTCGGAGCGCCTCGCGTTCACGCGCGCCAACGAACGGGAAGCCGACCGTATCGGCGTCCAGATTCTCGAGAAGGCCGGGTTCGATCCCCATGCAATGCCCGTGTTTCTCGACCGCCTGCAAAAGGCCACGAAGGTCCTCGAATCCGGTGCGCCCACCTATTTGCGGACGCACCCGGTGACGTTCGAGCGGATTGCCGATGTCCAGAACCGCACCTTCGGCCTGGCCTATAAGCAGGTGCCGGACAGCATCGAATTCCAGCTGGTGCGGGCCAAACTGCGCTCTAGACAGAAGGATCCGCGGGAAGCCGTCGTCTTCTTCGACGATCTGATCGGAGAGCGCAAGTTCAGCAACGAGGTCGCCGCCCAGTACGGCCTGGTCGAGGCACTGCGACTCGCCAAGATGGAGCGCCGCCTTCCCGCGGAATTGGAAAAGCTGCGGAAGATCGCGCCGCGGCATCCCATGCTCACCACCGCGGAAGCCCGGACGCTGCTGGCCCTGGGCCGCAAGCAGGAAGCCCTCGAGGTGCTGAAGGCCGGCATGAAGGAATTTCCCACTCACCGGGCTCTGATCTACGACTACGCCGAGCAGCTCATCGCCTCGAAGCGGGCGGAGGAGGCTAACGTCGTCATCGAGAACCGCATGCAGAAGGACCCCAACGACGGCCGCCTCTACGAACTTCAGGCCAAGGCGTATTCGGAGCTTGGCAAGGCCATGCTGAAGCACCGGTCGCTGGCCGAGGCCTACCTCGCGGCCGGCAATCTCCCGCTCGCCATCGAGCAGCTGAAGCTCGCCCTCAAGAACAACGACGGCGACTTCTACACGGTCTCCAGCATCGAGGCCCGCATCCGCGAACTGAGCGCAATCGCCGCCAAGCCCTGATCCTCCCCCAAAGGCGGGTTCGGCCCCATGAAGTATCCGGGCTAGAATGCCGTAGATAGAGGAGTCTCGGGACAGATCGGCAGAGAGCCGACGAACGCCCGTCAATCGAATGCTGTCAGCGGCAGAACCCCGAATCCAGGGTCACGAGCGTCATGGAACGGATCGGCAAGTACGATGTGGTACGGGAACTCGGCCGCGGCGCGACCAGTGAGGTGTATCTTGCCAACGATACCTTTGCCGATCGCAAGGTGGCGATCAAGCTCGTTCGCCAGGAAGCCCTCGGCGACATCGAATATGGCCGTCGCTTCCAGAAGCTGTTCCTGACTGAAGCCTCTCTCGCGGGCAAGATGCAGCATCCCCACATCGCGGCGATCTTCGACGCGGTCGCCGATCAGGAAGGCAGCTACATCGTCATGGAATACGTGGAGGGCACCACACTGGAGGAGTACTGCCGTGTGGAGAACCTCCTGCCGATCCCGCGGATCATCGAGCTGGTCTTCAAATGCAGCAAGGCGCTCGATTACGCCCATCGCCTCGGCATCATCCACCGGGACATCAAGCCCGCCAACATCCTCATGACGAGTGAGGGCGAGATCAAGATCTCCGACTTCGGGGCCGCGCTCTCGCTCGGATCGGAAACCACCCAGGTGACCGGCGTCGGTTCGCCGGCCTACATGTCGCCGGAGCAGGTTCGCGACCAACAGCTCAATCATCAGACCGACATCTTCTCGCTCGGCGTCGTGATGTATCAGCTGCTTACGGGACGGCTGCCGTTCAAGGCCACCAACAACTTCAGCATGGTCTACCAGATCATCAACGTCGACCCGCCTCCGCCTTCGATCCATCGCCCGGAGATTCCTCCGGCCGTGGACGTCATTGCCAAGAAGGCGCTGCAGAAGAACCTGGAGCGCCGCTACCAGACCTGGAGTGACTTCTCTGCGGCACTCGCCGGCGTGTTCAACGAACTGCAGAGCACGGCCGAGCAGGTCCCCGAGACCGAGAAGTTCAACACGCTGCGCAGCCTGGCGTTCTTTCGCGGCTTCAGCGATGTGGAACTGTGGCAGGTCGTCCGGATCTCCACGTGGTCGCGCCATGGCCCCGACACGGTCCTGCTGCGGGAAGGCGAGCCCGGACGATCCTTCTTCATCATGGCCTCGGGACGGGTGCAGATCACCAAGCAGGGGCGTCTGCTGACCAGCCTGGCCACCGGCCAGTGCTTCGGCGAGATGAGCTATCTGGGCACCCGCGACCTGCAGCGGTCGGCCACGGTCACCACGGTGACTGATGTCACTCTCATAGAGATCGCCGACGAAGCGCTGTCGCAATCTACCGAATCCTGCCGTAACCGCTTCAACGCCGCTTTCCTGGAACTCTTGGTAAGCCGGCTGGAGGATGCGAACATCCGCGTTTCCCAGCTCCTGATGGAGCGGGTCGTCGCCGTGCAGTGAAGCGCCGGTCACCGGCGCATTGCAAGGGAGAAGCTGTCCATGAACACCGAACAAGCGATTCACGACTTCGAGCTCGATGCTCGGGGCCTCAACTGCCCGCTGCCGATCCTGCGGACCAAGAAAGCGCTTAACACCATGACGTCAGGTCAGATACTTCGCGTCCTCGCCACGGACCCGGGCTCGGTTCGCGACTTCCAGGCGTTCGCAAAGCAGACGGGCCATGCGCTGCTCGAGATGCTGGAAGCGGCCGGAGAATTCCAGTTCCTGCTGCGAAAGAAGTGATGAACCTGGTCGACCGCCTCATCGTCGGATTCGACAACGGCCTCCGGACCCTCGCCGCCCAGGCCGTGTCATCCCGGCCCCACCCGGACGCCGTCCTGCCCGAGGCGGACCTCAGCGAGGTCGAGAAGCGCCACAGCGCTAGCCTCATGCGGGTCAACCACACCGGCGAAATCTGCGCCCAGGCCTTGTATGCCGGACAGGCGCTCACTGCCCGGGATTCGGAAGTCCGTGACGTTCTGGCCGAAGCCGGGCGGGAGGAAGTGGACCACCTCGCCTGGACGCAAAGACGTATCGAAGCCCTGGGGGGCAGGACCAGTGTGCTGAATCCCCTCTTCTATGCCAGCTCGTTCGCTCTCGGCGCGCTTTCGGGTCTGGCCGGGGATCGTTGGAATCTCGGGTTCCTCGCCGAGACCGAACGTCAGGTGGAAAGTCACCTCCGCGACCATCTCGGGCGCCTTCCGGACGCCGACGCCAAGAGCCGGGTCGTGCTGGAGCAGATGCGGGACGATGAAGCCAAGCACGCCCGGACCGCTCTGGACCAGGGGGGCGCGCCGCTTCCCGGACCGGTTCAGGCAGTCATGAAGGCGGCATCCCGCATCATGACTGCCACCACCTACCGGTTCTGATCAGGCCGGAGCAGCCAGTTCCACGATCTCGAAGTCGTGAGTCACGGTGGCGGTCTTGCCGAGCATGATGCTCGCGGAGCAGTACTTGGTCGCCGACAGTTCGATCGCCCGCTCGACCGCCTCCCTCTTCACATTGCGCCCCTTCACGACGAAGTGCAGGTGAATGCGAGTGAACACTTTCGGATCGGTCTCGGCGCGGTCAGCCTCCATCTCGACGGCGACGTCGGCGATGTCCTGCCGACCCTTGCGCAGCATGGTCACCACGTCATAGGCCGTGCAACCGCCCGCGCCGGCCAGCAGCGTTTCCATCGGTCGGGGCCCCAGGTTGCGGCCGCCACCTTCCGGAGCCCCATCCATCACGATGGCATGACCGCTTTCGGTTTCACCGAGGAAGGTGACGCCTTCCACCCACTTGATTCTCGCTTTCATGACGACGTTCCGCTCGCAGGTTCTCAGGGAAGCCGGATTCTAGCCGTCGAGAGCCGTCACTCCCGCACGATGCAGGTACCGGACGCCTGATTTCCGGTGGGACACGATTGCTGTCCAGCGTTTCATTCTGCAACGCAATATGTCAGACTCGTTAAGCTGTAAGCGCAGGTATTGAGACTTCGTCGATTCCTTCTGAAGAATCTGGAGTTTTCGCGAAACTTGCTCTTCCGCTCAATGCTCTGAGCAATGCAATGAGTCTTCTGACAACCGCCTGCCCGCGTGTCCGCAGCGCCTTTCCAGGTATTGTGCGACGCAGCACGCGCTTTCTTCGCATCGAACGACATATTTGTGTGACGAGCTGGCGAGAACGAAGAAAACTTGATATCGATCAATAAGTTAAAAGTCTTTTTCAAGACATTTCATGATTCAGCCGCTATACTCCCGAGTCTTTCTCGCTAGGTGATCAACATGGCGCAGATGCCCGCACCCGACGGCAAGAAGAGGCGACTCCTGCTGGGCGCGACCAGCGTAGTCGGTGCCGTGGGGGCCGCTTTCGTGGCCACCCCCTTCCTCTCCAGCATGGCCCCCAGTGCCCGCGCGAAAGCGGCCGGCGCACCCGTTGAAATCGATATCTCCAAACTCGAGCCCGGCATGATGGTGACGGTCGAGTGGCGAGGCCGTCCGGTCTGGATCATCAAGCGCACGAAGGAAATGCTCGATGCGCTCGGCAAGGCGTCCGACAAGATGGCCGACCCGGAGTCAGGCCAGCCGCTTCAGCCCGAATACGCCAAGAACGCCACCCGCTCGATCAAGCCGGAAATCATGGTGGTGGTTGGCATCTGCTCGCACCTCGGCTGTTCGCCGTCCGAGAAGATGACGATCGGCCCGGAGAGCGGACTGGGCGACGATTGGCCGGGCGGCTTCTACTGCCCCTGTCACGGCTCGAAGTTCGACTTGGCCGGCCGCGTCTTCAAGGGCATGCCCGCGCCGGTGAACCTCACTGTTCCTCCCCACACTTACCTTGCCGATTCGCGACTGCTGATCGGTGAAGACAAGAAAGGAGCCTGACCGAGATGAGCAAGCCGGCAGCCCTCATGCAGTGGATCGACGCACGTTTCCCGCTCACGTCGACCTGGAAGGCGCATCTGTCCGAGTACTACGCGCCGAGGAACTTCAACTTCTGGTACTACTTCGGGTCGCTTGCGCTTCTGGTGCTGGTGATCCAGATCCTCTCCGGGATCTTCCTCACCATGCACTACAAGGCCGACGCCTCCCAGGCGTTCGCCTCGGTCGAATACATCATGCGCGACGTGCCGTGGGGGTGGCTGGTCCGCTACATCCACTCCACCGGCGCGTCGATGTTCTTCGTCGTCGTGTATATGCACATGTTCCGCGGGCTGCTTTACGGTTCCTACCGCAAGCCTCGCGAACTGGTGTGGATCTTCGGCATGCTGATCTACCTCTGCCTGATGGCGGAAGCGTTCTTCGGCTACCTGCTCCCGTGGGGCCAGATGTCCTACTGGGGCGCCCAGGTGATCGTGAACCTGTTCAGCGCCGTGCCCTTCATCGGCGAGGATCTCTCCATCTGGATCCGTGGAGACTACGTGGTGTCGGATGCCACGCTCAACCGTTTCTTCGCGTTCCACGTGATCGCCATTCCGCTTGTCCTGATCGGCCTGGTCGCCGCGCACATCGTCGCGCTCCACGAAGTCGGCTCGAACAACCCGGACGGCATCGAGATCAAGAAGAACAAGGACCCGAAGACCGGCATTCCCCTCGACGGGATCCCCTTCCACCCGTACTACACGGTGAAGGACATCGTCGGTGTGGTGGTCTTCCTGATGATTTTCTCGATCATCGTGTTCTTCCTTCCGGAAATGGGCGGGTACTTCCTCGAGTACAACAACTTCATCCCCGCCGATCCGATGAAGACCCCGCCGCATATCGCGCCGGTCTGGTACTTCACCCCCTACTACGCGATGCTCCGTGCGGTGCCCGCCATGTTCGGCTCCCAGTTCCCGGGCGTGATCGTGATGGGTGCAGCCGTGGTTATCTTCTTCCTCCTGCCGTGGCTCGATCGCGGCAAGGTGAAGTCGATCCGCTACCGGGGTCCGCTGTTCAGGGCCGCGCTCGCCGTGTTCGTGGTGACCTTCATCATCCTCGGCTGGCTGGGCGTGCAACCCACCGACTTCCTCGGGAAGGTGGGCAGCACGGACCTCGAAATGGCAACGCTACTGGCCCGAATCTTCACGATCATCTACTTCCTGTTCTTCCTCGCGATGCCCTGGTACACCCGCGCGGACAAGGAACTTCCCGAACCCTCGCGAGTGACGGGGTGACCATGAAAGCACTGAAGACACTGCTTGCCGTCTGCGCATTCCTGCCCGCCATGGCGATTGCCGCAGGCGGTCACGTGAAGCTGGAAACCGCGCCGATCGACAACCACGACGCGGCGTCCCTCCAGCGCGGCGCGCAACTGTTCGTGAACTACTGCCTCAACTGTCATGCCGCCAGCTACATGCGCTACAACCGGCTGATGGACCTCGGCCTCAGCGAACAGCAGGTGAAGGACAACCTGATGTTCGCCTCCGAGAAAGTGGGCGATCAGATGCGAGTGGCCATGAGCGCGAAGGACGCCGTCACGTGGTTCGGCGCCCAGCCGCCCGACCTCTCGGTCATCGCGCGCTCCCGCGGCGCCGATTGGCTCTACACCTACCTGCGTTCGTTCTACCGCGACGAGTCCCGCCCCACAGGGTGGAACAACATCGTGTTCCCCAACGTGGGAATGCCGCATGTCTTGTGGGAGCTTCAGGGCCAGATGGCGCTGGAACCCGTCAAGGAAACCGAAGGCGAACACCACGGCAGCGGTCATGCCGAGCCCAAACTGGTGATGGCGCTGCCGGGAGAGATGTCCGTCAAGGACTACGATCGCGCCGTGGCGGATCTCGTCAACTATCTGGTGTTCCAGGGCGAGCCCGCGCGGAGCAATCGAGTGCAGATCGGCATCATCACGCTGCTCTTCCTCGGCGTCATGCTGGTGCTCGCCTACGCTCTGAAGAAAGAATTCTGGAAGGACGTCCACTGAACGTCCATCACGGGAGAACCAGAACATGATGACCCTGTACTCAGGCACCACCTGTCCCTTCAGCCAGCGCTGCCGAATCGTGCTGTACGAGAAGGGAATGGATTTCCAGATCCACGATGTGGATCTGTTCAACAAGCCTGAAGATCTCGCGGTGATGAATCCGTATAACCGGACCCCGGTGCTCGTCGAGAGGGATCTGATCCTGTACGAGTCCAACATCATCAACGAGTACATCGATGACCGCTTTCCGCATCCGCAGCTCATGCCGGCGGACCCGGTCATGCGTGCGAGGGCCCGACTGTTCCTGTTCCGCTTCGAAACCGAGCTGTTCTGCCACATCGAACACCTGGAGGAGGGCAAGCAGAAGACTGCCGACCGAGCCCGCCAGTTGGTCCGTGACAGTCTCGCTGAGATTGCGCCGGTGTTCACCAAGCAGAAGTTCATGCTGGGTGACGAGTACTCGATGCTCGACGTCGCGATTGCGCCACTGCTCTGGCGCCTGGATTACTACGGGATCCAGATTCCGAAGCAGGCAGCACCGCTCCTTAAGTACGCCGAGCGCCTGTTCAGCCGTCCCGCCTTCATCGAAGCGCTCACGCCGGCAGAGAAGGTGATGCGCAAGTGACGATGCCGTCGACCACCCCGTACCTCATCCGGGCCATCTACGAGTGGTGCGTAGACAATGGCTTCACCCCGTACCTGGCGGTACGGGTGGATGAGCGTACCCGGGTGCCGATGGACTACGTACGCGATGGCGAGATCGTCCTCAACGTCAGTGCCGATGCCACCCGCAATCTGACCATCGGCAATGACGTCATCCAGTTCTCGGCAAGATTCAATGGCCGGTCCCAGGAACTCTCCGTTCCGGTGGACCGCGTCGGCGGCATCTTCGCCAAGGAAAACGGGCAGGGACTGGCCTTTCCGGAAGTCGAGCCTCCTGCCCTTTCCACATCGGCCGACGATGCACCCGAGACCGTCGAGACCGGTGATGACCGCCCTGCGCCCCCTACTGGCGGACGCCCCAAGCTCCAGGTAGTGAAGTAGGCGAGGCCCGTCGTCCGACTGGCCGCTCGCTATAATTCCCCCGGAACGCCGGATTAGCTCAGTTGGTAGAGCAACCGCCTTGTAAGCGGTAGGTCATCCGTTCGAGTCGGATATCCGGCACCATCAAACGCCATTTCTTGTTGCTACGGTTCGCTTCGTTCCCGGTCGCTTGTGCCGATTTGAATACCAGATTGGATACCGCTTTCGGCGTGGCCCCGCAGTGATGAAAAGTGCGATCGGCCGTTCTCTCCGTTTGCCCAGCCAAAGTCAATGTGCGCAGCCCTGACGTGCCGGATGATCAAGGCCAGCCTATTCGCATCCCCTTGACCGTAGGGCACTGCCGGCTGCCCGCTCACCTGCATCTGCGAGCGCCGCGCCGCCACGTCGTAGCTCTGTGTGATGGTGCTCGCGCCCGCACCCAGCGGGACGGTCTCGGTCGCCACCGCATCGAAAAGGTTGCAGCTCCGGCCCGCAACGCTTCACGTTCCTGCGGAACGTAAGCCTCCACCGAAATGGCCACTGCCGTTTTCTCAAGTGCGGGTCACCGTGCCGGAGAGGCTGTCGGCGATCTGACGTCACGCCGGAAGGCGATGCAAACTGAGAAACATCGTGCTTTGTGATGCACGATGAAAGACCTGACCCCGTTTTTTCGTGAGCAGACACGGCGCGAAAGCACAACGCCGTCAATCAACAACCCTGCTGGACCCTTCGTTCTGATCGTCCTCATCGATGTCCATCGCCAAACCAGAACATCACAACATCAATTCTCGTGAACGCACTCAGGAAAGCCGTGTGCGGGAAAACCGCATGCAAAGTTTGATGAGGGAGGACAGGCGAAAGCCTGTTCTCTACTCTATCCCGGCGTACGGTACAGGCGGCTGATGGGTGACCCCGACATTGTGAGGATGAATCCTCAATCCTCGCAGTTAGTCCCGGCAGCGCCCATAGCCTCCAGGGTCGACCGCGACCTTACCTCCGCTGTAGCGATCTGCCGTGCGGTCAGGCGAAGGCGCAACGCGTTCTTCTTCTCGACAAGCTCACTTCGCGACATACCCGAGGTAGTCGAGACGCACGCTTTGCGTCCTTCAGAAACCAGCAACGTAGTTAGAATCCAAGCGTATGCCTCCTCTTCATCCTTGGTCGTTCCGACGCCAGCAATTAGGAGTTCAATCAACGTCTCCATAGCATCAGTTTCACCTCCCATTGCTGCTCGCCGAGTCCAGTCAAACGCTGCCGCTAGATTGGGGCCGACTTCTGAATTAGGATCAGAAAGACGGCGGGCGAATGCCATCTGTCCAGCCGGGTAGCCGCGTACCGCGGCCCGCTCCATCCACGCCATCGCCGCAACTGGATCATCAATCTCTCGGCTGTAGTAGATCGCGACGGCGTAAGCGGCCTCACCGTTTCCTTGGCGCGCTCGATTGAGCAGATCCAACAAGAGCCCGGTTAGCGCGTATTGTTGTTCTGACGCTCCAACCGGAGTCTCCTGAAAAAGATTCTTGGCAAGGCTTCCTTTGGTGAGCACGTCAGCTAGACCGAATCCAGCCAAGACCAATACAATCAGGGCGAGCAGTGTACGGACCACTCCCGATACGGTCATCGGTACCATGTCCAGTGACCCGGTTTGCTCATGTCAGGAGCGCCGGGGTTGGCCTTCGGGTCGACCTTGTCGTAGCTCTCTGCACGACCTTTCGACCAGTACCACACCCACTTGTCTGAGCACGCGACCGGCACGCCCAATTGCTTCGCGACATACTCACACGTGCTAGGAGGCGGCCGGCATCCCCCGACAATGACTGGTAGCCCAGGCTTCCAAGAACCGCTTTCTCGTATCTTCTGCACAAGCCATGCGTCCCCTCTGTCCTTATAGCCACGCCACGTGTACTGACCGACACCCCCAGTAGGGGTGGCATGAACAGATACCCACAAGTATTGTGGACCTGGGTCAACTTTACTGGCGGCCGCATAGAGAGTTCCATTCGGCTCGAAAAGCCAAGAGAAGAGATTGAGGGTGTACAAGCCCAGGGGGTCTACGCCATTCGTCGGACTCCCTCCGACATACCCATACAAGTTATACCCCCCCGCCAACCCGATCGGATCTTCCGACACGAACCTCCCGAACCTCGGGTGGTAGTACCTCGCACGGTAGTACATCAACCCCATCCCGTCGTCTTCTCTCCCGGTGTAGCGGTACGGCAATGTGTCCGTACCGGTCGGGGTCGACACCCCGTACGGCTCGTACGTGTAAGTCGCCGTCGTCGTCCCAGTGGGCCCGATCAGGTTCACCGTCGATCCGAGCGCATCGGGCAGGATCACCGTGGTCGTCGATCCCGAGGTTCTCGCATAACGCTCGTCCAGTCCCGGGCCGTTGAGTAGCGTGCTGGTGACGGCGGCGCCGGCCGTGGTGTGCACTTCGCTGAACCCGTCGTAGAGCGTGCCGCTCTGGACGGCGTTGATCGTCTTGCTCGCGCGACGGGTCAGCGGGTCGTAGACGAAGCTCGCCGTGGCCGTGCCCCCACTGACCCCCGTCAGACGATCCCGCACGTCCCAGGTGTAGGTCTGCACCCCGTCGTTGGTGAGATTGCCGTTGAAGTCGTAAGTGAGGTTCGTGCCCGCCCAGACCGTCAGCCGGTTCGCCGCGTTGTACGTGGCGCTCGCCAGCGCCGGCGGCAGCGCCACCCGCGCGAGATTGCCCGTCATCGTCAGCCGACGCCCCGCGGCGTCGTACGTGTAGCCCAGCGTGCCCAAGGTCGTGGTCGTGTTGCGCTTGTAGGTGAGCGTCGTCAGCTCGTTGCCGTTGTTGTAAGCGTAATCGATCGTCACCAGGTTGGGCAGCGTCGCCTTCGTCCGGCGGCTCGCCACGTCATAGGTGAAACTCACCGCGTTGGCGCCCTGGGTGACCGAGGTCAGCCGGTTCGCATCGTCGTAGCCGTAGGTCACCGCCGTCTGCCCGGTCACCTGCATCTGCGTGCGCCGCGCCGCCACGTCGTAGCTGTAGGTGATGGTGCTCGTGCCCGCCCCCAGGGGGACGGTCTCGGTGGCGACTGCATCGAAGCGGTTATCGTAGGTGCGGGTGACTGTGCCGGAGACACTGTCGGTGATCTGAGTCAGCCGGTCGCCCGCATCGAACGTGTACGCCGTTGTCGCGCCTCCGTGCCAGGTGGTGAGCGTGCGACGGTTCAGCTCGTCGTAGCCGTGGGTCGTGATCTGGCCCTTGCGGTCGGTGTGGGTGAACAGATTGTCGTTATCGTCGTAGGTGAAACTCTCCGGCCGCAGCAACGGGTCGGTGCGGGTGATGAGCAGGTTCTTCGCGTTGTACGCAAAGCCCGTCACCCCGCCCCTCGGGTCGGTGAAGCTCGTCATGTTGCCGTTGGCGTCGTAGTTCATCTGCACCTGATTACCCGCCGGGTCAGTGCTGGTCTTTACCCGATGGAGCGAGTCATAGGTGGTTACGCTGCGCTGGCCCAGCGGGTTGGTCACCTGCAGCACCCGGCCCAGAGCGTCGGTGAAGAAAGAGGTGCTCCGGTTCAAGGGGTCAGTCACCCGGGATAGATCGTATAGGTCATAGGTGAACACCGTCGCCTGATTCCTCGGGTCGATCACCCGGGTCACCAGTCCAGCCCCGTTGTACTCGAACCGGGTCACATTGTTGAGCGGGTCAGTCACCTGCGTCAGGCGCCCCCTCAAGTCGTACGCAAAGCTCGTTACCTTCCCACGGGTGTCGGTGCCGGTCAGCATTTCATGCAGCCCCGACGTGCGGTACGTAAAGCTCTCCGAGTGCTGCTCCGGGGTCCCGACCATGTAGCGCACCTGGGTGAGATTGCCGAAGCTGTCGTAGCTGTACTCGGTTCGTCGTCCAAGGGGGTCCACCTCGGCGCTGCTCAGCATGCTCGTCGCAGCGTACTCGTAGGTAGTCGTGCGTGCGCGTGGGGTGCCCAGCGCTTCGGTGCGGCTGGTCATCTGCCCGCTCGCGTTGAACGTCATCCGCGTCACCCGTCCCAGAGGATCGGTGACGTCGGTCTGGGTGATCGGTCCGGCCCCCGAGGGCGTGTAGGTGAACTGGGTCACGTCCCCGCCCGCATCGGTCTGAGTCGACACCCGGCCCTGGGCGTCGTACGTGTTAGTCATGACCGTGTTGTTGCGCTTGTCGACGATCTGGGTGATGCGGCCCAGGCTGTCGTAAGAGTAGTTCTCCGAGAAGTTCGCCGGGTCGGTTACGCGGCAAAGGTAGCCCTGCGGCGAGTTGCCGTTTGCGGTGCAGGCGCTCGTGTAGTTGTAGGTCACCGTGCGACTGGTGTGATCGGTTGCCTGGGTGATTCGTCTCGAGGCGTCGTAGCTCAAGTCGATGTACCGTCCGCTCGGTGAAACGATTCGCGTGAGGTTGCCGGACGTGATCACAAACTGTGTCCGGTTGCCGTGGCGATCATCCATCGCCACCATCGGGTATCCGGCGATATACCCGGAAAACCACAGCTTGGTGCCGTCCCGACGGCGCAGCACCCAGTTGAAGTGCCCGGTCGGCGAGTTCGCGATACCCCTGGCATTCGATGCCAGCGTCGCACCCTTCAAGTCCGCCGACGTCCCGGAGTAGACATAGATGTTTCCCGATCGGTCGAAGTGATGGGTCGCGCCGTTGGCCATCACGACCTTCACCCACAGATCGTTGGCGCCCCCGAAGGAATTCTGTTGGAACCACAGATAGGCGCCGTAGGGATGGGATGCCCCGATACCGAAGGCACGTGAGGCCGAGTCCCCGGGACGGTAGACCCGGGTGATGTGCAGCGGCACCACGTCCTGGACCGTCATGTCGACGTTCGTCGTCACCATCAGCCCCGTGGCGCAGTCCACAGGATCCGCGGCATTGGGGCAACGCCCGGTGGGGGCGTCCTTGCCCTTCTTGCTGTTGGCCTCCGTCGCACACGAGGGCTTGTCCGGCGGATTGCCGCCGTTGGTGCAGTCTGGCGCGTTGGGCGGGGCCACCGCAGGAGGCGCCTCCCCTTGCGAGTTCACGAACATGAACCCGATGGCATCGTGCAACTCCACACCCGGGTCAGGCGCCACCTGCCGCGCGTCCGCGGTGACCTGTCCCCATCCGTAGACGTACCAACCCTTGCCTGCGGGATCGTACCGCCAGAACCGCGCCTTTGCGCCCGGGGCCTCGTTCGTGGCGTTCGGATAGATCACCCGGATGCCGCGCGACACCGCTGGATCCAGACCACTGACCGCAATCCCGCCCGGCTGAACGCTCACGAACACCGGCGCATTGTCGGGGAAGGGCATGGGCGCACGCTCGAGCGGCATAGGAACGAGCGCCAGTCGCGTGACGAGCTTGCCGTCGCGCTCGCGCAGGATCGCCCCCTTGGGGATGTGGATCTCCATGCCCGGCACCGCCGGGTGCGTCACCACCAGGTCCTGTCGGACCGGGTTCGGGATGTCCACCCAGTCGGTATCCCGAATCCGGGGCACAAACACCGGCGCGATCTCGGTGACTTCCCCCGCCTCGACGTCCGCCCCCACGACGAACTGGCCGTAGGTCCTCCCGGTTCCCGTGTTCGACCCGTCCACGAAGATGTCGTAGTGACCGGGGGCCAGCCCGAGCGCCTGGAATCGGCCGTCGGCGTCGGTGCGCAGCCGTCTTCCCGCCACCGTCACCAGCGCATTGGCGAGCGGCCGGTCGTTGAGCCGCAGGACTTGCCCGGCCAGCCCGGTCGATGCGGCCGGCAGCGCCGAGGTGCGCATGCGCAGTCGCAGCGCCGAGCGATACTCCCGGTTCTCGTTCTGGTAGGCCGCACCGCCGGACAGGGAGAGTGCGTCGTTGATGCGCTTCTCGATCTCCCGGGGCAACGCCCGATCGCTGCGCCAGCGCCCGCCGAAGTTGCGCACCTTGGGCACGAAGCTCTCGTCATCGTCCTCCGCCTGCGGCGCTACCTGCAGCGCGATCGGTTGATCGAGGATGGCCGCACCCGGCGCAGCAGATGACGCGCTCGCACCGCCAGCGCCCACACCCGCTGCGCGCGCCCTGGCCACCGCTTCCGCCGAGACGGCGCCGACGTCCCGCGTCGAGAACGCCACCGTGGCCAAAGGCACGCTCGACTGGATCACCGACAGCACCCCGCGGACCACGATCGAATAGCGGCTTCCCGGCGCCAGAGGCACGAACGGCGTCACGAACGCAAGCAGGCCATCGTCCGAGGGCGTCACCATCGCCTTGACCGCCCCGCCGGCACCGACGATTGCCACGGTATCTTGCCGGACACTGCGAGGATCGACCGGGCGGGAGAAACGCACCACGATTGGCGCGTTCGGGTCGAAGCCCTGCTCGTCCGCGCGCGGCTGCGAGGCAAGGACCTGCGGGGGCTCGGTGCCCGTCGCAGGCGCCAGGAGTGCAGAGAGCCTCCCCGCGGGCACCGCCTCCCAGGTTCGTGCTGCCGGGCGGTACAGAGCGCCTCCCGGTGCCGCAACCCCGCGGGTATCGCGCCCACCGGCCAGCAGCGCGTTGCCATCGGCCAGAAGGGTGAGTGCCGCCCCCGTTCGCTCGAGCAGACCGGACTGACCGCCCGATTGCACCCGCGCCACCTTCGGGTCCAGGATCTCCGCTTGCGCGATCGTCCGCCCGTCGGGACCGACGCCGCCGGCAATCAGCATCGTCGCGTCGGGCAGCATGCGGGTGGTGTGTCCGGCGCGAAGGACGAGACCCAGCTCGGTCGCACTCTGGCTCACGCCCGTGCGCGGGTCTAACCGCTCGGCCGTTGCCACCACCACGCCGGCGGCGTTACGACCGCCGGTGATCAGCACCTGTCCGTCGGGCAGCAGGGTGGCCGCATGCTCGCGCCGCCCGTGCTGCAGTCCCACCGCCAGGGCCTGCAGTTGCTGGCTTACCGGATCGAACAGCCGCACCTGGCGCGTGGCCCGCGCCCCGCCGAGGATCAACACCCGCCCGTCGGGCAGCAGCGTGCGGGTCTCGCCCGGATTTGCCTGGAGGGCGTCGGTCAGGCCGCGCGGCGGCACCGTGTCTTCGGCGTGCGCCGCCCAGGAGACGGCCAGAACCGCCAGAAAGCTCAAGCCTCGAACGACTTGGCGTCGCAGCAATGTCAGGGATCGCATGGCGTAGGTCTCGTTCTAGTCTGATCAGGGGGCGAGGGTGGCGCTGAAGGAGAAGGTCAAGCCATCGAACTGGTCCACGATCAGTTCATAGGTTCCAGTCTCATTGAGCGTCGAGGCAGACAGGGGGATCGTGAAGGTCGCGCCCCAGTAACTGGAGATCTCCTGCACCGCGCCCGATGGCTTACGCACGAAGACCCGCGTGCCATTGCCTGTCGCCGGCTGCGTCTGCCACCCGGTCACGTCCACCTGCCTCGTCTGCCCCGCGCTCGCCGTGAAACTGAGGCGCGCCTTCTGGCCGCGACGGGAAACCGTCACGGGGACCGACGTCCCAGCAGGCATCAAGGACCCCACGGCATCGCTGGAGACAATCACGGTCGCAGTTGCCGAGGTTCGGTCTATCGCCGGGGTGACCCGCAACACATAGCTCCCCGCACTTAGCACGTTCGGGGTCTCGGGGAGATCACATCCGCCCCCGACCGATGCCGTGCTGCACCCCCGAGACCACTGATTCGCGTTGGGCGAAGTGTCGTCGGGTCGGAGCACCTCGAACGTGACGTTCGACCCCGAGGGTCCTGACGCAAGGTTCCACACCCCCACACCGACAAACTGTGCAGCACCGAGCGTGAAGGCAAACCGTGCCGTCTGACCTTCGATGAGGCTGGCCGCCAGCGAAGCGTCGCCGAGCACCAGGGTCCCAGCCAGCGACTTCCAAAGGCGCACGCGAAGAGTTCCCGATCGTCCCTCCTGCGGGTCCACGTACAACGTATACGGGCCCGGCACCAGTGCGGGAAACTCCATGGAGCGAACGATGGGTGCGACTGCCGGATTGCCCGAAGCCGAAGAGTTTGGCGCCCATGTCGACGCAACTACCGAGGCATCCGGTCGACGCAACTCGACACCCACAGCGCTAAGCGGATTTCCGCTGCCTAACGCGATGTTCGACAAAGACATGCCATAGCGCTCGCCGGTCGCCGCATCGAACACGATGCGTGCGTTCTGACCCACCTTGAGCGCAGGGACATCGGTGTTCGTATCCGCAGCCACTGGCCCGATCACCAGGTCGTTGTTGAGCCACAGCGTCGCGCTCAACCCCGTGACTGCCGCGTTGTAGTTGGGTCTGACGATGAGGCTGAAGACCCCGGCCTCGGGGTGCGGCGGCACATTCCCGCCGCAGGTCGCTGCGGGGCTGTAACACGCAATAGAGTAGGGGTTCGAATTCTCAATGACAGGCCGCCAGTCCTGTGCCCGCAGCTCGTAGAAGATCTGTCCGTTGTTGGTCGGCGTCGTCGTCTGGCTCGCGATGCCGAACCCCAGTGATTGCCCTGCCTGGGCGTCGATCACGAAGCGGAGATGCTGGCCGTTGAAGCTCGACGTGAACGCCGTCCCGGTGGCGGCATCGACCGGCAAACTCGGATCGGTGCGCAGCCTGGCTGTGACGTTGAGCGTCTGGCTCACGGCCACGCGCACCAGCAAGGTGTAGGTGCCATTCAACAGCATCGGCGGGACATGCACTGTGCGGCGCGTGGCCGACAGTCCGAGGCCCTCGTACTGTCCGCTCGTGACGATCTCGTTGCGGATGTTGCGAACTTCCCAGTCGAAAGACGCTGTGGAGGGCGTGGAGGCGTAGGCCGTGAAGTCGACGCTGGCGTGCGCCGTCGGACCGCCATCGAACAGGAACGCCACCCAACGCCCTGCCGTGCTCGGAGCGGTCACGTTCACAGCACCCGTCGCCCCGTCCAGCACGATGCGCCGCATCGCCGAGAACTCGGCATCGGGCCAGAACGCCGAACCGGTCGGAACCACCAGGAAGTCCGCGGCACTGGTCGCCGTGCCCGCAAGCGTTGCCACCCGGATTCTTCCGCCGCCGGTGAACTCAGGCACCCTCACCGTGATCGACGTGGCCGTCATGCTCTGAATGATCGCCAGGGTCTGGTTGACGTAGACCTTGGTCATGCCCGCCGTCGTGTTGAAGTTCGTGCCCGTGATCGTAACGTTGCTGCCCGCCAAGCCGCGTGCCGGCGCGAAGCTTGCAATGGTGGGCACGGCTTGGGGCGCCGAGGCGACCACCATAAAGCTCTCCAGACTCGTCCCCGTGCCCGCGGTGGTCTGGACCGAGATGGGCCCCGAGGTTGCCCCGGCCGGTACCGTCGCCACGAGACGCACCGTCGAAGCTGTAGTCACCGTGGCGAGCGTTCCGTTGAAGCGAACCGTATTGGCCGCCACCGTCGAGCCGAAATTGGCCCCCACGATCGTGACCGAACTGCCGACCGGTCCGCTGTTGGGGAAGAAGTCCGTCACGGCCGGCACGTTGGCCGCCGTGCGACGGATCTGCGTGATGTTCCCGGCTGCGTCGTAGACGTACTCCGCCGTCTCGTTCGTCGGGCTCGTAACACTCTTGAGGCGCCCCGCCTCGTCGTAGCTGTAGCGCACCGTCTGTGCCGACGCGTCCGATGCGACCAGCAGGGCAGACATCGACGCTAGTATCACAAGGAGCATGCCGAAGAGCGCACACCAGGCACGTCGTCCCGTGTCGCTGGGGAGCCGGCGTCGCACATTGATGGCGGGAACACTGCGCGGCGCGCCTGTCAGTCCCGGACCGCAACGGCCGGGCGAGATCTCGAGGATGTTCATGGTCGTTTCGGTACGTTATCGTTGTCGCTATGAAACTTCGCTTCGCCCATGCGCTGGCCCTCGGACTCGCCTCGGCAGCGCTCCTGCACACTCTCGGACAACCCTCGGCGGCAGACCAGGACGGCCGCGCCGTGCTCGGTGAGCGTCTGTTCTTCGACTCGACGCTCAGTGCCGATGCCACGATCAGTTGCGCCTCGTGCCATCGGCCGGAACTCGCGTTCACGGATGCGCAGCCGCGCAGCCTTGGCGTGGCCGGGCGGCAGGGCACGCGCAATGCCCCGAGCCTGCTCGGAGTGGCCCGAGTGCCGCGTCTGAACTGGGATGGACGATCCGTGTCGCTGGAAGAACAGGTGGTGCAGCCCTTCGTCACCGAGACGGAGCACGGCCTGCCGTCGAACGAGGCGCTTGTGGAGCGCGTGCTGGCTCGTGCCGAGTACCGCGCGCTGTTCGAAACAGCCTTCGGTGGCGACGCTTGGCCGCCACGCGTAGATCAGATCGCAGCCGCGTTGGCTGCATACCTGCACAGCCTCGAGCCGCAACACCGAAATGCATCGCCTGCCCCCGTGCCGGACAACGCCGCGCGCGGTCAGGCCCTGTTCTTCGGTAGTGCGGGCTGCGCGCAATGCCATCCGAGGGACGACACGGGAACGCCCGGTACCGACCACCGGTACCACGCCATCGGCGTCGGACTGGGAACGCTCGGCCCCGGACTGGGCGCGGCCATCGAGGCGGTCGAGAAGGCCACGCCCGGCGAGCTCAACGCGCTCGTACTGAGTGAGCCGGCGGTGTCCCAGCTCGGCCGCTACGTGGTGACCCGAAACCTCGAAGACATCGGCCGGTTTCGCACCCCGTCGCTTCGTAACGTTGCCATCACGGCGCCGTACTTCCACGACGGCAGCGTCGCAACACTGGAGGCCGCCGTGGAGCGCGAGATCTACTACCGGCGCGAGGCGCGCGCGGCACTCCCGGCGCTCAGCCGCGAGGACCGCGACGATCTGGTCGCGTACCTGAAGACGGTCTTCGAGAAGCGGACTGCGTCCGCGCGCCAATGACATTGGGGCTGTCGCTCAACAGTGCCGAAGATGGACGGTGGGCCGGGAGTCTTTCCTGCCCGAGTACGGGCGCGGCGCCATCGCAGCGCACGCGCGATTCTGTTGCTCAGTTCAATCTAGCACAACGTTCGCGACACTACCTGTGACGGATGTCACAGGATTCGTGCTTTTTTTCGCATTTTTTTGTGAGGGCATCGGCGGAATCGGGATCCGGCATCACCAAACATGACAAGGTCTCGCGCAGCGGCATTGGGGGAACCCAGTCGCCGTGTCGAGGTCCGAGCCGTCATCGCCCGCTTCTCGTAGTCCGTAGCCGATAGAGCGGATCGGCGAAAATGATTCACCCGGCCAACGCACTCTCCTTCAAGTTTGCAGCCCTCCGGGCAGACAACTCGTCCTCATCCGCAGTCCGCACTCGTCTTGTTGCACTGCAGTCGCCAAAGCAGTGATTCGCCAGTCCTGGCATCGTGAATTCGCAGGCGTCGTCGATCCGGCATCGTCACTACCGGGCCTCCTGTAGTGACGATGCTCAGTCACAGTCATCAATCAGTTAGTCCGCAGTTCCGGCAGTGTCGAGCCCAAGTGACGGGCTCCTCGCACGTCGCCGTGCTCCCTCCGGTCGCTCTGCGCGACCCCTCCTAGCGCCCCTCGGGGCTCTTCCCGAGCCGTCACGGCTCGTCGCGATTGCGGTCCTTCCCCCCAGGGAGATCCGATCGTCGCCAAGCGCGGGTGCAGCGGCGGCACGACGTACAAGCCCTGCACACAACAGGAGTGGTGTCCTCGTGTCCGTCGCAGCGTGCAATCCGCCCTGGCGGTTGCGCCGGACAGAAACACTCACCAGACCGCAGTACACACCAAACGACCTTCTCAGACGACTACGGAGTCACGATCACGTGCGAGACCTGAACTACCAACTGAGGCAGCTAGCGAGCAGGCGTTCGTCCGACTCGCACGGACACGTTCGGACGCGCGTGGACGTCGCTACGTTGTCACTACGAGTCCGCCGTCCAGTCCTCGAACGTGAGGTTCGGAACGCGGCGGAACGCCTGATCGTTGGTGACGAGCGTGGCTCCGAGGGCGAGAGTATGGGCGGCGATGAGCATGTCCATGCCGCCCAGCGGTGTGCCTGCGGTTTCGAGTTCGGCACGCAGCCTTCCATACCTTTCTGCGGCGTCGCTGTCCCAGGGCAACGTCTGCACGTGCCGAAGAAAAGCGCTCACTGCCGCGGCCAAAGCCGTGGCGCCGGGCTTGCGCGCCAAGCCGTAGAGCAGTTCGGCTTCGGTGATGGCAGAGATGCCGACCGCGTTCACGGGGTGGGCCCGCAAGCGCCCCATGAGCTGCGGCGGGCCGCCGCGAATGATGAAGCTCGCGATGTTGGTGTCGAGCAGGTAGGCCGGCGCTGGCGACATCAATACAGCTCTCGGCGTTGGGGTGGCGGATCCACGCGGTCAGTCAGGAAGTCCTGGCTTTCCGCCTTCGCGCCGTCGACGGCCTCGAGCAGCTGGGTCCAGTCGCTCGGCCGCCGGGAGAGGATGACGTCCCCGGTAGCTTCGTCGCGGCGGACGTAGACCTCCTTCGTGTCGAAGCGAAACGCCGCCGGCAGGCGGACGGCCTGACTACGGCCAGTTTGAAAGACTTTCGCGATGTGGCTCACCCTCACCTCCAATGATAAGTACCAAAGTGTATATCGCAAGATAAATACATATCAAGATGCATACCACACCTATTCTTCTGGCCAAACCCGCGACCCCGGCAATCCATGGGTACGTTCGCCCGCGCCGCTACGCGCGCTTCGCCCTCGCAATCCTGGCGCGCCCGTCCTGAAGGGAAACGACCTGGGCCCCGCCGTCGCGCAGCGTAGAGAGATGCCCCGCGACACGCTCCCACGCCTCCGCCATCTCTCCGCTGTAGTCGTGCCCGTCGTACACACGCCGCATGGTCTCTCTCTCCAGGTGATTCAGGCAGAGCTCCGCGACGTGCGGCGGAACGCGGAGTTGAGACAGCATGGTGCGAAACGTCTTCCGGGGGTCGTGGGCCTTCTTTCGGCGCTGGAAGAGTCGGGTTATCGGATGTTCCACCTGCTCCCCTCGGCGGCCTATCTCGTGCCCTTCGATGCCCAGGCGCCGACGGATCCGCTCGCCCTGAACGTCTTTGCCGCAAAGCCGGACCGTGTGGACGCGCTCGCCCGCCGAGGACTCCTCGCAGACCCCGTGTACGTCACCTAAGGTTCGTCGACGCCCTGGTCAGCCTTCGTTGCCTGCGCACCCTACGCTACAGCGATGACTGCTACCTGGTCGAGAGGTCCGCGCCTCTGGGCAAAGTCGGGAGACAAGGCATACCACGCAGCACTGGACGGCTTTGCACAAAGCCAGCTCGCGGCAGGGCGGTCGGCCTGGGCGCGCTTCGCCGCGCTCGACCCCGAGACGCTGGGCAAGTGACTTCAGTGTTCCTTCCGCGGTACAGAAACCCTGATGGTGACTCCGCAACCGTAGCGGCCATGAGGCATGACCGATCTTCGATGTCGTTCATGCCCGCAGGCGGCCTGGCTGCGTGACGTCCGGTCGGGCATCCGACTGGACGGAGGGCACCGGTGACCGAGGGAACACCGCGTCGATTGCGGCGCCACCGTCGGGGAGGTTTCTCGCCGAAATCGTCCCACCGTGCTGAAGCAGGATGGCCCGACAGATCGAAAGCCCGAGTCCGGCGCCACCCGCACCCGTCTGCGTCCGTGTGCTCTGCTGAAACTTCTCGAACACATGCTCGAGTTCGTCCTCGGGTATGCCGACGCCCCGATCCGAGACGGTGATGCGAAGACCGGATACCAGTTCCCCGTTCCGCGATTCGACGTGGTCGTCGCGGATGCTCACGGTGATCTCGCCGCCCGCCCTGGAAAACTTGATGGCATTGGAGAAAAGACAGCGCAGCAATCGATCGAGCATCTTCCCGTCGGCCATCAGCCGGGTATCCGCGGTCTCTACGACTACCCGCAGGGACACCTTTCGCGCGCTGCGTTCAGCGTCCATGTCTGCAACGGCACTGTCGATGTGCTGCCGTGCATCCAGCGGTTCGGCATGCACCACGGCGCCCGATTGCAGCCTGACGAGTTCGAGGAGATCCTCGATGAAGTGGGAAAGGCGAGCGGCAGCCTCCTGTATGTTCGCGAGATAGCGCGAGAGCTTCTCGTCGGCAGAACCGGCGGCTGGCTGGCGCTTCGCGGCGAGATCCGCGAAGGACCGGATGGCGTGCAGCGGCGTCCGCATCTCGTGCGAAGCGTTCTCGAGGAACTCGTCTTTCGCGCGAAGAGCCGCCCGCAAGGCTTCGAGCGCAGTGTCGAGTGCCGTCGTCCGCTGCAGAACTTTCGCCGTGAGTTCCGTGGTGTCTGTGACCAGGCAGAAGAATGCGCCGGCATGATCGGCCGCCGTATCGGGAATCAGCGCCACTGCCGCATACCGTGGTCTACCCGTCGGATCGGTGTCGGCGCATTCGAAGTGCGCGATACGTCCCCGACGCACCGCGTCGTAAGCCTGCGCACTGCCGGTCTCCGTAGAGAGGGGGACGAGGTCCTCCACGCGACGGTCGATCAGTGTCCCCCGATGACCACCGATCCGCGTACGCAGGGCGGCGTTGGCGTACTGACACACACCGTTTTCGTCGAAGTGCCCGATGGCGGCGGGCACTTGGCCGAGGATGGCCTGCAGACGCTCCTCGCTTCGTGCCAATGCGAGTTCCGCCTCACGCTGACGCGACACATCCCGGACGACTGCGAGGATCCTGCGCTCGCCGTGCTCGACGACCGCCGTGATCGACGTCTCCGTGGGAATGAGTTGGCCGTCCTTGCGGCGGTGAACTCTGGCCAGGCTCATCACCTCGCCAAGCGATGCCTGCCTGACGACCTGCGTCGCGTCCGAGGGAGTCATGTCGTGCCCGATGTCGGTGACGTTCATGTTCAACAGCTCTGCATGCGTGTACCCCCACATCCTGGTCGCGGAGCGGTTGGCCTCGAGAATCCGCCCCTCGGCGTCACGGACGATGATGGCATCCGGCGCGTTGTCGAATAGCGCGCGGATTCGCGCCTCGCTCGCAATGCGGGTCTGGTGTTCCTCACGGAGGCTCGTGATGTCCAGGAACGAGGTCACCACGGCGACCGGTCGCCCGGATGGGGACTGCGCGATGGGTAGGGCATTGATCAGCAGCCAGGCCCGCTCGCCCTCGGGCTTGTTGATCCCCATCACGAAGCCCCGCACTTCGCGGCCGGTGTTCAGCGCGACCATCGCCGGGTGTTGCTCACCGGGACAAGGTGTCCCGTCCTCGAGGATGGTCGACCAGCGCGGATCGAAGGAATCCCGTCCCATCAGCTGAGCGTTCGTGAGCCCGAGGATTTCTGCGGCGCATCGGTTCGCCGCAACGATCGCACCGTCGGCGGACTGCTTGACGACGCCCTCGGCAAGGCTGTCGAGGATGCTTCTGCTCTGCCGGGCCGCGTCCTCGATCGCGTCGGCACACCGCCGGTGGACTTCCCAGGCGAGCAGTATCAGGAGCAGCGCGAGGGCCACCACGATCGCCACGCTGATCACGACGGTCCGCTCGTGCGAGGTGACGTCCTGCTCCATCTGCGCAGTCAGCACCTGCCATCGGGCTGCAAGCCCATCCGTCTGTCCGCGGAACTCGTCCATCAGCCGCTTTCCGCTCCCCTCGCGGACCACGGCGAGAGCCGCCGCCATGTCGCCGGCCTGCGCGAGCGGGACATAGCGATTCACGACCTCGATCTTCCTGCCCAGCGTCTGCGAGATCTCTGCGAGACGCCGCAACGATTCGGCATCGCCGGCCAGTGCCGACTGGAGGCGCGGCAGGCGCTCCGATGCGTCGGCAATCCCGGTGCGGTAAGGGGCGAGGTAAGTGTCATCGACGGTCAGGAGGAATCCCCGCGCTCCGGTCTCGATGTCGGAGGCATCGTCCCGGAGGTGTGCCAGCTCGCGCTGGATGAGGTTGGCGCGCGCGAACTGCGCCAGAGCCGCGTCGAGCCGGGGAAGCTGAAGGCCCACATAGAGAGCGAGGCCCGACAGCAACGCCATGATGACGATCACGATGCCCTTCGCGAATCGCGGTCCGACGAACCCTTCGAGCATGACGCTCACCCTTTGGACAGGAGTCGAAGGCCTGCATTCTAGGAAAAATTCCCGGCTTCGTTAGGCACGAATGCTTGGGATGGATTCCGCAGCGCACCATTCGAGACGCCGACGGGGCGTTCACCCTCGGCATCAAGGTCGGACGCCGCAGTCTCGACGTGCTGGCCATGGACTTCGCCGGCCAGGTACGCGTGCGCAAGTCCCTCGCCTACGATTACCCCGACCCGCGGGGGGCTGCCAGCGATCGAGCAGCGGGCCCGTCTGGTGGCGAAGAATCTCGGCACCAAGTCCAAGCGCCTCGTGGGCGCCAGCGTGGCAGCGCCGACGCCTTCGCGTCGCTGCCCTGCGCCGCGCCGACAAGAACACCAGGACGCAGCTGCTGCACGAAGCCTCCAGCCTCGTGCCCGAACAGAGACTGGCGAAGCACGACCTCCCTGCGGCGATCGCGCAAGACGAGCGCGCGCTGAATCCGGACGTATGGCCCACCACGCGCGCACGGCTCGCCAAAGCCTGTCCTGGCTTGGACGGTGACCACCGCTGCGGCCCTGCTCGACCTCGAAGCCGGAAGCATCGGTGCCGATGCTCGGGCGATGGGCGGCGCCATCCTCCCGCTCTACAGCCACTTCGCGCCCAGTCACGAGTTCTTCCTGAAGGTCGACGCGCCCCCGCCGGCGGTCTGACACGCAGCCCTGCAGGGCAACACCATTGCGAGCGTCTTGGGTTTTCAGTAATTACTGAAAACTCGCACGCCTTGTCCTATACTTCCGCCCATGGCGCTCAACGAACAGCTTCCCGCCCTCAATCGCGAGTTCATCGCCCATTTCGGTGAGATGGGCAGCCGGTGGGGCATCAACCGCACGGTCGGGCAGATCTACGCGCTGCTGTTTCTGTCGCCCCGGCCGCTGTGCGCCGACGAGATCGCCGAGTGCCTCGAGTTCTCGCGCTCCAACGTCAGCATGGGGCTCAAGGAATTGCAGGCGTGGCGACTGGTGCGATTGCGTCATGTCCCCGGTGATCGCCGCGAATACTTCGGCGCGCCGGACGACGTGTGGGAGATCTTTCGCGTGCTGGCGGAAGAGAGGCGCCGCCGCGAAGTCGAACCCACGCTCACGATGCTGCGATCGGCGTTGCAGGAGACGCCGGCATCGGAGGACGAGCGCTTCGCGCAGGAACGCATGCGGCAGATGCACGAGTTCATCAGCCGGCTGATGACCTGGTTCGACGATGTGCAGAAGCTTTCGCCGGAGACGGCGGTGCAGCTGATGGGCATGGGCTCGATGGTGACGCGCGTGCTCGAGATGAAGGACCGGCTCACGAGCCGCAAGACCAAGAAAGAAAGCAGTCTTCCCTGACGAGGCTCTGGCACCATGGATCTCGACGCCCTGATGCTCTCTCGCATCCAGTTCGCGGCGAACATCAGTTTTCACATTCTCTTCCCGACCATCACGATCGCGCTGTGCTGGTTCCTGCTGTTCTTCCGCATCCGCCTCGTGCGCACCCGTGACCCGGCGTGGGAAGAGGCCTACTACTTCTGGACCAAGGTGTTCGCCCTCACGTTTGCGCTGGGCGTGGTGTCCGGCATCGTGATGAGCTTCCAGTTCGGCACGAACTGGCCGGGGTTCATGGAGAAGACGGGCAACATCTCGGGGCCGCTTCTCGGCTACGAGGTGCTCACGGCATTCTTTCTCGAGGCGAGCTTCCTCGGGATCATGCTCTTTGGCCGCGGCCGGGTGTCCGAGCGGGTGCATCTCACGGCGACATTCCTCGTGGCACTCGGCACCACGCTCTCTGCGTTCTGGATCCTGAGTCTCAATTCCTGGATGCAGACGCCAGCCGGCTACGAGATCGTCGACGGCCAGTTCATCCCGACCGACTGGTTCGCCGTCGTGTTCAACCCCTCGTTCCCGTACCGGTTCGCGCACAAGCTGCTCGCGTCCGCGCTGACGGCGTCGTTCCTCATCGCAGGACTGTGTGCGTGGCAGCTGCTGAAGGGCACGACCACCAACGGGACCCACAAGGCCATGCGCGCTGCAGTCGCCACCGCTGCCGTGGTGATGCCCCTCCAGTTCATCGCGGGCGACCTTCACGGCCTCAACACGCTGGAGCACCAGCCCGCCAAGGTCGCTGCGATGGAAGGCGTGTGGGAGACCGAGCGCGGCGCGCCCCTCACACTGTTCGGCTTCCCGGACGAGGATGCCGCGACGACGCACTTCGCCATCAAGATCCCCAAGATGGCGAGTCTCATCCTCACCCACGACATGGACGGCGAAATCGCCGGCATCCGGTCCTTCGGCGACGGGCATCCGCCGGTGGCGCCCGTGTTCTACGCTTTCCGGATCATGGTCGGCGTCGGCTCGCTGATGCTCCTGGTGTCGGCGTTCACCGCGTATCGCCTGTGGCGCCAGCGCAGAGAAAAGCGCATCACGCTGCCGCGGCCACTGCTGTGGGTGCTTTCGGCGATGACCTTTTCCGGCTGGCTTGCCACGCTGTCCGGCTGGTACGTGACGGAGATCGGCCGCCAGCCTTTCGTCGTGTACGGACTCGTGCGAGCGGGCGAGGTGGCCACGACCGTACCGCCGCCGTTCATCGGCCTCACCCTGGTGGCGTATCTGCTGGTATACGGGCTGCTGCTCGTCACGTACGTCGGCGTCCTCAAGTACATGGCCGAGAACCCGGTGAAGCACGCACCGGTGCCGGTCACCAGCGCCGGTCTCGGCAAGGCGGGGGTCTGACATGCTCGGCATGACCTGGGCGCAGTGGCTGCCCCTGATCTTCCTCGCGGTGATGGGGCTTGCCTTACTCACCTACGTGATTCTCGACGGCTACGATCTCGGGGTGGGCCTGCTCCTCCCGCTCGCCGATGACAGCGAGAAGGACACCATGATCAACAGCATCGGGCCCTTCTGGGATGCGAACGAAACCTGGCTCGTCCTGGGGGTCGGCGTGCTGCTCGTCGCCTTTCCGATGGCGCACGGGCTCGTGCTGCAGGCTCTCTATCTGCCGGTCGCCGCAATGCTGATCGGCCTCATCCTGCGCGGTGTCGCGTTCGACTTCCGCGTGAAGGCGCCCCTGCAGTACAAGGCTTTCTGGAATCGGGCGTTCTTCGCGGGGTCGCTGCTCGCGAGCAGCGCACAGGGCTGGATGCTCGGCAGCTACATCACGGGCTTCGACAAGGGCCCGCTCGGCCTCGCCTTCAGTCTGGGCATCGCGGTCACCCTGCCCGCGGCCTACACGCTCCTCGGGGCCGGCTGGCTCATCATGAAGACCGAAGGGGCGCTGCAGAGCAAGGCAGTGTCCTGGGCGCACCGGGTGCTGTGGCCCATGGGTATCGCCCTGGTGGCCATCTCCGGCGCCACGCCGCTGGTGCATCCGACGGTGGTGAGCAAGTGGTTCGCGATGCCGCAGGTGTTCGCACTGATGCCGGTGCCGCTCACCTGCGCTTTGGCGTTCTTCGCGGTGCGCTGGGTCGTGACGCATCCGGATCTCGTCCGGGCGGGACACGGCTGGGTCGTGTTCGCCGCGACGGTGCTCATCTTCGTGCTCGCCTTCTTCGGCCTCGCGTACAGCATCTTCCCCGACATCGTGATCGGTCGCATGACGGTCTGGCAGGCCGCCATCAGCACGGCCTCGCTCAATGTCGTCTTCGTCGGCGTTGCCGTGACGCTGCCAGTGATCATCGTCTACACGGTCTTCATGTACCGGGTGTTCTGGGGCAAGGCGCGCGCCCTCACCTACGGCTGAGCGTGTCGGCACGCCGGGCCATCCGCGCACGCGAAGGCCCGCTTGCCGAGAATGCGATTCCCGCGGCGGAGCGAAAGCGACAGAATCGGCGCTTTCGCTCCCTCTCGAGGTTCCCGATGGACACCCCCGCCCAAGGCGAGGCCCCGCTGCCGCTCCACGGCATCACGGTGATCGACCTGTCGCGTCTGGTTTCCGGCAACCTGCTGACTCACGTTCTGGCCGACCTCGGCGCGACGGTCGTGAAGGTGGAATCCCCAGGCAAGGGCGATGACCTCCGCGCGTGGCAGCGCAACGGGGTCAGCACGTACTGGATGGCTTACAGCCGCAACAAGCAGAGCGTTTCGCTGGATCTGCGCAGCGCCGACGGGATGACTCAGCTTCGGTCACTGCTCGCCGATGCCCACGTCCTCGTCGAGAACTTCCGTCCCGGGACGCTGGAGCGCATGGGGCTCGGCGTCGATGCTCTTCAGGGCATCAATCCGCGTCTCGTGGTCGTTCGCATATCGGGCTGGGGTCAGACCGGCCTCTTCTCGAAGAAGGGTGGCTTCGGTTCTCTCATCGAAGCGATGAGCGGCTTTGCCGCCATGACGGGCTTCGCCGACCGGCCGCCCGTGCTGCCGCCTTTTGCGATGGCGGACACGGTCGCGGGCCTCTACGGCGCCACGATCGTCGCAGCCTCACTCCACGGCCAGCGAGATGCGGCGACTCCGAAGGTTCAGGAGATCGACCTTTCCCTGTTCGAGCCGCTGTTCTCGGTGCTGGGGCCGCAGGCGGCCGAGTACGAACTCACGGGCAAGGTCACGGAGCGTTCCGGCAGTCGCTCTCCCACCCATGCGCCGCGCAACGTCTACCGCACGAAGGACGACCGCTGGGTGGCGCTCTCCGCCGGGATGGAAGGCACGCTGCAAAGGCTCTTCGAGGGAATCGGACATCCCGACGCGATGCAGGACCCGCGCTTCTCGACTCACGAGGCGCGTCTCGCGAACATCGATGCGCTGGACGATCTCATCCAGTCGCACCTCGCGAACCTCACGCTCGACGAAGCGCTCGCGTTCTTCGAGGCCCGCGACATCACCGCCGGGCCGGTGTGCGACATCGCCGACCTCCTGCAGCACCCGTACATGCAGGACCGCGATCTGCTCGTGCAGCAGCCCGCACCCGACGGCAGGACGCTGTCGATTCACGCCGTGCCCTACAAGATCAACGGTCGCCGCCCGCCGATACGCCGCGCGGCGCCGACCGTGGGCCAGGACAACGAACGCTGGTTCACGAAGCCCGCCCGCAACAAGGATTCCCTGCCATGACCTCCCGTCGCTACCTCCGCTCGTTTCTGTTCGTCCCCGCGGCCAACGCCAAGCTTCTGGACAGTTCGGTTTCGCGACCGTGCGATACCGTGATCCTCGACCTGGAAGACGGCACGCATCCCAGCCTGCGCGAGGAAGCGCGCATGAAGCTCCCGGACTCGATCGCGAGGGTGAAGAGCGCCGGCAAGACGGCCGCCGTTCGCATCAACGGCGATCTGCTCACCGCGGTGACCGATCTGCGCGCCGCCGTGCGGCCCGGCCTCGACATTCTGGTGCTGCCGAAAGTCGAGCACGCCCGCGATGTGCAGCTGATCGGCACGGCCGTGCGCGCACTCGAGACCGAGGCCGGGATCGCCGCGGGACACGTTCGCTTCCTGCTCCAGATCGAGAGCGCTGCAGCGTTGCCGCGGTTGCACGACATCGCCTCGGCCGACCCGCGCGTCATGGGAATGATGCTCGGCAGCGAGGACTTCTCCCTGGACTGCGGCGGCCTGCCGACCGCGGACGCGCTGCTCACGCCCAGCCTCATGGTGTTGTACGCAGCCCGCGCGGCCGGCGTGCAGCCGATCGGCTTCGTCGGGTCCATCGCGGACCTCGGCAGCCCCGAAGCCTTCCAGGGTGTGGTCGAACGCGCTCGCGCCCTGGGATTCCGCGGCGCCGTGGTCGTCCATCCGAAGTTTCTCGAAGTGGTGAACGCCTGCTACACGCCCTCCGACGAGCAGGTGGCAGCCGCGCGCAAGGTGGTCGACGCGTTCGAGGCCGCCGATGCGCAGGGTCTCGGGGCCATCAAGCTCGACGGCATCATGATCGACAAGCCGGTCTACCGGCGCGCGCTGGAACTGCTCGCAGACGCTTCGTGAGGTTTCGCGCTCGGCCCGGACGCGGCACGGCCACTCAGGCGCGGTCCAGCCGGCCTTCGGCGGCAACCCGCACCATGAAGTCCACGAAGGCACGGACCCGCGGCGTTGCGTGACGCTTGTGGGTGTACAGGATCGACAGCGCCGGGCTCTCGACGCGGTAGTTCGTGAGCAGCGGCACGAGCCGCCCGCGGGCAATCGCCTCTCCGGTCACGTAGCTCGAGATCTGGATGATGCCGGCGCCTGCGCACGCGGCTTCCACCAGACACTCCGAGTGGTTGAACGTGAGGCGTCCCGCGACCGGCTGCGTGAACGACTTGCCGTCACGCTGGAACACCCACTCGCGGATGACGCCGCTACTGGGCACCACGAAACGGGCGCAATCGTGGCGCCCCAGGTCCTCCGGGGTCTCCGGCACGCCGAAACGGTCGAGATAGGCGGGCGCCGCGCATGTCACCTGCCAGCCGCCGGTCAGTCGGCGCGCCACGAGGCGGGATTCCGGCGGGGTACCGAGCCGGAAAGCCACGTCGATTCCTTCGTCGACGAGGTCCGACAGGCGGTCGCTCGCGACCGCCTCGATGGAGATCTCCGAATACGCATCGAGAAACTCGGCGAGCAGACCGGCGATGGGCAATCGTCCCAGCGAGACTGGCATCGTCACCCGCAGATGGCCGCGCGGGGTCTCCCGGGCGGCGCTGAGCGCATGTTCCGCGTCCTCCACCTGCGTGACGATGTCCCGGCAACGCTCGAAGAAGGTCGCCCCTTCGGCGGTCAGGCTCACGCTGCGGGAGGTCCTCTGCAGCAGCCGGACCTCGAAGCGGGCTTCCAGGCGGGAAATCGCCTTGCTGACGCCGGACGGGGAGATCCCGAGGGTGCGCGCCGCCGCCGTGAAACTTTGGGCTTCGGCTGCGCGGACGAACGCCAGCATCCCGGTGAGGTTCTCCATGCCTATCGTCGCCATTTGTGACTCCTCGTCATCATGAGTTGTACCGTGGCGCCGATTATCGATGAAACGTCACTCCTCTAGAGTACCTACCCATGACAGCGCACCTCGGCGGCACCCCAGTCTTCAGCCCGGACAGGGTGACTGCCGCAAGGACGCGGTCGGCACTCATCCTCAGGAGAAAACGATGAACAGGTTCGAAGGCAAGGTTGCAGTAGTGACGGGCGCCGGCTCCGGCATCGGGCGGGAGACCGCCGTGGCGTTCGCCCGGGAGGGCGCCTCGGTCGTGGTGGCGGGACGGCGCGAGGCCGACGGCCAGGAGACGGTCAGAAGGATCCTGTCGGCAGGTGGCTCCGCGATCTTCGTGCAAACGGATGTCCGCGACGAATCCGCGATCGCCAGACTCGTGAGCGAGGCCGTGTCGCGGTTCGGACGCCTGGACTATGCGTTCAACAACGCCGGCACGGAAGGCAACGGCTCACCGGTGGTTCAGGAGAGCGTGAGCAACTACGACACCGTGTTCGACACGAACGTGAAGGGCACCCTCCTCGCCATGAAGCACGAGATTCCGGCGATAGCCGCGAGCGGCGGAGGCGCCATCGTCAACAACGCGTCCGTCGTGGGACACATCGCGTTCGCTGGCGCGGCCGTCTACAGCGCGAGCAAGCATGCCGTGCTGGGGCTCACCCGCGCCACCGCGCTGGAACAGGCGCGATCGGGCATCCGGGTCAACGCCGTTTCGCCAGGTGGAGTCGCCACGGACATGTTGGAGCGCTTCGTCGGCGGGAGCGACGAGATGAAGGCCGGGCTCGCCGGCATGCATCCGATGGGACGGGTCTCGCAACCGGCGGAGATTGCAAGAGCGGTGCTGTTCCTGTGCTCCGACGAGTCGTCGTTCATCACGGGACACTCTCTGCTGGTCGACGGAGGATTCACGGCCCAGTGAGCGCGGCGGCCAGTGGAAGCTGGCCCGTCTCGTCGAGGCGGGGCTCCCGGGGCAGCGCCCGACCCGGCTGCGCGTCAGACGCTCTTGGAGGTCGGCGGGCGCGTGAGCGCACAGCCACCGATGCGCCACGAGCCGTCTTCCGCGCGGAGCATCTGATACGCCGCATACCAGAGCTGCTGCTCGTCGTCCCACATCTCGACGAGCTGCACGACCACGGCATCCTCGGTACGAATCCCCTTGAAGCCGAACCGCGCCGGGCGGTAGACCACGGGGTAGTGTGTTCGGACCATGGTCATGAATGCCTCGGGCGTGGCGAACCGCCATTGGATGCGGGGCGCTGCGAGCGAGAACGCACGCTCAGCGTCGTCTGCCTGAAATGCTTCGAGCTGAGCCTGAATCGTCTCGCGGATCGCGCGCTCGTCTGTGGCGGAGAGTTCCGCGTCGGCGCGGGCCAGTCCGCCGAGGGCCAGCAGGAACAGCCCGGCGAGGACCGCCAGGAGCCGTATCGAGGAAAACAGTGGATGCATCGCGCGACCTCCCAGGACGTGCGGACCACAACTGCGGACCGCGACAAAGGATACGTTTGAGCAGGCCCCAGCGTCAGTGGTTCCGCGCGACTCTCCGCTGGCGACACGGGGGCGCAACGAAGGTCACGCTATTGAAACGGCTCGCACCAGTCGGTCGGCTCGGCGACTGACGCGGCGCGGAGCGCACACCAGGAAAGTCAGTCGGCGTCCAGCAGACCGGCAACCCGGAGACGCTCGACCAGCCTTGGGAGCGATTGTCTCGCGGCCAGTTCACCGTTCGCCTGCGCGTTCACGAAGTACTGACGCCGCGGACCGGCGGCATACTCGAGGTCCGGGTGAATGACGAAATCCGCTGCGGCGAGTTCAGGATCGATGCGACTTCGTCGTTTCGCATCGCGTTCCAGCAAAGTCTTCGACGTGCCGCTCGGGGCGTCACCGGCCTTGGCAGAAACATCCACGGCGATCACGAACCGGGCACCTGCCTGACGGGCGGCGCGCACCGCGACCGGCAGGGATTCATCCGCATCCTCGAACTCGGTGCCGTTGATGCCGACCGGCGAAATGATCCTGGGGACTGCGCTCGAAGCCCTCACTGCGACGCCCGCATTGCCGTTCGAGAAGAAGACCGGCACCTTGTCGGCTCGCCGGGTCGCGACGATCACCACGCGGCGGGGCATGCGCTCGAGTGTCTTCACGGGAAGACCGTTGTTGACGTAGTCCTGGAGCCGCTGCCCGCGGATCCAGCCGCGATCCGCAAACAGGGAAACGTCGAACAGCGTCAGGGGTCCGCCACGACTCGCAAGCGCATCGATCTCGATTGCGCTGAACCCGTTTGCCCAGAACGCACCGATGAGGGCTCCCACGCTCGATCCGACCACCAGGTCGCATCCGATACCGGCCTCCTCCAGCACCTTCATGATGCCGATGTGCGCGTAGCCGCGAGGTCCTCCGCTGCCGAGGACCAGCGCCAGCTTCGGGGAGGGATTCAGGGGCGCCACTGACAGGACCGGCGTCGGGCTGTCTGCCCCCGCATAGTCGAATCGCGTGCATGCGGCCAGTGCGAGAGCGGTGCTCGCGACCGCGAGAAGCCTTGCTGCTGTCACCTCCGCCGCTTCCTCGCGGGCGCCGACGTGGCCTTGCCGTCGCCGGCAAGCGCGGCCCCGATCTTGGCCAGCAGATCGTCCTGGAACCTATCCATGACACCCGGCGCCAGCACCAGATGCTGCATCACGTGGGCGTGACGGATGCTCGCCATACCGTGCAGCGCGGACCAGATGAACAGAGCGTCGAGGTCCGCCCGCGCGCGCTGAGCGGCACCGTCCCCATGCATGACGCGCAGCGTGTTGCGCAAGGTATCGAATGCGTGCACGGCGTACCGGACCAGTTCGGGATGCTGCGCGGGTTCCGGCCACGGAGTGCCGAACATCAGCCGGTACTCCAGGGGTTTCTGCTGCGCGTAGTCGAGATAGGCCTCTCCCATGCCGTCGAGGTTCGTTCGCGGCTCGACGCCGGGTCCGCGATCGTCGAGATACTGGGCGAAGTCGGCAAAGCAGCGCCGCATGATCTCGGCGAGGAGATGATCCCGGCTGGCGAAATGGCGATAGGGCGCCTGATGGGAGATGCCCAGCCTGCGCGCGACGTCCCGCATGCTCAGGCTTTCCACACCGTGCTCCGCGATCACTTCGCGTGCCGCCTGCAGGCACGCCTCCTTCAGGTCGAACGTCTTGTCTCTCGAATTGGCCATCTGGGGCGGGTCGGAAAGGGTCAGCCGCCATGATGCCTCGTCATGCTTCCCATCACGGCACCCATGATGCGGATCCGCCCCCAGCGAGGCGTCATGGCGAGCGAGTATCCCAGCACCTTTGCCAGCATACCCGGCCGGACCGTGCCCGCGCGCCCCAGCGCGTTCAGGCTCTGTTCGGCGACCACGTCCGGACTCTCCGCCTTGGACATGTTCAGGCGGGCCCGCTTCGCGAAGCCTGTGTTCACGGGGCCGGGTGCCACGGCGAGAACATCGATGCCGCGACTTCCCCATTCCGCCCCGAGGCCCTCGGCCAGGGTCTGCACATAGGA
The DNA here is from genome assembly GCA_001464765.1 of Betaproteobacteria bacterium Ga0077526. GTDB lineage: Bacteria > Pseudomonadota > Gammaproteobacteria > Burkholderiales. Next base: position 589,604 of record LNDV01000034.1, read on the forward strand.
CTTAGATGCTGCGTAGTGCGCCGAGCCGGGAACACCCTGGAAGGCGACGATCGAACTCATCAGGATCAGACCGCCTCGGCCCCTTGCAGCGAACCGCCGACCGAAGTGCCAACTCAGAGACGTGACGGCACCGCAGTTGACTCGAAGCATGCCGAGCTCGTTCTCGATATCTCCCTCGAGAAACGGACCCGACGTGCCATACCCGGCGGCCGCCACGACCAGCCCCACATCCTCCTGAGCACAGCCCCGAACTGCGGCAGCGATACCACCCGCCGTGGAAAGGTCCGCCGCGACGACCCGGCAGCGAACCGCGTACTCCCGCCTCAGGTTGTCGGCAAGGAGTTCGAGCTCCCACTCTCGACGGGCCACGAGGATCAGATCGGCACCCCGTCTGGCGAGCGCGATCGCGAAGCTCCTCCCGATGCCATCGGAGGCCCCGGTCACTACCGCCCACGGACCGTATCGATACAAGAACTCACCCTGACGAGACAACTCGGCACCCCGGAAGTAGACAGTGTCTACAAGCTACCATGCTGATGTTGACGGCGTCAACATCAGCATGGTCAGGGCACCACATCGGACGGGGCATCCCCCCGAGATGGGGCAACTGTCGGGCGGGCTGCCGGGATTTCATCGGCACCCTCGAAGGTCGGGTACGCCCCCGAGGTGCAACCGTTCAGCACGATCGCGCACGCTCGATGGCGAGGCGCGCTAGCGGATTATCCGAAGCTTCTCGATGAGGTGAGCGCCGGCTGCACGCCGTCCGGCGAGCCGGCGGCGGTCGCGCTTCACCCTCGCTGGTACATGGACTCGATCAGGTCCGCGTACTTCTTGTGGACGAACTGGCGCTTGAGCTTCATCGTCGGCGTGAGTTCCTCATCCTCGGCCGTGAGCCGCTGTTCGATGAGGCGAAAGGTCTTGATCTGCTCGACCCGGGCGAACTGCGCATTGACGCGGCTCACCTCCTGCTCGATCAGGTCGAGAACGGCCTGTGCCCTCGTCAGGCTCGTGTAGTTCGAGAAGGGCACGTCGTGGTCCTGCGCAAACTTCTCCACGTTGTCCTGATCGATCATGATGAGCGCGACCAGATAGGGGCGGCGGTCGCCGATCACCACGGCGTCCGTGATGTAGGGCGAGAACTTGAGCTGGTTCTCCAGCTCCGACGGCGTGATGTTCTTGCCGCCGGCGGTGATGATGATGTCCTTCATCCGGTCGGTGATGCGGAAAAATCCTTCCTCGTCCATCGTTCCCACGTCGCCGGTGTGCAGCCATCCCTCGGCATCGATGGTCTCCGCCGTCTTTTCCGGCTGATTGAGATAGCCCATGAACACATTGGGCCCGCGGATCAGCAACTCGCTCGTCACCGGGTCCACCTTCACCTCGGCGCCGTCCACGGCCTGGCCGATGGAGCCGGGCTTGATGCGCTCGGGGCGCGTCCAGGTGCCGAGCACGCAGGACTCCGTCTGACCCCAGCCTTCCAGCATCGGCACGCCCAGGGCGAGATACCAGCGGACGAGGTCCGGCGAAATCGGCGCCGCACCGGTGCCCAGCACGCGCGCCCGGTGGATGCCGATGGCCTTGCGGACGTTGTCCAGCACGAGCAGTCGGGCGAGCCGGAACCGCAAGGCCAGCGGCACGCCCACGGGCCGGCAATCCAGGACACACCCGGCCCATTGCCTTCCGACACCGATAGCCCAGCGGTAGGCGCGCTGCTGCAGCTTCGACGATTCCTGCACACTGATGGTCACTGCGGAATAGAACTTCTCCCACACGCGCGGCACCGCGAAGAACACCGTGGGCGCAATCTCGCGCACGTTCTCGGGAATGGTCTCCGGGCTCTCGACGAAGTTGAGCACGGCGCCGCTGTAGATGCTCGCGTATGCGCCCATGAGGCGCTCGGCGACGTGGCACAGCGGCAATGCGCACATGCGCTCGTCGCTCTCGTTCTGCGGGAGAAATCGGTCGAGGTGGCGCATGGAGTAGACCAGCCCGGCATGGCTGTGCATCGCACCCTTCGGTTTGCCGGTGGTCCCCGAGGTGTAGATGAGGATGGCGAGAGCCTCATGCCCGCGACTCGCAACCCGGCGGTCGAAGTCACCCGGGTGGGTGCGATCGAACTCACGCCCCTGCTCGCGCAGCGCTTCCAGGCTGAGCACCATCGGGTCGCTGAATCGCCGCAGACCGTCCATGTCGAATACCACGATCCAGCGCAGGTTCGGCAACCGGTCACGAACGGCGAGTGCCTTGTCCAGTTGCTCCTCGTCCTCCACGAAGAGCACCGAAGTGCCAGAGTCCGTGCAGAGATATTCGACCTGCGCGTCGCTGTCGGTGGGATAGATGCCATTGCACACGCCGCCTGCGCTCAGCACGCCGAGGTCCACCAGCACCCACTCCACCACCGTATTGGCCAGAATCGACGCGCACTCGCCCGGCTCGAACCCCAGGCTCGCGAGTCCCATCGTGATCTCGCGAACCGACTCGGCCGCCCGCCGCCAGGTCCACGTCTGCCAGATGCCGAGGTCCTTTTCGCGCATCCAGACGCGATCCCCGCGCATCGCGACGGCATTCCAGAAGACCTGGGGCACCGTGTCCCCGGGCACGAGCACCTGGGTGCTCGCCAGCAGTTGGCGGATGTTCCAGGGGTTTGGCACGGCACTCATCTCCAGGTCTTCTTGCGCTTCCAGCGGCGCTCGCCACGCGCGCCGGCGTCCTTCATGCCGAGATAGAACTCCCGGATGTCCTCCTTTTCGCGCAGGCGCTCGCAGGTGTCCTCCATCACGATGCGCCCGACCTCCAGCACGTAGCCATAGTCCGCCACCTCGAGCGCGATGGCGGCGTTCTGCTCCACCAGCAGCAGCGTGGTGCCGCGCTCGCGATTGATGCGCACGACGATGTCGAAAATCTCGCGCGTGAGCTTGGGCGAAAGTCCGAGGCTGGGTTCGTCGAGGAGCATGAGTTCGGGCTGTCCCATGATGGCGCGGCTGATCGCGAGCATCTGCTGCTGGCCTCCGGAGAGCAGCCCGGCCTGCTGCTTCGCGCGCTCCTTCAGGATCGGAAAGTAGCCGAACACCTGCTCCAGATCGCGGCGCACCCCGTCCCGGTCGGTTCGCGTATAGGCGCCCATCATCAGGTTGTCCAGCACCGACAGCATCGGGAAGACCTCTCGCCCCTCGGGCACATGACACAGACCCCGCCGGACGATGCCGGCCGGATCCATGCCGTGAATCGCCTCGCCCTTGAAGTGCACCGAGCCCTTCTGCGGATCGATGATCCCGGAGATTGTCTTGAGGATGGTCGTCTTGCCGGCGCCGTTGGCCCCGAGCACCGCGACGATGGAAGCGGGCGGCACGGACAGACTCACACCCCGGATCGCGCGGACGGGTCCGTACGCGCTTTCCACGTTCGCGAGCGTGAGCAGGGGATCAGGCATGGGCCGCCTTCCCGAGGTAGGCCTCGACCACGCCGGGATGCGATTGCACGTCCTTGGGCGTACCGACCGTCACCACCGCGCCCTGATTGAGCGCGAGCACCCGGTGCGACACCCGCGATACGAGCGACATGTCGTGCTCGACCATCACGACCGTGATGTCCAGATCCTGGTTGATGTCCTGGATCCAGAAGGCCATGTCCTCGGTCTCTTCCACGTTGAGCCCGGACGAGGGCTCGTCCATCAGGAGCAGACGCGGCTGCATGGCCAGGGCCCGCCCGAGTTCCACCACCTTGCGGATGCCGTAGGGCAGCCCGGCCACATGGCTGTCGCGGTAGTGCTGGAGGTCGAGCAGGTCGATCACCTTCTCCACGTGCTCGCGGAAGGCGTACTCCTGGCGCCGCACCTTGGGCAGAAAGAGGATCTCCTCCCAGAGCGCTGTCTTTCGATGCACCTGCCGGCCGATGAGCAGGTTCTGGAGCACGGTGGCGTGCTCGAAAAGCTCGATGTTCTGGAACGTTCTCGAGATGCCGAGCGCGGCGACTCGGTGGGCCGGAAGGGCCGTGATGTCATTGCCTTCGAAAACGATGCGCCCGCGCATCGGGTTGTAGAGCCGGCTGATGAGATTGAACACCGTCGTCTTGCCGGCACCGTTGGGGCCGATCAGCGTGAACACCTCGCCCCGGCGGACGGCGAAGCTCACGTCGTCGACGGCCTTCACGCCGCCAAAGGCGACGGCAAGGGACTCGACCGAGAGGATCGCGTCGTCCGCGCTCACCGCTGGCGCTCCGTCTTCTGGAAGGTCTTCTCCCGCCGGAACGTGCCCTTGCGATAGAACGGGAAGGTTTGGAGGTACAGCCGGATCTTGACCCATCGCCCGTACAGCCCCAGCGGTTCGAACAGGACGAACCCGACGATGATGAGACCGAACACGGTCGACTGCAGTCCCGCGGCGCCGCCGATGGCGGGCGGCAGCCAGTCTTTCGCGACCGCGATGCCCTGCGGCAGGGTGATGAGGAACAGCGCGCCGAGAAACACGCCGTGCACCGAGCCCAGGCCGCCGATGAAGATCATCATCAGCAGCTCCACCGACTGCAGAACCGTGAACTGCTCGGGCGAGAGGAAGCGGAGCTTGTGCGCGTAGAGCGCGCCGGCCAGCCCTGTCAGTGCCGCGCTGAGCGCGAAGGACAGCGTCTTCGCCTTCGCGAGATGGATGCCCATGCTCTGCGAGGAAATCTCCGAATCACGCACCGCCACGAAGGCGCGGCCGGTCGGCGACCGCAGCAGATTCAGGACAGCCAGGGTCGCGACGACCAGGATGCCGAGGCACAGATAGTAGAAGCCAACGGGTTGCGGCACGGCTGCGCCGAAAAGCGTCGGGGACTTCACCATCAGGCCCGCGCTCCCGCCGGTGACGTCCTCCCAGCGGGTGAGCACTTCCTCGACGATAACGCCGAGGGCCAGTGTGGCGATCGCGAGGTAGATGCCCCTCACCCGCAGCGCGGGCAGCCCCACCACCACGCCGGTGGCCGCCGACAGGACCACGGCTGCGCTCATCGCGAGCGGAAACGGCCACCCCATGCCGACGAGGACCGCCTCGGTATACGCGCCCACACCGAGAAAGGCCGCGTGCCCCAGCGAGATGAGCCCGGTGAAGCCCGACAGCAGCATGAGTCCCAGGCCCGCCACGGCGTAGATGCAGACCAGCACAAGCTGCTCGAGAAGGTACTCCGACAGCAGCCACGGCGCCGCGAGCAGGGCGACACCCAGCAGCGAATACCAGAAGACATGTCCGCCATGCTTGGCGAGCCGGATGTCCTGGTCGTAGTCGGTCTTGAAGAGGAAGCGCACGGTCAGACCCGCTTGCGCATGGACGTGCCGAACAGCCCGTGCGGACGGATCATCAGCATGGCGAGCACCACCACGTAGGGCGCCACGTCCTTGAAGCCCTCCGGCAGGTAGAACCCGGCGAGTGCCTCGACGATGCCGATGATGAGCCCGCCGACGATGGCGCCCGGCAGACTCTCGAAGCCGCCGATCACCGCGGCGGGAAACGCCTTCAGGCCGATGAAGCCCATGTTGGCGTGGACGAACGTGACCGGCGCGAGCAGCACGCCTGCCACCGCCGCCATGCCGGCGCTGATGGCCCACACCAGGCTGTTCAGCCGCTTGACCGGAATGCCCATGTAGTAGGCGGCCAGCTGATTCTGCGAGATGGCCTGCATCGCCACGCCGACCCGCGTGTAGCGGAACAGCGCGAAGAGCCCGCCGCACAGGAGAAAGCTCGCGCCGATGATCACCGCCTGCTCCATGCCGATCACGAGGGGCCCCAGCGTGATCACCTCGTCATGGAAGGGCGCCTCGAAGACATGGGTTTCGGTACCGATGCCGGGAATCATGGTGATGAGACCGCGCGCAACATAGCCCACGCCGATGGTCACCATGATGAGGGCGAAGGCCGGCTGTCCGAGGATGGGACGCAGTACCAGGGCTTCGGTCAGGAACCCGAAGATGCCCATGGCGAGTACGGAGCAGGGGAGCACAGCCCAGTAGGGCAGGCCGAGCGCGGTCGAGAAGCCGAGGCCGCAGAACGCGCCCAGCATCATGAGCTCGCCCTGCGCGAAGTTGACCGCCTCGGTCGCCTTGTAGATGAGCACGAACCCGAGCGCGATCAGCCCGTAGATGCACCCCTGCGAAATGCCGCCAATCAGGACCTGCAACAGCTGCAAGTGGGGTCTCCTCCACAGAGACCGGCGCCGGTCCGAGCCGGCGCCTTGGTGTTGTCATGCAGCCGGCGGGATGGTCAGGAGACAACGCCGGCGAGCCGCTTCAGAGTTCGCCGGATAGTACACAGCGCCGCAGGAAACTGCGAGTTTCCGCTGTGAGCATTGGGGAAAGCGGATCAGCCGGTGAAGACGGAGCCCGGCCCGCCGTGCCCGACACCGAACCGGTACACCGTGCGCCGGCGCTTGCCGCCCGCCGTGGGCAGAGGCATGACGGGGCACGGCGGTTCGCGGGTGCCGTCCGGCCGCAGCGTGACGTCATCGGCGACGTCTTTCCAGATGCCACCGTGGACGGGGCGGAACAGCCACATGAGGTAACCGCGTCTGGCAGCCACGGCAAGGAGTTCGTCGGCATCGGGGGCATCGGCGACCACCACGTCGTTGCCGTTCACGCCCCAGGGAAAGGAACCGAAAGCCTTGAGGCAGTCGACGGCCTCCACGGTGTCCGCTCCGGGACGCATGCATGCCGGCGCCTCGGCGCGCGCGACGTCCCAGGCACCGAGTTCCCACGCGGCGTCGAGCGCTGCGCGATCGAGAGAGAGCACGTCGTCCCACCCGTCGTTCAACTGGAGGGCAGAACTGGGAAGCGGCGTGAAGCGCAGCGCTTCGCTGGCTTCCTCGGCGATCTTCTCCTTGATGAAGCCATGCCAGTGCAGGGTCATGATCACCGGCGTGTCCGGACAGGGCACCGCGGCAATCGTGATGGCGAACAACGGCAGACGCGTGGATTGAATCTGAGACTCGATGCGCTCCAGCAACTCCATGTTTCCCTCCTTCAAGGGGTCGCGCCACACCGCTTCCGCCCATCGCCGGCGCGCGGTGACGCGCACTTGAACAACATCGGCCGGCATCGACACCGTTGCAAGTCGGATGCCTGACGGCCATTCCCCGCCAAGTCCATGACGCGGAGAACTTCGCCGCTCTTGCGTCGACAACATGGCAGCCATTCCCGCATCATTGCAGTGCAACGCAGCCGACGATGCACAGCGGACAGACGTGCGGGCAAGCGTACCGATTCATGAGTGCGCTGTGTCGCAGCCGCCAACGGAGAGTGCTAACACATGCAGATCAGATTTCTCGGTGCCGCAGGAGAAGTAACGGGCTCGTGCTTCCAGGTCTTGACCTCGAATTGCAACTTTCTCGTCGACTGCGGCATGTTCCAGGGCGGACGCGAGGCTGACCGGAAGAATCGCGAGGCGCTGGACTTCGACGTCCGGGACATCGACTTCGTGCTGCTCACGCATGCGCACATCGATCATTCCGGCCTGCTGCCGCGCCTCACGATGCTGGGCTATCACGGCCCCATCTACTGCACTGCACCCACGGCCGATCTGCTTGGCGTGATGCTGCCGGACAGCGCGCACATCCAGGAGAAGGAATCCGAGTGGGAGACGCGCCATCGCCGTCGGGAGCAGCGCCGGGGACTGGTCGAAGAGGCTCCGCTGTACACGGTGACGCAGGCCCTGACCACATTGAAGCGCCTGAAGCGCGTCGCCTACGACACCGATGCGAACCCGCACGACAAAGTGCGCGTGCAGTTTCGCGAAGCGGGCCACATCCTCGGGTCATCCTTCCTGGAGGTATGGGTGGAGGAAAGCGGCAAGACCACGAAGCTCGTGTTCTCCGGCGATCTCGGGCAGCCCGGCCATCCTCTGATGCGGGATCCGACGCCCGTGGAAGAGGCCGATATCCTCGTCATGGAGTCGACCTACGGCAACCGCCTGCATCGGCCCATGAAGGAAACGCTCGACGAACTCGCCGCCGCCGTCACCGAGACCATGTCGACGCAGCGCGGCAATGTGATCATCCCGGCGTTCGCCGTCGGCCGCTCCCAGGACATCGTCTATCTGCTGCTGCAGTTGTATCGCGAGAAGCGCATCCCGGAGATCGACATCTATGTCGACTCGCCCATGGCGCTTGCCGCCACACGGGTGATGCTCGAACATCTCGGCACGCTGGAACCCGAGGCGACCGAGACGATCGCGTGGCTGCGAAACGGCGGCGGCAAACCGTCCGTCCGCTTCGTGCAGGAGGTGGAGGATTCCATCGCGCTCAACAGCATCCGGTCGGGCGCGGTCATCATCTCCGCCAGCGGCATGTGCGAGGCGGGCCGCATCAAGTACCACCTGCGACACAACCTGCCGCGTGCGGAGTGCGCAGTCATCATCGTCGGTTTCCAGGCGGGTGGCACGCTCGGCCGTCGACTCGTCGACGGCGCACGCACGGTCCGCCTGTTCGGCGACGAAGTGGCCGTCCGCGCGCGCATCCACACCATTGGCGGCCTGTCCGCCCACGGCGACCAGGCGGCACTGCTCGCCTGGTTGCGTGGACTGAAGCGTCCGCCAAAGCAGACCTTTCTCGTTCACGGCGAGCGTTCCACGCGTCAGGTGTTCGCGGATGTCATCGCGAAGGAACTCGCCTGGCCCGACGTTCGCCTCCCGGAAGTGGGTGACACCTTCGATGCTTGAGTCCGTTCGTTCCATTCTGGCGGGCACCTTCGCCGCGCTCACGCTGTTCTCGACGACCGCCTACGCGGACACCCCTCTGCCGCCGACTATCAAGGCCGCGCTGAAGACTGCCGCCATTCCGGAGGCCTCGTACGCGGCGCTGGTGATGACGCTGGACGGACAGGTGCTGCTCGCCCGCAACGCCGAAGTCGCGATGAACCCCGCGTCGGTGATGAAGGTGGTCACCACCTTCGCGGGACTCGAGGCTCTCGGGCCTGCGTACACCTGGCGCACCGAGGTGTACGCCACCGGACCGGTGGTCGGAGGGCGACTGCAGGGCAACCTCGTCATCCGGGGCGGTGGCGATCCGATGCTGTCGATGGAGAAGTTCTGGATGCTGCTGAGGGATGTGCGGGCACGCGGCATCCGCGACATCGCCGGCGACGTGCTGCTCGATCGCGCCTACTTTGCCGAGCCGGACATCGACCCCGGGCAGTTCGACGGTCGCGCGACCCGGCCGTACAACGCCGGGCCCGATGCCCTGCTCGTGAACTTCCGCGCCGTCCGGCTCACCTTCGTACCCGACGCCGAGACACGCTCGGTGAGGATTCTCGCGGAACCGCCTCTGCCGGAGTTCGGCATCGTCAACCGGCTGGAATGGGCCGATGCCCCCTGCGACGGCTGGCCGGAAGATGCCGTCGCCGACATGACGAAGCTCACGCTCACCTTCGAGGGCCGCTACCCGGCAAGCTGCGGGGAGCAGGTGAAGTTCTTCACCCTCCTGCCGCCCAACGAGTACAACCGCGCGCTGTTCGATCACCTGTGGCGAGGACTCGGCGGCACTGTCACCGGCACCGTGAGAGTGGGCAGCGCCGATGCCACGGCAAAGCTAGTGACGTCGCTCGAATCGGGTCCGCTCCTGGAGGCCGTGCGCGAAATCAACAAGCACAGCAACAACGTGATGGCCCGGCACCTGTTCCTCACGCTCGGCCGCGCCGCGTCCGGCACCGGCAACCTGGAGTCAGCCCGTGCCGCGGTCAATGCATCACTGAAGCGTGCCGGCATCGCCGCACCGGAACTCTACGTGGAGAACGGCGCGGGGCTGTCGCGCAGTGCCCGGGTATCGGCGATGACGCTCGCAAGGCTTCTCTCCACGGCGGCGTCCCTGCCGGCGGGTCCGGAGTTCATCTCTTCCTTTCCCATCGCGGGGGTCGACGGCACGCTGCGCCGCTGGTTCAACAAGACGGCCTTCGCGGGCCGCGCCCATCTAAAGACTGGCTATCTGGAAAACGTGCGGGCCATGGCGGGATACGTGCACGGGCCCGATGGCCGCATGCTGGTGGCGGTGGGGCTCGTCAATCACCCGAATGCGCGCAATGCCATGGGGGTACAGGAGGCCCTGATCCAATGGGCATACGAGGCGGGCGGCCGGCCGGGCTGCTGCTTTGGCATGCAACGTGCTGCCCGGAAGGGTCAATCCGCGGGCGGCAGGCCCCGTCCCTGAGGGGCGAAGCCGCAGCCTCCGGGAGCTTCGACCGGACGGCCCCGCACGGCAGCCCTCCCCGGCCGCGTCCGACCGGAGGGGCGGCGCCGCCGGTTCGCGTCCCCCGACCAGCGTGTTCCCGCAACACGACACGAGCCCGATCCCATGACAGATCTGCAAGTTGTGATTCTCGCTGCCGGCAAAGGCACGCGCATGAAAAGCACGCTGCCCAAGGTGCTCCATCCGCTCGCCGGCAAGTCCCTGCTCGGCCATGTGGTCGATGCCGCGAAGGCCCTGTCGGCCTCGCGGATCGCCGTCGTTTACGGCCACGGGGGCGAAGCGGTGCCCCAGGCGTTCGCGACCTCGGGCGCCACCTTCGTGATTCAGGAGCCCCAGCTCGGAACCGGTGACGCCGTACGTAAGGCCCTGCCGGTTCTCGCCGCCTCCGGGGTGACCCTGGTGCTATATGGCGACGTGCCGCTGATCCGCGCCTCGACCATCCGCAAGGTGGCCGAAGCCGCCAGGGACGCGCTGTGCGTCCTCACGGTGGTGCTCGATGACCCCACCGGCTACGGGCGGATCGTCCGCGACGCCGCTGGCGCCGTGAAGGCCATCGTGGAAGAAAAGGACGCCGACGCCCCCACGAAGGCCATCCGCGAGATCAACACCGGCATCATCGCGCTGCCGAGCGCGTGGATGCACGACTGGATCCAGTCCCTGCGCAACGACAACGCGCAGGGCGAGTACTACCTCACCGACGTGATCGGTATGGCCGCCGCGGTGGGTCGCCCGATCCGCACCGTGAACCCCGACACCGAATGGGAAGTGATGGGCGTGAACAGCCGCTCGCAGCTGGCCCAGCTCGAACGCGTACATCAGCGCGAAGTAGCCGAGAACCTCATGGCCGGCGGCGTCACGCTGGCCGACCCCGAGCGGATCGACGTGCGCGGCACGCTCGCCTGCGAGCGCGACGTGTTCATCGACGTGGGCTGCGTGTTCGAAGGCAACGTGACCATCGGGGAAGGCGCAGTGATCGGCCCCTACTGCGTGGTGAAGAACACCAGCATCGCCGCCGGCTCGAAGATCCAGGCCTACTCGCATTTCGAGGACGCCAAGGTCGGCCCCGACGCCAGGATCGGCCCGTACGCACGACTGCGCCCTGGCACCGAACTCGACGAGGACGTCCACGTGGGCAACTTCGTGGAGATCAAGGCGAGCCGTCTCGGCAAGGGCTCGAAAGCCAATCACCTCGCCTATCTCGGCGACAGCGAGATCGGGCGTAACGTGAACGTGGGCGCCGGCACCATCACCTGCAACTACGACGGTGCGAACAAGTACAAGACCATCATCGAGGACGACGCCTTCATCGGCTCCGACACCCAGCTCGTCGCGCCCGTGCGCGTGGGCAAGGGTGCGACGCTCGGTGCCGGCACGACTCTCACCAAGGATGCCCCGGCAGGCGAGCTCACCATCTCGCGGGCCAAGCAGACGACCCTCTCCGGCTGGAAGCGGCCGGTGAAGGCGCCGAAGAATTCCTGACGGCGGCCGCAGGGCCGTTCGTTCCAGCCACTCTCATACGGTAGTCGAAACATGTGCGGAATCGTGGGTGCAGTCGCCAGTCGTAACATCGTTCCCGTCCTGGTCGAAGGTCTCCGGCGTCTGGAGTACCGCGGCTACGACTCCTGCGGCGTAGCCGTCCATCGCGGCGGGCTCACCCGGGCGCGCACCACGTCGCGCGTGGCGGACCTCGCCTCCCAGGTGGAGACCGACAAGCTCGAAGGCATGACCGGCATCTCGCACACGCGCTGGGCCACGCACGGCGCGCCGGTGACGACGAACGCCCACCCGCACTTCTCGCGCAACGAGATCGCGATCGTCCACAACGGGATCATCGAGAACTACGAAGAGCTGCGCACCGAACTCAAGGCGGCGGGCTACGTGTTCGAGTCCGAGACCGACACTGAGGTCGCAGCGCATCTGGTCCACCACTACTACAAGGGCAATCTGCTCGAAGCCGTGCAGAAAGCCGTTGCGCGATTCCAGGGTGCCTACGCCATCGGCGTGTTCGCCAAGCAGGAGCCCCACCGCGTCGTGGCGGCGCGCTTCGGCTCGCCGCTCGTCGTGGGTCTCGGCGATGGCGAGAACTTCCTCGCGTCCGACGCCATGGCGCTCGCCGGCACGACCGACCGAATCATCTATCTGGAAGAAGGCGACGTCGCCGACCTCACCCGCGAGGGCGTGCGTCTCTACGATCGCAGCGGTGCACAGGTGGAGCGCGAAGCGCGCGTGGTGCAGGCCTACTCCGGTGCCATCGAGCTGGGCCCCTACCGGCACTACATGCAGAAGGAAATCTTCGAGCAGCCCCGTGCCATCAGCGACACTATCGAGCAGGTGGGCGGCATCGGCCCTGACCTCTTCGGCGACGAAGCGGCAGCCGTGTTCCCGAAGGTCGACAGTGTGCTGATCATGGCCTGCGGCACCAGCTACTACGCGGGCTGCGTGGCGCGCTACTGGCTCGAATCCATTGCCGGTATCCCGACCACGGTCGAGATCGCCAGCGAGTACCGCTACCGCACATCGGTGCCGAACCCGAAGGCGCTGGCCGTCGTCATCTCGCAGTCCGGCGAGACCGCCGACACCATGGCCGCACTGAAGCACGCCAAGTCGCTCGGGATGAATCACACGCTGGCCGTCTGCAACGTGGCCACGAGCGCGATGGTGCGCGAGACGGGCATGCACTTCCTCACCCGTGCGGGCGCCGAGATCGGCGTGGCCTCCACCAAGGCCTTCACGACCCAGCTCGTCGGCCTGTACCTCCTCACCCTCACCCTCGCGAAAGCCCGCGGCCGCCTCAACGCCGAGCAGGAACATGACGCGATTCGCGCCCTGCGCCATCTGCCCGCCGCCATCGCGAGCGTGCTCGCGCTGGAGCCGCACATCATCGCGTGGAGCGAAACGTTCGCCCGCAAGGAGAACGCGCTGTTCCTCGGCCGGGGCCTGCACTACCCGATCGCCCTGGAGGGTGCGCTCAAGCTGAAGGAGATCAGCTACATCCACGCCGAAGCCTACCCGGCCGGCGAACTGAAGCACGGCCCCCTCGCGCTGGTGACGGACGCGATGCCCGTCGTGACCGTGGCGCCGAACGACGCCCTCGTCGAAAAGCTGAAGAGCAACATGATGGAAGTCCGCGCTCGCGGCGGCCAGCTCTTCGTGTTCGCCGATGCCGACATCCACATCGAGCCCGGTGAAGGCATCCACGTGATCCGCATGCCGGAACACTACGGCGCGCTCTCGCCGATCCTGCACGTGGTGCCGCTGCAGCTCCTCGCGTACCACACCGCCATCGCACGGGGGACGGACGTCGACAAGCCCAGAAACCTCGCGAAGAGTGTGACCGTCGAGTGACGGTCGCACTGTAGCGAGGTGCATGGGCTTGGGGCGGAACTCATCTGCCGCACGGGCAGGTGAGTGGAGACCACAAGCCTCGCAACCTCGCCAAGAGCGTCACGGTCGAATGACCGGGATGCGGTGGTGATTGGAAAAAAAAGGTTCGTTGCTAAAGAATGAAGGCGGTCGGGGGATCGCCAGATTGCGAGAACTGGCGCTCCCTCGACCGACATCGCCTAACCTCGCCGGCCGATCAACACCCGTCGACGCCCGCGCCGTCGATACTGTGGTACGCACCGCGGCGATAAACGAGCGGTAGTCACCTCTAGACTTGTTGCGGTCACTCATTGGCATCGCACCTAGGGAAAATGAAGTCCACGAAGCGGTCGCCAAAGCCCAGCCAAGCCGGCGCAGAGGAGGCACTGAAAAAGTCTAGCTAGATGGCCTGGAACAACAAAGACCCGCTCTGCCGAGGCTCACGCCCCGCGCAAGTGTCCTCGCCGTGCACAACCTTCCCCGGGCATTCAGCGGCAATCTGGGATAGACGCCGGCCCGGTCCGCGCGAGGAACTCGGACAATCTCCGCCGGCAATCGCCATCTCGATGGATGCCGCTACTGCTCCCGAGACGCCAGCTGCCCGCGCGCGGCTCGGCAATACTCAGGAGCGCTGGTAGCCTTTCAGCAGGGATTCGGGTACGAACGTCAGATTGCCTCTTGCGCGAGAACAGGCGACGTACAGCTTGTTGCGCGTCTCTGGGTTGATGTCCCGGAAGCTGCCGGCGTTCCAGGCCTTCACATTGCCAGGATTCAGCACCACGCAAACGTCCTTGAAGCGGTCCATGCCCTTGGACGCGCCCCAGTTCTGGGAGAAGCAACCGTACTTTTGGTGCTCCTTGTAGAACAGCTTGACTGTCCCAGGATCCCGGTAGATGGCCGCAACTGCTGCCGGGTCGTCCTCGAAACGCACGACACTGGTCCGCTCGTCATGCGCCTGGATGTTGATACCAATCTTCTCCGTGATGAAGTCGCATACGCTCTTGCTGCAGCGACGGCTGCGCTTGAGGCTGTCGGTGTCGACCCTAAACCGCGCCCGCTCGAACTTCTTCTTGTAGGCATCGTAGCTCACATACAGGTTGGCATTGACGTTGCCGTCGCGGCTCGTGTCGAAGGTGTGCTGGTGGAAGTCGCCGACGAAGCTCAGGTCTACCTGGGCTGCGCTGAGGGCCAACAGGAAGTTGAAGTCATGCCCGCCGAAGTCCTGGACCTCGTCGACGAAGAAGACATCGAAATACTTTTCGATGCGAGCCATAGCCGCACCGACAAGGCCGGACTGCTCAATGAACTTGGCGAGGCGGTTCGCATAGAGCCAGCGGCCGGGAGATATATAGCGCCGGTCATCGGTCAAAGGATAGGCTGGAAACCGGTCGGGTGCGTGGAAGGTGATGCCGCGCGTATCCTTCTTGGAGCGCAGGAACGGCCGGTAGCAGAAGCTGTGCAGGAACCTGAAGTAGGTGTAGATCGCGATGTTTGGCGGCAAGTAGCCGAAGCGCTCGATAACCTTGACGCGCAGGTTGTCGTGATTGGCCTCGGTATACGTGACCAGCAGGAAGCGCCGCACCTCGTCCAGCGCATTGACCAAGCGAGTGGTCTTGCCCGATCCCGCTACTGCAAAGACTACGCTCTTATCCATGCCACCGCTTGCTGGATGTAGCCCGGGACTGCCAGCGTGGCCCCCTTCTTCTCCAGCAACTGGAACGCGGCATCGGTCTTGTTCTTTAGCATGTAGTCCTCGACGCTCAGGGTCTTGCGGCCCGCCGCGAATAGCTGCTCGCAGGCGGCCTGGTTGTCCTGGTACATGCAGACCTCGAAAGTGTGACGGGCGTTGTCTGGATCCGCAAAGACCCGAATGGATGCCGACGTGTAGTCCGCGTAGTTCTCCACGCAGTTAACTGCATAGTCCTTGTCGTTGTCGCGGATCGCCGCCACCTTAGTGCCCAGCAACTTGGCAAGTTCGAGGTAGCGTTTGAAGCTGGTGCCATCAACCGAGATCACATGGATGCCGTCGGCATCTAGGCTGCACCCGGGTGCGCTGATCTCGTAGAGCGCCTCCATCAGGATGAACTCCGCGTCACCCTCGACCAGGATCGCCTTCTTGCACAACGCCAGCTCCAGGACGTTGTTGTCTGGCGCCTTCATGAAGAACTCGGCGGTTCCCGGGCTGAGATCCTTGAGCTTCGCCGGCCGAGACGGATTCTCCTCGCTCAGGATCAGCACCTTCCGGAGATTCAGCCGCGTAGCGATGAAGCTGCTGTGCGTGGCGACAAATAGCTGCTTCTTGACTGATGCGCGGATGCGCTCAATCAATTTGCGCATATGCACCTGGCTGAGATGGTTCTCCGGCTCCTCCAGCAGAAGCACATTAAGCGCATGCTCCCGATTGCGCAGCGCGAACTCAGTCTTGATGAAGCACTGGCGGCCCTTGCCTTTGCTGTCTACCGGGATGTCGTCCTCTGTGATGATGATGTCGGTCTCGATGTTGGCCTTCGGACTGGTCCTGACGCCAAATTTGTAGGCATCCAGCCCTTCGTTCATCGTCTTGAAGACGTCGTCCTTGAACTTTGCCTTAGCTTTTCGGTATTCGAAGCCGTGCAGGTTGCGCTGGGCAACGCTCGCATGCGCGGCATACATTGAGCGGGTGTACTCGCGCGTGGCGTGCTCGTTGTTGATCAGCGAGCTGTCGATCAGCAGGTGCCGCAGCGGCTTCTTGTACGGAGAGACAATCTCATCCGTGAACGTCAGGAAATGTACGCTGTAGTACTCGAAAGGGAAGTTCTCGTGCTCCCCCGCGAGGATGGCCTGGATCTCCTTCGTGTACTCGTCAACCGGCTTGCACACCATCTTAATGCCCAAGTTGTCGGCGCCCTTGCTGTTGTTCCGCCCGTCCAGATCGTGACGGCCTAGCATGTCCTCGAAATAGATCTCGATCAGCAGCTCGGGTAGGTCAGAGACTGTTCTGGCGCCGGCGAGAAACTTGGCGATGCTGTCAGCGTTGAACAGTGCTTCGAGTCCAATGGCCTCAACCTTACTGCGGCTGGCGCTCAGTACGATGTCCATAGCCTGCAGCACCGAACTCTTGCCGGCTTCGTTGCCGCCGACAAGAATGTTGAGCTCCGGATCGAATTCCAGTTCCAGCGCCTCAAAACGCTTGAAATTCTTGAGCACCAACCGCCGTATTGTCCCCACGCCGTTCTTCTCCCATTCTGTACCGACTCGACTCGAGAATTCCTGCGATGCCGCCGTGATTGGCGAGCTATGGGACCGGCACCGACCGGCGCAACTGAGATCGCAACTATGGTGAACCCTGACGAGGCTCACGAACGGCTTGACGACGCCGACCGAACTGCTTGCAGACGTCGGACGTGCGACGCTCGCCCGGGATAGACCCAGGTTGCTGGTTCAAGTTTGACCCACTCCGGAAGGCTACCCGAGGGTGCCTGATTCTGCTGAAGCCTTAGCACTGTCCGGTGCGGTTTCTCCTCATTGCTTCCGTTGAGTCAATGGCCGAGATCGGGCTGCAGCACTGGTCGTGCTGCTGCGCCGCCCGTCGCAAAGCGAGACCGTCCCTCGGCAGCCTACAGGGCTGCTGCCAGGCGTCCGACAGACGTTATGTGCAGCTGGACAGCTAAGCCTGGTCAACCGCGGAGCCCTTACTGGCCTTTCGACCCCATAGATTGTCAATTAATCAGACCCTTATGATCATTGATTCCGACGCACTCAATTTGTTGCGGTGATCGGCAACCTTGGTCGACGCGACGACCCCCGCCTCGGCGCGAATCGCTCCCCCCGTTTCACTCCCTCCGTCCCTCCCTCCCGTACTAGTAGGCCGTCTCGGTCTCTGGCATCCAGTCGCCTGACCTGATTCAATCCACTCCGCCCTGACCAACGCGAACTGCACCGTTGCGACTCCTGCTGCACGAGATTCCCCTCCCCGATCTGCTCGACGCCGACGCCATCTGGGGGGCCACGGGCCGCGATGCCCAAGGCCGAATCTGGATCGGCGTCTCCGGCAAACGCTTCGGCTCGAGCGGTCATCTGCTCCGCTTCGACCCCGACACGCAAACTTGGACCCTGGCCGGGCGTGTCTTGGACGTGCTGAGCCGCGCAGGCCTCGCGGCGCCCGGGATGGGGCAGGTGAAGCTGCACTCGCGCATCGTGCAGGCCGACGACGGCTGGATGTACTTCACGTCGATGGACGAAGAAGGCGAGCGTGAAGACGGCTCCGCTCTGCCGAAATGGGGAAGTCACCTCTGGCGTGTTCACCCCGACACCCTCGAATGGCAGCACCGCTTCGCCTCGCCCGATGCGCTGATCGCGCTGGGCGCTGCCGGAGATTCGGTGTGGGCCCTCGGGTACTGGAATCACGTCGTGGTACACCACGACATTCGGAACGCCACGACAACCCGCACGACCGCGGGAAGTCTCGCCGGCCACATCTCCCGGAATCTGGTCGTCGATGCGCGAGGGCGCGCTTTCGTGCCACGCCTGTCCGGCGGGGAAGCGGAACTCCTCGAGTTCGACGCGAGCTTGCAGGTGCAGGGGCGCTCGGCCCTGCCGGGCTACGCAATGCCCGGTGACCCGGGGGCGAATCACGGCATCACGGGGCTGGTCACGCGCGTGGACGGCGCCGCATGGTTCACGACCCACGCCGGCAAGCTGTTCGGGATCACATCCGCCGCAGACAGCACCGCGAAGGTGAACGTACTCGGGGACTTCCATCCGGCGGGCGGTGGCTACGCGCCGTCGCTCTTTCTGCTCGACGACGGAACCACGCTCGCGGGCGTCGTGCAGCGGGGAAGCCGTTTCGACTGGGTCGAACGCGACGTCATCCGCGGGAGCGCCACCTCGGTCGCGCTCGACACCTCGCGGTGGTCCGGTCTGCTGCTCTACGGCTCCATGACGCGCGACAGGGCGGGCCGCTTCTACGTCGTCGGGCGCGCCAACAAGGCGAAGGGGCATCGGCCGCTGGTGGTGGCGATCGAGAGGGTGGCGGGGTAAGGCGTCGGGCGCGGCGAGAAGGGGTGCCCCGGAGTCGGGGACTTCGCCCCTCGTCCGGGCTACGGCGTGTGTCACCATGGGTCCATCGCGATCGGAGGGTACGGGCATGGACAAGTGGATGGTGTACGCCTTCGCGTCGATGGCCTTCGCGGGCTTCACCTCGGTGATCGCCAAGCTCGGACTCGCCGGCATCTCCGCAGACCTCGGTCTCGCGATCCGGACCTGCTTCGTTTTTGTGTTCGTGCTGATGTTCGCCGCTGCGGTCGTCCCCGCGGCAGAGGTCGGCACACTGACCAGTCGAAATTTGCTCTGGCTCGGAGTGTCCGGGGCGACGACGGCGCTGTCGTGGGTCTTCTACTACAAGGCCATCAAGATCGGCGAGGTCTCGTCGGTGGCGCTCATCGACAAGGGCAGTGTCGTCGTCGCGCTGGTGTTGGCCTGGCTCATCCTCGGCGAGGCCCTCACCGCCGCGAAGCTTGCCGGGTGTGCTCTCATCGTGGTCGGGCTGCTGGTGATCTCGCGCGGGTAGCGCGGTGGGACGCACGGGGTCATCGCCAGCAACCCGGGCAACTGAACCTCGCGCCCCGGAGTCGGGGTCTTCGCCCCTCGTCCGGGCTACGGAACCTGCCTCCAACCCCGTATCGGACTCGACACTTGTAGCCCGGGCTTTGCCCGGGGCAGCGATCGCGGCTCAGGAGTTCCCGGGCGGAGCCCCGGCTACGGCGTCGGTTGGTCCGGCAACGTCGATACGGATCATCCATCGGGTCACGCCACACCCTGCGGCTCGGGGCAGAATAGCGCCGGAACGGCCGACGGCCGCGAACGTCCCATGAGACCTCCATGACCTTGCGCCTCCTGCATTCCGCCGACTGGCAGATCGGCCGCGTGTTCTCGCAGTTCGAGCCCGACGATGCCGCCGCGCTGTTCGAGGCGCGCTTTCAGGCTGTCGAGCGCCTTGCGGCATTGGCGGTGGAGCACCGTGTCGACGCCGTTCTCATCGCGGGCGATGTCTTCGACGCGCAGACCGTTTCGGACAAGACCATCCGCCGGCTCTTCAACGCCATGCAGGGCTACGTCGGGCCATGGGTGCTGCTGCCCGGAAATCACGATGCCGCGCTCGCTGAGTCCGTCTGGACTCGCGCCCATCGCCTCGGTGCCATTCCGTCCAACGTGCTCCCGTGTCTGCGCCCCGAAGTGCGTGTCGTCGGTGACCGGTTTGCAGTCTTGCCTGCGCCGCTGGTGCAACGACACACGTACGGCGATCTCACAGACTGGTACGCAAATGCCGTGACACCGGAGGGCCTGCCGCGTATCGGTCTTGCTCACGGTGCCGTGCAAGGCGTGCTGCCAGACGACATCGATTCGGCCAACCCCATTGCCGCGGACCGCGCCGTCACCGCACGGCTCGACTACCTCGCCCTCGGCGATTGGCACGGCAGCAAACGCATCGATGACCGGACTTGGTACGCAGGCACGCCCGAGACCGATCGCTTCAAGGCCAACGACTCCGGACAGGCCTTGCTCGTATCGCTCGCCGGTGCCGACGCCACGCCCGAGGTTCAACCGCTGCACACCGGCCGCTATCGATGGCAGCAGCGGGACATCCGGCTCGCCGTGCCCACGGACCTGGACACCGCCCTAGACACACTCGCGGCTTACGCGGGCGATGATGTCGTGCAGTTCCGCGTGTCCGGCACGAGTGACCTGAGCGGTCAGCGACGACTGCAGCACGGCGTGGATTCGGCACGTGCGCGAGTGCGCGCGCTGGTGTACGACGCACAGGACCTCCGGCTCGAGCCGACCGAAGAGGACATCGAAGCCTTGCATGCCGACGGCTACGTCGGCGAAGTTCTCCAGCAGCTCCGCGACGAGCAGTCGGGCCCGGAGGCCGAGCGTGCACGCGACGCGCTGGTGATCCTGGCGCGCATGCTGGACGATCTCGCTGAGCGTCCGAGTGTGAAGACATGAAACTGCGGCGCCTTCGCATAGAGCACTTCAAGCGCTTTCGTGACCCGCTGACGATCGAAGGCTTCGCGGACGGACTCAATCTGTTCGCGGCACCCAACGAGGCCGGCAAGTCCACCATCGCCGAGGCGATTCGCGCGGCATTCTTCGAGCGGCACCGCTCGGGCAGCGTGGATCACCTGCGGCCCTGGGGCGAACCGTCCGCCACGCCCACCGTGGAAGTCGAGTTCGAGATTGCCGGCACGCCGTATCGGCTCACCAAGGGGTTTCTCGGCCGCAAACGCTGCGATCTCGTGATCGACGGCAGGCAGACGCTGGACGGTGTGGCTGCGGAAGATCACCTGGCCAGCCTGCTCGGCTTCCGGTTTCCCGGAAAGGGCGCCAGCACGCCCGAGCACATGGGCATCCCCGGACTGCTATGGATCCGGCAGGGCACGTCGCACGAACTGGCGGATGCCGTCGCCCATGCCGCCGACCACTTGCGGCAGGTGCTGGGCGAATCCCTTGGCGACCTGACCTCTTCGACCGGCGATGCGCTGCTGCATCAGGTCGAGACCGCCCGCAACGAATTGCTCACACCCGTCGGCGGTAGCCCTCGCGGAGACTACGCCGCGGCGCTCAAGCACCAGGAAGAGCTTGCGGACGCCATCCAGACGCTGACCCGAGACATCGACGCCTACCGGCACAGCGTCGACCGGCTGGCGGGCTTGCGACTCGAACATGAGCGGGACGAGCGGACTCGCCCGTGGGCCGCCATCCGCCAGGACCTTCAGCACGCGCAGGAACGCCTCGATCGCGCCAGGGGACTGGAGGCCAGCCTGCAGGAGTCGCAGACCGAAGCCGAGCGATGGAGGCTTCAGGCCTCGGCCGCACGCACGCACCTCGACGCCCTCGCGCACGACGAGGAGGCCGTGGCGAAGCGCGCACAAGGCGTCGAAGCCGCCGAGTCGGCGATGACCGTCGCGCAGGCTGAGGTCGATCGCTGGGAGCAGCAGCACCGACACGCCGTGGACACCGAGGCACAAGCGCGAAGGACGCTGGAGCAGGTCCGTGCCGTTGCTGCACGGTCAGCCCAACTTCGGTCCGCCGAGGATCTCGACGCTTCCGTGCGCAAGCAGGGCGACGCGCTGGAGAAAGCGCGCGCGGAGAAGACTCGCGTCGATCAGCTCGAGGCCGAGGCCGCCCGACTCGCTATCGCACCCGCTGACCTGAAGACACTCAAACAGCTATCCGAGCAGCTTCGGGACGTCAGCGTGCGCCTCGAAACGGTGGCGACGTCCCTGACGTTCGATCTCGTCGATGGCAAGTCAGTACGTGCGGACGGAGAGTCGGTGAGCGGACAGGCGCGACGCACTGTCGTCCGCCGGACGGAAATCGAGATCGACGGGGTGGGCCGCATCCTCGTGACACCGGGCGGTGCCGATCTGGACTCGCTCGCTGCCCGGCGGGACGGTCTCTCGGCCGAGGTGGCCGCAATTCTCGAACGCCTCGCCGTCGCCAACTTGGCGGAGGCCGAGGAGCGCGCACGCCTCAGCACGCAGAGATCGAGCGAGGCGCAGGCGAGCCGCAAAGTGCTCGACACCCTTGCGCCCGATGGCGTGGAAGCTCTGGCAACCGAGCACGCGCAAGCGAGTCAGCGACTGAGCGCGACTCGCACGGCGCTCGCCCAGTTGCCGCCCGCGGCGGATTCCGATGGGGATCTGCCAACCCTGGACCGCGCCGAGGCTGCCGCCGCGGAAGCCCGCTCCACGCTGGAGTCCGTGGCACAGACGCTGAGCACGGCCCGGGTTGCCCTGGGCAGAGCGCAGAGCGACCGCGCGAACGCGCTCCAGGAACTCGACGCTGCCCGGCGCACGCTCGACGATCCGAAGCGTGCCGAGCGAGTCGACACCGCGAGGACTTCCCTGCAGGACGCGATTTCGAAGGAAGCCATCGCCCGGCAGAGCGCCGAGGCGATCCAGGTAGAGTTGCAGACAGTGAACGTTTCGCTGCTGCAGCAAGACGTCAGGCGACTGGCGGACAGCGCGGTGCAGCAGGAGGAGGCACACCGCCAGCGGGCCGGCGAGATCCTGCGGTGCGAATCGGAACTCGCGGTCCACGGTGCCCTCGGCCTGGAAGAGAAACGCGCCGAACAGGAACGCGAGCTGGGTGCGGCGTCGCGCCGCGCCGAGGAACTCAGTCGGCGGGCTGCGGCCCTCGACCACCTGCTGCGGCTGCTGCAGGAAAAGCGGGCGGCCCTCGCCCGGCGGCTGCGCGCGCCCCTGCAACGACATCTGGACCGTTACCTCAATATCCTCTTTCCCGGTGCGCGGATCGAAGTGGCGGATGACCTCTCACCCGGCGCCATCACTCGCCCCGGCCCGCGCGGCACCGAAAGCGGCGAGTTCGAGGCCCTGAGCCTGGGCACCCGCGAACAGATGGGCATCGTCGCGAGACTCGCCTACGCCGACCTGCTGCAGGAGGCGGGCAAGCCTACGCTACTGATCCTCGACGACGCGCTCGTGAACACCGACGAGGATCGACTGGGCCAGATGAAGCGCGTGCTGTACGACGCGGCGGCGCGGCATCAGGTGATGATCTTCACCTGCCATCCGGCCGCGTGGCGGGATCTGGGGGTGGTGGCGCGTTCCCTGTCCGGGTGAAACGCGCGACGCGGGCGTCCGCCGTTCGGGGTGGCGACCCCGCACCCCGCGCAGGCGTCTGACTTTCGCCTGCCCGGAGAACGTGTCTCGACTGCGGGAATGCCTGAATTGACAGGGGTTTCGCACTGGCGGATATTTGGCGAAGGAAGACCTGATACGACACTACATAGATGGAGAGATCATGCTGACTAAAGTGACTCGACTGCTGCGCGCTTCCGCAGGCGCGTACATCACCCTTACAGCTGGCACCGCCAGCGCCGTCACCACCGAGTACTTCGACTACTCCGCCTTTGACGCCGCGACCGGTCCCATGACCATCGTCGGCTTCGACGATCGCGCTGCGGGTTCACTGCTCTCGGGCTCCGAATACAGCGGTGTGACCATTGCTGCCCGTCGCATTGCGGTTATTGACCCACAGGACTTCGCCCCGGGACTCGTGGTGGGCGGCCAGAACGTCAACTCTCAGCCCCAAGGAATCTCTTCGTCGATCTTCTACAACAACGGCGTGCTTTCCTTCGACAATCAAGTCGATGAATTCACGCTGACCCTCGCCCAGCCGACCCAGGCTGCCGGCTTGTGGCTTGGCAATGTGGGCAGCTCGAACAACGACCCCAACACGCCGACAACCATCGTGTTCTACGGAACATCCGGCCAGGTGATCGCAAGCGAGGTCTTCCGCCAGGGACACGAAGGTCAGATCGGGTCGGGCGCGAACAACCGCTTCTACTACGGCCTGACGTCGGATCAGCTCATCGCCTCCATCACCGTGACGAACGGCGCGGGCGACTTCGACGGCATCATCCTCGACGATGTGCAATGGGCGGCACCAATACCGGAGCCGCAGACCTACGTGCTTCTCGCCGCAGGAATCGCGGTGCTTTTCGGAGTGCGCCGCGCGGCCGCGGGGGGATGACGCCGGTACGATCCGGGCGAGCTGGATCGCACCGGGGTTTCGGGCTTCCCGAATAGGGGCGGTCGTTCGGCAGTTTCGGCTTGCGGATCCGTCTCCGAGCGGTCGCCCGATCCGCTGCTACTTTCGCGGCGCCGGAGGCGGAAGGAAGGTTCTACATGTTCCACGTCATGCGCCACCTGGGTGAAGCGTTGGACAAGGTGCACAAGGCAGAGTACGCCCGTCTGGCGGGTCAGGACCGCCGCTTCATCAAGGGCCAGAAGTACACGCTGCTCTCGCGCCAGCAGAACCTGACCGAGCAGGGACGCAAAAGCCTGAAGAAACTGCTGGCGGCCAACAGGAGGCAACACGGCGTGCTTTCTCAAGGAGTCTTTCGATCAACGCTGGAACTCGCGGCGCGAGGCGTGGGCAAGGCGATTCTTCGAGAACTGGCGCGAGAGCCTGAAGGGGCAGAAGTTGGGACCGTGCGAGAAGTTCGCAGCGATGATCGATCGACATCGGGACGGGATCGCTACCTATTGCAAGCCGGAGAGCAAGGTGTCGCTGGGCTTCGTCTAGGCGACATGCCCGTGCGTATCGAGATGCGCAAGGATCTTCTCGATCACCATCGCATCTTCCAACCCGACTGACTACACGTTGCCGTTCCGGAGAAGCTGTCGGCGATCTGGGTCACGCGGGACTGGATGCACGCTTCAAGATCTGACCCCGGTCCTTGCTGGACCCCGGTCCTTGCTGCGCGGCGGAACGTGATTGAGCCGTCAGGACCCGCGGCGCACACCCCGTCGAGGTTCAGCATGTGACAGTGAACGTTGAGGTTGAGCGCACCCCCAGCGGGTCTGCCGTACGTTCCTCGATGCCGCCGCGATAGCCAGAATGGCTGCCGCCCGACGGCTTCACGTGCGAAGTCCACCAAGTGGATGCGAAGGGGGGCGGCACCTTCCGCAAGACATTCCGCAACTTCGCGACCGGCAACGAGCACAGTGTCGGTGGCGAGTATCTCGAGCTCGTGTCGCACGAGCGCATTTGCTACACCGACCGGTTCGACGATGTGAACCTGCCCGGCGAGATGCGGACGACGACCACGGTGAAGGCCGTCCTGTGCGGCGACTCTGATGGAGCCCCAGATTCCCGACTAGACAAGGGCGTATGTCCAGTTGTCTGTCGGCACGAATGGGCGCCATGCCGAATCCCGCAATCCGGGCGTCGGGCGGAAGCCACCCCTCAACCCACCGCGACCGCGTAGGTTATGCGGACCTTCCTTGACGCTTCTCCGCCACCTTCGGCAACGTCAACGTAAACATCACGCCGTCCGCCATGTTGCGCGCTTGGATCGTCCCGCCCATCTTCGCCATGTAGGTCCGTGCCACGAAGAGCCCCTGTCCGCGCTGGCCTTCGGCTGCCGCCCCCTCCTGGTCCGACACCCCGTACTCGAACACGCGATCGATCAGCTCATCCGGAATCGCGGGCCCCTGGTTGCTGATCGACGCGCGCGCCTCGGTGTCGGTGGTTGTCAGCTCGATGCGAATGGCGGTGCCGGGGACACGATACCGATTCGCGTTGCGCAGGACGTGTGTGACGGCATCCTCCAGCGGGTACTCGTCAGCACGCACCGGGACGGGCGGGCCGGGCGAATCGAAGGTGACCGCGTCGATACCGATATAGCGCGCGTTCGCCGCCACGTGGACCAGGAACTCCCGCAGATCGAGGGGCTGCAGTTGCAGCATCGTCGCCTCGAAGGCTTCGCTGGGAGAGGCGTGCCCGTACAGCACGCGCACTGCCTGCTGCATGCGGCTGATGTAGCGATGACTCGGATCGTCGTCGGTGCCGTGCAATGCCATGAGCGACTGCAGCGGCGACATGATCTCGTGGCCCACGGCATGCCAGAGATCCTTCTCCTGCTCGGCGCGGATGCGGTCGCGCCTCACGTCCTCGTTCACCCGTTGCAGGAGGTCACCCAGCCCCTGCGCGAGCACGCCCAACTCGTCGCCGCCGCGCAAATCCGACAGGTCGATGTTCGCGACACCGTCGCTCGCCCGGACCTCGTTGGACACCAGCGCCGCGCGTCGCGTCAACACCGTGATACGGCGAATGATCCGGATCTCGATCGCGAGCCACGCCACGAGCACTGCCAGCAGCATCGCGCCGACGAACCAGCTGAGCCGCGTGGCGACGCCGGCCAGATTACGGTCGAGCACGCGCGGATCGCCGATGAGCAGCACGTCGTGTTGCCCGAACGTGGTCGCGATCACCTCACTCGCCTCCAGCCGCGCGCCCTCGCCTTCCACCGGCAGCCGGTTGATCAGCCGGACCATCCAAGGCGAAGGCCTGTTGTCGCCATCGACTGCACCGCGCAGTGTCAGAAGATCAGGTCCACGCTTGCCGTCCGCCAGCAGCGGCCGCACGTGCAGCGTCTCGCCCGCAGTCAGCAACGCCCGGAGATCCCCGAACGAGAAAGGCTGCTGTGCCCCCGGAGCGTTGCTGTCGAACAGTGGGGCGTCCTCATCCGGCGGTAGCACTCGAACGCGAACCTGGATGCGATCGAGATCGGGCGGCGGCCACACGAGCCGCTTCGCATAGAGATCGTCGCGGAACATCTCTACCGGCAGACGTACCGACATGAAACTGCGGCGGTTGCACGGTGGTTCGACGGCGCCGTCGCTGCACCGGCCGTCCTGCCAGAGCCAGCCGCGGAAATCGCGCACGGGGCGGTCGCCGTGGGCCACGGGTCGATCGGCCGGATAGCCGGTGAGTCGTCCGCGCACCCCGGGCCCCGCGTCCGGCAGAAGCTCGAATGGCGCGACCCACCCGAAGTGCCGACCGCGCATGTCGACGTCGATACGGACGCGGTGCGCGTGCTCGATCTCGAGATCACCGGCGAGATGCGGCACCAGTTCGCCGCTCACGAAGCTGCCGACGGCGTAGATGAAGCCGCCGGCGCTCGGGTTGTTGCCGACCGCCACGCACAGCGTCGACGTGTCGGGGTACTGCCAGAGGCATCCCGCCATCTCGACCGCCTGCTGCGCCTTCGCCTTGTCGTCGAAGTCGATGGCCGAGAACGGCAGCAGCAGCGGGCGCATGGGTGCGGCCGCCGGCTCCGCACCGCCGGCGTTGAGCAGCGCGAGCTGCCCGGTGGGATGCCGCAGCCGCGCGGCGATCTGCGCTCCGTGCTGGCGAAGGCTCTCCAGCGCCTCCCGCTGGTTGCGCTGCTTCTCCCCGCGCAGCACGGTCACGGCCAACGCGAGCGTGGCCAGGGCCAGCAGCGCGAACACCGCGCGGAAGAAGAAGCGCAGCCGGATCGGCACGCGGGTCGGCAGGCGGAACATCATCCGCGTGGACTCACCCAGCGGAAGCCGCGCATCGGGACGTTCTCGATGCCATCGAACGCCGGATCGATCTCGCGCAGCGCGTCGCGGATCGCGCTCACGTGCTTGCGGATGTTGTCGCGGTTGCGACCGCTCTTTACCACCTGATACAGCTCTTCGTAGCTGACGACCTCGCCTCTGCGCTGATGCAACGTGGAGAGAATGCGCTGGGCCGTGAGCGGCAGGTTTACCCGCTGCCCGCGCCAGAGCGGCGCGGCCTGGCGCAGCGGATCGATCGAGAGGTCGCTCGCGACCGGCGCCGCCACCGCCGTCACGGGGGCGGCATCGCGCGCCGCGCGCAGCATCCCGAGAAACGTCTCAGTGAAGTCAGCCTCGTCGAAGGTTGTCTTCTGCAGGTAGTCCCATGCATCGAGCGCCTTCATGATGCTGCGATAGATCGCCGCGGGCATCGCCGAGACCACCAGCACCGGCGTGCCGCGCAGCTTGTTGATCGCGTTGATGATGGCAACACCCGCATGGCGCTCGCGGCCCAGTTCGATGTCGAGAACGACCACGTCGTAGATCTCGCGGGTGATGGCCCCCTCGGCGTCGTCGCGATTGAACCACTGGTGTACCTCGACGCCAGGCCGTGCGGCCTCGATCCAGCCACGGAGCTGGTTGCTCGTCGGCACGTCGTCCTCGATCACCGCCACCTTGGCCATGGGTCTGCTTTCCCGTTGAACGCTGCACCGATTATCCGGTACTGCCGGCCTCCCTGGCGTGAAGGTTTCTTCCGGACCGCGGCTTTTCGTTCACGCCGGGGAACGAAGTCGCCCGCCGCTGGCGTTGAGCGCTCCGGGATGTCTGAGAAGAATGGGTTCCCGGGAGAACGATCTCCCGAGCTGACCACCAACACCACGGAGCGACACAATGCACCAGAAACTCACCACCCTCACGCAGGCGATTCGCACGATCTTCCAGCGCGGCAGCGCAGCGATCGGCACGACCGCCCGGAAGGCCAGCAGCGCAATCGGCGCGCAGCGCGGCGCCGTCGTCGTCCTCACGCTCACGGGCCTCGGCGCCTTCGCGCTATTCACCCACCCGCCGGTCCGGACCGTCCCGCACGGTCAAGTCGGCGTCCGCACGAACCTCTTCACCGGCAGCACGACACAGTTCGCGGAAGGCTCGACGATGGTCCTGCCCGGTGTGCACGAACTCCGCAACTACCCGCTGCGCGATCAGCTCTACCGGCCCGCGGCGAGAGGCGACACGCCGTTCCAGTCCATCGAGGGGCTATCGTTCGGCGTCGAACTGGCGATCCGTTACGCGCTCGATCCGACGCGCATCACCAGCGTCGCCCGCAGCCTGCCCGACGACATCGGCGGCGAGGTCGTGCAGCCCGCAGTGCAGGGCGTGATCTACAAGGTCTTTGCCCGCTACACCGTGCGCGAGATCTTCTCCACGAAGCGCGCGGAGATCCAGCAGGCCATCGAAACCGAACTGCGTGGAAAGCTCGCAACCGACGGGATCGTCCTGCGCGCCGTGCAGATGGGCAAGGTGGATCTGCCCGGCGAGTACCGCGCAGGGATGGACAAGCTGCTTGCCGAGGAGCTCGCGACCGAGAAGATGCGCTACACACTGGTGCTGAAGGAGCGCCGCGTGAAGGAGACGGAGCTGGACGCGCAGGCCGACAAGGTGCGGCGCGAGACCTCAGCTGCGGCGGCCGGCAACGAACAGGTGATCGCGGCCCGCGCGCAGGAAGAAGCGATGAAGCACGTGCTGCCTTTCAAGCAGAAGCAGATCGAGCAGCGGCAGTTCGAGGCGGAGGCTGACAAGCTGAGCCGCATCAAGGCGGCTGAAGCGAACGCGCAGGCCCGCCGGATCGAGGCCGATGGCGAGGCCGCATCACGCCAGAAGCTGGCGGACGCCGAAGCGTATCGCCTGGACCGCGTCGGCCGGATCAACAGCGAGCAGATGGCCCGCGACGGCGCGCTGCTGACCCGTCATCCGCTGCTCATCCAGAAGACGGTCGCCGACAAGCTCTCGGACAAGATCGCGGTGATCATCGCCCCACCCGGCACCGAAGGAAAGTTCATCGCGGCCGGTCTGGTGGGTGGTGGGCGAACCCCGGCCGCGCAACCCGTCGACGTAGTCGAAGCGGTCGAGCCGACGGGGGAAGAATAAATGCTCGCCTCGACACTTGTGACTCTGGCCCTCGTGGCGCAGGACCGCGTCGCCCTGCGCAACGCCCCGCGAGACTCCGCCGCGCAGCATGCGGTGCTGTGGCAGGGCGATGCCCTGGAAGTGCGCGGCGAACGGATGGGCTACTTGCAGGTCTGGGACCATCGCCGCGAGCGCGCAGGCTGGGTGCAGGCGACGTCCGTGCGGACCACGTCGCTCGATGCGAAGGAGGCGCCCGAGCTGCTGTCGGTGGTGCGCTTCCTCCGCGACACGCCCGGAGCGGAGTCGCTAGGCATCGCCTACGTCGCTGCGTATCTGCGGGCCGCGCCGGCGCAGTCGATCGGTGCCGAACCGTTCGACGCCCTGGGCACAATGGCAGAGCGTCTGGCGCGTCGCGCCTCGGCCCGCGAAGCGAACACCACCGTGTCGGCGCATATGGAAGTTGCGACGCAGTACGGTGTGACGTTCAGGAACTACAACTACGACGGCACGGTGCGGCTCTGCTATGACGGTGAAGCCTTCCAGCGCGTGCTCGCGCTGTCGTCCGATGCGCACCAGCGCACCCGTGCCGCTCTCGCGCTGACGCGGCCCGATTGCATCGACCCAGCGATGACGCCGCTGCCGCGTCGCCAGTTCGACATGTGGCGCGCCGAAGTGCTGGACCGCATCGAGCCGGCTGCACTCGCCACGCTGTCGGCACCGGAGAAGAACCGCCTGCACATGCGTCGCGCGGGCGTATGGTCGGCCATCGCCTTCCAGCGTGCACGCCAGGGCGAGGACGCGCAGGCCGCCGCGCGACGGGCGATCGATTCGCTGGCCGCCGTCGAGAAGTCCGAACTGAGCGACGTCGACACGACGGAGTACAGCGATGCCGCGATCCGCGTCGGCGCGAGCCGCTGGGCCGCGGAACTGCCGACGACGAACACCGCGAGAGTGCACGTCGTCACCGAACCCGGTGATCCGGGGCAGACCTGTGTTTTGCTGCTCGACGCATCGCACGACCGGTCAGCGCCACTCGCCCGCCGCTGCACATGGGGCGTCGCGTGGACAGCGTCCGCAACCGTGAGCCGGAACAGCCGCGCTGTGGCACTGGCCGTACAACCGCTCGAAAGCTGGCGGGAGCTGTGGTTGTTCCATCAAGGCGCAGAAGGCTGGTCCGTGGATGTGCTGCCACCAACCGCATCGAATCCGGAACTGGGCTATGTCGAGTTCGCGGGCTGGGTCCCGGGGTCGACGAAGATGCTGATGGCGAGAGAAGCCCGCGAAGGCGAACGCCTGCGGCGCAGCTTCGAAGTGTTGTCGCTGGGGACGCTGACGATCGAGGCGAAGGCGGGGTCGCCGACTGGGCTGCCGCTGTTCGCGAAGTGGCAGGACGCGGGGTGGAAGCGGGGAACAGTGAGTGTGCGGTGAGGACCGCCACCGATGTCGCGGGTCGGGCTGCCACCCCATCCGGCGATAGACGCGGCACCCGTGCGGGCGGCGGACGTGACATCGGTTGGTGCAACGAGGCGCGGATTAAGATCTCCCTCGGCGGCCCCAGCCCCGCCGGGTACCGCAGGAGTCTGGGGATCGCCGCTTTATCAGTCGAAGTTTTTGGACGCACCCCCGATTGGTCAATTCTCGGTCGGCGTAAACAGGGGACCTTCTCCAGCCTATACTCGCCAGGCGTGAGTGAATCAGGCAACGAACGGAGACGAAAGCATGGCCGAAGACAGCCCCATCTACTGGAAGCGCAATCGCGTCGAGCTGCGCGCCGCCGGGTTCGACCCGGACCAGGGCGAGAAGATCAACGCGATCGTAACGATTGCCAGCGCCTACACGAACGCGCACCGCTGCAACAACCGCGTGCGCGAGATCACCGACCTGCTCGTCGAGTTGATCGGCGAGCGCGGCGGCCAGGGACTTATCGTCGGCGCACCGGCGGTTTCCGACGCGCTCACGCAAGGGACACCCACCGCGGGCTACAGTCTGGTCTCGCGCGACGTCGCCGCCGACTGTTTCGAGATCGGCCACTACGCCCACCACGGTGAAGCCATGATCGTCATCTCGGGCTGCGATAAGACCGGCGCCGCGGCGCTCATGCCGCTGGCGCGCACGAACGCATTCGGGCTCGTGCTCTACCCGGGCACGAGTTCGCCGGGCAAGGTGTCTTTCGAGCCATACGCGAGCAAGGGCACAAACATCACGATCATGGACTGGGCCGAGGGCCGGGCATCCCATGAGTCCGGACGGCTCTCGACGGAGCAGTATCTCGAACTCGAGAAGAGCGTCATGCCCGGCAGCGGTACCTGCGGTGCGATGTTTACCGCAAACACCATGAGCACCTTGGCCGAGTCGATCGGCATGATGCTGCCGCGCGGCGCCTCACATCCCGCCGACTACGACGCCAGGAGCCGCATGCACGACGACGTTCGTGCGCAGACACGTGCCTCGGTCGACGCGCTCTATCGGCTCATGGCCATGGGCCTGCGCCCTCGCGATATCATGACCGAGCGCGCGTTCGAGAATGCGATCACGACCGTCTATGCGATGGGCGGCTCCACCAACATGTACCTGCACCTGCTGGCGATTGCGCGCGAAGCGCAGGTGCCGATCAACATCGACCGGATTCAGGAGATCGGCGAGCGGGTGCCACTCATCGCGAACCTGCAGCCGCACGGAAAGTACGCGATGACCAGTCTGCATGCGCTGGGCGGCGTGCCAGTCGTGATGAAGGAACTGCTGCGCCACGGCTTCCTGCATGGCAACGTGATGACGGTGACCGGCCGGACGCTCGCGGAGAACCTCGAGTCGACACCAACGCTCGAGCAGCTGGGGCCGCAGGACATCGTGTTCCCTGTCAGCCAGCCGATCGCGCCGCCGAACAATCACATCAGCGTGCTCCGGGGCAACATCGCGCCCGAGAGCTGCGTGCTCAAGCTTTCGGGCAAGACGCTCGAGAAGGGCGAGTTTCGGGGCCGGGCACGCGTGTTCGAATCCGAGGCCGACACGATGGATGCCATCCGTCAGAGCCGCATCGTGCCGGGTGACGTGATCGTCGTGCGCAATGTCGGTCCGGTCGGCGGACCGGGCATGCCCGAGATGGTGATGCTGACGATTCAGTTGCAGGGCTCAGGGCTGGGAGATAGCGTCGCGCTCATCACCGACGGCCGGTTCTCCGGGGTATCTCACGGGATCCTCATAGGACACATTTCGCCCGAAGCCGCCCGTGGCGGGCCGATTGCGGCGGTACGCGAAGGGGACACTATCGTCATCAACCCGCGCGCACGCACGCTGAACCTGGACGTCCCCGCGGACGAGATCGCGCGACGCATGGCGGACTGGAAGGCGCCGGATCACGCCGGCCGCGTGCGCCCCGGCAGTGTCCACGACAAGTACATCCGCCTCGTGTCGACGGCGCACTACGGTTGCGTGCTGTAGGGAAGGTCGGCACATCCTGCGCGGTCGTGTAGGGTGTGCCAACGTTCCCTGGGAGGGCCCTTTCTCCTCATCGGTGCCCCTTCTCCTCCCGCCTCGGCACCCCGAACTCCCGATGGCAGATTTCCGCGAGCCGGCCAACGCCTTCGCGGATCACTTCTTCCGACGGATGCGCGAAGCACAGGCGCAGCCACCGCTTGCCGGCGACGGTGTCGGTCATCCACTCGGCACCGGGGTTGAGGGTGACGCCAGCCGGCGCGGAAGCCTGCTCCAGCCGCTTGGTGTCCAGCCCTTCAGGCAGGCGCATCCACAGGAAGATGCCGCCGGCCGGATCCTGGAACTCGACCTCGTCACCGAACTGATCGCGCAGGGCCTCCATCATGACCGTCACCTTCCGGCGCAGCACCTTCCGCAGCCCCTGCACGTGCTCGTCGAAATGGGTGGGGCAGTACTCGGCCAGCGTCATCTGCTCCAGCGCACCGCTGCCGCCGTCGCTCTTGATGGCCAGGATGCGACCCATCACGTTCCAGCCCGCGACGATGAAGCCGAGCCGCAGCGCGGGGGCGATGGTCTTGGAAAACGAGCCGATGTGGATGACGCGGTCGTCGTTCACCATGCCGCGCATGGCGATAGGTCGCTGCCCGTCCCAGGTCAGGTCGGCGTAGCAGTCGTCCTCGAAGACCGGCACGCCGAACTCCCCGGCGATGTCGAGGATCTGCTGCCGCCGTGCCGGGCTCATCACCGTGGCAGTGGGGTTCTGCACCGTGGGGATGGTGTAGACGTACTTCGGCTTGATGCCCTGGCTCTTCAGGGACAGCAGCGTCTCGCGCAGCTTGTCCGCGCGCAGGCCGTCGTGGTCGACGGGCACGCCGACGATGTTGGCCTTCATCCGCTGCAGGCGCGTGATGGCGCCGCCGTAGGTCATCTCCTCGATGATCACGGTGTCGCCGGGTGCGATCAGGATGCCGTTCACGAAGTCCAGCCCCTGCAGCGAACCCTGGGTGATGAGAATCTCGTCCACCGTGCAGGTGATGCCGGCGTCGCGCTTCAGCTTGTCGACGAGGAACTCCCTCAGCGGCTTGTAGCCCAGCGGCCCGCTGTCGAGACCGTACTTCGCGAGGGACCGGCCGTCCCGGCGGATGGCGCGCGTGGCGGCTGCGATCAGATCTTCGACCGGCACACTGCCGGGGTCGTTGTGCCCGCCCACGAAGTTGAAGGGCGGGAAGCCGCCGGGCTTCGCGGCGGCGGGCGGCAGATCGGATCGGAACAGCTTGTCGTAATCGATGACGGCGGCACTCATGGCAGACCTCGCGTGACGAAGTGCCGGGATGTTACCGCCACTGAGTCGAGGTCCGGGCGTTCCTTCGCCGGGGGATTCGGCGATAATCGCGCATCATGCCTGTCCACGCCCTTCCCGCCTGGCCGTCCCTGCACCGTCCTCCGTCCCGAGAGGCGGTGGCCTCGCTCCCCCGCCCATGACCGTCGTCGCCGTCTTCAATCAGAAGGGCGGGGTCGGCAAGACGACCACCACATTCAACCTTGCCGGCGCCCTCGCCCGCCAGGAACGCCATCCGTACGCGATCGATCTCGACCCGCAAAGCCATCTCACGCTGGCATCGGGCATCCGCAATCTCAGCGGCCCGGAGAGCATCTTCTCGTTCTTTCAGCAGAGCACGCCGCTGGCGTCGCTGGTGCGGGAGGTCGAACCCGGCATCCGCCTCGTGGGCGCCTCTCTCGATCTCTCCAAGGTGGATGCGTTGTACGGTGCCGACGTCTCCATGACCCGGCGTCTGCGCGCCGGCCTGGAGGAAGCCGGGTGGATGAACGGGCCTCCCGTCCTCATCGACTGCTGCCCCATGCTCGGGGTGCTCACGTTGAACGCGCTGATGGCCGCGGACCACATCCTGATTCCGGTGTCGGCGGACTTCCTGTCGCTGCAAGGCGTGCACCGCATCAACGCCGCGCTGGACGTTCTCGAGCGACGAGGCACCCGCAAGTTCTTCCGGCGCGTGGTGGTCACGCGGTATGACTCGCGGCGCAAGCTCTCCTTCCGCATCTATCGCGAACTGGTCGACACCTTCCCCGGCATCGTGTGCGAAACGCGCATCCACGAAGCCGTCGCGCTCGCCGAGAGCCCGATGCACGCCAAGGATATCTTTGCGTACGCCCCGTCCAGCCAGGGCGCGGTGGACTACCGGAGCCTGCTGCAGGAACTGGACGCCTGCGGCTTTCTGGGCACCACCGCGGACGCGCCGGCGGAGGCCAGGGCTTAGAATGCGGGTCCCTGGATTCCCAAGGACCCGGTCATGACCCAAGGTCGCCGCTTCGTCTCGAAACTCCTCGTCGCGCTGGCGCTCTGCGCGCCGACGCTCGCTCTGGCCAACATGGGCGCAGCAGGCAACGACGAGCCGTTGGACCCCGCCTTCGCCGAAGGCAAGGCCGCCATCGAAGCTCAGGACTGGTCGCGCGCCGAGAAGGCGATGCGCAACGCCCTGGCCAAGAACCCCAACAACGCCGATGCCCACAACTGGCTGGGCTTCTCCCTGCGCAAACAGGGCAGGTTCGACGAAGCGTTCGCCGCCTACGATGCGGCCCTGCGCCTCGACCCGCAGCATCGCTCGGCGCTCGAGTATCTCGGCGAGGCCTACCTGATGACCAGGCAGCCGGCCAAGGCCGAGGAACAGCTCGCCAAGCTCGCAAAACTCTGCAGCCCGATCCCGTGCGAGGAACACAAGGAACTCGCCCGGGCCATCGCCAAGTACAAGAAGTCCGGCCAGTGAGCGGCACGACCCCGCTCAAGGCGGTGCTCTGGGATTTCGGCGGCGTCTTCACCTCCAGCCCGTTCGATGCCTTTGCCGCGTACGAGCGCCGCCAGGGTCTGCCGGAAGGCTTCCTCCGCAAGGTGAACACGCTCAACCCGGACGGGAACGCCTGGGCCCGCCTGGAACGGGCCGAGATCTCGCTGGACGCCTTCGACACCATCTTCGCGGACGAAGCCGCGGCGCTGGGGCACCGCGTGCCGGGCGGCGACGTGGTGCGCCTGCTGTTCGGTGAGGTGCGCCCTGCGATGGTCGAGGCCCTGCGTCGTATCCGGCAGCACTTCCGCACGGCCTGCATCACCAACAACTTCGGCGCCATCGGTCCCGACGCAGTGTCGGCCGAGCGCGGTGCTACGTGGCGGGAAGTCTCGACACTGTTCGAGTTCGTGCTGGAATCCAGCAAGGTCGGTGTGCGGAAGCCGGAACCCGCGATCTACCGGATGGCTTGCGAGCGCCTGGGCGTCACGCCGGCCGAAGCCGTGTTCCTGGACGATCTGGGCATCAACCTGAAGTCAGCGCGGGCCCTCGGCATGCACACGATCAAGGTGGAAAGCGCCGACCAGGCCCTCGGGGAGCTCGAAGCCATCACGGGCCTCACGCTGCGATAGGACCTACCCCTCGTCGGGCCGCGCTCGACGGGGCTTGCGCCCGGCGCGCACGAACAGCGCATCGAACACCGCTGGCGGCAGAACCTTCAGGATGCGACCGACGATCGCCATCTGCCATGGCACGATGACCAGTCGTCGCTCCGCATCGATCGCGCGCACGAACCGTCGCGCGGCTTCGTCGGCGGAAAGCAGAAAGGGCATCCGATACGGATTGGCCGTGGTCATCGCGGTGTCGATATAGCCGGGGCAGATCGTCGTGACTTTCACGCCCGAGCCGCGCAGCTCCACCCGCAGACTTTCCAGATAGGTGATGGCGGCGGACTTCGACGCGCAGTAGGCGCCCGCACCCGGCATGCCGCGGATACCCGCGACACTCGCAATGCCCACGAGCTGGCCGTGTTTCCGCTGACGCATGGGCTCCACGAAGGGCTGGAACGTACGCGCGAGCCCCAGCACGTTCACATCGAAGATCCAGCGCACCGTCTCCAGATCGTCTTCGACCTCGGTGAGGTTGCCGGCACTCACACCCGCGTTCGCGATCACGACATCCGGTACGCCGACCCGCTCGAGAAATTCGCTGCCCGCCTGATGCATCGCCGCGTCGTCACGCACGTCGACGGCATGGACCGTCGATAGCGACGGAAGCGTCTTCGCGAGCGCTTCCAGACGGTCGCGACGGCGCGCCACGAGCCCCACAGTCCACCCGCGCGCGGCGTACTGCCCCGCGAGTGCCGCGCCGATCCCGTCGGAGGCACCCGTGATGAAGACAGAACGGACAGCACCCATGTGCGACCCCACCAATGAAAAGGCCGGCTTGCGCCGGCCTCGGAGACCCGGACGATTACTTCGCGGGCTTCTTGCGTTCCATCGAGATCAGCTCGTCGATGATCAGTTGCACACGAGCATAGTCGGGGCGCCGCCCGTCGGGGATCGCGAACGCAGGCCCGGTGACGTACTTGCCCGCCACGGTGACGGTAGGAGTCCCGCTGATGCGGTAGGCCTTGGTCATCTGCATGGCACGCTGAACCTTGTTGTTCACACCGAAGGAGTTGTAGGCCTCGTCGAATTTCTTGGCGTCCAGGCCGGGCTGCTGCGCCACCCACGTCTTGAGGATTTCGGGGTCCCAGATCTTGAGCTTCTTCTCGTGCACGGCTTCGTAGACCTTCTCGTGGTACTGGTCGACCACGCCGAGCGTCTCGAGCGTGTAGTAGATCTTCGCCTGCGGGACTCGCGATTCGTCCCACACCGTGGGCACGTAGCGGAATTCCACGTCCTTGGCCTTGTTGCGGGACTTCCATTCCTTCATGGCAGGCTCGAAGTCATAGCAGTGGCTGCAGCCGTACTGGAAGAACTCCAGCACTTCGATCTTGCCGGCCGTTTCGGGCGTCTGCGCCTGACCGAGAACCTTGTAGTCCTTGTCGACGTCGACCCGCGCGACGGCCAGGCCGCCGGACAGCGTCAGACACAGGGTCAATGCGCACATCGCAAACTTCTTCATGTCACCTCCAATCGTCGATGAGTTCGTTCCGCCTGGCCGATGATCGGCACGCCCGGCGGCGGCTGGAGCCCCCGATTGATCAGGGGGCCCGCTTTTCCTTCACTTTGATGAGCGTCGCGGTCCGCTGCGACGCCTTCAGGCGGGCACGCGCTTCATCAATCGCCTCAACGCTCGTGAACGGACCCAGGCGGACACGGTGCCACGTTTTTCCGTCGGGCAGTTCGGCGGTCTGGATCTTCGCCTCGATGCCGGCCAGAGCGAGTTCGGCCTTGAGGTTGTCGGCATCGGCGGGGTCCTGGAGCGCCGCCAGTTGCAGATAGTACGTCTCGGCCGGGGCGGCCTCGTCCTTGGGCGCGGCGGCGACGTCCTTCTCCTTGGCGGCTTCTTCCTTGCCGGCGAGGATGCCGTAGAACTCGAAGCGGGGCTTGCCGGAGGGCTGTTCGCCTTCAGAGCCGGGTGCTGCGTTCGCCGACGACGGGGTATCGGGCTTGCGCTCGGCCACGGCGGGCGACTTGGCCCGCGCAGGCTCGGGCACGGCGACGGGCTCGATAACCCGGGGCTGTTCCTTCGGCAGGAACGGCGCCGGCACCTTGTTGATGTAGAGCGCCACGCCCAGCGCGATGGCGAGCCCGATCAGCAGGCCGATCACGAGCCCCACGAGCATGGGGCTGCCGCGGCTGCGGGCGGGTTTGGGTGGCGTCTTGTAGTCCCGGCTCATCGCGATCTACATCTTGTCCGGCGCGCCCACGCCGAGCAGCGACAGACCGTTGCGCAGGACCTGCTGCACCGCCGTGATGAGCGCGAGCCGGGCGAGCTTCACGTCTTCCTCGGGGACGAGGAAGTGCGTCGAGTTGTAGTAGCTGTGGAAGTCCGCGGCGACGTCGCGCAGGAAGAACGCGAGGGCATGGGGCGCGAGGTCCCGCGCGGCCTGCTCGATCACGTCCGGATAGTCGATCAGGCGCTGCAGCAGTTGCCGTTCGGGCGGGGCTTCGAGCGGCGCGAGATCGGCCGCAGGCAGCGAGGCTCGGTCCCCGCCCCACTGCTCCAGCACGCTCGACACTCGGGCGTGGGCGTACTGGATGTAGTAGACGGGGTTGTCGTTGCTCTGGGACTTGGCCAGGTCGAGATCGAAGTCCAGATGCTGGTCGCACTTGCGGGCGATGTAGAAGTAGCGGGTGGCATCCACGCCGACGTCGTCGAGAAGATCCTCGAGCGTCACGTACGACCCGCTGCGCTTGCCCATGCGCACGGGCTCGCCGCCGCGGAACAGCGCGACGAGTTGGATGAGCGGCACGATCAGCGACTCGGGGTTGTGACCCATGGCCTGGAGGGCGGCCTTCACGCGCGGGATGTAGCCGTGGTGGTCGGCGCCCCAGACATCCACGGTCAGCTCGAAGCCGCGCTGAATCTTGTCGTGGTGATAGGCGATGTCCGAGGCGAAGTACGTGTACAGACCGTTCTCGCGCTGGACCACGCGGTCCTTGTCGTCACCGAAGGCCGTCGAGCGGAACCACCGCGCCCCGTCCTGCACGTACAGGTGGCCGCGCTCATCCAGCAGTGCGAGCGCCTCGGCCACGCGACCGGAGTCGTAGAGCGAGCGCTCGGAGTACCACATGTCGAAGCGCACACCGAAACGGTTGAGCACATCGCGGATGCCTTCGACCTGACGATCGAGCACGTAGCGCGTGAGATGCCCGAAGTCCTCGCCGAGCAGGGAACGCGTGCGCTCGATGAGCGCGTCCATGCGGGCCTCGACAGCGGGCTCGTCGTCATCGCGGGCCTCGGGCAGTCCGTCGAGAATCTGCGCAACGGGCCGGACATAGCGCGTGCCGTCGATGGCCTTCAGTTCGTTCGCCCGGTCGCGCACGTAGTCGCCCTGGTACCCGTTGGGCGGAAACGGCACCGACTCCCCGCAGGCTTCCAGGTACCGCACCCACGCGGAGACCGAGAGGATGTCCATCTGACGGCCGGCGTCGTTGATGTAGTACTCGCGGGTGACGGTGTAACCGGCTGCTTCGAGCACGGCTGCAAGGCTGTCGCCGTAGGCGGCGCCGCGACCGTGCCCCACGTGCAGAGGACCAGTGGGATTGGCGGAGACGAACTCCACCTGTACCTTCTTCCCTTGCCCGAAACTGCCCTTGCCATATGCCGTACCGGTGGAAAACACCCGGCGCACGGCATCGTGGCGCGCCGCGGGCGTGAGGAAGATGTTGAGGAAGCCCGCCCCCGCGATCTCCACCTTGGACACCCACGGTGAATCCGGCATCTGGTCGAGAATCTGCTGCGCGATCTGGCGGGGATTCTTGCCGAGCACGCGGGCAAGCTGCATCGCCAGATTGCACGCGTAGTCGCCATGCGCGCTGTTCTTGGGACGATCGAGAACGACGGGCGTCGCGCGCGCATCGGGCGCGACGACAGATAGCGCGGCATCGAACAGGCCGGCCAGATGGGTTCTCAGATCCTGCGAGGCGTTGGAAGAGGTCATGCGGGACATCGCGTAAAGCGCCGGATTATCCTTGAAACGAGGGCGGGTCGCACCCGAAGGTTCGCAATCGCCCTGTCGCCGCAGGGCGTCGTGGGCGGGTCCATGAAACATGGATCGCGAATGTCATAGTTCGTTCGGGTCCACGTCGACGGACCAGCGCACGCGGGTCGACGTCAGGCCAGGAGTCCAGTCCCGCAACAGCGCCTGCAGAGGTCCGCGGGCCTCGCTCTGGATCAGCACCTGGCCGCGCCACCGTCCGGCGAGACGCGCGATCCAGGCCGGCACCGGATCGTGCACGATCACCGGGAGAGCCATTGCCCGCGCCGCGACGGCGGCAGCGCGCAGGAACTCGAACACCGGATGCTCGTCGTTGCCTTCCGCACGAAGCACGGCCTGATGGGAATACGGCGGAAAACCCGACTGCTCCCGCACGCGCAGTTGCCGATCCGCAAACGCCGCGTAGTCCTGGGATAACAGTTCGGCGAAGAACGGATGCGTCGGCAGCGTAGTCTGGATCAGGGCGTCGCCCGGGAGGTCAGCGCGTCCTGCCCGCCCGATCACCTGCAGCATCAGCGAGAACAGCCTTTCCTCGGCGCGGAAGTCGGGGGCGAACAGCGCGGCATCGATCCCCAGCACGGCCACGAGCGTGAGTCGCGGGAAGTCGTGTCCCTTCGCGAGCATCTGCGTGCCGACCAGGATATCCAGCTCGTCGTGCGTGACCCGTTCGCGCAGCTGGTCGAAGGCGTCCTTGTTGCGCGTGGTATCGCGGTCCACCCGTGCGATGCGCGCTGCCGGGAACCGTTCGGCCAGGGTGGCTTCGATACGCTGCGTGCCCTGCCCCACCGGCAGGAGATCCTGATTGCCGCAGGACGGGCACTGGACCGGTACCCGCTCGTCGTGCCCGCAGTAGTGACAGCGCAATCGGCGCGAGGCGAGGTGCACGGTCAGGCGCGCGCTGCAGCGATTGCAGGGCGCCACCCAACCGCAGGCGTGACAGTACAGCGTGGGGGCGTAGCCGCGCCGGTTGAGGAAGACCAGCGACTGTTCGCCGCGCGACAGACGGGCCTCGACGGCTTCGAGCACAGCCCCCGATAGGGGATCGTGGCCTGCGAGTGAGCGGGTGTCCACAAGGCGCAGGACGGGCGGTGCCGCGGCAGCCACTGCGCGATCCGGCAAGCGCAGCAGGTGGTACTTGCGATCTGCGGCGTGGCGCCACGTCTCCAGCGACGGCGTGGCCGACCCCAGCACAACCGGCACGTCCGCCTCCCTCGCGCGGAACACCGCGACGTCCCGCGCGTGGTAGCGCAGCCCCTCCTGCTGCTTGAACGAAGGGTCGTGCTCCTCGTCCACGACGATGAGTCCCAGTCGGGGCATCGGCGTGAACACAGCGAGTCGGGTGCCGAGGACGACGCTCGCCTCGCCGCTGACCGCGCGCAGCCATCGCTGCAGACGCTCGCCTTCCGACAACCCGCTGTGCAGCGCCACAACCCGGTCGCGGCCGAAGCGCTCGGCCACGCGCGCCTGCAATTGCGGCGTGAGATTGATCTCGGGCACGAGCAGCAGCGACTGGCGCCCGGTCGCGGCCTGATCGGCCATCAGTTGCAGGTAGACCTCGGTCTTGCCACTGCCGGTGACGCCATGCAGGAGGTGCGTCGCGAAACCCGAGCCTTGGGCCCGGATCGCGGACAGGGCTTCCCGCTGTCCCGCGTTCAGCGTCGGGCTGTGGCCCACCGGCGCATGGACGCCCGACGCCACCGCTGCCGGCACGTCCTCGGCAGGCACCGCCTCGACCCACCCGTCGGCAAGCCACCGAGTGAGAAAGCGTCTTCCCGACGGCATTTCGCGGAGTGCGTCAAGCGAGAGCGCTCCGGCCTGTTGCAGTTCGGTGAGCAATGCCTGCTGCCTGGCGGCGCGACGGGGCAGACCGTCGGCAGCGACCTGTCTGCCCGCGTCCGTGAGCCGGTACCAGAGCGATCGGGTGACCGGCAGTGCCGTAGTGCGGCGCAAGGCGGTGGGCAGGCAGCCGAGGACCGTGGGGCCGAGCGGGTGATGGTAGTAGCGGGAGCAGAAGGTCAGCAGGTCGAGGATGTCCTGCGGGATGGGCGGCAGGTGGCTGAGGACGCGAAGCGGCGCACGGAGTTTCGCGGCCGGTACCGACGTCGTGTCTGCCACGCCGACCAGCACGCCCACCCGCTGCCGCGATCCGAACGGCACGACGAGCAAGCGGCCGATGTCCTGGCGATGCGCCGCCTCCCCGCGGTAGTCGAAGGTCTCGTCGACGGGTACATCCAGGGCCACGC
This sequence comes from Betaproteobacteria bacterium Ga0077526, assembly GCA_001464765.1. Classification (GTDB taxonomy): domain Bacteria; phylum Pseudomonadota; class Gammaproteobacteria; order Burkholderiales. The sequence continues at coordinate 632,313 of LNDV01000034.1, forward strand.
GAAGAATCGTCATGGGCGGATAACGGCTCAGATGGTTACGCTCGACTCCTGCGAAGTCGACTCACAAGATACCGGGAAAGCTCTGGCTGGAAACGGATTATTGAGGTTGGACAGCCTGTGGATAAATCTGTGCATGAGCTTCTCCGGACTTGTCAATCGGGAGTTCTCCCAAACTTTTCTCGGCATGTTCGTGACCTGCCGCAAATGACGAAAAATCAGTGGGTTATAAGACGAAAACATGCATCTCCACCAGGGATGCCACGGAAACCCGCGCCATCCCTGGTGAAATGTGCATAAGTCCAGCAGTGGCGCGGGTTTCCGCGCGATGATCACCGCTCAGTGATACTCGCGGGACAGTTCGTGGACAGCGTCGACGAGGGCGGCCACGTTCTCCGGCGGAGTGAACCGCGAGACGCCGTGACCGAGATTGAAGACATGGCCGCTGCCCGAGCCGTAGGAGGCGAGCACCTTCGCGGCCTCGCGCCGGATGACCTCCGGCGAGGACAGCAGGATGGCAGGGTCCAGGTTGCCCTGCAGAGCGACTTTCTTGCCGATTCGGGCGCGGGCGCTGCCGATGTCGACGGTCCAGTCGAGTCCGACGGCATCGCAGCCGATCGCAGCGATCTTCTCGAGCCACACCCCACCACCTTTCGTGAACACGATGACCGGGATGCGCTCACCGTCCCGCGTGCGGGTGACCTGCGACACGACCTGCTCGATGTACGCCAGGGAGAACTCGGCATAGGCGGCCTCGGACAGCGCGCCGCCCCAGGTGTCGAACACCATCACCGCCTGTGCGCCGCTTTCGATCTGGGCGTTGAGGTAGGCGGAGACGGCGCGCGCGTTCACGTCGAGGATCTTGTGCAGCAGGTCCGGACGAGCGTAGAGCATCTGCTTCACCCGCTCGAAGTCCGTGCCGCCCTTGCCTTCGATCATGTAGCACGCGAGGGTGAACGGGCTGCCGGAAAAGCCGATGAGCGGGACGGAGTTGTCGAGCGCCTTGCGGATCTGCGCGCACGCATCCATGACGTACCGCAGATGGTCCCAGGGGTCGGGGGCGGTGAGGTCGTTGATCTCCCACTCGTCGCGCAGCGGTCGTTCGAAGCGCGGGCCCTCGCCCTCCGCAAAGGACAGCCCCAGGCCCATGGCATCGGGAATGGTGAGGATGTCCGAGAACAGGATGGCGGCATCCAGCGGAAACCGGGCGAGCGGCTGCAGCGTGACCTCGGTCGCGAGATCCGGGCTGCGGCACAGGCTCATGAAGTCGCCGGCCCGCGCCCGAGTCTGGTTGTACTCAGCCAGATAGCGGCCGGCCTGCCGCATGATCCAGATCGGCGTGTGGGGCGTGGGCTCGCGCAGCAGGGCGCGCAGAAAGCTGTCGTTCTTCGGTCGGCTCATGGGCAGGGGATTGTCGTCTGGGAACCGGAGGATACGACGAACCGGCGCGGCTGCGCCTTCAACGGGGCAGCTCGCTGGAACCCATCAGGTACTCGTCGACGGTACGTGCGCACTGACGGCCTTCCCGGATCGCCCACACGACCAGCGACTGTCCGCGGCGCATGTCACCCGCTGCGAAAACCTTGGGAACGTTGGTCGCGTAGCTGCACTTGCCTTCGGTCGGCGCCTTGGCGTTACCCCGGCCGTCGCGAACCACGCCGAAAGCATCCAGCACGCTGGCGACCGGAGAGACGAAGCCCATCGCGAACAGCACCAGATCGGCCTTCATCTCGAACTCGCTGCCCGGGACTTCCATCATGCGCATCTGCCCAGTGGCGGGGTCCTTCTGCCATTCCACCCGGACGCCGACGAGAGCCTTCACCTGGCCGTTCTCGCCGCGGAACTCCTTCGTCGACACCGCCCAGTCCCGGGAGCAGCCTTCCTCATGCGAGGAGGACGTGCGCATCTTCAGGGGCCAGTAAGGCCAGGTGAGCGGCTTGTTCTCCACTTCCGGCGGCTGGGGCAGGAGTTCGAACTGCGTGACGGACGCGGCACCATGCCGGTTGGAGGTGCCGACGCAGTCGGACCCCGTGTCACCGCCGCCGATAACCACCACGTGCTTGCCGGTTGCCATGATCTGGCCGGGCACCGTATCGCCCGCCACGACCTTGTTCTGCATCGGCAGAAACTCCATGGCGAAGTGGATACCCTTCAGCTCGCGCCCGGGCACCTGCAGATCGCGCGGCTGCTCGGCGCCACCGGACAGCACCACGGCATCGAATTCCGCGAGCAGCTTCTCGGGCTCGATGCGTTCCTTCGCAGCGTTGCCGAAGCTGTTGCCTGACCAGTCCTTGCCTACGAACACATTGGGACGGAATTCCACGCCTTCGGCCTGCATCTGTTCCATGCGGCGGTCGATATGGTGCTTTTCCATCTTGAAATCGGGAATGCCGTAGCGAAGCAGGCCCCCCACGCGATCGCTCTTCTCGAACAGCACCACCGAGTGACCGGCGCGCGCGAGCTGCTGGGCACAGGCCATTCCGGCCGGGCCGGAGCCCACCACCGCGACGCGCTTGCCCGTCTTGCGGGCCGGCACCTGCGGCGTGACCCAGCCCATCTCCCAGCCCTTGTCGATGATGGCGTGTTCAATCGACTTGATGCCCACCGGGTCGTTGTTGATGTTCAGCGTGCACGCGGCTTCGCACGGTGCCGGGCACACGCGGCCGGTGAACTCGGGGAAGTTGTTGGTGGAGTGCAGGGTGTCGAGCGCCTGCTTCCAGTTCTGTTTGAAGACGAGATCGTTCCAGTCCGGAATGATGTTGTTGATCGGGCAGCCCTGCATGCAGAACGGAATGCCGCAGTCCATGCAGCGTGCCCCCTGCACCTTCGCCTCTTCGTCCTTGAGGTGGCCGACGAACTCGCGCCAGTGCTTGACCCGCGAGTCGCGTGCTTCGGTCGCCTCGGAAAGGCGCTGGTACTCCATGAATCCGGTGATCTTGCCCATCGTCTTCTGTCTTTGCGGTCTTGAGTGAGGTGGATTCGCGTCAGGGAACCTCCGACACCGGCCCGGCGGCAGGACCGCGGGCCGGCGCGGAAGTCATGTCCGTTGTCAGGCGGCCATCTTGCGGTGCTTGGCGGCGATCTCGCCCAGCGCCCTGCGGTACTCGTTCGGGAAGACCTTCACGAACTTGGCCCGGGCATTCGCCCAGTCGTCGAGGATGGCCCGTGCGCGCGCACTGCCGGTGTTCGCGGCATGGTTCTCGATGAACCGACGCAGGACAGCCTCGTCGGACTGGCCGAGATACCAGAGGTCGCGGTCGAGCTTGGCTTCCTGCTCGGCCTCGGCCAGCACCGGCTCGAGAGAGACCATCGACAGGTTGCAGCGGGTAGCGAAGCTGCCGTCCTCGTCGAACACGTAGGCGATGCCGCCCGACATGCCCGCTGCGAAATTGCGACCGGTCATGCCCAGTACCACGACCGTACCACCGGTCATGTATTCGCAACCGTGGTCGCCCACGCCTTCCACGACCGCATGGGCGCCTGAGTTGCGGACGCCGAAGCGCTCGCCCGCCACGCCCCGGAAGTAGCACTCGCCGAGAATGGCGCCATACATCACGGTGTTGCCGATGATGATGTTGGTCGTCGGCTCCCCGCGGAACTTCGGCGACGGCGACACGATGATGCGGCCACCTGAGAGGCCCTTGCCGACGTAGTCGTTGCCCTCGCCGATGAGTTCCATCGTGATGCCCTTCGCGAGGAAGGCACCGAAGCTCTGACCGGCGGTACCGGCGAACTTCACGCGGATGGTGTCGTCCGGCAGACCGGCATGCCCATAGCGGCGCGCCACTTCGGACGAGAGCATGGTGCCCACCGTGCGGTTGCCGTTGCGGATGGGCATCTCGATGGTGACTTTCTCACCACGCTCCAGTGCCGGGGCAGCGAGTTCGATCAGCCGGTGATCCAGCGCCTTGTCGAGGCCGTGATCCTGGCTCTCGGTGTGGTAGCGCGCCACGTCCTCGGGCATCACGGGGTTGTAGAACACCTTCGTGAAGTCGAGCCCGCGCGCCTTCCAGTGCTCGATGCCGTTCTTCATGTCGAGCAGGTCGGAGCGGCCGATGAGATCGTCGAAATGGCGGATGCCAAGCTGCGCCATGTACTCGCGCACTTCCTCGGCCACGAAGAAGAAGTAGTTCACCACGTGCTCGGGCTGGCCCTTGAACTTCTTGCGCAGCTCCGGATCCTGCGTCGCCACGCCCACCGGACAGGTGTTGAGGTGGCACTTGCGCATCATGATGCAGCCGCCGACGACCAGCGGCGCGGTGGCGAAGCCGAACTCGTCGGCGCCGAGCAGCGCGCCCACGAGCACGTCACGGCCGGTCTTCATCTGGCCATCCACCTGGACGGCGATGCGGCCGCGCAGGCGGTTCAGCACGAGTGTCTGCTGGGTTTCGGCCAGACCGAGCTCCCAGGGCGTGCCCGCATGCTTGATGGACGACCAGGGAGAGGCACCGGTACCGCCGTCGTGACCCGCAATGGTCACGTGATCGGACTTGGCCTTGGACACGCCGGCCGCCACGGTACCCACACCGATTTCGGACACCAGCTTCACGCTGATGCTCGCGCGGGGGTTGGCGTTCTTCAGGTCGTGGATGAGCTGGGCGAGATCCTCGATGGAATAGATGTCGTGGTGCGGAGGCGGCGAGATGAGGCCCACGCCGGGCACGGAGAAGCGCAGTTCCGCGATGTATTCCGTAACCTTGTGGCCCGGAAGCTGGCCGCCCTCGCCCGGCTTGGCGCCCTGCGCCATCTTGATCTGGATCTGGTCGGCCGACCCCAGATACTCGGCGGTGACGCCGAACCGGCCGGAGGCCACCTGCTTGATCTTCGAGCGCAGGGAGTCGCCTTCCTGGAGGGGAATGTCGCGCATGATGCGGTCGCGACCGATGCGGCTCGCAAGCGACTCGCCCGCCTTGATGAGCGGATAGCGCTTCGGATCCTCGCCCCCCTCACCGGTGTTCGACTTGCCGCCGATGCGGTTCATCGCGATCGCGAGCGTGGTGTGGGCCTCGGTGGAGATGGAACCCAACGACATCGCGCCGGTGGCGAACCGCCGGACGATCTCCTTCGCGGGTTCGACTTCGTCGATCGGGATGGACTTCGACGGGTCCACGCGCAGATCGAACAGACCGCGGAACGTCATGTGCCGCTGCGACTGGTCGTTGATGATCTGCGCGTACTCCTTGTAGGTGCTGTAGGAGTTCGACCGCGTGGAGTGCTGCAGCTTGGCGACCGCGTCGGGCGTCCACATGTGCTCTTCGCCGCGGATGCGGAACGCGTACTCGCCGCCGGCATCGAGGGCCTCGGCCAGGACGGGGTCGGCGCTGAATGCGGCCTGGTGAAGGCGGATGGCTTCCTCGGCGACCTCGAACACACCGATGCCTTCCACCGACGACGTGGTGCCGGTGAAGTACTTCTCGACGAGGCTGCTGGACAGGCCGACCGCCTCGAAGATCTGGGCGCCGGTGTAGGACATGTACGTGGAGATGCCCATCTTGGACATCACCTTGCGCAGGCCCTTGCCCACCCCCTTGATGAAGTTGTAGACCGCCTTCTCGCCGCGCTTGTCCTCGGGAAGCTGGTCGCCGGCAGCCATCAGAGTCTCGATGGCGAGATAGGGGTGGACGGCTTCCGCGCCGTAGCCGCCGAGCAGCGCGAAGTGATGCACTTCCCGCGCGGAGCCCGTTTCGACCACGAGACCGGCCGACGTGCGCAGCCCCTTGTTGACCAGGTGCTGATGCAGGGCCGACGTGGCCAGCAGCGCCGGGATCGGTACGCGCTCGGCACTCAGACCGCGGTCGGTGAGGATCAGGATGTTGAAGCCGGAGCGCACGGCATCCACGGCTTCGGCGCACATGCTCGCCAGACGGGCCTCGACCGCCTGACTGCCCCACGCGACCGGGTAGCAGATGTCGATCTCGTAGGAGCGGAACTTGTTGTCCGTCCTCGCGGCGACGTCCCGGATGGCGGCCATCGCCTTGGTATCGAGGATCGGCTGGGACACCTCGAGGCGCATGGGCGGGTTGTTCTCATCCACCCCCAGCAGGTTGGGCTTGGGGCCGATGAACGTCACGAGCGACATCACGAGCTCCTCGCGGATCGGGTCGATCGGCGGATTCGTGACCTGCGCGAACAGCTGCTTGAAGTAGTGGTAGAGCGTCTTGTTCTTGCTGGACAGCACGGCAAGCGGGCTGTCGTTGCCCATCGACCCGATGGACTCCTCGCCATCGCGCGCCATCGGGATCATCTGGAACTTGAGATCCTCCTGGGTATAGCCAAAGGCCTGCTGGCGATCGAGCAGCGGCACGGTGGAGGCCGGGATGGTGGCCGGGACGTCGGAAATCTCCTCGAGGGTGACGCGGATGCGGTCGTTCCACTCGCGGTACGGACGCAGCGCCGCGAGCTGTTCCTTGAGTTCCTTGTCGTCGACGATGCGGCCCAGTTCGGTGTCGACGAGGAACATCTTGCCCGGCTGCAGGCGCCACTTCTTGACGATGCGGTCTTCCGCGATCGGCAGCACGCCGGCCTCGGACGCCATGATCACGAGATTGTCATCGGTGACGATATAGCGCGCGGGACGCAGGCCGTTGCGGTCGAGCGTCGCGCCGATCTGGCGGCCGTCCGTGAAGGCCACGGCGGCGGGGCCGTCCCACGGCTCCATCATCGCGGCGTGGTACTCGTAGAACGCGCGACGGCTCTCGTCCATGGTGGTGTGGTTCTCCCACGCCTCGGGGATGAGCATCATCATCGCGTGGGACAGCGAATAGCCGCCCATCACCAGCAGTTCCAGCGCGTTGTCGAAGGACGCGGAATCCGACTGGCCGGGGTAGATGAGCGGCCAGAGCTTTTCGAGATCCTTGCCGAGGACCGGCGAGGAAATGGCACCTTCCCGGGCGCGCAGCCAGTTGACGTTGCCCCGCAGGGTGTTGATCTCGCCGTTGTGGGCGATCATCCGGAACGGATGCGAGAGATCCCAGGTGGGGAAGGTGTTGGTCGAGAAGCGCTGGTGCACCAGCGCCAGCGCGGAGACCATCCGCGGATCCTGCAGGTCGAGGTAGTAGTTGCCGACCTGTTCCGCGAGCAGCATGCCCTTGTAGACGATGGTGCGCGCCGACATGGACGGCACGTAGAACTCCTTGCCGTGCGCGAGATTGAGGCTCTGGATCGCATGGCCCGAACGCTTGCGGATCACGTAGAGCTTGCGTTCGAGGCTGTCGGTCACGGTGACGCTGCTGCCCGCACCGATGAAGACCTGGCGCATGACCGGCTCGATGCGCTTGACGGACTCTCCGAGCACCGCACCGTTGCGGGGCACATCGCGCCAGCCGAGCAGTACCTGACCTTCGGCGCGGACAGCACGCTCGATCTCCTGCTCGCAGGCGAGGCGGCACGCGGGCTCCTGCGGGAGGAAGACCATCCCCACGCCGTATTCGCCGGGGGCCGGTAGCGTGATGCCCTGCTTCAGCAACTCCTCGCGGAAAAAGGCATCCGGAATCTGCAGGAGTATCCCGGCGCCGTCGCCGGCGAGAGGATCGGCACCGGTGGCACCGCGATGGGTCAGGTTCTTGAGGATGAGCAGCCCCTGCTCCACGATCTCGTGGCTTTTCTTGCCCTTGATGTGAGCGACGAAGCCGACGCCGCAGGCGTCATGCTCATTGTCAGGGCTGTAGAGCCCCTGGGCGGAAGGGGGAAAGGTCTGTACCACGATCTACCTCGTTATCTGCTGACGGCTGGCTGGCCGGACGTTGCCACCGGTCAACGCCCGCGGGCGATGTGGCCGGAATTCCCTACGGGGCGCGACTCGACCGCGGCAGTCGCCGGGGAACGCGTTTCCTGAGGGCAAGGGGCGAAATGTTAACCCCAAGGCGCCTGCGCCTTCAATCACTGAAAGGCCTGCCGGACGGGGAGAAACGGCGAGATCAGGCGTTTTCGATGGCGAACAGCCGTCGATGCTCCGCGATCGCATAGCGGTCGGTCATCCCGGCGATGTAGTCGGCGATCGCCCGTTCGCCCTGCTCGTCGGCCCGCTGCTGAAACTCGGGCGGCAGGAGGCGCCGGTCGCCGGTGAAGGCGGCGAAGAGCTCGGCCACGATGCGCCGGGACTTCGCGGCCATGCGGGCGACCCGGAAATGCTGATAGAGGTTGGTGCGCAGGAAGCGCTTCAACTCCAGCTGCGCCTCGTGGACCGGCTCGCTGAACGCCACGAGGGGCGGCGCGGCCCGGACTTCGTCGATGGACCCGGGGCGGGCCTCCGCGATGCGGCGCCGGGTGGTCTCGGTCAGATCGATGACGAGGGTGTTGATCATGCGGCGGACGGTTTCGTGGACCAGACGCCGGTCCTTGAGTGCCGGGAACAGGGCGCGCACCTCGTCGAGATGCTTCCGGAAGATGGCCACCTCGGACAGCGCCTCCAGCTCCACGAGCCCGGACCGCAGGCCGTCGTCGACGTCGTGGTTGTTGTAGGCAAGTTCGTCGGCGATGTTCGCCAGCTGCGCCTCGAGCCCCGGCTGGCGGCGCTCGAGGAAGCGCCGCCCCAGCTCGCCCAGCGTCTCCGCATTGCGCGGCGAGCAGTGCTTGAGGATGCCCTCGCGCGTCTCAAAGGTGAGGTTGAGACCCTCGAACGCGCCGTACCGGTTCTCGAGATGATCGACCACCCGCAGCGACTGGAGGTTGTGCTCGAAGCCGCCGAACGGCTTCATGCAGTCGTTGAGGGCGTCCTGCCCGGCGTGGCCGAACGGCGTGTGCCCGAGGTCGTGGGCGAGGGAGATCGCCTCGACCAGATCTTCGTTCAGGCCGAGATTCCGGGCGACGGACCGCGCGATCTGCGCGACCTCGATGGAGTGCGTGAGGCGGGTGCGGAAGAGGTCGCCCTCGTGGTTCACGAACACCTGCGTCTTGTACTCCAGACGCCGGAACGCCGTGGAGTGGACGATGCGGTCACGGTCGCGCTGGTACTCGGAGCGACCCTCCGGAGGCGTCTCCGGAAGGCTGCGTCCGCGGGAAGTCTCGGGTTGGGCGGCGTAAGGTGCGAGGTCCACAGGGCGCGTGCTCAGTCCGCCGCAGCGACGGTCTCTCGCCGGCCGAGCACCTGCTCGAGGACGGCAGGCGGGACGGCGGCGTCGACGTAGGCGTCGCCGATGGCGTGCATCAGCACGAACCGCAGACGCCCGCCCTCCACCTTCTTGTCGTGCCCCATGAGGTCGAGCCACTGCGCGATCGGCAGGTGCGGCGGATCCACGGGGAGGCGCGCGCGCTCCAGGATCCGGCGGACCCTCGCGACGTCGGCGTCGGTCAGATGGCCGAGCGCGCGGGAGGTTTCGGCGGCCAGCACCATGCCGGCCGCGACGCCCTCGCCGTGTAGCCAAGTGCCGAAGCCGAGCGCCGCCTCGATGGCGTGACCGAAGGTATGCCCGAGATTGAGCAGCGCACGGAGTCCGGTTTCGCGTTCGTCCTTTTCGACGATGTCGGCCTTGTTGCGGCAGCAGCGCTCCACCGCGTAGGAGAGGGCGTCCTTGTCGCGCGCCAGCAGCCGGTCGAGGTTCTGCTCCAGCCACTCGAAGAACGGGGCATCTCCCAGCAGACCGTACTTGATGACTTCGGCGAGCCCGGCAGACAGCTCGCGGTCGGGCAGGGTGTCCAGCGTGTCGAGGTCGGCGATCACGGCGGCCGGCTGATAGAAGGCGCCGATCATGTTCTTTCCGAGCGGGTGGTTGATCGCCGTCTTGCCGCCCACCGAGGAATCCACCTGAGCCAGCAGCGTCGTCGGGATCTGGATGAAGGGCACGCCTCGCAGGTACGTGGCGGCCGCAAAGCCCGTGATGTCGCCGATCACGCCGCCGCCGAGCGCGATGAGCGTCGTCTTGCGTTCGCAGCGCGCGGCCATCAGCGCGTCGAAGATGCGGTTCAGCGTCTCCCAAGTCTTGAAGGCCTCGCCGTCGGGCAGCAGAACCTCGAGGACTTCGACGCCGATCCCGCGCAGCGCCGCGGACAGGGCCGGGAGATAGACCGGACCGATGGTCTCGTTCGTCACGACAACGACCCGCTTCTGCAGGAGATGGCGCCCGACGAGTTCCGTCCGGGACAGCAGCGCCTTGCCGATGTAGATCGGGTAGGCGCGGTCGCCGAGTCCCACCTGGGTCGTCAGCATGGTGTCGAATCCTCCTTCCGATGGATGTTGCGGACCAGCGCCGCCTCGAGGCGGCCGATGAGGACTCGCAGACTCTGGCTGCCGGTATCGATGATCACGTGGGCGACTTCGCGATACAGCGGGTCGCGGATCTCCATCAGCTCGGCGAGCCGGCCCCGGGGGTCGGCGGTCTGGAGCAGCGGGCGGTTGCGGTCACGGCGGGTGCGGTTCCAGAGTTCGTCCACGCTCGCCCGCAGGTATACCACGGTACCCCGCGTCCGCAGGACCTCACGATTGCGCGGATCGAGGACCGCCCCGCCGCCGGTGGCGAGCACGACACCTTCCGTGGCGGTCAGCTCGTCGATCATCGCGACCTCCCGCTGGCGGAATCCGGCCTCCCCTTCGATCTCGAAGATCACGGGAATGCGCACGCCGGTGCGTGCCTCGATCTCGTGGTCCGAATCCACGAACCGCTTGCCCAGGCGCTTCGCCAGCAGCCGGCCGACCGAAGTCTTGCCGGCGCCCATGAGGCCGACGAGATAGATATTGCCGGGGATGTCGGGCGCGGGGCGCCGCATCGTCGATGGCTCTCTCATCCCCGGATTCTATCCGCCACAGGCGGCGGAGGGCAGTCGCAGATGCCGGGCCCGAGAACGCGACGGCCCCGGAGCGCAGGCGCCGGGGCCGTCGGAACTGCCGGGGAGAATCGTCGGGTCAGCGGACCGTCAGATTGTCCTTGAGGATGCGGGGCGTCACGAACACCAGCAGCTCGCGGCGATCGTTGAAGCGGCGCTCGTTGCGGAAGAAGAAGCCGATGATCGGGATGTCGCCGAGCAGCGGGATCTTGCTCTGCTGGGTCGTCTCGTCCTGGGTGTAGATGCCGCCGATGCCGACCGTGCCGCCGTTTTCCACGAGCACTTCAGTCGTCACCTGCTTGGTGTCGATCGCCGGGCCCGCGTTGGTGGTCACGCCGATGCTGTCCTTGTGGACGTCGAGCTTCATGATCACGTTGTCGTCGGGCGTGATCTGCGGCTTCACCTTGAGCGAAAGCGTCGCCTTACGGAAGCTGATGCTCGTCGCACCCGAAGCCGTCGCGGTCTGGTACGGGATTTCCGTACCCTGCTCGATGTTCGCCTCGACGTTGTCCGCCGTGATGACCCGCGGACTGGAAATCAGCTTGCCGCGCGCATCGAGCTGCAGGGCAGAGATTTCGAGGTTGAGGAAGCTGGTCTGGCCGGGATTGAACAGCGTGAAGGTGAAGGCACCGGCCGAGCCGCTGCCGGCACCGAGACCAGGCGCCGGCAGGTTCACCGCCAGGGAGTCCGGAAAGAAACTCGTGGCGTAGTCCTGCGCCTGGCCGGTCTGCACGCCCACGCTTCGGACGTTGCCTCCGACGAACAGACGCGAGCGGTCCCCGCCGAAGGGTTGCAGCCCGTTGCCGCCGCGGGTGACAGTGCCGAGACGCGCACCGAGCGATCGGCCGAAGGTGTCGGACGCTTCGACGATCCGCGCTTCGATCATGACCTGACGCACGGCGATGTCGATCTTCTTGAGGAGCACCGCGAACTCTTCCAGCTTGCTCGGTGTGTCCTGCACGAACAGCGTGTTGGTCCGCGGGTCGATCACGGCGCTGCCGCGCTTGGTGAGCAGACGCTGGTTCGGGTCGGAGACGATCTTCTGGAACGCCTCGGCCTTCATGTAGTTTAACTGGAAGCTCTCGGTGCGGATCGGCTCCAGCTCCTGGATCTGCTGCTGCGCCTCGAGCGCGAGCTTCTCCTTGGTGGCGAGTTCGTCCCGCGGGGCAATCCACACCACGTTGCCGTTCTTGCGCATGTCGAGACCCTTCGCCTGGAGAATGATGTCCAGGGCCTGGTCCCACGGCACGTCCTTCAGGCGCAGCGTGAGGTTGCCGCCGACCGTGTCGCTCGTGATGATGTTGAGACCGGTGAAGTCCGCAATGACCTGCAGCACTGCCCGCACTTCGATGTTCTGAAAGTTGAGCGAGAGCTTGTCGCCCGTGTAGCCGCGCCCGGAGGCCGCGCCGATCTTCGTCGGGTCTTCGACGATGGTCTTGATCTCGACGATCATCCGGTTGTCCGTCTGATACGCGGAGTGTTCCCAGCTGCCCCGCGGCGAGATCACGATCTTGGCGTTGTTGCCCTGCTTCGTCGCCTCGACGATGTCTACTGGCGTGGCAAAGTCGGTCACATCGAGACGGCGCTGCAGATTGGAGGGGATCTCGGTCTGGATGAACTCGATCACGACGGACTTGCCCTGGCGACGGATGTCGATGCCGGTGAGGTTGTCCGAGAGGTCGATGACGACCTGACCCTCGCCGGCCTTGCCGCGACGGAAGTCGACGTTGAGCAGCGAGTGGGGCATGGTGTTCTTGCCCTTCGCGAACGAGGTGCTCTCGTTGGCGGTGCTGACGGTCGGACCGGCCGCGCCGGCCTGCAGCGTGATCGTGTAGGTCTTGCCGTCGAGCTGGGCGTCGTATTTCACCGGACGGGTAAGGTTCAGCACCACGCGGGTCCGGCCGGCGGACTGGCCGAGGCGCACGGAGCGCAGTTCGGTGTTGCCGACTTCCTGCGTGCTCTTGCCCATCCCGTTGGCGGTGCCCGGGAAATCGAAGGCGATGCGGGGCGGGTTGTTGATCGAGAAGGCGACCGGAGGATTCGACAGGGGCTCCCGCGTGGTGATCTTCACCACGACCTTGCCCCCCTGGCCGGACAGGACGTCCACCGCATCGATGGCGTTCATCCCCGGCTCGACCGGTACGGGCGCCGCGGACACCTGCGCGGACAGCACGCCCAGGGATGCGAGAGCGATCAGAAGGCGGCAGACCGCCAGCCACGTCATCTTCATTGCTTCGACTCCTCTTCGTCGAGCAGTTGCAGGCTGCTCGTGCGCTCCGACCAGACGCCCGAGGTGTCCTGGAACACCTCCTTCAGGGTGACCGATGTCTCCGTGATCGTGGTCACGATGCCGAAGTTCTGGCCAAGGTAATTTCCGATCTTGATCTGATACAAGTTGTTCTCCGGCGTCTTGACGAGCGCGAACATCTTCTTGTTCTTGTCCTGCAGCGTGCCCACCATCTTGAGACTTTCTAGCGGGTAGGCCTCCAGGGCCTCCTTGCGCCGCAGGTCGCTCGCCTGGCTGGGCCGGTCGCCAGCGTTCTTGTCGGCAGACTCAGGCTTGCGTGGCTTGAACGGGTCCTGGAGTTCGTAGGCCTCGTAGGTAAAGGCCTCGTACGGTTTCACTTCCGGCAGGGGTTCCACCCGGCCGCGCAGGTTGTTGCCGGACTCGTTCACGAACTGGCGGAGATCCTCATACTCCTCTCCGCCGCAGCCCGAGAGCACGGCAGCAGCCAGCACACTCGTCAACCAATGGCGCGTCACTTCTTCGCTCCCGACTTGGCTTCACGTTCCCGCTTCTTCTGCTCGGCGATTTCGGCCTCGTCGAGGTAGCGGTAGGTCTTCGCCGTTGCATCGAGCGCAAGCCCGCCGTCCTTGTCGATCGACACCCCGATGTCGTTCAGGGTCACGATCCGGGACAGCTGCGAAACGTCGCTCGCGAAGGCGCCGATGTCGTGATAGGCGCCGGTCACGCGGATGGTGATCGGCAGTTCCGCGTAGAACTCCGACATGGTTTCCTGCGGGGCCGGCCGGAACAGCGTGAACTGCAGACCGCGACCGAGACCGGCCTGGTTGATGTCCGTCAGCAGGGCTTCCATCTCGGACTTGTTCGGCAGCTGCTTCAGCATGGCACCGAAGGACTGCTCGATGTCGTCCAGCTGCTTGCGATAGAGGTCGAGATTGATGGCCTGGGCCTTCTTGTCGAGGAATTTCTGCCGCAGTTCCTGTTCCTTCTGGCGCGAAACCTCGAGCTCGTCCGCCTGGTCGCGCCAGTCGAGCCAGAATCCGAGGAACACGATCAGCAGCAGGATGATGAGCAGCAGGCCGAGCTTCGGCAGCACCGGCCAGTTGCCGATGTCCTTGAAGTTGAGGCGTTGCAGATCGTCGAGCGTCATGGCGCGTCAGCCCTTTGCCGGCGGTTTGCCGGCCGCCTGCCCCGTCGGTGCCTCCTCGGCCTTCTCCCGAGTGAGGTTCACGTTCAGGTTGAATTCGTTCTGCATCTGCTTGTCGACCGTGACCGCCTTGATCTCGATGAGGCTCGGCGCCTCCAGCCAGGGCGAGGCCTCGAAGTTGCGCATCAGGGTCGAGACCCGCGCGTTCGAGGTGGCGTAGCCGGTCACGTTGACCCTGGTGCCGGTCTGCTTGACGGACTTCAGGAACACGCCGTCCGGAATCTGCCGGACGAGCTGGTCGAGCAGCCGCACGGTTTCCGAGCGGTTCGACTGGAGCGACTCCACGACCTTCTTCCGTTCGAGCAGCGCCTGGGTCTGTTCCTTGAGCTTCTTGATCTCCTCGATCTGGCGATCGAGCGTGGCGATCTCGTTCTCGAGGTACTGATTGCGGCCCACCTGATACTCGATCTGATTCGCGAAGTACTGGTGCACCACGCCCACGATCACCGCACCGACAGCCAGCGTCGCGAACGCCATGATGCCGAAGCGGCGCCGCTGCTCGCGTCGTCGTTCTTCGCGATGCGGTAGTAGGTTGATTGGGATCATGGATCGAACCTCCGCATCGCGAGCCCGCAGGCGACGAGCAGCGACGGAGCGTCCAGCGCGAGCTGGCGCTCCTTGATCTTGGGCGATTTATCCATCGCGGCGAACGGGTTGGCGACAATCGCCGGCACACCCGTCCTGCGCGTGACGACTTCGTCCAGGCCCGGGATGGTCGAGCATCCGCCCGCCAGCACGATGCTGTTCACCTGGTTGTACTGCGTCGAGGTGAAGAAGAACTGCAGGGCGCGCGTCACTTCAAGGGCCAGCGTGTCCATGAACGGCCGCAGCACATCGCTCTCGTAGTTCTCGGGCAGGCCGCCGCTGCGCTTCGCAGCCTCGGCCTCATCGGCGGAGAGACTGAACACGCGCTGAATTTCCTGGGTGAGCTGATTGCCGCCGAAGGGCTGCTCGCGGAAGTACACCGACTGACGGTTGCGCAGGACGTTGATGTTCATCATCGTCGCGCCCACGTCGACCAGGGCGATCGTCTGGTCGATGCCGGCGTCCTGCAGCTGCGATTCGATGAGTTCGAAAGCGGTCTGCGCGGCGAAGGAATCGATGTCCATGACGACGGCCTTGAGTCCCTGGGACTCGGCGACCGCGACCCGGTCTTCCACCTTCTCCTTGCGCGACGCGGCAATCAGGACTTCGACCTCTTCCGGATTGGTGAGCGACGGACCGAGGATCTGGAAGTCGAGGTTCACCTCTTCCAGCGCGAACGGGATGTACTGGTTGGCCTCGGTCTCGACCTGGAGTTCGAGGTCCTCCTCGCTCTGACCGGCCGGCACCACGATCTTCTTGGTGATGACGGCGGCGGAAGGCAGGGCGAGGGCGAGATTCTTGATGCGCGAATTGAGTTTCTTCCACCCGCGCTTCACCGCCTCGCCGACTTCCTCGAGGTTCATGATGTTGCCGTCGACGACCGCGTCCTTCGGCAGAGGCTCGATCGTGTAGCGCTCCAGGCGATAGCGCCCTTTGCCCACGGCCACGATCTCGACCATCTTGACGGAGGACGAGCTGATGTCCACGCCGATCAGCGGGGGCATCTTCGGCTTCATCAGTTCCGTGAGGAACTGGGACACCGACGAAAAATCAACTTTTCCCTTGAGCATGGGCGAGTTACGCCAATTTGCGTCTAAAACACATTAGATACGAGTCGCAACTACAAATCAAGCTTGGGAAAGTAAGGGCCAGGAGGACTGCGGAACGCCAGGCCCGTATAATCCGGAAACCCTGTCGGGAAAGGCCCCTTTTTCGAAGGCCCAAAGCAAACACTCTGCCAATGCTTCTCCGCTGGTGGTTCCTGCCGATCTTCCTGCTGCTTTCCCTTCTCGTTGCGGGCTCCCTCCTGCTCGGCTATGCCGCTGTCGTGGCCTACCCGGGACTGCCGTCGCTCGAAGCGCTGACCGACTACCGACCCAAGATTCCGCTGCAGGTTTTCAGCGCCGAAGGTGACCTCATCGGCGAATTCGGCGAGGAGCGCAGGGCTCTCGTGTCCGTCGCCGACGTACCCAAGCCGATGCTGAACGCCATCCTGGCCGCGGAAGACGAGCGCTTCTACGAGCACGGTGGTGTCGACTACATCGGCGTGGCGCGCGCCGCGCTGTCGAACTTGCTGCAGGGCGGCGCCCATCAGGGGGCCAGCACCATCACCATGCAGGTCGCGCGTAACTTCTTCCTGACAAAGGAAAAAACCCTCACGCGTAAGTTCAACGAAACGCTGCTTGCCTTCAAGATCGAACACAATCTCTCCAAGGACGAGATACTTCAGCTGTACGTGAACCAGATCTTCCTTGGCCAGCGCGCCTACGGCTTCGCAGCCGCTGCCCAGACCTATTTCGGCAAATCTCTCGACAGACTTAACCTCGCCGAGCACGCAATGCTCGCCGGATTGCCGAAAGCGCCCTCGAAATACAACCCCGTCGCCAATCCGAGACGCGCGAAACTGCGTCAGGAGTACGTCCTGCGGCGCATGAAGGAGCTCGCGTGGATCACGTCGGAGGAATATGACGCGGCCATGCAGACGGCGATCGTCGTGCGCAAGGAGCGTCAGGCTTACGCCACCCAGGCGGACCATCTGACGGAAATGGTCCGCCAGAAGCTCTACGACCAGTTCAAGGAGGATGCCTACACCTCTGGCCTCCGGGTGCATACAACGATCTTCCGCGCCCATCAGGACGCAGCGCTGGCGGCCATCCGTCGGGGCGTGCTCGACTATGACCGCCGGCACGGCCACCGCGGCGCGGAGGCCCAGTTCGACATTCCAGGCGATGCGCCGGACGAGGTCCTGGAAGAGACGATCGGCGACGATTCGGAGAGCGCCGGGCTGTATCCGGCGCTCGTGCTCGGCGTGACCGGCGAGACGATGACGCTGTTCGCCAAGGGCGCGGGTCGCATCACGGTTACCGCCGAAGGGCTCAAGTTTGCGCAGCGGATGACCAGCGACAAGGCACCACCGGAGAAGCGCCTGCGACGCGGCTCCCTGACCCGGGTGCAGAAAAACGACGCCGGAGCCTGGCAGATCGCACAATTGCCCGCCGTGGAGGCCGCGCTGGTCTCGGTCGACCCGAACACCGGCGGCATCCGGGCGCTGGTAGGCGGATTCGATTTCAACCGGAACAAATTCAATCACGTCACCCAGGCGTACCGGCAACCGGGGTCGACCTTCAAGCCCTTCGTGTACTCCGCGGCCCTGGAGAAAGGATTTACTCCTGCGACTGTCATCAATGACGCACCACTGTCATTCGACGCGGCCGAGACGGGGTCGGTCGCCTGGGAACCCAAGAACTACGACGGCAGCTTCGAGGGGCCGATGAGCATGCGGCGGGCGCTCACCAAGTCCAAGAACCTGGTGTCGATCCGCATCATCCAGGCGATCGGCCCGCAGTACGCCCAGGACTACGTGACGCGGTTCGGCTTCGAACGCCGGCTGATCCCGCCGTACCTCACCATGGCGCTCGGCGCCGGTTCGGCGACCGTCCTCCAGATGGCATCGGGATACGCCAGCTTCGCCAACGGCGGTACTCGCGTGGTGCCGTACCACGTCGAGCGGATCAACGACCTGAAGGGCAAGGTCATCGAGAAACACACGCCGGCCCCGGCCGCGCGGGTCATCGACGCCCGCAATGCCTTCCTCATGACCAGCATGATGCAGGACGTCGTGCAGGAAGGAACCGCCGCCCGCGCCCGCAAACTGGGTCGCGGTGACCTGGCCGGCAAGACCGGCACGACCAACGACCAGCTGGACGCCTGGTTCGCGGGCTACTGCCCCAAGCTGGTGGCCGTGGCCTGGATCGGCTATGACACACCGAAGTCCCTCGGCGGCAGCGAGACCGGGGCGGTCGCGGCGCTGCCCATCTGGATGGGATACATGGCGAAGGCCCTGGAGGGTATCCCCGACCAGGGATTCGCTGCGCCCGAGGGCGTCGTGGCGGCCGGCGTCAATCCGACGACGGGGCTGAGGAACGACCGAGTCCAGGACCGTGTGCTGGAATATTTCTACCAGGAGACGCTCCCGGCAGAAGAGGAGGGCGACTCACCGCCCGCCTCCGGACAGGAGCGCCCGGCGGGCAAGCCGAACGACGTCGGGGAGCAGTTGTACTGAGGTTCTGAAACAGGCATCGGAGCAGCAGCATCATGGGCCGGGAATCCGCCAACAATCGACAAATGCGGGCGCGCATCGCCCAGTTGGCGGCTCGCCTCATGGCCGAGGACGGTATCGACGACTTCGGCCTGGCGAAGCGGAAGGCGGCAAGGCAGGTCGGCGCACCCGACACGCGCAATCTCCCCGACAACGCCGAGGTGGAGGAGGCCCTTCGCGACTATCAGAAGCTCTATCAGGCAGACGAACAGCCCGAGCGCCTCAGGGAACTCCGGGAGCAGGCTCTCCGCATGATGCAGTTGCTCGAGCGCTTCGACCCCCATCTCGTGGGGCCGGTCATGTCGGGCAGCGCCGGACGGTACGCGGAGATCGACCTGCACCTGTTCACGGACAGCCCCAAGGACGTGGAACTGTTTCTGCTCAACAAGGGTTTCGAGTTCCGCGCCAGGGAGTTGCGCTTCAATGTGGGCGGGGAGCCGAAAGTCGTCCCGGGCTACGAACTGCTGTTCGAGGACGACGGCGTCCGCGTCGCCGTGTTCTCCGTCAATGACATCCGGGGCTCGATCCGCTCCCATGCGGACGGACGACCGATCGAGCGTGCCCGCACGGACTGGGTCGAACGGGCGCTGGCGGCACCGGCGGACGAATCGTTCTCCTAAACTTCGCCCCGCGTTTGCCGAATACCTTCCGAACCATGAGACTTTTCGCCAATTCGCTGCGCAAGCGCCCCCTTTCGGTCCAGGGAGCGTGACGTCAGCATGACCCCGAGAACGCAGTCCTTGCTCAAGCAACCCGCCGACGATGAGGCCCGATTCCAGATCCACTCCAAGGTGGAGATCGGGTTCATCCTGCGTTCGGCCATGCAGTCCGGCGAAATGGTCAGCGCCCACTTCAATGAAGGGCGCGATTCCATGGTAACGGCGCTGCTCGTCGTGGATACGACCAATGGGTTCTGCGTAGTGGATGCCGCCAAGGACGACTCGCTCAATGCGCGACTCGTGGCGTCGTCCCGGATCTCCTTCGTGAGCCGCCAGGACAAGATCAAGATCCGCTGGGAAGTCCCGCGCGCCAAGCTGGTGGAGTTCGAAGGGCAGCCCGCTCTGCGGACGCCCATGCCGGAATCGCTGCTCAAGTTCCAGCGGCGGGAGTTCTTCCGGGCTGAAACACCGGTGATGCGGCCGGTGAAATGTGTGATCCCGTTACCGGAATCGCGCCGCCTCGAAGTGAACCTCTTCGATATCAGCCTCGGCGGAGTAGGCCTCACCGGCTTTCCCGACTCCTTTGCCCTGGACGTGAGTCAGGAGCTGAAGGGTTGCTCCATCATCCTGCCGGAGGTCGGTGTGATTACCGTCTCCCTCCAGATCCGCAATGTGACGGAGACGATCCTCAAGGACGGCCGGGTGACGCGGCGTGTCGGCTGCATGTTCGTGGGCCTGCCACCCGGCTCGGACACCGTGATCCAGCGCTACATCATCCGGCTGGAGCGGGAGCGCCGGGCCAAGCTGTCGTAGAGAGCGTTCCCCTGGCGGGCGTTGGCCGGGGACCGAAGCCGTACGGCCCGGCATCCCCGGACGGCCGCGCCGGATCACTCGGCGGCGAGCCACCTCGCGGCATCCATCGCAGAGTAGGTCAGGATGGCATCCGCCCCGGCGCGCTTGAAGGACAGCAGAGCCTCCAGCGCGCACTTCTTCTCGTCGATCCACCCGTTCTGCCCGGCGGCCTTGAGCATCGCGTACTCGCCGCTCACCTGATAAACCATGGTCGGGGCCCCGAACTCGTCCTTCACCCGACGGACGATGTCCAGATAGGGCATGCCGGGCTTCACCATCACCATGTCGGCACCCTCATCCAGGTCGAGCCCCACTTCCCAGAGAGCCTCGTCGCTGTTCGCGGGATCCATCTGGTAGGTGGCCTTGTTGCCCTTGCCCAGATTGCCCGCCGACCCCACCGCGTCGCGGAAGGGGCCGTAGAAGCTCGACGCATACTTGGCCGAGTACGCCATGATCCGGACCAGCGGAAAGCCGGCGCCGTCCAGGCGGCTGCGGATCGCGCCGATGCGACCGTCCATCATGTCGGAAGGCGCGACGATGTCGACGCCCGCCCGCGCGTAGCATTCCGCCTGGCGCACGAGGACCTCGATGGTCTCCTCGTTCATGACGTAGCCCGAATCGTCGATCAGGCCGTCCTGGCCGTGGCTCGTGTACGGGTCCAGGGCGATGTCGGTGATCACACCGAGTTCGGGAAAGCGGGACTTCAGGGCAGCGACCGTTTCGGGGACGAGACCGTCCGGGTTGTAGGCCTCTTCGGCCTTCAGCGACTTGCGGCTGGCATCCACCACCGGAAACAGCGCGAGCGCGGGAATCCGGAGCTTCACGCACTGCTCTGCGACGCCCAGCAGCCGGTCCAGCGTGACGCGCTCGACGCCCGGCATGGAAGCGACGGGCTCCGTCCGGTTCTGCCCTTCGATGACGAAGACCGGGTAGATCAGGTCGTCGGTGCTCAGACGGTTTTCGCGGATGAGGCGCCGCGAGAAATCGTCACGACGGTTGCGACGCATCCGTCGCTTGGGATAGGCCCCCAGTGGCAATGCCATGGCTTTCCACTCTCCTCTGTGTGCGGCCCCGGGCAGGAGCCTTTGGTTTCGGGCGCCGCGCGCGGCACGGGCGCCCTCTGTCGGGTCATGACGACATGCGTTTGGCGTACGCGGCGCCGCCACCACAGCCATCCCCGAGATTGGAACTATTCGAAACGAGTCGCCTCAAAGCTTGCAGACGGTGACGTCTCCCGCTTCTCCTCCCTGAGCGGGTGCCTGCATTCAAGGCTTGCCCCCGGCATTCCTCCCCTTAGCCGGGGGCCTCTTTTTCTTGTGCTGCAAACCACGATTCGATCACTTGTGCTGCCTCTTCGACGCCATTCCGGTTCAGGCTGGAGAACAACTGCGCCGAGACGGTCGATCCGGCGATTTCACGCTGCACGGCCTGCAACTGTTTCGCGGCCTGCTGCCGGCTCAGCTTGTCTGCCTTGGTGAGGAGGATATGGACAGGACGCCCCCCCGGCAAGAACCAGTCGAGCAGCTGCCGATCCAGTGGCGTAAGCGGATGGCGCACGTCCATGATCGCCACGAGGCCGCACAGACTGGAACGCTCGGCAAGGTAGTGCGAGATGACCTCACCCCATCGCTCCCGCTCCTTTTCCGGCACTTTGGCGTAGCCGTACCCGGGCAGATCAACCAGAAACCGCTCCCGCGGGAGGGCGAAGAAATTGATCATCTGCGTGCGTCCGGGCGTCTTGCTGACAAACGCGAGGCGGACATGACCGACCAGCGCGTTGATGGCGCTGGACTTGCCTGCATTGGATCGACCGGCGAACGCCACCTCCGGCCCCGCGGCCGGTGGCAGCTGGGACAGGTCATGCGCGCTCGCCACGTATCGCGCGTTCGCGAGGGGATTTACCAGCTTCGGCGGCTGACCGGCCATGGGGCAAATCCGCTAGAATTTCGAATCATTCAGGTTTTCAATCACTTTGTGCATTGCACTTTGAGGCAGTCGAATCCGGCCTGCCGACCGTGCCCCGTCCGAGGAACTTCATGACACGCCATTGCGCTGCTTTTTCTGCCACCGCGGCCGTCGCCGCCGTACTTGCCGCCCTTGTCTCCGCTCCCGCGCTCGCCGCGAAGGGGGACCCCGCCAAAGGTCAGGGCATGGCCGCAGCCTGTGCAGCCTGTCACGGCCCCAACGGCAACAGCATGATTCCGACGAATCCCAACCTCGCGCAGCAGCACGGCGCCTACATCGCCAAGCAGCTGGCAGAGTTCAAGGCCGGCACCCGGAACAACGCGATCATGGCTGGCATGGCAGCCGGGCTCACCCCCGAAACCATGGCAGACCTTGGCGCCTATTACGAACGCCAGAAGGTCAAGCGTCCCGGCTCCCGCGACAAGGCTCTCGCCGTCGAAGGACGCAAGCTCTACCGGGCTGGTGACCCGGCCCGCGGCCTGCCGGCCTGCTCGTCCTGTCATTCGCCGACGGGCGCCGGCATCCCCTCCCAGTATCCTCGCATCAGCGGCCAGCACCAGGAATACACCGTCGCCCAGCTGAAGGCCTTCCGCGCGGGCGAGCGGGCGAACGATGCCAACTCCATGATGCGCTCGGTGGCGGCAAAGCTCACCGACAAGGAGATGTCCGCCCTCGCCGAGTACCTCGCCGGCCTTAAGTGATCACGACGCGGCGGCCAGCGTCCCGAAGGACGCGGTCGCCGCCTCCAGCGTCGCCTTGAATTCGGCCTCGCCGTGCGCGGCCGACACGAATCCGGCTTCAAACGCCGAAGGGGCAAGATACACGCCCCGGTCGAGCATCAGGTGGAAGAAGCGATTGAACCGCTCCTTGTCCGCCGTCATCACTTCCGCAAACGTGCGCGGCGCCTCGGCGCGGAAGAACAATCCGAACATCCCTCCGACGCAATCGCCCGAGAAGGCAATGCCCTTCGACTGCGCCACCGCGACCATGCCGTCGACGAGTTGCCGGGTATTCGCCGTGAGCCGATCGAAGAATCCCGGCGCCTGAATCTTGCGAAGCGTCGTCAGCCCGGCAGCCACGGCCACCGGATTGCCGGACAGGGTGCCCGCCTGATAGACCGGTCCCAGCGGGGCCATCCGCTCCATGATGTCCCGCCGCCCGCCGAACGCGCCGACCGGCATGCCGCCACCGATCACCTTGCCCAGCGTCGTCAGATCGGGGCGGATGCCGAACAGTCCCTGCGCGCCCTGCGGCCCGACACGGAACCCGGTCATCACCTCATCGAAGATCAGCACGGCACCGTGCTTCTCCGTGAGCTGGCGAAGCGCACGGACGAAACCGTCGGTGGGGCGCACGAGGTTCATGTTGCCGACCACGGGCTCCAGGATGACACCGGCGATGTCGCTGCCCTGCGTGGCGAAGGCGCGTTCGAGACCTTCAATATCGTTGTAGTCGAGCACAAGCGTGTGCTTTGTGGTGTCCGCCGGGACGCCGGCAGAACTCGGCTGCCCGTAAGTCAGGGCGCCGGAACCGGCCTTCACGAGCAGCGCGTCCGCATGGCCGTGGTAGCAGCCTTCGAACTTCACGATGATGTTGCGACCGGTATAACCGCGCGCCAGACGGATTGCCGTCATGGTGGCCTCGGTACCGGAACTGACGAGACGGACCATCTCCATCGACGGCAGCAGCTGCGTGAGCAGTTCCGCCATCTCCAGTTCGCCTTCTGTCGGCGCGCCGAACGAGAGGCTGCTCTCGGCCGCCACCTGCACGGCGCGGATCACGTCCGGGTCGGCGTGACCCAGGATCATCGGGCCCCAGGACCCCACGTAGTCGATGTACTCGCGCCCGTCGGCATCCCACAGACGGGCACCCTTGCCTCGCGTGAAGAAACGCGGCGTACCGCCGACGGACCGGAACGCGCGGACGGGGGAGTTCACACCGCCCGGGATGATCTTCTGGGATCGGGCGAACAGTTCTTCGTTTCGTGTGGTCATGGTGGGTTCCATTGTCGTTACGGCAACGACCGGCCGACGGCCGCGAACAGTCGTCGGTACTGGTCGGCCCTCGCTTCGATGTCCTCGGCGTCGAAGAGATCCGAAATCACGGCCAGCGCGTCGGCGCCAGCGGCGATGAGTGAGGGCGCATTCTCCGTCGTTATGCCGCCGATGGCCACCACCGGCACATCGAACCGGCTCCGGGCCCGCGTCAGCAGATCGACCGGAGGGCGGACCGCGCCCGGCTTCACGCGGGAAGGGAAGAAACTCCCGAACGCGATGTAGTCGGCGCCCTCTTCCACGGCTCGGTGTGCGCGATCGAGTTCGTCGTAACAGGAGACTCCCACGATCAGGCGGTGCCCGGCAGTGGAACGCGCAGCCGCCACGGTGCCATCGTCCCGACCGAGGTGCACGGCACGCGCATCGAGCGCCTGCGCCAGCGCCGCATCGTCGTTGACCACGAACAGGCAGCCTGAGACTTCACACAGGCGCGCGAGCCGACCGGCTTCCGACAACCGGATGGCCGGGTCCACCGACTTGCGTCGGTACTGGAGAACGCGCACCCCGCCCGCAAGCGCCCGCTCCACCTTCCGGCACAGCGCTTCGGTGTCAGGACCGTCGGGGGTGATCGCGTACAGCCCGCAGATCGCCTGCGCCGCCTTTGGCGTCACGAGGTTTGACCGTACAATCGGATTTTCTTTGCTGGCAATCGAATCATGTCCGAGAGCAACGAGTTCCGCGCATTCATGTGTCTCATCTGCGGATACATCTACGACGAATCGGCGGGCGTTCCGGAAGAAGGCATCGCGCCGGGCACCCGATGGGAGGATGTGCCGATGAACTGGGTCTGCCCGGAATGCGGCGCCCGCAAGGAAGACTTCGAAATGGTCGAAATCTAGGACTCACCCCCATGCGCATTCTGCACACCATGCTCCGAGTCGGCAATCTCGAACGCTCCGTCGACTTCTACACCAACGTGCTCGGCATGCGAGTCCTTCGCCAGCGAGAGTATCCGGACGGCCGCTTCACGCTGTGCTTCGTCGGCTACGGCGACGAAGACAAGGAAGCCGTGCTGGAACTCACGCACAACTGGGATACGCCGTCCTACGAACTCGGCACGGGCTACGGCCATATCGCGCTGGAAGTCGACGATGCCTACAAGGCATGCGATGAAGTGAAGAAGCGCGGCGGCAAGGTGACCCGCGAGGCGGGCCCGATGAAGCACGGCACCACGGTCATCGCCTTCGTCGAGGATCCGGACGGCTACAAGATCGAGTTCATCCAGCGTCGCGCAGCCGCCTGACGGCGAGATTCGACGCCCGGACGAATCCCGCCACGTCCACCGTTTCGGGGCGGGCGTCGGGGTCCAGCCCCGCTTCCCGGATGCCCGTCTCGTCCAGCAGGCCTTCGAACGCATTCCTCAGTGTCTTGCGCCGGCGCGAGAACGCCTGCGTCACCAGGCGACCGAGCGCGATCTCGTCCTCGGCATGCATTTCCGCAGCCGGGTGCGGCTGCAGTCGCACGACCGCCGATTGCACCTTCGGCGGCGGTCGGAAGCAGCCGGGTGACACCTCGAACAACTTCTCCATCCGGAACCGGTACTGCAGCATCACGCTGAGCCGCCCGTAATCCGCCGTACCCGAGTCGGCCACCATGCGGTCGACCACTTCCTTCTGCAACATGAAGTGCCCGTCGCGAATGCACCGGGCGTACGCCCCCAGGTGGAACAGCAGCGGGGTCGAAATGTTGTAGGGCAGATTGCCCACCACGCGCAGACCTTCGCCAAGCTCCGAAAGTGGAAACGAGAGCGCATCGCCCGCGTGGATCGTCAGTCGTGAAGCATCGTGGCGCTCCGAGAGCGCGGCGATGATGTCGCGATCGATCTCGAGCACATGCAGATGATCGAGACGCTCGAGCAACGGCTCGGTGATAGCTCCGAGGCCGGGGCCGATCTCGACGACCCGTTCGCCGGGCTTCGGATCGATCGCCGAGACGATGCGCCGGACGATATTGGGATCGCTGAGAAAGTGCTGCCCGAATCGCTTCCTGACTGTGTGACCGGCAACGGTGCGCATGTCAGGAGCGCGCCGAGGCGGCGTCCACAAGCGTCTCCGCGAGTTCCAGCGCGGCGAGCAGGCTGCCCCCGTCCGCGCGACCGGTGCCCGCGAGATCGAGGGCCGTGCCGTGATCGACGGACGTCCGGATGATCGGCAATCCGAGCGTGATGTTCACGCCCTGACCGAAGCTCGCATACTTGAGCACCGCGAGCCCCTGGTCGTGATACATGGCGAGCACGGCATCCGCCTGGTCGAGATAGCGCGGCTGGAACAGGGTGTCCGCCGGCAGCGGGCCTTGCAGCAGAAAGCCCTCGGCGCGCAGTGCCTCGAGCACCGGCGAGATGACGTCGATCTCCTCGCGGCCGAGATGCCCGTCTTCACCGGCATGCGGAT
This sequence comes from Betaproteobacteria bacterium Ga0077526, assembly GCA_001464765.1. Lineage (GTDB taxonomy): Bacteria > Pseudomonadota > Gammaproteobacteria > Burkholderiales. The sequence goes on from LNDV01000034.1 coordinate 658,623, forward strand.
TGAGCCCCGCCACGAGAATTCTTGGACGGGCGATACCGAACTTCGTCACAAGATCGTCGTGAAGGATGCGAAGGCTGCGCTCGAGTCCCGCGTGGGTGATGGCCGCCGGCACCGCTGACAGAGGCAGGTGCGTCGTGGCAAGCGCTACGCGCATGCCACCGCCGACCAGCATCATCACCACGGCATCGACATCGCAGCGCTCGGCAAGGTACTCGGTGTGCCCGGCAAACGGTATTGCGGGCGTGGACAGCACCGACTTCTGGATTGGCGCTGTGACCATGGCCGAGAAACTGCCGTCACGGCATCCGTCGATGGCCCGATCGAGCAGCGCCAGCACGTAAGGCGCGTTCCGGACATCGAGTCGCCCGGGCTGCGAGGGAACTCGCAGCGGCACATGGAGCAGAGAGACAGGCTGGTCCGGATTTACCGGATCGAAATCGGGAAGCTCATCGACGACGCCGGTGAGTCGCGCGCGGGCAGCGAGCAAATCGCGATCCCCAAGAAGCACCACCGGTCTTCGGCGGGAATCCGCGCGAAGATGCACGCACAACTCGGGGCCGACGCCTGCCGGCTCGCCCGTGGTGATCGCGATGGGCCGGGCCGGGCTCAACGCTCCTCGAGGCGGTATTCGACGAACGCGCGATCGCGCTGCTGACGCACCCACTCGCCGAAGGCTTCGTCGGACTTGCGAGCGCGGATCGCCTGGCGTGCCATCTGCCGCTCGCGCTCCTTCGTCATGTCCTCGGTGCGACGCTCGATCACCTGAATCAGGTGCCAGCCGAAGGACGTCTGGATCGGCTCGCTCATCTGCCCCGGCTGAAGGGCATTCATGGCCTGCTCGAATTCCGGGACGGTGTCTCCGGGAGACAGCCAGCCGAGGTCACCGCCACGCGCCGCGCTCGCGTCCTCGGACTGGGACCGGGCGAAGTCCTGGAAATCCCCCCCGGCGACGATCTTCGCCCGGACATCCTCCAGACGCTTGCGCGCTTCGACCTCGGAGACGATCTCGTTCAGCCGGATGAGGATGTGACGGGCGTGGGTCTGCTCAACGACGATCTGCTGCGCGTTGGACCGCTTCTCGGCGAGCTTGAGGATGTGGAAGCCGTTGGGACTGCGGAGAATCTGGGAAAGGTCCGCGATCTTCATCCCGGTCACGGCCTGGGCGAAGATCGTGGGCAGTCGGCCAACCGGCCGCCATCCGAGTTCGCCGCCCTGGAGAGCATTGGGCGCATCGGAGTAAGTGGCGGAGATCTGCTTGAAGTCTGCGCCCTGCTTGAGCTTCGCGAGTGCTTCCTCCGCGCGGGCCCGACGGCCCTGGATCTGGTCGGGACTGGCGCCTTCCGGCACGGTCACGAGGATGTGCAGCAGGTTGTACTCGTCGTTCCGGCCGGAGGCCTGCTGCCCCCGCAGGAACGCGTCGATCTCGGCGTCCGACACGTTGGTGCGACCGTCGACCTCGCGCTCTCGCAGCCGCGCAACGGTGATCTCGTTGCGGAGGTCGTCACGGTAGCGGGCGTAATCGACGCCTTCTTCCTGCAGCGCCGCGCGCAGTTCGTCCGGCGTGAGCTTGTTCGACTGGGCGATACGGGAGAGGGCGCGGTCCACCTGGGTCTCGTCGATCCGCAGGCCCGTGTCCTTGGCGAACTGCACGAGCACCCGGTTGGTGATCATGCGCTCGAGCATCTGCTTCTCGAGCAGGCTGCGCTGCGGCAGCGGCGTGCCCTGGCGCGTCAGCTCACGAGTGGCGAGCTTCAGCTGCTCGTCGAGTTCGAGCTTGGTGATGACTTCCGAATTGACGACCGCCACGACGCGGTCCAGCGCCAGCGGCTCGCGGGTGCGCTCGGCGGCGACCCCATCCCGGAGGCTGCACGTGGCGGCCAGCAGGGCGAATGTCAATCGGGCAACGACGGATCGAACGGTCGGATGGGTCACTGCGGCTCACTGCGATGGATAGTAGTCTTCATTGAACTGGGATTGCGGCAGAGCATTCACGCGCTGGTAACCCATGACGTTCTGGCGCAGGATTTCCAGCGGGTTGGAACCGATCTTCGACAGACCGTTCAGTTCAAGCTGGAAGAAGAAGGCGCGGACGCTGTCCTGCGTGAACGTCACGAACTCCTGCATGACGAAGCGGCCGACCCAACAGCCGGCATTGTACTCAATCCCCGCGATGGTGGTCGTAGCCCGACGGTCGCGCAGGGAGTACGCCCAGCGGCCCACCACACTCCAGTGTTCGTCGATCGTCCATTGGGTCGAGAAGTCGGTCTGCTCGAAGGTGCCCCGGTTGTACCGGTAGCCCAGATTCAGGACCTTGCCGGGCTCGGGGTTGTATCGCAGCGAGAACGTGCTGCGGTCCGGCCGCCGCTCATTGACATCGTACTTGAGGGCGATGTCCGCATACCAGGATGGCGTCATGCGCCCGGTGATCGCGGCGAGCATGTCCGACCGGTTCTGGGTGCGCGCCGCCGTGTTGGGCAGGGTCACCCTCTGGTCGCCGAAGAAGAAACGCTGACCGAGCGTGAGGCGCAGTCGCTCGCGCCCGTCAAGCGGATCGATGAACCGGCTCGACACGGCTCCCGTCAGCTGATTGGCATCGTTGATCCGGTCGCCGCCGACGAACTGGTTCTCGCTGAACACCTGCGCGAGGTTGAAGTCCGCCACGGCAGTGTCGAACACGGGCAGTTTGCTCTGGTCCCGATACGGGATGTACACATAATAGAGACGCGGTTCCAGCGTCTGCAGGAGCGGCGTGCCGAGAAAACTCGTGTTGCGCTCGAATGTGACGGTGCTGTCGAGGCTGAAGATCGGCACCGTGCGCGTGGGTGAGGACTCGATCGAAGACGTCTCGAGATCGTAGAAGGTCTGGTGCAGCCCCAGCTTGGGGACGATGGTCGCATAGGACGTCTGCACGGGGTAGGTCAGGCTGGGATAGAAGGTCAGACGCCGCCCGTTCAACAGGGTCGGATGCGAGAAGGACACCATTTCCGAATTGAGGTGCGCATCGAAACCGCGCACGTCCTGCTTGAACGCCGTCAGGGTCACCTGCGGCAGTCGCGCATACGGGGGAGTGATGGGCGCACGCGGATCCTGCAGGGTCTGGAACTTCTGGCTCCTGCCGGAGAGCGACCACCAGCCGCCGTTGTAGTTGAACCCCGCTTCCCGTGGCAGGTTCGTGATCGACGTCGCCGCGAGGCGGTTGGACAGATCGACGAAGTAAAGGTCGTCCGAGGCCTTCTGCATGTTGAGGTACCCGGACAGCGCGTCCCCGAAGCGCTGGTTGTGCCGGAACGCGAAGGCGTACCGTCGTTCCCCATCCCGTTCGCGGTCGTTGGGCAGGAATTCGGCCGTGGCGATGCCGCTCGCCTTCTCGGTCATGTAGCGGAACTCGTTGTTCACCATGAGCCCCCGTTTCGCGAGGAGGCGGGGGGCGATGGTCGCATCGTAGTTCGGCGCGAGGTTGAGGTAGATCGGCATCGTCAGCTCGAAGCCGCTCTTGCCGGTCGTGCCGTAGGTGGGGCTCAGCAGACCGCTCTTGCGCTGGTTCGACAGCGGGAAGTCGATGTATGGGGTGTAGACGATCGGCACCCCCTTGAAATACACCGTGGCATGGCGCCCGACGCCCTCGTCCTTCTCACGGTCGAGATCCAGCTTGCGTACCCGCAGGTACCAGTCGTCCTCGGGAACCGCGCAGGTGCTGTAGGTTCCGCCCTCGGCCCGGATCCGGCTCTTGCCGTCGACGAACAGCTTGTCGGCCTTGCCGCGCGCCTTGAGCGCCCGGAAGAAATACTCGGGCGACTCGGCGTAGGCCGTATCCTTGCGCATGTCCAGTTCGACCCGCTTGCCCTCCAGCGTGTCGCCCAGGCGGTCGACCCGCACGTTTCCGGTGGCCGTGATCTTGTCTTCGGCGGGCGAGTAGACGAGTTCGTCGGCGAACACGGTCCGGCCTCGGGTGCGCAACCGGACGTTGCCGGCAGCCTGCACGGACTCGCCCTGCTGTCCGCTCACCCTCTCGCCCTCCACGAACACCGTCGAGGGCTGGGACGCCTGTTCGTCCGCAGGGATCGGCAGCAGTTCGGGCTCGAGCCGCAGCTTGAGCCCGAGCGACTGCGCCGGCGCCAACGCGGGAAGCGAGATGGCCGCGCTGAACAGCCATCGGGCAAGGCGAGGCATTGGAGGCGCTTGGGGGGTCGTTGCTAGAATGCCGGAAGTATATTGCGAGAAGCGAGTGGACCGCCTTGGATCGTCTGACTGAGTTGCACGAGTGGCTGGCCGGTGTTCTCCCCGGGAGGACCCTGAGGGTGGAACCCGCGTCGGCCGATGCGAGTTTCCGTCGCTATTTCAGAGTGCATTCGGGGGGCGAATCCTTCATCGCCATGGACGCTCCGCCCGAGCATGAGAACTGCGAGCCGTTCGTGCGTATCGCGGCCCTCATCCGGGAAGCCGGACTCAACGCGCCGGACGTGCTCGCGGCCAGCCTGCCCCGGGGGTTCCTGCTGCTCACGGACCTCGGCACGCAGACGTTCCTCCAGGCGCTCAACCAGGATCGATCCCGCGCACCGGCACTGTTCGCCGATGCGATCGCCGCGCTTGTGACCTGGCAGTCCGCCAGCCGCCCCGGTGTGCTGCCCCCCTACGACGAAGCGTTGCTGCGTCGGGAAATGGGGCTCTTTCCGGAGTGGTACCTGGGCCGCCATCTCGGCCTCACCCTCTCCGCTCCCCAGCAGGAACAGCTTGAAAGCGTGTTCAACGCGCTTCTGGGCAACGTGCTCTCCCAGTCGCCTGTCTACGTGCATCGCGACTACATGCCCCGCAACCTGATGATCTCCGATCCCAGCCCGGGCATCCTCGATTTCCAGGATGCGGTGTACGGCCCGATCACCTACGACGTCGCGTCCCTGATGCGCGATGCCTTCATCAGCTGGGACGCCCAGGAAGTGCTGGACTGGTCGATCCGCTACTGGGAACGTGCAAAGAAGGCTGGCCTGCCCGTGCCGCCCGACTTCGGCGAGTTCTACCGCGACATGGAATGGATGGGCATGCAGCGCCACCTCAAGGTGCTGGGGATCTTCGCGAGACTGTGTCATCGCGATGGCAAGAAGGGCTATCTCGAGGACACGCCGCGCTTTCTCGGCTATGTCCGCCCGGTGGCAGAACGGTATCGGGAACTCCGCCCTCTGGTGCCGATCCTGGATCTCGTGGAGGGGCGTTCTCCCGCGGTGGGCTTCACGTTCTAGAGCCCCGCAGCACCGAAGGCATCGCATCCATGAAGGCCATGATCCTCGCAGCCGGCCGCGGCGAACGCATGCGTCCGCTCACGGACCGCACCCCCAAGCCCCTGCTCGAAGCCGGCGGAAAGGCGCTCATCGTCTGGCAGCTGGAACGTCTGGCGCAGGCTGGCGTGCGCCACATCCTCGTCAATCTCGCCCATCTCGGCGATCAGATCGAACGCGCGCTCGGCGATGGCGGACGGTGGGGCCTGTCGATCGGCTATTCCCATGAAGGTCAGGCGCTGGAAAGCGCCGGGGGCATCGCGCTGGCGCTGAGCCGCCTCGGGTCAGAGCCGTTCCTGGTGGTGAACGGAGACGTGTTCTGCGATTTCGATCTGGCGACACTGCGGCCCGCTTACGAACGCCTCCTGCGCCAGCCCGCTCTGATGGCCCACCTCGTGCTGGTGGACAACCCGGAGCACAATCCTCAAGGAGACTTCGTGCTCGACGACGGCTTTCTCCGGCCACGGGATGACGCCGCCGCACTCACCTTCAGCGGCATCGGCCTCTATCAGCCTGCTCTGTTCGCCTCCATCGTTCCCGGAACCAAGGCGAAGCTCGCGCCACTGCTGCGGGAGGCGATGGTGGACCGTCGCGTCACCGGGGAGCACCATCACGGCTACTGGCTGGACGTCGGCACCCCCGAACGGCTCGCGCTGCTCGACGATCACCTGCGCGCCAACCACTCCAATCGAGGCATCGAATGAACCCGTCCCTGAACCCGCCCGCCGACATCGCCCCCTTCGTCGACCGCCGCCGCCGGCTTCTCGCCGCGATGGGACGCGGCGTCGCCATCGTGTCCACGGCACCAGAGCGCACACGCAACCGGGACGTGCACCACCCGTTCCGCTACGACAGCTACTTCTACTATCTCACCGCATTCCCGGAACCCGACGCGGTGATGGTCCTCGTCGCAGGGCCGAGTCCGCGCAGCCTGCTGTTCTGCCGCCCCAAGAACGAGGAACGCGAGATCTGGGACGGCTACCGTTTCGGCCCCGATCAGGCGGGCAGCCTGTTCGGCTTCGACGAGGCACACGACATTGCCACCCTGGACGAGAAGATTCCCGAACTGCTGGGCGACCAGCAGGCGGTCTTCACCGACGTCGGCGGCGATGCGGCCTGGGACGGCCGTGTGATCCAGTGGCTGAATGCCGTGCGCGCCAAGGTACGGACCGGCATCTCCGCTCCGGGCGAGATCCGCGACATCCGCCATATCCTCGACGACATGCGCGTCGTCAAGGATGGTGCCGAGCTCGACGTGATGCGCCGTGCGGCCAGGATCTCCTCGGGCGCGCATGCCCGCGCGATGCGCGCCACGCGTCCCGGGCGCCATGAGTACGAGATCGAGGCGGAACTCGCGCACGAATTCCTTCGCCATGGCGCGCGTTCGCCTGCCTATCCGTCCATCGTGGCGAGCGGTCCGAATGCGTGCGTCCTTCATTATGTGGAGAACACGCGGAAGATGGTCCCGGGCGATCTGCTGCTGATCGACGCGGGCTGCGAACTCGAGGGCTACGCATCGGACATCACCCGCACGTTTCCGGTGAGCGGCAAGTTCACCGCTGCACAACGAGACATGTACGAGCTCGTCCTCGCCGCTCAGGCCGCCGCCATCGACGCGGTGAAAGCGGGCGCCCACTGGGAGAGGCCGCACGAGGCCGCACTCGGCGTGCTGGTGCGCGGCTACATCGACTTCGGTCTGTGCAAGGGCACGCCCGAGGCCGTGATCGAATCCGGCGACTACCGTCGCTTCTACATGCACCGCACCGGGCACTGGCTCGGGCTCGATGTGCACGATGCCGGGGACTACAAGCGCGAGGGCGAGTGGCGGGTGCTGGAGCCCGGCATGACGCTCACGGTGGAGCCGGGCACGTACATCCGTCCCGGGGACGGAGTGCCCGAGGCATTCTGGAACATCGGCATCCGCATCGAGGACGATGTCGCGGTGACAGCCACAGGCTGCGAGGTGCTCACGGCTGCCACGCCGAAGTCCGTGCGCGATATCGAGTCCATCGTCGGCACACAGGACTGACCGCGCCGGCATGCCAGCGCCGCACAGCACCGGCATCGCGATCGTCGGCGGAGGTCCGGCGGGTCTCGCCCTGGCGAGACTGCTCGCACGGGCAGGTGTGCGCTCCGTCGTTTTCGAGGCTCGCCCCGCGGGCGCATCGTCCGCCGACCGGCGCAGCATCGCCCTCTCGTGGCGCAGCCACCTCTCACTGACCCGCCTGGGTGTCGACGTGCCGTCGCTGCCCGGCGTGGCGCCGATCCGCGCCATTCACGTTTCCCACGCCGGTCAACCCGGACGCACGATGCTCGAAGCGCGCGAGACCGGCGTCGAGGCATTCGGGTTCGTCGTGGGCTACGGTGCGCTGGTCGCGGCGCTCGCCGAGGCCGATTCGTCCGATTGGTGCGTGACACATGACGCACCGGCCACCGCGATCCGGGACGAAGGCTCACAGGTGTGCGTGACGACACCCCACGAATCCGTCACCGCCGAAGCTGTCGTGATCGCGGACGGCGCCGGCGCCCTTCTCGCCGAATTCGGCTTCGAGACAACGACCCGCGAGTACGGTGTGCATGCCCTCGTAGGGACAGTGCAGGTGGACCGCCCGGTGGCCGGCCTTGCGTTCGAACGTTTCACTCGTCACGGACCGCTCGCGATGCTTCCCTCCGCGGACGGGTACTCGCTCGTCTGGAGTCTGCCGCAGATGGATGCCGCATTGCTTCGGGATGCGCCGCAGATCGAGGTGTGCGAGAAGCTGCAGACCGCCTTCGGCTGGCGGCTTGGCCGCGTGCGCGAAGTCGGTGCTCGTGCCACCTATCCTCTCGTGCTGAAGCGCACCCGACCGACCGTGCGTGGCCGGATCGCCGTCGTCGGCAACGCGGCGCAGACACTGCACCCGGTCGCCGGACAGGGGCTCAATCTCGCGTTGCGGGATGTGTGGTCGCTGGGCGCGGCCGTGGCCGAGCAACCGGATGCCCTGCCGGAGGCTCTTGCGCGACACGATCGTGACCGGCAGTCGGACCGCAGCCGCACGATCGGCTTCACCGACACGCTCGCGCGTGCGTTCACCGCCGATCCGCCGGGGGCAGGGCTGCTGCGCGGCGCGCTGCTGTCGGGGCTCGACCTGTCACCGCCCATGCGGCGCGTGTTCGCGCGACTGCTCTCGACCACACCGATGAGCTGACCCCTCTGCAGATGGGTGCACCGTTGCATGCACATGCCAAGCGCATTGCCCGCGCGAATCCATCGTGCGTCGACAGGTCGTGACGAAAGTCGATGCGGATCGGGCGTTTCGCCCAGACTTTTCTGATTACAATAGCCGTCCCTCCCCGAACGTCACCTTTCCGCCCGAGTCCCTGAATGCAGATCGGTCCCCATCGACTCGGCAATTGTCTCGCGGTAGCGCCCATGGCCGGCGTTACCGATCGCCCGTTCCGACAGTTGTGCAAGCGCATGGGCGCCGGGTATGCGGTTTCCGAAATGACCACGTCCGATCCACGCCTGTGGAACACCCGCAAGAGTCTGCGACGCGTCGCCCATCAGGGCGAGGTCGAACCCATTGCCGTCCAGATCGCCGGAACCGATCCTGCCACTCTCGCCGAAGCCGCGCGTCACAATGTCGACCACGGCGCGCAGATCATCGACATCAACATGGGCTGTCCGGCGAAGAAAGTCTGCAATGTCCTCGCCGGTTCGGCACTGATGCGCGACGAAGCGCTCGTCGCGAAAATTCTCGAGGCCGTGGTGGGTGCCGTGTCCGTTCCCGTGACCCTGAAGATGCGCACCGGCTGGGATCGCACGTCACGCAACGCGGTTGCCCTCGCCCGGATTGCCGAGTCCTGCGGTGTGCAGGCACTTACCGTGCACGGCCGGACCCGCAACGATTTCTACGAAGGCCAGGCCGAGTACGACACGATTGCGGAAGTGAAATCGCAGGTCCGTGTCCCGGTCATCGCCAACGGCGACATCGATTCCCCGCAGAAGGCGAAGCATGTACTGGACATCACCGGCGCTGACGCCGTGATGATCGGCCGAGCCGCGCAGGGCCGCCCCTGGATCTTCCGCGAGATCGACGCCTTCCTGCGGGACGGCACGCATCTGCCCGGCCCGACCGTGCGGGAGATTGCGTCGATCCTGCTCGAACACCTGCATGCGCTTTACGAGTTGTACGGTGATCTGCCCGGCGCCCGCGTGGCACGCAAGCACGTGGGCTGGTACTCGCGCTCCATCCGCGGCGGCGAGACTCTGCGCCGCCGCATCAACACCATCGACGACGCCTCGGCGCAATTGCGCACGGTGGTCGAATTCTTCGAACAACAAGACAGCCTCGAGGCCAGACCATGCCAACGAGACCGGCGCGCCGCGTAGCGCCGCAGGAAAATGACATTGCCCGGGGTTTGCGTCGGGCGCTGGATACCTATTTTCGTGACCTCGACGGGGAACGACCCGGCCCGCTCTACGACATGGTGATCGCCGCCGTGGAGTTGCCGCTGCTCGAGTACATCCTGCACATGGTCGAAGGCAACCAGACCCTGGCCGCCGAACTGCTCGGGATGAATCGCAACACGCTTCGCAAGAAGATGAAGACCTACGGCCTGCTCTGATCCCGTCGGTCGGCCGGTACCCCAGAAACACTTCATGACACACCCGACACAAGCTCTGCTGAGCGTTTCCGACAAGACGGGACTGCTCGATCTCGCCCGTGCCCTCGTCCGCCATGGCGTCCGGCTGCTCTCGACCGGCGGCACGGCAAAACTGCTGGCTGACGCCGGCATCGCCGTCACCGAAGTCGCGTCGTACACCGGCTTCCCTGAAATGCTGGACGGCCGGGTGAAGACCCTGCATCCCAAGGTGCACGCCGGCATCCTCGCCCGCCGCGATCTTCCCGCCCACGTCGAGGCAATGGCGCGCGAGAATCTGCCGAACATCGACTTCGTGGTGGTCAACCTCTATCCGTTCCGAGAGACGGTCGCCCGTGCGGACTGCACCTTCGACGACGCCATCGAGAATATCGACATCGGCGGCCCGACGATGGTCCGCGCGGCCGCCAAGAATCACCGTCACGTGGCCGTAGTCACCGACCCCGCCGACTACCCGGCGCTCATCGAGGAACTCGACCGGTCCGCGGGCACATTGTCCGATGCCACCCGGTTCGACCTGGCGCGCAAGGCCTTCTGCCACACCGCCCAGTACGACGGCGCGATCGCCAACTACCTCACCAGTCTCGATGGGGACCGCGCCCGGCGCCCATACCCGGACACGCTGAACCTCACCTTCGCGAAGGTCCAGGATCTTCGCTACGGCGAGAATCCCCACCAGGGCGCCGCCTTCTACCGGGACATCACAGTCGCACCCGGCACACTCGCCGGCGGCAGACAGCTTCAGGGCAAGGAACTCTCCTACAACAACATCGCCGACGCCGATGCCGCGTGGGAATGCGTCCGCACGTTCGACGCCACCGCCTGCGTCATCGTGAAGCACGCCAATCCGTGCGGCGTGGCCGTGGCGGAGTCCGCGCTCGAGGCCTACCGGCGTGCCTTCTCCACCGATCCGACGTCCGCGTTCGGCGGGATCATCGCTTTCAACGTCCCGGTGGATGGCACCGCAGCCGCAGAGGTCTCGAAGCAGTTCGTCGAAGTGGTGATCGCGCCGGCCTTCACACCCGAAGCGAGGACCGTGTTCGCCGCCAAGGCGAACGTCCGGCTGCTCGAAGTCCCGGGGGGCAACGGCAGCAACGACTTCGACTTCAAACGCGTGGGCGGCGGGCTGCTGGTGCAGTCACCCGATGCGCGGAACGTCCCCGTGGCCGAGATGCGTGTGGTCACGACGCTGGCGCCGACAACGGCCCAGATGCGCGACCTTCTGTTCGCATGGCGCGTCGCGAAGTACGTGAAGTCCAACGCCATCGTCTTCTGCGCCAACGGCCAGACCGTCGGTGTCGGGGCCGGTCAGATGAGCCGCATCGACTCCGCGCGAATCGCTTCCATCAAGGCAACGAACGCCGGATTGTCCCTCGTCGGATCGGTCGTGGCCTCCGACGCGTTCTTCCCCTTCCGCGACGGACTGGATGTCGTGGCAGATGCGGGTGCCGTCGCCGTAGTCCAACCCGGCGGCAGCGTGCGTGACGAGGAGGTCATCGCCGCCGCGAACGAGCGCGGCATCGCGATGCTGTTCACCGGCACGCGGCATTTCCGGCATTGATCGCCATGCCGACCGCCCGACAGACCGCCGACACGACTGCCAGCGCCATGCGGACCTTCCTCGAGGAACAGCACCGATGAATCTTCTGGTCGTAGGCTCGGGCGGCCGCGAGCATGCCATCGCCTGGCGGCTCACCCAGTCGCCGCGGGTGGCGCGTGTGTACGTCGCGCCGGGCAATGCCGGTACCGCTCGCGAGAACGGGCTCTACAACGTCCCGATCACGGGCATCGCGGAACTCGTGGAGTTCGCAAAGAAGGAATCCATCGCGCTGACGGTCGTGGGTCCCGAGGCCCCTCTGGCAGCCGGCATCGTCGACGCCTTTCGCGCGGCCGGCCTCAAGATCTTCGGCCCCACCAGGGGGGCTGCACAGCTCGAGTCCTCCAAGGATTTCGCCAAGTCCTTCATGGTGCGCCATCGCATTCCCACGGCGGCCCATCGCACGTTTGCCGACGCCCCTGCCGCCCACGACTACGTCCGCGAACAGGGCGCGCCCATCGTGATCAAGGCCGACGGGCTCGCGGCAGGCAAGGGCGTCGTGGTGGCGATGACGCTCGAGGAGGCGCATGCCGCCATCGACGCGATGCTCGTCGACAACCGCATGGGCGATGCCGGTGCGCGCGTCGTGATCGAGGAGTTCCTCGAAGGGGAGGAAGCGAGCTTCATCGTGATGGTCGACGGCCGCAACGTGCTCCCGCTCGCGTCGAGCCAGGATCACAAGCGGTTGCTGGACGGCGATCTCGGTCCCAACACGGGCGGCATGGGCGCGTATTCGCCGGCCCCCATCGTGACGCCGGAAGTCCACGCCCGGGTGATGCGCGAGATCATTCTGCCCACCGTGGAAGGCATGCGCGCCGAAGGCCATTCGTACACAGGCTTCCTCTACGCGGGTCTGATGATCCATCCGTCCGGGACCGTGCGCACGCTCGAGTTCAACTGCCGCCTCGGGGACCCGGAAACGCAACCGCTCCTGATGCGCCTCAAGTCCGACCTGGTCACCCTCGTCGAACACGCGGTGAACGGCACGCTCGACAAGACCGAAGCCCAGTGGGATCGGCGTGTGGCCCTCGGCGTCGTGATGGCCGCCGCCGGCTACCCGGACAATCCGCGCCGGGGCGATCCCATCGACGGGCTGCCGCCGGGCGGCGAAGACTTTCATGTCTTCCACGCCGGGACTGCGCTCGCGGACGGACGGGTCGTGACCGCGGGCGGTCGGGTTCTCTGCGTGACTGCGCTGGGCGATACCGTTCGCGTCGCGCAGCGGCGGGCCTACGAAGTCGCCCACAATATCCAGTTCGCCGGGGCCCAGATGCGGCACGATATCGGCCATCGCGCCATCGGCGCCAAACGCAGCCTCCTCTGACCATGACCGACTCTCGCACTGCCGCCCAGAGCGTGGATCTTTCCGCAGCCAAGGCATTCTTTCTCGATCTGCAGTCGCGCATCGTCGCGGGTCTGGAAGGTGCCGACGGCACCGCCTTCCGTAGGGATCAGTGGAACCGCGAGGAAGGCGGCGGCGGTCTGTCCTGTCTCGTCGAGGAAGGCAAACTGTTCGAGCGCGCGGGCGTGCTGTTCTCGCACGTGCTCGGGTCGAATCTGCCGCCTTCTGCGTCGGCAAGCCGGCCGGAACTCGCCGGACGCGGCTTCGAGGCCATGGGCGTTTCGCTCGTGCTGCATCCGCGCAACCCCTACGTGCCGACCGTCCACTTGAATGTCCGGCTGTTCGCCGCACTGCGGGACGGTGAAGCCCCGATCTGGTGGTTCGGCGGCGGCATGGACCTCACGCCCTACTATGGCTTCGAGGAGGACGCACGGCACTTCCACGAAACCTGCCGAGACGCGCTCGCCCCGTTCGGCGCCGGGCACTATCCGCGGTTCAAGCGCTGGTGCGACCGCTACTTCTACCTGAAGCATCGCGGGGAGCCCCGCGGTATCGGCGGCATCTTCTTCGACGACCTTTGCACACCCGACTTCGCTACCTGCTTCGCACTCACCCGCAGTGTGGGAGATCACTTCCTCCAGGCCTATCTGCCCGTGGTGGAGCGCCGGCGCGATCACGCCTACGGCGATCACGAGCGCGATTTCCAGGCCTACCGCCGCGGGCGCTACGTCGAGTTCAATCTGGTCTTCGACCGCGGCACGCTTTTCGGCCTGCAATCAGGGGGACGAACCGAGTCCATCCTGCTCTCGATGCCCCCCGTGGTTCGCTGGCGCTACGACTGGCATGCGCAGCCCGGCACCCCCGAGGCAGCGCTCACTGCCGAGTTTCTGACCGGTCGCGACTGGGTCCCCATCGACGCAGACTGACCGGTCCTCGCCCACCGGGCGTCCGGCCCTTCAAGTTCCAGCGGTTTCTGCCGTTGGTCTCTCCGTTCCCCACGGATCGGACTCACGAAGGCTTTTCCCATGACGCACCCGGTACCACATGACGCCAGCAGGGTCGAACAGCTGCTTACGCGGATCGCCCTGCTCGAGCAACTGCTGGCGATCAATCACATTCCCGTCCCACTGGACGGCGATGAAGCACGCGAAGTGCTGTCGCCCCATCTGGCATTCCCGGAACTCGACTTCTCGGAGAACAACCGGAAGGAGCCGAAGCCGATCGAAGTCCGCTCTGCCCTGGAGGACTTTCCGCATATCGCCGGCCAGGTCACCGGGTTGTGGGGCAAGGATGGCTTCGACCAGTACCTGGGCAAGCTGATCGTGGACGAGCGGGGAACCCGCAAAGGGTTTTCGATGGACGCCATGGAAGAACTGATGCTGCTCGGGCGCATCTCCCGGCAGTGCAAGGCCCTGTTCGGCATGTTCAAGGAGGCCAAGAGCCTCGACCCGTGGAAGGAACTGCCCGAGACCGAACGCCGGGCGGCAAATCAGGCCTGACGGCTCCGGCAACGGGCCGGAAGCCCCGCGCGATCCCATGCGGTGTCAGTCCCTACTCTCCCAGATAGGCTTGCCTCACTTGCGGACTGGCCAATAGCGCCGGCGCGCTGTCCGACAGTGTGATCGCGCCGGACTCCATCACGTATCCGCGACTCGCTGCCTCGAGCGCCAGCAAGGCGTTCTGCTCGACGAGCAGAATCGTCACGCCCTGGGCGGCGATGGAGTGCACAACCTCGAAGATCTTCTGCACCATCAGCGGGGCGAGGCCCATGCTGGGCTCGTCGAGCAGCAGGAGCTTCGGCCGGCTCATCATGGCCCGCCCGATCGCCAGCATCTGCTGCTCCCCACCGGAAAGCGTCCCGGCGACCTGGGCGCGGCGTTCGTGCAATCGGGGAAACAGGCCGAACACCTTGTCCAGATCCTGGGCAATGGCCGGGCGGTCGTCGCGGATGTAGGCCCCCATCTGCAGGTTTTCCTGGACAGTCAGCCGGGCGAAGACACCGCGCCCCTCGGGGACCAGCGCCACCCCCTGGCGGATCAGCCGGTGCGAGGCCACGCCGGTGATGTCCGAATCGGCGTAGCGGACCGTGCCGGCCGCAGGCCGCAACATGCCGGCGAGCGCCTTGAGTGTCGTGGTCTTGCCTGCCCCGTTCGCGCCGATCAGTGCGACGAGTTCGCCGGCCTCCACGTCGAGATCGATTCCTCGCACAGCTTCGATCCCGCCGTAGGCCACCTTCAACCCCCGGACCGACAGCAGGCTCATGCGGGTGCTCCGGCCGCCGGCGTCTTCGGCGTGCCGAGATAGGCGGCGATAACGGCGGGGTCTCTCTGCACGTCCTTCGGCACCCCCTCGGCGATCTTCTTGCCGTACTCGAGCACGGCGACGCGGTCGCACAGCCCCATCACGAGCTTCACGTCGTGCTCGATGAGGAGCACAGTCGTGCCGTCCGCACGGATCCTCGCGATGAGTTGGCCCAGGGCCTGGCGCTCGGTCGGATTCATGCCGGCCGCCGGTTCGTCGAGCGCCAGGAGCTTCGGTTCGGTCGCCAGCGCACGCGCGATCTCGAGCCGTCGCTGATCTCCGTAGGGCAGGCTGCGGGCCGTGTTGTTCGCATGCCGGTCGATACCCACGTAGGCGAGGAGCTCGTGCGCCTTGCGGACGACCTGGGTCTCCTCACGCACGGTGGCACCGGTGCGAAAGATCGCGCCAAAGATGCCGGCGCGAGTGCGCATGTGGCTGCCCACCATCACGTTCTCGAGCGCCGTCATGTTGCCGAACAGGCGGATGTTCTGGAACGTCCGCGCGATGCCGCTCTCGGCCACGCGGAACGGCTTGAGCCCGGCCAGCTCGCGACCGTCGAAGCGGAAGCTGCCGCCATCGGCCCGGTACAGCCCGGTCAGCACATTGAAGAGCGTCGTCTTGCCGGCACCGTTGGGGCCGATCAGGCCGTACACCTCGCCGCGCCGGATCGTGAGCGAGACGTTCGACAGCGCCGTGAGACCGCCGAAGCGCTTCTCGATGTCGACGGCTTGCAGCAGCAGGTCGGAATCGGTCGCCATGGCGGTCACTTGTCGCGTGAGGCAAGCTCACGACGACGCGTGCGGGAGGGCCAGAGGCCGGCCGGGCGGTAGAGCATCATCAGCACGAGCGCGAGGCCGAATAGAAGCATTCGGATGACCTCGGGCTCCACGAGCATCTTTCCGAACACCGCCTTCTGGAACGGCTCGACCGTGTAGCGCAGGATCTCCGGCACGAAGGACAGGAGGATGGCGCCGAGGATCACGCCCCAGATGTTGCCCATTCCGCCCAGCACCACCATCGCGAGAACCATGATGGATTCCACCAGCACGAAGCTCTCCGGGCTGATGAACCCCTGGATCGCGGAGAACATGCCGCCGGCGATGCCGCCGAAACTCGCGCCCATCGCAAAGGCCAGCAGTTTCACGTTGCGGGTGTTGATGCCCATGGCCTGCGCCGCGATCTCGTCCTCGCGAATGGCCACCCACGCCCGCCCGATGCGGGAATCCTGCAACCGCACGTTCACCACGATCACGACCAGCAGGACGAGCAGCAGCAGGTAGTAGTACTTGATGGGCCCGCTGAACACGAGGCCTGCCAGCGTCTCGGGCTTGCTGAAGCTGAAGGAACCCACGGTGAAGGGATCGATCCGCGACACGCCCTGCGGCCCGTTGGTGATGTTGAAAGGCTGCGACAGATTGTTGAGGAAGATCCGGACGATCTCGCCAAACCCCAGCGTCACGATCGCGAGGTAGTCACCGCGCAGCTTCAGCGTCGGGGCACCGAGCATCACACCGAAGATGCAGGCGAGCAACGCGCCAATGGGCAGGATCACCCAGAACGGCAGGTGCAGGTTGAAGTGGGGGGAAGCCAGCAGCGCGTAGGTGTACGCCCCCACGCCGTAGAACGCGATGTAGCCGAGATCGAGCAGCCCCGCGAAGCCCACGACGATGTTCAGCCCCAGCGAGAGCAGCGCGAACAGGATCGCGAGGTTGGTGATGCGGACCCAGGCCGTCCCGACCGAGGCGAGCATGAACGGCAGGATGAGCAGGACCGCGGCGATGATCGCGATCCCGGTGAAGATGCCGGGCTTGGTCCTGAACCAGGAGGATTCGCTCATGTGCGCGCCTCAGGCCCGGTCGCTCACGCGTTCGCCGAGCAGTCCCGACGGCCGGAACACCAGCACGAGGATCAGCACGATGAAGGCGAAGACATCCTGGTAGTTGCTGCCGAACACCACCATGTGTCCGTCTTCGGCGCAGCGCTCGGCGAGCGCCGTCGAGATGCCGCTCACGTGGCACAGGTCGGTGATCTCGCCGATGTAGCCGGTGCCGAGCGCCTCCACGACACCGAGAAGCATGCCGCCCAGCATGGCGCCGGCCAGATTGCCGATCCCGCCCAGCACCGCGGCGCAGAAGGCCTTCAGGCCTAGCAGGGCCCCCATGGTGTAGTGCGCCTGCCCGTAGTAGGTCCCGACCATCACGCCGGCCATCGCGCCGAGGCCGGCGCCGATGATGAAGGTCATGGAGATCACCCGGTTGATGTCGATGCCCATCAGCCCCGCGACCTGCGGATTCTCCGAGGTCGCGCGCATGGCGACGCCAAGCTTGGTGCGATACACAAGGAGCGTGAGGCCGCCCATCATCAGCAGCGACAGGACGATGATGGCGATCTGCACGGCGCTGATCGTCGCGCCAGCGATCTCGAAGATCGGGTTGGCGAGGATCTGCGGGAAGGGCAGCGGATTGCGGCTCCACACCAGCATCGCGACGTGCTGGAGGATGATCGAGATGCCGATGGCAGTGATGAGCGGCGCGAGGCGCGGTGCGCTACGCAGCGGTCGATAGGCCACGCGCTCCATCGTGTAGCCCACCGCCATGCAGACGGGAATTGCGCAGAGGATGCCCGCAAGCACGATCACGACGGGCGGCATGGCGCCGCCGGCCAGCGAGGAAATGACCCACAGCGCCACCATGGCGCCGATCATCACGACCTCGCCGTGTGCGAAGTTGATGAGCTGGACGATGCCGTAGACCATCGTGTAGCCCAGCGCCACGATCGCATAGACGCTGCCGAGCGTGAGCCCGTTGATGATCTGCTGAAGAAAGATATCCAAGTGTTGATCGCTCGGTGCAGCCTGCCCGACAAACGAAAACAGCACCCGCAGGTGCCGTTTTCGTCAGGGGATGTCCGGAGCTCGCGCCTCGGGCCTGGGGAGGACTTACTTCTGCTCCGCCGTGGCACCCTTGATGAATTCCTCGAACTTGATCGACTTGCCGCCCTTGATGATGGCAATCGGCTCGAGCACGCCCGCCTTCATGGTGAAGATGGTCATCTCGGCGTCCTTGCGGTCGCCCTTGTCGTCGAACTCGATCTTGCCGCTCGCGCCGTCGAAGCTGATCTTCTTCAGTTCCGGCAGGTACTTCGCCGGGTCGACGGAATCGGCCTTCTGCATCGCGGCGATCAGCAGATTGGCGCCGTCGTAGGTGAACGGGGCGTAGATGATGGGATCGGAATTGAACTTCGCCTTGTAGGCGTCGAGGAACGACTTGCTGGCGGCCTTTACCGGAATGCCCGCCTGGGAGCAGACCAGGCCTTCCGAGGCGTCGCCCGCGAGGGTCTTCATCTGGTCGGAGCAAGCGCCGTCGCCGAACGCGAAGATGGCCTTCATCCCCAGTTCCCGAGCCTGCTTGAGCAGCGGGCCCGCGGCGGCATCCATGCCGCCGAAGAAGACGGCGTCCGGGCTCTTGCCACGCAGCTTGGTGAGCACGGCCTTCCAGTCGTTCTGCTTGTCGGTGCCCTTCTCGCGCGGCAGGACCTTCACGCCGGCGGACTTCAACGTCTTCTCGACTTCGTTCGCGAGGCCTTCGCCATAGGACGTGGCGTCGTCCACCACGGCCACGACCTTGGGCTTGCCTTCGGCCACGAGGTAGCTGGCGACCGCGGGGCCCTGCTGGTCGTCACGGCCCACCGTCCGGAACGTGACAGGGAAGCCCTGCTCGGTCAACTGGGGGTTCGTTGCCGAGCCGCTGATCATCGGAATACCGGCCTGGTTGTAGACGGAGGACGCAGGAATGGTCACGCCGGAATTCAGGTGGCCGACCACGCCGGCGACTTTGGCGTCCACGAATTTCTGGGCAATGATCGGGCCCTTGTCCGGTTTCGCTTCGTCGTCCTCGCTGATCAGTTCGAACGTGATCTTCTTGCCGCCGATCGTGATGCCCTTGGCGTTGGCTTCGTCGATGGCAAGCTTGGCGCCGTTCTCGTTGTCCTTGCCGAGGTGCGCGATGGCGCCGGTAAGCGGCGCGGCGTGCCCGATCTTCACCGTCACGGTATCTGCAGCGGGCGCGGCAGCCGCCGGCGCATCCGCCGCGGGCTTGGGGGGCTCTTCCTGCTTGCCGCATCCGGTCAGCGCTAGGGCGACGGCGGCAGCTCCGACAACGAGATCCAGACGCAGGGCGGGCAGAGGAAAGCGGGACATTTCGTCTCCTGGACGCAGAAATGGCGGATCAACGGAATGAGGTGAAGGCCACCTCGAGGCGCAACGGCCGCAGAGCGCGACCGCATCGAATCCAGGGGATTATTCCCTGTCACTAAAGTGCCGTCAATTCTGGCAGTTGCGCGAACGGGCGCGCCAAAAAGAAAAGCCGGCCCGAAGGCCGGCTTTGCTGGAAGTGCACACCTCACATGCTGAGGATCCAGTCGACGATGATCTTGACGTCCTCGTCCTTCATGTTGGGGTGAGGGGTCATCGGGATCGCACCCCAGACGCCCGAACCGCCCGCCTTCACCTTCTTCACGAGGGCGTCGGAGGCGCCGGCGTTGCCCTTGTACTTCTTGGCGATTTCCTTGTACGACGGACCGACCAGCTTGGTCTCGGCGGCATGACAGGCGGCGCAGTCGCTGCCCTTGATCAGGGCCTGGGCCTTGGCGGCGTCGGCGGCCTGAGCCACGCCATTCACGAAGAGCCCCGCAACGGCGGCGGCGATGAGGTGCTTGATGTTCATTCGTTCTCCTTGCAGGTCGGTCGATCGAAGCTGGCGCATTCTAGGGATTTTCCCGGTGAATGCAAACGTGGTCATTTTCCATCCGGCACTCCCCGGCCGGTCCTTGCCGCCAGAATGGCCTCATCGAGGGAGGCGATGGGCGGCAGGCACACAACGCCACGACAAAGCCACACGTTGACGCCCTCATCGGCGGGTTTGTCCAGGGCCGGAGGCAGTCCCGGGACGTTGCCCGGGATGCCCAGGGCCAGGCAATGCGGGACATACAGCGCCGACAGCCGAGCCATCCAGCCTGCGACTGCCGCGGGTTCGCCCCGGACGATCATCGTGGTCGGCGGGTCGAGGTTTTCCTGCAGCGCAGCCAGCAGGCTGGGCGCGGCATGCGGCTGCTGCTCGAGGACCTGCCAGTGGGCACGCAGCGTCCGCTCGGCGGCTTCGAGGTAGCGCGGCTCGCCCACCAGGTGCCCAAGACGCTGCAGGGCGGTCGCCGCCACGCCGCTCCCCGACGGGGTGGCGTTGTCGTGGACGGTCTTGGTCCTCACGATGAGCTGCTCGTGGTCGTGACTGGTGAACCAGAATCCGCCGCGTTCGGGATCGGCAAAGCCGTCGATCAGACGATCGGCGACGACGCACGCCCAGTCGAGATCCTCCTTCGAGAATCCTGCCCGCAGCACTTCCAGCAGCGCCGCCAGCAGAAATGCATGGTCGTCCAGGTACGCGGGAAACTGGGCCCGGCCATGCCGGGCGGTCGCGAGAAGCTTGCCGTCGACCCAGAGGTGCGACCGGATGAAGTCGAGCGCACGGCGGGCCGACTCGACCCAGGCCGGACGGCCGAGCAGCCGCCCTGCCCGCGCCATCGACGCGATGGTCAGCGCATTCCAGCTCGTCAGCACCTTGTCGTCGCGCCCCGGCCTGACCCGGTCGGCGCGCGCCGCACCCAGGGCTTGCCGGCCCTCCTCGACGAGCCGGCGGGCCTCCTCTCCAGCGATCCCGAGCCGTCGGGCCAGATCGGCCCAGTCGGAGGTCACGCCCAGATGCCAGTGGCTGTCCTCGAAGTTCGGCGGCGCATCCAGCCCGAACCGGGCGGCAAAGGCTCGGTACTGCTGCGGGGCCAGCAGTGACTCCACGGCATCCCGGTCCCAGACGTAAAAGCGACCCTCCTCCCCCTCGCTGTCGGCATCGAGACTGGAGCAATAGCCGCCGTCGGGCAGTTGCATCTCCCCCATCAGCCAGGTGGCCGTGGTGTCGCAGGCTTCGAGATAGAGGGGGTCCGGCCGAGCGCCGTAGGCATCAGCGTAGAGCCGGAGCAGGGCGGCGTTGTCGTACAGCATCTTCTCGAAGTGAGGGATCTGCCACCGGTCGTCCACGCTGTAGCGGAAGAAACCGCCTGCCAGATGGTCGCGCAGGCCCCCGAGAGCCATGCGCGAAAGCGTCCTGTGCACGCCGGCCAGCGTCTCCTCGGGCACCTCCGGCGGCCGGCTGCGCAACAGGAAGCCCAGCTCGAAGGGATGCGGAAACTTGGGGGCGGTACCCAGTCCGCCATGGACCGGGTCGATGAGCTGGAGCAGGCGCGACCGGGCCTGATCGATCGGCCGTCCGGTCATGCCGGCCCCGGCCTCCAGGGGCGACGACTCTGCGGCACGCTGGAGGATCCCGACCAGTTCCGCGTTCTGCGTGTCGATGTCGTCCCGCTGGGTCCTGTAAGCCGTCTCGACACGTTCCAGGAGCGTCTCGAATCCCGGAAGGTTGTAGCGCGGGGTGGGCGGGAAGTAGGTCCCGCCGAAAAAGGGGCGCCCGTCCGGGGTGAGAAACATCGTGAGCGGCCAGCCGCCCGGGCGCTGGGTGAGCGCCTGATGGGCACTCTGATAGATCTGGTCCACGTCGGGCCGCTCTTCGCGGTCGACCTTCACGTTCACGAACAGGCGATTCATCGTGGCCGCCACCTTCGGATCCTCGAAGGACTCGTGCGCCATGACGTGGCACCAGTGGCAGGCCGAGTAGCCGACGGAAAGGAGGATCGGACGATCCTCCTCGCGGGCCTTGCGGAACGCTTCTTCCCCCCAGGGATACCAGTCTACGGGGTTGGCGGCGTGCTGAAGCAGATAGGGACTGGTTTCCGCGGAAAGGTGATTCGGCATTGCGTGAGGCGTCTGGTCAGGTTTCCCGACAGACTACCTCACCTCCAAAAGATTCCTCCGCGGAAAACTACTCCTGGTCGGGAAAGACCGCCGGCGGCCGGAAGAGGATCCTGCGCCAGACATCGTCCGACGCGTCGCCGTCGGCGCCCGCGGCGCGCGGGTCGACGTCATCCATGGAACCGCGTGTCGTGCCATCACCGATTCCGGTCTGGAGATAGCGGCCGGCGCCTGCGCCACCGAGGTCGACCGTCGCGACACCTGCGAGCGCGGCAGCCAGGGCGAGTTGTTTTTCACTCATGTTGAGAGTCCTCCTTGCCCGGACACCAGGAGCCGGATACGTGCCAGGGCCCCGGCGTGGATGACGCGACCCGGTTGCAGAGGGGGAGGAGGGAGGCCGCGCCAAGACCCTGCCGCGGGATGGCAGTTCGCCCCGAGAGGATAGTGCCGCCCTGTGGCGATGGCAGCAGAGCGCGTGCCGAAGGCTGCTAGGCGTTTCCTCATACGCCGGATGCGAAGCCCGGTCAGCTTTCTCCACGGTCGGCGAGCCACTGGCGGTAAGCCGCCTTCAGCGCCTCGCTCGGCGGGTACACACCGACGATACTGTCACCGCCTTCGACACGTTGCCGGATGTAGGCCTCCAGCCGGTCCTGCTCCACGGCATCCCGGGCGACCTCTTCCGCGATCGCGGCGGGCAGCACGACGACGCCATCAGCGTCGCCGATCAGGATGTCCCCGGGAAAGACCGCCACGCCACCGCAGCCGATGGGCACCTGCGCATCCACGGCCATCATGGTGCCGTAGCTCGGGGGCGCGGCATTGCCCCGGGCGAACACCGGGAAGTCCATCCGGGACAGCTCCGCCACGTCGCGCATCGGCCCGTCGGAGACGATGCCTGCCACACCGCGCACCCTCAGGCGGGCGACCAGGATGTCCCCGAACGTGCCACTGGTGTCCAGGCCGTGCGTGTCGACGATGATCACGTGGCCGGGCGGCGTCGCCTCGATGGCGTGACGCTGGGGATTGGCCGGGTCGCCCATGGCAGCGCCGGTCGCGAGATCCTCGCGAGCGGGGATGTAGCGCACCGTATAGGCCGGCCCCCACAGCCGCGGGGTGGCGGGATTGACGGCCGTCACGTGGGCGATCGCCCGATTGCGGAAGCCGCGCTTGATGAGCTGCGCGGTCAGGCTCGCGGTCGTCGCCCGCGCAAACAGCTTGCGGGCCTCGTCGCTGAACGTCGTGATCATGGTGTGTCCTCCCTGGACTGCTGGTTTTGTCGGATCAAAGGCCGAGCTCGCCCCACATCGCGTCCACCCGGCGCCGGACCTCCGGGTCCATCGAAATGGGCGTGCCCCAAGGCCGCTGGGTCTCGCCTTGCCACTTGTTCGTCGCATCGAGACCCATCTTCGAGCCGAGACCCGAGACGGGGCTCGCGAAGTCGAGGTAGTCGATGGGCGTGTTCTCCACGAGGAGCGTGTCGCGCGCCGGATCGACGCGCGTGGTGATGGCCCAGATGACTTCCTTCCAGTCGCGCACGTCGATGTCGTCGTCCGTGACGACGATGAACTTGGTGTACATGAACTGCCGCAGGAACGACCAGACGCCGAACATCACCCGCTTCGCGTGCCCCGGGTACTGCTTGCGCATCGACACCACGGCCATCCGGTAGGAGCAGCCTTCCGGGGGCAGATAGAAGTCCACGATCTCGGGGAACTGCTTCACCAGCAGCGGCACGAACACCTCGTTCAGCGCGACGCCGAGAATCGCCGGCTCGTCAGGCGGCTTGCCCGTGTAGGTGGAGTGATAGATCGGATCACGCCGCGAGGTGATGCGGTCCACCGTGAATACGGGGAAGCGCTCCTGCTCGTTGTAATAGCCGGTGTGATCGCCGAAGGGACCCTCCATCGCAGTCTCGTCAGGTGCGATGTGTCCTTCCAGCACGATCTCGGCGGAAGCTGGCACCTGCAGGTCGGAGCCGATGCAGCGCACCAGTTCTGTCTTCGCGCCGCGCAGGAGTCCGGCGAACTGGTACTCGGACAGCGTGTCGGGCACCGGCGTGACGGCGCCCAGGATCGTCGCGGGGTCCGCCCCGAGCGCGACCGCCACGGGGAAGGGCTGGCCCGGGTTCTGCCGCACGTGCTCGCGGAAATCGAGCGCACCGCCACGGTGGGCGAGCCAGCGCATGATGAGCTTGTTGCGGCCGATCAGCTGCTGACGGTAGATGCCCAGATTCTGGCGCGGCTTGCTGGGACCCCGCGTCACCGTGAGCCCCCAGGTGATGAGCGGGGCCGCATCGCCCGGCCAGCAGGTCTGGATCGGCAGCCGTCCGAGATCGACTTCGGAGCCTTCCCACACCACCTGCTGACAGGGCGCGTTGGAGACCACCTTGGGTGCCATGTTGAGCACCTGCTTCAGCACGGGCAGCTTGTCCCAGGCGTCCTTGAGGCCCTTGGGCGGCTCGGGTTCCTTCAGATACGCGAGCAGCTTGCCCACTTCCTTCAGGGCCTCGACGTTGTCCTCGCCCATGCCGAGTGCCACGCGTCGCGGTGTGCCGAACAGATTGGCGAGCACGGGCATGGCGTGTCCGGCGGGCTTCTCGAACAGCACCGCCGGGCCCTGTGCCCGAAGGACCCGATCGCAGATCTCGGTCATCTCGAGCACCGGCGAGACTTCGCGGCGGATGCGCTTGAGCTCGCCCAGCTGTTCCAGTTGTGCGATGAAGTCGCGCAGATCGGCGTAGCGCATCAGCGGGGCTCCGCGCGGGGGGTCACGGCAGTCGTCATCGGGGAATCCTCAGATCACGGCGGTGAGGCCGCCGTCCATCGGCACGATCGCACCGGTGACATAGGAGGCGCGGTCCGACGCGAGAAACACCGCCACCTGGGCAATGTCGTCGGCACTCGCGTAGCGGCGCAGCGGCACCTTCGCCTGCCCTTCGCGCAGGACTTCGTCACGCGTCTGGCCACGCAGTTTCGCCTCCAGGGTGAGCGCCTCTTCCACGCGCTCGGTCATCGTCGCGCCGGGATTGATCGCGTTCACGCGCACGCCCCGGGGTCCATACACGGAAGCGAGACCCACACTCGCGAGCATGAGCGCCGCGTTGGCCGCGCCGCCGGGCAGGTGGTAGGGCACAGCCACCTTGCCACCCATGCCGATGATGTTCACGACCGAGCCGTGGCCCTCGGCGGCCATGGCAGGCAGCAGAGCATCCATGGCGTGGATGTAGGGGAGGTACTTCGCCTCCATCGCGAGCCGCCACGCGGCCGCCTCCAGATTCTCCGGCAGCGTCCGCTTCGCCGCCCCGGCGCTGTTGATCAGCACGTCAGGCGCGCCGAAGCGCTCCAGGACTTCGTCCGCGACGCGCTTCGCGTCCTCGGGACGCGTGAGATCGGCCACCACGGCCTGGGGCGGGAAATCGCTCACCGAATGGAGCCGGGCGACCGCGATGCCGAGCCGGTCGGGGTCTCGCGACACCATCACGACCTTCGCGCCTTCCTGAAGAAAAGCGCTCGCACAGGCAAAACCGATACCGCGGCTCGCGCCCGTCACCACCACGATCCTGCCTTCGAGACCCAGTTCCACTAACGTCTTGCTCCCTATAACCCCGTGTCGAGCGCCAGCCCGGCGAACACCGCCGCCCCCACCCAGTTGTTGTGAAGGAATGCGCGGAAGCAGGTGTCCCGCTCCCGGCCCCGCATCTGCCAGACCTGCCACACCACCATGGCGGCGGCCACGACGAGACCCAGATGGTAGAGGACGCCGAGCCCCGCGAGCACGCCGCACCATGCCATGAGCAGCAGGAAGCCTGCGTGACAGAGCGACACCGCCAGGAGATCGGCCCGGCCGAAGAGCAGCGCCGACGTCCGGATGCCGATCTGCCGGTCGTCGTCCCGGTCGACCATGGCGTACTCGGTGTCGTAAGCGATGGTCCAGAGGATGTTCGCCCCGAGCATCCACCAGCCGATCGGCGGGATGGTGCCGAGTACAGCGGCGAATCCCATCGGGATGCCGAAGCCGAACGCGATGCCCAGGTAGGCCTGGGGCAGCGCGAAGAACCGCTTGGTGAACGGATAGCTCGCCGCGAGGAACAGCGCGGGGAACGACAGTGCGATCACGAGTCCGTTGAGCGGCAGGACCAGCAGGAAGGCCACGAGGCTGAGGCCGCCGGCCACCGCGAGTGCCTCGCGCGTCGAGATGCGCCGGGAGGCCAGCGGCCGGGCCCGCGTGCGGGCGACGTGCGGATCGAAGTCCCTGTCCGCGTAGTCGTTGATCGCACAGCCCGCGGAACGCATCAGCACCGTGCCCGCCACGAAGATTGCGAGGATGTGCCAGGGTGGCACGCCGTCCGCCGCGAACCACAAGGCCCAGAGCGTGGGCCACAGCAGGAGCAGGATCCCGATGGGCTTGTCGAGCCGGACGAGGCGCGCGTAGAGCAGCAGACGCTCCGCGAGAGCGCCGGGCGGGTTGGTGGCCGGGGGAGACGTCATGGCGCGCGGGTGATGGCCGTGAGGATGCCTTGCATGATGGCATGCGGAGTCGGCGGGCAGCCGGGCACGGCGACATCCACCGGAATCACGTTGGAGACACGTCCCCGGCTCGCATAGTTCTCGCCGAACACACCGCCGGTGCAGCCGCAGTCGCCGATGGCCACGACCAGCTTGGGATCGGGCGTTGCGTCGTAGGTCCGCCGCAGGGCCTCTTCCATGTGTTTCGACACGGGGCCCGTGACGAGCAGCAGGTCGGCGTGCCGGGGGCTGGCCACGAAGCGGATGCCCAGACCTTCGAGGTTGTAGTAGGGATTGCTGCAGGCGTGGATCTCCAGTTCGCAGCCGTTGCAGGACCCCGCATCGACATGCCGGATCGCGAGGGCGCCCGCGAACGAGCGCAGGACTTCCTTCTCGAGCTGCTCGCGCACGCCGCGCAGTGCCTCGTCGGGATCGGGCGGCGCTTCGGTGACGAGCCCCGCGCGCGCGACCTGTCGCAGGATGCGGATCATGCGGGAAGCCCCTCTCGCGGCGCATTCACAGGTCCACCCCCGCGTAGCTCAGGTTGAACGACTTGTTGATGAGGGGAAAGTCGGGAACGATGTTGCCGAGGATCGCGTGCTCCAGCACGGGCCAGTTCTGCCACGAAGGGTCGTGGGGGTGCACCCGCCGCACGGCACCCTCGTCGAGTTCGAGCGCCACGAGCACCTCGCCGCGCCACCCTTCCACCCGCCCCACGCCGAACCGGTGGCCTTTCGCATCCGGTAACGGTGTCGATTCCTCCCGCGGCGGCAGCGTGTCGAGCAGCCGCTGGATGAGATGCAGTGACTCCACGATTTCGTCGAAGCGCACGGCGGCCCGGGCGGCCACGTCGCCATCGGTCGCGCCGCAGAGGCGCGGGCCGATCCGGTCGTAAGGCGCCGTCGGCGATTGCACGCGCAGATCGCGGGCGACGCCGCTTGCGCGCCCGGCCAGGCCGGTGAGGCCCAGGCGCCTGGCGAGTTCCGGCGTCACGACACCACAGCGGCGCAATCGGTCCTGCAATCCCGCATGGTCGTCGAGCAGCGACCGCAGATGAAGGACTTCGACTTCCACGTCCCGCGCCTGCAGACGCATGTCCCTCTCGACCTGGTCTTCCATGTCGCCCGCGACACCACCCGGCACCACGAAGTCCATGGCAAGCCGGTGCCCGAACAGCGCCGCATTCGATCGCAGCCAGTTCTCGCGAAGCCGCGAGAACTGGGCGAGCGCGAAGCCGAGGCCGGCATCGTTGCCGATGAAGCCGAGATCCCCGAGATGATTGGCGACGCGCTCGCGCTCCAGCGCAAGCGCGCGCAGCCAGGCAGCGCGCTCCCTGACGCGATGGTCGAGCGCGGCTTCCACCGCCATCGCGAATGCCCAGCCATAGGCCACCGTGGAGTCCCCGCTCACACGCGCCGCGAGACGCGCGGCATCGGGGATGGCCAGCCCTTCGAAGCGCTTCTCGATCCCCTTGTGCTTGTAGCCGAGATGCTCCTCCAGCCGCAGGACCCGTTCCCCGATGATGGAGAAACGGAAGTGCCCGGGCTCGATGGTGCCGGCGTGCACCGGACCGACCGGAATCTCGTGCACGCCCTCGCCGGTGACGGACACGAACGGATAGACCTCCGGCACCATGACGTGATCGGTGTCGACAGGCGTCGTGCGTCGCAGCGGGTATACGTCGCGCGGCCAGGCGCCGTGCCGCAGCCATGCCCGGTCGTCCTCCGCGCCGAGGGGCTGCAGCCCCAGCAGATCGAACATCGCGCGCTGCATGCGGTCCGCCGCGGGAAAGGTCGCCGCGAGATCGGGATAGACCGGCGGTTCCGACGCAAGCGGCAGCTCGGCGATCAGCAGGGCTTCCGGCAGCCCGTACGCGACGCGCACCCCGAAGCCGCGTCCGCGGTCGCGGTCGTCGACACCCCAGATCGCGACGAGGTGCCCGTCCGCCGCGGCGACGGCCTGCGCGAGCTCCAGCCAGCCGAGGAAGTCGACCACGCAGCGCTCGGCCTTTGCGGCACCGGGCAGCGTTTCCGTGGCGATATCGAAGGATCCGATCTGCATGCCCGTTCCGCTAGCCGATCATGCGCGCGGCTTCCCGGTACCACGCAGCGAGATAGGGAGGGATATAGAGGCCAAGCATCAGCACGAGCACCAGATGCACGAGCACCGGAAACACCGCCGGGCGATGTTCGAGGGGTTGGAGCGAGGGTTCGCCGAACACCATGCCCTGCACCTTGAAGAACACCGCCGCGAACGCGACACCCAGCGACAGCAGCAGCACGCCGGCGGCCCAGGGATGTTCGCGCATGGCCGCCGAGAGAAGCAGGAACTCCGCGGCGAACACGCCGAAGGGCGGCATGCCGAGGATCGCCAGCGTGCCCACCATCAGACCCCACGCCACCACCGGGCTCCTGTGCACGAGGCCGCGGATGTCGCCGATGGCCTGTGAGCCCGCCTTCTGGGCGGCATGACCGACCGCAAAGAAGATGGCGGACTTGGTGAGCGAGTGCACCGTCATGTGCAGGAGCCCGGCGAAGTTCGCGAGCGCGCCGCCCATGCCGAAGGCGAAGGTGATGATCCCCATGTGCTCGACGGACGAGTACGCGAAGAGCCGCTTCGCGTCCTTCTGCCGGCTGAGCAGGAACGCCGCCATCACGACGCTCAGCAGTCCGAACGCCATCATCAGGTTGCCTGCGAGGGGGGTGCCGAGGGCGCCGTCCACCAGCACCTTGAAGCGCACGACGGCGTAGAGGGCCACGTTGAGCAGGAGGCCGGACAGGACCGCCGAAACGGGTGTCGGGCCCTCGGCATGGGCATCGGGGAGCCAGTTGTGCAGCGGCGCGAGGCCGACTTTCGTGCCGTATCCGACAAGCAGGAACACAAAACCGATGCCCACGATCGAGGGCTCGAGCTGATCCTTGACCGCGTCGAGGTGGGTCCACAGCAGCGCAGTGCTGCCCTCGCCCACCACCCGCGCCGCGGCAAGGTAGAGGAGGATCGTGCCGAACAGGGCCTGGGCGATCCCCACGCCGCACAGGATGAAGTACTTCCAGGCTGCCTCGAGGCTCGCCGGCGTCCGGTACAAGCTCACAAGCAGCACGGTGGCAAGCGTCGCGGCCTCGAGCGCCACCCAGAGAATGCCCAGGTTGTTCGAGGTCAGCGCGACCAGCATCGTGAACACGAACAGCTGGTACATGCTGTGGTACAGGCGCATCGCGTTCGGGCCGACCTTGCCGCGATCGATCTCCACGCGCATGTACGGGCCGCTGTACAGAGAAGTCGTGAAGGCGACGAACGCGGTGAGCGCGACGAGGAAGACGTTGAAGGCGTCCACGAAGAACAGCTCGCCGAACACGATGTGCGGACCCGTGGCGACGACGCGCAAAGTGAGCGCGGCGGCAGCGAGCAGCGTCACCGCCGAGAACAGCACGTTGATGGCGGCCGCGCGTGCGGTGCCGCCGAGCCAGGCCAGGATCACGGCGCCGAGCAGGGGAACACACAGCAGGACGGTGAACTCGGACATCAGCGATCCTTGAGCTTCTCGAAGTGGCTGGTGTCGAGACTGTCGAACGTCTCACGGATCCGGAAGAAGAACACACCGAAGACGAAGGTGCCGACCAGGACGTCCAACGCGATGCCGAGTTCCACCACCATCGGCATGCCGTAGGTCACGCTGGTCGCGGCGAAGAACAGGCCGTTCTCCATGGACAGGAACCCCACGACCTGCGCGAGCGCCTTGCGCCGCGTGATCATCATCAGGAAGGCGAGGAGCACGCACGCGAGCGCAATGCCGAGCGCACCACGGGTGATGGTGCCCGCGAGCTGGGAGATCGGGACCGCCATGTTGAAGGCGACGACAACGAGCGCGATGCCGACCAGCATGGTCGTCGGGATGTTGATGAGCAGTTCCACGTCGGTTTCCAGCGCCAGCCGGCGCAGTACGCGGCGGAGGATCAGCGGAAGCACGATCACCTTCAGGGCGACGGTGAGCGCAGCCGAGTAGTACAGATGGCTCTGGCCCGTGGCCACTGCGGTGACGAGCGTGGCGGCCGCAAGCAGCGCGCCCTGGATCATGAAGAGATCCACCAGATCACGGACGCGGCGCTGCGACAGCATCGCGAACGACACCAGCAGCAGCAGGGCGGCGATCAGGTTGACGATCTGGCCGGCGAGGCTCACGCGCGCCCCGCGAGCAGCAGATGGGTCAGTACGCCGAGCACCGCGAACAGGAACGCCGAGGCGAGAAATTCGGGCGCGCGGAAGATGCGCAGCTTGGCCGAGACCGACTCGACCACGGCGAGCGCGGCGCCCCCCGCGAGCAGCTTCAAGGTGATCGCGAGCACGGCAAGGGGCAGGCCCGGCCAGTCCCCGGCTTCCGCAATTCCCCAGGGCAGGAACAGCGCGATGCCGATGGTGCTGTAGATCACGAGCTTGAGCGCATGGGCCCACTCCATCAGCGCCAGATGGCGGCCGGAGTACTCGAGGATCATCGCCTCGTGGATCATCGTGAGTTCGAGATGGGTGGTGGGATTGTCGATGGGAATGCGTGCGTTCTCCGCCAGCAGCACCATCACGAAGGCCACCGCGGCAAACGCGAGACTCGGATGGAGCACGAAAGGCCGGTGTGCCAGCGCCTCGACGATCGTCCCCAGCGACGTGGATCGCGCAATCAGGGCCGGCATGAAGAACACCATCAGGAGGGCCGGCTCGGCTAGCGCCGCGACGAGCATCTCGCGACGGGCGCCGAAGGAACCGAACGCGGTGCCCACGTCCATCGCGGCAAGCGCCATGAACACCCTTGCCAGGGCGAGCAATCCCACGAGCGCGATCACATCCGCAGCAGCGGCGAACGGCAGGGCCGTGGCGAGCATGGGCACGAGACTCGCCGCGAGCACCATCGACGCGAACACGATGTAGGGCGTCACCCGGAAGAGCCCCGAAGCATTGTGCGCAACGACGGCGTCCTTGCGGAACAGCTTGTGGAGAACCTGATAGGGCTGCCAGATGCCCGCACCGGTCCGGTTCTGCAGCCAGGCCCGGCACTGATTCACCCAGCCCACGAGCAGCGGCGCGATGAACACCGCGATCACGACCTCGAGCACCTGCTGGAACAGATCACCGGGGCTCATGGACACTCACAGCCGGATGAAGATCAGCAGCGCCAGCAGCGTGACGAAGCTGTAGACGAGATACCACTGGATGCGTCCGTGCTGCAGGCGGGCGACCTGGGCCGACACAGCCGCGACGAGCCGCGCCACGGGCAGATACAGCCAGTACCAGAGCCGATCTTCCGTCTTCGACCAGTAGCGGGGCGCGCGATCGAACGGATCGGGTATCACGCGCTCGATCCGGAAAAAGGGTTCGAAAATCTGCTTGACGGGTTGGCCGAATCCCTCCGCGGTGTCCTGCATCCGCGCCGTCTGCGCCGGATAGCCGCAATCCCAGGCGGGCGCGCGCCGCAGGCGCCCGTGGTGGCGCACCCGTACGTAGGCAAAGGTGGCAAGCACGGCAGATGCAATCACGGCCAGGAACAGCGCCGGGCCGTAACTCGCACGCTCCGTCGCCATCGGCGTCAGGAACAGCCAGTCGCGCGTCGCGGCGTCGCCCAGGCCTTCGCCCAGGAGCTGGACCGTCACGGCGTCGATCCTGCGGATCACCAGGGCGGGGAACAGCCCGAGCAGGACGCACCAGACCGCCAGGAACACGAGACCGGCACGCTCCCACGGTCCGGCGTCGTGGGCCGTCTCCAGCGAAGGCTCCCGGGGCTGGCCAAGAAACACCACCCCGTAGAACTTGACCATCACGTAGGCAGCGAAGGCGGCGGCGAGCACGAGGGCCGCCGTTGCCAGCGGCACCAGCATGCGAAGGTATCCGTCGGGGATATCGGGAGAGAACAGGAAAGACTGGAGCAGCAGCCACTCCGACACGAAGCCGTTCAGCGGGGGCAGCCCGGCGAGCGACAGGGCGCCCACCAGCGCGAGCCAGGCGACCCACGGCATGCGATGGATAAGCCCGCCGAGGCGGCCGAGGCTGCGCTGGTCGGTAGCGTGCAGCACCGCACCGGTCGCCGAAAACAGCAGGCTCTTCACCACGGCGTGATTGAGGCAGTGATAGAGCGCGGCGACCAGGGACAGCGCCGCCAGCGACGCCATGCCATGGGCCCGGAACACGATCGCGAGCCCGATGGCGCCCAGCACGACGCCGACGTTCTCGATGGACGAATACGCGAGGAGCCGCTTCATGTCGGTCTGGACCGCGGCGAACATGACCCCGAACAACGCCGTGACGAGGCCGATGACGAGCGCGACGACGCCCCACGCGCTCGCCTGAGTGTGCAGCAGGTCGAAGGTGACTCGCAGGAGGCCGTAGATCGCGGTCTTCAGCATCACCCCACTCATCAGGGCCGAGACGGGCGACGGGGCCGCGGGGTGGGCTTCCGGCAACCACGCATGCAGCGGCAGGAACCCGGCCTTGGCGCCGAAGCCGACGAGCGCGAGGCTGAACGCAACACCGGCCCAGGGCGCTGCAATGGTTACCCCGCGCATCGCATCGAAGGTGAACGAGCCGGCCTGCCCTTGCAGAACCCCGAAACACACGAGCAACGCGATGGCGCCGACGTGAGCGACCACGAGGTAGAGGAACCCCGCCGCGCGGATCTCTTCGTGGCGATGGTCGGTCGTGACGAGGAAGTACGAGGCGAGCGCCATCGACTCCCACGCCACCAGGAAGGCATACGCGTCGTCGGCCAGGATCACCATCACCATGGCCGCGATGAACACGTGGTACTGGAGGCAGGTGAGGCCGGGCGAAGGCGAACTCCCCGCCCGGAAGTAGCCCGCCGCCGAGAGCGAGACGCCAGTGACGGCGAGGCCAAGCAGGAACAGGAAGAACGCGGAGAGACTGTCGAGCCGCAGATGGAACGGAAGGTCCGGCAGGCCGAGGGGCAGCACCAGGGAGACTGGGTCGGCGCCGAGAGCGGTGCCGGCGAGCCAGGCGATCAGCGCGCCGCCCAGCGCCGTGGCGGGATAGACAAACCGCACGCCGTCCCGGTCTCTGCCCAGAGCGACACCGATCGTGCCGAGGGCGAGCCAGAACGCGACGACTCCGAGGATGCTGGAGAGCGGCGATTGAAGGAACTGGCTCATCGAGACGCGAGCGGAAGCACCATTCGATGATAGCACCGGCCTTCAGCTTTTCCCGATGCCGCCGCCATACCTGAGCGGCGAGACAAGTCGCTGGCAGATTCCGCCGGCCGGGGTCAGACGCGCAGAAGCTCTTCCCGCCCGCCGAGCCAGCGATCGAGATGCCGCTCAGCAAGGGCGGGATGATCGCGGAGCATCGCCTGCGCCACCTCGCGCGCGGACTCCAGCAGAGACACATCCAGCACGGGGTCGGCGAATCGCAGCATCGGCGTCCCGCTCTGACGCGCGCCCAGGATTTCGCCGGGCCCGCGCAATTCCAGGTCCTTCTGGGCGATGAGGAACCCGTCGGTGTGCTCGTAGATGATCTTGAGGCGCGCCCGCGCCGTCTCCGAAAGCGGCTGCTGGTAGAGCAGGATGCAGGCGGATTCCGCCGCGCCCCGGCCGACTCGTCCCCGCAACTGATGCAGCTGGGCGAGCCCCATGCGCTCCGCGTGCTCGATCACCATCAGCGACGCATTGGGCACGTTGACACCGACTTCGATGACCGTCGTGGCGACCAGCAGGTGGACCTCGCCCTGCTGGAACGCGTGCATGACCGCGGCCTTCTCGGCTGCGGGAAGACGGCCGTGCACGAGGCCCACCCGCAGTCCCTCGAATGCCGCAGACAGGGTCTGATGGGTCTCCAGTGCCGTGGCGAGCTGGAGCTGCTCGGATTCCTCGATGAGAGGGCACACCCAGTAGGCCTGACCGCCGGTCGCACAGGTGTCCCGCACGAACTGGAGCACCTCCTCCCGCCGTGACTCCGACAAGAGCTTGGTCACCACGGGAGTCCGCCCCGGCGGCATCTCGTCGATGACCGATACGTCGAGGTCGGCGTAGTAGCTCATCGCCAGCGTTCTCGGGATGGGCGTGGCGCTCATCATGAGCTGGTGCGGCAATTCGTCGCCGTTCGCACCCTTGAGGCGCAGCGCGAGGCGCTGATGCACTCCGAACCGATGCTGCTCGTCGATGATCGCGAGTGCGAGGTTCGGAAACTTCACCGCGTTCTGGAACAGGGCGTGTGTGCCCACGGCCATGGCCGCAGCGCCGGATTCCACTGCCTCGAGTGCGCTCCGCCGGTCGCGGACACCGAGGCTGCCCGATAGCCAGACGACGCGAATGCCCAGCGGTTCCAGCCACTGACGAAACGAGAGGTAGTGCTGTTCCGCCAGGATCTCGGTCGGCGCCATG
Source organism: Betaproteobacteria bacterium Ga0077526 (assembly GCA_001464765.1). GTDB lineage: Bacteria > Pseudomonadota > Gammaproteobacteria > Burkholderiales. The sequence goes on from LNDV01000034.1 coordinate 693,510, forward strand.
ACCGCAACCTGGAACCCGTTGCCGATGGCGATGAGCGCGGCCAGGGCGGACACGACGGTCTTGCCGCTGCCCACGTCGCCCTGCAGCAGGCGCTGCATCGGATGGCGCCGCGCCAGATCCTGGCGGATCTCGCGAAGCGTCCGCTCCTGTGCCTCGGTCAGCGCAAACGGCAGTGCCGCACGGAGCCGGCCCCCGAGATCACCGCTGTCGGCCAGCGGATGCGCGCTCGTCGTGTCTCGCCGGGCACGGTGCAGCCGCATGGAGATCTGCTGTGCCAGCAGCTCGTCGAACTTGATGCGCAGCCAGGACGGATGGGTGCGGGCCTCGAGACTCTCCGGCGGAACGTCCGGCGGCGGATCGTGAAGCAGGCGGATCGCCTCGGCGAACTCGGGCAGATGCAGCCGGCGCCGGACGGCTTCGGGGAGCGTGTCGTCGAGTGCCTCGCGTGTGATCGCACCCCGCACGGCCTGCCGCAGCGCGAACTGCGACAACCCGGCCGTCGTGGGATAGACCGGTGTCAGGCGGTCGGGGAGCGGCGCACCCTCGCTCACGACGCGCACCCGCGGATGAATCATCTCGACACCGAAGAAGCCGCCCTTGATCTCGCCGCACAGGCGCAGGCGATTGCCGGGGGCGAACTGCTTGCGCTGGCTGGGGTAGAAGTGCAGCAGACGCACGGTGAGCTCGCCGGTGGGGTCGTGCAGGCGAGCGATGAGCTGCGGTCTCGGCCGGTACTTCACGTCCGATTCGATCACGACCGCCTCGACCTGGGTGTCGACCCCACGCGGCGCCTGCGCGATCGGATGGCACACCGTTTCGTCCTCGTAGCGCAGCGGCAGGTGCAGCACGAGGTCGAACGACCGGCGGATGCCGAGCTTCCCCAGCCTGGCGGCAACGGCCGGTGCCACGCCGGCAAGCGCCGGCGCAGTCTCCTCGCCGGCGGGCGCGGTCCGCGCGGTCACGGGCGGGACAGGTCGCGCAGGGCGAACCGGCCGGGCCGTGCGACTCCGCGCAGGGCGCAGAGGGCGGCTCGCACGGCACCGCAGGACATCGGACTGGTCCGGACCATGGAGACGCCTCGAGGCTAGGCCTTCACGAGGATGACATCGACCTCGACCAGCGCGCCCTTCGGCAGCGCCGCGACCTGCACGGTGGTGCGCGACGGGTAGGGCTCACGGAAGTACTGACCCATGATCTCGTTCAGCTTCGGGAAGTCGGCGAAATCCACGATGAACACGGTGGCCCGCACCGCGTTGTCGAGTGACGCGCCCGCCTCCGCCGCCACGGCAGCGAGATTGCGGAAGACCCGGTGCAGCTGATTCTCGAACCCGCTCACCAGTTCGCCGGAGGCCGGGTCCAGCCCGATCTGCCCGGAGAGGTAGACCGTGCTGCCAGCGACGATGGCCTGCGAATAGGTGCCGAGCGCACGCGGCGCATTGGCGGTGTGGACGGCTTGGCGCATGAAAGGAGACTCCGCGGGTGGATGATCACCCAATGGTATGCGCATCGGCAGGGCGTCTCAATGTGCCTGCCGCAGCGCAACACACTCCGGAACGATGGTGCTACCATGACCTCCGGTCGTACGAAACTCTTCTGTCCCATGACATTCCTGGCCGCGGCGTCGACCCGAATCGGGCTGGCGGCGCGAGCGTTGATCGAATCCTCTTCCCCGTCGGCCTCCGCCGGGTATCCCGCTCCCTACAGCCCTTTCCCCCGTCGACGGAAGTCGCATGGCGCAGCCCTCCACTGACAACGAACCTGCCGAGCCGGTCGAGTCGCCTGCCCCGGAACCTGCCGCCCCCGACGCCAACGGGCACGGTCGCAGCAGTGTGACCACGCTCGCGCTCGGCGCGATCGGCGTCGTGTTCGGTGACATCGGCACGAGTCCGCTCTACACGATGAAGGAGGCATTCGGGGGGCCGCACGCCGTGGTGCTCTCCCACGACAACGTGCTGGGCGTGCTCTCCCTGATCGTCTGGTCGCTCGGGATCATCGTGACGCTCAAGTACGTGGCGTTCGTGATGCGTGCAGACAACCGCGGTGAAGGCGGGATCATGGCGCTCATGGCGCTGGTGGTGGGCACCACCGAGAAAGGCTCCCGCGCGCGCTGGCTGCTGTCGGTGCTGGGCATGTTCGGAGCCGCCCTGTTCTACGGCGACAGCATGATCACGCCGGCGATCTCGGTGTTGTCGGCGGTCGAAGGACTCAACGTCGCGACGCCTGTGTTCGAGCCCTACATCATCCCGATCACCGTCGTGATCATCATCGGCTTGTTCATCGTGCAGTTCAAGGGCACGGGTACGGTGGGGGCGTTCTTCGGTCCGATCACCGCCGTGTGGTTCATCGTCCTGGCGGTGCTCGGCGTCATTCAGATCACCCGCAATCCGCATGTGCTGAACGCTCTCAATCCGGCCTACGCCGTCGGGTTCTTCGCTGACAACCATCTCCTCGGCTTTCTCGCGCTCGGCACGGTCATCCTTGCGGTGACCGGCGCGGAAGCGCTGTATGCGGACATGGGCCACTTCGGACGCAAGCCCATCCGCCTCGCCTGGCTGGGATTCGTCGCGCCGGCACTGGTCCTCAACTACTTCGGGCAGGGCGCGCTGCTGCTGAGCGACCCGTCCGCCGTGGAGCATCCGTTCTACCGCATGGTGCCCACGTGGGGGCTGTACCCAATGGTCGTGCTCGCCGCCATGGCAACCGTCATCGCATCTCAGGCCGTGATCTCCGGGGCCTATTCGCTCACGCGGCAGGCGATCCAGCTCGGCTACTGCCCTCGCCTTGCGGTCCAGCACACGTCGGAGAAGGAGATGGGGCAGGTCTACATGCCCTGGATCAACTGGGTGCTGCTGGTCTCGGTGCTGACGCTGGTGGTGGGGTTCCGGTCGTCCAGCTCGCTGGCTTCCGCCTATGGCATCGCAGTCACCGGCACGATGGCGATCGATTCGATCCTGCTCTACTTCGTGTTCGCCCGGCTCTGGAAGTGGCCCCGCGTGCTGGCGATCGGCGTCTCCGGCACGTTCCTCATCGTGGACCTGGCCTTCTTCGGCGCCAACTCCATCAAGCTGTTCCAGGGCGGGTGGTTCCCGGTGGCCATCGCGACCGCGGTGTTCGTGCTGCTGTCCACCTGGCGGCGCGGGCGCGAGATCCTGTTCGGCCAGATCCAGCCCGGCGCCATTCCGCTCGCGCCGTTCCTCACCTCGGTGACCGCCCATCCGCCGACCCGGGTCGAAGGCACGGCCGTGTTCCTCACGACCGGCCGCGAAGGCGTGCCCCATGCCCTGCTCCACAACCTGAATCACAACAAGGTCCTGCACGAGCGCATCGTGCTGCTTACCGTCATCACGGAAGACGTGCCCTACGTGCCGGATTCCCAGCGGCTGGAAGTGGAACCCCTCGGCGGTGACTTCTACCGGATCGCCCTGCACTATGGCTTCAAGGACGATCCGGACGTGCCGGCCGCCCTGGCGCTGCCGAACAAGCTGGGCCTGGAGTTCGAGATGATGACCACGTCGTTCTTCATGTCGCGGCAGACCATCGTGCCGACGCAGGCGCGGGGAATGTCGCTCTGGCGGGAAAAGCTGTTCGCGGCGATGTCCCGCAATGCGGGCAGCGCCACCGACTTCTTCCGCATCCCCACCAACCGGGTCGTCGAGCTCGGCACCCAGATCGAGATCTGAGACTGTGCTCGAGCAGTTGCAGAAGATGCTCGCCGCAGGAAAGGACAGCGCACTGCTGCGCTTCAGCCTGGGCAACGAATGGCTCAAGCGCGACGACGCTGCCACGGCCGTGGAGCATCTGACCATGGCGGTCGCACTGGACCCGAAGTACTCGGCCGCGTGGAAACTGCTGGGCAAGGCGCGGGAAGCCGCTGGTGACTTCGTCGGGGCGGCCGAAACCTACCGCAAGGGAATCGAGACAGCTCAGGCCAATGGGGACCAGCAGGCGGTGCGCGAGATGCAGGTCTTCCTGAAGCGGGTCGAGAAACGCTGAAGCACGTTCGGCACGGCTGATCCGATGGGGATCAGGCCGTCACGCGATCCGCGCAGCCTGAGCGCTAGTGCCGAGTCTTCGAGTCCGGGAACATGTACACCTTGCCGCCCTTCACGCGCGGCTGCGGTGAATGGGCCGGCCGGGATGTCGCATCGGCGGCCGCATCGAAGACGACGGCGATGACCTTCTTCGCCGCATCGCGATAGCAGCGCAGCTTGAGCTGGTCGATGTGCCAGTGCGGGTCCGCGAGCCGGTCGCAGCGGGCGAGTTCCATGAGAAACCCCCCGCGCGCGAGGAGGATCCGGCGGGCCTGGTGTTCCGTGCCCTGGATGCCCTGACCGAAGTCGGGCGCGCGCGCCGTGTTCGACTTCTCGATGATCCCCACCACCACCGGCCGCGCCGGTTCGCCGAGTTCAGTCCGCTCGAACCCCACAGTGATCACGAACGAATCCATGCCTTTGTAGGACTCGACGTCACAGGTGTAGGCCTCGTGGTGGAACACGAAGAAGCTGACGGCTGCCTGCCCCCACTTGAGCGCGGTCTCGACCGCGAAGGAGAGATCCCAGCGGCCCGGCTTGAGGTCGCCGACCTGCGCGGTGGTTCCGCCCTTCGACTGGCACAGCACGTCGAGGGTACCGGCACCGATATCGAACCCCGCGAACTCCTCGAAGTCGGAGTGCGACATGTATTCGTAGGTTTCCTCGAGGCCATCGGCCATCTCGCCGCGCTCGTAGGTGCAATGACCGTCGTACCCGCTGCCATCGGGGTAGGTATAGTCGATCGCGAAACGCAGCGTCTTGTACTCGGACGAGAACATGCGCACGAGGCCCAGCAGCGGCGTGCGGCTCGTGTAGAACTCGTACGAGATGGCGTCATCCGCCTGGGACACGATCATCACGGGGTGGCTCGAGTCGGCGTAGTCGCCCCAGCGCTCGCGCAGGTACACGCACAGCCGGCCCATGGTGCGGGCCGAGTCGCGGAACATGGCATCGGGAACCGGATCGAAATCGCCGAACCGCAGGAACCAGTCGATCTCGTTGCCCCAGCGTTCGCTCTCCTCGAGGTCGTGGCGGAACTGCGCCACGTCTGCCGCGGGGCCGGCGACGCGCAAGGTCTGCCGGCAGCCGTATTCGTCTTCGGGTTCGAGGTAATCGTCTTCGGCCATCGGGGCGGGGAGATGGGGGCCGTGTCGCCGCGCGTGGAACTCGCGCGGCCAGCGGGGCCGCATGCTATCTGGGAAATGGGCCCGGATTATCGCACAGGCCCTTGCGGAAACCGTCGCCCGCGCAAGCATCGCTCAGGCAGATGCCGGTTCCCGCCACCGCAGACAGGCCCTTCGGACCACTTCCGGCAGGAATCCCGCGTCAGCATGCGCCAGCCGCATCCAGCCCGCGTCCGTCCGCGCTGCCCGCAGTTCCTCGGCGATCCGCTCCAGCGCATCGCCCGCGCCGAGCTCAGGCGCGTGCTCCCGAAGCACCGGCAGCGTCGCGGTGAGCGCATCGGCCAGCACACGGTGCTCATGGGTCTCGGGGTCCACGCAGGTGGCATGCAGGCCGAAACGGCAGGCCTGGAAGCGATTGAAGCCATACACGAGGTAGTCGTCCTCGGACAACCGGAAGGGGCGCTCGCTCAGCAGCCAGTGCGCGAGCACCTGCACGTAGGCGGCCAGGAGCGCCGCACGCTCGACGGTGAGCGGTGTGTCCATCACGCGCACCTCGACGGTTCCATATTCGGGCTTCGGCCGGATGTCCCAGTAGAAGTCCTTCATGCTCTCGACGATGCCGGTGCTTCGCATGCGCTCGAAGTAGGCGGAGAACTGCGCCCATGTCTCGGTGAAGGGCGCCCGTCCGCTCAGCGGAAACGCCGACACCGAGTTGAGCCGCGCCGACTGGAAGCCGGTGTCCTGTCCCTGCACGAACGGCGACGACGCCGAGAGCGCGATGAGGTGGGGTACATAGCGCGCCATCGCGTGCAGGAGATACAGCGCGTCGTCGGGCCCGGCGCAACCGATGTGGACGTGCTGCCCGAACACCGTGAACTGCTTGGCCAGGTAACCGTAGAGGTCCGAGAGCCGGCGATAGCGCGGTTCGTCGTAGATGCGCCGCTCGCTCCAGTGCTGGAACGGATGGGTGCCGCCGCCGCACACAGCCACGTTGAGCCGGTCCGCCGCGCGGACCATGGCGGTCCGGATCGCCACGAGCTGCCCGCAGGCCTGCGCCCAGGTCTCGCAAATACCCGTGGCGATCTCGATCATCCCCTGCGTGATCTCCGGCTTCACTTCACCGACGAGATCGTTGCAGTCGATGACGCGCAACACGTCCGCCGCCGCCGGCGCCAGATCGTAGTCGTGCGTGTCGACGAGCTGCATCTCGAGCTCGATGCCGAGCGTGAAGGCCTGCGACCGGGCGAACGGTTCGAGGGCCATGGTCAGGCGCGTCCGGCCTGCGCTTCGCCGACTTGTCGCAGTGCCAGCTGTACGGCAAACGGCCCCACGAGCCCCAGCAGCGCGATCGCCCCGAACACGACGGCGGCCAGCTCGTCGCCCTGCTCGGGAAACGCCGCCCGGAAGTCGAGCGCCATCACCACGGCGACCCCGGACATGGGCGTGAGTGCGAGGGCAAGCGCGCCCGACTGCTTCCAGGACAATCCGCTGGGCCGGCCCAGCAGAAGCACGCCAACGGCCTTGCCTGCACCCCGCGTCAGGATCAGGACAGCCGCCGCGAGCGCACCCGCGACGACATCGACCGAGAACAGCGCCACGCCGGTGAGCACGAACATGAGGATGACGAGAAGGCCGCCGACCGTGCCGAAGTGTCTCGGCCATGTGCGTGGCCTAGGGTCTGCGTGCCGCACCATCGCGCCGGCGAGAAGCGGCGCGAGAAGCATGGGCAGCCGGGCGGCCGACAGCACGACGAGACCCAGCAGAAGCAGTCCGAAAAGCAGTGCCGTGCCCTGTTCGTCCGCGAAATCGAAACGTCGCCGCAGCCAGCAGAACGCCCGTGCCATCACCGCCGCCACGAGCAGCGGCCCCACGATGACCTGAACCGGATGCAGCACGGCAGCGACCCAGCCGTGTCCCTGCAGACCGTGAACGCTGCCGGTGACCAGTTCCAGCGCGACGATGGCATAGAAGACGTTGAGGGCGGACAGCACCATCAGCCGGTCGGTCACCTGCCCGCTGGCCCGGCACTCCGCCGCGACGCGCATGGCCACCGCCGGTGACGTCGCCATGGTGATGGCGGCCACGGCCGCGGCAAGCCATGCCGTCGCATCGAACAGCCGCATCACCATGAACACGGTGCCGAACGACAGCAGCGCCTCGAGCACGCTCGTCGCCAGCAGGGCGGGGTTGGCGCGGAACCAGCGAAAGTCGACCCGCATGCCGCATTCGAACAGCAGGAGCGCCAGCGCGAGATCCACGACTAGGCGCCATGGACCGAGTGCACTGCCGTCCGTCGGCCCGAGACCCGCAGCACCCAGCAGCAGGCCCACCGTGACGTAGCCGGTGATCCGCGGCAGCCGCATCAGGCGGTGCGCGACTTCACCGGCCACGACAGCCACGATGAGCGCCGCGGCGCCGGCCAGCAGCGGATCCGCCGGGAACGGCCACGCCGGCAGCGATCGGGCAAGTGCATCCATGCGGCACCTCCAAGGGGCTTCCGGAACTTCCGCATGACATGCGGCGTCCGGCGAGTGACCCGGTATCGCCCCCGACTTTCCGTCGTGCCGCAGCGACGCCGCGGGACTCTCCGGCGGACCCGTTCCTCTTGGCTGCAATCGACACTGGCGTTGAGACATCGGCGAAGGCAGCACCGTTCACGCACTGGACGACACGGCCAGACTGAACCACTGCGCGATTCGGCGGACCAATCGGAAATCCCGGGGCTTCGGGCCCGACGATTCCCGCGCGGGTCGGCCGGCAGTCCCGGTCCGGATACCCTCATGACTGCCGTGAACGAAATCTTCCTCTTCGCCGCTGCGCTCCTCGCGGGCGGTATCGCGCTCGGCGCGCTCTCGTCGCGCATGGGCGTGCCGTTCCTGCTCGTGTTCCTCATCGTCGGCATGGCGGCGGGGGAGGACGGGCCGGGCGGATTCGCCTTCGATGACCATCGGCTCGCCTTCCTCATCGGCAATCTGGCGCTCGCGGTGATTCTGCTGGACGGCGGTCTCCGCACGAGACTGTCGAGCTTCCGGGTGGCTCTGGCGCCATCGCTGGCGCTCGCGACGTTCGGTGTGGCGGCGACCGCGGCCATGGTCGGGCTCGGTGCCGTCTGGCTGCTGGGGCTGGATTGGCGTACTGGTCTCGCGCTGGGGGCGATCGTCGGATCGACGGACGCGGCCGCGGTGTTCGCGTTGCTCCGGGCCAACCGCGTGCGCCTCAACGACCGCACCGGCAGCACCCTCGAGATCGAGTCGGGCGTGAACGATCCGATGGCCATTTTTCTCACGCTGAGTCTCGTGCGGGCCATCAGCCAGCCGGGAGGCATGGGCGGCGTCGAGATCGCGCTCGACCTCGTCGCACAACTGGTGATCGGCGCGGCGGGAGGCCTGCTGGGCGGACGCGCCCTGAGCGCGGTCATCGGCCGCCTTCACATCACCGAAGGCCTGTCGGCATTGTTCATCTGTGCAGCCGGCCTCGGTGTCTTTGCCCTCACCAATCTCGCGGGGGGCAGCGGGTTTCTCGCGGCCTACCTCGTGGGACTCATCGTCGGCAATCGGAAACATCGGGCGGGCGAGGATGTCCTGCGGGCCATGGACGGCATGGCCTGGCTTGCGCAGTCCGGCATGTTCCTGCTGCTCGGGCTTCTGGTGACGCCTTCGGAACTCGCGGGAAGTGCCCTGCCGGCGCTGGGTGTGGCGGCATTGCTGATGTTCGTCGCGCGCCCGCTAGCGGTCTGGGTCACGCTGCTGCCGTTCCGCTTCCCGTGGCGCGAGTCCGCCTTCATCGGCTGGGTCGGTCTGCGCGGCGCCGTGCCGATCGTGCTCGCGCTGTTCCCGCTGCTGGCCGGCATGCCGCACGCCCAGCTGCTCTTCAACGTGGCGTTCGTCGTGGTGCTCGCTTCTCTGCTGGTACAGGGCATGACGATCGGGTTTGCCGCGCGCCGCTTGGGGGTCGCACTCCCGCCGCAGAGCGAGCCGGCCCTGGACGTGGCGCTGACCGATGGCACCACGCGGCTGTTCGAGTTCGAAGTGAACGATGCATCGGGCCTGGCCGGGGCTGCGTTTTCGAGTCTCGATCCGCCGGGCGAGTCCTACGTGGCGGCGATCCTGCGGGACGGTCGTCCCGTGAATCGCGAGGAAGGTCCCCTGGAGATCGGCGACCGCATCCTGGTCGTGAGTCAGGCAAGCGGTGCGGACACGCTGGTCAGTTACTTCACCTCACGCTCGGAGGCCGGCACGGCGACGGCACGGTCCCGTTACGGAGACTTCGTGCTCGATCCGGATGCGCCGCTGGAGGACGTGCTTGCCGCCTATGACGGCGCACCCGACACCCCTCACGGGGGAACCCTGGGGGAAATGATGACGGCGAGCCTGCCGAGAGCGGTCGTCGGGGATCAGGTGAGTGTCGGGAGATTGCGGTTCACGGTGCGCGAGATGAACGGAGAGACGATCACGCAGGTCGGGCTCAAGCTGGACTGACCCCGCAACGGCGGCCTTGCAGAAGGCACGGCGCCGTCGCGGGAAATTCCACTACATGCTGCGGCGGTACTTGCCCCCGACCTCGAACAGGGTGTGCGTGATCTGGCCGAGAGAACAGCACCGCACGGCCTCCATCAGCACCTCGAAGACGTTGCGGTCGTCGATGACGGCCTGCTGAAGCCGCTGGAGCATCGGACCGCTCTCGTGCGCGTGCGCCGCCTGGAATTCGCGCAGGCGACGGATCTGACTGCGCTTCTCGTCGTCCGTGGACCGGGCGAGTTCCAGGGTCTCGGGCATCGGGTCGCCGTTCGGATTGCGGAACGTGTTGACGCCGATGATGGGGTAGGAGCCGTCGTGCTTGCGGTGCTCGTAGTAGAGCGACTCCTCCTGGATCTTGCCGCGCTGGTAGCCGGTTTCCATCGCGCCCAGCACGCCGCCACGCTCGGCGATGCGCTCGAACTCCTTCAGCACGGCCTCCTCGACGAGGTCAGTGAGTTCATCGATGATGAAGCTGCCCTGGTTAGGGTTCTCGTTCTTGGCGAGCCCCCATTCCCGGTTGATCACCAGCTGGATCGCCATCGCCCGGCGCACGGATTCCTCGGTCGGCGTGGTGATGGCCTCGTCGTAGGCATTGGTGTGCAGGCTGTTGGCATTGTCGTAGGTGGCGATGAGCGCCTGCAGCGTCGTCCGGATGTCGTTGAATGCGATCTCCTGCGCATGCAGGCTGCGGCCGGACGTCTGGCAGTGGTACTTGAGCTTCTGGCTGCGTTCGTTGGCGCCGTAGCGGTTCTTCATCGCCGTGGCCCAGATCCGCCGGGCCACACGCCCGATAACGGTGTACTCGGGGTCCATCCCGTTCGAGAAGAAGAACGACAGATTCGGCGCGAAATCATCGATGTGCATGCCGCGCGCGAGGTAGGCCTCCACGAACGTGAAACCGTTCGAGAGCGTGAACGCGAGCTGGCTGATCGGGTTCGCGCCGGCCTCGGCGATGTGGTAGCCCGAGATCGACACCGAGTAGAAGTTCTTCACGCCGTGATGGACGAAATACTCCTGGATGTCGCCCATCACCTCGAGGCTGAACTCGGTGGAGAAGATGCAGGTGTTCTGTCCCTGGTCCTCCTTCAGGATGTCCGCCTGCACCGTGCCACGCACCGTCTGGAGCGTCCAGGTGCGGATCTTCGCGGCTTCGTCCTCGGTGGGCTCGCGGCCGTTGTCCTTGCGGAATTTGTCCATCTGCTGGTCGATGGCGGTGTTCATGAACATCGCCAGGATGGTGGGCGCCGGGCCGTTGATGGTCATGGACACACTCGTGTCCGGCGAGCAGAGGTCGAAGCCGGAATACAGGACCTTCATGTCCTCGAGGGTGGCGATGCTGACCCCGGAGTTGCCGACCTTGCCGTAGATGTCCGGGCGCTCATCCGGATCGAAGCCGTAGAGGGTCACGGAGTCGAAGGCCGTGGACAGGCGCTTGGCCGGCATGGCGTCGGCGAGCATGTGGAAGCGCTTATTCGTCCGGTAGGCATCGCCTTCGCCGGCGAACATCCGGGTGGGGTCCTCGTTCTCCCTTTTGAAGGCGAACACGCCCGCGGTGAACGGGAAGGACCCGGGGACGTTCTCCAGCAGCAGCCACTTGAGCTGCTCGCCGTGGTCTTCGTAGCGGGGCAGGGCCACCTTGCGGATCTTCGTGCCGGACAGCGACGTCGTCGTGAGCGCCGTGCGGACTTCCTTGTCACGGATGCGGACGACGTACTCGTCGCCCGAGTACTCGTCCTGCATGCGCGGCCACATGGCGAGGAGCGCCTTGGCCTTGGGATCGAGGGCGCCGTCGCGGGCGGCGATCAGGGCGTCCAGGCCACCGGCCTGTTCCCCGCATTCGTCGGCGAGCATGCGCTTCGATTCCATGAGCTGCTGCCGCTCGCGGGCCAGGCGGGCCTGCCGGATGGCGTTGCCCTTGTAAGTGCGCACTGTCTCGGCGATATCGGCCAGATAACGAGCACGGGCCGGCGGAACCACGGCGCGGACTGCCGACGAGGCACGGATCGCAGGCCGCGGAAGGACACCCGCTTCGAGCTTGAGGCCCTGCCCGGCGAGGTGCGTTGCCAGGGCGCCGTAGAGCGCGGTGGTGCCGTCGTCGTTGAATCGGGACGCGATGGTGCCGAATACCGGCATGGTGTCGGGCGAGACGCCGAAGGCCTCGCGGTTGCGCTGGAGTTGCTTGGCCACATCGCGAAGGGCGTCCTGGGCGCCGCGGCGGTCGAACTTGTTGATCGCCACGAAATCGGCGAAATCCAGCATGTCGATCTTCTCGAGCTGGCTCGCGGCGCCGAACTCGGGCGTCATCACATAGAGAGTCGTGTCCACCAGAGGCACGATCGCGGCATCGCCCTGCCCGATGCCGGAGGTCTCGACGACCACCAGGTCGAATCCCGCCACCTTGCAGGCATCGATGACCTGGGGAAGACAGGCGGCAATTTCGGAGCCCGCCTCGCGGGTCGCCAGCGACCGGAAATAGATGTTCGGATGGTCGTTGGCGTTCATGCGGATGCGATCACCGAGCAGGGCACCGCCGGACTTCCGGCGGGACGGATCGACCGCGATCACGGCGATCTTCAGCCGTTCCTGCTGATCCAGACGCAGACGCCGCAGCAGTTCATCAGTAAGCGAAGACTTACCTGCGCCGCCCGTACCCGTGATGCCGAGCACCGGCACCGCAGCCAGCTGCCGCGCACGTTTGGCGATTTCGGCGGCCAGTTCAGGCGCGAGGGCCTCGTTCTCCAGGGCGGTGATCGTCCGGGCCAGGGAGCGCCGGTCGCCACCAGCCAGCGCGTCGATCGACAGGGACGCTTCGGCCGCGAGATCCCGGTCGGCCCGCCGCATCATGTCCTGGATCATTCCCACCAGACCCAGCTTGGCGCCGTCCTCCGGGGAGTAGAGCCGTTCGACGCCGTAGGCGTGGAGTTCAGCCACCTCGGCCGGGACAATCACACCGCCGCCACCGCCAAACACCTTCACCGCGCCCGCCCCGCCGGATTTCAGCAGGTCGATCATGTACTTGAAGTACTCCACGTGCCCGCCCTGATAGGACGAGACGGCGATGCCGTGGGCGTCCTCCTCGATGGCAGCCGTGACGATCTCGCTCACGGACCGGTTGTGCCCGAGATGGATCACCTCGGCGCCATTGCTCTGGAGAAGACGACGGATGATGTTGATGGACGCGTCGTGGCCGTCGAACAGGCTCGCTGCAGTGACGAAACGCAAGCGGTGACGGGTCTGGAAGCCGGCGCCGGCGGCGCCGTGGCTGGAGAGGTCGGTCATGGGATCGCTCGGAAGTTCGGGGAGGGCAGCCGCGCCATCTTAGCGCCGGACACTGCGGGGCTGCATTATCGTCGCAGTTCCAGTTAACGTAAACGTCAATTTGGGAGGATGCCGGCCTCCCACTAGAATCCGGCTCGGGTCGCCGGCATATCGCCGGTCCCGCGCGAAAGGGGAGCGCAATGTCCGACCGAGTCGCCGATCCCAGGCTGACCGATGCCGCCGGCACCTGCCACGAGCCCGCCACCGGGGTGGTCCGCATCGTGTCGCTGGTCCCGAGCATCACCGAATTGCTGTTCAGCCTCGGCCTGGAGGACAAGATCGTCGGGCGCACGGGTTTCTGCATCCATCCGAAGGGACCGGTGCGGCGCGTGCCGAAGGTTGGCGGCACCAAAACGGTCGATGTCGCGAAGATCCGCAAGCTCGGTCCGACCCACCTCATCGTCAACATCGACGAGAACCCGCGGCCGGTCGTCGACGAGCTTGCCGAGTTCGTTCCCAATATCCTCGTGACCCATCCGATCGAGCCGGACGACAATCTGAAACTCTACCGCCTCGTGGGTGGTGTGTTCGGACGCGAAGGTCGAGCCGAGGAATTGTGCGAGACGTTCGCCGAGGAACTGGCCCTCACGCGCGAAGCGGGCGCGCGCCTGGAGCGCGAAAACGTCGTGTACCTCATCTGGAAGTCCCCGTGGATGTCGGTCGCGCGCGACACCTACATTTCGCGGATGCTCTCGCTGGTCGGGTGGGACACGGTGCCCGGGCAGGCCCATTCCCGCTATCCGTCGGTGGACTTTACGCCCCAGCTGATGCAGGACGTCCGCCACGTCTTCCTGTCCACCGAGCCGTACAGTTTTCGCGAGCGCCATATCGGCGCCGTGCGCGACGAGCTGCCACCGCAATGCCACCCCGGAATCTCTCTCATCGACGGGGGAATGACCTCCTGGTATGGCAGCCGCGCGATCGAAGGGGTGCGCTATCTCCGGGAGTTGCGGGCCACGCTGTCGGACTGAAGACGCCCCCCTGTTGCACTGTCTCGCCGATCCGGGCACATTCGCTGCATCCGGAAAGGCTGACCCCGGACTCTCCCGGGGTCGGCCGTCCGAGAACAACTAATGGGGACCTAAATGACCGCCTTCACCCGGTGGGGCCTGAGCGCCTTTGCCGCTGCATTCGTCTTTTCCTCCCAAGCGCTTGCCGTTCCCGTCGGCGCCGTCGTCGAAACGATCAACGCCAATCGTTTCTCTCCTGCGGTCCCGGCCTTCAGCTGGGAGATCCACTACGACCGCGCCTTCGACGGCATCGCCGTGGTCAAGGAAGTCGACATCCTCTTCTCGTTCGTGGACGCCCTGGGTTACAACACGGCGGCCAAGCTCGCGTGGGCCGCCCAGACGGAGCAGGCCATCGAGTCGATCTGGAACGATCAGTACGTGATCAAGGACCTGGCCAACAACCGCACCTACGATGTGAAGGTCGACGTCAGGCCGACTGTGATCCTGGCGCCCGGCGCGGACCAGACGGTGTCGGTCGAGATCCAGCCGTCGAGCTGCGCCTTCGATTCCACCAGTCTCGCCTGCCGGGACAACATGGTGCGCTGGTTCTCGGACGCGAGCGATTCCGTGAAGGCCCACGAATTCGGTCACATGATCGGGCTGTTCGATGAGTATTTGGGGGGAGCGGTTGACCGCGCGGTCAACCCGACGCTGTCGGACGACGGTCTGATGGGCCTCGGCGCCCTGTCCCCCGACCCGGTGATGTATGCCCGCTACTACCAGCAGCACCTGGACTTCCTGAACAGCATCCCTCTGGCCTCCTACCCGGGCGGTTCCGTCGGTCTGCAGCAGCCCAACCTCATTCTCACCGCCGTTCCCGAACCGGGCACCTGGGCGATGATCGTGGCAGGCGGCCTTCTGGTGACGGCTCGCCTGCGCAGGCAAGCGAATCGCAGCGCGTCCGCCTGAACGGACCCGTCAGACCGGCACGTCCTCTTCGGGGGGCTCGAAGAGCCCCTCCATTCTGGCAAGAAACTCCGTGACCCCGGGCGCGCCTTCGGCGGGCGCCCAGGGCGCGCGCTCCTCGGCGGCCAGCGGCACATACGGCCCCGCCTTCGCCTCGAAGAACACCGATCCCTGCTCGAACGAGAGCAGCGTGTGGAACGTCCCATGGGGAACGGTTACACCGACCACGTCGCCGTCGGCACGCAGGAACACCGTCTTTGCGACTTCCCCGGCCTCGTCGAACAGAACCAGCCCGAAGCTTCCCCGCAGCACGACGAAGGTTTCGTCCTTCGCGGGATCCAGATGTCTGTGCGGCGGCACGTAGGAACCCGGCTCGACGGCGTTCAGCAATCGCTGACAGAGCGCCGAATCGGCATCGTGGAAGTTGTGGTTCTGTCGCAAGCGGGCTGCGCGCCGGGCATCACGGGACGTGCGATCGAGCAATGCGCTGTCGATCAGGGAGCAGTCGGGCTTTGTCATGGGTGAAAAATGCGCCGGGCTCGGCACGACAATGTCATGGGAGCGGCACTTTACCTGAAGTCCGCCCGTCGCCAGACGGCGACGCAGCCTCGAGGAAGGTCCGCGCAACCTGCGCGGATTCCTTGACTCAGTAGTCGAACACCACGTTCTCTGCCCGCAGCCATTCCCGAAGCGCGCGGATGAGCGGCTCCGCCGGCGTGATGCGCCACTGCTCACCCAGCCGCAGTTCGCAGCGCGCGCGACCGTTGCGATAGTCGATCGCGACGGGGCATGGGCCGTTGCGATACGGCGCGAGCATGCGTTCGAGCTTGTCGGCGTTGGCCTCGCCGTTCATGCGCAATCGCAGGCCGCGCGCGAACCGCGCACGCGCGCCGGCGATGTCGTAGATCCGTTCCACCGAGATACGCATGCCGATGCTGCCGTCGCCGTCTTCGCCGCCGCGGCGGAACGCCCGGATCTTCGCCTCCAGCAGCACCACGGCGTCCTCGCGGACGAGATCGCGATACTGATCGAACACCTCGCTGTAGACCGTCATCTCCTGGCTGCCGGTGCCGTCGGAAACCATGAGCACGATCATTCGGCCGTTCTGTGTCTTCTGGAAGCGCATCGACTCGATCACGCCACCCAGCATCACGGTGCGGCCGCCGTCCTCCGACGATTGCGGGGACACGCGCCCCAACGGCATGCGGACCACGTTGGCGAACTCCCGCGCATAGGAGGTGAACGGATGGCCGCTGAGGTAGAAGCCGAGAGACGTCTTCTCGTTCTGCAGGAGCTCGTGCTCCGACCACGCAGCATCGACCAGGCCAGCCGGCGTGACATCCGCCTGGTCGGCTCCACCGAAGAGACTCGACTGGTTCGCACTGCGATGCGCCTGCTCCGCGGCACCGAGGGCAATGCCCACGCTCGCGAAGAGGCGCGCGCGTGAACGATCGATGCCGTCGAATGCGCCGGCCTTCACCAGCGACTCGACGACGCGGCGGTTGACGATGCGCGTGTCGATTCGGCGGCAGAAATCGAAGAGGTCCCGAAACGCGCCGCCGGACTGCCGCGCGGCCAGGATGTTCTCGATCGCGCTCTCGCCCGTGCCCTTGATGGCGCCGAGCCCGTAGCGGATGCGGCCGCGGTCGACAGGCACGAATCGGTACTCACCGGTATTGACGTCGGGCGGGAGGATGTCGAGCCCGTTGACGCGGGCGTCCTCGTGCAGCATCTGCACCTTGTCCGTATCATCCATCACCGCCGAGAGGTTGGCGGCCATGAACGCGCTGGGGTGATGCGCCTTCATGTAGGCCGTGTGATAGGCGACCAGCGCGTACGCGGCGGCATGCGACTTGTTGAAACCGTAGCCCGCGAACTTCTCCATGTAGTCGAAGATCTCGTTCGCCTTCTGCGAATCGATGTCCTTCGCCTTCGCGCCTTCCACGAAGATCTCGCGCTGCTTCGCCATCTCCTCGGGCTTCTTCTTGCCCATGGCCCGGCGCAGCAGATCCGCGCCGCCCAGCGAATACCCGGCGCAGACCTGCGCGGCCTGCATCACCTGCTCCTGGTACACCATGATCCCGTACGTCGGGCGCAACACCGGCTCGAGCAACGGATGCAGGTACTCGAAGCTGCGGCCATGCTTGCGGTCGATGAAATCGGGAATCAGGTCCATCGGCCCGGGGCGGTAGAGCGCGACCAGCGCGATGATGTCCTCGAAGCGGTCGGGCCGCGCGCGCGTGAGCAGCTCGCGCATGCCACGTGATTCGAACTGGAACACGGCACTTGTATTGCCCGTTGCGAACACGCGGTACGCGAGCGGATCGTCGAGCGGGAGATCCTCCAGCCGGAAGTTCGCCGACGGATCGAGCTGGCGGATGAAGCGCATCGTCCAGTCGAGGATCGTGAGCGTCGTGAGACCGAGGAAGTCGAACTTGACCAGTCCAGCGGCCTCCACGTCGTCCTTGTCGAACTGCGACACGACGCTCTCCGACCCCTGCGCACAATAGAGCGGGCAGAAGTCCGTGAGCTTGCCCGGCGCGATCAGCACACCCCCCGCGTGCATGCCGACGTTGCGGGTCATGCCTTCCAGCTGTTCCGCGAGCGCAAGCAGTTCGCGCGTCTCCTCCTCGGTCTCCTCGCGCTCCTTCAGGCGCGGCTCCATCTCGCGCGCCATCGCGAGCGTGATGAGCTTGCCCGGCTGGAACGGGATCAGCTTCGCCAGTTCATCGGTGCGGTTGTAGCCCCACTCCATCACGCGGCCCACGTCGCGCACCACGGCCTTGGCCGCCATGGTGCCGAACGTGGCGATCTGCGACACGGACTCGGCGCCGTATTTGCGGCGCACGTAGTCGATCACGCGGTCCCGGCCGTCCTGGCAGAAGTCGATGTCGAAGTCGGGCATCGACACCCGTTCCGGATTGAGGAAGCGCTCGAACAGCAGGTCGTAGCGCAGCGGGTCGAGGTCTGTGATGCCGAGCGCATACGCCACCAGGGATCCGGCGCCCGAACCCCGTCCCGGGCCCACCGGCACGCCATTGTTCTTGGCCCAGTTGATGAAGTCCGCGACGATCAGGAAGTAGCCGGGAAACCCCATCTGCACGATGGTGCGGATCTCGAACTCGAGACGCTCCGCGTAGGTCGGGGCGCGCTCGGTGCGCTCCGTCTCATCCGGGAACAGCGCGGCGAGCCGCTGCTCGAGACCGGCGTTGGCCTGGGCCCGAAGGAACTCGTCCAGACCCTTGCCATCGGGTGTCGGGAACAGCGGCAGCTGGCTCTTGCCCAGTTCGAGCGTGAGGTTGCAGCGCTTCGCTATCTCCACGGTGTTGGCGAGTGCCACCGGCAGGTCGGCGAACAGCGCCGCCATCTCGCCCTGGGTCTTGAGGTACTGCTCCTCGGTGAAGCGTCGCGGCCGGCGCTGGTCGGAGAGCACGTGGCTCTCGGCAATGCACACGCGCGCTTCGTGGGCCAGGAACTGCTCTCGGTCGAGGAACTGGACGGGGTGGGTCGCCACCGGCGGCAATCGCACGGTGGAGGCCACGTGCAGCAGCCCGGCTTCGGCTGCGGCGGCGTCCGGCGTGCCCGCGCGCTGCAGCTCGATGTAGTAGCGGGACGGGAACAGCCCCGCCCAATCGGTCGCGAGTTCGACCGCGCGTGGCAGATTGCCGGCGATCACGGCCTGAGCCACGTCCCCGGCAGGCCCGCCCGACAGCGCGATGAGACCCGCCGTGCCTTCCGCCCGGAACCAGGCACGCGACAGTTCGGCGCGGGACCGGTGCTGGTTCTCGATGAACGCCCGGGACAGCCAGCGGCACAGGCGCAGATAGCCTTCGCGGTTTTGCACGAGAAGGAGAAGCCGGTAAGGCTTTTCCGGATCGTCCTCGTTTTCCAGCCAGCAGTCGGCCCCGAGAATCGGCTTCAAGCCCTTGCCGCGCGCCGCCTGATAGAACTTCACCGCGCCGAAGAGGTTGCCGAGGTCCGTGAGCGCGATGGCCCCCATGCCGTCGACGCGCGCGCGGGAGACCGCGTCGTCGACCCGGACGATGCCGTCGACTACGGAATACTCGCTGTGCAGCCGCAAATGGATGTAGCGGGGATCTTGCATGGGTGAGGAATGACAGGCCTGTGGACGGGCACGCCGGTCGGGGAAGACCGCGCGCCATGTCCGGGATTCTATCGCGCGGCGAGTGAACGCCGGGCCTGTCCGAACCGTCTATGCTGTGAGTCATTCGTGTCCATCGAGGCCGATCATGCGTTTCGCAAAGCTGTTCATGGGGTTGTTCCTGGTGGCTGGCGCCCTGGCGTCCGCCGGGGAGTCCTCCGCCCAGGGGCTCTACAAGAACGTCATGCCGGACGGACGGATCATCTATAGCGATCAGCCGTTGAAGGGCGCCAAACAGTCCAAGGCCCTCGAACTCCCGCCGCCGCCCACGGCCGAGCAGAAGGAAGCCGCGCAGAAGCGCGCCGAGCAGGAGAAGCGCACCCGCGAGGAGTTGCTGGGTCGCCTGGAAGAGCGCCGCAAGGCCGGCGACGCGGCCGACAGCCGCGTCAACCGGGCCCGGAAGGCACTCGAGGACGCGCAGACCGCGCTCGAGAAGGGCCGCGAACCCCAGGGAGGCGACATGAGCGCGAACATCGGCGGCGGCGCCCGCCCGAACGAGGGCTACTTTCGCCGCATCGCGGACCTCGAACGCGCCGTGGAAAACGCCCGCAAGGAGCTCGAAGTCGCCCAGCGGGAACGCATCAACACCCGCTGAACGGCGAACACACGGCCGCAGGGGAGCCGGTCGCTATAATCGGCCGGCTCCATGACCTCCTCCCGCTCCCCCTCATCCCTGCCGTCGAAGGCCCCGGGCTGCACTTCGCCTGACCGGACCCCATGAGTGCCTCCACCGAGAAGCGACGCGCGGCTGTCGCGATGGTGGCCCTTTCGCTGATCTGGGGGTACGCCTGGGTCACGGCCAAGATCGGACTCAACCATTCCGGCGCCTTCGACTTCGCGGCACTGCGCGTGCTGGTCGGCGTGCTGACGCTCGCGGTCGCCATGCTGTGGGCCGGACGGTCGCTCCGCCCGACGCACATCCGTTCCGCCATCTTCCTGGGCTGCATCCAGACCGGCGCCTTTCTGATCTTCAATACCTGGGCGCTGGCAGGCAGCGATCCCGGCAAGACTTCCATCCTCACTTTCACGATGCCGTTCTGGGTGCTCCTCTTCGCCTGGCCGCTGCTCGGCGAGCGCATCGTCGGGTGGCAATGGGTGGCGGTCGCCCTGGCGCTGGCCGGACTGGGCGCGATCCTCGAGCCCTGGGAAATGCAGACGTCCATCGTCCCGAAGCTTCTCGCCGTCGCAGCCGGGGCTTGCTGGGCGATCGGGGTCGTCGTCGCGAAGCGTCTGCACAATCGGGAAAAGATGGACGCACTGGCGTTCACCTTCTGGCAGATGCTGATCGGTTTGGTGCCCATCACCCTCGTCGCGCTGCTGGTACCGCAGCGCTCGATGGACTGGGGCTGGCCCCTCGTTTCCGCACTGCTGTTCAGCGGCGTGATCGCGACGGGACTGGGCTGGTTCCTGTGGCTCTACGTGCTGCACCGGCTCCCGGCAGGCACGACCAGCCTCTCGTCTCTCGCCATCCCGGTGATCGCTCTCATCTCCTCAGCCATACAACTCGGTGAACGCCTGCGTCTGGCAGAGTTCGTCGGCATGGTGATGATCGGCGCCGCGCTGGCGCTCAACTCCTGGGACACCGGTCGCCGCCAGCGCGCGCTGGAGCCGACGATGGGCCAGGAATGAAACTTCTCCCCGCAAGGTCCCCATGAAACCGTCCGTCTCGCATTTCCTCCCGATCCGCGGGCTTCGCTATCACGTGCGGACCTGGGGCGAGCCCTCGAAAACACCGCTCGTGCTGCTGCACGGCTGGATGGATGTTTCCGCATCGTTCCAGTTTCTCGTGGACGCGCTGGAGCAGGACCGATACGTCGTCGCACCGGACTGGCGCGGATTCGGCCTCAGCGAGTGGGCGCCCGACGGCTACTGGTTCGCGGACTACTTCGCGGACCTAGACGCGCTGCTGGATCACTTCTCGCCCGGCCGTCCGGCCACGGTGCTGGGCCACAGCATGGGCGGCAACGTGCTCGGACTCTACGCCGGCATCCGCCCCCAGCGGATCGGCAGGATGATGCTCGCGGAGGGCTTCGGCCTGAAACCGACGACGCCCGATCAGGCGCCCGAGCGCTACGGCCGATGGCTGGACCAGTTGCGCTCGAGCGAGGGCTTCCGGGCGTACACGTCGCTTGCGGAGGTGGCGGCGCGGCTGCGCAAGACGAATCCGCGGCTCCCGGAGGACAAGGCCCGATTCCTGGCGCCGCACTGGTCGATGACACGCGCCGACGGCTCGCTGGTCCCCGCGGCGGATCCGCGCCATCGGCACGTACATCCGGCGCTGTACCGGCAGGAGGAAGCCCTGGCCTGCTGGTCTCGGGCCACCGCGCCCGCCCTGTGGATCTGGGGCGGGGACCCCGAGTGGATGAAGCAGTTCGCGGGCGATGACGCCGCGGACTGGGCCCGTCGGCGCGCGGCATTCCGCTCGATGCGCGAGTGTACAATTCCGGGCTCCGGTCACATGCTCCATCACGACCAGCCGGAGTTGCTCGCCCGGGAAATCGAAACGTTTCTCGCCGAGTCCTGACCCGGCCTCCTGCACCTCTCACCGTCAACGTCCATACACGTCCTCGCCATGACCACGCGCTTCCGTTTCGTTTCCGCCCTCGCCTTCCTGTTCGCCCTGGGCGTGCTCCATACCTCCCCTGCCATGGCCCAGACGAAACCGGCTGCGGCTGTCGCCGAGAAGTTCGGTATCAGCGAAGCGCGATCGGCCGTGATGGCCCTGCCTGAGGTCAAGGTGTGGGAGGAGCAGCGCCGTGCCGAGGCCGCCAAGGCCGAGGGTGGCCAGCCGCCCGGCGGCATCCTCACGAGCCAGCGTCCCGTGAAGGGCGTCAAGCACTGGGCGGTCACTCTCTACAACAATCCGCAGGTCGAAGCGAAAAAGTGGGCCGTGTTCCTGGTCCGTGCGAAGGACGGCAAGATCTTCGTCGAAGCCGATTCCGGCAAGGTCATCACGCTCGAGGACTGGCGCAAGACCCGACCGGCCGTGTGACGAAGGTCTGCAACACCAGCGCGATCGGAGTCATCGCGTGACGGGCGCCGCGACCTGACGTTATCATCGGCCCCTGCCGGAGTTCCTCCGGCCACAAAACGATAATCGAGCAAGAAGCAGGATCGGCGTGGTCGAACGCGGGAGACACGCGCCGGATCCAGGGGAATCCTTTTCATGATGGAGCTCGTGCGGCTGGCGTTGCGCCGGCCGTACACCATCGCCGTTCTGTCGCTGCTTGTACTCCTTCTCGGTGTGCTGGCAGCGTCGCGGATGGTGGTCGACTTCTTCCCGAAGATCGACATCCCCGTCGTGTTCGTCGGCTGGAACTACCCCGGCCTCTCCGCCGAGGAGATGGAACGCCGCGTCGTCATCATCTCCGAGCGCGCGTACTCCACCACCGTCGCCGGCATCGAACGCATCGAGTCCACTTGCATTCCCGGCACGGGCCTGGTCAAGGTCTTTTTCCATCCGGGCATGGACATCGGCGCAGCCATCGCGCAGATCAACGCCATCAACGGCACCGTTCTGCGCATCCTGCCGCCCGGCATCTCTCCGCCGGTGATGATCCAGTACAACCCGGCGACCGTCCCGATCGTGCAGATGACCTTCTCGAGCAAGACGCTCCCGGAAGGCCGCATGTTCGACCACGCTTTCAACTTCGTGCGCGTGAAGCTGTTCACCATTCCCGGCTTGCAGGTGCCGGCGCCCTTCGGTGGCCGCTTCCGCCAGATCTCCGTCGACCTCAACCCCACGCTCATGACCGCCAAGGGCGTGTCGCCCAACGACGTGGTCACGGCAGTGCAGGCGTCGAACCTCCTCATTCCGTCGGGCACGGCCCGCATCGGTGACTTCGACTACAACGTGCTGATGAACTCCAGCCCGCCCAGCGTGGAGGAGTTCAACCGCATGCCGCTCAAGATGGCGGGCAATGTGCCGGTCCTGCTGGGCGATGTCGCGAAGGTCGAAGACGGCTTCGCGGTGCAGAACAACATCGTGCACGTCGATGGCCGGCGCGCCACTTACCTCACGGTGCTGAAGCACTCCGACGCGTCGAGCCTGGCGGTGGTCGACGGCGTGGGCCGCATCCTCGAGGAGATCCGCGCGGGCGCGAAAGCGGCGGGTCTCGACGCCATGGATGTCACGCTGGACTTCGACCAGTCGAAGTTCGTGCGCGCCGCGATCAAGAACGTGACCTTCGAGGCCGTGCTGGCGTCTCTGCTCGTGTCGCTGATGATCCTGCTGTTCCTGGGAAGCTGGCGCAACACCATCGTCGTCATCACCTCCATCCCCTGCGCGATGTTCGCGGGGGTCATCTGCCTGTACCTCACCGGGCACACCATCAACCTGATGACCCTCGGCGGCCTCGCGCTCGCCACCGGCATCCTGGTGGACGACGCCACGGTAGCCGTGGAGAACATCCACCGGCACCGCTCGATGGGCCAGCCGCTGACGGTGGCGATCATCGAGGGCTCGCGCGAGGTCGCGCTGCCGCGCACCATGGCCACGCTGGCCATCTGCATCGTGTTCTTCCCGGTATCGTTCCTGTACGGCGCGTCCAAGTACCTGTTCGTGCCGCTCGCGCTGGCGGTGGTGTTCTCGCTGCTCGCGTCCTACGTCCTGTCCTTCACTCTGGTGCCGATGCTGTCCCGGCTGCTGCTCACCGGCGAACACGTGGACCACGAACCGCACGCGAGCCGCGGTTTCGCGGGCCGCTTCAACGCCGCCCGGGACGGGATGCTCGACGGCCTCCAGAATGCGTATGGCCGGCTGCTGACCATGGTCATGCAGCACCGAGGATTCATGATGCTGATCGTGGCGGTTTTCGGTGCGATCAGCCTCGGGCTCGTGCGCATCGTCGGCACCGATTTCTTCCCGACGCCCGACGTCGGCATCATGAAACTCCACTACCGCGCGCCCATCGGCACGCGCATCGAGGAGACCGAGAAGCTGGTCCTCGCCGTGGAGGAAGACATCCGCCGCATCATTCCGGCGGAGGAGATCGAGCGCATCAACGACATGGTCGGGGTGCCCGTCTTCTTCAACCTGGCGCTGGTGCCCACCGACAACATCAGCGGCATGGACGCCGAGATCCTCATCCTGCTCAAGAAGCCGCACAAGCCGGTGGAGCACTACATGCGGGAGATCCGCGCGAAGATCCCGCCGAAGTACCCCGGGTCGGACTTCTATTTCCAGAACGCGGACATCGTCACGCAGGTGCTCAACTTCGGTCTGCCGGCACCGATCGACGTGCAGATCCAGGACTCCAACTTCGAGCGGGCGCAGCTGTACGCGGGCCGGGTCAAGCGCGCCATCGAAGAGACGCCGGGTGCCGTGGACGTCCGCCAGATGCAGGTGCTCAACTATCCGGCGCTCCGCGTGGAAGTGGACCGCATGCGTGCAGCCCGCCTCGGCATCACCCAGCGTGACGCCGCGACAAGCACCCTGGTGACGCTGGCCTCCAGCGCCATCATCAGTCCGTCGTACTACCTCAACCCCAACGGCGTGAACTACACGGTGTCGATCCAGACACCACCCGAGCGCATCTCGAGCATCGAGGCCCTGAAGGCCATTCCGGTCACGCCCGTGAACGGCCCGATGAACATGCCGTCCCGCGAACGCCATCTGGGCAGCGTGCCCGGCGCGCCGGTCGTGGCACTGGGCAACATCGCTTCGGTCAAGCCGGAAACTAGCTACCAGTCCGTCTCGCACTACACGGTCCAGCGCGTCATCGACATTGCCGCGAATCTCGACGACCGCGATCTCGGCAGCACCGTCGAGGCCATCCAGAAGAAGATCGCGGCGATCACCGCCGAGAAGGACTTCCCGAAGACTGCGAAGATCCTGATCCGCGGCCAGTACGAGGTGATGATGTCCTCCTTCGCGAGCCTGCTGCTGGGCCTCGCCCTGGCGATCGTGCTCGTGTATGCGCTGCTGGTGATCCTGTTCCAGTCCTGGACCGACCCCTTCATCATCATGATGGCCGTCCCGGGCGCGATGATCGGCATCCTCTGGATGCTCGTGTTCACGGGGACCACGCTCAACGTCATGTCCCTCATGGGTGCGATCATGGCGGTGGGTATCGGCGTCTCGAACGCCATCCTGATCGTGAGCTTCGCGAACGACTATCGCGTGGAGCATCCGACCGTCACCGTGATCCAGGCCGCGATCGAGGCCGGCAGGACGCGCCTGCGTCCTGTCCTGATGACGGCGCTCGCGATGATCATCGGGATGATCCCCATGGCCATGGGTCTCGGCGAGGCCGGCGAACAGAACGCGCCGCTCGGGCGCGCGGTGATCGGCGGCCTGATCCTCGCCACCGTGTCGACCCTGTTCGTGGTCCCTGTGGTCTACACCCTGCTGCGCCGTCGCATGCCGACGCTGCACGCCCTCGACGAGCGCTTCGAGCGCGAAGCCGCCGGCAACCCGACTCCGGAATCGCACTGATGACCTCCCGTCCCTCGACTCGCTCGTTCGCCGTCTTCTATCTCATCGGTGCCGTCGTCGTGCTGGGGGCGGGCGGCACGGCCTGGAAGTATTTCCGCGACAAGTCGGAGCACGAAGCCGTGCAGGCCCGCGAGAAGGCCGAGAAGCTCGCCGCCGGTCCCGCTGTCGTCGTCGCGAAGGCAGTGCAGGGTCCCGATGTGCGCAAGCTGAACCTCGTGGGCGAGGCCGTGCCCGTGCGCTCCGCGGTGCTCTACTCCCGCGTCGGCGGCTATCTCAGGAAGATCCACGTCGATGTGGGCGACATGGTCAAGGCCGGGCAGGTGATCGCCGAGATCGAGCTGCCCGAGATCGACGCGCAGATCGCCACGATCGCCACCGGACTCGAGAACAAGAAGCGGCTCGCGCAGCGCGCGAAAGAACTCCACCAGCAGGGGTTCTTCCCGCGCCAGTCCCTCGACAACGCCGAAAACGAAGTCCGCGTCGCGCAGGCGCAGATCACGGAGTTGCGCACGCAGGCCACCTACCGCACGGTTCGGGCGCCCTTCGCCGGCACGGTCACCAACCGGTTCGTTGATGCGGGCGCACTCATCACCAATGCCACCAACAACCAGGTGTCGGCGCAGCCTCTCATCTCCATCGCCGAGACGCAGCGACTCAAGGTGACGGTCTACGCCGAGCAGGCGGAGGCGCCGCTGGTGAAGCCGGGCATCGACGTGGAGATCGTCGACGCCGCCGCGCCGGAGCGCAAGGTCGGCGCAAAGATCACGCGCGTGTCGGGGGAACTCGACAGCCGGACCCGCACGCGGCGCGCGGAAGTCGAGTTCGACAACGCCGAGGGGCAGTTCCTGCCCGGCGGCTTCGTGAACGTGGCACTCGCGATCCCGGCCACCAGTTTCGTGGAGGTGCCGGCAGGCGCGCTCGTCTCCAAGGAGAAGAAGACATTCGTCGCCACGGTGGACGACCAGCAGAAGGTGCACTTCGTGCCGATCGTCGTCGCGGGCACGGACGGCAAGGTGCTGCGTGTCGCGAGCGGTCTTGAGGTCGGGACCCCCGTCGCGGTGAGTCCTCCCGCAGGACTCGCGGATGGTGCGAAAATCGATCCCCAGCAGCCGCCCGGCGCCCCGAAGGCGCCCGACGCGAAACCCGCTGCCGCCCCGTCCCCCGCAGGAGGCAAACCTTGAGCACGCAGAACGAATCCGGACTCGAAGTCGCACGCGGCATCCACGACATGGGCGGCCTGCCGGCCGACATGGTAAAGCCGACCGAGCACGACTATGCCCCATGGGAAAAGCGGATCGACGCCCTGCTGGTCATGCTGTCCCACAAGGACCGGCGCCTCATCACCGTGGACGAGCTGCGGCGCAACATCGAAGCCATCGGCTCCGGCGCCTACGACCGGATGAGCTACTACGAGCGCTGGATGCACGCCATCACCCAGACACTGCTCCAGCGCGGCGCGCTCGGCATCGACGAGCTGTCGCGCAAGATGGCCGACGTGGAAGCCCGCAACGCCCGGGGTGAGTTGTGAGCGCCCCGCGCTACCGCCCGGGAGACCGGGTGAGCGTGCGGCTCGCGTTTCCCCCCGGCCATATCCGTACGCCGTGGTACTGCCGTGGCAAGCAGGGCGTGGTGGAGCGCATCTGCGGGCAGTACCCGAATCCGGAGGAGCTCGCCTATGCGCGGGACGGCCTGCCGGCGAAGGTCCTCTACCGCGTGCGGTTCGCGCAGACACAGTTGTGGTCCGACTATCGGGGCGGCCCGGCGGACACCGTCGACATCGAGCTGTACGAGCACTGGCTCGAAACCGCCTGACCGGGGAGGCCTCGCATTCATGAACGACGACCACGATCACCACGACGGTCACGATCATCACGATCACGACCACCCGCATCCCACGCTGCCCGACGGCCCCGACCGGCTCAGCTACTACCAGGTCATGGAGATCGCTGTCCGTGAACTGCTGGTCGAGAAGGGCATCCTGTCGGCCGAGGAGATCCGCCGACAGGTCGAGGACATGGACGCCCGCACTCCCTCGCGCGGCGCCAAGGTCGTGGCCCGCGCCTGGGTCGACCCCGATTTCCGGCAACTGCTCCTGACCGACGGCAACACGGCCATCGAGCAGATCGGCCTCGACCGCGGCCCCTACAAGCTGGTCGTGGTGGAGAACACCGAGGCGGAGCACAACCTCGTGGTCTGCACGCTCTGCTCCTGCTACCCGCGATGGCTGCTGGGCCTGCCGCCCGACTGGTACAAGAGCCGCGCCTACCGCAGCCGTGCGGTTCGCGAGCCCCGCAAGGTACTGGAGGAATTCGGCACGAAGCTCCCCGATGGCGTGACGATCCGCGTGCACGATTCCACCGCCGACATGCGCTATCTGGTCATTCCGAAACGACCCCCCGGCACGGAAGGCTGGGACGAGGAACGTCTCGCGACGATCGTCACCCGCGACACCATGGTAGGCGTAGCCCTGCCGGAAGCACCCGCGACCTGAGACTCCCGCCGTGGCGTCCCTCGGTCGTCCGGTGTTTCGTCTGCCGCATTCCGCCATCGGTTCGCTGCTCCTGGCAGCGCTGGTACACGCGGGTGCGGCATCGGCCCAGGTCGCCCCTCCCCCCAACCTCGTGGAGATCTCGGACCGACTGACGACATCGGGTCAGCCATCGCTGGCGTGGCTCGACAGGCTGAAGGACAACGGCTTCGAGGCAGTGATCTATCTTGCCCCGGCCACCGTGCAGGATGCCGTGCGGGAAGAACCGCTTGCCGTCTCCCGCCAGGGTATCGTGTTCGTGAACATCCCCATCCGCTGGGAGGAACCCTCCTCGCGCGACGTCGAGACCTTCTCCGCCGTCCTGACGGCCCTCGGTGACCGGAAGATGCTCGTGCATTGCCAGCTCAACTACCGTGCTTCGTCACTCGTATTCCTGCACCGGACGCTGGTGGGCGGCGAAGACCCCGCGAAGGCGTACGAGTCGGTCGCCCGCGTGTGGTCGCCGACCGGCGCCTGGAAGCGCCTCCTGCAGGATCAGCTCGGCAAGCGGGGCATCGCGTTCGATGTGTACTGACGATGTGTCGGGCTCGCGGTGAAGGCAGCGCAGCCTGCGCATTTCCACACCGTCACTGACGCGCCCGAAACAGCGCCCTGGCTGACACTCCTGCACGGGGCCACCCAGCACAGCGGGCTGTTCTCGGCGCAGATCGCCTTCCTTCGCGATCGCTACCGTCTTCTCCTCGTCGACCTCCCGGGCCATGGCCGGTCTGCGGGCATCGCCGGGCCGTATGGACAGGTGGAGTACGCCGCGCACGTCTCGGCTGCGATGGACGCCGCCGGGGTCCGTCGCACCCACCTGTGGGGAACACACACCGGCGCGGCGGTCGGGCTCCTGCTGGCTCATGGGCAGCCGGGCAGGATCAGTTCGCTGATTCTGGACGGCGCCGTGCTGCCCGGCGCGGCGATGCCCTACACCACGTTCGCCATCAACCGGGCGCGGGCCACCGCGAAGTCGCGGGGCATGGCGGCCGCCCGCGACGAGTGGTTCAACGCGTGCGACTGGTTCGACGTCATCCGGACGAGGCCGGTCGAGTGCCGCGCGGTCGAGCATCGGCAGCTGATCGAGGCTTTCCCCGGCGGCCCGTGGCTGGACGAGAGTGCCCCCGCGCCAGTCCCGACATTGGAGCCGCTGCTGCCGTCGATGACCGTGCCTGTCCTGCTCGTGAGCGGAGAGCACGACGTGCCGGAGTTTCTCGCGACTGCGCAGACGCTCCGTTCCGCGATGCCGCGCGCGGAGCAAATCGTCATTCCCGGGGGCGGGGGGTTCCCGCTCTGGGAGTTTCCCGCGGCAGTCAATGCGCCTGTGGAAGCCTTCCTCGGCAGGGTATCCGCCCCGCACCGCGGCATGACGTGACACCGCACCGACGGCCTGCACGTGCCTCTCTACACGCACGCCGAAAAGTCGGATGATGCGGGTCATAGAAAACCATCGGGAGAGAGTCCATGCAAGTCCGCGCTGCCGTCGCCCATCGGGCGGGTGCCCCCCTGTCGCTCGAAACCGTCACGCTCGCCGGTCCGCGGGCGGGTGAAGTGCTGGTCGAGATCAAGGCCACCGGCATCTGCCACACCGACGAATACACGCTCTCCGGCGCCGACCCCGAGGGCCTGTTCCCCGCCATTCTCGGACACGAGGGCGCAGGCGTCGTGGTGGACGTGGGTCCGGACGTGAAGAGCCTCAAGAAAGGCGACCACGTCATTCCGCTGTACGTGCCGGAATGCCGCGAGTGCGAGTACTGCGTCTCCCACAAGACCAATCTGTGTCAGGCCATCCGCCTGACGCAGGGCCAGGGCCTGATGCCCGACGGCACCAGCCGTTTCTCGCTCGACGGCAAGCCGCTGTTCCACTACATGGGCACGTCCACCTTCGCCAACTACACGGTGGTCCCGGAGATCGCCCTCGCGAAAATCCGCGAGGACGCGCCGTTCGACAAGGTCTGCTACATCGGCTGCGGCGTGACCACCGGCATCGGTGCCGTGATCAACACCGCGAAGGTCGAACCCGGCGCGAACGTCGTCGTCTTCGGCCTCGGGGGCATCGGCCTCAACGTGGTCCAGGGCGCGCGGCTCGCGGGCGCGAACATGATCATCGGCGTTGACCTCAACCCCGGCCGACGGGCGCTGGCGGAGAAGTTCGGCATGACCCACTTCGTCAATCCGAAAGACATGGCGGAGAACGAACTGGTGCCGCATCTGGTGAACTTGACGAAGGGCGGCGCCGACTACAGCTTCGAATGCATCGGCAACGTGAAGGTGATGCGCCAGGCGCTCGAGTGCTGTCACAAGGGCTGGGGCGTCTCGGTGATCATCGGCGTGGCGCCGGCCGGCGCGGAGATCACGACGCGGCCGTTCCAGCTGGTCACCGGCCGCGTCTGGAAGGGCACCGCCTTCGGCGGCGCGCGCGGCCGCACCGACGTGCCGAAGATCGTCGACTGGTATATGGACGGCAAGATCGACATCGACAGCCTCATCACCCATGTGCTGCCCTTCGAGGACATCAACAAGGGGTTCGACCTGATGCACGCGGGCGAGTCAATCCGCAGCGTCGTGGTGTTCTGATGGCGCTCGAGGTGCTTTCGGAGCACCGCTGCTTCGGCGGCGTGCAGGGCTACTACGCCCACGCCTCGGCCGAGATCGGGCTTCGCATGCGCTTCGCGGTGTTCGTTCCGCCGCAGGCGCAGACGGGGCCCGTCCCGGTCGTCACCTACCTGGCCGGGCTCACGTGTACGGAGGAGACCTTCGTCATCAAGGCGGGCGCACAACGCGTCGCGGCCGAACTGGGCCTCATGCTCGTGGCGCCGGATACGAGTCCGCGCGGCGCGAATGTTCCCGGAGAAACCGACTCCTGGGACTTCGGTGTGGGCGCCGGCTTCTACGTGGACGCCACCGCAGCACCGTGGTCTGCGCACTATCGGATGTACAGCTACGTGACTCGCGAACTGCCGGCGCTCGTCGCTGCGTCCTTTCCGGCGGACCCGGCGCGACAGGGCATCTTCGGGCATTCGATGGGTGGCCACGGCGCGCTCGTGTGCGCGCTCCGCAACCCGGAGCAGTACCGCTCGGTGTCGGCCTTCGCGCCGATCTGCGCGCCGTCGCAGTGTCCATGGGGGCACAAGGCGTTCGGCGGCTATCTGGGTGACGATCGCGCGGCGTGGGCGCAGTACGACGCGACGGCGCTGGTCCGGACGAAGCCGCATCCCGGCCGGATCCTCGTCGATCAGGGACTGGCGGACAAGTTTCTCGCCGACCAGCTCCACCCCGAAGCCTTCGAGGCTGCCTGCGCGGCGTCCGGGCAGAGCCTGACGATGCGCCGGCATGCCGGCTACGACCACGGCTACTTCTTCATCGCCTCCTTCGTGGAAGACCACCTGCGCCACCACGCCGCTCTCCTGACCTGAGGCTCCGCCATGCAGAAGCTGCTCGTGTATCAGTCGATGTGGGCCATGGAACGACGGCGCCCCGACGGGCAGGAGTGGTCACTCGACCGGAAGCTCGAGATGATCCGCGACGCGGGCTTCGACGGGTGCGGCGTGCGCTTCATCGATTACGCATTCGCGAAGGAGGTGACGTCCTTCCTGCGCGAGCACGGCATGACCTGGCAGGCGCAGTGCTATCCGAAGACCGTGGACGATCTGAAGCCGGTGCTGGAGTACGTCGGCGAGTTGGGCGCGGACCACATCAACCTGCAGCCCGACGTGCGCCCCTATTCCGTCGAGGAGTGCATTCCGTACCTGGAAGGCTGGCGACGGCTCGCGCACGATGCGCGAATTCCGGTGCACGTCGAGACGCACCGGGACCGGATGACCACCGATCTCTTCTTCACCCTGCGTCTGCTCGACTGCTTTCCGGACCTCCGCCTCACCGGAGACATCTCGCACTACCTGCTCGGGCGGGAGTTCTGGTACCCCGTCTCGGACGAGAACCACGCGCTCATGCACCGGATCCTCGACAACTGCTGGGGATTCCACGGACGGGTGGCGAGCCGCGAACAGATCCAAGTGCAGATCAGCTTCCCGACCATGCAGCATTGGGTCGAGCTGTTCATGCAGTGGTGGGAGTACGGCATCCGCAGCTGGCGCAAGCGCGCGCCGGCCGATGCCACGCTGACCTTCCTGTGCGAGCTGGGCCCGAAGGAATACGCCATCACCGGCGCAGACGGCTACGAGTTGTCCGATCGCTGGGAGGAAGCGCAACTGCTGAAGGACATGATCCGGCAGCTCTGGAACCGGTTGGAGGCCGAGGAACGGCGCCCGGCTGGCGTCGAATGACGTGACGAAAGAGGGAAATTGGCGCGACCGGCGGGATTCGAACCCACGACTCCTGGCTTCGGAGGCCAGTACTCTATCCAGCTGAGCTACGGCCGCGCAGCAGGAGCCGGAGTATAGCCCGCACGGGGGGTGCCCCGCCATGGCCCCGCCTTTGCTCTCCGGGACCGGGATGCCGTTGTCGTTTCGGGTCCCCGGCTCGGCCGAAAGGGTCTTTCGGCGCGGAAACAGGCGCTTCCAGGACCTTCCGCCCCCTATAATCGCGGGCTTCCCGCTCCACCTCCGAGGTAACCATGGCCGAGGCCGCCCCCGTCGAAACCCACGAGACTTTCATCAAGACCCCGCAGCAGCTGGTGTTCGTCGTGCTGCTGGCATTCGCCGTCCCCATCGCGATCATCGTGCTGCTGTCGCAATACGTCACCATGGGGCTCGACACCGGCCCGAACAACCCCGCGATGAGCGAGGAAGCCATATCCAGGCGCATCAAGCCCGTCGGTGACGTGGAACTGGTCGATCCTTCCGCACCCGCTGCGCCCGCCGCTGCCGCCGCGGCGCCGGCGCCTGCCGCTGCACCGGGGCCCGCCGCCGTCGCCAAGGTCGATGGTCAGGCCGTATACGACAAGGCCTGCAACGTCTGTCACGGCGCTGGCATCGCCGGCGCACCGAAAGCGGGCGACAAGGGCGCCTGGGGCGCGCGCCTCGCACAGGGCAAGCCGATGCTGTACGACCACGCGATCAAGGGCATCCGCGCGATGCCGGCCAAGGGCGGCAATGCTGCCCTGTCCGACGACGAGGTCAAGGCCGCCGTCGACGTCATGGTCGGCATGGTGAAGTGATTCCGCACCCCCACGCGGGATCGGGTCAAAGGCGCGGCAACGCGCCTTTTTCACTGGCGCAGCCGGAACAGTCATGAGCACCTACGTCGTCGGCGACCTGCAAGGCTGCCTGGACCCGCTGCAGCGGCTGCTGGACCGCGTACGGTTCGACCCCGCCCGGGATCACGTCTGGTTCGTGGGCGATCTGGTGAACCGCGGCCCCGACTCGCTCGGCGTGGTCCGCCTCATCCGCAGCCTGGGCGACCGGGCGATCGCCGTGCTGGGCAATCACGATCTCCATCTGCTTGTTGCGGCGGGCGGCCACGCGCGGATTCACCGCGGCGACACTTTCCAGGATGTGCTGGCGGCACCGGACCGCGACGAACTGCTCGACTGGCTGCGGCGCCTGCCGCTGTTCCACGTGGACGGCCGATGGGCCATGGTGCATGCGGGTCTGCTGCCGTCGTGGACCGTCGAGAAGGCCGCGTCGCTTGCCCGGGAAGCCGAGGATCTGCTTCGCTCGGAACGCTGGGACGACTTTCTGCGCACCATGTATGGCAATCGCCCCGATGCTTGGGACGACGACCTCGTCGGCTGGGACCGCGCCCGAGTCATCGTGAATGCCATGACCCGACTGCGCATCTGCTCCCCCGAGGGCGTGATGGAGTTCCACCACAAGGGCGAGCTCGAGGACATTCCCGCCGGATACGTTCCGTGGTTCGATGCGCCGCACGTGCGGGGCGACCGGCACACGATCCTCTTCGGTCACTGGTCGGCGCTCGGCTGTCGCACCGGCCCGGGCTACATATCGCTGGACAGCGGCTGCCTCTGGGGCCGGGCGCTCAGTGCGTATCGGCTGGAAGACGGGGCGGTGTTCCAGATCGACTGCCCGGCGCTGGCAGGCTGAGGGCACCCGCTACTGCGCCGGCACAGTGCTCGGCAAGATCACGCCGATGCCGGCCAACAGCGTGGACGGGCACCAGAACGTGCAGTTCCACGCGAATCTCCTTCTGCGCGGCAATCAGCTTGGTGGAATCCCACAACGACCGGTCCCCGGTGTAGGTCGCATCGTCGTTGAGGCGCCCGTCGGGATACAGATAGCGCAGCGCGACGGGCAGGGCGTAGCCATCCGCGTGGACGAGCGGCTGCAGCAGGGAGCCATGAAAAGGCTTCACCTCGGTGCCGTCGGTGGTGGTGCCTTCGGGAAAGAGGACCATCCGGTCGCCGCCGCGAAGGGCGTCCTCCAGCGCGCGGTTCACGCGAGAGGTGTCGTGCCGGCGCGCCCGTTGCACGAACACGGTGGACTGCTTCGCGACCATCCAGCCCACGAGCGGCCACTGACGGATCTCCGACTTGGCAACGAATCGGCACTCGAGCGATGAGCGGATCACGAACACATCCAGCCAGGACACGTGATTCGACAGGACGAGCACGGGCTCGCCCCGCGGCGCGGCGTCGGGATCCCCGGAGCGAGTGACCTTCACGTTGAGAATGCGCAGGAGCCGTCGCGACCACCAGCGGAAGCAGCCCGCTCTCCCCTTTTCACCGAGGAACGGATAGGCGAGCCCGGACAGCCCGAGGCCGGCGGCCACGTGCACTGCGAGCAAACCGATGCGAAGGTTGCGGATTAGGGGGCTATTCGAAGTCGACATGCTTCATGAAGTGCCGCGCGTACCGGCCATCGAGCCGGGACAGGGGCATCAGCATGAGCAGGTCGGCCGTGTCGAATTCCGGATCCCACGCCGGTTCGCCGCAGACGTATGCGCCACAGCGCATGTAACCCTTGATGAGCGCCGGCATCACGGCCGGCAGCGTGCCGTCGAGCCGCTCCAGAGGCAGCGGACATCGGGGGAACACGCGGTATTCGATCGGACTCAGGCTGGTATCCCTCACCCGATTGTAGAGACTTGCGGCGGTGTGTCCACCATCGGCCATGCCGATCGACGCGCAGCCGATGAGATATTCGCAGCGGTGCTGCTGCATGAACTGCGCGATGCCGGACCAGAGCAGGGCGATGGTGGCACCGTTGCGGTAGCCCGGATGCACGCAGGAACGACCGATCTCGACGGTACGGTCGGCGAGATGGCGCAGCCTCGTGAGATCGAATTCCTCGTCCGAGTAAAAGCCGCCGAGGCGCCGGGCCTGGTGACCCGTCAGGATGCGATAGGTGCCGACGACCTCGCCGCTTCCCTCGTCGCGGACGATCAGGTGTTCGCAATAGCTGTCGACCATGTCGCGGTCGACGCCCGGCTCCGGTGACCGCAACCGGGCTCCCAGCTCGTCAGCGAAGATCTTCCAGCGCAGGATCTGCGCTTCCCGCACTTCCTCGGCGGTTCGCGCAAGACCGACCGATAGCCTCGGTCGCTCGGCGCGTCCGCGCCGCAGTTCCGCTTGCAGCATCGCACTCCCCGTAGTCACGACGGAGGCGACGTTACGAAGAGCGCGTTGCGGTGCGGTGAC
Source organism: Betaproteobacteria bacterium Ga0077526 (assembly GCA_001464765.1). GTDB lineage: Bacteria > Pseudomonadota > Gammaproteobacteria > Burkholderiales. The sequence continues at coordinate 729,099 of LNDV01000034.1, forward strand.
GCGTCAGTGAAGTTTTCGTGAAGCGAGTGCGCCGTTGAGTCCTACCAGGGCGCCATCCCGAACGCCTCGCGGAACTTGCCCGCGATCTCGTCGCGGGTGAACGCGTAGTTCTGCGCGCCACGCGTGGCGATCTTGAGCGAGCCGATCAGCGACGCGAGCCGGCCCGTCAGTTCCCAGTCCATGCCGTTGGCGATGCCGTAGAGCAGTCCGCCGCGGTAGGCATCCCCACAGCCCGTGGGGTCCACGACCGCCTGCGGCGCGACCGACGGGATCTCGATCCGCTTGCCGCCCGCGAAAATCGTGGAGCCCTGACCGCCGCGCGTGATGATGAAGGCTTTCACCCGGCGCGAGAGGGCCTCGGCGGATTCGCCCGTGCGCTCCTCGACGAGCTTGGCTTCGTAGTCGTTCACGGTCACATAGGCGGCCTGGTCGATGAAGGCATTGAGTTCCTTGCCGTCGAACATGGGCAGGCCCTGGCCCGGATCGAACACGAACGGGATGCCGGCTTCCTGGAACTCGCGTGCGTGCTGGATCATGCCGTCACGGCCGTCGGGCGACACGATGCCGAGCGTCACATTGGCGGCGTCCTTCACGTGGTTGCGATGGGACTGCATCATCGCGCCCGGATGGAAGGCGGTGATCTGGTTGTCGTCGAGGTCGGTGGTGATGAAGGCCTGCGCCGTGAAGGTGTCCGCCACCTGCGTGACATGCGCGCGGGAGAGCTTCAGCCGGTCGAGGCGCTCGGCGTAGGGCTGGAAGTCCGCCCCGACGGTCGCCATGATGAGCGGCTTGCCGCCCAGCAGATGCAGCGAGTAGCCGATGTTCCCGGCGCAACCGCCGAACTCGCGCCGCATGTCCGGCACGAGGAAGGACACGTTCAGGATGTGCAGCTGGTCGGGCAGGATGTGATTCCGGAACCGGTCGCTGAACACCATGATCGTGTCGTACGCAACGGAACCGCAGATGAGTGTGTTCATGTTCTGGCTCTAGGGAAGGACTGAATTGGTGGTTCGGTCAGCGCTTGGTCGGGAACGGACGGAAGCCGGTGCGCGCCGCGGCGGCATCGGCTTCGCGCCTGGCCGAATCGCGATCGGGGAAGGGGCCCGCCTGCACGCGGAACAGTCCCTTGCCCGAGACGATCGCGAGCGGCTTGTCGAGTTTCGGGTAGTCGGTGCGCAGCTTGCGCATGAATTCCTCGGCTCCGGCAAGGCTGGAGAACGCGCCGAACTGCAGGTAGTACTCCTCGCCGGTGTCGGCGGACAGCGGCGGCGCCGACGGGGTGTCCGGGGCATCCGGGGCGGCGGTCGGCGATGCCGGAGGCAGCGGCTCCGCGCGGATCACCGGCACCGGCGCCACGCCCTCGGGAAGAATGGCTTCCACCTCGACGGGACCGCTGCCTTCCTGGACGATCCCGATACGGTGGGCGGCCGCGTAGGACAGGTCGATCAGGCGGTCGTTGTGGAACGGTCCCCGGTCGTTGATGCGGACCACGACCGACCTCCCGGTCCGCAGCGACGTCACCCGCGCGTAGCTCGGCAGCGGCAGCGTCGTGTGCGCCGCCGTCATCTTGTACATGTCGTAGGTCTCGCCGCTCGACGTCGGCTTGCCGTGGTAGCGGCGACCGTACCAGCTCGCCACGCCCAGAACCTTGTACGGCTCACGCTGCGTCATGGGCAGATAGTTGTTGCCCAACGCCGTGTACGGCCGCAGGGAGCCGGGGAGCAGCGGCTCCACCTTGGGCACGGCGTCAGGGATGGCGTCAAGGTCGGGCGGCGGTTCCTCGCCAGGGCCGTCGTCGAGGTAGTACCCGCCCTTGCCTGTGGGTGCCGGCGGCGGCACGGACTGGGTCGGCGCCGGTGCGGACGGCGGCACCGACGCCGTCCGCTCTTGGGTGTCGATGTCGACGGTGGCGCAAGCCCCGAGAACCAGACACGCGCCGAGCACCGCCACGACGGGACGCCGGCCGGACCGCCGCGCGCCTTGCATCACGAAGTCTTGGGTCATCCCTTCACCAGACGTTTGTGAGTGTGGATGCTCATCAGGATGCCGATCCCGAAGAGCAATGTCACCAGCGATGTTCCCCCGTAGCTGATGAGCGGCAGCGGCACGCCCACCACGGGAAGCACCCCGCTCACCATGCCCATGTTGACGAAGGCATAGGTGAAGAAGGTGAGCGTCACGGCGCCGGCGAGCAGGCGGGAGAACAGCACCGACGCGTTTGCCGCGATGTAGAGGCCCCGCCCGATCACCAGCACGAACAGGATGATCAGGATGATGTTGCCGAACAGGCCGAACTCCTCCGAGTAGACGGCGAACACGAAGTCGGTCGTGCGCTCGGGCAGGAAGTCCAGGCGGGCCTGCGTGCCATTGAGCCAGCCCTTGCCGAACAGGCCGCCCGAACCCATCGCGATGGTGGACTGGATCGTGTGGTAGCCGCTGCCCAGCGGATCCTGCGATGGGTCCAGCATGGTCAGCACGCGCTGACGCTGGTAGTCGTGCATCATCCCCCACAGCACGGGGAGGCTCGCCAGAACGATGGCGCCGATGCCGATGAGAATCTTCCACGAGAGCCCGGCGAGGAAAATCACGAAGAACCCCGCGGAGGTCACCAGCAGGGCCGTGCCCAGATCGGGCTGCTTCACGATGAAGGCGACGGGGATCGCCAGCACGATGGCGCCGATGGCGAAGTCCTTCAGTTTGAGAATGGCCTCGTAGCGGTCGAAGTACCACGCCAGGGTGAGCGGCACACCGATCTTCATGATCTCCGAGGGCTGGATTCGGGTGACGCCGATGTGCAGCCAGCGCCGGGCGCCGTTGCTCACCTCGCCGAACAGCGCCACGCCGACCAGCAGCGCGACGCCCACCACGTACACGGGCAAGGCGAGGCGCGCCATGTGCTGCGGCGGGATGTTCGCCGCCACCCACATCACCGTCACGGCCACGCCCATGTTCACGAGTTGCCCGCCCACGCGGGAGAAGTTCTGCCCCGAGGCGCTGTAGAGCACCACCATCCCGATGGACAGCAGAAGCGCCACCACCGTGATGAGGAACGGGTCGATGTGGCGGACGAAGAAACCGAAGAACTTGTTAATCATGCTCGGGCTCCTCCGGCGCTTCCTCCTGGGGCTTGGGCGGGGCCGGTTCCTTGCCGGTCAGGAAGTAGTCGAACACCTGCCGCGCGATGGGCGCAGCCGCCGAGCCGCCGTGACCGCCGTTCTCCACCAGGATCGCGAGCGCGAGCTTGGGGTTCTCGGCGGGGGCATAGGCGATATAGAGCGCGTGGTCCCGGAAGCGCTCGGCAATCTTCGACTCGTCGTACTTCTCGCCCTGCTTCATGCCGACCACCTGCGCCGTGCCGGTCTTGCCGGCCACCGAATACTCGGCACCCCGGAACGCCTGCGCGGCCGTGCCGCCGGGCTTGTTCACGTCGACCATCGCGTTGCGCACGCGGGCGATGTTCTCGTCGCTGAGAGAGAACGACGAGTACGGCTGCGCCTCGATGGTCCGGCGCTCGCTGGTCTGGAGGTCTTCCACCTGCCGCACGAGGTGCGGGCGGTAGACGATCCCGTGGTTGGCCAGGATGGCGGTGGCGAACGCGAGCTGGATCGGCGTCGTGAGGTTGTACCCCTGCCCGATGCCCACGGAGATCGTGTCGCCGCCATACCACTTCTGCTTGAAACGGCGCATCTTCCACTCGGGCGAGGGCAGCACCCCGGTGCTTTCGCCGGAGATGTCGACCCCGGTGGCTTTGCCGAGGCCGAACTGACCGATGAAACGGTAGATGTTGTCGATTCCCAGTTCCTGCGCGAGACCGTAGTAGTAGGTGTCGCAGGAGATCACGATGGACTTGTGCAGGTCGACGGTGCCATGCCCGCCCTTCTTCCAGTCCCGCCACGGGCGGTTCACACCGGGAAGCACGAAGTACCCGGGATCCGAGATCGCATAATCGGGCCGGCGCTTGCCGAGTTCGAGACCCGCGAGCGCCATGAACGGCTTGAAGGTGGAACCCGGCGGGTAGACACCCTGGAGCGCGCGGTTGTTGAGCGGCTTGTCGGTCGAGGTGTTGAGAGTGTCCCAGTTCTGCGGATCGATGCCCTCCACGAACAGGTTCGGGTCGTACCCGGGGCGCGAGACCAGGGCGATCACCCCGCCGGTCGCGGGCTCGATGGCCACCAGCGCGCCGCGACGTCCGGTGAAGGCCTTCTCGGCAATATCCTGGGTGCGCAGGTCCAGGGCGAGGTGCAGGTTGTTGCCCGCGAGCGGCGGGGTCGTCCGCAGCGTCCGGACGGCACGTCCGCCCGCGTCCGTTTCCACTTCCTCCACACCGGCGATGCCGTGCAGCTCGGCCTCGTAGCGCCCTTCCAGGCCGGTCTTGCCGATGTAGTCGGCGCCGCGGTAGTTGGACGCGACGCCACGCCGTTCCAGCTCGGCGAGTTCCTTCTCGCTGATGCGGCCGATGTAGCCGATCACGTGGGAGGCGAGTTCCCCGTTGGGGTAGTGGCGGAACAGACGCGCGTTGATCTGCACCCCGGGGAAGCGGTAGCGGTTCACCGAGAACCGCGCGACCTCCTCGTCGGTGAGGCGGGTGCGGATGGGCACGTTGTCGAGTTCGCGGTGTTCCTCCATCAGCTTGCGGAAGCGCTTGCGGTCCCGCGGGGCGATGTCCACGACCTGCCCCAGCTCGTCCAGCAGCGTGTCGAGCGGGCCGGCCTCCTTGGGCGAGATCTCCAGCGTGTAGGCGGAGTAGTTGTGGGCCAGCACGACACCGTTGCGGTCGAGGATCAGCCCCCGGTTGGGCGCCACCGGCACCATCGAGATGCGGTTGGCCTCCGCGAGAGTCATGTAGTAGTCGTGCTGGAGGACCTGCAGGTAGAAGAACCGCAGCATCAGCGCGAAGAACAGGAACAGCACGCCGGCCGCGCAGACCGCCAGCCGCCAGTGGAAGCGCTCCAGCTCGCGGGCGAGATCGCGCATCTCGACGCCGCTCGCCTGCGGCCGGAAGCCGGCGCGCGGACGCCCGAAGGCCACGCGGGCAATCCAGTTCTTGAGGGCGGATTCGTCGTGGCGCAGTTCCACGCCGCGGTTCCGTGGCCGGAATCCCGAGCGGGAGCGCGCGAACCGCATCCTGGAGGGCAGGCGCAAGAGCATGTCTCGGGGTTGGTGGGCCGGCCCGGGCTCAGACCTCTTCGGGACCCGTTCGTTGCCGTAACGGCAGCATGAGGATCCCGACGAGGGCGGGCCAAAGCGCCGCCCCGGTGAGGCTCGAAACGAAGTACAGCATGTCCGGCGGCTCGGCATTGGCCACCAGCCGGATGAGGAGCTGCAGCGCCTGCTGCCCGAGCAGGATCGCCAGCACGTGGGCGATCTGGTAGCTCATCGGGAACATCTGGATGCGCCGGTGCACGAAGATGCCCGCGTACGCCGCCACGCAATAGGCCATGGCGTGCTGGCCGAACAGGCTCGCATCGGCCACGTCCATGAAGAGCCCGAGCACCCAGGCGGGCCACAGGCCGACGCGGTGGGCCTGGAACACGCTCCAGTACACGATCAGCAGCGCGACGAAATCCGGCGTGGCGCTGGACAGCCAGCCGGGCAGCGGCACGAGGTTCAGCAGCAGGGCCAGCACCAGCGTGATGATGATGTAGCCACCCCGGACCGGCAGGAGTTCCTCGTCGCCGTGGATGTTGTCGCCGAGAGTGCTGCGCATCATTGCTGCGGCTCCGGGGGAACCGGCTTCGGCGGGGCCGGCGCGGTAAGAGGGTTGGCAGGCATGGGCGGCGGATCGGCCAGGACCGCCACCCGGGTGTAGCTGCTCACGGCCGCCGCGGGGGCGCAGGTGATGCGCGCGAAGGACTGCGCATTGCGCTCGATGTTGGTCACCACCGCCACCGGCAGGCCGGCCGGGAACACGCCGTCGATCCCGGACGTCACGAACAGGTCCCCGTTCTGGACGTCCGCGTTGACCGGCATGAACCGCAATTCGACGGCGCCGTCATGCCCGAGCCCGAACGTGATGGAGCGCACGCCGCTGCGCACGCTCTGGACCGGCACCGACTGCGACTTGTCCGTAACCAGCGAAACCTCGGAAACGAACGGGAATGCCCGGGTCACCTGACCGATCACACCCAGGTGGTCGACGACGGCCTGGCCGGTCTTGATGCCGTGCATGGTGCCGCGGTCGATGACGACCTTGCGGGTGAACGGGTCGCGGCTCTCGTAGATGATCTCGGCGACCGTGCGCTCGCGGGTGGGGATAGGCGGGGCATTCACCAGGCGCCGCAGCTGCTCGTTGTCGGCCTCCAGCGCCTTGATGCGCTGGACTTCGGAGACGTTGAGGAGGCGCTCGCGCTTCAGCTGCTCGTTCTCGCGATAGAGCGCGGCCTGGGTGACGAAGAACTCGCCGGCGCGCTCCAGGACGGCCGCAGGGACCGCCGCGGCCTCCTGCATCGGGAACAGCACCACGGAGACGCCGGAACGGATGTCCTCGAGGTAGCGGAACCGCGCGTCGGCGACCAGAAGGACCAGGGACAGGATCGTGAAGAACACGAGCCGGATGATCAGGCTGGGGCCGCGCTTGAAGATCGGCGGCGCGGAATCTGGCATCGGGAGCCCTCGAGCCCGCTCAGCCTGAGCGGGTTACCGCGAAGAAACTGCGCAACAGGGTCATCGGTGCGCCGCGTCCGGCTGGCCACCCGGGAGGGGGTCGACCTGCGCGGCGCATCCGGGGTTCAGTCGTTCGTGAAGATGCTCGTCCACTTGTCCATGTGCTCGAGCGCCTTGCCCGAACCGCGCACCACGCAGGTGAGAGGGTCGTCGGCGACGATCACGGGCAGTCCGGTCTCTTCCATCAGCAGCCGGTCGATCTCCCGCAGCAGCGCGCCGCCGCCGGTGAGGACCATGCCGCGGTCGGCGATGTCGGCACCCAGTTCGGGCGGGGTCTGCTCCAGCGCGGACTTGACGGCGCTCACGATGGAATTGAGCGGGTCGGTGAGCGCCTCGAGAATCTCGTTGGAGGAGATGGTGAAGCTCCGCGGGATGCCTTCGGCCAGGTTGCGGCCCTTCACTTCCTTCTCGCGGACCTCGGAGCCCGGGAACGCCGAGCCGATCTCCTTCTTGATCTCCTCGGCCGTCGTCTCGCCGATCAGCATCCCGTAGTTGCGCCGGATGTAGTTGATGATCGCCTCGTCGAACTTGTCGCCGCCCACCCGCACCGACGCGGAGTAGACGATGCCGCCCAGGGAGATCACGCCCACTTCCGTGGTGCCGCCACCGATGTCGACCACCATCGAGCCGGTGGCTTCGTTCACCGGGAGCCCCGCGCCGATCGCGGCCGCCATGGGTTCCTCGATGAGTTCCACCTTGCGGGCGCCGGCGCCGAACGCGGATTCCTTGATCGCCCGCCGCTCCACCTGGGTGGAGCCGCAGGGCACGCAGATCACGATCCGCGGCTGCGGACTGAACAGGCGGGCGTCGTGAACCTTCTTGATGAACTGCTTGAGCATCTGCTCGGTCACCGTGAAGTCGGCGATGACGCCGTCCTTCATGGGCCGGATCGCGGTGATGTTGCCCGGCGTGCGTCCGAGCATCTGCTTGGCGGCGAGACCGACCTGCTCGATCACCTTTTTTCCGTTCGGACCGTCCTGCCGGATCGCCACAACCGAGGGTTCGTCGAGCACGATACCTTGACCGCGCACGTAGATAAGCGTGTTCGCGGTGCCAAGATCGATGGCCAAATCATTGGAAAAGTAACCACTTAGAAAACCGAACATGCGAGATTGCCCCGTGGCAGGACTTAAGTTGTGGGGAGGTGGCAGGTGGTGCCGAAATGGGGCGGTATGGTACCTTACGAGGCTTGGTTGGACCAAGTCGTTTCGTGAGATTTTCCGAGAGAAATAACTCCCATGGCATTGAAGCTGGAGGATGTCGGGCGCATCGCGCACCTCGCCCGCATCCATATTTCGCCGGAGGAAGCTGCTCGCACGCTGGAACAGCTCAATGGCATTTTCGCCCTGATCGAGCAGATGCAGGCGGTTGACACCACAGGGCTGGAGCCGATGGCCCACCCGCTCGGCGGTGCCCAGCGCCTGCGGGAGGACGCCGTGACGGAGTCCGTCGACCGCGACGCCCACCTCCGCAACGCCCCCGCGCACGAAGGCGGCCTGTTCCTCGTTCCCCGGGTCATCGAATGAGCCACCTGCTTCAGGGCGCGCCCCGCCACCAGTGCGGGACTCCGCCCGGCCTCTTCGCTTGCAGGGGGCAGCCGTGACCCAATTGCATCTGGCGTCCGTCGCCGAGCTCGGTCGCCTGCTGGCCTCCGGCGAGATCTCCTCGGTCGAACTCACCCGGCACTTCCTGGCGCGGGTCGAGGCCCATCGCGAACTCAACGCCTTCCTGGACGTCCGTCCCGAGACCAGCCTCGCCCAGGCGGCGGCCGCGGACCGGCGGCGCGCCAGCGGCGAGAGCGGTCCGCTCCTCGGTATTCCCCTGGCGCACAAGGACATTTTCGTCACCCGCGACTGGGCCAGCACCGCCGCGAGCCGAATGCTCGAGGGCTACATGAGTCCCTTCGATGCGACGGTCGTGGAGCGCCTGGGGCAGGCCGGCATGGTCTGCCTCGGCAAGCTCAACTGCGACGAATTCGCCATGGGTTCGTCCAACGAGAACAGCGCCTACGGCCCCGTCCGCAACCCGTGGGACGTCAAGGCCGTGCCCGGCGGCAGCTCCGGCGGCTCCGCCGCCGCCGTGGCTGCCCGCCTGTGCCCCGTGGCCACCGCGACCGACACCGGGGGCTCCATCCGCGAGCCGGCCGCCTTCTCGGGCGTCACGGGCATCAAGCCGACCTACGGCCGCCCGTCCCGCTGGGGAATGATCGCCTTCGCCTCCAGCCTCGACACCGCCGGCCTCATGACAGCCAGCGCCGAGGACGCTGCGGCGGTCCTGTCCGCCATGCTTGGCTTCGACCCGAAGGATTCCACCAGCGTCGACCGCCCGCCGGAGGACTGCATACGGGAGCTCGACCGCCCGGTCGCCGGCCTGCGCATCGGCGTCCCCCGCGAGTTCTTCGGCAAGGGCCTCACCCCCGAGGCGGAGTCTGCCGTGCGCGCCGCGCTGGACACCTACCGCGGCCTGGGCGCCGAGATCGTCGACATCTCGCTGCCGACCGCCAGCCTCGGCATCCCGGTGTACTACGTGGTGGCACCCGCGGAAGCCTCCAGCAACCTCAGCCGGTTCGACGGCGTCCGGTACGGCCACCGCGCGAAGAACCACGGCGACCTCGCCGACATGATCAAGCGCTCGCGAGCCGAGGGTCTCGGCGCCGAGCCCAAGCGCCGCATTCTGATCGGGGCCTATGTGCTGTCGCACGGCTACTACGACGCGTACTACCTGCAGGCGCAGAAGGTGCGGCGCCTGATCGGCGAGGAGTTCCAGCGGGCTTTCCAGCAGTGCGACGTCATCGCCGGCCCCGTGACCACGGGCGAAGCCTTCGACATCGGCGCCAAGACCGCCGACCCGGTCGCGATGTATCTCGAGGACCTGTTCACGATCCCCGGCAGCCTGGCGGGCCTGCCCGGCATGAGCGTGCCCTGCGGCTTCGGCCCGCGCGGACGCCCCCTCGGGCTGCAGCTGATGGCCAACCATTTCCAGGAAGCGCGCCTGCTCGGCGTGGCGCACCAGTTCCAGAAGGTCACCGACTGGCACCGGCGCACGCCTGCCGGCGTGGCCGCGACGAACCCATGAAGACCATGCCTAAGCACCACCTCTTCTGCCTGCCCGGAGCTGCACGATGAGCTGGGAAGTCGTCATCGGGCTGGAGACACACGCCCAGCTCTCCACCGTGTCCAAGATCTTCTCCGGTGCCTCCACCGCCTTCGGCGCCGAGCCCAACGCGCAGGCCTGCGCCATCGATCTCGCGCTGCCCGGCGTGCTCCCGGTGCTGAACCGCGGCGCCGTCGACCGTGCCATCCGGCTGGGCCTCGCCGTCGGCGCGACGATCAACCGCCGCTCGATCTTCGCGCGGAAGAACTACTTCTACCCGGATCTCCCGAAGGGCTACCAGATCAGCCAGTACGAGATTCCGGTGGTGTCCGGCGGCCACATCCGCTTTCCGCTGGGCGACGAGGAGAAGGTGGTGCGGCTCACGCGCGCCCATCTCGAAGAGGATGCCGGCAAGTCCCTCCACGAGGACTTCCAAGGCATGAGCGGCATCGACCTCAACCGGGCCGGCACGCCGCTGCTCGAGATCGTGTCGGAACCCGACATCCGCTCCGCCGCCGAGGCCGTCGCGTACGCCAAGGCGTTGCATGCGCTGGTCCGCTGGATCGACATCTGCGACGGCAACATGCAGGAAGGCTCGTTCCGCTGCGACGCCAATGTGTCCGTGCGCCGTGCGGGCGACACGAAGTTCGGCACCCGGTGCGAGATCAAGAACCTCAACTCCTTCCGCTTCCTGGAACGCGCCATCGAACACGAGATGGCCCGCCAGATCGAGCTCATCGAAGACGGCGGCCATGTGGTCCAGGAAACCCGGCTCTACGATCCCGACCGCGACGAGACGCGCTCCATGCGCTCGAAGGAGGACGCCCAGGACTACCGTTACTTCCCGGACCCCGACCTGCTGCCCGTCGAGATCTCGGAGCAGTGGATCGAGTCCGTGCGCGCCGCCATGCCGGAACTGCCGCAGGCCAAGCGCGAGCGCTTCGAACGGGACTTCGGGCTCTCCGCCTACGACGCCGCGGTCGTCACGGCCAGCCGCGAGATGGCCGACTACTTCGAGGCCCTGGTCGCGCGCCTGCCGTCCGAGCCCAAGCTATGCGCCAACTGGCTGATGGGCGAAGTTTCGGCGCGGCTCAACCGCGAACAGATCGACCTGGCCCGCGCTCCGGTGGCGGCGACTGCGCTCGCGGGGCTGCTCGCGCGGATCGCGGACGGAATGGTCTCGGGCAAGCTCGCGCGGGAAGTCTTCGATGCCATGTGGTCGGGCGAGGGGACCGCCGACGAGATCATCGACCGGCGCGGCCTGCGTCAGATCTCCGACAGCGGCGAGCTGGAGACGCTGATCGACGGCGTGCTCGCCGCCAACGCGAAGTCGGTGGAGGAATTCCGATCCGGCAAGGAGAAGGCCTTCAACGCCCTGGTGGGGCAGGTCATGAAGGCCTCGAAGGGCAAGGCCAACCCGCAGCAGGTAAACGATCTGCTGCGGAAGAAACTCGGGGGATGACCTGGCAGGACATGGCCACGGGCGCTGACGCGCCCGCGGTTCACTTCTTCTGAACCGCCACCAGTTCCCGGAAGCGGTTCTTGTCGTAGTCGTACTTCTGCTTGAGGTTCGCGATCTCGGTCTCCTTCGTCTGGAGTTCCGTCGCGATCTTCGCGGCCTCGCGATCCGCCGCAGCCGACTCTTCCTTCAGCGACTCGGGCACGGGCTTGCCCTTCGCCTTCCAGTCACCCGCCTGTTTCTTGAGCCCGTCGATCTTCGCGCGCGAAGACTTCTGGCGCGCCTCGATCGCCTGCAACGCCTGCGTGGCGCCGGAGAGCGCCCGGGTGCGCGCGTCGTCGATCTCGGACTCGGTCGTGTAGGTGTTGAGCAGTGCGTTGTCGCGCCGCTTCTGCTCCGCGACCTGCTTCTCCTCGGACTTCCGGCGTTCCTTGTCGTCTTCGATGGCCCGGACCTGATCGGGCGTGAGGGCAGCGTCGTTCTTGCGGAGCGTGCGGCCCCGCTTGTCGATCTCGGTCGAGCTGCGATCCTTCGCCTCGGTCGGCATGGTTTCCGAATAGTGGATGACACCCTTTTCGTCGGTCCACTTGTACAGCTTGCCCGCCAATGCCGAAGGCGCGGCGAAAGCGGCCGCGAGGGCGCCCAGACCGACCAGCGTGCTCAGTTTCCTCATGGCTCCAATACCCCGTAACGTTCGCGATAACCTTCGACCGCCTTCAGCTCCGCGGCCATTCCGGGCCGTCGCGCAAGGTAGCCGATCAGATCGGCGAGGCAGCAGATGCTGAACACGGGCGCCCCGTAGGACTCCCGCACTTCCTGCACTGCCGACAGGGTCCCGGTGCCGCGCTCCTGCCGGTCGAGAGCGATGAGCACACCGCCCAGCGCCGCGCCGTTGGCGCGGATGATCTCCACCGACTCGCGGACGGACGTACCCGCCGAAATCACGTCATCGACCACCACGACCCTTCCCTTTAGGGCCGAACCGACGACAACCCCGCCTTCGCCATGGTCCTTGGCCTCCTTGCGGTTGAACGCAAAGGGCACGTTGCGCCCCCGATCCGCGAGCGCCACGGCGGTGGCCGCCACCAGGGGAATACCCTTGTAGGCCGGGCCGAACAGCACGTCGAACTCCACCCCCGAAGCCTCGAGGGTCATCGCGTAGAATCGCCCGAGCTGCCGGAGCGACTCCCCGTCGTTGAACAGCCCGGCATTGAAAAAATACGGCGAGAGGCGACCGGCCTTGGTCTTGAACTCGCCGAACAGCAGGACTCCCTTGGCGAGCGCGAACTCGATGAACTCTTCCCTGAACGATCCCGACGATTCTCTGGTGGTCATGACGTCATGCTGCGCATAGTGACCCTCAATCTTAACGGCATCCGCTCGGCGGTGAAGAAAGGACTGCTGCCGTGGATGGAAGCGCAGCAGGCCGATGTCGTCTGCGTACAGGAACTCAAGGCCCAGGACGGCGATCTGGTTGACGGGATGCGTGCTTGCGGCGGCCTGACGGGCCACTTCCACTGCGCCGAGCGCAAGGGCTACAGCGGCGTGGGGCTGTACACGCGGCGGACCCCCGACCGGGTCGTGCCCGGGCTGGGCATAGCAGACATCGACGCCGAGGGGCGCTACCTCCAGGCGGACTTCGGCAACCTGTCGGTCGTGTCGCTTTATCTGCCGTCGGGTTCCAGTTCCGAGGAGCGGCTCGCGGCCAAGTTCCGTTTCCTCGAACGGTTCATCCCGCGGCTCACCGAACTGGCGCGCTCAGGGCGGGACGTGGTGATCTGCGGCGACTGGAACATCGCGCACAAGCCGATCGATCTGGAGAACTGGCGCTCCAACCAGAAGAATCCGGGCTTTCTTCCCGAAGAGCGTGCCTGGGTCGACGGCGTGATCGACGTGCTGGGTTTTGTGGACGTCTTCCGGCGGATCGAGCCGGGCGGGGGGCAGTACACGTGGTGGTCGAACCGCGGTCAGGCCTGGGCCAAGAACGTGGGCTGGCGCCTCGACTACCAGCTGGCCACCCCGCGGTTCGCCGCGACGGCCACCCGGGTCTCGATCTACAAGGATCAGCGCTTCTCCGATCACGCGCCGCTCACGATCGACTACGACTACACGCTGCCCTGACGGGCGGACCTGCCCTATCGCAGCACGGATACCGTGTCGAAACCGAACTCGGCCTTCAGGCGGACGGCGAGCGCGGCCGCCTCGACATTGGAAGGCAGCCCGGCCACCCGGACCCGGTAGCTGAGCGACTTGCCTCGCCCCGTGGGATCGATCTGCGCCGGGTAGCCGGCGTCCCGCAACCGATCGTAGGCCGCGAGCGCCTGGGCCTCCTCCGCCGTCGCGACGGCCTGGACCTTCCACTTCCCTCCCACGGCAAGCGATCCCGAATTGGGCTGGATTTCCGTTTCCTGGGCGTAACGGGCCAGGAGTGTCTGCTCGATCGGGCTGACCGCCGGGGTCGGCGCGCCCCTGGGCGCATCGAACACGCTGAGCGGCTTGTCCAGGATCACTTCCTCCCCGCCATCCCGCCGCACGCCGATCCGGCCCTCGATGAGCGCGATGAACTCCCGGTCCTCGGTCGCCTTGCCCCAGAGGTCGGTACCGCGGATGCCCGCCGTGACGGTGGGCAGCCGGATATCGATCTCGCGTTTCATGGAGAGCCTCGCCACCGCCGCCGTGGTGAACCGGAAGGCCCCGGTCACAACGCGCAGGGTGGCCTTGAACAGGCCACCATCGCGCGTCCGACGCTCGGCGTCGGCCACGAAGAACCGGGCGTTCTCACCCAGCTTCACGTAGCTGCCGTCCTCCAGCAGGAGGATCGCCCGGGCGCCGTTGCCGGTCACCACGACCTCGCCCGTATCGATCACCCGGCCGGGCGCCATGGGGGTGCGCATGCCGTTGCGGGTGACCCAGGCCGGGGAAATCACGGATTCGACAACGGCAGGGGCCGCCGCGAACGAGGGCGTCGCGAGGACCAGCAGGAGCAGGACGAGAAAGGGGCGGACGGAGCGCATGCGTTCACACGGATAGGGAGGGGGCGGGGGAAGGATACCGGACCCGCCCGCATGTCATTCCAATACGTGCGGCACCCCGGGATGGATGCGGCACCCGGGGAAGGTCCTCCGGCGCTTCCAAGACCCGAAACCCGGGCCGGATCGGGCGCCCTTCTCTATAATCTCCGGCTTTTCCGCAGGCCGGCGACGGCTCGAGTGCGACACAGCATGGAATCCCAATACCGCCCCGCCGAAGTGGAGCGCAGCGCCCAGGATGCCTGGAACGCCGCCCACGCCTTCCGCGCCATCGAAGACCCGTCGCGCCCCAAGTACTACTGCCTGTCGATGTTCCCGTACCCCTCGGGGAAGCTGCACATGGGCCACGTGCGCAACTACACGATCGGCGACGTGCTGACCCGCTTCCATCGCATGCGCGGCTACAACGTGCTGCAGCCCATGGGCTGGGATGCCTTCGGCCTGCCCGCGGAGAACGCCGCCATGGCGAACGGCGTGCCGCCCGCGAAGTGGACGTACGACAACATCGCCTACATGAAGAAGCAGCTCAAGTCGCTGGGCTTCGCCATCGACTGGGAGCGCGAACTCGCCACCTGCAAGCCGGACTACTACCGCTGGAACCAGTGGCTGTTCCTGCGCATGCTCGAGAAGGGCATCGTCTACCAGAAGACCGGCGTGGTGAACTGGGACCCGGTCGACCAGACCGTCCTCGCCAACGAGCAGGTGATCGACGGCCGCGGCTGGCGCACCGGCGCGGTGGTCGAGAAGCGCGAGATCCCCATGTACTACATGCGGATCACCGGCTTCGCCGAAGAACTTCTGGGCTCCCTCGACGGCATGAAGGGCTGGCCCGAGCGCGTGAAGCTCATGCAGGCCAACTGGATCGGGAAGAGCCAGGGCGTGCGCTTCGCGTTCCCCTACGAGCTCGACGGCAAGCAGGAAAAGCTGTGGGTCTTCACCACCCGCGCCGACACCATCATGGGCGTCACCTTCTGCGCCGTGGCGGCCGAGCACCCGCTCGCCACACGTGCCGCGCGCGACAACCCCGCCCTCGCCGCCTTCATCGAGGAATGCAAGCAGGGCTCGGTCATGGAGGCGGATCTCGCCACCATGGAGAAGAAGGGCATGCCCACAGGCATCCAGGTCCGTCATCCGATCACCGGTGCCGCGGTGGATGTCTGGGTCGGCAACTACGTGCTCATGGGATACGGTGAAGGCGCCGTGATGGCCGTGCCGGGTCACGATGAGCGCGACTTTCACTTCGCGCGCAAGTACGGCCTGCCGATCGTGCAGGTGGTGGACGTCGCCGGCCAGGCCTTCAGCACCGACACCTGGGCCGAGTGGTACGCCGACAAGACCGGCGGACGCTGCATCAACTCGGGCAAGTACGACGGTCTCGAGTATCTCGCAGCGGTGGACGCGATCTCCGCCGACCTGCGCGCCAAGAGCCTCGGCGACAAGCAGACCACCTGGCGCCTGCGCGACTGGGGCATCTCCCGGCAGCGCTACTGGGGCACGCCGATCCCGCTCATCCATTGCGACAGCTGCGGCGCGGTGCCTGTGCCCGACAAGGACCTCCCCGTGGTCCTGCCCGAGGACTGCGTGCCCGACGGCTCGGGCAATCCGCTCAACAAGCGCGAGTCCTTCCTGCGCGTGGACTGCCCGAAATGCGGCAAGCCGGCGCGCCGCGAGACCGACACGATGGACACCTTCGTGGACTCGTCCTGGTACTACCTGCGCTACGCCTGCCCGGACAACGACAAGGCAATGGTCGACGAGCGCGTGAACTACTGGCTGCCGGTGGACCAGTACATCGGCGGCATCGAGCACGCAATCCTGCACCTGCTCTATTCGCGCTTCTGGACCAAGGTGATGCGCGACCTTGGGCTGGTGAAACTCGACGAGCCCTTTGCCAACCTGCTCACGCAGGGGATGGTGCTGAACGAAATCTTCTTCCGCAAAGGCGGCGCGGGACGCATCCAGTACTTCAACCCGGCCGACGTCGACATCCAGACCGACGACAAGGGCGCGCGCATCGGCGCCGTGCTGCGCAGCGACGGCCAGCCCGTGGAGTCGAGCGGCATCGGCACCATGTCGAAGTCCAAGAACAACGGCGTGGACCCGCAGGCGCTCATCGAGAAGTACGGTGCGGACACGGCACGTTTCTTCATGATGTTCACGAGCCCGCCCGAGCAGACGCTCGAGTGGTCCGACTCCGGTGTGGAAGGCTCCTACCGCTTCATGAAGCGCGTCTGGGGCTTCGCCCATCGCTATCACGAATCGATCCGCGCCAATCTTCCTGCCGGCGGCATGCCGGCCCTCGCGGCCGGTCTTGCCGATGCGCGCCGCGAGATTCACCGCAACCTCGAACAGGCCAACTTCGACCTGCAGCGCCAGCAGTTCAACACGGTCGCCTCGGCCTGCATGAAGATCCTCAATGCGCTGGAGCGCGCGCCCGCCGATGACGCCGCGGCGCACGCCGCCGTCGCGGCAGAGGGGCTGTCGATCCTGCTGCGCGTGCAGTCGCCCATCACGCCGCACCTCTGCCATTTCCTCTGGCAGTCGCTCGGGTTCGGCAAGGACATCCTCGACGCGGGCTGGCCCGAGCCGCTGCCCGAGGCCCTCGCGCAGGACGAGATCGAACTGGTCGTGCAGGTGAACGGCAAGCTGCGCGGCAGCCTCCGCGTGGCGCAGGGCGCGAGCCAGGCGGACATCGAACGTCTCGCGCTCGATAATCCGAACGTCCAGAAGTTCACCGAAGGCAAGCCGCCGCGCAAGGTCATCGTCGTGCCCGGCCGCCTCGTGAACATCGTGGTGTGACACCGGCCGACGATGCTAGAGCGCCGAACCCTGCTCGCCCTGCTGACCGCGCTGCCGCTCGCCGCGTGCGGATTCCAGCTGCGCGGGCAGGTGAGCTTGCCGTTCGAGACCGTGTTCGTGGAAGGTCTGCCGTACTCGGCGCTGAACGGCCAGCTGAAGCGCGGGATCCAGAGCAGCGGCGCCACGCTTGCAGCTCAACCGGAAGCCGCCCAGGCCGTGGTGAATCTGCTGAGCGAGTCCCAGGAGCGCGGCATCCTCGCGGTGTCGGCCGGCGGCCGGGTCCGCGAACTGCAACTGCGCTACCGGGTCAACTTCAAGGTCGTGGACCCCAAGGGTCGCGAGTGGCTCTCGCCCACCGAAGTGGTCATCATGCGTGACATGACCTACGACGACACGCAGATTCTCGCGAAGGAAGGCGAGGCGCAGACGCTGTTCCGCGAGATGCAGGTCGATGCCGTGCAGCAGGTACTCCGGCGCATCCAGGCGATCCGCGCCATGAGCGAGGAGCCGACCTGATGGGTGCACCCCGCGAAGCGGACGGCTCGGTGGGCGCCGTCACCCCGCAGGACATGCAGTTCGACGAACCTCTGCCGCTCGTGAGCGGCGCGGTGATGCCGTCCTACTCCATCCGTTACGAGACCTACGGCACGCTGAACGCCGAGCGGTCCAACGCGGTCCTCGTGTGTCATGCGCTGAACGCTTCCCACCATGTCGCGGGCTGGTACGAGGACGATCCCAAGGACATCGGCTGGTGGGACAACCTCATCGGCCCCGGCAAGCCGGTGGACACGGACCGGTTCTTCGTCATCGGCATCAACAACCTCGGCGGCTGCCATGGCTCCACCGGGCCGGCCAGCATCAATCCCGCCACGGGCAAGCCCTGGGGCGCGGACTTCCCGGTCGTGACGGTGGACGACTGGGTGCAGGTGCACGCGCGCCTCGCCGACCGGCTGGGCATCCGCCAGTTCGCGGCGGTGGTGGGCGGCAGCCTCGGCGCGATGCAGTCGCTGCAGTGGACCCTTCGCTTCCCCGATCGCGTGCGCAATTCGCTGGTGATCGCCGCCGCACCGAAACTGTCGGCCCAGAACATCGCCTTCAATGAAGTGGCGCGGCAGGCGATCACGACCGACCCCGACTTCCACGGCGGCAACTACTACGCGCATGGCGTCGTGCCGCGCCGCGGACTGCGCATCGCGCGGATGCTGGGTCACATCACCTACCTGTCCGATGACGCGATGGCCGAGAAGTTCGGCCGCGAACTGCGTGAGGGCGAGTTCAAGTTCGGCTTCGACGTGGAGTTCGAGATCGAGTCCTACCTGCGCTACCAGGGCGACAAGTTCTCGACCTACTTCGACGCCAACACCTACCTGCGCATCACCAAGGCGCTGGACTACTTCGACCCGGCCATGGCGCACGGCGGCAATCTCGCCGCAGCGCTCGCCGGCGCCAAGGCGCGTTTCCTGGTGATCTCGTTCACCTCGGATTGGCGCTTCTCGCCCGGCCGGTCCCGCGAGATCGTCAAGGCGCTGCTCGACAACGGCCATGACGTGAGCTATGCCGAGATCGACGCGCCGCACGGCCACGACGCCTTCCTCATGGACGATCCGCGCTACCACGGCGTGGTGCGGGCCTACATGAACAACATCGCGACCTGAGCCCATGAGCATACCCGGCAACGGCAACGGCAACGGTCTTCCGATGCGCTCCGACTTCGACGCGATCGCTCAGTGGGTGCGCCCGGGTTCGCGCGTGCTCGATCTCGGTTGCGGCGACGGCTCGCTGCTGCGCTCGCTCAAGCAGACGCGCAATGTCACGGGCTACGGCGTCGACATCTCCGACGACAACGTGCTTGCGTGCGTGACCAACGGCGTCAACGTGATCCAGAGCGACCTCGAGGCGGGCCTGTCCGGCTTCGAGTCCGGGTCCTTCGACTATGTGATCCTCTCGCAGACCCTGCAGGCGATGAAGCACACCGAGCGGCTGCTGCGCGAGATCCTGCGCGTGGGCCGCGAAGGCATCGTGAGCTTCCCCAACTTCGGCTACTGGCATGCGCGGCTGCAGGTGCTGGGCGGGACGATGCCGGTGTCGCGCGATCTCCCCTACCAGTGGTACGACACGCCCAACATCCACCTCTTCACCATCGAGGACTTCGAGATCTTCTGCCGCGGGCATCGCCTGCGCATCCTCGACCGTGTCGTCCTCACGGCGGGGCGCCGCGTGACCTTTGCGCCGAATCTGCTGGGCGCGCTCGCGGTCTATCGGCTCGACCAGGCGCACGGCGCGGCGGCCGTCGGCGCGTGACCGATGGCTGACAAGCGGTCCGCGCTCTCAGCGCTGCTCACGCGCCGGATGCTCATCTGCATCTTCACGGGCTTCAGTTCCGGACTGCCGCTGTATCTGCTGCTGAACCTCGTGCCCGCCTGGCTGCGCACCGAGGGCATCAGCCTGAAGGCCATCGGCGCCTTCGCGCTCATCCAGTTTCCGTACACCTGGAAGTTCCTCTGGGCGCCGATGCTCGACCGGTACGTGGTACCCGTGCTGGGCCGCCGCCGCGGCTGGATGCTCCTCACGCAGGTGACTCTGTTCGCGCTCATCGCCTGGCTCGGCACGCTGTCGCCGTCGCAGGATCTCATGTGGGTCGTATACGCCGCCACCGGCGTGGCGTTCCTGAGCGCCACGCAGGACATCGTGCTCGATGCCTATCGCCGCGAGCTGCTCCAGGAATCCGAGCTGGGACTGGGCAACGCCGTGCATGTGAACGCCTACCGCATCGCGGGGCTGGTGCCGGGCTCCCTGTCGCTGATTCTCGCCGACCGCATGCCGTGGAGCTCGGTGTTCCTGGTGACAGCGGCCTTCATGATCCCGGGCATGGTGATGGCACTCGCCGTTCGCGAACCGGGCATCACGGGCGGGGTGCCCAAGACACTGCGCGAGGCGGTGGTCGAGCCGTTCCGCGAGTTCTGGGGCCGTCAGGGCTGGCAGGGCGCCGTGCTGGTGCTGAGCTTCATCTTCTTCTACAAGCTCGGCGACAGCATGTGCACCGCCCTCGCGACACCCTTCTATCTCGACATGGGCTACGCCAAGTCCGACATCGGCATCATCGCGAAGAACGCGGGGCTCTGGCCCAGCGTCATCGGCGGCCTGCTGGGCGGCCTGTGGATGGTGAAGCTGGGGATCAACCGCGGGCTGTGGCTCTTCGGCATCGTGCAGGTCGTGAGCATCCTGGGGTTCGTGTGGCTCGCGCAGCAGGGGCCGTTCACGGACATCGGCGCCTACGAGCGTGCCGCGCTGGCCCTGGTGATCGGCGGGGAGGCGCTGGGCGTGGGCCTCGGAACCGCCGCCTTCGTCGCCTTCATCGCCCGCACGACCAACCCGGCCTATACGGCCACCCAGTTCGCGCTGTTCACCAGTCTGGCCGCCGTGCCCCGAACCTTCGTCAACGCGATGACCGGCTGGCTCGTGGAGCGCATGGGCTGGTTCGGATTCTTCTGGCTGTGTCTCGTCCTGGCCCTGCCCGGCATGGCCCTGCTCTGGAAGGTCGCCCCGTGGAACGAACCGGTCAAGGCACCGCCCCAGTAGCCGATAACCGGCTGTCTTCCCTGTTCTTCATCGAGAGTATTCCTGCAATGACCAAGACTTTTGCCTCCCTCATCGCCGTTTCGATGGCCGTCGCCGGCTGCACCTCCACCGGCAGTGCCGACGGCAAGCGCCCCATGACCAACACCGAGAAAGGCGCCATCATCGGCGCCGTCGGCGGTGCGGTGGTCGGTGCAGCCGTCACGAAGAAGCGCGCCAAAGGCGCCCTGATCGGCGCAGTGGGTGGCGGTCTGGCCGGCGCCGCGGTCGGCAACTACATGGACCGCCAGAAGCAGGACCTGGAGAAGAGCCTGAAATCCGAGCGCGACAGCGGCAACGTCTCCATCCAGAAGGTCTCCGATGATCTGATGAAGATCACCATGACGAGCCAGACGGCTTTCGACGTCGGTCAGGCCGACATCAAGCCGGGATTCCGGACCACCATGGACAAGCTTGCCGATGTGGTTGTGCGCTACGGCAAGACGTCGCTCACGGTCGTCGGCCACACCGACGCCGAGGGTACGCAGGAGAACAACCAGGCCCTCTCGCAGCGTCGGGCCCAGGCCGTCGTCGACTACCTGGAAAGCAAGAACGTGAACCCCACCCGTCTCGCGGCCGTGGGCAAGGGCGAAACCGAGCCCGTCGCCGACAACAAGACCGAAGCCGGCCGCCGGGCGAACCGCCGCGTTGAGATCCTCGTGGAGCCCGTCCGGGCCGAGTAGCCGCCTCAGGCCGCGACTCAGCCCGCAGGCTGACGTTGCGGCCGCCCATCGCGAGATAGGCAGCAAGCTTGGAACCCTTCGCCCTCGCCGTGGACAAACTCCTGTTTGTCCAAGCGCAGGAAAACAAAACGGGAGGGTTCGTTTCATGGATCGTCAGCAGAAGGGACGGCGGCGCCTGCTCGGGGCGGCCGCCGCCGGAGGCGCCGCGGCGCTCGCCACCACGGCGGGCTGTGGACTGGGAAGTGGTCCCGATCAGGTGGTCGGCGGCGCGGGAGCGGTAGCCGGACAGTCGGTTTCGCTCAAGTTCCAGGCGGGCTTTCCACTGAAGGACCCGTTCTTCGACCTCTCTCAGATGTTCATCAGGACCATCTCGGACCTGACGGGCGGGTTGCTCAAGATCGAGTTGCTTCCCGCGGGCGCCGTGGTCGGCGCCTTCGACATGGCAGATGCCGTGCACAAAGGCATTCTCGACGGGTGCATTGCAGTGCCGGCCTTCTGGTACGGAAAGGAAAACGCCCTCTCCCTGTTCGGCACCGGGCCGGCGCTGGGCCAGGATTCCAATACGCTGCTCGCCTGGATGGAATACGGGGGCGGAAAGGAGCTGTACGACGAGTTGTACCGAGATGTACTCAAGCTCGACGTCGTCGGTCTGCTTTGGGGTCCGATGGGGATCCAGCCGTTCGGCTGGTTCAAGCGCGAGGTCAAGAGCCGCGCCGACCTCCAGGGTCTCAAGTACCGCACCGTCGGCCTGTCGATCGATCTGTTCACGGAAATGGGTGCGTCGGTGGTGGCGATGCCGGGGGGAGAAATCATCCCTTCGCTCGAGCGCGGCGTCATCGATGCCGCCGAGTACAACAATCCGGAGAGCGACGCCGCGCTGGGGTTCCCGGACGTCGCCAAGGTCTGCATGGTGAAGAGCTATCACCAGCCGGGTGAAGTCCTCGAGATGCTCATCAGCAAGCGTGTCTTCGACGCCTTGTCTCCGGCGTACCAGAGTGTCGTCCGCTATGCCGCCAAGGCGGCGTGCGCCGAGATGAGTTGGCGCACGCTCGACCGCTACTCCAAGGCTTACGAGGACATGCGCGACAAGCGCGGCGTGAAGTTCGTGGAAACGCCGAAGGAACTGCTTGATGCCCAGCTGAATGCCTGGGACAAGGTCATCACCCAGAAGGCGCAGAGCAATCCGTTCTTCGCAAAGGTGCTCGAGTCCCAGAAGGCCTTCCTGAAGCGGGTCGTGGGCTACCAGGTCAAGTTCAACAACGACCCGCGCCTTCCGTTCGAACACTTCTTCGGCAAGGCCTGAGCCATGAACGGGCTGCTGCTCACGATCGACCGCATCAGCGCGGTCGCGGGGAAGATATTCGCGTGGCTCATCGTCCTGCTGACGGTCATCGTCGGCTATGACGTGCTCGCACGGAAACTGGGTTCCCCGACACACTGGGCGTTCGACCTTTCGCTGATGGTATACGCCGTGCTGTTTCTCATGGCCGGGGCGTACACGCTCTCCCGCAACGGCCATGTCCGCGCGGACCTGCTCTATCGCGAGCTTTCGGCGCGAACCCAGGCCTGGTTCGATCTGGTCCTTTACTTCGCCTTCTTCCTCCCGGGTATCGCCGCCCTCGTCTATGCCGGCTGGGAGTTCGCCGACAAGTCGCTTTCCATTCGCGAGGCGTCCAGTGTCACGGGCAGCGGTCTGCCGGTCTGGCCTGTGAAGATGTTCATTCCCGTTGCGGGCGCGCTGCTGCTCCTGCAGGCGTTTGCCGAGATCGTGCGGTGCCTGATCTGCATCCGGAGCGGCCGGTGGCCCGACCGCCTGCAGGATGTGGAAGAAGCCGACATCGAGCAGTTGAAGGCGATCGTCCAGGCAGTCGAGGTGAAGGGGGTGACGAAATGAAGCTTCGCCTCGACACCAAGACGATCGGCTTCGCCTTTCTAGCGCTGCTGATCGTGCTGTACATCCTGTTCCTGCCGCCGCCATCGCGCTTCTACAACCCGCACCTGGGCCTCGTCATGCTGGGGCTCATCGTCGTGGCGATCCTGCTCGGGTTTCCGATCGCGTTCACGCTGATGGGGCTGGGAATCATGTTCGGGTTCGCCGCGATGTGGCGGCCGGGCGTTCCCTTCACGGAGAACCCGGTGTTCGACTCCATGGTGCTGCGCACCTATGGCGTCATGTCGAACGACATCATCATCTCGGTGCCCCTGTTCATCTTCATGGGCTACATCGTCGAGCGTTCGGGGATCATCGACCGGCTGTTCAAGAGCCTGGAGCTCGCGATGGCGCGCGTTCCCGCGGCGCTCGCCGTGGCCACCATCGCGACGTGCGCCGTGTTTGCCGCCGCAACGGGCATCGTCGGCGCCGTCGTCACGCTGATGGGACTCCTCGTGCTTCAGCCGATGCTCAAGGCCGGCTACGACGTGAAGATGGCGGCCGGGGCAATCGCCGCGGGAGGATGTCTCGGCATCCTGATTCCGCCCTCGGTGATGCTCATCCTCTACGGTGCCACGGCCGGCGTGTCGGTCGTTCAGCTCTACGCCGGCGCGTTCGGGCCTGGCCTCATGCTGGCCTGCCTCTACATCGCCTACGTGATGGTCCGCGCAAAGCTGAATCCGAAGATGGCGCCTCCCCTGCCTGCCGAGGAGCGCAACGTGCCTGTCGGCACGATCGTGCGCATGCTCGCCTCGTCGTTTCTGCCCCTGTTTCTTCTGATCGGCTCCGTGCTCGGCAGCATCATCGCCGGCTGGGCCACGGCAAGCGAGGCTGCGGCGCTCGGTGCCATCGGTGCCATCGTCCTGGCGCTGGCATACCGACGGTTGCCGTGGGAGAGATTCAAGGATTCCGTCTACCTCACGAGTCGCACCACCGCGATGGTGTGCTGGATGCTGGTCGGCTCCTGGGTGTTCTCGTCGACCTTCGCCGTGCTGGGTGGCCAGCGCATCCTGGAGCAGTGGGTGCTCTCGATGGACCTCTCGCCCGGCGGATTCCTGCTGCTGTCCCAGGTGCTGATCTTCCTGCTCGGCTGGCCCCTCGACTGGACCGTGATCATCATCATCTTCGTGCCGATCTTCCTGCCGATGCTGCCCCACTTCGGCATCGACCCTCTGTTCTTCGGCCTGCTCACCGCGCTGAACCTTCAGACGGCATTCCTTTCTCCCCCCATGGCAATGGCCGCGTATTACCTCAAGGGGGTAGCGCCTCCCCACGTGACGCTCGCCCAGATCTTCCGGGGCATGGTCCCGTTCATGCTGATTCAGATCGGTGCGATGATCCTTCTGGTGCTCTTCCCCGCCATCGGGATGTGGCTGCCGAAGTTTCTGTATCAGTAGCCTTCCGTTCTGCGCCGAAGCCCTGCTCTCAGCCGGGCTTCGGTGCAGCAACGATGATCGCCATCCCGGCAAGCGCCACCGCCGAGCCGAGCAGATCCCACCGTGACGGCGTCACGCCGTCCACCAGCCAAAGCCATCCGATTGCAGTCGCGACGTACACGCCGCCGTAAGCGGCGTAGACGCGCCCCGACGCCGTCGGGTGCAGAGTCAGCAGCCAGACGAACAGTGCCAGCGACACCGCTGCCGGAACCAGCAGCCAGACGGGTGCATCGCGGCGCAACCACAGCCAAGGCAGGTAGCAGCCGACGATCTCGGCGACGGCGGTGATCCCGTAGAGGGCGGCGGTCTGGAGTCCGGTCATGGCGGAGGCGTCCCGGTGTATCGGTGAGTGTGAGTCGGGGACGATACCGGCTTTCGGTGGATCCTTCGGGAAACAGACAGAAGGCGACGCATTGCACCGCCTCAGCGCGCGACCCGACGCTTGTTCACCGCACGACTGACCGGACGTCCTCCAGCAGCGGCAGTTGGCGTGTCGCTTCCGAAGGCTTCCAGGATGGGACAGTCCGGACGGTCGTCGCCGTGGCAGTGCGCCAGCAGATGCGAAAGCGCGTCGGCGATCGATTGCAGTTCACGAATGCGATCGGCGATGTCGCTGCGGTGTACTTCCACGAGCCGCTTCACCTCGCGCGCCGAACGGCTCGCGTCCTGCCACAGCGAGACGAGTTGCCGGATGTCTTCCAGGCCGAATCCTGCGTCTCGCGCCTGGCGGATGAACTTCAGTGTCCGCGTGTCGGACTCCGAGTACTGCCGGTAGCCCGCCGCCGTTCTGGTCGGCGGTCGCAGCAGCCCGATGGATTCGTAGTGGCGGACCATCTTTGCCGACACGCCGGATGCCGCTGCGGCTTCGCCGATGTTCATATGGCTACTCCGTCAATGATGATGCGCGTGCCCCCGGCCCCGGGCGATGAGCCAGCGGTTGACCGGAAAGGCCGCCGCCCCCGCGAGGACGAGCGCCGCCGCCATGCTCGTCCAGAAGAGGACCGATGTCAGCGGCGCGCCCATGGCACCCGGAATCAGCAGCATGGCGAGATTGTCGACCAGTTCCATGATCGCGATCGATGCCGTGTCGGCGGCAAGCGCCAGCCGCAGTGCAGCTCCCGTCGAGAACCCGTGGCGGACGAGCGGCACCATCGTGAAGGCAAAACCCGATGCGAACGCGAGACCCACCGCGAGCACGACGGTGGCGCCCGCTCCCCAACCGAGCGCATTGCCGATGACCATGCCCAGAATCTCGCCTACGGCACAGCCGCTCAGACAGTGGATCGTGGCGGTAAGCGCGGTGCGGTTGAGCGACGGGGCGTTGCTTGCGGAGGAACGGGGGGAAGAGTGGCCGTGGACGGCTTGGGTGTGACTGTGTGCCATGGGAAGACTCCCGACGGGTTGGATGGAGAACCCATGCTGAGCCTTCCCACGATGGGAAGGTCAAGCGCGTCAGGAAGCACGCCGACCGCTGCGTCCGCCGGGCCGAGGCTCGCTCGACCGGCCCCTCGGCCCATGGCATCGCTCAGGCTGGACTGTGCAGTGCGATGACGTTGCCCTCGCTATCTTCGAACTCCGCGACCCACCCCAAGTCGCCGATAGAGGTCTTCGGGTACATGACGATGCCGCCTGCGGCCACCGCGCGTTCGAGCGTGGTGTCGATGCTGTCGGTCCTGAAGTAGATCCGGGTGCCCTGCCGGCTGGGGACATAACTCGCGCCGCGCGCAAGGGCGCCGGTGATGGCATTCGTACCTACGGCTTCGGGAAACAGGGCCATCTCGTTGCCGTCGATCTCGGTACGCTCCAGCTTCAGGGCGAAGACCGCTTCATAGAAGGCGACGGCGCGGCCCATGTCGTTGACGGGAATCTCGAAGTAGCAGACGGGGTGGGGCATGGGGACTCCGGGTAACGATTCGGATGAACCATCGACCCGGATTCGAACTGGCGAGTTCCGGCCAGGACAGGCTGCGCGGACTACGCGGACGTTCCGCGGCTTGCGAGGCCTTGCGCCACCCAGCGGCGATCGACGAGAACCACAGACGTCTCGATCTGACGCTCCGGGATGGACCAGAAACGACGCAGCAGGGAATCCTTCTCGGCGCCCGTCACGACGCTGTAACCGTTGCGCCGATAGAAGGCGATTGCCCAGGTCGCGGCGGCCCATGTCCCGATGAGAATCGGCTTGGCGGTCAGGGCTTCCACGTGGCGCAGGAGCGCCGTGCCGACCCCGGCCCGCTGCACGTCGGGTGAGACGTACGCATGCCGCACGAGCGCCACGTCACCACGATCCTGGATGCCCATCATGCCGGCGGGCGCGCCGTTGCGCTCCGCCAGCCAGAACTCGATGCCGTCGGCGATCTCCTGACGCAGTTCGGCCTCGGGCATATAGGGCTCGTGCCAGCAATCCGGCGGGATGACGCCGCGGTAGGCCTGCGCCGCCCGATCGACGATCTCCAGCATGGCCGGCAGATCGTCGGGGCGCGCCTCGCGAATGTTCATGGCGTGACGGGGCAGGTGCGGCAGTTCAGCTCCAGTCATCCATGTCGTGGCGGATGCTGTGCCGGTTGGCGATGAGTTCGTCGAGCGTCGGCTCGCCATTGAGCGCGCGCCGGATGGCGAGCTTGGTGGCCTCGTAGTTGGTACGGTACATGTCCTTCTTGTCGAGGTTCGGATCCTTCGCGCAGCGCGGATCGATCCACACGAGGCTAATGATGCACAGGTCGTTCGCCACGGCCTTCGGGATCACGCCCTCGATCACGCAGTCGATGACGCCGTCGGCCGTGGCGGCCTGCACCACGCCGCCGAACAGTTCGATGTTGGCGGTGTCCTTGAGAGTGACCTTGGGCACCATGATCGTCGGCGGACGGACCATCTGGTTGCACGCACGGATCGCGAACATGGCCGTGTGACCCTTGCTCTGCGCCATCATGTTGGCGAACGCGGTACCCACGGGACCGCTGGTGCGGCCGATGAGAATCTCCGGCATCGCGTCGGTGAACTGTCCGTCGGCGGCGAGGACGGTCGCTTCGCCGGCATGGAAGGTGTAGTCGGTGGTCATGGATCGGGCCCGGAGAATGAGGTGCCGGGATTCTGGGCGAACCGCCCCCGACATTCAACAGAGCTCACGCGGCCGGCGCGCAGGCGGCGCCCCGCCGAGTCAGTCAGCCCGGACCAACAGCGGGCCGAAGAAGCCGACGATCCGACGGATGCGCATGCCGTCGTCCGTGAGTTCCGCGATGTCGAGCCCCTCGGGCAGAGCGGCGCCATCGGCCAGGATCATCCGCCAGGCGAATCGCGCGATCCCGTGGTGGAGGTCAACCGCGCTGGTGCGGACAACCTTCGCACCCGGCCGCCGCGCCAGCACGCGCTCGATATGGTCGAGCAGTGCCGCTTCGCCCGCGGCGTGCACCGACGGATCGGTATAGATGGCTCCGGGCGCCCACACCTCGGCGAGAAGCTTTGCGCGCTGTTCGGGCGACGGATCGCTCCATACCGCGCAGTAGCGGTCGATCAGATCGGTCACAGCGACGATGCGGTCGGCGCTTTCCATGGTCGGATCTTCCGGCGCCCGGGTCAGGCGGGCTCGTCAGGGGATGCCGTCGGCGTGGCGGCAGGCACGTGGATCTGCATTTCCAGCGCCGCGACACCGATGTTCACGGTAGCCGTCAGCGTGATCGGCCTTGCGGACAGCGGACGGGATTCCAGTTCCTTCAGCGCGATCTCGAGGATGTTGCAGACCTGCGCAGTCGAAGCACGCACGGCCTTCTCGTTCACCGCCTCGGTCATGTGAGCAGCGCTGGTCGCGAGGGAGTCGACGCCGTCCTTGACGGTTGCAGAGATACCGCCGACGGCATCGGAGGCCTTGGACGCCACCTGCGTCCCGATGTCCTTCAGTTTGTCGAGCATGACGTTTCCTCGGACAACCGCGGCGGCACGAGCCCGGCCTCGCAGGCCTTGATGTGCAGGGCGAGGTACTTCGAATAGATGCGGCACTGCGCGAAGCTGCCGGCAATGAACCACAGGCCGGGCTGCGCCGTGCGCGTGAACATGTTGCGAAGCTCGAGCCCGTGGCCGAAGCCCCAGATGGGGCCGATGCGATCGGCCACGGCATCTCCGAGAAGCTTACGCACCAGAGCTTCCTGCCCGAAGTATCCGGTCGCGAGCACGATGAGATCCGCGGGGACGATCCGGTCGTCCTTCAGACGCGCGCCTTCCGCGACGAACTCGGTGATGTCCGCGTACTGCACGAGACCGATGCTGCCCTCGGCCACAAGATCCGAGCAACCGACGTTGAAGTAGTAGCCGCCGCCACGCGTGAGGTACTTGAACTGCCAGCCGGTGTCGTCCTCGCCGAAGTCGAGGCGGAAGCCGACGCGCTCCAGCCCATCGAGCAGCGGCTTGTCCATCGCCCGCGCCCTGGCCGTGAAGGTCTGGTGACTCTTCTTCGCGAGCGGCACCGGGATCGACATCGTGATGAGATCGCAGTCCTCGGTGGACGGCCCCTCGTCGTAGAGCGCGTAGGGCAGCTGGGCGCTGGGTTCGATGTTGACGATCATCGTCGGACTGCGCTGGACCAGCGTGACGGCCGCGCCGCTCGAATGCAGGTCCTGCGCGATGTCGTGACCGCTGCTCCCGGTGCCGATCACCATGGCCTTGCGGCCGCACCACGCGTCGCCGTCCTGGAATTCGCTCGAATGCATCACACGACCCGCAAACCGGGGCAGCGACGCAATGTGCGGGACGCTCGGCAGGCAGCTCGCGCCGGTAGCCATGACGATGTGCCGGGGACGCATCGTGCGCCGGGTGCCGTCCGCCAGCCGCAAGGTGACGGACCAGCAACCCGCCGCCTCGTCGTACTCGCCGGACTCGAATTCGGTGCAGGTCCAGCAGTTGAGTTCCAGGGCCTCCACGTAGGCCTCGAACCAGCCCGCGATCTTGTCCTTGGGAATGTACGTGGGCCAGGTGGGCGGGAACGGCATGTACGGCATGTGGTTCACCTGCACCTGATTGTGCAGGGTGAGCGCGTGATAACGATGCCGCCAGTTGTCGCCGATGCGCTCCTCGCGGTCGACGATCAGCGTGTCCACCCCGAGCTGGGTGAGCCGCGCCGCGGTCGCGAGCCCGGCCTGGCCGGCGCCGATGACGAGCACGGCGGGGTCACGGTCCGCGTATTCCCTCGCCGCGCACCGCAGATCGAACCAGTTGGGCCCGTGAAAATCCCGCGAGTACGTCTCGCCCTTCGGTCGCGCCTTGCCGACGCTCTCCTGGTGCCCGGTAAGCGAGTCGAGCGCGGTGAGCAGCGTCCAGGCCTTCGGGTTCGCCGTCGCTTCGCTGCCTGGCGTCAGACGCAGCACGCCGTTGCCCAGGCCTTCCCGGGTCTCGAACGTGAAGAAGGCCTCGATCGCGTGCTGCCCGCTGCGCATCACGCGCCGCGGCGGGGTGCGGTTGTCGGCCAACCGGAAACCTCGCGGCGCCATGCGGCCGCTGGCTTCGGCCAGCGCATCCACCACGGCAGTCGCTCCGCAGATCGTGTCGATGGACCAGGTGAGTGCAAGGACATCGCGCCAGTAACTGTCGGCCTCGAACAGCGTTGCGAGAGCCGCGCGGTCGCCGGAGGCGAGCACTTGATCGAACCGTTCGAGCCACGCCTCGACCACCGGCGAGAGGGATTCGGACTTCATCGGGTTTCCTGACGATTCAGCGGGACGGCGCGACGGCCCGGCAGCCTGCGGATTCACTGCCGCGGTTGCCCGTCACTCCGTCTCCGGGCGGGAATCGAAGATACGCCGCCGACTGGGGGCGCGCAACGATCGCGGCGCCCGTCGCAGCCGCGGTCGGAGCCAGACCGCATCGTCGTTCCGGGCCCTCGCGGGCGGTATCCTCCTCGACAGGTTGAGTTTTCCGGCGGTGCGGAGGACCATGGGCGTCGCCCGCGCGGCGGGCAACCGGCGATCTCCGATCGCCGACGGGGACAACATTCGGACAGCAGTCAGAGGACGGCAGTCATATGGCCAAGGTCGAAGTCCGGGAAACGGTGCTTTCCATTCGCATGACCGACGAGTTGCTGGCGGGTCTCGATGCCTTGCGCACGACCTGGAAGACCGATCCCGCCAAGGTGCCGAAGGGCTTGTCGTGTTCCGAGTCCGGCGCCGGGGAGTTCGTGCTCGTCGCCGCCGAGTCGGCGTTCGTCACCCTGCCCGGCGCGTGCGTGATCAAGACACTCGGCGCCATCGAGCTCGAGGATGGCGGCCCCATGTTCGACGAGGGCGCCCATTCCAAGTCGCTCATCCTGCGGCTCACCCCCGAGGGCTGGCGTTTCTCGGTGAAGTTCTCGGCGCCGGTCGAGCGCGCCAGGAAGATTCCGCCGCACTGAGGGCAGACGCGGTTTAGCCAAGGTCCGCAAGGCGCCGGCGGCGGTCGGCTTCTTCCTCCACGACCGCGTCGATGTCCCGCATGAGCGCATCGACGTCTGCGGGCGCCTCGTCGTGGACGAAGGTCCCCGTGAGTTCGGAGTCCGGCCTCAGCGCGCCCGCGGCATACAGCGCCCAGATCTCGTGGCCGTAGTCGGTGGCCAGGATCTCCGGCACGAACTGTCCGAAGAACGCCGCCAGATTGTTCACGTCGCGCACCAGCATGCTCTTCGCGTGATTGTTGCCGGCGGCGTCGATTGCCTGCGGCAGATCGATGATGACCGGGCCGTCCGCATCGACGAGGATGTTGTAGGCGGAGAGGTCGCCGTGCACGACGCCCGCGCAGAGCATCAGCACAACCTGCCGGATCAGCGCGCTGTGATAGGCGAGCGCCTGCTCCGCGGTGAGCGCGAGATCCTCCAGCCTTGGCGCGGCGTTGCCCTCGGCATCCGTGACGAGTTCCATGAGGAGGACGCCCTCATGGAAGTTGTAGGGCTTGGGCACCCGCACGCCGGCACCCGCGAGACGGTAGAGCGCATCCACCTCGGCGTGCTGCCAGGCGGCCTCCTGCTCCTTTCGACCATAGCGCGAGCCCTTCTCCATGGCCCGGGCCTGCCGGCTGTTCTTCACCTTGCGGCCTTCCGTGTACGACACGCTCTGTCGGAAGCCGCGCTTGTCGGCCTCCTTGTAAACCTTCGCGCAGCGCGCCTCGCCGCCGCACAGCACGACGAACACCATGGCTTCCTTGCCGCTCTTCAGCTGACGCACGACTTCGTCGACGAGACCGTCCTCGACCAGGGGCAGCAAACGCGGGGGTGTCTTCAAACGGGGCTCACGGAAGGGTTCGGACAATGGAAGAGATCGCTTCGGATCATGCCGTGCCCAGGAGACGGTGCCTACATGTTTCGCGCCTCGCGACTTGCGTGGCGCGACCGCGCCGACTCCCGGAATGCGGCGCGACATCCGCAGCGGCAGTTCCTGGAGTCGGGACTTCGTCCCTCGTCCAGGCTACGGCAGTTTCGTCCTTCGTAGCCCGGACGAGGCGCAATCGCGCCGACTCCGGGAATGCTGCGCGATGTCCGCAACGGAAATCCCTGGAGTCGGGACTGCGTCCCTCGTCCAGGCTACGACAGTTTCGTCCTTCGTAGCCCGGACGAGGCGCAATCGCGCCGACTCCGGGAATACTGCGCGATATCCGCAACGGCAGTCCCTGGAGTCGGGACTTCGTCCCTCGTCCAGGCTACGGCAGTTTCGTCCTTCGTAGCCCGGACGAGGCGCAACCGCGCCGACTCCGGGAATGCGACGCGATATCCGCAACGGAAATCCCTGGAGTCGGGACTGCGTCCCTCGTCCAGGCTACGACAGTTTCGTCTTTCGTAGCCCGGACGAGGCGCGACCGCGCCGACTCCGGGGATGCGGCGTGATTTCCGTAACGGTGGGCCCTGGTGTCGGGACTTCGTCCCTCGTCCAGGCTACGGCGGGTATCGTTCTCGTAGCCCGGACGAGGCGCGATCGCGCCGACTCCGGGGATGCGACGGGGGGTGCGCGGGACCGCCCTCATCCTCGGACGAAATGCCGGAACACCTCCGGATACCGCGATTCGAGTTCGCTCTCCTGCCAGCGTCTGCCACTCGTCTTGCGGGCCTTGCCGGCGGGTCGCACGAGGTCTTCGCCCGTGGCGGCGCGATAGGCTTCGTCCGCCACGGACAGAAGTTCCTCGCACTGGAAGTCCCAGCAGTCCTCGTGGTGCTTCAGCAGTTCCGCCGGACCGGCAAGGGCGGCGCCGAACGTCGCCCGTCCCTGCGCGACAACCCACGCCCGGAAGTAGTCGAAGCTGTCATCCGAGCAGCCGCCGCGCGCGAGGTGTGCGAATGCCCAGAGGTCCCAGGCATCGAGCTGGGCGAGTCTGACTGCAAGCAACTTGTCGAAGGCCTGGATGTCCTTCGGCGTGCAGGCCTTCAGCTGCTCTTCGACCGCGCCTGCGAACTGTGTGGCGCTGCCGGCCCCGGTGCGCGCCTTGCCGATCAGCGTCCAG
The DNA here is from genome assembly GCA_001464765.1 of Betaproteobacteria bacterium Ga0077526. Classification (GTDB taxonomy): domain Bacteria; phylum Pseudomonadota; class Gammaproteobacteria; order Burkholderiales. Next base: position 762,251 of record LNDV01000034.1, read on the forward strand.
AACCGGGCCTCGGTCATGCCGTTGGCCTTGCGGGGCGGCGCGGCAGGCGGCGTCCTTGCCTGGAAGGCCAGCATCTCCTGCTTCAGCGCATCCTGTTCGGCCTCGAGCTTAAGGGACCACAGGTTGTGCCAGTACTCGGCGTAGACCTCCATGCAATTCGCGTAGTGCTTCGCGGCATCGCGCATGTGACCGAGATGGCCTTTCTGCGCCTCCGGCCAGCTGCGCCAGAACGCGCGCGACCGGCTGCCGATGAGACCGCGGAAGAGGGCGTGCACACGCGCGACCTCGCCGGCATCCCGCATTCCCTTGCCGAGAACGATGATGTCGATGCGTCCGCCTTCGAGGTCGTACTGCTCCTGCACGTGGCGGATCAGATCGTCGAATCGCTTCTCCGCGATCCATTGCTCGAACAGCTCGCCTTCGAGCCGCTCGGCCTCGTCCGACGAGGGATCGCGGCCGAGTGTGCGGGCCAGCTTCTCCCACTCGGCGTCGTACGTCCTTTCGAACTTTGACATGGTCCTCGTGCAGTCGGCGTGTCAGAACAGAGGACGCGACGGGACGTTTGCGTCGGCCGCTTCCGGCGCGTGGTCCGGTGTCCGTCCGAGCGGGTGCTGCTCCGCAGAGAAGTTGCCGTAGGTCCGCAGGACCTGGGCAATGACGACCTGATAGCCCGCAAGCCAGTTGTCCTGCGACGCTTTGGCTTCCAGGTGGCGGGGATGATTCATGAGCTGCTGCAGCGCGTCGAGCGAATCCCAGTAGTACACGTTCGAGATGAGCCCGGTGGCCGGGTTCTCCCACGTCTCCTCGCCGAGGTAGCCGGGGATGGCCCTGGCGGCTGCGGCAATCTCCCCGTCGAGACGGTAGAAGGTATCGTCGTACTGCTTCTTCGCGAAGATGAAGGTGGAGGAGTACATCGTGCTCCCGTAAGCGCAATCAGTTGGCGGGTTTCAGCACTTCGAAGCCATCTTCCTCGCCGGTGGCGGAGTAGATGACCCGACGGTCGAGCTTGCCGTCCCGATCGAAGTCGATGTCGGCGTGGACGATCTTGCCCAGTCGCAGGGTCTCCACGCGCAGCGGCAAGCCGGTGTACTTGTCGAGGAAGACCACCTCGTTCACCACACCGTGGCGGAAGTAGGTCTTGAGATCGGCAACGCCGTCACCGTCGGTGTCGGTTTCGGCGGACTGGATGTTGCCCTTAACGAAGGCGGAGATTGTCTCGAATGTGCCGTTGAAGTCCTCGTCGCTTTCGCTGACCTCCGGTGCACCATTGCTCGCGTAGCGGATGATCAGGTCCACCTTGCGGTCGCGATTGCGGTCTGTCCGGACTTCCGTGAGCACGCCTTGCGGCGAGTAGGTCCAGGTTTCGTCCAGCACGCCGTCTCCGTCGAAGTCGATACCGCCGTTGGCGACCGGGGCACGGAAGTAAAACGTCGCGCCGGCGACGCCCACCGCCAGCCCGATGAGCGCAGCGCCGATCCGCGACTTGCTGGCAGGCGGTGTCCGGGGTGTCGGCGGCGCCGAGGCCGGGGGGTTGGCGGCTTCCCATTCCATGAGGAGCGCCCGGGCCCGGTCGTAGTCCTCGTCCTCCACCACGAGCCGCACGAGTCCCGCGGCCGGCAGTTCGCCGATGGCACCTTCCAGGTAGGTTCCGTCCACGCGTGCGGCGATGCCGTCCTGCGCGAGCAGGTCCTGAAGCATGTGCGCTTCGATGCCGTTCGCGGCGCGGTAGGCGGTCTTCATGGTCGTTCGGGTGGTTCGATCCGGTGAAATGCAGCCGTTCAGGCGCGCGGGGGCGTGCCGTATACCTTCCCGCTGTTCCAGCTCTCCACGTACTCCGCGAGCGAGAGCTGCCAGGGGTTGCGGCCGTCCGCATCGAAGTACTCGAACAAGATGCCGTCGGACGCGGTCATCGAGAGCAGCACGGTACCGCCGGCATCGCCGCCCCATTCCTCATGCGGGTGCGCGTCGGCGGGAGCAAGAGCGTAGTCGCCCTTGCGGCGGTGGATGGAGCGGGTGGTGCCGTCGGGGAGCGTCTCCTTCAGGAACTGCTCGCCTTCGAGCACGAGGGTCACGGTCGAGGCGACGTGGCGGTGCCGCCGGCAATGGCCCCCCTTTCCATACCGGAGGAGCATGTCGAGGCGTCCGCTCGGCAGGTCATAGCCGAGCAGGCTGTACTCGAAGTCGACCCGGAAGGCGGTGCAGTCCGGGTCCGTGACCCGCCGCCATTCCACGGACGCGAGATCGAAACGAGGCGAAACGACCGGCATTGGGGTCCTCGGTGAGAAGGCTTTCGCCGGAAGTGTGCAGCACGTCGCCGGTTTGAGAAAGCGGCCGGCCACCCGCCGCTGTCAGGGCGGAGAGATCTCGTTCAGGGCGCCGGTGGCGGTGCCTCGATGAAGCTGTACACCTTCCACATCTCGGCTTCGGTCAGCTTGCCTTTCCAGGCCGGCATCTGGGTGCCCTTCCGACCGTGGATGACGATCTTGAGGAACGCCTGCCCCTTCAGCTTGGACTTGCGGAGATTCGGCCCGCGCGCGCCGGTGTCGGCGTGACAGATGTAGCAGGTGCTGCGGTACAAACGCTGGCCTTCCGCGATGGCCTCCGGGTCCCCGCTGTACGGGTTCTCCGTGTGTTCCCACACATAGCTGTCGGCATCGACCTTCGGCGGCTGGTGGGCCTGGCCCGCGGCTTCTCCGAGCACGAACATCAGCGCAGCGGCACAGACGAGTCTGGAATGGATCTTCAAGTTGGCTCTGGCAGTCGGGCGGCGCCGTCGCATCGACGGCGCCGCGGGATCGTTCGGATTACTTCGGCACAGGCGTGAGTGCGCCGTCGATGTTGGTCACGCCCCATTCGCCGGCACCGGCCTTGTCCGCAGTCACGTTGTCGAGCGCGAACACGAACAGGCTGTTGCCCTTGGGTGCACTGTAATAGAAGCTCGGATCGCCGCCGAGGCCGGAGAGGATGGCCACATACTGCTTGCCGCCGATCTCATAGGTGATCGGCGAGGCGTTGATCCCCGAGCCGGTCTGGTACTTCCAGAGCACCTTGCCGGACTTCGCGTCGATCGCGTAGAAGAAGCCCAGCTGGTCACCCGTGAACACGAGCCCCGACCGGGTCGCCAGCACGCCCGCGAACACCGGCAGCGGGCTCGGGATCTCCCATAGCCACTTGCGCTTCTGCACGTCGAAGGCGCGCAGGCGGCCGATGGGCCCGCCCAGGGTGTGCATCTTGTAGTCCATGCCCATGAACACCTTGCCCGGCTCGTACTTGATGTCCTCCGGCTTGTGGCCGGTGAGAGACATCGCCCAGGTGTTGGTGGGCACGAAGGCGATCTTTGTCTCGGGGTTGTACGCCATGGGGAACCAGTTGGTTCCGCCCTCGAGACCCGGGATGATGGGGACCACGGCCTTGCCATCGGCAAGCGGCCGTTTGGCCTCGTTCACCTTCGGCCGCCCGGTGACCGGGTCCAGGCCGGAGGTCCAGTTGATACCTTCGACGGTGGGCGTGGCGTAGAGGAATTTGCCGTTCGTGCGATCGAGGATGTAGAAGAAGCCGTTGCGGTTGGACTGGAGGGCGGCCTTCACCGGGTTGCCGTTGAATGTGATGTCCGCGAGGATCGGGGCGTTGTTGCCGTCGTAGTCCCAGCCGTCGTTGGGCGTGTACTGGTAGCCCCACTGGATCGCACCGGTGTCCGGGTTCATCGCGATGAGCGAGGAGGTCCACTTGTTGTCGCCGGGGCGCAGGTTGGACGTCCAGGGGCCGGGGTTGCTGGTGCCCCAGTACAGGAGGTTCAGCTCGGGATCGAAGGCACCGGATTGCCAGGTGGCGCCGCCGCCGGTCTTCCAGGTGTCCCCGGGCCAGGACTCGTTGCCGGGCTCGCCCGGGCCGGGAATCGTGTAGGTGGTCCACTTCACGTCGCCGGTCTTGGCATCGTAGGCGCGGATGTAGCCGCGCACGCCGTACTCTCCCCCGGCGATCCCGACGATCACCTTGCCCTTAACGATCAGGGGCGCGCCGGTGGCGGAGTAGCCCGCCTTCCAGTCGTCGATGACCTTTTCCCAGGCGACCTTGCCGGTGGCCCGGTCGAGCGCAACGACCCGCGCATCGAGCGTCAGCACGTAGACGTGGTCACCGTGGATGGCCACGCCGCGGTTCACGGGGCCGCAGCAGAGCACCGTGCCGAGGCCTTCCGGTTCCTCCGGGGCCCAGTGCCACAGGCGCCGGCCGGTGACTGCATCGAAGGCAAAGACGTTGGAGTGCGCGCCTGTCACGTACATCACGCCACCCTGCACCACCGGCGTGGCTTCGAGCCCGTCGAGGGAATTGAGGGCCGCCGTCCACACCGGGCGCAGACCCTTGACGTTGCCAGGCTTCACCTGCGTGAGCGGGCTGAACCGCTGGTTGTCGTACGTGCGGCCGTACATCAGCCATTCCGACTTGTTCTTGCCGGAGGCCAGCAGATCGGCGTCGGTCGGGCCCGCCGCGGAAACGGCAGGGACTCCGGCCATCGCCAGAGCGATGAGCCAGGCACGCACAGACGGGGCAGGCGCGAAGGAAGTCATGGTCACGTCGGGAATCTCCAGGTTCTCGGACACTTCGGAGGAATCATCGAAGACGGATGCGGCAGTGCACAAAGTAAAGTTCCCGGGGTAGACGTGTCAATGGTCCCAGAACCCCAACCTCGGGGTCAGGTCTAGCTTCGTAGCATGCGGCGGACGGCGGAGCAGGCGTCGACCCGGTCCGCCCGCGATGACATCAGCTGGCGCGCGGAATGTCGTCGAGGGAGTAGTACACGCTCTTGCCGTGCTGCCGGGCCAGCTCGACCATCTCGTCGGCGCCGGCGGAGGGGCCGCCGATCCGCAGGCAACCGTCGCACTTCGCCACGAGTCGGCGGGAGATGGGGTGGAAGATCTCATTGAAGATGGGATCGCCGATGTGCGAGGACCCTGCGTGCTCGATGAGCGGCAGCGCGAACCATTCCCCCATCACGGGCAGGTGCCCCGCGCGGAAGAGCGCGAGGGAAGTCTCCGTCATCGCGGCCACGTTGCGGGCGATGAGCGCGGGATCATCGTTGGTGCCGGAGCGGTAGGGGCCGGCCACGAGAATCATGAGGGATGTCATCCAGTATTTCTCCGGAGGTTGCGAATAGCTCACCAGGCACGGGCCGACAAAGTCAGCGGCGCGAACGGTTGTCGCCTGCGACGCGACCGTACAAACGGACCAGAACTTCCCTACTCCTCGAGGAAGATCTCCACGCGCTCCTTGCCCTTGCCGATGTTGTTGCGCTTGAGGCGGATCGGGCCGATCTCCCCGGTGCGTCGGACGTGCGTGCCGCCGCAGGGAACACGGGTGAACCCCTCGATCTCCCAGTAGCGGCGTTCGTTGACGGCGTCGTCGAAACCGGTCCGGATCGCGACATCGGAAGCGATGATCGCGTTGGCCTCGTCGGACACGGCTGCGAGAACTGACGCGATGGACTCCGGCCACGCGAAATCGATGCGGGCTTTCTCCTGGGAAACATGCGCCCCCACCTTGCCCACACCCTCCAGGCGGCGGTAGAAGATCTCCAGCACGAGTTCGGCAGCGAAGTGCAGGCGCATGAGGCGGTATCGCCGCTCCCAGTCGATCTCGACCGTGACGTTCTGCCCGACCTTCAGTCCGTGGTCGTTCGGCAGGGTGTAGACGATGTCCCGGTCCATCTTCCGCGCAGACTGCACGGTGACCCCGCCGATGGTGCCGAAATCACTCTCCTGTCCGCCCGAGAAGGCGAAGAAGATCGTGGTGTCGAGCTGGATCTCCGGCCCGTCGCAGCGCACGACGCGCGCATCGAGTGTCGTGCAGTAAGGATCCGACCAGAAGGCCTTGCGCGTCACGAAAGCCGACCCGCTCGGGCGTCCGAGTATTCGATGACCTTCTCTGCGTGGTACTTCGACGCACCAGGCGCCGATGCCGCCTGACAGCCAGGACGGGGCAATTCGTTCATGCGAACCTCATGGTCGATGCAGGGTGGATCAGACACATCTCGCCCGCCTGCGCGACGATACTCTCTCGATGATACGCCGGCCCTGCCATCGGCAGCCTGAACACCGGGGTCAGGTCTAGATTCGTAGCATCCAGCCGTTGCGTCGCCACGGCCAACAACGGGCGGCGCACGCGTCGATCTGCAGGCCGCGTTTGCGCGCCGAGCGTCTTCCTGCGAGAGCAAATGCTACGAAGCTAGACCTGACCCCGGTGTTCACACCAGTCCAAGGTCGACGAGACTCGAGGCCATCGCGGGGGCCGATTCCCGGAGCGGGATGAACTCGATGCGCAACGCGCGACGTGTGTTCGTCGTATCCATCGTAAACTCGCATCCCAGATCGGGGAGGATCATCCTTGCCGCGGGATCAAACAGCGCCACCAGACGCACGAGGAAGTCCGGCAGTTCGCGAGTCGGCACCTTGCGCGCGGTGGCGCCGAGACTCGCGCGTATGGCGCGAGCAATCTCGAGGAAGCGCGCGGTCTCCGATACCGCGAGATACCGGCCACCGCCTGGCTCCGACGTTTCGAGCGCGAGCCGATGCATCTTGGCGACGTCGCGGACATCCACCACTGCGAAGTGCAGTCTCGGGGTGCCCGGGTACTTCCCGCGCAGGAACATCCGCACGACCTCGGCGGAGGTACCGATATCGCGATCGAGCACCGGCCCCAGCACGAGGCCAGGGTTCACCGTGGAGAAGTGAAGCGTTCCGCCTTGCGTCTGCACGAAGTCCCGCGCCGCTTTCTCCGCGAGGGTCTTCGAACGATAGTAGGTCGTCACGCCAGGCTGTTCGAGATCGGTCCAGTCGGTCTCGTCGAAGGGCCTGGTACGCGTCCCGCGGTGTCCCCCGAGGATCGCCGCCACGGACGAGGTCTGCACGAAGCGAGACACCCCGGCCGCCACCGCCGCGCGGAGCACCCGCAACGTGCCCTCCACGGCCGGCTTCAGCAGCTCGTCGGGATTCTTGGGTTCACCCGCCGGAAACGGGGACGCCACGTGGAGCACGCCGGTCGCCCCGGCCATCGCGTCCCCCCATCCGGCGTCGGATAGGAGGTCAGCCACCGCGAAGGACAGCTTGGCTGTATCGCAGTGCTTCGCCAGCGACGCGCGGACCTCATCGGCCTTGGCCATGCTTCGCACCGTGCCCCGCACGGCGTAGCCCCGACCGAGCAGCTCGACCGCGCAGTGCTTGGCGATAAAGCCGGAGATGCCCGTGATAACGACCAGCCGATCCGTCACATTGCCCCCGAGCAATCGTAATGGTGGAACGGGTGGCGCACCTCTGAACGCCGGCTCACCGGTTCAGCTCTTCGCACAGCGCATCCGTACTGCGCACCGCCGCGAACCCGTCGTTCAGCGCCGCGAGGTACGCCAACTGCGCGTGCGCGGCATCGACGGTCTTGTCCGCCAGTGTGAGATGGGTGGTTGCACAGCCGTCGGCCGCGAGCGAGCACTGGAACTCGAGGTCGGCCGCCGCCCGGACGGTGGTGTCGACGCACATGTGCGTCATCATTCCCGCAAACACGATGTTCGTGGTGCCTGCGCCGCGAAGGTCGTCGAGCAGGGTCGTGTTGCGGAAGGCGTTCGGAAAGTGCTTCACGATCAGCCGCTCTCCCGCATTCGGGCGCACAGCCGCGTGAATCTGCGCGCCGGGCGTGCCCGGCAGGAAGAACGTGGCGTCCGACTCTTCGCAGATGTGCTGGACGTGGAAGACGGGCAACCCCTTGTCGCGGAAACCCGCAAGCAGCCGCGCCGCTTGCGAAACGGCCGCTTCGGCGTTCACCAGCTCCATGGCGCCACCAGGAAAGTAGTCGTTCTGAAGGTCGATCAGCACGAGTGCTGTGGTCTTGTCGGTCATGCTTGGGCCTCGCTGATGGAGAAAGCCGCGTGCGCGGCAGAGTTCGGCAGTCCGTTCACCGGCTGAGGAACTCGATGCTGTTCAGCACCGCGGCGGACTTCGCATCCAGCGCCGGATCGCGCTTTCCGGGGTGATATCGCTGGGAGTAGCCCACGAACACGCCCACCGTCCTGTCCTTCGGATGGGCGCACGAGAGCGACACAATTTCCATCGTCATGAACCCCTTGCTGCCGTCGGCCTTGAGGGCGGCATTGTCTTCGGCCAAGAGTCGGGACTTCGCGCAGTCGGTGCCTCTGCCGTCTTCGAATTCCGCTTCGTGCGTCAGCACCTTGTGGCGCTTCGGATCCATGTCCTCCCCCTGGGTCTCGCGGAACTGACGCACGAAGTCCTCCCTGGACTGGTAGGGCGCGAGACGGACGAGCGACGACCGGATGACGTAGCTCTCGTCGGTCCCGCTTCCACGCTTCGCGAGGGCGATGAGCGTCGGAGTCCGCTCCACCACGAGCCAGCCTTTCTCGTTGGGCGGCAGAAACGCATACCCGGTCTGGATGATCGGTTGCGCCGGCAGCACCAGTTCCTGCAGATCTGCGTTCGGCGATGCGCACGCGGCAACGAGAGAGACGAGGCAAAGCGAGGCGATCCGTTTCGGCAAAGTCATCTGCGCTCCAAATGAGGGCGGCCGCGTCCTGCCAGGCTCTCTGTCGGTTCGAGGCGGCACGCGCTGACGCAAAGATACCGTCAATGGCGTCCGTGGGAAACGGGCGGCAGCGCCTTGGCCGATTCGAAGAACAGCATCGACGCTTCCCCCAACCTTGTAACACAGGAGCACCCCGGCGCTCGATCCGACACTGCAGCACCCGCAGGCCTGCGTCTTTATTCAACCGAATGGTTGACTTTCGTTCCCGGCGCGAATACATTCAACCACATGGTTGAACATAACCCCACCCAGCTCGACGAAGTCTTCCACGCCCTGGCCGACGGCACGCGCCGCGCCATGTTGCTCACGCTCGCCGAGCAGCCCGCGTCCATCGGTGAACTCGCTGCGCCGTTCGACATCTCGCTCGCCGCGGCCTCCAAGCACATCAAGGTGCTGGAGCGTGCCGGTCTGGTGCGACGCGAGGTGCTCGGGCGCACGCACGTGTGCTCGCTGAACGCCGCACCGCTGCACGCGGGCATGGAGTGGATCCGCCACTACGAACAGTTCTGGAACCAGCGACTCGACGCGCTGGAATCCTTGCTGAAAGCGGAGGACGCCGCCCGGCCGGTTCCGCGCCAATCCAGGAGCAGACGATGACAGACACCACCGCGATCGATCAGATGGAAGACTACGGCACAGCCACGACCGCCGACACCTTAAGGCTGGAGCGCCTGCTCCCCGGCCCGGTGGAACGCGTCTGGCGATATCTCACGGAGTCCGAGCTGCGTGCGCAATGGCTCGCTGCCGGAGCCATCGAGCCCTGCGTCGGCGGTACCGTGGAGCATGAGTTCCGCAACAACGGCCTCACGCCGAACGACGACCCGCCGCCGGCCAAGTACGCCGGCGTGGCGGATCTCTACTGCCTGAAGGGCCGTGTGACGGAATACGACCCGCCCCGCGTCCTCGCGTACACGTGGTCCGAGGAGTCCGGCAACCCTTCCGAGGTGCGCTTCGAGCTCACGCCGCGCGGCAAACAAGTCCAGCTGATACTCACGCACACGCGCCTTTCCAGCCGTGACGGCATGCTGAGTGTTTCGGCCGGATGGCACACCCATCTCGCCATTCTCATCGCGCGTCTCGATGACGCGGACGCCCCCGCGTTCTGGCGCACGTTTACCAGGCTGGAAGCCGACTACGACCGTCGTCTCGGATGAGGCCGTCGGCACGGGCGAGACAGTGCCCGTGCCAACAGGCCCCATGGGGCATCACTTCGTTTTGACAGGGTCGGGCGCCGCAGTGAACTGGGGCAAGTCGTCCGCGATCGGCCACCAGTTGCTCTTCGTGCCGACATGAGCGTGCCACGCGAGCGGCGCGTTCAACGGCTGGTCGATGAGTCCGGCCCGGACCCGAACCACCGACGGCAGAGTCTCGCGCGCACTGAACACCGGTGATCCGCAGTTCGCGCAGAAGTGGCGCATCTTCCCCGGCGAGGACTCGAAGCCCTTCAAGGTGTCCTTCCCGGTGAGCAGACTGAACGCGTCCGCGGCGACCGGAATGTTCGTCGCGAAGGGCCCGCCCTGGGCCCTGCGGCATTGCTGGCAGTGGCAGACCTGGATGGGGTCGAGCTCGCCATCGATGCGGAACGTCACGCTGCCGCAAAGGCATCGACCGGTATAGGGCATCAGCGATTCTCCTCGCGTGTGTCGGATCGCATCGTCACTGCCGCCGTCGCGCCGATCGCAGGACAATCAGTCGGAACAGCAGCACGATCGCCTGAAACCAGCGCGACTTCGGAATGCGTCCGCGGCGCGGCGCGGACTCACCGGCGATCGGAACGGCAAGACGCCACGACGCGGGCCGGCAGTCCGAGGCATGCGTGATGCGGCCGAGACGTGCGGCGATGTCCGGTTCGAGTGGGTCGAGTTGCTTTCCGCGCGCGACGAGCAGTACAGGCGTGCAATGCACTTTCGAGCCGAGGACGTCCACCTGGACTGCGCCCGGCAGCTCCTGCCCGTTGTCGAGCTTGTAGCTCGCACTCACGATGAAGCTGCCGTACTCACCCAGGCGAAGGTCAGCGGTAGTCGGCGTCACGTGGGTTTCATCGACGCCCTCTTCGCCTTCGGCGTCCAGCCGGAACCGCCACACCGGGTTAGCCTGCAGTTGCTCCTCGGTGAGCGCATCGACCGGGACGGACTCGGAACTCACCGCACCGGCTCAGGCATGCGCGCGAATCGAGGTTGCAGTCGCCCGTCGACCTCCACCTGCTCGAAGAACATGGCGTACGGCCGCACCCAGAGACCGGTCTGGTTGTAGAGGGGGCGATAGAGAATCAACGGCTCCAGTGATTCGCTATGCCGTGCAACGCCGATGACTTCGTACTCACCGCCCTTGTAGTGGCGATAGCGGCCCAGCGGCGGCTCGGGAAGGGGTGGCAGGTCGTTCATGTCAGGTTCGATACCGTCAGTCGTGAAGTTGAGCGCACGCGCCTGTGAGCACGCGTCGCATTCGTGGAGGCGATGGTCGCAGTCGGAATCACTCTCCGTCGGGCCGCAATTCCACCTCGCCCTCGATCTCGACGGGAATGCGAAACGGCAGTTCCGCCATGCCCACCGCGCTGCGGGCATGAGCACCGCGCTCCGGTCCGAACACATTGACGATGAGGTCGGTGAATCCGTTGATGACTGTCGGTTGGCGAGTGAACCCCGGCGCGGAGTTCACCATCCCGAAGACTCGCGTCCAGCAGGCGATGCGGGAGAGCGAGCCGAGTTCCCGCTTGAGGCTGCCGAGAATCGCCAGTCCTGTCAGGCGTGCGGCCATGTAGGCCTGCTCCTCCGTCACTTCCTTTCCGACCTTGCCGAGCGGCGTGGCCAGCGCGCCGTCCGCGGTCGTGGGACCGTGACCGGAGATGAGCACCCGGGAACCGACGATGCGCACCCACGGAAACGGGACCTTGGCACCCGGCGGCATTCTGAGCGGCTCCGGCAGGACGAAGCCGAGTTCGGCGAGGCGTTCTTCGGGGGTGGACACAGAGCAACTCCTGGCGAAAGGGAGGACGGGACGCGTGGACCGGCCGCACGTCGGCCGATCTCGCACGACTATACGAGGTTGCCGGCCCCCGGCGTATACGTCGCCGCCACAACAGTGTTCGCGATGAGCGTGTCGCACTTCACCACGCCGGAGAATGTCGTCATGCCGGCATCGACCCTTACCAGACTCGCGGCCACGGCCACGTTGTCCGCGGTGAGCGTCATTCGATTGGCGCTCGCTTCGAGCGTCCCGTCGGGGTTCAGCGTGACCTGGTGCCCGGCCGTGGTGGAGATGCGCAGTGCACCCTGCACCGACTCGACGGTCGCTTCCTGGCCCTGCCCGAGCGCCAGCCGGATCGACAGCGGCGCCGCCGCACCGGCGGGAGACCCACCTTCCCGGCACACGACACAAGCCCGGACGAACGGCAGCCGCTCCGCCGCGTAGAGTACGGCATCGCCCGCTGCGTAAGCCAGCGAGGCAACGACACTGGCCGCCATGGGCGTGCCACCCACCGTGGCCCATCCCTCGAAAGTCGTGGGCACGCCGCGAACGTTGCGCACGATGCTCAGTCGGATTCTGCCCAGGCCCTCCGGGTCCTCACCGGCCACCACGATGGCCCGATACAGCCGCAACGCATTCGTCACCGCATTCTCCTCGCAGTTCGTCGTTGGAATTCGACCGGGCGCATCTGCGCGCCCACTTCCACCCGTGCGACGCCGACCGTCAGTGGGCCTCCTGCGCCCGCGCGATCTTCTCGCGCAGTATCTCGATGTCCTTTCGCTCGCCGCGCACGCTGAAGAATGCGCCTTCCGAATCGGCGCGCTCTTCCAGAACCTCGAAGTTGGCAAACACCTCGCCGCGAAGCTGCTGCGCCGACCAGGGCAGGAACAGCTCTGCCTTCGACAGCCGGCGCCGGAAGAACGACCGGATCGACTTGTGGAGCTTGGCGACGTCGGCTTCCCGCACGGCGCTCATCACGATGCACTTGGGAAACTCCGCACGCAGCGCCTTCGCGCGTTCGGCCTGCGCCTTGGCGTCGCCCACCTGATCGATCTTGTTGAACACGCGCAAGCGGGGCACGCTGCCGGCGTCGATCTCCTCCAGCACCTTGTCCGTCACCTCGATCTGCCGCTCGAACCCGGGATCGCTCGCGTCGATCACGTGGAGAAGCAGCGACGCCTCGGCGGCTTCCTCCAGCGTCGACTTGAACGAGGCGACCAGATCGTGCGGCAGGTTCTTGATGAAGCCGACCGTGTCGCTCACCAGCACGCGCGGCACGCCTTCGGGCACGAGCGTGCGGACCGTGGTGTCGAGCGTCGCGAACAGTTTGTTGGCAACCAGCACTTCACTGCCCGTCAGCGCGCGCATCAGCGTGGACTTGCCGGCGTTCGTGTAGCCGATGAGCACCACGCTCGTCACGGCCTGGTTCCCCTGACGGCGTGCGCGCTGTGTCTGGCGTTCGAGATCGAAGCCGATGATCTCCTGCTTGAGTTCGGCGATGCGGTCGCGGATCTTCTCGCGGTCGGCCTCCCCCGCGGCCTCCCCCGCGCCTCGACCGCCGACGCCGCTGCGCTGCCGACCCTGAGGTCCGGCCAGCTTGGCGGCCTCGCGCAGGCGCGGCGCCAGGTAACGCAGGCGCGCGATCTCCACCTGGGCGCGCGCCGCGTTCGAACGGGCGTGACGATGGAAGATCTCGAGGATCACCATGGTCCGGTCCATGACCTCGCAGCCGATCTCGTTCTCGAGGTTGTGCGCCTGCGAAGGCGAGATTTCATGGTCCACGAGCACGAACGCCGCCCGACGCCTGTCGGCGTCTGCCAGGGCCTTCGCGGCCTCTCGAGCCGCAACGAGCCCGTGCTGAGCCTTTCCCTGTCCGGTGCGCCGTGCGGGACGCTTCGCCGACGCCGGCTCGGTCTGCAGTTCGTCATCGGGCTCGGCCGCTTCTCCCTGGACGAAGCGTCGCAGTTCCTGCCGCTTGCCGACACCCAGGTAGGCGGCCGACTCGAAACTGGTGCGCTTCTGCGTGAACGTGCCCACGACCTCGAACCCGAGTGTCGTGGCGAGCTCGCGCAGTTCGTCGAGCGAGGCTTGGAACTCGGCGTCGGTCACGCCCGGCAGTTGGACGGCAGCGACGACGGCACGCTGGGACGCGGCTTTGACTTCCTTGGACATGCGGGAGACCTGTCTGCGTGGTCGGGGTCGAATGGTACTGCCTGCGCGGCGGAATCCTGGCCGGGATCTCGCGATTCGCGCGCCGACCCCGATCGCGGTCTCAGTCGCCCTTGCCGGCTTCGGATGCCGAATCAGCGAGCCACTTCTCGACCGCCTTCGCCACCACGGCACTGGCACCACCCTCCTGGCCGACGGCACGCTCGTGAATGCGGGCGGCAAGCTCGGCCGGCAGGCGCACCGTGAGGGAGATCGTCTTCACGGTTGCGGGCTTTTCCTTTTTCGCGACGGGTGCGGCGGAACCGGGTCCGAAACGCTGCGGAATGGCCTCGGCCTTTAGGCGGCCGCCCAGCTTCTTGGCCATGTTCTTTTCCATATCCGTCTTCTTCATGCTCATGAGGGGACTCTTCGTGTTGGGTGAGAGCGCGTCAGGCGACACGCTCCGTTTGCGGGGACTTTCGTCGGGTGTGCATCATGCGCCGTGGCGCTGGAGGCCGCAGGGTAGCCGATCACGGCCCGCCCCAGGGCCCGACAGCCGTCAGGACACTTCGGGCACCGGCGCCGGCCAGCCGATGCTGGGGGAGTGTCCCCGGAAGTTCTCCAGCCACCAGCGCCAGTCGTCCGCGAGGAGAGAGAACGGCGCCTCATGGCCCAGCTCGCGCGCCGCCCAGATGGGCCAGTGCGGGTTCGACAGAGCCGGGCGACCCAGCATCACCAGGTCCACGAGCTCTTCGCGGATCACCCGGTCGGCCTCCTTCGGCACGCCGAGGTTCCAGCTCGTGGCCACGGGCAGACCCACTTCGCGCCGCACGCGGTGGCTGCGCTCCACCATGAACCCCGCCCGGCCCATGGGCGAGTCGACCATGGCGTCGGTGTTGAACCCAAGGGACAGATCGGCAAGGTCCAGTCCGCGTTCCTTCATCATGCGGATGGCCACGATCGAGTCCTCGAACTGCGTGCCGTCCGGATGCAGATCATCGCAACCCAGCCGCATGGTCAGCGGGTAGCGCTCGGGCCACACGGCGCGCACGGCGTCGATGGCCTCCAGCAGGAAGCGCGCGCGATTGGCGACGCTGCCGCCGTAGGCGTCGGTGCGCTGGTTGGCCAGCGGTGAGAAGAAGCTCGCCGCGAGATAGCCGTGCGCGAAGTGCATCTCCAGCCACTGGTAGCCCGCATCGAGGGCGCGTCTTGCGGCGTCGGCGTAACTCTTGTGAAGCGCCCGGATCTCTTCCACGCTCAGCGGGTGGACCGGGAAGATGTGGCCACCGGTGCCGTAGGGAATGGGCGAGGGGCCAACGCAGGTCCAGCCGTCCGGATGGTCCGGCGGCAACTGCTTCTTGGTGCGGTCGGCATGGACGCCCTTGTGGGGCGGCAGCTGACTCCCCTTGCGCCCCGTGTGACCCAGCTGGATCGCCGGTACGGACCCCATGCGCCTGATGATGGCCGCCACGCGGGCGTGGCCTTCCACCTGGGCGTCGTCCCAGATGCCGGCGCAGGACGTGGTGGTCCGGCCATCCGGCGTGATGGCCATCTGCTCGCCGAACACCAGGGCGAATCCGCCCGCTGCGCGCGCGCCCAGATAGCTGACGTGATAGTCGTCCAGCCGGCCGTCGACCGAGTTGTACATCGTCATCGGCGACATCACGATGCGATTGCGGAGGGTGACGTCCTTGAGGGTGAACGGGGAGAAGAGAGTCGGCATGCCGTAGTGCGGGGGTCGTGGGTCGGAGGGCGACATGTTCGCCGGTTTTGCGGAGTTGTGCAGCCGGGCGCCGGCAATCGGCTCTGCCTACGCCGGCCGGCGCGGCTTGCGACGACCAGACGAGGGATTCGCCGACGGCGCGGGGTGCACCCGGTCAGAGGTCGATGATGTGACGCACGCAGGTGTCGGCCAGCGGCTTGTCGAAGTAGTAGAGATTCCCGAGTGAGGCATC
Source organism: Betaproteobacteria bacterium Ga0077526 (assembly GCA_001464765.1). GTDB lineage: Bacteria > Pseudomonadota > Gammaproteobacteria > Burkholderiales. The sequence continues at coordinate 777,898 of LNDV01000034.1, forward strand.
GCGTCCGGCCGCGCGCTCGCGCTCTTCGAGGTAGAGGTTGGCGAGCAGGTGTGCGAAGCTCCGAACCCGGTACACGAGGCCGCCGTGATGGAGGAACAGGATCTCCGTCTCGCCGTCGGCTGTCTTCTCGTCCGGGTTCAGCAGGTAGAACGCACCGCCGGCTTCGTGGCCCACGACGAGAAACTTCGGAAGATCCCGGCTGCGGAAGGGACTCTGGTCCCGGTTGTAGCGGTAGTACTCGGCGTCCGGCGGATCGATGCCTACCCACGCGGCTTCCCAGTTCGCATAGTCCGTGGCGCTGTGTTCGCGAAAGGTCAGGAGAATCGCAGGATCCGCGAAGCGGTCCTGCCGGCCGGTCTTCGCTTCGTAGAGCGACTCGAAGTCGGCTTCGCCCCGTGCCGCGAAGAAGTCGCGGGCCGACTTTGGCAGGCGCGAGTCGAATGCCGGTGTACCCGCAGCCTTCCGGGAAGGATCCGGCTGCGGCGCTGGCAGGCCCATCTCCTCGCGCCAGCACTGCAGAAACCGCGTCATGCCCGCGACGTCGCCTCGGTAGCCGGATGGCATGGATTTCAGAGTCATCGACGGCGAAGCCTTGTCGGGCGAGGCGCGGTTGTCCGTGGGCGGGTGATCGTCGCTGCAGCCTAGCATCACGGCGAAGCACGCTGAGCTGAGAAGACAAGGGATGGGGCGCATGAGGAGAGCCGTCAACGGACGAGAACGGTGAGCAGGGTGCCGAGTGCGTCGAGCCGACCTCCGGCAGTCACCCCGCGAAGTGCACGCCACCACGCCGGATGACACTTGCGAAGGGTACCGCAAGAGGGAATCGCGCCCGAGTTGATCAGCGTCGTCGATTCCGTGACCATCTCGCGATCCACCACAGCGCAGCGTAGGCGCTGACGGCCACCGCGGCCGCGGTGATGCCGGCAACGACAGCCCGACCTGCGAACAGCTGCAGCGGCGCGACGGAGGGCGGCGGGCCGGCCATCAGGGCACGAGCACCCGCCAGGATCGCCGATGCGATCGACAGGGCGCCGACCGCGCACACGATGCCGAGGCGCTGCATGCGACTCATGGCTCCCGAGTCGCCGCCCGACTGAGACGGCAAACGCCGCAGTGCCCGAAGACACCAGATCGAGACGATGCCGAGCCCGAACAGCGTGCTGCCATGCTGCAGCAGCTTGTAGACGTAGACAGGGTAGCCGCCCACTGCCGTGAGTTCGGTTCGCAAGGTCGGAAAAGCCGCGACCCCGAAGTCGTTCTCGTGGGTGAAGCCGTCCCACACCAGATGCGTGGCAGCGCCCAGGAGCAGGCAGAACGCGACAGCCAGCCAGTGCTTCCACGAGAGCGGGAGAGGCTGGCCGATGAGGGGCCGGACCCGCGACTCGACGCGCGGCGGGGCGAGCGCGACCAGCGGCCTCGCGAGGACAGCATGGAATAGCAGGTAGACGAGGATCCCGACGGGCAGGCAGTACGAGAACAGCCCCCGAAGACTGTGGGTTTCGTGTCGACGCCCCAGGTCTGCGTGAAAGAACACGAAGTCCGGCGCCATGCTCCCGATCACCAGCGCGGAAGGCACGCTGGCCGCACCGAGCCATCGCATCAGCGGCAGGACGGCAGCGGCGTGGGCAGGAGTGAAGGGCATGTTCGTGATGCGACTTGTGCGGGACTTGGTTCGACCAACTGCTCTCGGGCCTGACGGGGACGGCTGCCGCAGTGTAGTTCGGCAGCGCCTCTACGGACCACGACAGGGGCGGTGTGCAAGAGGGAATTCTTCCTTGTATTCTTCCGACCCGGTGCATTCGCGCTATGCATTTCGCGTGACGGCACCGACCCAGAATGCACGAGTTCCCTCTCGTGCGAGACCATCAGTTCCACCAAACAAAAAAAGAGGATGCCATGCCAGACTACATCACGTGCATCGATGCACGCCCGTCTCTCCCTGCAAGACAACGCCGCCCTGTGCTGCGGCCCGTCCTGGCGCTTGTCGCCGCGCTCGGTTGCGGTTCGGTTTCCGCCGCGCAGTACATCGGCACCGTCATCGCCAACGACCTGAACAATCCGCGCGGGTTGGCGTTTGCCAGCGACGGCGCGCTCTACATCGCCGAAGCCGGCATCCCGGAAGGCACGGGGCCGTCCACGATCATCCGCGGGATTTCCAACGTCTACACGGAGACGGGCTCGGTGACCCGCTACTTCGAGGGCGCCCAGTCCCGAGTGCTCACGGGACTGCCGTCCCTCTACGCCGTGGGCAGCGGCGAGACCTCCGGGCCCAACGACGTCACGTTCAGCGCGGACGGCACGATGTATATCACCGTCGGTGCGGGCATCGATCCCAATGTACGCGCGACCGATCTCGCCCCCAATGGCGGCGGCCTGGGGACCATCCGCTTCACGGGCGGTTCGTACGATGTCGCCAACCACGAGGCCGTCAGCAATCCGGCCGGCGGGCCCGTCGACAGCAATCCCTGGCGGACCGCGGCTCACTCGGGCGGCCTGCTCGTGACGGACGCCGGTGCCAACGCGCTGCTCAACGTGGCCCCCAACGGTTCGATCACGACGATTACGACCTTTCCGGGGCGCGACATCGGGGGCGGGTTCCCGTCGGACGCCGTGCCCACTGGTCTCGCGATCGGGCCGGACGGCAACTACTACGTCGGCCAGCTGGCGGGCTTCCCGTTCACGCCGGGGGCCGCCCGGGTCTACCAGGTCGAGCCCGATGGCACGACCACTGTGTTCGCCGACGGGTTCACGCACATCAGCGCGCTGGCCTTCGGCGGTGACGGCAGCTTGTACGTGCTCGAGTTTGATTCGAACGGTCTGCTCGTCCCGGGTGATACGGGCGCGCTGATTCGCATGGCGCCGAACGGCACCCGCGAAACCCTCTACAGCGATGGGCTCGTCAATCCGCTCGGACTCGCGATCGGTGCAGACGGTGCGTTCTACGTGTCCAACTACGGCACGTCGGCCGGGGGCGGGCAGGTGCTCCGCATCGCGCCGGTGCCGGAGCCGGAAACCTACGCGCTCATGCTGGGCGGGCTGGCGCTCGTCGGCTTTGCGTCACGCAAGCGCCTGCGCGGCTGACCCTGGTCATCGCGCTTCTCTGAGAGAGCCCCGCTTCGGCGGGGCTTTTTCTTTGGCGGTGGCCGAGTGGCTGTCGGGCCGATACTCGGGACTCCCCATGGGAATCGCGGGCTGCTAGCATTTCGGAATCAGCCAGTCTTCACGGACATCCCATGCGCATCAAGCTCCCCACTGCAGTCGCAAGCACTGCCCTCATCCTCATCACATCGACCCTGGTCGCGGGGATGAGCGGGTGTGCCACCCGGCTCGAAAGCAAGCCCCTCGCCGAGGCATTGTCCCAGGGCGTACACCTCGATCGGTCGTTTCCCAAGTCCCTGCCGAGCAAGGCGGCGAAGGTGCCGCATTCGCAGTTCGTGCTGATTCGCAGCGAGAGCGCAATCGGGTTGCTGTCTCCCGTACCCTTCGTGGCCGACGTGGTCCAGGGTGCCGCCAACGACAAGGCGGCGGAGCGCTATGAGTCGCAATACGGTCGCATCGACCCTTACCGGATCGTTGCGGACGCCTTGCAGGGCAGCCCCGTCCTCGCCAAGGGCACCGGCGGAATGCCGCTGCAGCCGTTCGCCATCGTGCAGGAGTGCGTGGATGACCGCTATCGCATCGCCCTCGTGGCCCACGTCGAAGCCGGAAAGCAGGTCGGGAGGTACTTCATCCATCTCCGCGATACCTTCACCCCTGACGAGATCACGAAGCCGACGCCGGCCGTGCTGGACCGAATGCAGTCCGACCTGCAGGCCGCCGCGATTCAGCTTAGGGGGTTGATCGAGCGCGCGGCCCGCAACGAGTTGCTCCCGAACGGGACCCGCGCGGACGTGGGGAGCCTGCATCTGATCGGGGGCCGCGCTGCCGGCCTGGTATCTCCGACGCTTCTGTCTGCAAAGAACGCCGCCCTGGTCGAGGAAGGTCCCGAACACATCATCGTGCGCATCGATGGCGCCGTCTCCCAGCCGGCGTCCACAGGGGGTCTGCTATTCGGGGTGCACCTTCTCCGGAAGGATCAGTTGCACAAGTTCGAGAAGCGCCCGGCCGCGTCGTGACCGATACCGAGGGCCGACAGGCGCAATAGGGAGGCAGCGCCCCCGGCTCAGCCTGTCTGCTGCGCCCCCCGAAAAGCTTCGACCTCGGCAGCGACGTCTCTCGGGGGTCGCTTCTGCTTCTGCGTTTCCTTGCCCTTGGTCAGGACGAAGTCCCTGGCCCAGCGGAAGTGCTCGTCGTAGTAGCGCACGTGAAACATCAGCTCCGGATACGACAGCGACAGCGTCTTGAGGATGGGCTTGGGATAGGACCCGGCCGAGACGAAACTCAGTGAGATGTGCTCATCGGCCACCAGCAGCCGGACGTCGCTCGCATTCCACTTGGTACCCCAGTGCTCGGTGCACCAGCCGTACCAGTCGCCATGGCCGTAATTCTGCACGTTCTCGTGGTAGGCGCGCGCCGGGACGAGGTACATGTCCGCGCAGTCGAACGATTCCAGGCACCGGATCACCTGCTCGCGGGATTCCAGCGGGAACGGAAAGCCGAATTCCTTTGCGGGCTCCTTGAACATCCATCGCCCGACCTCCTCTCGCCAGTCTCCGTACAAGGCGGCGTACCCGGTCTCGACCGCACTGCTTGATTCGATCTCGAGTTCGGGCGGCATCGGATGGACGGTATTGAAGTCGAACGTGCCATTCGCGAGATGCGTTGCCTGGAAGTCCGCCAGCCGAGCCGGTGCACCCGTGATGTCGATGAGGGACGTGACGTAATCCGCCATGGTTCTCTGGGATGCCGGGCCCGCTACTTCTTGCCGCGCAGCTCGAGCGCAACGTCACGACACATGCTGGCCTTGCCGTTGCGCTTGGCGTCGACCCGCTGCTTGAAGCGGGTCTGAAGCTGGCGGTCGCTTTCGATGCGGGACACCATCGCCATGTTGCGGGCACGCCATTCCTTGTAGGGCCCGGCCATCTCCTGGCCCCAGATGCTCACACCATCGGCACAAGCCCGATACGTGGACATGAATTCGATCATGCGGTCGACGTCGGCACTGCCCGATCCCCCGCTTTTTCCCGCACCGGGCGGAGGGGGCGGCGGCGCCTTCAGCTTGTCCTGCCTGGCCGTTTCGGGGCACGGCTCGGCCTGGTAGACGGTGTTCTCACCCTGCACGCACTTGAACATGGTCTGAGCGGATGCGCCGGCAGGCGCAAGGATGGCCATCACGGCCAGAATGGCGGTTGTCGTCTTCATCGTCTTTGTGTCTGTAGTGTTCCCTGGCTTGTCTGTCCGGAAAGGGTCAGGCCAATGGTATTGGGCGTCGCAGGGAAAAGCGGGGTGCCTGCGACGCGACCCTCTCGACCCTCTCAATAGTGCTCTATCGACGCTTTGGTGAAAGACTCAAACCATTCCTTCATGTCCGTTGAGGCGGCATCCCTCGAGACGCGGGCATTCCTAACCAGCGCATCCTTCCACTGACGGAGCGACCTGCTCGGACAGTGACATTTCTTCGCGAGAAGGAGCGCTCCGCGTTCGACGCGCGGACCCCTGCTAGAGCCATTCCAATACGGCGACGAGTACCTTGTACCAGAACACGATGACGGCGATCGTCGAAAACACGAGCGCCGCGATCTTCAGCATCAGCCACGACGACGAGTAAGCGTGCCAGTCGCCGAAGAGGAACCAGGGGAGATCGCGCGACAAGTCTTCGACGTCGTCCTCGGGAGTCGAGAACAGAAACCTGACCATGACCCAGGCTGTCGGCGCGCCAAGCAGAACGGCGACAAGAGCCAGCCACGGGTGAAAATCATTTACCGTCAATGGCTCGCCTCCCTAGCCAGTTATGCAGTAGCCGCATCGGGCATCAGCCGTCCGGCCAGCATGAACAACGGAACGACGCGGTCGGCGGGCGCCATCAGCTCTACCAACGCCGCTGGGCTCACAGGAGGTTTCAAATAGACGCCGCTCGCACATTCATTCCGGCAGGTGCGGCGTGACCTTCGCCTTCAGGAGTTCCACTAGCGTCGGGTCCATGAACTGATACTTGTCCTTGATGCCCAGGCAGATGACGCGCTTGCCAGACAGGTGGGACTGGAAGCCCGCGGCAAGCTTGCTCTTGTGCTCCTTCTCCATGACGAAGATCAGATCGGCCCATTCGATGAGTTCGACGGACACCTGGACCTCCGACTCGTGACTCAAGCCGGCCGAGGCGCACTCCAACCCCGGGTATTCCGCGAAGACCTGCTCCGCCGTAGGACTGCGCCACTTGTTCTTGCCGCAGATGAATAGGATTCGGGGCATGGTGCCGCTCTAGCCCCTGACCACGATGCGCCATTCCGCGACGGTCGTTGACGACGTTGAGACCGGCGCTTCTCCGCTGCACCTTGGCGCTTGCAGACTCAAAACAGCTTTCTCCACGGAAACACGAACGCGACCGTGACGCACGCGGTGATCAGGATCACTCCCCAAAGCTTCTCCGTGAGTCTGTCGTCTCTTGGCATCCCGGTGCCCCACAAGTGTCCGAGCATCTCGACCGTGCGAAGGCTGCCGAGGCGTGCTCCCCATACGGCGGCAGCAAGCGAAAGTGCAAGTAGCCAGAGCAAGAACGCCTTGAAGTACAACTCCGACGACCAGAGCCGATGGCGTGGACGGAAATACGTCGAGACCGCGAGCGCCAGCGCGATGTTCGTGACACCCACGAACAGGAACGCCATGACGGCGCCCGCAACGCGATCTAGGACCGAACTGGGGCCCGGGTACTCGAACTTCACGGCGACGACCTCGATTGCATTGCCCGTGGAGTCGAAAGAATACCGAAAAGTGAACAGCGAACCGATGGGGCGCCGATGCCAATCGCAACGTCTGCGGTCGTCGTCGCGCAATATGGCAGGGGCCCGTAGCCCGGGCTGCGCCCGGGGCGCCTTTTCTCCGACTCCCTCACCCTGTGCGTTACTCGACGATGATCTCCTTCGAGTTGTTGTCGACCACGACCGGGCAGTCGAAGAAGTTGAGCTTGGGCTCCGTGCCGTACTTGCCGCGTACGAATGCTTTCCATTCGTCCGTGTACAAGGCCAGAGCGTCCTGCTTGGTCTTCCATAGGTAAATACCACCAGCCTTCGTGCCGTCTTCCGACCGAAAGTAGTACTTTCGAATAAGCCCAGGCATGTTGAGGTACTTCGGCGCGGTGCTTTCGAAGGTGGCCTTGGCTTCTTCGAGAGACATCGGGCGGGGGAGCAAAAACTCGACGAAGGTTGTGATCATGTGTGGCTCCGAACGCTGTTGGTCGATGGCGGCGGCCGTCAGGGCAGGTCACCGCTGGTGGGCGGTCCGCATGGTCGCCCATTGAAGCGGTGCAGGATACCCGCACCACTCAGGTCTCGTAGCCCGGGCTCTGCCCGGGACCAGTGCCGTTCTGCAGCACGATGCATCGATTCTAGACCTGACCCCGGTTCTTGGACTCGGCACGGAGCCGGAGTGCGTGGAAGAACGTAGGCACGTCGTTCTTCCAGATAGGCAGAACCACCGAGATAGCGAGACCCTCGAGGTCTGCGACGATGCCCAGCCCGATGGCAAGTGACACCGGCCAGCCCGCATGGCCGTGCACGAGCAGTGCGTAGAACCCGACGAACAGTGCCAGGCCCCAGAGCTTGGACGACCACATGTGGTAGCTCGCCTCCTTCCCGAACTTGCGGTAGTCGTACACGTAGCGGACGACCTCGAGCGCAAGAAGCACGGCCAGGCTGGGAAGGTAGGACTCGAGCTGAGCCGCATGCAGATGCCACGCGGCAATCAGGGCGCACACGTAGAAGACCGAGTCGGCAATACTGTCCAGACGTCGCAAGCCGGGTGTGGCCACCCCGAGACGGCGCGCGATCACACCGTCGAAGTAGTCGGACAGAAGGGCTCCGATCAGGCAACCGGCAAACACTCCGGCACTCGGCGCTACGTACGCGGAGACCAGCAGCACAGGCCCCAGGACGGCTCGAGTCAGCGTAAGCGCGAGCGGTATCCACGCGAACCGCACGGTCGGGGCCGTCACGCCTTCGCGGCTACGGCCTCGACTTCCAGCAGGAAACCTGGGCGCACGAGATCGGGCACGACGAGAAGCATGGACGCGGGCTTTGCGTCCCCGAGGAACCGGGACCGCACCTTGACGTACGCGGGGATGTCCTCCGACCGAAGCAGATAGTGAGTCACGCGGACCAGATCATGGACTGTCATGCCGGCGCGCTCGAGCATGGCGAGGATGTGCGTCCATGCCTGCTCGGCCTGCCCCGTGACATCCGCGGGCAGCGTACCGTCCAGCGCGAGCCCTGGTGTGCCCGCGGTGAACAGCCAACGTGCGTTCGGGGGGACTTCGATTGCGTCACTGTAGGTCCCGATCTGGCGGGCCACGCCTACGTCGTGCTGCTTGTTCATCCCGGATCCTCCTTTGGCACTGCGCCCGGGCCGCTCGCCCGTCTGCGCATTGTGCAACGAAGGCGGGATGCTCGGCCGGTTGTCATCGGCGCGTCACGTGGACACCTCGCGCCGGGCGCAACCGGAAAGACGGTCTTCTACAGCTCCGCTGCGAACGTCCTGAAAAAGCCCTGTGCGCCATCTATCCATGTTCGTTTGCTCCCCCTGAGCGCGAAGTCTCAGTCCCCGCCGCCCCCACATCCGCCTCCACCACAGCCGTCGCTTCCGCCGTCTGCGCCACCGCCATCGGCGAACCCGTCGGTTCCGCCGTCGAAGGCGTCACTGCTGAAGTCGCCTCCGCAGTAAGGACTGGTTCCGCCGACGGCGTCCCCTTCTCGGCGCACACCCCGGCAATCCGGCACGTAGTGAAACCCGCCCGGAATGCTCAGCTTGGTATCGAGCGCGAACAGCAGTGGCAGACGGGTGGGCGCACGCGGATTGATGTGCTCATCCTTGCACGCGAACCACCAGCAGCGCCTCAGGCCCTGGTTCCGCTGGCGGTCGCCAGCCAGGACGACGGCAGGCGAGTGGTGCAGGAACCGCCCGAAGGCCTGTCGGCAGTAGACGTCGTAGTGTCGCGTGTACAGGATGAACTCATGCCACAGGTCGTCCGCCACCTGGCTGGGCATGGAGACGAACTGCCGCCCGCTCGTGAGATGCGCCAGGAAGAACTGCCGGAGCCCTCGCGCCACCAGCTGGCAGTCCTTGAGGGTGAGATGCGGATGCCGTTGGCGCAGCTTGTCGAACAGGCCGGCGGGGAGGTCGGCGGTTCGGATGAACGCTTCGCGACGCAGCGCGGCGTGCCGCTGCCACACGGCGAGCAGACCGAAAATGCTGACGACAGCAACGAAGACCGGAAGCCATTGCATGAGCGGGACCTCGGATACGGTACGGCGTGGTGTCTTGGTAAGGGCGGGTAGGGAACGGTTTTCCTGGACTGCGCCTTGCCTTGGCGACGGTGAAGACTACTGCTTTCTGCCAGGCACGGTGGCGCGTCGTGCCGTCTTGCGCGGGGTCACTGACGTGGCCGCGATGCCGCCTCGTCGGCCTCCTGCAACCTCTCCCAGTCAGAGCGGGAGGGCAGTCTTCATCGGAACGCTTAGCGGCCTACCCGAGCAAGAACGCCAGTGCCAGGCAAACGACGCAGCCGATGAGGGCGATTAGACAGCGCAGAGTGTCCCACTCCCAGCCGAGACTCCAGGCTTCGCGCCTGCTGTCCCAGAGGGCGAAGCCGGAGAGCACAGCGAACACGCCGAGCGACAGCGCAGCCAGACCGAGCGTGACTGCCGTCGCGCTGAAGCGGACGATGCCGAGCCACTCTCTGGCACTGTCGGCGTGTCTCATGAGGATGGACGGCGCCATCAAGAGCGCGAGCAGCAATAGAGCAACGAATACCAGCAGAGCCGTTGCCAAGACGTTCTCCAGATTCGCAACCCAGTTCTTCCCTCTCATTCGCGCTTCCGCGGAAAGGAGTGCGATGGGGTCGCGTCTTGCGCGAACGCATTAACGCCGATCACTGTCCGTGCTCCCACCTCTCTACCACTTGGTTACACCTCGTCGAACCACATTGCACCATAAGCAGCATCCGGACTCGCTCCGGGTATGCCGGTAGTTCGGCAAGACACCGCTACAGCTATTGCTGGGTGTCGCCCGTTTCGCGCTGATGCCGGATCGCGAGTACGAGGACGACGTTTTCTTCCTCTTCATAACTGTACATCGCAAGGCAGCCGGACTTCCCACGTGAAATGACGAGTTCTCTGAGGTTGTGCTCGGCAAGGCACCCGATCAGTGGGTGGTTCTTCAGAACCCGGACTGCCTCTGGGATGAGTTCGACGGTTCCCGCAGCGCTCGCAGGATCGGTCACGACAAGAAAGTCCATGAGCCGCTCGAGGTCGGCAAGGCCTTGTGCAGCGTAGATCAACCGCGCCAAGATTTCGCCTTGGGCTTTGTGGCGGACTGTCCTTTAGCACGGGCGCGGGCGTACGCGTGCACTTCCTCTGCGGCATAACCGTTGCCGGACACGACCGTGGCTTCTCTCGCGGCCACTGCACTCGCGACGAACTGCGCCCGCTTCTCGGCGTTGGCTACGGCGATTCGGATGGCCTCGACCATGAATGCGTGCGGCGTGATGCCCAATCGCTCGGCCGCGGCAACAGCAAGCTCCTTGACGTCCTCGGGGAGCTTCAATGAAGTCGTAGACATAGCGTGTCGCCTTCCAAATAGTGTCACCATGGCAACACCCGACGAAAAACCACAGCCAACGTATGTGTGCTTCGATACACCTGACCCTGGAAGGCCGTACTCGCGCGCGTCGAAGTCCGACGCCCGTGGCGTGCGCGGCCCCCTCACTGCATGGAGTGCAGTCCGATCAGATTGCCCTCGGGGTCGTTCACCAGTGCGATGAAGCCGTGCGTCCCGATGGCCGCCTTGTGCTTGAAGATGCTGCCGCCGTGAGCCGCGGCGCGAGCGGCCTCGGCGCCGCAGTCGTCGCAACTGAAGTACACGAGGGTGCCGCCACCGGAAGGGTAACCGGCCATCTTCACGAGGGCGCCCGACGCGCCGTACCCTCCCATGTCGAATGGGAAGGCCCACATCTCCATGCCGGCGAAGCCTTCGGGATCGGGGTTGTCCATGTTTGTGAGCTCGCATTGGAAGACTGCCTGATAGAACGCGCGGGCGCGCGCCATGTCCTGCACGTAGATCTCGAACCAGCTGACCGGATTACCTTTCATGATGCCTCCTTTGCGTTGACTCGCCGCGGATGCTGGCGCATCTGTGTTGCGGGGTTCCGCAATGCTACGCCGGCTCGCCGGATCCGGCTGAGCCGTACCAGACGGGAAGGCGGCCACTCCTGGCGACTCCAGATCAGTCGGACTTGCGAAGGCGCAACGCGATGATCAGTGCGCCGATCGTCATCAGCGCAATGCCGCCGACCAGCATGACCAAGCTGGCGACCTGGTTCAGGCCGTCGTTACCGCCGGAGAACGACATCACCCGGTAAAGCATGCCGCTGCCGATGAGAAACAGCACACCGCCGAAAGCATATTGGGCCGCTACGAAAGCGCGGGCCGCGGGTGAGGCGTCTTCGATGGGCGGTTCCTCGTCCGAGTACTTCTTGCGAAGCGCGATGTACCCGCTTGTCCCCAGGATGAAGACGCAAAGCCACATGCCGCGGCGGAAGTTCCCCGTGGACGTGGGGGTGAACGCCGTCGTGAGATGAATGAACATGCCTGCGGCAGCGGGGATGATCAGCAGCCCCAGACCCTCGACACGACTGCGAGCAGGCGGCCGGCGTCCAGGACGCAGGTTCCGGCGTGCTTCGCGGTCGTTCCGGAACGATCGGCCGATGTATATCGCAGCCGTCACGGCGGCAAGGGCGAGCCAGCCGAAGTACACGGCCATCGACCGGGACGACGCCGCCGTCCCGCCGAGCAGCCCGACGTGAAGCACCGCGCCGACGGCGAGGACGATGGCGAAGGCGACGCGCGGCCTCATGTCAGACTCCCGGTGCGTGGCGTGCGACGCTCACGGCGCCTGGCGCGCGTGCCTGGCCGAGCCATGTCACAGATCGGGTCGCGCAGGGGTCGCGTCTTGCACGCACACATTTGCGCCGCCTACTCCCCTTCTTCCCCCTTCTTCACCGCCCGACTCACCGTCGAGTAGTGCACCCCGACGTGCTCCGCCAGCTGCTTCATCGTGTAGTCGCCTGATCGGAACGCCGCAGCAATCGCTCCATCCCGATCGCCCTTCGCCGCGGCCTCGTACACCGCTAGAGGTTTGGGTACCGGCCGCCTCTGAATGCGCGGAATCTCGCCCAGGTCCACATTCTTCGGCGCCCGCTTGTGCAGCCGCTCGATGAAGGCGTCCCCGCCCAGGAAGATCTGGTTGCGGAGGTTGTGCCAGATGCTCGGCAGTCCCACCCCTGCACGAACGAAGTCGACGTACTTCTCTACCGCGCGGCTCCGGCGGGATCCGAACTGCCCGAGGATCCAGTCCGTATGCAGCCAGGGCTGCCGATCCGCCTTGCCGATCATCGCCCGGTACGAACTCCATGCCCACTGCTCCGGCCGCTTCACCGTCTGCGCCCGCACCGGGTTCAGGACCACGTAACGGGCGAGCTCCAGCAGATAGGCGTCCCGCTCGACCAGGACTGCCTTGAACCGCCCCTGAAAGACGTGCCCCACCCGGTCATAGGTGCGGTTCACGTACTGGGTGTAGACCCCGTTGAGCTGCCGCATGCCTTGCGACAGGTTGCCTTCCGGCGTCTCGATGATCGCGTGGTAGTGGTTGTCCATCTGGCACCACGCGTGACACGCCCAGTTGAACCGCTTGCACACCCCACCCAGGACATCCAGCCACGCGAGACGGTCGTCGTCGTTGAAGAAGATGTCCTCCCGGCGGTCACCGCGGGACGTGACATGGTAGAGACCACCGGCGAGTTCGATTCGGAGGGGACGGGCCATGGGGGGATGCTACGCCAGAGTGTGATGGATGGAAAGACCTGACCCCACAGGACACGTAGATCTCGAACCAGCTGACCGGATTGCCTTTCATGATGCCTCCTTTGCGTAGACTCGCCGCGGATGCCGGCGCGTGTGCACTGCCGGGGCCCGAAATGCTACCCCGGCTCGCTAGACCCGGCTGGACCGTACCACGCGTCCTCGAGAGGGCCCACTGAGCTGCACGATGAACTCCGCGTCTACAGTTCATCGGCGGCGATCACGAGCAGCGCACGCGAACGCCGCGCGCCCGTCACGAAGCCGAGTTCGCGAAACCCTCCGGTGCGCAGCTTCTTGCGCACGCGGGGGGGCGTGTCATTCACGCCAGTAGTGCTCGGCCGCCAGCGCCCGTGGCGACTCCACGGTGCCGCGGAGGATGCCGAAGCGCTCTGCGGAAGGTGCTCGCACCCGCCAGGCCTCCTCGGGCTCGATGGCATAGGGCGCCTGCAGGCCCAACGGGATCGCCGGTACGAACCCGCAGCGACCGTAGTAGGCAGGGTCACCGAGCACGAAGACCAGCTCGGTGCCGTGATCGAATAGCAAACGGCAGCCGTGCTCGATGAGACCGCGCCCCACGCCTGCACGCTGATGCGAGGGCTGGACCGCGAGCGGTGCCATGAGGGCGCACGCAGCGGATGGGGAGTCCCCCTGAAGCCGCACCGTGGAGAACAGAACATGGCCGACCACTCGATCGGCGTCCACTGCACAGAGGGAGAGCATCGGCTGCGCCGACGGATCCTGCAGGAGTTCCGCTACCAGCTCCGCTTCTTCGGCTCGCTGAAACGCCGCGCGATGGACTCGCAGGATATCCTGTAGATCGGTGGGGAGCGCCTCGCGGAATGTCGTCATGGGTATCTCATGGACATCAGAAGCGATCTCCTGCACCAGCGTCGTGATGTTCTTCACCACGAAGTTCGCACAACGCCTCGAGACTCGCCCGAGTGACGTCCGCCTCGATGCACGTAACCCGGCGCAGTGAGCGCGCGGAGGCGTACGTTTGCGTCCTGACGCGGATCGGCCGGAGAACGCGGGCGGGCACTCCCGGCGGCTCCATATCACCCAGACTTGCGAAGGCGCAACGCGATGACCAGTGCGCCGATCGTGATCAGCGCAATTGCGCCGGCTAGCATGAACAAGCTGGCAGCGTGGTTCAGGCTGTCGTTGCCGCCGGAGAACGACATCACACGGTAAAGCATGCCGCTTCCGATAAGAAGAAGCACACCGCCGAAAGCGTATTGAACCGCTACGAAGGCGCGGGCCGCGGGTGAGCCGTCTTGGATGGGCGGTTCTTCGTCCGAGTACTTCTTGCGTAGTGCGATGTACGCGCAGGCCCCGAGGATGAAGACGCAAAGCCACATTCCGCGGCGGAAGTTCCTCGTGGACGTGTTGGTGAACACCGTCATGAGATGAATGAACATGCCCGCAGCAGCGGGGATGATCAGCAGGCCCAGACCCTCAACGCGACTGCGGGCGGGCGGCCGGCGTCCGGGCCGAAGGTTGCGACGTGCTTCGCGGTCGTCCCGGAGCGATCGACCGACGTAGATCGCGGCCGCCACTACGGCAAGGGCGAGCCAGCCGAAGTACACGCCCATCGACCGGGACGACGCCGTCGTCCCGCCGAGCAGTCCGACGTGAAGCACCGCTCCGACAGCGAGGACGATCGCGAAGGCGACGCGCGGCCTCATGTCAGACACCCGGTGCGCGGCGCGCAGAAGGGGGTCGCGTCTTGCAAGAGCACATCCATGCCGTCTATTCCTCCTCTTCCCCCTTCTTCACCGCCCGACTCACCGTTGAGTAATGCACCCCGAAGTGCTCCGCCAGCTGCTTCATCGTGTAGTCGCCTGATCTAAACGCCGCGGCGATCGCGGCATCCCGATCTCCTTTCGCTGCAGCCTCGTAAACCGACAGCGGCTTGGCCACCGGCCGGCGCTGGATACGCGGGATCTCGCCGAGGTCCACATTCTTCGGCGCCCGCTTGTGCAGCCGCTCGATGAAGGCGTCACCTCCCAGGAAGATCTGATTGCGAAGGTTGTCCCAGATGCTCGGCAGCCCCACCCCCGCGCGGACGAAGTCGACGTACTTCTCCACCGCTCGGCTCCGGCGGGAGCCGAACTGCCCCAACACCCAGTCCGTGTGCAGCCAGGGCGGCCTGTCGGCCTCTCCGATCATTGCCCGGTGAGAGCTCCACGCCCATTGCTCCGGGCGCCTCACCACCTTCGCACGCACTGGGTTCAGCACCACGTAGCGGGCAAGCTCCAGCAGGTAGGCATCCCGCTCCACCAGGATCGCTTTGAATCGGCCCTGAAACACGTGCCCCACACGGTCGTAGCTGCGGTTCACGTACTGCGTGTAGACCCCGTTCAACTGTCGCATCCCCTGCGACAGGTTTCCCTCGGGTGTCTCGATGACCGCGTGGTAGTGGTTGTCCATCTGGCACCAAGCATGGACCGCCCAGTTGAATCGCTTGCAGACCCCGCCCAGGACATCCAGCCACGCGAGCCGGTCGTCGTCGGAGAAGAAGATGTCCTCGCGGCGGTCACCGCGGGAGGTGACGTGGTAAAGACCACCGGCGAGTTCGATGCGAAGGGGACGGGCCATGGGAGGATGCTACTCCAGAGTGTGATGAGTGGAAAGACCTGACCCCGCGTGCGATGTGACCCCGCGTGCCGATGAGTCGAACCGCCTTCCGGGCCAAGCGAATTGCCAGTGGAGGATTGCTCGGGCAAAGGGACAGCCCGCAGCGCGCGGCGCCATCACCAGGGGGCGGTCTGGCGCCAAAGGCTATACCAGCCCTTGCCCACTCGAAAGACATACACCAGCAGGATAGTCACAGCCACGCCGGCCAGGACGTAGAGAGACCCCAACGCTGCCTCCAGAAATCTGTCTTGTCTGGTCGCCACAAACGCCGTGGTCGCGGCGCCTCCGGTGAGCAACGCAACAACTCCAACAAGCGACGGCGCCAACAGGTACCAGAACGTCCTTATCTGCCAGGTGAAGTGGTTGTTCAGCCAAGAGTCGTCCCCGAGCCGGCGCATCTTGTAGGCGAGCAGCAACCCCCCGAACTGGGTGAACGCGAATGGCAACGCATACAGTAGATAGATGGCATGCGCCGCAGCTCGGGCGGGCGCCTCTCGCACCTCGCGTTTGCGCTGATCGGCGTCAAATCGGCTTTCACTCTCCGCGCGGATTGCCGCGTTTGCAGTCGCCCTGGCTTCGTCTTCTCGAGCCTCCAGGTCTGCAATGCGGGCCGCTTCGAGTTTGGCGTAGACAGCCCCGCACTTCGGGCAAGCGTATTCGGGTGCCGGGTCCGCGCTCTCGCGGAGATATCCACATCTCAAGCAAGTGATAGCAGCGTATTCGAGTTCCATGAACAGTCGTAGCCTGACAGGCTGTGGAAGATTGTGGCTGACGCAGACTCAACCGGGCGACGACAGCGTGGTTCCTGACCCGTTCGGCTCGCGAAAAGCATCGAGCGCCGTTCGGGCCAGGCGCCATGTTGCTGGCACTCCGCTCAATCGACGGATTCAGCAGTATATGTGACGCTTAGCTTGCGGCCGGAGAAGCGCCACCGCGGAACGCCCCACGTTCAGGAATGGATTCCCAGCGCGTTGGGTCAGGTGACCACGACGAAGTAGCCTCGAGGTCGAACAGCACAGCCACGGTGCTCCCGAGGTCCACGCCGAGAAGAGTTGTAGCGGCTTCGTGGCCGGCATCAGCGAGTTGCGCCTGCTGCACAAAGGGCTTGAAGCTCTCCCAATCGTGTGAGAACTGTTCCACCAGGATGCGTGCAAGGTCGTACGAGAGCAAGTTGCCTTCGTCGGGGCGGAGGAACGACTTCCCGCTCCAGAACTCCTGAATCGTTTCTTCGTTCCAGAACTGCTGGTGCATCCAATGAAGCTCCTGCGCCGTGTACTGCTGCGATACGGGCGGGCATAGGCGCCGCTCCGTGTTCACGGCGATGCCCTCGTTGAGCCAAGCCGGTATCGTGAGATGCGCCAGGCAGCCGTGGGTCATCTCGTGCGTAATGACCGGCTCGATTGCTTGCAGCTCCGCTTGGAAGGTGGCGAAGTGACTGCAGCCGAAGTTGATGTGCATACCGCCGCTGAAAGCGAACTCTCCGTCTTCAGGGTAGTAGCGGGAGGCGTATCGGTAGTAGGTGTCCTCGTTCTCGAACACCAGCAAGATATCCTTTCCCCACTCCGGCGCTTTGGCCACGCCATCAAGAACCTTGCCGATGCGCGACAACGTCCTGGTCATGAACTGAACCGTTGCCGTCGCGACTCTGGGCTCAAGCGGAGACAGGAGGAGCGCGTACTCGTGTTGGGCAAGGTGGTACTGCTCGCCGAGAGCCACTTGCAGGTGGGCCAGCCAAGCGAGCTCAGCCTTCGCCCAGGCCTCTGCTTGTTCTGCAGGATCAGGGATCGATGCGACCCAAGATCCGATCGTGCTCCACTCCGGTGTCGGCAAGCCGTTCACGACTTTGAGTGATGCGGTGAAGTCGAGCGCCTCAACTCCCGTTGCTTCAATCTGCGCCGGTGGTACCAGCTGAAAGACGGCGCCGCTGTCCTCCTTCTCGGAGCGTGCCTTGCCGGGTAGCAGCTTGAAGAGACTTTTGAGCATCGCTGACGGCCTTCTTTCTTGACACAGAACCTTCAGCGCTGTTCGGCTGAACGCCGCAGGCGGCCGGTTCGAACGAGCGCTGGCTTGGGGATCATCTCTCCAATAAGTATGTCAGCCACGGGGCGGCCCCGGCGATGAAGACAGCGCGGAGAAACAAGACCTGCTCTTTCCGAGACGGGTGTCGGAGCAAGAGTAACAGGCGACGGTCGATGTCATCACGCGGCTGCGCAGAAACATGGTTGAATTGTCCTCTCTTCTTCCCCATGGCTACCTTCTGCGGTCTCGATGATCGCGTGGCAGTGGCTGTGCATCCGACACCACGCGTGACACGCCCAGTTGAACCGCGTGCACATCCCACGCAGGACATTCAGCCATGCGAACCGCTCGTCGTCGTTGAAGAAGATGTCACCGCGGGAGGTGACGTGGTACAGACCGCCGGCGAGTTCGACTCGGAGGGAACGGGCTATGGGGGGATGCTACTCCAGAGTGTGGTGGGTAGAAAGACCTGACCCCGCTTGCCGCGCGCAGACTCCCTTTCTATTCCCCTGCTCTCCCCTGCGTCACCGCGTGCCCAACCCGCAAGCTGTCACTCTTGGCCTCTCAGGATGGCCAGGCGATTGGGCGGCGCGTTCGGATCCATGAAGTCCGGAATCGTTCTCTCGGTTCGGCGGGGACGACTCAGAAACGACACCGGCCATTCAGCGATTCTCTCCTCCCGGACATGCAAGTATTCCCCAGGACTTGGTTCGTCAATGTACTCACGCTGAAGCACCAGGGCGAGAGGCTCCTCCGTACCTTCGTTTGATCGGGAGAACTCCAAGGCCTCTTCATATGTGACGAACACGTAGTAGTAGTCGTTGCCGTCGGCCTCGTCCGCCGCCCCACGCTCGGGGTGGCACCACACTCGATACTCGAGTACCTCGTCCCACACGTAGCCGCCGCCCGCCTTCGCAACGGCGTCGTAGGTTCCAACAAGACCAGGGTCAAGGACAGCCGGGTAAATCATCTCTGGTTCAAATTCCGACGGCGACACGCCGTTGCCGCATGGCAGAAGATTGAACTGGGCGTCTCGCCACAAGGCGCTGCGCTGCTGCGCCGCACTTCGTCGAAGCGGTTGGACGCACTTGTTGAGACACCATGGGGTCTTCAGTCCCAGCAGACGGAGAAAACAGCATGGCCTTTGGACGGCTCGGGCACATTCTGGGGTTTGCCATTGGGCCAGCCCTTGACGACCCCGTCGCAGTGCAGACCCTCGACCCAACGCTCCACATCGGCCTTCGAGGCGGATGTGAAGATATGGACGTTCTCAGCGGGCGGGTACGCGTCCGAGTAGCTTTCGTCATTCCAGTCGGCGTGAAGACCGACAAGAATGCGCTCGACTTCGGTCCTCGAGGCGATCTCCTGGAACCGCGCGTACATCACTGCGATTGATGGTCTGCCCTCTCCCCATTGGTTCGGGGCAATGCACTCCTCTTCCTCATTGCCCTCGAAGTAGAGCTTGTAGTCGACCGCGGGAGGAGGGCTACTTTCTCGGCAAGGTATCTCGGCGAGGGCTCCGCGGAGTTCAGTCAGCATCGATGCTCCTGTGCAGTTGCGTAGTGCTTGACTGGCTACTGGCAACAGCCGCCTGTGTCATCAAGGCCGATAGGCGTGGGCTTACGCTGTTCTGCTCGGCCCACTCTGCTAGAGCGGAAAGCACCGGAACCAGGGATTCGCCGAGATCTGTGAGCCTGTACCTTACCGCCTTGCCTTGCACCAAGCGCAACAACAACAGATCGCGTTCCATTTCTCGAAGCTGCTGATATAGGACTTTCTCCGCGATATGCGGGACTACGCGCTTGAGTTCGGAGAAGCGATCGATATCGTGATGCACGTACCAAAGAAGCATGAGCTTCCATCGACCGCCGATCAGCTTCATCGCTGCAGCCAAGGGACAGTTGGCGATGAGCTCGGTTTCGTTGCGGTAGTTCACGGAAGTGGTCTTTCGCATGTGACTTACCAAATTGTAGGGTTGGCGTTCCACGCAGGGCGGGCTAACTTCTTCGCAAGCGTACACATTCGGTCAGGTACGAGGCAACCACGATGCAGATATCAAGACGCCATTTCGTTGTTCAGGCTCCCGCTCTCCTACTAGCCCCGGGTGTACTCCCTCAACTCGTCGCCAGCCCGACCGCGGCTGCTTCCTCCGATCCGAAGGAGAACTTACCAGTGAACACCGAGCAACAGATCGAAGTACTTCAACACAAGGTTGCGATCAGGACGGTGCGTTACCAGTTTGCGTGGGCGCTAGACACGAAGGATTGGCAGTTGTTCGAGAGCCTGTTCACGCCGGAGATCGACGTTGATCTGTCCGCAATCGGTGCTCCTGCCAAACGCATGCCTGTCGCGGAATTGGTAGGGATGTTCAAGTACGCTTTCCGTACCGAAGGCATGCGGACTCAACAGATCTATTCGAACTTCATGATCGATGTGGCGGGTGGTACCGCCCGGTGCACGAGCTATCTCCATGGCCAGCACTTCACACCGGGCTACCCTGGCGGAGAAGAGTTCCAGATCCGCGCCGCATACGAGGACAGACTGCTGCTGCAGAAGGATAGGTGGCAGATCAACGGTACGAGGCTGATCATTTTCTTTGTCACTGGGAACGCAGCCATGGTCTCGTAGGAAGCTATCGTCGGCCTCACTTGGGTCTGGCGATGAGCTTCGGACGACGTCATCGGCGGGCGAACCCCACGCCCAGTGCTTCGGTCGCTTCACCATCTGCGCCCGATGCGCGCATCGCGGAGCTTGAAGCGCGGGTGGCCCACCGCCCCGAGGAGCCGCCCATGCCAGGGTAAAGCCAGAGGCCGTCCGGCGGCGCGCACTACGGCCGCGCAAGGGCAAAGTGCTATTGTTCTGCGCGATACCAGACTATTGACGACAGCCGGCCGCGTAGAGTTGAACCTATGACGCCGGCCCGCCAGATTCCAACCGGGGACACGACCTTGAACCTGACTCACTGGAACGCCGACTTCGAACAGCGCGTGGTGGTGCCGCCCGCCGATGCGGCCGGCTGGCAGCCGTCGCCGGAACTCGGCGTGCACCGCCACCGGCTGGACCGCATCGGCGACGAGGTGGCCCGAGCGACCAGCATCGTCCGCTACGACGCCGGCTCCCGCTTTGCGCGCCATGTTCACGGCGGCGGGGAAGAGTTCCTGGTGCTAGATGGCACGTTTAGCGATGAACATGGCGACTACCCGGCGGGCTCCTACGTGCGCAACCCGCCCGGCACATCGCACGCGCCGTTCTCGCGCGAGGGATGCACGCTCTTCGTCAAGCTGTGGCAGTTTGCCGAGGGCGACGACGAGCCGGTGCGCATGGACACCACGCGGGCCGAATGGCACCAGGGCCTGGTGCCGGGGCTGGCCGTGCTGCCATTGCACGAGTTCGACGGCGTCAACACGGCACTGGTGCGCTGGGCGCCGGACACCCTCTTCAACACCCACACCCATCCCGGCGGGGAAGAAATCCTGGTGCTCGAAGGCCTGTTCCGGGACGAACAAGGCGAGTATCCGGCCGGCACTTGGTTGCGCAGTCCGCGCTGGAGTCGGCATACGCCATTCACTGGCAGGGAAGGAGCGCTGATCTACGTAAAGGTGGGGCACCTCGGGGCGCAGTTTCTTCAGCCGTCGTTGGAGAACTGAGGCGCGTTTAGCGGTTCGCGACGCGGGCGAGCCCCGAAGCTCGTCACTGCGGGCGTGCGCGGCGACCTGGTAGTTCAGCAACCGCGCAACGCCGTCCCGGCACCCCGGTCACGCTCGCCGGAATACGCACGGAAGCGGCAGAAGCCCGCGGCAGCCAGTGTTGTGCAGCGGACGGTTAGCCGGCACTCGACTCTCCAGAGAGAAGCCGCCGAGCGCCAATGCCGACGAGCCCCAGTAGACCGAGCCCGGCGCACGCGAGGTGAAGCGTTCCGAGGGAAACGACGCCGAGCAGTTCGTTGGTGGTGGCAAAGGGTGCCAGGGGTTCAATGTCGCCGTGCATCACGCTGTCGAGCACAACGTGTGAGTACGCTCCCAGCGCGGCGCCAGCGACAACCTGCCGAACCGACAACTCGCGCCAGCCGAAGAGGTTGGGCAGCCAGACTCGGGCGGCGAACCAGCGCGCCCCGACGAAGAGAATAAGTACGGCAGCGATGACCAGGGACGCGCCGATGGAGGTGTGGAAGAACGCGTGCACGGGGTGGCGGTGATACACCAGGTTGTAGAGCGACTCCAGGTCGATGATCACGTTCGCGGCGCAGAAGCTCAGGAAACTGATGTGCCGAGGCGCCATCGCGTGCATTGCGGCGCCAGGGCCAAAGTGAAACGGGGTGATGGGCATGGACGGGTACGTTACCTGACGATCGAGGCGGGCGCGGTGCGCAGCGGACGCGCAGGGCTAAGCGCGGGTTGCACGTCATTCTCGGCCGCGCCAGTAAGCGAACCGGCTTCACTGAGTGAGACGGCGCGCCGCGGCAAAGACTTCTTCTGCCGGGATTAGCGTGGCCTCACCGCGCTCGTACTTGGCAATACGGCTGGCGATCTCGGCCTCCCAGGCCGCTTGCACTTCGGGGTCTGCGTCGCGCTCGACAGACTCGAGCAATTCTTGCGCGAGCTGGGCCCGCTCCTCAAGGGTGAGGGATCTGGCCTTCTTCGAAAGTTCATCTAGCAGGGCGGACATGGGAGCGCTCCAGCGATGGCGATAGTGAATCTTACGCCGAGGCCGCTGGCGATGGCGACGAACAGGAGATGAGGCACTGCGACGTGCAACGATGCGAATCCCGAACAGCACGGGCGGGAGAAGCGCACCGATGACGTCCCGGTTTATGCGCTGGCTCGGCACCACTGTGGAAGGAATAGCTCACGCCAACTCTGCTCTCAGGCGTGCCAAGACTACTACGCCTGGCCTACTACGCCTGGCACCGCAGCACTCGCTCCAGATTCGATCTCAGCGTCCCGTTGCGCGGCCAGCGCGTCCCACGCTTCGTCACGTTTCCGATCGTGATCTAGGCTCGCGACGACGCGATCGAGTAGCTGCTCACAGGCATCCGAAGCCAACTTCAAAACTTCATCTGCAAGGGCTTCAATTGGACGAGACATGTATCCGACTACCAGACCATTGGCAAGGAACGTAGATTGCCACAGCTCAGACCATCAGCGGCAGTGCTCGTCTTCGATGCCAGCATTCAGCGCAGCGCAGCCGGAAGCCGCTGGCGGACGGGCCGAACCCGTACCGCACTAGAGTCGGGTCCGCAGTCAAGCTGCGTCTGGTCCAAGTCGTGGCCGTGCCGCCATGGCCAGATGTCCTGCTACTTCAATCGTCATGCATCGGACTGCAAGAACGAGATGCGCCCGATCTTCTCGGTGCTGGCCCCCTCCCGAAGACAGCTAATGAGCAAGCGCATCTCGCGCTCCTGCATCTGTCGGTAGACAAGATCCGATTGGCGAAGACTTTCGTCTGCCAAGTAGTGTTGAAGGCCATGAAAACAGGACGCCAACGCCACGTTGGCGTATTCGGGCGAGTCAAGCAGGTTCTCCAAGTCGGCCTCGCCAGCCAGGACTTTCTCCAGATATGCGGCAAGCGCGATTCCTTGTGTCAGCGGCACAGTGGACATCGGCCGCCTCTATACGAATGCGCGACGGGACGCCGCAGGTGGCCAGTCCGAACGAGCGCAGGATACGACGACAACGTTGCGTCGGAGTGGCGTGAGTGCGGAAATGGTCGACATGGCTTACGAGATGCCCGTTACCGGCGCCGGGGCAGCAAGCGAAGCGCCGCTGTCCGGGCGCCCGTGTTGACGGGATGGTTGGCATCGCCTTTCTCGGGACTCGTCTTTGATCAGACTGTGAAACCTTCAGCTGGAAAAGGAGGCCCAGCCCTTCAATTTTGTCGATTGCCTTAGCCAAGAGGTAATCTGTTCCTCGTTGAGGTTCTCGCCTTCGGCAATGTTGAGCCAGCGGGCGTCAGGATCCTTGCCCTTGCCAGGGGGTACCGGATCCAGCGAAGAACCGCAAAAGAAGTTCAGTTGTACTTGACGGCTCAAGACGTGGAACGACACAAGCCAGCCGTTACCTTCAAGGCCATAGAAGGGTGAGTTCCAGCGAACGGCCTTCTGTACGTTTGGAAGATGGGAGGAAATCAGTTCGTCGAGACGCCGACCGACGTGGCTCTTCCAGCCAGGCATTGCTGCGATGTAGTCTTGGACTGGACCATCACCATCTCCCTTCGGAATCTGGGGATTGCCGCCAGTCAGCAGCTTGGTTCGCCCTGTCTCCGTTTCCCCGAGAGTAGCTCTCGACTTGGGGTCTCGCTTGGACGATGAGATCGAGGAAGCCATTGCGGGTAAGTGATCAGTTTGCGGTGTGTGCCGGCGGGGCAGCGTGAGTTGCGGTGCCCAACGTCGCCTTGAGCGGCCGGGCACCAGAAAGCACAGCGCCGGTGAACGGCTCAATCGGTGGCGCGGTTATGCGGCACGTTCCTCCGCTGTCTCCCAACCGGGGAACACGAGGACCGCAGGATGGCACTTCAGGGCAAGCGCAAGAACCTTCGCCCGTTCAACACCCAAGTTAACCCGACCATTCTCGATGGCGGAGATTGTCGACTGAGGAATACCGGTAAGTTCTGAGAGTTGGCTTTGGCTCAACTCCTGCAGTTCGCGCACGAGGCGGACTGATTCACCGACAGAAACCTCCACTCGCTTCTTAGCCGGACGAAACTCCTTCATCTCACGGCCTCCTGTAATCGTGCGCTGTGACATTTATCACTTGCACCTTCACGACATTCGCGACAACACGGTAGATCACCCGCCACTGAAGCCCAAGCCGAGACGAGCGGTGACCTTTCCATTCACCGGAGAGGGCTTCGTCATGAAACCCCTTGATGACACGCAACCCTTTTGGCCCCGAGAGACGGACAATGTCTTTCCATTTTTCGTAGCGCTTCAGAACCACAATGGGAACTGCGCCAGAGAGCTGCTTATCGACCCGACGGTGCTCTTCAATCTCCCACATGATTCAGTTTTTGACATACGCTAAATGATATGTCAACTGTTCGCGACGAGGTGCCGCATAACGTGAAAGTGAGCGGACGCCGGAGCGCGGAGGGATCCACAAGCGCAGCTTGTGGCGGTCCGCTTGACTGTAGTGTAGGCGTCACTGCTCGACCTATGCGCGCCGTACAAGGCCGAACACGAGGAGACTGCTGACGGCCAGAGAGCAAGCAAGGCCTGAACGCGGAGCTAAGCGCCACGCGATCCGAAGAGCCTTCTGTCCATCCAGCGGCCGAGGACGGCCCCACCAACGGCAAAGGGTCCGCCGGCAACAACGACTGACCAAAACACTTGCCCGTAGATGCTGTAGAGAAGGCCACCCGACCCGGCGTAGAAGAACGCATTCGCTGTCGGGACAACCACAACGACAAGAACACCTATGGCTGCTCCGCGTCTGGCGCCCACCACCGGGCTCTTGCCCGGGAAACGGCCGCTAACCAAAGCCGCGACCGCAACAAATGCGGTAACAGCCCCAACAAGTCCGTGTGCTGCGGTCATCACAGCAACATCTTCCACAGACCCACTGATCGAGAAGAAGAACAAGCCTAGTGCCAGAAATACGCCAGCAAAAGCCCATGCAGCAGCCTCGCAAGCGGCACGGACGGTAATGTTCATTGGTGACGCCTAACGAGGGTGTAGATAAAGTCGCCAACCGCGAAGGAGTCGGAAACACAGGGGTACGTTCACCCCTCTCGTGGGCCGTAGCGCTCGATAGAGCGCCTCCTGCGAGGTCGGTCTTTGGCTCAAATTCGAAGCTCAGCGAAGTATGGATTTTTTCTACAGCCTCAACGCTAAGCTTAACCGGCCCGCCGCGGTGGCCGAAGGCCGCCGTGGCAGGTCCGGTTGAAGCGACAGTTCGGCTGACTCCCGTTGCTCGCACCCATGCACACCGCTGAACTCTATGCCGTGGGTAGTTCCGCAACTGCACGCAGTTGCGCACGGATCGACTTCTCCGCAAGCTTTAGATCGTAGTCCGCCTGAAGATTGAGCCAATATTGCGGCGATTGACCTAGAGACTTTCCAATCAACAGCGCCAGTTCCGCAGTCACTGGTCGCGCTCCATTGATCACGTGTGAGATGCGCATGGCCGAAACACCAATAGCCCTTGCAAACTGGGCTTGGGAAATGCGAAGTTGCTCCAAAATCTCACGGAGGAACTCGCCAGGATGGACGGCTGGAAGGCCACTCTTGATCATTTCCATTACTCCTAGTGGTAGTCCACAATCTCGACATCGAATGCGTCCCCGCTCTCGAACCTGAAGCACAGCCTCCATTGTTCATTGACTCGGATGCTCCACTGCCCTTTCCGATCCCCACGCAGTGCCTCCAACCTGTTGGACGGCGGGACTCGAAGATCTTCAATCTGGGAGGCAGCGTTCAACTGAATCAGGCGCTTTATGGCTCTGGAACGGATCTCCGACGGGAGATAGCGACTCTTTCCAGTTGTGTAGAAGCGCTCTGTCTCAACGTCAGCGAAGGACCGAATCATGGGCACATGCTAAACATTTCGTTTAGTCTAGTCAACCGCTACCCGACCCCCCCCCCGAAAGGAGCCGAACGATGAAGCTTAGCGGACCGTCCCGCAGCGACGGGGAACGCTGCCGTGGGACGGGCCGCTGCAGCACAGGGCTCGGCGCCATAGCGGACATGCCCGTAGAGCCGCCTGCAAGCGTTGATGCGGAATTGGTCCGTCACTTAACTGAGAGCTCGTGACACGGCGAACGCGGAGAACACAACAAGGCCGAGCAGGGACATTAGGAACATCACCATGTCCCGTTCAGACTCACGATCAGGCTTTCTTGAGGTAACAAGATAACCAATGGCTGAAACGCGGAGTGCTGCGGCACCAAGGCCGGGGCCAAGTATCGGGAACCCAGTCTCCCCAAAGAGAAACAACGTGGTCTCTCTCCGATAAAAGAGCTTCATTGCCAATAGAGCAATAAGCGGCGCGAAGACTAGCAGCACGATGACGGTCACGATCGCTGTTGCGACCACTCTGCTCATCACCGCCCCCTTCGCAACCGAACTTTCCACCTCAGGCATGATGCCGAACGCAATAGGTGTGGGGCCGGACGTCGCAGGCGGCCGGTCCGAACGAGCGCTGTGTTGGGGGCGAGGCGCCCCGTGCGAAGTGGACCGGTAGCCAACACATCACGACTCGTCCTCCCCCGGGGGGTATGGTCGACGCAGTTCCCGCATTCCCCAAATGATGCCGACTGCTCCCAGGAAGCCAGGAAAGAGGACCTCATTGAGGCGGCTCACTGCAATCTCAAGACTACTGCTACCGCGAACAGGGCCGGAGGCCCAGTAGCCAATGAGCCGCGGCCCTCCGAACACAACTACGGCCACGTGCGCTAGTAGGAGAGTACTCAGCGCTACCGCGGTCCAGGCAGCGAATCGCTTCACTCTGGCCAATCCCAACGTTGAAGATAAGGGGCGCTGCGCGGCGCCTTCTCGCGCAGCGTCCAGCGACCGAAGGGAGCGGCCTTGACCGCGGTGTTGGGCCTCGCCCGTTTGGCCGTGCAGCTACAGGCCATTTTCTAGACGCTCCATGAGCACGGCGGCCAACCTTCGCGGGCCAAGCCGGTGGGGATTGTTGCTCGCCGCCTCGCGACATGAGGCAAGGAACAGCTCGCCGACAGAACCTGCCGTTGGTAGACCAAGCGCCTCTCGCAGTTCCAGACACGCCGATGCGCTCTCGAATAGAGCCTCTCCCAGAGGAGAGAGCTTGCGCGGTGCGAGACCGTGCGGGTTGAAGCGAGAGTTGAAGAAAATGGGTTCGCCAGAGGCGACCACTTCCGGAAGCATTTCCATCAGCGACTCACGAAGGTTCTTCTCTGCTTCCCGAAGCATCCCTTCACCTTCGGCTCGACGGTCGCGTTTCATTTCGGACGATGAAGATCGGAGGTCATGTGTCACGCGAGCGACGAAGAGGCCCAACGACCAGCTTCAGACGACGGCGACGGCGGGAGAAGCCCGCCGTTGACGGTCGGCTGTAAGCGCCGGTTGGGGCTGCTAGCGACCAAGACGAACCCCGCACTTGCGACAGAGCTTCGGGTTCAACAGTAATCCTTCGCTAAACCCAATTCCTTCGGTGCCAGCGAAACCACTTCCGCCCATAGGCATCTCCCCACAGCTCGGACATCGGTAGATCGTGTGGACCACATAGGTCACTCGCGCAATTCCCGCACCGAACACAACGAATGTTGCCCACCACCAGATCGAAGACGGGTCCGGTTGTCGTCCCGCGATCTTCAGGACACTCCACCACAGCAAGACAATGCATTCGGCGGCGAGCCACCAACGCACCGCCAGCCAGGTCTCTCGACGTCGCTCCTGAAACTCGTCAGACCAGTCTGGTGGCTCGCCATCCACTTTCGCTAGCCCCAACGACTGGCATGAGGGACAGCTGGAGGAAGGCAACGCCTGCCGTAGGCTGTCCCCTCGATGCGATTGTTGGGCTGCATCCAGAGGCCGCGCTTCATTCGCCGCTCCTCCCGCGCTTTACTCCTCGACCCAGTATTCGCCTGACTGAAACTCTGACACGGCGGGCGCCCCAGCCAGCCGTTCACCACCACCTCTGATTTGCCCCTTTATCCCTTTGAACTTACCGGTTCCGCCAGTCAGGTTCTCAACAAACGAATATCTACGGCTTCCATCTGGATTCGAAATGCTAGCACCAGCCCCGCGTCCAAATACTGTGCCCCCGTCTTGCATCGTGTAGACAATGTAGTACTCGAAGCTTCCGCTCTTGTTTGTGTAATCGCTTGTACCGGTCGTGGTCGACTTCACTACAGGTATGCCAATAAAGTTCATGTCCTTCTTTGGAAACGTTGATTCCATCGCATATATCCGAATTTGATGTCCAGGGACATCACCTACTTCAAGCACCTGCTCTGACGTGTACTTCCCGTCGCTTTCGGCCTGGGGAACTTGAACCTTCTGCTGAGCTTGAGCACTGCCCAGAACTATCGAAACTCCAACCACAGATGTTATGAACAATCGAAGCAAGTACTTCATCATGATTTTCTCCTCGCCTGAACTTGCTTTTGTGGAATTTCCCAGAAGACACGGTTGCCACACAGCCCAACCGGCGCATCACGGACAGGACAAAGCAAGCGATGCGCCGCTCTCGACTGTCCGGTGCATGCGCGAGTCGGGCGTCGCTGCCATTTCCGCCCGGAAGTTCGGAAGCGACAACACTGCCCTACGTCGTGCCGCAAGTGCGCCCGCGGCGCTGCTTTTGGCCACTTGAACGGGACAACCGGGATGACCAAGTAGTTGCCGCCCCGACCATACCTAAACCGAGAAGCACAAGGATCCCGCTTCTAGGTTCTGGTACGGGAGTAAGTAGGAATCCTCGCATCTGACCGTCATACAACCCACTCCCTACAATTTGCCCTCGATCATTGAGCGCACTTGCCGAACCAAGCCATTCCCAACCAGCTCTCCGAACCTCGGGCAGATTGCTGAGGTTCACTACCCGACGTCCATCCCAAAGCACGGCGTGATTCTCTTGGTCAATCACCGCGTGTCCTACGATCAGCCCACTAGCATTGATATCTGATGCATATGTCGCGGGATTGCGTGTCTCTTCGGCAAGATCCGGCAAAACATGCACTGCACTACCGTCCCAGTGAAAGGCACGCGTAAGGTCGCCAAGAGAAAAGTATCCAACCACATTGCCTGTCTCGTTGATGGAAGTAGCCCAACTTAGGGCGTCACCAGGTAATCCCGCTAGGTCGTGCAGATCGACAAGAGCTCCGCTAGACCATATGAACGCATGCGTGCTTGTTGCTGCCGAAGCGGCACCCACGATCTGACCGGCATCATTGATACTTGTGGCGATGCCTCCGGCGCCGGGTTGATCGCTCAATAGTCCCAGGTCGCGAACTCCGGTCCCGTCCCAAAGAACAGGACTAAGCGTGGAAGCACTCAATTCCGCTTGGCCGACAGCATGACCATGCGAGTTGATGTCGTATGCTGCGCTGAGCTTGTTCGCCGCGACGAATCCGAGGTCTCGGATTGATGAGTGATCCAGCACAAACGCACGGTCTTTTTTCACCGCCGATCCGACTCCTGTGGAAAACAGGCTCGGGCCGGAAGTGGGAGAGTCCCCGACGATGACGCCCAGCTCAGTAATTGCGCTGGGCCGCGCAGAGTAGGTACCTGTGGGGTCAAGCGAGCCAATGTCCGTAATCCGGCCGTCTACCCACAGAAAACCACGACTACGCGTAGACCCTACCGACACCCCAATGCCCACTATCTGTCCGGCATTGTTAATGTCCCGCGCGTACTGGAACGACGTCATTGAACTCGGATCAGCTAGAACGTCGATTCGATACTGATCTTGCGCAGCATGTGCGCAACCAAGAAACATGGAGGCCGCACCGCACATCATCTTTACAGCGATATGTGTATTCATCGTTGTCTCTTACTCGGATACCTTGTACATCCCGACGCCCAACGCTGCGCATGAGGAGCAGCCGAAGGTGCACGAAGTGCGCCGTAGGCTGTCACCTCGATGCACCTGCTAGGCCTCTCTTGGCCATGAACACACTGTTCGGGTCTTCGGTGTACG
The DNA here is from genome assembly GCA_001464765.1 of Betaproteobacteria bacterium Ga0077526. GTDB lineage: Bacteria > Pseudomonadota > Gammaproteobacteria > Burkholderiales. The sequence continues at coordinate 808,172 of LNDV01000034.1, forward strand.
ACCCAAACGGTCCCCGGCGCTCGTAACCACACCGCGCATACAGCGCGATTGCTTCTGGCTGGAGGTAGCCGGTTTCGAGCACGAAGTCGCGACAGCCTCGGGCTCTTGACTCCGACTCCAAGAGGCCGAGCACTTGGCGCGCGATGCCGCGACCGCGGAAGCTCGGGAGCGTGTACATGCGCTTGACTTCACCGTACTCAACCTCCAGGACAATCGCGCCGCAGGCGATGGCTTGACCGTCCGTGGAGCGCGCTACCGCGAAGAGCACGTTCGGCTGGCTCAGTGCGCCAAGGTCGATGCCGTGATGGCTCTCGGCGGGATAGAGCGGCTTCTGGTACGCATCGAGCTCGTTGATGAGAGCGATGACGTCTGGCTGGTTCGGGGACTCGAGGGCGATGCGCATCTGCCTTACTGTGTGGCCTAACGACCAAGCTGTGAGGCTGGGCGCCGCAGGCAGCCAGTCCGCACGAGCGCCAGGTTAGCGCTGGCAGGCACGCGACATCTTTCGCAGCTGGAATGAGACATATAGCAAGGCTGCGGTAGTAGCAGCGGCGACAGCGGCCGCAGTGCTTGAAAAATTCAGCATCATCTTGCTGGCCTGATGAGAAATGAGGAAGGCGTTCTTTTGGTGAGTATCCCAACCCCTGGCTAACCTGATGCAACGATTCCTGAGATCGATACCCTCATAGCCTTCTAACTCGACAGCAAGCGCGCGCTCGGTTTCCGCATTTTGCTCGTAGGGAGAGTGGCCGAGGCGCGCGCCATAGAATGCGGTAGCACACGTAACGGTCAGGACCGCGAACACTCCGATCATTGTGTTCAGTATCAGGGCGATGTAGCGAGTCGACTTGTCCATGGTCCGGAAGCGCTAACGTACTGTCGCTCTCAACGGACGCGGAGTTCCACGACCCTTGACGCGTAAGAACGGAGTGAAGTACTGTATTTTCAAACAGTTCTTCAAAACTGCCTCCAGAGGGTGACCGTCCATGCTCCTCCTCGCTCGCGAGCCCGATCCTGTTGCGCCGCAGCAGCCTCGGCTGCTCGACCAGCTTCGCAACAGGTTGCGGGTGAAACATTACAGTATCCGAACCGAGAAAGCCTATCTTGATTGGGCAAAGCGGTACATCCGCTTCCATCGCATGCGGCACCCGGCGGATCTGGGCCCGAAGGACGTGGAGGCCTTTCTCACTCACCTCGCCGTGGCGGGCAATGTGGCGCCCTCCACCCAGAACCAGGCCAAGAGCGCCTTGCTGTTTCTGTATGGGGAGGTGCTTGGCCTGCAGCTGCCGTGGCTGGACGACGTGGTCACCGCCAAGCAGCCGCGCAAGTTGCCGGTGGTGCTCACCCGGGAGGAGGTTCGCCTTCTGCTCGATGCCATGTCGGGCACGCCGGGGCTGGTGGCTCAGCTCCTGTACGGGTCGGGCATGCGCATCCTCGAAGCCTTGCGCCTGCGGGTGAAGGATCTCGAACTCGCCCGCGGGGAACTCGTCGTGCGCGACGGTAAGGGCGCCAAGGACCGCATCACCGTGCTGCCCCGTTCGCTGGTGCCCGCGCTCGAGGCACAGCTGGCCTATGCGCGCGGGCTGCATCAGCGGGACGTCCAAGCCGGCCATGGGCGCGTGTACCTGCCCCATGCGCTCGATCGCAAGTACCCCGGTGCCTCCCGGCATTGGGCTTGGCAGTACGTCCTTCCCGCGGATTCGCTCTCGGTGGGGCCGGCCTGACGAATCCGCAGGGCCGTCGCCTCGGCCCCATCGCGCCCCATGGGGTATCCTCCCGGGCTTCGCGCTGCGGCGCGTTTCACCCGTGCGTGTTCCGCACCTGCCTGCTCATGCCATCTTCCAAGCCTCCCTCCAAGCCGGGGCGTTCCCCCGCGCGCGGCTCTGCGCCGTCGCAATCCGGCAAGCCCGGTCAGGCCGCCTCGCCGTCCCGGGCGACGCCTTCGGCCAAGCCGTCGTCCCCTTATCAGACGTCCGCCCGGCCCTCGCGCCCGGCGCGGCCCGCCGAAGGACGCGCGGCGGAACGGCCCGCACCCCGGGACACCCGCCCCTTCGGCCAGACCGAAGAGCCCGTAGCCGAAGCGCGCCCGCCGCGGGAACACAAGCCGCCCAAGGTGCCGAAGGCTGCGCGCAACCTCGGCGGCTCGGCGCAGCTGGTTCTCAAGCCCGAACGCGAAAAGTCCCTGCAGCGGCGCCACCCTTGGGTCTTTTCGGGTGCGGTCGATCTGGTGGAAGACACTCTCGTCTCCGGCGATACGGTGGCCATCCGTTCCGCGCAGGGCGGCTTTCTGGGGTGGGGCGCCTACAGCCCCAACTCGCAGATCCTCGCGCGGGTGTGGGACTTCCACGAGGGCACGCGCATCGACGCCGAGTTCTTCGCCGAGCGCATCCGCAAGGCGGCGGCCCGCCGCGACCGCGTGTTCGGCAGTGAGCCCACGCATGCGGTGCGGCTGGTGCACGGCGAGGCCGACGGGCTTCCGGGTGTGGTGGTCGACCGGTTTGCGGACCAGGGCGTGCTGCAGCTCACCACCGCCGGTGCCTGGCGCTGGCGCGATGCGATTGCCGATGCCGTGGCGCACGTCACGGGCCTGGAGAAGCTCTACGAACGGTCGGATGCCGATGTGCTGGAGCTCGAAGGGCTGCCGCATCGCGTCGAGGTCGTCCGCGGCGAGGCGCCGTCGGGCCCCGTCACCATCGAGGAGAACGACCTGCGCTTCCAGGTGGATGTGCGCGAGGGCCACAAGACCGGCTTCTATCTCGATCAGCGGGACAGCCGTGCTCTCCTGCGTGATCTGTCCGAAAACCGCGAGGTGCTCGACTGCTTCTGCTACACCGGCGGCTTCACGATGAGTGCGCTGGCCGGCGGGGCGTCGTACGTGACGGCAGTGGATAGCTCCAAGGATGCTCTCGCCGCCGCCCGGCGCCACGTCACGCTCAACGAGCTGCCCGAAGCCCGGGTGGATTTCGTCGAGGCCGATGTGTTCGCCCTGCTGCGCAAGATGCGGGACCAGGGCCGCCGGTTCGACGTCATCGTGCTCGACCCGCCCAAGTTCGCTCCCACGGCAGCGCTCGCGCAGAACGCGGCGCGCGGCTACAAGGACATCAACCTTTGGGCGATGAAGCTGCTGCGCCCGGGCGGGCTGCTGTTCACCTTCTCGTGTTCTGGCGGCGTCTCGCGGGATCTGTTCCAGAAGATCGTGGCAGGCGCCGCGGTCGATGCCGGGGTGGATGCGCGTGTGCTCCACCATATGAGTGCAGCCACCGATCACCCGGTGAGCCTGTCGTTCCCCGAGGGCGAGTACCTGAAGGGTCTGCTCGTCGAGATCGGTTGAGGAAGCCGCGTTGGACACTCTCATCATTGCCGTGCGTCACGGCGAGACCGACTGGAACGCCGAAGGGCGGGTCCAGGGACATCTGAACAGTTCGCTCACCGCGGCCGGGCGCGCACAGGCCCGCGCCGTGGCGCAGCGGCTCGCGGCGGAACCCATCGCGGCAATCCATTGCAGCGATCTCGGCCGCGCGCAGGAGACCGCGCGCCCCGCCTCCGAGACGCTCAAGCTGCCGATCCACGCCGATGCGCGGTTGCGGGAGCGCAAGCTGGGGATTTTCGAGGGGCTGACCTACGCCGAGGCCGAGAAGCGATTCCCCGACGAGTACGCGCGCTATCGCGGGCGGGACATCTTCGTGGACATGCACACGGGCGAGAGCCTGCTCGCGTTCCGGGCGCGGGTGGCCGCAGCGTTCTCCGACATCGGGCGCGCCCATATGGGCGAGACGGTGCTGGTGGTCACCCATGGGGGCGTGTTGGACCTCCTGTACCGCATCGCGACCGACATGCCGCTGGAACAGGCGCGGACCTTCGACGTGGAAAACGCGAGCATCAATCGGGTCAGCTGGGACGGCCATCGGTTGCATCTGCTGTCGTGGGGGGATATCTCGCACCACGCCGGGGGGAGTGCGGACGGGGAGTTTTAGGGGGTGGGCGCGGATGCGCCGACTCCGGGGTCGGGCGGTGGATCGCATCGCGGTGGCCCCGGAGTCGCGCCCGTGGCGCTCGTCCGGGCTACGCGGGCGTCTGCACCCGAGCGACGGAGTTCGCGGTCCCGCGCGTTGTGGCAAAAGCAAAAACCTCCATTGCTTTCAAGGACAAGCGCCCCTTTCAGGGTGCTTGCGCCCGTCGCCGCAAGCGTTACACTCCGTTTCCCACGCAACAACATTTCACATCCCTGCTGCTTGCATAGGGTCCGCGAAGACGGGCTCTCGCGCCGCCAAGGGCGCCCCTTCCGGGGGCGGGCGCGCAGGCCAAACGGGGTGGGGTGCCGGCGCTCGTCGCCGCCACAGGAGGGAAGATGTTCACGAAGTCACCCGTCGTCGCGGCCGTCGCGCTCGCGCTGACGAGCCCGTTCGCCACGGCGGCCGACAGCGATTCGCTGAACGAGATCCGGCAGGAGATCCGCCAGCTCAAGGACGCCTACGAGGCCCGCATCCGCGCCCTCGAGGAGAGGCTCAAGGCCGCGGAAGATTCCGCGGCAAAGGCTCAGGCGGCGCCCCCGGCGCCCGCTCCGGAGCCGGTCGCGGCCACCGCACCGCCGCCACCGCCTGCCGCGCCGCCCCCGCAGACACAGAGCAACGCATTCAATCCGGCGATCTCGCTCATCCTGAATGGCACCTGGGGCCGCTACGGGCGCGACCCCTCTACGCAGATCACGGGCTTCTCACCGTCGGGCGGCGAGGTCTCACCGGCCCGCGGCGCGAGCCTGGGCGAGTCGGAGCTGTTCCTATCCGCGAACATCGACCCGATGTTCCGCGGAGCGCTGCTCGTGGCCATCACGCCCGAAGGCACGGCCGAGGTCGAAGAGAGCTTCTTCGAAACCCTGGCAATCGGTCATGGCGTCACGGTGAAAGGCGGGCGGTTCTTCTCCGGCATCGGTTACCAGAACGCGCGGCATCCCCACGCGTGGGACTTCGCGGATGCCTCGCTGGTGCAGCGCGCCTTCCTCGGCAACAACTACGGCGACGACGGCGTGCAGCTGCGGTATGTCGCGCCATTGCCGGTGCTCGTGCAAATCGGCACCGAGATCGGCCGCGGGCGCGAGTTCGCCGGCGCCGGCGAGTTCGAGCGAAGCCCGCAGCGCAACGGCAAGGACTCGCAGACGTTCTTCGCCAAGCTGGGCGACGACATCGGCACCTCGCACAGCTACCAGCTGGGCGTGTCGCATCTGCGCCAGCGCAGCGGTGCGCAGGGCGTGTCGATGTTCGACTACGACGACATCTCCGGCGTCTCCAATCTCTTTGGCGGGCGGCAACGCATCTCCGGCGTGGACTTCGTCTACAAGTGGGCGCCGGAGGGCAATCCGCGCTATGAGAATTTCAAGTTCGCCGCGGAGTGGTTCCAGCGCAAGCTGGACGGCGACTTCGCCTTCGACACCGCGGGCATCAATAGCGTGGCGCCGCTCATCGCGAAGCAGTCGGGCTGGTACGCGCAGGCGGTGTATCAGTTCCATCCGTACTGGCGGGTCGGCGGGCGGGTCGATCGGCTCTCGTCGGGGTCGGTGACACTCGATGCGAACGCTGCCAACCTCGCGGTGCCGGGCTTCGATCCGAAGCGCTCCAGCCTGATGATCGACTGGAACCCGAGCGAGTTCTCCCGCGTGCGGCTGCAGTTCAACCGCGACGCCTCGCGGCAGGACCTCGCCACGGGCGAAGTCCTGAAGGACAACCAGCTCTTCCTCCAATACATTCACAGTCTCGGCACCCATGGCGCCCATCGATTCTGAGCGCGGCCTGCGCCGCCCGGAGGCACCCCGGATGAAACTCCTGCTCAAGCTTGCGGTTGCAGTGTGTGCGAGTCTCGCGGCAGGGCTGGTGCACGCGGCCATCAACGTGTTTGCCTGCGCGCCCGAGTGGGGCTCTCTCGTCCGCGAGATCGCCGGCGAGCGTGCAACGGTCTACGTGGCCACCACCGGCCAGCAGGACATCCATCGCATTCAGGCGCGGCCCAGCCTCATCGCCCGCGCCCGCATGGCCGATCTGGTCGTGTGCACAGGCGCCGAAGTCGAGTCCGGCTGGATGCCGATCGTGCGTTCGCAGTCCGGCAACGATCGCATCCAGATCGGCAAGCCGGGGTTCCTGGAGATCGCCCCGGTCGTGCCGCGCATCGAAGTGCCGCAGGTCCTCGACCGCGCGATGGGCGATGTGCACCCGATGGGCAATCCGCACATCCAGTTCGGTCCCGCACAGATCCGCGTGGCAGCCAACGAGATCGGCAACCGGCTGATCCGCATCGACCCCGCGGGTGAGGCCGAGTACCGCACGCGCCTGGCGGACTTCACGCGTCGCTGGAACGAAGCCACGTCGCGCTGGGCCGAGATGGGTGCGCCGCTCAAGGGCATGACCGTCATCCAGTACCACCGCAACTTCTCGTACCTGTTCGCGTTCCTCGGCATGCGCGAGGTCGGCACGCTCGAACCCAAGCCGGGCATCGAGCCGACGTCCTCGCACCTCAACGATCTCGTGGCGCAACAGGCCGCGACGCCCGCGCGCATGGTGATCCGCTCGTCGTACCACGCCGAGGCACCCGCCAAGTGGCTCGCCTCCAAGATCAACGTGCCTTCGATCGTCCTGCCCGCCACGGTGGGCGGCACGGCGGAGGCCAAGGATCTCTTCTCCATGTTCGACGACGCCATTCGCCGGATGCTCGCCGCGGCAGGCAAGTAGGCAAATGAGCCGCCCGGCAGTGCAGACTCCGCCCGCCCGCAGCCCAGGCAACGCGTCGCGTCCGACACTGCAGGAGGTGCGAGCGTCCGGCTGCATCACTTTTCACGACGTGGTGGCTGGGTATGAGCATCCGGTGATGGGCCCGCTGTCGTTCACCGTGCGCGCCAATGAAGTCGTGGCGCTTTGGGGGCCGAACGGTGCGGGCAAGACCACCGCGCTCAATGTCATCGGCGGCGCAGCCCGCGTGTTCCAGGGCCGAGTGGAGCGCAGCGAGGCGCTGCGCATCTCGCATCAGCACCAGAATCCGCTACCCGTATCCGGTATTCCGCTTTCCGGGCGTGAACTCTTGAAGCTCACCGGGGCAGATCCCGCCGTGCTGCCGGTGTCGCTGCAGCCGCTGCTGAAACGCCGGCTGTCCGCGCTGTCGGGCGGGCAGCTTCAGTTGCTTCAGGTGTGGGCGTGTCTGCTGGCCCCCGTGGATCTCGTGCTGCTCGACGAGCCGACCAACAACGTGGACCAGGAAGGCATCGCCCATCTCGAAGCCGCGATGGCGACCGCACGTCATGGCCGGTCGATCCTGCTGGTGAGTCACGACCGCCGGTTCGTCGAAGCCGTATCCGACCGCATCGTGGAGGTCCCCGCACGATGAACTGGGGCGCCATCACCGATCCGTTGTTCTTCACGCCGTTCGTGACCGGTCTGCTGTTCGCGCTCGTGCTGCCCGTCATCGGCATGTACCTGCGCCTGCGGGAGGAATGGCTTGCCGCGCTGTCGTTCGCGCAGCTCGCCGCGGCCGGGTCGCTCGCCGCCGCCATCATGGGTGCGCCGGTGCTCGCGGGCGGTTTGCTCGTGTCGGCCGCAGCCGCAGGAATCAAGTCCACGCTCGCGAGGAGCGGGAACAACGGCTATGCGCTGCTGATGGTGGCGGGGTGGGGCGCGTCGGTGCTCATGCTCGCGAATGCCCCCGCGGCCGATCACCTCGGGCACGCGCTGTTCGACGGCCAGCTGTATTTCACCGGCAGCGAGCACCTGTGGAGCATGGTGGCGTTCCTCGTCGTCGCGGCAGTGGCGATGCGGTGGCTGTCCAGGCCCTTGCTTCTCGAGAGGGTGTTTCCGGATTTCTTTCGCGCGAACGGTCACTCGGCCGCTCGGTTTCATCTGGCGTTCGATCTGCTCGTAGCGACCGGCCTCGCGCTCGCCACCGCGTCCATCGGCGTGATGGCGTCGTTCGCGCTCGTGTTCGTGCCGACCATGATCGCCTATCGGCTCGGCAACAACTGGCGCTCGTCCATGGCGATCGCGGCCGGGGTGGGCGTGGTCACGTACGTGACCGCCTTCGAGATCGCGCTCGTGTACGACCAGCCTTTCGGGCCGGTGCTCGTCCTCGCGATGGGCGCGGCGGCGGCGCTTGCCGTCGTGGTGCAGTGGGTGATGCGCCCGCGCCGCGCATTCGCGTAGCCCGGACGAGCGAAGCGAACTCCGGGATCGGTGGTGATTGATGCGGTGGCGCCCCGGAGTCGCGGCTCTCGCCGCTCGTCCGGGCTACGGGATGGCCCAACCGCGTCGACGCCGGGGACATCTTCCCCCTCCAGAAAACCCGCCTTCCGGCCGCTAACGATCTACACTCCGAAATCCAAGGCGCCCGGCTCCACCGGGCCGGCATCACCATGACTTCCCCTCATCTCGACGTTTCCGAACTGGCTGCCGGACTGCCCGCGGCCACCCGGGAGGCCGCTCTCCTCTATGCTGGAGGCGACACCGCCGGGGCCCGTGCGGTCCTCGAAGCGGCTCTCGCCAAGGACTCCGGCACACGCCGCGACTGGCTGGTGCTCATGGACCTCGAGCGGCTCCAGGGACGCTGGCGTGCGTACGAGACGCTCGCGGCACGGTATCGGATGCGCTTCTCCGAGGACCCGCCCATCGAACGCGAGCGCAAGCAGCGCGAGGCCGCCTTCCCGGAAGAACTGCGGGCCGGCGGCTCCGGCTGCGTGAGCCTCGGCGGGGAACTCAACGGCTCGGCCATGTCCGCCATGGTGGCGATCCGTGAAGCGGCAACCCGCCACACGGTCATCCATCTCGACGTTACGCGGGTAGAAAACCTCGACTCGGTGGGCTGCCGATTCCTGCACAGCGCCCTTACCGACCTCATCGCCGCCGGCAACGGCATCGTGATCACCGGAGGGGAATCGCTCGCGCGCCGCCTGCAACGCCTGCTCGGGGAACAGTCGTCGCAACTCGCCATGTGGGACCTCCTGCTCCTGCTGCGTCGTCTCACGCAGGATCGCGAGGCCTTCGAGCGCGATGCCGTCGATTTCGCGCTCGCCACGCACGGTGTGCCGCCGGGCTGGGAGCCGCTGCTCATGCCGCAGCCGCTGCGGGCGGACTCCAACGAGCGCCGCAGCCAGCCGCGATACGTGTCCCGCGAATCGCTCGCGCTGGAAGGCATCATCGAGCAGGCCGGCGACCCGCAACTGGTTGCGGTGGCGGAGTTTTCTGCGGCGAACGACTACGTGAACCTGCATCTGGGTTCACTGGAGCGCCTCTCGACCTCCGCCGCCCACGTGCTCGCCCGCGAAGTCGGCGCGGCGGCATCCGAGGGCCGCGTCGTGCGGCTAATCCGCCCGAACCAGCTCGTGGCCGCGCTGCTCGAGGTCTTGAATCTCGGCCAGTCTGCCGCCATCCTCCACGCGAAGTCCTGAGGAAGTCCCGCTCGCCGCGGCGTCCGCGCCGCAGTCCGCGTAAGCTGTCGATCCCGCTTCCCGGGCAGGCCGGTCACGGCCTTCCCGACCCGGCCCCCGGCCGCGTCGGGCACCTTCCAACTTCCGGAACCCTCCATGACTGAGCAGTACCACGGCACCACCATCGTCTCCGCGCGCCGGGGCCGCAGCGTCGCCCTCGGCGGCGACGGCCAGGTCACCCTGGGCAACATCATCGTCAAGGCCGGGGCCCGCAAGGTCCGCCGCCTCTATCACGACCGCATCCTCGCCGGATTCGCCGGCGGCACCGCCGATGCCTTCACGCTGTTCGAGCGCTTCGAGGCCAAGCTGGAAAAACACCAGGGACATCTGGTGCGTTCCGCGGTCGAACTCGCGAAGGACTGGCGCACCGACCGCATGCTGCGCCGGCTCGAAGCCATGCTGGCAGTGGCCAACGAGGAGGCCTCGCTCATCATCACCGGCAACGGGGACGTGCTCGAACCCGAGGACGGTCTCCTCGCCATCGGCAGCGGCGGCGCCTACGCCCAGGCCGCGGCGCGCGCCCTGCTCGACAACACCGAGCTGCCGCCCGAGGTCGTCGTGAAGAAGGCGCTCAGCATCGCCGGCGACCTGTGCATCTACACCAACCAGAATCACATCATCGAGACGCTATGACCCCGCAGGAAATCGTCCACGAGCTGGACAAGTACATCGTCGGCCAGGACGCCGCGAAGCGTGCCGTGGCCGTCGCGCTGCGCAACCGCTGGCGCCGCCAGCAGGTGGCCGAACCCCTGCGCCACGAGATCACGCCCAAGAACATCCTGATGATCGGGCCCACTGGCGTGGGCAAGACCGAGATCGCGCGGCGGCTCGCGCGGCTTGCCGACGCGCCGTTCATCAAGGTGGAGGCCACCAAGTTCACCGAGGTGGGGTACGTCGGTCGCGACGTGGACACCATCATCCGCGACCTGGTGGAAGCCGCCGTGAAGCAGACGCGCGAGAGCGCGATGAAGAAAGTGCAGGACCGCGCGAAGGACGCCGCCGAAGACCGCATCCTCGCCGCGCTGCTGCCCGGCGCGCGCGACATCGGCTTTGGCGCGCCGGCCGCGGAACCCGCCGACGAGAGCGACGGCGCCACCCGCCAGAAATTCCGCAAGAAGCTGCGCGAGGGTTCGCTAGACGACAAGGAGATCGAGATCGACGTGGCGCAGGTGTCCCCGCAGATGGAGATCCTTGCGCCGCCCGGCATGGAGGACCTCACCTCGCAGATCCAGGGCATGTTTCAGAACCTGGGCGGCGGCCGTCGCAAGATGCGCAAGATGCGCATCGCCGAGGCGATGAAGCTGCTCACGGAAGAGGAGGCCGCGAAGCTCGTCAACGACGAGGAACTCAAGTTGGCCGCACTCGCGAACGTGGAATCGAACGGCATCGTGTTCCTCGACGAGATCGACAAGATCGCCTCCCGCTCCGAATACCAGGGCGCCGACGTTTCGCGTCAGGGCGTGCAGCGCGATCTGCTGCCGCTGGTGGAAGGCACGACCGTGTCCACCAAGTACGGGATGATCAAGACCGACCACATCCTGTTCATCGGCAGCGGCGCGTTCCATTTCTCCAAGCCGTCGGATCTCATTCCGGAGCTGCAGGGCCGCTTCCCGATCCGCGTGGAACTGGAATCGCTCTCCGTCGACGACTTCGAGCGCATTCTCACTTCCACCGATGCCTGCCTCACGCGACAGTACGAAGCGCTGCTCGCGACGGAAGGTGTGACGCTCGAGTTCACGCCCGAGGGCATCCGGCGCCTGGCCGAAGTCGCGTGGCAGGTGAACGAGAAGACCGAGAACATCGGCGCCCGTCGTCTGTACACGGTGATGGAGAAGCTGCTGGAGGAAGTGTCGTTCGAGGCCGGCAAGCGCAGCGGCGGTGCCGTTCGCGTCGACCCCGAGTACGTCGACAGCCGACTGGGCGAACTCGCCGCCACCGAAGATCTCGCACGCTACGTCTTGTAGCAGCGTGCACCAGTTTCGCGCCCCTTTTCGGGGCGCGAATCGCCGCGCAATTCGGGGGTTTCGCAACACCGCGCGAGCGATACAATCGACCGCGTTTCCCAGTGGATGATGCGGTCATGACAAGCGGCACTACCTTCCTGCTCGAAGTCAATCCGAAGATCCCCAAGCGCCTCGAGCGCCTGGAGGAACTCGCAAACAATCTCTGGTACAGCTGGGATCGCCCGACACGCTCGGTGTTTGCCCGCCTGCATCCTCAGCTGTGGAATGCCGTCGGTCACAGCCCCAAGGCGTTCCTGAAGCGCATCGACGAAGAGCGGCTTCGCGCCGCGGCAGACGATCCGGTGTTCCTCAAGGGCTTCAACCGTGTGCTGTCTTCCTACGACACGTACCACAACGAACCCCTGCGCCGGAACGGCTCCGAGTGGCTGCGGCAGAACGATCTCGTTGCGTATTTCTGCGCGGAATTCGGCTTCCACGAGTCCCTGCCCATCTACTCCGGCGGTCTCGGCATTCTCGCGGGCGACCACTGCAAGGCCGCGAGCGACATGCGCCTGCCGTTCGTGGGCATCGGCCTGCTCTACCGGCAGGGGTACTTCCAGCAGACCATCGACAGCGACGGCAACCAGCATCCGGCCTACGGCGATTCCGACTTCGATGATCTGCCTGTCGAGCAGGTCCTCCGCGAAGACGGCTCGGAACTCATCGTGCACGTCGACATGCCCGGACGCGCCGTGGCGATCAAGGTGTGGAAAGCGCGCATCGGCCACGTGTGGCTTTATCTGCTCGACACCGACATCCCCGCCAACGCCGCATCCGATCGGGACATCACGCACCGCCTGTACGGCGGCGACCGCACCGACCGCCTCGAGCAGGAGATGGTGCTGGGCGTAGGCGGCGTGCGCGCGCTGTCGGCGCTGGGGCTGCAGCCCACGGTGTGGCACATCAACGAAGGCCACGCGGCGTTCCTCGTCCTGGAGCGCATGCGGGAGATGGTCGTCAGCGGCCATGACTTCCCCACCGCGATGGAGGCCGTCGCGGCCAATACGGTGTTCACGACGCACACGCCGGTGCCTGCCGGGCACGACCACTTCGCGGAAGACATGATCGCGGAGTACTTCGCCAAGTTCTCGAACGAACTCTCGCTGAGCCGCGAGCAGTTCCTCGCGCTGGGCCGCACCGAGGGCGGTCACGAGTTCAACATGACAGCCCTCGCGGTGCGGGGCTCACGCTTCCACAACGGCGTGTCCCAGATTCACGGCGATGTCTCGTCGCGCATCCTGTCGAGCATGTGGCCGCAGATCGCCCCCGAGGACAACCCCATCGACTACGTCACGAACGGCGTGCACGTGCCGACGTTCCTCGCGCAGGAATGGGGGGATCTCTTCGACCGCTACCTCGGGTTCGACTGGACCCACCACATGACCGACCCCGGGTTCTGGCGCAACGTCGAGGCCATTCCCGATCATCTGTTCTGGAGTGTCCGTCAGTCCCTCAAGGCGCAGATGCTGCACCTCGTGCGTCACCGGGTGACCACGCAGCACTTCCGCAATCACGGGTCGGAGGCGCACCTCGACCGTCTGCTGAAGCTCACAGACCCCGACAACCCGAACGTCCTCACCATCGGCTTCGCGCGGCGCTTCGCCACCTACAAACGCGCGACACTGCTGCTGCAGAACCTCGACTGGCTGCGGTCCATCATCTGCAACGATTCCCGGCCGGTGCTGTTCATCTTCGCGGGCAAGGCCCACCCGGCGGATGTTCCCGGGCAGGACCTCATCCGGCGCCTCTCCCAGATCGCGAGGACGCCGGAGTTCGAAGGCCGCATCCTCTTCGTCGAGAACTACGATCTCCGCCTCGCCCGGCGCCTGGTCTCGGGCGTGGACGTGTGGCTCAACAACCCGGTGTACCCGCTCGAGGCGAGCGGCACGTCGGGCATGAAGGCCGGCATCAACGGGGTGATCAACCTCTCCGTGAGCGACGGCTGGTGGGGCGAGGGCTACGACGGGCGCAACGGCTGGGCCATCAAGCCGGTGGCCGAACATCTCGACGATCATCGGCGCAATGTCGAGGAATCGAACACGCTCTACGAGCTGATGCAGGACCACGTGATCCCCGCCTACTACACCCGCTCGGAGATGGGCTATTCGCAGGAGTGGGTGCGGATGGCCAAGCATTCCATCGCTACGCTGCTGCCTCGCTTCAACTCCGCGCGGATGGTCAACGAGTACCTCGGCAAGTTCTACCTCCCGGCCACCCGGCAGTGGCGAAAGTACTCCGAGAGCGGCTTCGCCAACGCCACGGCCATCGCCCGCTGGAAGGAACACGTGCGCTCGTCCTGGCCGAAGGTCGGCATCCGCCGGCTGGATTCCGCCCCCAGGCGGATTGCCTTCGGAGATGCCGTGCGGTTCGAGGTCGCCGTGCAGCTGGACGGCCTGCAGCCGGCCGACGTCGTGCTGGAGATGATCCTGCGGCGCTCCACCACCCTCGAGAGCCAGCAGTTCAAGGAACGCCACCGCTTCGAGTTCGACGGCACCCGGACCCCGGAAGGGGAGCATCGCTACGTGCTGGAGCTCACGCCCGAGATGTGCGGCAAGCTCGAGTACCGGGTCTGTCTGTACCCGCACAACGCGCTCCTGACTCACCCCCATGAGATGGGCATGATGCTCTGGCTGTAGGGAAGGCTCGCATCGGCGACGCCGGGATCGCCCCGGTTCCGCGGCGCCGCACCGGGAAACGCTCCCGGAGTCGGGTGCTTCGGGACGCTCGCTCCGTGGTCCCGTCGGCGGTACACTCGACGCCATAACAAGCTGGTTCGGGCACGGGTCGTGCGAGCGATCAGGCGTTTTCCCATGCGCCGTGGTTGCCGTCAGACCGGAACCTACGGAGAGAGACCATGACCATCACGATCCGAATCGTCGCGGTCGCCGAGCGAGCCGTCGAATCCAAATCCGTCAGTTTCGACGCGGCCGGCGGCACCATCGGCCGCCGCTCCGACAGCACGCTGGTGATCCCGGACCAGAGCCGGCGAGTCTCCCGTGTACATGCGGTGGTGTCCTTCCACGGAAATGTCTTCAAGATCCGCGATCAGGGCTCCTTTCTGCCGGTGTACGTCAACGGACACGGCGTAGGTTTCCAGCGCGACATGACCATCCGCCCGGGCGACCGGATCCAGATCGGGCCGTACACCCTGGAGGTCGCCGCCGCCGAAGGTGAGGCCACCCAGCCCGTGGCACCCGCAGCGCCAGCCAAGGCCGAGGAGCCGGTGACCTTCTCGCAGGTCCCGTTCGAGGTCCTCGAGAAGCGCCTGGCAGCCGCCAAGGCGAGCGGACTTCGCCTCACCACTGACAACTATCCCGTCACCCCGGACGCCACCTCCACGCAGGACCGTCCGTTCGACCTCTCGGCCACCATCGATCGGATGCGCGGTACGCCGCTCGCCGGGTCGCCGCTGGATCCGGCGCCGGCTGTGCCCGAGGTTTCCGCGATCGACCTGGAGCCGGTAGGCTCGGGTCTCGTAAGGGGAAATCCCGAGTTTCCGCCGCTGGTGTCGTCCCAACCGCCGGCGCTCGAAGCCTCCAACGAAGCCTCGTCGGAAACCCCCGAACCGCCCGCCCCGGAGCCCAGCGCGGCCCGTCCGGCGCGCGTGATCAGTCTGCTCGAAACCGCTCGCCGGGTCCTCGGCGGCCGTAGCTGATTCCGACACGCCCTTCCGGCGTGTCCCGACCTTTCCGCCGGACGCACCAACGATAAGGGCGAGGCAGCAGAGCAACGTTCCGTTGCCCCGCCCCTCGCCCGTCTCTCCCCGAAACCGTCCCGGCCCATCGGCCGGCGCTTCGGGGTACGTCTCGATGTACGGCTATGTCGCCGCTTGTTGACTTCCAGGTCTCCACTGCGTCCGCATCGCGCGGATCGAAATCCCCGCTAGTTGAATCTCGATGGGACGAATCTTGACGATCCGTGAGATTCACCGCCATATGATCAACCTCAGGCGCGGGAGACCTCGTCGAGCAGACGTTCGAAATGGCGTTCAACCGGACGCATGAACAGACGCGGCCGGCACAGCGGGGAGTGGCGTACCTGCTCCCGGAGGGACTGACGGAGACGATCGAGAGCCGGAACGTCCCGGGCAAGCCCGGATGCAATGGCAACGTACCGGTCGTCATCCTCGGCCACCAGTTCCGCGAGACCGGCGGCCCGCAGGTGACTCACGGTGTGATTCGAGGCAAACCGCCGGCCCACCCGGGTGATCACCGGAACCCCCATCCAAAGTGCATCGCAGGTGGTCGCGCCGCCCGAGAACGGCATCGGGTCGAGGGCAATGTCGACGTCCCCGTACTCCCCGAGCATCGCCGCATGCGGCGACGAGTCCCGAAACGCCACGCGCGACCCGTCGATACCGTGGTCCGCGAGTGCACCGAGAATCCGGTTTCTCGCGAACGGGTGCTCGGCATGCCGCCACTTGATGAGCAGCCGGGAATCCGGCGCCGAGGTCATGATGCGCGCCCACAAAGCCAGCGTCGCAGGGCCGAGCTTGGCCAGCTTGTTGAAGGACCCGAAGGTCACGTAGCCATTGCGCAATGCCGGACTCGGCCCGACCGCGGGGGCGAAATCGGGCGGTGAGTAGCAGGCGAAGTCGAAAGGCAGGGTGAGTACACGCTCGCTGTAACTCCCATGATTCTCAGGGGGTGAGACGAACGGGTCGCCGAGGAAGACGTCCATGCCGGGCAGCTGCGTGGACCCTTCGTAGCCCAGCCACGTTGCCTGGACCGGGGCCGCCCTGGCCGCGAACACCGCGAGCCGATGGCCGCCGGTGTAGCCGTTGAGGTCGACGAGTACATGGATGCGCTGCTCGCGGATCCACTGCGTGAGCGGACCGGGACCGAGCGCCGAGACGTCGACCCAGTGATCCACGCAACCCTGCATCTTTGCCGTCAGCGCGTCCTTCACCGCCGATGTCGTCAGAGCCCAGACCTCGAACCGGGTCCGGTCGTGTCCTTCGAGAATGCTCTGGATGAAGAATCCGGGCGCGCTCGCGCGGAAGTCCGACGACAGGTAGGCGATCCGGACCCGCTCGTCGGGATGCCGGGCCGGCGGACGGAAGGTCGCGCGAAGTGTGTCCGGGACGCTCTGGACGATCCGTCCCGCAGCCGCGGCGGCCAGCGCGGCGAGGTCAGCCTCCCCCATGCGTTCGGAGAACTGGCTCACCAGGAGGTAGTTGGTGGCGTAGAGCGTCTCGGTGGGATCGCAGGCCGTGGCCCGCCGGAAGGCATCGATCGCCCGATCCGTATGGCCCAGTTCCCAGTACACCTTGCCGCGCTGGTTGTGGACCGCTCCGAGATCCGGTGCGGCTGCGGCGGCTTCCTCCATCGCCCGCATGGCGATGTCGATCAGCCCGGCGCTGAAGGCACTGCCGGCCTGGGAGGTGAGGAGCTGCGCCCGGGCGACGAGGTCCTCGCGACTGTCCAGCGCCTTGCCGTAGGCCGTAACGGCGGCGTCGTGCCGACCGCAGGTCGCGTACAGGTTGCCGAGGTTCTGCCAGGCCTCCGGGTAGCCGGGCAGGAGCGCGATGGCCTGCAGATAGGCGGCCTCGGCTTCGGCCAGCCGGCCGAGCGCCCGTGCGGCCGCGCCGCGGATGAGCCAGCCGTCCGGCCGGTTGGTCCAGGCGTCCCGATGGGCTTCGAGCGTGCTGACGCAGTGGGCGGCGTCGCCACGCTGGTACGCGGCGAAGGCGTCCGCCAGCGGGTCGCGCGCCGCTTCGGTCATCAGAACAGCCCGAAGACGTTCTTGCGCTTCAGCAGGAAGCTCGAATCGGCCACCAGCCGGCGCAGCGTCGCGACGTGCTCATCCCGCGCCGTGTGGCCGAGGCCGACGAAGTAGAGATCGTTCACCGTCCGGTCTTCCAGGAACGCCCAGAACCGGAACTGCGAATCGAAATCGATGCCGGCGAAGTCCTCCGGCGCGAGGTTGCGGTAGTAGGCCTGGTCGCCGCCGGCGGGTGACGGGTAGCGCTGCGATTCGTGCTGGCGCCGGCCGTAGCCCGCGCAACTGACGAACATGAGTCCGCTCGCCTTCAGCATGCGCATGGCGTTTTCGAAGGTGTCGCGCCAGTGCGGGACGTGCTCCAGGGTCTCGCAGCTCACCACCGTGTCGAAGCTCTCGCCGCTCGCGCTGAAGGATTCCAGCCCGTCGGCCGAGCCGCCTGCGCTGGTGCCACCGGCGTTGGGCGCGGCAACCCGGCAGTGCTCGAACCATTCCTGCGTGGCTGCCCCCATGCCCGCCCGGGTGATCTCCAGCACCTGGCGGTGGCGGAAGAAGTCCGGCAGGTGCCGCTTGAGCAGCCCGAGAAAGAACCGCTGCTCGGAGCGGGCCTTGTAGTCGTGCGGCTTCATCCGGTCGCGGACGTTCGCGAGGATGTCGAGGATCTCGGCGTTGCCCGGCTGCTCCACGAGGGAGGCCGCCGCGACGCGGGCAGCTTCGGTCAGCCGCTCGGCGCCGTACAGGTGGCGGGCAAGCCACACCACTTCCGGCTGCTTGAGGACCGGTCGCGAGACCGTGCGCAGGAACAGATCGATGTCCTGCTCGTTCCAGTACAGCCAGAGGTTCTGGGGGCCGTGGAAGCCGAAGGTCGGACGGCCACTATGGACGGTCTCGTGGGCGAAGCGCCCGGCCAGTTCCACCGGGGCGAAGCGGATGCCGAACTCGCTTTCCAGCCGCGGGCGGAAGTGCACGCAGATGGCCTGGTCCTCGTGGACGATCGCGTCTTCGGGGAAGCTCGGATCGAGCAGCGCGTTCATGAGCTTCTTCGAGCGCAGGGAGAAGCCCCCGTTGCCGACGGGGCTGGGGCTCAGGTCCGCCGGCCAGGGGGCGCCGATATAGTCAGTCTCGAGGAAGCCGGGGTCCCAGGCCTCCGGTCGGGTGACGAAGCCGTCCCACTGGACGATCAGCGCGTGATCGGTCTTCACGTGCGCCGGCATCTGCTTCACGAGGTAGTGCGAGTACTCCCGCTTGCTGCGGATCTGCGGGATGGTCACGACCTCGATGCCCTCGCCCGGGTCGGCCACG
Source organism: Betaproteobacteria bacterium Ga0077526 (assembly GCA_001464765.1). Taxonomy (GTDB): domain Bacteria; phylum Pseudomonadota; class Gammaproteobacteria; order Burkholderiales. The sequence goes on from LNDV01000034.1 coordinate 826,652, forward strand.
GGCTGGGAGGTGAAGAGCAGAGCGCGGGAGAAGGCGCAGGCGTCCAGGGACCGGCGCATCGCCTGCAGGGCGAGCGGCACGTTCACGCAGTCGATGCAGCAGAGGGTGACCTGCTCCAGGGGCAGTCGGGCGGACAAGGGCGGGACCTCGGACTCGGAGGCGGGCCGACGGGGCCCGGTTCGAGGTCTATATCGGCCCTGCGCACGAGGATTTGAGGGAAAGTCCCTCGCGAAATCGGGTACGTCCGGGGACCCGCGGGCGACTCAGGGGCGCGTCGCCTGCGAGCGGACTCGCGCCGTCAGCCGGAAAACATCGATCCGCGCCGGCGGTACGCCCAGATCAGCATGACGATCCCGCCCAGCACCATCGGGATGGAGAGCCACTGGCCCATGGTGAAGCCCAGCGCCAGGAACCCGAGGAAGCCGTCGGGCTCGCGGGTGAACTCCACGAGGAACCGCAGGGTGCCGTAGCCCACGAGGAACACGCCGGAGACCGCGGCCATCGGCCGGCGGCGGGCGGAGAAGAACCACAGGATCAGGAACAGGACGACGCCTTCGAGCGCGCACTCGTAGAGCTGCGACGGGTGCCGCGCGAGTTCGTCCACGTTGGGGAACACCACCGCCCACGACACGTCGGTCGGGCGTCCCCACAGTTCGGCATTGATGTAGTTGCCGAGCCGGCCGAAGCCGAGCCCCGCGGGCACCAGCGGCGCCAGAAAGTCGGTGACCGCAAACCAGTGCTTCTGGCGCCGCCAGGCGAAGAACGCCATCGCGATGATGACGCCCAGGAACCCGCCGTGGAACGACATGCCGCCTTCCCACACGTGAAAGATGCGGATGGGATCCTGCAGGTAGTCGGCCAGCTTGTAGAACAGCACGTAGCCCAGCCGTCCCCCCAGGACCACACCGATCACGCAGTAGAACAGCAGATCGTCCATGTCCTTGTTCGTCCAGCCGAGATCGGGCCGGGTGCGGACGCGATAGCGGCCCAGCAGCAGGCCGGCGACGAACCCCGCGAGGTACATGAGGCCGTACCAGCGCACGGCCACGGGGCCGATCGCGATGGCGATGGGGTCAAACTGCGGGTGGACGATCATGCGGGGCTCGAAAGCAAAGGGGCTCGATTATAGGGGCAGCCCTCCGCTGGCCGCGTGATCCGCACGGCATCAGGGCACGCTCGCGTGGGGCATCCGTGCGAGGATGATCCCGGTCTTGCGGTTGAGGTTCGGATGGTTGCGGTTCTTGTCGTAGAACCGCGGGTTGGGAACCATCGCCGCCAGCCGCGCGGCCTGCGCCGGACCCAGCGCCGCCGCGGTGGACCGGTAGTAGTACCGCGCCGCGGCCTCGGCACCGAACACGCCGTTGCCCCATTCGATCACGTTCAGATAGATCTCGAGGATGCGCCGCTTGTCCATGACCGCCTCGAGCATGACCGTGATGATGGCCTCCTGCAGCTTGCGCCAGGGCGTCTTCTTCGACGACAGGAACAGATTTTTCGCGAGCTGCTGGCTGATGGTGGAGCCGCCCGCGACGATGCGCCCCTTGGCGAGATTCTTCTCGTAGGCCTTCTGCAGGGCTTCCCAGTCGAAGCCTTCGTGGTCGAGGAACTTGGAGTCCTCCGCGGCCACGATGGCTCGCTTCAGGTGAACGGAGATCCGCTCGTATGGCACCCAGCGATGCTTCAGCTCGGCGTCCGGGTTCTTCTCCTGCAGCACCTCGAGCTGGTCTTCCATGAAGCTGGAGGTGGACGGGTTGAAGCGCGTCCACCACAGGACGTGCGCGAAGATCCAGAGCTGGTAGACCAGCACCAGCACCGTGAACACCAGCAGCGCGCGCCAGACGAGCCGCACGCCCTGCCGGAACAGGCCGGGCCGATTCTGGCTCACGGCGTCTCGCCAGCCCGCAGCCTCGCGAGGACCGGCGCGGTGTCCGGACGCACGCCGCGCCAGACGAAGAAGGCCTCGGCCGCCTGTTCGACGAGCATGCCCAGGCCGTCGGCGAGCGCGCCGGCGCCGTCTGCGCGGGCCTGGGCGAGAAAGCCCGTCTCACCCTTGCCGTACATCATTTCGTACGCAAGGCTCCCCGGCGCGTAGAGCCCGCGCGGGAGATCCGGTGCGGCGCCTTCGACGGAAGCCGAAGTGGCGTTGATGACCACGTCGAACATCGAGCCGGCGAGTGCGACAAAGCTGGAGCCTCGCACCGGACCCTGCGCGGCGAACTGCGCCGCGAGCTGCTCGGCCTTGGTCACCGTGCGGTTCGCGATGACGAGTGCCTGCGGCTTCCGGGCGAGCAGCGGCAGGATCACACCCTGCGCCGCGCCGCCGGCGCCGAGCAGGAGGATGCGGGCATCGCCCAGCACCGCGCCGAGGTTCTTTTCGAGATCCCGCGTGAGCCCTTCGCCGTCGGTGTTGTCGGCGAGACAGCGGGTACCGTCGAACGCGAGTGTGTTGACGGCGCCCGCGGCTTGCGCGCGCTCGGTCCGTTCCGGCGCGTAGTCGAAGGCTTCGAGCTTGAAGGGCAGCGTGACATTGAGACCGCGCCCGCCCGCCGCGCGGAATTCGTCGATCGTCGCTCGGAAGCCGTCGAGCGGCGCGAGGATGCGGTCGTAGGTGAGGTCCTGACCGGTCTGCCGGGCGAACGCCGCGTGGATGAGCGGGGATTTGCTGTGGGCGATGGGGTTGCCGACGACGGCGTAGCGATCGGTCATGGTTCAGCCGGCGATGGGGGTGCGGCTCGATGATGTCCCCGGAGTCGCGGCATTCGCCGCTCGTCCGGGCTACGGGGCCGTGCCGACTCGGCGATTTTCGTAGCCCGGATGGAGCGCATGCGGAATCCGGGGTGCGGTGAGGCGCGGCGCGGCGTTGTTCCCGGAGTCGGGCGTTCGCCCTCGTCCGGGCTACGCGGGTGTGCCGACTCACCGAGGTGAGTGGCCCCGTCGACGGATGCCCGCCCGCTATTCGCTGAGCAGCTCATCGCTCTTCGTGAACACCCAGCTCCGCGTGATGCTGAGAATGTCGTAGTCCTTTCGGATGGACGGCGGAAACGGCGCGAAGGGCGCGGCGAGTTGAACGATGCGGCGAGCCGCGCGGTCGAGCACGGGAAACCCCGACGACCGATCGATGTCCACCTTCTCGACGGAACCATCGGCGCGGATGGCAACGGTGATGAGGAGCGAACCGTACTGACCGAGGCGCTTGGCCTCCGCCGGGAAATTGTGCGTACCGACGCGCTCGATCTGCTGCCGCCAGTCGTCCACGTACTGCGCGTAGACGACGCCTTCCGTGCGAGCGCCGATGAACTTGCGCTTGGGAAGCTTCTGGTAGTGCTCCCACTGCTTGGCGATCTGCGCCTCGAGCCGCGCGATCTGCATGCGGCGGGCATCGGTGTCGGGGTCCGTGCGCGGGTCGGACCGGGCATCGACGGGGCGCGGCGACTCGGGGGAGGCGACGACGACGTTGTCGGAGCGCATCTGCGTCATCAGCGTCTGTACTTCGTTCTCTAGACGCTGCACGCGGCGCGCGGCGAGCGTGATCTCCTCGTCGGGCGTGCTGTTGCTGATGACCGGCAGGTTCGACTTGGCCCGGCGGTCGGCTTCGGTGTTGCCGCCGCCGTCGAGATTGGCCTGCGCGAGGGCGTCGGCCTTCGTGGGTTTGCGGGCCGACTTGCTGTTGACGAGGACGATCTCCATCGGCGGGTTCAGGTTCTCGAGCAGCCGGGTGTCCGGGGGCACGAACTTGATGAACAGCAGAACCGCGTGGACGGCGACGGAGATTGCGAGCATCACCGGCAGCATCGAGCTGCGGCGAGGGTCGGGCAGCGTGAACCCGGAGGGGATCAGCGTGCCTGCAAGGGTGGCCTGCGACGAATAAGCCAATGGCTCGGTGGGGCGCGATCGACGATGGCCGGCATTCTATGCGACACCCCTGCGCATGTCATGGAGCGGCTGCCGGCGCCACCTTGTGGACGAAACGGAAATCGGCGTCCAGACCGAGCAGATCGATGTTGGAGATATCGAGTTCGATGCGCGTGCCGGGCTCGCTTTCCGGCAGCGACGGCACCCGCGCCAGCAGAGGGATGCGCTCGATGCGCACGAGGCTCTCCCGGATCACCACGGCATGGGAGCGCGTCACGCCTTCCTGCATCAGCCAGCGCAGGCACCAGTAGCGTTCCATCACGCGCTGCACTTCGGCATACGTGTCGTAGGCCACCTCGAAATCCCGCAGCGTGACGGCGAGAGAATCGTCGTCGTCGCCGTAGGGTGGTGCCTCGCCGCGCGCCGCCGCGATGATCTGGCGCTGGTTCACGAGGTCCACATAGCGGCGCAGCGGCGAGCTGGACCACGCGTACTGCTCCACGCCGAGCCCTTCGTGCGGCCCAGGCACGAGTGACATGCGGACCTTCCCGCCGCCCTGCACGCGGTACAGGCCGGCCACACCGTACTCGACGAGCTGCTTGCCCCACTCGGAATTGGCCAGGATCATCATCTCGGCCACCAGCTTGTCGATGGGCGAACCGCGCCGGCGCTCGACGATGCGGACGCGATCGTTCTCCACATAGAAGTTGTAGTCCTGCCGGTCGGGCGGGCCGTCGGCCTTGCCGCGGCGGATCTCCAGCACCCGAGCGAAGCGGTACAGCAGTTCGAGCTCGCGTCCAAACCGGAAATCGAGCGCGCCACTTGCCAGCGCGGCATCGGTGAAGAGGGTGTCGAGCGCATCGATCCGGAGATTCGCCGCGATCGGCACGAGTTCCACGCGCGTCTCGAAGCCGACCGGTGTCAGATCGGCGTCGAGAATCGCGTAGAGCGATACCGCGGGCCGGCTATCGCCTTCGAGCAGCGTGAACCGGTCGATCGCCGCATCGGGCAGCATCGTGATCTTCTTGCCGGGCATGTAGACCGTCGACAGGCGCTCGGCGGCGATCTCGTCGACGGGCGAACCCGGCTCGATGCCGAGCGCCGGTGCGGCGATGTGGATGCCCACGCGCCATCGCCCGCCCGGCAGCGCGACAACGGACAGGGCGTCGTCGATCTCGGTCGTGGTGATGTCGTCGATGCTGAAGGCCTCGACCTCCGCCGTCGGCAGGTCATCGGGGACGGTGACTTCCGGCACCGGCGGAAAGCCCTCACCCTGCGGAAAGTGGTCGCGGAGGAATCGGTGCAGGTGGTAGTCGTGGCTCGACGGGATACCGCCGCAGCGGTCGAGCAGGCGGACCAGAGTGAGGCCGGTGGCCACGGCGGCCGTTTCGAGCGCCTTGTACTCGATCGTGTTCTTGTCCGGCTCGTAGAGCAGCTCGGCCAGCTTGTCGCGGAAGGCCTCCGGCAGCTCGAACCGGCTGAGCTGCGCGACGTACTCGGCCTGCTGCTCGGCGAGGCGGCGCTTGCGTTCGGCGCCGGCCAGCGCCGCGTCGAGCGATTCCTTCGGGGCGGCGCGGTAGCGGCCCTTGCCCTTCTTGTAGAAGTACATCGGCGAGCCGTGCAGGCGCAGGAGCAGACCGGCGGATTCCTCCGGCGTCGGGTTGTGGCCGAAGTACTCCTTGCCGAGGACGGAGAACTCGAACTCCTCCTGCGGCGCCACTTCCCAGAGGAAGTTGGGGTCGATGTCCTCGGCGACGTGATGAGCCTGGTCGAGGAAGGCGAGCAGGTTGGGCGTGGTGAAGCGCAGCATCACGGCATTCGCCTTGACCTTGGTCCGCTTGCCGTGCGCCGTCTCGACCTGCAGGGACGTGGTGTTGTCGGCGAGGATCGTCCCGGCCTTGAAGCTGCCGTCCTCTTCGTAGAAAAGATTCACCGATGCTGGTTCCGCGAGATTTCCGCGCCCGCGCTCGGAAGAGGGCGGTGCCGGAAGGGCCGCGGATTATAGCCGTCGCGACAGGGCGTTCCTGTCCCGGGTGCGAAGTGCTCGGTAGATCATTTACCGTCCCCGAAGGCGATGACGGCGTCCACGTGGTCCTCGAAATCCGCGAACCCGTGATCGGAACCCTCGATGATCAGGTGCTTCGCCCCGGGGTAGCGGGCCACCGCGGTGCGGTAGTCGAGCACTTCGTCACCGGTGGTCGCCATGAGGAAGTAGCGCTCGGGCAGGGTGGGCTCAGGCACCGCGTATCCGGCCATCTGCTCGAGGTGCCCGCGCGTAAGTTCGTAGGGCTCGCCCGTGTACAGATTCTTCTGGGGGCCGAGGTAGGCCTCGAGGCCCGCCTGCGGCGTGATGGCCGGGTTCACCAGGACGGCGCGACAGCCGTGCTGCTCGGCGAGCCAGGTCGCGTAGAACCCGCCGAGGGAACTGCCCACGAGCACCGCATCGCGGCCGCGCCCGCCGTGCAGCAGCGCTTCTAACTGATGCATCGCCTCCCGCGGCCAGTGGGACAGCGCAGGACACGCGAATTCAGCACCGCGGCCGAGGCTGGTGAGGCGACGCTGCAACTGCTTCGCCTTGATCGACGACGGCGAGCTGTTGAAGCCGTGGATGTAGAGGTACATGGGCGAGCCTCCTTGCACTTCGATTGTGCGCTGGCCTGCGGTGTGGCACAAACATGAAGCGCGACGCGGGGAAATTCGGCCCGATTGCGGGGCGCGGGCGTGGTCTGGACCTTGCGCAAGCCGCACCCACACCATAACGAGGAGGATCGCATCATGGCGAACCGAAGGGAATTCCTGGCAGGCATGGGCACGCTCGCCGCCGCCGCACCGCTTTCGCAGATCGCCCGCGCAGAGGAACCGGCTGCCCGCCCCGAGATGCGCGCGCTCCAGTCCGGCCACATCGGCCAGTACCAGGGCGGGGTCTATCTCCTGCCGGCCACCGACGAGACCGTGCAGTGGGGCTGGTTCGACAACAGCGAGACGCCCCGGGCCCGCATCCGGTCAGGCGACACCGTCGTCATGGAAACGATGATGGCGTCGCAGAACCGCATCCTGCCCGGCGTGGACATCGACACCATCACCCGGCTGCGCGTGGACAACCCGGGCCGCGGCCCGCACACCATCACCGGCCCGGTCTTCGTCGAGGGCGCGATGCCCGGCGACATGCTGAAGATCCGCCTCGACCGCATCGTGCCCAAGACCTACGGCGCGAACTGGAACCTCCCCGGCACGCTGAAGCTCGGCCAGTTCCCCGACGTGTTCCGGGATCCGCAGGTGAAGCACTTCTACCTCGACCTCCATCGGGGCGTGACGGAGTTCCTGCCGGGCATCGAGATCCCGGTGCGTCCGTTCCCCGGCATTCTCGGCGTGGCGCGCGCCGAGAGCGGCCGGCACAGCACCGTCCCACCCGGCCCGTTCGGCGGCAATCTGGACATCCGCGAGATGGTGCAGGGCACGACGGTGTACCTGCCCGTGTTCGTGGACGGCGCGCTGCTGTGGTCCGGCGACTCGCACGCCGCCCAGGGCAACGGCGAGATCAACCTCACCGCGATCGAGACGGCGTTCAACGAACTGCGCATGCAGGTGGAAGTCGTCAAGGGCAAGACCATCGCGTGGCCGCGCGTGGAGACGCCGACGCATTGGCTCACGCTCGGTTACGACCGCGACCTCAACAAGGCTCTGGACCTTCTGGAAGAGGAAACGCTGCGCTTCCTGGTGGACGAGCGCCGCATGGACATAGGGTCGGCCCGGAAGTACATGGCCGAATTCGGCGATTGCCGGGTGTCGGAGGTCGTGAACCAGGTGAAGGGCCTGTACTGCATGCTGCCGAAGAAGCCCAAGGTGAAACCCGCCGCGCGCCCGACGGTGGAGACGCGCCGGGCCTACGTCACCCTTGCGGTCAACGCCGACATCATGACGGCGATGAACGAAGCGGCGATGGCGATGATCGAGCTCGTGGCGGAGCGGAAGTCGCTCTCTCCCATCGATTCCTACTCGCTCGCAAGCCTCGCCATGGATACGCGCATCGGGCGCGTCGCCCCGGGCGAGCGGCACATCCACTGCCTGCTGCCGAAGTCGCTTTGGGTGAAGAACGCCTGAGGTCGTGCGCGGGGTCGGTGTGCCATGATGCGGCCCGTCACGCCAACGGGAGAGAACACGTCATGGAGCCTTCGAGTCCTCTGGGCCACGAATGGGCCACGCTGCAGCAGGATCACGAGCGGCACGAGCGCACGGCCGCGGGGATCAAGATCGCGGCCGTCGTGGTGACCGCGGCAGGGTTCGTCGCCGTGCCCGAATGGGCGTCCGTCCTGCTGCTCGGGACCCTGTGGATTCAGGAAGCGATGCTCCGTACGGTGCAGGGCCGGCTCGGCGACCGGCTTCTGCTCGTGGAGTCCCTGCTCGCGAAGACGCCTCCGCCCGCGGGCGAGGCTTACCGTTTTCATACGGCATGGAATGCGCAGCGCGGCGGGGTCGCATCGCTCCTCGTGGAGTACCTGCGTTCGGCGTTGCGACCCACGGTGTTGTTTCCGTATCCCGCGTTGATGGCGATCGTGGCCATTTTGATGTTGTAGCCCGGACGGAGCGAAGCGCACTCCGGGGGCGGGGCTTCTCGATGCGGCGGTGTTCCCGGAGTCGCGGCGTTCGCCGCTCGTCCGGGCTTTGATGAGCCGGCGGTCCCGGAGTCGCGGCGTTCGCCGCTCGTCCGGGCTACGGGCCCGGGTAGCCCGGATGGAGCGAAGCGAACTCCGGGGGCGGTGGGTCTTGATGAGGCGGTGGTCCCGGAGTCGCGGCACTCGCCGCTCGTCCGGGCTACGGGGCCCGTGTAGCCCGGACGAGCGAAGCGAACTCCGGGGGCGGTGCGTCCCGATGCGACCGTGGTTACGCCGCCGGTTTGCCCGGCGCGGGGTGGATGTCGTCTACCCAAAACACGGTCTCGGGCTGCTCGACCACCGGGATGTCGAGATTCACCACCACCGGGTCCTGCCCGCTGCGGCACAACACGCAGGACAGGGGCTCGGTCTCGGATGCGTTGATCTCCTGGTGCGGCACAAACGGCGGCACGTAGATGAAATCCCCCGGGCCGGCTTCGGCGGTGTACTCGAGATTGTCGCCCCAGCGCATGCGCGCCTTGCCGCTCACCACGTAGATCACGCTCTCCACCGGCCCGTGATGATGGGCGCCGGTCTTGGCATTCGCGTGGATCACGACGGTGCCGGCCCACAACTTCTCGGCGCCGCATCGCGCGTTGGTGATGGCCGCCGCGCGATTCATGCCCTGGGTCTGCGGCGTGTTCACGTCGAGGTCGCTTCCCTTCACGACGCGCACGCCGTGCAATTTCCAGGGGGACTGTCCGGCATCGCTCATGTCTGTCGTTCTCCTGATTCGTTGTCTTCTGTCCGGGCAGGGGTGCGATCCCTCTGCGCGTTCGTACCCATCACTCAGACTTTCTCCAGTGCCGCGGCGAGCACGCGAGCCACGTGAATCGCTTCACGCGACGCGCCGTCGGCAATCTGATGGCGGCAGCTGGTGCCATCGGCCACGATCACCGTGGCCGGGTCCTCCGCGCGCACGGCGGGCAGCAGCGACAGCTCGCCCATCGCACGCGACACTTCCTGATGCTCCACCTCGTAGCCGAAGCTCCCGGCCATGCCGCAGCAGCTCGACTCGACCACGGCGACTTCCAGCTCCGGCACCATGCCGAGCGCCTTGCGCACCGAGTCGAGGGCACCGAACGACTTCTGATGGCAGTGGCCATGCAGGAGCGCGCGCTTCGGTCCGCTGCGGAACGTGAGGTGGCAGCGACCCGCCGCCTGTTCTTGCACGAGAAACTCTTCGAAGGTCGTGGCGGCCCGGGCGAGCTTCTCGGCCTGAGGCCCGAGACCGAGCACGGTGTACTCATCGACAAAGGTGTACAGGCACGACGGCTCCAGGCCGATGACCGGCACGCCTTTCTCTAGCGCCGGCGCCAGTGCGGCGAGCACCCGCGCCGCCTCTGCCTTCGCTTCGTCGAGCAGGCCGGCGGAAAGGTACGTCCGTCCGCAACACAGCGGGCGCTCGCCCGCCGGCGGTGATGCCACTTCGACGGCATAGCCGCCTGCCTCCAGCACGGCGATGGCCGCGCGCAGGTTCTCGGGCTCGAAATAGCGATTGAACGTGTCGGCGAACAGAATCACCGGCGTGCCCGTCCGCGCGGTGACCTCTCCATTGCGGAAGGCATCGCCGCGCCAGCGGGGCATCCGTCGCGAGGCGGACAGCCCGGCGACACGCTCCAGCAATCGCGCCGCGCCGGGAAGCCAGTGCGTGGCATTGGCGAGCAGTGACAGACGCGAGGCCATCGGCGCGTAACGAGGCAAATGCGCAATGAGCTTGTCCCGCAGCGACAGCGGCTGCCCGGCGCGACGCTGATGCTTCCACTCGACCTTGAAGCGCGCCATGTCCACCCCGGTGGGACACTCGCGGCGGCAGCCCTTGCATCCGACACACAGATCGAGCGCGGCATCCACCTGCGCGGCGGACTCGGCGGGGTCGCCCAGTTGCCCCGACAGCGCGAGGCGAAGTGTGTTGGCGCGGCCGCGCGTGAGGTGCTGCTCGTCGCGCGTCACCCGATAGGACGGGCACATCGTGCCGGCGTCGAACTTGCGGCAATGGCCGTTGTTGTTGCACATCTCGGTCGCGGCGGCGAGCCCGCCCCACTCGGACCAGTCGAGGCCGGTGCGGACGGGCAGGTGCTTGTAGCCCGGCGCATACCGGAACAGCGAGCGATCGTCCATGCGCGTGGGACGGACGATCTTGCCCGGATTGAAGCGGTTGTCCGGATCGAACAGCGCCTTGATCTCGCCCAGCGCGCCGGTCAGCCGCGCGCCGAGGATCGGTTCGATCCACTCGGAGCGCACGAGGCCGTCGCCGTGCTCGCCGGAGAAGGCGCCCTTGTACTCGCGCACGAGCTCGCAGGCTTCCTCGGCGATGGCGCGCATCTTCACGGCCCCGTCGGTCTTCATGTCCAGAACGGGGCGCACGTGCAGCGTGCCGACGGAAGCGTGCGCGTACCAGGTGCCCCGGGTGCCGTGGCGCGCGAATACCTCGTCGAGCCGGCGCGTGTACTCGGCGAGATGCTCCAGCGGCACCGCGCAGTCCTCGATGAACGACACCGGCTTTCCGTCGCCCTTCATGGACATCATGATGTTGAGGCCAGCCTTGCGCACCTCCCAGATCGCCCGCTGCTGCGCGGCATCGGTGACCTTCACGACGGCATCGGGATGACCGTGGTCGGCGACGAGCTGTTCGAGGCGATCGAGCCGGGCGCGCAGCACGGCATCGTCGTCACCCGCGAATTCCACCAGCAGGATCGCGTCGGGCTCGCCGAGAAAGAACTTGTCCACCACGGGGCGGAATTCCGCGCGCTCCCGGGCGAGGCCGATCATCGTGCGGTCGACCAGTTCCACGGCATCGGGATCGAGCTTCACGATCTCGCGCGTGAGGTCCATCGCGGCGTAGAAGGTCGAGAAGTGCGTGACGCCGAGCACCTTGCGCGGCGGCACCGGTGCCAGCGACAGCTTGAGCCGGCGAAACCACGCTAGGGTGCCTTCGGACCCCACGAGCAGATGCGCGAGATTGTGGTCCCGGTGCGGCTGCACCATGTCGAGGTTGTAGCCCTGCACGCGCCGCAGCACCTTGGGCCAGCGGGCTTCGATCTCCGGCGCCTCGCGCGCGGCGATGGCGTGGATGGCGGCAACCAGTTCACGGTAACGCGCCGGCCCCGTCGCCGCGTCGGCCGCGGGGCCGAAAGTGCAGGCCGTGCCATCCGCCAGCCAGGCATCGATGGCCGCCACGTTGTGCACCATGTTGCCGTAGCGGATCGAGCGCGCGCCGCACGAGTTGTTGCCGGTCATGCCGCCCAGCGTGGCCTGGGCGGAGGTGGACACGTCCACCGGATACCAGAGCTTGTGGGCACGCAGATGGGCGTTGAGGTGATCGAGCACGACGCCGGGTTCCACCCACGCGGTGCGGGCCTGGGCGTCCACTTCGACGATGCGGTTGAGATGCCGGGACGTGTCGATGACGAGCGCCGCGCCGACCGTCTGGCCGCACTGGGAGGTGCCGGCGCCGCGCGGCAAGACGGGCACGCCGAGTTCCCGGGCGATGTCGAGGACCGTGGCGACATCGTTCTCGGTCTTCGGGATGACGACGCCGAGAGGATCGATCTGGTAGATCGACGCGTCGGTGGCGTAGCGGCCGCGGCTGGCGGCGTCGAACAGCACTTCGCCTTCGATCTCGCGGCGCAGCCGCCGGGCGAGCCCGCTGTCGCCGGGCATGAGGGTTCGGACCAGGGGCATCGGTGCATTCATGATCCGGCCGATGATACTCTCCGATACGCACGGTCCGACCCCGTCGGGCCCATCGTTCGGCATTCCAGGAGCACTCCCATGACCCATCGGGCAGGCCGCCACTTCCTTCAGATTCCCGGCCCCACCAACGTGCCCGATCGCGTGCTGCGCGCGATCGACCGCCCCACCATCGATCACCGCGGTCCGGACTTCAACCGCCTCGCGCGGGATGTCCTCGACGGCCTCAAGCCCATCTTCGGTGCGCGCGGTCCGGTGATCATCTACCCGGCGTCGGGCACCGGCGCGTGGGAAGCCGCACTGGTGAACACGCTGTCCCCGGGCGACCGGGTGCTGATGTGCGAGACCGGCCAGTTCGCGAGCCTCTGGCGCACCCTTGCCACGCGCCTCGGCCTTTCCGTCGAGTTCATCGCGGGCGACTGGCGCCGAGGCGCCGACGCCGAGGCGATCGAAGCCCGGCTCGCCGCGGACAAGGCGCACGACATCAAGGCCGTGTGCGTCGTGCACAACGAGACCTCCACCGGCGCCGTCACACGCGTGCCGCTCGTGCGTCAGGCCATCGACCGGGTCGGGCATCCGGCATTGCTGATGGTCGACACGATCTCGTCTCTCGGCTCCATCGCCTACAAGCATGACGAGTGGGGCGTGGATGTCACGGTCGCCGGCTCGCAGAAGGGGCTGATGCTCCCGCCCGGCCTCTCGTTCAACGCCATCAGCAACAAGGCCATCGCCGCGTCGCGGTCTGCCGCGCTGCCGCGCTCCTACTGGTCGTGGGACGAGATGCTCAACGCGAACAAAGCGGGGTGGTTTCCGTACACGCCGGCCACCAACCTGCTCTACGGGCTGCGCGAGGCCATCTCCATGCTGATGGAGGAAGGCCTCGACAACGTGTTCGCCCGTCACGACCGCCACGCCGAGGCCACCCGCCGCGCGGTGCGGGCCTGGGGGTTGGAGGTGCTCTGCGCGGAACCGCGCGAGTACAGCAGTTCCCTCACGGCGGTCGTGCTGCCGGAAGGCCACGACGCCGACCGCGTGCGCGCGCTGATCCTCGAGCACTTCGATCTGTCGCTGGGCACGGGTCTCGGCAAGGTGGCCGGCAGGGTGTTCCGCATCGGCCACCTCGGCGACTTCAACGATCTCACGCTGGCCGGGACGCTCTGCGGCGTGGAGATGGGGCTCGGCCTCGCGGGTGTCCCGGTCGTGAAGGAAGGCGTGCGCGCCGCACTCGACTACCTGGCGGAAGCGCGACGTCCTGCATCCCTGCCTCGCGCGGTCGCATGAGCGGAGTTCGGGGCCACCGATGAGCACCACGGCACAGCGGCTGCGTCGTCTCACTGCGGCCGTGCTGCTGTGTGTCGCGCCGCTCGCGCCCGCCGACGACGCCGGGCTGTCCCGAACGGAAGCGGCGGCGGCACTCACCGCGCCCAAGCCGGAAACGCGTCGTGAGGCGTCCGTTCGGCTGGGCGAAGTCGGCACGATGGACGACGTCGCGCTTCTGCTGCGCTCGCTCGACGACGAAGACGACACCGTCCGCGCCCTCGCCGAGCGCTCGATCTGGGCGATCTGGAGCCGCTCGGGCGATCCGGTCGTGGACGCCCTGTTCGCGGAAGGCGCACAGCAGCTCGCGTCGCGGCAGCTCGCCAACAGCGTTCAGACCTTCACCCGCATCATCGAGCTGAATCCCGACTTCGCCGAAGGCTGGAACAAGCGCGCCACGGCCCTGTTCCTGGCCGGCGACCTGGAAGGCTCGCTGCGCGACTGCGACGAGGTCCTCAAGCGCAACCCCTCGCATTTCGGCGTACTGTCCGGCTACGGGCTGATCCACGCCCGGCTCGGCCATCCGGAGCAGGCGCTGGCCTTCTTCGAACGGGCACTGGCACTCAATCCGAACATGGACGGCGTGCGCGCGAACATCGAGTCGCTCAAGCGCGACCTGGCCCGTAAAGGGCGCCAGGCGATCTGACCGGAAGTCCGAATGGGGCGAACCCGCCCGCGAGCCGGTGCCCGGTCGAGGCCGGCGACACAACAACGAGGGAGGAAGGCATGCATCCGTTGCACTGGCTGGTGAGTGTCGTGGTGGCAGGTCTTGCGATGGTGTCGACGGTGCAGGCAGCCGAAGCCATTCGCATCGGCGTGGTGAACGAGATCACCGGTCCGCAGGCGGAAGGCGGGCGGTTCACGGTAAACGGCATCCGTATCGCGCTGGAGGAGATCAACCAGGCCGGCGGCGTGCTGGGCCGCCCGGTCGAACTGCGAATCGAGGACAACGCCAGCACCAATCCCGGCACCGTGCTGGCCTTCACCAAGCTGCTCTCGGACAAGGGGCTCGCAGGCATCATCGGTCCGATCCGCAGCACGCAGGTGCAGGCGGCCTCGCCCGCCATCGCGAAGTCCGGCATCCCCACCATGATCGGCGGCAGCGACGTGAGCCTCACGCGAGTGAACAACCGCTGGGTGTTCCGCATCCGTCCGAACGACAACTACTCGTCCCGCGTCATCGCCGACTTCGGGGCCAACACGCTCAAGCTGCGCAAGTGGGCGATCGTCCACTCGACCGACGCGTTCGGCTCTGGCGGCAAGACCGCGCTGGTCGCCGCGCTGAAGGCGCAGGGCATCGAGCCCGTTCTGGTGCAGGGCTACACCAGCAACTCACAGGATTTCACGCCGATCGTGCTCGCGGTGAAGAAGTCCGGTGCCGACATCATGGGCACCTACATGACCAACTCGCCGGACCAGGGCATCTTCGCCAAGCAGATGAAGCAGCTCGGCGTGAGCATCGCATGGGTGGGCTCGCCGACGACCATCTCCGTCACGACGCTGAACCTCGCGGGCGACGCGCTGCACGGTTCCTACTCGGTGACGGACTTCACGGTGGATGCCACGGATATCACGCGGGCCTTCGCGCGGAAGTACCGCGAGAAGTACAACATGAACCCCGACACCTTCGCGAGCTGGGCCTACGACGCGATGCACGTGCTGATGCGCTCCATCGCCAAGGCCGGCACCACGGAGCCCGAGGCGGTCCGCAAGGCCATCCTCGCCACGAAGGGCTACGAAGGGGTCGAGGGCAAGTACGAGTTCGACGAGTTCGGCGACGGGCTGCATGGCTACAACGTCGTGCGCAACGAGGCCGGCAAGATCGTCTTCATCAAGCGGGTCGACTTCCCGGTGAAGTAGTCGGCGCCCCGGGCGGAGCCCGGGCTACGGGAATTTCTCGGTGCAGATCGACACATTCGTAGCCCGGACTCCGTCCGGGGATGCGTGCGAGGCGAGAAGGCGGAGCCCGGGCTACGAGGTTTGGTTTCCTCGGCCGCTCGCGTGACGTTCGATCGACCGGACGCCGGCCAGCATCTTCTCCCGTGCCGAAGCGTTGGCAGAGTGCACGGTGATGACCGGCGGACGGAATCCCCTCAGCGCGACGGCCTCCTCGATCCACAGCACGACATCGTAGCCAGTCCCTCGCGCGTCGTCGCCGAGGTCATGGTCGAGACTGATCTCCGTCACCGTTCCGGTTTCGAGCAGCGCGATCGCCTCGTCGGGCCAGTACACACGCACCCAGCCTTCGGGTGTCGCGCGTTCATCGTCGAGGAAGACTCGCACGGGCAGGTCAGCCGCGGTCGGAATTCAGTCTTCGAGACGCAGCGACAGCGACTTCGCTATGGCGGCGGTGGCGTCGGAGTCTGCGCGGATGCGCCGCGTGAGTTCATCCGGGCCGCCGGGGAAGGCGATGGCGCCCTGGGCCTGGATCCATCCGCGCAGCGTGGCCGAGCTGAGCACGGGCTCAACAAGCGCGCGCAGTCGGCTGACCGCCGGCTGCGGCGTGCGGGCCGGCACGAACAGTCCGAACCAGGCGTTCATGTCCACGCCCCGGATGCCGAGCTGCGGCAGCGTCGGGACCTGAGGCAGCGCGGACATGCGTTGCGCCCCCGTCACCGCCAGGGCACGCAGGCGCCCGGAGGTGATGTGCGGCATGGCGTCGAACGGCAGCGCGAACATCAGCGCGACACGACTGGCCGCGACATCCGTGACGGCGTTGACGGCGCCCTTGTAAGGCACGTGGGTGAGTGAAACACCACGGCTCGCCGCGAACATCTCGGTGATGAGGTGGCACGAAGTGCCCAGTCCCCAGGACGCATAGTTGAGCGTGCCGGCGCCCGCGCGCGCGGCGGCAACGAGCTCGTCGACTGACCGGTACGGCGAGTCTCCCGGCACGACGAGAATGAAGGGCATCTCGGCGGCCGGGGCGATCGGAGTGAAATCCTTCAGCGGGTCGTAGTCGACCTTCTGGCGCAGCGCGGGCTCGATCGAGAACGCGGACACCGTACCGAGCAGAAGCGTGTGGCCATCCGGATTGGACCGCGCGGCGATGGCCGTACCGACTCGCCCGCCTGCACCGGGACGGTTGTCGACCACCACCTGGCGGCCGGCGGCATCCCCCAGGCCCTTCGCGATGATCCGCGCCAGCGCGTCGGCGCTTCCGCCCGCGGGGAACGGGACGATCATCGTCAGGGTTCGCTTCGGAAAGTCCTGCGCCAGAGCGACGCCTGCTGCGGCCAGTGCCGCGGCCGGCAGGAGTTGGAGCAGGCGGCGCCGCGCCGGGCGCATCACGACCGGTGCCGTCACAGCGCCCCTCGACCGAACGTGTCGCAGCCTTTCACGCTGCCGGTCTCGATGCCCTTGCGGAACCACTGCACCCGCTGCTGCGACGTGCCGTGCGTGAAGCTTTCGGGGACGACGTAACCCTGCGAGCGCTTCTGCAGGGCGTCGTCGCCGATGGCGGCCGCGGCATTGAGGCCTTCCTCGATGTCACCCTGCTCCAGCAGCTGACGGGTGCGCTGGGCGTGATGCGCCCACACCCCGGCGAAGCAGTCGGCCTGCAACTCCATGCGGACCGACAGCTGGTTGGCACGAGCTTCGTCGGAGCGCTGCTTGGCGGCATGCACCTTGTCCGCGATGCCGAGCAGGTTCTGGATGTGATGGCCCACCTCGTGGGCGATGACGTAGGCCTGGGCAAAGTCACCCGGCGCACCGAGCTTCTGCGACAGCGCGCGATAGAAATCGAGATCGATGTACACCTTGCGGTCCGGGGGACAGTAGAACGGCCCCATGGCGGCGTCTGCAGTTCCGCAGGCGGACTGCACGGCCCCGGAAAAGAGCACGAGGACAGGAGGCTGGTAGCGTGCTTTGGCTTCCGCGAACAGCGCGGTCCACGTGTCCTCGGTATCGGCGAGCACGACAGACACGAAGTCCTTCATGCGCTGCTGCTCGGGGTCCGTCGGGGCCGGCCCGGGCGCCTGCTGCGTCACCGGCGGCGAGAGACCGCCGCCGCCCTGCAGGATGATGGACGGGTCCACGCCGAAGAACATCGCGATGAGCGCGATGACCACCACGCCGAGCCCGCCGCCCACCGCGCCGCGGCCGATCGGCATGCCGCGCCGGTCCTCCACATTGTCACTACGCCTTCCGCCTTCCCAACGCATCGCTCTTCTTCTCCTTGCCGGACGACTTCGCTCTCTCTGGCGCCTTGCGGGATCGGCTCGCCGGGACGGCCGATGCCACCAGGAGGTCGTAAATTCCGTCGGGCGCATTGCCCACGGCATCGAGGGGATGATACTTCCTCAGGAGCCGGCGCTCGTGCGTGCCCCAACCTGCATGGGATTCCAGCGCGGATTCCGGATGGTTCTGGATCAGGCCCGCCCGTGCGGCGTCCGGCAGTGTCATGGTCGTGCCGATCAGCACGACCCGCGCGGCATACGGCGCCGAGGGGTGATCCGGATTGTTGTCGGGCATCACGCCGATGTGGATGCCGTCGAAGACATCGAACGACCCGGCGTCGCGCTGGCGGAGGATCGACAGGGCCACGAGATTGGCGTGGACGCTCGTGGCCTCCTCGACGGCAAAGCTGGTGCGGTACTCGTTGAGGCCGATGACGTAGTAGACGTCGTCGAGATCGTCGTGGTGCAGGATCGTCCCGGTGAGCACAGCGCGCTGGCTCGCTGCGCCGAGACTGCCGGCGCGGGTCTCGCGATAGCGGATGGTGGTGTCCTCGGCCGAGATCTCGACGAAGGAGACGTTCACATGCCCCGGCGTGAGATAACTTCGCCGCAGGCAGAAGAGCGTCTGCGGCAGGGAGCGCCGGAATTTCTCGGGCGTGCGGGTGATGCGCGAGAGCGCGAGGATCGCCCGCTGCAGTTCGGACCCCTCGTCCGGCACGGACTCCACAAGCCCGGCGCCTTCCAGGACCTCCTGCAGGCGGCTCAGTTTGGACAGGCTCAGCTGATCGACGGTGTCGGCACGCGCCGCGCGATAGAAGTCGTCCTTCGTGAGGCCGGCGCGATCGGCCTCGACCTCCACCTCGAGCAGGAAGCGCGACAGCCGGCCGTCGAAGCGGTCCCGCGCGCGCGCCAGGGCATCGTGCACCGAGCGCCGCAGCAGCGCCGCACGCTCGGACTTGTCCGGGGAACCCAAGGGCCGCCTCCCGTTGTTTCGCAACGATTCGCAGTCTACCGCGAAACACTGCGAAAACCCGGGACTTCCGTCGCAGCGCCTGCCACCGCTTCCCGGCAGCGCCCGCCTACGATGGTTGCATCGTCACTGTTCATCGGAGATTGCCGTCATGGCCCAGCCCTTCTCGATCGTTGCTGCCGCGTTCACCCCGTTCGATGCTTCCGGCGCCGTCGCCGCCTCGCGGATCGCCGCCCAGGTAGCAGGTCTGGTGGCCGACGGCGTGGACGGCGCGTTCATCTGCGGCACGACCGGCGAGGGGTCCTCGCTCACCCGTGAGGAGCGCATGGACGTCGCTTCGGAGTGGGTGCTTCGCGCACCGAAGGGCTTCCGCGTGATCGTCCATGTGGGACACGCTGCTCCGGCAGAAGCCCGCATCCTCGCGGGCCACGCACAGGAAGTCGGCGCCCATTCGGTATCGTCGGTAGCGCCGTACTTCCTGAAGCCGCGAAACGCGACGGAGGTGGTCGATGCCATCGCGACGATCGCCGCGGGCGCGCCGGAACTTCCCTTCTACTACTACCACGTGCCCATGGTGACCGGCGTGGCCGTGCCGGCCGCCGCCGTCGTGCGCGAGGCCCGTGCCCGCATTCCGAATTTCCGGGGCGTGAAGTTCACCGACGGGGACCTCAACGATCTCGGCGAGGTGATCGACGCCTGCGGCAGCGAGCTCGAAGTGTTCTACGGGCGCGACGACTTCCTGCTGCCCGCCGTCGCACTCGGCGTGCGTCAGGCCGTCGGGATGACGTACAACTACACCGGTCCGCTGGTGCGCCAGCTCGTGGCCGCATTCGATCGCGGGGACATGGCTGGCGCCCGTGCAGCCCAGGCTCCGATTCGCCGGCTCATCGCGAGCAGCCTGCCCTACGGTCTCATCAACGGACTGAAGGGACTCGCGCCGATGGTAGGCGTGGACTGCGGCCCGGCGCGGCCGCCGCTGTCGAATCTCGCGGCGTCGGATCTGGAGAAGATCGCTGCCGCCTGCGGGATCCGCGAAGCGCTCGCCTCTACGACACAGGCGCGCAAGGCCGCGTGAGGAAGGATCGCCGATGGCGGAGTCAGTCCGCCAACGCCGCGCTCTGTTCGGCGAATGCGGCACACGAGGTCGCGTCCTCCGGCCATGACAGAGACTCGTGGGGACTCGGCGGTCCGTAGACAAAATGCAGCACCCGGCGGGGCCGACCGGAGACGGCCTTGCCGGATGCGTGAAGCAGTAGAGGCCGCATCAGCAACGCTCCGCCGGCAGGGACGACACACACGGCCTCGCCGATTTCGTCCCGAAGCCGCAGCGCGTCTTCCTCAGTGATCCGCCCGAGGCGATGGGTGCCAGGTACGACTCTCAGCGGCCCGTTGTCCGCCGTGCACTCGTCCAGGTGAACACGCACGGCGAGCAACCGGCCGAGCAGATCTTCCGGCGGCTGCACGAACAGCGCCCCCTGCTTGCGGGTCCAGCCTTTCCAGCCAGGCACATCCTCGCGTCGCGCGACCGGGACACTCAAGTCCTGGTGCACGCCCACTGACCAGTTGCGCTCCGCGCGCTTGTCGAACAGCGTGCAGGAAATCGCCACGGCGTCACTCGCTAGCACATCGGCAATCGCAGGGTGTCGGGCCAGCCGCAACGCCAGATGGCGGCACCAGTCATGACTCAGCAGGTTCCTCGCGCCGGCCCGCTGCAGCAGCACCGACGACACCTGAGCATCGAACTCGCGCAACGACTCGCCGTCGACGACGTCCGGCACCACAGCGTAGCCCGAGCGGTCGAGCGAGGGATCCGAGGGTTCGTTCATTGCGTGAAGGCTCCGACGGAGCCGGGCCCCGAGAGGATCGTTTGATTGTATCTTCGCGGCACTAGGGCACGGCCCTCAGCCGGCTGGTGCCGCCACGACAGGAGAAACCGCATGCGACGCCTTGCAGGCTGGACGATGCTGATCTGCGCTGCAGCGCCGGCGGGCGCGCTCGCACAATCGGTGAAGGACGTGATTCCGACGGGCGAGCCGAACTGCGCGGTGGACGTCCCGCCTGCTTCGGCCGGTCTCGCCGCCACACCCGGCGGAGTCGTGGTGGTGCACCCGCGCAATGCGGCGCTGCCCGCTAGCTACACCGGCTGCAAGCTGCTGTGGATCGTCGACGGCGATCGGATGCTGCGCTTTGCCACCCTGTACTTCGAAGCGGGCAAGCTCCGAACGGCGGCCGCCCATGACATCCGCGACCGAGGCGCGAAGCTCGAGGCCGCGTGCGCGTTCCCGGAGGGCAAATCACTGCTGCCCGGCGCCGGACGCAAGGTGCCGGACTCCGGATGCAAAGGTTTCGCAGGAGATGACTTCTACGGGCTGCATCTGCCAACGTGGCCGCGGACGTGCCTCACGGCGCCGGACAGTGCTGTTTGTCAGAAGGACCCGGAGTGAAGCGCGAATGCTGCGCCTCCACACTGCAGATTGAAGAGATCTGACGACACGGCTTTGCCAGGACCTTCGAACGGATCCTTGCATTCTGCGGCCTAGAGCGAGTTCTCCTACGGTCGGTTCATCACACAGGTCGTCGGCAGGACAGTGTCCTTGGGTTCTACCCGCATGTCGGTCCGCCACCCATAGCCCGTCCCTTCCACGTCGTAGCGCACGTCCTTGCCGCCGGCCTTGGTGTAGGTGGAAACGTAGATCGGCTGCATCAGTTGGTGATCGTCTGCACGCATCCACATCTCTCCCGTATCGCCCGCGTACTTCATGCCTTCGAGCGCCTTCGCCACCTTCAGCGGATCGATCGACTTCGCGTCGTTCATCGCACGCGCCAGCATGTCGATGGCTGTCTTCGCGGGGCCATAGTAGAAGTCGTCCTTGTACTTCTTCCGGTAGTCGTTGGCGAAACGCTCCGCCTTGTTTTCTGCCACGTTCGAATGCCAGGCCGACACCTGCTTGATGCGATCAGCCCCCGCGGCGCCGATGGACCGGGGTGCGCCGGCGTTCTGCGCGTTCAGCGTGTAGAACGTCGCACCGAGCGCAGCGTCCTTGCTGGCCTTGACGAGCAGGGAGAAGTCCGTCCCCCAGTTGCCGGTGATCACCGTCTCCGCACCCGATGCCTTGATCTTGGAGATGTACGGCGAGAAGTCCTTCACCTTGCCCATCGGGTGCAGATCGTCGCCGGCGATGGCGATGTCCGGTCGTTTTCGGGCGAGCATCTCGCGGGCGGCGCGACTGATCGCCTGGCCGAACGCGTAGTCCTGGTTGAGGAGATAGACCTTCTTGATCGACTTCTGAAGGGCGATGTGATTGGTGATCGCCTCGAGCTTCATGTCCACATGCGCGTCGAAGCGGAAATGCCAGAAGCTGCACTTCTCGTTGGTCAGCGCGGGGTCCTGCGCCGCGTAGTTCAGAAACAGCACCGCGTTCTCCGGATTGCGAGCGTTGTGTTTGCTCACGCCGTCCGACAGCGCGTGCGCGACGTTGGAGCCGCCACCTTGCACGACGTAGCGAAAGCCGGCGTCGACGATCTGCTTCAGCAGGAGTGCGCTCTCCTGCGCGCTGCCTTTGTTGTCGAAATGCGCGACTTCGAACTTCGCGCCGCCCGCAACACCGCCACTCGCGTTGAGTTCGTCCACGAGGGCGTCAAAGTGCTTGCCGATGGTCTCGCCAGCGAGGCCGAACGGTCCGCTTAGCGGGTCGATATGCGCGATCTTCACCTTATCCTGGGGGAAGGCCGACGATGCCATCCAGATCAGTACGGCACCGGCGATCCTTGCCTGCGTAGCAATGCGCATCGTGCTCTCCTCCCGGTGATCGGGTTGTCTTGTGGTGAGTACCGTAACACATGGGGAAACAGGCTGGACGAAGCCCCCCAATGCACAGCCGGGGTCGCGTCTCGCCAGGGCTGCGCGCCTCTCCCGTTCGCATTTTCCTTCCCGAACCGCGGCTGTTCCGAAGACGGCGGCTCAAGGTTTCCCCTAAATGGTCGAAATCCGCACTGGAGTAAGAACCCCCACTGGGGGATTCCCCGAGACCGACCAGGACGCGACCTCCATGACAGGGAAGACGAATACCTCCACCACGATCGACCAGGTCAGCCTGAAGAGGCTCTTCGCCGGCATGGTAAGCATTCTCGTGCTCGGCTTCGTGCTGTACGGCACCGTCTCCTGGCTCACCCTCGAACGGCTCCGGGTGAACGGTCCGATCTACCAGGACGTGGTTCGTGGCAAGGACCTCATCGCCGACATTCTTCCGCCGCCGGCCTACATCATCGAGGCCAACCTTACGGCGCACGAGCTCGTAACCGCGAGGTCTCCGGAATCGCATCCGGTGCTGATCGACCGTCTGACACGCCTGGAGAGCGAATTCGAGGCGCGCATCGTCTTCTGGCGCAAAGAGCCTCTCGGGTCGGAAATGAGTTCGCTCATGCAGGGCGCGCTCGCCAATGCCGGCCGTGAGTTCTTCCGTCAAGCTCGCGAGAGCCTTGTTCCAGCGCTGGGTGCTGGGGACGCCGCAGCCGCCGCGAAGGCGCTGCAGGCGATGCAGCGCCCCTACGCCGAGCACCGGGAGGCAGTGGACGCGGTGGTGGCACTGGCCACAAAGGCAAACACAGGCTATGAGGCCTCGGCGGAAAGCGCGCTGGGACGAGCCAACGTGACGCTGGTGGCCATTTTCCTCGTGTCCGTGCTCGCCGCGGTGCTCTCCGCGACATGGGTTGCGAGGCGAGTGCTCCGGCGACTCGGCGGCGAACTGGCCTATGCGGCGGCGGCGGTCCGCCAACTCTCGCGCGGAGATCTGAGGACCGAGATCGACACGCTGCATCCGGGCGACAGTCTGCTCGGCAACCTCCGTGACATGGTCGGAAGATTCCGCGAAGTGCTGCGCGGCATTCACGACACCAACAGAGAAGTGGAGCAGTCCATCTTTCAGATCACCACCGTGGCCCGGGAAATCACCACGGTGAGCGTCGAGCAGCAACAGGAAACCGAGTCTGTCGCGACCGCCACCGAAGAACTGCGCGTGGTGTCGGACGACGTGTACCGTCTCGCCACAAACGCACGGCAGAACAGCGAAACCGTGGAGCAGCTCGCTAGGGCCGGGATCGAATCGGTCACGAACATCCAGAACGACATGGGCCAGGTCGTGGACCAGGTCCGGGACAACACCGTTGCCGTGGAAGAGCTTGTGCACACCAGTGCCGAGATCAACGCGATAGTCAGCAGCATCAAGGACATCGCCAGTCAGACAAACTTGCTCGCACTCAATGCCGCCATCGAGGCGGCACGAGCAGGCGAGCAGGGCCGCGGATTCGCAGTCGTTGCAGACGAAGTTCGCGCGCTGTCCAATCGTACAGCAGACGCGACGACACAGATTGAGCAGATCGTGCGCGGGCTTAACGAAAAGCTGGAGCATACGACCGGGACCATGAGTGCCGTCGCAAAGACCGTTTCGACGGCCCAAGTCAGGACCGACGCGAACGGCCGGTCCATTCGCGCGATGGCGGACCAAGCCATGGAAAGCAGTCGAGCAAGCCGCCAGATCGAGGAAGCTTCCGTGCGCCAGATCGAGACCCTGTCGAGCGTGCACAGACGCCTCGAGGACTTGTTCTGCCGGCTGCGCAACAACGCGTCGACACTGGGCGTCACACACAACATCAGCCACAGCCTGCACGGTACGGTGACGTCGCTGCAGGAAATGATTGAGTTCTTCCAGGTGGATGTCGCGCAGCATCTGAGCGAACCGCTGGAGTCGAAGCGCCAGCATCCGCGGTTGTCGCGAACACTCTACGTTGTGGCATTCCGCCCCAGGGACGGAGCCAGAGTCTCAACGGTGGCCCGGGACTTCAGCCTGGGCGGCATCCTCATCGAGGCGCCCTGCTCCCTCGAAGCGCACCCGGGCGACGAAGTGGAGTTGGAGATCAAGCTGCCGGTGGAAGACCTCGGCGGATACGAAGCGCATGAACCGATGCACGTTCGAGCGAAGATTGTTCGGTGCGACGAAAGGGACCTGGCGCGAGCTCAGTACGGCCTAGCGTTCGTCGGGCTCAACGGGCGCGCCAAAGAGAAACTCAGCACGGCGATCGCCTACTACACCGCGAGCAGGCCTGAGCAGACAAAGGCCGCAATCTCCCGACGCCTGCAAGAGGCGTAGAGAGAAGGGCGCACACGTGCGGCGATCAGGCGACGGGGTAGGGGCGCATCCCAAGTGAAACGAATGATTGTTCGAAGGACCTGACCCCAGTACTTCGTGTGCCCGCGACCGGCTGGCGCCGAGCGCGTGAAACACTCGCCAATGACCCCGGGCGCGTGTCCGTCGTTCGGACACTCGAGGACACCCCCTTCTACGTCCGCTCGCTGCTGTCCGCCCCCCTGGCCGGCCGGAGCGCCGTCGCGGTGCACAAGAGCCTGTCCCTGGACCGGTTCGCCACGACGGTCGTCCAGTGGATGCTCCCCTTTCGCATGCCGCGACACGCCCGCCGCTGACCACCTGCCGGCGTACTCATCGGGCGCCGGGCTTCCGTTGCACGTGCCAGCCCTTCGCGTCAAACCCGGGAACCTTTCCCGATCCGGGCACGGTGTCATGGAAAAGCAGAAACGCTGTCATATTCCTGTCATCTCACTGTCGTGCAATTTAGTCTCAAAAGACTACTTCAGTTCCCATAGTGAGATCCCAAATGAAGCGTCGCATTGCAGCCCTCGTCGTTCTGCTGTCCGCCACCTCCGCCGTTCAGGCGCAGGAGCCCCCCCTGACCGACCTGATCGATTCCCTCTACAAGCGCGGAGTGATCGACAAGGAGGAGTACGAGCGCTACCAGGAGGCGAAAAGGGAGGAGCGTGCCCGCGGCCGCGTCGAGCGCCGCGAGCGTGCCCTGCGCGATGCGCTGGACAAGGAACGTCTTACAAAGCTGGAGGCGAAGAAGTCCTGGACCGACAAGATCGACTTCCGAGGCTACGTCCAGTTCCGCGAGAGCGCGGTCGTCGGGGGGGATGAAGACATCCGCCTCTGGAACGACCGTGGCGTCGGCCCGGACACCGGGCTCACGATACGCCGGGCACGGATGATCTTCTTCGGTCAGGTCACCGACAACCTGTACCTCTACATCCAGCCTGATCTGGCCAGTAACGCCGGCGACACGGGCAACGTCGCACAGCTGCGCGACTTCTACGGCGACATCTCCTTCGACGACAAGCGCGAGTTCCGCGTCCGCGTGGGCCAGAGCAAGATTCCCTACAGCTTCGAGGACCTGCAGTCCAGCCAGAACCGCCTCAGCCTGGATCGGAACGACGCCCTCAACAGCTGCTGCACCAATGAGCGCGACCTCGGCGCATTTTTTTACTGGGCTCCGGCGGAAAAGCGCGCCATGTTCAGTGAACTGAACCGCCTAGGCCTGAAGGGCAGCGGTGACTACGGCGTGATTGCTCTCGGCGCCTACAACGGCCAAGGCGCGAACCGCCCGGAACGCAACAACACCATGCATACGGTCGCCCGCTTCACCTGGCCCTTCAAGACGGAAAAGGACCAGTACTACGAATACGGCATCGCGGCGATAAACGGGCAGTTCTCCCCGATCACCAGCGGCACGGTGCGTTCGGATGGCAACTATGTCGACCGCCGGCTGGCGCTGCATGGTGTCATTTACCCGCAACCGTGGGGCGTTCAGGCCGAGTGGAACTGGGGTGAGGGTCCGGAACTCAACCAGAGAACCAACAGGATCGAGAGCGGCAGCCTGTCAGGTGGCTACATCCAGCTTATGTATCGCAAGGAGGACTTCTTCGGCTACGGCGCGCTGACGCCGTTCGTGAAGTACCAGACTTTCTCGGGCGCCATGAAGTTCCAGACCAATGCGCCGGCCACCAACGTGAACGACTGGGAATTCGGGGTGGAATGGCAGCCGCGCAAGGAGCTCGAACTCACCCTGGTCTGGCAACGCTACGATCGCAACGATGTGACGCGCGCGCCCTACGCCGAATTCAAGAGCGACGTGTTGCGCGCCCAGCTGCAATACAACTTCTGACCGCGGCGCACCCGCCCCGATGGTGCGGCAGGCCAGACGGCCTGCCCCCGCCTGGTGTCAGGACGGCGGCTCGCCACGCAGAGCGTCGACCGCCATCACCGTCCGGTAGTTGGCTTACGCCCGGAGATACTCGGTGAAGACGTCCACCTCTCCGAGCCGGGCATCGAGGCTGGCCTGCTCGCGGATCTGGCAGAAGAGGGTCTGGTCTTGCAAGAGCACATGCGTCGAGCCCCGAAGCGAGTCACAGGGGTTTCCGCGTGATGGGCTCTATCCGCTCTTTGAGAGCGCTCGCGTGGCGTCCTACCGTTGCGGCAATCATGCGTCCGAGTGGCGGGATCCGACCTGATGCTATACAGGAGAGAGGATTGTTCGAAAGGCCTGACCCGCGTCACCCGGACTTGGTCAAGTCGCCGGAACGCACGCATCTTCTACCTTGCAAAGTAGAAGTCAGACTTCTAGTTTGCAAGGATGAGTCGCCGCGTGATGGCCGCCAGGCTCCGCGATCTCCTCACCCGATTCCTGGCCGTGTTCCTGCTCAGCCTGCGGCACTGCGGAGAGACGAGCTTGAAAGACCCGTGTGCCGTCTCTGCTGGGGTTCGGCGGGATCGGGCACCCGGGTGCCGCATCGAACCAGCGCGCGTGCCATCCGCTGCTTACGTCAAGTGTCACATGTGTGCTACATTTCCCGGGGCGAAGTCACCTCGCGAAACCCGAAGGCAACCATCATGTCGACGACGACGATCCGCATTCCGGAAGAGCTCAAGGAAAAGATTGCACGAGCCGCGGAGCGTTCCGGCAAGAGTCCTCACAGCTTCATCCTCGAAGCCATCAGTGAGAAAGCGGATTGCGAGGAGCGAAGGGCCGACTTTCTGGCAACGGCCGAAAAGCGGTACGACGCCATCATCGCTTCCGGCGCGACGATCCCGTGGGCGGACATGCGCAAGTACCTGGAGCGCCGCGCTGCGGGCGAAGCTGCGCCGCCTCCAAAGGCTCGCCGACTGTCACGATGACGAGCGCCATTCGGATCGAATTCGCGCCTGAAGTGGCTGATGATTTCGATCGGATCCTGCGCCACCTGCTGGAGCACGAGATAAGCGACGCGGCGGCGCGCGTCCAGGACATCATCGCGGCCATGGATGTTCTGGAGAGAAACCCGGCGATTGGTCGCCCCGTCGACAACGACCTCCATGAACTCGTGATCGGTCGAGGGGCGCGCGGCTACGTAGCCCTGTATCGCTATGCCGCGGCGTTGGGGACGATATTCGTTCTCGCCATTCGCGGTCAGCAGGAGTCCGGGTATCGCCGAGATCTCGCCTGAGGTTCGAAGGTCGCGGGTCTGGTCGTGCGAGAACACATGCGTCGAGTCCCGACTCGATTCCCGGGGTGGGCGCTTAGTCGACACTATCGTTCTGTCGGGCTTGCTTGCGTGGCGCCCAGCGGTCGCGGTACTCGTGCGCACGGCGGGGTTCGGGCGCACACCAACCGAGACGAATGATTGATTGAAAGACCTGACCCCGGCTAGTGCGGAGGAACTCCTGTCGCAGGGACTTGCACCCCGGCCGTGATCTCCCGGGCGCTCGGGCCTTCGCCTATGGACGCGCGACTCCATTCGCCGGGGCTGGGGGGGCGTTCCAGGAAACACAAATGATGGTTTGAAAGACCCCGGCTTGTCTTCGCCACGATTGCGGTAATCAAGTGTCCGACTGGCTGGATCTGGGCTGGTGCTACGCAGGAAAAAGGATTGTTTGAAAAACCTGACCCTGGCTGCGTGACCCCGGTTCTTCGCTGAAACTGTGCTGCCGCTATCGGGGCGCCAACGCCCGAATGCCCCTTGCCCGGTCGGCCGGACCCCGGCGAACTGTTAGCCTGCCACCGGCCAACAAAAACAATCCCGCCGCGAAGAGCGACCACGTTTCCGGTTCGGGCACGGGCGCGGACAGGGCATAGAGCCCCAGCCGTGCGCGGTCGCCATTGACGACGATCTCGTAGAGGTCTCGGAACGCTTGCTGGTCATCGTAGACTTCGATACGACCAAAGATAAACGCACCATCTTTGGGATCCTGGAAATCGAGACCCGGGAAACCGGGATGAAGGTCGACGTCGAAGAACCCGTCTACCGAAGACCCTATCTCCACGTATCCGTCCCTGAACCGGACGCCCCACGGATAATCCTCGGGGAGCCCGCTATTCGGATCGACCCCTGCGTTAAGCGAGATGACGCGACCGTCCTTGATGAGGTCGAGTTCGATCGCGCCGTTCAGCCAGTTGTCGGTTTTGTTCAGACTTGCCACGTCCAGTGATGAGAGCTTCTCCAGATCGAGCGTGAGTCGATAGGTGATGTCGTTCGGGTCGCCCGACTGTGACCCGGCGTCCGCGCCCGGGTTGCCGATGAAAGTGAAGCGATACAGCTGCTGGCTCGTCGTCTCGCCAGCGGGCCGATCCTTGTACTTGTCGAGCAGAAACCGACTTCCGGTCACGGCGATGACCTGAAGATCCTGGTACGGCTTCTGATCGGCGTAGGGCGTGATGCGTCCGTACACGAACGGATCATAGGGAAGACCGTTGTCATCGACGAATGGCGTGCCGCCATGCAGGTCGATCGCGAACAATCCGTACCCGACGGTGAACGAGCCGAAGTTCTGAACTTGAACAGGGCCCTCAGTGGAAACGATCGCGTCATTGAAACGCACGGTCTTGCCGTCATGCGTGAGATCCAGCACGTACCCGCCGTTCTTCCAGTAAGACGACTCATCGAGGTTGGCGTGCGTCGGGACCGGCGCGACCCTGGAATCGATCCTGAAGCGGTAGAGCACGTCGAGCGGCGAGGGTCCGCTCGACTGGTCCGCCAGAGGATTGCCGAAGAACTTGAAGGTGTAGAACTCGGCGCGGACGAGGGGCGGGGCAACTGCAAGCGCAAGCGCGGCCAATGCCGACGCGAGTAATGAAATTGACTTCATCCAATGGTCTCCATTGCTCATGCCAGCAAGCGCGGCATTGAAACGTGCGGCGGATGCAGTTCCCGCTCTCAAGCACTTCTGTGGCGAGCTTATCATGGCCGCGCGCGGTCGCAGTCGCAGTCGTCAGGCCGCTCGCTTTATGAGCGGGTCGCCGCACGTGCATAGTCCCCACCCCGGTAGACTCACGACCAGGGCGACGGTCACGGCCTCCCGGGGGCCCGCAGCGACGTCTCACAGACGCGCCCGCCCAGAGATCGCCCTGACACCCGCACTACGAAGGTGCCAGCGACTCGAACCACGGGTAGGGGAAGTACAGGTTTCGACTGTCCTCCCAGATCGAGCCGTTCACGCGGCTTTCCGATTCTGTTCAGACCAAGGCATGCGCTGATCTCCAGCTCGACCCCGTTGGGACTTTTTGCAGCCCATAGCGCGCATAGAAGGTCGAAGGTCTGAAGGACTTGCCTGTACTGATCTGACAGTGTGTCCGCTGAACCAAGCGGTTCTCGGTAGGCAGCGAAGGCGAACTGCATACATGCGGCCAGTAGGTGACTCCGGCATTTTCGACGTGAGTCCAACACTTTCTCACTTCCCCGTGACCTCGTCGTTCGCGAGCAGTCGCGCGAATCCAACGAAAGTCACATTGAGGCCGATCGCCATCAGACCGACCTGGACGCGGTCGGCCGAAGGCTCCCCGAACAGCACCAAGCCACCAAGGGCGAGGCTGACACCAAAGGCCGCGAGAATGAAAACTCCAAGAGCCAGAACGCGAAGCGTGCGGCCACGAGCAGGAGGCATCTGAACACAAGCCTTGCGAAGGGCCCTGTCGACGAGGCCCGCATGCACAAGCACTGCGCCAATCATGAATCCCACGATCAACGAGAATGCGTACCGACCGCCTGGGAAATCCGCAATGAGATTTTCCATCGGCTCAGTTACGGCGAAGAATGGTGACTGTTGGCGTTCGAGAATAACCAGGTAACCCAAGCGGCTCCGAGCAGGGCCGCGTAGAGAGCAACCGGTGAGAGCCAGTCTGTATCCCACCAGCCCTTTTGAGTCGCAGAGACGCCGAGTGGTGCGATCAGGAACGCCAGCGCGAGAGGGGTGGCAACGAGGATGGCCAAGGCGATGAACGCTACTGTTCCGAGCCTCTTCCGATCGTAGAGGTACCGAAGACGATGCAAGGCCAGGATGCTCATCCCGATCGTTGCCCCGGCTCCATAGCCGATCAGAACCGGTGGTAGCAAGGCGCCGAACATCGTGTGTTGAAGTGCTTCGGGAAGGTAAGGTGCGTTCATCGACTGCACTTTCCTTATGGATAGAGCGATCGCCGCGGCAGCGGAATTGCTCTAGCTTCGCGTAAGTCGATCACAGCTTGAAAAACCGCAGCACTTCCTGCGGCCAGAGCCGAGCGGCCGGCAAACACCCTGCCGCTCGAGCATCGCGTTAACTCAGCCCGGAGCAGTCGCATCGCGACCGCTCCGGACGATCACCTTCCCCGATCAGCCCTTGTGATGCGGCTGCTGGAGGCCGTACACCGGAGTCGGGACTCCCTCCATCCGGGCCTTCAGCTGTTGCGCGAGATAGATCGAGTAGTGTCGCGACTGGTGCAGATTGCCGCCGTGGAACCAGAGCCCGGGCTGCTGCGTGGGCTTCCACATGTTGCGCAGTTCGCCCTCCCACGGGCCGGGGTCCTTGGTCGTGCCTGAACCCATGCCCCAGCACTTCCCGACCTTGTCGGCGACTTCCTGGCTGATCAGCTGGGCTGCCCATCCATTCATCGACCCGTAGCCTGTCGCGAGCACGATCACGTCGGCCGGCAGTACCGTGCCATCGGCCATGACGACACCGTTCTCCGTGATGCGCTCGGTCTTCCCGGTCTTGAGCTTGATCTTGCCGTCGGCGATCAGCTCCGATGCGCCCACATCGATGTAGTAACCGGACCCGCGCCGGAGGTACTTGCAGAACAGTCCGCTGCCGTCCTCGCCGAAGTCGAGCATGAATCCGGCCTTTTCCAGACGGTCGTAGAAGTCCTTGTCCCGCTCCTTCATCTGCTGATAGACGGGCACCTGCAGCGCGGGCAGGACACGATACGGGATCGAGGCAAAGATCAGATCGGCCTTCTGCGTCGTGACGCCGTTCGCCACGGCCTGTTCCGAATAGAGTCCGCCCAGCGCCAGTTCCATGAGCGTTTCGGAACGCGCGATGTGGGTGGAGGATCGCTGGACCATCGTCACGTCGACGTCGTGCTCCTGGAAGTCGGCGCAGATGTCGTGGGCGGAGTTGTTGGAGCCGATCACGACAGCCTTCTTCCCGACATAGCGCTCCGCGCCAGGATGTCGTGACGAGTGGTGAATGTCGCCCTTGAACGTGTCGATGCCCGGAATGTCAGGCATGTTGGGAACGGCGGACATCCCGGTCGCCAGCACGAGCTGCTTGGGCCTGAGCACGACCTCCTTGCCTTCCCGCTCGACCACGACGGTCCATTCGCCCTTGGCTTCGTCGTACTGGGCGCGCTTGCAGACAGTGCTGGTCCAGTAGTTGAGCTCCATCACCTTCGTGTACATCTCCAGCCAGTCGCCGATCTTGTCCTTGGGCGAGAACACTGGCCAGTGTTCGGGGAAGGGCAGGTAGGGCATGTGGTCGTACCAGACCGGGTCGTGCAGGCAGAGCGACTTGTAGCGATTGCGCCAGCTGTCGCCCGCGCGCGGGTTCTTCTCCACGATGATCGTGGGCACCCCCAGGCGCTTCAGCCTCGCGCCCAAACCGATTCCGCCCTGACCGCCGCCGATGATGACGACGTACGGCTGCTGGGTGTATCCCAGCGCCGCTTCTTCCGCCTGCTTCCGCTCTAACCAGTTCTGGCGATGCTTCTGCACACCATGCTGGACGCCCTTCTCGCGCGTCGACCCTTTCCGCTCCTCGTGCCCCTTGAGTTCGTATTGCGTGGTGAGAAGCGTCCAGGCCTTGTCCTCGGCATTGAGGCGCAGATGTCCTTCCCCACGTCCGACGGCCGTTTCGAAACGAATCCACCCGTCCGTGATTCCGCCGGCTTCGGTCGCCTCACCCTCGAGAGTCCAGCCCGACGGGCGGGCGCTGGGCAGCGTCGCCGCGAGCATGTCTGCGATTGCCTGGCGCCCCTCCATGGTCTTGAGATTCCATGTGAATGAAACGAAGTCGCGCCAGAAACCGTCTTCCGCGAAGAGGCTGGCAGCCTCCTGGACGGCATTGGCCTTCAGGGCGGCGTCGAACTTGGCAAGCCAGGCGTTCACACGCTGGGTGGGTGAAGCGGTCGTCATGCGTTACTCCTCCTTATTTTTGGGGATGCCTCGGACTGCCGCCCGATCACGTCAGCAGATCGGCCTGCAGGTGTGGACTGGGCGGATCGTACTTCGCACCAGGGTTACCGTAAACCGAAGGTGGAGGGTGTGGTGCGGCGTGCGATGGGGCGCGGGCGCATGCGCGGGGAGAAGAATGATTGTGCGAAGTACCTGGCCCTAGCAATTGGTAGGTGCTGTGGTCATTCCGAGCCCTACTTGCTCTGGCAGTACTTCTGCGTGAATGCTTGAATCATTCGATCATAGGACTCGAACTTTGGATTCCACCAGTGAACTTTTCTGTTTGGGTCGTTGGCTGTGCTCAAGTACAAGTCGAGAGCTTCTTTGTAGAGCTCACATCCACGCTGCTGGTTTCCGTCAACGTGCTCCGCGTTGCCCATGCCAAACAGTGCGGTGGAGACTCCCCAGTTGTCTCCTAGTGTTCTGTATGTCTCGGCCGCTTTCGCGAAGTGCTCAATCGACGTTCTTAGGGTCGGATCATATTCGTTGTGCTTCTTGTAGAAGCCGGCATGATTTCGATACGTTTTACTTTTGTAGAAGTTGCCCAACACCATGTGAGCTTGGGCAACGCCTTCGGCATTGTTGGCGGCTTCAAAGTCAGCGAGCGCTTCTTTCGCCAGTCTTTGTGCTGGGATTGCACGATCGTCATCTATCAGATAACTGGCATTCTGCAGTTTCTTCCATGGATCGCTTGTATCGGGAACCATCGCTGCTGAACAGCCAATGAGCACAACGCAAACGAGTGCGGTCGCTAGTCTCAGAATTCTGTTGATCACTGGTTCTCCTCATATATGGAGTGCGAGGAAGCCGCATGGAGTGGCGGCTATTCGGTCGGACAGCATTGATGATACGGCGACTCCGCTTTCGGTCAATTGCGTCGACGCCATCCCCGCCTTCGGTCTAGCATCGGATCTTCCGAGTCGCAAACGTCGCAAACGGAGTTTGGTCTTGCAAGCGCGCATGATTTCCAGAGGATAACGTCAGATCGAGGGGGCTAGAGATTTCGCTACCTCCCTACCGTGTGCTCGGGACATCCGCCAACAGCCAACCCGAACCGCCCTTCTGCTGGAACTCGAACACCGCGCCATGACAGGCGAGATGCACGCTTTCGTCAGCGTTCTTCGTCGGTACCGCCGTCGTCAGACACGATTGGATTCCCGGTGAGAGCAGGCCCCACATGGTAGCGGCCTCGTGACGTTCCATTCAGTTGCTCGCAAAGTCGAACGGAAGGCGCGTGTCGTCGCCAGCCGCGAACGCGACGACGACGTCCCAACGGCAGTCGCCGGGATTGGCGCTTGATGGACTTTCGGTCTTCCGAGAGGGCTCGCGCGGCGCCCCAAGGTCGCAGTAAACATGCGTACGACTGGAGAGGGGCCCAGGCACCTGCTGAGCGAGCAGATAGCTTGTTCGAGAGTCCTGACCCTGAGTCTTGTTGTCGATCGCAAACGCAGCTTCTGGCACTAGCCCGTCGATGACTTGCAAGCACTGTAAGGCGATCGCAATTGAAACAGCTTCCTCGGTTCGTTTGGTTGGCAAGAGTCGCATCGTGAGTTAGCAGCGCGCGCTCTCGCCGCGGTTCAGCTGCGCCAGGTTGCCGCGAAGGCAGCGCAACGAAGCGGCTGCCTCTGCTGGAACCGCCGGTTTTGAGAGAGCATCACTTGGTAGCCAGCTTCTCGTCCAAGAGCTTCTTCAAGGTCTGAAACTGTTCTTGCGTGAAGGACCTTCCGCCTTCGAACTCACAGCAGAAGAACACCGGCTTGCCCTTCGACTCGCGGATCACGGTCTCAATGAGTTCCTTGGCTTCTTGTAGGTTCCTGTCGCTTTCGTAATACATCTGTGCCAATTGGTATTGGGCGATTCGTGCATCGCTGTTCTGATTGAAGTATCCACTGTTACCGAATGCGCCGATCATTTGGCCCTCGGCCCATCGGCCGCTCGCCTTCTGCGCGGCAGTTTTCTTGAGCCAATACTCGGCTTTCTCCAAATCTTTGGGCGTACCCAAGCCGCGAAAATAGAAAATGCCAACCCGTAGCTGAGCCCACGGCTTCCCAGCCTCAGCGTGTCGTAGAGCACCACTGAGCGCGCCTTCGAAATGCCCGGATGTCCACGCCATGTCGACCGTACGCTCGCCAATGTTGGGGTTCGGACCGGCGCAGCCGACCAAGCCTGCAAGGAGAATGCTGAGAAGTGGCTTTTTCACGCGCTCACTCAAGGAGATAAGGTTCAGACGACGGCGACGCGGGTGGAGCCCGGCGTTGACGATCGGTGGCAAGTGGCTGTTGGGTCGCTTCGCTGCGCAACTGCTGTTCACACCATGCATTTGTCTCGATCCGGGTTGATTGCGTCCGCATCCCGTCGGTTGGGGTAGTACACCTTCTTCCTCTCTAGCCCATAGACAAGCAAACCGTGGATGCCCTGCACTTCGGACTTGATTTGTCGCCTAGCCCAAACAACGTTGAACGCCGCGTCGAGCAACTGGGTATCACCACGCGCGTAGACCTCATCGATGAACGCAACGTCCTGACCTTGCGGAAAGATCAGCTCAAGCTCCGAATCGGTGCAGCCGAAGATGTCGTACACGCAGTTGTCCGCTCCGTCGATCACCTGGATGTTCTTCACGGAGCGCTCCAACGTTCTGTGGCTCTCGACCGTCGCGGAGTTCCGCGACGTTTGCCGAACAGAACCGGCTCGCGTTCCTCAACCTTCATCGGATTACCTTTCAGACATCTTTCCATCAGCCTGGACGCCCCAGCGCGAAGGGAAACCAGCGGCCGCGGGGTACCCACAACTCCCGCAACAGAGTAGCGCGGTCCGAATCTGCTGGCTATCCCTGCCCCCGGAAGTTCATCAGTTCTGGTGAACAAACGGTTCGCGCAGCACCGGGCTTCTGACGGGAAGCGCTCCCAATCGCGTGTAGTTCTCTACCCCCTCACCGCGTCCTCGGTATCCCCACAAACATCCAGTCCGAACCGCCCTGCTGCCGGAACTCGAATACCGTGCCATGACATGTGAGATGCACGCTCCCATCCGCGTTCTTCGTCGGTGCTGCCGTCGCCAGACACGATTGGGTGCCCGGCGACAGCAGGCCCATCCACAGGGTGGCGGCCTCGTCGCGTTCCATCCCGTTGCCGGCGAAGTCGAACGGGAAGCGCGTTAGCGCCGTGAGGCGCGCGGTGTCGCCAGCCATGAAGGCGGCGACGAAGTCCCGATGGAATCGGTTGAAGGCCGGATCTTCGGGGAGCGCGCTGCCGGGGAGCTTTCCCATGCGCAGCCGGATGATTCGCCGGGTGTCGTCCGTGGCGGCATCCTGAAACCAGGTGACTTCGACGGGCGTGCCTTTCACGAACTCGATTGGCGGGGTGCCGCTGTTGGAAAAGGTGGCGGGGGAATAGCTGTCCGCGATGTTCCATTTGAAGCGCAGCCCCGCGACATCGAATCCCTCACTCACCGTCGTGCGGTAGCTCAAGGATTTGTTGCTCCAGTCGCGGGTCTTGCTCACGATGTGCCAGGCCTCGTCGATGGGGCCCGTGGTCACGTGCACCTCGGCGGGATTGAGATGGCGCACCCGGAGCTGGTCCCAGAGCCGGACACCGTTGATGAACGCGAATAGCGCCAGAGATACGGTGGGTAGCAGCCAGGTGCTCGGCTTCTTCCGGAAGTACCGCTCGAAGATCCAGTAGGCAAGCGGCAGCAGGACGAGAAAGCTCTCGACGGCCAGTCCGAGTGGATGGGCGGGGCCGTCGAAGACGAGTTCCATTGCGGAGGCCGCCGGCGTCCGTCGCCCGGTCAGCCGCCGAACTTGTCCCGCAGCACGTTCTTCTGGACCTTGCCCATGGCATTGCGGGGCAGTTCCGTGACGACGTGCACGCGCTTCGGCACCTTGTAGTTCGCCAGCCGGCCGCGCAGCGAGGCAATCATGGCGGCTTCGTCGAGCTGGGCGCCCGCGGCCGCGACGACGACGGCCGTAACGGCCTCGCCGAAGTCGGGGTGAGGCACGCCAATGACGGCCGACTCCACCACGCCCGGCCAGGTGTCGAGCTCCAGCTCGATCTCCTTCGGGTAGACGTTGTAGCCGCCCGTGATGATCAGGTCCTTCGCGCGGCCGACGATGCTGAGGTAGCCCTCGGCGTCGAACACGCCCACGTCACCGGTACGAAACCAGCCGTCGGGGGTGAACTCCTCGCGCGTCTTCTCGGGCATGTTCCAGTAGCCCTTGAACACGCTCGTGCCGCGGATCTGCACGCCGCCGGTCTCACCGGTGGGCAGTGCGCGATCCTCGCCATCGGCCACCCGCACCTGCATGCCGGTAAGCGCCTGGCCGACGGTCCCGCCCTTGCGGGCGCCTACGAGCGGATTCGTGGTGATCACGCCGGCTTCACTCATGCCGTAACGCTCGAGGATGGCCTGGCCGATGCGGGTCTCGAACTCGCGGAAGGTCTCCATCAGCAACGGCGCGGAGCCCGACACGAACAGGCGGATGCTTGCCGCGGCAGCGCGGTCGAAGCCGGGTTCCGCGAGCAGGCGCGTGTAGAAGGTGGGCACACCCATCATCACGGTGCAACGCGGCAGGCTGCGCAGCACGAGGGCCGCGTCGAACTTGCGATGGAACAGCATGCGCGCGCCGCTCAGGAGAACGCAGTGCGTGGAGATGAACAACCCGTGCACGTGGAACAGCGGCAGCTCGTGCAGCAGCACGTCGTCACGCGTGAACCCCCAGGCGCCGGTCAGCGCGAGCCCATTCGCGGCGAGACTGCCGTGCGTCAGCATGGCGCCCTTCGAGCGGCCCGTGGTGCCCGAGGTGTAGATGATGAGAGCGAGATCCTCGGCAGCCGACACATGGACGGTGTCGTCCGGTGTCGCCGTCGCGGCCGAGTCCCGCAGACTTCCCTGTCCCGCGGCGTCGAGTGTGAGGACGGTCTTCACACCGGCAGTGGCAGCATGCGGCTTCAGGGGCTCGACGGATTCCGGCCGGCACACGAACACAGACGGCGTGGCGTCGCCAAGAAAGTAGGCGATCTCTGCCGGCTGGTACGCCGTGTTGAGCGGCAGGTACACGAACCCGCCGCGCAGACATGCGAGATACAGCGCGAGCGCCGCCGGCGACTTGTCCACCTGGGCGGCCACGCGATCCCCCGGCCGGGCACCGTGCGCCCGCAGCGC
Source organism: Betaproteobacteria bacterium Ga0077526 (assembly GCA_001464765.1). GTDB lineage: Bacteria > Pseudomonadota > Gammaproteobacteria > Burkholderiales. Next base: position 864,776 of record LNDV01000034.1, read on the forward strand.
CGCGGCGATGTGCGCAGCAAGCGAGCGCATCTCGGCATAGGTGACGATCATGCCGTCCTCGGTTTCGAGCAGCGGCGCGGCGCCGGTCGGAAAGCGGCTTTCGAGCAGGGCGTACAGGTTGGCTTGGGTCATGACGGCAGGCTCGGCGCGGGCCACTCGCCGAACCCCGGCGAACGGGTCCAGCGATCGATGACGCGCGCTTCGATGAGGGTGGAAAGAGTGGGTTTGTCTTCGGCGCGCGCGCCGATCACGCCGTCGACGATGCGCGGCGGCAGGGTGGCGAGCTTCACGCCGGGCCACGCGGTGATCGTGGTGGCCGCCGCGGCGAGCGCCACGTACACGGCACCGCCCCCTTCGCCGATCAGCCACAGCTCCACGGTGCGGCCCTGCACGCGCATGCCGTGGGCGGCTTCGGCCACCGCAGCGACGAATTCGGAAAGCAGCAGCTGCTCTTCTTCGGGCAGCGGCGCCTGACCCGGGCTGTCCAGCAGGAGGGTGACCGGAAGGTCTTCCCGTTCCCGCGCGAACTCGCGCATCGCTTCGAGGAATCGCCAGCAGCCAAAGGCGTTGACGGTGCGCGCGCCGACGAAGCCGGCAAAGGCCGTGTCCCGACCGTCCACCCAACCGTCGCCCCAGACCACGCCATCGCAATACACGGCGCTCCAGCCTTCGGCGAAGAGATGATCGAGCCTCGCTTCCACTTCCGGCGGCGGTGCGGACGTGGAGAGCGTTGTAGGATCACCGTGGTACATGCGCAGTCGGCGGGTGAGTATGCGACGCGTGCGGGCGAGGTCGGCCGAGCGCCGCGAGGGGTCGTTGAGCCAGGCCAGCAGCGTGGCGTGCACGGCGCCCGCATCGTCCGTGACGAGCACCGCGTCTTCGTCGTGGCGGGCGCGGCTCTCGCAGCGGTAGATCTCCGAGACCGCACTTGGCTCGTCGAATCCGGGCCGCACCGCCGCGATCGCACGCGGGCCCGACAGGCCCAGGCGGCTGCCGCGCGGGTAGATGCGCGTCTGGGCGGCGAAGGCGAGCAGACTGGCGCCGCCGAAGCAGTTGCGGCCGATGACCGCCACGAGCGGGAGATCGTCGGCGCGCGCCTGCAGCAGGGCGCGCTCCAGCTGGCGGAAGGCACCGAGGACGGTCACGCCTTCGGTGAGCAGGGCACCCGCGGAATCGATGAGCAGGACGATCGGCAGGCGATGGGCCCGCGCATAGCCGATCCCGGCGGAGAGGGTCTCGGCTTCCGCGCGGCCGATGGCGCCGGAAGCCCGGGCGGGGTCAGTGGCGAGAATCACCACCCGTGAACCCCCCAGCCGCGCTTCCAGCGCGACCGCGGCGGGATTCTCGTGTTCGGTGGCAATGGGAACGGGAGGCTCATCGCGGCACAGGGCCGCGAGCCGTTCGGAAAGGCCGCTACCGAGAAACGGGAGCGGCATGTCTCAGACGCGGCACCAGTTGCGCATGATCTCGGTGAAGGCTTCCGTCGACTGCAGCACGCGCTCGGCGATGCAGTACTCGTCGGTCTGGTGGGCCATGTGCGGCTCGCCGGGGCCCAGGATCAGCGTGGGCGGATTGCCGTAGGCCGGCTTGAGCGCCGCGGCATCGGTGAAGTACGTGGCCGTCTTCGGCTCGGGGCGGGAGCCGAGGGTCTTCTGCATCACGTCGAACACGCTCTGCACCCACGGGTCGTCCGGCTCGGTGTAGACGGATTCCACGTCGAGGAGCGTCTCCAGCTGGACATCCGGGCCGAGCGCCTTCGCGAGGGACTCGCGGATGTGGGCGTGGCTCTGCGTGGGCACGGTCCTCATGTCGATGCCGATGGCAGCGCGGTCGGGCACCGAGTTGATGTTGAGCCCGCCGGTAAACGTGCCGACGTTCAGCGTGCCCTGACCCATCATCCCGTGCGGAGGCGTGTCGAAGTGGTAGTGCTCGAGGCAGGTCACTGCCTTGGCCGCCTTGTAGACCGCGTTGACGCCCTTCTCGGGCATGGAGCCGTGAGCCGTCACCCCGTGGGCGAGGGCCTGGAGCCAGAAGGCGCCCCTGTGGCCGACATAGGGGAAGTTGCCCGTGGGCTCGGCCACCACGATGGCGCCGGCGCGTCCGAGTGCTCCGGGCTTGCGGATGAGATCGAATGCGCCCTGGCATCCGGTCTCCTCGCCGGCCGTGATGACGATGGAGATGCCCGGCGTGCGCTCGAGCTTCGGCGCCAGTGCGACAGCAGCGGCGACGAACGCAGCGACGCCGGCCTTCATGTCGCTGGAACCGCGGCCATAGACCTTGCCCGCATCGGTCTCGCCGGCGAATGGGTCCTTGCTCCAGGCCTTGGCGCCCAGGGGCACGATGTCGATGTGGCCCGTGAAGCAGATGGGCGCGATGTCCGCATCGCCGCCGATGGTCGCCACCAGGTTGGCGCGACCAGTGCCGAAACCGTGGTAAGTGACGCGGAAGCCGGCCTTCTCGAGCATCTCCCCGATGTGCCGCGCGCAGGGCTCCTCGGCGCCGGGGGGGTTGATGGTGTTGAACCGCAGGAGGTCCTGCGTCAGTCGGATCGGATCGGGTGCAGCCATGACGGCGCGCTCCTGGGAAAGTGTCGCGCGAGTATAGCCAGCGGCGCGGGGCTTCAGCCGCCGTGATTGCCGAAATAGGCGGCCACGAGTTCGGGGTGGCGCTTCAGTTCCTCGGCCGTGCCTTCGGCGACCACCCGGCCGCCCGAGAGCACGTAGCCGCGATGGGCGACCTCCAGCGTCTGGTGCACGTTCTGCTCCACGAGCAGCACGGAGACGCCGGCCTCGTTGATGCGGCGGATCACCTGGAAGTTCTCCTTCACGAACTTGGGCGACAGCCCCAGGGACGGCTCGTCGATGATGAGCAGGCCCGGCGAGCCCATGAGGCCGCGACCGATGGACAGCATCGCCTGCTCGCCGCCGGAGAGCGTGCCGGCGAGCTGCCCGGCGCGCTCCTCCAGCCGGGGAAACACGCGGAACACTTCCGTCATGCGGGTGGCGACCAGTGCGGCATCGCGCACCAGGTACGCGCCGGTGCGGAGGTTCTCGGTGACGGTGAGTTTCGGAAAGACCCGGCGGCCTTCCGGAATCGCGCCGATGCCCAGGCCTACGATCTTGTGGACGGCGAGCCCGGCGATGTCGCGTCCGTCCAGACGGATCGTGCCGGATCGCGGCGGCGTGAGGCCGAGGATGGCGCGGGCCAGCGTGCTCTTGCCCGAACCGTTCGCGCCGAGCAGACAGGTGATCTCGCCGGCGTTGGCCGTGAGCGAGACGCCCGACAGCACGTCGGCGCGGTCGTACCCGACGGTGATGTCGCGGATTTCGAGCGAGAGCGCCTTCATTCGTCGTCCACACCCAGATAGGCGCGGCGCACGGCGGGGTCGCTGGATACCTCGGCGTAGCTGCCCTCGCACAGCTTGCGTCCGTAGTCGAACACGGCGCAGCGATCGCTCACGCTCTCGATCACGTCCATGTCGTGCTCGATGAGGATGACGGCGAGCCGGCTGCGCTCGGCCTTCACCTTCTGCAGGTCGCGCATGAGTTCGGCGGTCTCTTCCGGTGTCATGCCGGCGGAGGGTTCGTCGAGCAGCAGGAGCCGGGGCTCGCGGATGAGCGCGCGGCACACCTCGACCCGGCGGCGGTCGATCATGGTGAGGGCGGACACCGGCTCGAACAGCTTGCCCGGCAGGGTGGCGCTGAAGTAGGACAGGAGATGTCGGGCGGACTCGATGTGGCTGGTCATCGACGCGCGGAGCCGGCCGCGCAGCAGCAGGTTGGCGACGATGCCGTGGTCCAGGGACAGGTGCTGCCCGAGCATCAGGTTGTCGAAGACGGACAGTTCCAGCAGCAGGCGCAGCCGCTGGAACGTGCGGGCGATGCCGCGCCGCGCGATCTCGCGCGGGACCAAGCCCGTGATCGTTTCACCGCCAAGAGTCACCGACCCGCCGGCCGTGGTGACGAACCCGGTCACGGCGTTGAAGAAGGTGGTCTTGCCCGAGCCGTTGGGGCCGATCACGCCCAGCACTTCGCCTTCGTGCACGCGGATATCGAGGCCGTCTAGCGCGCGCACGCCGCCGAAGCGGACGGACAGCGCGGACGCCACCAACAGCTCCTGGCTCATCGGCCGCCCGCCCCGGGGAAGTAGTCGCGGGCGCGTCGGGGGATGAGCCCGCCGGGACGCACCAGCAGGATCGCAATGACCAGCGCCGCGAACAGCAGGAAGCGGTACTCCTGGATCACCTGCAGTTTCTCCGGCAGCACGACGACGATCAGCGCGGCGGGCAGCAGGCCGAGCGGATTGCCCAGGCCGCCGAGGATCACGATGGACACGAGGATCAGCGAATCGCCGAAGGTGAAGCTCGCGGGGGCGATGAACGCCGTGACCATCGCGTAGACCGCACCGGCCATGCCCGCGAGGAAGTTGCCGATGGAGAACGCGACGATCTTCCACGCGGCACCGTTGAGGCCGAAGGCGGAGGCCGCCGTCTCGTCGAGCCGCACCGCGTCGAGCGACAGGCCGAGCCACGAGCGCTCCAGCCGCCGCACGAAGTGATAGGCGAAGAACAGCAGGACCAGGCACAGGCCGGCGTAGCGCAGATAGAAGGACCACTCGGTCTCGTCGTCGATCTCGATGGCATCGTTGAACACGAGCCCGAACCATTCCATCCCCGGCACCTTGAGGCCCTGCGGCCCGCCAAGGGTGTCGTTCACTTCGAGGAAGGTGCGGAACAGGATGCCGAACGCGATGGTGATGAGCGCCGCGTAGTGGCCGCGCGTGCGCAGCAGCGGCAGCAGGAGTACCGACCCGATGACCGCACTGACGAGACCGCCGGCGAGAATCACGAGCACGTGAGGCAGGCCGGTGTGCAGCAGCAGCACCGCGGCGGTGTAGGCGCCGACCCCCATGAACGCGGCGGCGGCGAAGTTCACAACGCCGGTGTAGCCGAACTGCACGGTGAGCCCGAGACCCGCCACCATGTAGAGCATGACGGTGCAGAGCATCAGCAGTTCGAAGTTGTGTTCGCGCAGCCCGAAGATCACGAGGGCCGCCGTGAGCCAGGCCACGGGCGTGATCCAGCGATGGTGATCCGTCGCGCTGCGGTGAATCACCTCGCCCCAGCCGAGCTTGCCGCCGATCAGCAGCGCCAGCGCGCCGACGATGGCGAGCGTCGCGACTTCCCATTGCTGCTCGGCGAGGAGCAGCCCGAGCACGGCCGCTGCGCCGGCGACGAGGGCGCCGAGCGCGGGCAGCGGAGAGGCGCGCCGGTCAGACACGATCGGCAGACCGTTCGGCAAGGAGGCCACCCGGCTTCCACGCCATGAGCAGGATGACGGCAGCGAAGGCGAACACGTCCTTGTAGGCACTCGCAATCGGGAGCAGCACCGCACCGATGGTCTGCAGGGCCGCGAAGATGAAGCCGCCCAGGATCGCGCCATACACGTTGCCGAGACCGCCGATGACCGCCGCGGAGAAGCCGATGGCGCCGAGCAGCAGGCCCATGTTGAAGCTCACCTCGCTGTAGTACAGGCCGTTCACGACGCCGGCCAGTGCCGCGAGGGCAGAGCCGATCGCGAACGTCGCGAGCACGGTGCCGTGGAAGGGGATGCCCATGGCGGAGGCCGTCTCGGGGTCCTGCGCGACGGCACGGATGGCGAGGCCGAGTCGTGTCCGGGTGATGACGAGGTGCACGAGCACGATGGCAACGACGCCGGTAACGAGCAGGATCGTGCTGTCGTATCGCAGCGTGAATTCGCCGATCTCCCACGCGCCGGTCGGCAGCAGCCGCGGAAAGGGCTTGGGGTTGGAGCCCTGCGGGTAGAAGAGCCGCACGGCTTCGCGGATGACCGTCCCGGCCATCAGCGTGATGAGGAGCACGTTGAGTGTGGGCGCCTTGCGCAGCGGCAGGACCAGGAACTTCGCCATCAGCGCGCCGAACACCGCCATGCCGCCGACGGCGGCGATGAACATCGCGGCGAGCACGATAGCCGGCGGCAGCGCACTGCCGGACCCGACCAGACCGGCGGAGGTCGCGAGCGCGGTGAAGGCGCCGAGCATCACGACGTCACCGTGGGAGAACTTGATGACGTCCAGCACGCCGAAGAACAGCGTGAAGCCCACTGCCACCAGAGCGTAGATGACGCCCAGCATCGCCCCGTTGACGAGGTGCTGGGCGATCAGCGCGAGATCCAAGCGCGAAGCCCCCGAGGGTTACTTGCGGACGAGGGAGCGTTTGCCCGACGCGTACTCGCTGTCTTCCCACACCACCCACTTGCCGTTCTGCACGACGAACTTGGTGATGAGCGGGACAGCGTTCTGGCGGTGGTCGTCGAAGGTGATCTTGCCCACGACAGAATCGTAGTCGGCGGTCTTGTTGAGTTCCGCACGGACCTTCTTGCGGTTGGGGCCGACCTTCTCGATGGCGTCCAGCACGAGGGTCGTGGCCGCGAAGGCAAACGGGCCGTAGGCCTCCGGATCGTCGCTATAGCCGCCCTTGGCGTACTGGTCCATGAAGACGCGGCCGCCCGGCAGCTTCTCGACCGGGGCACCTTCGCGGAACGCGATCACGCCTTCGGCCAGGGGACCGAGGCCTTCCACGAAGGCGTCCGAGATGATGCCGGACGTTCCCTGGAACACGGCCTTCACGCCCAGCTTGTCCATCTGGCTGCGGATGCGCACGCCCAGCGGCGTGATGCCGCCGAAGTACAGGACCTCGGGCTTGAGTTCCTTGATGCGGGTGAGTTCGGCGGAGAAGTCCTGCTGGTCCGCCGTGACGCCGAAGGTGCCGAGGATCTGCCCGCCGTTCTTCTGCAGGTACTCGGTGAAGTACTTGTTGTGGCCCTTGCCGTAGTCGGTGGTGTCGTGAATGATCGCCCAGCGCTTGAACTTGAGGGTCGCCATGAAGCGCGCGGCGGTCTCGTTCTGGTTGATCATCGTGCCGTTGACCCGGTGGATCTCTTTGTAGTCGTTGGCGTAGGTGATGTCCGGCAGGACCGCGCCCCAGACGACGACGGGCAGTCCGAAGCGGTGGTAGACATCCACGGTGCCCATCGCCACGGTGGAGCAGTAGTGGGTCACGCCGGCGATCACGTTGTTGTCGGCGGCAGCCTTGGTCGCGACCTGCACGCCGACGTTGGGCTTGCACTCGTCGTCGAGGACCATCAGCTCGTAGGTGTACTTCGCTTTCGGGTCGGCGTTGCGCACCTTCACCGCGAGGTCAGCCGCGTTGCGGCCGCCCAGGCCGTTGGCGGCGACACCGCCCGTGAGCGGCCCGATGAACACGATCTTGACGGTGTCCTTCGCGCTTGCGCCGAGCGTGCAAAGCAGTGCAAACGTCGCGGCAATCGCGACCGGAAAACGAACTCCCATCACCCACCCTCCTGGAGACGCCTGCGGCACCGGTGCCGAATCCCGAGTGCGCGGCGGTTGGTTTCGGCACGGCGAGGGTATTGGTCCGCATCGCCCGTGTCAAACGACCGCGGGCCGGGGCGATAATCGCGGCTCGTGAACCGCAGGAGTGCGATCGCCATGTCCTTCAACCAGCCGCTCGGCGGCAACGAGATGCCGCGGTTCGCGGGCCCCGCGACCTTCATGCGTCTGCCCTCGGCCGAAGTGCCGGACGGGATCGACGTCGGCTTCGTCGGCATTCCGGTGGATGCCGGTGCGTCGAACCGGCCGGGCGCTCGGTACGGCCCGCGCGGCATCCGCACCGAGTCCGTGATGATCCGGCCGTACCACATGGCTTCGCGGGCTGCGCCGTTCGACAGTCTGCAGTGCGCGGATCTCGGCGACGTGCCAGTGAACACCTACCACCTCCCGAAGACGATCGCGATCATCGAGGCGTTCTTCTCCCGGATCCTCGCGTCGGGCTGCAGGACGCTCGCGATGGGCGGCGACCACGTGGTCACGCTGCCGGTGCTCCGTGCTTACGCGAAACACTACGGGGCAGGTCGCCTGGGCGTCGTGCACGTGGACGCCCACGCCGACGTCAACGACGACATGTTCGGCGAGAAGGAAACCCACGGCACCTGGATGCGCCGGGCGATCGAAGAGAAACTCGTGGACCCGAAGCGCGTGGTGCAGATCGGTCTGCGTGCCACCGGCTATGCCGCGGACGACTTCGACTGGAGCCGACGGCAGGGCGCCCGCGTGGTACCGGCCGAGGAATGCTGGAACCGTTCGCTCTCGCCGCTGATGGAGGAGGTGCGGGCGCAGCTGGGCGCCGGCCCCGTCTACATCAGCTTCGACATCGACGGTCTGGACCCGGCTTATGCGCCGGGTACCGGCACACCGGAGTTCGCGGGACTCACCGGCATCCAGGGCTACGAAATCGTCCGCGGCTGTCACGGTCTGGATATCGTCGGCGGTGACCTCGTCGAGGTGGCACCGGTCTACGATGCGTCAGGCAATACGGCGATGCTGGGCGCGAACCTGCTGTACGAAATGCTGTGCGTCTTTCCGGGCGTGCAGCGCCGGACCGGTTGAGCGTCAGCGCGGCGTCCCCGGCTGTCGGCGGCACCTTCCTCCGTACCGGTTGAGCACCGGTCGGTGACGCGTTAGGCTCGATAGGTTCGACGACTCACTCGACCATGAACTTCGACTACATCATCGTTGGCGCCGGTTCCGCCGGATGCGTGCTCGCCAACCGGCTCTCAGCCGGCGGCCGGTACAGCGTGCTGCTGCTGGAGGCCGGGCCGCGCGACACCAATCCGTGGATTCACATTCCGCTCGGCTACGGGAAGCTGTTCGCGACGCCTGCCGTGAACTGGATGTACCAGTCCGAGCCGGAGCCGAACCTCAACGGACGGCGCGTGTTCACGCCACGCGGCAAGGTCCTCGGCGGGTCGAGTTCGATCAACGGCCTCGTGCACGTGCGCGGACAGCCGGAGGACTTCGACGAGTGGGCGCGTCTGGGCAACAGCGGCTGGAGCTTCGCCGACCTGCTGCCCTACTTCCGCAAGTCCGAGGACTACCAGCACGGCGCCGACGAGTTTCACGGCTCGGGAGGCCCGCTGGCGGTGAGCGATCTGCCCGACCGGCATCCACTGTGTGACGCCTTCATCGAAGCGGGGCGGTCGACGGGCGTGCCGTGCAACGACGACTTCAACGGCCGCACGCAAGAAGGGTATGGCTACTTCCATTCGAGTGCGCGAAAGGGTCGCCGCGTGAGCTGTGCGGTGGCGTATCTGCGCCCTGCCGAGAATCGCTCCAACCTGCGGGTGATCACCGAGGCGCGGGCGAGCCGTGTGCTGTTCGATGGCGTACGTGCAACGGGCGTGGAGTTCCGGCACAACGGCGGTCTGGTGTCGGCGTCCGCGAGTCGCGAGGTGCTGCTGTGTGGCGGTTCCTTCAATTCGCCGCAGCTCCTGCAGTTGTCCGGCGTCGGTCCGCAGGCGCTATTGAGTTCGCATGGGATTCCCATGGTGCTGGATGCGCCGGGCGTCGGCGAAGGACTGCAGGATCATTTCTATGTGCGTACCGTCTGGAAGTGTGCGCAGCGGGTCACCTTCAACGACGACATGGCCACGCTCTGGGGCAAGGCGTGGGTCGGTCTTCGCTACCTGCTCGCCAAGCGGGGGCCGCTCACGGTGAGTGCCGGTTATGCGGGCGCGTTTCTGAAGTCCCGACCGGATGTGGAGCGGCCCGATGTGCAGCTGTACCTTATCAACTTCAGCACGGACAAGATGGGTACGACGTTGCACCCCTTCTCGGGCTTCACGGTGTCGATGTCACCGCTACGGCCGGAGTCTCGCGGGCATGTGCGCATCCGTTCGGCGGATCCGCTGGAGGCACCGGCCATCCAGTATCGGTACCTCGATACGGACGAGGACCGGCGCGTGGTGGTGGATTCCTTGAAGACGATCCGCAGGCTGATGGGCACGACACCGATGCAGCCCTTCGTTGCCGCGGAGCACGCGCCAGGCAACCGCGTGAACTCGGACGAGGACTGGCTCGGCTATGCGCGCGAAGTGGGTGGCACCGTGTACCACCCGACTTCCACCTGCCGGATGGGTCAGGATCCGATGGCCGTGGTCGACGAGCGGCTACGCGTGCGGGGCTTGTCGGGGCTGCGGGTGGTGGACGCTTCGATCATGCCGAACGTGGTGTCCGGCAACACCAACGCGGCGACCGTGATGGTCGCCGAGAAAGGTGCGGATCTGATTCTGGAGGACGCCGTCGCCGAGTAGGCGGCGGCGCGATACGGCAAGGTAAGGTCAGCGACGACGCAGTCTGCGGACGGCTGCCAGTTCCGCGGCGAGCACGGCGAGTTCTGCTTCGACCGTGGCGACCTCAGCCTTGTCTTTCGCGTTGCGCAGCGCTTCCTCGGCGAGCTTCTGGGCTTCGAGCGCCTTGGCTTCGTCGAGATCACGGCCGCGGATGGCGGTGTCCGCCAGGACGGTCACCGTGCCGGGCTGCACCTCGAGGATGCCGCCCGCCACGAAAACGAACTCGCTCTCGCCATTGTCGGCGCGCTCGATGCGGACCGTACCGGGCTTGATACGGGTGATGAGCGGTGTATGGCGCGGCAGAATGCCGAGCTCGCCGCTTTCACCCGGCAGCTCCACGAACCGGGCTTCGCCGGAGAAGATGTTCTCCTCGGCGCTGACCACGTCCACCTGAAGGGTTGCCATGGATTGATGTCCTTTCGGTCGATGACAGGGGTTCGGGCCTTACTGCAGCTTCTTGGCCTTTTCGAACACTTCGTCGATGGTACCGACCATGTAGAAAGCCTGTTCCGGCAGATGGTCGCATTCGCCATTCACGATCATCTTGAAGCCGCGGATGGTTTCCTTGAGCGGCACGTACTTGCCCGGGCTCCCCGTGAACACTTCGGCCACGTGGAACGGCTGCGACAGGAAGCGCTGCATCTTCCGCGCACGGGCCACGGCCAGCTTGTCTTCGGGGGACAGTTCGTCCATGCCGAGAATCGCGATGATGTCGCGGAGTTCCTTGTAGCGCTGGAGCGTTCCCTGCACGGCGCGGGTGGTGGTGTAGTGCTCTTCGCCCACGACGTTCGGGTCCACCTGACGGCTGGTGGAGTCCAGCGGGTCCACGGCGGGGTAGATGCCGAGAGCGGCGATGTCTCGCGACAACACGACGGTGGCGTCCAGGTGCGCGAACGTGGTGGCGGGCGACGGGTCGGTCAGGTCGTCCGCGGGCACGTACACGGCCTGGATCGACGTGATGGAACCCACCTTGGTGGAGGTGATGCGTTCCTGCAGCTTGCCCATCTCCTCGGCCAGCGTCGGCTGGTAGCCCACGGCGGAAGGCATCCGGCCCAGCAGGGCGGACACTTCGGTACCGGCCAGGGTGTAGCGGTAGATGTTGTCGACGAAGAACAGGACGTCCCGGCCTTCGTCGCGGAAGGACTCGGCGATGGTCAGACCCGTCAGGGCGACGCGCAGGCGGTTGCCGGGCGGCTCGTTCATCTGACCGTACACCATCGACACCTTGGAGTTGGCGAGGTTTTCCAGGTCCACGACCTTGGAGTCCGCCATCTCGTGGTAGAAGTCGTTGCCCTCACGGGTGCGCTCACCCACGCCGGCGAACACGGAAAGGCCCGAGTGCGCCTTCGCGATGTTGTTGATGAGCTCCATCATGTTCACGGTCTTGCCCACGCCGGCACCGCCGAACAGGCCCACCTTGCCGCCCTTGGCGAACGGGCAGATGAGGTCGATCACCTTGATGCCGGTTTCGAGCAGGTCCTGCGAGGGCGACAGCTCGTCGTAGGTGGGCGCGGTGCGGTGGATCGACGCGGACTGTTCGTGAGAGACAGGGCCGCGCTCGTCGATCGGGTTCCCGAGCACGTCCATGATGCGGCCCAGGGTGGCGGGGCCGACAGGGACGGTGATGGGCTTGCCGGTGTTAGTCACGGTGATACCGCGGCGCAGGCCGTCGGAGGAGCCCAGCGCAATGGTGCGGACGATCCCGTCACCGAGCTGCTGCTGCACTTCGAGCGTCAGCGCCGTGCCCTCGAGCTTGAGCGCGTCGTAGATGTGCGGGATCTGGTCACGGGGAAACTCCACGTCGACCACAGCGCCGATGCACTGAACGATCTTGCCTTGTGCCATTTTGCGTTCCTTCAATCAGAATTCGTTGCTTGCCGGGGCCTCAGCCCTCGATGGCGGCGGCGCCGCCGACGATCTCCGACAGCTCCTTGGTGATGGCTGCCTGGCGGGTCTTGTTGTACACGAGCTTCAATTCGGCAATGAGGTTGCCGGCGTTATCCGTGGCGGCCTTCATGGCCACCATGCGAGCCGACTGTTCCGATGCCATGTTCTCTGCGACCGCCTGATAGACGAGTGCCTCGATATAGCGGCGGAGGAGTTCCTCGATGACCGTGGGAGCATCGGGTTCGTACAGGTAGTCCCAGCCGTACTGCGCCTTTTCGGCCTCGGTCTGCTGCAGACGCTCCGCGGAAAGCGGCAGAAGCTGCTCGACCATGGGCTCCTGACGCATGGTATTGATGAACTTCGTGTAGCAGAGGTACACGCTGTCCACCTTGCCGTCGACGAATGCATCGAGCATCGTCTTCACCGGACCGATCAGCTTCTCGAGCTGCGGTGCGTCGCCGAGCTGCGTAACCTGGCTTACCACCTTGGCGCCAAGCCGGTTCAGGAAGCCGAGCCCCTTGTTGCCGATGGCCACAGCCTCGACCGACTGGCCCTCGGCCTGGAGGTCGCGCATGCGATTGGAAACCGCGCGCAGCATGTTGGTGTTGAGACCACCGCACAGACCCTTGTCGGTGCTCACCACGATAAAGCCCGTGACTTTGGCGTTGCCGCCCTTCTTCATGAACGGGCTCTTGTACTCCGGGTTCGCTCCGGAGAGGTTCGCCGTGATGTTGCGGATCTTGTCGGCATACGGACGCGCGGCCCGCATGCGGTCCTGCGCCTTGCGCATCTTCGACGCCGAGACCATCTCCATGGCCTTGGTGATCTTCTTCGTGTTCTCGAAGCTCTTGATCTTGCCTCGGATTTCCTTGCCGACCGCCATGACGGTGCTCCTTCGATCTCAGGTCGTCGCGGGTGTCAGGCGAAGGACTTCTTGAAGGCGGAGATCGCGCCGGCGAGTTCTTCCTCGGCCGCCTTGTCCATCGCCTTGTCCTTCTCGAGCTTGGCGAGCAGCGCGGCGTGGGCGGTCTTCAGATGCTGATGGAGACCGTGTTCGAAGGCGAGCACCTTCTTCACGTCGATGTCGTCGAAGAATCCCTTGTTCACTGCGTACAGCGACGCCGCCATGAGACTGATGGGCAGCGGGGAATACTGAGGCTGCTTGAGCAGTTCCGTCACGCGCGCGCCACGGTCGAGCTGCTTGCGGGTGGCTTCGTCCAGATCGGAAGCGAACTGGGCGAACGCCGCGAGTTCGCGGTACTGCGCCAGGTCGGTACGAATACCGCCGGAGAGGCTCTTGACGAGCTTGGTCTGGGCAGCGCCACCGACTCGGGACACGGAGATACCGGCGTTGATGGCAGGACGGATACCGGAGTTGAACAGGCTCGTCTCGAGGAAGATCTGGCCGTCCGTGATCGAGATCACGTTGGTCGGCACGAACGCCGACACGTCGCCGGCCTGCGTTTCGATGATGGGCAGCGCGGTCAGCGATCCGGTCTTGCCCTTGACTTCGCCCTTGGTGAATTCCTCGACGTACTCGGCATTCACACGTGCGGCGCGTTCCAGCAGGCGGCTGTGCAGATAGAACACGTCACCGGGGAAGGCCTCGCGGCCGGGCGGGCGGCGCAGGAGCAGCGACACCTGGCGGTACGCGACCGCCTGCTTGGAGAGATCGTCGTAGACGATGAGGGCGTCCTGGCCGCGGTCGCGGAAGTACTCGCCCATCGTGCAACCGGAGTAGGCCGACACGTACTGCATGGCGGCGGATTCGGAGGCGGAGGCCGCGACGACGATGGTGTAGTCCATCGCGCCGTACTTTTCGAGAGACCGCACCACGTTCTTGATCGACGACGCCTTCTGGCCGATCGCGACGTAGATGCAGGTCATGTTCTGACCCTTCTGGTTGATGATCGCGTCGATCGCCACCGCGGTCTTGCCGGTCTGGCGGTCACCGATTATCAGTTCGCGCTGGCCGCGGCCAATGGGGACCATGGAGTCGATGGACTTGAGACCGGTCTGAACCGGCTGGTCCACGGATTTCCGCGCAATCACGCCAGGGGCCACCTTTTCGATGACGTCCGTCATCTTGGCGTTGATCGGGCCCTTGCCGTCGATCGGCTGACCGAGGGCGTTGACGACGCGCCCGATCAGCTCGGGGCCGACGGGTACCGAAAGGATCTGGCCCGTGCACTTGACGGTGTCGCCTTCGGAGATGTGCTGGTACTCACCCAGAATCACCGAGCCCACCGAGTCGCGCTCGAGGTTCAGCGCCAGACCGAAGGTGTTGCCGGGAAACTCGAGCATTTCGCCCTGCATCACGTCGGAGAGGCCGTGGATCCGGCAGATACCGTCCGTGACGGACACCACGGTGCCCTGCGTGCGCATCTGCGCGCTGGCATCCAGGTTCTGAATCCGGCTCTTGATGAGTTCCGAAATCTCGGATGGGTTGAGTTGCATGCCTGCTCCTAAGCTCTTAGGGTGCTCTCGAGCACCGCGAGCTGCGCGCGGGCCGAGGCGTCGATCACTTTGTCGCCCATGATGATCTTCACGCCGCTGATGAGCTGCGGATCGAGGGTCACATGGACATTCACTTTCTTGCCGGTGTGCTTCTCCAGGCGCGCTGCAAGATCTGCCTGCTGTGCGGCCTCGAGCGGGAACGCACTCACGATTTCGACATCCTGGACGCCTTCGCGCTCGTTCTTGAGACTTTCGAACTGGGACGAGATCTCGGGAAAGGCGTCCACGCGGTGGTTCTCGGCCACGAGTCGGACGAAGTTCTCGACTGGCGCCGACACCTTCCCCTGGAGGACACCGAGGATCAGCGCTGACAGACGCTCGGTCGTGAAGTTGGGGTCGGTGGTGAGCTGCTCGACGGTCGAGTCCCGCGCGATGAGCGCGAGAGCGGCCAGCGACTCCGACCACTCGGAGAGCGCGCCGGCTTCGTCCGCCATGCGGAAGGCGGCCTGCGCGTAAGGTCTCGCGATCGTGCTGAGTTCAGCCATGGCGACTAGAGTTGCTGCTTGATGGCATCGAGCATGTCGGCGTGCGCGCGACTGTCGACTTCACGGCGAAGGATCTTCTCGGCGCCGGAGACCACGAGACTCGCGACCTGGGCACGAAGCTCTTCGCGGGCACGGGCGATCTCCTGCTCGATCTCGGCCTTGGCAGCGGCGCGCTCACGGTCTGCCTCGGCCCGACCAGCTGCCTTGGCTTCCTCGACCAGCTGGGCACCGCGCTTCTCGGCCTGCGCGACGATCTCGGCCGCACGCGAGCGGGCGTCGTTGATGGCGACGTTCACTTCCTTGGCCGAACGCTCGAGGGACTGTCGACCGGCTTCGGCCGCCGCGAGTCCGTCGGAGATGCGGCGGGCGCGCTCGTCCATGGCCGTCGTGATCATGGGCCAGACGAACTTGACCGTGAACCAGATCAGCGCGGCGAACGAGAGCGCCTGAACGAACAGCGTTGCATTGATGTTCATGGCGAAACCCGGACGATGATGGAGCGGGACTTACTTGGCCAGGACGCTGAGCAGCGGGTTGGCAAAACCGAAGAACATGGCGATACCCACACCGATCAGGAACGCCGCGTCGATCAGGCCGGCCAGCAGGAACATGAACTTCTGCAGCTGCGGGATGAGTTCGGGCTGGCGCGCCGCGGACTCGAGGAACTTGCTTCCCATGATGCCGATGCCGATACAAGCACCGATGGCGCCGAGGCCGATGATGATGCCGATTCCCAGAGCGGTGTAGCTTTGGATGAGGGCGGCGAACTGTTCCATTTCAGTGGTTCCCTTGTTAAGAGGTGGTTACAGCAAAAAATAAAACAAAGTAGTCCAAGTGCTGCGGATCAATGGTGCTCGTGGGCCATCGCGATATACACGCAGGAGAGCACCATGAAGATGAACGCCTGCAGCAGGATGATCAGGATGTGGAACACGGCCCAACCCCAGTAAAGCACCCCGGCTGCTGCACCAGCCATCAGCCCGCCGGCGGAATTCGTGGCGGCGATGGTGCCAAGGAGACCCAGCAGCATGAAAATGAGTTCGCCGGCGTACATGTTGCCGAACAGTCGCATGGCGAGAGAGACGGGCTTGGCCAGGTACTCGATGATGTTGAGCACGAGGTTGGGGATCCACAGCACGGGGTGACCGCCGAACGGTGCCGTAAACAGCTCGTGGACGAATCCGCCGGCACCCTTCGCCTTGAGGCTGAAGAAGATGGTCAGCAGAAAAATGGTGAGCGACATCGCGAACGTGGTGTTCAGGTCCGTCGTCGGCACAGGCTTCCAGTTGTGCAGGCCGCCTGTCTCGGTGACCTTCGCAACCCAGTCGATGGGGAGCAGGTCCATGAGGTTCATCATGAAGACCCACACGAAGA
This sequence comes from Betaproteobacteria bacterium Ga0077526, assembly GCA_001464765.1. Taxonomy (GTDB): domain Bacteria; phylum Pseudomonadota; class Gammaproteobacteria; order Burkholderiales. The sequence goes on from LNDV01000034.1 coordinate 881,268, forward strand.
TCGTCAGGGCAAGCGGCGCGAGGAACTTGCGGTCGCCGGGGAACACGCCCTTGACCGTCTCGTCGACGAATTCGACGATCAACTCGATGAAGCCCTGGACCCGGCCCGGCACGCCGGTGGTGGCCTTGCGGGCAATGAGGTAGAAGGCACCGATCGCGATGATGCCGGTGATCCAGCCCATGATGATCGTGTCGAGATTGAAGGTCCAGAACCCTTCACCGACCCGGAGGTTGGTGAGGTGGTGCCCGATGTACTCGCCTGCGCTTTGCGGTCCGTGTTCTGATGCCATGTCAGTGACGATCGATTCTTGTTACCGGCTCTTCAACCAAGGCAGCGCCAGCCCATGGGCCAGCATTGCCACGATAAACCCCAGGGTCAGTGCCGCCGGGCTTTGCCCAGCGCCTGACCGGATGGCGACATACAAGGCGCCGCAGGCCACCAACCACTTGGTGAGTTGCCCCAGCAGATGGTCCTTCAGCGCTGCCGTCGCGCGTTCCGGAACACCGCGGCCCTGAAGCGCCGCGTAAGCCAGGGAACCCAGCCACCCGCAGGCGCCTCCAACCACAAGAGACAACCCGATCTGCGATCCGAACAGCAGGGCGGCGACAAGCGCACTGCACAGCACAATGCCCCCTTGCAGGAGTGCGAACCGCAGTGCCGTGCCTCGCATGGTGAGGGCTGCCACGCCTTCGGATGTGCCAAAAAACAATCGATGGTAGACCGCCGGCCGCGGTGACGTCAATTGCTGCGATGCAGCGAGACGCAGAAAAGGCTGTTACTTCAGCCGGCCCAGCAGAGCGTCCAGCTGGTCGAGACTCCCGTACTGGATGACCACCCGGCCGCTTCCCTGGCGCCGGCCGCTGACGATTTCGACCCTGGTGCCGAGGCGGTCGGAGAGTTCCTCCTCGAGGCGGGCGACGTCACGATCCCTGGCGGTGGCGGACTTCGTCGCTTTCGCTGCCCCGCCCTTCAGCAGCACACCAACACGGCGTTCCACTTCCCGGACGGACCACTGCTGCTGCACGGCGTCGTGAGCTACTGCCAATTGCTGTTCGGTAGGCAGTGGCAGCAGGGCTCGCACATGACCCATGTCCAGCGTGCCCCGGGACACGTGCTCCCGCACGGAAGACGGCAAGTCCAGCAGACGCAGCAGGTTGCTCACGGCAGTCCGGGACCGGCCCACGGCCTCGGCCGCGGCCTGGTGCGTCATCCCGAATTCGTCGATGAGCCGGCGAATGCCCGCGGCCTCTTCGATGGCATTGAGGTCTTCGCGCTGGATGTTCTCGATGAGCGCCATGGCGAGCGCCGCCTCGTCTCGCACCTCCCGGACGACGACCGGGACCTCGGTGAGCCCCGCTTTCTGCGCTGCACGCCACCGACGCTCGCCCGCGATGATCTCGTAGCGATCCGGACCGACGGGTCGGACGAGGATCGGCTGGATGACGCCCTGGGCACGAATGGAATCGGCGAGCTCGGCGATCGCTTCCTCGTGCATGTTGGTGCGGGGCTGGTACTTGCCCGGCTGCAGCGCGGAAACGCCCAGGGTACCCAGGCGCTCCGAGGCGTTTGCCGGCGCGGAAACACTGTCGCCCGCGAGAAGGGCGTCGAGCCCGCGTCCGAGGCCGCGAGGTTTGGCCATGATCAGGTTCCCGGTTTCGATTGCTTGGAGAGAAGCTCGCCGGCGAGTGCGAGGTAGGCGAGCGCGCCCTTGGACTGCCGGTCGTAGCGCAGGATCGGCATCCCGTAGCTCGGCGCCTCCGCCAGACGGATGTTCCTCGGGATGACGGTGCGGTACACCTTGTCCACGAAGTGCTGCTGCAACTGGTCCGACACCTGTTGCGCCAGCGTGTTTCTCGGGTCGAACATCGTCCGCAGCAGGCCCTCGATCTCGAGGCGCGGGTTGAGATGGCTCCGGACCCGTTTGACGGTGTTGACGAGATCGGAGAGTCCCTCGAGCGCGTAATACTCGCATTGCATCGGGATCATCACGGCGTCCGCCGCGCACAGCGCGTTGACGGTGAGCAGATTCAGCGCGGGCGGGCAATCGATCAGGATGAAATCGAACCGGTCGAGCACGGGCGCGAGAGCATCGCGCAGACGCGTTTCGCGGTTCGACAGGTCGACCATCTCCACTTCGGCGCCGGCCAGCTCGCGGTTCGCTGGGAGCACGTGGTAGCCGCCATTTTCCGAGTGGACCCATGCCTCCTCAGCGCTGACGCTGGAGAGCAGCACCTGATACACGCTCCGCTTGAGGGCCCGCTTGTCGACGCCGCTTCCCATCGTGGCATTGCCCTGGGGATCCAGGTCGATCAGGAGGACCCGCTGTCCCGCGGTCGCGAGGGCAGCGGCCAGATTGACGGTGGTGGTGGTCTTGCCGACGCCACCCTTCTGGTTGGTGACGGCAAGCACCTTCGCGGGACAGGATTGGGGGGCACTCATGGCTTTTCCAGAACAACGAGGTGACGGGTGGCGCCGAGGCCGGGAACATGCAGCGGGATGGTCTCGCGGACCGTCAGCGGCGCCGGTACGCGGGCAAGCTCCTCGTCGGGATGCAACCCCTTCATCGCCAGGAGCAGACCGCCCGGGCGGACCAGCGGCGCGCAGAGCCGTGCGAAGTCGGCGAGGTCCGCAAAGGCTCGGGAGATCGCCACATCGAACAGGGTCTCCGGGACGAATTCTTCCACCCGCGCCCGAACGACGGTGGCGTTCCGGACGCCGAGCTGCCGGACGGACTGATCCAGAAACGCCGTTCGCTTCTGGCTGCTGTCCAGCAACGTGAAGGCGTTACCGGGCGCCGCCAGCGCGAGCGGCAGGCCGGGGAAACCGGCTCCCGTACCCACATCCACGACAGCGCCCTCACCAAGATACCTTGCCACGCTGAGTGAATCGAGCAAGTGATGGCTAACCCACAGGGTGCGGTCCCGGATCGCGGTCAGGTTGTAGACCGCGTTCCACTTCTCGAGCAGATCCAGGAACGCGAGCAGCGAATCGACCTTCGGGGCGTCGACGGCCAGGCCCAGCTCGCCCAGTCCTGCCAGGAGCCCTTCGCGCTCCCCCATCAGCCGGCCGCCTGTGCGGCGTCGCCGTCGGCGGCCTCGCGGGAGGGTTCCGTAGCAGCCGTCACGCGACCGGCGCCAAGGCGCTTCACGTGGACGCGAAGGAGCGAAAGCGCAGCGGGCGTCACACCGGAGATGCGTCCGGCCTGGGCGAGCGTCTCGGGGCGCTGCGCAGAGAGCTTCTGGCAAACCTCGGCGGATAGCCCCCGAACAGACCGATAGTCGAGCTCCTCGGGCAGGACCAGGTCCGCGTGCTGCTCCTGTCGCGCGATCTCGGTCAGCTGCCGCTCGATGTAGCCCTGGTACTTGATCTGCACCTCGACCTGATCGGCGGCTTCCTCGTCGTCCAGCCCGCTCCCGGGCGCGGCCCACTCCATCAGGGTGCGATAGCTCACCTCGGGGCGACGAAGAAACTCCTCCAGGGTACCGTCCTTCTCGACGGGGGCACCGAATAGCGCCACGGTGCGCGAGACATCGAGAACCCGCGGATTGCACCAGGTGCTGCGCAGCCGCTCCCGCTCGCGGGCGATGGCTTCCTGCTTCGCCTCGAAGCGCGCCCAACGGGTGTCGTCCACCAGGCCGAGAGCGCGACCCGTTTCGGTCAGGCGGAGGTCGGCGTTATCTTCGCGCAGACTCAAGCGATGCTCCGCCCGGCTCGTGAACATCCGGTACGGCTCCGTCACACCTCGCGTGACGAGGTCGTCGACGAGGACACCGAGGTAGGCCTCGTCACGGCCCGGCACGCAGGCGGCTTCGCCCCGGACGAGACGCGCCGCATTGATTCCTGCGAGAAGGCCCTGCGCTCCCGCCTCTTCGTAACCGGTGGTTCCGTTGATCTGTCCGGCGAAGAACAGCCCCCGAAAAGCCCGTGTTTCCAAAGACGTACGCAGTGCTCGCGGATCGAAGTAGTCGTATTCGATGGCGTAGCCAGGGCGGGTCAGATGCGCGTGTTCCAGCCCTCGGATGGACTGGACGAGCGCCAATTGCACGTCGAACGGAAGGCTGGTCGAGATCCCGTTCGGATAGAACTCGTGCGTCGTCAGCCCTTCTGGCTCGAGAAAGATCTGGTGGGAGGTCTTGTCCGCGAACCGGTGGATCTTGTCCTCGATGGACGGACAGTACCGGGGACCGATGCCTTCGATGACTCCCGTGAACATGGGCGAGCGATCGAGACCGCCGCGGATGATGTCGTGGGTCCGCTCGTTCGTGTGGGTGATCCAGCACGGCAACTGCGCCGGATGCATTTCCCGACGGCCCATGAACGAGAACACGGGCGCGGGCTCGTCGCCGGGTTGCTCCGTCATGGTCGAGAAATCGATGCTTCGGCCGTCGATCCGCGGCGGCGTGCCGGTCTTCAGCCTTCCCACCGGCAGATTGAGTTCGCGCAGCCGATGCGACAGGGCGACGGACGGCGGATCGCCTGCACGGCCCGCGGCGTGGTTCGAGAGTCCCACGTGGATCACACCCGAAAGGAACGTCCCCGCCGTAAGGACGATCGCCTCCGCCTCGAATCGGATTCCCGACTGCGTGACGACACCCGCGACCCGGTCTCCTTCCACGAGAAGGTCGTCCGCGGCCTGCTGGAACAGAAAGAGATTCGGCTGATTCTCGAGCCGGTGGCGGATGGCGCGCCGATAGAGCACCCGGTCGGCCTGCGCGCGCGTCGCGCGGACCGCGGGACCTTTGCTCCCGTTCAGGATTCGGAACTGAATGCCGGCTTCATCCGTGGCGATGGCCATTGCCCCGCCCAGTGCATCGATCTCCTTGACCAGATGACCTTTTCCGATCCCGCCGATGGAGGGATTGCAGGACATCTGACCGAGCGTTTCGATGCTGTGGGTAAGTAGAAGCGTGGTTCGGCCCATCCGCGCAGAGGCCAGCGCGGCTTCGGTGCCAGCGTGACCACCGCCGATGACAATGACTTCGAATCGCTTAGGAAACAGCACGATACAACCCCGCTTCAGGAGGCGCGCATGATAATCCAATTCCCGTGATCCGCCGCGGACCGTCGCAACGTTTCACGTGAAACACACAGCTCTGAATCGATGCGTCCGCCGATGTTTCACGTGAAACATCGATCCGGCCGTCACTTGCCGATGCAGAAACTCGCGAAGATCGCGCCGAGTAGATCGTCGGCAGTCTTCCGTCCGGTGATCTCCCCTGCCGCATCCATCGCATACCGAAGCTCCTCGGCGACCAGATCCGTCTGTACGTCGATCAGGCTCAGCGCCGACTGCAAATGCTCGCGACAGCGACGCAGCGCTTCGAGGTGTCGGGACCGCGCGGTGAAGGCACCCTCACCCCCGCCCGCCTCCCAGTCCACCGCCTTGAGCAACGCTTCGCGCAACAGAGACAACCCTTCGCCTGTCTGCGCCGACACCGAGACAGTCGTCACTCCCGCGCGCTCCACCGAGCTTGCGCTCTCGCCGATCAGATCGATCTTGTTTCTGACGGCGATGCAACGCTCGGGCAAGGACGCATTCGCGGCCAACCGCGCAAAGCCGGCGTCCGCATTCTCTCGGGCGTCGAGAACCAGGACTGCGAGGTCCGCTTTCGAGGCCTGCGCCCGCGATCGCGCAATCCCTTCCCGTTCGACCGGATCGGCCGAATCCCTGAGGCCCGCCGTGTCGACGAGGTGAAATGGCACCCCATCCAAGGTGATGTGGCCCCGTATCGGGTCCCTCGTCGTGCCCGGGACGTCGGTCACGATGGCGAGATCCTCACCGGCCAGGCGATTGAGCAAACTGGACTTCCCGACGTTGGGCTCGCCGAGTAGCACCACCGTCGCGCCCTCACGCAACCGCTGACCGAGCCGCGCGCGGGTGAAGATGCCGTCCAGCCTCTCCATCAGGTCCTGCACCCGCGCCCCGATCTGGTAGTCCGCCATCACATCGATATCTTCTTCCGGAAAGTCGATGGCCGCCTCCACCATGATCCGGAGCGACTCCAGCTCTGCCACCAGATCCCGGATAGCGTTCGAGAACTCGCCCGACAGTGATCGGATCGCTGCACGCGCAGCGGTTCGGGACTCGGCGTCGATCAGATCCGCGACGGCCTCCGCCTGCGCGAGGTCGAGGCGATCGTTCAGAAAGGCGCGCTCGGTGAACTCGCCGGGTCTGGCGATCCGGGCGCCGAGTTCGATACAGCGATCGAGCAACGCAGCCAGAGCCTGAGGACTGCCGTGACCCTGGAACTCGACCACCGGCTCACCGGTATAGGACCCAGGCGGGGGAAAGAACAGTACGAGCCCGGCGTCGATGGTGCGCCCCTCGGCGTCACCAAAAGAGCGGAAGGAGGCGCGACGGGGTGAGGGAACGGCGCCGGCTACGCCGAGACAGATGCTTTCCGCGAGGTCCCCGGAGACGCGGACGACCCCTACGCCACCGCGCCCTGGCGCCGTGGCGATCGCTGCGATGGTGTCAGCGCTTCTTGGCCGCAACGGCTCCCTGCTCCAGCTTGCGGGTGATGTACCACTGCTGGGAAATCGACAGGATGTTGTTCACCAGCCAGTAGAGCACAAGACCCGCCGGGAAGAAGAAGAAGAACACGCTGAAGGCGATCGGCATGATCTTCATCACCTTGGCCTGGATGGGATCCGGAGGTTCCGGATTCAGCCGGGTCTGGATGATCATGCTGATGCCCATCAGGACGGGCAGGACGTAGAACGGGTCCGGCGCTGACAAGTCCTTGATCCAGAGCGCGAAAGGCGCGTGACGCATCTCGACCGTCCCGAGCAGCACCCAATAGAGCGCAATGAACACGGGAATCTGGACCACGATCGGCAGACAGCCGCCGAGCGGGTTGATCTTCTCGGTCTTGTACAGCTCCATCATTGCCTGGTGAAGCTTCTGGCGGTCGTCGCCGAACTGCTCCTTGAGCTTCTGGAGCTTGGGTGCCATGACCCGCATCTTCGCCATCGACTTGTAGGACGCGGCAGACAGCGGGAAGAAGATGAGCTTGAGGATGATCGTCAGGACGATGATGGCGACACCCCAGTTCTGGATGCCCCACTTGTAGATCGACGAGAGTGCCCAGAAAAGCGGTGTCGCGATCACGGTCAGCCAGCCGTAGTCGACCGCGTACTCTAGCCCGGGCGCCAGCGCGGCTAGCTTCGTCTGTTCCTGCGGGCCGGCGTAAAGCGGAACACTGATCTTCCAGTGACCCTCGCCTGCCGCTTCGGTCGGAACAATCACGCCTGCGGAGAACAATCCATTGCCGAGCGACCGCGTATAGAACTCCCGGGGAACCGCACCGCCAGGCAGCCAAGCCGAAACGAAATAGTGCTGAACCATGCCGATCCAGCCATCTGCGCTCTGGGTCACATGCCCCGGCTTGCCCTTCGCGACGTCGGAGAACGCAACCTTCTGATATTTTTCTTTTTCTGTGTAGACCGCTATGCCGTTGAAGGTAGGAACCCAACGGGAATCGCCATCGGGAGGCGTATCGTCACGGGTCAGCTGAAAGTACGCATTCGGTGCAGCCTTAGACTGCAAGCCTTTGATTTCATACGAAACATCCACCACGTACTGATCGGGGTGGAACCGAAGCGTCTTTCGGACTTCCACCCCGGCCGGCGCATCCTGGGCGATCAGTTCCACGATGATCGCGCCGTTCGGATCGGAAGAGACCGCCGGGGGTGCGACTAGCGCAAACGGGGACTTGTGAGTGGGCATGCCCGCTCCCAGAAGACCGGTCTGCCCGAGGTAGGTCCGCTTCTCGGTCCGATCGAGCAGGAAGAAATTCTTGCCCGCATCGAGGGTATCGCGCTGCTGGAGCAGCTCGAGCTTGCGCAACTCCCCGCCGATCGTTGAGATCTCCGCGCGAACAAGGGGCGTCTCTACCTTGATCAGCTCTTCCTTACCGCCAGGCGTCGCAGGCGTTTCACCGCCCGACGGCACCGAGGAGGCAGGTGCAGCCGCCGCAGTCTTTGGCGTGTCCGCCCCGGCAGCGGCTGTCGGCGTTGGTATCGCATCGATCGGCGCGTCCATTTGCGCGGTCTTCTGCGCGGCCGGCTTCGGGCCATACTGCTCGACCCACTTCTCTCCCAGCATGAACAGGGAGACACAGAAGATCACCACGAATACGAGGCGTGCGGATTCCATGCGGGCGAGGTTCTTGTCAGTGGGTCAGGTCAGGGGACGGGATCGTGGCCCCCAAGGCTCCACGGGTGACAGCGCGACAGGCGCCGGACGGCCAGCCACGAACCCTTGAGGGCGCCATGGCGGTCGATGGCCTGTAAGGCATATCGGGAGCATGTGGGGTGAAACCGGCATTGGGTACCGACGTAGGGGCTGAGCGCAATCTGATAGGCCCGGATCATCCAGAGCAGGACCTTGGCGATCATCGCAACTCCCCGAGGATACGATGCAGTTCTTCGGCAGCCGCCGGCCATTCGGGCGCAGCAATCGCGGACCGCAGCCGGACCACAACGTCGATGGACGTCCGCTGCAGCCCGAGCCTGCGGAACGATTCCCGCGCGATGCGCTTGACCCGATTCCGCTGAACGCCGTTGCCGGCCAATCGCTTGGCAACGACCAGACCCAGATGCCCCACGGGCTCCGCGGTCTTCAGCCAGTGGATCGCGAAGAACCTGCCGCTGCGTCGCCTGCCCTGCTTGAACACCTGCTCGAAACGACCGGATCCGCAGAGCCGGTTGATTCGCCTGAGTCCCTCCGGTTTCTTGAAAACGGCGGGAAGACTCAGACGGCCAGGCGGACGCGGCCCTTGGCCCGACGCGCATTGATCACGGCACGACCCGCCTTGGTTTTCATGCGGGCGCGAAAGCCGTGGGTGCGCTTGCGCTTGGTCACGGAAGGCTGATAGGTACGCTTCATGACTTTCTCCAGAAAAGTCTTCGATTAAACCGTCGTTTGGCGCCGTCTGTCAATCGCTGTGGCAGAGCGTCTTCGCATGACCTGTGGATAACTTGCCCTCGCCTTTGTTACACTGGCGATCCTTCCGCGGCGGGTTCATCGCCGCCACCCCGCAATGATTTCATTCTATTTGACGAGACGTTAGTCATGTCGGACCTATGGGAGCTGTGTCTTGGCGATCTGCGGCGCTCAGTGAGCGACCAGCAGTACCAGACATGGATCCGGCCGCTCAACGCCTCGTTCCAGGCGGACGCGCTGCATCTGGCCGCGCCGAACCGGTTCGTCCTGGAGTGGGTTAGGGACAAGTTCCTGCCCACGATCGAAGATCTGATGGCCAAGCACGGCGCCCCGGACACCCCGGTCATCCTGGCCCTGGCGGATCGCAAAGCCATGGCCCGCGCTCCCGTCATGAGCGACGAGAAGGCACCGATCACGGCCGCTCCGGCAGTTGTGGTCAGCGCCCCGAGTGTCGGGGAGCGAGGTCGCCTCAATCCGTCGTTCACGTTCGACAATTTCGTTGCCGGAAAAGCGAACCAGCTTGCCCGCGCCGCGGCACTGCAGATCGGTGAGCATCCCGGCACGGCCTACAACCCGCTGTTCGTGTACGGCGGTGTCGGCCTCGGCAAGACCCACCTGATCCACGCCATCGGCAACCACGTGCTGAGCTACAACCCGTCGGCGAACATCCGCTACACCCACGCGGAACAATACGTGTCCGACGTGATCCGCGCCTATCAGCACAAGTCCTTCGACTCGTTCAAGAAGTTCTATCACTCCCTCGACCTGCTGCTGATCGACGACATCCAGTTCTTCAGCGGCAAGAGCCGGACTCAGGAAGAGTTCTTCTACGCCTTCAACGCCCTGATCGACGCGCGCAAACAGGTGATCATCACCTGCGACAGCTACCCGAAGGAGCTTGCCGGCATCGAAGATCGCTTGATCTCCCGGTTCGGCTGGGGACTCACGGTCGCGATCGAACCGCCGGAACTCGAGATGCGCGTCGCCATCCTGCTCAAGAAGGCCGAAGTCGAGCGAGTGAAGCTCCCCGAGGATGTCGCATTCTTCATCGCAACCCACATCCAGTCGAATGTCCGGGAACTGGAAGGCGCGCTGAAGCGTGTCTTCGCGTTCACACGGTTCGCGAACGTGCAGGTCAACATCGATACCGCACGCGACGCTCTGAAGGACCTGCTCGCGGTCCAGACACGGCAGATCTCGGTCGAGAACATCCAGAAGACGGTGGCTGACTACTACAAGGTCCGCGTGTCGGAGATGTTCTCCAAGAAGCGCTCGCGGATCGTTGCCCGACCACGCCAGGTGGCGATGGCGCTCGCGAAGGAACTCACGTCGCTGAGCCTGCCCGACATCGGCGAGGCCTTCGGAGGGCGGGACCACACCACCGTGCTCCATGCCTGCCGCAAGATTGCGGAGTTACGATCGACCCAGACGGACATCGCGCGGGACTACGATGCGCTGGTCCAGGTACTCAGGGGATAACTCGTGGACAGATTGTGCGTAAGTCGCGATTTCACGCCGACCGGGATTTCATCCCCAAACCACATTGGCATTATCCCCAGCTTATACAGACATCCGATTCGACGATTTTCTGTTTCGAATCCGCGTGTCGGCTCGCTTTCACACAGAACAGGCTGTCTCTTATCAATTCTTATCATTTAAAGAAAAGACATCATGAACAGCTTACAGCTCGACAGAGACATCCTGCTAAAGCCCCTGCAATCCGTCACCGGCATCGTTGAACGCCGGCAGACACTGCCCATCCTTTCGAACGTCCTGATCGAAGGCAAAGGCGGCACGCTGTCGCTTACCGCCACCGATCTCGAGATCCAGGTCACTGCCACGGTCTCGGGCATTCCCGCCGATGCGGACTTCGCGATCACGGTCTCCGCGAAGAAGCTTCTCGACATCCTGCGGGCTCTGCCTGAGCAGACCCCAGTATCGCTCGAGCACAAGGAGCCGAAACTGATGGTGCGGGCCGGCAAGAGTCGGTTCAGCCTGCAGACGCTCCCGGCAGCGGATTTCCCCCGGCTGCCAGCGAGCCAGACTGCGACTGGCGAGATACCGATGCCGCAGAGCGGATTGCGCCGTCTGCTCGCGCTCACGCAGTATTCGATGGCGCAGCAGGACATCCGCTACTACCTGAACGGCATGCTGTTCGTCGTCGACGGCAATGCACTCACGCTTGTCGCCACTGACGGCCACCGCCTTGGCATGACCACCAGACCGCTTCTGAACAGCTATGCGCGCAGCGAGACGATCCTGCCGCGCAAGGCCGTTCTAGAGTTGTCGCGGCTCCTCGCCGACAGCGACGACGAGGTGCTCATGAGCCTGATGCCCAACCAGGTGAAGTTCGAGATCGCGGGCACGGTGCTGATCACGAAGGTGGTCGACGGCAAGTTCCCGGACTTCAACCGCGTCATCCCGTCGAACTATACGAAGTATCTGGATCTCGAGCGCACGACACTGCAGCAGTCCCTTCACCGGGCGGCCATTCTCTCGAACGAGAAGTTCCGGGGCGTGCGCTGGATCGTCGCACCCACCAGCCTGCGCGTGGTCTGCACAAATACCGAACAGGAAGAAGCGGAAGAAGAACTCGAAGTCGCCTTCAACGGTGATCCGCTCGATATCGGTTTCAACATCACCTACATCCAGGAAGTGCTGAACTGCATCGAGAGTTCACAGGTGAGATGTTCCTTCGGTGATGCGAACAGCAGCATGCTCATCACCATCCCCGAGCGTGACGACTTCAAGTATGTCGTCATGCCCATGCGTATTTGAGTTCGAGCTCCATCCCTCCAGCTGAGGAAACCATGCAGGAAAACGGCAACAACGGCGGCGACTACAACGCGGACAGCATCAAGATGCTCAAGGGCCTCGAGGCCGTCCGCAAGCGCCCCGGGATGTACATCGGTGACACGAGTGATGGCACCGGGTTGCATCACATGGTCTTCGAGGTGGTGGACAACTCCATCGACGAGGCGCTTGCCGGTCACTGCGACGACATCAAGGTGATCATCCACGGCGACAACTCCATCAGCGTCACGGACAACGGGCGCGGAATACCCACGGACATTCACCCGGACGACGAGGAAGGCCGGTCCACCGCCGAGATCGTGATGACCGTCCTGCACGCAGGCGGCAAGTTCGACAGCAACTCCTACAAGATCTCAGGGGGGCTGCACGGTGTCGGTGTGTCGGTGGTCAACGCCCTGTCCGAGTCGCTCAAGCTCACCATCCGCCGTGACGGCAAGGTCCACGCGATGGAGTTCCAGCACGGTGTCCCGGTCGCCCCGCTGGCGGAAGTCGGTACCACCGAACGTCGCGGCACGGAAATTCATTTCAAGCCAAGTTCGGGGACGTTCGAGAACATCGAATTCCACTACGACATCCTTGCGAAACGACTGAGGGAGCTTTCTTTCCTCAACAACGGCGTGAAGATCGAACTCATCGATCAGCGCAGCGGCAAGGACGAGAATTTCGCCTTCTCCGGCGGTGTCCGTGGCTTCGTGGAGTATCTGAACCGGCTCAAGTCCGTGCTGCACCCGAACGTGTTCTACGTGTCGTCCGAGAAGTCCGGAATCGGGGTCGAGGCCTCGATGCAGTGGAACGACTCGTATCAGGAACACGTGCTGGCGTTCACGAACAACATTCCCCAGCGTGATGGCGGAACCCACATGACCGGCCTGCGTGCCGCCATGACCCGCACGATCACCAAGTACATCACGGCAAACGAACTCGACAAGAAGGCGAAGGTCGAGATCACCGGCGACGACATGCGCGAAGGACTCACCTGCGTGCTTTCGGTCAAGGTTCCCGATCCGAAGTTCTCGTCCCAGACGAAGGACAAGCTCGTGTCCTCCGAAGTCCGGCCCGCGGTCGAGGACGTGGTATCTCGCGCCCTCGAGGAATGGCTGCTGGAGCGACCCAACGACGCGAAGATCGTGATCGGGAAGATCGTCGATGCCGCCCGCGCGCGCGAAGCGGCACGCAAAGCCCGCGAGATGACTCGCCGGAAAGGCGTGATGGACGGCTTCGGCCTTCCCGGAAAACTCGCAGACTGCCAGGAGAAGGATCCGGCGCAGTGCGAGCTCTATCTCGTCGAGGGGGATTCAGCAGGCGGCTCGGCGAAACAGGGTCGCGATCGACGTTTCCAGGCGATCCTTCCGCTGAAGGGCAAGATCCTCAACGTGGAACGCGCACGCTTCGACAAGCTGGTGTCATCCCAGGAGATCGCCGCGCTTATCGTGGCGCTCGGCACGGGGATCGGCAAGGACGACTACAAGCTCGAGAAGCTGCGCTACCACCGCATCATCATCATGACCGACGCCGATGTGGACGGCTCCCACATCCGCACGCTGCTCCTGACCTTCTTCTACCGCCAGATGCCCGAGCTCGTCGAGCGCGGCCACATCTACATCGCACAGCCGCCGCTGTTCAAGGCGAAGCACGGCAAGGACGAGCGGTATCTCAAGGACGAACACGAACTGAAGGAGTATCTGCTGCGTCTCGCCCTGGAAGGTGCCCGCCTGGTCCCCGCCGCTGATCAGGCGCCGCTGAGCCGCGAGGCCCTCGAGGAACTCGCCAAGGAACAGCTGCTGAGCGATGCCGTCATCGCACGGCTGTCCCGCCGTATGGATCCTGTCGTGCTAAAAGCACTGGAGGGCAATCTTAGGGTCGATCTCTCAACCGAGGCGACAGCCAATGCATCGGCGGCGGCACTCATCGAGGCGATGTCAGCGCAACGCGCGCACGTCTCGGTCCGCTATGACGATCGGAGCGAGAGCCATCTGCTGATGGTGACACGCCTCGTGCACGGCGTTGAGCGCCTGACCGTCCTCGACCGCGATTTCGTCGACAGCGGCGACTACACCCAGCTCACGCGGACCAATACGCTGCTTCACGGCCTGCTGGGCAACGATGCCACAGTGGGTCGCGGTGACCACACTAAGGCGGTCACTTCGTTCCGGTCTGCCCTGGAGTGGCTGTTAGAGCAGGCCCAGAAGGGTGTCTCGATCCAGCGCTACAAGGGATTGGGCGAGATGAACCCGGATCAGTTGTGGGAGACCACGATGGACCCGGCCTCACGCCGCCTGCTTCGCGCCCAGATCGAAGACACCATCGCAGCGGACGAGATCTTCAGCACGCTGATGGGAGATGTCGTGGAACCCCGGCGCGCCTTCATCGAAAGCAACGCGCTGGGCGTCAGAAACCTGGACGTCTGATCCCGCAGTCCCTCGCCGAGTCGTCCTGGTTCGACCAGGAGGACTCAGCGGCGGCAGTGCGAGAGTTCAGGAAGTGGTGGCCTTGCGTCGACGGGTCGCCGGCTTCTCGGCAGGAGCCTTCGCGCCGCCTTCGGTAGCCGCTGCCGCCGCCTTGCCGCGAGGCGCGAACTCGAACCCCACCTTGCCGTCCCCCCCCCGCACGAGGAAGGCCGAGAACGGCCGGCCCTTCTTGGAGATGAAGCGGTGCAGGAGATCTGTCCGTCCGGTCTCCAGCAGCTTGCGCATCTGTTCCGGCTCGATCTGCCGCTGCAGGATGATCTTGCCCGACCGGAAGTCGCAGGACCGACCCGCACCGACGGAACGCTCGCAAACGTACGCCATGCCGTGGTCGTACACGTTGGAACCGCACTTCGGGCAGGCGCCCAGCGTGGTATGGCCGCTGAAGTCCACGGCCTCCTGATCGGACCCGTCCGCGTTCGACTGACCGAAGTCGAATTCCGTTGTGCAGTCCTCCTTCATGCGAAGGATCGCGGCGAACGGCCGGCCCATCTTGCTCCGGAATCCCTGCACGGGCCCGATGCTCTTCTCGCGGATGAGCGTCTCGATCTCCGTGGCTTCCATGCGTCTGCCGGCGACCACCTTCCACAGCGAGAAGTCGCATGCCGTGCAGGCGAACTTCTTGTAGTTCTCGACCAGCTTGCCGCCGCACTTGGGGCACGGCTCGGCGAGCGTGGAGATGGGTTCGTCCGACAGGGTTCCCTTCTTGATGCGATCGACGAGGTCCTCGGTGGTCTCGACGATGTGCTTCATGAACGAGGCACGCTGCAGGCGGCCCTGCTCCATCTGCTTCAGCTGGTACTCCCACGTCCCCGTGAGTTCCGGGGAGCGCAGCTCGTCGATGCCGAACTTGTTGAGGGCGTACAACAGGTCGAAGGCCTTCGCCGTCGGCACGAGTTCACGCCCTTCCCGAAGGACATACTCTTCGAGGATGAGGCCTTCGATGATGGCCGCGCGGGTGGCAGGCGTACCGAGACCCTTCTCGCTCATGGCAGCCCGGAGTTCCTCGTCTTCCACCAGCTTGCCCGCGCCTTCCATCGCCGACAGAAGCGTCGCTTCGTTGAATCGCGCAGGCGGCTTGGTCTGATTCGCGATCGACCGCATGTCCAGCGTCTTTGCCTTGCCGTCGGGGCAGGCGGCCAGCAGATCGTCGTCGCCCTGGGCTTCCTTGCCGTATACCTCGAGCCAACCGGGGTTCACGAGGATGCGGCCTTCTGTCTTGAACGGCTCCTCCGCGACACGCGTGATCCGGGTGGTCAGCTGGTACTCGGCCGACGGATAGAACACCGAGAGGAAGCGCTTGACCACCATGTCATAGAGCTTCATCTCGGGTTCGCTCAGGCTTTTGGGCGTGTCGAGCGTCGGGATGATGGCGAAGTGGTCCGATACCTTCTCGTTGTTGAAGATCCGCTTGTTCGGGCGAACCCATTCCTGCGCGAGAATCTTGGCGGCAAACGGCGCATAAGGCGTTGCAAGGCTGGATGTCTCCAACGCCTTGGACTTGCCCTTCGCGCCCTTGCCTGCTCCGCCGGAGAACACCTCGAGGGTCGCCTTCACGGTGGGCATGTAGTCTTCCGGCAGCGCCCGGGAGTCGGTCCGCGGGTACGTGAGCACCTTGTGCTTCTCGTACAGTGCCTGGGCGATGCTCAGCGTCATCTTTGCGGAGAAACCGAACCGCCCGTTGGCCTCCCGCTGCAGGCTCGTGAGGTCATACAGAAGCGGTGGCGCCTGCGTCGACGGCTTGGACTCTTCCGTGACGATACCGGGCTTGCCCGTGCAACGCACCACGATGTCCGCGGCCTTTGCGGCATCCCACAGACGATCCGGACGCAGATCGGGGTCGTCGCTCTTCTTCGTCTTTTCGAAACGCTCGTCGAACCACTTGCCGATGTACTCGCCGCCCGCGGCACCGAACGTTCCATGGACTTCCCAGTAGTCCTTGGGACGGAACTGCTTGATGCGCTGCTCGCGCTCCACGAGAACGGCGAGGGTCGGAGTCTGCACCCGGCCCACTGTCGTCTTGTAGAAGCCGCCATCCTTCGAATTGAAGGCAGTCATCGCCCGGGTGCCGTTGATGCCGATCAGCCAGTCGGACTCGCTGCGGCACGCAGCCGCATCCGCCAGCGGAAGCATCGACTCATCGCTCCGCAGGGCGGCGAAGCCGTCCCGGATCGCAGCCGGCGTCATCGACTGCAGCCACAGCCGTTCGACGGGCTTCGTCGTGCCGGCATGCTGGGCGATGTACCGGAAGATCAGTTCGCCCTCGCGGCCCGCGTCACAAGCATTGATGAGCCCGGCGACATCCTTGCGCTTGATGAGGCGGGTCAGGAGCTTGAGACGATCCTCGGTTCTCTCGATGGGTTTCAGGTCGAAATGGGGCGGAATGACAGGCAGATGGGTGAACGACCACTTGCCGCGCTTGACGTCGTACGCCTCGGGGGCCACGAGTTCGAGAAGGTGACCGATCGCGGAGCAGACGAGGAACTCGTCATTCTCGAAATACTCGCCCTGACGGGTGAACCCGCCCAGCGCGCGGGCGATGTCCGCTGCGACGGAGGGCTTCTCGGCGATGATCAGGCGCTTGCCGTCCTCGGAAACGGGCGCTGCGGCCGCAGTTGCGCGGGCGGTGGTCTTGCGCGCCGCAGCCTTGGGGGCCGCGCGCTTGGTAGCTGGCATCGATGAGACTCGTGTTTGGGCGGTGCAAAAAGGCCGCGAATGATAAGGGCGTCAAAAAGCCCTGTGCAAGTGACGGTACGGAAGCGACGATCCTGAGTCACTGTCGCACGACCGGCCTGCCGGTGTCATGCGGAACGTCAACGGACGCGTTCGAACCGACCCCCTGCAAGCGAAGCGACCGCACCCGACAGCTCGAGTTCCAGCAGCCGGGCCGTGATGGCATCGATAGGCAGCCCGGTGCGGGCGGCCAGCGTCTCGATGTCGCAGGGATCGAAGCCCATCGCAACCAGAACAACATCGTCGACTTCGTCCGGCTCGGGCTCAGGCGCTAGCGCAGGTGCCCCTGGCCAGCGCAGCTCTTCGAAGACATCTTCAGCGGATTCAACGAGCTTTGCACCCTGCTTGATCAGCGCATGGCAGCCTTTCGACAGGGGCGAATGGATGGAGCCCGGTATCGCAAACACATCACGACCCTGTTCGCCGGCGTGCTTCGCCGTGCCCAGAGAGCCACTCCTCAACGCCGCTTCGACGACGAGCACGCCGCGGCTGAGGGCGCTGATGATGCGATTCCGGCGAGGAAAGTTCGCACTGGCGGCGCGCGTCCCGAGGGGAAACTCCGACACGATGGTGCCCTGATCGGCGATGCGGTGGGCCAGATCGCGGTGCCGGGAGGGATAGACGATGTCCGCGCCGGTCCCGACCACGGCGACCGTGCTTCCCTGGCCCAGCAGTCCGCCCTCGTGCGCAGCCGCGTCGATGCCGATGGCAAGTCCGCTGATGATGGTCAGCCCGCCGTTACTCAGCGATCGGGCGAAGCTGCGGGCGGTATCGAGACCCGAGGCCGTCGCATTACGGCTGCCGACGATGGCGATGCCGGGTCGCGTCAGCAGGTCGATCCTGCCCAGCACATAGAGAACGCTTGGGGGGTCGGAAATCTCGAGCAGCGCGGGCGGGTAGCCAGTGTCGGCCAGGGTCACGATCGATCGCCCGGGCTGAGAGGCCCAGGCCAAGGCGGCCGCGACGGCATCCGGATCGGCACCCTTGCGCCAGGCTTCTCGCGCCTGGGCAGTGGGGAGTTCGGGGGAGATGGTGCTGAACGGGGCGGCGAGGGCGGCGCCGGGCGACCCGTGCTGCTTTAGCAGGCGCCGCTGCGTGACAGGCCCCACCCCGGGGACCAGGGTGAGGCGGAGCCAATCCTCCAGCCAGGAATCCGGCAGAGCCGAAGAAGCTGTCACGCGCTCAGGGCGCGCGCACGAGATCCCGCAGGTTCACCGAGCGCGTCGTATTCATGATGAGAGCGTAGGAGACCTTCTCGAACACGCGGAACACGAACGCCGTGCCGTAGCGTTCTTCCGGGGTCAGAACGGTTTCCAGTTCCTTTTCATCCCGGTACTCGGAGTTCACCGACCGGACCTGTCGCCGATTGTCCTCATTGGACGTGCTGGAAGGCAGCCGGCGCGGCGTGACGAACCGGCCAGCCCGATGCAGGGCAAACACATGGCCGGGCTCGATGCCGTTCCGGGCCCCGAGATTGACGACGATGATCTGGTACTGGCCGATCTCGGACACAGCGGTATCGGGTGCCGAAATCACGATGCCCTGAGCGGTGCTGGCGGGCGAGCGCGGCGCGTACGCGAGAATGTCCGACGGCGGCGCCTCGACCAGGCGATCCCCCACACCGATTTCCAGTCGGGATCGCAGTACTCGCATCGTGGTGACATCACCGGATTCCTGCAACTGCACGTCGCCCAGGTACAGGACCTCATAACCCAGCTCTTCTCCGGATACGGGGTCCACCAGAACCTTGCTTCGACGGTACACCTGCCAGATGGGTGGTGCGCCGGGTGGCACGCCCTTCACGTAGACGGAATCACCCTGGCTTGCGAGAACCCGGCTTTCCGGCGCGGCGACGATGCGAGGCGCGCTCGTGAACTGATCGACCGACACGATCAGCGGTCGGTTCAGGAACGGCTCGATCGTGGACGACGGAATACTGGAAATGGCGGCGGCGGTCAGCTGCTGAGCGCGGACCTTCGGCTTCAGCTTGACCGTGCTGCCCACGCTCGTTCCCTGGGACGCCTCGGCCAGACCGCCCGTACCGTCGCCTTCCAGGCGCAGACGCGCCATCCCGCCGGAGCGGTCGAGCAGGATCACGTTGCCGGGGTAGATCAGGTGCGGATTCCTCACCTGATCCTTGTTCATGCCCCACACGTCGGGCCAGCGCCAGGGATCCTTGAGGAACCGCTTGGAGATCCCCCAGAGGGTGTCGCCCTTGACCACCACATGGCGCTCCGGAGGGTTGTCCACCAGCTCCGGTCCCTGGGCTTCCTCGGCTTGCAAAGGCGCGACGAGGCCGCCAACTAACGTTAGCCCCGCAAGCGTCGATATGATTGAATGGCGCATCTCAGCCCCCAGACGGGTCCAAGGAAAATCGCGGAGGCCCCGTAGAGGTCGCCGCAATTTACCTATATTCTGGTTGAGATTCTGAGCGTAATTCTCTAAGTTAGCAAGCATTTATGGCAATCCTGACAATTCTTCAGTACCCGGATCCCAGGCTGCACCGCGTCGCTGCGCCGGTCGATCGCTTCGATGAGGAGCTACAACGGCTCATTCGGGACATGGCTGAAACGATGTATGCATCCAACGGTATCGGTCTCGCCGCGACCCAGGTGGATGTCCATAGGCAGCTCATCGTGATCGACACCTCGGAATCCAGGGACCAGCTCCGGGTCTTCATCAATCCGGAGATCCAGGACAGCCGGGGCGAATCGGAACTCGAGGAGGGGTGTTTGTCCGTTCCCGGCATCTATGATCGTGTGCCCCGGTTCGACTGGATTCGTGGGCGGGCCTGGGATGCCGCCGGCCGCGAGTACGGGTTCGAGGCGCAGGGACTGGAAGCCCTGTGCATCCAGCACGAGATGGATCACCTCAAGGGACGCGTGTTCGTCGATTACCTGTCGCGACTCAAGCAGACGCGCATCGTCGCGAAACTGCGCAAGCAGCAACGCCGGGCCGGCTGATCCCGGCAGCCGACACCGTGCGTCTCATCTTCGCGGGCACCCCGCGCTTCGCGGCTGCCGCGCTGGAAGCCATCGTGGCGGCCGGACATGAAGTCCCTCTGGTACTGACGCAGCCGGACCGCCCGGCCGGCCGCGGGCTCAAGACGCTCCACAGCGACGTCAAGCAGGTGGCCCTCGCCCATGGCCTCACCGTCGCGCAACCCCCCACCCTGAAGGACGAAGCCGCCGTGGCGGCACTTGCCGAAGTGGGGGCGAAGACGATGGTCGTGGCGGCCTACGGGCTGATCCTCCCGCCCAAAGTCCTCCAGCTGTTTCCCCTGGGCTGCCTCAATATTCATGCGTCGCTCCTGCCCCGCTGGCGCGGCGCGGCTCCCATCCAGCGCGCGATCCTCGCCGGGGATGAACGAACGGGCATCAGCATCATGCAGATGGAGGCGGGTCTCGACACGGGGCCCGTGCTCACTGAGCACGTCGAGCCGATCCGGGACGACGACACCGGTGCCACTCTCCTGGAGCGCCTCACCCGACTCGGTGCCACATCGATCGTCGAGGCTCTCGCGCGGCTGGAATCAGGGGCGCTCGCCGCGATTCCGCAGGATGATCGTCTGGCTTGCTACGCCGCGAAGATCTCCCGGGAGGACGCCGTAGTGGACTGGTCCCGTCCCGCGGTGGAGGTCGGGCGCGTGATCCGCACGTTCGACCCGGCCCCCGGTGCGACGGGCGAGATCCGGAGCACCGTCCTCAAGTTGTTCCGGGCCCGCGTGGCGTCGGCGGGTTCCCGCGCGGAGCCAGGCACGGTCATCGAGGTCGGACGCGAGTTCGTCCGCGTGTCTTGCGGCGAGGGCAGCGCTCTGGACGTAGCGGAACTGCAGCGCCCTGGCGGCAAACGGTTGCCTGCGCGGGAGTTCCTCGCCGGCTTTCCGATCGCCGCCGGCGAGCGGTTCGCGCCCCGCCCCCCTCGCTGACTCCCATGTTCCAGGCTCAGGCACTCGCCGCGGAGCTGATCGCGGACGTTCTCGCCGGTCGTAGTCTCCGGGAGGAACGGCTGCGGGATGCGACGAAGACTCTTTCCTCCCAGGCTGGCCAGCTCCGAGACCTGACGCTCGGGACGCTGCGCTGGCTGGGTCAGCTGCGTGCGCTGACGGCACAGCTCGCCACGCGGGGCATCGCGGACCCGCGGCTCGAAGCGCTTCTGTGTGTTGCGCTGCACCAGTTGCTGCAGGACAGGACGGCGCCCCATGCGGTTGTGGACCACGCGGTCCAGGCAGCGAGGCACCTTGGTCATGGGCAGGCCGCCGGGTTCGTGAATGCGGCTTTGCGACGCTTTCTGCGAGAGCGCGTGCCCCTCACCGCCAAGTCGGTGAGCACGGTGGAAGGCCGGTGGTCCCATCCCGAGTGGTGGGTGCGAGTTCTGGAAAAGCACTACGGTGACGCCGCGGCGGGCATCCTCGAGGCTGGACTGGGTCACCCGCCGATGACGCTGCGGGTGAACCGAGGCCGAGGGACCCGCGACGGGTACCTGGCCGATCTCACGGCCCGTGGCATCGCCGCCCGGGTCGTGGGCCCGGACGCGATCACGCTCGAAAAACCGATGCCGGTCTCGGCGCTGCCCGGTTACGAGGAAGGCAAGGTCACGATCCAGGACGCCGGTGCCCAGTGGGCGGCGCGACTTCTGGACCTCGCGCCCGGCCAGCGCGTGCTCGATGCCTGCGCGGCGCCCGGCGGCAAGACCGGCCACCTGCTCGAGTCCTGTGACATCGATCTCACGGCCCTGGATGCCGACGCGGCCAGATTGCCTGCCGTCTCCCGGGGGCTCGACAGGCTCGGCCTGAGCGCCGCCGTCCGTCAGGCCGATGCCTCGCAGCCCGGGCGCTGGTGGGACGGCCGCCCCTTCGATCGGGTGCTTCTGGACGCTCCGTGTTCCGCCTCCGGGATCGTTCGTCGTCACCCCGACGCCAAGTGGCTGCGGCGCCCGGAGGATATCGCCCGCTTCGCGAAGCAGCAGCTCGCCCTCCTGCAGGCGCTTTGGCAGGTTCTCGCCCCGGGTGGTAAATTGCTCTACGTCACCTGCTCCGTGTTTCCCGGGGAGAATGCCGGTGTCGTTGCGAGTTTCCTCGAACTCACGACCGATGTCAGGCGTCTACCTCTTCCGGATGACTTTCCAGGCCGCGACGGGCAACTGCTCCCGGACACCACCCACGATGGTTTCTTTTACGCACTGCTGGAAAGGTCCCGGCTTCCGTAGCCTCGCCGTCCTTCTTGCGGCGTGGCTGCTGTTTGTCCGGGTAGGCGTTGCCAGCGAGCCTGCCATCCACGTCCGATCCGCCGACATTACCGCGTCAGCCGACGGCGTCCTCCTCGACGCGAACTTCCAGATCGATCTCGGCGATACCCTCGAGGAGGCGCTGGCGAAGGGCCTGTCGCTGCACTTCGTCGCGGAATTCGATCTCATCTACGAACGCTGGTATCTGCTCAATCTGTGGAACCAGAACATCGCGTCCTTCGAGCAGCGCTACCGGCTCAACTACAACGCGCTCACGCGCCAGTACCGGCTGACCATCGGGGCGCTCACGCAGAACGTGGAGACGTTGCAGGACGCGCTCCAGATCATGGCGAAGATCCGCAGTCAGGTCATCGCCGGCCGTGACGATCTGAAGGCCGGTCAGGTCTACACCGCGCAACTGCGCCTGCGGCTCGATCCCAAGCAGCTTCCGAAACCTTTCCAGATCAGTTCGCTCGGTTCCAAGTCCTGGAACCTGTCGTCCGACTGGTACCGCTGGACCGTGAAACCATGACCTCGCGCGCGTGGCGCTGGCAGGCCGCCCTGTCCACGCGAGGGGGGCGGGTGCTCACGGGCGGCGTGATCCTCTGCGGCGCCGTGCTCATCTACGTGCTGTCCGCTGCCAGCGGCGATACGCCGCAGTTCGCCTCGGACATCGTCTGGCTGCTCGGCGCGGGCGTGGGCGTGGTGCTGCTCCTGATGACGCTCGCGGGTTACCAGCTGGTGCTGCTGCGGCGGCGCCTGCGCCAGCGCATCTTCGGCTCCAAGCTCACGCTGCGGCTCGTGCTGCTGTTTGCACTGGTGGCGCTGCTGCCAGGCGTGCTCGTCTACGCGGTTTCCGTCCAGTTCCTCACCCGATCCATCGATACCTGGTTCGACATCCGCGTGGAAAAGGCGCTCGAGGGCGGCCTCGCCCTGGGCCGCAACACGCTCGATTCGATGCTGCGCGACCTGAGGGTGAAGGCCGATGCGATGGCGCTGTCGCTCGCCGATCAGTCGTCGCAGCAGCAACGCCAGGCCATCAATGCGATGCGCGAGCAGGCGGCCGTGCAGGAAGCGGCGCTGTTCGACAAGGCGGGCAACGTGCGCGCGTTCGCGAGCGAAGGCAAGGATTTGCTGGCCCCGCGAATGCTGACCGGCGAGATGCTGCAGAACCTGCGCCTGCATCAGACGTTCGCCCGCCTGCTTTCAGACCCCGAGGAGGGGTTGCTGCTGCGCGTCGCCGTGCCCATCGTTCCCCGGGCCGGCGACGTGCAGGTCCTGCAGCTCGTCCAGAAAGTACCGCCCGACATCATGCGTGATGCCGACGCCGTGCAGACAGCGTATGGCGAGTTCCAGGAGCTGATGTATGCGCGGCCGGGCCTCAAGCAGATGTACGGGCTGTCGCTCACGCTGGCACTGCTGCTCGCGCTGTTCGCGTCGCTGCTCATCGCCATCTATTTCAGCGAACGGCTCTCCGCGCCGCTGGGTGTGCTCGCCGAGGGGACGCGGGCTGTCGCGCAGGGGGACTTTCGCGAGCGGACGCCCGTCAAGAGCTACGACGAGCTTCGGATCCTTACGCGGTCGTTCAACGAAATGACGCGCGAACTCGCGGAGGCCCGCGAGGCCACGCAGCGCTACCAGTCGGCAGTGGAGGGCGCAAAGAACTCGCTGGAGAGCATTCTTGCGAACCTGTCGGCGGGGGTGATCACGCTGGACGAGACCCGCACCCTGACCTCCGCGAACCCGAGCGCCAATCGCATTCTCGGTGTCGAACTCGAGCGGCTCACGGGGCTGCCGCTACTGCGCTGGGCCAATGTCGATCCCCGCCTGAGCGCACTGGCGGAGCCGCTGTCCGCGCTGCTCGACGGCACCTCCGCCCGCCTCCGGGAAGGCGAGATCCGCTTCCCCGGCATCCATGGCGAACAACTCACGCTCATGGTGAAGGTCTCCGAGATCGCCCAGCCGACCGGCAGCGAGTTCGTCGTGGTGTTCGACGACATCACCAACCTGCTGCAGGCGCAGCGGCAGGCGGCATGGGGCGAAGTCGCCCGTCGCATGGCGCACGAGATCAAGAATCCGCTCACGCCGATCCAGCTCTCCGCCGAACGCCTGCAGCTGCGCCTGCACGACAAGCTCGCGCCGACCGATGCGGAGATGCTCGACCGCCTGACCCGCACGATCGTGGATCAGGTCTCGTCGCTGAAGGGCATGGTCGACGAGTTCAGCCGTTATGCCCGTACGCCCGCGGCTTCCCTGCGACCGCTGGATCTCGGTCAGCTCACGCGCGAGGTGCTGGGGTTGTACGAGTCCTCCAACCCGTCGATTGCCGCGCGCATCGAGGCAAGCGCGGCGCTGGTGTCCGGGGACCCCGCGAAGCTCCGCCAGGTGATCCACAACCTCGTGGCCAATGCGGAGGACGCGGTCGCGTCGGTGACCATGCCCCGGATCATCGTCTCGGTGGAGTCCGTCGGCGATGCCGTCGCACTCCGCGTGGCGGACAACGGCGCCGGCTTTCCCGGGGACATGCTCAAGCGGCCCATCGAGCCCTACATCACCACCAAGGCAAAAGGCACGGGGTTGGGTCTTGCCATCGTGAACAAGATCGTCGAGGAACACGGCGGCAGGATTCATCTGGAGAACCTCGTGGCCGGCGGCGCGCGCGTGAGCGTGCTGCTGCCGCTCGCGGTCCAGGACGAAGCACAGCGGTCGGTGCCGGCGAGTGTCGCGCATGGCTGACGGCAGATACACAGAGGCGGGTCGTGCATGAGTCAGATACTGGTCGTCGACGACGAGGTGGGTATCCGGGAGTTGCTGTCCGAGATTCTGTCGGACGAGGGGTATCAGGTACGCCTGGCGCAGAACGCCGAGGAAGCGCGGCTGCAGCGCACCCGCGCTCGGCCCGACCTGGTGCTGCTGGACATCTGGATGCCCGATACCGATGGCATCACGCTGCTCAAGGAGTGGGCCACGAAGGGACAGCTCACGATGCCCGTGGTGATGATGTCCGGGCACGGCACCATCGAGACGGCCGTCGAGGCGACCCGCATCGGTGCCTATGCCTTTCTCGAGAAGCCCATTGCCCTGCAGAAGCTGCTGTCGACCGTGGACAAGGCTCTCGCCCAGGCAACGCGCCCGGTGGAGTCTCCGCCCCCTTACTCGCTCGCCGTCCTGGGTGGCGCACCGCCTGTTGCCGAGCTGAAGCAGCGTCTTGAACGAGTGCGCGATCTGCGGGTGCCGGTCCTGCTGCTCGCGGAACCCGGCAGCGGTGAGGAGTTGTGCGCGCGCTTTCTCCACCGCATGAACACGCCGTGGATCGCTGCCGAAGATCGCGTCGGGGTGCCCGAAGGCAGTGCGCTGCCGGTGATCGGGCCGGACGCCACGCTGTTCCTGCGGCAGGTCGACCAGTGGACGCCGGATCGCCAGCGCGCCTGGTTCGCCCGGCTCGGGCCGCTCGCGAAGTCCGGGACCCGCATCGTGGCGACCGCACAGCCCGATCTCGCCGAGCGCGTGGCGCAGGGCGGCTTCGACGCCCGTCTGTACTCGCTGCTTTCCAATGTCACACTGCGTGTCCCGCCGTTGCGGGAGCACGCGGACGATGTACCGGAAATCGCCACGACGCTGCTCGCGCGGATGGTCGAGGCGCGGGAGGTCCCGGTCCGGTCCTTCACGACGTCGGCGCTGAACGTTCTGCGCCTGCATTCCTGGCCCGGCAATCTTTCGCAGCTCGAGGCCGTCGTGAAGTCGGCAGCGCTCGTCGCCGGCGGCAACGACATCGGCCCGAGCGACGTGGCCTCGGTCCTGGGAGAGCAGGTCCAGGCAAACCCGCCGATGCTGGGCGGTCTTCCGATCGACGGCGAACTGCGCGAGGCGCGCGATGCCTTCGAGCGCGCGTATTTCGACTACCACATCGCGCGGGAAGGCGGAAACATGAGCCGGGTCGCGGAACGGGTGGGCCTCGAGCGCACGCACCTCTACCGGAAACTGAAGCAACTCGGGATCGTCCTGCCGCGCCGCCAGGATTCCTGACGCATCTGCTGCCGATCGGGCATCGCCGATCCGCTAGAATCAGCAGTCCCGCGAGGGTTTCCTTGCGGGATTTCTTTTTCAGGGACGCTACGCTCATGGCAACGAGATCCGACCTGGCCAACGCACTTCGCGCACTGGCCATGGACGCCGTACAGAAGGCCAACTCCGGACACCCCGGCATGCCGATGGGCATGGCCGAGATCGCCGAAGTCCTCTGGCGGCAGTTCCTGAAGCACAACCCCAAGGACCCCGCCTGGCCCGACCGGGACCGCTTCGTTCTCTCGAACGGTCACGGGTCGATGCTCCTCTACGGGCTCCTGCATCTGACCGGATATGCGCTCCCGATGGCGGAGCTGGCGCGGTTCCGCCAGCTGCATTCCATGACGCCCGGCCATCCGGAACTCGGCATGACACCGGGCGTCGAGACGACCACCGGTCCGCTCGGGCAAGGCATCGCCAACGCCGTAGGGTTCGCGATCGCGGAGCGACTGCTCGCCGCCGAATTCAACCGCTCCGGTCACACGATAGTGGACCACCGCACCTGGGTGTTCCTTGGTGACGGCTGCCTGATGGAAGGGATCTCCCACGAGGCCTGCTCCCTCGCCGGGACCCTCGGCCTCGGCAAGCTCGTGGCCCTGTACGACGACAACCGGATCTCCATCGATTCCGAGAAGGGTTCCATCGAAAGCTGGTTCACGGACGACACGGCCAGGCGATTCGAATCCTATGGATGGCAGGTGGTCCGCGGCGTGGACGGGCACGACTCGGACGCCATCCGCGCTGCCATCGAGACGGCCACCGCCCAGAGCGCCAGGCCCACGCTGATCGCCTGCCGGACCATCATCGGCAAGGGATCTCCCAAGAAGGCGAATACCGGCAGCGTGCACGGTGCGCCGCTGGGCCCGGACGAAGTAGCGGCGACACGCGCCGCGATCGGCTGGCCTTACGAGCCCTTCGTCATTCCGGACGATGTCCGTGCGGCGTGGGATGCGAGCGCCGCCGGTGCCGAGCTGCAGGCCCAATGGACCGCGAAGCTGGCGGCCTATCGCCAGGCCCATCCCGAACTCGCCGCCGAATTCGACCGGCGCATGAAGGGCGATCTTCCGGGGGGCTGGAATGCGCACGTGACTCAGGCCATCGAAAAGATCGCGACAAAGGGCGAGACCATCGCCACCCGCAAGGCTTCGCAGAATGCCATCGAGGCCATGGCACCGGCGCTGCCCGAGCTGGTCGGCGGATCCGCCGATCTCGCCGGCTCCAACCTTACCCTCTGGTCCGGCTCCAAGCCGGTCGGGCGCGAGGGCGGCGGCAACTATTTCTTCTTCGGTGTGCGCGAGTTCGGCATGAGCGCCATCATGAACGGGCTTTGCCTGCACGGCGGGTACATTCCCTACGGCGGCACCTTCCTCGTCTTCAGCGACTACGCCCGCAACGCGATCCGTCTGGCCGCGCTGATGAAGCGTCGCGTGATCTACGTGCTCACACACGATTCCATCGGTCTGGGCGAGGATGGTCCGACGCACCAGCCGATCGAGCACGCTGCAAGCCTGCGGATCATTCCCGGGCTCGACGTGTGGCGTCCGTGCGACTCAGTCGAGACCGCGATCGGCTGGCAGTCCGGCATCGAGCGCGCGGACGGCCCGACCGCGCATCTGCTGTCCCGCCAGAACCTGCCGCACCAGGCGCGAACGCCCGAGCAGATCGCCGCGATCCGCCGCGGCGGCTACGTTCTCGCCGACAGCCCGACCGGCAAGGTCGACCTGATTCTCATCGCGACCGGCTCCGAGGTGGCGCTGGCAGTGGGTGCTCAAGCCAAGCTCGCGGCGGAAGGTGTCGGCGCCCGCGTCGTGTCCATGCCGAGTACCAATGTGTTCGATCGCCAGGACGCCGCGTGGAAGGCATCCGTGCTCACGAAGGGCGTACCGCGGGTGGCGGTGGAAGCGGGCCACTCCGACTTCTGGCACAAGTACGTCGGACTCGAAGGGGCCGTGGTCGGCATCGATCGGTTCGGGGAGTCCGCGCCCGCCGGAGAGCTGTTCGTGCTCTTCGGTTTCACCGTCGACAACGTCGCTGCCACCGCGCGCAAGGTCCTGGCCGCCCGGTGAGGCTGGTCGGAGACATCGGCGGAACCAACGCGCGTTTCGCGCTGGTCGAGGAGGGGGACGACCTTCCCCGGGAAGAGGAAACCCTCGCCTGCGCCGACTATCCGGATCTCGGCGTGGCCGCGGAGGCATACCTCGCCGCCCGCGGCACCCGCGTCCGGGATGCCGCGTTCGCCGTGGCAACGCCGGTCACCGGGGATGAGATCCAGCTGACGAACAGCGCATCCCGCCTCTCGGTCCGGGAGACCAGAGCACGACTCGGACTGGACCGGCTCCTTCTCCTCAATGACTTCACGGCTCTGGCGCTCGCACTGCCATTGCTCCGGCCGAACGAACTGCGGCAGGTGGGTGGCGGCCAGGTGCTTGCCGGGCGGCCCAAGGCCCTCCTCGGGGCGGGAACCGGGCTGGGCGTTTCGGGACTCGTTCCCAGTGGCGCCGGCTGGATTCCCCTTGAAGGCGAGGGCGGGCACACGGCCTTCTCCCCTGCCAACGACCGGGAGGCCGCGGTGCTCGGGGCGCTCTGGAAGCGCTTCGACCACGTGTCGACCGAGCGGGTCGCAAGCGGCCCGGGTCTTGCCTTGCTGCATGAGATGCTGGGTCTGATCGACGGTCAGGCGGCGGAAGCGTTGTCTCCGGAGGAGATCACGCGCCGCGCGGAAGACGGCGACGTTCGCTGCCATGAAGCGCTCGAGATGTTCTGCGGGATTCTCGGGACCGCCGCCGCAAACCTCTGCGTGACGCTCGGTGCCATGGGCGGTGTCTACATCGGCGGCGGGGTCGTGCCCAGGCTCGGCGATCGCTTCGACCGCTCGTGCTTCCGGGCGCGATTCGAGGCCAAGGGGCGTTTCCGCACCTACGTTGCGGAGGTGCCGACTTTCGTCATCACTGCCGTCAATCCTGCCTTGCGAGGAGTGGCCAGGGCCTTCGACCGGCCGGTTTCGTGAAGGCGGACCGCGTCTTGCGCGCTTCGCCGACTTTTCAGAAGGGCCCGTGGCGGAAGGACGTCCTTCACGCCGGCCCGCAGACGCCCCCCAACGCGGTGGGCTAAACTTTCATCTTTTGTCGCCAAGGAGAATCTCATGCCCATTCGTGTCGCCATCAACGGGTTCGGTCGCATCGGTCGCAACATCCTCCGTGCTCTCTACGAGTCCGGACGCAACGGCGAGATCCAGATCGTCGCCATCAACGATCTAGGCAGTCCCGAGACCAATGCGCACCTCACCCGCTACGACACGGCACACGGCAAATTCCATGGCAAGGTTGAGGTCGATGGCGACAGCATGGTCGTGAACGGGGACCGCATCCGCGTGCTCGCCGAGCGTGACCCGTCCAAGCTGCCGTGGGGTGCCCTCGGCGTCGACGTTGTTGCGGAATGCACCGGCATCTTCACCAGCAAGGACAAGGCGAATCTGCACCTTCAGGGCGGCGCGAAGAAGGTGATCATCTCGGCTCCGGGCAAGGACGTGGATGCGACCATCGTGTACGGCGTGAACCACAACACGCTGAAGGCGTCGCACACCGTCATCTCCAACGCGTCCTGCACCACCAACTGTCTCGCGCCTCTCGTGAAGCCCCTGCACGAGAAGATCGGCCTCGTGTCCGGCCTGATGACGACGATTCACGCGTACACCAACGATCAGGTCCTCACCGACGTCTACCACGAGGATCTGCGCCGCGCCCGTTCCGCGACCATGTCGATGATCCCCACCAAGACCGGCGCTGCCGCGGCCGTGGGTCTGGTGCTGCCCGAACTGAACGGCAAGCTGGATGGCTATGCCATGCGCGTGCCGACGATCAATGTTTCCGTCGTCGATCTGTCCTTCATCGCGAAGCGCCCCACGACGGTCGAGGAAGTGAATGCGATCGTGAAGGCCGCCTCCGAGGGCGAGCTGAAGGGCATTCTCGGGTACACCAAGGAGCCGCTCGTCTCCGTCGACTACAACCACGATCCGCGTTCCTCGATCTTCGACGCGACGCTCACCAAGGTGTCCGAGGGCACGCTCGTGAAGGTGGGGTCGTGGTACGACAACGAGTGGGGCTTCAGCAACCGCATGCTGGACACCGCTGTCGCGTTCATGAACGCGAAGTGACCGGGGTCGGGCCATGGCAATCCTTCGGATGACCGACCTGGACCTGCGAAACCGCCGGGTCCTGATCCGTTCGGACCTCAACGTGCCGCAGGACGACAGCGGCGCCATCACCGACGACACGCGCATCCGCGCCTCGCTCGGCGCCATTCGCGATGCGCTTGCGAAGGGCGCGCGGGTGATGGTGACGTCGCATCTGGGCCGGCCGAAGGAAGGCGTCCTCGAACCCGCAGACTCCCTCCAGCCCGTCGCGGATCGTCTCGGGCAGTTGCTCGGCCGCACGGTGCCAGTCGTGGCCAACTGGGTGGATGGGCGGGAAGTCGCGCCCGCCCCCGGTGAGGTCGTGCTCCTCGAGAACTGCCGGGTGAACATCGGCGAGAAGAAGAACGACGAAGGCCTGTCGAAGCGCATCGCCGCGCTCTGCGACGTCTACGTGAACGACGCCTTCGCCACCTCCCATCGGGCCGAAGCCACGACCCACGGCGTGGCGCGATTCGCGCCGGTGGCCTGCGCCGGTCCGCTGATGGCCGCCGAGATCGAGGCGCTCACGAAGGCGCTGGGCAATCCGGCCCGACCTCTGGTGGCGATCGTGGCAGGCTCGAAGGTCTCCACCAAGCTCACGATCCTGTCGTCCCTGGCGGAGAAAGTGGATCAGCTCGTGGTCGGCGGCGGCATCGCCAATACCTTCATGGCTGCGGCCGGCCTGCCGATCGGCAAGTCACTCGTGGAACGGGACCTCATCGACGAGGCCCGTCGGATCATGGACAAGGCTGCGGCGCGCGGTGCGTCGGTGCCGATTCCGACCGACGTCGTCGTGGCCACCGAGTTCGCGGCAACGGCCAAGGCAACCACCAAGGCGGCGGCCGACGTCGCGGCGGATGACATGATCCTGGACATCGGCCCCAAGAGTGCAGCAGCTCTGGTCGATGCCCTGTCCAAGGCCGGCACTATCGTGTGGAACGGCCCGGTTGGCGTCTTCGAATTCGACCAGTTCGGCAACGGTACCAAGGCCATCGCCGAGGCGATTGCGCAGTCCCAAGCTTTCACGCTCGCGGGTGGAGGCGATACCATCGCCGCGATCGCGAAGTACGGCATCACAGAAAAACTGTCCTACATCTCCACGGCGGGTGGCGCGTTCCTCGAATTCCTCGAGGGCAAGACGCTCCCCGCCATCGAAATCCTGGAGGCCCGGTCCGCCGGCTAAGCCCACGCATGCAACGTTCGACGAAGATCGTCGCCACACTAGGACCCGCCAGTTCCGAGAGAGATGTCCTGAAGCGGGTGCTGGGGGCGGGTGTGGATGTCGTGCGCATGAACTTCTCCCACGGCAGCGCAGCCGACCACCTGGCGCGAGCCGAGATGGTGCGCGAGCTCGCGCGGGAACTCGGCACCACGGTCGGCATCATGTGCGACCTGCAGGGACCGAAGATCCGCATCGGCAAGTTCGAAGGCAGCCGCATCCAGCTTGCCAACGGAGACCGCTTCATTCTCGATGCCGAATGCACCCTGGGCAACCAGGAGAGAGTCGGCCTCGACTACAAGGAACTGCCAAGCGATGTCCGCAGCGATGACGTCCTGCTGCTCGACGACGGCCGCATCGTGCTCGATGTCGTGCAGGTGCGCGGCGCGGAGATCGTGACGACCGTCCGCCACGGCGGTGAGCTGTCGAACAACAAGGGCATCAACCGTCAGGGCGGCGGCCTCACGGCACCGGCGCTGACGGGCAAGGACATGGAGGACATCCGCACTGCCGCCGTCATGAAGGCGGATTTTCTGGCGGTGTCCTTCCCGAAGAGCGGCGCCGACATGTACATGGCCCGAGAGCTGATGCGCGCGGCGGGTGGCAAGTCCCTGCTGATCGCCAAGGTGGAGCGTGCCGAGGCCATCCACGCACTCACGGACATTCTCGATGCGTCCGACGGCATCATGGTGGCTCGCGGGGATCTCGCCGTCGAAGTCGGCGATGCGGCCGTTCCGGCGCTGCAGAAGAAGATGATCCGGCTCGCGCGCGAGAAGAACAAGCTGACGATCACGGCGACCCAGATGATGGAGTCGATGATCAACAGCCCCGTTCCGACCCGCGCGGAAGTCTCCGACGTCGCCAACGCGGTGCTCGACGGCACCGATGCCGTGATGCTCTCCGCCGAGACGGCCGCCGGAAAGTATCCCGTGCAGACCGTCGAGGCCATGGCCCGCGTCTGTCTGGAAGCCGAGAAGTCCACCGATCTCGCTCTCGACCGCGAGTTCCTGAACCGCGTGTTCACACGCGTCGATCAGTCCATCGCGATGGGCGCGCTGTTCACGGCATTCCACCTCAAGGTGAAGTGCATCGCCGCGCTCACGCAGTCAGGGTCCACGGCGCTATGGATGTCGCGCGTCAATTGCGGCGTACCGATCTACGCCCTGACGCCAGAGATCAGCACGCGCTATCGCCTTTCCCTGTTCCGCGATGTCTACCCGCTCATGATTCAGCATTTCACTTCCGACCGCGACGCGCTCCTGCGCGAGGCAGAGGACAGCCTCAAGGCGCACGGCGTCGTGACGGACGGGGATCTCATCGTGCTGACCATCGGGGAACCCCTCGGCAAGTCGGGCGGGACCAACACGATGAAGATCGTGCGGGTCGGCGAGCACAGGATGGCCTGATTCGTCATGACATCTGCCCCTCGCATCGGCATCGTGATGGGATCCCAGAGCGACTGGGAAACGATGCAGCACGCCTCCCGGATCCTCACGGAGTTCGGGGTACCCCATGAGTCCCGGGTCGTTTCCGCCCACCGCACCCCCGATGTCCTGTTCGAGTACGCGGAGCAGGCGGCGGATCGACAGCTCGAGTGCATCATCGCGGGCGCCGGCGGCGCCGCGCATCTGCCCGGCATGCTCGCCGCGAAGACGCGCGTGCCGATCCTCGGTGTGCCGGTGCAGAGCCGGGCGCTGCAGGGCCTCGATTCGCTGCTGTCCATCGTCCAGATGCCGAAAGGCGTTCCGGTCGCGACCTTTGCTATCGGTGAAGCGGGTGCCGCCAACGCGGCGCTGTTCGCCGTCGCCATGCTGGCGGTCAGGGACCCGGCGCTCGCCACCAAGCTCGACGACTATCGTGCCCGTCAGACGGACACGGTGAAGGCCATCCGACTGCCGGAGCCCGGTCCCGCATGACGCCGGTGGCACCTGGGGCCTGGCTGGGCCTGCTGGGTGGCGGACAACTCGGCCGCATGTTTTCGATGGCGGCGCAGAGCATGGGCTACCGAGTTGTCGTCGTGGACCCCGGTGGCGAGAGCCCGGCCGGGTCCGTGGCGGACGACCATCTCCAGGCGGACTATCTGGACGAGGGCGCCCTCGGCGAACTCGCGCGGCGCTGCTCCGCCGTGACCACCGAGTTCGAGAACGTGCCGGCGGATGCCCTGCGCCGTCTCGCGGATCACTGCACGGTAAGCCCGGGCCATCAGGGCGTCGCGGTGGCGCAGGATCGCATCCGTGAAAAGCGCTTCCTGGTCGAGGCCGGCCTCGGGACGGCGCCGTTCGCCGTGATCGAGCACGAATCCGAACTCGCGCGCATCGACGAGTCGCTCCTCCCCGGCATCCTCAAGATCGCGCGACTGGGCTATGACGGAAAGGGACAGGTCTCGGTCACCTCGCGCGAAGGGGTGCTCCAGGCCTTCCGGGACATGGGGTCCAAGCCCTGCGTCCTTGAAAAGCGGCTGAAGCTCGATCTCGAAGTGTCCGTGGTGGTTGCCCGTGGGTTCGATGGCGCGACGACCACTTTTCCTGTCGCGGAGAACCAGCACGCGAACGGCATTCTCGACGTCAGCATCGTGCCCGCACGCATCCCGGCGGCCCTCGCACAGGAAGCCCGTGCAAAGGCCGTGCGGGTGGCCGAGGCCCTCGACTACCGGGGTGTGCTCTGCGTGGAATTCTTCGTCGTCGACGGCGGACGACTGCTTGCCAACGAGATCGCGCCGCGTCCGCACAACAGCGGCCACTACAGCATCGATGCCTGTTTCAGTTCCCAGTTCGAGCAGCAGGCGCGCATCATGTGCCGCCAGCCGCTGGGCGACACTGCGCTGAATTGTCCCGTAGTTATGGTGAATCTGCTCGGCGATCTCTGGCGTGACGGCGAACCCGACTGGAGCCAGGTGCTGCGCCATCCCAGGGCGAAGCTGCATCTCTACGGCAAGCGCGAGGCCCGGCCCGGTCGCAAGATGGGCCACTTCACGGTGCTGGCCGATTCTGTCGAGGAAGCTCTCGCGACCGCCACCGCCATCAAGTCCGCTCTTTCCCCGACGCCGCGTCCCGCGTCCTGACCGCTTTCCGGATTGCTCCCCAAGATGACCGCCACCTCTCCCGCCGCCGTCCTCGAAACGAACCTGCGTTCCCTCAAGTTCCTGCATCGGGGCAAGGTGCGTGACATCTATGAGATCGACGCGGATCGCCTGCTGATCATTCAGACGGATCGCCTTTCGGCCTTCGACGTGATTCTCCCGACCCCCATACCGGGCAAAGGCGCCGTGCTGACCGAGATGTCGAACTTCTGGTTCGCGCGGCTGAAGCACGTGATTCCGAACCACCTGCTCGACGCCGATCCCGAGAGCTTCGTCTCGCCGGATGAACGCGATCAGGTCCACGGACGGGCGTTCGTCGTGCGACGGCTGGCGCCGTTGCCGCTCGAGGCCATCGTGCGCGGTTATGTGGCCGGCTCGGGCTGGAAGGACTACCGCAGCACCGGCGCCATCTGTGGCATTGCTCTGCCGCCCGGTCTCCAGGAAGCGCAGCAGTTGCCCGAGCCGCTGTTCACACCCTCGACGAAGGCGCCCAAGGGCACACACGACGAGAACATCCCCTACTCCGAAGCCGAGCGGCTGCTCGGCGCGCCGATGGCCGCGAAGGTTCGGGACGCCGCGATCCGCCTCTATCGCGAAGCCGCGGAGTACGCCGGAGGGCGCGGCATCATCATCGCGGACACCAAGTTCGAGTTCGGCACCGATGCGGCGGGCTCGCTCTATCTGATCGACGAAGCGCTCACGCCCGATTCCTCCCGCTTCTGGCCCCGGTCGGAGTATCGGATCGGCATCAGTCCGCCTTCCTTCGACAAGCAGTTCGTGCGGGACTGGCTCGAATCCATGGCCTGGAACAAGCAACCGCCGGCTCCCTCCCTGCCGCCGGATGTCGCCGAGAAAACTGGCGCGAAGTATCGTGAGGCGTTGCGTCTTCTGACCGGCTGAACGCCGCATCCGATGGATCCGATCGCGGCCGCCGTGGCCCGACTGAATGCTGGGGGTCTCGTGGCTTTCCCCACAGAGACGGTTTATGGGCTCGGCGCAGACGCGACCAACCCGGAGGCCGTGCGCCGCATCTTCGAAGCCAAGGGACGACCGGCCGATCATCCGGTGATCGTCCACCTCGCGGACGCCTCCCGGATCGGGGAATGGGCTCGGATCGTCCCCGACGCCGCCCTGAAACTCGCCGCGGCGTTCTGGCCAGGACCGATGACCCTTGTGCTCCCCCGACAGTCCGGAGTAGCCGACATCGTGACCGGCGGTCAGGATACCGTCGGCATCCGCATCCCCTCCCACCCGGTCGCCCAGGCGTTGCTGCGCGCGTTCGGACACGGCGTAGCCGGCCCGTCGGCCAACCGCTTCGGCCACATTTCGCCCACCACGGCGGAACACGTGCGTGCGGAGTTCGGCGAAAGCCTCGACCTGATCCTCGAAGGCGGCCCGAGTGAAGTCGGTATCGAATCGACGATCGTCGATCTGTCCGGCACCGAGCCGGTGCTACTACGTCCGGGGATGATCTCTGCCAGCGAGCTCGAAGCCGTGCTGGGGCGCAGGGTGGGCGTACCGGGCGCAGCGTCGCCCCGGGTCTCGGGGTCCCTCGCTTCTCACTACGCACCGCGAACACCCGCAGTCCTCATGAATGCCGACGACATCGATGCAGCATGGCGCGGCAAGGAGCCGCGGCTCGGGGTGCTGGCCCGTCGCCCCAGCCCGGGAAGCCACGAGCGCGGCACCTGGGTGCACGCGCCGGTCGATCCCGCGAGCTACGCCCATGATCTGTATGCCAACCTGAGGAAACTCGACGCGGCGGGCTGCTCGCGCCTTCTGGTGGAAACCGTTCCAGGCGGAGCCGAGTGGCTCGCCGTTCGCGATCGGCTCTCGCGCGCCACCACACCTGCGGAACCTTGAGCCCCTGTCGATGGTCTGCGCCATCGTCCGCCCGCCACCCCGTTGCCGGAGTTCGTCTTGGATCCTGTCGTCCTCTTCTTCCTGCTGGGTGTGATCGCGCGTCTGGTCCGAAGCGACCTGCGCCTGCCCGAAGCCATGTACGAGGGGCTGTCCATCTATCTGCTCCTCGCCATCGGGCTCAAGGGCGGGGTGGAACTCGCCAAGCATCCGGTCGGCCCTCTTCTGCCCCAAGTGGGCGGTGTTCTGCTGCTCGGGATCACGCTGCCCCTGCTGGCGTACCCGGTTCTGCGATATGTCGGACGGTTCAACCGCCCGGATGCCTCGTCGGTGGCGGCGCACTACGGGTCGGTCAGCATGGTCACTTTTGCGGTGGCCATGGCCTATCTGCTGGAACGCGGCATCTCCCACGAGCAATACATGCCGCTGTTCGTCGTCCTTCTCGAAGTACCCGGCATCGTCGTGGGCATTCTGCTCGCCAAGCTCGGTGCGGAGCGGCGTGTGGAATGGGGGGCGCTCGCGCACGAGGTGCTGTTCGGCCGGAGTATCGTGCTGCTCACGGGCGGTCTCGTGATCGGGTGGATCTCCGGTCCTCAGGCGCTGGAGCCACAGGCCAAACTCTTCTTCGAACTGTTCAAGGCGGTGCTCGCGCTGTTCATGCTGGAGATGGGGCTGGTCGCCGCCGGACGGATCCGGGATCTTCGGCGTACGGGCCTGTTTCTCCTGGCCTTCGGCACCATCGTTCCGTGCATCTTTGCCGCGATCGGCGGTCTGGTTGCCCAGGGCATCGGGTTGTCTCTGGGCGGTGCGATCCTGCTTGGCACGCTCGCCGCTAGTGCGTCGTACATTGCCGCACCGGCGGCGATGCGAATTGCCGTGCCCGAGGCCAATCCCTCACTGTCACTGGCGGCATCCCTCGGGGTCACTTTCCCGTTCAACGTGCTGGTCGGCATCCCCCTCTACCATCGGGTAGTCGGCTATCTCTACGGTGCCTGAAAACGACGAAACCCATGCAAACCCACGCCCGAAAGCTCGTTGTCATCATCACCGAATCTGCGCTGGAGTCCATGCTGGTCAAGGACATTCTGACCCTCGGCGCCCACGGGTACACGATTTGCGACGTCCGGGGAGGAGGCCGTCATGGTGCTCGCGAGGCCGCCTGGGAAGCGGACCGGAACATCCGGGTCGAGGTCATCTGCGACGACCCGACCGCTTCCGCGATTGCCGAGCACGTGCGGTCCAAGTACGCCCTGAACTATGCGACGACGGTGTTCGTCGCAGACATCGGGGTCCTCAGACCGGAGAAGTTTTGAGGTGGTGGCATGAGCACGTTCGCGACGTTGTCGTCCTGGCAGGACAAGATCCGATTCGAGTATCCCAGCGTGAACTTCCAGCAGACGGATCACCCCGGCGGCGTCAACGCCGTGTGTGAGGGCGTGCTCGTCGGCCGCTACTTCGTGGAACGCCAACCTCCCTACGGCGTCATCTACGCCCAGGCGCGCAGCTGCAACGGCAAGCCCTGGTGACGGCTCCGTGACACAGGGGTGGCGGGAGCATCCTGCCGCCCCGGCCTCCGGCACGAGGCTCTGCGCCCTCGAGGACATTCCCGAGGGCGAAGGCCGGGAGTTCCTCTTCGGGACCGACCCGGGCGCCCTGCGGATTCTCGTCGTCCGACGCCAGTCGCAAATATGGGGCTACGTGAACTGCTGCCCCCACAACTACATACCCCTGAACGACACGCCTGACCGGTTCGTGACCTTCGATCACGAATGGATCATTTGCTCCGCCCACGGTGCGGTCTTCCGCTATGAGGACGGCTTCTGTGAAGACGGCCCGTGTCGGGGCCGTGTCCTGGAACCCGTCCCCGTGAGCCTCGCTGACGCCGCCGTGTTCGTTCGCTGACCGCCGCCCCTGCTTCCCGCAGGGTATCCGGCGATGGTATGGTCCCGCGTCCTTTCCCAGCGGGAGTCCGAAGATGCGTTCCTTGCTCGCGGCGGTGTTTCTGTCGGCGATGGCGTTCTGCACGCAAGCCGAAGAGAAGAAGCCGAACCCCGGCGTCACGGACACCGAGATCAAGATCGGGCAGACGATGCCCTACAGCGGCCCGGCGTCGGCCTATGCCACGGTCGGGCGTGCCCACGCCGCGTTCTTCGAGATGATCAATGCGAAGGGCGGCATCAACGGCCGCAAGCTGAAGCTGATCAGCCTCGACGACTCCATGGTGCCGCCCCGTGCACTGGAACAGGTGCGACGCCTGGTGGAGCAGGAGCAGGTCGCCTTCACGTTCGGCATTCTCGGACTCAGCAACATGGCGGTGCAGCTGTACCTCAACCAGAAGAAGGTGCCCCATCTGTTTCCGGCGGTGGCCGGACGCCGGTTCCACGAACCGAAGAAGGCCCCGTGGACCATGGGCTGGGTGCCGAGCTTCGAGTTCGAGGGGCGGGTGTACGCGGAATACCTGCTGCAGAACAAGCCCGACGCCAGAATTGCCGTGCTCTACATGAACGACGATCTCGGTAAGGAGTACCTGAAGGGCCTCAAGCTGGGACTGGGCGACAAGGCCGCGAAGATGATCGTCGCCGAGGCCACTCACGAGCTGTTCGACCCGTCGGTCGATTCCCAGGTGATCCAGCTGAAGGCCTCCGGCGCGGACACGCTGTTCATGTTCACGATCCCGAAGTTCGGCACGCAGACGATCCGCCGGGTGCACGAGCTCGGCTGGAAGCCGCTGCACTTCACGGGCTACCCCGCCGCATCGATCGGCGCGACGCTCGCGCCCGCGGGTCTCGACAAGTCCGTCGGCCTCATCACCGCCTACTTCGGCAAGGATCCGCTCGATCCCGAGTACGTGAACGATACGGACGTGAAGGAGTTCGTCGAGTGGATGAAGGCCTATAACAAGGGCGCCGACATGATCGACGGCGCCTATGGCTACGCCTACATGCAGGGCCATCTGCTGATGGAAGTGCTGAAGCGCTGCGGCGATGATCTGTCGCGGGAGAACGTCATGCGTCAGGCCGCGAACCTGAAGGACGTGCGCCTGCCCCTCACTCTGCCGGGCATTGTCATCAACACCAGTCCGGAGGACTTCCGCCCGGTGACGCAACTGCGCCTGCTGCGTTTCGACGGCAAGCGCTGGAACTATTTCGGGCCGCTGGTCAACGAACGCTGAACACACAGCACCGGTTTCTTCTCCATGCGCGTTCTCGTTCTCGGCAGCGGTCTTCTGGGTACCACCTCGGCGTGGTATCTGTCTCAGCGGGGCCATGAAGTGGTGGTGGTGGATCGTCAGCCCGGCTCGGGGCTCGAGACCAGCTTCGCCAATGGCGGCCAGATCTCCGTGAGCCATGCCGAGCCGTGGGCGAATCCGCATGCCCCCGCGCAGATCGTGCGCTGGCTCGGGCGCGAAGACGCGCCGCTCCTGTTCCGCCTGCGTGCAGACCCCGCGATGTGGGCCTGGGGCCTGCGCTTCCTGCTGGAATGCCTGCCTTCCCGCACACACCGGAACATCGCGCAGCTCGTGAACCTTGGCATCTACAGCCGGGCGGCACTGCAATCCCTGCGCCGCGATACCGGCATCACTTACGACCATCTCGAACGCGGCATCCTCCATTTCTTCACCACGCCCGCGAGTCTGGCCGCCGGTGTGGAAGCCGCCGCGGCGATGCGGGAGTACGGGTGCGACAGCCAGCCCGTCACCCGTGAGGAGTGCTTCGCTCTCGAGCCTGCGCTGAGGAACGCGACGGTCGACATCGTCGGCGGCACCTTCACGTCGACGGACGAGTCGGGCAACGCCCATGTCTTCACTAAAAAACTCGCGGCGCTGTGCGCATCGAGAGGCGTGCGCTTCGAGTACGACACGCGGGTGATTGCTCTGAAGCCCGAAGGCGGTGCCATCGGTTCCGTCGCCGTGCAGACCGGCACGCAGCCCGCACGCGAGTTGCGCGCCGATGCGTATGTCGTCGCGCTCGGAAGCTACAGTCCCCTGCTGCTACGCCCGCTGGGGTTGTCGGTGCCTGTGTATCCGGCCAAGGGCTACTCCGTCACCCTGCCGGTACGCACCGAAGACGAAGC
Source organism: Betaproteobacteria bacterium Ga0077526 (assembly GCA_001464765.1). Taxonomy (GTDB): domain Bacteria; phylum Pseudomonadota; class Gammaproteobacteria; order Burkholderiales. The sequence continues at coordinate 921,921 of LNDV01000034.1, forward strand.
TCCGGTTGTCAGCCTGACGGACGATGAACAGAAGTTGGTGTTCTCACGGCTGGGCAACGAACTGCGCGTGGCAGGCACGGCGGAATTGAACGGCTACAACACCGAGATCAATCCCGTGCGGTGCGAGGCCATCGTGGCGAGAGTGAAGTCACTCTTTCCGCGTGCTGGTGACTTCTCGCAGGCGCGCTTCTGGACGGGGCTGCGGCCGGCCACGCCGGGCAACGTGCCGCTCATCGGCCAGTCGCGCATCCCCAACCTGTATCTCAACACCGGTCATGGCACGCTCGGCTGGACCCACTCGTGTGGATCAGGCAAGGCTCTCGCGGAACTCATCGACGGGCGGGTGCCCGACGTCGATTTCGCATTTCTGGGCGTGCAAGGCCGGCGTGCCGGACCGGTCGCTACGGCGCGCGCGCGGGACGCCCACTGACTACGCAGTAGCGATTCGCGGGTGCATCGGTGTTTCGCGGATCGGCAGGTTGACCACCGCCGCCAGCGCGGCCAGCGCGATGTCCGCGTACCACATCCAGTCGTAGGAGCCCGTATTCACCAGCGCGAGCCCGCCGAGCCACGCACCGAAGAAGCCGCCGATCTGGTGCGACAGCAGCGTCAGGCCGAATAGCGTGGCGAGGTGCCGGGTACCGAACAGCTTGCCCACGAGGCCGGCCGTCGGCGGCACCGTCGACAGCCAGGTGAACCCGAGCACGACCGCGAACACGAAGAACGTCGCCGCCGTCTTCGGCGCCATCAGATACAGCAGAATTGCCACGGCGCGCGTCGCGTACACCCAGAACAGCAGCCACTTCATCCGGTAGATGCCGCCCAGATACCCTGCCGAGAGGCTGCCGGCGATGTTGGCGAGGCCGATGAGGGCGAGGGAGGTGGCCGCGACACTGCCCGGCAATCCGCATAGCTGCACTTCACCCGGCAGGTGCGTGACCAGGAAGGCCACGTGGAAGCCGCACGTGAAGAACCCGGCGTGCAGACACCAGTAGCTCGTGTTGCCCATGGCTTCGCGCAGCTGCGCGCGCAGCCCGGTCGGCCCCGGATGACTCGCGTGTGCCGCTGTCGCCTGGGCGGTCGACGACGGTGAAGCCCGGAGTACCCGTGCGAGGGGCAGCGTCAGCAGCGTCGTGGCCGCGACCGTGAGCAGGGCGCTGACCCACCCGAAACTCGCGATGACGAACTGCGACAGCGGCGCGTAGAGGAACTGACCGAAGCTTCCGCCGGCGTTGATGAAGCCGGCAGCGAAGGCGCGCTTCTCGGGTGGCAACCGCCCGGCCGTCGCACCGATCAGGATCGAGAAGCTGCCCGCCCCGGCACCAGCGGCGACGAGGAAGCCCAGGGTGCCCATCAGGAACCACTGGTTGTCGACGAAGGGCGTGAGTCCGATTCCAGCGGCCATCATCAGGCCGCCGATCATCACCACGCGTTCCGACCCGTAGCGATCCGCGAGGGCACCGAACACGGGCTGCGCGGCACCCCATACGAACTGCCCCACGGCGAGCGCGAAGCTGATCGACACGATGCCCAGGCCCGTGGCCGTGTTGAGCGGCGACACATACAGACCCAGGCACTGGCGTGCGCCCATCGTGATCATCAGGATCGCGGCACACGTCAGCAGGAACGGCCAGTAACGCTGGCCCACGGCGGTGGAAGAAGCCACACGCGAGCCTAGAACAGGGATACCGTCATCTTGACGGCCATGATGGCAAGGATGATCGCGAATACTTTCTTGAGCTTGGGCACCGGGATCGTGTGCGCCATCTTCGCGCCGATCGGCACCGTCACGAAGGTGCCGATGACGATCCCCACGAGCGCGGGCAGGTACAGATATCCGAGGGAATACGCCGGCAGATGATCCTTGTCCCAGCCGCTGATCAGGAACCCGATCGTACCGGCAATCGCGATGGGCAGGCCCAGGGCGGACGACGTGGCGACGCACTGTCGCATCGGCACGTTGCAGAAGCTCATCAGCGGGATGCTGAGGAATCCGCCGCCCGCGCCCACCAGCGCGGAAGCGACGCCCACCAGACCAGCGCCGAATTGCAGACCCACCGGGCCGGGCAGCTGCCGCGTCGGCTTCGGCTTCAGGTCCAGCATCATGTTGACGGCGGAGTAGACGACGAACAACGTGAACAAGACGGCGAGCGCACGGGAACGCAACGTTTCCGCGACCGCGCTCCCCGCCAGCGTGCCGATCACCAGGCCGGCCACCGCGTTGCGCACGATGTCCCATCGCACCGCGCCGTGCTTGTGATGGGAATGGACGCTCTTGATGGACGTGAACACGATGGTGGCGAGCGAGGTGCCGAGCGCCAGATGCATCACGCGGTCATCGGGGAAACCCTGCGCGTTGAACGCGAACACCATGAGGCTCACGAGAATCATGCCGCCGCCGATGCCGAGCAGACCTGCGAAGAAGCCCGCGAACAGACCCATCAGGGGATAGATGAGCCACCAGATCGACAGCGAAGCCATGGAGATGCCTGTCACAGGAGGGATTCGATGAAAGCCCACTCTTCCGGCGTGACCGGTGTGATGGACAGGCGGTTGCCCCGCTGCAGAATGCGCATGTCGGCGAGCGCCTTGTGTTCGCGCAGTTCCGGCAGGCCGATGAGCCGCGTTTTCTTGACGAGCTGCACGTCCACGTGGATCCAGCGCGGATTCTCGCGTGATGACTTGGGGTCGAAGTACTTGCCCTTGGGGTCGAACTGAGTGTCGTCCGGGTAGGGCTTGCTCGCCACCTTGGCGATGCCGGCGATGCCCGGCTCCTCGCAGCTGGAGTGATAGAACAGGACGGGGTCACCGACCTGCATTTCGTCGCGCATGAAGTTGCGCGCCTGGTAGTTGCGCACGCCGAACCACGGCACGGTCTTCTTGGGCATCCGGGCCAGATCGTCGATGCTGACTTCGGAGGGCTCGGACTTCATCAGCCAATAACGCATTTACCTTCCTTCCTGTTCCAGGGGGTCAGCAAAAGACTGAAAGATATAGGATCGCGACATTCTCGCGCTGGCCTGGTTGCGGGGGGTTCACTGGAACCCCACCCACATTCCCACCCAGCAGAGGACGCTGACGGCACGCGTGGCCGCGCAGCTCAGGACCATAGGTCGTTGATCACGAACGTCAGAGGAAGCACGAAAAATACACCATCGGAACCTGCTTGCGTGACGACGCCTCCGTCCTCCGACGAATTCAGTGGTAGTCGTCTTCGAGCTGATGGCGTACGGCGAGGATCGTCACGGTCGATGCGCTGTCTATCTCGAACAGCGCCACGTAGCCGCTCCGCCCGAAGGGGATGAGGAGTTCGCGCAGGAAGGCATCATCCCCGGCTTTCCGGTGGATGAATGGTGACTGGCTCAAGCGCTCCACTGCGCCCGTGATTGCGCCGAGCGCCTGCTCCGCCAGATCGATATCCTCGACGGTCGTGGCGCGATCGAGCAGGAAGTCATACAGGCGTACCAGGTCATCTCGCGCCGCCGCGCTGTAGCGAACGGCGAAGCTCACGAGCGAACTTTCTTCCGGAGCGTCTTTCGAGCAGTGACCAGTTTCTCTTTCAGTAAGGTGTGGACCGAGTCGGCGTCGTAGTAGATGCCGGTGCGCTTGGCATCGTCGCGGGAGGCCAGACCGCGGGCGATGAACTCTGTGCGGGTGCGGCGGCGAAGGATGGTCTCGCGCACGGACGTTTCGATGAAACCCGACAGGGTCTCACCTTCCTCCAGTACGCTTTCAGCGGCTTCGCGCAGTTCAGGATCGACACGGAGCGAGGGCAAGGTCGCGGATTTCATGGTGATAGATCTGTGCATTGCAGATGCGATGCATTTTACCCTCGCCGTGGTTAAACGACCAGGGAAGGTCCGCACTACCGCGCGACGGCGGAGGTTGTTCGACTTTCCCCAGATGTGGCCGGAGCTGGGTAGCAGTTGCGCGGGGAAACGAGCGCCCGAAGTCACGCGTACCGCCATCGGCAATCGCCTACGGCGCTGCGCCGAACCGATAAGTCACCCCGATCCGGAGGGTCTGCATGGTGACGTCGTTTTCGACCGAGCGACCCTGAACCGACGCGAAGCCGCTCCCGGAGACCACGCCGCCGCGAGCATCGGGAAAGCTGAAGCGAACCGAATCGAACTGCGTGTGGAGGTAGTCCATACGCAGGGACCAGGCTCCGGAAACGCGCCAGGCGGCGCCGATTCCCAATGTCCAGCCTATTGGCGTGGCGTGATCGCTGTCGCTGAACCGGGCCATGGTCTGGTTCGGCCCGCTGACGCCCTCGTACTGGGTGCGGGTCTCGTTCAGTGAAGCCATGGCGAGGCCACCGGTGATGTTCACCATGAAGGGGCCGTTTGCGTAGCCAAGACGCAAGCGCGCGGTCGACAACCAGCGCGTCTCGCGTAGGATCGAGGCCTGAGTCATGCCGTTCCACGCATTGTTCGCGGTCACGATGGTGTCCTGGCGCCCTTCCTGGTGCAGCCACCCCCAGTCTGCCTCCAGCCCTACCACGATCCCGGTGGGGAACTGACGCTGGAAGCCCAGAAGCAAGCCGGCACCCGCACCGCGGAAGGAGTCTTCGGCGGATTCGCTGGAGGCGTTGGTGCCGACGTTTCCGTCACCCCGCCGGCTCTCGCCGCTCACCCGACTGGAGGACTCGATACCGAAGAGGCTCACGTACGAGCCGCTCCAGCTCGCCGCCTCCGGGGAGGCCTGGGCAAGAACGGGCTCTGCGGTCAGCGCGAGCACGCCGACGAGCATCCCGCCAGCAACCGAGGAGTAGGTCTTCATTCCGAATGGCCCTGAGCGATGCAGTCAGGTCGACTGCAATACGGCTTATCGGCATGACAGGCATCGCCTTGACTCACCACGCCGCGATGGAAGCACTTCATTGGCGTGACGAGACTGGCTCCCGCAGGCGGGGGAGCCTGTGACTTGCGCGCCTTACGGGATGCCAGTTCCGGCGGACATCGCTGCCACCGGTATCGTCCTACTGTCGGGGCTCGCCCGCTACGGGCACACTGCTCTCGAAGCGCAACTCGCTGGAGTCCACTACCTCCGCGCTGAGCGTTCCTTCCCCGTCGGGGACGAAGTTGAAGCGGAACGCGGGGTTCTCGCTGATCGAGAAATCGACGCTCGCCGACATCACCAGCCGGTCACGCCACAGGACCCGAACTGTGCGGACGAACTGCGGGGGCTCCACCACGTGAGAAGTCTGGTCCACCGCGAGGCCGGACGTGTTCGGATGCCGGATGAGCAGCGCGACGGCGTTCGGGATGTCCTGGCGGATGGTATCGGGAAGCTGCCAGCGCATGCGGCCGAGCGTCGTCGCGTCTGCCGCACGCTTGTTGCCGGGAGCCGAGCAGCCGCCGGCAGCTTCGATGAACTTCGTGGTCATGCTGAGCGAGCCATCGGCGAACTCGGCCACCACGCGCACCGGGCTGTTGGTCTCGACACGCACACGGGTCTCGATCTCCACGTTGCCCGCGGCCTCGCCGAACTCGAAGATCGCTGCGACGGGCGAGGGATTCCGGTCGATGAACAGGTGCAGTTTGCGGGGTGATGCCATTCCCGGGCGAGGTCGCGTGAGGATCGTCACCGGGACGACCGAAGCGTCCTCCGCGCGGGCGGGGAGGAACAGTACGAGCTCGGGACCGGCGGTGGTGATGGGCCGCGTGCCGAAGAGGCTCGCCTGCACCATGGGCCAGACATCCGTGGAGTCCTCCGCGGTGGCGGTGCCGGTGATGCAAAGCGAGGCAAGGGCGATGAGCAGGGCGCGGCGCATGGGTGGAACGATACGCCATCGGCCCGCGCTGTCACAGGGGGTGAGAACAGGCATCCCCTCGGCTGCACGGGCGAGGCGGGCAGCGACATCCTTGGCCGATCGCGACGAGTCTCGTGGCGGCTCAGAGGCTTACCGCGAGGCTCAGTCCGAACCGTAGCCCCGGACGCGGTTCGCTTCTGCTGCACTGACGGGCGATGCCCGGTTCGACCAGGCCGAACGGATGTACGTCACCACGGACGCGACATCCCCATCGCCCAGTGTCTGGCCGAAGGGCGGCATGCCGTGCGGCCGGGAATCGAACTTCGTGGCGGGGGCGTAGCCGCCGACCAGCACGATGCGGACGACGTTTGCGGGCGGGTTCATCACCACGGCGCGATTGCCGTCGAGCGCGGGAAAGACGCCTGGCCGCCCCTGGCCTTGATCGCCGTGGCAGTCCTTGCAGTGCTCTCCGTAAAGCGACTTGCCGCGAAGCCAGGTCGGGTCCTTCTCGTTCGGACTTTCGACGCGCGGCCTGGGGCGGATACGCGTCGGCAATGTGACGAGAAACTCCGACAGGGCGTCCATATCCTTGTCGTTCCAGTGCTGCATGGAGCGTGCGACGATCTCGGCCATCGGGCCGGAGGTGGTGGCTCGTGTCGAGCGGCCGGTGCGCAGCAGATTCGCGACCTCGGTTCGGGGCCATCCTGCGAGGCCGGCCTGCGCGGGGTCGTGCAGAGACGGTGCATACCACTTCTGCTCCGGGATCGTGCCGCCGTCGAACTCCGGATCGTTCTTCGTCACCGCGCCCAGCCAGTTGCGCGGCGCGTGGCAGGCGTCGCAATGGCCGAGGCCTCTGGCGAGATAGGCGCCTCGGTTCCACTGTTCGGACCGCGACGGATCGGGCGCGAACGGTTCGGCGCGGAAGAACATGGCGCGCCACAAACGGAGCAGCCAGGGCTGGTCGAACGGCAGGCGGAGGTCGTGGGGTCGGTTGGCTTGCTTGCGTGGCGTGATGGTTTTCAGGAAGGCGAAGATCGCATCGCTGTCCTGCCGTGTCACTCTGGTGTAGTTGGGATACGGAAATGCGGGATACAGAAGACGCCCGCCACGCGACACACCGTCGTGCATGGCACGCCAGAAGTCTTCGGAGGACCAGGCACCGAGCCCGGTGTCCCTGTCCGGTGTGAGATTGGAGGCGTAGAACGTGCCGAAGGGAGTGGCCATCGGCTTACCGCCCGCGAATGGCGCGCCACCCCGCGCCGTGTGGCAACCCTCGCAGTTGCCGACGTTGGCGAGGTAGGCACCCCGTTCGACGATGTCGTCGCCGGCAGCGAGCCCGCTCGATGCCAACGCGACTGCGCAGACGGCGGCGTGAACGAGGAACAGGACAAATCGGCGGATCATCTTCCTGTGGCCGGTTCCGTCACCGTGAAACTCCCGCATTCCATCGGCGGCTTCCGGACAAGCGATCGGACAGCCTTCGTATCGGGCGGCAGCGGCTGCGAAGACAGCCACGCCGCCACGGCGCCGATGTCCTGCGGCGATAGCCTGCCGGCGATCTGTGCCATGCAATCGGGTGCGAAAGCGCGTCGCTGGCCGCTGCGCCACGCGCCTAGCTGCGCGTTGAGGTAGTCGCGGGGCAGCCCCAGCAGGCCGGGTACCGCAGGGGCGAACCCCGTGAGCGCCTCGCCATGGCATTGATTGCATGCAGGGACATCGTGGGCCGGATCCCCGCGAGTGACCAGTTCGCGGCCGCGTTCGAGCAAAGCCGATGACGCGGAAGCGGGTCGCGGCGGCGGATAGGGAAGATCGAGCGCCGCGAAGTGGCGCGCCATCTCGAGCAGATAGATGTCGGGCAGTGTGTCCAGCAGATGCGTCATCGGTGCGTAGCGTCTGCGACCGTCGCGGAAACTCAGCAGCTGCTGGAAGAGATAGCCGGCCGGCTTGCCGGCGATGCGCGGGTAGTAGCCGTCAGGGGCTGCCCGACCCTCGGGGCCGTGGCAGACGGTGCAAGCGCGCACCCGCAGTTCGATCGAGTCGGGAGCGGTTTCGACAGCCAATGCGAGGGGTGCGCTGATTGTCCAGGCGACCCCCATCTGGGCCAGGTTCCGGAGAAACCGCCGGCACGAAGCCGAAATGCGTCGACCGCCGAAGAAACGCGTCACCGTGATCATGAAAAAACAGAGGCGACGCTCGCGCGCCGCCTCTGTGGAATGGGTGCCCCCCGCAAATGCCGTCAGGCCGGGCATCTTGAACCTGGGGTCCAAGAGTGGTCGCGTTCCGAGCGCCGTAGGTACATCCACATGGGACGCGCACAAAAGCGCTGCTCAGGTCCGCAACCGGGTGGTTGACATTGGTTCAGAGAATTAACGACCTGTCGAACACCACAGGGAGCGAAGACGATGTCTTCGAAAGACTTAACGGAAGGAACTCAGAACAATTGATCCTGAGTTTTCATCGCCGCGTCGATCGAGGCTTGCATCGTTCCGATTCTACGCTTCACCTCACCGAGGTCAACGCCGCCTGTCACCTTCGTGCGAAGGAGTTCGTGCGAGATGTTGAGGGCCGCCATGATGGCGATGCGTTCGATCCCGACGACCTTGCCGGCGTCGCGGATCTCGCGCATCTTCTGATCGAGGTACTCGACGGCGCGGACGAGGTCGGCTCGTTCCTCGTCGGTGCAGGCCACCTTGAACTCGCGACCCATGATGTTCACGTCCAGCGGCTTTGGCTCCTGGGTCATGGCGAGGTCTCCTCTTCGTCGTCCGCCGGGATGCGGGCGAGCAGCGCTTCGAGACGGACACGGGCCGTGGCGACCTTGTCCGTCAGCACGGCATTCTCGGCCTGCGACGCGGCGAGACCCTGGCGCAGTTCCGAGATCTCGGAGCGCAGACCCTCGGTCAGGCCGATGAGGGCCTGAATGCGGGCGTCGAGGGCGTCCAAGTCTTGTTCCATGACCGGACTATACTGAAAAAAAACTCGCTGAGTCAACCACTAACGACCGCTTCTGCATGCTCTGGCTCAGAAGATGACATGCGCATCCGCGCGGTCGGGGATCGCGACGGCGGGACACGATGCCAGCGACGGGTCGGCGGCCGTGAATGCGCAGGCCAAGACCTGCGGTCCGGCACGTTCGGCGTATCGCGCCGGCATGCCCGCGGGCGGTGGTGAGGCGGCGGGGAATTCTGTTATCGTCCCTGCATGCCGACTCCGACGAGCGCGCAGCTCTATTTTCGCCTCCTGCGCTACGTCCGCCCCTACTGGCGGGTGTTCGCTGCCTCCATCTTCGGCACCACCGTGGCGGCGATCACCGAGCCCGCCCTGCCGGCCCTGATGAAGCCGCTGCTCGACGGAACCTTCGTCGAGAAGGACCCCTGGCTCATGCAATGGATGCCGGTGGCGCTGGTCACCCTGTTTCTGATCCGCGGCGTGGCCAACTTCGTCGAGAGTTTCTGTTCCAACTGGGTTGCCACCCGCGTCGTGCTCGACCTGCGCGAGGCCATGTTCCGCAAGTTCATGGTCCTGCCGGTCGACTTCTACGACAGCCAGGTGAGCGGCAATCTGGTCTCCAAGGTCACGTTCGACGTCACGCAGGTCACCTCCGCGGCGACTTCGGCCGTCACGATCTCCATCAAGGACAGCATCACCATCCTGGGGCTGCTTGGCTGGCTCTTCTATCTCAATTGGAAGCTGACGCTCATCACTCTGGTGGCGGTGCCGGGCATCACGCTGATCGTGCGGCTGTTCAGCCGCCGCCTGCGTCGTGTCGGCCGCGAAGTGCAGGCCGCGATGGGCGATACCACCCAGGTTCTCCAGGAAGGCATCGACTGCCAGAAGGTCGTTAAGATCTTCGGCGGTGCGCCCTACGAGATCGGCCGCTTTCGCGCGAGTGCCGATCGGGTCCGGGTCTTCAGCATGAAGTACGCCGCGGCCGCGGCGGCCAACACCTCGATCGTGCAACTCATCGCAGCGGTTGCTCTGGCGCTGATCATCACCATGGTCGCGCGCCAGTCCGCCGCCAACGAGACCACCGTGGGCGGGTTCGTGTCGTTCATCACGGCGATGCTGATGCTCCTGCAGCCGCTCAAGCGCCTGACCGGCGTGAACGAGCAACTGCAGAAGGGTCTGGCGGCCGCCGAAAGCATCTTCACGCTGCTGGATCGGGAGCCCGAGGCTGATACCGGCAAGACGGTTCTTCCCCGCGCACGGGGCGAACTGGTGTTCGAGGATGTTCACATCCGCTATCCGGGCGCGGAGCGCGCTGCGCTGAGCGGTGTCTCGCTCGCGATCCGTGCTGGCGAGACCATCGCGCTGGTCGGGCCCTCCGGCGGGGGCAAGACCACCATGGCCAACCTGGTGCCGCGGTTCTATCAGCCCACGCAGGGGAGAATCCTGCTGGATGGTCACGACCTTCGCGCGCTCACGCTGGACAGCCTGCGCGCGAACATTGCACTCGTGTCGCAGGAAGTCGCCCTGTTCAACGACACGATCGCAGGGAACATCGCCTACGGCGGGCGGGCCGGCGCGACCGAGGCGGAAATCATCGCGGCGGCCGAAGCGGCCCATGCCATGGGATTCATCCGCGAGATGCCGCAGGGACTCGCGACCGTGGTGGGAGAAAACGGTGTCCGCCTTTCCGGCGGTCAGCGCCAGCGGCTCGCCATCGCGAGGACGCTCCTCAAGGACGCTCCGATCCTCATTCTGGACGAGGCGACCTCTGCGCTGGACTCCGAGTCCGAACGTCAGGTGCAGGCAGCGCTGGAAAGACTGATGAAGGGCAGAACGACGCTCGTGATCGCACACCGGTTGTCCACCATCGAAAATGCGGACCGGATCGTGGTGCTCGACAAGGGCAGCGTCGTGGAAGTGGGGACGCACGCGGAACTGCTTGCAGCCGACGGCATTTACTCGCGGCTGCACCGGATTCAGTTCGCCGCCGCCGCGTCCTCGTAACCCGAGGTCAGTGCGCTTCTTCCCAGTTGGCGCCGACACCGACGTCGGCCTCCAGCGGGACGGCGAGTTCGGCGACCGCAGCCATCAGCTGCGGCACATGCTCCCGGACGAGATCGATCTCGGCTTCCGGGACTTCGAGAACCAGCTCGTCGTGAACTTGCATCACGAGCTTCGTGCCGAGCCCGTCCGCCACCAGCCAGTTCTGCACCGAGACCATGGCCAGTTTGATGAGGTCGGCGGCCGTACCTTGCATCGGCGCGTTGATGGCTGCGCGCTCTGCACCCTGCCGACGACCCTGGTTCTGCGCCCGGATGTCGGGCAGATACAGACGCCGCCCGAATACCGTCTCCACGAATCCGCTTTCCCGCGCGGCCTGCCGCGTGCGCTGCATGTAATCGGCCACGCCGGGGTAGCGCATGAAGTAGCGGTCCATGTACTGCTGCGCCGCGCTGCGCTCGATCCCGAGCTGGGACGCCAGCCCGAACGCGGACATGCCGTAGATCAGCCCGAAGTTGATCACCTTGGCGTAGCGACGCTGCTCGCTGCTCACCTGGTCCGTCGCGATGCTGAAGATCTCGGCGGCCGTTGCCCGGTGCACGTCCGCACCCTCCCGGAAGGCCTTCAGCAGCGCTTCGTCCGCGGAGAGGTGCGCCATGATGCGCAATTCGATCTGCGAGTAGTCGGCGGACAGAATGCGGTGCCCTTCGGGTGCGATGAACGCCTCGCGGATGCGTCGCCCTTCGGCCGTGCGGACGGGGATGTTCTGCAGATTGGGCTCAGTGCTGGACAGGCGCCCCGTGACGGCGATGGCCTGTCCGTAGTTGGTGTGCACACGGCCCGTCCGTGGATTCACCATCCGCGGCAGCTTGTCGGTGTAGGTGGACTTGAGCTTCGAGAGGCCGCGGTAGTCCAGGATGCGTTTGGGCAGCGGATGGTCCAGCGCCAGCTGCTCGAGCACCTCTTCGTCGGTCGAAGGCGTGCCGCTCGGCGTCTTCTTGATGACGGGCAGGCCGTGCTTCTCGAAGAGGATTTCCTGGAGCTGCTTGGGCGAGTTGACGTTGAACGGCTGGCCGGCGAGCTCGTGGGCTTCCTTCTCGAGCACGAGCATCTTCTGGCCGAGTTCCGCGCTCTGCGCCTCCAGGCGACGGGAATCGATGAGCACGCCATGGCGCTCCATCGCCAGCAGCACCGGCATGACGGGCATCTCGATGTCGCGGTACACGCGGGCGAGCTTTTCGTCGGCGCTCACCTGGGGCGACAGGGAAAGATGCAGCTGGAGCGTGATGTCCGCGTCTTCGGCGGAGTACTGGGTGGCGGTCTCCACCGACACCTGATCGAAGCCGATCTGTCCCGCGCCCTTGCCCGCGACCTCCTCGTACGTGATCGTCTTCACGCCGAGATGCCGCATCGCCATGCTGTCCATGTCGTGGGGCTTGTGGCTTTCGAGCACATAGGACTGCAGGAGCGTGTCGTGCAGCACGCCGGCCACGCGAATGCCGTGATTGGCGAGCACGTGCATGTCGTACTTGGCGTTCTGGGCGACCTTCGCCCTGGAGGCATCCTCGAACCACGGCTTCAGTCGCGCGAGCGTGTCGGCGAGACTCAGCTGATCGGGAGTACCGGGGTAGCGGTGCATCAGCGGCACGTACGCGGCTTCATGAGGAGACACCGAGAACGACAGCCCGACGATCTGGGCCGCCATCGGATCGAGACTGGTGGTTTCCGTATCGAAGCACGTGAGCTCCGCAGCGTGGATCTTCCCGATCCATCGATCGAGCGACTCGCTGTCGATCACGCACTCGTAGTGCTTGGGGGGCGGCGGCACGGCGAGCGCCGGTGCGGACTCCGCGGTAGCCGGATCGGCGAGCGCCGACGACTTGAGTTCCTGGAGCCAGGTCTTGAACCCCATCCGCTCGAACCACTGGCCCAGCGCCGCGGTGTCCTCCGACTGGGGCGCCAGGGTCTCGAGAGCGAAGGGCAGCTCCACGTCACATTTGACCGTGAGGAGCTTGCGACCCAGCGGCAGCCAGTCGAGTGTCTTGCGCAGGTTCTCTCCCACGACTCCGCCGATGTCGGCGGCGTTGCGCACGATGTCGTCGAGGGACCCGTACTGCTGGATCCATTTGGCTGCCGTCTTGGGGCCGACCTTCTCCACGCCGGGCACATTGTCGACGCTGTCGCCCACGAGGGCGAAGTAGTCCACGATGCGTGCGGGGGGCACGCCGAACTTCGCCAGGACGCCGGCTTCGTCGAGCACCTCGTTCGACATGGTGTTCACGAGCGAGACGTTGGGGTCGACGAGCTGGGCGAGGTCCTTGTCGCCGGTGGACACCACGGCGCGCATTCCCTCGCTGCTGGCACGAGTCGTGAGTGTCCCGATGACGTCGTCCGCTTCCACGCCGTCGACCATGAGCAGCGGCCAGCCGAGTGCACGCACCAGAGCGTGGATAGGCTCGATCTGCGCGGCGAGGTCTTCGGGCATGGAGGGACGATTGGCCTTGTACTGCGGGTACCAGTCGTCGCGGAACGTCTTTCCTTTTGCGTCGAAAACGCAGGCGATATAATCGGCCGGCACTTCACGGCGAAGACGCTTCAGCATGTTGACCACGCCGTAGACCGCGCCCGTGGGTTCGCCGGCGCGGTTGCGCAGATCCGGCAGCGCGTGAAACGCGCGGTACAGGTAGGACGAACCGTCCACGAGCAGAAGCGTTTTCATTTTCCTACGGCAGCTTCGAAGCAAACAAGATGACGACCAGGAACAAGATTCCTGTTCCGCTCGCACCGGAACTGCTGGAGAAATCGTGGTCCGCGCGCGAGTCGTGGCGGGTCTTCGGGATTATGGCAGAGTTCGTCGAGGCGACCGAACGGCTGAATGCCGTGCGTCCCGCGGTGAGCATCTTCGGCAGCGCCCGCACGCCGCCCGACCATCCCTATTACCTGCTCACCGAGCGCATCGCCCGACAGTTGTCCGATGCCGGCTTCGCGGTCATCTCCGGTGGTGGTCCAGGTGTGATGGAAGCCGCGAACAAGGGCGCCTTCTTCGGCCGCTCGCTGTCCGTGGGCCTCAACATCCAGCTTCCGCACGAGCAGCAGACCAATCCCTACCAGGACGTCAGTCAGACCTTCCAGCATTTCTTCGCGCGGAAGGTCATGTTCGTGAAGTTCGCCTCCGCCTACGTCGTGATGCCCGGCGGTTTCGGCACGCTCGATGAGCTCATGGAAGCCCTCACGCTGGTGCAGACGCGCAAGTCGCGCCGCATTCCGATCATCCTGGTGCACGGCCCGTTCTGGAACGGGCTGCTCGACTGGATCCGTACGACCCTCGTCGCCGAACGCATGATCGATCCGACCGATGTGGACCTCATCCAGGTGATCGACGAGCCCGAAAAGATCGTGGAGGCCATCTTCGCCCACTACGAGAAGCGCGGTTTCGACCTCTCGGCGGCCGAGCGCGAAGCGCTCCTCAACCTCTGACCGGGCCCCCGAGGGACAACGCCGCAACATGTCGGTCTTCACGAAGGTCTCGCCCGAGGAACTGTCGCAGTGGCTGCATGGCTACAGCGTCGGGCACCTGACCGAGCTGAAAGGCATCCTCGCCGGTATCGAGAACACCAACTACTTTGTCACGACGACCCAGGGTCGTTTCGTGCTCACGCTGTTCGAAAAGCTGCGCCCGCAGGAGCTGCACTTCTACCTGAATCTCATGGCGCACCTGTCCAATCATGGTCTGCCCTGCCCCAAGCCGATCGCGGATCTCCGCAGCGAACTCCTGGGTGAGCTCAACGGCAAGCCGGCCACGCTCGTCACGCGCCTCGCGGGTGCCCCGGTGATGCAACCCGGGGTGGAACACTGCGCCTGCGTCGGGGAGGTTCTGGCGGACCTGCACTTGGCGGGCGGCAGCTACCGCGGGCATCTCGACAACCTGCGCGGTCCTGCGTGGTGGACCTCGACGATGCCGTCCCTGTTGCCCTTCCTCGACGACGCCAACTGCCGCATGCTCACCGATGAAGTGCGGTTCCAGGAGAGTCATCGGCACGACCAGCTTCCCCGCGGGGTTGTCCATGCGGACCTGTTCCGGGACAACGTGCTGTTCGACGGCGACAACATTGGCGGCGTCATCGACTTCTACTTCGCCTGCGTGGACATCCTTCTGTACGACGTGGCGATCACCGTCAACGACTGGTGCCTCGCCGAGGACTTCACGCTCGACCCTGCGCGCACCCGGGCGCTGCTGGAGGCCTATCGGAGCAAGCGGGCCTTCACCGAGGCTGAGCAGGCGGCGTGGCCGCTGATGCTGCGCGCGGGGGCCCTGCGTTTCTGGGTATCGCGTCTCTACGACTTCCACCTGCCGAGACCCGGGGAACTCACGCACGCCCACGATCCCGCACATTTCGAGCGCGTGCTCCGCACGCACCGTCGCGAAGGCGCCGCCGGAGCAGACCACTTGGCGCTTCCCGCGTGAGCCCGAACGCCGCACCGCGGCGCGTGCCGATCGGCAATGGCTGGCAGTGGATCGTCCGCGGATGGCGGCTCGTTGCGAGGAAGCCGCTTACCTGGCTGATGTTCACGCTCGTGACCTGGGCGATTGTTTCCGCGGGAGCGATCCATCCCGTGGTGTTCGCTGCCATCGCTGTCTTCCTGCCGGTGATCCTGGCGGGCTGGACCAAGGCCTGCGTGGAGGCCGAGGCCGGCCGATCGATCCCGGTCACGATGCTGTTCAGCGGTTTCCGGGGTCCGGTGCGTAACCTCGCGTCGATCGGCGGCATCAACCTGATGGTGAACATGGCGCTCATGCTGGTGCTGTTCGCGCTGGGTGGAGACCTCTTCACCACGGCGATGTCGAAGCCCGAGACGCTCACGCCCGACCAGGCCATCGAACTGCGTGACCGCATGTCGGTTGCAATGATCATCATCGTCGCCATCGGGCTACCTATGGCTCTGGCGGTATGGTTCGCGCCGGTCGCCGTGGTGCTGGACGGTCAGCGCGGGCCGGCCGCGCTGCTCACGTCGCTTCGCGCCATCGTCCGTAACGCCCTGCCGTTCGCGCTGTACACAGCGGTGCTCATCGGGCTGGCGACCGTGGCCTTCGCCTTGTTCTCTGCCCTGGGTCTGCCTCGCATCACCGCGATGGAAGTCGCGTTCTGGGCTCTGATGCCGCTGATGGTGACCAGCGTGTACGTGAGCTACCGGGACATCCATCCGGCCGAGCCGACCGAGGAATCGGCGGCTCCCGAAGAACTCCCGTAGCAGAAGGGAGCTTCCCTACGCCGCGGTCAGGCGCGCGTACTCCAGCGCAAGCCACTTGAGGCCTGCGTTTCGGAAATTCACCTGTACCCGCGCATCCGCGCCGCGACCTTCCGCATTGACGATGACGCCCGCCCCGAACTTCGGATGGATGACGTTCTGCCCGACGCGCCAGCCGGAGGCCGACTGACTCATGCTCGGCGCAGCGGGTCGCGCAGTCTGGGATGCGCCGAACGGCATGCTGCCGAAGGCTCGCGGCGGCGGCGTGTTGACCCGCTCCAGCAGTTCAGGGGGAACCTCGTGCAGAAAACGTGACGCGATGTTGTAGCGGACCTGTCCGTGCAGCATCCGCGACTGCGCGAAGGTGAGGTAGAGCCGCCGCCGGGCGCGAGTCAGCGCCACGTACATGAGACGGCGTTCCTCTTCGAGGCCGTCGTCGGCGTTCAGACTGTTCTCGTGCGGGAACAGACCCTCCTCCAGACCGCTGATGAAGACCGAGTGGAACTCCAGACCCTTGGCCGAATGCACCGTCATGAGCTGCAGGGCATCCTCGCCGGCGCCGGCCTGGTAGTCCCCGGCTTCCAGCGCCGCGTGCGCCAGGAAGGCGTTGAGCGCCGCCATCGGGTCCGACAGATCCACTACGCCGCCGTCGGGCGCGGCCGGGTCGTACAACTGCTCCGCATTGAAGCCGGCCGCGGCGTTCACCAGTTCCCCGAGGTTCTCGTTACGTTCGGCGCCGTCGCGCTCGGTCTGGTAGTGATCCTTCAGGCCGCTGGCATCGACCACTGCTTCCACCGTTTCGGCCAGAGACATGCCCTGGACCGAATTGCGCAGGCCCTCGATGAGATGCACGAACGCCCCGATGGACGCGCCCGCCTTGCCGGACGGCGGGTCTGAGCAGGCGGACAGCCACAGACTGGTGCCGCGGATTCGCGCGGCCTCCTGGAGCTGTTCGAGGGATCGGGCGCCGATGCCTCGAGTCGGAAAGTTGATGACGCGCAGGAGCGCGCCATCGTCTTCCGGGTTCGCGACCAGCCGCAGATATGCCAGGGCGTGCTTGATCTCCTGACGTTCGAAGAAGCGCAGGCCACCGTACACGCGATAGGCGAGCCCCGCATTGAACAACGCGTGTTCGAGCACGCGCGACTGCGCATTGGAGCGATAGAGCAGCGCGATCTCGTGAGACGCGATGCCGTCAGCACGCAGCGCGCGGATCTCGTCGACGATGTACGCGGCTTCGGCGATGTCGGACGGCGCCTCGAACACGCGCAGCCGCTCGCCTCTCCCCTCGGCCGTCCAGAGGTTCTTGCCCAGCCGGGCCTGGTTCCGGGCGATGAGAGCATTGGCGGCGTCGAGGATGTTCCCGTGGGACCGGTAGTTCTGCTCGAGCTTGATCACGTGGCTCGCGCCGAAATCCCGCTCGAAGTCCCGCATGTTGCCGGGCTCCGCGCCACGGAAGCGATAGACGGACTGGTCGTCGTCACCCACGGCGAACGCGCAGTTCGCGCTGCCTGCAAGCAGGCGCAGCCACGCGTACTGCAGTTTGTTCGTATCTTGGAACTCGTCCACGAGAATGTGGCGGAACCGCATGCGGTAGTGCTCGCGCAGGATCTCGTTGCGGCTCAGCAGCTCGAAACAGCGCAGCAGGAGTTCCGCAAAATCGACGACGCCCTCGCGCTGGCACTGGGCGTCGTAGGCTTCGTACACCGCCAGCATGCGTCTCTCGAACTCGTCTGCCGGATCTACGGCTGAAGGGCGCAGCCCGCCGTCCTTCGCCGAATTGATGAACCACTGGGCCTGGCGCGGCGGGTACTTCTCGTCGTCGATGCCGAGCGACTTCATCACGCGCTTCACGACGGCGAGCTGGTCCTGCGTGTCGAGAATCTGGAAGCTCTGCGGGAGCGCCGCCTCGCGGTGATGGGCGCGCAGCAGACGATTGCACAGGCCGTGGAAGGTGCCGATCCACAGACCGCGTGTGTCGATGGGAAGCATCGCCGAGAGCCGGGTGAGCATCTCGCGGGCAGCCTTGTTCGTGAAGGTCACCGCGAGCAGGCCGCGCGGGCTGACGCGACCCGACTGGACGAGCCAGGCGATGCGGGTGGTGAGCACCCGGGTCTTGCCGCTGCCTGCACCGGCGAGAATGAGGGCCGAGACGTCGGGGAGCGTCACCGCCTCGCGCTGCTCCGGGTTGAGATCGTCGAGAAGGGAGGGATTCATGCCCGGATTATCGTGGAAACCGGATGCGCTTTGGTCGGTCGATGCGGCTGCTGACCTTGCCACCCCGGACGTTGTGATAGTGTCCCGCCCAGTCTCGCCCGGCTCTTCGGGCCCGGTCCTCACCAACCACGTTTCACTGCTCGAGGCAGTTCCATGGCTCCAGTTGCGCTCCGACGTTCCACCCTGTCCGGCATTGCGGCCGCCCTGGCGGCGTGGCTGTTTTCCGCCCAGGCCCATGCCATCACCGCCGAAGTCGTGTGGCTGGACGCCAAGTGCGACTATGTACTGGTCAAGAACGAGGACGGACACGCCATTCTCTTTCGCGCCAGCCCCTTCGAGCTGAAGCTGGGCGACAAGGTCGAGGGGCCCATGGATCAGGTCGGCTACTTCCGCAAGATCGCCAAGGTGGGCACACCAGAGACGGCCATGATGCGCAGCGAGAAGTACGGCGTGCGCCGTCAGCTTGCCGTGAACCTAATGATGGACTGGTCTCGCTACTGCGAGCCCCCCGCCAACTGAGCCGCGGCCGCAGTGATGGCCGGGCCCAGGTGTCGCCGGGCCTCGTTCTGGAGGTAGTCGAAGAAGGCCTGGGCCACCACGGACAGCTGTTTGTTGCCCGGGTACACCACATACCACGACCGCTCGATCGGAAACCCCTCTACGGGAAGCACGGTCACTTCGCCGCCCATGGGCTCCATCAGCAGGGCGTGATGCGGCATAACGCTCACCCCCAGACCGCCGGCAACGGCCTGCTTGATGGCCTCATTGGAGCCGATCTCCATTTTCGCCGTGATTTCGATGCCGTGGTCCCTGAAGAACTTCTCCGTGACCATGCGCGTGCCCGAACCCCGCTCCCGCAGGAGCATGCGTTCTCTGGCGAAGGCAGCCAGCGGGATGTGCTTCTCTCGGCAGAGCGGGTGGTGCGAGGGCGCTACGGCGACTAGGGCATTGTCCAGAAACGGATGCATGGCGATGTCGAACTGTTGCGGCGGGTTTCCCAGGATGTACAGATCGTCGTCGTTGCGGGCCAGCCGGTCGATGATGACCTCGCGATTGCCGATCTCCAAGCGCACGTCGATGCCCGGGAATCGTTCGCAGAATGGGCCGAGCAGCCGAGGCAGGAAGTACTTGGCAGTGGTGGCGCACGCGATCCTCAGGCGCCCCTTCTTCATCCCCTTGAGGTCCGCGGCGGTCATCTCGAACCGCGCCCACGCTTCGAATACCTCGCGGCAGGTTCGCTGCAGTTCCTCGCCGATCTCGGTGAGGTAGATCTTCTTCCCGACCTGCTCGAACAGCGGCTGCTCCACGGCCTCGGCAAGCTGCTTGACTTGCATGGACACCGTGGGCTGGGATAGAAACAGCTCCTCGGCGGCGCGGGTAAAGCTGCCTAGGCGGGCCACCGTCTCGAAAACTCGGAGCTGGCGCAGCGTCACATGCATACCGGGGCGTGGGAAAGGCCGACTCATCCATAGACTCTAATCAATGAATATCATCCAAATATATCATTTTCATTGATGGATCAGATCACCTACAGTTCGACCGTCGCCTGTTCGGCCTGCCGCCGGATGGGGGACGTGTAGCGTTTCTCCCTGGCAAACGCGATTTTTAGGGCGACCTTTCCGGTCGCCCTCTCTTTTTCTGGCGTTCCCTACGCCGATTTTCGCCTCTATCCGGTTGCCTGCCCCTCTGACGTGGCGTAGGTTTGGCCCCCATAGGGCGGTGCTCCCGCCGGACTTCTGCCTTCCCCTTCAGGACATTCAATGCACTACTCTGCCCGTCGTCGCTGGCTCGGCCTCGTCCTTTGCACCAGTCTCATCGCCGGCAGTCCGGGGGCTCTCGCCCTCAGCCTGGAAGAGCTTCGCGACAACGAGGTCGCGACGGCCCTGCGGCAGGCGCTCGAGATCGGCGCCGGCAACGCAATCGCCCGCCTCGGGCAGGAGAACGGCTTTCTGGGGAACGAACGGGTACGAATTCCCCTCCCGGACGGGCTCGCCAAGGTCGCGCGGGGCATGAAGGCCGTTGGCATGGGCAAGCAGTCCGACGAACTCATGACCACGATGAACCGCGCGGCCGAGCAGGCCGTGCCGGATGCGAAGAATCTCCTGCTGAACACGGTGAGACTGCTCACCATCCAGGACGCCAAGACCATCCTCACCGGCCCCGAAGACGCGGCGACGCAGTTCTTCCGCGCCAAGACCGAGGAGGAACTCACTCGCCGCTTCCTGCCGATCGTCGCGAGAACGACGAAGCGCCTGAAGCTCGCCGATCTGTACAACCGGTTTGCGAGCCGGGGCGTCGCCTTCGGACTGGTCCGCGAGGAAGACGCCAATCTCGACGGGTATGTCGCCCGCAAGGCGCTCGACGGGCTCTATCTGTCGATCGCCGATGAAGAGAAGGCCATCCGCGCGAATCCTCTCGAATCGAGCAAACGCCTCGTGAAGAAGGTGTTCGGCGTGCTGGAGCCGCAGTAACGCCGAGCCGGTATTCCCATGGAGCTCTCCTCGGGACTGCTGGGATTGTTCGTTTCGGCCTTCAGTTCGGCGACCATCCTGCCGGGGAACTCCGAGATTGTGTTCGCCGCCGTGGCCGCCGAGTGGCCCGCGTCGATTCCCGCTGCGCTGACCGTGGCTACCGTCGGAAACACGCTGGGCGGCCTCACCACCTATCTGCTCGGCCGGTTCCTTCCCCGGAAGGACTTTTCCCCTCGTCTGCGCTGGGTCGAGCGATGGGGGGCCGCGACCTTGCTGTTGAGCTGGGTACCCGTCATCGGCGACGGCCTGTGTGCTGCCGCGGGCTGGCTCAGAGTCAACGTGCTGGCCGCGCTCGTCTGCATGGCGATCGGCAAGGGTGCGCGATACGCCGCGATCGCCGCGCTGTTCTGACCGGTACGACAACGTCTACGAATACGCAGCCTGGACAACAGCCTGGTGTGCCCGCGACGCCGCCCTGGACTTTGCCTAGAATGGCGGTCCTTCCCGGAGCACCTGCAACCCAGTGAATCTGCTTGATCTCGTCCCCGAGACCGCGTCGCGTCTCCGGGAGATTCCGTACAACTACACGTCGTTCTCCGATCGCGAGATCGTCATCCGTCTGTTGGGCTCGCGAGCCTGGACGCTTCTCGGCGCGCTGCGCGACGAGCGCCGCACCGGCCGCTCGGCACGCATGCTGTACGAGGTGCTCGGCGATATCTGGGTGATCCGACGCAATCCTTACCTCGAGGACGATCTGCTCGCCAATGCCGACCGTCGCAGTGCGCTAGTCGGCGCGTTGCACCACCGTCTGAGCGAGATCGAAAAGCGCCGCAACAGCGATGACGCCCGGGTGAGCGAACTCCTGACGCTGGCCCACGACGCCGTGGCGGAGTTCGAGCGCGGGTTCGAAGTCGTTGCCAGCCTGCGTCGCAAGGTATCCCGCCGGATGGCGCGGATCACCCGGAAGGACAACGTGGCCTTCGACGGGCTTGCGCGTGTGTCCCACGTCACCGATGCGACGGACTGGCGCGTCGAGTATCCGTTCGTCGTGCTCTACCCGGACACGGAAGACGAATGCGCGGAGATGGTCCGCGCCCTGATCGAGCTCGAACTCACGATCATCCCGCGAGGAGGCGGCACTGGCTACACCGGCGGCGCCGTTCCGCTCACGTGGCGATCGGCAGTGATCAACACCGAGAAGCTCGACGCGCTCTCTCCCGTCGAGACGGCTGGTATTCCTGGCGTCGACGTCCCGGTAGCTACCGTGAAGTGCGGTGCAGGCGTCGTCACCCGCCGGGTGATGGAAGCCGCGGAGGCCCAGGGCCTCGTCTTCGCGGTGGACCCGACCTCCGCGGACGCTTCCTGCATCGGCGGGAACGTCGCGATGAACGCCGGCGGCAAGAAGGCTGTGCTGTGGGGCACTGCGCTCGACAATCTGTTGTCCTGGCGCATGGTCGACCCGGAGGGCCGCTTCCTCGATATCACCAGACTGGACCACAACCTCGGCAAGATTCACGACGCGCCGATCGCCCGGTTCGCGATCCAGCGCTACCGCCCGGACGGCTGCACCCCCGACGGTCCGGCAGCAACGCTCGAGGTTCCCGGTTCGCGTTTCCGCAAGGCCGGTCTCGGCAAGGACGTGACGGACAAGTTCCTCGCCGGTCTGCCGGGCATCCAGAAGGAAGGCTGCGACGGCATCATCACATCGGCCACATTCGTGCTGCACCGGATGCCGAAGCACGTACGCACCGTATGCCTCGAGTTCTTCGGGCAGGTCCGCGACGCCGTGCCGTCGATCGTCGAGATCAAGCGCCACATGGACGCCCGCCCGGGCGGCGCGATTCTCGCCGGCCTGGAACACCTGGACGAGCGGTACGTGAAGGCCGTGGGCTATGCGACCAAGGCCAAGCGAGGTGTGAGGCCGAAGATGGTGCTCCTCGCCGATATCGCGGCAGACGACGAAGATGCCGCCGGTGCCGCCGCCTCGCAGGTGGTCCGCATCGCCAACGCGCGCGGCGCCGAAGGCTTTATCGCCGTGTCGGCGGACACCCGCAAGAAGTTCTGGCTCGACCGGGCGCGGACGGCAGCCATCGCGAAGCACACCAACGCGTTCAAGATCAACGAAGACGTCGTGATTCCGCTCGAGCGTCTGGGGGAGTACTCCGATGGCATCGAGCGTATCAACATCGAACTGTCGATCCGCAACAAGCTCCAGCTGCTGGATGCGCTCGAAACCGCGTTCCTCGGTCCGCTCCAGCTGAATCAAGGCGAGGAGTCACTGTCCGCTGCCGAAGTGCTCGACACCCGCATCGACAACGCGCTGGCGCTTTGCCGCGAGTGTCGTGACCGCTGGACCTGGCTGCTGGAGCATCTCGACGATTCGGTGTCCGCCCTCGACACGAGCCCGCTGCCGCCCGTTTCCGGGCTCGAGCGCGATGGCACCGTGTTCCGCTGCCTTCAGGACTATTCGTTACGGGTGTCCTGGAAGCAGGAGGTCCGCGCGCCGCTCATGCAGATCTTCGATGGGCGCACGTTCGACGCTGTGCGAGCCGAGATCGATGCCGTCCACAAGCGCGTACTCAAGAGTCGGGTGTTCGTGGCCCTGCACATGCACGCAGGCGACGGCAACGTCCACACGAACATCCCCGTCAACTCCGACGACTACGCGATGCTGCAGCAGGCGAACGGTGCGGTGGCCCGCATCATGGCGCTGGCCAAGTCCCTCGGCGGCGTGATCTCCGGCGAGCATGGCATCGGCATCACGAAGCTCGACTTTCTCGAGCCGGGCGAGGTCTCGGCGTTCCAGGCCTACAAGGCCGAGGTCGACCCCAAGGGGCGCTTCAACGCGGGCAAGCTGCTGCCAGGCGCCAATCTAGACAACGCCTACACGCCGTCCTTCGGACTGCTGGAACAGGAGAGCCTGATCCTCGAGCAGAGTGCCATCGGCGAGATTTCGGACTCCATCAAGGACTGCCTCCGCTGCGGAAAGTGCAAGCCGGTATGCGCGACCCACGTGCCGCGTGCGAATCTGCTGTATTCGCCGCGCAACAAGATCCTCGCGACCTCTCTGCTCATCGAGGCTTTCCTCTATGAAGAGCAGACCCGCCGCGGGGTGTCGCTCGCGCACTTCGACGAATTCAGCGATGTCGCCGATCACTGCACCGTCTGCCACAAGTGCGTCAATCCCTGCCCGGTGGACATCGATTTCGGTAACGTGTCGATGGCCATGCGCGGCTTCCTCCGATCGCAGGGCAAGAAGAAGTTCAATCCCGGCACGGCCGCGTCGATGCTGTTCCTCAACGCGACTGATCCCGCGACCATCAAGCTGGCCCGCAAGGTGATGATCGACTGGGGCTACAAGGCCCAGCGCTTTGCCTATGGCTGGGCCAGGCGGCTGGGTCTGGCCCAACGGCAGACCCGGCAGCCGCCAGCCACGCTCGGCAAGGCGCCGATCAAGGCGCAGGTGATTCACTTCATCAACAAGCCGATGCCGAAGTCGGTTCCGCGCCGGACTGCTCGCGCGATGCTCGACATCGAGGACAAGTCCATGGTGCCGGTGATCCGCGATCCACAGCGCGCGGGGGACGACGCCGAGGCCGTTTTCTATTTCCCCGGCTGCGGGTCCGAGCGGCTATTCAGTCAGGTGGGTCTCGCGACCCAGGCCATGCTGTACCACGTGGGCGCCGTCACCGTGCTGCCACCCGGCTACCTGTGCTGCGGCTATCCGCAGCGTGCAGCCGGTGAACTCGACAAGGGCCAGGCTATTTCCACGGAGAACCGGGTGCTGTTCCACCGCATCGCGAACACACTCAACTATCTCGACATCAAGACGGTGATCGTGTCCTGCGGCACGTGCATGGATCAGCTCGCGGGCTATGAATTCGATCGTATCTTTCCGGGCTGCCGGCTGCTCGATATCCACGAGTACCTGATGGAGAAGGGCGTGAAGCTGGAGGGCGTCGACGGCGTGCGCTACATGTACCACGATCCCTGTCACACGCCGATGAAGACTCATCAGCCTCTCAAGGTCGTGAACCAGCTCATGGGCACGGAGGTCAAGGCGAACGAGCGCTGCTGCGGCGAGTCCGGGACGCTCGCGATGACCCGTCCGGACATCTCCACGCAGGTCCGATTCCGCAAGGAGGAAGAAATGCGGAAGGGGGCCGACGCCCTGCGCGCCGATGGCTTTTCGGGGCAGGTGAAGATCCTCACTTCCTGCCCGTCTTGTCTGCAGGGGCTGTCGCGCTACAACGACGACTCCGGCACCGATGCCGACTACATCGTGATCGAGATCGCGAAGCACGTCCTCGGCGAGAACTGGCTGCAGCAGTACGTGGACAGCGCCAATCGGGGCGGCATCGAGAGGGTGCTCCTGTGAGCGACGCATCCTGTCCGCTTTGCAGCGGCGACGGCGGGGAGGTGCTCTGGCGCGACGACCGGCTGCGGATCATCGCAGTGGACGACGCCGACTACCCCGGGTTTCTGCGGGTGATCTGGAACGCGCACGTGCCGGAGATGACAGATCTGTCGACCGCGGACCGCGCTCACTGCATGGAGGCCGTGTTCGCCGCCGAAGCCGCACTGCGTTCGGTGATCTCTCCCGACAAGATCAATCTCGCGCAGTTCGGCAACGTTGTGCCCCATCTGCACTGGCATGTCATTCCGCGGTTTCGAGACGACGTGCACTTCCCGAATCCGGTCTGGGGAGCGCGCATGCGGGAGTGCCGCCGTGAAAGCCCCGGCTGGCGGATGAGTGTGGGGAAGGTCCTGGAGATCGCTCTCCGACGGGCCTGATGACGGCCTTACTGACGCCGGTTCAGCTGCCGGTGCGTTCGAGTTCCGCGGATTCTGCCGATACCACGCGGCGAGCGGCCGGGAACACCGCGCGAAAGACGCTGCCTTTTCCGAGCGTGCTCTCGATGTCGAGATGGCCCTGATGGCGAGAGAGCACGTGCTTCACGATGGCGAGCCCGAGACCGGTGCCCCCAGTCTCGCGCGAGCGGCTGCGATCCACCCGGTAGAACCTTTCGGTCAGGCGGTCGATGTGGTGGGACTCGATGCCGATGCCCGTGTCGCGCACCGAGAACACGGGCAGTCCCTTCTCGAGACCCCATGCCACTGTAATCCTGCCGCCCTCCGGGGTGTAGCGGATGGCGTTGTTCACGAGATTGCCAAACGCACTGCGGATCTCGTCGGGGTTGCCGTGCAGATCGTCCGTCGCTTCGAGGCTCACTTCGAGCTCATGACGCCCGTTCGACAGTGCGGCGGCCTCCTGCAGCACCTGATGCACCACTTCGGCGACGGAGAAATCCGTTTCCCTTGCCGGGGTGTCCGTGCTCTCCAGACGCGACAGCGTCAGCAGATCTTCCACCAGTCGGCTCATGCGGGAGGCCTGCTGGGACATGAGCCGCAGTGATCGCTGGACCATCTCGGGTTCCGGGTCGCTCACGTCGGTGAGCGTTTCCAGGAAGCCCGACAGCACGGTGAGCGGTGTCCGCAACTCGTGCGACACGTTCGCCACGAAGTCGCGGCGCATGGTCTCCACGCGTTCCCACAGGGTGATGTCCCGACCCAGCAGAAGCTTCTCGCGGTCCCCGTACGGGACCACCTGGACGGACAGCGACGTGTCTCCGTGTGCCGCGGTGGTGACTTTCAGCGCGAGCGGCTCGGAGTAGTCCCCGGACACGAGGTACTGCACGAACTGCGGCTGACGCATGAGGTTGGTGACCTGGTGGCCGCGATCGCGCTCCAGGTCCAGGCCGAAGTAGGTGAGCGCCTTCGGGTTGCACCACTCGAGGACATTGTCTTCGTCGAGGATCGCGACCGCCTCGGGGAAGGCGGCGCCCGCCTGCAGGAAACGACTCAGTGCTTCCTGGAGGCTGTTTTCCGTTTGTGCCTGGCGCTTGTGCATGCGGAGCAGCCGGGAGAACAGCTGTTCCCAGTCGCCGCTTCCCTCCGGAATCGTGTCGATCTTCGGATCCTGGAGCCAGGCGCGGAACAGGGACAGATTGTGGATCTGGTGCGCGAGCAGGAAGGCGAGCAGAACGAATGCGAGCGCCAGGGCTATTGCCGGGCTGGTCGCCAACGCGACGATCGCGGTCGCCACAGCGATCGACCCGATCAGGATGAGCGGTTTGCGCCAGTGGGACATCATTCGACGGACAGGGACATTTCCGAGGCAGGTCAGGGAAGCCCCGGTATGTTACCGGGCCGAGACCCGGAGTCGAGGGGTCACTCGGGTTGTTGAGACATCCGATACCCAGTACCACGCACCGTCTGGACCAGCCCGTCCAGTGCGGTGGGTTCCAGGGCCTTGCGCAGACGGCGAATGTGAACGTCAACCGTCCGCTCCTCCACGAAGACGTGGTCTCCCCATACATGATCCAGCAACTGAGCGCGGGAGTGCACCCGCTCGGGGTGGGTCATCAGGAAGTGCAGGAGGCGGAACTCCGTGGGCCCGAGTTCCACCGTCTTGCCGTGGCCAGTCACCCGATGACTCGCGGGGTCCAGTTCGAGTTCGCCGATGCGGACCAGGTCGTCCGTCACCTGCGGAGCCCTCCGTCGCAGCACAGCCTTCACGCGCGCATTCAGTTCGCGGGGAGAGAAGGGTTTGGTGACGTAGTCGTCGGCTCCGGTCTCGAGCCCGGTGAGCTTGTCCTGCTCGTCGGAGCGGGCCGTGAGCATGATGATGGGGATCTGCCGTGTCCGGCGGTCCGCCCGCAGACGGCGCGCAAACTCGACGCCCGAGATCCCCGGGAGCATCCAGTCGAGCAGCACGAGGTCGGGCAGGGAGGTCTGGACCAGCCTGAGCGCCTGTTCCGCGCTGTCGGCCTTCAGCAATTGATGGCCTGCCTGCGCAAGGTTGTAGGAAATCAGTTCCTGGATCGCAGGTTCGTCTTCGACGACGAGAATGGTGGCCGGCATTTGATGCTTCTCCGCACTTCGGTACGGTCTGGATACTATGACCGAATTGTTACCGACGCGTGACGGTATTCGATGACGATCGTCATCGAACCGGCGATTCGCTGGTCACCGGGACGGATTGCGGGATCGAAGGCCAGACCCCGCGTGCGGCGGCGCGCCGGCCTTCGAAAAGCAGCCAGCTCTGGGCGCCGTAGTGCGGCAGGGGTCGCGCGAGCGCGGCGAGGTTCTCGGCGTCGGCAGCGATAAGCACCACCACGCCAGTCGGCGTGCGGGTCGTCCACACCCGCGATCCGGTCTTGCCCCGAATGGCTTCGGGCGACGGCGATAACCCGAACCTGGCGGCATAAGCATCCACGCGATCCGGCAGCCCCATCACGAGGAGCGGGCCGGAGGGCGGGGTTTCCGGATCGGCGTCCGCAGGCGGTTCATCGAGCATCCGGTTGGCCAGGTCCCGGGCCGAGGCCGCGTAGGCGTCGTCGGGACCCAGCGCGATCAGACGCGTGTTCCGGTCGACCATCACATCCCGCAGGATCGGCGGCGCCTCGTCGGGCGCGAGACGCCGAAGCGTGATCATCTCGGGGTCGAGCAGGACGTGCCTGGGCTCGCTTCGCACCATGAGAGACAGCGTCGTGCGTGCGCCGGAAGGACGCACATCGAACGTCTGCACGCCGTCCGCCGTATCGACCTGAAGGGGAATCGTCGCCACGTCGTCGGGCAGATCTCGCGTCATCACGACCTGCAGGGACCACGCGTCGCCCAGCCTCATCGCGGTCGCCCTCTCCAGACGGATCGACGGGATGCCAGGCTGTTCGACCCACCGCCGAAAAAACGCCGTCAGATCCTGACCGGAGGCCGACTCGAGTGCCTGGCGCAGATCTGTCCACGAAGACACCCGGAAGCGCCGCTCAGTCCAGAACATTCGCATGCCGGCAGCGAAGGCGTCAGGACCGATTCGATGGCGCAGCATGAGCAGCACCATCGCCGTCTTCTGGTAGCCGAGGATGTGCGACGCACCGTGCGTGCGCGACGTGAACGACGTGAGCGGCCGGTCGTCCTCCGCGCGCAGAGCGGTGATGTCGCGCAACCACGCGAGCCGCATGGCCCGCGCGGCGTCGGGGCCCTGGCGCTCGCGCGTGTCGTAGTCGGCGAGCAGCGTCGTGAGTCCCTCGGACCAGTTGCCCTGCCGGTAGTCGGGAAAGACGCCGTTGCCCCACCAGTTGTGCAGGATCTCGTGACCGAGCGAAACCTCCCGCATGAACGGCAGCTTGAGGACATCGGCCCCGATGTAGGTCAGCGTGGGCATGCCGAATCCGGTGGGCGTCGGACTCGAGACCACACTGAACATCTCGTACGGATAGGGACCGATCGACCGCTCGAAGCGGCCCAGCAGTTCGGCACTGGAATCGAGGTAGGCGGGAGCCATCGCCTCCAGACCCGCCACGAAATAGGTACGCAGACGGATATCGCGTCCGTCCACACTCTTCGCTGCGCGCTCTGTCACGGTGTACGGCCCCGCCATCAGATCGATCCCGTCGGCCGGCTGATCGAACGAGAAGCGCGCTTCGTACCCCGTTGCCGTATCGGATTCCGCATCGAGTCTGCCGGCCACCAGGCCCCGCTGTCCTGCCGGCAGGCGCAGCGTGATGCCGTACGTCAGCGGGCCGCCGTCCACGCTCGGGTGCCATCCGCTTGCCGCGGGGAGGAAGGTACCTGCCGGACCGGAGACCGGTGCGGCGTTCCGGAGCGTGTCGCGATGGTCCAGGCTTGCATCGAGCGGATCGAGGCGGCCCTGCCAGCGCAGCGCAATCGTGCGGCGTTCCGCATCCGGCGCGAATCGCCAGACGACCTCGTCGCCCGCGCGTTCCGGCGCACCGGCGCCTCGCACTCGGGCGAGCGCCTCGCGAAGGGCAGCATCGACGAACCGCTTCGCCATGCGCACGGTATGCGCAGGTCCGGCCGGGAGTGTCAGGAAGCCCTCTGCGCGCAACTCCTGCTTCGCCGGGGCGACGCTCACCGTGGCCTCGAGCCGCGGGAGCGCGGAGTCCGCGGAGACGGCGGTCGCGGGGACGCCCAGCGCGAGCAGCAGGACGAAGGCCCCGCGCTTCATCGCTGCGCAGGGAACTTCGCGATGAGGTCCATCACGTCGGTGCCGCGGCTAACCTTCAGCGGCAGCCAGCTGCCGGGGGGCTGCAGAACGATCCGGTCCACGACGTCCTCCACGGTGCGGCAGGAGCGCCCGGCCACTTCCACAAGCACGTCACCGGCCTGCACGCCGGCCTGGCTTGCGATGCTGCCGTCCTCCACCTTTCTGACCGAAACCCGGTCGTTGGCCATCTCGAGCCAGACACCCAGGCGGGGACGGGACTGTTCGCCCTCCACCGTGTCCCCGACGCCGAACAGTGCGGTGGCCTGCCCCGGTTCGACGTCGGCGCACGCCATGCCCGCGTCGGAAGGCAGGAAGCTCGCGACATCGGTGACGCCCATGTCACGCAGCTGCCATTCGACGCCCCAGCCGTTCATCGCGTGGCCGCTGCCGAGCAGCGCTACCACGCGGGCGCCCGGCCGCATCGTGAGCGCATCGCGGATCGCGTGTGCCATGGCGCGGTCCCACGTGAGCTGGCTCTCCAGAAAGCGCCGGAACTGGGGATTGTCTGCCGGGGAGCTGTCCTTGCCGTCGCCCGCGGAGCTGTGCTGGGAGAAGCTTGCCCAGAGGAAATCGCGGTAGGTCTCCATGGGTTCCGCGGGGCGGCTGATGCCGAGCTCCCGCAGTTCCGCGACGCCGTCGAATCCCACCTGACTCACCTTGCGGGTGAGAGTGTTGTCGATGTTGAGTGCCACCATGGGAATGCGGTGGATGCGCGCGAAGTGGAACAGCGGCAGATAGAGCTGGGCGTCGAAGCGCCACACCTTCGACCACTGGCTCTGTTCGAGGAACGCCTTCTCGGTCAGCTCGCCTGCAACCCAGCGATCGAGCACGGGCTGCGCGGCGCGGGGGAACATCTCCAGCGCGAGCACGATCGATTCGTTGCGCGACAGCATCGCGGACGCGACATGCAACTGCCAGCGATGATGCTCCATGCTGTCGTGATGCTCGCCGAGCAGGACGACCCGGCGATCCGCCACGTGGTCCAGCACGGTACGCAAAGCGACCGGCGCCGCGCCGCTCGCTGCGGGGAGGGTCCAGGCGCCGGGGGGGGGACAAAGGCCCTCCGCGGCAGACGTGGAAGCGGCCAGCACGGCCAGCAGAAAACCCGCCAGGGAGGCGGGGACGCGAAGCGGGAGAGCGAAAGTCATGAAGGGCTCGCTGGTGGAACATCCCTGCAACGGACTGCGGTGCGGCCGACAAGTTCGCCCGGGCGGGAATCCGGGTGCGGCCGGTCTGGAATTCGCCCCGACAGGGTATCATCGGCCTCCATCGCAAAGGCTCTCGGCCACCCCGCATTCATGGCTTTCGCCACGGTCCGTCCCACCGACATCGTCCTGCATCAGGCGTCCCGCGTCCTCGAGATCGCGTTCGACGATGGCAGCCGGTATCGCCTCCCGTGCGAGTTCCTGCGCGTGTTCAGTCCCTCGGCCGAGGTACGGGGCCACGGTCCCGGACAAGAGGTGCTTCAGATCGGCAAGCAGAACGTGAATATCACCGCCATCGACCCGGTGGGCGCCTACGCGGTGAAGCTCGTGTTCAGCGACGGGCATGACACCGGCCTGTACTCCTGGGACTACCTTCATGAGCTCGGACGGGATCAGGACCGCCTCTGGGCGGGATACCTCGCCCGGATGGCGGAAGCCGGCGCGTCGCGCGACGACAAGGTCTCCATCGAAGTGCACAAGTTCAAGCGGGCGGCCGCTCCGGCTGCCGCGCCACGGTTCACGAGTCCGCCCACCGATGAGTAAGACACACTTCGGCTACCGCCAGGTCGACGAGTCCGAGAAGGTCCAGCGCGTCGGCGAGGTCTTCAAGGCCGTGGCGCCGCGTTACGACCTGATGAACGACCTCATGTCCGCCGGGTTGCATCGGTTGTGGAAACGCTTTGCCGTGGATGCCTGTCTGCTGCGGCCTGGCCAGCGCGTCCTCGACGTGGCGGGCGGCACCGGCGACATGACACGCCTCTTCTCCAAGGCCGTCGGACCGACTGGCTCCGTGTGGCTCACGGACATCAACGGTGCCATGCTCTCCACGGGTCGCGATCGCCTGCTCGACGAGGGTCTGATGGTGCCCGTGGCGCAATGCGATGCCGAGCGCCTGCCGTTCCCGGACCGGACCTTCGATTGCGTGTGTGTCGCGTTCGGCCTGCGCAACATGACTCACAAGGATCGTGCGCTCGCCGAGTTCCGGCGCGTACTTCGCCCGGCAGGGCGCGCCGTGGTGCTGGAGTTCTCCAAGGTCTGGAAGCCTCTCGCGCCCCTTTACGACGCCTATTCGTTTTCCGTGCTGCCGGCGATGGGCAACCTCGTCGCGGGCAACCCCGAGGCCTACCGGTATCTGGCGGAATCCATCCGCATGCACCCGGGCCAGGCCGAACTCGAAACGATGATGCGCGATGCCGGCTTCGACGACGTGACGCATTTCAATCTCACCGGGGGCGTCGTCGCGGTGCATCGCGGCTGGGCGACCTGACGCGATGCTGGCGCGTGCGGCGACCGGTGCCATCAATCATCTGCTTGCGCAGGCCCAGTGGGCGCGCGACACCCTGCGCCCGTTTGCCGGGCGATGCGTGCGCTTCCAGGTGGCTCCCGCTGCGTTCACCCTGACGCTCACGGGCGATGGCTTCGTCGCGGAAGCCGACGAGGCGGCGCCCGGGGACCTCAGCATTTCCCTGAGCCCGATCACGGCGCTCCGGCTCGGCGCCGGCGACGAGTCCGCGCGGGCCGACGTACTCGTCCAGGGCGACGATGACCTGACCCGTGCCATCTGGCATGTGGTCAACCATCTCCGATGGGACGCCGAGGAGGATCTTTCCCGCGTGTTCGGCGACATCGCCGCCCATCGCATCGCGGGCACCGCGAAGCAGGCCGTTGCCGCCGGCCGCGATTCGGTGGAGCGCGCCGGCCTTGCCGTGGCGGAGTACCTCTCCGAGGAAAGCGGCCTCACGCCGCCCCGCCTGCAGCTCGAAGCGTTCGCGCAGGATGTGGACCGCGCCCGCGAACTGGCCGACCGGCTCGAGGCCCGCATCCGCCAGCTGGAACAGCGCCAGGGCAGGGGTGACTGACATGCCCACCGCCGGTCGAGGCGCGGCATGACCCGCTGGCTGCGTCTCGCGAAGATTCTGTGGGTCGCGATCCGTTTCGGGCTGGACGAATTCGTGTTCGCCCATTCGTCGCTGCGCTGGCTGCGGCCCTTCATCCGTATCGCGACCTTCTGGCGGCACTTCGACCTGTCACGCGGCGCACGGCTGCGGCGTGCCCTGGAAGACCTCGGCCCCATCTTCGTGAAGTTCGGTCAGGTGCTTTCCACTCGGCGCGATCTGCTCCCGCGGGACATCGCCGATGAACTCGCGAAGCTGCAGGACCGCGTGCCGCCCTTTCCGAGCGAGCAGGTGCTCGCGAGACTCGAGAAGGTCTACGGCAAGCCGGTGGATCAGGTGTTCGCGCACTTCGAGCGGGAGGCCGTCGCGAGCGCCTCGGTGGCGCAGGTGCATTTCGCCATCCTTCCGGACGGGCGCGAGGCGGCCGTCAAGGTGCTCCGCCCCGGGATCGAGCGCATCATCTCCCGCGATCTCGCGCTGCTCGACACTGCCGCGAGCCTCGCCGAGAGCATCTGGGCGGACGGCAAGCGGCTGCGACCGCGCGAGGTGATCGCGGAGTTCCAGAAGCACCTCTACGACGAACTCGATCTGCTGCGGGAAGCCTCGAACGCGAGCCAGCTCCGCCGCAACTTCCGCGACTCCGACCTGATGCTGGTGCCCGAGGTGTTCTGGGACTGGTGCGCGACCGAAGTGATGGTGATGGAGAGGATGCACGGCACCCCGATCTCGCAGGTGCCGGCCCTGCGGGAACAGGGGATCGACATCTCCAAGCTCTCGCGCATGGGCGTGGAGATCTTCTTCACGCAGGTCTTCCGCGACGGGTTCTTCCACGGCGACATGCACCCGGGGAACATTCTCGTGGCGGCCGATGGTCGTTACATCGCGCTCGACTTCGGGATCATGGGCACCCTGAACGACGTCGACAAGAACTACCTCGCCCAGAACTTCCTCGCGTTCTTCCGCCGGGACTACCGGCGCGTGGCGCAGGCGCACGTGGACGCCGGTTGGGTGCCGCCCGGGACCCGCGTGGACGAATTCGAGTCTGCCATCCGTGCGGTGTGCGAGCCCATCTTCGACAAGCCCCTGAAGGAGATCTCCTTCGGCAAGGTGCTCTTGCGCCTGTTCCAGACGGCGCGCCGGTTCAATCTCGAAGTCCAGCCTCAGCTCGTGCTGCTGCAGAAGACCCTGCTCAATATCGAAGGGCTGGGCCGGGAACTCGACCCCGATCTTGATCTGTGGAAGACCGCCAAGCCTTATCTCGAACGCTGGATGTCCGAGCAGGTGGGCTGGCGCGGTCTGCTGCGCAACCTCCGGGACGAGGCGCCCTACTGGGCGAATGCTTTGCCTCAGCTTCCTCGTCTTGTGCATCGCGCGCTCTCGGAGCCCGCACCCCATGCCCTCGAGACCGCCATCCGCCGCCTGACCCAGGAACAGGAAAAGCAGACTCGCTGGCTCATGGTCATCGCCGGCCTGCTGATCAGTTCGGGCGCCATGCTGCTCGTCATGCTGCTCCGCTGATCCGGCGCGGTCACCCATGGCGGTGACACGAGAGCGCGGCACGAGCCAGCAGCCGGTGCCGACGCCACGCACCGGAAATCCCGAAAGACTGTGCCGAAACTTCCAAGGGCAGCGTCACCTAAGCACAGGTGCAGCGCAGGCACCCGGTGCCTCGCGACCGAGTCATCGTCTTGAGGAGTGCGCACCATGAACCCCTGGAAGAATCGCTTCGCGGCGAAGGCCGCCACCGCTGCCGGGCTGCTGGCCGCTCTGTTCGCGCTGGGCGGTTGCGCGCCC
This sequence comes from Betaproteobacteria bacterium Ga0077526, assembly GCA_001464765.1. Lineage (GTDB taxonomy): Bacteria > Pseudomonadota > Gammaproteobacteria > Burkholderiales. The sequence continues at coordinate 956,525 of LNDV01000034.1, forward strand.
ACCTCGGCCCCGCCGCCGGGTCTGTCGGACACTGTTTCCCCCGGCAGCACCGATTTCTGGGGCAAGGCGAATCCGACCGCAGAGGAACGTCGCAAGGGGGGAGGTGTCCCCGGCTCCGACTGACCCCTCTGCCGCGCCCCATCGCTGTCCGATCCCACCCGATGGACCGAATGGTCCATTCGGGCAGTGTCGCGTATTGGCATTGTCACGAAACAGTCATGTGCGAAAGCCAGAATCCCGGCAGAGCTGTTGCCTGGCCAGTCCCTGGTCAGGGAAGGCAGCCGCGCCAGCCCGATCCGATGCGGACGGGAGGCATCAACGACTCCATTGCCGGGAGAATGCCGCATGTCACGTCACCAGACCCTCCGTCCGCGCGTCCTGGTTCTCGCGCTCGCCTTCGCCTTTGCCGCCGGCGGGGCTACCGCTTACGCCAATGACGGAGAAGAGCAGGAATCGTCGGCCCCCAAGCGCGACAAGATGCTGGAACTGCTGGAAAAGCTCAAAGCCAAGGGAGTGATCTCCGACGAGGAGTACTCCGAGATTGCCGGCGACTCGCAGGAGGACCGTGCCCGCGCTCGCGCCGAGCGCCGGAAGAAGGCTCTGGAAGCTGCCAATCAGGCCTCCAAGGACGAAGCGGCCCGGGAGCGTTTCAACGGGCGCTTCAACAACGGGATCTCGTTCGAGACCTCCGACCGTCGCAACAGCTTCACGCTCGGGGGGCGTATTCACGCCGACTACCGCTACTATCCGGACAAGGATGCGGCGTCTACCTTCGATGTCCGCCGCGCGTATCTGACGCTTCAGGGCAAGTGGAACGAGTACCTGACCTGGGACCTGACCGGGGACTTCGCGAACCTGGTCAACAACTCGCAGCTGGACGTCGCCTGGATGAACATTGCCTACAGCGACCAGACGCAGTTCCGGCTGGGCCAGTTCAAGATGCCTTTCTCGCTCGAAGAACTCGGAAGCTCCCGCTTCCTCGATTTCCAGGAGCGATCGCTCGTGAACGGTCTGGTCCCGCAGAAAGAGCGCGGGCTGATGGTCCACGGCGTCCCGGGCGTCGGCATGACCTACGGTCTGGCCATCTCGACCGGTCAGGGCAAGAACAACAACGACATCGTGGCGCCGCGATCGAGCAATGACTACATCGGACGCTTCACTGTCAACGTCGCGGAACTGCTCGGCAGCCAGGCAAAGTCCACCTATCACCTCGGGCTGGCGGGTTCTCTCGGCCATCTTCCCAGCGGGTTCGGACTGAGCCAGCGTACCGAGGCCCGGGGCATCACCTTCTTCAATACTTCCAGCTTCTCCGGGTCCGATGTGCGCCGCGCGCGCCTGGGAGTGGAAGCGGCTGTTGCCTACGGTCCGGTCAAGCTCCAGGGGGAGTGGGTGCAGTCCTCCTTCGAGGGGCGGTCCGTGGCCGGCGTGGAGTTCGATCGCCAGATCGGGGCGTATTACGCCGAAGTCCTGTGGATGCTGACCGGCGAGCGCTATGCCGAGACCTACCGGAATGGCGTATTCGGGCGGACGGTGCCGATCCAGAACTACGTCCCCGGGGGAGAAAACTGGGGCGCATGGGAACTGGGCCTGCGCTACTCGAGTTTCGACGCTTCGGACTTCGTCGCGGGCAATGCGGCCGGCACGGGCGTCGTGGCGGCACCGGGAAGCCCGGCGGCCAACGTCGCGTTTGCCTCCACGCCGTCAAACAAGGCTTCCGCGATCACCGCCGGCCTCAAGTGGATCTGGAACCCGAACTTCAAGATCTATCTGAATTACACGGAAACTCGCTTCGACAGCCGCATCACGGTCAACCCGAACTACGGCGGCCTGCCCTCCTTCACGCTCGACAAGGAGAAGGCCCTGACCATGCGCGCGGCCTACGATTTCTAGACCGAGGCACAAAAGACAGCCCGTGTTCGAGGACGCGGGCTGTCTGTCCATCGGGGTTCTGCGGCCGAGCTTGTCACCGAACCCCGCGATTTTTCGAGGCTTTCTGCCGCAAGAGCAGGCCCGTTTGTTACAATCCGCCGCGTTTTTTGCGGTGCACCGTAACCCATGGCCTTGCTCGAAATTCGGAACGTGACCCGCCGATTCGGCGACTTCGTCGCTGTCGATGGCGTCAGCCTGTCCATCGGGGCGGGAGAGTTCTTCACGCTCCTCGGCCCCTCGGGCTGCGGCAAGACCACGCTCCTGCGCATGATCGCCGGGTTCGACGCCCCGGACGGCGGCGCAATCCTGCTCGACGGGCAGGACATGACCGGCGTGCCGCCCGAGGCGCGCGACATCCACACCGTGTTCCAGAGCTACGCTCTGTTTCCGCACATGACCGTGGCGGACAACATCGCGTTCCCCCTGCGCATGGCCAAGTGCCCGCCCGGCGAGATCCCCGCCCGCGTGGAGGAAGCCCTGGACGATGTCTCGCTGCCCGGCATGGGCAAGCGCTTCCCCAACGAGCTGTCCGGCGGACAGCGCCAGCGGGTTGCCGTGGCGCGCGCGCTCATCAACCGGCCCAAGCTGCTGCTGCTCGATGAGCCCCTGGCCGCGCTGGACGCCAAGCTACGCGAGCGCATGCAGCTGGAGCTCATCACGCTCCAGAAGGAAATCGGGATCACCTTCGTCTACGTGACGCACGACCAGGAAGAGGCGCTGGCGCTCTCCCATCGCATCGCCGTCATGAACAAGGGCAAGGTGGAGCAGCTCGACGAGCCCGCGAAGATCTACGGCTTTCCCAAGAACCGCTTCGTCGCGGACTTCATCGGGGAATGCAACCTGTTCGATTGCACGGTCGCGGCCCATGACGCGGGCGGGCTCGATCTCGCCATCGAGGGGCTCGGAAAGGTCCGCAGTGCCGGCGCCGAGAACGTGGTCCAGGGGGCGAAGGGGACGCTGGCGCTGCGCCCCGAGAAGGTGGCCATCGGCCGTGAGCTCAATGCCGCCGACTGCGTGAACCGGTTCCACGGCAAGGTGTTCGACTACCTGTACACCGGCGATGTCACGCTCTACATCGTCGAGGTCGAGGGCGGTCAGCGGGTGGAGGTGATGCTGCCCAACAATGCCGTGGGCCGCTCCTCGAAGTTCTTCGAGCCGGGCGACGCCGTGCAGATCGGCTGGCGTGACGACGCCGGCCACTACCTCCATGACTGACCACGACGGACCCGCCGCCGCCGGAGACAGGCCCGGATGAACGCACGCGCCCAGAAGTGGCTGGTGAGCGGTCCCCCGCTCGTCTACCTGCTGTTCTTCTTCGCGATTCCGACGCTCATCATGGTGGTGGCGTCGTTCCGCTTCCCGGGCGACTACGATCCTCTCGCGCCGATCTTCGGCACCGGCAACCCTGACGAGGTCGCGGGCCTCACGCTGGAGAGCTACCAGCGCTTCTTCGCCGACCCGATCTACCTCGAGCTGTTCCTCAAGTCCTTCCTGTACGCGACGGCCACCACCTTACTGTGCCTGCTGCTCGCGTATCCGCTGGCCCTGATGATCGCGCGCAGTCCCAAGCGCTACCGCGACATCCTCGTGCTGCTCGTGATCCTGCCGTTCTGGAGCAACTTCCTCATCCGCGTGTACGCCTGGATGATCATCCTTGGCGAGCAGTCGGTGTTCGCGAAAGGCTTCAACGGGTTCCTGGGCCTGTTCGGGCTCGACCCCATGCCGCTGCTGTTCACCCCGCTCGCGGTGCTGATCGGTCTGGTGTACGTGCACCTGCCGTTCATGGTGCTGCCGCTCTACGCCAACCTCGAAAAGCACGACCCCGCCCTGCTCGACGCCGCGCAGGACCTCGGCGCGCCGGCGTGGCAGCGGTTCTGGCGGATCACCTTCCCGCTGTCGCTGCCGGGCGTTTACGCGGGCGCGGCGCTGGTGTTCATTCCTGCGCTCGGCATCTTCGCCATTCCGGATCTGCTCGGCGGTACCGACGGCATTCTCATCGGCAACCTCATCAAGCAGCAGTTCCTGGAAGCGCGCGACTGGCCGTTCGGCGGCGTGCTCTCGATGGTCCTGACGGCTGCCGCGATCGGTTTCGCCGGCATCGCCGCCTGGTTCGCGCGGCGCCAGAGGGTCTGAGATGGCGCGCCGCTCCTGGATTCTGTGGGCAATGGCTGCCTTGGGCTACGCCTTCCTGTACGTGCCCCTCATCATCGTCATCGTCTATTCCTTCAACGATTCCCGCCTGAATGCCGAGTGGGTCGGGTTCACGTGGCACTGGTACGAGGTGCTCCTGAAAGACGAGCAGATGCTCACGGCAGCCTGGAACTCCCTCATCATCGGCGTCAGCGCCAGTGCCGTGGCCACCGTTCTGGGCACCATGGCCGGCTACGCGATGTACCGGTTCAAGCTGAGGCTCCTGCCCGTGCTGGTGCTGATGCCGATCGCGATTCCGGAAATCCTGATGGGCGTGAGTCTGCTTATCTTCTTCGTGATGCTGAACGTCACGCTGGGCATGCTGTCCATCACGCTGGCGCACATCGCGTTCTGCATCGGCTTCGTGGCCATCGTCGTGCGGTCGAGGCTGACCGGCATGGACGAGAGCCTCACCGAGGCGGCCCGGGACCTCGGTGCGACCCACTGGCAGGCCTTCCGCCTGATCACCCTGCCGCTAATCATGCCGGGGATCATCGCCGGCGCGCTGATGGCCTTCACCCTGTCGATCGACGATTTCGTCATCACCTTCTTCACCGCAGGCGTGGATGCGACCACCCTGCCGCTCCAGATCTACTCGATGATCAAGATTGCCGTCACGCCGGAGGTCAACGCGGTGTCCACGTTGCTGATGCTGGTCACGTTGATACTGATCGTCATCGCCAGTCGCCTATCGCCCGGGGCGCTGCGCGGAGAATAAGGGCGAACGCACCATGCGCCATTCCCATCCTGCTCAGGGGACACCTCGATGAAAAAGCTTCTCGCTCTGCTCGCACTGCTCGTGGCGGTGCCGGCGTTCGCCCAGAAGGGCGACGTCCTGCATCTGTACAACTGGAACAACTACATGTCCGAGGAGACCATCAAACGGTTCGAGGGCGTGTGCAAGTGCAAGGTCAAGCAGACCTACTACTCCGACAACGACGAGCTCATCGCCAAGCTCCAGGCGGGCGGAAAGGGCTACGACGTCATGGTGCCCACCATGAACGCGGTCGAGGCGCTCATCAAGATGAACGCTCTCCTGCCGCTCGACACCTCCAAGCTGCCCAACCTGAAGAACGTGATGCCGCTGTATGCGAATACCGCCTTCGACCCGGGCAACAAGTACTCGGTCCCCTACGCCATGACCATCACCCTGATCGGCTACAACGACGCCAAGATCAAGGAACTGGGCGTGCCCGTGGACTCCTGGGCCACGATCTTCGACCCGGCGATCCTCGCCAAGATCAAGGGCAAGGTCACCGTGCTGGACAGCCAGCGCGAAGTGATGGGCGCCGCCCTCAAGTACCTCGGCTACTCCGTGAACGACACGGACGACAAGCACCTGCAGGAAGCCAAGGAGGTCATCCTTAAGGCCAAGCCCTTCTGGGCCGCGTTCAACGGTTCCAGCTACATCAAGGAACTCACCCTCGGCAATATCTGGGTTGTGCACGGCTACTCGAACGACATCTTCCAGGCTGATCTCGATGCCCAGGCTGCCAAGCGCAAGTTCCGCGTGCTGCACGCGCTCCCGAAGGAAGGCGCCGTCCTCGCCCTGGATTCCATGGTGATCCACAAGAGCGCGCCTCGGCCCGACCTCGCCCACATGTTCATCAACTTCATGCTCGACGGAAAGAACTCCGCCGACCTGACGAACATGATCGGCTCGGGCAACCCCAACACCGATGCGCAGCAGTACATCAAGCCCGAGATCAAGCAGGTCAAGGCGGTGTTCCCCGACGCCGCGGCTGCGAAGACGCTGGAGATGCTGAAGGACTTCAACAGCAAGCAGCGCCGCTCGGTCAACAAGATCTGGACCGAGATCAAGGTGAAATAGGCCCACGGGCTACCCCGACACGGCCCCGGCGGACGCCACGTCTGCCGGGGCCGTGTCGTTTCAGGGGGCTACTGCTCCAGTATTCCGTTCCACTCCTCGGAGAAGGTCCCGTCCGCATTGGACGTCCCCGTCCACACGCCTCCCCCGGCGATGCCTGCGAACGGCCCCGTGCCCGTGCCCGGCACGACGAACCACCCGCCGCTGCAGTAGCTCAGAGGCTTCCCGTCGGCCTGCCCGACCGGATAGCAGACCCCGGTCCATTCGACGAGTACCGCGCCGCCGCCTTTCTCCGTACGCGCGAAACCCTGCCCCGTGCCGTACCCGTTTGCCATGTCCCAACGCGACGTAGCGGTCCGGGTGGAGTCATTCCACAGTCCCTTGCCTCGCACTTCCTTGTCGACCGCGCGGCTCTGGCCGAAGAACACGAGGCGTCCGGTCTTCTCGTCCTTGCCGATCACTTCGAACTTCTCGTTCTTGTGGATGGCTTTCACCGCAATCTGGTAGGGCTGACCCGCATGAGCCGGCAGTGCGACGAACGCCAGACCAGCTGCAGTGCTCACCAGAACTGAGGACAGAAACGGATGGTGCGTGCGCATGGGATTCTCCATTGGAATTATCGGATGACGGATGTCTTGTGTGCACCGACGCCCGGAAGCCGGTGAGTGCCTCCGGGCCCTGATGCCCGTCGATGGGAGAACGCGGGACCCGGACGCGAGCGGCGTCGGTGCTCCGCAAAGATAGGCTCGGAGCGCCTACCGATTGGGTACTGATTCGATCCGCGGCGTCAGGCGTCGCGCCTCGATGTCTGACGAACACGCATGAGGCTGCGATGGAGGTCGTCGCGCGTGTCGTCGATCTGGAGCGCGCGCTCGTACCAGAGTCGGGCTTCCTCCGGATGGCCGTCGCGCTCCCGACACCGCGCGTGCAGTTCGAAGACGGTAGTGACGGTCTGAGCGATTCGTCGCCTCGCCGACAGTACCCATGTGTCGCTCTGGTCGTCGGGGAAGAGCGCTCCGTGATAGAGAGCGGCGACGCGATCGGCCTGATCGTTCGACGGGGAGGCGCGCAGGTGGTGGTTCAGCGCACCGACGTCTGTCCACACGAGTTCCGGATTGAGCCGCACGCGCCCGCCGAGAAGTTCGACCGCGTCATGACTCCCCAGCAGGGCTCGCAGCCGGTGCAAGGCCGAAGCCAGGGATTTGTGGGCGGCGTCCGCCTCCTCGTCGGGCCAGAGATGGTCGGCCAGATCGTGCTCTGCGACATAGGCGGTTCCGCGCGCGATCAGGGCGCGGAGCAGTTCCAGAGGCCGACGAGGCATCTTGCGGCCGAAGCTGGGCGGTTCGTCGTTCACGATCACGCGGAACGTGCCGAGCCCGTACACGCGCACGCGCCAGGGCCACGCGTCGGAGAAACCGTCCATGGGTTTCCAGCCGAACTCGCGGATCAGCATCCGGATATAGGGGGCCTCGACGCCGGCGCTCAGCCCCCATTCGCAGAAACGTGGCATCCATGGCTTGAGCCAGGACAGGAACCGACCATGATCCTGCCGTGCCGCGACCCGCCACAACGTCTGCACGATGTGCCGGGCACCGGCTTCGTCGCCGACGAGTTCCCGCATTCTTGCCTCCGCCGCGAGGAAGAGCGGTTCGAAGCAGTCGATCGCGGTACCCGATACCGCAGCCCGCTGTTCCGCAATGACCGCGTCGGCCTCGCCGAACTCCCGACTCTCCACGAGCCCGAACACCAGCGGAATGCCGTAGTGGATTCGATACGACGGTGCGGCCAGGGATCGCGCGGTGCCCATGGCCAACTGCCCGTGCAGCTTCGCCCCGGCTGGATCGTTTCGATACAAGGACAGCCAAGCGGAACAGGCTGCCAGCAGCGCGCGTTGCAATTGGCGGGAGGGATCGGCCAGCGCTGCTGCCTCCCTCTCCCATTGCCCGGCCGTCTTCAGATCGCCATGGGAGGATTCGAGCCCGCTGCAGAAATAGGCCGCGAGGAACCGGATCTGCCCGAAGCCTTCGCGCGTGGCGATCTCCCACGCTTCACTCACCGCGACGGCGCCTGCTTCGTAGCGGCCGAGCAGGCGCATCAGGTACGTTTTCCAGAGCAGCCAGTTCGCCCGCGCGTGCGGGGTGACGGCAGGATGGTCGGCAAGCCGGTCTCCGTGCGCAGCGAGCAGCGGCGCCAGTTCGAAATGCCCCGTGAAGGTCGCGTAGATGGTGAGGAACACTGTGGACAGGAGCCGGCGATTTGCCGACGCTTCCCCCACGAGGAGCGCGAGCGTGGCCTGCGCCGTATGCGCCAGTTCCGGGTCGCGCGGCGAGGCGAACAGCCGGGCGACCAGCATGGCCGCATGCATACGCAGCCGAAGCTCGGGGTCCAGCGCGGCAGGCGGGTCACGCTCGAAGTCTTCGAGTACCGCGATCCAGGGCATCATGGCCCGGTGATCCGTCGTGGAATGGAAGATGACCTCGATCAGCGCAGATGCCGCGCGGATGCTTCCGAGCGGTTCCGCGCGGGTGCGATGTGCTTCGTACGCCGCGGTGAGTTGGCGGATCGCCAGGGTCGGGTCATCACCTGCCGCCATCGTGCCCAGCGCGTACTGCACATCCGGAGCCGAATCGGCGAGCGCTTCCGGCAGCGCCGCAATCCAGCGGCGCAGCAGCGCGTAGCGTCCCTGCTCCAGCCGGGCCACCAGAACCGAGGAGAACACGGCCAGGGCTTCCTCCCACGCCTGGATGCTCAAGAAGAGATCCACCGCTTCGTCGAACATGGCGTACGCAGCACAGACGGCGGCCGCGCGCCGCTGCATCCCGCCCCACTCTTCGGGTGACCAGAGATCGCGGGCCCGCACGGTCAGGAATTCGCGGAACAGCGCGTGCAGGTGGAAGCTGCCGTCGCGTCCGACGGACCGATGGAGAAAGAACTGGCGCCGAAAGAACTGCTGCAAGAGTTCGGGGGCCTGCGGGTCGCCCGTGAGTGCCTCGGCCATGGGGCCGTCCACGTGGCTGAGGCAGGCGATCTGGGTGAGAAACCGTTGTTCCTGCCGCGACATGCCGTCGAACACCTGGTCCGCGAGGAAAGCGAACACCTGTTCCGAGCCCGGGACATCTGCGCCACGGCGAGGCGTTTCACCGTCGGCAACCGCCTGCAGCATCAGTGTGAGGCCGGCCGCCCACCCGGCCGAGCGTTCGAAGAGGTCCCGAACCGACCGCTCGTCGACCTGCCGCCTCGTTGCCGCAATTGCCGTCGCTTCTTCCAGTGTCAGGCGCAGTGAGTCGGCCCCGAGTGTGTGAAGCTGATCCCGCGAGCGGGCATGCGCGAACGCGTCTGGGAGTTCGTGCCGGGAAATGATTACGACGCTAACCCCGGGCGGCACCTCGTCCAGCGCCAGGGCGACGATGCTCGAGATCGTTGTCCCGTCGCCCGCGTCCTGGAAGTTGTCCAGCACGACCGCGGCGTCCGCAGGCAGGATCGCGAACAGACTGCGGAAGAATCGGCGAGCGAATCGCGGGACATCCGCCCGGTACTCCGGTGTCAGGACGGGCGGCAAACGATCGTCCGAGTCGGCGAAGGAGCGGCAGGCTTCCCGCAGATAGTGGAAGAAGGTGGCCGGCTCGGCGTCGTCCCGGTCGACACGAAACCAGATGCCCGCGAGCTCTCGAGCATCGAGCCAGGACGCTACGAGCGTGGTCTTGCCGGCGCCAGCCGGCGCGATAAGGGCGATTGCACCATGTGCCGCACGTGCCTCATCCAGCTTCGTGAAGAGGCGAGCCCTCGGAACTGGAAGCATGAGTCGGGGACGGGTGACTTTGGCGAGGGGCCGTTGCATGCGTTTGGACCGAGTCGGACTGGGCGCGGACACCAATGCTACTCGCTGCGACGGAACGCCAAGGCGCACCGGAGGTACCCGGTCGCGGCGCCCGACGTTGCCATGGCCTGCGACAATCTGTCGCACCCCCCTCCCTGGCACACCGCTTAGCATTCGCGCCTCCCGTCCCCCCAGGCATGCGCCATGACAACAACACCGGACCGAGCCTGCCTGCTGCTCGCCGCGCTGCTGGTTGCTTCCCCGACCATCACCGAATCTGCCGACACATCGGCAGCCGGAACGACAGCGACCGGACCCGCGCTTGTCGTCGGCCAGCCCGTGGTCGTTCGTGGCAATGCCACCGGTGTGCTCTCGGCCAGGGATGTGCTGACTTCCGTCGACGTGCTGAGCGGCTCGGTCGTGGCGCGCGAGAACGTCGCCAACAGCTGGGAGCTGTTCGGGCATCTACCGGGCACCATGCTCACCGAGTTCCGCCAGGGCACCACGTCGGGCAAGTTCTCGTTCCGCGGCTTCAACGGCGAAGGCGAGATCAATGCCGTGAAGCTGCTGATCGACGGCATTCCCAGCAACAGCAACGACGGCAACATGCCGTACATCGATGCGATCTTCCCGCTCGACATCGCATCGATCGAGGCGGTCCGCGGCACGAACGATGCGCGGTACGGCCTGCACAACATCGCCGGCAACGCGAACATCGCGACGCGCATCGGCGGTGACTATCTGACGACCCGGGCGAGCTACGGCAGCTTCGCGTCGCGCGATGCGCAGTTCGCCGCTGGGATGGAGAACGGCGGCTGGTCGCAGAACTACTTCGTCGGCTATCGGAAGTCCCAGGGCTACCGCGACCATGCCGAGGCCGAGAAGGCATCGTTTGCGGGCAAGTGGTTCTACGGGCCGGAGGAAGGGCGATATCGCGTCGGTCTGATTGCCCGGCATTACTACATCGATGCCGAAGAGCCCGGCTATCTGACGGCCCGCGATTCCCGCACCGATCCCACGCGGTCCTACGCTTTCTCTGCCACGGATGGCGGCGAGAGGGAGGTGAACCAGCTCAGCGCGCACCTCGATGCAGACCTGGGCAACCGGCTGTCGCTCACCACCAAGGCATACCTGAACCGGTTCGACGATCAGCGCTGGGTGAAATTCTCGGCGGGCGTGTCCCAGCAGGAGCGCGACACCAACGAATCGCACCAGGGCATCCTCTCCACGCTGACCTACCGGGCGGCCTCGACCTCGACCGGCAGTTTCTCCCTGCAGGCCGGGTTCAACTACGAGCGCCAGCAGAACACCAGCCTCCGCTTCAACACGAACCAGCGGATCCGCCAGACCCAGACGCGGGCCCAGGACTTCGACTTCGACAATGTCGGGGTGTATGTCCAGGGCGTCTTCGAGCCCACCCGGCAGATCAAAGTGATTCCCGCGTATCGCGTGGACAAGGTCTTCGGCGATTTCACCAACGGGCTAACCGGGCGGACCTTCGCGGTCAACGACTACGGACTCATTCAGCAGCCGAAGCTGAGCGTGGTGTACGCGCCGCTCGACACCATGAGCTTCTACGGCAACTGGGGAAAGTCCTTCCAGGTGGGTGTGGGCGCAGCCGCCTACAAGATCACGCGGGTCGACGACCTGAAGCCCTCCATCAATACCGGCTGGGAGTTCGGCGTGAAGTTCACGCCGGTGCCATGGCTGGATGGACGCGTGGCGCTCTGGCGGCAAGTGGCAACCGACGAGGCGCGCCGCAAGCTGAACGACCCGTCGAACGATTCCGAGAACATCGGTCGTACCCGCCGGCAGGGCATCGATCTTCAATTCAGCGCGCGGCCCACAGACCAGGCGACCCTCTGGGCGGCCTACTCGCGCCAGTATTCGCGGATCGTCCAGGCGGAGACCTCCCTGCCAGCCAGCCAGGGCAAGGAGATTGATCACGTGCCCCACTACCTCTTCGCGAGCGGGGCGGACTTCGAGGTCACGCCTGTCCTGCGCGTGTCGGCGTGGGTGAACGCTCAAGGCGATTACTACCTCGAGCGGACCAACTCCACGGGTCGGTTCGGGCGGCACTTCCTCGTCAACCTCGGCGCGGCGTACAAGGCGGCGAAGGACCTGACGCTGGAGTTCCAGGTGCGCAATGTCACCGACCAGTACTACGAGTATGTGTGGCACGATGGCACCCAGTCGCTCCACTCGCCGGGCGACAAGCGTGCGTTCTTCGGAGCCGCCACGCTGAACTTCTGACACGACAGAACGCGCGATCGCCACTTCCACCAATCCTTCGCCAAGGCGCCGAACGCTCCGCAAGCTCTGGCTTCAGGTGCATCTGTGGCTGGGGCTTTCCGTCGGCTGCGTGTTTGCGCTGCTTGGCCTCACGGGCGCGATTCTCGTCTTCTACGTCGAGATCGATCAGGGCCTGAATCCGGAACTCGCGCCGACTCAACCGTTGACGGCGCCCTCCTCGTACCAGGCCGTGCTCGACGCACTCCATCGCGCACATCCCGATCGCCACGGAGCCTGGCGTATCGAAGCCCCGCTGGAGCCGGGACGGCCGATCATGGTCCGCTACTACCGGCCCGCCGAGACGGCGGGTCTCGCCTTCTCCCCGCTGATGGTGTCGATCGACCCGGCCACGCTCACGGTGGGCGCTAGCCGGTTCTGGGGCGATTTCGCCATGACGTGGATCTACGACCTCCACTACAGTCTGCTGCTGGACCGTACGGGGCGGACTGTCGTGGCCGTAGTCGGTCTTTGCCTGCTGGTCTCATTCGGGTCCGGTGTGTTCCTCTGGTGGCCGTCTGCTGCGCGGCTCCGCGGCGCTCTGACGATGAAACGCAATGCCAGCGGGGCCCGTAGGATCTACGACCTGCACACATTGAGCGGCGTGTATGGCGTCATCGTGTTCGCGATGCTTGCTCTGACAGGCGCCATGCTGGACGAACCGACCTGGTTCAACCCGGTCATCCACCAGATGTCGCCGCTCCGTCCCCCGGATACGCACTTCTCGACGCCGCTCGCCGACAGGGATCCCATCACGGTCGATGCCGCCATTGCTGCTGCGATGAAACGGTTTCCGGATGCGGAACTGCGGTGGATCGAGACGCCGGCCGACATCTCGGGCGTGTTCCGCATCAACCTCTACCAGCCCGGTGAACCGGGCCGCCGTTTTCCGAAGACGAACGTCTGGGTGGATCAGTTCTCGGGCAGCGTGGTGGCATCGCGGGACGCGCTGCAAGACGCCGCTGGTGACACGGTTCTCGCCTGGCTGCATCCCCTCCACAGCGGAGAAGCCTTCGGCATGACCGGACGCATCATCGTGCTCGTGAGCGGGCTGCTGCCGCCCGTCCTGCTGGTGACAGGGTTCCTCCGCTGGCGGCAGAAGCGTCGCGTGCGAATGCAGAAGAGCGCTCGCCTCGAACGCAGTTCCGGGGATTCCCTGGGCGGCATCGTGCGGCGGTGACTCGGCGAATCGCGTGGCGTTGCTGAGCAGAGAACACGCGCTGACGTGGCGAACCCGTACGGTCCCCTGACACCGAGTTCGGGTTCGAACTCCGACGCCGCGCCGCCTTGGTTCCTGGCGCGCATTGCCCGAAGTCGAGACCTTCCATACAAGGCGCGCAGGTCTCCTCCTATCCATCTGGCATTCGCGTTTTCAGGCCTTCCCTTGATCAGGCGCAAGTTCCGGCACCCCGGACGCATCCAAACTTTGTTCTAAACACACGAAGCATCGGCCGCGTTCGCGGGCCGAGGGATCTGCTCGCCCAGGCGCGAGCAAACGGGGGGCTACATGTTCAGAAACCGATTCGCCGGGCGGCGTCCGCACGTCCGTGGTGTCCTGAGTTCACTCGCTACGTCCGTTCCCTTCCGTCGAAAGGCGCTGCTCGAGTCGCTCGAGCCCCGAGTGCTGCTCGCCGCCGATCTCCCGGTGGCCCTGGGCGAAGCTGCCGCGGCGACAGTAGACGTCGCGCACTCCCTCGTGGCACTGCGGGATGGCATGCAGGGCTACCTTGCGGAACTGAACTCGCGTCTCTCGACCGGCGCGCCGAACTTCGCGCTGCTGGGTAGCAGCCTCGGCCGAGCCGTCGCGGGTACGACTGAAGGGGCTTCGACAGGACTGGCGCGGGTGGTGGAGACTGGTCGCGGCGCCTTTGCTCTGTCGAGCATCGGTGACGCCATCGGCACCTTCGAAGCTCTGAGTCTGAAACTGGACAGGCTCGATACGGTCGACGGCAATGTGACGATGACGCTGGATGCCGAAGGCCGCCCCACCTACCAGGTGCTGGTCGAGAAGCGACTGTCCGGACGTGCCGATGCCGATGCAGCATTCTCGGCGAGCGGCGGTACGGTCGAGCTGGAGGGCGGCGTGGACTTCAGCGCCGTGGTGCGGTTCGACTTCAGTGTCGGACTGGATGCCAACGGATTCTTCGCGGGCACCTCCAGCGGCGCCGAGATCGCGGTGCGGGAGATCCAGCTCCAGGCCACTGCCGACCTCACCGGTCGCTTCGGGATCTTCGACGTGGACGCCTCGCTTCGCACGATGACGGTGGACGCCGCCATCGGTGTCAGCGCAGACGTGCAGGATGCCGACGGCAAGCTCCGGATCGCGGAGATGCCGGGCGCGACCGTCGACCTTGCGACGACCGGCAGGTCCAGCGCGACGGACTTGCGCGCCGAACTGTCGCTCGCTGCGAAGGCCGTCGTGCCGGGCCAGACCGCCCCCATCGACCTCGCCGGCGTGAACGTGACGCTCGACTGGGCAGACATCTCAGCGCCGACCGGCGTGACGCTGACGGCCGAGGGCGGCCTCGCGAACGATCTGAAGGCGTTTCTCCAGGTGCGCGCGCAGGATCTTCTCGACCGCCTGACCGCGGACGGCGGGCTGCTATCGGGCGTCGACCGGCTGGGCAGCGTGACGATCCCGCAGTTGCGGCAGGCCGCAGGCGGCACCACGCCAGCTACCTTGACGGGTCTGCTCGGCTCGACCCCGGCGACGCTCATGCGCAGCGAACTCATGACCCGTCTGTCGGACGGCAGCGTCGCGAAGTTCGCCTCCGCGCAGGAGATGATGCGCGCGCTGGGCGGCGTCGCCGCAGGTGCCCTGGGGCTGCGCTTCGACGCGGCGACGCGTGAACTGCGCTGGAAACTCGATGTGGATAAGGACGCCACCGGGACCGGCTCCTTCCAGGCCAACCTGAGCACCGAGGAGGGTTTCGCGGATCTGTCCGTGAGTGGAACAGCCACCGTGACAGCCGCGCTGTCGATCGACGTGGCGATGGGTCTGGATCTTGACGAACTCGCGGGTGGCGGCGTGACCGCGCGGTCGCTGTTCCTCGAGGTGCCAGGAACCGGCGGCGAGATCGCGTCGGCGGATATCGCCTTCTCGGCCGGCCTCTCGATCAACGAAGGCACGGCGGCGCGCTATGGCTTCGTCGAGGTCACCGTGGATCCGGGCACCGTCACCGGAAACGTTGCCCTGAAGGCGACGGTCCCGAATGGCCGCAGGCGCTTCGACTCCCTCAACCTGGACCAGGCTGCACTGAGAACCTCGGGGTCCGCCGAGGTCTCGGGCCTGGGGGTCAGCGTCTCGGGCGTGCCGGGGCTCTCGGAAGTGGGCGGAGGGACGATCGGCGCGAAATGGAGCGATCTTTTCGATCCGACGGCTCTCGCGGTGAGCGTGGACGGAGGGTTGACGGGTCCACTCGCGGATTTCCGTCGGATGGATGCCGACACCTTGGTGGGTCTGATCAGGCAACTCGCCAACTGGCTTGCGAGCGCCCAGGCCGCTGAAGCCTTGTCCATCGAGTTGCCCTTGCTGGGTCAACGTCTGCAAGACGTGCTCGATCTGACCGCGTTGTTTCGAACACAATTCCTGAACGGACTTCTCGGCAAGAATGGCGTCCCGGCATTCACTACGGTGCAGGGGCTCGAAAGGACCCTGACCGCGCTGACGGCCAGGTCACCGGCCACCGCCGTAGCCGCAGCGAGACCGATCGTGACCTACGACTCCGTCCGCCAGGCGCTGTTGATCGATCTGGAGACGCGGCCGGTGACCGGTGATCTGCTGCCCGGCGGGACCCAGATTCCGCTCGACCTCTCGCGCGTCCTGGGAGACTCGTTCGGCAGCGTGACCGGGGAGGGCAAGCTCGCACTGACGGCGCAGGGCTCGCTAGCATTCACGCTTGGCATCTATCTGGGGAACGACGGCGGACTGCCGCTTGCCACGAATACCGTTCTGTCCGAGGTACTCGGAAGCGGATTCACCTTCGGCACGGAGGCGGTCCTCGTAGCCGACCGGCGACTTGCGCGGGAATACGCACGATTGCCCGCCGACTTGTCGTTCAGCGTGATGTTTGCAGACCCCAGCACGGGGGTGTTTGCGGATGCCGCCACGGGAACGACGGTAACGCTTGCTCGCCAAATGTCGGACGACGGCAAGACACCCCTTCCCTTCTCCAGTCTCGACGATCTGGCGGCTGCACTCGACGCCGCCTTTGACCATGGCGGGACGACCCGGGAGATTGATGCCGTCGTGGCCGGTGACAAGCTCGTGCTCGAGACCGCGAAGGGCCCCGCGTTCCGCATTCAGGCGCACGGCGAGACGGACGCCAAGAAGGAAGCCAGCGCCCGCGGCCTGAGCATCCTCGGGTTCGGTGATGGTCAGGCGTCGGAACGCGAGAACGCCAATCAGCCGATGCGACTGGTGGCCGCGGCGGAGGTCGGAAGCATCATCGCTCCGATGTCCGGCGATGCCACGTTCACGATCTTCCGGTCCGCGGCGGATCCTGGTATCACGGTCACAGTCCCCGCGACTGTTCCGGAAGAGCCATTCGCGTTCGGAACTGCGGACAATCGCGGCGTGACCGACTGGGAGGACGACGTCCAGGACGCCATCGACCTCGCATTCAAGGGCAGCGGTATCGACGACAGCGGCATCCGCGTGTCCTCGCTCGGTGGTCGGCTCGTGTTCACGGCCCCGGGCACGGCGACTTCGCCCGGCTATCTCCGCATTCAGGCGGACCAGAATGATCCGGCGGTGACCGCCCTGGGGTTGAAGGCCGGAACCCAGATCGGCAGCCAGGCTGATCTCGTCGTCCATACCCGGGACGGTGACTCTCATGAGATCGTCCTCGATGGCGTTTCCACCGTGGGAGACGTACTTGCCGCGATCTCGCAGCAGACCTTCGGCTCGGTGCGGGCAGAGATCAATCCGGATCAGACTCGGCTGATCCTGGCGGATACCTCCACGCCGCCGCCCGGGACCGACTTCATCTTCAGAATCGACAACGCCGTGGGCTCGCTCGCGGCGAATCTGCTGGGCATCCGCGGACAGGATGGGCCGGACACGCCCAACGCAAGCCGACCTGAGGACCGGGACGGCCGGTTCAGCGGAGAGGCGATCGGGGGGGTGCACCCGCTGGATCGCCTGTTCGTCGAGAACGCCGTGACCAGCGCGACTTTCGCTGCGTCGCTCGTCGGGCCCAACACGAAGTTCGACGCGCGCCTGGGGTTCGTGGACATCGACGTCAAGCCCAGGACACAGACACCACTTGCTAGCGGTTCCCTCAGCTTCGGGCTGCGCAATCCCGACGAGGTGGATTCGGGCAAGGTCACGCTGCGCAGGCTGGCGCAGGGCCTCGGCGATCTGGCGCAGGTCCTCGACGACGTGACACTGACGGGCAGCGTCGACCTCGACCTCGACGTCACTCTCAACGCCGGACTGCCCTTCGTTTCGCTCGAGGCATCACCGACGATCGGTGTGCACTGGAGCCTGGCGGGGAATCCTCTCCACGTCATTGCGCTCGACGATCCCAGACTTGAGTCCGACGGGACTCTAAGCGTTTCGGGCGACGCGACGGCAACGTTGGCACCGGGCATCGTGGTGACCGCGATCAGCCCGGCCGAGGAACGCACCGTGGATCGTCGCATCGCCAAGGTCGAGGTGAAGACCGACGGCGGCGAAGAGCGCACTTACCTGACGCTGCTACCCGGCGCGGACATTGCAGCCGGCGACCTGAAGGCGCTCCGGCTTCGTTTGCAGGCCGTACCCACCTTCGAGTTCCCCGGCCTGGACCGCCTGCGCAGCCTGGAGGGCCTTAACGCCACGAACTTGCTCGATGCCTTGCGCCAGGCGGCATCGTTCCTCGCCGGGCTGGAGGGGTCGGCGTGGCTGAACGCCAAGATTCCCCTCGCCGATGTCAGCGTGCGTGACGTGCTTGCCCAGGCCGACCGCTTCGCGCAATGGATCGAGGACGTCGCGGACGAGCCGGTGTCCAGTCTGCAGACGCTTCTTACACGGCTCAACGACACGGACTTCCTCTCCGGAGAGCTCGAGAGTTCCATCGTCGAGGACGGGAGCAGGCTGCTCAAGCTCGTTTTCACCATCAAGCCTTCGTTTGCCCGGACGCTGCCTCTGACGCTCGACCTGTCGGCCGGTCTCCTCTCGGTGAACGGCGGTGCCGCCCTGACCGCCACGGGAGGCGGCACCCTGAAGATCGCGCTCGGAGTGGACCTCGACGATCCCGCCCGTGTCGTGCTGTTCGACGACACGGGCGTTACTGGCGGCCAATTGTTCGCAAGTGCGACGGATCTCGATCTGTCGGTCGGTCTCGGGGTAAAGCCAGTCTTCGTCGGCGGACGAATTCTCGACGGCAATGTCGCCATCGATGCGACATTCGATCTGGAATTCGACACTACCGATACGTCCTTGTGGCAAGGGACCGCAGATCGCCGGGCCGCACTGTCGGTCGGCACGCTGTCTTCCATCATCGACACCCTGTCCGGCGCGTTCACGCTCGAGGTCGGGGGCACGACCGACGCCACGTCCGTCACCAGGTCCGGTGTGTTGCCGGTCTACTTTCCCGCGGCGACGCAGTTCCGCGGGAACATCGGTATCGCCGAGACATCCGTCACCGTGACGGTGGGCAGCGCGGCGACACGGGCGTCGTCAGATCTCGCGTCCTGGCCGGATATCTCGACAGCATTTTCCGTCGCAGACGAAGTTCTCTCCCTCGGCGATGCTGGTCTGTTCGACAGCGTGTCCCTGCTGTCCGACGGTCTCGATGGTTTCCTGGGAGGGTTGCAGAGCGCACTGGACACCTCGCTCGGCGGGTTCAAGCTTCCGCTCGTCGGGGACAAGCTATCGCAGGCGGCCGATGTGTTGTCCCGGTTCCGAGCACAGCTCGTCGACAAGCTGCGCGGTCTGGGCGAGCAGGCGCTCGTCAAGTCGAAGGACGCGGCAGAGCAGGCTGTCGAAGAGGCGCTGGTCGAACTGCTCGGCAACCAGCTTCACCTTCTCGCGGACCGGAACAAGAACGGGACCGCCGATCGTGGCGACATCGACACGACATCGAACATCGGCGAGGCTGAGGTATCCGCTCAAACCGCTTGGATGAACTGGGATCTCACCCTCGGGGGCACGATCCCCGCGGGTGCCGGCCTGGATCTGGACCTCGGGTTGCCCATCGGCGGACTGGAGACTCAGGGTGCGGTGCAGGTCGACGTCGCGTGGTCACTCGAGCTGGACTTCGGCATCAGCAGGGAACTGGGGTTCTTCTTGGACGTGGGCCAACCCGATGAGCCCCCTGAGCTGACAGTAAACGTCGATGTGACCTTGCCCAACGCGAGCATCGCGGGGCGGCTGGGCTTCCTCGAGTTGACCGCAAAGAATCTTGCCGACGACCGTGCGACGAAGCTCGCTGCCACCCTGAAGATCGACGTGACGAGTGGGGGCGACACGACCGATGGGAGGGTGGGTCTGACCGATCTCGGCGGCCTTGGTTTCGATTCGGAATTCGAAGCAGGCGCGAACGTCGGTCTCGGCCTGACGCTCTCCCTGAATCCGGCGCTCGTCGGGAAAGAGAAGGCCCTGGGCTTTCCGAGCATCAAGGCGGACCTTGTGGCCGACTGGGCGGACGCTACCCAGCTCGCCGCGGTCACGGTGACGCTCGAGAAAGCGCGTCTGGATCTGGGTACGTTCATCTCGGACTTCCTCGAGCCGATCGTCGGGCGTGTCCAGGCCGTCACCAGTCAGGTGCAGCCGGTCATCGATCTCGTCACGGCGCCGATTCCCGTGCTGTCCAACCTCACCGGGCAGAGCGTGAGCCTGCTGGACATTGCGCGGCGCTTTGCCCCCGATTCCGTTGGCGTGGGTCTGATCGAGGATCTTGCCAATCTGACCCGGCTCGTGTCCGCCATGTCCGCAGTTGCGAACGGGCAGGAGTCGCTGTTCCTGGAGTTCGGCGACGTGGTCCTGCACGAGCCGGAGCCGTCTGGCGCCAGCGGACGTTCGGTGCAGGCCACTGCGGACACCCCTCCCAACGTCACGAATAAAGGGTCGGCGGCAGCGAAATTCATCGAGGGACTTCGCGATGGTGCCTTCGGCGGCTTCGTGCAGTTCCCCATTCTGAGCGGCGTAGCGCCGCTGCTGGGCCTTATCAGGGGCGAGGATGTGACCCTGGTGAGCATCGATCCGAAGCCCCTGACCTTCGACTTCGGCTACTCGCAGTTCTTCCCGATCTTCGGCCCGCTAGGCGTCGGAATCGAAGGCCGGCTCGGGGCCGCGATCGACTTCGCCTTCGGATACGACACTCGCGGACTCCGGGCTCTGGTGGACTCGGACTTTCGCGACCCATGGCTGTTGCTTGATGGGTTCTTCATCGACGATCTCGACAAGTCCGGCCGCGATGTAGCGGAGGTTCGGCTGTCCGGCAGTCTCACCGCTTCCGCGCAGCTGAATCTCGCCATCGCCAAGGCCGGGGTCGAGGGCGGCATCTTCGCCACCATCGACTTCAATCTCCACGATCCGGATCGCGACGGGAAGCTGCGGCTGGCGGAACTGCTGACCAATATCGAGGGTGCCAGTGGCAATCCTCTTGCCGTGTTCGACATCTCCGGTGAACTGTATGCGCAGCTCCGCGCCTTTCTGAAGATCGACGTGCTGCTGTGGGATATCGACAAGACCTTCAACATCACGCCGAGAATCGTACTCGCGAACTATGCCGTGCCGTTCACACGCGTGCCGACGCTGGCCACGGATATCGGCGGTGGCACCCTGCGACTCAACATGGGGACTGCGGCGTCCAAGAGGATGGAGGGCGATCTGACCGACGGGGACGAAGCGTTCACCGTCAAGTCCGTGGGCGGAGGAAAGGTCAGCGTCACTTTCTCCCAGGGCACCAAGTCGCTCACCCAGACATTCGAAGGCATCACACGCATCCTCGCGTCCGGCGGTGCCGGGAATGACACGATCGATCTGTCAGGACTCGACGAATCCGTCTCCGTCGACGTCGACGGCGGCGCGGGCAATGACGTGATCAAGCTCGGAAAGGGAGGCGGCATCGCCCGCGGCGGTGCGGGAGACGATCTGATCACGGGCAGCGATGGTGTCGACCAGCTTCATGGCGGCGCGGGCAACGATCATCTCGACGGTTACGGTGGCAACGACCTCCTCTTTGGAGATGCCGCGTCGATCGCATCGGACGGAGTCACGCTCGTCGTGGAGGCACGGGGGACCGATGGCGGCGATTTCCTCTACGGCGGTGACGGCGATGATCTTCTGATCGGCGGCGGTGGCGCGGACAAGCTGTTCGGCGACCGGACGAAGGCAACCGATTCTGTCCCCGGAGATGTCTTGGGTAACGACTGGATGTTCGGAGACGGCGTCACGCTCTCCTTCGGGACTTTCGGTGAGATCGCGACCATTGACGCCGAGAGCGTCCGGCTCACAGACACCGGGGTGGGTTCGGCCGCGGACAAGATCTACGGCGATCGCGGTGACGACTGGGCGTGGGGCGGTGGTGGTGCGGACACTCTGGAAGGCGGGGACGGTGTGGACAATCTCCGCGGTGACAGCGGGGCTGACAAGATCTCCGGCGGCGGTGACGGTGACATCCTGCAGGGCGACGCAGGCGATGACTCGCTGTACGGGGAAGGTGGCGCGGACGCTCTGCGCGGGGGCGATGGACGAGACATGCTGATCGGAGGGTTGGATGGGGACATGCTTTGCGGTGGCGCCGGTGCGGACCGCCTGGAGGGCAACGACGGCAACGACACGCTCCTCGGGGAAGCCGACGCTGACCTGATCTTCGGCGGCGAGGGGAACGATCACATCGATAGCGGTGGCGGCACCAACCGGATTCAGGCCGGTATCGGAGACGACAGGATCATCGCGCTCGGCGGCTCGGGCGCTGCGGTCGAGGCGGCGAGGCAGCGGTTCTTCGGCGGAACGGCACTTGCCGAGTCCGAGTACGCGCTGCTCGCCGTGGGAGCACAGATCGTCGCTGGCGATGCCGGCAACGACATCATCACCGTTGGCACCGGCGACAGCGTCATCCGAGGCAACGGTGGTGACGACACCATCACGGTGGGCGGCGGTAACAACCTCATCGAAGGCGATGGGGATCTGCGGGACATGGCGCTATCGCTCGAGCAGCACCGGACGATGTTCGGTGACACCGATGCCAGCGACGACGGCTCGGACACCATCACCGTATCGGGCGCGGGCAACCAGACGATCTACGGTTACGGCGGCACGTCGCACGTCGGGCCTTGGACGGGCGACCAGATCCAGGTGGGGGACGGCAACAGCCGCATATACGGCGGCGCAGGGGCAGACCGGATCGAGACCGGCAACGGGCAACAGCATGTCGAAGGCGGTTCCGGCGGCAACTGGATCTCGGTCGGTGTCGGCAACAGCACCATTGCCGGGGGTGATGGCGACGACACAATCACTGCGGGCTCGGGCAACCACCTGATTGTCGGCGACGCGGGCGCCGATACGATCGACGTGGGTGCAGGTGACAGCGTGATTCGCGGCAATGGTGGTGCCGACACGATCCGCATCGCGGGGGGCAGCAACGTCGTCATCGGCGACGGCTCAGCCGGAGATCTCCTGCTGCCATTGAGCGAACAGAGAGCGCTTACCGTGTTCGCGGAAGCGGCGACCGATGGCGGCGACACCGTCACCGTCGGCGGGTCGGGCGACAACATCGTGATGGGTGGTGGAGGTGCGGACCGGATCACGACGGGTGAAGGACGGGATGTCGTGGAGGGTGGCACGGGCGGAGACACGATCTTCACGACGGGTGGCGACGACCGCGTCATCGGCGGCGACGGCGACGACGACATCCAGGGAGGAGCCGGCAACGACATCCTGTGGGGCGGCGCCGAGGCGATCGCCGCCGAGTTTCTGGATCTCTACAAACCCGACAACTTCGGACTCCCGCCGGGGTGGACCGGAAGCGAAAGCGGTTTCCTTCCGCGACACCTCGTGCCGAAGGCTCCACCGGATTCGGGGGCGGTCTCGGCGGCAGATGGCAGCGACAAGATCGAAGGTGGCTCAGGGACGGATTTTCTGTTCGGCGGCGCCAACAGCGACCTGAGGGACGAGATCCTCGACGGTGGAGAGGGCGACGATTACCTGGACGGTGGCGCAGGCGGTGACCAGCTGAAAGGTGGCGCAGGCAACGACATCGTTCGCGGTGGGGCGGGCGATGACGAACTGCTCGGTGGCGACGGGATCGATCAGCTCTACGGCGAAGCGGACGACGACGTGCTCAAGGGCCAGGCGGGACTCGCCGACGGGACGCAGGTTGGGCAGCGCCTCTACGGCGGCACGGGCAGCGACCACCTCCATGGGTGGGGGGTGACGGGCGAAACGGGCCTGGACGGGGACACGCTGTACGGCGGCGACGATGCCGACTTCCTGTACGGCAGCGACCGACGGGAACTTCTCATCGGCGGGACTGGCGACGACACCCTGTACGGTGGCGACGGGGTGGACACGCTCCTCGGCGAAAGCGGCAACGACACGCTGGCCGGGGACGATGGCGACGACACGCTGTGGGGTGGTGAGGACGGCGACGTCCTTCGCGGAGGCGCGGGCGAAGACACGGTGTACGGCGGTGGCGGCATCGATTTCGTCCACTTCGACCTGGACGTCGCGCCCGATATCCTGCAGGGGCACTTCGGGAACGACCCGGCGGACCTCGGCGGCGACGATGGGGCCACGGACATCCTGCTCATCCTCGGAACGGATGCGGGGGATGAAATCCTTATCGGGGAGGACGCCGCAGTCACCAACGGACGGCCCGATCTCGTCGTCGAATTCAATGGCACCGCGTACCGCAAGCAGTGGCGCGGCTCGACCGGCACGCCACTGCTCGAACAGATCCGCATCGCCGGCCTAGGTGGAGACGACACGATCGAGTTCGTGCTCGAGAGCACGAAGTTCGCATCCGGAACCATCCCTGTTAAGCCCGTCGATTTCTCGCGGCTCCTCACACGCGGGGTGGAGTTCCTGACGACGATCGAAGGCGGCGCAGGCAATGACACCATCCGCGGCACCCAGGGTCGGGACTGGGTCGACGGCGGCAGCGGCGGAGACATCGTCTACGGCTTCGGTGGCAACGACCTGCTGTGGGGCGACTGGGCCGCGCGCGGCGACCCGGGCAGCGGGACCGACGACGTCGACATCCTCTACGGCGGGCAAGGGAACGATGACCTGATCGGTGGCCCCGGGGCGAACCACCTGGTCGCATGGTCCATGGCCCCCCAACCGGGCACCGACACATTCGGCGTGTTCGTGGATCCCCTGGGCGGATTGCACGACGACGACGGCGTTCACGATGCCGACCCGCCTCTCGCGGTGCCCTACGTGCTCGAAGACACCGGCATCGACCGGATGCTGGGATCGGCCGGCGCCGACCGCCTGTACGGCGGCACCGGACCGGGGTTCCTCTACGGCGCCGGCGGAAACGACACGCTCTATCGCGCCGACGGCACGGTGTTCGCGCCGGCCGGCGGCGAACTCGCGGAAGACGTCTGGAAGGCCTACGCGCGCGAGCAGACGGGCGTCTGGTACGTGCCGGGCTCGAACGCGGAGGACCAGATCGAGGTGGGCTACGCCACCGAAGCGGGGCTGCTCCAGAACCACCACTACGTCCAGCGTCTGACCCGTCTTCCAGATTCGAACAGGTACACGCTGGAGCTTAACCTGCGGCTGGACCCGAGCGGGCTGTCGGCGGACAGCGTGCTCCGCGCTAGCGTGTTCCACGCCAGTGACACCCATGCGCCGACCGACGCGGCGACCGGATCGGTCGGAGTGTCGACCACGAAGGTCATCGCCGCGCTGCCCGGCGAGGGCATGCTGTCGGTGATCCTCATCGACGCCCTGGCCGGTGACGACACGGTGAAGGTTCTGCCCACGGTGCAGACCAGCGTCTGGATCGACGCGGGCAGCGGCGACGACACCGTGTCCATCGAGACCGGTGCCCCGCTCCTGTCCGACCAGACCGAAGGCGCCGCGACCGGTCGCAACGACTTGCGGAACAACGCCTGGACACTCGTCGCGCCAGGGACGACGGCCCTGGACTGGACCACCCGCTTCGAGGGACTGACCCTCGACAGCCCGACGGACATCGACTGGTATCGGCTCGAGTTTGGTACCGGCTTGCCCGCGGGAGCCACGGTGGCAGTCAAGGATCCCTTGGGCCGGGACCTGCCGAACGTGTCGGCCGTGCTCTTCGACGCCGACGGCAAGGCGCTGGTCGCGAAGGACCAGGGCGAGAGCGCGGGCCCGCCCGGATCGACGGACAACGACACCCCGGAGAAGGCGAGCACGCTGCCCGCCACGGTGTACGACCTGCTGGAACTGTCCGGGCTCACGCTGCATGCGTCCACCGATGTGGACTACTACGAGTTGCCGCTCGAGGTGAACGGCGTGGCGGGCGACCGCGTGAGCCTGCACTCGGAGGCGGCGGACGGCACGCTCACCCTGGCACTCACCGACGCGAATGGCACGGCGATCCGCACCGCCGTCGCCGGTGGCGCCGGGAGTCAGGTGCTCGATCTCGCGGGGCTTCCGGCGAAGGCCGACTATCGGCTCAAAGTGTCGGGCACGGCCGAAGTGTCGGGTGCGGCCGCCGCCACCTACCGCCTGCTGTGGCACGTGAGCAAGCAAGACCCGAACACCACCGCCGACGATCGTGTCTACGGCGGCACGATCCGGCGCGACTGGTCCGGCACCGCCCCCGCCATTGCCTCGGGCGGGACGTATTTCCTCCGGGTGAGCGCGGCCGACCTGGTGCCGGCGGCCTACCAGGTCGTGGTCACGGTCCCCAACTCGACGGAGCGCGTCGTCGGCCTGGGCGCGACCGACCGGTCGTCGGAGCGCCGGGACGTCATCCTCGGCGGTCTCGGGCAGGACGTCCTCGAGGGCGGGGGCGGCAGCGACTGGATCTTCGGCGGCGGCGGCAACGACGTGCTGACGGGCGGGCTCGACGCGCAGACCGAGGACCTGATGTACGGCGGCGCCGGGGACGACACCTTCCAGATCCTCCCGGATGGGCTGCCCGTCAATACCGCCACCGGCGAGACGTTCATGCCGTCGAACACGGACGAGTTCATCGGCAACGAGGGCTACGACCGGGTGCTGCATCTCGGAGGGGACAGCGACGCGGGCGACCCCGTGTCCGACCACGTGAGCCTGCGCTGGGATCCCAATCTGCTGCGGTACGAGTTCGGGGCGTGGTCGTGGGACACCGCCAATCAGCGGTTCGAGACCGGCGGCAGCGGCAACGCCTTGCTCCGCTACGCGCTCTACCGGACCGACGGCATCGAAGCCCTCACCATCGACACCCGGGCCGGCAACGACGTGGTTCGCCTGGATGGCGGCTACCGGTTTCCCGGCGGCGATTCCGTGTGGGGTATCGAGGACACCGACGACGAGCGCGGCGCGGTCCTCGGGGACGTCACCGTCCTGGGTGGAGACGGCGACGACATCCTCATCGGCAGCGCGCAGGATGACCGCATCGAGGGCGGCTCGGGCGACGACATCCTGCAGGGCGGCGACGGCAACGACACGCTGCTCGGGGGCGGCGGCAGCGATCGTCTCGTCGGCGAGAGCGAGCCCGCACCGGACAGCTATGAGATCGGCCCCGGGGGACGCAACGACACGTCCGGGAACGCCGTGATGCTGCCGCGAGCCGCGGACCGTTGGGAGATCACGGGCCTGTCGTTCGACGTCGGCGACACGGCGGACTGGTACGTGATCCCGGCACCGCAAGGCCCGAACGCGATCTGGACATCCGGATCCGTCGGACCGCGCTGGCTCACGCCGGCGATGATCTCGGTCGGCAAGGTACCGAACCCCACGGCCGGGGCGACGGCGGAGGCCCTCAGCAACGCACTGGCGTTCACGCTCTACCCCGCGAAGCGGGTCGAGACCGACGGGCGTGCCACATTCGAAGCGCAGGAACTCTCGGTCGACGTCCCCGAGTACTACCTGCTGGAGGTAAACAGGCAGGACGCCCCGAACGGCTACCACATCGCGTTCTCCCTGCCCGGAAAGGGCGCCGCGCACGTGGATGCCGACGTGAAGACCGGCGGGATCGCAGGCACCTCGGGGTCACGGCCCGTCTACCTTCCGCTCGGCGACATCGACGGGGACGGCTTCGAGGATGCGGTCATCCGGGTCCGGGACAACGTCACCGTCACCGTCTCGGGCACCTCGGTGCGCCGTTCCCGCGCAGATGTGGTGTTCGGCACGGAGAGCGGGATCCCTGCGCGCGAGGACAGCCGTTATCGTTCTGTCACGATCGACAGCGATCAGCCGTTTCTCGGCACCAACGCGAATCTCGCCACCCGGATCACGGCCGCAGGCGACGTGGACGGGGACGGCAAGGGCGACATCGCGTTGGCGGTTTCGTCTGAGGGCGCGGCCTCCCAGGGGGTCTACCTGCTGTTCGGTCGCGAGGCTGCTCAGTGGGCGGCTTCGATCACGCTCACGCCCACGCCCGATGGCATGGCAGCCCAGGACGGCGTGTTCCTGCGCGTGAGCGGGGCTGATCCCGTGACGGTCGAACCTGCTGGCGACGTCATCGACCGCTACATGCGCGGCATCCGGAGCGAAATCTTCGACGTGCCCGACAACGTCTGGCTGCCGACGATTCCCGACGCGTTCGACGCTTTCCAGCGGACGGGTGTGGAGGTGCTGACCTCCTCGAAGCAGGACTACGTGCTGCCGGAATTGGGCGAACAGTATCTGGTCCGCTGGACGGGGATGCTGTACAGCCCGATCGACGTCGAAGGGGTTTCCCTGCTGGTGGCCGGCGACGAGCGCATCCGCCTCGAGGTGGACGGCACGGTGGTCATCCCCGACAACCCGCTCAGTGAAGACCGGCTGCCCCTGTCCGTCACGCGCGATGGGTACGCCACCACGAGACCCCTGTCGCTGCGCGCGGGCTACACGCCCTTCACGTTCGACATCCTGAACCACCAGCGCAACGTCGGCGCGCCCGTCCAGGCAGACCTCGAGGTGGAGTTCCGCATCCGCTTCAGCTCCGATCCCGAAGGCTTCGGAACGCTGATCACCGACATGAACGGGGACGGCAGTGAAACTATCGAGGATACGATCGCGAGCCTCGGCAACGACGATGTCGATGACCTGCTGATCGGTTCGGGTGGCGTCACCCGCATCTGGGGCGGCCGGTCGCGCGCCGAGTGGCAGTCGGACAGCGCCGTCGACGACACGGATGTCCCCGGGAGCCCGCCGGGCGCCGGGACGCCGTACCAGGCCGTGACAGGCGGTACGGCCGTCGGCGTCGGCGACGTGGACGGCGACGGGCGCGACGATTTCGCCGTTCTTCGCATATCAGCGGATGGCAACTCCATACCGGGCATCCGCCTGTACCGGGGCGCCGCCACGGGCTTCGACCTCACCGACATCCAGTTCGGCTCGCCATTGACCGCGCCGCCCGACGCGCGCCTCCGCGCCGCCGGGGATATAGATGGCGACGGTGCCGGTGACATTCTGCTCGTCGGTGCGGGTACCCAGTCCGCGCTCATCTACGGCGGGCAGCACCTCCAGAGCAGCGTGCAGCTCAGCGCAATCCCGCATGCCTTGCTGCCGAGGTTCGACCAGTTCGGTGTCGCAGCAGACACGGGGGTCGACATCGACTTCGTGGGCGTGGGCGACCTCGACGGGCGGGACGCCGTCGACGGCATACGTCGGGACGACCTCGCGGCCACGGTACTCGTCGCCTCGCCGAATCTCGACGGCGACCCCGCTACGAAGGACTGGCACGAAGTGACGGTGGTCTACCAGGGGCGCGCGCGGGAAAACGGTCAGCCGCAATCGTTCGCATCCGGCCCGGATCAGGTGTTCGAACCCGGTCAATCACTGTTCCGGACGGAGCTTCGGGAAGTCGCGACGACGCGAGTGGCGGCCAGGCCGGTCATCGATGGCCAGCACCGGCTCGCGCTCTGGGACCCGCAGACCGGGTCGAACGTCCGGTTCTACGAGTACGGGGCGGTGACGCCGCAATCGCAACCCGAGCCAGCGGCTGCGCCCTACGTGTACACGCTGCAGTCGAAGCTCGGCGCGGGTTCGCAGCGGCCGGGTCTTCCCGGGATCGATCCCGGTGTGGACGGCACCCCCGATCTGCGCGATGCCGTGGCCTTCGACGGAGCGACCGGCGGCAGCCAGCTGTCCCATGCCGTGGCGCTGGAGGACTTCAATGGAGACCTTCGCGCCGACGTGCTGTTGTGGGGGGACGGTTCGCCCTTCAGTTATCTGGTCTCCGGGCCCGTGGATCTCCGCAACCGCGTGGATGTCGCCGGTGCCGCGGACATGCGGTTCGCGGCGGACCTCGGGCGCCCGGCAGACCGGATGGGCGACGTGAACGGCGACGGGTTCACCGATCTGGTGTTCGTGCGTAACGCGTCCGAGTTCAGCCGGGACGTCACCGTCACCGTGATCAGCGGCAAGGCGGACAACCCGGGCCTTCCGCGGGATGTGGACAAAGCCTGGGTCACGCGAGAACTCGCCGAGCCCGAAGGCAGCCCCAGGGTGCGACGCTTCACGACCGTCGCCAACAGCGACGCCCATGCGATCGTGCTGAAAGCCGACGGCGACAAGCACGACGACATCGTTCTGTGGGGTGCCTTCGCCTTCGATCCCTCGGGCGGCGGCGACCTGGACCACGTGGCGCGCACCTTCAGCGGGGCGGACGTATGGAGATGGGTGGATGGGAATACGGATCCGCTTCCCTCGTCCGCCATCACGGTCGACATCACCCGCCCCAAGGAGTACGTGCAGGGCAAGTATGGACTTGCCGATGACGATGTGGCCCTGGCCAGCCAGCAGATGAACAGCTACGTGGTCCGCGCAGTGGGCGACGTGGACGGCGACGGGCGCGACGATGTGATCGTCACCGATGCCACATTCGGCCAGTTCACGATCGCCGGCCAGTCGGTCGTGCGTGACTTCGGCCGGAGCTATGTGGTGACAACGCCCGACCCGGTGGTATTGGGCAACGACGCTGCGGCGATCATCGAAGGCTTCGACCTGGGCGCCAGCCTCTCGGCGCTCGGTGACATCGACGGCGACGGCTACGACGACTTCGCCCTGGGCCGCCCGCGGGAGACGGTCGGGCTCGGCAGGAACCTCGCCGACCCCTTCGCGAGCAACGGCGGGATGTTCGTGTTCCGCGGCGGACCCGAGTACCGCTCCGGCGCGCCGTCGCAGCTTTTCGAAGCCCGGGATGCGGACATCGTGATCGCGCGCCAGCCGGGGAGCGACAACGCGGGAGGGAGCGTGCTCGTCCAGGGTCCGCTGACGGCCACCGCGGGGGATTTCGACGGGGACGGGCGAACGGACCTGTGGGTGGCGGAAACGGCCACGGTCATCCGCGACATCGACAGCGACGACATCCTGCGTCGCGACGAGGCGGGCCGCGCCTGGATGTTCCGCGATGTCGCGCACCGCGGTGACTGGCTGAAGCTGGCCCCGAAGCCGATCGGACCCGGCACGCCGCCGGCGACCGACAATGCGGATGTCTTCCTGCAGCGCACGGCGGACGGTGGCCTTTCGGACCGTGACCGCTTCGGCGTGCTGCCGGGCACGCCGAACTTCGACCTGAACGGCGACGGTCTGGACGATCTGCTCGTGGGGGCGCCCCGCGCCGATCGGGGCAGTTCCGCAAGCGGTGTCGACATCGGTCGGGTGCACGTGGTGTACGGCCAGCCCCGGCCGCTGGACACCTTGGTAAAGAACGCCGAAGTCTTCTCCAACACGACGGGCTCGGCCCTCGTTCGGATCACGCCGGCGCCCCTTCGGACCACGGTCGAGTTCGGGAAGAATCAGGACGAACGTTGGGTGCGTTTCACCACGCGTGGCGACGGTGACAAGAAGACGCTCATGCGTGTCGTGGAGCCCGGCACGGACACACTGGTCGCCGCGGTTCCGGTCGCGGGAGACGGCAACCTGGTCGTGCCCGTCGCGTCGGCGATGGGCGGGGGGGCTGGGCTCAGCCTTCAAGTCGACGCTTTGCCGGGCGGGCTGTATGCCGGTCCCAGGTTCGATACCGACGGGCGTATCGTGAACTGGACGTTCACGTCGGGTGCCTTCGAGGGCACGCGCACAGTCACGCCTCTGCTGCTGCGGCCCACCTCCAGCGGCGCCTATTCGGTCGTTGGTGTCGGCGCCAGCCGGAGCGTCGCCGGTCATGCCATCAACAAGTTCGACTTCGATGCCGTGAGCGGCAGCACTGTGGTGCAGACAGGGGATCGCCTCGGGTGGAAAGACGGGTCGACGGCCGTCGACAACGCCGGCGTGATTGCCTTCGACGACGAGGCGTCCGCGGAGGCGGTCGTGATGTTCGGTGGCCGGTTCGGGGACGAACGGCCGCTGCGCGAGGGCCTCTCGTTCCGCCCGGTGGCGGAAGTCTCGCGGACCTACGCGATCGCGGCGACGACCTCGCGCGGGGCTGTGCTCGAGTTCGATCTCGGGCAGTTCCTCGACCGGGTGGGTCAACCGCACCCGGTGGATGCGGCGACTTTCGTCATCGATGCACCGGAGCTCCGGCGGCTCGAAACTGAGCGCGTGCGTCTGCGCGTCGAGGTGCTTGCCGCCGAGGGCGACGACCGCGTGACTGCCGCGGACTACGTGGCAGGCGTCGTGCAGCATGTACAGGTCGATGTGCAGAACGGGTCGGCCCTCGTGGATCTCACGCCGGGCCTGAATGCCCTGATGGCGAGCGGGATCAGCCGGGTGACGGTGCGTATCGATCACGCGGAGTCCGGACAGACGCCCGTGAATCTCGCGCTCGCCGGCGGTACCGGAACCGGCAAGACCGGGCTGCGCATCCAGCAGGGGGCGCTGATCGACCTGTATGCGGCCGACGGCCGGCTGATCGATCGCAACAAGGGCGCGCTCGATCTGCGTGATCTCGACGCCGGAACGTTCTTCGCGCGCGTGCATCGCGTCGCCGGCGTTAGCGACTCGGTGACTCTCGAGGTGAACCCGCCGGAGGAGGGGCATTCCCGCAACGAGGACTCGCGCGACTTCATCGACGGGGGCGACGGCGACGACGCGCTGATCGGCGGGAAGGGACTGGACCACCTGGTCGGCGGCAGCGGGGTGGACAAGATGACTGCCGAGGCGAAGGAGGTGCGTGACTTCGCGCAGGTCGTGGATCTCGAACTTCTTTCGGTCAGTTCGGCGGACTACTCCTCGAACCCGGTCGTGTCGCCCGAGCGCCTCGTCAAACTCGAGAATCGGGCGGTCCTGGTGGCCACCGCCCGGGCGCTCGGCCTCGGTGTCACCGAGGGCATCGACGGCATCGGCGGATCGGTTCGCGTCCACGGCCGTTTCGTCGGCGACGACGGCGCCTCGTTCCGCCCCCAGGACCTGAACGAGATCACGGCGCTGGACCTGAGTTCGCAAGTAATTGACGGCACCGGAGACGCGCTGGGTCTGCATGGGATGCGGGAACTGCGCGGCATCAACCTCTCGAACGCGAACATCGATCCGGCCATGCTGTCGACGGCCTCGCTGCCAAGTGCTGTCGAACGCATCGCACTCGATTTCCAGCCTGCCGACACGGCCGGCGCGGTGCTCGAGGGTTTTCAACACCTGGGACGACTGTCGCGGCTGTCCCTCGATGGGCGCGATGCGCAGGACAGACTCGATGCCACCACCCTGGAGGCGATCGGCCGCCTCGGCGGACTCGAACTGCTGTCCCTGGACAGCAGGCTTCCGGTAGCGTCGGCGACGACAACGGATTTCCTTCGTTCTCTGACCGCGCTGGAGGTTCTCAGTCTGGCATCGGACGGGATCGCCGATCTTCATCCCCTGCAGGGGATGGCGGCACTCCAGGTCCTGCGTCTGCCTGACAACCGCATCGGTGATCTGTCCCCCCTGAGTGGCACCTGGGTCACGGACGAGAAGGATGCGGGATTCACCCTGGGCTCGCCCGACCGTGTGTGGCTCCGCAATCAGAGGCCGGCAACAGCCGCCTGGGCGGAGGACTATCTGTTCTCGTCGGGTCTCGGGACGGCCAAGCCTACGTGGACGTTCGGCGATCTCGCCCGCGGCAACTACAACGTGTACGTTACCTGGCCCTCGACCGAGGCCCAGAGCACCGCAGTGACGTACGACGTGCGCGGCGGCGATCCCTCGACGGTGGTGGGCGGTCTCCCGCTCTTCCAGCCCCGGCAGAGCGCGCTGTATGACTTCGGTCCCGGCGGGGGGGATGTTCTCATCGACAGCGACAGCGGACAGATCCGCGGCGACGACGACAACGACACCACCTTCTACGGTTCGGCGTTCACGGTCGATGACGTTGGTGGCGTAACGACGTTCCACGTCGCGGGCGATCTCGTCATTCCGGCGGACCGCATCCGCATTGCTGGCACTCGGCCCGTCTCGATCGTCGTCTCCGACGACGTGATCATCTCCTCCGCTGCCGTCATCGACGCCTCGGCGGTCGGCATCGATCCGGGACCTGGCGGCGGCGTATCCGTACCCGGTGGCGGAGGAGGAACTGGAGGACTCGGCGCCTCGGACGTCGGACAGGGCGGGGCGGGTGGCGCCGGCGGTAGCGGCGGGCAGCCTCACGGGAGCGGTGTCGGTGGAGCGGGTGACGATGGGGGGGCAGGCACGCAGGGCGGGCGCGGCGGCCTGAGTTTCGTCGGCACTTCCGGCGGCACCGGCGGGGATGGCTTCGGAACGGCAGGCGCCGGGGGAGGCGGCGGCAGCGGCGGGCGCGGTGACTTTGGCGGTCTCGGTGGGGTGGCAGGCATCGGGGGCGCAGGCGGCACCGGTGGAACAGTCTCGGCCGGCGGGGACGGTGGCAATGGATTCAGGCAGTCGGGTAGCGCGGGCACGGGCGGCAGTGTGGGCGCGGCAGGCGGCGGCGGCACGAATCCGGGCGTCGGGGATCGCCTCACCGGCGGCGCGGCGGGCGGAAGCGGCGGAGGCGGAGGCGGAGGATCAGGTGGCGGCGCCGGTAGCGGTGGCGGTGGCGGCGGTGGTGGTGGCGGGGGGGCGGTCGGAACGATTTCCGTGGACGATGGCGCAGGGTCGACCGTGCAGCAGCGGGTGCCCGGCGCTGACGGCGGCCACGGCGGTAACGGCGGCAACGGTGGCGCCGGCGGTAACGGAGCGGACGGTGGCACGGGCGGGATGGGGGGTGCCGGCGGGGGCGCTTTCCGGATCGAAGCGCACGGGCTGATGTATGCGCCCGGGACCACGCTGCGCGCCTTGGGAGGCGATGGTCAGGCGGGTGCGGCCGGTGCGATCGGCGGCTCGGGCCGCCAGGGGACGTCGGGTACGGCCGGCGGCGCAGGGGGCGCGGACGAGGGCCTGGGAGGTGACGGCGGCCGTGGGGGCAATGGCATCGCTGGCGCGCCCGGCGGCTCCGGAGGCTTCGGCGGCGATGGAGGCTCCGGAGGGGGAGGCGCGGGCGGCACGGTGAGCCTGGCGGGAACACAACTGAATGTGGATGGGACGCTTGTCGACGTCCGCGGCGGCCTTGCCGGTGACGGCATCCGTGGCGGTGACGGGCGGGTGGTCCTGGGCTGGAATGCGGCGTCCCCTGGGGACGGCACCGGCGTCGATGCACTCGGCACGTTCCAGCGAGTCGGCGGCGCCACCGTGGACAATCCCTTCGTGCGCGTCGACGGCACATTCGCGAAGACACCGCGTCTGCCGGGACTCGTCGGAGGCGCGGAGGCCTTCGGATTCCTTTCGGTGAGTGCGCAGGATCTCCTCACGGAGAAAGTGATGCTGTCCGGTGATCACGGTGCGAAGTTCGTCCTGATCCGCGTGGACGGAGGCATTCCCGGTCTGTTCGACGGCTTCGCGGGGCACGATGTTCTGCTCGTCGCCAACCTTACGGCGACGGACTACGGGTGGGCGTCGCTGGGTGTCGGTGACCTCGGCAACAGCACATCGCTGCTTTCCGGCGGGACCGCACATGATCCGGCGTTCGGTGGCACGGGAACGGTCGAGATAGACGGGCAGTCGTTCAATGCGGTCACGACCGGTTTCGGTGCGCACGCGGTGTACGCGACGCTCATCCCCGATGACGACCTGCCGTCCGGCGACAACGCGACCGGGGCCCTGTCCCAGCACTTCACTTTCCGCGCGAAGAGCGCGACCGGGGCCGTCGAGGTCAGGGGCGAAGTCGATACGCTCGATGACGGCCAGGTGGCCTACGTGCGCGTGCCGGACCTGAAGCGGGTGGTGGACCAGAGCAAGCCGCCGGCGACGACGGTGATTGCCGATCAGACTTGGCAGGCACTTGGCACTGTCCGCGTCACGGGCAGCACACCGGAGGACCGCACGATCCAAGTCACGCTCGCCGGTGCGGCGGACGGTCTCGTGGCCGTGGATGCCGTGATGCTTCAACGCACGGCGAAGCCCATGCCCGGACTGCGCATGGTGGACGTGAGTGGCAATCCGCTCGACAACCTTTCCCACACAATTCAGCTCGACCGATTCGATCCGCAAGGCGGCGGGGCCGAGGTCACGGCGGACAGCAACTCGGCGCCGCTGATCCGGACGCTCTTGCCCAGCGGATCCACGCCCGACGCGATCGCGTTCGGCGGTTCGGGTGGTGTCGCGGTGATCGATACAGCCGGCGCCGACGTCGGTGGCGACGTCACGCTCGAGACCTGGTTCAGCGTGTCCAGCTTCACGGATAGCTGGATGCCGCTGGTGTTTCAGGGAACCGAGACTTTCCACCCGGGCTACGGCGGCGCGCTCTCGCTCTGGGTGAACAGCGACGGGTTCGTGCAGTTCGCTGCCGGTGACGATGACGCGGTGAGGTCTGCCGACGGCACTGTGACCCTCGGAACATGGCATCACTTCGCGGGTGTGATCGACCGGGAGTCCGGCCTGCTCAAGGCCTATCTCGACGGAACGCTCGTGGCGGTCGACGTCCTGACGGCTGCCGCGGCTTCCTCGGGCGATCAGCTCCTCATCGGCGATGCGCCGGTGCTGGCGTCGCGCGTGGGTGTCTTCTCGGGCGTGGTCGACGAGGTGCGGCTCTGGTCGAGGGCACGCAGCGGCGACACGATCCGCACCGACATGGGCGACGAGCCCGGGTCCCGGGACGGTCTCGCGGGATGGTGGCATTTCGACGACGCGGACGGACCGGTGGTCCTCGACGCGTCGGGGCACGACCACGACGGCGAGATTGTCGGCAGCGTGGCGCGTGTGAACGTGCCTATCCGTGTCGTGGCCTTCGACCCGGACGGCGATCCTGTCAATCTCAGCGTGAAGACCACCCGGCCTAACGCGGGCATTGAAATCGTCGACGGCGAGATCATGGTCGGCGAGTTCGAATCGGGAACCGTCCGGATCGACGTCACCGCGATCGACCTCGATCCGATGACGGGGCTTCCCCGTGGCCGGAGCGCGTCTGCTTCGGTGGAGCTCACCGCGGCGACGAATGCCCTTTACGGAACCAAGTACGAGGATGCGGACGGCGACGGCGTGCGGGATGCCGGCGAACGCGGCCTGGGCGGCGTGGAGATCTTCCTCGACGCCAACCGCAACGACACGCGCGATGCCGGCGAGGCGGTGACGTGGACGGACGTCAACGGGGACTACGGCTTCGGCGGCATGACGACCGGAAGCCACCGCGTCGCCGAGGTGTCCCCCTCCGGATGGCAGCCGGTGGATCCTGGCGGTGAGCTGGTTCCGGGGCCGATCGCAGTGCGCGAAGTCACGTTCACCCGCGCCAGCGAGATTCTTCGCGGCGTGGACTTCGGCAACGAGCAGGTGGCGTCGCTCTCCATCGTGTTTCCGGACGACGTGATCGAGGGTCAGATCGTGACACTCTCGGGAATCGCGGACAGTCCCCGCGGCGGACTCTTCTCGTTTGCGTGGACCGTCGAGGGTCCGGACGGTGAGATCGTCGCGGTCGACGAGGGCGAGAGCTTCCTCTTCCGGCCCGAGGACGACGGGCGCTACGCGGTGACGCTCGATGCGGCGCGGGAGCTGGGCGGAGGCGTGAGCATTCCGGCGCTGCCAGTGCACCGTACCCTGACGGTCGCGAACGTCCGGCCCGATGTGGACCTTGGTGGAACACGCGCGGCGGCAGAAGGGGAACTCGTGACGCTGGCCGGTGCGATCGCCGCCGACCGCGGTCCCCGCGACGTGCTCACCCTGGACGTTGCTTGGGGAGACGGCGCGACCGAGTCGTTCTCGCTCGCACCGGATCAGTTGATGGATGAAGTGCTGGCCGGCCTCGGGCACCGCTATGACGACGATGGCGTCTACGAGATCACGCTTCGAGCCACCGACGATGACGGGGCGAGCAGCGTCGCGACGACGCAGGCTCACATCGCCAACGTGCCGCCGGTCATCACGGCGGCGGGCGATGATCGGGTCACCGAGGGGCAGGGTTACGCGCTGCATCTCACCGCGTCGGATCCGGGCACTGACACCATCACCGCATGGCGCATCGACTGGGGCGACGGCAGTGGCGTCGAAGAGTTCGCAGGCGACGTGCGCTTCGTGACGCATGAGTTTCCCGTCATCGGTGTGCAGCGAATCCTGTTCGTTCAGGTGAGCGCAGTCGACGAAGACGGTGAGTGGCAGGCAGAGCCGCTCCCGGTACTGGTGGAGCGACTCCCGAACACCGTCGAGACCGTAGTGGTCGACGCTCCGGCCATCGTCGTGAACTTCGAGCAGCCGATCGACCTCTCGTCGGTGAACCTGTACGACACGCGAATCGATCCGCGTGGTGCGTCAGATCTGCAGGTGCGCGACGCAAGCGGCAGACTTGTCACGGGTTCGCTGGTGCCGGATGTCGGCGGTGCCGGATTGCGCTTCGTGCCGACGGGCGGTCCGCTCGCTCCCGGCCACTACACGATGACCTTGTCCGGCGCGACGAACGGATTCGTCGATGCCCTCGGCAGGCCATTGGATGGTGATGCAGACGGCGTTGCCGGCGGTGACTTCGTCTACGGTTTCGACGTCGCCGCCAGCGCCGGCGGGTCCTTGCGCCTGCCCGACTTCGCCCGCGGTCCGGGGCAGCCCGTGGACCTCCCTGCCACCGGCACGGGTCTTCCGGTTTCCCTGACTACGGCAGGCTCCGTGAGCAGCATCTCCTTCACGCTGCGCTTCGACCCGGCTGCTCTGGAAGTGACAGACGTGTTGCGCGGCGCCGCCATCCCTGCGGATTCGGTGATCACGCTGACGCGAGGGTCAGGTCGTGTCGACGTATCGATCCAGGCGACGAGTCCTGTCGGATCGGGCACGCTGGAACTGATTCGGCTCCGCGCTCAGGTGCCGGGCACCGCGGTGTACGGATCGATGCACGCACTGGACATCGTCGATGTGCGCATCGATGGTGCAATCGCGCAGGGCGACACTGCCGTGCAGGTGGTGGCCTACCCCGGCGACACCACGGGCGACCGACGTTACTCGGCGCTCGACGGGCAACGCATCAACCGGATCATCGCCGGATTGGATACCGGCTTCGGCTTCTTCGGGCGTGCAGACCCGATCGTCATCGGGGACGTCGATGGCGATGGCCGGCTGACCGGCAACGATGCGACCATCATCACGCGGGAATCCCAGTTCCTGCTGACAGGTACGAGGTCGTTCGATCGGCTCGAGATTCCTCCGCTTCCGGGGGCGAAAGCGGCGAGCACTACCGAGCCGGTGCTGGCGCCATCGATCGAGCCGACCCTGCCCACGCAGAGTGTGCAAGTGGACTGGTCCGCCACTCTTCCCGCAGGCAGTGCGCTCCCGGCGCTCGCGAAAGCGATGGAGGTGTCGACGTGGCGTTCGGAGCCTTGGGTGAAGGACCTCGCGGTCCGGCTGGCCGGCGGGACGTCGCAGCCCTCGTCCACGCCCATGCAGAATGGCCCGTCCCTGCTGCGGGCGGCCTTGCTACGGATCACCGCTCGCTGATAGCAGCTGGACACGCTACCGGTCGTCCGCTGTCTGGCGGACGACCGGGGCTGAGTCCACGCGCTACGGCAGTTTGTAGTCGAGCCGCTGATTGCAGTGGAACTCGCCGTTGGTGCCGGAGGCCTTGCATCGCCACGGACCGCTCCCCGACGCGCCGGCATACTTCCCGGTGCCGCCCGTGATCTCGTTGGTGCCGGTGCCGCCGTTTTGCGGCGTGAACGTCCCGGTGAACTCCGTGAAAAGCTTGTCGCCATCCAGATCGCTGAACGCGCAGAACCCCTTGTTGCGGCCCTGTCCGTCCTGCATGAAGTACGACTCGAAGCAGTTGGCCGGTCCCGCGTGCAACGGTCCCGATCCCTTGTCGTTGAAGGTCACCCCCGAGACCGTGCCGTGCCCGATCACGTGCTTGTCGGAGGGCGTGATCATGCTGCCGGCGTACTTCCAGCCGGTATGGAAGGCGATGCTGCCGGTGCGGGGCAGCGACTGCGCGGAAGCGTCGAGCGCAGCAGCGAGACCGACGACACAGAGCGCGAAGCGTGCAGCGAGGCGGACGGACATGGTCATTCTCCTTGGTTCGTTGGCGGATCGGTGAGAGGGACGCCGTCCGGACTGGCCTCGGGGTCGATCGGCCCCATCAGATGTCCGCCCAGTTCGGCCAGGCTCGAGAACGAGCGGCGACCGGAGGTCGAGACATCCTCCACCGTGCCGCCAAGCAGATCGAATCCCTGGCGGTAGATGCGAACGAGATAACTGCGGGGCATCGACATCGTGGCGCACTCCCCTTTCGGCGTCGCATTCACGATATGGCCCCACGACCTATTTATTCGGTACGGGTTGACCGCTCCATCAGCGCCTGGCTCTCCACGGTGGGCTGTGACCCCAATGCCACGGCCAGTGTCCGCTGCAGCCGGCGGTAGGCGCTGCCGGCTTCTGCCGGACGTCCGAGTCCGAGCCAGCAGCGCATCAGGCCCTGGTGGAAGCCTTCGATGAGAGGGTCGGCCTCGAGGCCGCGTTCGTAGAGGGCCAATGCCGGCTGGAAGTCGGCGGCGTCCTCGAGAGACCGGCCGGTGCGCTCGACGGCGCGGATGAATCGGGACCGCAGGCGCTCGCGCATGGGCAGGGTCCAGGGCTCGCCGCTGTCGGCTTCGAGAAAGGGGCCCACGTAGCGGCGGATGACGTCGCAGTCCGCAGAGGCATCGTCGCGATACTCGGCAATACACAGGGCGTCGACCCAGCAGAGACGGCGTTCGATCGACAGTGTCCCGCCGGATTGGCGGATGGCGTCCGCGTGTCCGAGCAAGCCACGAAGACGGTGCAGCGCCGCCGAGAGTGAGCGTTTCGACGCATCGGCTTCCTCATCCGGCCACAGGATGTCGGTGATGCGTTCTTCCGGAACATCACGCCCGCCGAGGGCGACCAGCAGCTTCAACAGAGCGATGGTCTTCTTCGGTGCCTTGCGCGAGTACGTGAGCGGCTTGTCGTCCACGAAGACGCCGAACTCTCCCATACAGTGAGCGCGCAGAGCCCACGGCCAATGCTCGACGTGCGTGTGCGCAGGCACGATCCCGAACTCGCGGATCAGTCCGCGGGCCCGCCGTACCTCTATCCCTGCCTCCAGTGCCACAGGGAGCAGATCCTGAAGCGTCGGCACATGCCAGCGCAGCCTCAGTCGCGTGGCGGGGTCATCCGCCAGTGCGAGAGCCTCTGCCAGATGCTCACGACACTGGTCAGGCACGCCTGAGAGGTGCCGATGCAGGGCTTCGAGCAGGGCGACGGCCGCGCGGAACTGTGTGCCGGCGGCACCGGTGGCGAGGCGCCGTGCTGTCTTGAGGCACGCCTCGGCGCGGTCGAGCGCGCCCAGGCGCGCCTGAATCTCCGCGCCCGTGTTCAGCATCACCAGGGGCGCCGGTAGATGGAAGCTCTCCACGGATGCGAGCGAAAGCTCGAGCTTCTCCAGAGCGCAGGCGCGATCTCCTCGCGCGTACGCGATGCAAGCCCGGACGTACTCGCGCGGGATGAACGAGGCATTGAACGTCTTGCTGGAGTGCTCGATCCGTTCGAGGCACTGCTCGGCGCGGTCCGGGTGTCCTCCGCGCCATTGGGCGACGGCCTGCCACAACGCGAAGTGATCCGCCAGATCGACGAGCCCCGCGTCGCAGAAGACCTTGTCGCCCTCTTCGAAGCGCTGCAGCGCCCCCGGATAGTCGGCCTGCAGATAGTGCGTGTAGGCCTCGAACATCAGGTAGAAGCCGGCGTTGTGTGCCGTTACCTCCGGCATGCCCAGCAGGCTTCGACCCGCGCGTGTGGCGACAGCAGCCGTCTCCCTGTCGGGCAGTATGTGGTGATGCACATGGAGGATGCTGGCCGCGGTGATGCGCACGTTCGCATCCGACGATCTCGCGATCAGATCGACGACCCGGTCCCGCACCCGCGGAAGCATCGGGTGCCCCGGCAACTCGAAGGTGGCGGCCATCAGCAGCGACGAGTGCACACGCAGATCGTCGTCTGGGGGCAGTCCGAGCGCGTCGAGCGGCATCAGGGCAACCAGCCGGTCCACCCACAGCCGCATGGAGCGGAACTCCAGGTAGTACATGAACCGGGCCTCCAGCACCGCGGCGGCGCTGAGAGCCTGCCCTGCGATGTCACCCGCTGCCTGGAAGGCCTGATAGGTGTCGTCCAGGGCCTCGATGGCGGTCGTGACGTCCTCGTAGATCTTGCCGCGCGCCCACCAGTAGCGCAGCCAGGGTGTACCGCTGCGGCGCTCCGGAGGAATGGCATCCACACAGTCGATTACCGTCTCCCACCGGCCTTCGGCGAGGAGGCGGGCGGCTGCCGAGAGAAGGGCTGCTTCCGCTGCGCTCCATGCCTGAGCTTCGGACCAGAGCAGGAAGGCATCGTGCCACGCGCCCGCGTTCTCCAGCGCGCGGGCCGCGCCGGTCACGATCTCCAGCCGTCGTTCCGGGGACAGCTGCAGGTCTGCGCGGTGACGGAGGAAAGCCCTGAACAGGGCGTGCAGCCGGTACGACCTTTCGCCGTCCGACGTTCGCTCCACGAAGAGGTGGCGGCGGAACAGGCTCTCCAGATGCTCGACCGCTTCGGGCCCCAGCGAGATCTGGTCGAGAAGTTCGACCGAGATTCGCGGAAGCAGCGACACGGACAGCAAC
Organism: Betaproteobacteria bacterium Ga0077526; assembly: GCA_001464765.1. GTDB lineage: Bacteria > Pseudomonadota > Gammaproteobacteria > Burkholderiales. Next base: position 998,671 of record LNDV01000034.1, read on the forward strand.
GTCTCCCGCATCGACGGGGAAGCCGGGGCGAAGATGGCCTGCGCAAAGAAGTCGAACACGATCTCCAGCGCGTCGGCACGAACCGCGCCGCGTGTGGACTCACCGCTGCGGGCCTGTTCGAGCAGCAGGGCGAGTCCCGCGAACCACCCGTCTGTCTGAGCATGCAGCTTGGTGGCCAGAGCGGTGTCGGCGACGCCGCGGTCGCGTGCCACGCCCTCGGCCTCGGCGGCCGTGAGCTTCAGATCGTTCCAGCCGAGCAGGGCGATCGTTGCGTTGAGACGCGCCGCGGCGAAGGCCGATGGCGGTTCCGCGCGGCTCGCGACGATGACGTTGGCCTCGGGCGGGATCTCCTGCAGGGCAGCGGCGAGCGCTTCATGCAGAGTCGAGTCCGGCGCCAGCTCGTGGTAGTTGTCGAGCACGACCAGCGTCTGGGGAGGCAGGCGGGCGAAGGCGTCGCGGAAGAAGCGGCGCGCAAAGCCCGGAAGGTCGGCGAGGTACTCCAGCGTGAGCAAAGGCAGAGGTCGGGCGCGGCGCTCTTCCATCGCGCCGATGGCTTGCCGCAGGTAAAGGAAGAACGCCGCAGGATCCGAGTCGGCGGCGTCGAGCTGCATCCAGATCGCCCCGAGACGGGCGGCGTCGAGGTAACTCGCGACGAGCGTCGTCTTGCCCGCACCGGGCGGACCGGTGACCCACACGACCGAATGACTGCGCAGCCCGTCGAGCTGGCGGAACAGCCGGTCCCGCGCCACCGGTGCGTGCAGCCGCGGGCGGGTGAGCTTGGCGAGCTTCGGTGGACCGTGGGTCATGGTGGCGGTCGCGCGCAAGGAAAGCAGCGAAGTGGAGCTTAGTCCGTTGGCGCTTACGAATCGCGTACGTATGCGCCTGTCGCGAGGTAATCAGCCCGGCGAGGTTCGTCCCTCCATCTCGCGGTGCCCGCTCTCCACGCGAGTGGCTGCCTCCAGGATGGCCCGGCTGGCCGGTGAAGGTTCCGACCCAAGCGCCGTGGCCAGCGTCCGCTGCAGTCGACGGTACGCGCTGCCGGCTTCTGCCGGGCGGCCGAGTCCGAGCCAGCAGCGCATCAGGCCCTGGTGGAATCCTTCGATGAGAGGGTCGGCTTCGAGGCCGCGTTCGTAGAGGCCGAGGGCCTCTGCGAAGGCGCCGGACTCTTCGCGCCCGTGGCCGACGCGCTCGACCGCCGCCACGAAGCGCGCGCGCCAACGCTCCCGCATCGGCAGGGCCCAGGGTTCATCGGTGTCGGCTTCGAGGAACATGCCGCGGTACATCCCGAGCACCCGGTCATCGTGTTCCGGCGAGCGCAGCTCGTCGTCGAAGGACAGCGCATCGACCCAGCAGACGTCGCGATTGATCGTGAGCATCGCACCGCTCTGGCGGATGGCATCGGCGCAGCCGAGCAGTCCGCGCAGCCGATGAAGTGCCGCCCCCAGCGAGCGTCGGGCGTCGTCGGCATCTTCCTGCGGCCAGAGGGCGTCGAGCAGTCGGGCCTCCGGCACGTTGCGCCCGCCGAAGGCCACCAGCGCCTTCAGGAGCGCGAGCGTCCGCTTGGGCAGCTTGCGGCCGAAGGCGAGCGGCACGTCGTCGATCTCCACGCGGAACGGGCCGAGCGTGAAGATCCGGATAGGGCAGGGCCACCGCTCGGGCGCCGATTCCGGTCGCTTCATCCGGAATGCGCGGATGAGTTCGATAGCGGCGTCGGCTTCGACCGACTCGTCGAGGGCGATCGGCACGAGGTCGGCCAGCGCGTTCGGATACCAGCGGATGCGCTCCCGGGCCCGCGAGTCGCGCGATCGGCGCAGCGCCTCGCCGAGATGAGCGTTGCGTCGGACGGTGTCTCCGGTCTTGTGGGCGAGCCACGCTTCGTTCAGCTCCACGGCGCCGAGATAGTGATCGGTCACCGGGCCGGTCACCCGGGTTCGCACGCGTTCCAGATACTCCGCACCGAGGTCGTACCTGCCGGAACCGATCAGGATGTTCGCGCATACCGTCCCGACAAGCATCAGCCCGATGAACTGTCCGCCGGCCTCCGTGACGATCCACGCCTCCTCGACCAGCCGGACGGCGAGTTCGTGACGACCGCGATCGAAGGCTACACAGGCCGTGACGAAGGGGCGGGGGGCGAAAGGCAGATCGGTCGCGTCGGCGGCGGCGTGCATGCGCCGGAGTGTTTCCTCGGCGTCATCGAGAAGCCCGGCACGCCGCTGCGTCAGGGCACGCCAGTGCTCGATGTTCGTCGCGAGTTCCGCCAGCCCCTCGCCGCGGATGCGCGCGTCCGCTTCATCCAAGCAGGCAAGCGCCCTCTCGTACTGTCCGTGCATGTATTCCGTATAGCCTTCCATCGCCAGATAGAAGCCGGCCGTGTGAACGGTCAGCTCCGGAGACGCGAGAAGCGGTCTGGCGATTCGCACGGCGAGTTCCGCGGCCGAGACATCGACGGTCGTGTTCTCGTAGCCGTGCAGCGCGGCGGCCACGGTGACCCGAAGATTCACATTCGTGGCCCGACCCACCAGAGCTTCGACCCGGCTTCGCGCTGTCCCGAGAATCGGGTGTTCCGGATTGCTGTAGGTCGCGGCGACGAGCAGTGCCGAGTAGGCCTGGAGTTCGTCGTCCGACGAGAGGTCATATCCGCCGCCCTGGAGGAGTGCTGCGATCCGGTCGATCCACGGGTCCATCAGCCGGAACTCGCGATAGCGGAAGTGGATGGCCTCCATGACTGCGACCGCGCACCGGATCTGGCCCGTCGTGTCGTTCATCGCCCGGAAGGTCTCGTAGGCCTCCTCGAGCATGGCGCGGGCGGCGAGACGATCGACGAAGACGGTGGCGCGTCCATGCCAATAGTCGATCCACGGTTTCGCATGAGCTGGAACGGGCGGTAGCGAAGAGATCCATTCGAGCAGAGCTCGCCAGCGCCCCTGCGCAAAGACGACGGGCGCTGCGGTGAGGAGCACGCGAGCGCACAGGTCTGCATCCTCTGCGTCGATGGCGAGCTGGACCGCCTCGGGCCATTCCGCCAGAGACTCGAAGTGCTCCGCGGCCCGACGCAGGACCTCGGCTCTGACCGTCTGGGGGAGCGCCGCGCCCGCTCGGTGCCGGAGGAACGCGCGAAACAGCGCATGAAACCGGTAGCTGGGCCTGGGGCCGTGTGTGCGTTCGACGAACAGGTGCCGCTGATACAGGTCCTCGAGGGACTGTCCCGCCGACGGTTCCCCGGACAGCGACGCGACGAGGTCCGCCTCTGCCCGCGGCAACAGCGCCGCCACCAGCAGGACCCGACGCATTGGGGCGTCAGCGTGCTCGAAGATGACCCGGTCGAAGAAGTCGAACACGACCTCGATCGCATCGGCCCGCACGGACCCGCGCGTGGACGCGCCGGCCCTCGCCTGCTCGAGCAGCAGGGCCAGACCTGCGAACCAGCCGTCGGTCTGCATGTGGAGCTTCCGCGCGAGTGCGGAGTCATCGACGCCGCGTGCGGCTGCGACGGAGGCTCCTTCGTCCTGAGTGAGCTTGAGGTCTGCCCAGCCGAGCAGGGCCACCGACTCCTTGAGGATGGCATCGGCGAAGGCGGCGGGCGGATCGGTGCGGCTCGCGACGATCAGGTTGGAGCCGTCGGGTATCTCGACCACCGCGGCCGCGATGGCCTCGTGCAGTGGCGAGTCGGGCTCCAGCTCGTGGTAGTTGTCGAGGACGAGGAGCGTCTGCGCCGGCAGCCGCGACAGGGCTTCGCGGAAGAAGCGTCGGGCGAACCCTGGCAGGTCCGGCAGATACTCGGGGGTCAGCAAGGGCAGCGGGCGACTCTTCGGCGGCTCGAAGGCGGCGATCGCCTGCCGAAGGTAAAGGAAGAACGTGGCGGGGTCCGAGTCACCCGGATCGATCTGATACCACAGTCCCTCCAGACGGGCGGCGTCGAGGTAGCTCGCCACCAGTGTCGTCTTGCCGGCGCCAGGCGGGCCGGTGATCCACACCACCGGCTGGGCACGCAGCTGATCGAGGCGGCGGAACAGGCGCGCCCTCGCCACCGGGGCGTGGAGCCTCGGGCGGGTCAGCTTGGCAAGTCTGGTGTGACGGACGACGGCCACGATCGGCGGCGTGACATCCGGAATGGGCTGAGTGAAGCCTAAAGGAACACGCCTTACGGATCGGATACGGATCCGCCGGTTTGCGGACTAACGCACCCGCACGCCGTCCCGGAACTGCGCGAACTCCCCCGGGGACAGCGTCGTCCAGGTTTCGTTGTCCGTGAGGGGAACGGTCGCGATCACCGCGACGCGGTCGTTGGGCGTCGTCACCTCGCTGAAGTCCACCGTGACGTCCTCGTCCACCAGATGCGCCTTGGTGAACGGCGCGCGCCGCTCGATGTAGGCCAGATTCGTCGCGCAGTGGGCAAACAGCGCCTCCCCGTTGGAAAGCAGGAAGTTGAAAACGCCGTACCTGGCAGTGTCGGCGGCCCAGGCGGCGATCGCCTGCCCGAGTCCGTCGTGGTCCGGGGGTGCATCTCCGAATTGCGCTGTGAGTGTGTGCAGCAGATCGCAGAACGCTGCTTCGCTGTCGGTCTCGCCCACCGGGCGATAGGCGCCGGTATGGGTGGGCGCGTAATTCTTGAGGTCGCCGTTGTGCGCGAAGAGCCAGTATCGCCCCCAGAGCTCCCGCATGAAGGGGTGGGTGTTCTCGAGGGCGACCCGGCCCTGGGTGGCCTTGCGGATGTGGGCCACCACATTCAGCGAGCGGATCGGGTAGCTGCGCACCAGCGCGGCGACGGGCGAGTCCACTGCGGCTGCGGGATCCAGGAACACCCGGCAGCCGGCGCCCTCGAAGAACGCGATGCCCCAGCCGTCCGAATGATGATCCGTCCCGCCGCCGCGCTGCTGGAAGCCCGTGAAGGAGAAGACGATGTCGGTCGGCACGTTGCAATTCATGCCGAGGAGCTGGCACATGGCGGGGATTCCTGCGGTCTGGTCCGACGCAATGATAGAAGCTGCCGGGCCTCTCAGGGGCGCGGAACGCTCGCGGGGCGTTCCGGCAGGTCCAGGGTGCCGAGGTTGATGCGCGCTTTCACGTCCTCGGGGTCCAGGGCGAGGGCCCGCTCGTAGGCGGTCCGTGCGCCCGCCAGATCGCCGGCTGTCTGCCGCGCGAACCCCAGGTTGTTCCAGACCCGCGCTTTGCCGGGAGAGGCTTTCGCTGTGGCTTCCCACAACGACACCTCGGTGCGGTAGTCGCCGTTACGCTGCGCCGTGACGGCGAGCAGAACACCGGCGATCGCGGCGGTGAGCCCGGCACTCAGCTTTGGGGAAGGCACGCCGAGCAGCAGCAACGCCACGACCCATGCCGGCCCGACCAGCGCCAGGTAGAGCTGCCGATCGTTCGCCACGTCGAGGCGGGGCAGCACCGAGTTGGTGGCGAGCAGCATCACGAAGGGCCACAGGAGCCCCAGTCCCAGCCAGGGCCGGCGGCGCCATTGCCACACGGCAACCGTCAGGATTGCGAGGAGCACGACCGCTTCGACCACGAGCGACATCGTCCAATGGGTGCGCGCAGGCAGGTCAGGATCGATGTTCGTGTGCAGGAGCAGCATCGGCCGCGACAGCAGATAGAAAACACCGTCGATCTGCGTGAGAAGGTTCTCGCCCAGCGTCCGCGTCTCCAGACTGCGGCCGAGCAGGAACCGGTAACCGGGAATCGCCATCGCGGCGACGAAGAGGCCCGCGAGTGCGATCCAGTACCAGCCGGTGCGCCGGAGGACGCCACGCCAGGTGCTGCCCGGTCGTGCGGCCTCGATGCCCGCGACGGCGAAGGGCAGCGTCCATGCGGTTTCCTTCGCCGCCATCGCCAGGAGGAACAGGAGCACCGCGGCGGCGGTGCCGCGGGGCGATGGCCATCGCAGATGCACCACGAGCGCCGCGAGCTGAAACATCGCCATCAGCGACACGGATCGACCGGAGATGTACGTGACCGCTTCGGTCTGTGCGGGATGCAGGGCGAACACTGCAGCCGCGACGAGCGCTGCTGCTGCGGCGCGTGCGTGCTCAACCCCGAGGACTTCCAGAACCTGCCGGACCAGCACAGCGACGAGAGCTGTGTTGACGAGATGCAGCACGATGTTCACGCCGCGAAAACCCTCGACGCCCCAGCCGCTCACCCAGTTCGCGACGTACGTCGCCTTGAGCAGCGGACGGATGCCGGGCATGCGGTCCCACCAGGCGCTCCAGGAATGCACCGCGGGGTTGTCCACGATCACGTTCCAGTCGTCGAACTGGAAGCTGCCGGACAGCGCGTGCGCATAGGCCACGATCACCGCGAGCGCGATGGCAGCCGCGGCCCGGTTGCTCACCGCGCAGCATCTCCGACGGCGAACGCGCGGTCGAGCAGGGCATGGGCGTCCCACCAGCGGTTCTTCGCACGCAGGAGGACCAGCATCACGCGGTGCCCACCGCGAACCGCGAGCGCGATGACGCAAGGACCGGCGCGCTGCGTGTAACCGGTCTTCACACCGATCGCGCCCGCATAGCGCCCGATAAGCGCATTGCGATTGCGCAGCGGAAAGCGCTTGCGGCGGTCCACGGTGGCCACTTCATGATCGATGCGCTTCACTGAATCGGCGATGGGAGCGAGTTCCATCGCCGTGGAGGCGAGTCGGGCGAGATCCCGTGCGCTCGACACATGCCCCGAGGCATCGTGACCGCACGCATTGCGGAAGCGGGTGTCGCGGAGCGCTAGCGCCTTGGCGCGCTGGTTCATCACAGCGACGAAGGCGGCTTCGGAGCCGCTGTGCCAGATGGCGAGTGCTCGGCAGGCGTCGTTGGCGGAGGCGATGAGAGCGGCGGCGAGCAGGTCGCGCGCGGCGAGGCGGTCGCCTGAGACGAGGCGCATGGAAGAACCAGTGGCGCGCGCAGCTTCCGGCGCGACGGTAACGGCTTCATCCAGCCGTCCGGATTCCGCGACGATCAGGGCGGTCATGAGCTTGGTGAGACTCGCGGGCGGCATCGGAGCGGCTTCTCCGTGGGCCCACAACACCCGATCGTCATGCAAGACGAGATAGGCGCCTGCCAGCTCCGGGTAAGGGTCGCCCGCCGACCACGCGCAGGTCGGCAGCAGCAGGAGAAGCCGGAGCCACACCGGGAGGACGAGTCGCATCCCGGCGCCGCGGAACGGTCAGAACTTCAGGAACTTCTTCAGCTTCTCGGCGCCCTTCTTGAGCTTGTCGCCGACGCCTTCGGCGGGCGCTTCACCGGGCTGGGGCGCAGCCTTGGCCGCCGACGGCGCCGACGCGGTGTACGAAAGACCGCCTAGCGCGGCGCAGAGATCCCGTGCGGCGGGCGCGACCGACGTGTATGTGTGGCCGTTGCAGTTTTCCTTGCGCAGGGAAGCGGCTTCGGTGGGGCAGTGAGAGCCGACGAAGGACCAGTCCTTCGTGCTCACGGCGTTCGCGCAGACCGGTGCGCTGATCTTCGTGGGGTCCGTCCCGCAGGCCTGGGATGCCGCGCGCCACTTTTCGCCGTACCTTTCCTGCACGGCGAGGAAGCCCTTGGGCTCGCGCATGCCGGCGGTCACCTTGGTGACGTTCGCGCAGAACTCGGTCTTGCGGTCCTTGCAGATAAGCGCGTCCGGCGGCAGCCCTTCCATGCCGAAGAACATCGTGGGTTCCAGCTCTGCGATCATCTTGTCGCATTCCTTGGCGAGCATCGCGCTGTGCTGAGCCATCATCTCGTCGGCCTTCTTGCGGGGGTCCTCGTAGGTGCACCCGCCGATCTTCCTGCCGGACATCTCCATGTTCATCTTGAACGGCTGGCCTTCGCGGACACCGGATGCCGCCATCTTGCCGCGGTAGGCATTGGCGCCGAGGTCCTCCATCTCGCCGGTGCCCGTCCACTTGTCCGCGCCTTCCTCGCAGGCGAACTTGAACGTGAACTTCTTGCCCGACTGCTTCGACTCCAGCGTGCGGCAGTTCTTGTCCATCATTCGCTGCTCCTGCCGGGCGCCCTTGGGGCTGCACACCGACTGCGTCATGGCGGGCATCTTCATGCCGTCGGATTCCATCGCCATGGTGGTTTCCCAGAGTTCATCCGGACCCTGCTGAGCATGAACGTGCGCCCCGGCGACGAGGCCGAGAAATGCCAACGTCAGGGTCGTGAAGCGGTGAGCCATGACCGTGTCTCCCGAAGCGAATAATGCCGAAACGGTGCCACGACCAGGGTGGCTGCGCAAGCGGTGGCGCCGCCCCGGAGTCGGCGCTCACGCGCCTCGTCCGGGCTACGCGACACCCTTGTAGCCCGGACGGAGCGAAGCGAACTCCGGGGCCGGTGCCTCGTGACACGATGATCCTGGTAGCCCGGGCTCCGCCCGGGGAGCGGAGGCTCACTCTTCGTCGCCGCAGGCAATTGCCCGGACAGAGTCCGGGCTACCTGGCCGCGGCAGCTCGGCTCGTCCGCCATCCCCGCCACAACATCTCGCCCGTGTAGATGACCAGGGCGGCCCAGATCGCGACGAAGCCTATCGCCTTCGCGCCGCTGAATGGCTCGTCGTAGAGCCACACCGCGAGAATCAGCTGGACGCTCGGCCCCAGGTACTGCACGAGTCCGAGTGTCGAGAGCGGGATGCGTCGTGCGGCGGCCGCGAAGAACAGAAGGGGCAGCGCGGTCACCGGCCCGGACGCGATCAGCAACAGTTGCATGGTCAGCGGCAACGACGGGTACGTCTGCTCGCCACGGACTGCGAACCAGCCGAGGTACACCATCGCGAACGGCAGCATGAACAGCGTCTCGAGCGCGAAGCCTTCCCACGCACCCAGGCTCGCCGTCTTGCGAAGCAGTCCGTAGAGCCCGAAGGCTGCTGCGAGGGTGAGGCCGATCCACGGCGGCGCGCCGGCGATCCACGTGAGCCACACTACCCCGCCTGCCGCGATCAGCACGGCGGCCCATTGCAGCGGCCGCAGGCGCTCGTGCAGCACCAGCCAGCCGAGCAGCACGTTGACCAGCGGATTCATGAAGTACCCGAGACTTGCATCCACGATGCGCCCGCGGGACACGGCCCAGATGTAGATCGCCCAGTTGAGAAACACCATCAGTGCCGAGAGCGCGAAGACCGAAAGCACGCGCCGGTTGCGCAGGACATCGGCCAGCCAGCTCCAGCCGATGCGCCAGGTCACGAGCACGCCGACGAAGGCGAGCGACCACAGAACGCGGTGCGCCAGGATGTCGAGCGCCGGAATGCCGGCGACGGCTGTGAAGTAGAGGGGGAACAGGCCCCAGAGCGTGTACGCGCACAGCGCGTAAGCGACGCCACGCCGATGGGTGTTGGGCAAACGAGACTCCGGAAGCGGGGAACCCGCCGGGGCTCGGATGACCCGCGGGCGGCAGGGAGCGGACTATAGCGCGTTCATCCGCGCGTTCCGGATCCCGCGAAGACGACGGCCCGCGCGCGGGTCTCGTGTGCGCGGCGGGGATCGGATTGGCGTTTGCAGGCACGCATTCCGAGCGCGGCGAAGCCGAGGGCCAGCATCGCGTTGGTGCCGGGTTCAGGCACGACCACCGCCGAGCGGTGCCGACGCCGACGCGGAAGGCTCGCCAGGGCAGTCGTTCCATCGCGCCCGTCTCCCTCGACATCGACGCGCCAGAAAGCAGCCCGCCCGGGCCTTGCGGCAACCGGGCGGGCCTGTCTCGTTGCGAGACTGACTGCAGGAGAAGCTCTACAGGCGGAACGCGTCGGCCGCGGCGTCGTAGGTCAGCGCCGCAGCACCGCCGACCAGGGCGATCCGCATGTCACTGGCGCTGAAGGCGCGGTTGTTATCGAGGTCGATCCAGAGCGTGTTGGCGTTCAGGGCGACGTTCGTGGTGGCGTTGAACGCGTTGCCGATCGCCACGTTCGCAGCGGCTGCCGCAAGCGAGACACCGTTCACCAGCAACTGACCTTCCATTGCGGCAGTGAAGTCCAGGAAGTCGCCCGCGTTGAAGTCCGTCACCGAATCGAGCGTGCCGAACAGCATGTCGAGGCTGTTCATCGCGACCGCCGTCCACTCGAACCGGTCGTTCCCGCCGCCACCCACCAGCGTGTCGTTGCCGGCCATGCCCCGCAGAACGTCGTTGCCGGCGCCGCCGTCGAGGCGGTTGGCGAGCGCGTCTCCGGCCAGCACGTCGGCGAAGTTCGAGCCGATCAGCTGTTCGATGCTGACGAACGTGTCGACACCAGCTGCACCTCCGGCGGAGTTGGTCGTCAGGCTGGCATTCACCGGGCCCGCGGATGAAGCGTAGGTGACCGTATCGACGCCGTCGCCGCCGTTGATCGTGTCGTTGCCCGTGCCGCCATCGATGATGTCGTTGCCCAGACCGGCGTTGATGACATCGTTGCCGGCGCCGCCGTTCATCACGTTGATGCCGTTGTTGCCCGAGAGGGTGTCGTTGAAGGCGCTGCCGGTGACGTTCTCGAAGTTGAGCAGCGTGTCGAGACCGGCTCCCACGGTGTTCTGTGCACCGGCGGCCAGCAGACTGACCGTGACGCCCGCGGTCGCGCTGGCGTAGCTGACCGTATCCACGTCGAAGCTGCCATCGAGGATGTCGTCGCCCGCGCCGCCTTCGATGGTGTCGTTACCGACGCCCCCGTTGATCGCGTCGTTACCCGCGCCGCCGTTCATCACGTTGGCGGCGGCCGATCCGGTCAGGGTGTCCGCGAAGGCCGAACCCGTCACGTTCTCGATGAAGGCGAGAGTGTCGACGCCGGCGCCGATCGTGTTCTGGGCCGCTGCGAGCAGGAGGTTCACCGTGACGCCCGCGCCAGCGCCCGAGTAATCCGCGGTGTCGATGCCGTTTCCGCCATCGATCGTGTCGTTGCCCAAGCCGCCGATGATGCGGTCGTTGCCGTCCTCGCCCCGAAGGATGTCATCTCCCACGCCGCCGTCGATGGTGTCATCGCCGAACCCGCCGAGAATGGTGTCGTTCCCGCCGTAGCCTCTGAGCAAGTTGGCCGCCGCGTTGCCGCGGATGCTGTCGCCGAAGTTCGAGCCCTCCACATTCTCGAGGTTGAGAAGCGTGTCGAGTCCCGAGGACAGGGTGTTCTGGGCTACCACCAGAGACAGGTCTACGCTGGTTGCGCCGCCCGCACTGGTGTACACCACCGTGTCGACGCCCGAGCCGCCGTCCACGAAGTCGTTGCCCGCCAGCGCAATGATCGTGTCGTTGCCGGCGCCGCCGTAGATCGAGTCGTTGCCGTTGCCGCCGTCCAGCGTGTCGTTGCCGTTGAAGTCGGAGCCCCAGCCCCAGTCGCCGCGAAGCAGGTCATCACCGTCGCCGCCGCGGAGCGTATCGCTGCCTTCGTCGCCATACAGCGCGTCGTTGCCGATGCCGCCGTCGATGTTGTCGTTGCCGTAGGAGCCGCCGATGGTGTCGTTGCCGCCTTCGCCCCTGAGGGTGTCGCCACCGTCCGCCACGGCCACGGAGTTCGCACCCCAGATCGTGTCATCGCCGTCGCCGCCATTGACCGTGTCGGCGCCGAGCCCGGCGTCGATCGTGTTGTTCGAGGCGTTGCCCGTAATGGTGTTCGCGATGGCGTTGCCGTTGCCGTTGAGGACACCGGCCACCATCACCATCCGCTCGACGTTGTTCGCGAGCGTGTAGCCCGTGGTGTACTGGTACACGAGGTCATTGCCGCTGGAGGCGCCGCTGCCTTCGACGACGACGTCGCTGCCGTCGACATGGAAGACGTCATCCCCGTCACCGCCGTCCATGGTGTCGAAGCCGATGAAGTTCCAGCCGCCCACCAGGGTGTCGTTGCCGGAACCGCCGTACATCGCGTCGGCGCCGTCATCGCCGGACAGATAGTCGTTGCCGTTGTCGCCGACGAGGGTGTCGTTGCCGGAGCCGCCGTAAATGGTGTCGTCGCCGTTCTGGCCGTTCACGTAGTCGCTGCCGGTGCCGCCGTCCATGTAGTCGTTGCCGGCGCCGCCGTACATCGTGTCGTCGCCCGCCTGCCCGTACATCTCGTCGCGGGACTCGTCCGCAAAACTCCAGAAAAACCCGTTGAAGCTCGCGACGTTGTTGCCACCGACCATGTAGTCGTTGCCGGTGCCGCCTTCCATGCGATCCGCGCCGCCATCCCCGTACATGGTGTCGTTGCCGTTACCGCTCTGGTCGGTGTAGTCGCCCACGACCCAGTCGTCACCCGAGCCGCCGCTCAAATAGTCGTTGCCATCGTCACCGATGACGGAGTCGTTGCCGTCGCCGCCGTACATGCTGTCGTTGCCGTTGTGACCGCCCATGAAGTCGTCGCCGCCTTCGCCGTACATGGTGTCGCTGTCGAAGACGTTGTGGTCTGACCAGAGGGAGCCGCGCATGACGTCGTTGCCGCCGCCGCCGCGCAGGGTGTTGCCGTAGGTGTTGCCGTAGATTTCGTCGTTGAACGCGGTACCGGTCGCGTTCTCGATCACCGCGTTGTAGGCGATAACGAGGTTGTCACGCACCCAGGCGCTCTCGTTCCAGATGCTGCTGCCGATCGTGCTGAAGACGCCCGAGGTCAGGTGCAGGATCACGCTCTGCGTCTGATTGGAGGCGTCGATCGTGTCGTTGCCGCCGCCGTCCCAGATGCATTCGAAGATCTGCGCGCCCGCCGCCCAGCTGTAGGTGTTGTTGCCGTTGTTGTAGCCCCAGTTCGCGCCGTAGAGCGCCTGAATGGCCTGCACGTCCAGCAACATAGGGGTCGTCGGGTAGAACGACATGCCGTACCCGTCGTTCGTGTCGCCCACGTGATCCTTGTAGCTCATGATCGAGAACTTGTTCGCGTCCGTGGCCGCGCCCATTGTGTCGCCATCGTCGTTCTCGTGAGGGTGCTCGAGTCCCAGCGCGTGCCCGATCTCGTGCATGAAGGTGTGATAGGCATAGTTGCCCTGCACGGGGCTGTTGTAGTCGTTCTTGTTGAACCAGATGTCGCCGCCCTTCGCTCCGCCGCTAGGATAGTAGGCGTGGGCCGTGTTCGGGTCGTTCGACTCCGCGAAGCGGATGTCGCCCACCGAGCTGTTGTCGAGGAAGTTGTCGGTGTCGGGCGTATCCGCTATCTCGTTGAAGTTCAGGTTTGCCACGTTCGCCCACTTCTGCAGGGCGCTCCGGGCCGCATTGCGTTGTGTCGCGTCGAGCGCCTGTCCGGTCGATGCCTCGTTGCCGTAGTTGAACGCACCGGTCGAGAAGAGAAAGTCAAAGCCGAAGGGAGTCTGAGAGAAGTTCGTCGGAAAGCTGAAGGTGACGGTGGCACCGGTGCCCATTCCGCCGCCGCCCCACTTCGTCCCGCCGATCATCGCATTGATGTTCGCATTGCCGGTCGGGGCCGAGCCCACGTTCGTCGTGGTGCCGCCGCTGTAGATGGAAGCCATGGTCGAGTCTCCTGAATTGTGTTGGTTGGTTGCCAGAACCGGGCCGCGGCGTCCGTAGTGTGGCTGCGTGCTGCGGACTTTCCGGTCCTGACGGTGCCCACGGTGCCCGCATCGCGAGGATGCTTCGATATGACGGATGTATTAGCACCGGTCTCTCCGAGGTCTAGCCGCTCGCTCGCATCGGGCCCGCGAAGGCGCTCTCCCATAGGAGAAGCGCGTGCAGTGGCAAGAGAGCGTCGCGGCTTCTACAGACGGCATCTCGCAAATGTCATAGACGCATGCTCATAGAGACTCGCGCAGGCCGCCCACCGTATGTTTCGGTCACACCGCAGCTTCACCATTCCAAGACCAATACGAGGATGACCGACATGACAACCAGCAATGCGGGTCCGAGCCAGGGGACGCCCGACCCGGGCGAACTGCGCGCCGCGCTCTCGGGCGCACGCTCCTCCTTCCTGTCCGCGGGCGCCTTCAGTCTCTGCATCAACCTGCTGTTCCTGGTGCCCACGGTGTACATGCTTCAGGTGTACGACCGCGTGCTCCCCAGCGGCAGCGAGTCCACGCTGCTCGTGCTCACGCTCATCACCGTGTTTCTCTTCGCCACCATGGGCGGGCTGGAGTGGATCCGCTCGCAGATCATGATCGTGACCGGCGCGAGACTGGACCGGGCCCTGAGCGCGCGGGTGTTCGATGCCGTACACCGCCACGCCAACGCGAGCGGCGGGCGCGTCGCGACAGCCCAGCCCTTCGCCGATTTGCTCCAGCTGCGCCAGTTCCTGAGCGGCCAGGGGCTGTTCGCCTTCTTCGACGCGCCGTGGTTGCCGATCTACGTGGCGGTCATGTTCCTGTTCCATCCTCTGTTCGGCGTGACGGCGATCCTGTCGGCCCTCGTGATCGGCGCGCTGGCCTGGTGGAACGAGGTGGCCACCCGCGAGGATCTGCGTCGCGCGAATGCCCGCGCCCTGCAGAACCAGCAATCGATCGAACGCAACCTGCGCAACGTCGAGGCGATCACCGCGCTGGGCATGCTCGATCCGTTACGTGGTCGCTGGGAGAAGGCGCACGTGGAGTCCCTCGCCCTGCAGGGCAAGGCGAGCGAGAAGGCCGGCCTCATCGCCAGCCTGTCGCGCACCTTCCGTCTCACTGTGCAGTCCCTGGCGCTGGGACTCGGCGCGTATCTCGCGATCCGCCAGGAGATCACCCCCGGCGCGGTCATTGCCGGATCCCTGCTGCTCGGCCGCGCCCTCGCGCCGCTCGATCAGCTCGTCGGTTCGTGGCGCAACGTGCTGCAGGCGCGCGAGGCCTACGCCCGGCTCGATCGCGTGCTGGGCGCAGTCCGCTCGACCGCGCAGCCGATGGCACTACCCGCGCCGTCCGGCGAACTGCTCGCCGACAAGCTGGTAGTGCTGCCCCCCGGTGCGGTGGAGCCTGTGATCAAGGGCATGAGCGTGAAGATCGAGGCAGGCCGGCAGGTGGCGGTGATCGGTCCGAGTGGCGCCGGCAAGTCGACGTTCGCGAGGGCTCTGCTGGGCCTGTATCCCGCGATGGCCGGCACTGTGCGGCTGGACGGCGCGGAGATCGACCAGTGGGCGCGCGCCGACCTGGGCTGCCACATCGGCTATCTGCCGCAGAAGGTGGAACTGCTCGACGGGACCATCGGCGAGAACATCGCCCGCTTCGGCGAGGTCGACGGCGAGCGGGTGGTTGCCGCGGCGCAGGCTGCGGGCGTCCATGAACTGATCCTCCGACTGCCGGAGGGGTACCAGACGATGATCCAGGGCGACGGCAACATGCTCTCGGCCGGACAGCAGCAGCGCATCGCGCTTGCCCGGGCGCTCTACGGCGACCCGAAGATCCTGGTGCTCGACGAACCGAACGCCAATCTCGACCAGGAAGGCGACGATGCGCTCATCGCTGCTCTGGCCGCCTGCAAGGAACGCGGCTGCACCGTCGTGCTCGTGACGCATCGGGCCAACGTGCTCGCGCAGGTGGACAACGTGCTGATGATGGCCGAGGGCCGAGCCGCGCTCTACGGTCCGCGTGACGAAGTGCTGGCTGCGATGCAGGCACGCGGCGGCAAGCTGGCGGTCGCGGGGGCACCGCGTCCCGTCTCCCCTCCCGTCGTGTTCAACCAGAAATTCGCATAAGAACGGAGACCGCTCACATGAACACTGCTACTGCCCTGTCCCCCGCCGGCTTGCCGGTTTCCGCGGAATCCGCGCCGACTCTCCGTCTCGACGACCGTCTGTATCGCCGAGCGGGGATGCTGATCGTGGCCGTGATCTTCGGTGGCTTCGGCGCGTGGGCCGCCACGGCGCCGCTCAGCGCTGCAGCCGTCGCGCCTGGCGTGGTCACGGTCGAGAACTACCGCAAGACCGTGCAGCACCTGGAAGGCGGCATCGTGAAGGCCATTCACGTCCGCGATGGTGATCTGGTGGAGAAGGGTCAGACGCTGCTCACGCTCGAATCCGCGCAATCCGGTGCCCAGCTTGCGGAAGCGCGCGGCATGCTGCTGATCGCCACGGCGCGCGAGGCGCGACTGGTCGCCGAACGCGACGGTCTCTCCCGGATCGCCTTTCCGCCCGAGCTGACCCAGTCCGGCGACGACGTCCGGGCGCGCGAAGCCATGCGCCAGCAGACCCAGACCTTCGAGACGCGGCGCCGGGCGCAGGAGGGCGAAGTGGCGCTCTACCAGCGTCAGATCGAGGAGCTGTCCGGCAAGCTCGCGGGCCTGCGCGCGCAGGAACAGATGTCCCGCCAACTCATGGGTTCCTACCGCGGCGAGCTGGCCGACTACCGCGACCTGCTGAAGGAAGGGTACGTGCAGCGCCAGAAGGTGCGCGAGATCGAGCGCAGCGCCACCGAGAGCGAGAGCCGCCACGAGGCCGTGAGGTCGGAGATCGCGTCGACGGAAGTGGAGATCAGCAAGGCGAGACTCACGATGCTCCAGCTGCGCAAGGACTTCGAGAAGGAGGTCTCGGGCGAACTGGGCGAGGTGCAATCGGATCTCTTCCGGCTGCGCGAGCGGTTCGGGTCGCTGCAGAACCTGGTGGACCGCACGGTCGTGAAGGCACCCAGCGCCGGTGTGGTGATCGGTCTTGCCGTACACACGATCGGTGCGGTGATCCCGGAACGCGGCCGGCTGCTGGACATCGTGCCGCAGAACGAAAGCCTCATCATCGAAGCCAAGCTCTCGCCGGCCGACATCAACCGCGTGAGCGTGGGTCAGGACGCGAAGATCCGGTTCAACGGCTTCAGCGCGCGCACCACGCCGGACATCGAAGGCAAGCTCATCGCGGTGTCGGGCGACCGCTTCGTCGAGGACCAGGGACGCAGTGCCTACTATCTCGCGCGAGTGCAGATCACGCCGGAAGGCCTGGCCAAGCTCGACGGCCGCAAGCTGGATCTCCTGCCGGGCATGCCGGCCGAGGTGATGGTGAGTACCGGCAGCCGGACTTTCCTGCAGTACCTCATGGGCCCGTTGAGCGACGTGGCTGCGAGGTCGTTCATCGAGAAGTGATGCCTTTCCACCGCGCCGGGTGAGGTTCCGACTGCGGGAGGCCGACCAACAGCGCCGGGGCACGCCCCGGCGCGCTCACTTCTTCGGGCACTCGCCGATGCGCTTCGCGGTCAGGACTTCGGAGCTCTTCATCGCCTGGCCGCCCATCGTGCCTTCGGACTCGATCATCACCGCGTGGGCGCTGTCGCTTTCGCGCATCAGTACGCTCTTGGTCGTCATCTTGTTGCTGGGCGAGTTGCATACCGCGCCGAAGGTGAAGGTCTTGCCGCTCTGCTTCGGCGGCGAAATCTTGCAGCCCTGCTTGCGCATCTTCTCGGCCTGTTCACGCATCGTCTTGCCCGGGTCCTCGCACTCCCGCATCGTGAATGGCTTTGCGCCGGGCGGCGCATTGACGCTGCTGCGGGAGTACTCCCACAGTCCCGGGCGGAAGGTCGGATAACCGTCGTTCTGAGCGGAAGCGACGGAAGGAAGAGTTGCGGCCAGCACGGCCAGCGGGCTCAGGACTCGAAAGATGCGCGACATGGCGAAAGCTCCGGTGACAGGGTCGAAGGTCAGAACACTTCGAGCGAACGGGGAACGAACAGTACCAGCACCACAACGACCATGCCGAATCTCGCGGCCATGACAGCCGATGGCGCCCGCGCGCCGCGGCGGCACCGGGTTCAGCGTGCGGGACTGCCAGGGGCGGGTTCGGCAGAGGGAGCCGATGCAGGCGCGGCGTTGGTGGCTGCGGCCGCCTTGACGACGGCGTCCACCAGGTTCATCAGGTTGTCGTACTGGAAGTCAGCCACAGTGAATGCAGACTTGGCGCCCAGCTCCAGCATGTAGCGGCTGACACCGTCCGGAACCTTGTCGCCGAACGCGAACTGCGCGAGCGGCTGTGTTTCCTTGATGCGATACACCAGCACGAGCGTCTTCGGCGCGGTGACGCCGTAGTCGTTGCTCTTCGGGTCCAACGGAATCTCGCGCTCGCGGCGCGCCCGGGCGAGACCCAGCAGCTTGGTACGAATGAGATCGGCGAGGGCCGGATCGGTCTGGTGCCCGTGGGTGCCTTCCACCGGGGCGTGAATGCCGTGGTAGAACCAGACACCTTCCGGGTCGCGCTCGAAACGGTGCAGCGTGCCCGCATGCGCCACCTCGATCGCACCTACTTGTTCGATGGGGATCGGAATGATGTTGCGCTCGCGATCCTCACCGCGGCTGACGATCTCGGCCTGCGCCTGCTCTTCGCGGTCGTCCTTGCGGTCCACCAGGACGATGACGGCGATGAGCGCGATCAGCACGGCCCAGATCGCCGCGAGCATGCCTTTTCGCCGGGAGGTGCTCACCGCTGCTTCCACCAGGCGATTGTGCCGGCCAGCAGGAGAATCGCCGGGATGAGGATCACCGACAGGAAGAACGTGCCCTTCATCTGGCGGTTCGTCAGGTTGACCCGCGGTGTGTCGAACGATCGCGGCTCCACGCCGATGAGGTTCTCCTGGGCGGCGAGGAAGTTGATCGCGTTGAGGAACAACTTGCCGTTGCCCATGATGTTGAAGAAGGAGTTGGTCGCGAAGTCGGAATCGCCGACGATCAGGATCCTCGAGCGTTCCTTGCTGCCGTCCTTCTTCGCCTCCTCCTTTCGTTTCTGGACTTCGGCCGAGAGCTCGTCGATGGTCTTGGGCCTGTCGTTCTTGACTGCGCTCAGCTCCTGCACATCGGGGCGACGCGTGACGAGCGCCATGAGGGTGAGCGGTCCCGGCAGGTCCTTGCCTTCGGTGAACTCGGCACGGTCGGTCGTCGTCTCGCCGTAACTGCTCTTGGAGGAATTCGCGAGGGGCATGGCTGACGCGTGCGGCACCCTTTCCTCCGTGGGGGACAGCGATCGGACGCCGGGGAAGAAGGACAGCGGTACGTCTCGAGTGATCTGGTGCCGGTTGTACTCGTTGACGGCGGGTGCCGACGGGTCCGCCCAGAAGTGACTGGCGTCGTCGATGACGATGTTGTCGTCGACCACCACGCCAAGAGACAGCATGAGCGGTTCCAGGCCGGTCTTCACGAAAGGATCGAACATGAACAGTCCGTTGCCACCCTTCTCGATGAACGCGCGGACGGTTGCGATCTCGGGTGCCAGCAGCGGTGTCTTCGGACCGGCCACGACCAGAACAGTGCACTTGTCGAGCGAAGCACCCGATCGCATGAGGCTCGCTTTCTCGACGATGTAGTTCATTGCCTCGAGAGCATTGCGTGCCTTTGCCATGCCGTGCTGCTCGTGGATCACGAGCTTGTCGCCGAGACCGTGGGAGTGCCCGGCTTCCCCCTCCATGTGATCGTGCGACTCCAGGCTGAAGGGGTCAGGCTCTCCGTGGCCCTCGAGGAAACAGATGGTTTGCGTGGCGGCCCGCGAGACCCGAAGAATGCCGTTGGCGATATCCGTCTCGCTAGGGCTGCTTATCTGGACCTTGCGGTTCTCGCTCTGCAGCACGGCCGTGCCGGCGAACTGCACGCCCATCAATCGCGCCTGCGCCGGGTTGATCATGGGGTCGAAGAATTCGACCGTGACCTTGGGCGTGCGCGCGGCCATCAGCTCGTACAGTTCCACGGTCTCGCGCATCATCGGGTCGTGGAAGAACGTGATCTTCACCGGCTTGTCCAGCCGGTCCAGCATCGTGGCAGTCTGAGGCGACAGGGAGAACCTGCCCTCCTCGGTCATGTCGATGCGCGCGGGGAAGCGCAGCGACAGCGCGGCGATGGCGCAGTACACGCCGATGGCACCGATCGTATAGAGAGCAATCTCGCCGCGGCGCTTCTGGAGGAACGAACCGATGTCAGCCCGGAGCGCGACGGCGCCGGCTGCCACCATCGCGAGGCCGACGGCTGCCACAGCCCAGGTCCAGACACCGGGGTCGATCAGGATGGCGCGAAGCGCCAGCGCGCCGGCGATGACGGCGATGCCGACGAACAGCAGGATTCCGGAGCGGAAGGAACGGTCCATATCAGCGCTTCCACTGCAGGTAGGAGGCGTTGAGCGTCAACGCGATCGCCACAATCACCAGATAGAACACGACGCCCTCGCTCCGGATGAGTCCGCGGACGAAGTCCGCGAAGTGGAGCGCGAAAGACAGATAGCCGAACAGACCGCGCAGTCCCTCGGTGTTCTGGAACCCCTGCAGGTGGCCGATGAACCAGAAGCCGAGCAGCACACAGATTGTGAGGAGCGCAGCGACGATCTGATTCTGCGTCAGGGCGGAGAACAGCTGTCCCACGGCCAGACAGGCCATGCCCAGCAGGTAGAAGCCGAGATAGCCCGCCAGGATGGTGGAGGTCTGCGGTTCACCGTACAGGTACAGCGGCACCAGGTCGATCATGGTGCCCAGCGTCATCAGCGCGAGAATCGTGCAGGCGCCGAGAAACTTCGCGACGACCACCTCCCACGAGCGCAGCGGCAGGGTCATCAGCAGTTCCATCGTCTTGCCGTTGTACTCCGCTGAGAACAGCCGCATCGACAGCATCGGCAGCAGCGTGACCAGCAGGATGCTCATGTTCCGGAACGTCTCGGTCATGGTGGCCGTGCCGGTGAGGAACACGTTGTACGCGAAGAAGTAGCCCGCGCCGATGAGGTACACCGCCACCACGAAGTAGGCGATGGGCGAGCGGAAATAGGTGAGCATCTCCTTGCGGTAGACGGCGAGCAGTCCGTTCATGCCCGGCCTCCTTCGATATAGCGCAGGAAGATGTTCTCCAGCGTGGGCATCTCCCGCTGGAGACGATGAAGGGACCAGCGCGTGGCAACGCAGCGCGCGATCTCGGTTTCGATGCCGTCGACCACGTCGGTGCGGCATTCGATGGCGAGCTGTCCGGTGTTCCCGCTCTGGGTGATGCTCACTTCACGGACGCCGGGCAGCGCCGTGAGGGCGTCCCGCAGGGCGTCCGCCGGGCCGGTCGCGAGCAATGTCACACGGCTGGTCTGTTCGGAAGCGCGCTGCAGCCCCTCGGGGGTGTCGATCGCAAGCAGATGGCCCTGGTTGATGATGGCCACGCGGCTGCAGATGAGTGTCACTTCGGGAAGGATGTGCGTGCTGAGCAGCACGGCATGGTCACGACCGAAGTTGCGGATGACCTCGCGGGTCTCCTGGATCTGACCGGGGTCGAGACCTGCGGTGGGTTCGTCCAGCAGCAGCACATCGGGCTCGCCGAGGAGCGCTTGTGCGAGTCCGACGCGCTGGCGGTAGCCCTTCGAGAGTTTGTAGATCTCGCGCTTGGTGACAGCCTCGAGGCGGCACGCGGTGATCACGCGATCGAGGTCCGCCGACAGGCGCGCTTTGGGTACGCCCTTCACTGACGCGACGAACCTCAGGTAGCTGGTAACGTCGAGCACGTCGTACAGCGGCGGTGTTTCCGGCAGGTAGCCGAGACGTCGGGCGGCCTCGGCATTCTCGGTCGCCATGTCGAAGCCCGCGATGCGCACACGCCCGGCCGTTGCCGTCGTGAAGCCCGCGATCATGCGCATGGTGGTGGTCTTGCCGGCGCCGTTCGGGCCGAGAAAACCGACGATCTCTCCTTTCTCCACCGAGAAGGAGATGTCGTGAATGATGGTTCGGGAGCCGTACCGCTTGGTGACGGACTCCAACGAGATGGCTGAGACCACGGGTGCTCGAGACGGAAGGGAGAGTCAAGAAACAGAAGGCCCCCACGCGGGGGGCCTTCTTCGACCGGAAGAACTACAGGTCGATTACTTGTACCAGCGGGAACCCTTCGCCTTGAACTGGTCACCGTCGTGGGCCATGAAGAGGTCGGCGTTCTCGAGGTCACGCATCATCTTCAGGCGGTTCACGGAATCGGTGTAGTCCTTGACGCTGTAGTTCAGGCCCGCGGGGTAGCCGTCGAGGTTTTCCTGCATCCAGATCGCATCCTGGGTGATGATGATGGTCTGACCGCTGCCGGTCTTCACCTTCATCGACTGGTGACCGAGGGTGTGGCCCGGGGTGCTCAGGATCTGAACGGTGCCGTCGCCGAACAGATCGTAGTCGCCATTGAGTTCGAGGTAGTTGAATTCACGGGCGTTATCCAGGTCGGCGTTCACGAAACTGCCGGGGGTCGAACGACCCTGGAACTTCTCGGGCCACCAGCCCTGATACAGCTCTTTCTTCTGGAGCACGTGGATCGCGTTCGGGAACATCTCGATGTTGCCACCGTGATCCAGGTGAGTGTGCGACGTCACGACGGCCTTGACCTTGTCGACCGAGTAGCCCAGCTTCTTCAGCTGCATGTCGATCGTGTCTTCGCGCTTCTGGCTCGGCTTCAGGAAGTCGCAGTTGCCCGGGGCCCAGTAGGCCTTGCAGTTCTCGGTGATGGCGACGTTGTTACCCGTGTCGAACACGACCAGACCCTTCGGGTGGTCGATGACCCACATGCTCACGGGGATCGTGATCTGGCGGGACTTGTCGGCGGGCAGGGCGGGGATGAGGCCGCGGATGTCGAAGGGGCCGAACATGCCGCTCGTCGTCCAGTAAACCTTGACCTGGGCGAAGGCGGAGGAGGCAGCCACTGCGCAGATTGCGCCGGCAAGTACCTTCAGGATGCTGGAAGTCTTCATTGCTCTCTCTCCAAATGTATGGTCATACGTTCTCACGTGCGCGACCCATTGTTATCCAACCGACGGCGCTTCCCGACCCCTGGCTGGGTCAAGCGCCTACGGCTGAGGAGATCCTCCCGGATACAACGAATCTTCGAAGCGAATGTCGCGATGGATTGCGCCCCGCTCCTGCATCGTGGCCCGACCGGTCATATGCAACTCCGACCCTATTCGAGCGCAGGGCGAGAATAGGAGAACACTCCACCGCTTGTAAAGGGTTTTCTCGACGCTAAGTGACGACGGCGTAAGACGTTTCTGGCCTTCGTAGGAAATCGCGTGAGCGAGATACAGATGCAACGGCCTCCGGAGGTGCATCAGCCCGTGTGAAACGAACCGCGCGCGACCTCGCGGGTGCGTCCGCCGACCGCGATGGCACCGTTGCCGGAGATCGACAGAGTGAGGCGACAGGCCCGCCCGAGGTGGTCGCCCTGACGGACAACGCAGTCGTGTGGCAGTGCACAATCCTCGGCGAGGAACCAGCCTCCGAGGTTGGCGCAGGCCGAGCCGGTGCCGGGGTCCTCGGCGATCACGCCGGTCTGCTTTTCGAAGAAGAAGCGCGCCGGGACATCGGGCGCGGTTCCAGGGACGAAGCAGTACACCTTCACCATGCCGCGGTCGTTCGCCCAGCGGGACACGAGCGGCGGCACCGGGACCGCACGCATCAGGGCCGCCTCCGACTCGAGTGGCACGAGCAACTGCTCGTTACCCGTGCTGACCCACCGTGCGCCCATCCCGATGTCGTCCGGAGACAGCGTGAGCATGGCGGCCAGCGCGTCGCGGTCGGCGTCCGTCTCGCGCCACGTGGGCGGCGCGGCGGTCAGCGTGAAGGTGTCCCCGTCGCCGCGGACTGGGATCACGCCGGCGAGCATTTCGAGAGTGAGTTCGTCACCGGCACCCGACCGCTCCCGCACTACGCGGGCCGTGCCCAGCGTGGGATGCCCAGCGAAAGGCATCTCTCCGGAAGGCGCGAAGATGCGGACCCTTGCCGTGGCCGTCCGGCTTGGCAGCACGAAGGTCGTCTCGGACAGATTGAACTGGACCGCGAGCGCCCGCATGGTGGCGTCGTCCATCCCCGCGGCGTCCTCGAACACGCACAGCGGATTGCCGGAGAACGCATCGTTCTCCGTGCCGAACACGTTGACGATCCGGAACGCGTACTCAGCCATTCGCGAGACGGTCGAGGATCTTCCCGTGCACGCCGCCGAAGCCGCCGTTGCTCATGACGAGCACGTGATCGCCGGCACCCGCCTCGGCGGTGATCGCACGCACCATAGCGTCAAGATCCTCGTGCGTGCTCGACTTCGCGGCGATGGGCTCGAGGGCCTCCGCGGCGTCCCAACCCAGGCCGCCCGTGAAGCAGAACACGCGGTCGGCGTCGGTGAGGCTGCCCGGCAGCTGGGCCTTCATCACACCGAGCTTCATCGTGTTGGAGCGGGGTTCGAGCACCGCGAGGATGCGCGCCGCCTTGCCGACCTTGGTCCGCAGTCCGGCAACCGTTGTCGCGATGGCGGTCGGATGGTGTGCGAAATCGTCGTAGACGGTGATGCCCCGTTCGGTCCCGCGGATCTCCATGCGCCGCCGCACGTTCTGGAAGCGCGACAGCGCGTCGATGCCGATCTCGCTCGGAACGCCGGCGTGCCGGGCCGCGGCGATCGCCGCCAGCGCATTCATCCGGTTGTGCTCCCCGAGCAGTTCCCAGGCGAGGCGGCCCTGTCGCACGTCGCCGAGGTGTACATCGAAGGCGCCGTCGGGGCTGGTCTCGCCCGCATGCCAGCCGGTCTTCACGCCGAAGCGCTGCACGGGGGTCCAGCAGCCGCGTTCCAGCACGCGATCGAGCGATGCTTCGATGCCGTTGCTCACGATGAGGCCGTTGCCGGGAATCGTGCGCACGAGGTGGTGGAACTGGGTCTCGATCGCGCCCAGGTCCGGAAAGATGTCGGCGTGGTCGAACTCGAGGTTGTTGAGGATCGCCGTTCGCGGCCGGTAGTGGACGAACTTCGAGCGCTTGTCGAAGAACGCGGTGTCGTACTCGTCGGCCTCGATCACGAAGAACGGCGAATCGGTGAGGCGGGCGGAGATGCCGAAGTTGAGGGGCACGCCGCCGATCAGAAAGCCGGGATCGAGCTTCGCTTCCTGCAGGATCCACGCGGCCATCGAACTGGTGGTGGTCTTGCCGTGGGTGCCGGCCACCGCCAGTACCCACTTGCTGCGCAGCACGTTCTCGGCGAGCCACTGGGGTCCCGAGACATAGGGCAGGCCGCGTTCGAGGATGCGCTCCATGAGCGGATTGCCGCGCGTGACCACATTGCCGATCACGAAGAGGTCCGGCTCGAGGCCGACCTGTTCCGGGTCCCAGCCTTCCGTGAGGCGGATACCCTGCGCTTCGAGCTGCGTGCTCATGGGCGGGTAGACGTTCGCGTCGCAGCCGGTCACGCGATGACCGGCCTGCTGGGCGATCACCGCGATGCCGCCCATGAAAGTGCCGCAAATGCCGAGAATGTGAATGTGCATGTCGTTGAGATGAAGGAGAAGGACGCGGCCCCGGGGAAAGTCTGATCCATCGGCGCGATCAGTGCCGTTGAATCAGATCTTCCCTATGCCGAGCGACGCATGGCGCCTACCGTGCGGCCGTGTTGCGCGCCGCCGCGACTCACCGGCTCCGCCAGAACCCCCGGCACCGGGAGAACGAGCAGTTCGTAGAGGCGCGCGAGATTCGCGCGGTAGACGGCATCGATGTCGGCGACGGATTCCGGCGGGTTGTAGTCGCCGAACCACCAGCACCAGTCGGACCCCTCGCACACGCCGAGCTGCCGCGAGGCGCGTTCGCGCTGTGCTTCGTCGAGGCGTCCGCTGCCCATCACCAGGTCGTAGCTGCGCTTCGCGTCGCACAGAAGATCCCATGCGCGGTTCTTGTCAGCGTGGCCGATCCACGTCGCGAGGTTGCCGTACACCCAGCTGCCCGCGACGAGGTGATCGAGCCTGCCGAACGGCCGTCCGGAATCGCCGGTGACCTGACGATAGGTCGTGGTGCGGATGGACGCGTGCGATTCGAGGGCGGCGTAAACGTCGTCGAGGAAGTAGAAGCCGTTGTAGGGGTAGTACTCCCACGCGTTCTCGCCGTCGAGAATGACCGACACCAGCGGCGTCGAACCGGTCGGAGCCTCGGCACCGATACGCTCGAGTTCCGCGAGGAAGTGCGCCGCGGCGTCGCGGCCGTGCCAGCGCGAGTACTCGAAGCCGATGAGATCGGAGAGCCGCTCGTCCCGAAAGAAACAGACGACGTCGCTCTGGCCGGAGCGGTATCCGCGATACAGGAATTCGCTGCGCGGCGGCAGGTCCGTGCCCTGCCCCAGCGAGGCACGCAGCACGCCCTCCCCGCTCGCGGTCCAGCGGATGCCGGCTTCGCCGAGCATCGATACGAACGCCTCGGAGACGGCGCCCTCGGCCGCCCAGTGTCCGGTCGCCGGGGCGCCGAAGCGCCGGGCGTGGCTCTCCTGCGCCCACGCGATCTGGGTCTTCAGGCGCTGGCGGCCACCGGGGTAGTGCGGCGTCGCCGGCAGGGCGACGTCGGGCTGGGTCTCGCGCGCGACCGCGAAGTCGAGCATCAGCGGGCCGATCGGGTGGTAATGGGGCGTGGACGAGATTTCCACCTGACCCCGCGCGGCCAGCGCTTTCCATCGGGGCAGGATGCCGCAGACGACCTTGCCGATGGCATCGAGCAGCGCCCGGCGATCGGCGGCGTCGAAGCCGGCGCCCTTCGCCATCAGGGAGGGGATCAGCGCGTATTCCCGGCGCACGGTCTCGCCGGACCACGCGAGGTGATACCACGTGAGGAGGTCCGCCAGATACTGGCCCGAGAGGTAGCCGAGGCCCGGTGCGCCGCGGTCGTCCGCGAACTCGAAGAACTCCCGCAGGCGCTGATAAGCCGGGAACGGTGCGACCATCTTGTCGTGGTTCGCGCGAAAGCAGCGGTCCAGCACGAGGTCCCGATCCTCGGCGGTGACGTCGTCGAGGGACTCGCGGGCCAGCAGGCGAAGCAGCGGATCGCGCAGCCGGCCCGTGGCGAACTGGTCGGCGTAGTCCTCGAGCTGGTCGAGCAGGACAGGCACGAAGTTGACCACGGCTCGCACGCCCGGATGCCGCTCCAGGTGCGCAGCCATGTCGGAGTAGTCCTTGAATGCGTGCAGGTAGACCCAGGGCAGCCGGAAGTCGCCGGTCACGCAATCCCGGAAATCGGGCTGGTGCATGTGCCAGAGCAGCACCAGTTCCAGGGGGCGGGGCGCTGTCATTCGTGCTCGGGCGTCACCGTGCGTTGCGTGAAGCGGCGCTGCCCCAGCATGTCGGGTGTGATGAGAGTGATGCCGGACGCCGTGACGTGGAAGCGCCGGGCGTCCACCTCGGGCTCGTAGCCGACCTCCAGGCCTTCGGGCAGTTCGCACATCTTGTCCACGACGCAGCGACGCAGCCGCACACGGCGGCCCACCACCACGTCCGGCAGGATCACACAGTCCTCGATGTCGCCATAGCTGTGGACGCGCACGTTGGAGAACAGCACCGAGCCGCTCACCCGCGAGCCGCTCACGATGCAGCCGCCGGACACGAGGGAGTCGACCGCAAAGCCGCGCCGGTCATCCTCGTCGAACACGAACTTGGCAGGCGGCAGTTGTTCCTGGTGGGTCCAGATGGGCCAGGACTGATCGTAGAGATTCAGTTCCGGGTCGATCCGGGCGAGGTCGAGGTTCGCCTCCCAGAAGGCATCCACCTCGCCGACGTCGCGCCAGTAGGGCACGTCGTTCTTCACGCCCACGCAGCTAGCGCGGAAGCTGTGCGCCTTCACCTTGGCGTTGGCGACGAGGTACGGAATGATGTCCTTGCCGAAGTCGTGGCTCGAGTCAGCGATGAGGGTGTCGCGCTCGAGCTGCTGGTAGAGGTACTGCGCATCGAACGCGTAGATGCCCATGCTCGCGAGTGCCACGTCGGGCCGGCCCGGAATGGACTTGGGGTTGGCCGGCTTCTCGGCGAACTCGACCACGCGCCAGTCGTCGTCCACGACCATGACCCCGAAGGCACGCGCATCGGCGATCGGGACCTCGATGCAGGCCACGGTGGCGTCCGCTCCGCTCAGCACGTGATCGGACAGAAGCTTGCCGTAGTCCATCTTGTAGATGTGATCGCCGCCCAGGACGAGCACGTACTCGGGCCCGTAGGAGCGTAGGATGTCGAGGTTCTGGTAGACGGCGTCGGCGGTGCCGAGGTACCAGGACTCCTCGTCCATGCGCTGCGAGGCGGGCAGCACGTCGACGAACTCCTTGAAGCGGCCGTCGAGAAAGCTCCAGCCGCGCTGCAGATGCCGGATCAGGCTGTGGGCCTTGTACTGGGTGGCGACGCCGATCTGCCGGATGCCGGAATTCACGCAGTTCGACAGAACGAAGTCGACGATCCGGAACTTGCCGCCGAAAGGCACGGCGGGCTTGGCCCGCCAGTCGGTCAGGTGGCGCAGGCGACTGCCCCGCCCTCCGGCCAGGATGAGTGCATACGTGTTCTTGGTGAGTCGGCTGACGAAGCGCGGGTCATTCTGCATGATCGGGCCTGCGGCAAGGCGGTGAGTGAAGCGTGGAGGCGCGTCGTCGGCGTTGTCCGGCGAACCCGTCCGTATGATACCTGCCGGGCCGTGCCGCCGCGCTCCAATCGAACGTCCCGACACTGAAAGAGGCAACTTGAACGACCCGCGACTCCTCGGCCTCATCGAAGGCCGCCTGCACGATCCGCATTCGGTCCTGGGAGCCCATCCCGCCCCCGGCGGCTGGTGCATCCGCCACGTGGATCCGGATGCCCGGGCGGTGGCCGTGCGGCTCGCCTCCGGAACCTGCCCGCTGCGCCGGCTGAATGCCGCTGTCTTCGAACTGACGTCGGCGGAGGCGCCGCAGGGTCCCCTCCAGTTCGTCGTGACGGACGATCGGGGCGCGGATAGGGATGTCGTGTCTCCGTGGTCCTTCGCGCCCGAGATCGGCGACGACGATCTGTATCTCTACAACGAAGGCCGCCTGATCCAGGCGTGGAATGTTCTCGGCGCGAACGCCCGCGTGCGCGATGGCGTCGCGGGTGTCCGCTTCGCCTGCTGGGCGCCGAATGCCGAACGGGTGAGCGTCGTCGGGGACTTCAACGGCTGGGACGGCCGGGCCCATCCGATGACGAGCCGCGGCGGCAGCGGTGTCTGGGAGCTGTTCGTCCCGGGCCTCGGCCACGGCACGGTCTACAAGTTCGAGATCCGCAATCGGGCCAGCGGCGCGGTGTTCGTGAAGGCGGACCCTTACGCGCGGTACGCGGAGGTGCGTCCGGGCACGGCATCGCGCGTCGAGGCGGCGCCTGCCTACGACTGGCTGGACGGCGCATGGATGGCTGCGCGCGCGAAGCGCGACTGGCTTCACGCGCCGCTCAACGCCTACGAGGTCCATGCAGGATCGTGGCGCCGCCATCCGGACGGCCGCTTCTACACCTATCGCGAACTCGCTGAGCATCTGGTGCCTTACGTGGCCGACCTCGGCTACACGCACATCGAACTGCTGCCTGTTTCGGAGCATCCGCTCGACGAGTCCTGGGGCTACCAGACGACGGGCTACTTTGCCGCGACCAGCCGGTTCGGCACGCCGGACGACCTCCGTGCGCTCATCGATGCCTGCCACCGTGCCGGCCTCGGCGTGATCCTCGACTGGGTTCCCGGGCATTTCCCGAGGGACGCATGGGCGCTCGCGGCCTTCGACGGCACGGCGCTCTACGAGCACGAGGATCCTCGCCTCGGCCTGCACAAGGACTGGGGCACGTACATCTTCAACTACGGTCGCAGCGAGGTCCGCAGCTTCCTGCTCTCGTCCGCGTGCTTCTGGCTGTCGGAGTTCCACTTCGACGGGTTGCGCGTGGATGCGGTGGCCTCGATGCTGTATCTCGACTACTCGCGCAAGGCCGGCGAGTGGCTGCCCAACCGGTACGGCGGTCGGGAGAACCTCGATGTGATCTCCCTGTTCCGCGAGCTGAACGAGATCGTCCA
Organism: Betaproteobacteria bacterium Ga0077526; assembly: GCA_001464765.1. Lineage (GTDB taxonomy): Bacteria > Pseudomonadota > Gammaproteobacteria > Burkholderiales. The sequence goes on from LNDV01000034.1 coordinate 1,028,210, forward strand.
CCGGGACTTCCCCGGGGCGCTGACCTTCGCGGAAGAGTCCACGGCGTGGCCCATGGTGTCGCGTCCCGCGTACCTGGGCGGCCTCGGCTTCTCGATGAAGTGGAACATGGGCTGGATGAACGACACGCTCGCTTATCTCTCCCACGATCCGATCCACCGGCGATACCACCACGACAAGCTGACCTTCGGCCAGCTCTACGCCTACAGCGAGAACTTCGTGCTCCCGCTCTCGCACGACGAAGTGGTCCACGGCAAGCGCTCCCTGCTCGACAAGATGCCGGGCGATGCCTGGCAGCGCTTCGCCGGGCTGCGGGTGCTGCTCGCCTACCAGGCCGCGATGCCGGGCAAGAAACTCCTGTTCATGGGGTGCGAGTTCGGCCAGGGACGGGAATGGCGCGACGGTGCCGAACTCGACTGGGGCCTCCTCGGCGAGGGCTGGCACCAGGGAGTGCTTGCCTGCGCACGCGATCTCAACCGGCTCTATCGCGACCTGCCGGCGCTGCACGAGCGGGACTTCGAGCCCGAAGGATTCGCGTGGATCGACTGTCACGACGCCGAGCAGTCCATCATCAGCTGGCTGCGCCGGGACCGGCAGGGCGGATTCGTCGTCGTGGTGGCCAACTTCACACCCATCCCGCGGCACGGCTACCGGCTTGGGGTACCGGCCGGCGGGATGTACCGGGAACTCTGCAATACGGACTCCGCGTTCTACGGCGGATCGAACGCCGGCAACGGGCCCGGTCTCCAGGCGACCCAGCCGGGGTGGATGGGCTTCGACCATTCGCTCACGCTCACCATCCCGCCGATGGCGGTGCTCATTCTCGGACGGTAGGGGTGCGACGATGACTGCGTTGCTGTTCGCCACCTCCGAGGCCGTGCCGCTGGTGAAAACCGGAGGCCTCGCCGACGTCTCGGGCGCTTTGCCCCAGGCGCTCACCCAGCTCGGTCACGACGTGCGGGTGCTGCTGCCGGGCTATCGGGCCGTTCTGCAGACGCTCGGAAGCGAGATGCGAGTGCTGGCTCACCTGGACTTGCCGCCGTTCGCGCCTGCAAGGATTCTCGGCGGTACGTTGCCCGGTGGCGTGCCGCTGCTCGTGCTCGACTGCCCCCCGTACTTCGATCGGGAAGGCGGCCTGTACCAGCGGGACAGTCACCACGACTGGCCGGACAACCATGTTCGATTCGGGCTGCTGTCCCGGGCAGCGGCGGTCCTGGCCGGCGAGGCGTCCCCGCTGGACTGGCGGCCGGACGTGCTCCATTGCAACGACTGGCAGATCGGACTCGCCCCCGTCTACGCGACCCTGCCCGGCGGTCGTCGGGCCGCCACGGTTCTCACGATCCACAACCTCGCCTACCAGGGCATCTTCCCGCCCGGCGTGCTGCCGGCGCTCGGCCTGCCGTGGGACCTGTTCCGTGTGGATGGCGTCGAGTACTACGGCAACGTGTCTTTCCTGAAGGCCGGCGTGCAGTTCGCCGACCGGATCACCACGGTCAGCCCCACCTATGCCCGCGAGATCCAGCACGAACCCCTGGGGTTCGGAATGCAGGGCCTGCTGTCCTGGCGATCCGGGGACCTGACCGGGATCCTGAACGGCATCGATACGGAACAGTGGGACCCCGCTGCCGATCCTCTGATCGCCGCCCGGTTCCGCGCCACGACGCTCCCCCGCAAGGAACTCAACCGGAAGGCGCTGCGGGAGCGCTTCGGCCTCGAGGCCCTGGAATCGGTGCCGGTCGCGGGTGTGGTCAGCCGATTCGCCAACCAGAAGGGTCTCGACCTGCTAGTTGCATGTGCCGAGAGTGTCCTCGCCCTGCCGATGCAGCTCGCCGTGCTGGGCTCCGGGGACCCCGAGATCGAGCACGCCTTTCGCGGCCTGGCGTCGAAGTACCCCGGGCGGTTCGGCCTCCAGGTAGGTTTCGACGAGGCGCTGTCGCACCTCGTCGAGGCCGGGGCCGACTTGTTCCTGATGCCTTCCCGCTTCGAGCCGTGCGGGCTCAACCAGATGTACAGCCAGCGCTACGGCACGCCGGTCGTGGCCCGGGCGACGGGCGGGCTGGTCGACAGCGTCACGGATGGCGATCAGGCCGTCGACGGCGAGGCACCGACCGGGTTCCTGTTCACGGAGCCCACACCCGAAGCCCTGTTCGAAGCCATCTCCCGGGCAGTGGCCGCTTACGCCGACCGGCGGCTCTGGCGTCGCATGCAGCGGGCGGGCATGGCCAGGGACTTCTCCTGGACCCGTGCGGCCGGGCAGTACGCGGCGCTGTACCAGGCGCTGTCCGGCGAGCCGGGCAAAGCAACCTGAGGCGTGGCAAGGTCTTGATTCGGCATCGGGTCCGGGCAGTCGCGCCCTGTTGCTCGACCACAGGCACGGGTATCCAGAGCCGTCTCAGGGTGGCACAATCCCTGTCCCGTCGCGGCCCGTGCGCCGCAGGCCGGTATCCCAATACATTCTTTCGATGTGCGCGAGCGGAGGAGCAGCCAAATGATCGGTGATCGAATCGAAGTGAACATTGCTGGCGGGCTCGACATCCCGCTGCCGCGCATGGTGCACGTGCGCCAGAAGTTCGCGACCACGCGCCTCAACGACATCCCGGGCGCCGTCGCCGCCCAGTTCCAGCGCCCCGAAGTGCGCGCCAAGATCAAGCCCGGCATGACCATCGCGGTGGGCTGCGGCAGCCGCGGCATCGCCAACATCGCCGACAGCGCCCGCCAGGTCGTGGCCGAGCTGAAGGCCCTGGGTGCCAAGCCCTTCGTCTTCCCGGCCATGGGCAGCCATGGCGGTGCCACTGCCGAAGGCCAACGCGAAGTGCTGGAGGGTTACGGCATCACCGAAGAATTCGTCGGCTGCCCCATCCACTCGCAGATGGAAGTGGTGGAACTGGGCAAACTCGACGGCGGCATGCCCATCTATATGGACAAGCTCGCGGCCGCCGCCGACGGCGTGGTCGTGATCTGCCGCGTGAAGCCCCACACCAACTTCCGCGCGCCCATCGAGTCCGGCATCGTCAAGATGCTGACCATCGGCATGGGCAAGATCATCGGGGCCACCGAGCTTCACACCCAGGGCATGGACATGTTCGGCGAGCTGCTGCCGGCGGCCGCGAAGCTCATCATGAGCAAGAAGAACATCCTCCTTGGCGTGGCCATGATCGAGAACGCCGCGGACGAGACGGCCATGATCGAAGCCGTGCCGGCCGAGCAGATCTTCACCCGCGAGCCCGAGCTTCAGACCAAGGCCAAGGAGTTCATGGCGCGCCTGCAGTTCGACGAGATCGACGTGCTCGTCGTCGAGAAGATCGGCAAGAACATTTCCGGTTCCGGCATGGACCCCAACATCACGGGTCGCAACGCCCGCTTCATCGAGTGGAACATGAAGCCCTTCGTGAAGAAGATTGCCGTGCTGGGCCTCACCCCCGAGACCCACGGCAACGCGACGGGCGTCGGCAGCGCCGATGTGATCACCATGCGTCTGTACAAGGAGATCGACATCGGCAAGACGTACGCGAACATCATCACTTCCACGTACCTGGACGGCGGCGCGATCCCGATCATCATGAATACCGATCACGATGCCATCCGCCTCGCGGTCAAGACGGTGGTGCGCGTGAAGCCCGAAGACACGAAGATCGTCCGCATCGCCAATACGCTCGAAGTGCTGGACATCCAGGTCTCCGAGCCGATGCTGCCGTTCATCAAGGCCAACCCGTCGATGTTCGAGATCGTCGGCGAGCCGGAGGCCTTCAAGTTCGACGCGAAGGGCACGCTGTACCCCATGCTGGGCAAGCACCACGAGCACGCGGTCGCCTGATCGGAGCGGTATGCAGATCCACCTGGACCCCGTCGGCGGCGTGGCGGGGGATATGTTCATCGCTGCGGTGACCGACGCCTTCCCGCACCTGCGGGAAGGCATGCTCGCCGCAGTCCGCACTGCCGGGCTGCCTGCCGAAGTCGTCTGCCGATTCGAACCGCACAAGGACCACGCCCTCACGGGCAGCCGGTTCGTCGTCGATCTTCCGCCCGCGCCGCAGGGGGCGGTGACGTACGAACCCCGCTCGGCCGATCACGGCCACGACCACGGTGATGGGCACCACCATCATTACCACGACGGTCATCATCACCATCATGACGACCAGCCCCATGGTGTCGCCCATGCGCATCCCCATGCCAATTTTGCCGAGCTGCGGACAGCGCTCCTCGCGTCGAGTCTCGATGCCGAGGTGAAGCACCACGCCATCGGCATCTTCACGGTGCTCGCGAGCGCCGAGGGCAAGATCCACGGCCATCCGGTGGACGAAGTGTCGTTCCATGAACTGGGTGAGTGGGACTCCATCGCCGACATTGTCGGTGCTGCCTATCTGATCGCGCAGCTCGACGCACGGGCCTGGACGGTCGGCGTGCTGCCTCTGGGTTCGGGGTTCGTGCAGACCGCCCACGGCCGGTTGCCGGTGCCGGTGCCAGCCACCACGGCGATCCTCGAAGGGTTTTCCTTCGCCGACGACGGCCTCACGGGTGAGCGCATCACGCCCACCGGCGCGGCGATCCTTCGGCACCTCAACTGCCGTCAGCAGAAGAGTGCCGGCCGTTCCCTGAAGCTCAAGCATTCCGGCTACGGCTTCGGCACCCGCCGCTTTCCCGGCTTGAGCAATGTCCTGCGCGTCCTCGCATTCGAGGCGGCGGAGGTCGAAGGCGATCTGGAAAATTCGGAAGCCGTGGTCGTCGAGTTCGACGTGGACGACCAGACCCCTGAAGATCTCGCCATCGGGCTCGACCGGATCCGCGCGCGTGCCGGCGTTCTCGATGTCATCCAGATGCCGGTCTTCGGCAAGAAGGGGCGCATCACCGCCCGCATCCAGGTTCTCGCCGAACCGGATGCGTTGTCCGGCGTCGTGGAGACCTGCTTTCTCGAGACCACCACCATCGGCCTGCGCTACCACACCGTGAATCGCCATCGCCTCCCGCGTGAGCTGCGCGTCGTGCAAGTCGGCAACCACTCGATCCGCGTGAAGGTCGCGCACCGGCCGGACACCGTCACGGCCAAGGCCGAGAGCGACGACACGGCGCAGACGCCTGGGTCGAGCGTGCGCTCGCGCATCCGCTTCGCGGCGGAGGAAGCCGGTCTCGGTGACGCGAAAGGAGAATCGTCTTGAACGCCGCCGCCACGCCGGTCGAGCGCCTCGAGGCCGTACTTGCCACCATGCCGGCGATTGCCTGCGCGGTGAGCGGCGGCGTCGACAGCCTGACGCTGGCCACCCTGGCTCACCGCCGCTTCCCCGCGGCCGTCACGATGTTCCACGCGGTCTCTCCGGCCGTGCCCGATGAAGCCACCGAACGGACCCGGGCTCTGGCTGCGCGGGAGAACTGGCGGCTCACCATCATCGATGCCGGCGAGTTTCTGAACGAGCAGTACCGCGCGAATCCGTCGAACCGCTGCTATTTCTGCAAGACGAGTCTCTACGGCGCCATCCGGCCCGCCACCACCGCGCAGGTGGTGTCCGGCACCAATCTCGACGACCTCGGTGAGTACCGGCCGGGTCTCGAGGCCGCGAAGGAACACGACGTGCGCCATCCGTTCGTGGAGGCTGCGATTGACAAGCAGACCGTCCGAGCAATCGCGAAGTCGCTCGGCCTGCCCGACGTCGCGGAGTTGCCATCGGCCCCCTGCCTCTCCAGCCGCATCGAAACAGGCATCGGCATCGATCCGGCCATGCTGGCGTGCGTGCATGCCGCGGAGAAGTTCGTGGGCAGCGCCGTGGCCGCGAAGACCGTGCGGGCACGCGTGCGTGCCACGGGCATCGTGATCGAACTCGACGCGCAGTCGCTCGCGGCGCTCGGCGAAACGGCTGTGCCGCTCGGCGAAAAGGTCGCGCAGATCTTTCGTGATGGCGGCTTCGACCTGGCCGTGCAGTTCGCCCCGTACCGTGTCGGCAGTGCCTTCCTCCATCCCATCAAACTCATCACGACATGACTGCGAAAAGTGACATCCGGCTCGACTTCGATCGCCGGAACCGCATGGGCCTCGAAGAAGCCATTCTCGCGAGCGGCAAGTCTGTCGCGCACCTCGCGGCGATTCTCGACGAGGCGGCAGAGCGCAGTTCGCGATTTCTGTTCACTCGCCTCTCGCCGGAGCAGCTCGCGCAGCTGCCAGAGCACCATCGCAACGCTCTCGACTACGAGCCGCTCTCGCGCACGGCCTACTTCGGCCAGCCCGAGTCCTCGAAGTCCGTCACGCGCGTGGCCGTCGTCGCCGCGGGTACGTCGGACATCAACGTAGTGCGCGAAGTCACCCGCACGCTGCACTGGTACGGCGAGCCCACCGTGGAGATCACCGACGTGGGCGTCGCGGGCATCTGGCGCCTGCTCGAACGTGTGGAGGACTTCCGCCACATGCCGGTGCTGATCGTGGTGGCCGGCATGGACGCTGCGCTACCCACGGTCATCGGCGGGCTCGTGGCGGGGGCGGTCATCGGCGTGCCCACTTCGGTGGGATATGGCGTGGCCACGGGCGGCCACTCCGCCCTGCACTCCATGCTCACGAGTTGCGCGGCGGGCCTCACCGTCACCAACATCGACAACGGTTTCGGCGCGGCCTGCGCGGCGATGCGCATTCTTCGGGCCGTGCCCGTCGCCTGATCCGCACGACTTCGCGACCGGTCCTGCGCGGCCCCGGGCTACGCGCTTCAGCACACGCTCTGCGATGCTTCACACCGCGGGCTCGTAGGCCTCGCACCGATGTCTGCCCGCGGTCTTCGCCCGGTACATGGCGGTGTCCGCGTTGGCGAGCAGCGTGGCCGCATCCTGACCATCCCGCGGGAACATCGCGATGCCGATGCTCGGCGTCACGACGATCGCGTGGCCGCCGATGTGATGCGGAACGGACACGGCCGCGAGAATCTTCGCGGCCACGTCGGCGGCATCCCGGTCGTCGTCCACATGGGACAGCAGGACCACGAACTCGTCGCCACCGAGCCGTCCGACCGTGTCGGAGCCCCGGAGCGAGGCGACCAGGCGGTCCGCCACTTCCCGCAGCAGTTCATCTCCCACGGCATGACCCAGGTGGTCGTTCACTTCCTTGAAGTGATCGAGGTCCACGAACAGCACGGCGAAGCGTGATCCGGCGCGCTGCGCGAAACGGATGTTCTGCGCAAGCCGGTCGAGAATGAGCGCGCGATTGGGCAGGCCGGTAAGCGCATCGTGCCGCGCGAGATGGGACAGGCGGCTGGCCGTGGCCCGCGCGTCGGTCACATCCCGGAACACCATCACCACACCCAGCAGTTCGCCGGAAGAATCGCGGATCGGCGAGAGCGACTCCTCGATGGCGATCTCCCGACCCAGGCGATCGACCAGAACCGCTTCGGTTGTACCGACTTCCGGAGTCTCGCCGAGCGCCCGGTTCATCGTGTCGCCGACCGGCAGGCGGTCGGTCTCGCCGATGACCCGGCACACCTCGTCGACCGGACGACCCACCGCCTCGCCCGAGGCCCAGCCGGTGAGCGTCTCTGCGACGGGATTGAGGTACTGGATCCGGCCGGCCGGGTCGGTCGTGATGACCGCGTCGGCAATGGAGTGCAGCGTGACCTGCAGCCTTTCGTAGAGCCGCCGGTACCGCGCTTCGCTCGCGACGCGCGCCTGTTCGACGGACACGGACAGCAGAAGCGCCGGCACGACCGTCGCGATCTGCGGCAGGTAGAACAAGGCATGTTGCCATTCGGCGGTGAACGGCGGCGGCAGGAAGAGGCCCTGCGCGATGAGCGTGCCGGCCGTCAGCGAGGTCGCGAACACGCACACCGCCACGATCAGAAAACGATCCACCACGGCGGCAATCACGAGAGGCAGCGCGAGGTAGACGAACGGGAAAGGCAAGCGAAGCAGGGCCACCAGCGTCGTGCCCACGGCGAGCATGAGCAAGGCCCACGTGGAGGCGGATCGGAGGCGGCGCAGAATCGTTGTGCACGACGTCGTTCGAACGCTGATGGCAAGAGGCAGGAGCGCGATGCCGCCCAGCACGCTGCCGCCGTACCAGGAGAACCAGACGCGCAGCGCCTCCCCGCCCCCGGACGCCTGGAGCGTGATGGCGCCGATCGTGGCGCCCGCGAGCGGGGGCAGTGCGACGGCGATGAGCATGAAACGTCCGAACGTCGCCGGGCTGTCGGTCAGGCGTCGGTGCAGGCGGGTGCGGTTCAGCAGCAGTGTGCCGACCATGATGTCGAGAAGGTTCGGGGGGATGAGCAGGGCGGCCGTGTGCCAGGGATCCCCGAACGCCAGATTCGCGAGCAGATTCGCGGCCCCGGCTGCCATGAGCAGAACGACCGCTCGCCGACGCGATTGCTCCACCATGAAGGCGATGGCGGCCGCGTTCGCGTACCAGAGCGTCGCGATGTTTCCGGGCTGTCGGGACAGATAGAGCCCAACGAGCGCGAGCACTCCGTAGGCGAGAAACAGAGTCAGGGCCGCCGTGCGCAGGCGGCTAGCGACGAACGCCGGTTCCGCCGGGCCCTCGACCGAGAGAGTCTCACCGGATGTGGGAACCTGCAGCTTCACCCTGCCCCCTTCCGACCGGCGCGCATCAGCCGCAGACCAAAGCGGACGATCAGCGCCGCGGCGATCAGCCCTGTCCCGATGGCGACGAGTTTCTCTTCCACGCTCCTGCCCGAAGTCTGCCGATAGGGAGCCACCCACTTGTCATGGAGGCTCTGGCGCTCCGCGGCTGTGATGGCGCGCAGACCCTGCTCGAGAATCGCGCCGAGCATCGGCCAGTCGTCGCGGTAGGCGAAACTGAGCGAATACTCGAAGCCGACCGGATCCCTGGCCTGGAGACCCTCGATGCCGTGACGCTTCAGGATGAAGTGAACGCTCGCGGTGTCCGCCACGGCGGCGGCGAATCGGCGTTCCCGGACGCCCTGCAGTCCTTCGAGGTCGTCCTGAACCGGAATCCATTCGACGGCGGGGAAACGGGAGCGCACGAAGCTCTCGACCGCGTAGCTGCGACCCACGGCAACGCGCAGTCCGGCATAGCGGTCGAGACTGGCCGGCGCGTTCCCGTCGCGGCGCGTCACCACGACCGCCGGAATCGAGACGTACGGCGTGGTGAACCCGAGATACTGGGAGCGCTCCGGCGTCGGCCGGACCGAAGAGATGAGGTCGACCTGCCCCTGCCGGGCAAGGGCCAGGTTGCTGTCCAGCGGCGCGGCCGGCAGGTACTCCACCGGCAGACCCGTGACGCGGGAGATGGCGCGGAGATAGTCCACGGACAGCCCCGCCAGCGTGCCGTCATTCTCGACGTAGACGAAGGGGCCGTAATCGCGCTCCGGCGCAAAGCGGATCGGCGCCTGACCGGCGACCCAGGCACGCTGAGGATCGGTAAGCACCTCGGACGCGGCATTCGCGTCGGTCGGCACGCTTTCGCAAGCGAACAGGATCGCCAGCCAACCGAGGGCTGCCCACGCTGCTTCCATCCTCCCGCTCATCTTTCGAGGGATCATTGCGGACCTCTGACGGATGTGGCGGCTTCGCTTGGAACACCACGATGATAGACCACGCTAGCGGGCTGCCGTTTGCAGAAACACTGGCGAATCGGCGAAAAATCAGGGGCAGGGTTGTTACCGGTCCGCGCTACGGAAGGCCGGCCCCATGTGTCATGATGGCCTCCTGTCGGGCGGGTGCCCGAGAACACGCGGAGGGCTCGACATGGGACTGCTGGATCAGGTGATCGGCGCGGTGGCCGGACAGATGGGAAATGCGCAAGGTGGCGGGGCGGCGGGCAATCCGCTGCTGCAGATGGTGATGCAGTTGATTCAGAACCAGCCGGGCGGGCTCCAGGGCCTCGTCGAGCAGTTCACTCGTGCGGGTCTCGGGCAGCAGGCCCAGTCCTGGGTGAGCACGGGCGCCAATCTGCCGGTTTCGCCGGAGGACCTGATGAAGGTCTTCGGCGGCAGCGGCGGACAGCTCGGGCAGATGATGTCCCAGCTGGGGATGGACCAGAATCAGGCAATGGGCGGGTTGGCGGACATGCTGCCGCAGGTCGTGGACAAGCTCACGCCTAACGGTCAGGTGGAGTCCGGCGCCGGACTCGAACAGGGACTGAGCGCGCTCCTGAACCAGTTCCGCTGATCGAAGCCGAAGGGGGCGCTGCGTTCCGTCAGTGCCCGCCGAGATAGGCCGCGCGGACGGCCTCGTTGCCGAGAAGCTCCTTCGGGGTGCCTTCCACGGTGATGTGGCCGGTCTCCAGCACATAGCCGCGGTCCGCCACCGACAGCGCCATGTTGGCGTTCTGCTCCACGAGCAGGATCGTCATGCCCAGCGTGCGGATCTCGCGGATCGTCGCGAAGAGGTTCTGCACGATCAGCGGGGCGAGGCCCAGCGACGGCTCATCGAGCAGCAGCAGTTTCGGTTTGGCCATCAGCCCGCGAGCCACGGCGAGCATCTGCTGCTGTCCGCCGGAGAGCGTCCAGCCGAGCGCTTTCGCGAACGGCTGAATCTCGGGGAAGATGCCGAACATGCGGTCGGCTTCCTCCTCCAGCTGCCGTCTCGGCACACCGCGCCGGTTCGAAGCGCCCAGCAGGATATTCTCGCGGACAGTGAGGCCCGGAAAGATCCGCCGGCCCTCGGGAACGTGGCTGATACCGAGGCGCGCGATAGCCTCCGGTCCGCTCCGCGCGATGGACTTGCCCTCGAACAGCACATCGCCCGACGCCGCGGGCACCAGCCCCGAGATCGTCTTCAGCGTCGTGCTCTTGCCGGCGCCGTTGGCGCCGAGCAGGGTCACGAGCTCGCCCGCCTCCACATGCAGGCTCACGCCCTCGAGCGCCCGTACGGCGCCATAGAAGCTCGAGACGTTGCGCAGTTCGAGCAGCGCCATGTCAGTTCACCGGTCCGGACGTGCCGAGATAGGCCGCGACGACATCGGGATGCCGCAGCACATCCTGAGGCGTGCCCTCGGCAATCTTTCGGCCGAAGTTGAGGACGGTGATCCGGTCGGACACCTTCTCCACCAGCCCCATGTCGTGATCGATGAGGAAGATCGTGAGCCCGTGCCCGCGCAACCGCCTCAGCAGTTCGACGAGGTTCATCTTCTCGGTCTGATTCAGCCCGGCGGCCGGCTCGTCGAGCAGCAGCAGGCGCGGATGGCCCGCCAGCACCCGAGCGATCTCCACGAGCCGCTGGTGACCATAGGGCAGATTGCGCACGATCATGTGGGCGCGATCGGCGAGGCCGACGAAGGCGAGCGCAGACATTGCGCGAGCGCGGAGGGCCCGGTTGCCGGATGGGATTGGATTGCCGTCGCGCTGTGCGCCGACCATCACGTTCTCCAGGGCGGACAGGTTCGCGAACAGGCGGATGTTCTGGAAGGTGCGGCCGATGCCCCGCCCCGCGCGTTCGTGCGGGCGCAGCTGTGAGACGTCCTCCCCTTCGAGCACGACACCGCCGGCGGTCGGCTTGTAGATGCCGCTCACCACGTTGAGCGACGTGGTCTTGCCCGAGCCGTTGGGGCCGATCAGCGCATGCACGGTGCCGCGATTCACGGCCATGTCGATGCCGTCGACGGCCTTCAGCCCGCCGAAGTGCTTGGCCAGTCCGTGGAGCGTGAGCAGCGGACCGGAGGCGCCGGCGCTCACGTCGAGTTCCAGGGGCTGCACGCCCGTCGTGTCGGTGAAGGCAGGCTTCGCGAACCGGGCGCGGCCGACCTTGATGAGTCCCCAGATGCCTTCCGACAGGAACACCATGATGAGGATCACGCCGATGCCGTACACGGCGAGGTACACATCCTTGACGAAGGACAGCGCCTCGGGGAGATGCTTCAGCCATTCAGGCATCTGCACGATCAGCACCGTGCCGATCACACCGCCGAACGGCGACTGCGACCCGCCCAGCAGCGCTGCCGTGAGGAACTCGATGGACCGCGCGAAGTTGAAGTTGTCCGGGCTGATGTACGCAAAGCCGGCGGCATAGAGGCCACCGCCGATGGATCCCAGCAGGGCGGAAAGGGAGAACGCGGTCACCTTCGTGCGCAGAGTGTGGACGCCCACGACCTCCGCTGCGAGCTCGTTCTCGCGGACTGAGCGCATCGCGCGGCCGAGCCTCGTGCCGGGAAGCCACCACACCGCGAACACGAGCAGGTAGAGGACGATCGCGCAGAACAGCAGGTAGTCGCGATCCTCCGCCATCTCCCACCCGAACAGCGACGGACGCGGAATGCCGGCGATGCCGTCGGGGCCGTGCGTCACCTCGATCCAGTTCACGAGCACGAGATCGAAGATCTGCTGGAAGCTGATCGTGATCATCGCGAGATAGTGCCCGCCGAGGCGGATCGTGGTGAGCCCGAGCGCCAGGCCCGCCAATGTGGCCGCACCGGCGCCGAGCAGCAGCGACGACCAGAAGCTCAGACCCGCGGTGGTCGACCCGAGAGCCACGCCATAGGCACCGAAACCGAAGAACGCCGCCTGGGCGAGATTGATCTGTCCCGTGTAGCCCAGCACGACCACCAGCCCCAGCACGGCGATCGCGTAGGTGACTGCCTGCATGAACATCTGCACGACGTACGCGCTGGTCTCGAACAGATAGGGGACGACGGCTGCCGCGAGCGCGAGCGCGCCGACGACGATCAGGGTGGGGAGGTGGAGGCGTTGCATGGGACCGTTCCGCTCAGGCCTTTTCCGAGACCTTCTCGCCGAAGATGCCCTGCGGCCGAACCAGCAGGAACAGGAACAGCGCGAGGAAGGCGTAGGCGTCCTTGTAGGGAACGGAGATGTGATAGGCGGCGAGGCTCTCGATCACGCCCAGCAGCAGACCGCCGACGATCGCCCCGGTGACATCGCCGAAACCGCCGATGATCGTCGCGGCGAATGCCTTGAGCGCGATCGTGGAGCCCATGCCGATCGACACGAACAGGATCGGCCCGACGAGGACGCCCGCGATCCCGCCCAGCACTGCGCTGTAGACGAAGGTGATGGAGATCATCAGCGCCACGGGGATGCCGAGGAGCCGCGCCATGTCCTTGTCCTGGGAGGTGGCCTGCAGCTTCTTGCCGAGGAGCGTGTGCTCGAAGAACACGTACGTGAACAGCACGAGCAGCATCGTGACGGCGAGGATGACCAGGTACTGGGAGTCCAGGAACACGCCGCCGATGGTGACGCCGTCGGCGTTCAGCACCTTGTCGAGTGGCCGGGGCTGGGGTCCGAACACCGCGAGCACCGTGTTCTGCAGAAAGATGGAGGCGCCGAGCGTGCTGATCAGCACCGGCAGGAACGCCCGGTATCGCAGCGGGTAGTACACGCCGTAGTTGAAGAGGACACCGAAGACGGCCATCGCACCGAGCGACGCCACGAAGGCGAGCCAGTAGGGCCAGGACAGCCCCGTGAAGAACAGCACCATGGCATACGCCCCGAGCATCGCGAAGTCGCCCTGGGCGAAGTTGACGACGTTGGTGGCGCGGATGATGAGGACGAAACCGAGGGCGACGAGGGCGTAGATGCTCCCCAGCGCCAGGCCCTGGAACAGCACCTGGAAGTTGTCGAACAGGGCCTGCATCGGCGAAGGCTCCCCCTCGATGGCGCCGTGGCGCCCGCCTGTTGTGCTTGTTCTGGTACCCGTGGCCTTCCGACAGGCCTCCCTGCCGGAGGCGGTGGATCCGGATCGGATCCGTGTCAGCGGATGGGTTGCGCCGCGCGTTGGGCCGATGTTGCCGGACAGCGTCCACGCGGGTCTTGGGGGCTAGTGTACAAAGCTTTCGACGGCTTGGCACTGCGAATCGCCCCCGCATGATCCTCGTCAACGTACGAACGTGTCTGGGCACTACCGTGTGCTGTCGCAGTCCCATGCGCAGCCCGCCATTCATGAACCTCCAGGAGTCACCATGAAGCTTCGTCTCATCACCCTGTCCCTCCTTTCCGCCGCCGGGCTCGCTGTCGCGCTGCCGGCGAGCGCCATGCATCACGAGAAGTTCGAGGCTGCGTTCAAGAGTGCCGACAAGGACGGCGACGGCACGCTCGACAAGGAAGAGGCCAAGGCCATACCGAAGGTCGCCAGGAACTTCGATGCCCTCGATACCGACAAGGACGGTACCTTGTCGATGGCGGAAGTGATGGCCGGCGCGAAGGACAAGATGAAGGGCAAGGGCAAGGACATGCGCGACAAGACGAAGGCCATGCACGAGGACGGCAAGGCCCGCTTTGCCGCCGCGGACAAGGACGGTGACGGCACGCTCGACAAGGAAGAGGCCAAGGCCATGCCGCGCGTCGCGGGCAGCTTCGACAAGATCGATGCGGACAAGGACGGCACGGTGTCGATGGACGAGATCCACGCGTTCATGAAGAGCCAGCACCAGGGCAAGCGCAAGGACAAGGACCACGATCACGACTCGCACCACGGCGACGGCAAGGAGGACTGATCCTCGTCCGCGGTAAGCGCCCGTTCCCTGGCTGGTTCACCGCCAGGGAACGTGGGTCTGCATCGCGGTCTCCCAGTTCTGCCCGTCGAAGCGCGCGTACGTGCGCCCGTCGACGTCCACGCCATCCAGCGCGCGCACGTTCACGTCGATCTTGTCCGGGTCCGAGCGGGGAATGTAATAGGGGTGGATGCCGCAGTGCCGGCAGAACAGGTGGTTTGCCTGCCCGGTGTTGAAGCGATAGCTGGTGAGGCAGTCCTCGCCCGCGAGCAATTCGAAGTCCTCAGGCGGCACGATCAGATGGATGATGCCCTTCTTCGTGCAGACCGAGCAGTTGCAGATGGTGGCCTTGTCGAGGTCACCGGTCACACGGAAGCGCACCCGACGGCAGTGGCAGCTTCCTTCGTAGGTCTCGCGCATCGGCGTCTCCTTGTATCGGCATGCCGATAGGGTAGCGCGTCCCGGGCGGCATGCGTTTCATGCGAACATCCGCCACCGTTCCCACCGTGCTGCGATGCGTCTTCCGTCTCTGCGTGCCTGCCATGCTGTTGTTCTGCTCGTCATGCTGGCGCCGCTGTGCGCCCGGGCGGACACGGTCGTCCTGGCCAACGGCGACCGCTACACGGGCTCGGTCGAGCGTATCCGGGCCGGCAAGATAGAGCTCATCACGGCCGATGCCGGCACCGTGTTCATCGACGCGTCGAAGGTCGACAGCGTGACCACCGATCGCACGGTGACGGTCATCCTCAAGGACTACTCCCGGCACATCGGCCGGCTCGTGCCGTCCGTGATCGGAGCGCTCGGCGTCGTGCCAGAGGGCGGCGGCGAGACCGTGTCCGTTCCCGTCTCTCGCGTCTCGGTCCTGCTGCCCGGACACCTCGATGAGTCGCAGTGGCGCATCACCGGGCGCGTGAACGCCGGCCTCACCGATACGGAGGGCAACACGGAAGTCCGCCGGCTCAACGCCGATGCCGAGATTGTCGCCCGGCGCAACCGGGACCGGCTGAGCTTCACGGCAAGAGGCAACCAGGGTGTCGAACGCGGCGAGAACACGGAAGCCAATGCCACGGTCGGTCTCAAGTACGACCGCTTCATCAGCGAGCGCTGGTACGGCTACGGTGGAACGACCTTCGAACACGACCGGTTCAAGGACCTGCGACTGCGCACCACCGCCGGTGGCGGGCTCGGGCATACGGTGATCGATTCCGGGCGTACCGCGCTCGCGTTCGAGGCCGGTCTCGATCTTGTGACGGTGGATTACATTGCGAGCCCCGACCAATCGAACTCGGCGTTGCAGGTCGGTACGCGGTTCAACCACGCGCTGATCGACGGCATCGTCGAGCTCTTCCACAACAACCAGGTCTTCGTCGGTCTCGCGCACTTCAAGCAGTCCTTCGCGCGCTCGCAGTCCGGACTGCGGTTTCCGATGCGGGCGGGCCTCCTATTCTCTGTCCACCTGAATCTCGACTGGGACGGCGAGCCGGCCCCGGGGCGACGGAGCCTGGACCGCTCCCTGGTGCTGAGCCTCGGATACCGGTGGTGACGACGGGCCGCGGCACGGTCCGCGTGCGCCTCGCAGCGACGGGCCTGCTCGCCTTGGTGTCGGGATCGTCGCCGGCGCTCGATCTGTCGTTCGGCCTGGGGGAGGGCAATCGGGTCCGCTCGGCCGGGCTGGGCGCATCGGTCACGGTGCTGGACGGCTTGCCGTGTCCGCAGCCGTGCACGGCCTCCCTCGAAGCGAACGTTCGGGTCGCACGCTGGTGGATGCCATACGAGGACATCCCGGGCAATGCGCTGTGGGACACCGCGGTGTCGCCCGTGCTTCGGATCTCCGCGCCGTCGGCCTCCGGCGGAAGGCTGTTCCTCGCAGTGGGCTTCGGTCTCCACTATCTCTCCCGGGACAGCCTCGGAGGCGTCCGGCGTTTCGGTACCCATCTGCAGTTCGGCGAGTTCCTCGAAGCCGGCTTCGCGAGTGAGTCGCTGCGGGGTGATGTGCTGTTCCGGCTGGAGCATGTCTCCAACGGTGCGACCGCCACGCCCAACAACGGCGTCACGTTCATCGGCATCGAGTACCGCACATCCCTGGGCAGACCCTGAGTCGCAGACCGCGGGCCGCTATCATCGGCGTCCCCGCATCAGGACCCGCTCATCATGGCTCTCGCGTTCTACAGTGAAACGGACGATCCGCGCCCCTGGCGCGAGGCGATCCGTGCCGCGCTTCCGGATCTCGACTTCCGGATCGCGCCCGACCTCGGCAATCCCTCGGACATCGACGTCACGCTGGTGTGGAAGCCGCCTCGAGGTTGGCACCGGCAGTTCCCCAACCTGCGCGCGATCCTGTCGCTCGGCGCAGGAGTCGACGCCCTGCTGGAGGACACGGAATTGCCCGAGGGCATCCCGATTACGCGGATGGTCGACGCCGGGATGGGCAGGCAGATGGCGGAGTACGCGGCCTATGGCGTCATGCATTTCCACCGGCGCATGGACGACTACGCGCAGGCGCAGCGCGAAGGGCGATGGACGCCGCTCGAACCGGTTGCCGTTCGCGATTTTCCGGTGGGCATTCTCGGACTCGGCGTGCTCGGGGCGCAGGCAGCCGCCCTGCTGGTCGCGATGGGCTACCCGGTGCGCGGCTGGACGCGGTCACGCAAATCGCTGGCGGGGGTGGAGAGCTTCTGCGGGATGCAGGAACTGGATCGCTTCCTCGCCGGTACCCGCGCGCTCGTGAACTTCCTGCCGCTCACACCGGAGACGCGGGGCTTCATCGACGGCGCGTTGCTGGCGCGCCTGCCTCGCGGGGCGTACCTCGTGAATCTCGCGCGCGGAGGCCACGTGGTGGAGGACGACGTGCTCTCCGCTCTGGAGGACGGCGCGCTTGCGGGGGCGATGCTGGACGTGTTCGCGAAGGAGCCGCTGTCGGCCGACCACCCGTTCTGGCGTCATCCGCGTGTGGTTGTTACGCCTCACGTGGCTGCGGTAACGCAGGCCGAGGATGCCGCAGCCCAGGTAATCGAGAATCTGCGGCGGCTGCGCGACGGTGAGCCGCTTCGCGGCGTCGTGGATCGGGCCCGCGGGTACTAGGGAAGGTCCGCTCAGCGCGCTGCCGACTGGGTGCGGCGGTTGCGGCGGCGGACAGGAATCACGTAGTCATCCGTCCGGCCGGTGGCATCGGTCTCGGCGGCGGCGACCGGCTGGAGGACCAGCACGATCTCCGGCACTTCGGTCATCGGCGATTCGGCATGGCCGGCAGTGACGACCACGGAGGACTCCTCGCGCTTGCCGCGCTGGCGCCGGCGGCGGACGACCCGTTCGACCACGGCCGCTTCATGAGCCGGCTCCATGGTTTCCGCGATGTCTTCGGTCACCGTGGGCGCGGCTTCGCTGTCCGGCGTCGACGCTTGGAGCGTTTCGGGGTGGAGGTCCTGGGCGATGTCGCTGGCAGCCGTGGTTGCTTCCGCGACTTCCGCAGGGCTCGCTTCGGCCGGCGCCGGGACCTCGATCTCAGCCTTGGCCTCGTCGGGAGCCGCAACCTCCGCCACGACCGAGGTGACGTGCTCCGGTGCTTCCGGGACGGGGGCGACGGGCGAATGCGGGCCGGGTCCCTTCGCGATCTCGTCCCAGACCGTCGGCAGGAAAGGGTCGTAGGCAAGATCACCCTTGACCTGAAGCCGGTCAGCCAGCAGATCGAAGGTGGAGAACCCCGGCCGGTCGCCGGACCCGCTGTCGGCCGCTGCGATCTCGACGCCAGGCGCCGGAACCGCGGCGGGTTCCCGCGGATGTCCGGGAGAGGATTCCTCCATGTCGGCGGCGAGCAGCCGCGCAACGCTCTCCGCCAGAGGCATACCCTGCCGCGGTTCGTGTGTCTGGGTCGGGCTGTCGTTGAGCGATTCGAGCGGCGCCTCGGTGCGGCGCGCGCGTCTGCGCGACCGGGAGGCGCGCTTCTTCGGGGTGTTGCCTTCCGGAGACGCGTCGGATGTCCTTACGGCCGGCTCTTCCGCAACTCCGGATTCCGGCGAGACCTCCGCAGCGGCTTCGGGCTGTTCGGGGACCGTCGCAGGGTCGGCTGCCGGTCGCGTAAGCAGCGCCGGAACGGCCATGGTGGCGTCCATGTCCCACGCCGCCGCCACGTGGGTCACGCGCATCGCGTACGGGCCGATGTGCAGTTCGTCACCCTCGAAAATAGGGGTCTCCTGCCCGCGGCCGACACGCATGCCATTGACCATCACGGGCAGGTACGAACCCTTGTCGACAATGCAGAAATAGTCGGAACGGAACTCGACCAGCGCATGCACGCGGGAGACGTGGCGCTGTTCGTCGGCGAGGACCAGCGTGCAGTCCGTTCGCCGGCCGATGGTGCCGCCCTGTTCGTCGAACTCGGTCGAGGGCCCGTCGAGCGGACGGTCACCCTTCGCGACGAGCGTGATGGTCATCCTCATGACGGCGTCCGGGCGTTCTGCATTCGGGGTGTCGACGTTGCCGGCGAAAGTGTTGATTTCCAATGGGACGCATTGATCATGCCATCGGTGCGGTCGGCGGAAGGGCTCCCGCGGGACGGATTCTGGGCCGTCCGCCGGGGGGCGGTAAAGCCCGAAGTTTCGGCGGCCGTTCGTCACCTCGCATGCCGTGCCGCCCTCGCGTCGCGACGGAGATGTCGACGCTGGACTCCGCCGCCGCAACGCCGGCGGGACTTCACGCCTCGTAGCGGCGGACGCAACCGGCCCGAGCATGGTTGCAGGCCGGCGCAAGGGGCAGTACCCGACCAGGACGTGTTCGCATGACCATCGGCCAGGCGAACCACTGCATGTCCCGGACAGGATTCCGCGCATCGCGGTCGACAGCTTCTGTCCGAGTCCGCACGCGACGATCTCTCGCGTGTTCGTGTCGTCCTGGCGCGGCGCTGTGCGCGCGGGACCCCGCTTGCGCGGCTCACCATACCCATGCAACATAACCTGGAACATCCGGACGCTGCGCAGCGATCGTTGCGACGGCTGTCGCATCACTTCATACAAGCTTTGCATGGCGTGCGCAATCACGTGATCCGCCCGCGCCATGGTGAGCTAACTCAACCCGAATGCAGGAGAGTGCAGATGAGTAACTGGCTGGCGGACTCCATCATGTTCCAGCGCGGTGTGGCCAAGGGGAAGGTCGGAGCCACCCACGACCTCAACGAGGCCCGTCAGGGGCGCTACCACTACACGATGGGACCCTACTCGGACCCGGTGATGACCATTAGGCCAGGCGATCGCGTGGTGGTGGAGACGCGCGATGCATTCGAGGGTGCGATCAAGACGGAGCAGGACCTCCCCACCCAGAAACTCAAGATGCCGTTCCTCAATCCGCAGAACGGCCCGATCATGATCGAAGGCGCCGAGAAGGGTGACGCCATCGCGGTGTACATCGAGTCCATGGTGCCGCGGGGCCCGAACCCGCGGGGCACGTGCGCCATGATCCCGGAGTTCGGCGCGCTCACCGGCACCTACTACACCGCGACGCTCAACAATCCCCTGCCGGAGATCGTCCGCAAGATCAACGTCGACGAGCAGTGGGTCTACTGGAGTGACCGCGTCACGCTGCCCTACAAGCCGCACATCGGCACGCTGAGCTGTTCCCCCGAGATCGACTCCATCAACTCCCTCACGCCGGACAATCACGGCGGCAACATGGACCTCCCCGACATGGGTCCCGGCAGCATCACGTATCTGCCGGTCCGCTCGCCGGGCGCCCGCCTGTTCATCGGCGATGCGCACGCATGCCAGGGCGACGGCGAGGTGTGCGGCGTGGCGGTCGAGTTCCCGACCGTGACCACCATCCATGTGGAGCTTATCAAGGGGTGGACCATCGAGTGGCCCCGCCTCGAGAACGAAGAAGTCATCATGGCGATCGGCAGCACCAGACCGCTCGAAGACGCCACGCGCATCGCCTATCGCGAGCTCGTCTACTGGATGACGCGTGACTACGGCTTCGATCAGTGGGACGCCTACATGATGCTGAGCCAGTGCGGGAAGGTGCGCCTCGGCAATTTCGTCGATCCGAAGTACACGGTCGGTGCCGCGATCAGCAAAAAGTATCTCGCGATGAAATGACGCCCCGTGGTGCGTTGCAGGTTGCAGCGACTTGCGGCGCACCATCCTATCGGGCGCACAGCACTCTGGGCGTGCGCATTTCCCCGATCAGCCTCCACCAAAGGGTCGTACCCGCCCCCGTCATGCGCTGGCGACATCGCATGCACCTCGATGCGATGCATTGCACCACGAAGTTGGTGCGTGCCGACGCGCAGCTCCTCTTCGCGCGCCCCCGTTTTTTTTCATGAGGTCGGCATGACGAGCATTGCTACGCACAGAGAACGGCACTAAACTTAATTGCATACGGTGCACTTCCTTGAGGAGGCGGTCTGGCAATGAGCGACAACGGTTGGCACTACCTGGAACTGCTCGACATCGGTCGGCGCATCCAGTCGAAGGAGATCTCCTCGGTCGAAGCCGCACAGGCCCAGCTGGACCGCATTGCGAAGCTGGACGGTGCGCTCAAGAGCTACGCCCTGCCGATGCCGGAGGCCGCGCTTGCGGATGCGAGACGGGCCGATGACGAGATTCGTCAAGGGAAGATTCGCGGTCCGCTGCACGGGGTGCCCATCGCGGTGAAGGACCTCTGCTGGACCAAGGGCGTACCGACTGCCGCGGGCATGACCATCTACCGCGACTTCAAGCCCGATCGTGACGCCACCGTCGTCGAGAAGCTGCGTGCTGCAGGCGCCGTGAATCTCGGCAAGCTGCAGCTCACCGAAGGCGCCTACGCCGATCACCACCCGAAGATCACGCCGCCGGTCAATCCGTGGAACAAGGCCCATTGGTCCGGCGCGTCGTCGAGCGGGTCGGGTGTCGCCACGGCGGCGGGCCTCTGTTACGGCTCGCTCGGTTCCGACACCGGGGGCTCCATCCGCTTTCCGTCTGCTGCCAACGGCTGCACCGGTCTGAAACCCACATGGGGTCGCGTCAGCCGTTTCGGCGTGTTCGAGCTCGCTGCCACGCTCGACCACATCGGTCCGATGACTCGCAGCGCGGCGGACGCCGGCGCGATGCTCTCGGTCATCGCCGGGGAGGACCCCAACGATCCGACGGCGAGTCTCGAGCCGGTGCCGAACTATCTCGCCGGGATGACGCGCGGTCTGCGCGGCCTGCGCATCGGTGTCGACACGAAGTGGAACACCAATCGCGTCGAGGACGAAGTGAAGCAGATGCTGGCCACGGTTCTCAAGGTCGTGGCCGACCTCGGCGGAGACATCCGTGAGGTCACCTTCCCCGACCCGGAGCAGATCATCTCCGACTGGTTCCCCCTCTGCGGTGTAGAGACAGCGGTTGCCCACGAGAGCACCTATCCGTCCCGCAAGGACGAGTACGGTCCCGGACTCTCCGGCCTCATCGATCTCGGACGCAGTCAGACCGGTCTCGACTATCAGAAGATCGTCCTGCGGAGGAACGATTTCCGCGGCCGTGTGCAGAAGGTGTTCGAAGGCATCGACCTTCTCCTCGTGCCCGCGACCGCGGTGGCTTCCCCCACCATGGCCCAGATGGCCACGCTGGGCGAGGACGCCGAACTCATTTCCGGCCTGCTGCGCTACACCTGCCCGTTCGACATGACGGGGAGCCCGACGATTACGTTGCCCTCGGGGTTCACGGCGCAAGGCACGCCGACGGCATTCCAGTTCGTGTCCCGCCACTTCGAGGAGGAACTCCTCGTGCGCGCAGGCTGGGCCTACCAGCAGGCCACCGACTGGCATCGCAAACACCCGGCCCTCTAGAGAGGTCCGGGCAGTCCGGTTGGCATCGACAGCAACGACATCCTTTCATCCAGGTTCAGGCCGCCTCTCGGCGGCCCACGATCGCCGTTCAACAAACAGAAGGAGCAGAACATGAAACTTCGCAGAAGTCTTCTGGCACTGGCAGGTGCCTTGTCGGTCATGGCGGCAGTGCAGAGCCCCGCCACGGCCGCGGATCCCATCAAGATGGGTCTGCTCGAAGATGTCTCCGGCGACCTTGCCGTTCTCGGCAAGCCGAAACTCAACGGCTCCCAACTGGCTGTGGAAGAGATCAACAAGGCCGGTGGCGTCATGGGCCGCCCGATCGAACTCATCCATCTCGATCCCCAGGGCGACAACGCGCGCTATCAGGAATTCGCCCGGCGCCTGCTCAACAAGGACAAGGTCGACGTGCTGATCGGCGGCATCACCTCCGCGTCCCGTGAGGCCGTGCGTCCGATCATCAACCGCACGACGACCCCGTACTTCTACACGAACCAGTACGAAGGCGGCGTGTGCGATGCGGGCATGGTGAGCATCGGTGCCGTCCCCGAGCAGCAGTTCTCGACGATGATCCCCTACATGGTCGAGAAGTTCGGCAAGAAGGTCTACGTGATCGCGGCCGACTACAACTTCGGTCAGATCTCCGCCGAATGGAACCGCATGATCATCAAGGAGCTGGGCGGCACGGTGGTGGGTGAGGAGTTCATCCCGCTCGGCGTGTCCCAGTTCGCGCAGACCATCCAGAACATCCAGAAGGCCAAGCCCGACTGGATTCTGACGATCAACGTCGGCGCCGCGCAGGACTCGTTCTTCGAACAGGCTGCCGCTGCCAAGCTGAATCTGCCGATGGGTTCCTCCATCAAGATCATGCTGGGCTTCGAGCACAAGCGTTTCGCACCGCCCGCGCTCAACAACATGCACGCCGTCGCCAACTGGTTCGAGGAGATCGACACGCCCGAAGCCAACGACTTCAAGAAGCGCTGGCGCGCCAAGTTCCCGAGCGAGACGTACATCAACGACATGGGCTACAACGCCTATACGGCGGTCTACATGTACAAGCACCTCGTCGAGACGGCCAAGTCCACGAAGCTCGCCGACCTGCGCAAGGTTATCGCGACCGGCAAGGCTTGTATCGAAGCGCCCGAAGGTCAGATCTGCATCGACCCCAAGAGCCAGCACACGTCCCACCGCATGCGTCTGATCTCGGTCGACGCGAAGCACCAGGTAACGGTCCTCAAGGACTATGGCGTGATCCAGCCCTACTGGCTTGCCAAGATCGGGTGTGACCTGACCAAGAACAACGACAAGAAGCAGTACACCCCGACGGATCTGCCCAAGAAGTAATCGCGGTTCGCAGTCCCCGGCGGCGCGACACGCGGAGCGTGTCGCCGGGTTTCCAACGATTCTTGCTGGCTGAACGGCAACGGAGCGCATCATCGCCGAGATCTTTTCAGTCCTGTATCAGTTCGCGGACGTCTTCGCGTTCCTGATCCTTTCCGCTGCGGGCCTCGCCATCGTGTTCGGCATGATGGGCGTGATCAACATGGCGCACGGTGAGTTCATCATGTGCGGCGCGTACGTCACGGTCGGGCTCGTGCACGGCGGCTTCCCGCTTCCGCTTGCGCAGTTGTGCGGCACGATTGCCGCCGGACTCATCGGCGTGCTGGTCGAGGTCGCCATCGTCCGCAAGTTCTACAAGCGCCCCCTCGATTCGCTGCTTGCCACCTGGGGCCTGAGCCTCGTGGTGACCCAGGGCATGCTGATCCTCGTCGGCTCCTCGGTGTCCGGCATCGGCACGCCTCCAGGCAGCTTCATGGTGGGCGAGTACACGTTCTCGGTTTACCGGCTCATCCTGTTCGCGGGCGCTCTCGCAGCGCTGGGCCTGATCTACGTCGTGTTCATGCGCACGCGATTCGGTGTGTACGCCCGGGCCACGATGCAGAACCCGCAGATGGCGCAGGCACTCGGCGTCCGGGTCGGAAGAGTGTATGCACTGAGCTTCGGTCTCGGTGCGGCCCTCGCGGGATTCTGCGGTGCCCTCTACGCCCCCACGATGACGCTGATCCCCACCATGGGGGCGACGTTCGTCGTCGAGAGTTTCGTCACGGTGGTGGTCGGCGGGTCCAACGTCCTGCTCGGCACGGCGCCAGCCGGTGTGCTGCTTGCTGCGGTCCGCACTGCGCTGAATGCCTGGGCTGGTCAGATCATCGGCCAGATCGGCATGCTGATCGCCGTGATCATCATCATCCGGGTTCTCCCCGAGGGGATCTCCGGCTTCCTCACCCGCAGGCAACGCTGACAGGATCGGACGCCATTCCATGCTGAGGCTCATCAACGGACCGCAGACGGTCGGCAACGGCTGGCCCTTCTGGATCTGCTTTCTCGTCGTGCTCGCCGCGGCGCTTGGCTATCCGATGGTGGCCGACTCCTACGACGTCGGCAATTTCGCGTACTTCCTCATCTGGGTGTTCATGGCCCTGGGCCTGTGCCTGATGTGGGGCTACTGCGGCATGCTGTCGTTCGGGCAGACGTTCTTCTTCGGCATCGCGGGCTATTCCTACGGTGTGCTGGCGATCAACTTCGGCGGCGGCGGCATGACCGTTCTGGCGCTGGTGATCGCCATCGCACTCTCCGCACTGAGCGCGGTCATCCTCGGGTACTTCATGATCTGGGGGCGGGTCGGCGGCGTGTTCTTCGGCATCGTGACGCTGTCGGCCACACTCGTGCTCGCGTTCTTCCTCGGCCAGACCGCCGGCCCCGAGTGGCGCATCGGCGATGCGCGTCTCAACGGCTTCAACGGCATGAAGGGCATGGACCCGCTCAACATTCCGTGGTTCGAAGGGGAGTCGATCTACTTCGAGGGCTCCAGCCTCTACTACCTCGCCATCGGCCTGATCCTCATCGTCTACCTCGCGCTGCGCATGCTCCTCAATTCGCGGTTCGGCAACGTGATCGTCGCCATCCGCGAGGACCCGCAGCGCGCCGAGCTGCTGGGGTACGACGTCCGCAAGTATCAGCTCGTCACCTTCGTCATCGGTTCCGCGCTGGCGGGCCTCAGCGGCGTGCTCTACACGTCATGGGGACAGTTCATCACGCCATCGAGCGTGGGTCTTCCGGCGGCGGCGATGCCGATCGTCTGGGTGGCGTTCTCCGGTCGCGGAGACATCACGGCCACGCTGGTGGGCTCGTTCCTGATCCTCGTCACGTTCCAGGCGATCACCGTTCACAGCCAGCAGGCGGCACTCGTGCTCATGGGCGGCATGCTGCTCGCCACCGTGATGATCGCGCCGCAGGGATTCGTCATCGGCGTCGCCCGCCTCATCGGCAGGCTGTTCTCCAAGCGCGGCGCGAGCGGGACCTGACCATGACCGAGCTGCTCAAGACTCACGGACTCTCCAAGACCTTCGGCGGTCTGGCTGCCGTCTCGGGTGTGGACCTCGCCGTGGAAGAGGGGGAGATCCACTGTCTCATCGGGCCGAACGGCGCGGGCAAGAGCACGCTGTTCAAGCTCATCATGGGCACCTATCCGCCGTCGGCAGGGACGATCACCTTCCGCGGTACCAACGTGACCGAAGAGCGCCCTTACCAGCGGGTGAAGAAGGGCCTCAGCATCAAGATGCAGACGCCCAGCATCTTCAAGGAGCTGCCGGTACGCCAGAACATCCATATCGCGCTCCAGCACCACGTGACGAAGCAGCAGCTCCCGACGGAAGAGGACCGCCTGCTCGGCATGCTCGAACTCACGAGTGATGCCACCAAGGCTGCCGGCGCGCTGTCGCACGGCCAGCAGCAGTGGCTGGAGATCGGCATGGCGCTGGCGCTCAAGCCCTCGCTGCTGCTCATGGACGAACCGACGGCCGGCATGTCGCCGGAGGAGACCTTCCGCACCGGCGAGCTGATCCAGAAACTCAACAGCGGCGGCACGACGATTCTCGTGGTGGAGCATGACATGGCCTTCGTCCGGCAGATCGCCCAGCGCGTGACGGTGCTGCACTTCGGCAAGGTCTTCGCCCGAGGCTCCATCAGCGAGATCCTCGCGGACCCGCGCGTCGCGGAAATCTACCTGGGGAAGACCCATGACCACTGAGCCGGTGCTGTCGGTGACGGGCCTGTGGGCCAACTACGGCGCCACCCCGATCCTCCAGGGCGTGGACATGGGCATCGCCAAGGGCGAGATCGTGGGTCTGATCGGTCGCAATGGCGTGGGCAAGACCACCACCCTGCGCTGCCTCATCGGCCTGCTCCGCGCCAACCGCGGTGGCATTCGCATCCTCGGCAAGGATATGACCGGGCAGCCGAGCGATGCGTTTGCGCGGCTCGGCGTCGGCTACATCCCGCAGGGGCGCGACGTGTTCCCGCGCATGACCGTGGCGGAGAACCTCGCCGTGGGCGAACTCATCGGCGGGCCCGGTGGCCGCAAGCTCGAGGATCTCGTCTACCAGTACTTCCCCCGCCTCGCGGAACGACGCACCCAGCTCGCCGGCACCATGTCTGGCGGCGAACAGCAGCAGCTCGCCATCGGGCGTGCACTCATCGGCAACCCGGCGCTCATGCTGCTGGACGAACCGTCCGAGGGTATCCAGCCTTCCATCGTCCAGATGATCTGCGACGCCCTCAAGTCCATCCGCAAGGAACTCGGCACCACCATCCTGTTCGTGGAGCAGAACCTCGATACGATTCTCGCCATCAGCGAACGCTGCTACGTGATGGAGAAAGGGCGCATCATGGCCGAGATCCCACCGGGCCAGGTGACCTCCGAGACGGTCCGCGGGCACCTGTCGATCTGAGTCCTACGCGCGTGGACACCGATCGCCCGCGCCCCGTCCGTCTCGTCGATTCGATCACGCAGCTCGGCCCGGAGGATGCCGGCTGCATCGCCATCAGCGGGTCCCACGGCGGGGTGAGTTCCGGTCGCTTCGCGATCGCGGCCCGGCCGCTGCTCAGCGTGTTCAACGATGCAGGCATCGGCCTCGACCGTGCGGGGATCGCCGCGCTCGAGCTGCTGCAGTCGGAGGGTCTCGCAGCCTGCACGGTGTCGCATGATTCCGCCCGGATCGGCTACGCGACCAGTACGTTTGAGGAGGGGATCGTGAATCATGTAAACGCGCTCGCGGCGGCCCTCGGCATCACGCCGGGCGTCGCGCTGCGCGAGCAGTCCCTGGTGCGGCAAAGCCTGTCACCGTAACGCCGGAAGCGCAGAGTCCGGCCACAACGAAGGAGGACAAGACAATGCATCCGAAGGCCCGTTACCTGTTCATCGCCAGCATGGACGTCGACCCCGCGAAGGAAGCGCTGTTCAACGAGGTGTACGACACGGAACACATACCCAATCTGCTCAAGGTGCCGGGTGTGCTCTCGGCTGTGCGCTGCACGAACGAACCGCTGGAGCTGGCGATTGCCGGCACGATCCGGAAGATCATGGTCGAAGGCGAGCCCCGCTACAGCGCCATGTACGAACTCGAGAGTGCGGAAGTGCTGGTGAGCGACGCGTGGGCGAAGGCGGTGGACGCCGGCCGCTGGCCGACGGAAGTGCGCCCGCATGTGCGCAATCACCGGCACGTCTTGCGGAAGCTCATGAATCCGGGGGCGGCGTGATGATCCTCCCTCCGCTGACCGGAGCCGGCCGTGCCGGAGCGATCCGATGAGGAACGTTTCTGATCTCGCCTCGCGGCTCATCGGTGCCTACGACCGTGTCGAAACCATCGCTCCCCTCACGCAGCAGGAGCCGGGCTTCACGATGGCCGACGGTTACGCCGTGCTCCACGAAATCCAGCAGCGTCGCAAGGCCGCGGGCTGGCGCCCTGTTGGCCGGAAGATCGGCTTCACCAACCGCACGCTCTGGCCGCGCTACAACATCGATCGACCGCTGATCGCGGCGGTCTGGGATCGGACGCTGGTGCTTGCCGACAAGCTGCCGGTGTCGTTCGCGCTGGCGCCGTTCAGTGAGCCGCGCATCGAACCCGAGGTCGTGTTCAAGCTGCGGTCGGCGGTGCCTGTGACGGACGACCCGCATGAGGTCCTCGATTGCGTGGAGTGGGTGGCCGCCGGCTTCGAGATCGTCCAGAGCCACTATCCCGACTGGAAGTTCAAGGCACCGGACTGCGCGGCGGGCTTCGGGTTGCACGGTGCGCTGGTGGTCGGAGAGCCTGTGCCGATGGCGGCATTTGCCGGTCGCGATCCTGCCGCCCTGCTCGAGTCCTTCACGCTCACGCTGCGCAAGGGTGGCGAGGTGGTCGAGACCGGCCGCGGGTCCGTCGTCCTCGGCAGTCCGCTGCTGGCGCTGGCGCAGGTGTCCCGGCTGCTTGCCGACATGCCGCAGTTTCCCCCTCTGGCTGCCGGCGAGATCGTCACCACGGGCACGCTCACCGACGCCCTGCCGATCGCGGCGGGCGAAAACTGGGATTCGGACTACGGAATCCTGGGCATACCCCGTCTGGCCATCTCGTTTTCCTGACTCGGGATTCGTGACATCATCCGGCCCGGCGTTCGGGGGAGTCGCCCCGGGTCGCCGACGCCGACCGTTTCTCCGTCGCTCGTCCATACCAACTACAACCGGAGCATCGATGGAAGAACGCCTCTCACGTTCCGACGCCCGCGCCCCCGGCATTGCCCCATCCGGCCGGCGGGCCGCCCGATGAACGCTGCGCTCACCGGCTACTACGCCACCCGGATCTATCTTCCCCTGTCTGCCGCGTCCAGCCGCTGGCGAGCGTTCTCCCGCCGAATGCGCGGCAAGCACGATCCCGCCGTGCAGGTTCGGCGTCTGCCCCGGGTGTCCTGGAGCGACGCAACTCCGTCACGGCGCTTCGACGTGTGGGAAGGCGAGAAATCGCACGGCGACGTTCGGCTCAGCGAACTCGCCATCCTCTCGGCATTCGCAACCCAGTGCGCGGACGGCACCGACCTGTTCGAGATCGGCACCTTCGACGGTCGCACGACCTTCAATCTGGCGATGAACTCGCCTGCTGCGTGCCTGGTGCACACGCTCGATCTGCCGCCCGACACGTCGACGGCGTTTGCCATCGAAGGCGCCGAGCGTTCGCTCGTCAACAAGGCCCGCTCGGGCGCTCGCTACGAGCGCAATCGCACCGAGCATCCTGCGGCCGTCGGCAAGATCACGCAGTTGCTCGGGGATTCGGGCAGCTTCGATTTCTCGTCTTACGCCGGGCGATGTTCGATGGTATTCGTTGACGGCTCCCACGCTTACGACTACGTGCATTCCGATACCAAGGCCGCCATGAGCATGGTGCGGCCCGGTGGCGTCATCGTCTGGCACGACTATGGGGTCTGGGAAGGTGTGACCCGCGCGCTCGAGGAGATCGACGCGCGTGAACGTTACGGTCTCCGCAACATCCGGGGCACGAGCCTGGTGTACTGGCGCAAAGGCTGACGCCCCGCGCGGTCAGCGAACCGACGGGCCCGTACCTCGCAGCCCGTCGGTGTTCTGCCCTTCCTCTCAATTCCGCCGGCGCACTCCCCATCCAAGCAGGCCCAGGCCCGTGAGCAGCATGGCGTAAGTCCCGGGCTCCGGCACGAGACCGGCAGTCACGGTCACGGTGAACTGATCGCCTGCCCGCAGTCCCTCCAGTCCGAACAGCCAATCCTGGGCGCCTGCCTGGGAGAACGGATTGCCGAGGTCCGCACCGAAGGATTCCCCCGGGGCGAACGTGATTGTCTCGGTCACCGCATCGCCGCTGCGCCCGTCGATCGCGCCGAACTGCGGCGTGACCGACCCGGCCAGCACGATCGTACCGCCGGTCAGTGCGACCTCCAGCGACCTCCAGGCAGTCCCGCTCGTGTTCGCGATCGAGCTGTTGAACGCAACGGTACCGCCCGCGTCCTCCTCGCCCACGACGAGCGTGAAGACGATCGGCGCCGCGCCTTTCAGTTCGATCGACGGGGAGATGAGTGCCGCGGTCGAGGCGCTGCTGTCGAAGACATTGCCGTTCGCCTGGACGTCCGACAGGGTGACGGCAAAGGCGCTGCCGGACAGCGCGAGTGCTGCCCCCGCCGCGAGCGCCGTGAGTGCGGATTTCATCTTGTGGCTCCTTTCAGGTCTCGGTTGCATGGCGTTCACTCGGCATTGAGGGTCTTGGTGTAGACCGTCGCGCCACCGATGTCCTTGAGGCTCACGGTGAGGGAACGGCTGCCGCTGCCAATGTTCACCTCGCCGAAGAACTGCGCCCCGGCGTAGGGGGAGGCATTCGCCCGCGGGCCGGCCTTGGCGAACATCACCTGCGGTCCGAAGGTGTTGTCGACCGTGTTGGGGCCGAAGGAACCGGCGTTGAGGGGGCCTGCCACGAACTCCCAGAATGGTGCGAAGTCACGGTACTGGGCCTTGGTCGGGTCGTAGTAGTGCGCTGCGCAGTAGTGCACGTCGGCAGTGAGCCACACGACGTTCCGTATGTTCTCGCGCGAGATGTAGTTGAGCAGGCGGGCGATCTCGAGTTCACGTCCGAGCGCCGGGCCGTCGCCGTTGGCCACGGCTTCCCAACGGCTGCGCCCTTCGCCATCCCGCCCGTCGCCGACGTTGACCCCGATCGGCATGTCCGAGGCCACGACTTTCCACACGGCGCGCGAGCGCTTCAGTCCCTGCTTGAGCCACTCCATCTGCTCCATGCCGAGGATCGGCGTGTCCGCGCCTTCCTGCTCCTGGCGGTTGAACGTGTTGGGACCGCGATAGCTGCGCATGTCGATGACGAACACGTCGAGAAGCGGGCCATACGGGATATGGCGATACACGCGCTCCGATTCGTCCGACGTGTGGGGGCGCAGCGGCGCGTACTCGAGGAAGGCACGCGTTCCGCGAGCGATCAGCAGAGGCACGTCCTTCACGGTGTACCGGGCGTCCGCATCGACGCTCTTGGCCGAATTCCAGTTGTTCGTGACTTCGTGGTCGTCCCACTGCCAGATCTGCGGGACTTCCGCGTTGAAGCGGCGGACGTTCGCGTCCATCATGTTGTACTTGTAGCGGCCGCGGAATTCGGCGAGTGTCTCCGCCACCTTCGACACTTCGGGGGTCACCACGTTGGTCCACAGTCGCCCGTCCTCCGCCGTCACGGATTCGCTGATCGGGCCATCGGCATAGATGGTGTCGCCCGAGTGGATGAAGAAGTCCGGCCGCACCTGACGCATGGCCTCGTAGATCTTCATGCCGCCGAACGACTCGTTGATGCCCCATCCCTGCCCGGCCGTGTCGCCGCCCCAGACGAAGCGGATGTCGCGGTTGAGAGCGGGAGTGCGGAAGCGGCCGAGAACAGGCTCGCCCATGACGCGGGCGTTCGACAGGTCGGCAAAGGACACCTTCACGAACACGTCACGTCCCGGCGGCAGCCCGACGAGATCCTGCTTCGCCGTGAAGTCGGAGACGTCGAGGGCGTGCGGGCCGACGATCTTGCGCGAAGTCCGGAACTGTTCGTCGAAGGAGATCTCGACGTGCATGCGGGACGGGCGGTCTGCGCGCCCCCACACCATCGTCCGGCCGAGGCCCATGTCAGCGAACTGGATGCCGTGCTCCTGGATCGGCCGCGTGTTCTCGCCCACGGCCGAGAGCACCGCGGGCGCGTAGCCCGACAGCGGAAACAGGGAAGTGCCGGCAAGGGCACCTGAGGTACGAAGGAAGGAACGGCGTTTCTTGGCAAAGTCGGTCACGGAAGCTCTCCTCTCACGGGGGTTTTCGACGAAACAGCAACGAGACCCGAAGCGTGACGAGGTGAGATGACTGCGATGCACGTCGCGGACCGCCATGAGCAGGGGCCGTTCGATCCGCGGCATGACATTTGGGTTGCCGGTCGCCCGGGCCGCGCGGTCCACGGGGCGTGAGCAAAGCACGCCTGGTGGCGCGCCTCAGATCACCGGGGTATCGGTTTGCGGGAGGCGTGCCTTCCTCAGCCGATGCTCAGGCACCGCGCCCCTGCAGCCGATCCGCCAGCGCGACCGCCGGCCGGATCACCTCGCCGACTTGCGCGAGAAGGGACTCCTCCGACTCGTACTCGTGGACGGGAAGCACCCAGGGGTAGGCCTGCAGATCGCGCACCATGGAGTACCCGGTTGCCCCGGTCTGCCGCAGCAGCAGGACGGGTGTGGTCCGCAGGAAGGGCACCGTCGTCGCGAGTTCGTGGGGGATGCTGCTCGGTGCGGTGAGGTCCGCCACAACGAAGCGTGACAGACGAGCCAGCGTCTCTACCGTGCCTGTGGTGTCCTTGGATGCTGGGACGGCGAAATCGAACACCACCGGAATCAGACCAAGGCTCCGTAGGCGATCCCGCATGCCGTCCAGAACGCGCTTGTAGCGCTCGCCGAAGTTGCCGAGCACGAGCACCACCTTGGTCGTGATCGTGTCGATGACCTCGCGCGCGTTGGCGTTGCGGATGAGGAAGTACAGAAACTGCGCCAGCGCGAGACTGTCGGCGCTCAGCACAGTCTCGCCGGGCGGTGTGACGATCAGACTGGTCTCGTCTCGCGGCCGGCCCGCCATGTCCCAGACCGCGACGCCGTACACGCGCGCGTAGCCGAGGTCCGCGTCCTCGAGCCGCGTACGGATCAGTGAGCTTCCCGAGAGGTCGGCGCCACGCAGTCGCGCACCGGTGAGGTCGGCGTCCGACAGGCGCACGCGAGAGAGATCGGCTCTGTCGAGATCCGCTCCGCGCAGGCTCGCGCCGGAGAGGTCGGCGCCTCCGAGATCTGCGCAGCGAAGATCCATGCCGTCGAGCCTGGCCCCGCGAATATCGGCGTCGCGCAAGTCGAGAGGCATGACGTCCTGACCGACGATCTCGTTCGCGACGAAGGCCCACGACGACCCCGACGGAATCAGCCCCTGCGCCTGCGCGTCACGCAGCGAGGGGATGAGGCTCAGGTCGAAGCCGCGAAGGTCGGCGTGGCGGAGATCAACGGGGCGGGCCGTGTTCGCCCGCCGCCACAGGTTCCAGGAGTGCAGGCCGCGGCCTAGCGCGGCCAATTGTTCCTCGTCTGCCATGGCGTCCTATCCCCGGTGTGCGTCCCGCGTCACAGTGCGGTCGCGTATTGATCGAGGACGGATGATACGGCCGGCCCGGTGGGGCGCCGTGACGGCGCGGGCGGACCTCAGTCGGCGCAGATGCCGAGGGAACGCGCCAGGGTCTCGGACGCGCGCTCTCCGAACTGCCGGCGATAGTCCGCGGCAAACGCGCTCGGATTCCAGTAGCCCCATTCCGCGGCGGCGCCATGCACGGTGATCCCCGGGGTGGGATGCCGAAGGAGCCGACGCACGCCGTTCAAGCGCACGCTCCGGATGTAGGTAAGCGGACTCACACCGGCTTCCTCCTCGAAAGCGTACTGCAGTGTCCTGCGGCTCACGTGAAGGGCGGCACACAGTTCCGGAACGCTCGGCGCGCGGTCGGGCGTCGCCTCGATGCGCTCGTGCGCCTGGGCGACCAGCCGGCGGCGCGACGCGGCATTGCCGCGCTCCCGCGGGGGCGGCTCTCGCGTGGTCAGAAGGCCGGCGACGATGTCGAGCATGGCGCCGCGAAGCGATGACTCGCTCCCTCCGGCCCCGGCAAGAACGAGGATCGCGCGCGCGTGGACCAGAGCCGCGTGGCGCTGTGCGGCGTCCACCGACCACCAGTGGGCGTCGACGTCGGTCGGGAGCTGGAGCGCCGGACAACGGCTTGCGAGCAGCGCCCGGGACACCACGAAGCCGATGATCGAATGACCCACGGGGCTCACGAGTTCGAAGGTGCCGTCCGTGCCGCAGGCCATCACGCCGGTTGCACCGACCCGTCGGCCGTTCAGCCGCGAGCCGTCATCGGCCTCGGTGATGCCGATCCAGAGGGCGCCGGGCCAGACTTCGCAGCGCTGCCGAAGGAGCTGGCTGGTGCGCTCGCGGAACACCTGCACCCCGTCGCACACGGCTTCGTCCAGCCGGCCGGTGAAGCCGCCGCCGCTCAGCTGGTCGTACTCCTGGCGCCAGCCGCTCAGGTTGGCGGCGTGTTCGTCCACGTCCCCCGAAACCAGGCTTCGGGCGCACCAGGACGCCGGCGCGGGGGGCGTCGCATGCACCGAACCGGTGCTATCGTTCGCTGCGAAGTGTGCCAATTCTCTCTAACCCCGCTGCGGAAACCCTACGTACGCTTCATCAGACGTCATTGGTTCTAGCATGCGACGCGCCTGCGGCGTGTCGCAGCCAAAAGGAGAAAAGCCATGAGCACAGGCACCGGACCGGGGTTGAAGAAGTCGCTGTCGACGCTGCAGCTGTGGGGGATCGCCGTGGGACTCGTCATTTCGGGCGAGTACTTCGGCTGGAGCTACGGCTGGGCGAGCGCGGGCACGCTGGGGTTCCTCGTCACGGCGGGGTTCATCGCGCTGATGTACACGACCTTCATCTTCAGCTTTACCGAGCTCACGACGTCCATTCCCCACGCCGGCGGCCCCTTCGAATACTGCCGGCGGGCCTTCGGGCCGACCGGCGGCTACATAGCCGGCTATGCCACTCTCGTGGAGTTCGTGTTTGCGCCACCCGCCATTTCGCTCGCGATCGGCTCGTACCTGGCGGTGCAGTTCCCCGGCCTCGATCCGAAGACCGCAGCCGTCGGGGCCTACCTCATCTTCATGACGCTCAACATCCTCGGCGTGCAGATCGCCGCGACCTTCGAACTCGTGGTGACACTGATCGCGATCTTCGAACTGCTGGTCTTCATGGGTGTGGTGGCACCGGGCTTCTCTTTGGCCAACTTCGTGAAGGGCGGCTGGTCCGGGCAGGACGGCTTCAGCCTCGGGGCGATTTCCGGCATCTTCGCGGCGATCCCCTTCGCCATCTGGTTCTTCCTCGCGATCGAGGGCGTGGCCATGGCCGCCGAGGAAGCGAAGGACCCGAAGCGATCCATTCCGATCGCCTACATCGCGGGCATTCTCACGCTGCTCGCCCTCGCCATCGGGGTGATGATCTTCGCCGGCGGGGCGGGTGACTGGACCAAGCTCGCGAACATCAACGACCCCCTGCCGCAGGCGATGAAGATCATCGTCGGCGAATCGAGCGGCTGGCTGCACATGCTGGTCTGGCTGGGCCTGTTCGGTCTGGTGGCGTCGTTCCACGGCATCATCCTCGGCTATTCGCGTCAGATCTTCGCACTCTCGCGGGCCGGGTATCTTCCCGCATTCCTGGGCAAGGTCCACCCGAAGTTCCAGACGCCCCACGTGGCAGTGATCGCCGGCGGTGTCGTGGGCATTCTGGCCATCTTCAGCGACGAACTCATCTCCTTCGGCGGCCAGACGCTCACGGCCAACATCGTGACCATGAGCGTGTTCGGCGCCATCGTGATGTATATCTCAAGCATGGCCAGCCTGTTCGCCCTGCGCAAGAACGAGCCGTCGCTGCCGCGTCCGTTCCGGGCGCCGGTGTTTCCGCTGTTCCCGGCCTTTGCCCTCGTCGCAGCCGTGATCTGCCTCGGCACGATGATCTACTACAACCCGCTCATCGCCGTCCTGTTCCTCGGGCTCGGCGCGATCGGTTACGCCTACTTCCTCTTCACCGGCAAACGCCGCGAGGAGGCCCTGTCAGCGGTAGCATAACCTCATGCCCTACGCCCATTCGATCGGATCGCAACGCTACGTCTTCGAGGACCTCCGCACGCTCATGGCGCGGGCCACGCCCGCGCGCTCCGGCGACGAGCTGGCCGGCGTCGCCGCGCAGAGCAGCGCCGAGCGCGCGGCGGCGCAGATGGCCCTCGCGGACGTTCCGCTCCGTGCTTTTCTCAACGAAGCGGTCGTCCCGTACGAAGAGGATGAGGTCACCCGCCTAATCATCGATACTCACGACGCCGGGGCGTTTGCGCCGCTTGCTCATCTGACGGTCGGCGGCCTTCGGGACTGGCTGCTGTCCGACCAGGCGGACAGCGCTGCTCTGACCAGGGCGGCGCGCGGGTTCACGCCCGAGATGGCGGCGGCGGTCAGCAAGATCATGCGTCATCAGGATCTCATCCTCGTGGCGCGCAAGTGCCGGGTCGAGACCCGGTTCCGCGACACCGTCGGTCTCCCCGGGCGGCTGTCCACCCGCCTGCAGCCGAATCATCCGACCGACAGCGCAGCGGGCATTGCCGCGAGCGTGCTCGACGGTCTGCTCTACGGCAGTGGCGATGCCGTGATCGGCATCAACCCCGCGAGCGACAACGTCGCGCAGGTCACGCTGCTACTCGAGATGCTGGACGCCGTGATCCAGCGCTACGAGATCCCCACGCAGAGCTGCGTGCTCACGCACGTCACCAACACCATCCAGTGCATCGAGCGCGGCGCGCCGGTGGACCTTGTATTCCAGTCCATCGGCGGGACCGAGGGCACCAACCGCAGTTTCGGCATCGATCTGGCGGTGCTGGGCGAAGCGCGCGACGCCGCGCTGTCGCTCGAGCGCGGCGCGATGTTCGCGGACGGGCGGCGCGGGACCAACGTGATGTACTTCGAGACGGGGCAGGGCAGCGCGCTATCGGCCCAGGCGAACCATGGGTGCGACCAGCAGACGATCGAAGCGCGGGCGTATGCGGTGGCGCGAAGGTTCGAGCCGCTGCTGGTGAACAGCGTGGTCGGGTTCATCGGTCCGGAGTATCTGTACGACGGCCGGCAGATCATCCGCGCCGGGCTGGAAGACCACTTCTGCGCGAAACTGCTTGGCCTGCCGATGGGTTGCGACATCTGCTACACCAATCACGCCGAGGCCGACCAGAACGACATGGACACGCTGCTCACGCTGCTGGGCGTGGCCGGGTGCAGCTTCATCATGGGCATCCCCGGTTCCGACGACGTGATGCTCAACTACCAGACGACTTCCTTTCACGATGCGCTCTACGCGCGTCGAGTACTGGGTCTGAAGCCGGCGCCCGAGTTCGAGCAGTGGCTGGAGAAGATGCGCATCACGCAGCCCGGCTCCCCGGACCGACTGGTGGATGCCCTGCCGCCCGCGTTCGGACGCATGCTGGAGCATCGGGTATGAGCGACGCCGTCACGAAGAACCCGTGGAGCGTGCTCCGCAAGCACACGCCTGCCCGGATCGGCCTGGGGCGCAGCGGTATCAGTCAGCCTACGTCCGTGCAGCTGGAGTTTCAGCTGGCACACGCGCAGGCGCGGGATGCTGTGCACCGGCCGTTCGATCACGATGCGGTGGAGGTCGCGGTGCAGGCTCTGGGTTTGCCGACGCTGCAATTGCACAGCGCTGCAGCGGATCGCCCGACCTACCTGAAGCGGCCGGATCTTGGTCGGCGCCTGGACGAAGCGTCCCGCTCCAGACTGGAAGCCCTGGAAATGGAAGGCAGACCGGACGTCGCCGTGGTGATCGCCGACGGTCTGTCGGCGCTGGCTGTGGAGAGTCACGCGGCGCCGTTCGCGGCATTGCTGAGGACAGCGCTCGGAGCCGGGTGGCGCTGGGCACCGGTGGCCATCGTGCGGCAGGGGCGCGTGGCGGTCGGTGACCCCATCGGCCACGCGCTGGGCGCCCGTCTCGTCGTCGTTCTCATCGGCGAGCGGCCGGGACTCAGCTCACCAGACAGCATGGGTGTCTACGTGACGTGGGCACCGCGTCCCGGGCGCGTGGACGCCGAGCGCAACTGCATTTCCAATGTGCGACCGGAGGGGCTCGCCCTGCAGGCGGCAGCCGATCGGCTCGCCTGGTTGCTGCGCGAAGCGCGGCAGCGCGAACTCACCGGTGTGGACTTGAAGGACGAGAGCGTTCCGGCGCTCGCACCTGTGAACATGGCGGACAGCTTCCTGCTGTCCGGTGACTGAGCTGCCGAAGGGCCGGCCGCGGGTCAGTTCCTGGCCTTGGTCGCCTGCCACTCCGCGAGAATCGTCCGCGCGTTCTTCTCGCCGACTTCCGCTTCTCCCGCTTCGCCCACGGGTGCCGTGAGTTCGATCACATAACCGTTGGGGTCACGGAAGTAGACCGACTCGATGAATCCGTGGTCCGACGGACCGCGGACCTCCATGCCCATCCGGATGGCCTTCTGCCGCATGGTCTCGAGCACGGGATGGTCGACTTCCAGGGCGATGTGCAGGTCGAAGTCATGCTGCTCCTTGAACTCGAAGGGCATGTCCGGCGCCTCGAAGAACGCGAGGAACGAGCCGTCGCCCAGGCGGTAGAAGGAATGCAGCACGTTGGTGTCTCGGCCCGATTTGGTCACCCGGATCGGGAAAGCGAGGGCGAGCGGCATGCCCAGGAAGTCCTCGTAGAACCGGCGGGTTTCCTCCGCATCCCGGCAGCGGTAGGCGTTGTGATGCAGTTTCTTCAGCATGGCACTTCCTTTCCTGTCAGAGGCTCACGAACTCGCCGTCCTGGTAGGGCGCGACGAAGTACGTGTAGAACGCCTCGTTGGTCTGTCGCCAGGTGGGCCGGTCCTTGATGGTCTTCAGCCAGCGCTGGATGTTCGGGTAGCCCGCATAGTCGAGGCGGATCACCTCACCGAGCGTCAGTATCCCCGCGCCCAGGTAGTCGGCGAGAGTCATCGTGTCTCCCGCCACCCATTGTCGTCCTCCGCCCAAGATTCTGCCGTCGAGAATCGCGAGCCACCGCCGCGCTTTCTCGCAGCCCCATTCCAGGTGCCCCGACTGCACGGCGGGGTCGGGACGCCGGTAGTGCGGCAGCACCTGCGGATACACGACGCCATAGCCCAGCTCGCGGGACAGACCCGTGTTGAACCAGTCCATCATCTCGTTGACCCGGGCCCGTTGCCGAAGATCCTTCGGATAGGCCGCAGAGTCACACTTGTCGGCCAGGTACTTGAGAATGGCCGAACACTCGGTAAGGCGGAACCCGTCGTCATCCAGCATGGGCACCTGCTGACTCGGATTGATGTCCGTGTACGCGGGCTGCAGGTGCTCGCCGGTCATCAGGTCGACGACCTGAAATTCGAGGTCGAGCGGATGATCGGCCGCGAACGCCATGATGGGCCGGCTGGTCGTGGAAACCGGGTGATAGTAGAGCTTCATTCCGTCCTCCCGAGGCGGATGGGCGAACCGGTGCCGGCCGCAGTGGCGTGCCGTGCACGGTCTCGTTCTGTTCAGGGGAATGCGCGTCGTGCAATTTGCTGCGCGGCGGCAGGATGCCACAAGGCTCGCGCGGCGACGACCCCGTCAGCGCGGGGAAAGCTCGCAGCCGGCGCCGTCGGCGGCGGTGTTGCGCCCCAGCAGGTCCAAAACGGACTTCAGAAGGACGGAGGTGCTCTGTGTGACCTCCGAAGCCCCGCGCTGCATCAGTTCGTCGCGACGCGACACCGCCAGTGCACCCGCGTAGACGATCACCGGCGGGCCACCATCCTTCACGACCGGCTGGTCGAGGAAATCGGCGCCCGCGCTCCAGGAACGATCGGAGGAATCCTTCCGGCCAAGGTCGGTGATCACCAGGTCGTAGCTCTCGCTGGCCAGCTGCTCCAGGGCTTCCGCCGTCGAGACCACGCAGTCGAACACGATGCCGTGAGGGCGCAGCCAGCGACGCTCGTTCTCGTTGTTGGCGGGCTTGTCGTCGACCCAGAGCACGCGGGCGGCGCGCCTCGGGGTAACAGCGAGGGAGGGTACGGCGGCCACGCAGGCTTCGATGTCCGCATGCAGGGATGCCCGCCGGAGCGAAAGGGCGTTGTGCCGGCGAAGCCAGCGCAACTCGGGTGGCAGGGCGTCCCCACTTGGCATCCGGCCGCCTTCGACGAGGACCGGCACGATACCGATGCTGTGAAAGCGCGCGCGCTGCCATTCGAAGGCCAGGACGCTCGCGGGCTCGCCGAGCCGGCTCGCGTCGAACGCCGCCCCCATCAGCACGAGCATCACGTTCGCGCGGGCCACGTTGTACGCGATGACCTGCCGGTACATTTCGCCGACGCCGATGCTGCCTGTGTCCACGAAGGCCTCGTGACCGGCGAGCCGCAGCGCATAGCCGAGGGCGTGGGCCGCGAGGGCGGTGTCGGCGCGCTGGTAGGACACGAACACGTTCATCGTCGCATCTCCGGTTTTCCCTGAGCGGACGACTCTACCAAATGCCGCTGCGGACTCTCAGGGGCCCGCGAGAACCGCAAGGGCGTCCAGCCGGAGGCGTTCGAGCGTGGTCGCCCCGGCATGCGCATGAACGGACCGGCTGTTACCGTTCCACCGCAGGAAAGTCGACGCTGTGTTGTCCCGGATCGCGTGCCACGCCTCGTTCTAGAACGACGGCGGCACGCATGGCTCGGGCGCCCGATCGACTCGCTTCAGGACCGCGGCGCTGTCCGGAACCTCGGGGGCGTCCGACATCCGGCGCCGCCGAGTGCGTCTACTTGCCGGCGAGCAGCACCTTGAGAGTGAGCCAGGCCCAGACGACCAGAAGGAGCACGATGATCACGAACAGCGCCTTGCCGAGTGCACAGAGTCGCTGCCCGGCGGCATCGAACTCGGCGGGGCGGAACGGCCACCAAAGGTCTTTCTTGAAGAGTCGGGCGCTGGAGCCGTCCGCCACCGCGGTGCGGCCCTGACTGAACGCCAGGACGCTGATGAACAGGTATACGACGCCGAAGATGAAGGCGACGAGCAGTACGGAGGCAGGAGACAGCGACTGCAGATACGCGGGGGTGCTCATGGGCTCAGTTCCTCTGGTCGGGCCACGGGGAAGGCTGGATGATAAATCCACTTGGGGAAGGTCCGCACAAGCGATGCAATCCGCGTAGGTTGTGCGGACCCTCCCAGGCATCCGTGGCAGCCCCCGTGTCCGGACGCTTAAGGCCGTCGCGTCGGCGGAAGATGGATTCTCGGGGCGCTCTCGACAGGCCTTGCCC
The DNA here is from genome assembly GCA_001464765.1 of Betaproteobacteria bacterium Ga0077526. Lineage (GTDB taxonomy): Bacteria > Pseudomonadota > Gammaproteobacteria > Burkholderiales. The sequence goes on from LNDV01000034.1 coordinate 1,069,144, forward strand.
GGTCGGTGATCGACTTGCGGTGGTAGGCCGCGGCGGTCCGGAGCACGTCGAATGAGGAACAGGACAGAGCCCGCAGGCTCACGTTCCAGTGGCCGGCGAAGTGCCACTTCTGGTAGGCCCGCTGAAGAAAGTAGGGGCCATGCAGGTAATCCTTCGCGACCTCCGTGCTTCTGAATTCGATGCAGAGGATCATGGCTCCCGACTTGATGGGGGCGCTGCGCGAGAGGTAGACGTTCTCCACATGCTCCCAGTCCACGAAGGGGTGCGGCTCCCGGATGTCCGTAATGCCCTTGGCGTCGATCGTTACCACCGGGCCCTTGAACGACCAGGCCCGGAGGTAGCGCCGATAGAGCGACACCGCAAACGGTGCCCAGAAGAGCGTCCAGAGCACGCCGAAGATAGATATCGCACCGCCGAACGCCAGAACCCGGAAGGTAGTCGTCGCGAGGTGTACGGAGATGACTGTGACGACGACGAGGACGAACCCGGCGAACGGCCGCGAGTAGCGCAGTGTCATCGGCTCCAGCTTCGCGGGCGGTCGGGGTCTGCGCATTCGTGTCGGCGGTTGACGTGAAAGGGCCGCCGCTTCGCCCGGAGATCGGTCGGAACGGCGGGGCTTGCGTGAGCCATGCCCGATGCCCAGCAGCCTCGATGCCAGTTTGTCCGCCGGCAGGGGAAGCCGGCAACGGCAGCCCCCCCAGGCGTCATGCCGGGGGGGCTGCGTCGGCCCTATGCCGAGCGAATCCGACCTCAGAACTTGCCGTTGCCGTTCTTCCACTCGGCCCGCGGGGGAATCGGCTCGATGGTGTCCCAGTGTTCCGCGATCTTGCCGTTCTGCACGCGGAACAGGTCGAAGAACGCCACGTGCTTCCCGGCAAAGTTGCCTTCGCTCGCGACCAGCACGAAGTTGCCTTCCCCCAGCACCTTGTGAATGCGGTCGTACTTGAGCGAGATGCCCGCCTTTGCCAACGCCTGCAGCGCCTCGCCGAGGCCCGACAGGCCGTCTGCGATCTGGGGGTTGTGCTGCACGTAGTTGTTCCCGTCGTAGTAGCCGGCCAGCTTCTCCAGGCGCCCGTTGACCAGGATGTCGTCCACGAACGCCTTTACGAGCGCCTTGTTGGCGGCCGTGCGGTCGAGGTCGGTGGCCTGCGTGGGGCCGTCGATCATCGTGTGGCCGCTGGGGTTCGGGGCGGCCGGCTTTTCCTGCAGGTTGTCCCAGTGCTCGACGATCTTGCCGTTCTCGAAGCGGAAGACATCGAAACCGATCTTCGGCCCGAAGAAGTCGTACTCGCTATGCGCGAAGACGTGGTCGCCGTCCTGGAACACACGCACCGTGTTCACCTTGGCGGAATCCTTCGGCAGCATCTTGAGCACGGCACCCAGTCCTTCGAGCCCGTCGCCGACGGCGAGGTTGTGCTGGATGTACTTGCCGGGGTTGATGCTGGCGACCGGTGCGGGATTGCCGGTCTCGATGCTCTTGAGCAGGTCGACGACCTGCTGCTTCTCGGTGGTCATGGGGGCGTCCTTGCTGGGTTTCGAGGGCGTTTCTGCGGCGTTGACGCTGCCGATCAGGCTGGCGGCGGCGAGAGCGGCGAGCAGTGCGCGTCTAGGGAAGGTCATGGTCAAATCCTGTCGTAGGGGAGGTTGATTCAAGGAAGCGAGCCCGGCTTTCGGTGTTCGCTTCCATGGGGTGCAATGTAAACTCACCCGCTGGACAGACAAGGTCAATCGCAGGCACATGATGGTCAAAACTGGGAGTCTCACCGATCTTCGATGCTCGGGAAGCGCATGAGCGCGAGTCGTGCTGCGGTCCGCGAGACGCGCTTTCACAACCCGAGGCTTACCCGGGTGGGCGTGGATGTGCTGTCGGTGGACCGACTTCGCGCGTACTCGCCGAAGACGCTCGGGCAGCCGGAGCGACTGGAGTTCTACCTGCTCATGCTCGTCGAGGCCGGCCGTTCCAAGCACCAGGTCGACTTTCTGGACTTGAGCCTGCGTCCCGGCACCGTCGTGTTCGTGCGGCCAGGACAAGTGCAGCAGTGGTTCCTGAAGGAGGAACTGCGGGCTGAGCTCGTGCTGATCTCCGCCGAGGCCCTGGCGCCGTCCATCGCCCGGGCTGAGATCGACATGAAGCTGCTTGCGCTACCCGAATGGCCTGCGGTCAGCGTGCCGAGCCGCGCCCTGTTCCGCGGGGTCGCCGCGGACGTCCGCCGCATGCGAAAGGACATCGAGCGATTCGAAGGCAGCGAGATCGACGCGGCCATCATCCGGCATGCCGTGCTGGCGCTTCTCCTCCGACTCGCGCGGGAACTGCGGGCGAACCAGGCGAGGGCCATTGCCACGCGTGAGGGGGAGATTCACCGGTTGTTCGCGCACGAACTGGAATCCGGCTTTCACAAGCGCCTTACGGTGCTGGACTACGCGAGGCGGCTCGGCTACTCGGAGAGCACGCTTTCCCGCGCCTGTGTGGCGACCATCGGCCGGACGGCGAAACAGGCGATTGACGTACGCGTGGTCCTCGAAGCGAAGCGGCTCCTGGTCCACAGCGACGTGACGGTCGTGGGTATCGGTCACCAGCTCGGCTTCGCGGAGCCGACGAACTTCGTGAAGTTCTTCCGGAGGCTGGAGGGCATGACGCCGCTGGAGTTCCGTGCGCGGGCGCTGGGTGTCTGAGCCTCAGGGCTCCGGCGTGCCGGTGTCGTCGGCGCCGCGCTGAAGCTCGTCGCGCGCAGACGCCGCCAGCACCTGATACTTCCGACGGAATGCGTCGAGCGCGTCTTCCTCCAGTTCCTCCAGATCCAGCAGCGCGTTGTGCGCACCTCGCGTTGCCCGGATCAGTTCGTCGAGCTTCACCTGGATCGCCTCCGTGTCGCGGTTCTGCGTGTTCTGGATCAGGAAGACCATGAGGAACGTGACGATCGTCGTGCCCGTGTTGATCACGAGCTGCCACGTGTCGCTGAAGCCGAAGAGGGGGCCTGTGACGATCCAGACGGCGATCACGCCGACCGCCAGCGCGAATGTCTTCGGCCGGCCGCAGTAGCGGGAAGTGGATTTGGCGAGATTCGAGTACCAGGAGACCGTTCGCATGTCGCATCACTCCAGCATCGTCAGTTGACCCTGGCGATCATACGGTCTGGTGAGGGCCGTCGCGTTCACGACAGATGACTTCGCTTGTGAAGCAGGCGGTTCCTAAGGTCGCCCGACGGTGTGCCGTTAGCAACCGTGTCCCCAAAGTAGAGTCACCTCCTCACCGATGAGTCTTCTCAAGTTTGCCGTCGTCGCGGCGGCGGGCATTGGCATCTGGGTCTGGCTCAAGCAGCCCGGAGATCCTGTCAGCGCCGACGCGCGCAAGCACCAGGGCGCAATCGTCCACGGGCTCGACCGGGAGATCTCGTCGCAGCTGATGTGTATCCACGAAGGGCCTTTTCCGTTCGACACGTCGGCGCGCGGTCGCCTGCCCTGCCAGCGCTGCGAAGATCTCAAGGCGGCCGGACTCCTCACGCGGAGCGAATCCCCCGAGGCGACCCCCGAGCGGGTGGCCTGGCGTTACGAGCTCACCGATCTGGGCAAGGCGCTCTACACGCAGGAGCAGGACCCCGTCTCCGGCGATCGTGCGCCGCGCCTCTGTCTTGCTCGCACCAAGGTGCATCACCTCGCTTCGGCGCAGCCGGCGCTCAACATCAGCGGGCGCATGGCGATCGGCGTCGACTACGTCGCCGAAGCAGTCGACCCGCATCCGCTGGCGTTCGACCCCGCTGCCCAGCCGCTCAAGCTCCCGGTGCCGGCGCGCGGTGTGCCTGCGCTGCTGCCGCCGGTCCGCACGACCGTGATGCTCACGCCATGGGGTGAGTTCTCGGAGACGGACCCGACGTTCCGGTACGGCAGTCGGGTCAACGACTGACGGATCCGACGACAAGGCATGTTCGAAACCTCGTCCCGCCGTGCTCTGGTCTTCGCGCTCGTCGGGCTGCTGCTCGGGGGCTACCTGTTCCGGCCGGTGTTCCTCGCCATGTGGGAGAGCGGTGATCTTCCGTTCAGTCCGCATGCCGCGAAGGCCGAGCCCGAGTCAGCCGCGTCGGGCGAGCCGGTCGACCGGCGGCAGTCGCCTGTCGTGGCGGCCTGGCCTGCCCGGTCGGCGACGCCGTCAGCCGCAGCGATCCGCTTTCGTGTGACCCCGACCGAGTGGTACGGATGGTGGGCGAGTGACGGAGATCCTCGCCTCTACACGGCGACCGTGCGGGGTCCGGAACTGCTGCTGTTCGATCTCGCGATTCCCAACTCCGGCCCCGTCCCTGCCGAAAGCCTCTCGCCGCTCTGCGGGCCGCTTCCGGGGACCATGGCGGAATGTCGCGCGGTGCGCGCGCGCGTGCACGTCTGGCGCGACTACAGCGACTGGGACCATTTCGATGTGCTGACCGGCAAGCGCGCGCCGACCACCACGACGCGAGTTTCCGCGGAAGGCGCAAGCCGCCCGACGACGGACGCGTTCTGGATCCGCCGGGACCCGGACAGCGGCAGACAGCAGATTCTCGGGTGGGACTGCGCGGCGCATCCGGAGAAGCTGCCGCTCGGCCCGGTCCGGGCCGGTCGTCCCGACGTCCTCTACCAGTGCTTCACGCCGAGCGGCTGGCTGGAGGAACGATGGCCCGCTCGCTTCGGCTACGAGCGGCAGCTGGTGCTTCAGGACTGTTCGGCCGACGACCAGTGCGAACTGTTCTTCCTGTTCGACGGCCGCCTGGTGAAGCTGGAGTTCGGCCGGCTCGGCCGGCGCGAAGGTCGCGAACTCGCGCGGCTGCAACTGTTCGCGTCGGCGTGGGACATGCTGGATCGCATGCGCTTCGACGCTGTTGTCCCACCCCCGCCGGTCGCCCAGATCACGGAGGCCCGCGTGCAGGCTGCGGCCTGTGAAGCCATGGCGGCGACGCCGAAGACGGAAGGCGCGACCCGGGCCCTCACTGCCATCGACCGCAGCGCCTTCGATGACGTCACGCTCTTCTGCCGCCGGGCTGCGAAGATCGGACAGCTTCTCGCCACCGTGTCCCCGCGCGAAGCGGATCTGGTGCTGTCCCGTGCCGTGCCCGCTCTCGTGAAGCTCGATCGCATTCCTGAGGACCGGGAGGCGCTCTTCACCGCGTGGTTCGCCGCCCTGGACACCTCCGGGCAGCGAGCGACGGTGCGTGCACTGGAAGCGTCACTCACGTACTTGCGTGCCTTGCCTCCTTTCCCGAAAGGCGATCCCCGTGCGGCGATGCGGCGAGAGCGGGTGCAGACCGTCCGGCAGTTGAGTCAGTCCCTGGACAGGGCCTTGTCGCCTGAACAGCGGGAAGACATCCACAAGGTCCTCCTCTCGGAGTTCCAGGTCGCGGACGACTGGGCATCTGCGGCGAGTCTCTTCCGGGACCGCTACCAGCGTCTCGTGTCGGAGTCGGGCGCTGCCAGCCCGGGAGCCGTCGATGCGCTGGGCGAACTCGGGTGGGCCCAATGGCGCGCCAACGATCTGCCGGGCATCCAGATCACCGCAGAGAAGCTGCTGTCCGCATGGCAGGGCCTGCCGGATCCGCTGCCTGCGGATCTGCCGGATACCGGACGCAGGCGCTTTGCGCAGACCGGATTCATTCTCGTGTTCCTGTGGCGCATCGAGGCGTTCCGCGACGGGCGCTTTGCCGAGCGCCAGCCGGCCATCGATACCGTCATCGCCCGGATGCGCAAGGCCCTCGGAAGCCAGGACGACCACGTGCGCGGTGCCATGTTCCACGCGCAGGAGGTGGTTTCGCGCGTCGCCCGCGAGGACGTTCCTGTAGGCGGGGGATTCCTCTACCGGTAGCAGGCAAGTTCGTGCGGAGGCCAACCGCTCCCGTCACGCCATCAGCACGCCGCCATCCACATGGTACGACTGACCGGTGACGTAGTCGGAGTCCGGGCCTGAGAAGAACGAAGCGATGCCGGCAAGGTCTTCCGGTCGTTCGGGACGCAGCATCGGAATGACTTGCAGACGATCCTTCCATGCGGAGCCCACCGGGCGGCCGTCGTGTTCTGTCCACTGCTTGTCGATCGTGCGCCACATTTCCGTCTCCACGATGCCGGGGCAGATGGCATTCACGGTGAGTTCGGGCGCAAAGGCGAGCGCAGCGGACTGCGTGATGCTGATGGCCGCGGCCTTGCTCGCGGCGTAGGCGGCGAACATCGGTCTGCCGCTGCGTCCGGCGATGGAAGCGACGTTGACGATCTTGCCGCGCGGACGTCCGGGAGCCAGGGGTTCCTGCGTGAGCATCTGCTTCGCAGCGGCCTGCACGGCAAAGAAAAGTCCGCGCGAGTTCACGGCGTGGATGAAGTCCCAGTCCGACGGCTGTACTTCGAGGAACGGCTGCACGCGCACGACCCCGGCGTTGTTGATCATCACGTCGAGGCGGCCGAATTGCTGCACGGCGAACGCGATGGAGGCCGTGGTCTGCGCGGGATCGGACACGTCACAGCGGATCGATGCGGCGGTGCCGCCTCCGGTCTGGATCATCTTCGCGGCCGCCGCCGCGGCTGCCTCGTCAATGTCGCTGACCACGACCGTGGCACCGTCGCGGGCCAACCGAAGTGCCATGGCGAGACCGATGCCGCGACCGGCACCGGTGACGAGAGCAATACGACCATCGAGCAAGCTCATCCTGCTTTCCTCCGCAACCTGTTCTGGAAGGGGCGAGTATCGCAGACGACGCACACGTCTGATCGACCCCCTCGACGGAGCCGCTCAGGACCCGGTGCGCTGGTCCAGTAAGGCCTCGATTGCCGGCATGACTTCGAGGAACTCACGGGACTTGTCGAAGAAGTGGTGGGCGCCGAGCGAGCGACACTGGGCCGCGACTTCCGGGCGCGCAAGCAGGGTGTTTGTCCTACGCGGGCAGATGTAGGAGATCGGCCGACAAGCGAAGGCGCTCTGCGCCTACATCGCGATCCGCCCCGGAAGCACAAGATGCGTCCATGCATCGACGTCGTCAGCCCCGAGCCGTTGCTCCGGAGACCCGAGTGGCGATGCGACAGGCTCTGGGGTCGAACCGATTCGAGCCGCGATCGAGCCGATCGGTGGCTACCCGGAGAAATCGACTGCCGGACACGCGTGGCAGTCATCCGCAAATGGAGTGAATCATGAATCAGCAACGCAAGAATGAATTCCTCGGGCTCGTGCGCCCGATCGCAGCCGCCGTGCTCGTTTCCTCGAGCGCGGTTGCCTTTGCCGAAACGCCCCAAACCTCTCGCGCTGGCGTGGAGTACTCGCCGCCCAAGATCGAACTGTCGGCCTCCGACTTCTCGTGGGATTCGATCAAGGCTCGGCTGCAGTCCATGGGCGGCGCCTTCGGTTCGGACTCTGCAGCGTCGAAGGACCAGTCGGCGTACGTCGAGCTGCCGAGCGCGAATCGCTCCGGCAATGCGCCATTCGAGCGTTCGGCAGCGATCCCGTCGGGACCGAAGAGCGTGGAGAATGACGCGAAGGACGGACGTGGTGCGCAGGAGTACGTTCCTGAGCCGGTGTCCGCCTCGTCGAGCGTCGACAACACCCGGCCCCTTGCAGCCAATCTGCTGGCCAGCCAGGGAACGCGGGACCCGGAGGAACAGGACCGCTCCGGGGTGCGATACGACCCGGTCCGTTATGACTCCTTCGGTCAGTGGTGGGATGTCGTGAGCAAGTAGTCGTGGTCGGCGGAGAGCCGGCAGAGGAAGATGGGGCGGGGCGTCTCTCGGGGCGCCCCGCCCTCTTTACATGCGGCTCCTGCCCAGCAGGAGTTCCTTCAGGTCGCCCCTCGCCTGGAAGCTCACGATGAGAAGGTAAGGCGCCAGAACGGCCGTGCCACCGAACAGCCCGCACACCCCCAGGACGAGGCCGCCGGGCGAGAACCGGTGACGCCAGGCGAGCCAGAGGCCGGTGAAGATCAGCAGGCAGGTGAAGTCCAGGTTGAACTGGCCGGGCCACGTCATGGCGAGAATGTCTCCGAAGAAGATCGGCAGCAGATTCCACCCGTGGTTCAGGCCGACGACGCCGGTGTAGCCGAACAGAACCAGAATGATGACGACGAGCAGGACGCGAAAGGCGGTCATGGGTTCTCCGTGGGGGCGAGATTCATGAACGCACTTTGCAGCGAGCCGGTAGGCGCGGCAATTACCTCCGAGGTAGCGGAAAGCGCCCGGAGCGGGACTTCCAGGCGTGCCCCCGTCCCGACCTTCGTCGCCTGCGAGACGAGAGTCGGCGGACGACGAGACGCGTCAGCCTCGTGCTCTGCCGGAGAGGATGTGCAGCATGGCTTCGAGGCCCAGCTCATAGCTGCGGAGCCCCAGTCCGAACATCATGCCGAGGGCGACGGGCGCGACCACGCACGGAATGCCGCGAGCCTCGACGTTGCTCATGTGCACTTCCACGTAGGGGAGCCCCGAGCCCTTCACGCAATCGCGAAGCGCGTAGCCGGCGTAGTTGAAGCCGGCGGGGTTCATCACGAGACCGTCGACGCCATCGGCGACCGCCTGGTAGATGCGGTCGATGGCAAAGCCCTCGACGTTCGTATAGAAGATCTCCAGGGAATAGCCCTTTGCCCGGGCATGCTCCTGCAGCATGGCATCGAGCTCCGCCGCGGTCGTCGTCCCGTAGATCTCGGGCTCCCGCTTCCCGAGATGGACCATGTTGGCGCCCTGCACCAGAAGAATCCGAAACATCGGGGTCAGGTCTAGCTTTGTAGCATCGGGTGGTTTCGTTCAGCCCCGTAATCCATCACGAAGCCTCGGAGGCTTTTCGGCCCCGCCGCACGATTCTCCCCACCGTCGTGAAATGGACGCCGAAGAAGTCGGCGATCTGCTGATAGCTGTATTCGCCAGTGCCGTGCGCTGCGATCATGGCATCGTCCCGATCCGCATGGGCCTTGGCGATCTTGCTCAGCGGCGGTACCGGCTGTCGCCGCTGAGCCCTGGGGATGTTGATGTTGCCCCTGGCTTCGGGATCCACCCGCGCCTGCATGCGAGTCACGAAGCGCTCGTCCCCGAGATAGATCTGCGCCCTCAGATCCTTCCAAGGGCTATCCCGGCCGATACCTTCGGCGACGAATCGGGCATAGCGGCGTCGCGCGACGCTTCGACCCGCTGCAAACAACGCCAGGCAGACATCCGCCTCGAACCATGCCGGCGCAGGGTCCAGCCCGACGGTCGGCCGATAGCTGCTCCAGCGCCATTTGTCCGGGGAGGCGGTCAGCCTGGCCCGAACCGGGTTCAGCACGACGTAGCGGGAGAGCTCCATCGCATAGGCGTCGCGGTCGACCAGGATGGCCTTGTAGCGGCCCTGGAACAGATGGCCGGATTGGTCGTGACGGCGGTTGTAGAACTGGGTGTAGACGCCATTCAACTGTCGCATGCCCTTGCCCAGTTTGGCGTCGGGCGTTTCGATCACGAGGTGGTAGTGGTTGTCCATGAGACACCACGCATGGCACACCCAGTGGAAATCGCGCACGACCTCTCCCAGGACATCGAGGAAGGCCATCCGGTCCTGGTCGTCGGCATAGATGTCCTCCTTCCGGTCACCGCGGGAGGTGACGTGGTAGAGGGCTCCGGGAAACTCGATGCGAAGGGGACGTGCCATGGGCGCAAGCTACCAAAATCGATGCTACGAAGCTAGACCTGACCCCGGGGTTTGGGGTTACTTCACGATGGCCTGATACACCATCTGCTTGAACAGGTAGCGGTCGTAGCGGCGCGCCATGCCCGGCTGACCCTGCGTCATCCACACGCAGATGATCTCGTCCTTCGGGTCCACATAGAAACCTGTGCCGGCGGCACCCGCCCAGAAATACTCGCCCGCGTTGCCGGTGACTTCGAACCGGCCGGTCTCGTTGCGGACTGCGAAGCCGAGTCCGAAGCCGGTTCCTCCAGGCAGGGTCGTCACGCCGGAGAACCTGGTTTCCGGTCCGAGGTGGTCGGAAGCCATGTACCGCACCGTGACCGGACTCAGCAGTCGCACGCCATCCAGCTCGCCGCCGTTGATCAGCATCTGCAGGAAGCGGGCGTAGTCGGACGCAGTTCCTACGCTGCCCGCACCGCCGGCGTCGTTCTTCTGGGGAACCGTGACGTCGAGCAGCTTGATCGCGGTACTGGTGGCGGCGTCCATCGCGAACGGCTGGGCGAGGCGGCCCACCTTCTCCTGCGGCACGATGAACGCGGAATCCGTCATGCCGAGCGGCGCGAACAGGCGCTTCTGCAGGAACTCGCTCAAGGGCATGCCGGAGATGGCCTCCACGATGCGCCCGAGCACATCGGTCGACAGCCCGTACTCGAAGGTCGTGCCCGGCTGATGAGCGAGCGGAACCTTGGCAAGGCGCTCGATCTGTTCCGCGGCGGTGAGGTCCTTCCAGTCGACACCTTCCTTCGCGTACAGCTCCTTCACCCGCGGATGCGACGTGAAGCCGCCGTACACGAGGCCGGAGGTGTGCCGCAGCAGGTCCTGGATGTTCATCTCGCGATCCGCCGGGACGTCCATGTACTTCGTGGCGCCGTTGTACGGATCCGTCGCGGCGACACTGACCTTGAGATTCGCGAACTGCGGAATGAATCGCGATACCGGATCGGTGACTCGCAACCGGCCTTCCTCCATCAGCATCATGATCGCCACGGAGGTGTACGGCTTGGTCATCGAGTAGAGACGGAAGATGGCGTCCTTCGGCATCGCCTTGGCGGCGGCCGGATCGAGTTGACCCACGCTGTCGAAGTAGACGATCTTCCCCTTGCGCGCGACCAGCATCACCGCGCCGGGATACTGCCCCTTGTCGATCTCCCGCTGGATTGCCGGCCTGATCCGCGCGAGGCGCTCCGACGAGAAACCCAGGCGCTCGGGCTCCGCGGTGGGCAGGTCGGCAGCGAGGGTCGGGGAGACCAGCGCGAGAGCGACGACCCACGCTCCCAACAGGTTTCGCAGTCGGTTCATCTCACTTCCTCCGTGTTTGCCCGTCGATGCCGGTGCGAGTCGCGCCGGTCGTGCGCAATCGCCCTCAGCCTCGGGGCTTGTCCGCCTTCTCGAGGAATGCGCTGATCAAGCCGTCCGGCGCCTGGATGACGTGTTCGGGGCCCGGGAATCCGCCAGACTGCACGTCCGCGATGAAGTCCCTGAACCCGCCGATGCGCTCTGCCTGCATTGCTTCCTGCATCTTGCGCAGGTCACGGTACTGCTTGGAATGGCGCGGATAGGGCGGCCCGTTGTTGCCGAGAATGTCCTCGGCGAACAGGAACTGAATGTCGCCGCCGCTGCCCGCGCCGATCGACGACGTGAGCAGGGTCGTGCGTTTCGTGATCTCGGCGAGCAGCGGCGCGGGGATCACCTCGACTTCCACGGCCCAGGCGCCTGCTTCCTCGATGCGCTTCACCTCATCGAGGATCCAGAGCGCTTCTTCTAGCGTCTTGCCCACGGCACGCAAGCCGCCGGTCCAGGTGCTCTTCCGCGGCACAAGACCGGCATGTCCCTGCACAGGCACGCCGGCTTCCGCCGCAGCGCTGATGAAGCGCGGCGACCACTGGCACATGATCGCGTCCGCGCCGAGTTCCATGGCGGTGTACGCGAGTCGGACCGCCTCGGTCTCGCTGGCGGCGGCGACGAGAGGCACGGAGAACGACATGAAGGTGTTTGGTGCCGCCTTGCGGATCGCGGCGGCAGTCTCGGGACGCTTGGGATCGAAGCGGACCTTCATGGTGTCGATGCCGGCTTCCTCGGCAGCGGCGGCCTCTTCCGGCGTGAACGGGAGCGTCTCGCACAGCACGCGCTTGCCCTTCACGTCACGCAGGTCCTTCACGGTGTAGTTGCGCGTGCCGTAGGCGCCCCCGAGGGACATGACACGCTTGAGTCCGCGCTTGGCGGCGTCGCGCGGCGGAATGCCGCCGTCACCGGTTGAGTGGCTGGCCATGATCGACTGTCTCCTCCCTCGCTGGTGGATGAATTCTGCGGCGAGTGTACCGCGCCGGACCACGGGCATCGCCCCGCGCCGCCTTGCCGGAGTTCTCATGCGGCGGCATCATTCCGGGTCCTATCGTTCAGAGCCGCTCATCACGTCGTGCCAGAAGCCATCGTTCTCCGCGAACCCGGTCCGCCCGAAGTCCTGAGGGTGGAGTCCGTCGAAGTCGGCGACCCGGGCGCCGGTCAGCTCCGTCTGCGGCAGACGTACGTCGGCGTCAACTTCCATGACTGCTACGTGCGCTCGGGTCTCTACAAGACGTTGCCGCTGCCGGGCATTCCCGGCCTGGAGGCCGTCGGTGTCGTCGAAGCGGTGGGCGCGGGCGTCACGGGGTTCGCGGTGGGCGATCGCGTGGCCTACTTCACGAACACCTATGGGTCCTATGCAACGGCGCGACTGATCAGCGCAGAACTGCCCGTGAAGATCCCCGACGGCATCGACGACCGGACCGTCGCGGCGACCGGGCTGCGGGGCCTTACGGCGCAGATGCTCGCCTACTCCGTGTTCCCGATTCGCGCTGGCCAGACCGTGCTGATCCACGCCGCCGCCGGCGGCGTCGGCCGCCTGCTTTCGCAGCTTGCACGGCATCTGGGCGCCACCGTCATCGGCACGGTCGGCAGCGCTGCCAAGGCGGAACTCGCGCGCAGTGCCGGGTGCCATCACACGATCCTCTATCGCGAAGAGAACTTCGTGGACCGCGTGCGCGAGATCACGAACGGCCGTGGCGTGGACGTCGCCTACGACTCCGTCGGCAAGGACACGTTTGCGGGCTCGCTCGAAGTGCTCGGCATTCGCGGGCATCTGTGCAACTTCGGGCAGTCGTCGGGACCGATCGCGCCGTTCCTCATTTCGCAGCTGTTCGGCAAGTCCAACAGCATCTCGCGTCCCGCGCTGTTCCACTACTTCGTCGGGGAAGAGCGCGAACCGATGGCTGCGCGGCTTTTCCAGGCGTTGAAGTCCGGCCTCATGACCGCCGATCAGGCGCACGAGTACTCGTTTGCGGATGCGCCGCGTGCCCACGAGGACCTCGAAGGTCGCAAGACGAACGGCGCTGTGCTGCTGGTGGTTTGACGGGGAGGGCTCAGGCCGCGCGAGCGCGTGCCTGGGCTCGCTTCTACGCGGGCGGCTGCGCGTCAGCCACTGGCGCCCGCCGCCCGAACCACGGCTTCGCCTCCTCGAGCTCGCCGCCCAGCCCGAACAGCGTAGCCTCGTCGCCGAACCGCCCCACCAGCTGGACTGCGACCGGCAGACCGTCGGCAGACTGACCCATCGGCAGCATCAGCCCCGGCTGTCCGGTCTGGTTGAACCAGACGGTGAAGGGCGAAAACGCGAACACGCGGCGCCAGTACTCGTGCACGTCGTCCATCATCATGTCGAGCCAGCCCAGCTTGACCGGCGGCTCGGCCAGACCGGGCGTCAGCAACACATCCCAGTCGGAATGAAATGCGGCCATCTGTCGCCCGAGGCGGTGCGCCGCCTGCGTGGCACGTACGTAGTCGGCGCCGCTCACGCTCTCACCCAGCTTGGCCGTGAGCCACGTGATGCGTTCGACTTCGTCTTCGCTGGGACCGCGGCCTGCGGTGGGATGGCCGGCGAGGTTGACGATGGTGTTCGCCGAGGCGAGGGTCAGGAACGTCGGAACGATGGCGGCGGCATCGATCTCGGGATCGCGCTCCTCCACGTGATGGCCGAGATCGATGCACAGCTGCACAGTCTCGGCGAGTGTCCGGAGGAAGTCGGGATGGATCGCGACCCCCCTGGGTGCGCGCGTCGTCCAGGCGATGCGAAGCTTGCGCGGGAGCTTGCCGACTTTCGAGAGGAACGTCCCGTCCGGCGCGGGCGCCACGTACGGATCTCCAGGGCCTGCCCCGCAGGTGGCGTCGAGCAGCGCTGCGCTGTCGCGCACGCTGAGAGACACCGCGTGCTCGGTCGATTGACCGCCGAGGCCTTCCCCCGCGAAGGGCGCAAAGGTATTGCGGCTTCGCGTCGGCTTCAGGCCCACCACGCCGCAGCAGGCCGCCGGCACACGGATCGACCCGAAACCATCGGATGCGTGAGCGATAGGCAGCATTCGTGCACCCACTGCCGCGGCCGCGCCGCCGCTGGAGCCGCCCGAAATGCGCGAGAGGTCCCACGGATTTCGCGTCGGTCCGTGCAGGCGAGGTTCGCAAGTGAGCGAAAGACCCAGCTCGCAGGTGTTGGTGCGGCCGAAGATCACCAGCCCGGCCTTCTTCAGCCGCTTTATGTGTTCGCTGTCCTCGGTGGCCGGAGGCGTATCCGCGAAGAAGGTCGACCCGCGGGTCATCCGCACCCCGCGGATGGGTGAAGTGAGATCCTTGATGAGATAGGGAACCCCGGAGAACGGACCGTCCGGCAGGCTGGCGCCGATGGCGTCGCGGCCGTAGTCGTAGAGCTTGGTCACCACGGCGTTGACCGCGGGGTTGCGGGCTTCGACGCGCGCGATCGCGGCGTCGAGCAGTTCCGCAGCAGTGACTTCCTTTCGCTTCACCAGCTGCGCCAGGCCCATCGCGTCGTAGTCCTCGAACTGCTTGAAGCCACTCATCTCGATCGTCTCCCCGGATTCGATGCGACAGGTACCGGAACATCGGAACATCGGAACAGCGCTGAGCCACTGCGGATGAGCTGCAGCGACCGGAGAGGAGAGCATAGTCCCCTTGGCGTGCTGGTGCATCGTTGCCACGGGCGCGAGCGCAAGTCCTGTCGTGAAATGCTACGAATCTAGACCTGACCCTGACGTTCTCGGGATGGCAGGATGCTACGAATCTAGACCTGACCCCGGTGTTTCGTTGGGGGCGCTGGGTGCGGACGGCTGTTGCGGTGGCTCTGACGACGAAGGCTCCCACGGAACCTCGTCGACGATGAGTTCGACGGTGGTGAGTCGGCGGCGGGTCTCCGAGTCGTAGCGGTAGCGCACGCGCAGCAGGCGGTCGCCATACTGGCGGAGGAGCTTCTTGGTCCCGTTGCGGCCGGGAGGGAGGGTAACGCGGGAGCTCATGATGCGGCGGAGCGGGGATGGCAACGGCTGCATCGTGCCGGCGTGGCGGGGTTCGCCGGCAAGAAGGACGACGGAGCGCATCGCAAGGCACGCGCGGTGGCACGACCCGCGACTGCGGCCGACTGCGCGGGGTTGCGCCGGATTCCCGCGCCGACCGACAATGTCTTCCTGACGGCGCTATTCAGGCAGGCTCAGGCGCACCGTTATCGATGGAATACCCATGCGGAGTGCCTGCCGGCCGCAACGCCGGCGTGCGGTGCGACACTCCTCCGGGGCGGCCCACCCAGAGATTTCTCCATGACGACGCCAGCGCTCTCCGACTCCGACCCCTCGACCGTCCATCCGGCTGACGCGGGGATCGACTCGGCTCGCCGCGCGGGGGATCAGCGTGTTTCCGCGGCTGCGATCTTCTGGCGGATCCTCGGCGCGACGAGTGTGTGCATAGGAATCGTCAATGCCTTCATCCCTCTGCTGCCCACGACGGTGTTCCTGCTCATCGGCGTATGGGCGTGGAGCAAGGGCGCGCCCGAATGGCGGGAGCGGCTGCTCGCGCATCCGCGCTACGGTCCGCCTCTTAGGCATTGGGAGAACGGCAGAACCATCACCCGTCGCGGCAAGCGCCTGGCGGTGATGGGAATGGCGTTGAGCTTTTCGGTAACTCTGGCGCTCGCCGGCGTCCGACCCGTGACGATCGCGGTAGGCGTCGGACTGGCTGTCCTGGCAGCGTGGCTGTGGAGTCGCCCGGAACCGGCCGATCGGGACATCACCCCGTAGCCCGGACGAGGCCCCGAAGGGGCCGACTCCGGGGCCTTGCACTACCACGATCCGCGCGCCAGGCAGGCGCCCGATCGTGCTGCTTAAACCGACTCGGCCGTCTCAGAAGAAGTCGAACTGCCCCCTCAGCGTCAGGCTGTTGGTACGGTTCATCGACTGACCGTTCACCACGATCGGCGAGTCGAACTCTGTCCTCACGTAGTTCAGCATGAGCGCCACATGCGCCGTGGGCATCCACTTCAGGGCGAGCGTGTAGGCGTCTGCGCGCGACGTGGATTGCGTCACTGCCGGTGCGAGCGTGTTTCCCCCCAGCACACCCGAATTGGCGGGGTTGGTTGTCGTGAAGTCGGCCCCATCGAAGAAGCTGTACCGCCCGCTCACCTGAATGGCCCCGGATCCACCGCCGGCGGTGGAGAACGGGCTTTGCGGCACGATCCTGCCGAAGACGCCGTTGCGGTAGAACTCGGAGAAGGACTCGCCGGTCACGAGCCAGCTCGCCGAGACATAGCCCGACGAGATTCCGCGATCGAAGGCCTGTCCCCCTTGCAGCGTTCCCGTGTAGTTTGCCTGCGCGTATTCGCCCTGAAGCTTGAACTGACGGTATGACAGGGCGCCTTCCAGCGCGCCGATGGTGCGGTCGATGCTGCGTGATGCGGAAGCACTGCCGGTATTGAACGGCACGGGGTTGAAGAACACCGGCCCCCGGTCTTCTGTCAGCCCGTTCGCGGCCGCGTAGCCCGCGCTCGTCGCGTCGCCGTTCGCCAGCGAGCCGGTCTTGTAGCTGCCGCCGAAGTGCAGGACGGTGTTCTCCAGGGACATCCAAGCGGCTGCGTTGCCCACGAGGCGCAGCGTGACGTCCTTGCTCGACGCGGCGCCCTCAGGACCGTTTCGCTGAAACTCGTCGAGATTGATGCCGGTACCGTTGGTGATGCTAACGCCGTAGTAGGTGCCGGCGAACGGCGCACCGTGAAGCATCACCCCGCGGTCATACAGGAAGTTCTGCAGCAGATTGAACATGAGGCTGCGCTCCTGGAACTCCACGTGAAACGGGCTCATCGTGGACTCCAGCATGAACTGCGGCTTGAACTGGCCGAGTCGGATACGTGCCTTGGGCGAGGGGGCGTACTCCAGAAATCCCTGCAGCAACCCTGCCGACGCCGGCGTGCCCGACTGTGTGCTCGCGCCGAATACCAGCTCGGACTCGAGAAAGCCGGTGAGCTCCCGGTTCACGGTGAATCCGAGACCGATCCGCGCGCGCCGCAACGAGAAGGTGTCCGCCTTCGCATCGGTATCGAGAAAATCCCGGTAGTCCGCCATACCCCGCGCTGTCGCCCGCACGGACCACTTGCCGTCCGGGTCTTCGAGGACCAGTCCGTCCGCCACGCGGATTCGTGGAACACTGCCGTCGGCAGGCTTTGCGGGCGCTTTGGCTGCTGTCCTTTCGGACTCGAGTCGACGTATGCGCTCCTCGAGCGCCCGGATCTCGGCGGACTCGGCACTGCGCTCGACAGGATCGTCAGCAACGCCCAGGGACGGCGCGAGCGTGAGCAGCGCCAAAGTGCTGTGGCACGCGTATCGCCGGATGTTCTTGTTGGATAGGGTAGGCATGAGAATCATGGAAGCTCCTGGGGGAGTCGTGTCGACGAGCGCCTCGCAAGTCCTTTCCATCCGTGGCGTCGGTCCGAGCTGCGCTCACGGCCGACACACCAGAGATCAGGAAGCGAGTTCCCGACGATGCGGGTTCATCTGGCAATCGGCCCGGACATGAGCGTCCCGATTGCCGGATCTGCGCAGAGGCGCCGATCGCAGGTCTGGTCGGAGGAACTCATGGGGCCGGGGCGGTCAGGCATTGAGCGCTGCCGGGACTGGCGTGGATGAAGCGACAGCTTCACCCGCCCGCGGCTTCCCGAAGGGGAGGCAGAAAAACGCGGCGGCGAACGGGATGGGGATGCGGGGCGTCAGGCGATTCATGGAAGGACTCGGCCACAAAGGATGGATCGGAGGTCCCTGGCGCAGCGAGCAAGTGATCGACATTGTTGGTCTTGTCTTCGTCATCCTGACCGCGGCGGCGAGGATAGCTTGCCGCCAACCGCGATGGCAAGCAGGACTGCTTCTTCCGGGGAAGTCTTCCCGAGTTCCGGCGAACGCCTGCCAGCCGACGCAGGGGGCGGCCCGGCCGGTGCGAACTACTGTGTGGGTTCGCGGAACGCCGTACGCATCGAATCGATCACCGGTTCCAGCATGTAGTCGAGGATCGTGCGCGACGGCGTGCGCAGATACACCATCGTCTGCATGCCCGGCTTCAGCGGCTCGGTCAGCCCCGTGGTTGCAGGCTTGTCGACCTTCAGGCGGATCACATAGGCGGTCATCGTGTCGCGCACCTTCACGGCGTCTGCGGAGATGTAGTCCACCGTGGCCGTCAGCAGCGGCATGGTCCGCCGGTTCCAGCCGGTCACCTGGATGTCGGCGCGGCCGCCGATGTGCACGTGCCGGATATCCTTCGGCTCGATCGGCACCTCGATGAACTGCGAGTCGTCGGTCGGCACGATCTCCATCACGGTCTGCAGCGGCCCCAGGGCGGAGCCCACGAAGACGGACCGCAGGTTCATCACCGTGCCGTCCATGGGAGCGGTGATGGTGTCGCGCTGCACGTCGGACCGCTGTGCCGCCACCTGCTGTTCCAGCTGATACAGCCGGTCGTCGCTGGACTTGAGCTCCTGTGCGACGTTCTCCTGGAAGCGGTTCCGCTGCTCGGCGATGCGCCGGTCCAGCTCGGCGATGCGCTGGTCGGCGCGCAGTCGCTCGGCCTGCAATTCTCCGGCGCTCGCGCGCTCTGCCACCTGGGTGCGCTTGAGTTCCAGGACCCGCTGGCGGGATACGAAGCCCAGCGCCACGAGTTCCTCGTTGGCGTTCAGTTGCTCGTTCGCCAGGGAGACGGCCGTCTTCTGCATCTCGGCGCGCTCGGCGAGCTGGACCCGCTCTTCGCGGATAAGCTGCATCTCGCGTCGCATGGCGTACTCGGCACTTTCGAGCGCGTCCCGACGGTTGCGGAACACCATCTCTTCCTGCTCGATGATCTGCGCGATCTCCGGATCCTCCGCCTTCGACTGCACGGTCGGCGGGAACACGACCCGATCCGAGAAGAGCTGCTCCGATCGCAGCCGCGCGTTGCGGGCGAGTTCGGAGATGTGCTGGTAGCGGGTGGACTGCAGCCCCGCGAGACGCGAGGGTTCGGAGATTTCCAGCAGCGGCTGCCCGGGCTTCACCTTCGCGCCGTCGCGCACGTGCATCGCGCTGACGATGCCGCCCTTCGAGTGCTGGATCGGAATGCGTTCGTTGCGCACCTTCACCACGCCCTGCGCCACGACGGCGCCTTCGAGCGGCGCGAGTGCCATCCACGTGAGCCCGCCGCCGATGAAGATGAAGATCAGGAAGAACCCGACCTTCAGGATCGTCGACGGGTCCTCCGGCAGCTCGCCGGCGATGCCGATCCGGAACAGCTTGTGGAAGGTACCTTTCATCGGGTCGTCACGCGGCCTTGGGCACCTGGGTGTACTGGCCCATGACCTCGTTGCGCGGGCCGAAGCGTTCGATCATGCCGTCGCGCAGCACCATGATCCGGTCGACCGTGGCCAGCACCGAGGGCCGATGCGCCACGATGAAGGTCGTGACGCCGCGCGCCTTCAGGTCCGCGAGCACGTTCTGCAGCATCGCCTCGCCGTCGGCGTCGAGATTGGAGTTCGGTTCGTCCAGCACCACGATGCGCGGATCTCCGAACAGCGCGCGAGCCAGCGCGATGCGCTGCTTCTGTCCGCCCGACAGGCCGCTGTTGCCGTCTGACACCTTGGTCATGTAGCCGCGCGGCATGCGCACGACGAGGTCGTGCACGCCTGCCTGCTCGGCGGCCTTCACCACTTCCTTCGCGTCCACCTTGCCCATCCGCGCGATGTTCTCGGCGATGGTGCCAGCGAACAGTTCGATGGTCTGCGGCAGATATGCGATGTGGCGACCCAGGTCGTCGCGGGTCCACTGGTCGAGTTCCGCGCCGTCGAAGCGCACGGTGCCGGCGGTGGGGGTCCAGAGACCCACGAGCAGGCGCGCCAGCGTGGATTTGCCCGAACCGGAGGGGCCGATGATGCCCACGGACTCGCCCGGCTGCACGGAGAAGGACATGCCGCGGATCACCGGTTCCGGCCGGCCCGGGACGACGAACACCAGGCGCTCCACGCTGACGGTGCCCTTGGGCGGTTCGAGGCTCATGATCTCCTCGGGCGGCTTGCGCACCTTCACGAGGAAGTCATCGAGCCGGCGATAGGCGGAGCGCGCCTCGGCGAACTGGGTCCAGCTGGAGAGCAGCATCTCGACGGGCACGAGCGCACGCGAGGCGATGAAGGTCGCCGCGATCATCACACCAGGCGATGTGTTCTGCTCGAGGATGAGCCACGCGCCGGCGCACAGCATCATGATCTGGATGACCTGACGCACCAGCCGCGTCAGGCTCACCGTGGACCCGACGACGTTGGCCGTCATGGTCTGGTGCGACAGCGACAGGTGATTGAGTTCGGCCCAGCGGTCGCGCACGTTGGGCAGCATGCCCAGCGTCAGCACGCTCTCGGCGTTGCGCGACACGGTGTCGACGAAGCGCGACGAGCTCGCCATCTCGCGGTACATGGTGTCCAGGGCATCACGCGAGAGCTTCTCGTTCACCCAGCCCACGGCCAGCAGGATGCCCACGCCGATGAGGGCGAAGGTGCCCAGCATGGTGGAGAACGCGAAGATCATGGCCAGGTAGATGGGCAGCCAGGGCGCGTCGAACAGCGCGAAGATGCCGCTGCCGGTGATGTAGTTCCGGAAGGTGTGCAGGTCGCGCATGCCTTCCGGATAGGCCGGATGCTCGGGGCGGCCGCCCTGGGTCACGAGCGCGTCGAAGATCACTGGCGCGACCTTCTTGTCGATCCACACGGTGATCACCACGAGCAGCCGGGATCGGAGTATCTCCAGCATCATGATGAGCAGGAGGGTCCCCGCCACGCCGAGGGTCAGGTAGAACAGGGTCGCCTCGCTGCGCGAGGTCATGACGCGATCGAACACCGCCATCCAATAGAACGACGGGCCCAGCTGCAGCAGGTTCACGAAAAAGCTGAACACCGCAACGGCATAGAACAGCTTGCGGTGTGACCACAGCAATTCGCGCATCGGGGTTCCGGTAGGTCTTCTGTCTCGCTCACACGCCCGGAAGGGCGCGATATCCCCGTCGCTCGAGGGTCGCCACGATGCGATCCACGGTACGCGGGGTCCGAACAAGGTTATCGGCATCTGCCCCCTGCGCCTTTAGGGTTGCCCCGAATTCGGACAGTTCGTAGCGCAAGTCCTTGAGTTCCAAGGCGCAGTCGCCCCATGACAAGGCGATGTGGGCATCGGCGAAGCCGTTGAAGCTGCGTTCGCTGAAGACCCGGCGGGTCCCGGGACGGGCCCAGGCGTCGGCGGAAAGGTCGTGGGGCACGCGCACCCGCAGCACCCCGCCGAAGCGCAGGAGCCGGGCGCAGTCCCGCATGAAGCCCTCGAAATCCGCCGTCCGGGCGGGCCAGTCACCGGCGTCGATCTCGTCGAAGCTCTCCGCCTCGAGCGCAACGCGGCCGAATCGCAGGGTGTCCCGGGTCTCGTTCAAGGGCAGGCCCGAATCTGCCCGGACCCGGACGTCGGCCGCCGGGTTGGCTTCGTCCACGCACAGCCAGTCGGGGACCGGGGCCTGGAACCCCCCCAGCTTGAGGCGCGTGGGCCGGGCCGCGCTGCCCGCGCTCTCGGCCGCACGGGCGAGACGTTCGAGATGGGGCGCGAGCGAGGCCGCCAGCGGCTGGCCGGTGATCCACCGATACCCGGCATCGGCGAGCTGCGCGCGCTCCGCTGGACGTTCGAGGAGCGCCATGGTGGCCTCGACGATCTTCTCGTACGGTGCCAGCCGCACCGCTGCCTCGATGCCCGGATCGATCGAGGTGTCCGGCTCGCACTCCGCCACCACCGCCTTGTGATTGGCAAGCAGGTAGCTCACGCGCACCGTCTCGAGGATCTTGGCCGGGTAGAGATGCAGACTCATCACGACCTTGGCCCGGGCGATGTGCGCGTCGCGCTCCCGTCCGTACACCCCGAAGAGCTGCACGACATTGAGCCCGCGAGTTCGCAGCGTGTCGAGCACCCGCGCGCGGCGCTCGTTGGTGGAGCCGTAGAAGAGCACGTCGATGTCTTCCGTCGGGGCGGCGGGGATGCGCGTGAGTTCCGGCACGTAGCCGATCGGCACGTGGTGCACGGGGAACGTCACGCCCAGGCTGGCGAACGTCTCGATGTTGCGTCGGCTGTAGTCCCAGGTCTCGTGCGTGCTCACGAGCGTCTGCAATCCGGCGTGCCACCAGCGCGACTGCGCGTCGATCTGTTCCAGGTTGTAGATCACCGAGCCCGCCGGGATCAGCGAGACGGCGTCGGGCCCCACGAGGTTCGATCCCAGGACGATGTGCGTGGCGCCCGCCGCGAAGCGGTTGTAGCCGACACTCGACGGGTAGCCGAGGCTGCGGATCGCGTGGTGAAGACTCTCGGCGACTTCATGGAAGGCGGCCGAGTGCCGGTAGCCCGGCGGCGAGACGATGACGACGCGGAAGGCGGCCGTCATGCCTGCGCGGTGGCGCGCGGTCGCGACAGCACGAACAGGAACTGCAGCGTCGCGAGTTCGGTCGCGATCTGCGGGTCCACGTCGTGGAGGGCGAACCACTGATCCATCAGCGTGACCGGCTGCTTGAAGTTGCCGTCGAACTGCACGCGCGGATCGCGCACCGACACCACCTTCTCGATGATGTACCCGGTCTCGGCGAACATGCGCTGGCACTCCCGCAGCGTGAAGAAGCGGATGTGCGTCACGTCCAGCAGACCGGCGGGCTGATACGTCCAGTTGCCCTTGATCAGCTCGCTGATCAGCCAGTAGTTGCGCACGTTCGGCACGCTCGCGTAGACCTTGGCGTCCGGCGTCAGGAGCGAGCCGGTCTTGAGCAGCATCTTCCACGGGTCGTACAGGTGCTCCAGCACATCGGCGAGCAGCAGCATGTCGAACTTCTGACCGAAGGCCGGATGGGCGTCCGTGTCCAGGGTGTGCAGATCCTCGCTGACGACCGTGTCCAGCCGCTCGGCGGCAATGGTGGCGGTTTCGGGGTTGATCTCCACGCCCGTGTAATGGAGCGTCGGAAACTTCGCCTTCAGGGCCGCGCCCATCGCGCCCTTGTGGCAGCCGATCTCCAGCGCGCGTTGCGGCGATCCGGTGACGAGGTTGACCAGTTCCGGGCGGGCGGAATCGGGATAGAACGCCGCATCGCCCTTGGCGGACAGCAGTTCCCAGACGAAACGGATACGGTCCATGTCAGGCGGCTTCCTTCTCGATGATGGCCACGAGGCTCCAGTTCGGGACGCACACGTCGATCCTGCTCGCGCGAAGCCCTCCGATCTCGGTCACCAGCGCGGCCAGCGAGTCGCGGGTGAAGTGGCAGTAGTGGGTCGGGTCCAGCGCGTAGGTGTCCACCTTCTCGTGGTCGGGCACCACGAGCCCCAGCTTTCCGCCGGGGCGAAGCACGCGTTTCCACTCGCGCAGTGTCTTGGCAGGGTCGTGGTAGTGCTCCAGGTTGTGGCGGGCCACCACGAAGTCGAGCGACGCGTCCGCGAACATCGGGAGGGTGTCGCCGCTCGCCGCGATCTCGGCGACCGAGACGCGACCGCTCTCGCAGCCCACGCTGCCCGCGGCGCCGGCCGGCGTGAG
Organism: Betaproteobacteria bacterium Ga0077526; assembly: GCA_001464765.1. Lineage (GTDB taxonomy): Bacteria > Pseudomonadota > Gammaproteobacteria > Burkholderiales. The sequence goes on from LNDV01000034.1 coordinate 1,092,686, forward strand.
GTCCACGCCGATGCAGTTGGGGGTGGTCTTGCTGCTGCCGCAGCCCACGTCGAGGCCGCGTCCCACGCAAACCTCTTCGATGGCGCGAATCTCGGGGTGCAGGAACTGGGCGCAGTACCCGTCGCGCTGGATGTGCGCCTGTACGGCCTCGAGGAACTGTGCGGCGCGCGCCCTGGTGGTGTGATCCTCGCGCACGCGCGCCTGTCCCCGCGCGGCGATCGTCTTCACCAGTTCCGGCCGGTTCAGATAGAACACCAGCTTTTCCTCGAACTCGCGGATCGACGAAAACGTCACGCAGTCGACGCCATCGGTGAAGCCCTGCGGGATCACGATGTCGAGTTCCTGCGTGAACAGCATCGCGCCCGCCGCCAGGATCTCCCAGAACCGCGCCGTGTCGTAACCGGCGCCGGCGACGCTCACCGAGATCTGGCTGCGTCGCAGGAGCTGGCGGTACAGCGGTGTGTCGATGGCCGTGGCTTTCGGCTGCGCGGTGCTGTAGGCGCGTTCGTTCGTCGTGCCGGAAACGATGGCCGGGCTCTGGAGGTTCTTCAGCCGCTGGTGGATCGAGTGCCGCAGCGGATTGGTGTGCATGTTCGCGAGGAAGGTCACCTGCAGGTCGCGGTTCACCGTCTCGTTCGTGAAGTACCGCTCCTCCGCCGCGAACGGCAGCGGGAAGACGAACTGCGCGGCTGCATCACGGAAGGCGCGTCCCAGCTCGCGCTTGAACACGAGCTTGTAGCGGATGTTGTTGGTGACCGTGAACTCCTGCAGGTCGGCACCGTCCACGAACACCTTGCGCGGGTTCTTCACGTCCTGCACGAGATGGGTACGGACGCCGCCGTTGCTCCCCACGACGATCAGATCGGCCGATTCGGCAATGTCCCGCACCTCCGCGTCCGCGGCGACGCGCCCGCGATTGGCGTTCTGGGTCGTGATCACCTCGTGCCCGAGCGCATCGAGACCCTCGATGAGCGAAGCGGTGAGGTAGTCGTACATCGGGGCGTTCACGTACAGGATCTTCATCGGGCGATTCCCAGGGGCAGTCTGATCGATGAGTGCGAGGCCGCTCCGTCAGGGAGGCAACGCAGGGAACGACAGGTCACGGTCATGCGGCCACCTTGCTCGCAGCCGGCTGCGGATTCATCGCCCGCTCCAGCAGTCCGAGATCGGCATACATCGGGCGGACGGCGGCGAAGGCCCAGAGGTCATACGCGGGGCCCGGTTTCACGGCGACCGTGCCGAAGCCGGCAGTGACGAGCTTGCGTCCGAGCGTCTGCTTCGTGAATCCGGTGCGGTGGGCCATGTAGGTGCGTCCGCGCTCGATCCACCAGTCGTGACCGAACAGGATGTCCAGCGCCGAGATGGGCGGGCCGTCCTCGCCGTTCATCCGGGTGCGCATCAGGACCGCGTCGGGATTGCCGTCGGCAATCACACGTGCCACGGCCTGCATGTCGGGCAGCGTGATGAGGGCGAAGCCCTCGGGTCGCAGCACGCGGCGGAACTCCTTCAGCGCGACCGGGACTTCGTAGGCGTAGAGATGCTCCAGGTTGTGCGAGGACCAGATGGCATCGCAGCTTCCGTCGCCCACCATGTGCAGATCGGTGAGCGATGCCACGACATCGGGTTCGACGCCGGGATCGATGTCCAGCCGCACTTCGCGCCAGCCCGGCTCGCGGAAGAACGAGGGCAGCTTGTCGGGCAGGCGCGGACCGCAGCCCACGTGCAGGACGGTACGTTGGGGCGTGCTCATGCGACCTCCGCGACTTCGGCTGCCTGCGGCACGGCAACGCCGGCCAGGGCGGCACGCACATCGGCGATGACGGGCTTCCACGCGCCGGGTTCCGCCTGACGGAACAGCCGCGTCGACGGGTACCACGCCGTGGCGTTGCCGGACATCCAGCGCCAGTCCGCCGCGTAGTGCAGCAGGACCCAGGTGGGTCGACCCAGGGCGGCCGCCAGGTGCGCGGTCGAGGTGTCGCTGCTGAGGATCAGATCCAACTCGTTCATGATGGCTGCGGTGTCCGTGAAGTCCCTCACGTCGGCGGCGATGTCCACGATGCGGCCGCCGGGGCGCAGCCGTTCGAGATCCGTCCGGCCGTCGCCCTGCTGCAGCACGTGCCACTCGATGCCGGGCAAGCTGAACAGCGGCAGGAGCGGGTCTAGCCGGGGAGAGCGCACACGGTCGTTGCGCACGTTGGGGTTGCCGGCCCACACGAGACCCACGCGCAGAGCGTCGGCACGGGCGCCGACTCGCGGACGCCAGCGTGCAGCGGCTTCCGCGGGGACCGACAGGTACGGCAGCGTCGCGGGGAATTCGTCGCGACCGATGCCCAGCCTTGCCGGCACGGACAGCAGCGGCGCATGCAAGTCGAATGGCGGGAGCGTTTCGCCGGCGTCGAACACGGCTTCCACGCCGGGCAGAGTGCCCGCCAGCGACTTCAGACCCGATTGCAGTTCGAGGATCACGCGGGCGCCCTGACGTGCGAGCAGCGGCACGAAGCGCAGGAACTGCAGCGTGTCGCCGTAGCCTTGCTCCCAGTACAGGAGGACGCGCTTGCCGCGCACGTCCCCGCCGTTCCAGGTGGGTTGGGGGTAAGGACGCGGACGCAGGTCCGGCTTGGCGAGCCGCCACTCGTACTCGCGGAAGCCCTCGCCGAACTCACCCAGCGTCAGCAGTGCGGTCGCGAGGTTGTAGTGGGCGTGCGTTTCCTGCGGACGGGTCTCGAGGATGCGCCGGTAGCAACGGATGGCTTCGGCCACCTGACGCGCGCGCTGGAGCGCGACGCCGAGGTTGTAGTGCGTCTCGGGCGGGCAGTCGGGCAGCTGCAGCGCGCGCTGATAGCACTGCGCGGCTTCCTCGAAGCGTTCGAGATCGTTGAGCGCGTTTCCCAGGTGACCCCACGCTTCCGCGAAGTCCGGCTTCGCCGCGATCGCGCGCCGCGCCATTGTCTCGGCCTCGGCGAGCTCGTTCAGCTCGCGATGCACATCCGACAGCAGGCTGAGCGATGTGGCGTGATTGCGATGCCGGCGGATGACTTCCGAATACGCGGCCTTCGCCTTGTCGAGCTGCTTGCGGTGGCGATGGAGGTTGCCCAGGTTGAACCAGGCGTCCGTGTAGTCCGGGAGGATCGACAGCGCCTGGCGATAGGCGCGTTCCGCTGCGGGCGCGTCCTCGAGATTGCGTTCCACCACGCCGAGCAGACACCACGCATCGGGCCGTTCGGGCGCTTTCGCGAGGCTTTCGCGGACGGCCTGCCGCGCGAGCCGGTACTGGCCGCGCTGGTAGAGGTCGAAGGCCTCGGAGAGCAGCATCGGCAGCGGTTCTTCCGCGTCGTGTCCCTTGCTGCCTGCCTTGCGGCGAACGGGTTCCAGTTCGAACTGTTCGGTGAGGGCCGCCTCGACGCGCGGGACGACACTGCCCCAGTCCGCAAAGACGCTCTGCCGGAACAGCCGGACACCCGGATACCACGGCGTCGACTCGCCCAGTCCCCAGCGCCAGTCGGAGGCGTAGTGGAGCAGCACCCAGGTGTTGCAGCCGAGGGCCGCGGCGAGATGCGCGGTCGAGGTATCCGAGCTGATGACGAGATCCAGCTCGCTCATGATGGCGGCGGTGTCCGCGAAGTCGCGCACTTCGGCACCGAGATCCAGCACGTTCTTCCGTGCAGGGAGGGCGGCGAGATCCCGTCGCCCGTCGCCCTGCTGCAGCAGCACCCACTGCACGTCCTTGTGCTCCAGCAGCGGCAGCAGCGGCGTGAGGCGGGGCGAGCGAAGGCGGTCGTTCTTCACGTTCGGGTTGCCGGCCCACACCACACCGACCCGCGGACCCGACGCGCGGCCGAGCCGCTTGCGCCAGTGGTCCCGCAGTTCAGATGAAGCGTACAGATACGGGCGTGCCGCGGGCAGCGTGGCTTCATCGAGCCCGAGCACCAGCGGCAGCGAGAGCAGGGACTGCCAGACATCGAAGGGCGGCGGCGGGGCCGGCGCTTCGGTGACTTCGACCACACCTGCCATGCCTTCCACGAAGCGCTTCAGCCCGGGCTGCACTTCCAGCACGACCTGCCCGCCGGCGGCGACGACCATCGGCACGAAGCGCAGGTACTGAAGGACGTCGCCGTAGCCCTGTTCCCAGTGGAGAAAGATGCGGCGGCCTTCGAGCAGTTCGCCCTGCCAGCGCGGCTGCGGATACTCCCGCGGCGGCGGCTGCTTGCGGCGGTGGCGCCACTCGTACTCGGCGAAGCCTTCGCGCAGACGGCCGATCATCAGCAGCGCCAGCGCCTTGTCCCAGTGGACATCGACGTCGTTCGGGTCGAGCGCCTCGCCCTGAGCGAGAACCTCGAGCTGATCTTCCGGACGGCCGGCCGCGGACAGTGCTGCGGCCAGGTTCGACACGGCGGTCCGGCTCTTCGGTGCGAGCCGCACGGCTTCGCGATAGAGCGGCAGCGACTCGTCGATCCGGTCCTGCTCTCGCAGCAGGTTGGCGTAGTTGCCGATGAGATCCGAGAAGTCGGGCTTCAACCCCAGACCGCGGCGATAGGCGCTGCCGGCCATGTCGAAACGCTTCTGCCGGCGCAGTGCCACGGCATAGAGATTCCAGGCGTCCGGGCGGTCGCAGCCCGCTTCGAGCGCGGCTTCGGTGAGCTTCGTCGCCTCGGCGGTGTCGTCGCGGTCGAGTGCCTCGATGGCGCCGCGCAGCGTGGCGTCCTCGCGAGCACGCCGGTCCAGTTCCGTGCGTGTCGGCGGTGCGATATCCAGCAGCCGCGCTTCCCAGTCCCGCACGAAACCGGTCGTGTCGAACAGCGGGGTGGTGCCGCGCAGCGCCGTGAGTCGTTCGCGCAGCGCCTTGCGGCGCTTCGCATCGCGTGCGAGCTCCACCGCGAGGCGCACGTAGTTGTCGATGTCCGCGGTGATCAGTTCCGGCATGCCGACCGCGCGCAGCAGACTGGCGCCCACACGGGTCGCGAACGCGCTGCCGGGGCAGGTGATCGCAGGGAGCCCGGCCCACAGCGCGTCGCTCATCGTCGTGTGCGCGTTGTAGGCGAGGGTGTCGAGGAAGAGATCGGCCAGCGCGTGCCGGGCGAGATGCTCCGACTTCCGCTGCCTCGGCGCGAACACGAGACGCTGCGGATCCACACCCGCGGCACGTGCCGTGGCGCGCAGGTTGTCGCGGGCGGCGGGATAGCCGTCGATCAGCCACAGCACGCTGCCGGGGACCGCCTTGAGGATGCGCATCCAGGCATCGAACGCCCGGGGCTCGATCTTGTAGTGCGCGCAGAAGCTGCAGAACACGACGGCATTGGCCGGCAGCCCGGCGCTCTCGCGCGTGAGCGTCTGCGGGTCGATCGCCTGCTCGTCGTCGTTCACCTGGTAGCAGTGCGGCATGTAGATCAGCCGCTCGCTGTAGTGGTGAGCCTGATCCGGCGGCACCACCGAGGCGTCGACGAGCGCGTAGTCGATGAAGCTCGCCCCCATGCTGCCCGGGTATCCGAGCCAGGCCACCTGCACCGGAGCGGGCCGGTAGGCGAGGATCGCCGTGCGGGCTTCGCGCGTGTAGCCCTTCAGGTCCACGAGCACGTCGATCTCGTCCTCGAGGATGCGGGCTGCCGCCTCGCGGTCCGACAAGTTCGCGAGGTCGACGAAGTGCTCGACCTCGGCGCGGATGCGCGCGCGGTAGTCCGAGCCGTCTTCGGGGCCGTACGAGTAGGCGAAGACCTCGAAGCGGCCGCGATCGTGCCGCTTGAACATCCCGAGCATGAGGTGCGCGGTCGCGTGGTCGTGGAAGTCCGCCGACAGGTAACCCACGCGGACCCGCGCGTGCGGGCCCTTGCGGCCGTGGGTGGTGTACGGGCGGATGCCGCGGCTGACGAACGCCGCGAAGCGCTTCGCGATCGTGAGCTGCTGCCCTTCGTCGATTGCGCCAGGGAAGGCGGTGAACGGGAAGGGCAGCGCGGGATAGCTCTCGCCGCCGATGCCCGCGACGGCGGGCGCGAGCAGGTTGGTGTCGAGTTCTTCGTAGCCGCGCCAGTCGCAGAGCTTCTGCTTCAGCGCAAAGGCATAGACATACGCGCTCGGGTCCGTCGCGTAGTCAGGTGCGGCTCGCTGGAGATAGACGAGCGCCTCCTCTACGCGTTCGGCGCGGGCCAGTGCGGTGCCGAGGTTGACCCAGAGGGCGCGTTCGGTGAGACCGAGCTTCTCGGCTTCGAGCAGCACGGTCAGCGCGGAAGAGTTCTGTCCGATGCGGAGCCGGTTGAGCCCCAGGTGGAACTTCACGACGGTGTTGTCCGGCATCAGCGCGTCGAGACGCTGGTAGAGCACGGCGAGGGCGCGGTAATCGCCCCGCTGTTCGAGGATCTGGGCGCCTTCGAGAAGGAAACCCGCGTGCTGGAGCCCGTTGGGCAGCGACGCCTGGAAGACGTCGAAGGCTTTGTCCCATTCGCCCGCCTCGCGCAGCGTGCGCAGGCGCGCGGCCTGGCGTTCCGGGTCCGAGGGGTCGAGGGAAGCGAGACGGGCGGCCGCTCGGGCCGCGAGATCGTGGCGACCGGCTCCCGGCGCGACCTTGAGGAGCTGTTCGAGGGCGCCGGTATGGTTCTCGGATCGGTCGATGGCCTCGCGGTAGGCCTCGACGGCCTCGCCGGGATCGCCGCCTTCCAGCAGGGCGTTGCCCAGGTTGAACCAGACGTCGGCGTGTCCGGCATGGGTGACGAGCGCCCGGCGATAGCACCCGGCCGCGACCTTGGGGCTGCCCAGCGCGCGCTCGGCGATGCCCAGGAGGAACCATGTTTCGCCATCGGTCGGATGGTCGGCGATCCTCGCGCGGGCGGCCTGTGCCGCCGCGAGATGGTCCTTGCGCTCGAGCGCCGCGAAGATCTGCTTGACCCCGGTGTCCTGCACGTCCTGGCCGTCCTTGCTCGGAAGAGGGATAAGGACGTGGGCCGACGACGGACTACCGGTTCGGCAAAGTGCACACGCCCGCGCGGGCAGACTCCGGAAGGAGCCACCCCAGGCCTATTACGGCCATGGCGGGCGTGGGTTTAGGGAAGGTCTGCCGGGAGGGCGGACTCGCTCCGGGGTCCTGGCCTGTTTCGGCCCGGACCCCGGGTCGCTACCAGCGGATGTCGTCGCTGTTGAGGCCGTTCACCCCGATCCCGGCCAGGTTGACCCGCATGTCGGTGATGCCGTTGCCATCGGTATCCACTTCCAGCACCCCGGCCGTCCGGACGATGGCCTGGGCTGTTCCGCCGTTGGCGTACGTGGTGGCGTCGGTGACCAGGGCGCCGGTGCCGCTCGTGATCGCGTTGAGGTCGATCCTGTCCCCGGCGCCGGCTCCGGCGGCGAAGTTGTTGATCGTGTCGATCGCGGTTCCGAAGGAGTCGGCCGTGTTCGAGAAGATGAAGACGTCGTTGCCGCCGCCGGCCGTGTAGGTGTCGGCGCCTCCGCCGCCCGTCACACTGACGCCCACCGTGCCGCTGAAGACGAAGGTGTCGGCGCCGGAGGTCCCCACGACCGTCTCGACGTTGGAGACGTTGACCGCGCCGGAACTCATCATCACCACCCGGTCGCCGCCACTCGCGGTACCCACCACCGATTCGACGCCGCTCACGGAGATCGTGCCGTTCTCCAGCATGAACACCCGGTCCGTCTTCGCGGTCGAGCCGATCACTGTCTCGATCTCGGACACCGACACGAAGTTGGACATCATCCGCACCGTGTCCGCGTTGGCGGTCGTGCCGATCACCGTGTCGACCAGCTTCACCGCGAGGATGTCGCCGCTCTGGAGCACCACCACGTCGGTGGTGGCGTTGGTGCCCGTCACCGTCTCGATCTCGCTGACGGCCATGGTGTCCGCCGCGATCATCGTGACGGCGTCTGTTCCGGCGGAGCCGCGGATCGTCTCGATATCGGAGACCTTGAGGACCAGGGACGCGCCGAGCATGTCGACGATGTCCGTGCCCGAGGAACCTACCACCGTCTCGACCGCCGACACCGCGTACGTGTCCGCCGCCAGGAGACGCACGACTTCGTTGCTCTTCACCGTACCGAGGACCGACTCGATCTCGGAGACTGACACCGACCCGGAGCCGCGCAGTTGCAGCACGTCCGTGCCGGCGGACCCGATCACGCTCTCCACCAGGGTTGCCGCCAGGGTCCCGGCGCCGAGCATGCTCACGACGTTGGTGCCGGAACCGCCCGTGACCGTTTCGATGCTGCTGATGGCCAGGGTGCCGGCCGACTGCAGTGTCACTGTATCGGTGCCGGTGGTACCCAGCACCGTATCTACCAGCGACACGGCGATGGTGTCCGCTTCCAAGAGCTGGATCACGTCACCCGATCCCGTGGTGCCGCGTGCCGTCTCGATGTTGCTAACCGCGATGGTTTCGCTGGTCATGAAGCGGATCGCGTCGGCGTTGCCCGAGGTGCCCACGACCGTCTCGATCTCCGAGACCGCCATCAGCACCGCGTTCATCATCACCGCCACGTCCGTGCCGGCGTTGCCCACCAGGGTCTCAATGCCGGAGACCGACACCGTGCCGGCCGCCAGAAGCTTGAACTGGTCTGCCGTCCCCGACGTACCGATCAGGGTTTCCACGGCGCTCACCGCGACATCCACGTTGCTGCCGTAGAACCGGACCACGTCCGTGGTGCCCGTGGTGCCGATCACTGTCTCCACCGCGGACACGCCGAGGAATCCGCCGCTCAGCATCCGGACCACGTCGTCTGTCGTCGTGGACGCCGTGCCGATCACTGTCTCGACGTTCGACACCGAGAGGTTGCCGGCGCCGAGCATGCTCACCACATCCCCGGAGGCCGTGGAGCCGATCACAGTCTGCAGCAGGCTCACGGCGATCGGACCGGACTGGAGCATCGTCAGAACGTCCGTGGCCTGGGCGCCGACGATGGTGTCGGTGCCGCCGCCGGCGGAGTAGACGATGCCGCCCGTGCCCGCGAGGCGGACGACATCCGAACCGGCGCCGCCCAGCACGGTTTCGACTGCGGACACCAGCATGCTGGTGCTGCCCGTATCGAGGATCCGTGCTACATCCGTTGTACCGGTCGTGCCGATCACCGTCTCGATCCGGCTTACGCCCAAGGTGCCGCCGGACAGCATGTGGACGACGTCGTTGGTCGTGGTCGAGGTGGAACCGATCACCGTCTCGACCGCGCTCAGCGACAGGGTGCCTGCCGCGAGGGCGGCGACCACATCGGTGGTGGCGGTCGAACCGATCACCACTTCGATGTTGCTCACGCGAAGCGGCGAGGTGCCCGTGCTTGCGGCCAGCATCGTGACCGTATCCGCACCGGAGACGCCCACCACGGTCTCCACGCCGGAGACCGCGAGAGTCGCGTTACCCAGCAGGATCGCCGTGTCGGCGCCGGCACTGCCGACCACCGTCTCGATGCGGCTGACCGAGATTGTCTCGGCGGCGATCAGGCGGATCGCATCCGCGCTGCCCGCCGTACCGATGACGCTCTCGACCTCGTTGACTGCGTAGGTTCCGCCGCCCAGGAGGGTGATGACGTCGCTCGTCGCACCGTCCGCCACGCCGACGACTGTGTCGACGTTGCTCACCGACAGAGCGCCGGCCGCCATCATCTGGACGACGTTGCCGCCGCCCGTGGTGCCGATGACCGTCTCCACACCCGAGACCGACAGCAGACCGGTCGCCAGCATCGTGGCCGCGTCGGATACGCCGGAAGTGCCGAGCAGAGTTTCGATCCCGGACACCGCGATCGTCGCGTTCGTCCCGAGGAGAGACACCACCTCACGACCGCTCGTGCCGATCACCGTCTCGATCGCGCTGACGGACACGCGGTCGTCTTCCAGCATCCGCAGCACGTCGGTCGTACCCGTCGTGCCGACGATCGACTCGACCGCACCCACGGCGATGGTGCCGCCGGCCATCATCACAACCGTGTCGGTCGAAGAACCGCCCAGCACGGTGTCGAGGGCCGATACGGAGATGGTGCCGCCACCCAGGAGTCGGAGGACGTCACCGGTATTCGTGGTACCGACCACCGTCTCGATGTTGGAAGCCGCTACGCTGCTGCCGTTCAGCACCGTGACCGAGTCGCCCGAGGCTGTCGTGCCGATCACCGTCTCGACGTTCGACACCGAGATGCTGCCGCTGCCGAGCATCTGGACGATGTCGCCGGCCTGCGTGCTGGCGATGATGGTGTCGATCGCCGAGACCGCCACCGTGTCGAAGGTCGACAGGCGCAGCACATCGGTGGCTGCCGTCGTGCCGATCACGGTTTCGATGTTCCGCACCGCCACGTCGCCGTTCGCGAGGAAGCGCAGGATGTCGGAGTTGGCGTTCGTGCCGACCACCGACTCGATTCCCGAGAGGGCCACGTTGATTGCCGTCGTGCCGAGGATCGTGATGGTGTCGGTACCCGAGCTGCCCACGATCGATTCGACGTTCGACACCGCCAGGCTGTCGGCCGCCAGCATCTGCACCGTGTCCGTTCCGCTGGAACCGAATACCGTCTCCACCTCGGAGACCGCCAGCGAGCCCGTGGCCAGCATCGTGAGAGCGTCGCCGGAGTTCGTGCTGCCGATGACCGTCTCCACCGCGCTGATGCTCACGACGGAGGTGTCGCCAGCGGCGCGCAGCAGTGTCAGGACATCCGTGCCCGTGTTGCCGATGATGGTCGCCACGTCGGAGACCGCGATGGCGCCGCTCGCGGCGAGACGGACGGCATCACCTGCGCCGGAGCCGACCACCGTTTCCACCGCAGACACGACAAGCGTGCCGCTGTTCAGCATGCGGACCACATCGGTGGCAGCGGTGCTGCCCTGTACCGTTTCGATCCCGCTCACCGACAGATTGATGCCATCGGCGCCCAGGGCGACGACGATGTCGGTGCCGGTGCTGCCGATGACGCGATCCACCGCGCTCACCGACAGATTGCCCGCCTGGAGCATCCGGACCGCGTCGAAGCTGGATCCGCCGACCACGGTCTCGATGCTCGAGACCAGCAGGGACAGCCCTTCGGTGCCGAGGACGACCACGGCGTCCGCCGTGCCCGCCGTACCCACCACCGTTTCGATTGCGGAGGCCGAGAGGGTTCGGGAGCCCGAGTCGAGCATGCGGACGGTCTCGCTGCCGCGCGTACCGATCACAGATTCGACGATGGAGATGCCGACGTTGGCGTCGTCCGTGAGCAGGCGAAGCGCATCTGTCGTACCCGTGGTGCCGACGATCGTCTCCACATCCTCGACGGCGAGCGTCGTGCCGCTCTGGAGCTGCGTGACCGTGTCCGTGCCGGTGGTGCCGACCACGGTGTCGACGCGGCTCACGGCAAGCGAGCCGCTCGCGAGCATCGTGATCGTGTCGGTGGCGGCGGAGGCGATCACCGTCTCGAAGGCCGACACGGAAACCGCGCTGCCGCCGATCACGGTGAGGACATCGCCCGTGCCGGTCGTTCCGATCACCCGGTCGATCTCGGACACAGCGAGAGCCGTAGCCCCTTCCAGCGAGACCACATCCTGGCTGCCGGTGGTGCCGAGCACGGTTTCCACCGCGGAGACCCGCAGAGTGTTCGAATTCAGCATCTGCACGATGTCCGTCGTGCCGGTGGTCATGATCACCGTCTCGACGGCGCTCACCAGCACCGTGCCGCCGTCGGCCATGGAAATCTGGTCGGAACCGGTGGAGCCGATCACCGTCTCGATCTCGCTCAGGAACAGGGTGTCCTCTCCGAGCATGCGGACGATGTCGCCGGCGGCCGTGGAGCCGGTGATGGTCTCGACCTCACTCACGGCGACCGACGTCGCGCCGATCAGCTGCAGGCGGTCGAGGTTGGAGACCGTGCCGATCACCGTGTCGATGGCGCTCACGGAGAACGTGAAGTTGGGGTGCATCATGGCCACGGTCTCGCCCGTGGCGGCCGTGCCGACGATGGACTCGACCTGGGACACGGCCACCGTGCCGTTGCCGAGCACGTTCACCGTGTCGGTGCCCGTGGTGCCCAGGATCGTCTCGACGCCCGAGACCTGCAGCGTGCCGGTGCCGAGCATGCGGAGGATGTCACTGCCGGACGCGCCCAGGACCGTCTCGACGTTCGAGACGGCCACGGTGCCGACGCCCAGAAGCTGGACGACTTCCGTGCTGGTGGTGGAGCCGACCACGGTCTCGATTGCGCTCACGACCATCGTCCCGCCGCCGAGCATGTTGGCGATGTCGGTGCTGGCCGTGCCCACGAGGGACTCGATGCCGCTCACCGCGACGGTACCGCCGCTGCCGAGCAGAGTGACCGATTCGGTCCCGGCCGTGCCGATCACGGTCTCGATCGTCGAAACCCGGATGGCGCCGGCGGACAGCAGTGCCGCGACGTCCGTTCCGGTCGAGCCGACAAGCGTCTCGATGGCCGAGGCGGAGATCGTCCCGGCCGACAGAACCTGGACGACGTCGCTGGTCGCGGCGGAGCCGATCACCGTCTCGACCGCGGACAGGGCGACGGAGCCGCCGCCGATGATGCGGACCACATCCGCGGTGACCGTCGACCCGGTACCCACCACGGTTTCGATCCGGGACACGGCGAGCGTGCCGGCGTTCAGCATCGTCACCGAGTCGGTCTCGCGGCTGCCGACGATCGTCTCGACCGCGCTGGTGGCGAGCGTCGATGCGCCGAGCAGGGTGAGGACGTCGCCGGCGCCGTTGCCGCCGATCACGCTGTCGACCGCGCTGATCGCCAGGTTGCCGGTGACGGCCATGGCCACGGAGTCGGTGCCCGCACTGCCGAGCACGGTCTCGATGTTGGTGATGGTCACCGTCTCGCTCGAGGCGAGCACAGTGAGCACGTCGCCGCTGGTCGTGAGACCGATGACCGATTCGATGTTGGACACGGTCAGCTCGTCGCTGCCGATCATCCGGACGATGTCGCCACCCGTCGTGAGACCGATCACGGACTCGATGCGGGAGATGCCCACCACACCGGCATTCAGCAGGCGCACCGTGTCGGCATCCTGAGAACCCACGACCGTTGCCACGTCGGACACGGCCACCGTACCCGTGTTCAGCATCGTCACGGTTTCCGCCGCCCCGTTGCCGATCACCGTTTCGACGTTGGACACGCCCAGCGCGGTATCCGCCATCAGCATCACCGTGTCGGTGCCCGTGCTGCCGATCACCGTCTCGATCGCCGAGACTGACGCCGTCGAAGCGCCGATCAGGCGCAGCACGTCGGCCGTCGAGGAGCCCGTACCGATCACCGTCTCGATGCTGCTCGCGGCGATGGTGCCGGTGCGCAGCATCGACACCGAGTCGGTGCCCGAAGACCCGACGACCGTCTCCACGTGGGACACGGCGACGGACGCGGCCCCGAGCAGCGTGACCACATCCACGTTGCCGGCGGCGGTAGTGCCCAGCACTGTATCGATGTTCGAGATCGACACCGAGGAACCGGAGCCGATCAGTTGCAGGATGTCCTCACCCGCCGTGCCGGAGCCCAGCGCGGTTTCGATGTTGCTCACGCCGATCGTGGTGGCCCCGAGGAAAGTGACCACGTCGGAGGTTCCAGTGGAGCCGACGACGGTCTCGATCTCGCTCACCGACACGTTGCCGCTCTGGAGCATGGTCAGCGTCTCTGTGCTTGCAGTACCGACCACCGACTCGACCGCGGAGACGGCCACATCGGCCCCTGCCATCAGTTCGACGGTATCGGTGCCGGTGCTGCCGATGACGGTTTCCATGCCGGACACGGACACCGTGGTCGCAGCCAGGAGGCGCGCCACTTCACCCGTTGCGGCCGTGCCGACCACCGACTCGACCGCAGACACGGCGACAGTGCCGGCGCCCAGGAGGCGCACGGCATCGACGGTGTCGGTCGTGCCGATCACGGTCTCGATGTTCGACACCGAGATCTGGCCCGCATCCACCAGGCTCACGACGTCGGTCTGGGCGCCGCCCAGCACCGTGTCGATCGCGGAGACGGACAGCGTGGTGGTGCCGCTGCCGAGCATGCGCACCCAGTCACCGCTGCCGCCGGTACCGATCGCCTGTTCTACGGCACTGACCGCCAGACCGCCTTCGACCAGGAGCGTGGCGACATCCGCGCCACCGCTGCCGATCAGGGTCTCGACGCCGGACACGATCAGCGTGCCGTTCGCGAGCATGTTCACGACATCGGTTCCCGAGGAACCGAGCACCGATTCGAACGCGGAAGCCGCTACCGTCTGCGCGCCGGTGAGCTGCAGGACGTCCGCCGTGCCGGTGGAGCCGATCACGGTCTCCACGTTACTGGTCGACAGCGTGACGTCGGTGCCGAGGGTCTGAACGATGTCGCCGGCCCCGGTGGTGCCGACCACGCTCTCGATTGCGGACACCGACAGGGTGCCGGAGGCGAGCATGCGAGCCGTGTCGCTGGTCGCACCGCTGCCGACGACGGTCTCGATCGCGGACAGGCCCACCGAGCCGCCACCGATGAGGTGGACCGTGTCGGTGGTCCCCGAGGTGCCGATCACCGTTTCGACGGCGCTCACCGACACCGTCGGGTCGGTCAGCACACGGACCGTGTCCGACTGACCGGCCGTACCGATGACGGTCTCCATCGCGGACACTGCCACCGAGGTGGCGGCACCCGAGCCGAGTACGCGCAGGGAGTCGGTGGTGCCGGTCGTGCCGATCACCGTCTCGACGTTGCTGACGCTGGCGGTGCTGCTGCCGAGGTAGTTGAGGACATCGCTGCCGGTCGAGCCGAGCACGACGTCGACGTTGCTCACGCTCACCGTGGCGCCGGAGGTGCCGAGCAGCGAGAGGGTCTCGACGCTGCCCGTGGTGCCGACGACGGACTCGACATTGCTCACGCCGAGCGCGCTGCCCGCGATGATTTCCACCGTGTCGGTCTGGCCGGTTGTGCCCAGTACCGTCTCGATGCTGCTGATGGACAGCGTAGAGGCGGCGGCGGCGATCATCCGGACCGTGTCGCTGTCGAGCGTGCCCACGACGCTCTCGACGGCGGACGCTGCGAGCGTGCCGCCGGCAAGCATCTTGATGCTGTCGCCGACCGCGCTGCTGCCGATCACGGTTTCGATGTTC
Source organism: Betaproteobacteria bacterium Ga0077526 (assembly GCA_001464765.1). Lineage (GTDB taxonomy): Bacteria > Pseudomonadota > Gammaproteobacteria > Burkholderiales. The sequence goes on from LNDV01000034.1 coordinate 1,107,721, forward strand.
GACACGCTGGCGGCCACGCCGGTGCCGAGCAGGCTGAGGGTATCGGAGCCGGTGGTGCCGATGACGGACTCGATCTCACTCACGGACATGGCGCCGGTGGACATCATCCGGACGGCATCGCCCGCGGCGGTGAGACCGATCACGATCTCGACGCCCGAGGCGGCGATCGTGCCGCTCGCGAGCATGTTCAGGGTGTCGGCGCCCGAGGACCCGAGGACCGTTTCCACGGCCGACACAGCCACCGCAGTGTCGAGCATGCGAACCGAGTCGGTGCCGGCCGTGCCGATGACCGTCTCGATCGCGGAGGCCGACAGGGTGGTGCCCATCATGTAGACCGTATCGGTGCCGGAGGAGCCGATGGCCGTCTCGACCGCACTCACGTACAGAGTCGTCGCGCCGAGAAGCGTCGCGGCATCGGTTGTGCCGGTCGTCCCGATCACCGTCTCGACATTGCTGATCGACAGCCCGCCCTGCTGCATCATCCGGACGATGTCCGTCTGATCGGTGGTGCCCAGCACGGTCTCGATGGCGGACACACTCAGCGTCGTGCCGGTGGCCGCGATCATCTGTGCGATGTCCGCGGTGCCGGTCGTACCGCTCACGGTTTCGATGGCAGAGACGGCAACCGAGCCACCGCTGAGATAGTTGACCGAATCCGCACCTACGCGGCCGATCACGGTTTCGATGCCGGACACCGCATGGGCGCCGTTCATCAGGAGCGATACGGTGTCGGTCGCCGTGGTGCCGCGGATGGTCTCGACGGCGCTGACCGCGACAGTCTGTCCAGTGCTGCCTGCGAGCTGGGCGACATCGCTGTTGCCCGACGTGCCGGCCACCGTTTCGACGTTGCTGACGGCGATCGTGCCGGCGGAAAGCATGCGGACGATGTCGCCGGCGTCGGTGCTGCCGATCAGTGTGTCGACGTTGGACACCGACACCGTGGAGGCCTGCGCGACCGTCACGACGTCGGTCGTGCTCGTGCCGCCGACGATCACCTGGATCTGGTCGACGGTCACGGTGCCGCCACCGAGGATCCGTACCGAATCCATTCCACCGGAGCCGATCACCGAGTCGACATTCGAGACGGTGAGCATGTCGTCGGCAAGCATGGTGACGATGTCGCCACCGCCTGCGCCGGAACCCACGACCGTATCGACGGCGCTGACGGAAATCTGCGTCGCGGCAGACAGGATCCGGACCGCATCGGTCGACGCCGCCGTACCCACCACGCTGTCCACGCCGCTCACGGAGAGCGTGCCGGTGGCCAGAAGCGTGATCGTGTCCTCACTGCCGGAGTTGGTGGCGACGACCGACTCGATCGCGCTCACCAGGATGTTGTTGGCCGTCGTGTTGAGCAGGGCCAGGCTGTCGACCCCGGTGCTGCCGGTGACGGTGTCGACTTCGGACACAGCGAGTGCGCCTGCCCCCATCATGCGAACCGCGTCCGCGCCCGAGCCGCCGATGACGGTCTCCACGGTGCTCACGGCAATGGTGGAGTTGCTGAGGAGCGTCAGAACGTCCGTACCGGACGAGCCAATGAGGGTGTCGAGTTCGGCAGCATTGACGGTGACGCCGGAGCCGAGCAGAGACACGCTTTCCGTGCCGGTGGTGCCGATCAGGGTTTCGATGCGCGAGACCGCGACATCGCCGCCCAGGACCAGAACCGTGTCGTCGGTGCCGGCGGTACCGATCACCGTCTCGACCAGGCTTACGCCGACGGACTCCTCGCCCAGCTGCGTGACCACGTCGGTTCCCGAGGAGCCGATGACCGTGTCGATGTTGCTCACCGACAGACCGCCGGCGGCGATCATGCGCACGATCTCGCTTGCGCTGGTGGAGCCGACCACCGAGTCGATGACGCTGACGGCGAGCGTGCCGCCGCCGATGATCTCCGCGGTGTCGGCGCCGCTCGTACCGATGAGGGTTTCGATGTCGTCAACGACGACGGTCGTGCCGGCGGTGGTGAGGGTGATCACATCCCCGCCCGCGGAGCCGATCACGCTCTCGATGGCGGACACCGACATCGTGCCGCCACCCATCAGCTTCAGCACGTCGCTGGTGTCGGTGGTGCCGAGCACGTACTCCACGTTCGTCGTGGAGACGGCCATGGACGAGTCGCTCAGCATCACGACGGCGTCACCCGACTGCGTGCTGCCCTGCACCTGCTCGACATCGGAGACGGACACGCTGGCTGCCGCCATCAGGCGGATGGTGTCGCTCGTGCTGGTCGTGCCGATCACGCTCTCGACGGCGGAGAGCGAAAGCACACCGCCGGAGCCGAGCAGAGTGGCGGAATCGTTGCCCGTCGTGCCGATCACCGTGTCCACGGAAGACACGCCGATGTTGCCCGAGGCCAGGAGCGCCACCGAGTCGAGGGCGCTCGAGCCCTGAACGCTCTCGATCGCGGACACACTGACCGTGCCGGTGCCGAAGAGATTGAGAGTGTCGGTGCCGCTGGAGCCGATGACGCTGTCGATGAGGGAGACGCCGAGCGACACGTCGTCGCTCAGCATCGTGATCACTTCGGCGGCGGCGCTGCCGACCACCGTGTCGACCAGCGACACGGCCATGGAACCGGCGCCGGTGATACGGACGACATCGGTCGTGGCAGTCGTGCCCAGCACCTGGTCGACGTTCGAGACGCTGATGGTCTGCGTGGCCATCAGCTCGATGTTCTCGCCGGTGGCAGCCGAGCCGATCACGGACTCGATGGCGGAGAGCGAGAAGTCGCCAGCGCCGAGAAGACGGACGGTTTCGTTGTTCGTCGAGGTGCCGATGACCGTCGCCACGTCAGTGACGGCCAGCGCATTGCCACCCGAGAGGGCTGCGATCAGCTCGACGCCGTCGGTGCCGCCCGTGCCGATCACGGTGTCGATCGCGGAGATCGACACCGGGCCTGCAGCGGAGAGCAGCGTGAGAGTGTCGGCGCTTGTCGTGCCGACGATTTCCTCGACATTGCTTACGGCGACGGAGCCCGAAGCCAGCATTTGCACCGTGTCGCCCGCGCCGGTCGTGCCGAGCACGGTGTCGACGAAGCTCACGCCGACCGTGTCGCCTGCGTTGAGCAGCTGCACGATTTCGGTGGTGGTCGTGGAACCCAGCACCGAGTCGATGTTGGAAACGGAGACCGCGACGGTGCCCGTGCCGATGATGCGCAGCGTGTCGTTCGTGCCCGCGTCGCCGATCACGCTCTCGATCGCGGAGATCGCGACGGCCGTGTCGGACAGCAGAGTTACGGAGTCGCCCGTGCCGCTGGTGCCGATCACGGTTTCCACCGTGGACACGGAAACGTCGGTCTGGCCCGTGATCGAGACGACGTCCACACCACCGGAGCCGAGGACTTCCTCGATGTTGGAGACGGACAGTGAGCCGGCGCTCAGGATGCGGACGGTGTCGGCGGTACCTGTCGTGCCGACAGCGACTTCGACGAGCGAAACGGCAATCGTTTCGTCATTGCCGATGATGCGAACCGTGTCGCCGGCACCCGTGGTACCGAAGACCGTTTCCACTGCGCTGACATCGACGGTCTGTGCACCGAGCAGGCGCACGTTGTCGCCGTTGTTCGAACTGCCGAGCACGGTGTCGATGCGGGAGATCGCGAGCGTGGTCGCGCCGGACGCATCGAGGGTGACCTCTTCCGCGCCGGCCACGCCGACGACGGTTTCGATGCCGCTCACCGTGACGTTCTCGGCAGCGAGCAGGTGGATCGTGTCATTGGAGCCGCTGCCGACGATCTCTTCGATCGCGGAAACGCGCACCGTGGAGGCTGCCGCCAGGGTCAGCGTGTCGGTGGCTCCGGACGCGCCGATGACCGTTTCCACACCCGAGACCGTGACGCCGCCGTTGTCGAGCAGAGCGACCGTGTCGGCGCCGCTGGAGCCGGCGACCGATTCGAGGGCGGAGATGCTGAGCGTGCCCGCAGAGAGCATCCGCGCGACATCGCTCGTTGCAGTGGTACCCACGACAGATTCGACGAGACTCACGGCGACCGATGTGGCGCCGTCGAGGAGCGTGACCGTATCGGTGACCCCCGCCCGCCCGAGGACCGATTCGACCGCGCTGACCGAGACGTCTTCGGCGTTCGAGCCGATGAGGACGGCAACGTCGTTGGAGCCTCCGGTCCCGACGACGCTTTCCATCGCCGAGATGGAGATGTCTCCTCCCGAGTTGAGCAGAGTGACCGAGTCGGATGTGCCCGACGTCCCCTGGATGCTGTCGTTGCCCAGGATGGTGGTTCCGCTGCTGACTGTAAATGCCGTCATTTCCCTGCTCCAATTTGCCCGCGGCCGTGTCCGGAATCCCGGACCGTCGGGTGCCGCGAGGCGATCAATTTCTGTCGTGTGGTTGCGTGGTGCCGCGATGAGCTGCCCGTGCGACACCTGCGAATCAAAGAACCGCGAAGAATCGAACAGCGAAACCAACCTCAGCTACGCCGTCACGCTAACGGCCCAAATCGATCAAAACTTGAATTTCAGGCCTGATCCAAAAGGGGAAATTCCCGAGTGAGGACATCGGGAAAGCGAGCAATTCGTGCGATATCAGGGACCTTCAAATCCCTACCGCGAAAGGACCCCGAAAGCGCCGGAATTTGCGAGGGGAATTGTCGCGGCCGAACTCTTCGGCTAAACTCCCGCCCCTCGTCATCAAGTGACACAACCGGTGACGAACCGTGGGGACGTAGCTCAGCTGGGAGAGCGTCGCGTTCGCAATGCGAAGGTCGGGAGTTCGATCCTCCTCGTCTCCACCAATCAACAACAAGGCACCCACCGGGTGCCTTTTGTTTTTGCGGCGCTCGCGAGGAGCGAACTCCCGAAGGGAGTCGACCAGGGCGCACCGCGCCCGCAGGACGCCGGCGCCGAAGGCGCGGGCGGTCCCGCCGAGAATCGGCGGGATGACGGGATCGCGGCCGCAACGCGAGCCCGGCACAACCTCCTCGTCTCCACCAGAACATCAAGGCCCGGACATGTTCCGGGCTTTTTCATGTTCGCGAAACGCCAGTCGTGGCGGGGTTTCGCTGGTGGTGCCTAATTCGGATGTTTGTCGGCTGGCCGTTGATTCCACATGCAAGCTGAGCCAGGGGGATGCGGCGTAAAGCCTGGACTGGTTTATGCCGTGAACCCAGGGCTCTCTGGGTATTCGATGGGGCTACGCGAGCCAAGAGAAATTTTGATTCGCTATTCGTTGCAACAGCGTATACAGGGGTCGACGACCTGGATGAATTGGTCGATCGTGATGTCCTGCCAAGTCCGAGGATAGAAGACTCCCGTTTCTCAGCCGCCCGTTTGTCAAGGAGGCCTTCGCGCCATGGCAACCATGCCAGCCTGGGAGCGGTGGAAGAATGGAGCGCCAGGTGCAATGGTCGAAGGCGGAAAAAGAAAGGCCGGCAAGAGCCGGCCGGGATGTTGCGCGTCAAGTTCGGTGGGTCAGGCGGTTGCGACTACTTTTTCGCTGCGACGGCGGCGCGGGCTTGCGATGCCGCAACCCAGCAGGGCCAGGGCGACCAAGCCGAAGCTCGCCGGCTCTGGGACCCGGCCCGGGCAGGCCGCGTCGCCCACGGCGATGCAGGCGCCGCGGTAATCCAGTTCGAGTGCGCCGCGGCTGCCGGTTGCCAGCTGGCGACCCGTGACCAGCCGTTCCAGCAACGGGTCGGAGCCGAAGTTCAGGAAGCTGACGCCGTTCGCCTGGCCCCGAAAAAGCAGGCTCATCAGCAAGACGCTATCGCCCTGCAGGGCGTCCAGGTCGTTGTCATTCAATTGCGAGTTCACGTTGGCGCCGATCTTGCCATCGGAGTCGTCACCGTCGAATGCAAGATTGACGTTGGGTATCCCACCCATGGAGTTAGCACCAGGGTCCACGTTAATGACGGCCCATGTCAGCAACGAGGTGTTGTAGGAGACGTTCAGGTCGAAGCCGCTGACGATCTGGTTGATGCCGGTGAGGCCGCTGATGACGATGTCAACGGCGACGGAGTCGCCGACTGCCACGTTCTGCTGGTTCGGCAGGATGGACAGTACCGGTGCGGCCTGGGCCGATGACAGGCAACCTGCGGCCAGCGCCCAAGCGGCGGCCAGGGACTTGAGCTTCATGCTTGTTCTCCGATGAGAAACACTACAAACCATCGCGTGGGTCACTGTGCGCAGCGCGATCGCCTGCAACCGACGGCAAATCGTCGCTACCCCAGTGGGAAAACCCCGCTTCTGCAACGTGTATTCCAGCATGATTTTTCTGAGTGAAAACAAAACGTATGCTGACATTTATCTCCCTGCCGGGCAGGGTGCTGTAAGATCCTTCGACGGTTCGGTGGTTTAGCGCTTTCGAGCGCTGTGTCGCTGACACGGACATAGGCATCTTGCCGATGCCGGCTGGTGCTGGTGGGCCCGTCAGCCTTGCGCCGAAACCGACCTCACCGCCAGGGCTGCAAGCGCGCCAGGCATCCCGAGTCGCTGATGGCCGGCAGCCTACACACGGTCGCCTTCGCAGCGATACAAACAGCAGCCAACCTGACTTGACCGTGAGCCACAATGGTGGCCCATATTCCGCTCACGAATTGACGTTCGCCAGGCAAATACCTTGATGTTTTGGCTCGAGCGAAAGTTGGTGGAGATCCTCCTCGTCTGCACCAGGAGTCTTCCACGGCCCCGGTTCCCTGGGGTTTTCTTCGTTGTGCGGACCTTCCCCAAGGACCTTCTCCCGCCTCGAAATGCGAGTCCTTGGACGACCGTGCGGTTCTGGTTGAGATCACGCCGCACGCGAGCGAAGGACAAGGTGGTGCGTGCGGTATAGGCGGTGCGGGGGTCGGTGTGACGGACCGGAGCTCCGGGGTGTTCGCGATGACGCGATTCACCCATTGCCGGGCCTCGCAGACAAGCGCCAACGGATGACAAAATCAGTCTGCGATCGACATTCAAGTAAACTGCACTTTAACTAAACACATCTTCCAGATAGAATCTCGCCCATGAGAGTCTCGAAGGAAGAACTCGTCGCCGTTCTCGCCCAGTTCAACCCCTGGTGGCGAGGCGAGGCCATCGCGGACCTGCCCAAGTGGCGGCGCGCGGCCTTCGGTGAGCTTCACGCGTGGCTGACCGCACCGCCCGCACCCCGCGCAGTGATGCTTTCCGGTGCGCGGCAGATTGGCAAGACCACCCTGATGCTGCAGGCCGCAGATGCTCTGCTGCGCGCCGGCGTACCCGCCGCCAACATTCTCTACGTCACGTTCGACCACCCGATCCTGAAGCTGGCCGGCATCGATGCCGTGATCGAAGCATGGCGCGAGCGTGAGCCGCGCGCCGAGGGGCCGGAGTACCTGCTGCTCGACGAGGCCCAGTTCGTCCGCGACTGGGGCACCTGGGTCAAGCACCAGGTCGACTTCCGCAAGGACCGGCGCATCGCCTTCACTGGGTCGGCAATGCCGCTGGTGGAGGCTGACCAGGAATCCGGCGTGGGCCGCTGGCATACCATTCGACTGACCACGCTGTCGTTTTACGAGTACCTGCAGATCAAACGCCTGCAGCTCCCTGAACTGCCCAGGCTGCGAACCCTGCGCGATCTCTTTGACTGGAGGCCTGCGGACTTCTATCGCACTACAGACCTCGCGAGCGCCTACGTCGGCCACTTTCATGAGTACCTCGTGCGCGGCGGATTTCCACAGACCGCGCAGGTGGAAAGCGTTACGCAGGCGCAGCGACTTCTGCGCGAGGACATCATCGACAAGGTGCTCAAGCGCGACATGACTGCGTTGTTCGGTGTGCGCCGCGTGCTGGACCTGGAACACACTTTCCTTTATCTGTGCATGCACGATGGCGGGCTGCTGGATATGGTGGACCTGTGCGCCAACCTGGAGGTGAAGCGCCCGACGGCGCAGAACTTCATCGAGTTGCTGGAAGCCACACACCTCATCTACCGCCTGGCGCCGCATGGCTACGGCAAGGACGTCCTGCGCGCGCGGTTCAAGATCTACCTGGCCGACGCCGCCATCGCGCCGGCGGTGATGCTCAAGGGCAAGGCGATCCTGGAGGACGCAACGGCGCTCGGGGTGGCTACCGAAACTGCCGTCTTCAAGCACTTGTTCGCCCGCTACTATGCGCAGAACGTGCGGTTTTCCTACTGGCGCGGCAAGCGGGATCACGAGGTCGATCTCGTCGCCGAGGTGTGTGGGGAGTTGATTCCCTTCGAGGTGAAGTACCGTGCGCAGCACACCGGTGCCCGTGAACTGAAGGGCCTGATCGAACTGTGCAGAACCAAGCACATCGCGCGAGGCTACGTGGTAACGAAGTCGCTGGACGACTTCGGGCCGATGCAGGGTTTGCCAGCGCCCGCAGCCGAATCGGCACCGAGTGCAAGTACGGCGGCCACGCAGATCATGCGCATCCCGGCGCCGTTGCTCTGCTATTGGATGGGTGCGATTGAACTGCCGGAGGGGGCGTGATGCCTCCTCCATCGGCCAGGCAGGCCAGCACCCGATGGGCTCGCGGTTGCAACGCGAGCCCGGCACAACCTCATCGTCACGTTCACAAGTACCAAACGGCCCCGGTCGAATACCTTCCCCGGTCTAGCGCCCAGTCGATCGAGTTACCATTTCCGCACTGTCGTCCTGGTCGCGTGGAAGTCCGTCCATTGTTCCTCTGGAAGGTCTAATTCGACCGAGGGACAACCTGGATTCTCGGGCGCGCGCTTCAAGCTGTTGTCCTGCAGTTGAGCTGACTCAAAGGATGCTGGCGGATCTGACTCGTGAGCCCGGAAAGCCAACCCCCCGATGGTAAGTCGCAGCAAACCACTACTCGAAACGCGCGTGCGATAAGCCCGGTCCCCGCGCAGGGGATGCGCGCGTGACACCGGGGACCAAGTCACGCCAGAAATTCGACCGGAAACTGGAACAAGCCGGCTCGGTCTTGCAGGACCTGAAGCAGCTCGACTTCTCCGCGGGTATTGGCGTCGTCTCACGCGCGTATCCCATCCCTGCCGAGCGGGTGGCGCGTGGGGCGGAAGAACCGCCGCGCGGGCGCAAGTCCGAGGAGGCGGCATGACCGTGCCGGCAGATTACGCGGCGCTCCTGTCCGACGTCAGAGCGCGCATCCGGCAGGCGCAGTTGCGCGCGGCCTTCGCTGCCAACAGGGAGCTCATACGACTGTACTGGCAGGTAAGCCAGCTGCTGGACCCCCGGCAGGCGGACGAGGGTTGGGGGGCAGCCGTGATTCCCCGGCTGGCTCAGGATCTGGCCAACGAACTGCCCGAGGTGAAGGGCTTTTCGGTGCGCAACATCCGGCTGATGCTGCAGTTCTACCGGGCATATCCGCAGCTGCTCGAAGCGGACGGCAACTTTACGCAACCGGTGGTTGCACAAATGGCCGACGTCGCCATCCCATCGCTGCAACCGCTGGTTGCGCAATTGCCTTGAGCCAAGACGCCGAATAAACACCTCCGCCCTCGTCCAGAATGTCTGAAACAGCCCACCTGACTGCTGCTGATGCTGGCGCATGAGTACCCGCAGGCGCCGCATAGCCGCGAAGCCCGTATTCCCAAGGGGCTGCGGCCGGCCCAGACAGCTACACTCCGGCCTTCGGTAAAGTGACCTCCGCGCTCTGCGCTTCGCAGAGTTGGTGAAGGTCGCCCGCCCACCTTGCCACCACGGACGCCCCCATGAACACCCCCCCACGCGCCAACCGCGTCATCGTCACCGTCATCGGCCAGGACCGCGTCGGCATCATCGCCGGCGTTGCCACGATCCTCGCGGAGGCCAGCGCCAACATCCTCGACATCTCCCAGAGCATCATGGAGGAGTTCTTCGTCATGATCATGATGGTGGACCTCGAGAAGGCGACCATCCCGTTCGAGGAGCTGAAGCAGCGGCTCGCCGCCAAGGGCACGGAGATGGGGCTGCGCATCGACGCGCAGCACGAGGACGTCTTCAAGTACATGCATCGGGTCTGACGATGCAGCGCTTCTCTCCCCAGGAGATCGTCGAGACGATCCGCATGGTCCAGATGGAAAATCTGGACATCCGCACCATCACGATGGGCATCAGCCTTCGCGACTGCACGAGCGACGATCTGGAAACGCTCGCGCGCAAGGTGTACGACAAGATTTGCCGGCGCGCCGCACGGCTCGTCGCCGCCGCCGACGAGATCGAACGCGAGTACGGCATCCCCATCATCAACAAGCGGATTTCCGTGACGCCCGTTGCGATCGTCGCCGAAGGCACGGGCACTTCGGGCTATGCGCGTATTGCGCAAGCGCTCGATCGCGCAGCCGCCGAGGTGGGAGTCAACTTCATCGGCGGCTACTCGGCTCTCGTGGAAAAGGGCGCCACACCCGGCGACCAGGCGCTCATCGACTCCATCGCCGAGTCTCTGGCCACGACGCAACGGGTGTGTTCTTCCGTGAACATAGGCAGCACGCGTGCCGGCATCAATATGGATGCGGTGGCGCGCATGGGCGAGGTGATCCTCGACTGTGCCCGCCTCACCGCGGACCGCGACGGCATCGGCGCCGCGAAGCTCGTCGTGTTCTGCAACGCCGTGGAAGACAACCCCTTCATGGCCGGGGCATTCCACGGGGTGGGCGAACCCGACTGCGTCATCAACGTGGGCGTGAGCGGGCCCGGGGTCGTGCTGCGCGCGGTGGAAGCCGCGCCCGAGGCGGACCTCGGCACCGTGGCCTCCATCATCAAGCGCACGTCGTTCAAGGTCACCCGCATGGGCGAACTCGCCGGGCGTGCGGCGTCGGAGAAGCTGGGGATTCCGTTCGGGATCGTCGATCTGTCTCTGGCGCCCACGCCCGCGGTCGGGGACAGCGTGGCGCGCATCCTCGAGGCCATGGGCTTGTCGCGGGTGGGGGCACACGGTTCCACGGCGGCGCTGGCACTGCTCAACGATGCGGTGAAGAAGGGCGGCGCCATGGCGTCCAGTCATGTGGGCGGGCTGAGCGGCGCGTTCATCCCGGTGTCGGAAGACATCGGCATGATCGAGGCGGCCCAGGCCGGTACGCTCACCATCGAGAAGCTGGAAGCCATGACGGCCGTGTGTTCCGTCGGGCTCGACATGATTGCCGTGCCCGGTGACACGCCGGCGTCCACGCTGGCTGCGATCATCGCGGACGAAGCCGCCATCGGCATGATCAACCGCAAGACCACCGCCGTGCGGCTCATTCCCGCGCCCGGCAAGAAGGTCGGCGATCGCGTGGAGTTCGGCGGGCTGCTCGGCTACGCGCCGGTGATGGCGGTGAATCCCGAGACGTCCGGAAAGTTCGTGGCGCGCGGTGGCCGCATCCCTGCGCCGCTGCAGGCCATGAACAACTGACGGCGCTTCCGTCTACTGCGCCAGCCAGCCCTGCGAGTCGCACTCGCCGCCATACGGCGGATACGAGTACGTGCCGCCGACGCCGACCAGGGGTTCCTCCGGGCCGCTCGCCGCGCCGGACAGGAGCAGGATGGCCTGGCCATCGGCATCCGCGAACGACACAAGGTAGTCCGGCTTGCCGTCGCCGTCGAGTTCGCCTGCCCAAAGCAGATAGTTTCGCGAGACCTCGCGGGAGCACTGCCCCAGTTCGCCGAGGAGCTGCCGCCGACCGCCGGCACGCAGTTGCAGCCGGAACGCGCCGGCCTCACGGTCGAGCATCGGCACGAGCGTGGCCTGGGCGCCATCCGGCAAGTCCACCGCGATTTCCAGAGTGCCTTCGGAGGCCGGCCGCTTGAACGGGGTGGCGGCCGATGCGTAAGTGGTGACCGGGCCCGCGGATAGCGGGGGATGCTTCGGCGTCACGCGGAACCACGCGATCGTCCGGCCCGGTGCCGGCGTGACGAGCCGGAAGCTGAGCCGCTGTCCGCGCGTGGGCCGGTCGTCGTAGTGTCCCTGCCAGGACTCCGCCTTGACCTGCAGCCGGGCCGGGGCGAAGCGGCACGCGGCCCCGAGGCAGTGCAACGCCAGCCAGTCCGAGCCGTTGCGTGCACGGCGGCCTGCCTGCCATACGTCGTTGTCGACGACGAACTCGTAGGGTTTCGCGGGTGGCGTCGCCATCGCAGACACGTTCGGCAGCACGCCGATCGAGATCCCGAGAACGATCGCTCCAAGCGTTCTAATCACCGGTCGCATCAGAATCCCTCCACCGGCAGCACAACCCTCTTGCCGTTCGGCAGCGTGAGCACGAGCACCCGGCCCAGGTGAATGCGCCAGCTCTCCCGCTCGCCTGCGGTCCACACCGGCTCCCATCGGTCACCCTCCGGATTCAGCCATTCGAGTGCCGCCGAGGTGTAGCCCGTCTCCGGGCCGGGCAGCTCGCCTGCAGCGAACACCTCGCCGTCGACGACGAACACCCGATGGCGCTCGTTCGCGAGAAGCCGCGAGCCGGTGCCCCAGCCCTGCGGCAGCGTGCGCCAGCTCGAGCCGTCCGCCGAGGCAAGTTCGTGGGTGACCCGCGGGATCACGCTGTCACGGTTCGCCGGGTCCGGCAGCATTTCGGTGACGGTCTTCAGGACTCGACCATCGGGGAACAGGAAGACACTGCCGCCGGCCATCGTCGAGGCCGCGCTGGTGGTCCACCGCCGCGTCTTCGGATCGAAGATCTCGTGTCGTCGCGAGGGCAGATACGGCCCGATGCCGATGTAGTTGTCCGGGGCATCCGCGCGGTCGGAATCAGGTGTGTAGAGCGCAATCTTCTCGGCCTGCACGAGGCCGCCGGCCACGACCACGCGACCGTCCTCCAGCAGGAGGGCGCGCATCTCCTGCGGCGGCTCCGACTGCCGCGCGCGAGGCAGCGGTGGCCATGACACGGCCTCCAGGCTCAGTCGGCCCTCCCGCACCGAGGGTTTCCACTGCGTGACGTTCGCCCCCGCGCGAGCAAACTCGAGAAGTGTGCCGTCCGTCAATTGCATGAGCACGCTGCCCGCGGCGGGCGCCGGCCCGGTAACTTCCACCCAACCTGTCGCTCCGCTGGGAGACGAATCGGGAAGCCACTCCATCGGCAGCACCCGCGCCGCGCCTTCACGGTCGAGGTGCGCCCAGGCCGCCGTCCCGCCGATCACCAGGATGCCGTCGCCGACCCGGAAGGCCTGCGCGTTCATCCGCGCGTGAGTCAGCGAAGGCAACGCCCATAGACGACCCTGGCGATCGACGGCTTCCACCGTCGCTGTCATGAGGTGGTTGTTCATGCCGGCGTGAGTGATGCCGCCGATGAGCAGCGCGGGCCGGATCGTGTTGCCCGAGCGAGATTCGGGAACGAACGCCGCGCCACCGCGGAACGTGATGAGCGCAGACGGCGGTGGCGCAGCGGGAGCGACAGGGTCCGTGCCGAACGGGCGTACCAGAGAAAGCCTCGCGTACTTCTGTTCGATGCATGACTTCGACGAGTAGTGACCGTCGGTCTTGTTCAGCAGCCACGCGTAGGTATGCCCTTCGAAGCGGAAGGGGAAAAACCCGCAGCCGCCTTCCTCGCTGCCCTCTGTCCACACAGCGGCGGTGCGCCACGTTCGCGAGGCGAGATCGAGCACGTGAGCGCTGCCGTTGACGCCTTCGACGGCATAGACCCGACCGGGTGCCCAGGGCAGCGTGACGAATCGATGGCGTGATGTGCCCGACGGCATGGGCGGCAGAGCTTCGAAGCGATTCGTGCGCGGGTCCCAAAGCTCGGCCGTCGCCGAAGGACCGAGCCCCCAGCCGGCCTGTTTCGTCCATCCGCCGGACACGAGGATGCTGCCGTCCGGCAGTCGGCCGGCCGCGAGTTCGGACCGGGCTTCGACCATCGGCGGACCGGCACGCCAGACGTTTGCGGCCAGATCTAGGAAGTGAGTCTCGTTGCGGCAGGGGTTGCAGCCGCGGTACTCCCCGTCGGAGCCGCCAAGAATCATGAGCCGGCCGTCGGCCGTGACAGCCGCTGCGAAGTCTCCCCGATACGGGATGGGGAGTTCGGCCATGCGCACGAACATGAGCCGGTCGCCATTGCGCCGGATGACGTAGGCAACGATATGGCGTGTGCGCGAAGTCCGTGTCACGAGTACGGCCGCCTCGGCGCCGAGCGGCAGGAGGCGCATCGCGAACTCGCCCAGCTTCTCGGTCGTCTCCAGAGCGATCTTCCTGCCGTCTCGCGTGAGCAGCAGCCAGCGCAACCGGTCGTTGTTCTCGCACGTTACCGTCGACAGAGACAGCACGCCGCCGGGGAGCGCGACCTGGGCCATGACCATGCCCGGCAGATCCAGTGCCGCTTCCGATCGTGCGCCGGTTGCCGGCGACCAGCGCCGGCTCACCAGTTCCCACTTCCAGCAGCCCGGTCCGCTGCCCTTGCCGAACGACGCGCCCGGAACCGGCCGACCGCCGATCCACGACACTGTGCCGTCCTCGGCGATGTCGTAAGCCTCGCCGGCGGGAAGGGGAATCTCGTCGTAGGTGGGCAGGCGCGGCACGTCGGCAGCGGACGATATCTGCGTCCACGCGGCAAGGACGAAGGCGGCGAGTACCCGACCGACGGCCGGGGAAAAGCGAAGAGTCATCGGCTGCGTGTGGAGAAAGAGGTTCGAAGAACAGGTAGTAGCCATATCGGGCGCCGCCGCGACTTCTTCACTTCGGCCAAGCCGTGGCCATCCGAGTCGAATCACGGGCATCGCGTCATTAGCGGGCGTGCGGATCTCCGCCGTGATGCGGCGCATGGCCTTCGGTGCCATGCCCGGTCATGCGCTTGTCGTCCGCCGGATCGAGGCCGAACACGAGGAGATCCCGCACCAGGTCGCCCCACTGCGTCATCGTCACCCGCGCGACGATTTCCGGCTCGCCGCCCGTCTTTCGGCGGATGACGAACGATTCCCCTTCCTCGGGAATCTGGCCGAGTGCCCCCAGAGCGTTGAAGATGTGGCCCACCACTACGGTGTTGGTGCCGGCCGGGACGTCGCGGGCGAGCAGTGCCGTGAGCGCAGCGCCCGCAGCGCGCATGCCCGACCCTGGCGCCCCGCTCGGGCTCGGCGCTAGGTCCGGCACGGCCGTCGCGCGGTCGAAGGCGAGCCTCGCCGTGTCCATGCATCGGCAGTACGGACTGCTCAGCACGTCGCCGACGGGAATGTTCAGCAGGCGGAACGCCTCGCCCATCTCGCGACTCGCCTCGCGCCCCATCGGCGACAGGTTGCGCTGCCACGCGCAGTCGTTCCAGTCGCCGCTGGCCTTGTCCTTCTCCAGCATGCCGGTCTTGGCGTGGCGCACGAAGATCAGGTTGCCGCCTTCTCGCAGCAGGCGCAGCGCCGCCACGGCTTCGGCCTTGGAATGCCAGTGGGTGTGGCGGCGGTGGTGAGCTTCCTTCTCCGGCTGGGCGGCTTGCGCGGCGACCGGGGCGAGCGAAACCAACAGCGCCAGCAGGCATGAGGTGCACGACAGGAGCCGGCGGGTGAAGGTCGAACGGGGACGCATGCTGCAATCTCCCTCAGCGGATCGGACAGCGATTGTGCCCGCTTCCCCGGGGTCGGTCCGGGGAACGACGACATGCTGTCAGAATGCCGGTTCGCAAACTGCCGCACGCCCCTGATTCGAGGATTCCATCGCCATGAGACTCCCGCGTTTCTGCCTTGCCGTGTTGCTGCTCCTTTCCGCCCTGGCCTTGCCTGCCGCAGCGGTTGAGGTGTCGACCCGTACCGCCACCGTCATGAGTGAGGGAGTCAGGCTTCATGCCGACCTCTACTACCCGAGCGGAAGGGAGGGCGCCCGGTTCCCGACGATCATCATGTCCCACGGCTGGGGCGGCACGGCCGCCATGCTGCGCGCGCAGGCCACGGACCTTGCTGCTGCCGGCTACCTGGTCATCGCCTTCGACTACCGCGGTTGGGGTCAGAGCGATTCCCGCGTCATCCTCACGGCGCCGGCCCCCGCGGAGGCGGCGAAGACCGGCAACCGGTTCACCGCGGAAGTGCGAGAGGTCCGCGAAGTCGTGGACCCGCTCGACCAGGCGGAGGATATCTTCAACGTGATCCACTGGGCCGCGGGCGAGCCGATGGTCGACCCGGCCCGCATCGGTCTGTGGGGCACGAGTTTCTCCGGCGGGCTGGTGGTGTATGTCGCAGCGCGCGACACGCGGGTGAAGGCGCTCTTCAGTCAGGTGGGCGCGATGGGCTGGACGGCGGGACGGGTGCCCCCGGCCTGGGTGCAGGCCGCCATCGGTGCCGGGACGCAGCGCGCCCGGGGCGAGCGCGGCTATCCGCCGCCCGGTGCGCGCGAAGTCGGCAATCTGCGCGGCGGCCCCATCCTGGAAAAGTTCCTGCGCTTCTCGGCGCTGGAAGGCATCGAGCGCGCTGCCGGCTGCGCGATGCTGTTCGTGGTGGCGGAGAAGGAGGAACTGTTCGACAACCGCGACCACGCAGTCCTCGCGCACGAGCGCGCTCCGGGACCGAAGCGCTACGTCGAAATCCCGGGCATTCCGCACTACGGCATCTACGGCGAAGCGCGGGAGCAGGCCACGAAGCTCGCGATCGACTGGTTCGACACGCATCTCAAGCCCTGACACGCAGCGCCATCCGGCGTCTTTCCGATCATGAACACGACACTTCCCCTCGTCCCCGGGCGCTGGCTGCCCCTCAATGCCGCGGAGAGCCGCGCGTTCCTGCAGCGGTTCGACACTTACCTGCATGCTGCCTTCGGCGGCGGCCATGGCGCGCGCCGTCACCCGATGCGCGATCTTCGGGCCGTGCCGCTTACCTTCTATCCCGGCTGGTTGCTGGTGGAGGGCGAGGCCGATCTCGGTGGCGGCATGGTGGGCACGTTCGACGCGCTCTACGGCCCGGGCTTCCTGTGGGCGATCGACGGCGAGTCGCGCATGATTCACCAGTTGAACGACGGCTCGCTGCCGCTTCGCAGTGACGGTGCGGCGTCCGAGGGCGATCAGCCGGCGTTCTACTCGAGCCCGCTCACGCAGTTGAGAGCCGAGACCAGCGGCGCTGACTACCTGCACTTTTTCTGCGGCGCGGTCCGCGGTGACCAGGGGGCATTCCGCCTCGTGGAGACCCAGGAGGACATGCTGCTGTGTGGCGTCACTTCGCCTTCGCACCTCTGGCAGGAGTATCTGCGCCCGGTCGCGGTCCGCGAGGATGGCGAGGACCTCATCGCGCAGGCGGCGGTGCTCTATGGCGGCGATCTGTTCGACGCCACGTTTCGCGTCACCCGCTCTGGCGGCGTGACGATGGAAGAGGACACGTCGGTCGCCACCGGCATCGCGGAACCCGAAAAGACGCGCGAGATCTTCCGTCACCTGCGGTCTGCCGCTGCTGTCCGGAAGGGAGGGGACTGACATGCCTTTTCTCGAATCCGCCGCCGAACTCCGCCAGCCCGATCGCATCGACGAACCGGGCCTGCTCGTGGGCTGGTCGCTCGAACCCCACCGGCCGAAGATCCCGATCGGCTTCAACTACGGCAACCCGCTCAAAGTGCCGGCCACGGGCTACCTCGACCCCATCCTCCTTCACGGAGAGGGGCACCTGCTGACGATCGCGCCTACCGGTGCTGGCAAGGGCACGGGCTGCATCGTGCCGGCCCTGCTTCGCTACCCCGGGCCGGTGATCGTCATCGACCCGAAGGGCGAGAACGCCGCCATCACGGCGCGGCGCCGCCGCGAGATGGGGCAGCAGGTGGTGATCATCGACCCCATGAGCGTCACCGACCATCGCAGCGACGGCTTCAACCCGCTCGACGTGATCGACATCACCCTGACGAGTGCGGTGGACGAGGTCACGGTGATCGCGCAGTCGCTGATCGGCAGCATCCGCGATGAGCGCAACGGCTACTGGCTCCAGCGTGGCATGCACCTCGCCATCGGCGCCATTCTGCAGACCCTGCTCGACGCGCACGAGGCGGGCAAGCCGCGCAGCGCCAACCTCGCCGATGTGCGGAAGATCATCAACGACGCCGCGGCCAATCCCGCAAAGCTCGCCGAGTTCATGGGCCAGTCGCGTCATCCGGAAGTGCAGCGCATCGCGCGCATGCTGAACATCGGCGCACCCGAGACGCTGGGCGGCATCATCTCTTTCGCGCAGGAGGCGGTGGACTTCCTGCGGGGCGACCGCGTGCCGGCATGCATCGAGACCACCACCTTCGACATCGACCAGCTCACGAGCGGGGCGCCGCTGTCGATCTACCTCGTGCTCCCGCCGCACATGCTGGAATCCCACGGGCGGCTCCTGCGCCTGTGGCTGAGCGCGATCATGACGTGCATCACCCGCCGCCGGGGCAGGCCGCCGCAGCCCACGCTGTTCATCCTCGACGAAGCCGCGCAACTGGGCGAGCTGCCGCAGCTCCGCCAGGCCATCACGCTGCTGCGCGGCTACGGCTTGCAGACCTGGAGCTTCTGGCAGGACGTGAGCCAGCTGCAGCTGCTGTATCCGCGCGACTGGAAGACGATGGTCAACAACTGCAAGGTGCTGCAGTGCTTCGGTGCGCTCAACCAGGTGGCGGCCGACGACATGGCGGGCCTGACGGGCTTTCAGGACGGTGCGGCCATTCTCGATCTCGCCACCAACGAGATGGTCCTGCAGATTGCCGGCGACCAGGCGGTCGTGGCGCAGCTGCCGAACTACCTCGACGACCCTGCGTTCCAGGGGATGTTCGACGCCAACCCGTATCACGACCCCACGCGTGACGTGATGCCGCCCAAGTCCGCCGCGCAGCGGCTCTACGAACGGCGCAAGCCCGTGCCGCCGCCGCAGTCGGGGCTGGCGCCGTACGCGACCCTGCCGTCGCAGGACATGCTGCTGGATCAGCTGCTCGCGAAGTGGAGCGAGGAGGACGCAGAATACTGAGGCAGCCGGGCGGCCATCGCCGCGGAGCCGGAATGCTCATGCCATGCAGTTGCCCGAACGGCGAGCGAACCTTATCCTCTGGTGTCATCGCCCGGGGCAGCGTGCCCATCGCGTGGCGACCGCAACCGGAGGCTGTCACCAGATATGGTTACCGCCGCGCTCCTTCGACGCAGGGCAGTCTTCGCCAACGCGTGTTCCGGCCGAGGTCCGTCGGTCGAAGACCGTGAACCTCCCGTGACGTTGTCCGTCGGCGCGCCGCTCAGCGGGGTTTCATCAGGGCGTCACCGCCCATGAATTGGTTCGTCGCGTTCGCGACCCTTGCCGGTTTCGTGCTCGGCGGCGTGGCGGGTTGGCTGCTCGCGTGGGATCCGCTCGGAGAGACCGAGCGTCTCTGGCTGGTGTTCGGCGGCGGTGGCGCGCTGTCCGGTCTGGTGGTGTCGCTCTACTCGCGGCAGCGGCTGTCACCCGCGCTCGGCGGACGGTACGCGAGACTCCTCACGGTTCTGCTCGGGGCACCAACGCTCGTGGCCGCGGTGTATCTCGCGCGCTATGTGTTCATCTTCGCTGCGGGTGCCGTACCGCTCTGGCCAGCATTGCTGACGCTCGTCATTCTCGTGGCCGGCGCCGCACTCGGGGCGGTCGTCGTCATCGTGCCGATTGCGCTCTTTCTTTCCGCGACCCTCACACGTAGTCGACCGCAGCCGTCCGGGTGGCGTCGCCGCGTGATGGCGGAGTGGTTCGGGTCCGCGATCGTCCTGGCTTTCATGGGCTACATGCCGGAGGACGGCTACCGGTCCCTCTGGTTCATGCTGCAGGAGCCGCGGCGGTCACCCTGGTACGACGCGAGGCAGGAGCTGTTCTCCGACGTGCTGTCGGGGAGCCGATGCGACATTCTCGTGGTGCCGACCGAAGCGGGCCCGCGTTCCGTGGACCGCATCGGGCGTGATGCGATCACGTTCATGTTGGCTGCGCGGGTTGCGGACCGCACGAGCCTTTGCGTCACCGATCCGGATCTCGCGCGTCGTGCGCTCGGAGAACATCGCCGACGCTTCGAAGACTCCGCGGTGGAGGCGCTGGCGAAGCGAGTGGACGCGAAGTGGATTCTCCGGACCGAAGCGAATCTCACCCGGGACGGCCAGGCCTTCACGCTTTCGCTGCGGACGACAGCCCGGGATGCCTCCGGCCAATGGACGCCCGCCACGGAGACCCGATGGCAGCGCCTGCCGTGGTCGGATGAGTCACCGCCCGAGCAAGCGGCCTGGCGGGAGCTCGCCAATGCGGTTTTCAAGCTGCCGATCCCGGCGCGATCACCAGCAACGGCCGCTGTCCCTGCGCCGAAGGCGAGAAGCGGTGTCCCTCCCGATCCGACCGGGTTGGCCGCAGACACCGGCGACGCCCGCGAACGGGCCGAGCGTCTCCAACTGCTCGCCGCCTACACGCCGCAGAACATGCCGGAGGCGCGCGCCCTCTGGCTCCGCTCGATCGTGGCATTGCGAAATGCCGACAGCAATGATCCGGAGGTTCGGATGCGCTCGGCAAGGGCGTGGCTGGCTCTGGGCCGAAGACTCGTGGCGGAGAGCCTCGTCACCCCGGTCGCGACGCCCGAAGCCCGCTCGGTACTCGCCTTGTCCCAAGGCGATCTGCCCGGCTCGATGGAGGCCGCCGCCAGCATCACCTCGCCCTGGTCGGCACTGATCGATCGCATTGCGCTCGAGCGGCTGCGTTGGTGGTACGACCAGAAGGCGGGTGCAGACGATCGCCGCACGGAACTGCTGAGCGCGATGCCCCGCTACAAGGCGTTCCTTCATCACGAACTCGGTACCGAAGACTGGGGCCATGGCGAGGCGGCGGCCCTCGTGGCCGAGGAACTCGCGCACCTTGGCATCGCCGACAATCTGGTGACTGCACGGACGTACGCCCTCCGTTTCCTGACGCGCATTTCGTGGCTCGCGTGGGTCCGACGGCTGTACCCGAACCAGGCCGGCAGCACGGAACTCCTCTTCGAGCCGGCGTGGCGAACCCATGCAGAGGAGTGGCGCCGCGAGTCGATCGACCGCGTCTCGCGTCGCGATCTTATCGAGGTGCTGTTCGCCATCAGCCGCGACTCGGCATACGGTGATCTGACCACGACAGTGACGATGCAGGGGCTGCCGGATGCTGGTCTGGCAGAGGTTGCGGCCCTCGAGCCGGCGTTGCGCCGCCACCCCGCGATCCTCTCGCAGTACACCGTGGCGGCGTCCCGAGCGGGTGGCCCCAATGCGGGCTGGTTCGATTCGCTGCACCGCGGCGCTGCCTTCGAGATCGCCAGGAAGCAGCTCGCGTTCGAGGACGCCTACTCGCCCATCGGCGAGTACCTTGCGGACAAACACAACATCACCATCGACTGGCGCGATGAGCCCGAAGCGCCCGCGCAGCTTGTCGCCCGCGCAAACGGGCTCTGGCGACAGAGCGAAACCCGGGACGAAGCCAGACGGCTATACATCCGTGCGGGCACAACGAGCCCGGTGCGATTCGAGTACCTGCGCCACGCAACCGAGCTGTCACCGGAGGAAGAGCGTGAGCGCGTGCGCGCCGAGATGCTCGCTGGGCTGGGGACGCGTTTTCGCGGGCACCCGTCCCGCACCTCCCTGGAAAACATGGTGGTGGATGGCTGGGACGACCCGGCCCGCGAGCTCGCGTTCCTCCAGCAGCAGATGGACACGGGCGCGAACGACTGGCGGACCCGCACCCGCGCGGCGCACGTGCTCTTGCGATTGCGACGGCCACACGACGCGCGCCGCGTTCTGGAGGAGTGGCTGACGCGCCACCAGCAGAGCGAGAACCCTATCGTTCTCTCGAACTATGCCGGTGAAGCGGCATCGATGTTCTGGGAAGTGGGCGAGGTAGCGTTGGGCAGACTGTTCGGGGAATGGTCCGACCGATATCAGTCCGGATCGTGGCAGGCGATCCGCTCGGCGCGACTGCTCGCCGTGTTCGACCAGGACTGGAACGCTGCCGCCCTCGTCGAAAGGAGACTCTACGATCGGTACGATGACTTCACCGGGCTCGCGATCGCGATCTGGTTCGAGCAGATCATGGGCAAGTCCGACGTTGACGCAGACCTCCGGACGGCCCTTCGCGAAGACCGATCGGCGTGGCCCGGGCGAGTGCAAACGATGCGACTTCGAATGGCAGGCGGCGATGCAGCCGCGACGCGCAAGGCCATCGAGGTGTGGCGTTTCCCCGAGGTCGACGCGGAGACGCAGGAGTGGATGCGATCGTGGCTCGCGGTCGAATCGCTGACTGTAGATCGCGTGCCAAGCACCGAAGACCTGGAGCTGATCCGGAACGCCTCCGGTTCCACGGCGCAAGTCCACGCCACCATCGCCCGAGGGCGTGCCGCCCAGAGAAGCGGAGATCTGGAAGCGGCGCTGCGCCTGCTGCGGCCTGTCTACCCCTCATCTCGGTCAGAGGAAGCCATCTCCCAGCTGTGGGGTTACGCACTACCGCCCCTCGTGAGCGCGCTGGTGAACTCCGGCAAGCTCGATGCGGCCAGACAGCTGCTCGATGACCGCCGCCACGTGGGATATGTGGACAGCCACTACTACCTGGGCAAAGCGCTGGTCGCGCATGCGCAAGGTCAGCAAGAGCAGGCGGTGCAAGCTCTGTGGGAAGCTTTCGTCGATGTGCCGGCCTTCGGCTCGATGCCGATGCCGCCGCATTACCTCGTTCTCGAGACTGCGGAGGACCTCTACCTGCAGAGCCAGGACAAACGGTATCTCGCTCTGCTGCAGGACCTCGCCGCGCGAAGCGCACGCACATGGCCAACGAGCTGGGCGTACGCGTTCATCGCAAAGTACGCCGAGGAGCCTTCCGTCCGAACGGAGGCCGCGGCCGTCGCGCTGTACCTGGACCCGAAGTCAGTCCGGCTGGCGAGCGTACCTGCCGCGATCCTCGAAGACGCCAGGGCACTCCTGCAGAAGAGGAATCCTCTGCTGGAGAAGCGGAGATGATTTCTGCCGGTGGTCCCCGTGACCGGGAGCCGCCGCGGAGAAGGCGACTGGGCGCTGGGAGGGCCTTTGGCGCCGAAAGTCACCAACATGCTGGGGGCTCGATTCGGGCGCGCGCGGAGGTGGTCGGTGTGTGACAGAGAGCCAACCGGACTTGGGAAAGCCGCCAAAGGCGTTAAGAAACGTGGCCGAGGGGATGCAATCGAGTGGGCGATGTTATGGGGCTTTCGGTTCTCAAGAAATGTTGCTAAGTTCTTGTCCTGTCGGGAATAGGGCGTCTTTGATACTTAACCGGGGGCGATGTTGTGGCGCAAACCTGTCTCCCTAAATCACGTTCGGCATCATCATGAGTGATCACTGGGAGTCTTTTCCGTGCGATATGGGTGGCCGCACAGCGTGGATCAGCTACGACCATGGGATCCGCCAAGAAGTCGAGCGTTGGCCTTTCCCATTCGCGGCCAAGTTCAAAGCACTCATTCGTGAGCCCGATGATAGGGGCCTACCTCAAGAGGATGAATTCGCTCTCCTTCGGGATGTTGAAGATCACCTTTCGGCGGGCATGCAGGCCCTCGGAGGTGCGCAAATAGGGCGCATCACGACCAACGGATCGCGCTACTACTTCTTTTATACGAGCGCGGATGAGGATCAATGCGATGCACTGGCTTCGCAGGTCGCGGAGCAAACCGGCTATGAACTTCTGCTGGCCCATGAACCGGATACGGATCGCAGGGCGTACTGGTCGGAGCTTTTTCCGACGCAGGACGATTGGCAGGTGATTCAAGATCTTCGAGTCGAACAAGCCCTTCGCGATTCCGGTGATTCCTTGGAAGAAGCGCGGCCAATCACACATTGGGCCCACTTCGACTCAGCGGATGACCGCCGCCGGTTCATCTCGATCGTCGGAAGTCGCTTTAGTTCGGTCCGGGAGCCTGAAGCTCCAGGGTCATCCGGCCCTGGCTTTGTAGTCACTCTCCACCACACAGGGTTACCGGACTACATCTCGATGAACAGCTTCACTATCTTTCTTGCACGACAGGCGCGCGAGTGCGGAGGTGAATACAGTGGCTGGGAGGCGCAGCTGTGCAAGCGATGAGGCCGAACCCAGCGTTCCAGGGGACCGCCAACCAGCGGCCTTCGGTCCGCTGGTTGGTCCCCTCCGCGCCTCGCGCCGCGGCGGCCCCTGAACTACTGCGTTAGGCCTCGCAGTGAAGACCGAGCATGTTCCTCCACTTGTCGAGCAACTGCAGCAATTCGTCCTGCCCTTGTTCCGCGAAAGTGCCAACGACTTGGCTACTGCCCTACCTGGCATCCACTGTTCGGTTGGCGCCCAAGCTGTCGGCTCGAACACTAGCTATCAGGGGTTTCAGTTCAGCTTGTCCTGTCTGCTCCCAAATCGGGAGGCTTCCCTCCCGGACGAAGTTGCTCTCGTAGTCGATCTCTGCCACCTCGACCGAGTGCCGCGCTTGTGTGCCGCGGTTGTTTGGGGCCATCCTTCAGGCAAGTCAGAGGCGTCGCTATGCCCCGAGGCCCTATCGTCGGAGGAGTGGCCTCACGTTACTCAGGAGCTCTTTGCCGAGCTTGAGGCCAAACTTCCGGCGCTAGTAGCGGCTCTCCGTCAAGCCGCACTGCGCGGCGGGCCGAGCGAGGCCTAACGAATAAGGTTAGATCGTGCGAGCGAAGCGACGCCGCGATCTGAACCGGTTGTTGGACGAGCCCGTGCCACGAGCGACGCTGCTCGGCGTTCACAGAAGATATGTCTTGAGGAATGAGCCCGGCTTGTCGAGCTGAGCGAGATGTCGAGCGCGAGATCGCGCGCGTTTGAGATGTCGTTACGGTGCCGAGTCCGTGCTGCCGGCGATTGCGCGTGAATCGCTCACGATTCTGGACGAGTGCGTGGCTCAGCTTTCGGACACTGAACTCCAGACACCCGGCAATTGACGGTCGGTCACATGATCAGCGGCTTCCTCCGGTGGGAATCGGTGTCGTGACGTGCGTCGGTGCCAGGGCTGGGATCTTCGTTCGCACGATCGTCATCACCGCGCCACAGCACGAGCACAGGATCGGCGCACGCGGCTTGAACCATTCGGCGGGTCGTCCGGGGTCGACCTTGAGCACCAGGTGCAGCAGGGCGATGAGGCGCTTGCAGTTGGGGTGGAGGAAGCCGAAGTTGCGGGCCCGCCGGAAGCCCTTGGGCAGGACGTGCTGGACGATGAGCCAGAGGAAGTCCGCCCCGGGAAGCGTGCGCTGTTCGAACTTGCCGGTCTTGGCGTTTCGCCAGCGGTAGCGCACGTGCTGGTCGTCGACGGCGAGGATGTCCTTCTCGCGGATGACGCCGCGGTAGAGATAGCGGCCCAGGTAGATCAGGGCGGGCCTACCGGAGCCGACGGATTTGCAGTCGACGACCCATTTCGCGGGGTGGCGCGCAGGCAGAGATAGGGCGGCCGCCTCGAAGCCGGCGAGCACCTTGGCGCGGAAGACCTTGGCGAGCGCCTTGTGGCTGAAGAGGTAGGCGGCCTTGCTGTTGCGCCGCCCCTTGGTGCACCAGAGCTTGCGCTCGGTGTCGATGGCGGCCGCGGGCATGACGAGATGGACGTGAGGGTGGAAGGCGAGTTCGCGGGTGTTGGTGTGCAGCACGGCAATGGCACCGGGCAGGCCGTGGAGATGTCGATCGTTCTGGGCGAAGGTGCGCACTGTGTCCCAGGCACAGCGCAGGAGAAGCTCGTAGACGACTCGCTGGTGGGTCCAGGCGAGCGGGCGCAACTCGGCCGGAAGGGTGAAGGTGAGCAGGAAGTACTGGGCGGGGACCTGCCTGGCGAGCTGGCGATCGAGCCAGCGCTGGCTGTCGTGGTGCTGGCAGTGGGGGCAGTGTCGGTGGCCGCAGGAATGGGGCACGAGAGCGTGGTGATCGCACTCGGAGCAGGCGGTGTGCATCTTGGGGCTGGCCTGGGAGCGGCAGAGCTTGATGGCGGCCAGGGCGCGGGTGTGTTCGGGACGCAGACGTTCGCGGTACTGGGCGAAGAAGGCGGCCTCGAAGCAGCGGACGACCGACGCGAGCCGGATCATGTGAGCGCCCCCCACTGAACGCTGAAGCCGCTCATCAGGGCGTTGATGCGATCGAGGGCGTGGTGCTTGGTCTGGTCGGTGAGGTGGGTGTAGCGGGCGGTGGTGAGGATGCTGTGGTGACCGAGGAACTTCTGGACCTCGATCAGATCGACGCCGGCCTCGATGAGATGGGTGGCGTAGCTGTGACGCAGGCTGTGGGGCGTGATCTTTTTTTTAGTCCGCAGCCCAGAGCGACCCGACGCAAGGTGTTCTGCACGCCGCCGCGATCGAGCGGCGAGCCAGCCGTGGCCGCGCCCTTGGCGCCGCCGTGGCGGTTGGGAAACAGCAGTACGGGGTTGCGGTGCAATCGCCAGAAGCGCTGGAGCAACTGGTGGGTGGCCTGAGGCAGGGGCACGAAGCGATCGCGGTTGCCCTTCGAATCGCGGATGTGCACCCGCCAGCGCACGGCATCGATGTCGCCGACCTGAAGGCGCAGGCCCTCGCCCAGGCGCAGGCCGAGGCTGTAGAGGGTGAAGAACAGGACGCGGTAGCTGGCGACGCGGGTGGAGGCGAAGAGGCGTTGAGCCTCGGCAACGGTGACGATGTCGGGCAGGCGCTGTCCGCGCGGAGGCTTGATCAGACCGGGGGCGACCCAGGGCTTGTGCAGGACGTGGGTGTAGTAGAACTTGAGGCCATACAGATCGAGCTTCACGGCACTCCAGGAGTGGGAGGCGATCAGTTCGGTGAAGTAGTCGGTGAGCTGCTGCTCGGTGAGGGCGTCGATGTGCCCGTCGAAGCGCTTGCCGATGCGCCGGATGGCGCGGGCGTAGGCATCGATGGTCTTGGGCTGAAGGCCCTTGAGCTTGAGATGCTTGAGGTGGGCCTGATAGTTGGGCTCAAAGGTGGGGGCGGACAAAGTCTCCATCGTGAAGTAACCTCGTGGTTCGTGATCGAACAGCCCCTCGGTCGAGGGGAGGAGGCTACATTGTGGATTCGGAACGGTGCTGCGGTTTCCTCCGCGTAGCGGCTTCGTCCAACCCTTCGCTGGAGCGGACTCGCACCGGCATAGCACTTGGCCCGCGCGGCGCTCACTGTCATCATTCGCCTCGCGGGCCAAGCGCTATCCCGGCGCTCTCCGCTCAGCTCAAACGTTGGACCTCCACGCCATGAGATTCCTCGACGCCGACCAACAGCTGCCGCTCTGGAACGTCCAGCTGTACTTGACGACGTCCGAGGCGCACCAGGTTGTTGCTGCGCTCACCCGTCTGCTGAACGATCCAGAAGCGAACGACCACGAGCACGTAGCTTCAGTGGATGGACTTCGGGAGATCTCAGTATCTCTGGTTACACCGCGTAAGCTTGAAGATCTAAGCAGATACACCGAAGCTGAACGACGGATGTTCGAGGAGAATTAAGTGGATAGAGGAATGGTGTCCAACCACGCGCTCGTTCGGACTGGCCGCCTGCGGCGGCCAGCCGCACAGCGCTGAGCGTTGAGGCTGTAGAAAAAGTCTCCCTTTCGTGGCACGTCGAGAATGAGACCAGAATTGACCTCGCAGGACGCGCTCTATCGAACGCTACGACCCGCGGGAGGGGTAGACGGCCCCCCCGTTGTCTTCCCTCCTTCGAGTTTGGCGACTTTTTCTACACCCTCGTTAGACCGCGGAGGATGCTTTGATTGCGTTTCCCACGACTGAAGAACACGTTGTGAGTGCCGAGCGCGAGCTGGGGATAAGACTCCCGCGCGAGTACAGAGAGCGGCTGCTCTCCCGCAACGGCGGTGAGCTGTCGACGGCCGGCGATGACTGGCAAGTCTTCCCCGTGTTTGATGCGACGAACCGCAAGACTGCAGGTCGGTCGGCGGGCCACATCGTGTTGGAAAATGATGACGCCAGAAAGTGGGATGGTTTTCCCAATGGAGCTGTCGCGATCGCGTCAAACGGGTCGGGCGACTTGCTGGTCTTGCTTCAGGAAGCCGGGTCGGGACGGCTAGGCTCCCAGGTGCATGTCTGGAGCCATGAAACGCAGAAGTGCAAGCCAACGGCACTGAAGTATGAAGACTAGACTCGCCGTGCGGTCTAACCCGCTAGTCGTCGCGGACGCCTTGCGGCGTCCGGTCGCTGCGCTCCCTCCTGGTTCAAGTCGCCGGTCACCCGCAAGTTGGGCTGCTTGAGAGGCACATTCCCAGATTGACGAACAGTATCCGTGTGGATACTATCAGGCCATGTTCATCGTCCGGCAAACACAGGAGTTCGTCGATTGGCTGGACGCGCTTCAGGACAAGCGGGCTCAGGTTCGGATTGCCGCACGCCTGCGCCAGGTCGAATCCGGCAACCTGGGTGACTGGCAGCCTGTTCAGGGAGAGGTATCCGAGTTGCGTGTTCATTTTGGCCCTGGGTATCGCCTCTATTTCACTCGTCGCGCGAACGTGATCGTTGTTCTGCTCACTGCAGGCGACAAGGCCACCCAGAAGAGGGACATTCGTCGAGCCCTCAAGATCGCTTCGGAGGTTGGGGACGAGTCATGACCAAAGCAAAGGCACCGCGAAAGCTGTTGGCATTTGATGCCGCACGTTATCTGGATGACGACGAAGCCATTGCCGAGTACATGACGGCAGTGCTCGAAACCGAAGACGCCGATCTCTTGCTGGCGGCGCTCGGTGATGTTGCACGAGCCAAGGGCATGGCTCAGGTAGCAAGGGATTCTGGGCTGGGGAGAGAAAGTCTATACAAGGCGCTTGCGCCTGGCGCTAAACCCCGATTCGACACGGTGCTGAAAGTCGCAAGGGCCCTCGGTGTCAAATTCACCGCACAGGCTGCATAGGCAGCAGTTGCAGCCCAACCCAACGCTCGTTCGGACCGTCCGCCTGCGGCGTCCGGCCGCACAGATTTCACGTTGAAGCTGTAGAAAAACCCCCTCCCACCCCTTGATCCCGGGTCTCCCCCTCGGCATCATCGTCGCAACAGCGTTGCTGCGGAGTGGTCGCCGATGCCGAACTTCCGTCCCGTCGAGAGGCACCTCAAGTTCCTCGCCATCGACTTCGAAGCGCAACTGCTTCCCGGTACCTTCGAGCACGCCGTGAGCGTGCTGGTCGACGAGGAACTCGACCTCACGCCGTTCGTTGAGACGTATCGCAACGACGACACGGGCGCTCCCGCCTATCACCCAGGAGTTCTCCTCAAGGTCATCCTGTTTGGCTACAGCCGTGGGCTGATCAGCTCACGCGCCATCGCTACGGCGTGCCGCCAGCACGTGCAGTTCATGGTGCTGAGCGGCGACAGCCAGCCTGACTTCAGCACGATCGCCGGGTTCGTGAGCCGCCACGACAAGGCCATCCAGGCGCTGTTCACGCAGGTGCTGATGATCTGCGAGCGAGAGGGGCTGATCGGTGGGGAGATGTTCGCCATCGACGGGGTGAAGCTTCCCAGCAATGCCGCGAAGGCGAAGAGCGGGCTGAGAGAGGGCTTCGAGCGCGAGGCGGAGAAGATCGAGAAGGCGGTGGAGAAGATGGTGGCCGAGCACCGCCGGCAGGATGCAGCGAAGGTAGAAGCCGAACCCGCGCAGGCTAAGAAGCGGCTGGAGAAGGTCAGCCGAATGAAGGCCCACGCGCAGGAGCTCCGGGCGTGGCTCAAGAAGAACCCGGAGGATCGTATCGGCGCCAGCGGCAAGCCGGTGCTGAGCAACCGGACGGACAACCAGTCGGCGAAGATGTCCACGGACAAGGGCGTGGTACAGGGTTACTGCGCCGTGGCGGCGGTGGACGAGAAGCACCAGATCATCGTGGCTGCGCAAGCGCACGGCACGGGATCGGAGCAGGCACTGCTGCCCGGGATGGTGGAAGACCTGAAGCCGGTCCTGGAACCCGAGAGTGTGATCGTCGCCGACGCTGGCTACCACAGCGAAGCGAACCTGGCGCACCTGGAGTCCGAGAAGATCGACGCCTACATCGCCGATCGCGGGTACCGGGACCGGGACGAGAGATACGAAGGCCAGGCCAAACACAAGGCGAAGGATGATGCGCTTTGGGACAAGAGCCCGAAGGTACCGAAGAAGGGACGATTCGCGGTGAGTGCGTTCACTGTCGCGAAGGATCGGACCCACGCCGTATGCCCTGCCGGCAAGAAGCTCTACCGCAGTGGCGCGAACTGCAACATCGGCGGTCAGCAGGCGATCAAGTTCAAGGCGGCGCAAGGAAACTGCGCGAGCTGCTCGATGAGGCCGCGCTGTCTTCGCAACCCGGACCAGACCTCACCACGATCGATCGCCGTGTTTGTAGGCCGACACGCTAACGCGCTCGAAAGGCCGATCGAGCGCATGCGGCGCAAGCTCGACAGTGAGACAGGCCGACAGATGATCACCCGTCGCTTCGCGACAGTGGAGCCGGTGTTCGCCAATCTGCGGTACAACAAAGGGCTCGACCGGTTCACGCTGCGAAGCCGAAAGAAGGTGCAGGGGCAGTGGAGGTTGTACTGCCTGGTGCACAACATCGAGAAGCTGATGAAGGCGAGGTATGCGGAATGAGGAAAGGGGCGGAGAGGAACGACCTTCTCGGAATGGCCGACGCCAGAGCGGAGACCGGACAACTACCGTCGGAATTGACCGAAAACGGGGGCGACGTATGATCACTACTGTCTGGCCGCGTAGACGGCTTTTTCTACAGCTTCGTCGTTGTGGCAATCTAGGGCCGTCTAGATGGAGGGAGCAATGGCATCAGATCTTGAACTGCTGGAAGCGGAAGCCTTACAACTTCCGCCTGCGGACAGGGCCCGGCTAGTAGAGCGCCTGATTGCTAGCCTTGATACGGATCCGGGCGTTGAAGAGGCGTGGGCAGCTGAGATCGAGCGGCGAAACGCTGAGATCGAGAGCGGGGCCGTATCTTTGATCTCTGGCCCGGAGGCTCTTGCTGAGCTGAAGGCACAGTTTCAATGAACTATTGGCTGCATCCCGAGGCTCGTGAAGACCTACGGGAGGCGGCCAGTTTCTACCGCGACAATGCCGGCATAGGTCTGGCACAAGCACTGCTGGTGGAGTTCGAGCATTCCATCCGCCTCTTGCTCGAGCATCCTCAGCTCGGCGCCAGGTGGCAAAGGCGGCGCCGTTACGTCATGCGTCGCTTTCCCTTTGCAGTGATCTACTCCGTTTCCGGCGAACAATTGCGCATTCTTGCGGTAGCGCACCAGAGTCGGCGTCCTGGCTATTGGCGTGCACGAAAGTAGCCCATCTGACTTACGTGCCCAACCCGGCGCCCGAGCGGACGCGCGGAACGGCGTGTTCTCTACGCTTGGCGTTCCGTCGCGCGCCTCTCAGCTGTTACGTTAAACCGCATGTATCCAGTCCCGTCACTGGCCCGGCAAATCGAAAGCGAGTGGGCATCTGAGCTTGCAGAGCACTTCGGGCGCCGCACGGATGAGGTGTTGCAAGAGGTCCGGCCGTGGTTCGAGTTCCCGTCAGGGCAACTGCGGATTGAACTGATGGATGATTCCGCCGTGCAATTCTTCTGGGCGTTTCACATTGTCAGCGAAGGCAAGCGCGCTATAGCTGTGTTCACTGAACATTGCGGCCATCATGTCTTCCCATATCACGAAGCGAAGATCTATCGCGATGGGACGTTGCTCTATGAGCAAGCGGTTTAGCCTGTCATTCGAGCGGCCCGCCTTCGGCGTCCGCTCACTTTCACGCTAGCGAGGCTGCTGATGCGAGCGATTGCGTTTCTGCTGGGGATCCTACTGGTGGCTGCAATAGAAGCGGCAGCCGAACCAATTCCGGACGCAACGAACTGTCGCCTATCTTCGCCTCCGGCCGAAAGTGGCGAAATCGCGAATCACGGTGCCATAGTCAAGATTTACCCGCGAAGAAGTGCGATCCCAGCGAAGTACACCGGCTGCCAATCGACGTGGGTGGCAATTCGGCAGCAATGGGTGCGCATGTCTCTGGTGTACATAGAGGAGGGCGACCCCACCCGCATCTTGGGGCCAGACGGTGTAGAACCCAATCTTTCACTTTGTCGATATCAGGCGGGAGAACTGGTGGCGGGGAGCGAAAGCGTCTGCCCGATGGGGCAGTTTCTGATTCAGTCATCTATGCCGCCTGGTTGCGTCGCGAAGAGCCAAAAGGCCGGTCGAATTGCCGATGGTTGTGAACCTGACACCGTTGGTCGCTAACCGAGCGCTCGTTCGGGCTGGCCGCCTGCGGCGTCTAGCTGCACAGCTTTCACGTTGGCCTCGCAATCGCGACCGGCGCAGGCGCTCGTCAGTAAGGTCATCGCCGGATCACTACACCGATGTACTCCCCCGCCGCTGACGGCTTCTCGTTTCGTGGCTCGGCCGTGAGGTATACGGAGTCTCCGCCCCCAGCGGACCTTGTTGAGGTGGTGCATTGCTTCTGGGAACTCCGGACGGTTGCCGACCTGCCGGATGACTTTCACTATCATGCGCTACCCGACGCATGCGTGAACCTGTTGTTCAATCTCCTTGACACCGAAATTGCTGGCGTCACGGCCCTACATACGGAAGCGACAACCCTTAATCTCGGCAGGTCATTCCACTATGCTGGCGTTCAGTTCTACCCAGGTGCATGGCAAGGAGATCGATCCGAGGTTGTGAACAGGTACGTAGGAACACCCTACCGCGGTACCTTGCCGCTGGTGGAGACGAGCCGTCGACTCAAGGGCCTCGAATTCGTGGACATGGTGCCCCCACTATTCGAGCTGGTACGGTGGTGCATTGGACATGGCCACGCCAAAGCGAATCCAATCACAGCCCGAATTCTTTCGAATCTTGACGGCATCCGCTCTGTTGCCGACATGGCAAGGCTGGTCCAGCTCTCCACGCGCCAGTTGCAGCGTTCGTTGAAGAACGTTACAGGCTTCGCGCCGCATGACCTACTCAAGGTGTTGAGACTGCAGCAGTCTTTCCGAAAACACTATCTCGATCTGTATGCAGACCAGGCCCACTTCACGCGGGCTTTTCGGCAAGCCACGGGCTACACACCAGCCGAGTATCGCAAACGGTTCCGTGTCTGATCCATACAAGACACCTCCGAAAGACATCCCTAACCTAGGAGCTCCACTTTCTCTGAAGGAGCTTCCGATGGATAGGCCCAACGCGGTTGGCTGGTTTGACTTGTATGTGGAGGACATGGATCGGGCTGCCGCCTTCTACGAGACCGTTCTATCCCACCAGCTGGAGTCAATTGACGATCCCACCGGAGAGACGCTGATGCGGGCGTTCTCGGCAAGCATGGGCACCTATGGCGCTGCAGGTGCACTCGTCAAGTCTCCCCATGGTCGGCCCGGTACTGGTGGCACCATGGTCTACTTCACCGTGAACGACTGCGCTGAGGAACAGTCGCGAGTCGTTTCCGCTGGCGGGCGGGTTTTGCGGCCCAAGTTCGCCATCGGCCAGTTCGGCTGGGTGGCCTTGTGCATGGACACCGAGGGCAACATGTTCGGACTAAACTCGATGCGGTAAGCGCAACTCCAAGGGCGAGGCCCAACGGCAAGGCGCCAAGCCCGGCTCGAGGTGAGGTTTATCATCCTTCCGCCGGGCCTGGCGCTTTGCCGTCGGTCCCGCCTCGACTCGAACGTTGGACCCTGGCGCGTGCATCTGATGAATCAATGAACAGAGATTCCATTGTTACTGCGGCGAACGGCTCTAGCACTGCTGGCGCTCTGTGTGTCCTGCCTTGCCAGTGGGTTGGGGAGCTATGTGTTTGGGAGAGTCATGGTGCGTTGTGGGAGCGTAGGCCCGGGTGGCGGACTGGGGTTCGCAATGGCGGCAGTGATGCTCGCAACCGCAGGTGTCAATTCGCGCCCCTATAGAGCCATTTCATTCGCGGCGTAATAGAGCCACCTGATTCGCGGCCAAATGGAGCCACTGGATTCGCGGCGTAATGGAGCCACCCGAATCGCGGCCAAATGAAGCCACTCGTGGGGTAGCGTCCATCGGTTTCGAACTTCTTGCTGAGCGATAGGCTCCCGGGTTCTCCCCGGGGAGCCCGACGCGATGGCCAACAGGAGGTTCGAGATGTACGAGTATCGGCAAGTGCTGATTCGACTGCGCCTGGGCGCAACCGACCGGGAGGTCGCCCGCGCTCAGCGCATCGGCCGCGCCAAGGTGGCGCACATCCGGCAACTGGCGGCAGCGCAGGGCTGGCTGGAGCCCTCGGGCCCGATGCCCGATGACGCCCAGCTTGCCGCCGTGTTCAAGATCGTTCGCACGGCGGCGCAGAACGTCTCGAGCGTCGAGCCGTTCCGCGACGAGATCCTCGCCTGGCATGCCCAAGGCATCCAGAGCACCACCATCCGCCAGGCGCTGGCCCGTATCCACGGCTTCACGGGCAGCGTCCACAGCGTCTATCGCTTCCTGCAGCAGGCGGCCCCCAAGACGCCGGCGGCCACGGTCATGCTCGACTTCGCGGTGGCCGATACCGCCCAGATCGACTTCGGCCAAGGCCCCCTGATCACCGATCGCGCCAGCGGCGAGACCATCAAGACCTGGATCTTCGTGATGACGCTGGCCTGGAGTCGGCACCAGTACGCCGAGATCGTCCCGAACCAGAAGATCGAGACCTGGCTGGCCTGTCATCGCCACGCCTTCGAGTGGTTCAACGGCGTACCCAGGACCCTCGTGATCGACAACCCCAAGTGCGCGATCACCCGCGCCTGCTACTACGAGCCGCAGGTGCAGCGCTCCTACAGCGAGTGCGCTCTTGGATACGGCTTTATCCTCGCCCCGTGCCCACCGCGTGATCCGCAGAAGAAGGGCCGAGTCGAAGCCGGCGTCAAGTACGTCAAGAACAACTTCGTGCCCCTGCGCGAGTTCCACAGCCTCGCGCACGCCAACGAACAACTCCAGGGCTGGATCCTGGGCGAGGCCGGTAACCGCATCCACGGCACCACCCGTGCCCAGCCCCTGGCCCTGTTCAGCACCACCGAGCAGCCGCTGCTGCAGCCCCTGCCGACGATCGCGCCGGCCTGTGCGGTGTGGACCAAGGCCAAGCTCCACGGCAACTGCCACCTCCAGTTCGAGCTGTGCCACTACTCGGCGCCGTTTCGCTGGCTGCACCAGGAGCTCTGGCTCGAAGTCGGGCCCAGCGCGATCCGCATCTATCACGACCACGAACTGGTCGCCGTGCATCCCCGGCTGTTCAAGCCCGGCAGCCGCTCGACGGTGCAGGACCACCTGCCTCCGGATGCCCAAGCCTATTTCATGCGCGACCCGCAGTGGTGTCTGGCGCAAGCCACCCTGGTCGGACCGGCCTGCCGGGCGGTGATCGAGTCCATGTTCGGCAAGGGCGTGCTCGACTACCTGCGTGCCGCCCAAGGGCTGCTTGGCCTGCGCGAGCGCTACAGCGCTGCGCGCCTCGAAGCCGCCTGCTCCCGCGCCCTGAACTTCGGCGCGCCGACCTACCGCACCGTCAAGCAGATCCTCAAGGACGGGCTCGACCAGCAGCCCTCCCTTCTGAGCACCGAACTCGAAGCGCCGTATTGCGGCGGCGCGCGCTTCGCCCGTGCGCCCTCGCAGCGGCTGCACTGAATTCCGATTCGCCGCCCCATCACTGTTCAGGAGAACCCCGCATGAACCCATCCCCGGATCTCGTCCCCCTGCTCAAGCAACTACGCCTGTCGGGCATCCTCAGTTCGCTCGAAGCTCGCAACCGCCAGGCGGTCGAGGCCAAGCTCGCCTACACCGACTTCCTCGCCCTGGTCGTCCAGGACGAGATCGCCCGCCGCGATCAGCGCCAGTTCGCCCAGCGTCTGCGTCGGGCACAGGTGCTCAACGACAAGACCCTCGAGCGCTTCGACTTCGCCCACAACCCGGCACTCAATCAGGCGCAGATCGCCGACCTCGCCACCTGCCGTTTCATCACCGAGCACGCCCCCGTCCTGCTCGTCGGCCCCACCGGCACCGGCAAGAGCCATCTCGCCCAGGCCCTCGGCCACTGCGCCCTGCGCCAGGGCTACGACGTGCTCTTCACCACCCACGCCAAGCTGCTCACGCAACTGCACGCCGCCCGTGCCACCGACGCCTACGAGCGCAAGCTCAAGCAACTCGCCAGCATCGACCTGATCGTCCTCGACGACTTCGGCCTGCGGCCCATGCGCTCACCCCAGGACGAGGACTTCCATGACCTCATCGCCGAGCGCTACGAGCGCAGCGCCATCGTCGTCACCAGCAATCTCGATGTCGACGAGTGGGGCGCCGCCTTCCTCAACAAGCTGCTCGGCGCCGCCACCATCGACCGGCTGCGCGACGGGGCCTATCGCGTCATCCTCGACGGCGAGAGCCATCGCCGCCCGCGCCCGCTGCCGGATACGCCCTCGACCACCGCCGGCGCCTCGATGCGCAAAGCCAAGGCATAGCGAGGAGCCCACCATGCACGCCATCCGCATCCTCTACCGCGGTAACCAGCGCTACCACGTCAGTCTCGGCCCGAAGCGCACGACCGTCAGTCTGGATAACTTCTTATCCGTCCTGCTCAGCCTCAAGCTCGGCCACGCGCCCGAGACACCCCAGGGGCAGCGCGCCGTACGCAACTGGCTGCAGGCGCGTCTGGACGGCCACGGCGACCACAACCGCGTGCAGACCAGCCAGTGGTTGAGTGAAGAAGTCATCCACGCACTGGTGAGCGAGGAGTTGCAAGAACTCTACGGCCAGTGGTTCGATGAGATGTACGACCGCGACCGCGCTGCGCGCCAGACAGCCTCAGAAACCGCCCTTGCCGCGACCACGAAAACCGGCTAAAACCACTACCCGTTCGAGACCGATAAACGCCACTTCGCACTGGCTCCATTACGCCGCGAATCACTGGCTCCATTAGCCCGCGAATTGACAGCAGCATTGCTCTGCAGTGGATGGGGCGGTTTCTTTGTTTGGTCGGCGCTGTCTCAACGCACAATACGGACGACGCATCTTCTGCGTGGAGCAGCGTTCTGCTTTCTCTTTGCCGCGGTTGCAGGGGCGCTCCTCGGATGGGTACTTCTCCCGGAGTGCACGCGTGCTTGAATACGAGCGTGGTCAATGAACGAACGTTCTAGGTCCAACGATCCGCTGGAGCAGACGGTCCGTCTGCGGCGTCCAGCCTCTCCGCGTAGTAGCTGAGCGTCACGATGAACTTCGTACTAGGTGCGATCACTTTGGCTGCGGCGGCGAGCATTGCGGTCTACGCAATGTGGTTGCTTGCGTCTCGGCTGCGCAAAGGAGAACACAAGACGCAGAGTTTCCGCGAATGGCTGAAACACATGCTCGAGGCGATCTGGGGCCTCTGAAGATGCTCTCCTGCGCCGCCCCAGTGCAGTTCCAAGGCGTCCCTTCTCGCTTTGGCAGTGGAACCCAATCTGGTCGAGCCCGCGGCGGCCGAACATCGTGCTCAACCGGACGCGCGGCCCGGCGTGTTTTCGTCGGTCGGCAATCCGTCGCATGCTGTTTACCTCAACTTTGGGCAGACACCCAGTGATTGCAGAGCTTCTGGAAGCGGCGGCGAGATTCGCGGCGTGGGTAGTCGTGGACATGGTCCTCGACAGAGTCATGTATCCCGTGGGCTCCTTGCTCCTGAAGTGCATAACGTTCGGTCGTTACCCCGGGTACCGCACATCCGATAACGCGAGGCTGCTGATCTCGATCTTCCCGTTCGTGGTTCTGCTAGTCGGAGTGACGCTGTGGCACTTATAGAGGCAACGGCGACCTCAGCGTTTCCCGTACAGTGCCAACACTCGGGAGGTCGTATGTTTCATGAGCCGCGCCGGACGACCAGGGCAATGTCCCAACCGTACGGTCAGCCGGACGCGCGAAACGGTTGGTCGGCTCAAGCGAGCGGCGCGGCACGCGCCGTCCACCGTCAGCGTGGGGAGCCATAGTGGCCAGGTGGAAGCGCTGGGCGTTGATCGCCTTCGCGGCCGTCGCAGTCGGCTACCCTGCCGCTTGGCTGATGGCGCGGCACTCCGACGCGTTCAAAGCTGCCGAATCGTTCATCCGCGGCGATCCGCAGGTAGCCGAGATACTCGGCCAGGTTCGACAGGTCGGGCTTTCACCGTTTGGCTATTCGATACGATACGTTGGCCCGCAAGGAGACGCTTCACTCGAGCTCTCCGTTCAAGGCGAGAGGGAGTCAGCATCTGCATTCGTCGAGCTACAGAAGCGAGGAGTATAGGAGGTGAAGTTCGCCCGTCTGGTCCGCGCTGGACAGCAAGTTACCCAACTGGTGCCGCCGTGACGATGACGCCGCCAGTCGTTGTGGATGAATGCGGTGACGTGCGGCTCTACCGTAGCATTGAGAGTGCAGCGCTTGCCTTGGAACCCATCGACGTGGAGAACGGGGAGTATGTGGTGTATGACCGTGAAGGCTTCGTCCTCACCCTGAAGTGCCAAGGGCAGCGTGTCGTCATCGCAGGGCGGGCCTCGTCCCAACCGGAACCAGCGGCACTGATTGGAGTATTGCGGTCCTTCTGGGAGCGCGCTTCACGCGCGCCGTGGCCGGCAACTTCATCAGTCCGTCAGGCTGTCGTACAGAGTGGCGAGAGGTTCGGCTATGAAAGGTAGCGTGAGTCCTGTCCCATCTGTCGCTTGGACTGGCCGGCTGCGGCGCTCGGCCGCGCAGCGCTGAAGGATGGGACTCACGGAAGTGAAGGTTCTAAAGCTATCGTTTGCTGCGGCAGGACTCGGACTTGTCGCATGCTCTATCAGTTTCGCCGTACCCGCGATTCCAGTCGGCCTTCTGTGCTTCTACTTTTTCGCGTGCTGGCTGTTATGGCTCGTCTGCGTTTTCGCGTCTGTGAAGAGTCAACCCGTCTTGGTTGCCGGGCTTTGGCTCCTTCTCAACCTCGATGTTTTGGTGATGTTCCTGGCCATTTCATCGTCAGTGGGCGATGTTCGATCGTCACAGGGAACGGAACTCGTTTGGTTCATTTCATATGCGCCGGTTGTGGTCCCGACAGCCTTTGCCGTGCATCCTGCGATGCCAGAAGCACATCGAACGCTGAGCGCGGTTAGTCCTCCCTTCAGCGCAGTGGTCGCTGATTGGCTTGACTTCGCCTACGTGGCCCTCGTGCAGTCGCTGCTGATTGCACTGATCGCATGGAGTACAGCATCCTTTGTTGGTGCCAAAAGGAAGTGATGCCCAACCAAACGATGTACCCGGCCGTCCAACAGCGCTGCTGTAGGGTTCCCGTCACGCAACTGTTGTCGTTGTGCCTCTCTGTAGATATGCCCTGTTGGCAGCAGCCATCGGGCTGTTCGCGTCCGCTGGCACGATGGTCTGCGAAGGGGACATCTTGGACAGGTTTCTCCGCATTGAGGAACCGCACGTAACGGCATACCTCACGAAGCGAAATCAGGGGGGCGGTGGACGGACTGAGGGGCTTCGCCTCTGCGACGAATCGGTCATCTTCCAAGGTGCGAAGCATCGACATGTCGAGAAATCGGCACAGAAGGGTCAGCAACTGCACCTTCTTTCCGATGGACGCCATGACTATGCAATCATCTGGCTCGAAACACCGTCGGAGCGAGATCCGGTCCCGCCATGAACAGGTTCGGACTTGACGGCCCGCGGGTCGGGCGATGCACCGGTTGTTAGTGCCGACGTGTACACATGGACGGAGGTTCTCCAGGAAGGAACAGTGGTCCTCCTGCACTGCCCGCCGCGTGAGTGGTTTGCTTCGATGCACAACAAGCGCACTGTCCGGGCCGGCGGACGGCGCGCTTCACCCGTCGCCCCCGCCCGGTGACGCGCAGTCGCTATGCTGCACTGCAGGTTAAGGTGAGTTCTCCAAATGTCTGATGAAGAAATCGTTGGCGGGGCAGTCCGTACCGAAATACTTCGGAGATTGCGCGCTGCCGAAACTGAGCATGAAGTGCGCATTCTCTATGCGTGTGAGTCGGGAAGTCGTGCGTGGGGGTTCGCATCGCCAGACTCGGACTATGATGTTCGCTTCATCTATGTTAGCAATTCGGAGTGGTATCTATCCTTTGACGTCGAGCGGCGCCGAGACGTAATCGAGTATCCGATCACCGATGAAATTGATTGCAGTGGCTGGGACATAAGAAAGGCGCTGTACCTTCTAACTCGCACAAATGGCGCGTTGATCGAGTGGCTGAATAGTCCGGTCAGGTACATTGAGAGGGGTTCGTTTGCAGCATCTTTGAGAGCTATTGCTCCAGAGGTAGCGAATCCGGTGGCCTTGTGCTACCACTACAGCCACACGGCTAGAGGCAACGCGCGGGAGTATCTGTTCAAAGAGCAGGTCAGGCTGAAAAAGTACTTCTACGTTCTTCGCCCGCTTCTGGCAATTCGCTACATTGAGCAGGGCGTGGGTGTTCCGCCAGTCGAATTCGCCCGTTTGCTGGACAGCGTCTTGCCGGTTTCGCTGAGACCGAGCATAGATCGCTTGCTTGAACTGAAGCGGAACACCGAGGAACTCGGCATGGGCGCTCAAGTTCCAGAAATCAATCAGTTCGTTGAGCAGGAGCTTGAGCGTCACGGTTCCGTGTTTTCCGGGCAGGGCCGACCGGAGGTTCCAGGCAAGGAAGATGTGTATGCCCAGCTCAACAACATATTTCGTGCGGCAGTGCGTTCCGGAGACGAATGACCATTCGCTGCAGGCGCGACGGCCCTGACGGGCCGCGGCCTGAGCTCAAACCTTGTGCCCCGCGAGGTACGGAATGTCGAGATCGATTCATGAGAATCTGAGCAGGCGACGCTTCCGGTCAAAGAGTTACGTTGACTGGGACGAAATCGAGAAGAAGCGCAGAGTAAAGGGTGCGATACAGGAGGAGAGGCGGAGCGCAACTGAGCCTGAGCTTCCGCAGCCCGCGTCTTCTGTTCAGATTCGTGTTCTCGATGGCGGAGGCAACCTCTACTACCCAGCATCTCTGGAGGACATGCACTCTGTCCTCTCGTTGCTTCCGAAGGGGAGCCTGAACGGACTGCACTCAATCAATCTTCAGTCTGGGAAGGCGTATGTCAACGCCACGGAAAACGCGGGAGAGCTTGATCCAATAATCGGGCGTCGGAGTGTCGAGATCGTTCCCGGCGTCTTCGCACCAGTCATTTTGGGCACTTATGACCGTAGATCCATGAAGATCTCGATCTTTGCCTATGTGAGAGTACCAGGTGCAGAGGTGCCGATCACCGATCAGCTCTTCGTTCGCTTTCAAATGCTAGAGACTTTGGTTCATGAAGTGGCGCATCACTACGATCGTAGTCGACGCGTGGCACGGGGCCGGTGGCGGATGGACGACGTCGCAAAGATGGAATCATTTGCTGACAGATTAGGGAATCGATGGTTTCGCGAGTACGTTAGGCCCCTTATCGTGGACCGGTTTGTATCTGAGCAATTGCAGCAAAACAGGCATCAAGATTGAGGTGCAACAAGATCTGAGAAGGTGAAAGCCATGCGCGCTGAATACGACTTCTCGAAGTCGTCCAGAAATCCCTACTCTTCGCAACTCAAGAAGCAGATCACCATCCGCCTTGACGAAGAGTGCATCAACTATTTCAAGGCAATCTCGGAAGAGGTTGGAATTCCGTATCAGAGTCTCATCAATCTGTACCTGCGCGACTGCGCAGCCTCAAACCGCAAGCTCAATATCAAGTGGAAGTGACGCTCAACAAGGTCGTTGACGGGACGTCGGAATGCTGCGCACTCTGGTTTCCTACGCTGCGCTCCGGCCCCCGTTTCGTCCAGCCTTGAAGCTGTAGAAGAACCCCCTCCCACCCCTTGATTGGCCGCCGAGCCCTCGGGATCATCGTCGCAACAGCGTTGCTGTGGAGAAGTCGCCGATGCCGAACTTCCGTCCCGTTGAGAGGCACCTCAAGTTGCCGCCACCCGCGCTGACGAGGCCGCGAGAGCTTTCATGCCGCGGACGAGCGCCGAATGCATCCACCGGGTACGGCGTCCTCGTATCATGGTCTCTGTTCTGCCGCGCGAGAGGCTATTCCTCCAGCCTTCCGGTTCGAGTGTGGAAAGCCGCCGACTGCGGCTGGAGTGCGTTCATCGAGACACGGAGCTTCTGTCATGACTTTCTCGGGGCGATGCATGTGCGGCGAAATCGGATACCAGCTGTCGGGTGAGCCACGAGCTGTGGTGTTGTGCCATTGCGGCGACTGTCGACGAAGCGCCGGCGCGCCGATGGTCTCCTGGGCGATGTTCCCCGAATCCGCGCTGGTGCTTACGCGAGGGCAGCCGAAGACGATCAATTCCTCTGGCTCCGCGATGCGCAGCTTCTGCGGGACCTGCGGGACGGGATTGTTCTACCGAAACGCAACGGTCCTCCCGGGCCTGGTCGATGTGCAGACGTCAACGCTCGACGACCCGGAGGCGCTTCCGCCGACGCTGCAAGTGCAGGTGGCAGAAAGGCTCCACTGGATGGAGCATGTCAACGAGCTACCGCGGTTCGAGAGATATCCGGCGTAGGTCGAAGGCGTCAGCCCACGACCCCGTCGGGCGGGTCGTCAACCGGCCTGTACCCTCACGACTCGCAGCGACCTTCCCGGGCTCCGAGTTAACCTCACCCCCAACCTCGAAGGTCCGAGCACATGCCTACAGCACTGATTCCTCGTCATCCCGTTCCGTCGCTCAATGTGCCACTCGTGGGCGGTGGCCGGTTCGTCCTGGGGGCAAGCCCCGGCGAGCATTTCGATCTCATCGTCTTCTATCGGGGGCTGCATTGCCCGATCTGCGCGAAGTACCTGCTCGAACTCGAACGACTCTCGGGTGAGTTCGCCGCCAGAGGCACGCAGGTCGTTGCCGTGAGCAGCGACGACGAAGTGCGCGGCAGGGAGATGAGCGACAAGGTCAAGGCTGCCGGCATCAAGTTCGCCTATGGCCTGAGCCTTCGTTCCGCGCGGCAGTGGGGCCTGTACGTGAGCACGTCCCGCGGCAAGACTTCCATCGGCATCGAGGAACCCGCGTTCTTCAGCGAACCCGGCGTCTTTCTCGTAAGACCGGACGGCACGTTGTACTACGGCGCGGTCCAGACCATGCCGTTCGCCAGACCGCAGTTTCAGGACCTCGTCTCCGCGATCGACTTCGCGATCACGAAGAACTATCCGGCTCGCGGAGAGTTCACGGGAGAGGTGTAGGGGATCGCACCTCCCGTAGCCCGGACGAGGGCCGAATGGCCCGACTCCGGGTCACGTCCGAATCAGGAACTGCACGACAGCATCGAGCACCCGGCCCGCTGCCGCGCCCAGTCGGGGCGCTTCTCGGCGTAGGCCTCGCGGCCGGGTTGTTCGTCGTAGGGCCGGCGCATCACGTCGAGCAGTTCCGTCACGCCGGTGTAGTCGCCCTCGGTCGCGCGATCGATCGCCTGCTGCGCGAGGTAGTTGCGCAGCACGTACTTGGGATTGACGGCAAGCATAGCCGTGCGGCGCGCGCTGCGATCGGGCTCATCTTCACGCACGCGGGCGGCGAAGGTCTCCAGCCATTCGACGAACTTCGGCTCGAAGCGCTCGCGCTTGGCGTCGTCGTAGAACGCCTCGCTCAAGGGCTCGACCGACGGCGCATCGATGTTCACGTCTGCCAGTGCGCGGTGGAAGATGGTCATGTCCACTTCCGCCTCCTGCAGCAGGCCGCGCAGGGCCTCCACGTGCGCCATGTCCTCGTCGCGGCACTCGCGCAGGCCCAGCTTGGCCGCGGTGTGGCGTCGTTCGTCTTCGGTGAACACATCGATGAACCGCTGCAGCGCCGCTTCCAGCGGCTCGGTGGCCGGCATCACGGTCGCGAGTGCGGTCGCGAGCCGGCTCAGGTTCCAGTAGGCGATGCGCGGCTGATAGCCGAAGCGATATCGCCGTCCCTGAGCGTCGGTGGTGTTGGGGGTCCAGTCGAGATCGTAGTTGTCGACCCAGCCGTACGGGCCGTAATCGATGGTGAGGCCCAGGATCGACATGTTGTCCGTGTTCATCACGCCGTGGACGAAGCCGACGCGCATCCAGTGCGCGACCATCCGGGCGGTTCGCTCGCAGACGTCGGTGAACCAGAGCGCGCGCTGCTCGTGCTTGTCGGCGACCTTGTCCGGATCGCCCAGCGCCGGGAAATCGCGACGGATCGTGTAGTCGATGAGCTTCTCGAGCAGCGGCAGGTCATCGCGAGAGGCCGGCAGCTCGAAATTGCCGAAGCGGATGAACGACGGCGCGACCCGGCACACGATGGCACCGGGCTCCGGCTCGGGGTTACCGTCGTAGAACATGTCGCGGATCACGAGATCGCCCGTGGTGACCAGGCTCAGCGCCCGCGTGGTCGGTACGCCCAGCTGGTGCATCGCTTCGCTGCAGAGGAACTCCCGCACCGAAGACCGCAGCACGGCCCGACCATCGGCAGTGCGGGAATATGGCGTGCGCCCGGCACCCTTCAACTGCAGTTCCCAGCGTTCGCCCGCCGGGTTGATGAGTTCGCCCAGGTTGATGGCGCGGCCGTCGCCGAGCTGGCCCGCCCAGTTGCCGAACTGGTGACCACCGTAGTTGGCGGCGTAGGGCTGCATGCCGGGGAAGATCTCGTTCCCCGCAAAGACGCTCGCGAACATCGGGTCCTGCGTGAGCGCTTCGTCCATGCCCAGCATCGAGAGGACTTCCTTGGACCATGCGATAAGGCGGGGCGCGCGCACGGGCGTTGGCTGCACGTGCGAGAACAGGGCGCCATGCACCTGGCGTACGCCCGGGCGGGTCTCGGGGTCGGCGGGCAGATCCCGGACGAAGGTGTTGTCGAAACGAAGGGTGGGCATCGGGGCTTCCGGTGGGGCGTGGACTTCTGCAACTCAGTATAGCTGCAGCCTCGCCGGCCTCCGCCGGGGAGCCCCGCCTGACTCCTATGCGGCGTCCGCGTCCGTGCCGCGAGTCCCCAGTTCTCGCAGCCTCTCGGCCAGGGCTTCGCTGTCGGCATTGGGCCTCATCGAGACGACGATGGACAGCGTCTGTCGCAACTGGCGGAACACCGCCATTCCCTCGCCGGGTCGACCCAGCGCGAGATGGCAGCGCATGAGTCCCTGATAGAAGGTTTCCGCCAGT
This sequence comes from Betaproteobacteria bacterium Ga0077526, assembly GCA_001464765.1. Classification (GTDB taxonomy): domain Bacteria; phylum Pseudomonadota; class Gammaproteobacteria; order Burkholderiales. Next base: position 1,152,502 of record LNDV01000034.1, read on the forward strand.
TCGTCCGTGGCGACGCCGCGGCGATAGCACGCGATGGCGTCGTCCCAGCGGCCGGCTTCCTCGTGGGAAGCGCCGACGCGATGGATGGCATCGCAGAATCCCGCGCGGAGCCGGGTTCTCGCCACGGCGCTCCAGTCCGCTTCGGTGTCGGTCGGCAGGAATGCCCCGCCGTAGAGCCGCAAGGCGCGGGTGGCCGCGGACCGGAACCAAGGGGAGTCCGGCGTGGCAGAAGCAAGGTCCTGCGTCGCGGACTCGAACGCCCAGGTGTCCACCCAGCACAGGGCAGGGTCGAGGCTCACGTGTTCGTCCTGCACGACCACCGCCCGGGGAATGCCGAGAATCTTGCGCAATCGCACCAGCGCTACTTCCAGCGCACCCAGGTTGCCGTCGGCATGGCCGGGGCTCCAGACCTCCCGCGCCAGGACGGCGAGCGGGACGCCACGGCCGCCCCGGGCGACGATCGCCTTCAGCAGTGCGAGCGGTCGGCGCGGCGGCTTGCCGGGAAACGGAATCGGGTGGCCGTCGCGCTCGATTGCGAAGCGACCCAGCGTGACGATGCGGATGCGCCAGGGCCAGTCCTCGCAGTCCGGTCCCGGACCGGGCCACCCGAAGCGGCGAATGAGTCCGGCCACGTGATTTGCATGTCGAGCCTGGGTCAGTTCGAAGGCGAACAATCTCTGGTACGGACGAAAGCAGCAGCGGCCCAGAAACCGGCATCGCGAAAGTGCCGACGGCTCGAGCGCCTGATCCGCCGCGGCGCGGTATCGGTCCGAGTCCGTGTCGAGCGCGAAGGCGCAGTCGAGCAGCGCGCACTCGGCCAGCCATTGTCGCGATGGCGATATGTCGCGGAGTCGTTGGAGCGAAGCGCGCACGCCGGCGTGTTGGCCAGCCTCGAAGGCGACGGTGGCATCGACGATGAGAGAGAGTGCCTGCGCGAAGGACCAGTCGAGCGATTGCGATGCGGCGAGCAGCGCCGGAGCACCTGCACGCGCCGCGCGGATGTCACTACCGTCGAGCGCGAGCAGAACGCGAAGAGTAGCCTGCCACCACGCAGAGAACTCATCCGCGGCGGTACCGATCGCGTCGAGCTGTGACAACGCGCTGGCGACCCCGCGGCCGTAGGACTCCGCCGCGTGCACCAGGCCACGCAATCCGGCGACGGTGACGCGCGTTGCGATGTGTTCGCGGTCCGACGTCTGCGCCAGTGATTGCTCGGCGCGATCGCACGATTCGAAGACGGCGCGGTGATCGCCCGCGACGTAGTGGTGCCATGCAAGCAGCGCGTACCACCTTGGTGGTATGTCGGGGTGCGTAGCCGGTTCGTGCAGCAGCATCGAGGCCTGCACGAGGATGGCGGGAATGCCATGGGTCTCGTCCGTCTGCGTTGCGGTCTCCAGCGCAGTCCCCAATGAGAAAAAGGCGGCGCCGGCACGGGTGTGCGCGACGCCGTCGTCAGGGGGAGAGAGCAGGGAAAGCAGGGTTCTGCCGGGACCGCACCGCGTTGCGGAATCCATGGTCTTTGACGCACGCTCTCGCGTGCCTTCTCATGAACGTCGCGTAGCAGTGTGCAGGGGGCCGACCTACAAATAGGTTACGGATACGCAAGCTTTGCAGTGTCGGCCCACGTTACTTACCGCCCTGCGGTCTGCGGTGCGGTGTCGGGGCGATCCGGACCCCAGTCGCGGAGGTGATCCTTCAGCAGGTCGCGCTCGGCGCGCAACGCCACCTCCGGAGTCGGGTCGCCGCTGGGCTTAGCATCCCACTGCCGGTTGTTGTCGGCGTAGATGTCGGTCTGATTGCGCGACCGCACGGTGGGGCCGAATGTCCCCGAGGCCGGCGCATCCCAATGCCGTAGCAGATCGTGCTGGATGTCGTCGAGACTGCGGGTGCGGATGTTTCCTTCGGCGAATGTCGAGGCGGAAACACTGAGCGCCATTGCAGCGGCCATGAGGGTCGGGATGAGTCGATTGACCATGTTGAAGCTCCTTGCAGGAAATGAAGTTGCGCGTGACACGTTCGTCATGCGCACCGCCGGAGCCGCATGGCTTCAGACGAAGACCCTGTCGGTGTCTCCGGCGTGCCGATGCACTTTGCATTTGCCCTGCATACGGTTGGCTTACAGCAGGCCCCGTTTGTCCTACCGATGCCTTACCGATGGGATGTGCGGGACACAGAACTGGTGATGCGGTGGCCCTTCGCGTTTTGCGCAAGCGGAGACGGGCGCGTAGACCGGAGGTGATATTGACTGCAAGGCGCGAAACGCTCGCCGACGCGAACACGACGGTCGCTTGCCGCGCGCGCGAATCCGGCTAGAATCTCCAGCCATCGAAGAGCGGCACCGCAGACCGCTCCCGATACTGACCAACAAAACGAAAGAGACCGCCATGTTCCTCCGCTCGATCGCCGCAGTCGGTGTAGTCGCCCTTCTGGGGGCCGCGCCTCACGTTCACGCCGCAACCTTCTCCTACGCCGCAACCAACAGCACCGGCTTTTCTGCCGCGCAGCTCGCTGCCGGGGACTTCTCCTTTACGGACGCCGACCTCGAACTCGGGGGTGGCGTTGCGGTATCCGACCTCCGCGAAGCGCTCGGGCCCACCGCGCCCGAGATGCGTGCCGAGGCGCAATCTCTTCACGGTATCAACCGGGTTCTGGCGAGCAGCAACATGGCGGTCATCAGCGAGGAAGACCGCGCCACCGGCATCGGTGGGCCCTTCTCCATGGCCGTGTCCATCTGGGCCGATACCTTCACCATCACCGGCGGCACCGGCACCGGGACGGTTTCGCTGAGCGCCGGCGTGTCGGGCCAGTTCGGTAACGGTTATGGCGCCGAGGGGCTCTACGCACTGGCTGCAGCGTCCGAGGCGGAAGCGGGCGAGATCCTGGACGACCCTGTCGGCGCCGTGCTCGGCGACGCGTTGCCGTCGCCGATCCTCCTGGTGCATCAGAGCACCACGGCGCCGCAGTACATGGCCGATGGCGAACGTGTGGCGCCCGGCAGCGCATTCGGCCGCACCGTGATCGGCACTTACGAATTCACGTATGACCAGCCCTTCGTGCTCGTGAGCATGCTGGCGGGGTTCGCTCACGACTTCGGATCGTTGTCGGCGATGCAGTCGGCTGTGTTCGGACTCACCGTGACGGGCAACGCGGCTGCGGTGATCGAGACGGGGTCCGGCGTCGCCTATCCCCTCGCCGCGGTACCCGAGCCGGAAACCTACGCGCTGTTCCTCGCCGGCCTCGGCCTGCTGGGTGTGGCGGCGCGCCGCGCCCGGGCCTGACGGATCCTGATCAAACCACCGCGAGCGACGTCGGTCCTCGCGGTGGCGGAAAGGCGGCATCGATCTCCTTCAAGTCCGTTGCCGTGAAGGCGACCGGGCGCCGCGTGAAGTTCTCCTTCACGTGGGCAGGGTTCACCGCCTTCGGAATCGCGATCACATCCCCTTCCCGCATGACCCAGGCCAGCGCGGCCTGGGTCGCCGTCACGCTGTGGCGAGCACCTACGCGTTTGAACACGGCGTGACTCGCCAGAGCCCCCTGGTCGATCGGGCAGTACGCCATGAGCGGCATCGTGTGCTGGCGCATCCACGGCAGCAGGTCGAACTCGATGCCTCGCTCACCGGCCGAGTAGTACACCTGATTGGTGGTGCACGCCTCGCCGCCCGTGACCTTGGCGAGGCGTTCCATGTCCTTCGCGTCGAAGTTGCTCACGCCCCAATGACGGATCTTCCCGGCAGCCTTCAGCCCCTCGAAGGCTTCCACCGTCTGCGACAGCGCATGGGAACCCTTCCAGTGCAGCAGGTAGAGATCGATAGTGTCGAGGCCCAGGCGGGCCAGGCTGCGCTCGCAGGCGGAGGCGGTGCCCTTGCGACTGGCGTTGTGCGGGTAGAGCTTGCTCACGATGAACACGTCGGCGCGCTTCAGCGTGCCTGCCGCGAAGGCCTCGGCCAGGGCGGCCCCCACCACTTCCTCGGCCCCCCCTTCGCCGTACATCTCGGCGGTGTCGATCAGCCGGCAGCCGAGGTCGAGGGCGAGCCGGACCGCCGCAATCTCCTGGCGTCGGGACCGGGCTGTTTCGCCCATGCGCCAGGTGCCGAGGCCCAGCGTGGGGACGGTCTCGCCGTTCGGCAGTCTGGTGTGTGTCTTCATCGTCTCTGGAGGGGTTCGCGGATGCGGTCGGTGGTGCCCGAAGGAACGCGGCATTCCTGCACGGAATTCGTCGTTCCGGTCATTGTCGCGCACTTCGCGGACGCGGTTTCCCACTTCCGCAGAGGCATGGGCGACAGCCCGTCGGTGCCGAGCGCTCTGACTGACCGCCAGCCTGCCCGGTCGCGCGCATTGTGGGTGGCGCGCGCATGCGGGTACGATTCCCCGTTCGGTCCGGCCCGGCGCTCCTGGGCGCCGCCGGCAAGAAGCTCACTCACGCACCTAACAGGATGCTCCCATGCCTGAAGCCTTCATCTGCGCCGCGCTGCGCACTCCCATCGGTCGCTATGGCGGCTCCCTCTCGAGCGTCCGTCCCGACGACCTCGCAGCTGTTCCGCTGAAGGCGCTCATGCAGCGCCACGGCTCGGTGGACTGGGCGGCGGTGGACGACGTCGTGTTCGGCTGCGCGAATCAGGCAGGCGAGGACAACCGGAACGTGGCGCGCATGGGGCTCCTGCTGGCCGGACTGCCGAAGGAGATCCCGGCCTCCACCATCAACCGGCTGTGCGGTTCGGGCATGGATGCCGTGGGGATCGTGGCCCGGGCGATCCGCGCCGGCGAGATCGAAATGGGCATTGCCGGCGGCGTCGAGAGCATGTCGCGCGCGCCGTTCGTGATGCCCAAGGCCACGAGCGCCTTCTCGCGCGACAACGCCGTGTTCGACACCACCATCGGCTGGCGCTTCGTGAACCCGCTGATGAAGCAGATGTACGGCACCGACTCCATGCCCGAGACGGCCGAGAACGTCGCGGCCGAGTACGGTGTGTCGCGGGAGTCGCAGGACGCCTTCGCGCTGCGGTCGCAGGCGAGAGCGTCCGCCGCGCAGGCAAACGGGCGACTGGCGCGGGAGATCGTCCCCGTCACCATTCCCGCGAGAAAGGGTGACCCGGTGGTGGTGGATCGCGACGAGCATCCGCGCGAGACCACACTCGATGCCCTAGCCAAGCTGAAGCCCATCGTGAAGCCCGACGGCACCGTGACGGCGGGCAATGCCTCCGGCGTCAACGACGGCGCGTGTGCGCTGATCCTGGCGAGCGAGGCCGCGGCCCGGAAGCACGGGCTCGTGCCGATGGCACGAGTTGTCGGCGTCGCTACCGCGGGATGCGCCCCACGGGTGATGGGCATCGGGCCGGTGCCGGCCAGCCAGAAGCTTCTCGCCCGCCTCGGGCTCACCGTGGACCAGATCGACGTGGTCGAACTGAACGAGGCTTTCGCGGCCCAGGGACTCGCCGTCGTGCGCGAACTGGGCATCGCCGACGACGACCCCCGAGTCAATCCGAACGGCGGCGCCATTGCCCTGGGGCACCCGCTCGGGATGAGCGGGGCACGCCTGGTCGCAACCGCCGCTCACGAACTCATGGCGCAGAACAAGCGCTACGCCCTCACCACCATGTGCATCGGCGTGGGCCAGGGGATCGCCGCGGTGATCGAGCGCGTCTGACCCGGCTCGCCGTCAGCGCCCCGAACCATCGTGGGGGCGCGTATTCCTCCGGAACCCGCGTCGTTGTCGCCTCGAGCGGACAGCCGCGGGTTCCGACCACCGGCACCCGCTGACGCGGTATGACGCCGCGATGTTCCCGGGCCATGCCTTCCGCGCCTCTCCGCGCGGGTCATGCCGTATGAGTTTCGTCGTAACGTCCTGATCATCTGGCGAAACGCGCCTCGCGCCGATTCTTCGGCCGTAAACGCATTTCTCCTCGGAGCGCAGGCCGAAATCTCTCGCAAGCCTGCCGCGCAGCAGATTCGCCTGGCCCCGCCGGACGCCCCCTGACCATTCCATCGGGATTTCTCGTGCATGGTTCTCGCTACCTTTCCGGGCAGGAGGCCGCAGGGGCCGGAAACCAGCAGGGAGGCGATCATGGCCGGAATCTTCGTAAGCTATCGGCGCAGCGACACCACGGGATACGCGGGTCGACTCGTGGACGAACTCGAACGTCAGTTCCCCGGGCACCAGCTGTTCCGGGATGTCGAATCCATCGAAGCGGGTTCCGATTTCGTCGAGGCGATCGACCGGGCGCTCCAGGCGTCCTCGGCGCTTCTGGTCCTCATCGGACCGCGCTGGCTCGACGCCGTGGATGCCAAAGGCAAGCGCCGCCTGGACGATGCCCGGGACTTCGTCCGGCTCGAGATCGCCGCGGCGCTGCAGAGCGGCGTGAAGGTGATCCCCGTCCTGGTGGACGGCGCGCAGATGCCTCCGGAGGAGAAGCTGCCCGCCGACATCCAGCGCCTCGCTCGTAGGCAGGCCCACGAGCTCACCGACCGCCGCTGGGACTACGACGTGGATCAGCTCTTCGATCAGCTGGGCCGCATTCAGGGTATCGAGCGCGACCGCCCGGAGGGTGCCGAGATTCCCGCGGCCCGCCGCACCCCGACGCGGGCGAGCGGCACCTGGCTCAAGGTCGGCGCAGGCGCACTCGCAACGGTTGTCGGTCTGGGTGTGTTCGGGTTCTTCTCGGATTCGCCTTCCACGCCGGCGACGGCGATGTCCCCGTCGCAGGGGCTGGCTGTGGAAGCTGCACAGCCCGTCATCGCGCCGCAGCCGGCTGTCCCGCAGGCCGCAACGCCCGTATCCGCGCCCGAGCCCACCCGGCTCGTGGAGCCGGTGGCTCAGCGTGTCGCGGCGCAGCTTCCCGGGCCTTCGACCACGCTGCCGAATGTCGCCGGTCTTTGGCGCTCGACGCAGGGCGACGGCATCTACTTCGAACAGGACAAGCAGGAAGTCGCCGTGCTGGCAGGCGATGCCTCTGCCAACCACGGCTTCATCGGCGGAGGTACCATCCAGGGACGGCAAGTGGTGCTCGCACTCACGCATCTGCAGAGTGGCGCGCCGATCCGCATGGAGCTCGATGTGTCGCCCGACGGGCAGCGCATGACGGGTGTGGGCACCGTTGCCGGCAACGGACATCAGGAACGAATCATCCTTGTGCGGCAGTGAGCGCACGAGGATTCGCGAGATATGACAACCTGAACACGGAGGAAGCGTCATGGCGAAGAAGGCGGTCTTGATCGGCGTGAACCGGTACCGGATGCCCGGGGCCGATCTGCGGGGCTGTGTGAACGACGTGGTGAACATGACCAACGTTCTCACGCAGGTCTACGGGTTTGCGAAATCGGACATCGTCACGCTGACGGATTTCGGGGCGACCAAGAAGGCGATGCAGGCCGCGATTCGCGCGCTCGTGACCGGCGGCCGCAAGGGCGACGTGCTGTATCTGCACTATTCGGGGCACGGCGCCAACGTACCCGACACGAACGGTGACGAAGCGGACGGCCGCGACGAGATTCTCTGCCCGACGGACCTCGACTGGAAGTCCCCGCCCACCGACGACTGGTTGCGCGCCACCTTCAACCGTCTCAAGGCCGGCGTGAGTCTCACGGTGGTGATGGACTGCTGCCACTCCGGCACCAACACCCGTGCTCTTCTCCCGCCCGACGCGCCGTCCATTCCGCGCTATCTGCCGAACCCGTGGGACCTGATGGCGGTGGAATCCGGGCGCAAGCTGCGCGGCGCGGTGCGCGTGGGCATGCATACCGCGAGCAAGGCTGCCCGACGCCGCAGCGACGTGGTGAACGTCGACATCCCGGAAGTGCTGGTCACCGGCTGCCGGGACACGCAGACCTCCGCGGACGCCTTCATCGGCGGGTCCTTCAACGGCGCGCTCACTCACAGCCTGGTCGCCGCGATCAAGGAGAAGAAGGGCAATCTCAGTTATCGCGATCTGCACGCGCTCACCAAGACGAAGCTCGCCAAGGGCAAGTTCGACCAGGTGCCGCAGCTGGAGGGCCGCAAGACCAATCTGGATCTGCCGTTCCTGTCGCCCATCGTTTGACCCATTGCCTGACCCGGCGTCGGGCTCCGCCCGGCGCCGCGCGATAGAATCGGGGCTCCCAGAGTTTCTTTTCCAGAGAGTCCTCCATGCAGATCAGCACCATCGGCGTCGTCGGCGCCGGCACCATGGGCAATGGCATCGCCCAGGCCTGCGCCGTTGCAGGCTATTCCGTCACGATGACCGACATCTCCCAGGCCGCGATCGACCGCGGCCTGAAGAACGTCGACGGCAGCCTCGAGCGCCTCGTCAAGAAAGAGAAGATGACGGCTGAGGCCAAGGCCACCGCCATGGGGCGCATCCAGACCTCCAGCGACCTCGGCGCACTGGCGAGCGCGGACCTCATCATCGAGGCCGCCACCGAGAACCTGCCCCTCAAGCTGGAGATCTTCGGCAAGCTCGATGCCCTGGCGCGCCCCGAAGCCATCATCGCGTCGAACACCTCGTCCATCTCGATCACCAAGCTCGCCACTGCCACCAAGCGTCCGTCGCAGGTGATCGGCATGCACTTCTTCAACCCGGTGCCAGTGATGCAGCTCGTGGAACTCATCCGCGGCCTGCAGACCTCCGACGACACCTACGCGGCCGTCGAAGCCGTCACGAAGGGCGTCGGCAAGTCGCCCGTCAAGGTGCGCAACTCCCCTGGCTTCGTGGTGAACCGCCTGCTGTGCCCGATGATCAACGAGGCCGTGTTCGCGCTCGGTGAGGGGCTCGCGACGGCGCAGGAGATCGACGACGCCATGCGCATGGGCTGCAATCACCCCATCGGCCCGCTGGCGCTGTGCGACCTCATCGGGCTCGATGTGGAACTCGCGGTGATGCAGGTGCTGTTCGAAGGGTTCAAGGATCCGAAGTACCGCCCCGCCCCCCTGCTGGTGGAGATGGTCGAAGCCGGCTATCTCGGCCGCAAGACCGGCCGCGGTTTCTACACCTACGGCTGATCGGGCTTTCCCGGGCTCCAGAGCGACGTCACGGACGCCACGTCCGTGACGTACGCGAACACATCGCTCATGCAGAGCAGCGCTGCCGCCTGATGGTCCGGTGAGACCGCCGCCACCGCGTCGGCCGGCACCAGCACCCGGTAGTCGAGATTGCGCGCCGTATACACGGTGCTCATCACACAGCAGTGCGTCGTCACCCCGCAGCACACCAGATTCGCGATCCGCTTGCTTCGCAGAAGCAGGTCGAGATCCGTCCCCAGGAAGCAGTCGTAGCGCCGCTTGTTGCGGATGCGGTAGTCGCCGGGTCGGGCGTCGAGCCCGTCGGTGAGTTCGCAGCCCGGCGTGCCCTCCAGGCAGTGGACCGGGTCGTACTCCAGTTCGATCCCGTAGTCGCTGAGATCGCTGCGATGCATCTCGTGCGTGAAGATAACCGGCGCGCTGTGCGCACGGGCCCAGGCGATCAGCCGGTTGATCGCCGGCACGATGGCTCGGCCGCCTGGAGTTTCCTGCACGGCGCCGGCGTCGACGAAGTCACGCTCCATGTCGATCACGAGCAGGGCCGTGTCGACGGGGCGGATCCTCTCGACCGGCAACGGCCGGATCATCGGCGCCGCGCTCATGCGGGCCGCCGGCAGATGAAGTCGACCTCCACCAGGGCACCCTTCGCGAGCGCGGTGACACCGATGCAGGTGCGCGCGGGCAGCCTGTCCGCCGGGAAGTACTCGCGATAGATGCGGTTGAACACCGGGTAGTCCTCCTCGAACCGCGTGAGGTAGGCCCCGGTGCGGACCACGTCCTCCAGGCCGAGCCCGATGCCGGCGAGCACCTTCGAGAGGTTGTCGATCACCAGGCGCGTCTGCGCTTCGATGCCCTCCGGGACCGGGCGATCCGGTTCCCCCGGAAAGGTGGGCATCTGGCCGGTAACGAAGACCCAGCCGCCGGCTTCGGTGGCGTGGCTGAAGGGGCCCACCTGTTCGGGCGCGCCGGATACGAGGTGGAACAGGATGTCTCGGGCCATGGAATCCTCTGTGACGGTTTCGAAGTGGGATGAGGTGCGAGTTTGCAGGTTGCGTACCCACTGGCCAAGCATTGCTGCCGTACGCCTGCAGGCCAGGGAAGCACCGTCTGCCGAGGTCGAAGCGCTGCTCTCCGGTGGTGCGTGCATTGTGCCGACCGCCTTCATCGGGCGCGGGGAGCGGCCTGATCCCGACGCAACCCACCCGGACTTCTTCCGGGTGACTTCGCCACCCTTACGCGCCACCGCTGCGGTTCACGCGCCTGGCTGCACGATCGCTCCCATGCCGATCCGGCGCAATCGTGATGGAGGTGTCCCATGAAGTCTTTCGCAATCGGAACGTTCGCGGCTGCTGTCGTCCTGCTGGCGGCGCAGGGCGTCCATGCCGTGGAGACCGAGTTTCGCGTCGAGGCCGACGAACGGGTGACGGTCGGTCACTATCGCTGGGCGCTCGGGAAGGTCTGCTATTCGCTCACCCACGACGACGGGTCGGAGGCGACGGTGAAGATGTGGTCGCTGGGGCTGGGGCGGTTGGATCAGCGTTCCTATCGCGGCAGCGCGTGCTTTCCCGTGGTCGGGTTCGCGCGGATTCGCGCGGGTTATACGGACGGCCGTCCGGTGAACATCCGGGTTGCGGCCGATCACGTGGCGGGTCTGCCGTACGCGGGAGGGGCGCGGTAGGGCAGGAGTGACCGTTTCCGGATATCGCCGGTTGGCTCCCCAAGAGTAGTCTTCGAGGTCCACGCGTCCGCCTCTCCCGGCGGGCGGATATCGTGTTGCACCAAGTGCTTTTCGTCCTCGGAGGATTTTCAATGGCAAGTCGGCGTGATGCTCTCAAATTCCTGGCGGCGGTCGCTCCCGCCGCCCTGCTGGTCGGCTGCGAGTCACTGCCGATGCTCGGCGACAAGGGTGGCGACATCAGCAGCGTGATCGGCAAACAGCTGGGGCTGTCGGGCGACCAGGCGAAAGGCGGAATCGGTTCCGTGCTTGCCTTGGCGAAGGAGAAGCTCGGTGGCGGCGATTTCGACAAGATTGCCAAGGTGATTCCAGGAGCGGACAAGTACCTGAAGGCAGCCACGGATTCGGGTGCAGTCGCCGGCGGCAAGGTGGGCGACATGAAGGGCCTCAGCGCCGCACTCGGTCGGCTCGGACTTAACCCGGACCAGACCGCCAAACTGCCCCCCGCCGTGACCGAACAGGTCGGCAAGCTGGGTGGCGGGGACCTGAAGAGCCTCCTGGCCGGCGTGTTGAAGTAGACCGCTGGGGACCGGGCTCGACGCGATGCCGGGCCTGGACTCCACCTTGCTGCTAGTTGGGGAATGCCACCGCTTCCCCGGAGACCTCGGCCATGGGCCTCTCGCGACGTTTTGCTGCCGTCCTGGTGCTGTTCGCCGCCTGTCCGACCGCCGAGGCGGCCGTCCTGGCGGTAACCGAGGAGCCCTTCCTGAAAGCCGCGGTCATCGTGTCCACGGTCGACAAGCTGGAAGCGCTCTGCGAGAGCGCGGGAGGTTTCGACAAGGGGCAGGCCGCCGCACTCGATGCCTGGAAGAAGACCCATTCGGTCGACCGGATTCGCGATCGTCTTCCGGAACTCGCGCGCCATCCGGTGGAGTACCGGCAGATGGAGGAGGCGGCCGACTCGATCGTTGCGACGACGGCACAGCGCAAGGTCGAACCCTGTGCCGCCGCGGTCGCGATGTCGCGTATCGCCGACGCTCAGTTCGCGACGGTGGCGCCACGGCTCGTGGCGATTCCCGAATCGGCGCCCCCGGCCCGCGCAGAGGATGCGCCCGCCGATGCCGACGAATCGGGCGGTTCTCCCTCTGAGGAACTGCTCGGCCAGATCGACAGCTTCGGTTTCTCGTCCCGCGCAACCATGGGCGCGGGCGGCTTCGTCGGACTCGATATCTTCCCCGTGGTGCTGTTGCGATCCGGCGACGCCTTGAAGGACGTCCGGGGACTGCGCTTCCCGGGCGGACTCGACGCGCACCGCCAGGCGGAGCCGAAGAAGTGGGCGCGATGGCGCCGCCAGGACGGGAAGATCGAACTGTCCACTGAGAAGGGCTGGAAGCCGCTGCCATTTCCGACCACTTACTCCCGGCTCCCGGACGGTATGAAGCTCGAAGGCCTGTTCCGGCACGTCGGCGGCACCGGCAATGTGGCGATCGGGGGTTCCCAGTCCGTGACCGCCTACACGCAGTACCGGTTCGAGAAGGACGGTCGCGTGGTTCGAGGCGGCGGGGCGGGCAGCACGGCGGCGGCGGGCGACACCGCCGTGACTACCGCTGGCCGCACGGCGGAACGGGTCGGGCGGTACCGCATCGACGGCCTCGCCCTGCAGATCCGCTACGACGACGGCACGGCCGAGAAGCGCATCCTCATCACGGACCCGAAGGAACCTGTGAAGGTCATCTGGCTCGATGGGACGGGCTATGTGCGCCGATAGGCGGTGCGCAGGCGCGGATGCCGCGACGTGATCACTGCGTGAGCGCTGCCGCGCGCGTCGGCGCCGGACAGGCGAGCGATTCGAGTTCGGCGGCGATCGCGCCGGTGCGCTCCACGACCTTGCGGCGCTGAGCGTCGGTCATCAGACCGTTCACCTCGGCGACCATGGCGAAGGTGCGCGCGCGATTCACTTCCAGCTTGGCGGCGAGTTCAGGCGTGTAGGTGCGATCGGGCTCTGCCATGAGCGTGAACAGCTGCGATTGCACCGCCTCGGTTTCGCTGCGGCGGGCGAGCGTGTTGCGAAGCGACTGCTGCCAGCGCAACCGGCTTTCGAGGACGTCCGCCTGCGCCGGTTCGAGTCCGGCGCTCCAGCGTTCCACGGTCTGCCTCTGGGCCTTGGTCAGCGGCCCGATCCAGAACTCCAGGCGCTCGCGGGTGGTCGTGGCCCGCTTCGACGCGACGTCCTTGTAGGCGACCTCCACGAACTCCTTGCGGTACTTGCCGTTCGCCTTGTCGAAGGCGCGGGCGAGTTCGTCGATCTGGCGATCGTCGAGGGTGCGGCCGAGGCCGGCGAGTCTCGGACTGGCGTCTTCGGCCATCAGCCGCAGGAAGTAGCGCACATTCGCGAAGCGGGCTTCCACCTGCGCTGCCGTCACGCCGTCGGCGAGTTCCCGCCCGACCCCGCGCAGCCAGGCCGAATAGCCCGTTAGTTGGGTGCGGCAATGCCATTCCTTGAAAGCGACGAGCTGCCGGTCCAGGGCTTCGGACTGCCGGCGATCGAGCGGGAGGTAGCTCTCCAGAGTCCACGAGATGACGCGCTCCGCCTGGCTGTAGCCGAACTGGAGGCGGCTGCACGCACCCGCGATCAGCGTGGTCGACAGGAGCAGTGCGACAACCAGGTAGCGCTTCATGCGGCCTGTGCCGCGACTGTGCCGGTGACCGGAATCGGGCGGCGGCCGAAGCGGGTGATGACGTGCTCCGCCATGCCGCGCGCGAGTTCGTGCTCGCCGATGAACACCTCGGCGATCCTGTCCCGTGCGATCAGCTCGGCCTCGTCGTCGCTTTGGCAGCGCAGGACGACCGCGATGCCGGGATTCAGGGCTCGGGCGATCTCGACCATCTTGCGCGCCTGCAGCGCGTCGGGGACGGCGACCAGCAGCAGCGCGGCGCGGGCAACGTGGGCCTGGATCAGCACTTCCGGTGTGGAAGCATCGCCACTGACGGCGGGCAGGCCGTCGCGACGCAGCGCGTCGACGATTTCACGGTTCTGCTCCGCGACGACGAAGGCGATGTCGTGCGCGCGCAGGGTGGCACCGATGCGTCTGCCGACCCGGCCGTAGCCCACCAGCACGACCTGCCCCGTGAGCAGGGTGTGATCCGTCGACATGGGGAGCTGGGCGAGCGGATCGTCGCGCAGTTCCAGCTTACGGGCGAGGGCGGAGCGCGCACGGATCCACGCCTGCAGTGGCTCGATTGCGGCAAACAGCGCGGAGTTAACCGCGATCGAGATGAGCGCGCCGGCGAGCACCAGGCTCTGCCCTTCCGCCGGCATCAGCCCGAGGGAGACACCGAGCGCCGCGAGGATGAACGAGAACTCGCCGATCTGGGCGAGACTTGCGCCGACGGTGAGCGCCGTGTTGAGCGGATAGCGGAAGAGCAGCACGAGGGCGATGGCGGCGATCGTCTTGCCGACCAGGATGATCGCGACCACCGCGAGGAGCTTGAGCGGCTGCTGCATGATGACCGCCGGATCGAAGAGCATGCCCACCGAGACGAAGAAGAGCACCGCGAAGGCGTCGCGCAGCGGCAGGGATTCGTCCGCGGCGCGATGACTGAACTCCGACTCGCGCATCATCATCCCGGCGAAGAACGCGCCGAGCGCGAAGGACACGTCGAACAGCTTCGCCGCTCCGAAGGCCACCCCCACCGCGACGGCGACCACGCACAGCGTGAACAGCTCGCGCGAGCCGGTGCGCGCCATCAGCCACAGCAGCTTGGGGAAAAGGCGCTTGCCGACGATCAGCATGAACGCGATGAAGGCCGCGACCTTGGCCAGCGTGATGCCCATGGTGACCCACAGGCCGCCGCCGGACGAATCTGCGGGCGAGTTGCCCTCGGCCAGCACCCCGGCGAGCGCCGGCAGTAGCACCAGCACGAGGACCATCACGAGATCCTCGACGACCAGCCAGCCCACGGCGATCTGCCCGTTGATCGACTTGACCAGCCCCTTTGCCTCCAGGGCGCGCAGCAGCACCACGGTACTGGCGACCGAGAGGCACAACCCGAACACGAGTGCGCCACCGAGGCTCCAACCCCATGCGAGCGCGGTACCCATGCCCAGCAGGACGGCAACCACGATCTGAACGACGGCCCCGGGAACGGCGATGCGTTTGACCGCGAGCAGGTCGTCGATGGAGAAGTGCAGCCCCACGCCGAACATGAGCAGCATCACGCCGATTTCTGCCAGCTGCCCGGCGAGCCCGACATCCGCGACGAAGCCGGGCGTGGCCGGGCCGATCATGACGCCGGCGAGGAGGTAGCCCACCAGCGGGGGCATGCGCAGGCGCGCGGCGGCGAAGCCCAGGACGAGGGCGAGCCCGAAGCCTGCGGCGATGGTGGCGATGAGACTGACGTCGTGGGGCATGGGCAGGTCCGCGCGGCGTGGGCGAGTCGGCTATGGGGGACAGCTGGAACCCAGATGCGACAGCGCCGGGGCGGGGTGGTTCCTCGTCGGGTCGCGGTCCATTCTGGGGTTCCAGCATGACAGGGAATCGGTCACCCCGAACTTTTCCGGGTGGAGCCGTCCCGGTCGGGCGTACCGTTCGATCCGGGGCAGGCAGGCGGTTACGCCATCGGAATACCCCTTCTGGCACGGTCCGCGCTCTAAAGAGTGGCCCGACGCCGGGAAGGTGCTTCCTTCCCCTGCCCGCCGACCGAACCCTCGATCTGGAGTCGACCCATGCCAGACACCTTGTATCTCGCCATTGCGGAACGCACGTCCGCCCAGGCGGCCGCGCAGCTCTCGCTGCCGACCTACGACCCGGACTACGTGCTGAAGCTCGCGAAGGGCGACAAGCCGATGCCGCCGGAACTGCGGGAGCGGATCCGCAGCGTCGTGCAGCTTCACATCTTCTCCCGCAAACGGCTCGCGGGGCTCGACGACTCCGTGGCCCTGCGGAGGGAAGGCATTCTGTTCCTGCCCGACGGGCAGCAGCTCCTCGACCGGACCCACGAGGCCGAGGCTCTGGCCCGCGACCCCGCCGCGTCGCCTGCGATGCGCATCCAGTACCTGTGGATTGCGATGACCGGGTCGTTCCGGCTGGCGCGCCCGCGGGAGAACGGCGCCGGCAGCCATCTCCGCTTCCTGGAGAACCTGTGCACCTTGGGCGAGGAGATGCAGCGACTCGCCGAGGCGGAGCATGGCGTGAACAGCGTCTGGTACCACCTGGCCCGCGTGAATACGTCGGCCGCGCGCTTCCAGTTGCTCGCAATGCGCAACCGCCTGGACCAGGACTTCTATCGGCAAGGGCTCGACGTGTGTCGTGCCGCGGCCGCGGATTGCCCCTGGTGGGTGGAAGTCCATCGCGATGCGCTGGAGTACGCGGCGCTCCTCGGCGACACGGCGGCCACCGACCAGGCGCTGCTGGCGCTGTGCCAGTGCGCCCGGACTCGCCCGGCCGGCTGGGTGCTCAGCATTGCCCACCAGGGCATGGAGCAGGAGGCCATGGCGCGGATCCGCGAAAGCCGCCTGCACAAACATCTCGAGACGCTCGTGGAGGACGATCGCCACAAGCTGCGTGCCGTGAGCCGCGTGGATCGGGCCCTGCTCGACACGCTGAGCGGTCTCGTGACCGAGTCCAACTGAGGGAGCGCCCATGAAAGCCATTCTGAGCTTGACCACGGTGCTGATCGCCCTGTTGGGTGCGATGCCCGCGAATGCCGAACACCGAGATGCGCCGAAGCCGTCCGCGCCGGTTTGTGCACAGCATGACAACGTTCGAGAGTGTCGATCCCGACTCTGGGGCCGAGCGCCGTGTTCGCAACGCCGGTCCCTGGAGTCGGTCCTTCGTCCCTCGTCCAGGCTACGAGGGCGCGCTGTACGTAGCCCGGACGAGGCGCGATCGCGCCGACTCCGGGGAACGCCGGAAACGCGGCGTACGCTCCCGTACTCCACCAATCCCGCGCGCGTCGGCACAGGGTCGAGTCTTTCACTCCATCATGTCTGACTGCATGCGAGACCAGACGCAAAGGCCCAGTACGCGCGCTACAGCCTGTACGAGGTCCCCATGGTGTCGTGCACTTAGATCAGCGAACGCCTCGGTGAGAAAAGCATTGGAAAGCTGCGTGCGGGAAATCCGCACGCACGATCTTATGGGGAAAGACGGGCGAAAGCCTGTTCTCTGCTCGACCCAATCGCCACGATTCCTCCGCTTGTTGACGAACCTCGGTTACCGACTCCGGTTTGTTGTCGCCGCAGTCCTCGTCGGGTGTTCCGTCTCCGTCGGTTGTGAGTTTACGAATCTCGCTGGAACCCCCGTGGAAGTCGTGCTCATCGGCAAGGATGTCAGCAGTATCGGTATGGTCGGCCCGGGTGAAACCGTTCGGATCGACAATTGGATCTGGCGCGACCTGCAGATCAAGCAGGCGTCGGGCATGGCGCGTTACAAGGTCCCTCTGCCACCGAGCGAGTGCGTCAAGACTGTCGGTTGGGGGCCTTTCTCCCGAAGGGTGTTTCGCGCCGAACTTCGCGAAGACGGCAAGATTCACCTGGACTGTAGCGAACAGAACACAGACTTCCCCATAGCTCCTGTTGCGCCATCCGGTAGAGATCAGGCTTCCGAATCCGCTGCCATCCCCTCCCGTTACGCTACAGCGAGCGGCACTGGTCAGGGGAACCGCCATGCGTGAAGATGGGCTGGGAAAGACGCGCGTCATGATGTTGGTGTTGCTGGCGCTCTTCGTTGCCGATGCGTGGTGGTTCATCGAGGCGTTTATCAAGGGACTTGCCGCACTGGACGTTCCGAGACTGTTGCTTGGCATCGCTCTGCAGGCCCTTGGTGTCTGGGCACTTGTGGCCAAGATGACGAACACCGCCCCCGGCAGTCGCTTGCCAGGCTTGCTCGTTGCCGGGTGCTTGGCCATGGGAGCTGCATCAGCCTGATATGGCCTCCTGCATAGAGGCGAAGACCGTGTATCGCCGAGCGTGTGGAAGAAGCCCTGAATTTGCCGGGTACGTCTGATCGTCGATCGGGTTCTTCCCGAACGCGCTCCAGTGCGAAAGCTGAGCTAGTTCTCCTTGCGCCGCGAGGGCAGACTTGGCGCTCGTCGCGGATAGCCTTGAAGCTGGACGATTTTTCCGAGATTTACGGGGTTGACCACCATGACGCCCAAACCTGATTTCGCAATTTGCAATGACGCCGTATCGACGGGCGTTCGCCTGCCTGCTGTTCGTCGGCTGTTTCTCCGATGGGGTCAGTCCGGCTGCTTCTTCCTGCGGCGCAGCTAATCGATGGTTTCGGGGCGTCTGCTGCTGATGGTGGTGGTTCTGGTGGGGCTCTATCTGGTCCCGCCTGTCTTGGATGTGTTCTGCGGCTCTTGTTGGCTAGCGGCCCTATTGATGCGGCATAGCTCGCTTTACTTCGTTTACGTCCTTGGAGTTTCCGTCGTCGTGGGCGGAAGCGCCCAATTGGTATCAGGCTACATGGCGCGATCCGGTTCCGCCCAGGGGGATGACGAGTCGCCAAAGTAACGATCGGCGGATCAAGGCGGTGACAGCTCCCTGAACAGGAGCACTTCGGACTTCAGTTGAAGAGATGTCTTGCAGTTGGTTTTCGAATGCGTGAATGCAAGACCAGACCCCCACTCCGTGCATCTCCGCGTGAGACCCCAATTCCGTGCGTTGCCAAATGGTTGTCTCGTCGACCATCGTGGAGGGGGGCCCAAAGCGGACTGAGTCGCTATGATTGTCGGAGCGCTCTCACGGTTAGAGGAGCGAGCAACCAGGGGACTAGGAAATGGCGCAAGTGCTCTTCGTGGTGTTCTTCCTGCTGCTCTTCGTCGCGGCGCCGTTCACGGTTGCCGTGGTGTTTTCCGGCTCCGTCCTGCTGTCGACGCTCGTCGTTCAGGCGACTGCGGCCGCCATCTCGGGCGTCAGTGTTTCCCTGGCGCAATCCTTCAAGGCCATCGTTTATTCCTTCTTCTTCACGGCAGTCGCTGTCTTTACCGGATTCAGTTTCTTGATCGGCGGTCCTCAGGAAATCTTTGCGAACCCCGGCTCGGCCTTCGCCGCCAGCGTCCCTCTGCTCGCGCTTCAGTACCTGGCGTTCGTTCTCGGATTCAAAGTCGCCCTGGATCTCACGCTCCTTCACGCCATAGTCGTTGCGGCTGCCTCGACACTGATCACCTCAGGTGCGCTCTGGTATATCGCGAAAATGGCGAGGCACGCTTCATAAGGCGGCACCATGATGTCGGGAATGCGGCTTGATCCGTCTTCGTCCGGCATCGGAGATATCGCCGGCTCGGTCGCGGTGTTTGCATCGGCAACGCGCAACAGCCGGGGGCAGGTCTCTTGCTCCACGGTGCTGATCGCCCTGTTGGGTGCGATGCCCGCGAATGCCGAACACCGAGATGCGCCGAAGCCGTCCGCGCCGGTTTGTGCACAGCATGACAACTTTCGAGGGTTTGGTCCCGACTCTGGGGCTGATCGCCGTGTTGGTAACGCTGGTCCCTGGAGTCGGTCCTTCGTCCCTCGTCCAGGCTACGAGGGCGCGTTGTGCGTAGCCCGGACGAGGCGCGATCGCGCCGACTCCGGGGATCATCATGGCAGAAGGCGGCCAGTCGCCGCCCTCCACCGGACACGGGGTGCGATCAGGCTTCGAGGGCCACTTTCTGTTTGCGACGGCTGCGCGCGACCGCGAGCAGGACAAGACCGGCGCCCATCATCGCGTACGTCTCGGGCTCGGGCACGGGCAGCGGGTTGGTCAGCGCGAAGCCGAGTTGCGCACCGCCCAGGTCGGGAATGCCCAGGAAACTCACCAGCGCGTCACCGGCCGTTTCGCTCAGGAACAGGTTCGAACCGCTGAGCGTGAACAGCGGCACGTTCTCGAGCGTGGTCGCGCCCACGGAAACCTTGCCGAAGATCGTGTCCGTCGGCAGCGTGGTGTCGATGAGGAAGTTCTCCAGGTTCACGTCCGTGCCGTTGCGGGACAGCTTGAGGCCGCTGCCGTCGTGCTCGACCAGCGCATTCCCCAGATTGGGGTCCAGCGTGCCGCCGGTGATGGCGAAAGCGCCGATGAGGTTGCCCGAAGCATCCGGGAAGAGAGCGGCGGTACCGATCTTGTCCACGCCGACGCCAGCGCCAACGAGAACCGGCGTGGCCGTAAGGACGACAAAGGTGCTGCCGACCGGTGCGATCTGCGTCGCGGCGGACGCTGCGGTGGTCACGAGCAGGGCGCAGGCTGCTATGCTGCCGCTCAGGAAATTCCGAATGCGGTTCGTCATGATGGACTCCTTGATAAGTGTGAGGCGTGAGGCCGGCGAAGCTGCCGGTCCCAGGTGTTGCGCGTCGGGGGTGCAGCCGGGTCCGGAAGGTCCCGGCACGTTTTCGTGACGCATCAGTCAAAAACGTGACCGTTTAGTCAAAACAAGAACTCTTTGGTTCCGTCCCACGGAGCAACAACACGCATGGAAGGCCCGTCCTTCAAGGAACAGCAATTCAAGGTCAGGGAGAACCTGATCGTGGACGCCGCGAATCAGCTTCTCGCTGACAAGGGGTTCGATCTGATGACCATGGACGACGTCGCGGCGGCCGTCGGCGTCTCCAAGGGCATCCTCTACAAGCACTTCCCTTCGAAGGAGAGCCTGGCTGCGGCCGCCATGGTCCGCGTGCTCCGCGGCGCACTCGGCGCCATCGAAGCGCTTCCGCCCGAAATGTCGGCCGTCGAGAAGCTGAAGGCCGCCCTGCGCTGGACGCTCGAGTCGCGCCTTGCGGGCGGGTTGCCGCTACTGCCTTCGGGCAGCGCGAGCCTTCAGACGAGCCTGATGACTTCCATGGAGTACGTGGGCGCCATCTTCCGGATGAACGGGGTGGTCACGGGACTGGTGGAGCAGGCCGTGCGGGCCGGCGATCTGCGGGGCGACATCCCGGCGGAGGTGATGGTCCACAGCATCTACTCGCGGACGTGCGATCCCGCGCTGGACTTCCTCCGGCGCGGCGGGCGTTATGCCGACGCCGATTTGGTCGCGCATCTGGTGTCCATCGCGTTCGACGGGCTGACCGCGCGGAGCTGACCGCGTTGTCCCGGGTGGGGCGGCGTGGCCACGCCCGCGAACGCCGCCTCGGCGTGATCCGACGGCGCTGCGTCAGGCCCCGTAGGTGCCCAGTCCCGCCAGATCCAGCACCCTGACGCCGCCGTACTCCACAGCGAGCAGTCCCGCCTTCTCCAGCGCCTGAAGGGACTGGTTCGCCCTCTGGCGCGACACGCCCACCAGCTGCGCGAGCTCGGCCTGGGAGATCTCGAGCTTCGGGCCCACGCCCGGGTACAGGGTGGGATTGAACAGGTTGGCGATGCAGCGGGCCATCTTCGCGTCGGGATCGAGCAGGCGCTCGTACTCCACCAGCCCGATGAACTGGGCGAGGCGCTCGTTCAGCTGGATGAGGAGGTGACGGTTGAAGGCGATGCTCGAGTCGAGCAGCCACAGGAAGGTCGCGCGCGGCAGTTTCGCCACGGTGCAGTCGGACAGCGCTATGCCGTCGTAGCGCCGCGGTTCCTCCTTGAGCAGGGAGCCCTCGCCGAACCAGCCGCCCGGGGGTACCCCGGTGAACGTGGTGGCGCGACCGTCGGGTCCGGTGCTGGTGAGCTTGACCAGTCCGGCGCATACGCCGATCCAGTGATCGACGTTTTCCCCCTTGCGCGCCACCAGGGCGCCCTCGGTAAAGTGCTGCACCGCAACATCGCGCTCGACCCGGGCAAGCTGCTCGGGTGTCAGCGTCACGGTCCATCGGGCGAACAGGCGCAGGGTCTCGGATAGATTCACGGGATTGTCGTTTCGGTGACAACCTAAGTCTGCCCGACTTTGCTACCCTCTGGCACGCCTTCCGGGACGGGAAATCCGACGCTCTGCCGCCTGTCTTCCCACCGTCCCGGCACAGCCCGATAACGAGAGGAGCAAGCCTTGTCGACCCAGACGGGGCCGGCGGTCGCCGGTCCGGAGGAGACTTTTCCGCGCCTGTTGCTCGCCCACGCGCAATCGCGTGGCGATCGCACGGCCATTCGCGAAAAGGACCTCGGCATCTGGCTCTCCTGGACCTGGAAGCAGGTGGCAGACGAAGTCCGCGCCATCGCCTGCGGCCTGTCCGCACTGGGCTTCCGCCGCGGCCAGACCGTGGCCATCATCGGCGACAACCGCCCCCGTCTCTACTGGACCATGATGGCGGTCCAGGCCCTCGGCGGCATCGCGGTGCCTCTGTATCAGGACGCCATCGCCTCCGAGATGCTGTTCGTGCTCGAGAACGCCGAGATCGAGATCGCGGTGGTCGAGGATCAGGAGCAGGTCGACAAGATGCTCGAGATCCTGCCGAAGTACCCGCGGCTCCGGCACATCATCTACGACGACCCGCGCGGCATGCGCAACTACCCCGACCAGGTCCTGCTCGCGTTCGAGGCACTGCAGACCAGCGGTCGGGAGTACGACAAGTCGCATCCCACGCATTTCCAGACCGAAGTGGACAAGGGCCGCGGCGACGACATCGCGGTGATGCTCTACACCTCCGGCACCACCGGGAACCCGAAGGGCGTGTGCCAGACGCACAGTGCGCTCATCGCCGTGTCGCGCGGCGACATCGCCTTCGATGGCTTCTCGGCGGACGACGAGATCCTCTCGTACCTGCCGATGGCCTGGGTGGGGGACCACCTGTTCTCCTATGCGCAGGCGCTCGTGGCCGGCTTCTGCGTGAACTGCCCCGAGTCGAGCGAGACGGTCATGACCGACTTGCGCGAGATCGGCCCCACCTACTATTTCGCGCCGCCGCGCGTGTTCGAAAACCTGCTCACGCAGGTGATGATCCGCATGGAGGATGCCGCGCCCTTCAAGCGCCGCCTGTTCCATCACTTCATGGGCGTGGCGCGCCGCTGCGGCGCCGCGCTGCTGGACGGCCGCGGCGCCAGCGTCTCCGCAGGCGACCGGTTCAACTACTGGCTCGGCAATCTGCTGGTGTACGGGCCGTTGCGCAACGTGCTGGGCATGTCGCGCATCCGCGTGGCGTACACGGGCGGCGCGGCGATCGGGCCGGACCTCTTCGATTTCTACCGCTCCATCGGCATCAACCTGAAGCAGCTGTATGGCCAGACCGAAACCGCCGTGTACGTCTGCAAGCAGCCCAGCGGCGAGGTCAAGCTCGACACCGTCGGCAAGCCGCTCCCGGGCGTGCAGATCCGCATCGCGGACAACGGCGAGGTGCAGGTGCGCACGCCGGGAATGCTCAAGGAGTACTACAAGCGCCCGGACGCCACCGCCGAATCCATCTCGCCCGACGGCTGGTTCCTGACGGGCGACGCCGGCTATTTCGACGAGGACGGTCACCTCAAGATCATCGACCGCGCGAAGGACGTCGGCCGCCTCGACAGCGGGACGCTCTTCGCGCCGCAGTACATCGAGAACAAGCTCAAGTTCTTCCCTCACATCAAGGAAGCCGTGGCCTTCGGCCATGGCCGCGATCGCTGCTGCGTGTTCATCAACATCGATCTCGGTTCCGTGGGCAACTGGGCGGAGCGCCGGGGCATCGCGTACTCCGGCTATACCGACCTCGCCCAGAAGGACGAGGTCTACGCGCTCGTGAAGGAATGCGTGGAGAGCGTCAACGCCGACCTCGCGAAGGACCCGCAGCTGGGCGGGTCGCAGATCCATCGCTTCCTCGTGCTGCACAAGGAACTCGATGCCGACGACGGCGAACTCACCCGCACGCGCAAGGTACGCCGCGGCTTCATCGCGGAGAGATACCAGCAGCTCGTGGACGCCCTCTATGGCGGCGCCACGCACTGCGAGATCGAAGCGCAAGTGAAGTTCGAGGACGGCCGCACCGGGATGATTCGCGCCGACGTGAAGATCCGCGAAGCCCGGACGTTCCCGGCCGAGACCGCGCAGCGCAAGGCCGCCTGATCCCATGGAACACGAGCACAACACCGGCCGTCGCATCGGCGGCACGTTCCTGTCGGTGGAGAACATCTCGCTCGCGTTCGGCGGCGTGAAGGCCCTGACCGACATCAGCTTCGATGTCCGCGAGCACGAGATCCGCGCCATCATCGGCCCCAACGGTGCGGGCAAGAGTTCCATGCTGAACTGCATCAACGGCGTGTACCGGCCGCAGCAGGGCACCATCCGTTTCGACGGGCAGGCCTTCCAGCAGATGGACCCGCACAAGGCCGCGTCCATGGGCATTGCGCGCACGTTCCAGAACATCGCGCTGTTCAAGGGCATGAGCGTGCTCGACAACATGATGACGGGCCGCAGCCTGAAGATGCACACGAACCTGTTCCTCCAGGCGCTGTACGTCGGCCCGAACCGGCGCGAGGAGCTGGAGCACCGTCAGAAGGTCGAGCACATCATCGACTTCCTGCAGATCGAATCGGTGCGCAAGACGCCGGTGGGCCGTCTGCCCTATGGCGTGCAGAAGCGGGTGGAACTCGGTCGCGCGCTCGCCGCCGAACCGCGGCTGCTGCTGCTGGACGAGCCGATGGCCGGCATGAACATCGAGGAGAAACAGGACATGTGCCGGTTCATCCTCGACGTGAACGACGAGTTCGGGACCACCATCGTCCTGATCGAGCACGACATGGGCGTGGTGATGGACGTCTCCGATCGCGTGGTGGTGCTGGACTATGGCAAGAAGATCGGCGACGGCACGCCGGCCGAGGTGCGTGCCAACCAGGCAGTGATCGATGCGTATCTCGGGGTGGCGCACTGATGGGTGACTTCAGGGAAGAGGGAAGGGCTTTGAGGGAAGAGGGAAGGGGGAAGGGGGAAGGGTCGCACGTGCGCGTCGCGCCCGCGCGGCACCCCGCGCGTTTCGACGCGGGAGCACCGTTCGTTCGAGCCTTGCTGCCGCCCCTCGAGACACCCCCCACCCTTCCCCCTTCCCCCTTCCCCCTTCCCAGCCTTTAACGCCATGCAATTCTTCTTCGAAGTCCTCATCGGCGGCTTGCTCGCGGGCGTGATGTACTCGCTCGTGGCGCTCGGCTTCGTGCTGATCTACAAGGCCTCCGGGGTGTTCAACTTCGCGCAGGGTGCGATGGTGTTTCTCGCTGCGCTCACGTTCGTCGGCCTGCAGGAAAAGTTCGGGCTGCCGCTCTGGGGGGCGTTCCCGCTCACGCTCGGTGTGATGGTGCTGCTGGGCATCGGCATCGAACGTGTGGTGCTGCGACCCCTCGTGAACCAGCCGCAGATCACGTTGTTCATGGCGACCATCGGCCTCGCGTTCTTCCTCGAAGGCGTCGCGCAGCTCGTCTGGGGCACTGAGGTGCGCCGCCTCGATCTCGGCCTGCAGGACGAGCCCATCGAATCCGTGATGGAAAGATTCAACCTGCTCATCAGCAAGTTCGACCTCGTGGCGGCACTGGTGGCCGGTCTGCTGGTGGCGGTGCTGGCGGTGTTCTTCAACAAGACGCGCATCGGCCGGGCCCTGCGCGCCGTGGCGGACGACCACCAGGCCGCCCTTGCGGTGGGGATTCCGCTCAAGCAGATCTGGGCCATCGTGTGGTCCGTGGCGGGCTTCGTGGCACTGGTGGCCGGGTTGCTCTGGGGGGCGCGCAACGGCGTGCAGTTCGCGCTCACCTTCGTGGCGCTGAAGGCGTTGCCCGTGCTGATCCTCGGTGGCTTCGAGTCCGTCCTCGGCGCCATCGTCGGCGGCCTCATCATCGGCGCGTCCGAGAAGCTGGCGGAGGTCTACCTCCCGTCCCTGATGAGCGACTTCCTGCTGAAGCACTACGACATCTCGATCAATCTCGCGGGCATCGAAGG
The DNA here is from genome assembly GCA_001464765.1 of Betaproteobacteria bacterium Ga0077526. Classification (GTDB taxonomy): domain Bacteria; phylum Pseudomonadota; class Gammaproteobacteria; order Burkholderiales. The sequence goes on from LNDV01000034.1 coordinate 1,177,947, forward strand.
GTGGTTCGCGTACATGCTGGCGCTCGTCTTCCTGCTCGTGCGCCCCGAGGGACTGTTCGGCGAGCGGCACATCGACCGCGTATGACGAGCACGCCCCTGGTGACCCACCCCTAGCCCCCGCTCCCGACCAAGATGCTCTACCGCGAATCCGGCCAGTTCAAGACGAGCTACGCTGCCGACCAGCAGCTCTTCCCGATCCTGCAAGACAGGATCGGTGTGCTCACGCTGCTCGCCGTCGCGCTCGTGGCCGTGCCCCTGCTGGCGAGCGACTACTGGCTCACGGCCATTCTCATTCCGTTCCTCGTGTTCGCGCTGGCGGCGCTCGGGCTCAACATTCTCACCGGGTACGCCGGCCAGCTGTCCCTCGGCACGGCTGCGTTCATGGCGGTGGGCGCGTTCGCGGCGTACAACTTTCAGCTCCGGATTCCGGGTATCCCCATCCTCGTGTCGTTCGCCCTGGGCGGGCTGACGTCAGCGGCGGTCGGCGTGCTGTTCGGGCTGCCCAGCCTTCGCATCAAGGGCTTCTACCTGGCTGTGGCGACGCTCGCCGCGCAGTTCTTCATCCCGTGGCTGCTCGTCAAGGTGAGCTGGTTCTCGAACAACAGCTCCTCGGGCGTGATCACGGCGCAGCCGGTGGAGATCCTCGGTTTCGTGTTTGACACGCCCGTGCGGAAGTACCTATTCGTGCTGGTCGTGGTGGCGGTGATGGCGCTGGCGGCGAAGAACATGGTGCGAAGCGCGATAGGCCGCGCATGGATGGCCGTACGCGACATGGACGTCGCCGCCGAGGTGATCGGCATCCGCATCATGCAAACGAAGCTCATCGCCTTCGCGGTGAGCTCCTTCTATTGCGGCGTCGCCGGTGCCCTCTACGCGTACGCGTACCTGGGCAGCGTGGAACCCGACGGGTTCAACCTCGACCTGTCGTTCCGGATTCTGTTCATGATCATCATCGGCGGGGTCGGGAGCATCATGGGCTCGTTCCTCGGGGCGGCCTTCATCACCCTGCTGCCGATTTTCCTGGACATCGTGCTGACCGATGGCGCCATCTGGCTGGGGCTCAACCTGCCCTCGGGCACGACGTCCATGGCGCAGCTGGTGGTCTTCGGTGCGCTGATCATCTTCTTCCTGATCGTGGAGCCGCTGGGCCTTGCCCGGCTCTGGCAGATCGCGAAGGAAAAGCTCAGGCTGTGGCCGTTCCCGCACTAGCAATGGCCCGCGCGGGCTTCGCGGCGCTTTCCCGGCCTGCGACGACGTCAACGCGGTGGCGGGCAGGGACCGTTGAGGACAAGGGCAGCGCACCGGGGGTCCGGAGCGACAAGGCAAACTCAGAAGGAGGACGCATCATGGCTTGGAAGAAGACAGTGGCGGCGGCGGTCGCGGCAATCGCGTGCATCGCGGGCAGCCCGGGTGCAATTGCCCAGCAGGCCGGCACCCAGTTCATCGGCATCACCGGCTATCGGGTCGGCCCATACGGCGCGAACGGCGCGGCGTTCTTCGGCGGCTTCGTCGACTACCTGCAGCTCATCAACCAGCGCGATGGCGGCATCAACGGCATCAAGCTCTCTGGGGAAGAATGCGAGACGGAGTACAACAACGCCAAGGGCGTCGAGTGCTACGAGCGGCTCAAGACCAAGTCGGCCACGGGCCCGACGGCCATCCACCCCATGTCGACCGGCATCACCTACGCCATCATCGACAAGGCGCCCACCGACAAGATTCCGCTCATCACCTTCGGCTACGGCCGTACGGATGCCACCGACGGCCGCGTGTTTCCGTGGGTGTTCCCGATCATGTCCAACTACTGGGATGCCGCCACGGGCATCGTGAAGTTCATTGCCACCAAGGAAGGCGGCGACGCCAACCTCAAGGGCAAGAAGATCGTCCTGCTCTATCACGACTCGGCCTACGGCAAGGAGCCCCACGCGGTGCTCGAGGCGGAAGCCAAGAAGCTCGGTTTCGAGCTCAAGATGATCCCCGTGCCGCACCCCGGCAACGAGCAGCAGTCGCAGTGGCTGCAGATCCGCCAGTACAAGCCCGACTGGGTGATCAACTGGGGCTGGGGCGTGATGTCCGCCACGGCGCTGCAGACGGCGCAGAAGGTCGGGTTCCCTCGGGAGAAGATGGTCGGCAACTGGTGGGCCGGTTCCGAAGTGGACACCGAAGCCGCCGGCCCCGCCGCCAACGGCTATTACGCCGCCAGCCTGAATCTCGGCGGCAAGGGCTACCCGGTGGTCCAGGACATCGAGAAGATCGTCTACGGCAAGGCCAAGGTCGGCAGCAATCCCAAGCTGATCGGCACCGTGCTCTGGAATCGCGGCGTGGCCGCGGCGATGTTCACGGTCGAGGCCGTGCGCAAGGCGCAGGAGAAGTACGGCAAGAAGCCCGTCACCGGTGAGCAGGTGCGCTGGGGTCTGGAAAACCTCAACATCGATGCCGGGCGTCTCAAGGCCATGGGCTTCAACACCATGTTGCCGCCCATTAAGGTCTCGTGCCAGGACCACGGCGGGTCGGGTCAGGTGCGCTTCCAGCAGTGGGTGGGCAACGAGTGGAAGTCCGCTTCCGACTGGATGAAGGGTGACAGCGCGCTCGTGCGCAAGATGATCGAGGATTCCGCTGCCCGTTACGCCGCGGAGAAGAACATCAAGCCCGAGTGCATGGGCGGCTGAGTCCGAGCCATCGTCACGGGGCGCCAGCGGGCGCCCCGATTCTCCCCGACACCAAGCCGCGCCCGAGATCTCCCATGCTCGCCATCAACAACATCGAGGTCATCTACGACCACGTGATCCTCGTGCTCAAGGGCGTTTCCCTGGAAGTGCCGCAGGGCCGCATCGTCGCGCTGCTCGGGGGCAACGGCGCTGGCAAGACCACCACGCTCAAGGCCATCTCCAACCTGCTGCGTTCCGAGCGGGGCGAAGTCACCAAGGGTTCCATCGAGTACAAGGGCGAGCGTATCGACCGCTCGAGTCCTTCCGAGCTGGTACGCCGGGGTGTGGTGCAGGTGATGGAAGGCCGCCATTGCTTCCAGCACCTGACGGTGGAGGAGAACCTGCTCACCGGTGCGTTCACCCGCTCGGCATCGCGTGCCCAGATCGCGCAGGATCTCGAGAAGGTCTACGCGTACTTCCCGCGGCTGAAGGTGCGCCGCAAGAGCCAGTCCGGCTATACCTCCGGCGGCGAGCAGCAGATGACCGCCATCGGTCGCGCGCTGATGGCGCAACCCAACATGATTCTTCTCGACGAGCCCTCCATGGGCCTCGCGCCGCAGGTGGTGGAAGAGATCTTCGAGATCGTGAAGGACCTCAACTCCAAGGAAGGCGTGAGCTTTCTGCTGGCCGAGCAGAACACCATGGTGGCGCTGCGCTATGCCAATTACGGCTACATCCTGGAGAACGGCCGCGTGGTGATGGAAGGCGATGCCGAGAACCTCCGCACCAACGAAGACGTGAAGGAGTTCTATCTCGGTCTGTCGTCCGCGGGCCGAAAGAGCTTCCGCGATGCGAAGCACTACCGCCGGCGCAAGCGCTGGCTTGCCTGAACATTCTGGGCTGCGGTTGCGCCGCCCGTCCTCACCGAGCATTCGCCATGACCAGCAAGTATCTCGACGACCTCGAAACCCGTCCGCCGGAAGTCCGGGAGCGCGCGCTGTTCAATCTGCTGCGCGACCAGATCGACAACGCCAAGAAGAACTCGCCCTACTTCGGCAAGGTGCTGGCCGATGTGCCGGCGCACGGTGTGCCCGATCGTGCGGCCCTGGCAAAGCTGCCGGTGACGCGCAAGTCGGACCTCATCGCCCTGCAGAAGTCCGAACCGCCTTTCGGCGGCTTGCTCGCCGTGAAGATCTCGCAACTGGGGCGCGTGTTTGCGTCCCCCGGGCCGATCTACGACCCGCAGGGTGACGAAAAGGACTACTGGGGTTTCGCCCGCGCGCTGTACGCCGCCGGCTTCCGCCAGGGAGAACTGGTCCACAACACCTTCTCGTATCACTTCACGCCGGCGGGTTTCATGATGGACCTCGCCGCACAGGCGATCGGCTGCCCGGTGTTTCCCGCGGGGGTCGGCCAGACCGAACTCCAGGTGCAGACCATCGCCGACTTGAAGCCGGTCTGCTACGCCGGCACGCCGTCCTTTCTCAAGATCCTCATCGAGAAGGCCGACGAAATGAAGCTCGACATCTCCAGCATCCGCAAGGCCGCCGTGAGCGGCGAAGCTTTCCTCGCGCCTGTGCGCAAGCTGCTGGCCGATCGCGGGATCGACGGCTACCAGTCGTACGGGACAGCGGATCTCGGCCTCGTCGCGTATGAAACCGAAGCTCGCGAGGGCCTCGTGGTGGACGAAGGCGTCATCGTCGAGATCGTCCGTCCGGGCACCGGCGACCCGGTGGCGCCCGGTGAAGTGGGAGAGGTCGTCGTGACCACGCTGACGTCCGACTATCCGCTGATCCGCTTCGCGACCGGGGATCTGTCCGCGGTGCTGGCCGGCCCCAGCCCCTGCGGGCGCACCAACCTGCGCATCAAGGGCTGGATGGGCCGTGCGGACCAGACCACCAAGGTGAAGGGCATGTTCGTGCACCCCTCACAGATCGCGGAGGTGGTGCGGCGTCATCCGGAAGTGACGAAGGCGCGGCTCACCGTGAGTCACGATGCCGAGCGCAACGACGTCATGACCCTCGCGTGCGAGACGGCTGGCGTCGAAGGCAGTGGCATCGTCGAGGCCATCGGTGGGTCGATCCGCGACGTCTGCAAGCTGCGCGGCGAGGTGCAAGTGGTCGCCCCCGGCGCGCTGCCCAACGACGGCAAGGTGATCGAGGACGTCCGCAAGTACGACTGACCGGAAGTGAGTTACTGCCGGAGGTCGATCTCGGCCTGTTCCGCAAGCCAGTAGAGCGAATCGTGGGCGCAGCCGCAGACGAATGTCTGCCACTTCAGTCCAGGCACATCACCTGCACCGTGTAACTCGCGGCTTCTTCTGCGATCTCCGGGACGGAGCGCACTGCGCTGCCCCGGGGTTCGGTTTCGAACTGAATATCGGACTTGAGCATCAATGCGGTGGCGTGGGATGCCTTCACCGCAAAGTTGATGTTCTGGGCGAGAGAGCCCGTGTACCGCGCCAGCCGCACGGCGTCGATCGAGCTCTGCACGATGCCGTGTACCTGTCCGCGCTCGCCGAGGAGCGGCCCTCCGCTGTTGCCGGGCTGAATAGGCGCTGAAATCTGGAGCTGGGCCGGAGAATCCTGGAGGCCTGCCAGCGAGCTGACGCTCCCGGTGGTCACGGATGGCGTGGCGGACAGTACACCGTACAGCGGGTATCCGACGGTAATCACGCTATCGCCAAGGCGGGCCTGCACGCCGATCTCGGCGAACCGTGCGAACCGCTCGGGTTTGGTGTTGGTGCGAAGCAACGCCAGGTCGTGGTCAGGATCCTTTGCGACCAGTGTGGCAGCGCCTTCATTGCCGCCTTGATTCACGGTCAATGCGACACACTCGGACACGACATGGTGATTCGTAACGACGTATCCGTCGCGATTCACGTAGAAGCCTGAGCCGGTAGCGCTCAGCGTGAGAAACTTTTTGACAGAGGCGGGATCGAGAGTCAGCTTGGAGGGAGCGGTTCCGGCCACTCTGCTTAGAGCTCCCGAGGGATCCTTGGCCAGCAGGGTGTCGAGATAGGACTTGATTGCCTTGGCGTAGCTGTTGAAGAACGCGTTCTTGTCGTTGATGACAGCCGATATCGTGCTTGCCTGAGTCTCGCCCGAGTCGATCAGAGCACCGTCCATGGAGAAGAGCTCGGCATTGACGGTGGTCTTGTAGGAACCCCAGACGGTGTCCAGCTCCGGCTTGCTCGAAAGGCGCAATACAAAGTGCCCTACCCCATCGAGAGCGAACGGCTGCACGTTCTTGAAGTACTTGCGACTGACTTCCGTGCTGGCGTGGTCGAGATCCTCGCCGGGATGCAGATCCCACTGCGTGCCATAGCCACCATGAACCCGGAAGACTCCGCGCTTCTCCCTGCCTGATTCGTAGACGAGCAGAGTCGCGTCGACCGGGAGCTTGATCTTCTTGCCGACGTCGGGGCGAAACGCGCTGACGTCGGCGCGCGGAACCGCGCAAGCTGAGACCAGGCAGGTGAGTCCGAGAATGGCTAGGGCTTTCACACGTTCTCTCCGTGTTCAAGGTTCGATGGCGTACCCCCGGTCGTTTCGAATACGTTACGACGGTGTGGCCGAGGCGAATTCACCGATCCATCCGGCGTCGCTCGCGCCGAGAATAAACGTGGAAACACCGATCCGAAAGAGGTACGCGTCGGTTGCCCATCTCTTGTTCGGTCGTTCCCGCCACGACAATCCCGACGGGCGACACGCCGCGCCTGGACTGCCGGACCGCAGTACCTGAACGAAAGTCGAGATCGCGCTTGCGGCGCTCGCAGAATCGATCCGCGGCGGGCAATGAGGGGCTTCAACGAGGCGGACACCTTCGGCTGACCGACGCGGCTCGGGCACCCTTTATGGATTCAACCGCAGTCCCGCTTCCCGAATGAGAGCCGCCCAGCGCTCGTAGTCCGAGCGGACGAACGCGGCGAAGGCATCTGGCGTTCCCGCCAGGGAGATGGTTTCCGCGAAGATCGCATGCGCCATGGTCTCGGGGGCGGTGCGCGCTGCCACGAACTCTGCGTTGAGTTTCGCGATGCGGTCGGCTGGAGTACCTGCCGGCGCGAAGATGCCACCCCAGGGTGCGCGGATGTCCAGCGCTGCCAGGCCTTCCTCCTTCGCGGTGGGAACGGAAGGTAACGATGCCAGACGTTCGCCTGAAGTCGTCAGCAGCGCGACGAGCTTGCCCGCCTTCACGTGGTCCAGCACGCCCAGCGGCACTTCGAAGCCGATCTGCACCTGACCGCCCAGCAAAGCGAGGATCCCGGGTGCACTGCCCTTGTAAGGGACGTGAACCAGTTCGGTCGCCGTCAGTTTCTGGAACAGATGGCCGGCGAGGTGTTCCACGCTGCCCACGCCGGAGGATTCGAAGGTGATCGTGGCCGGCTTCGCTTTCGCTGCGGCGACGAGATCGCGCGCGGACTTGAACCCGAGGGACGGATTGGTCACGAGCAGCAGCGGCCGGCGACTCACACCGACGACCGGGACGAAGTCACGCAGTGGCACGAAGGTGGTGTTGCCCGTCAGCAGGGGATAGAGGACGAGATCGCTCGTCGCGTACAGCAGCGTGTAGCCGTCGGCCGGGCTCGACGCCACGGTGGCCGCGGCAATGGACCCGGAGGCGCCGGGCCGGTTCTCGACCACGATGTTCTGGCCGAGGCGTTTCGAGACGAGCGTCGCGAGATGCCGCGCGGCGGCATCGGCGGCGCCGCCTGCCGCGTAGCCCACGATCATGCGGATGGGCCGCGCCGGATAGGCGTCTGCCGCGAAGGCCGACTGTGCGACCAGGGCGATCAGGGAAACGAGCGTGCAGAGGAATGTCCGGATCATCGGGATCGAGGTGGCGAGAGGCGCGTGGATGTATGGGCCGAACGCGCGCCCGCGGTGGTTTCGGTGTCGACGCGGACTATACCGCGGCGTCCTTGGGTTGCCGCGAGAGCCACTCCACGGCGCCTCGGGCTGCAGCGACGCCGGTTGCGAAGCAGGCCGTGAGCAGGTAGCCGCCGGTCGGCGCCTCCCAGTCGAGCATCTCGCCCGCGCAGAACACCCCCGGGAGATCCTTCAACATGAGGTGTTCGTCCAGACCGGAGAACGCCACGCCACCCGCCGTACTGATGGCTTCGTCGATGGGTCTCGTCGCGTGCAGGGAGAGCGGTAGCGCCTTGATGGTCGAGGCCAGAAGCGAAGCGTCTTCCATCTGATTGGCGGTCAGCACTTCGCGCAGGAGGCCGGCCTTCACGCCGCCGAGGCCCGCGGCTGCCTCCAGATGACGGGCCAGACTTTTTTTGCCGCGAGGTCGGTTCAGCGCGCCCGTCAGGTGTTCGACCGAGCGTCCGGGGGTGAGGTCCAGCGTGAGTTCGGCTTGGCCGTCGCGTTCGATCGCCTCACGAAGCGGGGCCGAGAGCTGGTAGACGAGCCCGCCCTCGATGCCGGTGGCGGTGATCATCAGTTCGCCCGTAGCCTGTGTGACTCTTCCGTCCTGTTCGCTGGCACTCGCTGTCACGGACTTCACTGGGTGTCCGGCGTGCCTTTGCGCGAAGTGCTCGCTCCATGCGACCTCGAATCCGCAGTTCGCCGGCCTCAGAGGCGAAACCGGGATGCCGGCCTCGCCGAGCGGGCCGACCCACGCCCCGTCAGAGCCGAGATGGGGCCAGCTGGCGCCGCCGCAGGCGAGGATCACGGCGCCGGGCGTCACGGTGACTGGACCCTCGGGCGTATCGAATCGCGGCCCCCGGTCGCCCGCGAACCCCGTGAAACGATGGCGGACCCGGATCTGCAGGCCGGCAGCCCGAAGCTCGTGCAGCCATGCCCGCAGGAGGGGTGCTGCCTTGAAGTCCGTCGGGAACACGCGCCCCGAGGTGCCCACGAAGGTGTCGATGCCGAGGCCTTCGCACCAGCGGACGACCGCCGAGGCATCGAATGCTTCCAAGTACGGGCGCAGCCGGCTTTCCGCCTCGCGGTAGCGATGACGGAAACGGTCGAAGGGTTCGGAATGGGTGAGATTGAGACCGCCCCGGCCGGCGATGAGGAACTTGCGGCCGACCGAGGGTCTGGATTCGTAGAGGGTGACGGCCACCCCGGTGGACAGGGCTTCCTGGGCTGCCATCAGCCCGGCCGGCCCGCCGCCGACGATGGCTAGCGAGCGGGGCGCAGACGTCGCCGCGGGCGGCGAGTCGGTCAAGCCTGGTTATCAGCGGGGGCGGAGCCTGCCGTGGGGGCCGGTTCTTCCGAGCCGGCGTCGGGCGGCGTGGCCGCTTCGGCCTTGCGCTTCAGTTTCTCTTCTTTCTTGCGTTTCTTGGCCAGCTCGCGCTGCCGCTTCTCGAAGGCGAAGTTGGGTTGAGCCATGGAGTTCCTCTGGGCTTGTCTGCAAACGGGATCTTGTCAGCCTTGAAGTATGCCTCGTTTGGCCCATCGGCGTCGCGCGGAGGTCCACCGATTCGTCGCAAACAGCGTTTTGCGGGATACTGCCAGCCCTTTTCAACGTCTCCGTCGCGAGTTGCCATGCCCTTCCAGCCTGCCGTCGCCGCCGTCTCCAAGCCACTTCGCACCCTCGTGTTCGGCGTGGCGTTCCTTTCCTCGGCCGGCGCCAGCGCCGCCGATGCCTTCCCGAAGTTCAAGGCGGGCGAATGGGAGTTCACCCGCGCGGTCCCGGGGCAGTCCCAGAATGTCCAGAACCTCTCCATGCGGGAGTGCCTGGATCCCGGCAAGTCCATGCGCGAGCAGAACGCCATGCTCGAGAAGGCAGGCTGCAAGTTCGATCCGCCCCAGATCAACGGCAAGGTCTACACGTACGTGGCACGTTGCGACATCCCCGACATGGGCAAGACCATGGCGAAGAGCGTGCTCACGGTGCAGAGCGACAGCGCTTACACCATACAGGTGGAGTCCGAGGGCGAGATGAAGGGCAAGCCGATGAAGACTTCCGAGACGATGGAAGCCAAGCGGGTCGGCAACTGCAAGAAGAAATAGGCTCTTCTCTGGGGAAGGGGAAAGGGGAAAGGGGGAAGGGGGAAGGGGGAAGGGGCGGGTCAGGCCTTCACGGCTTCGCGCGGGGCCGACACCACGCGATGCTCGGTGAGGGCGTCGGTCTCCTCCGCCAGGTCCCGCATCGGGCGGATGCCGTGGGAGGCCAGCACGGCCTCGAGTTCCGCGAGTACGGTGTCCCGGTCGAGAATGAACCGCGTCGCGAAGCAGCGCCAGAACACCCAGCCCGCGCGTTCCAGTACCCGCTGACGGCGGATGTCGTCCAGCCAGTGGGCTGTGCCCAGCCGCCGGTCGCCGTCGCACTCGACGGCCATGCGCGTGTCGCCGGCACCTTCCACCACGATGTCGATGCGGTAAGTCCCCACCTGCACCCGGGGCAGGGCCCGGTAACCGCGGGACGTCAGCCAGTCGAACAGCTGGCGCTCCAGTGTCGTCTCGCAGCGGTTGCGAAGCGATCCGTCCTGCACCGGGGGCGTGGCGAAGGGGTGCGCGAAATGCGAGATGAGGCCGAGCCGCAGACGATCCGACTCGGGCAGATGCGCCGGCTGCACGCTGCGCACCAGGACCATGCGATCGCGGGCACGGGACGCTGCAACATTGAAGCGCTGCGCGAAGTTGTCCCGCGACAGCGGCGTGCCCACCTGATCCGGCGTGACCACCATCGACAGGAACACGATGTCGCGTTCCCTTCCCTGGAACGCCTTGGCATCGCCGCACGCGATGGCGTGCGCCTGCATGACGGCCGGGCCCAGGCGATCCGCGAGGCGGTCCCAGATGGCCGAAGCCTGTTCCTCCCCGAGCAGTGATACCACGCCCACCGATCGCCCGCGAAGATTCGGGTCGCGCGTGATGCGCGCGATTTCCTCCACGATGTAGTCGGCTTCCGTCGGATTCACGTCGCCCGTGCGCACTGCGCCCTCGATGTATACGTCGATCAGCGGCGGGTCGAGTCGGCGTGACCGCGCCGGCAGGCGCAGCGGCCGCAACTCGTCACCGTAGAACTCGCGCTTGGCGTACTCGATGATGGGCGCCACGCAGCGGAAGTGTTCCTTCAGCATGACGCTGTCGGCTGCGAAGGCCACGCGCGCGAGGTCGTAGATCGAGCGTTCCGGCGACATCTGCATGCGGTAGATGGGCACCTGGCTCGCGAGGTGCCGCTGCATCAGCGCGAGGATGCGGTCCTCCTCGAGGCCGATGGGGTCCGGCGAGACCTGGCGGTCGTCGCCCACGATCAGCAGGCGCTGTCCGCGCAGCAGCGCCGGGAGCGCCGAGAGGTCCGATTGGGAGGCTTCGTCGATCACCACGAGGTCGAACGCGCCGAACTGCGACGGCAGCGATTCCGAGATCCGGTAGTGGGGCATGATCCAGCACGGCACGGCGGCCTGGGCTTGCGCCGCGGCTTCGCGGGCGTCCTGCCGATAGCGCGCAGCCCGTTTGCCTGCGCCCTTGCCCATGCGCTGCACGGCGCTCAGATAAGCCTGCAAGGCGGAACGCACGCCCGGCGTCGCCTGCTCGGCGAGGCGCAGCCACGCACGCTTCACGACGAGTTGCCGGTAGGCGCGCGTGAGGTCGTGCTCCACTTCCGTTCGCTGGGACGACAGTTCCAGAATGCGCGGCCCGGCCTCCACCTGGGCGAGGTGCGATGCGAGACGTCTCGCGCGCCATCCCGCGCGCCAGGTGGCCGGCATCAGCGATTCGTTCGGGCGCGACGACGGCGCGCGCAGGATTGCCGCTAGCTTCGGCGCGCCGGAACTCTCGATGAGTCCCGTCACGCGGCTCACCGTGCCAAGGAGTTCGTCGAGGCCGTGCAGACGCTTCCACGCGCCGAAGAGCGCATGCCATCGGTCGACGAGGGCGTTGTCCGCGACCTCGGGATTGCCGAGCTGACTGGCGGAGAACTTCTGCATCTCGTCGAAGACACCGCCTTCCCCGGCAGAACAGGCCTCGCGCAGTTGCTCCCGCACCGACCACACGTCGGCGAGCTGCTGGGCATTGAGGTAGTGGTCGAGCGCACGTTCCAGCCCGCGGATGACCGCAGGCTCTTCTCGCACGCGCCGCGCGAGACTCCAGCCGGGAAACAGCGCCTGTGCGGCGTCCGACAGGCGCGTCTCGGTGCTCACGAGCGAGAGCGACTTGCGCACGAACGCGATGACGGTTGCGGCTTCCGGGATCCCGGTGGCGTCGTCGGTCGCGGCCTTCGGGAAGCCGAGTTCGGCGGCGAGTGCGTTCCAGCGGTTGACGAGTGCGCGCCAGCGGGCCCGCGCCGCGAGCGCGTCGGCCACATGCTGCCAGTCGGCCGTGCTGGCCGGCAGGTGTTCGTCGATGGTGAGCGACGCGAGGCGGCTGCGGGCCTCGGGACGGAACAGCGTCGTGAGACCGAAGGCCCGCTTGCCGGCCGCGAGATTGCGTACCGCCTGGGCGAGGTCCATGTCGAATTCGGCACCCGGCGGCAGCGACACCGGGCGTGCCGCCACCCCGGCGGAGGCGACAGCGGCTTCGTCGACTTCATTGGCGAGCGTGTCGAAGCTCACGGCCACGGTCGACTGCGGATTCTCGAGAAGCTTCGCCGCGGCGGAGGCAAGCCACTCGGGCGACCCGCTGGCGAGTTCCGTGCGCAGTGCACGCACCTCTTCCACGAGCCGAACGGCTTCCTTCAGGTCGGCGAAGGTCTGTGCCGACACCTGCGCGAGGATAGGTGTGTCGGTCGCGCGGCTCTCTGCGGAGAGCTGCGCGAGGCGGACTAGCCGGCGGTGCGCGTCGAGCAGCGCCTCGGGACTCGGCAGCGATTCGGGTGCCGCGATGGCGTGGCCTGCATGGCGCACGTCGTCGCCAAGCCTTCCGCGGGCGGCGAACAGCTGTGCGAGATCGGCGTCGTCGAAGCGGGGCGCGAAGCGGTCATCCGCGCCGAGATCGTCCGGCAGCCAGCCGAGCGTGCCGGCGGTGTCGGCAACCTCGTTCGCGGCATCGAGCGGATCGAGCGTCTCGTCATCGATGGAAATCGCCGCGAGTTGTCGCGCCGCCACCGCGGCGGTTTCGTCGTCGATACGGGAGAGGCGCTGCTGCAGGGCGTCGATCTCCTCCTCGAGGCGCTGGCACTCGGAGGCCTCGGCGCCGGGGTCGAGGCCCTGCACCTGCGCCGCGATGTGCTGCACGGCCACCTCCAGTACCTGGAGGCCGTCGGTGTCGCTCGCGAGCATGGCGAGCGCGAGCGGCTGGATCTCGGGCGGCAGCTTGTCGCGAAGGACGGCCAGTGCCGGCTCCTTCATGGAAGTGACGAGCACGCGGCGTCCGTGTGCGAGCCAGTGACAGATGATGTTGGCGATGGTGTGCGTCTTGCCGGTGCCCGGCGGACCCTGCACCGTGACGCAGGTGCGCGATTCAAGCAGCTGCACGATGCGCATCTGCTCGTCGTTGAACGGCAGGGGGAAGTACAGATCGCGCGTTTCGGTCTCGGCGGACTTGTCGGCGCGTGCACTGATGCCGCGATAGCGGGGCAGGGACTGCGACACCGTCTCCGTGCCTGGGTCCGACACGAGCATGGCGACGGCAGGCGGCAGTGATGGCGCGCCGCTGGGCGCTCGGAGTACGGCGGCGAACCGGTCGAGGTCCTGCACGAGCGGTGTGGAGTTGCGCGGCCGGGCGAGCAGGGCCCATCCGGTACGGAATTCGAGGGGCGGTTCGCCGGCGGCGCGCGAGGATTCGACGAGCGGCCGCGCAGCGGCGAACACGGACTCGTACGTGGATGTCACGAACGGCGAGAACACCCACTCCGCATTCGCGAAGAAGTCCGCGGCGGCGCGCTCCGCACCCACGGCCGTGGCGCGCTCGATACCGGGAAAGGCGTCGAACTCCAGCCGAGGATCGGCGTTGCGCGGAATGACGGAGATGGTGCCGGAGTCCTGGTCCACCTGGAGATCCACCGTCTGCACGATCAGCGGATGCAGTTCGGTGTCCGTCGACGCCAGGCCGGCGCCCCATACCACTTCGAGCTGTCCGTCGGAGGCGCTGCCCGTCAGTTCCTGGTGGAGCGCGACGAGCTGCATGTAGAGGCGGGAGCTGCGGCGTCGATCGCGTTCGGACTCGGCCCACGGTTGCCACTGCTCGGCCAGATAGCGTTCGAGCTGGCGTGACACCTCGGTGTGATACGGGTAGGTGTCGAACGGCACCGAGGTGTTCGCGGCAACCACTGGCATCGAAGCGTCGCCGAGGCTGTCCTGCGGGGCCGAGACGTCGCGATGGGTGCCCGCCGTGATCAGGGCTTCACCGGACACCACGGCGGCGAGTCTCGGCGCGGCGAGCATGACATCGCCGATCTCGAGCCAGGGCGCGAGCCACGGATTCTCGGGCGTGGGAGGCAGCTGCGGATGGGGCGGTCGTGCCACTTCGAGCCACGCCGACACGTCGTGGTCCGCAGGATCGTGACCGAGCCGCACGCCGGCGATACCGGTGAGCTGCGGTTCCATCCAGGCGAACCGGCCCGGGCCCGTGACCCCGGCAGACCCGCGGGGGCGCTGGGAGGCGACCTGCGAAACGTACTCGACCAGCTCGAGCAGGCGCGTGTTCTCGATGCTCACGACATGAATGTGGAAAGTGGACGGGCTCGCGAGCGCGCGAGGAGGATGGCTGCAATGCTACAGAATTCGACGACCGCGGGCACTGTGAATCACGCGGCGAACAGCTCCGATACGGGCGACCGGCGACTCCCGGCCGGGTATCCTTCGCGCTGTGCCGCCATGCTTCCGCCCGGCGGCGATCCTGCTTCGCTCCCCGGGCTCATGAACACCTCTTCCGATCACGACCGCGCCCTCGCCATCCTGCGGGGCACGTTCGGCTATACCGAGTTCCGCGGCCCCCAGGCCGAGATCGTGTCCCAGCTTGCCGGCGGCGGGGATGCGCTGGTGCTCATGCCGACGGGCGGCGGCAAGTCGCTCTGCTACCAGATTCCGTCTCTGCTGCGCGAAGGCGTCGGTGTCGTGGTGTCGCCGCTGATCGCGCTGATGGCCGATCAGGTCGCTGCACTTCAGCAGGCGGGCGTGCGCGCAGGCATGCTCAACTCGTCCCTGTCGTCGGAGGAGGCGCGTGCGATGGAGCGTGCGTTCTCGCAAGGGGATCTGGACCTGCTGTACGTGGCACCCGAACGGCTCGTCATGCCGCGGATGCTGGAGCTGCTCGACCGCGCGCGCATCGCACTCTTCGCCATCGACGAGGCGCATTGCGTCTCGCAGTGGGGCCACGACTTCCGGCCCGAGTACCTGCAGCTCTCGATTCTCCACGAGCGCTTTCCGTCGGTGCCTCGTGTCGCCCTCACGGCAACGGCCGACCCGCTGACGCGGGAGGAGATCATCGAGCGGCTTGCGCTCCACGACGCGCGGGTGTTCCTCTCCAGCTTCGACCGGCCGAACATCCGCTACACGATCGTCGACAAGGCCGACCCGCGCACGCAGCTCCTGCGATTCATCCGCGGGGAGCACAACGGCGAATCGGGCATCGTCTACTGCCTGTCGCGGCGAAAGGTGGACGAGACCGCGGACTGGCTCGTCACGCAGGGCGTGCGGGCGTTGCCCTACCACGCCGGACTCGATGCGGCGATCCGGTCGGAGCACCAGAACCGCTTCCAGCGGGAGGAAGGCATCGTGATGGTCGCCACGATCGCCTTCGGCATGGGCATCGACAAGCCGGACGTGCGCTTCGTCGGACACCTCGACCTGCCCAAGAGCATCGAGGCCTACTACCAGGAGACGGGGCGCGCCGGCCGCGACGGTCAACCGGCCGACGCGTGGATGGCCTACGGTCTCGCCGACGTCGTCCAGCAGCGCAGGATGATCGACGAGTCCGAGGCGAACGAGGACTTCAAGCGTGTGGCGTCGGCCAAGCTCGATGCGCTGCTCGGTCTATGCGAGACCGCGGGCTGCCGGCGGGTGCGGCTGCTCTCGTACTTCGGCGAAGCCTCCGAGCCCTGCGGCAATTGCGACACCTGCCTGGAGCCTCCCGAGACCTGGGATGCGACCGAGGCCGCCCGCAAGGCGCTGTCGGCGATCTACCGCACCGAGCAGCGCTTCGGCGCCGGACATCTCATCGACGTGCTCCGAGGCAAGGGCGGGGAGCGCATCACGCGCTGGGGGCACGACCGGCTCACGGTGTTCGGCGTGGGGGCGGACACCGACGAGACCGCGTGGCGCACGATCTTCCGTCAGCTGATTGCGCTGGGTCTCGTGGCGGTGGATCACCAGGCCTACGGCGCACTGAAGCTTACGGAGGCGAGCCGCCCCGTTCTGAAGGGTGAAGCGCCGGTGGAAATGCGGCGCGCCGGCAAGGTGTCGCGCAAACCCTCGCGCGCGACGGCAGCGGCGGCCGCAGGACTCGACCTGCAGCAGGGCGAACTGCTGGACAGGCTCAAGGCATGGCGCCTCGAGCAGGCCCGGTCACAGGGGGTGCCGCCCTATGTGATCTTCCATGACGCCACGCTGACGGAGATCGCGCGACGTGCGCCGCGCTCGCGTGCGGCGCTCGCCGAGATCTCCGGCATCGGCGCGCGCAAGCTCGACCGGTACGGGGACGATCTGCTGGAACTCCTCTCCTGAGTTTTTCGCCGTTGTTTTATCCATGAATATCAGGGTGTTTCTCGCGTCTCTGCGTTGAGACGTCGTCGAATTCGCACATTGCGCGAACCAGTCTGACCCGCTAGCTTTCTGCCATGGAAATGCATTTGCGGAGAAGATGACAATGCGACGACATTTGTTCTCACTGCGTGGCCTGTTCGCATTGGTCACCCTGACGAATGCACTGTGGGTGACACCCCTGCCGGCGGAGGCGCAGACGGTCGTGTCGCCGCCGCCGAGCGGATATGTATGGCGTCCCGTGAAGGTGGGTGGCGGTGGATTCGTCACCTCACTGGAGTTCGCAGCAACCGGCACGCCGTATGTCGGGACCGATGTCTACGGCATGTATCAGTGGACCGGCATTCAGTGGCGCCAGCTTGTCACGGCGTCAAGCCTTCCCCCCGAGGATGTACGACCCGAGAAACCTGTCGGGGTGGCGGCTTTCGCTCTGGCGCCGTCGGACGCCAGTCGCGCGTACCTGAGCTTCGACGGTCGCATTTTCCGAAGCATCGACGCCGGCCGCACGTGGCGCCGCACCTCGTTCGCTCCCGTGCGAATGGATGCGAACGACGCGTGGCGAACGTTCGGCCCAAGGATGGCCGTCGATCCGCGGGCCCGGGACGTCGTCTACGCCGGTACCTCGAACGACGGGCTGTTCGCCACGTTCGATGCCGGCGGCAGGTGGGTGAGCGTGACCGGCGTGCCGCGCGGCGTGGACGAGCGCACGGGGGACGGCACCCGCGGACCGGGCGTGAGCATCGTCGTGTTCGACAGATCGAGCCCGATCGTGAATGGCCGCACTTCCGTGATCTTCGCGGCGAGTAGCGGCAACGGCGTCTACAGATCGGGTGACGCCGGAGTCACCTGGCAACGCCTCGAAGGGGGTCCCGGCGGAACGACCGTCAAGAACGCATCGGTGTCCGGAGGCGTTCTCTACCTGTCCACCGGCAATGGCATATGGAAGTACACGGATCGCTGGACCGAGATCTCGCCGACCCGTGAGGACTACACCGGCCTTGCGGTGGATCCGCGCGATGCCCAGTATCTCTATGCCTTTCGTGAAGGCGGCGCGATCTACCAGAGCGTCGACGGCGGGGGGCGCTGGCGGCAGTTGGCGTTTCGGATGGGGGCTGCGGGCACCGACGTCCCCTGGCACGTTTCCAAGGAGCCGGGATTCGTCGTCGCGGCTCGTCTCATGTTCGATCCCCGGCGAGCGGGCCGACTCTGGCTCGTCGAAGGGATCGGGGTCTGGTACGCCGATGTGACCCGCGATTCCACCGAGGTCGCCTTCGTCGGGATGTCCAGAGGCATCGAGGAACTCGTGCCGACCGATCTCGTCGTCCCGCCCGGCGGAAAGCCCGTGCTAGGCGCGATGGACTTCCCGATCTTTCATATCGAGGACCCACTCGCCTTTCCTTCGAAGGTCGAGGTCGCGGGACGCCAGAGCACCGCCTGGAGCCTCGATTGGTCCGGTGGCACGCCGTCCTTCCTCGTAGCCAACGTTGCCGACCATCGCGCGATGTGGGGCTGCCCCTACTGGTGCACGGTCGACGGGCGATCGATTCAGTCGGGATACTCCGTCGACGGCGGGCGCTCCTGGCGGGTGTTCGACCGCTTCCCCGCCCCGGCGTACGACGCCGCCGACGGCAAGGCCAAAGCCTACCTGTGGGGCTACGGAAACATCGCGGTGAGCGCCTCGAACACCGACCGCATCGTCTGGATGCCGAGCTTCAACCGGCAGATCTATCGCACCGAGGACCGTGGCCGCACCTGGCTGCCCGTCACGTTGCCGGGAGCCGCCGCGGATCAGCAGGGATCACACTTCGCTTTCTACCTCAATCGACGCGTGCTTGCATCGGACAAGGTTCTGCCGGACACCTTCTACCTCGCCCATTCGCTTTACGGTGTCTATCGGAGCCAGGACGGCGGCGCGAGCTGGTCGCTCGTTCGCACCGGGGAACTCACGCCCTTCAGTATCTACAACGCGATCCTGAAGACGGTCCCGGGGCGGGCTGGCCACTTGTATTTCACCCCCGGAGGTCTCGAGGGGTTCGACGCGCCCTTCAAGCGCTCGACCGATGGCGGGGCGACGTGGGTCGACGTGCCCGATGTGACGCGAGTGAACGCGTTCGGATTCGGGCGCGGCTTCGATCTCAATGGCTATCCGACGCTGTTCATCGCCGGCAAGGTGAAAGGGCAGTACGGCATCTGGCGCTCGGTCGACGAAGGCGCCAGATGGATCCGGATCAACACCTATCCGCTGGGATTGATGGCCACCGTGCACTCGATCGATGGCAGCAAGGAGGTGTTCGGCGAGGTGTACCTGTCCTTCGGTGGTTCCGGTTGGGCGTATGGCACCCTCCGATAGGCCCAGGCGTTTCGAAGTTCCACTACAAGGAGACCTCCTATGAGAATCGTTGCTTCAATCATGACCGGATTCGCGCTGCTGTCCGGCGCTGCGATCGGTGCACCGTTGCCGAATGACGGCTCCTGGACGCCGTTCGATGACAGCACGACATCACTGCTGCTCGATTTGCCACGCCCCGCCGAGATCCGGATCGTGGACGCGGGCACGCCGGGAGATCGGTTTCTGCTCACCGTGCTGCTCGGGGCTTCCGGCCCCACGTTCCTTCAGGTGCCGAGCAGCGAGGTGGACCCGGATCCGTCGCTGGACATCGGTCTTGACTACGATGCCGCGTTCTCGAACACGGCATTCAGCGCCGCTGTTTTCGAACTCGGCGTCGGGGTGTGGGAGTTGCAGTTAGGGACCCTCGCAACGGTTCCCGGTGAGGGATACGGCGCCATCGCCGTGCTACCGGCACCGATACCGGAGCCGGCGACAACAGCCATGCTCGTGGTCGGCGTCATTGCCACCGGGGCATGTGTGCGCAGGCGTGGGTCGTCGGTGAGGGGTTGAGGGAGAAGCGGCGAACCCTCACCACCTGATGATGGCGGTACGCGGGCTGCGCGTTGTCCGGAACGGGTCTCACCCCTGCTGAAGCAGGGATTCCAGGCGGTTGCCGGCCGCGCGCAGAGTCAGGATGCGCGCAGCCTTTTCGGCCACGACACTGCCGGCCTCCAGCGGCGGCAGGCCTCCCGCATAGATGTTCGACACCACCGTGTATTCGTAGCGGATGTCGGGGTTGCCGCTGAAGCGCACGGCGAGTTCGCGCACATCCTCGTCGCCGATCCGGTAGGCCATGTAGGCCGACATGCTCCGCGAGGCCAGCGCGTCGCCTCCCGGCCGCTCGCCGATCAGCATGATCACGAGCCGGCTTTCGAGCGCATCGGCCACCGATTCGGCGAGCTTCACGCGGCCCAGCGGCGCCACGATGGGCTGGCCGATGCGCAAGTCGCGCGCGCGAAGGCCGTCCATTAGCACGGGCAGCATGTCGGGCACGTTGTGGTGGATCGCCTCCGCGGAGAGCCCGTCGGAGATCACGATCTGCACGTCGACATGCTCGGGCGACAGGTGCCGGCGGATCGCCTCGTCCAGGCGCGTGCCGAGTTCCGGATCGTTGAGGTGCGCGTCCTTGGTCGTCGCCGCGGTGCGCAACCGTCGCAGCGTCACGCCCTCCACCGGCGGCAAATCCAGCTCCGCGTGGATCGCTTCGCGCGCCACGGCAAGGTTCGCGCGGAGACGGCGCGAGACGTGATTCGCGGGGCGCGGCCCGGCGTTGTCGTGACCGTGGGCCGCGGGGAGGCTTTCCAGAAGGCGTCGCCATTCGCCGTCCGAAGGCACGAAGATGCGCGGGTTGCCCCAGTTGGGCCCGCGTTCCACCGAGCCATCCGGCTGCGCGACGAAGATGCCGCGCGCGACGGCCCAGCGCAGATACTCCGGTGCCGGCTTCAGACCGTGCACTTCGCGCAGCGTCTGGTCGTCGTGACCCGAGGTGTCGAAGTAGGCGAGCATGCGATCGGCCGTGAGGTACACGTCCATGAAGAAGTTGGCGCCTGCAGCGGCGAGCAGTTGCGTCGCCATCTGGTGGCCCTCGATGCCGGTGCGCGAGTGCAGCGTGTAGCAGGGCGCCATGCCCATGGGCAGGCCGAGGAGCTTGCCCATGAAGTGGTCCTGCAGATTGGCGTAGATCATCTCGAAGTTGTCGAGATGGGTCTCGGGGCCGATGAAGCCGGTGACGTTGTTCACCATGTAGGGTCGCCAGCGGCGCGCGAGGCCATAGCAGAGTGCCTCGCACGTGGTCATGTCCATGCCCTCGTGCTTGCCGTACGAGACCTCGCTGCCCTGGCCGGTTTCGAAGTACATCCAGTTGTCCGCCACACCGGCCAGCGCGCCGCGCTGTTCCATCTCCGCATACGCGCGGTCGAGCAGTTCCACCGTGCAGTCGAACTCGCCGGTGAGCACGCGTTCCGTGCCGGCGAGGCTCTGGAACAGGATCTCCACCGGTGCGCCGCGTTCTAGGCAGGCGAGCTGGGTCTTCACGTGCGATAGCACGCAGATCTGCGTCGGCACATCGAGCTCGCTTCGGATTCGATCGGTGAGCCGGAGCAGGGCGTCCACGTTGTCGACAGTGTCGATGGCGGGGTTGATGCCGATCAGCATGTCGCCGGTTCCCATGGACAGGCCCGTGTAGATGAGCGCCGCGATGCCGTCGGGGTTGTCTGCCGGATGGTTGGGCTGCAGGCGCGAGGACAGAGTTCCGCGCACGCCGGTCAGCGTGCGGGCCTTCGCCGAAGGCTTGAGCTTGCGCGCCACGAGGATTAGCTCGTGCACGTCCATCAGCTTCGCCAGCGCGGCAGCCATCACGCCGGTGAGGCCGCGGCCGATGGCGCTGACGTCGTCCGGTGTCGCGGCGATCAGGCGGTCCTTCAGCGCGCCCAGCGTGAGGTCGGCCACCGCTTCGAACTGCGCGTGGTCGATGTCGTAGTTCACGCGCATGACGCTGTCCACGCGACCCTGGTTGTCCGTGAGCGGACGTTCGTACAGGTGGCGCAGCGTGAGGTCCGAGAGGATCGCGCGCGCGGCCTCGCGGGTGACCTCGTCGGGCGCGGCGAGCCCGGCCACGCGATCGCCAGCCTTGGACAGATCGGCCGCGCCAAGCAGTGCCTTCAGTCCGGTGAAGGAGAAGCGGCGATCCAGCGTCGTCGTGGTGTACGTCTCGTCGGGCCGCGGTGGCGGCACACGGATGTCTGAAAGGGGCGTGGAGGCGTGCATCGTCAGGCTCCGGCGAGGGAGGCTTTCAGCCGATCCCGTAGAAGGACACCGGCACCACGCCGCGGCGGGGCCGACCGAGGTTGCAGAAGTGTGCCCTGCGTTCGGGCAGTTCGTCGATGACGATCAGCCGCGGACCGCGCCGGCCCCAGTCGCTCGCATAGCTGCCCAGCGTCTTGCCGTGATTGCCGGAACACAGCAGGACCACGGGCTGGGTACCGTGCAGGCTCGACAGGCCGGAGGCCAGGCGGGTGGCAAAGGCGCGCAGCGACTCGCGATCCAGCCCTGCGTCGCCCACGAGTTGCAGGCAGATGCCCTCCGGTCGATGGGCGGCGAGGGCTATGGCGGCCGCGATCTCGTCGGCAGTGCTGGCTGGGCTGAGGCGTGCCACCACGGGCAGGTCACGCAGGGGCAGCCATGCCGGGTCGGGCAGGTGCACGCTGGCGCCGGACACCTCGGTGGCATGCAGGGCCACACCATGCACGGTGGCCCTCCCGCGGCGCTCCGGCACGTGGGTGCGCAGGTCGCGCGACAGGCATGGCGACGCCACGATCCGCCGGGCGAGATCGATGCCGAGGTCGCCCCAGTGGGTGGTGCCCGGGACCGGTTCGCCGGCCGCGAGCCGATAGACGAGTTCGCCCACGCCACCGGAGAAGGTGAGCACGGTGTCCGGCGGCAGCGCGCCTGGCGCGAATGAGACCTGAGCCAGAAGGCTGCCGGGCGGGTTGGCAAAGAACGCCTGAGATCCGGTGGCGAGGGCTTCCAGCGCGGTGATGAACACATCGAGCACGCGATCGCGCGCGACTTCGGGCATCTCCTCGCCTGCTCGCGCATCGATGCCGAGCGCCGCCGATAGACGCTCTCCCCAGGGTGAGAGGCCTTCCAGCCGGTAGCTGCCGGGCACGAATCGAAAGTGCCGCGCGCCCACGTAGCACGATCCCGCCGCCAGCACGCCGCCGTCACGACCCAGTGCCGGATTCGTCGTGCCCCCGCCGATGTCGAGGTTGAGCACGACGCGCTCCGGCAGCGCGCGTGACAGCCACTCGCAATTGCCCAGGAAGGCGAGCCACGACTCGAGGCAGGGGTCGTCGGCCCGCGCGATCACGCCTTCGCCGAAGCGCCGTTCCACCATTGCAGCGATGGCGGCCGCGTTGCTGCGCTTCGCCGCCAGACCGGTGATGAGGCAGCCGGTGGCGAACAGATCTTCAGTCGCCACGCCCGCAAGTGCGAGCCACGCGTCGAGTCGGGCACCGAGGCCGGCCTCGTCGATGATGTCGCCTTTGTACGGCGTGAATACGGGTTCCGGCTGGAAGCGCACCGCAGTCGTTCCGAGGGACGAGCGGCTGCCCTGACCGGCGGACTCGAGACGGGCGCTGGCCAGCAGCAGGCTGCTGGTCGTGGAGCCGAAGTCGAGTCCGAGAAGGAGGACCTCGCGGTCGCTGGTCATGGAGGACACGGCGGGGATTCAGGCCGCATGCCAGCCGCGGGTCCGGGATACGGCATCTGCGAAGCGCGCATGCGACTCGGCGGAAAGCGGTGCCCCGGGTTGCACCACGCGATCAGGAGGCGCCATCGGCGGCAGCGTCTGCAGCGACCCGTGGCCCGCACCCAGGAAGGCGAATCGCGCGCACCCCAGTCCGGTCAGGTCGGGGGTGGAGGGCACAACCACCGTGCGGTCCAGGGCGCGGGCGAGGAACTCGCAGAAGTAGGGGTTCCGGGTGAGACCGCCGTCGACCGACACCTGCGCGCGCAGAGGCAGGTGCCGGTCGAGAGCCGCGACCGCCTGGGCGGTGCGCAGTGCCACACCTTCCAGCAGCGCCTGCAGCAGGTCGGTGGCTTTCGTTTCGAGACCCATCCCGAGCCACATCCCCGCCGCGCTGCGGTCCCAGAAGGGGCAGGCGAGGCCGGAGAGTGCGGGCACGAACACGAGGCCGCGCTCGAGCGCGGCGGGGCCGCCGATGTTCTGCAGTTCACGGAAGTCGGAGAACAGCCCGAGACGCATCGCCCAGTCGAGTGCCGAGCCGGCGTTGTAGACGCCGCCGTCGATGGCATAGGTGGTGCGCCCGCCGATGCGCCACGCCACCGTGGGCAGGATGCCCGCCGCCGCATCGCGCACGGGGGAGTCGCCGGAGATGGCGAGCGCGAAGGCGCCCGTGCCGAAGGTGATCTTCAGATCACCCGGAGCCTGGCAGCCGTGGCCCATGAGCGCGGCCTGCTGGTCCACCACGCTCGCCACCATCGGCAGGTCCGTGCCTCGGATGGTGCCGTGGGCATGCACCGTCGGCACGATGGGCGGCAGCAGGTCGATCGGCACGCCGAACAGCCGGCACAGCTCCGGATCCCATTGGCCGGTGGCGATGTTCATGAGGCTGGTGCGCGACGCCGTGGTGACGTCCGTGGCGTAACTGCCGCAGAGCCGGTCGAGGAAGAAGGCGTCGCTCGTGGCAAGTCGCAGCCGACCGGTCTTCGCCAGCGTTCTGGCCTCCGGCACGTGGTCGAGGATCCACCCGAGCTTCGATGCCGAGAAGTAGGGGTCCAGCGGCAGCCCGGCACGCTCCAGCGTCAGTGCGCCGGCGCCTTCTGCCTGGAGGTGCTCGAGGTGAGCGCGTGTGCGGTTGTCCTGCCAGACGATGGCGTTGCAGATCGGCTCGCCCGAGTCGGCATTCCAGGCCACCACGGTCTCGCCCTGGTTGTCCAGGGCCACCGCGTCGGCCCCTTGCGCCAGGGCCACGCACTGGCGCACGTTCGCAAGCAGTTCCGCGGGGTCGTGCTCCACCCACCCCGGCTGGGGATAGAACTGACGATGCTCCACGGAGGTCACGGGCCGGAAGTCGCCATCGCGGAACAGCTGATGGGCCTTGGTGGCCGTCGTGCCCTGGTCGATCGCCACGACGAAGCGCCGGTGGTCCTGCGGGTCCGCCATGTCGGATGGGTCCATGCGTGCGTTGTCGGTGGCCGGGATTCTGCTGCGTGAGGGCATCAGAGCGCGACGGGGTCTGCTACATCGATCACCGCCTCCGCCACCGAGGTCGCCTGTTCCGCGGATAGCGGCAGCAGCACGCGCCGCTCCGGCAATAGCCTGCGCCGCTCGCTCCACAGCTCGGTGGTGCCCGCCATCACCCGGAGCCGGCCGCGCAGCGGGTGAGTCACGCGAAGGTTCAGCGGCAGCGCCACCGGCAACGGGGCCGGGTGAGCGAGGCGCTGAGGGGAGATCCAGCGGATGGCCCCGCGCGCCTCTAGGTGGGTGTGGTGCTGCGCTTCGGGCAGATTGCCTCGCAGGCTCGCGGCGATCGCGCGCGCTGCGGCGCGACCCTCGGTCCACGCGGTCCAGGAGGCTTCCACCGGACGCAGCAGATTGCCGGCAGCGAAGAAGAGGGAATCGGTGGTGCGGGCGTACTGGTCCACCACGGGACCGCCCGAGCGGGGATCCACCTGCAGATGGCTGGTACGCAGGATCGCGGCCTCCGGGACGAAGCGTCCGCTGAACACCACACCGTCGCAGGCGATGATCTCGCGCCCGCCGGGATGCTCGATCTCCACGCCGGTCACACGCGGCGAGCCTTGCACGGCAAGCACGCGTGCGCTGGTGATGACCTGCGTGCCGAACAACACGCTCGCCGCCAGTCGTGCCGGTCCGGGGGCCAGCACCGTGTCCGATTCCTCCAGCAATGCCACGGCGCGGATGCCGGCATGGCGCAGCGTGAGAAGGCTGGAGAACGCCACCAGTTCGCTGCCGACCACCACCGCGCGCGTGCACGGCTTCACTTTGGCGAGATAGACCAGCTGCTGCAGCGAGCCCGTGTTGAACACGCCCGAGGGGCGGGTGCCCGACACGAGCTGCGCGGACCGTGGTGTCTCGCGCGTGCCCGTCGCCAGCAGCACGCGTGCTGCGCGCAGGGTCTCGCGGCCCTTTGGGGTGACGGTCTGCACGACGCCACCGGGTTCGATCGCCGTGACGGTGGTGCCGGTTCGCACCGGCACGCCGGCAGCGCTCGCCACCAGCCGCTCCGCGTAGGCAGGCCCGGAGAGGATGCGGCGGAATTCCCGCCAGCCGAAGCCCGGGTGTCCGCAGTGGCGCGGCACCCCGCCGGCTTGCTGTTCGCGCTCGAGCACCACGACGTCACGGATGCCCAGACGCCGCAGTTCCGTGGCCGCCGCGAGCCCGGCCGGGCCGCCGCCCACGATGATCACCTCGTGTGTGCTCACCTTGCCGCCTCGCGCACGGCGCGCTGCAGCGCGAACGATTGCATGGAGCCCGGCGCGCTCATGCCGGCAGCGGCTCCGCGGGGAGGTCCGCGAGCCGTCCCGACGCGAGTTGCGTCACGCGCCAGCTGCAATAGAAGCCCTGGCAGCGGCCCATCATGCAGCGCGTGCGCCGTTTCAGGCCGCCGAGATCTCCCGCGGGCAGCGGTCCCGACAGGGCGGCGTCGATTTCGTGACGCGTGACCATTTCGCAGTGACACACGATCTCGCCCGGGTCGGCAGCCTGCCAGGGGCGCTCGCGCGTCTCGCACAGGTTGGGTACCGGAGTCCATATGGGTGCGGACGTTTCGCGCAACGACCCGAAGTCGCGTGCGTACAGCGCGGCGACGTGCGAGGCGATGCCGAGCGAGCCGGTGAGGCCGGTGGAACGGATGCCGGCGACCGTGATCCAGCCGCGGTCGGCGAGTGCCTCGATGCGGTACTCCTTGGATTCGGTGGCAGGACGCAGGCCGGCGTACACCGCGTTCACGCCGTGGCCCGCCAGAGCCGGCACGAGGGCGCGGGCCTTCTGCACCAGCGCCTCCAGAGCGGCCTGGTCCACGGTGGGGGCCTCGCGCTCGTCCACCTCCTCGGCGGTGGGCCCGGCCAGCACGTTGCCGTAGGCGGTGCGGCACACCAGAACACCCTTCGTGCGTTCGGTCGGGACGGGCAGCACGATGGCGTTCACCAGCGGCCAGGCTGTCTTGTCGAACACCACGAACTGGCCCTTGCGCGGCCGGATCGAAAACGGAGGCGTGCGCGCGATGCCCTCCACGCGGTCGCCGTACAGCCCGGCGCCGTTGATCACGACGGGGACTCGCAGTTCTCCCTGGCTGGTGGCCAGCATCCACACATCACCCCTGCGCTCGCCACCCAGGACCTCGCAGCCGCGCCGGATGGAAGCGCCATGGGCCAGCGCCTGCAGCGCATAGGCGAGCGGAGCGGACCACGCGTCGATGACGTGTTCGCCGGGTACTAGTACCGCCCCGAGCGCGCCCGGCGCGAGATGCGGCTCACGCGAGTAGAGGGTGGCGGGATCGAGCTTTACGGCGTCGGTCACCCCGTTGCGGTGAGCCTGGGCGAGGATGGCCGGCAGCTGCGCGGCTTCGGCATCGTTCCACGCCACCACCAGACCGCCGGTCACCACCAACGGCAGGTTCAGGCGCTCACGGATCTCGAGATACTCGGCATAGCCGGCGCGCATGCAGGCCAGCTCGAGACTGCCGGGCGGGGCGTCGAACCCGGTGTGCAGCAGCGCGCTGTTGCCCTTGCTCGCCCCCGACAGGATGTCCGCGCCCTTTTCCAGCAGCACGGCGGACACGCCCCCGAGTGCGAGGCGCCGCAGGATGGCCAGCCCCACCACACCGCCGCCGATGATGGCCACGTCGAATTTCATGGTCGCATCGTACGGAAAAATGATGGGGCGAGCGCATCGCCCGTGATGATGTACTAGCCGCCGACGGCCTTCTCGGCGTCCTCGATTTCCTTCCGTCGCTGGGTCGCCAGTTCACCCATGGGCGGACCCTTGAAGCGGCGCGATTCGAAGGCGGCCCAGATGATGCCCATGGCCACCAGCATCCCGGCGCTCAGGTAGCCGACCTTCTCGTTGGGGGGCTGGATGCCCACCACCACGAGGATCGCCGCACCGATCACCGCCAGCACGGCCACCACTTTCGATGCGGCGCCGAGGTTGAACGGGCCCTTGTGCGCCCAGGTGCCGTTCATCTCCGCACGCAGTCCGGCGGCAATCGGCATGATGTAGGAGATGTACAGGAACACCGCGCAGCCGGTGGACAGCACCACGAAGGCGTCGCCATAGAGGGTGGCGATCACGGACAGGATGCCTGCCCACCAGATGGCGTTGGCGGGCGTCCGGTACTTGCGGCTGACGTGGGCGAGTGCCTTGGAGAACGGCAGGCCGCCGTCGCGCGCGAACGCGTACATCATGCGGGAAGTGGAGGTGAGGCCCGCCAGCGCGCAGATGTAGTTGGCCACGACGATGCCGATGATCAGGATGTCCTTGAACACCTTGGGCATGGGTGACTCGTTCATCAGCCAGGGGAAGGCGTTCCAGCCCTGCTTGGCACCTTCCTCGACGCTGGGCATGGCGAGGATGAAGGCACACAGCATCACGTAGCCGAACAGGAACGACCAGAACACGGCGTGGATCATGCCGCGCGGAGCCTCCCGCGCTGCGTTGCGGGTTTCCTCCGCGGTGTGGGCCGAGGCGTCGAAACCCGTGACCGTGTACACGCCCTGCAGCAGGCCGAGCATGAACACCGCCATGGTGCTTTGCATGGCCGTGGGCCAGACGCTTCCACCGGCCTCGCCGGAAAAGTTGGAGAAGGTGAACAGCCGGCCGAAGTCGAGCGAGGGTGCGTAGGCGAGCAGACCGAGCGTGAGCAGCACCGCCACGACGAAGATCAGATAGCCGCTGAAGTCGGTGAGGATGGTGGTGGCGCGGATGCCCACGTGATTGAGCGTCGCCTGGGTTGCCGTGAGCCCAGCGATGAAAAGCGTCTGGATCCACCAGCCGGAATCGAAGGCGCCCTGTGTCACCCAGCCCATGGCCTTGGTGTCCAGCCCCATCACTTCGCCGAGCAACAGGTCACGGAACAGCAGGAACACCCCGAAGTTCACCGACGAGACCACGAACAGCAGGCCCAGCAGGTTGAACCAGGCCGCCACCCAGCCGTAGCCACGCCCGCCCAGCAGGGAGGACCAGTGGTAGATGCCCCCGGCAGTGGGATAGGACGATGCGATCTGCCCCATTGCCGCGGCGACCAGCAGCGCGAAAAGACAGGCCAGCGGCCAGCCGAAGCCCACACTCGCCCCGCCTGCCGCGCTGAGCGAGAGCGGAAAGGCCGTGATGCCGCCGGCCAGGACGCAGATGATCGAAAACGAGATCGCGAAGTTCTGGAACGCCCCCATGCGCCGGGACAGCTCCTGGGCGTAGCCCATGCTGTGGAGCTGCTTGACGTCGTCGCTGTACGCCTCGCTCTTTTCGTAGTCCTTCGTGGGCATGGTGTTCCCTCTGTGTGGTGGTGGGTGAAGGCACGCGCCGCGCGGCCCAAGCCACTCGCGAGCCGCTCAGCCGATAGAGGGGCCCGACGATTCCTGGCACGACGACGCAGAGATGATGCCCGCGAGGCGGAAGTGGAGTAAAGCTGCGTCGCATCAAGGAATTCGCGGAGGGGACGAGTCCCGTAGCCACGGGCGGGCGCACCGAGCCGCGGCGGGCGGGCGGGTGGACTGCACGGCTGTGGTGCGCCGAAGGAGGCGCGACGTCCGGGCCGGGAGCGCCGGAATCGGAGCCCTTATGGCGGGCGCGCAGGGGACCGTTTTCCGGCAGGACGTCCCTGGAAGTGGTGCTGACGCCTGCCTGGATCGGGGGATTACACTTCGGGCAACTGGTCGTCGACCCGAAGGGCATCAGCGTCGCGATGCCGGACGGCGCGCTCTTGCGACGTTCGCGTCACACGATTGGACGGTCGCCGGAACGGCCGAGGCGCCGCCCCGGTCTCGGTTCCGCACAACGACGCACGGAAACGCGCACGCCAATGCTGAATGACCGTCCTCTCTACCGATACGCCGGATTCCTTTCGCGACTCGGCGCCATGCTGATAGACATGGTCGTCTACTTACCGGCAATCGCCGTCGGTACCTGGGCGTCCTTACATTCGCAAGCGATGGCGCTCCTGCTGGAGATTCCACTCACCTTTGCTCTCATCTTCTACAACGTCTACTTCATTGGCCGGTGGGGGCAGACTTTGGGCAAGATGGCACTACGGATCAAGGTCGTATCCCTGGACGGTACGGACGCGGGATATCGGCGGGCCCTGCGACGGCACGGCGTCGATCTCGTCCTCTCTCTGATTTCCACCGTGATTCAGGTGCATACGTTCCTGTCCTTCTCCGCTTCGGACTATGACGGTCTCACCGATCGCCAAAAGGTTGAGCTTTACGAATCGCACCTGCCGGCGTGGGCCGACGAGTTCACTCTGCTTTCATACGTCTGGGTGGCTAGCGAGTTGATCGTGCTACTCCTCAACAAGAAGCGGCGAGCCCTGCATGACTACCTTGCAGGAACGATGGTGATTCACGTCGGGAGAACGCCCGTGGGGGAGCGGCAAGCATGACGGCACGTGAGGGACCGAGATCGCAGCTGACCAATTCCGCCGATACCCCGAACCCCCATTTCCCGGCACTGCTCGCGCTTGTCGCCTGGGTCATCGCGATCGGCGGAAACCTGTGGATGCGGGACCAGTTCGCGGGAGCGGTCGAACAGCACTCACCCCACGTTGAGGGCTGGGTCATCATCGGCGTTGCTTGGGCCATATTCGGCCTGTTCGCTGCCGTCGGCAGTCTTCTGCTCTGGTTTCTGTCGGCCCGTAAAGGCCTTCCGATCACGTATCGGCGCGCAGCGGTTTTGACGGCCGGGGCCTACCTCGTCGCCTTCATCGTGTACCTGTCATCGCTGGTCGCACTGGCCTGACCAGTGCCCCGTCGGCGATCATTCAAGACGATGCGATGCGGCGCCTGGAAAAGGACTTTCGACTGGCCCTTCTCCCCGCCATGACAGCGGAAGACTACTTCTGCTGGACGGTTCCGGCTGCGGACTCGCAAAGAGTCCGCAGGCGTTCGAGCCCCATGTGGTAGAGCGACGAAAAGAGTCTCTCCACCTCGACTTCCTTCTCGGGGACGACGATCGACCGCGTGGAGAAGCGGGACTGCCAGACCACCATCGTTCGGTCCGGCGCCGTTTCGATCACCGAGATCGATGCGCGGTAGCTCTCCAGCGGGAATTCGGTCCACCCCACCAGTTGCCACTCCTTGCGCATCAGTTCCGGATCCACGTGGGTGAGTTCCTGGCTCATGCGCGCGCCGTTGCGGTACTCCAGCATCCGGATCGAGCCGATCTCGCGCCCGTTGCCGCGGACGATCCGGGTCGCGGCAACGGTGGGATTCCAGGCATGGAATTCCTCGAAGTCGTCCAGGGTGTCCCATACGAGACGCGCGGGTGCCCGGATCTCCAGGAACTCGTAGGCGGATCGTGTATCGGCATGCGCCGCCCGGCTGGTGAGCAGGACGGCAAGAGTGAACAGGACAACAGCCAATCGGGAGGGCATGGATGCGGCTCGGATGGGTATGGAAAGGATGCGGTTTCGGACGGGAAGCATTTCGGCAGGACGATGCTTCCCGGTGAGTTGGTGTGCGACCGCGTCGGGCGAAAACACGAAGGGGCCTTGCGGCCCCTTGCGCGAGATCAGCTTTCGCGAGTGCCGCGGGACATCAGACTCGCGGTCCACCGATGCGGGCAGGCTTCCCTGACACTGCGCACTGACGATCCGCTTTTCCGTACAGGCTCATCTTCGCGCCGTCGGCCAACGCGACCCGTTCTCCGGCAGCGGAAAGGGTGAGGCACGATTCTGCGGCGGGAAAGACCTTGACACCAGTACCGCGGGGACCGCCGATGGCGGACTGCGCGAGAGCCGATTGGGCGAACAGGGTGCCGGCCGCAAGGCCCAGAGCGACGATCAGTTTCTTCGAATGCATTTCGAACCTCCTTGAACAGTAATTGTTATAACTGCGATGGTGATCAGACCCGGAGCCCCTTGAGCCGGGGCCCCGGATCCGGTCAGTTGGTCGCGGAAAGAACCGCATTCCGGAACTCGGCGAGGTTCCGGTACCGGGGCTGGTGCTTCACAACGCCGGCTCGATTCGCATAGGGAATCTTGTCGAGCGATACCGCGCCGCGCGCGCCGTTCGGAACCACCACGCCGATCTTCGTGGCCGCGCCGCCGACTGAGGGGGGCACGTACTCGATACCGGCGCGGGTGACCTTCAACCACTCCGTGCCGTTGCCCGTCGTGAGCGCTTCCTTGACATCGCCGAGCATCGCCTTGGGCGCCACGTACTCAACACCGGCGCGAGAGATCGGGGGCTTCTCGATGCCTCGGGGCTCTCCGTTGGTCACGGCATTGGCGAATGCGGCGAAGCTTTCGAATTTGGGGGCGGAGAACTCGACGCCCGCGCGGGAAACCTCACGTTCGTTCGCGCTCGCGGTGAAACTGCAGGCCAGAGCGCCTGCGGCGGCGATCATCGCGATCCCGGTTTTGCGCACCAAACCAGCTTTGATGGAAGACATTGCAACCTCCGAGTGAATTTCGACAATTCGCGCGCTCCGACAACCGGAGGCACGAGCTGCAGGAAGTGGCGTTCCAGCCGGGAGGCGGGCGATCGTCAGGATGCTTCTGTCCTGGCCCGACTATGTGCCGAGTTGTTCCTGCAACGCGATTTCAGACTCGGGGGCGCGAGCGCCCGTTCCTTCGGATCGGGCGAAGCGGGCTCAAGGGAAAACCTGAAGCTACGGGAGCGGACTCAGGGAAAGTCTGCGGGACCCACGCGAGCGCGCCGGTCAGACGGACTCTCGTTCAGGTGAGTGGCAGGGCGACCTGCGAGGCGTAGGCCGGCCGTTTCATGAGATCGGCGTAGTAGCGTTCGATGTGAGGCAGACTGGGGCGGGCGATGGGCAGGGCGAACCACCGGTGGACGAAACTCGCTGCGGGAATGTCTCCGACCGTGAGCTGATCAGCGCACAGGAAAGGCCGGGCGGCCAGATGCGCATCGAGCACGCGTATCTGAGCCTCCGAGTCGGCGGTCGAACTGGCGATCAGTTCGGGATTGCGGCGATCCGCCGGCGTGCGGACGAGTTGCCAGAAGAGCGGTGTCATCGCGAGCCCGAGATGCATCGAGCCCCAGTCCATCCACCGTTCGGCGTCCGCGCGTTCACGCAACCCCATCGGCATGAGGCTTCCGGCGGCGTGCTTCGCGGCGAGATAACGGACGATGGTGTTCGACTCCCACAGCACGAAGCCGTCGTCGTCGATGGTGGGCACTCTGCCGTTCGGATTGCGTGCGCGGTACTCGGGCGTGTCGACCACGCCATGCTGCAGGCCGGCGTCGACGCGCCGGAACTCGAGACCGAGTTCCTCGCAGGTCCACAGGACCTTCATCACGTTGATGGAGTTCGCACGACCCCAAACGGTGAGCATCGCCATTCCTCGGGTGATTTGGAAGGCGCGACTGTACACCGCGGGGAACGACAGAAGATCGAAGGCGCATCGCCGCGCACAGCGGCGATGCGCGGTGCTGCGATTACTGCGGAATGATGACCGTGTCGATCACGTGGATCACGCCGTTCGTGGTCAGCACATCGACCGCGACGACCTTGGCGTTGTCGACGGTCACGCCGTCGGCACCGGCCTTCACGGTAATGGACGAGCCTTCGACCGATTTCACCTTGCCAGACTTCACGTCCTTCGACATGACCTGTCCGGGGACGACGTGGTAGGTGAGGATCTTGGTGAGCTTGGCCTTGTCCTTCAAGAGCGCTTCGACGGTGCCTGCCGGCAGTTTCGCGAACGCTTCGTCAGTCGGGGCGAACACAGTGAACGGGCCCTTGCCCTTCAGCGTGTCGACCAGCCCTGCGGCCTGCACGGCGGTGACGAGCGTCTTGAAGGATCCGGCCTGGATCGCGGTGTCGACGATGTCGCCCTTCGGGTTGGCGAGCACGACGAAGGAGGAAAGGGAAAGCACTGCGGCTGCGAGCAATCGCGCAAATTTCATGAGGTACTCCTGGAGAACGGTGAACAGAGGGAGGGACTGCGAAGAGCCCGACGCATGCGCATCGGGAGGCAGTGAGACGGTCCTCACCCCCACCGGTTCCGAAAAAACTGCGCGACCCCCTCACGTGACTCGACAATGCGCATCTGTCCATGCGCATTGCATGCGCGACCACGCGAATGCGTCGTCACAGGCCGACAGATCGACGCCAGGGTCGCTGTTGCGACGACTTGCAAACGTCGCCGATGGCACCTCGTGCCGATGACCGATAATCGCGCTCCCGTTCCCTCCGCGACCGCCACCATGTCCCAAGCTCCCGCCAGCAAGTACCCGGTTCCGACCCTCGATGAACTTCCCCAGGACATCCGCGAAATGATCCTGAAGGTTCAGGAGAAGGCGGGGTTCATTCCGAACGTCTTCATCACGCTGGCCCACCGCCCGGACGAGTTCCGGGCGTTCTTCGCCTATCACGACGCTCTGATGCTCCGCGACTCGGCTCTCACCAAGGCGGAGCGGGAGATGATCGTGGTGGCCACCAGCGGCGTGAACCACTGCCAGTACTGCGTGGTGGCCCACGGCGCCATCCTGCGGATCTACGCGAAGAACCCCCAGATCGCGGACCAGGTGGCCATCGACTTCCGCAAGGCCGACATCACCCCTCGCCAGAAGGCCATGCTCGAGTTCGCGGTGAAGCTCGCCCGCCAGCCCGAGGCCCTGACGTCCGCGGACCACGAAACCCTCAAGGAACACGGGTTTTCGGACGAAGATGTGTGGGATATCGGGGCCATCACGGCTTTCTTTGCGCTTTCCAACCGGATGGCGCACCTGATCGAGATGCGCCCGAACGACGAGTTCTACCTCCTGGGCCGGGTTCCGCCGAAAAAGCCGTAAGGAGCCCGGGGGGGCACCGAGGTGGGGCCCGGCACGCGCGCGGCATATAATCGCGGACCGACCGCGTACAGGCCAAAAGCCGGGCGCCTCAACGACTTCAACCATCCAAAAGGTGTTGATCCATGGCAGCTTTGCCTGACTACGATCCCCAGGAAACCGATGAATGGCTGGACGCCCTCGACGGCGTGCTCCGGCACGAGGGCATCGAACGCGCGCACTACCTGCTCGAACGGCTGGTCGAGCGCGCCCGCCGGGCCGGGGCCTACCTGCCTTACAGCGCCAATACGGCGTACCTGAATACCATCCCCCCGGGGCAGGAACAGAAGTCCCCGGGTGACCACGAGCTGGAACACCACATCCGCTCGTATGTCCGCTGGAACGCCGCCGCCATGGTGCTGCGGGCCAACAAGGACACCAACGTGGGCGGCCACATCGCCAGCTTCGCCTCGGCGGCCACCCTCTACGACGTCGGCTACAACCACTTCTGGCACGCGCCGTCCGAGAAGCACGGCGGCGACCTGATCTTCGTGCAGGGCCACTCGGCGCCTGGCGTGTATGCCCGGGCCTTCATGCTCGGCCGGCTGACCGAGGAGCAGATGGACAACTTCCGCCAGGAAGTGGACGGGAAGGGCCTGTCGTCCTACCCGCACCCCTGGCTCATGCCGGATTTCTGGCAGTTCCCGACCGTGTCCATGGGCCTGGGCCCGCTGATGGCCATCTATCAGGCGCGGTTCATGAAATACCTGCAGGACCGCGGCATCGCCAACACCGAGGGACGCAAGGTCTGGTGCTTCCTGGGCGACGGCGAGACCGACGAGCCGGAATCCATGGGCGCCATCGGCGTCGCGGCTCGCGAAAAGCTCGACAACCTGATCTTCGTCATCAACTGCAACCTCCAGCGCCTGGACGGGCCGGTGCGGGGCAACGGCAAGATCATCCAGGAACTGGAAGCCGACTTCCGCGGGGCGGGCTGGAACGTCATCAAGGTGATCTGGGGCTCCTACTGGGATCCCCTCATCGCCCGCGATTCCAAGGGCCTGCTGCTGAAACGCATGGAAGAGTGCGTGGACGGCGAGTACCAGACCTTCAAGTCGAAGGACGGCGCCTACGTGCGCAAGCACTTCTTCGGCAAGTACCCGGAACTGCTCGAGATGGTGTCGAACATGACGGACGACGACATCTGGCGGCTCAACCGGGGCGGTCACGATCCGCACAAGATCTATGCGGCCTATGCGTCGGCATCCCAGCACAAGGGGCAGCCGACCGTCATCCTCGCCAAGACCATCAAGGGCTATGGCATGGGCGAGGCGGGCGAGGCGCAGAACATCACCCACCAGCAGAAGAAGATGGGTACCACGTCGCTCAAGACGTTCCGCGACCGGTTCGACCTGCCGGTGCCCGACGACAAGGTGGAGGAGATTCCCTTCCTCACCTTCCCCGAGGGGTCTCCCGAACTCGAGTACATGCGCAAGCGCCGCGAGGAACTGGGCGGCTACCTGCCCACTCGTCGCGTGAAGGGCGACTCGCTCGAGGTCCCGCCGCTGTCCGCATTCGAAGCGCTGCTGCGCAGCTCCGAGGACCGCGAGATCTCCACGACGATGGCGTTCGTGCGCATTCTGGGGGTGCTGGTCCGCGACAAGAACATCGGCAAGCGCGTTGTGCCCATCGTGCCCGACGAGTCGCGCACCTTCGGCATGGAGGGCATGTTCCGGCAGCTGGGCATCTGGTCCTCGGTGGGGCAGCTCTACACCCCGCAGGACGCCGACCAGCTCATGTTCTACAAGGAGGACAAGCACGGCCAGATCCTGCAGGAAGGGATCAACGAGCCGGGTGCCATGTCCTCGTGGATCGCGGCCGCCACGTCGTACTCGACGCACGGCGTGCAGATGATTCCGTTCTTCATCTACTACTCGATGTTCGGGTTCCAGCGGATCGGCGACCTTGCCTGGGCGGCAGGCGACCAGCGCGCCCGGGGCTTCCTGCTGGGGGGCACCGCGGGGCGCACCACGCTGAACGGCGAAGGCCTGCAGCACGAGGACGGCCACAGCCACCTGCTGTCCTCGACGATCCCGAACTGCGTGTCCTACGACCCGACCTTCGCCTACGAAGTGGCCGTCATCATTCACGACGGCCTGCGCCGGATGTGCCAGGAGCAGGAGGACGTCTTCTACTACCTCACCGTGATGAACGAGAACTACACCCACCCGGCCATGCCGGAAGGGGCGGAGTCCGGGATTCTCAAGGGGATGTACCTGCTCACCCAGGGTCAGGGCAACAAGAAGACGCCGCGCGTGCAGCTGATGGGCAGCGGCACGATCCTGCGCGAAGTCATGGCTGCGGCCGAACTGCTGCAGCAGGACTTCGGGGTGGCGTCCGACATCTGGAGCTGCCCGAGCTTCACCGAGCTGCGCCGGGACGGCATGGAGGTCGAGCGCTGGAACATCCTCCATCCGGAGGAGAAGCCGCGCGTTCCGTACGTGACGCAATGTCTGGAGAAGCACACCGGGC
This sequence comes from Betaproteobacteria bacterium Ga0077526, assembly GCA_001464765.1. Taxonomy (GTDB): domain Bacteria; phylum Pseudomonadota; class Gammaproteobacteria; order Burkholderiales. The sequence goes on from LNDV01000034.1 coordinate 1,214,614, forward strand.
CTGTGATCGCGTCGACCGACTACATGCGCATTGTGGCCGACCAGATCCGTCCTTACCTGGATCGCCGCTTTGTCGTCCTGGGAACGGACGGCTTCGGCCGGTCGGACACCCGCGAGCAGCTGCGCAGCTTCTTCGAAGTGAATCGCTACTACGTCGCGGTCACGGCACTGAAGGCGCTGGCCGACGAGGGGACCATCCCTGCCGCCACCGTCACGCAGGCGCTGCGCAAGTACGGCATCGACACGGAGAAGACGAGCCCCTGGCGGCTGTGATCGCCGCCGGGCCCGACTCCTCCTCATGAATCACAACCCTGCCCCAGGCGTCTCCGTCGTGAGCGCCGAGAGGCATTACTGGTAGAGCTATGGGAGCCATCAAGGAAGTTCTCGTCCCCGATATCGGCGACTACAAGGACGTGCCTGTCATCGAGATTCTCGTGAAGGCCGGCGATCGCGTCGAAGCGGAGACCTCGGTCATCACGCTGGAGTCCGACAAGGCCACGATGGAGGTCCCCGTCCCGGAGGCGGGCGTGGTGAAGGAGATCAAGGTCAAGGTGGGCGACAAGGTGGCCCAGGGCACCCTGGTCCTGACCCTCGAAGTGGATGCTGGCGGAGCGACCAGCGTGGCGGCTGCGGCTCCCGCCCCGGCTCCCGTCGCGCCGGCTCCCGCTCCCGCAGCGGCCCCCGCACCGGTAGCACCGCCGGTTCTGGCCACTGCGCCGTCCCCCACGGCCGCACCGGCTGCGCCCCCGGTGGCCGCGGCTGGTCCTGTCGACGAAGCTTCCTTTGCCCGTGCGCACGCCAGCCCATCCGTGCGGCGCTTCGCCCGTGAACTCGGCGTGGATCTTGGCAAGGTCGGAGCGACCGGACCCAAGGGCCGGATCCTCAAGGAAGACATCCAGACCTTCGTGAAGCAGTCCCTCTCGGGCGCAGCGCCAGCCGCAGCCGCGTCCGGCGGCGGTGCCGGCCTGGCGCTCGGCCTGCCTGCGTGGCCGGTCGTGGATTTCGCGAAATTCGGCCCGGTCGAGACGCAGCCCATGTCGCGGATCAAGAAGATCTCCGGCCCGGCGCTGCACCGCAACTGGGTGAGCATTCCGCACATCACGCAGCAGGACGAAGCCGACATCACGGAGCTGGAAGCCTTCCGGAAGTCGCTCTCCGACGATGCCGCGAAGCAGGGCGTGAAGCTGACCCCGCTCGTCTTCATCATGAAGGCGTGCGTCAGCGCCCTGAAGGCCCATCCGGAATTCAACAGTTCCATGGCCCCGAGCGGAGACGCCCTCATCCTCAAGCGCTATTACAACCTCGGTGTCGCGGTCGACACCCCCGGCGGGCTCGTGGTGCCGGTGGTGCGCGATGTCGACCAGAAGGGCGTGTTCCAGCTCGCGAAGGAACTCGGCGAGATCAGCGCCCGTGCCCGCGACGGCAAGCTGGGCCCTTCCGACATGCAGGGCGGCACCTTCTCGATTTCCAGCCTGGGCGGCATCGGCGGCACGCATTTCACGCCGATCATCAACGCGCCAGAAGTGGCGATCCTCGGGGTGTCCCGTTCCTCGATGAAGCCTGTCTGGAAGGACGGTCAGTTCGTGCCCCGGCTGATTCTGCCGCTGTCGCTCTCGTACGATCACCGAGCCATCGATGGCGCCCAGGGCGCGCGGTTCATCACGCACCTCAACAATGTCCTGTCGGATCTGCGGCGAGTGATGCTGTGAGGGGCTTCGCGGGTTGACGGGCTCGGGGCCGATCGGCCTGCTCGGCGGGACCTTCGATCCCATCCACCTGGCCCATCTGCGGCTGGCCCAGGAGGCCCGCGAGGCCTGCGGGCTGGCGCAGGTGCGGTTCATTCCCAGCGCCTCGCCTCCGCATCGCGCGAACCCCGGCGTTTCGGCAGCCCACCGTCTGCGGATGGTGGAGCTCGCCGTGGCCGACAACCCCCGCTTCATCGCCGACGACCGCGAACTGCTCCGCAGCACCCCCAGCTACACGATTGACACCGTCGCCACCCTGCGGCGGGATCTCGGCCCGAACCGCCCGCTCTGCGTGATCGTCGGGGCCGACGCCTTTGCCCTGTTCGATACCTGGAAGGACTGGCGGCACCTGCTGGACGCCGCCCATGTGATCGTCGCCACCCGACCCGGGTCGACGACCCTGCCGGCCGGAGCGGATCTGCGGCACCAGATGCTGCAGCGCAGAACGACCGATGCCACCGCGCTGGACTCCCGGCCGGGCGGCCTGCTTTTCGAGCTGCAGATCACGGCGATGGACGTTTCGGCCAGTCGCATCAGGGAAGATCTCGCAGCGGGCCGGGAGCCCCGGTATTTGCTTCCGGATTCCTTACTCGGCTATATTGCCTCGAACCACCTTTACCGGAGCCCGGATGCAGGTTGACTCATTGGCACGCGCAGCGATCAGCGCGCTGGAAGACATCAAGGCGCGCGACATCTCTGTGCTCGATGTCCGTCGCCTGACCTCATTGTTCGATACCGTCATCGTCGCCAGCGCGGATTCCGCGCGGCAGACCAAGGCCCTTGCCCGCCACGTGCAGGACAAGGCGAAGGAAGCCGGCGGGCAGGTCTACGGCGTGGAAGGCGAGGGTTCGGGTGAATGGGTCCTGGTGGACCTGGGCGACGTGGTCGTCCACATCATGCAGCCCGCCATCCGTGACCACTACAACCTCGAAGAGCTCTGGGGCGGCCGGCGGCCGCTTCCGTCCCGTGCCGCGCAGGCCACGAGCGGCGTGGATTCCCTCGGTACTCCCTTTCAGTACGCTGCCCGCGGCGGGCGCTGAGCGCCCTCGCCGCCGCCCGATTCCGGTCGGCGCGCCCGAGCCATGCGCTTCGTCATCCTGAGTCTCAGCCACCGCCAGCCTGCCTGGGTGGATGCCGCCTTCGAGGAGTACGCGAAACGCATGCCGCGCGAGGCCCGGCTGGAACTCGTCGTCTTGAAGCCCGAATCCCGCCCGGACGGCGCTGGCGAGCAGGCGGTGGACCGACTGCTCGAGAAGGAGGCGCAACGTATGCAGGCGGCCATCCCCCCCGGCGCCCTCGTCGTCGCCCTGGACGAGCGGGGTCGGAGCCTCTCGACCCGGGATCTGTCCCGGACGATGGAGGGCTGGTTTCAGGAAGGACGGGACATCGCCTGGGTCGTCGGCAGCGCCGACGGACTGCACTCGGGCCTGAAAGCCCGCGCCGACCTCACCGTGTCGCTGTCCGCCATGACCCTGCCGCACGGTCTCGTCCGCGTGATCCTGGCGGAACAGCTCTATCGGGCACTGTCGCTACTGCGGGGTCATCCGTATCATCGCGACTGACCTCACCCTTTCACGGCCTGCCGGTGAACCTGCCCTTCCGCTACATCTACCTCGCTTCGCGCAGCCCGCGCCGGCGGGAGATCCTCACCCAGATCGGCGTGCGATTCGAGATGCTGCTCCTGCGGGATGCATCGGGGCGCGCCGTGGATGTGGACGAATCCCCGCGCGGAGGGGAGAACGGCGCCGACTATGTGCTGCGCCTCGCCCGGGAGAAGGCCGAGGTGGGCTGGTCGCGCATGGCCCTGCGGCATCTGCCGATGGCCCCCGTCCTTGCCGCGGACACCACCGTGGTTCTGAACGGTGACATCATCGGCAAGCCTTCGAGCCGCGAGGATGCGGTCGCCATGCTGACACGGCTTTCCGGCAGCACCCACGAAGTCCACACGGCGGTTGCCGTGAAGTTCGAGCACAAACTGGAGTCCGCCCTGAGTTCCACCTCCGTGAGTTTCGGCGCCCTGTCCGAAGAAGTCATTCGCCGTTATGCGGCCAGCGGCGAGCCGATGGACAAGGCCGGCGCCTATGGCATCCAGGGCCGTGCGGCCGTATTCGTCGAGGGCATCGCCGGGAGCTACTCGGGGGTGATGGGCCTGCCGGCCTTTGAGACGGCCGATCTGCTGCGCCGCTTCGGCTTCACCCTGCCGCCATGAGCGTTGCCTGCACGCGCGCCGGTTCGAAGTGCGCGGCCTGCCCATGAAGGAAGAGATCCTCGTCAACGTCACGCCGCAGGAAACGCGCGTGGCCCTGATGCAGCAGGGCTCCGCGCAGGAACTGCACGTGGAGCGCGCCGGCTCCCGCGGGCTGGTGGGCAACATCTACATCGGCGTGGTGAGCCGCGTGCTGCCGGGCATGCAGTCGGCCTTCGTGCAGATCGGGCTCGACCGCACAGCCTTCCTGCATGTGGGCGACCTCTGGGGCAGCCGCAACGGCTACGACACGCGCCCCATCGAGAAGATCCTCCACGACGGCGACCGTCTGCTAGTGCAGGTGATCAAGGACCCGATCGGCACCAAGGGCGCGCGGCTGTCCACGCAGGTGAGCATCGCCGGGCGCTTTCTGGTGTTCCTCCCGCAGGAGTCGCACATCGGCATCTCGCAGCGCATCGAGGACGAAACCGAGCGCGCGCAGCTGCGCGAGAAGCTGCAGCATCTCCTGCCGGCGGATCAGGTCGGCGGCTTCATCATCCGCACCATGGCCGAGACCGCGACTGATGCCGAACTGCGGGCAGACCTCGACTACCTGCAGCGGATCTGGAGCGGCATCCAGGAGAAGTCCCGCACCAAGCAGGCGCCGGCGCTGCTGTACCAGGACCTCGACCTGAGTCTGCGGGTGCTGCGGGACCTTGCGACCGACAGCACGCAGGTGGTGCTCGTGGACTCCCGCGAGACCTACGAACAGATGCGCGACTTCGCACGCGACTACGCGCTGCCGTTTGCGGACCGGGTGGAGCACTACACGGGCGACCGGCCGCTCTTCGATCTGTACGGCGTGGAAGACGAGATCGAGCGTGCGCTTGGCCGGCGCGTGGACCTGAAGTCCGGCGGCTACCTCATCATCGACCAGACCGAAGCCCTCACCACGGTGGACGTGAACACCGGCGGTTTCGTGAGCGGTCGCAGCTTCGACGACACGATCTTCAAGACCAATCTGGAAGCCTCCCAGGTGATCGCGCGGCAGCTGCGCCTGCGTAACCTGGGCGGGATCATCATTGTCGACTTCATCGACATGGACAACGACACGCACCGCGACGCGGTGCTGGCGGAGTTCCGCAAGGCGCTCGCGCCCGACCGCACGCGCATGAGCATCAACGGCTTCACCGCGCTGGGGCTGGTCGAGATGACACGCAAGCGCACGCGGGAGAGCCTCGCCCACGTGCTGTGTGAGGCCTGTCCCACCTGCCAGGGCCGCGGCGAACTGAAGACCGCGCAGACCGTGTGCTACGAGATCCTCCGGGAACTCCTGCGTGAGGCGCGGCAGTACGACGCGCGCGAGTTCCGCATCCTCGCCTCGCAAAAGGTGATCGACATGTTCCTGGACGAGGAGTCGCAAGGGCTGGCGTCTCTCGAAGAGTTCATCGGCAAACCCATCCGCCTGCAGGTGGAGTCGCTCTACACCCAGGAGCAGTTCGATATCGTGCTGGTGTAGGGTTGCGGAGTCGGACTACCCCGTTCGCACGATTCAACCTTCCGCTCGGGCACGAGGCCTCGACCGGCAGGACTTCAATCAAGCAGGGTGCATGTGACGAAAGTCAGCGTTCTCTCCACATCCGCCGCTTCCCGCAGAAAGCGCACGAGAGACTCGCCATTGCGATGCGCCTGGAACGCAGCCTCATCCTCGTAGACCTCGTACAGCATGAGCTTGCCCTCGGGCTGGAGAATGTCGAAACGAAGCGTGCCCGGCTCGTCCCTCAGGCATCGGTCCCGGTGCGCCTTCAGCATCGGCACGAAGACGCCGATCTGCTCCGGCGCGATGTCGTACGTAGCCACTACGGCAAACTTGCTCATCGACATACCCCCGCCAGTGCTCCGAAGCGCCGCGGGCGCGGGTGCATCCGGCCACGCCACGACCTCATCCCGCGATCCCCTTGTTCGGATTGATCAGGTACTTCGCCCCGGTTGCCCTCTTGCCATAGACGGCGATCGCCTCCATCTGCAGCGCGCCCGCCAGCGACACTTCGTGGGAGTAGCTGCTGGCAAAAGTGGTCTTCAGCTCCGCAGCCACGCGTTCGCGGAGTTTCTGCGCCGCTGCCGGACCGATCTTGTCGAGGAACAGGAACAGCAACCAGCCTCCCATCGACCACGAGAACCCGAAGTTGCGCACGATCGTGGTGGGCGCCGTATCGAGCATGCCGTACAGATAGACCTGCTTGTGTGTCGACGTTCCGTAACGGCTGTACTCCTTGGCATTGCGGGCCAGCGCCGCCTCCATGCACGTCAGGATCTGCCCGGCCAGCTTGCCGCCGCCAATGGCGTCGAAGGCGATCGTTGCGCCCGTAACGGCAAGGGCTTCCGTGAGCTCGGCCATGAAATCGGGTGAGGTCGAATCGCATACGAACTTCGCGCCTTGTGCTTTCAGCAGTTCGACCTGCTCCTTCTTGCGCACGATGTTGACCAGGGCGATCCCGTCCTGAATGCAGATTCGGTTGAGCATCTGCCCGAGGTTCGACGCCGCGGCGGTGTGCACCAATGCGCTGTGACCTTCGCGACGCATCGTCTCCACCATCCCCAACGCGGTGAGCGGATTGACGAAGCAGCTGGCGCCTTCCGCCGGCGTCGCGTCGTCCGGCAGCCGCAAGCATTGCTCGGCCTTCATGCAGCGGTACTGCGCATACATGGCGCCGCCGATCACCGCTACCGTCTTGCCGAGCAGAGCCTGCGCTGCAGCGGCGCTCCCGGCCTTGACTACGACACCCGCCCCCTCGTTGCCGACCGGCATCGACTTGTCCAGTCTCCCCGCCATGGCCTTCATCGCATTCTCGGGCACGGGGGCGGTGAGGACTGGACGCTCAGCGCTGCCTGACACCTTTGCATTGCTCATGTCGGCAGCACCGAAGAGCAGTCCCAGGTCCGAAGGGTTGATCGGCGTGGCTTCGATGCGCACCAGCACTTCGTCAGCTGCTGGCTCAGGGACATCGACTTCGGCCAGCGAGATTTCGAGCTCGCCGCTGCCGCGAATCAACGAGCGAAGTTGCAGAGCAGTGCGTGGAATGGATGGGTTCATGTTGTTTGGCTCGATCAAGTGACGATTGAAGTGGAGGTGAGGTCATGGAACGCTGTTGTAACGCCTGTTATCCAGCAAGTGGCGTTGTCCCGTGATGACCGGCACGCTCGCTCTAGAGAAATGAACAGGCACTGCCGAGCTCAAGGCTGGAGCCGAATCGTTCGGCTGGTACTACGGGCGGTCATCGATGGACTTCGACGATGCCGCTCTGCGTTGATCAGTGTTGCCGGAGTATGCAGCATCCGGAATGCTCCCGCCGAGCGACGAGTGAGGCGCGGGCGCGATTGTCGAGTTACTGTCGGACTACGCGCCAGACGCTGTGGATGCCGTCCACCTTCCTGTGGTAGTACAGCGACCGTCCGTCGACGCCGAACGACGGTGCCTCGACGAAGCCGTCGATGGCGTCGACCACGATTGGCGTATCGAACGGTTCGTCCGGCGAGCGCCTCGTCGCGCAAAGGATGGCCAGCTTTGGCCACAGCCAGAACCCAGTCATCCGGGTGAAGCAGAGTTGCAGGCTGTCGGCCGAGATGGCCGGCGCGTACTCGAGCGCTGGCGTATTGATGGCGGCCAGCATGCGATCGGAGTCCGACAGGCGGACGAAGCCCTCGGTCGACCGTCGTGCGATGAAGATGTCGGCGCTCTTCGGCACCGGGAGTATTCCGAACTCGCCATCGACAGCGTAGATGAACTGCCCATCGGCGCTGATTTCCGCATCGAAGTTGACCAACCCCGGCGTCTTCCGCGAGAGACCGGCTACGAGCTGAATGTCGCGTACCTCGCCATTGGAAAAGTAGCCTCGGTAGATCGTCGCCAACGACTGTTCGTAGCTTCGCAACGAGACGAAATACACAGTGCCATCACGATCCATCGACGCGACGCCGTCGAGCTTCTCGGAGTTCGCGCCCTTGAGGCGACCGACATAGCGAAAGCGCAGGTCGCTGTGCTGCTCAGCGATGTGCAGGTCCGTGTTCGCGCCCGGGGCATTGCTGTCGTTGAACAACAGATATCGACCGTCTCGCGTGAGGAAAGGCTCCATGGCATGCCCTTCGTAGCCTTCGATGGCGACCGGCTGCGGATCTGCGTAGCTCGCGGCCAGTGTGTGCGTCGTCAGCAGCGCGAACAGGGCAATCAGGAGCAGGCGCATGGCGGCGATACCTCCCTCGTTGTGCGCAGGTGGACAGCCATCTACGCGATCATCGATACGCAAGGCGAGACGTTCTCCAATGCTGCCATTCGGGAAGTGACATCCCACTGGCGCCACCCGTCAGGGCCGCGCTCGTTCCTGGCGGTGACGCCTCCGCACCTTCGAATCGGACGTTACTCAAGAGGTGCCGGCCGTCGCGTCCCCGCGCCCTTCGTTGCTGTCAGTGATGTCGCCCATCGCTCGCCCTGAGTTCTTGTAAGTCCCTGGTGATCGGCAGGCTACCTGGCTCCCCGGTGGAGAAGCAGGACGCCGACAACTTCGAAGGCCTTGTGCTCGTCGTTTCAGCCGCAAAGCTACCATGGAGGTCAGCCAGCGGTGCCGGTCAGTCGGGGGGGGCCTTGCGGTTCCCTCGCTCCCGGCTCTTCGGCAGCGCAAAACCGCCACGAACCGAATCTGCGCTGCCATCATGACGACCGAATCGCCGCCGACCAATCCGTTTGCAGCGGACTGACTTACCCTTGAAGATGTTCATCGCGTTCCGGACCACGCCATGCGCCTACAACCCCTGGTTCTGATTCTCACGTTGCTCGCCGGCTGCGCCGGCCTCACGCAGTCCTCCCTGGACGCCCGCTTCGGTCCGGCCGACCCCACGCGATTCGATCGGGTGCCCGTGGCTGTGCGGGGAGGGGTGTCCTACCGGCACGATGTGAAGCCAATTCTCGACAGCCGCTGCGTGGTTTGTCACGGCTGCTACGACGCGCCCTGTCAGCTCAAGCTGGGCAGTTGGGACGGCATTGCGCGCGGTGCGACGAACGTCCCGGTCTATGGGGAACTGCGCCTGCGCGAGGCGCCCACCACGCGCCTCGGGATCGACGCGCAGAAACCGTCGCAATGGCGAGAACGCGGGTTCGTCACGGTTCTCAACGAGCGCGCGCGGACTCCTGCCAACGACCTTGCCGCCAGCCTGCTGTACCGCACGCTCGCGCACAAGCAGGCGGGCCCCACGCAGGCGGGCGGTGTGCTGCCCGACAGCTACGAATTCGCCCTGAATCGCAAGGATGTGTGTGCGCCGCTGGCCGACTACGACGCCTTCGAGAAGGCGAAGCCACATGCCGGCATGCCCTACGGGCTTCCCGCGCTCTCCGCGTCGGAGACCGACGTGATCGCTCGCTGGTTGCAAGCGGGTGCTCCCGACGATCCGCCGGCGCCGCGGCCGCCGCGAGTCGCCGCACAGATCAGGGAGTGGGAAGCCTTCCTCAACGGGAACTCTAACAAGTCTCGGCTGATGGCCCGCTACGTGTACGAGCATCTTTTCCTCGCGCACCTCACGTTCCGGGGCGATCCCGACCACGTCTTTCGCCTCGTGCGGTCCCGCACGCCGCCCGGGAAGCCGGTCGCCGAACTGGCGACACGCCGGCCGTTCGACGATCCGGGTCGCGACGTGCCGACACCCTACTACCGTCTCGCTCCGGACAGCGAGACGTCGCTCGCCAAGACGCGCATGCCGTTCGAGCTCTCGGCGGAGCGCATGGCCCGCTGGCGCGACTGGTTCCTCGAGCCCGAGTACACGGTCGACCGTCTGCCTGCCTACGCGCCCGAAATTGCATCGAATCCCTTCCGGGCGTTCGAAGCGATCCCGATGAGCAGCCGTTACCGGTTCCTCGTGGACGAGGCGCAGTTCTTCGTCATGAGCTTCATCAAGGGGCCGGTGTGCCGCGGGCAGACGGCGTTGGACGTGATCGACGACCGCTTCTGGGTCTTCTTCGTGGATCCGGACATCGGGGCCGGGGAAGCGGCAGCGCAGGCGGTGTCGCGCGCTGCATCGGCCATCCGTCTGCCGGCGGCGGAAGGCAGCAACGCCAGTCTCCTGGACTGGCGCGCGCTCGCGGCGTCCGAAGATGCCTTCCTCTCCAGCAAGAGCGCCGAGGTGAATCGGCGTCTCGGGGCCGAGGTGCCGGTCGACCTGTCCCTCGTGTGGCGAGGTGACGGTCACAACCCGAACGCGGCGCTCACGGTCTTCCGGCACTTCGACAGCGCGAGTGTCGTGAAGGGGATGGTCGGCGAGCCGCCCAAGACGGCGTGGCTCATCGGCTACACGCTGCTCGAGCGCATCTACTACCTGCTGGTCGCGGGCTACGACGTTTGGGGCAACACGGCGCACCAGCTGCAGACCCGGCTGTTCATGGACTTCATGCGCATGGAGGGCGAGTCGAACTTCCTCATGCTGCTGCCCCGGTCCGCCCGGATGCCGTTGCGGGACCACTGGTACCGCGGTGTCGACGAGGACGTGAAGTCCCGTGTGTACGGGAGCAAGTACCGGTTCGATGGTGAGACGAGTATTCCCTATCAGAACAGCGACCCGCTTCTCCAGCAGCGTCAGCTGTACGGCATGCTGGGGCGGCATCTGACAGCTGTGCTCGATCGTCGCCACGATACTGCGGCCGTGTCCGGAGATGAGATACGTTCCGGCGTGGCCGCACTGTCTGCGGTGAACGGGCCGGCGCTGGCGTGGTGGCCGGAGGCCGTGATCCTCCGCGTGGACGTCGCGAATGGCGCGTCGCGTTACTTCAGCGTGCTTCGCGACACCGGGCACCGCAACGTCTCCACGCTCTTCCGCGAGAACGCGATGCTGGTTCCGGAGGAGAACGGGCTGACGGTCGCGTCCGGATTCATCGGCGCCTATCCCAACGCACTTTTCGCCGTGAACGCCGCAGCGCTGCCCGAACTCGCGCGTGGCGTCGCGGCGCTGTCCTCCGAGGCCGACTACCGGGCACTCGCAGACCGATTCGCCGTCCGCCGAACGGATGCCCGCTTCTGGGCCGTCAGCGATGCGATGCACGAGGCCTACCGGCAGTCCGACCCTGCCTACGCCGGGCTGTTCGACTACGGCCGCCTGGAGAACCGCTGAGCCGGGCACAAACAGACAGCGGATTCATGCCGATCCGTCGTTGCAGGTGTTGACAGCAAAGTAAAGACACTTTACATTTCTGCCATCGCATTCACGCGTCGGCTGCAAAGCTGTCGCCCTAGCCGCGGACGAAAAGCCGATGTTCCCGCTGAATCCTTCCCGAACAACCCGCCCCATACCGGCTCTATGCAGGCCGTGTCCGACCCATGCCCGGTTAGCAGGATGCACTTTCTCATCCGGCATCGGCCGTTCGGATCGTCCGAGTCGAGGAGAGAGTCGCGGTTAGTCGCGGTCTCTCCCGAACAGGCCCGGACGTCCGCGAGGACCCGGGCCTTTTTCATGCCGTCGTGGTCGCGGGTCGTCCCGTCGCACGAGTGATGTCAGTGCCAATCAGGCAGGAGGTCGATCATGAAACCCGACGAAGAAGAGATCGTGTGCTTTCCGCCCCACCAGCAAGCGTCGGCGTGGTTTCCCGTCCGAAACGCGCGTGAAGCGCGGTCGCCGGGTCGTACACGGTGAGAAGGACCTGACCGAGAAGCTAGGCCGGAAGGACCCGTGCCCGTGCGGCTCCGGGAAGTTGTTTCAGGCGGTGCTGCCTGCATAGCGGTCAGTTCGATGGCAGCAACCGGGATCACTACGAACGCTGAATGACACGATGCGAAAGCCCATGAAGAACGGTCGCTATGCGACGCCGAGAAAGCGTACGAGCCTGAAGCCGTCCCTTCAGCTCACGGGGGTGGCGGATTGGACGATTCGCGGCCATGTCGGCCATCGCAACCACGAGGGTGCCGCCGCCTACGCCTATCGTGACGAGCACAAGCTCGCGCAGCTCGCCATGACCGGTTGCCTCAACCGTACCTTCTACGCGGATGGCGAGGCCCAGTTCAGTGCGGTTCGGGCGCTCGTCTCCCGGCTCGATCCGCTCTTCGTGGTCCAGACGGCGGTGTACGCGAGGAAGGTCGGGTACATGAAGGACATGCCCCTCCTCATCGCGGCTTGCCTGTCGACGGTCGATCCGACGTGGTTCGAGATCCTGTTCTCGCAGGTCGTGGACAACGGGAAGGCCCTGCGACGATTCGTCGGATTCATGCGCAGCGGTGTGGCGGGACGCCGTTCGCTCGGCTCCCGCCCGAAGGCGCTGGTGCAGAGATGGCTGCTCCAGGCGAGCGAGAACGCACTCCTGTACGCCTCGGTGGGCACCACGCCATCCCTCGCGGACGTGGTGAAGATGGTGCACCCGAAGCCGACCGAGCCGTGGCGTGCCGCGTGGTTCGCCTGGCTGCTGGGGCGCCCCTACGACGTGTCGGAACTTCCCCCGCTGACCCGCGCCTTGGAGGAATTCAAGAGACTGCGCCGCCTCGGCCAGGACGCGGACGTGCCCGATGTGCCTTTCCAGATGCTGACGGGACTTCCCCTGCGGACGGAGGACTGGTCGCGGATCGCCGTGACCGGCTCGTGGCAGATGGTGCGTCAGGGGCTCAACACGTTCGCGCGTCATGGGGCCCTCGAGGATGGCAAGACGGTAGGCTCGGTGTCGAGAAAGCTCACCAACGCCGCACTCATGCGGCGGGCCAGGGTGATGCCTTACCAGGTCATGGTGACGGCGTACAGCCTGGATGAGCAGGTTCCGGAGTCGGTGCGTCGGGCATTGGAGTCGTGTCTGGAGATGGCGCTGGACCTTGTGCCGAGATTTCGCGGGCACGTGTTCGTCTGTCCGGATCTGTCGGGGTCCATGGAGTCTCCCGTCACCGGCTATCGGGGTTCGGCCAGCACGAGCGTGCGGTGCATCGATGTCGCGGCTCTAGTGGCGTCTGCCGTCGTACGGAAGAATCCCGAGGCATGCGTTCTGCCCTTCGAATGGGATGTCGTCGAAGTCGAAATCGATGCGCGTGCCGCGGTCCTCGAGAACGCCAACCTTCTCGCCGCGCTCGGAGGTGGAGGTACGAACTGCAGCGCACCGCTCGCCTGGATCAACGAGAGAAAGCTTCCGGTCGACTGGGTCGTCCTCATCTCCGACAACGAGTCCTGGGTGGATGCCAGAGACGGGCAGGACACCGAAACAATGATCCAGTGGGGCCTGCTGAAATGGCGAAATCCTCATGCCAGGCTCCTGTGCATCGATCTGCAGCCCAACGGTTCGATGCAGGCACCGGAGCGGGACGACATCATGAACGTCGGCGGGTTCTCGGATGACGTCTTCCGGCTCATGGCGGAGTTCGCTGAAGGTACGACGACGGGTGATCACTGGGTGAGGGAGATCGAGCGTGTCGAGCTGATCTGATTGGCGCCGGGAAGACCGAGAGTCTTCCGGGTCGATGTTTGCGGAGCACCGCGCCGGGAATGCGGGTGGGAGTACAGCACTGAGAGCTACCTCACCTTCCTCTCGTCACGGCGCGGTGCTCCCTCCAGGTTGCGACGTTGTTTACGTTGCCTGGAGAAGGTTTGTCGAGCATGAGGTGGAGGCACGGCCTCGTGCAAGTGTTCGAGTCGTCGCACGGCGAATGCCGGTGAAACTACAGTGGCGCGGGTTCGAGTCCCGCCGGTTCCACATCAGGGGGACCGTAGCTCAGTGGTTAGAGCATGTTTTCACCAACGATCGTCGCCGTGCGGCGGCTCACCTTCGGGAATGTCGGCGCCGGAGTCATGGAAGACTCCGACGTCGACAACCTACCCCTTCACACACACCACCTGCTTCAGCGTGTGCACGATCTCCACCAGGTCGCGCTGGGCTTCCATGACGGCGTCGATGTCCTTGTAGGCCGCGGGCGTCTCGTCGATGACGTCCTTGTCCTTGCGGCACTCGACCCCTTCCGTGGCAGCGCGGTGATCAGCCAGCGTGAAGCGGCGCTTGGCCTCGGAGCGGCTCATCACCCGACCCGCGCCGTGGCTGCAGCTTTCGAACGAGTGCGGGTTGCCCCGACCGCGCACGATGAAGCTGCGTGCGCCCATACTGCCGGGGATGATGCCGAGCTCGCCCGCCTTCGCGCTCACGGCACCTTTGCGGGTGACGTACACGTCCTCGCCGAAATGACGCTCCTTCTGCACGTAGTTGTGGTGGCAGTTCACGGCTTCAACGTGAGCCTGGAAACGCTTGTGGATCACCTTCTGGACGGCTTCGATCACGCTTCGCATCATCACTTCGCGATTGATCGCCGCGAAGTTCTGCGCCCAGCTCACCGCGCGCACGTAGTCGCGGAAGTGCCGGCTGCCTTCCTCGAAGTACGCGAGGTCGCGATCGGGCAGGTTGACCTGATGGCGCATGGCGTCCTGGCGGGCGAGCTCGATGAACATTGTCCCGATGAAGTTGCCGACGCCCCGGGAGCCCGAATGCAGCATCAGCCAGACCGCCCCCGATTCGTCCAGGCACACCTCGATGAAGTGATTGCCCGACCCGAGTGTGCCCAGGTGCTGGATGTGGTTGGTCTTCTCCAGTCTGGGGTAGTCGCGGCACAGCTCGGTGAACTCGGGTTGCAGCCGCGCCCACGCGGTGTCCACGGTACCGGGCGGCTTCTGCCAGGCGCCAGGGTCCCGCCGGCCGGGCACGCGCCCGTGCGGCACCGCGCGTTCGATGGCCGAGCGAAGCGGGTTCAGGTTGTCCGGGAGATCTTCGGCCGAGAGCGTCGTCTTGCACGCCATCATCCCGCAGCCGATATCCACGCCCACGGCGGCAGGGATGATCGCCCGCAGGGTCGGGATCACCGACCCGACGGTCGCGCCGATGCCGAAGTGCACGTCCGGCATGGCCGCGATGTGTCGGAAGACGATCGGCAGGCGTGCGGCGTTCTCCAGCTGGCGCCTGGCTGCGTCTTCCACGGGTACGCCCCGGGTCCACATCTTGAGGGGCACGCCACCGGGGATGTCCTGGTGGAGGTAGTTCGATTCCATCATCGTTCTCCATTATGGGCGCCTGCGCGGCATTCGGGCCGGCGCAGGCGCACGCTTCAGTGCAGTCGTGAGTCCTTCGGCAGGCGGGCCGCCAGCCATTCATGGACGTCCGCCCGCACGTGCCGGCCCGCCAGCAGGAAGGCCTCGAAGCGGTTCGGCACGTAGGGCAGGTACAGCAGCGACATTCCCGCTTCCTCGGGCGTTCGGTCGGCCTTGCGGCCATTGCAGGGGCCGCACGCCGTCACGAGATTCATCCAGGTCCAGCGACCGCCCCGGGACTCCGGCACGATGTGCTCGCACTGCAGTTCGCTCTCGCGGAAGCGACCCCCGCAATAGGCGCAGGTCATCCGGTCCCGACGAAAGAGTTTGCTCCGCGAGAATGCCGGAGGCTCCGCGAACAGGTTGATTGCCGCTGCACCGCGTAGCGCGACAATCGGCGGAACGTCGATCACGGACCGGCAACCCCGCGCCACATTGAAGCCGCCTCGCAGCGTGGCGAGCGGACCGTCGCCGTGTGTCCACGCGACGGCATCGGTGGCAACGTGTACCGCCGCGTGCTCGAGCGAGATCCACGCCTGCGGCGTTCCCTGGACATCGAGTTGCAGCACCTGGTGTTCGTGGCGGTGTGACATGTTCGGCCTCCTCGCGCGGGCCTGTCGATTCATCATTGGCGCTTTCGCACCGGTCATTCGGAACTTCCGAAAACGAAGAGGCCCGGATCCTCTCGGCATCCGGGCCTCTGTCTGTGCAGAGTGAGCGCGACGCATTGCTATGCGTCGTTTTCTCCCGGTGTGGCCCGCCAGGGCAGAGGTGCCGGCAGGTGCAGTCCTTCCCGGTCCTGTACGGGGAAGGGCGACCGGCTGTCGACAACGACCGCCAGTGGCGCAACCGCCGTGCCGCGCCCGCACACGACCAAGGCGGCTACGGGCCAAGGTGTTCCGGTGATGATCTGCGTTCTCACGGTGTGCTTTCCTTCACGGCAACGGTGGCGACGGCGATAGCCCGAGCTTCACGCTGTTCAATGGGCGTGAACTGTAAATAGTCTTTACGATGTCGTCAAGCGAGCAAGGGGGCGGTCGGACCGGTGGCGTGTCGGAACGACAGGCGTCAGCCGACTGGCGGACGTGTCTCGGCGATCGCAGCGCCCTGTGCCAGGGCGGCAAGGCAGCGGACACAAAGGCATCCGGTATAGCGGTCCCGGAGGGAGGCGATGATCTCCGGTGCGAGCTTGACGGTCGTGCAGGCGCAGGGACCCGGATCGTCGATGCCGCAGTGGAAGGCTCCCCCGCAGCGCGGGCAGCGGTCTGACGAGGAGGCGCCGGGTGTGCTCAAGGCCGTACGCGTTCAGACGTGCCGATCAGCGGCGCCGGAAGGGCAGGACCTCGCCCTGAGACGGCTGCTCTCCGGCGTCCCGGGGTGTCACGTCCAACACCCGCTGCAGCAGGGCGGGGGAGACGTTCCATTGGGCGCCGCCGTCGGTCAGCACGGTGACGGTCTTGCGGTTGTGGCGGATGAGGACGCCGAACTGCACCGGCTGGCCATCCGGCTCGAAGCACACGCGGTCGCCGACGTGGAACTCGACCATCCGCTCGTCCGTTCGTTTCTGCTGGAGGTACTTGAGCCGTGCCACGACCTGCCGGTTGAGTGCGAGCAGTTCGTCTTCGGTGAGCGTCGTGATGTCGATTGCCATATCCGGTCTCCTGCAGTCTCTTCTCTTTGACGCAAGGATTCCGCGGCGTGACCCGGAAGTCAACCCGGGATTGGCGGGAACAGGGGCTCCACCCGGACTTCGGTCCTGACCGAACTGGCGATGAAGCACTCCTCGTGCGCTTCGTGGTGCATGGCGACGATCTCGTCCCGCGACGGGAGCACTTCACCGGAGAAGACGACGTCCGGTCGCAGCGTGACCACGGTCATTGCAAGCTTCCCTTCGGCATTCTTTGCCATGATGCCGATGGCCTCGTCGCGATACCGATCGATCCGGAACTGTCGCGCGGCTGCGATGGAGAGAAACCAGAGCATGTGGCAGCTTGCGAGGGAGGCGACGAACGCCTCCTCCGGATCCACTGCGGCAGGATCGGAGAACGGCACACGGACCACGTGCGGCGAAGACGAGCCGGCGATCTCGACACCGCCATCGAAGCGGATGAGATGGCGGCGGCTGTAACGGTTGTCGACGAACGCCTGGTCTTCACGTTCCCACTGGACTTCGGCGGTATAGGCTGCCATCGATTGCCTCCGGGTTGGCGCAGCGTCAGAGCCCCGGGCGCTTCTGCGGGGCCGGGTTCGTGTCGGTTTCGCTGGTCCCGCGCAGGACGGCGCGGATCTGCGACAGCTCGTGCGACTGCTTCTGGAGGTCGCGCCACTGGAGTTCCAGGGCGGCCCGGCGATCCTTGAGCGAGTTGATGTCCTCGCTCACTTTCCGCACGTTCTCGACGCGTCGCTCGAGCAGCTTCTGGTGCTCCTTCAGCTGAGACGACAGCGGCACGAGCGAATTGCCGAGCCAGCTCTCAAAGTCCGAACGCACCTGGCGGAAGACGCCCCGCGCTTCGGTCACCACCTGTTCGTAGAAGTTTCGGATGACCATGAACTTGGGGAACGCCACGTTCACCGGGTCGGAGCAGAACCCTTCCGTCGCCTGCTTGAGCTGACCCATCCGCACCACGTGCTTCTGCAGGTTGAGCTGAGGCGGGGTCAGCTTCGGAAAGCCATGCTGCTCGTGGAAGGTCTTGTACACGCCTTCGACGAACTCGGTGGTGGCGTTCGCGAAGTCGAGCATCGTGTTCGAGTAGCCACCGAACTGGTCGAACAGCGCCCGCATGCTGCGCAGAAGTCCGGCGGTCGTCCAGCTGCCTTCGATGGTGCGCTGGGCCTCACTGAACACGCGGTCGAGCTCGTCATCGGCAATGGTCGCCAGCAGCTGGTGCCCGCGCTGAAGCACTGCGCCGTAGTTGGTCTTGAAGCGGTCGACGTTGGTCTGGTAGGCGGCCTTCTCCCTGTCCAGCCGGGCGAGCATGGCACGCGCCAGGTCGCGGTTCTTGCCGGAGAGTTCCTCCAGTTCCTTCAGTTCCGTGACAGTCGCGGTGACCGCGGCGCGGACTGATTCCAGCGACGCGTTCACCATCGAGCCAATCTCGCGCTGCACAGCGGAGCGCAGGATCTCCTGCTTGGCCGGCACGATTTCCTCGGCGACGATGCGTTCCAGATCGCGGATGCGGCTGCGCTCGAGCATCGCGGCGTCGTCCCGCACGCGCGCCACGAGCGCCTTCTGGGCGGACAGCGGCACCACATGCGATTGCGGCACCTCGAGCGTGGCTGCGGTCTCCCGCACCTGCTTGGCCAGATCGGCTTCGATCTCCTCGTCGTTCCTGAGTTCGTCCCAGAGCAGGTCGATCTTGTTCAGCACGACGATGGAGCGCGGCACACGGCCGTGCACGTACCGCTGCCAGACGTCCAGGTCGCTCTTGGTGACACCGGTGTCCGTGGCCAGCAGGAACATGACCGCGTGGCAGTTCGGGATCATGCTGACCGTGAGCTCCGGTTCGGTTCCGAGGGCATTGAGGCCGGGCGTGTCGAGGATCACGAGACCGCTCTTCAGCAGGGGGTGCGGAAAGTTGATGAGCGCATGCCGCCATGCCGGTACATCCACGCGGGCCTGACGCTTCTTCAGCACCGTGGTGGTGTAGAGGTCGCCTTCGTGGAGCAGGCCGAGGTTCTGGGCCTCCTCGAGCGAAACGCTCTTGGTCTGCGCCAGCATGCCGAACGCCTTGATGATCTGGTCGCGGTCGTTCAGGTCCAGGCGCACCTTCACCCATTCGATGGGCCGGTGCTTGAGCGAGATGATGGTCTCGTTGCGGGCGCGGGTCTCGATGGGGAGCAGGCGCACGTAGGGTTCCTCGGCGCCATCGTGGAACAGTTCGGTCGGGCACATGGTTGTGCGCCCCACCGTGGACGGCAGCAGCCTTTGGCGGAAGTTCGCGAAGAACATCGCGTTGATCAGCTCGGACTTGCCGCGCGAGAATTCGGCGATGAACGCCAGCACCATCCGGTCGTTGCGAAGGCTCTCCGCGAGGTCGTAGAGGCGCAGTGAGCGCTGGATGTCCACGTGTCCGTGGTTGTCGAGCCACACGTGGTAGGCCTCGATGCCGCGACGCAGTTCCTCGCGCCATTCACGAAAGCGGGAAACGAGGCTCTCGAGCTGGGAACTCATCTCAGGACGCCACCCGCAGCGCGTCGGGTGATGGCGGCGTCATCGCCGTGACCGACACCGTCTTGATCCGCGACGTCGTACCCCGAACCACGGCCACATCGCTTCGGGGAACACCGAAACACCCGGCCAGGAATTCCGTGAGCGCGCGGTTGGCAGCGCCGTCGACCGGCGGCGCCGCGAGGCGAAGCTTCAGTCTGCCGCCGTGGTCGCCCACGATTTCGGTGCGACGGGCGCCGGGCTGCACATGGACTTCGATCGTGAGCACGTGCTTCTGAGCGTTGTAGTGCCACCACTCGGGCGACAAGCCGGCCGTGATGCGATCGTCGGCCTGCATCGCCGGCTCAGCCGCCGAGGACGTAGCGCACCATGCCCTCGAGCCAGCGCACGGGGATCATGAGGATCAGCTGCAGCACGATGATCAGCACGAGGGGCGAGAGGTCGACGCCGCCGATGTTCAGGTTCCAGCGCTGGAACGGACGGAGGAACGGGCGGACCAGACCGTTCACGACCGGGGCTACCGGACTGTGGGGCGCCACCCACGAAAGCACTGCCTGGAAGATGAGCGCGCCGATCAGGAGGTAGATGCTCATGCGCACGATGCTGAGTGCCGCGAGCACCAGAAACGTGACGACGGGCACGCTGCCGGCGCCGACGAACGCCATCTCGATCACGCGGACAAGCACGAGCAGCACGAACTCGCTCAACCAGGCCAGCACGAGCGTAGACAGATCGATACCGCCCCATCCGGGAATGACCCGGCGGGCGGGACGCACGATGGGGTCCGTGAGGGCCACGACGAAATGGGAGATCGGGTTGCGGGCCGGGGCGCGCGCGAGCTGCAGGTAGAACCGCAGCAGAAGCGCCAGCGAAAACAGCCCGACGATGGTGCTGACCAGGAAGACGAGGGCTTCGGCGATCACGGGGCGTCCTTGCCGAGGAGGGTGCCGAGTTCCTTCGACCGGTCGGCGGCGCCGAGGATCGCCTCGACGATGTGGTCCTTCACCTCGCGGGCCTCGAGGATGTTCACCGCACGTTCGGTAGTGCCACCCTTGGAGGTCACCCGGGCGCGGAGCGTGGCCGCGGTTTCCGGGCTGGCGGCGGCCAACTTGGCGGCGCCGAGAACGGTCTCGATGCTGAGCAGGCGGGCCTGATCCGGCGTGAAGCCGAGCTGGGCGGCGGCCTGCTGCATGGCTTCGATGAGATAGAACGCGTAGGCGGGGCCGCTACCGGAAACCGCCGTGACGCCATCCAGGAGCGATTCGTCATCCACCCATAGCACCTTGCCGACAGCGCCGAGCATGGCGTCGACCTCGGCACGGTCGTCGGCGGAGACGCCCGCTGTCGGAAACGCTGCCGAGATGCCGGCCCGCAGCAGGGCAGGGGTGTTCGGCATCACGCGGACGATGCGCGTGTGGTCACCGAGCCAGCGCGCGAGATCCTTGGTGACGATGCCGGCCGCAATGCTCACTACGAGTTGCGGCCCTGCCGCCGCTGCCACTTCGGCCGCCACGACACGGAGCTGCTGGGGCTTGACCGCAAAGACGAGGCATTCGGATCGCGAGGCGACCTCGGACGCCGTGGCGCCGGTCACGATGCCGAACTCCTGCGCGAGGCGCGCGCGCGCCTGCGGGTCGATGTCGGCCGCAAGAATGTCCTGCGGGGCGAAGCCTTGGGCGATCATGCCGCCGATCATGGCGGTGGCCATGTTGCCGCCGCCGAGAAATCCGATCTTCAAGCGAAGGTTCCCGCGTGAGTGTCCAGGAAGAATGCCGGCCCGGACTACTCCCCGGGCGTAACCGTCGTTATCGGCCGGAGGGCCGGATGCCTGAAGCCGCCGCGGGGCATGCCCGCGGCGGCCGTGAGGCTGACTTACTGCTCTGCAACCTTCTTGGCGTTGCCGAGGCATGCCTTGTACAGGCCGCCCACGAGATTCAGCATGGCCTGGTCGTCCGATTCCGCGGTGGGGTTGTCCGCGGCGCGGCGCTTGTAGCTCGCCACCCAGATGATGCTGCTCTTGCTGCCGGAGCCGATCACACGCACCGTGGACACATACTCGACGATGGGCAGGGGCGAATCGATGATCTTGTAGCGGTAGCTGCGGCCGGCCGCGTCGGAGGCGAGCAGTTCTTCGGTGAAGGTGGGGCCGTCCTTGAGCGTGATGGCTCGGACCGAGCCGACCTCGTTGCCACCGCTTTCGATGACGGTGCTGGCGAAGGCCGGGCACCAGCTTTCGAGGGCGTCCCACTTGGACACGACCGCGTACGTGGCGTCGGGCGAGGCATTCACATTGATGGTTTCGACGGTCTGCAGGGTGTTCCAGCTGCCGTCCGCGAACGCGCTGGTGGCGGTGAGGCCGAGTACGACGAGGCCGAGTTTCAGGGTGTTCAAGGTCGTTCCTCCCGGGGTTGAGGTCTGGGGCATCGAAGGAAAAGGATGGGTGCCACGGCAAACAGGTGGCCCGCTGAAGTATAAGTGCCCCGGCGACCGCTGGGATACCGCCGTCGCCGAAGTGGGGAAATGACGCCGACTCACGCGCGGATCGACTCGCCGCCGGGAACGGGTCAGGCAGGCTCTTGCTTCTAGCGTCGCTCGCCGAACACCGCCCGACCGATGCGGACGAGGGTGGCGCCTTCCGCGATGGCGCTCTCCAGGTCATCGGACATGCCCATCGACAGGGTATCCAGAGTGGGGTAGTGCGCCCGTTGCGCTTCCAGCAGAGAGCGGACCGTCGAGAACCGCGCACTCTGCAGGGCCGGGTCTTCCGTAGGTTCGGGGATGGCCATCAGGCCGCGAAGCGTGAGCGCCGGCTGGGCGGCGACGGCTGCGAGCAGTTCCGGCAGATCGTCCGGCATCACGCCGGCCTTGGTGGCTTCGCCGCTCACGTTGACCTGTACGCAGACCTGCAGGGGCGGCAGGTCGGGAGGTCTCTGCGAGGCCAGACGCTCCGCGATCTTCGGCCGGTCCACGGAATGCACCCAGGCGAAGCGCTCGGCGATGGGGCGGGTCTTGTTGCTCTGGATGGGGCCGATGAAGTGCCAGACGATGCCGGGGAGATCGGCCAGCGCGTCGATCTTGGCGAGGGCCTCCTGCACGTAGCTCTCGCCGAACAGATCCTGGCCGAGGCCGTGGGCTGCGCGCAGCACCTCGGCGGGGACGGTCTTCGAGACGGCGATGAGTCCGATGCCGTCGGGATGACGGCCCGCGGCGCGGGCGGCGTCAGCGATCCGGTTGCGAACGCCCTTCAGCCGGCCTGCGAGTTCGTCGATGATGGGGGATGCCTCACGCATTTCTTCATGACCGGCTGCGCAAGTTTTGGCATGCTACTCGCTTCCGGTCACCTTTCGGCTCTCCGTTTCCGACCGTCCGAGGATTATAGATGGACATCTCCGAGCTTCTTGCCTTCGTCGTCAAGAACAAGGCCTCCGATCTGCATCTGTCCTCGGGACTGCCGCCGATGATCCGCGTGCATGGTGACGTCCGGCGTATCAATCTGCCGCCCATGGAGCACAAGGATGTGCACGCCATGGTGTACGACATCATGAACGACGCCCAGCGGAAGACCTACGAGGAGACGCTCGAGTGCGACTTCTCGTTTGCCATCCCCAATCTCGCCCGCTTCCGCGTGAATGCGTTCGTCCAGCAGCGCGGCGCCGGCGCGGTGATGCGGACCATCCCCTCGAAGGTGCTGTCGCTGGAAGACCTCAAGGCGCCGCCCATCTTCAAGGACATCGCCAAGTACCCCCGCGGCGTGGTGCTCGTGACCGGCCCGACCGGATCCGGCAAGTCGACCACCCTCGCGGCGATGGTCAACGACATCAACGAGAACGAATACGGGCACATTCTCACGGTGGAAGACCCGATCGAATTCGTGCACGAGTCGAAGAAGTGTCTGATCAACCAGCGGGAGGTCGGCCCGCACACGCTGTCCTTCTCCAACGCCCTGCGCTCCGCGCTGCGGGAAGACCCGGACGTCATTCTCGTGGGCGAAATGCGGGATCTGGAAACCATCCGCCTCGCGCTCACGGCGGCCGAAACCGGTCACCTGGTGTTCGGCACGCTGCACACCAGTTCCGCCGCCAAGACGATCGACCGGGTCATCGACGTGTTCCCCGCCGCCGAGAAGGAAATGGTGCGGGCGATGCTGTCGGAATCCCTGCGTGCGGTGATCTCCCAGTCCCTGCTGAAGACCCGTGACGGCACCGGACGCGTCGCTGCGCACGAGATCATGATCTGCACGCCGGCCATCCGGAACCTCATCCGCGAGGCGAAGGTGGCCCAGATGTATTCCGCCATCCAGACCGGCCAGCAGCACGGCATGCAGACGCTCGACCAGAACCTCCAGCAACTGGTCCAGCGCGGTGTGGTAGCCTCGTCCGAAGCCCGCAGCAGGGCCGTCAACAAGGACCTGTTCCCGGGCTGAGCCTGTCCGCCGGGGCGCCGGTTCCGCGCAGACGCGGCCGGCACGAATTCGAGGGAGTCGAGTAATGGATCGCGATCAGGCCATCAAGTTCATCCACGACCTTCTGCGGGCCATGGTGTCCAAGAAGGCGTCGGACTTGTTCCTGACGGCGGGATTTCCGCCGGCCTTCAAGCTCGACGGCAAGATGACGCCAGTCTCGAGCCAGAGCCTCACGCCGATCCACACCCAGGAACTCGCCCGCGCCATCATGAACGACCGGCAGGCGGCCGAGTTCGAGAAGGCGAAGGAGTGCAATTTCGCCATCAGCCCGCCTGGCATCGGCCGGTTCCGGGTGAATGCCTTTGTGCAGCAGGCTCGCGTGGGTCTGGTCCTGCGGACGATCAACACCACGATTCCGCGGATGGACGAGCTTGGCTTGCCCGAGGTCCTCAAGGACGTGGTGATGACCAAGCGCGGGCTGGTCATCGTCGTGGGCGCCACGGGCTCCGGCAAGTCGACCACGCTCGCCGCCATGATCGGCTACCGCAACGAGAACAGTCAGGGTCACATCATCACGATCGAAGACCCGATCGAATATGTGCACGACCACCGGAACTGCCTGGTCACCCAGCGTGAAGTGGGCGTGGACACCGAGTCGTGGGAAGCCGCGCTCAAGAACACCCTGCGTCAGGCCCCCGATGTCATCCTCATCGGCGAAATCCGCGAGCGCGAAACGATGGAACACGCGATCGCCTTCGCCGAGACCGGCCACCTGTGCATGGGTACGCTGCATGCCAACAGTTCCAACCAGGCGCTCGACCGGATCATCAACTTCTTCCCCGAAGAGAGACGGGCGCAGCTCCTCATGGACCTGTCGCTCAACCTGAAGGGCATGATTTCGCAGCGCCTGATCCCCAAGCGGGACAGCAAGGGGCGCGCAGCCGCGGTGGAGATCCTGCTCAACTCCCCGCTCATCTCCGACCTGATCTTCAAGGGCGATGTCCACGAGATCAAGGAGATCATGAAGAAGTCCCGCGAACTCGGGATGCAGACCTTCGACCAGGCGCTGTTCGACCTCTACGAGGCCGGTGCCATCAGCTACGAAGACGCACTGCGCAATGCCGATTCCATGAACGAGCTGCGGCTCGCCATCAAGCTGCAGGGGCACGAGGCCAAGGAAAAGGACATCATGTCCGGCCTCGATCACCTCAACATCGTCTGATCCCCGGGGCTCACCCGGCCGGCGTCGCCTCGGATTCGGGCGGCGCGCCTTCCCGCGGCACCCGCCGCATCGCACCGGACACCATCCGGTACTCATACAGCCTGCACTCCAGTGCGCCGTTGAATAGCGGTGTGCGCTTCGACGCCTTGAGGCCGATGCGCTTGGGCAGCTCGGTGTCGCCACTGAACAGGTAGGCGCGCCAGCCGGCGAAGCGCTGCTTGAGAGCGTCGCCGATCTGCGGATAGAGGGCGTGCAGTTCCCGTGTGTCGCCGATGCGCACGCCGTACGGTGGATTGGCGACCAGGACACCGGCCGGGCAGGGGGGTGTCAGCGTGACGAAATCCGCCTGCTGGAGTTGCACGAAGTCCAGGACGCCTGCCGCGGCGAGGTTCGCACGGCTCGCGTCGAGTGCCGCCGGGTCGATGTCCGAGCCGAAGATCGGCGGGGCCGTGCCGCGCTCGCGGGCCATGGCGTCGCCGCGAATGCGCTTCCAGGTGTCGGCGTCGAACAGGCTCAACTGCTCGAATCCGAAGCGTCGTCCGGCACCCGGCGCAAGCCCGAGGGCCATCTGCGCGGCCTCGATGAGGAAGGTGCCGCCGCCGCACATGGGGTCCAGCAGCGGCTCGGCCGGTGTCCAGCCCGTCAGGCGGAGGATGCCGGCCGCGAGGTTCTCGCGAAGCGGCGCCTCTCCGGTCGTTTGACGCGAGCCGCGCTTGAACAGGGCCTCGCCGGACGTGTCGAGGTAGAAGGTGGCTTCCTTGTCGGTGAGGAAGACGTGAATGCGGACATCGGGTCGCGCCGTGTCGACGCTGGGCCGTTCGCCCGAGGCTTCACGGAACCGGTCGCACACGGCGTCCTTGACGCGGAGTGTGGTGAATTCGAGGCTGCGCAACGGGCTCGCGATGGCCGAGACGTTGACCCGGATGTACTTGTCGACCGTGAACCACTTGGGCCAGGGCAGACCGAGCGCGGCGCGGTAGATGTCCTCCTCGTCGCGATAGCGGGTCTGGCCGACGCGCCAAAGCACGCGGCTTGCGATGCGGCTCCACAGGTTGACGCGATAGCAGTCCTGCCAGCGACCGGAGAAGCCCACGCCTCCAGGGACGACGACGGCGTCGGCGAGGCCGAGTTCAGCGAGTTCCTGGGCGAGGGCTGGTTCCAGCCCGCGCGGGCAGGGGCAGAAGAACCGGTCGGCGATGTCGGTCGGGGCGAGGGTACGGCGAGGTTTGGCGAGAGGCATGCCGCATTATCGCGAAACTGCGCCCGCCTGAGCAGCCCGGGACGGGCGATCCCTGGGTGACCCTCAGGTGCGGAATTGCGCGATGGACCCGGCCAGCTGACGGGCGCTGCGTGCCAGCGCTTCGGCTTCCTGGTGCGTGGCGGCGCTCGATTCACTGTTGACGCGGGCTTCGCGGGCGATTTCCTCAGCCTGATTTGCCATCTCCCTGCCGGCGGAGGTCTGCTCGCGGATGGCGGCACCGATGTCGCTGGTGAGTCCGAGAATTCGGCGTGTGCTCGACGAGATCTTGCCCATGGATGCTGCCGCGCTCTGCACCTGCGCGACTCCCTGCTGCGCGTTCGAGCTTCCGGAGCGCATGGCCTCGACCGCGCGGTCGGTATCGCGCTGAATCGCCCCGATCACGCCGCTGATCTCGGTGGTGGCCGTCGCGGAACGCTCGGCCAGTTTGCGCACTTCATCGGCCACGACCGCGAACCCGCGACCCTGCTCGCCGGCCCGTGCCGCCTCGATCGCGGCGTTGAGCGCGAGCAGATTGGTCTGGTCGGCGATGTCCTTGATGACGCTGACGATCCCCGTGATCTCCTGCGAACGCTGGCCGAGGGTCTCGATGATCCCCGCAGACTCGTTCACCTGATCCGCGATGGTCTGCATGCCGGCCGTGACGGCCTGGATGCTGGTCTCGCCGGTCGCGGCCAGTTCACCAGCTTCGGCGAGGACGCTCTCGGCTTCACGGGTGTTCTCCGCGACGCGGGTGATATTGGCGGTCAGCTGCTCGACGGACGACGCCGCAGCAGCAGCGCCGTCGCTCTGTCGTGCGGAAGCGTCCTTGATGGTGGCCATGCGTCCCAGCATGCGTTCGCTGGTGGCGGTGACGTCGGACAAGGTCGCCTGCACATTCCCCAGGCTGCGCTGGAAGCTGTCCATCAGGCCGTTGAATGACTTCATCACGTCGGCGATCTCGTCGGCGCCGCTGACGGGGATCCGGCGCGACAGATCGCCGTCCCTGGCGATGTCCTGCATTGTGGTTCCGAAGGTGCGAAGGGCGTTCAGCGGCCGTGACACACCGCGGAGAATCCACAGGGTGACGAGCCCGGCGAGCAAGGCACCGATGGCCATCACGATTCCCAGCCGCTTCACCGACTGCGCGAAGATCGTATCGATGTCGTCGATGTAGATGCCGGACCCGACCACCCAGCCCCAGGGCTCGTACAGCTTGACGAAGGAGAGCTTGGGAATCGCTTCGGTGGTACCGGCCTTCGGCCAGTGGTACGCCACGAAGCCCTGGCCTTCCCGCTTCACCAGCTTGTTCATCTCCTGGTAGAGGTATACGCCGTTCGGGTCCTTGAGGTCGGCCTTGTTGGTGCCTTCCATCTCGGGCTTCGTCGGATGCATCACCACGACGTGGTTGAGATCGTGGACCCAGAAGTATTCCTTGCTGTCGTAGCGCATGGCGCGAACAGCTTCCGCCGCGGACTTGCGGGCCTCCGCTTCGGGCAACTTGCCGCTCTTCGCGAGGGCGTCGTAGTGGCCGATCAGCGTATGGGCGGTCTCGACGAGGTGGCGCGTCTTCGCCTGACGATCCTCCATGAGGATGCGGCGTTCCTCGACGAGCGCGAGGGCGAACACGACTGCGACGCCTATGGCGCCGACGCCCGAGAGGATCAGCAGTTTCGTGCGGATGGTGAGATTTCCGAGGCTCATGGGGCAGTCTGTTCAGTCAGGGGTTTGTGGGACCGGTTGGTCCGCCCGGCGTCGCGGAACTCGCGGCCGGTCGAAGTGCGGCGACGGGTTGCCATGTTGCCTGGAGCGCACGGATCGCCAGGGTCGCGAAACTCCGTGGACTCTCGCGGGAACGGTGATCGAAACGCACGGGTCCGGCCGCATTCCATCATCGGCGCCGAACGCAGTGGCTTGAGAGGCCCGAATAGGCCTTTTCTGCAGGGAATTCGGAAGAGGGTCTCTGTTGCGCCTCTGCGGACGAGCGAGGACCCTCAGCGCGCAGGCGAGTCGGTTGCCTTCGGGAGGCCGGCGAGGGGGACGAACAGGTCGATCTCGAGCCGGCGCCGGTGGTTCCGATACTTGGCGATGGCGCGTATCCGGGCCTGCACGAGTTGTCCGCGGTCGAGTTGACGGGCGATGTCCGCGTTGTCGTTGCGTGGCAGGTAACCCAGCATCCGCCCTCGCCAGAGGACCTTCACGGCATTGGCATCATGGAGATTGTCCGCCTCGCGGACCAGCTCGAGATCGTCGCCCACGGCGAGATCCGACCAGACGGCCTTGGCCTCGTGGTGCGCCAGACCGGCTGTGAGCGAATACTGGAGGAGTATCCGTCCCCGCGCCGAGGGTTCGCCCGCAACAGCGGTGCCGGCAACCAGACTCCACACCATGAGGCCCAGGAGTCGAAGAGGCAGGCGGAACGGCATCAACGGCCTCAGAAGGGTTTCATGACCACCAGGATCACCACGACGAGCAGCACGAGGACGGGCAGCTCGTTGAACCAGCGGAACCACACATGGGACCGAGTGTTCACGCCCGCCTCGAACTTGCGCAGCAGGCGCCCGCAGACGTGGTGATAGCCGAGGAGAACGACGACCAGCGCCAGCTTCGCGTGCATCCAGCCGCCGGAAACCCCGAATCCGAGCCACAACCATAGGCCGAACACGAGCGCCGGCACCGCGAGAATGGTCATGAACCGGTAGAGCTTGCGGGCCATGACCAGCAGGCGTTCGCGCACCGGCGGTACGTCGTCCATCGCGAGATTCACGAAGATCCGCGGCAGATAGAACAGCCCTGCGAACCACGACGTGACGAAGACGATGTGCAGGGACTTCACCAGCAGCTGGCCGCTCATGCCATGTCCTTTGCGAGGAGGTGCCGGCGGACGATCTGCTGGACCATCAGCAGGTCACCGTGGAAGAAATGTCCGGCGCCGGGAACCACGACGATCGGGAGTTTCTGCGGACGGGCCCATGCCATGACGTCCGGAAGGGTGACGACGTCGTCCACCTCGCCGTGGATGACGAGGGTGTCTTCGGCCACGTCGCTGACCGGAAACCGGCCGACGGCCGGTGCCACGAGCACGAGACTGCGCGCCCCGAGTTCGTGCGCGAGATGCGACACCACGTACCCGCCGAACGAGAAGCCCGCGAGGGTGAGAGGCAGATCGGGATGGCGCTGCCGCACGTGCGCGGCCAGGGCACGGAAGTCGTCGAGTTCGCCGCGGCCGTCGTCGTAGGTGCCTTCGCTCTCGCCCACACCGCGGAAGTTGGCGCGCCAGGTCTCGTTCCCCAGGCTCGACAGGGCCCGCGCGAGCGTCTGCACGACCTTGTTCTCCATGGTGCCGCCGTAGAGCGGGTGCGGATGCGCCACCAGGGCGATGCCGGTGGGCTCGCCGGCCGGCGCGATCACCGACACTTCGAGATTGCCCGACGGTCCTGCGATGAGGTGGCGTTCGGCCCCGGCGATCATCCGAGCCGCAGCCGCTCGACGACGCGGCCGTTCACCAGATGCTCCTCGATGATCTCGTCCACGTCGCTGCGATCCACGTAGGTGTACCAGACGGCTTCGGGGTAGACGACGATCACGGGCCCTTCCTCGCAACGGTCCAGGCAGCCCGCCATGTTCACGCGCACCTTGCCCTTGCCGGCCAGCCCGAGGGACTTGACCTTGGCCTTGGCGTAGTCGCGGATTTCTGCGGCGTCGTGGGTGGCACAGCATGCGCGGTTGGGATCGTCGCGCTTGTTGCAGCAGAAGAAGATGTGGCGTTCGTAGTAGCTCATGCGTGGCCGCGACGTCACCCTGAGTGCATCGCCCGAAGTGGATACCCCTCGATTCTAGCCCGGCCCCGAGCGCCGGGGGATTGCGGCCAGCACGGCGAGCAGCGGCCACAGCACCGCCAGAGCCTGCGCCGCGCCCGCGACACTGCGCAGGTGGCTCTGCCGCCACAGTTCCACCGGAACGGGCTGCGCGGCGTTCGCGGCGGGAACCGCGTTGACGAGGATCGCGGTGGCGGCGATGGCCAGGATCGCGATCGGGCGTGCGAGACGGGCCGGCAGACGCGAGACACCGTAGGCGGCCACGACGCCGATGGCGAGGCCCGTGAGATTGCCCGGCGTCATCCAGAGCACCAGCGTGCCGCCCCGGAAGAACAGCAGACTGGCCAGGCTGCGGACCACCAGTCCGGCCAGCAGCAGCAGGAGGAACCACGTCCAGCGGCGATGCCTTGCGATCGTGCCGACGGCGGCGGCGAGGGCGATGGTCCCCGCGACCGCGATCGCAGTCTCGAACGAACTGTACTGTGCGTGCACGGCCGCGATTCCCGGAGACAGGGAACGATGAGTCACATCGCCGACGGCGAAGAGCCAGTGGTCCGGCTTGAACTGCACCACCACCCAGAGCACGAGCAGCAGAAGCATCGCGTCGCCGCTGATGCCCGGCCCGACCTGCGCGTTCCGCCAGACATCCAGGGCGCCGCCCTCCTCCCTGCGCGTGCCCATGAGCAGGGCGAGCCAGGCGCCAATGAGCGTGCCGGTCGAGTTGCAGAAGACATCGAGACCCGACGGAACGCGGGTGGGCATGCCGGCCTGCGCGACCTCCACGCAGACGCAGAGGGTGATGCCCGTCATCACGGCGTAGCCTGCAGCCTGCACCATGCCGACCCGGTGCGCGAGCCAGCGGGCGACGAGAATGCCGAGCGGGACGTAGGCTCCGACGTTCATCACCATGTCGGTGTAGGTGTAGTACCGGGGCCATTCTGTGAACTGCGACCATAGCCAGCGGGGATCCGGCACACGCCCTCCCGCGAAGGGATAGAGGCTGGCAATGAGGACGATCCCCACGTACCCTACCGTGGCGAACTGCAGCAGGGCAGAAGGGCGTGCCGGGGAGTCGGAGATGCGCGTCATGGGGTGGGGGATCTCGTCGACGACCGCTCGCGCGCGGCAGGGGCATCGGCGATGCCGTATCCCGCCACGCATTGATTCGCAGTCTCTCAGAGAGATCGATGGAATTTTATGACATCTTCAATGGCGACGCCGACGGGCTTTGCGCCCTGCAGCAGCTGCGTCTGACCGAGCCCCGGCAGGCGACACTCGTCACCGGCGTGAAGCGCGACATCGGGCTCCTTGCCCGGGTGAGGCCTGCGCCGGGCGATGTGGTGACCGTGCTCGACATATCCCTTGCGAGAAATGCCGCCGCCGCAACCGCGGCGCTGGCCGCCGGCGCGAGCATCACGTGGTTCGATCATCATTCCCCGGGCGAGATTCCGCAGCATCCTGAATTCGTGTCCCACATAGACACCGACGCCGCCGTATGCACGAGCCTGCTGGTGGATCGGCATCTGAGCGGCGCGCAGCGGGCCTGGGCGATCACGGGGGCGTTCGGCGACAACCTCGGCGCCGTTGCCCAGTCGCTTGCCGAGTCCTCCGGCTACGGCCGGGACGACACCGATGTCCTGCGCAGGCTTGGGCAGTGCCTCAACTACAACGCCTACGGCACCCGCGTTCCGGAACTGCTGTTCGATCCGGGGCAGTTGTCTCTTCGAATGCGCGCGTAT
The DNA here is from genome assembly GCA_001464765.1 of Betaproteobacteria bacterium Ga0077526. Taxonomy (GTDB): domain Bacteria; phylum Pseudomonadota; class Gammaproteobacteria; order Burkholderiales. Next base: position 1,246,202 of record LNDV01000034.1, read on the forward strand.
CGCGATCCGCTCGTTTTCGCCCGTGAGGACGATGCGATGGCCACGCTGGAAGCCGCGATGGAGGACGACATGGCGAAGGCGCTGGCGGTCGCGCCGCACAGCGCGGCGGAAGGCGTGGCAGTCATCGTCCTGCCGGACGAGCCCTGGTCGCATCGGGTGTCCGGGACGCTGGCGCACGCGCTGGCGCGGAAGGCTCCGGAACGCGCCCATGCAGTGCTTACGCCGCTGGACGGCTGCTACACCGTCAGCATCCGGGCGCCGCTGACCTCGCCGCGTGGCGCGGCGGACGTGGCGGCGCGCTTCCAGGGCGGAGGGCGGGCCGGCGCCGCGGGCATCGATCGCCTGCCACCGGATGCGGTGGAGGCATTCGAGGCCGCGATGCGCGAGGTTTACGGCCCCCGATAGTTAACGTCCCGTCAGTGAATCTCCGGCTCGGCCGTCGGGTCGGTGCCTTCGAGGAAGTCGAAATCGCAGCCGCGATTGGCCTGCGACACGTGCTGACTGAAGATGGCGCCGTACCCGCGGGTGAACCGCGGCGGATTCGGCTTCCACGCAGCCTTGCGCTGCGCCAGTTCCTCGTCGGAAATCTTCAGCGCGAGTGTGCGTGCGGGCACGTCGAGTTCGACGAGATCCCCCGTGCGTACGAGGGCGAGCGGCCCGCCGATCCACGACTCCGGCGCCACGTGCAGAACACAGGTGCCGTAGCTCGTGCCGCTCATGCGCGCGTCCGAGATGCGGACCATGTCGCGCACGCCCTGCTTCAGCAGTTTCTTCGGGATCGGCAGCATGCCCCACTCGGGCATGCCCGGCCCGCCGAGCGGACCCGCGTTGCGAAGGATCAGCACCGAATCGGCGTCGACATCGAGATCCGGCGAGTCGATGCGCGCCGCCATGTCGTTGTAGTCGTTGAACACCATGGCGCGCCCGGTGTGCTGGAGGAGCTTGGGGTCGGCGGCGTTGGCCTTGATGACCGCGCCATCGGGGGCCAGATTGCCGCGCAGCACGATGAGGCCGCCGTCGGGCCGGATCGGATCGGCCGGCGTGCGGATCACGTCATCGTTGTAGATGCGCGATCCCGCGATGTTCTCGCCGATCGTGCGACCGGTGCACGTGAGTTCGCCCGTGTCGAGCATGTCGCGCATGCCTTCCAGCAGGCCGGTCAGACCGCCGGCGTAGTAGAAGTCCTCCATGAGGTACTTGCCGGCCGGACGCATGTTCACGAGATAGGGACTCGCCTTGCCAATCTCTTCGAAGCGATCGAGCGGAAGCTCGATGCCGGCGCGGCCGGCGATTGCTACGACGTGGATGAGGGCGTTGGTCGATCCGCCGAGCGCCATCAGCACCTTGATCGCATTGTCGACGGAACGCGTCGTGAGAATGTCCCGCGGCTTCAGGTCTTCCCACACCATGTCGACGATGCGGCGACCGCTGAGCGACGCCATGCGCGGATGACTCGAATCCGGCGCCGGGATCGCCGATGCATTGGGCAGACTGAATCCGAGCGTTTCGATGACGCTGGTCATCGTCGAGGCGGTGCCCATCGTCATGCAGGTACCCGGAGAGCGCGCGATGCCTTCCTCGATCTCCTTCCAGTCGCGCGGCGTGATGTTGCCTGCGCGCAGTTCGTCCCAGTACTTCCAGACGTCGGAGCCGGAGCCCAGCGTCTTGCCGGCCCAGCGGCCGGTGAGCATCGGCCCCGCGGGCACGAAGATGGTGGGCAGGTTCATGCTGAGCGCGCCCATCAGCAGGCCCGGCCCCGTCTTGTCGCAGCCACCCATCAGCACACAACCGTCGGCGGGGTAGCAGCGCAGCAGTTCCTCGGTCTCCATCGCGAGGAAGTTGCGGTACATCATGGTCGTCGGCTTCTGCAGCACCTCGGCCAGAGTGATCGCCGGCATCTCGAGCGGAAAACCTCCCGCCTGCCATACGCCGCGCTTGACGTCCTCCACGCGCTCCTTGAAGTGCGAGTGGCAATGGCTCACGTCGCTCCAGGTGTTGATGATGGCGATGACGGGCTTGCCCTTGTAGTCCTCGTGCGAGTAGCCCATCTGCAGCGTGCGTGAGCGGTGGCCGAAACTGCGCAGATCCTGCGGACCGTACCAGCGGTTCGAGCGCAGCGCCTCCGGCGTCTTCTTTCTCTGGGTCATGGCTGTCCTCCGATGCGACGACCGCATTATCGCCGCAGTTCACCGGGGGCGTGTCGGACCTAGCCGAGGCAACCCTCGCAGGAGCCCCGAAAGCGCGATGGCGGCCTCATGGGCCGCCATCGGATACGTTGCGGGGATGCGTCGGTCGAGGCTCCCCGTCGAGTGCCCGCGGACGCGGGCGGGTCTCAGGAATCGGCGGCGGATTCGGCCGCGGATTCGGCCGCGGCGAGTTCAGCTGCCATGACAGCGCGGCCGCTTTGCTGATGCTTCACGGCGACGCGAACCTTGTGGTGATGATCCTCGAGTTGCCGCTTGGCGGCGTCGAATGCGTCGCGCAGCGCGACGTAGGCATCCTCATGTCGGTGATGGTTCACGACCAGTTCCGCGCCCGGGACACGCATGTCGAGGCTGACGCAGAAGTTACGGCCCTGGTGCTTGTGCTTGTGTGGGAGTTCGACTTTCACGTGACACGCCATGATCGGCGAGAACAGCGACTCCAACTTCGCGGCTTTCTCCCGGATGTGCGCCTCCATGGCGTCGGAATGCGGCACGTCTCGGAAAGTGATCTGCAGCGGAGTTTGCATACGTGGATCCTCCTTGGAGTCTGACTTCGGAAAAACGGGCACTCCCTGTGCCCCTTGAAACATGAGCCAGCAGAATGTGTTCTTTTCCGTGCCCCGGACAGCGCCGGGACGCATCACCTCCTTGGTCGATGACGACCACTGCCTGGTGTCGAGGGAAGGCGCGACACGCCATTCAAGGGAAAGCCAGAGCCGTTCCAGACCCTGCTTCCGCCCGCGCCTCTCGACGTCGACGAATCAATCATGCTCCCGCTGCGATCGATGGACAACCCTCTGATGCAGCATGTTTCCGATGCAACAATTCGTAATCGGTCCGGAACCGGAACACCCTGCCGCGTGTCGTCACCCCGGAGGCAGTCGCACGGAGAGGCAGCGGGCAAGCCAGCGAGTGTCAGGACTTGCCAGTCCGGACCGCGAGGCGGACCGTGAAATGGGTGGTGCCGGAGGAGATCGGCCACTCCAGCGTCACCGCGAGGGCCTGCATGATCTTCTCGAAGCCGGCTTCGGACTGTGACACCGAGTGCACGGGGGATGTATGCATGACGGCGGCTGGCACGGTGTTGATGGCAAGCGCACCGCCGAGCACGCCGTCGTCCAGAACGATCTCGGAAATGCTGCCATGCAGCATCGATTGACCGAATCCGCCCGCCACCTCGGACCCGCGGACGATGCGCCCGAGGAAGCCGTCGCAGCTGGGCATGGCGAGATGGATATCCGTGCGCAGGCGAGCAGGCGCTTTGCTCGTGACCGAGTACGAAACAACAAGCGTGGCGTCCTCGATCGCGTAGCGCTTCTCGATCGAGATTCCGTCCGCAGTCGCCGACCAGGTGCAAAGGTCGTTTGCCGCACGCGCGTATCGCGGCTTCACTTCGGCGCCCGATCTGTCGGGCAACAGCGTGTCGAGAAAGCTCGCGCGGGCCCGCGCGTCGGGCACGGTGTCCTCCGGAAGAATCTCGTGGCGGAAGGCCACGCGATCATGGGCGGAAGCGATGCCGCCGTGCTGCGCCTTGGCTTCCTCGGACCGATCGAGATGGCGGTAGTAGTGCTCCCTGCGCCGCGTGAGGGTGTCGCCGAAGTTGTGGGACAGCGCGTACGAAGACAACTCCACGAGCGCTGCGTCCGCGTCGTCACGCACCACCGCCTGCAGAGACTCGTTGTGCACGAATACCTCGGCGTGACCGTCGTGGTCCGCATCGCGGGTTTCGATGCTCGGGCGAGGAGTTGTCTTGTCCAGTTCGCGTTCAAGGGCGACGGACGCATTCCACACGGCGCGGCGCAGATGCGGCAGATAGATGCCGCCGAAGAGCCCGTGCCAATAAGCGTCGTTCGCCTGCGAGCGATAGAGGAGGTCCTGCAGTTCCGGGGTGCGCTTTCCTTCCGGCAACGAGGCGAAGCGCGCGGACAACCCGAGCATGCGCTTGTGCATCCAGTTCGCTTCGGGATAGCGGGACAGGAAGTTCCGCCAGATGCCGCCTCGGAGGAAGGGCTTGAAGCGGTCGTAGGTACCCTGTTCCTTGTGGGTCTGGATCAGCGCGGCGTAGTCATCGGCACGTGCGGATGGCAGGGACCATTCGCCCATTTCGAGGTACGACGTGGTGGGCAGATACACAATGCCGCGCGTCGGAGCGGCTGCGCGGGCCGTGGCGAAGTGTTCCGGAGACAGGATCGGCGAGGCGAGCACGCCTTCGATGAAGTGCTCGAGCCACTTGCGGCCGTACACCCAGTCGTAGGTCTCGGGCCAGATGCCGAATTTCTCGATGTCGTCGAAGTAGATGGCCGCGACCGGCGAGCCTTCGACCGCGAGGGACTCGAGGTAACGGACGGTCTCGTCGGCGGGAGAGAACGGAATGCGATAGCGAAGCTGCTCGGAGATGGGGAACAGGTCGAGGCGACGATCGTCCTCTTCGGTCGTGAAGTGGCCGGTCAGCGAGTCGAGTGTCTGCCCCGCGCACACGAAGTGGTAGTCGTCGACGGTCACGAACTCGATTCCTGCGTCCGCTAGTGCAGGCACGACGGTCGCCTCCCACACACGTTCCGTCAGCCACGCGCCGCGGGGTCGCTGCCCGAAGGCGCGTTCCAGCCGATCGCCCAGCGCCTGCAGTTGACCGACCCTGTCGCGATAAGGAATCGAGGCGAGCACGGGCTCCATGTCGCCGCCGCCGAAGAGTTCCGCCTGACCGCGTTCCACCATCTCGCGCAGCAGTTCCATGTCGGCGGGGTGATGCTGGAGCAGATGATCCAGCAGCCAGCCGCTGAAGTGGATCGCGAAGCGGAAGGCCGGGTAGCGGTGGACGGTGCGCAGGTAGGGGCCGTAGGACTTCTCGTGGGCGTCGTCGACGACGGAGGCGAAGTTGCCCGCGGGTTGGTGGGCGTGGACGCCGAACAGAAGGGAGACGCTCGCGGTCATGGATGGCAATCAGTAAGGGAAGAAGGTGGCCAGGGCGGATGCGGCGATTCGGCCGCCCCACTCCTGCACGAAATGGCCCGCGTCAGCGACATCCATGGAAGCAGGCGCGCCCCGGACCTGCTGCCGCAGAGCCGCCATCACGGGTGGGCCCAGCACGGGGTCCGTCATGCCAACGGCAAAGAAGCTCCGGCCCTGCCACGACTGCGAAAGCCATTGCCGTGCCCGTCTCGATAGTTCGGCGCCTTCGGCGTCGGGGTGGTCCGGAACCATCGCCGGAAATCGCCGGACACCGGCCTTGTGGCGGACATCCGGAAACGGCGCGTCATAGGCGGCGCGTTCTTCCGCCGTGAGATGGGGGCAGGTCCGGCCCATGAGCTTTCCCACCTCCATGTCCGGGTGCTCGGCCACCCATTTTCGCCACGCAAGGAAGCCGGGGGTGAGCGGGACGTCTCCCGTGCCCAGTGTGGTGTTCATCACGAGCAGCCGGGTGAATCGGTCGGCGCGGTCCATCGGCAGGGTGAGACCGAGCAGGCCGCCCCAGTCCTGGCACACGAGGCAGATGTCCCGCAGATCCAGCGAGTCGATGAGCGCCAGCAGGGAGTCGCGATGGCGGTCGAAGGTGTACCAGGCATCCTCCACGGGCTTGTCCGAACGGCCGAAGCCGAAGAGGTCGGGTGCGATTACCCGGTGTCCGGCGCCGGCGAACACGGGGATCATCCGGCGGAACAGGTACGACCACGTCGGTTCACCGTGAATGCACAGGAACACGGTGCCGGCGTCCCGCGGTCCGGCATCGACATAGTGCATGCGCAGCCCGTCGAAGCCGGGGAGCGCCTCGGTGTAGTGCGGCGGATAGGGAAACCCGGGCAGGTTCGCGAAGCGGGAATCGGGCGTGCGCAGGAATTCAGGCGTCATAGGAGTCTCGAAAGGTCGCCCCTCGCGAAGCCGCGGAGAGGATGCTCGATACCACGTGTGAAGCCGATGGCCTTGAACAGTTCCCCCATCTCGTGCGGACCGAGAAGCTTCTGGGCCTGCGCCGCGAGCGGCAGGTACTCGCCGGCGTGTTCGGGCGATACCTGTCCGAGCACTTCGGTGATGCCGCAGTTCACGAGCAGGTGTGCCTGATTCGTGTAGCCCGCGAACTTGAGGCCCCCGCGGACCGCGGCATTGGCGACGCGGGTGAAGTCCACGTGTGCCGTGATGTCCTGCAGTCCGGGCAGATGGAACGGGTCGTCGAGCGCGTGATGGCGGTAGTGGCACATCAGCGTCCCGGTGTTTCGCTGCGGGTGGTAGTACTCGCTGTGCCCGAAGCCGTAGTCGATGAACATCAGGGCGCCGCGCGTGAGGCACGAAGCGAGCGTGCCGACGAGGGCCTCCACATGAGGACTGATCTCGGTCCGGTAGGGCGGGGGTACGGCGAGTGTCTCGACTTCGCGCAGTAGGGGTTCGTCGTGCAAAGGGCGCAGCGACCAGAACAGGCCGTCGCCGCTACGGCTTACCCCGCATTCGTGCCACGTGCTGTCGTCGCGGGAGACGACTCGCACGGGAAGCGCGTCCAGGAGTTCGTTGGCGAGCACGAAGCCGGTGAACGAAGCCGGCAAGGCATCCAGCCACTCGACTTTCCCGGCCAGGGACGGAACGGCGGCCTGAAGCGTGGCCGCCTGTCTCGCTCGAAGTTCGCCGCTCAGTTCCAGCAGACAGTAGCGGCGAGGCAGCGCGTCGAGACGCTCCAGCGCGGCGAGGATGTCTGCGGCCAGCCGGCCGGTTCCCGGTCCGATCTCCAGGAGATCGCCGCCAGTCTCGGCGAGAACGTCGGCCGCCTGCCGGGCGAGCGTGCGTCCGAACAGCGGCGAGATCTCGGGGGCGGTGACGAAGTCTCCTGCTCCACCGAATTTGGTGCTGCCGCCGGAGTAGTAGCCGAGGCCGGGCTCGTACAGGGCGAGCTCCATGTAGCGGTCGAAGCCGATCCAGCCGCCCGCTGCGGCGATGACGTCATGGATACGGGACACGAGGCGCCGGCTGTGCCGCATTGCCTCGTCGTCGGGGGAGAGATCGGGAGCGGGGCCGCGGGGGCGCAAGGCGGGTGTTCGAGAGGCGTGGCGTAGAATGCGGCCATTAAACCCCATTCGGAGTGATCGTGCGATCCGCGCTTCCCGGGCGTCAGTTTCCCGGGCGACCGGCGGGCCTCGCCTGATCTTCATTCGCCCATGCAGGAGAAGGTTGTCCTTATCACCGGCGGAGCGCGGCGCGTCGGCGCTGCCATCACCCGAGCGCTGCACGCGCGGGGAGCCCGGGTCATGGTGCATTTCCGGTCGTCGATCAACGAAGCGCGTACCCTCCAGGCCGAACTGAACGAGATCCGCCCGGCGTCCGTGGCGATCACGCAGGCGAATCTTCTCAACGTGGCCCATCTGCCCACCCTGGTGGCGGAAACGGTCGGTCACTTCGGGCGCCTGGACGTCCTGGTGAACAATGCGTCGAGCTTCTTCCCCACCCCGGTCGGCGATTTCTCCGAGGAGCAGTGGGAGGATCTGATGGGCACCAACCTGAAGACGCCGCTGTTCCTGTCCCAGGCAGCGGCGCCCCATCTGCGCAAGACCGAGGGCTGCATCGTCAACATCGTGGACATCCACGCCGACCGGCCCATGAAGAACTACGTGATCTACAACGCCGCGAAAGGCGGGCTGACGGCGCTCACGCGGTCGCTCGCGCGGGAACTGGGCCCGGAGGTGAGGGTCAACGGCGTGTCTCCGGGCGCCATCCTCTGGCCGGAGGACGAGGCCTGGTCGGACGATCTTGCCCGGCAGCGGATCATCAGCACCACGCTCCTGCGCCGCGTGGGCGAGCCGGACGATATCGCCAAGGCTGTTCGCTTCCTGGTGGAAGATGCGCCTTACGTGACAGGGCAGATCATCGCCGTCGACGGCGGGCGCAGCGTGCATCTTTAGGGGCAAGGCCCGTCGCCGCCCCAATCAACGATTCGGACCGAAGGACCATGGACACCAGCACCGTTCGCGATCGCAAGGCGATCCTCGAGGACAACAAGCTCGCCAAGCGCCTGAGGCGCCAGGTGGGCGAGGCCATCGCCGACTACCGCATGATCGAGCCCGGCGACAAGGTGATGGTGTGCCTGTCCGGCGGCAAGGACAGCTACGGTCTGCTGGACGTGCTGATCTCCCTGCGGGAGCGCGCTCCGGTTTCCTTCGAGCTGATCGCCATGCATCTGGATCAGGCTCACCCTGGCTACCCGGCGGATACCCTGCCCAACTACCTGAATACGCGAGGGGTTCCGTTCCATATCGAACGGCAGGACACCTACTCGATCGTGAAGCGCGTGATCCCCGAGGGCAAGACGATGTGCTCGCTCTGCTCCCGGCTGCGGCGGGGTGTCATCTATCGGGTCGCGTCCGAGCTCGGCGCCACGAAGATCGCCCTGGGACACCACCGGGAAGACATGCTGGAGACACTGTTCCTCAACATGTTCCACGGGGGCAAGCTGAAGGGCATGCCGCCGAAGCTGGTCTCCGATGACGGGCGCCACGTGGTCATCCGGCCGCTCGCCTACTGCGCCGAGAAGGATCTCGCCGCCTACGCCAATCTGAAGGAGTTCCCCATCATCCCGTGCGACCTGTGCGGGTCCCAGGAGAATCTCCAGCGCAAGCAGATCAAGCTGATGCTCGCCGAGTGGGACAAGCGGTTCCCCGGGCGCATCGAAACCATGTGCCGCAGCCTGCGCAATGTCGTGCCCTCCCACCTGGCCGACGACCGGTTGTATGACTTCGCCGGACTGATTGCCACCGGGGAGCCGGATCCGGAAGGGGATATCGCCTTCGATTCCCCTGATCTTCCCGAAGCCAACCCCTTTCCGTTCAAGGTCGTCCACGCAGGGTAGCCCTGTGGTGTTGCCGGAGGTGAGCGACCGCTCTCTCCAGAATCGTGGCCCCGCCTGATTCCAGCTTTCGATCGCCGGCGGGCCAAGCTATCGACCCCATCGACCGCTCCACCTCGCGTACGCCTCGTTTTGCCGTGACTACCTTGTCAAACTAAATTTGATAAGGCAGAGTTCGGTCAATCCACTTCTCATCGGTTTTCCATGAACTGCGCGGAGCGTCTCGTCACATTGTTCGGAAGCCAGGCCGAGGTCGCGCGTCGGCTCAAGCTCGACCGGGCCGTCGTCAGCCACTGGGTCAAGTCCGGGTACGTTCCGGCGCGCTGGGCCATGGAGGTCGAGGCGATCACGGAAGGGCAGATCGAAGCGGTGGAAATTCTCAACGAAGCCAATCAAAGGCGGCCGGTCCGGGTGAAGTCCCGCGGCGAAGATGAAATCTTTCACGGAACCTCACTAGCTGGGAGCGACAACATGAACCCTTACGCACCGACCAAGCGCATCCGGTCTTTCCATCCGCCGCAGCGCACGCTGATGGGTCCCGGTCCCACGGAGATCCACCCGCGCGTGCTCACGACCATGAGCCAGCCCGCGATCGGCTACCTGGATCCGGTGTTCGTGGAAATGATGGAAGAACTGAAGAGCCTGCTGCGCTACGTCTACCAGACGAAGAACGCGCTCACGTTCCCCGTGTCCGGTCCCGGTTCCGTCGGCATGGAGTACTGTTTCGTCAACATGGTGGCGCCCGGCACGAAGGTCATCGTCTGCATCAACGGCGTGTTCGGCGGCCGCATGCTCGAGAACGTCATCCGCTGCGGCGGTGTGCCGGTCGTCATCGAGCACGAGTGGGGCACCCCGGTCGATCCCCAGCGCCTCGAGGACACGCTCAAGGCCAACCCCGACACCAAGATCGTCGCCTTCGTCCACGCTGAAACGTCGACGGGCTGTCTGTCCGATGCCAAGACCCTGGTCGAAGTTGCCCACCGCTACGGCGCGCTCACCATCATGGATGCGGTCACCTCCCTCAGCGGTGTGCCGGTCCTGATCGACGAGTGGGGCGTCGACGCCGTCTACTCCGCGAGCCAGAAGTGCCTCTCCTGCACGCCGGGCCTGTCGCCCGTGTCCTTCAACGACCGTGTGGTCGAGCACGTGAAGGCCCGCAAGGACAAGATCCACAGCTGGTTCATGGACATGAATCTGCTGCTGGGCTACTGGGGCGCGACCACCCGCACCTATCACCACACCGCGCCGACGAACTCGCTGTTCGCGCTGCACGAAGCCCTGCTGCTCATCCGCGAAGAGACGCTCGACGATTGCTGGGCGCGTCACCGCCGTCATCACGTCGCGCTGAAGACCGGTCTCGAAGCCATGGGCCTGAAGTTCCTCGTCGCCGAGGAGTATCAGATTCCCCAGATGAACGCGGTGCGTGTGCCCGAAGCCATCGTCAGTTCTGAAGCGGAAGTCCGCAAGCGTCTGCTGAACGAGTTCAACCTCGAGATCGGCGCCGGTCTCGGGCCGCTGGCCGGCAAGATCTGGCGCTTCGGCACCATGGGCTACTCCTGCCGTCCGGAGAACGTGATGCTGTCGCTCTCCGCTCTGGGTTCGGTGCTCGCGGACATGGGGCTGCCCGTGCACGTGGGCGACGCCGAAGCGGCTGCGCACGACGCCTACGCGCACATGCACAAGGCTGCCGCGCAGCAGAAGAAGCGCGCCGCCTGATCGGTCCAAATTCGAAGTTCGCACGTTCCCGCCCCTGAGGCGGTTGCGGGTCAGTGATCCCGCAGCTGCTTCAGGGGCGGTGTCGTTTGTGCCGTCGCTCGAGGAACGCGGGTCAGGCCCGCGATCCCAGGCCTCGTGCCAGTTCGACGATGTGCTCGGACTCCACGGTGCCCACCGGCGTCCCCGCGAGGGTCGCGGCAAGCATTGCGGCAGCGACGTCGCCTGCATCGACCGCCCGGTACCGGCGCAGGCTTCCCAGCATGAGCGGTCCCACCAGTTTCGCGAAGAGAAGTCCGGCGCGTTCCGCCGGGCGCGATTCGGCGCGGTCGCCTGCGAGCAGGGACGGGCGCAGGATCGTCGTGCGCGGCAGGCCCAGGGCGAGAACGGCAGTCTCGGCTTCGCCCTTCACGCGGTTGTAGAACACTCGCGATCCCGACGACGCGCCCAGCGCCGACACCATCACGAAATGCTTCGCGCCGATGCGCGACGCCAGCCGCGCAAGCGACACCACATAGTCATGGTCCACGCGCCGGAAGGCGGCCTCGCTGCCGGCCTTGGCGATCGTCGTGCCCAGGCAGCAGAAGACGTCGTCGATCCGGATATCGGGTTCGAACCGGTCGATTTGCTCGAAGTCGACAAGAGGCTTGCTGAGCTTCGGGTGCACGACGGGAAGGGCGCGCCGCACCGGCGCGACGAGCATCGTCCAGGCATCGTGCGCAAGCAGAAGACCGAGCAGGCGGGAGCCCACGAGTCCGTGGGCGCCAGCGATCAGTGCGTGACGGGCGAGCATGGCGATTCCAGGGAACCTCGGAGCGGAGGCGTCAGTTCGACGCGGAGACCCGCAGCGCGCGCGTGGCGTTGACGAACCGCTCCGTGTTGCGCGGCAGTCCTTCCAGCGTGTCGAAGGTGGAGCCCATGGCCTGGGCAAGACGATCGAGGCGCTGTCCCGGGTTGGGGTGCGTCTTGGTGAGCAGGGCGAGATAGGGATCATCCGCCTTGAGCTTCGCGAGCGTCTGCAGCGCGGCGGGGAGCCCCCACGGGTCATAGCCCGCTCTCGCCGCGAGGACGATACCGACCCGATCGGCCTCGTACTCATCGTCCCGATCGAGGCCGCGCGAGTACAGTTCCTTGGTGGGGCCGACGAGGGCCTTGATCAGATCCTCGCTGGGGCCGCCGCCTGCGGAAGCCGCCGCGCTGGCCGAGAGCAGATTCATCCAGGCGCCCTTGCGCATCGCCTTCAGGTGATGCTTGCGGATCACGTGGCCGATCTCGTGACCGAGCACGCCGGCGAGTTCCGCCTCGCTCTGCAGGGCGTTCATCATGCCGCGCGTGACAATGATGAAGCCGCCCGGCGCCGCGAAAGCGTTCACGTGCTCGCTGTCGTTCACGCCGAAGCGCCATGGCAGAGTCGGACGCTCCGAGCGGCTCGCGACCCACGCGCCGACCTGGTTCACGTAGCGCTGCAGTTTCGGGTCGTTGTAGAGCGGGCGTGCGCCGAGCAGCGTCTCGGCCATGCCCTGGCCCATCTGGATCTCCTTCGGCTCGTCGATGCCGACGAAGGCTTCCTTGACCGTCTTGCCGAGGTTGTCCATGCCGCCGGAGTTCTTCACGAAGGCATCCAGCTGCTGAGCGGAACAGCCGCCCAGCACGAGCGCGGTAACCGTGACGGCCGTTGCTTTCCAGGATTTCGGGGGGAATCTCATTTGCCTTCTCCTTCCGGACGTCCGCTGGCATCGACGTACGGGACGTTCTGTCCCGTCAGCTTGCCCGACTCCGCGAAGCGGTACGGATCCGGCGACTGGGCGTAGGCGTCCATCTTCTTCACTTCCTCGGGGTTGGGCTGCGCCGCCTTCAGGTCTTCCTCGGAGAATCCGCGAACGCCGGTGGTGACGGTAGCCGATGCCGTGTTCCGTCCGCGCAGGGACCCGAAGAAGGTGGCTGCGGTCGTCTCGTTGCGCGCGGGCTCCGGGTTGCCGAGCCGTACCGACAGCAGCCGGACCCAGCCCTTCCGTTCCGCGGTCTGCACCTGCATCCAGCCGCCCTGGCGTCCGAGGACGGTGACGGCTGTGCGGTCCGGAATCTGACCGACGGCCTTTGCATCCAGGAAGGGCTTTTCGCGGACGTCGACCGTGCGCAGGGTGAATCCCTTTTCCTGCGCGGCGACACCCTGAGTGAACGTCAAGGCGGCGATGGCCGCCAGGGTCCGGACATGGCTCCAGCGTGATCTCATGCAGACTTCCTCTTCGGTTCGTACAGACGTACTTCGCCCGAGCGTCCCTTCACGGGATAGGCCCCGCGATCGATGAACTCGAACGCATCGCCACAGCGGCGCATCGTGTCCTCCGAGACGAGGATGCGCGCGACGCCCTTGGTCAGACCTTCGATCCGGCTCGCGAGATTGACGGTGTCGCCGATGGCGGTGTACTCGCGGCGCGCGTCGGAGCCGATGAGGCCGACCACCGCCGGGCCGGAGTGGATGCCGATGCCCACGTCGAACTCGTGATCGATCGGCCCCAGTTCCTTCCGGAATTCGAGCAGGGTATCCGCCATGTCCAGCGCGGCCGCTACTGCGTGGCGGGCATGGTCGGCGTCGTCCACCGGCGCGCCCCACACGGCCATGATCGCGTCGCCGATGAACTTGTCCAGCGTGCCGCCGTGACGGAACACTACGGCCACCTGGCGCGTGAAGTAGCGGTTGAGCAGATCGACGATCTCCTGCGGTGACCGGGATTCGGACAGGGTGGTGAAACCGCGGATATCCGAGAACAGCAGCGTGACTTCACGGCTCTCGCCCTGTCGCGACAATCCGCCTTTCGCCATCAACTCGCGGACCACGTGCGGGTTGACGAAGCGGCTGAACTCGCGGATCGCGGTCTCGCGGCTGCGGCGCTCGTCGAGGATCTCCCGGACACTTGCCGCGAGGAAGAAAGCCCAGCCGAACAGCAGCGGCGTGGTGACCGGGAACACGATCCTCGCGCCGAGCAGGAAGTAGGAGCTGACGAGTGCAGCGACACTCAGGATCACGAGCCCCGCGCCGGTGAGCAGCACATTGGTCCCGCGAGCGAATGCGAGTGCGCCGGCGAGAACGAGCGTGAGCGCGAGCGCCATCTCCGCCCACCCGGGCGCCGGGCGCAGCCAGGTGCTGTTTTTCAGATTGTCGATTGCCGTGGCGAGAATCTCGACGCCCGGATGCCGATGGTCGATCGGCGTCACGCGGATGTCGTGGAGGCCGGTGGCCGTGGCGCCGATCACGACCACCTTGTCGCGGAACTCGTCGGCGGGACGGGTGCGCTTCTCGCGATTGAACTCGAGATAGAGATCCACGAACGGGATGGTGGTGTGGGCCCGGGCGGGTCCCCGCCATGCGAGCGTCAGGTCCTCGACCGAAGGTATCGGCCAGCCGAAATCCGCCGCCATGCGCGCAGGAAGCGAAGGCACGCGCCAGCCATAGGCGGGCAGGTACACGCCGTAGCGACGCCCGACGCCATCGGCATCCTGGAGAAAGTTGATGAGGCCCAGACGCCAGTTCCGGCGCTCGAGCGCCAGGGGGAGCAGCACGTTGATCTTCGCATCGCGCGCGGACTGCGGACCGCGCACCGCCCCGAGTGCGCTTTCGAGATCGGTCATCGGCTCGCCGAGCGGATCGCTTTCGGGGCCGTTGCGCGCAGTCCCGAAGTACACGTTGTCGAGCGGCGCGATCTCTTCGTTGAAGACGCGGTCGTGGGCGGGATCGCGCACGTCGGGATCCGCGAACATGATGTCGAACACGATGGCCCGGGGTTTCTGCGCGGCGAGGCCTGCGACCAGTTCGCCATGCACGGATCTTGGCCACGGCCAGCGTCCCGCGTGCTCCAGCATGCCGGCGAGCGAGGCCTCGTCGATGGCGACGATGACGATGTCCGGATCGGCGCTGTGCTTCGGGGCCTGCGCGCGTACGAAGGCGTCGGAGACCTGGTTCGACAGGGCTTCGGTGGCACGTAGCCAGCGAATCTCGACCACGGCGAGGACTGACACCGCGAGTGCCAGGACGGCGAGAAACCGTGTGCGCCCGGAAAGGCCGGCCATGGTGCTCAGCCTGCCTGCGCTGGCGTCCGCCCTGTCGAGGCAAAAACGCATTCCGGATGGAGGCGTTCGCGCAGGACGGACGGCCTCGTCACAGTCCGAGCCGCTGCCAGATGGTGGTGACGGCGCCGGCCTGGTTCAGCGTGTAGAAGTGCAGCCCGGGCGCACCGCCGCGCAGGAGGTCATCGCAAAGTCGCGTGACCACGTCCAGCCCGAAGGCGCGGACGCTGGCGGAGTCGTCGCCCATGCTTTCCAGCTTGCGGCGGATCCATCGGGGAATCTCGGCGCCGCAGGCGTCGGAGAACCGCGCGAGTTGCGTGAAACGGCTGATCGGCATGATGCCGGGAATGATCGGCACCGTGATGCCGAGCGCGCGGCACTGTTCGAGGAAGTACCAGTACGCGTCGGTGTTGAAGAAGTACTGAGTGATTGCCGAGTGCGCACCGGCGGTGACCTTCGCGCGAAAGTTGCGGAGGTCCGCATCGGGCGAGGTCGATTGCGGGTGGTACTCCGGATAGGCGGCCACCTCGATGTGGAACGCCTCGCCGTACTCGGCGCGGATGAACGCTACGAGGTCGGCGGCATACCGGAACTCGCCGACTTCCACCATGCCGGACGGCAGGTCGCCGCGCAGCGCGACGATCCGGCGGATTCCCTGTGCGCGGTACTGCTCCAGCAGTTCCCGGGTCGTCGCCTTCGTGGCGCCGACGCACGACAGATGCGGCGCGACCGTGAGTCCCTGGTCCTGCAACGAGCGCACGACGCCGAGGGTGCGCTCCCGGGTGGAGCCGCCGGCGCCATAGGTGACGGAGAAGAACTCCGGCTCTAGTTGCCTCAGCTGGCCGACCGTGAGGTCGAGCTTGGCGAGGCCTTCGGGTGTCTGCGGAGGAAACAGTTCGAAACTGAACAGCCGATCGCCCCGCTCGGTGCGGTGTTCGGGGGTCGGTGGGTTGACGCTCTGGGTCATCGGTGAAGGGGCATCCTGTCAGAAAGACGAAACGCCCGGGGCGAGCCCGGGCGTGCCCTGTCGGGGGTCCCCGGAGGGACTCCCGGCCGACATCAGTAGCGGTAATGATCCGGCTTGTACGGGCCGGTCTTCTCGACGCCGATGTAACGCGCCTGGGAATCCGAGAGTTCGGTCAATTGCGCATTCAGCTTCTTCAGCTGCAGGCGCGCGACCTTCTCGTCGAGGTGCTTGGGCAGCGTGTACACGCCCACCGGATACTTCGCGGTGTTGGTGAACAGCTCGATCTGGGCGATCGTCTGGTTGGCGAACGACGAGGACATCACATAGCTCGGGTGACCCGTGCCGCAGCCGAGATTCACCAGGCGTCCCTTGGCGAGCATGATGATGCGCTTGCCGTCGGGGAAGATGATGTGATCGACCTGGGGCTTGATCTCTTCCCACTGGTATTGATTGAGGGAGGCGACGTCGATCTCGTTGTCGAAGTGACCGATGTTGCAGACGATGGCCTGGTCCTTCATCTTCTTCATGTGATCGTGCGAGATCACGTGGAAGTTGCCCGTCGCGGTCACGAAGATGTCTGCCTTGTCGGCGGCGTAGTCCATCGTCACCACGCGGTAGCCTTCCATCGCGGCCTGCAGCGCGCAGATCGGGTCGATCTCGGTCACCCACACCTGGGCGGACAGCGCACGCAGCGCCTGGGCGGAACCCTTGCCCACGTCACCGTAGCCGGCGACCACGGCAACCTTGCCGGCGATCATCACGTCGGTGGCGCGCTTGATGCCATCGACGAGCGACTCGCGGCAGCCGTAGAGGTTGTCGAACTTGGACTTGGTGACGGAGTCGTTCACGTTGATCGCGGGGAACTTCAGCACGCCGTCCTTCGCCATCTGGTAGAGGCGATGCACGCCCGTCGTCGTTTCCTCGGTCACGCCCTTGATGTGCTTCAGGCGGGTGGAGTACCACTTCGGATCGCGCGCGAGCTTCGCCTTGATCGCGGCGAACAGGAACTGCTCTTCCTCGCTGCCGGGGTGGTTGAGCAGCGTGGCGTCGCTCTCTGCGCGCGTGCCCAGGTGCAGCAGCAGCGTGGCGTCGCCGCCGTCGTCGAGGATCATGTTCGAGAAGCCGCTGTCGGGCCATTCGAAGATGCGATGCGTGTAGTCCCAGTACTCGGCCAGGGTTTCGCCCTTCACGGCGAACACGGCCGTGCCCTTGGCGGCGATGGCCGCGGCGGCGTGGTCCTGGGTCGAGAAAATGTTGCACGAGGCCCAGCGCACTTCCGCGCCGAGCGCCTGCAGCGTCTCGATGAGGACGGCGGTCTGGATGGTCATGTGCAGCGAGCCGGTGACGCGGGCGCCGCGCAGCGGCTGCGAGGCGGCGAACTCCTCGCGAATGGCCATGAGGCCGGGCATCTCGGTTTCCGCGATGCGGATTTCCCGGCGTCCCCAGTCGGCAAGGGACATGTCGGCCACCAGATAGTCGGCGGCAGTCTTCAGTTGGGTCACGGCAGACATAGAGTCACTCCTGGTCGAGGACAGGCAAGACGGGAGGGCGAGAGGGTCGGTTCGCTCGTTTCCCGCAAGCATGTCGCGGATCAACGAGCGCCGTTGCGAATGGCCTTGGAAGGCCGCCCCGAGCCTGGCGGGAGAGGATCCCGTTGCAACGCTCCTCGGGGCAGAGACCGAATTCTAAGCCGAAAGCATGCCGGCATCCAAGCCGGGTCAGGATGGCGACATGCTTCCGGCGCAACGTTAACGGCGCCGATCCCGCGAACTTGAGGCCGTCGCAATCCCGACTGCCGATGCGGAATCTTCTCGAATCGTCAGAAAAACCTTGCTGCGTCGCACAATCCCGGTTAAGCTCTCAGACCTTCGATGAACCGACGCGGTTTCGGCCTGCGGTTCGTCCATCTTCATCCCCTCTGACTGCACGTCTTCGGCCTCGATGCCGGGTGACCGGGTTGGCGGCGATGCCGTCGCCCCTGCGACTCACCCTGGCTCCGCGCCCCGCGCGGAGTTGCATTTGTTCGGAGAATTCCCTTGGATCAAGCAGCACCGATCGTCGCCTCCAGCGACGAGACCCCCGTCAGTCCCGTCAGTACCCCTTCCGTCTCGCTATTCGCCGAGCTCGGCCTTGACCCCCGCCTGCTGAGCGCGGTCACCAGCGCCGGCTACACGGACCCGACCGCCGTGCAGGCAGCCGCCATTCCGGCGGCACTCGCGGGACATGACCTCATGGTGTCTTCGGCCACCGGCAGCGGCAAGACCGCGGCCTTCGTGCTGCCGACGCTCCAGCGTCTGATGCAGAACGGCGAACGCAACGCCCCCGGACGCGGTCCGCGGGCGCTGTTCCTCTCGCCCACCCGCGAACTGTCGCTTCAGATCACCCGGGCCTGCGAAACGTACGGCCGCACCTTCAAGGGTCTGCGCGTTGCCAGCGTCGTGGGCGGTGTGCCTTACGGCGCCCAGCTTCGTGCGGTGCGCGGCGCGCTGGACGTCCTGATCGCCACGCCCGGCCGCCTGCTCGACCTCCTTCAAGGCGGTCAGGTGCATCTGGCGCGGGTGGAAGTGCTTGTGCTCGACGAGGCGGATCGCATGTTGGACATGGGCTTCATCGAAGACATCGAAGCGATTGCCGCCGCCACGCCTCGCGCCCGCCAGACGCTGCTGTTCTCGGCCACGCTGGACGGCAAAATTGCACAGCTCGCTTCCGGCCTGATGCGCGAACCCCGCCGTGTGGAAGTGGAGTCGCCCATCGAATCGCGCTCCAACATTACCGAGCGCCTGCATTGGGCCGACGGTCGTGCCCACAAGGACAAGATCCTCGATCGCCTGCTGGCGGATCCGAGCATCGATCAGGCCGTCGTGTTCACGTCGACCCAGCACGACGCCGAGCGTCTGGCGGAATCGCTGCAGGCCGATGGCCACGCCGTGTCCGCTCTGCACGGCGGCATGCCCCAGGGTCAGCGCACCCGGACGCTCACCGCGCTGCGCCAGCGTCGTTTGCGTGTGCTCGTCGCCACCGATGTCGCCGCGCGCGGGATCGATGTTCCGACCATCACGCACGTCATCAACTACGGTCTGCCGATCAACGTGGAAGACTATGTCCACCGCATCGGGCGCACGGGCCGTGCTGGCCGCACCGGTCTTGCCGTGACTCTCGCCGAGTCGGGCGATTCGCAGAAGATTCGTCGCATCGAGCGCTACACCGCTACCCGCATTCCCGTGGAAACGCTGGAAGGCCTCGAGCCCCGTCGCCCGGATCCGAGCCGCAGCCCGGCACCGCCCGCACGTCGCGGCGGCAAGCGTCCGACCTCCGCTGGTGCGAAGCCCGGCGCGCGTTTCGAGCGTCCCCAGACGGCTCGGCATGACGGCGCTGCGCCGGTGCGCAAGCGTTCGTTCGCCCGCTGAGTCGGCATCACGCCGGACCTGGACCTACGTGTCCCGGTCCGGGCAGAAACAAAAAGGCCCGCAATCGCGGGCCTTTTTGTTTGCAGATGTCAGACAGATAAATCTAAGGGTCAGACGGCAGCCTTCAGCGCCTGGGCCTTGTCGGTGGCTTCCCAGGTGAATTCCGGTTCGTCGCGGCCGAAGTGACCATAGGCGGCCGTCTTCAGGTAGATCGGACGAAGCAGGTCGAGCATCTGGATGATGCCCTTCGGCCGCAGGTCGAAATGCTTGCCGACCAGTTCCGAGATCTTCTCGTCGGAGATCTTGCCCGTGCCGTAGGTGGTGACCATCACGCTCGTGGGTTTCGCGACGCCGATGGCGTAGGAGACTTGCACGAGGCACTTGGTCGCGAGCCCGGCGGCCACGATGTTCTTGGCGACATAGCGCGCGGCGTAAGCGGCCGAGCGGTCTACCTTGGAGGGGTCCTTGCCGGAGAACGCGCCGCCGCCGTGGGGGGCTGCGCCGCCGTAGGTGTCCACGATGATCTTCCGGCCGGTGAGACCGCAGTCGCCCTGGGGGCCGCCGACCACGAACTTGCCGGTGGGATTCACCAGGTAGCGGATCGCGCCCTTCACCATGTGCTTCGGCAGGACCGGCTTGATGATCTGCTCGATGACGGCTTCCTCGATCTGCTTGTGCTGCATCTCGGGGGCGTGCTGGGTGGAGACCACGACGGTGTCGATGGAGTCGGGCTTGCCGTCGACATAGCGCAGGGTGACCTGGGACTTGGCGTCCGGGCGGAGCCACGGCAGGCGGCCGTCCTTGCGGAGTTCCGACTGGCGCTCCATGAGGCGGTGCGACAGGTGGATCGGCATGGGCATGAGCTGCGGCGTCTCGTCGCAGGCGTAGCCGAACATGAGGCCCTGGTCGCCGGCACCCTGGTCGAGGTCGATGCCCTCACCTTCGTTCACGCCCTGGGCGATGTCGGGCGACTGTCGGTCATAGGCGACGAGCACCGCGCAGCCGCGGTAGTCGATGCCGAAGTCCGTGTTGTCGTAGCCAATCTTGCGGATGGTGTCGCGAGCGACCTGCTGGTAGTCGACCGTGGCGTTCGTGGTGATCTCACCGGCCATGACCACGAGGCCCGTGTTCACGAGCGTTTCGGCGGCGACGCGGGAGGTCTTGTCCTGCGATAAGATCGCGTCCAGAACCGCGTCCGAGATTTGGTCGGCCACCTTGTCCGGGTGACCCTCCGATACCGATTCCGATGTGAACAAATACTCGCTCATGTCCGGCGAACCTTCGCTATGTGGATGTAATGTGTCGGGCGAGAGTAGCAGATTCCCTGCCAATCCCGAAAGCCACCACCCCGATGCTCGAGTCGCTGTTTCGTCTGGCTGCACGCCTGCCGCTGCGCTGGCTGCACGCCATCGGCGCGGCTGCCGGAATGCTCACGTTGTGGCTATCCCCGCGGTTTGCCGCCCGCATCGCCGACAATGTCCGCCATGCCGGTGTGGTACCCCCGGGTGAGACGC
Organism: Betaproteobacteria bacterium Ga0077526; assembly: GCA_001464765.1. Classification (GTDB taxonomy): domain Bacteria; phylum Pseudomonadota; class Gammaproteobacteria; order Burkholderiales. Next base: position 1,266,892 of record LNDV01000034.1, read on the forward strand.
CGGCGGGCTTCCGCAGGCGCGTTGCGCGGGAGATCGGCAAGGGGCTGTTCGAACTCATCGCCGTGTGGTTCCGGCCCGACGAGGAAGTGTCGGCCCTCGTCGTCGAGTGCCGCGGATGGGAACTCATCGACAACGCCCTCGCCCAGGGCCGAGGCATTCTGTTCCTCACCCCGCATCTGGGCTGCTTCGACATCAGTGCCATCTACACGTCGATGCGCATTCCCCTCACCGTGCTCTACCGCCCGCCCAAGATGCGCTGGCTCGAACCCATCATGCTGTCCGGGCGGGTCCGCGGTCACGGGCAGGTGGTGCCGACCACCATTGCCGGCGTGCGCCAGATGCTGAAGGCCTTGCGCTCCGGGCAGGCGGTCGGCCTCCTGCCCGATCACGTGCCCGGTTCCGGCGAGGGCGCCTGGGCGCCGTTTTTCGGAAGGCCGGCCTTCACCATGACGCTGGCGGGCAGGCTCCAGGGAGCCCGGGACTGTGCCGTGATCGTGGCGTTCGCGCGGCGGTTGCCCCGGGGCGCGGGTTACCTCCTCGAGTTCGAGGCCGTAGAGGAAAGCCTTGCCGGCACCGATGGCCCGGGACGGTTGAACGGCCTGCTGGAGCGCCTCATCCGCAAGTGCCCGGAGCAGTACCTCTGGAGCTACAACCGGTACAAGGTTCCCGCCGGTGTGGAACCGCCCGGCGACCACGGCGAGGCACGATGACCGACCTGGGCGTGCGCCTGATCCTCGGGTTGCTCTGGGTGCTCCACTGGCTGCCGCTGAGGGTGCTCGCGCCGCTCGGCGCGGGCCTGGGCGATCTGCTGTTCCGGCTCTCGAAGGAGCGCCGCACCGTCGCGCGCCGGAATCTCGAACTGTGTTTTCCCGAGTGGAGTGCCGAAGAGAGGGAGCGGGTAGTCCGCGCCCATTTCCGCTGTTTCGGGCGCTCGGTGCTGGAGTCGTCGATCGCCTGGTTCGCCTCGCCCGAACGCCTTCGGCGCATCGTCCGCATCGAGGACTGGCATCACGTGCCGGCGGACGGTCGTTTCCTGCTCCTGGTGCCGCATTTCGTCGCGCTGGATCTCGAGGGCATCCGCCTCACGCTCGAATATCGAGGTCTCGCCGTCTACGCCCACCAGAAGAACGCACTCTTCGACCGCTTCCTGCTCAGAGTCCGATCGCGATTCAACGGCACGCGCATGGTGTCCCGTCAGGACGGCGTGAAAGCGATCATCCGCGGCTACCGGGAAGGATTCTCGGTGCAGCTCTCTCCGGACATGGACCTCGGCGCGAAGGATTCCATCTTCGTCCCGTTCTTCGGTGTGAACGCCGCGACGGTCACGGCGCTGCCCCGGATCGCGCAACTGCTCCGCTCGCCGGTGGTCCCCGTCGTCATACGTCAGCTACCCGGCGGTGGCGGATACGTGATCCGGGCCTATCCGTCGTGGGACAATTACCCCAGCGGCGACTTTGCCGAGGACACACGGCGCATGAACGCCTTCATCGAGGAGCGGGTGCGCGAGATGCCGGAGCAGTACCTCTGGCTCCACAAGCGCTTCAAGACCCGGCCGGAAGGCGAAGCGCGATACTACTGACGGTACTGACGGATCTCGAGTCCGCGAGTACCAGGAGCATCGATCGATGGATGACAGCGAGTTCATGAACCCCGACGCGACGGCTCTCTGCGACGAGCTGTCGCAGGTGCGTGTCGTCGCCGTGGTCGGGCTGTCGCCGAACCCCGATCGCCCCAGCTATCGCATCGCCCGCGCACTTCAGACTCGGGGATTCCGGATCGTGCCGGTCCGTCCCCTCGTGACCGAGGTGCTGGGCGAGCGCGCCTACGGGAAGCTCGCCGATGTCCCGTTTCCCGTCGACCTCGTCAACGTGTTCCGCTCGGCGGATGCTGTGGACGGCATCGTCGACGACTGCATCGCCACCGACACGCGCCGGCTCTGGATCCAGGAAGGAATCGTCAACGTGCCCGCCGCCCGGCGCGCCGTCGCCCAAGGTATCTGGACCGTGATGGACCGCTGCGTCTGGCGCGACCTGAAAAATCTGTGTGCAGAGCGCACGCCCCACCAGGAGGTACCCGCTTGAGCGACGACATCCTCATCGCCCCGCTGCGCGAGCCGGACATCCCGGCGCTGCTCGCTCTGGCGCGCGACACGTGGCAGCACCACTACCCCTCGATCATCTCGCAGGCCCAGATCGACTACATGCTGGAGCAGCGCTACAGCGAGGGACTCGTCCGCTCGCAGCTCGGCGCCGAGGGCATCTGGTGGGACGTCATCAAGCAGGATGGCGAGCTGGTCGGCTTTGCGCAGTACGAACTCGCCGATGCCGATTCGATGAAGCTCGACAAGCTCTACGTGCGCTATGCCCTGCGCGGCAAGGGATTCGGTTCGATCCTGCTGCGGCATGTCGAGAACGAAGCGCGTGCAAAGGGACGCCATCGTCTGTTCCTGCAGGTGAACAGGAACAACGAATCGGCTGTCGGCGCGTATCGCAAGAACGGGTTCGAGGTGGCCCGCGAGATCGTCGTCGACATCGGCGGCGGTTTCGTCATGGACGATTTCGTGATGGAGAAGACCCTCGCACCCTTGCCGCAGGGGCGCTCGCGGGGATGAGGCTTTCCTTCACCAAGATGCAGGGGGCCGGCAACGACTTCGTCGTGATCGACGCCACCCGCGAGCCGATGCGTCTGTCGCGAGGGCAGCTGCGCTGGCTGGCCGATCGTCACTTCGGCGTCGGGTGCGATCAGATCCTCGTCGTGGAACCACCCCGCGAACCGGACACCGATTTCCACTACCGCATCTTCAATGCCGACGGCGGCGAAGTGCAGCAGTGCGGCAACGGTGCGCGCTGCTTCGTGCGCTTCGTGCACGGGCACGGACTCACGGACAAGCGCGAGGTCCGCGTCGGGACGGCCGCAGGGGTCATCGTCCCGCGGCTCGAGCCGGACGGTGATGTCACCGTGAACATGGGGCCCCCGGTTCTGGAGCCTGCACGGATCCCGTTCGTCGCCCCGGCGCAGGCCGCCGTGTATCCGCTGGATGTCCGCGGCACGACGCGCGAGATCGGCGCGGTCTCCATGGGGAATCCCCACGCGGTCCAGATCGTCGCCGACGTGGACACGGCGCCGGTGGCGACCGAGGGCCCGCTCATCGAATCGCACGAGCGTTTTCCGGAGCGCGTGAATGCCGGATTCATGCAGATCGTCGACGCCGGTCACATCCGCCTGCGGGTGTACGAGCGCGGCGCGGGCGAGACCCTCGCCTGCGGCACGGGCGCTTGCGCGGCCGTGGTGTCCGGCATCGTCCGCGGCGTGCTCGCGAGCCCCGTGGACGTGGAGACCCGCGGCGGTCGCCTGCGCATCCGCTGGGAAGGTGGCGCGAGCCCCGTCCTCATGACCGGTCCCGCCGAAACGGTGTTCGAAGGCGAAGTGTCCGTCCCGAACATCCCAGACCAATGACCGAAACAGAACACTCCACCCAGGGGAAGCAATGAGATTCACGGCCGACGAGGTTGCGCAGTATCTGAAGGATCATCCGGAGTTCTTCGACGAGTATGCGGAGATGCTGGCCGAGATCTACGTGCCCCATCCGCACGGCGGGCGTGCCATTCCGATCGCCGAACGGCAGATCGTCACGCTGCGCGAGCGCAACCGCGCGCTGGAGAGCAAGCTGCACGAGCTCGTGCAGTTCGGTCAGGAGAACGACGGCACCATCGGCAAGATGCACGGGCTCACCCTCGCGCTCCTCGCGGCGGATTCTCTCGATGCCGCTGCCGCCGCTCTCGTGGTCACGCTGCGGTCGGACTTCGCCGTGCCGCAGGTCGCACTGCGCCTGTGGGGCGATGGCGCCGAGGGTGGCACCGTTTTCGGCCCTGCCAGCAATGAAGTCCGCGTGTTCGCGGAGAGCCTCAAGGCGCCGTACTTCAGCCCCAACGCGATGTTCGAGACCGCCTCGTGGTTCGGTGACGGCGGCGACGGCCTGCAGTCCTTCGGGTACGTGCCGCTCCGGGCCGGCGAGCGAGTCGGTCTGCTGGCGATGGGTTCGGACAATCCCGACCGGTTCCGGCCGGACATGGGATCGATCTACCTCGAGCGCATGGGCGAGATCGCTTCGGCCGTGTTCGCCCGGCAGTTTCCGGCGGCCTGATGACCGACGGGGTCGAGGCGCCGGCCGACCATCCGCTGTTCGACGGGTACCTCACCCATCTGAGCAGCGAACGTCGGCTCGCCGCGCTCACCGTCGAGAACTACGCCCGCGATGTGCGGGACCTGCTCGAACTGGTGGGCACGACCCCGATCGAAAGGCTCACGGTTCACGACGTCCGGCGTTTCGTCGCCCGCCTCCATGCGCAGGGCCTGGGCGGCCGCAGTCTGGCGCGCAAGCTCTCGGCGTGGCGCGGGTTCTTCGACTACCTGGCCCGCGATCATGGTCTGACCGCCAATCCGGCCGCGGGCCTCAAGGCGCCCCGCTCCCCCAAGCGCCTCCCCGCGAGCCTCACGCCTGACGAGGCCGCGAGCCTCCTCGACGGTGCCGACGAGGACGCGCTGCCGCTGCGCGACCGTGCAATGTTCGAGCTGATCTACTCCTCGGGTCTGCGGCTGGCGGAAGTCCTTGGGGTCCGTCTGGAGGACATCGATCTGGCGGCGGGTACGGTCCGAGTCCTCGGCAAAGGCTCCAAGACCCGGGTCGTCCCGGTGGGGGCTCAGGCCATCGCCGCGGTGGAGCGCTGGCTGCCTGAGCGCGCCCTGATGGCGAACGCGGAAGAGCGGGTCCTGTTCGTTTCCCGCCGGGGCGGGCGTCTGCATCCCCGGACGGTCCAGGCCCGGCTCACGGCCCGGGCGAAGGCCCACGGTCTCGATGCCAAGGTCCATCCCCACGTGCTGCGGCACTCCTTCGCCTCCCACATTCTCCAGTCGAGCGGTGACCTCCGGGCCGTCCAGGAACTGCTCGGCCACGCCAGCATTTCCACCACGCAGGTGTACACGCACCTCGACTTCCAGCACCTCGCCAAGGCCTACGACGCGGCCCACCCGCGCGCGCGGAAGAAGACATAGACGTCTTGCGCGATCGGCGGCACATGCACTATCTTGCATGTCTCGACTGATCTGACCCGATTGCCGGGTCCCCGTGCCCATGGATGTTTCTCCGGATTCCCCGATCCCCAGACCGGACCGCGACCCCCTGCTTCTCTCCATCGGCGAGCGCATCCGGCTGCTGAGGCTGCGTCGGGGCCTTACCCGCAAGGCGCTGGCCGTGGCCGCCGGAATCTCGGAGCGGCACCTGGCCAATCTGGAACTTGGCACCGGGAACGCCTCGATTCTGGTTCTGGCCCAGGTCGCCCGAGCCCTGGAATGCGCGCTGGCGGAGGTCATCGGCGACAGCACGACGGCGTCTCCGGAGGGGCTGCTGATCCGCAGTCTGCTCGCCGGCCGCTCCGAGCCGGAGCTCCAGCAGGTCCGGCAGATGCTCTCAACGATGTTCGGGCAAGGGCGCGATCCCGCCCGTGCCGGACGCATCGCCCTGGTCGGTCTGCGTGGGGCAGGTAAGTCCACACTTGGCCAGATCCTCTCTGAGGGCTTGGGGCTGCCCTTCATCGAACTCAGCCGGGAGATCGAACGGATCGCCGGCTGCGGTCTCGTGGAGATCCATTCCCTGGTGGGGTCCGGCGGCTACCGCCGCTACGAACGGGAGGCGCTCGAGGCCGCGATCGAGGCCCATCCGAGGTTCGTCATGGCGACGCCCGGGGGGCTGGTTTCCGAGCCGGGGACCTTCGGGCGACTCATCGATCGGTGCTTCACGGTCTGGCTTCGTGCGACGCCCGAGGACCACATGGGGCGTGTGATGGCCCAGGGCGATTTCCGCCCGATGGCCGCCAGCCGTGAGGCCATGGAGGACCTTCGGCGCATCCTGGCCGGGCGGGAGGCGTTCTACGCCAAGGCCGATCTCACGTTCGATACGAGCGGCCGGACCCTGGAACGGGCCGGCGCGGAACTCCTGTCTGCGGTCGGCGTGGCAACCGGCATCCGGCCAGCCAAGGCGGTGCCGCCGGCTTGACGACAGTTCGGGACATGAACTATCGTGCACGTCCCTGAACGAACCATCCGCCGCATCCGACGGTGACGAGGCTGCCATGTCCGAGAATCCCCGCGTCGACTATCAGACCGACCCGAGCCGCTACCGGCACTGGAAGCTGTCCTGTGACGGGGCGGTCGCCACCCTCGCGCTCGACGTGGCGGAAGACGGCGGCCTTCGCCCCGGCTACGCCCTCAAGCTGAACTCCTACGACCTCGGCGTCGATATCGAACTGCACGATGCCCTGAATCGCGTCCGGTTCGAACACCCCGAGGTGCGCTGCGTCGTCGTCACCAGTCTCAAGGACCGGATTTTCTGTTCCGGCGCCAACATCTTCATGCTCGGCCTGTCCACCCACGCGTGGAAGGTGAACTTCTGCAAGTTCACCAACGAGACGCGCAACGGCATCGAAGACTCCTCCCGCCATTCGGGTCTCAAGTTCCTCGCTGCCGTGAACGGCGCGTGCGCCGGCGGGGGCTACGAACTGGCACTGGCCTGCGACGAGATCCTGCTGATCGACGACCGTTCGTCCGCCGTTTCCCTGCCCGAGGTGCCCCTGCTGGGCGTCCTGCCCGGCACCGGCGGTCTGACCCGGGTGACCGACAAGCGCCACGTGAGGCACGACCTCGCCGACGTGTTCTGCACGACGACCGAAGGCGTCCGCGGCCAGCGTGCCCTGGACTGGCGGCTCGTCGATGCGCTCGCGAAGCCCGCCCAGTTCACCCAGGCGGTGGCGGCGCGAGCCGCAGACCTGGCCGCGAAGAGCGACCGTCCGACGGATGCGAAGGGCGTCGCGCTCACGCCGCTTCAGCGCACCGTCGCCGAGGACGGTCTGGAGTACCGCAACGTGTCCGTGCGCATCGACCGTTCCGCGCGGACCGCCACCATCACCGTTCGCGCCCCGGCGACCCCGCAACCGGCCGACATCGAAGGCATCGTGAGCGCCGGCGCCGACTGGTGGCCCATGCAGATGGGCCGTGAGCTCGACGACGCCATCCTTTCGCTCCGCACCAATGAACTCGCCGCGGGTACGTGGCTCCTCAAGACCGAAGGCACTGCCGAATCCGTACTGGCCTGCGACACCGCCATGCGGACCCACGCGGGCCACTGGTTTGTGCGCGAAGTCACCGGTCTTCTGCGACGTGCGCTCGCCCGGCTGGACGTGTCGTCCCGCACCCTGTTCGCGCTGATCGAACCCGGTTCCTGTTTCGCCGGGACGCTCGCCGAGCTGGTGTTCGCCGCAGACCGCGCCTACATGGCCGCGCTGCCGGATGCGCCGCAGGACGCGCCGCGGCTCACCCTTTCGGAGCAGAACTTCGGCACGTATCCGATGGTCAACGGCCAGTCGCGCCTTGCCCGCCGCTTCTATGAGGAAGCCGCGCCGCTGGACGCCGCGCGTGCCGCCATCGGCCGCGCCCTCGACTGCGAAGAATGCTTTGCGCTGGGGCTCGTCACCGCCACGCCGGACGACATCGACTGGCCGGACGAGATCCGTCTCTCCATCGAGGAACGCGCGGCCATGTCTCCGGATGCGCTCACCGGCCTCGAGGCGAATCTGCGCTTCGCCCAGCGCGAATCCATGGAGACACGCATCTTCGGGCGACTGTCGGCCTGGCAGAACTGGATTTTCATCCGCCCGAGCGCGGTCGGAGAGAAGGGCGCGCTGAAGGTCTACGGCAAGGGCGAGCGCGCCCAGTTCGATCCGAACCGCGTCTGACCGCACTCGTTGTGCAGCGCTCGTCCCGGCGGAACGCGCTGCAACCGAATCACTCTCCGCCGCGCACCCACCCGTTTCCCGGAGCGCAGTCATGAGCATCAACTACAGCGAGAAGATCCCCAACAACGTCAACCTCTCCGAGGACCGTGCCCTCCAGCGCGCGCTGGAGCAGTGGCAGCCCAACTTCCTCGACTGGTGGGGCGACGTGGGGCCGGACGGGTCCCAGGATTTCGACGTATATCTGCGCACCGCCGTGAGCGTCGATCCGCAGGGCTGGGCTCATTTCGACCACGTGAAGATGCCGGACTACCGCTGGGGCATCTTCCTCAATCCGCGCGAGGAAGACCGCAAGATCCACTTCGGTGAGCACATGGGCGAGGACGTCTGGCAGGACGTCCCCGGCGAACACCGCGCGAACCTGCGCCGCATCATCGTGACCCAGGGCGACACCGAGCCCGCCTCCGTCGAACAGCAGCGCCATCTCGGTCTGACCGCGCCGTCCATGTACGACCTGCGCAATCTCTTCCAGGTGAACGTCGAGGAAGGGCGGCACCTCTGGGCAATGGTGTATCTGCTGCATCGCTACTTCGGTCGCGATGGCCGCGAGGAAGCCGAGGCCCTGCTGGAGCGCCGTTCTGGCGACCAGGACAATCCACGGATCCTCGGCGCGTTCAACGAGCGCACGCCCGACTGGCTCAGCTTCTTCATGTTCACCTACTTCACCGACCGCGACGGCAAGTTCCAGTTGTGCGCGCTGGCGGAGTCGGGCTTCGATCCGCTCGCGCGCACGACGAAGTTCATGCTCACGGAAGAGGCGCACCACATGTTCGTCGGCGAGTCCGGCGTGTCGCGCGTCCTGCAGCGCACCTGCGACGTGATGAACCAGCTGAAGACCGACGATCCGGTGAAGGTCCGCGCGGCCGGGGCGATCGATCTCGCGACCATCCAGCGCTACCTCAACTTCCACTACTCGGTGACCATCGATCTGTTCGGTGCGGACCAGTCCTCCAACGCCGCCATGTTCTACAGCACGGGCATCAAGGGCCGCTTCGAGGAAGGCAAGCGCACGGACGATCACCGCCTGCGCGGCGACACCTACCGGGTACTCGAAGTGCAGGACGGCCGGCTGGTCGAGAAGGAAGTCCCCATGCTGAATGCGCTCAATGAAGTCCTGCGCGACGACTTCATCAAGGACTCCATCGCCGGCGTGAACCGCTGGAACAAGGTCCTGGAGAAGTCGGGCATCCCCAATCGCCTGACGGTTCCCCACAAGGCGTTCAACCGCCAGATCGGCACGCTCGCCAATGTGCGCATCTCCCCGGAAGGCCAGCCGCTTTCGCAGGCACAATGGGATGCCGGTCGCGACACGTGGCTGCCGACGGCCGAGGACCGCGCCTTCGTACAGTCGCTGATGGGCCGGGTGGTGGAGCCGGGCAAGTTCGCCGGCTGGATCGCGCCGCCGGCGATGGGCATCAACCGTCAGCCGGTGAACTTCGAGTACATCCGGTTCAACTGAGCCGGCAGCACGGAGGAACGCGGATGGACATGCCAGTGCAGGGAGCGCTCCTCCGTCAGCACCTGATCGACCCGGAGATCTGCATCCGGTGCAACACGTGCGAGGCTACGTGCCCCATCGGCGCGATCACGCACGACGACCGCAACTACGTCGTCAAGGCCGACGTCTGCAACGCCTGCATGGCGTGCGTGCCCCCCTGTCCTACCGGTGCCATCGACAACTGGCGCAACGTGCCGAAAGCGTCGGCCTACCCGATCGAGGACCAGCTTCTGTGGGACGAACTGCCGGCGGAACTGTCGCCGGACCAGCTCCCGCCCACGGAGCCCGGCATGGCCACGAAGCCGGCCGAGCCCGTCACTGCCGCCAAGGCGGATCCGACCGGGGAAGCCTTCGACGCCAAGCGCTACAACGCCACGCTTCCGCCCTGGTCCGCGGCACATGCCTACACCAACCTCTACGGTCCCAAGGCGCCCATCACCGCGACGGTGGCCGGCAACTTCCGCGTGACCGAGGCAGGGACCGAGAGCGACACGCATCACGTGGTTCTCGACTTCGGTGCGATGCCGTTCCCGGTGCTCGAAGGCCAGTCGATCGGCATCATCCCGCCGGGCACGGATGCCAACGGCCGCCCGCATCATGCGCGGCAGTACTCGATCGCGAGCCCGCGCAACGGGGAGCGTCCCGGCTACAACAACGTGTCGCTCACCGTGAAGCGGGTCACCGCGGATCCGCAGGGCAAGCCGATGCGCGGGGTGTGTTCCCACTACGTCTGCGATCTGAAGGTGGGGGATGCCGTGCAGGTCATCGGCCCCTTCGGCGCCTCCTTCCTCATGCCCAATCATCCGCGCTCGAACATCGTGATGATCTGCACCGGGACGGGCAGCGCTCCGATGCGGGCGATGACCGAATGGCGCCGGCGCCTTCGCGCGAGCGGCAAGTTCGAAGGCGGCAAGCTGATGCTCTTCTTCGGCGCGAGGACCCAGCAGGAGCTGCCTTACTTTGGCCCGCTCATGAACCTGCCGAAGGACTTCATCGACGTGAACCTCGCGTTCTCGCGCACGCCCGGGCAGCCCAGGCGCTACGTGCAAGACCTCCTGCGCGAGCGTGCCGCCGATCTCGCCGGACTGCTCAAGGACCCGAATACGTTCTTCTACGTCTGCGGATTGCGCAGCATGGAGGAGGGGGTGGTGCTGGCTCTTCAGGAAGTCGCCCGCGACGCGGGTCTCGCGTGGGACGACCTCGGGCCGACCCTGCAGCGCGAGGGCCGGTTGCATCTCGAGACTTACTGACGTATCAGGCCAGCGCGCCCTTGATGAGCGCGAGCAGGTCGCCGAAGTCGTCGACGGCCTGCAACTGGGGGAACTGCTGCTTCACGTTGTCCGGGGCGTGGAACAGGAAGCCCGCTTCGGCCTGCAGCAGCATCGAGGTGTCGTTGAAGGAATCCCCCGCCGCGACCACCCGGTAGTTGAGTCCCTGGAAGGCCTTAACCGCCTCGCGCTTCTGGTCCGGGATGCGCAGCTTGTAGTCGACGATCCGGTCGTCCTCCACCACGAGCCGATGGCACAGCAGCGTCGGCATGCCGAGCTGGCGCATGAACGGCGCGGCGAACTGCTCGAACGTGTCGGAGAGGATGACCATCTGCGTGAGGCTGCGCAGTTCGTCCAGGAAGGCGCGCGCCCCTTCCAGCGGTTCCAGAGTGCCGATCACCCGCTGGATGTCGCTCAGCTTGAGGCCGTTGTCCGCGAGAATCCGCAGGCGCCCGCGCATCAGCTTGTCGTAATCGGGCTCGTCGCGGGTGGTGCGGCGCAGCGCCTCGATCCCCGTCTTGGTGGCTACGGCGATCCAGATTTCGGGGGTGAGCACACCCTCCATATCGAGAGTGACGATGGTCTGCTTCACGGTGACGGGCCGGGGAGTGGTCGGGAACGGGCGCAAGTGTAACGACTTCGGACTCGGGTAGGCTTGCCGCGTTGACGGAAAAAGCGGAGGCGCACCATGAGTTTCGAGCTTTATGTTTTCGATTCGACCCGGGTGGGCACGGTGGACGAGGCCCGCGAGCAAGTGGACTCGGGCGCGTACTTCGACCGGTCCAGACCGCACAGCGACCGGACGGCCCGCAAATGGAAGATCGCGGACCGCCTCGTTGCCAGCCACCGGCACCTTCGCGCCGAGGTGTTCGACATTCCGGCGATGGCCAAATGGGAGAAGCAGGCGCCCGAGGCCTTCGACGCGAAGAACGCCTATGTCCCCGTGGGCGATCCCGATGGCGGCGATCCGGTCCGCTTCACGGTGTTCGACGACGTGGTCGAGATCTACGTGGACCCGCCTGCCGACCCCGCGACCTTCGAGTCTGTGGCGGAACGTATTCGCGACTACCTCGCGGGCCTGGCGATGCACGGGTTCGATCTCGTGTTCGATCCCCAGGGGGATTGCCTGCTCGCGCCGGACGCCGATGCTGCGGTGCTTGCCGCCGCCTACCGGTTCGCCTGCGAACGGCCGCCGCAGCCACCGGGCAAGCCGGCAACTGTCGCCGCGTCCCCCGGGAAACCGTGGTGGAAGCTCTGGTAGGCGTCAGTCCGTTCCCGCCGCTGGACATCCCGGAGATCGCTTTCCCGCCAGATATTCATCGATGAGTGTCCGGTAGCGGTCGCGTCCGAAGCTCGGAAAGTGTCCGCCATGCACCGCGTTCACGGGCAGTTCGCGCAAACGGCGCATGGTGTCTTCGTACAGCGGGATGTCCGAGTGATAGGCGTCGTCCACCAGCGGGCCGTCGTACACGGCGTCCCCGGACAGCAGGACCCCGGTGGCTTTCTCCCACAGGGCGATGGAGCCCGGCGAGTGCCCGGGCACATGCATCACCTCGAAGACGCGATCGCCCAGATCGATGACATCGCCGGCCTCGACGAGACGGGTTGCCGGTGCGGCGATCACCTGGTAGTCGGCCTGGCGGTATCCGCCCGGGGGAAGGCGCTCGAACATGTCGACGACGGCGTAGCGGTCCGCGAGTGTGCGGTCCGCCCGCGGGTCGGCGAGGATGTGCGCCTCCGCGGAGTGGCAGGCGCGGTCGGAAAACTCGTGGTGATTGCCGATGTGGTCGAAATGCGCGTGACTCGCCACCGCCAGCAGCGGACGCGCCGAGAGCCACGGCAGCTGCTCCACGAGGCTCACCACGCCCATGCCGCTGTCCATCAGCAGATCGCGGTCGCGCCCGCGCACGTGCCAGATGTTGCAGCGGTAGAAGGGGTCGACGAAGTGCTCGTCGATGTGTGTGACGCCATGGTCGAGCGCGCGGACGCGGAACCACTCCCGTGCGTCGGCCTGAGGGCGCTCGGTCGGGTCGGCCATGTCAGTCCTCCAGGAGGATGAGGCCCGAATCGCGCACGGCGATCGGCGCGGGGTCGGAAGAGGCAGGCACCGTATGCGGCGCCACCTTCGCGAGCAGCGTGAATCCGCTTGCGCCGGTACCGGTCACGCGGAGGAAACTTCCCTGGAACACCTGCCCGGTGATTCGCAGCACGCCGAGAGCCTGTTCCCCCGGACCTGCAACCCCGAAGCGCACGGCCTCCGGGCGCAGTGCGATCGCCACGCTGTCTCCGCGCGCGCGATTGCCCTCGACCACGAGGCGGCCGCAAGGTGTGTCCACCGCCAGCCGCCCATCGGCAGCCTTGGCGACCGTGCCCTCCAGCACCGTGCTCTCACCAAGGAAGTTCGCGGAGAAGCGTGTGCGCGGGCGCTCGTACACGCGATCGGGCGGCCCCATGTCCTCGATGCGGCCGCGATTCATGATCACCACGAGGTCGGCGATGGCCATGGCCTCCTCCTGGTCGTGCGTGACGTGCACGAAGGTCCGTGCCTGCGAACGCTGGATGCGCCGCAGTTCGTCCTGCATCTGTCTTCGCAGACGCAGGTCCAATGCGCCGAGCGGCTCGTCGAGGAGCAGCAAGGCCGGCTCGGTGACGAGAGCCCGCGCGAGCGCGATGCGCTGCCGCTGCCCGCCGGACGTTGCACCGATCGCGCGTGGCCCGAAACCGTCGAGCCCGACGAGGCGAAGGGCCTCGTCCACGCGCCCGGCGATCGCGCGCTTCGCCATCCCCCGCACCGACAGGCCGAAGCCCACGTTGCCCGCCACCGAAAGATGAGGGAACAGCGCGTAGTCCTGGAACACCGTGGCGGTGGGGCGCAGCGCGGGCGGCATCGCCGTGACGTCGTCCGCGCCGATGAACACCCGGCCTTCGGTGGGCGAAGTGAACCCGCCCAGCATCGATAGCACCGTCGTCTTGCCGGACCCGGACGGGCCGAGCAGCACCACGTAGCTGCCCGGCGGCACGGCAAAGCTCACGTCGTCGACCGCCGTCACGCCGTCGTAGCGCTTGCTCACCCGTTCGAGGCGAAGTTCAGCCGAGGCGCTCACGCCGCCCCCTTCGCCACACGGCAAGCTCGAACACGATGCCGGCGACCACCGAAACCAAGAACACCAGGGTGCCCGCGGCGTTGGTCTGCGGGTTGAGACCGGTACGCAGCATGCCCCAGATGACGACGGGCAGCGTCGGATCGAAAGCGGACAGCAGGAACGCCACGACGAACTCGTCCCACGAGAACGTGAGAGACAGCAGGAACGCACCGAGAATGGCCGGACGCAGCAGAGGCACCGTCACGCGCAGGAACACCTGCGGCTCGCTCGCGCCCAGATCACGCGCCGCCTGCTCGAGGCGTGCCTGCTCGGGGTCGAACTGTCCGTACACCACCGCGAACGCCAGTGGCAGGTTGAGGACGACATGGCCGATGCCGACGGCCACGAGCGACTTCTCGATGCCGACGGCACTGAAGGCCACCAGCAGTCCCACGCCGATGACGAGATAGGACACCGCAAGCGGCATGAAGAGGAGCCCTTCTAGAAGGCGGCGGCCGGGGACGCGATGGCGGGCAAGCCCCCACGCCGCCAGCGTGGCGAGCAGCGTGGCGAGCGCCGACGAGAGCAAACCGACGATCGCGGAGTTCCACGTGGCGTCCGTGATGCGCTCGTCGTCGAGCATTTCGCGATACCACTCAAGCGACGGGCCTTCGAACGGCGGCACCGGCACCGATCCTTCGTGGAACGAGAACAGCACCAGCACCGCCACGGGCAGATAGACGAAGAGCAGCAGCGGTCCCAGGATGAGACCGGTGGTCGCGTGCTGCCGGAGTGCGGCCGCGCTCATCGGCGGCGGCCCGTGAGCCAGCGCGCGAGCGCGAGGTAGGCGATGGTGACCATCAGCATGAGGATCATCGACAGCGCCGCCGCCATGGGAATGTCGGCGCGGCGGTTGATCTGCAGCAGGATGATCTGCGGCATCAGCAGTTCGGTGTTGCCGCCGAGGATCTGGGGCGTGATGTAGTCCCCGATGGTGATGACGATCGTCAGGAACGCGCCGGCCGCGATGCCCGGTGCCGCGAGCGGCAGCGTGATCCGGGTGAAGACCTGCCAGCGGTTCGCGCCGAGGTCGGCCGCGGCGAGCCCGAGTTTCGGATCGATGCGAACGAGACTCGCGTAGATCGTGAGCGTGCAGAGCATTACCGAGAAATGCACGAAGCCCGTGATGGTGGCTCCGCGGTTGAAGGACAGGGCAAGCGGTTCCTCGATGAGTCCCAGGGTCATCAGCGTGCCGTTCACGACGCCCTCGGGTGCCAGGACCAGGAGCCAGGCGTACGAGCGCACCACGTAGGAGGTCCAGAAGGGCAGCACTGCGGCCATCAGCCACAGCCGCTGCCGCTCCGGGCGGATCCTCGTGGCGATGGCATGGGCCAGCGGAAACGCCAGGAGCACCGCGAGCACCGTGACGGTCAGCGTGACCTCGACCGAATTCAGCAGCCCGAGGCGGAAGGACTCCTGGTCGAGGAAGCGGCGGTAGTTGTCGAGGCCGGGTGTCGTGACGAGTTCGGCCCCTTCGCGCCGGAACAGGCTCCACACTGCGATGGCGCCCGAAGGCAGCGCGAAGAACGCGAGCGTCCAGAGCAGGGCCGGCGCTGCGAGCGCCAGCCCCTTGCGAGCATCACGGCCCCGGCTCGCCGACTCCGCCGAGCCGGCCATCACCGCAGTCACGCCCATGCCGTAGGGAATCGGGTACCTGCTACTTCTGCAGCACTTCGGCCCAGAGGTCCTGCATGGCCTTGTCGAACGATTCGGTGGGCGAGAGGTAAGGGTAGGACTTCGCGAGGAACTTCGACTGCTCGTCCCAGCGCAGCGTCTTCTTCTGCTTGTCGTTAAGCGCCGCCTTCGAGTTCGCCGGCATGCCCCAGTAGCAGGACGACGTGGCGAGCTTCGCCTGACCTTCCGGCGAGAGCACGTACTGCACGAAGGCGGTCGCTTCCTTCTGCTTCTTTGACGCCGCGAACACGCCGATGGCCTGCTGCCAGCGCACGCCGCCCACGTCCGGCAGCACCCAGTCGAGATGGGGCTTCTCGCGCGCCAGGCCCGCCACGAGATACTCGCCGCCGCCGGCGACGATGGCGACCTGACCGGTGGCGATGGCTGTCTGCGACGTGACCACATCGCCTACCATCGCGGCATTTGCGCGCATCGCCTTCAGCTTTTCGCGGATGCCGGGCAGGTCGGCTTCCGTGAGCGATTGCGGCTTCTTGCCCAGCGCGATGGCAATCTGGCTGATGATCGGCAGGTAGTAGTCGTAGATGCCCACCTTGCCCTTGAACGCGGGATTCCACAGCGTGGTGACATCCCGTGCCTGCTCCGGCGTGACCTTTTTTTTGTCGTAGGCCACCGCGTTGTAGCCGAACTTCTCGGGGATCGCGTACATCTTGCCGTCGACGACGTGGTACTCGGGCAGGCGCACGACCTCGGGAATGTCGGCCATCGGGAAGTCCTTCGCATCGAGCGGGGCGAGCAGGCCCCGGGCGACGACGCGGCGGACATCGGTGGAGTCGACGACGAACACGTCCCAGCTGCCGGGCTTCGACTGTTCGAGCAGTGCGAGCGCGGTGCCCGTCCCCTCGTAATCCTTCACGTTCACCTTGATGCCGGTCTTCGCCGTGAAACCCTTCAGGAAACCGGCATCGGTGTGGTCGCACCACACGAGTGCGTTGAGGGAGCCGGCCGCGCCGGCCAGGGTCGTCCAGCCGGCGACAGCGAGGGCAGCGGCAACGCGGGTCAGCAGTCGGATCTTATTCTCGGGGGGCGTCATGTCGATGGCTCCATGGTTCCTGGCAGGGGCGAAGGTGGCCCGATTCTAGGGAAGGTGCGGTCAATTGGCACGGATCGAAATGCAGACTGTCCAGGCCGGCGTCCCACAAGCACGCGGCGGTCCCGCGGGGCAAGGCCGTGACTTCGCGCCTGCCTGTGGTCACGCCGATATGGAGGTATCGCGTTGTTCTACGGGCTTGACAGTCGGACGGTCGCCGCTATTCTCCAGCTTGCCGTGCCTACGGCGATTCCCGGAGTGGTACCCATGCCGAATGCATCTGCGCCGGCCGCGCTCGTCGTCGACGACCAGGAGACGGTCCGTGCCCAGATCGCATTCGCACTCCGATCCCTGGGGGTATCGAGGGTGCTCGAAGCCGCCGATGGCGCCGAGGCCCTGGCGATCCTCGGGAACACCCCGCCCGACGAGGCGATCCTCGTGGTCGTCGACCTTCAGATGCCGGGCATGGACGGCATCGAGCTCATGCGCCGCCTCGCGGAGAACGCCGGCAGGGTGACTGTCGTGCTGGTGAGCGGTGCCGAGCCCCGGGTCCTGCGCGCAGCCGCCCAGTTGTCGCGCGAGTACGGACTCCAGCTCGGAGGGTGTTTCGCCAAGCCCGTGAGCGCGAGCCAGCTACGGCCCCTGGTGGATCGGATGCGCAGCGGTGAGATGGACGGCGGCGTGCGCGCCGAGTCGGAAGTCGAGGACCTCGCGCGGGCGTTGCGCGCCGGGGAGATCGTTCCGTACTACCAGCCCGTGATCGATCTGGCCACGGGCGCCGTAGCGGGGGTCGAGGCCCTCGCCCGATGGCACCACCCGGAGCGCGGCGTGATCCTGCCGAAGGATTTCATCGCTCTGTCGGAGCAGAGCGGCCTCATCACCAGGCTCACCGAAGTGATGATGACTCGCGCGCTGGTGGACCTCGCCGCACTCGAAGCCGCCGGCCACGGGCTGCGCGTGGCGATCAATCTTTCCGCACGGGGTGTCGATCGTCCGGATCTTCCCGACGCCGTCGAAGCCCGGACTCGAGTGGTCGGCATCGACCCCGATCGCGTGACTTTCGAGATCACCGAGACGCAGCTCACGGCCAACCCGCTCGCCTTTCTCGAAGTGGTGTCGCGGCTCCGGCTCAAGGGTTTCCGGCTGTCGATCGACGATTTCGGGACCGGACAATCCACGCTCGAACAGCTGCGCCGCCTGCCTTTCACGGAACTCAAGGTGGACGCGACCTTCATGCGCGGCGCACTGGACGATCCGCTGTCGAAGGCGATCCTCGAGAGCTGCGTCGACGTGGCACGGCGGCTGGAACTCCACGTGGTCGCCGAGGGCATCGAGACCGAGGACTGTCTCACCCTCGCCCGCGACCTCGGTTGCGATCAGGGGCAGGGCTATCACATTTCGCGTCCGCTTCCGGTCGACGCACTGCGGGCCTGGCTCGACGCGCGCCGGTCGCCCTCTTCGGGACAGACCGCCTGCGCGTGACCGGCGCGTGCTTCCGCTCTGACAACGCAGACCGGAGAGATCGTCCGAGACCGCTCAGTCGTGGCCGCCGGGCTCCGGCCCGTCTTCCACTGCGTCGACATACGTCTGCAGACCCTGGGATGCGATCGCAGAGAGCCGTCGCGCGTGGGCCCGGTCGCCCTGCTCCTCGGCCCGCTGGATGTCCGCGAACAGTCGGGCGAGCCGAGCGGCGCCGGCCGACGCCGCGCTGCCTTTCGCGGCGTGCGCTGCCTCGATGATGGCATCTTGCTGTCCCGCAGCCAGTGCGGCCGTCACGCGTTCGATCGAGCTTGCAAGAGACTTTGCTGCACGTCGCGCGAACGCCGTCAGTTCCGAGGTTTCCGAAGTGCCAAGCAACCCGGCTAGCTGAGCCCGATCGAATGCCGGCGCCGCGTCCGGCGTAGCGATGGCAAAGGCCGACGGGCCTGACGCCGACCGCGCAGCGACGATGGCCGGAGCAAGCCGCTGCATCACCGCCTCGAGAGCCGACGGCAGCACGGGCTTCTGGGCGAACTCGAACGCCGTGCCGTCTTCCCCGCGCGGAATCTCTTCGCCCGGATCGGTCGTGGCGCTGAGGACCAGGATGGCGAGTCCGCGGTGCGCCGCGGGCAGCCGGCTGCGGATGCGGCGCGCGAGTTCGAGCCCGTCCATCTCCGGCATGTGGATGTCGGTAATCACCAGACCGAAGCGCCCGGGCTTTGCCTCGATGGCGCGCCAGGCTTCTGCGCCATCGCGGAATGCCTCCACGACGCACCCCAGCGATCCGCACTGACGGGTCACGACTTCGCGATGGATCTCGTCGTCGTCCACCACCGCGACGACCAGCCCGCGCTCGCGCGCATCGCCGGCTTCCGGAGCCCGATATGTCAGCGGCGGCACCGATGCCGTGCCCGATTCCGGCGGTGCCGCTTTCGCCGGGTCGAAGGGGAGCGTGAACACGAAAGTCGCGCCGCGATCCGGCGCGCCGCTCGCCTCGATCCGTCCGCCCATCATGGTGGCGAGTTCGCGACAGATGGACAGACCGAGACCGGTGCCGCCGAACTGCTTCGCCGTCTGGGGACTGGCCTGCTCGTAGGGCTGGAACAGCCGGTCGCGGGTGGCCTCGTCGAACCCGATGCCCGTATCGGTCACCGCGATCCGCGTAGTTCCGTCCGCGCCGCGTTCGGCGTGCACGCGGATCTCTCCGGCTCGGGTGAACCTCGCGGCGTTGGAAAGCAGGTTGTCGAGCACCTGACGGATACGCAGGGAATCGCCATGCAGGAGGCGCGGCAGGGCCGGGTCCCGCGACCACGCGAGGCGGACCGGCTTGTCGCCGACGAGACTGCCGGCGAGCGCGATCGCCTGTTCCAGGAGCGCATCGAGATCGAAGTCGGCCGGGTCCAGATGCAGGCGGCCCGCTTCGATCTTCGAGATGTCGAGCAGGTCGTTCAGCACGCGCAGGAGGTTCTGCGCGGACTGACCGATGAGCCCGAGCAGCCGATCCGGGTCGGGCGGTGGCGGCCTGCCGGTCACGAGCCGCAGCATGCCGATCATCCCGGCGAGCGGCGTGCGGATCTCGTGGCTCATCTTGGCGAGGAAGCGGCTCTTCGCGCGGTCCGCCGCCTCGGCCGCCGCGCGAGCCTGGTCGAGCGCCGCCTGGAGCGCTTTCTCGACCGTGATGTCGAATGCCGTGCCGTCCCACAGCACGCTGCCGTCGGACTGGGGGCGAGGGATCGCGCTGATGGCAAGCCATCGCGTCGAACCGTCGGGCAGCCTGCTACGGTATTCGGCATGCAGTGGTTCGGGCGATGACATCGGGGCGTTGATGCGCGCGGTAAGGGCGGCACGATCCTCGTCCACCATCGTCTCGAAGATGCGGCGCGGATCGCTCAGGGCTGACTCGGGCGAGAGTCCGTGCAGCGCGCGGATGCCGCCGCTCACGAACGTGAACCGGCCGCGTTCGCCGGGCCGGCTCACATAGCGCCAGACCACACCGGGCGCCGCGTCGGTGATGTCGCGCAGCAGGGACGCTGCGTCGCGGGCCTCCGCCCGGGCGCTTTCCAGATCCGAGATGTCGACGATGACGCCGACGAGTCCACCGGCACCGGACCCTGCGGCCGGAAACGCGCTCAGCGAATAGAGGATGTCCCGGTCCGCGCCGTCGTGACGGCGGGCCCGCAGCCGGATCGTTCGGGGACGTGAGTCGGCGAGCACCTCGGCTTCTACCGCGAGCACCTGCTCCCGCGCTCCGGAGCCCAGGTGATCGAACTCCTGCATCTGCCGGCCCGCGATGCTGTCTCGCTCGATGCCGTAGAAGCGCGCGAATGCGCCGTTGCAGCCGAGATAGCGCCCTGCCACATCCTTGAACACGACCGGCTCCGGCATGGCTTCCAGCAGGGCGCTGCGGAAGGCGATCTGCGTGGCGAGCGCCGCCTGGGCTTCCGCGCGCTGCGCCACTTCGCGGCGAAGCCGGCGGTTCCAGATGGCGATGACGACGATCGCGCCGGCGGCGGCAGCGAGCAGCGGAATGCCGATCGACAGCACCGTGGTCCAGTCACGGTTCTCGACGACGGTGGCCGTGACCCAGCGCTCGCGGATGGCCGCGCGTTCGTCGGCGGAGATCGAGGCGACGGCCTTGTCGATGGCGGACACCAGCTCGGGCCAGTCGCTGCGCACGCCGAAGCGCAGTTCGAAGGGGTAGGCGTCCGTCGTGCCGACGACCCGGAGATTCGTGAGCAGCAACTGACGGATCGCGTGTGTCGTCACGATGACCGGGCCCACGTGCGCGTCGGCCATGCCGGTCGAGACGGCACGCAGTGCAGCCTCCGTGTCTGGGACGGAGACGAGATCGATCGAGGGGAAGTTCCGCGCGAGCCAGAGTGTGGGGCCGTAGCCGGCTTCCATCGCGACCCGCTTGCCGGACAGGTCGGCAAGCGTGAGGGGCGTGCCGTCGCCGCCGCGGGAGACGATGCACAGATCGCCGGTCAGATAGGGCCGCGTGGTCGTCAGATGGCCGCGTCGTTCGGGCGCCTCGGCGAGAGACCCTGTGACGTCCACTTCCCGGCGGCGGATCATCGCCTCCAGTTCCGTCCAGTCCTGGGCGCGGACCAGCTGGAAGCGCAGCGGGAGGCGGCTCGCGACGAGATCGCGGAAGTCCGGCGTGATGCCCGAGACGTCGCCGTTGCCCTTCACCATCTCGACCGGCGGCCATTGGCTCCCCATCACGCCGTAGCGGATCACCGGGTGCTCGGCGAGGAAGGCCTGCTCGCTGCCCGTGAGTGCGATGGCGCGCTGGCGCCGCGACAGCGCGCGCAACGCGGGGTCGACGATCCACCGGCGCTCGATCGCGGCGACGGCATCGGCGTCGAGTGCTGCGAAGCCGGCGTCGATGGTGGCGAGGAGCTTCCGGTTTGCCGCCGACACGGCAGGACGCAGTTCGGTTTCCAGGTAACGGGCCTCTCCCTGGACGAAGCCGCGACCGGCCAGTGTGCTGCGAAGCCACAGCGCCGCGGTCGCCGTCTCGACGAGCGCGGCGTTCGCTTCGCCGAGACGCAGGGCCTCCGAGATGCGGGAGCGTCCGTCGAGGGGGAGAATGCCCGCGCCGGGGAACGCCGACGCCGCGAGCGGCTCCTGCAGGCTGCCGCGCAGGACGGCGATCCGCATCGTTGCGGGCTGCCCATCGCGTCGCAACAGGGTCGACGTGATCGGCATGAGCGCGTGCCCGTAGGCCACGGCGGCGTCGTAGCGCGGATCCGGCGGGAGTCCGCCATGCGCAGCGATGCGACCGAAGGACAGATCCTCCAACTGCACGGCGAGTGTCCCGCAGCGCATGACGACCGGAACGCCGGTGGTGCGCGACCAGAGTCGCCAGAGGTCCACGAGCATGCCGCGCGGGGACTCTCCCGGCAGCTGCTCCGACCATGGCGCGTTGTCCGTCTCGCAGCCGATGACGAGCGGCGTCTGCCGGTCGATGACTGCCTCCCCGCGCGCGAGACACGGCTGCGAGGCCAGCATCAGGATCCACGCCATGAACGCCGCGACGAGGCTCACGCCGCGGCGTGAAGCGGGTGTCTCCGGCACAGTGCGCGCCGGGCGTTGCGGGACATTCCGAACGATCCGGAATGCCCGGCGGGTCCTCGAGAGCATGCTGCGACGATCCCTGTCCGTCCGGCGGATGGCCGGCCGGACATGGTAACTGCATATGGAGATCAGTCTCAGAGAGCAGTCGCCGGCGACGCCGGCGCCGCCGGACTTCAGAGCTTCCGCGGTCGGAGTGTGCCCGCGCCGGGCGTGCCGCGTGCTTCGGCGACGAGGCGTTCGAGGTCCTGGCTCGTCAGCGTCTGAAGAAAGGCCACGAGGTTCGCCTTGTCATCGGCGGCGAGGCCGAGCGGCCGAAGCACGGGATCGCGACCGGGGTCGCTGCCGCCACCGGCGTCGTACCACTCCACCACATCGGCGAGCGTGGCGAGGGAGCCGTCGTGCATGTAGGGCGCAGTCACGCCCGCGTTGCGCAGCGAGGGCACGCGAAACGCCCGGCGGTCGCTCTCGCGTCCGGTCACTTCGAAGCGACCTTCGTCCGGCACAGACTTGGCGGGGCCGAAGGCGCCGCGCAGCCGTGCCCATTCGACGCCGGTATTGCGGAAGCTGTTGTCGGTGAACGTCGCGAACTCGGTGCCGACCGTATGGCACGTGGGGCAACCGCTGCGCTGGAACACGTCGTAGCCCGCGCGTTCCGCCGGGCTGAGCGCGGCAGCATCGCCGCCGAAGCGCCAGCGGTCGAAGCGCGACAGTCCGGTCGCGAGGCTGCGCTCGTACGCGGCGATGGCCGCGCCCACCAGACGGGCGCTCACCTTCCGGCCGGCGAAGGCCGCCCGGAACTCCTCCCGGTAGTCGGCCCGGCCTTCGAGCCGTCCGACGACGTCCTGCACCGTGGGATTCCAGGCTTCCTCGATGCTGAGCAGAGGGCCCCAGATCTGGTCTTCGAGCGTCGCCATGCGGCCATCCGCGAACTGCGAGGTCGCGAGTGCGGCGTTGAGCACTGTGGGGGAGTTCCGGCGCAGGACGCGGCCGCCGCGCCCGAAGGCCGTGGGCGCGCCGTTCAACGCGAAGCCGTGCTCGGGAATGTGGCAGGTAGCGCACGCCATGGTCCCGTCTTCGGCGAGTTGCGGGTCCATGAAAAGACGCCGTCCCAGGGCGACCTGGAGAGCCGGGTCGCCCGCTTCATTGCTGATGACAACCGGCGGCAGGCCCGAGTGCCCGCGGGATTCCCCGGCGGTCATGGTGGCCGGGTGCATGGCGAGGACGCTCGCGACGAGGGCGACGAGAAGGCGACGGCGCGGGCGGGGCGGTGCGGGAATTGGCATGGCGGGAATGGTAACGGTTCGGGCACCGATTTGACCTGCGTCAGAAGCTGCGCGGTGCTCGCGCATTACAGTTTTCCTTCACATAGCGAGGGAAGGGGCGATGGACAGAAGCAGCAGATCACCGGCAGACGACCCGGACGCAGCGCGCCCGGCCAGGAAGACAGCGCGGACTCGCAGCCGTCGTGCGGTCGCCGGGGACGTGG
The DNA here is from genome assembly GCA_001464765.1 of Betaproteobacteria bacterium Ga0077526. Classification (GTDB taxonomy): domain Bacteria; phylum Pseudomonadota; class Gammaproteobacteria; order Burkholderiales. The sequence goes on from LNDV01000034.1 coordinate 1,290,412, forward strand.
CGCCCGCACGCACGGACAGCGCGGTCGAGCGGTTCGTGGTGTCCGAAGCCATGGCAGCTGCCGCGGATGCCCAGGCCACGGCGTTCGAGGACATCGCGGCGCAGGCGGACGCGTTCGGCTCGGAGCAGCTGCAGGCCCGGATCGACGCGCTGATGGCCGGCGCATCGCCGGATGAAGTGGCGGCATTGCGTCTGGCGCTGCTGCGCCGGGGCGGGGTCGAGGACACGATGCCGTCGAGTCCCGACGAGGAACTGTCGGAGGACTGGCGCAGCGGCGGCTATCCCTACCGCAACCTCATGCAGCGGCGCTCCTACGAGAAGACCAAATACCGCCTCCAGGTGGAACTGCTCAAGCTCCAGGCGTGGGTGAAGGAAACGGGACAGCGCGTGGTGATCCTGTTCGAAGGCCGGGACGCTGCCGGCAAGGGCGGCACCATCAAGCGCTTCATGGAGCACCTGAACCCTCGCGGCGCCCGCGTGGTCGCCCTGGAGAAACCCACGGAGCAGGAGCGCGGGCAGTGGTACTTCCAGCGCTACGTGCAGCATCTGCCCAGCGTCGGCGAGATCGTGATGTTCGATCGCTCCTGGTACAACCGCGCGGGCGTCGAGCGCGTGATGGGCTTCTGCTCGCCGTCGGAGTACGACGAGTTCATGCGGCAGGCGCCGGAGTTCGAGCGCAATCTGGTGCGAAGCGGCATCCACCTGGTGAAGTTCTGGTTCTCCGTGAGCCGCGCGGAACAGCGGCGCCGGTTCAAGGAGCGCGAGATCCATCCGCTCAAGCAGTGGAAACTCTCGCCCATCGACGTGGCGTCGCTCGACAAGTGGGACGAATACACGAAGGCGAAGGAGGCGATGTTCTTCCACACCGACACCGCCGACGCCCCGTGGACCGTGATCAAGTCGGACTGCAAGAAGAGAGCGAGGCTGAACGCCATGCGCTACATCCTCCACAAGCTGCCCTACGACGCCAAGGATTCGGAGCGGATCGGCTCACTCGATCCGCTGATCGTCGGCCGGGCGCACGTGGTGTTCGAGCGGGGCGAGAAGCAGGCCACGGCGCTGCTCTGACGAACCGCCGCCTCTTCCGCGCGGCCGGCAAGCAGGCGCGCGGCAGTACCCGGGCAGTCGGTCCAGCGCAGTATCGCCTGCCGCCGGGCGTTCGCCAGGGCGGGTGAGGGCGCGAGACCGTTGGTATGCTTGACCTTCAACCTGGAGGTCGAGGCATGCCGCCGAAGTCGTTTCGTCCGTTTGCGTGGATCGGGGCATCGCCCCGGCGGGGCTGGATCCTGATCGCGATTCCCCTCACGGTCTCCCTGCTCGCGCTCGCCTGGATCGCGACCCACTATCTCAAGCCGGCGCCGCCGAAGCGCATCGTGTTCGCGGCCGGACCCGAAGGCGGTGCGTATCGCGCCTTCGCGGAGCGCTATGCCGCCATCCTCGCGCGGCACGGCATCACGGTCGAGATCCGGACCACGGCCGGCGCCAGGGAGAACTACCGCCTGCTCAAGGATGGCAAGGAACCCGTGGATGCCGCGCTCGTACGCGGCGGCATCGGCGCGGCCGAGGAATCGCCGCACCTCGTTTCCCTTGGTGTGGTCGGCTATGAAGCCCTCTGGGTGTTCTGTCGCGGACCGGTGGTGCTCGACGATCTCCCGAGCCTGCAGGGTAAGGCGCTCGCCATCGGCGCCAAGGGGGCCGGTACCCGCAAATTGGTTCGCACACTCCTCGAGGCGAACGGCATCGACGAGCGGGACTTCAAGGCCCTGGAGATCGGCGGTGTCGAGGCGGCGGAGGCCTTGCTCGAAGGGCGCGCCGACTGCGCCTTCCTGTTCGAACCGCCTGAGGCGGGCGTGCTGAAGGCACTCATCTACAGTCCTGACGCCCAGCTCGTGGATTTCCGGCGCCGCGCCGATGCTTACGGGAAGCTGATTCCGGCCTTGCACAAGGTCGTGCTGCCCGAAGGCGCGAACGATCTGGAATCCAATCGACCCGACCGTCCCATCACGCTGCTCGCAGCGCAGACGCAACTGGTCGCCACCGAGGGCCTGCACTCCGCCGTGAAGATGCTGCTGCTTCAGGCCGCGACCGAAGTCCATGCCGATGCGGATCTCTTCAGCGGCGAGCACGAGTTTCCCGCCCAGCGCGCATTCGAGTTCCCGATCGCCGACGAAGCGCGGCGCTATTACACGTCGGGCCCGCCTTTCCTCCAGCGCTACCTGCCTTTCTGGCTGGCGAATCTGGTGGACCGCGCGCTGGTATTCCTGATTCCCGTCGTCGCGATCCTGTTTCCGCTGCTTCGGATCCTGCCCCCGCTCTACGCGTGGAACGTGCGCCGCCGCATCTATCGCTGGTACGGCGAACTGATGTTCATCGAGAACGAGATGCGACGCACGCTCACCCGGGGAGAGACCCGCAATTTCGGGGACCGCCTGGACTGGATCGAACGCGAAGTGAACGAACTGCACCCGCCCCTTGCCTTTGCGAATCAGGTGTATGCGTTGCGCCAGCACATCGACTTCGTTCAGGAACGCCTCGCGGCCGGCGCGCCTGCCGAGACCGCCTTGCCGGAGGGAACCGCCTCCGGCTGAAGCTCCTCGCGCATGGCCCGGGAGGTTTTCGCCGTTTGTGACGTTTCCGGGACAAAGTCACTGGACGTGGAAAATTTTCCCACGTATAGTCGTTTCCATGACGGGGCCTTGACCCGTCGGGGCGACCTTGTGCTGGCCGGTTCGATCGCCCTCAGACTGGAGAGCGATCGATGCAAACCATGGCAGAACAGCCACTTGAAGGACAGGGCGCGCGTTCGGGATCGATCGGATCCGCCGTCCCGCCCGCCCCGGAGGCGGTGCGCTACAGCTTCACGCGCCGATTCGCGCTGCTCGCCTTCGCCTCCATCGCGCTGGTAAGCGCGGCCTCCGCGGCCTTCCTGGCCAAGACGCTGGTGGAGGAGACCATCCACCACGACGCGGTCGAAGTGATGCAGTTCGTCCAGAGCTTCACCCCGCTGGCGGAGGCCGAGGAGTTCTTCCGCGGAACCGGTGACCGGGCCGCGCATCTCGAGGCGATGGCACCGCTTCTGGCCCGGATCGCCGCCATGCCGGACTCCGTGCACGTGAATGTCTACGACCGCGAGAAGCGCGTGCTCTGGTCCACCAAGCGCGACATGGTCGGCAAGGCGCTCACGCAGAATCCGGAACTCGACGAAGCCCTCGAAGGCGAACTCGAAGTGGAGAGCAGCCTGCTCGAGGAGCGCCGCTATCTGAAGCCCGAACACGCTTTCCTCAAGGGCATCTCCGACAACTTCGTCGAGACCTATGTGCCGATCTGGTCCCGCGATCACCGGAGCGTCCTGGGCGTGATCGAGATCTATCGTCGTCCGCAGCCTCTGTTCGAGATGACGCAGACCCTGGTGCGGGCGGTATGGCTAAGCGCGCTGCTGGGCGCGCTGTTCCTGTTCGGTTCGCTGTTCTGGGTCGCCCGTCGCGCAGACCGTCTCATCCGTTCGCAGCAGCGGCAGATCGTCGAATCCGAAACGCTGGCCGCGGTCGGCGAGATGTCCGCGGCGGTCGCGCACAGCATCCGCAATCCGATCGCGTCGATCCGGTCCTCCGCGGAACTCGCGCATGAACTCGACGGCGAGAGCGTCCGGGAGCCGATGACCGACATCGTCGCGCAGGTCGATCGCATCGCGGCGTGGATCACGCAGCTGCTCGTCTATGCGCAGCCTTCGTCGCCGCGCCTGTCCCGCGTCGACGTCGCCGCGATCGTCGACGCCTGTCTGGTCGACTTCCGCCGCGATCTGGAGAAGCGTCAGGTGACCGTTCTGACCGACTTCGCCGCCGCCCTGCCTCCGGTCGTGGGCGACGGCGCGCTGATGAGCCAGGTGTTCGTAACGCTGATCTCCAATGCCCTCGATGCCATGCCTTCCGGTGGCACGCTGACGATCTCGGGGCGCCTCCCTCAGGACGGCAACCGTGTGTACGTCTTCCTGGCGGACACCGGCGTCGGCATCTCGCCGGAGAATCTTCAGCGCCTGTTCGTCCCCTTCCACACCACGAAGAAGTCCGGCCTCGGGGTCGGCCTGCCGCTCGTGCGGCGGGTGATGAACCGCATGGGCGGGTCCATCGACATCGAAAGCGTCCAGGGTTCCGGCACGACCGTGAAGCTCTCCTGGCCGAGCGCGAAGTAGGAGCCACCATGAGCTATTCCGTTCTCATCGTCGAAGACGAAGCCACGCTGGCGAACAACATGGCCAGGTTCCTGGGCCGCCACGGCTACGAGACCCGCGTCGCCGACACCGCCGAAACCGCGCTGTTCGAACTGCAGACGTTCAAGCCACACACCATCGTGCTCGACTACAACCTGCCGGGCATGAATGGTCTCGAATTCCTCAATCGGGTCCGTGCATCCGATCCGCAGGTGAAGCTCATCATGGCGACCGGTCACGGCAGCGAGCAGGTGGCGGTCGACGCCATGAAGGCCGGCGCGTACGACTACCTGCCGAAGCCGGTTGCGCTGGGCCGTCTCAAACTGGTCGTCGACAAGGCCGTCAGCGAAGACTGCTGCTGCGGTGAGGCGCGCTACCACCGCAACGTGCAGACTGCCGACAGCGCCACCGCGAGCATGATCGGCACGTCCGAGCCGATGCGCACTCTGAAGGACCGGATCGCCCGCCTGCTCAACGCGGAGTCCGGTCTGGCCGACCAGGATCTCCCCGCCGTGCTCATCACCGGCGAAACCGGTACCGGCAAGGAACTCGTCGCCCGCGCCCTGCACTTCGACGGCCCGCGCGCGAAGGGCCCGTTCGTCGAAGTGAACTGCTCCTCGATCCCCGGGCAGCTGCTCGAAGCGGAGCTCTTCGGCTTCGAGCGCGGCGCCTTCACCGACGCGAAGGAACGCAAGCTGGGTCTCATCGAGTCCGCCGAAGGCGGCACGCTCTTCCTCGACGAGATCGGCGAGATGGACCTCGTGCTGCAGGCGAAGCTGCTCAAGTTTCTCGAGGACAAGACCGTGCGTCGGCTCGGCAGCGTCCGCGAGCAGCGCGCGAACGTGCGAATCATTGCGGCGACCAACCGAAACCTCGAGCAGTTCTCGCGCGAGGGCCGGTTCCGGGCGGATCTGTACTTCCGCCTGCGCATCGTGCAGCTCGAACCGCCGGCATTGCGCACGCTGGGCGATGACGTCATCGCCCTTGCCACCCACTTTCTCGAACTTCACGGCTCGCGTTACGGCAAGCGCGGACTGCACTTCTCGGAGAGCGCGCTGCGATGCCTCTGTGCGCACCGCTGGCCCGGCAACGTCCGCGAGCTACGCAACGTGATGGAGCAGGTCGTCGTACTCGCGCAAGGCCCCGTCGTCGAAGCCCAGGATCTGGAATTCCACCGCGACGTCGCCGCCGAAGACGGCGCTGCGACGTTGTCCGCCGTGCAGCTCAACCTCGGCGACGCGGAACGCCAGCTTCTCGTGAAGGCACTCGAGGAGACGCAGTGGAACATCACGCGGGCTGCGCGCCTGCTCGGTGTCTCGCGCGACACGCTGCGCTACCGGATCGAGAAATACCGTCTGCGTCTGCCGAACTGATCCGCCGCCCGGCCCCGGGCCGGTCGCCTTCTCCGCCCACCCCGCCGGCCGGTGCAAATGCACCGGCCGGCGTCGTTTCCGACCCCGCGCAGATGCCATCGCCATGGCGTGTGGGGCAGAAGTGGGTGGGGCATATCCCCCGGTCACTGGGGCATCTCCCCCATCTACCTTCCCGCAGCCTGTTCTCCCGGTCTGGCGCTGCGTCAGCGAACGCGTGCCAAGTGGCTGACTTGCCTGTGAATTCCCCGCAACGGAGTTCCGCTTCCCCGCCACGCAAACCGGTGGCACGTGGGGTGCGGAGAGAAGGACACACAAAAGCTCGCGCGTGCGATCCGGCCCGGACCGCCGCGCCCCCGGGAGACTTCGCATGAAACGCATCATGGTGTACTCGCACGACACGTTCGGGCTGGGCAACATCCGCAGGATGCTCACGGTGGCCATGCATCTGGTGGACGCCTTCCCCGACGCATCGGTCCTGATCGTCTCCGGCTCGCCGATGCTGCACGCCTTCCGCATCCCGCCGCGCGTCGACTACCTGAAGCTGCCGTGCCTGTCGCGCACGCAGGCCGGCGACTACGCGGTGAAGTTCCTCGACATGCCGTTCGACGAGACCGTGCGGTTGCGCTCCAACCTGCTCGTGAGCGCGATCCTCGACTTCGAACCGGATCTCATCGTCGTCGACAAGAAGCCCCTCGGCGTCGGCAACGAACTGGAGCACGCCCTCGAGCTGCTGCAGCGTCGCGGCCGCCAGACGCGCCTCGCGCTCCTGCTGCGCGACATTCTCGACAGCCCGGAAGCAACCCGCGCGGTGTGGAGCAAGAACGGCTACTTCGACGCGATCGATCGCTACTACGACCAGGTGCTGGTGGTGGGATCGGAACACGTGTTCGACCTCGCGCGCGAGTACGACTTCCCGGCGTCGGTGCGGGACAAGGTGCGCTACTGCGGTTACCTGAAGCGCGAGCGCCACTCTGCCGCGCGGACTCTGCAGGACGGGCCGGTCACCCAGGCCGAGCGTCTGGTTCTGGTCACGACCGGCGGCGGGGAAGACGGTCACCGCCTTATCTCCGCCTACGCGGACAGCCTGGATGCCATCGCGGCCGCAGGATCGGTGCACAGCGTCGTGGTGTGCGGGCCGGAGATGAGCCCTGTGCACCGGAAGCAGGTGAGCATCCGGCTCGAAGGACGCGACGACGTCACCCTGCTCGAGTTCTCCGACGACATGATGGGGCTGATGGATGCGGCCGACCTCGTCGTCTCCATGAGCGGCTACAACACGGTGTGCGAACTGCTGTCGCTCCGGAAGCGGGCGATCCTCGTCCCCCGCGTGAAGCCTGTCGCCGAGCAATGGATCCGGGCGGAACGTCTCGAGCAGCTCGGCCTGATGCGCGCGCTTCATCCCGACCGCCTCACGCCGGAATCCCTGGCCGCGATGGTCACGCAGGAACTCGACCTCGCGAACGTCGTGCGCTATCCGCGCACCCACCTCGACATGGACGGCCTCGACCGGATCTGCGATTCGCTCGGCGAACTGCTGGACACCTCGGCAGTGAGAGTCGCGGGCGCCCGCGCGACGATGATCCAGGGGGTGCGGTCATGAGCGCACCGAAGGTTGCCTTCCTGGTCAAGACCTACCCCAAGCTCTCCGAGACTTTCATCCTCGGTGAGATCCTCGGGCTCGAGGCCCGCGGCATGCAGCTCACCATCTTCTCGCTCCAGCGACCTTCCGATGCGATCCGCCAGGACGCCAACGCCCGGGTGCGTGCCGACGTGGAGTACGTCGGTGACGGCGTGGAAGGTGCGTGGCCTGTGCTGCGCGAGCATCTGACGCAGCTCGTTTCGCGGCCCATGAGTTATGTCGCCGCGGTGCTGTCGCAATGGCGTCGGGGCGAGCCCGGCCTGTCGAGGAATCTCGCCATCGCGAGCCGGCTCGCGAACGCCATGCGGTCGCGGGGACTCACCCATGTGCATGCCCATTTCGCCTCGCATCCCACCTCCGTGGCAGCCATGGCCGCGCGACTGCTCGGCGGCACCTTCAGCATCTCCGCCCACGCGAAGGACATCTACGTGAGCGAGCCCGGATCGCTCAGCGGCAAGATGCGCGACGCCGCCTTCACCGTGACCTGCACCGGTCACAACCATCGCCATCTGAAGGGCATCGCCCGCCCCGGCACCAGCGTGCATCTCATGTATCACGGCATCGACTTCCGCAGCTTCGCGCCGGCGCCGCGACCCGATCACCCCGCCGTGCCGCTGGTCCTCGCGGTGGGACGGCTGCGTGACAAGAAGGGCTTCGCCACGCTGGTGGCGGCGTGCGCGCTGCTGCGCGACCGCGGCGTCAGCTTCCGCTGCGAGATCGTCGGCTACGGCGAAGAGCACGACCGGCTGGACGCCATGATCTGCGCCGGGCGCGTGGAAGACCGTGTGCGACTGGCCGGCACGATGAACCACGCGTCGCTCATCCAGCGCTACCAGGCCGCGGCGCTGTTCGCTGCCCCGTGCCGCGTCTCGGACGACGGTGATCGCGACGGCATTCCCAACGTGCTGCTCGAAGCGATGGCGATGGAACTGCCCGTGGTGAGCACGCCGGTGTCCGGCATTCCCGAGGTGGTGCATCCGCGCGAGACCGGCCTGCTCGTCCCGCCGGACGACGCCGAAGCCCTCGCGGAAGCCATGGAACTGCTCATCGCCGATCCGTCGCTGCGTCGGCAACTGGGAGCCGCGGCCCGTCGCTGGGTGACGGAACACTTCGACAACGATCGCAATCTCGACACCGTCCACCGGCTGCTGCTGTCGGTCACCGGCAACCCGCGAGACGCCCGCAACCCGACGGAGAAGGTCTATGCATGATCACGCCCACGCCCTGCGAGAAGGGCCCCACGGCGGCGAAGGGTGCTGCGACCGCCTCCCGATGCCGCGCGCCGGTGACGTGTCATCGAGGCCGGACCGCTGGTCCGGGGAAGTGGCCTATGTGCTGATGGGCTACCCGAGGATCTCCGAGACCTTCATCACCCAGGAGATCCATCTGCTGGAGACGCTGGGTGCGAAGCTGCGGCTGTTCGCCGTGAAGAACGGCGACACGGATCAGGTGCAGGACAACGTCTCGCGCATCCGCGCGCCCCTCACGTATCTGCCGACAGTCACCTCGCTCTCCGGCACGCGTCTGCTGCCGTGGCTCACCCGGAATCTCCCGAGCTACTGGCGTGCGCACGCGAGAGTCGCCGCCCGCCGCCCCGGCGCATGGCTCGGCACGCTCGCCTCCGTGATCGCGATGACGTGGCGCTACCGGCCGTCGTGGCACGCTGCGCCGCGCAAGGTCTTCGTGAAGGAGTTCCTCCAGGCCGGCTTCATCGCCGACCGCATCCTGGCGCAGGGTTCGGTGAGACACCTGCACGGGCACTTCTGCCACGGTGCCACGACGATCACCTGGCTCGCGAGCCGCATGACCGGCCTGCCGTTCAGCTTCACGGCGCACGCGAAGGACATCTACCAGTCGGACCAGAACCCCGGAGACCTGCTGCCGCGCAAGCTGGCCGCCGCTCGCTTCGTGGCGACCTGCACCGACGCCAATCGCCTTCATCTGGAAAAACTGAGTCCGCGCCCTGGCGTGGTCCGCACCATCTACCACGGGCTGGACACCGAGTACTTCGCGCCGCCGTCCCGCCGGTCCGAAGCGGACGTCCCGACGATCCTGGCGGTGGGCCGGTTCGTGGAGAAGAAAGGATTCCGCTATCTCATCGAGGCGTGCGCCGTGCTGAAGCTCGCCGGCTGCCGGTTCCGCTGTGTCGTCGTCGGCGAAAACGGCGACCAGCGCCCGGTCATCGAGAAGCTGATCGAGGCCCACGATCTGGCGGACACGGTGCGCCTCCAGGGACCCGTCACCCACGGCGCCCTGCGCCAGCTCTACGCCGACGCGGCCATGTTCGTGCTGCCCTGCCTCGTCGCCGCGGACGGCGATCGGGACGGGATCCCCAACGTGCTGGCGGAGGCCATGGCGATGGGGCTGCCGGTCGTGAGCACCGGCGTGTCGGGCATCCCGGAACTGGTGCGGGCCGGTCGCGACGGCGTGATCGTCGGAGAGCGGGACGCCGGCGCTCTCGCCGATGCCCTGAACGAACTGCTGCAGGACCCGCAGCGACGTCGCCGGCTGGGTGAGGCGGCGCGCGCTCGTGTGCTGGACATCTTCGATGCCAGAACCACCACCGTCGAACTGCGTGCCCTGTTCGCGCGGGAGATACATGCGCAGGAGCAGCGCCCATGAACGCGGCCGTTGCCGAATCCGCGCATCCCCGCGCTGCCGAGCGGACCGCACCCAAACCGACGCTCGGCTTGCCGTGGCGGACGCTGTGCGAGAACGGACTTGCCGCGCACTTCCGGCAGCGTGCCAACGACCACTACTTCCCCGTGCCGGACCCCGACGAAACCGCGCCCGGGAAGATCGATGCGATTCTCGGCGGACGCTTCGAGTTCAACAACGAGGCGCACGTCGTCTCGCGCCAGATGAACTGGCTCGAGAATCCGAGCAAGGACGTGGAGTGGCACATCCTGCTGCACAAGTTCTACTACGCCGTGGGTCTCGGCATGCGCTTCCGGGATACCGGCGAGCGCCGCTATCTCGACGGCTTCGTGGATCTCGTGTCCTCGTGGATCGACCAGACCCCGCCGGGCTTCATCGCGGCGGACGTCACCGGTCGGCGCGTGCAGAACTGGATCTACGCGTTCCACTACTTCTCGGCCGATGCCGGGAGTGACGCCTTTCCGGCGGCTTTCCTGTCGCGCTTTCTGCGCTCGATCGAGGAACAGGTCGAGTACCTCTGCGAGAACCTGACACCCGCGCGCAACCATCGCACGCTGGAGCTGTACGCGATCTTTCTCGCGGGCGTGGCGTTGCCGGAGTTCGAGCGCGCGGCTGCGTGGCGCGAGTTCGCCCTGGCGGAGATCGTCCGCAACATCCAGACGGACCTCCTGCCCGACGGCGTGCACTGCGAGCTGTCCACCGACTACCACCATCTGGTCCTCAAGAACTATCTCTGCATCCGCCGCCTTGCCGAACTGAACGGTATCGCGATTCCCGCGGTGATGGACCAGCGACTCGTCCGGGCGCTCGAATTCTCCCTGTTCGTGCACAAGCCCGACGGCGTGATTCCGAGCCTCAGCGACGGCGACTCGCGGAGCTTTCGCGACCTGCTGCTGCAGGGGGCCGACCTCTACCGTCGCGATGACATGCGCTACGTCGCGACACTCGGGGTCGAGGGCGTGCCGCCCCGCAAGCGCGCGCAGGGCTTCCACGACGCCGGCTACTACGTGCTGCACGGAGGCTGGGGCCGAGGCGCACGCGCCTACGAGGACGAGCACTACCTCGTGCTGGATTGCGGCCCCCTCGGCGCCGGCAATCACGGCCACCTGGACTGCCTCAGCTTCGAACTGGCTGCGAACGGCCGGTCGCTCGTGGTCGATCCCGGTCGGTACACGTACAGCGAAGCCGGCGACGTGAACTGGCGGGTGAAGTTCCGTGGCACCGCGTGGCACAACACCGTGACCGTCGACGGGCGCAATCAGACGCGGTACGAACCGCGTCCGGTGAAGGAGGGCACGCGGCATCGCCCGGGTGCCGTGCGTCATCGAATCTCCGGCCCGGCGCCCGACGCAGACCTGCGCCGTTTCGTGGTGCTCGACGGATTCGGCCTGCTGCACGGGGTGGCGAAGAGCCACGAGTACCCCGTCGTCCACGACCGCCGGATCGTGTTCGCCTTCGGCGACTACTGGGTCGTCAACGACACGCTGATCGGCACGGATGCGGAACACCGCTACGACCAGTGGTTCCATCTGTCCGAGTGCGCGCAGGACAGCGCCGTGGTGGACCGGCGCTGGGGCACCGTCAGGGTCGCTACGCCCGGCCTGCTCATCGCCCACGAGGACCGCGGCGGTGTCGAGGTCGGCGTCGAGGCCGGCCAGGTGTCGTATCGCTACGGCGTGAGCCACGACGCGCCGATCGTGCGGGTGACGCAGACGGCCGAGTCGGCGAGTTTCGCCAGCGTGCTGTTTCCCTTCCGCGGCGAGACACCCAACGTCATGGTGCGCGAGCTCAACGTGATGCCCGACGCGATCACGCCGCAGACGCAGACCGCAAACGCCTGGGCCATGCGGATCCAGGTCGGTGAAGGGCGCCATGGCTACACCGACTACCTCTTCCTGGCCGAGGTCACGGATGCCGAGTGGCACTTCGGCGGCTTTGCCTTTCGCGGCAGCTTCCTCGCGATGCGGCGCGACGCGTCCGGTGAAATCGTCGAACTTCATGCCGACCGAGGTGCTCGACTCCGGGACGCCAGCGGGCGCATCGCCTGGAAGGGGCTCGCATCGTGAACGCCCCGCATCGCACGGTTCCGGTCGATCCCGTGCTGCCGGCCCTGGCCTGGCTGGTCGACGACTCCGCCGTGGCGGCCGCGCTGCAGCCGATCTTTACGCTGTGGAACCGAAAGCCCTGCCGTGTCCGGCATGTCGAGATCGAGCGGGTCAAGTACCGTCCCGGGCGCAACTGCGTCGTGGCGTACCGGTTCGCGATCGAACTGCCGGGGCACCCCGGGACCGTCGAGCAGCGGGCGAGCCTGTCGATGCACGAGCGCGCAGAAGCGGCATCACGCTACGAGAAGGCCCGAACGGAAGTCGATGGCGACGGCGCGCCCTGCCTTGCGCAGTTCCTGCCGGAGTGGAACGCGATCGCCCGCGCGTTTCCTTCGGATCGCAAGCTCGCCAAGCTCGCGCGGCTGGTGGCGCCGGACGAAGCCCTGTCGCGCTACCTGAGGCCGCTCGTCGCCACCCGCTGGCCCGGCGGTGCAACCGTTCGCCGCGCTGACCACACGGTCGTGAGCTACTTCCCGGAGCACACCTGCACAGTGGCGCTGGACGTCGGTGTCGACCACGGTGGGGCCGGGCGTGTCGATTCCTGGCGCGTGTTCGGCAAGATGCGCTACGACGATGCCGGCGTGCACACGCACCGTGTGATGCAGACGCTCTGGAACAGCGATGCCCACTGGCAGGGGCAGGTGGGCTATGCCCGTCCGCTGGGCTATGACGCCGACGACCGGCTGCTGTGGCAGGAAGGCGTGCAGGCGCCGACGCTGCACTCGCTCCTCGCCAGCCACAACGGCTGTGCGCACACCATGCGCCAAGTGGCCCGTGCGGTCGCCGCGCTGCATCGCACCCGTGGCGTCGCGCAAAGGAACGAGCCGCGCGAAAGCCTCGCCGATGCCATTGCGAACGCCGCGGCGATCGTGTCGCGGGCCGCGCCCGAACACGCTTCGAGCGCGATGCGTCTCGCCGAGAAGCTGACTGCCCGCGCGCGCGCCATCGATTCGGCGCCTGACGCCACGCTCCACGGCGATCTGCACTCCCGAAACATTCTGGTGGGCCCCGATCGAGTCTCCCTCATCGACATGGATCGTGTGTCGACGGGCGATGCCTACGCCGAACTGGGCAGCCTGCTCGCCGAGCTGGCTTACCGTTCGTGCGTCCGTGCGGAGCCGATTGACACGGACACACTCGCCGAGGTTGTCGACGGCTACTTCGGCGAAGGCCAGGGCGCCGCGTTGGCCGAGACTGTGGCCTGGCATCTGGCCGCGGCGCTGCTGCACGAGCGGGCCCGACGCGCCGTCACATCCCTGAAGCCGGGATGGCGCGAGGCTCTGCCGTTCGTGCTGGAGGCTGCCCGATGCGCGCTGGGGAATCCGCGCGCGCTGTGTGCCAGCCAGACCGCAGAGGCCCAGGCATGAAGGCCTCGGCCCTCGCGGGCAGCGACTCCGTCTTTGCCGCCTTCACCGACGCCGATACGATGCGGACCCTGCTGGGCGGCGCCGTGCGTGCGCTGTGGGACGACGCGCACCGCATCGTGGAGTGCGAAGTCGCTCACGCCTGGCGCAAGACCTACGGCAAGGCAGCCTCGTGGCACAAGTCCCATCTCAAGGTGTGCTATCGCCTGCATCTGGTCCGATCGGAGGAGTCGGTGGCGTTCCCGGTCTGGGTGCACGGCACTGCGCGACTCGGCGAATTCCCCGGTGACGACAAGGCGGCCGCCGCGATTTCCCACGGCGTCGCCACATTGCGGCTCCATCGCTTTCCGGAAGATGCGGGTCTGCCCCAGCTGCCGACGCTCGTCGATCCCGAGCGTGCGCGGGAGCGGACCGAATCGTTGTTCGGCGCAGCCATCGGACCCGTGTCGGTCACCGTGCTCCGCTATCGACCCGGGGACCGCTGCTCGTTCCGGGTCGGTGAGGAAGCAGTCGGACGGCCGGCACTCGCCTGCGCATTCGCCAAGACCTATGCCGACGATGCGGGCGCGCTCGTGTTTCAGCGGCTTCGAACGCTGTTCCGCGAAGGCCGTGCGAGCGGCAACGTCTTCCCGGTTGCGGAGCCGCTCGCTTACGACGCGGCCACCCGCACCGTCTGGCAGCGATGGATCGACGGCGGCACGGTGGCCGAACTGACACGATCCGAAGGGTTCGCGGAACGCGTACAGCAGTGCGCGCGGGCTCTGGCTGGTCTGCACGCCGTGCAGGTCGACGGGCTGCCGGCCTGCGCCAGGGCCGTCCTGCTGCACGACACCCGCAAACGTGCGGCCAAGCTGGCGCTGGCCTACCCCCAAGCCACCGGGTCTCTCGAACGTACGCTCGACGCCCTTTCGCAGTCGATGGATGCGCTGCCGCTGGAAGCGCCGGTGACGATCCACGGCGACGTGCATCTCGAACAGTTTCTCGTGCAGGCGGAAGGCGTGGCCGTCGCCGATATCGACGAGATGGCGCGCGGCGATGCCGAGCAGGATCTCGCGTCGCTGCTGGTGGATCTTCGACTGCGGGCAGCGGATTGTGGTCCCGGCGAGCCCTGGTCGGATGTGGCCGCCGAAGCGTACGGCCGTCAGGCAATGACGCCCGTTTCGCGCAGCCTGCTCGCCTGGCATGTCGCCCGTCACGGCATCGACAAGGCGTACCGCCTCCACTGGCGGGACCGACCCGAGTTCACGCCCACCGTCATCCACCTCATTGCGTGGGCCGCCGAGTCGGCGCGTTCCCTCACGGAGGACCTGTCATGAGAACGGACTCGCGGCACTCCGCGCTGGGTCGGTTCATCCGCGACCAGCTGGCGCTGCGCTGGCGGACCATCGCGCTGGCCTTCGGCAGTCTGCTGGGCGCCATTGCCATGGACCTCGCGGCGCCCTGGCCCATCAAGATCGTCGTGGACCACGTGCTGCTCGGCAAGGGACTGCCCGACTCGCTCGGCTTCCTGCAGCCGCTGCTGGACCAGGGGTCGACGGTGACGCTGGTGGCCATGGCGTGTGCGATCGCGGGCATCGCGCTGCTTTCCGGCGCCTTCGCGTATCTGCAGACCTTTCTCAGCGCCCGCGTCGGCCACGAACTCGTGTTTGCCCTGCGCCGCGAACTCTTCTCGCACCTGCAGCGCATGTCCCTGGCCTTCCACCGGCGCAATCGCTCCGGTGAGCTGATGACCAAGGTGACTTCGGACACGACGCTGCTGCGTGACGCGCTTTCGGACTGGGCGGTGAAGGCCGTGGCCGAGGTGCTGCTGCTCGCCGCGGTGCTCGCGGTCATGGTGAGCATGAACTGGCAGCTCGCGCTCGTGGTGTTCGTGACCCTGCCGCTGCTGTTCGTGCTGCTCCTGTACCTCAACCGGAAGATCCGCCTCTCGGCGCGCGAACAGCGCAGGTCCGAAGGCCGGATCGTGAGCCGGCTGAACGACGTGCTGAGCTCCATCGCCCTGGTGCAGGCCTTCGGCCGCGAGGACTACGAGCAGGCGCGCTTCGAAGTGGACAGTGCGCAGAGCCTGGAAGCGGGGATCGTCAGCTCCCGCACAGCAGCGGCCGTCTCCAAGGCTGTGGGATTCGTCTCCGCAGTGGGCATGGCTGGAACGGTGCTCGTAGGCGGGTTGTTCGCCGTGCGAGGTGCGCTGACGCCCGGTGAGCTTCTTATCTTCGTCGCCTACGTGAACAGTCTCTACAAGCCCATCCGGGATCTCGGCAAGCTGTGGGCGAAGTTCTCGCGGGCGAAGGTGAGCGCGGAGCGGATCGGCGAACTGCTCGATCTGGAGCCCGAGATCCGTGACGCTGCGGATGCCGTGCCCGTGACGCGCCTGCAGGGTGACGTTGAGTTCGACCGCGTGACTTTCGGCTACGACGGCCGCAAGCCTGTCCTGGATAGTGTGAGCTTCCGTATCCGTGCCGGCGAGCACGTTGCGCTCATCGGTCCGTCAGGCAGCGGCAAGTCCACGCTGGTGAATCTGATGCTCCGGCTCTACGAGCCGCAAGCCGGCGCTGTGCGGATCGACGGCCGCTCGCTCGATGCCTACACCCGGGAGTCGTTGCGGGCCCGGATCGGCATCGTGCTCCAGGACACCGTGCTCGTCGGCGCGACGATCCGCGAGAACATCGGCTATGGACGGCCGGACGCCTCGATCGACGAGATCGAAGCGGCGGCGCGGCAGGCCAGCGCGCACGGCTTCATCGAGACCATGCCGCAGGGGTACGACTCCGTCGTCGGCGAGCGCGGCTGCACGCTGTCCGGCGGGCAGCGGCAGCGCATCTGTCTCGCGAGAACGCTCGTCAAGCGTCCCGACCTGCTGATCCTCGACGAGGCGACCTCCGCAGTCGACGCGTTCACCGCCGCAGCCATTCACCAGGCTGTGGAAGGCCTCAACGCCGGGCGCACCACGATCGTGATCGGACATCAGTACCTCGCGCTGCACGAGTTCGACCGCGTTCTCGAACTGCGCGACGGCCGTATCACCGATGTCACCGACCGCGAGCGCGATCGCGTGTCCGTCACCAGTGCCCCGAGGATTGACCCATGAAGCCGGCCCTGCTTCTTTACTGCCAGCATTCGGTGGGCATCGGCCACCTCATGCGTTCCCTCGCGATCGCCGAGGCGCTCAGCCGGACTTTCCGGGTCGTGTTCCTGAACGGCGGCGTGTTCCCGCCGGGCGTCACGGCGCCCCGGCACATGGAGATCATCGATCTGCCACCCCTCGGTCTCGAGGACCGGCAGCTCGTGAGCCGGGGCGGCGAGCAGGACGTGGAGCGAGTGAAGGCGTTTCGCCGCGAGATGATCCTCGGCACGTACGACAGGGTGCGGCCGGCGGTCGTGCTGGTGGAGCTGTTTCCCTTCGGCCGGAAGAAGTTCGCCTACGAACTCCTGCCGCTGCTCAAGCGCGCGCGCCGCGCTCCAGCGCCTCGCCCCCGAGTCTGGTGCAGCGTGCGCGACATCCTGGTCGCCGCGCGGCCGGATCAGCAGCACCACGACGATCGCGCGCGCTGGCTCTGCGACCGCTACTTCGACGGCGTGCTTGTGCATGCCGACCCGCTGCTCGCCGAGTTCTCCGAATCGTTTCGCCCGTCCCGACCGATGGGTGTGCCTGTGCACTACACGGGGTTCGTCACCCGCAGCGAAGCGACGGTGCCGGCGCCCGCACGCGGGGATCACATTCTCGTGTCGGCCGGTGGCGGACTTGCCGGGGGCCCGCTTCTGCGTGCGGCAGTCGCTGCGCACGCGCTACTGCCGTCTGACCGTCGACCGCCCATGCGTGTCGTGGCCGGCCCGTTTCTCCCGGAGTCCGACTGGGAAGCCCTGCAGGCAGCGGTGCAGTCGAACGCCGCCATCGAACTGGTCCGCAGCGTGCCGGATCTCGGGGCGGAGATGCGACGTGCCGCAGTCTCCGTGAGCCAGTGCGGCTACAACACGGCCATGGACATCCTTGGTGCACGAGTGCCGGCGCTGGTGGTGCCCTATGCGGAGCAGCGGGAGGACGAACAGACCAATCGTGCTCGCAGGCTGGCAGCGCTCGGACTGATGCGAGTCCTCGAACCCGTGGCGCTCACGCCTCAAGCACTGGCGGTGGAGATCGCTGCCACGCTGCCGTTTCGCCCGACCGCTTCGACGCTGGCGCTGGACGGCGGACCGAAGACTGCGGCGATCGTCGCACGCGACTACGAGGAAGTTTCGTTGCACAACGACCCACGCGAGGGGCGGCAACGTGTGGCTTGATCCCGTTCGCCAGGCGCTGGACGCGCGCCGCGACGGCGTCGACGTGTTCTTTCGGGACGACGACGCCGGCTGGGACGACGCCCGCCTGTTCCAGCTGCTCGACGTCTTTGCCGACTACGAAACGCCGATCGACCTCGCCGTCATTCCCATGGCGCTGACAGCGTCGCTCGCCACACAACTGGTACGACGCAGGCATGGTCGCGGGGATCTGCTCGGCCTCCATCAGCACGGCTGCAGGCATGTGAATCACGAGACCGCCGGACGCAAGTGCGAGTTCGGCCCGACCCGCGCCCGCGGGGACCAGTGGCGGGACCTCGTCGAAGGTCAGGCGCGCCTCGAGGAAATGCTGGGGCAGGTGGATCCGATCTTCACGCCGCCCTGGAATCGCTGCACCGAAGTCACGGCCGACTGCCTGGAGAACCTCGGATTCGCCACGCTCTCGCAGGATCGGACGGCGCCGAGGCTGGGCAGCGGATTTCTCGGACGCTTGCCGGTGGCCGTGGACTGGTGCAAGTGGCGCGAAGCCGACGACCGCGAGTGGGTGACGCTCGGCGAGCACATCGCCGATGCGCTCCGCGCGGGCGAAGGCCCCGTCGGAATCATGCTTCACCACGCGGTGATGGACGAAGGAGATCACCGTCGTCTCGCCTCGCTTCTCTCGCTGCTCGCCCGAACGGGCAGGGTGCAGCGTCACCGGATGCTCACGCTCGCGCGCAACCGTACGCCCGAGCTCCACCCATAAGGTCTGTCCGAAAGCGGTTCCCATGACCAAGCGTTTCGTTCGAAAGTCGGTGGCGGCGCTGTTCGCGCTCCCTGTTGCGTTGAGTTCTTCCGTCGCGTGTGCCGATGAATACCTGGGCAAGGCGTTCCGCGTCACCGGTCCGATGGCGGGGCAAGGTCTGCGGGTGGAGCGCATCCAGTGGCGCGAACCCGAGGACGACGCCGACCGCGGTCAGGTCGTCGGCAACGTGAAACGCCTGGATGCCGGCAGCCGGCGCTTCGCGGTCGGCCCGGTGGAGGTGGAATGGAACGACAAGACGGAATGGCGGGATCTGGAGCAGGCTGCCTTCCGGGACGACCTTCTCGTGAAGGTCACCGGCCGGAACGATGCCGCCGGTCACCTCATGGCGAAGTCGATCGAGCCGAGCACCACCCGCGGCTGGCGTGAAGGCGATGTCCAGCTGACTGGTGTCGTGACTCGCAGCGAGCCCGCCGATGACGGCACGCGCCGGCTCAGCATCTTCGGCATTCCGGCCGACATGCCCCGACCCGGTTTCAATCGCGTGGAGTCGCTCACCCGCCGCCAGGATTCCCGAAGGCCGGAGAAGCCGCTCACGGTGGAGTTTCTGGGCAGGCCCCTGCGCATCACCGGCGAGTACGACGCGACGCTGCGGGAGCGCCGCAACTACGTGCTGGACGATCGCCGCAACCCGAACATCCGCGACGATCTCGTTCAGGAACTGCAGCTCGAATTCTTCTGGCGCTACTCTGACCGGGCTTACGTGTTCGTGGAAGGCAAGGCGTTGTACGAGGACGAGTTCCGTCGCACGAACGGTACCGGTGATACGAGCGGCTATCTCGAACGCGGTCTCACCTGGCTGTTCGTCGACGGCTTTGCGCGCAACCGTGTCGGCCTGCAGTTCGGGCGCCAGAACGTGCGCGAGTTCCGCGAGTGGTGGTGGGACGCGGATCTCGATGGCGCCCGCCTCTACTTCGACGAAGGACCGCTGCACGCCGAGGTGGGGGTTGCCAAGGATGTGGCCCGCGTGGCCTCGCGCGATGCCGGCATCCTCCCGCATCGCCAGGGCCTCTATCGGGGTCTCGCCTCGGTGAGCTGGATGTGGGCGAGCCGCGAGACCCTGGACTTCTTCGTCATGCGGCAGCAGGACCTGTCCGAAACCCCGTTGCGCGGCACGCGCATCGACGAGATCCATCAGGACACGAGCGACGCGAATCTCACCTGGTTCGGCGTTCGCGCCATCGGGCAGCGATCGCTCGACTCGTTCGGCACGATCCGCTACTGGGCCGACGCGGCCTGGGTCCGGGGGCGGGAGACGTTCACGGACTTCTCCAGCGCCGACATCGCGCGTGCACCCGTCGCCCATCGCGTGAGCGGCAGCGCTCTCGATGCGGGTGTGAGCTGGCAGACGCCCTGGCCGGGCAAGGTGGCGCTCACCGCGGGCTTCGCCCGTGCATCCGGGGACCGCGACGGCAACGACGAGATCGACAGCGGCTTTCGTCAGACGGGGCTGCACAAGAACAAGGGCCGCTTCTTCGGCGTGAACCGCTTCCGTTACTACGGCGAAGTGTCACGCCCGGAGCTGTCGAATCTCAACGTGACCACGCTGGCGGTGGGCATCCCGTTCTTCGAGGCGAGCTCGGCAGAACTCGTCTACCACCGCTACTGGCAGAGTGTCGCGGCGACCACGATGCGAGACTTCCGCATCAGCGCCGATCTCGACGGACGCCAGCGGGACATCGGCGAGGAGTGGAATCTCGTGCTCGGCTTCCGCGATCTGCGTCAGGTGGATCTGATCTTCACGGCGGGACTGTTCCGTGCCGGCTCGGCCTACGGGGCGTTCGCCGGCAAGACCGCGACCCTCCTCACGGGGGAAGTCGTGGTGTTCTTCTAGCAAGGTCCGCACAGATTGTGCGGACTTTCCCTTACTTTCCCACTGCCTTCAGCACTTCCGCGACCAACCGGTGCGGATCGAACCGCTTGCCGTTCGGATCGATGCCCGTGCGCACGACCACGAGGTCATGCCCCGGCACGACGGTCACGAACTGCCCCTTGTTGCCCGCAGTGGAGTAGGTGCCGGGCGGGATGCCGGGCATTCCATCCAGCAGCCAGAACTGCCCGCCGTAGCCCCAGTCGTCCGCAGCCGGCGCCTTCGCGGGCGCCGGTGACGTGAGAAACCGGATCCAGCCCTCGGGCACGATGCGGCGACCGTTCCACACGCCGTCTGCGGAGAGCAGCAGGCCGAAGCGGGCGAGATCCCGTGCGGTGGTGTACGTCTGGCTCGAGCCGATGAAGTTGCCGAGGTGGTCGGTCTCAAATCGCGTCTGGTACATGCCGATCGGGTGGAACAGTTCCTCGTACGGGAAGCGCAGATAGGCGAGGTCGTCCTTCATGCGGGTGCGCAGGGCGTGCATGAGGAGCAGCGTGTCGTTGTTGGCGTACTTCCAGCGTTTGCCCGGCTCCGCCTCCAGCGTCGTCTTGGCCGCGGCGCTCACGATGTCTTGCCCGCCGAAGTAGATGGCGTTCGTGTTGGCCCCGCCGCTGAAGAGTCCGCTCGACATCCACAGCAGGTGCTTGTAGGTGATCGACTGCCTCGGGTCGCCGGGATGGCTCCATTCGGGGATATCCGCGCGACCCTCGACGTCGAGGATGCCCTTCGACGCCGCGATGCCGATCAGGATGGCCGACATGCTCTTCGCGGTCGACCAGGTGCGGTAGCCACTACGGATGCCGAAGTGGGGGCGATAGCGCTCGGCCACGATCCGACCGTTCTTCAGCACGATCACGCCTGTGGTGACGATGCCCGGTGTGCCGAAGGAACGACCGTCGAAGGCGGCATCCAGCACTGGGCCGAGCGACGCGTAGCGGCTGTCGATTCCGTTTGCCGGGAGGTCCACCTTGTCGCCGGCCGGAAAGGGTTGCGCGGACACATCGGGTGCACGGGGCAGGGCGACGTAGGGCAGACGAGGTACGTCGGCCATCGTCCAATGCGGCGGCAGGATCGTGCAGCCCATCGTGTCGCGCCACGCGGCGATGCGGACGATGCGGCCGCTCGGGTCCGTGGCCGTCACGAGGTGCCGGCGCTGATCGATCACGGGGGCGGGATACGCCGGGTCGGACACGTCCGCGAGTTCCAGCTGGAGAATGTCCGCGAGCGGACGACCGGCCGAGAAATGTCCGGTGCACGTGAACAGCGCCCGATAGCCCGCGGAGATGAGCGGTTCCTTCTCTTCGGCGATGCCAGCCGGCCTCTCGTAAGGGGTGGCAGCGTGCGAGGAGCCGAAGCCGGCGAGAAGCAGAGCGAGAAGCGCGATCGAAGAGCGGGTCATGGTGTGAAGCGAAGAAGATGACCCGGTCGAGCGTATCACGCGCTTCGTGTGCATCAGGACCACACGGCCCTACCCCGCGACGGCCGCCGCGGGACAACGCCGGGTGATCGCGCGCGGCTTCGTGCCGGCGCTGGCGATCAGTCGCGCAGTGCCGTGCTGTCGTTGCCGCACTGACGCGCGATGCGGCGCATCCAGATGGCGATCGTCTCGTGGGCCGTCAGCTGATTCGCGCGGGGCAGGTACTGAGTGTTGCCCAGTTCCGATGCCCACTGGAGCACCTGCGCGTCGGTGGCCTTCCACTCGTAGGCGTCGACCACCCACCGCTCGACCAGCTGGATGACCCAGGAAGGGGTGCCTTCCTGGTAGGGGTCGAACCGTACCTTTTCAAGGGGGAAGCGCTTTTCCCACCGGGCCCAAGCGATCATGCGGCCTGTGTCCAGCACGAGCGAACGGCATGCGGGTGCGGTGTAGGTTGGCGGCAGTTCGGGAGATTCCGGGTCCGCCTGCGCGTGACCGGAGAGGCCGAGGCCTGTCACGAGAGTCGCGAGGCCGAGAAAGCGCCGAAGCAGAAGCGCGAGCTTGCGGGACGGTGAAGCCAGTGCGGGGGACGCACCTCGATTCGAAAACATGGACAGCCCTCCTTCATCGAGAATGAAACCTCCCCCGTGCGACAGCGCGCCGGTCCTGAGCCGTCCGGACCGGATGGGCATTTGCTGTCGCTTGTACCAGCTATCGGCCCGTAGTCGGAAATCCTTGAGCGAGAATCGTGCTCGATTGTTCCTGGCGGGCATGGTCCCACCGCGAACCGGGTGCTGCCATACGCTGCATGGCATAGCGCCGGGGAAGGCCCTCTGCAGCGGGGCTATGACAGAATGCAGGCCCTCGTTCCACTGCCGCCATGTCCTCCGTCCTGCATCACATCGGGCTCGCTGCGCCCCATTTCGTGCTCGTCCTGATCGGCTATGCACTGTCGTGGTCCGGGCGCTGGCCCAAGGCGGTCAGCGATGCGCTGGCCACCTTCGTGTTCGCCCTTGCCGTGCCGGCCCTGCTGTTCCGGCTCATGAGCGATCCTTCCCGTCTGCCGCCGTTCGACGCGCGACTCCTCATCGCTTTCTTCAGCGGCTGCTTCATCACGTTCGTGGCCGGGCGGATCATGGGGCGCTGGGTGTTCCGCCTGAACGGTGTGGAGCAGACCGTTCTCGGCCTGGGCGGGGTGTTCTCCAACAACGTGCTGCTGGGCATTCCGCTTGCCAAGGCTACGCTGGGCGAGGCGGGGGTGGGGCCCGTCGCCCTGGTGATCGTGTTCAATTCGCTCACGCTCTGGTCGCTGGCGACCGTGTCTGTCGAATGGGCGCGTCACGGTGAGTTGTCCGCCAGGGGATTCCTGCGAACCGCGAAGAGCGTCCTCACCACTCCCGTGGTCGCGGGCATCCTGAGCGGCGCCGCGCTGGGGCAGTCGGGACTCACGCTGCCTTACATGATCGACGAGCCGCTTCGGCTGATCGGGCAGTCGGCGGCGCCGCTGGCGCTCGTGGTGGTCGGCATGGGGCTGTTCGAGTACGGGATCAAGGCGGGCTGGCAGATCGGCGCAGGTATCACGACGCTGAAGCTCGTGTTCCAGCCGCTGGTGGTGTGGGCGATGGCGCGCGCGCTTGGGCTGCCGCCGCTCGAGACTCAGGCTGTCGTGCTGCTGGGCTCGCTTGCCGTTGGCGTGAACGTGTATCTGATGTCACGGCAGTTCGACGCGCTGCAGGGACCGGTGGCCTCCAGCATGGTGATGTCGACGGCGATATCGGCCATCACCACGCCGCTCGCGGTGGCCCTGGCAGGGGCCTGACGCGAGCGGCGTCGGGCGCGTTACGCGGCGGCCCGCCGGGCCTCGTTCGAGAAGGTGCTTTCCATTTCGCGGCGCAGCTTCACGGCGAGGCTCGATTCGTCGACGGCCACGTCGGACCAGCGCACGGGCTGTCCGGCCGCCACTGGCTTCACGAGCCGGACCTCGTGGGCGAGGCCCAGGGAGAGGGCGCCGATTGCGAGCGAATCCTCCGCGCGCATCAGCTTGCCCATCACCGTGTAGCCGCCTTCGCCGTCCAGCACTTCTCCGGCGGCGAGGTTGCGCTTGGCAGTGGCCACGACGTCCGCCCGGAACCCGGTGGGCGAGCCTGTCGATTCTCCGCGCAGACCCACCGACGCCACCGAGATGCCCACCTCCAGACCTATGAGGTGCCAGCGCTTGTAGAGGCAGGCGTACCGACCGGAAGGATCTGTCCGCACACCGTACTCCGTGAAGCAGCGGCGGATGTATTCCGTGTCACCCTCGAACACGACGAACACGCCGAAGCGGATGTCGTACGGAATGGGCCGGCCGTCGGCCTCCAGCGAGGAGATCACTTCCACCTGGCCCTTGTGATGGAGATGGCCGCCTTCGGCGCGCGGACGCATGACGAAGGGAATGTCGTCGACACTCGCGGGCGGAAACAGCAGACCCTCCGGCGCCGGCGTGAGGCCGGTGGCATTGCACACTGCCGTGCTCTCGATGGCAGGCTTGGAGCCGTCGAGGAACGAGTTGAACATCTTCGGGTTGAGACCGCCGACTTTCGCCTGCTCCGGCGAGAGACCGTAGTAGCCCCACACGGTCTCCGGCGTGGACTGCGCGAAGTGCGGGAGCCACTTGTGTCCGCGGCCTGCGGCCACCACGCTGAAGCCCGATGCCCTGGCCCAGTCGACGAGATCGCAGATGAGCGCAGGCTGATCGCCGTAGGCGAGGCTGTAGACCACCCCGGCCTCCTGCGCCTTGCGGGCGAGGATGGGACCGCACATGGCGTCGGCCTCGACCGTGACCATCACGACGTGCTTGCCGTGACGGAACGCTTCCAGCGCGTGCTCGACGGCGGCGATGGGATTGCCGGTGGCCTCGACGATGATCTCGATGCGCGGGTCCGCGACCAGCTTGCGCCAGTCATCGCCCACGTGCGTGAGTCGCGAGCCGAAGGCGGCATCCAGCGACGGAGCGGAGTAGTGGCCTGCCTGCCAGCCCACGCGGTCCAGATTGACGCGGGCATTGGCCGGCGAGAGATCCGCGATGCCCGCGAGATGCAGTCCCGGTGTCTTCGGGACCTGCGCGAGGTACATCGCGCCGAACTTGCCGGCGCCGATGAGGCCGACGCGCAGCGGCTTTCCGGCCGCTTCCCGCTGCTGGAGCTTGGCGTAGAGATTCATGGTGAGGGCTCCTCTTCAGATGTCGAAAGACTCGAGCTCGTGCTCTTGGATGGGGTGGAAGGAGTCGGAACCCGGCAGCGTAGCGCAACCGGACCGGGCAACGGGCGATCAGACCTGCCGGCCGTCGATCGAGAAATCCGCGGAAGCATCCTGCGCCAGCAGGCGCTTCAGCGCCGGCAGCGCCTTGCGCATGGCGGCGTCGAGGGTCCAGGGCGGATTGAACACGAACACACCGCTGCCGTGGAGCCCGAACCCGTCGTCGGCCGGCTTGCTCACCGAGAGGGAGGCATGGAGCCAGCTGCCTTCGCCAGCAAGACGCCGCAGCTGTTCCGGCAGACGCTCGGACTCCCGACGCTGGACCTGCGGATACCACACCAGATAGACGCC
The DNA here is from genome assembly GCA_001464765.1 of Betaproteobacteria bacterium Ga0077526. Taxonomy (GTDB): domain Bacteria; phylum Pseudomonadota; class Gammaproteobacteria; order Burkholderiales. The sequence continues at coordinate 1,315,709 of LNDV01000034.1, forward strand.
GGTGGCGAAGCGCTCCAGCGCGTTCGTCATCGCCCGGGTTACCGAGCGGTAATCGTTCTTGTCCTCGTACGAAGGATCGATGAGCGTGAGCGCGCGGCGCGGTGGCGGCGGCAGCACGGCGTTGAGCGCCGTGAAGCCATCCGTTGCCTGAACCATCACCTGCCGGCCGGCATCCGCGGAGAAGACGTCCAGCACCTTGGTCTCGCTCGGGTGCAGTTCGAACAGGCGCAGGCGATCCTCGCGGCGGACCATCTGCAGGGCGATCTGCGGCGAGCCCGGATACTGGCGCAGCGCACCCTCCGGATTGAATCGGCGGACTTCGTTCACGTAGGCGGCGACCGCGTCGGGGAGGTCCTTCGCGTCCCAGAGTTTGGCGATGCCGCCACGAAACTCCTGGCTCTTCGCGGCGTAGCCGGAGTCCAGCGCATAGGAGCCGCCACCCGCGTGAGTGTCGATGAACCAGAAGGGCTTGTCCTTCTGCCGGAGGTAGTCCAGGAGGTGGACGAGCACGACGTGCTTGAGAACGTCGGCGTGGTTTCCGGCGTGGAATCCGTGGCGGTAGCTGAACATCGGGGGGAGTCCTTGGATGAGGCTGGCGCGACCCGGGGGTGGCCGGCGGCCGGTCCGTGACCCCCGATTATCGGCGATGTTCGGGGGAGGGCCGGAATCGGGGCCCCCGGTGGCGCGCATTGCCCGCCTCCTTCGACCGATTCCCATGCGGCGCCCCACCCGGCCGTCGCGCAGAAACCGGGGCGTATACTCAGTCGGATGCTTCGACAGAGGGCCGTGAGCGAGTAGGCTCGCGGCACTGCCTACTTCTCGCTGACCACATTTCTCCGCCGCCATGATCGAAATCCACGACAAGCCCGCCACCGGCGCCACCATCCGCCTGCACGCGTCCGACAACGTGGTCGTGGCGCGAACCGATCTCACCCTCGGTGCGAAGCTGGAACCCGAGGGACTCACCTGTCGCAGTCAGGTGCAGGCGGGACACAAGATCGCCGCGAGGGCGATCCGCCAAGGCGAGCCCATCATGAAGTACAACGTGGTGATCGGCTTTGCCTCCACCGACATATCGCCAGGGACGTGGGTGCACGCCCACAACATGGAGTTCCGCGAATTCGATCGGGATTACGCGTACGCGCAGGACTACCGGCCGGTCGAACTGCTGCCAGAGAGCGAGCGCGCGTCGTTCATGGGCATCGTCCGCGCGAACGGCCAGGTGGGCACGCGCAACTTCATCGGCCTCGTCTCCACGGTCAACTGCTCGGCGACGGTGGTACACAAGATCGCGGAGTACTTCACCCCCGAGCGGCTGGCGGATTACCCCAACGTGGACGGCGTCGTTGCCTTCGCGCACGGCACGGGCTGCGGCATGGAGCAGACAGGCGAGCCCATGGACCTGCTTCGGCGAACGCTCGGCGGCTATGCGCGGCACGGGAACATCGCCGGTTCGCTGGTGGTGGGACTCGGCTGCGAGCGCAATCAGGTGAGCGGCTTCCTGAAGGAGCAGGCGCTCGAGGAGAACTCGCGATTGCGCGCCTTCGTGATGCAGGAGTCGGGCGGGACGCGCAAGACCATCGAAGCCGGTATCGCCGCGGTGAAGGAGATGCTGCCGGAAGCCAACCGCGTCACGCGGATCCGGGTACCGGCAAGCCACATCAGCGTCGGTTTGCAGTGCGGAGGATCGGACGGCTTCTCTTCGATCACTGCCAACCCTGCGCTGGGTGCTGCGATGGATCTGCTGGTGCGTCATGGCGGCACGGCGATCCTGTCCGAGACGCCGGAGATCTACGGTGTCGAGCACACCCTCACGCGGCGTGCGCGCAGTCGCGAAGTCGGCGAGAAGCTGATCGAGCGCATCCGCTGGTGGAAGGACGAGTACACCGTCGGTCGCGATACGCAGATCAACGGCAAGGTGAGCCCCGGCAACCAGTCGGGCGGACTGGCGAACATCCTGGAGAAGTCGCTGGGCTCATCCATGAAGGGCGGTACCGGGCCTCTCATGGAGGTGTATCGCTACGCGGAGCCGGTCACGCAGAAGGGTCTGGTGTTCATGGACACGCCGGGGTTCGACCCCTGTTCCGCGACCGGGCAGATCGCCGGTGGCGCGAACGTGATTCTCTTCACGACCGGGCGCGGTTCCATGTTCGGCGCGAAGCCGGTGCCGTCGATCAAGCTCGCGACCAACACGCCCATGTATCGCAAACTCGAGGAGGACATGGACATCAACTGCGGGAAGGTGCTGGACGGCGCCATCACCATCCAGGCCATGGGACGCGAGATCTTCGAACACATCCTGCGCGTCTGCTCCGGCGAGCAGAGCAAGAGCGAATTGCTCGGGCTGGGCGACCACGAGTTCGTGCCGTGGAACATCGGCGTGGTGGGGTGAGGACGTGAAGATGTGAAGGCGTGAAGGCGTGAAGGCGTGAAGGCGTGTAGCCCGGACTCTGTCCGGGCAATGTGGACGGCGCTTCGTAGGTCGCGCCGCTCCCTGGGCGGAGCCCGGGCTACGAGTGAGTGCCGGGCTCAGCGAGAAGGGGCGAGCTGCGGCGCCGTCGGCAAACCAAGACTGCGTCGCAGGAGCCAGATGGCGATCGCCGTGGTGAGCAGGTTCCACAGGATGCCGTTCACGAACGCGGCCTGATAGGAGCCCGTCAGGTCGAAGATGGCGCCGGACATCCAGCCGCCGAGCGCCATGCCGAACAGGGTGGAGGTGATGATCATGCCGACCCGCATGCCCGCCTCCTTCGGCGCGAAGAACTCCCGCACGATGATCGCGTACGACGGCACGATGCCGCCCTGGAACAGGCCGAACAGCCCGGCGATCAGGTAGAGCGACACGAGGCCATCGAACGGAAGGAACAGCACCAGCGCGAACGCCTGGAGTCCCGCGCCAAGCAGCAATGTGCGCACTCCCCCGATCTTGTCCGATATCCAGCCGAACGTGAGGCGGCTCACGATGCCGCATGCGAGCATGACCGAGAGCATCTGCGCGCCCCGCGCCGGTCCGTAGCCGAGGTCTGCGCAGTAAGCCACCATGTGGACCTGCGGCATCGACATCGCCACACAGCAGGCGAAGCCCGCCACCACGAGCAGAGTCTGCAGTGCGGCGGGCGAGATACCGAGCGGCCGGTCCCGGTCGACGGCCTGAGCGGTCGGCGTGGCGCTGCCGTGAGTCGGCGAGCGGCGGCGCAGCGCGAACGCCAGCGGGATCATCGTGCAGAGGCAGAAGATGCCCACGCCCAGGAAGGTGGCGCGCCAGCCATCGGTCTGGATGAAGTGCTGCACGATGGGTGGCCACAGCGCGCCGGACAGATAGTTGCCGCTGGCGGCGATGCCGACGGCCGAGCCGCGACGTTTCTCGAACCAGTGGGAGATGTCTGCGAGCAGCGGCGCGAACGTGGCCGAGGTGCCGACGCCGATGACGAGTCCCTGCGTCAGGGTGTACCACCAGAGCGAGGGCGCCATCGATGCCATGACGAATCCGACGCAGAGAAGCACCGCGCCGAGGATCACTGCGGGCATGACGCCGACGCGGTCCGTCAGCTTGCCCATGAGGATGCCGCCCACACCGAAGCCCAGCATCGTGAGCGTGTAGGGCAGGGACGCGTCGGAGCGCACGACGCCGAACTCCGCCTGCACGGCGGGCAGCGCGACCACGACCGCCCACGACCCCACGCCGCCGATGCCGGAAAGGCACACGGCGGCGGCGAGCCGCCACCAGGCGAGGCGGGAGTCGATCAGGTCACGGGACGCGGCGGAAGCAGGCACGGCGGGTCGGGGTGGCGAAGCGGAAGACGGACCATACACCATCCGACCCGGAAGCCTCTCCGGAACGACGCTCATCCTGGCGCGAGCGCGAGGGGCCTCCACGAATCGGCTCTCGCGAACCCGACGCCGCTGCCCTGACCGGGTATGATCCTTCGTCGGCCACTTGCCGCGATTCCCCACCCGCACGTCATGTCCGAAGACAAGGAATGGGCTTTCCCGAAGGACCTGCAGCCGCGACAGAGCGAGCTCGCCTTCGACCTCGAGAACGCCCTGAACGCCGTCGTGAACGTGCGCTCCGAGATTCCCGACGACGCGTTCACCGCCTCCATTCTGGGGACCGAGCGCGCCGGCAACGGCGTAGTGATCCGCGAGGACGGCCTGACGCTCACCATCGGCTACCTCATCACCGAGGCGGAGACCCTCTGGCTCGCCACCAACGACGGCCGGGTGGTCGTCGGTCATCCGCTGGCGTTCGACTTCACGACCGGCTTCGGCCTGGTCCAGCCCCTCGGCAAGCTCGATCTTCCCGTGATGCCCCGCGGATCCTCCGCCCGCCTCGCCACCGGCGACGACGTGCTCGTCATCGGCCAGGGCGGCCGTGAGCACACCCTCAAGACCAAGCTGATCGACAAACGCGAATTCGCCGGCTACTGGGAGTATGTCCTCGACGAGGCGCTGTTCGTGTCTCCGCCGCATCCGCAGTGGGGCGGCGCCGCCCTCGTCGATCAGGAAGGCCAGCTGGTCGGCATCGGCTCGCTGCTCCTCGAGGAGACCGTGGACCGTCGCAAGGTCCAGGGCAACATGTTCGTCCCCATCGATCTGCTGGACAACGTGCTGGACGACCTGCTGCGTTACGGCCGGGTGTCGCGCCCGCCGCGGCCCTGGCTCGGCATGTACGCGACCGAGGCGGAAGGTCAGCTGATCGTCGCCGGGCTGGCCAGGGGCGGGCCCGCGGAGTTTGCCGGGCTGCGCGTCGGGGATCTCGTGCTCGAGATCGCCGGCGAGCGCGTGAGCACCCTGGCCGGGCTTTTCCGCAAAGTCTGGAGCCTGGGCGCTGCGGGCGTGGAAGTGCCGATGGCCCTTGCGCGGGACGGCGCGCTCGTGCGGATGCAGCTGCGGTCGGGGGATCGCAACGATTTCCTGAAGAAGCCCAGGCTGCACTGAGGCCGGGCGGTGACGCGCATCGATCGGGAGGCGCTCAAGCGCGACCAGGTGCGCGAGTCGGTCCGGGCGGCCGGCTATGGCCATCTCCTGGTCGACGACGCCACACTCGAGGCGTCCCTCGATCGAATCCTGGCGACCCGGGTCCCCGGCGTCCCCGTGTGGATCTTCGCCTACGGGTCCCTCGTATGGAGCCCGACCTTCCACAGCGTCGAGCGCGTTCTCGCCGAAGTCCACGGCTACCACCGCGGCTTCTATCTCTGGTCGTTCATCAACCGGGGTTCCCCGGACCGTCCCGGCCTCGTGCTGGCGCTGGATCGCGGCGGATCCTGTTCGGGTGTCGCCTACCGGCTCGCGGAGGAAGGCCTGCGGGACGAGATGATGCTGCTGTGGCGTCGCGAAATGATCATGACGACCTACCAGGCGAAATGGGTCACGGTGCGCACGCCGGTCGGCACATTCCAGGCGGTGGCCTTCGTGGTGGATCGGACCAAGCCAACTTACGCAGGGCGCCTCGATGACGACACCATTGTGGACACTGCCCTGGCCGCCCGGGGGCACTACGGGCCGTGCGAGGACTACCTCTGCCAGACGGCAACGAGTCTCGCGCGCGAAGGCATCGCCGACCGTCACCTGGAGCGCCTCATGCGCCTGCTGGAGAGGCGGCGCGCGGAGAGCGGGAGCAAGTAGCCGGCGGGCGGGCCGTGGTGCTGCCCGGGACCGCCACCCGCTCCCGGGATTAGACTTGCGGGATTCGATCGACGGAGGAGACGACGATGGATGCGGCACGACAGACCGAACTGCTGGCGCTCGCCGGCAAGTACCTCGCAGGCGGCGGAACAGGGCTGTTCCTGCTCCCGCCCGAACTCAACCTCGTGGTCGCGCGCGGCGAAGGCAGCCGGGTGTGGGATGTCTCGGGACGCGAGTACATCGACTACCACCTGAGCTCCGGTCCGGTGCTGCTCGGCCACGCACACCCTGCCGTGACGCGCGCCGTCGAGGCGCAACTGCCGCTGGGCACCACCTACTTCTTCCTCAACGAGCCCGAGATCCGCCTCGCGCAGAGGATCGTCGAGGCGGTGCCGTGCGCCGATGTCGTTCACTACACGGGCTCCGGGACGGAAGCCACGTTCTACGCGCTGAGGGTGGCGCGTGCCTGGAGCGGGCGCAACAAGGTGCTCAAGTTCGAGGGTGCCTGGCACGGGATGCACGACTACAACCTCTGGGGCACGGTGCCGTCGAAGCCCTCGGCCTACCCGCATTCCACGCCCGACTCCGTCGGGGTGCCCGCCGTAACCGGCGACACGGTGCTGGTCACGCCCTTCAACGAAACCGAAGCCGCCGTCGCGATGATCGAGAAGCACGCGCACGAGCTGGCTGCCGTCGTGGTGGAACCGCTGCAGCGTGTGCTGCAGCCCGAGCCGGGATTCCTCGAGGCGATCCGCGAGGTCACGCGCAAGCATCGCATCGTGCTCATCTTCGACGAGATCGTGACCGGCTTCCGCATCGCCTGGGGCGGGGCGCAGGAGAAGTACGGCGTGGTGCCGGACATCGCGTGCTACGGCAAGGCCGTAAGCGGTGGCTTTCCTCTGGCGGTCATCGCGGGCAACGGCGACGTCATGTCGGTGCTCGACGCGCGGAACCGCCCCAAGTCGGAAGTCGTCTGGGCCACGAACACGCTGAACGGCAACCCGGTGTGTGCGGCTGCCGGCGTGGCCGCTCTCGACGTGCTGTCGCAGCCCGGCATCTACGAGCACCTGCGGCATATCGGCTCGCGGTTGCGAGAAGGCATCGTCGCGTCCGGCACGAAGCACGGGTTCGCGGTCCAGGCACCCGGCGAGGACGCCGTCTTCGGAATCCGGTTCACCGACCGCAAACCCCTGCGCACCTGGATGGATCTCACCACGGCCGACAAGGACCTCGGCTGGCGCTGGGCCATCGAGCTGATGAAGCGCGGTCTGCTGGTCAACCCGAACGAGAAGTTCTACATCTCGATCCAGCACACCGACGCGGACGTTGATCAGACGCTCGGCATCGTCGACGAAGCGTTCGCGGCGCTACGCAAGGGATAGGGCGTGACGTCGGAAGCCGGTGTGGCGATCGCCGCGCCGGCACTTCGCGGGGAAGAGTTTCGCGACGACACGCGGCAGGTGGCGGGGCGCGTTCTGTCGGGCGCGGAACTCGCCGAGCTGACGACCCTGGACGACGGGGCCTCCGCGCAAGCCATCCTGGTCACCGTCGGAGTGCTTACGGCGGCTCTGGCGCTCGGGGCTTGGGCATGGACACCATGGGTTGTGATCCCATGCGTCCTGGTCATCGCCGCGCAGCAGCACGCCTTGTTCGTTCTCGCACACGACGCAGCGCACTACCGGCTGTTTCGCAGCCGACCGGTCAACGACGCCGTGGGGCGCCTGATCGGATCGGTCGCGGGCATCTCGATGTGTGCATACCGGGTGATCCACCGCCTGCACCACAATCATCTGTACGGCCCGCAGGATCCCGACATCGCCCTCCACGGGGGGTACCCGCGCGGGAAGCGCTACCTCCTGCGCAAGCTCGCGACGGACCTTTCGGGACTCACGGCCTGGAAGACCTACAAGTACTTCTTCGGGGCGCCTGCGGGGAACGCCGACACCGGCAGTCGAGCACGCCCGCTCGACGATACGTCGCCCGCATTGCGCGCGGCGGCACTAGCAGATCGGCGAGGGGTCATCGCCGTTCAGGTCGGCATGCCGATCGTTGCCTGGGCTTTCGACGGACCGGACGGCCTGCTGCGCTATGCGGTGTTGTGGCTCCTGCCTCTCGCGACGTTGCTGCAGGCCCTGTTGCGGCTGCGTGCGATTGCCGAGCACGGAGCGCCGGCCGGGTTCGATTCGCCGCTTGTGGCCGCGCGGACCCACGTGCCGACCGTCCTCTCCCGGATCTTCCTGTTCCCACATCACGTGGGCTATCACATCGAGCACCACCTCTATCCGGCGGTGCCGCAGTACCGGCTGCCGGCGCTGCACGCGGCGCTGCGAAGTCGTGGCGTTCTCGAAGGGGCCGAGGTGGAGTCTTTCTCGCGCACCTGGGGACGGGTGTACGCGGACCGGGTGCGTGCTGACGCGCCCACAGTCCCTCGGACGGACGCTTCCTAGGAAAGTGCGAAGCCGCGGTATCCGGCGGCGACGACGTCCTCACACTGCCGGACGTACTGCGGAAACCCGCCGATGTAGGGCGAGAAGACGCGCGGCTTGCCGGGCACATTCGCCCCGACGTACCACGAACTGCACTGGGAACGCAGGTTGCCGCCGGCAACATCGGCCACATGCTGAACCCAGGCGTCCTCGGCGTCGTCCGTGGCTTCGATGCAGCCGAGCCCCCTGTTGCGCAGATGCGCAATGCACGCGGTGATCCACTCCACGTGCTGCTCGATGGACGGCAGCATGTTCGTGAGCACCGAGGGACTTCCCGGCCCGGTGATCGTGAACAGGTTCGGAAACCCGGCGCAGGACAACCCCAGAAAGGCCCGCGGGCCGTCCCGCCATTTGTCCTTCAGGCGCCGCCCGTCGCGTCCGCGGATGTCGATGCGATTCAGCGCGCCGGTCATCGCGTCGAAGCCGGTCGCCAGCACGAGAGTGTCCACCGCGTACTCGCTGCCTTTCGCAATCACACCATCCGGCGTGATCCGCTCGATGGCGGTGCCGCGGATGTCCACCAGCGTGACGTTCGGGCGATTGAACGTGGCGTAGTAGTCCGTGTCGACGCACAGGCGCTTGCAGCCGATGATGTCGGTGGGGGACAGTGCATCGGCGACGACGGGATCATGGACGATTTCGCTGATCTTGCTTCGTACGAAGGCGGCGGCGGTTTCGTTGGCGCGGCGGTCGAAGAGCAGGTCTGCGAACGCGCCCATGAACGACACCCCGCCATGCGCCCAGCGACGCTCGTATTCCTGCCGCCGGTCGTCGTCGGAGACGGCGAGCGCGCTGTCCGGGTTGTAGCGGAACACGATGCCCGAGAACATGCGGGCCGCGGTCTCCCGCAGGACCGGGTAGCTGGCCTTGATGTCCGCCCGTTCGACGACATCGAGCGGCGCATTGCGCGCGGGCACGGAGTAGTTCGGGGTGCGCTGGAACACGTAGAGGTGATCGGCCTCCTCGGCGATCACGGGGATCGACTGGATGGCGGAAGATCCCGTGCCGATGATGCCGACGCGGCTGCCCCGGAAGCTCACGGGTTCGTGTGGCCAGGTGCCGGTGTGGAGCACCCGTCCGCGAAAGTCGTCGAAGCCTTCGAGCCGCGGATGGTTGGTCGTGGAAAGGCACCCCGTGGCCATCACGCAGAAGGGCGCCGAGGCCCGCTGGCCGTCTTCAGTTTCGATCCGCCACAGGCGGGCGGTCTCATCGAACGAGGCGGCACTCACCCGCGTATGGAAGCGTATGTCGCGCCGCAGGTCGAAGCGGTCGGCGACGTGTTCGGCGTAGCGGAGGATCTCGGCCTGGGTCGCGTACTTCTCGGACCAGTCCCATTCCTGCTGGAGTTCCGCGGAGAACTGGTAGGAGTACTGCACGCTCTCCACATCGCAGCGGGCGCCCGGGTAGCGATTCCAGTACCAGGTGCCGCCCACGCCGCCGCCGGCTTCGAACACGACGGCGCGCATTCCCAGCCCGCGCAGCCGGTGCAGCATGAACAGGCCGGCGAACCCGGCGCCCACGACGATTGCGTCCCAGGATGAATCCGATTCCGATTGGTGCTCCTGCGGTGGTGCCATGGTCACCCTCGACGCGCGGCCGGCGGATCCGGTCTCCCGGGGATTCTACCCGGGCTTACAATCGCGCCCTCATCGCGTCGAATGGCTGACGCGTTTCCTGCGACGAGACAAGGGGGTGGACTGTGGACATGCATGGCAGAGTGGCGATCGTGACGGGAGCCGGTACCGGTATCGGCAAGGCGGCCGCAGTGACGCTCGTGAAGAACGGATACCGCGTGGCGTTTGCGGGACGCCGCCGGGAGCCCCTCGAGGCCGCCATCGCCGAATCGGGTGCACCGGCGGACCGCGCGATCGCCGTTTCCGCCGACGTGGCCGACCCGGCCTCGGTGAAGGCGCTGTTCGCGACCGTGAAGAACACGTGGGAACGTCTCGACGTGGTGTTCAACAACGCGGGTGTCAGCGCACCGGCGATCCCGATGGAAGATCTCACCTTCGAGCAGTGGAAGACGGTGGTCGACATCAACCTGACCGGCATCTTCCTGTGCACGCAGGAGGCGATCCGCATCATGAAGGACCAGACGCCCCAGGGTGGCCGCATCATCAACAACGGTTCGATCTCCGCCCATGCGCCGCGGCCGAATTCCGCGCCCTACACCGCCACCAAGCATGCGGTCACCGGGCTCACCAAGTCGACGTCGCTCGACGGCCGCAAGTACAACATCGCCTGCAGCCAGATCGACATCGGCAATGCCGCGACCGAGATGGCCGCGCGCATGGCGAAGGGCGTGCCCCAGGCAAACGGGGAGATCGCCGTGGAACCGCTGATGGACGTGCAGCACGTGGGCGATGCGATCCTGCACATCGCCAATCTGCCGCTCGCCACGAACGTGCAGTTCATGACGATCATGGCGACCAAGATGCCGTTCGTCGGACGCGGCTGAGCGCCGGGCGGCGTGGCGGACGTTGCGATTCTCAAGGGAGCGGCGCGGGGTGTGCACTTCGAGTCGCTCCCGCCCCTGTCGCTGTACGTTCACATCCCCTGGTGCATCCGCAAGTGCCCCTACTGCGACTTCAATTCGCACGAAGCGAAGGGTGAGGTTCCCGAGGCTCGCTATGTCGACGCCCTGATCGCCGACATCGAGTCGGCCGTGCCGCTCGTCTACGGGCGTAAGGTTCAGACGGTTTTCTTCGGCGGCGGCACGCCCAGCCTGTTCTCCCCGGAGTCCCTCGATCGGTTCCTCTCGGCCGCGAGAGCGATCCTGCCGATGGAGGCCGATGCCGAAATCACGCTGGAAGCCAACCCCGGGACGTTCGAGCAGGCGAAGTTCGCCGCGTTCCGTGCGATCGGCATCGACCGCCTGTCGATCGGCATCCAGAGTTTCGATGAACGTTTTCTCAAGGCGCTCGGACGCGTGCATGACGGTGCCGAGGCGCAGCGCGCGACCGAGATCGCGCGTGCCAACTTCGGGAATTTCAATCTCGATCTGATGTATGGCCTGCCGGGCCAGTCGGTGGAGGAGGCGTTGCGTGATGTGTCGCTCGCCGTAGCAAGCGGCGCGACGCACGTGTCCGCCTACCACCTGACCATCGAGCCGAACACCTACTTCCATCGGTTTCCGCCGGCGCTTCCGGACGACGATGAGACTGCCGCGATGCAGGAAGGCATCGAGGCGGCGCTGGCGAATGCCGGTTTCGAGCACTACGAGACGTCCGCGTTCGCGCGGCCCGGCCGCCGGTCGCGTCACAACGGCAACTACTGGAGCTTCGGCGACTACCTCGGCATCGGTGCTGGCGCGCACGGCAAGCTGTCGTTCCGGGATCGTGTGATCCGGCAGATGCGCTACAAGCACCCGCGAGAGTTCATGGATCGCGCCCTTTCGGGTTCAGGCGCCGCGGTTCAGACCGAGGAGGTGATCGAACTCGCGTCGTTTCCGTTCGAGTTCATGATGAACGCGCTGCGGTTCAACGACGGCTTCGAGCTGTCGCTGTTCGCAGATCGGACGGGTCTCGCGGTGGAGAGGATCCTGCCGGGCCTCGCCAGGGCCGAGAAGGCAGGACTGATCGAGCGTGACCACGAGCGCGTACAACCCACGCTGCGGGGCCGTCGCTTCCTCAACGATCTGCTGCAGATTTTTCTTCCCTGACGAACAGCAGGTCGCGGACTTCGTGACCTAGCTTCAGGCCCCGGGATTCGAACTTGGTCTGCGGACGGGAGTCCGGGCGGGGCGCGAAGGCTGAGGTCGTGTTCCGGAGCAGGGGCTCCGCGGTCAGGACTGCCAGCATCTGGTCCGCATACTCGACCCAGTCGGTCGCGAGGTGAAGGTAGCCACCGGGCTTGAGACGGGACGCCACCAGAGCGACGAGCGGCGGCTGGATGAGCCGGCGTTTGTGGTGGCGCTTCTTCGGCCACGGATCGGGGAAGAAAACGTGCACGCCATCGAGGCTGCCTTCCGGCAGCATGTGCGTGAACACCTCCACGGCGTCGTGCTGAATCAGCCGGACGTTTGTGAGGTGCTCTGCGTCGATGAGCTTCAGCAGATTGCCGACGCCGGGCGTGTGGACTTCGATCCCGAGATAGTCGTTCTCTGGATGGCGACCCGCCAGCAGCGCGGTCGACTCGCCCATGCCGAAGCCGATTTCGACGATGCGCAGCGCGCTGCGCCCGAAGGTCGCGTCGAGATCGAGCGGCGCCGGTGCATAGGACACACCGAACTGCGGCAGGAGAGTGTCCACCGCACGACGCTGTGCATTCGAGGTGCGGCTGGTACGCAGAACGAAACTGCGGATCGGGCGTGCAGCGCCATCCATGGTGAGTGTGCCGACGGCTGCTCAGGCCGCCTGCGACTTCGCGGCGGCGGGCGCGATGATGCCGGTCTGGGGAGAACTCGGCGATGCCTGATAGGTCTTCCTTGGCACTCGACCGGCGAGAAATGCATCGCGGCCGGCCTCCACTGCCTTGCGCATCGCGCGGGCCATGAGCACAGGATTTTTCGCACCGGCAATGGCCGTGTTCATCAGCACCCCGTCGCAGCCGAGCTCCATGGCGATCGCAGCGTCGGAAGCGGTGCCCACCCCGGCGTCGACCAGCACAGGAATCTTCGCCTGATCGATGATGATCTCCAGATTCCACGGGTTGAGGATGCCCATGCCGGAGCCGATCAGCGACGCCAGGGGCATTACCGCGACACAGCCGATATCCTCGAGCTGACGCGCGATGATGGGGTCGTCGGAGGTGTAGACCATGACCTCGAACCCTTCCGCGACGAGCGTCTTCGCGGCAGCAATGGTTTCGATCACGTTGGGAAACAGCGTCTTGGGGTCGCCCAGGACTTCGAGTTTCACCAGGTTGTGGCCATCGAGCAGTTCCCGGGCGAGCCGCAGCGTGCGCACCGCGTCGGTTGCGCTGTAGCAGCCGGCCGTATTAGGAAGGAGCGTGAACTCCGTCGGCGGGATAAACTCCAGAAGGCTGGGTTCGCCCGGCGTCTGGCCGATGTTGGTGCGGCGGATGGCGACGGTGACGATTTCTGCACCGCTTTCGCAGATTGCATCGCGGGTTTCGGGGAAGTCCTTGTACTTGCCGGTCCCCACGAGCAGGCGTGAGGAGAAGGTTCTCGTGCCGATGGTGAGCTTGTCTTGCATGGCTGTTTCCTTTAGCCGCCGCCTACGGCGACGACGATCTCGATGACGTCGCCATCGGACAGCTGTTCCATGGGAAGGCGACTTCTCGGTACGATAGCGCCATTGCATTCCACGGCGACTTTCCTGCCGGCAAGGCCGAGATGTTCGAGCAGCGCGTTGTGCGATGCCGGCCCTTCGAGCGAGACGGGTTTGCCGTTGACTGTGACGTTGACCAAGGTGCCTGGAACTCTTGTTGCAGAAGGTCCCTGACCGGGACCTGTCGAAGTATACGCGGCGTTCGAGCTGCCGCCGATCGGCCCCCGCAAGCATCTGAAATTCCAAGCATATAAGGGGTGCCGGGGAAACCACGGCTCGAGTAACGGAATGTCGACAACGGTTACATCACATATGGCTTTTCGCGGTGGATGGTGGGTCCTGTGGTTCGTCTTCACCATGTCCTGGGCATTGCCACTGTTTGGCGGCGTTCTCTGGCTGCTGACGTATCAGCCCAATCCCAATTCACAGAGCGCACAGATGGTCTTTCACGGGATGATCGTCTGCATCCTGTGCATCTGCCTTTGTTCGATCATGAATCTCTGGTTGTATCTCTGGCTGAAGCGATCCTCCCGGTCCACGCGGTGGCTCTCCCGGGGCTTCGTGTGGTCGATCATCCTGACGGTCATTGCGGCGGTCTGGGTGCGGTTCCTCTTCACCGCGATGTACGACGATCTCTCGGAACACGGCGCGTTCATCGGCTGGTTCGGCTACGCGCTGCTGCTCGTCGGTGTCCTGTCATTCAACATGGTCGTGTTCTGGCGGCGGACCCACATGCGTCGCCGTCGCAGCGTCCGGTCTCGCAGCAGCAGCGCGCCGCCGGTCTGAACACGCGCTACCCGACGGGGGCGCGAGGCGCGCGCGCCTCAGGAGCGCAATGCACACCGGTCGAACAATGATTTCGATGGCACGCGCCGCCTTGCCTGCCTTCCTGGTCTGTCTGACGATCCTTCTCCTCACGGGGTGCGCCCCCTTGCCGGACGCCACCGCGCAATCCGGTTGCGAGGGTTGTCGCGGCACCCGGGTTTCCCGTCTTTCCTCCGCCGACAGGTTCGAAGACAGTCGCCGTCAGCATCTGGCCGATTGTCTGGCCGGCGGCCGCTGCAAGCTCTCGGCGCTCACCCCGGCGGAACGGGCGCAGGTAAGCGAGACCCTGGCCCGCCTCAATCATGAAGCCTGTCTCCGCGGCGAAGGGGCGTGCCGATCCGAGCTGCTGTCGCCAGACCAGCAGGAGGAGGTTGCCCGCGTTGCACGATCACGAAACTTCGAGTTCTGCCGCAGCGGGCTGACCGCCTGCGATCCGCTTCGACTCACCGAGTCCGAACGGGCGCAGGTTCGCGCGGCGTATGACGAACGCAATTTCCGCGGTTGCATGAACAGCGTTGGCACTCTGCTGCCCTGCGTGCGCGAGGATCTGTCGCCGGAGCAGCGCGAACAGGTCCGTGTGAGGGATCAGAACGTGAACTTCTGGCTGTGCCTGAACCAGGTCTTCGGATGCCGGGAGGATCTGCTGCCTGACGCCCAGCGCGCGGAAATCGCGCGCCGACGCGCAGCCGGTCTCTGACACACGCCCCTCGACCTGCGCCTGATCGGCGCCACGGTTGCGACATCGACGAGTAGAATCCTGCCCAGACCGACAGGCATCCGATGTCACATCCAAGAGGAGGAGAGTTCCAGCATGGCCAAGAAATCCGTCGCGCGCGACCCGTCGAAGCTCCGCTCACGTCAGTGGTTCGCCAACCCCGACAATCCCGACATGACCGCGCTCTACATCGAGCGCTACATGAATTTCGGCCTGAAGCGTGAAGAGCTCCAGGCGGGCAAGCCGATCATCGGCATCGCCCAATCCGGATCGGACCTGTCGCCCTGCAACCGTCACCATCTCGAACTCGCGCATCGTGTGCGTGAAGGCATCCGCGAAGCCGGCGGCATTGCGTTCGAGTTTCCGGTCCACCCGATCCAGGAGACCGGCAAGCGGCCCACCGCCAGCCTCGACCGCAATCTTTGCTATCTGGGCCTGGTCGAGCTCCTCTACGGTTACTTCATCGACGGCGTCGTACTGACGACCGGCTGTGACAAGACCACGCCTGCCCAGCTGATGGCTGCAGCCACCGTCGACATCCCGGCCATCGTGCTGTCCGGCGGGCCCATGCTGAACGGCTCGTTCCGCGGAGAGCGTACGGGCTCCGGCACGATCGTCTGGAAGGCGCGCAAGCTCCTGGCCGCCGGCGAGATCAATCACGAAGAGTTCATCGAGATCATCGCGTCGTCCGCGCCATCCGCCGGACACTGCAACACCATGGGTACGGCGTCGACCATGAACTCCCTAGCGGAAGCGCTCGGGATGTCGCTGCCTGGCAGTGCCGCGATCCCCGCGCCGTATCGAGACCGGTACGAGAACGCCTACGACACCGGCAAGCGCATCGTCGACATGGTCTGGGAGGATCTGCGTCCCTCCAAGATCATGACCCGCGAGGCCTTCGAGAACGTGATCGTCGTCAATTCCGCCATCGGCGGTTCGACGAACGCCCCGATCCACTTGAATGCGATCGCGAAGCACATCGGCGTGAAGCTCGACAACGACGACTGGGAGAAGATCGGCTACGACGTCCCGCTCCTGGTAAACCTGCAACCTGCGGGCGAGTACCTTGCGGAGGACTACTACCGCGCCGGCGGTGTCCCGGGTGTGGTGAACGAACTGCTCAAGGCCGGAAAGATCCGCAAGAACACCGTGACGGTGAACGGGAAGTCCCTGGCGGACAACTGCAAGAACCGGCCGGTCGAAAACCCGCTCGTCATCTGGCCCTACAAGCAGCCCATGAAGGACAAGGCCGGCTTCCTCAACATGAAGGGCAATCTGTTCGACAGCGCCATCATGAAGACGAGCGTGATCTCCGAGCAGTTCCGCGAGCGTTACCTGTCGAACCCGAAGGATCTCAACGCCTTCGAAGGGCGCGCGATCGTGTTCGAGGGTCCGGAGGACTACCACGCCCGCCTGGATGACCCGAAGCTCAAGATCGACGACACGTGCCTGCTCTTCGTCCGCGGAACCGGCCCCAAGGGCTACCCGGGCGCGGCAGAGGTGGTGAACATGCAGCCGCCCGCTAAGCTCATCAAGGCGGGCGTGAACGAGCTCCCGTGCATCGGAGACGGTCGCCAGTCCGGGACTTCCGGTTCCCCGTCCATCCTGAATGCTTCCCCGGAAGCTGCCAGCGACAGTGGACTGGCCATCCTCAAAACTGGTGACAAGGTCCGCATCGATCTCAACAAGCGCACCGTCAACCTGCTGATCTCCAAGGACGAGTACAACAAGCGGATGGCGGCTCTCAAGAAGAAGGGCGGCTACAAGAGCCCGGAGAGCCAGACGCCGTGGCAGGAGATCCAGCGTGGCATGGTCGACGAACTGTCAAACGGGATGGTGCTGAAGCCCGCTGTGAAGTACCAGCGGATATCCACCACCAAAGGTATCCCCCGCGACAACCACTGACCGGGTCCACCCCGTTCGAAGGGCGGCAGGCTTCGGCCTGCCGCCCTTTTTTCTGGTGGAGCGGCCATGGCGATCCACGATTTCGGGACCGCTATCTCCTTCTCAATGCTTTCGCACCGGCCGAGTTCCATTACCATAGCCGCAAGCCAGAACGTGAGCGCTGTTCCGGCGAAGGAGACTCGAAAACCCATATCTGGAGCCTACAAAATGAAACTGCGCGCACTTCTGGCGGCCCTTGCCCTGGTCGCCAGCCAGGCGGCTGACGCCGCCTACGACAAGTTCTATGTGTTTGGAGACAGTCTTTCGGACACCGGCAATGCGGCGACCCTGAGTGGCGGCGCTTTCCCGGGGACCCCGAGCGGAACCGCTTCCACAGGGCCGGTCGCGGCGGACTACATGGCGAACTACTTCGGTGTCTCGGGCTATGGGCCTTCGGCGGCAGGCGGTTCCAACTTCGCCGTCATCGGCGCCACGACTGGCACGAAGAACTTCAACTACGAGATCAATGATCCTGCCGGCGTGAACGGCATCCCGGGCCTCGCGTCCTCGGGCATGACATCCCAGCTTGCCGCCTTCATCACCGCGGCGCCGACCTTCGACCCGAACTCGACGCTGTTCATGGTGTGGGGCGGGCCGAACGACCTGTTCCTGGGTCAGGCCCTGGGCGAAGACCCGGCGACCGTGACTGTGCCCACCGCGGTCAACAATCTCGCCACCATCGTCGGCGGTCTTGCCGCCGCGGGCGCCAAGACGGTGCTTGTTCCGCTGATGCCCGACCTGGGTGTCACACCCCTGGGCCTGGCGAGCGGCAATGCGCTCCTTTTTTCCCAGATCACGGCGGGGTTCAACAACGCACTTACCGGGGCGATGGCGCAGGTCGAGCAGTTGACGGGCGTCAACGTGATCATTGCCGACACTTCGGCTTACCTGGCCCAGGTGCTGGCGAACCCGGCGACCTTCGGCTTCACCAACACCACCGATCAGTGCCTGGATTCGGCGCAAGCGCTGGCCACGGGCTGCAAAGGCTATCTGTTCTTCGACGAGGTTCACCCGACCACCGAGGCGCACCGCATCCTGGCTGGCGGCTTCATCAGCCTCGTGCCGGAACCCGGCACGGCGTGGTTGCTCGTCCCGCTAGTGCTTGCAGCGGGCGCATCTCGCCGCCTGCGTATGGCTCGCCGGTAGTCATTGGAAAGATAGTGAGTCAGGGCGCGCCGTCCGCTCCTTGCGGAGTCCGGTGCGCCCGTTCCGACAGGCGCCTTTCCGCTGCGCGCCGTCGTAGAATCCGAAGTCGAAGTTCCCACTGCACACAGACAACAAGACGAAGTGATGCTGCCGATGAATGCCCGCACGTCGTTGGCGCTGGTCGTGACCGTCATGGCGCTCGCTGGCTGCCAGTTTCCGAAGAAGCAGGGCAATGTCTCGTCGCCGCCACCGGAGCCTGTCGCCGCAGCGGTAACGCCTGAGCCTGCCAGGCCTGCGATCCCCGAAGGCCCGCCCCCCGGTACGCCCGCCGCGAAGGCGCAGGCCCTGCAGCTCTTCAAGCTTTCCGCCGAATCGCTGAATGAAGGTAACGAGGACGCCGCCCGGCGTGACATCGCCGAGGGCCAGCGACTCGATCCTGACAGCAAGTACGGTCAGTGCCTGGCTCGTGGACTCTCCGCCGATCCCGAAAAGACGCTCGGCAGGACTTCCACGAAATACACGGTCCGTCCGAACGAAACCCTCGGGCGAATCGCCCAGCGTGCGCTCGGCGACAGTTGCGAGTTCTACTTGCTCGCCCGCTATAGCGGTATCCGAGTACCGAAGCAACTCGCCGGCGGGCAGGTGATCCGCATTCCCGGGCGCACGCCGCTCGCACCGCCGGATTCCGTGAAGGCAGAGCCCTTGCCGCCGCCCCCCGCCGAAGCGGCTCCCGCGGCAGCCGCACCCGTCCCGGATCCTGCGCCGTCGAAACCGGCACTGTCCCCGCAGGCTCTGAAGGCCGAGATCGACCGTCATCACCGGGACGCTCAGACGGCCTTTCGCCGGCAGGATCTCGCCACTGCGATCCGTGAGTGGGATCACGTGCTTGCGCTGGACCCTGGCAACGATCTCGCCCGTGCGCGCCGGCAGGAAGCCATCGAACTGGACCGTCGAATCCGGCAGGTGAAGTGACCGCTGCCGGGTGGCGGCAAGGGTGTCAGGGCTTGGGCGCCGAATCCTGTGCTGTCGGCGCCGGGCCCGGCGCCTGACCGGGCGGGGTGTAGGGAACCCGCGGCGGTCGGTTGAGCCACGCCTTTCCCACCTTTTCGGCCTCCAGGGCCTTCAGCGCAGCCGCCGCCGTCTGATTCGAAGGTTCCGCGGCCAGTGCCCGCAGATACCCGAGTACCGCCTGATCCGGATTGCGCCTCGCCCGTGCCGCATCGGCCTCCCGGAGGTGTTCTGCCGCGGCTTCCCGCGCAGCGGTTCGCGCCGACTCGAGCCCGAGCTGGTAGTCCTTCGACTGCGGCCGCAGCAGCGTCAGCAGTTCCCACTGCACGACGGCATCCGCCCACCGTCGTCCGTCCCGGAAAGTCCGTGCGCGCGTCTGCAGAGTCTGCTCCAGCTCGGCGGCTGCCCGTGCGTGCGATGCGGACTCCGGCGCCCCCTGGACAGAGACGGGCGGCGAAGGCGGACGGGCCGCACAGCCGGCAAACAGCAGCCCGACCACCGCGATCCCCGACCGCGCCAATGCCTTCATCGGAGGTCGGCCTCCCGCGCAATCTGCAAAGTGGCTTCGAAGGCGGCCAGATCGTACTCGCCGAACACCATGGTCCGGCGCATCAGGAAGGGGTGGGCAAAGAACGCGTTGCCGCCCGGGTTCACGGTCAGGCCGAGGGTGAAGTCGGCCCGCTTGAGGCTGTCCAGCACGGCCTGGTTCGCGTCACCGAGGGGATAGGCGAAATAGTCGGCGCGCACCTGGAGGTTGCGGCGGATCGCCTCCGAGGCGACACGAACCTCGCCATCGAGGCGGCGGCGGTAGTCGCGATCGGACTCACCCGCCAGACGCACGGACAGGTTGGCATGGGTCTTCGAATGGGACTGAAAATCCATGAGGCCGGTCGCCGCCATCTCCCGGATCTGGGGCCAGCTGAGAGCCTCCTTGGCGCCGAGGAAATCGGTGTACAAAAAGAACGTCGCCGGGTAGCCGTACTTCATCAGGAGAGGGAATGCGTGCTGGTAGACCGACACATGACCATCATCGAAAGTGATCACTACCGAGCGTGCCGGCAGCGCGCGTTTGCCTGCGAGAAAGTCGGGCACATCCGAGAGGCGGATGACCCGGTAGCCGTTGCGCTTCAGGTACTCCAGCTGGGCCTCGAATTTCTCCGGCGGCAGCACCATCCGGCTGTTGCGGGAGCCGATCCGGTGGTAGGCGAGGATCGGGATGGTCTGGTAACCGTTGGGCCTGACGCCACGGGGGTTCACCGGTTCGAGCGGCACGACGATGGCGTCGCCAGTCGGGATCGATGTGATGCCGTTGAACTCGGCGATCTCCCAGGAGCGCGTCGCCGATCCGAGGAAGCGCACGGCGATGCTCTCGAGCGTGTCTTCGGGCCTCGGTGCGTAGATGACGTAGCGTGGGTTCGCAGCGATCACGCCATCACGGGAGCTGGTTGCCGTGGTCCGTGTGTCTGTTCGGGCCCGATCAGGTCCCGGGGGATGTGCGGCACAACCGGTCAGCGCTGCGACGAGCGCGATCATGGCGACGAGAAGTCGGCGACCCGGAATCACGCCGCCCCCTTGCCGGTCTTCGGAGCACCTCCCGGGTTCGTCGGCGGGGACACGATGCCCCGCTCGAGTCGCTCCGCCATCGCGTCGAAGGAGCGGAACACCTCGCCGAACTCATCGTTTCGCTGCTCGCGGATCCGATAGCCGAAGCGGCCCTGGCCGACTTCCTCCAGGGAATCGCGGAGCAGCCTGAGCGGCTTGCCGTAGCGCTCGACCAGGAGGTACGTGGCGAGTGCCACGGTGGCGGCCGTGACAAGGAGCAGCAGAGCGAGCAGAAGGATGCTCTGGCGCGTGGCGGAAGCGAGTGGTTCTTCGGGGAGTGCAAGATGCACCATGCCGAGGGTCTTGCCCTGGAAGGTCACGGGTGCTTCGAAGGTGAAGACGGTCGGGTGTCCCGCGACCTCGACCCGTTGCACCGTCACGCCCGCCGGACTTGCCCGCACGCGCTCGCCGGAAGCCCGAACTGCGGGCTTGCCGACGGCCGCGGCATCGCTGCTGACCTTGACCACACCGGCCCGGTCGGACAGCGAGATCGATTCGACATCCAGCGCGCGTGCGACTTCCTGCACAAATACATCGATGCCGACCCAGTCTTCCGAGAGGGTCGGGGCGGCATTCTCCGCTGCGATCAGTCTGGTGAGCGACGCGCCCTGTTCCACGGCCTGCTTGAGCATGGTCTCGTGCTGGCGGTAGGTGACCAGCGCGGACGTCGCGGCCATGGTCACTGCCACGAGCGCCGCCATGCCGAGCGCGAGCTTGACCTTTAGCGGTATCCCCTTGGGGACGCCCTTGCGGCTGGTCTCGGCTTCGAGTTCGCGCCAGACCTTCGCCAGGGCGTCGGCGAGTTCGCGACCGGTCGCGTAGCGGTTCTCGGGCGCCTTCTGGAGGCAGCATTCCACGATCCGCCGCAAGGACGCAGGAATGTCCTTGCGCCACTGCGTGATCGGCTTGGGCTCTTCCTTCGCGATGCGCATTACCAGCGTGATCATGTTGTCGGCTTCGAAGGGACGATGCCCGGTCAGCAGCTCATACAGCACGACCCCTGCGGAGAACAGGTCAGCCCGGCCATCGACCTTGGCTCCGAGCGCCTGCTCCGGCGCCATGTAATGCGGTGTACCTATGATCGTGCCGGCACGCGTTTTCTCGGCCTCTGCCATCGAGGCCATGTGTGCGATGCCGAAGTCCGCGATCTTCACCGTGCGCCCGTCGCCGACCTGCAGGATGTTGCTCGGCTTCACGTCGCGGTGATAGATGCCCTTCGAGTGCGCGTAGTCCAGCGCATTCGCGAGCTGGATTCCGATCTGGAGCACCTGCATCACAGGCAGACCCTTGCCGCGTTCAAGAATGGAGTCGAGCGCGCCACCATTGAGGAGTTCCATCGCGATGTAGGGGCGGCCGTTGATCTCGCCCACATCGAACACGGTGACGATGTTCGGGTGCGCGAGCATGCCGGCCGCACGCGCTTCGCGCAGGAAGCGGCTGCGGTACTCCGTTTCCACGCAAAGCTCTCCGCGCAGGAACTTGAGCACGATCTGGCGCTGGATGTCGGGGTCGTTGGCCCGGTAGACCTCGGCCATCGCGCCTTCGCCGAGCTTCCCGATGACTTCGTAGCGTCCCACCCGGGGCACGGCGGTGCCGGCTGTCGACGCGGTACTGATCGGCTTCGGGTCGCCGGAGATGATGGTGGCGTCTGCTGGCGAGACGAGCGTCGCCTCCAGCGGGGCACTGCCTGCGCTGGGCTTCTGGTCCTGGGGATCTGCGGGCATGGGCTCGAAGGTATGAGGTCGGAGTGGAGTCTGGAGGGCACGAACCAGAGGGCGAGAGATGCATTTCGCTTCTCACGATCTGCCGGGAACGCGATGCCGCGTTTTCGCTGAGCGCCTGACGTCCTCTTCCCCTTGCTTCGGTGTGCGGTCGGATCGGTCGCGAACACCGGGCGGGAGAAGTCAGGACGCGCCGGTGCGGTCGTCGCCCTCCATCCAGCGGATCAGGTCGCGCTCGGGACGCGCGGCGTTGAACTGGTGCAGGCCGAAATCGCGAGAGAGGTCCTCACAGACGTGGATGCCCCGCGCGCTGTTTCCCTTGGCGTCCAGCAGGGGTGAGAAGGTGCCGATTCCTAGGCGGCCCGGCACCACGGCGGTGATGCCGCCACCGACGCCGCTCTTGGCGGGTATCCCGACGCGATAGGCCCATTCCCCGGAGTAGTCGTACATGCCGCACGTGAGCATCACACTGACCACGTCCTGCACGTAACGCTCGTCCAGTGCACGTTCTCCCGTGACCGGATTGACCCCGCCATTGGCGAGGGTGGCGCCCATCATTGCGAGATCGCGAGCCGTCACGAGGATCGAGCACTGCTGGAAATAGAGGTCGAGCGTTTCCTCGACCCGGTCGGACATCATGCCGAAATTGAGCATCAGATAGGCCATCGCCCGGTTCCGATGACCGGTGGCTTTCTCGGAGAGAAAGACCGGCACGTCGACATCGTGATGCCGGCCCGTGTATCGGCGCAGCATTTCCAGCACGCGCTTGAGTCGTCCCGTGGCGCCGTCGCCGTCGATCAGATCCGTGGTGGCGATTGCGCCGGCATTCACCATCGGGTTGAAGGGACGGTTGGTGGCTTCGTCCAGAACGATGGCATTGAAGGCATCGCCTGTCGGTTCGACACCGACCTTGCCGTTCACGGCCTCCCGGCCGCGATCCTCCAGCGCCAGCCCGTAGACGAACGCCTTGGAAATGGACTGGATCGTGAACAGCCGATCGCAGTCGCCGACGTCGAAGACCTGGCCGCTGGTGGACACGGCGCAGACGCCGAACCACTCCGGCCTGGCGGTGGCCAGTTCGGGGATGTAGTCCGCTACGGTACCTTCGGCAAGCGTCCGATGGCGGTCGTGAAGTTCGCCGAGATAGGCGCGGAACGGTGACGCCACCGACCGGATCGAGCTGGCGAGCAGTTCGAGACTGGAGCGTTCTGACATCGCATCGACCTCACGTGGCGGAGAGGATGCCTGCGGCCACGTGCTCGAGTTCCCGGCTGATCGGGTGATCGAGGTGCCGCGAGCAGAATACGCCGCCGCTCGCGAGCCGGGCCACATCCTCGGAGAGTGGGAACAGGCCGGCCACCGGCACGGCATAGGTCTGCTCGATCTTGGTTCGCAGTTCCGCCATATCGAGACCTCGGTGCACCTTGTTCACGACGAGAGAGATGTTCCGGACGCGCAGCTGCTGCGCGACGTCCAGGGTGACTGCAGTGCCCTGGTAGTCCTGTTTGTCCGGTCGGAGCACCAGCACCACGTGGTGCGCGATGGCCATGGAGAGAAACGTCTCCTTCGACAACCCCGGATGGGTGTCGATGAACAGATAGTCGAGTTCGAGCGCCTTTGCGAGGGCACGCAGGCCGTCGTTCAGCCGGCGCACGTCGTAGCCGTCCTTCAGGATGCGCGCGATGTCGTCGGTTTTCGTGCTCGAAGGTACGAGAAACAGTCGTCCGCCACCTGCCGGGAGACCCGCCGACTCGGTTACCTCGACGGCGGCCGACTCGATGGATGCGTCACCCCAGAGGAAGTGATTGAGCGTGTGCGCTGCGCTATCGGCATCTACGCTGAAGAGATTGTGGATGCCGGGTGAAGGTACGTCGGCGTCCACGATGCCGACCCGCTTCCCGTGACGCGCGAGGGTCGTGGCGAGGTTGGCGGAGAAATGAGTCTTGCCTGTGCCGCCACGATAGGAATGGACGGCAATGATGCGGGTCATTGGTGTTGGGCTCGGGCATCGGGCCGGCGATGCCCCGCAACACTGCATTTCCAATGCCGACCGCGCGGGAACAGGAAAACCATTGAATGCATTGATAATTCCAAGCAGAACAAGAGGGTCCGGGACCGTCAATGCACGATATCGGTGCAATAAAAAATCCCTCGTGCCTCGGAATGGCGCGGTCCATCAGCGGCCAGCTGAACGGCTCGAGGCGCCTAGCGGTCGTCTCGCAACTGAAGCCGGTCGATCTCGGTGACGATGTCGCGGAAGTACTGGCTGCCCATGATCTGCGCGACTTCTTCACGACGCTGCCGCTCGTCGATGTCGATGCGGACCTCGAAGACAGGTTCCGGCACGTTGATGCGTTGCCATTCCTCAAGCTCGCGCCGGGTCCAGAACCGGTGTCGGATCAGGTGGTCGCCCACTCTGAGCATCCCATCCCGCGGCAGCATGCCGCTGCCAACCACGCGCAGTCTTCCGATGAAGGACCCGTTGGTGGAGCCCTGGTCGATGACCAGAATGTCCGACCCCATGAGGCGGACTTCGCAGTGGCTTCGCGAGACACGCGAGTCAGGAAGGACCAGATCGGCGGGCGGCGAACGCCCGATGAGGCAGGTGTCTGATGCGAGACGGAGGCTGAGACCCCGACCCGGGCCATCCGTCACCACCAGCACGTGCTCGCGGTCCTCGGTGTCGGCGGTGAGTTGGCCATCCGGGAACAGATCGCGGATGCCGACACGGATGGTCGAACCGTCCAGGGGAACGGGACTCGCTGCTGCGCGCTGGGGTGCGGCGGGCTCTGGGCCCTTTCGGGACTGGCTCATGGCTGGCGAAGTTCGGAGTGTCGCGACTCGACGACGCCGAAGCATAACCGCAAAGCCCGGAAATGCCACGCATGTCGGACCAAATGCGCCCGCGCGCGAGACGAGGTCTGGCGAATCGATCGGCCGGTCTCCTCATCCCGCCGCCGCGCTGCAGACGAAATACCGTAGAATCCGGGCTCTGCGCGGGTGTAGTTCAATGGTAGAACGAAAGCTTCCCAAGCTTTAGACGTGGGTTCGATTCCCTTCACCCGCTCCACTTCGACTTTCCACGGACTTCCAGAAAAGACCATGGAGTGTCGCAAGTGATTGTCACGGTTCAGCTTTTTCGCCATCGTTGAATCCAGTGACTGCCAGCGAAAACCACTGACTGCCGGTACAAAGCGGTACATCAAGTGGTACATCGGAACGCGGAGCTTCCCACTTTCGCATTCTTGCTGGAGGAGCGCGGGGACGAACAGGACCATGCAGCCAACTCGATTCTCAGGAGTTGGGCTCATGCTCTCAGACCTCATGGTTCGTCAGGCCAAGACGACCGGCAAACCGTACACGCTGGCCGATGCCGACGGCCTCTCCCTCTTCGTTTCCGCCAACGGCGCCAAGGCTTGGCACTTCCGCTTCACGTGGGGCGGCAAGCGCGATCGCA
>LNDV01000035.1 GCA_001464765.1 Betaproteobacteria bacterium Ga0077526
GCCCCTTTTGACTCCCACCCCCAACTGCGCTAGCGTCCCGACTCGACTTCCCACGGGTCCGTACCGAGGCCCGGGTGCTGCCGCGGAGAACGCCCCATGATTCCTGACCACATCGACGTCAACATTGCCGGGGGACTGCAGGTCGCCCTTCCCCCCATGGCGCGCGTGCGCCAGAAGTTCGACGCCACCAAGCTCGAGGACATCGCCGGGGCCATCCGCGCGCAATTCCAGCGGCCGGAGATCCGCGCCATGGTGAAACCCGGGCAGGTCATCGCCGTGGGCTGCGGCAGCCGCGGCATCGCCAACATCGCGCTCATCGCCTGCACGGTCATCAACGAGCTGAAGGCCCTGGGCGCCAAGCCGTTCGTATTCCCCTGCATGGGAAGCCACGGCGCGGCGACCGCCGAAGGCCAGCGCAAGGTGCTCGAGACCTACGGCATCACCGAAGAGTCCACCGGCGTTCCGGTCCGCGCCACGATGGAAACCACCATCGTCGGCCACCTCGACGACGGCACGCCGGTCCACATGGACAAGTACGCGGCCGAGGCTGAGGCCGTGATCGTCATCAACCGCATCAAGCCGCACACAGGCTTCCGCGGGGCGACGGAAAGCGGGCTCACGAAGATGCTCGCCATCGGCATCGGCAAGATCCTCGGGGCGTCCACCTATCACATGCACGGGATGGATGCCTTCCCCGAACTGCTGCCCAAGATCCGCGATGTGAACATCACACAGCGCAACGTGCTCTTCGGTGTGGGTGTCCTCGAGAACGCCTACGACGAGACCGCCCACGTGGAGATCGTCCCGGCAGGCGAACTCGCCACGCGCGAACCCGAACTGCAGGCGAAGGCCAAGACGCTCATGCCGCAGCTCTTCTTCGACGATATCGACGTGCTGGTCATCGACGAGATGGGCAAGAACATCTCGGGCGCAGGCTTCGATCCGAACATCACGGGGCGCAATCGCCGCGCCGTGAAGTGGACCAACAAGCCGCTCATCAAGAAGATCGTCGTCCTCGGCCTGACGCGCATCACCCACGGCAATGCCACGGGCGTCGGCGGCGCGGACATCATCACCATGCGCGTGTACAAGGAGATCGACATCCCCTCCACGTACGCGAACATCATCACGTCGATGAACCTCGACGGTGGCGCGATTCCGATCATCATGAACACCGACCGTGATGCCGTCTCGCTGGCCGTGAAGACCGTCGTCCGCGTGAAGCCCGAGAACTGCCGCGTCGTGCGCGTGCGCAACACGCTGCACCTGGGCGAAATCGAAGTCTCCGCGCCGATGCTCGCGGAAGTGGAGCGCCGGCCGGATCTCTTCGAGATCGTGGAACGCCCCCAGGCGTGGCCGTTCGATGCCCACGGCAACCTGGCGCCGCTGCTTGACGACGTCCACGCTGCCGCCTGAGTCCGCGGGCAGTCGTTTCTGCCCGCGCCGTCGCCCGTGATCCGGGCGACGCTCGTTCCGTTCGCCACCACGCCGTGTGAAGCCGTTCGCTCTCTCTCGGCGACGGTGACGCTGCTCGCAGGCGGGAAACTGCGGCTGCACTACACGCTCGACGGCCGCCTCGCCGATCTGCGCATTCCGCCGGAAACCACGCCTGAGCGCCGCAACGAACTCTGGAAGCACACCTGCTTCGAGGCATTCGTCGCACCCGCCGAGGGTTCCGCCTACCGTGAGTTCAACTTCGCTCCCTCGCGCGACTGGGCGGCATATGACTTCACCGACTACAGGGTGAACCGTGGCGCCCTTCCCGCCACCGCGCCCTCGATCGCGGTGAGCCGCGATGGCGATCGCCTGGAGGTGGAGGCCGAGTTCGACATCGACTTCCTGCCGCAGGCTGCCGGAAGACTCGGCCTCACCGCCGTCATCGAGACGCGGGACGGCGAGCTTTCCTACTGGGCGCTCGCCCACCCCGCCGCCCGCCCCGATTTCCACCACGCCGCCGGCTTCATGCTGAGCTTCGGCTGACGTCCCCACAGGAACCGCCCATGCTTTTCGGAATCGATCGCCTCCTCGCCGAGCCGTCGTATCGCAAGTCCTTCGCCGGCCGCCGCGTCGCCCTGCTGGCCCATCCCGCCTCGATGACCTCCAGCCTCGAACACTCTCTCGACGCGATTGCGCGCATGCCGGGCGTCAACCTGACCGCCGCCTTCGGGCCACAGCACGGCCTGCGCGGCGACAAGCAGGACAACATGGTGGAGTCGGCGGACTTCCTCGACCCCGTGCTGGGCATTCCGGTATTCAGCCTGTATGGCGAAGTCCGCCGGCCTACGGACGAGATGATGCAGAGCTTCGATGTTCTGCTCGTGGACCTGCAGGATCTCGGTTGCCGCATCTATACCTTCATCACCACGCTGCGGTACGTGCTCGAAGCCGCCGCGCGGCTCGGCAAAGGCGTTTACGTGCTCGACCGGCCCAACCCCGCAGGGCGTCCCGTCGAAGGCACATTGCTGCGCGACGGCTGGGAGAGCTTCGTGGGTGCGGGACCGCTGCCGATGCGTCACGGGCTCACCATGGGTGAACTCGGCCTGTGGTTCATCCGGCGGCTGAATCTCTCGCTGGAGTACGGCGTGGTGCCGATGGCCGGCTGGGCACCCGACACGGCGCCGGGCCACGGCTGGCCCGTCGGCGAGAAGTCCTGGGTCAATCCGAGTCCCAATGCGCCGAACCTTTCGATGGCACGCGCCTACGCCGGCACGGTCATGCTCGAGGGCACCACGCTGTCCGAAGGACGCGGCACGACGCGGCCGCTGGAACTGTTCGGTGCCCCCGATCTCGAACCGCGCCGGATCATCGAGGCCATGGCGACAATCGCGCCGCAATGGCTCGCCGGGTGCCGGCTGCGGGAGTGCTGGTTCGAACCGACCTTCCACAAGCACGTGGGCAAGCTGTGCGCCGGCGTGCAGATCCACGTGGACGACCCCGGCTACGATCATCACGCGTTCCGTCCGTGGCGCCTGATGGCGCTGGCGTTCAAAGCGATTCGACGGCTGCGGCCCGACTACGACCTGTGGCGCGACTTCCCGTACGAGTACGAACGCGGGCGCCTCGCCATCGACCTCATCGCGGGCAGCCCATTGTTGCGGGAGTGGGTGGACGACTCTTCGTCCGGGCCGGCAGATCTCGATGCGCTGGCGCTGCCCGACGAGCGTGCGTGGATTGCGGAGCGGGAGGCGCTGCTGCTTTACCGATAGTGATCTTCGTAGCCCGGATGGAGCGCAGCGCACTACGGGGGCGGTCGTGCACGCATCGGCATCGTTCCCCGGAGTCGGCCCTTCGGGCACTCGTCCGGGCTACGCGGTGGCGGCGCGATCTTCGTAGCCCGGATGCAGCGCAGCGAAATCCGGGGGCGGTGGCGCGTAAATCGGCATCGTTCCCCGGAGTCGGCCCTTCGGGCACTCGTCCGGGCTACGCGGTGGCGGCGCGGTCTTGGTAGCCCGGATGGAGCGCAGCGCAATCCGGGGGGCGGTGGTGTGCACGTCGGCATCGTTCCCCGGAGTCGGCCCTTCGGGCGCTCGTCCGGGCTACGCGGTGGCGGCGCGGCCTTCGTAGCCCGGATGCAGCGCAGCGCACTACGGGGGCGGTCGTGCACGCATCGGCATCGTTCCCCGGAGTCGGCCCTTCGGGCACTCGTCCGGGCTACGCGGTGGCGGTGCGGTCTTCGTAGCCCGGATACAGCGCAGCGCAATCCGGGGGCGGTCGTGCGCAAATCGGCATCGATCCCGGAGTCGGCCCCTGGGGGCACTCGTCCGGGCTACGCGGTGGCGGCGCGATGTTCGTAGCCCGGATGCAGCGCAGCGAAATCCGGGGGCGGTGGGACGTACGCCGGCATCGCCCCCGGAGTCGCGCCTTCCGGCGCTCGTCCGGGATACGGTTTTGTCACTGCCCCGGCAGGAGTCGCACGCCCGCGAAGTCCGCGTGACGAAATCGCAACTGCGCGTCGACACTGCGCCCTGCGACGCCTGTCGGCTTCACCCGGAACCGGCAAGAGAGGGCAACGTCACCTTCCTCCCCGCTCTCTCCCGACAACTCGACGCGCCCACCCGGATCACAGACGACCGGCGCGCCGTCGACTCGCACCTCCATGGCGATTTCGCTGTCGTCGTGGAACCCGCGAAAGTTCGCCTCCAGGCGGACGAATCCGGACTCTGCACCATCCCCGATCGCACAAACGACTTGCGCCGTCTGGAACGCAAGATTTCGCACTTCGCAGTCCGCTGCGTAAAGCGTGACTGGCGCGACGAGGCCGGACAAGAGGGCAACGAAGCGCATGGCTTTTCGCATCAGAAACGCCGTGCGCGAACGGAACGAGTCGGCGTGCATCGTCATCGTCACTTCGCTTCTCGCAGTTCGAGCGCCGCCTCGGGGCGCTGCGGGGCGGCATCGCGCAGCGCCTGCAGGAAACCACGTGCGGAACCCGGGTCGTTGATGGACAGCGCCTTCGCCATGCGCAGCAGCGGATCGTAGGCAGGGCGGAAATCGGGGGACAGGCGCACCACAGCCAGCAACGGCTCGCCCACCTGTTCGAGCATCCGGCGCACGTCGCCTGTCGGGCGCACGCCCCGCCCCACCTCTAGGAAGTGGTTGCGTGCCTGCCAGTACCTTCCGAGTCGCTCCGACAGCGCGCGAGTCGCAGCGGCATCGCGGCCGACGGCGAGCAATTCCGGAGCATCGATCCGCAGTTCCCGCACCAGGGCGAGCAGTCGGTCCGCGGGCGACGAATCGGGCACGTAGGTGATTCGCGGCGCCCGGTAGGCCACCACCGGATGATCGTCCGTGTTCTTCGGTGCATCCGCCGCGAAGCGCGCAAGCGCTTCGGGACCCGCGAAGAAGGAACCCAGAAGGGCAAGTTCATCGGGCACGCCGAGCGCGGCCGTTCCACCGGGCAGATTTGCACGATCGATCCGCGTGCGCACGCGCTCGGCATCAAGACCGGTGCCGTCGCGAAACGCCACGAGCCCGACGACCGGCGTCTCAAGGCTGTTGGTGGCAAGCATCGCCCAGGCACGGGGATGCACCGCGAGAAACGAAGCGACGATACTGCGCAGGCTGTCCAGGTCCATCTGATGTAGCGGCAGCCATTGGCAGAACACGCCGCCCGGAGCGAGCCGCTCCCGCACGGCCGCAAAGTGCTCGACGGTATACAGCGCCGCGGATCCGCTCCGGGCCGGGTGAAAGTTGTCCGAGACGATGACATCGAAGGACTCGTTCGACGACCGCACGAAACGTCGGGCGTCCGCGAGCCGCATGCGCGGTGGAGGCCCGGACATGCGCTCACCCTGTGCGTCGCGGAAATACGCGGATGCCGCAATGACCTCCGGGAGCAATTCGACGGCATCGACTTCGAGTCCCGGTTCCGCGGCGGCAACCGACGCCGTCACGCCGGTGCCGAGCCCGAGGAACAGCGCCCGCCCGGGCGCGGGATGCAGCAGCAGCGGCAGGACCGCCTGCCGCGCGTCGGCGACGAACGTGGCGCTGCTGCCCTCCTGCTGGCGATTGTCGATGTGGAGCGTCGCCACGCCGTCGGCATCCTCGACGATGCTCACGGCGGACAACACTCCCTGCACATGACTCACGAGCCGGCCGCCTGGCGGCACGTCCACGATGACGAGCGACGGCCCCCACAGCGCGAGGATCGCGACGATCGCGACAGCGCCCCAGTGCGCAGGTCGCGACCACGCACGGCGGCCGCGGAGTGCGAGATAGCCGGCCGCCACCAGGAGCAGAGCGGCTTTCGCAGCGAGAGCTGGCGCAAGCAGGACGCCGAACACCGCCGGGGCCAGCGCGGCGCCGAGCGTGTTCACGCCCAACGCGCGGCCCACGCCCGCCCCGGTCTGGCGTGCCATCCCCGCCAGCACACTGAACAGGGCGCCCATGAGCAGGCAGGGGATCAGGAAGGCCGACGCCGCCAGGGCCGCCTCGGCCGCGAGTGCAGCGACCAGACCGGTCCCGAAGAAGCGCAAGGCCGCGGCATGCATCGTCGGAGCCGCGGCGAGCACGACGGTCCCCAACGCGCAAACGCACGACAAGGCCAGCAGCAGCCGGTCCCGCTGCGCACCGGCCTCGCCCGGCTTCGCAAACCATCGGCCGAATGCCGCCGCACCCGCGGCCGTTCCGATGAGATACAGCGCCAGCAGGATCGCGAACGTGTAGACCGTGTTCTCCGTGACCTGCGTCAGGACCCGGACCACCAACACCTCGTAGCCGATGCCGAGGAGTCCCGTGACGAACAAGGTCGGCAGGACACCGCGCGCGGCCGGCGTTGCAACCGCGCCCCCACCGGGCAACCGTGTCGACAGCGTGACCGAGAGTCCGGCGCAGAGGAGGTTGAGTCCGGCGCAGAGCATGGCCGTGCGCAGGAGCCCGGTCTGCGGAACGAGCAGAAAGGCGGCCGCCAGTACGCCCATCACGGCACCCAGCGTATTGGCCGCGTAGAGCAGCGCGATCGAACGTCCTCCATCGTGCCGCCGGCCAAGCACACTCTCCATCGCTGGCAGCGTCGCCCCCATCGCCGCTGTCGCAGGCAGAAGAAGCACGAGGGTGCCGAGGAAGGCAACGCTCCAGTGCCAGACAGGCGCGGGATCGGGACCGATCCACTGGAGCATCGTCCGGGTGACCGGATCGAGCAGCCCGACGAGCGCAACGCTCCAGAGGGCGATGAGGGCTTCACACGCGGCGTACCAGCGCCAGGGCGACGCGCTGCGCTCGATGCGCGATCCGAGCGCCAGCGCCCCGATCGCGATGCCACCGAAGAACGCGGCGACGACCGCGAACACCCCCGCCGAGTCGTGACCGAGCCACAGCGAAGCCTGCTGCGTCCAGACGATCTGGTAGCCGAGCGCGGCAAAACCGGACGCCACCATGAGGACCGCCGCACGCCATCTCGGGCCAGACAGTGTCGCCGCGGCATCGAAGCCCGCGACGACCGATGAGGAAGCGGTCGTCACGTCAGCCGGTGAAGCCGATGCGATATCCCCAGGAATCGAGGGACCGCGGAATCGCGTTGAAGGCGAGCGTGATGCGGCGGTCGCCAGGGTTCCCGGGCACGGCATGCATCAGGTAGCTCGGAAAGAACACGACGTCACCGGGCTCCGGCTCGGGACTCACCCACTTCTCCGCGTTGTAGGGGCCCGTCACCACACCGTCGTGGTCGTTCTTGAAGGAGAACTCCACGCCACCCGGCGACTTCATGAAGACGGTCCTCGCCTCCGGATGCACCGCAGTCAGATACACGACGCCGGAGATGAAGCTGTTGGCGTGGTTGTGCATCGCCTGGCGCCCGCCCTGCTCCATGACGTTCACCCACATCTCCTTGAGCGACCAGCCCATGCGCTCGCCGAACAGCAGCGCACCGAACTCCGAGAGCAGCGGCGTGATGCCGGCGGCGACATCCAGGAGCAGTTCGCTGTCGCCGGGCTGGAGCAATGCGGTGTGGGTGAGGTTGGGCGAGGAGTTGTTCGGCTGGCCAGCGGCCGCGATGAAGTGTTCCACAAGCCCGGAGACGAGCGTTGGCGCGAGGACCCGAGGTGCGCGCATGAACGGCACGGGGAACAGACCGATGACTTCGGACATGGGCGGCAAAGGCGGCAGAGTGGATCGGACGACAAGACCGGCGCGAAGAGCGCGACGTGCCGGACGGAGTTTGCGATCTTACTTGCCGCTCCGCGACGAAATCATGACGGCACCGTGATGCGAACGGCAGGGGTGGCCGTCGGCCGCTGACAACGACTCGGTTTCCCAGATCACCGAGGGTGCGGACTCACGCCCGGACGCTCTCGGCGCCCGTGAGCCCGCGCTTTCGCACCGACGGCGAGCACAACCCGCGCAGCGACGACGCGGCCAATGCGAAATTCCAGCCACCCCATACGCCGATAGGCGCATGGGGCCTTCATTCCGCTTTCATATCGAGGTGAGACGCTTCGCGAACCTATCGTGATGACTGCCACGCGCCTGCATCCGGGGACCTTTACAACCACCACAAGATTCCGAGGGAGCATTGCCGATGAACGTCGAGTTCCGCAGAAGCAGGATTGCCATCGCGGTCGCCACCGTGCTGAGCGCCGCGACCGTGACCACCGTGACCACCACCGCAAACGCCGCGAAGCCGGCGGGCAAATACCTGGCTGGCGATTTCCACAACCACTCCACCTGTTCCGACGGCTCGACCTCGGTCCAGAAGAAGGTCAAGAAGTCGATGGACACCGTCGAGACGCCGTTCGGACTCGACTGGTTCGTCCAGGCCGGCCACGGCGGCAACGGCAACCGCAACTGCACGCTGGTCGAGGATGAGACGCTTGCCACCCCGGCCTATCCCTTTGTGACCGGGCAAGGACCGTCCACCACGTGGTCGAACACGATCGGCGCAGCCGCCGTCAAGGGCGTCACGCCCTCCGCTGGCGCGACCTCCACCAGCCCCATGAGCGGCGACGCCAACCCGCGCATGTGGCGCTGGCAGTCGATCCAGGAGTACCAGTACCCGCTGCTCGAATACCTCGCGGTGCTGCGCAACCAGCCGATCTTCATCGGTCTCGAATCCGTTGTCGCCGGCCACGAGCACACGTCGATGGCCGTGATCACGGGGCAGTTGCCGTCCAGCCTCGACAACTCCGTTCTGCCCAGCGCCCCGCCCTACGTGGCAAAGGGTAGCGCGGCCGCCATGGCGCAGTGGGCCTACTGCTTCGACCGCGGCGACACCGACAACAGCCGCGGCGGCGGTCAGGGCTGGGACTGTTCCGTTCCCGGCAGCCTGAACAGCACAGACCCGGACTGGAACGCCACGGCAGCGAAGCTCGTGCCGCTCACCGGCGGGAACCTCACGGCGACGGTCGGCATCCGCGGTCACAACAAGACAGTCGAAGCCATCAAGTGGATGCAGGCCTTCCATCCGAAGGGCAGCTACTACGTGCCCGCGCACCTCGAGCGCGCCGGCCCCTTCAATCCCGCCGGCAACAACGGCTTCAATGTCGAGCACCTTCGCAACTTCAATAATGCGGGCCCGGAGATCGCCTTCGGCATGGAAACGCAGCCCGGCCACGGTGCGTCCGACCAGCGTGGCGAGTACGCACCCCGCCGCAATCTGGGCGGCACCGTCGACTCCGTCGGCGGCACCACCTACGGCGGCACGGGTGTCTACGGCGCGCAGATCGGCGGCGTGTGGGATGCCCTGCTCGGCGAGGGCCGCAACTTCTGGTTCTTCGCAAGTTCCGACTGGCACAACCGCGGCGCCTTCCCGGCCGACGACCGCCGCTCGACCCAGGATCACTATCCCGGCGAGTACCATCGCAACTACACGATCATCCGTACCCTCGGCGACAGCAAGGTCCGACCCCAGCATATCGTCGACGGGCTTCGCACCGGCAACACCTTCGTCGCGACCGGCCAGATCATCGACCGCCTCGCCTTCGTGGCCTGCGCGTCGTACCCGGGAGCCGCACGCCGCGCGAACAGCACCGTTGAAGCTCTCGCTCTCAACGCTGCGCGCAACAACACGGACGTGGACGCGCCAGGTTGCGCCACCATGGGCGAGAAGCTCAAGGTACGCCCGGGTGCGGAAGTCGTCGTGGCCATCGTGGTGCGCGACCCGTCGGGCCCGAACTACTCGCCCTACAGCTTCCCCAATCCGTCGCTCATGCAGATCGGCGTCGAGCAGCCGATGGACCGGCCGGTGCTCGACCACATCGACGTGATCCGCGGGTTCGTCACCGGCTACAAGACCCCCGGTTCCGCCGACTACGCCGGGGAGTGGCCGAGGGACTGGCTCGCCGGCTACCAGAACGGCGGGGCGCCGTCCCTGAACAGCGTTCCGGCTGCTGCGAAGAACACGTCGGCAACGCAGATCCAGTTCTTCAACAGCGTGAACTGGTCGACGTTCCCGGTGGATCGCGACTACAAGGTGATGAGCTTCCGCATCCCGGCGGTGGCCGCTTCGCAGTACCTGCGGCTTCGCGGCACGAATCTGCCGCGCTCCACGCCGTGGGAAACGGATGCCGACGGCAATCCGCTGCCGGATCTGTACACGAACCAGGCCGCCTACGCGGGCACGCCCGAGAACGCCAACCTGAAGATCACCTGCAACTCGGTCGGCAACAACGTGCCGGACAACGGGACGGTCTATAAAGGTACCGGCATCAACGGCTGCCCGAACCACCTGCCCGTCGTCAACGGCCAGAAGTACTCGGCCTTCGACGTGGCCACGTGGGCGGACCTGTGGTTCTACAGCAACCCGATCTTCATCGAGGTGGCTGGCTCCAACCGCGTCGCCGGCGTGAAGTAATCGGAATCCGGATCACATCCCGGGAACCGCCCACGGTTCCCGGGATGGACGGTCCTGTGTTCCCCAAGACAATCATTCTCAAGAGACCGCAATCATGAAACTCCGCTTCGCTCCCGTCGCCCTCCTGGGCGGCCTGCTTCTCTCCGGAACGACGTTTGCCGCACCGCTCGTCGTGGACTTCGAAACCCCGACCAGCTTCGCCTCCATCGCCGAGCACTACAACGGCGGCGTGGACAGCGAAGGCGTGGCCGGTACCAATCTCGGCGTGTCCTTCGGACTCGACGCGCTTGCGCTGCGCAACGACGAGCTCGGCCCGTACTTCAGCAACGCGCCTTCGCCCGTCGGTGTTCTGACTGCCCCGTTCGGCGATGCCGCCATGAACGTCGCCGTCGGATTCCTCGGCGTCGTGTCGTTCTCCTACGCCTCCACGGGCGCAGGTGAGATCGGCGTCTGGTCCGGCATGAACGGTACGGGCACCCGCCTCGGCGGGCTTGCCGTGACCGCGAATGCGGCTGCCTGCGCCGAAGCCACGCCCCTTTGCACCTTCGGTGTGGCGTCCTTCGATCTCGGCGCGAACGTCGCGAAGTCGATCACCTTCGGCGACGCCGCCGGCATGACGGTGGTGTTCGACGATGTGACCGTCACGGCCGTGCCCGAACCAGGCACCTATGCCCTGATGGGACTGGGTCTCGCCGCGATCGCCGGTGTGGCCCGTCGTTCACGCCGAAGCGTCAGCGCGAACTGATCTCGCTTTCAGGCTGTAACTCCGGGGGCAGACCGCAAGAGCGGTCTGTCCCCGTTCGGCTTTTTGAAACTTCCATTCGAGTCCCGCAGAATGTCCGCCAGTCTTCCCGCTCATACGATCGCCCGTGATGCCACCCGCCCGAAGCGCGGCGCGCCTGCCTGGCTTCGCGAACCGCTCCTGCACTTCCTGATCCTGGGTGCGTGCGTGTTTGGCATAGACCGCCTGGTCGCGGACCGTGCCGATGACCCGCGCGTCATCACCGTAGACGCCGCCGTCGACACAGAGGTACGCGCCGTCTTCGCCGAAGCGCGCCGCCGTGATCCGAACGCCACCGAAATGGACGCGCTGCGCCGGGTGTGGCTCGACAACGAGGTGCTGTATCGCGAAGGCATGGCGCTTCAGGTGGACAGGGGAGACCCGACGATCCGCGACCGGGTCATCTTCAAGGCGCTCAACGTGGTCGAGGCCGGCCTCAAGCTGCCTCCGGTCGACGATGCCGCGCTGCGCGCCTGGTTCGAGCGCAACCGCGCGCGGTATGACGAACCCCCGCGATTCGACTTTCAGGAGGCCGTGCTTCCCGGCGATGCGCCGGAGCCTGCCCTGCGCGCCTTCGCCGCGGCGCTCAATGCGGGCACGCCGGGCGACACCCGGGCATCCCTGAACGCATTCCGCGCTCGGCCGCATCCGACCATCGTCCAAAGCTATGGCGAGGAGTTCGCGCGGGCGCTGGAAACCTCCCCGCCAGGGGAGTGGCGCGTCCTGCAGAGCAAGGACCGGCTTCGCATCATGCGCCTGGAAACCGTCACGCCCCCGCGCGCGGCCGAGTTCGAAACCCTGCGCAACACCGTGATGCAGGACTGGGTCGACGCCACCATGGCGGAGATGCGGTCTGCCGCCGTCAAGGCAATGACCGACAAGTACACGATCCGCTATGCCGGGAGCGACCGGCCATGAGTGTGCTGCGCGCATTGTGGTGCGCTCTGTTGCTCGCGCTGGCCGGCGGCGTCGCAGCGCACGAACTCAGCATGGCGGAGATGGACCTCCGGGAGACTTCGCGCGGCGACTTCGTCTGGCAGTGGATCGCGAGCGGCTCCAAGCCGGCCGGGGACGAATTGCAGGTGGTCTGGCCAGCGCAATGCCGCGCAGAGGCCAACACTCTGCGCTGCGGCGAACAGGGGCTCTCTGGCACGCTCTCCGTGGATGGTGTTGGCAAGGCCTATTCCGCTGCCCTGGTGAAGGTGTACTGGGCCGACGGGCAGAAGCGGGTCTATACGCTCACGTCGGCCCAGCCGAGTGTGCAGTTGTGGGGTTCCGCCGACGACCGGCGCGGCATGGGCGAGATCGCAGTCGCGTACGGCGTGCTTGGCGTCGAGCACATTCTGAGCGGCTTCGACCACCTGCTGTTCGTAATCGCGCTGCTGTTCCTGGTCGGATTCGGCCGTCGGCTGCTGTGGACGATCACCGCGTTCACAGGGGCGCACAGTCTCACGCTCGGCCTGAGCGCGCTGGGCTGGATCACGTTGCGACGGCCGCCGGTGGAAGCGGCCATCGCACTGTCGATCGTGCTCGTCGCCATGGAGGCCCTGCATTCCCGCGAGACGCTCTCGCGCCGATGGCCGGCGCTGGTCGCGTTCCTGTTCGGTCTGGTACACGGGCTGGGGTTCGCCGGCGCTCTGGAGGAGATCGGGCTGCCCCAGCAGCATCTGATCGTGGCACTGCTCACGTTCAACCTGGGCGTCGAAGCCGGGCAGTTGCTGGTCGTGGCCCTCGCGTGGGGGATCTACCGGCTCGCGAAGGATCGTCCGCAATGGGCGCCGATGCGCGTCGCGGCGCTCTACGCGATCGGCTCGGTGGCGGCGTACTGGTCGATCGACAGGGTCGTGGCGATCCTCGCATAGCGCCTGGCGGGAGGGGGACGGGCCGGCATCGTTCCCCGGTCGGCGGAGCGCGGCCTTCGTAGCCCGGATGGAGCGCAGCGCAATCCGGGGGCGGTGGGGCGCACATCGGCATCGTTCCCCGGAGTCGGCCCTTCGGGCACTCGTCCGGGCTACGCGGGCGGAGCGCAGCCTTCGTAGCCCGGATGGAGCGCAGCGCAATCCGGGGGCGGTGGGGCGCGCATCGACGTCGTTCCCCGGAGTCGGCCCTTCGGGCGCTCGTCCGGGCTACGCGGTGGCGGAGCGCGGCCTTCGTAGCCCGGATGGAGCGCAGCGCAATCCGGGGGGCGGTGATGCGCGCGTCGACATCGATTCCCGGAGTCGGCCCTTCGGGCACTCGTCCGGGCTACGCGGTGGCGGAGCGGTCTTCGTAGCCCGGATGGAGCGACGCGCAATCCGGGGGCGGTGGGGCACAAATCCGCATCGTTCCCCGGAGTCGGCCCTTCGGGCACTCGTCCGGGCTACGCGGTGGTGGAGCACGACCTTCGTAGCCCGGATGGAGCGCAGCGCAATCCGGGGGGCGGCGCGAAAAGGCCTGCGAAGCCTCACACCCCCCAGATGCGTCCGGTGGACTGACGTTCGATCGCCGCTTCGATCCTGGCGAGCAGTCCGCGGATCCCGTCAGGGCCGGGCCCCTGGTTGACCGCGGGTTCCAGCAGGACGGTGGCAGGCCCGTCGAGAGCTTCGATCACCGTGTCGCCGTCGCTGGCGAGGACAACCGAATCTCCGGCGGCGAGCGTAACGTCGCGGTCCTCACCCGCCTGGGTGATCCAGACGTTCCCGCTCAGGGCTATGACCCGGGTTCCCTCACCGGCCGAAGCGCTCCGGGCTTCCCCGTCGGCCAGGTCGACGCGGGTCCAATCGGTTCTGAGTGCATCCATGACACCTCCTTGACGCATGATTTCCAGGCATGTAAATACCGACTGTGGATCCGGCATTCCTCCGCCTGACACCTGCAGTATCTGGAGGGAGGCGCCACTCCACAAACGGTCGTTCGTCATTCATCGGATGCACGAAACGCATGCGTAGCCGCCGTTACGATGTCCCGCCCCTGGATCAGCTGCTGGCCTTCGAAGCCGCCGCCCGAAACCTGTCGTTCACCCGGGCGGGCGAAGAACTGTTCCTCAGCCAGTCGGCCGTCAGTCGTCAGATCCAGGCGCTGGAAACCGACCTCGGCACCCGCCTCTTCGAGCGCAAGACCCGCGCACTCGCGCTCACGGAGGACGGCCATGCCCTCTTCCGCGTGACCCAAGGGGTCCTGCAGAGCCTGCACGACAGCGCCCAGCGGCTGCGTCACGCGGCAGGCTCCCGCATGGTCACCGTCACGACGACACCGGGTTTCGCGGCGCTGTGGCTCATCCCCCGGCTGGCAACCTTCACACGGGATCACCCGGGGATCGACGTCCGCCTCTCGACCGGCCACGAGCTGGTGAATCTCGAACGGGCGGGCGTCGACCTCGCGATCCGCTACGGGCCTGAGGAACAGGCGGAGGGTCACGTCACCCTGTTCGGCGAAACCGTGTTTCCCGTGTGCGCGCCGGCCCTGCGCGACAATCCGATGTGCCCACTGCGCACGCCGGAAGATCTCCGCGAGCAAGTGCTCCTCTACATGGACGACACGCGCACGGCCTGGCTCGACTGGGATCTGTGGTTCCACGCACTGGGCCTTCGCGACTTCCATCCCGCGGGGCGGCTGCATTTCAGCCACTACGACCAGCTGATCCACGCCGCCGTCGCGGGTCAGGGGGTGGCGCTCGGGCGCGATCCTCTACTGCGCGATCTCCTCCGAGACGGCCAGCTTGTGACCCCATTTCAGCGAGACGCCGTCTCGTCGCGGACGTACTACCTCGTGGAGTCCCTCGCCACGCGGATGACGGACCACGTCAAGGCATTCAAGTCGTGGGTGATCGAGGCGGCGCGGGCGGAATCGCCGGCTACCTCGGCGCCCCTCGAGTCACGCGGCTGACCCACCGCTCTGGACGTACCGGACGCGCGCAGGCAGCATGCGCACGTTCAGAATCCCGGAGCGTTCTCCATGCGTGCTGTCGTCCTCGGCGCCGGTCCTGCCGGCCTGCTCTTCGCCTACCTCGCGAAGCGGCGGCATCCGCACTGGCAGGTGGAGGTCTACGAACAGAACCCGGCGGACGCCACCTTCGGGTTCGGCGTGGTGTTCTCCGAAGGCGGGCTCACGTTCCTCGAACGCGATGCGCCGCAGTTCTACGAGTCCCTCCTGCCGCGGCTCGAATCCTGGCCCATGCAGCGGATCGTCCATCGCGACCAGCGCGTGGACATCGACGGCAACGGCTTCTCGGCCATTGCCCGTCTCGAACTCAACACCTTCCTGAAGACGCTCGCCGAAGGCGCCGGCG
Source organism: Betaproteobacteria bacterium Ga0077526 (assembly GCA_001464765.1). Lineage (GTDB taxonomy): Bacteria > Pseudomonadota > Gammaproteobacteria > Burkholderiales. The sequence goes on from LNDV01000035.1 coordinate 15,334, forward strand.
TGCGCATCACCTACGGCCGCGCCATCACGTCACTCGATGAACTCGGCCCGGCGGATCTCGTGGTCGGCGCCGACGGACTCAACTCGCTCGTCCGGCGCACTCACGAATCCACCTTCTCGCCCAACGTGGAGTGGCTGTCGAACAAGTTCGCCTGGTACGGCGTGGCCCATCCGTTCGAATGCCTGTCACTCACGTTCCGCGAGAACGAACACGGGCACTTCGTCGCGCACCACTACCGCTACACGCCGACGATGAGCACCTTCCTGGTGGAATGCGACGCCGCCACCTGGCACGCCGCGGGCCTGGATCGCATGACGGACGCGGAATCGCGCACCTACTGCGAGCGCGTGTTCGCGCCGGATCTCGGCGGGCAGCCGCTCATCTCCAACAAGTCGGTCTGGCGCAACTTTCCGATCGTGAGCAACGGGCGCTGGACGGCGGGCAATGCCGTACTGATGGGGGATGCGTTGCGCACCATGCACTTCTCCATCGGCTCGGGCACGCGCCTCGCCTTCGAGGACGCCATTGCGCTCGACCACGCCTTCGCAGCGGCCGGCGAAGATGTTCCGGCCGCGCTGGCCGAGTACGAACGGACCCGCCGCCCCGTCGTGGAAAAGCTCCACGCAGCGGCGAACCGCAGCTCCTTCTGGTACGAGCGCTTCACCGACGAGATGCGCGCGGAACCCTGGCAGCTCGCCCACAGCTACATGACCCGAAGCGGCCGCATCGACGACGCGCGGCTCACGCAGATGGCGCCGAAGTTCATGGCGATGGTCGAAGCGCAGCGGGCCCGTTCCGCTTCGGTGCCGCGGCACATCGTCGCCGACCCCGTCGCGCGTGACACCCCCGGCGCAGTCGAGATCGGTTTCTCGGTGAACGAGCGATACAACGCCTCCGAGATCCTGTTCGGCAACCTCGCCGCAGGTCGCGGTGACAAGGCGGCCGTCGTCTGCGGCGACCGCACCCTCACGTATGTGCAGTTGTGCGAACTCGCCTCCCGGGTCGGCAACGGACTTGCCGCGATGGGGCTCCCCCGCGGCGGACGGGTCATCTGCCTTCTCGCCGACACCCCCGAGTATCCGGCTGCCGTGTTCGGCGCGATCCGCGCGGGCTACGTCCCCGTGCTGCTCAACACGCTCTCCACGCCGGATCTCGTCGCCTACTTCGTGTCGGACAGTCAGGCGGAAGTCGCGCTCGTGCATTCCGATTTCGCGGGCCTGCTCTCTCACCCCTCGCTCGCCGCCACACGCCTGCGGCATGTCGTCGTGGTGGGCAACGGCGACGCGCCAACGCTCGGCTTGCCGACGGTGCACCGCTTCGAAGACTGGGTTCGCGGCTGCGCCACGGATCTGCCGGCGTGCGACACGCACCGAGACGAGATGGCCCTGTGGATGTACTCCTCGGGCTCGACCGGGCGACCGAAAGGGGTCGTGCATCTCCAGCACGACCTGCCCTACACGCAGGAGAGTTACGGACGTCACGTGCTGGGCATCCGCGAGGACGACATCGTCTTCTCGCCGCCGAAGATCTTCTTCGCTTATGCGTTCGGCAACTCGTGCACGTTCCCGTTTTCGGTGGGCGCAACGGCGGTGCTGCATCCCGGGCGCCCGGATGCGGAGTCCGTGTACCGCGTGATCGAACAGCATCGGCCCACCATACTGTTCGGTCTGCCCACCCTGTACAACGCACTCATCGGCCATTCGGGCGGCGAGTCGCGCGACCTCCGGTCGCTGCGCCTGTGCATCTCGGCGGCGGAAGTGCTTTCGGGCGACGTGTTCCGGGAGTGGCAGCGGCGCACCGGGCTGTCGATCATCGAGGGCCTGGGCTCCACCGAGGTCCTGCATATCTATCTGTCGAACACGCGGGACCGGCAGGTGCTCGGCGCGAGCGGGGCGCGGGTGCCGGGCTACGAAGTGAAACTCACCGATGCCGACGGCCACCCGGTGTCATCGGGTGAGTCCGGGATCCTCTGGGTCCGGGGCGATTCGCAGGCACCCTGCTACTGGCGCCGTCCTGACAAGACGGCGGACACGATGCGCGGGGACTGGATCTGGACCGGCGATCGCTTCAGCGTGGACGCCGACGGCTTCTACACGTTCGAAGGACGCGCCGACGACTTCGTGAAAGTGAGCGGCCAGTGGGTGACGCCGGTGGAAGTGGAACGCTGCCTCGCCGAGCACCCGTCCGTCCGTGAATGCGCGGTGCTTGCGGTCGAGGACGCCAACCGGCTCATGTCACTCGCCGCGTGGGTGGTTCTGGGCGACGGGCGCAGCGGCGATGCGTCCACAACGGCAGAGCTGCAAGCCTTCGTGAAGTCGCGGCTGCTGCCCTTCAAGTATCCGCGCAGCGTGGTCTACCTGCGCGAACTGCCCAAGACCGGGACGGGCAAGATCGACCGGCAGGCACTGAAGGCCGCGCGCCCGGCCTGAAGCCGGCACGCGCCAACCGACCGGATCACGCTGTACGCCGAGTCGTGAGCGCCCTCTCCTGCCGCCGACCGCCGGCACGCTGGATGAACTCGTCGAGCCGGGCGACGGGAATCACGAATGCGTCGCGCTCCACACCGGAAGCGTCGAGCAGCACATCGCCGCCCGGGGCGTAAGCGATGGCCTTCAGATGGGCAAAGGCGTCCTGCACGAACGCCCGCGCCTTTGCCTGTGCGGCCAGCACTCTCGCCTCCTCCTCGGTCAACAGCAACACCACCGCGTCGAACAGGACGGACGGCATCCCGTCCAGGTGACCGTCGGCCACGCAGCGCGTGCCGTCCGACAGGACAGCCCCGCCGATCTTCGGCGCAACCAGCTTGACTCGCGTCCCCTGCAGTTCGAGGGCAGCCCGGACCGCGATGAGCGTCCGCGCGTCGCTGCCCTCCGAGAACAGGATTGCCACGCTCCGGGACCGGACCGTCGGCACGGCCGTGCGGTGGAGGCTCAGCGACGGCGAAGGCTCGAGTTCGTACGGCCCGACGATCGCATCGGCCGCGGCAGGCAGGTGCGGCAGCCCGAGATCGCCGGACACAGCTCTCGCCAGCCGGTCGTCGATTTGGCGCAGATGCCCGACCATGCGCTCGCGGATCGCGACCGTCTCCACATGCGACAGTTCGAAAACGAAGGCGTCGATGATGTGCCGATGTTCGGCCTCGACGAGGCTGCGGTAGAACATCCGTGCCTGGCTGTAGTGGTCTGCAAAAGAGGCTTCGCGCTCGCGCCCGCGCGCGCCATCGTGAGAGGAAGTCGCATGACTGCGTTGCCCCCGCTCCTCGGAGGCGCGCGCGCTCCCGGGTCCCAGACTGTTCGGTTCGTAGGCCACGCGTCCTGCAGGCACGTCCGCCTGGAATCGTCCGTCGCGCTGAAAGTGATGCACGGGACATCGCGGACGGTTGACCGGGAGTTGCCGGAAATTGGCCCCACCCAGACGGTGGAGCTGCGAATCGGTGTACGAGAGCGCGCGTCCCTGGAGGAGCGGATCGTTGCCGAGGTCCATCCCCGGCACGATGCGGGACGGACAGAACGCCACCTGCTCCACCTCCGCAAAGTGGTTCGAGGGATTGGCGTCGAGCACCATGCGCCCGATCACCTGCAGGGGAACGATCTCCTCCGGCACCAGCTTGGTGGCGTCGAGGATATCGAACGGAAAGGTCTCGGCGTCGGCGTCGGTGAAGAGCTGCACGGCAAGATCCCATGTGGGGTACAGCCCGCTCTCGATGAGTTCGCGCAGGTCACGGCGATGGTAGTCCGGGTCGGCACCCGCGATCCGCACGGCCTCGTCCCAGAGGAGGGTCTGGGTCCCCGCCACGGGACGCCAGTGATACTTGACGAAGGTGGACCGTCCGCGGGCGTCGATCAGACGGAACGTGTGGACACCGAAGCCCTCCATCATGGCGAAGCTTCGCGGCAGCGCGCGGTCGCTCATCACCCAAAGCAGCATATGCATCGTCTCGGGCATCAGGGACACGAAGTCCCAGAAAGTGTCGTGCGCCGACGAGGCCGTGGGGTAACCCCGATCAGGCTCCGGCTTGAGCGCATGTACGAGATCGGGGAACTTCATGGCGTCCTGGATGAAGAAGACAGGAACGCTGTTGCCGACGAGGTCCCAGTTTCCCTCGCTCGTGTAGAACTTCACGGCGAAGCCCCGCACGTCGCGGACCGTATCGGCGGACCCTGCCGCACCTGCCACGGTGGAAAAGCGAGCGAATACCGGAACGCGCACGCCGACCTCGGTGAGTACCTTCGCCGTGGTGTACGGCGCGAGAGAGTGTGAGAGTTCGAAGTAGCCGTGCGCACCGGCGCCGCGGGCGTGAACCACGCGCTCCGGAATCCGCTCGCGGTCGAAGTGCGTGATCTTGTCGAGATAGACCTGGTCGTCGAGCACGGTGAAGCCGCGCGGGCCCGTCCGCAGGCTGTTCTGGTTGTCCCGGATCGGCATGCCGTCACCGGTCGTGAGCACGGGCTGGCCCGGACGTGCGAGCTGTTGCGTCTCTGCGCCCTCTCCTCGCGTGGAAGACCACGTCTCGCCCTCGCCTGCCGTCAACGCGCTGCCATCCTTCCGTTCCCTCAGTCCCATGCGGGCGCTCTCATGCTCGTGCAGATCTCCTCTTGCGGCGACCGTTGCCTGCAGCCTCGCCGACGAACCCATTATCGGAAGGCCAGGGCCAAAGGGAACCTGGGAAAAGTACGGGCTGCAGGCAGGGTTTCCCGGCATCGCGCACTCAGGGGGGATTCCTGCCGATTCAATCGGGTCGGGCAGTCCGTGCCCCGATGGCAGACGCTACCGAAGGAACGGCACGCCGATCGGCGCCAGTAGTTTTACTGGCGAGGCCCCGAAGCACCGCACGGGTGACTAGAATCGGAGGATTCCCCTTGCTGGGCGACTCACGCCGACCCTGCGTTTGCCGGTCACGCCCGTCGCCGTTCTCGATTGCCGGTCATGGTTTCACCTGAACTTCCCGCCTCGCACCGGGACGCGGCTCACTTCGCGTTCCGAGGCCCGCTGGCTTCGCAGCTGGAGGCCATGGGTGTCCTCACGCCCATGATGCTGCTTGCCGGCACCTCGACGGACGAATGGCGCGAAGCGAATCCCTGCTTTCAAGAGTTCACGGGTATATCCGCCCAGGACCCTTCCGAGCGCCGCTGGGAGCGGATTGTTCGCAGCAACGTCGTGCACAGGGTGCAAGGACTCCTCGCGGGATTGCGGCCGGGCGATCCGCCGGCACGCTCGCTGCGAATCTGCGTGCTGCGCCGTGACGGTGTGTTCCGCTGGTGCGAATTGCGCGCCTACCGCCCGGCTTCGACCGAAGACTCACGCTGGTTCGCGTCGCTGGCCGACGTGCATGCCCAGCGCTGGTCGGCGATCCGCATGGTCCGCCTGCGCCGCACGATCGAAGCAGGCATCGTGGAGCGGCAATCGCTGGTCCGCAAGATCGTGGAAGCCCAGGAGGAGGAACGCTCGCGCATGGCCGCCGAACTGCACGATCACCTCGGACAGAGCCTGACGGCCCTCAAGATGGCCGTGTCGGGCGACGCCCTGCGACGCCAGGCTACCGGCGACAGCATGGTGCTGGTCGACCTGCTGCAGGAGACGGAGCGGCAGCTCGATCACCTGACGCTGTCGTTGCGCCCCTATCTGCTGGAGGTGAGCGGCCTCCAGGAAGCGCTGTCGGCCTACCTCGCGCAGTGGTCGACCCAGCATGCCGTGGCGATCGAACTCAATGTCTCCGCGAGTTTTCCGCGCCGGATGGCGCCGCATCTGGAAGTCGGGTTCTACCGGATCATCCTGGCCGCCCTCAACAATGTGGCCCGTCATGCCTGCGCGAGTCGCGTCCGGGTCACCTTGAGCCGGATTCCCGCCGCGCTGAGCGCTGTGGTCGAAGACGATGGCGCCGGGTTCGACGTGGAACCGGTACTCACCCCGGGCGCCGCGCGCAAGCGCAGCGGAACCGTGATCATGGAGCAGCGCGCCAGACTGCTCGGCGGCACCTGCACCTGGGAGTCTTCCAGCGGCAACGGTACGCGTGTTCGTATTCGCGTTCCGCATGCGCTGCCCTCGCGACACCAGCGGCTGGAAAACCCGTGAGAGTCGTGATCGTCGACGACCACAGCCTGCTCCGCGCGGGACTGCGACTGCTGCTGGGCGCGCACGAGGGCATCGAGATCGTCGCGGAGGCCTCGACCGGCGAGGACTGCCTCGCCGTCGTCGCGGAGTTTCACCCGGACGTCGTGGTGATGGATCTTTCCATGCCCGGCGCAGGCGGCGCTGCCACCACGCTGCGTCTGTGCGAAGCTGCACCCGGCACCAAGGTCGTGGTCCTCACACGATTCTCAGATTACGCGCACATGCGGGAAGCCTTCAGTAGTGGCGCGGCTGGCTATGTCCTGAAGAGTTCACCGCCGGAGCAGCTGATCGAGGCCCTGCGCACGGTGGCGTCCGGACGCACCCACGTTGACCCGGGCGTCCAGACGCCCGTCGAGCTTCCCACGGGCGTCGAGCCCTTGGCGCCGCGGCAGCGGGTGCTGAGTCTTTCTCCCCGCGAGTACGACGTGCTGCGTTCCGCGGCGGCCGGCGAGAGCAGCAAGCAGATCGCCAACCGTCTCGGCCTCAGCACCAGAACGGTAGAGTTCCACAAGTACAAGGCGATGCGCCGCCTGCAGCTTCGCAGTCGCGCGGATCTCGTGCAGATCGCCGTGGAACTCGGATGGCTGGGCGAGCCGTGACCGCCAATACTTCCGGCCGCCCCTTGCCGATGCGCCCGGCGCCACGACAACCACACGATGAGAACGAGCCAACACGATGACCAAACCGACGCTGACCCAGAGTGATCTCACACACGAGTTCACAGCGTGCTGGCTGGCCGTGCTGGACACGACCCCTGCCGAGGTCCGCGACACCGTAGCCGACATCATCGCCCGCAAGGCTGCGCATCTGGCGGAGGTCTTCTACTGCCATCTGCAGGCCTCGCCCCGCGCGAAGCCGTTTCTGGAGCACGACGTCGTGAACCGGCGTCTGCGCAGCGCCATGCGCCATTGGATGCTGCAGACGCTGTCCGGCGCCCGCAACGAGGAAGTCCTCGGTGCGATGATCGCGCGGCAGATCGAGCTCGGCGCGATCCACGCACGGATCCGCATGCCGATAGACCTCATGACCCGCGGCACCCAGGTGCTGCTGGACGAGTTCCATGCGCTCATGGCGACCGATGCCCTGCCGGTCGATCGGCGTTTCGACATGTACCGCTACGTGGTGAACCTCTTCTCCCTCTGCGACGAACTGATGACCATCTCGTACGTGACGGAGATGCAGCGTGCCACGCGGGTCGACGAGTCCTACCATCTGCTGGCACAGCGGCGCGAGGCCACCATCGAGAGGGAGCGTCAGCGCGCGCTCATCTCGGAATGGGCGCAGTCGACGCTGTTCGCGATCAGCACCAGCGCTCGGCGCGGCACCGCCGTGCCGATCTCCTCGTCCGACTTCGGTGTGTGGATGACGCACAAGGCGAGTCTGTTCTTCGACGACGATGCCGATCTCGGGCATGTGCGCGAACTGATGACCCACATCGACGACGCGCTGTTGCCGCAGCTCAAATCCAGCACCGTCGAACCCGAGGCACGCGAGAAGCTGATCGAGTCCCTCGCCACCAAGGTGGAGCTGATCCGCTACGTCCTCGCGGACCTGTTCCAGAAAGTCGAGCGCGCCGAGCAGAGCATCGATGCGGTGACCCGGCTGCCGGGCCGCCGCTACCTGCCCGCGGTCCTCGCGCGGGAGATCGACGAACACGGGGGAAGCCGGAAACGCTTCTCCATTCTGCTGCTCCGCCCACCGACGCCGGCCGGCGCCGGTTTCAAGGACAGCAACAGTTCCCGCGACATCTACCTGCAGCAGTTCGCCTCCACCCTGGTGTCGACGATCCGTCCCGGCGACCATCTGTTCCGCTACCACGACGATCAGTTTCTGGTCGTGGCCGTGGAGAAGTCGCAGACCCAGGCCGACACACTCGCCACTCAGATCCAGTTCAACGTCCGCGCGAACCACCTTCTGGCCCAGCCCGGCGCCCTGGGGTTCGGCGTGCGCATCGGCATCGCCGAGTTCGACGGCCATCCGGATTTCGACTACCTGCTGCGGCGCGCGGAGCGCGCGCTGGTCGAGGCCATCGGGGCCGACGAGGCCGACGCCATCGCTCACTGCTGACGACCCCGTATCAGCGTCCGTAGCCCGGACTCCGTCCGGGTACCGTCGCCGGGAACGGGCACAACAAGTGGTTGGCACTCCCCCAGCCGGGGTCGGACCCACGCAACCTGCTTAGCCGTCGAAACGATGTTGCCTCGAAGTGCCCTCTGGAATGAAGCGTGAGGGAGACAGGTTGTTGCGTGGGTCCAGCCCCGAAGGTGCCGACGTGGGGTTTAGGGCGCAGCGACGCGCGAGTGTCACATGAGCAGCGTGGCGGCAATATGGAGCCCGCAGGCCAGCAGCAGACCGATCGAAAGCCACGCCGTGGCCCGGGCGAAAAGCACTGGCGGGTCGACCGCTTCGCGGACGACCATGAGGTACAGAGCGGCCAGTCCGGGCACCGAACCGAGCATGGAGCCCACCGACGCGACCACCATCAACGACTCGACCCGGTTCAGCGGGATTGCGACATCCGTCGGCGGAAACACCACAGCCGCGACCAACCAGCCAGCCGCGACGATGAGCCAGCCGAAAATCGCGAGCACGAACGGGAGGGTGCCGCTTGCCGGGGGGGCCGGCTTGCGGTGACGTTGCGCGGAACGGCGATGGTGGTTGCCGTGCATCCAGCCCAACGCGAAGCCAACTGCACCGGCGCCAGCCCACTGGATGGACTGCTCGTTTCCGGACTCTCCCAACCCTCGGAGTCGCTCGCGCAGGGCGGCGTGCTCGACGATCAGGGCACGGTCTTCGCGGGTAGGGCAGTAGGGGTGCCAATGTCCGTCGGCGTCGACGAACTGGTTGATCTGCCCCCCGGAGGTGTAGGCCAGGGACGCCAGCGTCCGGGAGCTCTGTTCGCGCTCGGCCGGTGACAGGTCGCTCCTCCAGTTCTCGGGAAGCGGTGCCTGGGCCAAAGGGGAAAACGTCTGCGCCATCTGCTCAGCACTTCTTGCCCTTACCCAGCTCGAGAGACCATGCCCAGCGACAACGACCGTGCCGCAAAAGACCAACAAGGCCGCTCGCTGCATGTTCCTGCGCAGGGCGAGATCGCGACCACCCAAGTAAAGCACGATCAGAGCGCCGACGCTAAGGTACAGCCCCCCCAGGAATCGGGCGATGTCATCGAAAAACCCCATCAATTGCGAGAAGGACGCCATGATCCGGCGAGCTCAGCCCGGCAAGGCCTGGCAGCGCAGTTCGGCGAGGAGCACGCGGTACGACAATACGACCGTCGACCTTAGGGCGTTCGCCAAAAACTCGGCAATCAGGCCGACTGTGCCTTTGCGCTTCACCAAGCATGCCGAAAGGACTTGATAGGCACCCGCAGCCTCGTCCAACTGCCTCCACTGGAAGTCCTTGGTCCGCAGAATGCGTTCCCCAGATCGAGCCTGAAACAATGCGCGGATGCCCTCTTGGCGCCTCAAGATCGGGACCATCGCCAGCATTGCACTGAAAGCGCCAAACGCAAAGGCAGTGCGCGTGGCGAACGGTGAGTGACGTTCGTACTGCTCGTACCTTTGCTGCAGGACATTCCATTCGTGCACAAGTGCTGATGGGCAGGTCAATGGCATCGAGACGATCCTGTCGAAATCGGGCGGGGCGAGTGAAGGCCTCTTGAGGTTTCGATTACGCCGAGTTCAAGAATGGGGCAGCGGCTCAGATTATCGCTGAAGAAAGCGCAACGGTGCGGGCATAGAGCCCTAGAGGGTTCGGTCTTGCATTCACTCATCCGAAGCGTAGCCGCCTATCCCACCCCGTCTGCTTCAAACTCGGCGGTGGTCTTTTTTCGTTTCGACGCCTCGGGATTGACGAGGGTCCCCGCGTGAGCCCGAGGAGGCTGCCTGTTATGCCGAAGGCCACCCCTCAGTTGATCGACATCGACCCCGGCGTCTGCGCATCCATCAGGCTGGCGACCATCCGCTCCTCCTCGACTCGCGACAATGCCAACGGGTAAAGAGACCGGCAGCTCGCGGCGAGTTCGGGCCGGCCGCCGAAGGTCGCAATCTCGGCCGCCACGTCGGCGAAGTCGATTCGCAGCAGGACAGCGGGCGCGTTCACCGCCCGGTTGAGCCGCGGCCCGCCGATGACGCGGGCGCCCAGCAGCCGGCAGTAGAAACCGACGTGACGCGGGTTGACTTCCATCACCAGCGTATCGGCCGCACGGATGCGATGCGCGACGAGGTAGGCCACGTGGAACAGCGTGGCGAGCAGACGCTTGCCGCCGGCGGACGGCTCCGCCGCAAGCTTGCTGAACTCGCACAGGCGCCGACCTGCGGCGCGCAGCGCTGCGATTTCCTCGGGAAAGGTCTCGGCAGCGGCCAGCCCTGAGGCACCGTCCATCCCCACCGTGATGGTGCCGAGCGTCTCGCGACCGTCGGTCGCCGTGAGCGTCATCCGGTCCGCGGTCTGGTCGCGGGGAAGTCCTACCGCGTGATAGCCGCGCCACCCGTACCGCGTCTTCAGCAGCCGTTCGGCGGATTCCCGGGACGATCGAACCACGGCCCACTCGATATGAAACCGGGCGGAAGGGAGCGCGGCGGGCGCGCAGTCCGGGACGAAGGGCTCGGGCCCTGCCGCGATACCGGAGAGGGCAGAGGCAGGCAGGCGAACAGTGGCGTCGTGTGCGTTCATGGTGGTGTTCCCCTTGGCGGTCGGTTCGCGGCGTTGAACCGCTTCCCATGGGAGAACGCCTGAGCAATCGGTTTATTCCCCTCCCTCGGCACAGCGACTGCCCACCGGCCCGCCCCTCCCTGGACGATCGGACACAAAACTCGGACCGGCGCACATGGCCCGGGGCGACCCCTCTGCGTAGATTGCAGGCCATGGGATGGGCCGATGGCAGATCGGTACCGGCCCGGCACTCTGGGGAGATAAGGATGATGCAAGCCGGCACGATGGAGTTCTCGATGGCGACGGTTCCGAGCGGACTCGTCGCAAAGACGACCGCGACGGACCGCCGCGTACGCAAGGCCGAGCCCGCGCAGGCGCGGACGGATGCCGTGACGGTTCTGCTGCAGGCGGCCGGGCGCGGTGATCAGGCCGCCTTCGAGCGCCTGTATCGGCTCACGTCGTCCAGGCTCCTTGCCGTGGCGCTGCGCTTCCTGCGCGATCGCGGTCTTGCCGAAGACGTGCTGCAGGAATCCTTCGTGGCGATCTGGCAGCACGCATCCGACTTCTCGCCGGACCGCTCGGCGGCGGCCACGTGGATGACCACGATCGTGCGCAATCGCTGCCTCGACCGGCTTCGGGTTCAGCCCCGCGAAATCAGCGTGGGGGACGACGAGGACGGCTCCCCGTTCATCGCAGGCATCGCCGATACCGGCGCGGGTCCCGAGGAACTCGGGGTGGAACGCCAGAGCCGCGGCCGCTTCGATCGCATCCTGAATGCTCTTCCCGGCCACTACCGTCAGGCGCTCACCCTGGCGTACTGCCACGGCCTCACCCATGCCGAGATCTCCCGGCACCTCGCCATCCCTCTCGGCACGGCGAAGAGCTGGGTGCGCCGAGGGCTCGAGGAATTCGCCAGGCGGCAGGGCGGCCAGCGCTGAGCAGGTCGGCGACGGAAGGCGCTGGAAGCGCATCGTGATCGGCGATCCACGCGGATAGAGCGGGTACACTGCGGCGCGTCATCCTCACTGCATCGGCCTGCATGACGGCAGGACCGATCGACCTGCGCGCCGTGACTGCTTCCGAAGACCAGCGTTCGCCCCTAGCCGAAGTCCTCGGCTCCCTGCTGCGGACGGTGAGCTTTCGCGCGGAAGTGTTCTTTCGCGGTCAGATGTGCGACGAATGGTCCCTCGACACCTCCGGCTCCGGACTCGCGACGTTCCACGCCATTGGCGACGGGCCCTGCTGGCTGCACCTGCGCGATCTTCCCCGACCCAGGCACCTTGTGCGGGGCGATGTGGTTCTGCTGCCCCACGACGCGCAGCACGCCGTCACCTCGTCAGAAAGCTCGGTGCCGCTCTATGGCGGAAAACGCTACTCCAAGGTGCTTGCGCTCGACGCCCCGCCCGCGGGTACCGAACTGCTCTGCGGCTACCTGCACATCCCGAGAACCGTCCAGGAACTGTTGCTGTCCGCGGTCCCGGACTTCCTGGTGATCGGCCGTCATGCGCCCCAGGGCGATCAGATCGGACGGCTGGTCGACGCCATGTTTGCCGAAGGCCGCAACTCCTCACCCGCTGCCACGGCCGTCGTCGAACGACTCGCCGACGCGCTGCTGGTGAAGACCTTCGAAATCGGCATCGCCAACCTGCCGGAGCCGGCGGGTTTCTATGCGGGGCTCGCCCACCCGCGCATCGGCCGCGCGATCGCCGCAGCGTGGGAAGCCCCCGATAAACGCTGGACGGTCGCCTCGCTCGCCGAAGTCGCCGCGATGTCGCGCTCGGCCTTCGCCGAGCAGTTTCAGGAACTGGTGGGGAAGAGTCCGATGGACCTCATCACGTCCTGGCGGATGCAGGTGGCGTGGCAGACGCTCGAACGGGATCGCGGCACCGTTGCCGACGTTGCCACCAAGGCCGGGTACGAAACCGAAGCCGCGTTCCGCAAGGCCTTCAAGCGCCACTTCGGCGTGGGCCCGGGAGAAGTGCGGCGCCCCTGACGGCGCAGCTCTGCGTCGTTCACGGCGCGATGCCAAGCCCCGCGAGAAACGGCAGACGGGTCCGGGCAAATGACGCGGCAAGTCGCTCCAGTTCGGGTCGGGGCGGTGCGCCAGCGCCTAATGCCGTCCCTGCGAAGTCACACCACGCTCCGGGTTCTCCGGCACCTGCCTGCAATGCGGCAAGGAACAAGCGTTCGAGCCGGCTCACCGCAATGCCACCCCCTGTGACTGGGCTCGCCAGGACGGCGATATCGTCGGACGCACTGGACAGACTTAGGAAGCGCGCGTTGAGAGCCGCCGTGCGTGGCCTCGCGTGCTCGGTCTCCCTGGGCGACAGCGCGCTCTCCACATGGCCGAACGCCATCAGTTCGAACACCGTCTGCACTGCCTCCGGAAACGACAGCCCAGGACCTTCGAGGCCATCGAGTGTGTGCGGCCGATGATCGTCCAGCACGCTCAGCACCACATCGGTCGCCGCGTCGTCGAACCGCACGTCGCCGAACACACCGGACACTTTCGCAGGGATCTCCTCACGGGGCGTCGCCATAACCACGCTCTCGCGACGCCATTGCGCTACGCATTGGGGGTCGGTCAGCCGGGACGGTTCGCGCACCCAGCAATCGCGACGGAACATCTGGTTGGTGATGAGATCCCGGACCGTCTCGCGAAACACCGGGTCCTCGATGTCCGCGAGGATCGCGCGCTGCTCCGCAGTGAGGTTGAAGGCTTCGAGATGATCGGGCAGATGCGCGGAGCACGCGTACCCGAGACCGGCGCGACCGAACAGCTCGGCCACGTCGGCGAACGCCAGCGGATGCCAGTCGCGATTGAAGTATTCGTGGGCGAGGTAGCGGCGATCCGCGTTTCGGATGCGGTCGAAGCGCTCCGCCAGCGCAGGGTTGCGCAACGCATGCAGCGGATTGGCATCCAGGAGGCGCGCAGCGAAGTCGATGGCGGCATCGATGCGCTCGACCGTGCTGCCGCGCCCCGCGCGAGACGCGTGTTCGACGAGCATCCCGCGCCAGGGAATCATCGTGTTCCACCCGGGCAGCGCGTTGTAGCCCGCATACACGATGCCGCCCGGTGCCAGATGCCGCCGGATGAACTCGACAAGAAGCGACCGGTTCTCCGCCGACACCCAGCTCAGCACGCCGTGCAGACCGATGAAGTCGAACTGGGGCAGGTCGGAGCGCTCCACGTACTCCGCGAACGACGCCTCCGAGAGCGACACCGGCGCGCCGGCGGTCTGCGCGAGATCTTCGGCGAATCGCACATGGTCCGGCAGCAGGTCGTTGCCCCACCACCGTATATCGGACGCCGCCGCATGCACGACGAGGCTCACGCCCTGACCGAAGCCGAGCTCGCACGCTGTACGGACGACAGGCGGCGCATACCCGGCCCGCAGCATGGCGAGCCGGCAGCGCCGGGGATTCAGCGCCGCGTGGTAGCCGAACGTGTACCCCACGTCGGTCACGTATCCATTCGCTCGATCGGTCATGCGCCGATTGTGCCTCAGGCCGGCACGGCCACCGTGAGCCTCTTCACGGCGTTGACGAAGCGCGTCAGCGTCGTCGACAGCACGCCGCGCGGGATCATGATCTCGATCAGCTGGAAGCGACCGCGCGTCGCGACCGCCTTTGCCAGCGCCTCCGACAATTCGCGCCGCGTGCGTACGCGAACACCATCACCACCGAGGCCCGCCGCCGTCTGCGCAAAGCCCCAGGTGTCGAGATCGTTGAACTGCGACTCGGGCTGGAGCGCACGCAGCATCTCCCAGCTCGCATTGTTGAAGAGCAGCACGATCGGGTCCCACCCGTAGCGCCTGCAATTGCCGAGTTCCCAGCCTGTCATCTGGAAAGCGCCGTCACCGACGAGCACGATGGGCCTTTGCCCCGTAGCTGCCTGCAGCCCGAGACCGGCCGGTACGCCGAAGCCCATGGTCGCGTAGTAGCCGGGCGCGACGAGCGCCGTGTGCTCGATGTCCATCGCCGTGAAGAGACAGTCGCCGACGTCGGACGCGATGGGAAACTTCCCGTGTGTCGCCATCAGATCGTTGACGGCGATGGCGATGTCGGCCGGCGAGATGGCGGACTCGTCTGCAATGAGGCCGCGCGGGTACAGGGGCCGCGCCACGCGCGACGGGTGGGTGGCCAGCGCCGTGCGTTCGAGCAGTGCATCGACGAGCGAGGCGAGCGGCAGATCGGGATACACGTGATGGCCGAGCCGGACTTCGCCGTCGGCGGCGAGGATGGCCTTGCGAAGATCGATGCGCTTCTCGGAGACCGCGAAGTTGGTGTCCGACAGGATCGCGCCGAGCAGGAACAGTCCGTCCGAATCCTCCACGAGCCGCGTCACCTCCGGCAGTCCCGCAACGCCCATGTAGGTACCAGCAAGGGACGCATCGGAATCCGCGAGAAGCCCGCGCCCCATGAAACACGTCACGACCGGGAGGGACAGGCGCAGCGCCAGTTCGGCGACCTTCGCTTCCAGGCCGAAGCGCCGTACTTCCACGTCCACCACGAGGACCGGCCGAGCCGCGGCGCCGAGTCGCTGCAGGATCTCGTCGGCGCAGGCGGCGAGGGCCTCCGCATCCACGGCCGCCTGCGTCAGCGGCGGGACCGGCGCACAGGGCGCGTCCGCCATGTCACGGGGAATCTCGAGGTACACAGGGCGGGAATGACGAAGGCAGTTGCCGAGCACGCGGGCGATGTCCGCCGGGGCGCGATCCGCATCGTCGAGCCGGGCGCGATCGCAGGTGATCTCCTCGAAGATGCGCATCTGCGAGTCGAGCGTCTTCGCCTGGTGATGCAGCAGGAAGCCCGATCGTGACTCGTGCTTTCCCGGCCCGCCCGACAGCACGACGACGGGAGATTTCTCGGCATAGGCCGCGGCGACGGCGTTGACCATGTTGAGTGCCCCGGCACCGTAGGTGACGGCGGCGACACCGATGGCACCGTCGATCCGTGCGGCGGCATCGGCGGCGAAGCCGACCCCGGGCTCGTGGGACAACGTATACAGCGGCAGTCGCCCGGACTGCTCGATGACGCGGAAGTACGGCAGGGCAAAGTCGCCCGGAATACCGAAGATCTGGCGGGCACCTGCGGCCTCAAGGGCCTGAAGGAGGGATTCGGTGAGGTTCATCACAGCGACCTGGCAGGAATGGCAGACGGGACATTCTCACGCGCAAGTCGGGCGAGAAGCGTGCATGCTCGTGGTGAATCACCCTATGATGCACACGTTTCGTGCACCCATTGGACTATCCATGAACGAAATCACCATTGACCGCCACGATCTCCATCTTCTTGCCGAACTGCAGCGGGACGGCCACGCCACCAACGCCACCCTGGGCGAGAAGGCCCATCTGTCGGCCTCCCAGGTGAGCCGGCGCATCCAGCGGTTGGAGGAGTCGAAGGTTCTCGTCGGGTACACGGCGCTGCTTGACGCCGGGGCATTGGGTCTGGGGGTGACTGCCTTTGCGCAGATCGTCTTGGAGCGCCACGACAAGTCCCACGCGGCCGACTTCGAGCAGGCGGTCGTCCTCATGCCCGAAGTACTGGACTGCTTCGCGGTGACGGGTGAGGCCGACTACGTCCTGCGCATCGTGGCCCCGGACCTGGAAGCCTTCTCGGATCTCATGATGAAGCGGCTGGTCGCGCTGCCGGGCGTGGCTCAGGTAAAAACGAACATTGCCCTGTCGAAAGTCAAGCAGACCCATGAGATTCCGCTCGATCACATTGCGCGTCCGCGCCATCACGGCAGGCGAGTGAGCTTCACGGGCTGAGTCGGAACTCGCCGACCCTTCAGTTCGACCACTCCGCGTCGATACGGCAGGGAATTGCCCATTTCCGTCGAAGACCCTGCCGACGGGATGGTGCCCCCACTGCCTGGAGGTTCCCATGACAACCGCCCTTTCTCCCGTTCGCTTCGACCAGCCCGATCTCCCGGCCCTGATCGGCACCCTGTCGCCAGAGGAACTCGACGAACTCGACTTCGGTGTCATCGGCATCGATGACGAGAGTGTCGTCCGGCGCTACAACGCCACGGAGTCCCGGCTGGCCGGCCTGTCGCGCGATCGCGTGGTCGGCAATCCGCTCTTCACTGTGGTGGCGCCCTGCATGAACAACTACCTCGTCGCCCAGCGCTTCGAGGATGCGAAGGCCTCCGGCGAACCGCTCGACGCCACGATCGACTACGTGTTCACCCTGAAGATGCGCCCCTCGAAGGTGAAATTGCGCCTCATCGCGAAGCCCGGCGCCAGCCATCGCTTCGTCGTCGTGCTCCGCCCGGCCTGAGTCCGCTGCCACCCGAACCCAACCCGAGGGGAACGCCATGAATGGCGAGGAAGACATCGGCGCCGAGTACGAAGCGCTGCTGCAGTTCGTTTATATGGCGCCGGTCGGCATCGTCCAGGTGACGAACGACGGCACCGTGGTGATGATGAACCCGACGTCGGCGCAACTGCTGCTCACGATCGTGCCCGACGGCAATCTCGAGAACCTGTTCACCGCTCTCGCGCCGGTCGTTCCGGGTCTTCGCGAACTCGTCTCGCGGGACAGCACGGCGATCGGGCCGCTGTGCCAGGACCTCCGCGCGAATGTTCCCCAGCCCGACTCGCGCGAGAAGGATCCGTGCGTGCTCTCGCTGAGCCTCATCCGGCTCGACTCCACCCGAGTGATGGCGCTGCTGAGCGACGTCTCGATCGTGGCGAAACGGGAGCGCGAACTCCGCGAGAAGGAAACCTGGCACAAGGCCAGCCTGCAACTCGCCCTCGACGCCGCGCAGGCTGCGAACAAGGCGAAGAGCGAGTTCCTCGCAAACATCTCCCACGAATTGCGCACGCCCATGCATGCGATCTCGAGTTTCGCCAAGCTGGGTCATGGCAAGAGCAGCGACGCGCCGCGCGAAAAGCTGCAGCGCTATTTCGAGAACATCGACGGCAGCGCCAGCCGCCTCAACCGGCTGCTCACGGATCTGCTCGATCTGGCGAAAATCGAATCCGGCAAGATGACCTTCACGCTCGTGCGCTGCGACGTCGGGCGCACTCTCGCGGCGACCATGGCGGAGTTCGAGGCGATGGCGCACGAGCGGGGCGTTGGCCTCATCGGCGCCGGCGATCTGCCGGTCGCCTATGCCTGCATCGACGAGGCCCGGATGAAGCAGGTGTTCGCGAACCTGCTGTCCAATGCGATCAAGTTCAGCCCAAAGGGCAGCTCAGTGTCGGTCGCCCTGCGTCAAGGCACCGCCGAGACAGGTGACGAATGCATCTCGGTGTCGGTGTGTGACGAGGGTCCGGGCATCCCGCCCGATGAACTGGAGGCCGTGTTCGACAAGTTCGTCCAGTCGACGAAGACCAAGACCGGCGCCGGGGGCACCGGTCTCGGCCTGCCCATCGCCCGCGAGATCGTCGCAGCACACAAAGGGCGCGTCTGGGCCGCGAATCGCCCGGATCGCGGCACAGAGTTTCGCGTCGACATTCCGATCGGCGTGCCGTCCGCTGAGCGGAACGAGCGAATGGTCGCCTGAGGTCCGCGCGGGGATTGCCGAACATCGGCGCCGCACCGAAAATCGCGTATCGCATTGAGGACGCCGACAACTTGAAACCACTCACCCTCCGACACGCAATCGCCGTTTTCGTCGTCGTCATGCCTGCGATGGGCCTCGCGCAGGGCGTATACAAGTCGATCGGCCCGGACGGCAAGGTGATCTACACCGACCAGCCGCCCGGCACCGCGGAACGCAGCTACGCCACGCCGGGCTCCACGAAGCCGGCACCGAAGGCGCCCGCTGCCCGGAAGGGCGACTATGGCGTTCAGGTGGAAACCCCGCCGCCGGCATTCGCCAACGCGAAGCGGGCCACGCGCCAGGAACCCGTGGCACCACCCGCCCCGTCCGCAGACACCGTGGATCCGTCCGTCGAGAAGGCGGTGATTGGCGTACTCGGCCTGGAGGATGTCGTCCGCCAGATGGAAGCGCTGTGCGTCAGGACCTTGCCGACATCGATGAAGCGGTACGGCGGGGCCGTGGACGGGTGGAAGAAGCGGAACGACATGATCGTGTTTCGCGCACGGCAGGTATTGGCAGATGCGTTCAATCCGACCATGCGCAACATGATCGAAGTCGGCATCAAGTCCCGCAACGAAAACACGCTCGCGCCGGTGAACAACGCGCCGGTCGCGAAGCGCATCGAGTGGTGCGACAAGTCGTCCGACGACATCGCGCGCGGCACCATGGACGCGTTCAACAAGGACAAGCTTTCGCAGCCGCTGGCGACGTATCGCATGAAGGCGGGGTGAGTGGCGGAGTAACGTGTTCCCGGAGTCGCGGCATTCGCCGCTCGTCCGGGCTACGCCGCGAGGGAATGCGACACCCGTCGCCCGGACGAGGCCCGAACGGGCCGACTCCGGGAATCGTCGATCAACACAGACTCAAGCGCCGCAAAATCACACCTCCCCGGAGTCGCGGCTCCCGCCGCTCGTCCGGGCTACTCGGGACGGCCCGCGAATGCGAGAAGGTCGCCGAGGTAATCGTCCATCTCCAAAACTTCCTGCCGCATCATCCCGTGGATGCGTTCCGCGCGGCGCTGCGCGAACTTGAAGAGCGCGGGTCCGGTGAGATCCTTGCCCGGCGCCTTGCCGGCAATGCCCGGCGCAAGCGACGCGTAGCGCGTGATGATGTCGTCCTCGTAACTCGCGAAGATCTCGCACGAGCCCGGATCGCCCTGCCGCGCGCAGCGACCGAACAGCTGCCGGTCGACGCGACCCGACTCGCTGAGTTCGGTGACGATCACGTGGAGGCCGCCTGCGGCGAGAGACTCCGGTGCGAGCTTGATGTCCGTACCGCGACCGGCCATGTTCGTCGCGACGGTGATCCAGCCGGGCTTGCCGGCCTGCGCGACGATGTCGGCCTCTTCCTTGTCCTGACGCGCATTCAGCAGACGGTGATCCAGCCCTGATTCCGCGAGCATGGCCGCCAGCGTCTCCGACGCCTGGACCGAGCGCGTGCCGACCAGAACCGGGCGGCCCTTCTCGTGCTCCCGCCGGATCGAGGCCACGACGGCCTCCCACTTCTGCGCCTGCGTATCGAATATCTGCAGGGGTTCGATCTTGCGCTGCACGGGCTTGCGTGTCGGCACGCGCATGACCTTCAACCGGTACACGCCCCATAGCTCGCCGGAGATTTCCTTCGCCGTGCCGGTCATGCCGGCGAGACGGATGTAGCGTCGGAAGAACCGCTGGTACGAGATCCGCGCGAGCGTCTCGCGCTGGCCGGTGAGCTCGCAGCCCTCCTTCACCTCGATCATCTGATGCAGGCCGCGCTCCCAGGAGCGGTCGGGCATCACTCGACCGGTGAACTCGTCAACGATCTGCACCTTGCCCTCGACCACGAGGTACTGCTGATCGCGATGGAACAAGTGCGTCGCGGACAACGCCTGGCGGGCAAGCTCCTCGCGCCGGTTCGGCCCGGTCCACAGGCCGCGCTTGCCGGCGGCGAGTTCGCCCAGGCGCTTCTTGCCGTCTTCGGTGATGCGGATGTGCGTGCGCTGATGCTCGATGACGAAGTCGGGGCCTTCCTTCAACTGCGCGACGATCTCGAGCGCTTCGCGATAGATGCGTTCCAGCGCGCCGCTGTCGGTCTCGGCGGAGAGAATCAGCGGCGTGCGCGCTTCGTCGACGAGGACGCTGTCCACTTCGTCGACGATCGCGAAGTGCAGGCCGCGCAGGTTGAGCCCGCTGTCGCCACCCTGCCCCGTCACCTTGCCGAGTGCGTGGCGAAGCGGTCTCGGCCGACCTTTCAGCCGCAGTCGGTCCCGCAGGTAATCGAAGGTGACGTCCTTGTTGGTGCAGTAGGTGATGTCGCAGTCGTACTGCGGGCGCCGTTCGTGGGGAGAAACGTGGTGGGTCACACAGCCCACCGTGAGGCCGAGCGCCTGGTAGAGCACGCTCATCTCCTCGGCATCGCGCTGCGCCAGGTAGTCGTTGACGGTGACGACGTGGACCGGAATGCCGGCGAGCGCAGCGGTGGCGGCCGGCAGTGTGGCCGTGAGCGTCTTGCCCTCGCCGGTCTCCATCTCCGCCACCCGGCCGCTCAGCAGGACCCAGCCGCCTGCGAGCTGCACGTCGTAGTGACGCATCCCGATGGTCGCCTGCGCCGTGGCCCGCACGAGCGCAAAGGCGCGAGCCACGAGTTCATCGGTAAAGCCTTCCCGCTTGAGCGCCGGTCTGAGCGCGTTGGCGGCAGCGAGGAGACCTTCGAGATCGAGCCCTTCGAACTTCACGCCTTCGGCATTGACGTCACGGACGAGCTTCTCGTAGCGTCGGCTGCCCTGACCGATATCGCGCCCGACCCACATGGCCGGATGCCGCAGCGTGCGCTCCAGCCAGTTCTCGCGCTTCTCCAGACGCTCGGGGTAGAAGCCGTAACCGAGGATCTCGGCGGCAGCGCTCATCGCGGCCCTCCGGGATCAGACGGTGAAGCGGCGCAGGAACAGGCGCCGCATGGCGCGCCACGCCTGGAAGCCCAACGGCTCGGCACCGTGATCGAAGCGCACGTGCACGCGACCGCCGATGTGCAGTTCGTCCTGGGTGGCCGGAATCGCGAGTTCGAAGTGGAACACCGGATTCAGCGCGACCGGTCGCTCGGATTGCCGGGGGTCCAGCGGAATCTGACCGCCGCCGCGCTCGGACAGCGCAAGACTGGGCAGCTCCCCCGACGCTGCAGGCACTTCGCGCAGCACGCGCGCGCCGACGGTCTCGTCCATGCGCTCGGCGAGGCGCACGGAGATATGCTCGGTGCGGGAACGCACCAGATCGACGTCGTCCTGCCCCACCACCACGCGCACCAGACGCTGGTCGCGCGGCGCGACGAACCCGATCTGCTCACCCTTGCGGACGAAGCGCAACGGCAGGTCCATCGCGTTCGGCACCACGAACCGTCCCGCAGCCGGGCTCGCGACGGTCAGACCCGCGAGACGCTCGCGGACCCGGATGAGTTCCTTCCGCGTGTAGTCGATCTCTTCCGCGACGATCTGCGCCTGGACGCGGTCCTGCACCTGCATGTCGCGCAACTTGAAGTCGAGTTCGTCGAGCTTCGCGACGAGCATGTGCTCCTGGGGCTCGAGAAAGGGGTCGTCGAGCTGCACGAGCGGTGCACCCGCAGCCACCTGCGCCCCCGGCGCCGCAGCAACCTTGACGACAAACCCCTCGGAGGCGGAGCGCACCACGGCGTGCTCGGGCACCCAGAGAACGCCCTCTGTCCGGGTCCACATCGGGAACGGCGTCGCCAGCAGGAACAGAAGCAGCACCGCCACCGCCCCGCCTGTTACCGCCCATGCGCGATTGCGCACGCGTCGAAGATTGCGGCCGCGGGCGACTGCCGCGAGCCCCTTGCCGATGGGGTAGAAGATGGAAGTGATTCCAGCCCAGATGGCGAGCAGCACACCGATCACGAAGTACTGGGTCGCGACGAACAGGATGATCGCGAACGTGATGAACAGCCGATAGAAGTACGAGACGATCGAGTAGAAGACGAACCACCACTTCTCGCCACGGGTGGCCTCGGGGGCCTGCATTTCGCGCACCCCGAACGCGTAGCGCTGCACGAGATAACCGAGGTACCGGTTGCCGCGGGGACCGAGATTGGGAATCTCGATGAGGTCCGCCAGCATGTAGTACCCGTCGTAGCGCAGCAGCGGATTGCCATTGAAGAGCACCGTCGAGATACCGGCGATCAGCATGATGTTGAAGCACACCGCGCGCACGAGACCGGGCTCCACCAGCAGCCACAGGAACATCGCCAGCGATGCGAGGAACAGCTCGGCCATCATGCCCGCGCCGCCCACCGTGAAGCGCGCCCACTTGCTGCGGAACGCCGAAGAGGCAGAGGCATCGACATACGGGATGGGCAGGAACACGAGGAACATCACGCCCATCTCGTGCACTTCACCACCCTTCGCGCGCACCGAGCATGCATGCCCGAACTCGTGGATGATCTTCACAAACGGGAAGATGACGAGCATGCCCAGCAGGTTGCCGGGCGCGAGCATGCGGTCGGCCACGTTCTCCGTGAGTTCGGTCCAGTGCAGGCCCGCAGCCACGCCGGCCGCGCCGATCACGGCCAGCCACAGCAGAAAACCCCAGTTCGTGAAGAGCCACGAATACCATCCGTGCGCCCGCCTCAACAGGGGATCGGGGTCGAACAGCGGGAGCTTGATCGACATGGGGTTGCGCACGTTGCGCCACCACTTGCCACGCTCCTGCTTGGTGTAGCGGCGCAGCAGTTCGTCGACGTCCGGCGCGATTTCGCTCTGCAGCAGGTCGGCGCCGTGCAGCTGGCCCAGCAGCCGGATGGTCTCGTCCTGCGTCGGCGCGTCGTCACCGAGCCGGTGACAGGCCATGTCCCACGCTTCCTGCACGGTGAGCACGCCGTCCAGCAGGCCGATCACCTGCCAGGCCGACGGATTGAAGCGATACATGCGCCGCGACGCGCGATCCTGCAGGACGTACCAGAGCTGCCCGCGATAGTGGTGGCGGTGCACCTCGGCATGGGTCTTCAGCCGGGGCTTGAGCCCGGCGACCCGGTACCAGGAAGGGCTGTGGAGATCGCCGCTCAAGGCAGCAGCCACCACAGCTGCAGACGCAGCCAGCCGGTCAGGTGACGGGTCCAGATCCAGATGAGCTTGCGCTCCCCGACCTGGATCTTGCCGACACCTTCCATGCCCGGACGCAGGCGTTCGACGCCGCGATCGAGCTTGGCCTCGACGCGGAAGTAGTTGCTGCCGTCCTCGGGCGTGCTGACCGGCGTGATGCGCACCACGTGAATCGGCAACTGGTCCTGCGTCATGGAGGTGAGCACGAGCGTGCCCTGCTGGCCGACGGTGAGATCGCGGATGTCGCGCTCGTCCACCTTCAGCACGACGCGGTAGTCTTCCAGCGGCGCCACTTCGAACAGCACCTGTCCCCGCTGTACCGGCGCGCCGAGCTGCTGGGAGAGGTCGCCGCTCACCACCACGCCCTTGAAGGGCGCGCGGATCTCAGTGCGGATCAGCTTCTCCTGGACCACCTGCAGTTCGGCTTCGGCCTGGTCGATCTGCGAGCCGATCACGCGGATCTGCGCCCGGTCGTGGTTGGCGAACGCCTCGCGGTACTGCTTCGTCAATTGCTCCTTGCGGCTCGACACCTTGAGCCGCTCGAGCTGGAGGTCGCGGTCGTCCAGGCGGGCGATGATCTTCCCCTCTTCGACAACGT
The DNA here is from genome assembly GCA_001464765.1 of Betaproteobacteria bacterium Ga0077526. GTDB lineage: Bacteria > Pseudomonadota > Gammaproteobacteria > Burkholderiales. Next base: position 39,334 of record LNDV01000035.1, read on the forward strand.
CGCCGGGCCGGACGAAGGCCTCGCGGATATAGCCTTCGAACGGGGCCGCCATCGCGCGCTGGATCGCGCCTTCGATCTTGGTGTTGGCGGCAACGCGATAGTTGGCGGAGACGAAGGAAAAGAAAAGAACGGTCAGGACGACGATCGCGCCGACGAGTTTCCAGATGGCGTGTCCCGGCCCGAAGAATCGGAACCAGATGTCCTTGGCGGAATCCCAAAGTCGCCCGACGGGACCGCGCTCGGCTGCCTGCTGCACCGCAGTAAGCGGGCCCAGCAGGGCGGCGAGACCTTCCACCAGCTCGACCGAATCGGCCTCGAAGGGACGCGTGCGTTCCAGCGAGATGGCACCGACCGTCTCGCCCATGCGGCTCAGCGGAACGGTCAGGATGCCCGCTGCGCCCTGCGACTGGGCGAGAGCTTCGTGAGCCTTGCGGATGTGGCCGTCTCCCTCGGACTGCGGCGGCCAGGTGAGCGTCGTGCGCTGGTCGACCGACTCCTCCATGGCGGCCTCGATGGCCCGGGTGAGTTCGGCGTTCTTCTCGAAGTTGACGGTGTGGGACAGCGCCTTGACGCGGGCGCGCTTGCCCTTGATGACGGCGAGTGCGACGCGGTCGCACTCCAGCATGGTGGCCAGTTCGGTCACGGTGGCCGTGGCGGCAGGGACGAACCCGACATGCTCGAGCGACGCGCTGAAGATGTCGAAGACGTGGCGGAGCCGGACGGCGGTCTCGGACTCCCGGGCGTTCAGGCTGCGGCGCAGCAGGGCTTCCAGCCAGCCCGCCCCCCAGGAGAGGTCCCGCGCGAGGGCCTGCAGGTCGGATTCGGGCCTCGGGTCCACCTCGACCGCGACGGCGCCGAGGACCTCACCTTCCAGCTCGATGGGTTGTGCGACGTGGAGCCGGGGTGTCTTGTCACCTACAGCGACAGCGACCAGGGCCCGCTTTTCCAGGCAATGCTCGATGGATTCCGCCAGCTTGGCGCGGTCGCGCTTGGTTTCCGGCCAGGCCGCGGCAGGCACGAACCCCCGGCCATCGGGGCTGGCCAGGACCAGGATGCCGTCGGAGGCGCCCGTCCGGGTGCACGTGACCCCGAGCCATCCCTGGCAGAAGGCCTCGACGCTGGTCGCAGAGGAGAATCGCAGCCAGGCATCCGTCTCGGCGGCGGCGCGTAGCTTGGTCGCGTCGGCCACCTGCAGATGCGGCCGGCCGTCGGACGTGCCGGCGCTGGGCGTGGTCATGGTCGTCTCCTTGCGGGATCTGTTCTGTCCGGTCGGGCGTACCAAACCCGGCCGCCCGCCTCAGGCCCACACTCTACCGGAGCGTGGACGCATTTCGGGAGCCCATCGCAAGAACCATGACAGGGACCGGGAGACCCGGTCCCCCGAAGATCAATTCCCCTTATCGGCCGCGGGCTTGGCGGGCTCGCCGGACCAGGTGTAGGAGATCATCCGACCCTCCGAGTTGAACTTGACCTGGAGCAGCTTGAACTGGGTATCGGTACCGGACGGGATCCGGCCCGAGCCGTGGTAGTAGGTCCACTGGTCGTTCTTCTGACCGTCCGTCTCGAGGACGATGCCCTGCCCCATGGGCGAACCCAGCCATTCCTGGACCTGGGCCTTGGTGGTCTCCCCGTGCTTGGCCCGGGAGACGAACTCCCCGAAGGAGAAATCCTGCCCCACCTTGACCGTCGTCGAACACCCGGCCGCGACCGCGAGGACCGCGATGGCGGGCAATGCTTTCCAACCCGTGATTGTTCTCATATGCGTCTCCGTGAACGTGCCCCTTTGCACGACGCCGATTGGACGTCGCCGGGCGGCTTAAGTTGCCGCTTACGGGCGTCGTCTGTCCGGCCGCGTTTCAGCCGGGGGCGGCGCCCGATGCCCGGGCCTCGAATTCGTCGAGGGCATGGACCGCTTCGGCGGCGTACATGAGCGAAGGCCCGCCGCCCATGTAGACCGCCACGGCCAGCGCTTCCATCACCTGAGCCCTCGGCACCCCGAGACGGACCAGCGCTTTCGCGTGGAAGCCGATGCATCCGTCGCAATGGCCTGCTACCCCGATGGCGAGCGCGATCAGTTCCTTGGTGGCTTCGGGCAGCGCGCCGGATTTCATGGCGCCTTTCGCAAGGGCGCTGAAGCCCGCGAGCGGGTCGGGCACCTCGTTGCGCAGGGCAACGATGCCCCGGTTGATCGATTCGGTGATTTCCACGTACGACTTCGCCACGGCGATCTCCTGTGTCTTGGGACAGGAGCATCATGGGACGGTCGGCGCCGGCGCGATTGATCCCGGTCAATTGCCGCCGGGACGGGGGCCTTTCCGTGTACCCCGTACGGGCGGCGAATGCCACGACTCCGGGATCACCGACCCTGGAGTCGGCCTTCCGGTCTCGTCCAGGCTACGGCCGTCTTGCGTACCCCGGACGGGCGGAGAATTCCGCGACTCCGGGAACACGGACCATCTCGCGTAGCCCGGACGAGCGGCGAATGCCGCGACTCCGGGAACACCGCCATCAACTCATGATGTAGTGCTCAAGCTGCTCGATGATGAACTTCTGCTCGGCGATCATTTCCTTCACGACATCACCGATGGAAATGACGCCGACCACCTTGTTGTCCTCGAGGACGGGCAGGTGCCGGACCCGCTTGTCGGTCATGAGCGCCATGCACTCATCGATGGTGTTGCTGGGGCGGATACAGACGACCTTGTCGGTCATGATGTCGCGCACGGTGGTGTCCCGGGAGGTCTTGCCGAGGAGCACCACCTTTCGAGCGTAGTCGCGCTCCGAGAGGATCCCGATGAGCGTCCCGCGCTCCAGGACGAGCACGGCCCCCACCTGCCGTTCTGCCATGAGCGTAAGGGCGTCGTACACGCTGGAGTCCGGCTGAACGGTCGCCAGCGCAGACGGCTTGGACTCGAGAACATTCGCAACGGTCTTCATCTCCACCCCCTGTTCCGTGAGAAGGGAACGCGCGGAGCCCTCGGCATGCCGGGCCGCGCGACACGGCAGGCACCCTGTCCGGCCGATCGGACAGGCGCCCTCGGCGTCTACGTCCGGGGAGTGTAGGCCAATTGTCCGGGCGCACAAACGAAAAAGGCCGCCCCGAAAACGGGACGGCCTCGTGCGGCGGTGCGGAAAATCAGGTGCGCCGGCGGCGGGCGACGAACCCGATCAGGCCGAGACCCAGCCCCATGAGCGCGTAGGTCTCCGGCTCGGGGACGGCCATGGCGTGGATGGACTCCTCGAAGGCTTCCTCACCCAGGCCGCGGTTGAAAACCACCCAGAACGGATCCGAAGAGGTATAGGAAGGCGAAGTGAGCTGCATGGCGATGCGATACGCGCCGACGGCCGGTTGTGCGCCCAGGGGAGCCGTCTGGAGCGTGAACGTCACGTGCTGGTGGATCGACCCGGTGGGACCGCCATCGGCGATAAACCCGGTGAAACCGCTAGTGGCGGACGTGCCGGTACCGGAGTAGGTCACGACTTCGTCGAGGCTGTCCCGCACGGCCAGGACTGCTGCCCCCGGTGCACCCCAGGCGGCGCCATCCCAGAAGGACAGCGCGCCAATCGGCGCGAACGACAGCGCGTCCGTCGCCTGGAAGGTACCCGCGTCCGAGTCGAACCCAGGATCGGTGGTGCGCCAGCGCGGCCCTGAAAGCAGCGTGTCAAGGCTGCCTTCGAAAATGCCGTACCCGGTACCGTACTCGGACTCGTGTCCACCGACGGCCATGATCTTGCCGCCGACGATCGAAAGCTCGATATCACCGTCGTGCAGATGTTCCTGCGCCGAAACCGAACCGGCGGCAAGAACCAGGGCAGCGACGCCCAGGGCGTTCCACAAATACTTGGTCATGTATCTTGTCTCCTGAACTAGATCAATGCGTTGTCAGGCTCTCTCCCGACACCCCTGCACCGCTCTCGCCGTGCCGTTGCGTCGTGCCTGCCATCGTTCTGTTGTTGTTACTTGGTTGCATCGTAATTTGATACACCCGCCTCGTCAATGATCCGCCCCGCGTCTCTGCCCGCTCCGGTATGTTGATACACTCCGACATTGTCGATGCGCGCCACGCAGTTGCGCGTGTCTCCCAGAGGCACCGAACCGCCCCCGTCCCATGTTCCGCGTTTTCCGCCCCATCCAGTGCCTCGCCCTGGTCGCCATGGCTTTGCCCGCCGCCGCCCAGACGCCCGAACGCGTCACGGCGCCGGAGGTGGTGATCCGCGGCGCCGCCCCGCCCGCGCCGGTCCGCGAGGCGAAGCCCGTCGACACCCTGGGCGAGGAGGAGTTGCGGCGCAGCATGGCGACCACCCTGGGAGAGACCGTCTCCCAGATGCCCGGGACGCACAACGCGTCGTTCGGGCCCGCCGTGGGACTACCGGTGATCCGCGGCATGACCGGCTCGCGCGTCCGGATCGCCATCGACGGCATCGGCACGCACGACGCGTCCAGCCTGAGCCCCGACCACGCCGTCACGGTGGAGCCCATGCTCGCCGAGGAAGTCCGCGTCATGCGCGGGCCGGAGACCGTGCGCTACGGCAGCGGTGCCATCGGCGGGGCGGTCGAGATCAGCGACGGCCGCATCCAGACCCGCCGCCTGAAAAAGCCGGTGGAAGCCCAGGTGCAGACCCGCTACGGCACCAACGGCCACGAGCGGGCCTCGGCCGCCAAGATCCGCGGCGGCGCCGGCCCCCTGATCCTCCATGTGGATGCCTTCCATCGGGAGCGCGGCAACCTCGGCATTCCCGGCCTTGCGATCGACGAAGCCGCCGTCCTGAAGCAGTTCGGCACCGCAACGCGCCGCAATACCAACGAGTCCGTGGCGAACACCGACATGCGCACCCACGGCGCCGGCGTCGGTCTCAGCTACGTCGGGGACCGGCTGAACCTCGGCGTCTCCCTCGGCAGCATGGAGAACAACTACGGCGTGCCGCCGGGCGCCCACTCCAACGACACCGTAGTGCTCCTGGACCCGACCCTCATCGAAGGTCAGAACGTCCGCATCGACATGCAGCAGACCCGCGCCGACCTGAAGGGCGAACTGAAGGTCGGCCTTCCCTTGCTGAAGTCCCTTCGCGTGCGGGCGGGCGACGTCAACTACCGCCACGACGAGGTCGACAACAGCCGGCCGGTCACCGTGTTCCGGACCCAGGCCCGCGAGTACCGTCTGGAAGGCGACCACAGCTTCAGGGCCGAGCACCAGGGGACACTAGGCCTGCACTACATCAATCGGGACATCTCGGCGCTCGGGCAGGAGGCCTTCCTGCCGAGAGCCGTGGCAACGACCCAGGCGGCGTTCCTCAGCGAGAAGTTCGAAGCCAGGCACTGGGCGCTGGAAGGCGCCGTGCGCGCCGAGAACCAGGAGATCCTGCCCGACCCCATCGTTCGCGGCCTCAACACCTTCGTCTTTCCGCGCACCCAGTACCGGCCCACGACCTGGTCCATTGCGGCTTCCGCGAAGTTCGGCCCGAGAAGCCGCCTCACGGCCACGCTGTCGCAGCCGGAAAGGGCACCGGACGTGCAGGAGCTCTATTCCCTGGGACCGCACCTCGCCACCCGCACCTACAACATCGGCAACCGCAACCTGGGCGTCGAGTCCATGCAGCGCATGGACCTGGGCTTCACCCACGAGTGGCAGGGTGGCGTTCTTCGGCTCAACGCCTTCCGCTACGAAGCCGACGATTTCATCTATCTTCGCAACCGCGGTACCTTCTACGACCTCGACCGGCGCCGCATCATTGCCGCCTGCGTGCGCCCGGAGCGATGCCTGCCCGTGCTCCAGTACGCCCAGCAGGACGCCGTGTTCAACGGCTACGAGGCCGAATGGCTCATGCGCTTCGGCGACTCCCCGCTCGGCGCGATGGAGGTCACCCTCTTCACCGATGCCGTGCGGGGACGATTCAAGGACGTCGGCGCGGGCGATGTTCCGCGCCTGCCGCCGCGCCGAACCGGTTTCGAGCTGGCGCACTTTGCCGAGGCCGGGTGGATCACCCGACTGCGCTGGACATACGCATCGGCCCAGAAGAATCCCGGCGTGAACGAGACGGGCACGGCGGGCTACCACCTCGTCAACCTCTCGATCGACCGCACCCTCGAACCGATGGGCGGCGTCGAGTGGACCGTGTTCCTGAACGCACGCAATCTGCTGAACGAAGAGATCCGCAATTCCGTCTCGTTCCTCCGCAACTTCGCCCCGGAAGCGGGACGGCGGATCGAGGTGGGGTTGAAGGCGACGTTCTGAACTCAGCGCGGAACGAGCATATGGTTATGAGCAATCGTTCGTTCCATGGCGGGCGATGAACCGCTAACCTTCGCCGCTCGTCGCAACCCGCGTTGTCCGACTCACTCTCCCGAGAGACCTCTTCGATGGAAGGATTCACTCCCGCCTCCGCTCTGGCCGGTGGCCTGCTGATCGGCAGCGCCGCCGTCCTGCTGCTCTGGCTGACCGGCCGGATCGCCGGCATCAGTTCGATCGTCGGAGGGCTCGTGGGCCCGTCCCGCCGAGACGGCCCGTGGCGACTTGCCTTTCTGATCGGGCTCGTGGCCGGCGTCGCGGCCTGGCAAGCCTGGACCCAGCAGATCCCGGCAGCCCGGCCCGCCTTCCCCGCGTGGCTGCTGATCGTCGCGGGACTGCTCGTGGGCTTCGGCACGTCACTCGGCAGCGGCTGCACCAGCGGCCACGGCGTCTGCGGCCTCGGGCGGTTCTCCGTCCGATCGCTCGCGGCGACGGCGACGTTTCTGGTCGTCGGCATCGCGACGACCTTCGTCGTGCGCCACGTGTTCGGAGTGTTCTGATGAAGCGCCTCCTGCTCGCCACCGGCTTTTCCGGCGCGCTCTTCGGCCTCGGGCTCGCCGTGTCCGGCATGACGGACGCTTCGAAGGTTCTGGCTTTTCTGGACATCTCCGGCCACTGGGATCCGAGCCTGCTGTTCGTTCTGGGCGGCGCGGTTGCCGTCACGGCCGGCGCCACGCGTCTGGTTTTGCGACGCCCCGCGCCGCTCCTCGACGAGGCTTTCCACATTTCGTCCCTACGCACCATCGACCCGCCGCTAATCTTCGGCGCTGCGATCTTCGGCATCGGCTGGGGCATCAGCGGCTATTGCCCGGGGCCGGGCGTTGCACTGCTCGCCTCGCCCTCCTGGGAGACCTGGGCCTTCCTGCCCGCCATGCTCGTCGGCATGGCCGCACATCGCGTCGGACGCACGCTGCTTTCCCGGGAGCGTGACAACAGCGGCGGAGCTCAGCGCTCTCCCGCGTAAGGAAGTCTCCGCGCCGCCTGCGACGGGCGCCGATAGTTCCGCCCCCGAGCCCGACGTATGATCGGGCTCGCCAAGGGTCCCGGGCGCCCTGCCCGGCAAGCCGGCTATCGGAGAACACACCATGCCCTCGCAGAACGTCCCGCTCTGGCAGTGGAGCGCCATCGATCTCGCCGCCGCCATCCGCCGCGGAACCGTATCGGCAACGGAGGCGATGACCGCCATCCTCGACCGCGTGGCCGAACGCAACCCCGACTTGAACGCCATCGTCTATCCCTGCTTCGACGAAGCGCGCGCACTCGCCCGCGCAGCAGATGAGGCTGTGCGTCGCGGAGACGCACTGGGCCCGCTGCACGGCGTGCCGGTGACCATCAAGGAGAACGTCGACGTGAAAGGCCTGCCCACGCCCAACGGCGTGAAGGCCTTCGAGTCCGTGATCGCACCGGACGATGCGCCTGTCACGCGCAATCTGCGGGCGGCGGGCGCGATCGTGATCGGCCACACCACGACACCGGAATTCTCGATGCGGGCCACGACGGACAGTCCGCTTCACGGGCGCACGAAGAACCCGTGGCATCCGGACGCTTCGGCAGGCGGGTCGTCCGGCGGCGCGGGGTCCGCCACGGCCGCGGGCATGGGACCGATCCATCACGGCAACGACATCGGCGGGTCGCTCCGGTTTCCCGCGAACGCGTGCGGCGTATGCACGGTGAAGCCGACACTGGGGCGCATCCCGGCGTTCAATCCGTCCGCAGCCGCAGAGCGCGGCGCGCTCGCGCAGATGATCTCGAACCAGGGGGCGATCTGCCGCAACGTGCGTGACCTTCGCCTCGCGACGCGCGTGCTCTCACGCGGGGATGCGCGGGATCCGTGGTGGGTGCCGGCGCCGTTCGACGGCGAACCCGTAGAACTCCCGATCCGCGTGGCATTCACGCGCAATGCGCACGGCTACCCGATCCACCCCGGCATCGTGGAACTGCTGGACCGCACGGCATCGTGGTTGTCCGCGGCCGGCTATGCGGTCGAGGAAGTGGAACCGCCCCCTATCACCGAACCCGCGGGCGGATGGATGTCCGTGGAACTCGCTGAACTGAAGGCAACACTCGATCCGCTCGCCCGCCAGCATGGCAGCACCACGATCCAGCAGATCTTCGACTGGTACTACGCCATGGGCAAGGTCGCCGAAGGCAACGACTACCTGCTGGGCTTCGCCGCACGATCCCGCATGACCCGCGCGTGGAACGTCTTCCTCCACCGGTATCCGTTGGTGCTGAGTCCCTTCCTCATGCGGCCCATCTACCCGTGGAACTACGACGCGCAAGGCGCCGCACAGGCGAAGGATCTGTTCGATGCAGCGATCTACAGCTATGGCGTCAACTATCTCAGCCTTCCCGCGGGCGTCCTGCCGGTCGGCTATGTGGAAGGCATGCCCACCGGGGTGCAGATCATCGGACGGCGATTCCGCGAGGACCTCATTCTCGATGCGATGGAGGCCGTCGAGCGGGAGGCGGGGGTGTTGGTGGAGGCTTTGTGGGGAAGAGAGTCGAAGACGTGAAGACGTTTCCCGACTGTCTCACTGCCCGTAAGAGCGGGCTTCCGAGTCCTGATCAAACGCGATGGCCCGCATTCAGCGGGCCATCGCACATTCGAATCAGGGGGTGACGATCCGGCGTCGCCGTGCGCCCGCCGCGAGGGCCAGCGCAAGCACGCCAAGCGCGATTCCCGCGGGTTCCGGCACGGGGTTGCCCGTGGTCCGGATGGTCACGGTGACCCGTGCATCGGACACATCGGGGACCGCCGAACTGTTGGGGTCGGCGAGATTGAAACCGAGGAGCGAATCGCCGACGATGAAGTCGGCAGTGTCGGGGGCGGTGGCCGTGGAGGGTACGTCGAACAGCAGATACAGGAGCACGCCGGAGCCCGTGGAGGACTTCAGGCCCTCGAGCGATTCCGCGAACACGTCGATCAGACCGATGGACGGCGTCAGATCCACCGTGAACGGAAACGAGGCATCGGCGAGATTGCTGCCCGCCGGATCGATGAGGGTGCCCGTGGTGCTGAATGTCGGCGCGCCCGGCTGGACCACCGTGGCGTCGAACTGCAGCGAAAACTGGAAGGAGGAAAGCGAGGCGGCGTCGTCGATGCCAACCCCGATGCGGATCTGGCCGCCAGGGGCAACAGCCGCCGGATCGGCGGTGAGGAACAGGGAATACGCACTCGCCATCGGGGCCCAGGCCACGGATGCGAGCGCTACCAGCCAGCCAAGCAGGCGCGTTTTCATTTTTTCAGGTCTCCAGATTACTGCCGCTACCACTACCCAGGGTCAGGGCACGCGGTGAGGGTTTTTTGGGCCCGCGAAACCTGACTGACTGGCAGTTTCCGCACTTTCTCGCCGGTTGGCAAGGACCGCGGCAACATCTTTTTCGGGATGCCGCGCACCGCCAACAAAGGGCCCCGGAAAGGGTCGGGAGTCCTTACACTCCGACCCGCGGGAGATACCCTCCGGGACCACAAGCAGACGACACAAGCGGGCGACGTATTCATGAGAATCGCGGGGATCGACGTCGGTGGCACCTTCACCGATCTGGTGTTGTTCGACGAGACCTCGGGCGAGGTGCGTATCGCCAAGGTACCCACGACGCCCGAAAATCAGGCGCATGGCGTCCTCGCAGCACTGGAACGTGGCGGACTCGCCCTCCGCGACCTGGACGCCATCATCCACGGCACGACCGCCACGACCAATGCCCTGCTCGAACGCAAGCTGCCCAAGGTCGGCCTGATCACGACCCGCGGCTTCCGCGACGTCCTCGAACTGGGGCGTCGCACCCGCCCCTCCCCTTACGGCCTGACCGGCACCTTCGTCCCGCTGGTTCCCCGGGAATTGCGCGCCGAGGCCACCGAGCGCATCGACGCGCGGGGGGAGGTCGTGGTGCCTCTGGACGAGGCGTCCGTCGACGCGGCTGCGCGCGCGCTCCTGGAGGCCGGCTGCGAATCCGTGGCGATTCACTTCCTGCACAGCTACCGCAACCCGACGCACGAACTGCGGGCCGCGGAGATCGTCCGGTCGCTCTGGCCCAACGGCTACGTGACCCTGGGGCACGCCATCCTGTCCGAGTACCGGGAGTACGAGCGCGGCGTCGCGGCTGCCGTGAACGCCGCCGTGCAGCCCGTACTGCATCGCTACCTCGCGAGACTGCGGGAGGGGCTGGCCGCAGGCGGCTTCGCGCGGGAACTGTTGGTAATGCAGGGCAACGGCGGCACCGCCTCCGCGGCCATCGCCCACGAGTTCGCAGTGAGTTCGGTGATGTCGGGGCCCGCGTCGGGCGTCATCGCCGCCGCCGTGACGGGTCGCGCGGCAGGCATCGAGCGGCTCATCACTTACGACATGGGCGGCACCTCCAGCGACGTCGCACTCATCGAAGGCGGGCTGCCGCGGTTGTCGAGCGAACTGGAACTCGAGTACGCGATGCCCATCCACGTGCCGATGGTGGACGTCCACTCCATCGGCGCGGGCGGCGGTTCCATTGCCTGGATCGACGACGCGGGACTCCTCCAGATCGGTCCGCGCAGTGCCGGTGCCCGGCCCGGGCCCATCTGTTACGGGCGGGGCGGCACCGAGCCCACCATCACGGACGCCAATCTCCTGCTCGGACGGCTCGATCCGGACCGGCTGCTCGCCGTCGACCGGCGGGTGGGACTGGACGAAGTGCGCGAGGTCATCGCGCGGACCCTCGGCTGGCCCCTCGGCATCGACACCGACGCCGCGGCCGGCGCCATCGTCCGCGTGGCCAACGACCGCATGGCCGGCGCGATCCGCATGGTGAGCCTCGCGCGCGGCCATGATCCGCGCGATTTCGCCCTCTTCGCCTTCGGCGGCGCAGGGCCGCTGCATGCCTGCGCCCTTGCCCGAGAACTGGGGATCCCGCGGGTGCTCATCCCCGCCCGCCCGGGCCTCACCAATGCGCTCGGATGCGCCGTAGCCGACCTTCGCCATGACTACGTGCGCACGGTCAATCTGCCACTGACGGATCTGCCCGACGGCCTCGTGCGCCGCGTACTCGGCGAGCAGGTGGCGGAGGGGCAGGCCACGCTGGAGCGCGAAGGCGTTGCCGTGGAAAGCGTGGACACCGTGTTCGAGGCCGACCTCCAGTTCCAGGGCCAGAGCCATCTGCTGACCATCCCGCTCGCGAGTCCGGAAGTCACGACCGCCTGGATCCGCGAGGCGTTCGAAGCCGCCTATCACCAGCGCTTCGGTGTGGCGCTGCCGGAGATCCGTGCCGTGCTCGTGAACCTCCACTCGGCGGTGATCGGCCGCCGGCGGCCGCTGCCGCTGGAACTGCTGAGCCCGACGAGCGAGGCGAACACCGTGAGTGCCGCGATCCGCACACGCCGCCCGGTCTGGTTCGACGGTCAATGGCACGACACGCCGGTGTACCGTCGCGAAGCTCTGCCGGCACACGCACAGTTCGAGGGGCCCGCCATCGTGGAGCAGCTCGACACCACGATCGTCGTCGATCCGGGATTCCACGCGCAGCGCGACACCATGGGTAACCTGATCCTGACCTCGACCACTGGAACGTCGGGTGCCTGAAGGCTACGTCGATCTCTACTGCGAGAGGCTGGCTCCCGGCTGGCTGGGCGAGCCGCTCAATGTGTTCACCAATCTGCTGTTCCTGGTGGCTGCTGTCGTCCTCGCACGATCACTCTCCCGCCAACGGACCGCCCGACGCGACGACTGGCTGCTGACGGCGCTGGTTGCCGCGGTGGGCGTCGGCAGCCTGATCTTTCATATGGCCGCGACGAAACCCACGAGCGTGCTCGACAAGGTGTTCATCGCGATCTTCATCCTGGTGTTCTTCCAGCGCTGGCTGGTGCGCGTGGCGGGCGCAGGCAACGGGCTCGGCGCCGCGGGCGGACTCGTGTTCGTGATCATCTCCGTGGGCATCGGCAAGGTCGTCCCGCCCGACACCTGGAACGGTTCCGTCCTGTATCTGCCGGCGATCCTGGGACTCGCAGGCGTTGCGGGCTGGACGGTGCGACTCGGTCGCGACGGCGCGCGGCAGTTCGCACTCGCGCTGGGCGTGTTTCTCGTAGCGGTGACCTTCCGCTCCATCGACCTCGCGGTGTGCGACAGCTTTCCCTGGGGCACGCACTTCCTGTGGCACAGCCTCAATGCCCTGGTGCTGTTCCTGTGCTGCAAGGGGCTGCGACGCGCCTCCCTGGGACGGTAGGCGCTACCGGTCCCGGCCTAGGGGACGCGCGGAAGACAGGCGGGCTACGCCTCGCCAATAGTTGACAAATCGATAGGTTTCATGCGACACAAGAGCAACATAAAAGGCGGGTAGCCGATGGTTCCTGCCGGGATCGCCCGGCGTGTGGGTGGCTGCCACAAACAACAGGAGACCCTTGCCATGCTGATTCGATTTGCCGTCGCCGGCCTCTGTGCCGGACTTGTCCTCGATGCCTCCGCCGCTTCCGTCAGCGTGTCGGTCCGCGGAAGCGATGCCATCTTTCTCGCGGGCCGCACCGACCTCACCATTCCCCCGGCCAACGAAGCGTGGACCGGCCCCGGGGATTTCCTGGCCCGGCACTCCGGCCCGACCCCCGAGGAAATCCGGGAAACCCTGCCTCCGGTCGTTCTGGTCACAGGCGGGGATGTGATTCGTGTCGCCGATCCCGCAGTGGGCGGCGTGAGTTTCTTCAACGGGCTCGGTGCCCCGCTCTTCGGCCCGGGCGGCAACGGTCCGGCGGGCAGCAGCCTGTCGAGCCTCGGCGGCATCAGCGGATACCTCGGGCCGCAGGGTCCCCTCACCGGCGTGTTCCTGACCGATGCGGTCCCGGACGGCTCCACCGCGGCCCCCGCCACGCTCGACTTCCGGCCCACTGGGCTCGGCATCGAGTTCGCCTCGCTGTCACCGCTGCTCGGACAGGTCTTCTACATCGGGGACGGTGTCACGTCGGGCGGTGACTTCCAGGAGTTCGTCGCGCCCGCCGGAGCCACCCGGCTGTTCCTGGGCATCCCGGACGGATTCGGATTTGGCGGCGTGCCCGGCGCGTACGACGACAACGATGGCGCATACCGCGTGACCATCGGCGTCAATCAGATCCCGGTGCCCGAACCCGACGCCCTCGCGCTGGTGGCGGTCGCCGCCATCGCTGGAGTCGGCCTGACTGGTCGGCGCCGCTCGCGCTGATCCGCAGTCCTCGCGCGGGGCACAACTCGAACGGGGAGGCGCGAGCGATCCAGGCTCGCGCCTCCCTTCACGCTGAGACTCAGCGCGCCGAATGGCGGCGCCGCACCACGCCCCCTACCACTGCCAGACCAGCCAGCAGCAGGCCGTAGGTCCCCGGTTCCGGGATCGGCGCCGTGTAACCGGCCAGATCCTGAGCGCTCACCTTGTAGGCGTGCAGCACGCCCGGCAGCAACTTGTAGCTGCCATCGACCGGCACTTCCGAGGCCGCGCCGGTACACCCCGTGACAGCGCCCAGCGGACACTGGATCGACGTCGCGAACGGGTCCGCATCGCTGAACCGGAAGTAGACGTCGAACTGCTCCCCGCCGGCGTTCTGGGTCACGCTGTAGTCGTTGTCCGTGCCCGCGAGCAGCAGGTAGCTGCCGTCGGCGAGACGCGGGCCGATGGCGAGGCCTTCCCATTTCTCGGGTGACTTGCCGCCCAGCGCCGCGAGAGTGTCGGCATCCAGGTCGAGGAACTTCGACACCTTCGTCACGGCGTCGTAGCCCTGCGGCATCGTGGTTCCCGACACCGGCAAGGCCACACCCGTCACGTCATCGGCCTGCGTGATGTCGACCAGGTAAACGGACTTGTCGGCCGTGGCTAGCACCGCACCCACACCGACGCCCCGGTTGTTGCGCTCCAGCACCAGGAACTGGGTGTCGTTCAGCGCCACAATCCCGGACGTGCCCTGTCCCTGCCCGGTGCGGACCATCTGGTAGGCGTACTGCGCAACGGCTTCGCCGGTGTTCGTATCGAACTTCACGATGCGCGAGAACGAACCCGACTGCGCCGCGCCGCCTTCCTCGAGAGTGGGGCTCTGCAGCATCGCGAACGCGTAGTTGCCGTCCGGCGTGATCGCGAGGCCTTCGAGACCGCGATTGTTCCGCTTGCCCGCATCGTTGCCCGCGTCGCCCCCGAAGTTCGGCGTGCCCGTAGCTGCATTGCGGGGGACGATGTTCGGCGGCGTGGTGAACATCCGGATCAGCTGGCCGCTGCGATCGAATTCGTAGAGGGACGGACCGTACTCGTCGGAGACGAGGAAATGGCCGTTCTTCGGGTTCACGACGAAGCCCTCGGGATCGAAGGCGAGCCCGAGCACGTTGGAAGGATTGGGCGCGATCCCATTCAAGGTGTTGGCACCGCTTGCGAACTTGACGGTCTGCGTGATCCGGAAGTTGGAGATCGCACCGGTGGTCGGATCGATATCCAGGGCGAACTTCTGCACGCGCGTGTCGTACGACAGCGTACCGCCGCCAGGGCCGCGGTCGGACAGACCCCACCACTCGTTGCGGTTCGGGTCGTAGTAGATGTCCGAGAAGAACCCGACGCGACCGTCGTTGACCGAGGTACCACCGCTCAGATCGAGCAATTCGCCCGGGATGGCGATGCCGTTTACGAAGGACGGCGCGGCGTGGGCGGCGGAAATGCAGAGAGCGCCGCACAAGGCGGCGACAAGGGGATGCAGACGCATGAGGTTCTCCTGGAGTGTTTTGTTCGCGGGGTGCTGGCGACCCATCCGACCCCGTCGATAGGAAGGTAGTGCGGGCGCGTTTCCGTCGGATGACAGGGGGAAGATCCGAAAGAACTGCCCCGACCGATCGAGAGCGGCAGGCGCGGCGCAGCGGCGATCGACCCTCAGGTGGGATGGAGGTAGCGCGTCGGCAGCGGCTTGCGGCCGAGGAACACGAAGTAAGGCACCCTTGCGAAGGGCAGCCCCGGCACCGAACCCAGGCGTTCCAGAACGGTACCCGGCTCGAATCGGCGCGTGAGGAGCGGCAGGACATCGGGATTGAGACGCACCCCGTCGCGATCGAACCACGCCGGCCAGAAGCTCCGTGTGAGCGGACCGTGACGCTCGAGCCCGGTCGGCGGCACGCGGCGGGACACGTAGAAGTCCGTGACGGAGATGACACCGCCTGGCTTCAGCATGGTGAACGCGTTCTCCAGGGCGGCGTGCCAGTCCGGCATCATCGACAGCGAGTAGGAGAACACCACGGTGTCGACCGCAGCGGGCGGCCGGAACGCGGCCGCGTCCGCTTCCACGACGGTCACGTTGGGGCGGTCGGCGACGCGGCGTCTTGCCACGTCGAGCAGGGGCCGGCAAAGATCGACGAGGTAGATGCGCTCACATCGCCGTGAACGCTCGCCCAGCCGGTCCGGCAGGGAACCCGTGCCTGCGCCGAGTTCCACGAGCACAGACCCCGCTTTCGGCTCCAGCAGCGCCGCCAGCGGCCGGCGACCGTGCAGCAGGGACTCCCGCGTGGCGTCGTAGCGGTCGGCCTGCGGGGCATAGAAGCCTTCGAGACGCTCGGCAAGCCCGCCGCGCGTCGGCTGCCCGAGGAGCATGCGCCAGAGGATGCGCGGTTCGGTGAGGATCATGCCGGGAGGTCCGCGATGTGGAAGCCGGCGTAGGTGTGCACGCGATCCCGGCGGGTGAGTTCGCGCCCGAGCTCGCCGTGAAACACCAGATGATCGCGGAGCGGCTTGCGCACGCCGCGTCTGTCGACGGGAATCTCCTCCAGATAGCGCGGGCGCCGGTGGGCGCTGCGGAAGATCGCCCGGGCGCCCGTCGCGGCGCGCTCGAAGATCCAGTGCCATTCCTCCGCCAGCCGTTCCGGATGGTGCCCCGCCATCCAGTCGAGATGGTCCAGCAGGACGAACCGGGTGATCGGGGCGTCCGACGTCTGCAGGTGCTCCGTGACCGTGCAGGTCCGCGGGTGAACACGATCCACCAGTCCGCCCTTCAGCTGCTCGAACCCGGCGCGCGTCAGGTACTCGGGGCAGGCCTCGGGCAGATACCGCCCGCGCAGATAGACATGCCAGAAGTAGTTCTCCCGGAGCAGGAACTTCCGCGCGACGTAGTCGATGGATTCGCGAATGTAGCCCGCCACGCCCTCGGGATGCTGCGCCTCGACCTCGCGGCGCTGGGGATGGGGCACACCCAGCATTGAAAGGGTGATCTGCCGGGACATGAGCCAGTTCGACACGGGGCCGAACAGCCGGGGACGCACCCGGGACTGGTAGATGAGCGCCTGCGCCTCCAGGCTGTCGGCCGAGCACATCGCGTCGACGGCATCCCCCAGTTCCGGCCGGAGCGTCAGCATCGCCCGAAAGCCCCGCGCCACCAGCCCCGACAGCCCGTGGTAGTAGAAGCTGCCCTGCCGGTCCGTCGCGAACCAGTGCAGTCGGCCATCCCACCAGGTGCGTGCGAACCGGGACAGCTCGGCGCGAAGAGTGTCGCGGTACAGCTCGGGAAAACGGTCGTGGCAGCCTTCGCCGAAGAGCCGGCGGAAGTCGTCGAACGCCAGACGCCGAATCCCCGCCATCTTGAGTTCGAGCAGCGCGGTCTGACGCGGGTTGGCGTCGACCGCGTGAACGGCAGCAGGGCCGCACAGGGCATAGTCGAGCGCGTTGCAGCCGGCGCTGGTGATGACGAGCACCGTGTCATCAGGCCCGAGCTCGAGCGCGGCCCTGTCCACAGCCGGGTCTTCCCAGCAGGTGTTGTACACGAGCGAGCGCCCGTACAGCGCACCGAACACGCGCTGGTCGAAACGGTCGATGAGCGATGCCTTCCGGGCGGGAATCGCGATCGATGGGGCGAGCGCAGCAGAGGAAGAGGTCATGGCGGCCTCGGGAACGGGACGCCGGAAAGGTAAGATGCCGACGTGACAACGCGATGAATCCGAAACCCGTGCTCTGCCCGGTTTGCGGCGCCACCGCGTTCCCGACCAGCCAGCCGGACGCGACACCTTGCCCAACCTCGACCCGATCACCCTCTCCGTCATCCAGAGCGGCCTGCAGCAGGTCTGCAACGAGATGGACCTCGCCTTCGTCCGCTCGGCGTTCAGCCCCGTCATCTCCGAGGCGCTGGACCGCTCCGACGGCATCTACCACCGGGAGTCCGGCGCGCTGATCGCTCAGGGCGATCTGGGCCTGCCGGTGTTCGTGGGCACGATGCAGTATTCCACGCAGGCCGTGATCGAACGCGCGCGGGACCTTGCCCCGGGCGACGTGTACATCGTCAACGACCCGTATCTCGGCGGCACGCACCTCATGGACGTGAAGTTCGTGAAGCCGTTCTTCTATCGCGGGGAACTGTGGTGCTGGCTCGCCAACACGGGCCACTGGCCCGACACCGGCGGCATGGTGCCCGGCGGGTTCTCGGCCAACGCCACCGAGGTCGAGCAGGAAGGCCTGCGCCTGCCGCCCGTGAAGCTCTTCAAGCGCGGCGCGCTCGACCAGGAAATTCTCTCGATCATCCTGTCGAACATCCGCCTCGCCGACCAGCGCATCGGCGACATCGAGGCGCAGGCTGCCGCACTGTCGGTGGGAGAGAAGCGGCTCACCGCCCTCCTCGACCGCTATGGCGCGGACGTCGTCGACGGCGCCATCACGGAACTCGAGCAGCGCGCGTCGCGGCAGATGCGCGCGCGCATCGCCACCATTCCGGACGGCGTCTACCACGGCGAGGCGTGGGTGGATTCCGACGGCGTCGTGGATCAGCCGCTGCGCATCGCCATGGCCGTGACCAAGCAGGGCGAGACTCTCTCCTTCGACATGACCGGCTCCAGCCCGCCCTGCCGCGGCCCGATGAACAGCGTGATCGCCACCACGCGTTCGTCCATCTATCTCGCGGTGAAGCACATCTTTCCGGAGGTGCCGATCAATGCCGGCACCTTCGAACCGCTGCGCATCACCGATCCGGAAGGGACTTTCCTCTACGCGCGCTATCCGCGCCCGGTGTCCGGCTGCGCGGCCGAGGTAAGCCAGCGCATCGCCGAGGCCGTGTTCGATGCCCTCGTGCAGGCCATGCCTGACCGGCTGTTCGCCGCGCCCGCCGGCACCTCCGGCAACTTCGCGCTCGGCGGCAACGATCCGCTCACCGGGCGCCCGTACGTGATGTACGTGATCTCCGGGGGCGGCTATGGCGGTTCCCCGCAGGGCGACGGCATCTCCAACGGCTGTTCCACCATCGGCATCTCCAAGACGACGCCGATCGAGATCATGGAACAGCGCTATCCGGTGCTCTTCGAGCAGTTCGCCCTGCACGAGGGCTCCGGCGGTGCGGGCGAGCATCGCGGCGGCTTCGGCGTCACGTACTCGGTCCGGCTTCGGCGAGGCGAGGCGCGCGCCTCGATGGTCATGGACCACGGCCGCTTCGGTCCTCGCGGCGCGCTCGGCGGCGACGACGGCGGCATGAACCGTGTGCATGTGCGCGTAGGCGACGCCGACTACACGCCGCCGCACCTGTCGAAGGACCAGGACATCGCGCTGCGTCCGGGTGACGTCGTCACAGTGTCGACGCCGGGCGGTGGCGGGTACGGCGATCCGCTTCGGCGCGACCCGATCAGCGTCGCCCGCGACGTCCAGCGCGGCTACTACACCGAAGCCGACGCACGTGAGCGCTTCCGTGTCGTTCTGGCCCCGGACGGCACGCTGGACCAGACCGCGACCGAAGCGCTCCGTACCGCCGGCGTCCCCGTTGCAGGGTGACTCCCGCAGGCACACAATCGACAGGATCGATGCAATCGCACCGGATATTCACCAGGAGAGAGCCATGCACGAACACGATCGTCGCCGTTTCCTCAAGCTCGCGGCCGGGGCGGCCGCCACCGCCGGCAGTGCAGGCTGGCTGTCGGAGGCCATCGCCCAGGGCAAGTACACCCCGACCGACAAGGACGTATTCATCGTCGTCGACGTGCAGAAGTGCTTCATCCCCGGCGGTTCCCTGGCCGTCGACAAGGGCGACGAGATCGTCCCGCTCATCAACAGCCTCGCGAAGAAGTTCGCGAATGTCGTGATGACCCAGGACTGGCACACCGCCGATCACGTGTCGTTCGCGTCACAGCACGATGGCAAGAAGCCCTTCGAAACGATCCAGGTGGCGTACGGCACGCAGGTGCTCTGGCCCGACCACTGCGTGCAGGGCACCGAGGGTGCCGAGTTCGCACCCGGGCTCGACATCCCCCATGCGACCCTCGTGATCCGCAAGGGCTACCACCGGGACGTCGACAGCTACTCCACCTTTCTCGAAGCCGACAAGAAGACACCCACCGGCCTCACCGGCTACCTGCGCCAGCGTGGCATCAAGCGCTGTTTCCTCGCCGGGCTCGCCACAGACTTCTGCGTGGGCTGGAGCGCCATCGATGCGCGGGCGGCGGGCTTCAAGGCGGCTGTGATCGAAGATGCGTGCCGCGGCATCAATCTCGGCGGCACGGGCCTCGAGGCCGCCTGGAAGGAGATGGTCGCGAAGGGCGTGCGCCGCATCCAGTCGACCGCACTCGCGTAGTCCTGATCGGGCGGAACCCGGCGTCCCGCCCGACCATCGCCATGCTCGGTGCCATTGCCGGTGATGTGATCGGGTCCGTGCACGAAGGCGCGGACCCGCAATCGAAGTCCTTTCCCCTGTTCGTGCCCGCTTCGCGCTTCACCGACGACACGGTGATGGCGGTGGCCGTGGCCTCGACGCTTCTTCGCGGGCTCGACTACGCAGTCGCGCTGCGTCAGTGGGGTCGCGCGTATCCCGCCGCGGGCTACGGCGGCATGTTCCTGCGCTGGCTGTTCTCGCCGGACCCGGCGCCCTACAACAGCTACGGCAACGGCTCCGCCATGCGGGTGGTCGCCGTGGGCTGGGCCTTCGACGATCTCGATGCGGTCCTCGCCGAAGCCGCCCGGAGCGCAGCCGTCACGCACGACCACCCGGAAGGCATCAAAGGGGCACAGGCCGTGGCGTGCGCCGTGTTCCTGGGTCGGACGGGCGCGGGCAAGGCAGACATCCGTGCCGCCATGGAGGAGCGATTCGGCTACGACTGCTCCGCGTCGCTCGCGACGTTGAAGGAACTCGCGTCATTCGACGTGACCTGCCAGGGCACCGTGCCGGCGGCCGTCGTGGCGTTCCTCGAGTCCGCCGATTTCGAAGATGCGATCCGCAACGCGGTGTCGCTCGGTGGAGATGCGGACACACTCGCCTGCATCACGGGCGCGATGGCCGAGGCCTTCTACGGCGGCGTACCGGACCACATCGCGTCCGAAGTGATGGAGCGGCTCGATGCGCCATTGGCCAACGAAGCCCGCGCCTTCGCCGCGAAATTCGTGAAGCATCAGTAGCCCGGACGAGGCGCACACGCGCCGACTCCGGGGGACGATCGCGAGATTGACGCACCGCTCCCGGAGTCGTGCCGTTGGCACTCGTCCGGGCTACGGCATCGATCCCCGCGATCCGCGATCGCATCGCCGACACCGGGGAACCATCGCGTAGGTTCGAACCGGGATACCGCGCGTAGCCCGGGCGAGGCGCGAACGCGCCGACTCCGGGGGACGGTCGTCGAGATTGACGCACCGCTCCCGGAGTCGTGCCGTTGGCACTCGTCCGGGCTACGGCGTCGATCCTCGCGATCAACCGGGATACCGCGCGTAGCCCGGACGAGGCGCGCACGCGCCGACTCCGGGGGACGGTCGTCGAGATCGACGCGCCGATCCCGGAGTCGTGCCGTTGGCACTCGTCCGGGCTACGGCTCCGATCCCCGCGATCCGCGATGGCGTCGCCGACACCGGGGAACGATCGCACCGAATGGAATGGGGACTCCACGTGCCCCGGACGAGGCGCGCACGCGCCGACTCCGGGGGACGGTCGTCGAGATTGACGCACCGCTCCCGGAGTCGTGCCGTTGGCACTCGTCCGGGCTACGGCGTCGATCCTCGCGATCCAATCAGAGAAACCGGTCGAGCAGCCGGCGACTCGCGCGATCCAGCCGAGCGTGATCCCGCACGAGGTAATGCACGCCGCTCGAATCGGTCACGAGCAACATGGAATGGCTGAGGCGGCGGATGTCGTCCTCGCCCTTCAACACGAAAACCGACGGCCCGCGATCGGTCTCCACGGTCCACGTGCTCGGCGTCGCGAAACTGGACACCTGCACGAGCCGCCGGATCTCCGGCAGGAACTCCCGCGCGGCGAGTTCCTCGTCGACGAGCAAGCGGTCGGGCTCGGGGAGATCGGCGAGTCGCGCGATCCACGCCAGCTCACGGCCCTCTGCGGTGACGAGGGCGAAGCCTTCCTCGGGGCTCGTGATCGGGAACGCGCGCACCGGCACCACGCCCTCGAACACCTCTCCCGTGGCACTCGTGAACACCAGGCGACCGGATGCGTTCCGCGAGAGCCGGAACCCGAACGCCTGCACCACGGCATCGGCGTTCACGCCCCTCCTCCGGCGGCACGCGTTGCCGGGATCACCTGCGGCGTCCATCGGTCATCGTCGGACTCGTCCACGTTGCGTGCCTGCGCCTGATACAGGCGGAAGTACGCGCCCTCGCGCGCCATCAGTTCGTCGTGCGGCCCCACCTCCACCACTTCGCCGCGGTCGAGCACCACCAGGCGATCTGCGCGCCGCAAAGTGCTCAACCTATGCGCCACCGCGATGGTGGTGCGACCGCGCACGAGATTGTCGAGCGCCTTCTGGATCTCCTTCTCGGTCTGCGTATCCACGGAGGACGTGGCTTCGTCGAGGATCAGGATGCGCGGGTCGATGAGCAGCGCACGGGCAATGGAAATGCGCTGCCGCTCGCCGCCCGAGAGCGACTGACCGCGTTCGCCGACGAGCGAGTCGTAACCATGCGGCAGGCGCAGGATGAACTCGTGCGCGTGCGCGGCGCGGGCCGCGGCGACGATGTCGGCGCGCGTGGCATCCGGCCGGCCATACGCGATGTTCTCGGCGATGGTGCCGAAGAAGAGAAAGGGCTCCTGCAGCACCAGCCCGATGTTGCTGCGGTAGGCCGGCACGGACAGCGACCGGATATCGACACCGTCGACGAGGATCGCGCCTTCGCTCACGTCGTAGAACCGGCAGATGAGATTGACCAGCGTGCTCTTGCCGGAGCCGCTGTGCCCCACGAGGCCGATCATCTCGCCCGGCTCGATCGCGAGATCGAGGCCCTTCACCACCGCGCGGTTGCCGTACCGGAAATGAATGCCGCGAAGTTCGATACGACCCTTCAGGGCGGGCAACGCCACCGGCTTCGCAGGCTCAGGCACGCTGGACACGTGGTCCAGGATCTCGAAGATGCGCTTCGCGCCCGCCGCGGCCTTCTGCGTGAACGACACGATGCGGCTCATGGAGTCGAGCCGCGTATAGAAGCGCCCGATGTACGCGAGGAACGCGGTGAGCACGCCCACCGTGATGTGATCACGCGACACCTGCCAGATGCCGAAGGCCCACACCACCAGAAGTCCCGTCTCGGTGAGCAGTGTCACCGTCGGCGAGAACACCGACCAGATGAGATTCACGCGATCGTTCACGGCGAGGTTGTGGCGGTTGGCCTCGCGGAAGCGCCCGGCCTCGCGGCTCTCCTGCGCGAATGCCTTCAC
Source organism: Betaproteobacteria bacterium Ga0077526 (assembly GCA_001464765.1). GTDB lineage: Bacteria > Pseudomonadota > Gammaproteobacteria > Burkholderiales. The sequence goes on from LNDV01000035.1 coordinate 62,182, forward strand.
CACGCGGATGCCGGGAATGGTGTCCGCCAGGACGTTGTTCACCTCGCCCCACACCCGGTCCACCTTCTCGAAGCCGTGTCGCAGACGGTCGCGCACGAGATGGATCATCCAGGCGATGAAAGGCAGCGGCAGCAGCGTGACCATCGCGAGCCACGGGTCGATCGAAATGAGGATGGCCGCGGTCATGGCGATCATCAGCACGTCCGTCGCGAAGTCGAGCAGGTGCAGCGACAGGAACAGGCAGATGCGGTCCGTCTCGGAGCCGATCCGCGACATGAGATCGCCGGTGCGCCGGCCACCGAAGTATTCGAGCGACAGACGCAGCAGGTGTTCGTAGGTCGTGGTGCGCAGGTCGGCGCCGATACGTTCGCTCACGAGGGCAAGCACGTACGTGCGGGCCCACCCCAGTCCCCACGCCGCGAACACCGAGGCGAACAGCGCGGCGAGCAGCGTGGCGACCAGTCCGACATCGATGGGCACGCCCTTGCCGTAGGGAATCAGCACGCGGTCCATCAAGGGCATGGTGAGGTAAGGGGGGACGAGCGTGGCGGCCGTTGCGCCAAGCGTCAGCACGAAGCCCAGAGCAAGTCGCGCGCGATACGGCTGCGCGAAGCGCCACAGTCGGAAGAGATTGCGTGGCGACGGCGGGCTCTCGGCGTCGGCGCCGCAGCGAGGGCATTCTTCGTCGTCAGGCGGGACTTCGGCACCACATCGTCCGCAGACCGGTGCCGAGGGCTCGGCAGCGGCGGGGCTGGCGTCCGGATCGCGACGCACTTCCGCGAAACGCTCCGACATCTTCTGCACGGCGGGCAGCCGGCCGAGGGTGAAGCGCCAGCGCGCCAGCAGTCGGTCGCCCGCGAAGAGATCCAGACTGCCGGCGCCGGCGTGGTCGCGCAGCCGCAGTTCCATCGAAGCGTCGATGGGCCACTCGCGCCAGGCATCGTCGCCGTTCACGCGAGAGAGCAGTCGGCGGTTCGTGAGCGCCACCGCGCCTGTCGCAAAACGGAGACGCTCGTCGAGATCGGTCTCCGCGACGGCCACGAGTGTCTCGCCCGAAGCGAGCATGGCAATGACATCCCGATGCCATTGTCCCGCTGGTGAGGGCCGCGGTGTCGTCGGGGAAAGCTCGTTCGTCATCGAATGGCGGGAACCGGAGAGATCGGGGCGGGCACGCGGCCCTGCCGAGAAATCCTGTTGTAAGGCAGATGTCAGGGTACAACATTACCGTGCGCGCACGAATCCGGAGGGAGGCGCGTCGGCCACGAGCGCGGTCGTCTCCCCTCTCCGGCCCTTCCGCGACGAACACCGCGTCAACCGCTATGGCCCTTCACGCGTTCCGCGGCGGTTACGCTGCCGCGGGCACCTTGCAGGCTGCCCCTTCCCGATGACCAAGACCATCGACATCCTGCGTGTCACCTCCCTCCGGGGTCCGAACCTCTGGACCTACGGGCCGGTACTCGAACTGCTGATCGACATCGGCGATCTGGAGGACTGCCCTTCGGACCGGATTCCGGGGTTTCCCGAGCGCCTTGCGGCATGGATGCCGTCCCTCGTGGAGCACCGCTGCAGCTACGACGAGCGCGGCGGGTTTCTCAGACGCCTGCAGGAAGGCACCTGGCCCGGGCACATCGTCGAGCACGTGGCCCTGGAACTGCAGACGCTCGCCGGCATGCGCGGCGGCTTCGGCCGCACCCGCGAGACCTCCCGGCGCGGCGTCTACAAGCTGGTGGTCACCTCCTGGCACGACGACGTGACGCTCGTCGCCGTGAACAAGGCTTGCGACATGGTCCTCTGCGCCATGGACGATCGTCCTTTCGACAGGGATGCCGCCGTCCACGAACTGCGCCGCATGAGCGACGATCTGTGTCTGGGCCCGAGCACGACTGCGATCGTTCTCGCGGCCGAGTCTCGCCGGATCCCCGCCATCCGGCTGAACGACGGCAACCTCGTCCAACTCGGCTACGGCCGGCGGGCACGGCGCATCTGGACCGCCGAGACCGACCGCACCAGCGCCATCGCCGAAGGCATCTCCCGAGACAAGAGCCTTACCAAGCAGCTGCTGCAGTCCTGCGGCGTGCCGATTCCCGAAGGACGCCCGGTGGAAGACGCCGCGGACGCCTGGGCCGCCGCCGAGGAAATCGGCGTCCCCGTCGTGGTGAAGCCCATCGACGGCAACCATGGCCGGGGCGTGTTCCTCGGCCTCACCACCCGCGCGGAAGTGGAAGCCGCCTACCCCATCGCGCGGGACGAGGGCAGCGGCGTGATCGTCGAACGCTTCGTGCGGGGCGATGAACACCGCCTGCTGGTCGTGGGCGGGCGCATGGTGGCCGCCGCGCGCGGCGAGGCCGCCTTCGTCACGGGGGACGGCCGCTCCACCGTGCGGGAACTCATCGAGTCCCAGCTGAACAGCGACCCCCGACGCGGCAACACGCAGGACCACCCGCTCAACCTCGTCCGCATCGATTCCGCCGTGCGGGTCGAACTGCTCCACCAGAATCTCACGGCCGACTCCGTTCCCGAAGCCGGCGCCCGCGTGCTCATCCAGCGCAACGGCAACATGTCCCTGGACGTGACCGATGAAGTGCACCCCGACGTCGCGGCCCGCGTGGCACTCGCGGCGCGGGTGGTAGGGCTCGACATTGCCGGCATCGACCTGGTCGCGGAGGACATCTCGCGGCCACTGGGCCCGCAGCGCGGTGCCGTCGTCGAAGTGAATGCCGGTCCGGGACTTCAATTCCATCTGCGTCCGACCCACGGCCCCGGCCGCCCGGTGGGGCAGGCCATCGTGGACCACCTGTTCGCCGCCGGGGAGGACGGCCGCATTCCCGTGATCGGCGTGGCCGGCTGTCGGCGGACCGCCATGGTCTCCCACCGTATCGCGCACCTGCTCAACCTCGCGGGGTACGCGACGGGGCTCGCCTGCGGCGATGCCGTCCTTCTCGACCAGCGCCCCATCCAGACGGCCGCCCGCACCCGCTGGGCCCGCGGACAGCAACTCCTGATGAACCGGACCGTCGACGCCGCCGTCATCGAGAACGACCTGCATTCGATCGTGACGGAGGGCCTCGCCTACGACCGCTGCCAGGTCGGCGTGGTCATGGACATCGACCGCAGCTGCACCGTCCCCGAGTTCTTCATCGAAGACGAGGACGATCTCTTCAAGGTCCTGCGCACCCAGGTGGACGTCGTGCTGAAGGGCGGTGCCGCCGTGCTCGACGTGGACGACCCGCTGATCGCCGACATGGCCCGTCTCTGCGACGGGGAAGTGATCTTCTTCGGCATCGACGCCGCCAACCCTGTTCTCGTCGCCCATCTCGCTGCAGGCGGTCGTGCCGTGCTGCTGCAGGATTCCGCAGTCGTGGTGGCAACCGGTGACGAGAGAATCCCTGCCGCCGACCTGCCGCCGGCCGTGGCGGCCGCCCGCAACGGCGAAGTCGCCGCGCACCTCGCTGCCGCTGCGGCGGCCTGGGCGCTGGGTCTCCCGCTCGACCTCATCCGCACCGGCCTCGAAACCTTCGACCCCGCCCGTCCCTCGGGCTCCCGGATCCGATAACGCCAATGCGAGTCGACCGCGTCCGCGCCCTGCGAGGGCCCAACCTCTGGACCCGACACACCGCACTGGAACTCGTCGTGCGCGTAACGGAAGCCGAGCGCTCGATCGATCGCATCCCCGGCTTCGAGGCGCGCCTGCGGGAGCGCTTTCCGCAGATCGGCCCGATCCGGCCGATCAGCCACACCGGCCCGCTCCCGGCCGCCCATGCGCTGGAATTCGCGCTGCTGCGACTGCAGGCCCAGGCGGGCTGCGCCGTCGCCTTCAGCCATAGCGCGCCGACGAAAACCGACGACGTCTACAGGGTCGTGGTCGAGTACACGGAAGAAGCCGTCGGCCGCCTCGCGCTGGAACTGGCACAGGCGCTCTACGCGGCCGCCTGGGACGATCGGCCCTTCGACCTCGAAGGCGCGCTCGCCCGCCTCAAGGAACTCGACGAGGACGTCCGCCTGGGTCCGAGCACCGGCTCGATCGTGCAGGCCGCCGTGGCGCGCGGCATCCCGTATCGCCGCCTGACCGACGGCAGTCTCGTGCAGTTCGGCTGGGGCAGCCGTCAACGCCGCATCCAGGCGGCCGAAATCGACAGCACGAGCGCGATCGCCGAATCCATCGCGCAGGACAAGGACCTGACGAAGAGACTGCTGGCCGCCGCGGGCGTGCCGGTGCCCGACGGGCGAAGCGTCACCACGTTCGAGGAGGCTCTCGAAGCGATGCGCGAACTGGGCTGCCCGGTCGTGGTGAAGCCGCGCGACGGCAATCAGGGCCGCGGCGTCACCGTCAACATCACCTCCGAATCCCATCTCGAAGTCGGCGTGCGCGCGGCGCTCGAACACGGCTCCGAGATACTCGTGGAGCGCTTCATCCCGGGGAACGACCATCGTCTTCTCGTCGTCGGCGACACCGTGGTCGCCGCGGCCTGCCGGGAACCGCCCCACGTCGTGGGCGATGCCATCCACTCCATCCGCGAACTCGTGGACCGCGTCAACGCCGATCCGCGCCGCGGCGACGGGCACGCCACCTCGCTCACCAAGATCCGCTTCGACGAGATCGCCCATGCGCGGCTGCGCATCCAGGGCTACGAGCCCCACTCGGTGCCCCCGAAGGGCGCCCGCGTCGTCCTGCGGAACAACGCCAACCTGAGCACCGGCGGAACCGCCACCGACGTCACCGACGACGTGCACCCGGAACTTGCGCAACGCGCGATCCAGGCTGCGAAGATGGTGGGGCTCGACATCTGCGGCGTCGACATCGTCTGCGAGTCCGTGCTGCAGCCGCTCGAGGCACAGGGCGGCGCAGTGGTGGAAGTGAACGCCGCGCCCGGGTTCCGCATGCACCTGCAGCCTTCGTTCGGCCACGGACGCGATGTCGGCACCGCCGTGATCCGCACGCTCTACGGTGACGATGACGACGGCCGTATCCCGGTAGTCGCCGTCACCGGCACGAACGGCAAGACGACCACGGTACGGCTGATCGCCGCGATGATGGCCGCAGCCGGCCTTCGCGTCGGCATGACCAACACCGACGGCGTCTTCGTGAACGGCGAGCAGACCGACAGCGGGGACTGCAGCGGCCCGAAGAGCGCCCGCAATGTGCTCATGCATCCGGACGTGGACGCCGCCGTCTTCGAGACCGCCCGCGGCGGCATGCTGCGCGAGGGGCTCGGTTTCGATCAGTGCAAGGTGGCCGTGGTCACCAACGTGGGCAAGGGCGATCACCTGGGTCTCAACTACGTCGACACGGTCGAGGAACTCACGGTTCTCAAGCGCGTGATCGTCCAGAACGTGTCGCCGAACGGCACGGCCGTGCTGAACGCCGCCGATCCGCGGGTCGCGAAAATGGCGGGCATCTGCCCCGGCAGGGTCACCTTCTTCGCCCGGAATGCGGGGCATCCGGTGCTCGCCGAGCAGCGCGCCCGCAATCGTCGGCTGGTGTTCGTGCAGAACGGTGACGTGGTGGCGGCGGAGGGCCGGCGGGAACTGCGCCGGATTCCCCTCGTGAACATCCCCATCACGCGCGGCGGCGCAATCGCCTTCCAGGTGGACAACGTCCTGGCGGCGGTCGGCGCAGCCTGGGCGGCAGGCATTGCGTGGGACGCCATCGAACACGCACTCACCGGCTTCACGAGCGATGCCGCCACGGTGCCCGGCCGGTTCAACGAATTCCGCCATCGTGGCGGCCATGTCATTGCCGACTACGGACACAACCCCGACGCCCTGCTTGCGCTCATCCAGGCCATCGACGCCATGCCTCACCGGCATCGCAGCATCGTCATCAGCGCCGCGGGCGACCGGCGCGACGACGACATCCGCGAGCAGGGCCAGATCGTGGGCGACGGCTTCGACACCGTGATCCTCTACCAGGACGCCGCACAGCGAGGGCGTGCGGACGGCGAGGTCATGGGTCTGCTGCGCGAGGGCCTGAAGAACGGTCGGCGCGCGAAGAACATCCACGAAATCCGCGGCGAGTTCGCAGCGATCGATTTCGCGCTGGGCAGACTCGAGGAGGGCGAGGTCTGCCTCATCCTCGTCGACCAGGTGGAGGAAGCCCTCGCCCATCTCGCGAGCCGGGTGTCGGGCGCCGGCTGATCCCGCTGCGCACCATCTCCGGCCACCCCCGACGGCCGATGGAGTGATATGGTTCGGGTGAAGCGACGCCGATCGGGCGCCGCACCCCACAACCAGACTTGTCCGGGCCCCGAGCCTCAGCGACGTCGGATCCCGGCCGATAACAATCGCTCCAAGTGCAGAAGCGAACCTTCCTGCTGGTCGGCGTCCTTGGCGCCAGTGGTCTGTGGCGTCACGCCCTCGCCACCCCTCCGCGACTTCGCTACGGCGGCGATGCCGCCTTTGCGCCTTTCGAATCCCTCGACGCCAAGGGCCAGCCCCAGGGCTTCCTGATCGATCTCCTCAAGGAACTGGAAGTCACTACGGGCAGGGGCATCGACATCGCCCTGGGTCCGTGGTCGAAGACCGAGGCGGACTTCCGCGCCGGGCAGCTCGACGTCATCGCGATGGTGGACACCAGCGCCCGCCATGAATGGGCGCAGTTCACGCGCGGCATCGCCTCCCCCGCCTTCGGAATGTACCGACGGTCCGGGACACCCGAACCGCAGGGCCTGCGCGGGCTCGACGGATTGCGCATCGCAGTCCTCGATACGGAGCCGACGCGCGACACGATAGCGACGTGGCTGAGCGGCCTGCCGGGTCCGTTAGTGCGCGTGCCGGACGCTGCGGCCGCCCTGGACGCCGTGGCGCAGAAGCGGGCCGACATCGCCCTTCTGACGCGGGCCTACGGAGACCCGGCATTGGCCGCCCGCCCGGAAGCGGGGATCGTCCTGAGCCACCCGAACCTCACGCTTCAGACGTATGCACTTGCAGTGGCCCCCGGCAACACCGAGCTGGCGGCCGAGCTGCAGCGCGGACTCGACGCTCTGGAAGCCAACGGCAAGCTCGAAGCCCTGCGGGTGCGCTGGCTGAACAGCCACCGCGACGTCGCCGAGCGCAAGCATCTGGAGCAGGACCTAGACTCCGAGCGCAAGTGGAACTGGAACCTGGTAGCCGCCTCGGCCTCGGCGCTCCTGGCGCTCGGTGCCACGGTCGTGCAGCGCACCCGCCGGGTCAAGCTCGAACGCAGACGTCGCGAGCGCGCCGAAGCCGCACTCGAAAACGCGCAGCAGCTGCTGGACAAGACCTTCGAGAATCGTTCGGTCGCCATGCTGATCGTCGAGAGCGGCACCCGGGTCGTGCGCGATGCCAACGCCGCGATGCGCGCGCTGATCGGCGTGCCGGCGGAAAGGCTCGTCGGTACCTCCCTGAACGACATGAGGCAGCACATCGATGCGGACGCGCTGCGTCAGCTCGTGGACTCGCTCGCGGCGGATGGCGTGCTGGACGCGGCTCCCCTCCAGCTGAAGCGGGCCGACGGCGCGATGCGCGACTGTCTGGTGAGCGCAGAGCGTTTCGTGATCGACGAGGTGGCGCATGTGTTTTGCATCATCCGCGACATCACGGACCAGCTCGCGGCCGATACCGCATTGCGTCGCAGCTATCACGAGATGGCCGCCGAACTCGCGCAGTCCCGGCAGGCATTGCAGGACGCCCGCGTCGAGCAGGCACAAGCCGAGAGGTCGATGGAGGAATACACGCGCTCGATCTCCCATGACCTGAAGACACCGATCAACGCGATCCACGGGTTCAACGGCCTGCTTCGCCAGCGACTGCAGGCCGGAAAATTCGAGGAAGCTCTCGGCTTCACCGAGCGCATCGATGGCGCCGTGAGGCGGATGACCGCCATGATCGGCGCGCTGTCACGTCTGTCGCAGATCTCGCGCCACCCGCTGCAGCGCCAGACGCTCGACATGCAGCGCATGGTGGAAGACACCTGGGCAATGCTGCTCGCGGCGCACCCCGCGAGAAAGACCGAGTTCCGCATCGAATCGCTGCCACCGGCCCATGGCGATCCGGAGCTGGTGGTTCAGGTCTGGCAGAACATCCTGGACAACGCGTCGAAGTACAGCGCGCGCGTCGACGCGCCGACCGTGAAGGTCGACAGCTACCAGGATGATCGCGGCGTGTGGTACCGCGTGACCGACAACGGCGCCGGCTTCGACATGGCCTCTGCGAAGACGCTGTTTCAGCCGTTCCAGCGCATGCACACCGCGAAGGAGTTCGAGGGCACCGGCGTCGGGCTGAGCGTGGTGCGACGCATCCTGGACCACCACGGCGGCGAAGTGCGGCTGCGCAGCGCGCGCGGCGTGGGCACCGTCGCGGAATTCACGCTGGACTCCGCACGGAAGTAGCTCCAGTAATTCCCTGATCGCGAGGTGCGGCGTCGACGGCGCTCCTCCGGGTGGAGCGTGGGACGCGCCCGGACGCAGAGTTCAGCCGACCTGCATCAGCGCCGGCCCTGTCTGCCTCGCAGCAGCAGGACCCCCCCGCCGGCCAGCAGCAGCATCCATTCCGCGGGCTCCGGGATCGGCGCCGCGGACACCACCTGGATCGACACCAGTTCGTCTTCCGTCAGCAGCTGGTACCTCACATCGGCCAGCGCGGCGGCGTTGCCCACGGGCAGCAGCGTGAAGTCGTTCACGCCACGGGTCTGGTGCAGCACGACCCCGAATGCGAGCCCCACCGGCGGCACGTAACCGTCCGCGAAGCGGAACCGCAGCACGCCGGCGAAACTGGCGTGGCCGTTCACGACGAGCAGATCGGTCTCCTGCGGCGTCGGCCCCAGGACCACGTCGAGGATGGCGTTCTCGCCGAAGGTGACGTCGCCCTGAACCGTGAACATGCCGGCCCCGTCGCCTCCCGGCGTTAACAGACCGTCCACGAATACCTGCGCATCACTGCCCTCATTGCGAATGACACCAGAGCCGGTTAGCGTACCGCCTTCGATGCGGACGGACTTCGCGAGAAACTCGCCGTCGACCTGCGTGGTGCCCTGGGTCTGCACGTAGCTCCCGCCGGAGAAATCGAGCGTCGCGCCGGTGGACACTTCCACAACGTTGCGATTCGAGATCGTCACCGAGCGGTCCACGGCGAGCGTGCCCGCCTGAACGGAGACGACGCCGTCATTCTGCGTGTCGAGGCCAAGGGTGAACTTGCCGGCGACGGTGTTGCGCTGGATCTGCCCCAGATTGCTCAGTTGCCCGCCGCCGGACATGATGCCGGTGCCTTCGAGCTGAAGCCTGCCGCCGGCGAGGACCTTCAGCCGGCCGTCCTCACCGGCGCCGAGATTGCCGGACCCGCTGACCGTCGTGACGCCCCCGAACTCGGCCGTCCCTCCCGATTGGACGTATACGCCGCTGACGGTGGCACCGGACTGGAAGCGGATCACGGACGTCGGGGTACCGGCCACGGTCAGCCCGTCGATCTTCGCGGCACCCGCCACGACGAGTTCGCCGTCGAGAGTGAAATTGCCGCCCGCCGCGTCGAGGGACTGCAGGGTGCCGTTGCCAAGCCAGTGGACGAAGGCACCGCCCGAGGCAGACACCGCACCCGTCACGAGAAACGTCGCAGCGTCGAGCGTCGTAGTGCCGGCGACGAAACGGACTGCGCCGTCACCCTGGATGGTGCCCTGAACGGTCTGCGTGCCCTCGAACTGCAAGACGGCGCCGGCATCGACGACGAAAGTGCCCGTGTGGACCGTCTCGGGGCTCCCGAAACCCCTCGACTGCTGCAGCAGCCGAAGCGTGCCGGCACGATTGCGCACCGTCCCCGCCAGGCCCGCGCCGGAGAATCCCAGCAGGGCTTCGTCGTCGGCCTGCCCGGCAACGGTGCGATCGATGGTGCCGCGCAGATCGAGGCCGCCGAGGAAATTGACCGTCCGGCTGCCCCGCATCTCGACGGTGGCACCCTGCGCGATCGTCGTGGCCGCCTGCCAGAGGAGCCCGGCATTGTCGAGAACGGAAGCGCCTTCCAGCACAACGGCATTGCCATTCATGGGGGCGAGCCCGAGGCCCTGGATCTGCAGCCCTTTCTTGAAGGTCCATGTCCCGCTTCCGAAACCGGGCGTGACACTGAAGCCGCCGCCGGTCCACGTGACACTGTCCCGGAAGAGAGAGTCCCCCGTGACGAGCAATTGACCGCCGGCCAGAACGAAAGGCGTATCCACGTCGACACTGGCCGCGAAGTACTCGGAAAGCGGCGGCACCGACGTGCCGGGCAGCTGCCGCATGGTGACCGTCGCACGCGAGGCGGGCTTCACGAAAATCCTGTCGGCGACGCCCGGGATTCCCGGGTTCGCCTGCCCGCTGAACCAGTTGTCGGGGTCGTCCCAGAACCCGCCCGCCGCATTCACCCAGACGAAGTTGTCCGCAAGAGCGGGAACCGCGGGAAGGGCGGCGGCAAGAGCCGAGGCAAGGAGGGTGCTGCGCAGGGCAAGTCGCATGGCGGTCTCTCTCGTTATAGGTCCTGGCGCGCAGGCCGGGAAGGCTGGCATCCCGAACGCCCGCGGATGTTAGCGCGGCTTGCCCGCCGCGTGCGCTAAAGTGCGCACTTTCCCGACGGCGGGACGCTCCCGCCGCACACCGTCACGAGAGACCCGCCATGCCCAACATCGTCGAGTATCAGGTCCAAGGCCACGTAGGCGTCATCACCCTCAACAATCCGCCGGTCAACGCGCTGTCCGTCGGCAAGGGACTGCTTCAGGGCATCCTGGATGCGCTCAAGGAAGGCGACCACGACCCCAACGTCCGGGTGTTTCTCCTGATCGGCGGCGGGCGCAACTTCTCCGGCGGTGCCGACATCACCGAGTTCGGCAAGCCGCCCTTCCCCGGCATGGCGACGCTGCGCGACGTGCTCACCTACATGGACACGGTCACCAAGCCCATGGTCGCCGCCATCGCCGGCCCCACCATGGGCGGCGGACTGGAACTCGCGATGGGCACCCACTACCGCTGCGCCATCACCGGCGCGCAGATCGGCTTGCCGGAAGTGAAGCTGGGCATCCTGCCCGGTGCCGCCGGTACGCAGCGGCTGCCCCGCCTCATCGGCGTGGAGAAGGCAGTCGAGATGATCACGACCGGCGAGCCGGTGAGCACCGAACGTGCGCACGAACTGGGCATCGTCGACGAGATCGTCACCGGCGACCTGCGGGCCGCCGCCATCGCGTATGCCAACAAGATCTCGAAGGAAGGTCGCCCCGTGCGCCGTGCGAGCGCGCTCACCGCGAAGGTCGAGGGCGATGCGGACGCCTTCTTCGCCGCCGCCCGCGAACGGATCACCCGCGAGTTCCGCGGCTACCCTGCCCCGCTGGAATGTCTGGCGTGCGTGGAGGCCGCGGTGAAGAAGCCTTTCCCCGAAGGCATCAAGTTCGAGCGGGAACGCTTCGAGCACCTGGTGCGCACCACGGAATCGCAGTCGCTGCGCCATGCGTTCTTCGCGGAACGCGCCGCCAACAAGATCAAGGACGTTCCCGAGGACACGCCGACGCGCGAGATCAAGTCTGCGGCGGTCATCGGTGCCGGCACCATGGGCGGCGGCATCGCGATGAACTTCGTTAATGTCGGCATTCCCGTGAAGGTGCTGGAGGCCTCGCAGGAGCGGCTCGACAAGGGCTTCGACATCATCCGCCGCAACTACGCCGCGACGGTCGCGAAGGGCCGGCTGACGCAGGAAGCGATGGACAAGCGCATGGGGCTGCTCCAGGGCGTGCAGTCGTACGACGACCTCGCCGACGCGGACATCATCATCGAAGCCGTGTTCGAGGAGATGGACGTCAAGAAGGAAGTGTTCCGCAAACTCGATGCCGTCGCGAAGAAGGGCGCGATCCTCGCGACGAACACCTCCACGCTCGACATCGACCAGATCGCCGCGGTGACCTCCCGTCCCGGCGACGTGATCGGCCTGCACTTCTTCAGCCCGGCGAACGTGATGAAGCTGCTGGAGATCGTGCGCGGCGCGAAGACCGCCCATGACGTCATCGCCACGAGCATGAAGCTATCGCGCACGATCAAGAAGGTGGGCGTGCTGGTGGGCGTATGCGACGGCTTCGTCGGCAACCGCATGGTGCATGCGTACTTCCGCGAGGCGGGCTTCCTGCTGGAGGAAGGCGCCACGCCGCAGCAGGTGGACAAGGCGATGGAAGCCTTCGGCTTCGCCATGGGCCCATTCCGTGTCAGTGATCTCGCAGGTCTCGACATCGGCTGGGCGATCCGCAAGCGGCAGGCCGCCACGCGCGACCCGTCGCAGCGCTACTCGAAGATCGGCGACCTCATCTGCGAGCGCGGTCGCTTCGGCCAGAAGACCGGTGCCGGCTACTACAAGTACGAGGCGGGCAACCGCAAGCCGATCCCCGATCCGGAGATCGAGGCCCTCATCGTGCAGGCCTCCAAGGATGCGGGCATCGAACGCCGCGAGATCTCAGACGAGGAGATCGTCGCGCGGTGCATGTACCAGCTGGTGAACGTCGGCGCGCAGCTTCTCGATGAAGGCATCGCTCAGCGTGCGAGCGACATCGATATCGTCTACCTGTACGGCTACGGCTTCCCCCGCTTCCGCGGCGGACCGATGTTCTACGCGGACACCGTAGGCCTGCCGAAAGTGTTGGAGACCATGCGCGAGTACCACGCGCGGCTCGGCGAGTTCTGGAAGCCCGCGGCGCTTCTCGAGAAGCTCGCGACGGAGGGCGGGCGGTTCAATTGATTGGAAGGCTGTGAAGGTGTGAAGACGTGAAGGCGTGAAGGGTGACGCTCGCGTAGCCCGGACGAGCGCCAAGGGCGCGACTCCGGGAACGACACCGAGCATTCGCACACCGCTCCCCGGAGTCGGGGCGTTCGCCCACTCGTCCGGGCTACGAACTCCCCCGTAGCCCGGGCTCCGCCCGGGTCGGTGGTTGATTCATCGACACTGCGACCGGATCCCCGGACGGAGTCCGGGCTACGAGTGTCGTTTGTCCTCTTCGCGCCCGAGGCGAGGCTGCGTCCCACCCTTCACACCTTCACGACTTCACCGCTTCACGGCTTCAACGCTCCCTGCCCGCCTCGCTGAACGCCTTCGTCACCGGCGAGACCACGTACTCATACACGCGACGCTCGCCAAGATGCACTTCGGCGCTTACGAGCATCCCGGCCGTGAGGCGATGCCGGACACCGTCGGCCTCCAGTGCCTGTTCCGGTAACTCGACGATGGCGCGATAGCGCGCTGCGGGCCGATCACCGCCGGGCGCATCCGTCGCATCAGCGCTCACCCACACGATCCGACCGTCGGCCATGCCGTACTTCTGAAACGGGAACGGCACGACCTTCACGCGCACCGGTTGGCCCTCGTGCACGAAACCGGCGTCCTGATTGCCGATCCACACTTCCGCCTGAAGAGCTTCACCGGCGGGGATGATCGTCATCAGGGTGGTGCCAGGGCCGAGTACGGCGCCCTCGGTATGGGTCGCCAGTTCCTTCACCACGCCGTCCGCCGGGGCGCGCAATTCGAGCAGACCGCTGCGCACTGCCTGTTTCGCGAGTTCGCCCTCCAGCCGCCGGATCTCCGCGGCGGTCTCCAGCCGTTCCGCCGTGAGTTGCTCCCGCCTCTGCGAATCCTTCTGGTCGAGGCGGCGGCGCGCCTGATCGATGGCCGCGCGCAGACCGGCGATCACATGGGTCTGTGACTCCAGATCCTGCTCGGTCTCGGCGCGCTTGCGGCGCTTGTCTTCCGCCTGGAGTCGACCCGCGAAGCCGTCGCGCTGCAATTCACGCCAGGCCTGCTCCTCCACCCGGAAGGTCGAGAGAGTCTCGCGCAGTCGACGCTCGACGGCGAGCGCCGCCGCGAGATCCTGCTCCGCGCGAGCCAACGCTGCCCGTTCCGTGGCAATCGCATCCGCGAGAGCCGTGTCCCGCGCACGCTGCTGCGCCGAGGACTGCGCGAAGAGTTCCGCCGTGTCTTCCGGTTGCCGGAGAAGCGGGCGCCCGGCCCACTCCGCCTCGATACGCCGCGCCTGAAGCTTGCGCGCGGCGAGATCGGCCTCGATTCGCAGGCGGTCCGCGTCGGACACCCTCTGATCCATGCGCACCAGCACCTGCCCGGCCCGCACGGACTCGCCTTCCCGCACGAGAATTTCCTTCACCACACCGCCGTCGGCAGGCTGGACGACCTGCACGCGGGTTCTCGGCACCAGCCGTCCGTCGGCCACGGCAACGATGTCGAGTCGTCCGAACCACGCCCAGCCGAGACCCGTCACGCAGAGAGCGAGCAGCACGCCGAGGACGGCTCGCGGCAACGGGGATGGCGGACTCGCCTCGATGCGCTGGAGCGCGGGCGAGAACTGCTCGGCAAGCGCATGCAACGTGGCGTCGCCGGCGGAGGGCGGCTGCATCGTTGTGTTCATGGGCGCCTCACGTCTGAAGCGATTCACGCGCCGCGCCGGCCGGGCGGTCCGCGCTGGCGACCGTGCGCAGCCCGTCCGGTCCCAGCCGCGCGATCTGATCCACCGCGAGGCCGCGTGGCACCGCATGCGCGATAAACAGGATCGTCGCCTGCCCCCGGAGGGCGTTCACGGTGCGGACAAAGGCCTCTGCCGTCGCCGCATCGAGATGGCTGGTGGCTTCGTCGAAGACGAGGAACCGCGGCCGCTTGAGGAGAGCCCTCGCGATGGCGAGGCGCTGCCGCTGTCCGCCCGAGAGACCGACACCACGCTCGCCCACGGTGGTGTCGTACCCGTCCGGCATGCGGGAGATGTCGTCGTGCACGCCCGCCAGACGGCAGGCCATCACGAGATCTTCGAACGTTGCATGCGGACTCGCGACGGCGAGGTTGTCGCGGATCGTGCCGGCGAACAGCACCGTCTCCTGCGGGACCACACCGAACAGCGCACGCCGCTCGTTGACGGCAAGGGAAGCGAGGTCCCGCTCGCCGAGGCGGATCCGGCCTTCGCCGGGCGACTCGAAGCCGAGGATCAGACGGGTCAGCGTGCTCTTGCCGACACCGGAGGGACCGACCAGCAGCGTGACGCCACCCTGAGGCAACCGCAGATCCACGTCACGGAAGAGCCAGGGCCTGTCATCGCCGTGGCGAAAGCTCACGCCGTCGAGAACGAGTTCGCCCTCGGCATCGGCGGGCAGTACCGGAGCAGCCCGGTAGGACTCCCCCGGCGCATCCATGAGATCACCGAGCCGCGCCACGGCAACCCTCGCCCGCTGGAACTCCTGCCACAGCCCGGTGAGCCGGAGCAGCGGCTGCGCCATGCGCGAGGCAAACATCTGGAAGGCGACCAGCATGCCCACAGTGAATCCGGGCGTGTCCATCACCAGCGTCGCACCGACGGCGAGGATCGCCACACCCATCGCCTGTTCGAGAGTCGTCGCGGTGACGTGGTAGGTATTGCCGAGCGTTCTCGTGCGGAATGCGGCAGCGAGACTCTGCGCGAGCGTGTTTTCGTAGCGCCGCTGCACGACGGGTTCCATCTGGAGGGTCTTCACCGTAGCCATGCCGGCCACGTATTCGGTGACGAGCGCCTGATTCCTGGCGCCGATCAGGAACTGCTGATCGAGTCTCGCGCGGAGGGCCGGCGTAACCGCGATGCTGGCCACAACCAGCACTGCGAGAAATCCGAGTGCGACCGCGGTCAGCGCAGCGCTGTACCAGAACATGATCGCGAGGAAGAACACGAGAAACGGCAGATCGAGCAGCAGTGTCACGGCCGCGCCGGACACGAACTCGCGGATCGTCTCGACGCCCTGCAGGCGAGAGATGACCGTTCCGGTTGGCCGGCGCTCGAAGAACCGCGGCGGCAGTCGGAGGAGATGGGCGAACGCCCGCGACCCGATGGCCGCGTCGATGCGGTTGCCCGTGTGCGCCACCAGGTACTGTCGCACCCATGTCATCACGCCGGAGAACAGCACGAACGCCGCAAGTGCCACGGTCACCACCGCGAGCGTGCTGCGGGTCTGATGCACAACCACCTTGTCGATGACGATCTGCGTGAACAGCGGCACACCGAGCGCAAGCAGTTGGATCGCCGCCGAGGCCACGAGGACATCGCGCCACAACGTTCGATGGCGCAGGACATCCGGTATGAAGGAGTGGAATCCGAAGGGCCGTGCGCGGGTCTTCGTCGGTTCGTCTTCCCCGGTGTCGGGGTCCTCTCGGCTCACCACGAACCAGGCGCCCGCCCATTGCTCGCGGAAGACATCCCGTTTGAAGTGCGCGTAGCCTGCAGAATCCGGCGTGTGCAGCCGGACGTAGTCGTCTCCGGCCCGACGCGCCACGCCGATCCGGCATTGCGGGTCATCCCCCGCCGAACGGGAGAGCACGAGCATGGGGTCCGAACTCACCACGGCCCGGTCGCCCTCGCGCACCTCGTGCAGCGTCAGACCGAGTTCGGCCAGGGTCCGGCGCAGATCGTGGAACGTGCAGGGTGGCGGACAGTCGCGCAGCACCTGGGCCGGATCGCATGGCAGACGATGACATTTCGCAAGATGCGCAACGATCCAGACGAGATAGGGAGCATCGAGAGTGAAGCCCGGAGCGGTTGGATGACAAGGGCTCACGGGTTGATGCGGCGGCAGGCCGCGCGAGAGCGCGGACCGGATTCGATCGAGTAACGACATCGGCTTCTTCTTTTGTGCAACGGTCGCGCGGGCTTCCCCCGACGAGGGATGCTTCCTGCAACGACCGCAGGTCTCCGTACACCCCTGCCTCGCAGGGGACTCCACCACCAGAAAATCCCCTTCCGAACGGCGCCTGGGGCCCGACGAGCGGGAGGGTTCTGTTCAACGAGTCGACACCAGGATCTCTCCGGCAGCACCCTGCAACCCGTGAAATACGGGGATTCCAGGGGTTCCCGGCCTGCTTTCCCGGGGAAATCCGGATGGAACTCGGCGGCGGAGCCATCTTTGCAAGGCGCGTGCCGCGGCCGTTCGTGTCAGCGGACCGGGGTCTCCACCACACAGTCATCGGCGACCACGAAACAGCGTTCGCCGCGCACCGGCGTGATCAGGGCGGAGCCGGTGAACGCGCCGAAGGCCGGTAGGCACCCGACCCTTTCCCCGAAATGGAAGCAGGGCAGACGCACGCTGTCCCGCCCCCGGCCGAAGAGCCGCACGGCCGGATGCAGGTGACCGGCGAGCACGTAGCCTTCCTCGCGAGGTTCGGGGTGGTGACACAGCAGAAAAGGCGCGGCCTGGAAGGGTTCCGCCACCGTGTCGATGGCGAGACTCGCCGGCGGGTCTCCGGCGTGCCGGTCGTGGTTGCCCCGCACGAGGACCATTTCGATCGCCCCGTGGCCAGCGCGCCACTGGGCAGCGAGTTCCAGCGTGGCTGGCGCTCTCCCGGCACGGCTGTGGAGGAAGTCCCCGAGAAACACGATACGCGCCGGTTCGACCCGCCGGATCGCCGCATCGAGCCGATCGAGCGTCTCGCGGGTGGTGCCGCCCGGGACGGGAACGCCCATCGCGCGGAAGCTGGCCGCCTTGCCAAGATGCACGTCCGCCACGAGCAGCCAGCCCCGCGCGGGCCAGAACAGCGCCTTCTCGGGAAGCAGCACAAGCCGCTCGCCTGCGATGTCGATCTCGACCAAACAGGGTCCGCCGGAAAGTCGAAGGGCCGACATCGTCGGCCCTTCGGGGTTGCGTCAGGGAAGGTGCGGGGCGTCAGGCGCCGTGGCTCGGCTCGTAGCCCTTGTCCTTCATGTACATGGACAGCACGGTGTCCATCGAGGAGGCATGGTCCGCGAACCACTCGGCCACGGCCTTGGCGAGCACAGGCCCGAAGCGGTACTCCCCGCTCTCGACCCGGCGCTTCACCTCGTTGGCGATCTCGAGCACGCCTTCGTGCTCGCGCCGGTGGCAGCCGAGCGGCGGGAACTCGAGGCTCTCCATCCAGCGCTCCTCCTGCCCGAAGTGCGCCTTCGTGTGATCGATGAACTCCGTGATGACAGCCGCCATCTCGCCGTCCGGCGCATCCGCGATGCGATTGAGAAAATCGACGAACTCGCGATGGGTGTCGTCCATCACGCCCTGGTCGATCGCCAGCGTTTCGTTCCACTCCATGACCGGCATCGCCGTTTCTCCGTCCTCGAAAGCCGCAACTTTACCCGATGGCAGGTCCGCCCAACCCGGACGGCCTTCCCTTGCCCGGCTACCGGCCCTTCAGGGCCCGGGCCAGAGCATCGGCCATGGCGCCGCCCGCCGGGGCGGGTGCCTGAGCCGCCGGGCGCGCAGGGCGGCCGCCGCCGCTCCCGCCACCTCCTCCACCGGATTTCGACCGTCCGCCATCCCGCGGCCCCGACGACTCGCGCGCCGGCGCCGGGGTCTCGTCCAGCCGCATGGTGAGTGCGACGCGTTTCCGCTTCTCGTCGACCTCCAGCACCTTGACCTTCACGACATCGCCCGCCTTCACAACCTCTCGCGGGTCTTTCACGAACTTGCGCGCCATCATCGACACGTGCACGAGACCGTCCTGATGCACGCCGATGTCGACGAAGGCCCCGAAGTTCGTGACGTTGGTGATCACGCCTTCCAGCACCATGCCGGGCTGGAGATCGCGGAGGTCGTCGACGCCCTCCTTGAAGGTAGCGGTCTTGAATTCGGGCCGCGGATCACGACCGGGCTTCTCGAGTTCGCGCAGGATGTCCTGCACGGTGGGCAGACCGAAGCGCTCGTCCGTGTACTTGCGCGGGTCCAGCGCACGGACGACATCGCTGCGGCCCATGATGTCACACACCGATCGCTGCACGTCACCCAGGATCTTCTCGACCACCGGATAGGCTTCGGGGTGCACTGCCGAGGCGTCGAGGGGGTTGTCGCCGCCCACGATGCGCAGGAAGCCCGCCGCCTGTTCGTAGGTCTTGGGGCCCAGTCGCGGCACCTGCTTCAGCGCGTCTCGCGAGGGGAACGGTCCGTTCTGATCACGATGGCGGACGATGTTCTCGGCGAGCGAGGCGGTGAGGCCGGAGATCCGTGCGAGCAGCGGGATCGAGGCCGTGTTGACGTCCACTCCCACGGCGTTCACGCAATCCTCCACCACGGCATCGAGGGACTTGGCGAGCTTCGTCTGACTGACGTCGTGCTGGTACTGGCCCACACCGATGGACTTCGGGTCGATCTTCACGAGTTCGGCGAGCGGATCCTGCAGACGTCGAGCGATGGATACCGCGCCGCGCAGGCTTACGTCCAGATCGGGAAACTCGCGGGCAGCGAGTTCGGAAGCCGAGTAAACGGACGCGCCCGCTTCGGACACCACGACCTTCGTGAGCTTGAGTTCGGGATGCTTCTGCATCAGCTCGGCCGTGAGCTTGTCGGTCTCGCGCGACGCCGTGCCGTTGCCGATGGAAACGAGCGCCACGCCGTGACGCGCGCAGATCTTCGCCAGCGCGGCGATCGACCCGTCCCAGTCATTGCGCGGGGCGTGAGGATAGATGGTCGAGGTCTCGACGACCTTGCCCGTGCCGTCGACCACGGCCACCTTCACGCCGGTGCGCAGTCCGGGGTCGAGCCCCATCGTGGCTTTCTGTCCCGCGGGGGCGGCGAGCAGCAGGTCGTGCAGATTACTGGCGAACACGCGGATCGCCTCTTCCTCCGCGCGGGCGCGCAGTTCGGACAGGAGATCGCTCTCGATCTGCCAGGCCACCTTCACACGCCAGGTCCAGCGGACCGATTCGCACAGCCACGGGTCTGCCGGGCGCCCCTGTTCCCGCACACCGACGTGCACGGCGATCATGCCTTCGCAGCGACCGAAGGTGCCGGGCTTCACTTCCTCGGCAATTTCCTCGGGGAGTTTCAGTTGCAGACGGAGGATGTCCTCATTGCGGCCGCGAAACAGCGCGAGCGCGCGGTGCGACGGAATGTCGCGCAACGGCTCCGAGTACTCGAAGTAGTCGCGGAATTTCGCGCCCTCTTCCGCCTTGCCTTCGGCCATCGCCGAGACCAACACGCCGTTGTCCTGCATGTGCTGCCGCAGGCGGGCGAGCAGGTCCGCCTGTTCCGCGAAACGCTCCATCAGGATCTGGCGGGCGCCCTCGAGTGCCGCCTTCCCGTCGGGCACGCCGGGGTTGTCGCCGTCGGCCGTGGTGAACGGTTCACGGAGGAACTTCGCGGCTTCGGCATCGGGGATGAGCGTCGGATCTTCCAGAAGACCGAGTGCGAGGGGCTCGAGACCGGCCTCGCGGGCGATCTGCGCCTTGGTGCGCCGCTTGGGCTTGTAGGGCAGGTAGAGGTCTTCAAGGCGCTGCTTGGTCTCGGCGCTCTCGACCTGGGCGCGCAGTTCGGGCGTGAGCTTGCCCTGCTCCTCGATGCTCGCCACGATGGCCGTGCGCCGCTCCTCCAGTTCGCGCAGATAGCCCAGCCGCTCCTCGAGCGTCCGAAGCTGGGTGTCGTCGAGCCCGCCCGTGACTTCCTTGCGGTAGCGCGCGATGAAGGGAACGGTGGCGCCCTCGTCGAGCAGGGCGACGGCGGCCTCCACCTGGCGCGGATTGACGGCGATTTCGGTGGCAATGCGATGAGCGATCGGCGGGAGCATGAATCCGTGGGTCCGGGAGCGGGTAAAGGGAAGCCGCGGACTATGGCGAATCGGCGGGCGGGATGCAAGGAGGCGATGGACGATCGATTGGCGGGCATTCGGTGGCGATGCCGATGCATGTCCCCGGAGTCGCGCCTTCGGCGCTCGTCCGGGCTACGCGAGCCGGGGACCACACGCGACGAGAGCAGGTGGATCAATTGGCCGGGCGAGGAAGGTAACGGGTGGTTGGAGCGCGAACCGCGAACCTCACTCGCCTTGCATCGATCGCCGCATGCGTAGCCCGGACGAGGGCCGAACGGCCCGACTCCGGGAACCACGCCGACATTCGCACACCGCACCCCGGAGTCGCGCCTTCCGCGCTCGTCCGGGCTACGCGAGCGGACGCCCTTCCCCCTTCCCTCTTCCCTCTTCCCCCTTCCCCCATCCCCGCTTCACACCTTCACACCTTCACGCCTTCACGCCTTCACGCCTTCACGCCTTCACGCAGCTTGACCACTCTCCCACCCTGCACGATCCCGACGATGCGCGCGGCATCCTGGAGCACGCGGACATCGGCGACGGGATCGCCGTCGACCAGGAGCAAGTCCGCGAGATAGCCGGACTTCACGAGCCCCACGTCGAGGCCCATCAGTTCACCGCCGACTTTCGTGGCGCACTGCAGCGCCTCAGTCGGTGAGTAGCCGAACAGCGACACGTAGAGTTCGATGTCGCGCGCGTTGGTTCCTTGCGGGGTGATCGGAAACCCGTAATCGCCGCCGATCACGACCCGGATGCCGCGGCGGCGCATCGCCGCGAAGGTCTGCTGCGCGCAATCCAGCGTCTCCTGGAGAGCCGCAAGCCGGACGGGGTCCCGCACCGGCGGCATGGTGGCGGGCGGATGGAGCGAGTTGTAGATCGGCGCGATCGCCGGCCCTACAAACACGCGGTCGCGCACGGCCTCGAGCCGATCGAGCGCCGCCTCGTCCGCGTACTCGCAGTGGTAGATCACGTCTACGCCGCAGTCCAGCGCACGAATCACGGAATGCGATGCGCGCGCGTGCGCTGCGACCGTCTTGCCGAAATCGTGGGCCACCTCGCAGGCCGCGCGCACTTCGGCCTCGCGCATGACGGTCATGCGACTCTTCGCGGCACGCAGCGGGCCGTCGCCGGAGATGTTGATCTTGATGGTGTCGACGCCCTCCCGCGCGCAAAGACGGACCGCGCGTGCGATGTCGTCGGGACCGTCTGCCACGAGGCCGAAGCTGGCCCGATCGAGATGCAGGCGCCGCTCGTCGCCGAGCCCGCCCGTGACCGTGATCTCCGGACTCGCAGCGCGCAGCCGCGGGCCGGGGATGCGGCCCGACGCGATGGCATTGCGGATCACGACGTCGAGTCGAAGTTTGGCGCTGGCGGCGCTGAACGCACTCGTAAAGCCGGCGTCCAGGAGCCTGCGGGCGTTGTACATCGTCTCGAGCGTGTGTTCCTCGGGCGGGATGTCGCCCAGATCTGTGCTCTGCGGCATCTCGCAGAAACTCAGGTGCGCGTGGCCCTCGATGAGGCCAGGCATCAGCGTGAGGCCGGCCGCATCGACCACCTGCGCGCCCTCGGCCGGGAGGCGATCGGGGCGCATGCAAACGGCGGCGATCGTTTCGCCGTCCACCAGGACGTCTCCGGGGAATCGGCCGGTGCCGGAGCCGTCCCATACGAGGGCATCGCGGAAGAGCGTTCTCATGGAAACCGTGACCACGGGGAAGAGACTTTCGGACTATACCGCCGCCAGCGGGCCCTGCCCGGAGGAGACTCGACCCGATCCCGAAGCCGGCGAGTGAGTGGCTACAGCGCGTCTCCGAATCCGCCCCCGTTGGCAACACGCCGCACGGCGAGCGTCTCGGACGGCAGTTCCCCGAACTGGCGGGCATACAGGCGGCTGAACTGGCTGGCATGCCAGAAGCCCCAGCGCACGGCGACATCGCCCACGCGCAGGGAGCCGGGATCGGCTTCGAGCAGCGTGCGCCGGACCTGATCGAGGCGCAGCGACCGCACATAGGCCGCCGCACTCACCCCGAGAGATTTCTGGAAAGCGTACTGGAGCGTGCGCGGACTCACGTGGAGGACGCCGCAGAGTTCTTCCACGGACGGTGCCACCCGAGAGCCGTCCTGCACCATGTCCCGCACCTTGCGAACCATCTGCTTGTAGGAGGCGACAGGGCGCCCGACGCCCGCGTGCGGCTCGTCCTGCCGAAGCGTCGCACCGGCAGAGTCGATACAACGATCGCGAAGCGCCTGCCACGGTCGAGACCCGCGTCCCGCAAACGCCTCGTTCACCACCGTGCTGAGACCGTCGCCCAGGATGGCGCGCAGTTCGGCGCACAACTCATTCGGCAAACGGACCCCGCGGTGACAGTTGCCGTCGCGGGCGCTCGACTGGATCCGGTGCAGACTCGGGATTTCCTGCAGGGCGTCCCACGCGATGGCCATGCCGGCCACCCGTACGCCGGCCGGCTGGAGCCGCCAGCAGTCGACCGCAGGAGCAATCAGGAGACATTCGTCGTCCCCGAGCGCACGGCTGTCGTAGTAGGCACCGTGCCATCCGTCGAGGGAGAAGAGCACGATGAACGCGTCGGCATGCCAGCAACCCCACATCTCGGCGGCCACGGACAGCGAGAACTCGAACACCGTGACCTGACCGTCGGAGATGAGTTGCCCGTCAAACCAGGGACTGCCGGGCGCGGTCTGCAGGACCGACATGGTCACGCCCAGCGATCGGCCGAGCACCCTCTCCACCACCGAACACTGGCTCGTGTGGAATGACAATGCGGTCGCCACCGTGCCCGATGGCCCGTCGAACTCCGCCCGCGCACCCCTCTCGGTATCGCGCAGTACCGCATCGAATCGTTTACCGCCCATTGTGCCCGGCTGGTTCCGGTGACCCCTACGGTGGGCGCCCCCCCCAGGGACGGCTCACCTTGTTGAGCATGTCCGGCTGCCACCCCTGGCCGACGGACAACTAGTCAAGTCCACCTCGTCTGATTCGATACATCGCTACTTCCTGAAGGGTAGCAAAGGCACCATCGCGATGCGTAAAACTTTGCTGCAACAAATGGCGCGTGTCGCCGTCCCGGCGTCGTCATTCGGGAGAATCCTGTCTCGGATCGGTCAACAGGTCGACGATCGCACACCCGAGGTTCCTCGCAGACAACCGAAGCGTCGACAGGTCCGTCCTTCGCCCCGGTCTTCACCAGAACTCGTTATGCACCCGTCAAGGGCGACGACACCGGGGGTGTCTCGTGTCGAATCGAGCGAGTTGATTGCTGAGTAGCGCTAGCCCTTCGCGGGAATCGGCCCGAAAACGGGTCCATGACAACGAAGCCAAGTCGCCCCGAATGCAGCGTCCGGACGGACAGCGTCGCGTACCGGAAGACAGACGCCGGAGCTGTCACGGACCGCTGGCGGCGATCCTTGATCTGGCTCGCCGCGAGCGCCGGCACGGCGGGCCTCGCACTGCTCCTGTCGGCCGACCAAGGTATGGGCGCGCTGCTGTCCGCGCCGGTGCGTCCCGAGGCGGCAGGGCAGCGGCACGGCAGCGAGATCCACGGAGCCACGGAGGGGGCGAACCCACGCGAGGCCAGCAGCACCCGGCCTTCTGACCGGATGCCGGCTGCGCTCGCGGATCAGGCGACCGGGATGCGTCACCGCAGCCTCGCCGGCGGCGGCCTGATCACGGTCTGCGCTCTGATCCTCGGCGCCCTGGTGGTCCTGGAACGACGGCGCAGTGCCATCGAACTGCGTCAGGCTGTCGAGAACCGCGAGCAGCAGCTTCGACTCGCCATCGACTCCGCCCAGGTGGGTACCTGGGAACTGGCGCCGCTCGATGACACCGTGGCGTTCAACGAGGCATGGTACCGGCTGCTGGGTCTCGACGGCCCGCTCCGGCCCACCACCACCGCGGACTGGCTGCGGCGGATGCATCCGCAGGATGTTCCCGCCGCTCGCGCCGCCCTGGTGGACCACCTTCGCGGCACCACCGACGTTCTCCGGACCGAACTGCGGCTGCGCAGCGGCGACGACCGCTGGCTCTGGATCTCGCTGATCGGCAAGTCCATCCGGAAGAATGCGGCGGGTCGCGTGACGCGCCTGGCGGGCATCGCGATCGACAACACCGCATTGCGGCGTGCCACGGCGCAGGCAACGCTCACGGAATCGAAGCTGCAGGCCTTCGTGACCCACGTGCCCGCTGCTGTGGCGATGTTCGATACCGAGATGAATTTCGTCGCATGGAGCGCGCGGTGGCTCCCCGAAACGGGACTGCCGCCGACGGATCTGACCGGGAAAAACTTCTACCGCGTGTATCCGAACACGACCGAACGCTGGAAGGAGGCGCACCGCCGCTGCCTGCAGGGCGCCGTGGAGCGCGCCGAGGAGGACCGCGTCGAGAACTCATGCGGCGCTGCGGAATGGATCCGCTGGGAGTGCCGCCCCTGGTCCACGCCGGACTCCCCGATCGCCGGCGTCATGATCTTCATCGAGGACATCACGGCGCCGCGCGCCCAGCGCGAGGAACTGGCGCGGCACCGCGACGCGCTGGCGAGCCTCGTGACCGAACGCACAGCGGAACTGCTCGCAGCGGTGGAAAGGGCCGAGTGCGCAAACAGCGCCAAGTCCGAGTTCCTCGCCAACATCTCCCACGAGCTGCGCACGCCCATGCACGCCATCATCAGTTTCGCGGACCTCGGGCTGAAGCGTTCGCGGCAGATGGCGGACGAGAAGCTGTCGCGCTACCTGGGCAATGCCCGCTCCAGCGCCCAGCGGCTGCTGGTGCTCATCAATGACCTGCTGGATCTGTCCAAGCTGGAGTCCGGGAAGATGCGGCTCGACTTCGTCGAGACCGACCTGCTGGTCATCGCCCGCGACTGCGTCGAAGAGGTGACGTCCGTCGCCCAGGACAAGGGCATCGAACTCCGTGTGGAACAGCCCACGACCTCTCCCGCCGTCCGGATCGATGTGTACCGACTGCGTCAGGTGGTGGTCAATCTGCTGTCCAATGCGTTGCGCTTCGCACCCGTCGGATCGGCCGTGCGCGTGCAGGTGCTGGGAGCCGCCATGGAAGACGGCACGCCTGCCGCCCAACTGGAAGTCATCGACTGCGGCCCCGGCATTCCCGACGACGAACTCGACGCGGTGTTCGACAAGTTCGTCCAGTCATCGAAGACCGCCTCTGGCGGCGGCGGCACCGGCTTGGGACTGGCAATCTGTCGCGAGATCGTCATGGCGCACGGCGGTAGCATCCGGGCGCTCCCGCACACCGGCGGGGCCCGGATCGTGGTTCGTATACCTGCCGCGAACTTCGCCAGCGCGTCCGAGGCCGTCTAGGCACGGGCTCCCGCACCCACCCGAAACTGTCCCGCCTGGGTCCTGTAATCTAGGCAGACAACATTCGGACGGAAGGCGGTCTTCGCGTTCCGGGAGTCCGACGACCATCGGGAGCGAGCAATGCAAGCCAGCCAGAAGCGCCGATTCGGGCGCGTGGACCTCGAAGTGACGGCGATGGGTTACGGGGCAGCGCCCATCGGCAACTTGTTCCGCCCGATCTCCGAAGCCGAATCGGAGGCCATGATCCACGCCGCATGGAAAGCCGGCATCCGCTACTTCGATACGGCCCCAATGTACGGCCACGGGCTCAGCGAGGCCCGCCTGGGCCACGGCCTGCGATGGTATCCGCGCGACCAGTTCGTCCTGTCCAGCAAGGTGGGGCGCGTGCTTCGCGCGAAGCCTCGCAGCGACATCGACTTCACGCCGTGGGTGGACGGGCTCCCCTTCGGCATGCACTTCGACTACTCCTACGACGGCACCATGCGGTCCTTCGAGGACAGCCTGCAGCGGCTGGGCCTGGAGAGCATAGACATCGCCTTCATCCACGACATCGACCGCTTCACCATGGGCAACAGTCAGCCGGAAGTCTTCCGCCATGCGATGGACGGATGCTGGCGGGCGCTGGACAAGCTGCGCAGCGAAGGCATCGTCAAGGCCATCGGCGTCGGCGTGAACGAGTGGGAGGTCTGCCACGAAGCCCTGAAGCAACGTGACTTCGACTGCTTCCTGCTGGCCGGCCGCTACACGCTGCTCGAACAGGAGGCCCTCGACGAATTCCTCCCCCTCTGCGAGAAACGCAACGTGGCGATCGTGCTGGGCGGCGGTTTCAACAGCGGCATTCTGGCCACCGGCGCGGTCCCCGGCGCCAAGTACAACTATGGACCGGCTCCCGAACCCATCCTCGAACGGGTGCGAAGGATCGAGGCCGTCTGTGCCCGCCATGCCGTCCCGCTCAAGGCCGCGGCCTTGCAGTTCGTCCTCGCGCATCCGTGCATCGTCACCAACATCGCGGGTACCCGCACCGTCGCGCAACTGGAAGAGAACGTCACGCTGTTCCGGACGGATATCCCGGCCGAGTTCTGGGCTGACCTCCGCCGGGAGCGCCTGATCCGCGAAGACGCCCCCGTGCCGACTGCCTGACCCACATCTTCACGACTTCACGACTTCACGTCTTCACGTCTTCACGTCTTCACAACTTCACACCTTCACACCTTCACATTCCAGGAATCTCCATGGACGACTACGAAAAAGGGCGGGAGCAGTTCCGCAAGATGGTCGGCGACGACCGGATCGAAGGCCTGCTGGAGCGCTTTCGCGCGGTATGCCCGGACTTCGAGAAGGAAGTGGTCTCGGTCGTCGGCGGCCGCATCTGGACCCGCGGCGGCATCGACCTCAAGACCCGGTCGCTGTGCAGCCTGTGCGTGCTTGCCGCGCTCGGTCGCGTGAATGCCCTCAAGCTCAATTTCGAGATGGCGATCCGCAACGGCGCCACCATCGACGAAATCTTCGAGGCGCTGTTCCAGGTGGCGGTGTACGCCGGCTTCCCGGCCATGTGGGATGCCCTGGTCAAGCTGGAGGAAACGCTCGTCGAACTGTCGCCAACCATGGCGGAAGGGAGCCACGCATGGATGAAGTCCTGAGCTACACGCCCGCCACCGAGCTTGCGGGGCTGATCCGCACCCGGAAGCTCTCCCCGGTCGAACTGATGACCAGCACGCTCGAGCGGGCACAGGCGCTCAATCCGTCGCTCAATGCGATCTGCACGCCCACCTACGAGCAGGCGATGGAGGCCGCGCGCGCGGCAGAGGCCGCGGTTCTCCGGGGTGATGCGCTGCCGCTGCTCCACGGGATCCCCACCAGCATCAAGGATCTCGCGATGACGAAGGGCGTGCGGACGATGGCCGGCTCGCGGCTCTACGAGAACCGCATTCCCGTGCTGGATCACGTGCACGTGGAGCGCCTGCGCACCGCTGGCGCGATTTCCATCGGCAAGACGACCGTGCCGGAAATGGGCTGGAAGGGCACCGGGCACAGCCCCGTCACCGGGATCACCCACAACCCCTGGAAGCATGGCATGAATGCCGGTGGCTCCAGCGCAGGCGCCGCGGTCTGCGCCGCCGCCGGCATCGGACCGATCCATCAGGGCTCCGACGGCGCGGGCTCCGTCCGCATGCCGGCGGCGTTCTGCGGCATCTACGGACTGAAGCCCTCCTACGGGCGCATCCCCTTCTGGCCGATGTCCAACAACGGCTCGATCTCCCACGTGGGCCCGATGACGCGCACGGTGGGAGACGCCGCACTTATGCTGCAGGCGATGGCAGGGCCGGACGATCGCGATGCCGCGAGCCTGGGCATGCCCCCCGAGGACTATCTGGCGAACCTCGATGCCGGCATCGCCGGCCTGCGCGTCGCCTACAGCCCCGATCTCGGTTATCTGCGCGTGGACCCGGACGTCGCCTCCCTGGTGCGCAAGGCCGTGGGCGCGTTCAGCGATCTGGGCGCCCACGTGGAGGAAGTGAACCCGGGCTGGGGTAACCCGATCGAGATGGAGCATTGCCTGTTCTCCTGCGGCCTCGCCGGGATGCTGGGTCACCTCGTGGACGAATGGCAGGATCGCCTGGACCCCGGCCTCGTCGCGATGATCCGCCACGGCCTCAGCTACAGCGTGGCAGACCTCGGACGCGCCAACGGCGAGCGCCTCGCGTTCTACGACCGGGTGCGCGGTTTCTTCGAGAAGTACGACCTGCTCATCACCCCGACGCTCTCGGTGGCGGCCTTCGACGCCAACCTGCTCATCCCGGCCCACTGGGAACAGCACCCTTGGGACTGGCTGCGATGGGCCGGCTTCAACTATCCGTTCAACCTCACCTGGATGCCAGCGGCCACCTGCCCGTGCGGCTTCACCGAGGCCGGCCTGCCGGTGGGCCTGCAGATCGCCGCCGGCCGCTTCCACGATCTGCGCGTGCTGCAGGCCTCGCGCGCATTCGAGCTCGCGCGGCCCTGGGCCCACGCACGACCACCCGTCTGACCTATCGTCGACGGCCGCACCACGAATCCAACGAGAGGGGGAAGGATCTTGAGAGAGAACACGGTGAAGTCGATCTGGGCGCGCGGCGGCGCGGTGCTCAATGGCTGGCTCGGCATTCCGAGTGCCGTCTCTGCCGAGAACATGGCGCAGTGCGGCTGGGATTCCCTCACGGTGGACCTGCAGCACGGCCACATCGACTATCAGGTCGCCGTGTCCATGCTGCAG
Organism: Betaproteobacteria bacterium Ga0077526; assembly: GCA_001464765.1. Lineage (GTDB taxonomy): Bacteria > Pseudomonadota > Gammaproteobacteria > Burkholderiales. Next base: position 91,280 of record LNDV01000035.1, read on the forward strand.
GCCATCAGCACCACCTCGGTCACGCCGATCGCCCGCGTACCCTGGTGCGAGCCCGGCATCATCATGAAGCTGCTCGATGCGGGCGCCTTCGGCATCATCTGCCCGATGATCAACAGTCGCGCCGAGTGCGAGGCTTTCGTGGGCGCGTGCCGCTATGCACCCCGGGGATACCGCAGCTTCGGCCCCGTGCGCGCCACCTGGTACGGCGGCCCCGACTACTACCAGCACGCGAACGACACGGTTCTCGCCATCGCGATGATCGAGACCACGCAGGCGGTGGAACGCCTCGACGAGATTCTCACGGTGCCGGGCCTCGACGGCATCTACATCGGCCCCAACGATCTCGCGATCACGCTCGGGCGCCAGCCCTCCGGCGACCCCACGGACCCGCTGGTGCTCGACACCATCGACACGATCCTCGCGGCGGCCAAGCGGCATGGTGTGCGGGCCGGACTGCACTGCGGTTCCACCGCCATGGCGAAGCGGATGATCGGCAAGGGCTTCCAGTTCACCACCCTCCTGGGGGACAACGCCTTCCTCAACATGGCGGCAAAGGCCGCGGTGGCGGACGTGCGTGACATCGCGCTCGCCGCAGCGAAGGGCGGCAGCACCTACTGAGGCAGCCACCCCGGAGACCGGCCTCCGCCCGGTCGCACGGCGGGGGTCGACCGGTCCAAGCGCCATGCGTTCCGCCTCTGCCAATCCGATAGGCGTCCTGTTTGCGACGACCCGACCCGCGTTCCTGCTGCTCACCCCGGCCTGCGCCGCGGTGGGCATCGGGACCGCTTACTGGACCACCGGTGGCGTGTCCGCTGTGGGCGCCCTTCTCGCCCTTGCCGGCGCGCTCGCGGCCCACGTGAGCGTCAACATGCTGAACGAGTACTTCGACTTCCGGAGCGGCCTGGATGCGCAGACGCAGCGCACGCCGTTCAGCGGCGGCAGCGGCGCCCTGCCCGGCAATCCGTCGCTGGCAGGCGCCGTCCTGTTCACGGGCTTGCTCGCGCTCGTTCTGACGGGCGCCGTCGGCCTACATTTCCTCCTGACACAGGGCCGGGCGCTGCTGCCGCTCGGCATCGCCGGCCTCGTGGTGGTGCTCGCCTATACGCCGTGGGTCACGAGACATCCGGTTGCGAGCCTCCTCGCGCCGGGCCTGGGGTTCGGTCCCCTCATGGTCGTGGGCACGCACGTCGCCCTGACCGGCGAGTACAGCGCAGCGGCGTGGGCGGCGTCGCTCGTGCCGTTCGGCCTCGTGAACGGTCTTCTGCTGCTCAACCAGTTCCCGGACGTGGACGCCGATCGCGCGGTCGGCAGGCGGCATCTGCCCATGCTGCTGGGCCGTCCTCGCGCCGTTCGCGTCTATGCCGTCCTTGTCAGGTTCTCCTTCGTTGCGCTGCTGGCGGCGATCGTCCTCGACGTGCTGCCGGGGTTCTGCGCGCTCGGATTCGTCACCGTGCCATTGGCGTACGTCGTGATAGTGCAGGCTGCGCGGCACGCCGACGATCTGCCAGCGCTGCTGCCGGTGCTGGGTCTCAATGTCGCCTTGACGCTCACGACACCACTGCTCCTGGCAGCGGGCCTGTTCCTCGCGAAACGGGCTGCGTGAGCCGCGAAGCCGACTTCCGCCGCTTCCGCCAAATTCTTCACGGATATCCCATTTGCCCATGACCCTGCGCCGACTGCTCATCGCCAACCGGGGCGAGATCGCCATCCGCATTGCCCGGACGGCTGCCGAACTCGGCATCGAAACCGTCGCCGCGTACGCGAAGGACGATCGAAACTCTGCTCACGTCCGCAAAGCGGATGCCGCCGTCCCGCTGCCGGGACAAGGCGTTGGCGCGTACCTGGATGGCGCCGCCCTTGTGCGCATCGCGCGCGAAACAGCTTGCGACGCGCTGCATCCCGGCTACGGCTTTCTCAGCGAGAACGCCGCCTTTGCACGCCAGTGCGCGGCTGCAGACGTGCGCTTCGTCGGACCGCGATCGGAGGTTCTGGATCTGTTCGGGGACAAGGCCCGGGCGCGCGCGCTGGCGCGGGAGGCGGAAGTGCCCGTGCTCGAAGGCGCGGACCATGCCACGTCCCTCGATGAGGCTCGCACGTTCCTCGAAGCGCTCGGCCCCGGCGGCGCGATGATGCTGAAGGCGGTCGCCGGCGGCGGCGGCCGCGGAATCCGCCCCGTGGTCCGCGCGGACGATCTTCCGGCTGCCTATGAGCGCTGCCGATCCGAGGCGCTGCAGGCCTTCGGCAATGACATGTTGTACGTGGAACGGCTGGTGCCAAGGGCGCGACACGTGGAGGTGCAGATCGCGGGGGACAGTGACGGCACCGTCGTGCATCTGTGGGAACGCGATTGCACGCTGCAGCGCCATCGCCAGAAACTCGTCGAGGTCGCCCCTGCGCCTTCGCTCGACCCTACGCTGCGTGCCGCACTGCTCGAGGCTGCCGTGTGCATGGCGCGCCTTGCCCGCGTCGACAATCTCGCGACGTTCGAATTCCTCGTCGACCTCGATGCGACCGCACCTTCGTTCGTGTTCATCGAGGCGAATGCACGGCTCCAGGTCGAGCACACCGTCACGGAGATGGTCACCGGACTCGATCTTGTCGCGCTGCAGCTGAAGCTCGCTGCCGGCGCCACGCTTCACGAACTCGGCATATCGCAGGACAGCATCCCCGCGCCACGGGGAATCGCCGTCCAGGTGCGCGTGAATGCCGAAACGCCGATGGCGGACGGCACCGTGAAGCCCGCCGCCGGGACGGTGAGCGCATTCGACCCGCCGTCCGGCCCCGGCGTGCGGGTGGACACCTGCGGGTTCACGGGGTACGCCGTCAGTGTCCGCTACGACTCTCTCCTTGCGAAACTGATCGTCCACACGACAGCGGACGACTGGACAGCGTGTGTGGCCAAGGCACGGCGCGCGCTGCGGGAGTTCCGTGTCGAGGGGCTCGCCACCAATCGCGAGTTCCTGCTCAACCTGCTCGCGTTGCCGCTCGTCGGCCACGTCGGCTGGCACACGGGGAGCGTCGATGAACACATCGGCGCACTGGTCGGTAGCTCGGCTGACACGCCGCTCTTCGCCGAGTCCGTCGCGGCCGGCGCAGCGCCGCGCGCCGTGCCCCCGACCACCATGCCGGAGGGCTGCGTCGGCGTCGTCGCCCCGCTCAGCGGCACCATCGTCGCGATCGAAGCCGGCGTGGGCGATGCGGTACGGAAGGGGCAGGCCCTGATCGTCGTCGAAGCGATGAAGATGGAGCATGTGGTCGTCGCGCGGGCAGCCGGCACCGTGCGATCCATCGGCGTCGGCCCAGGCGACACGACGGCCGAAGCGGATGTGCTGATGATTCTGGATCCTGCTGACGACAGCGAGTCGCAGGCTGGCCCGGTCGACGCGATCGCTTCGAACACCCCACGCGCCGACCTGGAAGAACTCGCGCGGCGCCGGGCGATGACGCTCGACGACGCCCGCCCCGATGCGGTGGCCAAACGCCGGAAGATCGGCGCCCGCACGGCGCGCGAGAACATCGAGGACCTCTGCGATCCCGGAAGCTTCCAGGAGTACGGCGCGTTCGTGATCGCCGCGCAGCGCAACCGCCGGTCGCTCGATGACCTCATCGCCCGCACACCGGCCGACGGCATGGTGATGGGCGTAGGTCGCATCAACGGCCATCTGTTCCCCGACACCGAGGCACGGGCCGCGATCCTCTCCTACGACTACACGGTGCTGGCTGGCACCCAGGGCACCAAGAACCACGAGAAGAAGGACCGGCTGTTCGAGCTGACGGCGCAGTGGCGGCTGCCGATCGTGATGTTCGCCGAAGGCGGCGGCGGACGCCCTGGCGACATCGACACCACCATGGCCGGCAGTCTGCACATCAAGGGGTTCACGCTGCTGGCGCAGCTGAGCGGCCTCGTGCCGATGGTGGGCATCGTGTCGGGTCGCTGCTTCGCCGGGAACGCGGTCGTGGCGGGCTGCTGCGACGTGATCATCGCCACCGAAAACGCCTCGCTGGGCATGGGCGGTCCCGCCATGATCGAAGGCGGCGGCCTGGGCACCTTCGCGCCGGACGAGGTGGGGCCGACCTCGGTGCAGCGGCGCAACGGCGTGATCGACGTGGTGGTGCCGGACGAGGCAGCGGCGGTCCGCGTGGCGAAACAGTACCTCTCGTACTTCCAGGGCACCGTGGCCCACTGGGCGTGCGCTGACCAGAAGGCCCTGCGCGATCTCATTCCCGAGAATCGCCTGCGCGCCTACGATGTGCGCAGGATCATCGAGACGCTCGCCGACATGGATTCCGTGCTCGAACTGCGCCGCGATTTCGCGGGCAACATGGTGACGGCGTTCGTCCGCGTGGAAGGCCGACCGCTCGGCTTGCTGGCGAACAACGCGATGGTCCTGGGCGGCGCGATCGACGCGAACGCGGCGGACAAGGCCGCGCGTTTCCTGCAACTGTGCGACGCCCACGACATTCCGGTGCTGTCCTTGTGCGACACGCCCGGCAACATGGTCGGCCCGGAAGCGGAACGCACGGCCCTCGTCCGGCATTGCTGCCGTCTCTACGTGACGGGCGCGAACCTCTCGGTGCCGATTCTCTCGATCGTGCTGCGCAAGGCGTACGGACTCGGCGCGCAAGGCATGGTGGGCGGGAGCTTCCACCTGCCGTTGTTCTCGGTGGCGTGGCCGACGGGTGAGTTCGGGCCGATGAATCTCGAAGGCGCCGTGCGCCTGGGCTATCGCAAGGAGCTGGAAGCCATCGCGGATCCGGTGGAGCGCGAGGCGAAGTTCGCGGAAATGGTGGCGACATCCTACGAACGCGGCAAGGCGCTGAGCGCTGCTGCGCTGTTCGAGATCGACGATGTCATCGACCCTGCGGAAACGCGCTCGTGGATCGTGTCCGGCCTGCGATCCCTGCCGCCGCGCCCCGTACGTCAGGGCAAGAAGCGGCCGTTCGTGGATACTTGGTGAGCGGTAGCCCGGACGAGGGGCGAACGCCCCGACTCCGGGGAAACGTGATTCATTGAACGTTGTCCCCGGAGTCGGCCCTTCAGGCCTCGTCCGGGCTACGCGGTGTCATCTCTTCAGGCAAGCGACAGCGGAGATGGAGACTTCCCCACCTTTCACACCGTCGCGTCTTCGATCGGCGTCCGTAGCCCGGACGAGGGGCGCATGCCCCGACTCCGGGGAAACGTGATTCATTGAACGTTGTCCCCGGAGTCGGCCCTTCGGGCCTCGTCCGGGCTACGTGGTGTCACCATTCACGTCTTCACGTCTTCACGCCTTCACACATCAAAACCTACCTCCCCAACTCCTTCGCTGTCTTCCCCCCGATCCCGAAATCGGTCTTCGGAATGTCGGTGAACCAGATGCGGATGGTCTCGGGAGGCGCGTTGAACGCCTCGTTGAGCGCCGCGGTCACCTTCTGGATGGCGATGCGCTTCTGTTCCTCGGTGCGCCCTTCGAGCAATTGGATGTGTACGAGCGGCATGGCTTGATCTCCTTGATGTCAGCGCCGTTTCAGAAATTTCGCAGGAAGCCCCGCGGCCATCATTGCCGATAGCACCCGCGCTCGATCTCATCGATAAGCGACGGACGATGCGGCTTCCACCCCAGCTCGGCGCGGGCGCGCACCGCCTTCACCCGGCTGTTGGAACCCATGGTGTAGCGCGCCGGGCCTTCGCCCCAGACCGCCACCGCCTCCTCGACGGTCATGGCTCGTGTGGCGCCACCGTAGCCCAGCATGCGGCTCACGGCGGCGGCCGCATCCCGCATGGCGTTCTCGCCATTCTCGGCGTAATAGAAAGCACCCGGAGGCGCGCGGTCGAGGGCGACCACGTAGAGGTCCACGAGATCGTCGATGTGAACATTCGACCAGATGTTTCGCCCTGCACCGACGTGGCAACCGACGCGATGCTGCCTGGCAAGGGCGATGAGCCAGGGAACCTGAATGCTGTCGCGATGCAGGCCCGTGCCATCGCCGTAGATGAGACTGGGGCACACGACGAGACTCCGGATGCCGTCGGCCGCGGCGGCCAGCACGGCATCGTTGAGTGCCACGCGTCCGGCCCGCATCGGCAGCGGGTGCACCGGCGTGGACTCCTCGTACACGGGGCCCTCTCTTTCGCCGTCCGCCAGATCGGCGACTATGCTGGTGCCGCTCGACTGGAGGAATGTCTTGCCAGTCCCGCGGAGCGCGGCGAGCATTGCATCGACCACCGGACGGTTGTCCGAATTGGCCGTGTTGATCACGGCATCGGCCTCCGCGGCCGCGCGAGCCACGAGGGTGGTGTCGGCGAGATCGCCGAGAACGGGGGCAATGCCTCTGGCCTCGAGGGCCTTCGCCCGATCGGGCGTCCGGACCAGACCGGACACGCCGTGCCCCTCCGCAACAAGCCGCGCGGCGATGGAGCCGCCGATATAGCCGGTCGCGCCGGTGATGAAGACCTTCATTGCTCTTCCTCCGATTGTCGCCGTTGGGAAGGAAGAGTAGCGCGCCCCACGGGCTCCGTCACCGCCTCGCCGACGGGTAGCGTCCGACTCAGGGTGTTCGGGCCAAAGCCGGAACTGACCGATAATGCGGCCATCCACTGCCCCTCCCTGCCATGAAACGAGAACACCTGTCCCGCGCGCAGACGCTGCTGATCCTGGCGGGCGCCGCCACCATGCTGAGCCTCGCCATGGGCATGCGGCAGAGCTGGGGTCTGTTCCAGCCGCACATCATCCGCGACGTCGGCATCACGGCGGCGGACTTCTCGCTCGCCATCGCCATCCAGAACATCGTCTGGGGACTCACCCAGCCGTTCGTGGGCATGTTCGCCGACCGCCACGGCGCCCGCCCGGTCGCCCTCACCGGCGTGGCGATCTACGCGTCGGGGCTGATCTTCGCGCTATATGCGGATTCCGCCGCGATGTTCACGCTCGGCGCCGGCATCTGCATCGGCCTGGCGCTGTCGTGCACGGCGAGCAATATCGCCATGAACGTGACGGCGCGCACCGTCTCGCCAATGAAGCGCAGCCTCGCAATGGGCTCGGTGTCGGCGCTGGGGTCTCTCGGCCTCACGCTCGCCTCCCCGCTCGCGCAGACGCTGATCTCCACAGCCGGATGGAAGACCGCGATCGTCGGGTTCCTCGCGCTCGTGGCCGTCATGGTCCCGGCTGCGTGGTTCGCCGGCGGCGCGGACCGCATCGAACGCGACCAGGGCTCCGGTCCGCCGCAGTCGGTATCGCAGGCAGTTCGGGAAGCACTGGGACACTCCGGCTATCTCGTGCTCGCCACGGCCTTCTTCGTCTGCGGTCTGCAGCTCGTCTTCATCACGACGCACCTGCCCACGTATCTGGAGATCTGCGGCATGGACCCGACGGTGGGCTCCACGGCGCTCGCGCTCGTGGGGCTGTTCAACGTGATTGGGTCCTATCTGTTCGGCTGGCTGGGTGGGCTTTACTCGAAGCGTCTGCTGCTGGGCGGCATCTACGTGCTGCGATCCCTGTGCCTCGCCGCGTACTTCTCGACGCCGCCCACGCCGACCAGCACGCTGGTCTTCGCGGCGGCGATGGGCACGCTCTGGCTCGGTGTGGTGCCTCTGGTGAGCGGGCTGGTCGTGCATCTGTTCGGCCTGCGCTACATGGCAACGCTGTCCGGCATCGCGTTCTTCAGTCACCAGGTGGGCTCCTTCGTCGGCGCGTGGGGCGGCGGGATGATCTACAGCACCCTGGGCTCCTACGAGTGGGCCTGGAAGGGCGCGGTCATCATCGGCATCACGGCCGGGTTGGTGCAGATGGGCATGAACGTAAGACCGACCGCCCGGCGGCTTGCCGAGGCAGCAGCATGATCGTCGCGCTCGGCTTCCGTCAGCCGCCGGCGAGTTTCCTCAGGTAGGTCGCGGCAATCGAACTGCCGTTGCGACGGTCGAGTTCCGACAGGACCACATGCGCCAGATCGAACGACTGGAACAGGTCGTGGGCGAGCACCGCGTACTTGCGCAGCTTGTCAGCGTCCAGCAGGTCCAGCCGCATCCAGTCCCGCGCGTAGAGCGCATCGGCCCACAGCAGCTGGTTCATGGGCGCGTCGACGTTGCCGTTCGGGATCATCGGCTTGAACGCCCGCCCCCCGTACGACGCGAAGGTATGGAACTGGAAGCCAGCCCCGCGGACAAGCGAGTCCACGTCCGCGAACAGCGGCTGCCCCTTGTAGAGCGGGACGAACTCGACTTCCGTCATCACGAATGCCGCGCGGGACAGCGCACGCGAGGCGTTGGACAGCACCGACACCTCGCTGCCCTGCACGTCGATCTTGAAGAGATCCACGTCGTCGATCTCGGGGATGTCGTCGATGCGCACGGTGTCGACCGGATGCGCAGCCACCGGCTTCGTGAGTTCCGCGAGGTTCTGGAAGCGTTCCAGCAGCGGCGTGTTCGGTTCGAACAGCGAGCCGGTGAGACTCCAGTTGGTCTCGTGGAAGGTGGCGCGTCGACCGTCACCGACGAAGTGCGGATGAAACCGGTGCGGCGGACCGTACTGCGCATTCAGGGCGTCGCAATGCTCGCGATTGGGTTCGAAGCCGATCAGCCGCGCCCGCCCGGCATCCACCAGCGGCTGATAGACCGGCTGTTCGCCGATGCCGGCTCCCACATCGAGGATGCTGAGCGTCAGCCCCTCCGCGACGAGATCGTAGAGGCTCCACATGGTCGTCCCGTCCTGCCTCAGGCGCGCGCGCGGTGCTTCGCGACGGCTTCGGCATTCCACTCCAGGCCGATGCCCGGCGCGGACGAGGGCGTCACCCGGCCGTCGACGATGCGAATCGGGTTCTGCAGCAATCCGCCGGCGATATCCATCACTTCCAGCCAGTGCGCGGTGGGCGTGGCACACAACAGATGCGTGCTGGCCTCGGCGAAGCAGTGGGACGACATCGGCAGCGCCGCGGCACGCGCGAGCGCGGCGGCTTCCAGCCATCCGGAAACGCCGTGGATGAACTGGGCGTCGGGCATCACGAAATCCATCGCGCCGGCCTCGATGGCCGCCTGCATCTCCAGCGGGCCGTGGAAGTTCTCGCCGATCTGGATGGGGGTCTGCGTCGCATCGGCGATGCGGGCGCAGTTGCGGTAGTCCTCCGCGAGGATGGGCTCCTCGATCCACGTGAGCCCTTCGCCATCGAGCGCACGGCAGCGAGCTAGCGCCTCGTGCACGGACAACGACTGGTTGTAGTCGATCATCAGCGCGATGTCGTCGCCCAGCGCGCGCTTCGCCGCGCGGATCATCGCGAGATCCTCTGCAAAGGTCGGGAAGCCCGCCTTTACCTTGAGGCCTGGAAAGCCGGCAGCCCGCGTCTCTGCGACGATCTCCAGGACAGTCTTCGCGTCGTAGAGCCCGACGCTGTTGTAGGCCATGAGCGGCTTGGGCACCGCGCCGAGCAGCGCATAGAGCGGCTGGCCGAGTGCCTTGCCGTGGGCGTCCCACAACGCCATGTCGATACCGCCGAAGGCCACGCCCATGAGGTTCTTCAGCCCGAACAGCCGGCAGCGCTTCTGCAGGAAGGTATGCACCTCATGCGGCGCCAGCGGCATGCCGCGGATCAGTTCCCCGAGACCGACGATCGTCTGCTCCAGCGCGGGCAGGAGCTCCGGGAAGTAAACCTGTGCGTAGGACCGGCCCACCACGCCATCGTCCATGACGGCGTCGATGAGCACGAGCGGAAAGCGTTCGATGTAGCCCGACGCCGTGCGCAGCGGTCTTGGGAGGGGAGCGAGGACTGGCGTGGTGCGGAGCTGGGCGATCTTGGTCATGGCAATGGTGTGCAGAAACGATGCCCGCGACTGTACTCCAAGTGCACGACTGCCCGGCCCCGCCTCGCGCTGATCAGGCGATGCAGTAGCCGCCGTCCACCGGCAGCACGGTACCGGTGACGTACCGCGCGTCGGAGGACAACAGGAAGGCCACCACGTCACCTACGTCCCGCGGCACGCCCCAGCGGCCCATCGGAATGCGCTGCGTGATGGCGCCGCTGCGCGCCGGATCGGTACGCGCCCGCGACGACAGCTGCGTCTCGATCCAGCCCGGCGCCACGGCGTTCACCCGCACGCCCAGCGGCGCGAAGGCCACGGCGTGCGAACGGGTCAGCGAGACGACGGCGCCCTTGCTCGCCGCGTAGGCGGGATTGCGCGAGGAACCGAACGCGCTCCAGACGGACGCGATGTTGACGATGGCCCCACCGCCGGCCGCGAGCGAGTCCCGCAGAAGGACCGATGCGCGCTCCGTGCCGCCCAGATTCACGTCCATGACCTTGCGGAAGCCGTCGCCCTCGAACTCCTTGCCGTCGTGCAGGATGATGCCCGCCGAGTTCACGAGCCCGTGCAGCTTCGGGAATCGGGCAGCGAGCGCTGAGAGCGCCGCATCGTCGGTGACGTCCAGCATCTCGAAGGAGATCGTCGACGGCAGGTCGGCATCCTTGTCGCGCCCGAAGGCGTGGACGGACCATCCCTTCTCCGCCAGCGCTTCGGCGGATGCCCGTCCGATGCCGGTGCCGCCGCCGACGACGATCGCGATCTTCTGTTCACTCATTTCCGTTTCCTGAACTAGGGGTGTAGGGGGCGATTGTCTGCCATCGGGGCAAGCCGCGTGAAGGGTTCCCGCGCGATATGGTGTCCCCGTAGGGGATTCGATCGCGCATCACGGCGACCGCGTCACGGGCGCGAGGCCAGGCAGTCCGCGATGGCCGACTGCACGTCGAACTGCGGGCGGAACCCCAGGTCGGTCTGCACCTGCTCGAAAGCCATCAGCGGGTAGGTGATCGGCGCCGCGACGGTGCGGCACGTGACCTTGAACCCCGGCACCTGCGTCTCGATCGCCCGGATGAGTTCCGGATAGGAGGTCGCGAAACTGTTCACGTGGTACAACGAGCGCAGCGGCTTCTTGCTTTCGGCCGCGAGCCGAACGGCCAGCGCCACGTCCCTGACGTGCACGAGATCGAAGATGTCGCCCGGCACTTCGCACTCGGTCGTGACGCCGGGCTTCGCCTGCTCCAGAAGCCGGTTGAGGGTTGCGACGACGCCGCCGTACCAGCGGCCCGGTCCGAACACGACGGCCAGCCGGAAGGTCGTGACGTCCATGCCGAAGCGGTCGCGGAAGTAGCGCGCCACCTGCTCGCCCATAGCCTTCGACAACCCGTATCCGGTGGTGGGGCGCGTGGCGGCGGATTCGTCCACGTAGGGCTCGGGATAGAACGCCGTGGGACCGAACGACACGAGCGAGCCGGTGATGATGGCGCGCTTCACGCCGTGGCGGCGGGCGGCGTCGAGGACGTTGAACAGGCCGACGGCGTTGATGGTGAGCGCCCGCGCGGCCTCGGCTTCGCCGGTGGCCATGAGGCCTGCGGCATTGGCGTTGTGCCCGGCGGCCCAGACCACGACGTCCGGCTTTGCGGCGGCGAAAGCGGCTTCGATCTCCGCAGGGTTCTCGGCCGAACCGTGAACCGCCTTCAGGCGGCCGGCGAGATCGCCGACCAGGTCGACGTTCATGGGCGGGCCGAAGCCCGTGACATCGACGCCGGCGCCGATCAGCTCGCGGGCGATGTGCGAACCGACGAAACCGCTGGCACCGACGACCAGGGCAGAAGACAGAGTCATGGGAGGTTCCTCAGAAAGAGCCCTCGACGCCGGTCGGCGCGCCGCCGGGGATCCGGGCATGGGGGTGACAGGGGGTGCTCACGGGCGTGGATCGTCTCGCAGTTGAACCACTGGTGCTTGACGACGTACCCGCCGAAGATGCCGATACGGCGGCGCGCGGCCCGGAGGGACGGCCCGTACGTCTTGAACTGCACACATTCGAAACGGTAGCACCCGATCGTCGGCGTCGGAAGCACCAATCTGGCGCACGGGCAGCCCCCGCCCCCCCGGGGGGACACGACGAAGCGAAAAATCACCACCGCAGACAGGATGTCCACGATGGCGGCCCCATTGCGTTTCGGCGTACCATCGAATGGCCATCGCGCTTTCGGAGTCCGCCCCGTGAAGACTTTCGCCCGCCTCGCTGCACTGGTCCTTTTCGCCCTTGCTTCGACCCTTGCCTTTGCCCTGCAGCCGGGTGATCGGGTCGACAACTTCCGGCTCCTGGATCATCGCGGGATCTCACACGAGTTGCGTTATCTCTCCGACACGAAAGCCATTGTCCTCATGGTGCATGGCAACGGCTGCCCGATCGTCCGCCAGGCCCTGCCTGCCTTGGACACCCTCCGCAGACGCTTCGAGAGCCAGGGGGTCACCTTCCTGCTCCTCGATTCCAATCTGCAGGACGACCGCAAGGCGGTGCTGGCGGAAGCCGCCGAGTTCGGAATCACCTTGCCCATCTTGCTCGATGAGACACAACTCATCGGTGAAGCCCTCGGGGTGACACGCACCGCCGAAGTGTTCTTGATCGACCCGAAGACATGGAAGCTCCTGTATCGCGGTCCGATCGACGACAGACTGTCGTACGGTGCGCAGAAGCCGACAGCCAGCAAGCTCTATCTGGAAGATGCTCTTGCAGCCGCCTTGGACGGCAAATCGGTGGCCGTCACCCAGGCGGAGCCCGTCGGCTGCATCGTGGACTTCCCCGAACGCGACCGCAAAGCCGAACACGCTCGAATCTCCTACGCCGAGCAGATTGCCCCGATTCTTCGCGCGCAGTGCACAGAGTGCCATCGCCCCGGGGGGATAGGGCCGTGGGCCATGACTGGTTACAAGCCGATTCGCGGCTTCGCGCCAATGATTCGGGAGGTGCTGCGCACCAAGCGCATGCCGCCGTGGTACGCCGATCCGCACTATGGCAGTTTTGTCGGCGACCGATCGCTCACCGTCGAACAGGTGCGCACCGTCGTGCACTGGATCGAAGCGGGCGCACCTCGCGGCGACGGGCCGGACCCGCTGGAGAGTCTCGCAGCGCCGAGTTCCGAATGGTCTCTGGGTGAGCCGGACATGGTGGTGGAAATTCCGGCATTCGACGTCCCAGCAACGGGTGTCGTCGACTACATGTACCCGCAGGTCCCCAATCCGTTCAACCGGGACGTGTGGGTTCGCGCGATCGACATCATTCCCGGGGATCGGACTGTGGTTCACCATGTGCTGGCCGGCGTCGCCGACCCGGAAGCCCCACGGGGTCGTGTCTTCGTCGAGCAGTTGGCCGCATTCGGCGGCTATTCTCCCGGTCGAAACGCGGTGCCGTTCCCGGCAGATACCGGGGTGCTGTTACGCGCCAACGCGCGGTTGAATTTTCAGATGCACTACACGCCCAACGGAAAGGCAAAACGAGATGTGACTCGCGTTGCCTACTATCTGCACAAGGACCCGCCCAAACACGAGATCCGCCTGCAGTTCCTGATGACCAGTTCGCTGCGCATTCCGCCGTTCGCGAAGGCGCACACCGAATCGGTTACCCACTTGTTCGACCGGGACGTGATGCTCCACAGCCTCATGCCCCATGCGCATCTGCGAGGCAGAGCCGCGAAGTTCGTGGCGCGCTTTCCGGATGGCCGGGAAGAAGTGCTGTTGTCAGTGCCGAAGTACGATTTCAGCTGGCAGACCGCCTACCTGTTCGAGGAACCCCGGTTGTTGCCCGCCGGAACACGGATCGTGTTTGAAATGACTTGGGACAACTCCGCACAGAACCCCGCCAACCCGGACCCGTCGCGCACGGTGCCGTGGGGGGACCAGACGTGGGATGAAATGAATGCCGGGTGGATCCGCTACCGGGAGGTGGCGGGAGCGCAGTGAAGGGGTGACGCGGAAGGATGACGGATGTCCCCGGAGTCGCGCCTTCGGCGCTCGTCCGGGCTACGCGCCCCCTTTCACCTCTTCACGCCTTCACGCCTTCAGGCCTTCACGCCTCAAGGACCTTCCCCGGATTCATCCGGTTCTCCGGATCGATCGCGCGCTTCACGGCACGCATCAGATCCAGTTCGACATCGCTCTTGAAGCGCGCCGACTCGTCGCGCTTCACCTGCCCCAGACCGTGTTCCGCGCTGATGCTGCCGTTGAACGCATGGACCAGCTCATGCACCCGGCTCTGGATCTCGCCAGCGCGCGCCGCGAACGCGTCGTCGGTCATGTCGATCGGACCGTTCATGTTGTAGTGAAGGTTGCCGTCACCCAGGTGCCCGAATGGCACGATGCGGATTCCGGGCACCAGATCGACGAGCATCGCGCCGGCCTGCGCGAGGAACTCCGGGATCCTCGAGATGGGCACGGAGATGTCGTGCTTGATGCTGTAGCCTGCACGGGTCTGAGCCTCGGGGATCGTCTCGCGGAGCTTCCAGAAGCTTCGCGCCTGAGCGACGTCCTGGGCAATGGCGGCGTCCTGCACGAGCGCCGCCTCGGATGCGCCTTCGAGCACATCCAGCACACGCTCCTGGAGTTCGTCCTCCCCGTCGGAATCGCTCACCTCCATGAGCACGTACCACGGGTAGCTCTGCGATAGCGGCGACCGCACGCCCTCGCCGTGTTCGAGCACCAGCGCGAGGGGAAGCTCGGCGATGAGTTCGAACGCGACGAGCCGGGCACCGAAGGATTCCTGCATGCGGGCGAGCAGCGCGACGGCGGCCTCCGCCGACGGCAGGCCCACCCAGGTCACGACGTTGACCTTGGGCAACGGAAACAGCTTGAGCACCGCCGCGGTGATGATGCCGAGCGTTCCCTCAGCGCCGATGAAGAGCTGCTTGAGGTCGTAGCCCGTGTTGTCCTTTCTCAAACCGCGAAGCCCGTTCCACACGCGACCGTCCGGAAGCACCACTTCAAGCCCCAGCGCCAGATCGCGCGTGTTGCCGTAGCGCAGGACATGCACGCCGCCTGCGTTAGTGGAGAGGTTGCCGCCGATCATGCAGCTCCCTTCGGCACCTAGGCTGAGCGGGAACAGGCGGTCGACGCCTTCCGCCGCGTCCTGTACCTGCTGAAGCACGCAGCCGGCTTCGACGGTGATGGTGTTGTTGTCACGATCGATCGCGAGGATGCGGTTCATGCGCTTCAGCGAGACCAGCACAGCGGCACTGTCGGCCGCCGGCGTGGCGCCGCCGCACAGCCCGGTATTCCCGCCCTGCGGCACCACGGCCACGCCGAGTTCCGCACACACGCGAAGCACGGCTGCGACCTGCTCGGTGGACCGGGGCAGCACCACGCAGCTTGCCCGCCCCCGAAGCCGTCGGCGCCAGTCGACGAGGTAGGGCTCCATCTCGTCCGCCCCCATGAGGAGGTCTCCCGGCCCGAGTACGGCCTGCAGGCGTTCGACGAGTGACAGAGGGGTATCCATGGCGCACCATTGACTTGACGAAGGCGACGAGTATGCCTCGCCAGCCTGGGGCGGAGAAGGCTTTGCGGACTACGCCGGATACCTCCGGGCCGTGGCGGCGTTACGATTCGGGATCGCCTCTCGTGCAGGAGCCACCCTTGATGCTTCAACTTCACCAACCCGACGCGGACCCGCAACCATGACCAGACTGCGCTGGGGCATCCTGAGCGCCGCAAAGATCGCGCGTGAGCAGGTCATCCCCGCGATCCTCCAGTCCCGAAGCGGCACCGTCGTAGCCCTGGCCTCGCGGGACCGCGCCAGGGCCGAAGCGGCGTGCGAACGCCACGACATCCCCGACGCGCTCGACGACTACGACGCCCTGCTGGCCCGTCCCGATGTCGATGCCGTGTACATCGCCACGCCCAACAGTTCGCACATCCCGTGGGCTCGCCGGGCCCTCGAATGCGGCAAGCATGTCCTCTGCGAGAAACCTCTGGCCCTGGAGGCCGCGGACATCGATCTGCTGATCGGCGATCGCGACCGCCTCGGTCTCCAGGTCGCGGAAGCCTTCATGGTTGCGCACCACCCGCAATGGCACCTCGTCCGTAAACTGCTGGCCGACGGCACGCTCGGCGCGCTGCGGTTCGTCGAAGGCAGCTTCACGTATCGCAACCACAACGCGGACAGCATCAAGAACTCCCTGGAGCTGGGCGGCGGGGCGCTACGCGACATCGGTGTCTATCCGGTGGTGACGACCCGTATCGCAACGGGACTCGAACCTCGTTCCGCCAGCGCGCGGTTCGACCGGGACCCCGTGTTCGGCACCGATCGTCATGCGCTCTGCCACGTACGCTTTCCGGGGTTCGACCTGAGCTTCTACTGCGGCACCCAGTCGGCGGCGCGACAGCACATGGTTTTCCACGGCGAACTCGGATGGCTGCGACTGGACGCGCCCTTCAACCCCGGCAAGTACGACCAGGCACGCGTGGTCCTGCGCCTGGACGGCCAGACCGAGACGCGTGAATGGTTCTTCCCGCACGTGAACCAGTACCAGCTGATGGTCGAGAACTTCGCGGACGCCGTGCACGGCGGTGCGGAACTGCATTTCCCGCTCGAGAGCTCGCGCGCCAACCAGCAAGTGATCGACCATCTGTTCGCCTCCGAGATCCTCGACGATGAGTGAAACCCACGACCCCCTCGCGACCTTCCAGGAAGAAGAAGCACAGCTTCAGTTCCGCCGCTTCACCAACGACGTGGCCATCGCCCTCGGATTGCGTCTCGCCGAGGTCGCCCGCGCAGAGAGCAAGGCCATCACGATCGACATCAGTCGCAACGGTCAGCAGTTATTCCACTTGGCCATGCCGGGCACCTCGGCCGACAACGATGCGTGGCTGGAGCGCAAGAAGCGGGTCGTCACGCGCTACGGCAAGAGTTCCTTCCACGTCGGCGCGATGTTCCGCGCCCAGGGAACGACGTTCGAACAGAAGAGCCGCCTCGACCCCGATCTCTATGCCGCCGCGGGCGGGGGGTTTCCTGTCATCGTCCGCGATGTCGGCGTCGTCGGCGTGGTGGCCGTATCCGGCCTGCCGCAGGCCGACGATCATGCTCTGGTCGTGCGTGTGCTGCGGGCGTTCCTGGACGAGACTCAGCCCGAATGACGCCACCGGACGCCACCCGCGGCTCGCGCGCGGCGGGAGAGACACCCGTTCGCCACCTCGTGCTATTCCGATTCCGTGGTGATGCGCCCGAGGCCGAGATAGGGGAGATCGAGACGATGTTCCGCGAGTTGCCGCAGCACATCGACGGCATCTCGGCGCTCGAATGGGGTCCCAACCACAGTGCGGAGGGGCTCGACCAGGGCTTCACGCATTGCTTTCTGCTTACCTTCCGGAATGCCGCCGCGCGCGACGACTACCTGCCGCACCCGGCGCATCTCGCCTTCGTCGCCCGGCTGAAGCCGGTTCTCGATGGGGTGCTCGTGGTGGACTACCATCCGGCTTCCGACGATTGAAGGATCCCCGAAGACCATGAGCGACACCCTGACCGGGACAGCGATCCGCCGCATCCGGCACGCATTTGTGCTGCTGGCGGCAGCCTGTGCGCTGACTCTGACGATGCAGACGCCAAGCTACGCCGACGCCCTGAAGGACGACGCCATCCAGCGCCTCGCGCGAAGCCACGACCCCGAGATCTCGATCGCCATCGGGCGTCTCTACGTGAAGCAGGCTGCCTTGCGGGCCGCCCGCGCCCGACTTGCCCGCCAGGGCGCCGCGGCCGGACTCGGCCGGAACTGGTCGCCGGCTTCTCCGGAGTGGGTCGCGGCCGAACGGGCGCTGATGGCCCGCGTGCCGCCCATCGTGGCGAGCCGCATCGACGATCCCGAATGGTTCCACGCCGCCTGGGCGAAAGAGGCCGACCGCCTTCTGAATGCGGAGGAGGCGGACGAACTGGCGAATCACTTCGCGACGCCGGGCGGTCGCGAGCAGCGCGTCACGATCGAACTCCTGATGGTGGGCGAGACGGTGATGGCCAACTACACGATGACCGATCGCATCCAGTACACGATGGCCGACACGCGGGCGGAGATCGAGCATCTCCAGTCCGTCTGGTGGAATCGCGATCCCTTCGCCGTACGCGATTTTTCGAAAGATCCGGGCACGATGCGATTCGCGACCAGCAACCCTGGAATCAAGTACGCGAAGATGCTGGCGCTGCGCGGCGTCGGCTCGGTCATCGATCACCTCGATTCCGTCGCCAAGGTTGCCGTCGCCGCGGTGGAAGCGGATGCGCCCGAGGTGGATTCGCTGATCGCATCGGTGCCGCGCCGGTAGCGGGACTGAGGCATGGCGCATGTAGGCGCCGGACTTTCTCGGCCCGTTCGGGACGGGCCCGGACGGGGCGCAAAAAGGATTCTTGCCCCCCCGCGGGCAAATAACACAAAACGAGGCTAAAATCGCGGGTTTTTCGCCCCCTGTCGGGCGATCCCTCCCCTCAGAAAAGGCGAAACCATGGCAAGGCAGAAGGCGCTCGAGCTATACCGAAACATCGGCATCATCGCTCACATCGATGCGGGCAAGACGACGACCACGGAACGGGTTCTGTACTACACCGGCCGCAAGCACCAGATCGTCGACGTGCACGACACCAAGGACGGCAAGAGCAGCACGACCACCGACTACCTCGAGCAGGAACGCAAGCGCGGGATCACGATCCAGAGTGCGGCCGTCTCCACCGAGTGGAAGGGCTACCAGGTCAACGTGATCGACACCCCCGGACACGTGGACTTCACCATCGAGGTGAACCGCAGCCTGCGCGTGCTGGACGGCGCCGTGGTGGTGTTCGACGGCGTGGCCGGCGTGGAACCCCAGACCGAGACCAACTGGCGCCTCGCCAACCAGTACAACGTTCCCCGAATCTGCTACATCAACAAGATGGACCGCATGGGCGCCAATTTTGCCCATTGCGTCAAGGGCATCCGAGAGCGCCTGGGCGCCAATGCCCTGCTCTGCCACGTGCCGATTGGCAGCCACGACGAATTCGTGGGCATGGCCGACCTGGTGGCCGGCGTGGCCTACGTCTGGTCGTCCGACGACAAGGATTCCGTCTGGGAATCCGTGCCGTTCGACGCCCTCAAGGCCCGCTTCAAGTTTGCCTCGACCGCCGACAACGACTGGATCGACCGCCTGCCCAAGCTGCGCGAAGAACTGATCGAGTCCGCCCTGGCCCTGAACGACGATGCCTTCATGACCTACGTGGATTCGGGCGAGTTCGATCCCGCCGTCCTCAAGGACTGCATCCGCAAGGGCACGGTGACCGGCGCCCTGGTCCCGGTCCTTTGCGGTTCTTCGTACAAGAACAAGGGCGTCCAGCAACTCCTGGATGCCGTGATCGACTACCTGCCCTACCCCGGCGAGAACGGCGGCATTTCCCTGGTGGACCCGGACGGCAATCCCGTCGGCAACCAGGCGGTCACCGACGACGCCCCGGCCCGCGCCCTGGCTTTCAAGGTGATCAACGACCAGTTCGGCACCCTCACCTTCGTACGCGTGTACTCCGGCGTGATCAAGAAGGGCGATTCGCTGGCCAACGTCACCCGCGGCAAGAAGGAGCGGATCGGCCGGATCGTGGAAGTGCAGGCCAACCAAACCAAGGACATCGACGAGACCCGCGCCGGCGACATCTGCGCGTTCGTGTCCATGAAGGAAACCGAGACCGGTGACTCGCTGTGCGATCCCGATCACCCGGTGCTGCTGGAGCGCATGCGCTTCCCGGACCCCGTCATCAGCGTGGCCGTGGAACCGAAGGCCCGCGGCGACGTGGACAAGATGTCCACCGCCCTCTACAAGATGGTGAAGGCCGACCCGTCGCTCCGACTCGAAGTCGACGAGGAAACCGGTCAGACCGTGCTTCGCGGCATGGGCGAACTGCACCTCGAAGTCACGATCGACCGGATGCGTACCGAACTGGGCGTGGAAGCCAACATGGGCAAGCCGCGCGTGAGCTTCCGGGAAGCCTTCGGCGGCAAGGTCGAACGCGTCTACACCCACAAGAAGCAGTCCGGTGGTTCCGGCCAGTTCGCCGAAGTGAAGATGATCTTCGAACCGCTCGAGGCGGGCGAGGGCATCAAGTTCGTCGACGAGATCGTCGGCGGCCGCATCCCGCGTGAATTCATCCCCGCGGTGGAGCACGCGATCCGCACCGAGTCCAAGAAGGGCCAGGTTGCCGGCTATGAAGTGGTGGACTTCCAGGCCACGCTGATCGACGGCAAGTTCCACGATGTCGACTCCTCGGCCCTCGCCTTCGAAATCGCGGGCCGCGCCTGCTTCCGCGAATCCCACAAGGCCAGCCGTCCGAAGCTGCTGGAACCGGTGATGCGCATCGAAGTGGTGACCGAGTCCGACTACCTGGGCGACGTGATCGGCGATATCAACCGTCGTCGTGGTCAGGTGACCGACCAGGGTGCACGGGGTCCGCAGTCCTACGTGCAGGGCTTCGTGCCCCTCGCGGAAATGTTCGGGTACATCAACTTCCTGCGTTCGGCCACCAGCGGCCGCGGCACCTTCACCATGGAATTCGACCACTACTCCGAAGTGCCGGGAGGCCTGGTCGACAAGCTGATGGAGAAGGAAGTCAAGTAACGCCGGCGACATACGCCGTATCGGATCGGGGGCCTTCGGGCCCCCGATTTTTTTGGGTCTGCCGAAAGGGCGGACTATCGTCCCGCCTCCACCTTGAATTCCCGCCTGCGCGTCTTCAGGTTCCTTTTGTACGGCTACAGGGAACGCGGCGGTGAAAGACTTCTACCAGGTGCTCGGCGTGGCGAGGGAAGCCACACCGGACGAGATCAAGCAGGCATTCCGGCGTCTCGCCCGGAAGCACCACCCTGACGTGAGCCGGGAGGCCGATGCCACGGCACGCATGGCGGAAGTCAACGAAGCGTATGCCGTTCTCTCGGACCCTGGGCGGCGGGCAGCCTACGACGACGCCTTGCGCCGGGGACGCGGCAGCGGGTCCTCCGCTACACGGGACTGGGACACCGGTTTCGAGTTCCCTGACCATGGCTTCGACGACAAGGATTTCGCAGATATCTTCGAGGGCATATTCGGCCCCCGGAGGCCCCGCGGGCCACGTCCGTATGCAGGCGGGGAATACGACCTGCGCGGCGACGATCACCATGCCAAGGTGGAACTGAGCCTCGAGGACGCCTACCGCGGCGCGACTCGCCCCATCACCCTGCGCAGCCCCCGCGTGAACGAGCGGGGCGAAGTCACGCTAGAGGAACGCACCCTGGAAGTGAAGATTCCGCCCGGCATCCGCCCCGGACAGAGCATCCGCCTGGCCGGTCAGGGTGGCGCGGGCTCCGGCGGCGCGCCGGCTGGCGATCTGCTGCTCCAGGTAACTATCCGCCCGCATCCGCGCTTCACAGTGGAAGGCGGCGACCTGTTCGCCGAACTGCCTGTGGCACCTTGGGAAGCTGCACTCGGAGCCGTGGTTCCGCTCGCGATGCCCGACGGGGCCATCCTGAAGGTGCGCGTGCCGGCCGGTGCGCAGGGCGGACGGAAGCTCACGGTGCGGGGTCGTGGCATGCCGGGCAAGCCGCCTGGCGATCTCCACCTTCGCGTGCGCGTGGTGTTGCCGGCGGCATCAGGCGCAGCGGCGCGGGACTGCTATGAGAAGATGGCCGCCCTGTTCCCGGACTTCGACGCGAGGCGGGCCGCGGAGTCGGACGGCGGCTGAGGTCCGGTCACTCGTCCGGAGGGCCGACATCGCGCGCCCGTCTGCGAACAGCCGGTACGGTTGTCGCAGTTACCGATCCCGACCCCAGCCACACCAGGATCCCGCATGACCGATCGCTTCATTCCCCGCCTCGTGGCCGTGACGCTGGCAGCCGCTTTTCTGATTGCCGTCTGGCGCTGGCTGCCTGCATTTGGTCCCCGGCCTCCGGAGCCGAAACCTGTCGCGCAAGCGCAGCCGCGCGTAGTGGCTGCGCGAGGAGACCTCGCCGCCGACGAGCA
Organism: Betaproteobacteria bacterium Ga0077526; assembly: GCA_001464765.1. Classification (GTDB taxonomy): domain Bacteria; phylum Pseudomonadota; class Gammaproteobacteria; order Burkholderiales. The sequence goes on from LNDV01000035.1 coordinate 113,031, forward strand.
GTCGATGATCGAGCTGTTCAAGCGCTCGCGCGATTCCGTCGTGTTCATCTCGACCTCTCAGCGCGTGCGCGACTTCTGGACGCGCAACGTGCTGTCCGTGCCGCGCGGCACCGGCAGTGGATTCATCTGGGACGACCAGGGCCACGTGATCACCAACTTCCACGTGATCAGCGGCGCCGCGGAAGCCACCGTGCGCCTCGCGGACGGGCGCGACTACAAGGCCACGCTTATCGGCGCGAGTCCCGCCCATGACATCGCGGTGCTGCGCATCGGCGTCGACTTTCAGCGTCCGCCGCCTGTCCCGCTGGGGACCAGCGGCAATCTGGAGGTGGGCCAGAAGGTCTTCGCCATCGGCAATCCGTTCGGGCTCGACTGGACGCTCACCACCGGCATCGTGTCCGCGCTGGACCGCTCCCTGCCCAGTGACGCCGGCGTCACCATCGAGCATCTGATCCAGACCGACGCCGCCATCAACCCCGGCAACTCCGGCGGACCGCTGCTCGACTCCGCGGGGCGGCTGATCGGCATCAACACGGCCATCTACAGTCCGTCGGGCGCCTCTGCCGGCATCGGGTTCGCGGTGCCCGTGGACACGGTCAATCGCGTGGTGCCGCAGGTCATCGCGAAAGGACGCTACATCCGCCCGACCCTCGGGCTCGAACTGGACGACGCCCTGAATCAGCGCCTGTCGCGCGCCCTGCGCGTCGAAGGCGTGTTCGTGCTCCGGGTCACACCGGGTACCGGCGCCGAGAAGGCCGGCCTAAAGGGCGTCACCGTCACGCCGGAAGGGTCCGTCGTACCTGGCGACATCATCGTCGGGATCTCGGGCAAGCCGGTGACGAGCATCGGCGCGCTCATCGGGCGTCTGGACGACTTCAAGGTCGGGGACAACGTGATGCTCGACGTTCGCCGCGGCGACGAAACGATCAGCGTGTCCGTGACTCTGCAACCGGGTTCCTGACCGCCGAACCCGCCTGCCGGTCGAGCAGATCGCCGACCGCCCGGCCGCCGAGTCTGTCCCACCACCATTCGAGCGCCTTGCCCTGCTCGCCCGGACGGCAGGCAATCCAGAACGTCTCGTCGGGCTTGGGCTCGGTCACCTGCCGAGCCACGAGCGTGCCGTTCGCGAGATCGCCGGCAGCCAGCGGCTCCGGCAGGAATCCGTAGCCGAGACCGGCGCGCTGCAGGGCGATCTTGGCAGTCATGTCCGGCACAGTGACCCGGCGTTGTCCGGACAGCAGTCCCACGGTTCGCGGCGGCAGGAGTCTCGCGCTGTCCGCCACCACGATTGCGGTATGGGGCACGAGATCCTCCGCAGCCAGGGGGCGGTCGATGGCGGCAAGCGGATGGTCCGGCGCCACGCAGAACACGAACCCCACCCGTCCGAACGCGCTGGCCCGATACCCGCCGCCACCGGGCCCTTCGCCAGCGGCGATCACGAAATCGGCCCGGTTGTCACGCAGAGCTTCCCACGTTCCCGTCATCGATTCGGCCGCGATGCGCAGTCGCGTGCCGCAATCCAGCGATTCAAACGCGATCACCTCCGGAAGCAGCGCCGCCGTCGCAAACAGCGAGTCGTGGGCGATCCGCAGTTCCGATTCGTAGCCCGTCGCCACCCGCTTCAGGCGACTCTCCAGATCCGCTGCAGCGCGGACGAGCCAGCGCCCTTCCTCGAGGAGTGCCGCGCCGGCTGGCGTCAGCTGCACTCTCGGTCCGTTGCGATGGAACAGTTCCACGCCCAGTTGCGACTCGATCCGCGCCACCGAGTACGAGATGGTCGACGTCACCTTGTGCAGGCGCTCGGCGGCGCCCGAGAAGGAGCCCGCCTGGGCGATGGCGTCGATGATCTCGATGGCATCGAGACTGAGTTTCAGCATGAAGCCCGTTCTCCGCTTCCGGATGAGTGCGGAAGCATAGCGATTCCCGCGGTGCGGGCGGGAGCTTCCGGGAGCAACTCGGCCGTGCTCACCCGGGACCGCGCGGCACGAGGCGCGAGACAAGCCCGCCGACTTTCCCTAGCATGAGGCTCCGGCCCGAGCCCCTTCATGATCCTCATCGTCTACGCCCACCCTCACCACTCACGCTCCATCGCGCACCGGGCGCTGCTGGACGCCGTTCGCGACCTGCCGGACGTGCAGGTGAATTCGCTCTACGACCGCTATCCGGACTTCGACATCGACGTCGAAGCCGAGCAGGCGCTTCTCGCGCAGGCGAGCCTCGTGATCTGGCAGCATCCGATCTACTGGTACTCGCCACCCGCCCTGCTGAAGCTGTGGTTCGAGGTCGTGCTGATGCGAGGCTGGGCCTACGGCGCCGGCGGCACCGCGCTGCAAGGCAAGGGCTGCCTCTGGGTGACGTCGACCGGCTCCGCCGAGGACGACTATCGGCCCGACGCCGCGCACGGCCATCCGTTCGGGGCCTTCAGTCCGCCCGTGGAGCGCACGGCAGTTCTGTGCGGCATGGTGTGGCAGCCGCCTCTCATCGTGCACGGCGCCCACCGGGTGGACCGTACCGCCCTCGCCGCCCAGGCCGCGCATTACCGCACCCGGCTGGAACAATGGAACGCACGTTCCCATGGCTGAAGGCTCCCTGATCCACGACGCGATCGTGTACCTAGCTGCGGCCGTGGTGTGCGTGCCCATTGCTGCGCGCCTCGGGCTCGGCTCGGTCATCGGGTACCTCGTGGCGGGCTGCCTGATCGGCCCGTCGGGTATCGGACTCATCCGCGAAGCGCAGTCCACCATGCACTTCGCCGAGTTCGGCGTGGTGCTCATGCTTTTCCTCATCGGCCTGGAACTGGACGTGAAGCGCCTCATGCAGATGCGCCGGCCCGTGTTCCTGTCGGGCGGGCTGCAGATGGCGGCGTGCGCGGCCGCGCTGGCCGCGGGCCTGCTGGCGCTGGGCCTTTCGTGGCAAGGAGCCCTCGCGGCGGGCGCGGGTCTCGCGATGTCCGCCACGGCCATCGCCATCCAGACGATGACCGAACGCAATCTCCTCAATGCGCCGGTCGGCCGCACGACCTTCGGCATCCTGCTGTTCCAGGACATCTCCGCCATTCCGATCATGGCGCTCGTGCCACTGCTCGGCGCCGAGGTCGCAGGTGCCGAGCCCGGGTGGCTGCAGGCCGCCAAGGCCTTCGGGGCGATTGCCGGGGTCTTTCTCTTCGGCCGATTCCTCACACGCCCGCTGATGCGGCTCATCGCCCGCTCCGACGTGCGCGAGATCTTCACCGCCTTCGCTCTGCTGCTGGTCATCGCGATCGCCGAGGCCATGACGCTCGCGGGCCTGTCCATGGCGCTCGGCGCCTTCCTCGCCGGCGTTCTGCTGGCGAGTTCCGAATACCGCCACGCGCTCGAGGCGGACATCGCCCCGTTCAAGGGGCTGCTGCTGGGCCTGTTCTTCATCGCGATCGGCATGTCCATCGACTTCGCGCTCGTGGTCGAGGCGCCTTGGCTGCTCGCGCTGCTGGTGATCGGCCTGGTCGCGATCAAGGCGGTCACGATGGCGCTGCTCGCGCCGATGCTTGGCGTGGCCGGCCGCGAGCGATGGCTGTTCGCCGCCCTGCTGTCCCAGGGGGGTGAGTTCACCTTCGTGGTGTTCGGCGTGGCACAGAAGGCCGGCGTGCTTTCGAGCCGGTGGGAGGCCCTGCTGACCGCCGCCGTCGCGCTGTCGATGGCCACCACGCCCTTGCTCATGCTCCTGCACGAGAGGCTCACCGCGCACCGAGCCCGGGAGGAGCGCGAGGCCGACACGATCGAGGCAGAAGGCACCGAAGTCATCGTGGCCGGCTTCGGCCGCTATGGCCAGATCGTGTCGCGCCTGCTCCTCGCGCAAGGTGCCCGCATCACCGTGCTGGACCACAGCCCCGACCAGATCGATCTCATCCGCAAGTTCGGCTACAAAGTGTTCTACGGCGATGCCACGCGCCTCGACCTGCTGGAGGCCGCGGGCGCCCACGGCGCGAAGCTCCTGGTGGTGGCCATCGACGACGTGGCCGACAGCCTCGCACTCGTGGATCTAGCCCGGGAGCAGTTTCCGCAGTTGCGCATCGTTGCCCGCGCCCGCAATGTGCGCCACTGGCTCGAACTCACCGAACGCGGCGTCTCGGCGGTGGAGCGCGAGACCTTCGAGAGTGCGCTGCGGACCGGCCGCGCGGCGCTGGAAACGCTGGGCATGGCGCCCTTCGAGGCCCGGGAGTTCGCCGACGGCTTCCGCCGGCGCAACCTCGCCACCCTGCAAAGCCTCGTGCCGCATTTCCGGGACGAGGCCAAGTCCGTCGCGCTCGCCAAGAGCGGCCGCCAGGAACTGGAGGAGAACCTCCGGCGCGATCGCGAAGCCCGGTCCTCCCATGGCGGATCCGAAGGCTGGCAGTAGGCGGGTACCACGCTCCAGCGTGTCGCTTGCTATCCTGTGACTCCCCTGACGAGATCTGCATCACACCATGACCTGGAAGACTGCCTACCGATCGCTCTACTACTCCACCATGCCCGAGCCGGACGATCTGGCGCTGCCGCCGAAGGAAACCGCGCTGCTGGTCATCGATGTCCAGAACACCTACCTCTCGCGGCCCGACCGGGGCTCGCTGTCCGCCGACGAGCAGCGCCACTTCGACGCGTGGACGCCCTTCCACAACCGCATGCACTCCATCGTCATTCCGAACATCCACAAGGTGCTGGCGCGATTCCGGGAGCGCGGCATGGAAGTGGTGTTCGCCCGCATCGCGTGCCAGACGAAGGACGGGCGGGACCGTTCCCTGTCGCAGAAGATGCCAGGCTTCAACAATCTCCTGCTGCCCAAGGACGAAGAGGCCTCCCAGGTCATTCCCGCGCTCGCGCCGCGCGCGGACGAGATCGTCGTTACCAAGACCACCGACAGCGCCCTCACGGGGACGAATCTCCGGCTGATGCTCCACAACCTCGGCATCCGCCATGTGGTGTGCGTCGGCATCTTTACCGATCAGTGCGTGTCATCGACCGTGCGCAGTCTGGCGGACGAGAGCTTCGGCGTGGTGGTGCTGGACGACTGCTGCGCCGCCGCCACCGACGATCTCCACCGCAAGGAGCTGGAGATCATCAACAACATCTACTGCCACGTGATGACCGCGGACGAACTCGAGGCCCAGTTCGCCCGCGCCTGACCGCCGCGGTGCCGCGCTGGCGAACGGGACCGCCAAACTCTGTATGCCCACATGTCCATCGCATCGCCGCCTGCTGCGCAGCGGCATGGGAATGCCTTTGGAATCCCGCTCTATTTAGGGATTTTCTCCTAATTTTTTTGGGAATTTTTGCAGAACGCGATTCGCCAACTCACTGATTCATCATTTTTAATTTCATTCGACCGAAAACGACGCCGACCCTCTATTCGGGGGCACCCTTGAAGCCCGCTGCGGCGGCGCAATACAGTCGCGCCAGTTCGGCACGGCATCCGATGGAGGATTCAGCGGAATGCCCCGCAGGCGACCATGCGAGTCAGACCGACGGCAGGAGCCCCGTTACGGCTCCGTGTTCCATCGACTCCGTTCAACCCACTCGCAGAGGTGATTCATGTTCAAGTACGCAGTCCTCGTTGTCGCTCTCGGCATCGCCACCGCCACCACCGTGGGCGCCGCCGGCCCCCGCTTCGGTGCGCTGGAGAAGTGCACCGCCGCCGCCCTGTCGAAGCACCCCGGCACGGTGCAGACGCTGGAGGCCGAGATCGAGAAGGGCAAGCCCATCTACGAACTCGACATCCTCGCCAAGGACGGCAAGGAATGGGAGGTCGAGTGTGACGCCACGACCGGCAAGATCCTCGAGACCGAGGAAGAAGTGGCGGAGGATTCCGACGCCTTCAAGTCGAAGGCCAAGCTCTCCCTGGAAGATGCCAAGGCCATCGCGCTCGCCAAGTACCCGGGTGAGGTCGTGGAAGTGGAGTACTCGCTGGAGTCCGACGGTACGCCCGTCTACGAACTGGACATCGTCGCCAAGTCCGGCAAGGAGTGGGAAGTCGAAGTGGACGCCGTCTCCGGCAAGATCGTCGAAGTCGAGGAAGAGACCTTCCAGGTCGGCAAGGAGTAGCGCGCAGCGCTGACGGGGGCATACTCGGGGACTTCATCCGTCCCCGAGCCCCGCCATGATCCGAGTCTTCGGCATTCCCAACTGCGACACCGTCAAGAAAGCCCGCGCCTGGCTGGACGGCCGCGGCGTCACTTACGAATTCATCGACTTCAAGAAGCAGCCGCCAACGCGCGAACTGGTCTCCCGGTGGGTAGGCTCTCTCGGCCGCGAGCGCGTCCTGAATCGCAAGGGCACGACATGGCGAAACATCGACCCTGATATGCAGTCTCAGGCGGACACCGACGCCGGCGCCGTGAAGCTGCTGACGGCGAACCCGTCGGCCATCAAGCGCCCCGTCATAGAGTTTGCCGACGGCCTGCTGATCGGTTTCGACCCGATGCAGTACGAACAGTCCTTCAGCGCAACGAAGTCCTGATTTGCGCGCGCGGGTAGCGTCGGATCAGCCCCGCCTCAAGGCACGACCCCGCAACCGATCCGGGCCCCGCCACCGCCCAGCTTCTCCGGGTGATCCGCGTGGTTGTCGCCGCCCGCGTGGATCATCAGCGAACGCCCCGCCAGATCGCTCACCCGCAGTCTCGGCGCCAGCACAGGATGCGTGGCGCGACCATCGGCCGTGACGAACAGTGCAGGCAGATCGCCCAGGTGTCCGTCTCCCCAGGGCCCCTCATGCCGCCCCGATTGGCTCGGGTCGTAGTGCCCGCCCGCGGACAGCGCGGGCACGGACTTGCCGTCCTGTTCCTTCGGCGCGCAACTCGGGTTCGTGTGCACATGAAAGCCGTGGATACCGGGCTGCAGGCCCGACAGGTCGGGCGTGAACACGACGCCGTGTCGTGAGTCCTCCGCGACGACGGTACCGAGCGCAGCACCGGCGCCCTTCGCGTCGACGGCACTCATCGGAATGGTGATCCGCTCGGCGTGCGCGGGGATGCCAAAGGTTGCGAGCAAGGCTGCCGCCGCGGTCGCGACGATGGTCCTTCGTGTCATGGTGGTTTCGCTCTCTCTCGTGATCGGGGATCGAGCGCGGTGGCACCGGCGGTGCGCCGCGCTTCAGCCGGAAGAATACGCCCACCCTCCCGTCATGGCGCAGGAGAAGCGCCGTGAGCGTCAGGCCGCGCCCTGGAGGAAGGGCAGCAGGGCATCCAGCAGACGATCCGGCACTTCCTCGGGAATGTAGTGGCCGGATGGCAGGGCATGCCCGCGGACATCGTCCGCGACACGTCGCCACGCGTCCAGCGGCTTGAATGCCTTGCCGACGATGCCGTGTTCGGCCCACAGTGCCAGCACGGGACAGCGGATCTTCACACCGGCCTCCATGTCCGCGGCGTCGTGTTCCAGATCGATGCCGGCGGAAGCGCGGTAGTCCTCGCAGCTCGCGTGGATCGCCGCAGGATCGGAGAAGCAACGCAGGTACTCGCCCCACGCGTCCGGGAGAAACGGGGCGAGCCCGGCATGTCGTCCGCCCATGTGATGCCGGAGATACGCCTCCACATTGCCACCGATCAGGGTCTCCGGAAACGGCGCCGGCTGGATCAGGAAAAACCAGTGGTAATAGGAACGCGCGAACGTCATGGTCGTGCCTTCGTACATCGCCTTGGTGGGGGCGATGTCCAGCACGGCGAGCCGCTGCACCCGGTCGGCATGGTCCACAGCGAGGCGGTGAGCAACGCGCGCGCCGCGATCGTGGCCGCACACGGAGAACTGATCGAACCCGAGCGCCGTCATTACCCGGGCCTGGTCCAGCGCCATCACGCGCTTGCTGTAGTTGCGGTGGTCGGTCCCGCCCGGGGGCTTCGACGAGTCGCCATACCCGCGGAGATCCGTCGCGACGACCGTGAACCGCTCGGCGAGGCGAGGCAGAACCTTGCGCCAGATGAGGTGGGTCTGCGGGTAGCCGTGCAGCAGCAGCAGGGCGGGCCCGCTCCCCGCGATGACGGCGTGAATCTCGACGTCACCGGCCGCAATCCGCTCGCTGCGGGCCCCGGGAATCACGCGAGCCCCACGAGGCGACAGCCGAACAGCACGCCGACCGGGATGATCACCGCGGCAGCAAGATCGAGCACCAGGCCGTGCCTGATCATGGCCGTGATCCGCACGGCGCCGGATCCGTAGACGATCGCGTTCGGCGGCGTGGAGACAGGGAGCATGAACGCCATGCTCGCACCGAGCGACACCGCCATCGCGACCGGCACCGGGCTCACGCCGGCGGCCTTCGCGGCTGCCACGGCCAGCGGCGCCAGCATCGTTGCAGCCGCAGTGTTCGAAGTGGTCTCCGTGAGCAGGATCGCCACCCAGCAGAACAGGCAGGTGAGCGCCACCAGTGACGTGGACCCGGTCCACGCCACCATCGCATCCCCGAAGGACGAAGCGAGGCCTGTGCGGAACATCGCGCCGCCCAGGGACAATCCGCCGCCGAAGAGCATCAGCGTGCCCCAGTCGATCCCCCTCGCCTGTTCCCAGCCGAGCACCGGCTTCGCCCGCCCGCGCTCGGCCGGAATGAGGAACAGCAGGCAGCCGCCGATCACCGCGGCGACCGCTTCCGGGAGATGACGCTGCAGCTTCACTGCGCTCGGATGCGTCGTGCCCAGCACCGCGGCGACTACGCCCGGAATCACCCACATCAGCACGGTGACGGCGAAGCAGAACAGCACGACCTTCTGGGCGCGTGTCATCGCCCCGAAGGTGGCTTGCTCAGCGCGAACCTTCGAGTTGACCTCTTCTCCTGCCTGCACATCGGGTGGCAGGACGAACCGGAAGTACGTAACCATGAACACCATGATCGCGATGGCGACCGGCGCCGCTACCGCGATCCAGTGCAGGAACGGCACGCCCTGACCCGTGAGCTTCTGCAACTGGCCGATCACGATGAGATTCGGCGCCGTGCCGACCGGCGTCATGATGCCGCCGATGGACGCAGCCCAAGCGACCGACAGCATCAGCGCGGTGGAAAAGCGCAGCGAAGTGAAAGGCACGCCCTTGTGCCGCGCCATGGCGTGCAGGACCGACACGCCGATGGGATAGATCATCGCGGCGGTCGCGGTATTGCTGATCCACGCCGAGATGCCGGCGGTGAGCACAGTAAACGCGATGAGAATCCGCAGCGGCGACTTGGCGACCGAGGGTCTCGCGAGGATGCCGAAAGCCACCCGCCGATCCAGGCCCGTATGCGACATCCCCTCGGCGATCAGGAAACCGCCGAGGAACATGAACACGATGGGGTCGCCGAAGGGCGCGAACATCTCCGCGGCCGTGCCGATCCCCAGCACCACGGCGAGACACGGTGCGATGAGCGCCGTGACCGGGATGGGGACCGCCTCAGTCACCCACCAGACGATGGTGAAGGCCAGCACGGCGGTGAGCCTGGCGGCCTCCGGGCTCGGCAGGCCGGGCGGAAACACCAACAGCAGGACGAAGACGAGCGGACCGAGCCACAGCCCCGTGGTTCGCCGGATCTGGTCGGCACGGGCTTCGATGGCGGAGATGGCAGGCGGCGCGTCGGTCGTCACGGGGCGGCTCTCGGTTGTCATGGGCGAGCCCGGGCAGCCCGGGCGATCCCGAGCAGCGCCTGCGGCCCGCCGGGCGGGCGCCACTGTACCTTGCCGGGGAGGCGGCTGCCACGTGTGGCCAGAGGGCTTGCGGATCCGACCGGAGGCCAGCATCGGTAACAGATCGGTGATCCGCGCCGCGGTAAGCTCCCGCCCGGGACAAGGTCAGGTGCATCGTCCTCGCTGCCCCTCTCGCCAGCGTAGCCACACGATAACGACAAGGTCACGGAGAACCGCGTGCGCGCCGAAACCCCAAAGCTCGCCAAACTTACTCGCCCGCGACTATTCGACGCCGTCCGGCGGGATCGCCTGTTCCGGCTCATGGACGAGGGCGCCCGCTCGCGGCGAGTGACCTGGATCGAATCCCCGCCTGGCGCCGGCAAGACGACGCTCGTCGCGAGCTACCTCGAAGCGCGGGATCTCGGCGGCATCTGGTTCCAGGTGGACCCGGGCGACAACGACCTCGCGACGTTCTTCTACTACCTGGGGCTCGCCGAGCGCACCCTGCCCGGACGCCGCCGGCAGCAGCGCCCCATGCCTCTGTTCACGCCGGAGTATCTGGCCGACGTCACGGGCTTCGCGCGTCGGTTCTTCCGGACCCTGTTCGAGCGGATCGGCACGCCCGGGGTGCTGGTCTTCGACAACTTCCAGGAAGCCGACCACTCGACGCTGCACGAGGCGATCGTCGCGGGGATGGATGAAGTCCCTGACGGCGTGCAGATGATCGTCGTGAGCCGCGCGGGAACACCGCCCCACTACGCGCGGCTGAGCGCGAATCGCGCACTGACGGTGCTCGACTGGGAAGCCCTGCGCTTCACGCCCGAGGAGACTGCCGCGATGCTGTCGGGCTCCCGCCTGCCAATCACCGCGGAAACCGCGGAAGCCCTGCACGACCAGTCGGGCGGCTGGGCCGTCGGCTTGGTCCTGCTCGCGGAGCACTGGCGGCGGGGCGGCCGGATCGGCGACGCGGCGGATTCGGATTCCCTGCAACAGATCTTCGCGTACTTCGCGGGCCAGATCTTCGACCGCGCGCCTTCCGAGGACCGGCACACGCTCCTGCAACTCAGCTTCGCCCCCAGCCTAAGCGACACGTTCGCCACACGACTCACCGGAAGTGACCATACGGTGCGGCTGCTGGATCAGTTGTACCGGCGCCATCTATTCACGGATCGCCGGCGTGGCCCGACGCCGTCCTACCAGTTCCACGCGCTGTTCCGGGCGTTCCTCCAGAACCGCGCACGCGAGGGGCTCGAGCCCGGCGAGTTCCGCGCGACGGCACGCCGCTGTGCGGAACTGCTCGAGGCCGAAGGACAGGCGGAGGCCGCCATGCCGCTCTACCGGCTCGCCGGCGAGGACGAGGCCGCCGCTGCGCTTGCGCTACGCGAAGCCCCGGCACTCATCGCCCAGGGCCGCTGGCGGGTGGCAGTCGACTGGATCGAGGCACTTCCCGCAGAGCGCGTGCAGCACGACCCGTGGCTGCTGCATTGGCTGGGCACTGCCCGGATCGGCACCGATCCGCCCGCTGCCCGCGGCGTGCTCACGAACGCGCACGAAGTGGCGAAGGATCTGGGTGACGCGCGTTGCCGGGTCCAGATCGCCGCGGGCATGGTGGAGGCGCTGTTCCTCGAATACGCCGACTTCATGCCGATCGATCCCTGGATCCCCGAACTGGACGCCATCCAGGCGGAAGTCTTCGAGTTCCGCACGCTCGACGAGGAACTTCGGGCCCAGTCCGCCCTCCTCGTCGCCGCAACGTACCGTCAGCCGGATCACCCAGGCATCGACCGTTGCGCATCGCGGGTGAGTGAGCTGCTGCGCGTCGGACTCGACGTCAATCTCCGCGTCAGCGCGGCCACGCACCTCACGCTCTACGGGAGCTTCACCGGACACCTGGCCGTCGCGCGGCAAGCCGTGGCATTGCTCGTGCCGCTCCTCGACGATCCGGCAGTGTCGATCTTCCGGCGCGCCTTCGCCTGGGCCGTAACGGCGTGGTACGCAGCCAACACGACAGACCTGGAACTGGGGCATCGCTGCATCCGCGAGATGGACGCCATCGCCAGGGTGGACGGTCTGCACGTTGCCGAGCGCTTCGCCTGCATCATCGGGTACTTCTTCGACATGGATCACGGTGATCACGCTTCGGGCGCCCGCCGCATCGCCACCTTCGAGCTGATCATGATCCCGGAGCAGCCCTACGAGGCCGCTTCCATCGTGAACATGAAAGCCTACGATGGCGTTTTTCTCGGCGATGCACCGCGCACCGCGCGCCACGCACCTGAGGCCAGCGACCTCTACGAGGCCGCCGGCTCCATCCCGCACATCCTGGTGGGGCTGTCCGCGCTCGTGTGGTGCGACGTGGAACGGGGAGACGCCGAGGCCACCGCGCGCTCCCGGGCGAGACACCAGGCATGGTCCGACCGCCGGAACATGGAGTGGGCCCGGTGGGTGCTCGATGCCGGCGACGCCGTCACGGCCCTGCGAAGCGGGGATGAGCTCGCCGCGCGCGCAGCACTCGAAAGAGTGTTCGCGAAGGAGCGCGATCGGTTCGACCAGTACGGGCACATGCTGTCCTGGGCCCGGTCCTGGGCGAGCCGTCTCGCCGCCGCGGCCCTCGTGCGGCGGGTCTGCCCGGCGCAGGTCCTGCACTTCGTGGCCGCTTACGAGATCGCCGCGCCGATGCCTGCCCCGGCCGCGTGGCCGTTTCCGGTCCGCATCCGCGTCCTCGGCACCCGGCACGTGGAAGTGAACGGCGCGCCCCTCGTGTTCCAAGGCAAGGTGCCACGACGTCCGCTCGCCCTGCTCGACTGCCTCCTTACCGCCGACCCGGCGGGCGTGCGCGACACCACCCTCATCGACGCGCTTTGGCCGGACGAGGACGGGGACGCCGCCCGCGACGCATTCCGCGTGGCACTGCACCGTCTGCGGCGCCTGCTCGGTCACGCCGATGCCGTCCTGCTGCAGGACGGCAGGGTGCGTCTGTCGCCCGCGTGGTGCTGGGTCGACCTGCACACGGTGCGCGCGCTCCTGCATGGCACCGGTCCGACGCTGCCCCCGGGCGAATGCGCGGCCCGTCTGCTCGACGCCTACGGCGGACCGCTGGACGAGTCGCTTGACTCCGACGCGGACCGATCCCTCGGAGATCGCCTCGCGGCGACGTTCGCCCGCCGGATCGTGGACATTGCTGCGGAACTCCGGGCTTCGGGGCGGCGCAAGGAGGCGCTCGACCTCGGATGGCGGGCGTTTGCCGCGGCGGAATCGCAACGCGATCTGGCGGAATGGCTCATGGCCACCTGTCTCGACGAACACGATGCCGCAGAGGCGCTTCGCGCCCATGGGATTCATTTGCGTGCCTTGTCCTCTACGGGACGGGCGGAACCGTCCACACGGCTCCAGGCACTCCACGACGAAGCACGGCAGCGGAACATGGCCGTCATCGGTACAGGATCGGTAACGGGCCCCCGATAACGTGGCACCCACACGCGCATGCCGATGCGCGTGGACCCCAACCAGGAGGACACGATGCTATCGACCCGCACAACGCTCGCCCGCTTTCTCGCACTCATCCTGCTGCTCGCCCTCGCCGGCCTGGCCCAGGCTCAGGGCTTCACCCGCAAGGACGTCACGATCCGAAGCGAAGGTCTCGACCTCGCCGCGTGGTACTACACCCCGAAGGGCCTCAAGCCCGACGAGAAGCGTCCGGCCATCGTGATGGCTCACGGCTTCAGCGCGCCGAAGGAGGCTCTCCTGCAGAACTTCGCGGACCGGTTCGCGCAGGCCGGATTCGTGGTCGTCGTATTCGATTACCGGTTCCTCGGCGCGAGCGGAGGCGAACCGCGGGGCCAGATCTTCCCCACACAGCAGATCGAGGACTACCGCAACGCGATCACCTGGACCCAGTTGCAGAAGGAAGTGGACCCCGCCCGGATCGGTATCTGGGGCACCTCCTACAGCGGCGCGCACGTGCTGCACCTCGGCGCCTTCGACCGCCGCGTCAAGGCGGTGGTCTCCCAGGTGATGCTCGTTGACGGCCCGGCGAACGCTGCGCGGCTGAACCGCGCCGACGTCCTGCCGAATGTCGGGGCGTTCCTGGCGGGCGACCGCGCCCAGCGCTACACCGAGGGCAAGGTGAACTACCTGCCCGTCGTCGGACCCGAGGGCTCGCCCTCCGCACTGCCCACCCCGGAGTCCTACGAGTTCTTCACGAAGGTCGTCCAGCCGAATGCGCCACGCTGGGAGAACCGCGTCACGCTCGAATCGATGGAGAAGTTCCTGGAGTACACGCCGGGCGCCAACATCCAGCGGATCTCGCCGACGCCGCTGCTGATGGTGGTAGCCAGCGACGATCGCCTCACACCCACGGATCTCGCCGTTGAGGCGTATGAGCGAGCCCGGGAACCGAAGAAGCTCGTGCTCTTCCGCGGCGGGCACTTCGACGCCTACACGGAGCCGGGCCTGAACACCACGGCAGGAGAGGCCACCTCCTGGTTTCGGCAGTGGCTCATGACGAAGTAAGCGCGTCTCGAACCGTCGATGGACAACGGGCTCGATCGGTTGCCGTAACAGCCCCGGCAGCATTCCAGGCAAGCACCACTTCACGCACAGCTGCAGTGCGGCCGGCACCATCACGGTGCCGGCATTTTCGTTTCCGGTTTCGTGTTGGCGGCGCTCGCCCTCTGAAGGCGATTCCTGCGTCATGGGCACGCCGTTTGCACACTCTCTTGCATACAAGAATCCAGGCATCGTTCGCCTCTATCGGCGATTTCCTTTTCCCGCCTTCGATCCCGCAATTCACAACCGAGGAGTGTGCACAGCATGAATAACGATTCCTTCCGTTCCTCCCGCCGTCAGATGCTCAAGGCGATGTCCGCCGCGGGTCTCGCCACCGGACTCGGGCTGCCCGCAATGCGCGCCGGCGCCGCGGACAAGCTCGTCGTCGGCGTCATCTACGTGGGACCGAAGGACGACTACGGCTACAGCCAGGCGCAGGCCCAGGCTGCGGCGGCCATCAAGAAAATGCCCGGTGTCACCGTCATCGAGCAGGAGAAGGTCGCCGAGACCACCGACGTGCAGAAGGTGATGGCCTCGATGATCGAGGAGGACGGTGCGAGCCTCGTGTTCCCGACGTCCTTCGGCTACTTCGACCCGCACATGATCAAGATGGCCGAGAAGTATCCGAAGGTGCGCTTCGCGCATTGCGGCGGCCTGTGGACCGAAGGCAAGCATCCGAAGAACACGGCCAGCTACTTCGGCTACATCGACGAGTGCCAGTTCCTGAACGGCGTCGTCGCCGCCCACGCGACCAAGAGCAAGAAGCTGGGCTTCATCGCCGCCAAGCCGATTCCCCAGGTGATGCGCAACATCAACGCCTTCACCCTCGGCGCGCAGAGCGTGAAGCCGGAGATCACCACGCAGGTCATCTTCACGGGTGACTGGCTGCTGCCGGTGAAGGAAGCCGAAGCGGCCAACAGCCTCATCGACCAGGGCGTGGACGTGATGACCATGCACGTGGACAGCCCCAAGGTGATCGTCGAGACCTGCGAGCGTCGCGGCATCTACGTGTGCGGCTATCACGCCGACCAGTCCGCGCTGGCCCCCAAGGGCTACCTCACCGGTGCCGAGTGGAACTGGCTCACGCCCTACACCGAGCACGTGAAGGCCGCGATGGCCGGCAAGCCGCTCGACAACTTCCTGCGCGGCGGCCTGAAGGAAGGCTTCGTGAAGCCCTCTGCCTACGGCAAGGCAGTCTCCGAAGCCGCCCGCAAGCAGGCGGACGGCGTGAAGGCCTCCATGGTCAAGGGCGAGTACGTGATCTTCAAGGGCCCGCTCAAGGACAACACGGGCAAGGTCGTCATTCCGGCGGGCTCGGCGCACAAGCAGACCGACCTGGCGCTGGAACAGATGAACTACCTCGTCGCCGGCGTCATCGGCAAGGCCTGAGTCCGGACCTGCGCGAGCAGAGGCCGTGGCCCCTCAGGCCATCACGCTCGGCCCGGTCCCGGCGGCAACGCCGGGACCGTCCCCCTCCGGCCGCCTGCGCGGTGCGGCCGAGGCCGTGCTCATTCCGCTGGGCGCGCTCGTGGTGGCGATGCTCCTCTTCGGCCTGTTCATCCTCCTCATCGGCAAGTCGCCGCTGGAGGTTTACGGTTTCATCTACAAGGGCGGCTTCAGCACGTCCTTCGCCTGGCAGAACACGCTGGCGCGCGCGGCGCCGCTCATCCTCACGGCACTCTGTGTCGCTTTGCCGGCGCAGGCAGGGCTCATCATCATCGGCGGGGAAGGCGCACTCGTGCTGGGTGGTCTGGCCTCCGCCGTGGCGGGTTACCAGATTGGTCTCTCGGGCGCGTCGCCCGCGGTCGTCCAGGTCTTCATGGCGTTGGCCGCCATGGTGGCCGGCGGCGCCTGGATCGCCATCGGTGGCGCCCTCCGGCATTTTCGCGGCGTGAACGAGACGATCAGCAGCCTGCTGCTCACTTACATCGCGCTGGCGCTCTTCAATCATTTCGTGGAAGGCCCTCTGCGCGACCCCGCCAGTCTCAACAAGCCGTCCACCATGCCGATCGGCGAAGCCAACATGGTGGGCATGCTCCCCGACCTCGACGTGCACTGGGGTCTCGTCTACGGCGTGGTCTTCTGCGTGATCGCGTTCGTCCTGGTGCGCTATTCCACGCCGGGCTTCGCGTTGCGCATCGTCGGCGGCAACGTGCGTGCAGCACGTCTCGTGGGCCTGCCGGTGGGCGTCCTGCTGATTGGCAGCTGCGTCCTGGGAGGCGCCGCAGCCGGACTCGCCGGCATGGCGGAAGTCGCTGCCGTGCACGGCGCCGCCAACGCCTCCCTGATCGCGGGCTACGGCTACGCGGGCATCCTCGTCGCCTTCATCGCGCGTCACAACCCGCTCGCCATCATTCCGGTCGCCATCCTGCTGGGCGGCATCAACGCGAGCGGCGGCATGCTGCAGCGCCGCCTCGACCTGCCCGATGCCACGGTGCTCGTCCTGCAGGGGATCGCCTTCATGACCATCCTCGCATCCGAGACCCTGTACGGGCGCTTCCGCCTCTTCCAGAGCGGTCCGCAGAAATGACCCTCACCCTCTTTCTCCGGAGATCCCCATGGACAGCGGCCTAGGCTGGTGGGGTGTCCCCATCGCCGTGCTCGGCGGCGCGCTTCGTGTCAGCACGCCGTTCCTGTTCGTGAGTCTCGGCGAATGCCTGACCGAGAAGAGCGGGCGCATCAACCTCGGTCTCGAGGGCGTGCTGGTGATGGGGGCGATGAGCGGCTACGCCATCTCCTACACGACCGGCAATCCGTGGCTCGGCGTGCTCGCCGCCGGTTTCGCCGGTCTGCTGCTGGGCGTGCTCCACGCGCTCGTGTGCAATCTGCCGCGCGTCAACGACATCGCCGTCGGGATCGGGCTCATGCTCTTCGGCACCGGCGTGGCCTTCTTCCTCGGCAAGCCCTATGTCCAGCCCAAGGCGCCGACCCTGCCGGCGATACCGCTGGGCGGGTGGTCCGACTCTCCGCAGATCCAGGCGGCGCTGCAGATCAACGTGCTGTTTGTGCTCGGTCTGGCGCTCGCGCTGCTGCTGCACTGGGCCTTCCGGAACACCCGTTGGGGCATGGTCGTCCGCATGGCGGGCGACAGCGCCGATGCCGCCAAGGCGATGGGCTACAGCGTGTCCGGCATCCGGCTCGCGGCCACCGCGGGAGGAAGCTTCCTCGCGGGCATCGGCGGCGCGTTCCTGTCCCTCTACTACCCCGGCAGCTGGAACGAAGGCCTGTCGAGCGGACAGGGACTCATGGCGGTCGCGCTCGTCATCTTCGCCCGTTGGCGCCCGCTCGCCTGCTTCTGGGCGGCGCTGCTGTTCGGCGGCGCGGCGGCGTTGGGGCCCGCGCTGCAGTCGGTGGGCATCACGAGCGGCTACTACCTGTTCAATGCAACGCCCTATGTCCTCACCCTGGCGATCATGGTCGTGACCTGTTCGCCGAAGCGGACGCTGTCGGGGGCGCCGGGTGAACTGAGTGTGACCAGATGAACGGTGCCGGCCCACGCCAACGGCCGGCAGCATTGCGAAACGAACTGGACTTGCGAGGAGAACGACGATGAACGGACTGGGCGGTCTCAACAAATCCCCTGCCGGGGTGGTGATGGGCATGGTGCAGCTGCAGTTGCCGGTGGTGGTGACCCCGGAGCACCTCGCGGCCCAGACACGCCGCATCTGCGAGATGGTCGCCAAGGCCCGCCGCAACATGCCGACCCTGGACCTGGTGGTGTTCCCCGAATACGCACTGCATGGCCTGTCGATGGACACCAACCCGGCGATCATGTGCCGGCTCGACGGCCCCGAGGTGGCGGCGTTCAAGCAGGCGTGCATCGACAACAAGGTGTGGGGCTGCTTCTCCATCATGGAGTACAACCCGCGCGGCAATCCCTTCAACAGCGGCATCATCATCGACGACAAGGGCGCGCTGCAGCTCTACTACCGCAAGCTGCACCCGTGGGTCCCGGTCGAGCCCTGGGAACCCGGCGATCTCGGCATCCCGGTGTGTGTCGGCCCGAAGGGCGCGCTCATCTCCCTCATCATCTGCCACGATGGCATGTTCCCGGAAATGGCGCGTGAGGCGGCCTACAAGGGCGCGGAGATCATGATCCGCACCGCAGGCTACACGGCGCCGATCCGGACGAGCTGGAAGTTCACCAACCAGTCGAACGCCTTCTGCAATCTCATGGTGACGGCGAGCGTGTGCATGTGCGGCTCCGACGGCACATTCGACTCCATGGGCGAAGGCATGTTCGTCAACTTCGACGGCACGGTCATCGCCTCGGGCGGCGGTCGCCCCGACGAGATCATCACGTGCGAAGTGCGTCCGGACCTCGTGCGCGAAGCGCGCAAGCACTGGTCGGTGGAAAACAACATCTACCAGTTCGGCCATCGCGGCTACACCGCCGTGAAGGGCGGCGCGCAGGACTGCCCCTACACCTACATGCATGACCTCGTTGCCGGCCGCTATAGCCTCCCCTGGGAAGGCGACGTGGTGCATACCGACGGGACATCCTGCGGCTTCCCGGAGCCCACCCGCGAGTACACGCCCGAGACTGGCGAGGTCCGCAAATATGCCTGACGCGACCGCGGGCCGCTTCGTCGCGGCCGATCCCTATCCCTGGCCCTACGACGGGGCGCTGCGCCCGGACAACACTGCGCTTATCGTGATCGACATGCAGACCGACTTCTGCGGGGTCGGCGGCTACGTGGACAAGATGGGCTACGACCTCTCGCTCACCCGCGCGCCCATCGAGCCGATCCGTCGCACCATGGCCGTGATGCGCAGCCAGGGATTCATGATCATCCACACCCGCGAGGGCCACCGACCGGATCTCTCCGACCTGCCCGAGAACAAGCGCTGGCGCTCGCGCCGCATCGGCGCAGGCATCGGTGACCCGGGTCCCTGCGGGAAGATCCTGGTGCGGGGCGAGCCCGGCTGGGACATCATTCCGGAACTCGCGCCTGCCCCCGGCGAGGTCGTCATCGACAAGCCGGGCAAGGGTTCCTTCTGCGCGACCGATCTCGAGCTCATCCTGCGCACCCGCGGGATCCGTAACCTGATTCTCACCGGCATCACCACCGACGTCTGCGTGCACACCACGATGCGCGAGGCGAACGATCGTGGCTTCGAATGCCTCATGCTCGAGGACTGCACCGGCGCCACCGACTACGGCAATTACCTCGCCGCCATCAAGATGATCAAGATGCAGGGCGGTGTGTTCGGGGCGGTCGCCCCCTCCGAAGCGCTGCTGCGGACGCTCGCATGACACTCCTGCCCGGGGCCATTCCGCCCCCTCACGGCGCGCTCGAAGTCCAGATGGTGGGCATCACGAAGCGCTTC
This sequence comes from Betaproteobacteria bacterium Ga0077526, assembly GCA_001464765.1. Taxonomy (GTDB): domain Bacteria; phylum Pseudomonadota; class Gammaproteobacteria; order Burkholderiales. Next base: position 132,505 of record LNDV01000035.1, read on the forward strand.
GGCGCCTTCACGGCGCTGGACGACGTGAGCCTGCATGTGCGCCCCGGCTCGTTCCACGCGCTGCTGGGCGAGAACGGCGCGGGCAAGAGCACGCTGGTGAAATGCCTGGTCGGCTACCACCCGCCGGATCAGGGCCAGATCCTCGTCGGCGGTCGCGAGCACGATATCCGCACACCCCACGATGCTCACGCGCTGGGTGTCGGGATGGTCTACCAGCACTTCACGCTGGTTCCCAGCATGACCGTCGCGGAGAATCTCGTGATGGCCCGCGACGCGGTTCCCGGCATCATCCGCTGGCGGGAGGAGCGCGAGCGCCTTCATGCCTTCCTGAAGACCGTGCCGTTCAAGCTCGAACTCGACGCGCCCGTGTCGAGCCTCGCCGCCGGCGAAAAGCAGAAGGTCGAGATCGTGAAGCTGCTCTACCTGCAGCGGCGATTCATGATTCTCGACGAGCCCACGTCCGTGCTCACGCCGCAGGAAGCCAACGAGATGCTCGGCATGTTGCGCGACATGGTTCGCGAGGGCCGCATCTCCGTGCTGGTCATCACGCACAAGTTCCGCGAGGTCATGGCCTTCGCGGACCGCGTGTCGGTGCTGAGGCGCGGACGTCTCGCGGGCGAGGGCGAAGTGGCCGACCTGGACCCCGAACGCCTCGCCGAGATGATGATCGGCCGACGTGAAGCGGGCGCCACACCGACCCGGCGTATCGCCGGCAACGGCAAGGGTGACGTGAAGCTCGCCATTCGCGGTCTCACGGTGAACGACGACGCCGGCATGAAGGCCGTCGATGTCGAACGCCTGGAGGTGCACGGCGGCGAGATCGTCGGCATAGCCGGCGTCTCCGGCAACGGCCAGCGGCAACTCGTGGAAGCGCTCGTCGGACAGCGCCCCCGCGAAGGCGGCGAAGTCCACGTTCACGGCGAACCGTTCGCCGCGCGCCGCAGCGAGATGCGCCGCCATCGTGTGTTCGCCCTGCCCGAAGAGCCGCTGCGCAACGCCTGTGTTCCCGGCCTCTCCGTCGCGGAGAACATGGCGCTGCGACGCTTCGATCGCGCGCCGCTCTCGCGCGGCAGCTGGGTCAACTGGGGAACGCTTCGTCGCGAAGCCGTCCGCCTCATCGGCGAGTACCAGGTGAAAACCCGTGGGCCGCTTGCGCCGATCCGCACGCTGTCCGGGGGCAACGTGCAGCGTGCCGTGCTCGCGCGCGAACTCTCCGAGGAGGTCTCGGTGCTGATCGTGGCCAACCCGGTGTTCGGCCTCGACTTCGCCGCGGTGGCCGACATCCACGACCGCATCCTCGCGGCGCGGGACCGCGGGGCGGCGGTATTGCTGGTGAGCGAGGATCTCGACGAGCTCCTGGAACTGTCCGACCGCATCGTCGTGATGTTCGACGGACACCTCGTCCACGAGACGCCGATCGATGCCGTGGATACCGGCGTGATCGGCCGGGCGATGGCCGGACATGTCTCGGCGTCCGCCCACTGAGCCAGAGGAGAACCGCATGCCCGTCACGATCCTGCACGCGAAACCCTACCCCTTCGAGTTCGACCCGGCCACGACTGCTCTCGTGGTGATCGACATGCAGCGCGATTTCATCGAGCCCGGCGGATTCGGCGAGGTGCTCGGCAACGACGTGCGGCGACTGGCCGCCATCGTTCCCACGGTCGCACGCCTGCTCGCCGCCTGCCGCGGCGCGGGCATGACCATCGTGCACACGCGCGAGTCGCACCGCCCGGACCTCGCCGACTGTCCGGATGCCAAGCGCGCCAGGGGAAAGCCGCGTCTGCGTATCGGCGACGAGGGCCCCATGGGCCGCATCCTGGTGGCCGGTGAGCCCGGTAACGCCATCCTCCCCGCTGTCGCGCCCATCGCCGGTGAGATCGAGATCGACAAGCCGGGCAAGGGTGCCTTCTACGCCACGCCTCTGGGTGACATCCTCCGTCTGCGAAAGATCGAGCGCCTGCTCTTTGCCGGCGTCACCACGGAGGTCTGCGTGCAGACGACGATGCGCGAAGCCAACGACCGCGGTTACGACTGCCTGCTCGTCGAGGACGCCACGGAGAGTTACTTCCCGGAATTCAAAAGCGCTACCATCGAAATGATCCGGGCCCAGGGCGGCATCGTCGGCTGGACCGCCACGTGCGCCGAAGTGGAGGCCGCACTCGGCCCGCACACGAAGGGCGGTTGAGGGGACGTTCGCAGACGCAACAGGGCCTTTCGACAGGCGCCGGGAGAGACAGGGGATGGCACAACTCGCGCGGGACGATGTGACGGTGGACGACGTGCGCAACTACGTGGAAGCCGCTAGCGCAGTGCAGGGAATGTCACTGAGCGGTGAGGAACTCGAACGAGTCGCGGAGGTGTTTGCCCGCAACGCCCGCGTCGCGGCGCTCGTGGTCGGGCTCGACCTTCCGGAACACCAGGACCCCGCGGCCATGCTGAGGCTCGACTGACATGCAGCGAGCCCTGGAGATCGCCGAACAGGTCCGCTCGGGCACGCGCACCGCCCGGGATATCGTCGAAGCCGCCCTGACGCGCATCGGCGATACCGATGCCGCCTACAACTGCTTCACCACGGTCACCTTCGATCGTGCGCGCCGCGAAGCCGAATCGGTCGATGCCGCGCGCCGCGCCGGCCGCCCGCTGGGCCCCCTCGCGGGCGTACCGTTCGCGGTCAAGAATCTGTTCGACGTGGAAGGGCTGCCCACGGTCGCCGGCACGCGCACGCGAAGCCTGTCCGCGCCGGCCGAGGCCGACGCCGCCCTGGTGTCGCGGCTGACAGCCGCCGGCGCCGTGCTCGTCGGCACGCTCAACATGGATGCATACGCCTACGGCTTCACGACCGAGAACACAGCCTACGGCGTCACGCGCAACCCGCACGACCGCAACCGGATTGCGGGCGGCTCGTCGGGAGGCTCCGCCGCAGCGCTCGCTGCCGGGATGGTGCCGCTGTCGCTCGGGTCCGACACCAACGGCTCGATCCGCGTGCCTGCCTCGCTGTGCGGCGTGTTCGGCATCAAGCCCACCTTCGGACGCCTGACCCGCACCGGCAGCTATCCGTTCGTCGCGAACCTCGATCACCTGGGCCCCTTCGCGACAACGACCGCCGATCTCGCAACCGCGTATGACGCGATGCAAGGTCCCGACCCTGCCGATCCGGCGTGCTCACGTCGCGCGCCGGAACCCACCACCAGTCAGTTGTCGCGAGGACTCGGCGAGTTGCGGGTGGCCCGTCTCGTCGGCTACTTCGACCAGTGGGCCTCGGACCCGGCCCGGGCGGCGTCGATCAAGGCCGCCGAGGGGCTCGGTGCGGTCGCAGAGATCGAACTGCCGGAGGTCGAACGGGCGCGCGCCGCAGCCTTCATCATCACCGCGACCGAAGGCGGCACCCTGCGCCTGCCCGAACTGCGCAGCCGGTACGCCGACATCGAACCGCACTCGCGCGATCGCCTCGCGGCCGGCGCGATCACACCGGGGGCGTGGTACGTGCAGGCGCAGAAGCTCCGTGCCTGGTACCTGCAGAAGGTGCTGGAGATCTTCTCGCGGTACGACGTGCTCATCGCGCCCGCCACGCCCGTGCCGGCCACCGAGATCGGCCAGGACTGGCTCCAGCTCAACAGTCAGCGCATTCCGCTCCGGCCCAATCTGGGTCTGTTCACACAACCCATCTCGTGCATTGGCCTGCCCGTGGTGGCGGCGCCGATCGAAGGCGTGAGCCCGCTGCCTATCGGCGTGCAGATCATCGCCGCGCCCTGGCGCGAGGATCTCTGTCTCCGCGCCGCAGCCCATCTCGAACGGCAGGGAATCGCGCGCGCACGAATCGTTGAGGAACCTTCCGCATGAAGATCAATCTCCCGCACGTCCTGGCCGAAGTCACGCGCCTGTTCGAACGCTACGAGCAGGCCCTCGTGTCCAACGACATCGCCGTGCTGAACGAGCTGTTCTGGCAGGATCCGCTCACGCTGCGCTATGGCATTGCCGAGAACCTCCACGGCTATGCGGAGATCTCCGCGTACCGGTCCGCCCGCTCGCCCGCGAACCTCGCGCGCACGCTCGTACGCACGGTCATCACGACCTACGGCGAGGACTTCGCGACGGCCAACACGGAGTTCATGCGCCCGCCCATCGAGCGGATCGGCCGACAGAGTCAGACCTGGGCACGCATGCCGGAAGGCTGGCGCATCGTCTCGGCCCACGTGAGCTTCATGGAACAAGGCGCGGCCTCACCGGCGCCCGCCGCACGCTGATGGCAGTCGCCAGCCAAAGCGCCTCCCGCGCGCGTCGTGTCCAGCCCCGCGCGATGCCGCTTTCCGAGGTGGTGTATCGGCAGGTCAAGAGCGACATCTTCGACTATCGTCTGCTCCCCGGCGACCGCTTCAGCGAAGGTGAGATCGCCGAGCGGCTGTCGGTGAGCCGCACGCCCGTCCGCGAGGCCCTGCAGCGCCTGGAGAAGGAAGGCTATCTCCAGGTGCACTTCCGCAGCGGCTGGAGTCTGCGCCCGCTCGACTTCCGGCAGTTCGACCACCTGTACGATCTTCGGATCATCCTCGAGACTGCGTCGGTGAAGCAGTTGTGCGAACAGGACGAGCGTCCCGGCCTCGAAAAGCTGCGCGAGATCTGGCTGGTGGGCGCGGACGAACGCTCGACCCAGGGCGGCAAGGTCGCGGATCTCGACGAAGCTTTCCATGCAGCGCTCGTCGAGGCTGCCGGAAATCCCGAAGTCGCGCGCTGCCATCGCGACGTGACGGAGCGCATCCGCATCCTCCGGCGACTGGACTTCACGCAAGGCGACCGCATCGTCGCCACCTACCAGGAACACGCGCAGATCCTCCGTGCGATCCTGCGACGGCGCACCGAGCCGGCCCTGCTCATGCTGAAAGCGCACATCGAGACCAGCAAGGCCGAGGTGCGGAAGATCAGCCTGCACCAGCTCTATCTCGCACGGCCGGGGTGAGTTCGGTTGGGCCAGAGCGTTCGTTGTTCTGCGGCGCGCCGTTGGGGCACCCGGTTTCGCGAACACGAACGATCTTGCGTTGGACAGTTCGGACCCGGGCAGAGCCCGGGCTACACGGCGCCGTTCCACTGACCACGCGCTCGTTCCACCGTAGCCCGGGCTCCGCCCGGGGCTGACGTCTGCACCGCCCTGACTGCGTGGACTCTCGCGAGAGTCAGGACGAAGCCACTCGCCCGTCGAACAATTCGATCACCCGATCACATCGCGCCGCGAGACGCGGATCGTGAGTCACGAGCAGGAACGCCGTGTTCTGATCGCGATTGAACTCCCGCATGAGCGCGAAGACATCGTCGGCGCTCTTAGAGTCCAGATTGCCCGTGGGTTCATCGGCCAGAACGAGCGCCGGACGCGCCGCGAGGGCCCGCGCGATCGCCACGCGCTGCTGCTGTCCGCCGGACAGTTGCGTCGGCCGGTTGTTCTCCTTGCCGGTGAGCCCCACCCTCGCAAGCAGGTCTTTCGCGGTCGCTGCCATGTCCGGTTCGGGACGGCCGCGGTCGATGATCTGCGGCATCATCACGTTCTCCAGTGCGCTGAAGGCCGGCAGCAGGTGGTGGAACTGGAACACGAAACCGATGGTCCGCCCGCGCAACCGTGTCACGCCGGCCTCGTCGAGGGCGGTGGCGTTCTCCCCGGAGATGAACACCGTGCCCGACGTCGGGCGTTCGAGCAGCCCGATGATGTTGAGCAGCGTGCTTTTGCCCGAACCCGACGGCCCCACAAGCGCCACGAACTCTCCGGCACCGACCGTTGCGGAGATCCCGTGCAGCACCTCGATCTCCACGGGCGTGCCGACGTTGTAGGACTTGGTCACGCCCTCCAGGCGCAGGACGGGCTCAGCCATTGCGGATCGCCGTCACAGGGTCGAGACGCGCCGCACGGCGCGCGGGGATCGCCGCCGCGACCAGGCCGATGAGCAGCGCGGTGAGACAGGCGGAGAGAATCATCTCCGCATCGGCTTCGGGCTTGAAGAACACCGTCCCGTCGGGATTGCGGAAGACACCGGCGAACGCCGCTACGAGACCCAGGCCGAATCCGACGCCGAGAATCGACCCGGCGAAGCCGTAGATCGCGCCCTGCAGGAGAAACACGGCCATGATGCCTCGGCGGCTCGCCCCCATCGCGCGAAGGATGCCGATCTCCTTGGACTTCTGCACCACCGACACCACGAGCACGCTGGCGATGCCGAGCGCCACGATGAGGATCACGAAGCCGCGGATCATCCGGTTCGTCAGTGTCTGGTTCTTGAGCGCCGAGAGCAGCTGCGCATTCGTCTGCATCCAGGATTCCGCCAGCAGACCCGTCTGTGCCTCGATCCGCCGCGCCACGCTCTCCGCCTCGAACAGCCGCTCCACGGTGGCGTCGATGTTCGAGACGCCGCCCACGAGATCCAGCAGGTTCTGCGTGAGCCGCAGTGTGAGAAACACCCACCGCTGGTTGACCTCCTTGTTGCCCACGTCGAACAGTCCGACGATCGTGACCACGTCGTCGCGGCTCTGCGAAGAGGCGATGCGCAGCTTGTCGCCCACGGTCACGCCCAGATCGCGCGCGAGGTCGACGCCGATCAGCGCCTCTGTGCCCGTCAGGCGGAACTGCCCCAGGACCATGTAGTCGCGCATCTTCACGACGCGCAGATAGCGCTCGGGGTCGACGCCCAGCAGCGCCACGGACTTGGAGGCGTTGCCGCGCACGGCGAAAGCCGGCCCCGACACCATGGGCGACACAGCCACGACACCCGGCGTCGCCTCGATCAGCGGAATGACGCGCTCCCATTGATCGATGGACCGCAGACGCTGCGCGCGCTTCTCGATGGTGGCTGCCACCGGGCCGTCCTTCCGGTCGAGTACCGTGCGCGCGGCGTCCTCGACAGGACGCACGACCACGTGGGCCTGCGTGCCGAGAGTCCGCGCGATGATGTTCGCCTGCAGGCCGGTGATGAGCGCCGTGAGAAAGATGATGACCGCCACGCCGGCCGTGACACCGCTTAGGATGAGGATCGTCTGCATGCGCCCCTCGCGCAGGAAACGCAGGGCGACCATCCACGCGAACGGCAGGCGGATCATGGTGAAGCGGGCCGGACCCTGGTCCCTTCCACCACCGCGAGCTCCGCAGGCGGGACGACCATGTCGCCTTCCTTCAGTCCGTCCAGCAGTTCGACCTTGCCGGTGCCGCGCGCGCCGACCTTCACCGGCACGCGCACTGCACGCCCATCGCGTACCGCCAGCACCCACGGACTGGCGCCGGATGCACCGCGTACGCCTTCGGAGTCGATCATCAGCACGCCCGTACGTCGCGCCGCCACGATTTCCGCGGAGACGGTCATGTCCACGCGCACGTAGTCGGGAGGCTGCGGCAGGGCGAGCCGGACTTCCACCGTGCCGCGCTGCACGTCCACACTCGGGGCGATCGTCACGACGCGTCCGAGGAACTTGCGCCCGGGGTAGGCATCGGCCGTCAGTTCCGCGGTCTGCTCCATCGCGATCAGCGAGAGGTTCTTCTCGTCGATCATGAACTGCGCCTGCAGGTCGCCGGCACCGACCGTGAAGAGCTTCGTGCCCGCCGCGACCAGATCCCCGGGCTCGGCGTCACGCTTCAGCAGCACGCCCGCCACGGGCGTGAAGATGCGCGTGTACGCGAGCTTCGCCCTCGCCACGTCGAGAGCGGCCCGCGCCTGAGCTTCCCGTGCGTAGGCGAGCGAGACTTCGCTGCCCCGGGGGCGCGCGGCCTCCGCCTGCTTCTGCGCGGCTCTCTGCTGCGCCATGGCGGTATCGAGGTTGCGGCGCGCCTCATCGAGTTTCGCCCGGCTGAAGAAGCCCGCGGCAACGAGTTCGCTCACGCGGGCGTGTTCGCTTCGCGCAAGCGCGACGTTGGCGTCGGCCTGGCGAAGCTGCTGCTCCGCCACCGGCAGCGTGGTGGCGCCGAACTGGGCAAGCCGCGCCCGCGCCTCGTCGAGCGCGGCCTGGGCCTGCACCACGGCAGCCTGCTGTTCGTCGGCGCGCAATGTCGCAAGCGTCTGCCCAGCCTTGAGTCGCGTGCCTTCCACGGCCTCGACCGTGTCGACGACCCCCGCGATCTGCGTTCCGATCTCGATCCGGGAAGAGGCAATCACCCGGCCGGTCGCGACGACCGACTGCACGAGGTCACCGCGCGAGGCGACGGCCACCCTCACCTTCGGACCGGAGATCGCGCGGAACGCATAGATGCCGATGCCAATCGCGACGACGGCGGCAACTACGATCCAGAAGCGGGAGGGAGAGCGCAAACGGGGACTCGAGAACGCGATCGGTAGGGGCTTCTACTTTGCGAACAGCCGGGACGGGTCCGCGAACGCCTTGAACTCCAGCGCATTGCCGCAGGGATCGAGGAAGAACATCGTCGCCTGTTCGCCCACCTGTCCCTTGAAGCGGATGTGCGGTTCGATCACGAACGTCGTCCCCGCCTTGCGCAGCTTGTCGGCCATGGCGTCCCACTCTTCCATCGACAGCACCACGCCGAAGTGCCGGACCGGCACGTTGTCGCCATCGACCTCGTTGGTGCGGTGGTGTCCGGCCTCCGACGCCGACAGGTGCGCCACGATCTGATGACCGTAGAGATCGAAGTCCACCCAGTCGTCCGAAGACCGGCCTTCGGGACAGCCGAGAAGCTCGCCATAGAACGCCCGCGCCTTGGCGAGCGAGGTGACCGGAAACGCCAGATGAAAGGGGTGCAGGGCAGCCATGGATCCTCGGTAACGTATTCGTGACACGCCGATTGTCGCAGCATTCGGACGCCTCGCCGATCGGGGCGCTGCCGCGGCATCCCACGAGCTCGGTGACGGCCTGGATAAGTCACGGCCGGAATATGAAAAGTCGAAAACAGCGATTCCCCGGACTAACGGCGATCGCTATCTTCCGCGGCGAGTGATCGACGGCATGCCTCCCGGGGCATCGCACTGTCGTTCCGGAAGTCCTCACGAGCGGGAAGAACCCAGTGTGCCGTCCCGATTCTCGTGAATCACGTACCGGTTGCCACTACGCACGATCCGACGACGTACCGGTCGGGTTGCCACTCCACGAGAGACGGCGCGAAGCGCCAGGAAGCTCCGAATCATGATCGCCCCCGTAGCCGAGGCGGAACGTCGCGCCTCGATGCCCTCCTTGTCGCGCAGCGGCGCGCTCTCCGTGGGCGCTCTGTCCCTCACACTCGCTCTGGCCCTCGCCTGCCTCCTGACGCCGCCGTTCGCGTTGGCCGAGGAACTGACCAGTGACCGCGCTCTCGCCGACATCGTCAGGGCGCTGGAGAACAGGATCCGCCAGCTGGAGGAAAAACTCGAACGCGCCACGGCGGCTGCACCCGCCCCTGCCCCGGCACCTGCTCCTGCGCCAGCCACGCCCTCGGAAACCGAGGACGCACTGCGCAACCGAGTCGAGGAACTGGACCAGCAGGTCCGGATCGTGAGTCGCAAGCTCGAACTGGAACAGGAGGCGGCCGCCGCCCGCGCAAAGGACGCGGCGATCGTCCAGGCGAACCGGGAAGGGTTCGGCCTGCGTTCCGCCGACGGCACGTTCCGCCTTCGCATCGGCGGGACGATCCATGCCGATACCCGCGCCTACCTCGACAACGACTTTCCAGGGCCGTCGCCCGACACGTTCGTGCTGCGCCGGGTACGCCCGAATCTGGAAGGTACCGTGGGCGAGAAGTTCGGATTCCGCATCCAGCCGGAACTGGGCAGCGCCGGCACCATGACACTGCTCGACGCGCATGCCGATCTCAACTTCACACCGGCGTTCCGAGTTCGCGCCGGAAAGTTCAAGGCGCCCGTGGGGCTGGAACGCCTGCAGTCACCTGCCGATATGCCGTTCGTGGAGCGGGCGTTCCCCACGCAACTGCTGCCGAACCGCGACAACGGCGTGCAGCTCTTCGGCGACGTGCTGGACAACCGGCTCTCTTACGCGGCCGGCTTCTTCAACGGCGTACGCGACGGCGCGAGTGCGGACTCCGACAGCAGCTCGGGCAAGGACTTCAACGCACGACTGTTCGCGCACCCGTTCCGCAATTCCGACGACGACAACCTGCGCAGCCTCGGCGTGGGGGTCTCGGTCACGTCGGGCACCCAGGGCGGCACCGTCGCGAACGGCAACCTGTCCTCCTATCTCACGCCCGGCCAGCAGACGTTCTTCGCCTACTCCACCGGCACGTTCGCCGCGGGCGGCCGCCACCGGATATCGCCGCAGTTCTACTACTACCGCGGCCCCCTCGGTGTGATGGGCGAGTACGCCGTGTCCACGCACGAGGTCACGCGCGCCACGCGCCATGCGGAGATCACTCACCGGGCCTGGCAGCTGTACGCGACTTACTACCTGACCGGCGAGGACGCGTCGTTCGGTCGCGTGACGCCGCGCCAGCCCTTCGACAGCCAGCGCGGAACCTGGGGGGCCTTCGAGGTGGGTCTGCGGATCAGCCAGCTCGCCGTGGACGGTGCGTCTTTCGAGGGCACACCGTCGAACCGGTTCGCCGATCCGGATGCCTCGGCGCGCAAGGCCACGGATCTGGGCCTTGTCCTCAACTGGCACCTCAACCGGAACATCCGCGTGCAGACCAACTTCGACATCACCCGCTTCGAAGGCGGCGCGCCGCGCGGCGGCGATCTGCCGGACGAGAAGGTGCTGTTCTCCCGATTCCAGGCGGCGTTCTGACGCACCGGACACACGCCCTCCCGCTTTCATCCTGACAACGACACGACCATGACATCCCTGACTCGACTTCTCGCTGCTGCCGTCTTCGGCGTGCTCGCCTCCACCACCGTTGCCGCGGAGATCATCATCACCAACGTCTCCTACGATCCCACCCGGGAGCTCTACCAGGAGGTCAACGCAGCCTTCGCGAAACAGTGGGAGGCGAAGACCGGCCAGCGCGTGACGATCAAGCAGTCCCACGGCGGCTCAGGCAAACAGGCGCGCTCCGTGATCGACGGTCTGGATGCGGACGTCGTGACGCTCGCTCTGGCCTACGACATCGACGAGATCGCGGCCCGGGGTCGCCTGCTGCCGAAGGAATGGCAGAAGCGCCTACCCAACAACAGCGCGCCGTACACGTCGACCATCGTGTTCCTCGTACGCAAAGGCAATCCGAAGAAGATCTGGGACTGGGACGACGCTGCCCGCGCCGGCATCGCGGTGATCACACCGAATCCGAAAACCTCCGGCGGTGCCCGCTGGAACTACCTCGCAGCCTGGGCGTACGCCCTGAAGAAGTTCGACGCTGACGAAGGCAAGACGAAGGAGTTCGTGACACGCCTCTTCCGCAACGTGCCGGTGCTCGACTCCGGTGCCCGCGGCGCCACGACCACATTCATCGAGCGGGGTATCGGCGACGTGCTGCTCACCTGGGAGAACGAAGCGTTTCTGGTGGCCAAGGAACTGGGCCCCGACAAGTTCGAGATCGTCGTGCCGTCCCTGAGCATCCTCGCGGAGCCGCCCGTCGCCCTCGTGGACAAGGTGGTGGACCGGCGCAAGACCCGCCCCGTCGCTCAGGCCTACCTGGAGTTTCTCTACACCGAGGAGGCGCAGGACCTCATCGGCCAGAACTTCTATCGTCCGATCAGCGCCAAGGCGGCCGCGAAGTACGCGGCGCAGTTTCCGAAGGTGAACCTGGTGACGGTCGACGAGGTCTTCGGCGGCTGGCAGAAGGCGCAGAAGACGCACTTCGCCGACGGCGGGCAGTTCGATCAGATCTACGCGCCGGGCAGCCGCTAACCCGGAAGCGACCGGCGTGAACGCAGCACCTCCAGCACGAACATGAGCGCCGTCGTGAACACGGTGAGCAGCGTCGCCACGGCGGCGATCACGGGGGTGATGTTCTCGCGGATGCCGGTGAACATCTGCCGCGGCAGCGTCGTCTGCTCCGGCCCGGCGACGAAGAGCGTGACCACCACTTCGTCGAACGAGGTGGCAAAGGCGAACAGCGCGCCGGCAACAACACCCGGCGCCACCACCGGCAGCGTCACGCGGAAGAAGGTCCGGACCGGGCCCGCGCCGAGACTCGCGCTGGCCCGCGCCAGATTCCGGTCGAAGCCTTCGAGCGTCGCGGACACCGTGGTGAGCACGAAGGGGGTGCCCAGTGCCGCATGCACCAGCACCAGTCCCGCATAGCTGTCCGCCAGCCCCAGCTTCGCGAAGAACAGATACGCACCCACGCCCACCACGACGATCGGCACGATCATCGGCGAGATCAGCACGGCGAGCAGGAGACCCTTGCCCGCGAACGACACACGCGACAACCCGACCGCGGCGAGCGTGCCGAGCACCGTCGCGATCACCGTCGCCGCCGGGGCCACGAGGAAGCTGTTGGCCGCAGCCCGCCGCCACTCCGCGGAAGCGAACAGTTCGCGGTACCAGTGCAGCGACCAGTCCGTGACCGGATAGACGAGGAATGAACTCGCCGAGAAGGAGAGCGGCACGATCACGAGGATCGGCAGCAGCAGGAACGCCAGCACGCCGACGCACAGCGCGCGCACGGCGAACAAGCCGATCCGCTCCGGCGTGACCGTCATGCGGTGAGCCCCTCGCCAGTAGCGAAGCGGCGATACACACCGTACAGCACGAGCGTCGCGGTCAGGAGCACGGCACCCAGCGCACAGGCCATGCCCCAGTTGAGTTCCACGTTGGCGTACTGCGCCACGCTCGAACTCAGCATCTGGTCGGCCGGCCCGCCCAGCAGCGCGGGCGTCACGTAGTAGCCAATCGCGAGGATGAACACCAGCAGCACGCCAGCCGTGACGCCCGGCAGCGTCTGCGGAACGAACACGCGCACGAAGGCGCCGAGCGGATGGCTGCCGAGCGACACCGCCGCCCGCTGATAGTCGCGCGGGATGCCCTTCATCACGCTGTACAGCGGCAGGATCATGAACGGCAGCAGGATGTGCACCATCGCGATGATCACGCCGGTCCGGTTGAAGAGGAGTTCGAGCGGCCGGTCGATCCACCCCAGGCCGGCGAGCGCGCGATTCACCAGACCCTCCGACTGCAGCAGGACGATCCACGCGGCCACACGCACCAGCACCGAAGTCCAGAAGGGCACCAGCACGAGGATCAGCAGGCGATTGGCCTTGCGTACGGGCAGCGTGGACAGCCACCAGGCCAGGGGGTACGCCAGCACCAGACACACGAGAGTGACGGTGGCGCCGATGCCGAGCGTGCGCAGGAGGATGCGGACGAACACCGCCTGCTCTTCCGGCACGGCAACGACGTCGCCCGTAGCATCCCGGCGGCGGTCGACGGAAGCGAGCAGGTAGTCCGGCGTCCAGCGCGAACCGTTGCGGGCGATCACGCGCCACAGCTCCGGCTGCTGCCAGCGTTCATCCAGGGCGAGGAACGCGGCCTTCGCCGCTGGCGCATCGAGCGTCGCGAACGACTCCCGCTGCCGGAACGCCCCCATGACGAGCGAGCGGGCGCCGGGCAGTTCGCTGTTGAGGCGGCGGGCAAGGCCCCCCGCATCGGCTGGCTCGGCCATCGCCAGGAGATCGTCGGCGAAGGCACGGTAAGCGCCGTCCGGCGGGGCGGACACGGTGTCCCAGGAATCGAGGACGGCCACCGTTGCCGGCAGCGCACGCGCCACCTCGGGGTTCTCGACGGCGCGCATGAGCAGCGCACCGATGGGAATCAGGAAGGTGAATGCGAGAAAGACGAGCAGCGGTGCCGTCAGGCCGAGCGCCTGAAGCACCCGGGCCCGGCGGTCACGCGCGAGAGCGCGGGCAGCGTCGGCCTCACTGCCCGCCATGACCGGCGCCTACTGGGCGGCCCAGGCGGCGAATCGCTTCTCGAGGACCTCGCCCTGGTCGGCCCAGAAACGGAAGTCGAAGCGCAGCGCGTCCTTCGCATTCGCGGGCGCCGACGGCAGGTTCGCGAGCACCTTGGCGTCGAGCTTGCCCAGCGTCTTCGAGTGCGTGGGCCCGTAGCTGATCAGCCGCGCGTAGTCGGCCTGCCGGTCGGGATCGCTGGCGAACGCGATGAAGCGCATGGCGACATCGCGATTGGGGGAGCCCTTGGGGATCGTCCAGAAGTCCACGTCGAAGATGCTGCCGGTCCAGGTGATGCGCAGATTCCGCCCTTCGCGCTGGGCAGCGTCGATGCGGCCGTTGTAGCTGCTCGCCATGATCACGTCGCCGGCCACCAGGAACTGGGGCGGCTGGGCGCCGGCCTCCCACCACTGGAGGTGGGGCTTCAGCTCGGCCAGCTTGCGGAAAGCGCGTTCGGCCCCCTCCGGCGTGGCGAGCACCTTGTAGACATCGGCGGGCTTCACGCCGTCGGCCATCAGCGCGAACTCGAGGTTGTAGCGGGCGCCCTTGCGCAGCGCGCGCTTGCCCGGGTACTTGCGCAGATCCCAGAAGTCCGCCCAGTGGCGCGGGGGCTCCTTCACGCGGTCGGCGTTGTAGGCAATGACGGTGGACCAGAAGAAGATGCCGACGCCGCAGTCGTGCACGGCGGCCGGCAGGAAGTCCGCCTTGTTGCCGATGCGGCTCCAGTCGATGCGTTCGAACAGGCCTTCGTCGCAGCCGCGGTCGACGTCCGGCGACTCGGTCTCGACGATGTCCCACGTCACCTTGCGGGCCTCCACCATCGCCTTCACCTTGGCCTGCTCGCCGTTGTACTCGACCGGCACCATGCGCACGCCAGCGGCCTTCTCGAACGGCTCGTAGTAGGCCTTCTTCTGCGCGTTGCCGTTGGCGCCACCGAAGTTCACGACGGTGACGGTGGTCTGCGCGAGCACAGCGGTGGCGCCGGACAGCAGGACCGCGGCAAGCAAGCGCGGCAGGCATGGGGGCATTGATAGTCTCCTCGAGTTTCGTTGCATTCGTCAGCGATAGATTCGCAGATGTTCGGCGGGCAGGTGCAGGCTTACCGCGCCGCCCACCGGTGGCCTGGGCCCCAGCGGCACCTTGACGGTGGCAACAGCCTGTCCGTCGATCGCACAGCGCGCCCGCAAATGATCGCCGAAATAGATCACGTCTTCCACGGTGGCAGAAAGCGCGTTCTCGCCAGCCGGCTCGGATGTGAACGCGATGCGCTCCGGACGGACCACGGCCACGACATCGGTTCCCGGCGGCGCATCGCCCAGATCGCCGTCCACTCCTCGGAGTCGCCAGCCGCCCGGGAGTTCCAGTTCGACCGCGCCGCTGTGCCGGCTCACGAGGCGGCCCTCCAGGAACGTGGCATCGCCCACGAAGCCCGCGACGAACCGGTTGGCAGGCGCCTCGTACAGCCGGTCCACCGGCGCGACCTGCTGCAGCGCGCCATCCTGGAAAACGGCCACGCGGTCGGAGAGCGTGAGCGCCTCGCCCTGGTCGTGGGTCACGTACACGAAGGTGATGCCAAGCTGACGGTGCAGCGCCTTCAGCTCGATCTGCATGTGCTCGCGGAGCTGCTTATCGAGCGCGCCGAGCGGCTCGTCCATCAGCACCAGGGTGGGCTCGAACACGAGCGCGCGGGCGAGCGCCACCCGCTGCTGCTGCCCGCCGGACAACTGGGAAGGGCGTCGTGTCTGGTAGCCTTCGAGGCGGACCATGGCCAGCGCCCGGGCCACACGGTCCCGGCGCTCCTGACCGGAAACGCCCCGCACGTTGAGTGGGTAGGCCACGTTGTCACCCACGGAAAGGTGCGGGAACAGGGCATAGCTCTGGAACACCATGCCGAAATTGCGGCGGTGCGCTGGCGTCGCGCGGATCGAGCGTCCGTCGAGGAGGATGTCCCCAGTACTGGGCGCCTCGAATCCGGCAAGCATCATCAGGGTAGTCGTCTTGCCCGACCCGGAAGGGCCGAGCAGCGTGAGGAACTCCCCGTGCCGCACGTCGAGATCCAGATCGCGTACTGCGAACGTCGTCCCGTCATAGGTCTTCGCGACGCCGGCAAAGCGGACCAGGACGGACGACGGATCGGAGGCCATGCACGGGGTGGACGGTGGGGACGCCGGACGTTAGCACAGGAATCCGCGGGGCGACCTTTCGACGGACAAGGGGGAACCGGAACGCGGCATTCGAATCGAAAACGCAATACCGAGGAGGCTTGCCGATGAAGTTCCTGGCCGTCGTGATCGTTCTGCTCGCCGGATGCGCCTCCTCGGCGCCGCCCGGACAGGGCACTGCAGCGCCGGCACCGCTCACCCGGCAGCAGGCCCACCTCAAGTGCTACCAGCAGATGCAGGCCGCGAGGGCGGGCGCATTCCTGACCACGCCCGACTGGCATCAGTACCGCATATGCATGCGAAACAGGGGCTTCGACGCCGCCGGCTCCCCGGACGCCAGCCAGATGGCGGCAGCGGGAAGCCGGGTCGAGCTGCGGGGCGAATCTCTCAGTCTGTGAGACCTTCGAACAGCTTGGTGCTGAGATAGCGCTCGCCGAAAGACGGGATGATCACCACGATCAGCTTGCCCGCATTCTCCGGACGCCGGGCAACCTGAAGCGCCGCCCAGGTGGAAGCGCCCGACGAGATGCCAACGAGCAGCCCTTCGTCCGTCGCCATGCGTCTCGCGGTGGCGAAGGCATCGTCGTTGGAGACGCGCACGACTTCATCGTAGATCCCGGTGTTGAGAATCGCGGGCACGAAGCCCGCCCCGATGCCCTGGATGGGGTGGGGTCCCTTGGCGCCGCCCGACAGCACGGGGGACGCATCGGGCTCCACGGCCACACAGCGAAAGCCGGGCTTGCGGGCCTTCAGGACTTCGCCGATGCCGGTGATGGTGCCGCCAGTCCCGATGCCGGACACCAGGATATCGACCTTCCCGTCGGTGTCGCGCCAGATCTCCTCGGCGGTGGTCTGGCGATGGATTTCGGGGTTGGCGGGATTCGCGAACTGCTGCGGAATGAAGTACCGGGAGTCAGCTGCTGCCATCTCCTCGGCCTTGCGGATGGCCCCGCCCATGCCTTCGGAGCCCGGCGTCAGGATCAGTTCGGCGCCGTAGGCCCGCAGCACGGCACGGCGCTCCTTGCTCATGGTCTCGGGCATGACGATGGCGAGCTTGTAGCCGCGCGCCGCGCACACGAAGGCGAGCGCAATACCGGTATTGCCGCTGGTGGGCTCGAGGATGATAGTGTCGGCCTTGATCTTCCCGGCCTTCTCGGCGGCATCGATCATCGCCACGCCGATCCGGTCCTTGACGCTGTGGGCCGGGTTGAAGAACTCGAGCTTGGCAGCCACCTCAGCCACGCAGCCCTGCGTGACACGGTTCAGCCGCACGAGCGGGGTGTTGCCGATGAGATCCGAGACGTTATTGGCGATTTTCATGGGTCGCTCTCTACGGGAAAGGTTGGGGAAGGCAGACGGGAAGCCCGCATTCTGAACCAACTTGGCGCCCGCCCGAAACGGGATCGGCGTCACTTCCCTCGCGTAAGAACGTACGCCCAGAGGGCATCGATGTCGTCGCCCGTCACGGCACCACCCCAGGCAGGCATGGCGCCCTTGCCGTTGAGGACTGACAGGACGAAGCGGTCCTTCTGGTCGGCGGGAAACTTCCGGAGGTCGTAGGCGATCGTGCCCGGCGTGATCATGTTGGGGCCGTGGCAACGCATGCAGTGGCTCAGGTACAGACCGCGACCGCGGGCGGCGAGGTCGGGCGACGGCGCGTCACCCGCCGCCGGGGTCTGCCCGGCCAGGATCGGTGGCGTCTGCACGGCGACCACGATCGCAAGCGCACACAGCAGCCGCGAAGACAGGGATAGCGAACGCGGCCACTGCATGGGGCTCCTCAAGGCATGAGTGCGAAAGTCCAGAGCGTGCCGCCCGGCGGTACCGTGGCCAGACGCTCGTCTCCCGCGAAGAACAGATAGACGGTACCGATACCGCTGGCGACGGTCACGTACTGGCGGCCGCCGTGCTCCCAGGTGATCGGCTGGGACACGATGCCGGAACTCGTCTGGAAGCTCCAGAGCTTCTGCCCGGTCCCGGCGTGGAACGCGGCGAACTCGCCGGTCATGTTGCCTGTGAAGACGAGATCGCCTGCCGTGGCGAGCGTGCCCGAGAAGCTGGCGATGGTCCACGGATGCTGCCACTTCGCCTTGCCCGTGACCGGGTCCAGGGCCTTCAGGGCGCCGCCGGCCTTCTGGTCGAAACGCCACTTCGCCTCCATCGCGATGTAGGGCGCGCCGGCTTCGTAGGGCTGCTTGGCGGGACGGTAGTCCCACTCGTTGTCGAGCACGTTCGCGTAGAGCAGGCCGGTCGCGGGGCTGAACGACATCGGGTTCCAGTTCTTGCCACCGAAGGCGGCGGGCGCGACAGTGACCCAGTCCCCGGTTTCGCGCATCTTCTTGACGGCCGCGGTCTCCACCGGCCGGCCGGTCTTCATGTCGATGCCTTCGGCCCAGGTCTGGCGGGTGAAGGCGTTGGCCGCGAGCAACTCGCCGCTCACGCGGTCGAGCACGTAGAGGAAGCCGTTGCGGTTGGCCTGCATCACGACCTTGCGCGGCTTGCCGGCCACGAGGATATCGGCCTGCACCAGTTCGTTGTTGCCGTCGAAATCGAAGGTGTCGTTCGGCGTGAACTGGTAGTACCAGACGACTTCACCGGTCTTCGGGCGCATGGCCAGCACCGACGCGGTGTAGAGGTTGTCGCCGCGGCGGTCCTGCGCGTTCCACGGGCTGGCATTGCCGACGCCCCAGAACACGAGATCCAGCGCGGGATCGTAGGACCCGGTGAGCCACGCCGGTCCGCCGCCGCGAGTCCACGCGTCGCCCTCGGGCCATGTTTCGCTGCCGGGCTCGCCCGGTGCGGGGATGGTGTACTTGCGCCAGAGCTGCTTGCCGGTCTCCGGGTCCCAGGCTTCGATGTAGCCGCGCCCGCCGTGTTCGCCGCAGCCGATGCCGGTGATGAGCACGCCGTTGGCCACCAGCGGCGCAACGCTCATGGAATAGCCTTGCTTGTAGTCCGCGGACTTGGACTTCCACAATTCCTTGCCCGTCTTCGCATCGAGCGCCAGCACCTGCGCGTCGAGAGTCGTCCGGAACAGCTTGCCCTCGTAGAGCGCCGGTCCGCGGTTCACCTGACCGCTCAGTGCCGCCCGGCCGATATCCGGCCCGTATTCCAGTTCGTGCTTCCACGCCATCCGGCCTGTTAGCGCGTCGACCGCGTACGTGGACTTGCCGGTCGTGTAGTACATCATCCCGCCACTCACGAGCGGCTGCGCCTCGTCGCCCAGCGAATTGTTGGTGCCCATCGCCCAGACCGGCACGAGCCGGGAGACCGTGCGCGCATTGATCTGCTTGAGCGGACTGAACCGCTGCTGCGAGTACCCCATTCCGTAGGTGACCACGTCGCCGGGCGTCGTGTGATCGGCCGACAGCACAGCGGTCGACTGGGCGCCGGCAGGCGCGCACACCGCCCACAAGCCGGCTGCCAAGGCGGCCGGCAACCCGTTACGCAAGCAATCCATGGACTTCATGACTGGGACTCCCGAGGACGTTCATTGTTGTGGGAAGGGACGCTCACCGGCGTCATCCCTGACGGAAGCACCGACCTGGAACCGGACTGCGGCCGGCTTCGTGAATCGGTTTCGGCACTCCCGTGAGGCTTCCGTCGGAAGATAGACACATGCCCCGGGGGCGTCTTGACTCTGCCTGCACCGGCAGTTGTCCTGGAGCGCAGTCCCGGGGGTACACTTCCCTGCGAGGGCGCAACGGAGCTGGAGACAGGCATGAGCGCGCGTTTTTCCACGGCGGACGTCGGCACGAGCAGGCAGTTCCACTACTTCCGGGAGACCATCTGCGAGACGGTCATCCAGCTCGGCGCACGCCGGCGGCACGTCGGGCCGTTCGGCGCCGAGATCGCCACTCACGGCTTCGGCCCGCTGCGCTTCATCGACGTCTGCTGCGACCCGGTCACCATCGAGCGCAACCCGAGCCACATCGCCCACGAAAGCCGCGGCTCCTTCTTCGTGACACTCCAGATCGCCGGGACGGGGTTCGTGCGGCAGCGCGGGCGGGAAGCCCGCCTGGAGCCCGGGGAGTTCACGGTGCTGGACAGTACCGAACCCTACGTCCTGCATTTCGACGTGCCGGTGCGGCGGCTCGTGGTGGAAGTCCCGCGCGACGAAATACAGCATCGCGCCGGCCTCGCGAACGATCTGCGGGGCGTGAGCTTCGACCGGCATCGCCCCGGCGCGGGACTCGCGTTCCAGGTCTTCTCCGCCCTGCACCGGGAGGCCCCTGGTCTGCCCGGGAACGGGCAGTCGCGCCTTGCCGCCCGGGCGCTGGATCTGGCCGTCGCCGCCATGATGGGCTCTTCGGGCATTCCCACCGAAAAGGCGGAAGACCCGCGCGGAATGCTCTGTGCACTTCGCGACTACGCGCGCGCAAACCTGAGCGATCCGGAACTCACGCCCGCTGCCGCGGCCCGCGCCAACGGTATCTCGGTGCGTTACCTGCATCAGTTGTTCCGCGGCGCTGGCACGTCCTTCGGCACCTGGGTACGGGAACAGCGTCTCGAGCAATGCCACGATGCCATCGCCGATCCCTCCCAGTCCGGACGGTCGATCAGCGACATCGCATTCACCGGCGGCTTCAACGACGCCGCCCATTTCAGCCGCACATTTGCCCAGCGGTACGGCTATCCGCCGAGTCGTCTTCGCGCACGGCGCTCGTCCTGAAGGGACTTCGCGTCGCTCAGGCCGGGCCCGCCGCGGCAGGCGCGTGCTTCTCCAGCGCGGCCACCATCCGCGCCACGCGATCGCTCACCTTCTCGGTGGAAAGCCGCTCGCGGATGCGCTCCACCATGAGTGGAAACGCAAAGGGTGTCGCGCGAGGCGGTGTCGAAAAGACGATCTCGCGACTGGCGATCCGCTGCAGTGTGCGCTCGAGCCGCGAGTACTCTAGCTCCTGCTCGAGGACCTCGCGCCGCGACTGGCGCAGCAGCAGGTTGTCGGGGTCGTACTTCGCGAACACGTCGAAGAACAGTTCGCTCGACGCCTGCAGCTGTCGCGTGCTCTTGGGCTGCCCGGGATAGCCCTGGAAGATGAGCCCGGCGACGCGCGCGATCTCGCGGAACCGCCCTCGCGCGAGCTGCCCCGCGTTGAGGCTGGCGAGGATGTCGTGTTCCAGCCCCTCGACCCGGAACAGACCACCGTCGATCAGAGACCGCCAGTCGACCTCCCGCGGGGCGAGCATCTCGAAGCCATAGTCGTTCACGCACAGGGAAAAGCTCTCCGGCCGCACCTGACCAACGCGCCAGGCCAGCAGATTGGACAGGCCCGTATGCACGTGCCGACCGGCGAACGGGAAGCAGAAGAAGTGACAGCCCTCGCGGGTCGTGAACACTTCGATCAGAAGCTCGTTCGCCGCCGGCACGCGGGACCAGCGCGCCTGCAGTTCGAACAGCGGCGCGAGGGCTCGCAGCTCGGGCTCGACGAGCTCTCCGCGGCGGGCCTCGTCCACGAGCGCGACGACGGCATCCGCCAGTTCGGAGGATAGCGGCATCTTGCCGCCGTTCCAGCGCGGCACCGCGGCTTTGCCGGCCGTGGCCTTGCGGACCAGCGCGGTCATCTCGTGCACGCGCACGAGTTCGAGCGTCCGTCCGGCGAAGTGGAAGCAGTCACCGGGATGCAGCATGCCGATGAAGGATTCCTCCACGTGGCCGATGCGCCCGCCGCTCATCCAGCGTACCTCCATCGAGGCGTCGCTCACGATCGTGCCGATGGACATGCGGTGCCGCTTCGCGATCTGCGCATCCGGCACCGCGTGAACGCCCTCGTCGTCCGCGACGATGCGGTGGTATTCGGGATAGGCCCGCAGCGACGAGCCGCCCCGCATCACGAAATCGAGCGCCCACTGCCAGTCCTGATCGCTCAGCTTCCGGTACGCGTGCGTCGAGCGAATCTCCGCGAGCAGATCCTCGGGCCGGAATCCGCCGCCGAGCGCCACGGTCACCAGGTGCTGGACGAGCACATCGAGAGGTTCCCGCGGCGGCCGACGCGATTCGATGAGCCCGGCGGCGGACGCGCGCCGCGCCGCGGCGGCCTCGACGAGTTCGAAGGCGTGGGTCGGCACGCAGGTCACACGCGATTCGCGACCCGGCGCGTGCCCCGAGCGCCCTGCCCTCTGCGTGAGCCGCGCGATGCCCTTCGGGCTACCGAGTTGCAGCACCCGGTCCACGGGCAGGAAGTCCACGCCGAGATCGAGGCTCGACGTGCACACGCATGCGCGGAGCGTCCCGGCGGCCAGACTCGCTTCCACCCAGTCGCGCAGTTCCCGATCGAGGGATCCGTGATGCAGCGCAAGAACGCCCGCCCAGTCTGGCCGTGCATCGAGCACGGCGCGATACCACATCTCCGCCTGCGAGCGGGTGTTGGTGAACAACAGCGTCGTACCACCCGCCTCCACCGCCGCGACGACATCGTCGAGCAGCGTGAGCCCCATGTGCCCCGCCCAGGGAAACCGCTCCACCGTGGCCGGGATGATGGCGTCGATTGTGAGTCGCTTCGGCACGCGACCGCGCACGATCACACCGTCGTGCGCCGCGCCGAGCAGCACGTCGAGCGACTCGTCGAGATTGCCCAGCGTCGCGGAGAGGCCCCACGTGACGAGCGACGGCTGCCAGCGGCGCAGCCGCGCGAGTGCCAGTTGCGTCTGCACGCCGCGCTTGCCGCCCATGAGTTCGTGCCACTCGTCGACCACGACCGTGGCAACCTCGTCCAACCGTTCCGCGGCATCCGCCCGCGTCAGCAGCAGACTGAGACTCTCCGGCGTGGTGACGAGCACGCTGGGCAGCCGCTTTGTCTGTCTCGCGCGGGCGGCGGACGACGTGTCGCCGGTCCGGATGTCCACGGTCCAGGAGAGACCGAGACCATCGACGGCGACCTGCAGCGCACGCGCCGTATCGGCGGCGAGCGCGCGCATCGGTGTGAGCCAGATCACCGTCAGCGCAGGCGCCGGCTCGCCATGCGTGGCACTGCGGAGCAAGGCGCCGAGCCACACGGCGTAGGTCTTTCCGGTCCCCGTGGTGGCGTGGAGCAGTCCGGAGCGCCCCGCCTGCATGGCCGCCCACACCTCCTGCTGGAAGGGGAATGGCGTCCATCCGCGGGACGCGAACCACGCTTCGAGATCCGCGTCGCGCAACGGCCCCGTTGCACGGGACAGCACGGGCACTGCGGTCTTCGCGGGACGGGAACGGGCCATGACGGCGGGACTCAGTGCGGGGAAACCCGGCAGGGGAAAGGCCTATCGGAGACACGGACAGGCCATGCGTTCCGCACGGGGCGATGGTGTGACGCGATCGGTGCGCATGCGCAATTCTCGTCAGCGTCGGGAATGCTGACGCTCGTGCCCCGCCCGCCGAGGCCGAACCGGAAAAAATCGCACTGCGGGATCGTCGATGTCACAGCGGCGGCGAACACTTCCGAAAAGCCGATCGCGTGTTGCCCGGCTTTTCCGAGGACTGCGTCGAGTTGACTTACAGTCTTTCCGACCCTGCGACCGCATGCCGATGGCGTCATGCACCCGAAAACGGCCGCGCAGCCCGTGGCACCCCGATTGCTGATTGAGGGATGTTGCCGAGAACAACAAGACATGACCGCGGACCAGCGCTTTCGCGGCAAGGATCGTAGCGGCAACATCGCTGACCGGCGTTCCGGGGAGACCCGGGCCCGCCCGTCATGCACGAATCGCGAGCGGGTGTTGCAGGTCGTTCGGCGATTCCATAACAACAACAGTCTGGCAGTCCCTTGGAGCCGCGTACACCCCACGCGGCTCCTCATTCTCCGGGCGCCTCGTCCCGATCACATGCGCCGCCATCACCTCGGGCGAGCGCGCTACTTCGACGCCGAGATCTCGACATCGGCGGGCTTCTCGAACAGCGCCATGTCCAGGGTTCCATCGACACGATAGAGGTCGTAGCGGACGGCGTACTCCACCTTCGGAGAGCGCATGCGCACCTGACGCGGGAGCGACGAGTTCTTGTCGATCCAGAGCGTCGCCGTCGTGTCCGCGAGCTCGAGCTTCATCACCTTGCAGGCGATACCGTCGATGACTTCGTCGGCCAGGACCTCGGCATTGCGCGTCCGGAAGAACTCCACCTCCCTGCCCATCTGCAGGCGCTGCAGCGAACCGGGCGCGCCGCCCTGGAACACCGGGAACAGGACATTGAAGGTGGGGCCGGGATCCACCATGTGACTCCCCGTTCGGGTGGTCCGGTTGATCAGCCAGGCATCGGGCGCATTGGCGATCAGCAGCACCTCGGAACCGTTGGCCGGATTGCGTGGCTCCTCGTATCGGAGGTGGTGGTCCTTGAAGCGCCAGAGCTTGCGCGGCGCCGCCTCGAAACTTCCCTCCTTCACCCAGGACGCGATCAGCCGGTACTGGATGAACGTGACACGCTCTTCCTCGTTGGCCGCCGACGCGGTCTGGAGACCGCCAGCCAGGCAGCATGCTGCGACCAGCAGGAGGCCGGTGGCCCGGCGCGACCATCCGGCCAGCCCGGACCGGACGATGCGAAAGATGCGAAAAGTCATTCTCGGGGTTCTCCTCGTTCAGGGATGAAAGGGGCCGGCAAGGCCGGGCCGATGAGACGCAACAGCGTGTCGAGAGTATCAGCGTCGCGGGGTTTCTTGTCGCTACGAAGGCGCAGGATACGCGGGAAGCGTACCGCCACCCCGCTCTTGTGCCTCGGTGATCGGGCAATGCCTTCGAACCCGATCTCCATCACGAGTTCCGGCGTGACACTGCGGACGGGCCCGAATTTCTCGCGCGTATGGGCGCGGATGAAGTTGTCCACCTCGCGGATCTCGGCGTCGGTGAGGCCCGAGTAGGCCTTCGCGAAGGGAACGAGTTCCTCGCCCCGCCACACGGCGAAAGTGTAGTCGGTGTAGAGACTGGCGCGCCGCCCGTGACCTCGCTGCGCATAGACGAGCACGGCATCGACGCTGTACGGATCGATCTTCCACTTCCACCAGCCGCCGCCCTCGAGCTTTACCCGGCCCGCGCCGTATGCGGAATCCTGGTGTTTGAGCATCAGCCCCTCCACCCCCCGATCGCGCGCCTGTGCGCGTTGCGCGGCAAGACTGTTCCAGTCGGTCGCGACGACGACGGGCGACACATGCAGCGCGGGATCGGCGACGCGTTCCACCAGTTCCTCCAGCGCGGCGCGGCGCCGGTGAAGCGGGTCGGCCCGGCAGTCGCGGCCTTCGATTTCCAGCAGGTCATAGGCCACGAACGCGACTGGCGCCTCGCGGAGTACACGCGGCGTGAGTTTCTTGCGGCCGATGCGCTGTTGCAGCAGGGCGAACGGCGCGGCCGCCCCGTCCCGCCAGGCGAGCAGTTCGCCATCCAGGACCACGCCATCGGGAAGTCGGGCGGCGAGCGCACCGAGTTCCGGAAACCGCTCGGTCATGGGTTCGTCGCCCCGTGACCAGACATACGGTCGGCCGCCGCGGACGATCAGCTGCGCCCGGATACCGTCCCACTTCCACTCCGCCTGCCACTGCTCGCACGGGCCGAGTTCCTCGACAGGCCGGTCGATCGGGTGCGCCAGAAAGAACGGGTAAGGTCGGCCCGCGCGTTCGTCGCCGCGCTCGGCCGCGAACAGCGCTCGGTAGGCCTGTGCCGTGGGCTGCCAGTCGCCCAGCAGACGCTCCGCGACGAGTGTCGGCTCCACGCCGGCCACCTCGGCCACCGCACGTGTGACGAGCAAACGCGACACGCCCACGCGGAACCCGCCGGTGATGAGCTTGTTCCAGACGAGGCGGCCGGAGGCATCCAGTTCGCGCCACGCCGCGATCACCGCGTCGTCGAGGGCGCTGTCCCGCAGGCTTCGCAGCGGCAGAAGCCGGTGCTCGACCCAATCGGCCAGGGACGCGTCGCTGCCCGAGCCCGGGTCGGGCAGCAGGTGAGCGATGGTCTCCGCGAGATCGCCGACGGCCTGGTAGCACTCCTCGAACAGCCACTCCGGAATGTCTGCGGTCCGGACGGCCAGTGTGCGCAGGACGCGAGTCGGAATCACCTGGCGCGGCTTCTCGCCACCAAGAAAGAACACCGCCCACGCGCAGTCGGCATCGGATGCCGCGGAGAAGTACTCGCGCAGCGCCGCGAGCTTGCGCAGCGTCGACGTCGTCGCGTCGAGTTCCCGGTACAGCGATGCGAACCGCCTCACGGGACTTCGGCGCCGTCGTCGCCGCCTCCGAACTCCGTCTCGAACGCGCGGGCCTCCAGGCCCTGCTCCGTGAGCCAGCGCACCATGACCGGCACCTGCCCGTGGGTGACGAACACGCGGCTGGCGCCGCTCGCCGCGATCGCACTCTGCAGGCCCGGCCAGTCGGCGTGGTCCGACAGGACGAATCCGCGATCGACGCTGCGGCGCCGGCGTGCGCCGCGCAGCTGCATCCAGCCCGATGCGAAGGCGTCGCTGAACTCGCCGAAGCGGCGCAGCCAGGGTGTGCCCTGCGCCGACGGCGGCGCGAGCACCAGCGCACGACGCAGGTCTTCGCTGCCGGGACGGTCCGATACGCGAAGGGTCGGCGGCAACGTCACACCGCTTCCCCGATAGGCGTCGTTGAGAGCCTCGACGGCGCCGTGACACACGATGGGACCGATCGACGCCTCTACACCGGCGAGGATCCGTTGCGCCTTGCCGAAGGAATACGCATAGAGAACGGACGCTCGGCCCGCCGCCGCGTTCGCGGCCCACCACTCGTTCACCTGCGCGAAGATGTCGCCGGGCGGACGCCAGCGGTAGATCGGCAGGCCGAAGGTGGACTCCGTGACGAACGTGTGCGCCGCCACTGGCTCGAACGGCGCGCATGTCGCGTCCGGCGCCACCTTGTAGTCACCCGAGAGCACCCAGACTTCGCCGGCATGCTCGAGGCGTACCTGGGCCGAGCCGAGTACGTGGCCGGCCGGATGGAACGAGAGCCTCACGCTGCCGACGGTCACCGATTCCCCGTAGGCGAGGCACTGGAGCGAAACGTCGCCGAGCCGGATGCGCAGCACCTGTTCGGCATCGCGGGTGGCGAGATAGTGCGCGTGCCCGCGCCGCGCGTGGTCGGCATGGGCGTGGGTGATGATGGCCCGGTCGACCGGGCGCCAGGGATCGATATAGCTGTCCGCCGCCTCGCAGTAGAGGCCCCGCTCGGTCAGGCGGACGAGGTCGGTGCGCGGCGTCACGGCCGGTCTCCGCAACCACGTCGAAAACGAAAACGGCGCCCGAGGGCGCCGTATCGGCATCGCAGCCTCAAGGGGCGGTCACTTCACGGCAGCGAGCAGGGCATCGTAGGCTTCTTCGAACAGCCGGACGCCATCGCGCTGCAGTTGCAAACCCACCTGCTCGAGATCCACGCCCAGACGCTGCAGGGATGCCACGGCCTCGCGGGACTCCGCCACACCCTGACTGATCGTCGATGCCGCCTTGCCGTGGTCGCGAAAGGCCGCGAGCGTGGCATCCGGCAGGGTGTTGATGGTTTCGGGCCCGATCAGGGGTTCCACGTACAGCAGATCGGGATAGGCCGGGTTCTTGGTGCTGGTGCTCGCCCACAGCAGGTACTGGGGCCGGGCGCCTGCACCCCGAAGGGCGGCGAAGGCAGACCCGCCGAAGACCTGCCCGTAGCGCTCGTAGGCCAGCTTGCCGATGGCCACGGCACCGCGACCGCGCAGCGCCAGGGCTTCGGGGCTGCCCTGCGCATCGAGCTGCTTGTCGAGGAGGGAATCGATGCGGCTCATGAAGAAGCTGGCGACCGCCTTGACGCGGGAGACATCCCCGCCGGCGGCGTGGCGCTTGGCGAGCCCGGCGATATAGGCCTCGAAAACACGGTTCATCTGGCCCAGCGAGAACAGCAGCGTGATGTTGACGCTGATGCCCTCGGCGATGCAGCGCTCGAAGGCCTGGGCGCCTTCGGGGGTGCCGGGAATCTTGATGAGGACGTTGTCGCGCTCCACCTCGGCCCGGAGCCTGCGCGCCGCAGCCACCGTGCCCTCGACGTCGTAGGCGAGGCGCGGGGACACTTCGAGACTCACGAACCCGTCGTCGCCGTGCGTGCGGTCGAAGACCGGACGCATCACGTCGCAGGCAGCCTGCACGTCCGCAACGGCCAGCCGCTCGTAGCGGCGCTCGGGATCGGGCTCGGAGGCCTTCAGCGCGCCGAGTTCGGCCGCGTAGGCCTTGCCCGCCGCAATGGCGTTGCGAAAGATGGATGGGTTGGTGGTGATGCCCGTGGCGTCACCGGAGGCCACGAGCCGGGCGAGTTCGCCGCCCGCGATCATGTCCCGGCTGAGATTGTCGAGCCAGAGGCTCTGCCCGATCTCGCGCAGCTGCGCGAAGGGGGAAACGCGATCCATGACGAACGAACCTCCGGTCAGACCGCTGCCTCGTCCGTCTCGCCCGTGCGGATGCGGACGACCTGCTCCACCGGGACCACGAAGATCTTGCCGTCGCCGATCTTGCCGGTGCGCGCAGACTTCACGATCGCGTCCACGGCGGCATCGACCAGGGTATCGGTGACCACCACCTCGAGTTTGACCTTGGGAAGAAAGTCGACCACGTACTCCGAGCCGCGATACAGCTCCGTGTGGCCCTTCTGCCGGCCGAACCCCTTCACCTCGGTGACGGTGAGGCCGGTCACGCCGATCTCGGACAGCGCCTCCCGGACTTCGTCGAGCTTGAAAGGCTTGATGACCGCTTCGATCTTCTTCATGGCATGCCCCGCATCCGGCGAAAATGAATGACGCGGGAGTATAGAGCGAAACGCCGCCCCCGAAGGTGGCGGCGTCGCGGGTTGCCGGCGGGCGGACGTCCGGTCAGGCGAAGTCGCCGGCGAGCGCTTCGATGCGCGCGCTCTCGCCGGCGACGTTTTCCATGATCTGGTCGAGGCTCACCACGAGGCCGAGAGCCTCGACCGTCTCGTCGACGATCTCGGTCGGCTCGCCGAAGCATCCCAGGGGGTGCTCGTCGGGGATGGAGAACTGTCCCGGCACGCGGTCCAGGACCCCCCGGTGGAGGTGATCGGCCAGGAACACCACGATCGACGTGGCGGACTCGTCGTGGGAGAACCCCGCGTGGTGGCGGGACGCGATCTCCGACAGAGTGGCAGGCGCACCGCACCGGGTGAGCAGGTTTTCCCCCAGCTTCGTGTGCGCGTCGACGAACTCGTCATGCAGCGGGGTACCGACACAGTAACCCGACCGGATGAAGCGCGTCATGAGTTCCGGAGCGGCGCCGCAGAGCGCCAGGCTGCCGATGTCGTGCAGGAGCCCACCCGCGTAGGCCACGTTGGGGCTCACGGAAGAGTCGCCCAGCACCCAGGCGATCTCATGGGCGCAGAACGCCGTCAGGAGGTACTCGAACCAGAGCGTCCTCAGTACCGCACGGTCCGGCATCCGGGTCGACTTGCGCATCCACACCGCCGCCAGCTGGGCGAGCGCTACGCGGGTAGTCGTGTTCATGCCCAGGCGAAGGACGGCCGTCTTCACGTCGAAGACGAGCTTGCCGGCGTTCCCGAAGGCGGCCGCGTTCGCCAGCCCGAGGACCCGGGCGGTGAGGACGGGGTCGCTCTCCACGATCTGGACGATTTCCGTGCTGGCCTGCTGGGCATCCGGATTGAACCCAATCAGCCGCAGGGCGAGCGGCGAGATGGGCGTGATCAGGTGCTCCATCTGGACGAATCGCGGCCAGTTCCGGAACAGGCGCGACAGCATCTCCTGCTCCTCGTCTTCCAGGAGCAGAGCTGCGGCAGGCAGTGCCGCATCGTTTCGGGGGAATTCCTGTTGGAGTGACGCCACGGGCTTTCCTGGATGTATGAGTCGTGGGGTTCGGGCGAGTCCGATCCATGGGCGCGCCGATGGACGAGACCCACCCCGGATCCGGACCGTTACCCGGATGACTCCATTTACGGTCGCACGGAGGCCGGCTTGACCCCGGCGATCACTCCCGCCCGGGAGCATGGACTCTCCGACCCCAGGGCATTATTTTTTTTCCCAACAATGGGTTCCGCCCTTGCCCTCGCCCCACCTTCCGGGCACGATTTGGGCTGACCTGGCGGACCCGGGGTGTTGCGGCCGGCCCGTCGGACGGCTTACCGCCCCTGATAACGACCCGCGCCACGGACCTGCAGACCATGGATCTGATCGTCTACCTCGCCAACGGCAACGTCCGCCGTTTCGTCCAGTCCGATACCGAAGCGGCCGCCACGCTGGCCACCTTCATTCCGGCCCGGGCCTTCGCGAACCCCACCTTCATCATCGGCAGCGGGCTGTCCACCACGGTACTTGCCACCCGGGAGATCAGCCGCATCGACTTCCGCGGCTCCGAACCCGTGCCCATCCCGCCCGGCTCGGGCGCCAGTACGGTGACCATCCTGTCGGGCGAATCCGAGTTCCGCGAACGCCGCCAGGCCATGGTCGAGCAGGGTGTGGGCGCCTTCCACGTCGGAGAGACGTTCTCCGGCCTGGTGTCCTACGAAATGGTCGGTGGCCACATGCTTCATGGCCAGATCCAGGCCCAGCTCAACAACATGGCCAACGTCTTCACGACGCTGCAGCAGGTGTTCAACCAGCCCGTCCTGGCCTTCGAACTGCCCGGTGGCGGCGCCGCCCTGGTGAATCCCACCAACCTGATCGGCGTCACCCTGTTCCCCGGGATCGAACTCCTCCCACGCGGCTCGGTGCTTGCCCGACTGGTCGAGTAGTACGCCGACACGCCTCCGCCGACGACAGCGCACAAAACGAAAAAGGCCGGGGTCTCCCCCGGCCTTTTCGCTGCTTCGGACGCCTGCTGCTTCAGTGGCTGATCATCCAGGGACGCTTGGACGGAAAACTCTTCTTCCCGTCCGGCGCGACCTTGGTCGACTTGCTCGGCCCGGAGCCGCAACCGCAGCCCGGTCCGTGCACGTGGCCCACCTGCGACGACAACTTCGGTTCGTGCCGGGCCCGCTCGTTGATGGAGTGGGCCTTGCGCTCCGTCGCCGGCATGCCGGCGTAGGCCGGCGCGGTGAGCATTGCCCGGTGCGCGGGTTCGCCACACTCCGGACAGTCATGGGGCGCGGAGGCCTCGCTCATCCGACGCAGGGCGGTGAAGTCCGTCCCGCACTCGTCGCACAGATATTCGTAGACAGGCATGTCTCCCCCTTCGCTTACTTGTCCGGCGACAGCGGCATGTCCACGGAACCGTCCAGATGCTTCACCGGACCGGCGTTCGTCGGGTTGATGTCGAAGTCGAAGATCTGGGTCGGGATCCAGAGCGTCGCGCAGGCATTCGGTATGTCGACCACGCCACTGATGTGGCCCTGCACGGGTGCGACACCGAGAATGGAATGCGCCTGCGCTTTCGAGTAGCCGAACTTCGTGAGGTACTCGATCGCGTTCAGACACGCCTGACGGTAGGCGACGTGGACGTCGAGGTAGTGCTGCTTGCCCCATTCGTCGACGGAGATGCCTTCGAAGATGAGGTAGTCGTTGTAGTTGGGCGTGATCGGGCTCGGCTTGAAGATCGGGTTCTTGATGCCGTACTTCGCCATGCCGCCCTTCAGCACGTTCACGCGCAGATGCACCCAACCGGCCATCTCGATGGCGCCGCAGAAGGTGATCTCGCCATCGCCCTGGCTGAAGTGCAGGTCGCCCATGGAGAGGCCACCGCCCTTCACGTACACCGGGAAGTAGATCTTGGAGCCGCGCGACAGATCCTTGATGTCGCAGTTGCCGCCGTGCTCCCGCGGGGGCACGGTCCGCGCGCCTTGCGCGGCGACCTTGGCCTTCGCATCGCCCTTCGCCTTGCCCGCGTGCGCCGTCTCCGCGAACGGCGCGGTGGCGAGCGGCGGGACACGGTTCGGGTCGGTGGCGATGAAATCCCCTTCCCGCTTGTTCCACATGTCGAGCATCTTCTGATCGGGCAGGCAGCCGATCAGTCCGGGGTGGATCAGGCCGGCGAAGTTCACGCCCGGCACGTGCCGCGAATGCGTGTAGAGGCCGCTGATGTCCCAGATGGACTTCTGCGCAAAGGGGAAGTGGTCGGTGAGGAAGCCGCCGCCGTTCTTCTTGGAGAAGAAGCCGTTGAAGCCCCAGAGGCTCTCCGGCAGCGCGCCGATGTCGAGCAGATCCACGACCAGCAGGTCGCCGGGTTCCGCGCCTTCCACGCCGATCGGGCCGCTCAGGAAGTGGACGATCGACAAGTCGATGTCGCGAACGTCGTCGGCGGAATCGTTGTTCTGGATGAAGCCGCCGGTCCAGTCGTACGTCTCGACGATGAAGTCATCGCCGGGCTTGACCCAGGCCACCATCGGAATGTCGGGATGCCACCGGTTGTGGATCATCTCGTTCTCGTACGGCGACTGCTTGAGGTCGATCTTTATCAGGGTGTCAGGCATTGCGCTCTCCTATCGCGTGGTGGCTCCGGACCTCGGATGCTTCGGGGACTGCGGCGGACCGGCCGGCACAGGCATCGCGTGACACCTGTGCCGCCGCATCCGCGAATGGTTCAGACCGACAGGTACTGCTTGATGCGGTCTGCGTCGATGTTCGCTCGCGTCGATTCGTGGACCAGACGCCCGCCCTCGATCACGAACAGGCGGTCCGCCACGTCGAGTGCAAAGGACAGCACCTGCTCCGACACGACGATGGTGATCTCGCGCAGCTTGCGGATCTCGTTCAGCGCCTTGGCGATGTCCTTGATGATCGACGGCTGGATGCCCTCGGTCGGCTCGTCGAGGAGCAGGACCTTCGGATTGGTGACCAGCGCCCGCCCGATCGCGAGCTGCTGCTGCTGACCGCCCGAGAGGTTGCCGCCCTTGCGCTTGCGCATCTCGAACAGCACGGGGAAGAGCGCGTAGATCTCCTCGGGGATCTCCTTGTTCTTCGCATTCTCGAGGCCGGTCTTGAGGTTCTCTTCCACGGTGAGCGTCGGGAAGATCATGCGGCCCTGGGGCACGTAGCCGATTCCGCCGGCGACGCGCCGGAAGGACTCTTCCCTGGAGAGATCGACACCGTCGACCTCCACCTTGCCGCCCTTCAGGGGCAGCACGCCCATGAGGGCCTTGAAGAGAGTGGTCTTGCCCATGCCGTTGCGGCCCATCACCGCGACGGTCTCGTTGCGATTGGCCCCGAAGGAGATGCCGTGGATGGCCTGGCTCTGCCCGTAGCTCACGAACAGATCGTTGACGTTCAGCATGGCGGTTCCTGACATGGTCGCGCTCCTTCAGTGTCCGAGGTACACGTCGATGACCTTGGGATCGTTCTGGACCTTGTCCATGGGACCCTCGGCGAGAATCTTTCCCTGGTGCATCACCGTCACCTTGTGGGCGATCTTCTTCACGAAGTCCATGTCGTGCTCGATCACGATCATGGAGCGGTTGCGGCAAATGCGTTCCAGCAGCTCGGCGGTGAGCTCGCGTTCGCGCACGCTCATGCCGGCGATGGGTTCGTCCAGCATCAGCAGTTCCGGGTCCTGCATCAGCAGCATCCCGATCTCGAGCCACTGCTTCTGGCCGTGGCTCAGCAGGCCTGCTTCGGTATTGAGCTGATCGGCGAGGCCGATCTCGGCGGCGACTTCCTCGATGCGGGCCTTCACGTCATCCGTGCACTTGAACGCCAGCGCGCCGAATACGCCACGGCCTCGCGGAAACGACACCTCGAGGTTCTTGAACACCGACAGGTTCTCGTAGATCGACGGGGTCTGGAACTTCCGGCCGATGCCCGAGCGCACGATCTGGTGCTCGGCGAGCTTGGTCATCTCGTTGTTCTTGAACTTGATGCTGCCGCCGCTCGCCTTGGTCTTGCCGCAGATGAGGTCCAGCAGGGTGGTCTTGCCGGCGCCGTTCGGGCCGATGATCACGCGCAGTTCGCCCTTGTCGACGTAGAGGGTCAGCGCGTCGATCGCCTTGAAGCCGTCGAAGGACACGGTGAGGTCCTCGATGGCGAGCACGAAGTCGGAATTGCTCATGGTGATGGGTCCTGTTCCGGTGCCGCGTGGATGGGGGGCGTCAGGCGACGGCCGGGCCGACACCGTCGGGCTGCTTACCGGACGGCGCCGAATCGAGCGCGCGGGCCGGCGCTGCCGATGTCCTGGGCGGCGTGGCGGGAGTCGCTTCCGGCGTCACCTGTGCGGTGGGCGCACCCGTATCACGCGGGGCCTTGGACTTCAGCAGCCAGGGCTTGACGTAGCTCTCGTAGAGACCGGCGATGCCATTCGGGAAGGCCAGCACCACGCCGATGAAGAGGGCCGCCATCAGGAACAGCCAGAGCTGCGGGAAGGTCTCGGAGAAGTAGGTCTTGCCGAAGTTGACGAGCAGCGTGCCGTACACCGCACCCACCAGGGACATGCGTCCCCCCACCGCCGCGAAGATCACCATCTCGATCGAGGGCACGATCCCGACGAACGAGGGGGACATGAAACCCACCTGCAGGGCGAACATCGCGCCGCCCAGGCCGCACAGCATCGCTGCCAGACAGAACACGAACACCTTGAAGTTCGCCACGTCGTAACCGGAGAAGCGCACCCGGTCCTCCTTGTCGCGCATGGCGAGGAGCAGAGTGCCCAGCTTCGAGCGCTGCACCGCACGGCAGGCGAAGATCGCGCCGAAGAGCAGGACCGCATTGGCGAAGTAGAGAATGTACTTGGCGGAGTCGGTCCGGATGTCCCAGCCCAGCATCGTCTTCAGGTCGGTGATGCCGTTCACGCCGCCGGTGTAGCCCTGCTGGCCGATGATCAGCACGGATAGGACAAGCGCGACTGCCTGGGTGATGATGGCGAAGTACACACCGCCCACTCGCCGCTTGAACATCGCGAAGCCGACGATGAAGGCGAGGATTGTCGGCACCAGCAGCAGCGCCAGGATCGCGAAGGGCAGGCTGCGGAAGGGCTCCCACCAGATCGGCAACTGGGTGATCTGGTTCCAGTCCATGAAGTCCGGAATGCCGGGCGTGGACTGGATCTTGGTGCTGATCGGGTCGGATGCCTCGAGCTTGAGGAACATCGCCATGCAGTACCCGCCCAAGCCGAAGAACACGCCCTGCCCCAGGCTCAGGATGCCGCCGTACCCCCACAGCATCACCAGACCCACGGCCACGAAGGCGTAGGTGAGGTACTTGCCGACCAGGTTCAGCCGGAAGATGTCCACCGTACCCGGCAGAACCACGAACACCACCAACGCGAGGACGACGATGCCCGCCATGTCGGAGGTGCCCAGCCATTTCTTCAGTTTGTCCATCGTGAGCTCCTTTTGCCCGGAAACCGCGCCGCGATCAGCGACGCACCTTGAGGGCGAACAGACCTTGGGGACGGATCATCAGGATCGTGATGATCGTGAGCAGGGTCAGTACCTTGGCCATCGATCCCGTCAGGAAGAACTCGGAGATCGACTGCGTCTGGGCGATGCCGAAGGCGGAAGCCACCGTTCCGAGGAGACTTGCCGCCCCCCCGAACGTCACCACCAGGAAGGCATCCACGATGTAGAGAGAGCCGCTGGTGGGACCGGTGGAGCCGATGGTCGTGAAGGCCGCGCCCGCGACGCCGGCGATGCCGCAGCCGATGGCGAAGGTCATGCGGTCCGTCTTCTTGGTGTTGATGCCGATCGCATTGGCCATCGTCCGGTTGGACACCGTGGCCCGTACGCGAAGGCCCCAGCGGGAGCGGTAGAGCATCAGGAACACGCCAGCGGTGACAAGCAGCGTGAGGCCCATCACGAACATGCCGTTGATGGGGATGTCGAGACCTTCGGCCGGCGCCCACGATCCCAGCAGCCACTCGGGCAGGGTCGGGCTCACTTCCTTCGCGCCGAAGGTGGAACGGAAAATCTGCTGCATCCCGAGGCTAAGGCCCCAGGTGGCGAGCAGCGTGTCAAGCGGCCGTCGGTAGAGGTGGCGGATGAGCGCCCATTCGGCCATCCATCCCACCGCGAAGGCGAGGATGAAGGCGACGATGATCGCGACGAAGAAGTAATAGGGCGTCAGCGTCGGCGCGTACGTTTCGGTCAGGCTCGAGAGCATGAAGATGGTGTAGGCGCCGATGGTCATGAACTCGCCGTGCGCCATGTTGATGACGCCCATCTGACCGAAGATGATCGCCAGTCCCAGACCCATCAGCAGCAGCACGCTGAACAGGCTCAAGCCTGCGAAGCCCTGCATCAGGAAGATGTTCCACATTTCCGAAGCGCTCATGAGTGCCCTCTCGCGTAAGGAAGATCAGACCTTCCTCTACCCACCGACCGCGGACACCTCCCCGGGTAAGGAGGCGCCGCGGCGGCTTCGTCGTCAATCGATACCAGCGACCCAGAGGAGGCCCGCACGACGTACGCGAATCGCGTAGATGGTGCGGACTCTCCCTGGTGTGTCTTACTGATAGCCCTTCGGGAAGGGGTTGGGTTCGATGAGGTTCGGCGACTCGGCGATCATCTTGAACTGACCGTCGGCCTGGATCTGACCGATCCGCGCCTTGCTCCACAGGTGGTGGTTCTCGTGAATCTTCACGTACCCTTCCGGCGCGCTCTTGAACTCGATGCCGGGCGACGCGGCGGCCACCTTGTCCACATCGAAGCTGCCCGCCTTCTCGACGGTCGCCTTCCAGAGCCACGGGCCCAGATAGGCAGCCTGAGTCACGTCGCCGATCACCGCCTTGGCGCCGTACTTGGCCTTGAACGCATCCACGAATTTCTTGTTGTTCGCGTTATCGAGGCTCTGGAAGTACTTCATGCAGGCGTAGAAGCCGTTGCAGTTCTCGCCGCCGATGCCGAGCAGTTCGTCCTCGGTCACGGAGATCGTGAGGAGCAGCTGCTTGTCGGAGGTGAGACCAGCGGCCTTCATCTGCTTGTAGAAGGCGACGTTGGAGCCGCCCACGACGATCGCGTACACGCAGTCGGGCTTCGCGACCTTGATCTTGTTGATCAGGGAGTTGAAGTTAGTGTGGCCGAGCGGGTAGTACTCCTCGCCCACCACCTTGCCCTTCTGGAAGTTCTCGATGTGCTTGCGGGCGATCTTGTTCGACGTGCGCGGCCAGATGTAGTCGGAGCCGATCAGGAAGAAGGACTTGGCGTTCTTCTCCTTCTGCACCCAGTCCAGGCCCCAGATGATCTGCTGCGTGGCTTCCTGACCGGTGTAGATCACGTTCTTCGACTGCTCGAGGCCTTCGTAGAACGTGGGGTAGTACAGCATGCCGTTCTCTTTCTCGAACACGGGCAGAACGGCCTTGCGGGAGGCCGAGGTCCAGCAGCCGAACACCGCCGCCACGCGGTCGTTCACGAGCAGCTTCTTCGACTTCTCGGCAAAGGTCGGCCAGTCGCTGGCGCCGTCTTCCTGAATGATCTTGATCTGACGGCCGAGGACACCGCCCATCGCGTTGATCTGCTCGATCGCGAGGCGCTCGGCCTGGATCGAGCCGGTCTCGCTGATGGCCATCGTGCCGGTGGCCGAGTGCAGCTGACCCACGGTGACTTCCGTGTCGGTGATGGCGAGTTTCGTGGTGTTCACCGTTGCCGTCGGAAACTTGGCATTCGCCAGGGCAAGGGTGGGCATCCCGATCAAGGGGAGCGCGGCCATGCCGCGGTTGAAATTCCTGCGTGAAGCGGACTGCGGATCGTCGCGATCGTCTTGAGAGGACATTGGCATCTCCTGGTTAGGGCGTGGTCGAGATGCGGCATGTGGCCATCACGCCGCGAATCACAACGCCAGATTAGGAGTGACGGTGCAACGCAACAATACGTAGATTCACGTACAGGTCCGCCTGCCCCCTCGGAAGCTCGTGTGTGCCTTGGATCGGAAGTTGCAGAACAGACGCAGTCAGAGATCGCGCTTGCGCAGGCGGCAGATTCTTCTGCCGTTTCAATCCGGATACGATGCGCATCTCCGACCGTCGCGCCCCAACAGGGTGCGCGCACACACTTGTCTGCACCAGGATGGCCGCTACACAACGCATCGTTCGAATCCGTCGCGAGTACAACCAGTGGGTCGCGAACGAGACTCTCGAGGATTACTCCCTGCGCTTCACCGCCAAGTCGGCGCGGCGCTGGTCATCCTTCCGCGTGGCGAACACCGCGCTCGGGGCCATCTCATTCCTGGCGCTGGAGGCCATCGGCGGCGCCATCGCGCTCAACTACGGGTTCGTGAACTCGACCTGGGCGATTCTCGTCGTCGGTCTGATGATCTTCCTCACCGGTCTGCCGATCAGCTACTACGCAGCCAAGTACGGTGTGGACATGGACCTGCTCACGCGGGGCGCCGGATTCGGCTACATCGGTTCGACGATCACGTCGCTCATCTACGCGTCCTTCACCTTCATCTTCTTCGCGATCGAGGCGGCGATCATGTCGCTCGCGCTCGAGATGGCGTTCGGAACCCCTTTGTGGCTGGGCTACATCCTGTGTTCCGTGGCGGTGATTCCGCTGGTGGCCTACGGCATCACCTTCATCAGCCAGTTCCAGATGTGGACCCAGCCTCTCTGGGTGCTGCTCCACGTCCTGCCTTTCGCCTTCATCGCCTGGAAGGATCCGACCGCCTTCGCCGACTGGACCACCTTCGCAGGCCATCAGGGTGACGGCGGCGGCGGCTTCGACCTGCTGCTGTTCGGTACGGCGTCCGCCGTCGTCTTCTCGCTGATCGCGCAGATCGGCGAGCAGGTGGACTTCCTGCGCTTTCTTCCCGCGCAGGAGAAGACCGGTCGCGTGCGCTGGTGGGCTGCCCTGCTGTCCGCCGGGCCAGGCTGGATCGTGCTCGGGACACTCAAGCTCCTGGCCGGGTCCTTTCTCGCATTCCTCGTGCTCCAGCACGAGATGCAACCGGATCGCGCCGCGGAGCCGACGCAGATGTATCTCATCGGCTTCCAGTACGTGTTCTCGTCGCCGGGTGCCGCGCTGGCGGTCACCGCGCTGTTCGTGATCGTCTCGCAGCTCAAGATCAACGTGACCAACGCCTACGCCGGGTCGATCGCCTGGTCCAACTTCTTCGCCCGGCTCACGCACATTCACCCGGGCCGGGTGGTTTGGCTGGTCTTCAACGTGATGATCGCGCTGCTCCTGATGGAACTGGGGGTGTTCCACGCCCTGGAGCAGGTGCTGGGCCTCTACTCCAACGTGGCGATCGCCTGGGTGGGTGCCCTCGTGGCGGACCTCGTGGTGAACAAGCCACTCGGTCTCAGCCCCGGCTACATCGAGTTCAAGCGAGCCCACCTGTACGACGTCAATCCCGTGGGCGTGGGCGCCATGTTCTTCGCGTCCCTGATCGCCATCCTCTGCTTCACGGGTCTGTTCGGGCCCACGCCCCAGGCCCTGTCACCGTTCGTGGCCTTCGGCGTCGCCTTCGTCACGGCACCGGCCATCGCCTTCGCCACCGGCGGGCGCTACTACATCGCCCGCTCGCCCCGCGACTACACGCCCGTCGGCGATACCGTGAAGTGCGTGATCTGCGAGAACCCCTTCGAGCCGGAGGACATGGCGCGCTGCCCGGCCTACGCCGGCCCCATCTGCTCGCTTTGCTGCTCGCTGGACGCGCGCTGCCACGATGCCTGCAAGCCGCAGGCACGCCTCGCGCAGCAATTGAGCACGGCAATGGAGGCCGTGCTGCCGGCACGGATGGCCGCGCGACTCAACTCGCGCCTCGGCCATTACGTGGCGGTCCTCCTCGCGATCGGCGCGCTGATCTCGCTCATTTTCGTGCTGGTCGACTACCAGGTGACCATCAACACCGGCGCCGAGTCGGAACTGGTGCGCGCCGCGCTCTGGAAGGTGTTCCTGTTCCTGATGCTGGTGGCGGGCGTGGCCGCGTGGCTCTTCGTCCTGCAGCAAGAGAGCCGGCGGGTCGCGGAGACCGAATCACAGCGGCAGACGCGCCTGCTCATGCGCGAGATCCGCGCACACAAGCGCACCGACGCGAAGCTCCAGCGGGCCAAGGAGGCCGCCGAGTCAGCCAATCTCGCCAAGAGCCGCTACGTCACGGGCATCAGCCACGAACTGCGCACTCCGCTCAATACCATCCTGGGCTACGCGCAGCTGCTGCAGCGTGAGCGCGACCTGGGCACCCGCCAGAAGGACGCGCTGGGCATCATCCGCCGCAGCGGTGACCATCTCGCCAGCCTCATCGACGGTCTGCTCGACATCGCCCGCATCGAAGCCGGCAAGCTGCATCTGCATCGCGGCGAGATCGCGTTCCGGGACTTCCTGGCGCAGCTGGTGAGCATGTTCCGCATCCAGGCCGAGGCGAAGGGCCTCGCCTTCGTCTACGAGACGGGCGGCACCCTGCCCGAGGTCGTCAATGGCGACGAGAAGCGCCTCCGGCAGATTCTCATCAACCTGCTCTCCAACGCCATCAAGTTCACGGACGCGGGAACGGTCACTCTCCGCGTCACCTATCAGCGCCAGCTCGTGGAGTTCGAGGTGCGCGACACCGGGCCTGGCATCGCCGCCGAGGATCTCGAACGCATCTTCCAGCCCTTTGAGCGCGGCCGCTTCAATCCCGGCAATGCCGTGCCCGGCACCGGCCTCGGGCTCACCATCAGCAAGCTGCTGTCCGAGATCATGGGCGGCCGGCTGAGCGTGGAGAGCACGCCCGGGGAAGGCAGCAGCTTCAAGGTGAAGCTGCTTCTGTCGCCGGTCCTCGCCCCGAAGGC
The DNA here is from genome assembly GCA_001464765.1 of Betaproteobacteria bacterium Ga0077526. Classification (GTDB taxonomy): domain Bacteria; phylum Pseudomonadota; class Gammaproteobacteria; order Burkholderiales. The sequence goes on from LNDV01000035.1 coordinate 173,036, forward strand.
ACTGCCGCGGCCCACACGGGTGGTCACCGGCTATGTGGGCGCGCAGCGCACCGTGATGGTCACGGACGACGAGGCGTCCCATCGGGAGTTCCTCGCGCGCCTGCTGGAGCCGCTCGGATTCCGGGTGCTCCTGGCGGAAAACGCCGAGCGCTGCCTCGAGATCGTCGCGGACGAAACGGTGCACCTGTTTCTCCTCGACATCTCCATGTCGGGCATGGACGGCTGGACGCTCGCGCGGCACCTGCGCGAAAGCCCGCACGAAACCTCCCCCATCGTGATGGTGTCGGCCAATGCCTTCGAGAACCGCGCCGATGCCCGGTTCGCGAACGTTCACGACGCGTTCATCGTGAAGCCCGTGGATTTCGATCGCCTGTTCGAGGTGCTGCAGACCTGTCTCCACCTGGAGTGGACGTTCGCCGACAGCGTACCGGCACCGTCGTCGACGGGTGCCCTGCCCCTCACACCGTCGATCTCGCGCGAGACCGCGGATTCGCTCTACTCGCTGGGCGAAATCGGTTACGTGCGCGGCATCCAGAACAAGCTGGACGAGCTCGACAACGGCGACGAGAATGCGCGCGCCGTCGTCGCGCAGCTGCGCCCCCTGGTGCGCGACTTCCAGCTGCAACGCTATCTGCAAGTCGTGGAGAATCTGCGTGAACGAGCCGTCTGACGCCACGCAGCGCGACGTCGTCCTGGTGGTCGACGACGCGCCGGAAACCCTGTCGCTGCTGACCGACGCCCTCGAGGCTGGCGGCATGACCGTACTCGTCGCCACCGACGGCGCCACGGCGCTCGCCCGCGTGCAGCGCATCGTGCCCGACGTCATCCTGCTCGATGCCGTGATGCCGGGGATGGACGGCTTCGAGACCTGTGCCGCCATGCGCTCCATGCCAGCTCTGGCGCAGGTGCCCATCATCTTCATGACCGGCCTCGCCGACGCCGAGCACGTCGTCCGCGGGTTCGACTCCGGCGGCGTGGACTACGTCACCAAGCCCATCGATCCGGATGTGCTGATCGCCCGGCTCCGCACCCACCTCGCCAACGCGCGGCGAATGTCCACGGCCCGCGCGGCGCTCGATGCCGCCGGCCGGGCCCTGCTCGCTGTCGGCCTGGACGGGCGGGTGCAGTGGAGTACCCCCAAGGCACAGGCCTTCATGACCAGTGCCACGACATCCGTGGGCGATGCGCACCAGCTCGCGGCGCCGCTCGTCGTTTGGCTGCAGGCGCTGGCGAACGGAGGACAGGACACCCGCCCGAGATCGTGGCCGGAGAGCGAGCCGCGATTCCTCGTCACTTCCCTCGGCGCGGTCGGCAACGGACAGGTCCTGCTCGCGGTGGAGGCCACGGACGAGGTGGACCATCGCCGCCGCCTCGGCGAGAAGTTTCATCTCACCGAGCGCGAGTCAGAAGTGCTCTACTGGGTTGCGCGCGGCAAGTCCAGCCGCGACGTCGGCGACATCCTCGGTTCGAGCCCGCGAACGGTGGACAAGCACATCGAGCGCATTCTGGTGAAGCTGGGCGTCGAGAACCGCGCGGCAGCGGCTGCCGTCGCAATTCGGCTGCTGAGCGCCGAGTAGCCGCGAGGCGATGATGGGCTGTCCGGATCATCCCCGGGCACGCGTCCCTGAGCCCGGCTGTCATCGGCTGTGCGGATCATCACGGTACCTGTCACAAGAACCGCCACGGAGACCTCCCATGACCGTCAAGCCTCGCCTCCGCGCGCTCCCCCGCGCCCTCATTGCCGCTGCCGTCTGCTCACCCATGCTCGCCACGGCCGCTCCGGAGCCGCTTACCATCCGGTTCGCGACGTTCAACGCCTCGCTCAACCGCAACTTCGACGGCCAGATGCTGGACGACCTCGCCGGCCTGTCCACCGACGCCCAGGCGGCGAATCGTACGCAGCAGATGCGAAACGTCGCGGAGATCATCCAGCGCGTCAATCCTGACGTCCTGCTCGTCAACGAATTCGACTACACCACCGCAACGCGCAACGGCAAGTCCGCCCCCCAGCTCTTCCAGGACAACTTCCTGTCGGTCGGACAGAATGGCTACGGCGCCCCGGCCTCCGCGCTCCCGATTTCGTTCGCCCACCACGTGTACGTGCCGTCCAACACGGGCGTGCCCTCCGGGTTCGACCTCGACAACAACGGCTCGATCGGGGGCGGCAACGATGCCTATGGATTCGGCAACTACCCCGGCCAGTTCGGGTTCGTGATCTTCTCCAAGCACCCGATCGACCAGGCCGCCGTCCGGACCTTCCAGACCTTCCTGTGGAAGGACATGCCCGGCGCCCTGCTGCCCGACAACGCCGCCACGCCCGCGGCCGGCGACTTCTACAGCGCCGAGGAGCTGGCCGTGTTCCGCCTGTCCTCCAAGAATCACGTGGATGTTCCCGTGAACATCGCGGGCAATACGGTGCACCTGCTCGCCAGCCATCCGACGCCGCCCGTGTTCGATGGGGCCGAGGACCGCAACGGCCGGCGCAACCATGACGAGATCCGCTTCTGGCACGACTACGTGTCCGGCGCAAACTACATGACGGACGATCAGGGCCGAGTGGGTGGCCTGTCGTCTGGCGCACGCTACGTGCTGACCGGCGACATGAACGCGGACCCGTTCGACGGCGACGCCACCGGAGATCCGGCCTCGGCCTACCTGATGGACCCGACCCGCTTCCTTGCCTCCGAAACGGATAGCGCCCTCACCCCAGACAGCCTCGGCGGTCCCGCCGGCGCAGCAGCCGACGGCAATGCCAACAACACGCATGTCGGCAATCCCGCCTTCGACACGGCGGACTTCGCCGACGGATCGCCCGGCAATCTGCGCGTCGACTACGTGCTGCCGGATGCCGACGCGGTCCTTGCCTTGCAGGGAATCGGGCGCGCCGAGGACGGCACTTCGGATCCGACCGGCGTGTTCTGGCCCAGTCCTACGCTGCCCGGCGGCGACCCGAACCCGTTGTGGCAACTCGTCGGTCGGTTCGGCTCCGGATCGAGCCCGTTCAATCTCTACTCGGGATTCCGGAGTTCCGATCACAAGGCCGTTTGGGTGGATCTGCAGATCACGCCGGTTCCCGAACCTTCCACCATCGTGCTGTTCGCAGCCGGGCTGGGATTCCTCGGCGCTTCCGCGTTGCGCCGCAGCCGCCGCTGAAGTTCGTGCGCCGGGGCAGGGCCAGGCCCCGCTCCGGCGCATCTCACTTCTGGCTTTGCGGACGCTCGGCGATCCCTACGGCGATGAGCCCGGACGCATACCCGGCAGGAAGGTGCTGAGCCAGGGCACGTACGTGACGACGAGCAGCACACCGATCAGCCACACGAACAATGGCAGCACCGCACGGAAGACCTCGGAGATCGGGCGACCGAACCGGTAGGCCGCGAAGAAGAGGTTCATGCCGACGGGCGGCGTGAGGTAGCCCACCTCCAGGTTCATCAGGAACACGATGCCCAGGTGCAGCGGATGCAGTCCATAGGCCTCCCCCAGCGGCACTACCAGCGGCACGAGCACGACGATCGCCGTGAAGATGTCCATGACGCATCCTGCAGCGAGCAGCACCCCATTGAGAGCCAGGAGAAAGACCCACGGGCTGGAGACGTGGTCCGTCACCCACGCGACGATCTTTACGGGCACTTCCGCGTCCACCAGATAGTTGGTGAGACTCAGCGCCACCCCCAGCACGACGAGAATGCCGCCAACCAGCAACCCGCATTCGGCGACGACCCGGGGCAGGTCGCGGGTAAGTGACAGGTCACGATGGACTGCCACGGCGATGAACCCTGCGAAAGCGGCCGTGAAGGCTGCGGCCTCCACCGGCGTCGCCAGCGACGTGCCGAGAGCGACGATCGGCACAAGTGGCAGCGACAATTCCCATTTCGCCGCAGCGAGGGCCGCGCGGACCCGGCGGCCGTCGAAACGTCCGGACGCGGTTGGCGGACGATCGCCCAGCCGTCCGTAGCTCCAGACCAGGATGACCACGAGCACGAAGAGCGCGGGAAGCAGCCCGGCGAGGAACATGCCCTCGATGCCCACGCCCGCGACGATCGCGTAGAGCAGCAACGGAAGCGCGGGCGCGAGGATGATGCCGGGCAGTCCGGCCGCGGTCACCAGACCGAGCGCGTCGCGATCCTTCAGTCCTGCCGTGGCGAGCAGCGGCATGACCAGCGCCCCCAGCGTCAGGATGGCGACGCCCGATGCGCCGGTGAAACAGGTGAAGAACGTGCAGGCGAGGACCGTGACGATCGTGGCACCGCCGCGCAGGCGCCCGACCAGCGCATCGAACAGTTCGAGCAGCCGCTGCGGCGCCCGGCTCTCTGCCAGCAGGTAACCGGCAAGCGTGAACATCGGGATCGCCGGCAGCGTCGGGTTGGTGACGAGGCTGTAGTGGTTCACGGCGAGGCTTGCGGCCGGCACCCCTTCGGCCGACAGCAGGACCGCGGAGATTCCCGCGAGAACGGCGAAGATCGGAGACCCGAGCAGTGCGGCGATCACCAGGACGGCAACAGCCACGAAAGTGAGTCCGCCCCCGGCGACCCCGACCGCGTTGAATGCAGCGCACGCCCCGATTGCCGCCGCGGCAGAAGCAAGGCGATACCCGATCCGATCCGAGGAACGGATCGCAAGACGCACCGCGATGACGGCGAAGCCGACGATGAGCGGCGCCTGCAGGACCCACGCCGGCACCTCGTAGAAAAGTCGCGTACCGGCTTCGCGCTCGATCATGACGAAATCCCATGAGGCGATCGCAAAATGGACGCTGACAGCTGCGGCCACAGTGGCACCGAACCACTGCGCCGCGCGAGCTGCGCGCCCCCCCAGGGAGCTTGCGACCGCAAGCGTGAGGAGTCTGCCATCCCGTGCCGCGATGGCAGCCCCCAGCATCCCCAGTCCGAGGGTCACGTGCTGCACCATATTAGCGACCCCCTCGATGCCGACGTGCCAGACCGCCCGCAGGACGATCTCTGCGATCGGGAGCAGCACCGCCATCGCGAACACCACCGACAGGACCGTATTCTCGAATCGCACGAGCGCGCCGGAGCCGGCGCCATCCCCTCCGGCGCGTTCGGGATTCACTTGCGCGTCGCCCGGTAATCTGAAAGGAGCGCCTTCACGCGGTCGAAGATGTCGGCGGGAACCATCGTGCCGCGCACATGGGGCCAGGCCTGCTCCGCCAGCCCTTGCCACGCCTTCGCGATTTCCGGCGTGACGACCGCGATTTCGAGCCCTCTCGACTTCATCGCGGTGATGGACTCCTCGTCCTGCCGGACGCGATGCGCGCGGAGCTGGTCACCGGCCTTGCGCGCCGCCAGGGCGATCGCGTCGCGAGCGGTCGGACCGAGCGCGTCGTAGGTCGCCTTGCGGAGAATCGCGGCACCGGTGATCGGCACCCACCGGATCGGAAGCATGTGACGGGCCGTGCGGTCGAACTGACCGACCAGCGCCCAGATCGGCACCACTGGCACAACGTCCACCATGCCGGTCTCGAGCGCCGGCACGATGTCCGAGATGGGAAGCCCCACTGGCTGGTACCCGAGCGACTTCATCAGCCCGATCTGCTTGTTGTCACCGGACCACGCGAAGATCTTCGCGCGCTTGAACTGCTCCGGCTGCGTCAACGCCTGCTTCGAGAAGAAGTGCACCCAGCCCGCGTCCCCCCAGAACAGGACGACGAATCCCTTCTGGGCAAGACTTTCCTCGAGCGAGGACCGGAGCTTCTCGCGGACGTAGTCCACCTCTTCCCAGTTCTGGAACATCATCGGCATGAACTGGAGACCGGAGACGGTCGGATCGATCTCGTTCAGACCGACGACCGTCAGCAGCGCGCCGTCGAGCTGCCCGATCCGCATGCGGCGGACCATGTCCGCCTCCGTGCCCTGGACGCCGTCGGGGTACACCGTCGCCTTGGCGGAGCCGCCCCGCGAGGCCCGGAAGGCTTCGCCGACATCCTGCAGCACGCGATGATAGAGCGACCCCTTCGGCGCAAGCGTCGCCAGCTTGAGCGTCGAGGGCTCGGCCGGCGCCGCGCCGGGAAAGATCAGCCCTCCGGCACAGCACAGGAAGACCAGCGCGATCAGAGAGCGCACCGAACGTTTCGAGTCGGACATCGTGGGTTACTCCGGAAAGAGTTCGTCGGCCTGGCCGCGCAACCACCGCGCACGGCGCTGACTCACATGGTTGGCGAGGCGCGCCGCCGCCACGGCATCCGGATCGAGCGCGAGAGCCCGATCGAGAAGCGCGAGGAATTCCGCCTTGCCTCCCCGGCTCTGGGCGATCGCCTCGGCCATGGCCACGAAGACCCCGGCCTCTCGGCCTTCCGTCAGCTGGACCGCTCGCGCAAAGTGCCGTCTTGCCCGCTCGAGGGCATCCTGTCCGGCATCGGGTCGACTCACTTCGTAGGCGATCAGGAGAGTACGGAGCCCGCCACGCTCGGCGTCGGCATCCAGCGCCGCCGCCCGCTCCAGCACTGCCTGGGCGCCGGGAAACGTACCGACCAGGGCAGGCTCGTCCTTGCCCAGCGCAATGGCACCGAGCCACGCGGCGGCAGTCCAGTACATCGCGGGCAGGTCGCGCCGGCCCATCGCCGCCAGTTCCCTGGCCCCCGGTCCGGCAGAATCCGCTGGCAGTCCCAGGGCCCGGAGTCCGTAGCCACGCGCGCGAATGTACAAACGGCGGGCCCGATCGCGCTGGGCGTAGGCGGCCGAGACGTCGGTGGCCTCCAGTTCGTCCGCACGCAATTGGACGAACGCATACGAGTACTGCGTGAACCCGCTAGCCGCGCCCAGCAGAAGCTCGCGATCGTACGGCCGGCTGCGCAGCAGCGCTTCCTGGACCTTCAGTCCGAAGGGCGCCGCAGCGGCCACCAGCTCCGGATCGTCGTCCTCGGCAAAGAGGCTGCCGCCAGCGCCGGCGCCGAGCGCAGATGCCGCCGTGCGACTGGCAATTCCAGAAAGAGAACAGCCGGAAAGCCCCACCGTGACCGACGCGAGCGCCAGCATGGCGCTCGCAAGGCTGCCGGTCATTCGCACCCCGAACCCGCCCGCTTGCACGTCAGATGCGGTCGTGACAGACATGCAGGGATAGTTGCGAACCCGTCACCGTGCTTCGGCCGTAGAACACGAAGGCGACGCACCAGGTCACGAGGAGGAGAAGCATGACGCCGGGGTGCCACACGGCTTCCAGTCCGGCGACCAGGCTCGCATCGGGCAGGGGCTGCTCGGGCACGAACCGCAGGACGACCACGCTGTAGAGCGTGCCTGCGAGCGCCATGATCTGATAGGCGGAGATCCTGCCGTCACCGCGATAGTCGGCGCGCCACACCTCCGAGATCACCCGCCAGACCTGCGTGACGATCAGCGACAGAAGTAGCGCCGGCGTGTAGGCGTCCTGAAGGAACAGGTAGGTGGAGACCAGACCCGTGGCGACGTAGAGCACGGCGGTCACGGCCTGGATCGGGATCACCTTGCGCCCATGCAGATTGGAGGCATAGGCGATCTTCTTCGTCGTGCCGTCGAACACGAAGTGATAGCGCGCGAACAGTTTGCGCAGCCAGCCCGGCGCCGACTCCAGAGGTTTGCCGTAGCAGCATCCGAAGCTGATGCACGCGAGTCGACCCACACCCTCGCCGTAGGCATACGCGACTGCCATCACCGCCAGGGTCGGCACCACCGGCAGCGGCTTGCCATTCCAGAGCGCCACGAGCGAGTTCACCCCGAGGATGACCCAGGGCGCTGCCAACATGCCGACGAACGACGCACCGCCCACGCTGAAGCCCGCCGCCTTGCGCTCGACGATGATCGCCGCCAGCTTTGCCGCGGGAAGACACAGCGCGAGGAGTGCCACCACCATGGTTGCCGCCTCGGCCCGGCCTATGCCCGCAGCCCCGAACAGCACGAGGCCGATCACGATCGAGATCGTCTGCGCGCTGGCGGTGAACAGACCGTAGTAGGTGAGATTCAGCGTCCGCCAGCGACCGTCGTTCTCGCGGCGCACCGGAATCACGGCGAGCATCTGCCAATGCTCCCGGGTCAGGTTCCGGAAGCCCCATAACAACAGTGCGAAGAGGATGGTTCCCAGCGTCAGGGTAAACAGCAGCGGTGTCATCGCGATCCTTCCGGGAGTGGTTGGCGGGGGGGACGGGAAAGGGCAAGGAAGGACCGCACGGCCACGTCCGTTTCGACGACGGTGCGGTTCAGTCCGAAGGCATAGCGGCTTGATGCGTCACGTCGCGCGCGGTTCGTCATGAGGTCATCGGCAAACGACGCGCGCCCGGGCTCGAACAGCAGCACCGTGGTGGAACTGCCCGGGCGGAACAGGCTCTTCGGCTCACCCCGTCGCAGCAGCGTGCCCGGCCGCAGCGGCGCCGGCCCGCCGTACCCGCGGTCGCTCGCGCACTGGGAGATCTCGCCGATCATGAGAGCGACGATTTCGATCATCGCGACGAGGCCCGCACGTGTTCCCCCGGGCACGTCCGTATCGATGACCGTAACGTGTCGGGCGTTCTTGGTGTACGGCGTCGCCTCCACGACCGCGGCCAGCGGATTGCAGGAATGAAACGCGCCATCGATCGGAAAGTGATCCACCACCACGCCCGTGACAGGCGAATGATTGAAGTGGTACTTGTCGGGCGTGAGGCGGAACACTGCGAAATCGCCGTGGACGAAGACGCCCACCCATCGCGCGTGACGTCCCAGTAACTCGGATATCGAGAAGAACTTTTCCTTGATGAACAGCATCGAGGCTTCGGCGGCACTGCCGACGATGGCTCGGGCGTCCGAGGGGACCACGATGACGTCCTCGTCGGCAGGCATCGGCCGGCACTCCCAGTAGCGGATGCGACGCTCGAAGAAGTCGCGCGCCGTGCGAAAGCGCGCAGGGTCGTCGAGGCACTCGGTGAGGTCGATGTCGTGGTCCGCCGCGAACCGCCGCCACGCCGCCGCACTCCACGGCACATCGTAGTTGAGGTAGCCCAGCAGGCTCGTGTTCCAGCGCGAGACTAGCGAGCGGAACATGGCGGGGGCGTACTCTCGAACCGGACCGTAGAGAAAGCTCACGACGCTGTCCCGATAGAGCCTCTCCGTGCGGACAGTGCCGCTCGCACGATCGATGTACTGATGCGTGGCCGCGGCGGTCATTGGCCCGCCGCTTGAGCGTGATGCCGGTCCATGACCGACGCGATTACGGCAATCAGACTCGCGAGTCCATCCACGTCCGGCCGAGAGTCATCCAGCGCCTGTTCCGAACGCGTGATGAACGACCCGACGGTTGCCCCTCGCGGCAGCGGCAGCAGCCCCCGACCGTCGGGATCGGCAAGCCGTCGTTCGAGTTCTGCCTCCAGGACCGACAGTCCCTCTCGCGTCTGTTCGACACGAAGCCCGGTCCGGAGATGGCGTTCCATGGCAGCGACGAGGCGCCCCGGTTCCCGGCCCGCCTCTGCGTTGGCGGCCCCGAGGAGGCGCGTACTGGCCGCATCTTCACCAGCGGCCCGCGCCCGAACCTCCCTCAGCAGTTCGCCGGCCCCCAGTGCAGCCACTACTGGGGCGCACTCCCTCTCGAGCCAGTCGCAGAGTGTCAGCCGATAAGCCGCGAGCGGCACGGAGAAGTGCGTGGGCTGGCGCATGGACACTCGGACGCCCGGCGTTTCCGCGACGAGGGACAGCAGGAATGCACTGCGCGAGGTCCGTCGGACGGGCACGGTGGCGATGCCGACGGCGGAGTGGAACAGAAGCTGGCGCCGCTCGCCCTGCGCTTGCGGATCGTCGGGAAGCGAGGAATGCGAGATCATTTCCCTGGAGACGGCCCACCACGCACAGGCGGTGATGAGCCGCTGAAGATCAACGGCAGGAGCCATGTCACGGGCGAAGCCGGGGAACACACTGTGGAAGCGTCCCTCGAAGCCCGAGTACCCCATGCGCGAGAAGCTTCGCAGCCGGTAGAGATCGTAGAACGCCATGTCACGGCGGTAAACGCCCGCACGCTCGAGCGCCGCCTGCAGCGCTTCCTGACTGCCGAGAGCCCCGTCGTGCGCGTGACATGTTTCCGTGGACGGTAGGGCCGTGAAGTAGTCGAGCAACCGGGCATCGGGCACGACGTCCCCCCGCAGCGCTCCCAGCAGGCCGGCCTTGCGCTTCCAGGCGGACCAGGTCTGCCGAAGCTGCACACTCGTCAGTGCAAGCGGAAGCAGTCCGAGAGTTGTCTCGGGGCGCAGCGGCGCAACGGCCAGTCGGGACGGCGCCGCGGAGAATGTCCCCACGAACAGGGGCAGGAAGTGCTCGAAGAACTTGGAGACGAGATCGCCGAAGTACTTCTCCGTGGCCGGGCCCGACGGAGAATCCTGGGCGATCTCGGCAAGGGCGACGCTTCCGAGACTCACGTGGACACCGTTGTTGAGCAGGGTGGTGTCCACCGGAAGCTTCGCCACGGACTGTCGCATGCCGAGTCCGGCCGCACGGACCCTGGCCGTGGCAATGACATGACTGCGAGAAAGAGTCTCGTGGCAGAGATGCATGTAGCCAGCCTTGTTCTCGCCGTCGGCGAACCCGCTCAGGCAGGGGTTCATGAGGAGGCGCCGATAGACCTCGGCGGGCACGACCTTCGCGAGCGCTTCCAGGCGTTCCGGCGGATTCGATGCTGCGAAGACACGCAAGGTCTGACCCGACGCGCGCAGCCCGAGCTTGTTGTTGATCCAGGCGGACAGCGCCTGGATCAGCAGAAATCGAAGCGCATTCTCGTCGGCGGTCGCCGCCCCGAGCGATCTCCCGATTCCGTCGCGCGCGATGTACCCCGACAGTACCTCCGGCGCCGTGTTGTCATTGCCGAAGATCGCACCGAGTCGCCGGCGCTCCCGCTCCGCGAGCTTCAACCCTTCGGGCGCTTCCGCAAGAGCGTCGACCAATGCCAGATGCAGAGCGTGGCTTACCGGGATGCGCGCGCATGCCTCACCACCGTCCTGGACGAAGTAGCGCCGCCGGTCGCCGCGCTCGGCGAGGCAGGCACCCAGCTCCGAACGGGCCCCATTGCCGAGAAGACGCAGCGGCAGGCGAACCCAGTCATGATCGTGGCGTGCCGTTTCGGCACCGGCTCCGGCGAGCCATGCGAGTGCATCGTGTTCCCACGGTTCGCCGGCGGCCGCTTCGCGCAGCTGTCCGGCAAAGTCGCTGCGCTCCGCGCCCCCCGCGATCGAGGTCGCCAGTTCGTTCTCTGTCCCGGCAGTGACATCACCGTGATGAAACGGCAGCGTCTCCGAATCGCATCGACCACCTCCCCGGAGCCGCTCGAGCGCGAACCGGGCCGAATCGGCAACGTGCTCCCCTGAGGAAACCTGCGGTCGCAATTCCCGAGCGAGTCCTTGCATGGATGACCGGACACTGAGATGACGATGTCGTGAGTCTGCAACGCTTCGATTGAGCCGTGATGACAGCGCCGTTTCTCCGACGTGACGACGACACCCGTTTGCCCATGCCGTTCGGGCCACCTCCGAAACGGGCCCATCGGCACGACACCGGCCATGAAGCATCCGGGCTAGCGCCGATTGCCCCGCATGACGTCAGCGTGTCATTGCCGCAGGCGATGCTCCGGACAGTCGAGCACGAACGTGCCGATCGAACGCACCTCAGGAGACCTCAATGATTCGGAAATTGCTTGCAGGACTGATTGCGACCGGCTTCTCGGCGCACGCCTTCGCACTGGGCACGGGCGACATCGCTTTCACGGCGTTCAATGCCGACGAGGACGGTTTCGCGATCGTGACCTTCGTCGATCTGGTCGCTGGCACCACGATTCACTTCAGTGACAATGAGTGGAACGGCGCCGCGTTCAATACGGGGGAAGGCCAGCACACGTGGACGGCTACCGGCGCTGTCAGCGCCGGTACGGTCGTTCGCTTCAGCAAGGTGGATCAGGCGGTGCGCGCGGCTTCCACAGGGTCGATCTCGTCCTCAGGCGATACGGGCCTCAACGCCACCGCCGAAACGATCTACGCATTTCTCGGGACAGACGCGAATTCCCCCACGACTTTCCTTGCCGGCGTCTCGACGGAGGGCGCGACCAACCTCACTCCCGCCGGGCTTTCCGGAGGCTCGAATGCGGTGATCCTCACCAACTCCACCGACTTTGCCGAGTACACCGGGCCGCGCACCGGACTCGTCTCGCTCGCGTCGTACGGCCCGCTCGTGAACGACGCCGGGCAGTGGAACATCGTGGTCGGACAGGACAACTCCCTGGCGGCGCCGAACCTGACTCCGTTCGCACCGGTACCGGAGCCGTCGACCTACGCCATGCTCGGACTGGGACTCGTCGGCATGGGCCTCGGTCTGCGCCGTCGCGCCAAGATCTGATTGCAGCAGCACGCCGTACCCGCCCGGACCGGACGGGTACGGCTCAAAACTTGTCGCGGTAGCGGTTGGTGATCGGGTAGCGCCAGTCCTTGCCGAAGCCGCGCGGCGTGATGCGCACCCCCACCGGCGCCTGGCGCCGCTTGTACTCGCTGATGGTCAGCAGCTTCACGACCCGTTCCACGTCCGCACGCGCAAAGCCTGCGCGCAGGATGGCTTCCGGCGCCATGTCGCGCTCCACGTACATCTCCATGATCGCGTCCAGCACTTCGTACGGCGGCAGGCTGTCCTGGTCAACCTGGTCCGGCTTGAGCTCGGCCGAAGGCGGCCGGGTGATGATCCGGTCCGGGATCACGTCGCTCAAGGTGTTGCGGTAGCGCGAAAGGCGGTACACGAGCGTCTTGCTGATGTCCTTCAGCACGGCAAAACCGCCGGCCATGTCGCCGTAGAGCGTGGCGTAGCCGGTGGCCATCTCGCTCTTGTTGCCCGTGGTGAGCACGATGGACCCAAACTTGTTCGACATCGCCATCAGCAGCGTGCCGCGGATGCGCGACTGGAGGTTCTCCTCCGTCGTGTCGGCGGCACGGCCGGCGAAGGTCTCGGCGAGCATCGCCTGGTACGCGTCGAAGGCTGGGCGGATCGCCAGGACCGAATAGCGGATGCCCAGATTGGTGGCGAGGGCCTGGGCGTCCTCGAGACTCATGGATGCCGTGTACTGCGAGGGCATCATCACCGCATGCACCTTGTCCGCGCCCAGCGCATCGGCCGCCACGCAGGCGACGATGGCGGAATCGATGCCGCCGGAGAGGCCCAGCAAGACCCCCGGGAAGCCGTTCTTGCGGATGTAGTCGCGCACGCCGAGGCACAACGCATCGTAGACCAGGGCCTCGACCGGTCGCTCGGGCGCGATGGTTTCCGGCACGGGTGTCCCGGACGCGAACTCGACGATGCCCACCCCCTCCTCGAAGGAAGGCATCTGGGTGGTGACGTTTCCCTTTGCATCGACCACGAAGGATGCGCCGTCGAACACGAGTTCATCCTGACCGCCCACCAGATTGCAGAACACGATGGGGAGTCCGACCTGCTTTGCGCGCGCCCGCACCACGTCGTAGCGGGTGGCGAGCTTGTTCACGTGGTAGGGCGAGGCGTTGAGCACCAGCAGCATCTCGGCACCGGCAGCGCGCGCGGCACGGGGCGCCTCGGCATCCCACAGTTCCACCGCCGCGCCCGGCGCCTGGGTGGCCCGGGCGGTGTGCTCACCGGAATGGCCCCACACATCCTCGCAGATGGCGACGCCGACCTTCACCCCTTCGATCGGCACCACGCAGGGTTCGGAACCCGGTTCGAAGTAGCGCTCCTCGTCGAAGACGGTGTAGTTGGGGAGGTCCCGCTTGAAGTACGTGGCGATCACCTTCCCGCCGGAGAGCACAGACGCCGCGTTGTACAGATGGCCGCGACTGCGCTGCGGATGCCCGACGATCACGGTGATGCCGGGCACGCGGCCGGCGAGATCCGTCACGGCCGCCTCGCACGCGGCGACGAAGTCGGGGCGCAGCAGCAGGTCCTCCGGCGGATAACCGCAGATCGACAGTTCCGGCGTGACCATCACCTGCGCGCCCCGGGCGCGGGCCTCCTGGGCGGCCTGTGCGATGCGCGCGGCATTCCCGGCGAGGTCCCCTAGGGTGCAGTTGATCTGGGCGATGGCAATCTTCATGAAGGCTCCCGCCGGCGTCGCCGGCGTTGTGGCTGGGGAAACTCTGCGCGACGGACACGGTCTGGCGATATTCCTCTCGCCCCTCGCACGGCAAGCCCTCTAATATAGCGTAGCCATGTCCGAAACCTACCGACTCGAAATCGTCGATTCCCTCCGCGAAGTGGATCCCTGCCAGTGGGACGCTCTCGCCGGGAACCACCCGCTGCTGTCCCATGCCTTTCTGCACGCGATGCACGAGAGCGGTTCGGCCTCGGAGCGTTCCGGCTGGGCGCCACGCTACCTGCTGCTGCGCGAGGGCGGCGCGCTGCAGGGCGCCGTGCCGCAGTATCTCAAGTCACACTCCTACGGCGAATACGTGTTCGACTGGGCCTGGGCGGACGCCTGGAACCGCGCAGGGCGCGAGTACTACCCGAAGCTGCTGAGCGCCATCCCGTTCACGCCGGTCACCGGCCCACGCCTCATGGCGCCCTCCGCCGAGATCCGCCGCGTGCTCGTGGCGGGCGCACTCCAGTTCGCCCGCGAAGCCGAAGTGTCGAGCTTCCACTGCCTGTTTCCTTCCGAAGCCGAAGCGCGGGAGTTCGAGGAAGCCGGCCTGATGCTGCGCCGGACCGTACAGTTCCACTGGCACAACCCCGGTTACGCGAGCTTCGACGACTTCCTCGCGAGCATGAACCACGAGAAGCGCAAGAAGGTGAAGCAGGAGCGTCGCCGGCTGCGGGACGAGGGCGTCAGCTTCGCGTGGAAGGTGGGTCGCGAGATCGAAGAGGACGACTGGCGGTTCTTCGCGCAGTGCTATAACGACACCTACCGCCGGCACCATTCGACGCCTTATCTGAATCTGGATTTCTTCCTGAGGATCGGCGAGACGATGCCGGACAATCTACTCCTCGCCGTGGGCAGTCAGGACGGTACCCGAGTGTGCTCGGCCCTGGATGTCTTCTCCGCCGACGCTTTGTACGGTCGTTACTGGGGCACCACGAGATACATCCCCGGCCTGCACTTCGAGGCCTGCTACTACCAGGCCATCGAGTTCTGCATCGACCGGAAGATCGGTCGATTCGAAGGTGGCGCCCAGGGCGAGCACAAGCTCGCGCGCGGCCTGGAGCCGGTCACGACCTTCTCGGCCCACTGGGTGGGCGATCCCGCTTTCGATCAGGCGGTGCGCCGGTTCGTTGCGCGCGAGTCGAATCAGATTGCCGCCTACGTGAACGAACTCGCCGAGCACTCCCCATTCAAGGAAGCCCCGCTTGAACTTTGATCCCCCGCTGGTCCAGGGCATCCTGCTGCGCCGCTACAAGCGCTTTCTGGCGGACGTGATTCTCGAGAACGGCGACGAGATCACCGCACACTGTCCGAACACCGGCTCCATGATGGGTGTAGCGGATCCGGGACAGCGCGTCTGGCTCGCCTACCGTCCGTCGCCGACCCGCAAGTACGCGTACGGCTGGGAGCTCACGCAACTCGCCGACGGCACACTCGTAGGCGTCGATACCCATCGCAGCAATGCGCTGGTGCGCGAAGCCATCGAAGGCGGCGTGATCACCGAACTGCAGGGCTACGACACCATCGTTCCCGAGTCCCGCTACGGCAGCGAGAACAGCCGCATCGACTTCCTGCTGCGGGCGCCTTCCCGCCCCGACTGCTACGTCGAAGTGAAGAACGTGACGGCCGCCGTCGAGGCAGGCATCGCCCTGTTCCCCGACGCTGTGAGCGAACGCGGCACCAAGCACCTGCGCGAGCTCATGGGCGTGGTGGCGGAAGGCGCGCGCGCCGTGCTCGTGTTCTGCGTGCAGCGCGACGACGTGACGGAAGTCCGCCCGGCGGATGCCATCGACCCCGTCTATGGCCAGACGCTTCGCGAGGCACTGCGCGCCGGCGTCGAGGCCGTCGCCTATCGCGCCGTCATCGACCCCGCCGCGGTTTCCCTGCAGCACCGCCTGCCCGTCATCTGCCCCTGACCGGCTTCCAGCCCGCCCGATCCCGGGCGGTGTGATCCGATTCGCCCATCAACCGTCACCCCGCTGACGCGCGCCGTGCGTCGTTCCGCCCATCGAGGCGACATCACCGGTCCGACGGGATGTCATCGCGGCCCTCTACATTCTTTGCTGTCCGATGCCATTCGCATCGGCTGCCGGCATCGCCGCTCCAGCCGGGGAACGATTCCACGACGCACCTCTTCAGTTCCGAGTCATGCGGTCCTTTTCCGATCGTTTCCCGCTGGCCGTCCCGGCAACCGACCCACGAAGACCAGGAGCCACCGAACATGAAGTCGCTACTCAAGCCCGCCGTCCTCGCCGTCAGCCTTGCGATCGCCTTTCCGGCCGTCGCGGCCAACACGTTGAAGGGATTCGCGGTGTTGCCCGCAAACACGTTCGCGGAAGGCCCCACTTCCGGACAGTTCGCGACCGGCGCGAACGGCAACCCGCTGCCCCTCATCGACAAGCAGCCGGTCCAAGGATTCTCCGGCGTCCTGAACGGGCCTGTCGCCGGCACCTTCCGCGTCATGCAGGACAACGGCTTCGGTGCCAAGACCAACTCCGCGGACACCATCCTTCGCATGTTCGCCCTGCAGCCTGACTTCAAGACGGCCACCGGCGGCACCGGTACGGTCACGCCGGTCCACTTCACGACCGGCGCCGCGCTGCCCTCCTTCAGCTCGAACAGCTTCATCCAGCTGCGCGATCCCGACGGCAAGCTCGGCTTCCCGATCGTGGCCAGCATGACGAACTACCCCAACGGCGCCGGTACCACCCCGGTGGATCCGGCGATCAGTGCCGGACGACTGCTGACGGGGTCGGACTTCGATCTCGAGTCGGTGCAGCAGGATCGCAACGGCAATCTCTGGTTCGGTGAGGAGTTCGGGCCGTTCCTGATCAAGACCGATGCGACGGGCAAAGTGCTGCGCAAGGAGATCGCGCTGCCGCTGCCGTCGCAGGTGGGTGGTGTCCCGGTGAATCTCGGCACGAACCCCATCGTCCAGTCGCCGCAGAATCCCCTGCCCCAGGGCAGCAACAATCTGCCGCAGTCGGGTGGTTTCGAGGGCATGGCGATCAACGCAAGCGGCACCAAGCTCTACCCGCTGCTGGAGCGCCCGGTGACCACGGACCCGAATCAGTCGCGTCTCATCGTGAGCGAGTTCGACCTCGCCACGGAGTCCTACACGGGCGCGACCTTCGGCTACCGTCTCGACCCGCAAGGCACGAACATCGGCGACATGGTCGCGATCGATGATTCGCGCTTCCTCGTGATCGAGCGCGATGGCCGTCAGGGCGACCCGACGATTCCCGCGTTCACCAATCCGGCGCAGTTCAAGAAGATCTTCATGGTCGACATGAGCGTGCTGGACGCTGAGGGCTTCGCGAAGAAGACGGAGGTGGTGGACCTGATGAACATCGCCGATCCGCTGGACCTGAACGGCGATGGCAAGACGACCTTCAACTTTCCGTTCGTGACGATCGAGGACGTGCTGATCGTGGACGCGAACACGCTGCTCGTGATGAACGACAACAACTATCCGGGCAGTGCCGGTCGCGCCTTCGGCGTGTCGGACAACAACGAGTTCATCCTGATCTCGCTGAGCCAGCCGGTGCCGGAACCCGAGACCTGGGCGCTGATGTTCGCCGGTCTGGGCATCGTGGGTGCCTCGACGCTGCGCCGGAAAGCGGCGCGCTGACGAAACGCCCCGGCGGGTGCGATTTGCACTCGCCGGGGCGGCGCGCGGTCAGCGATATCGCGCGGCGGTAGCGGAGGATTCCTTAGCCAAGATGGACTGGTCCGACGTCACGGCCACGAACGCCGCGCCGTGGGCCATCCACTTCTTGGCATCAGCTTCGGCGTAGGCAAGGATGCCCGCCGCCTTGCCGGTCTTTCGGATGCGCGTGATGGAGTTGCCGATGATCTCCACCATCTCGGGGTGACCGGGATTGCCCAGATGCCCGAAGCCGGCCGCGAGATCCTGCGGCCCGATGAACAAGGCATCGATCCCTTCCACCGCAGCAATGGCCTCCAGATTGTCCACGCCGGCTCGCGACTCGATCTGCACGATCACGCAGAGTTCCTGCTCCACCTTGGCGAAGTAGTCCGTCACGCGCGCAAAGCGATTCGCGCGGGTGTTCGTCGACACCCCCCGCACGCCCTTGGGCGGGTAGCGCGTGGCCGCAACGGCACGCCGGGCCTCCTCGGCGGTCTCCACATAGGGGATGAGGAGCGTCTGCACGCCGAGATCAAGCAGCCGCTTGATCACGACCGTGTCGTTCCAGGGCGGCCGCACGATTGCCGAAGTGTCGTAAGGCGCAACGGCCTGCAACTGCTGGTGGACCTGTGGGGCGTCGTTCGGCGCGTGCTCCATGTCGATCATCATCCAGTCGAAGCCGGCCGACGCGCAGATCTCCGCCGCCGCCGGACTGCCGAGACTGAGCCAGCACCCGGCCTGCGCCTTTCCGCTGGCAAGCCCCCTCTTGAACCGGTTGACCGGCATCTCCATGACACTCCCCCTCTGGTTGTCGAGCGCCTTCGCTCTCCCGCGATTCTAGGGAAGGTCCGCACAATTTGCGCGGGCGTGTTCCCTCAGGGAAGGTCGGCCCCGCGCCCCGATCGCCGTGGGGCGTAAACTCCGGTCTCCTCGCATCCGACGGGCTGCCATCGTGACCACCCCTTCTTTCGCCTTCGCCGGTGTCGTGCCGATCCTCGCGACGCCATTCCATGCCGACGAATCCCTCGACACCGAATCGCTCGGACGGCTCGTGCGATTCATGGCCGGGCTCGGCGTCGATGGCGTCACCGTGCTGGGTGTGCTTGGCGAATCCAATCGATTGTCGGACGCCAACCGCGAGGCCGCGATCCGCGCCGCGGTAGCCGCCGCCGGCAAGATGCCGGTGATCGTCGGTGTCAGCCATCCGGGAACCCAGGCGACGGTCGACCTGGCGAAAATGGCAGGGAGTCTGGGGGCGTCTGCAGTCATGGTGGCACCGAGCGCGGAAGGCGTGCCGAACGACGAGCGCGTATTCGACTATTTCCGGCGCGTCGGCGCCGGCTCACCGGTGCCGATCGTGGCGCAGGACCATCCTGCCTCGACCGCGGTCCATATGGGGGTCCCGCTCCTCGCGCGCATCGCCAGGGAGATTCCGTCGGTGATGGGCATCAAGCTGGAGGCCGTGCCGACACCGCCGAAGCTGCGTGCCGTTCGCGCCGCGATGGGAGATCGTCCTTTGCGGATCACCACGGGGCTGGGCGCGTTGTACGGCCTGTTCGACCTCGAGGCCGGCAGCGACGGATTCAACACCGGGTTCGCGTTTCCGGAGGTCCTGCAGGCGATGGTCGCGGCGGCGCGCAGTGGTGATTGGGCGCAGGTCCGCGCGCTCTACACACGCTTCCTGCCGCTCATCGTGTTCGAGCAGCAGCCGGGCGTGGCCGTGCGGAAGGAGATCCTGCGCCGGCGCGGTTTGCTGTCGGACGCCACGGTCCGTCATCCGGGAGCCGGCCTGCCGGCGGGTTATGCGGAACAGCTCACGATGCTCATCGAGAGCATCCTGCCGGGCGTGGATCTGCGGGTGCCGCTGGCGGGGCTCTGACGGAGTCGTCCCATCGGCGACAGCATCGCGGGAACGCGCACCGCCCCCGGACTCCGCTTCGCTCCTTCCGGGCTACAACGGCGCCGCGTCGCTCCCTCGGGGCGACAACGACACCGCGTAGCCCGGACGAGGGGCGCATGCCCCGACTCCGGGAACCGCATGCCCCGGACTCCGCTTCGCTCTCTCCGGGCTACAACGACGACGCGTCGCTCCCTCGGGGCGACACCGACACCTCGTAGCCCGGACGAGGCGCACCGCGCCGACTCCGGGAACCGCCCCGATCAATACTGATCCAGCTCCAGCGTCCGGTCGTAGTACACCTTCAGAAGGCAAGGCACGTCACCACATGCATCCCGCACCTGGGTCTCCCAGGTACGCTGCTCGGCGCGCATGGTCGCGCGGAGTTCATCCGTGTTCGCGCGACGGTACGCGTTGAGAAAAGCGAACGCCATCTGCTCGTTGGCTTCGCTCACCCGATCGTTGGAGCACAGCAGTCTCTCGGTCGTCGTCTTCGGGCGTCCGCAATCCACCGCGGCCACTGCGGGCGCGGCGGCGAGTGCCATCACCATGAGGGCAATCCTTCGAACTCGCATCGTTGCTTCTCCTCACCTGCTCCAGAAATCCGGCCTCATCCGCCGACGAACTCGTCGATGAGCGCGATCACGCGATCGGCACGCTCATGCACCACCCAATGGGACGCCTCGGGAATCCGTTCGATCCGCAGGTCGTCCACGTGTTCCTCCAGGCCATCGAGGATGGCCGGCAGTAGCGCCGTGTCCCGCTCGCCCCAGATCACCAGGGTCGGCACGGTGACACGGAACAGCTTCGGATCGAGGTCCGGTATCGGTGCCTCGGGCTCCGGCGGGTGCAACGGTGACGCGCGGTACCAGTTGAGCATGCCGGTGAGCGCGCCGGGTTGTGCCCAGGCGTCCAGGTATCCCTGCACGGTCTGCGAGTCGGTCGGACCGCCGTTGACGCCCCACTGGTCGAGCGTCATCCGGCGCAGTCGCCGGTAGCCGTCCTCGGCCATCACCCGTTCCGCCTTCTCGGACCGCAGCAGCGTCATGTAGTTGCTGGCCGCGAGCTGGGCGGGGTTCTCCCGCAGTTCCCGCGTGAAGGTGACCGGGTGCGGTGCGTTGACGATGACCAAGCGTTCCACGCGCTCCGGGTGCCACGCCGCCAGATTCCAGGCTAGCGCACCGCCCCAGTCGTGGGCCACCACGGCAACGCGGTCGTGTCCAAGAGCATCGAGGAGATCGACGACATCCCGGACGAGGAGCTTGACCCGGTAGTCGGCGACGGCAGGCGGCTTGAAGGACAGATTGAAGCCGCGCTGGTCCGGCGCAATCGCGTGGAACCGCCGGCCGAAGTGCCCGAGCGCGCGCTCCCACATCTGCCAGTATTCGGGGAAGCCGTGCAGGAACAGGATGCCCCGGCCCTCGCCGGCCTGCGCGACGTGCAATCGCTGACCGTGGGGAAGATCCACCCATCCGGTGGTGACGGGAGCCGGCTGGACATCGGACATGGAAACCTCAGGGTTGGAACGAACGGCGCTATGCTACGGCCAGGGAAGCCCTTGTCCAATGGCGTTTGTGCGCTCCGGTGGATCGGAGCTTCCCAAGGTTCCGATACGGACGAGACCCATGCGCCGCGTACTGCTCCTTGTTTTCCTGATTGTCCCGCTGCTCTTCACCGCCGTGACGGACGCCGGTGTGTACAAGTGGACGGACGAGTCCGGCAAGACGCACTACACCGATTCTCCGCCGCCCGGGCGCAAGGCCCAGGAGGTGAAGCTGCAGGTGAAATCCCTGAGCGGTCCCGCCGTGGTCTCGAAGACCAATGCACCGGTCGCCGCGACGCGCCCCAAGATCCGCCTCTTCTCGGCCGTGTGGTGCGGCTACTGCAAGCTGGCGAAGACCCATCTCGCCCGCCGCGGCGTCGCCTTCGAGGAACTCGACGTGGAACAGTCCGCGACCGGGCGGGACGAGTACCGCCGCCTGGACGGTCGCGGGGTTCCGGTGATCCTGGTGGGCGACCAGCGCATGGACGGATTCGATCCGGCGGCGCTGGACGTCATGCTGAAGAACGCCGGCTACTGACGACCTCCGGGAGCGGCAGCGCGCCCTTCCGCAAGGAAGGTCCGCGCGACCGGACTCAGGGCATCACACGCATCACCCTCATGCCGAGGTTGTTGCTCCGGAGCTTGCCTTCCAGGCCGTAGCGGTAGGTCGTCCGCACCCACGCGGGGAAGATGTTCCAGCTGCCGCCCTTGCTCATGCGCTTCATGCAGCTGTCGGCATCGACGGCGCTCCCGTCGGTCGGCGCGCCCGCGTAGGTCGGCCGGTAGCAGTCGGCGATCCACTCCCACACGTTGCCCAGCATGTCGTGGAGTCCGTTGGCGTTGGGCGCGAAGCTGCCGACCGGGGCCGTTTCGGTATGGCCGTCCTCGCACGGGAACGCGGGCCAGTCGAACATGAGCTTCGACTTGGCGGTCGCGTCGTAGACGTTGCCCTGGGCGCAGGCCTGATTCTTCGCGGTCCCCCAGTACGTCCCCCGCGTGGTGCCCGCGCCGGCGGCGTACTCCCACTGGGCTTCTGTCGGCAGCGCGTAGGTGTGCCCGGTCTTGCCGGAGAGCCACTTCGTGTACGCCAGCGCCTGCGACTGATCGATGTTGATCACGGGGCGCCGGCCGCGTCCCCAGCCTTCGTCGGCAACTTTTTCGCAGCCATGGTCGGCCACGCAGGCATCCCACTCGTCGAACGTGACCTCGTGCTTGCCGAGCGCGAAGGCTTTTGCGATGGTGACCGTGCGCGCAGGGCGCTCGTCGTCCTCGCGCGAGTCATCGTCGGCGGCAGCTCCCATCATGAACTCACCCGCCGGGATCACGACCATCTCCGGACACTGGTCGCAGTCCCGGAAAGTCGACCCGGCCGCCGCGGCCTGCCCTGCCACCGTCATTCCCGCGGCCACGAGGGCCGCCCCGATCATCGACACTGCGGACACATTGTTCTTGGACATGCGTCTTCTCCTCCGGTTGGTTTGTATTCCGTAACGCGACGACTGCGAAACTGCCTCAATCTCCCCGCATGCGCTCGATCGCGTGACGGAAAGGCTCGCTGCCCATCAGATTGGAGCCGCCGTCCACCACGAGCACACAGCCCGTCACGTAGCTTGCAAGCGGCGAGGCCAGGAACACTGCCGCCTGGCCGATCTCGTCGACCGTCCCGTAGCGACCGAGGGGCGTGGCCACGGAGTGATCATCGGGATCGTCGGTGCCGCCCAGTCGGCGCATGCCTTCCGTGTTCCCGATGGGACCGGGGACGATGCTGTTCGACCGGATGCCGAGCGGCCCCCACTCGAGCGCGAGGTTGCGCATCATCATATCGATGCCGGCCTTCGCCGCGCCCACGTGCACCTGATACGGATGCGGGACATACGCCATGCCAGCAGACATGAAGATCACCAGCCCACGCGTCTGCTTGAGCTGGTCGAACGCGGCGCGGGTGGCGTTGAAGGATCCGAGCAGGTCGATGTCGATGACCGCCTTGAACCCGTTGGACGAGAGCTGTTCGGCCGGAATCGGAAAGTTGCCCGCTGCGCCGCACACGAGCACATCGATGGGGCCCAGCGTGTCGGCCGTGGCACGGATGGCGGACTCGACGGCGGCGTAGTCCCGCACGTCGGCAACCTGCGCAAACGCCCGTGCGCCCAGCGCCTGCAATTCCGCCACTGCACGGTCGAGCTTTTCCTGGGTGCGCCCGCACAGCCCCACGGCAGCGCCGAGCGCCGCGAAATTGCGTGCGACCCCCAGATTGATGCCGGACCCGCCGCCGGTGACGAACACCGTCTTGCCTTGGAACAGATCCTTGGGCAGCAGTTGCCGGACGAGCATTCCGACCTCCGGGACGCCGGGCACAAGGCCCGGCGGGTTCGTCAGTTCATGAGATCGACGACGATCTCGCAGTTCGCGGGGCACCCGCGCGTGAGGACGTCCACCGGCTTCGCATTCACGAAGCGCGTGCGGTCGCCCTCGTAGATCTTCACGAGGATGGTGTAGCGCCGCTCGGGGACAATCCGCTGCGGATCATAGCGGAGCGTGAAGGCGATCGGGACCTGCCCGGGATTCTCGAGGGTGATGGCATCGACGATGACCGGCACGGGCGACTTCGGCTCGGACATGTCCTGCAGCCAGACACGCACGATCGCCTTGGGCGTAAGCGCCACGCGAGGACGGTAAGTGATGGTGCCCGAGAGCGCCGACTTGGCCGCGCGGGCTGCGCTCTCAGGCGGAGCCTTGCCGGGCAGGGAACCGCACGAGGCAACGAGCCACAGCAGCGGCAGCAGGGTGAACCAGGTTCTACGCGACACGGGACCTCCCCAGGGAACCTCTGATCAGATGGCGCAGCCGCGCAAGTTGTGCGGACCTTCCCGAAACCTACTCGTGTACCGAGCGCTCGATTCGCTTCACGTACCGGAGTGCCGCCAGCCGCTCCAGACTCTCGCGCCACAGCACGTGGTGGGTGTTCCCGACCATCAGGGTCTCCTTTGCGGTGCAACGTACCCGGCCCCGGGACTCGGAGTAGGGCTGCGCCGTCGGATCGATTATCTGCACCTCACGCACATAGGACGCCCGGGAGGGCACGCAGAACTCGTAGTCGACCGCACGCCGGCCATCGGGCGGGCCCTCGAGACCATCGGCGCCGATGCCGGCCAGGTCGAAGCCGATCACCTCCTCGTCCGGCTTCAGCAGCGAGCTGCACGCGCCGAGCAGCAGCGGCACACAGAGCGCCGCCATGGCCGCGCGGCCGGCACCACGACGCGGCTCCAGGATGGGCCCGACAGTCATTCCCGCCGGCCGATCAGGCGAGAACCAGGCGTTCGCCGGCCAGCTTGGGCACGACGTCCAGCACCGAACGCCGAGCGGCAAACTCCACCTCGTGCACCAGATTGCGATCCTGCATCATGCGGCCGACGCGCGAGCGCATCAGTGCGTCGAACGGATTGCAGGCGTTGTAGATTTCCCTCACCGCCAGGGCTGCATCGGACAGATCGCCATCGTCGGACAGGCGCTTCGCGAGCAGTTCCGCGAAGTAGCCGGCCCCGACCATGTCCTCGAGATTCACGCTGCCGGCGGAGCCGGAACAGACGATGATGATGGTCTCGCCGGGATGCTCGCGGAGCACGCGGTCGACCACGGCTTCGGCATTGAGCATCGCCCCCGCGTACACGTGCCCCGCCCCCTGGGACTTCTGGACAGCGACGGTGCCGTTGGTGGTGGAGTAGACGACGGTCTTGTCGCGGATGCCGTGCTCGACGAGCGCGATCGGCGTGGGCGACACGAAGCCCGGCAGCGTCTCGGCGTAGAGCTCGCCTGACGCGACGAACGAGCCCTCCGGCAGTTCGGCCGCGCAGGCCCGGGCACCCCATTCGTCCATGGTCGGAATCACCGACGTGGCCCCGTTCGCGAGCGCCGCGACGATGGTCGAGGTGGCGAACAGGATGTCCAGCACGATCACGACCTTGCCTTCGACGCGCAGACCGTCGAGATCTTCCTTGCGGTACAGCACATGAACCTTGGGACCGATGCGGGCCGGCATGATCAGGACTCCGACTGCGGGTTGCGTACGCGGAACATGCCGTAACCTTCCATGGTCATCACCAGTTCGTCGTTCTGGTTGTAGACCGCCCAGCGCGACTTGACGATGCCGATGTCGGGCTTGCTCTTCGACGTCCTCGCCTCCAGCACCGTGCGCATCGCGCGGATCGTGTCACCGGGACGCACCGGCTGCAGCCACTTCACGTGGTCCACGCCGGGGGAACCGAGACTGGCGGAGTCGAGCAGGTAGTTGTCGCACATCATGCGCATGACCATGCCAACCGTGTGCCAGCCACTGGCGATGAGTCCGCCGAAGAAGCTCTCCTTCGCGGCCGCCTCGTCCACGTGAAAGGGCTGCGGGTCGAATTCCTTCGCGAACCGCACCACCTCGTCGCGATCCACGAGGCGCCGCCCCATCTCGATAGTTTCACCGACCTTGAAGTCTTCGAAGTAGTACTTGGGCATGGATGCTTCCGTTGTGCCGGCGGCTTTTGGCCGCCCGTGCAGGAAATCGTCGCGATCAGCGATCGTTCGGGCGGTTGTAGCGATACCAGCCGCGGCCGGCCTTCTTGCCGTTGTAGCCGGCCTTCACCATCTGTTTGAGGATCGGCCGCGGGCGGAAGCGCTCCCCATAGGCATCGAACAGGATCTCCTGCGCCTGCAGCGACAGGCTGTTGGTGACGGCGTCCAGCAATTCGAACGGACCCACCGGATGGCCGAGCCCCAGCTTGCAGGCGATGTCCACTTCCTCGGGGGTGCACACGCCCTCCTCCACGAGCCGCATCGCTTCGATCATGAAGACGTGCAGCACGCGGTTCACGGCGAAACCGACAACGTCCTTCACGCGGATGGGCACCTTGCCGATGTCGCGGCAGAAATCGAGCAGCAGCCCGACCGTGCCATCGCCCGTGTCGATGCCGGGGATGACCTCGACCAGCTTCATCCGGGACACCGGCGAGAAGAAATGCGTGCCGAGGAATCGGGCCCGCCGCTCCGGTGACACGTACGACGCGAGCGTGGTGATGGAAATCGTGGAGGTGTTGCTGGCGATGCACGCATCGGGCAGGCAAACCCGATCGAGCGTGCGGAACACTTCCGCCTTCACGGCTTCGTTCTCGAAGACGGCTTCGATGACCAGTTCGCGGTCGGCGTGGTCCTCGAGCCGCGTGCTCGTCCGGATACGCGCCAGCGTCGCGTCCTTCTGGTCTTCCTGGTAGAAGCCGCGCCGGATGCCCTTGTCGATCACCATGGCGAGATTGCCCACGGCGCGCGCGAGCGCTTCGTCGCTCGTGTCCGTCAGCAGGACGTCCTTGCCCGCCAGCGCGCTCACCAGCGCGATCTCGGACCCCATCAACCCGGCGCCGATGACGCCCACCTTGTCGAACACGTTGACTCCTTCCCGGTCAGGTCAGATCTTCTTCCACTTGGAACGTGGCTTCGCGAGGATCGGCTCGTCCGGCGTGGTCTCGGCGGCAACGAATCGGTCGAGATGGTGGTCCGAATCCCCGAAGGCGGTATCGATGGCGGCGAGCCGCTTCACGTAGTGACCGACGGCGAGTTCGTCTGTCATGCCCATCCCGCCGTGAAGCTGGATGGCTTCCTGCCCGATGACGCGGCCAGCCCGGCCGATGAGCTCCTTCGCGGCGGAAACCGCGCGACGGCGCTCGGTCGTGTCCTTGTCGTCGACCCGCACCGCCGCGAGCAGTGCCATCGAGCGCGCCTGCTCGGCGTGCATCAGCATGTCGACCATGCGGTGCTGGAGCGCCTGGAAGCGGCCGATGGGCACGCCGAACTGCTGACGGGTCTTGAGGTATTCGAGCGTGGCGGCGTTGAGTGCCGTCATCGCGCCGACGGCTTCAGCACACAGGCCGGCAATGGCGCGGTCCGCCACGAGTTCGATGACCGGCAGGGCCTTGTCCGCCACGCCGATGAGCGAGTCGGAACTCACCTGGACGTTCTCGAAGGTGATCTCGGCGGCACGCATGCCGTCATACGTCGGGTACTCGCGACCGCCCACGCCTTCCTCGCCGGGATTCACGAAGAACAGGCTGATGCCGTCGCGGTCCTTCGTGGCGCCCGAGGTGCGCGCGGAGACGATGAGCAGATCGGCCACGGCGCCGTGCATGACCACGGACTTCGCGCCGTCGATGACCCAGAAGCCGCCGTCCTGCCGCGCGGTGGTCTCGACGTGATCGAGGTCGTAGCGGCTGCCCGGCTCGCCGAACGCGCAGGCAAGGCGCAGCGAGCCGTCCATGATCTTGGGCAGGAGATAGCTCTGCTGATCCGGCGTGCCGACGGTGGCGATGCAGCTTGCAGCCATGACGACCGACCCGAGATAGGGTTCCACGCTCAGGTGGCGGCCCAGGGCTTCCATCACGATCATGGTCTCGACGCCGCCGCCGCCGAATCCGCCGGCATCCTGGGAGACCGGCAGGCCCAGCAGACCGAGTTCCGCCATGCCTTCCCACACCGTCGGGCTGTAGCCGACGCGCGAGCCCACGATCTCGCGACGCATCTCGAACGTGTAGTTCTTCTCCAGGAACTTGCCGATGGCTTCCTGGAGCATCCTCTGTTCTTCCGTGAATTCGAAGTCCATGTTCTTCGCCGTGTTGTCCCGAGCGCTCGCGCGGCTCAGAGGCCCAGCACCTGCTGGGCGATGATGTTGCGCTGGATCTCGTTGGACCCGCCGTAGATGCTCACCTTGCGGTAGTTGAAGTACTGCGCGGCCAGCGGCGCGGCGTACTCGGGTCCCACTCGCTCGCCGAGCCAGTGGTCGCTCCACTGGGCGGGAAGATGCGGCAGCGCGTAAGGTCCCACAGCTTCCATCTCCAGTTCGGTGAGGGCCTGCTGGATCTCGGTGCCCTTGATCTTGAGGATCGAGGCCTCCGGACCCAGCGGCTTGCCCTGACGGTCCGCCGCGAGCACACGCAGCACGGTGATCTCCAGGGCCATCAGATCGATCTCGACGCGGGTGATCTTGTCGCGGAAGCGCGGGTTCTCGATCAGCGGCTTGCCGCCGGCCACCTCCTTCGCAGCGATGGCCTTGAGGTAGGCCAGTTCGCGCTTGGAGCGCGCCACGCCCGCGATGCCCGTGCGCTCGTTCGAGAGCAGGAACTTCGCGTACGTCCAGCCCCTACCTTCCTCGCCCACGAGGTTCTCGACCGGCACCTTCACGTCCTGCAGCCAGACCTCGTTCACCTCATGCTCGCCGTCGAGCGTGATGATCGGACGGACCTCGACGCCCGGCGAGCGCATGTCGATCAGCAGGAACGAGATGCCCTCCTGCTTCTTGCCTTCGGACGAGGTGCGCACGAGGCAGAACATCATGTCGGCGTACTGCGCAAGAGTCGTCCAGGTCTTCTGGCCGTTCACGATGTAGTGATCGCCGTCGCGCACCGCTTTCGTCTTGAGGGATGCGAGGTCCGACCCGGACCCGGGCTCGGAGTACCCCTGGCACCACCAGTCCTCAGAGGAGAGGATCTTCGGCAGGTAGTGTTCCTTCTGCCACGGTGTACCGAAGGTGTAGATGACGGGCCCCACCATGTACAGACCGAAGGCGATGATCCGCGGGGCACCGGCCAGCGCGGACTCCTCCTCGAGGATGTGACACTGGACCGAATTCCACCCGCAGCCGCCGTACTCGACCGGCCAGTGGGGCGCGGCCCAGCCCTTGCGATGCAGCGCCTTCTGCCAGACGAGGTAGTCCTCCTTCGACAAGCGCTTGTGTTCGATGACCTTGCGGGAGACCTCGTGCGGCAGGTTCGCCTGCACGAAGGCCCGCACTTCGTCGCGGAATGCGATTTCTTCCGGGGTGTAGTCGAGATCCATGGAACGTCCTCGGTGTCTGGGCCCGCGGCAGCCGTGCCGCCGGGCCGGCTGAATGCCTACGCGGGCACGATGCGGAAACCCGCGCGGGGGAAATGCACGTTGACTTCGCCCACCACAGGGTCCCCGCGACGGATCACGATGCGCTGGGCGTTCAGGCCCAGCAGATACCCGAGCACGGGGTCCTTGCCGTAGTCGTCGGCGGAGACGCTCACCCGGGTGCCGGGCTGCAGGCCCACGGGCGAGTCGGGATTCGACACCGAGATGGTGTCGGGCTGGGCCGCGTGCGCGACCGACAGCGCCTCCTTGGCATCCATCGGTCGATGCATGCCGTGGCCGATCGCGGCCATGCGCTCCAGCCAGCCGCGCAGACGCGGCGCCTCGGAGAAGAACCCGAGCTCCGGCACACGGTTCATGAGCATCCACATCGAGGCGTAGACGCAGAAGTCCGTGTAGGACGGCTTGCGCCCGACGAAGTACTCGCGCCCGTCGTCGAAGCTGTGCTCCAGCCAGAACACGTGCGCCTGCAGCTGCGAACGGATGTGGGCCTGGTCGTCCTTGTAGCGAGCGAGGTCGATCATGCCGTCCGAAAAGCGGTACCGGTCCTCCTTCAGTTCCTTGGGCGCACTGTCGCCGTGGGTGCCGAACACCGTGCCCACGACATCGAAGAACAGCACGCTGTCCGCCCAGGCCCCGAGCATGCGGCCGACGCCGTGCGTGCCCTCCGGAAACAGCGGGATGGACGGGTAGCGCCTCTCCAGTTCCCGGGCGATGCAGGCCGAATCGCAGAAGATGTCGGCCCCGATCTGCATGACCGGCGTCTTGCGGTAGCCGCCGGTGAGCGGCATGAGGTCCGGCTTGGGCATCCAGCGGGGGATGTCGACCGCCCGCCAGGGCAACCCCTTGAAACCGAGCATGAGGCGCACCTTCTCGGCGAAGGGCGATTGCGGGTACTGGTGGAGGATGATTTCGGACATGGATGCTCTCCGATGCCGGTCTGGCCGGACCCGCCCGGCGCGGGCCCGCCGCCGGAACGCTCGGCACTCGGGGGAAACGAAGCCGCGGCAGGGGTCCACAACTCTACGGGAAACCCCTTTCCGGCTCAATCGCGGAGCATTGGACCCGCCCGAGGACCCTTCGCAGGACTATACTTGCAACTCCTTGAATCGATGCTTCTCCCCTCTGCGGGAAAGGCGTCCCCCCGTGACTGGAGCCTCGGCCATGAACATTCGCGATCTCATCCCGGAAACCTTGCAGGATCTCAACATGGATCCGCTGTGGCTGCCCTTCACGGCCAACCGGCAGTTCAAGCAGCAGCCGCGGCTCCTGGTGTCGGCGAAGGACATGTACTACACGTCCATCGACGGCCGGCAGATCCTCGACGGCATCGCCGGGCTGTGGGCCGTCAACGCCGGCCACTGCCGCGCCCCGATCGTCGAGGCGATCAAGAAGCAGGCGGAGAACGTCGACTACGTCACCGGCTTCCAGCTGCATCATCCCGCCGCCTTCGTGGCCGCCGAGCGCCTCGTGCGCATCACGCCCAAGGGCATGGGGCACGCCTTCTTCGTGAACTCCGGCTCCGAAGCCGTGGACACCGCCCTCAAGATGGCACTCGCCTACCACCGTGCTCGGGGCGAAGGCACCCGCACCAAGTTCATCGGCCGCGAGCGCGGCTACCACGGCGTGGGCTTCGGCGGCATCTCGGTGGGCGGCATGGTCGCCAACCGCAAGGTGTTCGGCGGCGCCCTCCTGCCCAACGTCGATCATCTGCCGCACACGCACAACCTCACCGCCAACGCGTACTCGCGCGGGCAACCCGAGTGGGGCGCGCATCTGGCCGAATCGCTGGAGCAACTGGTCGCCCTGCACGACGCCTCGAACATCGCGGCCGTCATCGTCGAGCCGGTCGCCGGCTCCACCGGCGTGCTGGTCCCGCCGAAGGGCTACCTGGAAAAGCTGCGCGAGATCTGCACGAAGCACGGCATCCTGCTCATCTTCGACGAGGTCATCACTGGTTTCGGCCGCACGGGCCAGCCCTTCGCGGCGCAGACCTTCGGCGTCACGCCCGATCTCATCACCTGCGCGAAGGCGCTCACGAACGCCGCAGTGCCCATGGGCGCGGTGATCGTGCGCAACGAGATCTACGAAACCTTCATGACCGGGCCGGCCAACACCATCGAGTTCTATCACGGGTACACGTACTCGGGGCACCCGCTGGCCGCTGCCGCCGCCATCGCCACGCTCGATCTGTTCGCGTCCGAAGGTCTGTTCGAACGCGGCGCGTCGCTCGCGAAGTACTGGGAAGACGCCGCGCACTCGATGAAGGGCATGCCGCATGTCATCGACGTCCGCAACATCGGGCTCGTGGCGGGCATCGAACTGGAGCCGCTCCCGGGCAAACCCACCGCCCGCGCGTTCGAGGTCTTCCTCAAGGCCTACGAGAAGGGCGTGCTGATCCGCACCACCGGCGACACCATCGCCCTGTCGCCGCCGCTCATCATCGAGAAAAGCCAGATCGACCAGATCTTCGGCACCATCGCCGACGTCCTCAAGGCCGTCGCCTGATCCGTTCCACTCCCTCCCCGCGGCGGCCAGCGTCGCCGCGGGCACCGGGCCTTGTCTTCGGGGCCCGCCCAGCCGCGCCAGTCGCCACGGACCATGAAATTCGTCATCGCTCAACTGCAGCACGAAACCAATACCTTCTCGCCGGTCCCGACGCCCTGGGAATCCTTCGGCGGCAAGGGCGGCCCGCCGCTCGGCGCGGACGCCTATCGCGCCATCAAGGGCACGCGCCTGCCGATGGCCGCCTTCCTCGATCTGGCCGAAGCGGAAGGTGCCGAGATCGTCACGCCGTTCGCCGCCTGGGCAAACCCGAGCGGTCCGGTAGACGGCGAGGCCTTCGACCGCTTCTGCGAGATTCTCTGCGACGAAGTGGCGAAGGGTTGCGATGCCATCTTCCTGGACCTGCACGGTGCGATGGTGGTGGCCGACCGCACGGATGACGGCGAAGGCACGCTGCTGGAGCGCGTGCGCTGGGTGGCACCGAACACCCCGATTGCCGTTTCGCTCGACCTGCACGCGAATGTGACGGATGCCATCGTGCGCAACGCCACCGTGATCGCCGGCTACAAGACCTACCCGCACGTGGACCAGTACGAGGCCGGGCATCTAGCCGGCAGCATCCTGCTCCGCGCCCTCAAGGGC
This sequence comes from Betaproteobacteria bacterium Ga0077526, assembly GCA_001464765.1. Lineage (GTDB taxonomy): Bacteria > Pseudomonadota > Gammaproteobacteria > Burkholderiales. Next base: position 205,271 of record LNDV01000035.1, read on the forward strand.
GAAGTGAAGCCGGTGATGGCCTGGGGCAACCGGCCGCTGCTCGCCCACACGCTCAAGCAGAACACCAACGAAGGCCCGAACAAGGCCTTCACCGATGCGGCCCGCGAGGCCGAGCGCGAGGGACTGCTCGCCGCGAGCGCCTTCGGCGGCTTCCAGCAGGCCGACATGGCCGAGGCGGGCATCAGTGCGATCACCGTGTCCGACGGCAACGTGACCGCGGCGCAGGCAGCCTGCGACCGCATCCTCGACGTGGCCTGGGCGCGCAAGGAGGAGTTCATCTATCGCGGCGAGCCGCTCGACCAGGCGCTCTCCCGCGCGAAGCGCCTCGCGGAGGAACAGGGCGGACCGATCCTCCTGCTCGACCACGCGGACAACTGCGCCTCCGGCGCGAACCAGGACACCATGTACGTCCTGCGCGAGGCGCTGAAGCTGGGCCTCACGGACATCGCCGTCGGCCCCACGCGGGACCCCGAAGCCGTGGCCGCCATGATCGCCGCGGGCGTCGGCGCGACCGTCACGCTCGATATCGGCGGCAAGATGGACATGCCCGCCATCGGCCGCAAGGGCGAGCCCCTGCGCCTCACGGGCGTCGTCCGTGCGATCACTGACGGCGAGTACACCGTGACCGGCCCGCAGTTCACCGGCATGCGCTGCTACATGGGTCGCACCGCCGTGCTGGACACGGGCGCGGCGGAGATCGTCGTCATCGAGCGTAATCAGGAACCCTGGGACCGCGCCGTCTTCACCAGCGTCGGCATCGACCCGACACGCAAGCGCTTCCTGCTGCTCAAGTCACGCATGTACTTCCGGCCGGTGTTCCTGCCGATCGCCAAGGGCATGGTGTTCTGCGACGCGCCCGGCGTGGGCACCTCCGACTGGACGGCCTTCGAGTACCGCAAGCTGCGGCGCCCCATCTACCCGCTGGACGAGTTCCCCGAACACCGCTGAACCCGCCCGCCATCCACGCACTCACTCACCGATCCCAGACCATGAACAAACCTCTCGATCTCGCCTCCGGCATCAAGGACATCCCCCACTGGATCGGCGGCGCCGAAGCCCCGGGCACCAGCACGCGCAGTTCCGAAGTGTTCAATCCGGCTGCCGGTCGCGTCACGGGACGGGTCCCGCTCGCGAACGAGGCGGACGTCGACGCCGCGGTGCGCAGCGGCCTCGCGGCCTTCCCCGCGTGGGCCGCGACACCGCCGCTCAAGCGCGCACGCGTGATGTTCAAGTTCAAGGAACTGCTGGAGACTCATCAGGACCAGCTCGCGGCAATCATCACCGCCGAGCACGGCAAGGTGTTCTCCGACGCCAAGGGAGAAGTCACGCGCGGGCTGGAAGTCGTCGAGTTCGCGTGCGGCATTCCGCAGTTGCTCAAGGGCGAATACACCGAGCAGATCGGCACCGGCATCGATTCGTGGTCCGTGCGCCAGCCGCTGGGCGTGTGTGCGGGCATCACCCCGTTCAACTTCCCCGCAATGGTGCCGCTGTGGATGATTCCCATCGCGCTGGCGTCCGGCAACAGCTTCGTGCTGAAGCCTTCCGAGCGCGATCCTTCCGCGAGCCTGCTGCTCGCCCGCCTGCTCAAGGAAGCCGGTCTCCCCGACGGCGTGTTCAACGTGCTGCAGGGTGACAAGGCCGCCGTGGACGGGCTGCTCACGCATCCCTCCGTGTCGGCCGTGAGTTTCGTCGGGTCCACGCCGATCGCGAAATACATCTACGAAACCGGCGCGAAACACGGCAAGCGGGTGCAGGCCCTGGGCGGCGCCAAGAATCACCTCGTGGTGATGCCCGACGCGGATCTCGACCAGGCCGTCGATGCGCTGATCGGCGCGGCCTACGGTTCGGCCGGCGAGCGCTGCATGGCGATCTCGGTGGGCGTGGCAGTCGGGTCCGTCGCGGATGCGCTGGTGGCGAAGGTCGCGGAACGGGCGAAATCGCTCAAGGTCACGCAGGGCATGGACGACACGGCCGAGATGGGGCCGCTCGTCACCCGCGCGCATCTCGACAAGGTGAAGGGCTACGTCGGCAAGGGCGTGGACGAAGGCGCGAAGCTCGTCGTGGACGGCCGCGGCCTGCGCGTGCCCGGTTGCGAGGACGGCTTCTTCCTCGGCGGGTGCCTGTTCGACGACGTACAGCCCGGCATGACGATCTACCGCGAGGAGATCTTCGGACCGGTCCTCGGCATCGTCCGCGTGCCGGATTTCGATGCGGCCGTGAAGCTCATCAACGATCACGAGTACGGCAATGGCGTGTCGATCTACACCCGCGACGGCGACGCCGCCCGCGAGTTCGCGATGCGCGTGCAGATCGGCATGGTGGGCATCAACGTGCCGATCCCGGTGCCGATGGCGTTCCACAGCTTCGGCGGGTGGAAGAATTCGCTCTTCGGCGACCACCACATGTACGGCCCGGAAGGAGTTCGGTTCTTCACGCGCATGAAGACGGTCACCAGCCGCTGGCCCACCGGCATCCGTTCGGGCGCCGAGTTCGTGATGCCCACGATGAAGTAGCGAGTCCCGGCCGCCACCCCATGGCAGTCCTGCAGACGCTCGAAGCTCTCACCGCACGGATGGGCGAACCGCGCCCCGCCGTGCGACAGAAGTTCCACACGGTGCTCACGCCGCAGGCGCGGGCGTTTCTCGACGTCTCCCCGCTCGCGTTCTTCGCCACGGTGGACGAGCAAGGCACGCCGATGGTGTCTCCGAAGGGAGATCGCGCGGGCTTCATCCGCGTCGTGGACGAGCACACACTCCTCATTCCCGAGCGCAGCGGCAACCGGCTCATCTATACGCTGCGCAACATCCTCGCGAACGGCCACCTCGCCATCACGGCTCTCGTCCCTGCAACGGGCGAGACGCTGCGCCTCGAAGGTCGCGCGGAACTCGACGACGACGCCGCCCTCTGCGCGTCCTTCACGGAACGGGGCCGGCCTGCTCTGCTGGTGCTGCGCTTCCATCTCGACAAGGCGTACTTCCACTGCGCCAAGTCGCTGCTGCGGGCCGGCGTGTGGGACCCCACCACGTGGCCCGAGTCCGTGGCCATTTCCTTCGGCAAGGAGATCGCCGCCAACCAGGGCCTTGCGCCCTGCGATGTGGACGCCTTCGATGCCGGCGTCGCGGAACGCTACCGCACGGATCTCTGACATGAAGCGCGGCCCCGCCGCTGCGCCGGAAACGAGCATCGACCATCACCGTGCCTGCGTGCTGTGGGCCATGGTCGCGTTCGTGGTCCCGACAATGGGACGCTTCGTCTTCACGCCTGTGCTGCCGCTCATGCAGGCGGACGGCGGGCTCACCCTGGTTGATGCCGGCTGGCTCGCCGCGGCCAATCACCTGGGCTATCTCGTCGGCGCGCTCACCGGGACCCGCCTGGCGCTGGACGAGCGCACGTCTCTCCGGCTGGGGATGACAGGCGTCGCCCTGACCGTTCTCGCGATGGCCGTCTCAGGACCGTTCGCGCTCTGGTTCGCGCTGCGGCTGGCCGCAGGAATCGCCGCTGCCTGGGCGTTCATCCACATTTCCGCTTGGGGCCTGCGCCATGCAATGGCGGCGAACCGGCCGCAGTGGGGCGGCTGGATCTTCATGGGCTCCGGCATCAGCCTTATCGCGTCGGGCCTCATCTGCACGGCATGGATCGCCGCCTCCGGGGGCGCAGCCGGCGCTTGGCTGCTGAACGGGACCTTTCTCGCGCTGATCACCGCGGCGCTGTGGCCCCGCGCCGGCGAGCCCGGCAGGATGGCGACATCCACGGCAACACGGCGAGTCGTGGTGCGCGATCGCGGCATCGGTCGTCTGGTGGTGGCCTACGGCCTGGGCGGCTTCGGCTACGTTACTGCCGCCACGTTCCTGCCCGTGCTGGCGAAAGCGGTCCTCGGTGCCGGCCTCGGCTACACGCTCTTCTGGCCGCTGTTCGGCGTTGCAGCGCTCTCGACGCTATTCATCGCCTCGCCACTCGGACTGCGGATCGGCGACGCGCGAACCTTCCGCTACAGCCTTGCCATCATGGCGTTCGGCAACGCGGCGATGGCGTGGCTGTCCGACGCGTGGGCGCTCGCGCTCGGTACCGTCGCGATCGGCGGAACGTTCATGGTGCTGTCGCTGCTGGGACTGCGCGATGCGCGCCGGCGCGTCCCGCCGGAAGCAGCGACGACGCTGATCGGCCGCATGACCATCGCCTGGGCGATCGGGCAGTGCGTGGGACCGGTGGTGTCCGCCTACCTCGCGGGCGCCGACGGTCGATTCACCGGGGCTCTCGCGCTCGCAGCCGTCGCCCTCGCCGCCGCAAGCGTGATCACACCGCCCGACGTCGATCCGAAGGGCTGACACAAAGAAAAAGGGCTGCGAACGCGCAGCCCTTCCCCTTCCTTACTCGAGCGAACCGATCAGCTGAGCGGCACCGGCACGAAGAACTTCGAGTCGTTGCGCTGGACCAGCAATGCCACGCGATCCCGCGCGCGATCCACCATGGATTTCAGTTCATCGGCAGAATCGATGGGCTCGCTGTTGAGCGCGAGGATCACATCGCCGGGGCGGATGCCGGCCTTCGCGGCAGGACCTTCGACCCGCTCCACCACGACACCGTTGGCAGTCTTCAACCGATCCTTCTCCGTCGCATTGAGCGGGCGCACTACCATGCCCAGCTGGGTCGGCTTCACCGGCTGCTCGGCCTGCGCGACCTTCTCCGCAGGCATCTCACCCAGCTTCACGCCGACATCACGGGCCTTGCCGTCGCGCCAAACTTCCAGCTTGAAGTCCGCGCCAGGACGACCTTCGCCGATCATGCGCGGCAGGTCGATGGACTGGTCCACCGGCTTGCCGTTGACGCCGAGAATCACGTCGCCCACCTTGAGCCCCGCAGATTCTGCAGGGCTGCCCTTCTCGACACCGGAGACGAGCGCACCGCGCGCGCGATCGAGACCGAACGTTCCCGCCAGATCCTTGTTCACCTGCTGAATGGTGACGCCGATGCGGCCGCGCTGCACCTTGCCATACTTGAGAAGATCGTCCTTCACCTTGATGGCGACATCGATCGGAATCGCGAACGACAGCCCCATGTATCCACCGGTGCGACTGTAGATCTGCGAGTTGATGCCGATCACCTCGCCGCTCAGATTGAACAGCGGCCCGCCCGAGTTGCCGGGATTCACCGCCACGTCGGTCTGAATGAACGGCACGTAGGCGTCGCTGGGGAGACTGCGCGACTTCGCCGAGACGATGCCTGCCGTCACCGTGTTCTCGAGACCGAAGGGCGACCCGATGGCGGCTACCCAGTTGCCGACCTTCACGCTGTCGGGGCTGCCGATGCGCACGGTGGGCAGATCGGAAGCTTCGATCTTGAGCACCGCGACGTCGCTGCGCGAATCCACACCGATGATCTTCGCGGGGAAATCGCGACGATCCGTGAGGCGCACAGTGACTTCGTCGGCATCCTTCACCACGTGCGCATTCGTAAGGACATAGCCATCTTTCGTGAGAATGAAGCCGGAGCCCACGCCCTGCACGGGAGACCCGCCCTGATCCGGCGACTCGGGCTGCGGCTGGAACTTGCGGAAGAACTCCTGGAGCGGATCGGGCACGCCCTGCACCTGCGGCGCGGGACCGCGTGCGGTGCGCGCGACGGCGATATTGACGACGGCAGCGCCTTCGCTCTCCACGAGTACGCTGAAGTCAGGCAGCGCGACCGGCGCTGCCGCGGGTGCCGGCGCGGCGACCGCCGCCGGATTGTTGGCATGAGAGTGGGGAACGACAGCGCGTTCGAAACCGAATTGCGCAGCGAACAGGCCTGCCGCGAAAGCGACAGCGACAGCAGATGCAAGAACTGTTTTCTTCATGGATGGAACCCCTGGGCACGAGGAGAGGACAGCACTTGGAACCAGCGATCCCTGGCAAGGTTCCCGCGGGATGGCGATCCGCAGCGCGTACGGCGCTTTGCATGCGTGTGTCTGTTAGGCTCCCGCCATGGCGAGGAAACTTTTCACGAATGCCCGTGTCGTGACCGCCGCCGAGGTATTCCTCGGTACGGTGGAGATCCACGCCGACCGCATCGTACGCATCGATCTCGGCGCGACGAGCCTGCCCGGAGCCGAAGACTTCGGCGGTGACTATCTCGTTCCGGGAACAGTGGACCTCTGGGCCGGTCGCATCGCAGGCGGATCGGCGTCGATCCGGGAATCCGCGCTCGTGTCGACGGATCTTGCCGCGGCAGTGGCCGGATGCACGACGCCGTTCTCAGTGCTGCCTGTCCCCGCCACCGCCGCGGAGGGAGAGGCAGCCGAACTCCGCCGTCTCGCCGACGCGATCACGGAATGGCGGCAGCGCGGCACGCTCCGGTGCGAGCATTTCCTCCGACTGGCGGCCGAGGGACCGGCCTCGCCGCTGATCGCCGAGTTCGTCATGCGCCTCGGAACCGATCTGGCAAGGCTCCTCGGGGTCGAGGCCGCGGGCGTCGCCGCCCGCTCTCCCGGCGCACTGCTGAACGACATGGCGGTCTGGCGGAGCGCCGGCCTGCGGGTGGGGGTCGCCTCCCTCACCAGCAAGGAGGAGCGCGCAGCGGCCCGCGCCGGGGGCATCGGTCTCGCCCTGTTTCCGCCCATGCCGGCGTCGGTCGAGGCTGCCGTGCAGGACGGCTACGAGGTCGTGGCGACATGGCAGGCCATCCAGCCCGATCGGCTCGACCGCCGGGCGCCGGACGGCTCGGCCCTGGCCCTGGCCTCTGCCGGCTCACCCCTGTCCCTGCTGCAGACTCCGTTCGTGCTCCACGACCAGGAAGGCTGGGACCTCGCGGCAGCCATGGCCACGGTCAGTGCCGTGCCGGCCCGACTGGCCGGTCTCGCCGATCGCGGCGCGATCGCCATCGGGCTCCGGGCCGATTTCGTCCGCGTCCGTTGTGAGGGCTCGCTCGCCGTGCCGGTCGCGACCTGGCGGGCTGGCCAGCGAATTTCCTAGCCGGAACGCACCTGAAATCGCCCTCCCGCGCACGTCGCCGATCGGCAACACATTTGTCGAGATCAATCCGGGACTTAGCGTGCCCACTGTCGCGGAGGCTTACAACAGGCTGACCGCGAATACCTTCCGGAATTGCACATTCTCAATTAGTCATCGACTTAGGTCGCCTGGCATGCCACATGCAGAACAGGACGTCATTGGGGGAAGGAGACCTGTCATCCGAACCTCCAGAAAGTACGATCGGCCGGGGAGGAGACCTACGATCACCGGCCAAGCCCCGCTCGAGGGCCGCCAAGATCGGCCAACAAGACGTACCCCGGCCTGACGTTGATCCAAGAACCCCCGCTCACGCGGGGGTTTGTTTTTCCGGCGCCCGCGCACTCCGTGCGATCATCCGGCCCGTCTTCGCGTCACCGTCCTCTCATGCTGCCTGCCGGATCCCACCGTTTCTGCGTCGCCCCGATGATGGACCTCACGGACCGTCACGCGCGCGCCTTCCTCCGCGTGCTGAGCCGGCGCGCCCGGCTGTACACGGAGATGATCACGACGGGCGCGCTCATCCACGGCGATGCCCCGCGTTTTCTCCGCTTCGATCCCACCGAACACCCGGTCGCCATCCAGCTGGGAGGCTCCGACCCCGCCGACCTTGCGCGATGCGCACGCATGGCGGCTGACGCCGGTTACGACGAGGTGAACCTCAATGTGGGATGTCCGAGTGACCGCGTGAAGAGCGGTCGTTTCGGCGCCTGCCTGATGGCCGAGCCCGCACTGGTTGCCGATTGCGTGGCCGCGATGGCCGGCGCCGTGGCGATCCCCGTGACCGTGAAGACCCGCATCGGCATCGACCGCGACGACTCCGCCGAGCGCCTGTACACCCTCGTGGACGCCGTGGCCGCCGCCGGATGCCGGATCGTGATCGTGCATGCCCGCAACGCGTGGCTGGACGGCCTCTCGCCCAAGGAGAACCGCGAGATTCCGCCCCTGCGCTACGAGGTCGTCCATCAGCTGAAACGGGACCGTCCCGATCTCACCATCGTCCTCAACGGCGGCCTCAAGACACTCGAGAGCACCGCCGCGGAACTCGCCCACGTGGATGGCGCGATGCTGGGCCGGGAGGCCTACTACAACCCCTGGCTGCTGGGACGGGTGGATTCCGTGCTGTTCGGCGAAGCGGACCGCTGCGCGACCCGGACCGAAGCGGTGCGGCACTTCGGCGAATTCCTCGAACGCGAAGTCCGTGGCGGCACTCCGCTCCACGCCATTACCCGGCACATGCTGGGTCTGTTCCAGAGTTGCCCGGGCGCGCGCAACTGGCGGCGGACACTCAGCGACCGTGTCCATCAGGCCGGAGCGGACATTTCCCTCGTGGCCGAGGCACTGGCCGCCGTTCGCGAGCCGGAAGCCGAAGGCGCTCTCGCCGCCTGATCCGCCGATCGCCCAAAAAAAATGCCGCCCTGGACCCGAGCGGGTCCAGGGCGGCACTGTCTTCGGCGAACCTTCCGGCGGAAGGTCAGCGCAGATCTTCGACGAAACTGGCCTTGCGGTACGGGGTGCCGCCAGCCTGACGGGATCCGGAATCGATCACTGCTGCGACGACGGCACGACCGGCGGGTCCGGCGGCAAGCGTCGGCTGGACCGGATCGACACGTACGGTGACCAGATCCCCGCGCCCGGCTACGAGGCCATCGTCGACGCGCGCGGTCATGAACGTCCGACCGCCCTCATCCGGCACATTGAGGCTCACGTTTGCCCACATGGGGCCGTTGACTGTGGAATTGGCGAGAGAACGCTCGACCAGGACACCCGGACGCGCCTCCACATAGATGCCCTCGACACGACCCATGATTTCGCGACCCGAACCGCCGGTCACTGACGTGCAACCCTGGGCTGCGGCGAGCAGCAGGGCGATCGACAAACACTTGCGAAACAGCATCATGACCTCCACGCGAACACCAACGACACGGCGCGCGTCGAGACCTTCGAAACCGCACCCACCTTGTCTTGCGGTACTGCAACCGCTGGTAGGAAGTCTTACGGCCAAATCTCACAAATCTTTAGGTTTGACGATGTCGCGCTTCGGCCGGAAATGGGTCGAGCACGCCGCCCGCCACGACGACGGTCCGCGACATGCCCCGACTGCCATAATGGCGAATCCCGTTACCCGCCCGCGGTTCGCGGCACGCTCATGAAGCTCCAGCAATTCCGCACGATCGTGGAGGTCTCGCGCCAGAACCTCAATCTGTCGAAGGCCGCCCAGACGCTGTTCATTTCGCAACCCGCGCTCAGCAAGCAGATCCTCCAGCTTGAGGAGGAACTGGGCATCACCATCTTCGTGCGCGCCGGCAAGCGGTTCGTGGGCATCACGCCGCCGGGGATGGAAGTCCTCGCCATCGCGGAGCGCATCCTCCTGGAAGCGCAGAGCCTCAAGGACGTGAGCGCCGAGTTCCATCACGAGACGTCCGGCGCGTTCACGATCGCGACCACCCACACGCAGGCGCGCTATGCGCTGCCGCCGGTGGTTCGGCAGTTCATGCGCAAGTATCCGCAGGTGCGGCTGTCGCTGCGCCAGGGCAGCCCCACGCAGATCGCCGAGCAGGTCACGCACGGACAGGCCGACATCGCCATTGCCACGGAGGCCCTGGAACTCTACGACCAGCTGGTGATGCTGCCGTGCTACGAGTGGAATCGCTGCGTAGTTGTGCCGCCGAAGCATCCGCTGCTCTCGGTCAAGCGGCTCACGCTCGAAGCGCTGGCGAAGCACCCGGTCATCACCTACGACTTCGCGTTCACCGGCCGCTCCACCATGCAGCGCGCGTTCGAGGCACGCGGACTCACTGCAGACATCGTCCTCACCGCCATCGACGCGGACGTGATCAAGACCTACGTGGAACTCGGACTGGGCGTGGGCATCATTGCGCAGATGGCCTTCGATCCGAAGCGCGACAGCCATCTCCGCAGCATCGACGCAAGCCACCTGTTCGAACCCAACGTCACACGCATCGGCATCCGGCGCGGCGCGTATCTGCGCGGGTTCGCCTACGACTTCATCGCGATGTTCGCGCCGCACCTCACGCGCGACGTGATCGACACCGCGATGGCGACACCACGCGCGCCCGCGTAACGAAGCCCCCTGCCCATGTGGTTCGTCGGACTTCTCATCGGGGCACTTGTCGGCGGAATCACCGGCAGCGATGGCGCGATCCTGGTGGGCGCGCTGGGCGGCGCGATCATCGCGTACCTCCTGAAGTCGCGTCGCACCGCACCGGCGGATCGGGTCGCTGCCGAAGCGCTCGCGGCGCGCGTCGACCAGCTCACGAAAGCGGTAGCAGAACTCCGCGCGCGTATTTCGAATCTCGAGTCCGGCGCAATACCGCAAGCCCCGGCAGTTGCCCCGCCAACGCAAACGCCTGCACCCGCTGCCACCACGCCATCCGCAGCGCCCGTTGAAGCGCCAACCCTCATCACGATCCGGACCGAGGCACCGCCCGCTGAATCAACGCCGGAGACGGCGCCAGCTGTCGACACCCCCGAACCCGCCTACGTCGACGCGCCACCGCTGTCCGGAACGTGGGGTGGCTCGGCAACGCGACCTGAGTGGCTGCAGAAGATCATCGCCTGGTTCACCGGCGGCAACACCGTCGTGCGCGTCGGCGTGATCCTGCTGTTCTTCGGCGTAGCGTTCGCGCTGCAGTACGCCTACGAACATTCGAAGATCCCGCCGGAACTGCGGGTGGGGGGCGCCATGTTCGGCGGCATCGTGCTGCTCGCCCTCGGGTGGCGTCTGCGGCACGCACGCGCAGGCTTTGCGATGGCGCTGCAGGGCGGTGGCCTGGGGATCATGTACCTCACCATTTTCGCAGCGCTCCGGCTGTACGCGCTGCTGCCGCCGGCGATGGCGTTCGGGCTGCTTGCGGTGATGGCAGCGTGCTCGATCGTGCTGGCCGTGCGGCAGAACTCCCAGGCACTCGCCGTCCTCGCCGCGAGCGGAGGTTTTCTTGCGCCGGTGCTTGCGTCCACCGGCGGCGGCAGCCATGTCGCGCTGTTCTCCTACTATCTGCTGCTGGACGTGGTCATCCTCGTCATCGCGTCGCGCCGGGCGTGGCGACCACTCAATCTCACCGGCTTCGTGTTCACGTTCGTGATCGGAGGCCTCTGGGGGGCGGATCACTACCGGACGGAACTGTGGGCCTCCACGCAGCCGTTCCTCTTCGGCTTCTTCGTGATCTTCCTTGCGATCCCGGCGCTCTACGCGAAGCGCGCGGAGGCGAAGTCCGACCGCTACCTCGACGGCACGCTCCTCTTCGGGCTGCCGGTGACCGCAGGCGGGCTGCAGTACGCGATCGTGAGAGAGTTCGAATACGGCATGGCGATCAGCGTGCTCGTCATGTCCGCGTGCTACGTGATCGCGGCGTGGCTCGTCCGACGCCGACACGGCGCGTCGCTGCCGCTCCTCGTGGCCTCGCTCGCGTCACTCGCATTCGTGTTCGCGACGCTGGCGATCCCGCTCGCCCTCGATCCGCGCTGGTCCTCGGCCGCGTGGGCGATGGAAGGCGCGGCCGTGATCTGGATCGGACTTCGCCAGCAACGGTGGCTTCCCCGTGTCGCCGGCTACGTGCTGCAGATCGCGGCTGCCGCGCTCTTTCTCGACGACCTCGACTTCGAACCGATTGCCGCATCCGCGTGGCCCGTCGCGAATCGGGGCGCACTCGGCTTTCTCTTTCTCGCGGGCGCCGGACTGTTCTCGGCCTGGGCGCTGCGGCAATACCGCGAACGACTCACCACTCCGGAACGCTATGCACCGGTGGTCACGCTGGCGATCGGCCTGTTCTGGTGGCTTGTCGGCGCAATCCGCGAGATCGACCTGTTCGTGCCGGACCCGCATCAGGGCGGGGCTCTGCTGCTGTTCCTCGCCGCTTCCGCCATCGCATTCGACATCGCCCGAACCCGTCTCGCGTGGACCGAACTGCGTGTCCCCGCAACCGGCGCGATCCTGATCGGCTTCCTCGCGCTGCTCGTCCAGCTGCATGACGACGCGCCACCCCTGGCCGGCATCGGCGCCATCGGTTGGCCCGCGATGTTCGCCGCGCACGTCTGGATTCTGTGGCGCTCCCGCGAAACCGAGGATCGGGTCACCCGCGGAGGCCACGTCACCGGCCTCTGGCTGCTCACGCTCGTGCTCGGCACACACGCGCATTGGCTGCTGGGCGTTCTTGCCGGCACCTCGACCGCGTGGCCAGTGGCCGCGGCGATGGCGACGACGGCGCTAGCAATCGGGGCCGTGCTCAGTGCTTCGGAGCGCCGGCCATGGCCCGTGGCCAGGCATCGCCGCACTTACCTGCTTCATGGAGTGGGCCCGATCGCCATCGCGCTGCTGGTGGGCACCGTGATCTCGAACTTCGCCTTCGACGGCAACCCGGCCCCATTGCCCTACGTGCCCGTTCTGAATCCGCTCGATCTCGCATCGCTTGGCGCCCTTGCGGCCATCGCACGTTGGGGCTTCATCGCGCAGCGCGACGAAGGGTTGCTGTCTTCGCTCGAGGCGCCCGCCTGGGCGGGACTTGCCGTGATCGGCGCAGCCGCATTTCTCGTCGCCAATGCCATCCTGCTGCGCGCGCTGCACCACCTGGCCGGCACGCCGCTGGAGCCCGACCGCGTACTCGCTTCCACGCTCGCGCAAGCCGCGCTGTCGCTCTTCTGGACGGCGATCGCGCTCGGACTCATGGTGTCGGCGCATCGCTGGCAACGGCGCGCGCCATGGATCGTGGGGGCGGCGCTGCTGGCCGTCACTGTCGTGAAGATGATGGCGTTCGATCTCTCGAATCTCGGCACCGTCGAACGCATCGCTTCGTTCCTCGGTGTAGGTACCCTCATGCTGGTGGTCGGCTATTTCGCGCCCGTCCCGCCGAAAGCGAGAGCACAGGCATGACCACTCCTGAATCGCCACTCGTGCAACGACCCGGCCTGCGTCTTCCGTGTCCCTGGACCATCCTGTCATTCGCGCGCGTCGCGATACAGGCCTGCGTCGTCGTCTGGACTTTGACGCCGTCACCCGCCCAGGCCGCCGCCGACGCCCCGTCGTCATTCGCCTACGCTGCGACGATCCAGGCAGCACCCGGGGACGCGCTCTACCGCCTGCGGCTGCCTGCGGTCGTGTACACCCACGCCGCTCACGCCGATCTCAGGGACCTTCGAGTCTTCAACGCCAGGGGCGAGGCCGTTCCCCACGCGCTGCAACCCGCTCAGTCGGCCACGGGCCCGGAGACCCGCCTACGGGTTCCGGTGTTCCCCATCCCGACCGGTAGGAACGACAGCGGCGTCGAAGGGTTCCGCGTCGAGATGCGCACCGGCGGCGCAGTGATCCGCGTGCTCGGCGCGGACAGCAATGCCGCAGCCCGCGGATTCAGCTGGCTCGCCGACGCGAGCGGACTATCTCGTCCCTTCGACCACCTCGACCTGGAACTCGCGGACAGCGCGGAATCCACGCTCGCGCATGTGGATGTCCGCGTTTCGGAGGACATGAAGTCCTGGCGTACCGTGGCCGAGGCCGCCCCTGTGGTGCGCACTCGAGTTGGCGCCGACAGCCTGCAGCGCCTGCGCATCGACACGCCGGGCGCCCGGGGCCGCTACCTGCTGCTCATCGCACTTGCAAACGGTACGCCGCTTCCGCTGAAGGGCGTTCACGCGGTGATCGCACCGGACAAGGCCGTCCCGCCCTTTGAGTCTGTCGCCTTCGACGCCACGGGCGCCGACCGTGACGGCGCCTCGTGGGAGTACGACCTGGGCCGGGCCCTGCCGGTCCAGGAGGTCGCCCTCCGCGTGCCGGACGGCAATGTCCTGCTGCCCGTGGAGATCGCCTCGCGAAACGACACCTCCGAACCATGGCGTCCGCTCGCGACCGCCACCGCCTACTCGCTGCGCCAGGGCGGGGTTTCCTACGACAGCGCGCCCATCCCCGTGGCAGGCACCCCGGCCCGGTTCTTCCGCGTCCGCCTCGTCTCCGGCAAGGACACCATGCCCCGGGAAGCCCCGAAGCTCGCGATCCGCTGGCGCTCGGACGACCTGGTCTTTGCGGCGCGGGGCGAGCCTCCGTTCACCCTCGCCTTCGGCAAGGGCGACGCCAGGGATGGCGCGACGCCCGTCGCCTCCCTGATACCGGGGTTCGGCACGCCGGCCGCTCTGGAGCCCACCCCCGCCGCCATCGGGCAGATCCGGGAGCACGCCGGCGTGGCCGCTCTCAAGACACCCCTGCCCTTCGGTCGCTGGGCGCTCTGGGGCCTCCTCGGACTGGGCACGGCCATGCTGGTGTCCATGGCGATCCGCCTTGCCAGGGGTGCCGGCGCCCCGCCATCGAAACCCTGAAGAATCGCCGTATCGATTTAATCGATTGACCCGAGTCCTTTTCCTCGTTGGATTCGATCGCCTTGCGTCTCTACAGTTCGGTCCGTGCACAAGACGTGCGCCACCTGAAACCCAACGCAAGGAGCGATTCCATCATGTCCACCCAAACCCCCAGCCGTGAAGGTCAGCGCGTCCCCGAGGTGAGCTTCCGCGTTCGCGAGAACAACGAGTGGAAGACCGTCACCACCCGCGACCTGTTCGCCGGCAAGACCGTCGTCGTGTTCTCCCTGCCCGGCGCGTTCACGCCGACCTGCTCGTCGACCCACCTGCCCCGCTACAACGAACTCGCCCCGGCGTTCCGCGCCAACGGCGTCGACTCGATCCTGTGCGTGTCGGTCAACGACACTTTCGTGATGAACGAGTGGGCCAAGGACCAGGAATCCGACAACGTGACGCTGGTGCCGGACGGCAACGGCGAGTTCACCGAAGGCATGGGCCAGCTCGTCGACAAGCATGACCTCGGTTTCGGCAAGCGGTCGTGGCGCTACTCGATGCTCGTGAAGGATGGCGTGGTCGAGAAGATGTTCATCGAGCCGAACAAGCCCGGCGACCCCTTCGAGGTCTCCGACGCCGACACGATGCTCGCGTACATCAACCCCACCGCGCGCAAGCCCGACCAGGTCGCGATCTTCACGCGTGAGGGCTGCCAGTTCTGCGCGAAGGCCAAGGCCCGTCTGACCGAACTCGGCTACGACTACGTGGAAGTGCCGCTGCCGCACACGATCCGCAGCCGCGTCGTCGGTGCCGTCGCTGACGCCCGCACCGTGCCGCAGATCTTCATCAACGGCCAGCACATCGGTGGTCATGAGGAACTCGAGGCCTGGTCGCGCCAGGCGGCCTGAGTCCCCGCTCCCGTCGCAACAACGCCGGGGAGAAAGTCTCCCCGGCGGTCATCCCCCCCAAGGAGCCCGCTGCAATGAACCACCTCCACACCGATGTGGCCGTGATGGGCGCCGGCACTGCCGGACTCGCGGCCTACCGCGCGGCCATCGCTGCGGGCAAGCGCGCCTTGCTCATCGAGTCGGGGCCCTATGGCACTACCTGCGCCCGCGTCGGCTGCATGCCGAGCAAGCTGCTGATCGCAGCCGCGGAGGCCGCGCATGCGCCTGCCCGCTGGAACGAGTTCGGACTCCGACTCGAAGGAAGCGTCCGCGTGGACGGCGAAGCCGTGATGGCGAGAGTGCGTCGCGAACGCGACCGCTTCGTCGGCTTCGTCGTCGAAGGCGTGGATCGCATCCCGGAATCGGACCGGATCCGTGGCTACGCTCGGTTCGTCGATGATCACACCCTCCAAGTCGGCGAGTCGGTGCGCATCGGGTTCCGTTCTGCCGTCATCGCGACCGGCTCCTCCCCCGCCATCCCCCCATTCCTGCGGGCCGCGGAAGATCGCCTCGTCGTGAACGATGACATTTTCGACTGGCACGACCTCCCCCGGTCGGTCGCCGTGTTCGGGCCGGGCGTGATCGGCCTCGAACTGGGTCAGGCGCTCCATCGTCTGGGCGTCCGCGTCCACATGTTCGGCAAGGGCGGACTGGTCGGCCCCTTCGCCGATCCTGCCATCCGCCGGTATGCGCTCGATACCTTCAATGCCGAGTTCCCCCTCGATCCGGATGCCGACGTGCGCAGCATCCGCCGCACGGAAGACGGCGTTCGCGTCGAATACGTTTCGCCTTCGGGTGAACTCGCGACCCTCGACGTCGACTACGTGGTCGCCGCCACCGGGCGCACCCCGAACGTCTCGAGCCTGAGTCTCGAACTGACGTCCCTTCGACTGGATGCCCGTGGCGTCCCGCTGTTCGATCGGCACACGCTTCGCTGCGGCACGAGCCACGTGTTCATCGCGGGCGACGCGAACAACGACGCGCCACTGCTGCACGAGGCCGCGGACGAAGGGCGGATCGCCGGCGAGAACGCGGCCAGCCTTCCCGCGGTAACCCCCGGCCTGCGACGCGCTCCCATCGGCATCGTCTTCTCGGATCCGCAACTCGCAACCGTGGGCGCCCGATTCGACACGCTCCGGCCGGACACCTTCGTGACCGGCGAGGTCTCCTTCGAAGACCAGGGCCGCTCGCGCGTCATGCTCCGCAACAAGGGGTTGCTGCACGTGTATGCGGACATCGAGACGGGCGCCTTTCTCGGTGCGGAGATGATCGGCCCTGACGCGGAACACATCGCGCACCTCCTTGCGTGGGCGCTCCAGTGCCGCCTCACGGTGGACCAGATGCTGGACCTGCCCTTCTACCACCCGGTGGTAGAGGAAGGCCTCAGGACGGCGCTGCGCGACGCGCGGGCCCGACGGATCGTCGCACTCGAGCGGCGCCACGCGCGCGCGGCCTGAATCGCGCCACCTGCCGCACCTCCCGGCATACGCCTGCATCCGCGACTGGAGGGCTTCGATCAAACCCCGCTTCCCGTTGACACAAGTCAAAGGGCAGCGGGGCGCGTCGTTGTCTACTCGGAACTGCGAAGAGATCGGAACTTCGCACCTTCCAACCACCGATCGCAGGACGCATCATGAACCTCGCATTCCAGTCGCTGAAGACAGTACTCGGCGCGCTGCTGCTGACCGCCGCCGTGCTGCCCCAGGCCGGTGCGCAGACCGCGCCGGACCAGAACAGCCGCGAAGCCGCCAGACGCCTCGCCAAGGGCATGTGCATGAGCTGCCACGGAGAAGATGGCGTGAGTTCCAAGCCGCTGGTGCCGCGCATCGCCGGCCAGCAGCGCGCCTACCTGGAAGCACAGTTGAAGGCCTTCCGCCGCCAGAACCGCGCAGACCCCGAAGCGCACGACTACATGTGGGGTATCGCCGCGACGCTCGACGACAACGTGGTCGCGAGCTTGGCCGACTATTACTCCAAGCTGCCACCCGCCAAGGGGGAGCCCGGCGACGCCGCGCTCATCGCCGAGGGCAAGACACTGTTCGAGCGCGGGCACGACGACCGCGGTGTTCCGGCCTGTACGGTGTGCCACGGCGACAACGCGGAAGGCCACTCCGTATTCCCGCGACTCGCCGGTCAGCACGGTCAGTACCTCGCGCGGCAGATGCAGTTGCTGCGCAGCCGCCTGAGGGATTCTCCGGTGATGCACGGTGTCACGAAGGACCTCGCCGACGAGGAGATCCGTGCCCTCGCGATGTATCTGCAAGCCAGGTAGACAGGGCAGAAAGCGAACGACCCCGGCACAGGCGTGTCGGGGTCGCGGTTTCGTTCCTTGAATCGCGGCATCGGGGAGATCGGCGCCGCCATCGGGAGGCCGGGTGCGAACCCCGGCCCCGGTTTCCGGCAATCAGCGGTGACCTTCCTTCTTGAGGTGGCCGTACCGCGCCACGCGGATATCAGCCTGGGCCTTGTGGCCTGCGAAGCCTTCGATCGCGCACAGCCGCGAACAGTACTCGCCGATCATGGCGGAAGCTTCGGGCTTCACCTTCTGGTAGGTGCAGGTCTTGATGAACTTGCCGACCCACAAACCGCCCGTGTAGCGCGCCGCCTTGCGCGTGGGCAGTGTGTGGTTCGTGCCGATGACCTTGTCGCCGAAGCTCACGTTGGTCTCGGGCCCGAGGAACAGCGCGCCGTAGTTGGTCATGCGATTCAGGAAGTAGTCGGGGTCCTTCGTCATGACCTGCACGTGCTCCGACGCGATGCGGTCGGCCTCGGCCACCATCTCGTCGTACGTGTCGCACACGATCACCTGCCCATAGTCCTTCCAGGCCTGCCCCGCGATCGCCGCCGTGGGCAGCACTTTCAGCTGCTCCTCGATCGCCTTCATGGTGTCGAGCGCAAGCTTCTCGGAATTGGTGAGCAGGATGGCCGGGGAATTGGGGCCGTGCTCGGCCTGTCCCAGAAGGTCCGTCGCGCAGATTTCGCCGTCGACCGTGTCATCGGCAATGACGAGGGTCTCGGTCGGACCGGCGAACAGATCGATACCGACGCGCCCCGCGAGCTGGCGCTTGGCTTCGGCCACGTAGGCGTTGCCGGGGCCGGCCACCATGTCCGTCGCCCGGATGGTCTCCGTGCCGACGGCCATCGCCGCAATGGCCTGCACACCGCCCAGCACGTAGATCTCGTCGGCGCCAGCCAGGTGCATCGCCGTGACGATCGCCGGCGCCGGCTTGCCCTGGAATGGGGGCGCGCACGCGATCACGCGAGGCACGCCTGCGACCTTGGCGGTGAGGATGGTCATGTGCGCGGAGGCCACCAGCGGATACTTGCCGCCGGGCACATAGCAGCCGACGCTGTTCACGGGCAGGTTCTTGTGACCGAGGATGATGCCGGGGAGCGTCTCGACCTCCACATCCTTCATGGAGTCGCGCTGGATCTGCGCGAAGTTGCGGATCTGGGTCTGCGCGAACTTGATGTCCTCCACGTCGCGGGGCGACATGGCGGCGATGTTCGCCTGGATCTCCGCCTCGGTGAGGCGGAAGCTCGGGGGCGACCACTTGTCGAACTTCTCGGACATCTCACGCACCGCGGCGTCGCCACGCTTCTCGATGTCGGCGATGATGCCTTCCACGGTGGAACGCACCTTGGTCTGCTCTGCCGCATCGTCTGCGGCGCTGATGCCCTGCTTCAAGAACCTCACCATCGATCGAATCCTCGCTTTCGTTGCCTGGGTAAGTGCGCGCCCGGGCTACTGCCCGTGCTTCTTCATCGGTTGGAACGTCGCCTGGGCCGTCTCGGTGCCGTGCTTCACGGTGACGGTGACCTTCATCTTCGGGTCGAGAATGAACCCGCCGCGGCCCTTGAGCAGATTGTCGCCGGCAGGCTGGAGCTTGACCGTCACGCGGTCCTTCCCGGAGACGACCACGGCAGTGGCCGTGAGGCCCTTCGACTCGATGGGCTGGTCGCCGTGGTCGGTGACGTAGACGAGCAGCGCGTTGTCGTTCACCACGAGTTCGAGATGATACGCTCCGGCCATCCGCAGCTGCCCCTGGTGCGGGGTCTTGATCGTGTCCAGGTGCTCGTCGGTATGAGCACTGGCCAGGGGCGGCAAGCCGCCCAGGCAAAGGGCCAGCAGCAGGGTTGAAACGGTCTTGATCATGGTCCTGGTCTTACTCCGGCAACGCGAGCCGGCTTATTACACGTTTTCCCGGGAGGAAGCCAGCCGGCCCCTTTGGCGGTCCCGGTGAATCCGCCGCGACAGCCACCCCGTACAACCGGCGTCCGGCGCGCACGCAGCGCCCGCTCCCACTTCGAGGAATCCTCCATGAATCGACGTCAGGCCCTGCTCACCCTTTCCGGCCTCCTGCTGTCGCCGCTCGCCTTCGCCGCCGGCACCCCGTTCGAGACCGCCGCCTTCGACACCGCCCGCCGCAGCGGCAAGCCCGTGCTGGTGATGGTCTATGCCGAGTGGTGTCCGACCTGCCGCAAGCAGGACCCGGCCGTGCAGCAGGTTCTCAAGCAGCCCGAGTTTGCCGACGTGCAGCTGCTCACCGTCGACTTCGACATGCAGGACGACGTGCTGGAGAAGCTCAAGGTTAGCAAGCAGAGCACCCTGCTGCTGTTCCGCGGGGACAAGGAAATCGCCCGCTCCACCGGCGAGACGCGCCCCGAGGCCATCGCCCAGCTGCTGCGCAAGGCACGCTGACACCATGGCGGTTGGCCTCGCCGGCTATGGCCTCGCGGCCGTGGCCGGCACCTTGTCGACGCTGTCGCCGTGCGTGCTGCCGCTCGTGCCGATCCTCGTCGGGACGGCAGCGTCCGTGCATCGCCTGGGACCGTACGCGCTTGCGCTGGGCCTCGCGCTGTCGTTCACGGTGGTGGGCGTGTCGATCGCGTCCGCAGGCAGCCTGTTCGGACTGAGCGAAGGCGCCATCCGCCTGGCGGGCGCTGTCCTGCTCATCGCCTTCGGCCTGCTCCTGCTCTCCTCCCGGCTGCAGGAACGGTTCGCCGTTCTGGCCTCCGGTGTCTCGAACCGCGGCCAGAACGCGCTCGCGACCGTCTCCCTCGACGGACTCCCCGGCCAGCTTCTCCTCGGCCTGCTGCTGGGGCTAGTGTGGAGCCCGTGCGTCGGCCCGACGCTCGGCGCCACCATCACGCTCGCGAGCCAGGGCGAGAATCTCGCGCAGTCGACCCTGGTGATGGCCTTCTTCGGCATCGGCGCTGGCGTTCCGCTCGTCCTCCTCGGACTGGCGTCCCGACAGTTCATGACGCGTCTTCGCGGCCGGCTCCTTGCCGGCGGCAAGCTGGGCAAGCGGATTCTCGGCGGTGCGCTGCTGCTGATCGGCGTCGCCGTGGCCACGGGGGCCGACAAGAAGGTCGAGGCTG
Organism: Betaproteobacteria bacterium Ga0077526; assembly: GCA_001464765.1. Lineage (GTDB taxonomy): Bacteria > Pseudomonadota > Gammaproteobacteria > Burkholderiales. The sequence continues at coordinate 225,879 of LNDV01000035.1, forward strand.
CGCTGCTCGACCTGGCGCCGGGGTGGCTGGTGGATCTGACGACGGCGATCTAAGGAAAGTCGGCACACCCTGCGCTGTCGCGTGCCGGATGCTCGGCGAATTGACCAGACACCGCTACGCAACCATAATGCAACCGTTTTCGAGGTGCTGTGATGCCGACAACCCTGACACTGAAGAACATTCCAGACGACGTGTATGAACGCCTGAAGGCCTCTGCCGAGGCCCACCGGCGCAGCCTGAACAGCGAAGCGATCGTTTGCCTGGAGGCGGTCCTGATTTCTGGACGCATCACCGTAGGCGAGCGGTTGGCCAGGGCCCGGGCGTTGCGCGCTGCGCTACCAAAGGGAAAGTTCCGCGCGAAGGACTTCGACGCACTCAAGCGCGAAGGGCGACCGTGATCGTCGTCGACACAAACGTCATTGCCTACTTGTACCTGCCGGGCGACCACACCGACAGCGCGGAAGCCTTGCTGAAACAAGACGACGACTGGTCAGCTCCGTTACTTTGGCGGAGCGAATTCCGCAACATTCTCGCAGGCTTCATCCGCCGCAAGACACTCACGTTCGAAGGTGCTCGCGACCTGCAACTGGAAGCCGAGAGCCTTCTGGCCGGCGCCGAGCACGAAGTCGACTCGCGCCTAGTTCTGGAGCTTGTCCGAGACAGCGATTGCTCAGCCTATGACTGCGAGTTCGTTGCGCTGGCGATGACGCTCAGGGTGAAGCTTGTCACGATGGACACCAAGATTCTGAAGGCCTTCCCGAACCACGCGGTCTCACTTGCAGCCTGGGCGGGTTCGCGTTAGTCGGCAGGCGGTTGTTGCAATCGGCAATGCGGCACCGCCACTGGACCGCCTGACTCGACCCCCCCGTCAATGCCCGCTCCCATGCCCTCCCCGCCGCACTGACAGCGTCGCGGCGTCCGCCACGGCACCGTCGCGCCGTTCCTCCGCCACGGGTTCGCCGGTCCACTCGTAGGCCACGGTACCGGGCGGGTGCGTGTACCACTCCGGGACCTTGCGAACATCACGAGCGAGTCCGTCGCGCACCTTCACGACGGTGAACATACCGCCCATCTCGATGCCGCCGAAGGGGCCTTCACCGGTCATCATCGGCAGCGTGTTCTCCGGCAGATCCATCTGCATCTCACCCATCTCCGCCATGCCGTTGTCACCCATCACCATGTAGTCCGGCACGAGCTTGCGGATGCGCTGCCACAACCCGCTCTGACTCACGCCGATCATCGTCGGCACCTGGTGCCCCATGGGGCCCATGGTGTGGTGGGACTTGTGGCAATGGAACGACCAGTCGCCGGGGTCGGTGAACGTGCACTCCACCGAGCGCATGGCGCCGACGGGCACGTCGACCGTCACTTCCGGCCAGCGGGCAGACTCGCGCACCCAGCCGCCGTCGGTGCAGGTGACGAACATCTCGGTGCCGTGGATGTGCATGGGGTGGTTGGTCATCGTGAGGTTGCCCATGCGGATTCGCACCTTCTCCCCGATGCCCGCCACCATGTGGTCGATGCCGGGGAACGCTCGGCTGTTCCACGTCCACAGATTGAAGTCGAGCATGGTGTTCACCTTCGGCGTGTAGCTGCCGGGCTCGATGTCGTACGCGTTGACGAGAAAAATGTAGTCGCGATCCACCGGCATGAACGCGGGGTCCTTCGGATGCACGACGATCGCGCCCATCATTCCCATCGCCATCTGCACCATCTCGTCGGCGTGCGGGTGATACATGAACGTGCCGGACTTGCGCATCTCGAACTCGTAGACGACGGTCTTGCCGGGCTTGATGGATGGCTGGGTGAGGCCGCTGACACCGTCCATGCCGTTGGGCAGCAGGATGCCGTGCCAGTGGATCGAGGTGTGCTCGGGCAGTCGATTGGTGACGAACACGCGAATCCTGTCGCCTTCCACGCATTCGATCGTCGGCCCCGGCGACTGGCCGTTGTAGCCCCACAGATTCGCGGTCATGCCCGGTGCGATCTCGCGCACAACCGGCTCCGCCACCAGGTGAAACTCCTTCCAGCCGTCCCGCGTGCGCCACGGCAGCGTCCAGCCGTTCAACGTCGTCACGGGGCGATAGGGGCGGCCGTCCTGCGGCACCAGCGGCGGCTGGGTATCGGGCGACTTCTGCGTCGCGAGCTCGGGCAGTGCTGCGAGCGCTGCGGTCGACACCGCGGCCGACCCGAGGACGGCTGCGCCGGACGTGCGAATGAATTGTCTGCGATCCATGGCGTTCATCCTTTGGAATGGTCGTGGGAGTGCGCGGGTGGCGCGGCGGGTGTGTCGGGCACGACCGGCGGCGGAACCGTCGAAGCCACGGGTAGCCGGCCACCCAGCGCCTGCTGCAGGTGGGCCTGCGCGAGCCAGAAGTCGCGCAGCGCTTCGATGTAACCGTTGGCCGCGGCAACCTGCTCCCGCGAGTCGGCCAGCAGTTCGAACACGCTGAGTAGCATGCCGTTGTAGCGCAGCAGGTTCTCCGCAGAGATGCGGCGACGCAGCGGCAGAATTTCATCGCGGTATTGCTGCGCCACTTCCCAGGCCAGCTGGTAGTTCGCATGGGCCTCGCGTACTTCGGAGCGCGCGTTGAGCGCCGTCTCAGCGACGCGGTGCACGGCCTGCATGTAGAGCGACTCGGCCCGTGCGACACGCGCACCGCCCCAGTCGAACAGGGGCAGCTCTACGCTGATCTCGTAGCCCTTCTTGGTCATGTGCCCGTCTTCCAGCAGCGTGGCGGGGCCGAGTTCCAGCGCATTGATGAAGCGGGTCGTCTTCACGAGGCCGAGCGAGGCCGCGGTGGACTCCGCCCCACGCTTCGCCGCGGCGACGTCGAGCCGCTGCGCCATCGCGAAGGCTTCCACGTCTCCGAGGTCCGCTGGCGCCGAGGGCAGCTCCGGCAGACGCTCGGGCAGCCGATACCGGGCGCCCTCCCCCGACAGACCCATCAGCCGCGTGAGTCGCTCCCGCGCCTGGGTGGATGCCGTGCGTGCCCGCAGCCACTGGGCACGCGCATCCAGCTCGAAGGCTTTTTCGCGCAGCTGGTCGAGCTTGGAGAAGTTGCCGGCGCCCGCCATGCGTGCGGCGAGTTCGGCACCGACGTCCGCGGCCTCCTGCACTGTCTTGAGGTAGCGCACGGTCTCCTCGGCAGCCGCGGCTTCGAAATACGCACGCCGCGTCTCCATCGCAAGCGCGAGGACCCGATCAGTCACCTGCAGTTTCACTGCCTCGAAACGCCGGCGCTCCATGCGTGAGACCGCCGGCATCGTGAGCAGCCCGAGCACCGGAAAGGTCAGGGACGTCTCGTACTTGAAGCCCTCGTCGGACCGCGTGCGGATGGTGCTGAACCGCGGATTGGCCAGCCGGCCCGCCTGCACGACGTCGGCTTCGGCAAGCCGCAGCTCGGCATAGGTGGCTTGCAGTCCGGGGTTGTTGAGCAGGGCGAGTTGCACCGCGTCGTCCGCGCTGAGCGGCTGCGAGAGCAACCGGTCGGACTCCCTGCGGATGGTGTTCCCGTCACCGGGGGTACGCGCCCATACGAGCTGTTTGTCGAGCCGTGACCGCGCGGCGTCCGCCACATCGGCATGCCCGCTGTCGCGACTGAGGCGGGCGCAGCCCGTCGCCAGTAGCGCAGCCATGGCGATGATCGCGAACCTTGCGGTCGCACGCCTTGAATTCGAATGCATGAATGCCTCCAACGCCGGGCCCCAAGAGATGGGGCCGGCAGAAACCGGAACCGCGCGGCGAAGGCCGCGCACCGCTCAGACGAGCGGTGTTCTGGGCGGTCTCAGGAGGCGATCGGGCAGGACGTCGGACGATTCCGCCTGCAGCACGGCTTGCAGTACGGATCCGAAGGGCGCCGAGAACGCTGGCGCCAGGAAGGTGGGCAATGCACCGGCGCAGGCCAGGTGACAGAGACCGCACTGATTGCAGTCGTTCGAATCGGACGAGGCGTGGTGGGCCTCGCCATGGGTCGCCTCATGGTGATCGGCCATCGTGCCGTCCATGACGTGCCCGGCGTGCTCCGAGTGCCCGGCCGTGGCGGCCTCGGCAACGGCATAGTCGTCCCCGCAGAAGGGCATCGTGATGCCGGCAAGCACCTGCGTCGGCAGGGTCAGGCACATCATCAGGACGACGAGGATTCGGGCGATCGAGCGCATGAGGACAGTCTAGGCCTGACGGAAGGATGGCGCAATGCGGGGCGGCGTAGCCCGGACGAGGCCTGAAAAGGCCGACTCCGGGCACAACCGCCACCAACACGCGCCCAAACCCCGGAGTCGCGCGTGCCGCGCTCGTCCGGGCTACGGGGTGGTATGCATCGTCCTTACGACTGCGCCGGCATCAAAGCCGAGCGCTCGCACCCGCTCCAGGATCTGCGCATACAACGCGTCGTCCATCTCCGGCTTCCGCGCGAGAATCCAAAGATATCCACGGTTGGGCGTACCCACTACCGCGTACTCGTAGTCCGCCCCGAGTTCCATCACCCAGTAGGCACCCCAGGTGAAGGGCACCCATCGCAGCCAGCGCGGCAGAAACGACACCTCCAGCCGCGAGTTCGGCCCCGTCGTGTCGATCGGCCGGGCCACGCCGTCGACGGAATCGGCGCCTCCGTTCTTCAACGCACACTGGTTGTAGACGCGGATGAGCCCATCCTCGCGCAGCGAATACTCCGCGGAGACGTCGCCCACGCACTTGCGCTGGAAGAAGTTGGGTAACCGCGCGATCTCGTACCACTTGCCCGCATAGCGTTCGAAGTCGACGGACTCGACAACCGGCAAGGGGTCCGCCGCCATGGCAGCCGCGGGGAGCGCGAGTCCGGCCGCGAGCACGATCAGGGCGACACATTGCAGGAACAGGTTTCTCATCTTCACATCCGGGAGGCACACGCCCTTGGGTGTCTCGCCGTCCGAATGGTTCACTGCCGGGTTCTTCCCGGGCTCCCCTGGGGACGGCTGCCGCGGGAACGGCGTGGCAGCGCAACGACTTCCGCCGGATGCTCGGGATCCCTGTCCGGCATGCCGGACAGGATCTCCCGGTAGAGCGCTTCGGATTCCGCCGACGGCGCCACGCCCAGCACGACGGACAGGGTCTGACGGGCCCGGCGATAGGCGGCAATCGCCTCCGTCGGACGGCCCAGATCGCGGCAGCAGCGCATGAGCCCCTGGTGAAAACGCTCCACGATCGGGTCGGCGTCCAGCCCGCGCTGATAGAGCCGCAGCGCCTCCTCGCATCGGCCCGCGTTCTCGAGCGCGAGCCCTTCGCCGGCCAGCGCATGGATGAACTTGCCGCGCAGCCTCTCGCGCGCCGCGACAGTCCACGATTCCGCCTCCTCGTCCGGAAGGAGTTCACCCTGGTAGAGGGACAGCGCACGGCGGATGGCGTCCGCGTCGTCCGTCCGGTCGAGGAGTTCCTCGAACTGCCAGGCATCCGCCGCGCACAGCACCCGATCGAGCCACACCTTGCCGCCTTGCTGGACGACGGCATCGTTCACACCAAGCAGTTTGCGCAGACGCAGAACGGTGATGGAAAGCGCCTGGCGTGCGGCATCGGCCTCCTCGTCGCCCCACAGCGCGTCGCACAGCCAGCGCTCGGGCACCGTTGCACGTCCATGGGCAACGAGCGCCTGAAGCAGGCTCAACGTCTTTTTCGGGATCTTCCGCTGGAAGGCAAGGCGCTCTCCGCGCAAATGCACCTCGAAGCCCCCGAGCATCCGGACGCGCACGGCACGGGGCCAGCTTTCGGGGGCGTCCGACGGCGGCGGCAAACGGAACGTCCGGATCAACTCCTCGACGAAAGGCACTTCGATGCCATTGCGCAGCGCCAGCGAGAACATGGGTGGCATCGAGCATTCGAGATACCGGAGCATGACCCTGTGGTGCCCGACCTGAGCCAGCGTAAGGGAGTCCCGCAGCAACCGCAGCGCTTCCGGCACGTCGCCACGCCGATACTCTAGGAAGGCTTGCACCAGACGCACCGACGGCAGCCATGCCGCGAGGACCGGAGCACCGATCACGATCTCCGCAGACTTCGTGACCAGAGACTCGGCAAGTTCGAACTGGTCGTTTCTGGCCTGCACTTCAGCGTTGTAGAGGCTGAATACCATGATCTGGTGGGGTGTCCCGATGCGGGCAATCTCCGCTTGCGATTCCACCGCGAAGCGAGCGGCAGCAGCATGGTCTCCCTGCCACGAAGCCCGACGCGACTGGTAGATCCGGAGGAGGGCAAGACGCATCGGCACAGGACTGAGCGGCGTGGTCTCCACCTCCCGCAGTGTCTCGCAGGCCTTCTCCCAGCCGACCGAGCGAAACTCGACCATGAATCGATTCAGGAGCAGTTCGCTCGCGATCTCCCTCAAACCCGCGTCGCGGGCCACTGTCGCGCCCGTGTCAAACGCCAGGATGGCTTCTTCGTATCGTGCCTGGTAGAAACGCATGTACCCCACCGCACGGTGAAACCACGCTGCCTCGCTGGCATTGACCTGCGGATCGTCCAGCAGCGGCCGGGCCCGCTCCGCCATCTCGTCCGCGACTTCCAGCAGGCCGCGATCGATGCTCATCGAGATTCCCCCTGCAGCGACCGTGAGCCTGCCGCTGCCTGACGGGGACTGCGCGAGTACTTCGAGGATTCGCGCTGGCGCATCCTCGACCGCCGGATGATTCGGGCAGGCGTAGAAGAGTTGAATGTATATCGACGCCCGGACGTGCGGCGCGCCGATGGCAACGTCCAGTCCGCCTCCGAGAGTGCCGAGCTCTTCCAGACGCTCCAGCAACTCAATCCACCGATGCAACCCCGCGTGCGCAAGGTACCCGACCCGCAGCAGCGCCAGGATCGACCTGGCCTCGCCCGCGGGATCTCCCGCCTCCGCGAAGCCGGCGCGCGCCTTCTCCAGTAGCAGCATGCCCTCGGCGGGGCGGACGGAGGCTTCGCAGCATCCCTGCCAGTACGTGAGCATCGAGGAACGATCGCGGACCGCGGCAGGAATTCTCTCGAGCCAGTAGGCCAGCGTGGAGCGCCGCCCCTTGCCGAGCCACGCGTCGCCATGTGTCGCGATGAGTTCGGCCATCCGCCCCCAGTCCTTCGCCTCCGCGAGCAATCCCATCGCGCCGCCGATGTCGTCCGCGGCGATCAGCATCTCGGCCGATCGGCGTCGCAGTGCGGCGACCTCCTCCGGGTCGCGCGTCTGTCTCAGCTTCTCTTCGAGAAACTCGCGAAACAGCGCGTGGAACTGGAAAGTGAGTTCACCGCCCTGCCGGCGATCCGTGAAGAAGCGGCGCCGATAAAGCAGCTCCAGCACGTCGCCCGCCTTCGCGTCACCGCTGAGGGCAACGGCAGACGGCACGGAGACCGACCGGACGAACGCGAGCGACAGCAGGACATCGCGAATGGCGGCAGGCGCGCGGTCGAACAGCAGGTTCGCGAAGTACTGGAACACGACTTCCCGCGAGTTCGTCGTCACCGGCATCTCGGACTCCACGGTCTGGTCCAGACGCTCCGCGATGAGCGTGAGGCCCGCCGCCCAGCCCTCGCTGCGCTCGAACAGTTGCCGGATGACTTTCTCTTCCCGTACGCCGCGCAATTCGCAGACGAGCCGCGTCTCGTCGAGGGAAAGCCGAAGATCCTCCCAGTGGAGTGTGTGGACGGCGCCGCGGGCATGGAGGTCGATGAACGCAGGCGGCGATTCGCCACGGCTCAGCGCGATCAGCGAACTGCGCCGGTCGAGTTCCCCGATGAGGATGCGAACGAGTTCGTGGAAAGCGGCATCCGCCGGCAGGTCCTGGTAGTTGTCCAGCACCAGCACGGTGTCGGGCGGCAATTGCTCGCACAGTTGCCGGCAGAAGAGTCGACCGAACGCGGAAAGATCGGAGAGATGCTCAGCGAGGAGCCTCGGCAGCCGCAACGGCTGCGCGAGCGGCAGGGCGGCAGCCGCCGTCGTGAGGTAGTGGAAGAAACCTGCGGGGTCGCCATCGCCCTCGTCCACCTGGTACCAGAGCACGGGCACGCCGCGCGTTTCCAGATAGCTCGCCACGAGCGTGGTCTTGCCTGCGCCCGGCGGCCCCTCGATCCAGACGAGCGGTCGACCGCGGTTGGCGTCGAGCCGCTCGAACAGCCGCTCCCGCGGCACGACACCGAACAGCCTGGGCGCACTGACCTTTGCGATCGTCATCGGCGTTCTCCCCGGAGGCGGCATGCTCGTCGTCATCGCTCGCAGCGATGCCTGGCACTTTCCTGCAGTGCATGCTGCAGGAGACCGCAACCGTCACTATGGCACGGTTGCGGCCCGGGACCTCATCGAAGTTTGTAGCTGCCCTTGTTGGGATTGCACGCCGCATACCCGTCCGGGCCGGGCCCCGGGTAGTAGTCGGCCTTCCATTCGCCCTTGAGCGTCATGCCTTCGTACTTGCCCGTGCCGAACACGGCCGTGTACGTGCCGCCGGAACCGTCGGCCGTCCCCTGGTACTCCATGAGCCACTTGTCTCCGTCGGCGTCGGCAATGTCGCAATACCCGAGGTGCTTCGCCTTGCCGCCCACGATGCCCACCGTACCCCAGCACTTCGCCGTCTGCCGGTCGAACGCGCCGCCGGGGGGCTGCGTGCTGAGCGTGGCCGAACCGGCATAGTGGGACGCATAGACCTTGTCGTTCGCCAGGATGGTGGTCCCGCTGCCGATGGTGCAGAACTTCAGTTCGTAGTTGCCCTCCTTCGGCATGTTCACGTTGCCGGCGTGGGCCGGACCGGCGAGCGCTCCGACCACTGCGCCAAGGATCACCATTTTTGGGGCTGCTTTCATTCCTGACTCTCCTTCGGATCGTTTTTCGGCTGTCGTCGCCGCTGGCGCGCCGACGGATTCACAAGTGCCCACAACTCGGCGGCCGAGTGAAACGGCCGGACCTCTCCCGTTGCGACCGCCTCGACGACACCGGCGCATTCCGGGTTGTCCTGCCGGTACACCCGAACGACATAGCTGCGAACTTCGGGCATCCGTGGCCTCCCGCTGACTCGAGGTCAGGCTACAGGCCGACGGGCTACAGATCGCCTACAGATCGCCACCAAACCGGCATCCCGACGGATCACGCGCGCCGGCTCGCCCCGCGCTGCCGCGACAAACACGAACGACACGGGAATAAGCGGACTGTCGGTGCGTCTTCCATTGCGAAGGCGCCTTGCCTTCTTCCGAATTTGTCCCTTTCCGAAACGACTCAAGGAGTACGACATGACGTGCAATCGCAATCATCCGGTCCGGGCCTTCCGGCTTCACGCCGTGGCCCTCGGACTGCTCGCGGCAACCTCCGCGTGGGGCCAGTCGGCCGCCGTCACCAACGGCACGCTGAACATCTCGACGGGCCCCATCAGCGCTGACGCAAAGGTCGTGGTCGGCCCTGCCCCCGGCGTGGTGCAGGTCTTCGGCATCGCCGCCATCGGGGACGGCGCCATCTTCAACGGGGTGCGGGCCATCAACTTCACCACCGGCGCGGGTGAGGACAAGCTGCAGTTCGACATCGACTCGCCGCAGAGCCTCGACCTGCGGATCGACACGGGCTCCGGTCCGGCCGAGACGATGATCTCCTGGCGCGTGCCGTCGACGATCGCCTCGGCGGTCGGCACGCTCGACATCCGGTCGGGTGCCGGCGCCACGAAGACGTTCCTCAATCTGGAAAGCACCGCACCGGACTTCCGCTTCGGCTGGAACATGCTGAACGGCGGCGGCAACAAGGAAGTGGAGGCGAAGCTCGCGTACAAGGCGGGCTCGGTCAACGTGGCGAACGACGTCGTACTCTCCCTCGGCGGCGGCACCCACAAGGTGGCGGTCACCGTGGAGAACGAGGCCTCGAAGTACGGCCTGCGCATGAACTCGGGCAATGCGACGGAACTCGCCGCCATCGTGCAGTCGCCCAACCGCACGAGCGCGCTCAACGTGGATCTCACATCTTCCGCGCGCACGACGATGGTCGACATCCAGTCCGCGGCCGATGCCCTGGATCTCGCGCTCGGCGGGAATTACGGTCCGGTGCAGAACAACATCAACTACAGCGTCGTGCAGCTCCGACCCGCGGCCGTCAACGCCCGCCTCGGGCTGCGTACCGGCGTCGTGAACGACAAGATCGAGATGAAGTTCGACGGCGAGACGAGCCGGCTGTCCCTGGGCGGCTTCGTGGAGACCGGCGCAGGCAACGACGAACTCAAGATCGAGTCCAACATGGTGTCGAACACGACGCTCGCCGTGGACGTCGGCGCCGGCAGCGATGTGGCGGAGCTGTTCTTCAAGGGTCCGCTGTTCCTCCCGCTGCCAGGGCTGCCCCGTCTGCTGGGCGGCGATGGCAACGACCAGCTTCGCCTCATTGCCGAGCGTGGCGCCACCGGGCAGCAGCCCCGCATCGACTGCGGTCCGGGCTTCGACGCCGTGCGCGGATTCGGCGTGATTCTCAACTGCGAGACGTCGAACTAGTCGATGGAGAGCGTTGTACGGCCTGCGTGACCCGCGCAGGCCGTACAAAACCTCTGAAGAAAGATCGAGACAACAACGCCCCCTCTCCCGATGTCGGGAGAGGGGGCGTTGTCTTTGAACCGCAAACTGCGAACCCGTCGTTCGAAGGACTACCCGAGCAGGAAGACCGACGCATGCGCGACCATGCCCTGCGCCGCGCACGAAGCGAATCGCCGGTCCGCCCCCTGCACCACGTGCAGATCGATGTCGGGCATCACGGCGTGGGAGCGCGCAGCCCCCTTCACGCCGTCGACCCACTGTCTTGCGGCGCCCATGCGCCGCATGCGGTCTCGAGCGATGCCGGCTTCGGTCCGCTTGCGCACGCCCGTGAACTCCACATCGCGCTCACCCACCCAGACGCGCGTACGGATGCGCAAGAACCCCGGCAGATCCTCGATCTCGCCCACGCGTTCGGCGAGCCCGCCCGCACCGAGGGGATAGCGCAGCGCGAGGTCCGGAAGGGTGTAGCGCTCCGGGCTCGCCAATGCGAGGCGCGAAACCCGGCGCGGATGCGCCAGGGCATAGCGATGGGCGAACTGCGCCCCACCCGAGTAGCCGAACAGCCGCAGCGGTCGCGGCGACAGTCCCGTGAGCATCCACACCTGCGCGAGGATCGCTTCAAGGGCGCGATCGGGCCGCGCTTCGTTGCGACCGCCCGTGATGGACTGGAAGTCACGATAGCGGTCGGCGCCGAAGACAGGGACGACGAGCACCGCTCCGTAGGCTTCCGCCAGAGGAGCGAACCACGTCGCCTGCTCGACGGCATTGCGGGAGAAGCCGTGGACGGCCACCAGCACGGACGAGTGTTCCGACATCGTGCGCGGCACGTAGAGCATGTACCACTGCCTGGGGTCGGAGGAGAGGCAACGGGTGAGCAGCATCCCCCACTCGTGCCAGCGAAGCGGAAACTCCGAGAAGCGGGACAGCACGCCGGCGGCGGCGGACAGTCTGGGGCGGCCGGGAATCATGCGGCGACTCCCAGCGGTGAGCGCACGAGCGCTGCCTGCAGATCCGCGGCGCGCTTCGGCTGGGCCAGTTCGTCCGGCCGCAGACAGGCAAGTCGTGTCGCGAGCGTGCATTCGCGCATCGCCAGCGGCGATGCCGTCATCGGGCCGGTCAGCGCAATCACCGCCGCGCCGACTGACTCGACCAGCCGCACACCCGCCATGGCGGTAAGCACGTCGGCGACGGAGAGCACGACGCCATCGACCATTCCGGCGACTGCGGACGAACGCACGAGCGCATCGGTATCGGCGAGCCGTAGCGCACTGCCGAACTCGACCACGATCGCGTCGAGCGGATGATGCTGCAGATGCGCCAGCAGCGTGAGCCATGCCGCTTCCAGCGAGCCGCTTTCCTGAGCGAAGGTCGAGGCCAGTCCGGCATCCGAGAAGTCCATGACCACGTCGGCACCTGCGTCGTGGAGAACCCACGCCTCCTCACCGGACGCGGTGCCGGTTACGCGGAGCGCCCCGACCCGACGCCCCGCCTCGCGCAAGCCGCGCACGAGATGGGCGGCTGCACGGTCGCGATCGCATGCCCCGGTGGCACTCGCGCAAGCGATGACCGTGGGCAATGCGCCTCTCGGTTCCGCCGTCGGCAGCGCGAAGTCCTGAAGATTGATCACGGCACCGCTCGCGTCCGTGATCAGACCGAGCGGCGTGATTGCGGTGGGTGTCCCCGCGCGTTCGTGACTGGTCGCAACGATGGCGGCGACTCCGCCCGCGGCGACCAGGTGACAGGCGGACAGGTTGCCGGGCACGTACGCCTCGAACTGATCCGGACGATAGTGATCGCCGTACACGACGATGAACTCGTCGCCCGCGAAGATCGCAGCCGACCGGCCGCAGGCGAGGTCGATCCGCGCCGTCTCGCCGACGCGCTCCACGCGTATAAGGACAAGATCGCCGGCACGGGGGCGTATGCGCCCGCCGGCGACGATGCCGGCGAACGCGGAAGGGTCGATACGACGGGCGGCGAAGGCGATTCGGGTTTCCCGCAGCGCGCGCGGCGAGCGCGCAGAAGCGGCGCCCGTCGGGACGACGGGCGATGGGGCATCGGCAAAGTGGGTCATGCAGGTCTCCGTTCTGGTTGAATCCCCGGTGCGACGTTGCATCCGGTGACGGTTCCAGACTGAAGACGGCGGGAGTGCGCCGTTATTCCGTACGGCCGTGCGTCAGTTCGAGGAGGTCCTGGCGGAGGGGTTGCAGGGCTCTCCGGCCTGGAGCAGCCCATGCCCGAAAACGGCATCCCGGCCGGGTGCCCCCAGATCCCTGGCGCCGGCGGCGAGTCGACGGCGCACGTCGTCGGGCCGCAGGGTCGGGCTCGCCGCGAGTATCCGCGCTGCCGATGCGGTCACGAACGGCGCCGCCATGGAGGTGCCGGACAGGGCGATGACTTTTTTCGCGAGCCATCCCCCAGTGTTGGCCACCGGCAGATCGACGCCGGGCGCGGCGAACTCCACCTGACTGCCTTGCAGGGCGCGCCGGTAGGGTCTCGAGGCGGTATCCACGGCCGTGACGCCAATCACCGATTCGTAGGCCGCGGGAAACAGCGGCTTGGCATGCGGACCGTCGTTGCCGACGGCGGCTACCAGAATCACCCCGCGCCGCGCCGCGACCTGCACCGCCTTCTCGACGAGGCTGTTGCCGGGGCCGGCAAAGCTGAGATTGATGAGCCGCACCTTCTTCGCTACCAGGAAGTCGATGGCGGCGAGCAGATCGAAGGCATCCATGCGATCGCTGCCGCCCGCCCCGTGAAAGGCATCGACCGCGATCAGTTTCGCATCGGCGAGAAGCGCGGGAACCTGCATCGGATCGCGGCCGGCAAGCACGGACGCGACGGCCGTACCGTGCGCCTGTGCACTTGCCTTGCGATCGGGGCTCCGTACCGCGTGGGACTCGATCGTCGCGCCGCGCAACAGCGGATGGTCGGTCGCGACCCCGGTGTCGATGAGCCCGATCACGGGCAGCTTGCCGCACCGCGGGCCGGCGTCAGGCCACGCGACGACACTCCGCGCCGCGCAGGCCTTGGCAGTGCAGGGGTCCGCGGCGGGACGGTACAGATGATTGGCGTCCACCGCCGCCGCCGCAGAAAGGGATTGGACGTAGGCGGTGGCACTTTCCGGCGAGTAGGCGCGAGGAATGCGCAGCCTGAGTTCGGTGAGGTCCAGCGCGCCCAGGGTGCGCTGGTGGAGAACGGTGAAGCCGCGCGCCCGAAGGGTCTCCATGTTCTCGGGCGAAAGTCCCGTCGCGACGATCTCGTCCCGCTCGAATTCCAGGCGCATGCCAGCGCCGCCGCCGGGGTCCGGGTCGGCGTCGCGGCTTCCGGATGCGCCGCCCGCGGCACGATTGTCATCGGCACGGGCCTCGCTCGCGTCGTCGCGATCGTCGAACCGGTCGTCGTCTGCACGCACGATTAGCGTCCCGGCAAGCCATGCCAGGAAAACGGCCGCGAGCAGGCCGGCAACGCGCCGGCCGATGCGCCACCGCGGTATGGACGATTCGCGCATCATCGGCAATGGCCGCCCTCGGCGGTCGCCCCTCGCGCATGAAGGCGTTTCTGACTGTCGGGTTGTCGCATAATCCGGGGCTGGCGCTCCTGCGGTTCAGTTCAGGTCTGCCGAACCGGTGCTGCCGGTCGGCGTGTCGATGGAGTACGGCGGCTCGATTCGGGAAACGGGCCGCTGTCGCGACCGGGCGCCATGCCATCCGCCCACCCGGATGCCCAAGAATACGTCGGGGACCCGCATTTGTTCCGTCCCCGGGAATAAAACTGCCTTTTCGTGCGATTTCCCATCATCGAGGAGTTCAGCCCTTGCCCAGCGATATCGGCGCAGAACTGATTGCGCTGCTGCCGCGCCTGCGCCGCTATGCCCTGAAGGTCTGCCGGTCGGCCGATGCCGCCGATGACCTGGTGCAGGAGGCGTGCGAACGCGCGCTTGCCGGTGCGGAGCGGACGACCGATGCCCCGTTCGATGTCCGGATGTTCTGCATCATGCGCAACCTCTACATCGATCGCCTGCGGCGCGCACGGACGCGCGGCGAGACGGTCGACGCGGATGACCAGAGGGACCTCACCGGGGAGGATGGACGCCGCACGACGGAATCGCGCCTGATGCTCGATCGGGTATCGCAGGCGATCGACGCGTTGGCGGAGGAGCAGCGGGATGTCCTGCTGCTCGTATGCGTCGAGGAATTCAGCTACCGGGAGGCGGCCGAGATCCTCGGCATTCCGATCGGCACCGTCATGAGCCGGCTCGCGCGGGGGCGCCTGCGGCTGGCGGAAGCCCTGGGAATGGATGGGGAGACGGGACCGGTGATTGAGGGGGTGGGCAGATGAGCAACGAGACTTTCGACGAAGAAACGCTGATGGCCTACGCCGACGGTGAACTCGACGCCGAGCGCGCGCGGGCAGTGGAAGCCGCCATGGCGCAGGACGAATCGATCGCCAGAACGGTGCGCCTGTTCCGGGGCACCGCCGCGGCGGCGCGCGCTGCCGTATCCGACAGCACGCCTCCCGTTCCGGCCGCCCTCCGGGCCGCCGTGGAGCGGGCCGTCGCCAACGCCGCCCCCCTTTCCCCCGAATCCCGCGATACCATCCCGCCTGCTGTTCCAGAACGGTTCCGGTCCCGGTCCGCCGCCAACAGTCCGCTGTACGCTTTGGCGGCCACGCTGGCGTTCGTGGCGGTGGGCGTCGGCGCCTTCTTCGCTGGCAGCCGCAGCAGCGGCGACCCGCAGTTCGGCGGTCTCGCCGTGGTCGCCGCGGGCACCGAGCAGAAGGCGTTCGACGAGGCATTGCGGAGCGTGCCGTCGGGTTCGGCACAACCGCTCGCTGCCGATGCCCGAGTCTCGATCGCCGCAACTTTCCGTGACCGAGCTGGCCAGGTCTGCCGGGAGTTCCAGGTGGAACGACGGGAGGCCGCGGTCACGGGCGTCGCCTGCCGGACCGGGGAGCGCTGGTCGGTTGATTTCGCGACCGCCCAGGCAGTGGCTTCCGGCGGGTTCCAGCCGGCCGGTGCCAATGCGGCCCTGGATGCATTCCTGACAGAACATGGCGCTGCCGCCCCGATGAGCGCCGAAGAAGAGGCCGCCGCCCTGGGCCTCGAAACCCCGAAGCGCTGAAGCCCCGTCGTCGTGGGCCGGCACATCGGCTCACTCGAACGACTGGAGACTTCTCGCCATGCCCCAGCGCCCCGACGCGCGTTCCCTCAGCACGCTCCCGGCTCGACTCGCCCTCGCCTCCGCCCTGGCCTGTTCGTCCAGCGCATGGTCCCAGGTCTCGGTCAGCACCGGGCTCGAGTACCGCAGCGGCGACTACGGGCGCAGCAGCAGCACCGAGGAGATCCGGGCGCCGCTGGGACTGCGCTACGCGACGGGCGCGTGGGTGTTACGGGCGGCGACGGACTTCTCCAACGTCAACGGTGTCGCAAACGCGGTCGAGCGCGAAGCCCGCCGGACAGAGGACCCGCAGCTGAGCCCGGCGGACGACGACGACGACGATGACGATGGCGGCGGAGGGGGTGGTGGTGGTGGCGGTGCGAGTTCAGGCACGCCGGTCACGGCCCGCAGCGCCAGTGGCCTCGGCGATGGCCAACTCTCGGCGTTCTACAAGGCGCTCGATCCGGCAGCGAGTCTGTTCGGGCTCGACGCCGGCGTGCGCGCGAAGGTGCCGCTGTCCTCCCGGGACGAGTGCTTCATCACCAACGGCGAGATGGACTATTCCGTCGAGGCCCGTCTCTATCACCCCGTGGGCAAGCTGGAACCCTCGCTGACGCTCGGCTGGACCAAGCGCGGCGACCCGGTCCGACGGGACTCCCAGTGCCAGGCGGTCGGCTCGCAGCGCGTGGACTTCCGCGATCCCTTCTATTTCGGCGTCGGTCTCGGCGTGGAACTCGCCCGGCTGGTGACGCTCGACCTCGACTACCTGTACCGGGAGCGGCTGCTGCCCCAGAGCCAACCCCTGAGCCAGGCGCGCGCCACCTTGCAGTTCCGGATCACGGATTCGCTGCGGCTCGGGGCCTACTCCGCGATCGGGTTCACGGACGCGACCCCCGCTTGGGTGCTGGGCACGAGCCTCGGCTACCGCTTCTGATCCCAGACTGGCGCCGGTCCGCCGGCGGTCCTACACTCCGGGATCGTTCGCCAGCCCTTCACGGAGCACGCCCATGACCACCCTCTTCACGCCCGAGCAACGCGCCGCCTACGAGCGCGACGGGTTCGTCCTCATCCGTTCCCTTTTCGACGCCGAGGAAATCACGATCCTGCGCGATGCCATCGAGAAGGACCCGCAGCTTCGCGCAAGCCTCTATGACCGCAAGGATGCCCAGGGCAAGGCCACGCGCATGGCGACGTGGAACCATCCGGGCGACAGCGTGTACGGTCTGGCGGCTCGTTCGCATCGCGTAGTCGACACCATGGAAGACATGCTGGGCGGCGAGGTCTACCACTACCACTCCAAGCTCACCGCGAAGGAACCCTTCGAAGGCGGCGCCTGGGAATGGCACCAGGACTACGGCTACTGGTACCACAACGGCTGCGTGTTCCCGTATATGGCGAGCGTGATGGTCGCGCTCGACAAGACCACCAAGGAAAACGGCTGTCTTCAGGTCCTGCGGGGCTCCCACCACGCCGGGCGCGTGGACCACGGCGTACTGCCCGGCGAGCAGGTCGGCGCCGATCCGCGGCGCGTGGAAGAGATGCTGAAGCGCTTCGAGCGCGTGTATGCCGAGATGGAACCCGGCGACGGCCTGTTCTTCCACAGCAACGTGATGCACCGCTCCGACCAGAACCGCTCGCCCAACCGGCGCTGGACCGTCCTGTTCTGCTACAACGCCGCCCGGAACGACCCGTACCTGGAACACCACCATCCGCAGTACACGCCGCTGTCGAAGGTCGACGACAACGCCATCAAGGCCACCGGACTGCGATTCGCCGAGGCCGATGACAGCTACTTCCGGAAGAACTTCTCCAACCCGCCGGAGCTCGGCAAGAAGTACGACAAGGCGGCCACGGCTCAGAACGAATAGCCGTACCCGAAGTACACGATGCCTTGCACACGCGTCTCGACGAGGGGGCTCTCCGCCGCCCCGTCGCCGAGGCGGCTCGCGTTCACGCCGAACAGCACCGAGCCGCGCTCCGTGAGGGCGTAGGCGCCGTTCACCCCCACCTGCAGGCTCACCGAACTCGACGCAGAGAACTGCGCTCGCCCCGGTCGGGCCTCACCTGCCCTCACCCCGAAGTAGTAGTCGTTCATCGACCCGCTGAACCACTGCAGTCCGACGCTGCCATTGAGCCGCAGGCTCTGGTTCGTCACCAGCGCGCGAATGAACTGCAGTTGCGCCGTCTGCCCGCTGCTCGCCCCACCCAGGTCCTGATAGATGTTGGCGTTGATCACACCCAACGGTGTGCGCCATTGCACGTTAGGCCCGCCCTCGAAAGAGAAGTCGCGCTTTTCCATGCCCGCGACCCGTGTGCCGGCCTCGGCTTCCCAACCGAAGCGCGGCTCCAGGGCAAGACCGACGCGCAGGCTGCGGTCTTCGCTGTCCCAAAACCAAACCCCGCCCTGCAGGGCGTTCCAGAAGAGCTTGTCCTTGTAGGACAACCGCAGCACCGGCAGCACCATGGGCCGGTACTCGTTGGAACCGGAGAATTCGGGGATGAACCCGACGCCAATGCCGATCAGATTGAACGTGCGGCTGACCGGGATGGGCGTGAGGTCCTGACGGGGGGATTCCTCGGCAAAAGCCGGGACTGCAGCGGCTGCAGCGGCGACAAGGCCGGCGAGGAGGCGGAAACACAGGGCGGATCGGGGCGAGCCACCACCCTTCGGGCGGGAAAGCGGCGCGGGAAGCCATGCCATGGTGATACTCCGTTGCAAGAGACGGCGTATGGACCGCGAAAGCTGGCTTGGGTTCGGGCGGGAACTTGAAGACGTGAAGGTGTGAAGGCGTGAAGGGCGGCGCCGTAGCCCGGACGAGCGCCTCGGGCGCGACTCCGGGGGTGGTGCCCGAAAAGCGAGCCTGTCGAGGTGTTTGCCCCGATGCCCCGGAGTCGGGCCGTGTGGCCCTCGTCCGGGCTACGAGGTGCGCATCCTCGACCCGTTTCCCGGACGAGGGCCACACGGCCCGACTCCGGGGAAGACGTCCATGGACGCAAAAGACCGAAGGCTGACCTTCACGCCTTCACGTCTTCTCCCCTTCACACCATCAAAAAATCACTGTGCGCAGAACCCGCCATCCATCAATACATCGTTGCCCGTCATGAAGGCAGCGCTGTTGGAGCAGATGTACAACGCAAGGGACGCGATCTCGTCCGCCTCGCCCCAGCGGTGCATCGGCGTCTGGTCGAGGATTCCCTGATTCTTGGCGGGATCGGCGCGAAGCGGCGCGGTCAGGTCCGTCGCGATGAACCCCGGGCTGATCGCCACGCAAGTGATCTTGTCTTCGATGAGTTCCAGCGCCAAGGCCTTGGTGAGGCCGGCCACAGCGTGCTTGGTGGCCGAGTACACACCACGGCCGGTGCTCGACACATGCGCCATGATCGACGTGAGATTGATGATGCGTCCGTAGCCGCGGCCCTTCATGTGCGGGACGAAATACTTGCAGCACAGCCACACGCCCGTGATGTTGGTGTCCGTGAGCATGCGCCACTCGTCCATCGTGAAGTCGATGACGTTCTTGCGGATTGCCGTGCCCGCGTTGTTCATCAGGATGTGCACGGCACCGAAGCGCGCCACCACGTCCGCGGCGAGCTTCTTGACCTGCGCTTCCTCCCTCACATCGCAGACAAAGCCCGCGGCTTCCGCGCCCGCTTCCTTGAGCAGAGCCAGTGTCTCGTTGATCTTCTCCTGATTGCGCCCGGCGATGGCGATCTTGGCGCCCGCCCCGGCAAGGGCGAGGGCAGTGGCCCGGCCGATGCCGCGATTGCCGCCGGTGATGACCGCCACGCGGCCGTTCAGGAACTTCGGGTTTGCTTCCATGGTGATCTCCGATGTTTGGAGCAGTCGCGCCTCAGCGCCCGCTCAGAATGTTGCCGAACAGCACCCAGCGCTTGCCGTCGAAGCGGGCAAGCTGCATTTCGCCAATCGGCGAGAAATCGGTGGGGCTGGTATTGACCGTCACGCCCGGCAGCAGCATGGGCAGTTCGAGTTTCTTGATGTTCGCGGCCTGCCGCATGATGTTCTCGCGGGTGAGATCGTCGCCGCAGACCTTCAGAACATGCACCATCAGCTGGGCGGTGGTGTATCCATGCACGTTGAACACGTCGTCGAGGCTGCCGGTCTTGTGATACTTGCGCATCCACTCCTCCCAGGCCTTGGTGGCCGGGTCATTCTTCCACTGCGGATCGGTGGAATCCTTCACGTATGAAGCGGTGATGATCCCTGCAGCCTTGTCCACTCCCGCAGGCATGAGGACCGACGACACGGATGCGGACACGTTGGTAAGGTAGTGCGTCGGCTTCCAGCCGATGTCAGCCACCTTGCGGATGACCTGCGCGGCGAACTTCGGCGTGGCAAACGTGAGGAGCACGTCGGCACCGCTGGACTTGAGCGACACAACCTGCGAATCCACCGTGGGGTCGGTGATCTCGTAGCTCTGCTCCGCCACGATCATCTTGGCAGCCTTGTCGCCGAGCAGCCCCTTGAAGCCGATCACGTAGTCCTTGCCGAAGTCGTCGTTCTGATACAGGACGGCGATCTTCGCGTCGGGCTTGGTATCGAGGATATGCCGCGCGTAGATGCGGGCCTCGGCCTGATAGCTGGGGTTGAAGCCCATGGTCCAGGGGAAGTTCTTCGGATCGCTCCACTTGTTGGCGCCGGTGGCGAGGAACAGGTGGGGCACCTTTTTGACGTTGAGGTATTTCTGGATCGCCGTGTTGGTTGGTGTGCCGAGCGACTGGAAGATGAGCAGAACTTCGTCCTGCTCGACGAGCTTGCGGGTCTGCTCCACCGTCTTGGGCGGGCTGTAGCCGTCGTCGAGCGACAGGAAGTTGATCTTCCGGCCGTTGATGCCGCCCTGCTCGTTGATCATGGCGAAGTATGCTGCGTGCGCCTTGCCGATCACTCCATAGGCGGATGCCGGCCCGCTGTAAGGCATGGTCTGGCCGATGCGGATTTCTGTATCGGAGGCGCCGGGGCTGTACTTCTTCTGCGCCGCGGCGGTGCCGGCCACCAGCGTGAGGACGGCCGCAGCCGCCAGTGCAACGATGCGCTTCATCTCGCTCCCTCTTGTTTGTCATCGGCCGCCTGGACACGGCTCGCTTCCTCGATTATGCCGCACACCCCGTCGGGGTCGTCATTCGTGTCCGATCACCTCGCCGAAGAGCACCCACCGCCTGCCGTCGAAGCGGGCAAGCTGCAACTGCTCCATGAGGAAGAAATCCGTGGCGCTGGTGTTGTAGCGGATGCCCGGCAGCGTCACGTCGAGCGAGATGTCCTTGAGGCTCGTCGCCTGCTTCATGAGGTTCTCGCGCGTCAGGTCGTCGCCGCAGTTGTTGAGGACCAGAGTCATCAGCTGTCCTGCTCCGTAACCGTAGGCATGGTTGAAGTCACTCATGTCGGCGCCGGGCATGTACTTGGCCATGAAGTCACGCCAGCGCTGCATGCCCGGGTCCTTCGCCCATTGCGGATCGGTCGGGTCCTTCATGTAGAGGGCGGTCACGAGGCCCACGGACTTTTCCAGTCCGGCCGGCGTGAGCACGGCTCCGACGGACGACGCCACGTTGTTGAGGTAGTGGAGCGGCTTCCAGCCGACATCCGCCACCTTGCGGATGCTCTGCGCCGCGAACTTGGGCGTGGCGATGGTGAACAGGACGTCGGCCCCTGAGCCCTTGAGGCTGACGATCTGCGAGTCGATGGTCGGGTCGGTCACCTCGTAGCTCGCCTCGGCGACGATCATGCTCGCCTTCGCGCCGAGTCCGTCCTTGAAGCCCTTGAGGTAGTCCTTGCCGTAGTCGTCATTCTGGTAGAGCACCGCGATCCTGCCCGCCGGCTTCTCCTTAAGGATGTGCTTGGCGTAGATCTTTGCTTCGATCTGGTAGCTGGGCTGGAATCCGATGGTCCAAGGGAAGCCCTTCGGATCCGCCCATTTGGTCGCGCCGGTGGAGATGAAGAGGTGCGGCACCTTCTTCGCGTTCACATACTTGTGGATCGCGGTGTTGGACGGTGTGCCGAGTGACTGAAACAGCGCGAGCACCTGTTCCTCCTCGACCAGCTTGCGCGTCTGCTCCACGGTCCTCGGTGGCGAATACCCATCGTCGAGACTGATGAGATTCACCTTGCGGCCGCGGATGCCGCCCTGCTCGTTGATCATCCTGAAGTAAGCGACTTCCGTCTTGCCGATCGCGCCGTAGGCCGATGCGGGCCCGCTGTAGGGCATGGTCTGCCCCAGCTTGATCTCGGTGTCGCTCGCGCCCGGTCCGTACTTCTTCTGAGCCGGTGCAGCAGTGGAAACCAGCACTGCCACGAGGGCAGTCACGACGAGGACGACGCGCTTCATGGTTCCTCCCGGGGGGCAAGACATTGCGTCTTTCGGGGGATTATGCGCCTGTGAACGCGGAGTCCATGAACCCCTGCGCGTCCGCCGGAAGCTGCCGTTAACGATGGAAGTTGTCGTCGTGGCAGGTTTCATGTTCAAAGTTGTCGTTGCATTGGGGGCTCTGCTGCTGGCGAGCCCGGCGATTGCGGAAGTCTGTCGTTGGAAGGATGCAGAAGGAGTGACGCACTACTCGCGCGCCGCCCCCGATGGCGTTTTCTGCGAGAAGACGTTGCGGATCGTTCACACCACCTTGAGTGGTCAGTCGGCGCTCGTCTCGCGGGGGCCGGACTACGGCGTGCTGGAGAACGAGTTCCAGCGTCGCCGGCTGCAGCGCATGGAAGCCGAATTGAAGGCCGACGAGGAACGGCAGCTGCGCGTCCAGAAGGCCAGTGCCTGCAACCAGGCCACCGGTCGCTTCGAATGGCTGCGCAACGGCGGCCGCGCCATGCGCACGATGACCGACGGCCAGCCTGCCTACCTCGACGAGTCCGAACACGCGCGGGAAGTTGCCTCCGCGCGGCAGAAGGCCGAGTACTACTGCCGGTAGGGGTTCCCCCCGGAAAACAGGTGGCGTATCGCCGACCCTGAGTCATCGCGGATAATCCGTGCATCGGTCCCGGGATTGCCCTTGCCATGACAGTCCGCTGCTTCCTGCTGTTTCCCCTGCTCTTCGCCCCGGCGATGTCCTCTGCCGACGTGTGCCGCTGGACGGATGCCTCCGGACAGACCCACTACGCCAATAGCCCGCCCCCCGGCGTGACCTGCGCCAAGACCCTTCGCGTCCAGCCTGCCCAACCCGCCCAGCCCGGCCCCTCCGGCAACGGTGCCAAGAGCACGCGGGATCTGGAGGTCGAGTTCCAGAAGCGACGCGGTGATCGTCTGGAAGCCGAGCAGCGGGCAGCGGAGGAGAAAGCCAAGGCCGAGCATCGGGCAGAACTCTGCGGCCAGGCGCGCGGCCGGCTGACATGGCTCGAAGGCGGGGGGCGCGTGGCCAGAATCAACGCGCAGGGAGAACGTCAGGTCCTCGGCGACGAGGAGATCCTTCAGGAAATCGCCGCAGCAAGACGTCGGGTGGCACAGCACTGCTCGCCCTGAGCACCGTCCGTCGGCCTCGCGGGAACGCCTGACGTGCATTGCGGTCTTCGGCCAGGGTAGGTCCGCGCAACCCGTGCGGATCGCGTGGCGGCCTGCGGACTCCGGGGCTCGAGAATGAAACGATGGCAGAGCGACGCAGCATTCCGGCGAACTCGACGCCCATGTCAGGCATGCGTAAGGAGAAGGCTGCCAAATGAGGCCCGCTCTGCCGCCCGTCCAGCAGAAACCTTACCGGCCCGACAGCCTGCTAGCATGCGCCCTTCCTCACAACCTTGCCGTCCATGCCCCGCCTACTGAGTTGTTCTCGCGCCTGACGTGATTCGACTCGCCCTTGTTCTGCTGATGCTCGCGCTCCCCCTGGCAACGACGGCCGCCCCGCGCGACCCGTTCGACACCGGCAGCCTGCGACCGCCAACGCCGCCACGCGCCTGGAACGGCCCGGACATTCCCGACCCCTGCGGCGGCCTCCAGGCCCTCCCCGCCACGATTTCCCTGCCCGAGGCGCTGGACTTCGCCCTGTGCCGCAACCCGCGCACCCGGCAGAGCTGGGCCGCCGCCAAGGTCGCGGCCGCGCAGGCCGGGGTGGCGCAAGGCACGACGCTCCCCAGCGTGACCGGCACGGTGAACGCTCAGGGCGCCGACTCTCGCAATGCCGCCAACGCGGGACGCCGCGATCAACTGACCGGCACACTCACATTCAACTACCTCCTGTTCGATTTCGGCGGACGCTCCGCGGCGATCGAGCAGGCGCGCCAGGCCCT
The DNA here is from genome assembly GCA_001464765.1 of Betaproteobacteria bacterium Ga0077526. GTDB lineage: Bacteria > Pseudomonadota > Gammaproteobacteria > Burkholderiales. The sequence continues at coordinate 249,754 of LNDV01000035.1, forward strand.
GTTCGCGGCCGACTGGACGCACAACGCCACGATGCAGACCGTCGTGCTCGACGTGAGCCGCGCGTACTACCAGTTGTTTGCCGCGCTCGATGCGCTCGATGCCGCGCGCGCGGGCGAGCAGTTCGCGCGGCAGAGTCTCGACGCCGCACGCGCCCGGCAGAAGGCCGGCACGGCCACCCGCGCTGACGTACTCCAGGCACAGACGGCATTTGCGCAGACGACACTCACTCGCACGCAAAGCGAAGGCGCCACGCTCGTGGCGCGCGGCGTGCTGTCCAATGCGCTGGGTCTCGCCGCGGATGCCTTCGTCCGCCTGACGCCTCCGCCACCAGCGGAAGGTCGCGCCATCGGCGAAACTGCGCTGGCCGATCTGCTGCGTCTCGCCTCGGAACGCCGGCCGGAACTGCGCGCGGCCGAAGCCAACGTCGCCGCCGCACGTTCCGCCGTGACCGTGGAGGAGTCCGCCGCGAAGGCCACCGTCTCGCTGTTCGCCAACACGAGTGCGAGCGTCGTGCAGCCCGGTGCCGACCCGCGCTCGGCAGCGCTCGGCCTCACCGTGAACATCCCGATCTTTCTCGGCTACCAGCCGACATACCGCATCCAGGCGGCGCGCGAACAGGTCGAACGGCAGGACGCCATCCGCGAGCAGTTGCGCAACGACATCTCGCTGGAGGTGTGGCGTTCGTACCAGGACGTGCGCACCCAGGAACAAGCGGTCACCTCCGCGGGCGATCTCGTCGCGAGCGCATCCGAATCCTATGGCGTGGCATTCGGTCGCTACCGCGCCGGCGTGGGCACCGTCATCGACGTGCTGAATGCGCAGACCGCCCTGATCCAGGCGAGCGTCCAGAAGATCCAGGCACGCTTCAATCTCAACCTTGCGAAGATCGCGCTCGCCCGGGCGATCGGTGCGCTAGACGCGGGCCTGTTCGCCGACGCGTCCGCGCCGCTTCGCTGAACCGAACCCGCCGATGCCCAAGAAGCTGATCTCCCTGCTCATCCGACTGCTCGTCGTCGCCGCCATCGCCGGCGCGGCCTGGTACGGCTGGCTGCAGTGGCAGAAGTCCAAGGTGAAGCCGCTGGAGGAGCGGGTCCAGATCGAGGAAGTCGCCCGCGGCACCCTCGTTCAGGCCGTGACGGCAAACGGCACGATCAATCCGGTCGTCATCGTCAACGTCGGTACGCAGGTGTCCGGCACCGTGAAGAAGCTGCATGCCGACTTCAATCATCAGGTCGACGCGGGCCAGATGCTGCTGGAGCTCGACCCCACGCTGTTCCGCGCGGCCATGGAGCAGAGCCGCGGCGATTTGGGCGTGGCCGAAGCCGCATTCCGGCTCGCGCTTGCGAACGAGAAGCGCATCCGCGAACTGCTCGCCCAGGAATACGTCACCCGCCAGGAACTGGATCAGGCCATTCAGGCGCGTGAGGCTGCGGCCGCGCAGAAGCGCATCGCGCAGGGCCGGCTTGCCCGCGATGAAGCCAACCTTGCCTTCAGCGTGATCCGCTCGCCGGTGTCGGGCATCGTCGTGTCGCGTCAGGTGGATGTCGGTCAGACCGTCGCCGCCAGTTTCCAGACACCCACGCTGTTCCAGATCGCGCAGGACCTCACGCGGATGCAGATCAACACCAACGTGGCCGAAGCCGACATCGGCAAGATCAAGGTGGACATGCCCGTCAACTTCACCGTGGACGCCTTCCCCGGCCGCAGCTTCGAGGGCTCGATCCGGCAGATCCGTCTGAATCCGATCATCGAGCAGAACGTCGTCACCTACAACGCCGTGGTCGGCGTCAACAATGCGGACCTCGCGCTGATGCCCGGCATGACCGCGTACGTCAGCGTGGTCGTCGACACCCGCAACGACGTGCTTCTGGTCCCGTCGGCGGCACTGCGGTTCCGCCCGAAAGAAGCGGGCAGCGGCAGCGGTGGCAACGGCGCGGGCAGTGCGGGCAGCGGCAGTGGCGCCACGTCGTCCGAGCGTCCCGCCAAGGGCGGCAAGGACAAGGGCCCGCGCGTCTACGTGGTCCAGGGTGAGGAGATGAAGCCCGTCTCCGTGAAGACCGGCATCAGCGACGGCAAGATGGTCGAGATCGTAGGCGGCGACCTGAAGGCGGGCGATCGCATCGCCGTGCAGAACCGCGCGACCGGCGGCCCCGGTGGCGGCGCGGGCGGCTCCAGGATGCGGGCCTTCTGATGACCGAACCGGCGGCGCGGCGACGACGCTCGGTCGTCCTCGTGGAACACCTCTTCAAGCAGTACGAGACCGCCGCGGGCCCGCACCCGGTGCTGCAGGACATCAATCTGCAGATCATGGACGGCGAGTTCGTGGCGCTCATGGGCCCGTCCGGGTCCGGCAAGTCCACGTTCATGAACATCCTGGGCTGCCTCGACACCCCCACGAGCGGCCGCTTCGAACTCGACGGCCACGACACCGCGCGCCTTGACTCCGACCGCCTCGCGCAGTTGCGCAACCGCTTCATCGGCTTCGTGTTCCAGGGCTTCAACCTGCTGCCGCGCGTATCGCTCGTCGAGAACGTGGCACTGCCGCTGGTGTATGCCGGCGTCGGCCGGTCGGAACGACTCGCCCGCGCCGGCGAACTGCTGGAACGAGTCGGGCTGGGCCAGTACCTCGGTCATCATCCGAACCAGATCTCCGGCGGGCAGCAGCAGCGCGTGGCCATCGCGCGGGCGCTCGCCAATCGTCCGCGGCTGATCCTCGCGGACGAACCCACGGGCAATCTCGACACGACCACCAGTCACGAGATCATGAGTCTGTTCGACCGGCTCAACGCCGACGAGGGCATCACGATCGTGCTGGTCACCCACGAGGCCGACGTGGCGCGCTTCGCACATCGCCTCGTGCGCTTCCAGGACGGCAAGGTGTCCCATGACGGCGCATCGGCCGCCGTCCTGCAGGAGGCTCCCGCATGATCGGCGCGATGCTGCGCGAGGCCTGGCGCGCGATGGGTGCGAACAAGATGCGCACCTTCCTCACGATGCTCGGCATGGTGATCGGCGTAGGTGCGGTCATCCTCATGCTGGCCATCGGCCAGGGCGCGCAGAACCTCGTGCGGCAGTCCATCGCGAGCATGGGCTCGAACCTGATCATGGTGCTGTCGGGCTTCACTTCTGCCAGCGGCGTGCGCTCGGGATCAGGGAGCATCCCGACGCTCAACGTGGCAGACGCGCGCGCGATCGGTGACCTGCCGACCGTCGCGGAAGTCGCGCCGCTTCAGCCGGGAACGTCCCAACTCGTCTACGGCTCCAGCAACTGGAGCACGATGGTCTACGGCACCACACCGCCCTACTTCGGCCTTCGGGAATGGGCGATCGAGCGCGGCGATCCGATCAGCGACCTCGACGTGCGCTCCGCGGCGCGTGTGGCGGTCGTGGGTCAGACGGTCGTCTCACGCCTCTTCGGCGACGAGGACCCCATCGGCAAGACCATGCGCATCCGCCATGCGCCGTTCGTGGTGGTGGGCATCCTGGCGGCGAAGGGACAGAGCTTCGACGGCCGCGACCAGGACGATACGGTGCTGATCCCGTTCACCACGGCCCAGCGCAAGGTCTTCGGCGCGCAGTTTCCCAACAGCACCCGCATGATCCTCGTGCAGGCGAGCAGCGAAGCCGACATGCCTCAGGCGGAAGCGGACATCACCGCGCTCCTGCGCGAGCGTCAGCGCACGCCCGAGGGCATGGAGCCCAACTTCACGGTGCGCAACATGACCGCGGCGGCGCAGGCCCAGGCGCAGACGACGAAGGTCATGTCGATCCTGCTGGGCTCGGTGGCGTGCGTGTCTCTGGTGGTGGGTGGTATCGGCATCATGAACATCATGCTGGTGTCCGTGACGGAGCGCACCCGCGAAATCGGCATCCGGATGGCGATCGGCGCGCGCCGTCGCGACATCCTCCTGCAGTTCCTGCTGGAAGCGGTGATCGTCTCGCTGCTGGGATGCATCGTCGGCGTGGCGGTGGGCGTCTCGCTCTCGTCGCTGGCGCAGGACGTGACGGGCGTCTATGCGGAGATCACACCGTGGTCCATCGCACTGTCGTTCGCGGTCGCGGCGATCGTCGGCGTCTTTTTCGGGTTCTACCCGGCGCGCAGGGCGGCTTACTTAAAGCCGATCGAGGCCCTGCGCTTCCAGTAACCGGCCGGCTTCAGCGATCCGTCGGCGGATCGCGCTGGAACTCACCTTCAATGACGGTGCCGCCCGATTCCTCGCGCGGCCCCGGCGGCCCCGGCTGCCCCTGCTGCCTTTCCGCCTGAGCCCGCATCTGGGCTTCCGCCTGCGCCATCTGCGCCTTCAGCTGCTTGCGCAACTCACGCGTCTTCCACCACAGGTAGCCACCGACGACGATGGCAACGGCCACGAGGATCGCGAGAAACACCAGCGAGAACACGAAACCCGCGATGAGCAGGATCGTGCCCACAATGACACCGACGATGCTCTTGAGAAAGCCGGGGCCCTGACGGCCGCCGCCGGCGAGGCGGTACTGGTTCGGGTCAAGGGCCATCAGTCGAAGCTGAATCCCGGGGTGCGTGTGTAGTAGTGCAAGGCCTCGTCCTGGAAGATGAGCGCGCGGGCGCGCTGACCGCTCTGGTTGTGGTGGGAGTGCAGGCTGGTGGGCGGGGTGATCTGCGCCGCGCCTGCCGACCATGCCACCTTCTGACCGTCGATGGCGGAGTAAGTGCCTTCGCCCTGCAACACGAGCGTGACGGCGACGCCGTTGTGCCGGTGCGCCCGCTGCTCGCCGCCCGGCTCGACCGTGTTGAGCCCGACGCTGATGAAGGGCAGCGTGTTGTTGCTGGGCATGAGGGCGGCACTGGAGAACTGCACGAACCGTCCGGTGCTGTTGTCCGTCTTGGGGCGGGCCCACTCCCGTTCCAGCCTTCGCTCCACTTCCTCCGCAAGCCAGTGGGTGGTTTCCACCCGGGCCTTTCCGGGGGCCGGCGGGCGCAGACCGTCGTAGGCGAGCAGCGGCTCGTCCGTACCGATGTAGAGCAGACAATCCTCGCCGTGCGAGCGGTGCACCGTTTCACCACCGCCCGGAAAGAGGAACATGTCGCCCGCCTTCCATTCGATCGTGTCCGGACCGCTGGTGCTGACGCCGCTGCCGCGGATCACGAAGCAGATCTCGCCGGAGGCTTGCAGCGCCGTGCGGAACGACTCGCCGGCCCGCAGACGCAGGTACTGCAGCAGCAGCACGGGCGTCGTCGCGGGATACCCCGTGCCGAGGAGGTCCGAATTGTCGAGATGGATAAGGCCCGTGGGCGTATCCGCCGCGTAGGCACGGTCCCGTTCCGCAAGGAACTGGCGAGGGGTGATCGTGGACCATCGGAAGGCGAAACCGTTGTCGTCCGAAAAGTACCGGGCACGCCGGTTGGCCGGCGTATCGCGTTGGGTAGGCAACGCGAACGTGGGGTCTGGTGCGTTCATCTCAAGCTCCTCCTGGGGATTCTTCTGGCCGCATTGCAGTCAAGTATAGGCGGCGCGGTCAGCCCGCGTACGGGCGCATCACGACACCCACGACATCGCCCTTCTTCACGCGGCCCTGGCCGGGCGCCATCCAGACGTAGCCGTCCGAGCGGAACTTAACGGGGATCGGCTCGCGCTCCCATTCCTCGACGAAGTGCAGATAGCCGGCCAGTTCGCCCTCCGCCACCGGCGCGCCGGGCAGGTGCAGCGGTTCGAACAATCCCTCGCTGGGAGCGAACACGTAGCCGCGCTGATCGCGGACCTCCATGTGTTTCGTGGCGGGCGAGCCGTCAGCCTGCGTGGTGTCGGGACGGCCGTCGATCATGCCGAAGTGCCTGAGCACGTTGTCGAGCCCGCGCTCGGCGATGCGAACCCCGTCGACGCTCACGCGCCCATAGCCGCCGAGTTCGCAGGCGATGGCCAGGACGCCGCGGGCTTCCGCTGCCGCCGCGAGTGTGGCGGTTTCGTCCACGCCCCAGAACACGACGTTGTAGGGCGCGCCGAACGCCGACGCCATCGCGATCGTACGAGCGAGCAGGCCGGCATCCTGCGAGTGGTGCATGTTGGAACTCAGGGCGGCTTCCATCGCGTTGCCGGCGGCGTGCACATCCACCGACACCTCCACCTGGGGCAGGATCACGCTGTCGACGAAATGCGCGAGCACCTGGCAGAAGCTGCCCTTCGGATCGCCGGGGAAGCAGCGGTTGAAGTCGCGACCGTCCACCGGGCACATGCGGCGCCCCGCCATGGCCGCCGGCAGATCCAGCGCCGGCATGAGGATCACCTTGCCGCGAAGTGCGCCCGGGTCGAGACGACGGGCGAGACGCGACACCGCGATGGGACCTTCGTACTCGTCACCGTGGACACCGCCGGTGAACAGCACCGCCGGTCCCGGCCCGCCGTTGAACACCGCAATGGGAATCTCGATCGTGGCCCACGCGCCGCCGTCCCGCGATTGCGGCACGCGCAGATAGCCGACCTGCCGCCCTGGCTTGTCGAAATCGATCTCGTGGAACACACGGCTCTTGGCTTCGTTCATTTACGTCTCCATTCGAAAAACGAACATGCGGCATTCATCGCGACCGAGAACGACCGCCCCGGACGGAGTCCGGGCTACGGCGCGGCCATTGACCTCGTACGCCTTCACGCCGTCACACCTTCACACCTTCACGTCTTCAACGCCCACTCCACATGCTCCCGCACGAGCGCCGACGCATCCTGCCGCCTTGCCGACAACGCGGCGATCACCTCCGGCGTCTTTGCGGCATTACCGAGGCCGACCGCGAGATTCCGCGACCAGCGCTCGTAGCCGATCCGCCGGATCGCGCTGCCCGCCATGCGCCGATCGAACTCCTCGGGGGTCCACGCAAAGAGTTCCACGAGTGTGGCGCGATCGAGCCCTTCGCGAACGGCGAACTCTGGCAGATCGGATGGCCGCGCGTACTTGTTCCACGGACAGAACAGCTGGCAGTCGTCGCAGCCGTAGACCCGATTGCCAAGCAGCGCCCTGAGTTCCAGGGGAATCGCACCGTCGTGCTCGATGGTGAGATAGGAAATGCAGCGGCGCGCATCCAGTCGGTAGGGACCGACGATGGCCTTCGTGGGACACACGTCGATGCAGCGGGTGCAGCTTCCGCAGTGCTCCGTGATCGGCTCGGTGGGAGTCAGGGGCAGGTCGGTGTAGATCTCGCCCAGGAAGAAGAACGAACCGGTCTCGCGATGCAGTGCCAGCGTGTGCTTGCCCCGCCAGCCAATCCCCGACTTCCGCGCGAGTTCCACTTCCATGACGGGTGCGCTGTCGGTGAAGACGCGGTAGCCGAACGGCCCGACGTCCTCGGCGATGCGGTCCGCGAGCTTCTGCAGCCGACTTCGCAGCACCTTGTGGTAGTCGCGGCCAAGGGCATAGCGGGATACGTACGCCGTCGCGCCGTCGTCCAGCGTACGCACGGCATCGTCGGCGTCTCCTGCGAGGTAGTTCATCCGGACGGTGATGACCGACACGGTTCCCGGAACCAGTTCCGCGGGGCGGGCACGCTTGAGGCCATGCCGGGCCATATAGTCCATCGTGCCGTGGAATCCGGCGTCGAGCCACGCCAGCAGGCCGGGCTCGGCGACGGAGAGATCCACGTCCGCCACGCCGACGGCATCGAAGCCCAGGTCGCGCGCCCAGACTGCTATGTGCTCGCGCAGTCCGGGCGGGGCGACCACGAGTCCGGCTCCCGGTCGATCAGGCGGGCGAAAGAACCTGCAGCGTCATGCGGACGATGAAGTCCTTCACCCGGGAGCGGTAAGCGCCCATGTGCGGAGCGGCCGCGTGCGCCTTGAGGGTGTCGATGCTTTCCCACTTCTCGATGATCGTCACGACGTCGGGCCGCAGGGCAATCTGCGGGCCGAGGCCGCTGGCGACGTCGACCGCCGCACCGTATTCGATGCAGCCGACCTCGGCGTGAACATCCGGAACCACCTTGGCGAACTCGGCGAGAAACGCGTCGCGCTTCCCGGGGTGCAGTTCGACCGTGGCGATGACGTGAATCATTTCCTCTCCCTCTCTGGCTGTGGTTGGCGGCGCCGCGCCGCCGGACGCCGGCACGGATCCCGTGCCCGGCGGACCGAAGCATACGCCCCGGGCGGACCGGACCGGAATACGGCCGCAATCCCGGTGGCGTCATGGCGGGCCCTGAGCCCTTGTGCCACAATCAGGCGGGGAATCTTCGAGGGGTGTTGAAGGCATGACGTTCTGCTGGCGTCGCTTGAATGCCTGGGTGCTCGTCCTGGTGTTTGCGCTGATCCAGGGGTGGGCACCGCTGCTGCATGCGCACGTCAGTCTGCCCGGCCCGTCGTCCGGCGCCCAGCCTGCCGATGCGCCCGCGCGCGGCATCCACCTGCCCGATGGCGCCCTGCCCGCCCCGCACACCCATCCCGCAGATGGTCAGGTAACGGTCCATGTCCGCTGCGAAAACGGCGAGGGCATGATGGTCACGGCGGCGGTGGAGCATCGCCGCGATGAACGCCTGCTGGCGGCGGACTGGGGTCCGGCCGCTCCGGTCGCTGCCGTCGCCCCCCGCAAGGACCAGGTTTTCGCCTTACCCCTCTGGCATCCCGACGCCAGTGTCCGCCCCCGCCGGGTCGATTCGGCTCCTCCCTTCGCGGCCGGCCCCCCCACGCTCGCCTGACCTCGTCGTACGCATCCCCGGGTCGTTCGTCGCCGGGGAAGGATCCTTCCGGCTTACCCGGGCGGCTCGTCCCGCCCGCGAGGACATTCGCATGCACCCAATCCGCAGGGCCCTGACCGGCCTCGCGTTCGCCGTCGCCGCCTTCGCGGTGACCGCCCAGGACATCCCGCTCACCGAAGCGCAGATCCGCTCGCTGGGCGTCACCACGGCCAGACCCGAATCGCAGCCCCAGCGCGAAGTGCTGGGGCTCGCCGCCGAAGTCATGGTGCCGAACAACCAATTGCACGTCGTCAGCACCCCGCTGCCCGGCCTCGTGGAGTCCGTGCTCGTCGCCGTGAACGAGACGGTGAAGCGCGGCCAGGTGCTGGCGAGGATGCAGAGCTCGGCCCTGGCAGAAGCCCAGCGCGGGTACCTGCAGGCGCTCACGCAGATGCAGCTCGCCAGGGCCAACCTCGACCGGGACCAGAAGCTCTCCGCCGAGGGCCTGATCGCCGAGAGCCGCCTGCTGTCCACCAAGGCCTCCCACGTGGAAGCCTCCGCTCTACTGGCCGAGCGCCGGCACGCGCTGAAGCTCTCGGGCATGTCCGACAAGGCTGTCGCGAGTCTTCAGGGCGGCACCACGATCACCAGCGCCGTCACCATCCTCGCGCCGGTGGACGCCGTAGTCATCGAGCAGGTGGCGCAGGCGGGTCAGCGCCTCGAGGCCTACACGCCCCTCTACAAGCTGGCACAGCTCGATCCGCTCTGGCTCGAAATCCAGGTGCCGCTCGCCCGTTCCGCCGGCGTGCGCGAAGGCGCGCCGGTGCGCGTGCCGGCCGTCGAGGCCGAGGGACGGATCATCTCCGTGGGCAAGGCCGTGACGCCAGAGAGTCAGACGATCATGCTCCGCGCGCTCATCTCGAAGAACGCCGCACGGCTGCGGCCGGGCCAATACGTGGAAGCGTCGGTGGGTACCACGGCCACCCAGGGCACGCAGTGGCGCGTGCCCAACGGCGCTCTCGCCCGGGTGAAGGACAAGGTCTACGTGCTCGCGAAGTCCGGCACCGGATTCCGGGCCGTCCCCGTGACGCTGGTCGACGAGAGCGCCAAGTCCGCCGTCGTGTCCGGCGATCTGGGCAGTGACCCGGTGATCGCGGTCGAAGGCGTCGCGGCGCTGAAGAGCCGCCTGCTCGACCGAAGCAAGTAGCGCGGGCGCCCGACCATGCTGACCCGCCTCATCGCCTTTTCGCTCGAACAGCGCCTGCTCGTGACCGTCGGCGCCTGCCTCCTGGTGCTTCTCGGCTGGCAGGCCGCCCTCAACCTCCCGATCGACGCCTTTCCCGATGTGTCCACCACGCAGGTCAACATCATCCTCAAGGCGCCGGGCATGACGCCGGAAGAGGTCGAGACCCGCATCATCGCGCCCATCGAGATCGAGATGCTGGGCATTCCCCGCCAGCGCATCCTCCGCTCCACATCCAAGTACGCGATCGCCGACATCACGATCGATTTCACCGAGGGAACGGACATCTACTGGGCGCGCCAGCAGGTGAACGAGCGGCTCGCCGGTCTGCTCGGCGATCTGCCCCCGGGCGTGACCGGGGGTCTCGCTCCCATCACGACACCGATGGGCGAGATGTACATGTTCACGATCGAGGGCGGCGGACTGACGCTTGCAGAGCGGCGCACGCTGCTCGACTGGGTGATCCGGCCGCGCCTGCGGACGGTCCCCGGGGTGGCCGACGTGAATTCGCTGGGCGGATTCGTGCGGGCCTTCGAGGTGGTCCCGGACGTGGCGGCGCTCGCGGCACGGCGCATTCCCATGGCCGAACTGCAGGCCGCGCTCGAAGCCAACAACCGCAATGACGGCGCGGGCCGGCTCACCGAGGACGAGGAGGCCCTGCTCGTCCGGGCCGAAGGCAGCATCCGCACACTGGAAGACGTTCGCGCCATCGTGATCGGCGAGCGCAGCATGATCCCCGTGCGCGTGGGCGAAGTGGCGGATGTGCGGATCGGCAGCCTCACCCGCTACGGCGCCGTGACGCGCAATGGGGAAGGCGAAGCGGTGCAGGGTCTCGTCCTCGGACTGCGCGGCGCGAATGCGCGCCAGGTGGTGGAGGGCGTGCGCGCCCGCCTCGCGGAGCTGACTCCACAGTTGCCGGCAGGCGTCACGATCGAAGTGCTCTACGATCGCGGCCACCTCGTGGAGCGCGCGGTGGGCACGGTGGCCAAGGCCCTGCTCGAGGCGATCGTGCTCGTGCTGGTGCTGCTGTTCCTGTTCCTCGGCAACGTGCGCGCCGCCATCGTGGTCGCACTCACGCTGCCGCTCTCCGCGCTCGCGACGTTCGTGCTGATGGACCAGACCGGGATGAGCGCCAACCTCATGAGTCTCGGCGGACTGGCGATCGCCATCGGCATGCTGGTCGACGCGTCGGTCGTGGTGGTGGAGAACATCGTGAGTCACCTTGCTCATGCGCCACCCGAGCGATCCCGACTGCAGGTGGTGTTCGACGCCGCGCGGGAAGTGGCGAAGCCCGTGGCATCCGGCATCGCGATCATCGTCATCGTGTTCCTGCCCCTGCTCTCGCTGGAGGGCCTGGAGGGCAAGATGTTCCGGCCGGTCGCGCTGTCGATCGTGTTCGCCCTGTCCGGTTCGCTGGTGGCGGCGCTCACGATCATCCCGGTCGCGGGCTCCGTGCTCCTGTCCCGGGGACCGCACCGCGAACCGTGGCTCGTGCGCACTGCGCAGCGACTCTATGCGCCGACGCTCGAATGGGCTCTCGGTCATCCGCGCGCGGTCGGGGCGGTGGCAGCCGCCCTGTTCGCCGCCGCGGCAGGTGCCTACCTGGCTACCGGCAAGACCTTCATGCCCTCCATGGACGAGGGCGATCTGATCATGCAACTGGAAAAGCTGCCGTCGATCTCCCTGGACGCGAGCAACGACCTGGACCTGCGCATCCAGCGGGCGATTCTGGCGCAGGTGCCCGAAGTCTCGGGCGTCGTCGCACGAACCGGCGCCGATGAGCTGGGGCTCGACCCCATGGGGCTAAACCAGACGGACGTGTTCCTCATCCTGAAGCCGCCCGGGACCTGGCGCAATCCGGACAAGCAGTCCATCGTGGAGGCGCTGCGCAAGGTCATGGAGGCTTTCCCGGGGGTGCACTACACCTTCACTCAGCCCATCGAGATGCGGGTGTCCGAAATGCTGACCGGCGTTCGCGGCGATCTGGCGGTGAAAGTGTTCGGCCCGGAACTGGACACGCTCAACCAGCTCGCGCATCAGATCCAGGCAACCCTGGAGTCCGTGTCCGGCAGTCGCGACGTGTTCATGGTCATCAACGAGGGCATCCAGTATCTTCGCGTCGACATCAATCGCTTCGCGACAGGCCACCAGAAGCTCACCGTGGATGAGATCGAGTCGGACCTGCGCGCGCAGCTCGAGGGCCGCCGGGTGGGCACCGTGATCGAGGGCGTGCGCCGGACGCCCTTGCTGATTCGCGGCCAGACGGATCTCCGCTCCTCCGGCGCGCTGTACCAGAACCAGAACATCGTGATGCCCGACGGCAACACCGTGCCGCTGTCCGCGCTCGCGAAGATCTCCCGTGTCGAAGGTCCCGTGAAGATCGACCGCGAGAACGCCTTCCGGTATGCCGTGGTGCAGTCGAGCGTGCTGGGACGCGATCTGGTCGGGTTCGTCGACGACGCGAAGCGCGCGGTCGCGGAGAAGGTCAAGATGCCCGAGGGCTATCACGTCACCTGGGGCGGGCAGTTCGAGAACCAGCAGCGCGCGGCGGCGCGGCTCGCCGTCGTGGTGCCCGTGGCCCTCGCCCTCATCTTCCTCTTGCTGTTCGCCACCTTCGGTTCGCTGGCGCAGGCCACGATCGTGTTCGCAAACATTCCGTTCGCGCTGGTGGGCGGCATCGTCGCGCTCTGGGCCTCGGGGCAGTACCTCTCGGTGCCGGCGTCCGTGGGCTTCATCGCGCTGCTCGGCATCGCCGTGCTGAACGGCGTGGTGCTGATGAGCACCTACAACCAGTTGTGCGCCGAAGGCCTGCCGCTGGCGCAGGTGGTGCGGGATGGCGCACACCGGCGGCTGCGGCCCGTGCTCATGACGGCCGCCATCGCTGCGTTCGGCCTCGTGCCCCTGCTGTTCGCGACCGGCCCGGGCTCGGAGATCCAGAGACCGCTGGCGATCGTGGTGATCGGCGGGCTGGTGACTTCGACCGCGCTGACCCTGCTGATCCTGCCAATGCTGTTCGAGCGTTTCGGCGCACCGAAGGCCGCGGACCGGCTGACCGATGGAGGGCTGCAACGATGACCCGCCGCACCCGAACCGTCCGGACCCGCCTGCGCATCGCGCTCGTCGCGATGCTCGCGGCGTTTCCCGTGGGCGCCCAGACAACGCCGGACCATCTGGATCTTCCCGATGCCGTCGCAGTGGAACGCGTCCTGGGCATCTACCCGCCCGTGCGAGCGGCACGCGACGCCGTGCGCGCGGAGATCGCCGGGCGCCGTCGCCTGGACGCCGGCCCCTACGAGTTCATCATTCGCGGCGGCTACCAGAACCACAACATGACCAACGGTCGCTTTCCGGAGTACGACATCGGCGTCGAGCGGGGCGTGCGCCTGCCCAGCAAGGCTCGGGTCGATGGCGAGATCGGCGCGCAGAACGTGGAACTGGCGCGCCGCATCTCCTACTCGGCCTGGTGCGACGGGGCGCGACACCTGCTCAAGCTCTGGTTCGGATGGGCGCGGGAGAATGTGCAGCTCGAACTCTGGACGCAGCAGGCCCAGGCCCTGAGGGAGCAGGTCGGCGTGGTCACGCGCCGCGCCGCTGCAGGCGATGCGCCCCGCGTCGAGGTGAATCTCGCGGAAGCCGCGGCGTCCCAGGCCGAATCCCTGGTCGAGAACTTCCGCGGGCGCGAGAACGGGGCACGCGGGGCCCTGGACAGGACGTTCCCCGGACTCGCCATCCCCCGGACGGCCCGAATCGGCAGTCCCCGGCCCCTCGAGAACACGCTCGACTGGTTCATCGACCGGGTGCGACTTCACAACGACGAGATCCGGGTCGTCCGCGCCGCCAGCAAGCGGGCTGCTCTGTTCACCCGCCGGGCCGAGGCCGATCATCTGCCCGACCCATCGATCGGTGCAAGGATCTCCACGGACCGGAGCTCGCAGGACAAGATAGCCGGCGTGTATCTGAGCGTCCCGATCCCGGGTCAGGCGCGCCGGGCATTCACCGATTCTGTCCGGGCCATGGCCGACTCGGCCGCGAGTAACGAGGCCGCGGTCGTGCAGCGGGTGACGGCCGATGTCGCCCTGATGGACGGACAGGCCCGCGGCGCCTTTGCCGCCTGGCGCAAGGCGCGGGACGCGGCCGAGGGCATGCGGCGCAATGCCGACTCCATGCTCCGGTCCTGGCAGCTGCGGGAGGCGTCGCTCAACGAAGTGCTCGTGGCGCGCCGTCTCGCGCTCGAATCGGGGCTCGCGGCGGCGCTGGCCCAGATCGACGCCGAGGAGGCACGATACAAGCTGCTGATCGAGGCCCATCTGCTCTGGAACGATCCCGAGGAGGAGGCCGAGGAGCACCGCGACTGAGATCGCCCGGGCTGCGCCACCCGCCCTTGCTATGATCCGCCTGCGCTCCGCAGACCTCCGGGCAGGCACCCGGGCGCGCGAAGCCCGCCTCCAAGGGGAATCGAACTTGCCGTATCCGATCGTGCCGGTCGCTGACAGGCGCCTGGACGGGGTCCGTTAGTCATGTGGATCGTTCAGCTCGCGCTTCGCCGGCCCTACACGTTCATCGTCCTGGCGCTGCTGGTGCTGATCATCGGGCCGCTGATGATCCTCCGCACGCCGGTCGACATCTTCCCCAACATCAACATTCCGGTGGTGAGCGTCATCTGGCGCTACACGGGTCTGGCGACGGAGGAGATGGAAGCGCGGATGGTGTCGCAGTTCGAGCGCGGGCTCACCGCCACGGTCAACGACATCGAGCACATCGAATCCCAGACCTACAACGGCGTGGGCGCCGTGAAGGTGTTCTTCCACCAGGGCACCAACATCGAGACCGGACTCTCGCAGATCGTCGCGATCTCGCAGACCGTCATCAACAACTTTCCGCCGGGCGCCACGGCGCCGCTCATCCTCCAGTACAGCGCCTCGACGGTGCCGATCCTGCAGCTCGCCCTGTCCAGCACGACCCTGGCCGAGCACGAGATGAACGACCTCGCCAACAGCTTCATGCGCACGCAACTCGCCACGGTGCAGGGCGCGGTGCTGCCCTTCCCCTACGGCGGGAAGACCCGGCAGATCATGGTGGACCTCGATCCCGGGCGCCTGCAGTCGAAGGGGATGACGCCGCGCGATGTGGTCGACGCGCTGAATCAGCAGAACCTGATCCTGCCCACCGGCACCATCAAGCTCGGTGCGCTGGAGCACGACGTGGCCATGAACGGCAGCCCGCGGAGTGTGAAGGAACTGAACGATCTCCCGATCCGCACGAGCGCCGCCGGCACGGTCTACGTGCGGGACGTGGCGCATGTCCGGGACGGCTTCACCCCGCAGATCAACATCGTGCGGCGGGACGGGCAGCGCGCGGTGCTGCTCACCATCCTCAAGTACGGCAATGCCTCCACGCTGGACATCGTGCAGCGCGTGAAGGACGAACTGCCAAGGATCCGCGCGGGGCTGCCGCCGGAGCTCGACATCCAGACGGCTCTCGACCAGTCCGTGTTCGTGCAGGCCGCCGTGGACGGCGTGATCCACGAAGCGATCATCGCCGCATGTCTCACGGCGCTCATGATCCTGCTGTTCCTGGGGAGCTGGCGCAGCACGCTGATCATCACGATCTCGATCCCGCTCGCGATCCTGAGCTCGCTGGGCCTGCTGTCTGCGCTGGGCGAGACCATCAACATCATGACCCTCGGCGGCCTAGCGCTCGCTGTCGGCATACTCGTGGACGACGCGACGGTCGCCATCGAGAACATCACGCAGCATCTGGAACAGGGCAAGGACCTCGAGACCGCCATCCTGGACGGCGCCCGCCAGATCGCCGTGCCGACACTCGTGTCAACACTCTGCATCTGCATCGTGTTCGTGCCGATGTTCCTGCTGACCGGCGTAGCGCGCTACCTGTTCGTGCCGATGGCGCTCGCGGTCGTGTTCGCGATGCTGGCTTCGTACCTGTTCTCCCGCACGCTGGTGCCCACGCTCGCCAAGTACCTGTTACGCGGCCACACCGACGTACACGGGCACTCGGGCCGCCCCTCCGGGTGGACCCGTATCCACGCCGTGTTCGAGCGGGGGTTCTCCTCCCTGCGGGACGCCTACCGCGCGCAGCTCGAAGCCGCCCTGTCCGTGCCGAAACGCTTCATTGCGCTCGTCCTGATCGTGTGCATCGGCAGCGCCGGCCTAGCGCCGTCTCTCGGACGCGACTTCTTCCCGTCCGTGGA
Organism: Betaproteobacteria bacterium Ga0077526; assembly: GCA_001464765.1. Classification (GTDB taxonomy): domain Bacteria; phylum Pseudomonadota; class Gammaproteobacteria; order Burkholderiales. Next base: position 265,835 of record LNDV01000035.1, read on the forward strand.
TGCCGGGCAGATCAAGCTGCATCTCCGGGCGAAGACCGGCACGCGCATCGAAGAGACGGCCCGGCTGTGCGACGAGGTGGAAAGCTTCATCCGCCGCAAGCTCCCGCCCGGCGAGATCGACACCATGCTCGACAACATCGGTCTGCCCACCAGCGGCACCAACCTCACGTACAACAACTCCGGCACGGTGGGCCCCGCCGACGCGGACATCATCATCTCTCTCGCCAAGGGTCATCGGCCCACGGCGGAGGTGGTGCGCGAGCTGCGCGCGGCCCTGCCCGAGGAGTTTCCCGGTGTGATGTTCTACTTCCTGCCTGCGGACATCGTGAGCCAGATCCTCAACTTCGGCCTGCCGGCGCCGGTGGACATCCAGATCGTGGGCAACAAGATCGCCGAGAACCGCGTGTTCGCGCAGGCGCTGTTCGAGAAGCTCAAGAACGTGACGGGCCTGGTGGATCTGCGCGTGCACCAGCCCTTCGACCAGCCGAAGATCAATGTCACCGTCGACCGCACCCGCGCCCAGCAGGCGGGCCTCACCCAGCGCGAGATCGCCGGGAACCTGCTTATCACCCTGAGCGGCAGCTTCCAGACCAACCCGACGTTCTTCCTGAACCCGAAGAACCGCGTCACCTACAACGTGATCACGCAGGCACCGCAGTACCGCATGGACTCCATGGACGCGCTCGCGAACATCCCGATCCGCCGGTCGGACCAGGGCTCCAGCGACGTACTGGGGTCACTCGCCTCCTTCTCGCGGGACACGGAGCGTGCGGTCATCAGCCACTGGAACGTGCAACCGGTGCTGGATATCTACGGCGGCGTACACGGCCGCGATCTCGGCGGCGTCGCCGACGAGGTGGCGAAGATCGCCGCCGCTGCGGAGAAGGATCTGCCCAAGGGCTCGCGGCTGATCGTGCGCGGTCAGATGGAGACGATGCAGTCCTCCTTCACCGGCCTGCTCTACGGCCTGCTGTTCGCGATCGTGCTGGTCTATCTGCTGATGGTGGTCAACTTCCAGTCATGGCTCGACCCGCTCATCATCATCACGGCGCTGCCAGCGGCGCTTGCAGGAATCGTCTGGCTGCTGTTCCTCACGCACACCACGGTCAGCGTGCCGGCTCTCACCGGCGCCATCATGGCGATCGGCATCGCCACGGCCAACAGCATCCTCGTGGTGAGCTTCGCCCGCGAGCGCCTGGAAGCCGGTGACGACGCCTGGACAGCGTCCCTCGAAGCCGGCGTGAACCGCTTCCGGCCGGTCGTGATGACCGCGCTCGCCATGATCATCGGCATGATCCCCATGGCCCTCGGGCTGGGCGAAGGCGGCGAACAGAATGCGCCGCTGGGCCGCGCCGTGATCGGCGGCCTCACCTTTGCCACCGTGGCCACACTGTTCTTCGTGCCGGTCGTGTTCGCCGCAGTCCACGGCTGGCGCGCTCGCCGCGGCGCCTCATACAACGTCTCCCCCGCCTGAGTCAGGGAAAGCCTTCCATGAACAACGACCCTGCTGCCGCCCCACTGCCTCCGCGCGCACCCGCACGCCGTCGATCTGGAGGATGGGTGGCACTCCTGTTCGTGATCGCCGCCTTCGCCGCCGCGTACTTCTTCGGCGTCGTGCCGCGTCACAAGGCGCTGGAAGCCCTGAGCCAGGAAACACGGGCCCTCGCGATTCCGACTGTCGCCGTGACCCAGCCGAAGTCGGGGGACGCCAGCACGGACATGGTCCTGCCCGGTAACTTGCAGGGCATCAGCGAGACGGCGGTGTACGCCCGTGCGAGCGGTTTCGTGAAGCGCTGGAACGGCGAGATCGGCACGAGCGTGAAGGCCGGTGAGGTCCTCGCGGAGATTGAAGTGCCGGAAGTCGAGTCGCAGTTGCAGCGCGCCCGCGCCGACCTGGAGACCGCGCGTCTGAATGCCGAACAGGCACGCAAGACGTCGGAGCGCTGGCAGGAACTGGTCAAGACCGGCAGCGTGTCCGCGCAGGATGCGGAGGTCGCGCAGAACACGCTGCGCGCGCGACGCTCGGAGATGGAATCCAGCCGGCAGGAAGTCGCCCGGCTGGAGCGTGTGCAGGGATTCCGGCAGGTCCGCGCGCCCTTCGCAGGCGTGATCACCGCCCGCAATGCGGAAGTCGGCGAGCTCGTGGATGCGGGATCGGGCGGCGGTCGCGGACGGGAACTGTTCCGCATCGCGGCGACCAACCGGCTGCGTGTCCAGGTGAACGTGCCGCAGGATGCCGCGGCATCGGCCGTTCCCGGGGTGGCGGCGGAGATCACGCTGCCGGGACAGACCGGGAAGAAGTACCCCGGCAAGCTCGTGCGCACCGCGCGGGCCATCGACCCCGAAGCCCGCACGCTGCTCGCCGAGATCGAAGTCGACAACGCCGCCGGCGACCTCCTGCCGGGCGCCTATGCGCAGGTGAAGCTGAAGATCCCGACCAAGGTGTCCTCGCTGGTCGTGCCGGTGAACACGCTCCTCTTCCGGTCGGAAGGCCCTCAAGTGGCCGTGATCGCACAGGGGGACCGCATCGCCCTGCGCAGCGTGACCATCGGCCGCGACTTCGGCACCACGGTGGAACTGCTCGCCGGCATCGAGCCGACGGATCGCGTCGTGCTGAACCCGTCGGACTCGATTGCTTCCGGTGTGCAGGTTCGCGTCGTGAAGGCACCCGAGAAGGCCCCGGAGAAATCCGGGGACAAGTCTCCGAAGAAATCCTGACGGACCCGCCAATCGCGCGGCAACCGCAATCGCTGCGGATGCCGCACGGAACGGCCGTCACATCCGCTTTGCGACTTCCTCCAGCATGACCTCGGTGGCGCCGCCGCCGATGGTCTGCACGCGCGCATCGCGCACCATGCGTTCGATGGTGGTCTCACGCATGTAGCCCATCCCGCCGTGGAACTGCTGGCAGGTGTACATGACTTCGTTCACCAGTTCGCCGCAGAGTGCCTTGATCATCGACACCTCGCGCACGCAATCTTTGCCCTGCGCATCGATCCACGCGCAGTGGTAGACGAGGTGCCGCGCGGCTTCCACCTTCGACGCGAGCATCGCGAGTCTCTGACGGATGGTCTGCTTGTCCCACAGCGACTGGCCGAACGCCTTGCGCTCCTTCACGTAGGCCGTCGTGATTTCCAGCGCCTTCTGGGCTTCACCCAGAGCCTGCGCGCCGAGCACCACGCGCTCGTTCTGGAAGTTGCGCATGATCGCGTAGAAGCCGAGATGCTCCTCGCCGAGGATGTTCTCCGCCGGCACCCGCACCCCGTCGAACACCAGCTCGGCGGTGTCGGAAGATCGCCAGCCCATCTTGTCGAGCGCACGCCCGACCGTGAAGCCTGGTGTTCCCTTCTCGACCGCGAAGATCGAGATGCCGCGCGACCCCTTGGCTTCGGTGTCGGTCTTTGCCGCAACGAAATACAGGTTGGCGTGGACACCGTTCGTGATGAACATCTTCGTGCCGTTCAGCACGTAGTGATCGCCGTCGCGCACGGCGCGCGTGCGGATGGCCTTGACGTCCGAACCGGCGTCGGGCTCGGTGACCGCAACGGCCGTGATCGTGTCACCGCGGATCACGCCGGGCAGCCAGCGCTTCAGCTGGTCGGGCCGTCCCGCGTTGACCAGGTGCGGCGAGGCCATGTCTGTGTGGACCAGCACCGTGATGGCAAAGCCTCCGAACGTCGAGCGCCCAAGTTCTTCCGCGAGCAGCACGCTGTACACCGTGTCGAGCTCCGCGCCGCCGTACTCGGACGGATAGCGGATGCCGAGGAAACCGAGTTCCCCCATCTTGCGGAGCACCTCGCGCGGCACGCAGCCGTCCTCCTCCCACTTGTGCGCGTGGGGCTCGATATCGCCCGCGATGAATCGGCGCAGGCTCTCGCGGAAGAGGCGGTGCTCGTCGGTGAAGTAGATGGGATCGTTCATGTGATTCTGCAGCCGGGTGGGAAACCGCGATTGTAAGGGGACGGTGCTCCGGACGAGCGGTGGATGCCGCGACTCCGGATTGCGCCGATCCCCGGCAAGGGTATCCCGCATGCCCGTAGCCCGGACGAGCGGCGGTCGCCGCGACTCCGGGGATGCCGTGAAATGCGATTGACCCGCGCGTATCGCTTGCGCCGATCCCCGGAGTCGGCCCGTTCGGGCCTCGTCCGGGCTACGGGATCTTGCGCGTCTCGCCGTGCTTCATCACCCAAAACCTGTCGTGGGGAATCCCGGCCTCCCGCAGCGCGTGGGCGAGCTTGCGTGGCGGTTCGTCCATGGGTTCATCGGTGAGAACGAACGTGCCCCAATGCATGGCGACCGACTGACGCGCCTCGAGATCGGCGTGGATCTTCACGGCTTCATCCGGATTCACATGCATCACCGACATGAACCACCGTGGCTCGTAGGCGCCGATGGGCAGCAGCGCGATGTCGACCGGCCCGAGCCGGCGGCGGATGTCCTTGAAGTCCTCCGAGTAGCCCGTATCGCCCGCGAAGAACACGCTGCCCTGCGGTGTATCGACGCGCCATCCGCCCCACAGGGTGTGATTGCGATCCCACAGCGACCGCGCGCTCCAGTGCTGCACGGGCACGGCGGTGAACGTGGAAGTGCCGAGCGACTGCTTGTCCCACCAGTCGAGTTCCACCACCTTGTCATGGATGCCCTTCGACGCCATCCACGCCTTGAGCCCGAGCGGCACAAAGAACGTGGGGGATCCTCCCGGCTGGCGTGCGAGCCGCTTCACGGTGCCTTCGTCGAGATGGTCGTAGTGGTTGTGGGAGATCACGACCACATCGATGTGCGGCATCTGATGGAAGTCGATCGCAGGCGGAACGATGCGCCTCGGCCCTGCGAAGCCGAGCGGTGAGGCGCGCCCCGTGAGATGCGGATCCGTGAGGATGTTGAGCCCGCCCAGCTGCACGAGAAAGGTCGCGTGACCGATCCACGTGAGCGCCGGCTCGGTGCGGTTGGCGTGCAGCCAGTCGAAATCGGGATGTTCGGCCGGAAAGTGCCAGCCGCCCGGCGGCGTCTTCGGCAGGCCCTTGGCCCAGCGTTCGCGCTGCCATTTCCAGAAGCTGCCGTGACGCCAGCCCGTGGGATAGTTGTTGCGGAAGCCTACTTCGGTGTGGTGCGATTTGGTGGAATCCATGAGTGGTCTGGCAACGCAGGCGGCGAGCAGGGACAATGTGACGATGACAAGGGCAAGGCGGCGGAACATGGTCGGAAATCCGAATGACGGAGATGCAGTCACGGCGGCCGGCAGTGCACTGTCATGGCGCATGGAAGCCAGTCCGTGAAAATCGCCAGGCCCATCCTCCAGTTCTCCCACGCCAACGGGTTTCCTGCGCCGTGCTATCGCCAGCTGTTCGAGCGGCTCGAAGGCCGATTCGACATCCGCTGGGTGGATCAGTTCGGCCACGATCCAGACTACCCGGTCACGGACGGCTGGCACAAGCTCACGGACCAGCTCGTCCACGCGGTCGAGGCCCATCGGCATCCGGTGATCGCGGTGGGACACTCGCTGGGCGGATTCCTGTCATTGCGCGCCGCCGTGCGCCGCCCCGATCTGTTCCGCGGGGTAGTGCTGCTGGACGCCACCATTCTTTCGCGCATGAAGGGCGGGGCGCTCGCCTTCACCAAGAAGGTGGGGATCGCCGAGAAACTCGGCCCCGCGCCCGGAACGCTGTTCCGGCGCCGTGAATGGGACACGCCCGGCGATGCGCTGGCCTATTTCCAGACCAAGACGGTGTTCCGGCGGTTCGATCCGCGTTGCCTGGAAGACTACGTGACGTTCGGCACCGAAGCCGCCGGCGAGCGGATCCGGCTGCGCTTCACCCCCGAGATCGAAAACCGCATCTACCAGACGCTGCCCCACGACCTCGTGCAGGACTGCACGCAACTGGCCGTCCCCGCCGGTCTCGTCTACGGCGAACAGTCGGACCTCACGCGGCGCGTGGGCCTGTCGGCGTCCGAGCGCTGGATGAAAGTCGCACCGACTCGGGGCGGGCACCTGTTCCCGTTCCAGTTTCCGGAGAGCGCGGCACAGGCGATCACGCGGATGATCGGGGAACTGGGGCTGGGGGCGTAGCGGACGCCCGGGACCGCCGCTCCCGGCGAAGCTGCTGAAGCCTGCGTCACCGCGGGCTCGACGACCACGTGTCGTCGAACTGCTTTACACCACCCGTACGAATGCTCCCGAAGCGACACTCTGTACGCAGCAGCCAGAAACCCGCGCCCGGATCTTGCTCCGTCCAGCGAGTCGCACTGTACGCATCCGCGGCATCGAGGCCTCACTCGTTGCGGGCGCGCCCGGGGCACTCGAACAAAATAAACGATTTCGCCAGGAGCCCTACCGAATGATACGTTTCGCCATCAAGGCAGCTGTCGCCTGCTCGCTCGCCGCACTCGCGGTAGGCACGAGCGTCACCGCAAACGCGGCCCTCATCATGGGTCCCAGCCAGATATCCGCGTCGTCTTCGTTGCCGCTCTACTCACCCGCGTTTCCTGTCTCGGCCCTGGCCGACGGGATCACGGCAGAGAACAACGCGCTGAACGGGTTCGCCGCCAATGCGAACAGCGGCATCATCACGCTGGACCTCATCGGCACCTACGACCTGGAGTCCTTCGTTCTCTGGAACGACGTGAACGTGTTCCTCGAAGGCATCAAGGATTTCAAGCTGCACTTCTACGACGACGCCAACGGGCTGCTCGGCACCTCCGCGACCTTCGTGGGGCCCCAGGGCAGTCTCGCCCCGCGGACCTACACCTTCGCCTCGCCGTTCCGCGGGGTGAGCAAGGTTGAACTGCAGGTGCTGTCGGCCCACGTCGGCGTGGTGAACAACATCGAGATCCGCGAAGTCGCCTTCAACAGCGCCCCGCCGATCCCGGAGCCGTCCACCTGGGCGATGCTCGCGGCGGGCCTCGGCGTGGTGGCAGCGGGATTGAGCCGCCGCGCTGTGAAATAGAACGCACGCTGCCGCAGCGACGTCGGAGGCAGCTCCTCGCAAGGGGGGCTGCCTTTTTTCGTTTCTTCGTATGGTGTTTCATCGGGGCACGAGGCCCGATGACTGAAGGTGCAGGCCCCGGGGCATGCCGCGGTTGCCGGAGGCCGAGGCTCGATGGTGACGAACCCTTACGCCTCGTCCCGCGCCGCGCGTTGCCGGGTGCTCTGCCAGCGCCTGGCAACGACGACGCCAGACAGCCCGACCGCCAACATCGACCAAGTCCCCGGCTCAGGCACGAGCACCACGTTGTCCAGGCGGCCGACGTCCGCGCCCGTCTGGTACTCCGCACGGATGCGAAGCGCCGTCAGACCGGACATCACAGTCGCCAGCTGGCCGTATGTGGCTAGCGCACCAGAATCCAGCCTCCAGCCAGGCGCGCGGCCAGGCACGTCGAAAAGAACGGAATAGGAAGTCCAGGCCCCGTTTCCCGGATTCACGGGCGTGTCGTACACCAGCGTGAGTCCGCCACCCTGGAGCACCACATCCGGCGAATCGAACTGGTTGGGGGACCCGGGATACACCTGCATCAGATCGAACGTGAGGGATGTTCCCAGCGCACCGGACTGGTTGCCGAGGAAAGCGCCAGGCGCGACGAAATAGGTGACACCACCGATCGCGCGATCGTCGATGACGACGTGTCCGCCGGGGTTGCCGCCCGTGGCGCTCCACTCGATGGTTCCTTCCACATCTCCCTGGGCGGTCCATCCTTCAGCGCCGGCGTCGAAGGTACTGACCGCGGCCTGCAGCGGCAGGACACTTAGAGAGAGGCCAGCGGCGGCCAGCAGACGGGCGAGGAATGAGTTCATGGTGCAGTCTCCGGATCGGAATCGAAAGGCATGGGCGGCATTCCGGACCGGACGCTCCATCACCGATCCACGGTCAGCAGGTTACGCGCTATCGGTCAGCCCCGCATTGACCGAGAGCAACCATACGAATCGAATGCGGGCATTTCGCGCTACCCTGCTGGTCATCCGCCCACTCCAACGCCAATACGATGCGCATCGCCCTCTACCAAGGTCCGGCCGACTCCGGCACGGTGGCCTCCAACCTCGGGCTCATGGAGGAGCGCGCGCGCGAAGCGGCGAGCCTCGGGGCGCATCTCCTCGTTCTGCCCGAGATGTTCCTCACCGGGTACAACCTCGGACGGGACCGCGTTCACGCCCTGGCGGAGCCGGCTGCGGGGCCTTCCGCGCAGGCCGCCTCGGCCATCGCGCAGCGCCATGGCATCGCGCTGCTGTACGGTTACCCGGAACGGGACGGTGACGCGATCTACAACGCAGCTCTGCTCATCGATTCCGAAGGTCAGCGCCGCGCCAACTACCGCAAGGCGCATCTCTTCGGTCCTGACGAACGGGTCACGTTCGTGCCCGGGGACAGCGTCGCCACCGTCGTGCCGATCGGCGGCCTGCAAGTCGGCATCCTCATCTGCTACGACGTGGAGTTTCCCGAGTCGGTACGTCTGCTGGCGCTGGCGGGAGCGGAACTCGTCGCAGTCCCTACAGCGCTGATGCCGCCCTACGAGTTCGTGCCGGCCTCGATGATCCCGACGCGTGCGTTCGAGAACCAGGTCTTCGTGGCGTATGCCAACCGCTGCGGCGAGGAGAACGGCCTCCGGTACATCGGGCAGAGTTGCGTGGCCGCACCCGACGGCTCGGTGCTGGCGGCAGCGGGGACCGACTCGACGCTGATCGTGGCGGATCTCGATCCGCTGCGCTACGGCGCCTCCCGCGACGCCAACACCTATTTCCGCGACCGGCGCCCGGAACTCTACGCACCGCTCGCCAGCGAGCGCGACGATACCGCGAAGTCATGAGCGCTCCGCACACCGCCTTCACCGGGCAGGCATCGGGTGTCCGGCCGGTGACGATCTTCGGTCCCGACTTTCCCTTTGCCTACGACGACTGGCTGAAGCATCCCGCCGGGTTGGGCTCGGTCCCGCCGATGCGTCATGGCACCGAGGTGGCCATTGTCGGCGCCGGCATGGCAGGTGTCGTGGCCGCGTACGAACTGATGAAACTGGGGCTGAAGCCCGTCGTGTACGAGTCGCGACGCCTAGGCGGGCGACTGCATTCCGAACCGTTCAAGGGTGCGGACGGCATCGTGGCGGAACTCGGCGGCATGCGGTTCCCGAAATCGTCCGTCGGCTTCTACCACTACCTCGATTCGCTCGGGCTGAAGACGCGGCCCTTTCCGAATCCGCTCTCGCCGCACACGCCGAGCACGGTGATCGATCTCGAGGGCAATCCGCTCTATGTGGAATCCGCCGCCGATCTGCCGCCACTGCTCAAGGAAGTCGGCGCGGCGTGGCAGGAAGCCCTCGAACAGGAAGCGAGCTTCGCGGCCATGCAGGCCGCCATCCGCGATCGCGACATCGCGCGCATCAAGCAGATCTGGAATGCGCTTGTGCCCGTGTGGGATGACCGCTCCTTCTACGGCTTCATCGCCACGTCACAGGCATTCCGGCGCCATTCCTTCCGGCACCTGGAGGTGTTCGGGCAGGTGGGGTTCGGCACCGGCGGATGGGATACGGACTTTCCGAATTCCATGCTCGAGATCCTGCGTGTCGTGTACACGAACTGCGACGAGGACCAGCATTTCGTCGAAGGCGGCGTCGAACAGGTACCGCGCGGCCTTTGGCGACGCAGTCCGGACGCGATGGCGTTCTGGCCGCGTGGTACCTCGCTGCACAGCCTGCACTCGGGCGCTCCGAGACCCGGCGTCGCGAAGTTGTCGCGCGACGAGGACGGCCGCATCGCGGTGACAGACGCGTGGGGCGATTGCCGCGCGTTCGACGCCGTGCTCGTCACTTGCCAGAGCTGGCTGCTCACGACGCACATCGATTGCGACGAGAGCCTGTTCTCGCAGAAAGTTTGGATGGCGCTCGATCGGACGCGCTACATGCAGTCGGCGAAGACCTTCGTGATGGTCGACCGCCCTTTCTGGAAGGATCGCAATCCCCGCACGGGCCGCGACACGATGAGCATGACGCTCACCGATCGTGTCACGCGCGGCACCTATCTGTTCGATCTGGGCGACGACAAGCCAGGCGTGATCTGCCTGTCGTATTCCTGGATGAGCGACGCGCTCAAGATGCTGCCGCTGCCGGTGGACAAGCGGGTGCGTCTGGCACTGCAGGCACTTGGCAAGATCTACCCGGACGTGGACATCGCGTCGCACATCATCGGCGACCCGATCACCGTCTCGTGGGAAGACGACCCGAACTTCCTCGGTGCGTTCAAGGGCGCGCTGCCGGGGCACTACCGCTACAACCACCGCATGTTCTGCCACTTCATGCAGGACTCGCTGCCGGCATCGCAGCGGGGCATCTTTCTCGCCGGCGATGACATCGGCTGGATTCCCGGCTGGGTGGAAGGCGCCGTACAGACCGCGCTCAACGCGGTCTGGGGCATCGTGCATCACCTCGGCGGATCTTCCGCGCCCGGCAATCCGGGGCCGGGCGACCGCTTCGACGAACTCGCACCGATTGCGCTGCCTGACTGACCCGCAGCGGGCGTGAAGTCGGCGCTCATCGCGACACGCGCCATCACATCAGGAGTTTTTCCTGGACGATCGTGCATTGCGAATGTCATCGGCAGAGCACCACACGCCGTTCTCGCTCCTGTCTCACCACGAAAGGAGCTTCACTTGAAGATCATCGCTGTCGTGTCTGCTCTCGTTGCTGCGTTGCTCGCCGGTTGCACCATCGTCCCGCTGACCGGTCATGGTCACGGATACGGATACGGCAAACCCGGCCATCAGTACGGCCATATCCCGCCCGGACACCACCAGCACGGTCACAAGCGATGGGGGCGTCGCCACTACTGATCGGAACGATCACATCTTCGCGGCATCGCGGCCAGGCGGTAGCCTGGCCGGGCCTCACCCGCGCAGAAACTCGAGAATCTTCTCCACCGTCTGTTCCGGCTGCTCCTGCTGGACCCAGTGCCCCGCACCGTCCAGCAGGTGGCAGCCGCGCATCTGGGTGCACGCGGTGCCCTGCATCCGCTCGAAGTCACCGGGCTTCTGATACACGCCCCAATCATTCCTGCCGGCAATGAAGCACGACGGCGTGTCGATGGTGCGTCCGGAGAACAACTGCAATTGGGACACGTAGCGCGGGTCCGTCATGCAGCGATACCACTGCAGTCCGCCCTGGAACCCAAGCCTGCCGTACTCGCCGCTGTACACCGCGAGTTCTTCGTCGGGCAGCCACTTGCACGCGGCGATGTGCGCCGCCGACGGCATCTCCGGCGCGACGGTCTGCGCCATGTCCTTGTCGAGATCCATCACGTAGTACGTCGGAAGCTTCTGGATTTCCTCCGCCGTCCAGGAGGCCAGCCGACAGGGTCGGTTGTCCTTCCAGTCGGCACTCTTGAAGTGATAGTAGGCACGCAGGAAATCGTGAACACCTTGCGGGCACCGCCACATGTCGGCATCCGCCTCGCGCGTCGAGTAGTACCACTGGTAGTGCTTGCGCGGCCGCGCGAGTGCCGCGAGCGCGGCATGGATGGAGGGGGACGACACGGAAGCCTGCCCGGGCAGGTTCGCGGCAATGGCGGGAGGCCCGCCGAACGGCGAACTCATCAGCACGACGGAGCGGAACACATCGGGCCGGATCACCGATGCCCACGCGGCAACAGGCGAGCCGAAGTCATGCCCCACCAGCGCGTGGACAGATTGGTATCCGAGCGCGGCGACCAGCGCCAGCACGTCGCGCACGAGATTCATCATGCTGAACGAACCGAGGTCGCCGTCATAGGCGGCGTCCCAGCCCGTGGTCCGGCCGTAGCCGCGCTGGTCGGGCGCGACCACGTGATAGCCGGCCTCGGCGAGCGGCACCATCACCTTGCGCCAGCTGTAGGCGAGCTCCGGAAAGCCGTGGAGCAGTAGCAGCAGCGGACGCCCCGCGGTCTCGTAGCCGGCTTCGAGCACGTGCACGGACAAGCCGCCGACGCCGGGGATGAATCGGGCCCGGATGCCGGCGGGAAGGGTCACGCCGTAACCGGCGGGTACTGCCTCGGGGGATGCCATGGTCGTTCGCTCACAGGAGGGACGCAACGATTTTGGCACGGCGCCGGGCAGCGCCGAGGCGGATAATCGGGATCTCGGAAATCATTTGTCAGGGAGAGCGGAATGTCGAAACAGAAGGTCGGGGTGATCGGACTCGGTTCCATGGGGCTGGGCGTCGCCCGGTCGCTGCTCGCGAAGGGCTTCGAAGTGCACGCCTGTGACGTGCGGGCGGAGGTGGTCGCGAACTTCGCGAAGGAGGGCGGCGTCGCGCAGTCCTCCCCCAAGGCGCTCGGCGCCGCCGTCCCGATCGCCATCGTGCTCGTCGTGAACGCCGACCAGACCGAGCAGGTACTGTTCGGTGCTGAAGGCGCAGCGCACTCTCTCGCGCCCGGTTCGGTGGTCATCGCGTCGAGCACGGTCGCCCCGGAGTACGCCGTGGACCTCGGGCGTCGGCTTGCGGAGCGCGGCCTGCTCATGATCGACGGGCCCGTGTCCGGCGGCGCCGCGCGCGCGGCCAAGGGCGAGATGACCATCATGGGCTCGGGCGTGCCGGAGGCTTTCGACAAGGCCAAAGCCGTGCTGGAGGCGATCGCCATCAAGGTCTACCGCCTGGGCGACGTGGCCGGGCCCGGCTCCAAGGTGAAGATGATCAACCAGTTGCTCGCCGGCGTGCACATCGCAGCCGCATGCGAGGCGATGGCATTGGGCGTGAAGGCGGGCGTGGACCCCAAAGTGCTCTACGAGGTCATCTCCAACAGCGCCGGCAATTCGTGGATGTTCTCCAACCGCGTGCCGCACATCCTGGAAGGCGACTACACGCCGCTGTCTGCAGTGAACATCTTCGTGAAGGACCTCGGCATCGTGCTCGACTCCGCCCGCAAGATGACGTTTCCATTGCCGATCACCGCCTCCGCGCACCAGCTCTATCTCGCCGCCGCGGCACACGGCCATGGCATGGAGGACGATTCCGCCGTGGTCAAGGTGTTCCAGGCACTCACGGGCATCGATCTCCCGAAGAAGGCGTGAGCACATCCTCCTCATCGCAACATTTGATAGTGCTGCGTCGCCGCATTCCGTAGCGTGATGAGTTCATGCAGTTTCGTTGCGTCGCACCACCCAACATGGTGCGACGCGCGAACCCCCTGTTTGCAGTTTCGCGTTGCAGCATCGGGAAGTTCCCGAATTCCCGGTCGGGCAGGAAAAGAAAAGGTGTCTTGCCGAGACGTTCTCCTGTCGGTATCGTGGGGATCCGAGGGGACGAGCGCGTCAGTTCGCAGATCTGCCCGCACACCTGCCCTCGTGGCACCACAACCACCGATCGACTCGAGTCGATAGCAACGGGAGGACTTCTAAATGCAAGTGAAAGTCAACAAGGTGGATCGCTCCTACGAGGGTGATCCTCAAATGCCGCTGATGTGGTTCCTCCGCGACGAACTCGGCCTCACCGGCACGAAGTTCGGCTGCGGTGTCGGACTCTGCGGCGCCTGTACCGTGCATATCAACGGCAAGGCTGTCCGCAGCTGCGTCGTGCCGATGAACAGCGTAGATGGCGCGGTCACCACCATCGAGGGTCTTTCCGCCGATGGCAATCACCCGGTGCAGAAGGCCTGGCGCGCGCACAACGTGCCCCAGTGCGGCTACTGCCAGCCTGGCCAGATCATGCAGGCCGCCGGCCTGCTGAACGAAAAGGCTCGTCCCTCCGACGAGGAAATCCAGTCCACGATGGCGGGCAACATCTGCCGTTGCGGTTGCTATCAGCGGATTTTTGCGGCAGTGAAAGACGCCGCGAAGGGGGCTTGAGATGAAACACGACAATTTCCAGATCAAGAACGTCAGCCGCCGGAACATGCTGAAGGGCGTGGTTTCGGCCGGCGGTCTGGTTCTCGCCGCACAAGTCTTCCCGCGTGATGCGCTGGCGGAAGAGAAACTCTACAACACCGGCGCGGGCGGCATGCCCGGCGGCGCCGTCTGGGATCCGCACGTCTTCGTGTCGATCTCGCCGGATGGCACCGTCACGATCGTGACGCACCGTTCCGAAATGGGTACCGGCTCCCGCACGAGCCTGCCGATGGTCGTGGCCGACGAAATGGAAGCCGACTGGTCCAAGGTCAAGATCGTTCAGGCCCCTGGCGACGAGCAGAAGTACGGCAACCAGGACACCGACGGTTCCCGCAGCATCCGCCACTTCGTGCAGCCGATGCGCACCTGCGGTGCCGCCATGCGCCAGATGCTCGAGAAGGCCGCGGCCATCGCCTGGTCCGTGCCCGACACCGAAGTGCGTGCGCAGAATCACTTCGTGGTGCACACGCCCAGCGGCAAGAAGATCGGCTACGGCGAACTCGCCGCTGCCGCCTCTGCGCTGCCCACGCCGTCGTTCAAGCGCATTGCCTTCAAGCAGCCTTCCGAGTTCCGCTACATCGGCAAGGGCAACGTCCCGATCATCGATCTGACCAACATCACGACAGGCAAGGCCAACTACGCGCAGGACATCCGTGTCGACGGCATGAAGTACGCCGTGGTCGCGCGTCCGCCCGTGGTCGGTGGCAAGGCGACCAAGTGGAACGCCGACGCCGCCATGAAGGTGCCCGGCGTGGTCAAGGTCATCGCGATCCCCGCGACGCCCGCTCCCGGCAAGTTTGCTCCCCTCGGCGGCATCGCCGTCGTGGCGAACAACACCTGGGCTGCCTTGCGTGGTCGTGAAGCCCTTGCAGTGCAGTGGGAAGACGGTCCCAACAAGGACTACGACTCCAGCAAGTTCAAGGAGCAGATGGCTGCCTCCGCCCGCAAGCCCGGCAAGGTCGAGCGGAACGAAGGCGACGTGGATGCCGCACTCAAGGGCGCCGCGAAGGTCATCGAGCGCGAGTACTACATCCCCCACGGCCACCACGCCACCATGGAACCGCCCGCGGCGGTCGCCAAGGTTGCCGGCGGCAAGGCGGAGATCTGGTCCTGCGTGCAGAGCCCCGGCGGTACGCGCGGTGATGTCGCCGGCCTGCTCGGCATGCCCGAGTCTGCCGTCACGGTGAATGTCACGCTGCTCGGCGGCGGTTTCGGCCGCAAGTCGAAGTGCGACTTCGCACTCGAAGCCGCGATCCTGTCCCGCGACATGGGCGGTACGCCGGTCAAGGTGGTCTGGACCCGCGAAGACGACATCCAGCACGGCTTCTACCACTCTGTTTCGTACCAGCATGTCACCGCCGGTCTGGACAGCAGCGGCAAGGTCGTGGCCTGGCGTCATCGCAGCGTCTCGCCGTCGCTCATGTCCAACTTCATGCCCGATCCGAAGCGCGAGAGCGCCCTGGAACTGGGCCTGGGCCTGATCGACACGCCGTTCAACGTGCCCAACCTCCGGCTCGAAACCGGTGAGGCGGTCGCGAAGACGCGGATCGGCTGGTTCCGTTCGGTGAACAACATCCCGCACGCGTTTGCGATGCAGTCCATGGTGGCCGAACTGGCGAACGAGCTGGGTCGTGATCCCAAGGACTTCCTGCTCGAGATGATCGGGCCGGCCCGCATCGTCGACCCGCGCAAGACGGTGTCGAGCGAACTGTGGAACTACGGTGACCCGTGGGATACGTACCCGGTCGACACCGGCCGCATGCGTGCCGTGGTCGAGCGCGCTGCCAAGGAAGCCGGCTGGGGCCGCAAGCTGCCCAAGGGCCACGGCCTCGGCATCGCGGTGCAGCGCAGCTTCCTGTCGTACGTAGCCACGGTGGTCGAAGTGGCGGTCGATGCCAACGGTACCGTTTCGGTCCCGCGCGTCGACACCGCGTTCGACTGCGGCTTCTGCGTGAACCCGGAGCGTGTCCGTTCGCAGGTCGAAGGTGCCGCGGTGATGGGCCTGTCCATCGCCAAGTACACCGAGATCACGTTCAAGGGCGGTCGTGTGCAGCAGAGCAACTTCGGCGATTACAAGGTCCTGCGGATCGGCGAAGGCGCGATGAACGTGCGCACGCACATCATGCCCCACGGCATCGAAGTGCCCTCCAGCGGTGTGGGTGAGCCCGGCGTTCCGCCGTTCGCCCCGGCGTTCATCAATGCGGTGTTCGCCGCCACCGGCAAGCGCATCCGCAATCTGCCGCTGGGCGATCAGCTGTCCGCCTGATGTAGCGTCAGCAGCAAGGCAAAAGCCCGTTCCGAAAGGAACGGGCTTTTTTTGTTTGTGCAGTGGTTGCTGGCAGATCCCTGGAGTCGGGGCGTTCGCCCCTCGTCCAGGCTACGCGCGCGCCTTCACCCTTCACGCCTTCACGCCTTCACGCCTTCACGCCTTCACATCTTCACGTCTTCACGTCTTCCTGACCGGCTTCCTCGACGGCCTGCCATCCGGCCCGACGAACGGAAACAAGCCCGCCTTGTAGCTCTGCGCCATATGCCGCGCCACGCCGACGGCCTTGGCCGCATCATCCGCGGGCAGGGATTCGGTCGCGGCGGTCTCGAAAGCCTTCAGCCAGTGCTCGAATGCCTCGGGCTCGAAATCGAGGCGCATGTGCGGCGCGTAGGGGTTGCCCTGGTATCGGCTCGTACCGTAGAGGGAGCGCGACCAGAAGTCCGCGACCAGTCGGATGTGGCCTTCCCAGTCATGGATGGCACCCCGGAAGATGGGCCCGAGGACATCGTCGGCGAGGCCCAGTTCGTAGAAGCGGCGGACCATCCACTCGACCGCCGCATCCCGATCGCTGCTTTCGGTCACTTCGGGCGCAGCTCCCGCCGGAGGATCTTGCCCACCGGGCTCTTGGGCAGCACATCGCGAAACTCGACGTGGCGCGGCACCTTGTAGCCGGTCATGTTCTGCTTGCAGAAGGCGATGACGGACTCGGCTGTGAGCGCGGGATCCCGCCTCACGACGAAGGCCTTGACGGCCTCACCCGACTGCTCGTCGGGCACGCCGATCACAGCAGCCTCGAGCACGCCGGGATGACCCGCCAGCACATCCTCGATCTCGTTCGGGTACACGTTGAAGCCGGAGACGAGGATCATGTCCTTCAGACGGTCGACGATCTTGAGATAGCCCTCGGGCGTAATCAGGCCCATGTCACCGGTGGCCAGAAATCCGTCGGGGCCGATGACCTTCGCCGTCTCGTCGGGCCGCTGCCAGTAGCCTGCCATCACCTGCGGTCCACGCACGCACACCTGCCCCACTTCTCCCTGCGGCAGGGCCTTGCCGTCCTCGCTGCGGATCTCCACTTCGGTGCTCGGCATGGGAAAGCCCGTCGTACCGGTGTGATCCGCGATGCCCACCGGATTGACGGAGACCGCACCCGATGTCTCCGTGAGGCCGTAGCCCTCGAGAAGGGTATGCCCCGTGAGTTCCTTCCAGCGCTTGGCGACGGCGAGTTGAAGAGGCGCGCCACCGCCACCGCACATCTTGAGGTTGGAGAAATCGACGTTGCGGATCTCGGGATTGTTGAGCAGCGCGGTGTACAGCGTATTGACGCCCACCATGAAGCTGAAACGGCTCTTCGCGAGGATCGTCACGAAACGCGGAATGTCCCGCGGGTTGGTGACGAGGATCTGCCGGTCGCCGCGATACATGCCCAGCATGCAGTTAAGGACGAGCGCGAGGATGTGATAGAAGGGCAGCGCGGCGATCGCGACTTCCTCCCCTTCCCGGAACTCCGAGCCGCAATAGGAGCGGATCTGCAGACAGTTGGCTACGACGTTCCGGTGCAACAGCATGGCGCCCTTGGACACGCCCGTCGTGCCGCCGGTGTACTGCAGGAACGCGATGTCGTCGGGTCCGATGGCGGGCTCCGCGAGTTTCGCGCCCGCACCCGCAGCCAGCGCAGCGGGAAATCGCACGCTGCCGGGCAGGCTCCACGCCGGCACCATCTTCTTCACGTGGCGCAGCACCAGATTGATGATCCAGCCCTTCGGGAAACCCAGCATGTCCCCCACGGCGGAGACGATGACGTGCTTCACCGGCGTGCGGCCGATGACTTCCTGGAGTGTGTGTGCCGCACCTTCGTAGATTACGATCGCGGCGGCGCCGGAATCCTTGAGCTGGTGTTCGAGTTCCCGCGCCGTGTAGAGCGGATTCACGCTCACCACGACGAGACCCGCGCGCAGGATGCCGAACAGCGCGATCGGGTAGTTGATGAGATTGGGCATCATCACCGCGACCCGCTCACCCTTCTTCAGGCCAAGGGTCGACTGGAGGTAGGCGGCGAAGTCGCGGGACCGGCGGTCGATCTCCGCGAAGGATGCCGTCACGTCGAAATTCTCGAATGCCGGCTTGTCGCCAAACTTGCGCGCGGCAGCCATGAGCATCTGGGGAATCGTTTCGAACTCCAACGGCCCCAGATCATGGGGCACGCCCGCCGGATAATTGGCGAGCCACGGCTTTGCAGTCATATCGGCCTCCCGGTTTGGTATGGTGTCCGCGGCACGCTGCCGATCCCCGCCCGGACTCGTTTCAGGCGCACTCGGTCAGGTGCGCTCCTTCTCTGCGGCTTCCCGCGCGCGCTTCAGCACCTCGAACACACCGCCGAGGTTCGGATTGAGTTCGAGCGCACGCTCGAAGTACTGGACGGCCTCGCTGTTTCGCCCCGTGCGCATGCTGCAGTGCCCGAGACCCTCGAGCGCGCCGAAATGATAGGGATTGAGTTCGAGCGCCTTGGCGAAGTCGCGCTCGGCCTCGCGCCAGCGGTCGCCCATCACCTTGACCTCGCCGCGGCGGTGCCAGCCCTCGGCGAAGTCCGGCATCAGGACCAGCAGTTCGTCGAACTTGTCCTCGGCTTCATCGAGCTTCATCTGATGCGTGAGATCAAGCGCGGTCTGGAACATCGGGTCGGCCGTGGAATTGTTGGCGCGCATCCAGATGCCCCATATGGACTGCTCGGCGACGCCGCGAATGATGTCCTCGTCGTCAGTGAGTGCGGACAGCAGGGCCGGGACATCTTCCATGATGCCGACGTCCGCAAGGCGGCCGTAGCCCTGGCGCCGCTCCTCGAGCAGCGGGCTGGCGATCTTCCGGAGTGCCTCGGTACGGTTGACCGTGCCCCAGGCGAACGCGTCCGTCGCCGGGACGACGGCGGCACCGGCCATGACGGTGAAGGCGACGGCGGCGAGCCACGCGCGATGACGATGTTCCATGCTGCGACCTCTTGGTGAGCGATAGGCACCCCCGCGCCCTCCGTGACGGGCCGTCTGCGGTCCGCCGGGATGCCTCAGTTTGCCGTGGCGGCGCCCCGGCCACAAGCGAGGCCGCCCGGGGAATCGTCCCCCGCGCAGACTGCCTTGTCCCGGCTGCCGCCAATCCGTGAGGCCATGCGTCGGGCGATCCGGTCGAGCTTGAGCCGGATCTCGTCACCCACGTGAATGTCGGGGTTCGACGGCTCGTAGTGGTTCGCCTTCTCCCATTCGCCGATGGTGGCCTTCGCCTTGGCGAACGCCGCGCTGAAGGAATGGGTCTCGCGCAGGGCCTCGTCGAAATAGGCCTTGCCGAAGAAAGTAAGTTCCGAATCGGCGCCGCAGCCGAAGGATTTATTGAAGGCATCTGCGGCCGTCATGATCATCGTGCGCTCGTCCTTCAGGGGCGCGATGAACCCCCCCGCGTAGCAGGCGGACACCACGATCACCCGCCACTTGATGCCTGCTTCGTCCAGCATAGACCGCAGCGTGTCGGGCGTGATGTCCGCGAGTTGCAGGGGCCAGAACTGCATGGCGAGGGAGTGGTCTTCGCCGCCGTGGGTCGTGAGGAACAGAAACAGCACGTCCTCTTCCACGTCCATGGTCTTCGAAACCGCAAGCAGCGACTGCCGCAGACTCGTCGCGCTGGCCAGCGGCAGGGTCCGGACGGTCCGGGGGTTGTTCGACAGCAGCAGGACATGGCCGTCGGCGTCGTAGCGGGTGCGGATCATCTCGGCGGCAAGACTCACCTCGTTCAGGAACACATCCTCATCCGCATAGCCCGCGGCCCCCACGAAGAACAGGTCCTCGACACCCGCGCGCTGGGGGGCCAGGCGCGCCGCCGACGACTGCAGCAGCCGGCTCTGGGCGTAGATGACCTCCTCGCGGCTCGCCGCAGGGGCTTCTGCGGTGGCAGCGTCTTCGACCGGCTCGACCCATAGCCGCGTGTACGGCGTCCACCACAGGGGGACAGCCACCAGCACGAGTGTCCAACCGGCATTGGCGAGCCGCGGCAGGAACGCGCTCGCTCCGACCGCCCTTGAGACTGCGATGGCGCAGGTCAGTGCCCACCACCCGTGCAGCAGGTATTCGGGGTAGCCCCAGACCCAGTCGACCGCCCACCACTCGCGGTCGCGACCGAGGACGAATACGTTCATGGCGAGATCGAGCCAGCAGAGCGTTGCCAGCACGACGGTCGCTACTGTCAGCCACAGGCTGGCTCCCCCCGACCGGCGGCCGATCACCCAGCCGGCGAACAGACCGAGAGCGAGCGGGAACAGCGCCCGCGGCACGCCATCCCAGCGGAACTCCCCTTCGAACCCGTTCTGCGCAAGAGAAAACGCGACCGCCAGCAGCACGTCGATGACGAGCAGGATGACCAGCTGGTCCGGAAACGGGCGCCACTGGCCCGGTCGCGGCCCAAGGAAGAAGAGGCTGCGAAGCCCCGCCGCCAGGTTGGACCGGAGGTCGGCTCCGGATCCCAGCGATACCGGCGGACCGTAGTGGGGAATGGGACTGTCCATCGTGATGCCGGACTTCCTCGAGGGGTTCGGTGGACCGGACGCCCCAGCCTTGCCTGGGTATCCGTGGCAGCCCGGAACGGCAGCGCAAACGAGGCGCACCATCCGGGCGGAGTTTCCTTAGAATCGGACTTGGGTCTTCGGTAGTCCGCCGTACAGCCGTGAACGGCGTTCCACTCGCGAAAGACCCTCTTCTACAACCCGAGATTCTACCGTCCGAGACACTCCCATGAGTCGTGTTCGCTTGCTGCTTTCCTCGATCGGCGCCGCCCTGCTGCTCGGCGCCCCGCCCGTTCCGGCGGCCAACTATCCGCTCGGCACCATGACGTGTGACGACATCGGTACCTTCGCATCGGAAGTGATGGCCGCGAAGAAGGAAGGCCGCTCCAAGGACGACGCGCTCGCCGCCCTGGAGCAGCGGAAGTACGGCGACCCCGTCGAAAAGAAGAACCTCACCGACGTGGTCGAGATCCTCTACGGCAACCTGGGCCGCAACCTCGGCGTGAAGTCTGCCGGCGCGGTGCTGAAGACCGATTGCGAAACCGGCCGGCCGAAGTCCTGAGATGCTTCCCGCCCCCGCAACGATCGGCATGCCGATCGCAGAAGTCGACACCCCCGCCCTGCTGCTTGACCTGGACGGGTTCGAACACAACCTCGACACCCTCGCGCGGACCCTTCAGGGACGCGACGTGAAGGTCCGACCGCACGCGAAGAGTCACAAATGCCCGGCCATCGCCCGCATCCAGATCGAGCGTGGTGCCGTCGGCGTGTGCTGTCAGAAGGTAAGCGAGGCCGAGGCTCTCGTGGACGGCGGCGTCGGCAACGTCATGGTCAGCAACGAGGTGGTGGGCGCATCGAAGCTGGCCCGTCTCGCCCGACTGGCCCGGCGCGCGAACATCCGCGTGCTGGCGGATCATCCGGACAACGTGGACGCGCTCCAGAAGGCGGCAGAGGAAGCCCAGGTGACCCTGGAGGTCCTCGTCGAAGTCGACGTGGGTGCCGGCCGATGCGGTGCCCAGCCGGGGGAGCCCGCCGCGAAACTGGCTGCCCACATTGCCGGGTCTCCGAATCTCGCCTTCGCGGGAATTCACGCCTACCAGGGCGGCGCCCAGCACATGCGCACGCCGGAGGAACGCGAGACGGCCATCCGCAAGGCGCTCGCCATGGTCGAAGCCACCGTTGCCGCCCTCGACCGGTTCGGGCTGAAGGCCGAAACCATCACCGGTGCGGGCACAGGCACGTATCTGCTCGAGGCAGCCAGCGGCATCTACAACGAGATCCAGCCGGGTTCCTACGTCTTCATGGATGCGGACTACGGCCGCAATCTCGAAGCCGACGGCAAGCCCGTCCACACCTTCCGGCACAGCCTGTTCATCCTCGCCACGGTGATGAGCCGTCCCTCGCCGGGCAAGGCGGTCGTCGACGTGGGGCTCAAGGCCCACTCCGTGGACTCCGGCATGCCTCTTGTGGCCGACGTTCCCGGCGCGAAGTACCTGCGCGCCTCCGATGAGCACGGCCTGGTTGAACTGCCGGAAGGCGCCGACGTGCCTCTGGGCACCAAGATCCAGCTGATTCCGGGGCACTGCGACCCCACCGTCAACCTCTACGACTGGCTCGTGTGCCACCGCAACGGCGTGGTCGAGGACATCTGGCCGATCGCCGGTCGCGGCGCGTTCTACTGAGTCCGACTCCGGGGCGGGTTCCTCCCGCCCCGACCGGCGAGCCATCCCGGCCGCCTCTCCTGAAGAAAACCCTTCCTATTGCATTTGTCATATGGGCTCGGCAGCGAAACTGACGCTACGCTGAAGCCTGAGCCTTGACCCGTCCGCTCGACCGCAGTCTCGACCGGCAGGCAGAATCCGCCGGCAGGACTTGCCGCCGCCCCTCGGGCACGCGACTTCGGACTGGAAATGGTCAACTTCTGACTGTAATGCCATTCGGGTATCTTCATGCAGACACTGGGCAAATCGGTTGACGTCCCGTGCTCGGGGCAATCGGGATCCCCACCGCCAAAAACGGGCGGACTAATTGCTTCTAACTGCATCCTGTCTTCACCATCGCACTCTGGAGGCTCCATGCCCACCCTGACCCGACGCCTGCGCACCCTCACCCTGATCGCAGCCACCGCGCTGTCGGCTCCGTCCGCTTTCGCCCAGACACTCTGGGTCGCGGATGCCAATGGCAAGCTCGGCAAAGTGGACATTGCCACGGGCAGCGCCAGCCTCGTGGGTGACATGGGGGCCGTGATGACCGACATCGCCTTCGATCCCACAGGCAATCTGTTCGGTATCGCCTTCACCTCCCTGTACCGGATCGACTCGACGACCGGTGCAAGCACGCTGGTAGGGGACTTGAACACCTCCGTGAACTCCCTGGTGTTCTCTGCCGACGGAACGCTCTACGCCGCGAACAGTCAGCTCTACACGATCGATCCCGTCACTGCGGCGGCGTCCACCGTGGGCAATGGCGCGACGTCCTACATCTCGTCCGGTGATCTCGCTTTCGTCCAGGGCGAGTTGTACCTGACCAGCAACGTGCCGAACAACGACACACTGATGCGACTGGATACCGCCACCGGCGCGGCAACCAGCGTCGGGCAAATGGGTGTCTCGGCGGTGTACGGCCTCGCCTCGCCGGATCGGGTCTCCCTCTACGGCGTCGCGGGGACCGATATCTACTCGGTCAGCACGGCGACCGGAAACGCCAGTTTCGTGCAGACGTTTGCGGGACAAGGCCTCGGCGAGACCTACGGCACCGCCTTCCGGTCCGAATCCGCCCCGCCCATCCCGGAACCCGGCACCGCCGCACTCGGCACCGTCGGCCTGCTCGGACTGTGGATGGCCCTGCGTCGCCGTAACTGATCCCGCCGAGTACCTGCCCCCCGTTGTCTAGGGGGTAACGGGAGGCGCCATCGCGTCTCCCCATGATTTCGTCTGAAGCGGAAACCTTTGTCCGTGCCGGCACGTCGAAGCTCGTCCTGCGAGCCTTCGACCTATGCCCCCTCCCTTCGAACCCACCCGTGCCGCCGCTCTCGCCCGCATCGCCGCGATCGATGCGCGCGCCTATGCGAAGACGCGCAACGCGCTGGACGGTCGCGTCACGGGCCTCGGCCCCTATCTGACGCACGGCCTGACGGACGTTCCCGAGATTCTCGCGTCGCTCGATGCACACAGTGTGTCTCGCCAGGAGAAGATCGTCTTCGAATTGGCGTGGCGGGAGTACTGGCACCACGTCTGGCGTCACATCGGGGACGACATCTTCGTCCCGCGACGCGCCGCCCCCTTTGGTCAAGCGGCACAGGACACGATGCCCGAAGATGTACTGGAGGCCCGAACCGGCGTTCCGGCGATCGATGCGGCCGTGAGCTCGCTCCATGAGACCGGCTACGTCCACAACCACGCCCGCATGTGGGTGGCGTCGTACGTCGTTCACGTGCGCAAGGTGTCCTGGCTGACAGGCGCGCGCTGGTTCTACACCCATCTCCTCGACGGTGATCTCGCGTCGAACACGTTGTCGTGGCAGTGGGTCGCCGGTGTCTTCACCGGCAAACCCTACTTCTTCAACAACGACAATGTCGCCCGCTATGCGCCGTCGCTCGCGCGTCCCGGGACGGCGATCGATCGCAGCTACGAAGCGATGGAAGTGCTTGCCCGTAGCGCCGCGGACGTCGGCGCTGAGCCGGACGCGCCTGCGGAAGGACTGCCATCCCCCGCGGCGATCTCCGACCCGCCCATCGCTGTGACGCCGTTGCCCGACGTCACCAATCGAACGATTCGACTCGTGCACCCCTGGGCTCTGGGCGACCGCGGCAAGGCGGATGTTGCCATCGGCATCCTCCATCGCCCTTTCCACGAACGTCATCCGTGGTCGTCGAAACGCTGGTCGTTCGTGCTCGCGCGCATGGCTGCGGTGACCGATGCCATCTGGGTCGGCGATCTGGTTGATCTGGAGCCTTCGATCCGCAGCGCGCGCCAAGTGGAATGCACGGCAACGCTGAACCCTGGGTACGCGCAGGCGCTCCCTCGACTTAGTCAGTCGGTGCTGCCCGCGCCGCGGGCGTTCCCCGATCCGCCGCTGCTGCAGCGCTCGTTCAGCCAGTTCTGGCAGAAGGTGTCCGATGCCGCCTGAAAAAGCCACCGCGTTTTCGGTTGCCTCGCTGCCGGGCTCGCCGCAACCGCCGGTGCGCCGGCTGGTGTTCGTTTTCGGCGATCAGCTCGAGGCGCAGAGTGCGGCTTTCGACGATTTCGACCCGGCCCAGGATGCGGTGTTCATGGCCGAAGTCCGATCGGAATCGACTGTCGTCTGGTCGGCGAAGCCGCGCACCGCGATGTTCCTCGCGGCGATGCGTCACTTCGCACACGAGCTCCGGGAACGCGGTGTTCGCGTCTTCTACTCGCGACTGGACGACGCGGAGAACACCCAATCGCTGGAAGGCGAACTCGACCGCGCAGTGACCTTCCTGAAACCGGGTCGCGTGGACGTCGTGCAACCCGGCGAATGGCGGCTCGATGCGTGGCTTCGCGCCCGGAAAGACACAGTGGTGCACGCCGACCGTCACTTCCTCTGCACAACCGAACAGTTCGCCGCTCACGCGCGTGGACGCAAACAGCTGCGGCTCGAATTCTTCTATCGGGAGATGCGCGAGCGCCACGACGTGCTGCTTGAACACGGCAACCCGGCCGGGGGACGGTGGAACTTCGATGCGGAGAACCGCGGTTCCTTCGGCAAGGGCGGTCCCTCCGGCGTGCCCGCGCCATGGTCGACCCCACCCGACGGGATCACGGCCGAGGTGCTCGCCCTCGTCGACCGGTCGTTCGGCGATCACCCAGGCACCCTCCTCCGCTTCGACTGGCCGGTCACACGGACACAAGCGCTGGCCGCGCTGGATGACTTCATCGGGACGGCGCTGCCGCAGTTCGGGGAGTTCCAGGACGCGATGTGGACCGACGAGCCGTGGCTGTATCACTCGCGCTTGTCTGCTGCGCTCAACCTGAAGCTGCTTAGGCCACTGGAGGTGATCCGCGCGGCCGAGGGCGCCTGGCAGCGCGGTGCCGTGCCGCTGGCGGCGGCAGAAGGCTTCATCCGGCAGATCCTC
The DNA here is from genome assembly GCA_001464765.1 of Betaproteobacteria bacterium Ga0077526. Lineage (GTDB taxonomy): Bacteria > Pseudomonadota > Gammaproteobacteria > Burkholderiales. The sequence continues at coordinate 291,571 of LNDV01000035.1, forward strand.
GGATGGCGCGAGTACGTGCGCGGCGTCTACTGGCACTTCATGCCCGGCTACGGGGAGCGGAACGCACTCGACGCGCACGAACCGCTCCCTGCCTTCTACTGGACCGGCGATGTGCCCATGCAGTGCCTGCGCAGCGCCATCGGGCAGACGCTGGAACTGGGTTACGCCCATCACATTCAGCGGCTCATGGTGACGGGTCTGTATGCGCTTCTGCTGGGTGTGGAGCCGCGCGCCGTTCACGAGTGGTACCTCGCGGTGTACGTCGATGCCGTCGAATGGGTGGAACTGCCGAACACGCTGGGCATGTCGCAATACGCGGATGGCGGCGTGATGGCCTCGAAGCCCTACGTCGCCACGGGCAAGTACATCCAGCGCATGAGCAACTACTGTGAGGGGTGCCGCTTCCGGCCCGACGTCATGATCGGCCCCCGCGCGTGCCCGTTCACCACGCTCTACTGGGACTTCCTCGGCCGGCACGAGGCTTCCCTCGCCCGCAACCCGCGCATGGCGCTGCAGGTACGCAACCTCGCACGCCTCAACGAACAGACCCGCAAGGCGATCGCAGCGAGTGCGAGTGCGATCCGCGCGAACGGCGGCAGTCCCCCGGACGCCCCGTGAGATCCGACGACGGCCATCGCGGCAACAAGTCGACGCTGCCCTCGAAGCCCTGCGAGCGATGCGGACGCCCGATGACATGGCGCAAGCGATGGCGCAACACCTGGGACGAGGTGAAGTACTGCTCCGAGGCCTGCCGCAAGGCGGCCCGGCACAGTCCGGCGTAGCGCCCTCGAACGGCCCATTCTCAAGCCGGCGTCGCCGGCGGCGGGCGGGCATCGAGCGGAAGCGTCAGGCACATCCGTGTGCCGCCATGGGGGGACGGCAACGTGCGGAGACTGCCGCCGTGAAGCCAGGCGATCCGCTGCGCGATCGCCAGACCCAGTCCTCCGAACCCGCCGCCCGGGCGCGCCGTGAAGGCGTCGCGCACCGGCTGCCCGGAGGCGAGCCGGCCCGCGAGCGCTTCCGGCAGACCGGGCCCCGAATCTTCGACGAGGACCGCTACGCCGCGTCCTTTCTGGAGCAGAGACACCTGGACGGCCCGCTCGCCGCGGCCGTGACGGATGGCGTTGTCGATCAGGTTCGTGAGCGCCCGATCGATGAGTTCGATATCCCCTTCCATCTCCACGCGCCCGGGCGGAACGCCCGCGATGGCGACGGGCGCGGGCTGCGCCGACAGCCCGAAAGTCCGCACCGTGTCCTGCACGAGTTCGTCGAGGCGGAACCGGTCGTGCTGGAGAATCCGGTCGACCGACTGCAGACGGGCGAGTTCGAAAAGCTGCCGCGACAGCCGCCTTACCTTCTCGCTCTGGCCGAGCGCCGCCGCCAGGTAGTGCGACCGTTCCGTCGGGTCCAGCGCGGCGTTGCGAAGACTCAAGGTTTCGAGGTAGCCGTGCAAGGCCGTGAGCGGTGTGCGCAGATCGTGGGCGACATTGGCGATCACTTCCCGCTGCGCAGCTTGCTGGTGCTCGCGAGCACTGACCTCGGACTCGATGCGGCGCGCCAGGGTACGGAAGGCCCGGTCGATGGACGTCACCTCGTCGCGCGTGTCGGCCGCGCCATCCCCCCGCGGGGATACCGGACCGTCCGCAATCGTGAAGTCCCGCATTTCGTTCGCGACACGCCGCAGCGGCGTCGTGAGCTTGCGGAACACCATGTAGCCGATGGCGAGGGTAGCGATGAGCCCGGCGGCGACGATCGCCACTGCCGTGGCCCACAGGCGGCGGGAACCGACGTGGCCGGCAACGCGGGCGCGCTCTTCACCGTCGAGCACGACGTAGAGATAGCCGGGCGGCACGGTGGTGCCCGGGTCAGGCGGAAACATCGCCGCACTGAAGATCTTGCGCACGCCCGGCTGTCTCGGATCGGAACCGGTCAGCGGCAGGGCGTCACCCGAGAGGAACGCACGTACCGCCTCCAGGTCCACCTGCGGCTCCCGAACCGCCGCGGGGTCGCCGAGATAGGTCTGCACCCGTCCCGCCGAATCGAGGAGGTAGACCTCGATTCCGGGGTTCACGGTCATCAGCATGTGCAGCAGTTCATCCAGGGTCGCGCGCTGGCCCGGAAGGTCTCCGTTCCGGGAAATCTCCGGCCAGTGTTCGACGATGTGGCGCGCGAGCCCATGCGACAACCGCTGGGCTGTCTCCTTCTCCTGATCCACGCTGGCCCGATGGCCGAGCCACGCCACCATTCCGCTGAATCCGAACAGAAGCGCGGCGAACGCGAAGGCGATGCGCCGGAAGAACGGCAAGGTCAAGACGGACTCGACACGACGGCGAACCGGTAGCCCAGACCCCACACTGTCTGGATGAGCATCGGATCCTGGGGGTCCTGTTCGACTTTCGCACGGAGCCGGTTGATATGCGAATTGACGGTGTGGTCGTATCCGTCGAAACCGCTGCCCCAGACATGGGCGAGCAGTTCGCTCCGACTGAAGATCCGGTCCGGGTGACGGACGAGAAAGTGCAGCAGATCGAACTCGCGCAGCGTCAGCGGCACCGTCCGGTCGCCGCGCTTCAGTTCGCGCCGCGCGATGTCCAGCGAGAATCCGCCGAAAGCGAGGACGGCACTGCCGCTCTGCTCGGCACGCTGCCGATCCGCCCGGCGCAGCAGGGCTCGGACCCGCGCTTCGAGTTCGAGCACCGAAAAGGGTTTGGGAACGTAGTCGTCCGCACCGAGCTCCAGTCCGAGCACGCGGTGGGTCTCCGAGGCACGTGCGCTGATCATGATGAGTGGCACATAGGTCGGGCGGCTCCGAAGGCGGCGACAGACTTCGAGCCCGTCGACGCCGGGGAGCATGAGGTCGAGCAGCATCAGATCGAAGCCCCCGGCGTCCACGGCGCGCGAGGCTTCCTCGCCGTCTTTCGCGCGTCGTACGTGGAATCCCGCCTGGCTCAAATGCAGGCCGACCACTTCGGCAATGGCGGGGTCGTCCTCCACGAGCATGAGTGTCTTGGGCATGCGCCTGTTACGAGGCGCGCGGGGATCCGGATGCATAGTCGACCACGAAACGCCGGGCAGATCCTCACGCCGCCGTGAATCTTCCATGAGGACTGCGTGACCCGGGATGAGGAACATCCGGACATGCGCCGCACCCTGCGGACGCTCTGTTCCCCCACAGGAGACAACCCATGACCGCCATTCGTCCTTCTCTATCCCCCATCGCCTCCGCCCTGCTCGCGCTGCTGTGCGCGGGCACCGCTCACGCCGCGCCAGTCCAGGTCAAGGTGACCGTGGAGAACCTCGCGCCCAGCAACAGCATCGCTTTCGCGCCGCTCCGAATCGGCTTCCACGGCGGCACTTTCGATGCCTTCAACATCGGCGAGGCCGCGACGGCCCCCATCATTTCCGTTGCCGAAGGCGGCAGTGGCGCGGACTGGTTTCCCGCGTTCATGGCGGCAGATCCGACCGCCACAGTAGGAAGTGTCCTGCCGACGCCGGCCGGTCCGCTCCTGCCCGGGGCGAGCGGCACCGCCACCTTCACGGTCGACACGGCGGTGAATCCGTACTTCACCTTTGCCTCCATGGTCGTGCCGAGCAACGACTTCTTCATCGGCAACGACGACCCGATGGCGTACCGGCTGTTCGATGCCCAGGGCAACCTCGCGATCTCGACCATCCTGCAGCGCAGTCGGGATGTCTGGGACGCGGGCTCCGAGATCCATGACCCGGCCGCCGCCGCTTTCGTGGGGACGAACAACCTTCGCGCCGACCAGAATTCCGTGGTGGCCTTCAACTTCGCGGAGATTGCCGCGTTCAACGGCCTCACCACCGGGCCGGGCTACGTGTTCGACAGTCAGCTGCAGGCGAACTCCGACATCTACCGGATCTCGTTCGAAGTCGCGCCCGTGCCGGAGCCGGAGACCTACGCGATGATGGGGATCGGACTGGGCCTGCTGGGCGTGGCGCGCCTGCGGCGCAGGACGGCACGCTGATGTCGCGGCGGGACCGGGCATTCGCCCCGGTTCCGCCGTTCCTGGTGGCTGGCGCCTACCAGGCGTAGCTGTACATCGCGTGGAAGGCGATGTACTCGAGCCTTGCGGTGAGACCCGGGCCGAGCGGCACCTGAGGATTGGTGTAGCGGACTTCCGCCGGGAAGAGGTACTCGAGCCCCGCCGCGAAATGATGGCGTTCCCCGAACTGGCGTGTCGCGCCGAGCGTCAGATGCTTCTCGCCGATGGGAGCGAGCGTGGGACTCAGGGTCTGCACTTCGAACGGCTGCTTCATGTAGTTGAACCCGGCATACAGCACGAGCCGGTCGTCCAGCGCATGGCGGACACCCAGCGCGTAGATGGTGCGGTCGCGCGCCGTGATGTCGGTTACCTGCCGAACGCCGGACGGCGCGAACGCATTGTCCGGGCCCGACGCGTCCAGCACGATGCTGTCGAACGCGCGCGCCCAGCCCAGACGGCTCACCTTGAATGACAGTAGCGTGGCATCCGTGGCCGCCCACGTGGCCCCTACGGAGATCTCGCGCGGAATGGCCAGCCCTTCCAGGCGCGCATTGCCGTAAGTGACGGTACCGAGCCCGACGGAAGACATGTTGACACGGGCCTGCCCGTCCGTGAGCGGCAAGGCGACCCGGTTGGCGAACACGAAACCGAGGCGCACCGACGGCGAGAGCTGATACTGAGCCCCCAGCCGGTAACCGCTGCGCGACGCGCGAACATTGTCGACCGAGACCCCGAAGAAGGTGCGTGTCGGGTCGAACGCATCGAAGTTCGAACTGTTGGGGAAGATCTTCTGCTCGGCCACAGCCACGACGGCAGACACGCCGACCCCGAGCGAGAGCTTGGGCGTGACCTCCCAGGACAGCCCACCCGTCAGCTTCCCGACGCCGAAAAGAGCGGTGAGCTGGTCCCGCCCGCCGAACGGCGTGGCGAGGTTCTCGAACTGTGCGCCGGAACCGCCCTGGAAGAACATGCCGATGCCGGCGACGACCGGACCGCCCGAGATGCGATGCGCGAGCCCGAGGCCTGCCACCGGAATCACCTTGTTCGTCACCTGACGGTCGTTACCGAGGCCATCCCGATGCACCCCGTCGTGGATGAACGCGCTCGCAAGATAAACATCCACACGCCCTGCGCTCAACTGGGACAGCCCGGCCGGATTGGTGTTGAGCGCAGAGGTATCCCGGGCCATCGCTGTGTCGGCGCCGGCCATGAGCGCGGATTCGGTACCGAACCCGATCTGGTTGATGCCGTTGTTGGCCTCTACGGAACCGACGGCCAGGGCGAAGAGTGCGGGGAGGGAAAGGGCAAGGCAGAGGCGACGGCGGGCAGGGGTTCCCAAGGCGGCGGTCTCACTGGTTGTTTTGACATCTTCGTGTCCGCATCGAATCTACCACGCGACCGTGTGGTGTTCGCAATGGCCGCGGAGGCTATCGACCCGCCATACCGCCGCGAGCGCTCCCCAGCCGTTCGCGCTTCCGGCTTCGGCTACTTGCCCAGGCCCATGGAGCGGGCCACCACTTCCTTCATGATCTCGTTGGTGCCACCGTAAATGCGTGAGACGCGCGCATCGGCGTAGGCCCGCGCGATCGGGTACTCCAGCATGAAGCCGTAGCCGCCGTGCAGCTGCAGGCATTCGTCCAGCACCTTGCCCTGCATGTCGGTCGTCGCGAACTTCGCCATGGCCGCCGTGGCGGCATCCAGCGTGCCCTTCTGCAGTTCGACCATGCACTGGTCAACGAACACTCGGGCGATCTGCACCTGGGTCTGCATCTCCGCCAGCTTGAAACGTGTGTTCTGGAAGCTCGCCACCGTGGCACCGAACGCCTTCCGCTCGCGCACATAGGCTAGCGTCTCGTCGATGGCCTGCTGTGCGCAAGCGACCGCGTCGATGGCGATCTGCATCCGCTCCCAGGGGAGTTCCTGCATGAGATAGGCGAAGCCCTGCCCCTCGGCACCGAGCAGGTGGTCTGCGGGTACCTTGACGTCCTGGAAGAACAGCTCGGAGGTGTCCTGCGCCTTGAGGCCCAGCTTCTTCAGCCGCCGGCCCTTCTCGAACCCCTCCATGCCGCGCTCGACGAGCAGCAGACTCGTGCCCTTCGCACCGCGGGCCGGATCGGTCTTCACCACCGTGATGACGACATCCGCGTGCCAGCCGTTGGTGATGAAGGTCTTCGCACCGTTCACCACGTACTGTCCCGATGCGTCGCGCACCGCCGAGGTCTTGATCGACTGCAGGTCGGAACCGGTTCCCGGCTCGGTCATCGCGATGGCGCCGATGATCTCGCCCCGGGCCATGCGCGGCAGATAGCGCTCCTTCTGGGCGGGCGTTCCATAACGCTGGATATAGGGCGCCACGATCTCCGAATGCAGGCCGAATCCGAGCCCGGACGCGTGGACGTTGGCCACTTCCTCCATCATCACCATGCTGAAGAGCCGGTCCGCCCCGGCCCCGCCGTACTCCTCGGGCATGCTGGGACACAGGAAACCGTTGGCGCCCGCAGCCAGCCACACCTCTCGATCGACGTAACCCTGCTCTTCCCAGCGTTCGTGGTGGGGCACCACTTCACGATCGAGGAACTTGCGGAACGACGCGCGAAAGCTCTCGTGCTCTTCCGTGAACAGGGTGCGGGCGATCATGTCAGAGCCGCTCGACGATGGTCACGTTGGCCTGGCCGCCGCCTTCGCACATGGTCTGCAGGCCGTAGCGCTTGCCGTGGCGGTGCAGCGCGTGGACCAGCGTGGCCATCAGCTTCGTGCCGGACGCGCCGAGCGGATGCCCGAGGGAGATCGCCCCACCATGCACGTTGAGGCGCGCGGGATCGCCGCCCGTGGCCTGGAGCCACGCCAGCGGCACCGGGGCGAAGGCTTCGTTCACTTCGTACAGGTCGATGTCGTCGATCTTCATGCCGGCCTTCTTCAGCGCCCGCTGCGTGGCCGGCAGCGGCGCCTCGAGCATGATCACCGGGTCGTGGCCCAGCACGGAAAGATGATGGATGCGGGCGATGGGCTCGACGCCCAGCGCCTTGAGCCCCCGTTCGTTGACGACCATCACGCCGCTCGCGCCGTCGCAGATCTGGCTCGCATTGGCGGCGGTGATGCTGCCACCTTCCTGCAGGACCTTCACGGAGGCGATGCCTTCGAGGGACGCGTCGTACCGGATGCCCTCGTCGGCCGTGTGCACCTCCCCGGTCGGCGTGCCGGCACCCACCCTCACCTCCACCGGCACGATCTCGTCGGCGAAGGCACCCGCCTGCGTGGCGGCGATGGCGCGCTGGTGACTCTGCAGGGCGTAGGTGTCCAGTTGTTCCTTCGTGAGGCCGTACTTCTTCGTGATCATCTCGGCGCCGATGAACTGGCTGAAGTCCGGCCCCGGGTACCGGCGGCGGATTTCCGGGCTCATGTAGTGGCCCAGGTTGTTCTCGGAGTACACCTTCTGCAGCCCGTGCAGCGGAATGCGGGACATGCTCTCGACACCGGCGGCGATGACGCAGTCCTGCGTGCCCGACATCACCGCCTGCGCGGCGAACTGGAGCGCCTGCTGGGAGGAGCCGCACTGGCGGTCGATGGACGTGCCGGGCACCGATTCCGGGAGCTTGGAGGCGAGCACGGCGTTGCGGCCGATGCAGATCGCCTGTTCCCCGGCCTGCAGGACGCACCCCATGATCACGTCCTCCACCAGGGCCGGATCGGCGCCGGTCCGGTCGACCAGCGCATTCAGCACCTCGGCCGCGAGTTCGACGGGGTGCCATCCCGAAAGACGGCCACCGCGACGACCGCCGGCGGTTCGGACTGCAGCAACGATATAGGCTTCGGGCATGGCGATCTCTCGTGCGAAGGAGCCGGCGAGCAGGCCGGCAGGGTTCAGGAAGGTCTGGCCGAACGAATGCGATGATTGTACCGGGCTCGTCCTGCCTCTCCCGGCGCGCTACGATGCGCTCTTCCCATCGCCTTTCCGGAGGCCGCCATGAAGGACAGGGTATCGATCTCGATCGATCGCGGCGTTGCGGATGTGCGCCTGACGCGCGCGGACAAGATGAACGCCCTCGACGAACGCATGTTCGACGCCCTGGTGGAAGCCGGCACCGCCTTGGCAGAGGATGCGGAAGTGCGCTGCGTCGTGCTCTCGGGGGAAGGCCGGGCTTTCTGCGCCGGCATCGACATGGCCGCGCTGGCCGAGCTCAGCGGGCTGGGCGGCCCGCGCGCACGCACGCTCGCCGAACGGACGCATGGCATCGCCAACAAGCCGCAGCAGGCCGTCTGGGTGTGGCATGAACTGCCCGTCCCCGTGATCGCGGCAGTCCACGGCGTCGCCTTCGGTGGCGGCTTCCAGTTGATGCTCGGGGCGGACATGCGCTTCGTCGCTCCGGATACGAAGCTGTCCGTCATGGAAGCCAAGTGGGGCCTCGTGCCGGACATGGCAGGCACCATCCTCATGCGCCGCCTCGCGCGGGACGACGTCATCCGCGAACTCACTTACACCGCAAGAGTGTTCTCCGCCGACGATGCGCTGACCTACGGCTTCGCCACACGCGTCTGCGAGGAGCCTCGTCGGGTCGCGATGGAGACCGCACGCGAGATCGCGACACGCAGCCCCAGCGCCATCGAGGCCGCGAAGCGCCTGCTCAACCGGGTACCAGACCTCCCGGAGGCTGAAGCCCTGCTGCTCGAGTCGGTGGAACAGGATGCGATCATCGGCAAGGCCAACCAGATCGAGGCCGTGATGTCGCAGAAGGAAGGGCGAGAGGCGCGGTTTCAGGCGGCTCGCGGGCGCTGACGCGCGTGAAGATGTGAAGATGTGAAGGCGTGAAGATGTGAAGGCGTGGAAGTCAGGGGGCGGGGTCGCCCCCCTCTTCCGATGCTACTTCGCTGCGGAGGCTGAGAAATCCACGTGTTCCAGGAAGCGGATGGTTCCCTTGTCGTTGCGCACGATCGAGTAGCCGTGCAGCCCGTCGCCGTTCTGGTCGAAGTGGTACTCGCCTTCGATGCCTTTCAGGCCCTTGGTGTTGAGAATCGCCGTGCGGATCGCTGCGGAGTCCGTGCTGCCGGCCTTCTCGATGGCGCTCTTCAGCAGATGCAGCGCCGCGTAGGACCACGCCGAATAGAGGTCCGGACTGAACCCGTGCTTTGCCTTGAACTTCGCCGCGAACACCTTGCTCTCCGCATTCGCATCGACGAAGAAATCCGTGACCGTGTAAGTGCCCCAGAGCGCATCGCCCGCGAGCTTGAGCGCAGTCTCGGTGACGAGAGACGTGGAACCGATCCACTCCGCCTGCACGCCAAGCTGGCGCAGCTGCCGCGCGAAGATGCCGACGTCGGGCGAGTTGGTCATGTAGCTGCCGATGATGTCGGCGCCCGCCTTCTTCACGCTCAGCACCACCGCGGTGAAGTCCTGCTGGTTGCTCGTGTAACCCTGCACCAGCACCGGCTCGATCCCGCGCGCCTTCAGGGCTTCTGCCAGGGCCGTCTTGCCGTTGGCGCCGAACGTGTCCGTCGAATGCACGATCGCCCATTTGCGCTTGCCGAGGGTCTTCACGCCGAACTCAGCCATAGCCCGGGACGAGTAGATGTCGCTGGGGCGCACGCGGAAGATCCACGGGTTGTTCACGCGGGTGAGCGTCGGGTCGCTGCCCCCGATGATCGCGGGGAGCTTGGCCTTGGCGATGGTGGGCGAGGCCGCCTGCACCTGCGTGCTGCGCAGCGGCCCGATGACCGCGACCACCTTCTGTTCGACGAGCTTGGAGTACGCGAGGACGGTGCCCGGGTTCGTGCTCTGGTTGTCCTCGATGACAAGCTGCACAGGCCGGCCGAGAATGCCCCCGGCGGCGTTGATCTCCTCCATCGCGAGCTGCACGCCCCGCAACGTGAGCACGCCGGCCTCCGCCTGCGGGCCGGTGGTCTCGTCCACGAGACCGATGCGGATCGGCTCGGCCGCAAACCCCGGCCGGACCACACCCAATGCCGCGAGCGCGGCAAGCCATTGCCTTCTGTTCATTGTCTCTCCTCCCTGTGGCTTCGTCGGGTCCCGCGTCTTGGGCGGGACCGCGTACTGGTGACGTGCAATCTACTCCTCCCGCGGACGATGCGCACCACGACGAAGGTGGGGCTCCGGCAGGTCCGCGTCGCTCCCCAAGACTCCCCCGCATGACATCCGTCACTACCCTTCTCTGCCGTCTGGGCAACCTCTGCGGACTGCTGTCACCGCTGCTGTGGTGGGCCACGATCTTCACGTCCGAAGCGACGATCCCCGGATTCGATCCGGTCCGGATGACCATCAGCGAACTCGCGGAAACCGGCAGCCCGACCGCAGACCGCATGTTCTACCTCGCCTTCCTGACGACCGGGGCAATGAATGCCGTGTTCGGGATCTTCCTGATCCGCGCCTTCCGTCCCTCGCGGCTCGCGATACTGCTCGGCCTGCTGGTCGTCGTGAACGGCTCCGCGCGGATCGGTGTCGGGCTGCATCCCTGCGAGCCGGGATGCGTCGCCACGGGACAGTCGAACGTCCAGGCCCTGCACTACCTGTTCGCGGCCATCGGATTCATCGCGATGATTTCGGCATCGGGAGTCGCCAGCGCGTTGTTCCGGCGGTATCGCGTGACGCGCAGCCTCTTCGGCTACACCGCGCTGTCCGGCGTGCTTGGATTCGCCTGCATCGCCGCCATGCAGTGGAAGGGGGAGGCATTGCAGGCTGCCGGCTTGCTCGAGCGCCTGTCCTCGGCGTCCCTCACGCTCTGGATGTTCGTCGTGGCGCTCTGGCTGTGGCGTCTGCGGGTCTGTGACACCCCGCTGCGCGGTCGAGCCTGACGCTCAGGCGTCCAATCCCATCTGCCGGCGACCGAGCGGCGTGAGATCCGCTTCTACCGCGCGGCCGACGAAATCCACCTCGTAGTCCTCCGCGGCGAAGTCCGGGCAGCTTCGGCCTTCGAGAAAAGCCTTCGCCTGCCTCGGCTGGAACACTCGGTTTTTCGCGCAGTCGGGTGCGGCGCCAATGTAGATGACGTTGCTGTAGCCGCTGCCGCGGTGCTCGTCCTCGACGGCATGGATGACGTCCGGGTGCCACCAGACCGTGTCGCCCGGCTCGACCACGGGGATCGGCACGACGGCCTCCAGCAGCTTCGCGTGCCACTGCGGGAAGGCAGCGAGCGCGCGTCCCGGCCTGGCACCGCAGAGGTCGTCGGCGGCGACGTCATCCTGCAGGGCCCGGAGGATCATCCAGCCCATCGCGCCCGCAATGGGGGCCAGTCGCAACGTGCCGTCGCCGGGACCCTGACGCGTGAGCGCCGTCCAGCCCTGGAAGGTCCGGAACAGGCTGCACACCGCGGGCGAAGGAATCTCCTTCGTTTCCGTGCGGCCGGCTGCAATCCAGGGGTCGTAGGCGAGCGGGTCACCGGAGAGCAGGTCACGATAGACGGCGTGGAAGCTGGGGTCGCACCAACGCTCCACAGAGCCACCATCGGCATGCGGCGAGAGGCCGATGGTCTTGTCGCCCGGCTGACGACGACGTACCCGATCAGCATAGGTGCACTCGCGGTCAGGATCGAACACCGGGCCATCGGGGCCGTCGAACGTCCACAGACGGTTGAGAAATGCGCGCGTGGCCGCGAGCGATTCGTGCTGCCGTGCCTGCACCTGCGGCCGGGACCAGTACAGGCCGAAGATCTGCGGCCTCGCGGAATCCAGCAGCGCGAAGTACTGATCCATGCCGACTTTCGACTTCGCGCGCTCGTAATAGTCGTTTTCGTCGATGTAGCGGCCGATCTCGGCGTTCCACCCGTCGGCCTGTTCCCGCGGCATCACGCCGCGCACGATGGCGCAGCCCCGGCGGCGGATGCGTGCCCGGTCTTCCTCGCGCACGCGCCCTGCGGCGATGTCCGCGAAGGCAAGCACCGGGACCGCGCCACCCGCGGCCTGCTCGGCGCGCACCGCGGTAACCTCCTTCTCCAGCCAGGCATCGAGTGCCGCCATGCGGTCGCGACGGTCGTTCATCCCGTCACGCAAGGCGGCCTTCGCGGCGACGATGGCGGCGGGGACGTCATTCATCCAGGCTTCCATGGGCGTTCTCCTCTCAGCGGATCCGCATGCCGGATTCCGGATCGAACAGCAGCAGCGAGCCCGGCGAATGGGCGATGCGGATGGGGTCGTCGGGCTTCATCGCCACGCGCCCGGGAATGCGCAGACAGACTTCGGCGCCGCCGATATCGGCCTTCACGTAGGCTTCGGCGCCCGTCGGCTCGACGATCGTCACGCGGCCCGAGAGCGAGCCGGCGGCGTCCTCACGCAGGTGCTCGGGGCGCACACCCAGTACGAGCTTGCGCCCCGCCTCGATCGCATGGGGGCGACCCAGCGGCAGTTCGGTACCGCTCGCCAGGCGGACGCGGTCGGCGCTGACGGCCGTGGCCTCCAGCTGATTGATCGACGGCGAGCCGATGAACTCCGCCACGAACAGGTTGGCGGGATCGGTGTAGAGGTCGAGCGGCGTGGCGAGCTGCTGGATGACGCCGCCTTTCAGGACGGCGATGCGCGAGCCCAGCGTCATGGCCTCGACCTGGTCGTGCGTGACATAGATGGTCGTCACGCCCGTGCGCTGGTGCAGGCGCTTGATCTCCGCGCGCATGTCGACCCGCAGCTTCGCATCGAGGTTGGAGAGCGGTTCGTCGAAAAGGAACAGCTGCGGCTCGCGTGCAAGCGCCCGGCCGATGGCCACGCGCTGCCGCTGCCCGCCCGAGAGCTGCTTGGGCTTGCGGCCCAGCAGGTGCTCGATCTGCAGGAGCGCAGCGACCTCCGCGACACGCTTGTCGCGCTCGCCTTTGGCGACCTTGCGCATCTCGAGCGGGAACGCGATGTTCTCCGAGACGGTCATGTTGGGGTACAGCGCGTAGGACTGGAAGACCATGGCGATGTTGCGCTGGGCCGGCGCGAGGCGGGTGATGTCCTTGCCCTCCAGCGCGAGAGACCCGTTGGTGGGCTCCTCGAGCCCGGCCACGATGTTCATCAGCGTGCTCTTGCCGCAGCCGGAAGGTCCCACGAGGACCAGGAACTCGCCGTCGGCGAGGGTGAGCGAGATCTCCTGCAGCACCTTGGTGGCGCCGAAGGACTTGCTGACGTTGCGCAGTTCCAGTGTGGCCATGGGTCAACCTTTCACCGAGCCGGCCATGAGGCCGCGCACGAAGTACTTGCCGGACAGGACGTACACCACCAGAGTGGGGATCGCCGCGATGAACGCGCCCGCGAAGTGCACGTTGTATTCCTTGACGCCCGTGGAACTGTTGACGAGGTTGTTGAGCGCGACGGTGAGCGGGAACGACTTGTAGTCGCTAAAGGACGCACCGAAGAGGAACTCGTTCCAGATGTTGGTGAACTGCCAGATGATCGTCACCACGACGATCGGCGCGCTGTTGGGCAGCAGAATCCGCCAGAACAGCCGGAAGAAACCGGCGCCGTCCATCCGCGCGGAGCGCACCAGCTCTCCGGGGAAAGCCGCGTAGTAGTTGCGGAAGAACAGCGTGGTGAAGCCGATGCCGTACACGACGTTCACGAACACGAGGCCAGACACCGTGCCCGCGAGCCCGAGCATGCCGAGCGTGCGCGCCATGGGGATCAGCACGATCTGGAACGGGATGAACACCGAGAACAGCAGCATCGCGAACACGATGTTGGCGCCGCGCATCTTGAACTGCGTAAGGATGTAGCCGTTGATGGCGCCGATCGCGGTGGAGATCAGCACCGCCGGCACCACCAGCAGGAAGCTGTTCAGGAAATACGGCTTGAGCCCCGTCGGCTGCACGCCGATCTGCGCCGTGCTCCAGGCGGTGGCCCAGGGTTCGAGGGTCCACTCCATCGGCAGCGCCATCAGGTTGCCGCCGCGGATTTCGTCGAGGGGCTTGAGCGAATTGACGCCCATCACGTAGATGGGCAGCACGAACAGCAGCCCGAGGAAGATCAGGATGCCGTAAAGCGCAACGCGCGAGACCTTGTCCGCCCCGCTACCCATGGCGTGCCACGTTCCGGTATTCGCTCACCAGGTAGGGGAGCACGACGATCGCGATGCCGGCGAGCATGAGCGTCGCGCTGGCCGCGCCGACCGCCATTTCGTTCCGGGTGAAGGTGTACTGATACATGAAGACCGACGGCAGCCACGTGGAACGTCCCGGTCCGCCGTTGGTGAGCGCGATCACAAGGTCGTAGGACTTGATGGCCATGTGCGCGAGGATCACGAAAGCCGAGACCACTGCGGGGCCCAGCTGCGGGAAGATCACGCGCCAGTAGATCTGCCAGGTGTTCGCGCCGTCCACGCGCGCCGCACTCACCACCTCGGCATCGACGCCACGCAGGCCGGCGAGGAACAGCGCCATCACGAAACCCACGGTCTGCCACACTGCCGCGATGACGACGCAGTAGATCGCCATCTCGCCGCTCTTGACCCACCCGAAGGTGAAGGACTCCCAGCCCATCTCGCGCAGCGAATGCTCCAGGCCGATGCCTGGGTCCATCAGCCACTTCCAGGCGGTGCCGGTGACAATGAACGACAGCGCCATGGGGTACAGGAAGATCGACCGGAATGCGCCCTCGGCGCGGATGCGCTGATCGACCATCACGGCGAGGATCAGCCCGAGGGCCATGGACCCACCGATGAACAGCCCCGCGAAGACCCAGAGATTGCGCAGCGAGACCTTCCAGTTCTCGAGGTCGAAGAGACGCGTGTAGTTGTCCGTGCCCAGCCATTCCAGATTGGGCATGAGGGTGGACGTCGTGAACGACAGGTAGATCGTGAACGCGATGTACCCGTAGACGCACGCCACCACCAGCAGCACGCTGGGGGCGAGCAACAGCTTGGGAAGAATGCCGGTACGCATGGAATGACGGGAGGCACCCGGAGGTGCCTCCCCGCCCCTCGTCAGGAGGGTGGCGCGTCAGGTCAGTTCTTGGCGGCCTTCGCCAGTTCCGCGACGGCCTGCTTGTCGTTCAGGTCGCCGTTGAAGTGACGGGTGATCACGTCGTAGAACGCGTTCTTGATGGACGCGGGAACCGAGTGACCGTGGGCCATGGAGCCGATGAGCGTGTTCTTGGTGTTGGCCTCGGCGAGATCCGCCATGCCCTTCTTGCCGCAGTCGTCGAAGGCCTTGTTGGGCACATCGGTGCGCGCGGGCACGGAGCCCTTCACCACGTTGAACGCAGACTGGAACGCGGGATCCATGATGGCCTTGGCGAGCTTCATCTGCGAGTCGGCCTTGTCCGCTCCGACCTTGAACATCGCAAACTGGTCGGAGTTGAACGAGACCATGCCCTGGCTGCCCGGCACGCGGAAGCACACGAAGTCCTTGCCCGGGACCTTCTTGGCGTTGATGAACTCACCCTTGGCCCAGTCGCCCATGATCTGGAAGCCCGCCTTGCCGCTGATCACCATCGCCGTGGCGAGGTTCCAGTCCCGGCCGGAGAAGTCCTTGTCCACGAGCTTGCGCAGCTGGCTCATGCGGGCGAAGACCTTTTCCATCGTGGGCGAGTTGAGCGACTTGTCGTCGAGTTCCACGAGCGCCTTGCGGTAGAAGTCGATGCCGCCGGTGGAGAGCACCACGCCGTCGAACATGGTGGCTTCCTGCCAGGGCTGACCGCCGTGGGCCAGAGCAACGAGACCGGCCTTCTGGATCTTGTCGGCAGCGGCCATGAACTCGTCCCAGGTCTTGGGGAGGTCCTTCACGCCAGCCTTGTCGAGCACGGCCTTGTTGGCCCACACCCAGTTCGTGGAGTGCACGTTGACCGGCGCCGCGATCCATTTGCCGTTGTACTTGGAGAATCGCTGCAGTGCAGCAGGAACGGTCTTGTCCCAGCCTTCCTTCGCGGCAAGGGCGTTCAAGTCGCCCAGGGCGCCCTGCTTGGCCCAGTCCTGGATGTCGAAGCCGAGCATCTGGACGGCGGTGGGAGGGTTGCCCGCGGTGACACGGGCACGAAGGGCGGTCATGGCCTGCTCGCCACCGCCGCCGGCCACCGGCATGTCGTTCCACTTGATGCCGTCGGCTTCGAGCGTCTTCTTGAGCACGCCCAGCGCAGCGGCTTCGCCGCCGGAGGTCCACCAGTGCAGGACTTCGACGCTCTGGGCAGAAACGCTGCCCGTCCACACGGCCGCAGCCGCGACGGCCAGCAATTTGAGTTTCAGTTGACGCATGTTTTTCTCCTCCAGTGAAGATGGTTTCAGATCCCCCCTGCCGAGGTCTGTGACCCCGAGTGGGCGGGATGATAGCGGCCGGCGTGCCGTTTGTCGCTGTCGTGCTTGGGGATTGCGCAGGCGCGCAACGTCGGCCCGTTTTGTCCAACGTGCATGGGCGGCAGTTGGTTCACCGCATCGGCATGACGGAGGGCACAATTGCACCTTTGGCGCGCGGACGGTCCGCGCCCCGATCTGCTCAAGGACCCCCCGATGCCGGCCCCCCGTTACCTCGGTTTCGACACGCTGAGCCTCCATGCAGGCCAGCAGCCCGACCCCACCACCGGCGCCCGCGCCACACCCATCTACCAGACGACGTCCTACGTGTTCCGCGACACGGACCATGCGGCGTCGCTGTTCAACATGGAACGCGCCGGGCATGTGTACTCGCGCATCTCCAACCCGACCAACGCGGTGCTGGAGGAACGCATCGCCGCACTGGAAGGTGGCATCGGCGCCATCGCCACGGCGAGCGGGCAGGCGGCCCTGCACCTGGCCGTCGCGACGATCGCCGGCGCGGGCTCGCACGTGGTGGCGAGCCGGTCGCTCTACGGCGGCTCGCACAATCTGCTGCACTACACGCTGCGTCGCTTCGGCATCGACACGACGTTCATCGATCCGCGCAATCTCGATGGCTGGCGCGCGGCGATCCGCCCGAACACGAAACTGCTTTATGCCGAGACGCTCGGCAACCCGGGACTGGATGTGCTCGACATTCCGTCCGTGTCCGCCATCGCCCACGACGCGAAGCTGCCGCTGCTGGTCGACAGCACCTTCACCACGCCGTACCTGCTGCGCCCGTTCGATCTGGGGGCGGACCTCATCTACCACTCGGCCACCAAGTTCCTCGGCGGCCACGGCATCGCCATCGGAGGCCTGCTCGTGGACAGCGGCGCCTTCGACTGGGAGGCCTCCGGCCGCTTCCCGGAACTCACCGAGCCCTACGACGGCTTCCACGGCATGGACTTCCAGGAGGAATCCACCGTCGCGGCCTTTCTGCTGCGGGCCCGCCGCGAAGGCCTGCGGGACTTCGGCGCGTGCATGGCGCCGATGGTGGCGTTCCAGATCCTGCAGGGCATCGAGACGCTCTCGGTGCGGATGGACCGCCACATCGCCAACACCCGCAAGGTGGTGGCCTTCCTCGCCTCGCACGCTGCGGTGGAGTCCGTGAGCTATCCCGAACTGCCGTCCCATCCCGACCACGAACTCGCGAAGCGCCTGCTGCCGAAGGGCTGCGGCGCAGTGTTCACTTTCGCCATCAAGGGCGGACGCCCAGCGGGCCGGAAGTTCATCGAGTCGCTCAAGGTGTTCTCGCACCTGGCCAACGTGGGCGATGCGAAGTCATTGGTGATCCACCCGGCAAGCACCACGCACTTCCGCATGGACGACGCAGCGCTCATCGCGGCCGGCATCGGCCCCGGCACGATTCGTCTGTCCGTCGGCCTGGAAGATCCGCAGGATCTCGTCGATGACCTCGGCCAGGCTCTGCGCGTCTCGCAGAAGGCATGACCGCCTCCCTCCGCACGACTTCTCACCGACCCCGATCATGCAACTGACCGTCAACGATCAAACCGTCTACGCCTACACCGGTGGCAGGCCCTTCGATACCGCGCTGCCCACCGTGGTGTTCCTGCACGGCGCGGAGCACGACCACTGCGTGTGGATTCTGCAGAGCCGCTATCTCGCGCACCACGGCTTCGGTGTGCTCGCCTTCGACCTGCCCGGCCACGGCCGCTCCGGCGGCGACCCGCTGCCCAGCGTCGAGGCCCTCGCCGATTGGGTGAAGGCTGCGCTGGACGCCGCCGGTGTCGCTAAGGCCGCGCTCGTCGGCCACAGCATGGGCTCGCTCATCGCCATCGAGTGTGCGGCGAGATATCCAGACCAGGTTTCGAAGATCGTGCTCATCGGCACGGCCTTCCCCATGAAGGTGTCGGATGAACTGCTGACGGCGACGAGGGATGACGAGCCCGCCGCGCAGGACATGGTCAACATCTGGTCGCACTCCGCCTACGCGCACTACCCGAGCAATCCGGGACCCGGCTTCTGGGTGATCGGCGAGAACCTGAGACTGATGCAACGGCAGAAGCCCGGCGTGATGCACGTGGACTTCGCGGCGTGCAATGCCTACCAGAACGGCGCGGTCGCGAGTGCACAGGTGCGCTGCCCCGCGCTGCTGATCCTCGGCAAGCGGGACATCATGACCCCGCCACGCGCCGCGAAGGAGATCGTCCAGGCGCTGCCAGACAAGCGCATCGTCGAGATCGCGGGGAGCGGCCACGCCCTGATGGCCGAGAAGCCCGACGAAGTCCTGGACGCGCTGAAAGCCTTCGTATGAAGAAGATCGCGGAGGTCGACGACTTCGTCGAGCATGTGTGCCTGATGCTCGCCCCGTTGGGCGAGGTGCGGCCGAAGCGCATGTTCGGCGGCTACGGCATCTACGTGGACGACGTGTTCATGGCGATCATCGCCTACGACACCCTGTGGTTCAAGGTGGACGACGGCAACGTGGAGGACTACCGCGAAGCGCAGTCCCGCCCGTTCAAGCCCTGGGAAGACCGGGACACCGTGATGTCGTACTGGGAAGTGCCCGCCGATGTGGTGGACGATCGGGTCGCGATCGTCGCGTGGGGCGGGAAGGCCATCGCCGCGGCCAGGCGGTCGGGCACGGTCAGGAAGACACGGCCCGGCAAGCCACCCGCGCGCCGCTGACGACACGCGGGCAATTCAGCGCGTCAGGGGAGATACTGCGTCAGGTTCTCCACGTGCTTCATCATCGTCTGGGCGTCGCTCACTTCGAACTTGCCCGCTTCTTCGACGTTGAGGGCCTTGACCACGCCATCGACCACCAGCGCGGAGAAGCGCTGCATGCGCAGCCCCATGCCACGGGCGTTGAGGTCCAGTTCCAGCCCGAGCGCCCGTGTGTAGAGCGCGCTGCCGTCACCCAGCATGCGGACCTTGCCCTTGGCGCCCTGCTCCCGCCCCCACGCGCCCATCACGAAGGCGTCGTTGACGGACAGGCACCAGATCTCGTCGATGCCCTTGGCCTTCAGCTGGTCGGCCAGCGCGACGTAGCCCGGCACGTGCTTCGCCGAACAGGTCGGGGTGTAAGCGCCCGGCAGACCGAAGATCGCGACCTTCTTGCCGGCGGCGATGGTGGGCACATCGAACCCGTTCGGTCCGAGGCTGCAGCCCGGCGTCTCTTCTTCGATGAATTCCCACAGCGTACCGGTCGGAAGCCGGTCACCCACCTTGATCGTCATGGCATGCACTCCTGGTTTGCAACAATGGATACGAAGAACCCGGGATTCTACCCCCGCCCCGTGCGATCACGGATAATCGTCCTCCCACGCCCGAGGCGCGCAACACGATGAACAAGGCATTCACCAAGGAAACCGACCAGGACGAGGACGACGACGTCGAGGAGGCCTCGCCCCTCCCCGTCGGCACCAAGAACTACATCACCCCGGCCGGCTACCAGCGCCTCAAGGACGAAGCCCTCAACCTCCTCGACAAGGAGCGTCCCGAACTCGTCAAGGTGATCACCTGGGCCGCCTCCAACGGCGACCGCTCCGAGAATGCCGATTACATCTACGGCAAGCGCCGCCTGAGGGAGATCGACCGCCGCATCCGCTTTCTTACCCGCCGCCTCGACAACGCCGAGGTCGTCGACCCCGCCACGCGAGAACCAACCGACCAGGTCTTCTTCGGCGCGACCGTCACCGTCGAGGACGAAGACGGCAACGAGAAGGTCTACTCCATCGTCGGCATCGACGAAGCGGACGTCTCACGCGGACGGATCAGCTGGATCTCGCCGCTGGCGCGGCAGCTGATGAAGACGCGCGAGGGAGATACGGTGACGGTGCATACGCCCGGGGGAGAGGAGGTGCTGGAGGTGGTGGGGGTGGAGTACAAGAGTCTGGATTGAGGCAGACGGATCCTTTGCTCTAGGGAAGGACTGATTAAGTGGTGCGGTCGCGTTGCCACCTGAAACGAACGCAGGCAAGACGGGAGGTAAAGGCGGGATTGGACATCCCGCCAAGCCGACCAACGCCGCATGCGTTCGTTTCAGGCGGCAACCCTTCGGGACGGGGCCCTCCGGGCGGCTGACTTTGTCGGCCGGAGCCTGGTGTGCATAAAGCACACGGCGGCCCGGACCTTCGTGTCATCCGCCCGGAGGGCCTCCGTCGCGGCCGCTGTCCAGGCGGGACGAATCATGCTGGGCGAAATTGAGCGCCACTTCTTGGCACGCGTGAGCTTTGCTTTCGAGACCACCTTGGCAGGCCGTACCTATCTTCGCCATATTGAGCGATGGCGGCGCGCAGGGTTCTACGTTGAACTGATCTTCCTTCGCCTCGGCTCACCAGAGGAAGCCATGGCGCGAGTCGAGGAACGCGTGCGACAAGGTGGCCACTCAATACCTTCAGCCACCATTCGTCGGCGCTACCATGCCGGACTTCACAACTTCGAGCACAAGTACGCTTTGGCTGTTGACACGTGGACGCTCTACGACAACTCGGGTGAAGAGCCTGTCTTGCTGGATTGGAGAGTGAATTGAATACTGAACCACTGGATGAATCGCCCAGCCCGATACAGCGGGGCTCATGGCCCGCGCTCCTGCGGGCGGCCCGCCAAGCTCGCGAACTCGCGGCACGCACGCATACCTGTCTAGTGGTTGTTCGGAATGGAGTCATTCAGAGAGTCTCGCCTGATACTGTTCCGGCACCCTACAGTGCGAGGCAACCGGAGGGGACCTACGGTACTGAGCACGGCGATCCTGCACAGAGAACAGAACCTGCCCCTTAGCCACGCGCTGATTTCAGGAGTGGTAGAACCCGATGCCCTTTTGGCCAAGCAGTCCGCTCCGGTCGCAACTCGTGGCTAGCGTCGTGTCCACCAGCGCTCTATTGCTGGCCGTCTGCGCGACCGCCGAGGACGCCAGTCCACCATTCATCCCCCAACTCCGCCCCGTCACCTGCGCCGGTGTTCCCTGTGGCTCCATGGAGATCTCCTGGTACCGCGAGTTCCACGACGGCGACGCCGCTCCTGACTTCGAGCGAAACGGCGTCAACATCCGCGGCCGGTTCCGAACCTTTCGAGACCAGCCTCGTGAGTTTCACTACCTGCAGGCGCTCACGCGGTTCGAGGCTGCAGACTTCCGCTGGATCCGGGATCCCGCCGCGGTACTGCCACCGCGGTTCGTGGATGTTCCCCCCTTCGGCGTGCGGCGCCCCGAAATCGATACCCATGGTCAGTTTCGCATCGTCGAACACAAGTTCGATGCACTCCCCTGGTTTGACGAAGGCGAATTCCCGCTCTTCGACGACCGGCCGCGCGCCTTTCTCGCGAGTGCGCGGGCGCACGGCAGGGTCACCATGGAGTTCGAGACCTGGCTGGTGTGCGTGATCGAAGCGAAGGAAGGTACCGATCGTGAGCGGGTCAGCGACGACTCCTACCGGGTCGCCGCTCTCCTCGGCTGGACGTGGGGCTACGACATCACCTATCGCGACGTGGGCGCGATAGGTGTGGACGAACTAGAGGACTACGTCTTTACCCTGGTGCCATTGCGTTTCGTGACGGAGCCATCGGCGGCATTCGAGGCCGCGCTTGGCGCGACAATCGGCCAGACAGTAACCGATCGGTTCGACATTCAACTCGGTGATGCGAAGGAGTGCTCGAACAGACCACGCTGACTTGATCTTCCTGCGGCCCATTTCGCGAGGACTCCCCAGGCTGTCAGGAAGATTCTTCGACTCACCGTCGCACAGCCACCACGCGGAGTCTCCGGTAGTCCGCCACCCAGTGTTCGCCCCGGAACTGTCCCTCGCACAAACGCTCTGCGCGCTCCAGCACACGGGCTTGCGCATCCGTATCCAGTGGTGCGAGCCAGTTGCCGAGAAACATGCGATACCAGTTGGTCAGCCCTTCCCTGCCCTCCAGGCGCGTCGGCCGGTCGTACAACGTGGCGCCGGTCACTTCGAATCCCTTGGCTTCGAGGAGAGACGCGTACGCACCGAGCGCCGGAAAGTACCAGGGGCTTCGGAACTCCACGCCTGCCGACTCGGCCAGTGCGCTGGCATAAGCCTGCTGCAGCGTCGCGATATTGCCGTGACCACCGAACTCCGCGACCAGACGTCCGCCCTGCCGGATGACGCGCGCCATCGACGCGGCGGCATCCTCGGCTCGCAGCACCCAATGCAGCGCGGCGTTCGAGAAGACGGCATCGAACGGTCCGTCGACCGATAGCGAGGCCGCGTCGTCGACCCGGAAGTCCAGCTGCGGAAACTTTGCGAGGGCTGCGTCGATCATCGACGGCGAAGAGTCGATCCCCACGACCGTCGCACCGGCCGCCGCGATCTCGGCGGTGAGTTCCCCGGTGCCGCACCCCACGTCCAGAATCCGCTCACCGGCCCTGGGTTCCAGCACCGAGAGCAGAGACTGGCCGTAGTTCCAGATGAAGGCGTGGGCATCGCGATACAGATCGGCGTTCCATTCCATGGTTCGGGCTCCGTCGACGGGTGTGCTCACCGGGCAACGGCCCGGAAGGTGAAGGTCGCCTCGATCCGGTTGTCCTCCGCCGTCAGGCGCGAGACATCGAGCTTTTCCACATCCACGGTGAGCGGCACCTTCCCCGCCGTCAGCATCTGCTTCACCGCCTGCCGCAGGTCGATATCCACGACGCGCCCGACCACGGCATTGAGCATGGGCGTGAGCAAGGGGCGATACATCTCGTTCGACAGCTGATCGATCCGCAGGTCGTCGAGCCCGATGCGACCGTCGCGGTAGAACGCCCGGCCCGACACGATGGCGTCGATCGTGTCGCCGACGACCCCGACGCATTGGTCTCCGGCGGGGAGCCCGGTGCGCCCGGTAAGCCGCGCGCCGAGCGCGACGCGTCCCTTCAGGATCACGATGGTCGGCGACTCCAGGTAGGCGTGGGCGCACGTCGTGGGCGGGATGAGATCGAGTCGTCCGGTACGGAAGGCCTGATCCTTCAGTACGGCGAGCAGCGCAGTGTTGGAAACTACGAGTTCGTTTGCGTATGCGAAACCGGGCAGGCCCGCGATGACCAACGCCAGGAGCAAACGCCGCACCCTTGCGAAACGCCGATCGGATGCCTTACCGTCCACGAACCGTTCACGACCACTGCCCTTTGCTGCCATGGCTTCCTCCTCCCGTTCCGGAACGATCACCTTCTACCACAACCCCCGTTGCGGCAAGAGCCGCGATGCGCTCGCGCTGCTGCAGGAGCGCGGTGCGACGGTGGAAGTGGTCCGATATCTCGAAACGCCGCTCTCACGCGCAGGACTCGCAGAGCTCGTCGGCAAGCTCGGGATACCCGCGGTGGCCCTGTTGCGCAAGGGTGAGGACGAGTACAAGTACCGCTTCGTCGGGCGAACGCCCACCGACGCGGAAGCCCTCGACGCCATGGCCGAGCATCCCATCCTCATGGAGCGGCCGGTGGCGGTGCTTGGTGACAAGGCGGTGGTAGGGAGGCCGCCGGAGCGGGTGCTCGAGCTACTTTAGAGGCGCATCGTTTGCCGGGGTCGGCCCCGGAGTCGGCGCGGTTGCGCCTCGTCCGGGCTACGGGGGCGGCGAGAAGCCGGGATCACCGTCCACGCCCAGCAAGCGCGGCGTGTTCAGCTTCGGCGGCGTGATCACCTTGCGATCGCGAAGGTAGGTCTCGACCACGTCCCAGATCGGCTCGCCCGTGGCGCCTTCGGCGACGGACGCCCAACCGGCGACCGGGTAGGTGCGCGCAGGATCGAGCGGCTTGTCACCGAGGCGCAGATCGCCGATGCGCTGCCCCACCGTCGCACGCGGCTCGCACGAGAAGGTAAGGCCGCCCACCCGTACCATGTCGCCGCCCTGCTGGTAATACGGATGCGGGTGGAAGAGATTGTCCGCAACGTCTTCGAGTACCGCCTTGATGCGCTCGCCCGTCATCGGGGTGACGGTCACGGCGGGATAGGTGATCGCCGTCTGTGCCATGACGTCCTCCCGAGTGATGGTGTCGCCCGCAAGCAGCGATGCCCCCCAGCGGAAGCCTGGCGAGAACGCGATGGGCACGTCCTTCACGCGCATCAGCGCATCGACGATCACCTGATCGAAAGTGCCGTTGAAATTGCCGCGGCGATAGAGCGTGCCCTCCGTGACCGCAAGCGGCTCGGCCAGGCGATCCCGATACGGCGCGCGAACCCGGCCCACCAGGGACTGCATGGCAGCGTCCGGCGGCAGCAGATCGGAAAACACCGGGACGAGCCGGTATCGGTAGTCACGCACCTGCATGTCGCGTACATCCAGATCGAGCACGCCGACGAACTTGCCGTTCGACCCGCCGTTGGTCACGAGCGTCTTGCCGCCCGGGTTGGCGACTTCGATGGCAACGGGTACGCCGTCGT
Source organism: Betaproteobacteria bacterium Ga0077526 (assembly GCA_001464765.1). GTDB lineage: Bacteria > Pseudomonadota > Gammaproteobacteria > Burkholderiales. Next base: position 316,176 of record LNDV01000035.1, read on the forward strand.
GCGTGTGGCCGCCGAGAATCGCCGTGAGCCCCGCGATGCGCGAAGCCATCTCCAGGTCCACGTCCATGCCGTTGTGCGACAGCAGAACCACGACCTGGGCGCCGTCGGCACGCACGGTTTCCACCGTCTGCTGCAGCGATTCCTCGCGGATGCCGAAAGCCCAGTCGGGCACGAGATGCCTGGGATTCGCGATGGGCATATACGGGAAGGCCTGACCGATGATCGCGACGCGCACGCCATTGCAGTCGCGCGTCACGTATCCGGGAAACACCTCGTCGTCGAAGTCCCGGGTGCGGATGTTCTGCGCCACGAATGCGATGCGATCGCGCATCGGCCCGTCGATGAGTTCGCGCACGCGGTCCGCGCCGTAGGTGAACTCCCAGTGCCCGGTCATCACATCCACACCGAGTTCGAGGCAGGCCTCCACCATGTCGGCGCCGCGCGTCCACAGCGCGGTGGCCGACCCTTGCCAGGTGTCACCGCCATCCAGCAGTAGCGCCCCCGGCCGCTCTGTGCGCAGACGCTTCACGAGCGTGGCGACATGCGCGAAGCCGCCGGTCTTGCCGTAGCGGCGCGCGGCGGCATCGAAGTCGAGATGGGTGAAGGCGTGCGCCGCGCGGGTGCCCGCCGGAATGCCGAACCGTGTGAGCAGCGCCTCGCCCACGAGATGCGGCGGACGACCTCTCGCGGCGCCCACGCCGAGATTCGCGTGCGGTTCGCGGTAGCGCATCGGCAGCAGCTGGGCGTGCACGTCGGTGATATGCAGCAGGTGCACGTTGCCGACGGGCGGCACCGAATAGAACTCGGCGTCTGTGTCGCCCGCCAGGACGCGGCGCCCGTCGAGGGTCAGCCCGGCGGCGGCGCCTGCCGCGAGCATCTGGAGGAACTCGCGGCGTTCCACGGCTGCGCCGTCAGTCCTTGTTGACCGGAGATTCCGGATCCAGCAGGAACGCTACCGCGTCGGCGATCTCCTGCGGCGTGAGCCATCCGCTGTGCCCGAAGCGCGGCATGCTGGAGCAGGGGAAGAACGCCTGGGCGTTGAAGATCTTCTGATACGTATAGCGGACCGCCTCGGGGCCGTTGCCGCGAACCGTGCCGATGCCCGTGAGGCTCGGGCCCAGGTTGCCCGCTGCGACTTCCTTCTTCGCGAGGGTGTGGCACGCGTAGCAGTTGCCGCCCTTCTTGCGGTCGGCGGGGTCCGGCTGGATGCGGCCGATATGGCCGCCGGTGCCGATGGACGCGAGCTTTTCGCCGGCGCGCCAGTCGCCGAGGAGCTTGCCGTCCTCCGGATAGCGGATGGTCTGCAGCTGCGACTCGACGATGCGCGCAGCGACATCGGCGGGGGGACGGTTGCGGTGCTTGCTGCACAGCGCCTGCACTTCATCCTGGTCGAGACGTGTGCGGCGCTCTTCGTCGGAGGCCCCGGGAAAGGAACGGCGAACGGTCACTTCCAACGCGTCGGCTGCGGCTACGCCGTTGGCCAGGAGACAAAGCAGCAGAGGCAAAGCGCGACTGAGGGACTTCATCGCTTGATCCCCGGGCCCTGCATCACGCCACCCCGCGCCTGATGCTGCAGGTACACCTGCAGCGCGATGATGGCGTCGGAGCCCAGTTCCGGCTCCGGATACCGCATCTGGCGAATGCAGTCGATCAGCCGGCGTTCCATCGTCCATACCGCGCTCTGCGACACGCGATAGGCGGGCCACACGGTCATGGACGTGCGCGCGGAGGCCGGGTTCTCGAAGTTGGGCAGTTCCTGCAGGCGGATGCGCCGGTCATCCTGCGAATGGCAGGTGGCGCAGGCGAAATCGAGCGGGCCGGAGCGCCGGTAGAAGAAATCGGCGCCGACTGCCAGCGCTTCGACTTCCTTCGCGTGCTTCACGGGCGTATCGATGGGCTGGCCCTTCGAGCGCGTGGCGATGAACGTGACGAGCGCTTCAAGGTCGGAGCCGGCCTTGTACCAGGCACGCGTGGCGTCCTCGTAGGCGAAGCCCTGCAGCGTGGTCATGCAGGTGAGCAGGCGGGACTCGACATCCTGCACGCGATCGGTATCGGCGAAGTAACGCGGCAGGCGCGCATAGGCGCCTTCCACCACGCCCGGGCCCAGGCCGAGGTCGCACTGTTCGAGCGTGACATTGCGCGGCCCGCGCGGGGTGGTCCACAGCTCCTCCCCGCGCAGTTCCATCAGTTCCGCCGGGTTGCCGTCTTCCAGCATCTGCCGATACTGGGCGATGGCCTCCGAGGCACTCTGGTCGCCGCCCAGCGCCCCGCAGGCGACACCGAGCCCGAGGGCGGCGGCCACGATCCGCCTCATGCGATCAGCGCCTCGTCCGTCCGACTGTCGCCCTTGTTGTCCACCCAGGTGACCTTGACCGTCTCGCCCTTGGCACCGCCTCGGAACTTGAACGACAGGAAGGGATTGGCGGAGATTGCCGGCCCCCACTGCGCCGACAGCACCACCTTGCCCTGGTGCTGCACGCTCACCTGCTGGATGAACAACGCGGGGATGAGATCGCCCTTCTCGTTCTTGCGCCGCCCGGTTTCCATCGGGTGGCTCATGAGGATCTTCACTTCTGTGGTGCCGCCGTCGTTGCGGGCGCGCACTTTCATCGGACTGCCCATGCTTCGCTCCCGTGACCGTCAGCCGCCGCAGCCGCCGAGCGTGACCTTGATTTCCTTCGTGGCGAAGGCGAACTTGCCGCCCGCCCGCACCAGCACGTGGACGTTGGAGGTCTCCGCCAGTTTCACCCGCGTATGCACTTCCGGGAGGGTCCCCACCGGAAAGGTGAAGACGCCGGAAAGTGCGCTGGGGTTCTTGTCGGCCAGCAGCGCAATGGACTCCGTACCGGCGATGCGCGAGGCCACGGTGATCGGCACGACCGCACCGTTCTCGGCGATCTCCGGCGCCGTGATCACGATATCCGCGCCGGCCGAGGCGTCCTTGGCCCCGAGGGCCTCGAGCGCTTCCTTGATGGACTTGGCCTCGAACGCCGCCCGGTTCCACTCCTGCGCCGCGGCTTCGGGCGACAGCCAGCCGGCTGCCACGAGCGCGGCGAGCAGTCCGCTTCCCCGCAGCAGGAACTCCCTTCGAACCATGGCGTGCGTCCTTCCGTGTGAACTGAGGAAGCCAGGATGATATACCCGCCGTGCCGACCATCCCCCGTCGGCAACGGCGGGCCTGTGGCCCCGGCTGACATCGTCTTGCATTCGCGCCCCGGCCCGCCTAACCTCGGCGCCGGGCGCGGGGACCCGCGTGCGAACAGGCAGGCAGACGATGGACATCCAGGCACTGGTGGAACCCGACCGGGTGCACCGAACGGTCTACACCGACTCGGAGATCTTCGAGCGGGAGATGACCCACATCTTCGAACGCATCTGGGTCTACTGCGGACACGAGACGCAGGTGCCCAACCCCGGGGACTACCACACGGTCCGCATCGGCCGCCAGCCCATGATCATGGTGCGGGACCGCAGCGGGGAGATCCACGTGCTGCACAACCGCTGCCCGCACCGTGGCGTGCAGCTCTGCGGCAACACGCACGGCAATACCGGCCGGTCCTTCGTGTGCTCCTACCACGCGTGGAGCTTCCACCTGGACGGCAGCCTCAAGACCATCCCCCTGGGCGAGGAAGCCTACCGCGGCACGCGCATGAACAAGTCGAACCCCGACTGCCGCATGAAGGCCGCGGCGCGCGTGGCGAACTACCGGGGCTTCATCTTCGCCAGCCTCGCAGCCGACGGCCCGTCGCTGGAGGAGTTCCTCGGCGAGGCCAGGGTGGCGTTCGACGACATGTGCGACCGCTCGCCGGAGGGCAAGGTCACCGTGGTGCCGGTGTGCCACCGGGTGATCCAGCATTCGAACTGGAAGTTCTTCATGGAGAACCAGCTCGACGCGCTGCACCCCTCCGTCACCCACCAGTCGACCGGGGTGGCAGCCACCCGCGTCGAGAAAGCGATCGCCGAAAAGGAAGGCAGCGCTCCCCTCCACTACCACATGCTCTCGACGTTCGCGTCGTCCTTCGAGATGTGGGACAAGGTGCAGACGCTCAACTTCCCGCACGGGCACGGCATCCTGAAGGCCTACATGGGTCTGCGCCCGCAGGACCCGGACACCCGCGCCTACGAGGCGCTGCTCGCCAAGGCATACGGACGCAAGCGCATGGAGGAGTATCTGTCGCGCAGCATCCATCACGTGCTGGTGTACCCCTACCTGTCGGTGCAGTCGCCGCTGCAGCAGCTGCGCTGCCTGCGGCCGCTGGGCCCGGACAAGACGCTCTCCGAGATCTGGCACTTCCGCCTCGACGGCGCGCCCGAGGCGATCTACCGCCGGTCCCTCTGGTACTACAACCTGGTCAATTCGCCCGCGACCATGATCAACGCCGACGACCTCGAGAACTGGACCAAGGGTCAGTGGGGGCTGGAGTCGGAAGGCGGCGACTGGGTGAGCTTCCATCGTCACTTCGGCACGGACACGCGCGAGGGCGACGTCACCCTCTCCACCCACGGCACCTCGGAGGTGGTCATGCGCAACCAGTTCGATGCCTGGGTGCGCTACATGACCCAGGACTGAGGCCAGCCACCATGACCACTTCCCGCAAGACTGCAGCGGCCGCCCCCCGGTCTTCTCGCACCGGCAAGTCCGCCCGCGGCGTGTCGGCCCATCTGGAAGCCGACGTCGTCATCGCCGGCGCTGTCGGCCGACGCAAGACGGGCGCCCAGGCCATCGCCCCCGACCACTCCCCGCGCGCACCGGTCTCGTCCAAGGCGCCGCCTCTGCCGGTGGCCGTGGCGGCCCCCGGAGACACGCATCGCGAGGTCGAACAGTTCCTGTATCGCCAGGCCGAACTGCTGGACGGGAAACACTGGCAGGCGTGGATCGACCTGTTCGCGGACGACGGGATGTACTGGATGCCGGTCTCGGCGGACCAGACCGACTGGCTCAGCTGGCCCTCGATCTTCATCGAGGACAAGTCGCTGATGGCCGTCCGCATGGGCCGGGTGACGCACCCGAACGCGTGGTCCCAGGCCCCCCTGTGGGCCACCAATCACCTGGTCAGTCACGTGACGGTGGAGTCTGCCGACACGGACGAGCTGGTGGTCCGGTCCCGGTTTCACATGATGGAACTTCGGCGCGACAGCATCCGGCATTTCGGCGGCAGCTATCGCCACCATCTGGCGCGGACCGCCGCGGGGCTGAAGATCCGCCAGCAGCGGGTGGACCTCTTCAATGCCCAGGCACCGTTCGACTACGTGCTGCAGGTATGGGTCTAAGGAAGGTCGTGAGTCGGCAACTTTCCTGCCCCGAACCAGTCGGAGTCGATGTAAGCTTCACCGATCCTGTCCGGAGGACGTTCTTGGATTCGCTGATGACCCGGTGTCGACGACGGTTGCCGAACGGCCTCGATGGGCCGCTGAGCCACTCGTTCGATTGCGAACCGATGAGTCTGCATCTCCTGATTGCCCCGCCCGGACTAACACGTACCGCCCCATGAATGCCATTTCCCGACGGCTCGCTGTCGTTCTCATGCTTCTGCTGCCTCTGTCCGCCTGCGTTTCCGTGCGGCAGTCGTATCTGCTCTCCGACGTCGTCACGCGCAGTCAGCGCAGTGATTCGCCTGGGACCATCGTGTCCGCGCTGCGAACGTCCAAGACCAGCTATGCGCTCAAGGGCTCGGACTTCGCCGAACTGCGGACGGCTGGCGTGCAAGACGAGGTACTGGATTTCATCCAGCAGTCGTTCACCAACGATGTCGACCTGCTTGTCCGCTACTGGATGGGCAATGAATCCATGGGCCGCTGCGGTTCGTGCTATCCGCAGGAGGTGGACCTCTCCACCCTTCGCTCGAATGGCTCCGTGCGTCAGACCCCGCCACCCCTGCAGTCCAACCCCGGTCGGGCGCTAGGGCTGCCCAGCTGGTATCGGACGACCTGGGGCTATGCCCGCAGCGGCGGCCTCACGGTCGATGAGCTCCGGGACCTTGCCCGCAGCGGCATGTCGGAAGACCAGCTCCTCCACGAATTGCGGACCCGCCCGGTCGTGGACGTGATCGGCGTGGGCGGTCGTACCAGCTTCGGATCCCGCCTGGCGGCCGGCATCACCGGTTCCACCTTCGCGGACCTCGCCGACGAAGGGATGCCGCCGTCCGTGCTGAACGAACTGCAAGCCAACTATCTTGCAGTTCTGGTCGAGCACCTCCGCCTCAAGTACATGCAATTGGGTCGCGGCGCCAAGCCCTGAGTCGTACGACGGAAGTTCCGCTCACTCAGAATCGATAGCCGAACTGCACGCCGACGCTGTTTGCCTTCGCGGTGTAACCGCCGCCCTTCAGGTCGTAGTCCAATCCGGTGAAGCGCACGCCCAGGTACGCACCCTTGCTTTCCTCCGCTCCGGAGAAGAGGAAGTCCGCCTGTACCACGTAGCCGAGCGCGGCATCGTAGCTCTGGTCGACCCCGGCCGCCGAACCGGAACTGGTGACCTTCGGGCTCAGATGGTAGGTGATCCCTCCGCCAACCCGCAGCTTCCAGAAGCGGTAGAACGCCAGCAGATCCACCGGGAAGCGCCGCCAGATCACCCTGCCGTTGGAGGCATTGATCAGGTCCGCTTTCGCGCCGACCGTCGCCTCCATTTCGAAGTTCTTCGCCTCGTTCAGCAGCGACACGCCAACCCCGGCAAGCAGACCGGTGCCCGCCTTTACGCTCTGGGTGGACCCGTTCGTGAAAGTCGCAATGACCAGTTCGTCGCCCCCGGCCTCGTAGCCGATCTTGACCGTCGGACTGAGGTCCACGGCCTGGGCCGCGGCGGACGCCACGGTGAGGCCACCGGCCGCGATCAGGGACCGGAGGCGGAACGGGGAGCGGGATCGGATGGCGGCAGGGCACTCGAGTTGCACGCGTAATCTCCATGCGTGATGCGAGGCGCGGCAAGCCCGGCGCCCGGGCAAATCCCGCCATCGCGTGTTGGGATGGCGGGAAGGTATCAGTCCGGCGCGGCCAGGGGAACACCACGAAAGTGGAGTGACCCGGAAAGCGCCCGCATTCCCGCGTCACCCCCCTCTTCCCCGATTTTCAGCCGGGTGGCCGGCGTCCCTGGCGGCCGGAACGGATGAGCCACTGTGCCGCGAGAATCAGCACGACCAGTGCGCCGAGCGCCGTGAACATCACGGCGTTGTCCGACTGCGCTGCGAGATCCACGAGCCACGGCATGCGTCCGGGCAAGTCCGCGTCCGCGCCCAGCCGGGTGATCCAGTCGATGCGCGGTGCAGCGGGCGTAATGACCGGGCCGGTCTGCGGCCGGCCAGCCATGTCCCATACGCGGGCGTCCGTCCGGTCGAGCGCCACCGTCAGCAGCTTCGTCGGCGAACACGCGAGCAGATCGATCCGGGTGGTGCCCGCCCGAAAGCGGCGGATCTGCGAGCCGTCAGCGGCGTTCCAGAGAGTCACATGGCCGTCGTCTGTGCCCGTAACAACGGTATCGCCCGTGGCACAGGCCGCACTCGCTTCCGACTCGTGAACCAGCTCCAGCTTGTTCCCCGTCGTGGTCGACCAGACCTCCACGGCTTTCTGAGCGAGGACGAGCAACCGCTTCGCATCGTCCGAGAACGCCAGCGGGTTGTAGGCGGCTTCGATCGTCACGGCCTCCGCAGGCTCTTTTCCACGCCACCACTGGATCGTCTTGAGCGACGCTGTCACGACCCGGTCGTCCGGCGCAAAGGCAATGGCCGTGACGTCGGGGTGCGGCAGCTTGACGGTCTCGCCGGTCGAGAGATCGATCACATTGCCGTACTGGAACGATCGCAGGAAAGCCGCCCGATTGCCGGACGCCGTGAGAGCGTTGAGCCCCATCGGCTCGAGCAGGCGCGGACCGGGTGCATCGGGGCCGAAGAGCCAGAGGGACGAAGGGCCGTCGGTCATGGCGGCCACACCCTTGCCGTTGCCGTACCACGCCACTTCCAGGAAGCCGAAGCCCCATTTGGCGGGGTCTTCCGCGTCACGACGCTTCGAGACGCCATGCACCTGCGCCCGCTGGCCGGTGGCGGCATCCCAGCGGATCGCTACGGTGGAACTGCCGGTGACGACCTGCCGGGCATCGGGACTCCAGACCGCCTTCACCGTGTCGGAACCGGTCAGATACTCCGGACCGTAGCGGGAACTCACGAGTCGCGAGATGTAGCCGATCGGCCGCTGCACCTTGTCGAGTTCCGCGAGTGCCAGCAGTTCGTAGCCGCTCCGGGGCCAGAGCGTCAGGAACTCGTAGGGGTCCTTGTGACGCCGCCAGTCGATCTCGACCTGCATCTCGGTGAGATAGCCGGGAAGAAACATCACGGTGAGGGTCGCCGGCAGACCGATCAGAAGCAGCAGGATTCCCAGCAAGGTTCGGCGGTTCATGGTGCGGCGCCGCTCAAGGGATGATCTTCGCTTCGCGGAACGCCGCGAACTGCCGGAGCAGCATCTCCTCCGAATCGACCGCTTCGCCGAAACCGTAGCGGCGAGCCTTGCCGACATCGGAAATGATGTCCCACCGCGCGCTGAACACGAAGTCGCCGAAAGCGTAACCCGCCAGCTGATCGAGCCGATACGGCTGCAGGCCGTGCGCCTTCACGAGTTCGTCCCACCGGGAGGCCAAGGCGGGCAGGAACTCGGCAAGCTTGCGTGGCGAAGGCTTCGCCATCGGTACACCGAAGAAATCGGCCATGCGCGGCCACACGTTGCTCCATCGAAAGACATCGCCGTTGGTGACGTTGAAGGCCTGGTTCGCGCAGGCGTCGCGCGTGGCCATCCATTCGATGGCGCGTGCGAGCAGACCCGAGTCGGTGCACTGATACAGCGTCGTCCAGTTCTCCGGTGCGCCGGGGTGGCAGAAAGCTTCGCCCGTGGTCTTGCAGAGACTCCCGTACACCGCGAGCAGCAGGGCGAGATTCATCGGGCTGCCGAGGGACAGGCCGCAGATGGCGTGCGGGCGCACGGCGGTCCAGGTCCAGCCGCTCTTCCACTGCCGCGCCTCGAGCCAGTCCTGCTGATCGAAATAGAAGTTGTCGCCCGCGTGGCGGGGATGGTGCTCTTTCGCGGGCGTGGTGAACGGCCCCAGGTGGGAGCCGTACCACTTCGTCCCTTCGACGAGATGCACATGCCGCAGCGCGGGGCTGGCGGCGTCCAGGGTCTCGACGAGGTTGACGAGCATCGCCGTGTTGCGCTGCCGGTGCCGTTCGGCATCGGCATCCTGCACGAAAGCGCAGTAGAACACGTGGGTGACATCGCGCAGATCCGCCAGCTTGGTGCGGCAGTCCTGCACATCCGAGAGGTCGACACTCACGTGCCGGAAGCTGCCCCCGATATCCGGGACCCGCCTCGACAGCGCGACCACATCCCAGGTCCCGGTCGACGCCAGATGGCCCGTGAGGTAGCGCCCCGTGACGCCCGTGGCGCCGGCGACGACCGCGACACTGCGGTTCATCGCGCGGGCTGACCGGCGGCGTCCTTCGCAGCTTCCGCTTCGGCTTCGGCCTCGCGCTTCGCGTAGTCGATCGGCGGCTCCGCGCGCAACTCGCTGGAGCGTTCGAGTCCCTTCACGACCGCGACAATGGCCTCGTTGTACGGCACGGCGACCCCGAGCGCGTGCGCCTCACGCACGAGGGCGCCGTTGATGGCGTCGATCTCGGTGCGGCGCCCCTGCTCGATGTGCTGCATCATCGACGGCTTGTTGAAGCGGACGCGGCAGTGGGAGCGGATCGTGTGTCTCGGATCGGCATCGGCGAGGCGGATGCCCTTCTTCGCGACCACGCCCAGGATCTCGTCGATGACTCTTTCCTGCAGGGCATTCATTTCCGGCACCCGGAACATGTCGCCGCTGCGCAGCTGCGTGACGGCTGTGAGGGCGTTGATCCCGCAGTTGAGCACGAACTTGCTCCAGATGTATGCGATGGGGTCGGCGACGATCTCGGTTTCGATCCCCGCGTCGTTCAGCATCCGATGCATGGCTCGAATGCGCGCGGTGTCCGCGCCGTCCAGTTCACCGATGGAGGTCATCCCGGCGTTGGTGTAGGCGGAGCGGCCCGGTGCCGGATTCGCCGCGCTGTTCATGCTCACGCCCGCCACGACGCGCGCGGCGCCGAGTTCGTCGACGAGCGCCTCCACATTGCCGATGCCGTTCTGCAGGGTCATGGCGAAGCCGTCGGGCTTCAGGATTGCGCGAGCGCTCTTTGCCGCGAGGCGCGATGCATTGGTGTCGGTGAACACGATCGCGACGTCCATCGGCGCGAGACCGTCTGTCGTGAGGAACGCCGGCACGCGAACCACGTGGTCGCCCCGGACGCCTTCGACCTTGAGGCCGTCGCGCCGGATCGCCGCAACGTGTTCCTCCCGGGTATCGATCAGCGTGACGTCGACTCCGTTTCGAAACAGCAGGCCGCCGTAGACTCCCCCCATCGCACCGGCGCCGATCATGGCAATCCGCATCGCACTTCCTCCGCTGTTCTGTCGAGCGCGCATTGAAGCATACTTGCACCGGACGCCCGTCGGTTGGCATGAACTTCCGGATAGGCAGATACTCCATCGTGCATCTTCCTCAACGCTTTCCGGCATCCGGTTCCGGAACAGGAGACTGCCATGGGCAACGCCAGATACAAGTTCTGGGGCTGGGGAAGGATCGGCGAGGGCATCGCACCGCCCGACCGCGAACTCCTGGAGCGGCAGATCCACTCGCAGTTGGGGCCCGGCGACGGCGCTCGGCTCCCGCCTCCCCTGGTCGACGAAATCGCGCTCGCCCCATCGCGTCTCGCCATCCCGCGTTCCCTCGCGCATGCGCTCACGGCAGACCCGGAAGAACGCCTGATCCACAGCTACGGCAAGTCCTACCCGGACAGCGTTCGCGCGTTTGCCCGTGAGTTCCACCGCCCGCCTGACCTGGTAGCGTTTCCGCAAACCGAAGCCGAAGTCGTGGCGGTGCTGGACCATGCGGATTCGGTGAACGCCGCGGTCATTCCGTTCGGAGGCGGCTCATCGGTGGTGGGCGGCGTCGAGTGCTCGGTACCGGATCGCTACGCGGGTGTCGTATCGCTCGACCTGAAGGGGCTTGGTCGCGTATTGGAAGTGGACGCGACGTCGCGCGCCGCGCGCATCCAGGCGGGCATCCTCGGGCCTGCTCTCGAAGCCGGCCTCAAGCCGCACGGGCTCACGCTCCGGCATTTCCCGCAGTCGTTCGAATACTCGACACTGGGGGGCTGGATCGCCACGCGATCCGGCGGCCATTTTGCGACGCTCTTCACGCACATCGACGATCTCGTCGAGTCGACACGGGTCGTCACGCCCCGGGGCATCAGCGAGTCCCGTCGCCTTCCTGGGTCGGGCGCCGGGCCCAGCCCGGATCGTCTGTTTCTCGGCTCGGAAGGCATCCTCGGCGTCATCACCGAGGCGTGGATGCGGCTGCAGGCCACCCCGACATTCCGCGCCGGTACTGCGGTGCGCTTCACGGACTGGGACGAAGCGGTGAACGCCGTTCGGACCATTGCGCAGGCCGGCCTCTACCCCGCCAACTGCCGGCTCGTCGATGGCGCGGAACTGCGGATGCTCGGCGCAGGAGACGGCTCGCACCATGCCCTGATGCTCGCCTTCGAAAACGCCGACCATCCCGTGACGGAGCCGATGCGCCGTGCCCTCGACATCGCCGCCGGATTCGGCGGACGGTGGGACAGCCCCGCCGCCGCGACCGACGGTCATCGCGACGGCGACGCAGGCGCCTGGAGATCGGCGTTCATCCGGGCGCCGTTCCTGCGCGAGGAGTTCACCGCGCTCGGCGTGATGTACGACACGTTCGAGACCGCCATCACGTGGGACCGGTTTCCGGCTTTCCACTCGTCCGTGATGGAGGCGACTCGTCGCGCGATCCGCGAGGTGACCGGCGAGGACGGCATCGTGACGTGCCGCTTCACGCACGTGTACCCCGACGGCCCGGCGCCCTACTACAGCTTCGTGTGCCGCGCACGGCGAGGCTCGGAACTCGACCAGTGGCGGCAGGTCAAGCACGCCGCCTCCGAAGCGCTGCTCGCAGCGGGCGGGACGATCACGCACCACCACGCCGTCGGTCGCGACCACCGTCCGTGGTACGACCGCCAGCGGCCGGAACCCTTCGCCATCGCCCTGCGTGCCGCGAAGGCGGCGCTTGATCCGAAGGGCCTGCTGAACCCGGGTGTGCTGCTCGATCCGACGTAAACGACGTTCACGAATCGAACGCCAGACTGCTTGAACCGATGGAAGTCGCAGCGGTATCTACCGTCTTGGTCTGCCGTCTGCGATGTCGCCCGCGCCAGCGAAAAGCGCGCGGGACTTGCCCAATCGGTAACTCATTTGTAAGGGGTTATCACCTAGACTGGCGACAAAACAAAATCAACAAAGTGCGAAAGCTTCAACGGAGGCCGGACAACAGGCCATAAAAACACTTTCGGGGAGTCCCAGATGCAACGAGATTCGCAGGGTTCCTTCGCCCCGCAGGCCGGGCGAGACGAGACTGGTGCGCCCGCACGCCGCTTGCGCGTCATTCCCGGTGGGCTCCAGACGCCGCTCCCGCCCCGGCCCGGCCGTGTCGGCCACCCCAGGCCCTTCAGCGCGGACAGTGCCGGACTTCGCCTCAAGACCGATCCGCTCCGGATCCTTCTGGTCGATGACCATGCCATGTTCCGCGAGGGGCTGGCCTCGCTGATCCTGCAGGTGGCGAGACATGCCACGATCGTGGAGGCTGCGTCCTGTCTCGACGCCATGGAACAGTTCCAGGGCGAGTACCCGTTCTCCATCGTCCTGCTGGATCTCGCGTTCCGGGTCGGCCCCTCGGGGCTGTCCGCCATTGACGCGATCCGCACCCGCTGCGCCGCGACGCCCATCGCCGTGGTCTCGGGCGCAGACGACGACGAAACCGTGCTCGGTTGCCTCGATCACGGGGCCATGGGATTCATCCCCAAGACCGCGACGGCCGATGTCCTGATGCACGCCGTCGCTCTCGTGCTGGCCGGCGAGCCGTACTTCCCGCTCGGTGCCGTCCGGAAGGGACTGCCAAAACGGTTCCAGCCTGCCCAGTTCCCGCCGCTGGGCGCGGGAGCGGAATTGGGCAACCGGTGGGGGCTCACCCCGCGCGAGAACGAGATTCTCGGGCGCGTGGTGCAGGGCAAGGCCAACAAGGTCATCGCCGTCGAACTCGGCATCGACGAGGACACGGTGCGCAAGCACGTGTCGGCGATCCTACGGAAGATGGGGGTTCGCAGCCGCACTCAGGCCGTGCTTGCATTCGTGGCAGCCCAGTCTATGGCCAGGGCCGACTGATCCTTCGCCCCCGCGGAAGCGGCGTCACGACCTACGGGGTCGCTTCCAGCCCCTTGGCGAGGGCCGCCACCATCGCTTCCGGTCGGAGCGGTTTGTGCAAAAGGGTGAGCCCGCTCGCCGCAGCTTCGGCCACACGCTCGGGCGCGGTATCGCCGGTGACCAGCAGCGCCGGGATCCGCTCGCCTATCGCCTCGCGCACTCGTACGACCGCCGCGATGCCGGACTCCCCTGCCCGCAATCGCAGGTCCGACATCACGATGTCCGGCATGCGGTCTTCCTGTCCGATCTTGTCGATGGCGTCGTCGCCGGAAGTGGCCTTCAGCACATGGGCGCCGGCCTGTTCCAGCACGATGGCCGTCGCGTCCAGCACATCCTTCTCGTCGTCGATCACGAGCACGAAACTGCCCGGCAGGGCGCCCGGCGGCTCGGTCGTCTCGACCGGTGCGTCGGCGGGGGCGACGAAGCTCGCACCGAGACTCACGGCAGGCAGGTGCAGCGAAAAGACAGAACCGCGCCCGGGCGCCGACTCGAGCGACAGCGGATGGCGCAGAATTTCTGAGAGACGCCGCACGATCGCGAGGCCGAGACCCAGTCCCTTGCTGCGGTCGCGCTCCGGATTGCCGATCTGTACGAACTCCTCGAAGATCAGCTCCCGATGCTCGTCGGCGATGCCGATGCCGGAATCTTCCACGCGCACTTCCACGGTATCCCGCTCCCGCACCGCGCGCACGGTGACGCCACCGACGAACGTATAGCGGATCGCGTTCGACACCAGGTTCGAAAGGATGCGTTCGAGGAGCATGCGGTCCGATTCCACGACGACATCCGTGGGCTCGAACACGAGCTTGAGCCCCTTCAGCTCGGCGCTCGCGCGAAACTGCATGTCGATGGCATCGAACAACATCGACAGGGCGAACGCGCGCTGCTGAACGGGCACCACGCCGGCGTCGATCCGGGAAATATCCTGCAGCCCCTCGAACAGGCCGTCCAGCGCCCGTACCGCGCCGTGAAGACGGTGGACGATCCGCGAGCCCTCGCCTTCGCTCACGAATCGCCCGAGCGCCCCGACATACAGACTGATGGAATGCACCGGCTGCCGCAGGTCGTGGCTCGCGGCTGCGAGGAAGCGGGACTTCGCCGCCGAGGCGGCCAGCACCTGCTGCTTTTCCGCTTCGAGATCACGCGCGAGCGCGGAGACCTTCGACGTCAGTTCGAATTCGTTGCGCAGCGCACGATTGAACTCGACGCCGAAGGCAATCAGCGCCGCACAGCACTGCAGCGAGAGGATAGCCATCACGATGTGCATGCTGTCGCCACCCGCAATGAACGACGCCGCCAGGGGAACGATGATGCCGATGCTGAAACTCACCATCGCCGGAAGGTAGACCGCATAGCCCAGCGCGGCGCCGACCGAAAGAAGACACAGGCCGGTCACGACGTAGGTTTCGAACTGCTGCAGTTCGGGACGCATGACGATGAGGCCCAGGGAGCCCCACAGCAGCCCGGCGATCGCACCGCCACCCGACGCCAGATACGCCCAGACACGGGCATCGGCGTCTCCGCGCCGCGCAAGTCGGCGATAGCCCCAGCAGAGACCGAAACCGACGCACAGCCAGAGCGCGCTCGCGATTGCCCACCACTGCACCAGCGGATGCAGAGGGCCGTGCCGGAACATCGGGACGAGCATCATCACCAGCGTGAGAGACCCGAAGGACACGCCGGTGAGAAGGTTCTTGTAGAGCAGGTGGATACGCTTGGCGAACGCTTCCTGGGCCGAAGCCGCCACTGGCGCAGCGGTCAGGGCGTACGGCACGACAGCGTCGCGCGACAAGGCGGGCGTGACTGGCGGCATCGCGGGGTCTCCTGGCGACCGGTGTCGCTCCGGGGTTCCCGCTCATTCTTGCACGATGGCATCGCGCAGTACCGGCGAGGATTTGCAGGAATCGCGCTCAGTTGCGCGACCGTAACGCGAGAGGCGTTCGCCGGACCTCCCCTGCCCGGTTACTTCTTGCGCATCATCTTCTCCAGCACGGGATGGCGCACGCCGCCGCGCGGGTTCGAATCCGGATCGCCTTCCCGGATGAGCTGCTCGGCGTCGACCGGCTTCTGTCGCAGTGAGCCGATCAACCCACCCGGTCCGTCGGAGGGCGACTCCGGCGGCGGAGGCGCCTTGGGCATCTTCACCGAGTTGGGCTTGAGCTCGGCCTTGTTGAACGTCTTCTTGGTCTTCGCGCCGAGGTTCTCGCACGGGGCGTTGGCGTAGAGCACCTCGCCGTTCGGCTGGGTGCACTTGTACACGCCGGCCGTGGCAGGCAGGGAAACGGCCGCGGCGAGGCAGGCGGCGATCTTCAGGCTGAGCTTCGCGGGGCGCATGGGCGTCAGTCCCGGTCGTTGCGGGGGTCGCCCTTGCCACCCTTCGAAGGCGCATTGCCCTGGAAGTTGGAGCCGGAGCCGAACTCCGGGGCGCTGCCATCGCCCTGCGCCGGACGCGGTCGCATGCGCATCTGGTTGCCCTGCAGTTCCGCCTTGCTCATGGACTTCTCCTTGCGGGCGCCCTGGGTTTCGCAAGGCTCGTCGGAGTAGATGATCTTGCCGCCCGGACCCTTGCACTTGAAGAGTCCGGCCTCGGCGGGCTGGACGATCAGGCAGGCTGCGGCGGCAACGAGAAACGGCAGTCGGTTCATGGCATCTCCTTCAGGGGCCCGCGCGCGCCGCCAACGGCCTACGCGCCCGGGAGCTTGTGGTTCTTGAAGTCGTCGCGGATCTTCGTCTTGAGAAGCTTTCCGGTCGCCGTGTGGGGGAGGCTGTCGACGAAGACCACGTCGTCCGGAATCCACCATTTAGCGACCCTCCCCTCGAAGAACTTGAGCATCTCCTCGCGGGTGAGTTCGGCCCCCGGCTTCTTCACGACCAGCAGCAGGGGACGCTCGTCCCACTTGGGATGGAACACCCCCACCACCGCCGCCTCGGCGACGGACGGGTGGGCCACGGCGGCGTTCTCGAGGTCGATCGAGCTGATCCATTCGCCGCCCGACTTGATGACGTCCTTGGAGCGGTCGGTGATCTGCATGATGCCGTCTTCGTCCAGCGTGGCCACGTCGCCCGTGGGAAACCAGCCGTCGCGCAGGGGATTGCCGCCCTCGCCCTTGAAGTACTCGCGGCAGATCCAGGGGCCGCGCACCAGGAGATCGCCGAAGGCCTTGCCGTCGCGGGGAAGCTCCTTGCCGTCGTCGTCGACGATCTTCAGGTCCACCCCGAAGATCACCCGGCCCTGCTTGTTCTGCAGCGCGTCGCGCTGTTCCTTCGGCCAGACGAGGTGGCGGTTCTTGAAGGTGTTGACCGTCCCGAGCGGGCTCATCTCTGTCATGCCCCAGGCGTGCAACACCTGGACGCCGTACCGGTCCTCGAATGTCCGGATCATGGCCGGAGGGCAGGCCGAACCACCGATCACGGTGCGGTTGAGCGAACCGAATCGCAGCCCGTTCGCCTCCATGTGCTGGAGGAGGCCCAGCCAGATGGTGGGCACACCCGCCGAGCACGTGACCTTCTCGGTATCGAACAGCGCCGTGAGGCTGGCGCCGTCCAGCTGCGCGCCGGGAAACACGAGCTTCGCGCCGACCAGCGGTGCGCTGTAGGGCAAGCCCCACGCGTTGACGTGGAACATGGGCACCACGGGCAGGACCACGTCACGCGCCGACAGGTTGAGCGCATCCGGCATGCAGGCCCCGTAGGCATGCAGAATCGTCGAGCGGTGGCTGTACAGCACGCCCTTCGGATTGCCAGTGGTTCCCGACGTGTAGCAAAGCGAGGAAGCCGCGTTCTCGTCGATGTCCGGCCACTCGTAGTCGTCCGAATGCGCGTTGACGAGATCCTCGTAGCACATCAGCGGCAGCGACGATTCCGGCATGTGCGCCTTGTCGGTCATCACGACCCAGTTCTTCACGCCGGGGCAATGGGGTGCGAGCTTCTCGACCAGCGGCAGGAACGTGAGATCGAAGAAGACGCAGCGGTCGTCGGCGTGATTGACGATGTAGACGACCTGCTCCGGAAACAGCCGCGGGTTGATCGTGTGGCACACCGCACCGCTGCCGGACGACGCATAGTAGATCTCGAAGTGGCGATGACCGTTCCAGGCCAGCGTGCCGATCCGGTCCGTCGGCTTCACCCCGAGCGCACCCAGCGCGTTGGCGAGCTGGCGGGAGCGGCGGTGGGCATCGTGGTAGGTGTAACGATGGATTCCGCCCTCGACCAGACGCGACACGATCTCGGTGTCGCCGTGGTAGCGGTCCGCATGCCGGATCAGCGAGCTGATGTTGAGCGGCATGTTCATCATGAGGCCGTGCATGACTGGGTTTCCTTGGCTGCTTGGAATCGGGAAGGTGTCGGGCCCGCGGGGTCGACCCTGCGCCCGAGGGCCGGGCGCGCACGGCAGAAGTATTCGACATCCCGGCCGGCCGAGCAACGATTCTGGCATTGCAGCAGAGCTTTCGGAGGTTCTGCAGCCTTGATCCGGGGTCTTTGTCACGGCGCTCGGATGCTGCGGCGCAGCATCCGAGCGCGCGTTTACATCACTGCATCGATGGGGCAGAATCCCCGGCGCTCGAGATGGAGACGCGGAAATGCGCGTGTCGAGAGCAACGGTGCACCGAGGTAGAGCCACATGCTCGCGCCGGGACGCATGGCGGCGCCGCAAGCGGCTGCCAATATCCGTGTCGGCGTGAATCCGAAGCCACCCGTTGTGTACTCAGTCCGCACGTGACCGCGTGCGGCGGTCTCGTTGCGTATTCATTGGGAGGAGAGAGAATGATCGGGCAATACATCCGCGGATCGGCCATCGCTGCCGCACTGTTCGCTGTCGGCATGGGCGCCGCCAGTGCCAACACCGTCAAGATCGCCTATCTCGAAGGGCTCTCCGGTCCGTTCGCCAACGTGGGCGAAGTGGGCCTGCGTCACCTGCAGTTCGCCGCGGATCGCATCAATGCGAAGGGTGGCGTGCTCGGGCAGAAGATCGAGGTGATTCCCTTCGACACCAAGACCAGCCCGCAGGAAGCGCAGCTCGTGTTCAAGCAGCTGGTCGACCAGGGCATCCGCTACATGATGCAGGGCAACGGTTCGGCCGTTGCCATCGCACTGTCCGAAGCGCTCGGCAAGCACAATTCCCGCGAACCCGAAAAGACCGTGCTGTACATGAACTACGGCGCCGTCGATCCCAGCCTCACCAACGACAAGTGCAACTTCTATCACTTCCGCTTCGATGCGGACGTCGACATGAAGATGCAGGCGCTGACCACCTACATGGCGCAGCAGAAGGACATCACCAAGGTCTACCTGATCAACCAGGACTACGCGTTCGGCCAGTCGGTCGCGAAAGCCGGCCGCGCGATGCTGACGAAGAAGCGTCCCGACATCCAGATCGTGGGCGATGACCTGCACCCGCTCGGCAAGATCAAGGACTTCGCTCCCTACGTGGCCAAGATCAAGGCCTCGGGCGCGGACGCCGTGATCTCCGGCAACTGGGGCAACGACATCGCGCTGCTCATCAAGGCCGCGAAGGACGCCGGCCTCAAGGCCAAGTTCTACACCTACTACGCGGGCGGTCTGGGCACGCCCCCGGTCATCGGTGAAGCGGGTGTCGGCAACCTCAAGCAGGTGACGGTGTTCCACTCGAACATCGGGGGCAGCGGCGCCGCGGCCGAGGTTGAGGCTTACCGCAAGCGCTTCCCCGACTCGAAGGACGACTTCTACTGGACCACCATCATGACCGCCGTCGACATGCTGACGCGCGCGATGGAGCAGACGAAGTCGACCGACCCGACCAAGGTGGCCCTCGCGATGGAAAACATGAAGGCGACCCAGGTGACGGGCGAAGCGTACATGCGCCCCGAGAACCATCAGCTGGTGCAGCCGATCTTCGTGTCGACCTTCAGCAAGGCGAATGGAAAGGATGTGAAGTTCGACGTGGAACGCACCGGCTTCGGCTTCCAGACCGACGCCCGGATCGAAGCGAAGGACACGGTCCTTCCGACGACCTGCAAGTTCCAGCGGCCCAAGGGTTGAACGTCAGGTAACGGCTTCCCGGCGACGGGGGCGCCCGAAAGGGCGCCCCCGTCGCGCGAGAGCCCGCCAAGAATCGAGCTGCCACCTTGGAATTCTTCCTCGTCACCCTCCTGAACAGCCTGTCCTACGGACTGCTGCTGTTCATGCTCTCGAGCGGTCTCACGCTGATCTTCAGCATGATGGGCGTGCTCAATTTCGCCCATGCCAGTTTCTACATGCTGGGCGCCTACTTCGCGTTCCAGACCAGTCAGGCGATCGGTTTCTGGCCGGCCTTGGTGGTTGCGCCAATCGCCGTGGCGGCCCTAGGTGCCATCACTGAGCGCTACGGCCTTCGCACCGTGCACAAGTACGGCCATGTGGCCGAGCTGCTGTTCACCTTCGGGCTCGCCTACATCATCGAGGAGATCGTCCACCTGATCTGGGGCCGCGCGCCAGTGGAATACAAGATCCCCGCGGTCCTGGACTTCTCGGCCTTCTCGATCTTCTCGACGCAGTATCCCGCCTACCGCGTGTTCATGATGCTCGTGTCGGTTGGCATGCTGATCGCGCTGTATTTCGCGCTTACCCGCACGCGGATCGGCCTCATCATCCAGGCCTCGCTCACCCATCCGGACATGGTCGAGTCGCTCGGCCACAACGTGCCGCGCGTCTTCATGACAGTGTTTGCGGGCGGTGCTGCCCTGGCAGGGCTGGCGGGCGTCATCGGCGGCAATGCCTTCGTGACGGAGCCGGGCATGGCCGCGAGCGTCGGCACCATCGTCTTCGTCGTCGTCGTTTTCGGCGGCATGGGTTCGCTCGCCGGCGCATTCGTCGCCTCGCTCGTCATCGGCGCGGTGCAGACCTTCTCTGTCGGGTTCGACTACTCCCTGCTGAACCTGTTCGCCCTCCTCGGGATCGAAACGAGCGCCGACTCCGCCTGGTACGACTTATGGAAGGTCACCATTTCGCAGGCCGGCCCGGTCCTCCCCTACATCCTGATGGTTCTGATGCTCATCTTCCGCCCGAAGGGCCTGATGGGCACGCGTGAAGGCTAGCGGCACCATGGCGTATCAACCTCCACCCCTCATCCACCGCAAGCGCCTGCTTACCTGGGGGCTCACGGCCGCGGTGCTGATCGTGATGCCGCTTATCTTCAAGCAGAGCTTCGCGCTTTCGATGATGTCGCAGATGGGCATCGCGATCATCTTCGCGCTCTCGTACAACATGCTGCTCGGCCAGACCGGCATGTTGAGCTTCGGCCATGCCGTGTATTTCGGCCTGGGGGCATTCTTCTCGGTGCACGCGCTGAATGCCGTCGGCGCCGGGAACTTCCACTGGCCCGTCACCCTGCTTCCCCTGATCGGCGGGGTCGCCGGGCTGTTCTTCGGCGTGATCTTCGGCTATGTCACCACGAAGCACTCGGGCACACCGTTCGCCATGATCTCGCTCGGTATCGCCGAAATGGTCGCGGCGTGCTCGCTGATGTTTCCGACCTTCTTCGGTGGAGAGGGGGGCATCTCGACCGACCGCGTCGTGGGCAATGCCGTCATGGGCATCACCTTCGGCCCCTCGATCCAGGTCTACTACCTGATCGCCGGCTGGTGCTTCGTGTGCATGGTAGCCATGTACGCCCTGACCCAGACGCCCCTGGGCCGGATGGCCAACGCGGTTCGGGACAACGCCGAGCGCGCCAGATTCGTCGGCTACAACCCGACGCACGTGCGCTACATGATGCTGATGCTGTCTTCGTTCTTTGCCGGCATTGCGGGAGCGCTGGCTGCCATCAACTACGAGCTGGTCACAGCCGAAAACGTCGGCGTCGTGGCATCCGGCAACGTGCTGCTGATGTCCTTCATCGGCGGCATCGGCCACTTCTTCGGGCCGATCATCGGCGCCATGCTGGTCACGTTCATCCAGTCGGCGCTGTCCAACTACACCCTGGCGTGGCTGTTGTACTTCGGCCTGTTCTTCCTGGTGATGATCCTCTTCGCCCCCGGCGGCATCGCGAGCCTCATCACGCTGCACAAGCCCGCGTGGGAGGTTGCCCAGGTGCGCAAGCTGGTGCCGTCTTACATCGTCGCGGGTCTTGCTGGAGCCGTCTTGCTGGTAGGCGTCATCTCCCTCATCGAAATGATCTACCAGGTCGAGACGAAGGCCGAGCAGTCGGGCACCGAGATGTCTCTCTTCGGCATCGGTTTCGATGCGGCGACGGTCATGCCCTGGGTGGTAAGCGTGTGCATCCTGTTCGTGGGTGCGCTGCTGCTCTGGATGGCGAGCCGCTACGTGCGCTCCAGCTGGACGCAGGTGGCCGCCGTCATCAACGCGCGCCGGAGTGCCTGAGATGCCCGCCGCACTGGAACTGAAGGCAGTCCACAAGAGCTTCGGCAAGACGGCCATCATCAATGGCGTGGACCTCGCCATCGAAAAGGGTGAGCGCCACGCCGTGATCGGCCCGAACGGTGCCGGCAAGTCGACCCTGTTCAATCTCATCAGCGGGCGGTTCCCGCTCAGCACGGGCAACATCCTCCTGGACGGACAGGACATCACCGGGCTCGCGCCCAACGAGATCAACCGTCGCGGACTCGCCCGAAGCTTCCAGATCACCAACATCTTCGCGAAGCTGTCGGTGTACGAGAACATCCGTTGCGCGGTGATGTGGTCGATGGGCTACCGCTACTCCTTCTGGAAGCGGGTGGCCGGCCTGCGGGACGTGGCGGACCGCGCGCAGTCGATCGTCGACATGATCAACCTCGGCCGCCGTCGCGACACGCTCGCGGGTGTGCTGTCGTACGCGGAGCTGCGGGCCCTGGAGATCGGAGTGACGATTGCCGGTGGCGCCAACGTGATCCTGCTGGACGAACCCACTGCCGGCATGAGCAATACCGAGACGGCCGACGCCGTCGCGCTCATCCGCAACGTGACGCAAGGCAAGACGCTGGTGATGGTGGAGCACGACATGAGCGTGGTGTTCGGCCTCGCCGACCGCATCTCCGTACTGGTGTATGGGCAGGTGATCGCCACCGGCACCCCGGAGGAGATCCGCTCCAACAAGGCCGTGCAGGAAGCCTACCTCGGCACCGAAGCCACCGAGGAGTCCGAGTGACCGCCATGCTCGAAGTCAAGGACCTCCACGCCTACTACGGCAAGAGCCACATCCTCCACGGCGTGCACCTGAATGTGCAGCAGGGTGAGATCGTGAGCCTGCTCGGTCGCAACGGCGTCGGCCGCTCGACCACCATCAAGACGGTCATGGGTCAGGTGCAGGGCACCGGCTCGGTGAAGTTCAAGGGCGAGGAGATGATGGGCCTCAAGGCCTACATGGTCGCCCGCAAGGGTCTGGGGTACGTGCCCGAGAACCGCGACATCTTCCCCACGCTCACCGTCCGCCAGAACCTGCTGCTAGGCCAGAAAGGCCGCAAGCCTTCCGGGCGCTGGTCGATGGAAGACATGTTCAATCTGTTTCCCCGTCTGCGAGAACGTGCCGAGGCGCCGGCCGGCGTGATGTCCGGCGGCGAGCAGCAGATGCTCACGCTATGCCGCACGCTCATGGGTGACCCCGACCTCGTCATGATCGACGAGCCCACGGAAGGTCTCGCGCCCAAGATCGTGGAACAGGTCGCCGGACTGTTCGACGAAATCAAGAACCGCGGCATCTCGATCCTGCTCGTGGAACAGAAGCTCACCATCGCCCTGAAGATCTCCCAGCGCGTGTACGTGATGGGCCACGGTCAGATCGTGTTCGAGGGCACCCCCGACGATCTCCGCGCCAACGAAGCCGTCCGCAAGGAATGGCTCGAAGTCTGACCCAACTACCACCTTCCAGGATTCCCATGGCTGCCACCACGACCCCCAGCGGTCTGCAGATCGAAGACATCACCGTCGGCACCGGCGAGACTGCCGCCGTCGGCAATCAGGTTTCGGTTCACTACACCGGCTGGCTCACGGACGGCACCAAGTTCGATTCGAGCAAGGACCGCAATGACCCGTTCGATTTCCCGCTGGGCCGTCATCACGTGATCGCCGGCTGGGACGAAGGCGTCCAGGGCATGCGCGTCGGTGGCGTGCGCAAGCTGACCATTCCGCCCAACCTGGGCTACGGCGCCCGCGGCGCCGGCGGCGTCATCCCGCCGAACGCGACGCTCGTGTTCGAAGTGGAGTTGCTCGGAATCCGCTAGTGGTCGTAGGGCTGTGAAGTCGTGAAGATGTGAAGGCGTGAAGCTGTGGAGAAGCGTCGGTGGTTTCCGACATGCCTCCACGTTGGAACCATTCCCGCGGCAGCGCATACCGGCGGGAACGTCCATCCGCACAATGTGTCCCGCCCCCCCTTTTTTGACGTGCGTTCCCGGAGTCGCGCCTGCGG
Source organism: Betaproteobacteria bacterium Ga0077526 (assembly GCA_001464765.1). Classification (GTDB taxonomy): domain Bacteria; phylum Pseudomonadota; class Gammaproteobacteria; order Burkholderiales. The sequence continues at coordinate 339,877 of LNDV01000035.1, forward strand.
CGCTCGTCCGGGCTACGCGAGTGGCGGTGCGCAGCGCCGCCCTTCACCCTTCACATCCCCACGCCTTCACATCTTCACGTCTTCACGCCTTCACAGCCTTCAACTCACAGCCGCCGATTCACCGCGAACAGCACCTGCCGGCGCTGGAACGAATAAAAGGGAATCGACGAGTCGTTGTCGAAGAACGTGATCGACACGGTCGGCACGAAGTCGTAGAAGCTCCAGTCACGCTTGGTGAGGTTCGCCGTGATGGTCGTGAAGCGGTCGTTGCGGTACTCACCGAACAGGGGCTGAATGCCCTGGTACTGCGTGTCGGCGACGCGCACGGTCAGGCCGGTGGACAACGCCCACGCCCAGTCGCGGAAGTGCCCCAGAGTCCAGCCCGTCGATTCGTTCCGGAACGTGGGGTCCCGCGCATCGTCGCGGTAGTAGTCCACACCCAGCAGCAATTGCGTCTCGGCGCTCGCCAGGTAGCGCATGCCAAGGAACGACCACGTCACGCCACCGTTCCGGTCCGGAAAGGTCGGATACGTCACCCGCTGATACTCCAGCGCACCTTCGGCAATGAACCTCGGGGCGAACTGCCACTGCCCGTCGGCCCGCAGGCCGTCGGCGCGGTTCAGGATGTCGTTGCCGAAGCGCCGCTCGCTGTAGAACGGCGCGATGCCGAACTCCCCCCGTTCGAACAGCCGCCGCGGACCGACGCCACCGCGAAGAATCATGTCGTCGAAGGCGCTGTCGGGGTAGTCCCGCCGCAGCGCACTGCCGAAGGCGCGCAGCTGCCAGCGGTCGGCAAGCCGGAGGCTCTTGGTGCCCTGCACCGACAACTGGGCACCGATACCGGATTTCTCGCGCGCTTCCGTGGATAGCGTGAAGGGAAGTCCGCCGATGCTCACGTACTGCTGATTGCTGCCGGTGTTGATGTTGCTGTCGGGGAGGAGGCCGAAGCCCGCATCCAGCGTCCAGTCGCGACGGCGGCGGATCTGATCGAGGTAGCGCTGGACGTTGGCCTGCACCGTGGGCGGCAAACCGCCCGCCATCGCGAGTTCGAAGTGGTACTTCGCCGCCTGGTCGTCGCCCTTCTCGTACAAGGCGCGGGCCAATTCCAGACGCACACGCACGATCGAGGGCTGGGCATCGAGAATGCGGCGGTAGGATTCGACGGCACGGTCGTACTGCTTCTGCCCCTGCGCCATCATGCCGGTCAGGAACAGGATCTCCACGGGGTCCACGTCCAGCCGGCCGCGCAGGCTGGCGAGTTCGGCCTCCGCCTCTTCCCAGCGGCCCGCCAGAATGTACCGCCCGAGGGCGTCCGTCGGCCGTGCCGTCTGGGCCAGCACAGGCAAGACCGAGCAAGCGAGCAGCAGCGCCGTCAGCCAGCGGCCGAGGCGCCCCCTTCCGGGAAGGCGGAATGCTTGACTTCTAAACATTTCGGACCGCTAATACCTGTCTGGAAAGTACGCCTATGCGTGGGAGCAATTCATGAGCATGGACTCCGGCCATCCCCTCACCCGTGGTAACGACCGTTTGCTGGCGAACTACAAGGCCAGTCACTTCCGCTGGTCCGTGACCGACCGCGTGGCCACCCTCACGCTGGACCGCCCGGAAAAGAAAAACCCTCTCACCTTCGAGTCCTACGCGGAACTGCGGGACCTCTTCCGCGCCCTCCAGCATGCCTCGGACGTGAAGGCCGTCGTCATCACGGGCAGCGGGGGCAACTTCTGCTCGGGCGGCGACGTGCACGAGATCATCGGTCCGCTTACCAAGCTCGACATGCCAGGCCTCCTCACATTCACCCGCATGACGGGCGATGTCGTGAAGGCCATGCGCGCTTGTCCTCAGCCCGTCGTGGCGGCGATCGACGGGATATGCGCCGGCGCCGGGTCGCTGCTGGCGCTGGCCTCGGACATCCGGTTCGCCACCGCGCGAAGCAAGACGGCGTTCCTCTTCGTGAAGGTCGGTCTCGCGGGCGCCGACATGGGCGCCTGCGCGCTGCTGCCCAGGGTGATCGGGCAGGGCCGCGCCTCGGAACTGCTCTACACCGGCCGATCGCTCGGCGGCGAGGAGGCCCTTGCCTGGGGCTTTCTCAATCGCGTGTGCACGCCGGAGGATCTGCTGTCGCAGGCGCAGACCTTTGCCCGCGAACTGGCGCACGGCCCGACCTTCGCCCATGCGATGACCAAGAAGTGCCTGCATCAGGAGTGGGACATGGGCATCGACGAAGCCATCGAGGCCGAGGCGCAGGCGCAGGCCATCTGCATGCAGACGCGCGACTTCCACCGGGCCTACGAGGCGTTCGTCGCGAAGACACGACCGGTGTTCGAAGGCGACTGACCCAGGTCTGTACGACCCGCGCGGCCGCGTCATGGCATCGGGCCTTCCCTGACGCTCATCGCGCCAGCAGCACCCCGGGCAGCCAGGTGGCCAGTCCCGGGAAGATCGCAATCAGCAGCAGCATCGCCAGTCCGAACAGCACATAGGGCGTCACGGCCGCGAAGATCTGGCTGGTGGGGATGGACTTCGGCGCCACCCCCCGCATGGTGAACAGCAGCATGCCGAACGGCGGCGTGAGCAGTCCGAGCTGCATGCAGATGAGGTACATCACGCCGAACCACAGCGGCTCGAATCCGAAGTGCTGGACCAGCGGCATGTAGAACGGCAGCGTGATGAGCATCATGCTCACCTGATCGAGAAAACAGCCGAGCACGAGCAGGATCGCCATCATCGCCGTCAGCACGACCGCGGGTGACCAGCCCGAATCCTGCACGAGCGACACCAGACCATTGGTCGCCCCCGAGAACGACAGAATCTGCGAGAAGGTCGTGGCGCCGATGATGATGAACAGGATCACGCCGGTGATCGCCGCCGTGCCGCGCAGCGCGGCAATCAGGTTCGCCACGGACAGCGAGCGGTACACGACGGTGACCACGATCGTCGCCGCCGCGCCGAGCGCCGCGGACTCCGTCGGCGTTGCCCAGCCGGCGGACATCGCGACAATCACCACCAGGAAGATCGCCACGAGCGGCGTGACGTACACGACCAGAGGACGCCATCGCGCCCAGCCTTTCAACGGCGCGTGATCGAAGGACGGCGCAAGCGACGGGTCGCGCCAGGACCGCCACACGATGTACGCGACGAACACCAGCGCCAGCAGCAGCCCGGGAATCACGCCTGCCACCAGCAGCCCCGTGATGGAGATACCTGCGAGGCTGCCGAGCAGCACCGTAAGCGCCGACGGCGGGATCAGCATGTCGACGCCGCCGATGGCCATGATGGGCCCCATGGCCATCTTCGGGTGATAGCCGCGCGCAAGCATCTGCGGCAGCAGCAGGCTCCCGAGCAGTGCGGTGGTGGCAATGGTGGAACCGGAAATCGCCGAGAAGACTGTGCCGGCGACCACAGCGATGACCGCCAGCCGACCCGGCACGCGCCAGATGACGTTGTCGAAGGCGTCGATCGCCTTCATCGCCACGCCCGTGTGGAACAGCACCTCGCCCATCAGCACGAAGAATGGGATGGGCGTCAGCGAGAAGTTGGTGAGCGAGGCCATCGCGTTGCGCACCATCTGCATCAGGCCGGGCTCGCCCCCCAGGTACACGATGGCGCCGACGAGATTGATGCCGAGAAACGCGAACCCGGCCGGCACACCGGCCAGCAGCAGCACGGTGAGCAGACCGAAGAGCAGACACAGCGTCTGCCACCACGCCATGGGCTACGCTTCCTCGCCGGGGGCCAGATGGTGTTCGGCCGCGCCCGGCTCCTTCGCGACGAGGCGGCGCGCGCATTCGATGCCCATGAGACCGAAACACACCGGCGCAGGCACGAATACCCACCATTCGGGAAACACGAGACTCTTCATGACCATCGCACCGATGTCGCGGCTGTCCAGCAGCACGGCGATGGCGTAGCGCACGAGGGCGAGGCACACGACAAGACCGATGGCAGCGGCGATACGATCGACCACTCGCTGGATCGAAGGTGGCAGTACCTGCTGCAGCACGTCGAGCCGGATGTGCTCGAACCGGAACAGCAGCCACGGCGCGGCCAGCAGCGTGGCGAGCGGCAGCGCGTATTCGGTCACCTCGACGATCCAGGGCAGGCTGGCCGCCCCGAGATTCCGGGCGATCACGTCGTAGCAGACCAGCACGACGGTGAGCCCGAGGATCGCCGCGGCCGCCAGACCGCAGGCGGCCATGAGATTCGCCCAGAGCTTCATCGCGGAGAACGCGCGCCGGCGGTCACTTGGGCGCCATCAGCTCGCGCAGCTTCGCTCCGTGCGTGGGACTGGCGGCGACGATAGCGTTCCACGCGGATTCGTTGGCGGTCTTCACAAGCAGTTTCGCCTGGGCGTCATCGAGCTTGATGACCTGGATGTTGGCGTCCTGCTGGCGCTTGAGCTCAGCGGTGGCGTCCTTCGTGCCCATCTCCACGTTGAGCCCTTCGAGCCACGCGGCCTGCTTCTCGAGGAACTGCCGCTGCTGCGGCGTGAGCTTGCGCCACGTGTTCGCATTGAAGATGACGCCCAATTCGATGGCGTAGAAGCCCGGTTCCACCCGGTACTTCGTGCGCTCGTGCCAGCCGAGATCGAAGATGCCGATCAGGGGCCATCCGTAGCCATCGACCACGCCGCGCTCGAGCGCCGTGTACACCTCGCCGGGGGCGATCTGGATGACGCTCGCACCCAGCTTCTGGAAGAACTCGCGATAGATGGGCGCAACCCGAAGCTTGAGGCCGGTGAGATCCGCCTTGTCGATCTTCTTGTTCGTGTAGATGTAGTACTGAATGCCCTCGCCGGTGCGGGCGTAGTAGTACAGGCCCTTGTCGAGAAAGATCTTGTTGAGGGTGTCGAGCACGCCGTTCTTCCGCATCTCGGCCATGGTGAGATGCGTGTAGTTGAGCGCCAGCCCCTCGGGCACGATGCTCGTGGTGAACGACGTGGTGGTGTTGGCGAGGTCCACCACGCCGCCGCGCAGGGCGTTGGCCAGCTCGAATGTGGGGATCGCCTTGGGCCCGCCCACGTAGTTGATCTGCACCAGGCCCTTGCCCTCTTCATTCACCTTCTTGATGAAGCGCTCGAAGTTGCGGGCGTAGTAGGTGCCTTCCTGGAAGGCGTTGGCCGCGCGCAGCGTGATTTCCTGCGCGTGCGACACGCAGGCCGACAGCGCCAACGCGGCCGCGCCCAGGCGAGCCATCCAGCGGGAGAAGGTCATGAAGCGTTCCTCGAAGAATTCGTGGGGGAGCGATCTACCGGGGCGGCCGGGCGAGCCCGAAGTGATCGAGCATCGCCAGCGTCCGCGCCAGCACATCCTTGCGATACGCCGGCAGGTCGCACCCGCCATATTCGAAGAAACCGGCCCCTTCGCGCAAGCCATTGCGCCCTTCGCGCATGAACCGGTCGACGATGTCCGGCAGCGCATAGCGTTCGGCGGACACGGTTCCGGCCAGATACCGGCTCGCGTGGTACAGGATGTCGTTGCCGCCGTAGTCGATGAACTCCAGCACGCCGATGGACGCGAAACGCAGCCCGAGCCCGTATCGGGTGGCCTTGTCGATCTCCTCGGCGCTCGCAACGCCCTCCTCCACCATGCGCGCCGCCTCGTTCATGATGAGCGCCTGCAGGCGCGGCACGATGTAGCCCGGCGCCGGGCCGCAGACCACCGGGACTTTGCCGATGGCCTCCAGCAGGCTCTTCAGCCGACTCACGACCTCCGGCGCCGTGCCCGGATGGGTGCTGATCTCCACCAGCGGAATCACATAGGCAGGGTTGAGCCAGTGCGCATTCAGCAGTCGACCGGGATGCGTGACCATCGCGGCCAGTTCCGTGACAAGAATGGTCGACGTGGTCGACGCGAGAATCGCCTCCGGCGACACGTGCTCGCACACCCGCGTGAACGCGTCGCGCTTGGCCGCGATGGTCTCGGGAACGCCCTCGAACACCAGCGTGGCATCCCGCAGCACGGCGGAAGCATCGACCTCGCCGGCGACACGGATGCGGGCAAGCACTCGGTCGACATCGGCCGCGCCGATCGCGCCCAGTTCGGCCAGCCCCAGGAGACTCGCCTTCACGTCCGCGATCGCCTCGGCGGCAAGCCGAACGAAGTCCTCGGGCGGCCTTGCCTTGAAGTCGAGCAGCGTGACCGGATGTCCGGCATAGGCGAACGCCAGAGCGATGCCCCGACCCATCCGCCCGGCACCGAGGGCGACGATCGATTCCGGCTGCGGCATCAGCGCTCGCCCTCCTGGAGCCGCTGCGCGAGCGCTTCGCGGCTGAGGGACGCGAGCCCCATGGCATCCAGCGTGCGGGGGCCCTGGCGGAGATCCCGGCCCAGGAATCCGCCGGTGATGGCCAGCAGGCCGTGGGCGATCGGCGCGTCGCACCCCGCCCAGCGCGCCACGGACGCCAGGAAAGCCAAACCGAGGACGATGTCCTCCGTGACGTACCGATGGCTGTGGAGGTCGATGTGCTCGCGCCAGTCGCCGGAGTCGACGAGACGCTTGTGCGCGTCGCCATACATCCAGCGATCGCTCGTGTAGTGGTCGGCCAGCGGAAAGTGCGGTGCGCCATAGCCAAGAGCCTCGCGGACGGCGATACGCTCGGCGTCCAGGCGGTCGGTCACGGCGCGCACGACGGGCTGGGTGCCCTCATTGTGGATGTCCCACCGTTCGAAGCCCTGGAGCGGTGCGGCGTTCATCACGACGAGCGGCGGGTGGATGATCGGGCCGGCGTTCATGAGTGCGCCCGACAGCGCATCCCCGCACGGGAGGACGGAGGGGTAGGCCTGAGCGATGCACGCGAGCGCTTCGTCCGAACGATTCGCGGGATACACGCCCGTCGGCAGGCGCACGGCGCGGATCGTGATGGCGACCTCGTCGGGCCCGTGCTTGCGGGCGAGGTAGGGCAGCGTGCCGGTTTCCGCCCACGTGACCCGGGCGCGGCTGCCCGCCGCCCGCACGACGCGATCCATGACGACCGACCCGAAGGTGCCCGGCGGCAGGAACACCACCTGACCATCGGTCAGGTGCGGTGCCATGGCGCGGGCGATGTCTTCCTGAGCGATGGCGGGCGAGGGAATCAGGATGAGTTCCGCACCTCGCACCGCCGCACCGATGTCGGCCGTGATGTGCGCGATGGCGACGCTGCGGGTGCCCGAGACGTCCTTCAGCCGGATCGCCCGACTTTCCGCGATCGGCGCGAGGGCGGCGGCGTCCCGGCGCCAGAGCCGGACCTCGTGGTTCTGCTCCGAAAGATCCGCCGCAGCCGCGTAGCACCCGTGACCGCCGCCCAGTACGGCTATGCGCATGTTCCGACCTCCGTTCGAGATGCGGTGCTTATGCCGTCGCGGCGTCGGGATGTCAAAGGAAAAACGGCGATGCGCACGTCAGAGGACCCGCACGCGGACATAGCGCAGTTCGCTGCCGAGCAGATAGCCTTCGGCCTCCACCTCCGCACCGGCTTCCGCAGGAAGCGCGGCGCGTTCGAAGGGGTTCGCATCGAGAGGCGAAAGGGCGAGCCGCCCATGACCCGGGCAGTCGAGGACCCAGGAATCGTGCTCGCTGGCCGTTCCCCGCTGGACCACGGCGTGGGTCAGCCGGCCGCGCAGCAGCACGAGTTCGCGCTCGCCACCGGAAGCACCGGAACGGGATCTGGTTCTGGACATCGGGCCCACGGCACCGCCGTGCACGCGGAAGCCACGGTCCCCTGGTACAGCCGCACCACGGAGTCAGCGCTTCCCCAGACGATACCGCCTATGCGCTGTGGAGCAGCCGGGAGCGTAGCACGTTGCCCGCTGCATCCGCCTCGACGGTGAGCAGGCGCACGTGCTGGCGCCCGTCCACGATCTTGCTGCCCGTCCAGGTGTACTCGACCGACTCCGCGAGCTGTCGCGTCGTTCCCACGGCGCTCGCGAGGCCCCGCGTAGCCACGGCCCGCGCCGCGACCGGCGCGGACACCAGCTTGCTGGCCCGTGCGCGTGCGGGTTCGAGAAACTGCTGGTCCGACTTTTCCAGCATGCCGGCCACGGCAGCGAAGATCTTCTTCGCCGTCGCCGCCGCCGGCGCCCTGGCCGACACGCGCTCGGGCAACTCCCTCGTGACCTGGGCGGCGAGCGCGGCCCGGGCAATGCGGCGCTCACCGCGCTGTGCGGTTTCCACGGCAGCGGCCGCGCTGCGCGTCCGCACGGCCGGCGCGGGCGAGGCCACGGGATGCAGAGACGGATCGCCCAGGAGCACGAATTCGATCATCGTCTTCTCGTCCGCCGTGTCGAGTCGCTGGCCCTGGCCGGTGACGTACTGCACGTAGTCCTGCTTGGATTCCATCATGGCCCGGCCGAGCGAAGCGCCCGCGAGGGCCTTCTTGAGGTACGCCGCGACGATCCAGTCGGCGCACATCATGATCTGCGGGCCGACCCAGGCGATCTCGGTCGCCCCCATGAACCCGACGGCACCGCCGCGCAGGTAAGTCATGGAGATGGGCAGCGCCCCTGCGGGCCGGGCTGCAGGGTCGGACGGCGAGTACACCTGCGCGCCGTAGCAGCACATCGCGGCAGGCAGCGTACCGGGCACGACCTGTCCGGCGAGCGTCCCGCTGAAGAGGATCTGCGGATAGCTGTTGCCCTTCTGGCCGTAGAAGCTGGCGTCGATCTGCGACCCGTGGCACTTCGTGAAGTGCAGCGTCCGGGCGAGGCGTCCGCGGGCGGTGGCGGTCGCGTCGATCGTGGGCGGCGAGATCATGAGGTCAGCCGTGGGCAGACTCAGATAGCGCATCGTGGCGAGCCCGGCGCTCTTCCACGCGTCGCAGCACGTGGCGTAGGCGCTGCCGTAGAACGAGACGGGTTTCGGTGTCCATGCGGTCGCGGTCTTGAGCGGCGTGATGAGCCAGAGCGGATCGGCGTTGGCGGCGCCGGGGAGGTCCGGAATGCGCCCGACGACGCGGTCGGGAATCAGATAGCTCTTGATGGCGCCCGCCCGGTAGGTGCGGGACGACGCATAGGGGTTGTCGGTGGCGACGGTGACGTCCGTGTCGCCATTGGGATCGTGACTGGGATTCTTCACGCGGAAGTACGGAATCACGTCGTCGCCACCGAAAATCACGATGTACTCAGGCGCGAGCTTCTTCGCGAGCGCGTCGATGGCGCGCTTCGCCTTCTGCGCGGACACCTTGCCCTTGAGCGGCGCGACGCCCTGGGCCGTCATGGCCGCGGAATCGTCGAGCGCGACGTGCACGGTGCGTATGCCGCGGGCGAGGTCCGCCTTGATCCAGGCCGCCATGGCCGTGTCGATCTTCGAGAGCGCTGCCGGGGTGTACTTCGCGACGAGTGCAGACCGCACGGTGACACTGAGCTTGATGCTGGGCATGGCGCAATCTCCTCCTGCGACATCGTCCGCGACGGCCCTCGCGCCGGCGCATGACGTTCGATTGGATTACCTTACCGCAACGAGACATGCACGGGAATCGGCGAAAAGGCATAAGGCCCCGCCCCATTGACCTCCCGCCCGTGCCAGCCGTACCTTCAAGTCTTCCCGGACCACGCCGACGCAATGCCCCTTTCCCCGCTTCCCTTCGACCAGCTCGTCCGTCCCGACGGCGTCCATCGCGATCTGTACCTGCGGCCGGATGTCTTCCGTGCGGAAATGGCACGGCTGTGGTCGCGCACGTGGATCTTCGCGGGGCACGAGAGTCAGATTCCGGCACCGGGCGACTACGTCACGGTCGACCTCGCGACCCAGCCATGCGTGCTGGTCCGCCAGGAGGACGGTTCGGTCCGCGTGCTGCGCAACCGCTGCGCGCACAAGGGGGCCAGAGTGGTGTCCGCGCCGAGCGGCAACACCGGCGGATTCTTCCGTTGCCCTTACCACGCCTGGTCGTACCGGACGGACGGCTCCCTCCTGGCCATCCCCCGGCGCAGCGGGTACGAGGGCACTCGCCTGCACGATTGCCCGGCAGGCGCCGGGCTCGTGCCGGCCGCCGCGGTGGAGAGCTATCGCGGTTTCGTCTTCGCCCGACTCACCGGCGAGGGGCCGGCGCTGCGGGATCATCTGGGACCGATGACCGAGGTCATCGACAACCTGCTCGACCGCTCGCCCACAGGCGAGATCGAAGTGGCGGGCGGGTGTCTGCGCACTGTCGTCCGCGCGAACTGGAAGATCTACCTCGAAAACATCAACGACACGATGCACGCGGTGACGGCCCACGAATCCGCGTCCTCGGCCGCCGAGGCGGTGTGGGCCCGCGAGCCGGCAGGCACGCCGAAGCCGCTCGCCATGCAGCAGCTGCTGCCGTTCGGCTCCGGGTACGACTTCTTCCAGAAGATGGGCGGGCGCACGCTGCCCAACGGACATACCCTGCTCGGCACGGCGTTCAGTCTGCATTCCGCCTATGCAGGCATGCCCGACTACGTGAATGCCCTCGTCGCCCGGCATGGGGAAGCCCGCACCGGGGCCGTCCTCGCATTCTCCCCGCAGAACGCCGTCGCATATCCGAGCCTGTCGCTCAAGACCGCCCCGCAGGCCATGCGCGTGATCCGGCCCATCGCCGCTGACCGCACGCTCGTAGAAGCCTGGTCGTTTCGCGCGAAAGGCGCCCCCGACGAGCTGCTCGCCCGCGGCGCCCTCTACAACCGGCTCGTGTTCTCGCCTTTGTCGGTCGTGGCGCACGACGACCTGCATGTGTTCGAGACGATTCACCAGGGCCTCACCACGCAGGCCAATCCCTGGGTGAGCCTGCATCGCGAGTGCAGTGCCGAAGAAGACGAGCCGGTCAGCCGGGATGTCGCCGGCACCAGTGAGGCGCTGATGCGGCATCAGTATCGGACGTGGTCCGCAGCGATGACCGTCGGGGACTGATTCCGCGCTTCGTCGCGATATTCACGGGACCGTCACGTCGGCGTGGGAGCATCCGCGGCGACGATGAAGATCCTGATGATCTCCGATGTGTACTTCCCCCGCGTCAACGGGGTTTCCACATCCATCCAGACATTCCGCACGGAACTCACGGCGCGCGGTCACCAGGTGGACCTGCTCGCGCCGGAATGGCCTTCTGGCGGCGATGAAGATCCGGGCATCCATCGCATTCCTTCCCGCCAGGTCCCGCTGGACCCCGAGGACCGTCTGATGTCCCGAGCTGTCGCGCGGGCAAGGCTGCGCGAGCTGGAGAGCGAACGCTACGATGTCGTCCACGTGCAGACGCCGTTTCTGGCTCACTACCTCGGCGTGGCGTTCGCGCGGCAACTCGGCATTCCGGTCGTCGAGACCTACCATACGTTCTTCGAGGAATATCTCTTCCACTACGTCCCGTTCGTGCCGAAGGCCGCCATGCGCGCCCTCGCACGATCCGTCTCGCGAAGCCAGGCCGCCCAGGTAGACCGGCTGATCGTTCCCTCCTCGGCGATGCGCGAAGTCCTGCGCCGCTACGGCGTGACGACAGCCATGGAGATCCTCCCGACAGGCATCCCGATCGCGACGCTCAGCGGCGGCGACGGCATGCGCTTCCGGACTCAGCACGGGTTCACGTCGCAGGACAGAATCCTCCTGTTCGTCGGTCGAGTTGCACACGAGAAGAACATCGGCTTCCTCCTCGAGGCATTTCAGCGTGCAGCCCGCCAATGCGAACCGCTGCGGCTGGTGATCGCAGGAGAAGGGCCGGCCCTGCCCGGCCTGCGCGCCCTCGCGCGAAAGCTCGCCATCGACGATCGTGTCTGCTTCGTGGGTTACCTCGGACGCGACGGTCCGCTGCAGGACTGCTACCGGGCCGCGGACGCCTTCGTGTTCGCGTCGCGTACCGAGACACAGGGACTCGTCCTGCTGGAAGCCATGGCGCTCGGGGTGCCTGTGGTTGCGCTCGCGGCGATGGGCACGAAGGACATCCTCACCGGAAACGCCGGGGCTCTGACGCCGGCGGACACCGTGGAAGACTTCTCGGAAGCGATGTGCCGGGTGGGAAACGACGCCAACCTCCGGCGGGAACTCAGCGCTGCCGGTCGACTCGCGGCCGAAAACTGGCGCGCCGAACCTCTCGCGACGCGTCTTCTCGCCCTCTACTCCGAAGTGTGCAGCCGGTAAGCCTCCCGCTGAAGGACGTCCGGAAGGCTCTACGAAGGGACGAGCCCGCTACAGCGTCCGCGTGTCGATCCACTCCACACGACCCGTGCGGGCCTTCACTTCGTTGTACATGTGGGCGGTTCCGCCAGGACCATCGCCACCGCCGCCGTTCCACAGACAGACGAAGCGCACTTTCTCAAGGCCGAACGCGAGTGCGGTGAACAGCAGCCACAGATTGCAGCGCTCGAACGGGTCGACGCCGTCGGGACAGGGCCCCAGTTCGTCCGGCATGATCCTCAGCTTCACACCCGCCGTGTCGCGCACCGCATAGAAGCGGTCCCGCCAGGATTCGCCGCCCTGGGAAGGAAGCACCGATTTCTCGATGAACTCGGGCTCCTCGAAAGGCAGCTGAATCTGCGGACGAACGCCGCGCGCCAGAGCGGCTTCCAGGAACAGCAGATCACCGCCGGACGCCGCCTGGGACAGCGCGATGTCCCCGGGCCCGGCGCCCATCTCCTCGAGCACCTTCGCGATGCGAGCCGCCGCGTCGGGCTCCTTCTCCGCCGGAAACCGCGGGACGGGACGATCCGGTGCATCCACCAGATGGCCGCTGAAGAGAAACACCTGACGCGGCTGCCAGTTCTCCTCCGGGCGCTGCAGTCGCTGCAGCGCTCTCTCGAACACCGACCGCGCGGCCGCGACGGTATCCGGCCGGAAGCCGAGGTCGGCGAGCAGCTGCAGTTGGGAGCGCGTCGAGTTGAGCGCGAACCAGTCTTTCTCGTTGCGGGAGATGGCTTCCTTGTAGGCGGCCGTCACCGTGTCGGGCGTGCCGTCCAGGAGTTCCACGTCCGCCTGTGTCACCGCAGCCCAGTACGCATTGCCCGGCTCGCTCTCGCACCGGGCGGCAAACCGGACCGCCCCCACCATCGACACGCCCTGGCTGTCGTAGCGAGTGTCGTTGGTGAGGTGCCGGTACAGATGCATGAGCGTGAGCGCGTTGATGCCGGAGAAGTAGTGGCCGACCTGGCTGCGATACGCACGGAGGTAGCTGTCGATCGCGGCTCGCAGAAGAGCATCTTCGTAGGCGGCATCATCGCGAAGCTGCTCGGCGGTCTTGCCCTCCGTCCGCCATGCGGCGGTCCAGGCATCCTTGTCCACGCGGCCGAGCAGCGCCCAGAACTCCGGGTCGTTCCCGTAGATCGCCCGGCCCCGCGCATCGGTCAGCGCGAGGACTTCCTGGTAGTGGCTGCGCGCGCGTTCGATGGAATACCCCGCCACACCCTGCTGCGCCAGCCGCTGCAGGCAGATGCCCTTCTCCTGCAACCCCTTGCGATGCGTCGGCTCGATGGCGAGCCCGCGCTCCAGTTGCTCGAGCGCGAAATCGAAGTGCTCAGCTTTTCGCAGGGCCTCGCCCGCCTTGATCCAGGCCTCGGCGCGAAAAGCCGCGACCGGCGCTTCGTCGGCGAGAACCAGAATGTCACCGACCCGTCCTGCCTTGCGGGCGAGGTCGACCCGCTTCTCCCACTGGTCGTGGCTCTCCCAGAACTCCCGCACCTGGCCGATGCGCATCGCCCGCCACTCGGGCTCCTCGAGATTGGGCAGGAGCGAATACACGGGGCTCACGGTCCGGCCATGCCAGGACTCCATGGTGGCCTTCACCATCGCGGTGAGCTTGCGTCGGTCCTCCTCGAGCGTCGCGGGGTCGGGGGCACCGTCCTTCAGCGTGTAGCGGAGCTTGCGATCGGTGTAGAGATCGAAGGCCGTCGGCGAACGCCCGCCGGACACCAGCACGACGCCGCGCGCACGCAGGGCGTGGCGGACGCCGAGTTCGTACCAGACATTCGGGTTGTCGATCGTGAGGTCGGCGACCACCAGGTCCGCCATGAGCAGTTCCTGGAACATGTCGGTCCGGATGTCACCGGCCCGCTGTTCCTGGTCTGCGCGCAGCACGGTGAGGCCCGCTGCCGCGATGGCCGGCTGCAGGTACTCGGTGAAGACCCGATTGAAATCAATCGGCACGCCATCCGGGCCCGGTTTGGTGCCGAAGGGCATGGCGACGAAGGCGTGCGGTTTCATGGGCGGGAATCAGTCCTTCGCTAGGCCTTGAGACGGAAGGGCGTGAAGTTCGTGCCGCGGTCGAAGTGATCCTCGTGCTCGGCTCGCTTGAGCCAGCGGACCACCACGTACGTGAGCGGCGTGGCGGCGACTTCCCAGCCGACCTTCACCACGTACTCGCCCCACATCACGTTCATCAGGAGATCGTTGCCCCAAACGCCGAAGAACGCGACCAGGAAGAACAGCACCGTGTCGATGGCCTCGCCCAGCACGGTGGAGGCGATCGTGCGCAGGTACAGCGCGCGACCCTCGGTCATGACCTTCATCTTTGCCAGCACGTAGGCGTTGATGAAGCCGCCGCACCAGAAGGCGATCACGGACGCGACCGCAATCCGCGGCACCTGACCGAACACGGTCTCGTACGCGGCCTGGTTGGGCCAGCCCGCGGCAGGCGGCGTCACCACCGTGACAGTACTCACTACCAGCGCGATCAGCATGGCGCCGAACCCCAGCCACATCACCCGCCGGGCGTGGGCATAGCCATAGACCTCGGTGAGGATGTCGCCGAACAGGTAGGACGCCGGAAAGATGAGGACCGCGACGGTCAGAGACATCCCGCCGATGTTCGCGACCTTGCCCGCGCCGATCACGTTGGCGCAGAGCAGCACGGTGATGAAGACAACCGTGATCACGTCGAGGTAGCGGTAGGGACGTTGCTGCATGGGTGAAGGGGTCGAGGCGTGCTCAGGCGGGAAGTGGCCGGACAACCGGGATTCTACGCGACGGTCTTGCGCCGGCCGGCGCGGCGTCAGGCGGGAGCGGGCCAATCCGGGGCCGCGCGACGTAAACTGTCTTTACCGACCCGTCCGCCCCCTGCGACAATGCGGGTCGCCCCCCCGGTTTCAAAGGACTTCCCGTCGATGTCGAACATCACCATGACCCGAAGGCAGAACGCGCTCATCCTTTTCCAGGAATTCGCGGAGCGCGCGATGGCCACGGGCGCCGCCCCCAAGGGGCTGGAGCAGGCTTTTGCCGCCGCTCTCGAGATCTCGCCCAGCATGTGGAGCCAGATCAAGTCGGCCCGCCCCATCGGGGACAAGCTCGCCAGACAGATGGAACAGCACTGCGGCCGGCCCGCCGGCTGGCTGGACGAAGCCCGGAAGTCCGGGACCCTCACGCCGACCGAACAGAAGTTCCTCGATCTCGCGCTGCGCGCCTGGCGCGGGACCAACAGCGAGGGCCGGCGCACCCTGCGCCAGCAGATGGAGAAACTCGCCGGATCGCCTTGAGTCCCGGGCGATCGCCGGAGCGCCCCTCCGCCCGCAATCAGATCACTTCGAGTCGGGAGACTGCCTCGAAAACCCGCCCGCGGTCATCCACCCAGGTGAAGTTCACGTCCCCCGTCTCCGCAGCCCGGAGATAGAACTGGAAGTAAGGGTTGGTCGTCACGCCCGAGGACAGTTGCGCCCGGAACACCTCGCGCCCGCCGTAGCGGCAGACGAAGCTCTCGACGATGTGTCGGGCGATCGGCTTGCCCACGTTGTCGTGCCGGAAGCCGCTTTCCATCGGATGGCGGACCATCGCCCGCACGGTGATGACCTCGCCGGCCTTCGCCTGCGCAGGCATGCGGATCACGGTGTCGGTCATCTCACTCGTCCCCGCAGGCGGAGATGGTGACTTCCACCTGGGTCGCCCCGGCACGAAAGCCGCCGTCCTGCATCTCGGCAATGGCGATCACGCGCTGAGTCTTCGCCAGGCGGATGCGCGTGGAGACCTCCGGCTTCGGGTAGTGGGCGCCGAGGAACATCTGCACAACGGCGGCCACGGGATTCTGCTCGGAGAAGACATGAATGGACCGCACGTGATCCTCCGCCGTCTGCGCGGAGGCCACCTTCACCGTCAGGGCGACGACATTGCCGTTATCGGCGATGCGGGGCAGTTCGAGGGTGACGCCACCCTCGACGACTTCCCTCCCCCCGGTGAGGGCCCGGATCGCTTCGACCATCGCCTCCGGCGTGGCGGAGGCCGGCCGGACCGTCAGGACCCACAAGCCGGCACCCCCCAGGATCAGGCGGCGCCGACCCCGGCTGACGGTCGAACGCGGCATCGGACCGTCAGGCGAAGCTGAAGCCGTGATGGCGCAGCGGCAGGGAGCGGATGCGCTTGCCCGTGGCGGCGAAGAGCGCGTTGCACAAGGCCGGCGTCACGGCACCGATGGGCGGCTCGCCCACGCCACCCCAGAAACCGCCGCTCGGCACCAGCACCGACTCGACCTTGGACGGGACGTCCGAGAGACGGGTCACCGGGTAGTCCAGGAAGTTGCTCTGTTCCACCCGGCCGTCCTTGATGGTGATCTCCTCGTGCATGACCATGCTGAGCGCCCACACCACACCGCTCTCGATCTGCGCCTTCACGGCATCGGGATGCACGATGTATCCAGGGTCGATCGCAACCACGACGCGATGCACCTCGATCACCGTGCCGCCCTTCACGGAAAGCTCGACCACCGCTGCCGTGAAGCTGCCGTACGAGTCCGTCAGCGCGATGCCGCGAAACACGCCCTTGGGCAGCGGCGTGCCCCAGCCCGCCGCCTTGGCCACGGCATCGAGCACGCCGAGATCCTTCGGCTTCTTTGCGAGAAGCGGCCGGCGGAACTGGTACGGGTCCTTGCCGGCGGCGACGCAGATCTCGTCGATGAAGCACTCGCGGAACACCGGGTTGTGCGTGTGCGCCACCGCACGCCAGAATCCCGGCGGCACGTGGGTGTTGCGCATCGCGTACTCGTTCGTGAAGTGCGGCACCGCGTAGGGCATGTCGTTGAACACGCGCACACCCACCGGGTCGATACCGTTCTTGATGTCAGCGGGTCGCACGCTGGTGAAGATGGACTGGTCTGCCTGCCGTACGTGCCAGGCGAGCCAGTTGCCGTCCTTGTCGAGGCCCGCGCGCAGTCGCACCAGGGCAACGGGGCGGTAGCGGCCCTGCTTCATGTCTTCTTCGCGAGACCACTGCACGCGCACCGGCGTGCCGGGCAGGCTCATGGCGATCTGCACGGCGTGCTTCGTGTACTCCTGGTGCGGTCCGCGTCGTCCGAAGCCACCGCCCGCATGCATCTTGTGGACGATCACCTTGTCGAGCGGAATGCCGGAGGTCTCCGACGCGGTCGCGATGCTGGCCTCGCCGTTCTGCGTGCCGACCCACACTTCGATGGTGTCGTCCTTGTACAGCGCGGTGGCCGTCTGCGGTTCCATCGTGGCGTGGTTGAGGTACGGCGCGTAGTACTCGGAATCCAGCACCTTCGCGGCCGAGGCCACGGCGGTCTCGAAATCGCCGTCCTTGCGGGCGACGGGCACTTCCTTCGCGTCGATGCCCGTGCGCAGGAAGGCCTTGATCGACTCGCTGGAAACCTGCCCGTTGCCACCGTCGTCCCATTCCACCGGCAGCGCCTTGAGGGCCTGGTTGGCCCGCCACCAGTTGTCGGCGACCACCGCGACGTAGTCCTCGCCGCGGAACACCTTCTTTACGCCGCGCAGGCCGAGGACCTTGCTCTCATCGAGGGACTTCACTTTGCCGCCGAACACCGGGCACTGCATCACCGAGGCGTGCAGCATCCCGGGCAGCCGCACGTCGGCCGCGTAGATCTGCTTGCCGGTCGTCTTGTCCGGAATGTCGAAGCGCTTCGGCGACTGACCGATAATCCGCCACTCCGACGGATCCTTGAGCTTGATCTCCTTCGGCACTTCCAGCTTCGCGGCCGCCTCGGCCACCGCACCGAAGCGCGTGGTGCGACCGGTCGGCGTGTGGGCGATGGCACCCATGGCGACGGTGCACTCTTCGGGAGGAACATCCCACTGCTTCGCGGCAGCCGTCACCAGCATCTGCCGGGCAGCGGCGCCCGCCTTGCGCAAGGTTTCCTGCGACTCGCGGATGGACCGGCTGCCGCCCGTGGACATGGCACCCCACACCCGGTTGCGCTTCACGTGCTCGTTGACGTCTGCGTACTCGGAGCGCACCTGGCTCCAGTCGCACTCGAGTTCTTCGGCGACGAGCTGCGCGAGACCGGTGAAGCTGCCCTGGCCCAGTTCGGAGCGGGCGATGCGGATGACGATCGTGTCGTCCGGATTGATCACGATCCAGTGGGTGAGCTCCACCGGGCCTTCGGCCGCGGCGGCGTCGAAAGCGAACGGCACGCCGATGGCAAAACCGCCGCCGAGGGCGGCACTGCGTACGAGGAATTCACGTCGACCGGGCCGGGCGATCGTCTTCGAAGTCGTGTTCGTCATGATCGGTTCCTCAGCTCAGTCCGGCGGCGGCCTGCACGGCCTCGCGCACGCGGACGTAGGTGCCGCAGCGGCAGATGTTGGTGATGGCGTCGTCGATTTCCGCCGGAGAGGGCTTCGGCTTGTCCTTGAGCAGCGCCACGACGGCCATGATCATGCCGCTCTGGCAGTACCCGCACTGGGGCACCTGCAGGTCCACCCACGCACGCTGCACGGGGTGATTGCCGTCGGCGGAGAGACCTTCGATGGTGGTGACCGACTGGCCGGCCACGGCAGACACCGGCATCACGCAGGAGCGCACCGCGGCACCGTCGATGTGCACGGTACAGGCGCCGCAGGCCGCGACACCGCAGCCGTACTTGGTGCCCGTGAGGCCCAACTCGTCGCGCAGCACCCACAACAGTGGCATGTCGGGTTCCGTGTCCACCTGCACGGGCTTGCCGTTGACTTTCAAGCTGATCATGAATCGCTCCCCGGAGACGGGCCGAAGCGGCCCGGAAGATGTGCCGAATGTTACCCCGCGATGGCGCGGCGGGCCTCCGCCGGCTCGCGGTCCTTGCGTGTATAGTGCCTTGCGGTCGCGGAAAGTTCGCGAAGCCGTCAAGGAAGAGCCGCGCCGCCTGCGCGGCCCTTCCGCAAAGCCCAGGAACCGCAACGAGTTCGCCCCGCCCGCGCCTGCAGCGCCGGGCCCTGCGGCGACGGAAAGAACAAGAAAGACGATGAGCTTCTGCTGGTTCGCCTTCTTCCACTGCGTCAGCGGCCGCCCCGAGGAAGACCGTGACTCTCTCGTCACGCTTCTGGGCCCGGTCGTCGAGGCGGTGACCGGCCTCAGCCGGGCGCTCGTGCACTGCTGCACGGTCGCGGACGATCCTTTCCTCAAGGACGACGAGCCGCCGCATCTGGTGCTGCAGTGCTACTTCGACTCCGATGCCGATCTCAAGCGGGCGCTCGGCCCCGAGAGCCCCATCCTGGCGCTTCAGGACCCCGAACGATTTCCAATGCTCGCTCATGCGTCCGTGACGCACCAGGCGATGGCCGTGCACCGGTTCGAAACCCCCTCGGCACGGCAGGCGCCGGAGTCCCACGCGACCTATCTCGTCGGCTACGAGGGCCCGGCAGAGGACGCCGACGAGTGGCTGGACCACTACCTGGCCACCCATGCGCAGCACATGACCCAATTGCCGCGAGTGCGGGAAGTGGAGGTTTACACGCCCTGTGAATGCCCCACCGCACTGTCCTGGCCGCAGACCCGCTTCATGCAGCGGAACAAAGTGGTGTTCGACAGCCCCATGGCGCTCACGGGTGCGCTGCATTCTCCGATCCGGGCCCGGATGCGCGAGGACTTTCTGACCTTCCCGCCCTACCGCGGCCGGGTGACGCACCACCCGATGATGTCCGACATCGTCTACAGCGCGGCGCTTCCGTAGTCCGCCTCATCTCCGCCCGCGGCCGACCGCCGGCCCGTCACGACCGCAAACAGAAGGGCGACGGCAGCGCCCGCACCGTGGCTCATCGAGACCAGCACGAACCCATCGGCCGACGCGTCCCGCCACTGCCAGCCCGCGCTTTCCGCAAGGAGCTTCGCCGCGACGCCTGCCAGCACCACGCCTCCTGCCCAGCGGGAACGTCCGCCGTCCTGCCACGCTCGGGCAGCGGCGTAAACCGTGAGGGCGACCGCCAGTCCCGAGGCGCCGGCGAACTGCAGGATTCCCGGCTCAAAGACCCAGAGGGCGCCGCCGATCGCCAGAGAAGCAAAGGCAAGGAGTCGGACGACGCCTGAAGAACCACGCCGCTCCGCCCAGCATCCCGCCACGGCAATCACCGCCGCATTGCCCCAGAGATGCGCCCAGGAGTAGTGGACCCAATGACCGGTCACGAAGCGCCACGCCTCGCCGCGCAGAATCGCGGTCCGATCGTAGAGCAGGGCATCGCCGAGCGCCGGCAGCAGCTGCACGACAAGCAGCGCCGCGACGACCGCCGGCGTGACCCTCGGCGATCGGGCGGACGAGGATCGCCCGGACGATGGCCCCGGCAACACCGAGGATGGCGTCAGCGCTTCGAACTCCACCACGCGCCCCCGGCCATCAGCAGTGCGAATGCGGCGCCGGCCCAGATCCCGAAGTCGCCACCCCCGCGAGCCCCCTGGCTGCCGGCCGCCCGCGCGATCTTGTATTCCTCCGGCGACGTCTTCACCCGCTCCTGGAAGGCGACCAGCTGCGTGTCGAGGTTGCCGATCATCCTGGCAATGGCATCGTCGAACCCGCGCTCGCTGTCCGCGCGGATCTGCTCGGACTGATTCACCAGCGTCGACGCGCCCTTGACCACGCTGACACCGGGCGCCCGGAACAGCATCCGGCGGCTCGGGATGTGCATCACGGCAGTGTCGACCATCGTGTGCGTGGAGTTCTTCTCGGCGGGGACGACGTACGCGCCCACCAGAGTCCAGTAGGTGAGGGACGCGAGTCCCTTGTCGTTGAACTGCTTCTGGTCGTAGGACACGAGCGCGATCGTTTCGACGCGGTACATCGCGCGGATCTGGTCGAGGTTCTGGAATCCGCCCTTCCGGGTGAGGTAGTCGGACGGGATGATCTCGATGGCCTTCACGTAGTCGAGGGACCGGAAATGCTGCGCGACCCGCTCCAGCAGTTCCGCCTTCTTCGTGGCCGTGAGCCATTCCTGCTGGTCACCGTCGGGCACGAAGGCAAGCCCCACCCGCATCGGCAGGTTCAGCACCGGAATGCCCTGGGGCATCACGGGATCGGTGGCATCGGGATACAGGTACTCGACCACGCTGGTGTTCTGATGGCGCTGGGTGCGCCAGAACAGGACGTCGCCGCAGCCACCGAGCATCACCGCCGGCAGGCACAGCAGCATCCACGCAGAGACAAGTCGCAGGAATCGTTTCATGGTTGTCCGTCGGGAATCAGGGTGCGGAAATCATAACCGCCCCGGCCGCCGCATCGAAGGCACGGATCGCACCCTCGATGCAGCGTTCGTCACAGGTGGCAGTCCGGCCCCAGCAGCGCCGTCCGGAACCGGCTGCGCAGATAGGGCCCGTCACGCGCGGGCAGCTCCAGGATGCTCGCGACGGACGGCACCTTCAGGTTGACGAGCAGCGGTCCGGGCGCGCTGTAGAGGCGGGGCTCCACGGCATCCAGTTGCGCCTGGGTCTCGACGACCTCGGCAGTCACGCCGCACGCGCGGGCCACGGCGGCGAGATCCACGCCGCGCGCCGTGTGCGCTTCCTGCAGGCCGGTCTCGGCGTAGAGGCCGTTGTCGATCACCACGATCGCGAGGTTCGCGGGCTTCTTCACGCCGATGGTCGCGAGCGAGCCCATGCCCATCAGCATCTCGCCGTCGCCGGTCAGCACGATGACGCGCCGGGTCGGCTGGGCGAGCGCGATCCCCAGGCCGACCATCGCCGCGCCGCCCATGGCACCCCACAGGTAGAACGTGAGCGGATGATCGCCGACACCATACGCATCGGAGGTCGGCCCGCCGAGGCCGCTCACGAGCAGCGACTCGCCGCGGTGGCGCAGCAGCTGCGCGACGGACGCCCGACGATCGAGAGTGCGGGATGCGCTCATTTCGTGTCCCCCTTCTTGAACATCTTGGCGCCGATGACCTTCTGGCTGAGCAGCACGGCGACGACGCGGCCCGTGTTGTAGGCGAGCGCGAGGCTTGCGCGCACGGTCGGTGCGACATCGGCCGCGCTCTCCACGCGGTTCACCAGCACGCCCACGGCTTCCAGGCTCGCCTGTGTGCCCTGCCCCATGGTGATCTGCCACGGGTTGAACTCGCCCCATTCGCCGCGCATGGTGACGATCATCAGCATCGGAATGCGGCACTCGGCGGGCAGCGACAGCATGTTGATGCAGTTGCCCACGCCGCTCGACTGGAGCAGCAGAACGCCTCTCTGCCCGCCGAGGAACGCGCCGGCCAGCATGGCGACGCCCTCTTCCTCGGTGGTGAGCGACACGGCCTCGATCCCGGGCGCCGCGAGACTCCGCTCGATCAGGCGCTTGTGACCGGCATCCGGCACGTAGGCGACCTGGCGCACGTCGCCGGCCACCAGTTCCTCGAACAGCTCGTCGGGCCACGCGGGCACGCTCATCTTTTCTCCTCCCTGGATGCAGCGCGGCCCGGACACGAGCGTCCGCGCGCACCGGCTGCAACGCTCGGCATGGTACGGCAGACGATGGCTCCCGGCAGAATGCGGAAAATGCGGGGACGAGGTGTGCAGGCGGCGATTGACCAGTCGCCCGGGATTGCCGCAGACTTTGATAACAAGTTAACTATGCGACGGCGAGTGTCCGCCCCGGGCGGGTCTGCCGCCCGCAGCGACCAAACCGTACCTTGGGGGGAGTCTTGGACTATTCGGGCTGGGCTCGTTCGGGCCGGGATGGCCGCGTGCATCCGGTGACGCTGGGCGTGGATCCCGCGGGCCTGGGCAGCGCCGACTGGGACGCCTGCTGGCAGGGCGGATTGCCTGCCGTCCCCACGGGGGGCTGCGTCTACGGTGTCGCGCTCAATCACGTGGACGAACTGGCGGCGCTCGGCGCGGCACTCGGCGAGCCGCCCTACAAGGCGCCCCCGAAGGCGCCGATCCTCTACGTCAAGCCGTCGAACACGTGGTCGGGTCCGTTTGCGGACATCGTGGTGCCGGACGGAATCGACACCGTCGAAGTCGGCGCGTCGGTCGCCCTCGTCTTCGGGCGTGACACGACCCGCGTGCGGGCCTGCAGCGCGTGGCAGCACGTGGAAGGTCTGACCCTCGTCGCGGACCTGTCCGTTCCCTCGCCCTCGTTCTACCGTCCGCCGGTGCGCTTCAAGTGTCTGGACGGCTTCTGCCCGATCGGGCCGTGGGTGGTCCAGCCTCACGCGGCACTGCAGTCGGGCAGCGTCACGCTCGAAGTCCGCGTGGATGGCTCGCTCCTGCAGAGCGTTTCGCTCCACGCCCTGGTGCGCGACGCCGCCAAGCTCATCGAGGACATCTCGGCGTTCATGACCTTCCGTGCGGGCGACGTGCTCATGCTGGGTTCCGGGCCGGGCCGGCCGATGGTGCGGCCGGGGCAGCGGGTGTCCGTTTCCTGCGCGGGCCTGGGACGGCTCGAGAACCGCCTGATCCGCGTCGACGCCAGCGGGAGCCCCGCGCCATGAAGCACGCCCGCGTCATCCATCAGGGGACCGTCCAGTGGGCCGTCGAGCACGACGGACGCCTGCGCCTGGCCAACGGCCTCGTCGTCGACGAAACCGACGTGTCGTGGCTGCCGCCGCTCGCCCCGATGCCAAGACCGCGCACGATCATCGCGCTCGGCCTCAACTATGCGGACCACGCGAAGGAACTCGCCTTCAAGGCGCCGGACGAACCTCTCATCTTCACCAAGACCGAGACGGCGCTGGTCGGTCACCGAAGCACGTCCCGCCGCCCCGCCGACGTCACGTTCATGCACTACGAGTGCGAGCTGACGGTGGTGATCGGCCGCACGGCGCGCCGGGTCCGACGGGACGACGCCTACGACTTCGTCGGCGGCTATACCGTCGCCAACGACTACGCGATCCGCGACTACCTCGAGAACTACTACCGGCCCAACTTCCGGGTGAAGAATCGCGACGGCTGCACACCGCTGGGCCCGTGGCTGGTGGACGCCGCCGACATTCCCGACCCCATGAAACTCGACCTGCGCACCTTCGTGAACGGCACGCAGACGCAGTCGGGCAACACGCGGGACATGGTGTTCGACATCCCGTTCCTCATCGAATACCTCACGGCCTTCATGACGCTCGAGCCCGGCGACCTCATCCTCACCGGCACGCCCGAGGGTCTCGCCGACACGCGGCCCGGCGACGAGGTCGTCACCGAAATCGACCGCGTCGGCCGCCTCGTCAATACCATCGTCGCTGACGACGAACCCGTGGAGTCCCACGCATGAAACGTCTCTCGCACCTGATCGACGGCAAGGCGGTCGACAGCGACGATTCCTTCCGCAGTGTCGACCCCGCCACGCAGGAAGTCCTTGCGGAGGTCGCGTCCGGCGGCCAGCGCGAGATCGACGCCGCCGTCGCCGCGGCGAAAGCCGCCTTCCCGGGCTGGGCCGCCACGCCCCAGGCCACGCGCGCGAAGCTGATGCGCAATCTCGGCGACCTCATCACGAAGCACGTACCGGAAATCGCCGACACCGAGACGCGAGACACCGGCCAGGTGATCGGCCAGACGAAGAAGGCACTCATCCCCCGCGCCGCCGACAACTTCCACTTCTTCGCGGAACTCTGCACGCGCACGGACGGGCACACCTACCCCGTCGACAACGCGATGCTGAATTACACGCTGTTCCAGCCCGTGGGCGTGTGCGCGCTCATCTCACCCTGGAACGTGCCGTTCATGACCGCCACCTGGAAGACGGCACCTTGCCTCGCGCTCGGCAACACGGCGGTGCTCAAGATGTCGGAACTCTCGCCGCTCACGGCCTCCCGACTCGGCGAACTCGTGCTGGAAGCCGGGATCCCGCCAGGCGTCTTCAATGTGGTCCACGGTTACGGACGCGACGCCGGCGAAGCCCTGGTGAAGCACCCCGATGTGCGCGCGATCTCCTTCACCGGCAGCACGGCCACCGGCAACCGCATCGTGCAGGCCGCCGGGCTCAAGAAGTTCTCGATGGAACTGGGCGGCAAGTCGCCGTTCATCGTGTTCGAGGATGCCGACCTCGACCGCGCCATGGATGCCGCCGTCTTCATGATCTTCTCCAACAACGGTGAGCGCTGCACGGCAGGCTCGCGCATCCTCGTGCAGCGCTCCGTGTACCGGGCCTTCTGCGAGACCTTCGCGCAGCGCGCCGCGCGACTCACGGTGGGCGACCCGCTCGACGACAGCACCATCATCGGTCCGATGATCTCGCCCGAGCACCTCGCGAAGGTCCGGCACTACATCGACCTGGGTCAGCGCGAAGGCGCGACCATGCTCACCGGCGGCTCGGCGGCCCCGACGGTCGAGGGGCGGGTCGCGAAGGGCAACTTCGTGAGCGCGACCGTCTTCGCCGATGTCGACAACGCCATGGCCATCGCGCAGGACGAGATCTTCGGGCCCGTCGCCTGCCTGATCCCGTTCGACAGCGAGGCCGACGCCATCCGCATCGCCAACGACATCCGCTACGGGCTCTCGTCCTATGTGTTCACCGAGAACCTCGGGCGCGCGCACCGCGTCGCCGCCGCCATCGAAGCGGGCATGGTGTTCGTGAACAGCCAGAACGTGCGGGACCTGCGCCAGCCCTTCGGCGGCATCAAGGCCTCGGGCACCGGCCGCGAGGGTGGCACCTGGAGCTTCGAAGTCTTCACCGAACCCAAGAACGTGTGCGTGGCCATGGGCCGCCACCCGATTCCGCGCTGGGGCGCGTGATGGGGACGCTGGCCCTCGCGGCGAAGATCACCCATGTGCCGTCGATGTACCTGTCGGAACTGCCGGGGAAGCACCAGGGCTGCCGGCAGGCCGCGATCGACGGGCACATCGAGATCGGTCGCCGCGCGCGGGCGCTCGGCGTGGACACCATCGTCGTGTTCGACGTGCACTGGCTCGTGAACGCGGGCTACCACGTGAACTGCGCGCCCCGCTTCGCCGGCAACTACACCAGCAACGAGCTGCCGCACTTCATCAAAAACATGGAGTACGAGTACCCGGGCAACACGGCGCTGGGCGAGGCCATCGCTGCCGTGGCAACCCGGGAAGGCGTGTTCACCCGCGCTCACCACGATACGTCACTGGACCTCGAATACGGCACGCTCGTGCCGATGCGCTACATGAACGGTGACCGGCACTTCCGCGTCGTGTCGATCGCGGCGTGGTGCAACTGGCACGACCTCGAGGACAGCCGTCGCTTCGGTCTGGCGGTCCGCCACGCCATCGAGCAGGAGTACGACGGCACGGTCGCCATCCTCGCGAGCGGTTCCCTTTCCCATCGCTTCAACGACAACGGCAGCCCCGAGGAATCCATCCACCAGATCAGTGACGAGTTCTTCCGCCAGGTGGACCTGCGCGTGATGCAGCTGTGGGAAGCCGGGGACTTCGACACCTTCACACAGATGCTGCCGATGTACTCCCGCCAGTGCTTCGGAGAGGGTCACATGCACGATACGGCCATGCTGCTCGGCTCCCTCGGCTGGGACCGCTACCGCGAGCCGGTCGAAGTGATCACCCCGTACTTCCCGAGTTCCGGCACCGGCCAGGTCAATGCGATCTTCCCGGTCGCGCCTCTTCCGGAGTGACCCATGCCCCATCTCGTGATCGAGTACACCGCCAACCTCGAAGCCGACGGTGATCTGCAGGGCCTGTGCAACAAGGCCGCCGCCGTGCTCGTGTCGCAGCAGTCGGATGGCAAGCCGGTGTATCCCATCGGCGGCGTGCGCGTACGGGCGCACCGGATCGACACCTGGTGCATGGCGGACGGGCAGGCCGACTACGCCTTCGTCCACGCCAATCTCAAGATCGGCAGCGGCCGGGCGGACACCGTGAAGCAGGCAACCGGCGATGCCCTGTTCGACACCATCAAGTCGCACTTCGCCGGGATCTACGCGAGCCGCTATCTCGCGCTCTCGATGGAGATCAACGAGTTCAGCGAAGCGGGCACCTGGAAGCACAACAACGTGCACGCGCGTTTCAAGCGTCCCTGAGGCCCCGATGCTCGACCCCCGAACCATCCAGCGGCTCGCCGCCGAACTGCACAAGGCAGAGCGCACGCGAACCCAGCTTCGGCACTTTTCCCTGGGCCATCCCGGCATGACCATCGAGGACGGCTACGCCATCCAGCGCGAGTGGGTCGCGATGAAGCTTGCAGAAGGCCGCGTGCTGCGGGGGCACAAGATCGGCCTCACCTCGCGGGCGATGCAGATGTCCTCGCAGATCGACGAGCCGGACTACGGCGCGCTCCTCGATGACATGTTCTTCGAGTCCGGGGGCGACATTCCGGTGTCGCGCTTCATCCTGCCGCGCGTGGAGGTGGAACTCGCCTTTGTGCTCCGCGCAAGACTGCAAGGGCCCGGCATCACGCTGTTCGACGTGCTGCGCGCCACCGAGTACGTGACGCCCGCCATCGAGATCATCGACGCACGGATCGAGCAGTTCGACCGCGAGACCAAGGCGCCGCGCAAGGTGTTCGACACGATCTCGGACAATGCGGCCAATGCCGGCATCGTCCTCGGCGGCCGACCCGTGCGCCCCGATACCCTCGATCTGCGCTGGGCCGGCGCGCTGCTCCACAAGAACGCCGTGATCGAAGAGACCGGGCTCGCGGCCGGCGTGCTGAACCACCCGGGCAACGGCGTGGCGTGGCTCGCCAACAAGCTGGCCGCGCACGACGAGTTCCTGGAGGCGGGCGAGGTCATCCTCGGGGGCTCCTTCACGCGCCCCGTGAACGCGGTGGCGGGCGACACCTTCCATGCGGACTACGGGCCGCTGGGGTCGATTTCGTTCCGGTTCGTGTAGAGACAATCCTCACCACCCGGAGTGGGGTAGTCTTCGCCGAGCCGCCTTGAGCGGCCGGGCGCGACTGCCTGACAACTCGAGCCAGGGAGGCCCGCCATGCAATTCCACACTCTTCCTTCCACGGATCTGCGCGTATCGCGCGTCTGCCTCGGCACCATGACCTGGGGCCAGCAGAACTCCGAGGCCGAAGCCCATGCCCAGCTCGATCTCGCGCTGGCCGAAGGCATCAACTTCATCGATACGGCGGAGATGTACCCGGTCCCGCCCAACGGAGAAACGCAGGGCCGGACCGAGCAGTACATCGGGAGCTGGATTGCGAAGCGCGGGCGCCGCGATGACGTGATCCTCGCCACGAAGGTGGCCGGTCCGGGACGACGCGACTGGATTCGAGGCGGCCGGACGGACCTCACCGCCGGCGTGATCGCCGAGGCCGTGGAGACCAGCCTGCAGCGGCTGCAGACGGACTACATCGATCTCTACCAGATCCATTGGCCCCAGCGGAACGTGCCCAACTTCGGCGGCGTGCTGTTCGACCCGACCAAGGAGAAGGATGGCCCGCCCATCCGTGAGCAGGTCGAGGGGATGGCCGCGATGATCCGCGCGGGCAAGATCCGGCACTACGGGCTGTCGAACGAGACGACCTGGGGTTTGTTCGAGTTTCACCGCATCGCGAAGGAACTCGGCGTGCCGGGCCCCGTCACGCTGCAGAACAGCTACAGCCTGCTATCACGCAATGTGGACAACGATCTCGCCGAGGCACTCCATCGCCAGGGCATGTCGTTGCTCGCCTACAGCCCTCTCGCCGCCGGATTGCTGTCGGGCAAGTATCTCGGCGGCGCCCAGCCCGCGGGCGCGCGGTTCACGCTGTTCGATTCGCTCGGGGCAAGATTCCGTAAACCTATCGTTCCGGAAGCTATCGACGCCTACGCCGCGCTCGCGAAGAAGCGCGGCATCTCGCTCGTGCAACTCGCGCTCGGGTACGTGGACAGCCGGTGGTACCTGGGCTCGTCGATCATCGGCGCGACCACCCTCGAACAGTTGCGGGAGGACATCGCCGGCGCGCAGTTCCAGTTGGACGAAGAGACCCTCGCGGAGATCGAGGCGTTGCGCGGCCGGTATCCGAATCCGGCGCCGTAGCCCGGACCAGGCGCGGAGGCGCCGAATCCGGGAACACCATCACGTTCCCGCATACCGCCCCCGGAGTTCGCTTCGCTCCGTCCGGGCTACGGTCCCTGGCACTCGTCACACGTAGCCCGGACGAGGCGCCCATGCGCCGACTCCGGGGACATCGTCGCGTCCCCGTACACCGCCCCCGGAGTTCGCTTCGCTCCGTCCGGGCTACGATCCCGGGCACTCGTCACACGTAGCCCGGACGAGGCGCGAACGCGCCGACTCCGGGAACATCGTCGCGTCCCCGCGCACCGCCCCCCGGAGTTCGCTTCGCTCCGTCCGGGCTACGGGTCCCGGGCACTCACACACGTAGCCCGGACGAGGCGCGAATGCGCCGACTCCGGGGACATCGTCGCGTCCCCGCACACCGCCCCCGGAGTTCGCTTCGCTCCGTCCGGGCTACGGCCCCGGGCACTCGTCACACGTAGCCCGGACGAGGCGCGAACGCGCCGACTCCGGGAACATCGTCGCGTCACCCACACCGCCCCCGGAGTTCGCTTCGCTCCGTCCGGGCTACGGTCCCGGGCACTCGTCACGCGGAGCCCGGACGAGGCGCGAATGCGCCGACTCCGGGAACATCGTCGCGCTCACCACCACCGCCCCCGGAGTTCGCTTCGCTCCGTCCGGGCTACGGGTCGGGCAATCGTCACGCGTAGCCCGGACGAGGCGCGAACGCGCCGACTCCGGGGCCGACGCTCAATCCGCCCCGTCCTCCAGCGCGACCACCATCGCGACGAGTTCCGTGGAAAGCCGCCCAACGCAATCCTTCCCGAGCCGGATCTCGATGTCCTGGTACACCTCCTCGACATCGGGCATCACGGCATCCACGAGTTCCCGGCCCGTCTGGGAAAGCATCACCGCCACCCGCCGATGGTCGGTGGTCGAGCGGGCGCGCTCGAGCCAGCCGGCGGACTCCATGCGACTGAGCACCCCGGTGAGACTAGGCCCGAGCATGCAGCACTCCTCGGCGATCTGACCGGAGGTCATGGCGCCGGCGTCCGCGATGGCGCGCAGCACCCGCCACTGCTGGTCGGTGAGACCGTGGGTTTTGAGGACCTTCCGGAACCGCCGCATCATGGCTTCACGCGTCTGAAGCAGCAGCAGGGGGAGGTTCTTGCGGGAGGTGACGATCGGGGTGGCGGACATGGCCGGATTCTCCGAAGCCGGCTGTGACGTCGTCAAGCGAGAGTTGGCAGTTTTCTTGACGGCTCCCGGGATTACCGTTGAAATGCCCCGATCGAGTTGCTCCGCAGCTGTCCGGACCGTCCCGCGCCCGCGCGCCGGTCCTCCCGGGAAATGGCCGAACGCTCATTCAAGAAGGAAGTCGAGAAGCTCCGCCTCGCCGGCGGTGAGACCTTCCACGGGGAAGGCATCCTCGCGGTCACCAAGGCGCTGCTACAGTCGGGCGTGTCCTACGTGGCCGGCTACCAGGGCGCCCCGATCTCGCACCTGATGGACGTCCTGGCGGACGCCAACGACATCCTCGCGGAACTCGGCATCCACTTCGAGCACAGCGCCTCCGAGGCCACCGCCACGGCCACGCTGGCCGCTTCGGTCCACTATCCGCTGCGCGGTGCAGTCACGTTCAAGTCCACGGTCGGCACCAACGTGGCCTCCGATGCCCTCGCCAATCTCGCCTCGGGCGGGGTACGCGGCGGGGCGCTCATCATCGTGGGGGAGGACTACGGCGAAGGCTCCAGCATCATGCAGGAGCGCTCGCACGCCTTCGCGATGAAGTCCCAGGTGTGGCTGCTCGATCCGCGCCCGAACCTGCCCAGCATCGTCGAGGCCGTGGAACAGGGCTTCCAGCTCTCGGAGGCCACCAGCACCCCCGTCATGCTGGAGCTGCGCATCCGCGCCTGCCACGTGCACGGCCGCTTCGTCGCCAAGGACAACGTCCGCCCCGCCTTCACCCTGAAGGACGCCATCGAACAGCCGCAGCGCGACGTCAGCCGCATCGTGCTGCCGCCGGCGAGCTATCTGCACGAAAAGGAAAAGATCGAGAAGCGCTGGCCCGCCGCCGTGGCGTTCATCCGCGAGCGCAGGCTGAACGAGTTCTTCGCCGAAACCGCAGACGACTTCGGGATCATCCTGCAGGGCGGCATGTACAACAATGTGATCCGCGCACTGCAGCTGCTCGGGTTGTCGGACATCCACGGCGACACGCGCGTGCCGCTCTACGTGCTCAACGTCACCTACCCGCTCGTGGACGACGAGATCGTGCGCTTCTGCACTGGCAAGCGGGCGGTGCTGATGGTGGAGGAAGGCCAGCCGGACTTCCTGGAGCAGAACCTCCACGCCATCCTCCGCCGGGCCGATGTGCAGACGCGCGTGCACGGCAAGGACGTCCTGCCGATGGCCGGCGAGTACACCGGCGGCGTGATGCTCCAGGGCATCACCAAGTTCATCGAGAAGGTCGCCCCGCACCATCTGCCCGAGAGCGGCGTGCCGGCCGCCGCGAAGCCCGTTCCGCCCGAGGCCCGCCTCCCCGCGATCCGCGCCATGGACACGGCCGTGCACCCGCGGCCACCGTCGTTCTGCACGGGCTGCCCCGAGCGCCCCATCTTCACCGCGATGAAGCTCGTCGAACGCGAGCTGGGGCCGCATCACGTGAGCTGCGACATCGGGTGTCACCTGTTCTCCATCCTGCCGCCGTTCAACATCGGCGCCACCACGATGGGCTACGGGCTTGGCTGGGCCGGCGCCGCGGCCCTCAATACGAGGGAGACGCGTCGCCGCACCATCAGCTTCATGGGCGACGGCGGCTTCTGGCACAACGGCCTCACCAGCGGCGTCGGCAACGCGGTCTTCAACAAGACCGACAACGTGCTCATCATCGTCGACAACGGCTACTCCGCCGCCACCGGCGGTCAGGACGTCCTGTCATCCAAGGGCCTCAACCCGATCCGGACGACGCGCAATCCGATCGAGAGCGCGGTGCGCGGCGTGGGCGTGCAGTGGGTCCGGACGATCACCCGCACCTACAGCGTGTCGCGCATGCGGGACACCCTGCGCGAAGCCCTCACGACCCCGGCGGAAGGACCCAAGGTCATCATCGCGCAGAGCGAGTGCATGCTGAACCGCCAGCGCCGCGAGAAGCCGCTCATGCGCAAGGCCGTGGAGTCCGGCCAGCGCGTCGTGCGCGAGCGCTTCGGCGTGGATTCCGACACCTGCACCGGCGATCACTCGTGCATCCGGCTGTCGGGCTGTCCGTCGCTGTCCATCAAGCCCAACCCCGATCCCCTGCGCACGGACCCCGTCGCGACAGTCCTCGACAGCTGCGTCGGCTGCGGCCTGTGCGGCGAGGTATCGCACGCGGCCGTGCTGTGCCCCTCCTTCTATCGCGCCGAGATCGTCTCCAACCCGACGGGCTGGGACCGCTTCCGCGCCAAGGTGCGCGCCGCCGTCATCGGCTTCCTTCAGAACCGCATCGACCGCCGCCTCGCGGGGCTCCGCCCGTGAGCGCTCCCGGCCGCTCCTTCAACGTCGCAATCCTCGCGATGGGCGGCGAGGGTGGCGGCGTGCTCGCCGACTGGCTGGTGGACCTCGCCGAGCACAACGGCTACTTCGCGCAGACCACCTCGGTGCCCGGCGTCGCGCAGCGCACTGGCGCCACGATCTACTACGTCGAGATGTTCCCGGATGCACGGGACGGCCGCACACCCGTGTTCGCGCTCATGCCGTTCCCGGGCGACGTGGACGTGGTCATCGCCTCCGAACTGATGGAAGCGGGCCGCGCCATCCAGCGCGGTTTCGTCACGCCCGATCGCACCGTCTTCATCACGTCGACACACCGCGTGTTCTCGATGACCGAGAAGATCGCCATGGGCGACGGCCGTGTCGACGCCGACAAGCTGCTCGAGGCCGGCCGCGCTGCCGCCCGCAAGCTCATCGTCGCGGACTTCGCGGATGCCGCCGAGCGCACCGGCAGCGTGATCAGTGCGGCACTGTTCGGCGCCCTCGCGGCAAGCGACGAGACGCCCTTCCTGCCCGAAGCCTTCGAGGCCGCGATCCGTCGTGGCGGGGTCGGGGTGAACACCAGCCTCGCGGCCTTCGCCGAGGGCGCGAGGCTCGCCGCGCAGCCGACGGCACCGAGCGTGGTCGAAGCCCTGATCGAACCTCCCCCCTCTGCGGTCGGCCGCCTGCTGCAGCCGCTCGCCGAAAGAATCCGGTGCGACTTTCCCGCGGCGGCGCAGCGGACGCTGGTCGCAGGCATCGAACGTCTGGCCGACTATCAGGATGTGGCCTATGCCGAGGCGTACCTGGATCGCCTCGCGCCGCTCGCGGCCCTGGAGCGCGACAGCGGCGATGCCCGCTGCCGCCTGCTGGTGGAGACGGCGAGACACCTCGCGTTGTGGTTGTCGTACGAAGACACGATCCGCGTCGCCGACCTGAAGACGCGCCGCTCGCGTTTCGATCGCGTCCGCGCGGAGGTGCGCAGCAAGCCGGACCAGGTGCTGGGTATTCACGAATTCATGCATCCGCGCCTGGAGGAAATCGCCGACACCCTGCCGGAAGGCCTCGGTCGCTGGCTGCTCGCCACGCCCTGGGCGCGCAATCTGGTGGGGCGCTTCTCGCGGGAAGGGCGCGTCGTGCGCACGAGCACCGTGCGCGGCTTCCTGCTGCTCTACTTCGTCGCGAGCCTGCGGCGCATCCGCCGCGGCACGCTGCGGGCACGGATCGAGATGCAGCGCATCGACGGGTGGTTCGCGACCGTCACGGAAGTTGCACGCACTGACTACGAACTCGCCATCGCCGTGGCGTCGTGTCAGCGCCTGGTCAAGGGCTACGGCGATACGCACGCGCGCGGCTGGCGCAATTTCGAATCCCTGATGAACGCCCTCCCCCGCCTTCGCGGCCGCGCCGACGCCGCGATCCAGCTGCGCCGCCTGACGGAAGCCGCACTGGCGGACGAACACGGAAACGCGCTGTCGGCGGCGAGGGAGGAAATCGCCGCATGAGCCGCTATCGCGACGACCCGGAGGCCCTGCGCGCCCTGGTCCAGGACGACCAGGTGCATCGCGACGTGTACATCGACGACGAGCTGTTCGCCCTCGAGATGGAACGCCTGTGGTCACGCACTTGGGTGTATGTCGGTCACACGAGCCAGGTGCCGAACCCCGGGGACTACTTCACGACGGACATCGCCGCCCAGCCGGTCATTCTCGTGCGCCACACGGACGGCAGCGTTCGGGTGCTGCTCAACCGCTGCGCGCACAAGGGCGCCCGGCTGGTGTCCGCGCCGACGGGCAACACCGGCAAGTTCTTCCGCTGCCCGTACCACGCGTGGTCGTACACGACCGACGGCGCCCTGCTCGCCATTCCGCTCAAGAAGGGCTACGACGGTACCCGCATGATGGAATGCGAAGCCGGCCGCGGCATGACCGCCGTGCGCAACGTGGAGGTCTATCGCGGCTTCGTGTTCGCGCGCCTGTCGGACGACGGCCCCGGGTTCCGCGAGTACTTCGGCGATTCGCTCTCGTCCATCGACAACATGGCCGACCGCTCGCCCGAGGGTGAACTGGAGATCGCCGGCGGCGTGCTGCGCTACCGGCACAACTGCAACTGGAAGATGTTCGTCGAGAACCTCAACGACACCATGCATCCGATGGTGGCGCACGAGTCCTCCGCGGGCACGGCGAAGAAGCTCTGGGCGGACAAGCCCGCGGATCTGCCCAAGCCGATGGCCATCGAGCAGTTCGTGCCCTTCGCGTCCAGTTACGATTTCTTCGACAGCATGGGCGTGCGCGTCTTCGAGAACGGCCACAGCTACACGGGCGTCAACTTCTCGATCCACTCCTCGTATGCGTCCGTTCCCGGCTATGAGGACTCGCTCAAGCAGGCCTACGGCGACGAGCGCGCCGCGAAGATTCTCGAGACCGCCCGGCACAACACCGTCTACTACCCGAGCCTCACCATCAAGGGCGCCATCCAGGCGATCCGCGTGGCGCGGCCGATCGCTGCCGACGAGACCATCGTCGAGTCCTGGACCTTCCGGCTCAAGGGCGCCCCCGATCAGCTCCTGGCCCGCACAGTCATGTACACGCGGCTCATCAACTCGCCGCTCTCGGTCGTGGGCCACGACGACCTGTACGCCTACCGCGCCATCCAGGAAGGTCTGCACGCGGAAGGCAACGACTGGGTGAGCCTGCACCGGAACTTCTCCCCCGAGGAGATCGGCAAGGCTGATCTCACGACCGCCGGCACGAGCGAGATCTCCATGCGAAACCAGTTCCGCGCGTGGCTGCGCTACATGCTGCCCGCCCAGGAGACCACGGCATGACCCCGACCGAGCAGGACCTCATCCGCTTCGTCGTCCGCGAGGCGCGTCTGCTGGACGAGAAGCGCTTCGACGAGTGGCTCACGCTCTTCACGGAGGACGGGTACTACTGGGTGCCGCTCGCCCACGGGCAGACCGACCCGGTGCTCCACACCTCGCTCGCCTACGAAGACCGGCTGCTCCTCCAACTGCGCGTCGAGCGACTGAAAAGCCCGCGCGCGTTCTCCCAACAGCCGCCGAGCCGCTGCCACCATCTGCTGCAGACACCGGAGGTGGAGAGCATGGATGCCGCGGCGAATGCTTACGTGACCCGCACGCAGTTCCTCTATACCGAAGCGCGGCTGGACGAAGTGCAGCAGTACGCGGGGACGGCGTTCCATTCGTTGCGCGTGGTGGATGGCGCGTTGAAGATCGTCCTGAAGCGCGTGAATCTGCTGAACTGCGACGCGGCGCTGCCGTCGATCCAGTTGTTCCTGTGAGCGGAATCGCGTCGAGTCGACAACGTGTCGTCGTAGCCCGGACTCCGTCCGGGGCTGCCGCCCCCTGAACCCATGACCGCCGCCGTCTTCCCCGATCCGCCCCACTCCACCGTCCACGACGCGTTCGTGGCGACCGCACGGACCCATGCCGAGCGCCCGTTCCTACGCATCCTCCCCGAGACGGCCGGCCACTACGGCATTCCGGCGGGAGACCTGCGCTATGGCGATGCGCTCGACGCGGTCCTTGCCCTGCGTGCCCGCTACGCCGCGGCCGGCTACGGACCCGGACACCGCGCTGGCCTGCTTCTCGAGAACCGTCCCGCCTTCTTTCTCCACTGGCTGGCGCTCAACGGGCTCGGCGTCTCCGTCGTCCCCATCGGCGCGGAACTGCGCTCGGCCGAACTGCAATACCTCGTCGGGCACAGCGAAATGTCGCTCGCCGTCGTCCTGCCGCACCGCGTGGCGGACCTCGCGGCGGCGGCGAATGCCATCGGCGCGACGCTCGCGGTGATCACTGCCGACCACGAAGGCGCGATGCCATCGCCCGCCCACCCCTCCGTCACCGGTCTGGCCGGCGGCCTCGAAGCCGAGTGCGCGCTGATGTACACCTCAGGCACCACCGGCCGTCCCAAGGGCTGCGTGCTCACCAACCGCTACTACCTCCAGGCCGGCGCGTGGTACCTGGGTCTCGGCGGCCTGTGCGCGATTCGTTCAGCCGAAGACGTGCTGGTCACGCCGCTGCCCATGCATCACATGAATGCGATGGCGTTCTCGACGATGGTCATGGTGATGAGCGGCGGCTGTGTCGTGCCGCTGGACCGCTTCCATCCGCGATCGTGGTGGGCGTCAGTGCGTGAGGCGCGCGCGACCGTTGTTCACTACCTCGGCGTGATGCCGCCGATGCTGATGGGGGCCGAAGCCTCGGCTGCCGACCGGGAGCACCGCGTGCGCTTCGGGTTCGGCGCCGGCGTCGACCGCAAGCTGCACGCCGCGTTCGAAGCACGATTCGGCTTCCCGCTGGTGGAGGCCTGGGCAATGACCGAAACGGGCGCGGGCGGCGTGGTCATCGCCCACGAAGAACCCCGCCACGTGGGAACCGCCTGCTTCGGCCGCGCGCCGGCAGAACTCGAAGTGCTGCTGGTCGACGACGAAGGCACGCCGGTCGGTGCCGACACCAACGGCGAACTGCTCGTGCGCGCGAGCGGCCCGGACCCGCGCCGCGGCTTCTTCCGCGAATACCTGAAGGACGCCGAGGCCACCGCCGAAGCCTGGCGCGACGGCTGGTTCCACACGGGCGACGTCGTCCGCAGCGACGCGCAGGGCTACCTGTATTTCGTCGACCGCAAGAAGAACGTGATCCGGCGCAGCGGCGAGAACATCGCCGCAGTGGAAGTGGAGTCCGTCCTGCGCCAGCACCCGGTAGTCGCCCAGGTGGCAGTGGCCGCGGTGCCGGACCCGGTGCGCGGCGACGAAGTCCTGGCGTGCGTCGTCCCGAACGCCATCGTGGCCGCCGAGTGCCGCGAAGCGCTTGCCGCCGACATCGTGCAGCACTGCCTTTCCCAGCTCGCGTATTTCAAGGCGCCGGGCTACGTGGCGTTCGTCGAGGCCCTGCCGCTCACGGCCTCGCAGAAGATCCAGCGCGGCGAACTGAAGCAGCTTGCCGCCACCCTGCCGGGCACCCCGTGCACGGTCGACACCCGCGCCCTGAAGCGGAGACCGGCGTGAGCCGTCGCGACTATCACGGCATCGTCGTCACTACCCCGGTCACCGTTCCCTACGTCCGTTACTCCACGCACGGCCCGCACCGGTTTCTGGCGCAGGCGCTCGATTCTCTGCTGCAGGGTTCCGGCCTCGCGAAGGAAGCCATCGACGGCCTCACGGTGTCGAGCTTTTCGCTCGCTCCGGACACCGCGGTCGGCATGACACAACATCTGGGCGTGTCACCCCGCTGGCTGGATCACATCCCGATGGGCGGGGCCTCCGGCGTGGTGGCCCTGCGGCGGGCGGCGCGTGCCGTGCAAAGCGGCGATGCGGACGTCGTCGCCTGCCTCGCGGGCGACACCAACCGCGTGGACTCCTTCCGTCTCATGCTCGGGAGCTTCAGCCAGTTCGCGCAGGACGCCACCTACCCTTACGGCTCGGGCGGACCCAATGCGATGTTCGCCTTCATC
Organism: Betaproteobacteria bacterium Ga0077526; assembly: GCA_001464765.1. GTDB lineage: Bacteria > Pseudomonadota > Gammaproteobacteria > Burkholderiales. Next base: position 377,820 of record LNDV01000035.1, read on the forward strand.
ACGGCGCACTACATGCGCGAGTTCGGCGCCACGCGGGAGGACTTCGGCAAGCTCTGTGTCGCCCAGCGCGCCAACGCTCTGCGCTTTCCTCACGCGATGTTCCGCAAGCCGCTCACGCTCGACGAGTACCTGGGCGCGCGCGTGATCGCGGACCCCATCCATCTCTTCGATTGCGTGATGCCCTGTGCGGGCGCCGATGCCTTCCTCGTGATGACCGAGGACCGCGCCCGCGCCGCCGGCATCCCGTACGCCCGCGTGCTCGGCGCCATCGAGCGGCACAACGCGTTCGCCGACGACCCGATCATGTTCCGGGGCGGCTGGCTGCTCGACCGGGATGACCTCTACGCGCAGACTGGCGTCGGGCCGGACGCCATGGACTTCGTGCAGACGTACGACGACTACCCGGTGATCGTGATGATCCAGCTGGAGGATCTCGGCTTCTGCGAAAAGGGCGAGGCAGCGGCCTTCGTGCGCCGCCACACCTTCACGCACGACGGAAGCTTCCCGAGCAACACCTCGGGCGGACAGCTCTCCGCCGGGCAGGCCGGCGCGTCGGGCGGCTTCCTCGGCATGGTGGAGGCCATCCGTCAGCTTACGGGTGCCGCCGGTGAGCGCGCCGTGACGGACGCCCGCTTCGGTCTGGTGAGCGGCTTCGGGATGGTGACGTACGACCGCTGCCTGTGCACGGGTGCTGTCGTGCTGGGAGCCGCGTGATGACGATGCCGTTCATGCGACCGCCGAAGAAGAATCCGATCCTGCGCACACGCGTGCCGACGCTGCCGCCCTGGACGCGCAGCCGCGTCGCGCTGGGGCTCACCGCCGCGGCTGCGGTCGGCCGCTTCGAACTGCAGTCCTGCGACGATTGCGGCACGGTCCAGTATCCGCCTCGCGAAAGCTGCCATCAGTGCCTGTCGATCGCCCTGCGCTGGAGCCCCGAGAGCGGCGAGGGCCAGCTGCTGTCCGAAACGCGCCTGCATCACAGCAACGATCTGTTCTTCCGCGAACGACTGCCGTGGCGGCTGGGCCTGGTGCAGCTCGCGAGCGGGCCCACGCTCATGGTTCATCTGCATGGCGACGTGCCTGCCGCACCCTGCGCGGTGCGGGTAGGCGCCCGCCTCGATCGCGCGGGGCAGGCCGTGCTGATCGCCTTTCCTGCCGAGGAGACACCCCACATGGCCGACGATCCGCAACTGCGCGAGATGACCTGCGACCCGAGGCACCGCAAGGTGCTCGTCACGGACGGCAAGACCGCCGTGGGCCAGGCACTCGTTCGCGCCCTGGCCAAGGCGGGCGCCGACCTCGTCTGGGTGGGCGAGGCCGAGCCCTGGAAGAAGTCCCCCGGGCTCGACGCACTGTCGGACCTGCCGTGCGTCACCCGCGTGCCGCTCGATCTCACCGACGAGCGCAGCGTGCTGCAGCTCGCCGGCGAACTCGGCGGCAAGGTGGACATCCTCGTGAACAACGCGGAGGTGCATCGCCCCTTCGGCATCTCCGCCCGCCGCGGGACGGAGGCCGCCCGCGCCGAGATGGACGTCAACTACTTCGGCCTGCTGCGGCTCGCGCAGGGCTTCGGCCCCGCGATGCGGGCGCGTGGTGCCGACGGGCAGGCAGGCGCGACGGCTTGGGTCAACCTGCTGTCCGTCTACGCGCTCAGCAACTTCCCACCGCACGGCACTTACTCCGCCTCGAAGGCCGCCGCGCTGTCGGCAGCGCAATGTCTGCGGGCGGAAATGCGCGCGGGCGGTATCCGCGTCGTCAACGTGTTCCCCGGCCCCATCGACGACGAGTGGAACCAGACGCTGCCGCCACCCAAGCTTTCCGCGGAGGGTGTGGCCAGCGCGATCGTCCGCGCACTGCGCGACGGCGTGGAGGACGTGTTCCCCGGCGACGTGGCGCAGGAATGGTTCGAGCGCTGGCGCGAAAGCCCCAAGACGCTCGAACGCGAACTCGCGCAGGGAGGCACGTGATGGCCGCCGACAATCCTCTGCTTGCCCTGGTCACCGCACTCGCGTCCGGCCGCATCCGCATCGTCGACCTAACCCAGACGCTCACGCCGGAGTTTCCGCAGATCACCCTGCCGCCGGAATTCGGACAGTGCTGGCCCTTCCGCATCGAGGAAGTTTCGCACTACGACGAGCGCGGACCCGCCTGGTACTGGAACAACTTCTCCTGCGGCGAGCACACGGGCACCCACTTCGACGCGCCGATCCACTGGATCTCCGGCCGCGACCTGCCGAACAACTCCGTCGACACGATCGCCGTGGAGAACTTCGTAGCGCCCGCTTGCGTGATCGACTGCTCAGGCGAAGCCGCGGCCGACGCCGACTTCCTGCTCACCGTGCCGTTCGTGGAAGCCTGGGAGGCGAAGCACGGCCGCATTCCGCCGAAGTCGTGGGTGCTCATGCGCACCGACTGGTCGAAGCGCACCGATCCCGCGGCGTACCAGAACTTCGACGAGACCGGCCAGCACACGCCCGGCCCGGATGCCGACGTCGTCCGCTTCCTGGTGGAGGAACGCGACGTCCTGGGATTCGGCTCCGAAGCCATCGGCACGGACGCCGGCCAGGGCTACCACCTCCGTCCGCCCTACCCCTGCCATTCGCTCATGCACGGCGCCGGCCGCTACGGCCTGCAGTGCCTGAGCAATCTCGACCAGCTGCCGCCAACCGGCGCCGTGCTGATCTGCCCGCCGCTCAAGATCCGGAAGGGCAGCGGGAGTCCCTTGCGGGTGCTGGCGATGGTCGAGACGTAGTCGGCATGCCGGGCTGAGCAGGCGGCGCGGCCAAGCCGCGCTTTCGACCTGTTTCGCAAAGCTGTCGTACCGCCGCGTCGGGCAGCACGTTCTTGCGTGGCGAGATGCGCGCGATGACCGACCGGCAGATTGTCTGGAGCGACGAAAGAGAGAACGTTCGCCGACCTTCTGGCACGCGGGATCGCCCCCGGAATGCGCGCATTGCCATGCCGCAATAAAGACCCTGGCCTTTCTTCGCCAACACTGATCAGCGCACAGCGGATAGTGAAACTGGCAGCCATCAATGCCAGGCGGCAGATGGAGCAGATGGCTCTTCGCGCCGAGACTTCACCTAGGAATCCGCGAAACCTGTCCTAAGCGCCGGGACCACCTTCGTTCCCAGCACGACGAGTCCAGAAAAGTCCGACAAGTCTGTACAGCAGCAAGCCCAAGAACAGGCCACCGCCGAATACGGGCGCCCCGAGTGGACCCGCTTTCGTAACCGGAAGCAGGCCGAAGACCGCGAGAGAGCACAGAACGATCGCCGCAGCAGACAGTACTCCGACTAGCGCCCCCACAAAAGGTCCGAATCGACTGTTCAGGCATAACTCGCCCACAAACATGACAATGAATCCGTCAATTACTGCGAGAACGGCAAGCAGCCAAGGAAAGTCTATCGTTTCACTGCTCACAGCCGAATGCGCTCCCAACTCCCGCGCCAATGATGTTTCGCCCTAGGTGATGCCCGGCCTTGAGCACCCCCTTGCGGCCCGTAACTGCGGCACAACCAATCTCGGTCGGAAGCGAAATGATGGCGCCTCACGGCGAGTCGAGCGCGCCCTGATGTTCCAGTACCACACGAACCGCCCGCTTCTGTACCTCCGGCGAAGGACCTTGTCTGTGTCTTCATGACTCCATGCTCTCAAAGTCTGGCGCGTTGCTGGGGTCCGACCCCGGAATGCTACTGCCTCCCCGGCAGAGTCGGGGGGCTCCCGGGTTTGGCTAGGTAGGCACCGATTTGCGATATCTCTTTAGTCCGATGATCAAGGCGGCTGACGCAACAATTGGCGCGAACGTGTTGATCAGATCTGATGGAGTCAGGTGGGCGATGAGTCCCAGCAGACGATCAGAGACGGTCTCGCCATAAGGCACCATGACCAACACGAAGCCAACAGGCAGAACGAACGAAACCAAGGTTACAAGCGCACAAGCAGCTAGGATGCTCAAGGTGGGGTGGAGCGCATTCGCAACAATGAATGCCGCCGACAGCATGATGCACTCCAATGCGACGGACCCACTCGTCACTTCGTCGGATAACGCGGCTGCCGCCCCCAGAATGAGGAGCCAAGCGACGACTCGCTTCACTTTGGATCTCCTCGATATGTGCAGGTACCTCATTGTGCGACGCACCGATCCGATGCTGCCCCCGACATGGAGCTCTATGTCGACATGGGGACCAAGCAGGTCTTCACGAAACCCGGCCCAACCCGTCGCCGTCTTTCCGCCTTCCAACACGTGCCGCCCCCGTCGCCGTACCCGCGCCGGCCGTCGCTACGTCCGACGGGCCCCGGTCGCGTGTGGACGGCGGGGAGTTCGGGGTCGAATGACAGATCGACTCGTCCTCGGAACTCGCGTTGCTGCAACACCGCATGAACCGAACGGACGTGACGCGCGCGCCCTACAGCGGATTCGAGGCGGATGCGCTCCGGATGCAGCTGCACTTCAACTTCTAGTCGTGGGGATGCCGCAGGCCGTCGGGCACGCCACACGGAGTGCCAGGCGTTCGCGGCAGCCGTCCCCTGCCCCTACTCCAGGGCGCGCCAGCGCTCGCGGGCGGCGAGTTCCTCGTCCAGCGTCTCGCCCGCCGACCGGTCGGCCGCACCGAGATACAGCAGCTTGCGCGCGAACTGCCCGTAAGTGACCGTGCCGTCGTAGAGGTCGCCGAGCAGCGCGCTGAGCGTGTCGAGGCTGCTGGCCCGATAGTAGGGCGGCGCGCCGTCCTCGGCCTCGGTCGCCCGACGGCAGGCGGTGTGCGCATCCCACAAGACCTTGAGCGCAGGACGCTCGCGATCGCTTACCTGATCCGCGAGCGACAGCAGGCGCATGTCCTGTGGCGCGCCGAGCGTCGGCGGGACCTGCACCTTCTCCCGGACGGGGTCGATTCGGGTATCGGCGAACAGCCGGGCGCACTCTGCAGCGGCGCCCCTGGCGCTGCGTGCCCCGCCGGTCTGCGCGCAACCCACGACCCAGAGGAGCGATACCGCACAGAGGGCGGCGGTCACGCGGACCGTCGAGAAGCAAGGCGAGGAGGGCATCGTTGTCGTCACGCGAGCGCTCCTCAGTCCACGCGCGCGCTGTCGCGCGCGCGCCGGGCTTCGTCGAGCAGTTCCCGCGCGTGCTTGTCGCGGGCGCCGATGTAGAGGAGTTTGCGGGCGAACTGACCGTAGGTGACCGCACCCTCGTGCAGATCCCCGAAAAGATCCACCAGCGCGTCCTCGCTCTCGGCGCGGTAACTGGGCAGCGGGCCCAGCCGCGATTCGCCGAAGCGACGGCACTCGGTGCGGGCTTCCCAGAGCGCCTTCACGGCGGCCCGCTCGGCGTCGGTGGGATAGGTTCGGTCGGACATGCGTTCCACGTCCTGCGCCGCATCGAAACCGATGGGCAGTTGAATCTTCGGGCGGACCGGATCGATCCGCCCGTCCGACAACAGCTCATCGCAGTAGCGCCGGACCTCGGCGGCTCTTTCGTCTGCTTTCGTCCTGGCCGGGCCCTGACCCGGCCCGACGCACGCAGCGGACAGTGCTGCGGCCAGCGCGCATGTGATCGTGATGCTGCGATTCATGTGAGTCTCCATTCCCCCGTGCGCGGTGCGGTCCGCGCTCACTGTTCGGCGTCGTCCTCGGCCTCGATGCGCCGGCGCCCGGCGTCGGCCTCTTCCCGAAGTGAAGCCGCCTCCGCGAAGAAACGCTCGGGCGGCGCCGCGGCCTGCACCCGCATCCCCGGCGGATACAGCAAGAAGTCGCCCGAGATGTGGTCGACGTCGCCGGCCTGACTGCGAGCGGAGGCCCAGTGCGCCGTGCCGCCGACCGCAGCAGGCAGAAGGATCGCACAAAACGCCGCCGTGCTTCGCCGGAGCGACGAGGCCTGCGTGATATGCAGGAACAGCGACGCCGCACACCGCGCAGGTCTCGATGTCGATGCCGAAGACGCGCTTGAGGCGTTGCGCCCAAGTCACTGACCCGCGTCAGACGGTCCCGCAAGTCCCAGCTGTAGGTCTGCACCCCGTCGTTGGTCAGGTTGCCGTGGAAGTCGTACGTGAGGTTCACGCCCGCCCAGTTGGTCAAACGGTTCGCCGCGTTGTACGTGGCGCTAGCCAGGGCTGGCGGCAGCGCCACCCGCGCGAGATTGCCCGTCATCGTCAGCCGACGCCCCGCGGCGTCGTTCGTGTAGCCCAGCGTGCCCAAGGTCGTGGGCAGTTCGTTGCCGTTGTTGTAAGCGTCATCGATCGTCACCAGATTGGGCAGTGTCGCCTTCGTCCGTCGGCTCGCCACGTCGTACTCGAAGCTCACCGCGTTGGCGCCCTGGGTGATCGAGGTCAGCCGGTTCGCGTCGTCGTAGCCATAGGTCACCGCCGTCTTCCCGGTCACCTGCATCTGCGTGCGCCGCGCCGCCACGTCGTAGCTGCAGGTGATGGTGCTCGTTCCCACCTCCATGGGGACGATTTCGGTTGCGACTGTATCGAAACGGTTGTCGTAGGTGCGGGTCACCGTTTCGCTCTCTTGATCGAAATCACAAGAAGAGAAACGAACACCAAAGAGAAGAACGCGAGATAGAGGCCGCCATCTGCACGAATATCTCCGAGAAAGAGTTTTGATGCGAAGACAAACGGATAGACGAAATAAACGATCCAGTCGCCTCGATGAGAAGGGCTACTCTGGGGCAGCGATGGATTCACCACGAATCCCGCAATCACAGTGGATGCCGCATAAACAAGAAAGACACGCTTCACGTCGGTTTATCCTCGCGTGAGATGGGGTCGCGTCTTGCAAGAACGCACGTCCGTAGAACGTCCTGCCCTGCCCGCGCTCACTCCTGCCTTCTCCCAATGAGCGCCATGCCGCTCCGGGGCAGGGGACGCGATGCCCCGGCAACGTTGGATTAGGCGTTGGGGCGTAACTGCACCTTGCCGCCGCGCGACTCGCGTTTGGCGTGGGCCAACGCTTCGGCCACTTGCGTCAGCGGGTAGCTGGCCTCGACCACCACATGGATGGTGCCGTCGACAAGCCGCTCTGCAAGCTTCGCGTACATGGCCTGGATCTCCTCGAAGGTCATGGTCCGCATCACCTTGGCCAGCCAGAATCCGACCAGATGAAGGTCGCGGAACACGAAGTGGAACGCGTCGATCTGGACGGGCTCGCCGGACATCAGACCGTAGTTGACGACGGTGCCGCCCTCGGCCAGGCATTGCGCGAGACGTCCCACCGCGGCGCCGGCGACGGCATCGATACCGAGCCTGATCTGCGCACCGCCCGTGGCCTCGCCGACACGCTGCGCCAGATCGGGGCCATCGACGACCACCACGTCCGCGCCCATTTGCTTCAATTCATCGATGAGCTCGGCTCTGCGCACGACGTTCACCGTGCGCACGCCGCTGGCGCGCGCCAGCCGGATCAGGTCCACACCGACGCCGGAGTTGGCCGCGTTCTGGATCACCCAATCGCCCGGCTTCAGGTTCTCGTAGCTGGTGAGCATCAGGTGTGCCGTGGCGACGTTGACCTTCAGCATCGCGGCCTGCGCGAGATCCACTTCCGGCGGCAGCCGCACGAACGCCTGCGCCTTGTCGCGGATGCGCTGGACCCAGTTGGTGCGCACCAGGCTCATGACCTTGTCACCGACCTTCAGGTGGGTCACGCCCTCACCCACCGCCGCGACCGTCCCCGCACCCTCGATGCCCAGCGGACACGGCGGGGTCGGCTTCGATGCGTAGTTGCCTTCGATGGACAGGATGTCCGCCGGATTGATGGAACAGGCGACGACGTCGACCAGCACTTCGCCGGGGCCCGGCGCGCCGGGGTCCGGGATGTCGATGCACTGGACGGTCTTCTCCGCGGGACCGATGGCACTGAGTTGCGCTGCTTTCATGCGTGACTTCCTGTTCTATGGTGCGACCGCGAGGCGAGCATTGGCGCCAGGACGACGTGCGGCAGATGCTGGACGTTGCCAATCATAGCCCTGCGCGGCAGCGTGAAACAGGATGTGGCGTCGTGACTTGCAAGTGCGCGGGTCCGACCCAGGAATGGGAAGTAAGGGCTGTGTCGACCGTGGAGGAACGGGGCGACGCGGACGAGTACTCAGTTACTCTCATTCGCGGTGGCCGCGATCCGATTCAGAAACAGACTTATCGCGTCACTCCGTTGAGCCCACTCCTTGCGTCGCTCTTCAGATAGTGCAGACGGGGGCAAATAGAGTATCGCGTTCCCTTCTCGATACGCCTTGTACTTCATTGCGACATGCAAAAGGAACTCACGTTGTTCGGCAGATAACGAATTGAAGTCAACTTGAGCGAGTTCCTCAACAGACCGATCGGCTAGAAAGGCGACGGTGACTCGTGCATCCGACGCGCTGCCAAGGTCCAGAGTCTCCAGCAGTCCACGAAAAAGCATGAGATCGGTCGTGACTCTAGAGAAGGTTTCCTTGTCAGATGCGCTCTTGATGGTGAATGTTGCGATCCCGTATCCGATCGCACCACAGACAAGCACAACTGCAAGTCCTCCCATTGCGCCGCTAGCCTTCATGCGCTTCTTCCTCGATACCTTCTCTACGGTAAGCTCGGTGACACTTCATTCGCATTGTAAGCGTCCGGCGAAGGCGCTCGCGGCGTACATCGGCGTCGCGCCGCGCCGGCGTGAATCCGCAAGCTCGGTCAAAGGCAGGAGTTCGATCACCAGTGCCTGCAATGCGGCCGTCCGACAAGCGCTTTACATGCCGGGCCCGGTTGCACTACGGCACAACCCCGTCCTGAAGACATTCGGAGAGCGGCCTGCCTCAGGTGGGCTGCCGCCCAAGGCGGTCGTCGGCGCAGCGATGCGCAAGCTCATCCACAACATTTGCGCCGTAATCAAGTCCGGCAAGCCCTTCGCCCCCCATATCGTCCCAAAGGGGTTGCGCTCCAACACGGTATCTGATCCCGTGCTTTCGTTGGTCTGGTTCCGCGCAGGGGTCTGCCTCCTACCCCACGAAGGTTCCGGGCTAGAGTCGCCTTGCAAGCAGTAGCCCCGCGCCAGAGGCACAGAGGCATGCCACAGCAAATTGGTGCGGCATCGACTCCACCCCAAGGAGTTCTCGAATTGGCCAAGTAAGTACTACTGGAGCGAACAGGCCCGCCAAAGAAATGGTGAGGGACAAAAGAGCGCCTAGGGCGTCGGGCGCCAGATACGGCGCAACAACTCGTCGTCGCCAGCTACTGCACGCCCGGCCCAATCGCGTTTTCTCAGATGTCGGACCAACAACGAGCATCACGAGCGCTCCCGAAATGACACTCCGAGACAAGAGAATCGCCCCGTAAACCAACTCACCCGTCTGCACGTCTGCTCACCGATTTCGGCACTTGCATGCCTAGTCACTTGCGGAGTTCGATACGCCCGCCCCCGCGATCGACACAATGGCCGCCCACTGTGATTCGTGCTGTCCGTGGGCCTCCATCACCATGCGCACCGCGCGCTCCTGAACCTCCGGAGAATACGTCTGTGATGTCTTCATGACTCCATCTTCTCAAAGATCGGAGCCTCGTCGAAACCCGGGGCGGTTCGGTATCTGACCCCGTGTTTCTGCGACAGCGCAATGCCGTGCGCGCTCCTTCTCCCTATGTATTGCCGATCACAAGGTGCCCAAAGATGGCAGTGATCAGGCCCAACACGACAGAAACGCAAATACCTCGCAGATCGCTCGCATTGTCGCTCGCTAAATGATCAGGAGCGTATGTGCTCTTCGTCAATCGAGCCCGAACAAGCCTGAACCAGTAGTAGATGAAGGTTACGATCGTGAAGATTTGACCGACGAAATACAGCATGAGCAACAGCAGCTCAAGTACGTCGCCTGCAGTGAGTGAGCCGACGTCCCCCAGATATGCGGCCATCGTGAAGATCGCGAGCAGCACCGCGGCCACGCACCAAGCCGCGACAATTGCCGCGAAGCGCCATACGTTCATCGTTTCGCCCAACAGTCCGAATGAATAGCCGCCAGCATTCGACGCGCCACGTGTACCGAATAGCCGTGCTTTTCGCTCGTGCGGTCGACGCGGTCGTTGCGCAGCTGGTGCTTCATTGGCTCTACAGCGCCCGACTAAGCGCAGAAATAAGGTCCTGCGCTTGAGCAGGTGTGAGCACGACCGGCAGCGTTTCGTAGCTTGCCACGCTCTTGGAGACGACTTCCACTCCGACAAAACGATTGCCGTTGCGCCGTAGGGTGTGAACCTTGAGGACTTGCTTGATGAGTTTCGGTCCACTAGCCTCGATTTCGGCGACGGTACCCAATACTTCTGCATTGAAGAGCGCGCCCTTTAGGCCGCCCCGTCGAAGCACGTTAAAGGCAAAGTAAGCTGCGATGCCGGCGAAGACAACCCAGAACCAATGATCTGCAAAGTTCACGACTCCTCCTATGCGAGTGCTGCCCCAATTACTGTCCTTCTCAACGCACGCGATGGCCCACTTCAGCGACGGGACTCAGTCGTAGCGGCCAAATTGGGACGCTCATCGGCCGAGGGCGAGCGCAGACGCAATGCGCCGAAGCACGCTCCCGCAAACGCAGCAATCACTGTCGCGCCAGAAACGATCAACACACCATGAACCAGTGTTTGCATAAGTCCCACGCCGAACCTGTCACTGACACCCGCCAACGCACTCTGGCAAGAACAAGTCCTGCCAGAGATTCATCGCACCCGCGGCGCGGGCGTTTACGCCCTTCCCCCTAGCAATGCGTCCTCTCGACGCCCTTGGGTTTGGCGGATTCATGCGCCCAACGAACCGCGTTATGTTCGCCTTGATAGCCGCGGCTTGTACACCGAGGTCAATCACTGCTGCCCTTACAATATGGGAAACAGTTGGGGCCGTCGGCAATTCGTTGTCGGATCCGTAGTGTGATCACAACTTCGGTGCCCTTAGCAATACGCGCGGACTCCAGTTCAGCGCTTGTGCTCATAGAAAACTCCGAATTGGCAATCTCCGGGACGCAAAGCGATTACTTGCGTGTCGCCCGTAGCAAGCATCAACGAGAAGGTTGGTTGCGCATCTCCTGCAACAGACGCTTGCTCATCTCTTCCTTTTCCCGGCGAGTCTTCAAGTAGATGGAGTTGGCTCGTTGCAGGAACTGGCGCGGAATCTCGATGACATGCACTGGCTTTGGATCCCTCAATTTACCTTTCTGCTGGAGCGCCGTCCCCTCCAGATCGTAGAAAGCGATCTGCCCGTTGCCGACTGCCGCCGGGCACGGGGACGACAGGTCCGCGAAGCCGATTAATCCAACACCTATTTGGTAAGTTCGATCAAAGTACGCGACGGAAGCCTCTAACGGCGACCTGAGCTTTTCGGCAGGAATGCTAAAAACCGTAGATCCCAGGACCAATAGCCATCCATTGCTGGGATCCTTCGGCACGTATCCCCGGATCCGCTTGTTATCGTTCAGGTCTTTCAAGTATTCCTCGGAAGCGATTCCCCTCATCAGGAGATCCCGCTCAATATCCGGGTGCACCCATGGGATCGGCACCGAAGTGTCGTAGTAGACGTCCAGCTGACACTGCTGAGACGGCCAACAAGCGGTCTCGTTGCCCCCAAGTCCGCAAGTCATTGGGGCAATCGTCGACATTCGAAATGCCAACGCTAGGGCCCCCTTGAGACCTGGGTCAATCCACTGGTCAGGCATTGCGAAGCGCTCTGCGAACTCGCGGGTGTAGACCCATATCCACGGGTCGTAGGTGTAGGTCGTACCGTGCTTGAACGTATAGCGGTCCTCATACGTAACCCGTTCGCGCGGCGGCTCCTTCGCTTGTGCAAAGGCCACGGAAGGTGCCCCGGTGGTCCCGAGAAGAACGAACAACATAAGTGCAACAACAACCTCCGGGATTCTTCCTGCTCTCATGGTCACTCCTTGACTACCTCTACAGACAATCCATTCACTTTCGCCACTTCGCAGAACTCACCGCTCCCCCACGCTTTCGCTTACCGTCCGCCGGAACAGGTCGTGGTCCTGTTGCATTTGTAGGTGAGCGTCGTCAGCTCGGTGCCATGGTTGCAAGCGTAATCGATCGTCACCAGGTTGGGCAGCGTCAGTTCGCTGCGCGTGCTGGCGACGGTCTGCGGCCAGTTGACCTCTGGTCTGACCACGGTCACAGTACCGGCCACTGTCGAACGGGCCTGGGCGTCGGGGCGCGTGCTTGCGTCTGCCATTTCGTTCTCGGAGATCGGCATGCAGCAGGATCGCGGACGCGTGGACATCTCGCCATCCATCCGGTACTTGCGCAGCAACCTGATCGATTCGGGTTTGGTGGAGGCCCCCCCTGGACGGAACCATAGCGTTGCGAGCGCTGGATCTGACACCCCTGCACGGCAACCCCGCCGACCGGTTCATCGCGGCAACGGCACTCGTCCGGGAGGCAGCGCTGGTTGCGGCCGATGAAAGGCTCTTCACGTGGAAAAGTGACCTGGAAAGGTGCGATGCCACACGGTAGACCGCGGATTGGACCATCGGCGCCTTTTCCGGGCGCCCCGGGGAGCGTTTGCCCTCGTCGTGTCGACCTTCCTTGACACCAAAATACTTCAGGAGTGAAATAAACCCCGCCTGACCCTCCCACTCCGGAGCCATTCGGCACGCATGAACATCGTCTGCATCGGCGGCGGGCCCGCCGGGTTGTACTTCGCTCTGCTGATGAAGAAGCACGACCCGTCGCGCGAGGTCACGGTCGTCGAGCGCAACCGGCCGTACGACACCTTCGGCTGGGGCGTGGTGTTCTCTGACCAAACACTGGGCAATCTCGCCCAGGCCGACGAGCAGACGGCTCGCATCATCCTCGGCAGCTTCAACCACTGGGATCGCATCGACGTCCACTTCAAGGGGCGCACGCTCTCCTCCGGCGGTCACGGCTTCTGCGGCATCGGCCGCAAGCGTCTCCTCAACATCCTGCAGGAACGCTGCGAGGCGCTTGGCGTGAAGCTCGTTTTCGCCACCGACGTGGCGGACGACCAGACGATCGCCCGGGAGTACGGCGCCGATCTGGTCATCGCCGCCGACGGCATCAACAGCCGCATCCGCACCCGCTACGCCGACACCTACCAGCCGGACATCGACACGCGCCGCTGCCGCTTCGTCTGGCTCGGCACGCGCAAGCTGTTCGACGCGTTCACCTTCGCGTTCGAGCCCACGGAGCACGGCTGGTTCCAGGCCCACGCCTATCAGTACGACGGCGATACCTCCACGTTCATCGTCGAGGCCCCGGAAGAGGTCTGGCAGCGCGCCGGCCTGGACGCCATGAGCCAGGAGGAGAGCATCGCGTTCTGCGAGCGGCTGTTCGCGGACCATCTCGATGGTCAGCCGCTCATGAGCAACGCGCAGCACCTGCGGGGCTCGGCGGCGTGGATCAAGTTTCCGCGGGTGCTGTGCCGCAAGTGGGTGCACTGGAACACGCTGGACGGGCGCGAGGTGCCGGTCGTGCTCATGGGTGACGCCGCGCACACCGCGCACTTCTCCATCGGCTCGGGCACGAAGCTCGCGCTGGAAGATGCCATCGATCTCGCCCGCGCCTGCAACGACCACGGCGATGCGAAGCTGGGCAAGGCGCTCGACGTCTACGAGCGCAAGCGCTCCGTCGAAGTCCTCAAGATCCAGAGTGCCGCGCGCAACAGCATGGAGTGGTTCGAGCACGTCGACCGCTATACGCGCATGGAGGCCGAGCAGTTCGCCTACTCGCTGCTCACGCGCAGCCAGCGCCTGTCGCACGAGAACCTGCGCGTGCGCGACCGCAACTACGTGGAGCTTTTCGAGACGTGGGTCGCACAGCGCTCGGGCCTGCCCGCCGACTTCGACCGGCGCCCGCCGCCACCGATGCTCACGCCGTTCCGCCTGCGTTCGGTCACGCTCAAGAATCGCGTGGTCGTCTCGCCCATGGCGCAGTACTCCGCGGTCGACGGCATCCCGCGGGATTTCCACCTCGTGCATCTCGGGGCGCGGGCGCTGGGCGGCGCAGGCCTCGTCTTTGCGGAAATGACCTGCCCTTCCGCCGACGCGCGCATCACGCCCGGCTGCCCGGGGTTGTGGAACTCGCACCAGACCGACGCCTGGGCGCGCATCGTGGAGTTCGTGCACTGCGAGTCCGACGCGCGCATCGCCATGCAGCTAGGGCACGCCGGCCCCAAGGGTTCCACCCAGGTGGGGTGGGAGCGCATGGACGAGCCGCTGCTGGCCGGCAACTGGCCGCTCATTGCGCCCTCGCCCGTCGCCTACGGCCCGAACAACCAGGTGCCGCGAGCGATGACCCGCGACGACATGGCACGCGTAACGGCGGATTTCGTCTCGGCCACAAAGCGCGCCGCCGATGCGGGCTTCGACTGGCTCGAACTGCACTGCGCCCACGGCTACCTGCTCTCGGCCTTCGTGTGCCCTCTCACCAATCTGCGCGACGACGAGTACGGCGGGTCGCTGGAGAACCGCTGCCGCTATCCGCTGGAGGTGTTCCGCGCCATGCGCGAGGCGTGGCCGGCCCACAAGCCGATGTCCGTGCGCATCTCGGCCCACGACTGGGCGCCCGGCGGCAACACGCCGGACGACGCCATCACCATCGCGGCGCTGTTCAAGGAAGCCGGCTGCGATCTCATCGACGTGTCTTCCGGGCAGACCACGCGCGCTGCAAAGCCCGTGTACGGGCGGATGTACCAGACGCCCTTCTCCGACCGCATCCGCAACGAGGTGGGCATCGCCACCATGGCGGTGGGCGCGATCTTCGAGGCCGATCACGTGAACGGCATCATCGCGGCGGGCCGTGCGGACCTCTGCGCCATCGCGCGGCCGCATCTGGCCAACCCGGCATGGACGCTAACCGAAGTCGCGCGGCTGGGCTTCGCCGACGTCGCGTGGCCCAAGCAGTACCTCGCCGGCAAGGACCAGCTCGAACGCAACCTCGACCGTGCCCGCCAGCTCGCCGCGGCCAACGCGGGCCTCTCGCCGCAGGAAGTCGCGGCACGACTTCTGGAGTCCTGACAATGCTCGAAGGCAAGGCACTGGCGGGAAAGCACGCCGTCGTCACCGGGGGCGGCAAGGGGATCGGTCTCGCGATTGCTCACGATCTTTGCGCGCTCGGCGCGAACGTCACGATCACCGGCCGCACGATGGAAACGCTTACGGCGGCAGCGCAGTCGCTGAGTGCGCTGGGCGCCGTGCATGCCGTGGAGGGCGACGTGTCGGATTCCGCATCGGTGGAAGCGACGCTCGCGGATGCCCGCCGCCGCTTCGGCCCCGTAGCCATCCTCGTCAACAACGCCGGGCAGGCGGCGAGCAGCGCCTTCGGGCGCACGGACGACGACACGTGGGCGCGCATGCTCGAAGTGAATCTCACCGGCACGTTCCTGTGCACGCGCGCGGCGCTGCCCGACATGCTGTCGGTGAAGTGGGGGCGCATCGTCAACGTCGCGAGCACCGCAGGCCTGCGCGGCTATGCCTACGTGGCAGCCTACTGCGCGGCCAAGCACGGCGTGATTGGCCTTACCCGCGCGCTCGCGCTCGAACTGGCGACTCAGGGCGTCACGGTGAATGCCGTGTGCCCAGGCTACACCGAGACCGACATCGTCCGCGACACGATCGCCAAGGTCATGCGCAAGACCGGCCGCGACGAGGCCCAGGCGCGCGCCGAACTCGTGAAATTCAATCCGCAGGGCCGTCTCGTCACGCCGGAGGAAGTCGCGCAGACCGTGGCATGGCTTTGCCTGCCCGGATCGGACGCCGTCACCGGCCAGTCCGTCGCCGTCGCCGGCGGGGAGGTCATGTGACGATCCGCTCCCATCTCGACTGGCCATTTTTCGACGCAAGCCATGGCGAACTCGCTGCGGCGCTCGCGCGGTGGGCCGACGAACACATCGCCGATGAGCATCCTGCCGATGTCGACGCGCATTGCCGTGCGCTCGTCCGATCACTGGGCGACGCGGGCTGGTTGCGGTACGCCGTGGGCGGCCGGGCATGGGGCGGCGCGCAGGACACGATCGACACGCGAACCGTCTGCCTCGTCCGCGAGACGCTCGCGCGGCGCTCCGGCCTTGCGGATTTCGCGTTCGCGATGCAGGGGCTCGGCTCGGGCGCGATCACGCTGTACGGCAGCGACGACCTGAAGGCCCGCTATCTCGCGCCTGTCGCGAACGGAGACAAGATCGCCGCCTTCGCGCTGTCGGAACCGCAGGCCGGGTCGGACGTGGCGGCGATGGCGCTCTCTGCAAACGCGGACGGCGACCACTACGTGCTCGACGGCGAGAAGACCTGGATCTCCAACGGCGGCATCGCGGACTTCTACGTGGTGTTCGCCCGGAGCGGCGAGGCGGCCGGCGCTCGCGGCATCTCGGCATTCATCGTCGACGCGGACACGCCCGGGCTCAGCATCGCCGAGCGCATCGAGGTTATCGCCCCGCATCCGCTCGCGCGGCTGCGGTTCGACGGCTGTCGCGTGCCGGCGAGCCAGCGCCTCGGCGCGGGCGGAGAAGGCTTCAAGGTGGCGATGCGCACGCTCGACATCTTCCGCTGCTCCGTGGCGGCCGCGGCACTGGGGTTCGCGCGGCACGCGCTGGATGCGGCGCTCGACCACGCGACAACACGCAGGATGTTCGGACAGACCCTGGCGGACTTCCAGCTGACCCAGGCGCGGCTGGCGCAGATGGCCACCGACATCGACGCGGCAGCGCTGCTCACGTATCGGGCGGCGTGGCTGCGCGATCGCGGCGAGACCGTGACCGCCGAGGCTGCAATGGCCAAGATGACGGCCACCGAATCCGCCCAGCGCGTCATCGATGCCGCGGTGCAGTTGCACGGCGGCTTGGGCGTGAAGAGCGGGCACCCCGTCGAGAGCCTGTACCGCGAGATCCGCGCGCTGCGTATCTACGAAGGCGCGACGGAGGTGCAGCAGCTCATCATCGGGCGGCAACTCCTCCGGGATCGGGAGGCGTGATGCGGCATGGGGTTGCGACGGGGGGATGGGTTCCCGGACGGAGTCCGGGCTACGCCGCGTCTCATTGCGACAACGCGAATCCCGAACACCGTAGCCCGGACTCCGTCCGGGGAAACCTCGACGCGGCCACCACCGCCCCCGGGCGGAGCCCGGGCTACGCCGCATCCATTTGCGACAACGCGAATTTCAAGCACCGTAGCCCGGACTCCGTCCGGGCCATTTGCGACAACGCGAATTTCAAGCACCGTAGCCCGGACTCCGTCCGGGGAAACGTCGACACGGCCACCATCGCACCCGGGCAGAGCCCGGGCTACGCCGCGTCTCTTTGCGACAGCGCGAATTTCAAGCACCGTAGCCCGGACTCCGTCCGGGGAAGCGTCGACGCGGCCACCACCGCACCCGGGCAGAGCCCGGGCTACGCCGCATCCATTCGCGACAACACGAATCCCGAACACCGTAGCCCGGACTCCGTCCGGGGTAACGTCGAAACGACCACCACCGTCCCCGGCTTCCACCCGGGCCACATCGCTCCACGGAGATGCCATGCCCCCCTCTGACGCCCCCGGCCTCGACATCCTCCAGCCCCCCGGCTGGGCCCGCCCGAAGGGCTACTCCAACGGGATCGCCGCAACGGGCCGGCAGATCTTCGTGGGCGGCCAGGTCGGCTGGGACGAACAGTGCGAATGGAAGGTCTTCGACCTGGTCGGGCAGACCCGCCAGGCCCTCCTCAATGTGGTGGCTGTCCTCGCCGCGGGCGGCGCGAAGCCCGAACACATCGTCCGGATGACCTGGTACCTGCGGGACAAGCGTGCCTACGTGGCCGCGGGCCGGGAGATCGGGGCGGTCTACCGCGAGGTCATCGGGCGCCACTTCCCGGCCATGACGGCCGTCCAGGTGGTGGACTTCATCGAGGACGCGGCGCTGGTGGAGATCGAGGTCACCGCGGTGGTGCCGGCGTAGTATCCTCGCCTGCTGAGTGCCGGCAGCGTCTTTGCCGGCACGGCAACCGCAGGAGCTTCCCCATGGCCTCGAGCAAGGTCCCCTTCCAGTGGGACGATCCGCTGCTTCTCGAGCAGCAACTCACGCAGGACGAACGGATGGTGCGCGACTCCGCGCGCGCCTATTGCCAGGACAAGCTGGCGCCCCGCGTCCTGGAAGCCTTCCGCCACGAGCAGGCGGACCCCTCCATCTTCCGCGAGATGGGCTCGCTGGGCATGCTGGGCCCCACGATCCCCGAGGAGTACGGCGGCGCCGGCCTCAGCTACGTCTGCTACGGCCTCATCGCCCGCGAGATCGAGCGGGTGGATTCCGGCTACCGTTCCATGATGAGCGTGCAGTCTTCGCTGGTCATGGTCCCCATCTTCGAGTTCGGTACCGAGGCCCAGCGCCGCAAATACCTGCCCAAGCTTGCCACCGGCGAGTGGATCGGCGCTTTCGGCCTGACCGAACCCAATCACGGCTCGGACCCCGCCTCGATGGTCACGCGGGCCCGATCGGTGCCCGGCGGCTACTCGCTGAAGGGCAACAAGATGTGGATCAGCAACTCGCCGTTCGCCGACGTGTTCGTGGTCTGGGCCAAGACCGACGACGGGCGCATCCGCGGCTTCGTGCTGGAGAAGGGCATGAAGGGGCTGTCGGCCCCGCCCATCCACGGCAAGTTCGGCCTGCGCGCCTCGCTCACGGGCGAAATCGTCATGGACGACGTGTTCGTCCCCGAGGAAAACCGCTTTCCGGACGTCGAAGGTCTCAAAGGCCCGTTCACCTGTCTCAACTCCGCGCGTTACGGCATTGCCTGGGGTGCGCTGGGCGCGGCCGAATTCTGCTGGCACACTGCCCGGCAGTACGTGCTCGACCGGCACCAGTTCGGCCGGCCGCTCGCCGCCAACCAGCTGGTGCAGAAGAAGCTGGCGGACATGCAGACCGAGATCACGCTGGGGCTCCAGGGCTGCCTGCGACTGGGCCGCATGAAGGACGAGGGGACGGCAGCGGTGGAGATCACCTCCATCATGAAGCGCAATTCCTGCGGCAAGGCGCTGGACATCGCGCGGGTCGCGCGGGACATGCTGGGCGGCAACGGCATCTCCGACGAGTACGGAGTCATCCGCCACATGCTCAACCTCGAGGTGGTGAACACCTACGAGGGGACACACGACGTACACGCACTGATCCTGGGGCGCGCGCAGACGGGCATCCAGGCATTCAGCTGAAGAACGCATCGCTGGAGGAGCGACGACCGATGTTCCATTGCAAGAAGATCCTGGCCGGCCTCGCCGGCACCACACTCTGGTTCGCGACGGGCGCCCAGGCCGACGTGACGCTCACGGCGTCGTCGTGGGTATCGCCCACCCACTCGCTCGCGACCACGCAGGCGAAGTGGTGCGACGATGTCGCCAAGGCCACGTCGAACCGCGTGAAGTGCAACATCCTGCCCAAGCCGGTGGCGGCACCGCCTGCCACCTTCGACGCGGTGCGTGACGGTCTGGCCGATCTGTCGTTCGGGGTGCACGGCTACATTCCGGGGCGCTTCCAGCTCACGCAGATGGTGGAGCTGCCCTTCAACGGCAATACGGCTGAAATCAACTCGGTGGCCTACCAGCGCGTATTCGAGCGGCACCTGGCCAAGCTCAACGAACACAAGGGTGTGAAGGTGCTGGGCGTGTTCACACACGGCCCCGGCATCGTCTACAACACCAAGCGGCCCATCCAGTCGCTCGCCGACATGCAGGGGCTCAAGTTCCGCGTCGGTGGCGGTGTGGTCAACGAGATCGGCAAGGCCCTCGGCGTCAACGTCATCCTGAAGCCCGCGCCAGAGTCCTACGAGCTCATCTCCACCGGCGTGATGGACGGCGTGTTCTTCCCCGCGGAGTCGGTCGAGTCCTTCAAGCTCGACAAGCTGCTGCGCCATGCCACCACCTTCCCCGGCGGTCTGTACAACACCAGCTTCGCGTTCATCATGAACGAGGATGCCTGGTCCCGAATTTCCAAGGCGGACCAGGACGTCATCGCCAAGCTCTCCGGCGAGGCCGTCGCCCGCGCCTTCGGCAAGGCATGGGATACCGCGGACAAGTCCGCGCTCACGGCGATGCAGGCCGCCGGTGTGAAGATCGCGCCGGCCCCCAAGGCGATGATCGACGAGATCCGCGCCAAGACCGCAGCGCTGGAACAGAAGTGGATCGCCGATGCCAAGGCCAAGGGTCTCGCGAACGCCGAACAGGTGCTGAAGGAATACCGCACGGAAGTCGCGAAGTAACCCGAGCCGGCCGCGACCTGCGGTTCAATCAGCCATGAAGCAAATCGAGCGCGTGCTCGGCGTGGTGGCGGCCATCGCCCTGTTCGGGATGATGGCCATCACCTTCGCCGACGTGATCGGCCGCAAGCTGGTCGGCACCTCCATCACCGGCAGCGTCGAGATCACCGAGCTGCTGATGCTGGTGCTCATCTTCGTGGCGATTCCGCTCACGTCCCTGCACGGTGAGCACATCGTGTTCGACCTGCTGGACCCGCTTCTTCCCCGCGGTGTGAAGACCCTGCAGCACCGCCTCGCCAATCTCGTGTGCACGAGTGTTCTCATCGGGGCGGCATGGCTGGTGTGGGGTCGGGCGCAGCGCTCCGCGGAGTACGGCGACACCACCGCCCAGCTGGGCATCGGGCTCGCCAACTTCTACTTCCTCACCGCGGCGCTGCTGGTGCTGTGCGCCGTCATGCATCTCACGCTGGCCGTGCGGGCAAGCCCGGACTCCGACCAGTTCCACCTGCTCGCCGCCGAGAGCAAGGATGACTGAGGCCGCGCTCGGCTTCGCGGCGATGTTCGCGCTGGCGATCCTGCGGGTGCCCATCGCCTTCAGCATGGCGATCGTGGGCTTCGTCGGCATCGGCCTCATGCGCTCGTGGCCGGCAGCCTACTCGTCCACGGCGACCGAGATTCTCGACATCGCCAAGTACACGCTGTCGGTACTGCCGCTGTTCGTGCTGATGGGCAACTTCGTGACCCGCGCCGGCATGTCCAAGGAGTTGTACCGCGCCGCGTACACGTTCATCGGCCATCGCCGCGGCGGCCTTGCCATGTCCACCATCCTGGCCTGCGCGGGCTTCGGCGCGATCTGCGGCTCGTCCATCGCCACCACCGCCACGATGGCTCGGGTGGCCATGCCGGAGATGCGCCGCTTCAACTACCACGAGTCGTTCGCGGCTGGCGCCATCGCCGCCGGCGGAACCCTGGGCATTCTGATCCCGCCGTCGGTCATCATGGTGATCTACGGGATCATGACCGAGACGAGCATCGGGGCCCTGTTTGCCGCGGGGATCCTTCCGGGTGTCCTCGCGACCGCACTGTACGTGACGGCCGCTGCCATCACGTCCGCGCGAGACCCAGCGCAGGGCCCGCCCGGCGAGCGCTCCGACTGGCCCACGCGCTTCAAGGCGCTGGGCGAGATCTGGAGCGTGGCCGTGCTGTTTGCCATCGTGCTGGGCGGTCTCTACGGCGGCTGGTTCACCCCGACGGAAGCCGCCGGCGTCGGCGCGGCGGGCGGCTTCTTCATCGCGCTCGCCCGGCGCCGCCTGAGTTTCCAGGCGCTGCACGAAGTCCTGGTGGACTCCGCGAGAACCACCGCGATGCTGTTCACGATCGTGATCGGCGCGTCGCTGTTCGCGAACTTCATCAACTTCACGACGCTGCCGGCTGACCTCGACGGTTTCGTGCGGCAGTTCGCCGTGCACCCGATGCTCGTGATCGTCGCGATCTGCTTCGTCTACATCGTCCTCGGCACCGCGATGGAGTCGCTGTCGATGATCCTGCTCACGGTGCCCATCTTCTTCCCGCTGGCCCAGAGCCTCGGATTCGACCCGATCTGGTTCGGCATCCTCGTGGTGTGCGTGGTCGAGATCGGCATGATCACCCCGCCCGTCGGAATGAACATCTTCGTATTGCGCAGTGTCGTACCGGATGTCGCCACCCAGGCCGTGTGGCGCGGCGTGATGCCCTTCGTCGTCGCCGATACCGTCCGTCTTGCGATCCTGATCGCGTTTCCGGTCATCACCCTGTGGCTGCCGAAGGCCCTCGGCCTCTGAGCGCCACCCATAGAGGAGAGAGAGCGCCATGAACGTCCGTTTGTCGCAAGGGAGCAACAGGTTGTCCGGTATCGCGGCGGCAGTGATCGCCGCGTGTTTCGCCACTTCGGGC
Source organism: Betaproteobacteria bacterium Ga0077526 (assembly GCA_001464765.1). GTDB lineage: Bacteria > Pseudomonadota > Gammaproteobacteria > Burkholderiales. Next base: position 399,921 of record LNDV01000035.1, read on the forward strand.
GTTGCCGCCGAGTCGGAGAAGATCCTTCAGCGGTCGATGGAGCAGTTGCCCTCTCCACCGTGGGGCGCCGACGATGAACTGGGCATGGCCAACGCCATCGGCCCGGGCACCTGGGTACGTTGCGCGTGGCATCTCGCGAGCCCGAAGGCGAAGTCGTACGAGCTGTCGTACATCCGCTCCAACACCATGCCCAAGTCGCCGTTCTCCGGCCCGTACATCCAGAAGTTCAAGCCCACGGGCGGCATTCCGTTCACGGCCCACGCCTTTAACGGCGAGGAACTCGAAGCCGGCGCCGAACCCGCGGCGCAGGCCACGCAGATGGACGCCCTCGGGCACTTCGCCGTGCTGCCCGAACCCTGGAAGATGACGCCGCCGTTCCCCTCCGAGAACGCGACGTACTACAACGGCCACAAGCAGGCAGACGTGAAGCCCACACCGGATTCGCCGCTGCTCAAGCTGGGCATGGAGAAGGCGCCGCCACTCGTGACGAGCGCCGTGCTGCTCGACGCCAAGGCCTACGTGGGCGGCGGCAAGCCGATGGAAGCGGGACAGGTCGTGACCGCGAAGGACATCGAGGACATGCTCGCGCTGCAGGGCCTGTCCGATCGCGGTATCCTCCCGGGCGACGTCGTCTACATCCGCACCGGCTGGGGCGACCACTGGAAGGACCCGGACACCGAGAAGTTCTACTACACCAAGGCGCCCGGCCTCTCCTACGACGCCGCGCAGTACCTCGGCGCCAAGCGCATCGTGGCCATCGGGCTCGACACGCCGTTCATCGACCCCGTGCCCGAAGGCATGCTGCAGGGCAAGGCTCCGCCCGCCGCGGGCACGCCGCCCGGCCTGCCCTTCGCCGTGCATCACTACATGCTCACGCAGATGGGCATCCATCACATCGAGCACGCGAATCTCGCCGCCATCGCCGACGACAAGGTCTGGACATCGTGCACGATGGTCCTGCCGCTGCGCGAGAAGGGCGGCGCCGGTTCCGCCGTGCGGCCCGTGGCCATCGGCAAGCCCGGGCAGTGAGGGTCTGCGTGGGCTTCCGCGCATGATCGATGCCCTGCCGCTCACGGCGATCCCGCCGGAGGACGAAGCGCTTCGCGATGACGTGAAGCGCTTTCTTGTCGAAGCGTTGGCAGACATCCCGGCCGAAGTCCGCGCGCATTCGTGGACGGGCTTCGATGCCGCATTCAGCCGTCGCCTCGGCGAGCAGGGGTGGCTCGGCATCACGCTGCCCCCGGCCTACGGCGGCGGCGGGCGCAGCGCGTTCGCGCGCTTCGTGCTGGTGGAGGAACTGCTGGCGGCCGGTGCGCCGGTGTCGGCCCACTGGATCGCCGATCGCCAGAGCGCGCCGCTCATCCTCAAGTACGGCACGGAAGCCCAGAAGCGCCAGCACGTGCCGCCGATCTGCCGCGGGGAATCCTTCTTCTGCATCGGCATGAGCGAACCGGGGTCGGGGTCCGACCTCGCGAGTGTCCGAACGCGCGCCACACGCATGGACGGCGGCTGGAAGCTCTCGGGCCAGAAGATCTGGACCACCAACGCCTACCGGTCTCACTTCATGATCGCGCTGGTGCGCACGAGCGGCACCGCCGAAGACCGCCACGCCGGGCTCTCGCAGTTCATCATCGATCTGTCCCTGCCGGGCATCACCATCCGTCCCATCGAGGATCTCACCGGCGACCGGCACTTCTGCGAAGTCTTCTTCGACGACGTGGCGCTCGCCGATGACGCGCTGATCGGCGCGGAGGGCGAAGGCTGGGCCCAGGTGACTGCCGAACTCGCCTTCGAGCGCAGCGGTCCGGAGCGCCTCTACTCCAGCATCGTGCTGCTGGATGCCTGGGTCGAATGGCTCCGGAGCCAGACGCCCGGGGACACCGAATCGCTGCGGCTGCTGGGCAGACTCTGCTCCCACCTCGCGGTACTGCGCGCGCTGTCGGTGTCCATCACCGGCAAGCTCTCGCGCGGGGAGAGCCCCGTGGTGGAAGCCGCCCTGGTCAAGGACATGGGCACGGAGATCGAACAGCTCACCGCCACGCTGATCACCGACATGCTGGGGCGCCATCCCGACGTCTCCCCGCCGCCCGCGCTTGAGCGCATGGTGAATTACGTGACGCAGATCTCGCCGTCGTTCTCGTTGCGCGGCGGCACGCGCGAGATTCTCCGCAGCATGATCGCCCGAGGGCTGGGTCTGCGATGAGCGAGAGCACCGACGATCTCTTCGCCGACTCCGTCGAGCGTCTGCTGCGTGACCAGTGCACGCCGGCCGTCGTGCGCGCCATCGAAGCCGGCGGCGATCCCGCATCTCTCTGGAACGCGCTTTCCGAGGCCGGATTCTGCGACGCGCTCGTCCCCGAGGAGCACGATGGCGCAGGGCTTGGCCTGGCCGAAGCGCTGCCCATGTTCGTGGCGTGCGGTCGATATGCGATGCCTCTGCCTCTCGCGCAAACCGCCATGGTCCGCGGCTACCTCGCGCGCGCCGGCGTGCCGCTGCCCGACGGCCCCATCGCCATCGCGCCAGCCGCCACCGTCGCGTCGAACGGTGCCGTGTCGTGCCATCACGTGCCCGGCGCACTCGTCGCGCACTGGGTGCTGGCCGCCGTCGGGAACGAACACTGGCTGCTGCCAGTGGCCGACGCACTCCGCACGTCGACCGGCATCCACGGCTCGCTCGCGGCCGATCTGTCGTGGCCGACAGTGCCCGCCTCTACCCTGAAAACCAGCGCCCCTTTCGACGCACTGGCTGCCGGAGCGCTCGTTTCTGCGGCGCAGTCGTCCGGCACGATGGCCCGCATCTTCGACCTCACGCTCGCGCATGCCAACCGGCGCGTGCAGTTCGGCAAGCCCATCGGCAAGTTCCAGGCGATCCAGCATCAGATCTCGGTGATGGCCGAGCACGTGGCTGCGGCACGCATGGCCGTGGAACTGGCAGCGTCGGGCTTGGGCTTCGATCCGGACCCGCTGCGCGTGGCCATCGCCAAAGGCCGCATCGGTGAAGCCATCCCGACCGTTGCCGCCATTGCCCATGCAGTACACGGCGCCATCGGCATCACTGCCGAATTCGACCTGCAGCTCTACACGCGCCGGTTGCACGAATGGCGCCGCGCCTACGGCAGTGAGGCTTACTGGTACGAGCGGGTGGGCCGCGCACGGCTCGCCTCGGACGCCACGCTCACCGTCGATTTCCTGCGCTCGGCAACCGCCGCGCGCCCCACGACAGGAACCGCTTCATGACCGCCTTTCTGAAGATCGAGCGCGACGGCGCCGTCGTCACGCTCACGCTCAACCAGCCGGAACTGCGCAATCCGCTCACCGGCAATTCGGCGGCAGACGAGTTCGTGGTGGCCTGCAACGACATCGCGGCGGACGAGACCGTGCGCGCGGTGATCGTCACCGGCGCAGGCAAGGCCTTCTCCACCGGCGGCAACGTGCGTGACATGACCCGCTATCACGGCGATGCCATCGCCCCGGCCCGCATCCGCCAGGACTATCGCGAAGGCATCCAGCGCATCCCGCTCGCGCTCCACAACCTCGATGTCCCGACCATCGCGGCGGTCAACGGCCCGGCCATCGGTGCCGGCTGCGATCTCGCGTGCATGTGTGACATCCGCATCGCTTCCGAGAACGCGAGCTTCGCCGAGAGCTTCGTCAAGCTGGGCATCATCCCGGGCGACGGCGGCGCCTGGCTCCTGCCGCGCACGGTGGGCATGTCACGGGCGGCGGAGATGACCTTCACCGGCGAGGCCATCGACGCGCAGACCGCGCTCCAGTGGGGCATGGTGTCGCGCGTGGTGCCGCACGATGAACTCCTGGACCACGCCCGCGATCTGGCGAACCGCATCGCCGCCAACCCCGGCCCGGCTCTGCGCATGGCCAAGAAACTGCTGCGCGAAGGCCAGCACCTGCGCATCGATTCGCTCCTGGAGATGTCGGCCGCCTTCCAGGCGCTGGCGCACAAGACGCCGGAGCACCGCGAAGCCGTGCAGGCCTTCATCGAGAAGCGCCCGCCTAAGTTCACGACCTGACGGAGCCCGCCATGCCGACGCGCCCGCCCTTTGCCGCCGATCATGTCGGCAGTCTCCTGCGGCCCGCCGCGCTGCGCGACGCACGCACAGCCTTCAAGCGGGGTGAGCTGAGTCGCGAAGCGTTGACCGCGGCGGAGGACGACGCTGTCCGCGATGTCGTCCGCAAGCAGGAAGCCATCGGTCTGCACTCCATCACCGACGGTGAGTTCCGCCGGGACTGGTGGCACATCGACTTCCTGGAGCAACTGGACGGCGTGGAGGCCCGGAGGGATCCCACCACGGCGAGCTTCCACGGCGCGGACGAAGTCGTGCCGGTGCTCACGGTCACGGGCAAGGTCCGCCACGTGCGGCCCATCTTCGTGGAGGCGTTCCGTTCTCTGAAGTCGGCCACCCAACGCACCGCCAAGCTCACCATCCCGTCGCCCGCCATGCTCCACCTGCGTGGCGGACGACCGGCCATCGACCGCGACACCTACCCCGATCTCGATGAGTTCTGGGCCGATGTCGCCGCGGCCTACCGTGCCGAGATCGCCGCGCTTGCCGAAGCGGGCTGCACCTACCTGCAACTGGACGACGTGAGCTTCGCCTACCTGTGCGACCCGAAGATCCGCGAGGGCTACGTCGCCCGCGGCGACGACCCTGCGGCGGCTCCGCACACCTACATACGGGTGATCAACGAAGCTCTGCGCGACCGCCCCGCGAACATGGCGGTGACGATCCACACCTGCCGCGGCAACTTCAAGAGCACGTGGATGGCCAGCGGCGGCTATGAGCCCGTGGCCGAGGCACTGCTGAGCGGATTGGACGTGGACGGCTACTTCCTGGAGTACGACACCGAGCGCGCCGGCGGCTTCGAACCGCTGCGCTTTCTCGCCAAGGGCAAGAAGGTCGTGCTCGGCCTGGTGACGAGCAAGAGCCCCGAACTGGAAAGCGTCGACGCGCTACGCCGCCGCATCGACGAGGCCGCGCAGTACGTCCCGCACGAGAATCTCTGCCTCAGCCCGCAGTGCGGCTTCTCCTCCACACATCACGGCAATGCGCTCACGGAAGAGGATCAGTGGGCGAAGCTGGCGCGGGTGGTGGAAGTGGCGCAGACAAGCTTGCCCGAACCTTCCCGCCGACCTTGACGCCCGATGCGGCGAGCGAGATGTGCACGGATCATGCGTCGCCCGCACGCGAGCGCCCCCACCAGGCCAGCTCTCCCACCGAACATTCAGTCTTTCGCGAACTCGCCGCGTTTCCAGGCGACCAGCGCGTTAAACATCGACTCGGCCGACGGATCCTTCCGTTTCGTCGAGAGCATGATCGTATCCGTGCTGCCTGCAAGGTGGACGTAAGCGCAGGACCCGTCCTCCGCCAGGACGAACTTGTCGATCGCTTCGCGAGGAATGCGCCTTCGGGTCAGCGGGCGCAGCAGATACAGCGCATCACCCTGGAGCTCGACTGCATAGTGCATCCTCAGGTACTGAACCAGTATCGCCAGGGACCCGAATGCGAAAATGGCGATTGACTCGTTCGCCAGTTCCAATCCCCCGATACGGGTCGCGATGATCACCCAGGGCGTGATTCCGAAGGCCATGCCCAGGAACGCCACATGGTAGGTCAAGGGCTGACGGAACAGCAGAACACGACCTGTGGATGTTCGAGGCATCGGCTCCGGCGCCGCGATCGATCGGGGACGCTCGTCCTGGACCTCGGCAGACGCTTCGCTGGCCGCGACCGCGCGGCGTTTCCAGGCGAGGAGTTCCTGGTGAATCCTTCGGGCCTCAGCCGGATCCGATGGCACCGGCAATCCGACCGCCTTACGATCGCGCACGATGTGCAGGCGCAGCGTGGGCGCCTGACTGGCGTCGAACGAGAACGTCTCCACAGCCTCCCGAGTAACGACACGCGTCCCCAACAAGGCATACAGAGATAGAGAGTCCTCGTACACCTTGACGAACTGCACGTCACGGAAGTACCAGCCGATGAGAACAGGCAGGGTCACGCAAAGCGCGAAGAGCAGCAACATGGCGCCGCTCTGTTTGTCATAGTCGGAGAGTGCAAACAGCGCGACGCACGGCGAGAGACTGGCGGCGCCCAGCGTCGCGACACGATAGAAGAGAGATCTGCCAAAAGAGAGAATCGGTTCGCGTTCGGCGTTGTTCACTCCATACCTCCTTACGAGAAGCAGACGAAACGAGTCGACGACCTGGCGCCGGACGGGAAGACTTCACAGTCGGCCCCTGTCAGCCGGACGGCTCCCCCGTGCAGGACGAAGTCGAAGCCTGGGTCGCCTCGGTAGACGACCGGACGATGGACCTCGCGCCTACGACCTCCGCGCCCACGGGTCGAAGAGGTGCCGACACACCTCATCGACCCGCTCAGCATCCCCGGGGAAGAGATCGACACACTCACCCGAGTCGAGACGGAGAGCCACGGATCTGCTTTCCCAGTGAGGCACGATGCCGTCGATGGACGTGAACCTGAACACGCGCCGCCTCACCGGCCGCCGCACCACCACTGCCCCATCCACCGCATCGATCGCCCAGACCTGTCTGACGTACCGGAGGCATCCGACCAGGGCCAGCATCAGCACCGGGATCCCGAGCATGCCAATCTCGCCATAGGACAACAGCGCCTCGATGGCGACATAGGACATCAGCAGTCCCACCCCTATCGCGGCTATCCCTTTCTGATGGTGCTCCCCCGTTGCGGCAAAGATCCGACCTGAAGCTTCCCGCCCGGGGAAACGCGGCGCCGTGCCCGTCGGCGCGCCAATGGATCGACGCGATTGAGAGAAGCCGTCCACCACCCATGCCGAGAGAACCTCGCGGACGCACTCGACCGAAGGTCCCGCAAACGGAATCGGTATGCCGACGGGCAGGCGTCGATCCTGCGCGGTCATCCGAGCCTTTGGCCGATCAACCGACAGACCAACGCTTTTCACATTCTCCCGCCGGATAGTCCATACCCCGATCGGGCGGCGTAGCGTGATGGCGTCCGGACTGATTTCCGTGGTGTAAGGCATGAGCAGGTAGACAACGAGAAGCAGAACGGAAAATCCCAGGACCATCACGCCCCCTCCGGCAATGTCGGGAGATACCAGGAGCGAACATCCGCCCACCGCCAGGCTCCCCACGAAACCGAGGATTGCCGCGTGGTGCGGAAAAGGACCTCCCAGGACAGTTGTCCTTCCCGACTTGCTCGCCGCCATCCGACTACCTCCACCACCGGACGTGGGACCGGAGACGTCACGCGAACGCGTGGGCCTCCCCGACCTTGAACAGGCAAGACATGGTCGCCCAGACTCCCTCTGCGGCGCCATTCCACTTTAGTGCTAGAGCGACGAGGCCTCGATTCCTCCACTTGCCGACCGCAGACCTCCTTGAGTCACTATCGGCCACCCTTGAAAACTGGCGGCCGCGCGGACCATGAGTCCGACCCGGTCCCACTCTGCCTGGAAGCCACCACCCGTGGACCCGGTGAGTCTCGCCGCGACGCCGGCGCCATCTGGCGGTCCCGCCGGCACCCTCGACCGCCTCATCGGCGCCCTGACCGGACTCCAGATATGACCCTCGGACTCCAGATATCTTCTGCAGTCTTCGCCCGGCCGAATGGCTCGGGGTCTCGTTGTGGCGATCGAGGTACCCGCCTCAGCCCTCCCCGAGCTGTCGAGTCGAGCGCTGACCCGCGCATATTCCTGTCTTCCGCACTCCTGTTGCACACCCGATTTCGAGCAGCTACGATCCGGACGAGCACCTGAAGCATAAGCGCATTGATGTCGTCATCTCGATTGCGCGCCCAAGCTCATTCGACTCCGACTACGAGGCATCCGATGAAACTCGCTCTCGCTGCCGCTTCCTTGGCCATATCGTGCTTTAGTCCGACATCCCATGCAGTCCGCTATGTGCTCCAGGATCTTGGCAACGAACTCGTGGCGGATCATCTCCTGTCTTTCGGGGACCGTCGAGACGAGCTCAGAATCGGCCCATCCGGTGAAGTGGTTGGCACCGGCGGGGGCAATCTTCTCATCCACGCGAACGGAAGTCTGCAGAGGATTGCGCCGCCCCAGGGCCATCGCGTGCAGCGGGTTTCCGATGTCAACAGTCGCGGGGACGTGCTCGTCCAACTGACGGACACGACGACGTTCCGGTCTTCAATGGCCATTTATCGCAACGGCGGCTTTGTTCCCATCGGATCGCCGACGGCCCGCTACTCGTATGCTTACCGATTGAATGCGGACGGCGACGCTATAGGCACCGAGAGTTCCGAAGGCGCAACGAATCCCACGATCGTCCGAATGAATGCAGCAGGTTCATCGCCAATTCCCGTGACGTCCGGCAATCCGGATTTTTCCGCCACCACGATCAACGATTCCGGCGCGATCGCCGGGTTTCCCAGAGACAAACCGGCGAATGCCCCATTCTTCGTTGAGGATGGGTCACTCACCTCCCCCGACCCGATTCCGGAGATCTACCAAGGCTACCTGCACGACATGAACGCCCACGGCGTGGCGGTCGGGTGGGCCCGTCCCGAAAATCGGGTGATGCGGCCGTTCGTCGCCACCAGCGACGGGTACTCCGAATTGGAGATACCTCGGAACACCGGGAACTTCTTCACAGAGGGAATGGCTTACAGCATCAATGACAGAGGCGATATCGTCGGCGGGCTGGCCTTCTCGCGGCGCGCGGTGCTATGGCAGAACGGCAAAGCCTCGGTGCTTGGCGATCTCGTCGACTCGGCATCCCCGGTGTTCCTGCTGGTCGCGATGGACATCAACAACGCCGGGCAGATCGTAGGCCTCGGCGGACGCGGCCCCTTCCAACCGGAGTACGCGTTTCTGCTTACCCCGGTGCCCGAGCCTGAGACGACATGGTTAACTGCAGCAGGTCTCACAGTGATCGGCGTCGTGCTTGCCCGTTCGAAGAAGAGGCGACGTCCCTCGGTTGGCGCCTGATGGCGGGTTGGAGCGATCCCGAGCAATTGTTCGTGCGCCTTGCGTTTCCTGCGAAGTGCAGCGGTTGCCCGACATCGCTCCCTAACTGAAGATTCTCACGACGGCGATCGCACCGGAGATTCCAACGAAGCACCCGTGAGTCCCACACGAAGTCAGTCGCTCTGGGCGGCGCGCCGATGCCAACGACGTTGGGAGCCCATCGGCGCCGCGCCGGGAATCAGCGCCGGCGCGAGGCCCGCGCTACGAGCGCAAGCCCGATGCCTACCAGCCCCAGAGCCGCAGGCTCGGGGACCGGCACAGCATTGGCAACGAAGTACAAGTTCCCTCCACCCGCGCTGGCGAGACTATCGACCAGACCGCTGCCGGTATCCACGAGTACGTGGGTGTCGCTGCTGGTCCCGACGGTCGGCGGCTCGAAAACGTTGAGCCCGAGATCCAGCCCGCCGACGACGTTTGCCACCTCGACGGCAAAGGCGATCCGGTCCGGAACGGTCAGATTCAGGCCGCCGAACGTGGCGGTCCGAATACCGAAGCCGTCGATCGACAGGCCGGAGAGCTGAAAGGTTCCTAGCAACGCGCCGACCGAAGGACCGGCCTCGTACAGGCGCAGCACCGCGTCGAACGTGCCACCGGAAGCGTGCTGGTTGAAGAACTGCACGGACGCATCGGTGAGCGTTCGCTCCGTGCCGCCCAGCTCGACGACATCGCCGATCTGCGTGTAGGCACCCACGCTGTAGAGGTAAGTCTGTAGCGTGTCCGTCGTCGAATTGTCATAGACCACCCCGCTCAGGGCGGGCGTCGGCGCACCCAGCGCCGCGAGCAGGAAAGCAATGGACGTCAGGTATTTCATGGCCTCTCCAGGGATCGGGCTGTCGCATCGGCGCAGACAAACGTGCCAGGCGCGAGTCGCAGCTTACGAAAGCCAGGATGCCACGGATGCCCGAATCGCGCCTGCACATCGCGATGTCACTGCCGTCGACATCACGCGACCGGGGTGCGCAGTCGCCCCTGCGTTCCACGGCTTCATGGTTGCCGGATCTTGAACGGCGTTTTCCAGTGGGGCCTCGTGTCGGGTGCCAGCCACGCCAGCCCCGTGATCTCCGCACCTGCACGACTTCCCCTGGCACTGGTGTCCAGAAGATCCTCGCGGAACGCCTGCTCGGTCGGCCACGCATCCACGAATCGCGCGAGGCGTCCGCCAATCGCTGTGGCAGGTTCGAGTGAGGGCGCGAGCTCGGCGAGCTGGTTTCGCCGATCCGCAAGATCTGTTGCCGCGGAGGCCGCGATCCTCCGCTTCTCGGCGTCACTGCCCCGACTCGTACGGAGCGCATCCCTGGCGGCGGTGTGGATCTCGGTCATTTCCCAAAGCAGAGCGCCGACCCTGTCCACAGGGGATTGCATCACCTGACGGCACGCGATCAGACCGCCGACCAGCAGGCCGGCGAAGAGCGTTCCGAGGACCATGCGTTTCATTTCCGGGCCTCCCGTTTCCGGTCGCGCTGGAGTTCCTTGTTTCGTTCCCGGGCCTCGCGCTGCATGGCGGCCTCCACCTCTGCTACGGGGAGCCACTTGCCCTTCCAGCGTCGTTCCCAGTTCCGTCCGTCATTCGTGCGCCACGTGCCCGACGTAGCGCAGCACCCGCCGGCGCCGAACGCCATGCGGCCGAGCTCGACCTCGATGAACTCGCTGTCGGAGGAGATCTTCTCCCGCTGGCATACGGAGAACATCGGATAGAAGTCGGTCGTGACGACGCGCTCCCGCTCACCCTTCGGGCCAGAGAGGAAAACTTCACAGTCGTCAACGATCAGCCGGACCGCATTTCCCCGCAGGATGAAGTCGAAGGTGCGTCCCTCGGAGACAGACTTCTCCCGGGTAGAAGGCGACTCGTCGCAGCCGCCGAGAAGGATGGCGGACAGGACCAGTGCAGTGCCGATCGATGGAGGCAGCGATCGCATCGGAGAGGGAATCGGAAAGGGTGGAACGACCGGATGGAGCAGGCCGCATGCTACCCGCTTCCACCGCTGTCGAGGGCTTTCGCGCAGCAGCGGCCGCCACTGGCAACGCCGGCTCAGTCGGCACAGCCACCATGCAACCGAACCGCCAGTTCCGCGCGCGACCGTACGCCCAGCTTTCGGAAAATGGCCTGCACCTGATTCGCCACCGTGCGCTCGCTGCATTCGCGCCGCCGCGCGATATCGGCGTTGGTGGATCCGGCAAGCAGTGCCGCAAGGACGGCTCGCTCGGCGTCCGTGAGCTGCGCGATGAGGTCCTCCCGCACGGCGGAGAAGGTCCCGACGAGCAGGCGGTCGCCCTCGACCGCCGTCTCGGCGAGCGTGGTGCGAAGACCGGTGGGAGCGAAGAACGCCGCGAGTTCCGCGAGCGACGACAGCCCAAGCTTGCGCGCCGCGCGCGCGGTGGCATTCGCGACGGCCGAGCGCGAGATGCCGAGCATGTGGGCGATGGCCTTGCCCGCGTGACCCTGCCCCACGAACTCGGCCACCTGCCGCTCACGGTCGGTGAGTCCTCGCGGATCCGGATGCCGGGGATCGTTGCGCACTGCGAGCACGTGTCGGCGGCCGTCGGCATCGAAGTGATCGACGAGAGACCAGCGTCCTCGCACGAGACCTTCCCAGGCGACGAGCGCGGCGTCGGGGTCCCGGCGGCCTTCCCGCGTGCGAATCCGGTCGACTGCTCGTACGGCCTCGCGCAGGGCATCGCGCGCGGACGATCGCTGAGCGTCGTTGCGCGCGTCACGCAGGGCGCCATCGCCGCCGAGCACGGCTTCGACGACGGGTGCGTCCGGCGTGAGCCGCCCGGCAAGACGCCGCAGCCGCAATCCGGCGCCCATGTGGCTCGCGGCGCACTGCCAGCGGTGTGCTTCCACGGGCGAAGGCGCGACGCGACTGCCGAAGAGCCAGCAGATCATCACGGCATCGCCCTGACCGGTGAGCCCCTTCACCGCGAGCTTGTCGTGGACCACGCCATCACTCAGCTGCTGAACCACGTCGGCAAGCGCAGGCTCGTGGGCGTAGAGCGCCTGACTGAGCGAGGTGACGGCCGGACCGGTGCGGAAGAAGCGGCGCACGACGGGCACATCGACCGACAGGCTGGCACGCAGGATCCGGGACGCCTGTTCCGGGCCGAGAGTGGCGCTGCGTTCGACCTCCAGTACACGCGCGGAGTAGCAATAGGTCGCGATCGTGGGCCAGAAGCCTCGGATGCTCACCGAGGCGGCACGGTCGAGCACGCCTTGCAACCAGTCGTCGTCGCTGCCGTCGAGGTGATAGGCCGCTTCGACAAGGCCGATCCAGTCGTTTCCGATGCGATTCATGGTTCGGACTCCACCGTCTCCACGCCCGATGGACGCGCGGTCCGATCTGCGCCCCGCTTCGCGGACGGCGCCGCGCCATGGGCGGGCCGCCATCGGCTGCATCCGGCCCGCGACAACTTTGCCCGATTTCCGAAGAATCGGAAAACGGCCGCGGCCCCGGCACAGTGCCAGGATCGGGTACCGACGCCGGCCGCGCGATCCGCCGGCGTCAGTTTCGGCAGGCCGCCGCCCTTGAGTTACCATCGCTCACCCTTGAAAACCGGCGGCCGCGCGGACCACGAGTCCGACCCGGTCCCGCTCAGCCTGGAAACCTCCACCCGTGAACCCGGTGAGTCCCGCCGCGCAGCCGGCGCCATCCGGCGGTATCGCCGGCACCCTCGACCGCCTCATCGGCGCCGTGACCGAAACCGCCGTCGCGCTCCTCGTCGTGGCGGAAGTCGTGATCCTTTTCTCCGGCGTGGCCGCGCGCTATGTGTTCCACGAGCCGCTGATCTGGAGCGATGAGCTCGCTTCCATGCTCTTCCTGTGGCTCGCGATGCTCGGCTCCGTTGTTGCACTGCGGCGAAGCGAACACATGCGCATGACCGCCGTCGTCTCGATGGTGAGTCCCGAGCGCCGGGCATTTCTCGATGTGTTTGCCGTCACCGCCTCGCTCGCGTTCCTTCTGATCGTGCTCTGGCCGGCGTACGAGTTCGCGCACGACGAGCTGATCATTTCGACTCCCGCGCTGGACGTCTCGAATGCCTGGCGCGCCGCGGCGCTGCCGATCGGCACCATGCTCATGACGATCACCGCGATCCTCCAGCTGATCCGCGTCGGCCGCTGGCGCCACGTGGCAGTCGCCGTCGTCGTGATCGGCGCGGTGACGGGAGCGCTGTTCGCCCTCGGCCCGGTACTGCGCGGTCTCGGCAACTACAACCTGCTCATCTTCTTCGTCGGTCTGGTCTCGCTCAACGTGTTCGCCGGCGTGCCCATCGCGTTCTCCTTTGGTCTCGCCACGCTCGGTTATCTGGGCATCACCACCGATGTGCCCATGCCCGTGGTGGTCGGCCGCATGGACGAAGGCATGTCGCACCTGATCCTGCTCTCGGTGCCGCTGTTCGTGTTCCTGGGTCTGCTGATCGAGATGACCGGGATGGCCCGCGCGATGGTCGCGTTCCTCGGCAACCTGCTCGGCCACGTGAAGGGCGGCCTGTCTTACGTGCTGGTCGGGTCCATGTATCTGGTCTCCGGCATTTCCGGGTCCAAGGCGGCCGACATGGCGGCGGTCGCGCCGGTGTTGTTTCCGGAGATGCAGAAGCGCGGGGCGAAGCGCGGCGACCTCGTTGCGCTGCTGTCCGCCACCGGCGCACAGACCGAGACCATTCCGCCAAGCCTCGTGCTGATCACCATCGGCTCGGTGACTGGCGTGTCCATCGCCGCGCTGTTCACCGGGGGCCTGCTGCCCGGTGTCGTGCTCGCGATCACCCTCTGCTGTGTGGTCTGGTATCGCTACCGGAACGAGGATCTGTCCGGCGTGAAGCGCGCCACCGGCGGCGAGATCGTGAAGAGCCTCGTGGTCGCGTTCCCCGCACTGGCGCTGCCGTTCATCATCCGCTCGGCGGTAGTCGGTGGCGTCGCGACGGCCACCGAGGTCTCCACCATCGGGATCGTCTACTCCGTGCTGGTGGGCCTGCTCGTCTACCGCCGGTTTCCGTGGGCGAGGCTCAAGCCCATGCTCGTGGAGACCGCTGCGCTCTCCGGCGCGATCCTGCTCATCATCGGGGCCGCCACCGCGATGGCGTGGTCGCTCACGCAGTCCGGCTTCTCCGAGGATCTCACGCGCATCATGGCCAACCTGCCGGGCGGACCGGCGGGCTTCCTCGCCGTGTCGATCGTCGTGTTCATCGTCCTGGGCAGCGTGCTGGAAGGCATTCCGGCCATCGTGCTGTTCGGGCCGCTGCTGTTCCCCATCGCGCGGGAGGTCGGCGTGCACGAGATCCACTATGCGATGGTCGTCATCCTGTCGATGGGTGTCGGCCTGTTCGCTCCGCCGTTCGGCGTGGGCTACTACGCCGCGTGCGCTGTCGGGCGCGTCCCCCCGGATGAGGGGATGCGTCCGATCGTGGGGTACCTGCTGGCCCTGGTCGTCGGCCTGATCGTGGTCGCGGCAGTGCCCTGGATTTCCATCGGATTCTTGAATTAGCCCCGAAGCCGGCAGAGCCCGGCGGCATCGAACCACCCGAAAACCGCTACAGCGGAGGAGAGAATCACCATGACATCCATCACCCGACGTCACTTCGTGCAGGGCACCGCCGCTCTCGCCCTCGGCGGACTCGCCGCGACCCCGAAGCGTGCACACGCCGCGGAGTTCACCTTCAAGTACGGGAACGACATTCCCGCTACCCACCCAATGACGGTACGCATGAAGGAGGCCGCCGCCAAGATCCTCGAGGAGTCGGGCGGCCGCGTCGAGATCAAGCTTTTCCCCAACAACCAGCTGGGCGGCGACACCGACATGCTGTCGCAGCTGCGCTCGGGCGCACTGGAGATGTTCACGCTCTCCGGCAACATCCTGTCGACGCTGACGAAGCCCACCTCGCTCTACGGTGTGGGCTACGCGTTCGAGGACTACAAGCAGGTTTGGGACGCCGTCGACGGCGAGATGGGCAAGTACATGCGCGGCGTGATCTCCAAGCTGGGCATCCACGCGCTGGACAAGATGTTCGACAACGGCTTCCGGCAGATCACCACCGGCACCAAGCCCATCCAGACGCCCGAGGACCTCAAGGGCTTCAAGATCCGCGTGCCGGTGAGCCCGCAGTGGACATCGCTTTTCAAGTCCCTCGGGGCCTCGCCCACGTCCATCAACTTCAGCGAGGTGTACTCCGCGCTGCAGACCAAGATTGTCGACGGCCAGGAGAACGCCATCCAGCTGATCGAGATCGCCAAGCTCTACGAGGTGCAGAAGTACGTCTCGGTCACGAACCACATGTGGGACGGCTTCTTCTTCCTCATCAACGGCCGCGCCTGGGCGAAGCTGCCCCCCGCGCTGCAGGACATCGTGGCGAAAAACGTTAACGCCGCGGCAGTGAAGGAACGCGAGGACCTCGCCAAGCTCAACACCGTGTCCGAGGAAAAGCTGAAGAAGGCCGGGATGATCTTCAACAAGACGGACTCCGCCAAGTTCCGCGCCGTCCTCGCGGCATCGGGCTACTACAAGGAATGGAAGAACACCTACGGCGCGGAAGCCTGGGCGCTGCTCGAGAAGTACGCCGGACCGCTGGGCTGAACCCGTTCCGCCGGACTCGAGGTCTGCCATGGCGCGACCCCGAGTCCGGTGCCGTCGCGTTGTAGCTGCCGGCAGGCCTGTAGTCTCACGAGGAGCTTCGTCTCATGAATCCGATCACGCCTCACTGCCCCGGACACGCGACGCTTCCGCCGCTCGCCTCCCGGTTCGTCGACGTCGATTCGCTCCCCTGGGAGTCGAATCCGGCACAGCCCGGCATCGAAACACGAACACTCCTCTTCGATCGGACGAGCGGCCTGCTGACGATGCTCGTGCGCATGGCGCCCGGCGCGGAACTCCCGGATCACGAGCATGTGCTCGTCGAGCAGTCGTACGTGCTCCAGGGCAGCCTGGTCTGCGGCGAGGGCGAGTGCCGTGAAGGCGACTATGTGTGGCGCCCTGCCGGCAGCCGACACACTGCACGCGGCGGCGCCGAAGGCTGCCTGCTGCTGGGCATGTTCCAGATCCCGAACCGCTTCTTCGCCGCTGACGGTCGCACCGTCGACGCCCGCGGCAACGACTGGGAAACGGCGTGGGGTATCGCGCTGCAGAGGTACGAACAGGCGCGATTCGGCTGAACCCGTCAAGAACAACTACGCTCGAGGAGCAGCACCATGTTTGCTTGGATGCGAGATCTGAACGCGCGCGAACGCAAGACCATGTCCGGGTGCTTTGGAGGCTGGGCATTGGACGCGCTCGATATGCAGGTCTACAGCTTCGTCATCCCGACGCTGCTCACGGTCTGGGGGATAACCAAGGGCCAGGCGGGCACCCTGGGCACCGTGACTCTGCTCATGTCGGCGGTGGGGGGCTGGGTCGCCGGGACACTGAGCGACCGCTACGGGCGCGTGCGCGTGCTGCAGTGGACCATCCTGTGGTTCGCGTTCTTCACATTCCTGTGCGGCTTCGCGCAGGACTTCGGACAGCTGTTTCTCTTTCGCGCTCTTCAGGGCGTGGGCTTCGGCGGCGAATGGGCGGCCGGCGCGGTGCTCATGGGCGAGGTGATCCGCGACAAGTATCGCGGCCGGGCGGTGGGCATCGTGCAGAGCGGCTACGCGATCGGCTGGGGCGCCGCTGCGCTCCTGTACACCATCCTGTTTGCCGTGTTTCCCGAAACCCTGGCTTGGCGCATCCTGTTCTGGATCGGACTCGCACCGGCACTGCTGGTCGTCTGGCTGCGCCGCCACGTCGAGGAGCCCGACATCTTCCTCGCGCAGCAGGCAGGCAGAAAACCCGTCGGCTTCTCGCAGCTCTTCGTCGCCTTTCAGCCGCGCTATCTGCCGACCACGCTGAAAGCGACACTCATGATCACCGGCGCGCAGGGTGGCGTGTACTGTCTGATCACCTGGATGCCCACTTATCTGAAGATGACCAAGCACCTCTCGACGACGAGCACGGGAGGCTATCTGCTGGTCCACATCTTCGGCGCCTTCTGCGGGTTCGTCGCTGGCGCCCTGCTCTCCGACGGCATCGGCCGCAAGAAGACCTTTCTGGTCTCCGCCACGGGCTCGATCCTGATGATCCTCGTCTACATGTTCGCACCCATCGACAACACGACGGTGTTCCTGCTCGGCTTTCCGCTCGGCTTCTTCGCGCTGATGATGTTCTCGCCCATGGGCCCGTTCCTGTCGGAGCTGTATCCGACGGAGGTGCGCGCCACGTGTCAGGGCTTCTGCTACAACGCGGGCCGCGCCGCGGGCGCCGTGTTCCCCGCGCTCGTAGGCTTCCTGTCCGAGCGCATGGCGCTCGGTACAGCCATCGGTCTGTATGCCTTCGGCGCCTATGCGCTGATGATGCTCAGCCTGCTCGCACTGCCCGAGACGCGCGGCCGGTCGCTGAATTCGATCGGTACTACGGACTCCGCGAGCTGAACTTCGATCCCGCAGAACCCAAGACCCTGTCATTCACTGCACGAGGCGCCTTCGCATCATGTCCATCGTCCATACCGCTACCGGCCCCTTGCACTACGAAGTGTTCGACGCCACGGCGCCCTGGCACGCGCCCGCGGAGACGATCCTCTTTCAGCACGGCATCGGCGCCCACCCGGGCATCTGGTCCGAGTGGCTGCCGGCACTGGTGGACCGCTATCGCATCGTGCGCTTCGACATGCGGGGTTCCGGGCGCTCGCACATCCCGCCCAAGGGCTTCGACTGGTCGTTGCGCCTGCTCGCCGACGACCTGCTTGCCGTGGCCGATGCGACCGGGACGCCACGGTTCCATGTCGTGGGGGAGTCGATGGGCGGCACCATCGCCCTGCAGGTGGCGCTCGACCGTCCGGAACGCATCGCGAGCCTCACCATCAGCAACGGTGCAGACGTAGGCTCGCCGATTCGCCGCGTGCAGGAGTGGGCGAGGCAGATGGATGAAGGGGGCGTAGCAGCGTGGTCAGAAGGAATGATGGCCGACCGCTTCCACCCCGGCGCGCTCGACGGGCCGAAGCGCGACTGGTACGCCATGCAGCAATCGGCGTGGACACGCGATGCGATTCTGGATGCGCTGCAGGTGCTGCGCGACACCAATCTGCGTGCCCGTCTGCCCGAGGTCAACTGCCCGGTCCTGCTGATGCACGGTGACGGCAGCCCGTTCATTCCGGTCGGCGTGATGGCGGAGATGCACGCGGCTCTGCCCGACTCCCGCCTCCAGGTCTTCGCGCACGCGAAGCATGGCCTGCCGTTCTCCCACGCGCGGGAGTGCGGCGCCACGCTGCGATCTTTCCTGGATGGCACGACGAAGGGCGGACGCCCGGGGTAGTCAGAGGCCAATGTCGAGACCGAGCCGGAGGTTTCGACCCGCACGATCCGCGCCGCCCCCGCGCGCATCCTCGTTCGATCTGCGCTGCGCAGAGCCGTACCGTTAGGAACCCGCCATTTCGGATCCGCCATCGACGGGCAGCACGAGCTCAAACACCGTCCCTATAGGCTCACGCTGCCGCGCGTGAATCGACCCGCCGTGGGCGATCGCCAGTTCGCGGCAGATGGCGAGTCCGAGTCCGGTCCCACCTTCGTTCGTGCGTGTCTTGCTGCTCTGCACGAACTTGTCGAACACGCTTTCGAGTTCGCTCTCCGGTATGCCGACCCCTTCGTCCATGACGGCGAGCCTCACGGCAGGCGGCACGGCGTCGGGAAGAGCTTGCAGCTCGATGTCGATCCGACCGCCTTCGGGCGAGAACTTGTTGGCGTTGGAAAGCAGATTGCGCAGGACCTGACCGATGCGAACCGGGTCCACAGTTGCGATGACAGCGGTCTCGGGAGACCGAAACGCAATCGTCTGCTTCTTCGCAGCAGTCAGCGGTTCCAGCTCGACGATGCAATCGTTCACCACCTGCGACAGGTCGGTCCGATCGCGGCGCATTTCCATGCGACCGGCCTCGAGCTTCGACAGGTCGAGCAGATCATTGAGGAGTGCGGTGAGCCGGGCTCCGCTTTCGTGGATATTGCCGAAGTAGCGGGATAGCCGATCGACCTCGCCCATCGCCACGCGATCGAGTCCCAGCCGCGAGAACGACATGATCGCGTGCATCGGGGTGCGCAGTTCGTGCGACATGTTGGCGAGGAACATGGACTTTGCCTCGTTCGCGCGTTCCGCGTCATCCTTGGCCCGCGAAAGAGCGCCCGCCAGCTCGTGCAGGCGATCACGCTGCGCGGCCAGTTCCATCTCCACGCGCTTGCGCTCCGTGATGTCACGCTGGACGGCGATCCAGTGGGTTTTACCGCCCCTGTCGTCGGCGATGGGGGCCATGTCGAGCTCGACCCAGAAAGAGGAGCCGTCCTTCCGGTAGTTGAGCAATTCCACCTGGATCCGTTCCGAGCGCGACAGCGCCGCACGGACTCGATCGAGCACGGCCCGATCGGTCTGGGGACCCTGGAAGATGCGCGGCGTCTTCCCGATCAGTTCCTCGGCCCGGTATCCGGAGAATCGCTCGAGGGCCTCGCTCACCATCACGATCCGATGCCCTTCGCCGCCGATCGGCTCGGCTTCCGTCACCAGCACCATCTCATTTAGCGTGACCAGAGCCGAGTGCAGGAACTCCGAGCGCGACCGGTGGATGCGCTGGACCTCGACCTCGATGAGTTCGCCCAGTCGCCGGGCAGACTCGATCTCTTCCGGTCGCCACCGCAGCGACTGTCCCTCGATCGTCTGGAGAAACTGCTCGAACGACTTGCGCGGCGACACCCTGCCGCTCTCGTCCACTTCCACGGGCCGGCTCGGATCGCCGCCCCAGTGCACGGTACGGCGCCGTTCGTCACGGAACCAGGCGAGCAGGATGGCGTGCCGGCCGTGCAACGGCATCACCAGCATGCCGGCAACACGCCGTTCGGGGTCGACGATGCCGGTATCTGCCGCCAGGCAATGGGTGGCGAACACGCCGTTCCTGCTGCCCGCGGCGAGCTCTACCAGGGCAAGCGTCTGCCCCTCGGAGGGCGTCGACCCTACCCGGTGTACCTCGCCCCCGGCGATGTAGACGAAGCCATCCGCGGCGACGACGCCGAGGAGGCTATCCACGAGATCGCCCCCCATCAGGCCCTCGATGCCGCCGTCGTGGACAGCTTCGAGCAGACGCGACTGATGCACCGCGAGCGCCGCGCGGCGTTGCGCCACTGCCTCGGCCTCCGCCGAGACCATGAGCGCCGACACCGTCTGGCAGATCATGTGGAAAACGTCGCGCTCGGGCCCGGTGTCGCGCCGCGGCCCCTGCAGGTGATGGCACGCGATGAGCCCCCAGAGCTGCCCGCCGCGCATGACCGAGCCCACCAGCGAGGCCCGCACGCCCATGTTGCGCATGTACTCGAGGTGGTAAGGCGAGACACTGCGCAGTGCGGAGATGCCGATGTCAACCGGCCCTTCGGCGGACCGCACGGGTACTGGCGCGTAGGTGGCGTCCGGGATATGCCTCACCTCCGTCTTCCGATACAGCTCACGGGCCTGCACAGGAATGTCCGACGCAGGGAACGAGAGCCCGAGATAGGACGGAACCGAGTCGGTGCGCGATTCGGCGATGACCTCGCCGTTCCAGTCCTCGTCGAAACGGTAGACCAGTACCCGGTCGTAGCCCGTGACCGACCGGACGAGCCTCGCAGCCACTTCGGCGAGTTTCTCCGGATCCGGTGCGTTGCGCAGTTCCGGTATGCCTGCGGTGGCCGTCCTCAACTTGCCCACGGCCTGATCGTTGATCGGCTCCCAGGGCTCGAAGTCGATGAGAATGTGCTCGGCTTCCCGGTGCATGCAGGCATCCACGGTGCGGCCGTCCGAGGCCTTCATGGGGAAGCGGGCTGGGCCGCTCGCGGGGCGGGACAGGGCGTGCCGCAAGCGTCGCGCACCGTCTTCCCCGAGAACACCCGCCGCGGGCTGGCCGAGCAGCGCCGCAGCGGTGGCCCCGAACAGCCGCGAACAGTTCTCGCTCGCCGCGACGACAACCAGGTTGGGATCGAGTACGAGCAGCGTGCCGTGCGGCTGGACCGATCCTGGAACATGGATCGGTTCGGTGTCGCACACACGGTGGAAGTCGGCATCGACGGTCATATCGCCCCCTGCGACGGATGAATGGTCTTCCGGTCGGACAGCAGATCAGGGCCTGGCCATTGCGCCCGCATCGCCCGGCAGGATGCCTGTTGCCGGAATGCAGGTCTCGTTACGGCGCCGCCGGAGGCGGCTAACCGGATGTGCTATTTATCGGCAAGTATTCGAGACAAATCAATAGTCCCGGCAATCGGATCCTTCTGCGATCCCAAATCATTGCCTGTATATGCCGTGCGGGTGGCGCGGATCTTCCCCCGCTTTCGACCGCCGAGCCTAAGTTCGAGCCGTCACCCTCACCCGAAGCGGCCGCTCCGGCCTCAGGACGATATCCACACGCGGCTCGGGTAGCGGATCCCCGGACAGCGGCGTGAGATCGAAGCGGCGCAGCAGCAGCGCCGCCAGGAGTGCGAGTTCCACGGTGGCGAAGTGCTGCCCGATGCAGACGTGGCCGCCCGCGCCGAAGGGCATGTAGGCCCCTCTCGGAATCTCCGGCGCCCCCGGCAGGAATCGCTCGGGGCGGAAGGCTTCCGGTTCCGGAAACCAGCGCGCATCGCGCTGGAGCGTCACCACCATCACGGACAGGCTCGTACCCTGGCGGATCTGGTATTCGCCAAGCTTCAGGTCCCGCCGGGCGCGGCGCAGGAAGGTCGCGATGATGGGTGGGTAGAGGCGCATGGCCTCTTTCACGCTCGCGGTGAGCCACGGCGCCTCGCTCAACGCCCGTTCGAGCATCACACCGTCCCCGAAGGCTTCCTCGGACAGCGCGTCCAGCTCGCGCCGCACGGCCTCGACCGCGGCTGGATGGCGTGCCATCAGCCCCATCCACCAGGCGAGGGCCTTGGCCGAGGTCTCGTGACCGGCCAGGAAGATCGCCATGCAGTTGTCGTGCACTTCGCCACGACTGAGTCCGGCCTGGCCGGCAGCGGCGCCGTCCTCGCGCGCGGCCAGCATGGCGTCGAGGATGTCGCCGTCTTCCGCGCCATCGGGACGAACGGCCTGGCGGGCGTCGATCCGGTCCGCGACCCACTCGTTCAGCAAGCGCGCAGCGGCGAGCTTCGATCCCCGGCCGGGATAGGGAAACCAGTCCGGCGGCGTCCAGGGCCAGAAGAGCTCGCGCTGCCCCTGGCGCGATACGACGGTGAGCGCCTGCGACACGCGCGCCGACGCGTTGGGCGAAATAGCCTCCGAGAACAGCGCGCGGGTGATCACATCCATCGTCAGCCGGCTGCAGAAGGCTTCGGCGTCCACTTCGACGCCGGTGCCGGCACGTTCGGGCAGCACGTCTCGAAACACGGTTCGCGCTGCGGCTTCCATCAGCGGCAGATACCCCGCCATGCGACGCGCAGAGAATGCGGGCGTGAGAATCCGGCGCTGTCGCGCCCAATCCGTTCCGTCGACAGTCAGGACATTGCGCCCCTGGATGTCCTGAAACACGGACAACTGGCGCGGGTCCTTGTAGTAGTCGTCCTCCTTGCCGAGGAGCACCTGCCGCGCGAGCCCGGGATCGAACAGCCACACGAAGTCCCGGAAAAGGATGCGCCCAAGGACAACATCGCCGTGAGCGCGCTGCAGCCGGGTAGCCGTCCTCAGCGTATCGTCCCGCCATCCCCGGCTAAGAGGCAATCCCAGCCAGGGTGCCGGGATCGCCGGCGGCAGGGTTTCCGGTCCGGGGCCAACGGGGCTCGTCGTATTCACGGCAACGGTATGCGAAGTGAGGCGGCGGATGGTCGGATGCTGCGCGTCGCCGTCGCGTTGTGCAAGAGAAGGCGCGGCCGGGCGATCCGTATGACGATCCTCAGATGCCGCGCGCCGCCTCCGCGACGTAGCCTCGGGGATCGTTCAGGAAGGGTCGGGGCCATGCACTGTCCTCACCCGTTCCTGCCCCCCTTGATCCGGACACGGGACATGAACCGCAACCCCATCGCATTGCCAGCGCCCCCCCACGGGTTTGCACCGACGCATGCCTCACGCGGCCAGTCCCGGAGTACCGCATGTTCTTGACAAGAAAAGGCGCCGCTCTGCTCTTTTGCCTCACCGCGCTCGCGACGGAAGCCCTCGCCCAGTCCGCCCTGGTCCATCTTCAGGGGGAACCCGGCAGTCGTGAGGCGTACTTCGCGGATTTCGCGGTCGTGCTCGATCGCACACCGATGAACCAGATCCTGGGGCCCACGAGCGTCCGGCAGCTGGACACGACCATCGTCTACGAGAGCGCCGACAAGCCCGAGTTCAGCGCCCTGCGCCTGCAGTTCGAGTGCACGGTGAAGTACGCCTACGACGGCAAGACCATCCCCAAGCAGCCGCCGCTCGACGCCCCCGTCAAGGTGCGTATGGGCGAAGGGAGCTGGAAGCTGAAGCGCGAGGACCTGACGAGCGAAGGTCTGCCCTCCGGCGATTGGCGGACATCGTCCTCCCCCGTACTCATGAAGCTGCACAAGATCGCCTGCCACGAGGACGTGATGCGCAGCGCGATCGTGAAGTCCGCGAAGAGCAACAACGACATCCGCATCTTCCAGAAGGCGATCCAGTCCATCGGGCTGCCGGCAGACCTGCAACTGCTGGCACAGCAGAGCCCTGCCGAGTACCTCGAATTCGCGTGGTGGGTGCTGTGGAGCGGGGCTCCGCGCCCGGACCCTTCCGGAAAGTGGGCGCGGCGTCCGACGAAGCAGGAGCTGGAGGAATACAAGGCGAAGATCGCCAGCATCCAGCAGCAGTTCGACCAGCTGGCCGGCACCATCAAACCGCAGCTGGAAAGCAACCTCAAGCAGATGGACGCGAAACTCGCCTTCCACAAGGCGGCGGCCGACATCAGGAGAGGACGCAAGCTGTCACGCAACGAGACCCACATGCTGTCGGTGTGGGAAGCCAAGACCGAGACCGACGTCGCCGCGACCATGGGGGCGCCGATCGTCACCAACGCCGGCACATTGCGCTTTCTGAGCTACGGCCAGGAATTCGACAACCGCGTCGTGGTGGCGAATGGCAAGGGCGCGGTCTGGGAAGAAGGTCTCTATGAGAACTGCAACGTGCAGTTCGTGCTGGTTTCTGACGGCCCCGACACCCTGCGCGTGGCCGACGTGCGCATCTGGACGAACTCGAACCGTATCGGCAGGGTGATGTTCGCCTGTGAAGGCCTTCTGGAGACTCCCCGTTGAAACGACTCGCCCTGTTTCTGCCTGTCCTTGCGCTCGCCGTTGCAGCCCCCTCGTACGGCTACGATCCGATGGATGATCTCGTCTCGACGGCAAAGAAGGAGATCAACGCCAAGGACGCCATCGCGACCCAGAAGGACCGCGTGGCGACCGACCCGCGACGCAAGAAAGTGGAGCGCGGCTTCTGGCAGTTCTTCCAGGCAAAGAGCGATGCGAAGCCCGGCGAGTTCTGCACAGCGGTGTACTGGAAGAACGACCGCATGATCAGCATCTCCGGGCCCGGCGGCGGCTACAAGGGAGCGTTCCTCACCTTCATCGCCATCGAGCCGAAGCCGCCCTTCCCGCGGCCGGACGACCCCAAGACCATCCAGAAAGTGAAGGTGACACTCAAGCAGGGCAACGATGCGCCGGCTACCATCACGGCGTTCAATCGAACGATCGCCAACTTCTCCGACGAGATCCGCTTCGCCGTGCCAACGATCGATGCCGCGCTCGCCGGCATGGAAGACAAGCTCGCCTTCCGGATCGACTATCAGGGCACCGAGATCTTCTCTCTCGAATGGCATGCGGGCTTCGCCGCGCGGGACATGCTCCGGCGCTGTCTGTCGGGTGAGAAGGTCGAGGGAAGCGAAGTGCTTTGACGGGACAGACTGCCCGGAAGAGCGCACGCATATCGGATTTGGAAGGGCGGCTCCAACACGTAGCCCGGACTCCGTCCGGGAACGCCGCCGTCATGGCCGATCGGGTCTGTGCACAAAAAAACATGGCGCCATCGGCGCCATGTTTTTCGGAACTTCACGACCCGGATGAGACATCGCCCGGGTCATGGTCCCGTCCGCCGCGCGATCGCGCGGGGCGAGAAGATCATCCCTTGCGGGCGAAGCGTCGCGCACCCACCGCCACGAGCGCGAGGCCGGCGGCCATCAGCGCGGTCGTCGCGGGCTCCGGCACGGCCGCAATACTCGTGGTCGCAACACCGTATCGCGTCCCGGTCTCCGGATCACCGGTATAGAAGGTGAACTCCATCAGCTTGAGGCCGCCGCCGGTGAAGTCCGCGGGGTTCGGCGCCACGGAAGGAAGGGGAGAAAGCGCCGAAATGCCATCGGGCGTACCAGTAGGCTCATTGTCGGACAGGTACATCGCGAAGGCGTAGGCCCCGGGTGCAACCGGACCCGGCACGAGGCTGGGACCGTTGAAGGTATCGGCGAACGCATCGAACTTGTCTTCGACACCCGTGGAGAAGCTCAGCACGGCATCGTTGTACACCATCAGGAAGGCGCTGCCGTTGGCAGAGTCCCAGGACCAGGAATGCGTCCCGATGGTGACCTGCAGGCTCTGAAGGAACGAAGAGTAGATCGCCACGAGGGGGCCATTCGTATCGGGCACCGCGGCGTCGTCGTAAGCGAAATCCACCTTCATGATCTGGCCCATCAGACCCAGACCGCTGTCCACGTTGATGACGCCCTGGTAGCTGCCGGTGACGGTAGCTGCGACGGCCGGCTGGACGAGCAGGGCGCCGGTGCAGCAGGCCCCGGCCACGAGTGCGGCGAGTCGAGCGCGCACGGGGTGGTTTCTCATGTCTGGTCTCCTTGTTTTTCGACGGCTGGATGAAGGCCAAGTCCCTGGCCTGACTAAATTCGGAAAGAAACCTCGCAAAGTTCGCGCCCATGCCCGCAAGGGGCCCGGGACTCCTAGACGCCCCTCCGGAATCTTGCGACCAGTTGATGGTACGGGGGACCAACGCCCGGCCGGGCGTCAAGAATCTCGACAATTCCGAGGCTCGCGGTGAAGGGCACGGCGAGGGGTTTGACCTCTACCAGCGGGGTGTCCCCGCGCGCGGTTCGCGCCTTGGCGAAACGGCACCGCGACATCTTCCCCTCACAGCCGTTCGCGGGCTTTTCTCCCCGCTACGCGCTAGTGCGTATTGCCGCTGCGCACGGATCGGCGTGCAATGGATGCCACAACAATTCACGGGGCATAACGACCATGAGACCTCCCCTCCCGTCACGGAAAACCTGCCGGCCGCATGACAGCGACGGCTTCGCGATGATGCCGATGCTCGAGTTCGCGGCAGCCATTCTGGCGTCAGAGCTCCATGAGGAGTTCTGCATCCCATCCGCCGCGCCCCAACGACCTGCGGAAACGCGCCGGCGTGGATTCACCTACTGGCGGGATGACACGGGCGCCTCCCGGTGGAGCCGCGGGCGATAGCCTGCCCCGCTCGCTGAGCTACCGCCGCTACGGTCCACGCGTCGCGGCCTGCCCGATCGGCGAAGCAGATGCGTGCGGACCAGCTCAGCCCGGACCATGCCATCCGATTGCCGTTCGCACCCCGCCGCGAGCGAGCACTGCAATTCAGAACTGACCAAGGAGATCACAACATGAAATTCACCAACGCCATTCTGGCTACCTTGCTTCCACTCACTATGAGCATCCCTGGCGCTCTGGCGGCACCGGTGGTGATCGACACCATCACCGGCTGGGACGGGTCAACCAGCATCGGCGACTTCGGCGCTTCGGGCTTTTCCGCCTGGGGCCAGTTCGTGACGGCGCCGACCGACACGAACCGGCTGACGGATTTCACCTTCGTCGTCAGCGACGCTCTTAACGGCTCCGCATCCACGCCGGTGTCCGTGAAGTTCCAGGCGCACGTGGCGGAGTACAACCCGTCCACCCGACGGATCGTGGGCAGCGCGCTCTACTCGAGTTCGGAGATCACCGTGCCGCTCACCAGCGGACTCGAGTTCCGCTCCTACTCCTTCTCACCCGACATCGCGGTGAACGCCGGTTCGGTCTACCTCATGTTCCTCTTCGCGAACAACTTCACGCTGCAGCAGCCGAACGACTCCCGGTTGCGCATGGCCTCGATGAACACCGATGTCTATGGCGGTGGAGCCATGAACTTCCGTCAGAACTCGGAATCCAGCTTCGATGAGCTGTTCACGGGCCAGTGGTTCTTTATCTCCGGGCCCGATCTGGCCTTCTCGGCCACATTCGACAAGCGGGCGACGGCGGTACCGGAGCCGTGGTCGGCGCTTCTGCTCGGCACGGCAGCCGTCGCGGCCTGCGTGGCGCGTCGACGTCCGTCGCCGGCACGACAGCGAGCCTGACGCCGCAGACGATCCGCCAGGGCTGCGCGGCCGTGGCGAAAACGTCGCGGGCCCGTCGCGGACGACCGCTCGCCGAACAGGCCCGCTCCGGCCGCACCGGCGGGATGTCCCGGTTTCGCTGACGCGCTCGGCGCAGCACGGCTGTCCCGGTTATTCTGGAGGGCGTTGCCCAACCCCGCCCCCTCCGGACAGGACCGCGCTGCCCCTGCCATGACCCAACGCCTCACCAGCGCCGACGTCGTCGTCGGCTCGCTCATCGCCCACGGCGTGGACACCGTCTTCGCCATTCCCGGCGTGCAGACGTACCACCTGTTCGACGCCTTCCATCGCAACGCCGAACACATCCGCGTGATCGGGCCCAGGCACGAGCAGACGACCGCCTACATGGCGTTCGGGTACGCGAAGTCGACGGGGCGTGAAGGCGTCTACTCCGTCGTGCCCGGTCCCGGCATCCTGAATGCCGGCGCAGCGCTGTGTTCCGCTTACGGCGCCAGCACGCCGATCCTGTGTCTCACTGGTCAAGTGCCCTCCGAGTTCATCGGTTCGGGCAAGGGTCACCTGCACGAACTGCCGGATCAGCTCGCCACGCTGCGCACGCTCACCAAGTGGGCCGCCCGCATCGAGCACCCCACGCAGGCGGCGGATCTCACTGCGGAAGCGTTCAAGCAGATGCGCACGGGCCGCCCGCGTCCGGTGGCGCTCGAGATGCCGTGGGAGGTCTTCGGACAGCAGGCCATGCTGCCCGCACCGGCTGCGCCCATGCGCTTCGCACCGCTCGCGCCGGACCCCGCAGACATCGATCGCGCGGTGGCCCTGCTGCGGGAGGCAAAGCACCCGATGATTCTGGTGGGCAGCGGCGCCATGGCAGCAGGTCGCGAGGTGCTGGCGCTCGCCGAACGGCTGCAGGCGCCCATCGTGTCGTTTCGCGGCGGGCGCGGCGTGACGAGCGACGAACATCCGCTCACGCTCACGTGTGCAGCGGGTTATCAGCGCTGGGCGCACACGGATGTTGTCATCGGCATCGGTTCGCGTCTGGAACTGCAGTGGTTCCGCTGGCCGAGGCCGCCCCAGCCGATGAAGGTCATCAACATCGACGTGGACCCGTCACAGACCGCCCGGCTGCGTCCGGACGTCGCCGTGGTCAGCGACGCAGCGCTCGGTGCGCGGGCGCTGGATGCCGCCCTGGCAGACGCCGGTGTGCAGCGTGCGTCGCGCCACGACGAGTTTCAGGCCCTCAAGGACCGGACGTGGGCAGCCGTGCAGAAGGTCCAGCCGCAGCTCGACTTCCTGAAGGCCATCCGCGCGGCGCTGCCGCGGGACGGCTTCTTTGTCGAGGAGATCTGCCAGGCCGGGTTCGCCTCCTACTACGGGCTGCCGATCTACGAACCGCGCACGTTCGTCACCTGCGGACACCAGGGCACGCTCGGCTTCGGCTTCCCCACGGCGCTCGGCGTGAAGGCAGGCAATCCGGACAAGGCGGTGGTCGCCATCACCGGCGACGGCGGCTTCATGTTCGGCATGCAGGACCTCGCCACGGCAGCGCAGTACAACCTCGGCGTGGTGACCGTGCTGTTCGACAACGGCGCCTATGGCAACGTGCTGCGCGACCAGAAACGCGTGTTCGCCGGACGGGTGATCGGCGCCGAGCTGCGCAATCCGGATTTCGTGAAGCTGGCGGAAAGCTTCGGCGTGCACGGTACACGCGCGAACACGCCGGTCGACCTGCAGCGCGAGATCGCTCTCGCCATCGATCGCAACGCCCCCGCACTCATCGTCGTGAGCGTCGACCCGACCACCGAAGTGTCCCCGTGGGAGTTCCTGATGCCCGCGCCCTACAGCGTCTGACCACTGATTCCGAGCACCGACCATGACCGACCTCATCCGCGTCACCACCGGGCAGCAGATCGCCCGCATCGAGATCAACCGTCCCGAGAAGAAGAACGCCCTCCTCGCGACGATGTACCAGGCCATGGCCGATGCGCTCCTCGCAGCGGACGCGGACCCCGCCGTGCGGGCGATCCTCATCCACGGCAGGGCCGACTGCTTCTCGGCGGGCAACGACCTCGACGACTTCCTGAGCAAGCCTCCGCACGGCGAGGACGCGCCGGTCACGCGTTTCCTCCAGGCCATCTCGACGACCGCCAAGCCCATCATCGCTGCAGTCGGCGGGCCCGCCGTCGGCATCGGCACCACGATGCTGCTGCACTGCGACCTCGTCTACGCGACGCCCGCCGCGAAGTTCCGCCTGCCCTTCACGTCGCTGGGGCTGGTGCCCGAAGCCGCATCGAGCCTGCTGCTGCCCGCCATCGCCGGCTACCAGCGTGCCGCGGAACTCCTGCTCCTCGGACAACCCTTCACCGCGGAGAAGGCCGCGGCCGCGGGCATCGTGACCGAGATCGTTCCGGAAACGGAACTGCTCGATCACGCAACTCGCGCCGCGACGGCCATCGCTGCCCTGCCCACCTCCTCCGTCCGGATGACCAAGGCCCTGATGAAGAGCGCGCAGTCCGCGCAGGTGGCCGAGCGCATGGCCGAAGAGAGCCGCCTGTTCCGTCAGCAGCTCGGCTCGCCCGAGGCGAAGGAAGCCTTCACGGCCTTCTTCGAGAAGCGCGCGCCCGATTTCTCCAAGTTCTGACCGACGGACCCCCCGCATCGTGGACTCCCACCAGACCCTGCTCGCCGGCATCACCGTCCTCGACTTCACCCGCGTCCTCGCCGGTCCTTACTGCACACGTCTGCTCACGGACCTCGGCGCGCGGGTCATCAAGATCGAACGTCCCGGCGAGGGCGACGAGATCCGCTACACCGTGCTGCAGCTCGACCCCGAACGCAGCGACCAGAGCTCGTACTACGTGCGGCTCAACGTGGGCAAGCGCGGCATCGCCATCGATCTCGCGCATCCGGCGGCGCGCGAGGTCGTGCTCGATCTCGTGCGCAAGTCCGATGTCGTGGTGGAGAACTTCTCCCCGGGTGTCATGGCCCGCTACGGGTTCGATGCCGCCACGCTGCGGGCGATGAAGCCGGAGCTGGTGTACTGCTCGATCTCCGGTTTCGGCCAGACGGGGCCGCTCGCCTCCATGCAGGCCTACGCGCATCTGGTGAATGCGATGTCGGGGATGATGGATCTGGACCGCTGCGGCGATCCGCTGCCGCGCGTGTCCTATCTGCAGGCCGCGGATGTGCTCGCAGGTGCACACGCCTTCGGGGCGATCTGCGCGGCGCTGCTGCGTCAGGCGCGCGAGGGCGTCGGCGCAACGCTGGATGTATCGATGTTCGAATGCCTCGTGGCCGCGGATGACATCACCTACGGCGCCGTGCTGAACGGCATGGCCGTCGAGCGCAAGCCGCGCGTGGGCATGGTGGTGCATCCGATCGGCGGGCGCCACATCGCCATGCAGACGGTGGGCGCGCCGCATCTGTGGGTGCGCCTGTCCTCGCTTGTCGGTCGACCCGAACTCGCCACCGACGAGCGGTTCTCTACGCCTGCAGGCCGTCGCAACCACTGGCCGGAGCTTCTCGCGATCCTGCGCGAATGGCTCGACGGATTCGGGTCGGCGGAGGAGGCCCTCCAGACCCTCGCCGCGAACCGGGTGCCCGCCGCACCGATGCTCTCGCCGGAAGAGGTCGTGAGCCATCCGCATCTCGAGGCACGCCACGCGTTCCCCGAGGTCCCGCATCATGCGCGCGGCAAGGTGAAGGTCACCGCCACAC
The DNA here is from genome assembly GCA_001464765.1 of Betaproteobacteria bacterium Ga0077526. GTDB lineage: Bacteria > Pseudomonadota > Gammaproteobacteria > Burkholderiales. The sequence goes on from LNDV01000035.1 coordinate 430,974, forward strand.
CGTTCCACATCGACGGCCGACCGGTCGCGCCCGCCGGCCCCGCGCCTTCGCGCATCGGTGCGGACACCGAGAAAGTACTGGCCGAAGTCCTCGGCTATTCGCAGGACAGGATCGCCGCCCTCCTGCACGACAAGGTCATTGTCTAGGGAAGGTCAACAAAGCCGGTCGCACGCTAAGCATCGCCGGGGAAATTCAAGAAGCCCTCGACCGTGCCGCTAACGGGGAGATGACCACGCACTCCCCGAGGCGAGTTCCATGGAAACCATTCTGCTGACACCGGACGACGAAGCCGAAGCCATCGTCGCGAGCTTCGGCATTCCGCCCTGTCCGGAAGTGCTGATCCAGGTCCTGCGGGAAATGCGCCAGGACGACCCCGACGTCGTCAAGGTCGCCAATCTTATCTCCGGGGATGTGAGCCTCGCCGCGGCCGTGCTGAAGACGGTCAATTCGCCCTTCTTCGGTCTGCAGAACAAGGCCAAGTCGATCGACCAGGCGCTGAAGCTGATGGGCCTGCGCAACGTGAAGGACATCACGACCGGCCTCATGCTGCGCGATGCCCTGCCCGTGGGCAATGCGGCCGTGCTCGACAATTTCTGGGATACCTCGGCGGCCATCGCGCAGACCGCGGCGTTGCTCGCCCGGCCCGTTGCCAAGCTGGACCGCGACGATGCCTACACCTTCGCGCTGTTCCGCGACGCCGGCGTGCCGCTGATGGCGCGGCGCTTCGACAACTACGACCAGTCCTTCGTGGAACGTCTCGCCGTGACGGAGTCCGTCACGGCTCTGGAGCGCGAGGCCTTCGGAACGGACCACACGATGATCGGCGGGCACCTCGCGCGGAGCTGGTACCTGACGGACGACATCGCGCAGGCCATCCAGCTGCATCACGACTACGCCACGTTGCGAGCCGGTACCACGCCCAAGGCCGTGCAACGCCATGTGGCCCTGGCCCTCGTCGCGGAGACCATCCATTCGCGTCTCAATCGGCAGAAGGAGTGCGACGAGTGGATGCGCGGCGGTGACTTCGCGCGGGACGTGCTGGAGGTCGAGGACAGCGATCTCGACGAGCATGCCGACATGGTGGAAGGCATCCTCGGCTTCTGATTCGCGGGCGGGCTCCGTCAGAAACGGTAGGCCCACCAGGACGTCAGGTAGGTCACATCCTCCCCGGGGCGCGCGTCGTGCAGAAAGGCGCCCGCACGGAAGTACGACAACACCGTCAGCCAGGTCAGCCTGGGCGTCACCTGCCAGATCCACTGCAGCGTCGGCTGGGTGCCCACGTGCCGCTCACGGCTGCCGGACGAGTTGCGCTGCACCTCCGTCGCCACGTTGTAGATCCCGTCCTCCAGACTCTGGCGCCAGAACCCGATGACGCCGACGATCAGGGTCTTGCGTTCGTCGACCTCCCACGCAACGGACGGTGCGATGGCAACGCTGTTGGAAGGCCCGATCAGGCCGGCCAGCCCGGAATAGGCCGTGGCGGCGAAGAGCGGACTGAAGGTCCCGAGCCGCCCGTCGCCCGGATGACCGTCGCCGCTGCCGATGTTGAATCTCAGCCCCGCGCGCGGACGCGACGGATGTTCCGCGAACGAGTAACCGGTGTCGGTCGAGACATACCACGCGCGGATGCGACTGTCGCCGAAACTGCCGGTCTGCATCCCGACTTCGTAGTTGAAGTCCCACTGCGTGCCGCGCCCCCACCAGCGCGTGCCGATCGTCGTGCGCTCTTCCCGATCGCGCCCTTCCTGGTAGCGGGTCTGGGGATCCGTACGCCGACTGACGTACAACACCGCGTTGCCGTCGGGCAGCCAGTCATGGCGCCGCGCGATGAAGAAGCCCGACAGCGTCTCGTCGGGTGTGGAGCGATCGTCGAAGGAACCGCGCACGGTCGGAACCACGCGCGTTGCCATCGCGTGAAATCGCCAGCTCCGGATCTCGCCGAACGCGCGCACGCCATCGAAGCTCAGGCGGTCGTTGAGACCGTTGCGTGCAGAGGTGAACTGCGCGGAACCCAGTTCGACCTCCTGCCTGCCTGCCCGCAGCGTGACGACGTCGTCATCCCGCTGATGCGGCGTCCACTCGACGAAGCCCTGGTTGAGATCGATGCGATTCGCGTCGTTCGCCCGGGGACCTCCGACACGACCGTGCACCCATGACGACTCGACCTGACCGAAGAATCGCAACCGCGGTGTCACGTGAACGTCACCGTGCACGAGATAGCGCTGCAGCAGATAGCCTCCGCGATCCTCGGGGTCGCGACCGAACCCCGGATTCTCGAAGCGCTCGTAGCGGATGCGCGCTTCGCCTCCGAACGACACGTACCGGTCCTGCGCCAGCGGCACGTACTTGAGACGGTCCCACGGCTCGGTGCGGCAGCGTTCCGCCGCGAGAAAGCGCCAGTCCTCGTCGTAGCGCATGTTGGGCAGGGGCCGGCGCTCCGGGCAGTCCGGATCGGTCTGCGCCGGAGCCGGCGACGCAACGCAGAGCATTACGGCCAGTAGCGCCAGCGCCGGGAGGAGGAACCGGCTCGGCCGGGAACTCGCGGTCATGACGTGCGGAAGAATCGGAAATGCCTGCAAGGATACTGTCGACGTGCTGCCCGCGCGATCTCGCGCAACGCGCGGGCTCAATCCGATCTCCGGAAAGCTGCGTATTCGCAGGGGATGGCCACGGAACCGCACCCGCGGCACGTCCCCCGCCTGCCCTCGACGAAGGGCGTTCCTGCTCACCCGACGACTCCGGAGACACCCGATGAAACCCGTTCCTGCTCTACCCGCACTCGCCATCGCCGTGTTCGGCGCGACCCTCGCCGTCCCCGCCGGCGCCGAGACCGTGATCGGTCTCACGACCACCAATCAGCTCGTGATGTTCGACAGCACGTCACCCGCGATGGCCAGCCCGCTGATGACCATCACGGGCCTCGCGGCCAACGAACGCATCCTCGGCATCGATCACCGCCCCACCACCGGCCTCCTGTACGGCATCGGCAGTGCGTCGAACCTCTACACGCTCGACGCAGCGACCGGCAATGCGACGCTCGTCGCGGCGCTGATGGCCGACCCGTCGGACACGACCCAGCCCTTCGCCGGATTCCTGGGCACTTCCTACGGCGTGGACTTCAATCCGGTGCCGGACCTCGGCATGGCGCTGCCGTCACTGCGCGTGACGAGCAACGTAGGCGAGAACCTGCGGATCAACGTGAACGGGGCGAATGCCGGGCGCGTGTTCACGGACACGGCGCTGTCGATCCCGGCCGGCGGAACACCGACGATCGTCGCATCGGCCTACACCAACAACGACGTGGACCCGGCGACGGGCACGGCGTTGTTCAACATCGACAGCGCGTCGGACAGCCTCTTCCAGCAGACCAATCCCAACGGAGGGACGCTCACGCTGATCGGCGGGCTTGGGGTGGGTACCACGGGTGTCGTCGGCTTCGATGTGTCGCGCTCCGGGACCGCATTCGCGTCCCTCACGGACGACCTCACCGGCAAGAGCAGCGTTTACACCGTCAATCTGGCAACGGGTTCGGCGAGCCTGCTGGGTGAATTCGGGATTGGCGGAAACACCGCCATCGCCCCGGCGCTCGCCGATATCGCGGCGCCGGTGCCGGAGCCGTCGACGTACCTGATGATGGCGCTGGGACTCGCAGGCATGGGTCTCGTCGCGCGACGGAGGGTGTGAGGCGTTCCGGTCAGCGGATCGTTCCGTGGACCGGACTTCGCCCGGGGGATCGATGGCTCCCGGGCGGAGCCCGTATATGGACTCCTCCCTGTTTGCAAGCAGGAAGTGCTTTTGGCGTAAGGATCGACTGCGCACGTATATCCGGCCTCTAGAGGTGGGCGCAAT
>LNDV01000036.1 GCA_001464765.1 Betaproteobacteria bacterium Ga0077526
CCCTTCCCCCTTCCCCCTTCCCCCTTCACACCTTCACACGTTCACACCTTCACGTCTTCACGTCTTCACGTCTTCACACCTTCACACCTTCACGTCTTCACACCTTCACCCCCCGAGAGTAAGGTAACCACCGCCACCATGACACCGCCCCCGCCCCCTCTGCCGCCAGCACTGGCCGGACACCGTATTGCGCTGGCCGGGAAGGCCGGGCCGATGGTCGTCTATTCGGACGGGCCCGAGGCGGCGCGGCCGCTCCTGCTCATCCACAGCATCAACGCGGCGGCCTCGGGCTACGAAGTCCGTCCGCTGTTCGAGCACTTCCGGGCGTCGCGCGCGGTGTACGCGCCGGATCTCCCGGGCTACGGAATGTCCGACCGCAGCCAGCGCGCCTACACGCCCCGGCTGATGACCGACGCGATTCACGACACACTCGAAGCCATCGCGCAGGACCATGGCGACACGCCGGTCGACGCGCTCGCGGTGTCGCTCGGCTGCGAGTTCCTGGCCCGAGCTGTCGCCGAGGCCTCGACCCGTTTCCGCAGCGTGGCCCTGGTGAGTCCCACGGCGTTCAATCGCACCGCGCCGCGACGGGGGGCGCCAGGCGCGCATCTCGGCATGCCCTGGCTGCATCGCTTTTTCACGCGACCGCTGTGGTCCGAGGGCATCTTCAACCTTCTTACCAGCCGCCGCAGCATCGGGTTCTTTCTGCGCAAGACCTTCGGCGGCAACGATGTGGATCCCGGAATGCTGGAGTACGACTGGGTCACCGCCCGCCAGCCGGGTGCCCGGCATGCGCCCTTCTCCTTCGTATCCGGCTATCTGTTCAGCCGCGATGCCAATGCGCTCTACCAGTCGCTAGCCTGCCCGGTCTGGATGTGTCATGGCACCCGGGGCGACTTCACCGACTACCGCTGGAAAAGCGCTCTGGCCACCCGGTCCAACTGGCGGTTCCGCGTCTACGAGGGATGCGGCGCCCTGCCGCACTTCCAGCAGCCGCGGGCCTTCGTGGCAGACTACCAAGGCTTCCTGGATACCCTGGCCGAGGTGTGATCCGTGCAGGTTCTGCGGACCTTCCCTAGAATCCGCGGCGCGGCCGACCGGGAACCGACCCGCCAGACCTGAAGCGCCTGGATTCGATTCCAGGTTCGCAGAATCCGTGCCGTTAATGTGGAATGCCGGGGTCCGCGGGGATCGCAAAGGTGCTGCCGAGTTGTCCCGGAGTCGTCGGGAGGGTATCCGGGCGAACCCGAAAAATCACGGAGAGACAGTGCGAGCAACAGGCGACGATATCGAGCACCCCGATCCCGAACAGGATCCGGCCCGGGCTCCATCGGAACCCGTGGAATTCACCGGGGCCGGCAGCGCTGCCTTCGGCGGCCCGCCTCCGGCCTCTCCGCTCATACGCTGGCTTCCTCTGCTCTCCGGCGGGCTGATCGGCCTGCTGCTCGCGATCATCGGGGCGTCCCTCTGGGTGAGCCGGGAGTCTCAGCTGCAGGCCGCGACACGCACGACCCGCAACCTCGCCCTGGTGCTGGAGGCCCAGACGGCCCACACGCTCGAAGCCGTCGACGCCACCCTGTCCGGGTTCGCCCACTTCTGGGAGCAGGTGCCGATCACCGCGCGGCCGTCGGCCGTCGAACTGCACAAGCTGCTGCTCGACAAGGCACACGACAATCCTTACGTCCGGTCGATCTACATCCTCGATGCGAAAGGGACGATGGCCCACGATTCCGAGGCCCTGCCGGCCCGCGGGCTCAACTTCGCCGACCGCGACTATTTCCGGGTCCACGAGAAAGCCGACAAAGAGAAAGCCGACAACGGCCTGCACGTCAGCCACATGATGCGGGGACGCCTGACCGGACGCTGGGGGCTCGTGCTCACGCGACGTCTGTCCGATCCTGGGGGGAAGTTCGCGGGTGTCATCGTGGCGGCGCTGGAACCGTCCAACCTGGAACTCGGCTATTCGGGCATCGACATCGGTCAGGACGGGCTCATCAACCTGCGCCATGTGGACGGCGATCTCATCATCCGCGTCCCCGCCTACGCCGGCACCGTCGGGCAGAAGATCCCCTCCACAGGTCTGCTGATGGAGCAGATCCGCCAGCACGGTCTGGCCTCCGGCTGGATGGAAAGCAAGTTCGACCACGTGGAGAGGCTCTACACCGCACGCAAGCTGCCGGACTCTCCACTGATCGTGTTCGTCGGACTCAGCCGGGACGATATCCTGGCACCGTGGAATCGCATGGCCTTGACAAGCGCCGTGCTGGCAGCTGCGCTCGTCGGCAGCATCCTATGGTTCACCCACCGGCTGCTCGCGGAGACACGCGAACGCGATGCGCTGTTCGCATCTCTCGCCGGCAGCGAGCGGCTGCTCCGTGAGCATCGTGACAATCTCCAGGACACGATCGAGCAGCGCACGCGCGAACTGCTCGACGCGAAGGACGTTGCCGAAGCCGCCAACAGATCGAAGTCCGAGTTCCTGGCAAACATCTCGCACGAGCTGCGCACGCCCATGCACGCGATCCTGTCCTTCGCGAGGCTGGGCCATGACCGGAAAGCAGAAGATCCCGCGGCGTTCGGCAAGATGCACCAGTACTTCGGCCGGATCCACCAGAGTGGAGAACGGCTGCTGCGCCTGCTCAACGATCTGCTGGATCTCTCCAAGCTCGAGGCAGGCGCCATGGTGTACGACATGCGCTCGCACGACCTGCGCAGCCTCGCCGAGGAGGTCGTGACGGAGTTCAGCGCACTTGCCAACGCCAAGAGCGTCCGGATCGCCGTCGCGGTGTCGGAGCCGGCGCCAATCGTCGTGTGCGACCCGGCCCGCATCGGTCAGGTGGTGCGCAATCTCGTCTCGAACGCGGTGAAGTTCAGTCCCGCGAATGGCGTGGTTCGGATCGACTTCTCGCCGGCGTCACTGCCGGCCGGCGCCGGGGCAACGCCACGGCCCGCCGTCCTGCTCACGGTGAGCGACGAAGGTCAGGGCATCCCGGAGAACGAACTCCTTGCCGTCTTCGACAAGTTTGTCCAGAGCAGCAAGACGAAGAATGGCGCCGGAGGCACTGGTCTCGGACTGTCGATCTGCCGCGAGATCGTGCGCCACCACGGCGGCCATATCTGGGCCCGCAACGGAACTCAGGGCGCGATCTTCAGCGTCACGGTCCCGTTGGCGCCCGCCGCCGAAGGCCTGGCGGACGCCGCCTGAGATCGGACGGCTCCTACCGGACCTGCCTCAGACGTGGGTCGGCTCGAGCTGTCGAGCCATGTCGGTCAGGAGCGCCACGGATTGCTCGAGGGTCATGGATGCCGGGTCGAAGCGGTCACTCCGCGCACCGGCACGCGCGAGCGAGCCGTCGAGTCCGTGCGTATAGAAGCCCATGGACCAGGCGGCGAAGCGCCGCTCCGCGATCGGGCGGATACCGATGACATTGACGTCGGTGTGCCGCGGGTCCTTCAGCAGGTTGCGGTACAGGCGGTCGATCACGTCGGGACTGCCCTCGATCGACTGCAGGAACATCTCCGCGCCGAAGGTCAGCATGCCCGTCACGCCGAACCGCGCGTTGTTCGAGCGGGCGACATCCAGAATTGCCACGATCTCAGGCATGGAGAGCGGTGCCGTCATGCGGCTCCAGTAGATCATCTCGACAAGTTTCACAGCCGTACCTCCTGCCGGTTCGCGGCGTAGTCCTGCCCCGAGAAGCGAAGGATCTCGCGGGCCACTTCGGTGAGCGGAAGGATCTGGTCCACGGCGCCGAGCTTCACCGCCTCCTTCGGCATGCCGTACACGACGCAGGTCGCTTCGTCCTGCGCCAGGGTGCGGGCTCCGGCGTCGTGCATCTCCTTCATGCCACGCGCGCCGTCGTCCCCCATGCCGGTCATGATGATGCCCAGCACATTGCGGCCGGCCTGCTGCGCGACGGACCGGAACAGCACGTCCACCGAGGGCCGGTGACGATTGACCACCGGCCCGTCGATGACGTTGGCCTGGTAGTAGGCACCGTTCCGCTGCACGAGCATGTGCCGCCCGCCGGGCGCGATGAGCGCGCGGCCCGGCATGACCCGGTCGCCGTGCACCGCTTCCTTCACCTCGATCTGACAAAGGCTGTTCAGCCGCTGGGCGAAGGACGCCGTGAACTTCTCGGGCATGTGCTGGACGATGACGATGCCGGGACACACCCGCGACAGCGCCATCAGGACTTCCTCGAGCGCCTGGGTACCACCGGTGGACGTGCCGATCGCGACGATCCGCTCGGTCGTTCTCGCCATCGCCTGGGCACCGGCGGGAATCACGGCATCAGCCGAGAGCTTCTGCGCCGGCACCGGCATCGGGGCGACCGCACCGCGGCGCATCGCCTTCGGATTCGCTTTCGCCGCGGTCTTGACCGCGGCGATCAGCTCCGAAGCCGACTCCGTCAGAAAATCCTTGAGGCCGATCTTGGGCTTGGTCACGAAGCTCACGGCGCCCGCGGACAGCGCCTGCATCGTCGTCTCGGCACCCTTCTCGGTGAGCGTGGAACAGATGACCACCGGGGTCGGCCGCTCCGCCATGATCTTCCGCAGGAACGTGATGCCGTCCATGCGCGGCATCTCCACGTCGAGCACGAGTACGTCAGGCCAGGAGAGCTTCATCCGCTCCATGGCGAGCAGCGGATCGGCCACGGCGGCGATGACCTCCAGGCCCGGATCGCGGGTGAGCTGGTCGGTGAGCACCTTGCGCACCACCGCGGAGTCGTCCACCACCATCACTCTGGTCTTGGCACCCATGCTCACGTCTTTCCCTTGCCGGCGGCGCAGCGCGCCGCACCGGGCTGCAATTCGAAACGCACGTGCACCGCGCCGGTGGCGAGATCCAGATCCACATGGCGGTGGCCGTGCCCGCCGGTATCCCGGTCCGAGATGACGAAGCCGTACTGCTTCAGCAGCGTCTCGCCGGCGGCGACGTTGCGCTCGCCGACTTCCTGCACGTCGGGCCGCTGAATCGTCGGAAACATGTGTCCGCCGCCGACCAGGGTCGTTCGGTACTCCCGCGGGCGGCTGCCGGCCCGGGTCACTGCCTTGAAGAGCGCCTCGATCGCCGCATCGGCATAGGCGCCGGGCTTGGCGCCCTTGCGCGGCACGCCGGTGGGGAGCACGTAGTGGCACATGCCGCCGATGCGGCGCTTCGGATGCCACAGCACCACGGACACGCAGCTTCCCAGCAGCGTCGACACCTTGGCGGGGGCCGCCCCGAAGAACAGATCGCCGGGCATCAGATGGATCTCCTGGACGTCGTCCTGGGCCACGGCGCTCATCGCGGCGCGACCCGCACCCGCGCGTAGACGGTCGGGATCTCCTGCTCCACCGCGGCCGTGAGCCCGTTCAAGCTCTCCGAGTGTCCGATCACCAGCCGTCCCTCGGGCAGCAGCCTTTCGGCGAGACGCTCAACCAGTGCCTTCTTGGTGTCCGCGTCGAAATAGATCATCACGTTGCGCAGGAAGATCACATCGAAGAACGGCAGCTCCGGTAGCGGTCGCTGAAGATTCATGTGTCGGAACTGCACTCGCTGGCGGAGCAGCTTCGCGATGAGGAAACTGCCCTCGTACTTGCCGTTGCCGCGCAGGCAATACTTCGTGAGCAGCGCCTTCGGAATGTGCTCCGCGCGCTCGAGCGGATAGAGCCCGATCCGCGCCGTCTCGAGAACCCGCGTCGAGATGTCGGAGGCGTGGACCTCCCAGGGCCGGTCACCCAGCGCCTCGGCGGCCACCATCGCGATGGTGTAGGGCTCCTCGCCGCTGGAACAGGCTGCACTCCAGACCCGAAAGGGGCGCCCGGCCGGCGCAGCCTTCATCCGATTCCTGAGCCACTCGAAATGCTTCGGCTCACGGAAGAAGTAGGTCTCGTTGGTGGTGAGCAGATCGATGGCGGTCTGCAGTTCCGCGGGGTCCTGCCCGCTCTCGATGCGCTTCAGGTACGCGCCATAGTTGGCAAGACCGAGCTTCGTGAGGCGCTTGCCCAGCCGGCCGCACACCATCGGCTTCTTCTGCTCGGAAAGCGTGATCCCGGCTTCCCGATACAGCAGGGCCCGCAGTCCCTCGAACTCCTGATCGGCGATGGCCGTGCCCAGCAGCAGGCGGCTCATGGCGCGTCAGTGGATGACGGCGGAATCGGCCGCGTCGACCGCACCCGCAGCCTCCGCAGACGCCACGACCGACGCCATCTCGTCCACCGCCAGCACGCGGCTCACGTCGAGCAGGATGACGAAGCTCCCCGCCACCTTGCCCATGCCGGCGACGAAGTCCGGACGGATCCGGGTGCCGAAGGACGGCGCCGGCTCGATGTCCGAGTCGGCGATATCGAGCACCTCGTTCACCGCATCGACAAGGATGCCGACCACCTGCGACTCGCCGTCTGCCTCGATCTCGATGATCACGATGCAGGTGCGACGCCCGATCTTCGTCGGACCGCCGCCGAAGCGGGCCGTGAGATCCACCACCGGCACGACGGCGCCGCGGAGGTTGATCACCCCGCGGATGAAGGACGGCATCATCGGCACGGCAGTGAGTGCGCCGAACTCGATGATCTCCTTGATCCGGAGGATGCCGACAGCGTACATCTCGCCACCGAGCACGAACGTAAGGAACTGCCTGGAGACGGCCGAGGCCGCCACCGGGGCGCTCTGCGCGCCCGCAGCGATCCGGGTCATGGCCTGCCTCCTAGAACTGCGAGAAGTGGGACTCGTCCACGCCGCCGTCCGTGCCGGTGCGGCGCAGACTGGGCGAGGCCTTCGCCGGCGCGCCTCGCTTGCGGCCCCCGTCGGCCCTGGGCATCTCGATGGCACCCTGCCCAGTCGAGAGCTGGAAGAACGCCATGAGCTGCTGCAGCTGTTCCGCCTGTCCGCTCATTTCCTCCGCCGTCGCCGCAAGCTCCTCCGACGCCGACGCGTTCTGCTGCGTGGACTGATTCAGCTGGTTCATCGCGCTGTTGATCTGCGACACGCCGGTGGACTGCTCTTCGGAGGCCGCAGTGATCTCCTGCACCAGGTCGGAGGTCTTGCGGATGCTGGGGACCATCTCCTCGAGCAGCTTGCCGGCACGCTCCGCCATATCCACGCTGCTCCCGGCAAGCGTCCCGATCTCCTGGGCCGCCACCTGACTGCGCTCGGCCAGCTTGCGCACTTCCGCCGCCACCACCGCGAAGCCCTTGCCATGTTCGCCCGCCCTCGCCGCCTCTATGGCCGCGTTCAGAGCGAGGAGGTTGGTCTGGTACGCGATGTCGTCGATGATGCCGATCTTGCTGGCGATCTGCTTCATTGCCGTCACGGTCTGAGTCACTGCCTGACCGCCCTCCGATGCCTCGGTGGCCGCCTTGGTCGCCATGCCGTCGGTGACCTTCGCGTTCTCGGAGTTCTGCGTGATCGATGCCGACATCTCCTCGACCGATGCGCTGGTCTCTTCGACGCTGGCAGCCTGCTCGCTGGCCCCCTGCGACAGCGACTGTGCAGTCGCGCTCACCTGTTCGGCGGCGCCCGTCAGCGAGTCTGCCGACACGCGGACCTCCGCGATCACCTGACTCAGACGCTCGGACGTGCTGTTGCAATCCTCCTTGAGGCGTCCGAACGTGCCTTCGTAGTCCCGGGTGATCCGCTGCGTGAGATCGCCCTGCGCCAGAGCGCCGAGTACTCGGGCCACTTCATTGAGCCCCGTGTCGCTCGTCTCGAGCAGCGCGTTGAGGCGCTCGGCGAGCGACTTGAAGAAGGTGTCCTTGTTCTCCAGGGCGACCCGGCGCGTGAAGTCTCCCTTCGCGGCAGCGTCGACGATGTCGTTGATCTCGCGCTCCACGGCCACTTCCATCGTGCGATCCTTCCACTCGACCACGGAGCCCAGCCGGGTGCCCGACTTGTCGACGATCGGGTTCGCGATGAGCAGGAACGTGCGGCCGCCCACCTCGATCTGCGCACGATGTGTACTGCGCAGCTGTCCGAGGAGGTTGCGCTGGTGCGCCGGATTGCGGTGGAACTGGTCGAAATTCGTGCCGATGATGCTGCGCACGTCGAACTGCGGAAGACCCTTGCGAATGTCCGCCTCCGCGACCGTCAGCATGTCCTTCAGCGAGTTGTTCCAGTAGCGGATGACGCCGTTGTTGTCGGCGATCATCACGTTGGTGGTCACTTGGTCGAGAGCCGTACGCGTGGTGTTGGCCTCGTTCTCCAGCAGGACTTCCTTGGTGCGGTCCTTCCACTCGACCACCGTGCCGAGTCGTTCGCCCTGGTCATCGACGATGGGATTGGCCACAAGCTGGAACACGCGCCCGCCCACAGTGATCTGTGCCTTGTGGGTCGACCGAAGCGAGCCCAGGAGGTTGCGCTGGTGCGCGGGATTCTTGTGGAACTGGTCGAAGTTCATCCCGATCACGGTGCGGACATCGAACTGCGGCAGATCCTTCCGGATATCCGCCTGCGCTTCCGTCATCATCTCCTGGAGGGAGGCATTCCAGTAGGAGATCGTTCCGTCGTTCCCGGCGATCATCACGTTCGTCGTGACGTTGTCGAGGGCATTCTTGAAGCGACGCGTGTCGTTGGTCTGCGCGGCCGCCGCGCTGAGCGCATCGCGGGTTCCGTCCATCGCCACGGTGATGGCGGCTTTCCTGCCGGGCAACCGTTCCATCTGCTTCGAGAAATCGCCCTTGGCGTAGGCGGTCACCACGTCCACGACCTGCATCTTCACGTCGATGTGGTTCTGCACGTGCCGGTTCGTCACCTCGGCGATCTGACCGAACACGCCGGGCAGGTTCGCCGTCGGGATGCCCCGGTCGATCGCGCCTTCCTCACGATGCATTCGTTCGACCTCCACATGCGCGGCATGAAGGGCCTGGATGTTGTCGCGCACCCGGGCGATCGCCGCCAGAGCTTCATCCTGACCGGCGTCGATCCTGACAGAGAGATCACCCGCCGCGAGGGCGCTTGCGGCGTCCACGACATCCTTGCGGCGCCCGCCACCACCGGACGCCATGCCGCCGACCAGGGCAACGATGCCGCCGGCCACGGCCAGGAGGATCAGCCACATCCGCGAGGACCCGGCGCTGGCGACCGCATCGGCCTTCACCTGTTCCGCCGATCGCTTCAGGTTCGCCGCCGCTTCGAGCGACGCACTCATGAGGGTCACGTGCGCGTTGGCGAAATCGCCCGCCTTCGCATCCCTCGCCGCTGCCGCAGCCTGGGTCTCCGCGGCCTGCCACTTCGCGCCGTTCACCGGATCGATCGCCGCGAGCTGGCTTGCGGCTTCCGTGGCACGACCCGACGCGCTCTCGACCGCGTCACGGGAACCGCTGCGAACCGCCGCCGCCCGTTCGATCGAAGCCTCGCGCCACTGGCGCAGGGCGTCCGCCGCCGAAGTTTGCGTGGCCACGGCAGTGCCGGCGCCTGCGCCGGCTCGGTCGAGCCCCTGGATGCCCACAGCTGCCGTGGCGACGAGCAACACCGCACCGACCGCGAACCCGATACCGATTCTGTTCCCCATGTTTCATTCCCCTAACGTGATGAGTTCGCCGCGCTGGCTGGTGACGGTCTCCCCGGGGTCTGCCCGGAAAGGTTGTCCGTCGCGTCTTGCCGCGGCTCTGGCAGCGCTGTCGATCAGCGCCTGTACGTCCAGGATCAGCGCCACTTCCCCGGTACCGAGGATGGTGGAGCCGCCTATGCCCTGCAGATTCCGGAACAGTTTTCCGAGCGGCTTGATCACCGTCTGGAACTCGCCGAGAAGGCGATCCACGACGAGACCCGCCCGCATCGCGCCGTTGCGCACGACCACAACGTTCTCGTGCGCCGGTGGCGGCGCGTCGACATCGAAGACTTCACGCATGCGCAGGAACGGCAGCACCTCGCCCCGGAGGTTGAGGTAGCTCGCCCCGGGCGGCGTGCCCGCCGGCAGTTCGATGCACTCGACGACCATGTCGAGCGGCACGACGTAGGACGCCGGACCGACGGTCACGAGGAAGCCGTCGATGATCGCCAGCGTGAGCGGCAGGCGGATCGAAACGGTCGTGCCCTCGCCCGGCCGGCTGGACAGACGCACGTTGCCGCGCAGCGCCTCGATGTTGCGCCGGACGACGTCCATGCCGACACCGCGCCCCGACAGGCTCGTGACCTTCTCCGCCGTCGAGAAGCCGGGCATGAAGATCAGATTGAAGACTTCCTCATCCGGGAGTTCGGTGTTCGGCGGAATGAGACCGCGCTCCCACGCCTTCTGCAGGATGCGGTTGCGGTCGAGTCCCTTGCCGTCGTCGATCACCTCGATGACGATGCTGCCGGAGTCGTGGAACGCGTTGAGACGCAGCACGCTGCCACGGGACTTCCCGGCGGCCTCGCGCACGTCGGGCATCTCGATGCCGTGGTCCATGGCATTTCGCACGAGATGCATGAGCGGGTCGGCGATCTTCTCCACCACGGACTTGTCGAGTTCCGTGTCGGCCCCCGAGATCACGAGATCGATCTGCTTGCCGAGTTCCCGGCTCACGTCACGCACCACGCGGCGGAAGCGGTTGAAGGTCTCGCCGATCTGGACCATGCGCATCTGCAGTGCGCCGTTGCGGATCTCCTCCACCAGATCGGTGATGACCTGGGTGGACTCCAGCAGCCGGGCATTGGTCGTCTGGCGGGCGAGCAGATTGGCGCTCGCGCCGGCGATCACGAGTTCGCCCACGAGCGTGATCAGGCTGTCCAGCTTGTCGGCCTGCACCCGGATGAACCGGCTTTCCTCGCCGCGCTGCTCCTTCTGCCGGCTGACGGCGACCTGGAGCACTTCCTCGGGCACCGCCCGCTGTGCCACCAGCACTTCGCCGATGGGGCGCGAGGTGCCTTCACGGTCCTGCCTTGCCAGCGCACGGACCAGTTCGTCCGGCGTGATGGCACCGCAGCTCACGAGCAGTTCGCCGATCCGCCTCTCCTGGACCGGCATCGTGCGAAGGATCTCCAGCCAGCGGCTGCGTTCCGCATCGGAAGGCGTGATCCTCAGGGTGCAGTCGTCCTTCACGAAGTCGAAGACCGACGTGAGGTCTGCCTTCGTGCACTGGCCCTGGAGCAGGATGTCGAATCCCAGGTGACAGGTCTCGGGGTCGAACTGGTCGGCGTCGGGGAGCGTGCCGATGCGGGTCGTCACGCCGATCACGTCTCCCTTGGTACCGAGGTAGCGGAGGAATGACAGCGGGTCCATGCCGTCGCGAAACACGCTCGGGCCGAAGTCGACCGAGATGTGCCATGGACGGGCGCCGCCGGCTTCCGCTGCCTGCGCCGTGTCGGGTTTCGTTGCGGCGGCGACCGGTTTCCCTTCGGGCCCCCAGGCCTGCAGCCGTGCGACCAGATCGGCGCCTGCGGCATTGGTCTCGGCCCGTTCTTCGGCGGCCGCGGTCTCCACGAGCAGTTGCCCGATGTGGTCACCGCACAGCAGCAGGACTGCCGCAAGATCGCCGTTGAGCGTGATCGCCCCGGCCCGGAGCCGGTCGAGGACGGTTTCGACCTCATGGGTGAATCCACCAATCCGGTCGAAGCCGAACAGTCCGGCCGAGCCCTTGATCGTGTGGGCGGCCCGGAACAGCGCGTTCAGCGTCTCGTCGTCGTGGGGATCGGACTCCAGCACGAGCAGCGCATCCTCGATCTGCCGCAGCATGTCGCGGCTTTCCTCGAAGAAGGTCTGCTGAGCCTGTTCGTATTCGTTCACGCGGAAGCCTCCTCGAAGGCATCGGCGGACATCCCGGCCAACTGCAGTACGTCCTGCACGATCGGACTCACCCGCGTGAGATGCAGCGACTTGCCCCTGGCGCGGGCTTCGCGCCGGGCGAACAGGAGAAGCTGCAGGCCCGCGGCATCCATTTCGGTCACGTTGCCCAGATCGAGCGCAGGCTCGTCGATGTCGACGACGAGGGCCAGAATCTGCGGCTTCAGCTCGGCAACGCGATAGATGCCGAACTCGCCATCG
Source organism: Betaproteobacteria bacterium Ga0077526 (assembly GCA_001464765.1). GTDB lineage: Bacteria > Pseudomonadota > Gammaproteobacteria > Burkholderiales. The sequence goes on from LNDV01000036.1 coordinate 11,946, forward strand.
ATCATGCTGGTCGCGTCGGTCACGGCAGCACCAGCCGGGAGACGGCGTCGAGGAGTTCCGGCGGCTTGAACGGCTTGACGATCCAGGCCTTCGCCCCGGCTGCCTTGCCCTCCATCATCTTGCCTTCCTGATTCTCCGTCGTGAGCATCACGACCGGCGTGAACTTGTAGCTCGGGTTCGCCTTCACCGCCTTCACGAACGAGATGCCGTCCATGTTGGGCATGTTCACGTCGCTCACGATCAGGTGGATCTTCCGACCGTCGAGCTTGGTGAGCGCATCCTTGCCGTCGGCGCCCTCGACCACGTCGTAGCCAGCACCCTTGAGAGCGATCGCCACGACCTGCCGCAGACTCGCGGAGTCGTCCACCACCATGATTGTCTTTGCCAATGCTGCCTCCGATTACCTTTTGACCCGTTGCAAGCCCGACCCGGGCGCTGCCGTGGCACCTTCGCGCATCAGAAAAAATTGACGCCGCTTGCGAGCTTGCCGCCCCCGGCAGCCGAGCCGGTGGCGCCGAGGTGATTCGAGCGTTCTTCCTGCGTCGCGTAGTGCCGTGCCAGTTCGTCGCGCCAGCGCCCCGGGTCCACGGCCTGGAGCGCGCGCGCGTCTCCGGAGGCTGCCTGCAGGACGCCTTGCAGACGCTCCATGTTCTCGATGGTGTGCCCGAGGATCTGGCTCGTCCGGTCCTGGAACTGGAAGCCCACCAGCAACTGGCCGATCTCGCGCCGGATCTCGGCGTTCTCGGCGACGAGGTGACGGGCATTGCCATCGAGCGTGCGGGCGAGCGTGGAAACGCGGTCGAGGACTTCACGGATCGCCACCTCCGACTTCGCGGCAGACGCAGCCTGCTCACTGGCGGAGTTCGCGGTGGCCGCCACGGTCGCCTCGATGGCCTTCGTGATGACGGATACCTTCTCGGTGATGCGCGAGCCGGTTTCCGCGGACTGGCTGGAGAGCTTGCGCACTTCGTCGGCGACGACGGCGAAGCCGCGCCCGGACTCGCCGGCGCGGGCGGCCTCGATGGCCGCGTTCAAGGCGAGCAGATTGGTCTGCGCGGCAAGGCGGCCCACGTCCACTGCCATGAGGCGCATCTCTTCGGTGAATCGCGCCATGGCGCTGACATCGGCGAGAACCTGCTGCTGCGCGGCATGGGCCGCCTGGAGCGTGGTGCCGACCGGCCGCAGCTGTACCTCGCACTCGGCAAGCGTGGCGACGACCCCTTGCCCGTCACCCATGAGCGCCCCGGAGGAAGCCTGTTCCGCCGCGGTGAGCCTGTCGACGACCGCGGCGAAGCTGGACGTGAGGTCTTCGACGGCGACGCGAGACTGGTCACGGGCGGATGCCACGTGTCGGGACCAGAGGGGAAGAACGGTCTCGCACAGTTCGGCGAGCCTGCCGTCGCCGGGTGCCGGTTCGGTTTCCGCCGCAAAATCCCTGGCTGCCAGAACGAGTTCCGCCTGGCGCTGCGCCGAAAGGACTGCTGCGCGGCACAGAATTGCCCCTACCGCCGAGACGGCTGCGACGACGAGCGCCGCCCACCATCCCGCCCCCATGACCAGCACGATGCCGGTTCCGACGATGCCAGTCCCGAGCAACGACGCTGCGTAAATCATATAAGTGTCCCCCGTCCTGCCCTGCCAACCCGTCCGTCCCCCTGACTTCCCGGTCCGGACTCCCCTGGCGTTGGGCTTGACCTCGGTTACGACTTGGCGCAAAACCTCTGAAGGCGTCGGCCCTTGCATCCCTACTCGGCGGTTCGTTATTGGCCGGATTCCGCTGTTCGCGGACAATCGGGCCTATACCAGAACGCCCTTCGTGCCGATAACCTCTCGGCGGGCTGCGGTACCGCCGCGCCGACCCGGGCCCTAGACGGGTCGAAGACCACACCAGCCGGAGAACTGTCTTGTCCCACTCCTCGGGGGAGATTCACCCGCACGGGATTGCGGCACCGTCCGCCTACGCTGCGATTCGCGCCCAGGATCCGACGGCGCTGGCACCCTTCTACGCCGACGTGGCGACGCGCAGCATCGATCAGATGGCCGCGGGCCGGGGGCTCGTCACGGCAGAGATGGGCCGCTGCGACGACTCGCTCATCTTCCGGGAGTCGTGCACCGCCGCGATGCAGACCTGGGGACACTTCCGCACGCCGAGCTTCGGGTGCGTCGTCTCCATGGCCCCGTTCTCGGGGGGGCGCTATTTCGGGCAGGACATCGTCGAGACGAGCGTGCTGACGCTCGAACCCGGCATGGATTTCTGGCTGGTGGCGCCGGAGGGCGCGGAGTACGGCGGCATCGTAATGGGCGAGGCTCAGGTGATGCGTCACGCAACCGGGCTCCAGCTGGCGAGCGAGGAACACCTCCGGGAGATCCCCCGACTCATCGATCTGCCGATGCATCGAGTCCAGGGGCTCAGGCGCTTCGTGACCACGGTTCTCGCGAACATGGCCCGCAATCAGGACGTCGCGCGCTCCCCGTCGGCCTGCGCGCACATCCAGGAGTCCGCTGCGGTGCTGCTCGTCTGCGCCTTCCTCGGCCGCTCCCGGCTCCGTGGCGCGGGGCGCCCGAAGGCCTCGTACGAGCGGATCGCCCGGCGCGCCCGGGACCTCGTCCTGTCCCGCCCGAAGGAGCCGCCGACCCTCGTCGAACTGTGCGAGCACCTGCACGTCGGCGTCCGCACGCTCAACTACGCGTTCCAGAGCGCCGTCGGCACCAGCGCCGGCGAATTCGTGCGGGTTGTCCGGCTGAATCGCGTCCGGGAGGAACTGATTGAAGCGCGGGGCGGCAACGGCATCGTCCTGTCCCGGATCGCATCGAAATGGGGGTTCTGGCACGCCAGCGACTTCGCGAGGCAGTATCGCGCGCTCTTTGGCGAGCGCCCGTCCGAGACCCTCCATCTGAACGAGACCCCGGCCGCCCTTCCCGGGACCCGACCGAGACGAGCCGCCCCCACGCCGCGCACGCGTACCGCGAGACGCCGGACGACGAAGTCGGCCTGACGCACGCGACTGTCCCGGGCGCTGCGTCCCTTCGCCTTCCCGCACGCAGCCTGCCGGTATACTCGAAGCTCCAGGGCTCTCATTCGACATGTGAATGGAAGCGCCCTCGTCACCCGCCTTTCCGCAGGCGTATCCCGGTGACATCGACCGAGGTTTCTTCCCAGTGGCAAGCAAACGCAAATCCAAGCGCCAGGGCGTCCCTGTTCTCGTGCGCAAGCCGCGAGTGCCGGCGCTCGCGGCGCTCGCCGCCAGCCCGGGCACCAAGGGCGCCGGCGTCCACGGCAAGTCGAAACGCGCCCAGCGCCGCGCTGACAAGATGGCACTGGTACGGACCCTGGCGACCGATCCCGAAGGCGAACGATGACCGGCCTGCGCATGACGCTGGCAGTCCTGCTCGCCGGAGCGGTGACCGCGGGCGCCGTCGGCGCCGAGACGCAGTCGGCGGCTCCCCGCTGGCGGATCGACGCGGCCCCCCCACCGGCCTCCGCACAGGTACTGGAGGCGGATCGTTGCGTTCCTGGCGAGCCCGCCTTTGCCGAACGCGAACGGACTCTCGCAGCGGACAGGGTCGACCTCGACGACCTCGCCCGGCATCTCCAGGCCCGCGAGGCAGCCGTCGCCCAGAGGGCCCGGGAGATTGAATCGGGGAAGGTGCCGCTTACCGCCGAGCGGCGGCGGCTCGTGACCGAGGCGAGTGCGATCGATCGTCTGCGACGGGAGATTGCCCAGCTCGGGAGCAAGGCGCAGAAGGATGAACTCGCGGCGCGCCGTCGCATCCAGGCCATCGAGATCCTGAATCGCCGGGTGGCCACCTATAACGAGTCGGTACGCGCCCTGACGGAGCGGCAGGATGTCCTCGCCGCGGAGATCGCCGGCTACGACGCGGACTCCCGCGAAGCCCGGTCGCTGGCAGTGGCCTTCGCCGCGCGCGCACGCGACTTTCTCGACCGGTGGCATGCGTTCGCGGGCCAGGTGCCCATCGCCGCCGCGCAATGTCCCCGGGCACTGCGCGCGGAACCCTCCCCCGGCACGCCGGGTCAGTAATCAGAACCGTCACTACGCCACCGCGAGAATCCGATGCCCAAGTCCCTTGTCCTCATCCAGCCCAGCCCGGAGCGCCATTGGGTCGGCGACGGTTTTCCCGTGCGCAATGTCTTCGGCTACAACGATCTCGGGAAGGAACTGCTGAGCCCCTGGCTCATGTTCGACTACGCAGCCCCGTACAGCTTCCACGCCGCCACTCAGCGTCGGGGAGTCGGCGTGCACCCCCACCGCGGCTTCGAGACCGTGACCGTCGTCTATGAAGGCGAGCTGGAGCACCGCGATTCCGGCGGGGGCGGCGGCCGCATCGGTCCGGGCGACGTCCAGTGGATGACGGCCGCCAATGGCATCGTCCACGAGGAGTTCCACTCGTCCGAGTTCACCCGGACCGGCGGCGTGCTGCACATGGCCCAGCTATGGGTGAACCTGCCGCGGTCGCAGAAGCGGATCCCGCCGGCCTACCAGGGACTGCTCGATGGGGAGATCCCGACCGTGGCGCTGCCCGGCGGCGCCACCGCCCGGCTGATTGCCGGCACAATCGGCGACACGCCCGGCGCGGCCCGCACCGCCACCCCGATGATCCTCTGGGACGTGACGCTGCCGGCGGGCTCGAACGTGACGCTGCCCGCGGCAGATGGCTGGACCCTCGCCGTGTTCGTCATCGATGGAGAGGCCCGGGCGGCCGACGGCCGGACCCTCGGCCGGGAACATCTCGGCGTCTTCTCCCGCGAAGGCGCCGACGCCACCGTGTCCTGCGATGCCGCGTGTCGACTGCTCGTTCTGGGCGGTGAGCCGATCGCCGAGCCGGTCGTGGGCTACGGCCCGTTCGTGATGAACTCGCGCGAGGAAATTCTGGAGGCGTTCCAGGACTACGAGGCGGGCCGCATGGGTCAGCTCGCCTGAGCCTCGCGTGCGGGTCAGTGGCGCGCTTGTGCGGCCCGCCGCTTCATTTCCGCCACGAGCGCGCGGAACTGCTGCTCGGCCTGGGTGCGAATCAGGCGCGGACCGAGCAGCGGCGGCACCCAGAAATCCGGCACGATCTCCGCGCGATAGTGGATCTTCACGCCCACCGGATCCGCCGCGAGGGTGGTCTCCAGTTCCAGCTTCTTCATGTTGCCGCGGATGCCGCGTGACCGGATCAGGGTCTCCGGCGTGATCCACACATCGCGCTCCACCTCGTAGTCGAAGCTGAAGGGCCCGACGCGCGTCACGCCCTTCTGCCAAACCCTGAGAGCGTCACCCTCGCCCGCCACCCGCCGGCTCTCGCGCATGTCGGGAATGAACTCGGCCATGTGGTCGTAGTCGGTGAGAACCGCCCACGCGACGGACGGGGGAACCGCCACGCTCAGCCAGCCCTCGACCACGAACTCACCCGATTGGCGCGTGACATCGAACCGGGAAGACTCGCCCTCCTCCGCGACCGCGATTCCGGCGACGAGCAGCAGCACGGCCAGCCACACGCCCGCCCGAGCCCGCCTCGCGAAGTCGCCGCCCAGCATCGCGCGCACGGCGACCATGACCGGCAGCGGGCCATGCCATGCGGGTACGCGGGAGCCTGAAAGGGGCAAGCGGAGCCTTCTCCGATGGGTGACGGGGCCGCCGGTGCCGGAACACCAGTCGGACGGGGCGGGAGGAGAGCTCTCCCGCGCCGCTTAGAGAAGCGCGAAGAGCGACAGTTCCTGCACGCTCATGAAGGATTTCTGCGCCGCCTCGAGCGACACCCTCTGGTAGGTGAGCTCCGTGATGGCTTTGGCATAGTCCAGGTCCTGCAGCCCGGACAGCTCCCGGGCGAACTGCTGTCCGAGATCTTCCGCTGCGCTGCGGTTGGTGTCGACTTCCTTCGCGAACGCGCCCACGGCCGCGAGAATGGTCAGGTTCACGTCCAGGGCGTTGTCGAGATTGTTCTGCGCCGAATTGAGGGAGTTCGTCAGACGGGTGTTCAGCGTTGCCCCCGGGCCCGCCGTCTCCAGTGTGGTGATCAGGTCGTGGAGGGTAGAGAAAATGTCCTTGGCCGTGCTCGGCGCAACGGTGAAGGCATCGCCGTCCGAGGGCGTGCCCGTGACCGAGAACTCGATGCCGTAGTCGAAGGCCACCGGGTTGGTATCCGGCGGCGCCTGTGTGGCCACGACAATCGCCGCACCCGCCTGGTATGTCCGCGGATAGGGGCCCGCCGCCGGCGCCAGACCGGTGGTCAGCGAGACGTTGTTGACAGTGTCGACGATGTCGTAGGTGGTAGTGGGCGGCACAGACGTGCTGTCCACCGCAAAGCGGACCTCGAAGTTCTTGGAGTTGCCGACGGAATCCCACGCCGACGCATTCCGCACCACGCCGGCCGTCACGATTCCCGTGCCCACGTTCGTCGCACTCGCCGCGGTCACGAAGGTGCCATTGCCATCCCGGATGCGCTGGAAGACGTCCGCGCCCGACTGGCTCACCGGCACATCCCGGGTCGGCGCGATCTGGACGAGTCTCTGCCCTTCGTCGCCGTTGTAGTCCACCTGCCCCGGCGCATTCTCCGAAAAGGGCTGCGTCGTGCCCTGATAGCCGGAGAACAGGTACAGGCCGTTGGCATCCGTGGTGTTGGCGATGCCGAGCAGCTCGTCGTAGCGGCCGCGCAGCTCGGAAGCGATGTTCTTCAGTTCCCGCGAACTGAGCGCCGCGTTACCCGCATTGACCGCGAGCGTCTTCACGTCCTGCAGCAGGCGCGTGTAGCGCGTCAGCGCCTCCTCCTGCAGGTCCATGGTGCCGCGGGCGGAGTCCGCGTTGCGCATGTACTGCTCGTTCACGGCCTGCGATTGCGATACCTCGAGCGCCCGCGCGGCGGCGACGGGATCGTCGGCCGGCGTAAGCACGCGACGGCCCGTGGAGATCTGGTCCTGTGTCTTCAGCAGGCGCGCCTGGCCCTGGAGCATGTTGAACACGCCCTGCTCGAAAACCGTATTGGTACTGACTCTCATGGGGGGCGTTTCCTGCGAAAGATTAGTTGCCGAGCTGCAGCACGGAGTCGAACAGCTGGGAGGCGATCTGCAGCACCTTGCCCGATGCCTGGTAGGCCTGCTGGTAGCGCACCAGGTTGGCGGCCTCCTCGTCGAGGTTGACCCCGGAGAAGGCCTGCTCGGCATCGACGGTCTGCTTCACCAGCGCCGTCTGCGCCTTCGACTGCACCTCCATCTCACGCGTGTCGTTGCCGATCTGGCTCACCATCTGGCTGTACGCCGACTGGTAGTTGGCCGTGCCGCCGGCGACGGTACCTGTCGTCTGCAGCTTCGCGAGCAGCAGCGCGTTGCGATTGTCCGCCACGCCGGCCGTGTTGTTGCTCACCGTGAAGGTGTCGCCGTCGGCGGGATTCCCGCTGATCCGGAACGTCATGCCGTTGAAGCTGATGTCGTCGCCCGAGGTGTACGCAATCGGTCCGGCCGCGGGTGACGCGCCGGCCACGACCCACTCGTTGGCAGCCTGGTCGTACGTGAACGTCATCGGCGACGTGAGCGGCAGGTTCGAGACGTCCGTCACCACGCCCTGCGTCATCTTCGCGTTGCCGTTGTTCGTGAGCGCCGCGGTCGTACGCACCGGCGCGGCGGCCGCTATCATCGCGGTGTCGGAGATCAGCACTTCGACGTCACGTCCTGCATAGCGGGTGGGCTGGATGAGATACACATCACCATCCTGCGGCGTGCCCGTGGGCATGTCGATGGTGAGGCCGTCGAACGTCTGCGGCAGCGACGTGTAGGTCGTCTCGCTGCCGTCGAGAAGACGGCGCACCACGAAGTTCCCCGCGTCGTAGACGACGCGATAGTCGGAGAGGGTGAGACTCGCTGCATCGCTGATCGTCGCGCTCACCACGCCATCGCCGAGGTTCGTGGTGCGGGCCTGCGTGTACGGCTGCGGCACCGAGAAGTAGTCCTCGCCGAACGCGCCGTTCAGATCCTGTCCGAGCCGGTGCTGCGCGTTGAAGGTTTCCGCCAGCGTCACGATCACGCGGCCGAAGGTGTTCTGCGCGAGGTCCAGGGTCTGATCGCGGAAGGCCAGCAGCCCGCCCAGCTTGCCGCCCTGGAAGATCTCGGCGGGCATGGGGATGGAACCCGAGGCCACGGACAGGCCCAGTTCGACATTCGCCGGATCGTCGGGCGAGGGCTGCGCCTCGAGGGTCAGGGTGTTCGCGCCGACGACGATCGTCTGTCCGGTGCCGATCGAGACGTTTACCGTGCCGTCGCTCTGGCTCACGGTGCTCACCCGAACGAGCGCGTTGAGTTCCGAGATCAGGTAGCCGCGCTGGTCGAGCAGATCGTTCGGCGGCCGGCTGTCACCGCCCGCCGACGAGGAGATCTCCTGGTTCACGTTGGCGATCTGGCTCGCGAGGCTGTTGATGCGATCCACGGACGCACGGATTTCGGCGTTGGTCCCGCTGCGCAGATCGCGGAAGCGCGCGTCGAGCGTCTGGACGCGCGACACCATGGACTCGGACAGACTCAGCATCGACTGCCGGGAAGGTACCGAGGATGGATTCGCCGCGACGTCCTGCACGCCCGAGAAGAAGTCCTGGAGAGCCGGCGACAGGCCGCTCGACGGGTCCGCCATCACGTTGTCGACCTGACGCGCCTGCGCCAGGTAGGAATCGAGGTAGCCCTGCTGGGACGAGGCCGCCAGCCGCTGGGTCGCGAGGAACGTGCTGTACTGGCGCACCACGTTCTGGACTTCGACACCGGTACCGAGGTAGCCCGAGCCCGTGTACTGCGGGTCCCCCGGCGTGAACACGACGTTCTGGCGCGTGTAGCCGGGCGTCGACACGTTGGCGATGTTGTGGCCGGTCGTGGTGAGGCCGATGCGCGCCGCCGTGAGGCCGGTGATGCCGATAGAAAGGACGCTGGATGCCATGGTCGGTGATCTCTTACGAAGTAACGGCCGCAGTCGGGGTTTTCTGGAGCTCGTCGCCCCGGGCCATCTGCACCTGCCGGACGATCACGTCCGCGAGCCCCAGCCCCGGACCGCGGGACAGGGTCTCGACGTACTGCTGATCGAGCATGCCGGTGAACGTCTTGGTCGCCTCGCTCTCGAACAGGTCGTCGCCGAACCCCGCCTGCCGCATGGTCTTCATGAGCTGGTTCATGAGCAGTGACTCGAAGGCCTGCGCCGCCTTGCGCAGCGCCTTGTCGTCATCCCGCACCGCGAGGCTGCGAATCTCCCCCAGCCCCTTCGGATCGATCGCGAGTTGCGCTGCATCCACACGGTTCATGGCTAGATGACCTCCAGGTCGGCGCGCAGCGCGCCGGCGGCCTTCATGGCCTGCAGGATGGCGAGCAGATCGATGGGCGTCGCCCCCACGGCGTTCAGGGCGCGCACCACGTCGGCCAGGGACGTCGTGCCGGGCATCACCACCAGCCCTGCCTTGTCGGACTTTACCTCCACCTGCGCCCGGTCGGTCACCACGGTCTGGCCCTGCCCCAGCGCGTTGGGCTGACTCACCTCGGGATTGCTCTGGATCGTGACCTGCAGATTGCCGTGCGCCACGGCGCAGTTGCCGAGATTGACGCGGGTGTTCATCACGACGGACCCGGTCCGGCTGTTGACGATCACCTTGGGCGGTGCCTCCGCGGCGTTGACGAGCAGATTCTCGAGACGCGAGATGAACGCGATGCGCTGCGTCGAATCGAGCGGCGCACGCACGCGCACCTGGCGGGCATCGGCGGCGCTCGCCATGCCCGGGCCGATGGCCGTGTTGATCGTCTCGACGATGCGGGACACGGTCGTGAAGTCCGTATCGAGTGTGTCGAAGGTGATGAATTCGCCCTGACCCAGCGCGGCCTGCACGGCGCGTTCGACCGTGGCTCCGCCCGGGATCCGACCCGCGTTCAGGTGGTTGATCGCGACGCTGGTGCCGCCGGACTGGGCGCCGGCGCCGGCCACGAGAATGTTGCCCTGCGCGATCGCATAGACCTGACCGTCCACACCGCGAAGAGACGTGAGCAGCAGAGTGCCGCCGCGCAGGCTGCGCGCATTACCCATCGAGGAGACCGTGACGTCGATCGCCTGGCCAGGACGGGCGAACGGCGGCAGCTGGGCCGTGATCATCACCGCGGCCACGTTGCGCAACTGCAGCGCGGCGGGCGGAAGCGTGAGACCCATCTGATTCAGCATGCTGATGAGGGCCTGCGTGGTGAACGGCGTCTGCGTGGTCTGGTCACCGGTGCCGTCGAGGCCCACGATGACGCCGTAACCCACGAGCTGGTTGGCGCGCACGCCCGAGAGCACGGCGAGGTCCTTGATGCGTTGCGCGGCCTCGACCGTGGAGCCGATGGCGAGTCCGGCAAGCAGCAGCATGGCGCCGATGGCGCGTGGGAGAATCCGGAAGGCGATCATGTCGGGTGTGCCTCTCAGAACGGCGACACGGAGAGGAACAGCCGCTGCAGGAAGCCCATGGTCTGCGCTTCGCTGATGTACCCGCGTCCCTTGTACTCGATGCGGGCATCGGCCACGCGGGTGGAGGACACCGTGTTCGCCGCACTCACGTTGACCGGATTCACGACACCCGAGAAGCGGATGTACTCGGTGCCGCTGTTGATGGACACCTGCTTCTCGCCGCTCACCAGCATGTTGCCGTTGGGGTACACCTCGATCACGGTGACCGCCACGTTGCCGGTGAACACGTTGTTGGCAGCACTGTTGCCGCTGCCGTCGAAGGTGGAGTCGGACGAGGCGCCCACGGCCAGCCCTTCCAGATTGGCGCCGGGCACGCGCGTAATGCTGGGCACGCCGATGGCCGTGGAGCCGGAACGCGTCGCCTGGCTGCTCGACGCCTTGGAAGCATTGGTTCGTTCCTCCAGAAGCACCATCAGCGTGTCGCCGGCATAGCGGGCGCGCCGATCTTCGAACAGCACGAGGCGCGCGGTGCCCTGCTGGAAGATGGCGCCGTTCTCCTGCGAGACGATGGGCGCTGGCGTGGGTCGCACGCTCATGGGCTGATGCACGGAGGTGCTGGGCGTCGTCATGCCACATCCGGCGACCAGGGCGGCCAGCGGGAGTGCGATCGACGCGAGACGGGAGCGGATGAGGTTCGGTGTCATGGTGCAGGTTCTATTGCACCGGTCGTGCCACCATGCCGGCGCCCGGAACGCATTGAAGGATCAACAGGTTGCGGAGGAGATTCGATTCCGTCCAAGGACTGCGGCAAGGCCTCGCCGGAGGCGGCGGCAAACATCGCCGGCCGCGCCGCCAGGGAAGGTCCGCATCACCGATGCGAACCCTCCCTCAAGGTCAGAGCTGTGTCAGCCGCTGCAGCATCTGATCGGAGGACTGGATCGAACGGGAATTGATCTCGAAGGCGCGCTGCGCCGTGATGAGATTCACCAGTTCTTCGGTCACGCTCACGTTGGAGGTCTCGACGAAACCCTGATTGAGCGCACCGAGACCGTTGCTGCCAGGCTGGTTCACTTGAGGCGCGCCGGAGGACGCGGTCTCCACGAACAGGTTCTCGCCGAGCGCCTGGAGGCCACCGGGATTGGTGAAGTTCGCGAGCTGGATGGTGCCGACCTGCGTGGGTGTCGCACTGCCCGCGACGAGAGCCGTCACCGTCCCGTCGTTGCCGATCGTGATGGTGATGGTGTTCGGCGGAATGGTGATGCCGGGCTGGATCGGGTAGCCGCTGGAGGTGACGACGTTGCCCTGGTTGTCGAGCTGGAAGGAGCCGTCCCGCGTATAGGCGGTGGTGCCGTCCGGCCGCAGGATCTGGAAGAACCCCTGGCCGTTGATGCCGATGTCGAGGCTGTTGCCGGTCTGCTGCAGATTGCCGGACGTGAAGATGCGCGCGGTGGCGACCGGCCGCACACCGGTGCCCAGTTGCAGACCGGACGGCACCTGATTCAACTGCGAGGTCTGCGCACCGGGCTGGCGGATCACCTGATACAGCAAGTCCTCGAACACGGCACGCTGGCGCTTGAAGCCGTTGGTGCTGACGTTGGCGAGGTTGTTCGAGATGACGTCGACGTTGAACTGCTGCGCTTCGAGGCCGGTCTTGGCGGTCCAGAGAGATCGGATCATGGTGTGATTCTGTTGTCTCGGCGCCCCGCGTCGGGCGGGCCGCGTAGGGATTTCAGCTGTTCAGGTTGAGCAACTGGGAAAGCCCGCGGGCGTTCTGATCCGCGGTCTGCATGAGACGCACCTGAGTGTCGAACTGACGCGACACCGAGATGATGCTGGTGATGGCCTCGACGGCGTTCACGTTGCTGCCTTCCAGCATGCCGCTCGTGACCCGCATGCCGGCAGCCGCCGGTGCCGGCTGGGCGGTCTGCAGGCGGAAAAGGCCGTCGGCGCCACGCTCGATCGTCTTCTCGGGAGGGTTCACGAGCTTCATGCGACCGATGATGGTGGCCGTATTGGGTATTCCAACGAGAGGGATGGCGGAGATCGTGCCGTCGCCGCCGATGGTGATGGTGTTGTCCGGCGGGATGAGCAGCGTGCCGCCGTTCTCGCTCAGCACCGGCAGGCCGCCGTGGGTTTCGAGAATGCCGTTTGCGCCGATCTGCAGCGCACCGTCCCGGGTGTAGGCCTCCTTGCCGTCGGGACCGCGCACGCTCAGGAAGCCCTTTCCCTGGATCGCCACGTCGAACGTCCGCCCTGTCTCGCGCATGGGCCCGAGCGAGAAGTCCGTCCCGGTCGTCGAGTCCACGACGAACGCGCGCGTGCGCGCCCCGGGGCCTTCCACCGGCAACGCACGGAAGGCCGTCGTCTCGGTCCGGTAGCCCGCAGTGCTCACGTTGGCCAGGTTGTGCGCCACCTGGTTCTGGCGGTCGAACATGCTCTTCGCACCGTTCATGGCCAGATACAGCAGCCGATCCATGGGTCCCCTCCTCCTCGCCGGCTTCGGGCCGCAGCCCGCGCCAGGGCGCTTATCTCAGGTTGACGAGCGTCTGCAGAACGGCATCCTGGGTCTTGATGGTCTGGGCATTGGCCTGGTAGACACGCTGCGCCACGATCATCGCCACGAGTTCGGCGGTGAGTTCTACATTGGAGTCTTCGACCGCTCCGGACTGCAGCGTGCCGAGCGTGCCGCTCGTCGGAACACCCACCAGGGCGAGGCCGGAGTTCACGGTCTCCTGCCAGAGGTTGTTGCCGAGCGGGTTCAGGCCCTGCGGATTCACGAAATCGGCAAGGACGACCTGACCGAGGGCGCGGCTCTGCCCGTTGTTGTAGCGACCGCGGATCGTACCGTCGGGCGACACATTGAAGCCCGTCAGGCGACCGGCGGTGTAGCCGTCCTGGTTCAGCCGGATGACGCCATTGTCCGAGCTGTACTGCGTCGACCCCGTCAGATCGAAATCGATAACCAGCGGCGACGTGCCGCCGGACGCGATCGTGAGGGAGGTGTCGAGCGCTCCGGTCGGCGTCGTCAGCTGGCCCGTGTCCTGATCGAAGGTCAACTGCACGGGATCGCCCGGAGCGCCTGTTCCAAAAGTGACGTCGGTGACCGGACCGTTCTCCACGGACCCGTACATTTCCCATTCGTTGGGGCTGGTGTTCACGAAATAGACCGTCAGCACCTGCGGGTTGCCGAGCGAATCGTAGACGGTGCCCGAGGTCGAGTAGTTGTAGCTGCGCACGTTCGCCGGGTTGAACGTCGCGACCTGCGGCAGCCCCTGGTTGGAGTCCAGGTTCACACCCATCTCGAACAATGAGGTCGCCTGAGGCGGAATGTCGGAGTTGTCGAACTGAAGCGGCGCCGGTGCGGCATTCACGACGTTGCCGTCGGCGTCAACGCCGTAGCCCGTGAGGTTGAGACCCTCGCCATTGACGATGTAACCCTCGTTGTCGAGGCGGAACTGGCCATTGCGGGAGTACACCACCTCGCCCTGGTCTTCGAGGCGGAAGAAGCCGCGGCCGCCGATCGCGAAGTCGAGCGCGTTGGCCGTCGGCGTGATGGTTCCCTGGCTGAACGACTGCGCGACGCCCTGGAGCTTGGCGCCGATGCCGATCTGGCCCGAAGTCGTGCTGGCGAAGGACCCGGCGAACACGTCTGAAAACTGTGCCGAGGCGCCCTTGAAACCGACGACCGATGAGTTGGCCACGTTGTTGCCGATCACGTCGAGGTTGCGCGAGGCGATGCTAAGACCGCTCAATCCTGTCTGGAAGCCCATCTTTCACTCCTGTGTTGCTTGATCTGTTGTCCTGCCTGCGATCGCCGGATCAGATGACCCGCTCGACATCCGTGAACGCCACGGATCCCAAGGCTCCCGTGTTGACCGTCACCCCACCGGCCAGTGAAACGCTTTCGACCTTGGCGTACCCGAAGGTGGTGCCGACCTTCTTGCTGATGCCGTTGGCGTCCACCGCGTGGACCTCGAAGGTGTAGAGACCCTTCTTCGCCATCCCGCCCGCCGGCGAGTCGACCTGTCCGCTCCACGGGAACTCGTGCCGTCCCGCCGGCGTCACGTCCTTTGTGTATTCTTCGCTGTAGATGACCGCACCCTTTTCGTCCTTGACGTCCACCCGCAGGACCGGTGTGGACTGGTCGAGCTGGAACCCCAGGGGTACCTCTCCGCCATCGAATTCCACCTTGCTGCCCGGCGCGATCACATGGCGACCGAGCATGCTGCTCGCCTGCATCGACTGCGCGCCCACCAGGCTCTCGCTCATGTTGCCCATGGTCTCGTTCAGCTTGTCGATGCCGCTCACGGTGCTGATCTGCGCGAGCTGGCTCGTCACTTCCGCGTTCTCCATCGGATTCAGCGGATCCTGATTCTTCATCTGGTTCACCAGAAGCTTCAGGAAGCGGTCCTGCGGCGATTCGGTCTTGTTCGTGGAGGTGCCGGTGGCCGCGGCCGTCGCAGCGGCGCCACTGGTCGAACTGGAAAGAACGTTGGTGGTGGTCATGGGGGGTTATTGCCCGAGGCTCAGGGTTCGAAGAAGCAGACTCTTCGCGGTGTTCATCACATCCGTGTTGATCTGGTAGGCGCGGGAGGCGGAGATCATGTTGGTCATCTCCTCCACGACGCTGACATTGGGGTAGGTCACGTAGCCTTTCGCGTCGGCCATCGGATGCTTCGGGTCGTAGACGAGGCGTGGCGCCGACGGATCGTCGATCACCTCCTTTACGCGGACCGCCGGCGCGCTCATGCCCTCGCGCAGCGGCATCGCCTGGAAAACGACCTGCTTGCCGCGGTAGGGGGTGCCATTCGCGCTCACGGCGCTGTCGGCGTTGGCCATATTTGACGCGACGACATTGAGTCGCTGCGACTGGGCGGACAGCGCCGAGGCGGCGATGTCGAAGACGTTGGTGAGACTCATGGGGGCGGTTCCTTCCGGGTCTCAGGGATCACTGACCCGCGATGGCCGACTGGAGGCCACGGATCCGGTTGCTGGTGAACGTGAGCGCCGCCTGGTAGCGCAGCGCGTTCTCCGAGTAGCGTCCCACTTCGGCGTCGAGTTCCACGGTGTTGCCGTCGATGGACGGCTGCACCGGATGACGGAACTGCACCTTTGCACCAGTCGAAGGGCCGGCGCCGTCACTCAAATGACGATCGTCGGTGCGGGCGAGCCGAAGGTCGGACGACGCGACGGCGCTGCGGTAGGCCGCATTGAAGTTGAAGTCGCGGGCCTTGAAGTGCGGCGTGTCCGCGTTGGCGATGTTGGCGGCCAGCAGTTCACTGCGCTGCCCGCGCAGCCGGAGGGCCCGGAGGTGCGGTTCGAAGGTGCGCTCGATTCGGTCCAGCATGACGGCCTCGCAAACGGTCGGTTGACGGCTCCCTGATTGCAGCAGCCATGCCAACGCGATGGCCTCACCCACATTCATTTTGGATCAACCGGTTAGCTTTTCCCCTGACGCCAGCACCGGATTGCCGGCCGGCTGACGGTGGCGGAGTGCCATTGCCGGGGCGGCAAGGCCTTGCCGGCCCGTTCAAGAATGCGGTCTTGCTGCCGTTAACGCGCGTATCGAGAGCATGGGGAGCGGCACACACCGTGTGGTGGCGTCTCGGAGCAAACGTCTTCAACCTGCTGGGGGTCGGCGGACTCGCGGCAGTGGGTGCCCATTGGACTTGGCACGAGTGGCGGACGCCCGAAGCAGTCGCCGCCGATGCCCCCCCGGCGCTCAGGGCTCCCGTCGTTCCGCGTCGTCTCGCCGCCCTGTTCGGCGACACCGGCTCGACGCCGTCCTCCCGCAGCCCGGCCGATCTGTCTCCCGTCACCTACGTACTCACCGGCATCGTCCTCTCCGGATCTGCGCCCGGCCAGGCCGTGCTGCGCCCTGCGCAATCGGGCGTGCCTCTCGCGGCGTTCCAGGGTGAGGAGATTCCAGGCGGCTACGTGGTGTCGATTGTCGACCACGACGCCGTCACGCTTTCGCGCAACGGCGTGTCGTTGCAGCTCTCGCTGCCGCAGCCCGGTTCACAGAGCGCCACGGAACGCAGCACGCCCGCGAATGCCGCACCCCAGCCGCCGCCGGACGCGGTGCGCTGAGCCGCCCCGGCCTGCACACACCTGAACACACACAACACGAATCACTTGCCCAGGGAATCCCATCATGAACAGAACCTCCATCGCTCTTCTCGCGCTCGTCATCGCCACGCTTTCCGCCTGCGGCGGCGGCGGCGGGTCCTCCACGCCCTCAGGCGGCGCGGCGGTGAGCGGCGTCACCACGCCCTCCAGTGTCTCCGTGGTCACTGCGAACTGATCGTCAGCGCAAACCGGAAACAGGAGAACTCGCCATGACGCCTCGTCTGCGCAATATCGCCGCCGCCACGCTCGCCGCCTTCGGCTCGTCCATGCCGCTCGTCGTGTCCGCCACGCCGACGTCCAGCTCGCCCTACTACACCGATGCGCAGAACGAGTACGTACAGGATGCGACCACCGAGCGCATCGGCACGGTCAACATGATCATGTGCATTCTGGGTGCACTGCGTCCCGATGCGCTGGTGAACCAGGGCGACTACGTGGCGCTCGTGGACGAATCGAAGTGCGACTCGCGCAGCAAGGCCTCCGCCTCGAACTCCGGAGGCGGCAGTGCCGGCAGCCAGGCGAACTACATGCGTGCCATCGTGCGCTCGACGCGCGCCTCGAACAGCGCCCCCATGATCACGCGTATCTGGTTCGAGAACGAATCCGACGGTCAGGCGATGGACATCTACATCCACGTGACCGTGACACAGGCACCCAGCGGCACCAATCCGTTCGGTGTCTTCACCATGAACTACTGCGGCAAGGACCCCTCGGGCGGCATCCCGGGCTGCCTGTTCAAGGGCCGCCTCGCGGCGACGTCGACGGGTCTCTCGTTCTATGAGGAGGAAGCGACAGGCGGTTCTCCGAACACCACGCAGCTGCTGCTCTCCAACACCGGCAATGTGGACACGGGCTCCGGCGCGATCCGGACGGTGAACCAGTTCAGCGGCACCGACGCGTCGCTGTTCGCGTTCAACACCACGAACTTCCTGCGCGGCGACGGGACCACGAACTACTGCTTCTCACGGGACAAGGACGACGCCCAGAGTTCGGTCTGGCGCTATGGCGTGTACGACACGACCGGCGCGCGCCTCGAACGCGACTCCGGCTTCCCCGTGCGCTACACCGACGGATCCAACGTGGAGTACCAGGGCTTCATGGGCTACTACGGCCTGTTCCTGCCCGACGCCGCCGGCGCGGCCAACGGCGACACCATCGTCAAGCAGGCCTTCGGCGGCGGCGCGGAGACGACGTACACGCTCGTGAAGCTGGGCGGCAGGCTCACGAAGTTCACGAAGGTGACCTCGACGCTCGCGGCGGTCGACAACGTGCGGTTCACGGTGCAGGCCTGGCAGTTCACGTCCTCGCCCTTCGCGACCTTCTCTGCCCTGGCCGGCAAGAGCTTCGCGCAGAGCCAGGCGGACAACGACCAGGTCGAGATGTACTGGGACGACGGCGCAGGCGCCTTCAAGGCGACGGCGCTGCTCTCGTGCGGCATGGGCGGCTGCCTGACCAACGCGTTCTCCTCGGAGGCCACGGTCGACAATGCCGTCGTGACCAGCGGCGACATGGCGCGCGGGTTTCAGGGCTTCTCGAACTCCCTGGGCGGTCAGGTGTTCGTGAATCTCGGCAACGCCACGCCGTCGTCCTCGACGGCGGTCATCACGCGCGAGCAGTCGCTGGTGTATCCGGATCAGTACCCGTCGTCCCTGCACTGCATCGGCAACTGCCTGAAAGGCTCGCTGCTCACGAGCGGCAACCTGCTGTCGAACAACGTCTACTACGCCGGCAACGGCATGGACTTCCGGGCCTCGCAGGTGCGCACCTACGTGTTCAACGGCGACCTGCTCGAGGATCCCGATGGCGGGTCCGTGGTGAGCTCCGTGGCGACCAATCTGCTGGCCGGGTCTCCCCACCAGTTCGGCCTTCGGTCCGGCATCATGGCCGACAGCGCGGACGTGAACTCCCTCGCGGACCTCGACTGCAATCCGTCCTCCCCGACCGGTTTCTACTGCGTGGACCGGATCAATGCGCTCGATGACTACTACGTGTGGGAGACCGGGGCCAACAACTGGAACCAGTTCACCGCGCTGCAGGACAACACCAATGGCTACGTGCGCTTCGATGCGCCGCTCAACATGCGCTACACCGTGCCCGCCGGCGCGGCATATGGTGCCTATGCCGGCACGAACCTGGTTCTCCAGTACAGCGGCTTCGGCAATCTCTGGGGCATTCCCGGCAAGTGCGTCTCCGCGATCGACAACAGCGAGGTGAACTGCGCTGGCGGCTCCAACGTCCGCTTCGTGCCGCTGTTCTCGATCCCCTACAGCCTGTCGACCGGCACGATCACGCAGAGCTCCAGCAGCTACTACGTGAAGTGGCTGGACCGCGAACTGCGTCTGTCGGAGCAGGCGCTAGGCAGTTGCAGCACGCTCACGCTGCCTTCGATCGGGGGCCTCACGCTGCCGAGCTCCGGCGACGTTCTGGATCCCTCCGATCCGGCCAACACGTCCGTCTACATCGGCGCCAAGCCGAGCGTCACCGATGCGCCCTCGGTTGTCCACGGAGTGGTCCAGTAGTCGCCGGGACATCCGACGTGACCGCCGTCGTCCGCCTCCTTCGAAACGCCGGGCCGTCGCGCCCGGCGTTTTTCGTCGCGTCGGCGCTCGCGCACGCGGCTGTCATCGGCGCCTTCTGGCACGGCCGGCCGCTTCCCCGGCTCCCCGCGTCGGCGGCACCCGCCCTTGTCGTCGCATTGCCGTCTGCGGGCGTCGTCGATACGTCCGTCGATTCCCCTCACCCTGCTGGGGCGGCGTCCTTGGATCCTGTGAAGACGCCCGCGGACCCTGCGGAGCGCGTCGTCGTCGCCGCGCCTGTCCAAGCCACGGGACTCGACCTCGGCGTCACGGCCCTTGCCAGGAACGATGCTCCACAGACCGTCGCACCACCAGATGCTGCCGCGACAGACGAGACGCCATCCGCACCACCACCCGTGGCGGCAGCGTCGCGCGCCGTCGAGAAGGTGGACCTGAATCTTGCCTACCACCGGCTGCGAGCGGCCCAGGAATCCATGCGTGAGCTGCATGGGCAGGCCGCCCATCTCGCCTGGCTGCAGAAGCGCGTGACGGAGCTGCTCGCCACCGCGGTTGCACCCGTCGCCGCCAACGAGGGTGGCCTCTGTCAGGCGCGTCTGACGGGCGACACACTCGCCATCGAATGTGACCGGGCACCGCTGCACGACGCACTGCACCAGCCCGACGGCGATCTGGCGATCTTTCTCCGGAAGCTCGTGTCGCTCACGTCGCCGGATCAGGGCCTCGAGATCGCCTTCCTGCCGGACGCGCCGCCGGTCATCGCCCGGCTCTGACGCCCTCCCCGGCGGGTCCGCCGTCTCAAGATGGCCCCGTAAATGCCGATGGTATGACGGTCGCCCCGCGTCCGAGGACGCATGCGCATTCCATCGCGCGGGCTCCTCCACGACCACTCCATGACTCCGAAGGCATCGCCTCTCCGCTGGGTCCCGCGCTGCGCCTCACTGATGGCTGCCGCGTGGCTGGCATTCGCCTTCCCGGCGTCGACGGCCGCAGAAACCGCGCGCCCGCCAGCGGCAGCCGGCCGTACCGACCGCGTGGTGCTGAAGTTCGTCAATGCAGACATCGAGGGCGTGGCCCAGGCCATCGGCAACACGCTCGGCCGCACCTTCGTGCTGGACAGCCGGGTGAAGGGCCGGATCACCGTCCTCACGCCGAAGCCGGTGTCCAAGGCAGCGGCCTACGAGGTCTTCCTGTCGGCGCTGCGCGTCCAGGGCTTCGCGGCGGTGGAAGAAGACGGGCTCACCAAGATCGTGCCGGAGGCCGAAGCCCGCCAGCATCCCGGACCGACGTTCTCGGAAGCGCCCGGCGCACGCGGCAGCGCGATGGTGACGCGCATCTTCCGCCTGCAATACGAGTCGGCGGCGCAGCTCGCGACGTTGCTGCGCCCGATGGTGGCCGGCACGAACAATCTAGTGGCCCACCCCGGCAGCAACAGCCTCGTCATCACCGACTACGCGAGCAACCTCGGAAGGATCGAACAGATCCTCGCCGCGCTCGACAAGCCCGGCCAGGATCAGCCTGCCGTGGTGCGCCTGGAAAGCGCGTCGGCCATCGACGTGGCGCTTGTGGTGAACCGGACGCTCGCGGATGGCGCCGCACCGGTCGCGGTCACCGGCGCAGCAGGTGCGGCCGGCACGCCGGCGACGACCAGCGATCCCTCGACCCGCCTGACGGCGGTCGCCGATCCCCGCTCGAACAGCGTTATCCTGCGATCGAGCAGCGCCTCGCGCATCGCCCGGGCGCGGGCGCTCATCGCGGAACTCGACACCCCACCGCGCAACGGGCCGAACATCCGCGTGATCGCGCTCAAGTTCGCCGACGCCACGAAGATGGCGACCGTGCTGCGCGGCGTCGTGAGCTCTATGCCTGGCATCGCGACAGGCGGGGATCCCGCCGGGGCCACCGCTACCGCGAGCACGACCGGCACGACAGGGATCGCGCCCGGCGCGAACGTCGGCACCTTCGGGTCGAGCTACGTGGTCCAGGCAGACCCTTCCAACAATGCGCTCGTCGTCAACGCGCCCGATGCGGTGTACAACGCGATCCGCGCCGCCGTCGACCAGATGGACACGCGCCGCCCCCAGGTTCTCATCGAGGCGCTGCTGGTGGAGCTCACCGCCGAGAAGGCGGCGGAGTTCGGCGTGCAGTGGCAGATGCTGGACAGCGTCGCCGGTGGCGGCACGCGAGCTGCAGGCGGCACGAACTTCGGCACGCCCGGCGAAGGCCGCAACATCCTCGATGCCGCGCGCAACCTGGGCACGGTCGGACGGGGCATCAACGTGGGCATCGTGAGCGGCACCACGGCGATCCCCGGACTCGGCACCATCACCAATCTGAGTCTGCTCGCGCGCGCCCTCGAATCGAATGCGAAGGCGAACATCCTGTCCACGCCCAACATCCTCACGCTCGACAACGAGGAAGCCAAGATCGTGATCGGCCAGAACGTGCCGATCGTCACGGGCCAGTACGCGCAGACGGGCGCCGCCGTGACACCGACACCCTTCCAGACCATCGAGAGGCGCGACGTCGGCATCACGCTGAAGGTGCGGCCGCTCATCATGCAGGGCGGCAGCGTCCGCCTGCAGCTGTATCAGGAAGCCTCGACGGTGCAGGACCGCACCAACGCGAGCGGCATCATCACGAACAAGCGCACGATCGAATCGACGGTGCTCGTGGACGACGGCCAGATCATCGCGCTGGGTGGCCTCATCGAGGACAAGCTCTCGAACGACGTCGATCAAGTCCCCGGACTGGGGTCGCTGCCGATCATCGGCAACCTGTTCCGCTACGAATCGCGCCGGCGCACGAAGACCAACCTCATGGTGTTCCTGCGTCCGTACATCGTCCGTTCCGCGGAGGCTCTGGATGCCGTCTCCGAGCCGCGTTACGAGGATGCCGCGAAGCGCATGCGCGAGGGCGATCTCGAGAGCCGCTTCGGCTTGCCGGCCATGGAAGCGCCCCGCATGCCGGAGCGTGCCGCCGAGCCCCGCCACGGCCGCCAGTGACATGAGCGCCGAGTCGCTGCCCTACGCGTTCGCGCGCGATCACCGCGTGGTCGTCGCCGGCATCGCCGACGGTCACGCGCTGCTCGAGGTGCAGGAGACCACGCGCGCGGAATCCCTTGCGGAAGCGCGCCGCCACCTCGGGCGGCCGATCCGCGCGCGCGTCGTCGATGCGGAGTCCTTCGCGAAGCGCCTCGAAAGCACCTACTCGTCGGCCGGCGCCGCGAAGGAATACCGCGATGCCCTCGAAGCGGACCCTTCGCTGGAGGATCTGCTGCAGGAGATTCCTCCGACCCAGGATCTGCTGGAACGCGACGATCAGGCGCCGGTGATCCGAATGGTGAACGCGCTGCTGTCGCAGGCGTTGCGCGACGGCGCGTCCGACGTGCACCTCGAGGCTTTCGAACGGCGCTCGGGCGTTCGCTTCCGGCGGGATGGTGTGCTGTTCGATGTGCTGGAGCCACCACGCGCACTGCACGCAGCGCTGGTGTCACGCATCAAGATCATGGCGCAGCTCGACATCGCCGAGAAACGTCTGCCGCAGGACGGCCGCATCGGTCTCGATGTCGGCGGACGCAGCGTCGACGTGCGGGTCTCCACGCTGCCGACGGGCCACGGCGAGCGTGTCGTGCTCCGTCTTCTCGAAAAGGATGCCGCGCGCCTCGACCTCGCCACGCTGGGCATGGACGTCGATACGCTCGCGACCTTCGCGGAACTCGTGAACCAGCCCCACGGGCTCGTTCTCGTCACTGGACCGACGGGTTCCGGAAAAACCACGACGCTCTACAGCGCACTGCGGCGCATCGACACGGCCCGGCGCAACGTGATGACCGTGGAGGACCCCATCGAGTACGACCTCGAGGGCATCGGCCAGACCCAGGTGAACGCGCGCATCGACATGACATTCGCGCGGGCGCTCCGCGCGATCCTCCGCCAGGACCCCGACGTGGTCATGGTGGGCGAGATCCGCGATCGCGAAACCGCGGAGACCGCGGTACAGGCAAGCCTCACCGGTCATCTCGTCCTCGCGACACTTCACACCAATGACGCGGCAAGCGCCGTCACGCGACTGGGCGACATGGGCGTGGAGCCCTTTCTCATCGCGTCCAGTCTGCTGGGCGTGCTCGCGCAGCGGCTGGTCCGATGCCTGTGCCCCGCGTGCGCGCCGGACGAGCCGATGCGCGATCCGCTGGCATCGCCCGTCGGCTGTGGAGCGTGTCATCTGAGCGGCTACCGCGGCCGGGTCGGCGTATACGAACTCATGCGCGTCGATGCCGAACTGCGGGCGCTCATCCACGATCGCGCAGCCGAACACGACCTGCGTTCCCGCGCCACCGCACGGGGCCTGCGGTCCATGCGGCTGGACGGCGAACGGTGGGTGAACACGCGCCGGACCTCGATGCAGGAACTGATGCGGGCGACCATCGCATGAACGCCCTCCTGCACGCCGGCCGCGGGAAACCAGGAGCCCGCTGAATGGGCGCGTTCCGGTTCGAAGCGGTCGATCCCCGTGGCGGCACCGAACGCGGCGTGCTGCAGGCCGACAGCGCCAAGCTCGCTCGTGGAGCGCTTCGGGCCCGCGGACTGGCGCCGGTGGTCGTCGAGGAAATGGGCGACGACCGCTCGGACAGCCTGCGCGCGTCGCGGCGCGCCCTGCCGGCATCGGAGATCGCACTCCTCACCCGACAACTTGCGGTGCTGCTCGAAGCGGCGGTGCCGGTCGAGCAGGCGCTGTCCGCGCTGCTGGAACAGCTGGAGCATGCGCGAACCCGAGAAGTCATCGCGCAGGTACGTGCGGCCGTGCTCGAAGGACGCTCGCTCGAAAAGGCTCTTGAGCCGTTTCCGCAGAGCTTCCCGGACGTTTACCGCGCTCTCGTCGCCGCCGGGGAGGAGTCCGGTGAACTCGGGCCGGTGCTGGAGCGCCTCGCAGACCATCTGGAGACCCGACAGGCGCTACGGTCGAAACTTCTCGGGGCATTCCTCTACCCCGCCGTGTTGTCCGTGGTCGCCGTCGCCGCCATCGTGCTGGTCATGATCTACGTGGTTCCGCAGGTCACGCGGGTATTCGAAGGCGCACATCAGCAGTTGCCGTGGATCACCCGGATACTGATCGGCGCCAGCGAACTTCTCCGGGACTACGGCCTCACCCTGATCGCGATCGCGGGATCGGGTGTCTGGCTGGCCCGACGCCGCCTCGCCATTCCCGAAGTTCGGCGGCGCTGGGACGAGAGACTCCTGCGCGCTCCACTCTTCGGAAGGATCCTCGTCACCGCCGACATCGCGCGCTTCTCCGCCGCGCTGTCGATCCTCGCCGGCGGCGGCGTCCCGATGCTTCGTGCCCTGCGCGCGGCGCGCGCCGCTGTCGCGAGCCCGACCCTCGGTGCCGCAATCGAAAAAGCCACACGGCAAGTGCAGGAAGGGGCGGCGTTGAGTCGCGCCCTGGCTGCACAGAAATGCTTCCCGCCCCTGTTCCTGCAACTGGTCGCCAGCGGCGAGGCCACCGGGCGACTGCCCGCCCTCCTCGACCGTGCCGCCCGCCAGCAACGGCTCGAACTCGATCGGCGAGTAGGGATTCTCGCCGCGCTTCTGGAGCCTGCTCTCATCCTTACGATGGGTGTCGCGATACTTTGCATCGTCGTCGCGATCTTCCTGCCGATGATCGAGGCCAATTCGCTGATCCGCTGATCTCCCGTCTGAGGTATCGTCTGACGCGGCTTGCAGCCCCCCCGGGGCGCGAATCATGCTTCCTCAGCGGAACCGGCCCCGGCCGGACAAAAAATAGTCGGAGACCTCGATGGAACAGGCTTGGAGCGGGCGGCTGGTGGCTGCCGCATTGTTGGGTACCGTGCTCACCGGATGTGGCGGCGGCGGGGGTGGCGGTGGTGGCGGCGCAGTGGCGCCGGCTGGCGGACTAATCCGTCCGAACGAAGGCACGCCGGTCTCGGCAGCAGCCCTGACGACCCCTCAGATCACTGCAAATACCAACGCCGATATCGTGGACACGCTGGTGGCCGCGCTGGCGTTTCCTCTCTATCCGCTTCGGTCGACCGCAGTCGCCGAGGGCGTACGCTCCCAGGCGGCCAACGGCGCGGTCACGATGACCTACCGCAGCACCACCGGCCCCCGCAGTTTCACCTTCGCGCCGAACGAGTTCACCAGTTCCGATGCCGAGGGCTTCATCGCCGAGAAGGGCACGACGACGCTCTACTCCGAGTTCTGGGCGGATGCGACACAGGCCTGGCGACTCAACTACTCCCGCCTCGGCACGTTCTTCTATGAGGATGCCAGCAACTCGCAGGTGTCGCTGTTCTACTACGGTGCCGAGACGCCCACCGCCCAGATGCCCGTCAGTGCCGCACCCAATCTCGGCACGGCCCAGTACGACGGCAAGACCTCGGGCTATGTGTTCGGCGCGAACCCCGGCACGCTGTCCGGCGATGTCCGCCTCCTCGTCAATTTCGCCACCGACCGATTCACCGGCGTCTTCACGAATCTGACGACGGAACCGGCGACCGGCCCCTCACAGCCGCTCGGCGTGAGCTTCGTCGTCGACACCACCAACGATGACGCCCGGGTAACGCGCGAAGCCATCGGTGCACGCATCGCCGGCAGCATCGCCGCGGTGAACGACACGACCAACGCGCGGATCAGCTGCTGCGGCAACGTGGTGGGCCGCTTCTTCGGCCCCGCCGCCAACGAACTCTCGGGCGGCTGGCTCTACGACGTGAACGATCTGTCGATCCGCGCAGTTTTCGGCACCACGCGGGACGTCAGCCAGAATCTCAACCCCGGCGCCATCTTCGCGACAAGCGCTGCTCAGCGTGTGGGCTCCGCACCCGACACGTCATTCCCGATGTACTCGCTGAACGCCATCGATGGCATCCGGCGCCAGAATGCGTCCGGCCTTGCACTCACCTACAGCGACGCGGGCTTCCCCGTGAATCTCGCGTTCAGCAACGCCAACATCTCGAGCGCCGGCGGCATCACCACCGCGACGACCACGGGCGCCACGTGGCGCGAGATCACCCAGGTGGACAGCACCAACGGTGCCCTCGCGTACGCGCGGTTCGGACACCTCAACGCCACTGCCGCCACCTCCCCGAAGGATCGCTTCTACACCTTCGGTTATGAAACGCCGGTCGCGTCGATCCCGACACTCGGCAGTGCGGAGTACTACGGCCAGACGATCGGCACGCTCACGAACGGCACGACCGTCGAAGCGCTTGCAGGACTCGTCAATCTGTCGGTCAATTTCGTGGAAGGCAGCGTCGCCGGCCGAATCTCGACGCTCACCGTGACCGACGCCGGCGGCGCCATCCGGCCCTTCGGACATGTCGCAATGATCGACGGCGAGCTGTTCGAAGCCAACGGCAACGGGTCGCACTTCACGGCTGCGCTGAACCGCACGACGCAGAACGGGCGACTCACCGGTCGCTTCTACGGCCCCGCGCTGGAGGAAGTCGCCGGCGCCTGGACCATGACCGTCACGGACGGCACCGCGGAAGGCGTCTTCGGCGCCCGCACCGGCGCAGCCACCCACCCGTCCGGGGCGCCCGCCCTCGCGCCGTGGGTGAACAGCACCGGCACGTCGTTCCTGTCGACGGACACCCTGGTCGTGGCGACGTTCGCGAATACCAATGCCGTGCCGACGTTCACACTCCCGACCACCACCTCGACCACGCTGCGGCCCCTCGCCGACGGCGGCATCACCTGGACCAACGGTGCCCTCCAGGCTTCACTTCCAGGCGATGCCTTCGATACGAGAACGGTCCCGTTCACGACGAATCATCCGAACACGCAGATCCGCCAGGTGGCCGACGAGGATGACTTCGCCATGACCATGGGGGGTGCCGGCTTCCTGTCGTACGCACGCTTCGGCTACTGGGAGGACAGCACAGCGGATCGCCTCCAGCCTCGCATCGGCTTCTTCGCCAGCGGCCGCGAGACGCCCGCCGGCTCGATGCCGACCTCGGGTACCGCGACCTTCGTGGGTTCCAGCGCCGGTCTGGCCCTGACGCCGGACGGCTACGCGCGGATCGACGGCGCCCTCACGCTACGTGCCAACTTCGGCCTGCGCACGGTCGACGGCGAGATCACGGGGATGCGTGCGGAATTCCTCGCGAGAACCAATCCGAGTGCTCCGGCGCCGACGCTGCCCTTCGCGATGGTGCAGTTGTACGCCGGCACGATCGTCGGCAATGGCTTCACAGGGTCAGCGGGTGCTCTGTCGCCCGGCAATGCCGCCCTCGCGAGCGGCACGATGGACGGCCGATTCTTCGGCCCGCAGGCTCAGGAAGTCGGCGGTCGCTGGGAAGTCCGCTCCCCCGATGCCACGGGGACGATCCAGGCCTGGGGTTCCTTCGGCGGGGTGCGCTGAGGACTGCCGCTCAGTAGCGTCGCTGGCTGCCGTACGACTCGTCGAAGAGCGAGAACGGCGTGGTCCGGCCGACGAGATTCTCCAGCAGCATGAGTTCCAGATCGGAGTGATTGACGAAAGGCGCCGGAATGATCCGGCGCTTTTCCTTTGGGCCCAGCACATAGCGCGGTGCGTCGTGGTGGGTCGAGACGATGGCTTCCTGCACCGCCGGATCGTCGGCCGTCGCGACGTCAGTGGCCCCGTAACAGACACACACGTAGCTGCGTTCGGGTTCGGCTTCGAGATAGAGGCCGGTCCCGCGGATGCCGATCGTGGCGGTCCCTGTCTCCACCCTCTTGCGGCCCGTTCCGAACACTGACAGCAGCGCCCCGGTCGTGAGCCGGAGCAGCGACACCAGCGTGGAGCTCGTGCCCGACATCTGCATGCGGCTCCGCTCGCGGAGCAGGAAGGCGTCCGCTCCCACCACGAAGCTCACCGTGCCACCGGAACCCGTCTCGACCAGGGCACCGGACCCTATCGGGGTGGTGAGGGTGGCAGGCCGGCCGTTCACCATGACGGGACCGCGAAGTTCGTAGATCGATCGGCCTGCGGGAAGCGGCCCCGGGACCTGCCCCAGTGGCTGAGCCCGCACGGCGCCCAGCGGGGCCGAGCCAAGCACGCCGGCCGCCAGCGCCCTCAGGACGAGTTCACGCCGGGCTCGTTCGACTCGACTCTCTTTCTCGCTCATGACCCCTTCCCTTTGGCATACTGAAGGCTCTCATTATGTCCGCCGATATGCGAAAGGGGTAGACGATGAAGCACTCCGCGGCCTTCGCGTCCGCCGCCGTCGCGTCCTGGCTGGCCGCGACCGTCGCGCTCGCCACGCCAGCGGCATTTGCCGCCGACACCCGCTTCGGCGCCGAGGTCGGTGTGCAGCACGAGAACAACGTCAATCGCGGCGTGGCCGGGCAGGAACGCTCGGACCAGTCGCTCAACGTGGAAGGCTACGCCGCGCGCAGCATCCAGACTGGATCCCGCAGCGGCTTCGTCACCCGCTTCGCGCTGCGCGGGACCGGCTACCGCGAGTTCAGCGACATCAGCCATGTCGCTGCAGCCGCGCGCTTCAACTGGCGCTTCCAGCCGGACCCGAGAGTCACCGGCGTGTGGTTCGACGTCTTCGGCACTGCGGAGCTCCGGCAGCACGCCGACAGCGATCTTCGGGACGGGCAACTGCTGTCCCTGGGAATCGGCACCGGCAAGTACTTCACCGATGCCTTGCGACTGGCTGCCAATGTCAGCCATGAGCGGCGCTTCGCGCGCCAGGGGACGCTCTACGATCTGTCCAACACCCGGGTCGCCGGCACGGTCGACCTGCGGCTGTCGCCGGCGGCGACCGTGTACGGGAGCGCGGCGTGGATCGGCGGGGATCAGGTGTTCACCTACGGCAGCTACGGCAGCAGCGGGCCCGGGCCGTATGCCTACGCGTACAACGGCCGCACCGACTGGTACAGCGCCGCCGCGTGGGATCCCGCATTCCGTGACGGCGGCACCCGCTTTACCGCCTATCGGGCTGAGGCTTCCACGACCGTTCTGGAAATCGGGCTCAACTATGCGTTCACCGGTCAGCAGGCGCTCGATGTGAGCCTGTCCCGCTTCGATGCACGCGCGAAGAACGGCCCGTCTTATGAAGGCATCGCACTCCGCGCGGCCTACATGGTCCGGTTCCGCTGACTGGGCGCCCGTCAGGACCGCACGGGCTCTTCGTGGATGTGAAGAGCTTCGAGAACCCGTGAAACCATGTTGTAGCCCGCGATGGTTGCCGTGAGTTCGAGTGTCTGCTCCGCATCGAAGCGCTCCGCCACAGCGAGGAACACCTCATCGGGTACCTGGATCGCCCGGGTCATCGCATCGGTGTAGTCGATCACGGCGCGATCGGTAGCCTCGAACCGGAGCCGGTCGCACTGCTCTTCCCGAAGGGCATCCACCAGGGCGGCATCGATGCCGGCGCGGACCGCGAACGGCACGTGCTGCTCGAACTCGTAGGGCGCCCGGTTGAGCACCGCCACGCGCAGGATCGCGAGCTCCCGATGACGCGCGGAGAGCTTGCACTGCTGGCGGATCACCGTGAAGAACTGCAGCCACGCGCCGGCGATGCCGGGCGAATTGAGCAGCACCCGGTAGAGCGTGAGGAGCTTGCCGTCGCGCTCGGCACGGATGCGCGCGGCGAGTTCCGGCGCTGCCGTGTCGTCGCGCAGAGGCAGGCGGCTCATACGCTGCTCTTGCGCTGCCGGAAACTGATGTGCTTGGGCGTGATGTCGAGCGCCCCCGCCGACCGCAGGCCTTGCAGGAAGCGCTCGGCCTCCTGTTCGGACACCGCTGCCATGCGCGCGAGTTCCGTCGCGCCGCCGTGGAACAGCGTGCGGGCAGGATCATTGCGATCGGGCACGGCCTGCTGCCGCGCCACCTCGATCGCGAACTCCAGCCGCTGGGCGGGCCCCGCGAACGCGAGCACGATGGCCAGTTCGTCCATGGCCCGCATGCGGCTCGCGAACATGCGGAACAGGCTGCTGGAGCGTTCAGGATGGGAGTGCAGCTGGGACTGGAACGTGCGCCGGTCGAGCGTCATGAGTTCGCTGTCCGCCGACGCCACGGCGCTCGCGGAGCGCGACTGGTCGTCCAGCAGGGCGAGTTCGCCGAACATGTCACCACGCCCCAGATTGGCGAGGATCAGCTCCTCCCCGTTCTTGCTGCGCCGGGTGATGCGGACCTCGCCGGAGTCCACCACGAAGGCGTGCTCGCCGCGAGCCCCCTCGTCGAAGACCTTCTCTCCGGAGCGGAACACCATCCGCTCGAAGCTGTCCTGGAAGTCGGAGAGCGGCGTTTCCGGCAGTCCCTGGAAGGCCCAGGCCACGAACTGGTCGGTGATGCCGGCGAGCGGCACGATGTGATTGCCGATCTCCTCGATCCAGATCTTCTCGGAGAGCGGCGTGAAGCCCAGTCGCTGGTACATGCCGGCCGTCTCGAAGTTGACGGCCATCAGGATGTGGGTGGCGCCCTCGCGCCGGCACACGGCGGCGGCCATGCGGAACATGGCGCGGATGACGTCGCGCCGGCGACGCCACTGGGCGCGGATCGCGAGCATGCCGGCGCTGCCGAATACGGGAGAACTGGTTTCCAGGAGGGCGCGGCGGCGGTAGCGGTCGAAGTCGAACAGTTCGTCGGCCGGCAGCCCACCCTCGCTGTCCTTCACCAGACGCATGGTGGCGACCGGCTCGGCATCCTCGTAGGCGATGACGTGGAACACGCTCGGAAACGCGTCGAAGCGGTCCACCATGCGGCTCCCGTGCAGCGCCTTGCCCCCGAACTTGCCATCCTCGATGACGAATACCTCGTGGCGCAGCCACAGGGCATCGTCGATTTCCTTCGGGGTATGGGCTAGCTTGATCTTGATGGGCATGGCCGCGCCTGTCGCGGTTCGACGACGGCGCTAGTGTAACTCTTTGATCCGCCGAGTGGAACGACTGCTTCGGCCTGGGTGTCAGTAGCGATTCGGATCGGCGAAGTTCTCGAAGCGCGTGTTCTCGCCCCGGAAGGTGAGCCGCACGGTGCCGATCGGTCCGTTCCGTTGCTTGCCGATGATGATCTCGGCGATGCCCTTGTCCGGGGTGTCGGGGTTGTAGACCTCGTCCCGGTAGATGAACAGGATGAGGTCGGCGTCCTGCTCGATGGCGCCGGATTCCCGCAGGTCGGACATCACCGGACGCTTGTTGGGCCGCTGCTCCAGGCTGCGGTTCAACTGCGACAAGGCGATCACGGGCACGCCGATCTCCTTGGCGAGGCCCTTCAGCGAACGCGAGATCTCGGAGATCTCGGTTGCGCGGTTCTCGCCGCTGCCACTGGCCGACATGAGCTGCAGGTAATCGATCACCACCAGACCGAGCTGTCCGTACTGGCGGTGCAGACGGCGCGTGCGTGCCCGCACTTCCATCGCGGTGAGGGCGGGCGTTTCGTCGATGTGGATCGGGGCGTCGTTCAGCCGACCGACCGCCGCGGTGAGCCGTTGCCAGTCGTCATCCTGCAGGCGCCCCGTGCGCAGCTTGTGCTGGTCCAGCCGGCCCGCGGAACCCAGCAGACGCATGACGAGCTGGGTCGCCGCCATTTCCATGCTGAACACCGCGACCGGCAGACCGGCATCGAGTGCGACGTTCTCGGCGATGTTGAGCGACAGCGCCGTCTTGCCCATGGAGGGACGCCCCGCCACGATCACCAGATCACCGGGCTGCAGGCCGGAGGTCTTCTCGTCGAGGTCGGTATAACCGGTAGGCACCCCTGTCACATCGCTGGGGTTGTCCCGGTTGTAGAGCATGTCGATGCGATCGACGACCTTGGTGAGCAGCTGCGGCATCGCCTGGAAGCCCGTCTTGCCGCGGGAGCCGGCCTCGGCGATCTCGAACACCCGCGACTCGGCTTCGTCCAGCAGCTGCGCCGCCTCGCGCCCGGTCGGCGCGTAGGCGGAATCGGCGATCGCCGTCCCCACCGCGACGAGCTGCCGCATGATGCTGCGCTCGCGGACGATCTCGGCATAGCGCTTGATGTTCGCGGCCGAGGGCGTGTTCTGCGCGAGCGTGGCGACATACGTGAGGCCGCCGGCGTTGTCCAGTTCGCCACTTCGCTCGAGACTTTCCGATACGGTGAGCGCGTCGGCGGGCCGCGCCGCCTCGATCAGCTTGGAGATGTGCCGCCAGATGAGGCGATGGTCGGACCGGTAGAAGTCTTCCTCGGCGATCAGGTCGCCGATGCGGTCCCAGGCCGTGTTCTCGAGCAGGAGTCCGCCCAGCACGGACTGCTCCGCCTCGACGGAATGCGGGGGGAGCTTGAGCTGGTCGAGGATCGGATCGGAATCGAAAGGCGGCATGGAGGTGACGGCGGGGGATCGGGTCGGATTCTACCCCGCCGTCCCAAGAAAACGGCCGGTGACACGAGTGTCACCGGCCGCGGTCGTGCGATTGCGCCGGGTCTAGCGCTTCGCGCCGGCGAGTTCCGGGTGGTCCTTGAGCATCGACACCCCAAACAGAGGCTTGTACACGCCCTGATGGCAGGTCCCGCAATTGGCCTTGGGTGCATCACCCAGCGGACCGAGACGCTCCTTCGGATACGTGGGGCCAAGCGGCTCCAGGTAGTCGTTGTTGAGGTCCCGCACCATGCGGATGCCATACCAGGCCGTCTGGCGCTGCGGCGTGCTCTGATCCCAGTCGTAGAACGCCCGGCTGTTGTGGCAGTAGGTGCAGTTGACGCCGAGCGACTGCGACAGATGCATCATCAGACCGTAGGTGCCTTCCGTTTCCTTGATCGAGTGCCGGTTGTCGGCAGGCAGCGCCTGCTCTCCGGCCACCGGAATCGGGTACTCGCCCTTCAGGTAGTAGGAGAAGGGGTCGTACGGCAGCGACGTCAGGCCGACCTTCATGGCCGCGGCGTTCTGCTCGGCGCGGTTGCCCGCCTGCGCCGCCGTCTTCGGACCGGGGTCCTGCGTCCAGACCTGGGCGGGCACCGGCTGTCCCCGGTGGCACGTGTAGCAGGTAACACCGGTTTCGGCGACATGCTTCTTCCAGTCGGTGTTGATGTGGCGGGTCATCTGCAGCATCCGCCGCGCAACGGTCTTCGCGTACACGGTGTCCGCCGCGAAGTCCCCGCCGGCGTGACAGTACGCACAGCCTTCCTTCGGCGACACCCAGTTGGTCATGGACACCATCAGGCGGGTGAACTCCGCGACGTTGAGGTCCGTGAGGACCTGCACGTTCTTGTAGACGGTGGTGGCCTTGGGGCTGTCGCCCGGCGCGAGAGGGATCGATGCCGGCACTTCGTTCGCCGCACGGACCTCCTCCAGCGTGCGCGGGTTGTACACCTGCAGCATCCCGGTACCGCGGTAGCCGCGCTGGACCGACTCGATCGGCGGGCGCTCGCAGCCTGCGAGCAGCATGCAGCCTGCGAGGAGCGCCGTGCCGAACAGCTTCATCGAGAAGTTTCTCATTGCGCGCCCCCAGACAAGGTTGCGGGATTGACCACACCGGGGAAGATCGTCGGGTAAGGCGGCGCGACGCCGTGCTTCACCGACCAGAGGTACCAGTTGTCCACGGCCGTGCCGGTGAGCAGGATCCCGATGCCGCCGGTGAGCGGGCACAACACCGCGAACCACCAGGCCCAGCGGTGGATCGACTCCATCGTCGCATTGAAGCCCATCGTCCAGCGCCAGAACAATGCTGCCCGTTCCGAAGCCGTGCCGCGATCGGTGATCTGCTCGATCTCACGCTCACCGCCGAGGCGGCTCACGGCCAGGATCGTGGCACCGTGCATCGCGAACAGCAGCGTGGAGCCGTAGAGGAAGGCGATCGACAGCATGTGGAACGGGTTGTAGAACAGGTTGCCGTAGCGCAGGGAGAACGCCGCGGTCCAGTCCAGGTGCGGGAAGATCCCGAAGGGCACCGCCTCCGCCCAGCTGCCCATCATCACCGGACGGATGAGGCCCAGCACCAGGAAGAGCCAGATCGCCGCAGCGAACGCCCAGGCCACGTGGGTGCCCATGCCGAGGGCGCGGGCCCGTCGGTACATGCGCAGCCACCAGAGCAGGATCGACACGGTCAGGAAGAAGCCCGCCATGATCCACCAGCCGCCTTCATCGAGCGGCGGCAGCCGCAGCCCGTATTCGGGCGCAGGCGGCTCCAGCGCGAGCCAGGGCAGTTGCCGGACGAACTGGACGATGTCCCAGTTGACCGAGGCCCACATGTTGAAGCCGATGATCTCGAAGGCGATGAAGCCGCACAGGATCGAGGCAAGCCCGAGCCAGCCGAGGTAGACGGGACCGATCTGGGCGTCACCGAACTTGCCTGCCCAGTAGAGGAACAACGGCTTGCCCTCGCGGACCCACACGCCCCGCCCGAGCGGGACACCGGGATAGGCGGGCGCACGGACCTGCACGCGGGTGAAGATGTTCTGGTATTCCGGCATCGAAGTTCTCCCCTATTCTCTCTAGCGCCAGACGGGCAGGTTGAGCCACCAGCCCCACCATTCGGGCCAGCCACGGGTCCAGAAGGGCCCGCTGATCACGATGCACACCGCGCTCCAGAAGCCGGCCGACAGGGCCAGGAACAGACCCAGGCGGTGGATGCCCAGGGTGCCGATCGAGTAGCCGATCGCATCGCGGAAGAACGTGTTCTCGTGCTCGGGTGTCTTCACCACTTCGCCTTTGGACGGATTGGTGGCGGACAGGACGAGCGCGCCGTGCATGGACAGGGCCAGCGTCGTCGTGAAGAAGAACGTGATGGCCAGCATGTGCGCCGGGTTGTAGTGGAAGTGCAGGTACTGGTAGCCGACGTTCGACACCCAGTCGAGGTGACTCAGGATGCCGTACGGGAATCCGTGGCCCCAGGCACCAAGCAGGATCGGCCGGATCACCACCAGTGTCACGTAGGCGAAAATCGCCACGGAGAAGGCAAAGGGCACGTGGAAACCGATGCCGAGCTTGCGGCAGATCTCGACCTCCCGCAGCGCCCAGGATACGAACGCGCCGATCGCGCAGACCGTGATGATCTGCCACAGGCCGCCCTCCTTCAGCGGGGCGAGTCCGAGGCCGTAGCTCAGGTCCGGCGGCGCGATGCTGATCTGCCAGACGTTCCAGGTGGGTCCGATCGCGGCCCCGTAGAAGATCAGCGCAGTACCCAGAAACGAGAAGAAGATCGTCGTAATCCCGAAGAAGCCGACATAGAACGGCCCCATCCAGAAATCGAACAGATCTCCCCCCAGCAGGGTCCCCCCGCGGACGCGGTACTTCTTCTCGAAGCTCAACATGGCCATGACCTGGTCCTCCTGTGTCCCGCCGCCAGCCCGGCCGGACGAAAGCTTGTGCGTGGTGCTGCTTCAGGCGAGGGGCGGAACCGGGGTCACCCGCCGGCCCCGTCCCCCACCGTCGTCGACAGAAACTATTTCGACGGCGGCGTTGCCTGAATATCCGCCTGGGCCACTGCGGGCGGCAGTGGAGCCATTTGCGCGGCCTTCACACCACCCCGTGCTGATCTCGGCCCCTCGATCCAGTTGAACCGGTCGGTGCTGAGCAGAATGAAGTGAATCAGAAGTGCCAACGCGAACAGAAACGTGAAAAGGGCAACCAGAGTCCTGCGCGGATCGAACAGAGTCCACATTCGCCACATGCTTTATTCCTCCTATGCCATGTAGACGTAAGGCAGGAAGGAGCTGACTGCCGCCTTCACACCATCGACCATCGAAACGTAGCCGTTGGCGCCCGGCATCCAGGGCCGCCACTGCCACGCGAGGATGTGGGCAACAATCGCGATCACGAGAAACACGACGAAGCTCGTCATGAAAATCGCGTGGAACTCCTTCGCTTCGTTGTCCGTCAATCCCGACAGGGATCCTTTCTTCTCATCAGCCATAGACATACCTCCTGTTAGGCCTTGCGGCCGTTACCGCGCCCATCCCGCGCGGCCGGGATCGCCGTGTGACCGACGACGTACGTTCCGCCCCGGCTGGCACCGGAACGAACGGACTTCCTGAGCACCGCTCACGCGAGCTCTCCTAGCTTCAGTGCCGCCCGGGAACGGGTGAGCCGTTCCACGGACACGCGGGTCTCGCCCGCCGCGGCAGCCGACCGCTCCGCCACATCGCGCAGCCGCTTGGCGGCCGAGATGCGCACGAGAAGGGGTTCGTCTTCCAGCAACTGTTCGAGCAGCCGGTGGGCATCGTCGTCCCATGGCGTCGATTCGGTGGTCGCGAGACGCGACGGAGTCGCCTCGACACGGTCGAGGTCCGCGCCCATCGGCAGGATGTGGAACAGCGCGTCGAACAGCGCGTTGCACACCTCCTGCACGAGATACACGCAGCCCGAGTAGCCCATGAAGGGCGTGCCGGTGTGGCGACGGATGATCGCGCCGGGGAACGACGCCGGGATGTACATCGCGCGTCCGCCCGCCTCGGCGAGATACATGCGCTCGTTGTAGCTCCCGAAGAGCACCAGCGGCGGCTTCGTGCGGATGGCTTCGCGAACGGCGGCGTTGTCGGTCTTGTTCCCCGCCGTGCGCGCCACGGCGAAGTTGCAGGGCAGGCCCATCTCGGTTTCGAGGAAGTGCCGCACGCCGCGCGAGTAGGTTTCGTTGGCGACGATGCCGAAGGACGCGGTGCCGAAGAAGTCCTGGGTGACGGACCGCCACAGATCCCAAAGTGGCTTCAGTGTCGTGTGCTTCTCGCGCTCGATGAAGGGCTCGGGGTCGAGACCCAGCATCTCGCCCAGCGTCCGAAGGAACTTCGTCGCGCTGTCGAGCCCGATAGGCGCCTGCAGGTACGGGCGTTCGAGGGTCTCGCACAGCAGCCGCCCGAACTCGCGGTACATGCAGACGTTGACCTGGGCATCGGCGAGCTTCGGCACGTCGGCGAGATGGCTGCCGAGGGGGAACGCGAGGTTCACCTCGGCGCCGATCCCCTCGATGAGGCGGCGGATCTCCGCGAGGTCAGACGGCATGTTGAACGTGCCGTAACACGGACCGATGATGTTGACCTTCGGCTTTGCGCCGGCGGCCGGCGGCTTCACCGCGGGCACACGCTTGGAACCGTACTCGGTCCATAGCCAGGCCATCGCGCGGTTGGCGCTCTGCCACTGATCCTCGTCGATGGTGCGCGGCAGGAATCGCTGGATATTCGAGCCTTCCGGCGTCACGCCGCCGCCGATCATCTCGGCGATGGAACCGGTCACGACCACCGCGGGCAGCGACGGATCCAGCGCTTCACGGGCGCGCTTCATCGCCTGTTCGGTCCCGGTCTGGCCCAGTTCTTCCTCGCCGAGGCCCGTGACGACGATCGGCAATTCGTGCGGCGGCAGCGCGTCGGTGTAGTGCAGGACGGAAGTCACCGGCAGGTTCTCGCAGCCCACAGGGCCGTCGATGATCACCTGCAGCCCCTTCACCGCAGTGAAGACGTAGACCGCGCCCCAGTAGCCCCCTGCCCTGTCGTGATCGAGTACGAGCATCAGATGGGCTCCTCTGTCTTGCGCATCGCGGCCTGCTTGGCGACCTGCTTGCGATAGCGCTCCTTGAAGTCTTCCCGCGGCTTGGGCAGCGACTCCCAGATGCCGGTCGTGTGGCCGGTCCCGACACCCTCGAAGAAGCTGCGCATGTCGTCGAACCGGTGCTTGCTGGCCATGGCCGCGTTCACGACCTGCGCGAGCGAACCGGCACCGGCCGGACCCATGAGCGGGCGCGCCGAGATGAGGTTGGTGAAGTACAGGGCCGGTATCGCCTGGGCCTTCGCCTTCTGGACCACGGGCGTGGTGCCGATGGCAAGATCGGGTCGGTGCTCGACCATCGCCGCGAGGTCCTGCTCGAGACTCGCGCGGTACTGGACGCGGACGCCCTTTGCCTCGAGCCATTCCCGATCGGGCTCCGACCACGGCGTCCGTGCACAGGCGGTACCGACATACCGGACGTCCGCACCGCTTTCCACCAGCAGGCGCGCCACCAGCAGCTCGGAACCTTCGTAGCCGGACATCGTGATGCGTCCGCGGATCGGCGTGGCATCGAGTGCCGCGCGGATCGCGGGGAGAATGGAGTTCTTGGCGGCGTCGACCTTCGCCTGCGGCACATTGCAAGTGCGGCCGATGGCGTCGAGCCATGCGGCCGTGCCGTCGTAGCCGACCGGCGCCGAACCCACGATGGGGCGACCGGCGGTGTCGAACTCGCGCAGGGCTGCGGTGTAGAACGGGTGGATCGCCGCGACCACGGCGCCATCGAGCGCCGCATAAAGCTCACGCCACTCGCGCGTGGGCACCACCGGACCGGCCGCGAGGCCGAGCGGTTCGAGCATGCGTCCGATGCCGACCGGATCGGCGGGGAACATCTCACCCACAAGGGTGACAGTCGGACGTTCGGAACGGCCACCTCGCGGCGCCTGCACCGGTCCCTGCTCCACTTCGGCCCTGGCGTAGCGCAGCATTGCACCGGCCAGGACATCCTTGGCTTCCGCGTGGGTCGGCACACCGAAGCCCGGCACGTCGATGCCGATGATCCGCACGCCGTTGATCTGCTTAGGCAGGAGCTGCAGCGGCACACCAGATGCGGTGGGCACACAGAGGTTCGTCACGACAATCGCGTCGTAGAGCGCCGGGTCGGCCAGTGCCATCACCGCTTCGCGGATGTCCTCGAAGAGCTTGCCGGTGACAAGCGTCTCGGAGTTGAACGGTACGTAGCCGACCGTCCGGCGCGCACCGTAGAAGTGGGAGGTGAACGTGAGTCCGTAGACGCAGCAGGCGGAACCCGACAGAACCGTCGCGGTGCGCCGCATGCGCAGTCCCACCCGCAGGGAACCGAATGCCGGACACATGCTCTGCGGCTGGTCGTGCGGACCGGCCGGGTAGTCCTGCGCGTACTGATCGAGCGTCTCGCTCTTGCCGGCCGCCTTGGCCGCCCGAAGCATCTCGTCCTTGCCTGCGTGACATCCCTGCCCGTCCGTGGGCAGAGCCGCTTTCCTGATGTCTTCGGGTGTGCTGGCCATGGGGATCCTCCGGTGCGTCAGACGGCGTCGTAGACCACTTCGAGCGTCTTCTTCTCGACGAACTCGCGTCCCAGCATGTCGGCGGCCGTGGCGGGTTCGAGCACCACACCGCGCCCGACCGCGTCGCCGCTGAACAGGCCCAGCAGATCGTCCTGCGTGAGCGGCTTCGGGTGGACGGGCGGCGCATCGGCCACCTGCTGAGCCAGCCCTTCGAAGAGCGGGCCCCACTGGCCGCCGGGCTGACCGACGATCTCGTAGTTGGCGCTCTTGCGGCGGATGTCCTCGTTGGCCGGAATGGCAGCGAGCACCGGAATCCCGGCGGCATCAGCGAAGGCCTTGGCTTCGCCCGTACCGTCGTCCTTGTTGATCACCAGACCCGCAACGCCGACATTGCCGCCGAGCTTGCGGAAGTACTCCACCGCGGAGCAGACGTTGTTGGCGACATACAGGGACTGGAGGTCGTTGGAGCCGACCACGATGACCTTCTGGCACATGTCGCGGGCGATGGGCAGGCCGAACCCGCCGCACACCACGTCGCCGAGGAAATCCAGCAGCACGTAGTCGAAGCCCCAGTCGTGGAAGCCCAGCTTCTCCAACAGCTCGAAGCCGTGGATGATGCCGCGCCCACCGCAGCCGCGGCCCACCTCGGGCCCGCCGAGTTCCATGGCGAACACGCCGCCGCGCTTGAAGCAGACGTCACCGATCTGCACGGGCTCGCCGGCGAGCTTCTTCTTCGAAGAGGTCTCGATGATGGTGGGGCAGGCCTTGCCGCCGAACAGCAGCGACGTGGTGTCGCTCTTCGGATCGCAGCCGATGAGCAGCACGCGCTTGCCCTGCTGGGCCATCATGTAGGAGAGGTTGGCGAGCGTGAAGCTCTTGCCGATGCCACCCTTGCCGTAGATCGCGATGATCTGCGTCTCACGCTTGGCGGGTTCCACGGCCTCCATGCTCCCGTCGTCTTCGGGAACTTGCAGCCGGACCGATTGCAGGAAAGCCGACGCGGCGCCGGATACGGGGTTCGTCATGAGCAGGACCTCCAGTCGAGAACCATCTTCAGACATGCAGGGTCGTCGAACGCGGTCCGGTAGGCGTCCTGCGCCTCCTCGGCCGGTCGACGGTGTGTGATGAGACCGTCCAGGGAGAGACGGCCTGCACGCAGGTGCTCAAGCACCACTTCCAGATCCGCGGGCTGCCACTGCGCAGCGACGCGCAGGCGGGCTTCCCGCATGAATGCGGGGGCGAACTTGAACGACAGGGGTTCGCTGTAGAAACCGGCGATCACGATCTCGCCGCCCGGGCGCAGCCGCGGGATGAGCGTGTCGAGGATCGCGCTGTCACCGCTGACATCGCAGATGACGCGGTAGTCGTTGCGGGCGTCGTCGGCCGGGTCGCAAACGCGGTAGCCCGAAGCGCCTTCACGCCGGGAGGCATCCAGTTCCCAGACGGTGACCGGGGTGCCGTCGATCGCGGAAAGTCGCGCGAGCAGCCGGCCAAGCACGCCGTGGCCGATGACAAGTTCCGGATTGCCGGACTGGCCGCCGGCAATCGCATGTTGCGCAGTCGCGGCGAGCGCCAGCAGCACCGCGTGTTCACCCAGGCCTTCGTCCACCCGAACCACGCGGCGCGAGGGCACCACCAGCTTCGCTGCTGCGCCGCCGAACAGTCCGCGCACCGGGCCGAAGCAGTTTGCGCCGGGAACGAACACGCGCTCACCGATGCGGGCCTTCGCGCCAGGGCCGGCGTCGCAGACGCGCCCCACCGACTCGTAGCCCGGCACCAGCGGGTACCCCATTCCCGGGAACGGCGGCATGCGACCGGACCAGAGCAGGCGCTCGGTGCCGGTGCTGATGCCGCTGAACTCGATGTCCACCACGACGTCGTCATCGCCCGGCGGCGTGAGATCGAGGCGTCCGAGCGCCAGGCGCTGGGGCTCCTCAAGCACCACGGCGAGCGTGTTGAACGGGGTGGACGCGGTCATGGCAGGGAAGCGGCGAACAGGGACATGAAGAGGGTTGAGACCATGAGTGTCAGTTTAACTTGACACATCTTAATGTCAATCTGAATTTATGGCCGCACTGCAACAAGGGCACCTGTCTGCAGCGGCTGTCGTGTCCGAAGCGACCGTACGGAGACGAAACCGGCCTCCGTCAGCATGCGTCGCAGTTCATCGGGGCTGCGCGGACGGCCGCTGCCCATGGCCAGCAGGTAGAAGCCGAAGTAGGCCTCGCCCATGGGTTCGGCACCGCCGGTGCGGGCCATCGGCTCGGCAATCAGCACGCGGCCGCCCGGAGGCAGCGCGGCGAAGGCCTTGCGCAGCAGCAGTTCCACCGTTGCATCACCGTGGTCGTGCAGCACTCGAACGAACGTGACGAGGTCGGCGCCGGTCGGGAGGGCATCGCGGCGGAAGTCCCCACCGAAGGCGAGACCGTTCACACCCTCCTTGGCGAAACGCGCCCTCGCGCGCTCCGCGACGGGGGGAAGATCGAAGAGCAGACAGGAAAGAGCCGGGGTACGGCGCGCGGCGGTGAGCAGGAACACGCCCTCGCCGCCTCCCACGTCGAGCACGCACCGGTGCTGTCCGACGGGATACGCATCCAGAATCTCTTCGGCGACCAGCGACTGCGACGTCGCCATGAGCGTGCTGTACTCGGCAACGGCACCGGGGTCCAGGGCACCAGGGGCAGCGCTCCTGGCGTAGGCCCAGTAGCGCGAGAGCGCGGTGTCCTTGACTTCTCCACGCAGCAAGGCGACCGGATCGTGCAGATCGCCGTAGAGCACACCGTGGTGTTCCACCATCGCCGCGATGCCCGGATTGCCAAGTGTCGCTGCGCCGAGCGGGCCGAGGCCATAGCGATGGTCCGCGCGTCGTTCGATCAGATGCAGCGAGACGGCCGCATCCAGCAGCGTGCGGGCCGCCTCGGGCGGAAGCCTCGTGGCGGAAGCGATGGCATCCAGCGTATCGGGGCCCTCACGAAGCCGCTCGAAGATGCGCAGCTGCACACAGGAGAAGAGGACCTGCGAGTAGACGAACCCGGCGCAGATGTCGAACACCGCGCGCGCATGACGCCGGGCGATCGGCCGGGTGAGCGGGAAGGCGCCAGCCCAGCGCTGGAACTTGGG
Organism: Betaproteobacteria bacterium Ga0077526; assembly: GCA_001464765.1. Taxonomy (GTDB): domain Bacteria; phylum Pseudomonadota; class Gammaproteobacteria; order Burkholderiales. Next base: position 54,031 of record LNDV01000036.1, read on the forward strand.
ACTCGCGAGGAGCCTGTCCCGCAGCGCGAGCAGCGAGTCGCGCCAGGAGGCTGGCGGCCTCGGGGAGGCGATGCCGTTGTTCATGTCGGACCGCCTCCCCTGTGGCCTACGCGGCGAGCCGCGCGAGGTCTCTCGGAAGTATCCGTTGCGACTCGGCCTGGATAAGCATCCGCAACGACCCGGCGCCGGCGCATACCGGCACGGCCTCGACCGCTGCGGCAACGAGATCCTTCACCCGCTGCACTGCGCCCATGAGACCGAACTGTTCCACCGCACTGGGGCGACCGAGCATCCGGTCGCGCCCGGTCGGCTTGCCGATCTGTTCCGGCGCGGAGGCCACGTCCTGAATGTCGTCGGCCACCTGGTAGGCCTCGCCGAGACGCTCGCCGAGCGCACGCCAGGGCGTCGCATCGGCGCCGGCGGCCTGCGCGCCCGCGACGGCGGCCGCGGCGAACAGCGAACCGGTCTTGGCGCGCTGGTAGTCGTCCAGCACCACCTGGCTCTCGCATTCCCATGCCTGACCGGCCACGATGCCAGTGGGCATGCCCACCGAGGACGTGATCGTTGCCAGCAGCGGCACGAGACGCGCCGGAGTGCTCGCCGCGGAGCGGCCGAGCACCTCGAACGCGGTGACGATCAGCGCGTCACCCGCGAGCACCGCGAGGCGCTCGCCGAAGGCGCAATGCACCGAGGCCTTGCCGCGGCGCGTGGGCGCGTCGTCGAAACAGGGGAGGTCATCGTGCACGAGGGAAGCGCAGTGCAGCAATTCGATCGCCGCCGCCGCGCCGTCCGCGATGCCAGGACCCCGCTCACCGCAGGCCGCTGCCACCGCCAGACACAACCGGGGTCGGACCCGCGCACCGCCGGGGAACACCGCGTAGTGCACGGCAGCCGCCAGTCCGGGGGGACATCCCATCGCCTGTCTGCCCGCCAGCGCCATCTCGAGGGCTCGCTCGATCCGTTCTCTCGCATCCATGCCCCGCCACCTCCACGGTGATGTGTCACGTTGAATAGTCACTGCATGTGTCATGTAATATAGACACCGAACCTTCAGCGGTCAATCAAAAAGCCGCCGCCTTTTCTCACGCCGGAACTTCCGGAAGGATTGAGCCCGTGATTCCTCCGACTCTCACCGCGCAAGCCGTTGATTACGTGCCCGACGCCTCGGGTGAAGCGCACGTCGTCAGAACCGGTCCGGCGTCGCCCGTCCGGAATGCAGACCGCTCCTCCGACGGGATTTCGAACCGTCGTCACGCCGATTCCGTCCGCCGTGAACGGAAACGGGTGACCGTCGTCGGTGCCGGAGTGGGGGGACTCGCGTGCGCGATCGACCTCGCCGCACGGGGTCTGGACGTCACGGTGCTGGAGCGGGCCGCCACTCCCGGCGGCAAGATGCGCGAGGTCGAAGTGGGTGGAGCGCGCATCGACGCGGGTCCCACCGTGTTCACCATGCGATGGGTGTTCGAGGAACTGTTCGAACGCGCCGGACGCTCCTTCGCCGCGGATGTGCAAGTGCACAAGGCCGAGGTACTCGCGCGGCACGCGTGGTCGGCCGACGAACGCCTCGACCTCTTCGCCGATCCCGCGCGCTCGGCCGACGAGATCGGTCGACTCTCCGGCGCCGCCGAGGCGAAACGCTTCCTGCAGTTCTGCGACAGTGCCCGCGACATCTACACGACACTGGAGCGCCCGTTCCTGCGCGGGTCCCGCCCCAACCCGCTGAGCCTCGTCACTCGCGCGGGCGTGCGGGGTCTCGGCGGGCTGTGGCGCATCCGCCCGTTCGCGACGATGTGGCAGGCCCTCGGCGATCACTTCCAGGACCCGCGTCTGCGCCAGTTGTTCGGTCGCTATTCCACCTACTGCGGCGCGTCGCCCTTCCAGGCGCCGGCGACGCTCATGCTCGTGGCGCACGTGGAGCAGGACGGCGTGTGGCTCGTGGACGGCGGCATGCACCGGCTCGCGCAGGTGCTGGCGGAGACCGCGCGCGCAGCAGGCGCCACACTGCGGTACGGCACGGAAGTCCGGTCGATCACAACCGACGGCCGAGGCGTCCGCGCCGTGGAGACCGCAAACGGCGAGCGCATCGAAGCCGATGCCGTCGTGGTGAACGCCGACGCGTCGGCCCTCGGGACAGGCCTGCTCGGAGAGGACTTGCGCAACGCGACGCCCGCGACACCGCCAGCCGCGCGCTCACTCTCTGCCATGACGTGGCTCCTGTCGGCACGCACCAGCGGGTTCCCGCTGTCGCGTCACAACGTGTTCTTCTCCCGCGACTACCGCGCGGAGTTCGACGCGATCTTCCGCGACCGGCGCACGCCGGATGAACCTACCGTCTACGTCTGCGCGCAGGACCGTGATGACATCGGCACCATGGCCACGCCCGGACCCGAGCGCATGCTGTGCCTCGTCAACGCGCCAGCCACCGGGGACCGCGACAGCTATCCGCCGGAACGGGTGCGCGCCGTGGAGCAGGCGGCGTTCGCCGTGCTGAGCCGCTGCGGCCTCGAAGTGGACCTCGCCGGCGGCGCAGGCACCTGCGTGACACCGGCCGACTTCCACCGTCTGTTTCCTGCCACTGGCGGCGCGCTGTACGGTCGCGCGTCGCACGGTTGGCTAGCAAGTTTCCAACGTCCCGGCGCCCGCACGCGCGTGCCCGGTCTCTATCTCGCGGGCGGCAGCACCCACCCCGGTCCCGGCGTGCCCATGGCCGCTCTGTCCGGTGGCCAGGCCGCCCAGGCCGTACTCATCGATCTCGGAGTGAAATGAACACGCTGACCCCTGCCTTCGACCAGCCCGTCCCCGACGGCGGTTATCTCTGGTGGTATCTCGATGCGCTGAGCGACGACCGAAAGCACGGCATCACGCTGATCGCCTTCGTCGGCAGCGTGTTCTCGCCCTACTACGCGTGGGCGCGCAAGGCAGGCAAGGGCCTCGCCGCGAATCACTGCGCCATCAACGTCGCGCTGTACGGCAAGGGCGGCAAGCGCTGGGCGCTCACGGAGCGCGGCAGCCGCGACCTGGAACGCACCGCGCGCACGCTGTCCGTCGGCCCCAGCTCCGTCGAATGGACAGGGTCGAGTCTGGACATCCGGGTCGACGAACGCACGTTTCCCCTCCCCGGCCGCATCAAGGGCCGCATCCGCATCCATCCGCGCGCCATGCAGGACACGACCTACTCGCTGGACGGCGCCGGTCGCCATCGCTGGCGCCCGATCGCACCGGGTTCGCGGATCGAAGTCGAACTGGAAAAGCCGGATCTTTCCTGGCAGGGCGAAGCGTACGTGGACTCGAATGCGGGCGACGAACCGCTGGAGAACGGCTTCGTGCGGTGGGACTGGTCGCGGGGCTGTCCGAATCCGGGCGAGACGGTGATCTACTACGACGTGCTGCGGAAGACCGGCGAGCACTACAACCTGGCGGTGCGCTGCGATGACCGCGGCGGCGCGACCGAAATCGAATCCCCCAGGCGCGTCACGCTGCCGGGCACCCTGTGGGGCATCCCGCGCGCGACGAGGGTGGATCAGACCTTGCCGGTGAAGGTGGAGTCGACGCTGGAGGACACGCCCTTCTACGCGCGGTCGCTGCTCTCCACCTTCCTGCTGGGGAAGGCGACGCCCGCGATCCACGAAAGTCTCTCGCTGGAACGCTTCCGCTCACCGATCGTCCAGCTGATGCTCCCGTTCCGGATGCCGCGTCACGCGGCGTCCTGAGCCTTCTCATCGGCGGGGGGATCGGCGCCTGCCCCCGCCGCCTGCGCTCTCGCTTTCTCTTCCTCGCGCCGCTTGTCCAGGCGCAGCGACACGAGTTCGATCGCGGCCCAGCCCAGCAGGATCATGGCGCCGATCAGCAGTTCGAGCAGCGCCAGCCAGGAGTTGTCCACGGCCCGGTCGCGCGGGAATCAGGCCCCTGCGCGTTCGTGGTCCCGCCGCTCCAGCCGCTCGAACAGGTCGAACAGCCACGCGACCCGCCCTTCGGACGCCGCCGAGTTCGGGCGCGGCGTGAGCGCAGTGATGTCGACCAGAAAGCGCGCCGCCGATTCCGTGGCGCTGCGATCGAGGGCGGACGGCATCGCGGAACGCAGCACCGCCACCGGCAGCAGGGCCAGCTTGCGACTGCCCGTGACCGTCGCGCGGGCGCTGACCGAATCGAGGCCGCGCCGTTCGAGTTCGCGCCCGATCTCGGCGTAGAGGATGCGCGCGGCGTACATGCCCGGACGGCAGGAGCGCGGCAGCCGCGCGATGCCCGTCTCGGCGCGACGGTACAACTGGTCCGCTGCTTCGAGCAGCCGTGAGATCACGCGACCCAGCGCCGGTGTGAAAGTCGGATTGGCACGCCAGGCGTCGGGATCGATCCCCTCTTCCCGCATCCAGGCCATCGGCAGATAGAGGCGACCACCCCGTGCGTCCTCACCCACATCGCGCGCGATGTTCGTGAGCTGCATCGCCATGCCGAGGTCGCAGGCGCGCGCCAAAGCCACGGCTTCGCGCACGTGCATGAGCCTCGCCATCATCACGCCAACCGTCCCGGCCACCCGCGCGGCATAGCCGTGCAGGTCGTCGAGGGTCTCGTAGGTACGCAACTGCAGATCCCACTCGAAGCCTTCCAGCAGCGCCTCGGGCACGGCACGCGGAATACCGTACTCGGCGACCACCGCCGCAAAGGCGCGATCCGCGGGATGATCCACGGGTTCCTCCGCATAGACCGCCGCGAGCCGCGCACGCAAGGGCGCGAGGCAGTTCGCAGGGTCCTCCGCGAGATCGACCGCGTCGTCGGCGAGACGGCAGAACGCGTAGAGCGCCGTGGCGGCGTCGCGGGTCACCCGCGGCAGCACCTTCGAGGCGGCGTGGAATGTGCGGGAGCCGCCGCGGAGGGCGGAACGGCACGCTTCGAGATCACTGTCGAGCAAGGGTTGCGGCATCGGGCACCACCGTGTCGAGGATTCGGGCAGAAGAAATCACCCCGGGAACACCGGCGCCGGGGTGCGTCCCCGCGCCGACCAGATACAGTCGATCCACGTCTTCACTGCGATTGTGCGGGCGGAACCACGCGCTCTGGAGCAGCGTGGGCTCCAGGCTGAACGCGGCGCCGCGGTACGACAACAGTCGGGACTCGAAGTCCTGCGGCGTCATCATCCGCGAACTCACGATTTCGTCTTCCAGCCCCGGCAGCAGCGTGGCAGACAGATGCTTCGAGATCGCGCGGCGGTACACCTCCGCGCGCTCGGTCCAGTCGATGCCGGCATCGAGATTCGGCACCGGGGACAGCACGTAGAACGTATCGCATCCGGGCGGCGCCAGCGACGGATCGGTCGCGGTCGGGCGATGCAGGTAGAGGCTGAAGTCCTCCGCCAGCACCTTGCGCTCGAAGATGTCGTGCAGCAGCCCGCGATAGCGCGGCCCGAGCATGATGGTGTGGTGCGGGACGTCGTGATACTGGCGGCGGGTCCCGAAGTACCAGACGAACAGCCCCATGGAGTAGCGGGCGCGGTCGACCTTGCGGTCGGTCCAGGTGGTCCGTGCGGACGCGGGCAGCAGGTGCTTGTACGTCCAGGCGGCATCGGCGTTGGACACGACGACATCGGCCGCGATGCGCTCGCCGGAGGCGAGTTCCACGCCGGTCGCCCGGCCGTTCTCCACGCAGATCTGCGACACGGTCGTGTTGTAGCGGATGTGGTTGCCCTGCCCCTCGATGAGGCCCACCAACCCCTGCACCAAGGCACCGGTGCCGCCCATCGCGAAGTGGACGCCCGCCTTGCGCTCCAGGAACGAGATGAGCCCATAGATCGACGTCACGTTGAACGGGTTGCCGCCGATGAACAGCGGATGGAACGACAAGACGAAGCGCATCCGTTCGTCCCGCACGTACTTCGAGACCATCGAGTACAGGCTCCGATGGCTGCCGAGCCGCACCATGGCCGGCGCGACCTTGGCCATGTCGGTCCACGAGTCGAAGGGCACGTGCCCCAACTCTTCGAAGCCGACGCGGTAGATGGCTTCCGCCGCCTTCATGAACCCTTCGTAGCCCCCGACGTCGCCCGGCGCGATGCGGGCGATCTCGGCCTTCATCTTCTCCGGATCGCCGCTGCAGTCGATCGTGACGCCGTCGTGGAAGCGGATGCGATAGAACGGGTCCATGGACTTCAGCTGCACGTCGTCCTGCATCCGGCGGCCGCACAGCGACCAGAGCTCCTCGAGCAGGAACGGCGCCGTGATGATCGTGGGCCCCGCATCGAAGCTGAAGCCGTCCTGGCGGAACACGTAGGCGCGGCCGCCCGCGGCGTCCAGCTTCTCGAGGACGGTCACGCGGTACCCGCGTGCGCCGAGGCGGATCGCCGCGGCGAGACCGCCGAAGCCGCTGCCGATGACGACGGCGTGCGGGCGGCGATCGAGTTCCGGCTCGCCGGCCTGAAGAAGAGACAACGGCGTGAAGGCATTCATCGGCGCGACCTCTCGAATCGGGGGGAAGGAAGGATCACGATCAGGCCACCCGTACGGTCGATACCGGCGCGAGCGGATGGAGCGCCGCGAGGCGTCGCCGCACCCTGGCGCCCACGCCTTCGGCGGTGAGACCGCACTCGGTGAGGAGCAGCGCGGGATCGCCGTGATCGACGAAGTGGTCCGGCAGTCCGAGGTGCATCAGCGGGACGGACAGGCCCTGCGCGGCCAGACTCTCGGCCACGGCGCTGCCCGCACCGCCCATGATCACGTTCTCTTCCAGTGTGACCAGCAGCTCGTGCGTAGCAGCCATCTCGGCCACGAGGGCGTCGTCCAGAGGCTTCACGAAGCGCATGTTCACCACCGTGGCATCGAGTTCCTCGCCGACCGCGAGCGCGACATCCAGCAGCGGTCCGAAGGCGAGCAGCGCAACCTTGCGGCCCTCCCGGCGGACCTGCGCCTTGCCGATTGGCAGCGTCCCGAACCCGGGCTCCACCTTGGCGCCGCAACCGGCACCGCGCGGATAGCGAACGGCGGCGGGACCGTCCATCAGGAAACCGGTGCTCAGCATCTGCCGGCACTCGTTCTCGTCGGCGGGCGTCATCACCGTGAGATTGGGGATGCAGCGCAGATAGCTCAGATCGAACGCGCCGTGATGCGTGGCGCCGTCGGCACCGACGAGGCCGCCTCGGTCGATGGCAAAGAGCACCGGCAGGTTCTGGATCTGCACGTCGTGGATCAGCTGGTCGTACGCGCGCTGCAGGAAGGTCGAGTAGATGGCGACCACCGGCTTCAGGCCCTCGCACGCCATGCCGGCCGCGAAGGTGACGGCGTGCTGCTCGGCGATGCCCACGTCGTGATAGCGCCCCGGGAACCGCTGGGCGAAGGTCGTGAGGCCCGAGCCTTCGCGCATGGCCGGCGTGATGCCGACCAGACGCGCGTCGTGATGCGCCATGTCGCAGAGCCAGTCCCCGAAGACCTGGGTGAAGGTCGGGCGGGACCCGGTCTTGGAAGCCACGATGCCTGCGGCGGGCTCGAACTTGGAGACACCGTGATAGGTGATCGGGTCCGCCTCGGCCAGCTTGTAGCCGTGCCCCTTGCGCGTGACGATGTGGAGGAACTTCGGCCCACGCGCGCGGCGCAGATCCATCAGGGTCGGGATCAGCGCGTCGAGATCGTGCCCGTCGACCGGGCCGATGTACTCGAAGCCGAACTGCTCGAACATGGTGGACGGCACGACCAGACCCTTGGCGTGCAGGCCGACCCGCTTGGCGAGCGCCGCCAGCGGCGGCAGCGTCGCAAGAACCTTGTCGGCTGCGCGTCGTGCGGCCAGCAGCGGCTGCGCGTAGACGAGTCTCGCCAGATAGCTGGTGAGCGCACCGACGGGCGGCGAGATGGCCATCTCGTTGTCGTTCAGCACCACGAGCAGGTCCGCGCCCGCGACGCCTGCGTTGTTGAGGGCCTCGAAGGCCATACCGGCGGACATCGCCCCGTCACCGATGACGGCGATCGCCTTGCGGGCCTCGCCCTTGGTACGGGCGGCCACGGCCATGCCGAGCGCGGCGCTGATCGACGTGCTGGAGTGCGCCGTGCCGAACGCGTCGAAGTGCGATTCGTCACGCTTCGGAAAGCCCGAGATGCCGCCGTGCATGCGCAGCTTGCCCATGGCCTCGCGCCGGCCGGTGAGCACCTTGTGCGGGTAGCTCTGGTGGCCCACGTCCCACACGATGCGGTCCTCCGGCGTGTCGAACACGTAGTGGAGCGCGATCGCGAGTTCCACCGTGCCGAGGTTCGAAGCGAGATGCCCGCCCGTGCGGCTCACCGTGTCCAGCAGGAAGCCGCGCAGCTCGTCGGCGAGCTTCGGCAGCGTCCGGCGGTCGAGCCGGCGCAGCGAGGCCGGGTCGTCGATGGTTTCCAGCAGGGGGTACGTGTTCGTCACCATGTCGTTCATCCTCCCATCTGCGGTTCGGGCGCTGCGGCTACCGCGCGCCGGATCCTTCTGACACCGAGCGCCACCAGGACCGCGACGACCGGGATGCTCGCGCCCGTGGTGACTTCCACGTGCAGCGGCGCGCCCAGTGCCTTCAATCCCTTGGCGGCATAACCCACCAGCCCGACGATGTAGTACGTGACCGCGGCGACCGACAGGCCCTCCACGGTTTCCTGCAGGCGCAGCTGCAGCTGCGCCCGGCGGTTCATGGACTCGAGCAGGGCCTGGTTCTGCCCCTCCCGCGTGACGTCCACCCGGGTGGACAGCAACTGCGTCGCCCGCGCAACGCGGCGGGACAGCGATTCCTGACGCTGCGCGACGGACTCGCAGGTGCTCATCGCGGGTGCGAGGCGCCGGTCGGTGAACTCCTGGAAGGTCTGCAGGCCCTGGATGCGTTCCTCGCGCAGTTCCGCGATGCGTCGCTGCACCAGCTCGTGGTAGGCGGCCGCGGCGGTGAACCGGTAGTGATGCGCGGCTTCCGCGTTCTCGATCTCCGCCTCCAGCCGCGTGAGCCGTTCCAGGAGCTTCGCCTCGTCGACTTTCGTGGCTTGAACGAGCCGTGAAGTGATCTCGGCGAGTTCCCGCTCGTACCCGGTGAGCTTCGGACCGAGTTCCCGAGCGATCGGCAGGGCGAGCAGCGCCATGACGCGATAGGTGTCGATCTCCAGGATCCGCTGGACCATCCGGCCGGCCTGGCGCGGCGTCATGCTGCGGTTGTGCACCAGCACGCGACTGAAGCCGTCGTCGTGGATGCGCAGGTCGGTGAGCGCGGTCGCCGCCCCGCCGGCGATGGCCGAGCCGATGAGCGTGTGACCGGCGAACAGGCGCGTGGAGATCGCGTCGTAGTCGGGCGTGCCGGCCTCCGGCGAGACGAGCGCGATATGCGCTGCGACCATTACCCGGCCGGGTACTTCACCGAGCCACTCTTTCGGGACGGCGCGGATCGCCGGTTCCGCGAACGGATCTTCCGCCTGCAAAGTGCGGATGAACTTGTAGCGCGAGAACTCCGTGTGGCGTTCCCACTTGAGGCGGAAGGCGCCGAGATCGAGGCTCAGATGCGTGACGCCCTTGGGCGGCGGCTCCACACCGTAGCTCCGCACGAGCCGGCATACGTGATCCCATTCGCGATCCCGCTCGGCCGCCTCGGTGAACAACGCAAGGAAGGTCGCCTGCGTCGGCACCGACAGCTGCTCGGGCGGACGGGCGTGCACCTCGTCGTTGAGATCGAAGCGCAGCGGATGGTCCGCCGGCATGACCGAGCGAAGCGCGGCCGCCGTCACGGTCGTCCCTCCGCGACCACCGCTTCGCTGTCCGGGGCGAGCACGCCTTCCGTGCGCGCCAGACGCACCACCACCTCGGCCACGCGCCGGGGCGATTCTTCGTGCGCGAGATGGCCGAGGCCGGCGAGCCGGATGGGTTCCGGCCCGGGCAACCGCTGCCGGATGCGGTCGGCATCGGCGGGCGACACCGTGCCGTCGTGATCCCCCACCACCAGCCACAGCGGTACCGTGAGTCGCGGGAGATCTTCGGCGAAGGCCGCGAGGTCCCATCGGGCCATCATCGCGAGGACGGACGCCACGTGGGTCGGGCTGCACACGAGGCGCCGGTACCACTCGCGACCGGCGGCATCGATGTGCGAACCGGTGGAATGCAGCAGACGTTCGACCGCCCCGGGCTCGCCTGCGCGCCAGGCCACGAAGCGCGCCGCCACGCCGTTGGCGGACAGGAGACGCGCGAGCGGCGAGAACACCTTGCCCGGCATGCCCCGCCAGGGCAGCAGGGCTCCGTTGAGGCTCACGATCGCGCGCGGGGCCATCTCACCGTCGAGTGCCATCCGCGCACAGATGGCCGCACCGGCAGAGTGTCCGACGGCGACCGTGGGCGCGGCGCCAAGCGTGCGCAGGAGCGAGCCCAGTACACGCGACATGCCGGGCAACGAGAGCCGCGACGTATCGGGGCACTCCGTGAAGCCGTGCCCCGGGAGGTCGGGCGCGATCACGCGGAAGCGGCGCGCCAGCAGCGGCGCGAAATCGCGCCACGAGTGCGTCGCCGCACCGGTGCCATGCAGAAGCAGCAGCACCGGCCCTTCGCCCATCTGCTGCACGTGCCAGCGGATGCCGTCGATCGACAGGAAGCTGCTCGCCTCGCGGTTGGGCCAGCCCGCGCCCTCGCGTTCCCACGTGGGGGCGCGGTCGCGGCGGCCCGACGCCTCGCCGGTGCGCGGCGGCAGCGTGGGGAACGGGTGGCCTTGTCCGGTCGGCATGATCGTCAGCCCGCCGCCACGGCAACGCGCACGGCACCGCTCAGCGTGTGGGAGTCGGCATGGGGCAGAGGCAGGTAGCGTGCGCCCATCGCCTCCGCGAGCGTGCGGCCCGCCATCTGGGGGCGCGGTGACGTGTCGACCAAGAGCGTGGTCATCGATTCGACGCGAAACGCCTTCGCGGCGAGCAGCGCTTCTTCCTCGGCGCGGGGACGATCGCCCTCCCCGCTCTTCGTGACGTTGGCGCGTCCGTCGGTGAGGAACACGACGACGGGCGTGTCGCCGCGGCGACGGACGGAATCCGCGAGGCCGCGGGCGGCGTCCATGGCGTCGGCCAGCGGCGTGCCGCCACCGCCCACGAGACTGGCGAGGCAACGCTTGGCGCGCACCAGCGAGCGGGTCGGAGGCAGCAGCAACTCGGCGTGGCGACCGCGGAACGCGACCAGGGCGACGCTGTCCCGTCGCACATAGCATTCGGCCAGGAGCAACTCCACGGCACCCTTGGCTTCCGCCAGACGGTGGAGCGCCGACGACCCGGACGCATCGACCACGAAGATGGTGGTGGTGGCCGTACGCTGGCGCAGACGCGAGATGCGGAAGTCCTCGCGACGCACGGAGATGCGGGCCGTGGACCCGGGACTCTTGCCCCGCAGCCGCTGCCAGGGTGCGGCGGCACGCAGCGTCTCCAGCAGGTCCAGGCGGGCACCGCCGCGCGGCTCGCCACGCTTGACGCCCGCGGGACGTCCGCGGGTCGAGCCGTTGCAGGTGGCGCCGGCCTTGCCGCGCGTCCGGGAGGGGACGCGACGCTCGACGCCCGCCGCAAACTGCGCGAGCAGGTCGGCGGGGAGCGCGGCCTTCACGGCATTGACGAGGAGTTCCTCGTCGGCATCCGGCAGGCGCTGTTCGGTGTTGTCGTCGGTCTGCGCGGAGGCCTCGGGCTCGGCGGACTGCTCCGGGGGCGACTGCTCGGGTTCCGACTCGGTTTCCTCCGTCTCGGGAGGCGCAGGCATGCGAGTGGCACGCGACGCGTAGACCAGTTGCGCGGCGATGCCGGCATCTTCCACCGTGACGGCGTCCCGGCCTGCGAGCGCCGCGGCGGCTCTCGCGGCCCGAAGTGCGGCGAGCGGCGCGCGAAGGGAGTCGACCCCCAGCGCGACCGCGGCGGCGCACAGGCTCGTGATGATGTCGTCGCTGACGGTGACCGCTGGCAGTCGCTCCCGCGCCGCGGCGATGGCAGCGGCATCGGCGGGAACCGGCAGATCCTGTTCGCGAAGCGTGGACAGATCCACATGGAAGGCAAGACGATCGGTGAGAGCGGCGGGCGGCACCTCGTCGCCATCGAGCCCCTCGTCGAGGGCCACGGCACCGAAACGCGCCGGTGCGGCCATCGCCATGCCATCGCGTTCCACGGCGACTTCACCGGAGTCCATGACCGCGGCGATCCTGGCGGCCGTGCCGGGAGCCATGCGCTCGGCCATCGCGAGTGTCACGAGTCCGCCGTGCGCATCCGCCAGCACGCCGCGCTCGGCGACCGGGCGGCCGCTCGCGAGCGTCGCGGCAAGGTCGAGCCCGCCCAGCAGCCGTCCATCAGGAATGTTGACCGGCACCCGACGACTCGGCGCGCCCCGCCCGAACATCGAATGCACGGCGGCGAGCCAGGCATCGCGTGCGGGACCGGGCATGGCGCGAAGGCGCACGCCGGTCCCCGTGGGATCCACGCAGAAGAGCATTGCCGCCATGCCGGCCGCATCCCCGGGGGATCCCGCGATAGGCGGCGTGGCGTTCATGCGCCGAAGACCTCCTGCATCGCGCGCTCCACACGCGTGCCGGAACCGGCGTCGTCCAGCGGATTGCGACGCAGACGGTGACGCAGCGCCGACGGAGCGACACGACGCAGGTGCTTGTCGGTCACGACCGTATCCCCTTCGAGGCTCGCGAAGGCACGCGCAGCGCGCGTCAGCGTGAGTTCCCCGCGCAGACCGTCCGTGCCGAGCTTAACGCACAACTGCGCCGCACGTTCCAGCATGGCATCGGGAACCTGCACGTTCTTGAGGCGATTGCGCGCCGCAACCACGCGACGACGGAGCTTGTCGTCGTCCTTGGCCCAGCCGGCGCGGAAGGCCTCCGAGTCACGCTCGAAGGCATCCCGGCGCTTCACGACCTCCACTCGCGTGGCGATGTCCTCCGGGGTGCGGACTTCGACCGACAGCCCGAAGCGGTCCAGGAGCTGGGGACGCAGTTCGCCCTCCTCCGGATTGCCGCTGCCGATCAGGACGAAGCGCGCCGGATGCCGCACGCTCAGCCCTTCGCGCTCGACGACGTTCTCGCCGGAGGCGGCCACGTCGAGCAGCACGTCGACGAGGTGGTCCTCGAGGAGGTTGACTTCGTCGATGTAGAGAAAGCCGCGATGCGCCCGTGCGAGGAGGCCGGGCTCGAAGGCCTTCACGCCCTGTGCGAGCGCACGTTCGAGATCCAGCGCCCCGACGACACGATCCTCGGTGGCACCCAGAGGCAGATCCACGACGGGCACGGGTACCAGCTGGCTCTTCGGGTGTTCGCTACCCGAGCAGCGTTCGCAGATTCCGGCCGTGCTGGCCGGATCGCAACCGTACGGACAGCCGATGACAGCCTTCATGCGAGGCAGCAACCCTGCCAGCGCACGAATCGTCGTCGACTTTCCCGTTCCCCGGTCACCGAACACCAGAACCCCTCCCACCGTCGGATCCACCACCGCGATTTGCAGGGCCAGCTTCATGTCTTCCTGCCCGACGATCGCGGTGAACGGAAACAGACCACTCATGCAGTACTCTCCCTCCGCCTCATGCTCCACTCCCACAGTGCCGTGGTGGAGATGGGCAATACCATGAACCAGTGCTCCAGCACCGCCAGACCGAGGAGGGATGCGAGCAGGGCCGAGCCGACGGCCTCCGTTGCATCGGGTGAAGCGGTGCGCATGGCGAGCACCGCCGTCACCAGGGTCCCCAAGGTCACCGATACCGGGAACAGGGCGTTCATGGGCTTGCGTGTGAAATAACTCGCGAGGTAGCGCAGACGCGGCGGCAGGAACTCCTCGCCGAGATTGCGAACCCCGAGAAACAGGTTGAGCTTCGCGCTCAGACGCATGACCCACAGGATGAGAAACGTCCAGTAGGCCACGCGATTGGGCGCCGACCACGTCGCGAAGGCCACGATGAGCCCGCTCGCCGCGATCAGCACCTCATGGAAGAGTACCGCCTGCGACGCCTGGAGGAAACGGCCCCAGCCGCGCACACCCACCCCGCACGCCTCCCGGCGCGGGCCCGTGGCGTAGCCGAGGAGGAAGGCCATCTCGTTCCAGCCCCAGACCGCGATCGCGCACGCAAAGGCGCAGTACGCACCGCCGGGTGTCGTGTCCTGCGCCGACTGGACGATCCCCGTGACCGATGCGGCCAGCACCGCGGTGGCGCCGGCCAGCGTCCACGGAAACGTCCGCTTCGGCAGGCCGTTCAGCCACAGCAGCGCGCCGGTGGCGAACCACCAGACGAAGGCGGCGAACAGCACGGGGAGTCCGATGGTGGACATGGCGTGTCGGACTCCTCGGGAGGGCTCTCGCCTACCAGGCGGGTGCCACCCGGATCTGTTGCGGGATCTCGTGACGGTGCACGGGCAGGAAGTAGAGCCTGGTGAAGGTCGTGGCAGCCATGACCGCGAGGCCGGCACGCTTCAGACCGCCGACGATGCCACCCTGACGTTTCGCGGCCTCGACCTTCTCGGCGATCACCCGCAGGCGCTCGAGACCGGCCGCAAACACCGGGTTGTCGAGGTCCAGCGTGAGGGGAAACACCTGCTTGGAGATCTCGGAGGTGATGCGGAACACCTCGAAGTCGTAGTCGGTCGGATCGAATCCGAAGGCCTTGTGGAGCTCCGGCCGCGCGTGGTCGCGCACGTACATCGTCGCGAACACGGCGAGCACGAAGAAACGAATCCACCAGCGGTTGACGCCGCGCAGCAGCGACGGATCCGTCCGCATCAGCAGGGCGAAGGCCTCGCCGTGGCGGAACTCGTCGTTGCACCACTGCTCGAAGAACCGGAAGATCGGGTGGAAGCGGCGTTCCGGATTGCGCTCCAGCTGCCGGAAGATCGTGATGTAGCGCGCGTAGCCGATCTTCTCCGACAGGTAGGTCGCGTAGAAGATGAACTTCGGCCGGAAGTACGTGTACTTCTTCTCGCGCTTCAGCAGGCCCAGGTCGATCCCCAGGTTGAAGTCCTTCAGCGCCGTGTTGATGAATCCCGCGTGGCGCGCCTCGTCACGCGCCATGTACCCCATCACGGCCTTCACGTCGGGGTTCTTCACGTTCTTCTTGATTTCGTTGTAGAGCACGCAGCCGGAGAACTCGGCCGTCACGGAGCTCACGAGGAAATCCAGGAACTCGCGGCGCAGAGGCGGTGGCAGCTCCTTCACTTCGGCCACGAACGCGTCCGAGTGCTCGAAGTGGTTGCGGTTCGCGTCGCGCTCGAACTCGCCGATCAGGACATCCCATTCGGCGCGGAGACTTTCCACGCTGATGCGGTCCATCGCGTCGTAGTCGGTGGTGTAGAACCGCGGCGTCAGCAGCGTGTTCGCTTCCGCGTGGCGCAGCGCGTCATCCGAGGAGTTGATTTCGAGCGTGGCTTCCATGGGGGCGTGCTCCCTTGGCTAGGAAAGAGTGGAATGGAGAACGGACGGCAGGCTCACGGGGCCTCCCTGCTTGCGACCAGCAGTTTCGCGAACGCGCCTGCGTTGTCGGCACCGAAGGCTTCCAGTGCCACCAGGCGGCCCGTCGCGGGGTCGACAAGCGTGAGACGCCCGTCGGCGTGGGCCGTCAGACGGAAAGGCACTTCGGGGCCCAGGCCGCGACGCTTGCGGTCGCGCACGAGACCCCGGAGGGTGGCTCGCATGAACCCGTTGGTGCCGGGCGCGAGCAGGGATACGGGATGGCCGGCGGCATCGACGACGCGGACGCCGCCGTCCGCCTCGTCGACGAACCGCAGTTCGACGCTGGCCGTGGGATTCAGATCGGGCTCGGACACACTGGTGCCCAAACCCATGACGCGCACTGCCGCAACACCGATCAGTGCCAGAGCGATCACGGAGCCGGCCCCGAGGAGGAGGGAACGAGGGAAGGGGCGGTCGACATTCGAGTGGCTCATGGCGGGGGAGCTGATGGTTATGCGGCGGTAGCCAGCGGCGAGGACTCGTGCGAGTCCGCCACCGGTGTCCGTCCTGCCGCCGCCTGCGTTGCGCTCGCCGGCATCGTGGCGGAGATCGCTCGTGAGAGCGTCTCGGCTACCGCCACGGCGTCGGCGATGCCGCGCAGAAGGGGTTGAGGACGGCCAACGCGCCAGGGTCGGGCATGGGGCCAGAGATGCAGGTACGCGATGCGTTCGCCATCGCCCAGGGCGAGAGCGATGTTGCCGAGTCCGTCGTGAAGCGGTTGCATCGCGACGGTCTCGATCCGGGCAAACGGAATATTTATGGACACCGAGATCGCCACGCCGATGCGCATCACCACGCGCCGGTTGGTCACCGTGTACAGGGTCGTGCGGGCGGCGAGCCGGGCGAGTCCCAGCAGCAGGCCGATGGACGCAACGGCGAAGGGCAGCAGCCCGCCGACATCGATCGCGATGGCCATGGCATCCGCGCCGGCGTTCACGCCTTCGGCCACCCGCCAGAGCATGAGCACCGCGAAGTAGAGCGCCACCTTCCGCACATGGCAGGCATCCCGCGCGAGGACCCGCCAATCGGGCGCGCCCTGCCACAGGATCTTCTCGCCCGCCGGCAGGCGCGCGGGCAGTCCGCGCACCGGTTCATCGTCGTGTTCGGTCATCACAGCAGAGGCTCCTGGCGGGCGGGGGTCGCGTAGAGGTAGCCGCCGGCGTAGTAGGCCATGATCTTGTCTTCCTCGAGGAAGGTGACCTTGTCGGCGCTGCGGATGCGCGGCACCCGGGCAAACTGCTCGCCGAGGATGGATACGACCTTCACGACGTTCAGCCAGGTGTCTACACGGCAGTAGTTCCAGGGCAGGAGCACCGTGCCGCGGTCACCGCCGGGCAGCTCGACTTCGAGGAAGCGGATGATGATTTCCGAGCGGTCGACCCACACCTCGCGGACCACACCACCCACCGCGCCGTCGGCACCCACCACGTCCATGCCGCGGGGATCCGGGTCGCGCTCTTCGAGGTAGAAGCCGTGGGCTGCGCGCAGCGGCACGATCTTGTCCTCGCCTTCGAAGGTCAGGTCGACCACGTCGGCCCGCTCGGCGTAGGCAGCGGGACCAACGCCGTCCACCATGGGATCCCCCGTGGGTTCCAGCGGAGCGCCGGGCCACTTGTGGACCGGCTCGGCCCGGATCTCGCGGGTGTCGGGACGACCGTTCTCGACCGTCACGGAACCACCGTGCGGCAGCAGATACGTCTTGGACGGCGGCACGGCGGGGTAGCCCTGCACCGTGATGTAAGGCGAACGGTCCGACTCGAGCGGGTAGCCCTCACGCTTGTTTTCGCGATGCAGGTAGTAGATCAGCCCGGCGAAGAAGATCCAGAACGCATACAGCACGACCTGCGCAACGTCGATGTATCCGGTGATGGCGCCAGTGGGCATGAAGCAACCTCCGCAATGAAGACCGGCGGCTAGCCGGGAAACTCGGCCAGGCCGAAACGGGTGGATGGCGCGTTGCGGGCGCCACCCCTCACGGACCGCACCAGCGGTCCGATTGCCACCAGGGTGGCGAACAGCAACAGCAATTCGATGTGGTAGACGATGCCGTAACCGGTAGCCGGACCGGTCAGGACCGGACCGAGGCGGCCGTCCGTCGCCAGTGCACCGAACACGTCTCGCAGACCGCCGCCGGCCGCGATCGCCACACCCGCAGCCGACGCCTGCACGGCGCCCCAGGCGCCCAGTGCAAGTCCGGTACCGTCTTCGCTCTGGAGTCCCATGGCCACTGTCAGCGTGCCGACGGCGAACAGGCCGCCTCCGAAGCCGATGAGCATGGTGCCGACCCGGAACATCGCGGGCGACTCCAGCGGAGCCGCCAGGATCACCGCGGCAAAGGCGAGCAGTCCGACGACAGCGCCGCCGGCGGCCAGGCGGTACGGATCAGAACCGCGACTCAGCCGGAAGGCGGCGAAGCCGAAGGCCATCAAGGTACCGGCGGCCATCCACGCGGTCAGCACCGTGGTGGCTGCGACAGACAGCTGCAGCACCTGGCCACCATAGGGCTCCAGCAGGATGTCCTGCATGCTGAATGCGGCGGTGCCGAGGCCGAGGGCCACGAGGAAACGCGGCACGCGAGGCTGCGCCATCAGCGAACGCCAGGCCTCGCGGAAGGCGGGACGCGGCGTGTCCGAAGAAGTCCGCGAGGGATCCCGCGCCTCCTGCTTCCAGAGGGCGATGAGGTTCAGCACCATCGTCAGCGCGCCGGCCCCCTGGATCACCTGGATGAGCCGGATCTGGCTGAAGTCGCGGAGCAGCGTGCCGAACACCATCGCCGCGCCGAACATGCCGGCGAGGAGCATCACGTAGAGCAAGGCCACCACGCGAGGCCGGGCGTGCGCCGGCGCGAGATCCGCAGCAAGCGCGAGTCCGGCCGTCTGCGTCGTGTGGAGGCCTGCGCCGACGAGCAGGAACGCCAGCGCGGCACCGGCCTGTCCGATCCAGAGCGGACCGTGGGTGTCGCCGGAGAGGACCACCAGCGCGAAGGGCATGATCGCGAGGCCGCCGAACTGCATCAGCGTCCCCATCCAGATGTACGGCACTCGCCGCCAGCCGAGCGCGGAGCGGCGGTGATCGGAGCGGAACCCCACGAGCGCCCGGAACGGGGCGAACACCAGCGGCAGCGAGACCATGGTCGCAACGAGCCACGCCGGCACCGCGAGTTCCACGATCATCACGCGATTCAGCGTGCCGTTCAGCAGCACCACCGCCATGCCCACCGAAACCTGGAACAGCGCGAGCCTGAGCAGCCGGCCGAGCGGCAGTTCGGCCGTCGCGGCATCCGCGAATGGCAGAAACCGCGGACCGACGTACCGCCAGGCGTGGGCGAGCCGCGCGTTCCAGTCTTTCATGAGCGACCCAGGAGCATGCCCTGCGACCGGTAGAAGCCGCGCTCGACCCGCCGGGTGTCGCGTGGCTCCCAACGGACCAGCTCGCTCTCACGGGCCAGGCTCGCGCGAAGAGCCTTCTCGCTCACGGGCTCGATGGCCGGCGCGCGATCGGAGCGGGGGAAGAACCGCCCGACAGAATGCATGGCGGCGAGCAGCGGCGTGCGCGGTGCGAACGTGAAGACGATCGACTCACGCGTCCGCGACGCGATGCTCGCCAGCACCCGCACGGTATCTGCCGCACGGTAGTGGATGAGCGAGTCCATCGCGACCACATGGTCGAAGCGGCCCAGTGCCGGATCGAGCATGTCGCCGACGCGGAAGTCCACCCTGCCCTGCCCCGGCTCCGGCTTCACGCGGTCGCGCGCGAGGCCGACGAGCGTCGGGGAGAGATCGATCGCCACGACGTCCGCGCCGCGGCGCGCGGCTTCCAGAGCGAACGCGCCGGTGCCGCACCCCGCGTCCAGGATGCGCCGGCCGCGCAGATCCTGCGGGAGCCAGCTGAGCAACGTCGCCCGCATCTCGTCCCGCCCGGCTCGCACCGTCGCGCGGATCCGGCTCACCGGCGCATCGGAGGTGAGACGGGACCACGCATCGGCGGCCGTGCGATCGAAGTACGTCTCGATCTGCCCGCGGCGCTGGAGGTAGGACAGTGTGTTCATTGGAACCCCAGCAGGTCGAAGATGTCCCGGTCCTTGAGCGGCGCCGCGATCAGCGGGTCGGTCCCGGCCCACAAGGCGGCGGCCATGCGGAGATACTCGTTCTGCACGGCATCCAGTTCGGGCGAGGACTCCATCTCGAAGAGCGTCGACTTCTTCAGCCGGCTGCGACGGATCACGTCGAGGTCCGGGAACTGGCCCATGGTCTTCAGTCCGACGCGGTCGTTGAACTTGTCGATCTGGTCCGTCTCGGTGCTGCGGTTGGCGATCACGCCGCCCAGGCGCACGTTGTAGTTCTTGGACTTCGCCTGGATCGCACCGACGATGCGGTTCATGGCAAAGATGGAGTCGAAGTCGTTGGCCGTGACGATCAGCGCACGATCCGCGTGCTGGAGCGGAGCCGCGAAGCCGCCGCACACCACGTCGCCCAGAACGTCGAAGATCACGACATCGGTGTCCTCGAGGAGGTGGTGCTCCTTGAGGAGCTTCACCGTCTGCCCGACCACGTAGCCGCCGCAGCCCGTGCCGGCGGGCGGACCGCCGGCCTCCACGCAGAGCACGCCGTTGTAGCCTTCGTACACGAAGTCCTCGGGCCGCAGTTCCTCCGGATGGAAGTCCACGGACTCGAGCACGTCGATCACCGTGGGCACGAGGCGCTTGGTGAGCGTGAAGGTGGAGTCGTGCTTCGGATCGCAACCGATCTGCAGCACGCGCTTGCCGAGTTTCGAGAACGCCACGGAGAGATTCGACGACGTGGTGCTCTTGCCGATCCCTCCCTTGCCGTACACGGCGAACACTTTCGCGTTCCCGATGCGGACGTTCGGGTCCTGCTGCACCTGCACGCTGCCCTCCCCGTCCGGTCTTGCAGTTGGCCTGCGGATTGCCGTTACCGGCACCGTCGTTGTCGTCGTCATGCCGCTACTCCCATGCCTACGCCCTCCAAGCGGTCTTCCAGCTCTTCGCCCGCACGCCGCAAGGCGTCGAGCATCTTGTCGTCCGGGTTCCAGTAACGCCGCTCATGCGCCTCGAGCAGCCGGTTGGCGACCCTAGCCGAAGCCGTCGGGTTGAGTCGCGCCAGCCGCTCGCGCATGGCCGGATCCAGGACGAATGTCTCGGTGAGGCGCTGGTACACCCACGGAGCGACCTGCCCCGTGGTGGCCGACCACCCCATGGTGTTGGTGACGTGCTCCTCGATCTGGCGCACGCCCTCGAAGCCGTGTTCGAGCATGCCCTCGTACCACTTCGGGTTGAGCATGCGGGTACGGGTCTCGAGAGCGACCTGTTCGGACAGCGTGCGAACCGTGCCTTCGCCGCGGGACTGGTCGCCGATGTAAACCGGCACGGCCTGTCCCTGTGCGCGCTGCACGGCGCGGCTGATGCCGCCCAGCGTGTCGAAGTACTGGTCGAGGGTGGTCACACCCAGTTCGACCGAATCGAGGTTCTGGAACGTGAGCGACACGTGCGAGAGCACGCTCTGCAGGAGCTCGGGCTGCTGCGTCGCCTTGCCGCTGCGGCCGTAGGCAAAGCACTTGCGGCGGGAGTACGTCTCGGCGAGATCGTCCTCCTCATCCCAGCGGCCGTTCTGGATCATGTGCGCCACGTTGGCGCCGTACGTGCCGTCGGCATTGCTGAAGACACGCAGCGCGGCAGTCTCGATGTCGCTGCCGTTGGCCTTCTGGTGTTCCAGCGTGTGCTTGCGTACGAAGTTCCATTCCACCGGCTCGTCGGCGCTGGCCGCGAGGAAGGCGGCCTCGGCGAGCAGGCGGGTCTGCAGCGGAAGCAGATCGCGGAAGATGCCGGAGAGCGTGGCCACCACGTCGATGCGCGGACGCCCCAGCTGCTCGAGCGGAATGAGTTCGGCACCAGTGAGGCGGCCGTAGCTGTCGAAGCGGGGCTTCGCGCCCATCAGCGCGAGGGCCTGGGCGATGGGGGCGCCGTCAGTCTTGAGGTTGTCCGTGCCCCACAGCACGATGGCGATGGATTCCGGCAGCGGGCGGCCGTCGTCCATGTGCCGGCTCAGCAGACGGTCGGCCTGGCGCGCACCTTCGCGCATCGCATAGGCGCTGGGGATCTTGAACGGGTCGAATCCGTGCAGATTGCGACCGGTGGGAAGAACGGCCGGGGACCGCAGCAGATCGCCGCCGGGCGCGGGGTGGAGGAAGCGACCGTCGAGCGCCGCAACGATTGCCGGGAGCTCCCGGTCCACGGCCAAAACCTGATCGGTGTGCGCGAGACTGCGCAGGACCGACAACGCATCCTCGTGACCTTCCATGCCCGCCATGGGCAGCACGCTCTCCGGCGAGGCGCCGGAAGCGAGAGCCTCCATGGCGGCGAGTTCGGGGCGCACACCGTGCGACGCCTCGGCCAGGGCACGCAGCCAGCCGGCGCGCTCGGATACCGACGGCGGCTGACCCACGACGTGCAGACCGTGGGGAATCCACGTGTACTCGAGTTCGAGGACCTGCCCGGTGAGGCGGGTCAGGATCATGTCCACATCGGCGCCCCACGCAGGCTCGGCATCGGCGAGATCGAGTGCCGCGGCCTGGGCCTGGATGCAGGCGACGAGCTCAGCGCGCGCGGCCCGATCTTCAGGCGGATCGGTACGCCAGCGATCGAGGCTTGCCTTGAGGTCGAGCAGACCGCGGTACAGACCGGCTTGTTCCACCGGCGGCGTGAGATAGCTGATGAGCGTGGCGGCGGAGCGACGCTTGGCGATCGTGCCTTCGGACGGGTTGTTTGCGGCGTAAAGGTAGAAATTCGGCAGATTGCCGATCAGCCGCTCGGGCCAGCAGTGCTCCGACAGGCCAGCCTGCTTGCCCGGCATGAATTCAAGTGCACCGTGAGTGCCGAAGTGCAGACAGGCATGGGCACCGAAGTCCTCGCGCAGGAAGCGGTAGAACGCGCTGAACGCATGCGTGGGCGCGAAACCCTTCTCGAACAGCAGCCGCATCGGGTCGCCTTCGTAGCCGAACGCAGGCTGCAGACCGACCATCACGTTGCCGAAGCGCTCGCCGAGCACCAGCAGCGAAGAACCGTCGCTCAACTGCTTGCCGGGGGCCGGTCCCCACTGGGCCTCGATCTCGGAGAGCCAGCGTTCGCGTCGGACGTGATCGTCGACGGGGATGCGGGTGAACACATTGGCGTCGGTGCCGAAGCGGGTGGCGTTGCCGCAGAGCAGCCGCTCGCGCAGGACGTCGGGCGACTCCGGCACTTCGACGGTATAGCCGGCTTCGGCGAGAGCCTTCAGCGTGCGGTGCAACGACGCGAACACTGACAGGTACGCGGCTGTGCCGGCGTGGCCCGAGTTCGGCGGGAAGTTGAACAGCACGACCGCCACGCGACGATCCTTGCGGGCGGTGCGGCGCAGGGAGACGAGGCGCTCGACCCGCGAAGCCAGCGCGTCGGCGCGTTCCGGATGGCTCCGCATGTCATGGGAGCCGCCCTCGTGGGCGACCTCGGAGCGGCCGCCGAACACGCCCGGGCTCGTGGCGCCATCCAGTTCAGGGATCGCCACCATCATCGTGGCCTCCACCGGCAGCAGACCGCGATCGGACTTCTCCCACTGCTCGAGCGTCTGGAATTCCAGCGGCAATGCGGCGAGGTAGGGTACGTCCAGCCGGGCGAGCATCGCTTCGGCCGCTTCGGCATCGTTGTAGGCGGGGCCACCGACCAGCGAGAAACCGGTGAGGGACACCACCGCATCGACAATGGGCTTGTCGCTGCGCAGGAAGTGCTCCTCGATGGCGGGACGCGCATCCAGGCCGGCCGCGAACGCGGGGATCACGCGCAGGCCGCGCTCCTCGAGGGATCGGATCACGCCGTCGTAGTGGCCGGTGTTGCCGGCGAGCACGTAGGAGCGCATCACTAGCAGGCCTACCGTGCCCTTGACGCCCTTGGGCGTCGGCAGCGCATCGGCGCGATCCGCGATGCGCCTCGCCAGCGTCGGGTGGTAGACGCCCACCTCCGGATACTCGGCCGGGGCGGCAACCTTGGCCTTGCCGTGCAGTGACGCACGGGGACCTGCGGCATAGCGGTCCACGAGGAACCGCACCATGTTCGCGACGTTGTCGTCGGAGCCGGCCAGCCAGTACTGCAGTGTGAGGAAGTAGGCCCGCAGGTCCTGCGCGGTGCCCGGAATGAAACGCAGGATCTGCGGCAGACGGCGCAGCATGCGCAGCTGCTTGGCGCCGGTGCTGCCGCCCTTTTCCTTGGTGTTGCCCCGCAGCTTCTTGAGGAACGCGAGCGCCCCGCTCTGCTCGCCGTCCATGCGAAGGCGACCCATGCGAGTGAGGCGCACGATCTCCGGCGCCGAGAGGCAGCCGATCATCGCATCGCAGCCCTCGCGCCGGGCGACGAGCGCCGGCAGGATCGGCTGGATGTGATCTTCCATGAACAGCATCGTCACCACGATGAGGTCGCCGGCGGCGATGTCCGCCTTCGCGCGTTCCAGCGAGCCCGGATCGTCGCCCCACTCCGCCGCGACGTGGATCGCGAGCGAGAGGCCCGGCAGTTCGCGGCGCAGCGCGTGCCGCGCACGGTCCACGGCGCTCGCCAGATGACCGTCGAGCGTGACGATGACGACCCGCACGGCAGTCGGGTCAGCGGCCGAAGTGAGCTTTGGCATCGTAGAGGGTGTCGACTGTGATCGTTGCAAGGCCGCGATCCCGTGCAAAGCGTTCCGTGTTCCGCCGCGCCTTGCCGCGGACGAAGAACGGAATCTTGCGCAGTTCGCGCTCGGCTTCCGCGGCCCAGGGCAGCTCGGCTGCCCGCTCGTCCGCGGGGGTTTCAGCAAGGGATGCTGCCGCCGGTGTCGCCACGTCGGCCGGCGCCGGGGCTTCCGCGGCGTGAACAGGTGCCGGAGCGGCAGGCGCGGAAGTCACGCCCAGATGCGAAGCGGGTCGGTCGTCGCGGAACTCGAAGTCGTCCCGGAACATGTGCAGCAGGTGCTCTTCCAGCCCCATGACGAGCGGGTGCACCCAGGTGTCGAACAGCACGTTCGCCCCTTCGAAGCCGTAGACGGGGCTGTATCGCGCCGGCACATCCTGCACGTGCATCGGCGCGGAGATGACTGCGCACGCGATGCCCAGGCGTTTGGCGATGTGGCGCTCCATCTGCGTGCCGAGCACCAGTTCGGGAGCGGCGGCGGCGATCGCCTTCTCGACTTCGAGGTAGTCGTCCGCAATGAGGGCTTCGAGGCCGTACCGCGCGGCGGCGGCGCGCACATCGCGAGCGAACTCGCGGCTGTAGGTGCCGATGCCGGCAAGTGTGAATCCCATTTCCTCGGTGGCGATGCGCGCTGCCGCGAGGACGTGCGAGGCGTCCCCGAAGATGAACACGCGCTTGCCGGTGAGGTAGTTGGCATCGACCGAGCGGGTGTACCAGTGCGCGCGGGACGGGGCGAGGGAACGGTCGCCGTCGCGGCGTGACAGCACCGGCGTGGGATCCACCCCGGCGAGCGCCGCGACTTCGCGCACGAAGTCGCACGTGGCGCCGTGCCCCATCGGGACGGTCTGCGTGTACGGCATACCGAAGCTCTTCTGCAGCCACAGGGCCGTCGAGCGGCCGACTTCCGGATACAGGTCGATGTTGAAATCGGCCTCCGGCAGTCTGCGGATGTCGTCGGCGCCCGCGCTGGCCGGCACCACCGCATTCACATCGATACCAAGATCGCTCAGCAGCCGCGTGATCTCGATGACGTCGTCACGGTTGCGGAAGCCGAGCGCGGTCGGCCCGAGGAGGTTGGCACGCGGGCGGCGATCGGCGGGACGCGCGGCGCGGACTGTTCCGGGCGCCGGCACGCGATCGGCCAGCAGCGAGCGCACCAGCCGGTAGAGCGTTTCGGCGGCGCCCCAGTTTTCCTTCTTCGTGTAGGCCGGCAGTTCCAGCGGCACGACCGGCACCGGCAGATTCATCCCGGCGGCCAGCGTGCCCGGCTGGTCCTGGATCAGTTCCGCGGTGCAGGATTCCCCCACGAGCATCACTTCGGGCTGAAAGCGCTCGTAGGCTTCGCTCACGGCGCGGATGACCATCGCAGAGGTGTCGCCGCCGAGATCGCGCGCCTGGAAGGTGGTGTAGGTCACCGGCGGGCGGCGGTCCTGGCGCTCGATCATCGTGAAGAGCAGATCGGCGTAGGTGTCGCCCTGCGGCGCATGGAGCACGTAATGCACTCCCTTCATGGACGCCGCGATTCGCATCGCGCCAACGTGAGGCGGTCCTTCGTAGGTCCAGAGGGTCAGTTGCATCGCTCGGTCCTCATGCGGCCAGTCGGGCGCGGCGTTCCAGCGGCCGCGCAAACAGTTCGGCGAGATCGCCCGCCTGGTCGTAGCCCTGGATGGGCGTGAACACCAGTTCGATCGACCACTTGGTCGCGAAGCCTTCCGCCTCGAGCGGATTGGCAAGCCCGAGACCGCACACCGTCAGATCCGGCTGTGCCGTGCGCAGGCGGTCCAGCTGGCGCTCCACGTCCTGCCCTTCGGACACGACGGTCGACGCAGGCAGCCACGCGAGTTCGGTGGAGATCATCCGGCGGTCGAGATACGGCGTACCGATCTCGAGGAGATTCATGCCGGCCTCGCGCTGCAGGAACCGCGCAAGCGGAATCTCGAGCTGCGAGTCCGGCAGCATGAACAGGCTCTTGCCTTCGAGCCGCGCGCGGTGGCGTTCGATGCCGGCCTTCGCGCGGGCGATCAGGGGCGCGGTGACTTCGTCGAAGCGCTCCGGGGACACGCCCCAGGCCTTGGCGGCCGCGCGGAACCACTCGGTCGTGCCTTCCGCGCCCAGCGGATACGGCGCAGAGAGAAGCTGTGCGCCGCGGTCCTGCAGCATGCGGACGGTGTCGCCGACGAAGGGCTGGGCGGGCAGCATCACGGTGCCTGGCCCCACGGCGGGCAGCGTGCCGGCACGTCGCGCCGGCAGGAAGTTGACCGGGCCGATGCCGAGCGCGTCGAACACGCGCACGAACTGGTCTTCGATCACGTCGGCGAGACCGCCGACCACGAGCAGCTGGCGCTCGTTGCTCGCGGGCATCTCGGGCACGAGGCACTTGAGAGCGTTGTCCTCGCCCTGAGTGAACGTCGTCTCGATGCCGGAGCCCGAGAAGTTCACTACCCGGACGCGGGGACGCAGTTGTGCGTTGAGCCGCTCCGCCGCCTTCGCGAGATCGAGCTTGATGACTTCGGACGGGCAGGACCCGACGAGGAACAGAGTGGAGACGTCGGGCCGGCGCTCGAGCAGCGAGACGCAGAGCCGGTCGAGTTCGTCGTTCGCATCGGCCAGCCCGGCGAGATCGCGGTCGCCCAGGATCGCGGTGCCGAACCGGGGCTCGGCGAAGATCATCACGCCGGCTGCGGACTGCAGCAGATGCGCACAGGTGCGGGAGCCGACCACCAGGAAGAAGGCGTCCTGCATCTTGCGGTGCAGCCACACAATTGCGGTGAGGCCGCAGAACACCTCCCGCTGGCCGCGCTCGCGCAGCACGGGGCGTTCATCGCAGCCGGCACCGGCTGAAGTGGGCGGCAGCGCGCTGAGATCGGTCATTTTCCAGGTACCAGGTAGATGTCGTCCGCCGAGGCGGATCGTGCGGCCGCACCGAGCCGGGCGGCACGGAGCTTCCACACGAATTGCGCGGCGTTGATGACGTAGGTGGCGTAGGCCGCGAGGGCAAGAAGCAGCTGACCGCGCAGACCGAAAGCGCCGGTGAAGAGGGCTACGAGGTAGGCGGTGTGCAGAGCGATGACGAGCATGCTCACCACGTCTTCCCAGAAGAAGGCCTCGGCAAACAGGTAGCGGCCGAAGACGTCCTTCTCCCAGAGGGAGCCGGTGACCATGATCGCGTACAGTGTGAGCGTCTTCGCGATGACCGAAACGGTGGCGGCGGTGGCGCCCTCCCCCGTGTTGAGACACCGGATCACGAGAACGAGGCTGATGGCGAAGACGACGAACTGGAGCGGCGCGAGGATGCCCTGCACCAGCGTCCAGCGTGACCGGTCGCGACGGGCCCGCTGTTCTTCCGTGTACAGCGGCTTCGCAACCTGTTGTCCTGTGCTCGGTCGACCCACTGCGCCTCCCCTCGCTCCTGTTGAGGCCAATCTAGTCCCCGACGCCCAACCTGTCAACTTTTGTTTACGTCCATTTCTATTGACACTCGAACAAATTTGGATGACATTGCCGACACGCGTTG
Source organism: Betaproteobacteria bacterium Ga0077526 (assembly GCA_001464765.1). Taxonomy (GTDB): domain Bacteria; phylum Pseudomonadota; class Gammaproteobacteria; order Burkholderiales. Next base: position 81,674 of record LNDV01000036.1, read on the forward strand.
CGAGGAGGTGTAATCTTCGCGACATCGCCTCCGCACAGTTGCGGTGTCTGTCCCACGTGACACCGGCACTGCTTCCGCGGCCGCGAGCCGAACGATCCGCTGGGGAGGAGAGACCCATGGATGGGCTGCGACAGAAGGCAGTAAGGCGGGTTGCCGGGGAGTCTCGGGAGGACGACCAGCACAACGGGCCGCGACACACGGCCCGCCGCCAGGGCAGGATCGCTTCGGATCGTCTCGTCGCCGACCTCGCTGATGCAGTACAAGGACAGGTGGTGCCGCGGCTTCTGCTCGCGCATCGCGGGCTCGCCGAGCCCGGCGCAATCGAAGACCTCGGGCTCCATCCCGACCCCGACGTCATCGGTAACTTCGCCAAGTACCTGTTGCGCGAGGATCTTGATGAACTGATGCGCCGTGTCGAGTCGATGCAGGCGCGCGGCATGCCGCTCGAGACCATCTATCTGGATGTGCTCGCCCCTGTCGCCCGGCATCTGGGCGACCTGTGGAACGAGGACCTCTGCGACTTCACCGCCGTGACGGTAGGCCTGTGGCGCCTCCAGCAGCTCGTACGTCGCCTGTCGCCGTGCTTCCTGCAGGAGTCCGAAGGCAGTGAGCAGGGTCGCCGCGCGCTGCTCGTGCCGGCCCCGGGAGAGCAGCATACTTTCGGGTTGGGCATGGTTTCCGATTTCTTCCGGCGAGGCGGCTGGGATGTCTGGTCGGGTTCGCCGACCACGACACAGGAAGTCGTTCGCATCGTTCGCGGCGAATGGTTCGCGGTCATCGGCCTGTCGGTCGCCTGCGAGCGCAATCTCGAAGGACTCGCGACCGCCATCCACACTATCCGCCGTGCCTCGCGCAACCGTTCGATCGGCGTTCTCGTGGGCGGAGCGGTGTTCGTGGAACATCCGGACTACGTGGCCCTCGTCGGCGCGGACGCATCCGCTCACGACGGCCGGCACGCGGTCACGCAAGCCGAGGCATTGCTGGGGCTGCTGGCGAGGCGCTGTTGAGACCTTCCCCGCAGCGACGTTCCATGACAGGACGGATCCACCGTCCGAAAGGTCAATTCGTTCCGTGAAGCGGTTCAAGTCCGCCAAGAGGGCGTTGGGAGATCTCGACGCCGACAGCGCCGCACTGCTGGTGGCCGCGGCTGCAGACGTCACGCTCATCCTGGATGCAAAGGGAATCGTCCGCGATATCGCCTGCGGAAACGATGAGCTCGCGAGCGAGCTGAGCGATGCACCACAATGGGTCGGGCTGGCCTGGGGTAGCACGGTCACCGCCGAATCCCGCCCGAAGGTCGCTGCAATGCTGGAGGAAGCCGCGGGCGGGACCGCCACCCGATGGCGTCAGCTGAACCACCCCACGGCACGCGGCCCGGACATCCCCATCCTTTACTGCGTAGCGCCGGCAGGGCGCTCCGGGCGCTATGTCGCCTTCGGTCGCGACCTTCGCACCGTCGCGAGCCTTCAGCAGCGCCTGCTCGATGCGCAGCAGTCGCTCGAGCGAGACTACGCCCGGCTGCGTCACGCCGAGACCCGCTATCGCCTGCTCTTCCAGATCGCTTCCGAAGGTGTCCTGATCGTCGACGGCACCACGCTGCGCATCCTCGAGGCCAACGCCACCGCCGAGGAAGTCCTCGGGGAGTCCGCACGGGGGCTTGTCGGCAAGGCTCTGCTGCCGGCCTTTGATGCGAGGGCGTCCGAATCGCTGCAGACGATGCTCGCCACGGCCCGCACCGCCGGCCGTGCGGAACAGGTCCCGGCTTCGCTGTCGGGCGGCCGCGCCCACGTCCTGGTGTCGGCGTTCCTGTTCCGGCAGGAGAACACCTCCCTGTTCCTGGTTCGCCTGGCGCCTGCCGCCGAGGCTGGTGCCATCGTGCCGCGTGTGGGCGCCCGCTCGAAGCTGCTCCAGTTCGTGGATACCGCGCAGGACGGCATCGTCGTCACCGACGCCGACGGCATGGTGCTCGCTGCCAACCGCGGGTTCCTGGAACTCGTTCAGCTCGTCGCCGAGGATCAGGCCCAGGGCAAGTCCCTCGACCGATGGCTGGGCCGTCCGGGTGTGGACATGGGCGTCCTGATGGCGAACCTGCGCCAGCACGGTTCGCTGCGCCTGTTCGCGACCTCCGTGCGCGGCGAGTACGGCGTGACGGCTGACGTCGAGATCTCCGCGGTCGCCATGCCCAACGGCGAACGCCCCTGCTACGGCTTCACCATCCGCAACGTGGGTCAGCGCGTCGTCCCCGACGCCCGCGGCCTGCGCGAACTGCCGCACTCCGTCTCGCAGATGACCGAACTCGTGGGTCGGGTCGCGCTCAAGGATCTCGTCCGTGAAGCCACCGACGTGATCGAGCGACTGTGCATCGAGGCCGCGCTCGAGCTTACGGCGGACAACCGCGCGTCAGCGGCCGAAATGCTCGGCCTCAGCCGGCAGAGCCTGTACGTGAAGCTGCGCCGGTACGGTCTCGGCGACCTCGCTCCCGAGGACGTCAGCAAGTAGCTGTTCCGCCGTTGCCCGTCCCCGGGCGCCGGCCGGTCGCTCCGCAGCCTGATCGATTGTCAATTTTGATTGACACAACGATCTGTCAGGTCTAACTTGCGGAAATGGCCCATACCCTGCCCACTACCCCGCCTTCACTGCCTTCCCCGAGGGCCGTGCTGGAACTGCTGAAACCCATCACCTGGTTCCCGCCCATGTGGGCGTTCGGCTGCGGCGTGGTGTCATCCGGTCAGCCGGTCGGGTCGCGCTGGCCGCTCGTCGTCACCGGCATCGCGCTGGCCGGCCCCCTGGTGTGCGCCATGAGCCAGGCGGTCAACGACTGGTACGACAGGCACGTGGACGCCATCAACGAACCCCACCGACCGATCCCCTCGGGGCGCATCCCGGGGTCCTGGGGCCTGTTCATCGCCATCGCCTGGACACTCCTCTCCCTGGCCGTCGCCGGCGCCCTGGGTCCGGTCGTATTCGCCGCCACCGTCCTTGGCTCCATGCTCGCGTGGGCGTACAGCGCGCCGCCGCTTCGCCTCAAGCGCAACGGCTGGTGGGGCAATGCCGCCGTGGGCATCAGTTACGAAGGGCTCGCCTGGGTCACCGGCGCAGCCGTGCTGAGCGCATCCGTGCCGTCGTGGCAGGTGTTCGCGGTCGCGGCGCTCTACAGCGCAGGCGCCCACGGCATCATGACGCTGAACGATTTCAAGTCGATCGACGGCGACCGGCAGATGGGTGTCGGCTCGCTGCCCGTCCGTCTCGGGCCCGAGCGCGCGGGGCTCGTCGCCTGCCTCTTCATGGCGCTTCCCCAGGTCGTCGTCGTGGGCCTCCTGCTGTCGTGGGGCGCACCGATCACCGCGGGCATCGTCACGATCCTTCTCGCCGTGCAGATCGGTCTGATGGTGAAGCTGCTGGCCGATCCCCGTGGCCGTGCGCCCTGGTACAACGGCACCGGCGTATCCCTGTTCGTGCTCGGCATGATGGTCACCGCCGTGGCGCTGCGCAGCCTGTGAGGAGGCCCACATGAGAGCACGCGAAACTCACCTCTCCTGGCTGGGCATCGTCCGGCTCGGGCTCGTGCAGACCGCGCTGGGCGCCATCGTCGTCCTCACCACCTCCACCATGAACCGCGTGATGGTGGTGGAACTCGCTCTTCCGGCAATGCTGCCGGGAGCACTCGTCGCCGTTCACTACATGATGCAGATGCTGCGTCCGCGACTGGGTCACGGGTCCGACGTGGGCGGACGCCGGACGCCCTGGATCATCGGGGGCATGGGCGTCCTCGCCATCGGCGGCGTGAGCGCAGCGCTGGCCACCGCCTGGATGACTTCCTCCGCACTGCTCGGCACGATCGCCGCCGTCGGCGCGTTCGTGCTGATCGGACTCGGTGTCGGCGCTGCAGGCACTTCCCTCCTCGTGCTGCTCGCCAAGTGCGTGGCGCCCGAGCGGCGAGCGGCGGCGGCGACGATCGTGTGGGTCATGATGATCGCGGGCTTCGCGGTCACGGCCGGCACGGCCGGGCACTTCCTCGATCCGTTCTCCCCGGCGCGACTGGTCAATGTCACGGCCGTCGTCGCTGCGCTGGCCTTCGTGGTGACGCTGCTCGCGGTGCGCGGCGTCGAGCCCGACCGGTCGATGCACCCGACCGATTCCACATCCGATCGCCCTAGCACCAGCGCATTCCGCCGCGCGCTCGCCGAGGTCTGGCAGGAGCAAGACGCCCGCCGCTTCACGATCTTCGTATTCGTCTCGATGCTGTCTTACAGCCTGCAGGATCTCATCCTCGAGCCTTTCGCCGGCACGGTGTTCGGCATGACCCCGGGCGAATCGACCAAGCTCGCCGGGCTGCAGCACAGCGGCACACTGCTCGGCATGATTGTCGTGGCCGTTGCGGGCAGCGGACCGGCGATGCTGCGCTTCGGCAGCCTGCGCGCCTGGGCCATCGGCGGCTGCATCGCCTCCGCCGTCGCGCTGTTCGGACTCACGACCGCAGGCGTCCTCGGACCGGGATGGCCGCTCCGCGCAAACGCGATGCTGCTCGGCGCCGCCAACGGTGCGTTCGCAGTGGCCGCGATCGGCTCGATGATGACGCTCGCTTCGGCGGGCGGTAAGTCCCGTGAAGGCATCCGAATGGGCCTCTGGGGCGCCGCGCAGGCAATCGCCTTTGGTGTCGGCGGATTCCTGGGCACGGCAGCGGCGGATATCGCGCGACTGTTCCTCGGGTCGCCGGCCGCGGCCTACGCATTGGTGTTCTGTCTCGAAGGGTTCCTCTTCCTCGTGTCGGCTCGACTCGCGATGGGCATCGCCATGCCCGCGTCCGCACGGAGCGTGAAGGAAAGTCTGCCAACCGGCGGCCGCGGTGCCGCTCTTCTGAATCGGGGGTGATCGGCATGAATCGCGACCAGACTTACGACGTGGTGGTGGTGGGCGGCGGGCCTTCGGGCGCCACGGCCGCAACCGATCTCGCCAGGGCCGGACGTTCCGTGCTGCTGCTCGACCGCGACGGACGGATCAAGCCGTGCGGCGGCGCGATTCCGCCGGTGCTCATCGAGGAGTACGAGATTCCGGATTCGCTGCTGTGTGCCCGTGTGACCTCGGCGCGGATGATCTCGCCCTCCGGGCGCAAGGTGGACATGCCCATCGAAGGCGGCTTCGTGGGCATGGTCGACCGCGACAAGTTCGACGAGTGGCTCCGCCGCCGCGCGCAGTCCGCCGGGGCCGACCGCCGCATCGGGACTTACGACACGACGTCCCGCGATGCGGATGGCACCCTGGTCGTCCACTTCCACGGCAAGACCGACGAAGGCGAGTCGGTGTCGCAGCAGGTGCGCACCAGACTCCTCATCGGTGCCGACGGCGCCAATTCGTCGGTGGCCCGGCAGCACGTGCCCGGCGCGGACAAGGTGCCCTTCGTCTACGCCTACCACGAGATCGTGGAATCGCCGAAGAATGCCCAGGCCGCCGATTTCGATCCGGCGCGCTGTGATGTGTACTACCAGGGACTGCTCTCCCCGGACTTCTACGGCTGGGTGTTCCCGCACGGCAGCACGACCAGCGTCGGCACGGGTACCGCGCACAGAGGCTTCTCAATCCGCAACGCCACCTCGAAACTGCGGGAGTGCGCCGGACTGAGCGACACCGACACCGTCCGCCGCGAAGGCGCGCCGATTCCGCTGCGACCGATGAAGCGCTGGGACAACGGCCGCGACGTGGTGCTGGCCGGCGACGCCGCCGGCGTCGTCGCACCGGCGTCCGGCGAAGGCATCTACTACGCGATGACAGGCGGGCGCCTCGCCGCGCAGGCGGCGGAGGAATGTCTCCGCACCGGTGACGCAGCCGCGCTGGGTCTCGCCCGCAAGAAGTTCATGCGCGCCCACGGACGGGTGTTCTGGATCCTCGGGATGATGCAGAAGTTCTGGTACAAGAACGACAAGCGACGCGAGCGCTTCGTCGGCATCTGCCGGGACAAGGACGTGCAGCGCCTCACCTGGGAGTCGTACATGCACAAGCGACTGGTACGCAAGCGCCCCATGGCGCATGTGCGGATCTTCTTCAAGGACCTGGCCCACCTGCTCGGTCTGGTGGCTCCCTGATGGACTGTGGCCGCCGCCCTGCGGGTGCGGCGGCCACGCCGCACGCCGCACGAGAAGGCGGCACCCCGTTACCCTCGCCGGGCCGTTGCTTCGGCGGACGATTGGTTCACGCCCCGCTCCTCCCCCGCCGGCTTCACCCCCGTCGGCCGCTGTTTCACCACTGCAACCCGCTGCTGTCGGGCACACCGCGCGAGGCCTCTGCCACCCGGTTGAACGCCCCCTGGTTCCCGGTGTCTGTCGAAGGTGTTGGACAATCGAAATCCACCCAAAATTTTCATAGGGATGAATCGGTTCCGGTTGTACAATTCAAGTGCCTCGATTGGACAATCGTAGGGCAAAGCACAGGTCGAAGCAGTTTTCTTGAGCCCGGGGTTTCATGAACGTCGTCAATATTTCCGGTCCGGACATCACGTTGCGGCTGGACAACGAGGGCGTAATCCGCGACGCCTCCCTGTCGAATGCACTGTCGGGCGAGGATGTGAGCGCCTGGGTCGGTCAGTCCTGGTTCAAGACCGTCACCGACGAAGCGGGTACCAAGGTCCGCCGCATGGTCGAAGACGCGCTCCGACGCAACGTCTCCGGGTTCCGTCAGGTCACCCAGCGCTTCCCCAGCGGCCTCGAACTCCTCATCGAATACACCACGGTCCGGCTCGGCGATGGGGCCGGCCTCATCGCTGTCGGCAAGAGCCTGCACGCCGTCACCGAGTTGCAGTCGCGTCTGGTGGCCGCCCAGGAAGAGATGGAGCGGGAATACTGGAAGCTTCGCGAACTCGAGAGCCGCTATCGCCTTCTGTTCGACAACTCCAGCGAAGCCGTCGTCCTGCTCCGGGCCGCGAATCTCCGCATCGTCGAAGTGAATCCTGCCGCCGCCAAGGCGCTCGATCTCACGCCCGGTCGCAGCGAAGCCGCCGGCCGGGAATTCCTCGAACTGGTCGCCCCGCAGGAGCGGGACTCCCTCCAGGCCCTGCTCGACACGGTGCGCGAACACGGCAAGGCGCCGGGCGTGCTGACCCACCTGGGCCGTGTTTCGCAAGCCTGGTTACTGCGGGCCTCGCTGATCACCGCCGATACCGGTCTGCTGTTCCTGCTGCAACTCACGCCCGCGGGTCTCGGCGCTCGTCCGGCCGGTGAGCCAGCGCAGGCGCTGGACGTCGCCATTCGTGGCGCGGCAGATCCGTTCTGCGTGATCGACGTTGACGGTGTGGTGTCCTATGCGAATCCCGCCTTCGCCCGCCAGGCGGGCACACCGTCAGTCGGCGAGGTCATCGGGACGTCCCTCGGCCGCTGGTTCCAGGACGATTTGGCGGTCGTGAATGCCGTACTCGGGGCAGCGCGCGACACGCACGCCGCAGCGATTCCCGACGTCACCATGGTGAACACCTCGGGCGAAAGCGCCCGCATCGCTCTCGTCGTACTCCGTCCGGACGATCCGAACGCCCGATCCATGGGCATCCTGTTCGTACCGGCAGAATTGCCTGACCGTCCGAGCACGGACATCGCGGATTGAATCTCGTCCGTTCGAACCCACCCCAGAGTCCGGCGCTGTCCGCACCGGCGTTCGGCCAGGCAGATCTCTCCAACTGCGAACGCGAGCAGATTCATCTCGCGGGGTCGATCCAGCCGCACGGCACCCTGATCGTCGTCCGCGAGTCCGATCGCACGATCATCCGCGCCAGTGCCAATGCCCAGGCGTTTCTCGGGCTTTCACAGGACCCGCTGGGCAGCCCGCTCGAGTCCATCGCACCCGACGCCTGGTCGTGCATCACACCCCACCTCAGCGAGCCGCTCGACCGCGTGCCGATGGCGTTGCGCTGCCAGTTGGGCGAGCCAGCGGCGCCGTTCGATGTGCTGGTGCACCGGCTGGCCGATGGCGACCTGGTCGTCGAATTCGAACGGGCCGGGCCCGAGCTCGACCTCGCCGGACAGGTAGAGACCTGCCTGCAGGCGATCCTGTCCGCCTCATCCCTCGAAGTGCTGTGCGACGAGACGGCGCGACGCTTCAAGGCGATCGCAGGCTACGACCGTGTGATGGTGTACCGCTTCGATGCCGAAGGTCATGGCGAGGTGTTTGCCGAATCCCGGGAGTCGCATCTCGAGGCCTACCTGGGCAACCGCTATCCGAGCAGCGACATACCGCAGATCGCGAGGCGGCTCTACGAGCGCAACCGTATCCGCATGCTCGTGGATGTGCACTACGAGTCGATTCCCGTCCACTCGACGCACGAGGCGACCGCGGGCGGCGAGTTCGACATGTCGCTCAGCTTCCTGCGGAGCATGTCGCCGATCCACATCCAGTACCTGAAGAATATGGGCGTGTCGGCAACCCTGGTGGTGTCCATCGTGGTCGGCGGGCGCCTGTGGGGTCTCGTGGCCTGCCATCACTACCAGCCGCGGTTCGTCCACTACGAGCAGCGCGTGGTCTGCGAGCTTCTGGCGGAAGCGGTCGCCACCCGCATCGCGGCGCTGGAGGGGTTCGCCCGCACGCAGGCGGAACTGTCCGTGCGGCGTCTCGAGCAGCGCATGATCGACGCGATCGCCCGCGAGGGGCAGTGGCAGAGCGCGCTGTTCGATTCGTCCTCCGCGCTGCTGCAACCGCTCAGTGCCAGCGGCGCGGCCCTCCTGATCGACGATCAGGTGCTGACCACCGGCGAAGTCCCCGGCACGCAGCAGGTGCGTGAGATCGGCGCCTGGCTCGACGCGAAAGCGCGATTCGACCTGTTCGCCACGGCAGCCCTGGGCACCGACGAGCCGCGCTTCGGCGCGCTCACGCCTGTCGCCAGCGGCCTGCTTGCGGTGCCGGTGTCGCAGGCGCACGGCGAGTACCTGATGTGGTTTCGCCCCGAACGCGTCCGCACCCTTACCTGGGGCGGTGACCCGTTCAAGCCGGTCGTCATCGGCGGAGACCCGGCCGATCTGTCTCCGCGCCGATCGTTCTCGCAATGGCACCAGCTCGTCGAAGGCACCTCCGATCCGTGGACAGAGGCGCATCACACCGCGGGGCGGCTCATCGGCGGCACGGTATCGGATGTGGTGCTGCAGTTCCGCTCGGTGCGACTGCTGATCGCGCAGGAACAACTCCGTCAAGTAAGCCGGCGAGTCACCATCTCGGAACAACCGGTGATCGTGTCGGATGCCGGCGGCCGCGTGATCCTGGCGAACGAAGCCTTCGAGCGCATGCTGCCCAGCATGCATGCGCCGGTGCGCTGGCTGAAGGACCTGACGGCGTTCTGCTCCGACCCGGTCGTGGTGCGGAACAGCCTGCAGGAACTCATCCGCCATCGCCGTCCGTGGCGCGGCGAGGTCGATCTGCAATCCGAAGGCGGTGTGTCGAAGCCGCTGCTGGTACGCGGTGACCCCGTGTTCTCTTCGCCCGATCACGTGCTGGGCTTCGTCGTGCTCTTCAACGATCTTTCCCAGCGACGGGAAGCCGAGGCGGCGCGCCGTCGCTTTCAGGAGGGGATCGTGGGGCAGCACCGGATTACCAGCGTGCGGCTCGATTCCCGCGCCGATCTGATCTACCGGAACATCCTCTCGTCGGCCGTCGGCAACGCGCAGCTCGCTGCGCTGGAGATCACCGACAGCGTCGACACCACACGCATGCCGGAGCTGCTCGACAGCATCGGCACGTCGCTCGAGCGTACCGACCGGCTTCTGCAACTCCTGCTGTGGCACGCCCACGGCGGTCGCACTCCCTGACGCTTCCGCGGCTCTACCCAGCCTGGGCAAGGCTCGCGTCGCGGGCCAGGTTCATGGTGAGCCGGAAACCCGCCAGCGCCTCGTCGAGCACGACCGACACGGCATCGGGCGACAGGGGGCAGAGGTCCATGCGTTCACGCAGGGCATTCCTCGTCGCCGGCACGTCGTCGATGCCGGGAAACTCGTAGTACGCGAGCGCGGCCGGCGGCAAGCCGAGCCGGTCCCGCAGCAGCCCGCGCAGCAGTTGTCCGCCGCTGAGATCCCCGAGATAGCGCACGTAACCGTGGCCCAGCAGACCGGGACCGGCAACTCGCCCGAGGCACCGCACGTGATCGCGATAGGCCCCCGCCGCCGGCAGGATCGGCAGCGTGGCCCACGAGGCACCCAGCATCGCCAGGAGGTCGCGCTCGATGGCGCCGGCGCGATACAACAGCGGGTCCGCAAATACGGTCGCCGGCGTATCGGCGGACTGCGCGATCAGCGCGTCCTCGAGGGTGACATACACCTCGTGCAGATTGCGCAACCACAGATGGTATTGGGATAGCGAGATACTCCCGTCGAGCATCGCCCGGACGACCCCGGTGCGCTCCGCGTCGCGATGGGCGGTGCGGGTGTGTTCCCGAAGCAACTCGGAGAGGGGCATGGTGGTCAGGAGCGCCGAAAACGAAAAAAAAGCCGCCCGGGGGGCGGCTTTCTTCCTGCTGCAAACCCGCGACGGGTCACGACTGGTCGCCGAGCACCGAGACAGTGATGTCGACCGAGACATCCGCGTGCAGCGCGATGGTGACCGAATGATCGCCCACCTGCTTCAGCGGACCTTCCGGCATGCGCACCGCACCACGCTCGATCTCGAAACCCTGAGTCTTCAGGGCACCGATGATGTCGTGGTTGGTGACGGAACCGAACAGCCGGCCGTCGACACCCGCCTTCTGCGTGATCTGCAGCATCAGGCCTTCGAGCTTGGCAGCCAGAGCCTGGGCCGAGGCCAGCGCATCAGCGTGCGCCTTTTCCAGCTCGGCGCGGCGCGCTTCGAACTCGGCCAGATTGGCTTCGGTCGCGCGCTTCGCCTTGCCCTTCGGGATGAGGAAGTTCCGTGCGTAGCCGTCCTTCACCTTGACGACATCGCCCAGCTGACCGAGGTTGGTCACCTTCTCGAGGAGAATAATCTGCATGACCGATTACCTCCCGGCGTGCAGGTCGGTGTAGGGCAGCAGCGCGAGGAAACGCGCACGCTTGACCGCCACCGAAAGCTGCCGCTGATAATGGCCGCGCGTCCCGGTAATGCGCGCCGGGATGATCTTGCCATTCTCGTTGATGAAGTCCTTCAGCACTTCCACATCCTTGTAGTCTACTTCCTTGACCTTCTCGGCCGTGAAGCGGCAGAACTTGCGCCGCTTGAACAGCGGGCGCGACGCCTTGTCGTCCTTCTTGCGGTCCTTTCGGTCCTTGCCGAACTTGCGTCCCATTGCCATGGTGATACTCCTCGATCTAGATCACTGTGACTGCCGTTGCATGCAGCACCGGCCATTCGTTCCTGTGGCTCGCCCGGGCCAGAAACCCGGTCACCACCAATTCGCTGTCCGCCGCGAGCCCTCGCACCTGCTCGGCTACCGGCCCCACCGCCACGACCCTCAGCGCGCACTCCACCGTGCGGGGATGACCCGCTTCCATCTGGGTGGACTGGTGCCGGAGACTGAATCGCAGCGTCGGAACGCCTGCCGGGGTCATCCGCATCGGCTCCGGCGACTCGAGGACGCCGGCGATCTCGACACGGTTGGTGCCCAAGGGCTCCGCGGTCAGCTCGCTGCCGGTGTCGCCGCGGGAGCGGCTTCCACTGCCGGCTTGGCTTCGCCCTCACCTTCGGTGGTGCCGGTGAGCGACTTGGCCTTCTCCTCCTTCATCATGGGCGAGGGCGCGGTTTCCGCGGCATCGCGCTTGATGGTGAGGTGGCGCAGCACGGCATCGTTGAACTTGAAGGCGTGCTCGAGTTCTTCCAGGGTGCCCTGGTCGCACTCGATGTTCATCAGAACGTAGTGGGCCTTGTGGATTTTCTGCAGCGGGTAGGCGAGCTGCCGGCGACCCCAGTCTTCGAGGCGATGGATCTGACCATTCTTGCTGGTGACCATCGTCCGGTAGCGCTCGATCATCGCGGGGACCTGCTCGCTCTGATCGGGGTGAACGATAAAGACGATCTCGTAATGCCTCATGAACACTCCTTATGGATGAAGCCCCCAGGCATGGGCAATTCCCGTGGGGCAAGGAAAGCCGGCGAGTATAGCCACTTCGAATGCGAAATAGGTGTTTTCGCAGCAGTTTTCGTGGGGTTGGCCGGTCAGCGGGCGGCGGTGAGCCGCTGCCGCCGGGCCTCGTAAAGGCAAATTCCGGCAGCGACGGAGACGTTGAGGCTTTCCACCGTCCCGGACATGGGTATTGCGGCCAGCACATCGCACCTCTCCCGGGTGAGGCGACGCATGCCGGCCCCCTCGGCACCCATGACCAGCGCGACGGGACCGTCCAGCGCCTGGGCATGCAGAGGGCCGTCGGCTTCGCCGGCCAGACCGACGACGAAGAGGCCCCGATCCTTGAGGGTGTCGAGACTGCGGGCCAGATTGGTCACCATGACGTAGGGCACGGTCTCGGCCGCGCCGCTCGCCACCTTCTCGACGACCGGCGTGAGGCCTACGGCCCGGTCCTTGGGCGCCATCACGGCATGGACGCCCATGGCGTCCGCGCTGCGCAGGCAGGCGCCGAGATTGTGCGGGTCGGTCACGCCGTCCAGCACCAGGACCAGGGGATGGCCCTGGACGGCATCCAGGACATCCTCGATGTCGTGAATGGCGGTCCGGGGCTGAGCCGTGCAGGCGACGCCCTGGTGGCGAACGCCGGGAAGCATGCCGTCGAGGCGGTCGGCAGGCACGGGCACCACCCGCACGCCCCGCTCTGCCGCCAGGGCAGCGATGTCCCGGGATCGGGCGTCGTCCCGGGAATGGACCACGTAGACCTCTTTGACCCCGGCGGGGTCCTGCCGCAGGCGCGCGGCGACAGCGTGGAAACCGTAAACCAGGCGCTCCCGGCTCATTTCTTCCGGGCTTCCGGGTCGGGGACGAAATCGAGGCGGGACCGGTCCATGTCGACCCGCACGAGCTTGACTCGCATGCGATCGCCGAGACGGAAACGCTCGCCCGAACGCTCCCCGAGCATCTGGTGGCGGGTGGCGTCGAACTGGTAATAGTCCGCTCCGAGTTCCGAGACGTGGACGAGTCCTTCTACGTAAACGCTGTCCAGCGCCACGAAGACCCCGAACGACGCGACGCTGCTCACCGTGCCGGCAAAGCTCTCGCCGACGCGATCGCGCATGTAGTAGCACTTGAGCCAGGCGACCACATCGCGGGTCGCGTCGTCGGCTCGCCGCTCGGTCATGGAGCAGTGACCACCCAGCGCGGCAAGGTCGATGCCGGTCAGCGTCTGGCCGGCAAGAACGGCGCGGATCGCACGGTGGACGATCAGATCGGGATAGCGCCGGATCGGCGAGGTGAAATGCGTATACGACTCGTAGGCTAGGCCGAAATGGCCGAGGGGCTCGGGGCTGTACACCGCCTGCTGAAGCGAACGGAGCATCACCGTCTGCAGCAGTTCCACGTCCGGCCGGCCCTGGAGGGACGCCAGGAGCTTCGCGTAGTCCTTGGCTTTCGGTTCGGTGCCGCCGCCCAGTTGCAGCCCGAACTCCGCGAGAAACTCGCGCAGCCGCTCGAGCTTTTCTTCAGTGGGTCCCTCGTGTACCCGATACAGCGCCGGATGATGATGACTCTGAAGAAAGTCCGAGGCGCAGACGTTCGCGGCCAGCATGCACTCCTCGATGATGCGATGAGCATCATTGCGCTCGACCCGCCGGATCGCGCGGATCTTGCCCTGGTCGTCGAAATCCATCTGTGTCTCGATGGTCTCGAAGTCAATCGCACCCCGGCGTGCGCGGGCCTTCACGAGCACCCGGAAAAGCTCGTCCAGAGCCTGCAGGTGCGGCAGCAGAGGCCTGAGCCTGACGGCGGCTTCGGAGCCAGGTTCGGAGAGCGCCTGCCACACTTCGGTGTAGGTGAGCCGACCATGCGAGTACATCACGGCGGGGTAGAACTCGTAGCGCGCGATCTCGCCGCGCGCGCTGATGTCCATCTCGCAGCACATGCACAGCCGTTCGACGTTCGCGTTGAGCGAACAGATGCCGTTCGAGAGCGCCTCCGGAAGCATCGGAATCACGCGCCGCGGGAAGTACACCGAGTTGCCGCGCTCAGCCGCCTCGACATCGAGCGCGTCCCCGGGGCGAACGTAGTGGCTCACGTCCGCAATGGCGACGTACAGCTTGAAGCCCTTGCCCTGGCGCTCGCAAAGCACCGCGTCGTCGAAGTCCCGCGCGGTTTCACCGTCGATCGTGACGAGCGGCAATTCGCGCAGGTCCTTGCGCCCCTTCAAGTCCTTCTTCAGCACCTTGGCGGGAATGGCCTCGGCCTGCGCGACCACCGCCTCCGGGAACTCGTGCGGCATCTGGTGCTTGCGCACGGCGATCTCGATCTCCATCCCGGGATCGGTCGCGTCGCCCAGGACCTTCACCACGCGCCCGATGGGCTGCTGGTACCGGGCCGGCTGCTGGACGATCTCCACCTCGACGATCTGGCCGGATCGCGCCTGCAGCGAGGCCTCCGCCGGCACCAGGATGTCGTGATGGATCCGACGATCCGACGGCGCCACGACCGCGACGCCGTGCTCGACCACGAAGCGGCCGACGACCCGGGTCGTCCGACGCTCAAGCACCTCGACGACCTCGCCCTCGGGCCGGCCGCGGCGATCGACGCCCACGGCGCGGGCCATGATCCGGTCGCCGTGCAGGACCTTGGCCATCTCGCTCTGCCCCAGGAACAGGTCCGCGCCGCCGTCGTCCGGGATGAAGAATCCGAACCCCTCGGGATGACCCTGCACGATGCCGGGAACGAGATCGAGCTTGCGGGCGACGCACAGGGCGCCCTTGCGGTTGATGAGGATCTGCCCTTCCCGGGCCATCGCATGCAGGCGACGCTCGAAGGAATCGGCCTCGTCGTCCGCGATCGCGAGGCGTGTCGCGAGCACCTCGGCAGCGATGGGCGCCCCCTCGTCCGTCATGATCTGGAGAATGAACTCACGGGAGGGCAAGGGGTTTTCGTAGCGTTGACTCTCGCGCTCGAGGAAAGGATCGCTGAGACGCAGCGCGCGGGCCCGCTTGAGAGCGGTTTTCGGTTCGGTTGGCTTGCGACTCACGGCAGCGGGGTCACCTGGGGATGGTTTGACATGGGAACGGCTTTGACGATAAATTCTCGTTCTTGATGCAGTGCAGTCACGCAGTGCCGAGATGGCGAAATTGGTAGACGCACCAGGTTCAGGTCCTGGCGGGGGCAACCCTGTGGAGGTTCGAGTCCTCTTCTCGGCACCATCAAATTCGACTGCGTGGACTGCGGTCTTGTTGTTCTGTCGGGGCTCTGGCGCGACGTCTGTTTCGTGCGCTTGTGCAGAGTGATTCCCGCCCGGGACTCTCTGTCCCGATGTTTCTCTTCCCCATTCATGTCGGGTCGCGTGGCCCAAGGACTCGCCAGCAGTCCCGCCCGCGCTTTCTTCACCGCCTGATTTCTCATCGGCGTCTCACCGACGGAACAACCGCCCGGGAAAACACGCGTCCTCCCGGAACCACGCTGCCCCCGAATCAGATCGAGTACGGATGACGCAGGATGATGGTCTCTTCGCGGTCCGGCCCCGTCGAGATCACGTCGATCGGCACACCGCAAACCGACTCCACCATCTTCAGGTACTTGCGCGCAGCCTCCGGCAGCCCGTCGTAGTGCTTGACGCCCACCGTGCTGTCCTGCCAGCCCGGCATTTCCTCGTAGATCGGCTCGCACTTCGCGAGCATCTCCGCCCCGACGGGCAGGAGGTCGAACCGCTCGCCGTCCACGCGATAGCCGACGCCCACCTGCAGGGACTCCATGCCGTCCAGCACGTCCAGCTTGGTCACGCAAAGCCCTGACAGGCCGTTGATCTGAACCGAGCGGCGCAGCGCGGCGGCGTCGAACCAGCCGCAACGGCGGGCACGCCCGGTCGTTGCACCGAACTCGTTGCCGCGGCTTGCAATGCGCTTGCCCACATCGTCGTACAGTTCCGTCGGGAAAGGTCCTGAACCCACCCGTGTCGTATACGCCTTCGTGATGCCGAGAACATAGTCGAGCATCTGCGGCCCCACCCCGGCGCCGGCCGCGGCCGCGCCGGCGACGCAGTTGCTGGAGGTCACGAACGGATACGTGCCGTGGTCCACGTCGAGCAGGCTGCCTTGCGCACCTTCGAACAGCAGACGCTCGCCGCGCCCCGCCGCCTCGAACAGCAGACGCGGCACATCCCCGACCATCGGCTTGATGCGCGAGGCCAGGCTCAGCGACTCGTCCAGAACCTTCTGGAAACTGACGGCCTCGACCTTGAAGTACTGGGTGAGGACAAAGTTGTGGAACTCGAGCACCTCACGCAACTTCTCGGCGAAACGCTCCGGATGAAAGAGATCCTGGAGCCGGAGAGCGCGCCGCCCCACCTTGTCCTCGTAGGCCGGACCGATACCACGGCCGGTCGTTCCGATCTTGCCCTCGCCCTTGGCCTTTTCCCGCGCCTGATCCAGGGCGGCGTGATAGGGCAGGATAAGCGGCGCGGCCTCGCTGATGGTGAGCCGCCCGCCGACCTCGACACCGGCCTGCGCCAGCATGTCGATTTCTTCGAGCAGGGCATGCGGCGACACGACAACGCCGTTGCCGATATAGCAGCGCACGCCGGAGCGCAGGATGCCCGATGGGATCAGATGGAGGACCGTCTTGCGCCCGGCGATCACCAGCGTGTGGCCGGCGTTATGCCCGCCCTGGAAGCGCACCACGCCTTGGGCGTGGTCGGTCAGCCAGTCGACGATCTTGCCCTTGCCTTCATCACCCCACTGGGTGCCGATCACCACTACGTTCTTCGCCATGATCCGTTTCCGTCAGGGGCGCACCACGACCTGCCAGCGCCCGTTGTTTTCCACCAGTTCGCGAATCGGTGCCCGCGCATCCCGTGTCGCATTCTCGCCCGGCAAGGCAACGATGACGACTTCGCCCTCGCCACGCAATCTCGCGATCTCTGCGCGCAGGGTGTCGCCGCCCGAGGACGGCGCGTAGATCGGTACCGAAGGCGTCGCCGACTTCGCGATGCCGGCCAGCTCCCTCAGATCGAGACTGAAGCCGGTAGCTGCCCGGGCTCGCCCGAACGCCTTGCCAACCTCATCGTAGCGCCCGCCGAGCGCGATGGCATTGGCGCTTCCTGCCGCGTAGGCCGCGAAGACGACACCACTGTGATAGTGATAGCCGCGCAGTTCGGCGAGATCCACCAGCAGCGCACCGACGTGCGGTTCGAGCGCTTCGGCAATCCGGTCGAGCTGCTGCAGGCACGCCTCGATCTCCGGCAGAGCAGGCAGGACCGCGCGCGCTCGCGCGAGCACGTCATGGCCGCCGTACAACTCCGGAAGCGCGAGGATCGCATCGCGAAAGACCGGCGCGAGCGGTTGCGTGAGCGAACGCAGGGCCGGGACGTCCTTGCCCTGAAGCGCGAGAAAGAGTTCGCCCTCCAGGGCCGGAGAAACCTGGCCGTGACGGCAAAGCGCCCGGAACAGCCCAACGTGGCCGATGTCGAGGTGCATGCCTTCGATCCCAGCGAGATCCAGCGCCTTCAGCATGAGGTGCTGGATCTCGACATCCCCGTCTACGCCCGCATGGCCGTACAACTCGGCGCCGATCTGCAGCACTTCACGCGTGTGCGAGGCGACTGCGGGCCGTGCGTGCAGCACCGTTCCGCAGTAGGCAAGCCGCGTGACGCCCTCCCGGTTGAGCAGGTGCGCATCGATTCTGGCGACCTGCGGCGTGATGTCGGCACGCAGGCCCAGCATGCGGCCGGACAGCTGATCCACCAGCTTGAACGTGCGCAGATCGAGGTCGTGCCCCGTGCCGGTCAGGAGCGATTCGAGGTGTTCGATCATCGGCGGCATCACCAGCTCGTAGCCGTGCACAAAGAAATGATCGACGAGGCGGCGACGAAGGCGCTCCACCCGCCAGGCTTCGGCAGGCAGAACGTCCTCCACGTATTCAGGCAAGACCCAATTGCGCATGACGAGTCGAGGTGGAATTCAGTCGGCGTGCGCCAGGAACAGCAGCATCAGGCCAACGAGCATGGCCGTGAGGCCGATGAACCGGAGCTGTCCGTCGGACAGCTCCACGAGCTTGCGGAACGTCTCGCGCCAGAGGGCCGGCAAGATGAAAGGCAGCAAGCCCTCCAGCACCAGCATCAGCGCGAGCGCTGCCAGCAGAGTGTCCTTCACCCCTCCCCCCCGGGCCGGTGGCCGGCCTCAGTTTCCTGGCAGCCTGTCGTACTCGGGATGAATCGGCAACGCCGCCGGCCCGGCCTTCGCCGCCTCGCTGCTGCCGATTCCCGACGGGTGCGTCGGCATCCTCGGAGTCCGACGTCGCCCGGCTGCCGTGTCGCGTTCGAACACCCGTGTCCGAAAGGCTCCTAGCGCTTGCCCCCGCCACCTCCGCCGCCGCCCGCGCTCTTCATGTACTTGAAGAATTCGGAACTGGGCTCGAGCACGAGCACATCACCCTTGTTCTTGAAACTCTGCCGGTAGGCCTCGAGGCTGCGATAGAACGCGAAGAACTCGGGGCCGTCCTGGAATGCCCTGGCGTAGATCGCGGAGGCCTTGCCGTCGCCTTCCCCCTTGAGGCGCTGCGCATCGCGGTAGGCCTCGGCGATGATCACTTCGCGCTGCTTGTCAGCGTCAGCGCGGATCTTCTCGGACTCTTCCGTGCCGAGAGAGCGCAGCTGCTTGGCCACCCGCTGCCGCTCGGCCTGCATGCGACCGTACACGGATTCGCTCACTTCCTGCGGAAGATCCACGCGTTTCAGACGGACGTCCATGACCTGCACGCCGATCTTGCGGGCGTCCGAGTCCGCCTTCTCGCGCATGATGTTCATGATCTGGTCCCGCTCTCCGGACACCACGTCGTGGATCGTGCGCTTGCCGAACTCGGCACGCAGACTGTCGTTGACCGTCTGCATGAGGCGAATGCGGGCGCGTTCCTCGTTGCCTTCGACGCTGATGTAGTACTGCTTCACGTCCACGATGCGCCACTTCACGAAGGAATCGACCAGCACGTTCTTCTTTTCGGACGTCAGGAAGAGGTCGGGGTCGTCGGTGTCGATGGTCAGGATGCGGGTATCGAACAGGCGAACACGATCAACCAGCGGAAGCTTGAAGTACAGGCCGGGCTGATCCTTTACGCTCACGATCTCGCCAAGCCGGGAGATCACGGCACTTTCGCGCTGATCCACCGAGAACAGCGACAGGCTGAGCAGCACGAGCGCCACGACGACGCCCACGAGGACGGTTCCGATGTTCTTGGTCATCAGCGGATCTCCCTGTCGCGGCTCCGAAACGCTTCGCGGGAGCGTGTGGTCGACGGGTCTGCAGGCGGCACGGGCACGGGCTCGGTCACGACGGGCGGCTTGGCGCCACCCTCCGGAATCACGCCGCCCGCACTCATCTGGAGGATCTTGTCGAGCGGCAGGAACAGCATGTTGCTGCCGGACTTCTGATCGACGATCACCTTGCTAGAGGAAGAGAGCACCTGCTGCATCATGTCGAGATAGAGCCGGTCACGGGTGACGCCCGGTGCCTTCTTGTATTCCGCCAGAACCACGCTGAAGCGTGACGCCTCGCCTTCCGCGTTGGCGATCACGCGCTGACGGTAACCCTCGGCTTCCTGAAGCAGACGGGCTGCCGTACCGCGCGCCTTCGGGACGACGTCGTTCGCGTAGGCCTCGCCCTCGTTCTTCTGGCGTTCGCGATCCTGGTTCGCCTTCACCGCATCGGCGAATGCCGCCTGGACCTGCTCTGGCGGCTGCGCATTCTGCATGGTCACCTGGCTGACGGTGATGCCGGTCTTGTAGCGATCGAGGGTGTCCTGGATCAGCTTCCGCGCAGACACCGCAATCTGCTCCCGGCCCTCGTAGAGCACGAAGTCCATCTTGCTCTTGCCTACGATCTCGCGGATCGCGGACTCGGCCACCTGGCGAACGGAATCTTCGGGGCTGCGGTTGTTGAACAGATACTCGGTAGGGTCCTTCAGCACGTACTGGACCGCGAACTGAAGGTCGACGATGTTCTCGTCGTCCGTGAGCATGAGGGATTCCTTCGGCACCTTGCTGCGGACGTCATTGCGGTAGCCGACCTCGACCGTGCGCACGCCGGAGATGTTGACTACCTCGGCCGTCTCGAGCGGGTAAGGAAGGTGCCAGCGAGGTCCGGGATCGGTGGTTTCGACGAACTTGCCGAACCGCAGCACGACGCCCTTCTGACCCGCGTCGACGATGTAGAAGCCGCTCGCCAGCCATACGAGGGCCACCAGCCCGATCAGCAGACCGACTCCGCCGCTGAACGGCTTGGAACCGCCGCCCTCCGGCCCGGAACCGCCTCCGCCCTTGCCGCCGAAAAGCCCGGCCAGTTTCTGATTGAACCGGCCCCAGATCTCGTCAAGATCGGGCGGTCCATCCCCGCGACGCCTGCCCCATTGGGGATCGTTCAGTGCCATATCGCCTGTTGATGTCCTCGGTGGATCCTCGGTGCCAGAGCGCGCTAAGGCGACTCAGGCGGCTGCAAGACTGCCGTCGGGCACATCGGCACCCTTGGGACGGGTGAGCTGCTCGAACACAGCTCTGAGATGCTCCAGGCCCGCACCGCTGAGAGCGCTGAGCCGAATCGCCTGGATGGTATCACAGTCATTCCTTTCGACACCCGCGGCAAGAGGGGTCCTGTCGATCTTGTTGTAGACGATCAGCCGGGGCACCTCACCCGCACCGATCTCGTCGAGCACCAGGTCGACTTCGCGCATCTGGGACTCGCGGTCCGGGCTCGAAGCGTCGACCACGTGAAGCAGCAGATCGGCCCGGGCGGTCTCTTCGAGAGTCGCCCGAAACGCCTCCACCAGACTGTGCGGCAACTGCCGGATGAACCCGACCGTGTCGGAGATCACCACGGGGCCGCCCGCGGTGTGGACGCGACGGGAGGTAGTATCCAGCGTGGCGAACAGCTGATCCGCCGCGTAGGTGCCCGTGTGCGTGAGCGCATTGAACAGTGTCGACTTGCCGGCGTTGGTGTAGCCGATCAGAGACACGGTCGGGACCGAGTTGCGATCTCTGGCGCGCCGCTGCACCTGACGCTGGCGACCGAGGCGCTCGAGCCGCTCCTTGAGGAACTTGACCCGCTTGCCCAGAAGGCGCCGGTCGGTCTCCAGCTGTGTCTCGCCGGGACCACGCAGTCCGATACCGCCCTTCTGCCGTTCCAGGTGGGTCCATCCCCGGACCAGCCGGGTAGCCAGATGCTCCAGTTGTGCGAGTTCCACCTGCAGTTTGCCTTCATGACTCTTGGCGCGCTGCGCGAAGATGTCGAGGATCAGGCTCGTGCGGTCGAGAACGCGGCAGGACAACACCTGTTCCAGATTGCGTTCCTGGGCGGGCGACAGCGAATGATCGAACAAGACGAGCGTCGATCCCGAATCCCGCAGTGCCTGCGCGATCTCCTCCACCTTGCCGGACCCTGCAAATGTGGCGGGATTCGGGCGATCGGACCGGCCGGAGATCTCCGCGACGGGCTGCACGCCAGCGCTCAGCGCCAACTCTCGCAACTCAGCCGCGGAGGCTTCGCCGTCGGGCTGACCGCGAGTAAGACTGACAAGAACTGCGGTATCACCGCCGACCGGACGTTCAAACACCGATCAGGGCTCGCGACATTGGGTGGGCTGCATCAGTGGGACCGGCCTGCCGACCGCCCCGGCTTCAGGGATGCCAATCAACCCTCTTGCACGGCTTCGCTCGAGAAATTCACCGGGCGGGCGGGAACGACGGTGGAAATGGCATGTTTGTACACCATCTGCGTGACGGTGTTCTTCAGCAGGACGACGTACTGGTCGAAAGATTCGATCTGTCCCTGCAGCTTGATGCCGTTGACCAGGTAGATGGACACCGGCACATGTTCTTTGCGCAGCGTGTTCAGGAACGGGTCTTGTAGCAACTGCCCTTTTCCACTCATGAGGAACTCCTTGTTTCCGGTCGCTGTACCCCTGCAAAAAAGGCCCGGACCAGCGAATTCCAGGCACTCAGGTCGAAGATAGACTCTACTGCAATTCGGAGATCAAGTTAAGCGAACCCGTGGCATCTGCACCGGTCCGCCCGTCACTACCAGCAAGCTTCAGTCCTTCTCCGCATACGGATTGCGTCCCTGCTTGAACTCAACACGCAACGGCGTGCCCTGCAACTGAAAATGCTCGACGAAGGTGCGCTCCAGATAGCGGCGATAACTCTGCGGCACTTGCGACAGCGCATTGCCATGGATCACGATCAGGGGGGGATTGGTTCCACCCTGGTGCGCGTAGCGCAGTTTCGGCCGGGAAAACCCGGCACGGGGAGGCTGCTGCTTCGCGACCGCGTCGATCAGAACCCGGGTGAGCTTGGGCGTCGAGAGTTTCGCCATCGCGGCGGCATACGCCGCGTCGACCGACTGGAACAGCCCAGGCACACCACTGCCCCGAAGGGCAGAGATCCGATGGACTTTCGCGAACCCGAGAAAGTTCAACTTGCGCGCGTAATCGCGCTTGACCCGTTCCCGCGCCTCTTCGGAGAGGCCGTCCCACTTGTTGACGGCGACGACCAGCGCGCGGCCTGCCTCGAGGATGAACCCGCCCAGGTGGGCGTCCTGATCGGTGATCTCGTCGCGCCCGTCGACGACGAGAATCACGACGTTCGCATCCTCGATCGACTGCAGCGTCTTCAGCACCGAGAACTTCTCGACGGCCGCCTCGATCTTGCCGCGCCGGCGCACGCCAGCGGTATCGATCACCGTGTAGTGCCGGCCGGCTCGTTCGAAGTCGATGTAGATGCTGTCGCGCGTCGTGCCGGGCTCGTCGAAGGCGATGACCCGCTCCTCGCCGAGCAGGGCATTGACCAGAGTCGACTTGCCCACGTTCGGACGACCGACGACGGCGATCTTGGGATGCCGGGCGGGCGGCGGGTCCTCGGTATGGGGCAGTTCGGACAGCACGAGGTCCATCAGTTCGTGCACCCCGTCGCCGTGCGTCGCGGAGATCGCCGCGGGATCGCCCAACCCTAGTTCATGGAACTCCGCGACCGCGGTGGCGGACGGCATGCCTTCCGCCTTGTTCACCGCCACCCAAAGCGGCCGCCCCGTCCTGCGCAGTCGTGAGGCGATCTCGCGGTCATGGGGAGACAGGCCGGTCCTGGCATCCACCAGGAGAATCACGGCATCGGCTTCGTCCACCGCCTGGAGCGTCTGCCGCGCCATCTCGTGGAGGATGCCTTCCTTCACGACGGGCTCCAGCCCGCCCGTGTCGACCACGATGTACGGACGGTCGCCGACTCGTCCCTGCCCGTAGTGCCGATCCCGCGTGAGGCCCGGCTGATCGTGGACGATGGCGTCCCGAGTCTTGGTAAGGCGGTTGAACAGGGTCGACTTGCCCACATTGGGCCGGCCGACGAGTACCACGGTGGGTTTCATGACTGGCGGGCGCCGCCCTTAGCGCAGCGAGATCGCATAGAGGTTGCCCTCTCGCGTCTGAACGACAAAGTTGCGCTCACCGACCTGGATCGGCGGCGCCGAGATCGGGCTGCCGTCGGTGGACAGGCGACCGACGAGCCGGCCGTCCTCGATGTCGAAGATATGCAGATAACCCTCGAAATCCCCCGCCGCCACGTACTTGCCGACCACCCCGGGCGCGCCGAGTCCGCGATTCAGCAGGACTGCCTGTTTCCAGAGACTGCCGCCGGACGTGCGGTCGACTGCATGGATGGTGGCAGTGTCATCGACGTAGAAGAAGGCACTCGTGCCTGCGGCCAGGCCGGCAACGCTGGAGGCATTGCGGGCCCAGGCAAGGGTGCCGCGCACCGCGTCGAAGCATGCGACCCGCCCCTGGAAGGCGATGGCGCATACCTGACCGTTCTCGACGATCGGGTTGCTCACGATATCCGAGACACGTTCCAGTTCGGTGTCGCCCTTGGGAACGGCGACCGCCGTCTCCCAGAGAAGCGCGCCGTTCGACGCATTCACCGCCACGAGTTTGCCGCCCGGGAGGCCGAAGTAAACCGAGCCTTCGTCGAGGGTGAGACCGAAGGCGCCGCGCAGCACGAGAGGCGGCGGCGCCGTCGGGATGTATTCCCACTTGCGCGAGCCATCGCCCCGGTCGAACCCGGCAACGCGACCGTCGCCGCTGCGGACGAACACCATCGACTCGCCGATCACCGGTGGACTCAGCACCTCGCTGGACACCTTCGCCCGCCAGAGCTGTTTTCCGTTCGTGGCGTCGAGGGCGATCACCTCACCCTTCGCCGTGCCGACCACGACCGCACCGTCTCCGGCTCCCACCCCGCCGGACAGCTTCAGGTCGAGCTCGACCCGCCACTTGCGCTTGCCGTTGCGGCCATCGAGACGAGCCACCTCGCCCTCGGAACCGGCGACGAAGAAGTCACCCTCCCAGATTCCGGGCAGGAAGATGAACTCGTCGGACTCGCCGGCGGAGGTCTTCCAGGCCACCTTCGGCTTCACTTCTTCCTTGAAGGATCGCAGTTCGGCGGGCTCCGGTCCGGTGGCCGAACACGCCGCCAGCCCCAGAACCGCGACAAACACGAAGAGCGCGCGCATGGCGTTCGGGATCACTGCACCCCCAGGGAATCGCGCTTGATCTCGACGACGTTGCGGTAGGCAGCGGACTTCGGGAGCTTGTCGAGCGCCACCTGATACGCGTCGGCCGCCTCCTTGTTCTTGCCCTGCGCCATGTACACGTCGCCCCGGGCGTCGGCAAACAACGCGGCGAAGGCTTCCGTCGGCGGCGTCGTGACGGCCTTGACGGCCTCGTCGTGCTTGCCAAGGTCCAGCAGCACGGCCGACAGCCGCAGATTCGCGAGCGCCTTCAGCGACTCGTCCTTGCCGTTGGCGCCGGCCCACCGGAGCAGTTCGACGGCCTTGTCGCGCTCGCCCTTGTCCACGGCTGTCCTGGCCGCCAGCAATACGGCGCGCGGCGCATAGGTGGAGGAAGCAAACTCCGCACGGATCTTCTCGGCGAGGCTCTGGATCTTCGCCGCATCCTCGACCTTCACCGCTTCCTCGAACTCCGTGTAGAGCTCCGCCGCCTTGAGCGCCTGCTCTCCCTGGTAGTAGCGCCATCCCTGCACGCCCCCCACCCCGATGACGAAAGCGACGACCGCGGCGATGACCAGCGAGCCGTACTGCTTCCACCACGCCTTCAGGGATTCGATGTTTTCCTGTTCTTCGAGATCGTAGACCGCCATGACTTGCTCCTAGCTTATCGTGCGACAAGCGCGGGAAGATCCTCCGCCCGCACCCGTGTCTGTTCCTGCTGATCGCGCAGCGGCTTGAGCGTCACCTGCCCTGCTGCCGCCTCGTCGTCCCCGATGATGACCGCAAAGCGGGCGCCACTGCCGTCCGCCCGCTTCATCTGCGATTTGAAGCTTCCGCCGCCCGCATGGAGCGTGACATCCACACCGGCGTCGCGCAGCGACTCGGCCACTCGCCACGCGTGGAGTTCAGCCGCCTCACCGCTCCATACCAGATAGACATCCGGTGCGAGCGGCGGCATCGATGCCGAGCCCCCGGCCATGAGCGCGATGAGCCTTTCCACACCCATCGCGAACCCCGCGGCCGGCGCCGCCTTGCCCCCGATCTGCGTGATGAGCCCGTCGTAGCGCCCACCGGCACACACGGTGCCCTGGGCGCCGAGCTGCGTGGTCACCCATTCGAACACCGTGCGATTGTAGTAGTCCAGCCCCCTCACCAGCCGGGTATTGATGCGATATTCGACGCCGGCGTGGCGCAGGAGCCGCTGCACCGCCTCGAAATGGGCGAGAGACGGCTCGTCGAGATCGTCGAGCAGCTTCGGCGCGCCTTCGATCATGGCCTGCATCTCGGGATTCTTGCTGTCCAGGACCCGAAGCGGATTGGTGTGCAGTCTGCGGCGGGCATCGCCATCGAGCAGATCCTGGTGCTTTTCCAGATAATGGATGAGGCGGGTGCGATAGCGCGCACGGGCGTCGATATCGCCGAGCGTGTTGATCTCCAGCGCGATGTCGGCGAGTCCGAGATCGCGCCACAGACGCGCGCCCATGATGATCAGTTCGGCATCGATATCCGGGCCGCCGAGCCCCAGGGCTTCCACGCCGACCTGATGGAACTGGCGGTAGCGCCCCTTCTGCGGCCGCTCATGGCGGAACATCGGGCCGGCATACCAGAGCCGCTGCGGTCCCGCGTATAGCAGATTGTGCTGGATCGCCGCACGCACGCACGACGCCGTACCCTCGGGCCGCAGCGTGAGCACGTCCCCGTTCAGCTTGTCGGTGAAAGTGAACATCTCTTTCTCGACGATATCCGTCACTTCCCCGATGGAGCGGACGAACAGGTCGGTGCGCTCCAGGATCGGCATGCGGATCTGGCGGTAACCGTAGCGCCGCAGCCACGCACGCACCGTGCTCTCGAAGAACTCCCATGCCGGGCCCTCGTCGGGCAGCACGTCGTTCATTCCCTTGACCGACTGGATGGTCTCGCTCATGGCTCAGGTAGGGCGGTGGAGACAGCAGAACCGGTCAGACGGTCTGCCGTGAATCGGTTGTCGGGGACGGCGCGCCGAAGCGATTGCGCACGTAGTCCTCGACGATTGCCTGGAATTCCTCGGCGATGCGATCGCCCTTCAGGGTCACGGTCTTCTGACCATCGACGAACACGGGGGCCACGGGATTCTCGCCGGAACCGGGCAGGCTGATGCCGACGTCGGCGTGCTTGCTCTCGCCAGGACCGTTGACCACGCAGCCCATGACGGCCACGTGCATTTCTTCCACGCCAGGGTAGGCGGACCGCCATACCGGCATCTGCGCACGCAGGTAGCTCTGGATACGGGCGGCGAGTTCCTGGAAGAACGTGCTCGTCGTGCGGCCACAGCCGGGACACGCGATCACCATGGGCGCGAAGCTGCGCAAGCCCATCGTCTGCAGAATCTCCTGCGCCACCTGGACTTCGAGCGTCCGATCCCCGCCCGGGTCGGGCGTGAGCGAGACGCGGATGGTGTCGCCTATCCCTTCCTGGAGCAGGACGGCCATGGCTGCGGTCGACGCGACGATTCCCTTGGACTTCATGCCCGCTTCGGTAAGCCCCAGGTGCAACGGATAGTCGCAGCGCGACGCGAGGTTGCGGTAGACGCGGATGAGGTCCTGCACGCCGCTCACTTTCGCGGAGAGCAGAATGCGGTCACCCGGCAGCCCCCAGCGCTCGGCCTGCGCGGCGCTCTGCAACGCGGAGACCACCAGCGCTTCACGGGTCACCTCGGCGGCATCCTTCGGCTCCGGAGAGCGGGCGTTCTCGTCCATCATCCGCACCGCGAGTTCCTGGTCCAGGCTTCCCCAGTTCACGCCGATACGGACCGGCTTTTCGTAGCGGCACGCCATTTCGATCATGGTGGAGAACTGCTCGTCCCGCTTCGAGCCCTTGCCCACGTTGCCGGGGTTGATGCGGTACTTGTCGAGCACGCGCGCGCACTCGGGATGCTGCGACAGCAGGCGATGGCCGTTGAAATGAAAGTCCCCCACCAGCGGCACGTTGCACCCGCGAGCATCGAGCGCTTCCCGAATGTAGGGGACTGCGGCCGCGGCCTCCGCCGTATTGACGGTGATGCGGACCACTTCCGATCCGGCACGAGCCAGCGCAAACACCTGTTCGACCGTCGCCGCGACGTCGGCGGTATCGGTGTTGGTCATCGACTGCACCACGATCGGCGCGTTGCCGCCGACTTCCACGTGCCCCACTTTCACAGGGCGGCTCTTGCGACGAATCACGGGGCTGGTCGACATGGCCGCCTCACTGAAGCGTCAGGCGGGCAACCTCCGCCTGGGTGTACGGTGCGAGATCGATCGAACGCGAGTTGTAGGTCATCGAGACGCCGGAGGCCCGGCCTACCGTCACCTGGAACGGGGGCTGGCCGTGGACGACACGCTCCATTCCCGGACGACTGAGATCGGAGAACACGATGCCGCCGCGCGCATCGCGCACTTCGACCCAGGACTCACCAGTGAACGACAGCCGGATCTCGGGATCGCCGGCATGCGACTCCGAACCGGTGACTGGCGACGTGCTGCGTTTCGCGGACTTGGCTACCGCGGCATCCGTCGATTCGAGCGAAGGCGTCGACACGACTTCGTCGGCGGCCGGCTTTTCGGCCGGCTTTTCGGCAGGCTTTTCAGCGGTCTTCTTCGTCGCCTCCGCCGGCGCGGCGGGCACAGCCGGGGCAGCGTTGGACACGACGGGCGTCGTGGCCGCGGCAGCGTCGGCCGGCGCAGCAACCATCTCGGCGGCAGGAGGCGCGGGAACCGCCGTGGCTTCCGTGCCGGGCGCTGCGGCTGCATCCTCCGCAGGGGTCTGCTGCGCGACGGCCGCGGGCGAGACGGCCTCGGTGACGGGAGCCGGAGGCGCGGGCGGACGCGGAACGGTCACGGTCTGATCGCTGAAGTACACGATGATCCCGGCGACCGCGATCAGCCCGACAGTAACGGGGATCCAGCTCTTGCTCCCCTTGTCGCGTTCCAGCGGTTCCCGGATTCCCGGCTTGGGCGGCGCCACGGCGGTCTCTCCGCCCTGGTGGCTCGGACTCAGCGCGGACTCGGGGAGACGTCCGGCCTTTTCGGCCGACAGCACCAGCGTATCGCCGTCGAGCCCTACGAATCGCGCATAGTTTCGCAGGAAGCCCCGGACGAACACCGGGCTGGAGAAGATCGTGTAGTCGTCGCGCTCGAGCGCTTCGACCTGTCTGGGCTGCAGCTTGAGCTGGCGCGCGACGTCGTTGACCGTGAGCTTGAGCGTTTCGCGCGCGGCATGGAGCTGGGTCCCCGCCGTGACGACGGGAACCGATTCGAGCGCAGTCTCGGGTGTGAGATTCGGAGTGGAGTCGAGTGCGGCTTCCGTCATTCGAAGCGACCGTCGATGAAGAGTTGGGTTTCGGGGGCGGCGGGAAAGCGGTCCTTCAACTGCTTTCCGTACGACATCACCGCAGCGCGATCTCCCAGG
This sequence comes from Betaproteobacteria bacterium Ga0077526, assembly GCA_001464765.1. Lineage (GTDB taxonomy): Bacteria > Pseudomonadota > Gammaproteobacteria > Burkholderiales. The sequence goes on from LNDV01000036.1 coordinate 110,657, forward strand.
GCGTTCTCGATTCGTGCCCCCAGCCAGAGGGTGGCGGCGTCCGCTTTCTGTGAGGACTGCGTGAAGCGGTTGAGATAGTTCTTCGCGAGATTGACCTGCCGGCGGGCGTAGTGAATCTGCGCAAGGTTGACCAGCGCCCGCGGATCGTCCGGGCGAACCACGAGGGCGCGCTCGAAGAACTGGAGAGCGCCGACCTCGTCCCCGGCACGACGCGAGCAGATGCCGGCATTCACGTTGGCGTCATGCGCGGTGGCGTACAAGGGATTCTTGAGCGCCGTCTGGAAGTAGCGGATGGACTCCCGCTCCTTCTTCCGGTCGCAGAGGAACAGGCCGTAGCTGTTGTTGGCGTCGGAATCGTTCGGCTCGATCTTCAGCGCGCGCTCGAAGCTCGCCTTCGCCTTCACGTCTTCCTTGAGTTCCATGTACACCACGCCCAGCAGGTTGTGCGCAGGAACGTACTTCGGGTCGGCCTTGAGGGCTTCGTCCGCTTCCTGAAGCGCCACGGCAAGCCGGCCGATGTGCAGGTAACTCGCCGCGAGTTCGGTGTGCGCGCGAGCACGCTCCACCGCGGCCGCCGGCGTGGGCTCCTGCTGCGGCGGTGGCGACGAGCCGATCTCGTTGGGCGAACGCGCCGGCTGCGACTGGCACGCCGCGAGCAAAGCCACCAGCAGTCCGCCGAGGCAAGCGGGACGCAGACTCATGCGGCTGACTCCGCATCCGCGCGACGGGCGCTCCGCTGCGTCTTGTCCTGCACCTGTCCTGCGAGCTGGCCGCACGCGCCGTCGATCTCCTGACCGCGTGTCTTGCGAACAGTGGTGACGAATCCGGCTTCAATCAGTTCGGCCTGAAACCGCAGGACTGCGTCCTGCGTGGAGCGCTCGAAACCGGCATCGGGGAACGGATTGAACGGGATCAGATTGAACTTGCAGGGCAGATCACCGATGAGGTCCACCAGTTGCCGCGCATGATCGAGCCGGTCGTTCACATCCCGCAGCATGACGTATTCGAACGTGACGAAATCGCGAGGTGCAGCGTGTCGCTGCCACTTCACCTGCCGCAGTTCGTCCACCGGTTCGTCCTCGTCGTCCGCGTGATCAGGTGCACTCGCAGCGCCCTCGATATAGCGGCGGCAGGCGGCGAGCAGTTCCGCCAGCGGCCATTTGCGGTTGATGGGGACCAGGCGATCCCGCAAGGCGTCGTTCGGGGCGTGCAGCGATACCGCGAGCGATACCGGCAGCGTATCGCGGAGGCGGTCCATCCACGGCACCATGCCCGATGTCGACAAGGTGACGCGGCGACGCGACATGCCATACGCGTGGTCGTCGAGCATCACGCGCATCGCGGTGACGACTGCATCGAAGTTGGCGAGCGGCTCTCCCATGCCCATCATCACGACGTTCGTGACGACGCGCTTGCCGTTCAGGAGATCCGCCCCGAGCGCGCGGTTCGCGTGCCACAGCTGGCCGATGATCTCCGCCGCGGAGAGGTTGCGGTTGAAGCCCTGCCGCCCCGTGGAACAGAAGGCGCATTCGAGCGCACAGCCCACCTGGCTGGAGATGCAGAGCGTGCCCCGGTTGGTCTCCGGGATGAACACGGTTTCGATGCCGTTGGCAGCGCCCACATCAAGCAGCCACTTGCGCGTCCCGTCAGGCGCGGTGGAATCCTTCAGCACGCCGGGCGCGCGGATCTCCGCAGACTGCGCGAGACGCGCACGAAGATCCTTGGAGAGATCGGTCATCTGCTCGACGTTCGCCACCCCGGCGCGATGCACCCAGCGCATCACCTGCCGTGCGCGAAAGGGCTTCTCGCCCTGTTCCGCGAACCAGCGGCCGAGCGAGGCGGTATCGAAGTCGAGCAGATTGACGGCGGACATCAGCGGTTGAAGACGTCCAGCGAGGGGAAGAAGTAGCCGATTTCCTGGCGGGCGGTGTCCGGGCCGTCGGAGCCGTGCACGGCATTGGCGTCGATGGAATCGGCGAAGTCGGCGCGGATGGTGCCGGGCGCAGCCTTCTTCGGATCCGTCGCACCCATCAGTTCACGGTTCTTGCCGATGGCGCCCTCGCCTTCCAGCACCTGGATCATCACGGGGCCGGAGATCATGAAGCTCACGAGGTCCTTGAAGAACGGACGTTCGCGGTGGACGGCATAGAAGCCCTCGGCCTGGGCCTGGGACAGGTGCGCCATGCGCGCGGCCACGACCTTCAACCCGGCATTCTCGAAGCGGGAGTAGATCTGGCCGATGACGTTCTTCGCGACCGCGTCGGGCTTGATGATGGAAAGGGTGCGCTCTACTGCCATGACGTTCTCCAAAAGCTGGTTAAATTCACAAGGAATTCAGGAGGATAGCATGCACTCCTCGACGAGGGAAGGGCAAGGCCCCGGCCACGCGCAAAAAACCCGGGGTTGTGTCCGCCCCACCGGACCTTGCGGATCGGGGGCCGCCAGCCCGGGCGCCCCTTCCCTACCTCGGCGATGGCCCGGGTGTTAGCATCCCGTCATAAGAATGACCCTACCCGACAGACAAGCAATGGCCAATGCCGTTCAGCTCGATCCGCAGCAAGACGCATCGAAGAAGCGCGCAATCCGCCGCCTCGTTGCCGCACTGATCCTCCTCGCGGTTGCCATCGTCGGTCTCGCCGTCCTGGACCGGCTGGCCCAGAAGAAGAGCGCGGCCATGAAGGCCGGCAGCGCGATGACCTCGCGCGACAGCCACGAGGTGCGCCACATCGTCGCACTGCGCCAGGGACACGGAACCCCCGCCCGCCGAGCCGCCGCCCGAAGACAGGACGGCCGCGCCGGAAGGCACGCAGGGCGCGCCGGTAAAGCCCGGGGCCGCCGCCACGCGCGTCCAGCCGCGAAGCCCGGCAACCGGGGCTGCTCCAAAGCAGCCCGCACCGGAATCGCCCCCTGTGGCCACTGCAACTCCAGCGCCGGCGCCCGCGGCGGCCAAGGCCTTGACGACGCCCGCGGCTCCGGCCGCGGAAGACAAGGGGACGGAACCCGCAACCAAGGGATTCGTCGTGCAGATCGGCGTGTTCACGAGTTACAACAACGCCGAAGCTCTGCGCCAGAAACTGAAGGAGTCGGGCATCGAGGCGCGCACCGAGACCCGCGTGCAGCTCGGCCCGTTCACCGACCGGGCCCAGGCGGAAGCCGCGATGGAGAAGATCCGATCGCTCGGCATCCGGGGCGTGCTGGTGCCCCAGCGGTAGGAGAACCGCCAGGGCCCGTTTCCGACGGTCTCGTGATCCGCGAAGGTTTCGCGAACCTTCAGCCGGTCGTCAGTCGATCCGGAATTCGATCAGCCGCGGTCCTCGCTGCGCGCTCGCTGACCGGAACACGTCCGCAAACGCCTCCAGCGTATCCACGCGGGTGGCCTCCACGCCCATGCCCTCGGACAGCTTCACCCAGTCAAGATCGGGTCGCGACAGGTCGAACAGGTCGTTCGAAACCCGCCCGGGCCTCGCACCTACCGCCAGCAGTTCGCCATGGAGAATCCGATAAGTGCGGTTCGCAAACACCACGTTCACGACATCGAGCTTTTCGCGCGCCTGGGTCCAGAGCGCCTGCAGCGAATACATCCCCGCGCCGTCAGCCTGGAAGCACACGACCTTGCGGTCCGGGCATGCGATCGCCGCACCGGTCGCGCAGGGAAACGCGTGCCCGATCGCCCCGCCGGTCACCTGCAGCCAATCGTGGGGAGCCGCCGACATCGTCGGCGGGAACAGCGCACGACCGGACGTGACACCGTCCTCCGCCACGATGCAGTGCTCGGGCAGGAGGACGCCCATGACCTTCGCGAAGCCCTCCGGCGAGAAACGACCGCTCACCAGCTCGGGGGCCGGGCCCGCGGGTTCCATGGGCACCGACTGCGGGGCTCCCAGTTCCTCCGCGAGCCACTCGAGTGCTGCCACGGCATCCTGCTCCGGACGCGCCAGCACATGCATCGCCGCATCGGGTGGCGCGAGCAGGCTCGGCTTGTCGGGGTAACCGAAGAAACCCGTCGGCGGCTTGGCACCCACGAGCACGACATGGCGCAGCCCGGCCAGCGCCTTGACCGCCACGTCCACGGGATACGGGATGCGATCCACCGGCGCCCGGCCCCGTCCGCGAGCCATGTGCCCCACCTGTGTCGACGCGCGTAGCGCAGCACCCGACGCATAGGCCACCCGCTGCGCGGCTCGGAGGCCGGCCTCGCTCAGGGCCTGTCCCGAGAGCACGAGGATCGCGGGTTCCCGGCTGCGCAGGACACGGGCAACGGTCGCGAGCGTCTCAGGCGCTACCGGCCCGCGCGCAGGCACCGCCAGTGCGGGCGCCGGCTCCGCCCCTTCCGACCATGCCGTGTCGGCCGGGAGAATCAGCGTGGCGATCTGCCCCGGAGCGCTGCGCGCCGCCTGCACGGCGGCGGCACCATCGTTCGCCACCTGCACCACCGAGCCGCTCGTTCTCACCCAGTTCGATACCGCTCGAGCGAGCCCCTCGGTGTCCGCCGTCAGCGGAGCATCGTACGGGCGGTGAAACGTGGCGTGATCCCCGACAACGTTCACCATCGGGGTGAAAGCGCGCCGCGCGTTGTGCAGGTTGGCGATCCCGTTGGCGAACCCGGGTCCGCAGTGGAGCAAGGTGGCGGCAGGCTTGCCCGCCATGCGGGCGTAGCCGTCGGCGCATCCCGTGACGATGGTCTCGGCCAGTCCGAGCACGCACCGCATGCCGGGCACGCGATCGAGCGCCGACACGAAATGCATCTCCGACGTGCCGGGGTTGGCGAAGCACGTGTCGACCTCGCTGGCGATCAGCGTGCGAATCAGGGCTTCCGCGCCGTTCATGGGGATCTCCTTCCGATTGAGCGTGCGGAGCTTACTCCTGCCGGAGCGTCCGATCGCGGGCGGCGACGTCCGGCATCCCTCCCGCCCGACGCCGGAACGATGCCCCTATGCCGCCCCTATGCCGACGACACCGACAGCCTTGCCGCCCCGCGCGCCTCCGCTTTGATTCGAGCCGCGCACCGGGGTAATCTTGCCTTCCCCTCCAGCCGCTCATATGGGCCGGGGGCAATCGAATGGCGGCTTTGGAAACCTCGGCACAAGCGAGGCCCGGGAATGGCGGGCTGGCCGCCCTCCGCAACGACACAAGGGACTGAACCATGGGTTTGCTCAAGCGAAAGACACTCGGCCTGGTGGCCTCCTGCTTTCTTGCCGCGATGTTCGCCACCCCCTCTTTCGCCGCCGGGTCGGTCGCCATGCAGCTCGAGCACCTCGTCCGGCAATCGGTGGCGGAGTACAACAGCGCCATGGAAGAGGGCGACAGTGCGGCGTATGTCAAGTATTTCGCGTCCAACGCCAAATACGAGTCGCCTGTGTTCAGCTACTCGAGCCGGAACGAGCTTGCCAGGCATCTGGCCGCCGAGTTCAAGACCTTCAAGGCGCGGTACAAGGTGAACAAGATGTTCATTCAGGACAATGTCGCCGCCATCGTGCTCACGTGGATCGCCGAGGATCGCAGTTCCGGCAACGAAATCACGCTCGAGATGGTGGGTCTGTACGAGGTCGGCTCGAGCGGACAGTTCAGTTCCGCGGTCTTCTACTTCGATTCCGCGAAGGCCCAAGCCCTCGCGAAGCTGGGAAAGTGAGCGCAGAGCGATGAGCAAAGAAGATCTCGCGCATCCTGCGCCGCGGCGCCGGCTTGCCGCGGCCGTCGTGGTCCTGCTGGCGAGCGTCGGAAGCGGTGCCTCCGGCGCTGCCGACCAGGACGACGCCTTCGTTTGCATGGAAGAGTCGCAGGAGAAATGCGACTACGAAAACCGGAACATGGAGCTTTTCATCAAGGGACGAGACGCCTTCGATCGCGGACGCGAAACCGGTGACTTCCGCGAGGCGCATTCCCACGCCGCCGAACTCATCGCCCGCAAGGACGTCCGGCACGGCAACGGATTGATGAAGTTCATTTACCTGCAACTCGCGCAGGGCGCCCACAAGAACCTCGTGGAAGCCTATCGCTGGGTGGCGGCGGACCTTGCCGCCGGCGCGACCTACAAGCGATTGGACCTCCAGCGCGTGCTGGATCAGATCGCAGCCAGGATGACGCCGGAACAACTCGCCGAAGCAAAGCGCTAGGGACGGTCCGAAATGCAAACGAGGCGCCGTCCTGTCGCACGGCGCCTCGCCTTCACTCTGACGGGAGCTTCTCCCGAGACGCGCGCTATCTCAGACGCAGGTCTTCCTTGATGTACTTTGCGAGCACGCCTAGCGTCTCGTCGTCAATCAGGCCCTTGAATGCAGGCATGCCTTTACCGGCACGACCGTTGGCGATGGTCTGGACGAGTTCTGTCTCTGTCAGCTTGGTGACACGGAGATCCGCGCCATAGCCGCCTTCGTTCTGACCACCACGGCCGTCGCCCAGATGACAGGTAATGCAGCCGAACTTCACGAAGGCCGCCTGGCCTCCAGCCCGCGGCACGATGATCTCGGGACGATCACCGGTCTCGGTCTCAGCAAGGGCGGGTTCCGGCTGGACCGCCCACGCAGCCAGCCCGCACAGCGCGGCGCCCAGCAGCATCGATGTTGTTTTGCGAAAGCCGTTCATGCACATCTACCTTGGAGTTTGAGTCTGGACCCGACGGTTCGAGCCAGAAAATCCGATCCGCAGAAACACAGGGCCGGCATACTGCCGGCCCTGCACACGTCAACAGCAGATTACTCGCCCAACTCGAACACGTAGAGCATGTTGCTGGGCACTTGCGACTTCAGCTCGGGCGTGGCGCTGACAAACCACTGGGGCCACGCACCACCGAGACCCACTTCGATCGCGATGTACTGCTTGCCATCGGCCATGAAGCTCATCGGAGGCGCGTTGACGGCAGACCCGGTCTCGAACTTCCAAAGCTCTTCGAGCGTATCGGCATCCAGCGCCACCACCTGACCTTCGGCGTAACCGGCGAACACCAGACCGCCGGCGGTGGACATCAGGCCGCCCAGCTGCGGGTGCTTGGTGGTGTGCTTCTTGACCACCTTGCCGGTACCGACGTCGATCGCCGTGATCGAGCCCCAGATCCGACCGCACTCGGCGTCCTCGAACGTCGAGAACGGCGCGCCACCCAGGAACAGCTGGCGGTGCTTGAATGCGCCCGGCTCCGTGACCTCGGCGAACGCCTTGTTGCAACCGTCGATCGTCGGAATGTAGTAGCGATTGGTATGCGGGCTGTACGTGGTGGGCGGCCAGTTCTTGCCCCCCATGTGACCCGGCTTCAGCACGCCTTCCACCGTTCCACGACCCTTGGTCGCCGTACCGCGAGCAGCGGCCGTGCCGGGCATGTAGGTCTGCACGTCCTTCTTCGGGTCGTAGGACTTCGGCTTGCACTTGGCGTCCAGACCACCGGACCAGTTCAACTCCTCCACGAACTGCGTGCACCACAGCGGCTCACCGGTCTTGCGATCCAGCGCGTAGGCATAGCCGTTGCGGTTGGCATGCAGCGTAGCGCGCCGGAATGCTCCGTTGATCTGCGTATCGACGAAAGTGTTCTCGTTGATCGAGTCATAGTCGTACGGATCGTTCGGCGTATGCTGGAAGCCCCACTTGATCTTGCCGGTGTCGGCATCGAGGGCGATCGTCGAGTCGGTCCACAGGTTGTCGCCGGGACGATAGGCATTATCCCAGTCCGGGCCCGGGTTCGCGGTGCCCCAGACGATGAGGTTCAACTCGGGATCATAGGAACCCGTGACCCAGGTCGTGCCACCGCCCGTCTTCCAGGCGCCGTGCTTGTCCTTCCAGGTCTCGTGGCCAGGCTCGCCCGGGCCGGGAATCGTGTAGGTCCGCCAGCGGCGCTTGCCCGTCTTGAGGTCCATGGCTTCGATCCAGCCGCGGACGCCGTATTCGGCGCCGGCCATCCCGGTGACGACCATATCCTTCACGATCAGCGGCGCGCCGGTGATGGTCTCGCTCTTGCCCGGATCGGCGACCTGCGCTTCCCAGATCTTGGTGCCGTCGACTTTGTTCAGCGCGATGATCCGGCCGTCGATGACCGGTGAAATCACCATGTTGCCAGCCAGCACCGCACCGCGGTTGTTGATGCCGCAGCAGGCCACCGTGGTCGCGAAGTCAGGATCGGGCGCCGGGTTGTACTGCCACACCATCTTGGGCACGCCACCGCGCGTATCCAGTTTGGTGACGACACCCCAGCCCGTCGTGATGTAGAGGAACCCGTTCTCTGCGATCGGCGTCCCTTCCAGGCCGGCGAACGGCCATTTGATGATGTCCTTGCCACCACCCTGCGTGCCGCCCATGGCCCAGGTGAAGGCGACCTTGAGCTTCTTCACGTTCTTCTTGTTGATCTGGTCGAGACCCGAGAAACGGTGGGCTTCCAGATTGCCGTGGTGGTTGAGCCAGTTGTGCGGCTCGCGCTCACTGTTGACCAGACGTTCCGTCGTGACATCCGCCGCCAGGGCTCCGGGCGACATCGCGGCTACCGCCGCCATGGCGCCGATCCCTGCTATGGAAACCTGCAGGAGCTTCTTTTTCATTTGCACCCTCCCAGATACTGTTGTGTTGGAGTCGATCGGAATGCTCTTGGGAGTAACCGGTTTGCGTCCCGCCCACCCACAGGATCTGTTCCGTCTCCGGGATTGTGGGCCAACACGAGGGGCAATTTCAACGGTGTGGCATCGGGAATATCTCACCCGATAGTCAGTTTCTCGCCTGGCGGGCGCACAACGCGCCGGGAGAAGCGCCTGTGCATGCGCACCGCTCCGGAGCAAGGCGTGCCGCCCTCCCCTCCAATTGGTGCAACTCGCTCCCGACAGCGCCGCGGGTTCCCTTTCGTGCAATCGGTATCGAATCAGATCATTGGCTCTTGGGTGCAACGCAGCATCCGCGCGGAAACGCGGATCATCCAGGTGGAACGGGCATTGCCGTGAACAGGCGGTGGCCGGCGCATCTGCGGGCCGGAGGCGGAACTCTCATCCGTGGCACACAACCCTGCCGTGCTCTTCACCGAAAACTCCCGTTCCGCCCTTCGCTGGACGGTCGGCTGGCACATCCTCCTGTTCGGGGCCGTGTACGGCGTACTGGCGCAGATCGGCCTGCATCACTCCACCATCACCAGCAACGTCACGCTCATCTGGCCGCCCTCCGGCCTCGCGCTCTACGTAACACTTCGTTACGGCTGGGCGCTGTGGCCGGGGATCGTGCTCGGGGATCTCATCGGCAATGCCGGCACGGGGGCCCCGCTCGTGTCGGTGCTCGGCATCTCCGCAGGCAACATCATCGAGACGCTGCTCGTCGCCTGGCTGCTGCAGCACCGGCTGGACTTCCATCGGGAACTCGATCGCGTTCGCGATGTGGTGCTTCTGCTGCTGGTGGGCAGCGCGGGCGCCGTGGCGAGCGCCGTGGTGGGCCCGGCGAGCCTGGTGCTTGGCGGCGTATTGCCTTCCTCGCTGTATGGCAAGGTCTGGCTGCAATGGGTCATGGGGGATGCCACCGGCGTGATCGTCTTCACCCCGCTGCTCCTGGCCTGGGCCTCGTGGCATCCAACGAGAGATCGTCCCGCGCGACCGTGGGAAGCCATCACCCTCGCGCTGCTGCTGCTCGCCACCTGCGAAGGCGTCTTCGGCGGATTCGGGCTGGTGCGGCAGGGCGACTATCCGGCCGCTCTGGCCATCTTTCCGCTGGCGGTCTGGGCTGCGCTGCGATTCGGGCTGCAGGGCGCCACACTGGTCACGCTGGTCGTTTCCGTTGCCGCGGTGTGGGCCACCGTCGAGGGACGCGGCCCCTTCGTGCAGGCCGAGAGCGTCGACAGCCTGGTCCGGTGGTGGGTGTTCGCGAACGTGATCACTGTCACGAGTCTGGTGCTGGCCGCTGCCCGCATCGAGCGTGCACGCGCGGAAAGCGACCTCGCGAAGGAGCGGGATTTCTTCTCGGCGGTGTTGGACGTGCAGGGGGCTCTCGTCGTCGTGCTGGATCGGGCCGGCCACGTGATCCGCGCCAATGTCGCCTTCGAGACGCTGACCGGTTTCAAGGCCCGCGACATCGGCAGCAGCGGCTTCTCGGCGACTTGCGTCCCGCCCGATCAGCGGGACAAGGTCGATGGCCATCTCGAACTGCTGCGCGTCGGCGTGTCGAACCGCGCGCGATACGACGCCAGTCTGCGCCGCAACCAGGGCGATCCTCTGCTGATCTCCTGGTCCAACACGGCAATGCGTGACAGCCACGGCCATCTCACGCACGTGATTCTCACGGGCATCGACATCACCGAGCGCAACCGCGCGCTCGAAGCGGTGCGGACCGCGCGGCGGGAACTCGAGGTGCGCGTGAGCGAGCGCACCCGCGATCTGGCGATGGCGAACGCAGATCTCGAATCGGAGATCGCCGAACGGCGTCGCCTCGAGCGGGAGATCATCGACATCGCGGAACGCGAACAGATGCGCATCGGTCAGGAACTGCACGACGGGCTGGGTCAGCAGCTCACGGCAGTCGCGTTCCTGAGCGAAGTGCTCGCGAACCAGCTCGCCGCGACCGGGCACTCGCATGCCGCGGACGCGCTGCACATCGAGCACCTGGTGAGCGACGCCGTCTCCCAGGCGCGCCGGCTCGCGAGGGGTCTCGCGCCCGTGGAACTCGATGCCAACGGGCTGATGGCTGCGCTGGAGCAACTCGCCGACACCGCACGCAGCGTGTTCGGCATCGACTGCCACTTCCGCTGCGCCGAACCGGTGCCCGTGGACGACGAGAGCGTGGCGATCAACCTCTACCGTATCGCCCAGGAAGCCGTGACCAACGCGGCAAAGCACAGCGGCGGGCGATGGCTGCTCATCGAACTGCGACGCCACGACGACGGTCTCGAGCTCACGATCACCGACGACGGCACCGGCTTCCCGCAGCGTCCCCCCGCAGGTCACGGCATGGGGTTGCGCACGATGCGTCACCGGGCGCGTCTCATCGGTGCGTCGATCACGATAGAGGCATCCGCCGGGAAAGGTGTCTGCGTCGCTATCGTTCTTTCCTGGCCGGACACACCGCCTGCCGCCCCCGCACCGACCGATAGAGGCACCGCCCATGCCTGACGCCACGCGCATCCTGGTCGTGGACGATCACCCGATCCTGCGGCACGGCATCGCGCAGCTCATCAATCGCGAGCCGGATCTGGTGGTGGCTGCCGAGGCAGGCGGCATGGACGAGGCGATGTCCGTGCTCTCGAGCCTGCCCATCGATCTGGCGGTCGTGGACATTTCACTGGAGGGACTGTCGGGGCTCGAACTGCTTAAGGCGCTACGGCAGCGGCACCCTTCCGTCCGCGCCCTGGTGCTGTCGATGCACGACGAATCCGTCTATGCCGAACGGGCGCTGCGAGTCGGTGCGCGTGGGTACATCATGAAGCAGGAAGCGACCAAGAAGATCGTGCCCGCGCTCCGGGAGATCCGGAACGGGGCGATCCATCTGTCCGAACGGATGCGGCAGCGTCTCCTGTCGCGCTTCGTGGAACCGGACTCGCTACCCGATTCCTCGCCGCTCGCCCGCCTCTCCGATCGCGAACTGGAGGTGTTCCGCCTGATCGGGAAGGGCATGAAGACCGGCGAGATCGCCCGGCATCTGAACCGGAGCGTGAACACGATCGAGGCGCACCGCGCGAGTCTCAAGCGCAAGCTTGCGGTGTCGACGGGGCCCGAACTCGCCCGCCTCGCCTTCCGGCTTCTCGAAACGGTACCGACCGAAATCGACCGCTGACATCCAGGGATACCTCACGGATTCCGTGAGGCCGCAATCACGGGCAGCGCGATTCCTCACGGTCGTCGCGTCACCTAGCATGGGTCTCATCTTCTCCGATCGAGCGCCATGCACCTCAGCCTGCGGCACATCAGCAAGAGATTCGGCGCCACGCTCGCCAACGACGACGTGAGCCTCGACATTCCGCCCGGCCGCGTGCTCGCACTGCTGGGCGAGAACGGCGCCGGAAAGAGCACGCTGATGAAGATCCTGTACGGGATGATTCGACCCGACACGGGGGACGTTGTGATCGACGGTCGGCCGGTTCGGCTGCCTTCACCACGAGCCGCAATGGATCTCGGTATCGGCATGGTGTTCCAGCGATTCAGCCTGATCCCTGCGCTCACGGTACGCGAGAACCTCGCGCTCGCGAATCCTCGGACGCCGTGGATCGTGGGCAGCGGGGCACGCCGGGTTCCGGGTCTGCTGGATCGGCTCCGCGACATCGCCCCCGACGTCGATCCGGACGCGCGTGTATCGACCCTGCCGGTCGGCCAGATCCAGCAGGTGGAGCTTGCGAAGGTCCTCAACCTCGAGACCCGCCTGCTCATTCTCGACGAGCCGAGCGCCGTGCTGTCCGACGCCGAGGCGGAACGGCTCTGGTCACTCGTGCGCGAGATCGCGGCGCGAGGGATCGGCGTAGTGCTGATCACCCACAAGCTCGCGGACGTGCGCGCCTGCGCGGACGACGTCGCCGTGATGCGTCGCGGCAAGCTGGTCGGCCGTGCGGAAGCGGCGGACACGGATGCCCCGGCGCTGCTGCGAATGCTGGTGGGCGATGACACGGTCGCCACGGTCTCGGCGGAGCCCGTGCGCAGGAATGCCCTGCCGCGCATCTGGATTCGCGACGTGAGCGCGGACGGCCCGTCGGGCACGATCCGCGATATCGATCTGCGCATCGCCCCAGGAGAAGTCCTCGGCATCGCCGGCGTAGCCGGAAACGGCCAGGACACGCTCGCGGACGCCTGTGCCGGTGTCACAGCCCTGCGGCAGGGCGAGGTGACCGTCGATGGCGAGACGCTGTTCGCGCCGCGGCTCGAGCCACGCAACCACGGACGCGTCGCCTACCTCCCCGAGCAACCGATTCGCAATGCCGTCGGCCCGGACCTCTCCCTGGCCGTGAACCTCTCGTTGAGGTGCCTGCGTTCCCTGCCGTGGATGGTCGATCGCAAGCAGATGGCGAAAACAGCGGCCGACCTCATGGAGCGCTTCGACGTGCGTCCGCCCGAGCCGGGCCGGCGAGCCGAGACCCTTTCCGGCGGCAATCTGCAGAAGCTGGTGGCGGCCCGGGAACTGTCGGGCTCGCCGGCGCTGGTCGTGGCCTGCTACCCGACGATGGGGCTCGACGTGACGGCGTCCGCGGCGATGTATGCCCGGCTCTTCGCGATGGCCCGCGAAGGCTGTGCCGTGCTTTGGATCTCGGAGGATCTGGACGATCTCCTCCGCTATGCCCATCGCATCGCCGTGCTGTTCCGCGGACGGATCGCCGGGGTCTGTGACGCCGGCCCCGCGAGCCGAACGCGCATCGGGGCATGGATGACAGGCGCCGAGGCATTCGCGTGATGAAGAGCGCCTTCGTTTCGAGCTTTGCGCACTCCGCCGCAGGCCGTCTCCTCCTCTCCACGGCCGCGTTCATCACGCTGGCTGCGGCATTCTTCCTCCTCATCGGTCGCTCGCCGTGGGAGATGCTTTCGCTGCTCGCCCAGGCCGCCGTGGGCGACGGATTCGCGTTGACGGAATCACTCGTGCGCGCGACTCCCATTCTTCTATGCGCTCTCGCCACGGCTCTGCCCGCGCGCCTCGGCCTGATCTCGGTCGGCGCCGAAGGGCAACTCTACTTCGGTGCACTTGTGGGCACCGGGTTCGTGCTTTCCGCAACCGCCGTTGCCGGCCCGCTGCAGCTGCCGTCGATGCTGCTCGCCGGCATGGCCGGTGGCGCCGCCTGGGCGCTCGTGCCCACCTTGCTGCGGACACGTCTGCAGATCAACGAGACCATCTCGACCCTGCTCATCAACTACGTCGCGGCGCTGCTGGTTACCTGGGTCGTCTACGGACCCTGGAAGAACCCTGCAAGCCAGGGCTGGCCGGCGACCGCGGAGTTCCCGGAGAACGCCCGGCTCGCGACGTACTTCGACAGTCGCGTGCACGCCGGCCTCTGGATCGGCATGGCCATCGCGGTAGTCGCCCACATGATTCTCACCCGGACGCGCTGGGGGCTCGGGCTCGATGTCCTGCGGAGCAACCCTCGCGCGGGCGTACTCGCCGGGTTGCGCTTCGACCGGCATGCGCTCGCCGTGATGCTTCTGGGCGGCGCCCTGGCGGGTCTGGCGGGCATCGCCGAGACGTCCACGGTGCAGGGCCGGCTTCAGGCGAGCTTCTCGAACGGGGCCGGCTTCAGCGGCTTCCTGGTCGCCTGGCTGGCTCGCAATCACTGCCTCCGGATCGTCCCGATGGCGTTCCTCGTGGGCGCCCTGCTCGCTGCCGGCGACGGCATGCAGATGCTCGCGCAGGTCCCTTCGTCGGTCACGCTGGTGGCACAAGGCCTCCTGTTCGTCGCCGTGCTCGGTACGAACGGCATGCTCGATCGCGGAGCCCGGTGAGATGACCGCGTTCGACATTGTCACCTCCGGGTTTCTGATCTCCGCGCTGCGCAGCGCCACCCCGCTCACTTTCGCACTCGTCGGGGAGACCCTGACGCAGCGCACCGGCGTGATCAACCTCGGACTGGAGGGACAACTCCTCGTCGGGGCGATGTGCGCATATGCCATGACGGCAGCGTGGGGGAACCCGTGGCTCGGACTGGTCGCGGGCGCTATCGCCGGCATGGCGCTCTCTGCCGTGCATGCGGCACTCGTCGTCGGCACGCGTGCCAACCAGTTCGCATCGGGGCTCGCCGTATGGATGCTCGGGTTCGGTCTCTCCGCGTACTACGGGTCCTCTCTGGTCGGCCGGAAGATCGAAAGCTTCGAGTCCATCGTGCCGAAGTCCGTTGCCGACCTGCCGGTCCTGGGATCCGTGATTGCGGGGCTCACGCCGACGGTCGTGCTCGCGGTGCTCATCGTGCCCGTCTCGGCGCTCTGGCTGTGGCGCACCCGGACGGGACTTCGATGGCGCGCGGTCGGTGAATCGCCCGAGGACGCCCGGGCTGCCGGTGCCAATCCTTCTCTCATCCGCATCCAGGCCATCCTGCTCGGCGGCCTGCTGTCAGGACTCGGTGGGGCGGCCCTATCCGTCGACTACACACGCACCTGGGCGGAAGGAATGAGCGCGGGTCGCGGTCTGGTGGCGGTGGGCCTCGTGATCGTCGCGCGCTGGAATCCGTGGTGGACCTTTCCCGCAGCGCTGCTTTTCGGAGGCGCCGAGGCGCTTTCGCTGCGACTGCAGACTGCAGACGCGAATGTCTCCGCCCACCTCCTGCATTGCCTGCCGTACGTCGCAAGTCTTGCCATCCTGACCCTCACGTATGTGCGGGGTCGGGTCAGCAGTGCCCCAGCCGGCCTGCGTGCCGTGATGGATCGTTGAACCTTCCCAGGAGTCCCAATCATGAAACTGCGCAACATGCTTCGCTCTCTCGTCGCCACGGTCGCCATCGCTGCGGCGGGGGCCTCGTCGGCTCAGACGATCGGCTACATCTATGTCGGCCCGGAGAAGGACTACGGATACAACACGTCCCACGATCTCGGACGTCAGTTCGTGGAGAAGAGCATTGCCGGAACCAAGACTCTCCACGTGGAGAACATTCCGGAGACCGCGGAAGTCTCCCGCGTGATGGAGCGGATGATCAAGTCGGGCGCCAGCATCGTCTTCGCGACGAGCTACGGCTATCTCGACTACGCGATCGAACTCGGGAAGAAGTATCCGAAGGTTGCCTTCATGCATGCGGGCGGACTCAAGCTCGGTGACAACGTCGGCACCTACTGGGCCAACTCCGACGACGCTATCTACCTGGGCGGCATGGCGGCGGGCGCGGTATCCAAGAGCGGCAAGCTCGGCTTCATCGCGGCCTTCCCGATTCCGCAGGTGGTTCGTTCAATCAACGCGTTCACACTCGGCGCTCAAGCCGTCAATCCCAAGGTGACGACGACCGTCGTGTGGACCGGCGGCTGGCTGGACCCTGCCAAGGAAGCCGAAGCTGCCAACTCTCTGATCGACGCTGGCGTGGATGTGATCGGTGAGCAGGTCGACAGTCCGATCACCATCGCGCAGACCGCCGAGAAGCGTGGCATCTACGTCGTCGGCAAGGACGTCGACGTTGCGAAGTTCGCGCCGAAGGCGGTGCTGACCGGTGCATCGTGGAACTGGGGACCGACCATGGTGAAGGTGGTCAAGGAAATCCAGGCGGGCACGTGGAAGCCGTCGCACATTCGCGGCGACCTCAAGGATGGCACCGTCGTTCTGGACCCTTTCGGCCCGGCCGTGACGGATACCGTGCGCAAATCGATCCTCGCTCGGAAGGCGGACATCCTCGCCGACAAGTTCGAAGTCTGGTCCGGTCCGCTCACGCGACAGAACGGCGCGGAGATCTTGCCCGCTGGCAAGGCGATGCCCATGGAAATGCTCGAAAGCATGGACTTCTTCGTGAAGGGCGTCATCGGCACGGTGAAGTGACCCGCCGACCCGTCGCTCGAACTCCTCCTACTGGGCGGAGCCCCGGTTCCGCCCTTTCCTCCTCGGAGAAACGCCATGCCCAAGCGTTCCAACAAGAACGTCCCGATGGGGTCCGCTGCAGCCAACCAGTGGATCGTGAGCAAGAACGAAGTCGACATCACCCGCAAGCGCCCAAAGGCAACGCGCGCGATCTCCATTGACGCGGAACCACAGCGGGTCGTGTTCGACGCGAATCGATCCGCACTGGTGATCGTGGATATGCAGAACGACTTCTGCGCGAAGGGCGGCTACCTGGACTATCGGGGCGTGGACTACACATCAGACCGAGCACCGATCCGGCCTCTGAAACGACTCGTCCCCGCGCTGCGGCGGCAAGACATCCCCGTGATCTGGCTCAACTGGGGCGTGCGCCCCGATCTCCTCAACAGCTTCCCTTCGCTCCTTCACGCGCATACGCACGATGGCACGGGCGCAGGACTAGGAGACACGATCCCAGGCGGGGCGCCCATCCTGCGAAAGGGAAGTTGGGGAGCCGCGGTCGTGGATGAAATCAATCCGGGCGACCGGGACATCCATGTGACGAAGTACCGCTTCAGTGGATTCTGGGATACCGAACTGGACAGCATCCTCCGCAACCTCGATGTCACCACGCTCTTCTTCGCAGGCGTGAATGCAGACCAGTGCGTCCTGACCACGCTGCAGGACGCCACGTTCCTCGGCTACGACGCGCTGATGCTGGATGACTGCGTCGCCACGACGTCACCTGAGTACTGCATGGAAGCCACCCGCTACAACGTGAAACTGCTGTTCGGCTTCATGACCGATTCCAAGGCTCTGCTCAAGGGACTCGAAACCTCATGAGCGAAATCCGCAAACGCCTCGCTGATATGGGTCTGGAACTGCCCACACCTCCCACTCCGATCGCGAACTTCGTTCCGTACACGATCGTCGGCTCCTTCGTCTTCCTGGCGGGCCAGGTCAACGAATGGAACGGCACGGTCCCTTATGTCGGCAAGCTGGGGCGTGATTTCGATGTGACAACGGGGCAGGCGGCCGCCCGACTGTGCGCGCTAAACCTGCTGTCGTGTCTCGAACTCGCGACCGGTGGGAATCTGGATCGAATCGCACGCTGTGTGCGGCTGGGAGGATTCGTGAACTGCGTGGAGGGGTTTGTTGAGGTCCCTCAGGTGGTCAATGGTGCCTCCGACCTAATGGTCCAACTGTGGGGGGATGGTGGTCGACACGCGAGGACGGCGGTGGGGGTGATGAGTTTGCCGCGAGGGGCGGCGGTGGAGGTGGAGGGGATATTCGAGCTTGAGTGAGGGGTGAGTTGAGGGGAGAGACGTCGGTGGGGAAGGGGAAGTGAGGCAGGGGGAGTAAAAAGCACAAC
>LNDV01000037.1 GCA_001464765.1 Betaproteobacteria bacterium Ga0077526
CATTGCCAGGAAGTACGCCAAGGCCGCGCGAAAAGCCGATGGCGCCCCGCTGGCACCCGCGACGCTCCGTAACCGCTTAGCCTACCTGCGCGCCGCTGTGCGCTACGCTCACAAGCACCACGGGCTCGGGGATCGCGACTACAGCACGCAGATGGCCATGCCGAAGGTAGACAACGCCCGGCACGTCTACCTGCGCCCCGACGAACTGCGCCGCCTATTATCCCACGTTGGGGACGACGAAACCCGGGCCCTGATTCGGCTTGCGTTCTACACGGCGTTGCGTTGGGTCAAGGAACTACTGCCGCGACAGCCAGAGGACGTGCAGAAGGATGGCGCAAACTGGTGGCTAACTGTGCCGGATACCAAGACGGGCAAGCCGCTGATGGTTTGGCTGCACCCAGCTTGCCGGCGTGATCTGTCCTTCCTGCCGTTCCGACATCACTGGCGAACGTATTACGCCCGGTTCGAGGCTGCAAAAGCTGCAGCCGGCATGCCGCACCTACACATGCACGACCTTCGGCACTCCCTCGCATCCGTGCTGATATCCCAGGGTGCGACGCTGTCGGAAGTGGGTGGCGCTCTCGGGCATCGGTCGCATCAGAGTACGGCCAGATACGCCCACTTGTACCCCGAACGGGTCGCCGCCGTGGTCAGAAATGTTCCCACAATCAACGCGACGAAGGCCCGGAAAAAGGCCGATTCCTAGAGTGTGGGCCCGCTGGGACTTGAACCCAGGACCAAAGGATTATGAGTCCTCTGCTCTAACCAACTGAGCTACAGGCCCACCGAGTGTCCGGGAAGCCCGGACACGTTACGACTCACTGCATACAACCGTACCACCGCGGGACCGCAACCACTTCCCGCACGACAAAAAGAAACGGCCGGTTTTGAGGCCGGCCGTTCCGATGGACTACCCGGGTGACCGGATCAACCGTCCAGGAAGCTGCGCAGGCGTTCCGAACGGGAGGGATGGCGCAGCTTGCGCAGCGCTTTGGCTTCTATTTGTCGTATGCGCTCCCGCGTGACATCGAACTGCTTGCCGACTTCCTCGAGGGTGTGGTCGGTATTCATCTCGATGCCGAAGCGCATGCGCAGCACCTTGGCTTCGCGCGGCGTGAGCGTGTCCAGCACTTCCTTCGTGGCTTCCTGCAGGCTGCTGTAGACGGCGGCATCCACCGGCGCGAGCGTGGCCTGATCCTCGATGAAATCGCCGAGATGGGAGTCGTCGTCGTCGCCGATCGGGGTTTCCATGGAGATGGGCTCCTTGGAAATCTTCAGGATCTTGCGGATCTTGTCCTCGGGCATCTCCATCTTCACGGCGAGCGTCGCGGGATCGGGCTCGAGGCCGGTCTCCTGCAGGATCTGCCGCGAGATGCGGTTCATCTTGTTGATGGTCTCGATCATGTGCACCGGGATGCGGATGGTGCGCGCCTGGTCGGCGATCGAGCGCGTGATGGCCTGACGGATCCACCACGTGGCGTACGTCGAAAACTTGTAGCCGCGGCGGTATTCGAACTTGTCCACCGCCTTCATCAGGCCGATGTTGCCTTCCTGGATGAGGTCGAGGAACTGCAGGCCACGGTTCGTGTACTTCTTCGCGATGGAGATCACGAGACGCAGGTTGGCTTCGGTCATCTCGCGCTTGGCGCGACGGGCCTTGGCTTCGCCGGTGGACATCTGCTTGGCGATGTCCTTGAGATCCTTGATGGGGATCCCGACGCGCTTCTGCAGGTCGATGAGGCGCTGCTGCTGCTCGAGGATGGCCGGGGCGTGGCGGGTGAGCGCCTCGCTGTACGGCTTCTTCGCAGAGGCCTCGCGGCGCACCCAGTCGAGATCTTCCTCGTTGCCGGGGAAGTTCTTGATGAAGTGCTGGCGCGGCATGTTCGCCTTGTCCACGCAGAGGTCCATGATCGTGCGCTCGAAGGAGCGGACGTCCTCGACCATCTTGCGGACGCTGTCGCACAGGGCCTCGATCTGCTTCGCGGCGAAGCGGATGTTCATCAGCTCGTTGGTGATGTCCGACTGCGCCTTGAGGTAGGGCTTGCTCTTCGAGCCCTGGCGCTGCAGTGCGGAGATCATCTTCTTGTTGAGGCCGCGGATGAGTTCGAAGCGTTCCAGCGCGGCGGACTTGAGCTGCAGCAGGCTCGCGCTCTGCACCGCGCCGCCTTCGTCGTCGTCCTCGGCGTCACCCAGCTCCTCGTCGACAGCTTCGTCGGGGAGGGCCTCTTCCGCGATCGCCTCGTCGGCGTTGGGATCGTGCAGGCCATCGACCACCTCGTCGATGCGCAGCTCCTCCTTCTCGACCTTTTCGGCGAGCGCGAGGATCTCGGTGATCGTGGTGGGGCAGGCGGAAATCGCCTGGATCATGTGCCGCAGGCCGTCTTCGATGCGCTTGGCGATTTCGATTTCGCCTTCGCGCGTCAGCAGCTCGACGGAACCCATCTCGCGCATGTACATGCGGACGGGGTCGGTCGTGCGGCCGAATTCGGAGTCCAGCGTGGAGACGGCGGCCTCGGCTTCCTCGGCGACGTCCTCGTCGGGCGTGGCCGGCGTGCTCTCGGACATGAGCAGCGCTTCGACGTCGGGGGCCTCGTCGTAGACCTGGATCCCCATGTCGTTGATCATGCTGATGACGCTTTCGATCTGCTCCGCGTCCAGCATGTCATCCGGCAGGTGGTCGTTCACCTCCGCATAGGTCAGGAACCCCCGCTCCTTGCCGAGCACGATGAGGTTCTTGAGACGGGTCCGCCGCGCTTCGGCGTCGTTGCCCCCGCCTTGGGCATCGACCGTCGCTGCCATTGCTGCCGCTGCTGCGGCCTTGCGATCTCGCTCTTTATCTTTTGCCATGACCTGCTTCCGCTTTAGGGTGCCGGAAAAAAGTTTCGGATTGTACTCGACATCGGGGCGTAAACCCCGCTTTTCCAGCCAAAATCATGGACGTCCTGCCCCCGCGATAAGTTCGCGTGCTTCTTCGGACAGATCCCCCACGCTCTTGGCACCGCGGGCCGCCTCCTGCCATCGGGCCCGCCGCTGCTGCTCCTCGAGCCGTGCCACGGCTCCCTGCATCTCGGCGGCAAAGTCGTGGTCATCCCCCAGGTCCAGCAGCCAGCGCTGGAGGTTCGCCGCGAGTTCACCGAGACTGTTGTCTTCCATGTACTGGAAAATCGCCGCGCTGCCCACCGCCAGCTCCCCGGCCTCGAGGAGGCTGGCGATCGTGCGGATGGTGGGCCAGAGCCCGGTCTGCGGGGCGAGATCCGCCCCGTGGGCCGCGCTGGCGTACAACTCCGGCCGGCCGACCAGCGCCAGCAGGACCACTTGTTCAAGAGAAGCTCCGGCCGCCCGGCGCGGGCTGGGGCGCTGCGGGGCCTCCTGCCGGCTGCGCCAGTTGCGCTCGTATTGGGCTGGCGCTGCCGCCGGGGCCATCCCCGCTGCCCGGGCCACGGCATCCCGCATGGTCCGGCCTAGGTTTCGGGCGGTGATCTTCGCGGTGAGCGCCTCGCCTTCCTTCAGGAAGGCGGCCTTGCCCTCGGGGGTTTCCATGTCCACGCGGGATTGCAGTTCCCGCAGCATGAAGTGCGACAGCGGCTCGGCCTCGGCCACCAGCCGGCCGAAGGCTTCGGCCCCCTGAGCGCGGACGAAGGAGTCGGGGTCGTCCTTTTCGGGCAGGAAGAGAAACTGCACCTGCTTGCCGTCGACCATGGACTCCAGGCTCACCTCCAGCGCGCGCCACGCGGCCCGGCGCCCGGCGGCATCGCCGTCGAAACAGAAGGTGATGCGGTCGGTCTGGCGCAGCAGCTTCTGCAGATGGGTCGGCGTGGTGGCCGTCCCGAGCGTGGCCACCGCATTGCCAACGCCGTGCTGGGCGAGCGCGACGACATCCATGTAGCCCTCGACCACGATGATCCGGTTTTCCTTGCGGATCGCCTGCCGGGCCTGGAACAGGCCGTACAGCTCGCGCCCCTTCTCGAAGACTGGCGTCTCCGGCGAATTCAGGTACTTCGGCTCGCCCGCTCCCAGCACGCGCCCGCCGAACCCGATGATGTCGCCCCGCTGATTGACGATGGGAAACATGATGCGATCCCGGAACCGGTCGTAGCGCCGGCCCTCGTCGTTGGCGATGACCAGACCGGCTTCCACCAGCTGGGGCGAGTTGTAGTCCCCGAAGACCGCGGCGAGGTTCTGCCAGCCCTCGGGCGCGTACCCCAGCCCGAAGCGCGCGGCGATCTCGCCGGTCAGGCCGCGGTTCTTGAGATAGTTGACCGCCGCCTCGGAGCGCTTCAGCTGGTCCTTGTAGAACTTGGCTGCCTTGGCGAGCAGTTCGGTCAGGGCCGGGGCGGCGCGGGCGGCGGCCTCCTGGGCTTCGGAGCGCTCCATCTCCGGCACGGCCATCCCGACCCGGGTGGCAAGCTCCCGCACTGCGTCGATGAATCCCATGCCATGGTGTTCCATCAGAAAGCTGATGGCGGTGCCATGGGCCCCGCAGCCGAAGCAGTGGTAGAACTGCTTGGTCGGGCTGACGGTGAAGGACGGGGACTTCTCGTTGTGGAACGGGCAGCAGGCGACCAGGTTCGAGCCCGCGCGCTTGAGCGGCACGGCCGCCTCGATCACGTCGACGATGTCGACCCGACCGAGAAGATCCTGGATGAAGGACTGCGGAATCATGCGCCCGCCGACTCCCCGCTGAATTGACGCCGGGAAACCGGCGTCATACGACCGTAAGGTACGGCCGATTATAGGTGGCAAACCGGGAGGGTCGACACCCCCGCCGGGCCCGACAGCGTCAGGATTGCGAGAGCTTGTCCTTCACCAGCTTGGAAACGGCCGTCATGTCGGCCCGCCCCGCGAGCCGGGGCTTCAGGATCGCCATGACCTTGCCCATGTCCTGGGGCCCCTTGGCGCCGGATTCGGTGACGGCACCGGCCACCGCCGCGGCGATTTCGGCTTCGGTCAGCCCCTGGGGCATGTAGGCCTGCAGCACCGTCATCTCGAACTTCTCGGCATCGGCCAGATCCTGGCGCTTGGCAGCCTCATATTGAGAGACGGAGTCCCGGCGCTGCTTGAGCATCTTGTCGATGACCGAGACGATGTCGGCGTCGGTCAGGTCCTTGCGTTCGTCCACTTCCCGCTGCTTGATCGCCGCCAGGAGCAGGCGCACGGCCGAGAGCCGGGCGGTGTCCTTGGCGCGCATCGCGGTTTTCATGTCTTCGGTGATGCGGTTTTTCAGTTCGGACATGGTGGGTCTCCAGGAAAACAAAAACCCCGCGGCAACCTTGCGGCGCGCGGGGTCGTGCGACCGGAAGAAAACGGGCTCAGTAGAGCTTGGGCGGCAGGATCTGGCTGCGCAGGCGCTTGTGATGGCGCTTGATCGCTGCCGCGAGCTTCCGTTTGCGCTCTGCCGTGGGCTTTTCATAGAATTCCCGGGCTCTCAGTTCGGTGAGAAGGCCGGTTTTTTCCACGGTGCGCTTGAAGCGGCGCAACGCCACTTCGAAAGGCTCGTTTTCCTTGACGCGTACGGTCGGCATGTGAATTCGGTTCCTTAGGGTCTCTGAGAGCAGGTCGCGGTAGTGCTGCAAGAGTGAAATTCGCACTCGCCAGGGTGAGCGGCGATTACCAAAAACAAGGCGCGGGAGAGTACCAGAACTCCCGCCACTATGGAATGCTTGCCCATGAATCTCCTGCCTGAGACTGTTCCCGCCATGCCGGGCCGCCCATGATCGTCCTGGGGATCGAATCGTCCTGCGACGAGACCGGCATCGCCCTGTACGACACCGGGCGCGGGCTCCTCTCCCACGCCCTGCACTCCCAGGTGGATCTCCACGCGGCCTACGGGGGGGTCGTTCCCGAGCTCGCCTCGCGGGACCACATCCGGCGCTTCCTGCCCCTCACCCGTCAGACCTTGGCCGAAGCCGGGGCGTCGCTGGCCGATATCGCCGGCGTGGCCTACACCGAGGGCCCCGGCCTGCCCGGCGCCCTGCTGGTCGGTGCCGGCGCCGCCCACGGACTGGCGTTTGCCCTAGGTGTCCCGGTCGTGGGCGTCCACCACCTCGAGGGCCACCTGCTCTCGCCCCTGCTGTCCGACCCGAAGCCCGACTTCCCCTTCGTCGCCCTGCTGGTCTCCGGCGGCCACACCCAGCTCATGCACGTGATGGGCATCGGCCGCTACGAGTTGCTGGGCGAGACGGTCGACGACGCCGCCGGCGAAGCCTTCGACAAGACCGCCAAGCTCCTCGGGCTCGCCTATCCGGGCGGACCAGCGCTCTCCCGGCTGGCCGACACCGGGACACCCGGCCGATTCAAGCTGCCGCGGCCCAAGCTCACGTCCGGCGACCTCGATTTCAGCTTCAGCGGGCTCAAGACGGCAGTACTGCTGGCCTCGAAGGCCGCTCCCCTCGACGATCGGGGCCGGGCGGACCTCGCCGCGGAGTTCCAGCAGGCGGTGACGGACGTGCTGGTGACCAAGACCATCGCCGCTGCCCGCCAGACCGGCGCGCGCCAGATCGTCGTGGCGGGCGGTGTCGGCGCCAACCGCCAGTTGCGGGAACGGCTCACCCAGGCTGCCGGGGCGGCAGGCTGCCAGGTGTTCTACCCGAAGCTCGAGTTCTGCACGGACAACGGCGCGATGATCGCCTTCGCCGGGGCGATGCGCCTGAAGGCGATGCGCGAGCCGGGCGCGTTCGGGGTTCAGCCCCGCTGGGAGTTGTCGGCGCTCGCGCCTGCCTGAGTCGCGGCCTCTGCCGCACGCTGCCCCACGCGGCCTTCCTTGCCTTCCATCAGCTTGCGGATGTTCGCGCGGTGGCGCCAGACGAGCAGCACTGCCATCACCGCGACGATCCCGGTCTGACCGGCGCTGCCGCTGAACACCCAGGTGAGCACCGGCGCGGCAACCGCGGCGAACAGGGCACCCACCGAAGAGATCCTGCTCACCGCGAAGGCCGCCAGCCAGCAGCCCGAAACCGCCAGCCCCAGCCAGCCCGACATGCCGTAGAGCACGCCGGCGGCCGTCGCCACCCCCTTGCCGCCGCGAAACTTGAAGAAGATCGGGTACAAATGCCCGAGGAAGGCAGCGAGTCCGGCCGCCGCCAGATCGACGCCGTCGAATCCGAACCGGTCGGCCAGGGCGCGTCCCGCCAGCACCACAAACACGCCCTTGAGCGCATCGCCCAGGAGGGTGAGCACGGCCGCCGCCTTGTTGCCGGTTCTCAGCACATTGGTGGCGCCGGGGTTTCCGGAGCCGTAGGAGTGCGGGTCGGGCAAACCCATGGCGCGGCTCACCAGTACCGCGAACGACAGAGAGCCCACGAGATATCCGAAGAGGAGCAGGAGGATCAGGTTCATGCCGCTATCTTACAATCCGGGCCTTCCCCCCATACCCGGAGATCGTCCCATGCCCGAATCCATGCGCTTTTCGGTGAGCCACGCGGCGGAAAGCGGATTCGCCGACGACGGTTTGCGGCCATTCTTCCAGTATCGGGATCTCGGCATCCGCGATGCCACGGCCGGCAAGGTGGTCGCCCACGTGATCCGCGCGAAACCCGGCGTCCCCGCCAAGCCCGAGCGGCATCTCCACGCCGTGGAATTCCAGATGGTCTACGTGCTCAAGGGCTGGATCAAGTTCGACTACGAGGGCGTCGGCGAAGTCACGCTGACTCCCGGGACGTGTGTGCACCAGCCGCCGGGTATCCGGCACACGGAACTGGGTCATTCCGACGACCTGGAACTCATCGAGATCGTGCTGCCGGCGGATTTCGAAACCCGCCTCGCCTGAAGGGGCCGGCCATTGGCCTGCCTTGTGCTACTCTCGCCAGTGGCTGGCGCGCGGGCCGACGTCGAGGCATTCGACCCGTGGTTGCAGGGGAACGGGCAAACTCCCGCGTAGTCCTGAATCGTGCGCAGTCTCTCGAAGTTGTCGTCGCTCAACCCGCTAGGAGTTCCCTGAAATGACTGGAGTGATTCTGCTCGGCGCGCCGCTGGCCGTCGTGCTTGGCTGCCTCTACTGGGTGCTGTCCTTCTCCAAGGAGCAGGACCGCATCAATGCCGAGCGTTGGAAAGCCCAAGGCCTCAAGTAAATCCGGCCCTTGTGCATCAGGCCCCGCGGTGGCGACACCCCGGGGCTTTTTCTTTGGTGCGGCCGCTTCGGCGATTCCGCCGCTGCCTTGCATCCGGGTTCGGACCGCCACCGTACATCGCGGCATCGCTTCAACATCCGCCACCGGGAGACACCGATGCACGCCGCGACCACGATTGCCAACGACACCTATCCCTTCCCGATCCGCGCCTACCTCGCGGCGCTCGCGCTGGCCAATCGGGCCGGCGAATGGCTCCCGGGTCTGGTGCTCCGACTGCTGCTGGCGTGGGAATTCTGGGAGGCCGGGCTGGAGAAACTGCGCGCGAACAACTGGTTCGCGGACATCCAGTCGGACTTCCCGTTTCCGTTCTCGGTGATTCCGCCGGAGATCTCGTGGCAGATGGCCACCTGGACCGAAGTGCTGGGCGCGGTGGGTTTGCTGGTGGGTCTCGGGACCCGGTTCTGGGCGGTGTCGCTGTCCGTCCTGACCATCGTGGCCTGGGCGGCGGTCCACGCCGGCAACGGCTACAACGTGTGCGACAACGGCTTCAAGCTGCCGCTCATCTATCTGGTGATGTTCGTGCCGCTCGCCTTGCGGGGCGCGGGCCTGCTGAGCGTGGATGCGCTGGTGGCGCGAAAGTGGGGGGTCCGCTAGGAAAGTCTGCATGGCCTCCATCACGGTGGGGGCCATGCCGGAGGGCGTCTACTCCAGCCGGAAGCGCACGGGCACGGCCAAATGAAACTCCCGACCGCGCAGCATGGAGGGGGGCTTCGGCAACATCGAGAGAGTCACCACCTTGTTGACTGCCTCCAGGTCCAGCACCGTGTGGCCGCTGGACTTCACGAGCTTTGCCGACTTCACGGTGCCGTCGGCACCGATGGTCATGTTGACGCGGGCCGTACCCTCCCAGGCGTTCTGGAGGGCCTGAAGCGGATAGCGCTGGTCCCGGGCGATGCTCCGCAACACGCCTGCGGTGTACTCACGCACTTCCTGTTCGTTGAACTGTTCGGGCGTCGCAAGACGGGGGAGCGTGCCGGCGAGCAAACCTGCGCCCGCACCCCACGAGGACACCGCAGGGAGAGATAACAACAAAGCCACGAGGGCCGTACGGTACCGGATCATCGGAGGTCTCCTGTGACTGTGCGATCGCCGATTCCCGGACTGTTGCGCACACCGATGGGTCGTTTGGCGTTTGCCCTGAGCCGACAGGGCAAACGTCAAGTGCTGCAAGCTTAACCCAATCCTCGGAGGGTTGGCAGGGGTCTCGAAATCCTCCCTGCCGCCTCCCCCGGGATCACTCTTCCAGCAGGGCCCGCAGCATCCAGGCGGTCTTCTCGTGGATGTCCATCCGCTGCGTCAGCAGGTCGGCGGTCGGCTGGTCGTTGGCCTCGTCGGTCAGTTCGAAGACCTGCCGCGCCGTGCGCGCGACGGTCTCGTGCCCCTTGGCGAGGATCTCGATCATCTTCGTCGCCTTCGGCGGCGTGGCGGGGGCGTCTGCCAGTGCGCTCAGCTTGCCAAACGCGGCGTAGGAGCCCGGAGCCGGGAAACCCAGTGCGCGGATACGCTCGGCGATGGGGTCGACGGCGTTCCAGAGCTCGGTGTACTGGGTCATGAACATGGTGTGCAGCGTGTTGAACTGCGGGCCCGTCACGTTCCAGTGGAAGTTGTGCGTCGTGAGGTACAGCGTGTAGGTATCCGCGAGCAGGCGGCTCAGCCCCCCGGAAATGGCGGCGCGGTCCTTGGCAGAGATGCCGATATCGATGGAACGGCTGGTGGTCGCGGGCGTCTTCTTCGCCATGGTGTGCTCCTATGCGAGATGAATTGATCTGACTCCAGATTCGCAAAAGGATTCCCCTTTGTCCATCGGGGAAGTTCGATCGTCGCCATGGCCGGAGCCGATCGCCGGGCGTTCGGGGTCTGGCGTGCAACATGCATTCGGTTCACAGTGAGACAACTCTGATCCGGGCAGGAGGCCGCATGTCCATCGGGGATCGCACCGCCATTCTGGAAATCGTCGCCTCCGGCGCCCGCCGCCGGCCCTCTGCCGCGCAGCCCCCCGCGCTCGAAGAACTGTTCCACGTCCTCGCCGCCTGTTCCGACCCCGACATGGCGGAAAGCGTCGAGCAGCGGATCTGGTCTCTCTGGATGTACCACCCGCACCGTCGGGCGGCGCGCCACCTGGACTGCGCCTCCACCGAGATCGCCACCCACTGCCACGACATCGCCGAGACGCGCCTCATCCGCCTCGTGCGCGGGGCGCCCTGCTACGCAGAGGCCTGGAACAAGCTCGCCACGCTCTACTACCTGCAGGAGCGCGACGCCGAATGCCTCGATGCCCTGCACCACGTGCTCGAACTGGAGCCGCGGCATTTCGGCGCGATCTGCTCGGCGGCGGAAATCTTCCTGTCCCAGGGAGACCGGGACGAAGCCGCCTTCGCATTCGAGGCCGCTCTCCGGATTCACCCGCACCTCGGGGAGGCGCGCCAGCGGCTGGTGGAAATGCACTAGAGAAGGTCCACCGAACGCCCGCCCAACCTCCATGGGTCTTCCCCAGGCGCCGGAGCGGTCGCGGATGCTACGCTTCGGCCATGGAATCCTCCTCCTGCTTCAGCCTGCGCGAGCCGCTGTCGGCCTATCTCGAGCGCAACGACTACGTCTCCAGCTCCGCCCTGCGCCGGTTCTCGCGCTCCGGAACGGCGGCGACCGCCGTCAACTCGCTGCCGGTCCCGAAGGAGGCCACCCTGGGTGACGCTCTCCACGCCCTGCTTCTCGAACCCGAGCGCTTCGACGACGACTACTTCGGCGTCGATCCTTCCCGGACGGCGCCAGCCACACCCGATGCGCTCCTTGGCAGGACCTGGCTGTCGGCGGACCACTGCACGGCACTGCAGGCCATGCGCGACTCGATCCTTGCGCACCGCATGCTGCCCCTGCGCGAGTGGTTCGAGCGCGGCGACAAGGAACTCTCGATCTACTGGACCGACGCCGAGGGCGGCCGCTGGAAGGGCCGCCCCGACTGTTTCTGCAGCGAAGTGGTGCTCGAACTGAAGACCACGGTGGACGTGCGGCCGAATGCCTTCGCGAAGGCCCGCAGACGATTCGGCTATGACCTCCAGGCCGTCCACTACCTCGAAGGCATCGCGCGGCTCATCGGCCGCACACCGCGCTTTCTCTACGTCGCCGTCGAGTCCGTCCGGCCGCACACCGTCTGGGTGCACGAGCCCAGTCGGGACGAACTGCGCAATGCGCGCGAGCACCTCGAAGGCCTCAAGGCACGCTTCCGGCAGCAGCGCGATGCCGAGGCCGCGCAGGCGTGACCCTCTTCCAGTCTGTCGCCGGCGCACTACAGTAGCGCCGCGCTGCACCGATATGCACAATCCTCCGACCCTCGACACCGAGTCCTTTCCATGAGACGCGTCACCCTCACCCAGTTTCTTATCGAAGAGCAGCGCAAGAAGCAGATCATCCAATCCGACCTGCGGCTTCTGCTCGAAGTGGTCGCCCGAGCCTGCAAGGCCATTTCCATCGCCATCGGCAAGGGCGGGCTCGCCGACGTGCTGGGCAGCGCCGCTTCGGAAAACGTGCAGGGCGAGGTGCAGAAGAAGCTCGACGTGATCTCCAACGAGATCCTGCTCGAGGCCAACGAGTGGGGCGGCCACCTGGCGGCGATGGCCTCCGAGGAGATGGACCACCCCTATGCCATCCCCCACCGCTATCCGAAGGGCGAGTACCTGCTGCTGTTCGATCCGCTGGACGGCTCGTCGAACATCGACGTGAACGTGTCCGTCGGAACGATCTTCTCGGTACTGCGCTGCCCCGAAGGCATCGTCCAGCCCGAGGAGCATCACTTCCTCCAGCCCGGCGCCCGTCAGGTCTGCGCCGGCTACGCCGTGTACGGCCCCACCACCCTGCTCGTGCTCACCCTGGGCAGCGGCGTCCACGCCTTCACCCTGGACCGGGAATTCGGCAGCTTCGTGCTCACGCAACGGGATCTCACCATTCCGCCGGAGACGAAGGAGTTCTCGATCAACATGTCGAACATGCGCCACTGGGAACCCCCCGTGAAGCGCTACATCGAGGAGTTGCTGGCCGGCAAGACGGGCCCCCGCGGCAAGGACTTCAACATGCGCTGGGTGGCCTCGATGGTGGCGGACGTGCATCGGATCATCACCCGCGGCGGCATCTTCATGTATCCGCGCGATGCGCGGGAACCCGACAAGCCCGGCAAGCTGCGGATCATGTACGAGGCCAACCCGATGTCGTTCATCGTCGAGCAGGCCGGCGGCGCCGCCACCAACGGCCGGCAGCGCATCCTCGACGTGCAGCCGCAGACCCTGCACGAGCGCGTGGCCGTGTTCCTGGGCTCCCGCAGCGAAGTCGAGCGCGTGACGAGCTACCACCTGGAGTAACCCGCGCAACGGCGAAGGCACGACTCCGCGAACAATCCTCGCCCCGCCCCACCGCCCCCGTAGCCCGGACGAGCGCCACCGGCGCGACTCCGGGAACGATCCGCGACTCACCCCCCGTAGCCCGGACGAGCTCCGCAGGAGCGACTCCGGGACACCACCGCATCACCCCCCACCCACGCAAACGCCGGACGAAAAAAAACCGGAGATGACTCCGGTTTTTTCGTATCCGACGCGAGCGGTGCCTCCCCAGGCCACCGCCCCGCGAGCGGAAAATCAGCTCAGGTGCGCGCTGATGAGCTTGGTCATCTCGAACATCGAGACCTGCTTCTTGCCGTCGAAGACCGGCTTCAGCTTGTCGTCGGCGTTGATCATGCGCTTGTTCTTGGCGTCCTGAAGGTTGTGCTTCTTGATGTACTCCCAGACCTTCTTGGTGACTTCGGTCCGGGGCATCGCCTTGTCACCGATCACGGCGGCGAGCGTGGCGCTCGGCGACATCGGCTTCATGAAGGCGGCGTTCGGGGAACGCTTGGCGGGTGCGGCGGCCTTCTTGGCGGGAGCGGCGGCCTTCTTTGCTGCGGGTGCTGCGGCTTTCTTCACGGCAGGGGCGGCCTTCTTGGCTGGGGCGGCGGCTTTCTTGGCGGGAGCTGCCGCCTTCTTCGCTGCGGGTTTCTTGGCGGGTGCCGCCTTCTTGGCTGGGGCGGCGGCTTTCTTGGCAGCAGGTTTCTTGCTTACGGCCATTGTGTTGCCTCCAATCTCGATGTGATTTTGCGATGGTGACGGTGACTAGGCGACCCTGCTAAATGAGCGCTAGCGCGGCTGCGAGAATGCACAATTCGTCGGAGCATGACAAGGGCTTACCTGCATATTTTCTCTATGGGAAACGCGATTGGAGACACTCTCGCGCCGAGGAGGATCGGCGATGGTTTCGCCGAGGCCTGTTCGGCTGCGTCATGGTGCGCTGCGGTGGTACGCTCGAAGGCACTGCATTCTTCCGGACTCTGGAGACGCCGAACATGAAACCGACCCCTTCCCGAATCCTGGTCACGGCCCTCGCCCTCGGCACGCTGGGCGTCGCATTCACGGCGACAACGACGGCGGCTGCAGAGGAGAAAACCGTCTCTGCAGGCCGCCAGTACATGGGCTACACGGGCACCCAGTGGGCGACGGACTACGGCATCACCCGCGGCCGCTGTGACGGCAAGGCCGTCGCCGCCGTCCTCGCGGAACCCCCTGCGACCCCGGGCACCGCCGCCATCGCGCTCATTGCCGGCCTGGACCTGGACCCTTCCGACAAGGCCTGCGCCGCGCAGGCGCTGGAGCTGCTCCGCAACCACCGCACCGCCCGCTGGAACGTCGGGAACGGGGCCCACGCCCTCACGACCGGCGGCGACAGCGTGGTGAACGGCCTGCCCTGCCGGCCCTTCGTCGTCAGCGCCAAGGGCCGAAAGATCCTCGGTACCGCCTGCCAGTCGCAGCCGGGCCTGTGGGAGGTGGTCCGACCGTAGCGAAGGACCTTCGCTATGCGCGCTTGCGGCGTGCCGCAAAGTTCTCGCGAAACTTGGCGAGCTTCGGTGCCACGACGTACTGGCAGTAAGGCTGATAGGTGTTCCGGGCGAAGTAATCGCGGTGGTAGTCCTCGGCAGGGAAGAACTCCGGTGCCGGCACGACCTCGGTGACGATCGGGTCCCGGAACGCCCCGTCGCGCTCCAGCTCCGCGATCACGGCCTTCGCGATCGACGCCTGTTCCAGGCCGTGGTAGAAGATGGCCGAGCGGTACTGCGTCCCGACGTCGTTGCCCTGCCGGTCCGGCGTGGTGGGGTCGTGGATGACGAAGAACACCTCCAGCACGTCCCGAAAACTGACGACCCCGGGGTCGAACTCGACTCGCACCACTTCCGCATGGCCGGTATCCCCATCGCACACCGCCCGGTAGGTCGGGTTGTTCACATGTCCACCCATGTAGCCGGACGTGACCGCCAGCACGCCCTCGAGCTCCAGGTAGACCGCTTCCAGGCACCAGAAGCATCCACCGCCCAGATAGGCGAGTTCGCGACCCGCCCCATTGTTCCGCTGCGCCGTCATGACTGACTCCCTTAACGTTCCGCACCCCATCGTTCCGGACCTCGTCCGGCCGTCGTTGCCATGGTAGCCATGGCGCTGGGCCTCGAACTGCTCGCCGCGAGCATACCGTGGGACCCCGTGGACGACGTGGTGATGGGGGGGCGCTCCGCGAGCACCGCCCGTGTGACCGCAGAGCAGACGGTGTTGTTCACCGGCAAGGTGTCGCTGGAGAACAACGGCGGCTTCGCGTCCATCAAGTCGGCCGAAGGCCGCTTCGATCTCGGTCCCGGCGCCGGTCTTTGCCTGCGTGTCCGGGGCGACGGCAAACGCTACAAGCTCAATCTCGCGACGTACGGCGGCTTCGACGGGCTGCGCTATCAGGCCCCGTTCGAGACCGCTGCCGCGCAGTGGCAGGACGTCGCGATCCCCTTCTCCGCCTTCGAGCCGCGCTTTCGCGGTCGCCTGGTCCCCGACGCGCCGCCGCTGGATCCGTCACGCGTTGCGAGCTTCGGCTTCGTGATCGCCGATCGTCAGGCGGGTCCGTTCCAGCTGGAGATCGCCCGCCTTTGGACCCTGCCCGCCGGGGACGAGCCCGGGCGGTGCGCCCCGCCATGATCGCCCTGCTGCAGCGGGTGAGCGAAGCCCGGGTACGCGTGGACGGCGCGATCACCGGCGAGATCGGCGCCGGCCTGCTCGTGCTGCTTTGTGCCGAACCGACGGACACCCCCGCCGCCGCCGAGCGCCTGATCGAGAAGATGCTCAACTACCGCATCTTCGGCGACGACGCGGGCAAGATGAATCGCAGCGTCCGCGACATCCGGGGCGGGCTGCTGCTGGTGCCGCAGTTCACGCTCGCCGCCGACACGCGCAAGGGAACCCGGCCCAGCTTCAGCGGTGCGGCCCCGCCCGAGCTGGGCCGCACGCTGTTCGATCACGCCGTCGCCTACGCCCGGTCGGTCCACGACCCTGTGGACACCGGGGTGTTCGGCGCCGACATGAAGGTCGCCCTGGTGAACGACGGCCCCGTCACCTTCTGGCTCACCACCAGCGCCGCCACTTCCTGACCCCGTATCCCGCGGGCGCTCAACCCCGCGCCCCTTCTGGCCGTAAACGTTTCATCGTATCGGCTTCAAGGGCATCGTTGCATGTGGTCTCCCAGGACAGGGCGGAAGGCGCAGTCGCGCGCGTTTACGCGCACGCGCCAGCGTCCCGTCATGGAGCCGCTCGAAGCCCGTTGGCTCTTCTCGGCCGATCTCTTCCCCGCTGACCCACCCCTCGCCCCTGAGATTCCCGCCGCTCCCGTCTCGGTCGTCACGCCCCGGCGCGAACTGATCGTCGTCGATGCTTCGGTGGCGGATATCGCGCCCCTCCTGCCCGGCGGCAACGGCGATCGTGGCACTACCGTCGAAGTGGTCGTCCTGGATGCCGGCAGCGATGGCATCCGTCAGGTGACCGAGCTCCTGGCCCGGCGAAACGACCTCGACGCCGTCCACGTGATCTCGCACGGGCGCAGCGGTGCCGTGCAGCTCGGCACCGCAACCCTGGACGCGGCCGCGCTGGATCGCTATGCCGACCAGCTCTCGTCCTGGGCGGGGGCACTGCGCGACGACGCCGACTTGCTGTTCTACGGATGTGACGTGGCGTCCGGACCGGGGGGTACGAGCTTTCTCGAGCGGCTGGCAAGCCTCACCGGCGCGGACATCGCCGCGAGCGATGACCTGACCGGAGGCGTTGCCTCCGGCGGCGACTGGGAACTGGAACGGGCGATCGGGTCCCTGCAAGCCGCGTCGCTCTTTCCCGCCTCGCAAGTCGGTGCATACACCGGCACCCTGCACCTGGACGCCGTCGACGCTTTCGCGGCTAGCGGTAATCTCGACGGCAGCACCGGCGGCACCGGCTGGGCGGACGCCTGGAACACCGACAACAGTCGGATCAAGGCAAACGGTCCGGGACTGACCGACCCCACCGGCCTCCTGCCCGTCACCGGCGCTTCGGTGAGGGGAGATCTGAACTCGATCCTGGAATCCGTCACGGCGACCCGGAACCTCTCGTCACCCCTCGGCGCCGATGGCACGACCGCCTGGATCGGATTCCTGATCCAACCCAATGAAGTCACCTCGCTGCTCAGCTACATGGGACTGTTATTCGGCAGCACGACCGACGACATCGCTTTTACCGGCTATGTCGGCGGGGACTTCGTGCTGGAGCAAGCCGGGGGCATCGGCCGGCAAGCCGTTTCGGGCATCGCCCCGGTATCCGGCCAGACGGCGTTCATCGTCGTGCGAATCGACTTCGCCGCGGGCAACGACACGATCACGACGTACGTGAATCCGACGCCAGGGCTCGCCAGCCCCGACTCCGCCTTCACGACGACCAAGAGCAACCTGGACCTCGGCACGTTTACCCGCATCAGCATCGCCACGGGACGGGGTCTGTCCGCCAACGATGCCGGGTTCGACGAACTCCGGATCGGCACGAGCTTCGCCGACGTGGCGGCCGGTCTCGTCGTCACGACGACCGCGGACGGCAACGCCAGCGGCATCGCCGCGGGCAACCCGACCCACACGGTGGCGTGGCTGAATGCCAATCGCGGCCCATCGGTCTCCCTGCGCGAAGCGATCATCGCCGCGAACAACACGGCCGGCATCCAGAACATTTCCTTCGACATCGCCACCCCTCTGGTCGGCGGCCTGCACACGATCCAACTGACAAGCGCGCTTCCGGCCATCACCGATGCGATCGTCCTCAACGGGACGACGGAGCCGGACTTCACTGCCACGCCGGTGGTTGCGCTCGACGGCACTCTGCTCGGCGGGACCGGCGTGGGCCTGGACCTTCGCGCCACCGGCAACGACATCCACGGCATGGCCTTCACGAACTTCGGTAGGTCCGCCATCTCGGTCGATCCTGCGGCCACCGCTGCCGTCAGCGACTCGCTCTTCACGGGCATCGGCGGTCCGGCCATCGATCTCGGTGCGAACGGCACGGTCCAGACCAACGACGCCGGCGACGGCGATGGCGGGGCGAACAACGGACTCAACTTCCCCGTCATCTACAGCGCGCTCGCCAACGGCTCGACCGTGACGATCACCGGCGAGGCGCGCGCGGGAACGGTTGCGGAGTTCTTTGTCGCCGACGGCGGGGCGATCGGCAACGGTGGCGCGTCGGCACTGGTGGGTACGGGCACAGTCGGCGCCACGGGGACCGCGGGCGCCATCGACCCCACGGCGATCCGCTTCTCGTTCACGTTCTCCCAGGGCTCGCTCGCCGTGGGCAACTTCATCAGCGCCACGGCGACCGAGTCGTCGGCGATGACCTCGGAGTTCGCAGCCAACGTGGCGGTGTCCGAGGAGAATGCGGCGCCCGTGCTCGACAGCACCAGGAGTCCGACGCTGAGCGCGATCCTCGAAGACGCCGGAGCGCCGACGGGCGCCGTCGGCACGCTGGTGTCCGCTCTGGTGGACTTCGCGACCCCGTCCGGCCAGATCGACAACGTCACGGACGCCAACACTTCGCCGCAGCTCGGCATCGCCGTCGTGGCCGCCGACACGAGCAACGGTGCGTGGTGGTACTCGACGAACGACGGCGCGGCGTGGTCGGCCCTCGGCTCTCCGACTGCCGCCACGGCCAGACTCCTGGCTTCGGACTCTTCGACCCGCCTCTACTTCCAGTCGACCGCGAATTACGCTGGCACTGTCAGCTCCGCGATCACGTTTCGCGCTTGGGACCGCACTAGCGGCGTGGCTGGCGGCACCGGCAACACCACCACCAACGGCGGCACCACGGCCTTCTCGACCGCGACCGACACCGCGTCGATCACTGTCACGGCCGTCGACGATGCCCCGACCATCACGGCCATCGCGGACCGGACCATCGCCGAGGATTCGTCCTCGACAACCGTCACGTTCACGATCGGCGATGTCGACAACGCCATGGTCGATCTGACCCTCAACGTTTGGAGTGACGACCAGTCCCTCATCGACGACAGCGATCTCTTGCTCACCGGCGCGGGCGCCAGCCGCTCACTGGCGTTCGTGCCGGTCGCCAACGCCAACGGCGGACCCGTCGCGATCCATCTCCAGCTGACCGACGGCACGAATACGACGACCGAGACCTTCCTGGTGACCGTCACCGCGCAGAACGATCCGCCGGTGAACTCGGCGCCCTCGACCGCCAACACGCACCAGGACACCCCTCTCGTGTTCTCGTCGTCCGGTTCCGTGCTGTCCGTGTCGGACATCGATGCCGCAACGAGCCCGATCGAAGTCACGCTCACCGCGGACCTCGGCGGCACCGTCACCCTGGCATCCACCGCCGGCCTCACGTTCACCGCCGGCACGGGGATCGGGAACTCGGTCGTGACGTTCAGCGGCACGATCACGAGCATCAACGCCGCGCTGAACGGACTTCAGTACCAGCCGGGCAGCGGGTACTCCGGCACGGCGTCGCTCACGATGTCCACGTCGGACCTCGGCGCAACGGGTACCGGCGGCGCGCTCACCGACACCGATGTCGTCACCATCACGATCGCGCCGAACGTTCCGGCCACGGTCACGCTGTCGGTCGCGGGCACGACCTACACCGAAGGCGATTCGGGGCTGGTGCTCGACTCGGCTCTCACGGTGAGCGATCCCGACAACGCGACCCTGGTGTCGGCCCGCGTGCGATTCAGCGGCGGCTACCAGAACGGGCAGGACGAACTCCTGTTCACGAATCAGTCCGGCATCACCGGGACGTGGAATGCGTCCACCGGCGCGCTCTATCTGTCGGGGACCGCGTCACTCGCGGACTATCAGACTGCGCTGCGCACCGTTAGCTATCGCAACACGTCCGAAGCACCGTCCACGGTGCAGCGCACGTTGACCATCGATCTGGATGACGGTTCCGGCGGCGGTACTGCGGCGTCGCTTACCCTGGACGTCGTTCCCGTCAACGATTCGCCGAGTATCTCGGCCATTTCGGATCAGAGCATCGCCGAAGACGCGTCGGCCACGACGGTTTCGTTCACGGTCGGCGATGTTGACAATGCCCCAGGCGCACTCACCGTCACCGTCTGGAGCAGCAACCAGTCGATCATCGACGACAACGATCTGTCGCTCTCCGGCGCCGGCACCAATCGATCTCTCTCGTTCGTGCCGGTCGCCAACGCCAGCGGCGGGCCCGTAACGATCACTGTGCAAGTGACCGACGGCACGAACGCCTCGACCGAGACTTTCCTGGTCACCGTCACCGCGCAGAACGACGCCCCGGTGAACTCGGCCCCGTCGACCGCGAACACGCATCAGGACACGGTCCTCGTATTCTCATCGACCGGGCCGACACTGTCCGTGTCTGACATCGACGCCGCATCGAGCCCGATCGAGGTCACGCTCACCGCGGACCTCGGCGGCACCGTCACCCTGGCATCCGCCTCCGGCCTCACCTTCACCACCGGCACGGGTATCGGGGATTCGGTCGTGACGTTCCGCGGTACGATCACGAGCGTCAATGCCGCCCTGAACGGACTGCAGTACCAGCCGGGCAGCGGGTACTCCGGCACCGCGTCGCTCACGATGTCCACGTCGGACCTCGGCGCAACGGGTACCGGCGGCGCGCTCACCGACACCGATGTCGTCACCATCACGATTGCGCCGAACGTTCCGGCGACGGTCACACTGTCGGTCGCGGGCAGGACCTACACCGAGGGCCACTCGGGGCTCGTACTCGATGCCGGACTCACGGTGAGCGACCCCGACAGCTCCACGCTCGCCGGCGCCCGCGTGCGATTCAGCGGCGGCTACCAGAACGGGCAGGACGAACTCCTGTTCACGAATCAGTCCGGCATCACCGGAACGTGGAATGCATCCACCGGCACGCTCAATCTGTCGGGGACCGCGACACTCGCGGACTACGAGACCGCGCTGCGGACGGTGCGCTACCGCAACACGTCCGAAGTGCCCTCGACGGCGCAACGCACGGTGACCATCGATCTGGATGACGGCTCCGGCAGCGGTACTGCCGCATCGCTCACTGTCGATGTCGTAGCCGTCAATGATGCCCCGGCGCTGAGCGCACCCGCCACGGCCTCGACCACGGAGGACACCGGCTTCACGTTCTCCGTCGGACTGGGTACTGCTGTGTCCATTTCGGATCCGGATGCCGGCTCCGCGTCGGTCCGCCTCCAGCTCTCCGTCTCTTCCGGCACGCTGACGCTCGCGTCGCAGAGCGGCCTCACGTTCTCCAGCGGCGCCAACGGCACGTCCTCGATGACCGTCAGCGGCACGCTCGTCAACCTGAATGCGGCATTGGACGGGCTCGTGTTCTCGGCGGGCGCCAATGCCTACGGCAGCTTCTCGCTGGAGTTCGAAGTGAACGATCTCGGCGCTTCGGGGATCGGCGGAAGCCTCGCTGACACCGCAACCGTGAACATCGTGGTCGCGAGCGTGAACGACCCGCTGACGCTGCCAGTCAACGGCGGCGAAGCGACGTCCGAGGGCTCGTCCGTCGTCCTGTCGACAGCCGTCCTCTATGCGACGGACACGGAAGATTCGGCCGCGCAGATCACCTACCGGATCACCACGGCGCCAGCCCACGGGCAGCTCACGCGCAGCGGGACGCTCCTGTCCGTGGGCAGCGTGTTCACGCAGTCGGACATCGATGCGGGACTCATCGCGTACGCGCACGACGGCAGCGAGACCACCGCCGACGAGTTCCGTTTCGATGTGCGCGACAGCGACGGAGCCACCATCGCCGACCAGCCGTTCTCGCTCACGATCGCCGCGGTCGATGACACCATCACCCTGTCACCGCCGAGCCTCCGTGTGCCGACGCAGGGGGCGGTCACGCTGACGCCTGCCATGCTGGTCGTGACGGACGCCGACGGTCCTGCCGGTGCGATCTCGTTCTCCGTCCGCAACGTGACGGGCGGCTCGTTCCAGCGAGGCGCGGACTCGACGCCGATCACCACGTTCACACAGGGGGAGGTCGCGACGGGCGATATCGTCTTCGTCGCCACCCCCGGCGCCACTGCGGCTTCCTTCGAGGTCTCCGCGACCGACGGTACCAACACCACACCGTTCATCGCAGGATCGGTTTCCCTCGACGCGATGACGCTCGCCATGGGGGCGTTCGATGCGCTGTCGGCCGCCAGGACCGTAGTGGCGCCATCGTCGAACGCTGCCACCACAACGACGTCCGACTCGTCGACTTCCACCAGCGAGGACGAGCCCGTCGAGGATTCCGGCAGAAACGATCGCACCGTGATGGAGATGGCGGTACCCCGCACACCGCCCGCGAAAGCACGGAGCCCCGCGGGCGCACCCGACAGTACCGACGGCTCTCAGCGAAACTCCGATCCGGGCAAGAAGACGCAGCCGGTAGCGGCGCCGCCGAACAGCACTGCCGCCGCTGTAAGCATGTCGCCGGCTGCGTCAGCGTCGGTCCTGCCCATGGCAGCCGCTTCCGTTCCAGGAGTGGTTGCGGGCTCACGGGGCCCCGATCTCGACGCGCTCTCTCTCGACTCGAAAGCCCTCGCCGTGCATCAGCGGACCCTGACCAGCGCGGCCTTCGTGAAGGCCCTCGACCAGGTGGCGAAGAGCCAGACGGAAACCGAACAGGTCCATTCGGTCGTCGTCGGCTCGACCACGGCCGTGGCGAGTTCGCTGTCCGTCGGATACATCCTGTGGCTCATGCGCGGCGGCGCGCTGGCAGCGAGTCTGCTCGCCTCGCTGCCAGCATGGCGTTCATTGGATCCGTTGCCGATCCTCGGTCGCGACCGCGACGACGAGCCGGACGAGGACGGCCCGGACGATCCGCTGGAGAAGCTGTTCAACCGCGCACGCGCGGCGCTCGAGCGTCGCGACTCGGTGGCCTCGAAAGAGGACCCGGCACCGTGATCCTGCATATCGACGCCTGGAAGATCTCCGCCCGGCGCACTGACCCGAGTACGCCGTCCCCATGAAAAAACCCGGCACCCGCTTCTTCATCACGCTGGGCCTCGTGTCCATGCTCGCGAGCACGCTGTTCGCCGCGATGCTGTTCGGCGTGATCCCCGACCGCCTGTCCGCCGAGCGTGCCGGACGCACCGCCATCGCGGAGGCGCTTGCCGCCAGCACCTCGGTGTTCATCGAGCAGGGCGATCTCGCGCGCATCCAGGCCACGCTGTCCTTCGTCGTCGACCGCAATCCGGCGCTCCTCTCCTCCGGGTTGCGTACCAAGGATGGCAAGCTCGTGTCCGGCACGAAGGACCACGCCGCGTCCTGGACGCCCGTCGCCGGCGGACTCTCGACGGACTCTCAACTGCAAGTGCCTATCCATTCGTCCCGGGGGAAGTGGGGCACGCTCGAACTTCGCTTCGAACCGCTGGGCCCTCCGGGCGTGATGGGCCTGTTTCTCGATCCGCGGATGCAGATGATCGGGTTCGTGGTGGCCTGCTGCTTCAGCGCGTTCTACTTCTACCTGGGGCGCGTGCTGCGGGCGCTGGATCCTTCCCGTGCCGTGCCCACCCGTGTGCGCAACGCGCTCGACACCATGGCGGAAGGTCTGCTGGTCATCGATACCAAGGGCTTCGTGGTGCTGGCCAACCACGCCTTCTGCGAAGTCGTGGGACAGGCGGAGACTGATATCTCCGGCAAGCCGGTGACGGCACTCCCGTTCCTCGATGGCCACGGGCAGCCCATCGCAGAAGGCGAGCATCCGTGGACGGTGGCGATGCAAACGCGCGAGACGCAGCGCAACGTGAGGCTGCGCCTGCATGATCGGCACGGCGCCCCGCGCACTTTCCTCGCCAACTGCTCGCCCGTACTGGGCGCCGGGAACCGCCCCGGCGGCATCCTGATGAGCCTCGACGATGTGACGGAACTCGAAGACAAGGAGATCGCGCTGCGCATCGCGAAGGATCAGGCCGAAGCGGCGAATCGCGCCAAGAGCGAGTTCCTCGCCAACATGAGTCACGAGATTCGGACCCCGATGAACGCGGTCCTGGGTTTCACCGAACTGCTGCGCCGCGGCTATCACCGCGACGACTCGCAGATGCGGCGGCACCTCGACACCATTCACCGCAGCGGCAAGCACCTCCTCGACCTCATCAACGACGTTCTCGATCTGGCGAAGGTGGAGTCCGGGCATCTCGAACTGGAACGCGTGGCCTACCCCGCTCATCGCATCGTTCGGGAAGTGGCCGACGTGCTGGGCATCCGCGCCGCCGAGAAGGGACTGTCCCTGGAAGTGACCGTCGGCACCGCCATCCCGGAGACGATCGTCACCGACCCGGTGCGACTCCGGCAGATCATCACCAACCTCGTCGGCAATGCCATCAAGTTCACCCCGGAAGGCAAGGTCCAGGTGCATATCTCCCTGGATCGCGCTTCGCCCTCGCCCTTGTTCGTGGTGGCCGTTCGCGACAGCGGCATCGGCATTCCGAAGGACCGGCAGGACGCGATCTTCGAGCCCTTCGTGCAGGCCGAGGAATCCACCACCCGCCAGTTCGGCGGGACGGGACTGGGCCTCACGATCAGCCGGCGATTCGCCCGCGGCCTGGGCGGCGACATCACGGTGGCAAGCCATCCCGGCAAGGGAAGCGTGTTCACGCTCAAGGTCGGCACCGGTCCGCTGGAC
The DNA here is from genome assembly GCA_001464765.1 of Betaproteobacteria bacterium Ga0077526. Taxonomy (GTDB): domain Bacteria; phylum Pseudomonadota; class Gammaproteobacteria; order Burkholderiales. The sequence continues at coordinate 24,131 of LNDV01000037.1, forward strand.
GGCGTCCGGATGCTCGAACCGGAGGAGGCTGGCGGCAGCGATGCCGGGGTTGCGACGGACCTGGACGCGCGCTGGGTCTTCCCGCCCCGGTCCGTGCTGGTCGTCGACGACGGCGATTCCAACCGGGAACTCGTTCGCATCGTGCTCGAAGGGGCCGGGTTGACCGTGACCGAGGCCGCGAACGGCAAGCAGGCGCTCGATGCGGCGTTCGCGCAGGCCTTCGACGTGATTCTCATGGACATGCACATGCCGGTCATGGACGGCTACGAAGCGACCGCCCGGCTGCGCGGTGCGGACTATCCCGCCCCCATCTATGCCATGACCGCGGACGCGATGAAGGGCTTCGAAGTCCGCCTGGCCGAAGTGGGCTGTGCCGGTTTCATGACCAAGCCGATCGACGTCGACGAACTGCTCGGCAAACTGGCCCGAGTGCTCGGCGGTCGCCGGGAGATTCCGACGGCACTCAAGAACCCCGCACCTATGCCGTTAGCCTTGACAGCTGGCAACACCGATGCAGAAAAGCCCTTGCTGAAATCCCGCCTACACGATCACCCCAAACTCAAGGTGGTCGCCCAGTCTTTTGCGAATCAGTTGCCGGGGCGTCGTGCCGCCATCGAGGCGGCCTGGACGAATCGGGATCTCGAGGCGCTCGCTGCGCTGGGGCACTGGCTGAAGGGCTCCGGCGGCACGGCGGGTTTCGACGACTTCACGGCGCCGGCAAAGACGCTGGAGCAGCTGGCCCGGCAGGGAAACCTGGACGAGATCGCTGCCGTGGTCGAGGAACTCCTCGACCTCGCCAGTCGCGTGGTCGGCCCGGCCGACGTGACGCCCGAGAAAACGCAGGCATGAGCAACTCGACGCCGATCCGTCGACGCACCCGTCAATGAACGACGCAGCGCCACCGCTTCCCGAGCCTTCTGCATCGGTACAGACGCAGGGGACCGATCCGTTCGCCGCGATTCGTCACGCGACCATTCTCATGGTCGACGACGATCCGGTGATGCTGATTGCCGTCGAGGCCTTCCTCGACGAAGTGGGCTACGGCAGCTTCGTGACGACCTCCGAGCCGCGGGAGACGCTGAACCTCATCGCCGAACACCAGCCCGACGTCGTCCTGCTCGACCTGATGATGCCGGAGCTGAACGGATTCGAGGTGCTGTCCTCGATCCGGGCGACGGAGGAGCACCGCTACCTGCCGGTCATCGTGCTATCCGGCGAGTCGGACCCGACCGCAAGGCTTCGCGCCCTGGAACTGGGCGCCACGGACTTCCTGACCAAGCCGGTCGACCCGAGTGAACTGCAGCTTCGCGTCCGGAACACGCTCGCCTTCAAGGTGTATCAGGACCGCCTCGCGGACTACGACCCGCTGTCCGGATTGCGCAACCGGCGTCGCTTCGAATCCGATCTTCGCCAGACGCTCGGCAGCCTCGCCCCGCCCGCGGATTCCTGCGCGCTCCTGCACATCGATCTGGACCGCTTCAAGCAGGTCAACGACACGCTCGGCTATCGCATCGGCGACCGGTTGCTGAAGGCCGCGGCGAGACGCCTGGAGCAGATCGCGCACGACGTGGAAGCCGGACTCATTTCCGCCGTGAACGAGACCGATGCTCGCGTCAACGTCGCCCATATCTCCGGGAACGGCTTCGCGATGGTGCTGAGCGCGCTGCGCAACCCGGACAATGCAGAACGGGTCACACGCGCGGTGATCAAGGGCTTCTCCATGCCCTTCAGTATCGATGAACACGAGCTGTTCGTCACAGTGAGCGTAGGCGTCGCGCTGCATCCCGTCGATGCGAGGGATGCCGACGCTCTGCTCGAGCACGCCGAGACCGCGATGTACCAGGCCAAGAGCCAGGGTCGCGGCACTCACGCGTTCTTCTCGAACGACTTCAACAAGCGCGCGTCCGAGCGACTCAGCCTGGAGAGCGAACTGCGCCGCGCCATCGAGCGCGAGGAACTCCAGCTCCACTATCAGCCCAAGGTGAGCCTGCTGACGGGCCGGATTCTCGGGGCGGAAGCCCTGATCCGCTGGAAGCATCCGACGCTCGGCATGGTGAGCCCCGTCCGGTTCATCCCGATCGCGGAGGAGACCGGCCTCATCGTCGATATCGGCCGATGGGTGATGGCGCAGGCGTGCCTGCAGCTCCGCCGCTGGAAAGATTCGGGACTGCCCCCGGTTTCGGTGTCGGTCAACGTCTCGCCCGCTCAGTTCAGCCGCTCGTCGCTCCTCAAGGACGTGAAGCAGTTGCTCGGCTCCACGAAGATCGATCCGAAGACGCTCGTGCTGGAAGTGACCGAAGGCGTGCTGATGTCGGACATCGAGGCCGCGGTGAATCTGCTGAAGACCGTGCGGGCAATGGGCGTGCGGCTCTCGGTGGACGACTTCGGCACCGGCTATTCGTCGCTTGCCTACCTGCGCCGTCTGCCGCTCGACGAACTCAAGATCGATCGCAGTTTCGTGATGGGTCTGCCGGCCGAGAAGGACTCGCTCGCGATCGTGCGTGCGGTCATCGCCATGGCCCACGCCCTCAACCTGAAGGTTGTCGCCGAAGGCGTGGAACTCGACGCCCAGCTCGAGGTGCTGCGCGCAGCGAAGTGCGACGAGTATCAGGGTTATCTGTGCAGCAAACCGGTGCCACCCGACGACTTCGCGGTGCTGCTCGAACGCAAGGGGTCGCGTCCGCGACCGTCGGGCTACGAAAGCGGGGAACGGCCCAGGTTTTAGGGTGGCGGGGGAAGGGGGAAGGGTAACGAAACCATCCTCACCTCTGTCTCCTCTCCTTGAAGGAGAGGAGGACCTGCTGCCAATGCCCATGTCCCCGGAGTCGCGCCTGCGGCGCTCGTCCGGGCTACGCGCAACACACCTGCCCCCTCCTTCCGATCCCCCGTAGCCCGGACGAGGCGCGCCGGCGCCGACTCCGGGAACATCGCGAACACCAACCCTCCCGAAGAGTGCTCTGCTTCGCGGTATTGCCCCTGCGGATCGATGCGACTTTGCCGTTAAAGGAGCTACCCCTAAGTCTGGCGATTCTCCCGTCCACAGCGTGAAGACCGAGACTCCGAAAGGTCCCTCGACGCGCCCACGCCTGCGCGAGCGCGGCACCGTCTCGCGCCCTCATTTCGAGCCGCTCGAATCCCGGCTTCTGATGTCCGCGGACGTCACCAGTTTGCCGTTCACGCCTCCGACCATCGAGCCCTCCCCGGCTTCCGCCGGCGTGCATGTCCTCGGACCGCGCGAGGTCATCGTCATCGATACCTCCCTGCCGGACTTCGAAACTCTGCGGGAGACCATAGGCGTCGACGCGCCGGATGCCGAAGTCCTCCTTCTCGACGCGACTCGCGACGCGTTCGATCAGATCGGCGAAAGGCTCGCCGCGGGGGAACCCGTCTCCGCCATTCATCTCGTCGCCCACGGACAGGTCGGCCAGTTCGTGATCCGTGGCGCGGTCATCGACGCGTCGGAGCTCGCCCGGCGAGCCGCCCAGCTCCAGGTCTGGAACCTGGACGACGGCGCCGACATCCTGCTCTACGGCTGCGACATCGCCTCCGGGCCCAACGGTGAAGCCTTCGTGCGGATGCTCGCGAGTCTCACGGGGGCTGACGTCGCGGCGAGTTCGAACCTGACCGGCCACTCCACACTCGGCGGTGACTGGACGCTCGAAGTCGCCACCGGTGTGGTGGAAGCCCCCGCCCTCGCCATGCCGACCTGGACCCACGTCCTCAATCTGGTAGCCAACAACGGGGAGACCCGCGCGCATACCAACACGGCCGCAGTCCAGACCACCACGCCCTGGGGAGGCGGCAACGTCGCTGCCGACGCCGACGGCAACTTCGTCGTCACCTGGACGGACGACCGCGGCGGTACCAACGACGTGTACGCCCGTGTGTTCGACAAGAACGGATCGCCCCAAAGCGCCGAGTTCCGGGTCAACACCACGACCGCCTCCGCCCAGGAGTGGCCCATGGCAGCCATGGACGTCGACGGCGACTTCGTCGTGTCCTGGCTGAGCAACGCCTCGGGCGACTGGGACGTCTATTTCCGGCGCTACGACAGCGCCGGCACGGCGCTGAGCGCCGAAACGCTCGTCAACACGACCACCGCGGGAGCGCAGGACGCCGCGGCGATCGCGATGGCCGACGACGGCTCGTTCGTCGTCACCTGGACCGACTTCACGGTGAACTCCGGCGATGTTCTGTTCCAGCGTTATGACGCAACCGGTACCGCGCAAGGCGCGAACACCGTGGCGAACTCCACGACCCTCGGCGCCCAGCAGTACTCGGACATCGCCGTGGACAGCGATGGCGACTTCGTCGTGGTGTGGGAGAGCGACAACCAGGACCTCCCGGCCACGTGGGGGATCTTCGGTCAGCGCTTCAACGCAGCGGGCATCGCGCAGGGTGCCGAGTTTCGCGTCAACACCGCCACCGCGGGCGATCAGGTGGTGCCGGAGATCGCCATGGCGTCGGACGGCTCGTTCGTCGTCACCTGGGAGGATTCCGTAGCCGACGGCTCCGGCCGCGCCGTACTGGCGCAGCGTTTCGACGCGACCGGTACCAAGCTGGGCGTCGCGTTCCAGGTCAACACGGAGACCTCGGGGGATCAGTGGCAGGCGAACGTCGACATGGAAGCGGGCGGCAGCTTCCTCATCGCCTGGCAGAGCGACTCCGGACAGGACGGCGGCGGCAAGGGCATCTATGCCCGGCACTATGCGGCCGACGGCACCGCGCTCGGCGGCGAAGTGCTCGTGAACACCACGACCGCCAGCGACCAGGACCTCCCGAGCGTGGCCGTGGCCGACGACGACGCCGTGGTCGTCTGGCAGGGCAATGGCCCGGGAGACAGTTCGGGCGTCTTCTTCCAGCAGTACTCGGCGCTGTTGCCGACCACCACAATCGCCGTCGACACGACATCGGACGTGTCGGACGGTGATACCAGCAGCTTCCTGGCACTGCTGGTCGACAAAGGCGCCGACGGCTTCATTTCTCTTCGGGAAGCCATCGAAGCAGCCAACGGTCAGGTCGGCACCGACACGATCACTTTCGCAATCAGCGGCACGGGCACGCACACCATCGTCGTGGGTTCCGCCTTGCCCAACATCACGGACGCCGCAATCCTCGACGGCAGCACCGACGACAGTTTCGCCGCCAACGGCAACGCGCCGGCCATCGTCATCGACGGCAACGGTCTTGCCGCCGACGGCCTGGTCCTGGCCATCGGTTCCGGCGGCAGTACCATCCGAGGCCTCGTGATCCGGGACTTCGGGACCACCGCCGCTCACGACGGCATCGAGATCCAGTCAGGGTCCGACGGCAACACCATCGCCGGCAACTATGTTGGCCAACTCACGACCGGTGGCAGCAACGCCGGTGCCGGCGAAGGCAACGCCGGATCCGGTATCCGCGTCGCCAGCGCGAACAACACGATCGGCGGCTCTGGTTCGAGCGATCGCAATGTGATCTCGGGCAACACCGGTCATGGCATTCATCTCGCCGGAACCGGAAACACGGTGGCCGGCAACATCATCGGCCTCGATGCATCCGGGAGCGTGACCCTCGGAAACGGCGATGACGGGGTGAGCATCCGTTTCGGCGCCGACAACAACCTCATCGGCGGCACCACGGCAGCCGCGCGAAACATCATCTCGGCCAACGGGCGCGGCGTTCTGATCATCGACAACACGACGGGCAACACCGTCTCGGGCAACTACATCGGTACGGACATCACAGGCGAGCTGGACCGCGGCAACTCGCTCGCCGGTGTCGAGATCAACGGTTCTTCGGGCAACACGGTAGGCGGCGGCTCGGTCAGTGCCCGCAACGTGATCTCCGGCAACGACATCGGGATCTATCTCAACGCCGCCGACAGCAACACCATCGCGTTCAACTACATCGGTACGGACGACGACGGTGTCCAGGCAGTGGGCAACGCGTTCGACGGAATCTCCGTGACCGATTCGAGCAACAACACGATCGGCGGCGTCGGGGTCGGCAACCTCATTTCCGGCAACGGCGGCGACGGCATTCTGATGACCGGCGCCACATCCTCGGGAAACGTCATCCGCAGCAACTTGATCGGCACCACAGCAGCCGGCACGACGGTGCTCGGCAACGGCAGTGAGGGCATCACCCTGCAGGGCGTGGCGGGAACGCAGATCGGCGGCACGGCAGCGGGAGCCGGCAACGTGATCGCCGGCAGTGGGGCTGAGGGCATCTGGATCATCGACGGCGCAACCGGCACCCGCGTCGAAGGCAACGTCATCGGCACCGACACGACGGGGACGATCGACCTGGGCAACGGCGCGGGCGGCATCCGGATCGGCAATGTCGGCGGCCCGGCCTCCGGCAACTGGATCGGCGGAATCACGGCCGAGGCGGGAAACGTGATCGCCTTCAACAACGAGGTGGGCGTTGGCGTGGACCAGACCGCCGCCGGCGCCTCCGTGGACAACCCGATTCTCGGCAACAGGATCTACGGCAACGACGACCTGGGGATCGACCTCGACGGCCTGTACTCGACGCCGTCCAGCGCGGGCGTCACACCGAACGATGTCGGCGACCCGGACACCGGCGGCAACGATCGTCTGAACTTTCCGGTGCTCACCACGGCGACGAGCGACGCGAACGGCACCGCGATCGTGGGCTCACTCGGTGCCGAGGCCGGCACGACCTACCGCATCGAGTTCTTCGCCACGCGCCCGACGCTGGCGGACACGACGAACGGCGAAGGGGAGCGGTTCCTGGGCGCGATCTCCGTCACCACCGACGGCTCGGGCACCGCCTCGGTTTCGACAACGCTCACCGGCGTCTGGGTCAACAGCGGTGATCGGATCTCCGCGACGGCCACCGAGGATTTGGGGGGAGGCAGTTTCGGAAGCACCTCGGAGTTCTCCGGCAATGTGGTCGCAACGTCCGTCGGCATCGTCGTCGTGGACACGCTCAGTGACGTTGGCGACGGCACGGTGACCTCGATTGCCGCTCTCGGCAATGCGCGCGGCGCCGACGGTCGAATCTCCCTGCGCGAAGCGATCGACGCCACCAACAACACATCAAACGGCGCATCGGCTGACAAGATCGTCTTCGCTATCCCGACCGCCCTTGTGGGCGGCGTACATACCGTTTCGGTGACGAGCGCTCTCCCGACGATCCTGGATGCAGTCACGATCGACGGCACCTCCGAACCCGACTTCTCCGGCACACCGATGATCGAGCTGGACGGTACGGGGGCCGGCGGATCGGTCAACGGCCTGCTGCTGGGCAGCGGATCGGGAAGCTCCACCGTGCGCGGACTGACGATCAATCGCTTCTCGGCCTCCGGCATCCGAATCGAGTCGAACGGGAACACGATCGCCGGCAACCATCTCGGGACCGACACGAGCGGTACGGTGGATCTCGGCAACGGCCATAGTGGCGTGATCATCTACGGCAGCAGCAACACGATCGGTGGATCGGCCACCGCCGACCGCAACGTCATCTCGGGGAACAATGGCTACGGCGTGGTGATCGACACGGGATTCGCCGGCGGCAACACGAACGTGATCGCCGGCAACCGCATCGGAACCAATGCCGCCGGCACCGCAGCGCTCGGCAATACCTTCAACGGGGTATTCCTCGGCGGCACGGGCAACCGCGTCGGCGGAACGATCTCGGGGGAAGGCAACCTCATCAGCGGCAACGGGGACATCGGCCTTCGCATCGACGGCGCGACCGGGACGATCGTCCAGGGCAACCGCATCGGGACCAATGCCGCCGGAACCGCAGCAATCGCCAACGCCAACGGTATCCGACTTGCGTTCGGAACCACCGGCACGATCATCGGCGGCACGGTACCCGAGGCTCGCAACGTGATATCCGGCAACGCCGGGGCCGGCATCGCAATCGACGACTCGACGACGACGTCGGTGCTCGGCAACTACATCGGCACCGACGGCTCCGGACTCGTCGCGCTGGGCAACACGGGTTCCGGCGTGTCGATTCAGAACGGGTCACACACAAACGCCATCGGCGGCAGCGGCGCCAATGAAGGCAACGT
>LNDV01000038.1 GCA_001464765.1 Betaproteobacteria bacterium Ga0077526
TCCGCCCCGACGACCGCGTCGGCCGGCAGCTTCGTGGCAACGACGGGGCAGACCCAGCAGACTGAGGCGCCTCCGGGCTCGTACGTATCGATCACGGGCGCGACGGCCGCAACCTTGTCACCCGCCGGCTCCTACGTACCCACTGCCGGTGCCACCGCGGCGACGCTGGCCTCGCCCGGACACTTCGTCGCGACCACCGGCCAGACAGCCCAGGAGGCCGCCGGACTCGGCAGCTACGTCTCCGTCAGCGGCGCCACCGCAGCCACCCTCGCTGCCCCAGGAAGTTTCGTGTCGACGACGGGCGCTACCGCGTCCACGCTCGCACCGTCGGGCTACTTCGTCGCGGTATCGGGCGCATCCGCCGCCCAGCCGGCGATGTTCGGCTATCTCGCCGGGGTTCTCGGGTCGACCGAAGAAGCGATGCTCAACGACGGCGGTGCCGGCGCAGGCCGTGCCGTACTCGCCATGTCGGGCGACACTCTGCAGATCGTGTCCGACCTCACGTCGTCGCGCGGCATCTCGTCCGGCGCCGGGGGCGCCACGATCGCCACGGGCGCCAACAACGCCACGCTCAATGGCGTGATCAGCGGGATCGGCACGCTCACGAAGACGGGCACCGGACACCTCACGCTCGGCGGTACGAGCACCTATACCGGCGCCACGCTGGTGTCCGCGGGCACGCTGGTCGTCAACGGGTCGATCGTGAGCGCTCCGACCATTGCCTCGGGTGCAACCCTCGGCGGGACCGGCACCGTAGGCTCGGTCACGGTCAACGGGACCGTCGCACCGGGCAACTCCATCGGCACGCTCAACGTGAACGGTAACTACATCGCGAACGCCGGCGCCGAACTGCAGATCGAACTCAACGATGCGGGCAGCAGCGACCGCGTCGCAGCGACTGGCGCCGCCACGCTCGCGGGCTCGATTCGCTACCAGCCTCAGGTCGGCACCTACACGCTCAACACGACCTACACGATCCTCACGGCCCCGGGCGGGATCACGGGCCGCTTCACGAGCGAGGCGATCGACAACATCACCCGCCTCGGCGGCCTGTCGATTCAGACGAACTACGGCGCGACCGCCGTCACGGCGACCTTGACAGAGATGCCGTTCACCTCGATTGCCACGCCCGACACCAGCGCGATTGCCACCGCCCTGCAGAGGATGCGGGGTTCCGCCACCGGCGATCTGGGTACGGTGATCAACGCGCTGACGGTGCTGCCGGCCGCGCAGACCGCCTTCGCCCTGTCTTCGCTCGATGCCAGGCTCTCGATGCTGTCGGGACGCGTGGACCAGCAGCTGACGCTCGGCGTGCAAAGCCTCGTCCAGCAGCGGCTGGCGACCGTGGCGGCCGGGAACGACTCGCCCGCCTGGTCCATGGTGGCTGCCGGTACGGCGTCCTCCGTCCCCGACGTGACGGCACCGCTGATGGCCGGCAACGGCGAAGGCGGACGCGGCACATGGGCCCAATTGCAGGGCATCACCGGATCGCTCGACAGCTCCGGCACGCAGACCGGCACGGACTACCGCGCGACGGCCCTTACGCTCGGCCATGACGTGCGCCTGCGCGCCGACCGTGTCTACGGTGCGGCGTTGACGATCACCAACGCGCGGAGCGACTACGCCCTCGACCGGGGTTCGGCTTCCGGCAACGGACTGCGCTTCGACTTCTACGGCGAGCATCGTCCCGGCAGCTGGGTCCTCCAGTTCACGGCCGGCGCAGGCTATTCCTCGATCGACCAGTCGCGCCGCGCCACCGTGGGTGCCGTCGACCGCACGGCCACCAGCGACTTCCGGCGGGTGAGCGGCGGAGGGAGCCTTCGCGTGCTGCGTCCCCTGGCTTCCGATGGCCCGTGGACGTTTGCGCCCTTCGGTGGACTGGGCCTCACGTACGGCCGTCAGGGCGGCTACACCGAGACCGGCGCGAACAGCCTGAACCTCTCGGTGTCAGCGCTCAAGAACTACTACGTGAGCGCAGAGGCCGGCGTCGAAGCCTGGCGTGATTGGTCGATCGGCACCACGGTCGTCTCGCCCAGATTGGCGGTCGGCATTCGTCAGCAATGGACCTTCGGCGATGACCACGTGAATCAGAGTCTCGCGGACGTCGGCAGCTTCTCGACACCGACCTACGGCAACTCGCTGACGACGCTGTTCGCCAGGGTGGGTTTCGATGCGGCCATCGGGCAGTCGACGCGCGCGTACGTCAGCCTCGCGACCAATCAGGGTACCGATCTGCGGGATTACCGGGCGCTGGTCGGTGTGCGTGTGAGCTGGTAAGGGGACGACGTAGCCCGGACGAGACGCGAACGCGCCGACTCCGGGGATCGACCGCCGCATGCCGCCACCGCCCCCGGACTTCGCTTCGCTTCTTCCGGGCTACGAACTGCGAACTGGTAGCCCGGACGAGGCGCAAAAGCACCGACTCCGGGGAGCGATCGCCGCTTGCCACCACCGACCCCGGACTTCGCTTCGCTTCTTCCGGGCTACGACCACGAATGGGCGACGCATCGCGGCGGGGACACGCACTGCCGGCGTGATGCAATCGGCATCCGTGCGATGATCGCGCCACTCCTTTCCACCCGGTGCCCATGAACGCCGATCTGCGCAACCTGCCGTCCCTCCGGGCGCGCGCCTTCGAAGCTTTCGGCGCCGGGCGCCACGACGTCGCCGAATCGCTGTTCTCCGACATCCGCGGCATCGCCCCGGACGACGCGGATGCGCTCCAGCATCTCGGCCTGATCGCCCTCGGACGCGGCGACTTCGCGCGTTCGCTCGACCTGCTGTCTCGCGCCGTCGTCGTGCACCCCCGCATGGCGCAGGCCCACTGCAACTTTGGCAATGCCCTCGCGCAAAGCGGCCGACTTATCGAGGCCGTCACTCAGTTCCGTGAAGCCATTTCCCTGCAACCCGATCTTGCCGACGCGTACTCGAATCTCGGCCTTGCGCTGACCTTCCTCGGCGAGACCGATGAAGCGGTTTTCGTGCTGCGCCGGGCGATCGCGCTCCGCCCGACGTTTCTCGAAGCGCACGTCAATCTCGGCGGAGCACTGCTCGCCCAGAAACGCGCCGCCGACGCGACCGAAGTGTTCCGGCGCGCGCTTGCGCTGCAGCCCGGTCACGCGGGGGTTCTCACCGGGCTTGCGCAGGCACTGATGGATCAGGGCCGCGCGGTAGCCGCAATGGAGACCTACCGCGAAGCGCTCGCGCACTCCCCCGGTTTCGCTCCAGCCTATGTCAACCTGAGCAGTGCGCAGATGGAAGCCGCCGATCTGGCCGGCGCCATCGCCACGCTCCGTGAAGGCATCGCGCGCAACCCGAACCACGGTGCCCTGCGATCGAATCTGCTGCTCGCCCTGCAGTACGACCCCGACGCCACGGATGCGGCAATCCTGGCGGAGAGCCGGCTGTGGGAGAAGGCCGTCGCCGCCGTCGCACCGCCGCCCCGCAAGCCCATCGATGCCAGTCGCCGGACTCTTCGTATCGGCCTGGTGTCGGCCGATTTCCGGGCGCACCCGGTGGGCTGGTTCCTGCGAGGTGTCCTTGCCGCGCTGGGACGTCATGACTTCCAGCTCGTCGCGTACGCCAACCAGACGGTACGCGATGCGATCACGGACGAAATCGCCCGCGCCTGCCAAGAATGGCGCTTCATCCAGGGGCTGGCCGACGCACAGGTCGCCGCGCAGGTGGAGGCAGACCGGATCGACATCCTCATCGATCTGTCGGGCCATACCGCCGGCCATCGCCTCGGCGTCTTCGCCCTCCGACCGGCACCGCTGCAGGTGAGCTGGCTCGGATACTTCGCGACCACCGGGCTGTCGACCATTGATTGCGTGCTGATGGACGCAGACCACGTCCCGCCGGAGGCCCGCGCGGCGTTCTCGGAGCGAGTGGAGTATCTGTCGCCCTCCCGCTTCTGCTATCGGGCTCCGGACTATTCGCCGGCGCCGGCTCCGCCGCCCAGCGCGGTGAACGGCTTCGTGACGTTCGGCGGCTTCAACAACGCCGCCAAGCTGAACGACGCGGTGATCGCGGTGTGGTCGGCCATTCTGGCGCGTGTGCCGCACAGCCGGCTCGTCCTGAAATGGAAGTCCTTCACGGACCCTTTGCTCCGCGACCGCCTGCACCAGCGATTCGGTGCGCACGGCATTCCGCCGGGAAGGGTTCAGTTCCAGGGCGCGGAAGCCCACGACGCGATGCTGCTTTCCTACCGGGAGATCGACATCGCGCTCGACCCCTTCCCCTTCAGCGGCGCGACGACCACGTGCGAGGCTCTCTGGATGGGCGTGCCCGTGGTCACGTGGCCTGGGTCACGCCCGGTATCGCGCCAGAGTGCCGCGCTGCTCCGGACGATCGGTCTGGCGGAGTTGTGCGCAAGTTCCGCCGACGACTACGTGGACCGCGCCGTGCAGCTGGCCGGCGACGGCGCTCGTCTCGCCGAGATTCGCGCCGGCCTGCGCCGAAGGATGGGGGCCTCGCCCCTGTGCGACGGAGAACACTTCGCGGCCGAACTGGCGGGCGCCCTGCGCCGCGCCTGGCACGACGCAGCCTGAGCGTCCACGACTTCCGGGGTCATGGGGACCTCTACAGGGCGCTCTGTCACACGCCCATGTCGTTGAACACCTCGCGCGCAAGCCGAAAGCTCTCGATGGCCGCCGGCGCGCCGCAGTAGATCATCGTCGTCAGCAACACTTCGCGGATTTCGTCCTTCGTGAGACCGTTGTTGAGGGCGCCGCGCACATGCAGCTTGAGTTCGTGCGGACGGTTGAGCGCTGTGAGCATGGCGAGATTGAGCATGCTGCGGGTCTTGCGATCGAGCGTGGGCCGGTTCCAGACCTCGCCCCACGCGAAGCGCGTCACCAGTTCTTGCAGCGGTCGATTGAAGTCGTCCGCACTCGCGATCGCGTTGTCGACGTACTCCGCGCCCAGCACCTCCCGCCGGACCTTCAGACCCTTCTCGAACAGTTCATCTGCCATGACGTGGCTCTCCCATCGATGGCCGCGGCCCCTGCGGCCCGGCCGGCGATCGAGTGTCCGGGCGGCCTCGCGAGAGTGTCAAGGCAGCGTGAAGGCCGAATCGGGGCGTTGACGCTGCGCCCGAGCGCCCGCCATGATCCGGCCCGCGATCGCCGTCGGTCGCGCATCCGCGTCGCCGGCTGATCGGCGTTCTTCCAGGAGCCTCGGTGTGCTGCCCGATCTGATCTCCCTCGCGCTCTTCGTCCGGACCGTCGAAGCGGGCAGTCTGTCCAAGGCGGCCGAGCAGTCGCACATCGCGCTGGCGGCGGCGAGCCGGCGGATCACGCTGATGGAGCATCGCTACGGGGTCAAGCTGCTGTATCGCTCCAGCCAGGGCGTCGAGCCGACGCCGGCCGGCAAGGCGCTCGTGTTTCACGCCCGGCGCATGCTGGAACAGGCGGAACACCTGCAGGCCGATCTGTCCGACTACTCACGCGGCGTCCGGGGTCACGTCCGGCTGCAGGCGAGCACCTCGGTCATCACGCAGTACCTGCCGCGCGATCTGGCGGCATTCGCCGCGAGCTTCCCCGACGTTAAGGTGGAACTGGAGGAGCGCCGCAGCCCGCAGATCGTCCAGGCCGTGCGCGACGGCAACGCGGACATCGGCATCGTCATGGAAGACGCCGCCCTCGAAGGTCTGACGCGCTACGAGTACCGGCGGCACCACCTCGTGGCGATCGTTCCGAAGCACCACCCGGTGCGCAAACGCTCCGTGGCGTTCGTGGAACTGCTGGACCATGACTTCGTGGGTCTCGACGGGTCCGCCGCCATGACCCGGCTGATTGCCTGGGCCGCCACGGAGGCCGGCAAGCCCCTGCGCCTGCGGATGCAGGTCCAGAGCTTCGAGGCGGTCTCGGAACTCGTCCACGCGGGCATGGGCATCGGCCTGCTGCCGGAAGCCGCCGCCGCCAAGGTCGTCCAGACCATGGGGCTGCGCATCATCCGTCTCGAGGACGCCTGGGCCGAACGCCGGATGTACGTGTGCTTGCGCGATCTCGACAGCCTCCCCGTCGTGGCGCGGAAGCTCGTCGAGCAACTCGTCGGGCCGGCACTCCTGGACGCCGCAGCCGTCCCTTCGCGCTGACAGCCGACCTGCGCGCTTGTCCGGCGAGCCGGGCTACCGGGGCCCTCCGGGCGCCGCCAGAACCTCTCCCCGCCTCGCCACCCCCTCCCGATCGCGCCATTTTCGAAGGCCATTACCCCTGTTTCGGCGGGAAATCCGGGTCAACCTTCGCTTTTCGCGAAGGCAAGCTTGCCGAATGACGCATTCCGCATCCATCATGCGCGCCCTACAGTCGCTGGATTGGGGGTGAACCGACCTCGGTTCCCGGAGTGAACAGCGATTCACACGACGGAGGAGCAATAACCATGGGACTCAGATCCTTACTGGGCGCTTGCGCGCTCTCCATGCTGGCGCTGGCCGGTTCACCGCTCGCACTGGCCCAGGCCGACAAGCCGGCGGAACTGAAGATTGGCATCACGACCTTCGTGACCGGGCCGGCATCGGTCTTCGGCGTGCCCGGCAAGGCTGCCGCGGAACTCTGGATCGAGGAGTTCAACGCCGCGGGTGGCATCAATGGCGTGAAGCTCGCCCCCATCTATCTCGACGAAGGACTGGGCGGCGACAACCTCCTGTCCGAGTACCGCCGCCTGGTGCAGGAACAGGGCGTGAAGGTGATGCTCGCCTCCATCTCCAGCGGAAACTGCAACATCATCGCCCCCGTCGCGGAAGACCTGAAGGTCCTCAACATTCTGTGGGACTGCTCCACCGAGAAGGTCCTGGAAGACCGCCGCTACAAGTATGTGTTCCGCACCCAGGCCAACGCCACCACCGAGATGGTTGCGACGGTCCTGTACCTGCTGCGCACCAAGCCGGACTTCAAGACCATCGCCGTGGTGAACCAGGACTACGCCTGGGGCCGTGACTCGTGGGAGATCTTCCGCAACACGCTCCTCGCGCTGAAGCCCGACGTGAAGATCGTCGCGGAACTGTTCCCCAAGTTCGGTGCGCCCGACTACTCCACGGAGATCTCCCGCCTCTCGGCGCTCAAGCCCGACGTGATCCTCTCCACGGCCTGGGGCGGTGACCTCGACACCTTCGTGCGCCAGGCCTCCCAGCGCGGACTCATCAAGAAGTCGACGATGGTCCTGCCGCTCGTGGAAAGCTCGCTCGAGCGTCTCGGCACCGCCGTGCCGGACGGCGTGATCGGCGGCATGCGCGGCGATCACTACTACCTGCACCCCGAGTACAAGGATGACGCCCGGCACAAGGCTTTCGTGCAGAAGTTCCGTGCGAAGACCAAGGCCTACCCGATCTACCCCGTCTATCACATGGTGCAGGCGCTCGAAGCGCTGGCTGCCGGCTACGACAAGGCGATCAAGGCCAACAAGGGCAAGTGGCCCACGACGGAGCAGGTGACCGACGCCATGCGCGGCCTCGAATTCCGCGGGCTCACGCGGCCGGTCCGCATCCGCGAGGACGGCCAGGGTCTGGAAGACCAGATGCTCGGTGTCACCAGGACGCTGCCCGGTCAACCCTTCGCGACGCTCACGAATCTCACGCTCGTCCCCGCCTCGCTCGTCACCACCCCGGTGGGCCAGCGCTCTCCGGAATGGGTGAAGACCGTGAAGCCGGACCTGCTGAAGAGCCCGGCCATCAAGACCTTCCCCGACGCGGGCAACTGAGTCCGCGGCAGTCGTCATGACCTTCGATCTCCTGCTCCTGGCGCTCGCCGACGGATTCTCGTACGCGGGGCTGCTGTTCCTCGTGGCGCTCGGCCTCACGCTGATCTTCGGCGTGATGGGCATCGTGAACGTGGCCCACGGCAGCTTCTACGCGTTCGGCGGCTACACGGCGGCGACCATCGCCCTGTGGCTCGTCGAACGGCAGGCCCCCACCTTCGTGCTGCTCGGGGGTCTGCTCGTCGCCGCGGTGGTGGTCGGGGTCATCCTCGGCACCGCGGTGGAAGCCGGACTGCTGCGCCGGGTGCAGGACAAGGACCCGATCCTCCAGCTCCTCGTCACGTTCGCCGCGTTCATGATCTTCGAGGATCTCCAGCGGCTCATCTGGGGTGCTCAGCCCCAGACCGCCGCCGAGATCGTGGATCGCCTGGGCAACGTCGAGCTCTTCGACGTGACGTACACGGTGTATCAGGTGATCCTCATTCCGGCGGTGGCGGCCATTGCCTACCTGCTGCTGCGGGGCTTCCTCCGCCGCACCCGGATCGGCAAGCAGATCGTCGCGGTCACCCACAGCCGTGAAGTCGCCACCGCGCTGGGCATCAACGCCCGGCGCATCGGCTGGCTCACCTTCCTGATCGGCGCCGTGCTCGGCGCCCTTGGCGGCGCCCTCGCGGCGCCGATCACTTCCCTGGTCCCCGGCGTCGGTACCGACATGATCGTTCTGTCGTTCTCCGTCGTGGCTACCGCGGGTCTCGGCCAGATCACCGGCGCGCTCATCACGGCGCTGATGATCGGCGTCGCCCGCTCCATTGCGGTCTACACCATGCCCGAACTCGAAGTGGTGGTTCCCTACCTCATCATGGTGGTGGTGCTGCTGATCCGCCCGAGCGGCCTGTTCACCGTCGCACAGGCACGGAGGATCTGATGTCGCCGTCCATGATCCGCATTCTCGTGACCCTCGGCGCCCTGGCCATGGTCGGGTTGGGCCTCGCCCTGCCCTGGCTCAAGACCCCCGCCATTTTCGTACTGAGCTACGGCCTTGCCGCGCTGGGCGTGGTGGTGATGCTCCGGGGCGGCCAGATCTCCTTCGGGCACGCCATGTACGCTTGCATCGCGGGTTACACCGTGGCGTTCATCCAGCGTGCGCACCCCGAGACCGACGGCGTCGTACTCGTGATTGCCGGCGTTGCCGCAGCGACCGTTGCCGGCGGCCTCATCGGTGTGTTCGTCGTGCGCTACCGCGCCATCTTCTTCGGCATGCTGAATCTGGCCCTGTCGATGGTGCTCTTCTCGCTGCTCGCCAAGCTGTACGAATTCTCCGGCGGTACAGACGGGCTCCGGATCTCCCGCCCCCCGCTGGCCGGCGTGACCCTCGAGCGCGACGGATTCGAGTCTGTGCTGCTGGTGGCGAGCGTCGCGATCGCCATGTTCCTGGGCTGGCTCGTGCAGCGCTACTTCCGGTCAGCCGCCGGCGAAGCGCTGGCTGGCGTCAAGACCAACGAGGCCCGTCTGGAATACCTGGGACTCTCCGCCCAGCGTGTGCTGTGGTTCGGCTACGTGATCTCCGCTGCGCTGGTCGGAATGTCCGGCGCGTTGTTCGCCCTGGTGCAAGGTCTGGTCACACCGGAGATGGGCTACTGGCTGCGCTCCGGCGAATTCGTGTTCATCGCGATCCTCGGCGGATCGGTGCATGCCTTTGGCGCGTTCCTGGGCGCGGTCCTGTTCGAACTCATCAAGCTCACGGCGGCGGCCTATCTCACGGGCGTGTGGCAGATGCTGCTGGGCATCACCCTCATCGCCGTGATTCTCGTCGCGCCCACCGGCATCGCCGGCCTGCTGCGCATGGGCACCCGTCCGACGGAGGCTCACCGATGACTGCCCTGGTCCGCACGGAAAAGCTCTCGCTCTCCTTTGGCGGCGTCGTGGCCGCCGATGCCATCGACTTCGAACTGCACGCCGGCGAGCGCCTCGCGGTGATTGGCGCCAACGGCGCCGGCAAGACGACCTTCATCAACATCGTGACCGGCTTCCTCAAGCCCACCTCCGGCCGGATCTACGTCGAAGGCAAGGACGTCACCGCCCTCGACCCGCGCCGCATCGTCCGGCTGGGTGTGGGGCGGTCGTTCCAGCTGCCTCAGCTGTTCCTGGAACACACGGTGCGCCAGTGTCTGGAGATCGCGCTCATCGGCAAAGGCGGCGGTCTCGGTTTCTTCAAGTCGCTGTCGCAGCAGGTGGACCGCAAGGAAATCGACCACACCCTCGACCTCGTGGGGTTGCGCGAGCGTGCCGAGGAACCCTGCGCGTCCCTGCCTGAAGGGCAGCGCAAGCTGCTCGATGTCGCGATGGCGCTGGCGCTGCGACCCAAGCTGCTCATCATGGACGAACCCACGAGCGGCGTGGCCTCCGAGGACAAGCTCGACCTGATGAATGCGGTGATGCGCGCACTCGAGGAGCAGAAGGTGACGAGCTGGTTCGTGGAGCACGACGTGGACATCGTCACGCGCTACGCGACCCGGGTGGCGGCGTGGATCAGCGGCCGGATCGCCGCGGACGGCACGCCGCAATCCGTTCTGGCGGACGAAGCCGTCCGCCGCGAAGTCCTGGGGATTGCCTAGATGCTGCGACTCGACCGCATAACCGTCGACCTCGCCGGCGCCAGCGTGCTTCGCGAGGTCTCCGCCGAAATGCACGCCGGCACCATGGTGGCGGTCGTTGGCCGCAACGGGGCCGGCAAGACCACGCTGCTGCGCACGATCATGGGCCTTACCAAGCTCAAGCACGGCGGCGCCGAATTCGACGGCGAGAAGCTCCACCTGATGCCGGCGCACCATCGTGCGCGTCTCGGCATCGGCTACGCCCCGGAAGACCGCGTGATCTTCCCGACGCTCACGGTGCGCGAGAACCTGTGCCTGCCGTGCGAAGCCCACGGCCTCGGCACTGCGGAGATCAACTCCCGACTTTCCACCGTGCTGGACGTGGCGCCGCAACTTCGGGACATGCTGCCCCGCGCCGGCGCCGCACTCTCCGGTGGCCAGGGCAAGATGGTCGCGCTGGGTCGGGCCCTCATGATCGGCACACGTCTCGTGCTGCTCGACGAGCCCTACCAGGGACTCGCCCCCGCGCTCGCGCTCCAGTACGGCGAAGCACTTGTCCGGCTCCGGAAGGTCCGCCCGGAACTCTGCGTCGTGGTGACCGAGTCCAATGCCAGCCTGCTGAGGGACATGCAGGACCAGACCCTGACGCTCGAACGTGGCGCGCTCCAGGGTGCGCAACCTCATTCCACGTGACTGCCGTCACAACCAGGAGAAGTGCGATGAACCGGATGCTTATCGGAGGCCAGTGGGTCGATGCCCGCGACGGCGAGACCATTCCCGTGGTGAACCCGTCGGACGGCCAGGTGTTCGATCAGCTTCCCCGCGGCCGTGCGCACGAGGTGGATCTCGCGGTGAAGGCCGCCCGCGCCGCCCGCGAAGGCGCCTGGGGCAAGATGAACGCGACCGAACGCGGCCGCATCCTGCAGAAGCTGGCGCAGAAGGTCCTCGACAACCACGCCGAACTCGCGAACCTCGAAGCGAAGGACACCGGCAAGCCGATGACCACCGCGAAAAACGACATCACCGTGCTGGCCCGGTACTTTGAGTACTACGGCAGCGCGGCAGACAAGGTGCACGGCGAGGTCATCCCGTTCCTCGACGGCTACACGGTAACGCTGCTGCGCGAACCGCTCGGCGTCACGGGCCACATCATCCCGTGGAACTACCCCGCGCAGATGATGGGCCGCACGCTGGCCCCCGCGCTGGCCATGGGCAACGCCGCCGTGCTGAAGCCCGCGGAAGACACGAGCCTCTCCGCCCTGCGCTTCGGTGAGCTCGCCCTCGAAGCCGGTCTGCCGCCAGGTGCACTCAACATCGTCACGGGCCTCGGCCACGAAGCCGGCGCCGCGCTTGCCGAGCACGGCGACATCAACTTCGTGACCTTCACCGGCTCCAACGAAGTCGGCACGCTGGTTCAGCAGGCCGCTGCGAAGAACGCCGTGAAGTGCGTGCTGGAACTGGGCGGCAAGTCGCCGCAGATCGTCTTCGCCGACGCCGACCTCGACCGCGCCCTGCCCATCATCGTCCGCGCGATCGTGCAGAACGCCGGCCAGACCTGCACCGCCGGCAGCCGCCTGCTGCTCCAGCGCAGCATCTACGACAGCTTCATCGCCCGCGTCGCCGAGGCCTTCGCGAAGACCCGTGTCGGCACCCCCGAGATGGATCTCGACTGCGGCCCCCTGATGAACCCCGCGCAGCTCGAGCGCGTCAACGGCTACGTGAACCGCGCCAAGCAGGACGGCCTGCCCGTTCTCGCCGAAGGCACGATCGCCGCGGGCACGCCCTCTGGCGGCTACTACGTGAAGCCCACCCTGTTCGGGCCCGTGCCGCGCACCAATCGCCTCGCCTGCGAGGAAGTCTTCGGGCCCGTGCTGGCCGCCTTCCCCTTCGAGGACGAAGCCGACGCCATCGCGCTCGCCAACAGCACGCCCTACGGCCTGCTCGCCGCGGTATGGACGGAGAACGGCGGACGCCAGCAGCGCGTGGCCAAGGCCGTGAGCGCCGGGCAGGTGTTCGTCAACGGCTACGGCGCGGGTGGTGGCGTGGAACTGCCCTTCGGCGGCACGAAGCGCAGCGGCCACGGCCGCGAGAAGGGCTTCATCGCACTGGAAGAAATGAGCCAGACCAAGACGGTCGTCCAGTACCACGGTTGATATCGCAGCACATCGGGAGAGCAACATGGGTCAATTGGAGAACAAGGTCGCGATCGTCACCGGCGCGGCCAGCGGCTTCGGCGAGGGCATCGCCAAGGCCTACGTGGCGGAAGGCGCGAAGGTCGTCATCGCCGACATGAACCTCGAAGGCGCGCAGCGCGTCGCGACCGCCCTCGGCGCGAACGCACTCGCCGTGAAGTGCGACGTCACCAAGCGGGCTGACATTGATGCCATGGTCGCCGCCACCGTGAAGCAGTTCGGCACGATCGATATCGTCGTCAACAACGCCGGCACCACGTACCGCAACCAGCCCATGCTGGACGTGGACGAAGCCACGTTCGACCGCATGTTCGACGTCAACGTGAAGTCGATTTACTTCATGACCCACGCCGTCGTACCGATCATGCGCGCGAAGAAGTCCGGCGTGATTCTCAACGTAGGCTCCACCGCCGGTCTGCGTCCGCGCCCGGGCCTCACCTGGTACAACGCCTCCAAGGGCGCGGTGAACCTGATGTCCAAGTCGATGGCGCTGGAAGTCGGCGGCGACGGCATCCGCGTGAACGCGCTGTGCCCGGTTATGGGTGCGACGGGTCTGCTGGAAGCCTTCATGGGCATGCCCGACACGCCCGAGAACCGTGCTCGCTTCATCTCGACGATTCCGCTCGGTCGTCTGTGCGAGCCTGCAGACATCGCCGGTGCGGCGGTGTACCTCGCGAGCGATGCCGCGAAGTTCATCACGGGCGTGGAGTTCCCCATCGACGGCGGTCGGACGGTCTGAGTCTCCGCCTCAGCGACGCCGCCGTGATCGATCTCGCGCACCTCCGGAAGTGGGTGGGTAGCACCGAACAGGCGGCGGATGTCCTCACCGCCTGGAAGACCGGTGCGTTCGCAGCCATGCTGGACCGCGACGACCCCGCCCCGCAGTCCGGCGATCCCCTGCCCCCTCTGTGGCACTGGATGCTGTGCGTGCCGTACGTTCGGCAGTCGGCCGTCGGCCCTGACGGCCACGCCGCGCGAGGCGGGTTTCTGCCCCCGGTGCCGCTCCCCCGTCGCATGTGGGCGGGCGGGCGACTGGAATTCCTGAAGCCGCTTCGCGTAGGCGAGCCAGTCACGCGCCGATCCGAGGTGGCCTCGGTGCAGCACAAGGCCGGCCGCAGCGGCGATCTCGTCTTCGTGCTGGTGAAGCACGAGTACTCGGGAGCCAATGGCCCGGCGATCCGCGAAGAACACGACATCGTGTATCGCCCCCTGCCCGCCCCCGACGCGCCGGCACCCGCGCCCACCCCGGCTCCGGAAGGCGCCACGTGGGAACGCGAGATCGTCCCCGACGACGTGTTGCTGTTCCGCTATTCCGCGCTGACCTTCAACGGTCACCGCATCCACTACGACCGCCGGTACGTGACCGAGGTCGAAGGCTACCCCGGCCTCATCGTGCACGGGCCGATGATCGCGACGATGCTGGTGGATCTGCTGCGCGACTCACTGCCGGCCTCCCGGCTCGCACGCTTCGAGTTCCGCGCCATGCGGCCCGTGTTCGACATTGCGCCGTTTCGCCTTTGCGGCAAGCCCTCTGAAGAGCCCGGCAAAGCGGAGCTTTGGGTGCGCGACGCCGACGGTTTTCTCGCCATGCAGGCAACCGCAACGCTCGCCTGAAGTCTCACCGACGTCTCACCGGGTCACCGCCATGCAAGCCGCCACCGAAGAACGCTTTGCCGACATCCGCGACGGGGTCCGTGCGCTGTGTGCAAACTTCCCCGACGAGTACTTCCGCAAGATCGACGAGCAGCGCGGCTACCCCGAGGCCTTCGTCGACGCGCTGATGGAAGCCGGCTGGCTCTCCGCGATGATTCCCGAGGAGTTCGGCGGCTCGGGGCTGGGCCTGGCGGCGGCCAGCGTGATCATGGAAGAGATCAATCGCTGCGGCGGCAACGCGGGCGCGGTGCACGGGCAGATGTACAACATGGGCACGCTGCTGCGTCATGGCAGCGAGGCACAGAAGCGCCACTACCTGCCGAAGATCGCCGCCGGCGCACTGCGCATCCAGTCCATGGCCGTGACCGAGCCGACCACCGGCAGCGACACCACCAAGCTGAAGACCGTGGCGGTGAAGAACGGCGACCGCTACGTGGTGAACGGGCAGAAGGTGTGGATCTCGCGTGTGCAGCACTCCGACCTGATGATCCTGCTGGCCCGCACCACACCGCTGGCGGAGGTGAAGCGAAAGTCCGAAGGCATGTCGGTGTTCATCGTCGATCTGCACCAGGCCATCGGCAAGGGACTCACCGTACGGCCCATCGCCAACATGGTGAACCACGAGACGAACGAGCTGTTCTTCGAGAACCTGGAGATCCCCGCAGAGAACCTCATCGGCGAGGAAGGCCAGGGCTTCCGGTACATTCTCGACGGCCTGAACGCCGAGCGCACCCTAATCGCCGCGGAGTGCATCGGCGATGCCTACTGGTTCGTGAACCGCGCGACCAAGTACGCCAACGAGCGCATCGTCTTCGACCGCCCCATCGGCAAGAACCAGGGCGTGCAGTTCCCCATCGCCGAGAGCTACATCGAGACCTGCGCCGCCGACCTCATGCGCTTCCGCGCGGCGGACCTCTTCGATGAGCACAAGCCCTGCGGCGCCGAGGCCAACATGGCCAAGTACCTCGCCGCCAAGGCCTCGTGGGAGGCCGCCAACGCCTGCCTGCAGACCCACGGCGGCTTCGGCTTCGCGTGTGAGTACGACGTGGAGCGCAAATTCCGCGAGACGCGCCTGTACCAGGTGGCGCCCATCTCCACGAACCTCATCTTTTCCTACATGGCCGAGCACGTGCTCGGACTGCCGCGTTCTTTCTGAGGAGCCCCGCCCCATGAGACCCCTCGAAGGCATCACCGTCGTCGCGCTGGAACACGCGATCGCCGCGCCCTTCTGCACCCGTCAGCTCGCCGACCTGGGCGCGCGCGTGATCAAGGTGGAGCGCCCCGGCGTGGGCGACTTCGCCCGCGGCTACGACAAGCGCGTGAATGGCCTCGCGTCGCACTTCGTTTGGGTCAATCGCTCGAAGGAAAGCCTTACGCTCGACGTGAAGCACCCGGAAGCCGCGAAGATTCTCGACCGCATCGTGGCCGATGCGGACGTGCTGGTGCAGAACCTCGCACCCGGCGCCGCCGCGCGACTGGGCCTGTCGTACGAGGCGCTGAGCCCGCGCTACCCGAAGCTCATCGTCTGCGACATCTCCGGCTACGGGGACTCCGGCCCCTATCGCGACAAGAAGGCCTACGACCTGCTTATCCAGAGCGAGTCCGGCTTCCTCTCCACCACCGGCACGCCAGACGCCCCGGCCAAAGCCGGTTGCTCCATCGCCGACATCGCGGCCGGCATGTACGCGTACACGAACGTCCTCGCCGCGCTCCTGCAGCGTGGCCGCACCGGCAAGGGCTGCCGCATCGATGTCTCGATGCTGGAGTGCATGGCCGAGTGGATGAGCTTCCCGCTCTACTACGCCTACGACGGCGCGAGCCCGCCCCCGCGCGCCGGGGCCTCGCACGCCACCATCTACCCCTACGGCCCCTTCCCCGCCGGCGACGGTCGCTCGGTGATGCTCGGCCTGCAGAACGAACGCGAGTGGGCCACCTTCTGCGACAAGGCGCTGCGCCAGTCGGAACTCAAGGCCGACCCGCGCTTCAACTCGGCTTCCGCCCGCTCCGACCATCGCACCGAACTGCGCGAGATCATCGTCGCCGCCTTCAAGGATCTGACCGCCGACCAGGTGGTGGAGCGCCTGGAGGAAGCCCAGATCGGCAACGCCCAGATGAACGACATGCACGACCTGTGGAAGCACGCGCAACTCGCGGCGCGGAACCGCTGGACTCAGGTCGATTCCCCAGCCGGGCCCCTGCCCGCGCTACTGCCGCCGGGCGCGCCCGAGGACTTTGACATCCGCATGGATGCGATTCCGGCAATCGGGGAGCATACCGAGGCGATTCTGGCGGGGCTGGGGTATTCGAAGGAGGATGTCGCGAGGTTGAGGGCGGAGAGCGCGGTTTAGGAGCGATTCGGGGTCGCATCTCCCTCGCGAGGTGCGGCTTGGCCGATTCCAGTCCTCCCGTACACCCTGAACCTCTGCGTTTCGGCAGTTTAGCGACGCCCGAAAACAGCAAAGAACCAATATCGCCTTGCACGCTCCTCGCAGTGAATTGGGAAGGCACGCCGTTCGCGCCAGCGGTCATCCCAACGCCCCCACAAAAGGCTGCGTCCTGCACTTTGTCGGCTTTGATAAGCCGCCAGGCATGACCGAGGATGTCGGCGCATGCGCTGCGGTGCCCCTCATTGGAAACGCCGCCGGCACGAATGCGCGGCGGACGTATCGCAATCTCCAGGACTGGTTATCGACCACGCATCCGAATCGGCGTCATTGTCTGGCCGCGTCGAAGCAGCGAGACCAGGACCATAAGCAGACCGCCGAAGAACATCGCGTAAGTCGAAGGCTCGGGAACACCGCTCACAAACTGAATGTTCTCGCCGACGAGGCGCGTATTCGCCACCTCCATCAGGCCCGCCAGGGCCGCGGCGGAGCCCGAGGACCGGTTGCTCCTGACATCGAAACCATAGGACAGAGGAGCGTCCAAGGAGCCGTCGGCCTTTTGAGGACGGTAGGTCAGCTTGACCCTGTCGTAGCTCAGCGCGAGGGCAGCATCCACGAAGCTCGGTGACCCACCCGTCAGGTCGAGCGACTTGATCAGGACATTCTCGAACGCGAGTGTCAGAAACGGCGAGTTCTGCCCTTCTCCCTCGTGATACATCTTGAGCGTCATCTCCGGGACGAGTTTTCCGGTAGCAGCATGTTCGAAGAACTTCGGGATGCTACTGTCGACGGCCTGGGTCCATTCGAAGTCATCGAATACGGTCCTTGCCGCAGCACCGCCTGTGGAGGACCCGACGGCAGGTTTGTGCAGACCCCAACTCCACGAATCGACCTCCACACAGTCCTGGCAGTCCTTGAACGAGGACTCACCCTTTATGCCCTCGAGAAAGATGCAGCAATCACCGCCGGCCTCGGCCTGGGTTGCAACGAGACAGCTCATGACGAAGCCTAGCAACACTGCGTGAATCTTGTTCATGGATGGTCTCCCTCGAGTTGAGGATGCGCCGCCGGGTGTGCGCCCGTCGCGGATCCGGCCGTCGGGACGATCCCTCGGCTCGGTGGAGACCATCGTCCGCCGAACGATGGACGCACCCAATATGCCGCACGTCATAAATGGGGTGGCGTTGCGGCGTGCGGGGTCGCCCACCGGCATGAGTCGCCCTGGCATCGCGCTCTGTGGGGTTACGCGAATCGACAGTGGTGGACTCACAGGACGATGCAGCAAAGGCGATGGGGACTGGTCTTGCAATCACGCACCGCAAGCCGTTTTCTGATCGGCAACTGGTGGTATGGTCCTTCCACCGTGCATTCCGGCCGAGACTAGTCGGACATCCCGGCCGACACGACTGCAGCGCCACTGTTTTCTTTTCGACCGCGAAGCCGGCACGAAAGTGAAGTGAGCATGTCGATCCGGACGGCCCGCCGGCTCTGCATCCGTTGCCGGGCTTTCGCGATAGTCCGCGACTTGAGCAGAATCCAGAGGTCTGAACATGCGGAGCCGCAACCACGCAGAGTCGGTGTCAGGTCTTTCGTTCCATCATTTTCGTCGGTGAGCCAAGATCAGCGCGACTCCTGGACCAGAACCATCGTTCCCACCAGACCAGACCTCCGCTAAGATTGCCGCCCTGCCCTGCCACCACCACGGAGTGATGACGCTGGTGAGAGTACGGGGTGACGATAACGCGAGACACCCATGCGGTCGCACGCACGGGCGGGCGCACGTCGCCGTGTGCGAAACTGCCGACGCGCACCCGAGTGAGGCGGTAGCCCCCAACGACGGCGGACGGAATGCCGAAGGCCAGAACGAGCGCAGCCTCGGCGAGCCACGTGAAGATCGGTTCAATCGGATTGGGATCGGAAACTGATGGTCACGTCCATTTCGGTGTCGCTGTGGCGAACGCGCGGTGCATGCGCCGGAACGACGGAAAGCGGCGCATCGACTAGGGCTGCAGGTCCTTGCCGAGACCCATGACCAGCACCGAGACGAACACGACGAGACCGGAGGGCATGGTAGCGCGATGAAACACGCCCCAATGCCGAGTCTCCGCGTCTGACCCGAGGGCAGCCAGCGGAGCAGGCGCGACCATGCCCACGGTCGAGACGCCGATTCCGAGAAGCCCAAAGTTCGAGGCCCCGCGTACGTTGCGGTCTGGCTCCGGCGGCCGGCAGGGCACCATCGATCTCCACGCGCGTGCGGCTACGAGCGCTCCGAGCAAGGCAACATCGAGCGCCCATAGGGGAAGCAATTCTGCGGCGGCCATCCAGTCCTCTCCGGAAACCCAATGCGCGTGGGTCGATTCTGGTCGGGCCACAGCCGATCGAGTTGTGAAACGCTTCTGGCTGCGATATCTTCCTCAAGCGGTGCAGCGGCGCAAGCACGCGTTGTCTGCCGCACAACGCGTGGCCTGTGGTATTGCCGCAGATGCCGCCGCCGCACGCAGCTTGGGCGTGGGGTTCAAAACAACGAGAGGAGAGATCCATGAAACTGTGTCACGCGATTCTGTCTGCGGCGTCGTTGGTGATCGCGCCCGGTGCCGCGTTTGCCTGCCAGGCTCCCACGCTCCCCGAGCCCTCCACGCTGTCAGTGCTCGGCATCGGCGCCGTGGCCGGCGTCGTCGTCTGGCGGATCACCCGCAAGAAGTAGTCAGACGGATGGCCGTGCCTTCCGGGCCGCGCGGTGCAGACTGTGGAAACGTTCCTCCTCGCGAACAGTGCGTCCGTCTATACGACGCTCCTGCTGGTTACGCTCGGCGTGGTCGCGCTGTGGGAGCACGCGGCGCCGAGACGCCCCCTCTCAGCTGACCTGGGGGTCCGCTGGTCGGGGAATTTCTTTCTGTTCTTCCTGAACGGCGGGCTCCTCTGGCTCGTGTATACCAGTCTCGGGGTCGGCGCATCGGTCGCCGCCTCCGAACGCGGCTGGGGACTCCTGCAGCAGGTCTCGGCACTGCCCCCCTGGGTCGAGTTCGTCGTGGCCCTGCTCCTGATGGACCTGGGGCACTACCTCATCCATCGGGCGTTCCATCAGATCCCGCTGCTCTGGCGAGTGCATCGGCTCCACCACACCGACCCGGACTTCGACTTCACCACCGGATCGCGCTTTCATCCGTTCGAGGCCGTGCTGGAGCACGGCGCCAATCTCGCCGTCGTTGCACTCGTGGGACCACCAGTGCTGGCAGTGCTCTTGTTCACGCTGACTTACGCCGTAACCTCGACCCTCGTCCACGGCAACATCCGCCTGCCTGCCGGCTGGGACCGTGCGACGCGTCTGCTGTTCGTCACACCCGACATGCACCGCACGCATCACTCCCAGATCGAGCGCGAGACCAACAGCAACTACGGCGGACTGTTCACCTTCTGGGATCGCATTCTGGGCAGCTATGTGGACGAACCGGAAGGCGGACACGAACGCATGAAGATCGGCTTGCGAGAGTACTCGGACGTGCGACACATCCGGCTGGGGCCCATGCTGCGCAACCCGTTCCTTGCCTCCCCTCCAGACCATTCGTCCGAAGAAGTCCTCGGCCGCGAGCCGCGAAGCTCCTGACGACCGCGGCAGGTGTCTCGCGCGCGTCCTTGCTTGGAGCGATTGATCCTTGCATCTCACGTGCCGACGCTGCGGGCGCACGCGTGACCGGGGTCTGGCCTTGCAATCAAGCATTGCGAAGCCCCTAGCCGTTCGCGGCCCGGTCTTTCCAACTCGCGGTTCAGCTACGCCTGCTCGTTCATGGTCGCCAGCCCCCACCGCCACCCCGCCAGCTTCCTCGTCAACCCCGACGCTGGAACCGAGCTGGGCACGAAAGTGAAGTGAGCACATCGCCTCGGACGGTCCGCCGGCTCCGCGTCCGTGAACGTGCTTCCGCGAGAGTCCGCGACTTGAGGCAGAATCCCGGGGACTGAACATGCTGAGCGTAACCGCCTGGATGGCTCGGCGGATTCCCTGCCTGACGGCGGGTCCGCCCGATCGGCGCGCTGCTCCGGTGAACTCGGCGCGGCCAACGCAATTCGCGGTGGACCGGTTGTGCACCGCACACATCAATTGCCCGAGGCATCGGGACGTCGTCCAGTTTCAGCCGACTTCACGAGGAGATCGGAATGACATCGCGCTTCGTTGGACTGATGCTGGCGCTAGGCTTGGCCAGCGTCACCATTGCCGCCACGGACGCGGACAACGGCTTCACGATCCACAAGTTCGACGCCGACGCCTTCGCCCACCCGGCGCCGGTGTTGAACTATCAGGAGCGCGAGACCTTCCTGCACGGACGCAGTCATTTCAAGCGTCGCTGGATCGCGCCCATCACCTTCAACGGTGAATGGGGCTTGGGCCCCACCTTCATCCAGACGCGCTGCTCCGAGTGCCACATCAACAATGGCCGCGGCGGCCCACCCGCTTCCCCGAATGAGCAGCTCGCCACCATGCTGGTGCGCCTGAGCCTGCCGGGCACCGACGAGCACGGCGGTCCCAAGCCAGATCCGAACTACGGCGACCAGTTCCAGAACAATGCCCTGCAGGCACAGGAAGTGGATCTGCGCTATTCCTACGAAAAGGTGCCCGCCGAAGCGGATCTTTACCTCGACTGGGAAGAACACGTACTCACCCTGCCCGACGGCGAACAGGTACCCATGCGCAAGCCGCGCCTGCGCATCGAGAATCTGGCCTTCGGCCCGCTGGGCGAAGGTGCCATGCTGTCAATCCGCAACACCCAGCCCGTGTTCGGCCTGGGACTCCTCGAAGCCGTGCCGGAGGACACGCTGCAGGCACTCGCCGTCGAGCAGCAGAAACAGGGCCTCAACGGCCGCATCAACTACGTCTGGGACTTCATCAACGGCCGCACGGCAGTGGGCCGCTTCGGCTGGAAGGCCGGGCAAGCGACCCTCATGGGACAGACGGCAGCCGCGTTCCTCGGCGATCTGGGCGTGACTTCGCGTTACCTGCGCGTGAACAACTGTCCACCCGTGCAGAAGGCCTGTCTGGTTCAGCCCATCACCAACGATCCCGAGATCATCGATTCGGACATGGTGGATTTCGAGTTGTGGCTGCGCGGGCTGGCCGCGCCTGCCCGTCGCAACCTGAACGACCCCCAAGTCCAACAGGGTGGCAAGCTGTTCGCAGAGGTGGGTTGCGCGAGTTGTCACACGCCCGTGATGACGACCGCGGCGGCCTATCCCGCCTTTCCCAAGCTCGCCAATCGCGTGTTCTATCCCTACACCGATCTGCTGCTGCACGACATGGGCGAGGAACTCGCCGACAACCGTCCCGAGTTCAAGGCCGGTGGCCGCGACTGGCGCACCGCGCCTCTCTGGGGCATCGGCTTGAACAAGACCGTCAATGGCCAGACCGGGCTGCTGCACGATGCGCGTGCCCGTACGGTGCTCGAGGCCATCCTGTGGCACGGAGGCGAGGCCACGGCCTCGCGCAGCGCCTTCACCAAGCTGAAGAAGGAAGATCGCGACGCGCTCGTTCGCTACGTCGAGTCGATCTGATCGCGCGCGGCGGCGCGTAGGTAGGTACAGTAGAGGACAGGCTTGTGCCTGCCCTTTCTCATCGAACCGTACATGCGGTTTTCTCGAAGAAGGGCATTGGGTTTTGGTCTTGCAATCAAGCGCTCTGCTCGCTTGAAGTTGATCGAGCTCGTATGGATCCCCCCCGGCCATGGCACGACGGGACACGTAATCGATCACAAGCCTGAAAAGCGGCTTACCGAAGCGCCAGTACCAAGGTCAGCACGACCACGCCCACCAGGCAGAGCGCCAAGATCCGTGCGGACGTCAGTCGGCCACCCAGCGCCAGATTGAATGCAGCGGGCAGCAACAGCCCTGCTCCTCCCACAATCATGAATACGCCAAGCAGAGAGATCGCCCCATCCTCGCGCGCCAAGGCCAGACCTGCGACGAACAGCACCGGCGAAAGAAACAGCATGGCCTTGCCCAGCCACGCCCGCATGGGCGCTTGTGCTTCGATCTTGCGTTTGAGGTACGCCGGGTAGCCCTTGAGCAGCCACGGTGTGAGCAAGACCAGCGCGAGCAGCGACGCAGCGGCAAGCACCCAACGCGCCTTCTTGATCCAGCCTTTGTATGCAGCCTCGTGGGGGATGCCGGCATCGAACACCATGTACTCGACAACGTTGTCGGTCGTGACGAGAAAGCTGGCCTTGCGCGAACCGGCTCCCGGGCTGCCGACCCAGTCGATGCGACCGCCCTTGCCTTCAAACCGCCCCGCCGGCTTGCGGGCTCGTACCTCGCTCCAATGCATGCCGATGCCCAGACCCTCCGGCGTGCGTGAAGCAGCGGGTTTCTTGACGACGAGAAAGGCGATGCGCGGATCCGCCTCGGGGCGCTCGATCGGTGGCACGACGAAGGCAAACCCGAGGCGCGGATACTCGAACACCAGCGCTCCCGTGAGCGGTGGATCGCCCGCCTCGAAACGCTCACGCGTGACAGGCGGCGGCCCGAGTTGCGACACGACCATGCCTCGAGTCAATCCCGCCCGCAGCAGCCCGCCCGGCTCGACGAATGGAAGAGCCTCTCCCGTCTGGGCCGCCGCCGTCACCACCGACCCCAGTCCGACCATCAGCCAACCCGCGAGCCACACCAGTAGCCGGAGCATAGGGGAGTGAAGCGCGTCGCGGCCATCCACACCGTGAAGCCCGGAGAAGGCGGGCCAGCAGATCAACGGAGTCTCCGTCTTGCGTTCTCGCGTCGTTAGGCCTTCCGCCGAGCCAAGCTTGCGATCATTCCATGTTCGCTGTCGCCGTGCGATGCGGCCGCAGGAGCGACGATGCGCCCCACGCCGCTGCTTCAGACCACTGACGCCCGACAGTTCGTCAGTGCTTGCGCTTCCAGCGGCTCGCACATTGCACAGGCGTATTGCGGACGAGCATCTCCAGACGAGCCGCATTCGCCCAGTGGATCGTTGCATGGGCCACGTTACGCGACGTATTGAGGAGTTCCGGCTCCTGCGCAGCGATGACGTCGCCTTCGAGGACGTCCCCGACCTCGGGGACCGGAGGCGCCTTGACGGAGAACAGACCGAAGGCGTCCTTCGGATCTTCGGGAGCGGGCAACGCGAGCGCGAAGTAACCGCACGTCGGGTCGGACCACGTGACCTTGCCTTGCGGGGCGGCGTGCGATGGTAGAGATGCGGTAAGCGCGAAAAGGCACGTCAAGACCACTGTGCGATCGAGAAACATGGTGGACTCTCCTGGTGGATTTCCGGGAATTGCTGGCTTCGATTATGGCGAGCGCATCGCAAATGCGCACCCTTTTTCCGGGGTGGCCGCGACCTTTCCGCGCGCTGCGCCGCACCATCGAAAGTTGCATTGGATTCTTGACGCGGCGACGGTACCTCGCAGAGTATTTCCCTCTCTTGTCTGCCGTTTCGTCCTGCCAGCGGGGCGGAAACGGTGATAGGTACGCTGTGCGAGAGGTTCGGTGTCGTGTCCGCGGTCCGGCAGAGTTTCTCGTTGGTTGTCGCACTCGGTGCCGGTTTGCATCTGGCCGTTCTCCTCGTCCGGTCGGGCGTGGCCCTCAATCAGGGTCACTGCCTGACCCGCTAGTTCGCTGTGCTCTGTCGTGAGTCGTTTCGATCTTCGTTCGATTGCAAACACAAATGGAGGGGTCACGAGATGAACAAGTCGTGGATGTTGAAGGCAGGCGTTGCAGCACTGGCCGCGGCGGGCTTTGCTGCGCCCGCATTGGCTGGTCCGGTCTCCGAGCAGATGCTCGCCCAGGATCCGGCCGATTCGTGGTTGCATACCAATGGCAATTGGGCCGGGCATCGCTACAGCACGCTGGCGCAGGTCAACACGCGCAACGCGAAGAACCTCAAGGTCGCGTGGATGACGTCCGTCGGCGCCAAGACCGATTCGCAGGCCACCCCGCTCTACCACGACGGTCTCATCTATTTCCCGCAGGACAACAAGGTGTTCGCGATCAACGCGGACAACGGGAAAATCGCCTGGAGGTACGAACACAAGCTTCCCGAGGACTGGGGTGGTTACAACGTACCGTTCTTCACTGGCAAGCATCGAGGGGTCGCGATTCTCGGGGAGTACATCTACTTCCTCTCCAACGACAACAAGCTTCATGCAATCCAGTACAAGACCGGCAAGGGCGCGTGGGTGAAGTCCTACGAACAAGCGGGAATCGTCTATCCGAAGGATTTCTCGCGTTCCGGTGACTCGAACGGATACATCAGCACGGTAGGGCCCATCGCCGTCAAGGGTGCGATCCTGCTGCCCATGAACGGCACAGACACCGGCGGCCTCGAAGGCTTCGTCCTCGGCGTCAGCCCGAAGGACGGCAGTTTGCTGTGGAAAGCCAACATGATCCCTCGGCCCGACGAGCCGGGCGGCGACACCTGGCCCCCGGGCAGCACCACCTATGGCGGTGCGGGTCCGTGGATCACCGGCTCGTACGATCCCGATCTGAAGATGTACTTCACCGGGACCGCCAACGCCTACGAATGGAACCCGAAGAACCGCGGGGGAGGCGAGATGGACAACGTCGGCGCCGCGAGCATCGTCGCCGTCAATACGGAGACTGGCAAGGTGCAGTGGCGCTACGTCGGGGTTCCGGGCGATCCCTTCGACTACGACATTCCCCAGACGCCGATGGTCATCACCATCGACGGGAAGAAGACTCTCGTCCAGCCCAACAAGACGGGGTACATTCATCATCTCGACGCGCGGACCGGGCGGTTCCTCAAGGCGGACCGCTTCAGCGATCGCATCAACTGGATCTCGGGCTACGACAGCAACGGCCGCCCCAAGGACATGCTGGCGCTGCCCCCCGAAGGCGGGGATCCGATCGAGGTGGCGCCCGGCCTGCTCGGCGGGGTCAACATGTACCCCAACGCCTACAACCCGAATACCGGCAACATCTACCTCGCTGCAACTGAGTCGTCGATGAACTACGGTTTCGAGGACATCAAGGTCATCAGCAACGTCCGTCACTTCGGCGCCTACCAGGAGTTCAACTTCGGCGACGAAGTGGACAAGGCCGTGAACGTGAAGAGCGGGAAGGAGGTATGGCGCGACACGCAGGCCGGCAAGCCCGGCTACGCAGGCGGCATGCTTACGACCGCCGGAAGTCTCGTGGTCTACACCACGCAGGGCGGCCGATTCACGGTGACTGACGCGCGTTCTGGGGAGCGCCTGTTCGAACTCGACACCGGCATTGCAGCCAAGTCTGGTCCCATCACGTTCATGCACAAGGGCAAGCAGATGATCGTCCAACCCCTTGGCGGGACACCGGGATTCGGGCGAGACGAGGCGCACGGACTGGAGTTCGGACACTCGATCATTGCGTTCACGCAGTAACGAAGCGCTTGAGGCGCGGGGGCCTGCCGTCAGGCAGGGCCCCGCTTCCCACCCTCGGTCGGGTGCGGCCTGACTGGCTTGCACCCAATTCTCGTCTTTACTGGCCGGCAGCCGCAGAGCGGGGCCGGCCATTCTGTCGGAGGAACATAGAGTGTGCGACAGGCGCTCAATGCTGTGCCTTGTCCTGATGGCACTGATGGGGCTCGCAACCCCGCTGATGGCCGAGGATGAAATCCCGGAGGTCAATCCCTTCACGGGCGATGCGAAAGCGATCCGCGAAGGTCGATCCTGGTATCGCAATTCCTGTTCACCCTGTCATGGCGGGCGCGCTGACGGCGCAGGTGAACGCGGCAACGGCGCAGATCTGCGCAAGATGCAGCTGGGTTTCCGGGGGTTCGTTCAGCTGGTACTGGACGGGCGCCAGATACAGGGACGTACCCAGGTGATGCCACCCTGGCGAGGTGCACTGAAGATCGACGATATCTACCGGATCGGCGCCTACCTGGAGACGGTGGCCATCGATGGCGCCAACTGGAAAGAGGGCGTCAAGCACTGACCCGTCGTCTCGCAGTTGTCCGCCTGGTCGTGTCCGGCGGTCCGCCTCGAGCGTTTCGAGGCCCCTGAGTCCACGCGCAGAACCAGCGCAGTCCTTGAAGCGCAAGCCTGTTCATTCGCATGCTGCGGCCGATGGATTGGCCTCGAGCGCATTGGACCCTTCCACATGTCGACAGGACACGTCCGCACCGTGTGCGGCGTGCGCGGCAGCCCCTCCGGAAATGGGGAGTAGTCTCGGGAAGTTCCGCACGATCTCCGCGGACGCGTAGGTTGCGCGGACCTTCCCGGGCACTGCCTGCGTTGCGAACCTTCCACAAGACCCTTCAGACGTTGGCATCCCCTTTGCTGAGAAGGTCGATTGCGGCCTGAAGTTATTCACTCTGGCAGCCGAAAACTGAACTACAAGGATTAGCTGTCAGCGAGGGAGGTGTTTTGGAAGCGTCTCAATGGATGTCCCGTCGTTGTCTTCACTGGCCGCGGAACTCGTGTCCGCAATCAGCTTGTTATCTCACTACCCGACCCCGCCCAGCATTCCGCCCGTAGTGGTGCTGACTCAAGTCGAGATGCAAGCCCGGTTCTGCAACGGGCCGTGTCGCGTTCGCGCGGCCTACGACCCGGAATACGGTGTCTTTCTGGACGATCGCCTCGATTTGGCGCGCGATCCGGTCGACCGCTCCATCCTGTTGCACGAACTCGTGCATCACGTGCAGGCCCAGGCGGGACGTTTCGACCCAGACCACTCCGAATGCCAGCGCGCAAGCCGGGATGAACGGGAGGCCTATGAAATTCAGAATCGCTACCTGGCGAGCCTGAATGTAGCGCGCCGCTTTCCTCTGCCCCGGTTCGCCCCGGCTTGTCGGGAAACCAGCGCACGCGAGTAACCCTGAGACCTGGATGTCTCCTGCGCGCATAGCGGAAGCGCTTCCAGTTCAGCACGATCCGGTTCCGGTCAACCGTTTCCCGGACGGAGTCCGGGCTACGAAAGCTGGAACTCGATTCTCAGGCCAGTGAGGATCGGGCGCTGATCGCTCTAGGACTGGCGGTGTGATGATGACCGCCAGGCCGGAGGTCGCCGCGCTTCCGTAGCCCGGACTCCGTCCGGGGAGATATCGATCGGAACCGGCACCGTCCCGGACGGAGTCCGGGCTACGGAGGATCGCCCGCCGCAGCTGAGCTTTTGCTCGCCGCCCGGCGCGTGAACCGCCCCCCTCACCCCTTCCCGTAGCTCACCGCCATCCCCGCCCGCACGTCCTGCTCGATGCCGTACTGGGGCACCGGGTAGCGCAGCCCATTCTTCGACAGCGCTTCCATGCCGGCGATGGCCTTTTCGAGATGCTCCGGCGGCAGCGCCATGAGCATTTCCTCGTCCAGCACGCCGCCATAGCGGCGCTCAGCGAAGCAAGGGATCGACAGGCTGGGCTCGCGACGGGACAGCGCGCGGCCCCAGGAATCCGCGCAGGCCGACTCGCCCACCACGCTCCAGTCGAAGCGTCGGTAGCCGGCCCACTGCAGGCCGTTGATGAAGTACATCATCGCCCCAGGCGTGGCGTAGAAGAGCACGATGTCCGGCGGGTCCAGGCGACCGGTCGCCAGAGGCGACACCGCTAGCGCCTCGTAGCGCCCTTTAGGCACCACGTGCATCGCGGCCTGGTGATCGGCGGCGTCCTCGCCCGTGGCGTACCACACCCCCGTCATCTTCTCGCCCGAGTACCACTCGGGATCCTGTCCGCCGAGGCCCACGACGGCGCGGCACTGGTCCCCCACGAGGTCGTCGGCCGTGACGCCGACGGTGCGCCCGAGCCGAGCGGCCTGTGCCACCACCTGATCCAGCGTGTGCACCGCCTTCGGCCGGCGGATCTTCTCGATGGCAGCCATGTCCTCGACGCGCTCGAAGAGCTTCATGGCGAACGGTGGATGGCGCAGTCGCAGCCAGCGCTCCATCTGTGACGACAATTGAGGCCACGAGGTCGAGCGCTCACCGGGCATGGCAGGTCTCCTGTGAAAGAACCCGATTGTGGTCCAAGCGGGCACGAGCCGCACCCGCTTGCCGATTGACGCGCCGCGCATCCCGGAACCCCCGTTCCGGTGGACAGATCCACGGGACGAAACGACACTCCGGCTTTCGCGACCGCGAACGACATCATCAGGGAGACAGCACATGACTCTACGACGCGGCCGGTGCGACGTGGGCGGACGAACGACACGAACGCTGCAGGAGCATGCGGCATGAGCACGATTCCCGGATTCGACATTCACGCCGCACCACCAGTGACGAGCGACGAAGCCGTGCAGGCCCTGCGCGGCCTGGCTGTCTCGAACATCTCCGACGTGATGCAGCGCAGCCGCACGACGGGCGCCCTCCGGCTCTTCGCTCTGCCAACGGCGCGGCTCTGCGGGCCTGCGCTCACCGTACGGCTCGCCGTGGGCGATCACCTCATGTTCCACAAGGCGCTGGACCTCGCGCAACCCGGACAGGTCATCGTCGTGGACGCACAAGGATTCCTCGAGGCTGCCATGGCCGGCGAGATCATGTCCCGCTACGCGATCAGCCGCGGGATCGCGGGCTTCGTGATCGACGGCGCGATCCGCGATCTGGACTTCATCGGGTCCCACGATTTCCCGGTCTACGCCCGCGGCGTGACGCCGCGCGGGCCGACCCGACGCGGTCCGGGTGAGATCCACCTGTCCGTGCAGGTCGGCGGCATGGTGGTCGCGCCAGGCGACATCCTCTGCGGCGACCTGGACGGCCTCGTGAGTGTGCCGCCCGATGCCGCGCGGGCTGTCGCGGAACAAGTCCACGCCCTGCAGAAGAAGGAGGCTGCGTCCATCGCCGCCATCGCTGCCGGCACCCTCGATCGCCGCTGGGTCGACGATGCCCTGAAAACCAACAAGCCCTGAGCGCGGGCCCGAAACCATGACCGACTACTTCTACGAACCGTCGAAAGGCCACGGACTCGCGTTCAACCCGTTCAAGGCCATCGTCGCGCCGCGCCCGATCGGCTGGATCTCGACCGTCAGCACGTCGGGGCAGCCCAATCTCGCGCCGTACAGCTTCTTCAATGCGATGTGCGACGTGCCGCCGCTGCTCTACTTCAGCACGTCCGCGACCCGAAAGGATTCACTGAACAACGCCGAGGCGACGGGCGAGTTCGTGGTCAACTTCGTGGGCGCGGCACAAGCCATCGCGATGAATGCGACCTCGGCCACGGTTCCGCACGGCGTCGACGAGTTCGAACTGGCGGGTCTGACACCCCTCCCCTCGGTCGTCGTGAAGCCGCCACGAGTCGGGGGTGCCATCGCGTCAATGGAATGCAAGGTGACCCGCGTGATGCGTCTCGAGGACTCGCGGGGCGTGCCGATCGACGGCTGGATCGTCATCGGCGAAGTGGTCGGTGTGCACATCGACAGCACTTATCTGCAGGACGGCATCTTCGACACGGCGGCAGCCAGGCCTGTTGCGCGATGCGGGTACCGCGGGGACTACGTGGAGGTGAATCGCATTTTCGAAATGATCCGACCCGCGTGAGGTCTGCGGTGGCCTGCGGCCAAGCTCGTTCCGACAGGCGACGCACTCAGGGCGAACCGCGATTCGCCTCGAACCATTGCGAGACCTCGGCGCGTTCCAAAGCCGTGAAGTGCAGGCCCAGCTTGGTTCGCCGCCATAGCACGTCGTCCGCGCAGACCGCCCACTCTTCGTTGCGCAGATAGCGCAGTTCCGCCTCGAAAAGCCCCGGCCCCACTTCGACACCGAGGTCCGCCGGACCCGACGCCTCGCCCAGCCACGCCAGACAGCGCGAGCCGTAGGCTCGACACCATCGCCGCACGACCGCGGGCGCGAATGCGGCGTAGCGTAACGTCATCGCCGCGACAAACCGCTCGAAATCCTCCTGCGTCTGGCGGCCCGGGCCGATGACCGCATCGAGATCGCCACCGGGCAGCACGCCGTGGCGCGTCCAGGCAGGGCGGTCTTCGCCGAACGCTTGCCCGATCAACGCGGCTGCCTCCTCCGAAAGCTTGCGATACGTGGTGAGCTTTCCGCCCCACACCGTCAGCAGCGGTGCCCCGGATTCGGCATCGAGCGACAGGCGGTAGTCCCGCGTGACGGCGCTGGCGTCCCCGGCACCATCCTCCAGCAGCGGTCTCACGCCGGAGTACTGCCACACCACATCCGCCGGAGAAATCGGCTTGCGCAGGTACCGGTTCACCTGCGTGCAGAGGTAGTCGACTTCCGCGCCATCCGCGCGCACCTTGCCGGGATCCCCCGTGACCTCCACGTCCGTGGTGCCGATGAGCGTGAATCGCCCCTCGTACGGAATCATGAAGAGGATGCGGCCGTCCGGGTTCTGGAGGATGTAGGCGTGGTCGTGATCGAACAGCGCAGGCACCACGATGTGACTGCCCTTCACCAGGCGCAACCGTTCGTTCGGTCTGGGCGCACGTCCGGCCACGCCTTCGAGAAAATCCGCCGCCCAGGGGCCGGTCGCATTGACGACGGCCCGGGCACGCAAGACGGAAGTGTCTCCCGCGGGATCGCGCAGCGTGACGGTCCAGTTCCCGTCTTCGACCGCCGCCGCCTCGCATCGCCAGCCCACCCGCACCGAGGCACCCCGATCCGCGGCGTCCCTGGCGTTGAGCACCACCAGCCGCGCGTCGTCCACCCACCCATCCGAATACACGAAGCCCAGCGAATGGGCGTCGGACAACGCCGAGCCGGCCGGATGCGTCTTCAGATCGATCGCCCCCGAACCCGCCAGCAGTTCCCGCCGCGCCAGGTGGTCGTAGAGGAACAGCGCGGCGCGGATCATCCACGCGGGCCGCATCTCGCCGTCGTGCGGCATGACGAAACGCAGGGGCCACGCGATGTGGGGGGCGCTGCGCAGAAGGACCTCGCGCTCGCGCAGCGCCTTGCGCACGAGCCCGAACTCGCGCTGTTCCAGATAGCGCAGGCCGCCGTGGATGAGCTTGGTGGAGGCCGACGATGTGTGCGCCGCCAGATCGTGCTGTTCGACGAGGACGACGCGCCAGCCGCGCCCGGCGAGGTCACGCGCGATACCAGCGCCGTTGATGCCGCCGCCCACGACCAGAACGTCGCACCCGGCGGCGGCGTCCGAACGGGTCACGGCACGCCGTCCCACGTGGCCTTGAGATTGCCGAGCACTTCGTAGAGCGCGAGGCTGCTCACACGCAGCGCGTTCATCGACGGCACGAAATCCCAGACCGCGCCGACTGCGAAGGGCTGCACGACCGTCGGCGCCATCACGACCGTGAAGCCCGCAGCCTCGAGTTCGCGACGTGCGCGACGGGTGTCCACGCCGTGCGTCACGACGACGATGTGCCTGATCTTCTCGGGGGCGAGCACGCCCGCGAGGTTCCTCGCGTTCTGGCGTGTGTTACGCGAGGCCGTTTCGCGCCAGCGCACCTTCACGCCGAACTCGCGCTCCAGGGCCTCCGCCATCACGTCGCCTTCGGGACGACCGTCGTACACCACGCCGCCCGCCGTCGCGACAGGCAGTTCCAAGCGCTTCGCCAGGACCGCACCGTAGCGCACACGCTCGAGGCCCATCTGCGTCAGTGTGTCGCCGCCGTACTCCGCGGCGTCGGTCCGTATACCTGCCCCGAGGATGACGATCGCGTCGGCCTGCACTTTGGCATCGGGCGGAAGCGCCCGCGCGTCTGTGACGATCACAGTGAGAACCATGGCGACCACCGGCAGGCACAGCGTCAGCAGCGTGCCGACACCGATGAAGCCCAGCGTCCGCCCGGTGCGCGGCCAGCGGCGGACGAGCAGCAGCCCGAGCAGCGCGACGAGCATCGGCCCATTCGGGGGGAGGATCATCTGGCCGGCCAGCTTGGCGGCCCAGAACGAGAGGGAGGCGGTATCCATGGGGCGACCGGATTGTACCGGCCCGTCCCCTGCGGGCGTCGCCTCCGGCGCGAAGCTCTTCTATGATGAGGTCACCGCCCACAGCCGGAGCTACCCGCAATGCCTGTCACCCTCAAGTCCGTCGCGACCGCCGCAGTCCTGTGCCTAGCCGCCGCGCCACTCGCCCACAGCGACTACCGTCCGATGACCAACGTGTTCCCGACCGAGCTGCGCTGGGCCAACGTCCCGAGCATCCCGAAGGCGATCGAACTCGCCACCGTCTATGGCGATCCGACGAAGCCCGGCCCGTACGTGTTCCGGGCGCGGATGCCGGCCGGGACGAAGCTGCTGCCCCACATGCATCCGGATGAGCGGTGGGTCACCGTACTTCAGGGCACTTACCGGTCCTCGATCGGCGAGGAGTACGACGTCGGCGCGTCCACCGAGTACCCTGAGGGCAGCTTCTACGTGACCGAAGGCAATGCGCCCCACTACAGCTATGCCGTGACGGATGTCATCGTCCAGGAGCAGGGCGTGGGCCCCACGGGGATCAGCTACGTGCGGACCGAGGACGACCCGCGCAGCCGCCGCTGAACGCGCACCGATGAACTTTCCGGGAATCCCGCCGTCTTGGTGGGGAGAGCAGTTCCCGGGGGCTGTGCAATAATCGGTTGGATCAGTGCCCGGCTAGCTCTGCACCAACCCAGCCCCGGCGGTTGGACAAGAAGCCGGGCCATCGCATGTCCAAGGAGGATCCCTCAAAATGCCAAGATTTCACGCCCTCGCGGCGCTCGCCCTGACTGCCCTGGCAGCCCTGCCGCTGCCAGCAGCAGCCGAAGACGAACCCGAACTCAAGTGGGCGTTCGTTCCCGGCTATCCGCGCCCCATCGAGGTCGCCGTCGTCTCCGGGGATCCCGCCCAGCCCGGCCCCTTCGTCGTTCGCTTCCGCATGCCGTCCGGCATGAAGTGGTCTCCCCACCGCTATGCGAGTACGCGCGAGATGACCATCGTCAAGGGCATCTTCTGGCTGGTGCCCGGCGAGAGCTTCAACTGGAAGGACATGAACGAGTACAAGGCCGGCACCACCCTCACCAAGGAAGCCGGCAAGCCCTACTTCGGCTGGGCCCGCACGGCCGTGGTCCTGGAAGAGAAAGGCGAAGGCCCGTCCCTCATCGAGTACGTGAATCCGGAGGACGATCCGCGCAACAAGCGCGCGCGTCGTTCTTCCGCGTCCGAGTAAGCGGCAGGGCCTGACTCTCCCG
Organism: Betaproteobacteria bacterium Ga0077526; assembly: GCA_001464765.1. GTDB lineage: Bacteria > Pseudomonadota > Gammaproteobacteria > Burkholderiales. Next base: position 33,576 of record LNDV01000038.1, read on the forward strand.
ATCTTCGGGCAGGGTCCAAACGAAAACGGCGCGGAGGATTCCGCGCCGTTTTCGTTTTGGACTCCCACGACACCGCGCTACTTGGGCGCCTGCACCGCCACACGGATCTGGTCGAGCGCGGTGGCGTCTTCCAGCGTGGTGAGGTCCCCGGGGTCCCGGCCCTCAGCCAGCGCCTGGATGCTACGCCGCAGCAGTTTGCCGCTGCGGGTCTTGGGCAGCATCGTGACGAAATGCACCCGCGCCGGCCGGGCGATGGCACCCAGTTGTCCGTCGACGGCGGCCATGACTTCCTTCTCGAGCGCGGCCCGGGCTTCCGGGGTGGCGGTTCTCGCGGGATCCTTCACGACGGCAAACGCGAGCGGCATCTGGCCCTTCAACTGGTCGGCCACGCCCACCACGGCCACTTCGGCCACGGCCGTGTGACTCTGCACGGCCTCCTCGATTTCGCGCGTTCCCAGCCGGTGGCCCGCCACGTTGATGACGTCGTCGGTGCGGCCCAGGATGAAGTGGTAGCCGTCCGCATCGCGGATGCCCCAGTCGAAGGACGAATAGATCAGCCGGTCGCGGAACATGGAGAAATAGGTCTTCACAAACCGGTCGTCGTCTCCCCACACGGTGGAAAGACAGCCAGGCGGCAGCGGCGGCACGACGCCCACCACGGCCTTCTCGTCGGCACCGGCCTCGCTGCCGTCTTCGCGGAACAGGCGCAGGTCGTACCCGTATGCCGGGAAGGACGGGCTACCGAACTTCACCGGCGTGGCCTCGACGCCCGGGACGCTGGTGAGCATCGGCCAGCCGGTCTCGGTCTGCCAGTAGTGGTCGATCACAGGGTGCCCCAGCACGTCGGCGATCCACCGGTGGGTGGGCTCGTCGAGTGGCTCGCCGGCGAGGAACAGGTGCCGCAGGGACGAGAGATCGTGGCGCTTCACGAAGGACTCGTCCTGCTTCTTGAGCACGCGGATGGCCGTCGGCGCGGAGAACATCACGGTCACACGATGGTCCTGAACGATCTTCCACCAGATGCCGGCATCCGGACGGATCGGCACACCCTCGTAGAAGATCGTGGTCATGCCCGCGATGAGCGGGGCGTACACGATGTACGAGTGCCCCACGACCCAGCCGATGTCGGAGGTCGTGAACATCGTCTCGCCGGGGTTGCCCTGATAGATGTGCTTCATCGACGCTGCGAGCGCGACCGCATAACCGCCCACGTCGCGCTGAACGCCCTTCGGCTTGCCCGTCGTACCCGACGTGTAGAGGATGTACGAAGGCTCGTTCGATTCGAGCCAGGTCACGGGAACGCGCGCATCCATGTGGCGGGCGCGCAGCGTCGCCCAGTCGTGGTCGCGCCCCGGAACCGTGGTGTACTCGGGATCGAGCCCGCGGTTCACGAGGAGCACGGCCTCGGGCTTGTTGCCGGACAGCGAGATGGCCTCGTCGAGCAGCGGCTTGTAGCGCACCACCTTGCCACCCCGCATGCCGGCATCCGACGACACGATGAGCTTGGGGCTGGCGTCGTCGATCCTCGTGGCGAGGCTGTGCGAGGCGAAGCCCCCGAACACCACCGAATGGATGGCGCCGAGGCGGGCGCACGCGAGCATCGCAACGGCCGCCTCGGGAATCATGGGCATGTACAGCAGCACGCGATCGCCACGGCCCACGCCGAGTGACTGCATGACCGCCGCGCAGCGGTTCACCTCATCGTGCAACTGGCGGTAGGTGTAATGCTGCTCGGTATCCGTCTCGGTCGAGAGGAACACCAGCGCCTTCTGATCGGCGCGGGTGGCGAGATGCCGGTCCACGGCGTTGTGGCACAGGTTGGTCTCCCCGCCCACGAACCAGCGAGCGAACGGCGGACGCGAGTACTCGAGCACCCGGTCGAACGGCTTGTGCCAATCGACGAGCGCCGCCTGCTCGCGCCAGAAACCCTCCCGGTCTTCGATGGACCGGCGATGAAACTCGTTGTAGACCTGTCCCATGCTCCCTCCCCCTTCCCGCGCCGTACTGTGCGGAGACGCCCGGCTGCTAGCCGATGGCCACGACCGTGCGTCCCTTGACCTGTCCCTTCACGAACGCATCGAACGCCGACGGCAGTTCGGCAAACGGGAGCGTCTTCGTCATCTGCGACAGATGCCGCGGCTTCATGTCGGAAGCGAGCCGAGCCCAGACCGCGGAACGCAGCGGCATCGGACAATTGACCGAGTCCACCCCGCACAGCGTCACGCCGCGCAGGATGAAGGGCATCACGGTGGTGTTGAAGGTGAAATTGGCCGCCAGACCGATGGAGGCAATGGTGCCGCCGATTTCCATGGTGCTCGCCATCCACGACAGCACCTCACCGCCGAGATTGTCGACGGCGCCCGCCCACAGCGACTTGTCGAGCGGCCGGATCTTGGTGAGGTCGAGGGACGAACGCAGCATGACCTTCGCAGCGCCGAGGCTCTTCAGGTAGTCCGTCTCGGCTTCCTTGCCGGTGAGGGCCGTCACCTCGTAGCCCAGACCCGCCAGGATGTCGACGGCGATGGAGCCGACACCGCCGGTCGCGCCGGACACGATGACCGGACCGTTGCCGGGCTTGAGGCCGTTGGCTTCCATGCGGACGACGGCGAGTCCCGCCGTGAATCCGGCAGTGCCCAGCGCCATGGCGTCCAGGGTGCTCATGCCGCCGGGCATCGGGACGACCCAGGCCGCCGGGACACGGACGTAGCCCGCATAGCCGCCGTCGTGTGCGACCCCCACGTCGTAACTTGTGCAAATGACCTTCTGGCCGGCCTTGAACGCGGGATCGGTGGAGCTCTCCACGGTGCCCGCGACGTCGATCCCGCCGACGCAGGGGAAGCGACGGATGATCTTGCCCGCACCGGTGGCGGCGAGCGCGTCCTTGTAGTTGATGCTGGAGTACTCGGCCTTGATGACGACCTCGCCCGGGTCGAGCTCGTCCAACGTCATGTCGACGATGCGGCTCGCGACCTTGCCGTCCTCGTTGAAGATTCTCAGTGCCTTGAACGATGCCATGTGGTGTCCCCTCGGTGATGGCGCGGGCGCAGGCCCGGCGGTCTTCGGCGTCACCCCAGATGGGGTTCGCCCAGGTATCGGTGCGTCTGCATCTCGACCAGCCGGCTGGCCGTGCGGTCCTGCTCGGCGGTCGTGCGAAGTGCGGAATATAGCCCGACCGGATCGGCTGCGGCAGACAGAATCAGCTTCACGCGGCGGTCGTAGAACTCGTCCACCAGCCAGGTGAAGCGGCGCATGCGGTCGCTCTCGCCGCTCGCCTGGAACACCGGCACGCCGCTCACGAACACGGTGTGGTAGCGCCGGGCGAGCTCGATGTAGTCCGCCTGCGCGCGGGGGCCGTCGCAAAGCGCGGTGAAGTCCAGCCAGGCGACGCCGCCGGCGACCCGCCTTGCCGGGATCTCGCGGCCTTCGATGTTGAGCGCCTCGGCGGCGCCGTCGCTGCCGGCGATGGCGTGGAACATCCCCGCCATGGCGTCGTCGGCGCGGGGCCCTGGCGGGACGTGGTAGGTGCCGGCCTTCTCGAGCGCCACCTGCCGGTAGTCGGTGCCGTCGTCCATGTGGACGATCTCGAAGCGCGTGCGGAGGAGTTCGATGGCTGGCAGGAACTGCCCGCGCTGCAGGCCGTGGAGGTACAGATTCTCGGGCTCGGTGTTGGAGGTCGTGACCACCGCCACGCCCTGCGCCATCAGCCCCTCGAGGAGCTTGCGCATCAGCATCGCGTCGCCGATGTCCGTCACCTGGAACTCGTCGAGACACAGCAGCCGCGCTTCGGCGGCCACGGCCGCGGCCACCTCGTTCATCGGATCTTCGCGGCCCTGCAGTTCGCGCAGCCGAGCATGGATCTCCTGCATGAACCGATGGAAGTGCACGCGCCGCTTCGAGGCGAGCGGCGCATGGTCGAAGAAGGTGTCCATCAGGAAGCTCTTGCCGCGCCCCACTCCGCCCCAGAGGTAGAGGCCGCGGGGCGGTTCGGAACGGGACTGGAACCAGCGGCGCCAGCCGGTGGCGGCGGGAGCCTGCCCGAGATCGCGCTCGATGCGCGCGAAGTGGGAGATCGCCCGGCGCTGCGTGGCATCGAGTGCAAACCCGAGATCACGCGCGCGCCGGTCGAATGCCGCTTCGAGGGTGTCGTCCGCCACCGCGTCGTCCGCGACCCGCCGAACGGAGCCGGAGGTCACGGGGACGGTCAGATGTTGAGGGTGCGCTTGTCCACGCCCAGGGCCGCTTCGTGCATGGCCTCGGAGAGCGACGGGTGCGCGTGCACGATGCGGGCGATGTCCTCGCTGGACGCACCGAACTCCATGGCCACCACGGCCTCGGAAATCAGTTCGGAGGCGAACGGCCCGATGATGTGCACGCCCAGGATCCGGTCGGTCTCGGCATGGGCCAGCATCTTCACGAAGCCCGCGGTCTCGCCCAGCGCGCGGGCGCGGCCCGACGCGATGAACGGGAACTGCCCGGCCCGGTAAGGGATGCCCTGCGCCTTGAGTTCCTTCTCCGTGCGGCCCACCCACGCAATCTCCGGCGACGTGTAGATCACCCAGGGAATCGTGTCGAGGTTGATGTGGCTCACCTGCCCGGCGATCGTCTCGGCGACGGCTACGCCTTCTTCGGACGACTTGTGCGCGAGCATCGGCCCGCGGACGACGTCGCCGATGGCGAACACGTTAGGGAGGTTCGTGCGGCACTGGCCGTCGACTTCCACGTAGCCGCGGGAATCGAGCTTGAGCCCCACGACATCCGCATTGAGGTTCCGGGTGTTGGGGACGCGGCCGATGGCCACCACGAGACGGTCGAACTCGGCGACATGGCGGTTGCCCTCGCGGTTCGCGTAGGCCACCGTCACGGAGTTGGCCTTGGTCTCCACCGACTCCACCTTGGCGCCGGTGTAGATCTTGATACCCAGCGGCCCAGTGAACTGACGGAAGGCTTCCTTGGCGACCTGCTCGTCCGCGGCGGCGAGGAAGCTCGGCAGCGCTTCGAGAATCGTCACTTCGGAACCGAGGCGACGCCAGACGCTGCCCATCTCGACGCCGATCACGCCAGCGCCGATCACGCCCAGACGCTTGGGCACTTCGCCGAAGCTGAGCGCGCCCATGTTGTCGCAGACGACCTTGTTGTCGATCGTCACACCCGGCAGGTCGCGGGCCAGCGAGCCGGTCGCAACGATCACATGGCGCGCCTCGATGCTCTCGGGGGCGCCGCTGCCCGTGACCTCGATCACGTAGCGGTCGCCGTTCTTGCCGGCGAACCGGCCGAACCCGTGCATTGAATCGACCTTGTTCTTCTTGAACAGCAGCGCGATGCCGGTCGTGAAGGTGTCGACGATCTTGTCTTTCCGCGCGAGCATCTTCGCGACATCCAGCGTCACGCCGGTGATCCCGATGCCGTGGTCGGCGAACTTGTGGAGCGCGCGCTCGTAGTTCTCCGACGATTCGAGCAGCGCCTTCGACGGGATGCACCCCACGTTGAGACAGGTGCCGCCGAGACTGGGTTTGCCTGCGGCGTTGCTCCAGGCGTCGATACAAACGGTCGACAGACCGAGCTGGGAAGCGCGGATCGCCGCGACGTAACCGCCCGGGCCGGCGCCGATCACGACGACGTCGTAGCTCTTGGCCATGGTTTCCTCCGTTGTTGTGGAGACAGCGGGCCCGCGTCACGGGCCGTCGTCGTCATCAGACGTCGAGCAGCAGTCGCGTCGGATCCTCGAGGGCTTCCTTGATGGTGACCAGCCCCAGCACGGCTTCGCGGCCGTCGATGATGCGGTGGTCGTAGGACATGGCGAGGTAGTTCATCGGACGGATGACGATCTGCCCGTTCTCCACCACCGGGCGGTCCTTGGTGGCGTGCACGCCGAGGATCGCGCTCTGGGGCGGGTTGATGATCGGCGTCGAGAGCATCGAACCGAACACGCCGCCGTTCGAGATCGAGAACGTGCCGCCGGTCATCTCTTCGATGGTGAGCTTGCCGTCCTGCGCCCGCTTGCCGAAGTCGGCAATCTGCTTCTCGATGTCGGCGAGCGACATCTGGTCGGCATTGCGGATGATCGGCACCACCAGACCGCGGGGGCTGCCCACCGCGATGCCCACATCGAAGTAGCCGTGGTACACGATGTCGTTGCCGTCGACCGAGGCGTTCAGCACCGGGTACTTCTTGAGCGCGGCCACGCAAGCCTTCACGAAGAACGACATGAAGCCGAGCTTCACGCCGTGCTCCTTCTCGAACTTGTCCTTGAAGCGCGCACGCAGATCCATCACGCCCTGCATGTTCACTTCGTTGAAGGTCGTGAGGATCGCGGCGGTCTGCTGGGACTGGACCAGACGCTCCGCCACACGCTGACGCAGCCGGGACATGGGGACGCGCTTCTCGGGGCGATCGCCCAGGAGCATGTCGACATCCACAGGCGGCGCCGGCATCGGCGACGTCTCGGCGCGACCGGTGCGGGGCGCGCGGCCCTGCACGGCGGCAGTGACGTCTTCTTTCGTGACGCGCCCGCCTCGGCCGGTACCGGCGACAGCGGCGACGTCCAGGTTGTTTTCCGCAGCGATCTTGCGCGCGGCCGGCATGGCGATCACCTCACCCGACGCCGGCGCGGCGACCGGGGGCGGCGACGACTTCACGGAGGTGAGTTTGGCGGCGGGAGGCGCGGCTTCTGCGGGGGCGGCACCGCCACTCGCGGCAGCGACCTTCGGCTGAGCCTCACCCTTGGCCTCGGTGTCGATCGTCGCGATCACTTCCATCGCGACCACCGTGCTGCCGTCTCCCTTCACGATGGAGGTGAGCACGCCCGCCTCGGGCGCCGGCAGTTCGAGCACGACCTTGTCGGTCTCGATGTCGATCAGGTTCTCGTCGCGTTCCACGCGTTCGCCCTGACGCTTGTGCCACTTGAGCAGCGTCGCCTCGGCAACCGACTCGGACAGAGCCGGCACTTTCACTTCGATCAGCATGTTTCCATCACCTCTCTATCAGCAGCGGGGACCGGGGGCGAGCCTTACTCGCCTGTCCGCAGCGCGGCATCGACAACGGCTTTCTGACGCTGGTTGTGCAGGGCGAGATAACCGCCGGCCGGCGATGCGCTCGAAGGGCGCAGCGCGTAGCGCAGCTTCTGCTCGGGCCGCATGTGCCGGTGCAGGTAATGCTGGATGCGGTGCCAGGCGCCCTGGTTGCCCGGCTCCTCCTGGCACCACACGACATCGGTGGCACCCGGGTAGCGCTCGATCTGCGCCTGGAACTCGTCGTGCGGGAACGGGTAGAGCTGTTCGATCCGCACGATCGCGACGTCCTGCTGCTTGCGCTCGCGGCGGGCGGCCAGCAGGTCGAAGTACACCTTGCCACTGCAGAACACGATCTGCTTCACGCCCTTCGGATCGATCGGATCGACCTCGGGAATCACCGGCTGGAAGCGGCCGTCGGCCAGGTCGTCCAGCGTGGACACGGACTCCTTGTGCCGCAGCATGCTCTTGGGGCTCATGATCACCATCGGGTGGCGATACGGCCGCAGCATCTGACGGCGCAGCAGATGGAACATCTGCGCGGGCGTCGACGGCACGACGACCTGCATGTTGTAGTCGGCGCAGAGCTGCAGGAAGCGCTCGAGACGCGCGGACGAGTGCTCCGGCCCCTGCCCTTCGTAACCGTGCGGCAGCATCATCACGAGCCCGCACAGCCGGCCCCACTTCACTTCACCCGAAGCGATGAACTGGTCGATCACCACCTGGGCGCCATTGGCGAAATCGCCGAACTGGGCTTCCCAGATGACCAGTTCGCCCGGCGATGCCGTCGCGTAGCCGTACTCGAAACCGAGCACCGCCTCTTCCGACAGCGTGGAATCGATCACGAGGAAATCTGGCTGGTTCTCGGTGATGTTCTGCAGGGGCACGTAGGTGCCGGCATCCCAGCGCTCGCGGTTCTGGTCATGCAGCACCGCGTGGCGATGGAAGAAGGTGCCGCGACCGGCATCCTGACCCGACAGCCGAACGCCGTAGCCCTGCTTCAGCAAAGCGGCGTAGGCGAGGTTCTCCGCCATGCCCCAGTCGAGCGGCAGCTTGCCCAGACCCATCTGGCGGCGGTCGGCGATGACCTTCTCGACGCGCGGGTGCAGCTTGAAGTGCGACGGGATGGTCGTCAGCCGGTCGGACAGGTACTTGAGTTCGTCGCGCGAGAGGCCGGTGTTCGCCTGATCGGTCCACTTGGCGGCCTCGTAGGGGGCCCAGTCGACCGCGAATGGTGGGCGGTAGTTGTAGATGATGAACTTGTTGTTGTTGTGGCCCGCGTCGAGCGCGCTGCGGAAATCCGCGATGTAGCGCTCGGCATCGCCTTCCTTCAGCACACCCTCGGCCACGAGGCGGTCGGCGTAGAGCTTCCGCGTGCCGGGGTGCTGGCCGATGATCTTGTACATCAGCGGCTGCGTCACCATCGGCTCGTCCTGCTCGTTGTGACCGAGCTTGCGGAAGCAGACGAGATCCACCACGACGTCCTTCTGGAACTGGGTCCGGAAGTCCATGGCGGCCTCGACAGCGAAGATCACCGCCTCGGGGTCGTCGCCGTTCACGTGGATGACCGGGGCCTCGACCATCTTCGCGACGTCCGTGCAGTAGATGGTGGAGCGCGTGTCGCGCGGATCGGACGTGGTGAACCCGATCTGGTTGTTCACGATGATGTGAACGGTGCCGCCCGTGCCGTAGCCGCGGGTCTGGGAGAGGTTCAGCGTCTCCATCACGACGCCCTGGCCCGCGAAGGCGGCATCGCCGTGGATGAGCACCGGAAGCACCTGCCGGCCCTCGCGGTCGCGACGGCGGTGCTGGCGTGCACGCACCGAGCCCTCGACCACGGGATTGACGATCTCGAGGTGGGACGGATTGAACGCGAGCGTCACGTGCATCGGGCCGCCCGGGGTCATCACGTCGCTGGAGAAGCCCTGGTGATACTTCACGTCACCGGCGGGGAGATCGTGGGCCTTCTTGCCTTCGAACTCGAGGAAGAGGTCCTGCGGGATCTTGCCCAGCGTGTTCACGAGGACGTTGAGGCGTCCGCGGTGTGCCATGCCGATCACGAGTTCCTGCACGCCCTGCTGGCCGGCGCGCTGGAGCAGGTTGTCGAGCAGGGGAATGAGGCTGTCCCCGCCTTCCAGCGAGAAGCGCTTCTGACCCACGTACTTGGTGTGCAGGTACTTCTCCAGCACTTCCGCGGCAGTGAGCCGCTCCAGCACGTGGAGCTTGTAGTCCGGGGCGAGCGAGGCCCGCGAGCGCGCACCCTCGAAGCGCTGCTGGAGCCAGCGCTTCTGGGCGGTGTCGGTGATGTGCATGTACTCGAGACCGATAGTCCCGCAGTACGTCTCCTTCAGTGCCTTGATGATGTCGCGCAGCGTCGCCTGCTGAGGACCGACAAGGGTGCCGGTGTCGAACACACGCTCGAGATCGGCCTCCGTGAGGCCGTGGCTCGCGGGATCGAGTTCGGGAACTTCCACGCGCTCCATGCGCTTCAGGGGATCGAGCGTCGCGAGACGCACGCCGAGAAAGCGGTAGGAACTCACCAGCTGGAACACGGCGGCCTGCTTGCGGCCAAGTTCCGCCAGTTCGGCCGGGGCAAGACTGGAACGGCCGCCGGAGCTGCGCTCGCGGGCGATCTTCGCAATCAGTTCGCGGACGGGCTCGTGCGGCACGTCGCGCGCGCCCGGCTGAACCTGCATCTGGTCGAAGTAGCGCTTCCACTCCGGGGCGATGTCCTCCTGCCCCTGCAGGTAGGCTTCGTACAGCTCGTCGATGTAGGCTGCGTTGGTACCGAACAGGTACGAACTCGACAGCAGGTCCTTCATCATGGTGTGCAATCCTCCGTGAGAGGTTCCGGGCGGCGGTGATCAGCCACGCTGCGCCAGAGGAACGACGTTGCGCGAGCCCGCGCCGAGGTACAGTTGCCGGGGGCGCCCGATCTTGTACTCGGGGTCGGCGATCATCTCGTTCAGCTGCGCGATCCAGCCCACGGTACGGGCCAGCGCGAAGATGGCGGTGAACAGCGATACCGGAATGCCGATGGCCTTCTGGACGATGCCCGAATAGAAGTCCACGTTCGGATAGAGCTTGCGGCTCACGAAGTAGTCGTCCTCCAGGGCGATCTTCTCGAGCGCCATGGCCAGCTTGAACAGCGGGTCGTCGTGCAGGCCCAACTCGCCCAGCACCTCGTGACAGGTCTCGCGCATCAGCTTGGCGCGGGGGTCGTAGTTCTTGTAGACCCGGTGGCCGAAGCCCATCAGGCGCACGCCGGAGTTCTTGTCCTTCACCTGGTCGATGAACTGCCCGATCTTGGCGAGTCCGCCCTGGTTCTGGATGTCGTAGAGCATGTTGAGCGCCGCCTCGTTGGCACCGCCATGGGCCGGGCCCCAGAGGCACGCCACGCCCGCAGCAATGGCCGCGAACGGGTTCGTGCCCGACGAGGCGCACAGGCGCACGGTGGAGGTGGAGGCGTTCTGCTCATGGTCGGCGTGGAGGATGAAGATACGGTCCATCGCGCGCACCAGCACGTCGTTGACCTCGTAGTCCTCGCACGGGGTGGCGAACATCATCCGCATGAAGTTCGCCGTGTAGGTCAGGCTGTTCTGCGGGTAGATGTAAGGCTCGCCCTTGCTGTACTTGTAGGCCATGGCCACCAGGGTGGGCATCTTCGCGATCAGACGGATCGCCGAGATGTCGCGCTCCTTGGCGTCATTGAGGTTCATGGAGTCCGGGTAGAACGCCGACATTGCCCCGCACAGGCCGGTGAGCACGGCCATCGGGTGGGCGTCCCGGCGGAAGCCGCGGGTGAAGAAGTGCATCTGCTCATGCACCATCGTGTGCCGGGTCACGCGCCTGTCGAACTCGGCCTTCTGGTCGGGCGTGGGCAGCTCGCCGTACAGGATCAGATGGCAAACCTCGAGGAAGTCGCACTGGCGCGCCAGCTGATCGATGGAGTAGCCGCGGTACAGCAGTTCGCCCTTGTCACCGTCGATGTAGGTGATGCGGGATTGGCAGGAGGCCGTGGACAGGAAACCGGGGTCGTACGTGAACTTGCCGGTCTGGCCGTAGAGCTTGCGGATGTCGATCACGTCCGGGCCGGCAACGCCCTTCAGGATCGGCAGTTCGATGTTCGGGGTGCCGTCCGTAAAGCTCACGGTCGCTTTGTCTTGGCTGCTCATCACCTGCTCCGATTCGGATTCCGGAAGAAGACTTTCATTGTAAGGGCATTCCACCGGAATTGTTGCTTTGCATCAATTCCGGGCATCAGGCCTGCCGAAGACGTTCGACGATCTCCTGTTCGGGCGCCGTTTGCGCGTCGTTGCGTCCCGCCACGAGATCCCAGAGATCGTTATCGGCAAGTGTCAGCAGGGCTGAAAAGGTATCGCGCTGCACGGAGGACAGCGCCTCGTAGGGGCCGTCGAGAAAGCGCGTGAGGACGATGTCGAGCTCGAGCAGCCCGCGTCGGCAGCGCCAGCGGAGGCGGTCCATGTCACCCATGGACCGCGCCCCCGAGAATCAGAAATCGCCTGCTACCCCTCCGGGCATCGGGCATCGTCAGACCATCCTCTTGATCATGATGTCCTTGATACGGCCGATCGCCCTGGTCGGGTTGAGACCCTTCGGGCAGACGTCCACGCAGTTCATGATGGAGTGGCAACGGAACAGACGGTACGGATCTTCGAGGTCGTCCAGGCGCTCGTTGGTGGCCTGGTCCCGGCTGTCGGCGATGAACCGGTAGGCGGCAAGCAGACCGGCCGGACCCACGAACTTGTCGGGGTTCCACCAGAACGACGGACAGGACGTGGAGCAGCAGGCGCACAGGATGCACTCGTACAGGCCGTCCAGTTCGGCGCGGTCCGTCGGGGACTGGAGCCGTTCCTTTTCCGGGGCCGGGTCCTTGCTCTGCAGGAAGGGCTTGATCGAGTGGTACTGCTTGAAGAACTGGCTCATGTCCACGATCAGGTCGCGGATCACGGGCAGACCGGGCAGCGGGCGCAGTTCCACCGGCTCCTTCAGGTCGGCCAGCTTGGTGATGCAGGCGAGGCCGTTCTTGCCGTTGATGTTCATGGCATCGGAACCGCACACCCCTTCGCGGCAGGACCGGCGCAGCGACAGGCTGTCGTCCAGGGACTTGATGCGCACGAGTGCGTCGAGGAGCATGCGATCGCTGGGTTCCATCGCCACGTCGTACTCCTTCATGTACGGCTTGGCGTCCTTTTCCGGGTCGTACCGGTAGATCCTGAATTTCATCGGTGCCTCTTCGCTATGCCATCCGTGGTGCCGCCACGGACTGCGGTGTCATCCTTGCCCTTCAATCGCACCGGGCGCCGGGCCGCCCCAAGACCGGTGCGCTGACTTCTCCGGCTGGTGTGCACGTGCGGCGGCCAACGGCCGACGCGTACACACCAGACGAATCATTCTCCCCGCACCGGGCGCCGGGCCGCCCCAAGGCCGGTGCGCTGATTTCTTCGTTCGAAGTGCACGTGCGCCGGCTGAAAGCCGGCGCGTACACTTCGAACGCCCTAATAACTTCGTACCTTCGGCTCGAACGACTGCGCCGTCAGGGGCTTCAGCACCACTGGCTTGTACTCGAGGTGGTTGTCCGCGGCGTACCAAAGGGAGTGCTTGAGCCAACTCTCGTCGTCCCGCTTCGGGTAGTCCGCCCGGTCGTGCGCGCCGCGGCTTTCCTTTCGGGCCTCGGCACAGATCATCGTGGAACGGGCGACTTCGATCAGGTTGTCGAGCTCCAGCGCCTCAATGCGCGCGGTGTTGAACGTCTTGCTCTTGTCCTGGATCTCGGTGCGCTTCACACGCTCGGTCACTTCCTCAATCCGGGCGACCCCTTCCGTGAGCATGTCCGGGAAGCGGAACACACCGCAGTGCGCCTGCATGGTCCGGCGCATCTCCGCACCGACCTCGAACACGCTCTCGCCCTTGGTCTGGCCGTCGAGACGCGCCAGCCGGGCGCGGCTCACCTCGCCCGCATCGGCCGGGAGGTCCTTGTGGCCGGGATTTTCCTTCAGGTACTCGATCACGCGGTTGCCGGAGGCCTTGCCGAAAACTAGCAGGTCGGTAAGCGAGTTGGTCCCGAGCCGGTTGGCGCCGTGGACGGACGCGCACGCGCATTCGCCGGCGGCGTAGAAGCCCTGCACGACGGTGCTGACATTGCCCGGCGTGGGCACGACGACCTCACCGTGGTAGTTGGTCGGGATGCCGCCCATCTGATAGTGGCAGGTCGGCACGACCGGGATCGGATCCTTGACCGGGTCGACGTTGGCGAACTTCTTGGCGATCTCGCGGATGCCCGGCAGGCGCTTTTCGACGACATCCACACCCAAATGATCCAGCTTGAGCAGGATGTGGTCGGCTTCCTTGCCGCAGCCGCGGCCTTCCTTGATCTCGGTGGCCATGGCCCTGGAGACCACGTCGCGGCTGGCGAGGTCCTTCATGGTGGGCGCATAGCGCTCCATGAACCGCTCACCGTTCTTGTTGAGCAGGTAACCGCCCTCGCCCCGCACGCCCTCGGTGATGAGCACGCCGGCACCGGCCACGCCGGTGGGGTGGAACTGCCAGAACTCCATGTCTTCCAGCGGAATGCCCGCCCGGGCAGCCATGCCGAGGCCATCGCCGGTGTTGATGAAGGCATTGGTGGACGCGGAGAAGATGCGCCCTGCCCCGCCGGTCGCGAACAGCGTCGCGCGGGCGTGGAAGATCCAGACTTCGCCGGTTTCCATCTCCATCGCGGTCACGCCCAGCACCTGGCCGGAGGCGTCACGGATGAGGTCGAGCGCCATCCACTCGACGAAGAACACGGTGTTCGCGCGGACATTGCGCTGATAGAGGGTGTGGAGCATGGCGTGACCGGTGCGGTCCGCCGCGCACACGGAACGCTGCACCGGGCCGGCCCCGAAGTCCCGGGAGTGGCCGCCGAACGGCCGCTGATACACGGTGCCGTTCTCGTTGCGGTCGAACGGCATGCCGAAGTGCTCGAGCTCGTAGACGACCTCGGGCGCCATGCGGCACATGAACTCGATGGCGTCCTGGTCGCCGAGGTAGTCCGACCCCTTGATGGTGTCGTACATGTGCCAGAGCCAGGAATCCTCGCCCATGTTGCCCAGCGAGGCGCCGATGCCGCCCTGGGCGGCCACCGTGTGCGACCGCGTGGGAAACACCTTGGAGAGGACGCCGACCTTGAGGCCGGCTTCGGCGAGCTGCAGAGCCGCGCGCATGCCGGCACCGCCGGCGCCTACGACGACTGCATCGAACTTGCGGGTGGGTAGTGCCATCTAGTTGATGCTCCAGAGAATCTGAACCGACCACAACGCATAGGCCACGAGCAGCAGGATCACCCCGACCTGCAGCACGAGACGGGTGGACGTCGCATGGACGTAGTCCATGAGGATGTCACGCACGCCGATCCAGGCGTGCCAGAACACCGACAGCAGAAAGATGAGCGAGGCGAGCCGCCACCACTGGGGCACGAACAGGGCCTTCCAGGTGGCGTGATCGCTCGGCCCCTTCACGAGCAGCATGAGCAGGAGCACGACGGCATACACCGCCATGACCACGGCGGTCACCCGCTGGACGAGCCAGTCCCGCAGCCCGTAGTGGGCTCCGACCGGAATGCGCTTCACCATAGCCAGACTCCGAAGACGACCGTGAGGAACAGACTCGCGCCGACCACCGCCATGCTGGTGGCCCGCGCCGAGGGCAGGTCGGTGCCGACGTGCATGTCGAGGACGAGATAGCGGATGCCCGCGCAGAAGTGATGCAGGAAGGCCCACAGCAGGCCCAGCAGCAGCAGCTTGATCAGCGGGTGGCCGACGACCGACGCGGCGACCGCGAAGGTGTCCTCCGACCGGAGGCTCTGGTGCAGCAGATAGAGCAGGAAGGGCAGCATCAGGAACAGCCCCGCGCCGCTCACGCGGTGGAGGATGGAAATGATGCCCGGCAGCGGCAGCCGGATCTGGAACAGGTTCAGGTGCTTGGGACGCTGGCGGGCTGGCGCGGAGCTCATCTTTTTGGGATTCTGAGTGGGCGGGAGGGGTTCAACTGGTGATGGCGGCGTAATAATGGTGCTCGCTGCAGTCACAGTAACTGCGACGCAACTCGACTGGACGCCGCCCGTAAGTATAGGCGACGCGTTCGGTCAGGAGGACCGGAGACGCCGTGGGAAGACCCATGATCGACGTTATATCGGCGTCAGCGGCCACGGCCTTGAGTTTTTCTTCGGCGGCCACGATACGCACGTGGAATACCGACTCGTACATGCTGTAGAGCATGCATCCGTGACTGTGGAGGGTCTCGCTGTCCAGGCCGGGGAACAACCCGGCGGGCACCCTGGCCTCTTCGAAGATGACTTTGCGACCGTTGATCGCGAGGACCCGGCGGATGCGCAGCACCGGCGACCCGGTGGGGATGTCCAGAAGGCGGGCGCCGGCGGCATCGGCCTTGATGCGACGGCAGTCGACCAGTTCGGCGCTCAGGCTCTCGATCGGGCCGACATCGGGCACGATGCGCAGGAATGCCGCCTGGGTACGCTCGGTGGCGTGGGTGGCGACGAAGGTGCCGCGGCCCTGATGCCGCACCAGTACATTCTCCTGGGCGAGCTCGTTCACGGCTTTGCGGACGGTGCCCTGGCTCACGTTGAAATGCCGGGCGAGTTCCTGTTCGCTGGGAATGGACTCTCCGGGTTTCCAGCGGCCGTTTTCAAGTCCCTCTGTAATCAGCAGCTTGATCTGCCGATAAAGGGGCTGGAAGGCGGGGACGGGAACGTCTGGCTTCATGACAGCCCGAAGTGTAAGCATAGTTGCCCTGCCCGGTCCACCAGAAACCTGTATCAGTAGTCATATATAAGACTTGCGTTGACACACTGCAGCGACGATCCGTATCATCCCGACGTTCGACGAGACGGAAACGTCCAGCCAACGATTGCGGCGACGCATCAACGGCACCCGTTGAGAGCGCCTTCGATCGGAAAAAGTTCGCCGCATTTTCCATCTGCCCTAGGAGTTCGCGCCAATGAAAACCCCCGTCCGAGTTGCCGTCACCGGTGCCGCAGGCCAGATCGGGTACAGCCTCCTGTTTCGCATCGCCAGCGGTGAAATGCTCGGCAAGGATCAGCCCGTGATCCTGCAACTCCTCGAGATTCCGGACGAGAAGGCGCAGAAAGCCCTGAAGGGCGTCATGATGGAACTCGACGACTGCGCGTTCCCCCTGCTTGCCGGGATGAGCGCCCACGGCGACCCGATGACCGCCTTCAAGGACATCGACTTCGCCCTGCTGGTCGGTGCCCGCCCCCGCGGCCCCGGCATGGAGCGCAAGGACCTGCTGGCCGCCAACGCGCAGATCTTCACGGCCCAGGGCAAGGCACTCAATGCCGCCGCCAGCCGCGGCGTGCGCGTTCTGGTGGTGGGCAACCCCGCCAACACCAATGCCTACATCGCCATGAAGAGCGCCCCGGATCTCCCGAAGGGCAACTTCACCGCGATGCTCCGCCTGGATCACAACCGCGCGCTGTCCCAGCTCGCCGCCAAGACTGGCAAGCCGGTGGACTCCATCGAGAAGATGATCGTCTGGGGCAACCACTCGCCCACGATGTATCCCGATTACCGCTTCGCCTCCATCGCCGGCCAGGCCGCACCGGCTGCCGTGGGTGACGAAGCCTGGTACCGCGACACCTTCATCCCGACGGTCGGCAAGCGCGGCGCCGCCATCATCGAGGCCCGCGGCCTCTCCTCGGCCGCCTCGGCAGCCAACGCGGCCATCGATCACATGCGTGACTGGGTGCTGGGCACCCAGGGCAAGTGGGTGACGATGGGCATCCCGTCGGATGGCTCCTACGGCATCCCGAAGGACGTCATGTATGGCTTCCCGGTCACCTGCGCCAACGGCCAGTACAAGATGGTTGAGGGTCTCGCGATCGACGACTTCAGCCGCCAGAAGATGAATGCCACGCTCCAGGAACTCGAAGAAGAGCGTGCGGCCGTCGCCCACCTGCTCGGCTGATCGCGCGGCGCGCGTGCACGCGCAACCGTTGCCTCTGTCTGTTCCCCCCGGCCCGCACCACGCGGGTCGCGGCCGCCCCGTCTGCTGTTCGAGGCCCAGCCATTCCAAGTTGATTGCCGTCGCCGCCCGGGGCCCCGCCCCGGACCGCCGACCCGCCCCCTGGGCGGCGCTTGTGCCGCCCGAGTTCCGGAGGATTGCCCCATGACCGAACGTCTCTCGCCCGGCGCGCGTTTCCGTCGCGCGCTCGCCGAAGAAAAGCCGCTGCAGATCGTCGGCACCATCAACGCCTACCACGCGCGCCTCGCGCAGCAGAGCGGCTACAAGGCCATCTATCTGTCCGGCGGCGGCGTCGCCGCGGGGTCTCTCGGTCTGCCCGACCTGGGGATCAGCAATCTGGATGACGTCCTCACCGACGTGCGCCGTATCACTGACGTGTGCGATCTGCCCCTGCTGGTGGATGTCGACACCGGCTTCGGTGCCAGCGCCTTCAACATCGCACGGACGACCCGGTCGCTGGTGAAGTTCGGCGCCGCCGCGATGCACATCGAGGATCAGGTCGGCGCCAAGCGCTGCGGTCATCGGCCAGGGAAGGAACTGGTGACCACGCAGGAAATGGTCGACCGCGTGAAGGCCGCGGCCGACGCCAGAACGGACCCCGACTTCGTGATCATGGCCCGCACCGACGCGCTGGCTGTCGAAGGTCTGCAGGCTGCGATCGACCGGGCCTGCGCCTGCGTCGAAGCCGGTGCCGACGCGATCTTCCCCGAAGCCATGACGGAACTGCCCATGTACAAGCAGTTCGCCGATGCGGTGAAGGTTCCGATCCTTGCCAACATCACCGAATTCGGCGCCACGCCGCTCTTCACCGTGGACGAACTGCGATCGGTGAACGTGGGCATGGTGCTCTACCCGCTGTCGGCCTTCCGGGCGATGAACCAGGCCGCGCTCAATGTGTACCGCCACATCCGCGCGGACGGCAGCCAGAAAAACGTGGTCGACACCATGCAGACCCGTGCGGACCTCTACGAATTCCTGGGCTACCACAGCTTTGAACAGAAACTCGACGCGCTCTTCGCGAAACAGAAAGCCGGCTGAGCCGCCGGCCCCGATTGGAGATGACAGCATGACCGAAGCTCAAGCACCCGCCGGCCCCAAGCCGAAGAAATCGGTGGCGCTCTCCGGCGTTGCCGCCGGCAACACCGCGCTTTGCACCGTCGGCCGTACCGGCAACGATCTGCACTACCGCGGTTACGACATCCTCGATTTCGCCGACGAAGCCACGTTCGAAGAGATCGCCTTCCTCCTGGTGCATGGCCATCTGCCGAGCATTCCGGAACTCACCGCCTACAAGAAGAAGCTGCAGGCCCTGCGCGGTCTGCCCGCCGGCCTGAAGGCCACGCTGGAGTGGATTCCCTCCTCTGCACATCCGATGGACGTCATGCGCACCGCCTGCTCGGTGCTCGGCACGATGATCCCGGAGAAGGACGACCACAACACCCCGGGTGCGCGTGACATCGCCGACCGCCTCATGGCGAGCTTCGGCTCGATGCTGCTGTACTGGTACCACTGGAGCCACAACGGCCGCCGGATCGAGGTGGAGACGGACGACGAGACCATTGCCGGCCATTTCCTGCACCTGCTGCACGGCAAGGCGCCCAGCGTCACCTGGGAACGCGCCATGCAGACCTCGCTCAACCTCTACGCCGAGCACGAGTTCAACGCGTCCACCTTCACAGCGCGCGTCATCGCCGGTACGGGCTCCGACATGTACTCCGCAATCGCCGGGGCCATCGGCGCGCTGCGCGGCCCCAAGCACGGCGGCGCCAATGAAGTCGCCTTCGACGTGCAGGGCCGCTACGCCGACCCCGACGAAGCCGAGGCTGACATCGTCCGCCGCGTGCAGAACAAGGAGATCGTGATCGGCTTCGGCCACCCGGTCTACACGATCGGCGATCCGCGCAACAAGGTGATCAAGTCCGTGGCGCAGCGCCTGTCGAAGGAAGCGAAGGACACCAAGCTCTTCGACATCGCCGACCGCCTCGAAGCCGTCATGTGGCGCGAGAAGAAGATGTTCCCGAACCTCGACTGGTTCAGCGCCGTGTCGTACCACATGATGGGTGTGCCGACCGCGATGTTCACCCCGCTGTTCGTGATCTCGCGCACCTCCGGCTGGTGCGCCCACGTGATCGAGCAGCGCATCGACGGCAAGATCATCCGCCCGAGCGCCAACTACACCGGCCCCGAGAATCAGAAGTGGGTGCCGCTGGAGCGGCGGAAATAGCGCCGGCGCTTGTGAAGACGTGAAGGTGTGAAGACGTGAAGCCGTGGCACACATCCCTCTCCCCGCACGCGGGGAGAGGGCCAGGGTGAGGGGCTTCACGCCTTCACGACTTCACGCCTTCACCCGGTCGCGCCCCTGACACCCCCGATTCCCCGATCCGCATTCCTCAAGGAAAACCAATGTCCGCCCACATCTCCAACGTCCGCCCGAAACCCGACAAGGTCCTGGTCGATATCGTCGACTACGTCACCAAGTACAAGATCACCAGCAAGGAAGCCTACGAGACCGCCCGCTATTGTCTGATCGACACGCTGGGCTGCGGTCTCGAAGCGCTGGAGTATCCCGCGTGCACGAAGCTGCTCGGACCGGTCGTTCCCGGCACGGTGGTGCCCAACGGCGCCAAGGTGCCCGGCACGCAGTTCCAGCTCGACCCGATCCAGGCTGCGTTCAACATCGGCGCGATGATCCGCTGGCTCGACTTCAACGACACCTGGCTCGCCGCGGAATGGGGCCATCCGTCCGACAACCTCGGCGGCATTCTCGCCACGGCCGACTGGCTCTCGCGCAACGCCATCGCTGCGGGCAAGAAGCCCCTCACGGTGCACGACGTCCTCACCGCGATGATCAAGGCCCACGAAATCCAGGGCTGCATCGCGCTCGAGAACAGCTTCAACAAGGTGGGCCTGGATCACGTGGTGCTGGTGAAGGTGGCCTCCACCGCCGTGGTGGCCGAGATGCTGGGCCTGTCGCGCGACGAGATCATCAATGCCGTGTCGCTCGCCTGGGTCGACGGCCAGTCGCTGCGGACCTATCGTCACTCCCCCAACACCGGCTCACGCAAGAGTTGGGCGGCCGGTGACGCGACGTCCCGTGCCGTGCGTCTCGCGCTCATCGCGAAGACCGGCGAGATGGGCTACCCCTCGGTGCTGAGCGCCAAGACCTGGGGTTTCTACGACGTCCTGTTCAAGGGCAATGCCTTCAAGTTCCAGCGCCCGTACGGCAGCTACGTGATGGAGAACGTGCTGTTCAAGATCTCCTTCCCGGCCGAGTTCCACTCCCAGACCGCCGTGGAATGCGCCATGCAGATCCACGAGCAGCTGAAGAAAGCCGGCAAGTCCGCCGGAGACATCAAGAAGATCACGATCCGCACCCACGAGGCGTGCATCCGGATCATCGACAAGAAGGGCCCGCTGGATAACCCGGCCGACCGCGACCACTGCATCCAGTACATGGTGGCCGTGCCGATCCTGTTCGGGCGCCTTACCGCCGAGGACTACGAGGACGCCGTCGCGAAGGACCCGCGCATCGACAAGCTGCGCGACAAGATCGTGTGCGTCGAGGACCCGCAGTTCACGAAGGACTATCACGATCCGAACAAGCGCTCCATCGCCAATGCGCTCACCGTGGAGTTCACCGACGGCAAGAAGCTGAAGGAGATCGTGTGCGAATACCCGATCGGCCACAAGCGTCGCCGCAAGGAAGGCATGCCCGTGCTGGTCGAGAAGTTCAAGACCAACCTCGCCCGCAAGTTCCCCACGAAGCAGCAGGGCACGATCCTCGACCTCTGCCTGGACGCGAAGAAGCTCGCGGCCACGCCGGTGAACGAGTTCGTGGATTTGTTTGTGATCTGACGGCCGGGAAGGGGGAAAGGAGAAGGGGGAAGGGTGAGGCCGCGGCGCGTTCGCGAATCGGCATCCGGCGGCGAGGGTTGTCACCCTTCCCCCTTCCCTCTTCCCCATTCCCCGCCCCGCTGCCCGTCGTGTTCTGCAACGTCATCCGCTAGACAAACGGTTTCCAGGAGTCGTCACCCATGAGCCACAACCTGTTCAAGTCGCTGCAAGAGTTTCCGATCGGCGCGAAGAAGGGCAAGTTCTACTCGCTGCCAGCCCTGGAGAAGGCCGGACTCGGCAAGATCTCGAAGCTGCCGGTCTCCATCCGCATCGTGCTCGAATCCGTCCTGCGCAACTGCGACGGCAAGAAGGTGACGGAAGAGCATGTCCGCCAGCTCGCCGGCTGGAAGCCCAAGGCCGATCGCGTCGACGAGATCCCGTTCGTCGTCGCCCGGGTGGTGCTGCAGGACTTCACCGGCGTGCCGCTGCTCGCCGACCTCGCCGCCATGCGCAACGTGGCCGAGTCCATGGGCAAGAACCCGAAGACCATCGAGCCGCTCGTGCCGGTGGACCTCGTGGTCGATCACTCGGTGATGATCGATCACTACCGCGGCAAGGACTCCCTCGATCTCAACATGAAGCTCGAGTTCCAGCGCAACCGCGAGCGCTATGAATTCATGAAGTGGGGCATGCAGGCCTTCGACACGTTCGGCGTGGTGCCCCCCGGATTCGGCATCGTCCACCAGGTCAATCTCGAGTACCTGGCGCGCGGCGTCCACAAGAAAGACGGTGTCTACTATCCCGATACCCTCGTCGGCACCGACAGCCACACCACGATGATCAACGGCATCGGCGTGGTGGGCTGGGGGGTGGGCGGCATCGAGGCGGAAGCCGGCATGCTGGGCCAGCCCGTCTACTTCCTCACGCCCGATGTCGTCGGCGTGGAACTCAAGGGCCGCCTGCGCGAAGGTGTGACCGCCACCGACCTCGTGCTCACGATCACCGAGATGCTCCGCAAGGAGAAGGTCGTCGGCAAGTTCGTGGAGTTCTTCGGCGAAGGCACCGAGTCGCTGGCCCTGCCCGACCGCGCGACCATCGCGAACATGGCGCCCGAGTACGGCGCGACCATGGGCTTCTTCCCCGTCGACGGCAAGACCATCGAGTACTTCCAGGGCACGGGCCGCACCAAGGCCGAGATCGATGCCTTCGAAGCCTACTTCAAGGCGCAGGGCCTGTTCGGCGTACCGAAGGCCGGCGACATCGAGTACACGAAGGCGCTGGTGCTGGACCTCTCGACGGTCGCCCCGTCGCTTGCGGGCCCGAAGCGTCCTCAGGACCGCATCGAGATCGGCAACGTGAAGGGCAAGTTCTCCGACCTGTTCTCCAAGCCCACCGCGGACAACGGCTTCAATCAGCCTGCCGAAAAGCTCGGCGCGACCTTCAAGACCGATAACGGCGTCGAACTGCAGAACGGTGACGTGCTGATCGCCGCCATCACCTCCTGCACCAACACGTCGAATCCCGGTGTGCTCCTCGCGGCAGGCCTGCTCGCCAAGAAGGCCGTCAAGGCCGGGCTGTCCGTCAAGCCGCACATCAAGACCTCGCTCGCCCCCGGATCCCGCATCGTCACCGAGTACCTGACCAAGGCCGGCCTGCTGCCGTACCTGGAAGAACTCGGGTTCAGCGTGGCCGCCTACGGCTGCACGACCTGTATCGGCAACGCGGGCGATCTCACGCCCGAGATCAATGAGACGATCACCAAGAACGACCTCATCTGCGCGGCCGTGCTGTCCGGCAACCGCAACTTCGAAGCGCGCATCCACCCGAACCTGAAGGCCAACTTCCTCGCGTCCCCGCCGCTCGTCGTGGCCTATGCCATCGCCGGGACGGTCCAGAGGGACCTGATGACCGAACCCGTCGGCAAGGGCAAGAACGGCATGGACGTCTACCTGGGCGACATCTGGCCGACCAGCGACGAGGTCTACAAGCTGATGAAGTTCGCCATGAACCCGACCGCGTTCAAGAACAACTACGGCAAGGTGAAGGCGAATCCGGGCGAGCTCTGGGAGAAGGTCGAAGGCGTCGAGGGCCAGGTCTACAACTGGCCGACCTCCACCTACATCGCGAAGCCCCCCTTCTTCGACGGCTTCACGATGACGCCCGCAGCCGCTGCCGCCGGCGTGACGAAGGCGCGCGCCCTGGGCGTGTTCGGTGATTCCATCACGACCGACCACATCTCCCCGGCCGGTTCCATCAAGGAGTCCTCGCCCGCCGGCAAGTGGCTCGTCGGCAACAAGGTCTCAAAGACGGACTTCAACAGCTACGGTTCGCGCCGCGGCAACCACGAGGTGATGATGCGCGGCACCTTCGCCAACGTGCGCATCAAGAACCTCATGCTGCCGCCCAAGGCGGACGGTTCGCGCGTCGAAGGCGGCGTCACGCTGCATCAGCCGAGCGGTCAGGAAATGGCGATCTACGACGCCGCGATGAAGTACATCGCCGACGGCGTGTCCACGGTGGTGTTCGGCGGCGAGGAGTACGGCACGGGCTCCTCGCGGGACTGGGCGGCCAAGGGCACTCAGCTGCTGGGCGTGAAGGCCGTCATCGCGCGGAGCTTCGAGCGTATCCACCGCTCCAACCTGGTGGGCATGGGCGTCCTGCCGTTGCAGTTCAAGGGCAGCGACTCGATCGAATCGCTCGGCATCAAGGGTGACGAGGAGTTCGACATCCTGCTGGCCGACGAGATCAAGCCCCAGCAGGAAGCCACGCTGGTCATCCGCAAGGACGGCAAGGAACGCAAGGTCGCCGTGACCCTGCGCATCGACACCGCGATCGAGGTCGACTACTACAAGCACGGTGGCATCCTGCCCTACGTGCTGCGCGATCTGCTCGCCGCGGCGTAACACGCCTCTCCGGACGGCGCTCCGGCGCCGTCCGGCCCCTTCCCCTCCCCACCTCCCGGGAGCGAACGACCATGGGTGTCCTGCGCGACTACTTCGAAGCGAACCAGGGTCGCATCATCCACAAGTGGATGCACTACTTCGAGATCTACGAGCGCCATTTCGAGCGCTTCCGCGGTCGCGAAGTGCATCTGCTCGAAATCGGCGTGTCCTTCGGGGGCTCGCTGCAGATGTGGAAGCACTACTTCGGTCCGCAGGCGCACATCTATGGCGTCGACGTGCTGCCGGAATGCCAGCGGCTGGAGGAGGACCGGGTCAAGATCTTCATCGGCGACCAGGGCAACCGGGACTTCCTGCGGCACCTGCGCGCCTCCATCCCGCGCATCGACATCCTGATCGACGACGGCGGCCATCGGCCTGACCAGCAGATCCCGACCTTCGAGGAACTCTATCCCGCGGTGGCCGCCGACGGCGTGTACCTCTGCGAAGACCTGCACACCAACTACTTCGAGAAATTCGGCGGTGCCCTTCGCCGGCCGGACACGTTCATCGAGTATTCGAAACGCCTCATCGACCAGCTGAACGCCTGGTACACCGAGGACCCCGCCCATTTCCAGGTGGATGACTTCACCCGGAGCGCCCACTCCATGCACTTCTACGACAGCGTGATCGTGATCGAGAAGCGCCCGATGGAACCGCCGCATCACCGCCGCACCGGCAAGGTCCCGCCCGGGGGCTGACCCGGACGCCCGCCCGACGGAGTCCCGCACGACCGGCAGGACCGGACAGGTTCTGCCCGACGTCCCTAAATCCTGCGCCCCGCGCGTCGTTATGCAGGAGGTCCCGCTGTGCCGAGGCATCGCCCTCCCATGGCCCGACATTCCACGACTCGGGTGCGGAGGTGCTGGCCATGCAATGGGGTGTTCCCGGACGTTCGATTCTGGTCGCGAGTGCGCTCGCGGCAACGCCCGCGGCTGCCGCGGACCTGTCTTTCCGCGGTACCTTCGAATTCGACGACGACATCCAGTTCATCGACTTCAACGTCGGCGCGCTGTCGACCGTCACGATCCGCACGCTGTCGTACGCCGGCGGCATCAACGCCGCGGGTGAGGTCATCCCGCGCGGCGGCTTCGACCCGGGCCTTGCACTCGCCCATCCGTCCGGCGACATCATCAGCGCCGGGGACGACAGCCTGGGCGTGCCCGAAGACCCGTTCACCCACCAGAAATTCGACGTGCTGATGGAACTCGAACTGGGAGCCGGCGCCTATCGCCTCGCCGTCACCCAGTACGACAACAGCGCGCTCGGCCCGACGTTCGACGACATCTTCACCCGCGCGGGACAAGGCAACTTCACACCGACCATGACGTTCTGCGAAGCGGACCGTTTCTGCGACGTGAGCGGTGTTCTGCCCTGGAATGCACGCACCGGCAACTGGGCCGTCGACGTGATGAATGTGCAGTCGGCGACGCTGGTGCAGTCCCCGGCACCCGAACCGGAAAGCTGGGCCCTGCTCGCCGCGGGCCTCGGACTCATCGGACTGCGCGCACGCACTCGCCGTTGAGCGGCAGCCTCAGACGATCCCCTTGTGGGGGGCCAGGCTGAAGAACGGCACCCCGAAGAACGTCAGCACGGCCAGCACGAACACGCCATTCAGCCACAGCCGAGCCGCCCAGTCCGGCAGCGCGAACGACACCCGTGCGTGCAACAGCGCGCCGAGCACGAGCCACGTCAGCAGCGCCGACGTCTCGAGCGGGTCCCAGCCCCAGTAGCGACCCCAGGCGTCCTGCGCCCACACGGCGCCGCTCAGCAGCATGAAGCCTTCGAACACGAACGCGGCCAGCGCGGCCCGCCATACGAAGGCGTCCCGGACATCGGTGTCCGTCACGCGACCCACCGCGAGCGCGGCGGCGCCGGCGGCACCGAGCAGACACGCCCCTAGAAACAGCTTGCCCGCCGTCAGGTGCACCCAGAGCCAGGGATTGTCGAAGGTGGCCGGCAGCGGCACCACGTCCCGCGATACCGACAGCGTCCAGAGCCCGAGGGCCGCGAGCACGCCGAGAACAGGTGTCGCCGTGAACCCCGCCGCGCGGGTCAGCACGCATGCCGCGACGAATACCAGCCCGAGACTGAAGGTGGAGGACAGGAGAATCTCGTACAACGTCAGGAAAGGTCCCTGACCGGACTGCGACCAGCGCACCGCGATCGCTGCGCCGAGACAGGCCACTGCGGCAGCCGTGAGCGCAGTGACCCCGCGAAACGAGACGCCGCCGCGACGGCCGGCAAGCCAATGCCAGGCGAGTGCGACACCGTAGCCGCACACACCGGCGCGCACGAGCACGATCTCAGGATCGGACCAGACCATCGGTCTCCTCCCGCTCGCGAAGCGCGACCGCACGTCGTCGGGATGGCCCTCGCCACACGTGCAGACCGAGTGCGGCCAGGCCGACACTCGCCACCACGAACAGCCAAGGCGCCGCCGGATCTCGCGTGACCCGGTATCCCATCCAGAGACGGACCTCGTCGACCTGGAGCTTGCCGCCAGGCACTCGTACCGCCCCTCCGAGAGTCGTCGTCGTGCGCTCGTCGCCTGCGATGACGTGAACAGCCCGCGGCGCGAGGCGCCGGTCCAGCACCCAGGCTTCCTTCTGCGGCACGGCGGGCGGGACCACACCAATGGTGACTCGCATCCCGCCGGGCGTCTGCCATACGTTCTCCTGCTTCCATTCGAACGCCGGGAACGAAGGCAGATGCAGCCAGCCGGATTCGACCGACCCGTCATCCCCGCGCCACGTCAAAGCTAGCGCGAAGCCCTTGTTGCTCGTCGGCGCGAACCGGAAGCCGTCGACAACGAAGCCTTCCTTGTCGGACAGGACCACGGCACGATCGCCGACCTGGAGGACTGACTCGGTGCGTTCACGATGCAGCGCGCCGCGGAAATGCACCCGGACATCGGCCTGCTCGAAGGCCCCGGCCGCTGGCCCCTGACGACCGCCGGGCGCCGCACGCACAACCTCCACGGACTCCGGGGCGAACGCCGTACCTTCCACGATTTCGACGCGCCCTTCGAAGCGCCACACGACGGCCAGCCCGGCAAGCACGCACAGCAGAGACAGCGACGCATGGAAGACCGCGAGCGGCAGCGACGAACGCATCCGCCGGTTCGTGACCATGCCGACCGCGATACTCACGGCGATCACTGCGAGCGGCAGCGCCACGGGGGTGTAGTCCTCCCGCGGCCCGAAGCGGCACGCCACGATCGTGACGATCAGCGCGAGCAGCCACCAGAGCGCGGCACGGGTCGAGCCGATCCAGCGCAGGGCACGCATCATGGCGGCGCGAAACATACGTTGCGCATCCAGTCGCGACCGACACCACCTGCCCCGCTCGCCGAACCGCAGTTGGTGTCCTGCCAGCTTCCGCTTCGTGCGAAGGTCCGGACCTTCAGCTTGGCGTTGTTGTAGTAGGGCCCCTGGTTGAACACGACGTTGGCGCCGGTGATCGGCACCTCCGTGGATGAGGCGAGTCCCGCCTCCGCGCCGACGTCGTTCAGATTGACGAGCAGCGCCTTGTTCTTCCAGCCGTGGGGAACCGCCGCATGGCACCAGCTGCAGCGGATGCGCTCCAGCTTGTCGGTGTGGAACGCATGCAGGTTGTTGCTCTTCGGGCCGCCGAAGCCGCTCGAATTGCTGTCGCCGTTACGGTCGGCGTAGGTGCGATAGTCATGGCACTTGAAGCACACGCCGTTGTTGGGGTCCGTCGTGCCCGGCGCATCTCGCGAACCGCTCCCGGTGCGGGAATCCCAGGTGCCCTTCAGCAGGAAGTCGTGCTCGGAGCCGTGGGGTCCCCACGGCCTGACACCCGACGGCACTACCGTATTGGGCGCCGTGCTGCCGCCGTGGCAATCGGAGCAGTACATCGTCTGCGTGCCGACGCCCGCATTCCACGGCGCCACAAAGGCGCCAGCCGACGCACTCCGGATGCCCGTGGTCCTGCCGGTCGCCTCGATCACCGGGTGCCACGATCGATGGTTGTTCGTCGTGAATCCCGAGCCCGCGCCGGAGTCCGAGGCGGTGGTTTCGCCCTGATGCGCCAGCGGGGCCTGGAACTCCATCGCCTGGTTCGTGTACTGGGTGAGGTTATTCGTGCCGGATGTCGTGGTGCCGCCGGAATCTCCGGGGCTCGGGCGGCCGCCGAAAGGGTACGTGCCAGCGTCGTTGTAGCCATGGTCAGAGTGGCACTTGAGGCACACCTGGTACTCGCGCGTCACATACGTGTTGGTCACCGCCGTGCTCGCGCCGTCGCCGGCGTCACCGTGACGACTGTCGTAGCGCACCGGGAGCGACAGGAAGGCCGCAGAACTGAATACCGGCTCCACGCCCCACGTGCCGCGCAGTGCGCCGGACGCAATGTTGGTATGGACGCCGCTCGGCGTGTGCGGATGCGTGGCGCGCGTCGAGTCGTCCGTGTTGTTGAAGAGCCGGTTGCGCACGACGCGATGGGGATTGTGGCAATCGGTGCACTCGGCGTGGCGGTTATTGGGGTTGCCTTTGCCCAGCAGCGCGACCGGCTCACGGAAGTCCGCATCACGGATGTCGTGCACCTCCCCCTGCGCCTGCTGGTCGAGCGACGTGATCGGCATGCGCCGCGGCAGCAGGAACTCCGACTTGATGTCCGGCACCTGCAGC
The DNA here is from genome assembly GCA_001464765.1 of Betaproteobacteria bacterium Ga0077526. Taxonomy (GTDB): domain Bacteria; phylum Pseudomonadota; class Gammaproteobacteria; order Burkholderiales. The sequence continues at coordinate 62,067 of LNDV01000038.1, forward strand.
GCGGTGTTGGCGATCGCCGGGTTCGGCGCATGGCACTGGAAGCAGGTCTCCTCGATCGCGGAGGCGCCGCCGCTCTTGGGCGAGGTCAGGCTGTCCGTGCCTTCACGCGCGAGCCGCCGGGCACCATGGACCGTATGCGGATCATGGCAGTTGAGACAGGCGGCCTGCCACACGTGCAGACCGGGCGGAAACTCCCGCTGAGCTGCCGCGCTCGCGGTGTAGACCTCGTCGGCGACGACACTGTTCGCATGCGCCGACTGCGGCCACCCCTTCTTCTCGTGGCAGCCCAGACACACGAGATCCTGGTTCTGGCTGAAGGACCCGCTCACGGGCGGTCCTTTCTGGAACCGCTCGAGCCGCAGGAACTTGATGGGACCGTTGGCAACCGGGTCGTGCAGATGCGGATCGTGGCACGTGCCGCACTGCACCTGGGACTGCCCGAGCGGCCCCGTGGGTTCGAGCGGCACCGGAAAGCGCACGCCCGGCGTACGCGTGCCGATGTGCGACGACAGCGCGGGATTGCGCAACTCGCCGTCCGCGGCGGCCAGCGCCGCGTCGTAAGTGACCGACAGCGGGTGATCGTTGCTGAGATCCGTGCCAAGGTTCCGCGTGAAGCCGGTCGTGAGTCCCGCGCCTGGCGGCATCACACCGCCGGGGCCCGTGTTGGTCACGTTGATGCTGGCGCTGCGCTGGCCGCCCAGCACGTTCACCGATCCGATCGCGATGGTGCCGTCATGGCACGACAGACACAGCTTGGAACTGCCGGCCGGCTGATCGAGCAGCTGACCGGCGATGGTCTGCGCATCGAGCGAAGACGACTCGTAGACGATGTACGTCTGCCCCGACAGCTGCCGGTTCCACAGGGGCGCGCCGGGTGCCGTCGAGGCACCATGCGGCGTATGACAGAACACGCACACTTCGTTGTTGCTCGACGACTTGACCGTCCCTGACCCGCTCACCGACAGGTTGTGCTTCGTGTTGACGATGTTGGGCGTGCGATCCGCCCTCAGCGCACCGGCCACACCGCCCAGCACCAGCAGCGTCATCCCCCATCGCCATAGCGTCTTACGCGCGATCACGGCTGCGCACCCAGGTAGCGGAACACGACCACGCGGCCATTGAACACGTCGGCAAGAAAGATCCGGTCGGCGCTGTCGCTCCAGACACCGCCGGGCAGGAAGAACTTGCCCGGGCCGTTGCCGGTGCCGCCGATGGGAAGCAGCAGTTCCCCACGCCCGTCGAACACGAGCAGGTGGTCGTGATAGCCCTCCACCACATACACGTTTCCGTCCCGGTCCGTCGCCACGCCCTTGGGCCGGACAAGATTGCCCACGTAGATGCCACGGCGGCCGATCTCACGCTCGGGCACGCCATCGGTGGAGATGACCTGCACACGGGCATTCAGCGTATCGCTCACCACGAGGGCATCGCCCTTCATGGCGAGAAACGTGGGCCGATTGAAGCGCCCGGGCTCGACACCGGGACCGCCGAGACGCCGCACCAGATTGCGCTGATCGTCGAACACCTTGATGTCATGCGCACCGGTATCGGCCACATAGGTCAGGCCTCGCGCGGAGTCCCGGGCAAGACCCGTCGGCCGCTCCAGCACGCCCGCGCCGTAGGCCCCGACAGGCCGCCCGGTGGCGTCGAGCCGCACCACGCGCTTCAGCTCGGCGTCGGCGACGTGAATTTCGCCGCCTGGCCCCGGCGCGATGCCGAGCGGCGAGACGAAGGCCGCACCGTTGTCCGCCTGATCCCAGAACACCAGTTCACCGGCCTTCGCGTCGAAGACGAACACACCACCGCGCCCGACATCGGTGACCAGGATCCGGCCGGTGGCGTCCACCATGCCCGACTGCGGGCGCATCAGCACTTTGGCGCGACCGTTGTCTTCGTCGAGTCCCACGACGGCGCGAAGCGCGCGGACGAACGTCGAGCGCTTCGGCACGCGCTGGACGAAATTGCCTTCGCCGACGAGTTCGCCGGCGTACGCATAGCGGGGTGTTTCGGGAGCGACGGGCCACGTGACGCTGTCCGCCGCGGAAACAGAGCCGGGCGTGAGCGTGAATTCCGGGGGCGTACTGGCGCAGCCCCAAAGGCACACTGCCATCGCCGCCGTCACGATCGACCCTCGCATCGCCGCCGCGATTGCCGCTGCTACCGGCACCGCGGCGGAACCTGCACCGCGCTCACCACACCGCCGGCACCGTCCGCAATGTAGAGGATTCCCTGCTCGTCGAAGTACAGGTCGGCGATGTCCACGGCAGTCGGAACCCCATCGAGCGCCGTGACCGTGGGCGTGTCGGTGTCCAGCACGAAGACGCCCGCGCCGCGTCCGGCGACGAAGATCCGGCCCCAGCGATCGACGGCGATCGCCACGGGATGTGCGACCTCCCGTGCAAGCGGCAAGGCCCGCAGCATCGGACCGCGCGGTGCCACGATCACGACCTGGCGGGCCGTCGCATCGAGGACGTAGACGCCCTCGGGACCCAGCGCGATCGCGTTCACGCTACGGAAGGGACTGACCGCCCCGCCGCGTTCGCCCACGACGGCGGTCACCTGACCGAGCCGATCGAAGGCCACCACCCGCGCCCCGAGTTCGTCGGCCACGTAGAGGTTGCCGTTGTCGTCGACCGCGACATCCACCGGCGCGCCGAGAACACCATCGTGACCGATGGCACGATCGGCAAGCCCGTTTCGGCCGATCTGGAGAATGGCGCGCTCGGCGGGAACCGCGAGGAACAGCGTGCCGAAGCGGTCCGCCGCGAGACCGCCGATGCGGGCCCCCGGAAGACGTGCCACGCGGGAGAAGGACTGACCGAACCGGTCGGAACGGATGACCGCACCGAGACCGCCGTCCGCGATGAACACATCGTTGCCGCTCGCCGCTACCTGGAAGGGGCGAACAAGCGACAGCCATTGCGGGGCCGCAGCGGCGGCAGACGGCATCTGCGTCGGATCGTCCTGGGCCATGCCGGAACGGTACTGGGACAGCATCGTGGCCTGGAGGGGAGCGTCCGCGGCAACGCAGGTGAGTTCGGTTGGCGGCGCAGCGCGGTCGAAGGCGCCCTGGCAACCGCACAGCGTCGCCGCAAGGAGTGCCGCGAAGAACGGAAAGATGCGTACGCGTCGAAACATGGTCCGCCCTCCTCTACCAGCGTCCGGGCCCGAGCGTCTCATGGCTGCCGTGAATGCGGCTCGGCAGATTGGGGGCGCCCGAGTGACACAACTTGCAGTTCTCCGTCGACCAGGCGATGGTGCCATTGTGGCACGCACCGCAGAACTTGCCCTGCACGATCTCGGCCATCGTCACCTGGTTGGCGCCGGCGCGCATCTCGAACGCCAGTTCGGAATGGCAGACCTTGCACCGGAAACGGATGCGGTGGAACCAGTGCGGGAATACGACCGGCGCCATGCCTTCACGCTCCGCTCGCTTGTTCAGCACCACGTCGCCGTATTCGGCGACACCGTTGCCGGACAGCAGCATCCCGAGACCCATGATCATGAGCGCGATTGCACGCGCGCGCATGCCCGCATCCCGGCGGAACCGGAACCCGGTATTCATGGCGCCCCCTTGCTCAAGGTCTCGCCGTCCCGGGTTCGCCGGGCGGACCCGTCACGGCTTCTCCTTGGCGGCCTTGTGCGGAACGCTGTGACACCGATTGCATTCCGTGAGCGGGAAGGCGACCGCGCCATGGCAGCGCCCGCAGTACTCCCCCTGCAGGATCTGGAACATGTTGACAGGCGTCGCGCCGGCCTTCGACTTGAAGATCTTCTCGTGACAGTTGCTGCACTCCAGCCATTCGGTATGCGCCAGATGCGGAAAACGGACGTAGGGCATCTCGACGGTGCGCTTCATCAGGATGTCCGCGTCGAGTGTCTGCACCGGCGTCGTCTCGTTGAGCGTCGTGCGCGGCTTCACGTAGCCATCGCGCAGCGCCTTCACCCAGTTCACCTGGTTGCCCGCGCCGTCCGGCGGCAGCATCTTGAGCGCTTCGCCGGGCGACTGGAGCGCTGTCGCCGCCGGGTTGTCACCGTCGTGCAGGCCGTCCTCGGCGATGGACTTCCATTTGCGCGTATCGCCGCCGCTCGCCGCCGTCAGCACCAGCATCGACACCGTGAACAGTGCCACGCGCCAGATCCGTCCCGCCCATCCGGTGGTGTTCATGCTTCCTCTCATCCGGGGATGTAGATGCCCGCGCCCCGCAGCGCTTTCTGCAGTTCCTTCGTCGCGGCCTCCAGGCTCTCGACGGCGGCTTCGTACCGTCCCCCGGCCGCTTCCTTCTCGGCCTGGACACGGAACTGAGCTGCCTGCTCGAGAAGCTTCTGCATCGCCCCTGCGCCTGCGGCACCGGCCTTGTCCCCCACCAGCACCGTGATCAGCATCCGGTGCGTGTCGTTCCGGTCGAGCTCATAGCGGTACTCCTCCTCCTTGTTCTTGAACTGGAGGGAACGGACCAGCGTATCGCCGCCCCGCCGGTGCTCGATGGCCACCTTGATGGCGACGTAGGCCTGGTCCAGCCGCGACCTCGCGGTGTCGATATCGCCCTGGGTCCGGCTCTTCCGCGCGTCATTGACGCGACTGGAAACCTGCTTGCGCACCTCCGTGCGCTCCGCGTCCGGACACTTCTTCTCGTCGCAGACGCGATCGTAGGCCGCGACGAGCGCGTCGATGCTGGCGAGCCTCGCGTCGAAGTCCTTCTCCTTCTTCGCCGCCGCCGTGCCGTCTGACTGGGCACTCTCCGCGAGCCGCACGGCCTCGAACATCGTCTTGCTGGCCTGACCGAGCAGCAGCTCGGCGCGGGCATGGTCGCCGGCCGCATGCGCGGCTTCCGCCTCGCGGTGCAGCGCCCTCGCCTTCTCGCGCGCGGTCCTCGCCTCCACACTCTGGCTCGCAGCCACGCGCTTCGCCGCAGACGACTCCTCGATGAGGGAACGCACGAATTGCAGACGCCCCCCATGACCGTCACCACCTTCCGGCATACCTGCCGCCGCAACACCGCACCACAGACTCACCGCCACCCAACCGCAGGCGATCCAGCGCCGCCCGCGTCCCCGCCTTCCTGCGTCCATCGCCATTGCTCCGCAACTCTATCCCTACGGTATGGGCATCCCCGTCGCACGCAGCACCTTGATCAGCGCTCCCGTGCTCGCCTCCAGGGCCTTCAACGCGTCGCCCGTCGCTCCGCCCCTGGCAGTTTCGTCGGCCTGCTCCCGCGCGCTCCGGTTGTCCCGGACCGCCTGTTCCGCGCTGTCTCGCACGCGCGGGTTCAGTGCGGTGTCCTTGAGCGCGATGCCGATCAGCAGCTCGAAGCTGTGATTGCGGCCCCGCTCGTACGCGTACTCGGCCTCCGGCGTGTCGAAGCGCAGTTCGTGGACCAGCGTCTGCTTCTCGCGCAGGCGGGTGAGCTCGGTCTCGAGCCGATCCGCCCACGGCGACAGCAGCGCGATCGCCTCGCTGTCCCTGTCCTCGCGCACGAGCTTCGCCGCCTGATCCAGCGCAGCGTCGAGCCCTGTCTCGTCGATCGTTCCGCCGCGTGAACGGCTCTTCTCTGCAACCACTCGCCGGTAGGCCTCGCGGAATCCGGCCACTCGATCGTGCAGTTCGGCGGCCCGGCGTCTGGCCGCAGCGCGCGCCTCCTCGGGATTGCCGACCAGTTTCAGCGCTGCACCCACCTCCTTCAGTGCCTCGTTCACCTGGGCCTCCGCCTCCTTCGCTCTGCCTTCCACGACGGCGGTGCCGGCCTGTGCGCGCAACCCGCGCGCATGATCGAGACGTTCCCGTGCCGCAGCCACGTCGCTCTTCTCGATCCGGCTCGCGGCGCCGGCGGGGCCGAGCATCGCGTCCAGCAGGCGCAACTTCGCTTCGATGGCCCCCGAGCCGGCACTGGCCGCCGTCCCCGGCTCGGCGCTTGGCGGCGTCTCCGCCCCACGCGCATCGAAGGGCGAGATCACCCATCCGACGGCGCCGACCACCGCCGCGGCGGTCACGGTGGCGAGGTCACTTCTTCGGAGCATCGGGCGGCGTCGTCCCGGTCTTCTGCGCCGCCGCCCCGTCGCCCTTCGGCTTGGAATGGCATCGCACGCACTCCGATACAGGGAAGGCGACCTTGCCATGGCAGACCCCGCACTTCTCGCCGAGAAGGATGCCGGCCATGCTGATCTGATTGGCCCCCTTCTGCGGCACGAAGATCGCCGGATGGCAGTTGGAGCAGTCGAGCCACTCCGTGTGCTGCTTGTGCGGATAGACGACGTCGGGCATGGAGCCCTTCACTTCTCGCACGATGTTGAGGTCCATCACGATGGGCTCCGCCGCGGTGTCGATGCGGTCGTAGCGAGGCTGGATCTTCTTGCCGTCGAGCGACTTCACCCAGTCGATGTAGTTGCCCGACGGCGCCTTGGGCAGCTGGCCGAAGGCGTCCTTGGGGGGCTGCAGCATGTGCGTGCCCTCGTTCACCGGGTCGTGGATGCCATCGTCGGGCGGGGGCGGGTTGCGCTTGGCCGCCGAGGGAAGCAGCCGGTTGAAGGTGTTGGGGTCCGCGGCCTCGGTGAGCATGGCGCCCGCCGTGAGCGCCAGCCCGAGGACCAGCCATGCACCGAGCTTCCAGGGTCTCATGGTGGCTCTCCCTACTTCTTGCGGTCGCCGGCGGGCGCGACCAGTTTCTGGAGCGTGCTCTCGTGCACCTGCGTCGGCGTGTTCGGCACGGCGCTGTGGCAGAGGTTGCAGTTCTCGACGGACCAGGCGATCTCGCCGTTGTGGCAGGCGCCGCAGAACTGTCCCTCGATGATCTTCACCATGTTGATGTCGTTGCCCCCCGCCTTGAACTGGAAGCCGAGGTCCGCGTGGCAGACCTTGCACCGGAAGCGGACGCGGTGGAACCAGTGGGGAAACACGACTGGCCGCATCCCGGCCTTGTCCGAGTAGTTGTTGATGACCACGTCCGCGTACTCGGCGTTGCCCTCGGGTGCGAGGATCGCGAGCCCGCCTGCCGCGAACGCGAACATCGCCACCCCGATCCAGAAGCGGCGCAGCCGCCCCAACACTTCCGTCTTCATCGTCGCTCTCCTGAACGTTTCTGCGTCGTCGTGCGTGGTTCCATGCCTATTGCGCCGGCTGCCCGAAGAATCTCCGGACCTGAAAATAGATGAGGGTCTGCCGCCGGCCGTCGACTTCGCCGATGGCGCCACGCAGGCTCAGCTGGATCCGCCCCACGGTGTAGTCGAGCCGGTTCGTCCAGCTCCAGCGCGCCCGCCGCTCCAGGATGAAGCGGTCCTGTGTCGCGTTCGCGAGGTCGTCGCTCAGCGCCCGGAACTCGGACGTGAATCGCATCAGCGGCACGTTGAACACGCGCTCGCGCTGATACGTGATGTTGGCGCTGGTACTCGTGACCCACGGGCTCTGGAACGTCGTGGTGTCGTTGTGCGTGGTCTGCACGGTCACGTTGCCTTGCCAAGAGGACAGCCGCGAGAGCATAAGCCGGCCGTTCACCTGCAGGTTCACAAGCTGGAACCCGGTGTCGCCGAGTAGGCTGTCGTAGCGCCGGGTGTCGCTGACGACACCGCGGGCACTGAAGTAGTCCGCCGTGCCGTACTTCGACCAGTCCAGCGACAGGGAATGAATCAGGTTGGTCTGCGCCCGGCCTTCCGAGTCCCGCAGCGCGGTAGCGACCTGCGTCACGCCCCCGCTGCGCGAGCCCTCCGGCGTGGCGAGCATCCGGGTGAGGCCGTGACTGAACGCGCCGCTGTACTCCTGCAGATCGCCGCGGACATCGTCGGCGCGATGCCCCACGTCCCCCACCACGGAGTGCCTGTAGAAGAACAGCCCCCAGGGCGTCTCTCGCGGCGAGTAGGTCGCACCGACCCTCGTGAGCATCGACTGCTGGGTGACATCGCCAGCCTGCACCTGTGTCGCGTTGGCCGAGCTTCGCAGTGTGAGACTCGGGGTGTACTGCAGGTTTGCCCCCATGCTCGCCACCATCGTCTCGAGCGTCAGGTGCGATCCCGTCGAGGCGGTGATGTCCTGCGAATTGAACAGTACCGACCCCGTCACCAGGGACGGTCGGACCGTCTGCGGTCGCCAGAACAGATTGCTGTTTCCCTGCCACAGGCGGTTACGCGTGTCGCCGGTGGTCTCGTCGATCTCGGAGTCCGTCATGGAGGCGAGGCTGTCGACGTTGAGCCCTGCGCTCGCGCCGTACCGGTGCCGCAGCAGCCCGACCATCCGCGTGTCGGCACGCTGCGGCCGATCGCGCTCCAGCTCGTCGTAGTCCGCACGCACGTCGAACTGCTGCTTCGCGAACGTCTGGTTCATGCCGACGCTCGCGAAGTTGTTGCTGGTGTGCGTCGTGATGCCACCCAGATCACGCCGTTCGTCGTCCCGGTCCGTGTGCCGGAAGCTCGCGAAGTAGCGCTGGCCCGGCGATGGTGCGTAGTTCTGGGAAATGCCCACCACGGTCTGCACGAAGTTCGGTCCGATCAACTGACCCGAGACCTGGGAGTCCACGCGCTCCGCGAACATCTCGACGGGAAAGTGGCTGCGCGGGAACAGACGAAGCCGCGTGCTGCCGGTGATGTCCGACCCCTCCTGCGAGTTCTGGTCCAGTCGCACCCGACGCAGCGTGAGGCCCAGGCCGGCCGAGAGATCGGCGATCCACGGAGCCCGGATGTACGTGTTGCCGTCCACCCGCAGCGTGGCGAGGTGCGAGGACAGATTGCCGCCCGCCTCGCGGTGCTCACTCCGGCCCTGGTACTCGAGATACCCCACTACACGCTCCTGCGCGACCGCGGGCACGACCGCGTGACACAACGCTGCCAGACCGAGCGCCCGAACCCCGCGGTGTCGTACCGGGCGACTGTGCATGCCATGCCTTCCTGCCCATCCCTGGTCGCGCGCTCCGGGCACGCAAGCGCACCGGGCACGATGACTCTTCGAATTCGCCGGTGCTGTGTCAGCCCGGCATCAGGTACTTCTCTTCCAGCCGAATCGGCGTCTTCTCGCGCAGCTTCGCGATCGCCGCGGTCCAGGCACGCGACTCCTCTTCCTTCAGGAGCAACTCGCGAGCGCGCTCGCGCACCTTCTGGTACTCGCTCAGGTGGGAAGCCGTTCGGTCCAGGAGGCGGAACAGGGCCACACCCTCCAGAATCGTCACCGGCTCGCTCACCTGTCCGGGCTTGAGCTTGTCCAGCACGGTCTCGACCGTCGTGCCGAGCATTCCCTTGTGCAGATAGCCGAGATCACCGCCGCGAGCCGCCGAGGAGTCGGCGGAGTGCAGCTTGGCGAGTTCAGCGAAGTTCCCTCCCGCGCGGACCCGCTCGACGATGCGCTCGGCTTCCTCGCGAGCACCGTCCCAGGCAAGCTGGGGCGACGACGCCTGAACCTTCAGCAGGATCACGGCGACCTTCACGCGCTCGGGCTCGGTGAACTTGTCGGGATTGGCGTCGTAGTAGCGACGGACCGTGTCATCCGTCACGTCGATGCGCTGACGCAGCTGACCGCGGAACCTGGCGAGGAGCTGTTCCTCCTCCAGCTGATTGCGCATCGCGGTCCAGAAAGCGCGTTCGTCGACGATCTTTTCGCGGTGCCCGCCGTTCTTCTCTCGCAGCGCCTTGAGTTCGGCATCGATGGCCTTGGCGTCCACCCGAAGACCCTGGCGCTTCGCTTCCTGCAGCGCGAGCCGGCGATCGATCATCCGGTCGGCCACTTCGCGATGGAACGCGGCCAGCTCGGCTTCCGGCGGCTTCGCGTGGTAGAAGCGCCGCCGCACCTCGGAGCGCAGCGTCATCGCGTACTCGCGCAGCGTGATCACGCTGTCCCCCACGGTGGCGATCACCTCGTTCTGACGCTCGGCCCGCACCTCGTTCTGCGCCTGGGCCCCGGCGTCGGATCCGACGCCGGCAAGGAGCCAGAACGCGGCCAATCCCGAAACGACGGCGCGACACGCCCCGCCCGGTGCGAAAACGCACCGGTTTCCTGTGATTCCTGACATGTTTCGTCCCCCACTGCGCGAACTCCGCCCCTCGCGGCGGCCCGGCGAGATCCCGGGGGTGTCGGCACGTCGGCGATGCCGGCCCCCCCGGGGGCACTGCTACTGCAACACCCTTTCGCGCGTCACTTGATGTGGCAGGCGAGGCAGACCTGACTGCCGGAGTTGCTGATGCGCATGAAGCTCACGGGCTGCACGGTCTCGTTGTGCGGATCGTGGCAGCTGGCGCACTCGACGAAGGGTTCCGGACCGCTGGTGGGACCATCGCTTCGCGTGTAGAGGATCATGTCCGTCTTCTCGCGATTCGCCGTTCCGCCGGCCACCGGCGTATTCACCCACCACTGCTGCACACCGTTGATGAGAGAGGTCGCCGGCACGACGAAGTCCTTGTCGCGCAGGTTGGCGCAGCTCGCATCGCTGGTGGAGCAACCGCCACCGCCATACTGGATGCTGATCGGATGGTCGTTCCGCAGATCGGTCCCGAGCATCGGAATCGGGCCGCCCTCCATCGCACCGATGGAACCCGGGTCGATCTCCGCGCCGTTGGCGTTGTACCCGAGCTGACCCGGCTTGTTGATCACGACGTCCATCGCCTGCGTGCCGTCGTGGCAGGAGAGACACGCGATGGACACGGAGCCCACCGGCGCTTCACCACCGTCCAGCGTGCTGGTCTGCAGCGACGAGTACCGCTGGTAAGGTCCGGCTGGCAGCTTCTTGTTCCACAGCGGCGCATTGGCCGTCGTGTCCGAGCCGTGCGGCGTGTGACAGAACACGCACACCTCGGAAGTCACCGTCGTCGTCTGCTGCGCGTTGCCGCCCGCGCCGAGGTCGTGCTTGCTGCCTTTCACGCCGGCCTGCGCACTGACGAACGCGGCCGTGAGCACCACTCCTCCCACCCACGCGACCGTGCCACTGGCCGCGACCCACCTCATCACTCTGCTGCTCCTGCTCATGTGTCTCCCTCCAGGATGATCGGCCGCCGATGACAGCTCACCGTCCCCAGAACCCCTCGGTGAACCCACTGACGCCCTCGTACGGAAAATACTCCCGTCCCTTCCAAAGTTCCGTGATTCGACTCACTCAGTGACACAGTCACACAACGTGTCCAGAACACTGTCCTGATGCGGCGCTCCGATCCACGGCTCAGCCGCGCAGTTGCGCCAGAACACTCTCGTTCAGGAGCGTCACCTTGCCGCGTCCGAGATCGATCGCACCGCGCAGTTCAAACTCCCGAAGCAGTCGGCTCACCACCTCGCGCGCCGTGCTGAGTTCCACCGCGATCTGCTCGTGCGTCGCTCGGATCTCGCCCGTGCCATTGAAGCGCCGACGCAGATAGTCGATGAGTCTCTGGTCGAGCCGGCCGAAGGTGATCTCCTGCACCTGCTCCATCACCTCGACGAATCGCGAGGCCACCGCGTCCAGGACAAAGGAACGGATGACCGGTTCGCGATCCATCCACAGGCGGAACTGACCGATGGGGATCATCACGGCCTCGACCTCGTCCTCGATCACCGCCTTCGCGGGTGGCATCCGATCCAGCAGACCCGACAGCAGATTCACCGGACAAGTCTCTCCCCTGCCCACGTGGTAGAGCGTCACTTCCCGCCCGCTCTCGCTGGCGACGAACACACGCACCCCGCCGCTGCCGATGAGAGCGACGCTCCGGCACGGCTTGCCGGGTTCGAACACCACGATCCCCGTTGGCACCCGCACCTGCTGCGCGGCCGCGCGCATCTCACCCTGCAGCGGACCGGGTGCCATCCTGAAAAACTCGTACCCCTGCAGAATCGACTCGCCCGACGTCACCGATCCGTTCATCGTCCCCTCCTGGAGTTCACCTCGACCGTCTGCCCCGGGCAGCGATCCCACACCGCACGTCACTTGACCGAACCGACGCTCGCCGGGGGATCCCCCGGCCGCCTCGCCAGGTCCCCTTCCTTCGGCCCCAGACCGGCCGGACGGAACACGTCCACCTTCCTGAAAAACTGATCCACGAAGTACACGCGGCCGTCCCGATCGACGTCGATCCCCGCAGGCAGCATGTACTTGGCAGGCGCAGCGGAGTTCGAACGCTCGCCGATGAACAGCAGCAGCGCACCGGACGGATCGAATATCTGGAAATTCCCGAAGGCGGCGTCGGCGACATAGACGTTCCCGGCGCCGTCGACCGCAATGCCCTTGGGCCGCGTGAACTGCCCGAACTGGGCGCCCATGGCGCCGAACGTACGGACGAACGTGCCATCGGTCTTGAACACCTGGATGCGGAAGTTGCCGCCGTCCACGACGTAGATCTGACCGTCCCGCGTGAGGGCGATGTCCCGCGGAAGGTTGAGTTGTCCCGCCTCGTTCCCCCGGCTGCCGATGTCCCGGACGTGCTGGCCACTCGCCGTCTCATAGACGCGGATGCGGTGATCCCGGCTCTCGACGCCGCCGGTGTCGACGATGTAGGCCTTCTCACCGGCCGGATCGACGGCGACGTGCGAGATGTGACGGAATCCCTCGGCCTCGCCGATGCTGCTCAGGTACTTTCCTTCCGCGTCGTATACGAGCACCTGTCGCAGCGTCGCGTCCACGACATACACCCGGCACTGCTCGTCGCTCGCCACGCCGAGCGGCTTCATCAGCATGCCGGGATCGCGATCGCCGAGCTTGAAGTAGCGCTGCCTCGGGAAGTCGAACACCAGCACCCGGCGCTGAACCGTGTCACTCACGTACACCACACCGCGGCATGCCGTCACATCGAAAGGCTTCGACAGGTACTCACCGCCTTCCGTCTCGCCGGTAAGCGCGCGCCGCCACTCGGACATCGATTGCGCCTTGTTCACCTGCGCGCTGTTCATCAGCGTTGTCTCGAAGTAGAAGCGCGGCTCCTCGGGCGCTGACGGGAAGACGATCGGCGCCGCGGCTTCGGTTGGCTTCTTCGGCGGTGACGTACATGCCGAAAGCACAACCGCTGCCGTCGCGCAGATCAAAATGACTGTGCAGAATTTGCGCAAGGCAGTGGACAAACGCCACACGCTCGCGCTGTAATCCCATTCGAACGCGTTGTGCGTCTTGCGCAATGCCGAGAGGGGAGAAAACAAAGATGAGCCAGTCATTTCCAGCACTCCGTGGCGCCGCACTGCTGCTGATCGCGATGAGCGCACCGGTTGTCCAGGCCGCCGACGCGCCGGAGCTCTATCATCAGTACTGCTCGGTGTGTCACGGCGACCGCGGCGACGGCCGCTCGCGCGCCCGTCAGGGCCTGTCCACACCGCCGCGCGACTTCACTGCGCCGGGCATGTCCGAAGCGCTCACGCGCGATTACATGGTGAATGTCGTTCTGAACGGCAAGTCGGGCACCGCGATGGTCGGCTGGAAGACCCGACTGTCGAAGACACAGGCCGAAGGCGTGGTCGACTACATCCGGCAGAACTTCATGCACGGGCGCGGCGGCACCGTGAAGGATCCGCACGCCGCGCATGGCACTCAGGGCGAGTCGGCGCCCGCCAGTGCCCCCCAGGCCGTTGCCCAGAAGGCGCCCCTTCCCGGCCGTGCAGCGAAGGGCGCGCCGCTCTACAACGCGAACTGCTCCACCTGCCACGGCCTCACCGGAGAGGGCAACGGTCCGCGCGCCTACTTCATCTTTCCGAAGCCCCGAAACTTCACGGCCGACGATGCGCGGGCGCGCTTCAATCCGGACAGCCTGTTCTTCGCGGTCAAGCACGGCGTTCAGGGCCGGGAGATGCCGGCATGGGGTCCGGTGTTCAACGACCAGCAGATCGCCGACGTGAGCCAGTACGTCTACGAGAGCTTCATCCGACCGCAATAGCGAGTCATTCACCCAGCGGGAACGCGCCGCGAGGCGCGTTTCGCGCGAGGCGATCGCGCGCTCAGAGCAGGCCGCCGACACGCGCCACTCCCCCGAAGCTTCCGATCCAGAGATTCCCGTCCGACCCGGCGGCGGCGGAAAACACGTTGTTCGCGAACAGCCCCTCCTGCGTCGTGTAGCGGGTGAATCCGCCGTTGTCGAATCGCGCCAGCCCGTTGTTGGTTCCGATCCAGAGGCGATGCCGGCTGTCCTCGAACAGCATGAACACGTGATTGCCGGGCAGGCCGTCGGCGACGGTGTAGTTCGTCCACTTCGTCCCGTCGAACCGTCCGAGGCCGCCGCCCCACGTACCGGACCACACGGTGCCGTCGGCTGCCACCGTGAGTGACACGATGTAGTTGGGGTTGTAGGCAACGTCCACCTTCTGTAGCCCCATCTCCTGCTTCTGCCGAGCGTGATGCTCCGAGTACTTGCCCGGATCGTGGCTGTAGGTGATCTGCTGCCGCACCAGCTCGTATGGAGCACCCAGTCCGTCGTCGTGCTTCCAGTGCTTCCACTTGCCGTCCTGGAACCGGGCAAGCCCGCCTTCAGTGGCCATCCAGAGCGCGCCATCGGGTCCCTGGGCCAGCGCATAAACCCAGTCGTTCGGCAGACCGCCCCCCGTGTTCTCCACGGTGTAGGTCTCCCATTTCGCGGGATCGTCGAGCTTGCCGCCGACGACGCGATTGGCGCCGGACCACGTCGCGATCCAGATGTCGCCGTTCTTCGCCTGCAGCACCGAGTACACGAACGCGTCGGCGAGACCTTCCGGCACGTTGTAGATGTCCCAGCCCTTCCCGTCTGCCGTCATGAGCGCGAGTCCGCCGCCGTAGGTGCCTACGGCAAGCCGCCCGCCGATCTTGCTCAGGTGGAAGACGCCGTTCGCCAGCAGTCCGGAGCCGACGTCGTACAGCTTGTGCTGATCCGTCTTGGTGTCGTAGCGGATAACCCCGCCCGACGTGCCGACCCACACCACGTCGCCGTCGGCGAGCATCGCCTTGACGTTGCGATCACCGACGCGGAAGTGACTGAAGTTGCGCATCTGCTCGCCGCTGGCCGTGGCGTGCGGCACCACCGACGGCGTCTCCACGTGCCGGGCGCCCAGCCAGTAGCCACCACCGCCGAGCCCGACAGCCGCCAGCGTTCCCAGGACGAGCCAACCGATCTTCTTCACACCGTTCCCCTCCCCAGTCGAGACATCGCGCGAACGTGAGCGGTCATGGCGCCGCCACGCGCGCGACACCGCCCTTGGTGCCGAGCCAGACGTCGCCGTTCTTCGCGACGGCGATGGCGTACACGTCATCGCCTGCGAGCCCTTCCGGATGCGTGAAACGCGTCCACTTCGTCCCGTCGAAGCGACTCGCGCCCCGGTTGGTGCCGAACCACATCGCGCCGCCCGGCTCGCGGGCGATGCTGTAGACGATGTTTCCGGCGAGACCATCGGCCGTCGTGTAGTTGCGCCATGCAGCACCGTCGTAGCGCCCGGCGCCGCCGCCCCACGTGCCGGCCCACACACTCCCGTCCGGTGCAGCCAGCACGGCGAACACGTAGTTGGGGTTGTAGCTCTCGGTGCCTTCCACCGAGGTGCTGAGATCGTGGCGCGACCGGGTGCCGAGGCCGCTGTTCTTGCTGTGCGGCAGATTTCCGGCATTCGGCGCACCGAGGCCTTCCTTGTGAGTCCAGTGCGTCCACTTGTCGCCGTCGAGCATGGAGACGCCGCCCTCGGTGCCAAACCACACGCGATCCTTCGCATCCACCGAGAGGCCGTAGACCCACTCGTTGATGAGTTCCTTCACGTAGTTGCGGAACTTCCCCGTCTTGAGATCCACTCGCGACGCCCCGGCCCAGGTCCCGATCCAGAAGTCGCCCTTGCCGCGCTCCGCGAACGAATAGATCCAGTAGTCGGCGAGGCCGTGCAGCGGGAAGTAGGTCTTCCACTTGCCGTTGCGATAGCGCGACACGCCGCCCGCGTTGGTACCGAACCACTTGTACCCCTGACTGTCGATGCCGATCGCGAACACGTACTCGTTCGCGAGCCCCTGTTCCCGCGTGAAGGTGTTGCGCACCGCCCGTGACTTCGCATCGATTTCCAGCACCCCGGCGGAAGTCCCGACCCACAGCGTGTCCGTCGCCTCCTCCATCGCGAGCGAACGCACGAACACATTGCGTCCGACCTCGAAGGTTTCAGCCACCTTCGCCGCGCCGCCCTCGGCGGCGTGTGCGACCGGTGCGCACGCGACCAGCGCAGCAATCCCGCACAGAAGCTGTCGCGCCATGCGGTTGCCGCTCATGGCTGGAAGCTCCGCAGATAGGCAATGACATCGAGGAAGTCGTCCTGACGCAGCAGCCCTTCGTAGGCTGGCATGGCACCGCGGCCACCGCGCAGCAGCCGCACGAGTTCCGTGTCCGGCACCATGAGCGCTGCTCCGCGGGTGAAGTCGGGGGCGCCTGCGGCCTGCCCGCGCCCGTCCTCCCCGTGGCACCGCTCGCAGTGCGTCTCGTAGAGTTCCTTGCCCTTGCCGGGATCCGCCGCGAACACCTCGCCCGCGGTTCCGGTCAGCAGGATCGTCATGAAGAAGGTCGCCGCTCCGCGACGCACCGCGCTCAGTCGTTCTCGAACCAAGGTATCCCCCGCTCTCATTGCGCACTCACCGTGGTGTCTCCCTTCGCCCGGCTCTCCCACGCTTTCGCGGCCGACTCATCCGGCGCGAGGCCCAGTTCGCCCTTGCGATGGGCCGCCGCAAGTCGTTCCATCGCCGAGCGCTCGCCGAGCTGCGCGGCCTGCCGCCAGTGCTTCAGCGCGTCGGCCGGGCTCTTCGAGAAACCGCTCGCCCCCACTTCGTAGGTTCTGGCGAGACTGAGGTTGGCCAGCAGCGAGCCGCCTTCCGCCGCCTCCTTGAGGAGCGCGATGCCACGGTTCTCGTCCCTGGGCACGCCTTCGCCTCGCAGAGTCAACTGGCCGAGGCCGAAGCGGCCGTCGGCGGAACCCTGGGCCGCGGCCTTCGCGAACCATAGGGCGGCTTCCTTGTTCTCTTCGGCCTGGTCGAGGATGAATCCGAGCTTCGCCTGGGCCGGTGCGTACCCGGCTTCTGCCGCCTTGCGGTAGGACTGCATGGCCCCGGCGACATCCCCCCGCGAGAACGCCTTGTCTCCTGCAGCGACGACAGCAGCGAAGTCCTCGGCGCCCTGTGCTTCCAGCACGACGAGGCACACCCACGCGATCGCCGCGATCAGGGCCAGCGCGACGGACGGCACCCTCCGCGGCGTGCTTGCGGAGTGCGTCGAGTGGCGGACAGAGGCAGACCTCATGTCGGCGGCTCTCATTGCACGACCGCCGCTATGCGCACGGCGACAGCATCCTTGCCGCCGACGGTGATCGGTCCCGACGACCCTTCGAGATCGCCCGGCTTCGCCAGGGCGTCGCCGGACTTGGAGATCCGCGCCCCGACGATGACCTTCGGAAAGCGCGCTAGCGACATGCCGGGCGCCATGGCCTGGGACTCGTTGAGTTCGATGTCCGCGGGAAGATCGCGCACCTGCTTCTGCACGATCGCGAGCGGCATGCGCGGACCTTCGGTGGCGCGCGCATAGACGAACACCTTGTCGTCGGGCGCTGCCTTCGACGCCATCTTCGGATCCAGCGAGACTCGAACGCGTACGACAGCGCTTCCCGCGCTGTTCGCCTTACCACCCCCATCGTCGGCCGGCGCGGCGCTCGTCGCCGCGGGGGCATCCGGCTGACGCAACTGGGCTATGTATCCGGCGAGCGCGGTGGCCTCCTGCCCGTCCGGGGGCAACTGGCTGCGCAGCTTCTCCCACGTCCGAGCCGCTTCCTCGCGCCGCCCGCTCTGCATGTGGACGACTCCCGTGAGCCAGAGCGCCTTGGCATTGGTGGGTGCCTTCGCGAGCGCCTCCGCTGTGAGCTTCGCCGGCTCGCCTGCCATGCGATCGCCGTTCGCGATACCGAGGGCCTCGGCGAGATCGGCGAGCAGTTGCGGGTCATCGCCCTTGAGCGCCCGCGCCTTGCGGAACGCGGCGACCGCCTTCTGATGCTGCTTCATGAAGCCGTAGGTGCGACCCAGCAGCACCCAGCCTTCAGCGTCTTCCGGATTCTTCGCGAGCCGCTCTTCCAGTTTCGCGGCCATCTCGTCAACGCCGTGCGCCTCACCTCCTGCCGCGCCAGTCTGGGGGTGATTCGGCGGCGTCTGGGCGTCGCTCGCAGCGCCCGTCGCATTCGCCACCATGCGACCGGCGGGCGGCATCTCCACGGCATCGAGCGAGCCGAGCCACAGATACATCGCCATGGCCACGACCGGCATGGTCGCCACTGCGATGAACACGCCCGCCCTCCCGCCGGCGCTCTTCTCGCCTTCCTTCGCACGCCAGCCGCTCAGCGGCAGCACGACGAACGCCAGACCCGCGAGAATCATGAACGCGGCCACCACCCAGAACGTCATCATGTCAGGGACTCCTCTTCTTCCTCGGTGACGGACGGACCCGCCGCCGGGGTGTGGCGACGAATCGTCCGCCAGGCAATCCAGCCGCCCACGCCGACGAGCAGCGCGGGCCCGAGCCACAGCAGTGCCGTGCTCGGCTTGAAAGGGGGGCGATAACGGACGAAGTCGCCGTATCGATCGACGAGGTAGGCCACGACCGCTTCCTCGGAGGCGCCGCGCGTGACCTGCTGATAGACCTCCGCGCGCAGGTCCTGCGCGAGCGAAGCGTGCGAGTCCTCGATGTTCTGGTTCTGGCAAACGAGGCAGCGCAGTTCCGCGATGAGGCGCTTGTATCGCGCCTCGTGTTCGGGGTTGTCGAACGTATACGGCGTGTCCGCGGCCACCGCACCGGAAGCGGCGCAGAGCGCGAACCACACGGGAAACAACGCGAGACACAGCCTGCGAAGGATGTTCATGTCAGCCGACTCCTCCGGCCGCAGCCGGGCCCGCCACGCGGCTGCGCGACACCGTGCGGGTTTCGCGGAACCGGCGATCCGACACCGCGATGAGTCCCCCCGCGGCCATCAGCAGGGCACCAAGCCAGATGCAGCGCACGAAAGGCTTCACGTAAAGCCGCGCGCTCCACGCCCCGCCTTCCAGCTGCTCCCCGAGGGACACGTACAGGTCGCGCGTGATGCCGGGATCGATGCCGGCCTCGGTCATGGCCATGCCGCGCACGCCGTACGCGCGCTTCTGCGGTGACAGGGTCGCGACGGGCGCGCCGTTGCGTGTGACGTGGACCGTGCCTTCGAGCGCCCGGTAGTTCGGACCGGTCACCTCGTCCACCGACGACAGCGTGAAGCGATATCCCGCGACATCGGCGGACTCGCCCACCGACAGCTTCCGATGGACCTCCAGGCTGGCCGAGGCACTCACCGCCACGCCGACGATGGCGACGGCCACGCCGAGGTGCGCGACGCCCATCCCCCAGACGGACCGGCTGAGGTTCTGCCAGCCCGAGGCCTTCGCGCGCTCGGCGAGGGCCATCGCGGTGCCGACGACGATCCACGCCGCCACCACCGTTCCAACGATCGACACCCAGATCGAATCTCGCAGGACGGCGAAGCCGAACGCGAGCCCGATCACGCAGGCCGCGGCAGCGGCGTACTTCACCTGGCCGGCGAGCCGCTTCGCGTTGTCGCTCTTCCATCTCGCCGCGGACCCGAGCGGCATCAGCATGCCGATGGCCAGAGCGAGCGGAACGAACACGCTGTTGAAGTAAGGGGCACCGACGGAGATCTTGCCGAGACCGAGGGCTTCGACCAGGAGCGGATACACGGTCCCGAGCAGCACGCTTGCGGTGGCCGCCGCGAGAAGAACATTGTTGGCAAGCAGCAGACTCTCGCGGGACACGGGTGTGAATCCTGTGCTGACCGCACCGAGCTTCGGCGCACGCCACGCGTACAGCGCGAGCGACCCGCCGATGACGAGGGCGAGCAATCCGAGAATGAAGATGCCACGCGCCGGATCGGACGCGAAGGCGTGAACGGATGTGAGGACGCCGGATCGCACGAGGAAGGTGCCGAGCAGGCTCAGTGCGAACGCGGTGACGGCGAGCAGCAGCGTCCAGCTCCGGAACAGGCCGCGCTTGTCGGAAGTCGCCAGCGAGTGGAGCAACGCCGTGCCTGCGAGCCACGGCATGAAGGAGGCGTTCTCGACGGGGTCCCAGAACCACCAGCCGCCCCAGCCCAGCTCGTAGTACGCCCACCAGCTGCCCAGGGCGATGCCGATGGTGAGGAAGATCCACGCCACCAGCGTCCAGGGTCTTGCCCATCGCGCCCAGGCCGCATCGAAGCGACCGTCGAGAAGCGACGCGATCGCGAAGCCGAAGGCCACCGCAAACCCCACGTACCCGGTGTAGAGGATCGGCGGATGCATCACAAGGCCGATGTCCTGCAGCAGCGGGTTGAGGTCCTGACCGTCCTCGAGGGCCGGCAGGACGCGGGCGAACGGGTTGGAGGTGATGAGCAGGAACGCCAGGAAGCCGAAGCTCACCAGCCCCATCACGCCGAGCACCCGCGCCGCGAACGCCGGCGGTAGCGCGCGGCTGCGCAGCGCTACCGCGCCCGACCACAATCCGAGGATCGTGACCCACAGCAGCAAGGAACCCTCATGGGCTCCCCAAGTCGCGGCGATGCGGTATTGCAGCGGCAGAAGCGAGTTGGAGTTGCGGGCGACGTAGACCACCGAATAGTCGCCGACCACGAACGCGTGGGCGAGTGCCGCGAAGGCCATCAGCAGGAAGAGACATTGACCGAGAGCAGCCGGCCGCGCCACGGCGACCCAGGCCCCCCAGCCGCGCTGCGCACCGACCAGAGGAAACACTGCCTGAACTGCAGCGAGACAAGCCGCGAGGATCAGCGCGAGATGACCGAGTTCCGGTGTCATCGCTGCGCGTCCGAATCGGTGAGAAGCGGAGAAGTCAGAGACGCCATGCGATCCCCGGCGCGTCGCTGATGTGTCGTTCGCCTGCCGTCGGCGGTATGCAAGATGTCCCCCCTTCTGTTGCGATGCTGCGGATGCTTCTGCGTCTCGCGACTTCACGGCGCCACCGTGTCGTCGCTTCCCTGGGAACGAATGCTGCGCATCGCGGCGCTCCAAGTCATGTGACTAAGTCACACACGGGGGGCCCGATCACGCATTCCTTGATCTAGCGCAAATGCGGAGGTGCCTCGCGCGAATCAGATACGCCCATCTGCCGACCCGAACGCACTCGAAGCGCTCCGTAACCGATGTTCCTACGCACTCTTGGATGTCTCGCCGCGTTGCTGCTGGCGACCAACGCACGGGCTGCGGACACCCCGACCGCGGCGGAGGCCGGCCGTCGTGTGTTCGACTACTACTGCTATCAGTGTCACGGCTACAACGGCGACGCGCGCACGGTTGCCGCGCAGTTTTTGCGCGTGAAGCCGCGCGACTTCACGCGCACGCGTCCGCGCGATCTCACGCGCGACGCGATGATCGCGACGGTGCGCGACGGAAAGGACGGCTCGCCGATGCGCGGGTTCTCGCGCGTGCTGAAGCCGGCGGAGATCGTGGCGGTGGTGGACTACGTGCGCACGAAGTTCATGGGCGCGCCGCGCTCGGACCATCGCTACCATACGGTGGCCAACGGCTGGCCGGATCACCAGCGGCATGCCGCCGCCTTTCCGTTTGCGGAAGGCCGCATGCCGATCGACGAGCCTTGGGAATCACTGACCGACACGCAACGCGCCGGACGAAAGGTGTTCCTGGCCGCCTGTGTGAGCTGTCACGAACCGGTTCGCACCAACCCGGCACCGGTTTGGGAATCGGACGCGGTGACCTACCCCAAGAACACGGAGACTTGCGACGGCTGCCACGACAGTTCTCGCTATCTGCACGCCGATGCATCGCTGCCCCGCGCAACGGGCCAGCGCACCGCGTTCTCCGTCCATGCACACGCGCCGGTTCGTCCGCTGTCACAAGCGGGCTCGGCGGGACGCACGCTGTTTCTGAAGAACTGTTCTTTCTGTCACGCGGCCGACGGCACCGGACGCAACTGGATCGGTGCCTTCCTGGATCCGCCCCCGCGCAATCTCGTCGCGGCCGGCTTCCTCGAAAGCCTCAACGACGCGCAGCTGACGGACAGGATTCGAAAGGGATTGCCAGGGACCTCGATGCCGGCCTGGGGCGGCATCCTCTCGAAGGCCGAGATCGACGCGGTGGTCCGCTACCTGCGAGAGGTCGTGGCGCAGCACCCGCGGCAGACCCGCGCGGCGGAGGCCGTCAGCCGGTCCGCGGAACCCGCACCTCGAACGCTGGGCTGGACGCGGGCGGCCAGGTGACGATGCGGTGCCGGATCAGCGCAGCAGCCCGCGCGCCGCGAGGTCCTGCTCAAGCAGATCGGCCGAGCGGAAACGATGGGTGTGGTAGCCGAGCCCGTCGGCAGCATCGATGTTCGCCGCGCTGTCGTCGATGAACAATGTCGTGCGCGGATCGAGCCCGGTGCGCGTGCGGGTGAGTTCGAAGATGCGCGGGTCGGGCTTCGCGAGCCGGACCTCGCCGGACACCACGATGTCCTCGAACCAGCCGAGGAACTCGTAGCGCGCCCGCGCGATGGGAAACGTCTCTGCAGACCAGTTGGTGAGCGCCACAAGCCTTCGGCCATCGGCGCGCAGTCGCGTGAGCAGTTCCACCGTCGGCTCGATGGCGCCACCCAGCATCCTCTCCCATTGCTCATGCCACAGGGCAATGGGCCCGGCGTAGTCCGGGAACAGCCGCTGCCGCGCAGCAACGGCATCGCGGAAACTGCCTCCCTCGTCCAGCGAGTGGTTCCAGGACGGCGGGCACACGACGGTGAGGAAGTGTTCCATCTGCGCTTCGGACGCGAACACCGAGCGGTACAGATGGCGCGGATTCCAGTCAATGAGCACGCCGCCCAGATCGAACAGGACGACGTCGATCGGTGCCGGCGTCTCAGTCACGCCAGGCTCCCGGGAGCAATAGGGTCACTCGGACCACTGCAGCACATCCTCCAGTCCGGCGCGCTCGGTGCGGTAGCCATTGATCGAAGCGTCCCGCGCCCCATAGCCGAATGAGAGCCCGCATACCACCATCCGGTCATCCGGGAGGCCGAAATGCGCGCGCGCGACCTGCGGGTAGCTCGCGAGTGCAGCCTGCGCGATGCAGTCCACGCCCTGCGCGACAAGGGCGAGCATCAGCGAGGACAGATACAGACCGCAATCGAGCGCGCCGTACGTGCCGAGCGCGCGGTCCGTCGTGAGCACAGCGACATGCGGGGCGCCGAACCCGCGGAAGTTCTCGAGCGACTGGGACTGCGCGCGCTCCTTCTCGTCGCGGCCGATCCCCAGAGCCTGATAGAGCTGCACGCCACAGACCTTGCGGCGGTCGCGATAGACGCCGAGGTAGGCCTCCGGAAAGGGGATGTCCGAAGTGCCGGGTACGCCGGACGACGCCACGGCGAAGTAGCTTTCGGTGAGGCGGTCACGCGATGCGCCGGAGGCGATGTGAACGCGCCAGGGCTGCGTGTTGCACCATGACGGCGTGCGCTGCGCAGTGCGCATCGCGGCCTCGATGGCGCCGCGGGGCACCGGATCCTGCCGGTAGGCCCGGCAGCTGAACCGGCGGGCGAGCAGCGTGTCGAGTTGCGTCAGGGCCGGTGTGGCGGTCATTGCGGGCCCTTGAACTGCGGGTCGACATCGATCTGGTAGCCGATGGCGAGACGGTTGGTCTGGTTGGCGAGCGCGACGACGCCGATCAGCTCGCCCAGGATTTCGTCGTCCATGCCCTTCTTGCGGGCGGCGGCCGTATGGGAGTGGATGCAGTACTCGCAGTTGTTGGTCATGCTCACGGCCAGGTAGATGAGCTCCTTGGTCAGCGGATCGAGGCGGCCGCCGGGCCCCATCACCTCCTTCACCTGGGACCAGACCCGGGCGAGCGTCGGCGGATGCACGGCCAGCGCCTTCCAGATGTTGTTGATCCAGTCCACCTTGCGGGTGGCCATGATGTCATCGAACACGGCCCGGACCTCGGGCCCCGCTTCTGCGTATTCCACCAGTTTGGCCAATGCCATGCTGCGTCTCCGTCGGTTTCCGGGGGTCGTGGACAGCCGCGGCGCCCCCCCGCCATAATCGCGCCTCCCCTTCCGGCGCCCCGTCTACATGAAACTGCTGTTCGATCTTATCCCGGTCATCGTGTTTTTTCTGGCCTACTTCGTGGCCGGGAAGTCGCCGGAAAGCGCCACCGCCATGGCCAGCCAGATGCTGGACACCCTCGGCCTGGGCACCGACCTGCCCCCCTCCCAGGCGCCGATCCTGCTCGCCACGGCATTGGCCATCGTCGCCACGATCGGGCAGGTGGCGTGGCTGCTGGCCCGGGGCCGGAAAGTGGACAAGATGCTGTGGATCAGTCTCGCCATCATCGTCGTGATGGGCGGGGCCACGCTGATCTTCCGGGACCCGAACTTCATCAAGTGGAAGCCCACGGTCCTCTACTGGGCCTTCGCCGCCGCGCTGCTCGGTGCCCGGTTCTTCTTCGGCCGAAACCTCATCAAGGCCGCGACCCAGGGGCAACTGGACCTCCCGGAGCCGATCTGGGACCGGCTGAACCTGAGCTGGGCCGCCTTCTTCGCCTTCATGGGCGTTCTCAATCTGTACGTGGCCTT
Source organism: Betaproteobacteria bacterium Ga0077526 (assembly GCA_001464765.1). Lineage (GTDB taxonomy): Bacteria > Pseudomonadota > Gammaproteobacteria > Burkholderiales. The sequence continues at coordinate 86,541 of LNDV01000038.1, forward strand.
CAACTACGCCGAGGAGACCTGGGTCCAGTTCAAGCTGGTGGGTGGCATGGGACTCATGATCGTGTTCGCCATCGCCCAGGGGGCCTACGTGTCCCGGCACGTGCGCGATCCGGAGGACAAGGCGGACAAGCTGGAGGACAAGGCGTGAGCCTCGCCCTCGCCGACGAGATCCGCGGCCGGCTGGCGTTTCTCGAGGCCGAGAGCCTGGAAGTCTTCGACGACAGCGCCGACCACGCCGGGCACGCCGGCGCGAAAGAGTCCGGCGGCGGGCACTTTCAGGCCGTGATCGTGTCCACTGCATTCGAGGGCAAGTCACGGGTTGCCCGGCATCGCCTGGTGTATGATGCCGTCCGCGATTTGATGCCGCAGCGTATTCATGCGCTTGCGATCATTGCCCAGACGCCGCGCGAAGCGGCTCAATCCACCGAATAGTCCGGCTCGATGCCGGGGCCCGTCCCCGCGCGAGTGGTCGTCGGTTTCGTCGAACTACACATCGGGAAGGAACCTTTCATGTCATTGCTCAAGTCGTCCGCCCTCGCGGGCGTCGGTCTCTGCGGCCTCCTCGCCTTCGGCATCGCCGTGGCCGAGGAAACCAACAAACCCGTGGCGGTCGTCAATGGCGTCGCGATTCCCCAGTCCCGCCTCGAGTTCGTGCTGAAGATGCAGGCGCAGCAGGGCCAGAAGGAAACCCCCGAGATGCGCGCCCAGGTGCGTGACGTTCTCGTTACGCGCGAGATCATCGCCCAGGAAGCCGCCAAGCAGGGCCTCGACAAGTCCGAGGAGTACCAGGCGCAGATGGACCTCGCCCGCCAGCAGGTTCTGGTGAACGCCTACCTCGAGGACTACCTCAAGAAGAACGATCCCACCGAAGAACAGCTGAAGGCCGAGTACGAGCGTGTGAAGGCCGAGCAGTTCGACCCGAAGGCCAAGGAGTTCAAGGCCCGTCACATCCTCGTCAAGACCGAAAAGGAAGCGACTGCGATCCTCGCCCAGCTCAAGAAGGGCGCGAAGTTCGACGAAATCGCCAAGAAGAAGTCCACGGACACCGGCAGCAACAAGAAGGGTGGCGAGCTGGAATGGACCGACGGCAACAACATGGTGAAGCCGTTCGCCGAAGCGATGCGCGCCCTCGCCAAGGGCCAGACGAGCGAGAAGCCCGTGCAGAGCCAGTACGGCTTCCACATCATCCGCGTGGACGACGTCCGCTCGCCGCAGTTCCCCGCCTACGAGGAAGTGAAGGACCAGGTCGCCAAGCAGTACATCGGCAAGCAGCGTGACGCGCTTGTGGAAGGTCTGCGCAAGGCCGCGACGGTCGAGTAACGCGACACCGCATCGCATGTGAAGTGAAAACGCCCGGCATCGCCGGGCGTTTTTCTTTGCGCAGACTGCGACGCCGTCAGGCCGACCGCCTCTTCTACCGCACCGCCTTGTACGCGTTGCGGAACATCTGCATCCACGGCGAATCCTCGCCCCAGGTTCTCGGGTGCCAGGACATCTGCACCGCGCGGAACACCCGTTCCGGGTGCGGCATGAGGATGCTGAAGCGACCGTCCGGTGTGGTGAAACCGGTCAGGCCATCGGGCGAGCCGTTCGGGTTGGCCGGATAGCGGCTCGCGACAGCGCCGCGATTGTCGATGTAGCGCAACGTGGCCAGCTTGCGGGCCGCGCGCTGCGCTGCCGCCGAGGCGAACTCCGCACGACCTTCGCCGTGCGACACCACCACCGGCAGCCGCGACCCCGCCATGCCGCGGAAGAACAGCGAAGGGCTTTCCAGCAGTTCGACCATCACGACGCGCGCCTCGAACTGCTCGGAGGCGTTGCGCACGAAATGCGGCCAGCCTTCGGCACCAGGGATGAGTTCGTGCAGGTTGCTCATCATCTGGCAACCGTTGCAGACGCCGAGCGCGAAGGTGTCGGCGCGCTGGAAGAACGCCCCGAACTGCTCGCGGGCCCGCGAATGGAAGAGGATCGACTTGGCCCAGCCCTCCCCCGCCCCCAGCACATCGCCATAGGAAAACCCGCCGCACGCCGCCACGCCCTGGAAGCCCGCCAGGGCGATGCGCCCCTCGAGGATGTCGCTCATGTGGACGTCCACGGCTTCGAAACCGGCGCGGTCGAATGCCGCGGCCATCTCGATCTGGCCGTTGACACCCTGCTCCCGCAGGATTGCCACACGCGGACGGGTACCGATGATCGCCGGCACGCGCGGCAGATCCGGCTCGAACGTGAGATGGGCTTGCAGTCCGGGATCGGCGGCATCGGCCAGGGCCTGGAGCTCCTCGTCGACACACGCGGGGTTGTCCCGCAGGCGAGCGACACGGTGGCTCGTATCGGACCACGTCTGCAGAAGTTCGACCCCCGACACGGCCAGCACTTCGCGACCATCGCACACGACGCGAAGGTGCCCGTCACGGGCGATCTCGCCGAGGTCATGGACGTGGCTCCGCAGACCGTGTTCGGCGAACCGGGCCTTGACCGCGGCAACATCGCTGGCGCGCACCTGGAGCACCGCACCGAGTTCTTCCGCGAACAGCGCGGCGATCACGCCACCGCGACGGGCGGCCCCCGTGACATCCACCTTCACACCCACGTGCGTGGCGAACATCATCTCGGCCAGCGTGACGGCGAGGCCGCCGTCGGAACGGTCGTGGTACGCGAGCAGGCGTCCCTGTTGCAGCAGCGCCTGCACGGCTTCGAAGAAACCGCGCAGCAATGCGGGGTCGTCGACGTCCGGGACACGATCGCCGAGGGCATCGTGTGCCTGCGCGAGCGCCGAGCCGCCAAGACGATTCTTGCCCTTGCCCAGATCGACCAGCAGCAGTCGCGTATCGCCCGCGTCGAGCCGGAGTTCGGGCGTGAGCGTGTCGCGAACATCCTCGACGCGCGCGAAGGCGGACACGATGAGCGACAGCGGCGCGCTCACCTGCTTGGTCTTGCCGCCGTCCTGCCAGGTGGTGCGCATCGACAGGCTGTCCTTGCCGACGGGAATCGACACGCCGAGCGCGGGGCACAGTTCCATCCCCACGGCCCGCACGGTGTCGAACAGTGCGGCGTCTTCGCCCGGCTGCCCGGCCGCGGCCATCCAGTTGGCGGACAGCTTCACGCGTGCGATATCGCCGATGTGCGCGGCGGCGACGTTCGTCAGGGCCTCACCCACCGCCATGCGACCGGAAGCGGGCGGGTCGATCACGGCCAGCGGCGTACGCTCGCCCATGGCCATGGCCTCCCCCAGGTAGGTGTCGAAACCCATCGCCGTGACCGCGACATCGGCGACCGGCACCTGCCAGCGACCGACCATCTGATCCCTCGCGGTCATCCCGCCGACGGAGCGATCGCCGATGGTGACAAGGAAATTCTTGCTGGCGACCGCGGGGAACCGAAGCACGCTGAGCAGCGCCGGCAGAGGGTCCAGCGAACTCGGGTCGAAGTCGGTGCCGCGGCGACGAATGCGCTTCACGTCGCGCTGCATGCGCGGCGGCTTGCCGAGCAGCACGCCTAGGTCCATGTCGACCGGCCGGTTGGCGAACACCGGATCTTCGACGATCAGCCGCTCTTCGGATGTCGCTTCGCCGAGGACCGCATACGGGCAACGTTCGCGGGCGCAGATGGCCTCGAATTCGGCGAGGCGGCTGCGATCGACCGCGAGCACGTAGCGCTCCTGGGCCTCGTTGCACCAGACCTGCATCGGGGACATGCCGGGTTCTTCCGACTGGATCTTGCGCAGGTCGAATCGCGCGCCGCGTCCGGCCCCATGTACGAGTTCCGGCAGGGCATTGGACAGACCGCCCGCGCCCACATCGTGGACCGAAAGAATCGGATTGGCCTCGCCCATCGCCCAGCAGCGGTCGATGACTTCCTGCGCGCGCCGCTGGATCTCCGGGTTGCCGCGCTGCACGGAGTCGAAGTCGAGGGCTTCGGTGTTGGTGCCTGTCGCCATGCTCGACGCCGCACCGCCGCCCAGCCCGATGAGCATGCCGGGACCGCCGAGCTGCACGAGGGCCGTCCCGGCGGGGAAGTTCTCCTTCATCACCTGATCGGCACGGATAGCACCCACGCCGCCCGCGATCATGATGGGCTTGTGGTAGCCGTACATGCGCTCGCCGACGCGCTGTTCGTACGTGCGGAAGTACCCGGCGAGATTCGGACGGCCGAACTCATTGTTGAACGCGGCACCGCCGATGGGGCCTTCGATCATGATGTCCAGCGCGGAGGCGATCCGCCCCGGCTTGCCGTCGTGCCCGGCTTCCCAGGGCTGCGGCGAATCGGGCAGACGCAGGTGCGAGGTCGTGAATCCCGTGAGGCCCGCCTTGGGCCGCGCGCCGCGCCCCGTGGCACCTTCATCGCGGATCTCGCCGCCCGCGCCAGTGGCCGCGCCGGGGAACGGCGCAATGGCCGTCGGATGGTTGTGCGTCTCCACCTTCATCAGGATGTGGGTGGTCTCGTCGTAGCGGCGGTACGTGCCGTCCGGGGCCGGACGGAACCGGGGCGCCGCGGCGCCTTCCATCACCGCGGCGTTGTCGGAGTACGCGACCACCGTGTGTTCGGGATGCGTGCGGTGCGTGTGGCGAATCATGTCGAACAGCGACGAGGTCTGCACCTCGCCGTCGATGATCCAGGACGCGTTGAAGATCTTGTGCCGGCAGTGCTCCGAGTTCGCCTGCGCGAACATCATCAGCTCGACATCCGTGGGATCCCGCCCTTCGGCGCGATAGGCCTCGAGCAGGTAGTCGATCTCGTCGGGCGACAGCGCCAGCCCGAGTTCGCCGTCGGCGGCGACTAGCGCGTCGCGCCCGCCTGTCAGCACGGGCACCGTGTCGAGCGGTACCGGCGCGACGTGATGGAAGAGCCGCTCGGCGTCGTCGACGCGATCGAGAACGGTCTCCGTCATGCGGTCATGCAGTTTCGCAGCGACCTTCTGACCATCTTCTACCCCCTGCCCTGCGCCGGCCACGCGATACACCACGCCACGCTCGATGCGGCGGACTGCGGTGAGACCGCAGTTCCGTGCGATGTCCGTCGCCTTGGACGACCACGGCGAGATCGTTCCCAACCGCGGCACCACGAAGAAGAGTCGCCCCGTGGCGCGGCCGGCCTTGGTACGCGGCCCGTAAGTGAGGATGCGTTCCAACCGGGCGCGCTCCTCGGCTTCGAGCGGGCGGTCGAGTTCGACCACGTGCTGGAAGTGCGCCTCGACCCCCGTGATGCGGGCGTCGGCGGAGCGGAGTGCGGCGAGGAGTTTCTGGAGACGGAATTCGGACAGGGCGTTGCGCCCGGGCAACTGCAGGATATGCGGCATGGATGCGCGAGAGATCCTTGGCAAGACTCCCAGCGCCGGCGCGCTCGATCGCTGCCGTCACTGTGAGGAGTTTTGTTAAAGCCGGATTATAGCCGCGCGAGTCCCGGCGAAGGTCCTGTCGGATTGCGCCGTCGCTTCATTCGACCAGGGCTTGCCGGCTTGCCGCTTCCGAGCGATTACACTTCCCTGCTCCTCCCAGGCTCCGCTTCATGACTCCCGCGCTCTCGCCGATCTACCGCTCCGAGGACATCCGCCGCATCGAGGCCGCCGCGTTCGCGCTATCGCCGCCCGCCCCGCTCATGGAGCGCGCCGGGCTCGCCGCGGCCGAACTCATTCGCGCCCAGCTCGGCTCCCGCGACCGCGTCCTGGTCCTCGCGGGCCCGGGCAACAACGGCGGCGACGCCTTCGTGGCGGCACGTCATCTGAGACAGTGGTGGGTCGACACGACCGTCGTCTTCACCGGCACGGCGGGGTCGCTGCCGGCCGATGCGAAAACCGCCTGCGAGGCGTGGCGCGCGGCAGGTGGCACGGTGCAGGCGCAGTGGCCGGACGGATTCGCACCCGACGTCGTCGTCGACGGCCTGTTCGGCATCGGTCTGCGGCGGCCGCTCGATGGGCGGCATGCCGATCTCGTGGCGCGCACCGCAGGAAGTCGAGCCACGGTCATCGCACTCGATGTGCCCAGCGGACTGCAGGCCGACACCGGACAAGCGCTCGGCACGGCCGTCCGGGCGGACCACACCATCACGTTCATCGCGCTCAAGCCGGGCCTGCTTACGCTCGACGGCCCCGACCACACGGGCGTCCTCCACGTGGCGGCGCTGGGGCTCGACGCCGCGGCGACCTTGGAGCCGCAGGGATTCGTCATCGACGGGCTTAGTGTCCGAATCGCCTTGCCGAACCGCCGCCGCAACACGCACAAGGGAGATTACGGCGATGTCGCCATCGTCGGCGGCGCGGCCGGCATGGCCGGTGCGGCGTGGCTGGCGGGTCGGGCGGCACTGCTGCTCGGGGCCGGCCGGGTGTACGTCGGGCTCGCCGACGCGCAGGCGCCGACGCTGGACCCTCTGCATCCGGAACTGATGATGCGGTCCGCCGCGGACGTCGTGAACCTGCCCCGCACCCGAGTGCTGGTGGTGGGGCCGGGTCTGGGCCAGTCGGACCCCGCGGCGGCGCTGCTGGACGCCGCCATCGCCCGCGATGTCCCGCTAGTACTCGACGCAGACGCCCTCAATCTCGTCGCCCTGGATGCCGACCGCGCACGGCGGGTGCGGGAACGCACCGCGGGGACCATCGCGACCCCGCATCCCGCGGAGGCTGCGCGCCTGCTGGCGACGGACACCACAGCCGTCCAGGCGGACCGCGTCGCCTCGTCCCTGCAACTCGCGGAAAAGCTGAACGCCTGGACCGTGCTCAAGGGAGCCGGCAGCGTATGCGCCGGGCCGGATGGCACGTGGTTCGTAAACACCACCGGCAATCCGGGCATGGCGGCGGCGGGCATGGGCGATGTGCTGTCCGGGATGATCGGCGCGCTGGCAGCCCAGGGCGCATCGATTCAGGAGGCCCTTCTTGCCGCGGTCCATCTGCACGGTCTTGCGGGGGATGCCGTGGCGGCGAACCACGGAGGCCTGATCGGGGTGACGGCCGGGGAAGTCGCGACGGCGGCCCGTCTCGTGGCCAACAAGATGGTCTACGGCGCTTAGCCCGCCCCGGATCAGTTGAACTCCGGGATCGTCGCGAAACGCTCCTTCAGGAAATCGGCAAGCGCCCGGACCTTCTCGGGGACGTGGCGCGAGTACGGATACACCGCATTGATTTCGACTGGCGGCGGCGCGTAGTCCGCGAGGATCTGGACGAGCCGGCCGGCTGCGATATCCCGCTGCGCAATCCAGACCGGCGACGCCGCAATGCCCCTCCCCGCAAGCGCCGCCCGGCGGATGGCAAGGCCGCTGTTGGAGCAGAAGGACCCCGACACCCGGATGTGCACCTCCTGCTTCTGCCGCATGAAGACCCATTCGTTGCCGGTGGCGAGGTACATGTAGCGGATGCACTCGTGGTGGAGCAGATCCTCGGGCACCTGGGGGGTCCCGCGGGAGGCGAGGTATTCCGGGGAGGCCACGATGATCCGGCGGCTGAAGCCCAGACGCCGGGCGACCAGCGTGGAGTCCTGCAGGCGGCCGACCCGGATGGCCACGTCGATCCCCTCCTGAACGAGATCCACATAGCGAGCCGTCTCCACGAGGTTCAATTGCAGGCCCGGGTGCTGGGCGTGGAATTCGAGCATCAGGTCGTCCAGGCCCATCTCGCCCATGACCGTGGCCATGGTGACCGTGAGCGTCCCGCCGAGCCCGCTGGAGAGCTTACCCACACTGCCTTCGAGGGCGGAGACGTCGTTGAGGATCTTTCTGGCCGTCTCGTAGTAGGCCTCCCCGGCTTCAGTCAGCCGCAGACGGCGGGTGGTGCGCTGCAGCAGCGTAACCCCCAGGGCGGCCTCCAGTGCGGCCAGCTGCTTGCTGACGGTAGGCTGTCCGGCCCCGGTTTCCCGGGCTACGGCCGAGATACTGCCCGTCTCGACGATCCGGACAAATGCCTGCATCAAGGCGAATCTGTCCATCAGTTCTCCTGATTCATTCCATCAAGGCAGGAATCTTATGCCCTGCAGCCCCCTTAATGTTGCGCCGCATCATCCGTAGAGTACGGGTCATGGAGGCTGCATCAACAAGCCTCGCAGATAACCGCCAAGGAGTTCCAGAAATGAACAACCGCAACCTCACGCTCGTCCTGCTTGGCGCCTGGCTCGCCGTGTTGCTGAGCGGCTCCGCCTTTGCCGCCGACTGGCGCACCGTTTCCGAAACCGCCGACGGCCAGGTGTTCGTCGACCGTTCCAGCCTGTCCACGACCGCCGCCGGCACCGAAGCCAACGTCATCGTCAACTACGCCACCGAGAAGACCCTCGGCGACTGGTACCCGCACCGCTCCCGCGTGCTGCGCTACGAACTGCTCTGCGCCACCGGCGAAGTCCGCGTGGAAGGCTGGACCTTCGCCTCCGGCGAACTCGGCAGCGGCAAGGCCGTCTGGACCGAAGCCGTGAGCCGCGTGCCGACCAAGCCGGCCGCCGGCACTGTCGAGAGCGCCGTCCTCGCCGCCGTGTGCGATCCGGCCAAGGTCTCGCTGCTCACCCGCTAACCGTCTCCTCCCCGAATCGGCGCGAAGACTTCCTTCCCTGATTCGTTCATACGCACCGGCTGCTACCGGTGCGTTTTTTTTGCCTGTGAATCCGGCACCGCCCCCGGACTCCGCTGCGCTCCTTCCGGGCTACGACCGACGCGAACCGGCCGCGTAGCCCGGACGAGGCGCACCGCGCCGACTCAGGGGACACGATCACCACCCGCCCGCCGATGCTCCCGGAATGCGGGACGCCCGAGGCACCCGCTCTCAGGTAAGCTTCTTCCTTTCCCAACGCGATTGTTCCGCTCCATGGCCCAGTACGTCTATACGATGCACCGGGTGGGCAAGATCGTCCCACCCAAACGCAAGATCCTCGAAGACATTTCCCTCTCCTTCTTCCCCGGCGCCAAGATCGGCGTGCTGGGTCTGAACGGCTCGGGAAAGTCGACGCTTCTCAAGATCATGGCCGGCATCGACAAGGATATCGAGGGCGAAGCCGTGCCCATGCCGGGGCTCAAGATCGGCTATCTGCCCCAGGAACCCCAGATCCCGCCCGAGCAGACCGTGCGGCAGGCCGTCGAGGAAGGTCTCGGCGACATCATGGAAGCCAAGCGCAAGCTGGACGAGATCTACGCCGCCTACGCCGAACCCGACGCCGACTTCGACAAGCTCGCGGCGGAACAGGCCAAGTACGAAGCCGTACTCTCGACGGCCGGCACCGACACCGAACACCAGCTGGAAATCGCGGCGGACGCCCTGCGCCTGCCGCCGTGGGAAGCCACCATCGGCAACTTGTCCGGCGGTGAGAAGCGCCGCGTCGCACTGTGCCGGCTGCTGCTCTCCAAGCCCGACATGCTGCTGCTGGACGAACCCACCAACCACCTCGACGCCGAGAGCGTCGACTGGCTCGAGCAGTTCCTGGCGCGTTTTCCGGGCACGGTGGTGGGCATCACCCACGACCGGTACTTCCTCGACAACGCGTGCGAATGGATTCTTGAACTCGACCGGGGCCGCGGCATTCCCTGGAAGGGCAACTACAGTTCGTGGCTCGAGCAGAAGGAAGCCCGGCTGGAGCAGGAACAGAAGACCGAAGCCGCGCGGCTGAAGACGATGAAGCAGGAACTGGAGTGGGTGCGCCAGAACCCGAAGGGCCGCCAGGCCAAGAGCAAGGCGCGTATCGCCCGCTTCGAGGAACTGTCGTCCTACGAATACCAGAAGCGCAACGAGACCCAGGAAATCTTCGTCCCGGTGGCGGAGCGCCTCGGCGACCAGGTGATCGAGTTCAAGGGCGTGAGCAAGGGCTACGGCGACCGCCTGCTGATCGACAACTTCACCTTCTCGGTGCCGCCCGGAGCCATCGTCGGCATCATCGGCCCCAACGGCGCCGGCAAGTCGACGCTGTTCCGCATGATCATGGGCAAGGAGCAGCCCGACAGCGGCGAGATCATCATCGGCAAGACGGCGCAGCTCGCCTTCGTCGACCAGTCACGCGATGCGCTCGACGGCACCAAGACTGTTTGGGAAGAGATCTCCGGCGGCCGCGACATCATCACCGTGGGCAAGTTCGAGATGCCCTCGCGCGCGTACATCGGGCGGTTCAACTTCAAGGGTTCCGAACAACAGAAGCAGGTGGGCCTGCTCTCCGGCGGTGAGCGAGGCCGACTGCATCTGGCCAAGACGCTGCTGGCCGGCGGCAACGTGCTGCTGCTGGACGAGCCGTCCAACGACCTCGACGTGGAAACGCTGCGGGCGCTGGAAGACGCGCTGCTCGAGTTCGCAGGCAGCGTGCTCGTGATCTCCCACGATCGGTGGTTCCTCGACCGGATCGCGACGCACATCATCGCGGCCGAGGGCGAATCGCAATGGTCGTTCTTCTCCGGCAACTATCAGGAGTACGAGGCCGAGAAGCGCAAGCGCCTCGGTGAAGAAGGCGCCAAGCCCAGGCGGATTCGCTACAAGCCGCTGAAGGTGTGACCCGACGGCCCGGAGCGACTCCGGGCCTGTCGCGGCATCCATCGCGGGCCCGGGCGACGCGTCGCGGGCTTCACGTTCCGTTGTCTGGACTTCGTCCGGGAATCAACGTCCGCGCCGCGACATCCACCGTCCCCGGGCAGAGCCCGGGCTACACGTGCCGTAGCCCGGACTCCGTCCGGGAATCCCCCGGCGTAGAGTCGCGCACACCGCCCCCGGGCACAGCCCGGGCTACAACGCATGCGGTGCCTTCTTCTCGTACCAATGCGTGATCGCCGTGCCGTCCCAATGCATGGCGATATGGGCGCCGGCCTTCGCGCGGCCGAGTGCCGTAGGGCGAAACGCCCCGACACACAAACCGCCGTCGAACCGCACACTCCGATACACCACGCCCGCGCTGCCCGACTGCCTGAGTGCGCGCCCCAGAGCTTTACCCGCGCTGTAGTCGTCAGGGGAATAGATCTCGGGCGCTTTCTTGCGGAAGCCGGTCAGGTCGTGCAAACGCGCATCCACATCGGCGAGGATCAGCCTGAGGTCGATGTCCACCGCCGGCTCCCGCGTGCGCGACAGAAACACGCCACGGTGATAGCCGACCTCGGCGACGGAGGCCTCCAGACTGTCCGCCGCGTAGTAGACGCCGTAACTGCCATCGGAGAAGCGCGACCCCTCGGGGTTCAGATGGGTGAAGGCCGCCATGATCGGCGTCGCGCCCGCGCCCGTGACGCGCTCGGCAGGCGGCACGAGCTGCAGCTGACCGAGTTCGTCACGCACCCGTGAATTGGTGACGGCTTCGATGGCGAAGACGACGTCGAGGTCCGCGGGGTCCGCGATGGCGTCGTACAGGCCCACGGTCGGGTAGCGCGACGGAATGAGGCGAAAGCTGGGCTTCCACTCGACGGAGCGGACCGGGACCGACGCCGGGTCGATCACGCCTTGCCGCCGCGCTGGGCGTCCAGATACTCCCGGACGACGTAGAGATCGGCCACCTGCCCGGCCAGCATGCGGTCCATGGCCGAGCGCCCGCCGAACAGCGGGGCATCGTTGGGCTTGCGCAGCCAGGCATCGGCGCGATCCGCCTCGGGAAACAGGATGTGGAGCGCCGCGTAGATGCCGAACAGGTAGGACAGCCGCTCGAGTACGTGCCGGTCGAGCGGCCCGACCTTGCCCTGCTTCCACTGGTACAGCGTCGACTTGCCCACGCCCAGCAAGGTGAGCTGCTCGGCCACGCTGAGCTGCCACGCATCGCTCAGGCGCCAGAACGTGCGCAATGCGGCAGCCGCGGCCTCGGGGGAGCCGAGGTCCACGGGCGGGGACTGCATGCGTGCGACGGCGGTCATGGGATGCGGCGGCACCGATCCGGCACCGCTCTCCGTTGGAACGAGTCCCGATGGTATTCCGTTTTCGGACACTTTTCCAGATAGTGTCCGGAATAGCACTCCTCGAGGCACCGAGAGAATGGCTCCGGACGCACCGCCGGTCCCGTCAATCCGCCGACCGCGCATCGACCTCGCCCAGTCTACGTATGATGGGAGCCTCGAACACGCTGGGAGGACACCATGACCCTGGACCTGCTGATCCGCGGCGGCACCGTCGTCGACGGCACCGGTCGCCCGCGCTTCACCGCCGATGTCGGCATCTCGGGCGGCCGGATCGTCGGGATCGGCCGCATCACCGACGCCGCGAAGCGCACCCTCGACGCCGACGGGCTGATCGTCTCCCCGGGCTTTGTCGACGGTCACACTCACATGGATGCCCAGGTGATGTGGGACCCCATGGGCTCCTGCTCCTGCTATCACGGCGTGACGTCGGTGGTGATGAGCAACTGCGGCTTCACGCTCGCGCCCTGTCGGCCCGCCGACCGGGAGTGGGTGGCGAACAGCCTCTCCTACGTGGAAGACATCTCCCCCGCCGCCATGGCCGCGGGCATCGACTGGACGTGGGAGTCCTTTCCGGAATACCTCGCGGCGGTCGAGCGCCGGCCGAAGGCCCTCAACCACGCCATGTACGTCGGTCACTCCGCGCTACGGATGTATGTCATGGGCAAGCGTGCCGTCACCGACCGCGCCACGCCGGACGAGATCCGGCAGATGGCGCATCTGGTGCAGGACGCGCTGCGTGCCGGCGCGATCGGCCTCTCCACCTCACGCACCCACACGCACCTCACACCCGACGGCACACCGGTCGCAAGCCGCATCGCGGGGTGGGACGAGATCGAGCAGATGGTGGCTGCAATGGCCGAGCTGGACGCCGGCATCTTCCAGACAGGACCGGAAATCATGAACCAGGCGGACAACCTTGCCTTCCTGGATCGCATGCGTCACTTCGCCATGACGTACCGGCGCCCGGTGATGTTCGGCATCGTGACGACGCGGCAGGGCGACGATCCGCCCGAGTGGCAGACCCAGGCCAGGGCCGTCGCGGAGGTCAACGCGGCTGGTGGCCGCATGTTCGCCCAGGGCACGACGCGCTCCATCAACGCGGTGTTCTCGCTGAAGTCGTATCTGCCGTTCGACGTGCTGCCGGCCTGGAAGACCCTTCGCGCTCTGCCTATCGCGCAGCAGCGCGAGCGCATGCGTGACCCGGCGGTGCGTCGCGAACTCGTCGCCGCCGAAGCCGCGATGAAGCCCCGCGACAACAAGATGCAAGGTGGCGGTGCCGCCACCACCGACCCGCGCAAGCCGGACTACGACAACCTGTACGCGCTCACCGGCGTGGACTGGAACGATCCGACGGTGGCCGAACTCGCGCGCGCCCACGGCAAGCACCCCGTGGAGGTGATCATCGACCAGTGCCTCGCAGACGAGAACCAGATCTACATGCAGCCGATCGTCAACGAGAACCGCGACGACATCCTCGGCATGCTGTCGCACGACGCCACACTTGCGACCTTCTCCGATTCCGGCGCGCATGTAGCGCAGGAAATGGGCTCGTCGCTCCAGACTCACTTCCTCCACTACTGGGTCAACCAGCGCAAGGCGTTCACGCTGGAACAGGCCGTGAAGAAGATGACGCACGACAACGCGCAGGCATTCGAGCTTGCCGAGCGCGGCTTGCTGCGGGAGGGATACAAGGCGGACGTGATCCTGTTCGAGGCAGACCGCGTGCGGCCGTGCCTGCCCACGGTGGAGACGGACCTCCCCGGCGGTGCGCGCCGGCTCGTGCAGAAGGCCGAAGGGATTCGTGCGTCCATCGTCAACGGCGCAGTCACGCTGGAGGACGGTGCATCCACGGGCGTCTATGCCGGCGAGGTGATGAAGGGCAAGCTGGCCGCGAAGCACGCGTGATCGGCTACGCCGGTGGTACGAATCGACGACAACGGTAGTGGTACGTTCAGCAACGAGGAACGCAGGAGATTCCGATGATTTCGCTGGATTTGAACGGCAAGGTGGTGGTGGTCACAGGGGGCTTCGGCAGCCTCGGCGCGAGCGTCGGTCGCACCGCGCTCACGGCAGGCGCGAGGGTCGCGCTGCTGGACAGAGCCGATGCGTCGCGCGCGCCGAAGGACGGCAGTGGAGCTCTCGCGTTGGGTGAGGTCGATCTCACATCGGCGGCAGGCGCATCCGACGCGATGGCGAAGATCGTCGCGCACTTCGGTCGCCTCGACGCCCTGGTCAACGTGGCGGGTGGCTTCCGGTGGGAGACCGTCACGGACGGGAGCGTCGACACATGGGACGCGATGTATGGCATGAACCTGCAAACCGCCGTGAACGCATCGCGAGCCGCTCTACCTCATCTGCTGACGGCGCCGGGCGGAAGCATCGTGAACATCGGCGCGCTCGCGTCGAACAAGGCGGGCACCGGGATGGGCGCCTATGCGGCGTCCAAGGCTGGCGTCGCGAAACTGACGGAAGCCATGGCGGACGAGTTCAAGGGGCGCGTCACGGTGAATGCGGTTCTGCCGTCCATCATCGACACGGCCGCAAACCGTGCGGACATGCCGGACGCCGACTTCTCGAAGTGGGTGAAGCCCGAACAGATCGCGGAACTCATCGTGTTCCTGGTGTCCGATCGGGCCCGCGCGATCACGGGAGCACTCGTACCGATCGCCGGCGGAATGTAGCCCGGACGAGGCGCGCCTGCGCCGACTCCGGGGAATGACCGCGATGAGAGGCACTGCCCCCGGAGTCGGCGCGATGCCCCTCGTCCGGGCTACGCCCGATAGATTTCCATGCCCTTCCAATCGAACTCGATGCCGTGGCCCGGCCGGTCGGGAGCGATCGCCATTCCGTCGCGCAATTCGAGCCGCTGCGCGATGAACCGATCGAGGCCGAAGCCGTGCACTTCGAGGTAGGCACCATTGGGAACGGCCGCCAGCAGATGCACGTGGACATCGTGCGCGCCGTGCGATGTGACGGGCAGGCCATGTGCCTCCGCAAGCCGGGCAACCTTCATCCATGGCGTGATGCCGCCGCACGTCGTGAGATCCGGCTCGGGGAAATCCACACCGCCCGCGGCGATCAGCGCCGTGAACTCGGCCACCGTGTGCAGATTCTCTCCGGCGGCGATCGGCACGCCTCCCTGCGCGCGCAAGCGCGCATAGCCCTCGAAATCATCCGGACGGATCGGCTCCTCGATCCAGACGAGCCCGAACTCCCGCAGCGCATGGAAGGCCCGCATCGCCTCGTCGGGGCGCCAGGCTTCGTTGGCGTCGGTCATCAGTTCGATGTCCGGCCCGATCAGTGCCCGCACGGCCGCGACCCGCTCGACGTCTTCGCGCAGCAGCGGACGACCCAGCCGCATCTTCACGGAGCGGTAGCCGGCAGCAAGGCTGCGCCGCACGCCGTCGAGCAGTTGCTCCATGGGGAAGTTGAGATCGATGTTGCCAGCGTAGGCCCGCACCTCCGGTCGGTAACCACCCAGCAATCGCCAGAGCGGCTCACCCAGGGCCCGGCCGCGCAGATCCCACAGCGCCGTGTCTACGGCGGCGAGCGCGAAGCTCACCAGGCCACCGCGCCCGGAGTAGTGATGGCCCCGCCAGAGCTTCTGCCACAGCCATTCGATTCGGCGCGAGTCCTCGCCCAGCAGCTTGGCCTTGAAGACGTTCTCGACGATGGCCGCTGCCGCGACACCATGGCCGGCATTGAGCACCGTGTACCCGACGCCAGTTGCGCCGGACGCCGTGCCGACGCGCACGGCCACGAGGTCGAATTCGCTCATGACACCGTGACTCGCCGCCTGCACCGGCACGGGCAGCGGAATGCGGTAGAGGGTGGTTTCGATCCGATCGATGTTCACGGCGCGCGGCTCCTCGTGGGATGAGGTCGCGATGATAAGCCGCGACGCCCGTAGCCCGGACGAGGCGCGCCCGCGCCGACTCCGGGGGACGGCGCATCTCTTTACGTCTACTCCCCGGAGTCGGCGCATTCGCGCCTCGTCCGGGCGACGGAGTGCGTCGCATCCCGCGAAGACGAGCCCTACTTCGCTTCGCCGCCCAACGCCTCGACGAGGTCCGTGAGGAACTTCGACAGCATCGTCGTCATCAGCGCGAAGTCGGACTCGAACTGTTCCTCCGCCGACTCGGCGTCACCCTCGCCTTCACCGCGCACGATGTCGAGGAAGGCGAGCCGCTTCACTTCCAGCTTCTCGGTGAGCGCGAAGGAAATGCGACCTTCCCACGTGAGCGCGAGGCGGATCGGCACCTTGCCGGCGACGATGTGATTGCGGATCTCGTTGGTCTCCAGCAGCGGGTGATGCGTGTACCGCACCGTGGCCTTCTCCTCGAGCGGCGACTGCAGCACGCACTCGCGGTCGATGGAGAAGCCGGGCGGCCCGTCGCGCTCGGACAGCCATTCCGCCATGGCCGAACTCGGCGCCCGCTCCGTCCTGAGCAGTTCGAAACCCGGCTCTTCCACCGACTTGTGGAGCCAGTCCACGAGATCGTTGGCTTTCTTGGGCGACGCGGCGTCCAGCACCAGCCATTTGCCTTCAGGGTCGATCCACGCGAACGTGGTCGTGTAGCGGCTGAAGGCGCGGCCGAGCAACTCGTCGGTGATCTCGTCGCGCATCTCGCGCAGACGCTTGCGGCCGGGCTTGAAGCCGGTGCGCGCCTCGATGTCCGCAGCGCGCTGCTCCACCTCCTGCTTCACGACCGACGCGGGCAGGAGCTTCTGTTCGGTGCCCAGCGCGATCAGCCAGTGCCCGGCGAGCGTGAAGACCAGCCGCTCGTCCCCGCGCGGCGAGATCCAGCCGTGCGATTCCCGCATCAGGCTGGAACAGGCGTGAAACACGAAGCGCTGCAGACTCTTCTCGAACGCCTCGACGGAGCCCGGCGATCCCGCCAGGCGATAGACCTGCAGATTGCGAAAGAACATGGACGGTCCGGTCAGTGGGAGATCGATTCGAGCTGCAGGCCGGCGTGCTCGCGCTGCACATGGAAGTGGATCTTCGGCCACATGTCCTGCACCACCCTCATCTCGTACTGCGATCCGGTCAGTACCGCATAGGCATCGGCGGCGTCCTGCGCGATCCGCGCCGCGTTGCCGTCGATGAAGCGCGTCAGCTCCGCCGGATCGTCGGCCGACACCCACCGGGCGCAGCCGTAGGGGCTCGCGAGAATGCGGGCTTCCACGCCGTACTCGTGGGCGAGCCGATGCGCAGCCACGTCGAACTGCAGCACGCCCACGGCGCCGAGCAGCAGAATCGAACCGCGAAGCGGACGGAACACCTGGATGGCGCCCTCCTCTCCCAGCTGCATGAGACCTGTGCGCAGCTGCTTGGACTTGAGCGGGTTCACCACTTCGATGCCGCGGAAGATCTCGGGCGCGAAGAATGGCAGCCCGGTGAACTGCAGCGGCTCGGCGGTCTCGGTCAGCGTGTCGCCGAGCTGCAGGCCGCCATGGGTCGGGATGCCGATGATGTCGCCCGCGAAGGCCTCGTCCAGCAGCTCGCGCCGCTGCGACAGGAACGACACCACGGTGTTGGGGCGGAACTCCTTGCCCGTGCGCTGCAGACGCAGCCGCATGCCGCGCTCGAAACGGCCGGAGCACACACGCACGAAGACGACGCGGTCGCGGTGCGCGGGATCCATGTTCGCCTGGATCTTGAAGACCACGCCCGTGAACTGCCGGCCCGCCGGTTCGACCGGGCCCTGCACCGCAACCCGCGCCTGCGGCGGCGGGGCGATGTCGACGATGGCATCGAGGATTTCGCGCACGCCGAAGTTGTTGATGGCGGACCCGAAGAACACGGGCGTCTGCTTGCCCGCCAGGAACTGCTCGCGATCGAATGCCGGCGTGGCTTCCTTCACGAGTTCGATGTCGTCATGGGCACGCTCGAATTCCGGCGCGAACCGCTCGGCCAGGGCCGGGTTGTCCAGACCATGCAGGACTTCGAGGTCGTCCGCCACGCGGTCCTCGCCGGCGCGGAACACCCGCACGCGGTCTTCGTGGAGGTCGTAGACGCCGTGGAAGCGCTTGCCCATGCCGATGGGCCAGGAAAACGGCACGGCCGCCATGCCCAGCGTGCGCTCGATCTCGTCGATCAACTCGACGGGCTCGCGCACTTCGCGGTCCATCTTGTTGATGAAGGTGACGATGGGCGTGCCGCGCGCCCGGCACACTTCCAGCAGCCGCAGCGTTTGGGCTTCCACACCGTTGGCAGCGTCGATCACCATCAGCGCGGCGTCCACCGCGGTGAGTACGCGATAGGTGTCTTCCGAGAAGTCCTGGTGGCCGGGTGTGTCGAGCAGGTTGATGACCTTGCCGCGGTACTCCATCTGCATGACCGAGCTGGCCACCGAAATGCCGCGCTGCTTTTCGATTTCCATCCAGTCGGACGTGGCGTGCCGGGTGGCCTTGCGCGCCTTCACGCTGCCGGCGATCTGGATCGCGCCGGCGAACAGCAGCAGCTTCTCCGTAAGCGTGGTCTTGCCGGCATCCGGGTGCGAGATGATGGCGAAGGTGCGGCGCTGGGCGACTCGCTCGGCGAGCAGCTCGGGGGTCAGATCGGTCATGAAACTCCAGGAATCGGGCTTGGCCGGCCGCGAAGTGAGCATGCCGGGGCGGCAGGCCGGGCAGGAACAGCCCTGCATTCTAAGGCCTCCCCGCCATCTGCCCCAAGCGAATGGGCCCGGCTCCAGGGAAGGTCTGCCTGGATCAGAGGGTTCCGCGCACCGAGGCAATCAGGCGATGCGTCATGGCTTCCGCGGCTTCGACGGGGGGCCGGGTGTCGAAACAGGCAGCCAGTCCCTCCGGGGCCACCGTCTGGGGCAATTCCCAGAGGTGCCGAAGCACGACGGACCCCAGGGGCTCCCGGAGCCGCAGCGCCTCGCCGCACCACTCGGCAACATGCGACTGCGCCTCCAGCTTGCCCAGGGATGGCGCCAGCCAGTCGGCCACACGATCCGCGGAGAGCACGCCCTGCAGGGCGTCGATGTTCGCCTGCGCCCGGTCGGCATGGAGTTCCATGCCGCCCAGCAGCGTGGCGCAGGTCTGCATGGCCGAAAGGGCGGTTTCCAGCACTGCTGGCCAGGTCGCGGTCTCGGTCTGCCAGCCGCCCAGTCCCCGTTCGAACTCGTTGGTCTGGGCCCCGAACACCGTGGCCATCAGGCCGACACACCGGTGACCTGCGGCAATGAGCCGCAGAGAAAGTGCCGGGTTGCGCTTGTGAGGCATCGCGGACGAACCGCCGCGCCCTGCCGCTGCCGGTTCGGCGTATTCCCCCACCTCAAACTGGGCCCCCAGGGAAACGTCCGTCCCGATCTTGGCCGCGACCCCGACGAGGATTGCCGCATCGGCGGCGCAGCGGACCCGCGCGTTGCGCACGACGTGCCACGGGCTCGTCCCCGGCGTGAGGCCGAGTCGCGCCGACACTTCCGCCTGCAACCCGTCGCCGGAGTCGCCCCCGACCGACAGCGTGCCGATCGGCCCCCCCAGGGAAACGGCAGTCGCATCGACGCCCGATCGCGCGAACGCGGCACGCGCCTCCGCAAGCCCCCAGGCCCATTGCGCCGCGCGGCACCCCAGGGTCGTGATCCCCGCGGGTTGCATCAGCGTACGTGCCAGCGCCGGCGTACCGGCGTGCCGCTCGGATATCTTCAGACCGGCGGCCACGGCTTCCCGCGCTGCGTCATCGATCCTGGCGAGCGCATCCTTTGCACAGAGGGACAACGAGGAATCCAGCACGTCCTGGCTCGTCGCCCCGAAGTGCACGTATCGCGCGGCAGCGGGATCGGCGGCGCCCACGGCCTGCGTCAGTGCACGGACAACCGGGATGGCAAGCGCGCCGGTGTGCCCGCCGGATCGCGCCATCTCCGCAGGGTCCAAGACCAGAGCGTCTGCGACACGCGCGATCACTGCGGCCGTGCCCGGCGGAATGAGCTTCAGCGCTTCCTGACTCTGCGCCAGCGCGCCCTCGAAGCGCAGCATGGCGCGCAGGAGCAGCTCGTCGGCGAACGGCGAACCGCCCTCGACCGCGAAGAGCGCCTGTTCGAGCAGCGTAGAAGAGCCAGGACTCGTCACCGGGGCGGTCTCAGATCACCACTGATGCGCGCCCGAGGCGAGGAACCCGCCATCGAGCGGAAGGACGGTGCCCGTCACGTAACCAGCGTCCTCGGAGGCGAGATATGCCACCGCGGCCGCGATCTCCTCCGGCGTGCCATAGCGCCGCATGGGGATCGCACTCGTGTAGGCCTGCCGGAAGGTCGCCGAATGCAGCACCTTGGTCATCGGGGTGTCTACTGGCCCCGGCGCGACGGCATTGGCGGTGATGTTGTACTCCGCGAGTTCCACTGCCATCTGCCGCGTGAGGCCGATGACGGCGGCCTTCGAGGTGCCGTAGCCCGTGCGACCCACGCCCACCGCACGCATGCCGGCCACCGAGGCGATGTTGACGATGCGTCCCCACCCTTCCCGGCGCATCAGGCGACCGCCGTGCTGCGAACACAGCAGCACGCCCGTCACGTTCACGTTGAGGTGAGCCTGCCAGCTGTCGAGCGCGAAATCGAGGAACGGTGCGGTCTTCGCGATGCCGGCGTTGTTCACGACGATGTCACACCGCTTCCATTTCGCATCGATGTCAGCGAATGCGGCCGCCACGGACTCCGCATCGCTGACGTCGAGCCGGACCGCATCGGCAAGGTGTCCCGCCGCCTTCAGGGCTTCGGCCTTCTCGCCGGCCTGCGCTTCGTCGATGTCGCCGATCAGGATGTGATGGCCTTCGCGGGCGAGGCGGTCCGCGATGGCCGCGCCGATACCCTTGGCCGCGCCGGTGATGAGCGCCACGCGGGTGATCTTGTGGGGGGATGTCATGGTGTCCGGATTCTCGAATGGGGTGTCGTGGAGTGACGCAGGGTCACATCGCGTTCCCGCCGTCCACGTTGTAGACGTGACCGGTGACGAAGGAAGCCTCGTCGGAAGCGAGGAAGGCAACGACGGAGGCGATCTCGTCCGGCTGGGCGACTCGCCCCATCGGCGTGACGGCGATGACACGGTCCAGCGTGCCTTCGGGCAGGCGCTGCAGTTGCCGCTGCGCGAGATCGGTCATGGTAAGGCTCGGCGACACCGCGTTGATGCGGATGCCGGCGCGCGCGAACTCCCGCGCGAGCGCCTTGGTGAGCGCGATGACGGCCCCCTTGGAGGTGGAGTACGCCGCCGTACCGAGCAACCCGCCGCCGCGCTGCCCTGCGACCGAACTGAGATTCACGATGCTGCCGCGCCCCTGCTCGAGCATGACCGGGATCACCGCCTGGCAGCACACCCACACGCCGGTCGTGTTCACGCGCATGACGCGCTCGAAGTCCTCGAGGGTGAGTTCGAGAAAAGGCCGTGAACTCTCGACGCCGGCGTTGTTGATGAGCACGTCGATGCGGCCATGCAGCGCCATGACCTGCTCCACCAGGGCAGCGGCGCTGGCCGGTTGCGTGATGTCGAGGGCGAATGCGTGCGCGGTGAGGCCGTCGTCGCGCATCTTCGCTGCGGTGGCTTCGGCGGCGTCGGCCCGGAGGTCGGCGATGATGAGCCGATGGCCGCGTCGAGCCAGCATGCGGGCCGTGGCCTCGCCGATGCCGCCGGCACTGCCGGTGATGATGGTGACCGGGGCTTCGGGAGAGGAATTGGTGGGAGAGGGATTCGTGGAAGAGGACATCCGCCGTGCGTCCGTGAGTTTGGAGGGCGATTGTAATGGCTGCCCGGCGACGCCACGCCGACCCGCAGGCTCAGGCGAAGGCGAAGAACACGGTCTCCCGCTCGCCCTGCAGGTGCACGTCCCACAGCCAGGTGCCTGGATGCCGATCGCAACGCCTCGCGATGAGCGTGTCGCGACGTGCGGCGGGAACGGCTTGCGGCAGCGACACGGGAGTGCCGCTCGACGAGGGCACGTACACCCTCGTGAACAGCCCGTTCAGCAGGCCGCGGGCGAACACCGTGACATGCGCCTCGACTGCACCGGCATCGGGATGCGGCACGACGAACTCGAAACGCCCGCCTTCGCGCGTGTCCGCGCGCTGGAAACCGGGCAGGTGCGAACCGGGATAGGCAGTCGCGATGAGCCCCGGCTGCCAGATCTCCAGCAGGGCATCGGGCACGGGCTGGCCGTCGGCATCGAAGACGCAGCCGGTCACGCGCACCATCGGCACACCGAAATCGCGGGGCGCCGTGTCGATCGCCCAGCGCAACCCCTCGTAGAAGAACGGGCCGATGGTCTGGGACGGTGTGAGTTCTGCCATGACGTGCCCCTCAGAGACCCATCGGCGTCGCGTTGCGACCCCGAAGCACGATGTCGAAGCGGTAGCCCAGCGCGGTCTCCGGCACCGTGAGCCCGAGGTCGAACTGCGAGACGAGCCGCGTCCTCGCCCGCTCGGGGACGCTGTTGTAGATGGGGTCCAGCGCGAGCAGAGGATCTCCGGGGAAGTACATCTGCGCAATCAGGCGCTGCGCATAGGCATTGCCGAACAGCGAGAAGTGAATATGCGCTGGCCGCCACGCGTTGTGGTGGTTGCGCCACGGATAGGCACCGGGCTTGATCGTGACGAAGCGGTATTCGCCGTCATCGCCGGTCAGCACCTTGCCGCGACCGACGAAGTGCGGGTCGAGCGGGGCATCGTGCTGATCACCGCGGTGGGCGTAGCGGCCCGCGGCATTGCACTGCCAGATCTCCACCAGCGAGCGGCGCACGGGGCGACCGTCCTCGTCGAGCACCCGCCCGCTCACGATGATCCGCTCGCCCAGCGGCGCCGCCGTGGACTGGCGGGTGAGGTCGGCATCCAGAGGAGCGATCAGTGCAGCGGCGACATCGACCACGGAACACTCCGCGTCGGACGCGGCCAGCGTCACGGGCAACTGCTGCGGCGCCCGTGACGGCGTGCTCCGGTACTCGGGCGACAGGTTGTCCGGATGGACGCCGGACTGGAGCGGACGAAGCCTGGAAGCAGCACTCACGACGACCTCCCGATCAGCACACGGTGACTAGCCCATCAGGTGGACGAGCCACAGACTCAGCGAAGGGAACAGCACCAGCAGCAGCACGCGAACCACGTCGGACACCAGGAACGGCACCACGCCCCGGAAGGCCGTGCCCATGGAAATGTCCCGCGACATGGCACTGATGATATAGACGTTCATCCCCACCGGCGGCGTGATGAGACCGATCTCCACCACCATGAGCGCGAGGATGCCGAACCAGATGGCCTTGTCTGCGGCTTCGAGGCCCCAGAAGTCCAGTCCCATGATCATCGGGAAGAAGATGGGCACGGTGAGCAGGATCATGGAGAGACTGTCCATGAAGCATCCCAGCACCACGTAGAGGACGATGACCGCCGTGAGGATGACGAGCGGCGGCCATCCCGTTCCCTGCACCCAGGTGGCCAGTTCGCCCGGCAGCTGCGACAGGGCGAGAAAGGCGTTAAGGATGTCGGCCCCGAGCAGGATGAGGAAGATCATCCCGGTGGCGCGGGCAGCGCCGAGCAGACTGTCGCGCAACCCGGCCCACCGCAGTCCCTTGACCACGGCGAGGATCAGCGTGGCACCCGTGCCGATGGCCGCGCCTTCCGTCGCGCTGAACACGCCGCCGTACATCCCGCCCAGCATGACGACGAAAATCACGACGATGGGCCACACATCCCACAGGGCGTGCAGGCGCTCGTTCCAGGTGCTGCGAGGCCCCGCCGGGCCGGCGTCGGGCTTCAGACGGACGACGACGGCGATGACGGCCATGTAGCCCGCGGTTGCCAGGAGTCCGGGAACGAACGCCGCCGTGAAAAGCTTGGCGATGTTCTGCTCGGTGAGAATGGCGTAGATCGCCAGCACGATGGAGGGTGGAATCAGAATGCCGAGCGTGCCGCCCGCCGCGAGCGCGCCGGCCGACAGACCGGGATCGTAGTTGGCCTTGCGCAGTTCCGGCAGGGCCACCTGCCCCATCGTCGCGGCCGTCGCGAGGGAAGACCCGCAGATCGCGCCGAACGCCGCGCAGGCTCCGACCGCTGCCATGGCGATGCCGCCGCGCAGGTGCCCGATGAATGCCCGCGTCGCGGCAAAAAGCGCCGCTGACAGTCCGCCGCGCGACGCGAGGTTGCCCATCAGCAGGAACATGGGCACGACGGACAGATCGTAGTTCGAATACCGCCCGTAGGCCGCCGACTTGAGATGGTTGATAAGCGGGTCCCAGCCGGCCAGCACGGTGTAGCCGCCCATGCCCGCCAGCAGCATCGCGACGGCGATCGGAACGCGGACAGCCAGCATGACGAGCATCGCGGCAAGGGCGATGAGGCCGGTCTCGACGCCGCTCATTCGGCACTCCGGTAGGCGAGCTCGGCCCAGGCGACGTAGAAGCCCGCGAGGGCCAGCACGGCGAACGACACCACCATCGGCGCGTACCCGTACCAGATGGGCAGATCGAGGATCATCGACGTCTCGCCGGCCGAACGAACCGACTCGAGACCGAGAGTCAGGCGCCACGCCACGAGCGCACTGCACAGCCCGAGCAGCACGCTGCCGATGGCATCCAGCCAGGCGCGAACCCCGGCACTAGCCTTGAGAGTGAAGAAGTCGACGATCACGTGGCCCTTCTCGAGCTGGCAGAGCGGCAGGAATGTCGCGACGCAAACCGCGCACCCCAGCTGCACCAGTTCGAAGTCCCCCTGGACGGGAGAATCCGCCAGCCAGCGCCCGACTACGCTCCACACCGAGACCCCGATCATGGCGAGCAGCACCGCTCCGCCCAGCAGGGCCAGCAGCAGAGACAAACGGTAAAGGGCGCGACCGGCAGCGTCACGCTCCCAGAGACCGGCCTGGATGGTGGTGGCGGCATCCTGCATGGGGACTCGCTCGTCAGGAAAAGGCTTGCGGGCCGTGTGCCTCAGGGCTTGCCATGCTTGGCGATGAGCGCCTGCGCCTGCTGCAGGAGCGCCTTGCCGTCCGCCCCTTTGGCCGTGACATCCTTCACCCAGCCGTCGATCACCGGCTGCGCGGCGCGCTTCCAGTTCTCGAGTTCCGCCGCGGGAATGGTATTGATGGGGTTGCGCGAGGCAAGCTGGCGTCCGGGCGCGTCGGCTTCCGTCAGGATGCGACCGGTGTCTCCAGACAGGCCGATGCCGCTGTTGTCGTCGATGACCTTGCGCAGATCGGGCGCCAGCCCGTCGTAGCGGGCCTTGTTCATCGCGAGCAGGAGAACGGTCGTGTACACCGCGTGCTGCGAGGGATCGGTTTCGCTGTGGAACTTCGCGAGCTCGTGCACCTTGATGGCCGGCACGACCTCGTAGGGCATCAGGGCGCCGTCGATAGTGCCCTTGGAAAGCGACTCGGCCACCTGGGTCATGGGCATGCCGACCGGCGTGGCGCCGAACACGGCAAGCATCTTGTTCGTCAGGCGCGTGGGCGCCCGCAGCTTCAGGCCGCGGAAGTCGGCGAGCGTCCGGATCGGCCGCTTGACCACGTGGAAGGCGCCCGGGCCGTGCGGGTGCACGGCGAGAATCTTCACGTCCTTCACCTCGTCCTGCGCGAAGGTCTGGACGAACTCCCACATGGCGCGGCCGGTGGCGTCACCGGTGGTCATCATGAAGGGGAGTTCGAAGACCTCGATCTTCGGGAACCGGCCCGGCGTGTAGCCGGAGACGGTCCATACGACATCGGCCACGCCATCACGCGCCTGGTCGAAGAGCTGCGCGGGTGTCCCGCCCATCTGCATCGCGGGATAGATCTGGCACTTGAGCCGGCCCTGCGACGCCTTCTGGATGCGGTCGCACCAGGGCTGGATGAAGCGCGACTGGGCGGGCGCCGTCGGCGGAAGGAAGTGGTGGACCTTGAGAATCAGCTCTTCCGCCTGCGCGGAAACGGCAGCAAGGAGCATCGCGCAGAGCGCGAGGCCGGCACGAACCAGCATCGGGACTTCCTCCTCCGGATCGCTGCGGTGTGCGTCCTGTCCGAAGAATGGAAAGGCACCGCGCGACGTTTGTTCGGGATGATTCGGACGGGGTCGCGAAGCCACCGCGATATCCCGCCGACAGAGCGCCGAAGTATAGAGGCAAAGGCAAGTCGTCTGCGCCGTCGGAGACAGCGCAGACCCCAGATCCGGGCTCCGGGAGGCCCGCCCTGCTATCGAACAGCGAGCGTGAAGCGTCTTACCGACGCGTCACGCGGTCGATGCTGGCGAAGCAGCTCGTCAGGAATTCGTCGCCATGGCGCTCGGGATCGTCGGGTGCGTCGAACACCTTCTCGGCGGCGCCGACGAGAAGGTGCTCGTCGTCGGTATCCTGCACGAACCAGCGGAGGTCCGGCGGGAAGGCCTTGATGAGCTCGAGATCGCCCTGCATCCGCCCGATGAACTCCTCGCGGGACAGGCCCTGATCACGGGACAGTGCGGCATTGCGGATGAAATCACGGCCTTCCTGACACTCCGTGACGCTGAGATCGTGTGCACCGGCATTGGGCAGACAGGCCATGCCCCACGCCAGGGCGATCCCCGAAAGAAACGATTTCATGGCGAACTCCTCCGTGGTGATCGAGTTCATTTTGTTTTACGTCCGATCGCCGCCGCCTCTTGAGAAAAAGTCCTCGGGCACGGTCGTCGAGGTTCCCCGATCTCGCAGCGCAGCATGGGCAAACGCATCGAGACGGGCTTCCCTGAGAGGCATTGTGCCTTCGAATTGCGGGTTCGCGCCATCCTCGACAAAGGCCCGTCGCGACCATGGCGGCCTCCGGCGCGAGCCTCTACCATCGCGGTTTTGCCAACTCGCGGGAGCCCCCCTTGTCGCTGGTCCAGTCACTGCGCAGCCGGATGTCGCTGCCCGTCGTCGCCGCCCCGATGTTCATCGTGTCGCAACCGGAACTCGTGATCGCGCAATGCACGGGCGGCATCGTCGGTTCCTTCCCCGCCCTCAATGCGCGCCCGCCCGAGCTGCTCGACGACTGGCTCACGCAGATCGAGACCGCCCTGGACCGCTATCAGGCGCAGCATCCCGACCAGCCCGTCGCGCCATACGCCGTCAATCAGATCGTGCATGCGAGCAACGATCGCCTCGAGCGCGACATGGAAGTTTGCGTCCGCCACAAGGTGCCCATCATCATCACCAGCCTTCGTGCGCCCGACGCCGTGGTGAAGAGCGCGCACAGTTACGGCGGTGTGGTGTTCCACGATGTCATCAGCATCCGCCACGCGCAGAAGGCGCTCGAGGCCGGCGTCGACGGTCTCATCCTCGTGTGTGCGGGCGCGGGCGGACATGCTGGAACGTTGAGTCCCTTTGCCCTCGTGCGCGAGGTGCGGCGTTTCTTCGACGGGCCGATCCTGCTGTCCGGGTCCATCACCGACGGCGCGGGGATCCTCGCGGCGGAGGCAATTGGTGCCGACTTCGCCTACATGGGCACGCGCTTCATCGCGACGAAGGAGGCCGTTGCGGCCGACGCCTACAAGCAGATGATCGTCGACAGCGCCGCCGCGGACGTCGTCTACACACCGCTCTTCACGGGTGTACACGGCAATTACCTTGCGAAGAGCGTGGCGGCGGCTGGCCTCGATCCGCAGAATCTCCCCGCCGCAGACAAGACCACGATGAATTTCGGGAGCAGCCGTCCGGCAAAGGCATGGAAGGACATCTGGGGCGCCGGTCAGGGCGTGGGCAACATCGACGCCGTGCTCTCGACGGCCGAGGTGATCGCAAAGCTGCGGAAGGAGTATGGGGAGGCGCGGGGGAAGTTGGGCGTTTGAATTGCGGTGAAAGGGGGAAGGGGGAAGGGGGCCGGCTGCCAACGCCGCTATTCCCGGAGTCGCGCCGTTGGCGCTCGTCCGGGCTACGAATCATCCCGAGCCTCGGTGGTCCCCCTTCCCCCTTCCCTCTTCCCCCTTCCCATCCAAATCACTGGCCCGTTTCTCGCAACACCCCACACCGACTACTGCAACAGGCCTCCGCGGTAACGCCACTGCACCGCGGCAGTGCCAGGCAACAAAGATGTGCTCCGGCTTGGGGAGCGACGGCACGGGCGAAACGGCCCGACGTCGCCGTACGGAATGCAGAGTTCCCGCTCTACCGCCTTCGCAGGCGGCCGGTCGGGTTCTCTCGAACACCGCGGCGACGGAGACTGCCATGGAAGAACTCATCCCCACACTGCTGTCGTGGGCCATCACGCTGAGCGGATACCCCGCACCGGCGCAACTGCCGAAGGTCGAAGCCGTTCCGCACGAATTCCTGGTGAAGGCGGCCTGCAACGGGCGCCCCTGCAAGGTGATGGGCTGGTTTCCGCCAGGGCAGACGGTCTACCTGGACAAGCGTCTGGATCCGCAGGACAGCCTCTACGCCGCTTCGATCGTCGTCCATGAACTCGTCCACTATCTGCAGCAGGAGTCCGGCCGGACCGGTTCCATGGACTCGTGCGAGCACGCCATCGCGCTGGAGCGCGAAGCCTATGCGGCGCAGCAGGAGTTTCTCGTGCGATACGGCATCTATCAGCCGGTCGGCGTGTCGATGCATCAGGTGGGATGTGAACTGACCGCTCAGGGGCACTGAGCGACTCTTCTCGCCGGCTGTCCATCCATGCGACTGCCCGCCGCCCCGGATTCCGTCCCCGACCCGTTCGCTGCGCGCCCCCCTGGCACGACGGTGCAAACGGTGTCTCCCGGAATCCGGGGTTGATCCTGCGTCAGCCGCGACCGCCAGGCACGACGACGCAGTCTCCCTTCTTCAGCAGGTCCTCGATCGCGAGGCCGCGGGCGTTGACCTCGTCGCGAGCGGCGATGAGAACCTCGACACAGTCCAGGAAGATGTCCACCAGGTCGGGATCGAAATGCCGGCCCCGCTGCTCGCACACCATCGCGATCGCTTCGGTGTCGGAGAATCGCGGACGGTAGACGCGGTCCATCGTGAGCGCATCGAAGAAATCCACCAGCGCCACGATGCGCGCAGACAGCGGGATATCCTCTCCCGCAAGACTGCGCGGATAGCCGCTGCCATCCCACTTCTCGTGGTGACCGCGGGCCACCTCGCCTGCCATCTCGAACACCGCGATACCGCTCTCGCCGAGAATCCTCGCCCCGATGTCCGGATGCTGGCGCATGACCTGCCACTCCTCGGCCGTCAGCGGTCCGGCCTTCTTCAGGACGGCGTCGGGGATGCCGATCTTGCCGACATCGTGCATGGGGGCCGCCAGGCGGAGCATCCGCGAATACGCTTCGGTCTGACCCAACCGCAATGCCAGGATCTCGGACAGCAACCCGAGCCGCACGATGTGCGCGCCGGTGTCGCCGTCCTTGTACTCGGCGGCGACCGCGAGACGCAGCAGCGTCTGGTGATGGGCGCGCGAGATCGCTTCGAGTGCGGCATCCCGCTCGGCCAGGAGTGTGCGCATGTCCTGCGTCGTGCGGAACAGCTGGCCGTAAGCGAGGTCGCGCTCGTTCTCGAGCGACGCGTACGACGCCGCCCACGGATCCGAGTCGTCAGCCAGCAGATGCGCCACGAGCGCATCCGCGTCGAAGGTTCTCTCCACGAAGACTTCAGGCGGCACGGATGACATCGCCTTCTCCTATGGGCAGCCAGAGAACACAGGCGGTTCCGCGGCCGAATGTGGATTCGATGTCGATGGCACCGCCGAGGATCTCGGCGATCTCCTTCACCAGCGGCAGCCCGAGACCGGTGCCCGGTATGTTCCCCGACGCATCAGCCCGATAGAACCGCTCGAAGCACCGGGCCACCTGCTCCGGCGTCATCCCCATGCCCTGATCCGTGACGCGGATCCCGATGCGCGAGCCGTCGACACTGCGGAGCGTGTCCAGCCGGATCTCCCCGCCTTCTGGCGAGTACTTGTACGCGTTTGACAGGAGATTCGTGAGCGCCTGCTGGAGTTTCTCGGCGTCGACGGCGCAGTCCGGCATGGCCTCCGGAAGATCCACCACGACCTGGCGCGGATCGTTCGGCACCAGCAGCGACGCCACGGTGTTCTCGACGATGGGCTTCAGCGGCTGCAAGGTGATGCGGAAGTCCTTGCCGGCCCGGGCCTCGATCCGGGCGAGATCGAGCAGTTCGTTCACCATGTGGATCAGCGCGCCGGCCTGACGATGGATCGTCGAGAGCAGATCCTTGCGGGTCGCCTCGTCGTAGTCGCGGCGCAGCAGCAGCTCCGAGAAGCCGAACACCGACGCCATCGGCGTGCGCAGTTCGTGCGCGGCCGTCGACAGGAACTCGCTCTTCATCCGATCCACTTCCGTCTCGCGCGTGATGTCGCGGAAGTACAGGACCCGGGAAGCGCCTTCGCCGCAGCGCACGCTGCAGGACAACACGCGGCGCTCCGGCTGCACGATGGTGAATGTGGCGCGAGGATAGCGGCGCCGATCACCCCCCTGCTCCGCCGCGGTGTCCGACGTCGCGAGCGTGTCGAAGTCCGGCAGGATCTGACCGAAGTCCAGCAGCGTGGACAGAAAACCGACGAAGGTGCTCTCCGTCATGTCCATGAAGAACGAGATCGTCTCGCCCATCAGTCGACCGAGCGCGGGATTCACGTAGGTCGCTCGTCCGTCCGGGCCGAAGAGGATGATGCCGTCCGGCGAAAGGGCAGAGATGGAGTCCAGCGAAAGCGTGCGTTCCTTCAGCTTGGCGGCGAGCCTCCGGGTGTCCTCGAGCGCGGTGACATTGGCCTGCTGCAGGAAGAGCAGATCGATCGCCGGGTCATGCGCCGCGAAATCCGTCACGGTGAGGCCCAGCGTTTCGATATCCTCCAGACGAGTGATCCACGGAGACATCAGCAGCAGCACCCCGGATCTGTCCTCCAGCAACTGGACGGACCCGCGCAGGCGGATGTGGGGTTCGAACTTCGATTCGAGCACCACCAGTTTCCCGGCCCAGGCAGCAAGACCCGCGAAGTCGGGCTCGATCCGGGGACGAACCACACGAAACCAGTCCGCAAAGACCGAGGGGCCGGTCGGCATCAGACGCGCGAGGGAAGCTCCAGTCTGGCGAATGCCATCCTGCGCATCGACGAGCAGATGGAACGGAAACTCCGCCGCGAACTGCGCCGCCGAAAGACCCACCGGTCCCGCTGCACTCATCCGCTCAGGCCTCCAGCGACACCCGGAAGCGGTCCACCGCGGCCCCTTCCTCCCGGCGCTCCACCCACTCCACCACCACCGGCGTGCCGAACCGCTTGCCCAGGCCCTTCACGAGGCCGATCACCATCGAACCGAGGCCGTCTCGCTGGGATTCGTAGGACAGCAGCGCCTGACCGGTGGCCTCGCGGACAAGGCGAAACTGGGGAATGCGCATGTCCGGGTAGAGCATGGAGAGCCGCGTATGCATCGAGTCCAGATTCTCCAGGACCTCGAAGACGCCGCCCCCGGCCGCGGTCATCATGTGGCCGTAACCCTTCTTGGCCGTGTAGATCGTCCAGTACTCGCCAAACGCCTCGAGCACTTCGTCACTCGGAATTTCCAGCATCCGCGAGGCCGCGCCCACCAGGCGATAGGTGACGTCGTCGTCGTACTGATCCATGCCGACGAACGTCTCCAGATCGACGCCGGCGTCGCGCTTGAGCGCCTGCCACGCCGCGGGGCCCTTCATGTGCGTGACCAGATCCTCGATTGCCTTGTTAACCATTCCGTACATCGTCTTCCACTCCTTGCTCGTGATGCTGTCTCGTCTCGGCTCCGCTGCCGGCGCCGATCGCCATGAATCCCTACGCGGCCACCGCTTCCGGCTCGGCGACCCGCAGCCAGACCGTGACCGCCGTGCCCTCACCATGCTTCGACTCGACCTGAATCGTGCCGCCGAAGATCTCGACGATCTCCTTCACGAGCGTGAGTCCGAGGCCCGTCCCCGGGATGTTTCCGGAGGCGTCCGCCCGATAGAAGCGCTCGAAGCAGCGGGACAGCTGCTCTGGCGTCATGCCGATGCCGCGGTCGGACACGCGGATACCGATCCGCCCGCCGTCGTCGACCACCGTATCCAGACGGATCTCCCCGCCGCCCGGCGAGTACTTGTAGGCGTTCGACAGCAGATTCGTCAGGGCCTGCTGCAGCTTCTCGGCATCCACGGCGCAGTGGGGCATCGTCGTGGGCAGGTCAATGACGACCTTGCGGGGATCGTTCGGCACCAGCAGCGAAGCGACGGTGTTCTCGACGATGGGCCTCAGCGGCTGGACGGACACCTTGAAATCCTTCCCGGCCCGCGCCTCGATCCGCGCCAGATCGAGAAGCTCGTTCAGCAGGTGGATGAGCGCGCCGGCCTGACGATGGATCGTCGAGAGCAGGTCCTTGCGCGTCTGCTCGTCGTAGTCCCGGCGCAGCAGCAGTTCCGAGAATCCGAACACCGAGGCCATCGGCGTACGCAACTCGTGGGCTGCCGTCGACAGGAACTCGCTCTTCATCCGGTCCACTTCGGTCTCACGGGTGATGTCGCGGAAATAGAGGACCTTCGCCCCGCCCTCCTCCCGTCGCACGCTGCGCGACAGGATGCGGCGCTCCGGAATCATGAGCTGGAGCAGATCCCCGCCGACCGCCCGCTGGGACTCCTCCGACTGGAGGGCGCATGGCGCCTCGATCAGCGAGCGGTACGGGGCCTTCGGGTCACAGCGGTCACGGATGCGCGCGTCCAGTGCCGCCTCGGAGTCGCCGAGCACCTGCGAGGGCTCCAGGCCGGTCATCCGCGTGAAGGCCGGATTGACGTAGGCCACCCGGCCTTCCTTCCCGAAGGAGACGAAACCGTCCGGGGACATCGCGAAGATGGCGTCGAGGCGCTGGGTCCGGTCCTGGAGCTCCTCTTCCTGCCGGATGCGCTCCGTGATGTCGTTCTGCACACCGACGTAGTGCGTGACGCGTCCGTCGTTGTCGCGCACGGGCGAGATGGAGAGTTCGTTCCAGAACAGCGAACCGTCCTTGCGGTAGTTGCGCAGGATGACCTGGCATTCCCGCCCCTCACGGATGGCCTCGCGCAGTTCCGCAAGGCCGGTCTGCTTGTGGTCGTCGCGCTGCAGGAAACCGCAGTTGAGGCCGTACACATCCGCGACCGCATAGCCGGTGATGCGCTCGAAACCCGGATTCGCGTAGATGATCGGCTGGCTCGGATTGGTCATGTCGGTGACCACCACGCCGTTGTGCGTGGACTCCAGCGCCCGGTCCTTCAGTCGCAGCGTCCCCTCCGCCAGTTCGCGCGCCATGTCGGCGTGCACCTGAGGCGTGATGTCGCTCGCGATGCCATCGATGCGTACAGCCCTGCCGGCCTCGTCTCGCACGATCTGCATGCGATCGCGCAGCCAGCGGATGCCGCCCGAGGGCAGATCGATGCGGTACTCGAGGTCGATGCGCCCGTCGCGGAAGAGCTCCGGCAGACGCGCCCGGACTAGCTCACGATCGGACTCGTTGATGCGGGAGAACCAGTCGCGCGGATTGCCCGTCAGGTCTTCGAGCTTCGCCTCGTACACGCGCTCGGCCGACGGACTCACGTACAGGATCTGATTGCCGTCGGGCGAGACCGAGTAGATGACGTCCTGGATCGACTGCAGCACCGCCGCCAGACGCTCCGAGGAGATCGGCTCCTGCGCGAGGGTCAGGCCGAAGCCGTTCGTGACGCCGGAGGCCTGGAGGGTCTGCACCGCGGCCTGGAAGGCCTTGAGCAGTTCGACCCGCGTCACCGGCTCACCGGCTTGCTGAAGGGGAGAAGAGTTGGGAAGCGTCATGGTGTCCGCGCCGCTCGCCTCAGGCCTTCGCCGCACGGCCGAGTTCCTCGACCTTGTCGATGAGCTCGAGCGGACTGAAGGGCTTGACGAGATAGGCGTCACACCCCGCCTTGCGGCCCTGCTCCAGGTCGGTCTGCTGACCGCGGGCAGTGAGCAGCACGACCCGCACGCCGGCCAGTGTCTCATCGCTCTTGATGCGCTCGCAGACCTGATAGCCGTCCAGTTCCCCCGGCATCATCACGTCCAGCAGCACGATGTCGGGCCGCAGTTCGCGAGCGAGATGGAGACCGGTCGCGCCGTCGGCCGCCTCGTGGATCTCCACGTCACCGAACTCCAGCGTCATCCTCACCAGCTTGCGGAGGTCGGCCTGGTCTTCCACGATCAGAATCTTGCGTCCCACGGTGCTATCTCCCTTCCAGTTACGGCGCGCCCTAGCGCGCCGCGGCGCGTGCTGCCGCCTGTCTTGCGAGCAGCGCTGCCATGTCCATGGCGTAGCGCTGCGCCTGTTGCAATTCGAGCCCACCCGCGATCTGCGTCGGGGCGCCGGTGGGCAGTTCCATCACGAAGGCCGTCGAATCGTCGCGCGTGTCGCCGACCCGCAGATTTCCCCCGTGCAGTTCCAGAACCCGCTCGACGAGCGCGAGCCCGACGCCGATCCCCTTGGGCGGCGGCACCTTGGCTTTCACGGGCGTCTTCGTCGGGGTGGCTGCAGGCACGGCGTCCACGAACGGCAGGTAGTGCCTGCCGTGCTTGCGCGGCACCGGGCTGTGGCCAAAGTCGCGGACCGTGATGTGCAGGTAGAGACTGGACTGGTGCGCCTCGACCTCGACGTTGGTCTTGCGCCCGCTTGCGCGGATTGCGTTCTCCAGGAGCTCCGCGAGCGCCCGCAGCAGCCAGGCCTGACTTCCGTAGACCGGGGGCAGATCGTCGTTCACGCCCACGGTGGACAGGTTCACATCGGCGGCCTGCGCGATGGCGGAGACCTTGTTCCAGGCGGCGTCGATGAGCTCGCCCACGACGACCCTTTCGTCCGTCTGCATGCGGTCGTGCGCGATGAGATCCCCGAGCATCTCCAGCTTCTCGAGCCGTCCTGCCAGTTCCGTGGCACTCGCCCGCGTCTGCGTCACGGCCTCGGACAGCGCCTCCCCTTCCTCACGGACGGGCAACTTCCTGGCGATGCTGCCGGCGGCGTCGGCGAGCGCGTCCACGGAGTCGCGGAGTCCGGTCCGGAGAAACTGGAACAGGTTCTGGGTGACGTTCCGGTATGCCGCCGCGTCGGCATCGTCGTGCAACACGAGCAGAAGGTCGTGGGACGTGAAGCCGTGCAGCAACGCCGCACCGATTTCGTGGACACTTTCCGAATCGGCATGAAGGGTGAGACTGATGGGCAGCTTCGCGTAGCCGTGAGACAGGGCGTCCAGTTGCCTCGTCACTTCCGGCCAGGGCAACTCGCCGCCCGCCTCCAGCCCGACCAGCCGGTGCGCCGCTTCGTTCACGAAGCGGACTTCGCCTTTCAGCGACAGAATCACCACGCCATCCCCGAGCGCGTTGAGGAGGTCGGTGACGGGGCTGGTCACGCCGCGGACTCCATCGGGCGAGACAGCCGCGCGTACTCCGCGATCAGCTTCTCCAGGCGGTCGAAGGGAATCGGCTTGCCTAGCAGGACAACCCCTTCCGGCAGACCGCCGCGCTCTTCCACATCACGAGCGTGAAGTCCCGAGACGACGATCACCCGCATCCGGGCAAAGTCGTGCCGAGAGGCGAGCGTGCGCAGCATCCGGAAGCCGTCGATGCCGGGCATCATCAGGTCGGTGATGAGTACGTCGGGCCGCATCTCGCCGATGCGGATGAGTCCCTCGTAGCCGTTGCCCGCCGTCTCGAGCGTCAGCGGAAACGGGAAGGACTCGATGTTCATCCGGTAGAGCTTGAGCAGCGTCGGCTCGTCCTCGACCACCAGCACCTTGGGCGCTTCCACCCGGCTCTCGGCTCGCGCGGCGGGGAGCCGCTGGGCGATCAGCCTTTCGACAGCAGTGAGCAGGACCCGGCGGTGACCGCCCGCGGTCTTCCAGGCATCGAGCACCCCGCTTTCCGTCCAGAGCTGCACCGTGCGCAGGGATACCCCCAGGCGGCGTGCGGCTTCGCGTGTCGTGCAAGTGTCCATTGAGTTCGCATCCATGCCTCCTTTTACGGTTTCACTTCTGCAATCTTGAGCACTTTTTTCATTTCGGAAACGACACAAACCCCTGTCCCACAAGGGCTTACGTCAAACACGGGAATGTCGGAGGCGGCGCGGCAGAAGCCGTGCTGCGAGGGGGACTACTGACCGCCGAGTTGCGTCGGCGAGAGCCACGACACCGCGCGCGCGGTGACCGGAGACCCGAGCAGTGTCGTGGCCTGGGCGGCGAACCGTGACGGTTCGCCCGTGGTGAGGAAGCTGTACTCCGCGGCACCCGCCAACCGGGCGAGACCGTGATGGACGAGCACGTTGCCGAGATGGCGCGCGATCGCGGGCGCAGGGTCGATCACCTGGACGCCCTCGCCCGCTACGCGACGGATGCCGTCGATGACGAAGGGGTAGTGGGTGCAGCCGAGGACGATGACGTCAGCCCCTTCGTCGAGCATTGGCCGCACGTAGCCTCGCAGCGCATCGTCGACACGGTGACTGTCCAGCGAGCCGGACTCGACCAGATCGGCGAGACGCGGACAGGTCTGACTCACCACTCGGATAGACGCGGCATGACGGCCGACGGTCGCCTGATAGAGCCTGCCCGCAAAGGTAGCCGGCGTGGCCATGACACCGATCACGCCGCTGCGCGTGATGGCAGCAGCGGGCTTGACGGCGGGCTCCATCCCCAGGATCGGCATTCCCGGAAAGCGGGCGCGCAAATCCTTCAGCGCGGCGGCCGACGCCGTATTGCACGCGACGACGATGGCCTTGCAGCCGCGGTCCAGCAGATGCCGGACGATGGCCTCGGAGAAGGCTGAGACTTCAGCGAGTGGACGCGGACCGTAGGGGACGTGCGCCTGGTCCGCGAGGTAGATGATGGATTCGGTCGGCAGAGCGCGGGCGATCTCGCGCCACACACTCAAGCCGCCGACACCCGAGTCGAACACGCCGATGGGCGCGTCGGCTGCGGGCGCTGGCGACGGAGCCGTCACGGCATTCAGTAGAGCTTGACGGCCACCGGGTCCAGCGCGATGTCCACGACGGCGGTGCGTGTGGAACGGAATTCCGCTGCGAGCACGGTTTCAAGCTCGGCCAGCCTGGTGACCCGCCGGACCTCGCAACCGAAGCCACGTCCCAGGTCGAGGAAGTCCAGCTGTTCCACGTCGTGGCCCGGGGCACCCGGGATACCCAGCATGCGGCCGAAGCTCTTCAGCGCGCCGTACCCCTTGTTGTTGAGCACCACGAAGGTCACGGGCAGTCGCCACTGCGCAGCGGTCCAGAGGGACTGAATGCCGAACAGCGCGGAGCCATCGCCCACGAGGCAGATGACCCGGCGGCCCGGCGCGCCCAGTGCCACGCCCGGCGCTGCCGCGACCGCCCAGCCGAGCCCGCCGCTCGCCCCGGCGAAGAAGCTGCGCGGACGGCGGATCGGGAGGTGATCCCAGAGGGCGTTGCGATGGGTGGGCGCCTCCTCGACGATGAGTGCATCGTCCGGCATGACGCGCGCGATGGTGGCCATGACCCGGTCGCCGTTCAGGCCCGGATCCGTGGGCGCCGGGATCGGGGCCCTGCCCCGCTGTGCGGAGGGCGTGATGCCGTCGAGTCTCGCGACCAGGCCGGCGACGCCGGCACGCAGCGAACCCGTGGCCGCGGTGCCGACCGCCGCGCGGGCGGCTTCGTGCGGGTCGTCCGTGAGGAGATGCACGCTCGTCCCGGGCTTCACGAACTCGCCTCCGGTGTGCACGTGGTACGTGAACACGGGGGCCCCGAGAACAAGCACGACGTCGTGCGGCGCCAGCTTGTCCGCGAGAGGCTGGCGCAGCGGCGGCAGATGCCCTGCGAACAGATGATGATCCTCGGGGAAACCCGCCCGCGCGACCATGGGGCTGGCCCACACGGGCGCCCCGAGGCGTTCGGCCAGGATGACGGTGTCGTCCCAGGCGCCGTCGCGATCCACACCGGCACCGACGACGAGGCAGGGCGTGCGTGCGTTGCGCAGGCTGGCGGCGATCGCGTCCAGCGCATCCGGCGGCGGCGCGACTTCGGTCGAGACCTGCCGGATCACGAGGGGTTCAGAGGGCTGATCCCAGTCGTCCTCCGGGACCGACACGAAGACCGGCCCGCGCGGGTGCTGCATGGCCACGTGATAGGCGCGCTGGATAGCCTCGGGTACGTCGGCCGCCCGTGCGGGCTCCACGCTCCACTTCACGTAAGGCTTCGGAAACTCCGCCGCGTCACTGGCGAACAGATAGGGATCGGTCGGGAACATGGCCCGAGTCTGCTGGCCTGCCGTGATGACCAGCGGCGTGTGGTTGCGCCATGCGGTGAAGATGCTGCCCAGCGCGTGGCCCACACCTGCGGCGGAATGCAGGTTGATGAACGCCGCATTGCCCGTGGCCTGCGCATAGCCGTCGGCCATGGCGACCACGACGGATTCCTGCAGTGCCATCACGTAGCGGAAGTCCGCCGGCCAGTCTCGGAAGAACCGCAGCTCCGTCGAGCCGGGATTGCCGAACACGGTGGTCATGCGGAACGCCCGCATCAGGGCATAGGTGGCCTCACGCACCGTCTGTGCGGTGGATGGTGTCATCAGCACGACCTCAGCGCGGCGGGTGGTACTGCACGACCTTCTGGTCGATGGTGCCGAATATGGTTCGGCCCTTCGGGTCGAGCATCTCGATGCGCACCCGATCCCCGAAACGCAGGAACGGCGTGGAGGGTTTGCCGTCCGCGATCTGCTCCAGCATGCGCCGCTCGGCGATGCAGGCGGAGCCGCGGCTGCGGTCGATGTTGGACACCGTGCCGGAACCGACGATGGTCCCTGCGGCGAGGTGGCGGGTCCTGGCCGCGTGGGCGATCAGCTGCGGGAAGTCGAACGTCATGTCGGTCCCGGCGTCGGGCTCGCCGAACACCGTGTCGTTCAGCAGCACCCGCAGCGGCAGACGGACCTTGCAGCCGTCCCACGAATTGCCGAGTTCGTCCGGCGTCACCGCCACCGGGGAGAAGGCGCTGGCCGGCTTGGACTGGAAGAAGCCGAAGCCCTTGGCCAGCTCGCCCGGGATGAGGTTGCGCAGGCTCACGTCGTTCACGAGGACCAGCAGCTTGATGTGGGCCATCGCGGCCTCGGCGGGAATGCCCATCGGCACGTCGTCGGTGATGACGGCGACCTCGCCTTCGAAGTCGATGCCCCAGGCCTCGGACGCAGCCTCGATGTCGTCGCAGGGCCCGATCATGCTGTCGGAGCAGCCCTGGTACATCAGCGGATCGGTCCAGAAGGACGCCGGCATTTCCGCGCCGCGCGCCTTGCGCACGAGCTCCACGTGGTTCACGTAGGCCGAGCCGTCAGCCCACTGGTAGGCGCGGGGCAGCGGCGCCGCGCACTGGGCAGGATCGAACGGGAAGGTATTGTCGAAAACGCCGTCGTTCAGGCGCTGGTAGACGGCCTGAAGCATCGGCTCCGTGGCGGCCCAGTCGTCGATGGCCGCCTGGAGCGTGGGCGCGAACCCGGTGGGGAAGATGGCACGGGAGAGGTCCCGGCTCACCACCACGAGGCGGCCGTCCCGGCCACCGTCCTTCAGCGATGCAAGTTTCACGTGTCGCTCCCTGTCCGCGGGCGGAAGGCCCGGGGCAATGCATTCGGTCGCGGCGGGCTCAGGACTTGACGCGGACCCCGTCCAGGAAGATTTCCAGGACGACGTCGGCCATGTCAGCGTACGTCAGAGGGCCGGAGGCGCGCAACCAGGTGAAGGTCCAGTTGAGCATGCCGAACAGGATCATGGCAAGAGGCACCCGCAAGTCCCGGCGCCGCAGCCTCGGCCGAAGTGCCGCGACCGCCTCCGCGAAGGCGTCCACCACCGCCCGCTGCCTGGCGACGATCCGGGCGCGGTCCTCCTCGTCCAGGAACTTCACGTCCTGGACCAGCACCCGGTGCCGGGACTGGGCATGCTCGTAGGCCTCCATGAAGGCGTGCACGAGCGCCCGGAAATGGGGCTCCGGCTCCAGCGCCCGTTCCTTCACCTCGGCGACGATGGCGAGCAGCCGGTCCATGTAATGGTCGGCGATATCGAACAGGAGCTGGGACTTGTCGCGATAGTAGTGATAGAGGAGCGGCTTGGAGACCCCGCAGGCGGTGGCGATGTTGGCCATGGATGCCCCGCGGAAGCCGTGCTCCGCAAACAGGTCGGCGGCATGCTCGAGGATGTCGGCGCGCTGGGAATCGAAGGTGGGAGCGCGGGATCGGGCCACGGCGTCAGGGGCTGGCGGGCGGCTAGCGCTCGTCGTAGCTGACGACGACCCGCTCCGTGAGAGGGTGGGACTGGCAGGTGAGGACAAAGCCCGCGGCCACGTCGGCGGCATCCAGGCTGTAGTTCTTCGCCATGCGCACCTTGCCTTCGAGGATCTTCCCGCGGCAGGTACAGCACATGCCGCCCTTGCAGGAGTACGGCAGGTCCAGCCCGGCGCGCAGGGCGGCGTCGAGGATCGAGGCATCGCCCGTCGCGAACGGCACGGTACGGCGGATCCCGTCGAGTTCCACCAGGAGCGTAGCCGCCGGAGCATCGCCCGCCTCCACCACGGGAACAGCCGACTCGGATGGCACGCCGAAACGCTCCACGTGCACATGCTCCGCCGGGACGCCCAGCGACAGGAGGGCGCCCTCCACTTCATCGATCATCTCGCCGGGCCCGCACACGAAGGCCTCGTCGATGGTCTCCGGCGGGAGCAGTGTCTGCGCGAAGGCCTTCACCTTGTCGGCATCCAGGCGCCCGTTGAACAGTTCCACGTCCTGCAGCTCGCGGCTGAACACGGTGTGCAGCACGAATCGGCCAAGGTGCCGGTCCTTCAGGTCTTCCAGCGCCTCGAGGAACATCGTCGAGGTGACCCGACGGTTGCCGTATACCAGGGTGAACCGGCTCCGCGGTTCGCGCTTCAGCGTGGAGTGGATCAGCGACAGGATCGGCGTGATCCCGCTGCCGGCCGCAAAGGCGACATAGTGCTTGCGGTTTGCGGGGTCGAGCGGCGTGTGGAAGCGGCCGTCGGGCGTCAGCACGTCGATGGCCATGCCGGGAACGAGTGTCTTCAGTGCCCAACCCGAGAAGCGTCCGCCCGGCACGGCGCGAATCGCGACCCGCAACTCCCCGTCGTCGGCGCCACTGCAGATGGAGTAGCTCCGGCGCAGTTCCTCGCCGCCCACGGAGGCGCGCAGGGAAATGTGCTGTCCCGGCGTGAAGGCATAGTCCTGCCTCAATGCCTCGGGCACGCGGAAGCGCAGACTCACCGCGTCGTCGCACTCCTGCCTGACGTCGTCGATGGTGAGGGAATGAAATCGGGGCGTCATGGGCGGGACTCAGATCGGCTTGAAGTACTCGAAGGGCTCGCGGCAGTCGACGCAGCGATGCAGGGCCTTGCAGGCCGTGGCACCGAAGGCGGACAGCCGTTCCGTGCGGCGGGAGCCGCAGCGCGGACACGGCGGCTGGAAGCGGATGACCTGCACGCCGACCGGCGCGTCGCCCACCGGTGGCGCGATGCCGTGGGCGCGGAGCTTCTCGTGGGCCGCTTCCGACAGCCAGTCGGTCGTCCACGCAGGGGCGAGCCTCGTGCTGACGCGGACTTCCGCGGCGCCGGCGTCGAGGAGCGCTTCACGGATGGAGGACTCGATGACTCGCGTCGCGGGACACCCGGAGTAAGTGGGGGTCACGACGACATCCACCCCGGTGGCGTCGGCGCTGACGTCCCGCACGATACCCAGTTCGCATACCGAGAGCACGGGCACCTCCGGGTCCATCACCGCGGCGAGAGCCTGCCACGCCTGCTGCTCCGTCATCACGGCATTCACCATCGGGCGCCCGGATGCGAGCGCTGCAGGTGCTGCATTACGGCCAGCAGATGGCCCAGGTGCTCGCTGTGGACACCGCAGCGG
This sequence comes from Betaproteobacteria bacterium Ga0077526, assembly GCA_001464765.1. Lineage (GTDB taxonomy): Bacteria > Pseudomonadota > Gammaproteobacteria > Burkholderiales. The sequence continues at coordinate 128,141 of LNDV01000038.1, forward strand.
CCGCGAGAGCGGAAAGGGGTGTCGGGCGGCGGTTCTAGAGTGGCTTCTGCCAGCACGGGGCCGACGGCCTGCCGCCAGCCGGCTTCGAGCGTGGACCAGGCCACGCCGATGCCGGAGGCGGCGACGGCGTCGTCCACGCCATCCGCAGCAAAGCATTCGGCCATGTAGGGCCAGAGCGCGCTCAGCGCCTGCGCCATCCGCCCGTGGGACTCGTCCGTGCCATCGCCAAGGCGCACCACCCAGTCCGCCGAGTGCTCGCGGTGGTAGCGCGTTTCCTTGGCGCTCTTCGCGGCGATGGCCGCGAGTTCCGTGTCCGCAGATGCCGCAAGCCCCGCCCACAATTGCTCGAGGAAGCTGCTGAAGAGAAAGTTGCGCAGGACGACGCGCCCGAAGTCCCCGTTGGGCAGTTCGGTGAGCGTGACATTGCGGAACTCCCCCTCGTTGCGCAGGAAGGCCAGCTGGTCTTCGTCGCGCCCTGCGCCTTCGAGCTTGCCGGCGTGCGTGAGCAGCAGCCGCGCCTGCCCGATGCAGTCGAGCGCGATGTTGGTGATCGCGATGTCCTCCTCGAGCACCGGGCCGTGGCCACAAAGCTCCGAAAGGCGCTGCCCGAGGATCAGGGAGCTGTCCGCAATCCGCAGAACGTATTCCACATGGGGGGTCATCATCGGTGCGGTCTGCCCCTACATGTGGTCGACTTCGTCGGGCAGCCGATAGAAGGTCGGGTGACGGTAGATCTTGTCCGCGGCGGGATCGAACAGCTCCGGCTTGGCATCCGGATCGGAGGCCACGATGTGGTCCGACCGCACGACCCAGAGGCTCACGCCTTCCTGCCGCCGGGTGTACACGTCACGCGCCATCTGCAGCGCCAGCTTGGGGTCCGGAGCATGCACGCTGCCGCAATGCTTGTGGTCGAGGCCGTTGCGGCTGCGCACGAACACTTCCCACAGGGGCCATTCCTTGTTGCTCATCGTCGTCTCCTCAGGCGGCCTGCCGCGCTTCGCGCTTGCGCGCATGGGCCAGCGCGGCCTCGCGGACCCACTCGCCGTCTTCCCACGCCTTGACCCGCTCGGCGAGCCGTTCGCGGTTGCACGGCCCGTGACCGTTCACCACGTTCCAGAATTCGTCCCAGTCGATGGTGCCGAAATCGTGATGCCCGCGGGCTTCGTTCCACTTCAACGCCGGGTCGGGGAGGCTCACGCCGAGCACGCGGGCCTGAGGCACGGTGGCGTCCACAAACTTCTGGCGCAGGTCGTCGTTGGAGATGCGCTTGATGCCCCAATGCATGCTCTGGCCGCTGTTCGGCGAATCGCGATCGTGGGGGCCGAACATCATCAGCGACGGCCACCACCAGCGGTTCACGGCGTCCTGCACCATGTCGCGCTGGGCCTGCGTGCCGCGCATCATCGCGAGCAGCAGGTCGTAGCCCTGGCGCTGGTGGAAGCTCTCCTCCTTGCAGATGCGGATCATCGCGCGGGCGTAGGGCCCGTAGGAGCAGCGGCACAGCGGGATCTGGTTCATGATCGCCGCGCCGTCCACGAGCCAGCCGATCACGCCGATGTCGGCCCAGGTGAGCGTCGGATAGTTGAAGATGGACGAGTACTTGGCCTTGCCAGAATGCAGCGCGTCGATGAGATCGTCGCGTGACACCCCGAGCGTCTCGGCGGCGGCGTAGAGGTACAGGCCGTGGCCGCCCTCGTCCTGCACCTTGGCAAGCAGGATTGCCTTGCGCTGCAGGGACGGCGCGCGCGTGATCCAGTTGCCCTCCGGCAGCATGCCCACGATCTCGGAATGTGCGTGCTGCGAGATCTGCCGCACGAGCGTCTTGCGGTAGGCCTCGGGCATCCAGTCCTTGGCCTCGATGAATTCGCCGCGATCCAGCCGATCGTCGAACTCCGTCTGGTAGTCGGCATTCGACGGGGCGGCGCCCGCCGCGGGCTCGTCGCCTTTCGGCTGGGGAATGTCCATCGCCTGGGTGTACATGGCGTGCGCTCCTGATGGGACTCAGTTCTTCGGGCGGCGGTCTATCACGCGCCGCGCCTTGCCGACGACCACGCGCTCGATGGCGAACGGGGCCGTGACCTCCACCGTCGACGAGACGCCGATGTAGGACTTGATCTGGTGCTGCAGTTCCGATGCGGCGCGCGAACGCACGTCGTCGGCGCGATCCGCCTGGGGCTCGAGTTCCACCCGCACTGTCACGGTGTCGAGGTGACCCTCCTTGTCGAGGAGGATCTGGTAGTGCGGCGCGAGCTGCGGCACGCGCAGGATCAGCTCCTCGATCTGCGACGGGAACACGTTGACCCCGCGCACGATCATCATGTCGTCGGAACGCCCGGTGATCTTGTCCATGCGGCGCATGGCGCGCGCGGTGGGCGGCAGCAGGCGGGTGAGATCCCGCGTGCGGTAGCGGATGACCGGCAGCGCTTCCTTCGTGAGCGTCGTGAACACGAGCTCGCCCGGGCTGCCGTCGGGCAGCACCGCACCCGTCGAGGGATCGATGATCTCCGGGTAGAAGTGGTCCTCCCAGATGACCGGACCGTCCTTGGTCTCGATGCACTCGTTGGCCACGCCCGGCCCCATCACTTCCGACAGGCCGTAGATGTCGACGGCGTCCAGCCCGGCGCGCTTCTCGATGGCTTCGCGCATGCCCTGGGTCCAGGGCTCCGCCCCGAAGATGCCGATACGCAGCGACGAGGCCGCCGGATCGAGCCCCTGGCGCTCCATTTCGTCGACGATGGTGAGCATGTACGACGGCGTCACCATGATGATGTCTGGCCGGAAATCCTGGATGAGCTGCACCTGCTTCTCGGTCTGCCCCCCGGACATGGGAATGACCGTGCAGCCCAGCCGCTCCGCCCCGTAGTGCGCCCCCAGCCCGCCCGTGAAGAGGCCGTAACCGTAGGCGACATGCACGATGTCGCCGGCGCGACCGCCTGAAGCACGGATGGAGCGGGCGACGAGATCCGCCCAGTTGTCGATGTCGCGCTGGGTGTAGCCGACGACCGTGGGCTTGCCCGTGGTCCCGCTGGAGGCGTGGATGCGCACCACCTTCTCCCGCGGCACGGCGAACATGCCGAACGGGTAGTTGTCGCGCAGGTCCTGCTTGGAGGTGAACGGAAAGCGCGCGAGGTCCTCGTGGGACTTCAGATCGTCCGGGTGCACGCCGTGCGCTTCGAACTTGCGCCGGTAGTGCGGCACGTTGTCGTAGGCGTGGCGCACACTCCACCGCAGCCGGTCGAGCTGCAGGGCGCGCAGCTCATCCTGACTGGCGCGCTCGGCGGGATCCAGCGAGTCGGGAGCGGGTATCGGATGGGGCATCGGCGGTGCCTCGTTCGCTTACAGGGGAACGGTCTGGCGGTCCTTCAACCGGTAGGAGCGCCCGCGCAACACGGCCACGAGCACGCCCTCCTGATTGCGGACCTGCACGTCGTAGAGGCCGGTGCGTCCGGCCCGTGAGATTTCCTTGGCCTCGGCGACGAGAACATCGTCGAGGCGGGCCGGCGCGAGGAAGTCCACGGTGATGCCGGCCGCCACCGTGAGTTCGTTGTAGCTGTTGCAGGCGAAGGCAAAGGCGGAATCCGCCAGCGTGGTGATGTACCCGCCGTGGCAGATCTTGAAGCCGTTCAGCATTTCGGGGCGTACGCGCATGGACATGCGGGAGGTGCCGGGCCCCATGGCTTCGATCGTCATGCCGAGCCCGAGGGAGGCGGCGTCGTCCGCGAGCATGCCGCGACCGACATGGTCAGCGATCTGCTGCGGTGTCAGGGTGCCGGCATCACTCATGGAAGGTTCCTCCGCTCCAGCGACGGCGCTGCAGGGCCGGCGAGACGCGATAGCGCTCCTCGCCGAAGTGGGCGCGCAGGTTGTCCAGCACCTCGGCCACGAGTTTCGCACCGAGGCGGTCCGCCCAGGCCAGCGGCCCGATCGGGTAGTTGGTGCCGAGGCGCATGGCGGTGTCGGCGTCTGCCGCGGACGCGATGCCCTGCGTGACGACGTCCGCGGCCTCGTTCGCGAGCATGGCCACGATGCGCATCACCACCATGCCGGCGATGTCGTCGACGCGGCTCACGACGCAGCCTGCAGCCTGCAACGCGCCGACGACGCCCTCGTATTCCGCGTCGCCGCACTGATCGGCACGCGCCACCGCGACACGGCGGGTCTTCTCGAAGTCGAGTGCGAGATCGAGCGTCACGAAGTGCGGCGTCCCCTCCTCCGCCGCGCGGCGTGTGGCCGTGCGACCGTCCGTGAGCGCAAGACGGGCGCTGCCCACGTGGATGGCGGAATCGTCCAGCGACAACCGCGCGACGCTCACGCCGTTGGCGGTCATGCGTGCGAGCAGTGGTTCGAGGGGACCCGCGTGCGTTGGTGCGGTGACGGCAGCGGGAGCCGCGCACGCGAGTTCGGACGGAATCTCCGGCGCGGCGGCGCCCTCGCCATAAGTGAAGAACCCGGCGCCCGACTTGCGCCCGTGGCGGCCGGACCGCACGAGTTCCTGCTGGATGAGCGACGGCGCATACCGGCGGTCGAAGCCCAGCGCGTGAAAAGTGGAGGTCGTGACCGCGAGGTTCACGTCCAGGCCGATGAGGTCCATGAGTTCGCACGGGCCCATCGGAAAGCCGCCGCACTCGCGCAGCAGCGCGTCGAGCAGCGCGGAAGGTGCGGCCCTCTCGGTGAGCGTGCGCATGGCTTCGCCGTAGTACGGACGCGCAACCCGGTTCACGATGAAGCCCGGCGTGGACTTCGCCCGGACCGGCGTCTTGCCCCAGGCGCGAGAGGTGGCGAGCAGGGCTTCCGCCACGACACCATCGGTCTGCAGCCCGTCGATGACTTCTACCAGGGCCATGCGCGGCACCGGATTGAAGAAGTGCATGCCGACGACCCGGCCGGGATGCTTCAGCCCGGCGGCGATGTCGGTGATGGAAATGGACGACGTGTTGGAAGCGAGGATGGCGTGCTCGGCCACGATGCCTTCGAGTTCGCGGAAGAGCGCGCGCTTGGCATCGCGGTCCTCGACGATGGCTTCGACCACTAGCCCGGCGTCGGCAAGCTCGGACAATGTCGACACGGTGCGGATGCGCGCGAGGGTAGCCTTGGCGTCCTCGTCGGCCATGCGGCCCTTCGAGACGAGGAACGCGAGGTCCTTTTCAATGGCCGCCCGCGCCTTCGCGAGCGCGGCAGGCTGAGCATCGAACAGAGCGACCGGATGTCCGGCACGCGCGGCCACGTGGGCGATGCCGCTGCCCATCGTTCCCGCACCGATGACGGCGACGGCGGTGCCGGCGGTCAAGGCAACGGCCATGGCTCAGTTCCCCGTGAAGCGGGGCGCGCGGCGTTCCATGAACGCGGTGACGCCTTCGCGATAGTCGTTGGAGAAGCCCAGCGCCCGCTGGGAATCCCGCTCGAGATCAAGCTGTGCCGTGAGCGTCGCAACCTCGGCCGCGTAGAGCGCGGCCTTGGTTCTGGCGAAGCCGGCGGTGGGGCCCGATGCAAGTTGCCGCGCCATCGCCTGCACCGTCGACTGCAGATCGGCGTCGTCCACGCACTTCCAGATGAGACCCCACTGCTCCGCCTGCTCGGCCGGCAACTTGTCGCCGAATAGCGCGAGACCCATCGCGCGCGGCGTGCCCAGCGCCCGCGCCAGGAAGTAGGTGCCGCCGGAATCGGGCACGAGACCCAGCCGGCAGAAGGCCTGCACGAAGGATGCGGACCGCGCCGCCACGACGAGGTCGCAGGCGAGCGCGAGATTGGCCCCCGCCCCCGCGGCCACGCCATTGACGGCCGCGATGACCGGCTTGGGCATGGACCGCAGCATGAGCACGAGGGGCTTGTAATTGCGCTCGATGGAGTCCCCGAGGTCCACCGGGGCGCCGCCCGGCGCGACCTTGCGGTCGGAGAGATCCTGCCCGGCACAGAAGCCGCGTCCGGCGCCCGTGAGCACGAGGGCACGGACCTCCGGGGTGGCCGCGGCGTGACCGACGGCCTCCCGCACCTCGAGGTGCATGGCCTCGGTGAAGCTGTTGAGCTTGTCGGGCCGCGAAAGCGTGAGCGTGGCCACGCCCTCGACGATGTCGTACTGGATGTTCTGGTAGTTCGCTTGCACGGGACCGCCCAGGGAGCCTGCGTCGTTGTCGTCGGGGAGCGCGCCTGAAGGCGCCGCCCGCCCCGCCTCGACCGGATTCATTGACCGACCGGTCGATCGAACATTAAAGTAAGCCGATCCCCAAGACAAGGGGCCGCCGCCGGCCATGCCGCCAGGCAGCCCCACCCATCCCTCCCCGGAGCGAACCATGGCCCATCCCCTCTTCGACAAGCACAAGCCGACTCTCGATGCCGCCCTCGGCGCCCTGCGCACCCGCGGCTTCTGGAGCCCGTACCTGGAGATTCCGTCGCCCAAGGTCTACGGCGAGACGGCCGCGGCGGACGGCAAGGCGGCCTTCGACGCGTGGCTCGGCAAGCGCTTCGAGCTGGATCAGCCCGGGATCACCGGCTGGGCCGCGCCGGAGCGCTCGCCTTTCGGTGTGGAACTGGGCGTGAGTTATCCGGTGTGCGATGCGCAGGCGCTGATCGACGCGGCCACCGCAACCATGCCCGCCTGGCGCAAGTTGGGCCCGGAGGGTCGGGTCGGCGTGTGCCTGGAAGTCCTTGCGCGAATCAACGCGCGCAGTTTCGAGATGTCCCACGCCGTGATGCTCACCACCGGCCAGGGCTGGGTGATGGCCTTCCAGGCCGGGGGCCCGCACGCGCAGGACCGCGCACTGGAAGCCGTGACCACCGCCTGGCGCGAGATGGCCGAGGTGCCCCCTGAGGCCACGTGGGAGAAGCCCCAGGGCAAGAACCCGCCGCTGGTGATGCGCAAACAGTTCGAGATCGTCGGACGCGGCGTGGCGCTGGTGATCGGCTGCGGCACCTTCCCCACATGGAACACCTACCCCGGCCTGTTCGCAGCCCTGGCCACGGGCAACCCGGTGATCGTGAAGCCGCATCCCAATGCCATCCTGCCCGCGGCCATTTCGGTGAAGATCATCCGCGAGGTGCTGGCCGAAAACGGCATCGACCCGAACGTCGTCACGCTCGCGGTGAGCGAAGACCCCGCCGTGACCCAGCGGCTGGCCACGCACCCAGCCGTCACGACGATCGACTTCACCGGCAGCAACGCCTTCGGGCAGTGGCTCATGGACAACGCGCGCCAGGCCACGCTCTACGCCGAGATGGCCGGCGTCAACACCGTGATGATCGAGTCCACCGACAACTACAAGGGCCTGCTGCGCAACATGGCCTTCACGCTGTCGCTGTACTCCGGCCAGATGTGCACCACCACGCAGGCGATCCTAGTCCCGGCGGCAGGCATCTCGACCCCCGAAGGACAGGTGCCCTTCGACCAGGTGGCTGCAGACCTCGGCGCTGCCATCGACAAGTTCCTCTCCGACCCGGCCACTGCGCTGGGCGTGCTGGGCGCGGTGCAGTCGGAAGCCACGCTGCGGCGGATCGAGTCCGCGCCGTCCCTCGGCAAGGTCGTGCTCGCGTCGCGCGCCCTGGAGAACCCCGAGTTCCCGAAGGCCAACGTCCGCACGCCGCTGCTGCTCTCCTGCGATGCCGCCGACGAAGCGGCGTGGATGGAAGAGCGCTTCGGACCGATCTCCTTCGTGGTGAAGGTGGCGGATGCGGCAGCCGGCGTGAAGCTCGCGGAGCGCGTGGTGCGAGAGAAGGGCGCCATCACCCTCGGGTTGTACTCCACGAACGCCGACGTCGTGGACGACATGACGGAGGCCAGCCTGCGCGCGGGCGTGGCGCTCTCCCTCAACCTGACCAGCGGCGTGTTCGTGAATCAGTCCGCCGGCTTCTCCGATTACCATGCGACCGGCGCCAACCCGGCCGCCAACGCGTCCTACACCGATGCGGCGTTCATCGCGAACCGGTTTCGCGTCGTGCAGCGCCGCTGGCACGTGTAGTCGTTCCGGTCTTCCCGAGAGCCGCCATGCCCTGCTACGAAATCGACGGAGTCCGCCCCGTGGTGCATCCCACGGCCTACGTCCACCCTACCGCCGTGCTCATCGGCGACGTGATCGTGGGGCCGCGGTGCTACATCGGGCCGCTGGCGAGCCTGCGCGGCGATTTCGGCCGCCTCATCGTGGAGGAAGGCGCCAACGTGCAAGACACCTGCGTGATGCACGGCTTTCCGGGGACGGACACCGTGATCGAGGTGGACGGCCACATCGGCCACGGCGCCGTCATCCACGGCGCCCGCATCGGCCGCAATGCCCTGATCGGCATGAACGCCGTGGTGATGGACAACGCCGTGGTCGGAGACAACAGTCTGGTGGCGGCATCCGCCTTCGTGAAGGCGGGGATGGTGATTCCCGCACGCAGCCTGGTGGCGGGTGTGCCCGCGAAGATCATCCGCGAGGTGACCGACGACGAGATCGCATGGAAGGGCGAAGGCACGAAGACCTATCAGGAACTCACCGTGCGCAGCATGGCGACGATGCATGAGGTGCACCCCGACACCGAGGTCCGGCCCGACCGGCCGAAACTCAACGTGGCCGTGACATTGCCGCTGGTGGAGCGGAAGAAACTTCAGGGACGATAGTTCCTCTGCCGCGGCCCCGGAGTCGGCGCGATTGCGCCTCGTCCGGGCTACGCCACGGTCAGTAGCCCGGACGAGGCGTGACAACGCCGACTCCGGGAACTCGGCCGCGCGAACGCGAGTGGCCCCTACCCGCCGATCGCCTCGCCGGTCCGCAACCAGTCCATCCCTCGCAACGACTGCGGCCGCAAGCCCGGTGGCAAGTTCGCGAGGCTGTCCATGACGCCGAGGGTGCCGAGGCTGCCGAATCCGCCGGCGTCCGCCGCGTACGCCGCGGCGAGATCTCCGCCGAAGAGCGCATGGGCATCGGCCGGTGCAGCTGGCGCCGAAGGAGCGGGAACTGCTCCCGCGTTGGCATCGAGCCACTCCGCCATACGGATCGCCCCTGCAGGAGAGCCGTCGGGGGCGACGAACTGAACGGTCTCGACATTGCGGCGCGCGATGGCGCCGTACCAATTGCGAAGTGTCATCGCATCGTCGTGGCCGAACGTCAGGTGAAGATCATTGCCTCGACGCGATGCGACGAGATCGCCTTCGGTGATCCCGCCCCCCAGGGAAAGCACCGCGGTCGCCGTGCCCAGGAACTCGACGGTGTCCTGCCCGTCGCCACGATTGAAGGCCAGAACATGCCGCCCGGCGACGAGCTGCACGTGATCGTCTCCCTCGCCGCCCGCAATGAAGTCCCCCTCGGAATTGGCGAACAGCCAGTCGTGGCCGTCGTCTCCCCACAGCAGATTGCGACCGGGGCCTCCGCGCAGACTGTCGTGCCCTCCACCCCCGACGAGGATGTCGTTACCCGTCCCGCCGCTGAAGTAGTCCTCTTTGCCGTTGCCTCGCAGCAGATCGTGACCGCCGTCTCCGAACGCGATGAGCGCTGCCATGCCACTCCGGACAACGTCGTCGCCGGTATCGGCGCGGATCAGGCGCACGGGAGCACGGACCGTGATCCGATCGTCGCACGGCGTGGCCGTGATCCGCACCGCGGGCTCCTCGACGACCCACGTGCGCGTCGGCACGAAGAAATCCGTCGCGCTCCGCCGCGCGGCATTGCCGAAGTGGAACTGCTCGATCGGCATGGCACCTTCGCCTTCCCACAGCACATCGAATCCCTCTTCGGGCCCCGCCATTCCGCCTGCGGGACTCACTCGCACCCGCGCGATGGATTGATTTCCTGCGCGATGGAGACGGATGGCGACCTGCTCAGGCGCGATCCCATCGCCGAATCGGATCGTGTCCAAACCAGCGCTATCGAAAATCCGGTCGACGCCACCTCCCCGCTCGAACCGATACACGTCATCGCCGCGATAGCCGGTCAACGAATCGTTCCCGCCTGCGCCGAACAAGGTGTCCGGGCCGGTTCTGCCGCGGAGGTCGTCCGTAGCCGACGTCCCGAGCAGCGTTCGACCCGGTCCGGCGAGGACGTCGATGCGAAGCACGGCGCCGGCCTCGGCACCGGCGCGATCCGAAGCCACCAGACGGACCAATACCTCGGGGTCGTCCTCGGGGCCCGGTCGTCCTGACAGCGTCATCGACCCGGCGTCGAACGACAACCACGCGGGCAAAAGACCGCCAGCAACGCCCTCCGCCCGGACATTCAGGCGATCGCCGGTGTCGTCATCGCGGAACGCATCGGCGGGCAGAGTCCACTGGAGTGTCTCGCCCTCCACAACTGCGGCGGGCTGCAGCGATCTGGCGATGGGCGCGCTGTTGGCCAGACGCGTCGAGAGCGACTGAGGCGAGCCGTCGACCGAGAGGGTCGCGACCGCAGCGAGCAGCGCGGCATCGACGTCGTACCCCGCAGCTTCGTCCGTCTCGAGCAATACGAGATCACCGCCGTAGGCACGATCGTCCCAGACCGCCGTCAGATGCCGTTGCCAGTCGATGAGGCCGGACTGGCCAGCGCTGGCCCCTGCGATGACTGCGGACAGATCGTAAACACGAACCTTGTCGGTGATCACCTGGAGCCGCAGCTGGCGCCCGTCCCACTGAGACAGGTCCGACAGCCTGAGTCCGCCGCCATCGCCGAAGTCGACAAGCGCACCATCTCCCTCCACGCGAACCCGTACGTTGTCGAGAGACAAGTCTCTGCCGAGATTCACGGTCAGCGAACTCGCCGGGGCGCTCACCGTATCGACACCGTCTCCCCATCGATGACGAAGAAGCAGATGAGTGCCGGGCGCGTCGATCGTGTCGTCTCCCGCACCGCCCTGCATGACGGCGGCCGGTCCCGAGGAGCGGAGCCGGTCCGCGCCGGAACCACCATCGAACCACGCAATGGCCTGCGCGAAGAGCGCGTCGTCGCCATCGCCTCCGATGAGCACTGCGCCACCGGCTGAGTCAGAGATGGCATCGCTGCCATCCCCGCCGCCGAGCCAGTCGAGTCCCTCGCCCCCCTCCAGCGTGTCGTCGCCCTCGGCGCCGAACACGCGATCGTCTCCCGCCAGGGCCGAAATCGTGTTGCCGCGACCGCCCTCGCCGATCAGGAGATCGTTCCCGTCCGTGGCGGCGCGATAGAGCGCATAGGCGCCGACGTCATCGAGTCGCCATTCGCCACCGTCGTCGAAACCGATCACTTGCACCGGACGCGCGCCGCCCGCGCCGTACCAGTCCGCGAGCGTCACGCTGGTGCCCGTTGGCTCGTGGGTGATTCGCAGATCGGCCCCGTGCGCGCTGGGGCGCACTTCCCAGGGCCGGATGGACTCGCCGAAAAGAAGGGAACGTGCGGTGCCATCGGCCTGGACTCGCCGATCGGCCTCTCCCGCCTCCATCACGACCGAAGCGCCCGCAGCTATCACCTGCCGTCGCAGGTCTGCGATCCGCAAGACCTCTCCGTCGCCGAACTGCACCTGCTCCACGCCGCCGCCCAGGCCGCCGATGAGGCCCCACTGGAAATGGGTGCTGTTCGTCGGGTCGGCGGTCTCGATGGGACGCGTCCAGTCCCCCATGTACAGCCGGACGCGCTGGTCGGCGCCCCAGGCGAGATCCAGCGTCTGCCACAGACGCGGCCGCACATCGAACAGGCTTTCGTCGTTGGTCAGGCGCGCAGCGGACTCTTCCGACAGGCCCAGCTCGGCCGCTGTGGCCGATCCGAACGAGATGCGAACGTCCTCTCGCGTCACGGCTTCAGGCAGGACGACAGTATCCGTGGCGACCAGCCCCGCGGCGGCGAGCAAGGGATCGTCCCGCGCATAGGGTCGCCGCGGAATCGGCGCGTCCGGAAAGGTCTGCTGATGCCACGACTCGAACAACGCAAACGGCGGCGCTTCCGATGTGGCGAGTTCGAGGCTCACATCGAGAATGACGTCGCCATCGGCCTCGCCGGCGCGGATGACATAGCGATCGGCCCCCTCGCCGCCATCCAGCCGGTCGGCGCCTTCGCCACCCACCAGCATGTCGGCGCCTGACCGACCGACGAGTTCGTCATCCCCTTCACCGCCGACCAATGTGTCGCCGTAGCCGCTGCCTTCGAGTCGGTCGTTGCCGCCCTGGCCGTCGACGAACACCCCCGGGCTGAACTCGTCGAGGCCGATGAAATTGAAGACGAGGGGCGACTGCCGCACGTCGTCATTCCCGCCACCCGCCAGAATGATTGAACGCCCGCGGAACTGGATCTGCTCTGGGGCGTCACCGCCCGAGACCTCCGGGATGAAAGTCGATGTGCGAATGTTGTCGCGGGCCTTCGATGTGCCATCCACTTCCCGGAGAATCACGTCGCGTTCCCAAGCGATGTCGTGATAGGTCTCGACACCTGCGCCGGACGGAAGCGAAGTCGAGTCCTCGGGAATCGGCCGCCATCCGGCCAGCAGTGGCTGACCCTTTCGCTCTACGGTCACGTCGATCGAGACCGCACCGGCATCGGTCCAACTGGTGCGGGTCTGCGCGTTTGAAGTCACCGTGAAGGAAGCACCCTCGGCCATGACACTCTGGAAGTTCAAATCGCGCCAGCGCGCAGACAGCCTGGCGGGCTCCAGCCCCTGCCATGGCACGATGTCCTGTGTGGTCGCAGTGACCACCCCGCCGCTCGCATCGATCAGCTGGGACAGCCGTTGCGTTCGAATCTGTGTGCCGAACACGTCGAGAAGCGGACTGCGATAGCCCGCGCCGTCGTCGAGCGCCGCCAGCCCCTCTTCCTTTGCCACGCGATCGTGCGCGTGGACCAGGCTCCATCGGAACTCCCGCCGCAAGGCGGTATCGGGATCGGCAAACTCGCCCTCGGATTGGCTCCGAATCCAGTCTTCCACCGATACCTGGACGCCATCGACATCGATCTGCCAGAGTTCCGGCCTAGAGGCGAATCCCTTCACCAAAACGCCCTGAGCCGACTCACCGCTCGTCCCGGCGAGCCGCAGTGCGAGATTGGTGCCACGAAGCTCGGGCACCAGACCGTCGAGCGCCAGAGGCGCGTCCAGCACCAGGACGCCGCCCTCGCCGGGCTCCTCACGGATCTCGTCCCAACCCATGCCGAGCGACAGCACGTAGCGATCCGCTCCTGCGCCGCCGATGAGAACATCATTGCCGGCACCGCCATCGAGGAGGTCGTCTCCGCGAAGGCCGCGGAGGGTCTCGGAGAACGGACTCCCCTGCAGCGAATCGTTGCCGTCGGTGCCGTCGATTGGCGCCAGCGGCAGCGATGCAATTCCCGCCGAGTCGAGTTCGCTTCCGTCACCGAAGACGATTCGCTTCAGCTTGACGCCGTTGGGGTCGAACACGCCCGGCAGGAGAATCCGGTCGTCGCTTCCTGCCACGCGGACCTCCAGATCGCCCGTGGCGAAACGAAGCAGCGTCACATCGGACCGGAAAAGGCCGCTTCCCAGCACGAGACTATCGCCCCACTGGGCATTCACGGTGTCGCGGCCATCGCCAGCGTCAAAGAGGTAAGTGTCCTCACCGTCCCCACCGTCGAGACGATCATCCCCGCGCCCGCCGACGATGAAATCGTCGCCACCACCGCCTTCGATGCGATCGTCACCGGCGTGACCGTACAGTCGATCCCGCCCGAAGCCGCCGGAGAGTCGGTCCGCGCCGGCGAACCCTTCCAGAACGTCCTCGCCTGAGGTGCCGGTGAGAATCACGGGGTCGACGAGAGCTTCTCCGTAGAACTCGGCGGCGGTGAGGGATTCCTCGCCGTCGAAGACGACCACGAAGCTTCCGCCACCCGAGCTGCCAGTGTTGCCCGACGGCGCAGGGGAACCAACCGAAGGCGGATCGGAAACGAGAGGGATTCCGGCGTCACCGGAGCCTCCGATACCGAGCGGAGGTGGTGGAGCGGAAGGAATCGAGAGGTCCGGCGCAGGACTCGCTTCGGCCGGTGCACCGACACCCCGGGCGGCAACCTCGAACAGCGCACCGGTCCCGTCGGACACCGTGACGTAGACGACACCGCCGCGCTGGGAGGACGAAGCCGAAACAGCACCGCGGCCTGTGCCGTTGACGAACCGGATGATGTTCTCGCCTTCGTCGTCGACGATGACGTCCTCGTCGTCCACCAGATAGACGTCGTCGCCAGCGCCGCCACGCAGAACGTCCCGGCCTTTGCCTCCTTCCAGGAAATCGTTGCCGGCACCGCCGTTCAGGACATCGTCGCCGTCGCCTCCGACCAGAGTGTCGTCACCATCGCCACCACGAAGCTGATCCTTGCCGCTGCCCCCGGAGAGCGAATCTCGACCGCCACCACCGTCGAGAACATCGTCGCCGGCACCGCCCACCAGAACATCCGCTCCGTGCAACGCAGCGGCGACGTGCTCGCCGTCCCCGATAAGAATGTCGTTGCCGTCCCCGCCCGTCAGATGGTCGTCGCCGCCCTCGCCCTGCAGCCAGTCATTGCCCGCGCCGCCTTCGATGACGTCATCGCCGTAAGCGACGACGTGGGCCTCGCCCACGACCGCCCGACCGCTGTCGCCGGTGATGACATCGTCGCCTTCGTCGCCGAGAAGGTGGTCATCGCCGTCGTTGCCGGCGATCGTGTCGATGCCATCGCCTCCGAAGACGATGTCGTTGCCGCCGTAACCGAACACGAGGTCGTTGCCACCGCCGGCGAAGATGACGTCGTTGCCAGCCTCCCGGGCGTACACTGCTGTGGCGTTCGCGTGCTGGAACGCTTCGACCCCGTCCACCACGAATTCGAACCTGCCCAAGGCCGCAACGCGCCAGGTCCACGGACTCGGGTTCGATCTGTCGGCCAGATCGCGTCGCTCATCCCGGCCGACGAAGTCCGCGTCTCCGACGATAAGGTCGTTGCCCGTTCCACCCACCAGCTTGTCGGCACCGAGGCCGCCCGAGAGCAGGTCGTTGCCCTCCTCGCCGAACAGCCAGTCGTCGCCCTTGCCGCCCACGAGCCAGTCGCCTTCCCCCACACCGAAGCCTCCCGCAGCGCCCCGCTGGACGGCTGCATCGAGTTCAGTCCGGAAGTTTGCATACAGTCGGTCATCGCCATCGCCACCGGTCAGGACATCGCGTCCGGCGTCGCCGATCACGGTGTCGTTGTCCGCTCCGCCGTCGAGATAGTCGTCGCCGCTACCGCCGTCGATGAAATCGTCCCCGCCCCACTTCTCGGAAACGTAGTCCGAGCCAAGGAACGTACTGATCTCGGAAGGGCCCGGCGCGCCGACGAACTCGTCCGCGCGCGAAGGCTCCGGGGTCGTCGTCAGGACAGGGTTGCCCCACTCGTCCACCACCACCTGATCGGCAAGAACCGGCTTGAGGTCCCCCACGAAGGCCCGATCGAGACCTCGCGTCTCGCCTTTCTGGACGAGGTGAATGCCGTAGTCGCCATTGCGATAGCCGCGAATGACGAGGCTGTCTGTCCCGCCGAAGGCAATCGCGAGGTCAGCGCCGATCAGCGTCGCGGAGATGCTGGCGTCTGCCTTCCAGCGATATGACGTGTCGGACTTCTCGAACACGCCGGCCAGGTTGCGCCCGTTCTCCAGTCGGATGGTGCCCTTGTCCGTGTCGACTTCGATCGTGTCCGCCCCGAAGCCGACAATGTACGTATCGAATCCTTCGCCGCCCGAGAGAACGTCGTCGCCCTTGCCACCGCGAAGCTCGTCCTGCTCGTCCCCACCTTCGAGCCGGTCGTTGTCCCACCCGCCATCGAGATTGTCCGCCCCGGCCTCGCCGAACAGCCTGTCGTCGCCGCGACCACCAAGCAGCGTGTCATTGCCCGACCCGCCGTGGAGTTCATCGTCCCCGTCGTTGCCTTCGAGGTGGTCGCGCAGCGCCTCGCCCTTCAGAACATCGTTGCCACCGCGACCGTAAAGACGATCCTCGCTGGGGCCGCCATTGAGCGTCTCGACCTCCTTGTTCTCGTCCAGTCCGAAGCGAACCAAGAACTTCGGACTTCCGCCTCTCTGGTCCTGGTCTGCGGACCCGTAGTCGATACGGATGTTCCGAAACAGGTCCTCGAGCACACCCGGCACCGCGCTGCGGATGAAGGGCTTCTGCTCGTTGTAGAGATTGCGTTCCAGCGTCCTGGACAAGAGAGTCGCGCGGTCCTTCACGTACTGCACGGAGTAGTGCTCTGCCGCGTACTTCTGGGAGTCGTAGATCCGCACATCCGCCGACACGACGAACGGCGCAAGATTGTCCAGCGCGACCCGGTTCGCCTCGGCAAGGGGTGAGTCTCCCGCCGCTCGGAGTACTAGCTGGGCAGACGTCGGGAACGTGCCCCTGACGTACGACACCGTCTTGTTGCTGAACGCTGCGGTAATGCCGCTTTCGCCCGTCCAGCGCATCTCGGCGATCGGCGTGATCGTGTAGCGTCGGGACCCGACCGTCTTGAGGTAGTCGGTGATCTCCGTGATCCGGTCGTAGAAGACGTTGCGGAAGTCGAGGTTGCCGAAGCCGTCTAGTCCAGGATCGAAGTCGGTCAGGCGCTTTCCCAGGACCGCCGCTGGCGGAAGGATCGCCCACCGCAGGGCATCGAGCGCGAGTTCCAGAGAATCACTTTCCGCGCGCGCTTCTGCCACCGCTAAGGAGCTGTCTGAAATCTGATTCGACGATGACGCGAAAACCGTGTCGACATTCTCCTGGGTGAGCGTGGCATCGATGGTCTGAAACAGCCGGGTCAGGGCCAGCGAGTCCATGAGGAGCGTGATGCTGTGGGATCGGAGGAAGTCACGCTCGAACTTGTCCTGTTCCGTCGGAGCGGGAGAGAGGTAGTTCCCACCGAAGAACGGCTGATCCTCAATGAAGACTCGGACGCGGCCGGCCGTAGGGAGAATGCCGGAGAGCGACACGAAGGTATCGTCATGGTGAGTTGCCATCCCATAGACGTAGGTGATCTTCGAGTCGATCGCAGGGTCCAGAGTCACCGCGCCGAAGTCCCCACCGAGGAAAGTTGTGAACTCGCCGACGCGGGCCATGGCCCATCGATGCCGGGGGTCGACGTAGGCATCGTGCTCCCAGAGGGGATCGGGACTCCTCTCCGCGTTACGGGCCGCGCTGAGGAGAGCATCGAACTCGGCATTTCTTCCGCGCACGAACGGCAACCCCGGTAGGTCCGCTTCCGGGTTGGCGACGATAGCGTTGTACGCGTCCAGCAACTGCCGGATGGAGAACCACGGCGCAACCCCGCCACGCCCGGGACTGTTGATCATGGTAGCGTGGCTCACCCGATCCGGATGCAGTTCCGTCATGACCATGGCGATGTGGCCGCCCAACGAGTAGCCGGACAGCTCTATGCGCCCGGCTCCAAACAGCGCGCCGCCCGGTGCGATCTGCTCTGTGAACCACCGGTCCGCCGCGGCGAGCTGCGCCCACGCCATTCCGCGAAACGCCAGACTCTTGTCGGCACCGTCCTTGTCCCGAGCACTGTCTCCGCCGAAGCGCTGTTCCACGAACTCGGTGCTTCGGAATGCCACGGTGTAGTGGCTGGGATCCTGACGCGAGCGAAGGATGGTCGCGGAGAAGCCGCTGGCGTCGTTCAGCGTTTGGGTGACTATCTCGAAACCGTTCGATTCCGCCAACTCACGGTTCATTGACTCCGTAAACCGAGTGGCGCCAGGCAGTATTGGCCTGTCTGGGCGCGCACCTGGGAGCATCTGGAGAAGCTCGTTGTCTTGCAAACGACCGTTCACGCGAACTTGTGGCTCGAGATTGTTGCTTCCTGCTCGCAAGGCACTCGGGATGTCCGATGTGCGTTCCCCGGAGAGGAGCGTGATATACGACTCGGCCGCAAACTGCTTGAGCAATGCCGCGTACAAGACCTGCGTTCGGGTACTCATTCGCTGTAGGCCTTCCCTGACGGCTTCGCAACCTTGGTGAGAAACCACAGCCCGAAGTCATGGTGCTTGTTTCTGCGCAGGATCTTTCCTGGACCCTCCACCGACATGTAGTCTGGGCAGACATTTCCTCCGCCCCAACTGACACCTCCATCGGGTAGTTGACCTCCCAGGATGAACCCCCTGCGCAGACCAAGTAATTGGTTGGTTTTGAGGTCCACCACCGCGAGTTCTCCACCCGCAATGCCAAGTTCTCGATCCATCGGGCGCCGGATGCCTCGCCACGTGAAGCCGATGGTGCTGACGATCGATTCGACCCACACCATTCTCATCGTGTCGAATCGCCGCTGATCGAAGCCGTAATAGCGCTGGAATCGGCGTCCTGGGGACGGTTTCTCGCGAAGCGATCCGTCGCCGTTGAACGCCGGACGCGCGACGCCGGGATGCCACCCGCTCTCCAGATACGAGTAGCCAGGGAGTTCTCTGGTCCAGCGGTCCTTCGGCGCGAGGTAAGTGAACGCGATGTAGGCCTCCTCCTCACCCAGCGTGTTGCCGTAGGGGTCCTCCACAATGTACCGATCCGCCATCGCGTAGTCCGTCTCGTGTTTGCGCGGGCGCACTTGGTAGACCCCCTCCACCTCCACCGTCCGGTAGATGAACTCCCCCGCCTCCGCCTTGCACAGCGCCCTCCAGTACTCGACTGGCGTCATCCCCTCCCGGTAGACACTCTCCTTCGGCGCCTCCGGCCACTTCAGCGGCGGAACATCCCGGTACGGCCAGATCTCCGGGTTCTCGTTTCGGCGGAGCAGGAATCTCTGGCAGCGGCCGTCCCCACGCTCGCGGTTTCGACATTTCTCGTGCTCAGCCTCGTCATACATCTGCCCATACGTCTCCCCCAACGGATGTGGCTTGACCGGCCTACGTTTCTCTTCGATGAAGGCACCACAGCCAGCGAGAACAACGCAGAGACCCGAGACGGCAAGAGCCTGCAGCAACCGCGCAGTGGTCAACGCCAGGCGATGCGGGCCTCGCGAGAAGGAACATGGCGGGAGGGAATGGCGGGGCATCGAAGGTCCTTGGTTTCGGGAGACCGGCGGAAAGGGGCGCCCTGCAAGTATCCTGCCGATCCGGGCACGGATCGAGGCCGGAGAAACCCCCGCGCGAACCCGGATCGCGATTCGGCACGATGCCCTTCAACCACCGAGGCGGGTGGCGACTTGCGCTACTGTGAACGGAGGGCGTTTCCCCGGTGCGCCCAGGGGGCATGCGGCACCAGTCGCGTAGCGTCAGAGGCGCCGACAGCGATGAGCATGGTGCGCGACCCGACCGAACTGCGCACTCGTCGGTTCGGCACTCATCGGGGCAAGCCCCCAGAGCCGAACCCGCGGCCGGATGCCCTCCCTGTGTCGGCGCGGGAATCGATCATGCTCCAGCAGCCCCAGGTCACGCCACGCGGCTTGACCACCATTCGAAACTGCGGGCGAGCGGGTGCGTAAGACGCGAAGCACCCGACCGGATGGACACCCGAGAAGACAGATTCGCGGCACGACAGGTGTCGGCCTTCTTGACATTCCAGTACGGACATCGGGCGCGGACGCTTTCCCGTCAATGAGTTCCGTCCCTGGTCCCGCGATTGCTGTCTCTCGGAGATTCCGACTCTTCCGGACAGAGGCCCCAACCGATGAGACCGACCAGAACCCTCCTGACGCTCGCCCTCCTGTCCTTCGCCGCGTCCGCCCAGGCGGCAGATCCCGTCCCCGTCGCGACCTGGAGCTTCAACAACACGCTCGCCGCGGACGAAGCCGGCGTCCCGGCCCTCACCCCGATCGATCCGCTGGGCAGCAACGGGTTCCTGCTGGACGATGTGTTCGGAGAGTCGCGCTGGGTATACCGGTTCGACGGCAACGCTTCCGACGTGACGGAGCAGGCCGGACTCGTCGTTTCCGCCGCAGGGCTGCTGGACAACGACGATGCCTATTCGGTCGACATCGTGTTCCAGTTCGAAGCGAATGAGGCTTCGTGGGAGAACATCTTAGGGGTCTCCAATCGCCAGAGCGACAACGCCTTCTATGTGTCGCCCGGCAATCAGCTCCAGGTCTGGCCGACTTCGACCGGGCCGTCTTTCTTCACGTTCGGCGAATACCACCGCATCACGCTCACCAACCGGGGCAACGGCACGGTGACTGCCTATCTGGATGGCATCCTCCAGTTCGACCTCGACACCCAGTCGATGGATTTCAGCGCCTATGCCGCGGACAACCCGGAGCGACTGATCCATTTCTTCGCTGACAACGTCGCCGGTGGCGGTCAGTTCGAGTTCGCGGATGGGCGCGTCGCGCTGATTCGGCTCTATGACATCGAACTCACCGAGACGGAAGTCGGCGGTATCGATGTGCCACCGCCCCCGGTGCCGGAGCCCGGCACAATGGCACTGATGGGGGTCGGAGCCCTCGGGATTGCTGCGATGGTGCGGCGTCGCCGGGGAGCCACGTCGCACTGAGTCGGACTCGGTTCACGACCGAAACGGGGCGCCTTGGCGCCCCGTTTTCTTTTGCGGCCCCCGCGACCCGTAGCTGCGCTACTTCACCTCGATGGTGGCGCGCATACCGGCCTCCGTGTGCGTTCGTGTGGACATCACGTCGTCGAATCGACCAGTTCGGATCGGGATAAACCACCATTCCGCGACTCCACCGGGTTTGAGTTCCATGCGACGTACGGGCCCGTACACCTCGGCAATCGGCGCCCCGTCCGGACCCACTACCATGACCTTCCGCGAGTACACCGCGTCAGCCAGACCCTGTGAACCGAAGTAATAGGCGTTGCGACTTGCGTTCTCCAGGCGCAATGCGTATAGCTTTCCGGTCTCGAAGCTGAGCGAGTCCGGCGAGAAGCGGTGCTCACCCTGCGCGTTTCCCAGCGTGAGGGTCACGACGATCGGCTCCTGCTTCGTGAGGTCACCGGCGGCCTGGACACTGGCGGGTCCGGATGCAGCGAGGGCAATGGCTAGCAAAAGCGGTTTCACGGGAAAGTCTCCGGGGTGAGGGATCGACTCGCATGCTCGTGGGATTCTCGCGGCGACCAGTTTCCAGACCGCCGCATGCTTTCGGAGTTCCCGATCGTGCGTCCCGGCGCACGTTTCGCCACGGCGCCATTTGCGATAATCGGCCCCCTCGTCCCGGAATTCCCGGGCGCCCCGCCGATCCATGCTTCGGTCCGCGGGCACGCACGGCCGGGCCCCATTTTCCCCACCTTGGAAACCACGACCATGGCAGCAGACGTCATCGACTATCAGATCTTCGGCGAAGAGATGCAGTACGTGGAGATCGAGCTGGACCCCGGCGAGGCCGCGATCGGCGAGGCCGGTGGCATGTTCTACATGCAGGACGGCATCTCGCTGGACACCGTCTTCGGCGACGGCACCCAGCAGGGCGGCATCTTCGGCAAGCTGATGGGCGCCGGCAAGCGGCTGCTCACGGGCGAGTCGCTGTTCATGACCATCTATTCCAACACCGGTAACGGCAAGCGACGTCTGGCGTTTGCGGCGCCCTACCCCGGCACCATCATCCCCATCAACCTCGCCAAGATGGGCGGTCAGTTCATCTGCCAGAAGGATGCCTTCCTGTGCGCGGCGCGCGGCGTGTCCGTGGGCATCGCGTTCCAGAAGAAGCTGGGCGTCGGCTTCTTTGGCGGCGAGGGCTTCATCATGCAGAAGCTGGAAGGCGACGGCCTCGCATTCGTCCATGCTGGCGGCGCGCTCATGAAGAAGGAACTCGCCCCCGGCGAACTGCTGCGCGTGGACACCGGCTGTCTCGTGGGCCTGCAGCCCTCGGTGGACTACGACATCGAGTACGTGGGCAAGATCAAGACGGCGCTGTTCGGCGGCGAGGGGATGTTCTTCGCCACGCTCCGCGGCCCGGGCACGATCTGGCTGCAGTCGCTTCCGCTCTCGCGGCTTGCCAGCCGCATCTTCGCGGCGGCGCCCCAGATGGGCGGCTCCCGTGAGCAGGGCTCCATCCTGGGCGGCATGCTCGGCGGCGCGGCCCTCGGGGGCCTGCTCGGCGGCGACGACGAGTGAGCGACGCCGCAGGCATCGGATCGCGTTTCCGGGGCCGGCTGTTCGGTCCCGGCCTCGCGTCGGATGGCGTCGAGGTGCCTTTTTCCGCCTCGGCGCTCGGGCTCGCCATCGACCACGAACCGCCGGTCGACGTTCCGTCCTGGTCCGGCGTGCGCTGGCGGAACGGCGGTTTCAACAACTCGCAGCTGTTCTTGGAATGGCCGTCCGATGCAGGAGGCTATTCGCTCACGGTCTCCGACGAGTCGGCCAAGGCCGCCCTGCTTACGCACCTGAAGGCGGGGCAGCAGCACGTTCACACGGTCTCCCGAGGCACCCGACGGGCATCCATCGGCCTTCTGATCACCCTAGTGGGTGTGCCGCTCCTGCTGCTCGGGCTGTTTCTTTCGCAAACAGACCGAATCGTCGACTGGGCCGTGAGCCGTATCCCTGTGGACACCGAGATCAAGCTCGGACGCCAGGCGTTCGCGCAACACAAGGCCACGCTGTCCATCGAGGACGATCATCCGGCACTGCCCATGCTCCGCGAGCTGGGTCGCAAGCTCACACAGGGCTCGCCCTATCCCTACGAGTTCTACATCGCGAAGGACGCGACGGTGAATGCCTTTGCCATGCCGGGGGGCTTCGTCGTGTTCCACTCGGGGCTGCTCGCCAAGGCCGACAGTGCGGAGGAGGTGGCGGGAGTGCTCGCCCACGAGATCCAGCACGTCGAACGTCGCCACGGTCTGCGCGGTCTGGTGCATTCGGCCGGGTGGCAGGTGATCCTGTCGCTGGTACTCGGTGAGGCAGGGGCATCCATGGCCGGCACCTGGGCCGCGAACCTCGGGGCGCTGCAGTTTTCGCGCTCGCAGGAGAGCGAGGCGGATGCCCTCGGGGCCACACGACTGATGACCTTCCAGATCGACCCGCGTGGCATGGCCACGTTCTTCCGCAAGCTCGCGAGTGAAGGCTCCAACGTCCCCACGCTGCTATCCAGCCACCCAGCGAGCGAAGATCGTCTACGGGCGGTGGAGGCCATGGTGCCTGCCGGCACCACCTTTCCCGCCCTGCCCTATGACTACGCCCGACTGAAGGGGTCGCCGTGACGATCGATCTCGCCCGGTTCATCCGCACGATCCCCGACTACCCGAAGACCGGCATCCTGTTCCGGGATATCACGACGCTTATCGCCGATGGTGCCGCGTTCCGCGAAACCATCGACCGCCTGGCCGCTCGCTGCGAGTCGCTGGGTGCCAGCAAGGTGGCGGCGATCGAGTCACGCGGCTTTCTCTTCGGCGCGCCGCTGGCTGCAGCGCTCGGCATCGGCTTCGTGCCGATCCGCAAGCCGGGCAAGCTGCCGGGCAAGGTGATCGCGCAGGACTACAGCCTGGAGTACGGGCAGGATCGCGTGGAGATGCACGTCGACGTCATCGCGCCGGGGGAGAAGATCGTGCTGGTGGACGATCTGATCGCGACGGGCGGCACTGCGCTCGCGGCGCTCGCGCTCATCCGCAGCACCGGTGCCGTAGTGCAGGAATGCCTGTTCGTGGTGGAGCTTCCCGATCTCGAGGGCCGACAGCGCATCGAAAGCGAAGGCGTACCCGTCCATTCGCTGGTGCTTTTCGAAGGGCACTGACGGCCGGACCCGAATCGCAGGCCCGGCCGAGTTGCAGACGGGACTGCGTGATTACTTGAGGTCGTCCTTCACGGCGTCGAGCGACGCCTGGGCGCAGATGCCGTCCTGCTCCGCGGTCGCGCCGCTCACGCCGATCGCGCCGATGTGCTCGCCGCTGCCGGTCTTGATGGGAATGCCGCCCTCGAAGGTCACGAGGCCGGGCACGTGGGCGATGCCGGGGATGCGCTGCGCGATCTCGCCGAGGAACTTGGAGGGGAACGGAAAGCTCGCGGAGGTATTGGCCTTCAATTGCGCGATCTGCACGCTGCCGAGGAAGGAGCCGTCCATCCGCTCGAAGTACTTGAGGTTCGCGCCGTCATCCAGGATGGCGATGTTCATGCGCCAGCCTTCGGCCTTGGCCTTGGCGACGCAGGCGGCTGCCATCTTGCGAGCCGTGTCGATGGTGAGGACGGTCTTCTTCTCCTGCGCGAACGCGGAGGACGAAGTCACGGCAGCGATGAGAAGCGAACCGGCGATGAGAGAGAATTTCATGGGCGATCTCCGAAGACGTTGAGGACGAAGCGAGCCGACGGCTCGCGCGGGCTGCAACGATAACAGCATATGGTGGACAATCCGGCGACGACCTCGTTCGATCACATTACGCCCAGGATCCAGCCCTCGCAGTTCGCCACGGCACGCTCTGCCTCGGTGAGGGGCGGCTCCCAGAACCGGCCGAGCGCATCGCGGGCTTCCATGTCCTGGAGCCAGCGGGCCACGGCATAGGCATCCTGCTCGTCGGCCGTCCGCCCTGCCCGCGGATAGCGGCGCCGCGACAGCGAGGGGTAGACCTCGGCGATCACCGAGACGTCCCCAGGGGGACGCCAGCCGTCGAACGGCCACCAGAACAGCCGGTCACCACAGGCCTGCCGCAGCCACCGCAGCCAGGGAAGCCCCGCGTGCGTGGAGGTGGCCACCGAACCCTGCACATCGAACTGGAACACACTCTTGGCGGAGGACGTCCACTGCTCGCACAGCCGGAACTCGGTGTTGCGGCCGGTTCGGCCAGCGAGGCCCGCAGCGGTTCCCTTGGTGCGTCCCTCGCGGACGTCGCGAACAGCTACGCCTGGGTCCGCCGTGGGCCAGTGGCGGCTGAAGTCATCGAGGAATTCCGGCCAAGCGTGCAGGCCAACGCGCCGGAAGTAGGCGATCGGAAAGGAGAACCCGTGGTCGACGCCGATAAGGACCCGCCGGTCGCCGGAAACGAGCTCCCGCAGATACCCGGCGAGGTCCCGTCGCGCCCAGTGCCGGCCGGTCCGGGGTGGTGTCCGTTCCGGCTCGCGGCCGGGCAGCGCAGAGTACATCTGCAGGCCGGGCAGTCGTGCTTCCGGATGCGCGGCGCCGGAGTAGTCGACACCCACGGTCAGATCGAACGATTTCATGTGGAGCTGGTCTGTCCTGAGGTTGCCGGAGTGACCGCGGAAGACCTGGACAACCTGTGCATTCACGAAGATTGTCCAGGCGTCCCCGGATGGCAGGCGCGGTACTATCAGCCTATATTCCGAGATCCAGTGCCCGTGGCCGGCGGATTCGTCCCCGGGCCGGTGCCGTCCCTCCCTGGAGACGCCGTTGAGCACAACCAATCGAATAGTGCCAGTTCCCTCGCCTGCTGAGTCCGCAGCGTCCAGCGCTTCGGCACGCATCCGGCGACGCATCGAGATTGCCGGGCATCGCTACCATGCCAACGACAACATCGCCAAGTTCATCGAGGACCCGAAGGAACTCGACGCCCTCGAGGATGAAGTAGCGGAGCGCATGCAGGAAGTGCTGGAAGCGCTCGTCATCGACACGGTGAGCGACCACAACACGCAAGGCACCGCCCGTCGCGTAGCGCGCATGTTCCTGAACGAAGTGTTCCGCGGCCGTTACCAGGCTGCGCCCAACGTCACCGAGTTTCCGAACGTGGAGCGCGTCAACGAGCTGATGATGATCGGGCCGATCACGGTGCGCAGCGCGTGCTCGCACCATCTGGTTCCCATCATGGGCAAGCTGTGGATCGGCGTGCTGCCGAGCGAGCGATCCAACCTGATCGGCCTGTCCAAGTACGCGCGTCTCGCGGACTGGGTCCTGAGCCGCCCGCAGATCCAGGAAGAAGCCGTGATGCAGCTCGCGGACCTGCTGGAAACCCGTCTGGAACCCGATGGCCTGGCGATCGTGCTGGAGGCCGACCACTTCTGCATGCAGTGGCGCGGCGTGAAAGACGACACGCAGATGACCAACAGCGTGATGCGAGGCGCTTTCCTCCACAACCCCGAGCTTCGACGCGAGTTCCTGCAACTGTTGCGTCGCTGAGCGAGCCCTATTCCAGGCGGATGCCGGCAGCGTTGATGACTTGAGCCCAGCGCTGGCTCTCGTTGGAGACGAACCCGGCAAACTGCCCGGGCGCCGCACCGAAAAGCTCCACGCCGCCTTCCTCCAGCTTGCGTGCGACATCGCGCTGGCGGAGCGTCTCATCCACCGTGCGGTACAGGAGCGTCACGACGTCCATGGGCGTCTTGGCCGGCGCGACGATGCCCTGCCAGGCAAAGGCGTCGAACCCCTTGATGCCGGACTCGTCCAGCGTCGGCACCTGAGGCAACGCGGCAAGACGCTGGCGGGTCGTCACCGCGAGCGCCTTGAGGCGATTGCCGCTCATGGCACCTCGCACGGTCGGCAAGTCCAGAATCGCGAACGCCAGGCGTCCGCCGATCAGATCCTGAAGCACAGGGGCAGCCCCGCGATACGGCACATGCTGTGCGGACGCCCCCAACTGGCGCAGGTAGAGTTCCGTGGCCAGATGGTGCGGCGAACCCAGACCGGGGCTGCCGTAGTCCAGCTGCCCGGGACGGGCGCGGAGCTGCGCAGCCAGATCGGCGACGGACTGAATCGGGCTGTCCGCGTTTACCACGACCACCAGAGGAATTCTCGCCACCCGCGCCACCGGCATGAGATCCCGCTCGGGATCGTACGGCAGCTTCCGGTACAGACTGCGATTGGTCGCGAGGGTGGCGGTGTCCGCCAGCATCAGCGTGTGGCCGTCGGGGTTGGCCCTGGCGAGCACCTCCGCCGCGACCACGGTCGTCGCGCCCGGCTTGTTGTCGATCACCACCGACTGTCCCAGACGCGCCGACAGGTCCGCGCCGAGCGTGCGGGCGATGAAGTCGGTCGCGCCACCTGCCGGGTAGGGAACGAGGAGCCGGATCGGTCGGCTCGGAAACGTGCCGCCTAGCGCCGTCCGGACCGACAACGGGGCCGCGAGGGCCCCAAGGATCAGCGCGCGACGGGAGATCACGACGGGGTCTCGACCTTTCGGCGCCACGAGTCCACGTAACGCGTCTGCTCCACCCCTTCGGGCATCGGCTCGATCTCGACCGGGAAACGCGTGTCGATCATCACGGCGACCTCGTCCGTCTCCTTGCGGCCGGACTTGGCACCGATATCGAAGGCCTTGGGATGGGGCCCGTGTGTGAAGCCGCACGGATGCACGGTCATCATGCCGGGGTGGATGTTGTCGCGCGAGAAGAACTGTCCGCGGTGGTAGAAGATGATCTCGTCGTAGTCGTCGTTGTTGTGGAAGAACGGCACCTTCAGCGCACCGGGATCGGACTCGATCGGTCGCGGGCAGAAGGTGCACACCACGAAATTCTTCGCGACGAAGGTGGTGTGGGCCGAGGGTGGCAGGTGGTAGCGATGGCTCATCAGCGGCCGGATGTCGCGCCAGTTCACGCGGGCCACGCAGAGGTCGCCATGCCAGCCGACGGCATCCAGCGGGTTGAACGGGTACGCGATGGTTGCCACACGCCCGCGACGCTTCACCCGGACGCGAGTGGGCTGGTCGCCCTGCTGCGCGCGGAACGCGTCGTCGATCTTCGGCGTATCGATCACGGCCGGATCGAAGATCGCATGGGGGCCGACGATGCCCTTCTCCGGGAGCTGGTAGGAACCTTCGGTGGCTTCCACCAGCAGCATCACGGTGGGTTCCGCCGGTTCGATGCGCCACATGGTGCCGCGCGGCAGCACGACATAGTCCCCGTCGCGGTAGCGTAGGTGACCCCAGTCACAGTAAAGCGATCCCGAGCCTTCGTGGACGAAGAGCAATTCGTCGCCGTCGGCATTGCGCACGAGGTGCGGCATCGGCGCGGACGTGC
The DNA here is from genome assembly GCA_001464765.1 of Betaproteobacteria bacterium Ga0077526. Classification (GTDB taxonomy): domain Bacteria; phylum Pseudomonadota; class Gammaproteobacteria; order Burkholderiales. The sequence goes on from LNDV01000038.1 coordinate 155,793, forward strand.
GCCAGATGCGCACCTGCACATCGCCATTGCCGAGCACCTTCGCGGCCGCCCAGGGATCCTCCCCGTCGGACGGCAGCAGGTTGAGGTCGAACGCCTGCGGCTGCAGCGTACCGTCGAAGCTCACCCAGTCCGTCGGGCGATGGCGGTGATGGAAATGGCAACTGGGACCGAAGAAGCCCTCCTTGCCCATCTCGCGCTCGTATGTGCCTTCCGGCAGGTCGGCGTGGGCCTGTCGGGAGTACTCCCCTTCCGCCCTCGGGTAAGAGATCCATCGCTTCATGGGTCGAGTCCTCCTTCGCTGCGATCGTCCACGCCCGCCCTGGCGATGGCCAGCGCCTCGCGCAGCACGGCGAGATCGCCGATGTGATTGGAAAGCAGCAGCACGAGCCGTGCGTTCAGCAGTGTGCTCTGCCCGTCGTCGAGGCCGGCGTGCGCATCGATGAGCGACTGATAGAAGTCGTCAGGCTGCGCGAGATTGGGTGCCGTCGTGAGTGTCATCTTCGATTCCGTACACACGCCGCAGGGCGCCTTCCACCGCCGCTGGCTTCCAGGCGCGCCAGCGTGCGGCCACATGCTGATCCGGGCGCAGCAGATAGAGCGTCCCCGGCTTCGCATCGAAACGCTGCGCGAGAATGCCGTCCGCGTCGACGACTGCGTTCGCGACGGCTCCGAGGGAGTCGGCGTCGGCTTCCGTGCGGGCCACGACCCAGATACGCGCCGTTTCGGCGTGCTGCCGTGACATCTCGCGCACTTCGGCGACGGTGGTCTGCGCTGAATCGTGTGCGAAGAGCACCAGCTCGCATCGTCCCCCGATGAGGTCCAGCCACCATCGCGGGCGGCCGCCGTAGCGAACCGGGGCATCGGCGCTTGGCGCGCCGGGCACCATGGTGCCGGCGAAAGTCGCCGAATCGGGCGTGGAAAGCGCACTGTCGCGATGGCTCGTCGGCAGCGACAGGCGCCCGCTGTTCACGAGCCTTCTGGCGAACGGGTGGTCGCGTGCCAGATCCAGCACGGCATCCCGGAACACGCGGCTCATCGCGCTCTTCGGGGTAATGAAGTCCGTGGCTCGGGTCGAGTTGAGGATGTTCTCGTCCGCGGCCTCGACGCGCTCCCGGTCGTAGCTCTCCAGCAGCGAGGGCGGGGACTTTCCGCCGAGAACCCGCGCGAGTTTCCAGCAGAGGTTGTCGGCGTCCTGGATGCCGCTGTTGGCGCCCCGGGCGCCGAACGGTGAAACCTGATGGGCGGCGTCGCCAGCGAAGATCACGCGGCCGTGCAGAAAGCGATCGAGGCGACGGCACTGGAACGTATAGACACTGACCCATTGGAGCTCGAACGGCCGGTCGTCACCCAGCATCGCCCGGATGCGCGGGATCACGTTCTCGGGCTTCTTCTCTTCCTCGGGGTCGGCATCCCAGCCGAGCTGGAAATCGATGCGCCACACGTCATCCGCCTGGCGGTGCAGCAGGACGGACTGGTTGCGATGGAACGGCGGATCGAACCAGAACCAGCGCTCCGTCGGGAAGTCGCCCTGCATGTGCACATCGGCGATGAGGAAGCGGTCCCGGAAGACCTGCCCCTTCCATTCGAGGCCCAGGAAGTCGCGTACAGCACTGCGGGCACCGTCGCACGCAATGACGTAGGCCGCGCGCAGGTCGTACTCGCCGTCTGCAGTGGCAACCCGAACGGTGACGCCGTCGGCGTCCTGCGAGATCCCGCATACACGGTTGCGCCAGCGCACCTCCGCACGGCCGAGCTCGAGGAGCCGCTCGAGCATCGCCTCTTCGAGGTGGTACTGCTGCAGATTGACGAAGGCGGGACGCCGATGCCCGCTCTCCGGGAGAAGGTCGAACTGATAAGCGAGCCGGTCGCGGTGAAACACCTTGCCGATACGCCAGCCGATGCCGCGGTCGACCACCGGATCGCCGCAGCCCAGGCGATCGAGGATCTCCAGCGTTCGCTTGGCGTAGCAGATGGCCCGCGAGCCGGTGCTCACGGTGTTGTTGTCGTCGAGCACCAGCACATCGACGCCCTGGAGCGTGAGGTCGATGGCGCACGCGAGCCCGACCGGGCCCGCGCCCACGATGATCACCGGGTGCGGCGAGCCCCTGGCGCCGCCGTCGAGTTCCGGCGGACGGACGTAGTCGAACGACGGCGCACGGTAGGTGGTGGCCATGACGCGCCGCTCAGCCTTCGAGGGATTCCCACATGTCCTTGTCGCGCTGGGCCGTCCAGATGCGCGGGTCCACCAGCCCTGAGGCTTCATCGTAGGCGCGGCTCACATCGAAGGGCAGGCAGTGGTCGAAGATCACCCACTGACCGAACTGCGGCTTGAGTCGCTCGTACGTATCGCGGTAGACCTGACGCAGCGGTTTGCCGGCCGCCTGCCCTTCGCGCACCGCCGAGAACATCTGCGTGATGAAGGCCCGGGTTTCGGCAAGGCCGCGCGCCACCATCTCGGGGGTGGCAAGAGCATCACCGCGGCCCGGGACGAGCTTCGCGGGGCCAAGCGCGGCGATACGGTCGAGGGTGCCGGGCCAGTCGGTGAGGTAGGCGTCGCCGGTGTAAGGCGTGGCACCGAACTCCACGAGGTCGCCGGAGAACAGCACCTTGTCCTTCGGCAGCCACACCACGGTATCCCCCTTGGTGTGCCCGCGACCGAGATGGAGGATCTGCACCTCGAGCTTGCCCAGGTAGAGCGTGAGCGCGTTCTCGAACACGACGTTCGGCCAGGTGAGTCCGGGAATAGACTCGACCGCCTGGAAGAGCCGCGGGAAGCGCTCGATCTCCGAGCGCATGTCGGCTTCGCCGCGTTCGCAGATAAGGTCGTAGGTGGGCCGGCTGGCGATCACGTGACTCGCGCCGTAGGCGCTGGCGCCGAGCACCCGCACGGCGTGGTAGTGGGACATCAACACGTACTTGATGGGCTTGTCCGTCACTTCCCGGATGCGACGGATGACGTCCTGCGCCATCACTGGCGTGGCCTGGGTGTCCACCACCATCACCGCGTCGTCACCGATGACGATGCCGGTGTTGGGATCGCCTTCCGCCGTGTACGCGTAGGCGGAATCGGAGAGCTTCACGAAGCTCACCTTCTTTTCGGCGAGGTCCGCCTGGGATGCGAATTTCTTTTCCATGAACGTCCTCCGGGAGCCGACCGGTAACACCGGACGGAGATTACGAATAGGTGAAGGGATTGCACTAATCGTAATCGGCCCCTAGGATTCGGGTCAACCTCGAACCCGCCGCGTCGTCATGTCCCAGCGTTCCGCCAGTCGCCAGCCCCAGGGCATCCAGTCCCTCGAGACCGGCGGGGCCCTCCTTCACGTTCTGGTCGAAGGGGGCGGGCCGCTCATGCTGAAGGACCTCGCCGCCCGGGCAGGCATGCCGCCCGCCAAGGCGCATCGGTACCTGGCGAGCTTCATCCGGCTGGGTCTGGTGGAACAGGACCCTTCCCTTGGCCGTTACGCGCTCGGCCCCTTCGCGCTCTCGCTCGGCCTCGCCGCCCTGGGCCGTCTCGATGCCGTGCGGCTCGCAACGCCTGTGCTACCCGCGCTCGCGCAGGATCTGGGCGCCACCGTGGCCGCCGCGGTATGGGGCAACAAGGGAGCCACCATCGTGCGCTGGGAGGACTCACGGGATATCGTCACCGTGAACGTCCGCGCCGGGGGTGTGATGCCCCTGCTGCGCTCCGCCACGGGCCGCTGTTTCGGCGCCTGGCTCCCGGAGGGGCGCACCGGCGCGATCGTGGCCGAAGAACTGCGCCTGGACCGCAATCCGCCCCGCGGCGTTCCCGCTTCCCTCGACGCGGCGAGGCGCCTGTGGGCGAAGATCCGGCGGGAAGGCGTGGTCAGAGTCCAGGGCGCCCTCATTCCGGGCATCGATGCCCTGTCGGCGCCCGTGTTCGATCATCGCAATGCCATGGTGCTCGCCCTCACGGTGCTCGGCTATGCAGGCACGGTCGACTGCTCTCCCGGCGGACGCGTCGAACGCACGCTCAAGGAGGCTGCGGCGGACCTGTCAGCCCGTCTGGGGAAGACCTGATCACGCGATGCAGCCGCGCCATCCGGGCAGACCATCCATCGGACGCCCCTGAGACCAAGCCTCTGGCACATCGCGTGCGATAACATCGCCCCATGCAGCCCCGCGCTGCCCTCTTCCGCCGTTTTCGGAGTTTTCCGTCGTGACACAAGCCGTCTGGACCCCTTCCCCGGAGCGCAAGGCCCGGGCGAATCTCGCCGCATTCAGCGATCTCGTGGCCACCCGCCACGGCCAACGCTTCACCGATTACCCCTCGCTTTACGACTGGTCCGTGCGCGAGCCGGCGCAGTTCTGGACCGCCATCTGGGATTTCTGCGGCGTGGTCGCGCAGACGCGCGGTGAGCGCGCCCTGATCGACGCCGACCGCATGCCCGGGGCAAAGTGGTTCCCCGATGCGCGTCTGAATTTCGCCGAGAACATGCTGCGTCGGCGTGATGACCACCCGGCAATGGTGTTCCGCGGCGAAAACAAGATCCGCCGCGAACTTACCTACCGCGATGTGTACGACGAAGTCTCGCGCCTTTCCCAGGCACTCCGGGGCCTGGGCATCCAGCCGGGCGATCGCGTTGCCGCTGTCGTCTCCAACATGCCTGAAGCCATCATCGGCATGCTCGCCGCCTCCAGCGTCGGCGCCATCTGGTCGTCGTGCTCCCCGGATTTCGGGGTGCAGGGCATTCTCGACCGCTTCGGTCAGATCGAGCCGAAGGTGCTGCTCACCGTGGACGGCTACTGGTACAGCGGCAAGCAGATCGATGTGCTCGGCAAGATCGCCGAAGTGGTGAAGTCGCTGCCCAGCCTCCAGCGCGTGGCCGTCATTCCGTACCTGTCGACACAGGCCGACCTGTCGGCGATTCCGCAGGCGCAGCAGTGGGCGGAGTTCGTGTCGGTGCATACACCCGGCGACATCGCGTTCGAGCACTTGCCCTTCGATCATCCGCTTTGCATTCTTTATTCGTCAGGCACCACCGGTGTGCCCAAGTGCATCGTGCACGGCCAGGGCGGGACCCTGCTGCAGCACTTGAAGGAGCACCAGCTGCAGACGGACCTGATGCCCGACGATCGCCTGTTCTACTTCACGACCTGCGGCTGGATGATGTGGAACTGGCTTGCGTCGGGGCTTGCCACGGGTGCGACACTGCTCCTGTACGACGGCTCGCCCTTCTATCCGGGATCGGGCGCACTCTGGGACCTCGCCCAGCAGGAGCGCATGACTGTCTTCGGCACGTCCGCCAAGTACATCGATGCCATCGCGAAGCTCAAGCTGAAGCCGGCGGAGACCCATGATCTCTCGGCCCTGCGCACGATGACCTCGACCGGCAGTCCGCTGGTCGCCGAGGCCTTCGACTACGTGTACGCGAACATCAAGTCGGACCTGCTGCTCTCCTCGATCTCCGGCGGAACAGACATCGTGTCGTGCTTCGTGCTGGGCAGTCCCTGGCTGCCCGTGTGGCGCGGCGAAATCCAGTGCCGGGGCCTGGGAATGAAGGTCGAGGTCTACGACGAACACGGCAAACCCGTGATCGGCGAGAAGGGCGAGCTCGTTTGCACAGCCCCCTTCCCGTCGATGCCGGTGATGTTCTGGAACGATCCCGACGGGAAGAAGTACCGCGCCGCGTATTTCGAGCGATTCCCGAACGTGTGGTGCCATGGCGACTACATGGAGATCACGGAACACGGCAGCACGATCATCTATGGACGCTCGGATGCGGTACTCAATCCGGGCGGCGTGCGCATCGGCACGGCGGAGATCTATCGTCAGGTAGAGCAGCTGGACGAGATCGTGGAGAGCCTTGTCATCGGGCAGGACTGGAACAACGACGTGCGCGTGGTGCTGTTCGTGCGGCTGCGCGACGGCATCCGACTCGACGACGTGCTGACCAAGCGCATCAAGGAACGCATCCGCACCAACACCACGCCGCGGCACGTGCCCGACAAGATCGTCGCCGTCGCGGACATCCCTCGCACCAAGAGCGGAAAGATCGTGGAACTCGCCGTGCGGGATGTCGTGCATGGGCGAGCGGTGAAGAATCAGGAGGCGCTGGCCAACCCCGAGGCCCTCGAGCTGTTCCGTGGTCTGCCGGAACTGGCCCGGTAGCCGGCAATGGCTTGAACCATTGGCACCGATCGCGATGCCGCCGCCATCGAGCGCGGATCCGGGGGAACAGGCTGTCGGGATCGGAGAGTGCGCGGACCGCGCGTCAGCGCGGTGTGGGACAGGTGCAGCCCGACCGCGGTGCAGGACCGGGTTCGGCAGCGGGCGCTTCCGGCGCCGCCGTGGCGAGCATGGCGTCGACGGGGCCGCCCCGCGCGGCGCTGCAGTGGCCTTCGCGGGAGTACGCCCCCGCGAATTGCGCCTGGCCGTCCGCGTCGAACACCACGATGCCAGGTGCGGCCGGCATCGTGCGCCACAGGCCTTCGGACACGGCGGCAGGCAGCCTCGTGAACCGTTCGAGCCCGCGAACCGGCTGGACGGGTGTGCCGGGCGGCTCGGAGAAGGCAAACACCACATCGCTACCTGCGTGCCGGCTCGCCAGCGCGAGGAAGCGCGCATCGGCGAGTTCGGAGCAGGGACATCCCGGGAGGCGGACATGCACCACCCAGGCGCGGCCCGCCGTGGCGCCGGATGCCGTCCACCCCATGGCACCGCGAGTGGCCGCCCGTATCGCGGACGGATCGAATGCGACCACCGTCTCCTCGGGGAGCAAGCCCTCGGAGGGCTCTCTCTCGAGCGATTCCCCGACGGCCAGCGCAAGCACCGCCAGCAGCAGAACGAGAAGAAGACCCTGCCGACGACCGTGGCGCGGATGCGTATCCGACGGCGGAGGATCGACGGGGGCGGTGGCGAGGCTCATGACATCCGGGTTATCGGCCCCGATCGCCGGCGATTGAATCTCCGCCGGCCGACCCCCATCTTCCCCTGACCATGAATGCCCGCACGCCACAGGATGCCGCGGCCCTCACGCTTGCGATCGAGGGAATGACCTGCGCTGCCTGCGCGAGCCGGATCGAGCGGGTCGTGAACAAGCTCGAGGGCGTACATATCGATGTGAACCTCGCGGCCGAGAGCGGTCGACTCACCCTGACGCCGGGCGGCGCCGATCTCGGCGCCGTGCTGGACCGTGTCCGGATGGCCGGGTTTCAGGCCCACCCTGCCCGCGCGGATACCGCGCTGCAGGAGCGCCGGGAACAGACGGAGCGGGAGTTGCGGGTCGAACGGATCGAGTTCGGCCTCGGCGCGATCCTCGCCGCGCCGTTCCTCGTGCAGATGGCCCTGATGACGGCCGGCAGTCACCACCACGACTGGCTGCCCCTGTGGCTGCAATGGCTGCTCGCGACGCCGGTTCAGCTCTGGGTCGGCCGTCGCTTTCACCTGGGCGCCTTTCGTTCCCTCCGGGGCGGCAGCGCCAACATGGACGTGCTGGTCTCGCTGGGAACCACCGTAGCGTATTCGTTCAGCACGGTCGTCTGGCTGACGGGCCGCACGGATCTCCCCGTGTATTTCGAGGCGGCGGCGATGGTCATCGTGCTCGTGCGTCTCGGAAAACTCCTCGAACGACAGGCACGCCAGAAGGCGTCCAGCGCCGTCGAGCAGTTGCTGCGTCTGCAGCCGCGCACCGCCCGCGTGCAGCGGCCCGACGGCGCCCTCGAAGACGTCGACATCGCACATCTCGTCCCGGGAGACCTGGTGGTGGTTCGCGACCACGAGTTCGTCCCTGTCGATGGCGAGGTCGTGGAAGGACGCTCGTTCGTCACCGAGTCGATGCTGACGGGAGAGAGCATCCCGGTGCCGAAATCCCCCGGTGAGCGGGTGTTCGCCGCGACCCGAAACGAAGACGGGACTCTCCTCGTCCGCGCATCGGGCGTGGGAGCGCAGACCCGCCTTGCGCGCATCGCCCGCATGGTGGCGGATGCACAGGGTTCGAAAGCGCCCATCCAGCACCTCGCGGACCGGGTTTCCGCCGTGTTTGTCCCGACCGTCGTCGGCATTGCGGCATTGACCTTCCTCGGGTGGTGGTGGGTCTCGGGCGACACCGTAACGGCCATGGTGAACGCGGTCGCGGTGCTGGTAATCGCGTGCCCTTGCGCACTTGGCCTTGCGACCCCGGTCGCGGTGATGGTCGGCACGGGCCGGGCCGCCCAGCTCGGCGTGCTCGTCCGGAACGCCTCGGCACTGGAACACGCAGAGAAGATGAATGTTCTTGTGTTTGACAAGACCGGCACGCTGACGGAGGGTCGCCCGGCCGTCGTGGGGGTACTTGCCGGCGCAGGTGCGACCGAAGCCGATGTGCTGTCCCTCGCAGCCGGACTGGAACGCGGAGCACAGCATCCCGTGGCTCGCGCCATCGTCGCCCATGCCGCCGCAGTCGGTGTTCCGCTTGCCAGCGTCAGCGAGGTCCGGGCAGTACCCGGCGCCGGCGTGACCGCACTGGCCGACGGGAAATCCGTCTTTGCGGGGTCGCCAGCCTTCCTTCGCGAGAACGGCGTCGCTGTGGATACTGCGATGCTCGATGCGCTTGAGCGGGACGGAGCGACCGTCGTCGCGATCGCCCGGAACGGACAGACTCTCGGCTACGTGTCGCTGCAGGATGAGCTGCGCTCTTCGGCGCCAGCCGCGGTGCGATGGCTCGAGGCGCTCGGCGTGAAGCCCATGCTGCTGTCGGGGGACAACGCGGGCGCGGTAGCCGGCATCGCCAGGACGCTCGCGATCGGCGACGCGAGGGGCCGCCAGCATCCGGAGGACAAGGCCCGTGTCATCCAGGAACTTCGCGCGACGGGTTCCGTAGTCGGCATGGCAGGCGACGGTGTGAACGATGCCCCTGCGCTCGCCGTGGCGGATGTAAGCATAGCGCTGGGGTCGGGCAGCGAAATCGCTGTCGAAACCGCTGACATTACCCTTGGGAGGGACGACCTCGGCGCCTGCGCCGTGGCCATCGAATTGTCCCGCGCGACCATGCGGAAGATACGGCAGAATCTTTTCTTCGCGTTCGTCTACAACGTCGCCGGCATTCCCCTCGCGGTGATCGGGTACCTCGATCCCGTGGTGGCGGGTGGGGCCATGGCCCTCAGTTCCGTGTGCGTCGTGACGAACGCTCTCCTGCTGCGACGTTGGCGGCCTTCCAGACCTTACTGACCTCGGAAACGACCCCATGGAACAGACTCAGAAGCTCGCGATCGACGGCATGACCTGCGGTGGATGCTCGTCCAGTGTGACCCGGGTTCTGCTTCAGGTTCCGGGAGTTAGCGACGCCCAGGTGTCCCTTGCCGAGCGCTCCGCGGTGGTACGGTTCGACACCGCCAGAACCTCGCCGGCAAAGCTGATCGAAGCCGTCGAGAACGCCGGGTTCACGGCCGCCCAAGGCTGACCGGAGCCGACGGCACACCCGCTGTTCAGGTCGCGCGGCAAGCGGCGGAGGTCGCGGCAGTGAGCGGTATCGCCCTTCCGGGTCGAGGCCCTCCGCCTGCTTCCAACCGGTGATTAATCCACCCCTCCGGCGCGGCGCGTAATCCCTCCTGCCATCCAAGGTGTCTTTTTTGCTCATGAACCTCACAGTCCGAGAGGTTTCGAAAATCGAAACCGCTAGAATCTTCAAGTCTGTCGCAGGGTATACCGGGTTTCATGGCATGAACGCGCTCGAAGTGTTTCGCAAGGCCCTTCGGGAGCTTTCCGAACGTCATGCCCAGGAGCTTCCAAGAAAGCTCACAGAGATAGAAGATCTCTGGCGCATCGTCGTCGATGCGGGAGGGGCACGGGACGGACTGGTTCAGGTGCAGCGCCTCGCCCACGGTCTGGACGTGGCCTCGAGCATGCTGGGGCTGCCCGATCTGTCATCTCCCGCGAGACGCCTGGCCAGAACCCTGGCTGCGGGCCTCGCCGCCGGGGCGGACTTCACCGCCGTGGACCGCGACCGAGTCGACGAACTCCTCGCAGAACTCCGCCGCGCTGCCTCCAGTCTCTCGACCGTGGTCCCACTGCCAGCCCCCGTGTCGGAGGCGCCGGCGGAAATGACACCGCCCGGGTCGCCCTCCTCGCTCCCAGCGGCGGCCGCAGTCACCGCCGATCCCGCCACCCTGCCCCGGCGCGCCCCGCCAAGGGACCCCGCCGCAAGCTTCGCCGACCTCCCCGCGCCGCCCGTGACGATCGAGGGCGAAAGGCGGCTGGTGTACATCCTGGAATCCGGCGAGGAGGCCGCGACCAACCTGGCCGGCCAGTTGTCCCGTTTCGGGTACGAAGCCCGCATCCTCGAGACGGCTACTGCGCTGGTCGACGCCCTGTCCGAGCGCCAGCCCTACGCCATGCTGGTCGATGTGGATCTGGCGGGCGACAGCTTCCATGCGGCGCAGGCCATCGCGTCCGTCTCGAACGCTGCGATTGCCCGAGTCCCACTGCTGCTACTGTCCTCACGCACCGACGTCCAGGCGCGCCTCGAAAGCGTACGGGCAGGCGCGGTGGCGTATTTCTCGAAGCCGCTGCGCATCGGCGAACTGGTCGACAAGCTCGATTCGCTCGCCTCGCGGGAGACGCCCGAACCCTATCGGGTGATGATCGTCGACTCGGACAACAACCGCGCCGATCTCTGCCGGGCTATCCTGCACGAGGTGGGGATGGAGGTTTCCGTGGTTCGCTCCCCGGCGGATCTGGTCGCTGCGCTCGGAGACTTCAATCCCGAACTGCTCCTGATCGCACTGAAGCTCCCCGAGTGCGGCGGAGATGAGATCGCGCAGGTAGTCCATCAGATTCCGTCATACGTGAGCCTGCCGGTCGTGTTCCTGTCGGAGCATTGGAACCTCGACCGCCAGATCGGGCTGATGAACGTGGGCGGCGATGCGCTTCTGCCGCTGCCGTTGCAGGCATCGCAACTGATTTCCACTGTCATCGCCCGGGTCGAACGGTACCGGACGCTCTCCGCACTCATGCAGCACGACAGCCTCACGGGTTTGCTCAATCATTCCCGCCTGCAGCAGTACCTGGAGATCGAAGGTCTGCGCGCTGTGCGCCAGTCACACCCCCTCGCCTTCGCCATGATCGACATCGACCACTTCAAGCTGGTGAACGATCAGTTTGGTCACCCGGTGGGGGATCGGATACTGAAGAACCTCGCGCGATTCCTGCGCCAGCAACTGCGCAAGAGCGACATCGTGGGCCGTTACGGCGGCGAGGAATTCGCGATCATCCTGACAGACACGGACGGTCCTGCCGCGATTGCGGTAATGGAAAAGCTGTGCAGTGATTTCTCGCGGCTGGAACACGAGGTGGACGGCGCCACGCTGACCGTCGCGTTCAGCGCGGGCGTGGCATCGATGTCAGGAAGACAATCCGCGAGAGAACTCGTCCTGGCGGCCGATCGGGCCCTTTACGCCGCGAAGCGGGCAGGACGTAACCGCGTGGTGCTCGCCCCGGACGAATCCCAGCAGCAAGCCTGACGGTGGCGCGCCGCTCAGGCGCCGCCGGCACTCGCTTCGGCGTTGACGCGGGCGTTGGGGAAGTTGAGATCCAGCAGACGCTGTGCGTCCCGCTGCAGATCGGTGAGCCCCATGGCCTGATAAGCCTTGACCAGCACGGTGAACGCACGCTCCAGCGCCGGCGTCTCGGGGTAATTCCGGATGGCGTACTGCGCACGATTCACGGCAGCCACATAAGCCCGCCGCCGCAGATAGTACTCGGCGATGATCACTTCGGACGACGCCAGCGCATTCACCAGATAGCGCATGCGCTTGATGGAGTCCGGCGCGTACTTGCTCTCGGGAAATCTCGTGACGAGCTGCTGGAGCGAATCGAAGGATTCGCGCATCGCCTCCGGGTCGCGCTCGCTCGGATTCTGGTCCGAGAACTTGGCGACGATCCCCTGATCCTCGTTGAAGGTGATCAGCCCTTTGAGGTAGTACGCGTAGTCCACGTTTTCGTGGTTCGGATACAGCTTGATGAACCGGTCGCAGGTCGCTAGCGCCGAGGCCCGCTCGCTGTTCTTGAAATACGCATAGGCCAGCTCCAGCTGCGACTGCTGGGCGTACTTGCCGTACGGATAGCGGGCCGACAGCTTCTCGTAGTGGCTGGTGGCGCGCTTGTAGTTGCCGGCGTCGAGTTCCGCCTTGGCCTCACGATAGAGCCGTTCGACGGACCAGCCCCGGGTGACGTCCTTCGTGGGTGTGGCACCGGTGCACGCGGCAACGGCAAGGACGATGAAGATCGCGGATAGAATTCGGCGCATGGAAAGTTCTGCACAGGGGACGGCGGATTATAGCCCGGCGGCATCGGGCGACGTTCGCGAGATCGTGCTCGCCACGGGCTGCGCCGGCATGCGCCTGGACCAAGCACTCGCCCAGGCCGTGCCCGAGTACTCCCGGACTCAGCTCCGCGGATGGGTGGACGCCGGACTTGTCACCATCGATGGCCGGCCGGCAGTGGCGAAGCATCGCGTATTCGGCGGAGAGCGCGTCCTGCTGCAGGCGGCACCGGCCTCCCGCCAGTCGGAGGACCCCGCACAGGCCCTCGATCTTCGGATCGTGTTCGAGGACGACCAGGTGATCGTCATCGACAAGCACGCGGGGCTCGTGGTCCATCCCGGCGCGGGAAATCACACTGGCACCTTGCTGAATGCCCTGCTCGCCCACGCGCCCGAAGTGCGGGAGCTTCCGCGCGCGGGCATCGTGCACCGCCTCGACAAGGACACCACGGGACTTCTCGTGGTCGCCAAGACTCTGGCCGCACAGACTGCTCTCTCGCGACAACTCCACGAGAGGTCCGTGTCGCGCATCTACCATGCCGTGGTTCACGGACGCATCACCACAGGTGGCATCGTGGATGCGCCCATCGGCCGCCACCCCGTGCATCGCACCCGCATGGCCGTGGTCTCGAGAGGCCGCTCGGCCCGGACGCACTATCGCCCCCTCGCGGCGGGCCAGCAGTGGACTCTGGTCGAGTGCCGCCTGGAATCGGGCCGCACCCACCAGATCCGGGTCCACATGGACCACCTCGGCCACCCACTCCTCGGTGACCCCGTCTACGGCCCGCGCCGCATGCAGCCTGCTCTGGCGGCCGCCCTCGGAACCTTCTCCAGGCAGGCGCTGCACGCGGTGGCCCTGCGGTTCGAGCATCCCGGCGACGGCTCGCCCTGGCAGGGGGAATCCCCGTTGCCCCAGGACATGACCGACCTGCTGCACCGGCTGGAATCGGCCGCATGCTGACACCTGACCAATGCATCGTCCCGTCGTGGAGCGCACCGCAATCGGTGAAGGCCCTAGTGACCACCCGCCAGGGAGGCGTCAGCGCGGCCCCCTACGACAGCCTCAATCTGGGGATCGCCGTCGGCGACAACCCGGAGCACGTGGCACTCAACCGGGCCCGCGTCAGTGCCTTCCTGCCCTCGACGCCCCGCTGGCTGAAGCAGGTCCATGGCCCGCGGGTCGTGTCGGCGGACGACATCTCTACCCCTCCCGAGGCGGACGCCGCCGTGACCTCGACGCCCGGCGTCGTGTGCGTGGTTCAGATGGCGGACTGTCTCCCCGTACTGTTCGCGACGGGCGACGGCCGAAAGGTGGGCGCCGCCCACGCCGGATGGCGTGGACTCGCCGCGGGAGTCCTGGAAAGCACGGTCGCCGCCCTCGATGCCGATCCGGCGACCGTGTCCGCGTGGCTCGGGCCCGCAATCGGACCCACGGCGTTCGAAGTGGGTGACGAGGTCCGGGACGCGTTCGTCGGACACGATCCGCGCGCCGCTGATGCCTTCGTCCCTCACGGACCCGGCAAGTGGCTGGCCGATCTGTTCTCGCTGGCGCGTTTGCGTCTCGCGGCAGCGGGGCTCACACAGATTTTCGGCGGCGGGTTGTGTACCGTGTCGGACCCGGCGCGCTTCTTCTCGCATCGCCGGGACCGAGTCTCAGGTCGCATGGCGGCCATGGTCTGGATCGACCGCCCGGGCACGGCTGTCTGACCCACGCGGCGGCCCTCTAGCGCGACTCTGGCGGAACGTCGTCGGGTGAATCGGAAACCGCTGCCACCGTTGGCTCTGCCGCCACCGCCTGACGCCGGTCGCGGGCCCGCCTCGGAATGCCGAAGAGCCAGAGCAGCAGCAACAGCGGGCCGAGGCCGTAGAACACGAACGTGAGCACTCCAGCGACCACCGAGCGCTCGGCAACCGCCATGAGGAGCGTGACGTAGAGCCACGCGACCGCAACGATATACACGCTTGACCACCTCGTTCGAAGGTCCGGACAATCCCGGATCCATGTCTTCCTCCAACGATCCGCCTCCCGCCGGGCCGTCCGCCGGCACTGCGTGGTTCGACCTCGCGAACGCCCTCGGGCCGGAAGGGAGCCTTGCGGGCCTGTTTCGCCGCGCCCTTCCGCCTCTGCCCGCCCTGGCGGACGCACCAGCCGTGCTCGCGCGCGCCACGCTGTCGCACCCGGAACGCTATCAGTCACTCGCCGCCGACTACTACCGCCGTCAGATGGGGTTGTGGGAGTCGCTGCTGCAGCCCGCGCCGGCAGAACCAACCACCGCCGATGAAGCGACCTCCGGGACGCAGACCCTCGCCAGCCAGCCATGGTTCCGGTTCGTCCGCGACCAGCACGCGTTGTGGGTCGGATGGATGGGCGGCATGACCGCGCTGCTGGACGACGACAGCGCCGAGGCAAGACGAGTCCGCTTCGTCATGGAGCAATGGATCGAGGCCAGCAACCCCGACAACTTCTTCGTGACGAATCCGGCGGCCGTGGCGCGAGCCCTGGACACGGAAGGCGAATCGGTGCGCCGCGGGCTGTCCAATCTGGCCCACGACATCGGGCTTGGCCGGATCACGATGAGCGACGGCGCAGCGTTTCAGGTCGGGGTCAACCTCGCCACCACGGAGGGGGCAGTGATCCACGAGTCCCCCATCGCGCAACTCATCCGCTATCGGCCGACCACGCCCACCGTCCACAGCGTGCCGCTGCTGATCATTCCACCGTTCATCAACCGGTACTACGTCCTCGACCTCCAGCCGGACAACTCGTTCGTGCGACATGCTCTGGCATCGGGATTCCAGGTGTTCATGGTCTCCTGGCGCAGCGCGTGCGCGGAGACGGCAGGAAGCACCTGGGCCGACTATGTGCGGGACGGCGTGCTCTCGATGGCGCAAGTCGCGATGTCGCTGTGCCGCACATCGACTTTCCACCTGCTGGGCTATTGCGTGGGCGGCACGCTGGCCGCGACCGCAGCCTCGGCGCTGTCGGCGCGCCCCAAGTGCCCTCTCGCGTCATTGACGCTGCTCAACACGATGCTCGACTTCGCCGAGCCCGGCGAGATCGGTGTCTACCTGGGGGACCCGCCGACGGGCGCGGCCGAGGGCGCGGAGGACATCTTCCCCGGGTCGCGCCTGGCGGCAGCCTTCGCGAGCCTGCGTGCCCGGGAACTCATCTGGCACTTCGTCACCCACAACTATCTGCTGGGTGAGACGCCGCCACCCCTCGACCTCCTCCACTGGAACGGAGACGCCGCCGACATCCCGGGCCCGCTGTTCCGCGAGTACCTCCGCGACATGTACCAGCACAATCGTCTGCGCGAGCCTGGCTCCCTCTCCCTCGACGGCACCGGAATCGACCTCGACAGCATCCGCGTTCCGGCCTACGTGCTCGCGGCAAAGAACGACCATATCGTTCCCTGGCAGTCCGCACTGCGCAGTGCAGCCCTTCTGGGCGCCCAGCCGCGCTTCGCGCTCACGCAGGGCGGTCACATCGCGGGGGTCGTCAACCCTCCATCGGGACGCCGCGTGCGGGGGCACTGGGCGGCCGAAAACGGCCGCATTGCGCCCGATGCAGATCGGTGGTTTGATGGCGCGACCTACCGCGCGACGAGCTGGTGGCAGGACTGGACGCAATGGATCGAACCTCTCGGGGGTGCCATGAAGCCCGCCCCCGCGTCACCGGGGTCCGCCCGCCATCCGGTCGTCGAGGCAGCGCCCGGACGTTACGTCCTGGCGCCGGCCTGCGCCGCGGCGACATCGAACAACGGTTCCGCTTTCCCAACCAAACCCGAGGAGAATGACAATGGCTAAACGCATCGTGCTGGTCACCGGCGGCATGGGCGGCCTGGGTGAATCCATCTGCACCGGCATGGCCGATCAGGGGTACACCGTCGTGGCGACCGCGTCGCCGTCCAATAAGTCAGCGCCCGAGTGGATCGCCGCCATGAAGGAGAAAGGCTACGACTTCCGCGTGGTGCCCTGCGACGTGGGTGACTACGATTCCTGCGCAGCAGCCGTCAAGGAAGTCACGGAGGCCGTCGGCCCGGTGGACGTACTGGTCAACAACGCCGGCATCACGCGCGACATGACGTTCAAGAAGATGACGAAGGCCGACTGGGATGCCGTCATCCGCACCAACCTCGACAGCGTCTTCAACATGACCAAGCAGGTCATGGACGGCATGGTCGACCGCGGATGGGGACGCGTCATCAACATCTCTTCGGTCAACGGTCAGAAGGGCGCCTTCGGCCAGACAAACTACTCGGCGGCGAAGGCGGGCATGCACGGCTTCACCAAGGCACTCGCGCTGGAAGTCTCGAAGAAAGGCGTGACGGTAAACACGATCTCGCCCGGCTACATCGGCACGAAGATGGTGACCGCCATCCCCAAGGAGATCCTCGATTCCAAGATCCTGCCGCAGATTCCTGTGGGTCGCCTCGGGAAGCCGGAAGAAGTCGCAGGCCTCATCATCTATCTGGCATCGGACGAAGCGGCGTTCCTGACGGGCGCCAACATCTCGATCAACGGCGGTCAGCACATGCAGTAGTTGCCGCCGGCATATCCGGCCCCGGCAATTTTTGCCGGCATGGCGACGTCATGGCAAAAAAAACCCCGGCGTTTTGCGCCGGGGTTGAACCTTTATCTTGCGATAAAGGGGGAGGAGCCTTGATCGGACCGCGGCGCGATGTCATCGCCACCGCCGGCCATCCCCCGCGAAATCGCGGGGCCTGAAATTCCTGGTTGGTTCCGATCGGGAGATCGGTCGGGCAGTCTTGCTTCACTGCCCTGCGGTAACCCGCCGCACCGTATTGCTATAAGCCAATTTTATGCCAGACCAAACTTGCTTCCTGTCCGAGGGTCCCGCAGCGCGTCTTTCCTTACGCTGTCTGGCCAAACTCACCGTTGGCCCCCAAACCTTCCCGCCGCTTTCCCGCCGACCGCGCTTTTGTTCAGCGCACTATCCGAGCATGCGCACCGAGTCGGTGCCCAAGCCCCTGAAAACTAGGGACTGGGGAGTGCAACTCGCCACCACATCGACGTCGCGTTGCTGCATTGCACAAGATGAATACTAAACAGCGTTTACAGGAATCGTCAACAATTTTTTGCGCGCCGCATCAAACATCCGTTACATTGTGCGCCCGCTGGCTTCCGCGCGACCTGCTTGGACGCCGCAACGGTGTGCACGTGCCACATTTCGATGCGCATTCCTCCTGCATCCGAGAGACCCTGCCATGGCTGAAGAGCTGAGACTCATAAAGAAGTATCCGAACCGGCGGCTCTACGACACGGCAACCAGCAGCTACATCACGCTCGCCGACGTCAAGACTCTGGTGCTGGAGCAGGTGGTGTTCAAGGTACTCGACGCCAAGTCCGGCGAAGACCTCACCCGTAGCATCCTGCTCCAGATCATTCTGGAAGAGGAAACCGCCGGGGCACCGATGTTCTCCAGCGACATGCTGTCCCAGATCATCCGGTTCTACGGCCACGCCATGCAGGGAATGATGGGGAACTACCTGGAGAAGAACATCCAGACCTTCCTGGAAATCCAGCGCAAGCTGCAGGAACAGGCCATGTCCAAGCTCGGCGACAACCCGGCCCTGGGGTCGGACGCCTGGACCCAGTTCGTGAAGATGCAAGGTCCTGCCGTACAAGGTCTCATGAGCAGCTATCTCGAGCAGAGCGCCAATACGTTCGTCGAGATGCAGCAGCAGTTGCAGCGTCAGGCACGCAGCATGTTCTCCGCCTTCCCGTTCCAGGGCTTCGGCGCCACCGGACCGGCCCCGGGCGATGATGCCCCGCCCGACGCCGGCGGTAAGAAGTCTTCCTGAGCGGTACTGCGTGGCAATCAAGGCGAGGCCCCGCCCCAAGGCGGCCCCCCGCGTAGGTTTCGTGTCGCTGGGCTGCCCCAAGGCCCTGGTGGATTCCGAGCAGATCCTCACCCGCCTGCGGGCCGAGGGCTACGACATCTCCCCCAGCTACGGCGACGCCGATGTGGTGGTCGTGAACACCTGCGGCTTCATCGATTCGGCCGTGGAGGAATCCCTCGACGCCATCGGCGAAGCCCTCCAGGAGAATGGCAAGGTCATCGTCACGGGCTGCCTGGGTGCCAAGGGCTCTGTCGTGAAGGAGGAACACCCCCAGGTCCTGGCGGTGACCGGTCCCCACGCCACCGACGAAGTCATGGCGGCGATCCACGAGCACCTGCCCAAGCCCCATGACCCGTATGTCGACCTCGTGCCACCGCAGGGCATCAAGCTCACGCCGCGGCACTACGCGTACCTGAAGATCTCCGAAGGCTGCAACCACCGCTGCACGTTCTGCATCATCCCGTCCATGCGCGGCGACCTCGTGAGCCGGCCGGTGGGCGACGTCCTGCAGGAAGCCGAGCACCTCGTGCGGGCCGGCGTGAAGGAACTGCTGGTGATATCGCAGGACACAAGCGCCTACGGGGTGGACGTCAAGTACCGGACGGGCTTCTTCAAGGGCCGCCCGGTTCGCACGCGCATGACGGAACTGGTTTCGGCCCTGTCCGAATTCGGTGTCTGGGTACGCCTCCACTACGTGTATCCGTATCCGCACGTGGACGAAGTCATCCCGCTGATGGCCGAAGGCAAGCTCCTGCCCTACCTGGATGTCCCATTCCAGCACGCGAGTCCCAGGATTCTCAAGCGGATGCGGCGTCCGGCCAGCGCCGAGAACAACCTCGCGCGCATTCGCGGCTGGCGGCAGATCTGTCCGGACATCACGATCCGCTCCACGTTCATCGTCGGCTTTCCGGGCGAGACCGAGGAAGAGTTCGAATCCCTGCTCGATTTCCTTGACGAAGCCAAACTTGATCGCGTCGGCTGCTTCGCCTATTCGCCCGTGGAAGGCGCGGCGGCCAATGAGCTCGACGGTGCCGTTCCCGAGGAAGTGAAGGAGGAACGGCGGCAGCGTTTCATGGAACGGCAGGCTGCGATTTCCGAGAAGCGCCTTGCCCGTAAGGTCGGAAGCGAAATCGACGTGCTGATCGACGGCGCGGAAGGCAGCGACGCCATCGGCCGGTCGGCTGGCGACGCCCCGGAAATCGACGGGGTGGTGTATGTGGCCGATGCTGCCGAACTCCCGCCCGGTACCCTGGTGCGAGTGCGCGTGGTCGCAGCAGACACGCACGATCTGCACGCCGAGCTCGTTCCGGCGAGCTGAGCCCATGGCACGATCCGGGCGTTCACGCCTCGTCGTGTCTCGCCTGGACTGAAACGCCCATGTGGCAACGTGTGAAAGCGTGGGCCAGGCGGCTCAAGGCAGACGTCCTCACCCTCTGGTTCTGTGCGCGCGACCCACGCACGCCGTGGGCGCCCAAGCTGCTCGCCGCCGCCCTCGCCGCCTACGCGTTGAGCCCCATCGATCTCATCCCGGACTTCATTCCCGTCCTGGGCTATCTGGACGAGGTGATCCTCCTGCCGATCGGGATCTGGATCTGCCTCGCGATGATTCCACCGCACGTGCTGGCCGACGGGCGCCGCCAGACCGAGGAATGGCTGGCCGCGAAGCGCGGCAAGCCGACAAGCTATGCCGGCATGGCCTTCATCCTCGGCGTCTGGATCGTGGTCGCGGCGGTCGTGGCCTGGGCACTGCTGCGCGAACCCTGATCCCTTCCGATCTCACGACACCGGCGCAGCAGCCCCAGCGAGAAAAGCCACGGCGTCATCACGCACGCGCGTTCTTCGCATCGGCGGCAGGCTCTGCCAGATCCGTCGTCCGTAGGGCTTCCCCACCAGTCGCGGGTCGCAGATCATGAGGACCCCCGTGTCGGTCTCGTCACGGATGAGGCGCCCCGCGCCCTGCTTGAGGGTGATCACCGCCTGCGGCAGCTGATACTCCATGAACGGATTGCCGCCGGCCTCGCGGATTCGATCGATTCTTGCCTGCAGAACCGGATCGTCGGGCGGCGCGAACGGAAGCCGGTCGATCACCACGAGCGAGAGCGTCGGTCCGCGTACATCCACTCCCTCCCAGAACGACTGACTCCCCACCAGCACCGCATTGCCCAACGCGCGGAAGCGGCTCAGCAGTTCGGTCTTCCCGCTGTCGCCCTGCACCAGCACCGGATAAGGCAGCCCGCGGAACTCGAAGGCGGCGCGCAGTTTCTCCGCCGCGAAGCGCATCGCCCGCAGACTCGTGAAGAGGCAGAACGCCCTGCCGCCACTTGCTTCGATGAGCGGCAGCGCCGCGTCGACGACAGCCTGGGTGTAGCCCTCCGTATTCGGATCGGGCAGACCTTCCGGCACGTAGAGGAGCGCCTGATGGTCGTAGTCGAACGGACTGTCCCAGCAGGCCGTCTGCGCGCCGTCGAGCCCGAGTTCCGCGAGGTAGTGGCCGAAGTCCCCGCGCACGGAGAGCGTCGCGGATGTGAGGATCCAGGCTCGCGCATGCCCCGTGACCTGCTTGCGGAAGATGGAGCCCACCGAAAGTGGCGTGGCGTTGAGCTGCAGCGAAGTCGCGAACACCTCCACCCAGTAGATCGCATCCTGATCCAGAGCACGATGCCATCGTTCCAGCGCAGCCTGCAGTTCCATCGCGCGCTCCGCGCATCGCTGCAGGCCTTCGCTGCGTTCGGCCTGGGTCTCGAGCAGGGCTGACAGGTGTGCGAGGGCACCGAGAAGCGTGTCGACTGCCACGCCGAATCCGGGTTTGCGCCGCGCCTCATCGGAAGACATGCGACCGTTATCGTTCGCCATGCACAGCCGCAGATCGCGGGCCGCCTTGTCCGCTCCCCGCGCGGCTTCCGTGAGTTCGGGAAAATCCTTTGCGTGTGCGGCGGCCTCCATCCGGGTGTCGCGGGCCAGGTCCACCACCTGGGCCGTGGCAAACCGTTCGCCGAAGAACGTGCTCGCCGTCTCCGGCAGCTGATGGGCCTCGTCGAGGATCACGGTGTTGCAGCTGGGCAGCAGTTCGGCCACGCCCTCGTCCCGGAGCATCACGTCCGCGAAGAACAGGTGGTGGTTCACGACGACCACGTCGGCTTCGAGCGCGTCCTTGCGCGCCTTCATCACGAAACAGTCCTTGTAGTGCGGACACTCGTTGCCCAGGCAGCTCTCGCGCGTGGAGGTGACGAGCCCCCAAACCGACGCGTCCTCGGGTACTTCCGCGAGGCCGGCGCGATCGCCCGAGGGGCTGGTGCGGGCGTAGCGCCCGATGGCTTCGAGGTAAGCCACGTCCGCCCGGCTCTCGAGACGGCCGTCCGTGCGCGCGCGCTCCAGATGCTGGAGACACAGATAGTTCGACCGGCCCTTGAGCAGCGCGATGGTCACCGGCATGCCGAGCGCCTCCCTCACGAGGGGCAGATCGCGCTGGAACAGCTGATCCTGAAGCGTCTTGGTGCCCGTGGAAACGATCACCTTGCCACCGGACGCCAGCGCCGGGACCAGATACGCGAAGGTCTTGCCGGTGCCCGTTCCAGCCTCCGCCACCAGCACTTCCTGGTGCGTCATGGCCTGCGCGATCGCGCGCGCCATTTCGAGCTGCTGGGGGCGGACCGAGAATCCGGGAACCGCGCGCGCCAGCGGGCCATCCGCAGAGAAGTAGTCGTCGATGTCGGGCATGGGAACCTGGATTCTAGGCAATCTCGCCGGCATCGGGGCGATTCACGCCGCGTCGACAGGCGCATGCATCAGAGCAGAGCGCATCCGCATCATGCCGAACACTGCATCGGTGTCCGATCGCGCTTTCCGGCACTCAGGCTCGACGTCCGGACACGGTCAGTAGCGGCCGGGCTGGACCTCAGTCCGCGCAGTGGCGCTCGATGTAGGCCTTGACCACAGCGACGTCCGGATCCACAACCTCGAAGCGGCGCGGCCGGGCCTCGAGATCCTCGAAGCCCGGAGGTCTCGGGGCTTCCTCGCCGAGGGCCTCGCGGATCGTGTCTGCGAACTTGGCGGGCAGCGCCGTCTCCAGGCAGATCATGGGCACGCCGGGTTCGCGATAGGCTTCGGCCGCCTTCAATCCGTCGGCCGTATGCGTGTCGACGACCACACCGTACTTCTCACGAACGCGACGGATGGTCGCCAGCCGGTCGGCATGGGAACTGCGGCTGGACACGAAGCCGAACTCGGCGATCCGCGCGAAGTGAGGAGTCCCCGCCAGGTCGAAGGCGCCGCCCTTGTCCACGGATTTCCAGAGGTCCGCGACCACGTCACCGCGCCGGCCCACGAGATCGAACACGAAACGCTCGAAGTTGGATGCCTTCGAGATATCCATCGACGGACTGCTGGTCTGGAATACGTCCGCCGAGGCGCGAACGCGATAGGAACCCGTGCGAAAGAACTCGTCCAGCACGTCGTTCTCGTTGGTCGCCGCAACAAGCCGCCGCACGGGCAGACCCATCATGCGTGCCACATGGCCGGCACACACGTTCCCGAAGTTGCCGGAGGGCACGGAGAAGCTCACCTGCTCGTCGTTGCTCCGGGTCGTCGCGAAGTACGCCTTGAAGTAGTAGACGACCTGGGCCATGAGACGCGCCCAGTTGATGGAGTTGACGGTACCGATCCGGTACTTCGCCTTGAAGGCGAGATCGTTCGACACGGCCTTCACGATGTCCTGGCAGTCGTCGAACACGCCACGCACCGCGAGGTTGAAGATGTTCGCGTCCTGCAGCGAGTACATCTGCGCGGTCTGGAAGGGGCTCATCTTGCCGTTCGGCGAGAGCATGAACACGCGCACACCGCGCTTGCCGCGCATCGCGTACTCTGCCGCCGAACCCGTGTCGCCCGAAGTCGCACCGAGAATGTTGAGCGTCTCGCCGCGTTTGGCCAGGACGTACTCGAACAGGTTGCCGAGCAACTGCATCGCAACGTCCTTGAACGCGAGCGTCGGGCCGTTCGACAGATGCAGGACGTGCAGGCCGGGTTCGAGCGTAGACACGGGCGTGATGTCTTCGGAGCCGAACGCCTTCGCGGTGTAGGTACGATCGACCAGCGTCCGCAGGTCTGCCGCCGGGATGTCTTCCATGAACAGCCGGAAGATCTCGTAGGCGAGATCGCGATAGCCCAGCGGGCGCCAGGCGGCGAGCGTGCGGGCATCCACGACCGGATAGGCGTCGGGGATGCTGAGGCCGCCGTCCGGCGCGAGCCCTTCCAGCAGGATGTCGGTGAAGGGCGCGGGCGCCATGCCGCCGCGGGTGGAGATGTACTTCATCGTGCGGACCTCGGGACGCGTGCGAGCGGACTCAATGCCGGCCCAGTTCTTCGAGACGGATACGGGTCACCTTGCCGGAGACGCTGGGCAGCGCCTCCATGCGGGCGATCGCCGCGTTGACGTGCTTCTCGACGGTGAGGTGGGTGAGCATCACGATGTCCGCATGCTCCTCCCCTTCGGCCGGTTCCTTCTGCACCATCGCGTCGATGGAGATCGTGTGATCCGCGAGGATGCGCGTGATGTCGGCGAGCACGCCGGGCCGGTCGTAAACACGCAGACGCAGGTAATACGCGGTCTCCACGTCCTCCATCGGGAGGATGGGAAAGTCGCTCAACTGGTCCGGCTGGAACGCGAGGTGCGGCACGCGGTTCTCGGGGTCGGAGGTCTGCATGCGCGTGATGTCGACGAGGTCGGCCACGACGGCCGATGCCGTGGGCTCCGCCCCCGCGCCCGCGCCGTAATAGAGCGTGGCGCCGACGGCATCGCCCTTCACCAGCACGGCGTTCATCACGCCCTCCACGTTCGCGATGAGCCGGCGCGCGGGGATGAGGGTCGGATGCACGCGCAGTTCGATGCCCTTCGCGGTGCGACGGGTGATCCCCAGCAGCTTGATGCGATAGCCCAGCTGCTCGGCGTAACGGATGTCCTCACGCGTGAGGCGCGCAATGCCTTCGGTGTAGGCGCGATCGAACTGCATTGGAATGCCGAAGGCGATGGCCGCCATGATCGTGAGCTTGTGTGCGGCGTCGATGCCCTCGATGTCGAAGGTCGGGTCGGCCTCCGCGTATCCGAGCCGCTGGGCTTCCTGCAGCACGGTGTCGAAGGCGGCCCCCTTATCGCGCATCTCCGACAGGATGAAGTTGGACGTGCCGTTGATGATGCCCGCCACCCACTCGATGCGGTTGGCCGTGAGGCCTTCGCGGAGTGCCTTGATGATCGGAATGCCGCCCGCCACTGCGGCCTCGAAGGCGACCATCACGCCCTTCGCGCGGGCCGCGGCGAAGATCTCGTTGCCGTGCGTCGCGAGCAGCGCCTTGTTGGCGGTCACCACGTGCTTGCCGTTCTCGATCGCGGCGAGGATCAGGTCCTTCGCCACCGTATAGCCGCCGATCAGCTCGATCACGATGTCGATGGAGGGGTCCCGGACGACCGAAAAGGCGTCGTCCGTGACTTGTGCGGCATCGCCGACGATTTCGCGGGCGCGGTCGACCGCCTTGTCCGCAACAACGGCGATCTCGATCCCCCGGCCCGCGCGGCGGAGGATCTCCTCCTGGTTGCGCCTGAGCACGCGGAACACGCCGCCGCCCACCGTGCCGATACCGAGCAATCCGACCTTTATGGGGTTCATCCCAATGCCTTTCTGAAACTGAAACTGGTCACGAAGTACCCTTCGCGGAAGTAGAAGCGATGCGCCCGCGTGCGCTGCGTGCCGGACTCGAGATCGATGTTGCCGGCGCCGCGCGCCCGCGCCTCCTGTTCCAGCCAGGAGAGCAGCGCGTGCCCGACGCCCGTGGATCGCTGCGAGTCATCGGTCACCAGATCGTCCACATAGAAGCGGCGGCCGACATGGGTGTTCGCGAAGCATCGGAACACCGCGACACCGGCGACCTCGCCGTCGAGGACGGCCACCGCCATTTCCCCGCCTTCGCGGAAGATGCCGTTCATCTGTGACACGTAATCGGTCGAGAGGTCGGGACGAAGTTGCCGATGCACGCGCTCTGCCCGGGCGAGCCATTGCGGTTCCAGCACCGTCCCGGCGCGATCGGCGACGCGGAAGACGGCGGGCGCGGTCATCCGGCCTTGGCCTGCGCGGCCGACAGCAGCCCGTCGCGGCGGAACATGTCGCGGATGCCGCGGACTGCCTGGCGGATCCGGGCTTCGTTCTCGATGAGCGAGAACCGCACGTGGTCGTCGCCGTAGTCGCCGAACCCGATGCCGGGCGAGACTGCTACCTTGGCTTCCGCCAGAAGCTTCTTGGAGAATTCGAGGGAGCCCATGGCGCGATACGGCTCGGGGATCTGCGCCCAGATGTACATGGTCGCCTTCGGGATCTCCACCATCCAGTCCACGGCATGCAGGCCGGTGGCAAGCACGTCGCGCCGGCGCTGGTACATGGACTGGATCTCGGTGACGCAATCCTGCGGGCCTTCCAGCGCCACGATCGAGGCGATCTGGATGGGCGTGAAGGTGCCGTAGTCGTGGTAGCTCTTCATCCGCCCCAGCGCGGCGACGAGTTCCTTGTTGCCCACCATGAAGCCCACGCGCCAGCCGGCCATGTTGTAGCTCTTCGACAGCGTGAAGAACTCCACGGCGACGTCCGTCGCGCCGGGCACCTGCAGGATGGACGGGCACTTCCAGCCGTCGTACACGATGTCCGCGTAGGCCAGGTCGTGCACGACGAAGATGTCGTGCTCCCGGGCCAGCGCGACGATGCGCTCGAAGAACGGCAGTTCCACGCACTGGGCGGTGGGATTGGCCGGGAAGTTGAGGATGAGCATCTTGGGCTTCGGGTAGGAGTCGCGGATCGCACGCTCCAGTTCCTCGAAGAAGTCCCGTCCAGGCACGAGCGGCACGTGGCGGATGTCCGCTCCGGCGATGACCGGCCCGTAGATGTGGATCGGGTAGCTGGGATTGGGCACGAGCACGATGTCGCCGCGATCGAGCGTGGCGAGCGCGAGGTGGGCAATGCCCTCCTTCGAACCGATGGTGACGATGGCCTCGCTGTCCGGATCGATGTCGACCTGGTAGCGGGTGCGGTACCAGTTGGCGATCGCCCGGCGCAGCCTCGGGATGCCCTTGGACACCGAATAGCGGTGGGTATCCAGCCTCTGGGCGGATTCCACGAGCTTGTCGACGATGTGGCGCGGCGTCGGCTGGTCGGGGTTGCCCATGCCGAAGTCGATGATGTCCTCCCCGCGCCGACGGGCGGCCGCCTTGAGCTCGCCGGTGATGTTGAACACGTAAGGCGGCAGGCGCTTAATGCGGGGAAACTCATGCATGAGAGGGAGACTCCGAAGACCCGGGTAATGGGGAACGAGGTAAAGTCCGCAATGTTAGTGGGCGCTCGGGAGTAGCGCAAACAGGAGGCACGGAACTTGAAGCTTCATCTGGACAGATTCGAGGGCCAGAACGCGTTCTCCGGGTACGGCCCGGACCATGTGGCGGTCAACGGTGCCCCGTACCGGACCAGCCTGATCGTGTTCCCCGACCGGATCGTTGACCCCTGGCCGGTACCGGCCCTGGAACACCTCTCGCCCGAATCGCTGGCAGGGATTGCCGCCGAACCCCTCGAAATCCTGCTGATCGGCACGGGCTGGACCCATGGGTTCGTGCACCCTCGGACCTACGGTGCCCTGCTCGGCGCCCGCATCGGCGTCGAAGTCATGGAGACCCGGGCCGCCTGCCGCACCTACAACATCCTGCTGGCCGAAGGCCGAAAGGTCGCCGCCGCGCTGATCCTGCCTGCCGGGAACTGAGGCTCGGACGGTATCCGCCCCTCAGCCGAGGCGGCTGGCCGGATCCCGCATGACCGTCGGATCGATCCCGATCCGTACAGCGCCCCAGTGGCGGCCGGCGACAGTCACGGGCATGGACAGATCGTTCAGCAGTTCCCCCGTATCCCGCAGATAGGTCTGAAGCAGGGAGGCGCTCCGGTTGCGCGCACTCTTCAGTGCCGTGTCGTCGTTGAAGATCCGCTTGTCGCGCGATGCCACCAGGTCACGGGTCCGATCCCCCGTCGGCGGCTGGCAGAACTGCCGGTTGTGGGTGGGCGCGTAGCCGTTCTCGTCCACGCAGATGGCGAACCGGGCGCCCGGCACCGAGGCGACCATCTCTTCCCCGAGACGCTGCAGTTCGGATTCGCAGACCCGGTCGTAGGCGGTCCGGAACTTGGGCGGGTCGGTCCCCGGTATCGGCTGATAGCCGCGGTCGAACACGTTCACGCCCCGGGCGAACTGCCCCTCCAGGTACCCAGCCACATCGTCGCGGTAGGCCCGGGCCTGGCCGAGGATGCGGTCGAAGGTGCTGTCCCCCAGCCGGAAGGCCGATCCGAGTTCGAGAATGCCCTCCGAAGCGCTGCGCAGTTCACCCGACCGCTCGTTCGCCGACTTCATGTGAGCGGTGACGGCCGCACTCGCATCGTGGATCTCGTTCACGCTGCCGTGGATGTCCGCATTGGATCGCCGCACGCCGTCCAGCGCCGTGAGCATCCCGTCCAGTTCGCGGAACATGGTCTCGAAGGACACGACCATCGCGTCGAAGCTCTCGCTGGAATCCCGCACGACGTCCACCGTGCGGGACGTGTCGTCGTGAATGCGGTCCGTGTCGCGCGCGGTGGCTTCCACCAGATCGATCATCTCGCCGGTGCCCGTGGCAATGGTGCCCGTGGCCACCTTCACCCGCTCCGCCAGCTTGCGGACCTCATCGGCCACGACCGCGAAGCCGCGCCCCACCTCGCCGGCACGGGCAGCCTCGATGGCGGCATTCAGGGCAAGGAGGTTGGTCTGGTCGGAGATGTCGTTGATGAGCCCGCCGATGTCTCGGATGGAGCGCGAGTGTTCCGAAAGCTTGGAGACGTTCTCCCGGAAGGCTGCGAGGCTGGAGCGCACGGCGATCATCCGCGCTGCGACATCCCGGAGTTGCGCCGCCGAGGCGCGCGCCGTCTCGAGGTTCACGGTAGTGCTCTGCGCGACGGTCCCGGCCTGCTGGGACATGGACTCCACGGCCAGTGTCACTGCCTCGCTCTGCTGGAACACGCGTTCCGCGACTTCCTGCTGGGAGGCGGCTTCGCGCGCAGCTTCCTGGGTTTCGCGCAGGAGCCGGGCGGCCGACGTGGCGACGTCGATGCCGCCGTTGCGGGCCCGGCCCACGAGCGCCTCCACACGACCGCCGAACCGGGCGAGGCTGGCGCCCGCGTCCCCGTCCGTCGCGGCAAGAAGGGGCGAGACATCGCCTTCGTCGGAGGCGCGCTTCAGGATGTGCTCGAGTCTGCCGAGCACGCGAACGTGACGCCCGGCCATCCAGGTTCCCGCCACCCCGGCACCCACGATCGCTGCCAGCACCCCCCCAGCGGCAGCCCACGGGAGGTTGGCGCCGCCCCACACCCCGAGCCCGATGGCCAGGATGGGGAAGGCCGCTGCCACGGCAGGCGGTCCATAGGCTTCGACGATATGGGAGAAAGCACGGGAGGACGGACGGGCCATGGGAGGTTCCGGTCGATAGGGCGACGGGATCGATAACGGCAGTCCGACCGGAAACTCCAGTCAAGCCGCCGCCGGATCAGGGAAACCACGGAAGGTGCGCCCAACCTGCGCGATCGGGTGGAATCTGCGGACCTTGCCTAGACTCCGATCATGGCCCGCAGGTGAGCCGCCGCGCTTCGCCCGAGGGAACCGAGGTCGTAGCCACCTTCCAGCAGTGACACCATCCGGCCCGCCGCGCTGTCCCGGGTCGCCTCGAGAAGGCGTTCGGTCACCCAGGCATAGTCGGCCTCGACCAGCGCCAGGGACGCCATGTCGTCGTCCCGGTGCGCGTCGAAGCCCGCGGAAACGAACACCACTTCGGGGCGGAATGCGGCGAGCGCAGGGATCCAGGCGCTCTCCACCGCCTCGCGAAAATGCCGGCCGGTGCTGTAAGCGGCCAGAGGCACGTTGACCATCCGTTCCGAACGGCCTTCCGTGCCGCTGTAAGGATAGAAAGGGTGCTGGAAGGTCGACACCATGAGCACCCGCTCGTCGTCGCGGAAGATGTGCTCGGTGCCGTTGCCGTGGTGCACATCGAAATCGACGATGGCCACCCGACTGCAGCCATGGGCCTCCAGGGCGTGTGCGGCAGCCACCGCCACATTGTTGAAGAAGCAGAAGCCCATCGCCCTCGCCCGTTCGGCGTGGTGTCCCGGCGGGCGCACGTTGCAGAACGCCCCGCGGACCTTCCCGGTCAGCACGAGATCGGTGGCAAGGACCGCAGCGCCGGCAGCGCGCAAGGCGGCCTGCAGGGTGAACGGATTCATCGCGGTGTCCGGATCGAGGTGCACGATGCCGGCCCCGGGCGCCGAACTGATCACCGTGTCCACGTGATCGTCGGTGTGGACGCGCAGAAGCTGTTCGCGGGTTGCAGCAGGCGCCTCATGGACTTCGAGCAGACCCATGAGCCCGGACGCGATCAGCTGGTCCTCGACCGCACCGAGCCTCGCCGGGCATTCGGGATGATGGGCACCCATATCGTGCCGCTGGCACTCGTCGTGGCGTAGGAAGGCGATCGTCATGCGGACACCCGGAGCATGGGGAAAACCTGATGGTAGCGCTGCCGGCGCGAGCCGTCGCCGCTCCCCGTCACGGCAGGCCTGCCACTGCGGCTGCTGAGGGTTCACGCCCGCGCCAGGCGGCAGTACCCGAATGGCATGGCGCAAACGGCGCCCGCGCTGAAACGTGCTACGGTTGCCGCATGCCGAATTTGAGGATCCCCGGGACCCGTCCCGCACTGACGACTCCGTGACCCACCCCTTGCAGAGTCTGTTCGAGCCCGCCGTGGTCGCGGTGGTCGGGGCGTCTGACACCCCGGATACCGTCGGCGGCGCGGTGCTGCGCCGGATGCAAGCCGCTGGCTTCGCAGGTGCGCTTTACCCGGTCAATCCGCGGCACGCGGAGGTTGCCGGCCTGCCCTGCTTCCCTTCCCTGCTCGCCCTTCCGGGGCGTCCTGACGTGGCGTTCGTCGCCTCTCCCGCCGCCACGCTGCCCGCCGTCCTTCGCGACGCCGTCGAGGCCCGCTGCAAGGCTGTCGTGCTTCTCGGCACGGCGGCCGGGAGTCAGGACGACAACACCGCTGCCCTCCGCGAGGACGCCCTCGCGTCGGCCCGGCACGCGGGGCTGCGCATCCTCGGCCCGAACACCCTGGGCGTGATCCGGCCGCGCCACCGCTTCAATGGTTCCTTCACCGCCACCGACGTGAAGGCCGGCACGACCGCGCTGCTGGCGCAGTCCGGCGGGCTCACGAGTGCGATGCTGGACCGCGGCGCGGCCGAAGGTCTCGGCTTCTCCTGCGTGGTGTCGCTCGGCAATCAGACCGACCTGGATTTCGCCGACGTGCTGGACTTCGTAACCCACGATCCGGCGACGGAAAGCGTGGTGATGTACATCGAGGGCATCCGCTCGGCACGACGGTTCGTGAGCGCATTGCGGGCGGCGGCGCGGATCAAGCCCGTGATCGTGCTGAAATCCGGTCGGGAGACGGCCGGCAGCCGCGCCGCCTCGACACATACCGGCGCCATCACCGGTCCGGACGAAGCGTTCGACGCCGCGCTCCGGCGCTGCGGCGCTGTCCGCGTCGATGATTTCCTGCAGCTCTATGCGGCGACCAAGTATCTGGCCTCGCGCTATCGGCCCGTGGCGCGCAACGTCGCCATCGTCACGAACGGTGGCGGTCCCGGTGTCATGGCAGCGGATCGCGCCGGCCGTGTCGGCCTGACGCTCGCGACGCTGAGTCCGGCCACGATGGACCGCCTGGAGCGGGAGCTTAGCGGCCGCTGGTCGCGGGACAATCCCGTCGACCTGATGGAGGACGCGAGGCCCGCCGCTTTCGCGCAGGCGCTGGACGCGTGCCTCACCGACCCCGCGGTCGACGGTGTGATCGCGATAGTCACCCCGCAGGTCATGACCGATCCGTCCGCGGTCGCGGACCTCATCCTCGCAGCCGCGGGCCGCACCACGAAACCGCTCATCGCCTGCCTGCTGGGCGACACCAGCATCCGCGCCGCGCTGCCGCGTCTGCAGGCCGCCCGCATTCCGACGTTCCGGGCACCCGAGCCAGCCGTCGAGGCCTTCGCGGACATCGCCCGCTTCTACGAGAACCAGCGACTGCTCATGCAGGTTCCGGGACCGCGATCCCACGAGGAACGCGAGCCGGACGTGGAAGGCGCGCGAGCGATCGTGACCGAGGCGCTCGCGACCGGTCGCGACAGCCTGTCGCCGATGGAGACCAAAGCGCTGCTCGGCGCATTCCGCATTCCGGTGTCGCCGTCGGCCGTCGCACGGACGCCCTCGGAGGCCATTGTCCTGGCCCAGCAGTTCGGATTTCCCGTGGTGCTGAAGGCCAACGCGCGGGGGCTGGAACACAAGTCCGACGTGGGAGGCGTACGTCTCGACCTCCGCAATGCCACCGAGGTGCGCGAGGCGATGCTCACCATCGAGCGCGATCTGCAGGCGTCGCGTCCCGACCTCGGTGTGGATGGCGCGACGGTGGAACCCATGGTCGTGAAGGCGCACGGCCGCGAACTAATCCTCGGCGTGCTGAGGGACCCGGTGTTCGGCCCGGTGATTTCCTTCGGGGCCGGCGGCCGGGCTGTGGAGGTGTTCCGGGACCATGCCGTGGCACTGCCACCCCTCAATGCGGAACTCGCGCGCGCCCTGATCTCGCGCACGCAGGTCGGTGTCACTCTGTCCGCCTGGCGCGGGTGGCCGGCCGCGGACGCGACGGCGCTCGAGGACGTCCTGCTGCGCTTGTCGGAACTCGCCTGCGCGCTTCCCGAACTGGAAGTGCTGGAGATCAATCCGCTCATCATCGACGAGGCCGGCGCCATCGCCGTGGACGCGCGCGCCGTGCTGAGCAAGGTCTCGGCGATATCGGAGACCGGGCGATACGGCCACATGGCCATCATGCCCTACCCCACCGAGCTCACCACCGGATGGACGCTGGCCGACGGCCGGCACGTCACGGTCCGGGCCATCCGTCCCGAAGACGCGGCCATGGAGCAGGCCTTCGTCCGTGCGCTGTCCGACGAGTCCCGCTACTTCCGGTTCGCCAACGCGCTGCACGAATTGTCCGAGTCGCTGCTCGTCCGGTTCACCCAGATCGACTACGACCGCGAACTCGCGCTGGTCGCCGTGGTCGACGAAGACAACGCCCCGGAGCAGATTGGCGTCGCCCGCTACGTGATCGATGCCGACGGCATCACCTGCGAGTTTGCGATTGCGCTCGCGGACGCCTGGCAGGGCCAGGGTATCGGGCGCCGGCTGCTGACCCGCCTGACGGAGGCCGCGCGGGCCCGTGGACTCCGTACGATGGTGGGCCAGGTGCTGTCGCACAACAGCCGCATGCTGGGCCTGATGAACGCGATGGGCTTCACCGTCGGCCCGGACCCCGACGAGGCCACCATGCGGCGCGTCGTGCTCGATCTCGCCCGCGTCGCCTGATCGCGTTCTGGAACTCAAGATCGGGACGAATTGCTCGAAGATACAGAGGTCCCGACCCATTGCCGCAAAGTGGTCGGCCCATTGGAACAGAACAAGTTGCTGATCCTGCACCCACAAGCAGATCCCGAGGTCGCGGAAGGGATGCGCAAGCCGCCCCGCCCACGGCTCCACGGAGCCCACCATACCCATGAATCGTGACATCCAGCCCGTCCTCGCCGCCATCGGCGCCATCGTCCTCGGCAAGGAGACGCAGCTGCGGCTCACCGTCGCCTGCATCCTGGCCCGAGGCCATCTGCTGATCGAGGACCTGCCCGGGGTCGGAAAGACCACACTCGCCCATGCCCTTGCCCGCGTGCTGGGACTGGAGTTCCAGCGCGTCCAGTTCACGGCGGACCTCCTCCCCGCGGACATCCTCGGTTCCTCGATATTCAATCGGGACACCGGCGGGTTCGAGTTCCATCCGGGTCCGGTGTTCACGCAGGTCATCCTCGCGGACGAGATCAACCGTGCGACACCGAAGGCGCAGAGCGCGCTGCTGGAAGCGATGGAGGAACAGCAGGTGACCGTCGAAGGCAACACCCGGCGTCTGCCCGAGCCCTTCTTCGTGATCGCGACCCAGAACCCCGCTCACCAGGTCGGCACGTTCCCCCTGCCGGAGTCCCAGCTCGATCGCTTTCTGATGCGCATTCGCCTCGGATATCCGGATGCGGCCGCGGAGCGGGCACTGCTCGCCGGCGAGGAACGCCGGGCGATGATCGCCGCCCTGCAGCCCGTTCTGAACGCCAAGACCCTGGCCGCCCTGCAACAGGCAGTCCGCGCGATCCACGTGGCGCCAGCACTGCTCGACTACGTGCAGGCCATCCTCGCCCACACCCGTCGCGCCACGCAGTTCGCCTCGGGAATGAGCCCCCGGGCCGGCCTTGCACTGCTCAACGCGGCGCGGGCATGGGCGTTCCTGGACGGACGCAGCGCGGTGCTGCCCGAAGACGTGCAGACCGTGTTCGCGGCCGTGGCCGGCCACCGTCTCGTGCCTGCGGCCGGTGACGGCACCGGCGACGGCGAGGAAGCCGCCAGACGAGTGATCGCGGCCGTCGCCATTCCGTGACCCGGGGGCATCACCGGCAATGAAAATCGGCTCTCTCACCCTGGGGCGGCCGCCGCGAAGCGAGGCTGCGGTCTCGAGCGACCCGATCGCGCTCACGCAGAACCGCATCTTCATCATGCCCTCCCGCATGGGGGCCCTTTACTGCCTCACGCTGGCGCTGATGCTGCTTGGCTCCATCAACTACAACCTGGGACTGGGCTTCGTGCTCACATTCCTGCTGGGCGGCCTTGGCGTGGTGGGGATGCTGCATGCATGGCGCAATCTTGCGGGCGTGTCCGTGCGGCCGGGACGCTCGGAGCCCGTGTTCGCCGGCGAGCATGCGCGCTTCCGGTTCACGCTCCACAATCCGACCGAGGCACCGCGCTTCGCCATCGGGATGCGTCGGGGCAACGAGCACGCCAACTTCACGAACGTACCCGCGCGCGACGACGGAGAATGTTTCGTCGAACTCATCGCGACGAAGCGCGGTTGGCTCGCGCCGGGCCGGGTGGAAGTGGCAACGAGCTATCCGATCGGCCTGTTTCGCGCCTGGAGCTACGTTCGCTTCGATCAGCGAACGCTCGTGTATCCGCGACCCGAGGCCGGCAACCCGCCGCTGCCCCCGGCCGCCGCGACATCGGGCGCCGGCCTGAGCTCCGCCGCGGGTGAGGACGACTTCGCCGGTCTTAGGGATTACCGGCCCGGGGACTCGCTGCACCGGATGGCCTGGAAGGCGATCGCCCGAAGGGAAGTGCCCGTGGTGAAGGAGTTCTCCGGCGGACAGGGCACCGCCGACCTCTGGCTCGACTGGAGCGCCTGCCCGCGGGACTTCGACGTCGAACAGCGCCTCGCGCGTCTGTCGGCGTGGGTGGTCTCGGCATCGCTTCAGAACCTGCGCTACGGCATCCGCCTGCCGCACCAGACCATCGCGCCCGACACCGGCCGGGCTCATCGCGATCTGTGCCTTCGTACGCTGGCCCTGCACGGCGTGCACGGATCGTGATCAAGTCGAAGCCGCGCGCGCCGAAGAGCCTGCTCGAATCCGAGGCCCTCACCACGTCGAGGGTGCTCGCCCTGGTCGGGTGCCTGGGTCTCGTGCTTGCGCCGCACGCGCTGCACGTCCCGCTTTGGATCACCCTGCTCGCCGGTCTCACGATGGCGCTGCGAGCGGGCTTTGCATGGCGCGGTTACGGCCTGCCGGGACAGTGGATTCTGGCGCTGCTCGCCGTTGCCGCAGCCGCCGGCACGTGGCTGTCCTACGGCATGCTGTTCGGGCGCGACGCCGCAGTCGCACTCCTCATCCTCATGCTGTGCCTGAAGCTGTTGGAACTGCGCAGCGGACGCGATGCCATCGCTGTCGTGTTCCTCGCCTACTTTGCGGTCGTCACGAACTTTCTCTACTCGCAGACGATCCCGATGGGGCTGTACCTTCTCGGGTGTGTCTGGCTCATCACCGCCTATCTGATCGGGATGCAGCGGCAGGCGGGCCCGCGAACGGCGTTCGCCCTGCTGCGGCACTCGGCCGTGCTGCTGGCGCAGGCCACGCCGGTGATGCTCGTCCTGTTCTTCCTGTTTCCGCGGATCCAGGGTCCGTTGTGGGCTCTCCCGCACTCCTCGGCGAGCGGCATCACTGGACTGTCCGATCGCATGGCGCCGGGCAGCCTGTCCAATCTCAGCCTGTCCGACGAGGTCGCTTTCCGAGTGCAGTTCCGAGGGAAGGCCCCGGAAACCCCGAAGCTGTACTGGCGCGGTCCGCTCATGTGGGACTTCGACGGACGCACCTGGACCGTGGGGGAAGGCAGCATGGGCTTCCGCCGCGACGTTCAGGTCGCCGGGGCACCCCTCGAGTACGTCGTGACCCTGGAGCCGCACTACATGCGCTGGATGTTCGGCCTCGATATCCCGGCCGTGCGTCCCGAGGACGGGCTGATGACCTCGGACTTCGAGTTGCTGTCGATGCGCCCCGTGCGTACGCGCCTGCGCTACGAAATGAGTTCCTACCTCACCTATCGCGTCGGTGCTTCCGAGACGCCGGGGATCCTCCAGCGGGCGCTGCGATTGCCGGACGGGTTCAATCCGAGAACGCGCGCGCTCGCGGAGCGCCTGCGCGGAGAAGCCACCTCGTCTCGCGCGCTGGTGGAGCGCGTTCTCGGGATGTTCCGCGAACAGCCGTTCTTCTACACACTCGCTCCGCCTGAGCTGGGAACTCATTCCGTCGACGAGTTTCTGTTCGAGGCACGGCGCGGCTTCTGCGAGCACTTCGCGTCGAGCTTCACTTTCCTCATGCGAGCCGCTGGAGTACCTGCGCGCGTCGTCACGGGCTACCAGGGAGGCGTGCTAAATCCCGTGGGCGGCTACATGATCGTGCGCCAGTCCGATGCGCACGCCTGGGCCGAAGTCTGGCTGCCCGAGGAGGGCTGGGTCCGGGTCGACCCCACCGCGGCCGTCTCGCCGCAGCGTATCGAGTCGGGCGTCGCTGCGGCGGTTCCCGCCGGCGATCCGCTGCCGCTGCTCGCCCGCAGCGACAGCGCGTGGCTGTTGCGCACACGCTTCGCGCTGGACACGATGACCAACGGATGGAACCAGTGGGTGCTGGGATACAACCATGAGCGCCAGCTCATCGTGATGTCCCGACTGACCGGACACGCGCTCACATGGAAAGGCGTGGCTGCCTTGCTGGTGGCGGGCACAGCTCTCGTCGTGGCACTGCTCACCATCTTCACGCTTCGCCAGAACCGGATCCGCCCCCGGGAACCGGTGACGGTCCTGTGGAACGCACTTTCCCGGAAGCTCGCCCGCCGCGATCTGGCACGCCTCGACACAGAAGGCCCGCGAGACTATGTCGCCCGGCTTTCAGCCGCCTTGCCGACCCATGCCGGCGAACTGCAGCAGATCGGAGAGTTGTACATGCGGTTGCGGTACGAGTCGGCCCCCGCTGCTGCGGACATGGCCGCGCTCAAGCGAGCCGTGGATTCCCTGAAGGTGGACCGCCAAGGCGGCGGCGCCTGACGGCGGATCAGAGCGCCGGCAGACGTCCGACGGGATCGATCGGGCGACCGAAGCGCCGCACTTCGAAGTGCAGGCCGACCCGCGCGGCGTCGGAGTCGCCCATCTCGGCAATCTTCTGGCCGCGCTTCACCGCATCGCCTTCCTTGACGAGCAGCGCGCTGTTGTGTGCGTAGACGGAAAGGTAGGTTTCGTTGTGCTTCACGATGACCATGCGCCCGTAGCCCCGCAGACCACTGCCGCTGTAGACCACCTTGCCGGCCGCGGCCGCGGTCACCGCCTGCCCGGCCTTGCCACCGATGCCGACGCCCTTCAAGCGGCCCGATTCACCGAAGCGATACAGGAGATCGCCACGTACCGGCCAAGTCCACTCCAGCGCTTCGTCGTCGTCATCGGCGCCTGCCTTCGGAGGAGCTTCCTTCGAGGGTGATTCCTTCGGCGCGGGTTCTCTGGCCGGCGGTTCCTTGGTGGGGGCGTCCTTCGCCGCAGCTTCCTTTGCACCGGCCTCCTTGGTCGCGGAATCCTTCACCTTCCCGTCCCCACCCGTCGCCGGCTTCGGCACAGCCGGACCCTTGCCCCATTGCGCGAGCGCCTGTTCCGAGTAAGGAAGCGTGATCGCCCGAGGCTCGCTGACGACCGGCACTTTGCCGGCCGGCGTTGGCGAGGGCAAAGTCCCTGCCGCCGGCGATGAAGGCGCAGCCGCAGCAGCCGGCGCAGGCGTGTCCGGCAAAGGCGATGGCATGCCCGGCAGCGCCTCCCCCTGCAGATCGCCGGGACCCGTTCGCACGCGCACTTCCGGCTTTTCTATGGGCACTGCAGGCGCCGGCGGCGGAGTGAGGCGCAGCCGCTGTCCGACGAGGATGCGACCGGGGTCCGCAAGGCCGTTCCAGGTGGAGAGATCGCGATAGTCGAAACCGAAGTCGAGCGCGATGCCGAACAGCGTGTCGCCGCGCTGGACGATGTAGGACTCGGGCCGCTCGTCCCCCTTGCGACGGCTCGGGCGCGGCACCGGTGCCGCAGGTGCCGTGGTGGGCTCCGCCGTGGCCGAGGGGCCGGGGCCGCTGCCTTCGATGGGTTGCTCACCCAAGAGCCCGCAACCGGCAAGACCCAGCGACAGACAAGCCGCCGCTGTGGCAGCGAGGACCCGTCTCACACGCGGGTGCCCGGGAGCATCGGCACGAAGTTGACGCCCTCCAGGACAGTCTCTACGAGGCCACGGTCAGTGCGTTCGATGACGACGAGCTTCTGCTCACGCGTCCCGAGCGGCATGACGAGACGGCCACCCGGAGCGAGCTGAGCGGTGAGCGGCTCGGGTACGGCGGGCGCTGCTGCCGCCATCACGATGGCGTCGAACGGGGCCATCGGCTCGAGGCCGAGGTGTCCGTCGGCATGCTTGACCTTCACGTTGGACGCGTGCAATTCACGCAACCCCTTCCGCGCCTTGCCAAGCAGCGCCGAAATGCGCTCCACCGAGTAGACCTCGCGAACGAAGCGCGACAGCACGGCGGCCTGATAGCCGCAGCCGGTGCCGATCTCGAGCACCTTAGAGAGGGTACGCCCGGCGCGGGCGAGTTCGAGCATGCGCGCCACCGTGAGCGGGGCGGAAATGGTCTGGCCGAAGCCGATGGGCAGCGCGATATCTTCGTACGCGCGGCTCTGCAGGGCTTCGTCCACGAAGATGTGGCGCGGCACTTCCGCCATGGCGCCCAGCACGATCTCGTCGCGGATACCTTCCTCGCGCAGGCGCTCGACCATACGCAGCCGAGTACGCTGCGATGTCATGCCGATGCCGGAAAGGCGCGGATCGAGAGCCACGGCAGCGTTCAGGCGGCGAGCCACTCGCGCAGAGCGTCGAGCTGCTCGAAGTGGGTGAGATCCATCTGCAGCGGCGTGATGGAGACACGCCCCTGGGCGACCGCATGGAAATCAGTGCCAGGGCCGGCGTCCGCAGCGCTGCCCGCCGGGCCGACCCAGTAAACGGTATCGCCCCGCGGATTCTTGCTCTTCACGACACCCTCCGCTTTGTGGCGCTTGCCGAGGCGAGTGACCTCCTGTCCGGCGAGCGACTCGTACGGGACATCGGGCACGTTCACGTTGAGCAACCACGGACCGGGAGGGCGGGCGCCCATCAGCCGACTGACGAGATCGCGCGCAACGCGACCTGCCGTGGCGAAGTTTCCGGCGTGACGACTTGCGAGGGACACCGCGATTGCCGGGATCCCGAGAAGAAAACCTTCCGTGGCAGCGGCGACCGTACCCGAGTAGATCGTGTCGTCGCCCATGTTGGTGCCGTGATTGATGCCCGAGACCACGATGTCCGGCAGCTGGTCGATGAGGCCGGTGACCGCGAGATGCACGCAGTCGGTCGGTGTGCCATTGACGTACCAGTAACCGAGGTGCGACTTGCGAACCGTGAGAGGACGATCGAGCGTGAGGGAGTTGCTGGCGCCGGAACGGTCGCGTTCCGGTGCGACCACGGTGACTTCGCCGATCTGCGCGAGACTTTCCGCCAGGGCCTGGAGGCCGGGAGCGAAATAACCGTCGTCGTTACTGAGCAGGATGCGCATGAGGCAGGACCACGCGGCTGGCTACCACGGCCACTCCGCGCCATCGAGGCCGGAGCCTGCAACCGAGGCCGGACAGCGGTCGCGTGGCATGAGATCGGACGATTCAGCTTCGCAATGCCGCGGGAAAGGCGATTGGAGCCGTGACTCCGAAAACTGGTCGGGGCGAGAGGATTTGAACCTCCGACCACCTGCACCCCATGCAGGTACGCTACCAGGCTGCGCTACGCCCCGAAGCCCTGAAGTATAGCGAAGCCCCCCGGGGGGCGGCAATGACAAAGAGGAATCGGAGAAGAGAAAGACTCGGCAGGCGCGAGTCACGCGCCGAGAAGTCCGATGACCGCGCGCAGTTCGTCGCGGATCTCGCGCAACGGGTCGGGCCGTTCCGTTGCCGGTGCCTCGCCCTTGCCGCCCTCTTCGAAACTCTGGGACAGGCGATGCCGTGCGCCGCTGATGGTGAAGCCTTCCTCGTAGAGGAGTTCCCGGATACGACGGATGAGGAGGACTTCGTGGTGCTGGTAGTAGCGGCGGTTGCCCCGCCGCTTGACCGGCTTCAGCTGTGTGAACTCCTGCTCCCAATAGCGCAGGACGTGCGGCTTGACGCCGCATAGCTCACTCACTTCGCCGATCGTGAAGTAACGCTTCGCCGGGATGGGCGGCAGCGGCTCCCGAGTGTTATTCGCTGGTTCCATGGTAGTGCTTCTCGACCATGGCCTTCAGCTTCTGGCTTGCGTGAAAGGTCACGACACGGCGCGCGGTAATGGGGATTTCTTCGCCGGTCTTGGGATTGCGGCCGGGACGCTGGGGCTTGTCGCGCAGCTGGAAATTGCCGAAACCCGAGAGCTTGACGCTGTCGCCCTGCTCGAGAGCGACGCGAACCTCCTCGAAGAAGGTTTCGACCATATCCTTGGCCTCACGCTTGTTGAGGCCGACCTTCTCGAAAAGAAGATCCGC
The DNA here is from genome assembly GCA_001464765.1 of Betaproteobacteria bacterium Ga0077526. Classification (GTDB taxonomy): domain Bacteria; phylum Pseudomonadota; class Gammaproteobacteria; order Burkholderiales. Next base: position 196,018 of record LNDV01000038.1, read on the forward strand.
AAGCTCTGCCTTAGTCAGGGTCATGGAGCACCTTTACTTCCTGAGCTGTGCATCGAAATCCTGCTCGAGCAGAGACCGCGCGAGCGCCATCACGTCGTCGGCTTCAGCGTCGGTGAGGGTGCGACGAGTATCTTGCATATGTACCCGGAACGCAAGACTGCGTTTCCCTTTTTCCATGCCTTTTCCGCGATATACGTCAAAAACCTCGACCTGCTCAACGATCTCCGGAAGCCCTTTGCGCAACGCGGACAGGAGTTCGCCAGCCGGAATGGACTCGTCCACCACGACCGCCAGATCGCGCCTTACGCCGGGCAGGCGCGAGACCTCCCGATAGGCGGGAACCACGCCGGCGGTAAGGGCCTGAGCCTCGATCTCGCACACCATCACGGGCTGCGGCAATTCGTACTTCTGCTGCCACCGGGGGTGCAGTTCCCCGATCCAGCCGATCGCGCGACCCGCGAGCAGGACCCTCGCAGAGCGTCCGGGATGCAATGCCGGATGGGCTGCAGGTTCGAGCGCCACGACCAATGGCGCCACCAGCACCTCCAGGTCACCCTTGGCATCGAAGAAGTCCACGACGCGACGCGGCTCTCCCCATTGCTCCTCGGACGCGTCACCGAAGGCGGCAAACGCGACATGGAGCGGCTGATCGATGCCGGCGACGGAAAGCTCGCCGTCCGCAACGCCAGGGGCGCGATGAAACACACGCCCCACCTCGAAGACCCGGACACGGCCGTGTTTGCGGTTGGCGTTGTACCGGATGTTGTCGACGAGGCTCGCGACGAGGTTGGTCCGCATCACGGACATCTGGCTCGCGATCGGATTCAGCACGCCGATGGGATTTGCGCAGTCGGCGAAATCCTTCTCCCACTGGGCATCGACGAAGCTGAAGTTGACGACCTCGTGGTAGTCGAGATCGGCAAGGCGATCGCGTACCGCATGCAGCGACCGACGGGACTCGGACGGCGAGCGCATGGCAGCGGGCGCCACTGGCGGCATCGCGGGGATGTTGTCGAACCCGTAGACCCGTGCGACCTCCTCGATCAGGTCTTCCTCGATGGCAATGTCGAATCGGAAGGAAGGCGGTGTCACGCGGAACACGACGTCGCCATCGGCCGTCTTGGTCGACTCATGCGTGAGGCCCAGACGGGTGAAGATGCCGCCGATGGCTTCGGCACCAGCCGCAACACCGATCACCTTGTGAGCGCGCGCCACCCGCATGGTCACCGCAGGTCGTCCCGGTAGCAACGCCACCTCGTCCACGACGGGTCCCGCTTCGCCGCCGCAGATCTCCAGCACCAGCTGAGTCGCGCGTTCGATGCCGGCGAGATTGTTGTCGAAGTCCACGCCCCGCTCGAAGCGATGGGAGGCGTCGCTGCCGAAGTTGTAGCGTCTCGCCCGCCCGGCGATGGCATCCGGATGGAAGAACGCCGCCTCCAGGAAGCAGTGGCGGGTCGTGAGTTCGGCCTTCGTCGACTCCCCGCCCATGATGCCGGCGAGCCCGATGGGGCCGGAATCGTCGGTGATGGCCAGCACGTCGGCGGCGAGATCCACTGTCTGCCCGTTGAGCAGCAGGAGCTTCTCGTCGGCGCGACCGAATCGCACGTCGATTGGCCCGCGCAGCTTCTCGAGGTCGTAGACGTGCAGCGGCCGACCGAGTTCGAGCATGACGTAGTTGGTGATGTCGACCAGCGCGGAGATGCTTCTCTGCCCTGCCCGCTCGAGCCTAGAGATCATCCAGTCGGGGGACTTCGCCGCCGCATTGACGTTGCGGATGACACGCCCGGTGAAGCGACCACAGCCGGTCGGATCGCTGATGCGGACCGGATGACGGTCCGGGATGGATGCGACGACGGGCTTCACGTCGGGAGGACGAAGCGGGCTGCCCGTGAGTGCGGAGACTTCTCGCGCAATGCCGAGGATGGACAGGCAGTCAGCCCGATTGGGCGTGAGCTTGACGGTGATGCGATGGTCGTCCAGGTCGAGGGCATCGCGGATTCCTGCTCCCGCCGAGAGCGTGGGATCGAGCGCGAGCAGGCCACTGTGATCGTCCGACAGGCCCAGTTCCCGGGCGGAACAGAGCATCCCCTCGCTATCCACTCCCCGCATGGCCGTGCGTCGGATCTCGAGCACCGTACCATCGGGCCCCGGCAACTTCGCGCCAACCAGGGCAACAGGCGCCTTCATGCCTATGGTGACGTTGGGGGCGCCGCACACGATGGAGAGCATGCGACCCTCGCCGGCGTCGACGCGGCAGACCTTCAGGCGGTCGGCATTGGGGTGCTTTTCCGCTGCGACCACCTGGCCCACGACGACACCGGTGAAAGGCGGCGCCACCGGCTCGCAGGCCTCGACCTCGAGGCCTGACATGGTAAGCAGGTGTGTGAGTTCGTCGATGTTCAGCGCGGGATCGACAAGTGCACGCAGCCAGCGTTCGGAGAACTCCATCGAGTCACCTCAGGAAAGCGCCGCGGGCGCATCGCGCGCCGCTGATCGGCATCGGAAACTTGGCCGTCGCGGAACCCGCGCAGTACCAGAACAATCGCATCGCCGCCTCCGCGTCAGGCGAACTGACGGAGGAATCGGAGATCCCCCTCGTAGAACAGGCGCAGATCGGTGACGCCATAGCGCAGCATGGTGAGACGCTCCAGACCCGAACCGAACGCAAAACCGATGTAGCGCTCGGGGTCGAGACCGAAATTGCGGATGACGGTCGGGTGCACCTGACCGGACCCGGAAATTTCGAGCCAGCGGCCCTTGAGCGGCCCATCGCCGAATGCCATGTCGATCTCGGCCGAAGGCTCGGTGAACGGAAAGAACGAAGGCCGGAATCGCACCTGCAGCGCGTCGGTCTCGAAGAACTGTCGCAGGAAGTCGGTGTAGACGCCCTTCAGGTCGGCGAAGCTGATGTCTTCTCCGATCCACAGCCCTTCGACCTGATGAAACATCGGCGAGTGGGTTGCGTCGGAATCGACCCGATAGGTACGCCCGGGGGCAATCACCTTGATCGGCGGCTGATGCATGCACGCATAGCGCACCTGCATCGGGCTGGTGTGCGTGCGAAGCAGCAGGCCGCCTTCGACATAGAAGGTGTCGTGCATCGACCGAGCCGGGTGGTTCTCAGGCTGATTGAGCGCCGTGAAGTTGTACCAGTCGGTCTCGATCTCGGGGCCATCCGCCACGTCGAAACCGATCGACGCGAAGATCTCCTCCACTCGACGCCACGTACGCATCACGGGATGGATGCTGCCCCGGCCACGGCCCCGACCCGGGAGGGTGACGTCCACGGATTCCTCCGTGAGACGGGCTTCCAGCGCCGCCTGGGCGAGCGCATCGCGTCGGGCGACCAGTGCGGCCTCTACGGCATCCTTCAGGGCATTCAGCTTCTGACCGGCAACCTTGCGCTCATCGGGCGCAAGCCGTCCGAGACCCTTGGAGGCTTCCGTAAGGACCCCGGCCTTGCCGACAAAGCGCGCCTTGACCTGTTCAAGTTCGGCCGCATCGCCTGCCGCTGCGAAAGCGTGTTCCGCGGCGGCCACTACGCCATCGAGATCTTCCATCAGTGCCCTGCCCGTCCTGCGCCCCTCGGGGAAGAAAAAAAAGGAGGCACGAGGGCCTCCTTTCGGTTTGTGCCTCTATCCGTTACCGGCCGAGGCTTGCCTTTGCCTGGCTGACCAGTGCCGCGAACGCCGCCTTGTCGAACACGGCGAGATCGGCGAGCACCTTGCGGTCCACTTCGATTGCCGCCTTCTTCAGGCCGTTCATGAACACGCTGTAGGTCATGCCCAGTTCACGCGCACCGGCGTTGATACGGGCGATCCAGAGGCGACGGAAATCGCGCTTGCGGTTGCGGCGGTCGCGATAGGCATACTGCCCGGCGCGCATGACCGCTTCTTTTGCGATCCGGAACACATTCTTCCGACGGCCGCGGTACCCCTTGGCCTTCGCGAGAATCTTCTTGTGGCGGGCGCGTGCGGTTACTCCGCGTTTGACTCGTGGCATCTCCGACCTCCCTTAGGCGTACGGCATCATGGCGCGCACTGCGCGCGTGTTGGACTCGTGCACCTGCGTCGAACCGCGGAGGTGACGCTTACGCTTCGTGGACTTCTTCGTGAGGATGTGGCGCAGGAAAGCCTGCCCGCGCTTGATGCCACCACTGCCCTGGGCGCGGAAGCGCTTGTGCGCGCTGCGCTTGGTCTTCATCTTCGGCATGTCGAACTCCTGTCTTGGCTGCACCCACCGGCGGCCCGCACCCTGCGGACGCTTCCCGTAGCCGGAAAAGTGCTTGTTACGGGCCGGTTCTCCGCCGTGGAGACCGATCCCTCGATTGCCTGTCCCTGTCGGGACGGGCGCCATGCCTCGCGCCTCAGACCTGAAGGCCGTCGGTGCGATGCACGGAAACTGAATTCCCGGGTACTGCCTGCCGGACCGGTTACTTCTTCTTCGGGCCCAGCATCATGACCATCTGCCGACCTTCGAGCTTGGGGAACTGCTCCACCAGCCCGTACGGCTCGAGATCCGCCTTCACGCGTTCCAGCAGCTTGATCCCGAATTCCTGGTGCGCCATCTCGCGGCCGCGGAACCGCAGCGTCACCTTGGTCTTGTCCCCTTCTTCGAGGAAGCGGATGAGGTTGCGAAGCTTGATCTGGTAGTCACCGTCGTCGGTGCCCGGTCGGAATTTCACTTCCTTGACCTGGATCTGCTTCTGCTTGAGCTTGGCCTCGTGGCGCTTCTTGCTCTCGCTGTACTTGAACTTCCCGTAGTCCATGATGCGGCATACGGGAGGCTTCGCCGTCGGGGCGATCTCCACGAGGTCCAACGCGGCCTCTTCGGCCATCTGGTTCGCGACCGAGATGCTCACTACGCCAATGGGCTCTCCGTCCGGACCGACCAGTCGAACCTCAGGCACGTTGATCTCGCCGTTGGTTCGCAACTCACGCTCTTGAAGGATGGGTGTGACCTCCGCAAATGGTTAAGTGCCCGACGGCAGTTCCGCAGCCAGACGGGCCTGGAAGGCTTCCAGAGTCATCTGACCGAGGTTCTCGCCACCCCGGGCACGAACAGCTACCTGACCCGCGGCAACCTCTTTTTCGCCGACGATGATCTGATAAGGCAGCTTCCGCAAGCTATGTTCTCGAATCTTAAGGTTTATCGTCTCGTTTCTCAAGTCGGATTCGACCCGGTACCCCGCGGCCTGCAGCCGCTGGACCACCTGGGTGACGTACCCGGCATGGGCTTCGGTGATGTTCATGACCACCACCTGCACCGGCGCGAGCCATAGCGGCATGGCGCCGGCGTGGTTCTCGATCAGGATGCCGATGAAGCGCTCGAGCGATCCCAGAATGGCCCGGTGCAGCATGACCGGGACCTTCCGGGCGTTGTCCTCGTCGACGTACTCCGCTCCCAGGCGCCCGGGCAGGGCGAAATCGAGCTGGAGCGTGCCGCACTGCCAGACCCGGCCGATGGAGTCCTTCAGGGAGAACTCGATCTTCGGCCCATAGAAGGCGCCTTCCCCGGGATTCAGCACCCACTGGAGCCCCTTGGCATCCAGCGCGGCGCTCAGAGCGGCCTCGGCGCGGTCCCAGGTGGCGTCGTCGCCGATGCGCTTGGCTGGCCGGGTGGAAAGCTTGATGAGGATTTCGTGGAACCCGAAATCCGCGTAGATGCTCTGAAGGAGCTCAATGAAGCTCGAGGCTTCCGACTGGACCTGATCCTCGCGGCAGAAGATGTGGGCGTCGTCCTGGGTGAAGCCGCGCACCCGCATGATGCCGTGCAGGGCACCCGAAGGCTCGTTGCGGTGGCAGGCTCCGAATTCGGCCAGCCGCAGCGGGAGGTCCCGGTAGCTCTTCAGTCCCTGGTTGAAGATCTGCACGTGTCCCGGACAATTCATGGGCTTCACGGCGTAGTCCCGGTTCTCGGACGCCGTGGTGAACATGTGTTCCCGGTAGTTCTCCCAGTGGCCCGAGCGTTCCCAGAGGACCCGATCCATCACCTGGGGGGTCCGGACCTCGCGATAGCCGCTCGCATTCAGGCGGCGCCGCACGTACTGCTCGACCTGCTGCCAGATGGTCCAGCCGTGGGGATGCCAGAAGACCATCCCCGGGGCGTCGTCCTGGACGTGGAAGAGGTCCAGCTGCCGGCCGAGCTTGCGGTGATCGCGCTTCTCGGCTTCCTCCAGCATGTGGAGGTACGCATCCTGGTCGGCCTTGGATGCCCAGGCCGTCCCGTAGATGCGGGTGAGCATCTCGTTGTTGGAGTTGCCGCGCCAGTAGGCCCCGGCAACCTTCATGAGCTTGAAGACCTTCAGCCGACCGGTGGAGGGCACGTGCGGACCGCGGCAGAGGTCGATGAAATCACCCTCGCGGTAGAGCGAGATGGTCTCGCCCGCCGGGATCGCGGAGATCAGTTCGGCCTTGTAGGCCTCGCCGATGGACTTGAAGAATTCGACGGCCTTGTCGCGGCTCCACTCCTCCCGGCTCACCGGGAAGTCCCGGGCCGCCAGCTCCGCCATCTTGACCTCGATGGCAGCCAGATCGTCCGGGGTGAAGGGGCGCTTGTAGGAGAAATCGTAGTAGAAGCCGTTCTCGATCACGGGCCCGATGGTGACCTGGGCGTCCGGAAACAGTTCCTTGACGGCGTAGGCAAGCAGGTGGGCTGTCGAGTGGCGCAGGACTTCGAGGCCTTCCGGATCCTTGGCGGTGACGATCGCCACCGCGGCATCCCGGTCGATCACATGGGAGAGGTCGACCAGACGACCGTCGACCTTGCCGGCCAGCGCCGCCTTGGCCAGCCCCGGGCCGATGGCCGCAGCCACCTCCCCGACGCTCACCGGGCCGGAAAACTCTTTGGTCGCCCCATCGGGCAGACGAATCGAAGGCATGTTGTCGAGGCTGTCGAACCGGATCCTGAAAAGCCGGGCACAAGGCACCGGCGCGCCGCCTGCGTTGGGCGGCAACCACGAAAAACACTCAGGAGCCAGTCCGACATCCGGCCGACCGGACCCCGAAACTGACTCCTGAGAGATGTCGTGGTAGGCGCGATTGGACTCGAACCAACGACCCCCACCATGTCAAGGTGGTGCTCTAACCAGCTGAGCTACGCGCCTGAAAGAACCGGGAGTTTAGCCGAATCGGTCGGCTTCTCCAAGAGAGGGCGACGCCCCTGCGCTCAGCGCATCTGGAACAGCTTGCCGAAGTTGGCGATGTCCAGGACCTGCTTCACCGTGCCACGGCAGTTGACCAGCGCGACACCCTTGGCGGAGGCCTGGGCCTTCTCCTTGAGCATCAGCAGCATGCCCAGCGCTGAGCTGTCGACGTAGTCGACCTGGCCGAAGTCGATCTCGAACTCCTTCACTTCGGAGGCCCCGAGCTGCGGCTCGTAGGCGTCCCGGAAATGCCGGTGTGCGTTGAAATCGAAACGCCCCGCCAGCTTGATGGTGGCCTTCGAACCTGCCTTCTGAACCTGTGCTTGCATGATTGACTCCTGACTGCTGGGGAAACGTCGGTCAGACGCGTATCGCCCGCTCCGCCCCCAAGCGGGAGAGCACGCGTGATGCCATGTCGTCGAGCGGGACCACGTCGTCGACGCCGCCGAGGGCGATTGCCTCGCGCGGCATGCCGAAGACCACGCAGGTCGCCTCGTCCTGGGCGAACGTGTGAGCGCCCGCCTGCTTCATTTCCAGCATGCCGCTCGCGCCGTCCTTGCCCATGCCCGTCAGGATCACTCCCAAAGCATTGCGACCGACCACGTTGGCCGCGGATCGGAACAGCACATCCACGGACGGGCGGTGACGGTTCACGGGCGGCGCCTGCGACAGCTCGGTGACGAAATTCGCACCGCTCCGCGCGACCAGAAGGTGCGAATGGCCCGGTGCGATGTAGGCGTGGCCAGGAAGAATACGCTCTCCGCCCTGGGCTTCCGACACCGTGATCTTGCACTGCGAGTCGAGGCGCTGCGCGAACGACTTCGTGAATGCCTCAGGCATGTGCTGGGCGATGAGGATACCCGGACAGTCCGCCGGCATGCGAGTGAGGAACGCCTTGATGGCCTCCGTGCCGCCCGTGCTGGCGCCGACGATGATGAGCTTTTCCGTGGCCGACACGCGCGACAGCGACACCGGCAGCACCACATCGGCGCTGTTTGCCGGCGATGTATCGAGCGGTTTGCTGCGGGCCACACGGGCGTTTGCCGCGATGCGGACCTTCTCCACGATCTCTCGGGCGGATTCCTGCATCCCGTTCTGGATATCGAACTTGGGCTTGGCCACGAAGTCGACGGCACCGAGTTCGAGCGCCTTCAGCGTCACTTCCGAGCCGCGGGCCGTCAGCGAGGACACCATGACCACCGGCGTCGGCTTCAGCCGCATCAGGCGGGACAGGAACTCCAGCCCGTCCATCTTCGGCATCTCCACGTCCAGCGTAATGACGTCCGGCTCGGTATCGCGAATGATCTCGCGAGCCACGATCGGGTCCGGCGCGACACCCACCACCTCGATGTCCGGCGCCGTTTCGAGCAGTTGCTTGAGCACCTTCCGGATGAGAGCCGAATCGTCGACCACGACGACCCGGATCTTCCTGTCCTTGACTCGTAACGCCTGGGGCAATGCGCTCATGTAAAGAGCTCCACATCGCCGCTGACGGGGGCGACGCGAAGACGCTTGGCGTAGTCGCTCTCGCGCGCCGCCAGCGTATCGTTGCGCGTGGAGCGCAGCTTCTTCACCATCACCTTGCCCGTCCTCGGGAAGTAATAGACCTTGCGGGGGAATTCGTCGAGGAGGTCCTTGGCCATGATCGGAATGTTCTCCATCGAGAGGTAACCCATCACGAACGCGGCGTTCCGCTGGCCGACGTTCGTCACGGTCATGCCGCCCAGGACGTTGCCGCCGCCGAAGACCTTCGCTTCGAGGAAATTGCGGCGCGCCCCGAGCTTCACGAGCTCGTTGATCAGCAGTTCCATCGCATACGTGCCATAGCGCGCCGATGACGAGAGCGGCGTTCCCGGCTCCGCCGTGGAGGCATCCGGCAGCATGAAGTGGTTGATGCCCCCGATACCGGCGGCAGCATCACGAATGCACGCGGCCACGCACGACCCGAGGGTCGTCACGAGCAGCATGTCGTCACGCGTCACGTAGTACTCGCCCGGCAGGATTTTCGCAGCCTGGCTGTCGAACGTGCGGTCGTAGTAGAGGTTGGTGGCGAGCGACTCGACCGCGGCATCAAACGCCATTGCTGCCCCGCTTCTGGACGAGGTCGTAGACGGTCTTGCCGCGCAGATGAAACAGGTCGGACACGTGGAACAGACTTTCCGAATGCCCGACGAACAGCAGCGCGTCGGGCTGCATCAACGGCGCGAATCGCCGGAGGATGGCGGCCTGCGTGGGCTTGTCGAAATAGATCATCACGTTGCGGCAGAAGATGGCATCGAAGCTTCCCTTGACCGGCAACGGGCTCGACAGCAGATTCACCTGCTTGAATGTCACAAGACGCGCCAGTTCCGGACGCACCTTCACGTAGCCTTCCTGGTTACCCGTCCCGCGCATGAAGAAGCGCTTCATGCGCTCCGCCGACAGGCGTTCCACGCGTTCCAGCGGGTAGACGCCCGACTGGGCCTTCGCGAGCACATTGGTATCCAGATCGGACGCCAGGATCGTCACTGGCACATCGAAACTGCCGAGTGCCTCGACCACCGTCATGGCCAGCGAGTAGGGCTCCTCGCCCGTCGACGATGCGCAGCACCAGATGGACAGAGTCTTGCCTTTCCGGGCGGCCAGATGCTCGCCCAGGATCGGAAAGTGATGCTGTTCCCGGAAGAAGGACGTCAGGTTCGTGGTGAGCGAGTTGGTGAAAGCTTCCCACTCGGCATCATCGGCCTCCCCGCTCTGGAGAAACCGGATGTACTCCGAGAACCGGGACATGCCGAGCGCGCGCAGCCGGCGTGCGAGCCGGCTGTACACCATGTCCACCTTCACTGGAGACAGTGAGATGCCGGCGCGCTTGTAGATCAGCGTGCGCACCGATTCGAAATCCGCCGGGGTGTACTCGAACTCCCGGGCGGCTTCGCGATCCGTCGACGCCGGTGGCTCTGCCCGCGAAGGGGCAGTCGCCGCAGCACTGCGCATCATGCAGTCGCTTCGTCGACGAGCGCCATGTCGGCCGAGAGCATCAGCCGCTCGATATCCACCAGAATCAGCATGCGGTCCTCCACGGAACCGATGCCGGTGAGGTATCGCGTGTCGAAGCTCGAGGAGAACTCGGGCGCCGCCTTGATCTGTGACGGCTCCAGGGTCATGACGTCCGACACGCTGTCGACGACGATGCCCACCACGCGGCTGCCGAGATTCAGCACGATCACGACCGTGAACTGGTTGTACTCCGCCTTGCCGAGCCCGAACTTGATGCGCAGGTCGACGATCGGAACGATCACGCCGCGCAGATTGATCACACCCTTGATGAATTCAGGGGCATTCGCGATGGTCGTCACCGCGTCATAGCCGCGGATTTCCTGCACCTTGAGAATCTCGATGCCGTACTCCTCGACGCCCAGCCGGAACGTCAGGAACTCCCCCGCGGCGCGCGCGGAATCCGCGCCCGCCTTCCCCATCGGGTCATGCGTTTCCATCTTCATGGTCATGCCTTCCAGTTGTCGCTGCAGGTATTAGCGACCGCGCTTGCCGAAACTTGACGTGCGGCACCGCGGTCCCGTCCCGGACGCTCGGCACCACCGGCACACGGCGGAACGAGACCAAGGAATCATTGACTTGCGAACCAGCGGGCCGGGATCAGAACTCCGCCCATTCGCCGTCCCCGCCGCCGGCAGCGATTGCGCCTCGGGCACCAGCGGCCTCGCCGTCCCGACGCTTCGCGGCCGGCTTGGCCTTGGGAACCGGCTTTGCCGGCAGACGACTGACGTTCTTCGCGCGATCCGGCCCGCGCCGCTCGGCGCGGCCGTCCCAGCCAGCCCCCACGACACGGGAATTCTCCTGAAGGCGGTAGGCCGTCACGGCCTGGGTCAGCGTCTGCGCCTGTTCCTCCAGGCTCTCCGCCGCGGCCGCGGCCTCTTCCACCAGTGCCGCGTTCTGCTGCGTCACCTCGTCCATCTGCGTGATCGCCTGGTTCACCTGCTCTGTCGGTGACCCGTTTCACCGACGTCACGATCTCGTCCATCGTCTTGCCCGCTTCGTCCACCAGACGGCCGCCCGACTCCACCTTCCCGACCGAGTCCGAGATCAGCGACTTGATCTCCTTCGCCGCGTTCGCGCTGCGCTGCGCCAGACTGCGCACCTCCGTCGCCACCACCGCGAAGCCTCGTCCCTGCTCTCCAGCCCGCGCGGCTTCCACCGCCGCGTTCAGCGCCAGGATGTTCGTCTGGAACGCGATCCCGTCGATCACCGAGATGATGTCCGCGATCTTCTTGCTGCTCGCGCCCCTACCACCAGCTGGTTTGCCTGTTTCGCGTTGTCCGCGTTCTGACGCACCGTCGAGGTCAGTTCCTCCATCGACGAGGCCGTCTCTTCCAGGCTGGAGGCCTGTTCTTCCGTTCGGTTGGAAAGGTCCTGGTTGCCGCTGGAGATCTCCCGGGCGGCGGTAGAAATGGCCTCCGACGCGCCCCGGATGTCGTTGACCATCCGCGCCATCCCGTCGACGAGTTCGTTCACGCCTTCGCAAAGAGTGCGCATGTCACCCGTTCGCGTGGAAACATCCACTCGCGCCACCAGGTCGCCAGCGCTTGCGCCACGTACCAGGGTCTGGATATCGGCGACCACCTCTTCCAGCGTGCGACTGGTCATGACTTCCTGAGTGACATCCTGGGCGTACTTGACGAGCTTCACCGGTCGGCCCGAAGCACTGAGTACCGGGTTGTAGCTGGCCTGAATCCAGACTTCCCGTCCGCCCTTCGCGATCCGTTTGTAGCGTCCGGCGTCGGGTTCGCCCCGCCCCAGGCGCCGCCAGAACTCCCGATACTCTTCGCTGCCGCCGTACGCCGGGTCCACGAACATGCGATGGTGCTGGCCGACGATCTCCTCGAGCCGGTAACCCATGGCGTTCAGGAAGTTGTCGTTTGCATTGAGAATCTGACCGTCGAGCGTGAATTCGATCATCGCCAGGGATCGGTTCAGCGCCTTGACGCGTGCGGCCTGATCGGCAGACAGTTCCTGGGCCGCCGTGACATCTGACGCGTACTTGACCACCTTCACGAGCGCACCGGTCTCGTCGAACACTGGGTTGTAGCTTGCCTGGATCCAGATCTCCCGGCCGCCCTTGGCGATGCGCCGATACATTCCCGAGTGATACTCCCCACTCCCCAGCTTGTCCCAGAACGCCTTGTAAGCGGAACTGCGAGCTTCCGTATCGTCCATGAACATCCGATGATGCTGGCCACGAATTTCATCGAGGGAGTAGCCGACGGTCTCCAGAAAATTTCGGTTGGCCGTCAGGATCTGACCAGTCGGCGTGAATTCGATGACGGCCTGCGACCGGTCAAGGGCGGCCAGCCGGGAGCACATGTCCTGCACGGCCTTCACATCGAACACCCGTCCGTCCGTCGTCCTGACCTTCCCTACTCCGGCTGCGAACCGCTCCTTCAACCCGTCGAGCATGCCATCCCCCTTGTCCGTCGACACTAAGCCCGACTGGTAACGGCCGTGAGCCAAGGGGATTCATCAGGCTCAGCCTGTCCTGCGCCCGAGGAAAAACCTTAGCCTTCCTGAAGCACGAGGACGAATCTCATGGAGAAGGTGCGAGGCGAAAAAAAACGTGCGGTCGGTTTCCCGACTGCACGCTCCTGGCAACGTGAGAACGAAAGGCTTGGGACAGTCCCCACAACCTGCGCGGACCTTCCCTAGAACTCTTCCCACTCCGACTCGGTCACTGCCCCGACCACCACCTTCGCCTTGCGCGGCTTCGCACCGCGGCCCGACGACGCGGCGGTCTTTTTCCCGGCCTCTTTCCCGACCTCCTTCGCTGGAGCCTTTGCGGGAATCCTCGCCACGTTCTGTGCGCGATCCGGACCACGCCGCTCGGCCGCACCATCCCAGCTGGCGTTGCCCGGCCGGAAGGCGGCCCTGTCTGCGACCTTGAAGACCGACACGGCCTGCGACAGCAACTGCGCCTGTTCCTCCAGGCTCTCCGCCGCGGCCGCCGCCTCTTCCACCAGCGCCGCGTTCTGCTGCGTCACCTCGTCCATCGAGGTCACGGCATGGTTCACCTGCTCGATCCCGGAACTCTGCTCCACCGACGCCGCCGTGATCTCGGCCATGATGTCCGTCACACGCTTCACCGACACCACGACCTCGTCCATCGTCTTGCCCGCTTCGTCCACCAGACGGCCGCCCGACTCCACCTTGCCCACCGAGTCCGAGATCAGCGCCTTGATCTCCTTCGCCGCGTTCGCGCTTCGCTGCGCGAGGTTGCGCACTTCGGTTGCCACCACGGCGAAGCCACGACCCTGCTCTCCGGCCCGCGCGGCTTCCACCGCCGCATTCAGCGCCAGGATGTTCGTCTGGAACGCGATCCCGTCGATCACCGAGATGATGTCCGCGATCTTCTTGCTGCTCGC
>LNDV01000039.1 GCA_001464765.1 Betaproteobacteria bacterium Ga0077526
AGGATGTTCGTCTGGAACGCGATCCCGTCGATCACCGAGATGATGTCCGCGATCTTCTTGCTGCTCGCCGAGATCTCGCCCATCGTGTCCACCACCTGACGCACGACTTCGCCGCCACGCACCGCGACGTCGGCCGTGCCCACGACGAGCTGGTTGGCCTGCTTGGCGTTCTCGGCGTTCTGCTTCACGGTCGACGTGAGCTGCTCCATCGAGGACGCGGTCTCTTCGAGGCTCGAGGCCTGCTCTTCGGTACGGCCGGACAGATCTTGATTGCCCGCGGCGATCTCCTTCGCGGCGGTCGTGATGGATTCCACCGATTCGCGAATCTGCGCGATCAACCGACGCAGGTTTTCGGTGGAAGCATTGGTATCCTGCTGAAGAATGGCAAGTTGGCCGTCAAAGACGCCCGTGACGGCCTGCATCAGATCGCCCTCAGCCAGCGCTCTCGATACTCGCCCCACCTCGGAGACACCAGCTTCCGTTACTGTCAGAACCTGATTCAGCCCCTCCGACATCTGCAACGCGAAGCCTTCCTTGCCCTCGACCGCCAAACGCTTACCGAAGTCCCCAGCAGCCGCGGCCTGGACGACACCGGCAATCTCGCGTTCGACCAGGAGCTCCTGCGTACGATCTACCCATTCCACCACGGTGCCAATAAAATGACCCTGGTCATCGATGATCGGATTAGCGCTCACAGCGAAAGTCAGTCCGGCAATCTCGCGCTCCGTTCTGTAGGCTCCAGAGGCGTTGCCTTTCTGATCGAAACTCTGCAGCAGACCGTCGATGGGCGCCCCAACGATCGAAGCTGCGCTGAAGCCGGTCAGTTCGCGTGTCAGCTGGGACTCGTAACGACGGAACATGCCCAAGATCGCCTGATTCGCGAACACGACCTTGCCGTCGGCATCCGCCACCAGAACGTTCGTGCCGGCGCTGTCGAGTGCCTGTCGGACACGCAGGTTCTCCACGGCCGCCTTTTGCACGTGCGCCATGTCGCCGAGCACTTTGGCATAGAGTCCCTTGAACGCATTGACGACGTCACCCAGTTCGTCGCGGCGATCGAGGTTCACGTCGATCGCCGTATTGCCCGCCGTGATCTCGCGCATCTGGCTCGCGAGCTTCTGCATCGGCGGTACGATGTTCCGATACAGCAGGAAGCCGAGCACGACCGCAAGGACGGCCGAGGTGATCCCGATTCCCGTCACGAACACGCGCTTGGACTCGAAGTCGGCCACGGCGTGGTCGTAGCTCGTCCCGGCGACGCGAAGCTGGAGTTCGACCAGTTCGCTGATCTTGCCGCTGACGGGGTCGATGGTCGTGTACAGCGGGCCGTCGAACTCCTGCAGCGTGCCTTTGATTGAGCCGGTCTTGCCTTTGAGCGACTCGGTCAGCGCCAAGATGGACTTGTCGGCGTCCGCCATCAGGCTGCGGACCTGGTCGGCGAGCACCTTCTCGTCGCTCGTCATTGTGGTGGCGGCGTAGGCATCCCACTCACGATGGATGTCGTCCTCTGCTTTGGCCAGTCCCTTGACGGTTTCCTCCGCAGACTGCAGACCTGCGTTGGCCTTATTCACGGCGTCGATCACGCTGACGGCGTAGGCATCGGCGATCACCTTCAGCTGCTTCAGCGGAACGACACGATCCTCATAGACCGTCCGTAGGCCTTCCTTCGCGGCAGCCATGCCTCGCAAGCCCAGCCCGCCGATGGCAACCATGGCGCTCAGCAGGACGAACCCGGCAAGGGCGAAGCGTGCGCGAATAGACAAGTTCTTCATCGTGTTCTACCTCGTTCCCATCTTCATTTAGTGCTTATTCCGGCGAACCGGCCCCGAGCGGCGCCTGCCGGTCTCTATGCCGCCTGCAGGTAGTCCCTTTTGCGCGTGGCAGAACGCACCAGATGCACGGCATCCAGGATCATGGCGACCTTACCGTCGCCCATGATCGTGGCCGCGGAGATACCCGGCACCTTGCGGTAGTTGCTCTCCAAGCTCTTGATCACGACCTGGTGCTGCCCCACCAGTTCGTCGACGAACATGGCGGTACGCTCGCCGTCCGCCTCCAAAATCACCATGATCCCCCGGTGAAACTCACGCACTTTCGGCTCCACACCCATCGCTTCGTGCAGCCGTACGACGGGCAGATACTCGCCGCGCACCTGCATCACGAGGCCCGTGCCCGCGATCGTTCGGATGTCGGATGCCTCAGGCTGGAGAGACTCCATGATGTAGCCCAGGGGCACGATGTAGAGCGACTCGCCCACCGCGACGGAGATGCCATCCAGGATGGCCAGCGTGAGAGGCAGACGGATCGACACCGTGCAGCCGCGCCCGAACACACTATTGATCTCGACCCGCCCGCCGAGGGCGGCGATGTTCTTGCGGACGACGTCCATCCCCACACCGCGGCCGGAGATGTCCGTGACCTGCTCGGCTGTCGAGAATCCCGCCTCGAAAATGAGACCGAACACTTCCGTGTCCGACATGCTGTCGTCCACCGGCATACCGCGCGACCGCGCCTTGGCGAGGAGCTTGTTGCGGTCCAGGCCTTTCCCGTCGTCGGCCACCTCGATGACGATGTTGCCGCCCTGATGGAAGGCCCGCAGCGTGATCGTGCCGCTCGCAGGCTTGCCGGCCGCGACGCGGTCCTCCGCGCTCTCGAGACCATGGTCCAGAGAATTGCGGACGAGGTGCGTGAGCGGATCGGCGATCTTCTCGATCACGCCCTTGTCCAGTTCGGTCTGTTCGCCGACCAGCTTCAGTTCCACGGACTTTCCGAGCTTCGACGCGATGTCCCGAACGAGTCGCGGGAACCGGCTGAACACGAAGGCGATCGGCAGCATGCGGATCGACATGACCGCCTCCTGCAGATCGCGGGAATTGCGCTCCAGCTGGGCGATGCCGTTCGACAGCGTCTCGTTGACGCCGTCCACTCGCGATACCGCCTGAGCGAGCATCGACTGCGTGATCACCAGCTCGCCGACCAGATTGATGAGCTGATCGACCTTCTCGACGCTCACGCGGATGGAGGAGTCGGCGTTCGCCGCGGGAGCGGCGGGTTTGTCCGCTGCACGGCGACCGCCCTTCGCAGCGTCGGCATCGGGCTGATCCGTCGCGCGACGACCGGCACTGGCGGCCGTGGTCGCCTGCGTCGCCGGTGCGCTTCCCGGTGCGCCGGGGGCGTCGCCGAAGAACCCGAACCCGTCGTCCTTCTTCGCTTCAGCCGGTAGCTCGCCAGGCGCGCCCGCCGCGTCGGCAAAGAACCCGAAGCCCTCATCCTTCGCGGCAGTGACTGCCGAGGGTGCACCAGCGGCATCATCGAAGAAGCCGAACCCGTCGTCGGCCTTTGGCGCGCCCTCGGCTCCATCGAAAAAACCGAAGCCAATCGTTTCCTCCGGAGCGCCTTCGGCCCCTGCGAAGAAACCGAAGCCCAGGAGGTCCTCGGAGTCCGGAACGAGTGGCTCCTCGGGCTCGCCGAGTTCCTCGACTTCCAGGGAATCGGGTGAGAGTACGAAGCCGAACAGATCGCGCAGTTCGGAGCGATCCGCCATGGTATCCAGGAGAAACTCGAAACGGCTGCCCGCCTTCATCTTGCCGGCAGACTTGCCGCGGCCTAGTTCTGGGCGCGACACCGTCTTGAGGGTGCCGAGCGCACGCAGCTCCGATATGACGTTGATCATGTCGGACGGCGGTTCGATCACCGGGAATCTCAGCCGGTAACGCATCGTGCCCGGCGGCGGTGCCAGCACGCCGATGTCCGACTGGGTGGCCGTCGCAGTCTCGCCGGCGGAGAAGGCTTCCAGGCTCGCGCGCACGGCCGCCTCCTTCTCGGGATCGGCCGGCTCCCCGGACTGGCGCGCGCCCAGCAGGCTCGCGATGACGTCATTCGCCTGAAGGAGGGCATCCACCATCCCGGAGGTGAGCGTCAGCTCCTGTTTGCGCAGCCGGTCGAGCAGCGTCTCCATCACATGGGTGAAGTCCGCGGTGTCGCCGAAGCCGAACGTGCCTGCGCCACCCTTGATGGAGTGTGCAGCACGGAAGATCGCGTTGAGATCCTCCAGACTCGGCTCGTTCAGATCCAGCCGAAGGAGGACCTCCTCGATCGTGGCGAGGTGCTCCTTCGCCTCTTCGAAGAACACCTGGGTGAATTGCGCCATGTCGAAGCTCATCTGCCCCTCTCCGTTCTCGTTTGCTCTGTGGGTCCGTCGTGCTGGTGGCGCCGGCGCCGGCAGCGTCAGCCGATGACTTTCTTCACGACCTCGAGCAGCTTGGGCGGATCGAAGGGCTTCACGAGCCAGCCGGTGGCGCCGGCAGCGCGACCCTTCGCCTTCATGTCATCCGACGACTCCGTCGTCAGGATGAGAATCGGCGCACTCTTGTAGTCGGGCATGGCACGGAGGTTCTTCACCAGGGTGAGACCGTCCATGCGCGGCATGTTCTGGTCCGTGAGGATGAGGCTCACCTTCTTCGCCTTCGCCTTGTCGAGCCCGTCCTGGCCGTCCACTGCCTCGACCACGTCGTAGCCTGCGCTCTTCAGCGTGAAGGCGACCATGTTGCGGATCGACGGGGAGTCATCGACCGCGAGAATCGTCTTAGACATCGTTCATTTGCTCCTGACAAGGTCCTTCAAAACAAGTCCACGGCACCCGTGGCCATCGCCTGTTGCCGCACGGGTGTGCGCTCCGCGGTCGCCCGCGCCTCGGTGATACACCGTTCCAGCTCCACCAGGAGATCCTGGTGATCCATCGCCCTCGCATCGTGCGAGAGCCGCTGGCCCATGACGGCCAGCTGTTCCAGCACATTGCGGATCGCTTCGTTCTGCTGTCGCGCATGCGCGATCAGCTGGGTCGTCAGGTCTTGAAACTGCAGATTGGTGACGGCGGTGTTGACCCGCGCCCCCAGTTCCTCTGCGATCGAAGACACCTCGCGGCCGGCGTCCGCCATGCGCGAGTTGATGGCGCCGAGTGACTGGATCGTGGCTTCCACTTCCTGCTTGGCGCCGAGCGCGGACACGAGGTCCTGGGATGCCATGGCATGGATGCTTTCCTCGGCCCTTGCGATCTCGCCTTCGATCCCCAGGACCTGGTCCCGGATCCGGTGGCTGAACGTGGCCGTCCGACTCGAGAGATTGCGCACTTCGTCGGCGACGACCGCGAACCCTCTCCCGGCCTCGCCGGCACGGGCCGCCTCGATGGCCGCGTTGAGCGCGAGCAGGTTCGTCTGCTTCGAAATGGATTCGATCTCGCCGATGAACCCGGTCACGTCGCGAACCCGATACGAGATGGCTTCCATCTGTTCCACGAGCGCCATGCCGGTGTGACTGCTCTGGATCAGGCGGTCGACGTTGTCCTGCAGCGTGACCGACGTCTTGTTGACGAACTGCTCGAAGAACGCGCTCGCGGCCTCGTCGCCCGTCGACGCGATGGTGAGATCGCGTTGCCGCTGGGCCTGGGCCGAGATCAGACTGAAGCTCTCGATGAGTTTCGGGATGGCATCGCTGACGAGTCCGTCGATCCGTCGCAGCTCATCGTCATTGCCCTCGAGCAGCTGTTGGGACTCCCTGCCGCATCGCTCGAGCGCGAGTCCGAGGACGTCCGGAGAGACCGACGCAGCCGGTTGACTTAGTGTCACCGTTTCTCGCGCCCGTAGGTCTGAGAGCGCAAGCCACGTCCAAGGTCCGGCGCATCCGAGGGCAGTAAGGAGCAGTCCCGCGATCGGGTAGGAAGCCTGCAGCCACCAGCCGGCCCCGAGCGAGGCAAGCGAGATGACGGCTGCGGCGGTCACACGGCTCCAGGGAGACGAGCCCGTGGTGTTGGAATCGAAAGTCATGAATCCAGAAAGGTCATGGGGCGGGCGTTGCCAGGACAATCCCGACGCGCCTCACGAGCCCATTAACGGTCGGTCCGGAGCAACCTTAAGATCGGGGAAATTTCGGGCGGAAGGGGCGAATCCCCCGCCGGGAAATGCCGTCGGCAAGGTCTTCACAACATGCGCTGTCTCAGCGCAGACCTGCGCACCTGCCTCAGCAGCGCCGGGCGGCGCTCACCCGGGGCAGGGCCCGGAGACTCGCAAGGACACGATCGAGCTGCGTCTGATCGGTGACCTCGAGACTGAGACGGAGGCGCTCATCGCGCCCCCGCCCCGCAGACCGCGTGGCACGCAGGGGAACGCGGTCGCGGCCCAGTACGTCAGCCACATCGCGTATCAGTGCCGCGCCCCCCTCCCCCGACAACTCGACATCGACGGCGAAGCGGGTGTTCGTCGGCAACTCCCCCCAATGCGCTTCGAGGCGGCGCTCCTCCGCGAGGCGCGCGACGTTCGGGCACTCGGCGCGATGGACGGAAACCCCCCGACCGCGGGTGACAAAGCCCACTATCGCGTCCGGCGGCACCGGACGGCAGCAGCGGGCCAGCTGAGTGAGAAGCCGGTCGAGTCCCACAACGAGCACTCCGGTCGACTCCGGCGATGCCCTATGCGGAACAGTTGCCGGCACCGCGGGCTCCGGCGGCTTTTCGGCCGTGGCGGCGGAGCCCCGCAGCGCGGTCTGGATCGACCGCGTGCCGATCTCGCCGCGACCCAGCGCCGCCAGGAAATCGTCGATGCGCGAGAACTGGAATCCGCGCGCGAGTTCGTCCAGACCCGGCATGACCACACCCGTGCGATGGACTTCCTTGTCGAGGACCGCGCGCCCCTGTGCGATGGCCTGCTCGAGGCTCTGGCTGTTGAACCACTGACGGACCTTGGTCCGTGCCCTTGAGCTCTGCAGGAAGCCGAGCGCGGGGTTCAGCCAGTCGCGACTGGGGCCGCCCTCGCGCGCCGCGACGATCTCCACGCGCTGGCCGCTCTGCAGACGGTAGCCGAGAGGCACGATGTTGCCGTTGACCTTGGCGCCCCGGCAGCGGTGTCCCAGATCGCTGTGCACGTGATAGGCGAAATCGACCGGCGTGGAGCCGGCGGGCAGCGCCACCACGCGTCCCTGGGGGGTTAGAACGTAGAGAGTGTCCTGGAACAGTTCGGCCCGGAAAGAGGCCGCAAGCTCCCCGGCTTCGTTGTCGCCGAGACGCCAGTCGAGCACCTGGCGCAGCCAGGCGATGCGCTCCTCGAAGCGCAGGTCGCGACGCCCGCCTTCCTTGTAGCGCCAGTGCGCCGCGATGCCCAGCTCGTTCGCCTGATGCATGCTGCGGGTGCGGATCTGCACTTCCAGCACCTTGTCGCGCGGCCCGATCACCGCCGTATGCAGCGAGCGGTAGCTGTTGGCCTTCGGGCGCGCGATGTAGTCGTCGAATTCCCGCGGGATCGGCACCCAGAGGTTGTGGACGATGCCGAGCGCCGTGTAGCAGTCGCGATCCTCCTCCACGAGGATGCGTACCGCGCGGATGTCCGACAGCGCCTCGAGGCCACTGTCCTTGCGCTGCATCTTCTTCCAGATGCTGTAGATGTGCTTCGGCCTGCCGGTGACCTCCGCCTTCAGCCCCGCCCGGTCGAGTTCCAGCCGCAGGCGCTGCGTGACATCCGCGATGAAGCGCTCGCGGTCGGCGCGCTTCTCGTCAAGCTGGCGCGCGATGTCGTGGTACGTGCCGGGGTCCCGCGCGCGGAAGGCGAGGTCCTCCATCTCCCACTTGAGTGTCCACACGCCCAGACGATTGGCGAGCGGCGCAAGCAGATCGAACGTCTCCCGCGAGATGGCGCGGCGTTCGTCGTCGGTGCCCTCCCGCACCACGTGCCGCAGTCGTACCAGGTGGCGCGCCAGGTGGATCAGCACCACGCGGCTGTCCTGTGCCATCGCGAGCAGCATCTTGCGCAGCTGCTCGACCTGGGACGCGTGATCCGCGGCACGCTTCGGTTCCGCATGGGGCAGGAGCGCCTGGATGCCCGGCATCCGGCGGACGCCCTCGACGAGGGCCGCCACCGTCTCGCCCCACTGCTCGGACGCATTGCGCAGTTCCGGCGCGGAGGCCGCGAGCTCGGACAACGCCATCGCCGTGAGGGCCTGGCCGTCGAGCCGCAGCCCCGCGAGCACGTCACCGACACGGGCAGCCTCCTCCGCCTTGGCGGCCGCGCGTTCCGTGACCACGGACAGCGCGCGCACGAGATCCGGTTCGTCCCGCGGATCGATGCGCGCGCCGAGGCCGCGCCAGTGCGCGGGCAGTGCGGCGGCATCGATGTGGGCGGTGGCAGTCTCGGTCACGGTGATGGAAGGGAGTTGGGCGCAGGGCGGGTATGCCAGTAGCGTCGATGCTCGCGGCGCCATTCGCGCACTTCGTCGTCGGCGGCGCCCAGCCGCACTGACAGCGCGCCGGCATCGTCGGTTCGGCGAAGCCCCACCCCGCGGGAACGATAGCGCGAAACCACGTCCTCGTGCGGATGACCGAAGCGGTTGCGGTAGCCGACCGGGAACCAGACTTCGCGGGGGGAAACGGCATCGATGAACGGTTCCGACGAGGACGTCTTGCTGCCATGGTGAGGCGCGACGAGGATATCGGCGCGGAGGTCTTCGCCTGCCGCGACCATGGCGCTCTCGCCTGCCCGTTCCACATCGGCGGTCAGGAGGATGCTGTCGGCCCCGGCCGTGACGCGGAGCACGCAGCTGCGGGCGTTGTCCCGTGCCGGCGGGCGGACCGAATCCTTCGCCAGGGGATGCAGCATCTCGAACCGCACGCCGCTCCAGTCCCAGTTCTGGCCGGCCACGCAGCCCATCAGCCGACGGGCGCCCGACAGCGCCCTGTGGGCACGGGGCAGCGGTGTCAGCACCAGGTCGACGGGCAGCGCCCGGAGGACCGAAGCCGTGCCGCCGGTGTGGTCCCGGTCGTCATGGCTGACAACCATGGCGGTGAGCCGGCGAATGCCTTCGCCGCGAAGATAGGGCACCACCGTTCGCGATCCGGCGTCCGCTCCCGCGGACCACGCGGGGCCGGTGTCGAACAGCAGGGTCTCCTGCTCAGTTCGGACCACGGCCGCGAGTCCTTGCCCCACGTCCAGGAGCGTCACCCACGCTTCGCCGTGAGCGGGCCCCGCCGGTCGACCCAGCAGCAGCGGCGTCAGGGCCAATGCGCCAAGCCAGCGTGACGGCGTGCCGGCCGGCATGAGTAACCACGCGGCGCCCAGCACGGCAAACAGCAAGGCGATGGCGGACGGTGCGGCCTGAACGTAGGTCGCTCCAGGCAGCGCGGCGAGCCAGCCGAGCGCGTCGTGCAGGTGCCGAAGCAGCCAGGCCGCTATCTGGAGAGGCGCTTCCCACGGCAGCACGGCCCCGGCGAGAGACAAGGGCACGACGGCGAGACTCACCACCGGCACGGCGAACGCGTTGGCGATCGGACCGATCAGCGAGACTTCCTGGAACCACGCGAGCACCACCGGCGACAGCCCGACGAACATGATCCACTGCGTACGCGTCCACTGCGCGAACCAGCGATCCCGGTCGACTCCGCGCAGCCCGCCGTGCACGAGCAATCCGACGGCACCGAAGGACAGCCAGAAACCCGGCGCGATCACGGCCATCGGGTCAGCACACAGGACCACGACCAGCGCGAGGGCGAGCGCATGCCAGGGACTCGACTCGATGCGGAGCCGCCCCGCGAGCACGAGCGCGGCAAGCATCCAAACGGTGCGCTGGGCCGGCACAGCGAATCCCGCGATGGCGGCATAGGCGAGCGCGACGGCGAGTCCCGTCCACGCCGCGACATCTTTCGCGTTCCATCTCAGACAGGCCGCCGGCAGGCGGCGCCACGCGTACAGCACGATCGCTGCGGCAAGGCCCGCGAGCATCGTGATGTGCAGGCCCGATATGCTCATGAGGTGGTTGACGCCAGTCCGCGTGTACACGAGCCACTGCTCCGGCGCCACGGCCTGCTGATCGCCGATCACCAGCGCGACCACCACGCCGGCGAACGGCGAGTCCGGCAGCGCCTGCATCAGATGCTCGCGAATCCGCAGCCGCCAGCGGTCCACGGTGACGGACACGCCGTGACGCAACTCGGGGCCGCGCTGAAACGGCGTCTCCACGCGCACGTACCCGGTGGCGCGGATGCCGCGCTCGAACAGCCAGCCTTCCGCGTCGAATCCGTGCGGATTCGCGAGACCGTGCGGCCGGCGAAAGCGCGCGGTGAAGGCGACCTGCTCGCCGGGCAGGACGGGCGCGATCGCGGTGTCCACCGGGTCATCGACCGACAGCGGCAGCGTGATCAGTGTCCGCCGAGGCACGGCGTGACTGCCGGCTTGCCGGCCATCCGACTCGAAGGCAAAGCGCCATCCCGACTCGGTGCGTTCCGGCAGGCCCGCCACGAAACCGGTGACGCGGATATCTCGCCCCTCCGCTTCGGGCGCCAGGCTGTCCGCCAGCCGCGCATGACCGTGGAACGTCGCAATCATGGCGCCAGCCAGGAACCAGACGGCACCGCGCGCACCGATCGCCGTCCATCGCAGGCCGCGCGCTTCGCTTCGCCCCCAGGCGCGGCCGGCGATCCACAGCGGCAGCAGCAGGACGACGATCATCGGCGACGGCAGCGTCTCCTGCTGCTGCAGCCACCAGACACCGGCCGCAAACGCGATGCTTCCCCAGACCATCGGACCCTCGACCGCACGAACGAGGGTGCTACGCTAAGGGACGATCCCACCCAGGCGCGGCGCGGCGGTCCGGCGCAGCGCATGGCTATACCCGAGGCGCCACATTCCGATGCCGACGTCCGAATCGCCCCTGCCCCGCCCTCGCCGACCGACCCACTGGACCCGTGCCCGCGAAGCGCTGCGCGAGGCTGATCCCGTTCTCGGCGGCATCATTGCGAACGTCGGTCGCGGTGCGCTCCTGCATCGCGGCGACCCGTTCGCGTCCCTGGCTCGCGCCATCGTCGGTCAGCAGTTGTCCACCACGGCAGCGAAAACCATCTGGTCACGCGTCGAAACCGCGGCAGAAGGCATTTCGGCCGACCGTCTCGCCGGGACCGACTGGCAAGTACTTCGCGGGTGCGGTCTGTCAGACCGGAAGACCGACTATCTGCACGGGCTCGCGCGGCAATTCGCCGAGGGGCGGATCGACCCGCTCGCGTGGCGCCGCATGGACGACGAAGCGGTCATCGAGGACCTCACCCGACTGCCGGGCATCGGCCGCTGGACGGCCGAGATGTTCCTCATCTTCCATCTGATGCGGCCCGACGTACTGCCGCTGGGGGACGTGGGCCTGCAGCGCGCGCTGAAGCTGCACTACGGCAGAGGCGAACCGCTCGGCCCGCGCAAACTCGTCCGAGTCACGGAGCCATGGCGACCCTGGCGGTCCGTCGCAACGTGGTATCTGTGGCGAAGCCTGGACTGAGGTCTGCACGCTGCGCGCGGGCCCGGCCGCTCACCATTGGAACGTCGCGGTGACCCAGATCCGCGTCGTGTCGGGCTTTCGGGCTGCCCCGGGAAGCACGTCGCCCTCCTGGAATCGGGCGACCTCCACCTTTCCCGTGAGTTGACTGGAGAACGGATAGGCAACGCCCAGGTCTATCTCCGAACCGTATCGGAGGCTCGCGACGTCGGATCGGAAGTCGTGCGCTTCGGCCTGGAACTGCAAGTCGTGCCACCGGGTCGCGACGGTGAGATACAGATCGCGGATGCCCTGCACAGGCGTTGTCAGAAACTGGTCAGCCCAGCCCTGAAAAAGATGGTTGGTGCCGAGCGGCGTCTGGAACGCGTATTGCCCGCCATTGCTGCCGAGCCGGTCGTAGTCCAGCCGCACGAAGCTCCTGCCCTGACCGACGCCGCCGCCCAGGCGCTGATAGCGGGCATCGATGCGCCGGTCGCCGCCGCCGTAGGCGTCCTGCGAGGCGTACTCCGCCGTATAGAGAATCTTCCAATCGCCGATCGGCCAGGCGCCGTTCGCGCGAACACCGACGATGCGGTTGCCGTTGTCGGCGAAGCCGGTCGCCTGTCCGGTCACCGCCTGGTCCTGCAGATAAGCGAATCCCACGAGCACGTTGTCCGGGCGCCAGGTCCACGCCGCGCGGAAGAGGTCGATGTCGGTCTGCCGCTGCTGCGCGAAGATGTTCTTCACCCGATCGAAATGGCCGTAGTCCAGTTCAAGCCCGGGGACCGTGCGGTTCTCGATCCACAGCCCGGTGAAGACCTGCATGATCTGCCGGAACTCCACGTTACCCACGAACCGGACGTTGTCGAGTTTGAGGGACTGCCTGCCCAATCGGATGCGGGTGCCCGTCAGACCCGCATAGTCGACGTACAACTGGTTGATGTCCGTGTTGTCCGGGTCCGCGACGACCGGGTAATTCGCCGACGCCGCGGGCCCCTCGTTGAATCTCCCGTTCAGATGCGCGACGTCGATGAGTTGCGCCGTCACGGAGACGCCTTGCCAGGGCGCCGTCTCCCAACCCATGAGGGTGCGGTTGGTCATGGCGAAGGCGTTCTCGGTCTTGCCGTCCTGTTCCACCCACTCGATGCGCGGACGCAGGTTGAGCAGCAGCTTGCCGCCGACGAAAGCATCGATGAGCCCGGTTGCCGGGGGTCTCGCGCCATCGTCGGCAGCGTGACACGACACCGCCAGCGTGGCGGCGAGGGCAAAACCCGTCATCGTTGTCCGAAGCCGGTTCATGGTTTGTCTCCGTGGGGTGTCGGCCCTCGACAGTCGCGGGCCTTGGGAAGGGTCTTGGTCATGAGAGGCCGCCGTGTGCGCCGAGTGTCGCCGCCGCCACCGTGACGAGGCTGACCGCAAGCAGCACGCGATGCAGCATGCGCACGAGTGTGAACGTGCCCTCAGGATCGCGGAGGGCACGTTGCGAGAACCAGCGATGCAGGAAGATCGGTTCGAGGACGAACAGCATCAACGTGAACAGCGCCCAGACCGCCACCATCGCGTGCATCCACCAGAAGCCGGCGTCCACGAACCGGCTCCATAACTGCCATCGCACCGTCAGCCACAGTCCGGATACGCCGGCGATCAGCGTGGTTACGCGCGCCTGCCAGGCGAAGCGCGCCTCGACGCGCTCGAACAGCGATACCCGCAGGCCGGGCTCCACCTCGCGCCCGATGGCGGGTAGCAGAACGGTGGTGACGAACGACACGCCACCAATCCAGACGACGACCGCTACGACATGCACCGCCCGGGCAACAGCAAACTCGTCCATGGCGCCTCAGCCCGGTTTGCCGTCCACCCGCGGCCGGGTGAGCCAGGGGCTGAAGACGGTCAGGTAGAGAGCGAACGTGCAGACCCAAAGCAGGCCCGCAGCGGTGACAGCTCCGCCGGTGGCGCCGGGCACCATCGCGGGGACGAGCACCCGAAGCACCGCGGCCGCCTGCACCAGCACGTAGGCGCCGACTTCCACGCGCCCCGCCTGCAGCGGCCGGCCAGTGTGACCCCGCGCCGTCCTCGTAATCATGCCGACGATGATCCCGCCCACCGCGCCCACCGCAAGCGCGTGGTCGGCGAGCGATGTCGCCACCGGCACGCCGAGGGCGCAGGCTCCGTGCAGCCAGAACGCCAGCGGGATCCACGCATAGGCGGCATGCAATATCCACAGAATCGGCGTCCGTACGGTCGCGACCGGTGCCCAGCCGTACAACCTGATCGCGTGGAGCACGCCCGCCGCGATGCACACGAGTCCGGTGAACGCGGACTGCGGAAAGGCAAGGATCGAAGCGCACGCCAGCGCAGCCGCGGCGATGGACGCCACGTCGACCGACTTGCGGCTCCGCACGGCGGCGCCAGGAATCGCGTTCGCCGTGAAACTGGGGATCACCCGTCCTCCCATGACGGTCACCAGCAGCACGACGCCGTAGAGACCGGCGCGCACGCCAGACAGAGGATCGGCTTCCAACACGCCGGCCAGCGCCAGATGGAAAGCCGCATCCGCTGCCGCCAGCGCAACGAGCACGGCCACCAGGACGCGGTTTCGGTTCCGGGTGCGCTGCAGCGGCCCCCACAGCGCGAGGGCCACGACCGGGAGGAAGGCGAGGTCCGGCAGGGCGGCGATGCCGCCGGCGTTCAGGAACGGCGCCGCCCGCCCGGCGGACCACAGCAGGCAAAGGCCCGCGAGCTTCCAGCCGGAGGGGGTCGGCAGTCCCGTCCAGTTGCGGGCCGCCGTGAACAGGAACCCCGCGATCACGGCCCCAGCAAACCCGAAGACCATCTCGTGGGAATGCCAGTAAGACGGCGGCATGGCATCCAGCGGGGCCAGCCAGCCGCGCCAATTCAGGACCCACAACCCTACGCCTGGCATGGCCAGCACGGCGGCGAGAAGGTAGAACGGCCGAAAACCAAGGGCGAGGACAGCCGGACCCGGTCTGGAAACCGGCGGCAAAGCGGGGGGAACGATGTCGATCATGGTCTCGCTTCAGGATTCATGGCCGGCGGGTCCCGCGAGCTTCAGCCTCGGGACGGGGGAGATGCCGACGCTTGCATCCTGGTCCCTTCGCCCCGCGCTTTCCTTAAGCTGGGTTCAGGTTCCGGCAAATCGTGGCCGCCGAACTGGGCGACTTGATCTTGCGCAAAGTCCACCTGCCGTTGGCCCGTCACAGTAGGAAAGTCAGAAAGGCATCGTGCCGGGGAGTCCACATGAAGGCTGATCTCCAGATCGGGGCGTTTCTTGCCAACGTGCCCATGTTCCGTGACGCCTCACCTGAGGAACTGGACCGCATCGGGAAAGGCACCAGGATCATCCACGCCCGCCGCGGGGAACTGCTCTTCCGCAAGGGTGACCCCTGCCCGGGCTTCCACGTCGTCATCTATGGTCAGGTCAAGCTGGGCTGCACCGCAGGCAGCGGGGCCGACAAGGTCGTGGAGATCATCGATCCAGGCATGAGCTTCGGAGAAGCGATAATGTTCCTCGACAAACCGAGCGTGGTCTACGCCCAGACGCTCGCCGACTCCATGCTCGTGTGTGTCGGAAAGTCCGCCGTTTTCGAGGAACTGGAACGAAACCCGGCCTTCGCGCTGAAAATGCTTGCCGGGCTGAGCCGCCGGCTCCATGGCCTCGTGTCAGACGTGGAAGCCTACTCGCTGCACTCCGGCATCGAGCGTGTCATCGGCTACCTGATGCGCGAGGACGATACCGATACCGATACCGCCCACGCCGCGCCGTTCGATGTCTCGCTGCCGATCTCAAAGAACGTCCTCGCCTCGCGGCTCAATCTCACGCCGCAGCACTTCTCGCGCATCCTCGGCGCGCTGACCGAAGCCGGACTGATCGAAGTCGATGGCCGGGTCATCCGCATTCTCGACCCGGCGCGGCTGCGGGCGTTTGAAGTTCAGGCGGTGAACTCATGAATCTCATGAGGCAATTTCCAGGATTTTCCGGAGGGTGCGCTACCGATTTTCGCGAGCCTCGGATGGCCGGGGCGGAGCACACTACCCGCTCGTCACGCGAAGCGCGCGGCGCCCGTATGGCGTCGGGTGGACGTGCCACCCCCGCTGACACACGCACCTGGGCTTGAAGCCCACCCTCGGAGGAAACAAACAATGAAGAATCGACATCTGCTCGCCGCGGCCCTCGGTCTCGCGGCAGCGTGGACGGCCCTTGCCGACGACAACGGCATCGCCTTCCCGTCAGGCTACAGGACCTGGTTCCATCACCGCACGACGGTGAACATGACGGGCCATCAGCCAGAAGGCAATGTCGGCATCCAGCACGTCTACGCGAATGCTGCCGCGGTCGAGGGGCTGCGAACGGGCGAGTTCGCCGATGGCGCCACCTTCGTAGTGGACCGCTTTCACTACCAGGATGCAGGAAACAGCAGTCTCTCGCAGGGCGCGCGCAAGGTGGTGGCAGTCATGGTCCGAAACGCAGCCCTCCACCCCGAGACTGGCGGCTGGGCCTTCGAAGCCTTCAAGGGCGGGGACCCGAATCAGCGCGTAGTGAAGGATGGCGGAAAGGCATGCTTCACCTGCCATGCGCCCTACGCCGACAATAACTACCTGTTCTCGAAGAACGACAAGCCCTGACCCATGAGCGGGCCCGGCGCACTCGCGAAAGAAGGGACGCCGCGCGCATTCCCGCGCGGCAGCCTCGGGGCGAAACTCGCAGCGGTGGGCCTACCTTTCCTCCTGCTCGGCCTCATCACCACGGCGATTTCACTCTGGGTGTCATCCCAGCTCGACGGCGGCGCAGCGTCCGTAAACGAGGCGGGGCGGATGCGCATGCAGGCCTATCGGCTCGCCTGGTCCGCCGCCCGGACCGAACCCCCGACAGTCCGCCGTGCTCTTGTGGAAAGTCTTGACCAGAGTCTGACTCTGCTCGAGCGCGGCGACCCGCAAAGACCGCTGGTGACCCCCTGGGACGACACCGTGCGAGCACGCTACGACGCCGTGCAGGCAGCGTGGCAACGCCTGCGTCCGATGCACGCCAGCGCTCCGGACATGACGGCGCTCGACAGTGCGACGACATCCCTGGTGTCCTCGATCGATGAATTCGTCTCGGCGATCGAACACCATCTCTCCCGCTACACCAACATCCTGCATCTTCTTCAAGTCGGACTGCTCGTGGCCGCGACGATCGCCTCCGGCGTGCTCGTAGTGGCGGGCTATCACTTCGTGATCGAACCCGTGACGAACCTGCGCAAGGCCGTGGCCCGCCTCCAGAGCGGCGACCTGGCGACCCGCGTCGAGCCCCGCGCGACCGACGAGCTGGGTGAACTTGCCGCCGGATTCAACGACATGGCCCGGCAGATCCAGACATCCCACACGGGTCTGGAACAACGCGTCCGGGAAAAGACCTCCGAACTGCAGGAAAAGCGCGAACGGCTGCAGTCTCTCTATGACGTTAGCCTGATGGTGGCGCATGCCTCGGGACTGAACGAGTTAGCCGAAGCCTTCATCGACCGGGTTTGCACTGCCGCGCGGGCCGACGCTGCTGCCCTGCGCTGGGCGGATGTCACGCGCGACCAGTTCGTGCTGATCGCCAGCCACGGGCTGCCCGACGGCATGGCGCACGATGAACACTGCATCGTGCGGGGACAGTGCCACTGCGGTGCAGCGACGCCGAACACGGGTGCGCGCGTCATCCCCATCCGCCCTGCGCACCAGGGACAGCGCCCGCCTTGCGCGCGGGCTGGCTGGGCGGCGGTAGTGCTGGTCCCTATCCAGTCGCAGGACCGCCTCATCGGCGAGCTGGATCTGTTCTTCCACGAAGATGTCACCCTCACGGAGGCGGAACACGCGCTCCTCGGGACCCTCACGTCGCACCTCGCGAGCGGCATGGAAAACTTCCGCCTGCGCGCGCTGGAGCGTGAAGCGGCCATTGCCGAGGAACGGGCGTTCCTCGCCCGCGAACTGCACGACTCCATCGCCCAATCTCTGGCCTTCCTCAACATCCAAGCGCAGCTCATGCGCAAGGCGGTCGCCGAGAACGACCGGGACCGCATGGCGAGCGTGCTCTCGGAGATCGAACTGGGACTTCGCGAAAGCCACGGAGACGTCCGGGAACTGCTCGTGCACTTCCGCACGCGCACGAATGTGGAGGACATGGAGCACGCCCTGCACACCACGCTGCGGAAGTTCGAGCACCAGAGCGGCCTAGCGTCCACGCTGACGGTGCACGACGACGGCCTGCCGCTAGCGCCGGACGTGCAGGTACAGGCGCTCCACATCGTGCAAGAGGCGCTTTCCAATGTGCGCAAACATGCGCACGCGTCGCACGTGTGGGTCGACGTCTGGAAAAAGCCGTCGTGGCGCATCGAAGTGCGAGACGACGGCCGCGGCTTCGCAGGAGGGAATGACGGCGTGCAGGCCGAGATGCACGTCGGGCTACGCATCATGAAGGAACGGGCCCAGCGGCTCGGCGCAACTTTCGGCATCACCACGTCGCGCGAGCGCGGCACGACCGTTTCCCTCGCCATGCCCGACGAAGGCGCGCCGGCGCTGGCGGCGTCCCTCGAGTCGGCCGTCACGCCATGAAGGGCGACGCGAAGCGCATCCGCGTGCTGGTGGTGGACGACCACACGCTGTTCCGCCGGGGGCTCACGGCCCTGCTAGCGTCCGACCCCGGCCTCGACGTGGTGGGCGACGCTGCGGATGCCGGCGAGGCGCAGCGCAAGGCCGAGGCACTGGATCCCGACGTGATCCTGCTGGACAACCACCTGCCGGGCGTCACGGGCGTGGCCGCGCTGCCTGCCCTGCGTGCAGCCCGTCCCGACATGAAGGTGCTAATGCTCACCGTGAGCGAGGACGAGGAAGACCTTGCCGGGGCGCTGCGCGCCGGCGCGCACGGCTACCTCCTCAAGACCATCGACGGCGACGCCCTGTCCGCCGCGATCCGGCACGCCCACGCAGGACAGAACGTGATCGCGCAGGAGATGACGTCCAAGCTCGTGTCCGCGTTCCGTCAGATCTCATCCGACCCCGAACCCGCGCTGGCGACGACGGGCACCGCCCCGCCGCAGATACCGCTTTCCCCCCGTGAGACGGAGATCCTCGCCCAGATCGGCTTCGGGGCGAGCAACAAGGAGATTGCCCGCGCGCTCGCGATCGCCGAGTCCACGGTTAAGATCCACGTGCAGCACCTTCTGCGCAAGCTGGACGTTGCCTCCCGAGTCCAGCTGGCCGTGATCGCCAAGAGTCGCGGGTTGCTCTGATTCGGGACCGGCCCGCCCGGCTGGTCCCGATGCCGCCGGTATCCGGCACGCGCCCCCCCGAAGCACATAGTTCTTTCGAACGCCCCCCCCGCTTCCCCTCATCGTTCTTCCGGCCCACCGCTTCGGCGGATGCCCGTGACGTGCGCCGCGGCCTAGCATCGGTCCCATCGATGCAGGAGCGTATTCCATGAGCAAGCAGAGCCAGGCCCTCTCGGTGCTGATCGTGAGCACCCTGGCCTTCACCGTGTGCTTCACGGTGTGGATGATGTTCGGCGTCATCGGCATTCCCCTCAAGAAGCAGCTGGGCCTCAGTGCCACGCAGTTCGGTCTGCTGACGGCCATGCCCGTGCTCACGGGTTCGTTCGTGCGCCTGCCGCTGGGCATCTGGACAGACCGCTACGGCGGTCGCGTGGTCATGGTGTTACTGATGCTCGCCACCGTGCCGGCAATCGCGCTCATGGCCTACGCGACGCAGTTCTGGCAGTTCCTTGTGCTCGGTCTGTTCGTTGGCCTCGCCGGAGGCTCCTTCTCCGTCGGGACGCCCTATGTCGCCCGCTGGTTTCCCAAAGCGCGGCAGGGGTTTGCCATGGGCGTGTTCGGCGCAGGCAACTCCGGCGCCGCCGTGAACAAGTTCATCGCACCGGCGCTGGTCGTTGCCTTCGGCTGGACGATGGTGCCGCAGGTGTATGCGGCGCTGATGCTGGGCGCCGCCCTGCTCTTCTGGCTGTTCAGCCACAGCGATCCGGCGCACGTGTCCGCGGGGAACGCGAGCTTCCGGGACCAGATCGCGATGCTGAAGGATCCGCGCGTGCTCAAGTACTGCCAGTACTACAGCATCGTGTTCGGCGGGTACGTGGGCTTGAGCCTCTGGCTGGTCCAGTACTACGTGGGCGAGTACGGCCTCGAAATCCGCACGGCGGCGCTGCTCGCCGCCTGCTTTTCCCTGCCCGGCGGCGTGCTGCGCGCGGTCGGCGGCTGGCTATCCGACAAGTACGGTGCGCACCAGGTGACCTGGTGGGTGATGTGGGCGAGCTGGATCTGCCTGTTCGTGCTGTCCTACCCCCAGACCGACTTCACGGTCACTACGGTCAACGGCCCGCGGACTTTCCACATCGGCCTGAACGTGGTGGCGTTCACCGCGCTGGTGTTCGTCCTGGGCATCGCCTGGGCCTTCGGCAAGGCGAGTGTCTTCAAGTACGTGAGCGACGAGTATCCGCGCGAACTCGGCACCGTCAGCGGCATCGTCGGTCTCGCCGGCGGGCTCGGCGGGTTCGTGCTGCCCATCCTGTTCGGCGTCCTGATGGACTTCACCGGCGTGCGCTCCAGCGCCTTCATGCTGCTCTACGGCGTTGTCTGGGTATCGCTCATCTGGATGTACTGGACCGAAATTCGCCAGACCGAACTGCTCGCCAGCGCCACTCCGCCCGCAGGGCCCTCCCGCGCATGACTCTCTGAGCGAACCGACTGCCTCTCCCTCTCCGGAGCCCGCCATGACCACAAGAATTCATCCCCTGCCCGTCACGGAGCGCGACAGCGCCGCCGACATCGCCGACTGGCGTCCGGAAGACGACACCTTCTGGAACGACACGGGCCGCCGCATTGCCTACCGCAATCTGTGGCTGTCTATTCCCGCCCTGCTCTGCGGATTCGCGGTCTGGGGCATGTGGGCGATCATCACCGTCCAGATGCTGAACCTGGGCTTCCCCTTCACCCAGGCGGAACTGTTCACGCTCACGGCCATCGCCGGCATCTCGGGTGCCACGATGCGCATCCCGGCGTCGTTTCTCATCCGGCTGGCGGGTGGACGCAACACCATCACGCTCACCACCGCCATGCTGCTCGCGCCCGCGCTCGGGACCGGCATCGCGCTCCAGCACCCGGAGTGGCCGCTGTGGGTCTTCCAGCTCATGGCGCTGTGGTCAGGCGTTGGCGGCGGCAACTTCGCCAGTTCCATGTCGAACATCAGCACGTTCTTCCCGAAGCGCCTGCAGGGCACGGCCCTGGGACTCAACGCCGGCATCGGCAACTTCGGCGTGACGACGATGCAGATCGTGATTCCGCTCGTGATGACGGTCGGGCTGTTCGGGGCGTTCGGCGGCGAGCCGACCATGCTGCAGAAGGATAGCGGGTGGATCTTCGGCAAGATCGCCGCCGGCACCCCCACGTGGATCCAGAACGCCGGCTTCGCCTGGGTTATGACGCTCGTTCCCCTCGCCGTCGCCTGCTGGTGGGGCATGAACAACCTGAGGCCGGTCTCGCCGGACACTGGCTCGCCGGTCACCGCGTTCGCGAAGATCACCTATCTGTACACGCTCGCCTTCGTGCCCTCGATCGCCATCCTGTATCTGTATCTGCCCTCGCCGACGGGACTGGGCCTGCTGAACATGTGGGTCGCCGTGCCGCTCGACATCGCATGCGCGCTCCTCGTCATGAAACTCGCCGCCTTCGGCACGATGAAGGAGAACATCGCACGGCAGTTCGCGATCTTCTCCAACCGGCATACGTGGTCGATGACCGCGCTCTACATCGTCACTTTCGGCTCTTTCATCGGCTTCGCGATGGCGCTGCCCCTGTCGATCACCGTGATCTTCGGCATCAGCCACGTGCCCGATGCGGCCGGCGTGATGCAGCACACGCTCAAGAACCCGAACGCGCCGTCGGCCTTCACCTACGCCTGGATCGGACCCTTTGTCGGCGCTGCCGCCCGTCCGCTCGGCGGGTGGATCGCCGACCGCTGGGGCGGTTCGATCGTGACGCAGGTGATCTCGGCCGTGATGGCAGTGGCTTCGGTTGCCGTGGGCTACGTAATGATGCAGGCGTACGGATCAGCGACGCCCGAGACGCATTTCCCTGCCTTCCTCGGCCTGTTCCTGCTCCTCTTCCTCGCGAGCGGCATCGGCAACGGCAGCACCTTCCGCACCATCGGCGTGATCTTCGATCGCCAGCAGGCCGGCCCGGTGCTCGGGTGGACCTCCGCCGTCGCAGCCTACGGCGCCTTCATCGCGCCGGTCGTCATCGGCGATCAGATCCGGCGCGGCGCACCGCAGCTGGCGTTCTACGGCTTCGCGGTTTTCTACGGTCTGTGCCTGCTGCTGAACTGGTGGTTCTACCTCCGCCGCGACGCCTACGTGAAGAATCCCTGAAACCCCTCCATTCGAGCCGAGGACAAGATGAGTCACTTTCTGGATCGACTGAACCACTTCGCGCTGCCGAAGGAGAGCTTCTCCGGACAGCACGGCCTCACCACCGGTGAAGACCGGACCTGGGAAGACGCCTACCGCAACCGCTGGGCGCACGACAAGATTGTACGTTCCACCCACGGCGTGAACTGCACCGGCAGCTGCTCGTGGAAGATCTATGTGAAGGGCGGCATCGTCACCTGGGAAACCCAGCAGACAGACTACCCGCGCACTCGCTGGGATCTCCCCAATCACGAACCGCGCGGCTGCCAGCGCGGTGCGAGCTACAGCTGGTACCTCTACAGCGCCAACCGCGTGAAGCATCCAATGGTCCGCGCCCGCCTGCTCGAAGCCTGGCGCGAGGCGCGGCTCGCCCACGACCCGGTGAACGCGTGGGCGGTGATCCAGGCCGATCCGGAGAAGCGGCGCGCCTACCAGGAGGTCCGCGGCATGGGCGGCTTCGTGCGCTCGACCTGGGACGAGGTGAACGAGATCATCGCCGCCGCGAACGTCTACACCGCCAAGAAGTACGGTCCCGACCGGATCATCGGCTTCTCGCCGATTCCGGCGATGAGCATGGTGAGCTACGCCGCAGGCTCCCGATACCTGTCGCTCATCGGCGGCGTCTGCATGAGCTTCTACGACTGGTACTGCGATCTGCCACCTGCGAGTCCACAGATCTGGGGCGAACAGACCGACGTGCCGGAGAGCGCCGACTGGTACAGCAGCGGCTACATCATCGCTTGGGGTTCCAATGTCCCGCAGACCCGCACACCCGACGCGCATTTCTTCACGGAGGTCCGCTACAAGGGCACCAAGACGGTGGCGATCACCCCGGACTACTCCGAAGTGGCGAAGCTTGCCGACCTGTGGATGCATCCCACGCAGGGCACCGATGCTGCTGTGGCGATGGCCATGGGACACGTGATCCTCCGGGAGTTCTATTTCGACCGGCGGGCGTCCTACTTCGACGACTATGCGCGTCGCTACACGGACCTGCCGATGCTGGTGATGCTGGAGGAGCGCACGCTGCCCGACGGCCGGACGGTTCGCGTTCCGGGCCGCTACTTGCGCACAAGTGACTTCGCGGACCACCTCGGCCAGAACAACAACCCGGATTGGAAGACTCTCGCGTTCGACACCGACGGTCGGATCATCCTTCCGCAA
Source organism: Betaproteobacteria bacterium Ga0077526 (assembly GCA_001464765.1). Taxonomy (GTDB): domain Bacteria; phylum Pseudomonadota; class Gammaproteobacteria; order Burkholderiales. The sequence goes on from LNDV01000039.1 coordinate 22,892, forward strand.
GGCTCGGTCGGCTTTCGCTGGGGGCCAGAAGATCGCGGGGATGCCGGGCGCTGGAATCTCGAAGCCAGAGATGCCCGCTCCGGCGCCGACACGCGCCTCAAGTTGTCCATTCTCGAGGATGGTGCGCAGGCGCACGACATCACCGAGGTAGCGTTCCCCTACTTCGGGGCGGAGCCACATCCCCACTTCGCCGGCAACGATCAGGGCGGCGACATCCGCTCCGCGCGCGTTCCGGCTGTCTCGGTGGATCTCGGCGGCGGCAAAAGCGCCATCGTCGCCACCGTGTTCGACCTGCAAGCTGGGCAGTACGGCATCGACCGGGGGCTCGGTTCCGGCGCGAATAACTTCGACGACAACGCGCCCTACACCCCGGCCTGGCAGGAAGCCATCACCGGCGTGCCCCGAGAACAGATCATCACCGTCGCGCGGCAGTTTGCCGACAACGCCGAGAAGACCCAGGGCCGCTCCATGGTGATCATCGGCGCGGCGATGAATCACTGGTACCACAGCGACATGAACTACCGCGGCGTCATCAACATGCTGATGATGTGCGGCTGCATCGGCAAGAGCGGCGGCGGCTGGGCGCACTACGTGGGCCAGGAGAAGCTCCGCCCTCAGACCGGCTGGACGGCACTCGCCTTCGCGCTCGACTGGATTCGCCCGCCCCGGCAGCAGAACTCGACGAGCTTCTTCTATGCGCATACAGACCAGTGGCGCTACGAGAAGCTCTCGGTCGACGAGATCCTCTCCCCGCTCGCCGACAAGGCTGCCTTCCGAGGCAGCGCCATCGACTTCAACGTTCGTGCCGAGCGCATGGGTTGGCTCCCGTCCGCGCCGCAGCTCAATGTCAATCCGCTGGTCCTCGCGCGCGAAGCCGCTGCCGCGGGCGTCGATCCGCGGGAATACACCGTGGCATCGCTGAAGTCGGGTCAGATCGATCTTGCGTGCCACGACCCTGACCACCCGAACAACTGGCCCCGCAACCTCTTCGTGTGGCGCTCGAACCTCCTGGGTTCCAGCGGCAAGGGTCACGAGTACTTCCTGAAGCACCTCCTCGGTACCAGTAACGGCGTGCAGGGCAAGGACCTCGGCGCGGAGGACGGCAAGCCCACCGAGGTGAAGTGGCACGACACCGCGCCGGAAGGCAAGCTGGACCTGCTGGTGACGCTGGACTTCCGCATGAGCACCACCTGCCTGTACTCGGACATCGTGCTGCCGACAGCCACCTGGTACGAGAAGAACGACCTCAACACCAGCGACATGCATCCCTTCATCCATCCGCTGTCCGTCGCCGTCGACCCCGCGTGGCAGAGCCGCAGCGACTGGGACATCTACAAGGGTCTCGCGAAGAAGTTCAGCGAAGTGTGTGTCGGCCATCTGGGTGCCGAGACGGAAGTCGTCCTTACCCCGCTCATGCACGACAGTCCCGGCGAACTCGGCCAGCCGAAGGACGTGAAGGACTGGAAGCGCGGCGAGTGCGAGCTCGTGCCGGGAAAGACCGCACCCGCCATCAGCGTCGTCGAGCGGGACTTCCCCAACGTCTACAAGCGCTTCACCGCATTGGGGCCGCTGATGAACAAGGTCGGCAACGGTGGCAAGGGCATCTCGTGGAACACCCAGACCGAGGTGAAGCAGCTGGGTGAACTGAACGGCGTCGTCCGCGAGGACGGCGTAACCAAGGGCATGCCGCGCATCGAGACCGACATCGACGCATGCGAAGTCGTGCTGCAGCTCGCGCCGGAGACGAACGGGCATGTGGCGGTCAAGGCTTGGGAAGCACTGTCGAAAGCCACGGGCCGCGAGCACGCCCATCTCGCCTTGTCTCGCGAGGACGAGAAGATCCGCTTCCGCGACATCCAGGCGCAGCCGCGCAAGATCATCAGCTCGCCGACTTGGAGCGGTATCGAAAGCGAGCACGTCTCCTACAACGCCGGCTACACCAACGTCCACGAGCTGATCCCATGGCGCACGCTCACCGGCCGTCAGCAGTTCTATCAGGACCACGCGTGGATGCGCGCCTTCGGAGAGGGCTTCTCCAGCTACCGGCCACCCGTGGACATGAAGGCCACGGCCGCGATGCACAACCACCGCAGCAACGGCAACGCGGAGATCCTGCTGAACTTCATCACACCGCACCAGAAGTGGGGCATCCATTCCACGTACACGGACAACCTGATGATGCTCACTCTGTCCCGCGGCGGCCCGATCGTCTGGCTGTCGGAGACCGACGCGAAGCGGATCGGGGTGGAAGACAACGACTGGGTCGAACTCTTCAACGTCAACGGCGCTATCGCCGCCCGCGCCGTCGTGAGCCAGCGGGTGAAGGAAGGCATGGTGATGATGTACCACGCGCAGGAGAAGATCGTGAACACACCCGGCAGCGAGATCACGAACGTCCGCGGCGGCATCCACAACTCCGTCACGCGCGTAGTGGTGAAACCCACGCACATGATCGGCGGGTACGCGCAGCAGAGCTATGGCTTCAACTACTACGGCACGATCGGCACCAACCGCGACGAGTTCGTCGTGGTGCGCAGAATGAGCCGCATCGACTGGCTCGACACGCCGGTCGGACAGGAACGCATCGCGCTCGTCCAGGCGCAGGGAGAGAACGCATGAAGGTCCGCGCCCAGATCGGCATGGTGCTGAACCTCGACAAGTGCATCGGCTGCCACACCTGCTCGGTGACCTGCAAGAACGTGTGGACGAGCCGGCCCGGCATGGAGTACGCCTGGTTCAACAACGTCGAGACCAAGCCCGGCATCGGCTACCCCAAGGAGTGGGAAAACCAGGACCGCTGGAACGGCGGATGGGTCCGCAAGGCAGACGGCTCACTCGAGCCGCGCCAGGGCGGCAAGTGGAAGCTGCTCATGCGCATCTTCGCCAATCCGAACCTGCCCGAGATCGACGACTACTACGAACCGTTCACCTTCGACTACGACCATCTGCAGAGCGCGCCGGAGATGCGGGCTAGCCCGACCGCCCGGCCCCGCAGCCTCATCACCGGACAGCAGATGGAGAAGATCGTGTGGGGCCCCAACTGGGAAGAGATCCTGGGTGGCGAATTCGCCAAGCGCAGCGTCGACCGCAACTTCGACGACGTGCAGAAGGAGATGTACGGCGAGTTCGAAAACACCTTCATGATGTATCTGCCGCGGCTGTGCGAGCACTGTCTCAATCCTTCCTGCGTCGCCTCGTGCCCGTCCGGCAGCATCTACAAGCGGGAGGAGGACGGCATTGTCCTCATCGACCAGGACAAGTGTCGCGGCTGGCGCATGTGCGTCTCGGGCTGCCCGTACAAGAAGATCTACTACAACTGGAAGAGCGGCAAGGCGGAGAAGTGCATCTTCTGCTACCCGCGGATCGAGGCCGGCCAACCCACAGTGTGCAGCGAGACCTGCGTGGGCCGCATCCGCTACCTGGGAGTGCTGCTCTACGACGCGGATCGCATCGAGCAGGCGGCCTCCGTGGAGCGCGACAAGGATCTCTATCAGGCACAACTCGACATCTTCCTGGACCCGAACGACCCGGCGGTCATAGAGCAGGCCCGCAGGGACGGCATCGCGGAGAACTGGCTGGAAGCCGCCAGGCGCAGTCCGGTCTACAAGATGGCGGTCGACTGGAAGGTCGCGATGCCGCTGCATCCCGAGTACCGCACGCTGCCGATGGTGTGGTACGTGCCGCCGCTGTCGCCGATCACCGCTGCGGCCCAGGCCGGTCATCTGGGCGCCAACGGCCAGATACCGGACGTGGGTCAACTGCGCATCCCGTTGCGGTACCTCGCCAACCTCCTCACCGCCGGCGACGTGGAGCCCGTCCGGCTCGCGCTGGAGCGGATGCTCGCGATGCGGGCCTTCAACCGGCGCAAGTACGTGGACGGCACCGTCGACACCACTGTGCTGGAACAGGTCGGACTCACCCAGGCGACCGTCGAGGACATGTACCAGATCATGGCGATTGCCAACTACGAGGACCGCTTCGTCATTCCGAGCACCCATCGCGAGTACGCGGAAAACGCATTCAACGTGCGCGGCGGCTGCGGCTTCAGCTTCGGCAACGGCTGCTCGGAAGGCGTGAGCGAGACCAGCCTGTTCGGCAGCGAGAAGCGCCGGACCATCCCGATCAAGGCGGAGATCTGACCATGGAGCTACTCGATATTTCCGCACGACCGGCGCCGCGCACGCTCCGGGTGCTGTCCCGGCTCCTCGGCTATCCGGACGCCGCTCTCCGGCACCATCTGCCCGAACTGCGCGAGGCCCTGCGCGGGGAGGCCGCACTCTCGCCCCTGCGGTTGCGGGAACTCGACGCGCTCATTGCAGATCTCGCCCGCCGGACGCCTCTCGATGTGGAGGCTGACTACGTCCAGCTCTTCGACAGCGGTCGGCGCACGGCGCTGCATCTGTTCGAACACGTTCACGGCGACTCGCGTGAACGCGGATCGGCGATGATCGACCTCGCGCAGACCTATGAGAAGGCCGGGCTGTATCTCGCGCCCGGCGAGATGCCCGATCACCTGCCGGTGGTGCTGGAGTTCGCTTCCACCCAGCCTGCGAGGGAAGCGGCTGCCTTCCTCGGCGAGATCGCCCATCTCATCAACGGGCTTCTCGCGGCGCTAGAGAAACGTGAAAGCCGCTACGCCGCCGTGATGGGCGCCCTTCTCGATCTGGCCGGCATGCCGGCACGACCGGTCCAGGTTCCCCGCGAAGACCCGCTGGACACCACGTGGGAAGAGCCGGTCGCCTTCGACGGCTGCTCCTCCGCGGGGAGCGCGGCCGGGACCGTGAAGCCCATCCGCATCGTTCCCCGCGATTCACGCCCCTCGACAGGAGCCGCGCCATGACCCCCGAACCGACCGCCCTCTCCGTTTACCTGCATGACTTCCTCTTCACGGTATACCCGTACATCTGCCTCGGCGTGTTCTTCATGGGCAGCCTCGCCCGCTACGACCGAGACCAGTACACCTGGAAGAGCGACTCGTCCCAGCTGCTGCGTCACGGTACGCTGCGATGGGGCAGCAACCTGTTTCACGCCGGCATCCTGTTCCTGTTCTTCGGTCACGCCGTGGGCATGCTCACACCGCACGCGCTGTACGAGCCGTTCATCACGCCCGCGCAAAAGCAGATGCTGGCCATCGTAGCCGGCGGCATCGCAGGTGTGGTCTGTTTCGCCGGCTTGAGCCTGCTGCTGTGGCGGCGGCTGTTCGATCCGCGTATCCGCCTCACCAGCCACCGGACCGATATAGCCGTGCTGGTGATCCTTTGGGTGCAGCTCACGCTCGGGCTGGTGACGCTGCCACTGTCCCTGCAGCACGCGGACGGCAGCGTGATGCTGATTCTGGCCGACTGGGCTCAGCGCATCGTGACGTTCCGCCCGCTCGCGGCGAACCTGATCGAACTCGCGTGGCCCTACAAGGTGCACATGGTGCTCGGGATGACGATCTTTCTGCTGTTCCCCTTCAGCCGCCTCGTGCATGTCTGGAGCGGCTTCGCCACGCTCGCCTACGTCCTGCGCCCCTATCAGCTGGTGCGCGCCCGCAGGCTGAATCTCCCGGACGGCCACAACACGCCGCGCCGGCTGCTCTGAGGACAGAGTCATGATCACTTCGACATCCAAAGCCGCGCGCGTCGGCGGCCAGCCGCTCCACCGGCCGGAAGAAATCCTCGACGACTCCGCGCTGCGGCAGCGTGCCTGTACGGAACTCCTCCGACAGGCGGCCCAGCGCGCCGGGCTGCTCACCATGGATGACCGACCCGGTGAGGACGGCATCCCGAGCGAGGCGGCCAGCATAGCGATCGAGCGGCTCCTGGAGCAGGATCTGCGTGTTCCGGAGCCGGACGAAGAGGCATGTCGCCGCCACCACGCGGCGCGGGCAGGCGACTACCGGCTGGACGAGCGGGTTCGTGCGCGTCATGTTCTCTTTGCCGTGACGCCCGGCGTCGACATCGTCGCACTGCGCGGTCGCGCGGAGCAGGCGCTGCTGCAGGTCCGGTGCGACGCCGGCGGCGAGCTGTTCGCGAAGATCGCGGGCGAATCCTCCAACTGCCCCTCGGGGGGCCAAGGCGGAGCCCTCGGATGGCTGCGCCGGGGCGACTGCGCGCCGGAATTCGGACGCGAGGTGTTCGGGCGCTTCGAGATCGGCGTGCTGCCACGACTCGTGCACAGCCGCTTCGGGTTGCACGTGGTCGAGATCCAGGAGCGCGACCTCGGTCGCAGCCGCACGTTCGAGGAAGTGCGCGAGAGCGTACGCTCGTCCCTGCGCCATCACGGCTGGGTCATGGCCCTGCGCCACTACCTGATGTCGCTCGCCGCCGCCACGACGGTCGAGGGCGTTCAACTCGCGGACAGCGAGACACCGCTCGTCCAGTAGGACCGATCAGGCAGGCCCCAGCCGCCCGTCGTCGAGCCGCAGCGTGCGGTCCATGCGGGCGGCGATCGCCGGGTCGTGGGTCACGATGATGAGGCTGGTGCCCAGGTCGCGGTTGAGGCCCAGCATGAGATCGAGCACCGCTTCGGCATTGCGGCGGTCGAGATTGCCGGTCGGCTCGTCCGCAAGCACGCAGGCGGGCCGGGTGACGAGAGCGCGTGCGAGCGCTGCGCGCTGGCGTTCTCCACCGGAAAGCTCGCCGGGCACGTGTTCGAGACGGGCGCCGAGCCCCACCCGTTCGAGCATCTCGCGGGCTGCCCCGTGGGCCTCGGCTTCCGGCATGCGCCGGATGTAAAGCGGCATCGCCACGTTCTCCAGCGCGGTGAATTCCGGCAGGAGGTGGTGGAACTGGTACACGAAGCCGAGGGCGCGATTGCGCAGTTCACCCAGCGCCCGCGCCGAGAGGCCGGCCACCGGCTGGCCCATCAGTTCGACGGTGCCGGCAGTCGGGTCGTCCAGCCCGCCCAGCAGGTGCAGCAGAGTGCTCTTGCCCGATCCGGACGCTCCGATGATCGCCACGGTCTGACGGGGCGCGACCTCCAGGTCGAGCGCCTTCAGCACCTCCACGGGGCTCGTCCCCTCCGAGTAGGTCTTGGCGAGACCGCGGGCGCGGATCACCGGAACGACGGCTTTGTTGTCACTCATAGCGCAGGGCGGAGGCCGGGTTGATGCGGGCGGCGCGGTAACTGGGATAGAGCGTCGCCACGAGACTGAGACCTAAGGACACCAGCGCGATGGTCACCACGTCGGAGACGTGCAGGTCCGACGGCAGTTCGCTGATCACGTAGACATCCTTCGAAAGGAACTGGACACCGAGCGCGCGCTCGAGGAACGGAACGATCACGTCGATGTTGAGGGCGAGCACCACCCCGGACACCACGCCGACCAGCATGCCGACCACGCCGATCATCGCCCCCTGCACAACGAAGATCCTCAGGATCGCACCGGGCGCGGCGCCGAGTGTTCGCAGGATCGCGATGTCGGCCTGCTTGTCGGTCACGGCCATCACCAGCGTGGACACAATGTTGAACGCCGCCACGGCGACGATCAGCGTGAGAATGATGAACATGGCCCGCTTCTCGATCTGGACGGCCCGGAAGAAGCTGCCGTGGCTGCGGGTCCAGTCGATCAGTTCGACGCCCTTGGGCAGCGCCTTCGCCAGATCCCTTGAGACACGCTCGGCGCCGAACAGGTCTGCGATCTTGAGCCGGACGCCGGACACAGTGTCTTCCATGCGATAGAGGCGCTGGGCATCCGCGAGATGCATGAGGGCGAGGCCGGAGTCGTACTCGTACATGCCGACCTCGAACACCCCCACCACGCGGAACTGCTTCACCCGGGGCAGGATGCCGGCGGCCGTCACCTGCCCCTGAGGGGAGATCACCGTGACTTTGTCGCCCAGGCGGGCGCCGAGGTTTCGCGCAAGCTCGCGCCCCAGGACGATCCCGAACTCGCCGGCGCGCAGGTCCTCGAACCTTCCCGCCGTCATATGACTGCCGATCTCGGCGACGGTATCCTCCCGGTCCGGCAGAACGCCCCGCACCTGGGTACCCTGCACCGTGTGCTGGAACGAGATGAGCCCCTGCGCATTCACGTACGGCGCGGCCCCGACGACCTCCGGGTGGCGGCGCACCGTGGCCGACACGGCTTCCCAGCCGGGGAGTTTTCCGCCCGGTCCCTGTACCTGGATGTGCGACACCACAGCGAGAATGCGGCCGCGGAGTTCCTTCTGGAACCCGTTCATCACCGAGAGCACCACCACCAGCGCCGCCACACCGAGGGCGATCCCCGCCATGGAGGTCATGGAGATGAAGGAGATGAAATGGTTGCGACGCTTGGCCCGCGCGTAGCGCAGACCGATGAAACTCTCGAAGGGCAGCACGGACGCCTGGCTCGTAAACGGTCACGCATTCTGCCAGAGGGCCCAAGCCGCCGTCATGGCTGGAACTTTTTTCGCTAGGAGTCTTCCCAGAGCCGGTCCTTGACGGCAAGGGCGCCCCGCCCTCCGTCCCCCAACCAACCCACGCCTCTTCCCGACACCCCATCCATGCGCAGCCTGCACCTCCTCGTCCCGGGTCTGTTCTGGCCCGATCCCGCCGAAGCCCGAGCCTATGACGGCCTGGCCCTGCCTGCTCTCAGCAGGCTGCTCGGCAAGGGGACGGCCGTGCCGGCCGGAGAGCATGGCGTGGAGGGCTGGCTCGCCGGGCGCTGGGGCCACGACCCGGCCCGCGCCCCTGTGGCGGAGTTGCTTGCCACCCAGGCGGGACTCACCGGCCGCCCCGGTCACTGGCTCTGCGCCGACCCCGTAAATCTCCAGCCACGCGGCGCCGAACTGTTCCTCACCGAAGGCGGCGGACTGGACATCCGGGATCAGGAAGCCCGCGATCTGGTCGAGGCCCTGGGCCGATTCTTCGCCGAGGACGGTCTCACCTTCGTCGCCTGGCGCCCCGACCGCTGGCTCATCCGCAGCGACCGCCCGGCGCCGATCGCGACGGCCCCGCTGTCGGCGGTACACGGTCACCCGATCGACGGTCTGTTGCCGGCAGGCGACCAGGGCATCGTCTGGCTGCGCTGGCTGAACGAGGCCCAGATGCTCATGCATTCGCACGCCGTCAACAGCGCCCGCGAGAGCGACGGCCGCCCGCTCATCAACAGTCTCTGGCTCTGGGGCGGCGGTTCGCCGGGCACGCCGGCGCCCTCGCCGTTCGAAACGGTGTTCTCCGATGACGACACCGTTGCAGCACTGGCGGCAGACCTCGAAGTGGCGCCAGTGCCGCCGTCGCTGGAGACCCCGCTGAGGGCTGCGACCCGGGGCAACACGCTGCTTCACATCTCGCAGGTCCACCAAGCCGCACGCGTGGCGGACCTGGAGGCGTGGCGCCAGGCGCTGGAGGTGCTGGACGGGAGCTACATCGCGCCGGCGCTGGGGGCGCTTTCGGCGGGGTTCGTCGACTCGATCGCGCTGACCGGCATCACCGGTCGGCGGGGGGTGGAAGTGCGGCTTTCCCGCCGGGATACGCTGAAGTTCTGGCGGCGTCCGGCGACACTCGGCGCCTCGCTGGCGCTTCGCGGCGGCCGGGAAGGCAGTCCGGCCGAGGGCTGATCTCCGGCGGAATCAGGCGCTGACCCGCAATCCGGACGTCAGGGCGGTGAGTTCTGCCGCCAGTGAATGGAGGTTGGTTACGGTCTGCTGATTGCGCTGGGCGCAGGCGCTGTTCTCGTCCGCCATGGCCGCGATGCTCTCGACATTGTGGGCGATCTCGGAACTCGCCTGGCTCTGCTCCTGCATCGCGGCGGAGATCTCCGCCGCCTTGGCCAGGCTTTCGCCGGCTGCACGCCGGATCTCGTTGAGGGCCTCGACGGCCTCCCGCACCAGCCGTACGCCCTGCTCCACGCGCTCGGAGCCCGTGCCCATGCTCGACACGGCGCTGGAGGTCTCGTTCTGGATCGACGCGATCATGCCGCCGATCTCCACCGTCGCCTGACTCGTCCGCTCGGCGAGCTTGCGGACCTCGTCGGCCACCACGGCGAAACCGCGTCCCTGCTCGCCGGCACGCGCCGCCTCGATGGCCGCATTGAGGGCCAACAGATTCGTCTGGTCAGCAATGTCCTTGATTACCTTGACGACCTGGGTGATCTGCTCCGACCGGAGGTTCAGAGCGCCGATCATGTCGGCGGATTCGCGAACGGCGGCGGCGATCGCACTGGTTTCGTCCGCAGCGCGCAGGGCTACGGCCTCACCCTTGGAGGAAAGATCGTTCGTCTGCTCGGAGAGCCGGCGCGAAGACTGGGCGCTTTCGCTCACGCCCTGGAGGCTCGCCGTCACCTGTTCCAGCGCGGCGGCAGCGCGGGAAGCCGCCTCGCTCTGCTGGTCGGAGCCCTGCGTCACCTGGCAGGAAGCATCCTGGACCTGTGCCACGGCCCCGCGGACGCTTTCCGCGGCACGCTTCAGGCGCACCACGAGTTCGCTCACCTGTTCCGCCATCTTGTTGAACGCGGTCGCGAGCTGGCCGACCTCGTCCTCGCTGCTTACCTTGGCACGCACCGTGAGATCCCCGGCGCCCAGACGCGCGGCGTCCTCCGCGAGCTGCTGCAGGGGCTGGAGCTTTCGGGAGAGCACCCAGTAGGTCGCCACGCAGCCGAGAACCGCGACCAGCAGACCGAACAGGATGAGCTGGTTGCGGACCGCCGCGGCGGCCAGGTGCAGTTCCGAAACGTCGATCGTGATGCCGAAGACCCGGTACCACGGATCGAACGGCAGGAAGACGTAGAGTTTTCCGTCCTTCTCGAGGGAGCCGTTCCGGGCGTCCAGGGCCTGGGCGTAGCCCTCCAGGCCCGGCGTCGTAAGGACATTCTTGCCCTGCAACTCGTGATGCTGGGCCAGCGTGCCCCGGTTGGGACCCTTCGAGGCATCCAGTACGAAGTAATGCCCGGTCTCGCCGATTCGCGAAGCGGAGAGCTCGTCGCGCAGCTTCCCGATCCCTTCGGTGATGTCGAACCCGACAAACAGGATCCCGATGACCTTGCCGCCGTCATCCTTCACGGGCGTGTACTTGGTCATGTAGTCACGACCGAACAGATTCGCCCGACCAAGGTAGACCTGGCCAGCCATCAGCGTTTCGTAGCCCGAGTGCGCCTTCCCGAGCATGGTGCCCAGGGCGCGCGAGCCGTCCTCCTTCTTGAGCGAGGTGGTCACACGCAGGAAGTCATCGCCCATCCGCACGAACACCGTGGCGGCACCGCCCGTAAGGCGGGAGAAGGAATCCACCTCGTCGAAGTTCATGTTGAAGGCGTTGCCGCCCACGCCGATGGCCGGTGCGTTGTACTCGCCCACCTTGACGGTACGCGCGGGATCGACCGCCAAAGACCTGCCGATCATGTTCTCGAAGATCTTCGAGAGCCGGTCCGCGTTGACCTTGGCCGTCGTGTCGAAGGTGTTTAACTGGCTCTCGACCAGCTTCACGCGAGCTTGAAGGTCTTCGGTCCAGCGCTCCTCGAGAGCACTCGCCGCCCGGTTGTACGCAAGCAGGGACATGCCCAGCACCGCTGCGATGAGTGTCCCGCACGCAAGCAGGGTCAGTTGCAGTGTGATGCCGAGACGATTCTTGGTGGCCATGCGTCCGCCTGTTATCTGGGTTTTCCGTCGTTGGCCCGCTTCATTGAGGAGTCGGGACCGACGCTGTCGCGGGTTACTATCGGACACAAATTGCCGAGCTTTTGCCTTCGGCCCATTGATTGCCAGATCGTGTCCATGACATGCGGGTCGGGGTCGACAGTGCCCGCCATGGGGGTCACCATTCCTGGCGACATCATTCCCCGCCCACTGCCTGCCGCCCTCTGCCGACGTGATCGTCCAACGCCCCTTTGCTTCTGAAGTTGCCGCGCGCCTCGATGCGTCGGGGCGGCATCCCGTGCTGTCCCGGGTGTGGGCGGCGCGCGGCGTACGGAACCCGTCCGACATGGAGACCGGGTTCGAACACCTGCTTCCCTTCACGGCGCTCGCGGGCGCCGAGGCCATGGCAGAGGTTCTGGCCGATGCCATCGCCGCAGGACGCCGCCTGCTCATCGTCGGGGACTACGACGCGGACGGCGCGACGGCCGCCGCCCTGGGGCTGCTGGTACTCCGGCGGTTGGGTGCCGACGTGGAGAGCCTGGTCCCCAACCGGTTCGAGTACGGCTACGGTCTCACGCCCGAGATCGTCCAGCTGGCGGCCGGCCGGAAGCCCGATGTCATCATCACCGTCGACAACGGTATCGGCAGTCTTTCCGGCGTGGAGGAGGCCGCACGTCTCGGCATCGAGGTTCTGGTGACGGACCATCACCTCCCCGGCACGGAACTGCCGGCTGCGAGGGTCATCGTGAACCCCAACCAGCCGGGCTGCGGGTTCCCGAGCAAGAACCTGGCGGGTGTCGGTGTCATGTTCTATGTGCTCATGGCTCTGCGGGCTGAAATGCGACGTCGGGGCCAGTTCGCTACGAAACCCGAACCGAACCTGGCCGACTTCCTGGATATCGTGGCACTTGGCACGGTCGCCGACGTGGTGCCTCTCGACCGCAACAACCGGATCCTCGTGCACCAAGGCCTTGCCCGGATGCGGGCAGGGCGCACGCGCCCGGGCATCGCCGCCATCGCCGCAGCCGGCGGACGGTCGCTCTCCCGGGTCACCGCCCAGGATCTCGGCTTTGTGGTCGGCCCCCGCCTCAACGCTGCCGGACGACTGGAAGACATGGCGCAGGGCATCGAGTGCCTCGTCACCGACAGCGTCGGGCGGGCGCGCGAACTCGCCCAGCGTCTCGACACGCTCAACCGGGAACGCCGCGAGATCGAGTCCGGCATGCAGGCTCAGGCGCTGGCCGCGATGGAGCGCATCGAGGCCGGGCAATCCTGTTCGCTCGTCCTCCATGACCCGGAGTGGCATCAGGGCATCGTGGGACTGCTCGCCTCCCGACTGCGGGAGAAGTTCCACCGCCCCACGTTCTGCTTCGCGCCGGGCGGCGACGGCGAACTGAAGGGGTCCGGGCGATCGATTCCGAACCTGCACCTGCGCGATGCGTTGGATCGCGTGGATCGCCGCCATCCCGGCCTGATGTTGCGCTTCGGCGGGCACGCGGCCGCGGCGGGCCTGAGCCTCCGGCCCGAACGGCTCGACGACTTCCGGGACTCGCTCGAGGCCGTCGCGCGCGAACTGCTGTCGCCCGCCGATCTGGAGGAAGTCATCGAGACCGACGGTGCCCTCGCCCCCGACGACTACACCCTGGCGCTGGCGAAGACCCTCCGTGAGCAGGTATGGGGACAGGGCTTCGCGGCCCCGGCCTTCGACGGGGAGTTCCAGGTCCGGTCGCAGCGGGTGGTGGGCGGCCAGCATCTCCGGCTGGAGTTGCGGCCGGACGCACCGTCGGACCGGTCGCCGCCGCTCGCGGCAATGCTTTTCCGCCACCCTGACGCCCTGCCAGCGCGCATCCGGGCCGTGTTCCGGCTCGACGTCAACGAGTGGAACGACACGCAGTCCCTGCAACTGGTCATCGACCACTGGGTGCCCGCATGATCCCGGCAGAACTCGGTCCGCTGAATGCCTTCATCACGAGCCTCGCGATCGGTCTGCTGATGGGCGCGGAGCGCGAACGCCGCGCCAGCGCCAAGGCCGGCATCCGGACCTTCGCGCTCATTGCGCTCCTCGGGTCCAGCCTGTCGATGCTGGCCGCGCCGCTTGGGCTGCCGTGGCTTCCCGCCGTGGGGCTGTTCCTCATCGGTCTAACAATGATCGGCGTCTACGTCAGCGCGCCGGTCCCCGACGACCCGGGCACCACGACGATCGTGGCCACGCTGCTCTGCTACGCGCTGTCCCTGCTCGTATGGCACGGCCACGCGCAGGAGGCCGTGATGATTGCCATCGGCTCGACCACCCTGCTCTACTTCAAGGCGGAACTCCGCGGCGCAACTCTCCAGCTCGACCGCAGCGAGGCGCTGTCCATCCTGCAGTTCGCGGTGTTCTCCTTCATCGTGCTGCCGCTGCTGCCCGATCGGGCCTTCGGCCCGTATGACGCGCTGAACCCGCGGCAGATCTGGTGGATGGTGGTGCTCGTGTCGGGCGTGAGCCTCGCGGGCTATCTCGCTCTGCGCATCGTCGGCCAGAAGCACGGCACCTGGCTGCTCGGCCTGTTCGGCGGTCTCGTGTCCAGCACGGCCACCACGCTCGTGTACGCCCGCCACGCACGGACGGCGGAGGACGCGTTGCGGCTGTCCGCGCCAGTCATCCTCATCGCCAACGTGGTGGTGCTCTTTCGGATCGGCGTCGTGGTGGCCATCGTAGCGCCATCGCTGCTCCCGGCGCTGGGGCCCAGTCTGGGCGCCGGCCTGCTGCTGGGCGCTGCGGGTGCGGGGCTCCTGTGGCGCCGTCTGAGCCACGACTCGCCGCCGCCCCTGCCGGAGGTGGGCAACCCGGCCGCGGTCCGCACCTCCCTGTTATTCGGCGGCCTGTACGCGGCCGTCCTGCTGATTGCCGCCTGGGCCCGCGACACCACGGGCTCGGCCGGCCTTTATGGCGTGGCGGTCATTTCCGGTCTGTCGGACGTCGACGCCATCACGCTGTCGGCGCTGCGCCTCAATGCCATCGGGCAGATCACGCCGGACGTCGCCCGGACCACCGTCGTGCTGGCGCTCGTGGCGAACAACGTCTTCAAGCTGCTGCTCACCTTCTTCACCGGCGGCGCTGCGCTCGGCAAACGCTGCGCGGGGCCGATGGGGGGCGTCGTGGCGGGCCTTCTGGTCGGACTTTTGGTGCCAGCGGGACCCTGAGCGGCTACACTTCCGGGTTTGCTACGTCACAGGACCCCGCGCCTCCATGGAAGCCGAACGTCTGAACGCCATCTCGCAGCACATCGAGGACCTGGGCCGCCGCGCCCAAGAACTCCGGAGGTATCTTTGACTTCGATGCGAAGAAGGCCCGCCTGATCGAGGTCGCACGCCTCACCGAAGACCCCACCGTCTGGAACGACCAGAAGCGCGCTCAGGACCTCGGGCGCGAACGCAAGTCCCTGGAGGACGTCGTGCTGGTGCTCGAATCCGTGGATTCGTCCCTGTCCGACAACCGCGAGCTGTTCGACCTCGCCCGCGGTGACAACGACGACGCCACCCTTGAAGCGGTGGAAACCGATGTGCAGGGCGTCGAGAAGCATGTCGCGGCGATGGAGTTTCGCCGGATGTTCTCGAACCCGATGGACCCGAACAACTGCTTCCTGGACATCCAGGCCGGCCAGGGCGGCACGGAAGCGCAGGACTGGGTCTCTATGCTGCTGCGCATGTACCTCAAGTTCTGCGAGCGGCGCGGCTTCCAGGTCGAGGTGCTGGAGCAGTCCGACGGCGACGTCGCGGGCCTCAAGAGCGCGTCCATCAAGGTAAGCGGCGAGTACGCCTTCGGCACCCTGCGCACCGAGACAGGCGTTCACCGCCTCGTGCGCAAGTCACCGTTCGACTCCAACGCGCGGCGCCACACCTCCTTCGCGAGCGTGTTCGTCTATCCCGAGATCGACGATTCCATCGAGGTGGAGATCAACCCCGCCGATCTGCGCGTCGACACATTCCGGGCGAGCGGCGCGGGCGGACAGCACATCAACAAGACCGACTCCGCCATCCGCATCACGCACATTCCCACCGGAATCGTCGTGCAGTGCCAGAACGACCGGTCGCAGCACCGCAACCGTGCCGAGGCGATGGCCATGCTGAAGGCGCGTCTCTACGAACTCGAGATCCGCAAGCGCAACGAGGAAAAGCAGGCCCTGGAGGATTCCAAGACCGACATCGGCTGGGGTCACCAGATCCGCTCGTACGTGCTGGACCAGTCGCGCATCAAGGATCTGCGCACCAACGTGGAAGTGGGGAACACCCAGGCCGTCCTCGACGGCGACCTGGACGACTTCATCGCCGCCAGTCTCAAGCAGGGAGTGTGAAATGACCGAAGAGCGCCAGACGGCGACCGCCGACGACAACCAGATATTCGCCGAGCGTCGGGCGAAGCTCGCGGAACTGCGCAAGGGCGGGTCCGCGTTTCCGAACGATTTCCGCCGCGAGCATCTCGCGGCGGATCTGCAGGCCGCGCACGGTGCGCAATCCAACGAGGAACTCGAAGCCGCGCCCGTCGCGGCGTGCATCGCAGGCCGCATGCTGCTGAAGCGCGTGATGGGCAAGGCGAGCTTCGCCACCATCCAGGACATGTCGGGTCGCATGCAACTCTACGTGACCAACGACGGCGTCGGCCCCGAACTCCACGACCGCTTCAAGCACTGGGACCTGGGCGACATCCTCGGCGTGAAGGGCACGCTCTTCCGCACCCGCACCGGGGAACTCACCGTCAAGGTGACCGAACTGCGCCTGCTTACCAAGTCATTGCGCCCGCTGCCCGAAAAGTTCCACGGCCTCACGGACCAGGAGCAAAAGTACCGCCAGCGCTACGTGGACCTCATCGTCACCGAGGAAGCCCGCCGCACCTTCACTGTCCGCTCGAAGGTGATCCAGGCGATCCGCCGCTTCTTCGTGGATCGCGGCTACCTCGAAGTCGAGACACCGATGATGCACCCCATCCCCGGCGGTGCGTCGGCAAGGCCGTTCGCGACACACCACAACGCGCTCGACATGCCGCTGTTCCTGCGCATCGCCCCGGAGCTGTATCTCAAGCGGCTGGTGGTGGGCGGCTTCGAGAAGGTGTTCGAGATCAACCGCAACTTCCGCAACGAAGGCATCTCGACCCGGCACAACCCCGAGTTCACGATGCTGGAGTTCTACGAGGCCTACCAGGACTACCGCCACCTGATGGACTTCACGGAGGCGATGTTCCGGGAAGTGGCAACGGCCGTGCTCGGCACGACCAAGGTACCGTACCAGGGCGAGATCATCGACCTGGGCCAGCCCTACGCGCGGCTCACCGTGGTGCAGGCCGTCCGCCACTACCACTCCGAGATCACCGAGGCGCAGCTCAACGACCGCGCCTGGCTAGTCGCACAGCTCGAAAAGATGGGCGCGAAGTACAAGCCCGCAGACGGACTGGGCGGCCTGCAGCTCACCTACTTCGAGGAGACGACGGAGTCCCTCCTCGTCCAGCCGACGTTCATCATCGACTACCCGGCCGAAGTGTCGCCGCTCGCGCGCCGCAACGACGCCCAGCCTGAAATCACGGACCGCTTCGAACTGTTCATCACGGGCCGTGAGATCGCCAACGGCTTCTCGGAGCTGAACGACCCCGAGGATCAGGCGGAGCGCTTCCAGGAACAGGTACGCCAGAAGGACGCCGGCGACCACGAGGCCATGCACTACGACGCGGATTACATCCGCGCCCTGGAGTACGGCCTGCCCCCGACAGCCGGCGAAGGCATCGGCATCGACCGCCTCGTGATGCTGTTGACCGACAGCCCCAGCATCCGCGACGTGATCCTCTTTCCGCACATGCGGCCGGAGGATTGAGGCGCGCCCTCTGGGGCACGCGTGAAGACGTGAAGGGGTGAAGTCGTGAAGTCGTGAAGGCGTGAACGCCATCTTCACCTCGGTCCCGTAGCCCGGACGAGCGCCAACGGCGCGACCCCGGGAACGGCGCCGACATCTGCACACCGCGTCCCGGAGTCGGGCCTTGCGGCCCTCGTCCGGGCTACGAGTGAAGTCCCACCGTCGGCGATGTGCTCCTGTTTCCGTACATGCGGCCGGAGGATTGAGGCGCTCCTCCGCGTAGCCCGGACGAGCGCCAACGGCGCGACTCCGGGAACGGCGCCAACATCTTCACACCGCGCCCCGGAGTCGGGGCCATCCGGCCCTCGTCCGGGCTACGAGTGAAGTCCCACCGTCGGCGATGTGGTCCTGTTTCCATACATGCGGCCGGAGGATCGAGGCGCGCCACCCCGTAGCCCGGACGAGCGCCAACGGCGCGACTCCGGGAACGGCGCCAACATCTGCACACCGCGCCCCGGAGTCGGGCCATCCGGCCCTCGTCCGGGCTACGACGCCCCCTTCACGCATTCCCGCCTTCACACCTTCACACCTTCACACCTTCACACCTTCACACCTTCACGTCTTCACGTCTTCACGTCTTTACCGCCCCCCAGATTTGCACCCACCCGCAATCCGCGCTACAACGCTCCCGGGAGGATTCACAACATGGAAGCTGCACAGCGCAAGGCGCTCACGGCCGCGGCAGTCGGCTCGGCGCTCGAGTGGTATGACTTCTTCATCTACGGCACGGCCGCCGCGCTCGTCTTCGGCGATCTGTTCTTTCCGAAGCTCGACGAAACGGTCGGCACGCTCGCGGCCTTTGCCACTTTCGGTGTCGGTTTCATCGCCCGGCCATTCGGCGGTCTGGTGTTCGGGCATCTGGGCGACAAGCTGGGCCGCAAGCCGGTGCTGGTCATCACGCTGCTCATGGTGGGTGGCGGCACGTTCCTCATCGGCCTGCTCCCCACGTACGAAAGCGTCGGGCTGCTCGCCCCCGCCCTGCTGGTGCTCCTGCGGCTCGTGCAGGGATTCGGCGCGGGTGCGGAATACGGCGGTGCCGTGATTCTCGCGGTGGAGTTTGCACCGCCCGGCAAGCGCGGCATTTTCGGCAGCTGGGCCCCGATCGGCGTCACGGTCGGCAACCTCCTCGCCGCCGGCGTGTTCTGGATGGTGTCGCAATTGCCGAAAGAGGAGATGCTCGCGTGGGGCTGGCGCATCCCCTTCCTCCTCAGCATCGTGCTGGTGATCGTCGGCTTCTACATCCGCGCCAAGGTGACGGAGACCCCAGTCTTCCAGGAAGCCGTGAAGAAGCGCAAACCGGTCAAGGCGCCGATCTTCGAGGTGTTTCGCCGCCATCCGCGGGAGATGCTCGTGGTCATCGGCGCGCGGCTAGGCGAGAACGGCCTGGGCTACCTGTTTCCGGTATTCGCGCTGAGCTATCTCACCAAGAATCTCGGGGTGGAAAAAGGCACGGCGCTGACCGCCATCATGAGCGGCCACGCGCTGTCGCTCATCACCATTCCCCTGTTCTCGGCCCTCTCCGACCGCATCGGGCGACGGCCGGTGTACATGGGGGCCGCCATCTTCGCGGCGATCTGGGCGTTTCCGTTCTTTGCACTCATCAACACGAAGGATCCGACCCTCATCCTTGTTGCCATGGTGCCCGCGATCGCCATCGGCGTCGCCGGCATGTTCGGCCCGCAGGCGGCGTACTTCGCGGAGCTTTTCGGCGCCAGACTCCGCTACAGCGGCTTTGCCATCGCACGCGAACTGGGCTCCATCCTCGCCGGCGGCATTGTGCCGTTCGTCTCGGCGTGGCTGGTTGCCAGCATGCACGGCGCACCGTGGGGCGTCGCGGCGTACATCGTGGTGATGTGCGTCATCACGATCATCGCGATCTACTTTGGCCCGGAGACGTACAAGGTGGATCTGGCGGCCGATCGGGACGGGGGCGATTGACCGGCCCGACGCGAATCGACAGTTTGCCGTAGCTCCTTGGTGATCACCAATTCGGAGGATAGGCAGCCGGCACTGTGAGCCATAGACTGCGGTGGAGTCTCTGCGATCGAGCGGAGGTGCCGAGTCGACTTTCTCCCGGAGGTCCCGATGTCGCGTCTGTCCTGCTGCGTCCCGTTTGCCGCCTCGCTGCTCATGGCAGCGACATCGTCGGAAGCCGTAGTGCTCGAGTTCCAGAGCGTCCGCCGTACCGTCAATCCGCACGTGCCCGGGGCGGGGGTGGTCACGGAGACTTTTTCACAGACCGGCTTTCCCGGCATCCCGTCCTTGACGCAGAACTCCGTGTACAACGACGGGCGTTACCGTTCCACCGGCGAAACGTCCGGTGGCGTGACGGACAGCCTCAATGGCCGCTACGAGGTGGGATTCTTCCAGGGCCGCAGCGACGGGATCGGCCTTTTCGCCGGCTACTCGGGCACCTTCGCCACCGACGCGTGGACGGGCGGAACCGGCAACTACGCCGGCGCGTCGAGCATGAACGCGTTCGCGGGCTACTCCAAACCCGGCAGCGGCTTCTCCGAGAACAACACTTCGGACTTCGGCTATACCGTGGCGCCGCTCATCGGCACGCCAGCGTACGTGAAGGCCGACATCTCGCCTCCCGGACAGCCGGGGCCGGACGCCTCGGACTTCACGAACATCGCGCTCGGGTACCGGGATGTGAGCTTCTCGCTCCGCGATCAAACGTACACCTATGGCCTGGGCGGCACGATCACCGGACTGCCAGCCATCGGCTTCGGCGGATTCGACACGCAAACGCATGTCTTCGACGCCACTTCGGGCCCAGCGACGTTCGAATGGACGGGCGCCGGAGGCAACCGGATGGGCGGGACGATTCACTTCCTCGACATGCCCTTCGGTACCGAGACTATCCCGGTACCGGATGACGGGAGCGGCAACGCTCGCGGGCTCTCGCACGGGTACTACCTCGTTACGGGCGGCCGTGTGGGCGACCTGCTCATCACAGGTGGAACGATCGCGTTCGCGCTCGCCAATACCTATCCGGTAGGCGCCGCGAGCGGCTCCGGCACGATCGATCTCGACGCCTACGGCTGGGTCGAAACGCAGCCGGTTCCCGAGCCTTCCACGTGGGCGATGCTGGTCACGGGCGCGCTCGTCGTCGGGGTCGGCGTACGCCGCGCGCGCTCCGCGACGCGACAGCGGGCAAACGCAGGGGTTCGGAGCGAGGCCTGCGACGACATGTGGTCGGAATCGTGATTCGTCGCGCTCTGTGGCTTGGGCTTGTGCTCCTGGGGCTCAATTGGACGCTGCGTCCGCAGTACGGGCCCCTCCTCTTTCTCGGCATACCACTTGTCACGACCGGATGCATGGTGCTGCTGCGTTCGTATGGATTGACCGGCGGCGATGAGAACGGCGGACGGATGCCGCGCAGTAGTGCCTTCGACGTCAACGGCTTCGGTGGATGTGGCTGCTGTGGCTGCTGAGTCGAACCTCGACCTGACGTGGTGACCTCGGCCCTCTGCCGGCGGAGAACTTCGGAAGGTCGGATCGATTGACGCGGATCGTTCTTGCCCGAAGGACGCCGCCAAGACGGATCAGCGGTCGTGACGAAGTCGCCCCACGAACCGCCCGCCGCTCAACCGCCCCTCCCGGAACAACCCGACGAAGAAGCTGTAGTAGTCGTCCCAGTCCTTCGAGCGGCCTTCGCCGAACTTGCGGGCGGTTTCCGTGCCGAGACTTCGGTACATCGCCAGCCGCTCCTCGAGGATGGTCGTCCACTCACCACCGAGGTCATCGACGGATACGATCTCGAAACCGCTCGCCTGCATCTGGTCCTGGTAGCCGCGCATCGTCCCGAGAACCGGGAACTGCATCTCGGCCGCAAGGCGTGCAGCGTCGGCGGCAGACAGCGCCTCCGAGGCGAGGATGTCGGTGAAGGCGATCACGCCGCCGGGCTTCAGGACGCGCGCGCATTCGGCGATGAGCCTGGGCTTGTCGGGCACGTGGCACCAGGCTTCCTGCCCGATGACGGCATCGAACTCGCCGGCGGAGAACGGCATCTCGAGCGCATTGCCGTGCACGAACGTCACGAGCCCGTCGAGGCCGACGCGGCGCGTCAGTCGTTGTGCTGACTCGAAGCGGCTCAGCGTGAGATCGAGACCGACGACGCGACAGCCGACGCGGTGTGCGAGATACCGGGCGGGACCGCCCATGCCACTGCAGACATCGAGCACGCGGTGCTCAGCCCGCAGGCCGGCGCGAGCGATCAGCGCGTCGTTCGCGGCGAGCCCGCCGTAGTGATCCTGGTCGTGCTGCAGAAGGTCGTCCGGTGTCAGCCGGTCGAGGTCGAGGCCCCGCCCTTCGAGCGCCCGGAGAATCTGGTCTTCGTTGATGGGATGGGCGTCGTAGTAACCGACGACGCCATCCAGCCCTGCTGTGGTCCCCATGTTCCGCTCCCTCCCCTCGGGGAGTGTAGCCGGCTGTGCTGCTGCCGGCCAAGCCCCGCGACGGAAACGAAACGGACCGGGTTCAGCTCGGCAGGCGGGCGAGCTGTTCGATGCGCGCGCTCTGGCGTGCCACGCGCTCGATGATGCTGTCGATGCGGTGGTGCAGGCCCAGCGCGGCCAGCGCGGCACTCACGGTCTCCGGCACTTCGCCGGAACAGCCCATGGGGTAGTCCTCCGGCGCACGGAAATCCGACAGTTCGTGGTCCAGGACCTCGTCGTGAAGATGGTCGGCGATCTGGACGATGGACGTGACCGGACTGTCGTGCCGTGCGAACGGCAGGTGGTGCGTTGCCGCCACCTTTGCAAGGCGCTCGGGCGCATTCCAGCCTTTGAGGAGACTTTCGCCAAGGCGCGTGTGCGCCTCGACGAACTTCGCATGCAGCGGCGTGCCTCGGCAGTAGCCGGCCTGGATGAACCGGCCCATGGCCTTGGGCTCGGCCCAGCTCAGCGCCAGCGTGCCCACGTCGTGCAGCAGCGCCGAGGTGTAGCTGATGCCGGAGTCCGCATCCGGATCGTCCAATGCCGACGCGATCTCGCGGGCGCAGAACGCCGTGATCAGGTATTCGAGCCAGAGGGTATCGAGCAGGGAGTCGTCGGGAATGCGCGACGCGTGCCGCACCCACAACCCGAAGAGCTGCGTGAAGGTGGCCTCGAACGCGTTGTAGAGCCCGAGGCGGATGATCGAGGACTTCACGTCGGTGATCGGCTTGCCGCCGCGCATGTGGATCGCGGAGTTCGCAAGTCCGAGCAGGCGTGCGGTGAGGATCGGGTCGCTTTCCACGATCTCGGTCACCTCCGCCACGGCGAGCGGGGCATCGCGGTCCACGCGAAGCAGCTTGAAGGTGAGCGGCGACACGGGCGGCATCGAGTGCTCCGTCCGCGAGAGCCGTTCCCAGTCTCCGAACAGGGCATCGAGCGTCTGCTCGTCCTCGGCGGGCAGAGCCAGGATGGGGGGCCGTGTCCGCACGGCCGGGGCGACTGCCTGGGCTTCCATCATCGCGAAGCCCTCCCGGCATCGGCCAATGTGCGATCAGCCGCCGAAGCCGTCCGCGACCGGCACGTCCAGGAGCCAGGTCTTGCCGCTGCGGGAGGCTTCCCGCAGGGCCGGCTCGAACTCGTCCGGATGCTCGATCCGGCGGGCGCGCACGCCCATGGAAGTGGCGAGCGCGACGAAATCGATGGGCGGGTCCCGGAGGTCCATGCCGATGAATCGATCGGTGCCCCGGAAGGCCTTGAGCCGTTCCTTGAGGATGCGGTAGCTGCGGTTGTTCGCGATGACATAGGTGATCGGACGCTCCAGGTGGGCTGCTGTCCAGAGCGCCTGGATGGAATACATCGCACTGCCGTCGCCGACCAGCGCGACGACGGGGCGATCGGGCAGCGCCAGGCTGATGCCGACGGCACCGCCCATGGCAAACCCGATCCCTCCGGACGCGAGGCCATAGAAGCTCTGGCTGTCCCGCAGCCGCAGGAAACCGAGCAGCGGGAAACCGGTGGTGAGAGCTTCCTCCAAGACCACAGCGTCGTCGGGGATGGCATCCGAAAGCACCTTGGACAGGTAGGAGGTTGCCAACGGCATCTGCCCCGACAACTTTAGGGCTTCCCCCACCGCCCTCACCCGCCGGACGGTCCAGTTGTCCTCGGCAATGGCGCGCAGCCGACCCGCCGCCGCCTCCCGCGCCAGAGCATCCATCCTGGCACGAAGGACTTCCACCAGCGCCCGCAGGGTCGTGCCGACGTCCGCGCGGACGGCGATCTCGGCCGGATAGTTCTTCCCGAGTTCCCAATCCCGTTCCGCGATCTGGATCACGACGCGGCCAGGCGGCATCGCGTCGGTCAGGCTGTGGACCGACATCCGCAGCACGTCCGAGCCCAGGAATACGAGCATGTCGTAGGGTTCCAGCGCGGCGCGTACCTGCTGCTGATTGCGTGTGAGCGCGCCCAGAAAGGCCGGATGCTCGGACCGGAACTGCGCGGCATACGGGACCGTCTGCTGCAGGACCGGTATCCCCAGGGTTTCGGCGAGCAACGCTGCGTCATCCAATGCATCCCGCACCGCGAGTTCGTGCCCGGCGATCAGCACAGGGTTGCGAGCAGCGAGCAGCCGGTCGGCCAGCCGGTTGAGCACGGCGTCGTCGGGCCGGACACCCAGTTCGACCCGGGTAGGCGCACCGAGGTCGAGCGCGGCCTCACCGTCGAGCACATCGCCCGGCAGGCTCAGGAACACGGGCCCGGTGGGCGGCGTCAGCGCGACCTTCGCCGCGCGCCGGATGATGCGCGGGAGGTCTTCCACCCGGGTGCATTCGATCGCCCACTTCACCAGTGGCTGCGCAATGGGCACGAGCGGGTCGTACAGCAGCGGCTCCATGAGCCCGTGCCCCTGCTCCTGCTGGCCCGCGGTGATGAGCACCGGCGAGCCGTAGAACTTGGCGTTGTAGATGGACCCCATCGCGTTGCCCAGACCAGGCGCGACATGCACGTTGCAGGCGGCGAGGCGGCCGCTGGCTCTCGCGTAGCCGTCGGCCATCGCGACCACCACGGATTCCTGCAGGCCCAGTACGTAGTCGATGCGGGACTGCTCGCCCAGGGCCTCCATGATCGCGAGCTCGGTCGTGCCGGGGTTGCCGAACATCGTGTCGACGCCCTCGGAGGCGAGCAGTTCCAGGAAGGCCGCGCGGCCGGTCAGCGTGCGAAGCGGATCACTCATGGTTCGGGTCGGGCCTCTCGGAAGCGGCTGGTCGCGGCACTCTGGCGCCTCGCACGATCAGCCACTGGGTTGGGTGGCGGCGGTCAGCCCGCGAGCGACTTCACGGTCTGGATGCCGAGATAGGTGAAGAACAGGGAACCCAGCAGGTGCACGCCGGAATGGGCGAGCGCCCAGCCGAACTGGCCCCGCGAGAGCAGATTGACCGCTTCGGCCGAGAACGTGGAGAACGTGGTGAGAGCACCGAGAAAGCCGGTGACCACCAGCAGGCGCACTTCCGGCGGGAGATCGGCGCGCAGACCGAGCCATTGCACCGCGACGCCGATGAGATAGCCGCCGACGAGATTGGCGACCAGCGTGCCGATGGGCAGCAAAGGATTGACGGCGTTCAGCGCGAGGCCGAGCGCCCAGCGCAACCACGCCCCGAGCACCGCCCCCACGCCCACTGCCAGAAGCCCGCTGCCCGTCACGGCCGTCCCCCTTCAGGAAATTGCCGAGGATCATAGCAGCGGGGAACCAGGACACCTCGCGTCGCGAGAGCGGCCCCGAGCGACGCCCGTCGGACGGCACCGTCAGGGCAGTTCGAATCCGTACTTGCGAAGGATCTTCCGCGCCGGCTCGGTCTGGACGAACTGCACGAACATCTGCCCCACCTTCTCGGCACCGCCGCCCTTCACCACCGCGATCGGATACACGACGGGCTCCGCGGTCTGCACTTCGAAGGCCACCTTGACGCGCGAGGCCAGCAGCAGCGCATCGGTCAGATACACGAAGCCGGCATCGACCTCGCCGCGGGCCACGTAGTCGAGCGCCTGCCGGACGTTCTGCGTGTTCACGAACTTCGGCTTCAGTGCGTCCCAGTGCCCCGACGCGGTGAGCGCGCCCTTCGCGTACCGCCCCGCCGGCACCGAATCCGGATTGCCGATGGCAATGCGCTGGACGTCCGCCGCGCCGAGATCGGCGATCGACTTGGGCTGCGCACTGCCGTCGATCGCGACGGCCAGCACGAGTCGGTTGCGCGCGAAGTTGGCGCGGGTCGCCGGAAGAATCAGCTTCTGCTTGTCGGCACGATCCATCGTGTCCTGATCCGCCGACGCGAACACATCCACCGGGGCACCGCGAGACATCTGCTGCAACAGCTGGCCGGACGCGCCGGTGTTGAGCAGCACACGATGGGGCGGATTGGCCTGCTCGAATGCGCGTGCGATTTCCGTGAAGGCATCGCGTAGGCTGGCCGCCGCGCTCACCGTGACATCGAGTGCGAAGGCTGGACCGCAGACGAACAGCCAGACCGCCAGGACAGGAATGAAGCGCATCGGAGTTCCTTTCATCTTTGACACTCGCATCAGAAGAAGTCGAATTGGGCGCGCATCTCCAGCGCGCGCTCGTTCTCCAGAACCTTGCCATTGGCGATGACCGGGCCGCCGAAGTTCGTGTGGACGAGGTTGATCATGTAAGCCGTGTAAGCGGTGGGAATCCACTTTAGGGCCACGGTCCAGGCGTTGGCCCGGTCGGTCGACTGGGTCACGGCGGGTGCCAGCGTGTTCGGCCCGTTGACGCCGGTGACATCGGTTCCGGGGCCGGGGGCAAAGTCCCGACCGTCCCAGTAGCTGAATCGCAGCGCCGCGAGCAGCGCGCCCCAGCCGCTGTCCTTGCCGAGCGCGAACTGGTTGTCGGGACGGATGCGGCCGAACACGCCATTGCGATAGCTGTCGGCAAAGTGTTCTCCCGTGATGAGCCAGGCCGCGGAGAAGTACCCCGCCTCGATGTCCTTGGCGACGTTGCCACCGCCGTTCAGCTGGCCGGTATAGGTGGCCTTGAACGTCTCCGCCTGAAACTTCAGGTTCCGCCAGGCAACGATCGTCTCGAGGCCCTGGATGACACGCTCGATGCTGATCGCCGCCGTCGTGCTGCCCTGGTTGTTGAAGGGGCGCGGATTGAAGAACGTGATGCCACGCCCTTCCGAAATCGCCGACGGTGCGCGGTAGCCGCAGGGATTCGTCGCGCTGATCGTCCCGGTCGGGGGACAGTAGTTCGCCTGATCGCCCGACTTGTAGTTGACGCCGAAATGCAGCACCCAGTTCTGCAGATCCGCCCACTCGGCCGCATTGCCCGTGACCCGCACCGTGACGTCCTTGCCCTGCGCCCGGGACTCCACCGCAGCGCGCTGGAACTCGTCCACATTGGTGCCGGTGCCGTTGGTGATGCTGATCCCGTAGTTCCAACCCGTGGCGGGCACGCCGCTCACCATGAAGCCGCGGTCGAAGAGCACGTTGTTCTGCGGCGCCTGGATGAGGTTGGCCGCCATGCTGCGCTCCTGGAAGTCGAGCGGCCAGGTGGCCATCGTGGCCTCGATCCCGAACTGGGGCTTGAACTGACCGACCCGCAGTCGGAACCAGGGCGAAGGTGCGAAATCCAGAAAAGCCTGATGCAACGATCCGGCCGATGGCGTCCCCGCCTGAGTCGAGAGACCCAGGGCGTGCTCGGCCTCCACCAGGGCGGAGAACACGCGCGCGATGGTGAATCCCAGACCCGTGCGCGCACGGCGAACGGCGAAGGTGTCGGCGCCGGCGTCCGAATCCGCGAAGCTCCGGTAATCGAATTGCGCCCGCGCGGTTGCGCGCAGGGCCCACCGGCCCGCCGGGTCCTCGAGGATGATCCCCTCGCCGAGACGCATGTTGGGCAACAGGGAGTCCGCTCTCGCCTGTAGCGTCCCCAGACGCTCCTTGGTGTCGGTCGCCTCGAACTGGATGTCGCGGATCTCCTTGCGGGTGGGCGGCCTTTCTGCCGGCTTCGTCGCCGTAGCCTGCCCCGCATCCGGTTGCGCTCTGGTGCGTGCCACTTCGTCGCGCAAGCCGTCCAGTTCCCGAACCAGCGTACGCACCTTGTCCTCTAGCGCCCGGATGCGCTCCGCCTGGTCCTCCTCGGCACCTTGTGCGCCCCCGCACAGGACAAGTCCTGCCCAGAGCGTCCGCGCCAGTGCGCGCCGCCCGATCGCCTGCCAACCCGCCATCGTTGTCGTTCCCCTCGAAGCCGGTACGGTCCCGCGTAGTCAGCGGGATCTCGACCGATGCCTTCGTTATTCTCTCGCGTATACAACGAAGGCGTCAATACCGGCACTCGGCGCCGACCCGGCGATTCGGCCCCGCCACTGGTTTGAAAAGGGGCACGGCGGTCCTTCAACGAAGGCATCGCATCGGCGAGTTCCACTCCCCTCGTCGGGTACGGGCGGCCCGAAGGCCTCGGGTCGCCGGAACGATGACCTGTCATACAGCGCGGGCAAACTCGCCGCATCTGCGTTTTGAGGGAGGAGACAGGCGTGAACAACGTCCGGCAGATCGTCCGGGAAGTCATCTACGACACGACGGAGTCGGACTTCGTCGCATCGGCCACGCACCATGACGGGGACGACCGCAGTTTCGATATCGCCCTGTACAGGACCGTCTGCGAGAACTGGTTTCTCGTCGTGAGCAGCGACGAGCGCGCGCGCACGTCCGTGACGCCGCTATCGCGCGATCAGGCCTGCGCGTGGTGCCTCGAACAGGGCGTGGATCCTCGCCTGATTCGCTTCTACTTCGAGCCCCGCCCCTTCGGCGTTTCCGTTGCCAGGCCGGACGACCGGTACCTGGCCGCGTAGGGAAGGTTCCTACGGAGCGAGGAACATCGCTCTTTCGGGTTCCGCCGGCGCCTCGACCTCGACGCGAACGCGGTAGCCGACAGCAGCGACTGTGCGAGCAATCGGCTTTGCAGCGGGCGCACCGGGTACCGAACGGAATGCGTCGTAGACGCTCATCAGAGTCGCATCGGGCGGCACCGTCGGCATCGCACCATCTCCGACTTCCAGGTCCACGCGGTCACCGGCAAGGACCTCGGCATCATCCACTTTGGCGAAGAGGCTGCCCCGCCCGTCCGGAAGCGGCTCAACCAGTCGCACCTCCACCCAGATCGGCACACCCGCTCGTCGGCTCGTGAGATCGCGCGCCATCAGGATGCCCTGCAAGGGCTCCTCATACACACTGACCACGGTCCCACCTACCCGCGCCGGCGCTTTGTCGCGCTCGCCGGCACACCCCCCGACGATCGCGCAGAAAGCGAGCGCGGTCCAGAACGTCTTCGAATGAAACAACTTCTCCCCCTGGCCAAGTCCGGTTTCGGCTGCTGACCGGGGGCGAGAGCCGACGGTGCGCCGTTCTCCGTCCTAACGGCCGGGCTCGAAAGAACTGAACGTGCCGAACGGCACAGGGGAACGCGCCGTGCCCATGCCCGCGGCCGGGCATGGGACATCGAAAACACCCGACTGGCGAGGGGCACGTCGCCATGCCCCTCTTCGGGATCGGGAACCTTACCGGCGACGACGGCGGGCCACTGCGCCGAGGAGACCCAGCCCACCGAGCATCAGGGCATACGTGCCGGGCTCGGGAATGGCGGCAACGGCCGCCACACCCACGTCAGGGTGGTCGGTGAAGAAACCGTCCATCCCTGCTGCAAGATAGGCCCCGATCTCCCCTTCGAGATCGCCATAGGCGTTGGGGTCCGATCCTTCGCGGAAGTCGACCGGCAGGAACTGGTTCTCGCGGCGGAACGTCCAGCCATGGACCACGAGTCCCGCGGCGTGCGCGTTGCCGATGAGGCTGGTCGGCGCACCGAGCGTACCGTCGGCGTTGCGCGGAATCATGAGATTCTTGTTGGCGCCCACCCCGTCAGCGTAGAGGGCGATCTCCGCGAGACCCGCTGCCGTCGCCATGTCGGCGTAGGTCCGCGTGTCGCCGGCCACCGTGAAGTCGTAGGGACGTCCTCCGCCGTTCAGGAGCTGGGCGATCGGAATGTCGGTCATGTTGTTCAGGTCCTTCAGGTTCGCTACCTCGAAGGACTGAATGAACACGGGCGCCGAGGACGTGTTGCCGTAGTTCGCATGGAGAATCTGCGTGAGGGGCTCTTCCATCGACAGACCGATGCTGTCGAAGTACGTCGGGTGCTTGGTTTCGGGGTAGACGCCGATGGGACGTCCCAGCTCGGCGCTGCGCTGCTTCGCGAGATCGATCACCTCCTGAAGGGTCGGCACCTCGAACTGATCGTTATAGGCAGTATTGCCCGGGCGGATGCCGGGGATGCGCTCCCGCGCACGCAGCGTCTTCAGTTCCGCGAGCGTGAGGTCCTCGGTGAACCAGCCCGTCACGGTGACGCCGTCGATGATCTTCGTTGCCTTGCGATCGGCGAACTGCGCCAGCACGTGGATATTCGTCGTCGCGTCGATGACGGCGCCGGTCGTCTGATGGACGATCGCAAGGGCGTTCTCGTGCCGCGCGACGAGAACGCCGTCCTTCGTGCTGACCAGATCCGGCTCGATATAGTTGGCGCCCTGCGAAATCGCGAGGTCGTAGGCCGCAAGCGTGTGCTCCGGTCGGTAGCCGCTCGCGCCGCGATGGCCGATGACGATCGGGGCCTTCCCGTCGAGGGTGTCGTAAGCGCTCGCCTGTTCGGCGAACAGGGCGGACAGCATCGCGATCGAGGCGGCGATCGTGGAGACGGCATGGATTCGCATGGTCACTCCTTCGTGTTGTGGTGGGATGGGCCGACTCGGGGAGCGTAGGCCACCGGGTTGACACGCCGACACGTCAGGAATGCACTCGTCATGATCTCACCGGATCGTTCCCGGTGACGGATGCGCTACACAGCCCGGGCCAGGACACGCTGCCGTGATTCGCAGCTCTGGGGACGGTCCGGGAAGATCGCCAACGTCGCCCTGGCCGCCGGCTTCCGTCTGTCCCCGTCAGTCGACGAGCGTGATCGGTTCCATGGCGTCGCCGGGCGGGGCAATCCGCCCGATCACCGCGGCGTGCAGGTAGCCGGACTCCCGCAGTCGGGCGATGCAGTACTGCGCGACGTCCGCCGGCACGCCGGCGAGCAGCCCGCCCGCCGTCTGCGGATCGAACAGGAGCGGGTACCGCGGATGGTCCGCAAACGCCGCCTGATTGCGCAGTGCGCGCCGCAGCCGCACGTTGGCGGGTTGCAGGGAACTCGTCACCCCGCTGGCCACACAGTCCTCTGCGCCCTCCAGCACCGGCAGTGCCGACAGGGTCAGCTCCGCATCGACCCCGGACGCGCGGGTCATCTCCACGACATGGCCAAGCAGCCCGAAGCCCGTCACGTCGGTGCATCCGCGCGCGCCGTGCTCCCGGAGGATGCGCGCGGCGTCGCGGCTGGACTGTTCCATCGACACGAGGGCCGCATCGATCCAGCGGCCCTTCGCCAAGCCGCGGGGATGCGCCGCGAACAGCGTGCCGGTTCCGATCGGCTTGGTGAGGATCAGCGCGTCGCCGGCGACGAGCCCGCCCTTGCGCATGGCCGCGTCGGGCCGGTCGTCCAGCAGTCCGTGCAGCGAGAACCCCAGCGCCAGTTCCGCACCCTCGCCCGTGTGCCCGCCCACCAGCGCGCAGCCGGCGGCATCGAGCACGTCCACCGCACCGCGCATCATCTGGAACAGCACGTCTTCCACCTTCGACTCCAGCCCGGGCGGCACCGTCACGATCGCCGCGGCGGTCTGGGGTTCGGCGCCCATCGCGAACAGATCGCCCAGCGCGTGGTTCGCCGCGATCCGCCCGAAACGATAGGAGTCGTCGATGAAGGCGCGGAAGAAATCGACGGTGTGCACCATCGCCTTCCCGGGGGGCACGCGCACCACCGCGGCATCGTCGGGCGAGTCCAGGCCCACCACGACATCGTCCCGATGCAGCGGTTGCAGGTTCGAGAGGGCGCGCGAGAGCACGGTGGCGCCCACCTTCGCACCGCACCCGCCGCAGCGCATGGCGAGCGCGGAGATCGCCTGCGTCGACTCCGCCTCCGTCAGGGCGACAGCAGGCGGCGCGGCGGGCGGCGCCTCGGCCATGACCGGGAACTCCGAAAAGCGGCGCATGAAACGCCGGTCGATCCCGTCCTTCCAGCGCCACACCCAGTCACCCGCGAAACCGATGGGCCCGCGCGAGGCCACCGCGTGACGTCCTCCCGTGCTGATCAGCGCGAGCCAGTGCCGCTGCGGACGATAGACACGAAGCGGTTCGCCCCGGACAGCACGCCGGAGGTTGTCGGCGAGCGGGATGCCCATGCGCACGGCGAACACACCGGCCTTCTCCAGCGGCCGCGAGCGCATCGACGCGATGTCTCCGGCGGCGAACACGCGTTCGTCGCTCACGCTGCGCAGGTGATCGTCCACGATCACGAATCCGTCGTCGTCGACCGCGAGGCCGGTGTCCCGCAGCCAGGACGCGCCGCCAGCCTGCGTGACCCAGACCACCTCGTCGACCGGGACGGTCTCGCCGCCGGCGGTCACCACCCGGCCGTCGAGCACCTCGGCCACCTTCGCGGACGCGTGCAGCTGCACACCCCGCTCCGCGAGCACGCGGGCGAAGTGCCGCCGCACCCGCGCGTTGTGCGTCGGCAACACCTCGGCACTCGCGGCGAAGAGATGGAACCGGAGCCCGTCGGGGTCGCGTCCCCCGGCTTCGCGCTCGTGGCGCAGCCGCCACTGCATCGACAGAACGAGTTCCACGCCCCCCGCGCCACCGCCGACCACGGCGATGATCACGGGTCCCGGCCGGGATCGCACGCGATCGAGGAGCGCGAGCCACCGGTCGTTGAACTGCTGGATGGGCTTCACCGGGATCGCGTGCGCCGAGGCTCCCGGCACACGGTGCATCTGCGGGGTGGAACCGATGTTGATGGAACACACGTCGTAGGGTACCGGCGGGCGGTTCCGGCACAGCACGAGTCCCGTGGCGCGGTCGAGGCCGATGACCTCGTCGCGGAAGAAGCGCGCACCCGCGAACACGGCGAGCCGCGACAGGTCGATGTGCACGTCGTCGAAGCCGTAATGCCCGGCGATGTAGCCGGGCAGCATTCCCGAGTAGGGCGTGTCGGTCGTGGTGCAGATCACGGTGAGGCGTACACCGGGCTCGGGCCGCATGCCGAAGCGCCGCAGCACCCCGACGTGACTGTGCCCGCCGCCTACCAGCACGATGTCGCGCAGGACCGGTGCAGCGCTACCCCCCATGCCCATCAGCACGCCTCCAGCCGCTGCAGTGCCGCGTGAAGTGCGCCGGACTCCGCCTGGGCGGAGAAGCGCGGTGCCCGTCGGTCACACTGTTCCCGCAAGCGGGCGAGCCATCCGCCCGGCGATGACGAACGCGCACGGCGCAGCGCGGCGACCAGCGCCGCTTCGTCGCCCACCGGGAAGTAACCCTCGTAGTCCGCGCCCAGCAGACCCACGTTGCCGTCGATGCGCGACGCGATCACGGGCGTACCGCTGCGGATCGCCTCGATCACCACATGCGCGCCGCCCTCCATCCGGCTGGCATGCACCAGCACATGAGCGCGCTGGATGCGGCGCCGCGTCGCCTCGTGGTCGAGCGCGCCGAGCCAGCGGTAGCCGGGTGAGCAGCGCATGGTCTCCCGCGCGGCCGCCGCGAGGTCTGGATCGAGCCCCGCACCGATGTGGTCGATGCGAATGGAGAGGTCGTTCCGCAAGAGCGCTGCCGCACGCAGCAGCGTCGCGGGATCCTTTTCTGCGCGGAGGTGCCCCACCATCACCGCCCGCAGAATCGAGGCAGGCTTCGCGACCGGCCGACGGGCCGAGGCCGATTGCAGCACCACGTGCGCCTTGTGCCTCACCGCCGCGGGAAGCGCATCCGGCGCGCACTCGTTGAGCACGACGAGCAGCCCCGCGAGGTCAAGAGAGCGCCGCGCCTGGGCGTCGGTGGCGATGTCCCGATAGAGATCGGTTCCGGTCAGCACCACGGCGAGCCCGCGCGAACCGCGGTGTTGGGCCCATGCGGTAATCGCCGCGGCGGAGCGTCGCGCGTGGAGCGCGAACATCATGGCATCCCGCCCCTCGTGCCCGTCTGGCCAGACGGACGTGACGCGAACAGGACGATCGCCGCCGAGAAGCCGCCGCCAGCGCGACGCCGTGCGCCAGTTGCCGTTGTTGGCATCGGCCAGTGCCGGACTTACGATGACGATTCCCCGGTCCGACACGAGTGTCTCCGCCCATGATCCCGTTCGACACCGACTCCGAGGCCGAGTGCGCACGCACCGGCTCCGCCGCGGACCTGACCACACGCCTGCGGCGCACCCGGGCGCGCACGCTCGGGCTGTTCTCGGCGTGGCAGACCGCCCTCCCCGACCTGCGCGTGCCGATGCGCCCGGAACTCAACCCGCCCCTCTGGGAACTGGGCCACGTGGGCTGGTTCCAGGAATGGTGGCTTCGGCGCAATCCCGACCGCGATCTCGGTCTCGCCGGCAACCCGGACGCTCCTCGCGACCCGCCGCTCGTGCCGGGCGCGGACGCGCTGTTCGACTCCAGCCACGTTCCGCACGACTCGCGCTGGACGCTTCCCCTGCCGGGCGCCGCCAGTCTCCTCGACTATCTCGACGTCGTGCTCGCCGACACGTGCGAGCGTCTGGCGCGCAGCGAAGCTACCCATGACGCGCTGTATTTCGCGCGCCTCGCGCTGTTCCATGAGGACATGCACAACGAGGCCGCGGTCTACATGGCGCAGGGGCTGGACATCCCGATTCCCGCGGAATTCGCCGACGGCGGTGCGGATCGCCCGACGGCTGCGATCCCGCGCGGAGAGGCTGTCGTCGGCGCGTGCCTCTGGCACACCGGCACGGAGGCTCCGGGTTTTCGTTTCGACAACGAACTGGCGGATCACGCCGTGGCGCTCGACACCTTCCGCATCGACACCACCCCCGTGTCGTGGCGCGCCTACCTCGCCTTCGTCACGGACACCGGCGTGCCGCTGCCCCCGTTCGTGCGCGCGGGGGTCGGCGCATGGCAGCAGCGCCGGTTCGGCCGCTGGCAGGCCCTCGATTTCGACGCGCCCGCCGTTCACGTGAACTGGCACGACGCGCAGGCATTCTGCGCGTGGGCCGGCCGTCGGCTGCCCACCGAGTTCGAGTGGGAATGCGCCGCCCACACGGTGCCCGGATTCGGGTGGGGCGAGGTCTGGGAGTGGACCGCCTCGCCGTTTGAGCCCTATCCCGGCTTCACGCCTCATCCTTACCGTGACTACTCCGCGCCATGGTTTGGAACCCGCCGGGTGCTGCGCGGCGCCTCGCGGGCGACCGCGGCAGAGATGGCGCACCCGCGCTACCGCAATTTCTTCACGCCCGACCGGCGGGACATCCACGCGGGATTCCGGACCGTTGCCGTGGCGTGAGGCCACGCCTGGCTTCACACGGGCGCCCAGGCCAGGGCGAATCTTGCCCCGGCATCGGTCCAGACACACGACCCCGCGAACCCCGCGGCCGCGAGCAGCTCCTCGAATCGCGGAACCGACCACTTGTACGAGTTCTCGGTGTGGATGCGTTCCCCGGCCGCGAAGGCGCGCCGGCCGCCAGGCCACGTGACCTCCACCGGCCGCACCGCTTCCAGATGCATCTCGATGCGGTGCTGCACCGGATCGTAGAACGCCACGTGCCGCCAGTCCTCGATCGCGAAGTCGGCGCCGAGCGAGCGGTTCACGCAGTGGAGCACGTTCCGGTTGAAGGCTGCCGTGACGCCGAGCGGATCGTCGTAGGCCGCCTCGAGCGTCGCGGCGTCCTTCTCCAGGTCCACGCCGATCAGCAATCCGCTGCCGGGGGCGCCCCCGCAGGCGCGATGCACATCGCGTAGAAATTTCAGCGCGCCCTCGGGCGTGAAGTTGCCCAGACTCGATCCGGGATAGAACAGGAGCCGAGGCCGGCCAGCCGGCACCTCCAGCCCCTCGGGCCAGAGGAAAGCGCCCGAAAAGTCCATGCCCACCCCCCAGAGGTCGAGCGCGGGGTACTCCAGCTGCACGGCATCCAGGGCACGCCGCAGATGCCCGAGCGAGATATCGACTGCGACATAGCAGCAGGGCTCCACGCGATCGAACAGCCCGACCGCCTTGCGGCAATTGCCGGCACCGAGATCCACAAACACCGCGCCGCGCGGCAACGCGGCCGCGATCTCGTCGCCCGACGACGCGAGAATCTCCGCCTCGGCGCGGGTGAGGTAGTACTCGGGAAGTTCCGTGATGGCGTCGAACAGCCGCGACCCGAGCGCGTCATAGAAGAACTTGGGTGCGATCGACGCGGGCGTGGCCATCAGGCCGATCGCGAGTTCCTCGACAGGCGGCAGCCCGCCGTGACCGGGAAGATCGAGGAACCGCGGGACTTTCGGCATGACGGGCAAGTGGGATCACTCTCTGGGGCGGCGCGGGGAGTGTACCCCCGTACGCGGACTCCGGAACGGTGCGAAATCGCGCGGCGCGGACGTTGCGAGTGCCTCAGACCCCATGGAGGATCACGCCACCCGCTCGCGAGCGCCGGCCGCGGAGCGGCGACTCGTGTGGGACCCGGATGCTCAGGGTGACACCATCCCTGCTCGCGTCGGCGGACGATGGCGTGAACACGATGCGGTGTGGCCCGACGTCGCATTCGATCCCGTCTCCACGCGCGCGGCACTCCGACCCCGTCAGACCCGCGAGAAACGACGCGAGACGGTGCGGTTCCCGCACGGCGATCGACACCTCGACGAGTTCCGTCGCGCCATTCGGGTGGCTCTGGTAGGCCGGCTTCCAGAAGTGCTCGGGGGCGTGCTGCAGACAGGTGAAGAACACCAGATCCGGCAGCAGCGGATGGGTGGTGAACGCCAGCGAGAAGGCGACCGTCGCCACGCTGCCGTCCGGCAGTGCGGCCTGGCGCTCGAAACGGAAAGGCTCGTAGGTGACGAGTCCCGCGGCGCGCCAGCGCAGGAGATCGGCGGCGCTGTCCGCGGTCTGCAGCGCCAGCATGGTGAAACCTTCCCGCTCCGCGAGGAACCGCGCGGCATGGCGTCCGAAACTGAACGGGCCCTCCGGAACCGTCGCGGGGTCGCGGGCGACGAGTTCCGGGCGATCGATGGTCAGCAGCTCGAGGAAGTTGCGGCCCTCGAACTGCGCCAGCCGATTCGCCGTGCCCCAGGGGTGCTGCGCGGTCGGGGTGAGCAGGAATCCCAGCGCCTCGAACTCCGCAGACAAGGCCCCGAGGTCGCGGGCAACGATGACGGCGTGATCGAGGCCTGCCATGGCGGTCTCCGAGAACGGAAACAGGAGTATTCGCGCAGGTACGGCGGAAGGTCAATGCTTGCGCGCGCACATGTCGCGGAATCGCCGGTGTCGCTCCTCAGTTCCGTGTTCGGGGTGCCGGCGCAGCCGACACAGCCTTCGCGAAGGCGGGCCCGAGAATCGTGGCGGACTTCCGAGGCAACGCAGGACGCCTGTCGTCGTGTCACCGGTGAGCACGCTCGGCCGCGGGACAGCCGAACGACATGACGGAGCCACAACACGAATGCCGTGCCCCGCGCGGCCGCGCTCGATCCTCGGCCACGCGGGGCAACTACGCAGCGATCATCGGGCGCGGCGGCGGAGTGCGAGCAGCGCCAGACCGGCAAGAGTCAGTACCACGGGCGCGGGCTCCGGGATCGCAGCGGTCACCGTCAGCGTGAGCCGGTCACCCGCGGAAAGCGAGTCGAGGCCGATGGTCCAGTCCGCCGACGTCCCCGTGAGGAGAGCATCGCCAAGATAGGCCTGGGTCGTCATCGCCGGGGAGAACGCAATCCCCACGGAACGGGCATCCGGCGCCGCAACCGTCGCGCTGCCGTCGTTGGACTCGACCGCACCAGCGGTCAGCGTGCCGCGGTCCAGCGCGACACGAAGAACGCCGAAGCCGTCACTCGACAGATTGTCGACAATGCCGTTGAAGCCGGCCGCCCCGCGCAGCACATCGCCGGCATCCAGTTCGAACACCAGCGATACCGTGCCGGGCGCCTGGAACGCGAAGTCCACGGCGACCAGTTCCGGGGTGCTGAACGAAGCGTCGATGGCGTTCCCGTTCAACATGGAGGACACCAGCGTGAGCGCCTGCGACGGGGAACTCATGGAGACTGCAGTGGCGGCGGCAAGCGACAGCAGTGAAGCGCGGGTAAGGGTAGTCACGGAAGTCTCCGGGAATCGGGTTGTCGGGGCAGCGTGCGGGCGACCGGTTCAATCCGGACTTTGCCGCGCCGCGTTTCGCGACCAGTGTAGAAAAGCGAAGTGACACGCCTGCCGCGGGCTCGTGGTGCGATCGGCACATGCGAGACCGCGGCGAGGTCATCGCCCTGACACCGCGCGGGCCGAGACTCCTGCCATCCGCAACGTCCCCGGAGCCCCGGACATGATTTCCCCCAAGTCGCTCAACCGCCGCGAATTCATCCGTGGTGTCGGCGCGCTCGGCGCCGTCACGCTCGCCCCGCGCGCCCTTGGTGCCGGTGAACCCCTCGCGTTTCTGCACGGCGTCGCCAGCGGCGATCCGCTCGCGGACCGTGTCGTGATCTGGACCCGTGTCACGCCGGCATCGGCTTCGCGAACCGTGCCCGTGCTGTGGGAGGTCGCACTGGATGGCGATTTCCGTCGGGTCCTCCGTCGCGGCCGGGTGCTCACCTCGGCGGCTCGCGACTTCACGGTGAAGGCCGACGTGGCCGGATTGCCGCCGGGCGCGACCCTGTACTACCGGTTCTCGTCGACGGGCATCGTCTCGCCCGTGGGCCGCACGCGCACCCTGCCGCAGGGCAGTCTTGCGAAAGTGAAGTTCGCGGTGTTCTCCTGCTCGAACTATCCGGCCGGCTACTTCCACGCCTACCGTGAAGCCGCGAAGATGGAGGACGTCTTCGCCGCGGTGCATCTCGGCGACTACCTGTATGAGTATCCGCGCGGGGGCTACGCCTCGGCCGACGCCGCGGCGCTCGGTCGCGAAGTGGTGCCGTCGGGTGAACTGCTGGCGCTGCGCGACTATCGCGAACGGTTCGCCCAGTACCGCACCGATGCCGATCTGCAGGCTCTGCATGCCGCGATGCCGATGATCGCCGTCTGGGACGACCACGAGATCGCCAACGATGCGTGGCGTCAGGGCGCGGAGAACCACGATCCCGCGACCGAAGGCCAGTTCGAGGCGCGCAAGGCCGCCGCATTGCAGGCCTACCACGAATGGATGCCGATCCGGGTCGCGAATCCTTCCCGCCTGGACCAGATCTACCGGTCGTTCACGTTCGGCGATCTCGTGGACCTCCACATGCTCGATACGCGCCTCGTCGGTCGCGACCTGCAGCTCTCGTACGACGGCGTCACGAACGGCGCGCAGCTTGCGGCGGTGCTTCAGGCCACGGCCAACCCGTCCCGTCAGTTGCTGGGACCCGAGCAGTCAGCCTGGCTGAGCGGCCGCGTCGCGGCATCGACGGCGAAATGGCAGATGCTCGGGCAGCAGGTGCTGATGGGCCGGATGCTGATTCCGGCCCCGCTCGTGCTGTTCCAGATCACTTTCTCCAACTACTCGGCGCTGCTGCAGAAGGCCGCGACCAATCCGACGGCGCTCACCAGCTCGGAGCAGGCGATCCTGGCGCAGCCGGCGATTCCGTACAACCTCGATGCGTGGGATGGCTATGCGGCAGAGCGCGAGCGGGTGCTCGGGCTCATGCGTACGCTCGACCGGAATCTCGTCGTGCTCGCCGGCGACACGCACAATGCCTGGGCGAGCGATCTGGCGGACTTCGCGGGCAATGCCGTCGGCGTGGAGTTTGCGACGCCGGGCGTGTCCTCTCCGGGGCTGGAGGCGTTCTTCCCCTTCGAAAACCCGCTGGCGGTCGCCGCGGGACTCACGCAGATCATCGGGCCTCTGCAGTACGCGGACACCGCGCAGCGCGGCTTCATGGTCGTCACGGCCACGCACACCGAATGCTCGGCGCAGTGGTTCTATGTGAGCAACGTGAAGTCCACCGGCTACTTCCGGACGGACGGCCCCACATGGAAGACGCTCCCCGGCGCCGGCAACCGGCGTCTGATCGGCGCCTGACGCAGGTGGTCAGCTGGCCGCGTCACCATCGCGAGCCACCGCGTCTGCGAGAAACTTGCGAACGGCCCGGCGGATCTGGGGCCCGGTCTCCACGTCGTGGACCATGTCGGGCGTCGCGCCGGTGGCCGCGACGTGGCCGTCACGGAACACGATGATGTCGTCCGCGAGCGTGGCGACGTCATCGGGATCGTGGGTGATGACGAGCAGGGGCACACCGAATCGTTCGCGCAACGCGAGCAGTTCGTGGCGCATGCGTTCGCGCAGCAGCGGGTCCAGCGCACTGAAGGGTTCGTCCAGCAGCAGCAGATCGGGCCGACCCACCATCGCGCGGGCGAGCGCCACGCGTTGCCTCTGCCCGCCCGAGAGGCGGCTCGGATAGTCCTGCGCGAGATGCGCGATCTCGAAGATCTCGAGCATCGCGAACACCTCATCCCGAACCGCCGGCGACAACGACCGCTCCCACCACCGCTGCAGCGGAAACGCGACGTTCCGCGCGACCGTGAGGTGAGGAAACAGCGCGTAGTCCTGAAACACGTAGGCAACGCGGCGCAGGCGCGCGGGCAGATCGACGCCCGCCGCGGAATCGAAGAGGACCCGGTCACCGAGGCGCACGCTGCCCGCATCGGGTCGCATGAGTCCCGCCACGGCCTGCAGCGTTAGGCTCTTGCCGGACCCCGAGGGGCCGAACACGACGGTGACGTCCTTGTGACACTCGAACCGCGCATGGAGATCGAAGCTGCGGCCGTTGCCCTGCAGCCGGCGGGCGATGTCCACGGCGAGCTTCATGCGTTGCGCACCTTCAGCAGCCGCCCCGAGCCAACCAGCACGACTACGCAGACGATGGAGATCGTGACGACGAGAAAGTTGGCGACGTCGTCCTGCCCGGCCTGCACGGCTTCGTAGACGGCGATGGAGAGTGTCTGCGTCTTGCCGGGAATGCTGCCGGCGACCATGAGCGTGGCACCGAACTCGCCGAGGGCGCGCGCGAAGGCCAGCATCGTGCCGGCCAGGATGCCGCGCCAGGCCAGCGGGAGCGTGACGCTCACGAACACCCGCCATTCGGTCGCGCCGAGCACGCGCGCGGCGTTCTCGGCCTGGGACGGGACTTCCTCGAAGGCGGCACGTGCCGCCTTGTAGACCAGCGGAAAGGCCACGACCGCCGCGGCGATCACGGCACCCTGCCAGGTGAACATCAGCACGATGCCGAAGTGTTCGTTGAGCCAGGCGCCGATCCAGCCGCGCCGCCCTATCAGCACGATCAGGTAGTACCCGAGCACCGTGGGCGGCATGACCATGGGCAGCGTCATCAGGGCATCGAACACCTCGCGCCCCCGGAACCGCGACCGCGCGACGAACCAGGCGATGGCCACGCCCGCGATCAGCACGATGGCCGTGGCCCAGCCGGCGACCTTGAGCGACAGGGCGAGCGGGACCCAGACGGCAGCGAACCCGCCTTCCACCTCCGGCATGCGTAATATCCAGTTTTATACAGCGAGCGAGGCTACCTGCAGGCCCTGCGGCCGTCAATGGAGCCGCGCCCTCGGCAGGACGCTCAGCCGGGACCGGTCAGAAAGGCTTCGTCGATGCCGGCGACCTCGCCAGCCCGGGGCGCCGCGTAGCCGGGGAGTTCCGACACCATTGCCTGGAAGCTGGGACCGCGCAGCATCTCCAGGAAGGCCTGGATCTCGGGCTTGTCGAGGTCCTGCGCGGCGAGCGCGAAGAAGTACTGCTCCTGGGCGATGGGCAGGAAGCCCAGCCTCAGCTGGTGAGCGGCCGGTTGCACGCCGAAGCCGACGTCCGCCATGCCACTGGCGACATAGGCGGCCACCGCGGCGTGGGTGTACTCCTCCGTCTCGTAGCCGCGGATTTCGTCACCCGAGATGCCTTCGGCCGCCAGAAGCTGGTCGAACAGGAGTCGCGTGCCGGAGCCCTGCTGCCGGTTCACGAACTGCAGGTCCGCCCGCGCGAGATCCGCGAGGGACTGTATCCCCTTGGGGTTGCCATTCGCGAGGAACAGGCCCTGGGTCCGGGTGACCAGATGCACGACCCGATGCCGCTCCGGATCGAGCCACCGGCGGTACTGGCGCGCCGCGACCAGACCATAGGGCCCGACGGGAAGATGGAATCCTGCAAGGTCGCATCCCCCTCGCGCGAGCGAGGCGAGCGAGTCGTGGGTCCCGAGATAGCGCAGGTCGAGCTGAATCCCCTGGTGATCGAGAAACAGCGCCGGCACCCTCGCAACGGCGAAACCATGGCTCGCGTGGATGCGGATCGTGGCGATGGCCGCGTCCAGCAGCTGGTTGATCTCGTGATTGATTTCCGACGCGAGGGATTCAAGCTGGAGTCCCAGACGCGCGATGGCGCGCTGCTCGGCCCACAGGATCTTGGCCCCCAGGGGCGTCAGCGCCGTGCCCTTGCCGCGTTCGAACCGCACCAGCGGCCGTCCGAAGAAGGCTCCCCAGGTCTCGACAAGACCCCACGCATGCCGGTACGACACGCCGACGGCCTCGGCGGCCTCGGTGAGTTTGCCCGTGCGGTTGATCGCGCCCAGCAGTGCGAACACCTCCGGACCGACCCTTTTGCCGGACTCGTCTTCGAGCGTCCAGGTGGGCTTAACGGCGATGCGCTTCATGTGAACAGTTTTTCATATTGAGAGGTCCTCCGCCACCTGTTAGTTTGCGCGAAGTTTCAAAAGCTTGCGCAATCTTTCCGGGGGAGGGAAATTGCGTCGCCGATATGTTCGGCAGTTCCTATTCAGCCAGCCTCCGGAGCGTCGTTAACGAGGAGCGCCTTTTTGCGTGCGCCCGCCCTGGAGGACTCAATGCCGGACGACGTAAACGTCGCGGTCGAAGCAGCCATCGACCGGCACCGGTCTGTCGCAGGTGGCCTTCTGCCCCTGCTGCATGACATTCAGGACCGCCTGG
The DNA here is from genome assembly GCA_001464765.1 of Betaproteobacteria bacterium Ga0077526. Lineage (GTDB taxonomy): Bacteria > Pseudomonadota > Gammaproteobacteria > Burkholderiales. The sequence goes on from LNDV01000039.1 coordinate 65,283, forward strand.
GTTATGTGCCCCAGTCGGCCATCCCCGATATCGCCAGGGCGCTGAATCTCTCCCGCGCCGAAGTCCACGGGGTCGTTTCGTTCTACCACCACTTCCGCCAGTCGCCGCCCGGCCGTCACGTGCTGCAGGTGTGCCGCGCGGAGGCCTGCCAGTCCATGGGCGCGGAGTCACTGCTCAACGCGCTTCGCACGCAGCTCGGCATCGATTTGCACGGCACCACCGCAGACGGAGCAGTCACGCTGGAGCCGGTGTACTGCCTCGGCAACTGCGCCTGTGCACCGTCGGTGATGATCGACGGTCGCGTGCGCGGCCGCGTCTCCGCGAACGCCGCCGCCGCGCTGGTGTCCGAACTGCAAGGGGCCTGAGCATGCGCGTATTCGTTCCCTGTGATTCCTCGGCGCTGAGCGTCGGAGCCGACGAGGTGGCGGAAGCCATCGCGGAGGAAGCCCGCAAGCGCGGCACCCCCGTCGAAATCGTCCGCAACGGTTCCCGCGGTCTGCTGTGGCTGGAACCGCTGGTCGAAGTCGAAACCGCGAAGGGCCGCGTCGGCTACGGTCCGGTCACGGTTGCCGACGTGCCCGAACTGTTCGCTGCCGGTTTCCTCGATGCCGCTGATCACCGCCTGGGCATCGGGATGGTGGAGTCCCATCCCTACTTCGCCGGTCAGGAACGGCTGTGCTTCGCACGCGTGGGGCTGGGCGATCCGATCTCGATCGAGCACTACCAAGCCAACGGCGGTCTGCGCGGTCTCCGCAATGCCCTCGCGATGGCCGGTGCCGATGTCGTGAAGGCCATCACCGATTCCGGTCTGCGCGGTCGGGGCGGCGCGGCGTTTCCCACCGGCATCAAGTGGAACACGGTGCTGCAGACGGCGGCCGATCAGAAGTACGTGGTGTGCAACGCTGACGAAGGCGATTCCGGCACCTTCTCCGACCGCATGATCATGGAAGGCGACCCGCACGTGCTGATCGAGGGCATGGCGATCGCCGGCATCGCCACCGGCGCGACGAAGGGCTACATCTACCTGCGCTCCGAGTACCCCGATGCCGAACGGGCGCTGAACGCGGCGATCCTCCGGGCGGAAGCCCACGGCGTGCTCGGTGCCAATGTGCTCGGATCGGGGCGGCGTTTCGACCTCGAAGTACGTCGCGGCGCTGGCGCGTACATCTGCGGCGAGGAAACCTCGCTGCTCGAGAGCCTCGAGGGCAAGCGCGGCATGGTGCGGTTCAAGCCGCCCGTCCCCGCCAGCTCCGGCCTGTTCGGCAAGCCCACCGTGCTGAACAACGTCATCACCTTCGCGTCGGTCCCGATCATTCTCGATCGCGGCGCGACGTTCTACCGCGACTACGGCATGGGCCGATCCCGCGGCACCCTGCCCATCCAGCTCACCGGCAACATCAAGCGCGGCGGACTGGTCGAGAAAGCCTTCGGCATCACGCTGCGCGAACTGCTCTACGACTACGGCGGCGGCTCCGCCAGCGGCCGTCCCATCAAGGCGGTGCAGGTCGGCGGACCTCTGGGCGCCTACGTGCCCGAATCGCAGTTCGATCTGCCGTTCGACTACGAGGCTTTCGCCGGTGTCGGCGCGATGGTCGGCCATGGCGGCATCGTGGTGTTCGACGATACGGCGGACATGGCGAAGCTCGCGCGCTATGCGATGGAGTTCTGCGCGATCGAGTCCTGCGGCAAGTGCACGCCCTGCCGCATCGGCTCCACACGCGGCGTCGAGGTCATCGACCGCATCATCGACGGTCGCGACCGCGGTGCGCAGGTGGCACTGCTGCGCGAGCTCTGCGACACGATGCTCCACGGTTCGCTGTGCGCCCTGGGCGGCATGACGCCGTACCCGGTGCTGAGCGCGCTCAAGTATTTCCCTGAAGATTTCGGGCTGCCGCGCGAGACGCTGCCCGCAGCCGCCTGACGACAGGCGAGGAGGAGTTTCATCATGGGTATCCGCTACATCGACCTGGGCACACCGGCCCGCCGCAGCGAGCGCGAAGTCACGCTCGAGATCGACGGCATGTCGGTCACGGTGGCCGAAGGCACTTCGATCATGCGCGCCGCAGCGGAAGCCGGTGTGTCCATTCCCAAGCTCTGCGCGACCGATTCCCTCGAGCCCTTCGGCTCCTGCCGGCTGTGCCTGGTGGAGATCGAAGGCCGCAAGGGCTACCCCGCGTCCTGCACCACGCCGGTGGCCGAGGGCATGGTGGTGCGCACGCAAAGCGGTCAGCTCGCCAAGGTGCGCCGCAACGTGATGGAGCTCTACATCTCCGATCACCCGCTCGACTGCCTCACCTGCGCCGCGAACGGCAACTGCGAACTGCAGGACATGGCGGGCGTGGTGGGCCTGCGGGAAGTGCGTTACGGCTACGAGGGCGAAAACCACCTCAAGGCCGAGAAGGACACCTCGAACCCCTACTTCACCTTCGACCCCGCAAAGTGCATCGTCTGTTCACGCTGCGTGCGGGCCTGTGAGGAGACGCAGGGCACCTTCGCCCTCACCATCGACGGCCGCGGTTTCGCGTCCATGGTGTCGCCGGGCCAGAAGGAAGACTTCATGGACTCCGAATGCGTGAGCTGCGGCGCCTGCGTGCAGGCCTGCCCCACCGCCACGCTGATGGAGAAATCCGTGATCGAGAAGGGCCAGGCGGAGCACAGCGTGGTCACGACGTGCGCTTACTGCGGCGTGGGCTGTTCCTTCCGCGCCGAGATGCAGGGCAACGACGTGGTGCGCATGGTCCCCAACAAGGACGGTCACGCGAACCACGGCCATTCCTGCGTGAAGGGTCGGTTCGCAATCGGGTACGCCACGCACAAGGATCGCATCACGACGCCGATGATCCGGAAGAGCATCCGCGATCCGTGGCAACACGTGAGCTGGGACGAAGCCATCGCCCATGCCGCCTCGGAGTTCAAGCGCATCCAGGCCAAGTACGGTCGCGGCTCGGTCGGCGGCATCACCTCCTCCCGCTGCACGAACGAGGAAACCTACCTCGTGCAGAAACTGGTCCGTGCCGCCTTCGGCAACAACAACGTGGACACCTGCGCCCGCGTCTGCCATTCGCCCACCGGCTACGGTCTCAAGGCCACGCTCGGTGAGTCCGCCGGCACGCAGACCTTCGACTCCGTCGAGAAGGCGGACGTCATCGTCGTGATCGGCGCCAACCCGACCGACGGCCATCCGGTGTTCGGGTCCCGCATGAAGCGGCGTCTGCGCGAAGGCGCCAAGCTGATCGTCGTGGACCCGCGCACCATCGACCTCGTCCGCTCCCCGCACGTGCAGGCCGACTACCACCTCAAGCTGCGCCCCGGCACCAACGTCGCGATCGTCAACGCACTGGCCCACGTGATCATGACCGAGGGGCTGTGGAACAAGTCCTTCGTGGACGCCCGCTGCGAGGAGCCCGCCTTCGTCAAGTGGCGCGCGTTCATCAGCGACGCCTCCAATTCGCCCGAAGCGCTGGAATCCATCACCGGCGTGCCGGCCGATGCTGTCCGCGGCGCGGCGCGCCTTTACGCAACCAGCGGGAACGGCGCGATCTACTACGGCCTCGGCGTCACGGAGCACAGCCAGGGTTCGACGATGGTCATGGGCATTGCCAACCTCGCCATGGTCACCGGCAACATCGGTCGCGAGGGCGTGGGCGTCAATCCGCTGCGCGGCCAGAATAACGTGCAGGGTGCATGCGACATGGGCTCCTTCCCGCACGAGCTGCCCGGCTACCGGCACATCTCCGATTCCATCGCACGCGCCGAATTCGAGCACGCGTGGGGCGTCCGGCTGGAACCGGAACCCGGCCTGCGCATCCCCAACATGCTCGACGCCGCGCTGGACGGCAGCTTCCGCGGCATCTACATCGAGGGCGAGGACATCGCCCAGTCGGACCCCGACACGCAGCACGTGACCGCCGCCCTCGAAGCGATGGAGTGCGTCGTCGTGCAGGACATCTTCCTCAACGAGACGGCCAAGTTCGCGCACGTGTTCCTGCCGGGCTCCTCGTTCCTCGAGAAGAACGGCACGTTCACCAACGCGGAGCGCCGCATCTCGCCCGTGCGCAAGGTGATGCCCCCGCTCGCCGGCAAGGAGGACTGGGAAGTCACCCAGATGCTTGCCAACGCGCTCGGTTACCCGATGAACTATGGGCATCCATCCGAGATCATGGACGAGATCGCCAGCCTCACGCCGACCTTCAAGGGCGTGAACTACGCGAAGCTCGATCGCCTCGGCAGCATCCAGTGGCCCTGCAACGACAAGACCCCCGAGGGCACGCCGACGATGCACATCGACGAGTTCGTGCGCGGCAAGGGCCACTTCGTGATCACGCGCTACGTCCCCACCGAGGAACGCACGACTCGCCAGTACCCGCTGATTCTCACCACGGGTCGCATCCTCAGTCAGTACAACGTGGGCGCGCAGACTCGCCGCACCGCCAACGTGATGTGGCACGAGGAAGACCGCCTCGAGATCCACCCGAGCGACGCCGAACTGCGCGGCATCCGCGAAGGCGAGTGGGTGGGCGTGCGCAGCCGCGCCGGCGAGACGGTGCTGCGTGCCGTCATCACCGAGCGGGTGCAGCCGGGCGTGGTGTACACCACCTTCCACTTCCCCGAGTCGGGCGCAAACGTCATCACGACGGACAACTCCGACTGGGCCACGAACTGTCCGGAGTTCAAGGTCACCGCCGTGCAGGTCGAGCCCGTGACCCAGCCCTCCGAATGGCAGAAGCGGTTCCGCGAGTTCAGCGAAGAGCAGATCGCGCTGCTGGCCGCGCGGGAAGCACAGGGAGCGTGAACCCGTGAATGCAGGGGATCTGCGCGGGTTCGGCCCCGCGCATGTCAGCGTCGAGGTCGAGCGCTGGCGCGATGGCGCGGTCGAAGCGGCAACGGACAACGTGGCGGAGGAATGCCCGGTCGCGGTCATCTACAACGGCGTGCCTTTCGCCGTGATGCTCGCGACCCCGCTCGACCTGGAAGATTTCGCGCGCGGCTTCACCTGGTCCGAGGGAATCATCGCCCACCCGTCCGAATTCCAGGGTGTCGAGGTCGTCGCCGAGAACGGTGGCTACGCGGTGTACGTGAGCATTCCGACGGAGCGCAGTGCGGCGCTGGCCGAGCGCCGTCGGGCGCTGACCGGGCGGACCGGCTGCGGGTTGTGCGGCACCGAAATGCTGGAAGACGCCATCCGCCCCGTCGCGACCGTGAAGCCGCTGGCGCACTTCGACCCGGTGTCGGTGCATCGCGCACAGGACGAACTCGCGAACAGCCAGAGCCTCAATGCCATCACCGGAGCCGTCCACGCCGCAGGCTGGGCAGACAGCACCGGACACGTGCAACTGGTGCGGGAGGATGTCGGGCGCCATAACGCACTCGACAAGCTGATCGGCGCTCTGCAGGAAGCCGGGATCGATGCTTCGGCCGGGATGGCTGTGGTGACGAGCCGCGCGAGTTACGAGATGGTCCACAAGAGCGCAGCCGCGGGCATCCCGCTTCTGTCGGCGGTGTCCGCCCCGACGGCGCTCGCGATCCGCACGGCGCAGGCCGCGGGACTCACCCTGGTCGGCTTCACACGGGACCGTCGGCATACGGTCTACTCCTCACCCCAACAGCCTTAGAGAAGCACGCTGCAGCCCATGGAAATCGAACGACTGGTCAAGATGGTCAACGACATCGCCCGCTTCTTCGAGGCCGACCCGGATCACGCGGAAGCCGTGAAAGGCATCGTCGGACACATCACGCGATTCTGGGACCCCAGGATGCGCCGCGAGATCGTCGCGCACGCAAAGGCCGGCGGCGGCGATCTGAGCGCTCTGGCGCGCGAGGCCGTGCTCAATCTCCCCCCGGTCAGCGCCGCCGCCTGAGGTTTCCCCCCGCCGGCTCAGGCCGGCGGCAGTTTTGCCATCAGCTTCACGAACTCGCCCATTTCCTTCTCGACGGCGCCGGCTGCCCGGGCTTCCATCTCCAGGTAGCGGCGCAGCACATCCAGACCGAACTCCGTGACCACGGCGCCGCCGCCGCGCTGACCGCCCGTCTCCGTAGTGACCAGCGGATGCTTGAAGCTCGTGTTCATGGTGTCGACCAGCAGCCACGCGCGGCGATAGGACATGTCCATTTCGCGCGCGGCAGCCGAGATGGAACCGGTACGTTCAATCGCCTGCAGCAGTTCCGCCTTGCCCGGCCCCATGGCGATGGCCTTGCGGAACAGAATGCGGATCTGCGGTTTCGCGACCCGTCCCGACGCTGCTCCGCCTTCCCGAGCGCGAGCCATGTCAGCGCCAGCGATCGGCGGCCGCGTCGTCGGAGGCGCGGGCGTCCACCCAACGCGCGCCCTCCGGCGTGCGTTCCTTCTTCCAGAACGGCGCGCGGGTCTTGAGATAGTCCATCAGGAATTCACAGGCGTGGAACGACTCGCCGCGATGGGCGCTGGTGACCACCACCAGCACGATCTGCTCGGTGGGCAGGATGCGGCCCACGCGATGGATGACGAGGATGTCGAAGAGGTCCCAGCGGTCACGCGCCTCGGCGGCGATGCCGCCCAGCGCCTTTTCGGTCATGCCGGGATAGTGTTCGAGTTCCATCTCGGAAACATCGGAACCGTCGTTCAGGTCCCGGCAGACGCCGATGAAGGTGGCGACGGCCCCGATCTTCGCGTTGCCGGCCCGCAGCGCCGCGATCTCGGCGCCGACGTCGAAGTCCTCGGTCTGCACGCGGATGGTGGTGGCGCCTTGCGCGAGGGGACGGGGGGCGGTGGGGGCGTTCACGGTCAGCCTCCGGTCACGGGCGGAAAGAAGGCGACCTCGTCGCCGTCGCGAAGGGGCGTGTCCGGCCGGGCCATGTCCTGGTTGACGGCGGCGCGCACCGAACGGCCGGGCGCCAGTTCGGCCGCCCAGACGTCGCCCCGCTGGCGCAGCCAGTCGAGCAGCCCGCCGACATCGGCTACGCCGGCCGGCAGTTCGATACGCTCGGCGTCGCGGCCCAGGGCATCGCGCAGCCGGGCAAAATAGAGAACGTTAAGCATTCGTGTTCGATCAGTGAGGAACCGGTCCGTCGGCGAGACCCACATGCCGGAGGATGAAGCCGATGATGCCTTCGTAGTCCTCGAGCGCAAACTGCGGAAGATCCGTGGCCAGCGCCTCGTCCGTGGCCACCGCAACGATATTATCATCGGACTCCCACAGACAGCCTTCTCGCGCGCCGCGTCTGTGCACCTCGAGCCGGGGCAGAGGCTCGCGCTTGAACCCTTCCACCAGCACCAGGTCACACGGGGACAGGCGGGCAAGGTGCTCCGCGATGCCGGGTTCGGGCGCGCCGCGAAGTTCGTGCATCAGGGCCCACCGTATCCCCGAACCGACGAGGACCTCGGACGCGCCGGCCTGCCGGTGCCGGAAGGAGTCCTTGCCGGGCCGGTCCACGTCGAAGTCGTGGTGGCTGTGCTTGATGACCGAGACGCGGATGCCCCGCGCGACGAGGCGCGGAATGAGCTGTTCCATCAGGGTGGTCTTGCCGCTGCCGGAGTAGCCGGCGATGCCGAAGGCTTTCATGCTTGCGAGTTGTCGAGGATGTCGTTGGGAGTGATGCGAACCCTTCACCAGGAGAAGGCAATGATGCAACGAAGAAGTTTCCTGATCGCCGCTCTGACGGGTCTGGGCGCGTGGTCGGGCGCAGCGCGTGCCCACCACGGATGGAGCCACTACGACGCCTCCAGGCCGCTGACCCTCACCGGCAAGATCGTGGAGGCAGCGTACGACTATCCCCACGCGACCATCAAGCTGCAGACGCCCGATCGGCTGTGGTTGTGCGTGCTGGCGCCCCCCTACCGGATGGACACCCGCGGCCTGCCGCGGGACTCGCTCAAGGTCGGCGAGACCGCCACGGTCATGGGCTATCCCGAGCGCGACGGCGCGGACGAGATGCGGGCCGAGCGGATCACCCTGGCGGGCCGCACGGTGGAACTGCGCTGACCCCATGACCGGTGCCGAGGTCCTGTCCCAGGCCATCCGCGGCCACCCCTGGCTGTACCCGGCCGCCGAGACAGTCCACCTCTGGGGGATGATGCTGGTTGCCGGCTCCGCCGTCCTGTTTGATCTGCGGGTGCTCGGCATCTCCCGCGCCGTGACGGTGGCAGGCGCTGCCCGACTTCTCCTGCCATGGTCCCTGGCCGGCCTGCTGCTGGTCGTCCCGGCAGGGATGACCTTGTTCGCGGCCGACCCGTTCGCGATCCTCGGAAACCCGGCTTTCCGACTGAAGATGCTCCTGCTGTGCGTCGTCGCCGCCAATGCGGTGGCGTTCCACCTCGGGCCCTCGTCCGCCGCCCTCCGGGCGGAAACCGCGGCCGTCCCGGCCGTCGCCCGCCTGCAGGCGGGCATGTCGCTGCTGCTCTGGCTGGCGATCATCGCCTGCGGCAGGATGATCGCGTATGCCTGATTGCCAGGCTTCCGTTGTGTACCGCCGGCTATAATGCCTGCCCTGACCTGAACCGTCGTCCCAGTCCCTGGCTCACCGCACACCATGACCGACACCAATCCCACGCTGGTCGACACCCGCAACCGCCCTCTGCGCGACCTGCGCGTGTCGGTGACCGACCGCTGCAATTTCCGCTGCACGTACTGCATGCCGAAGGAGGTCTTCGGCAAGGACTTCCAGTTCCTCGAACGCGAACAGCTGCTGTCCTTCGGCGAGATCCATCGCCTCGTGCGCATCTTCAAGGGCCACGGCATCGAAAAGGTCCGCATCACCGGCGGCGAGCCACTGGTACGGCGCAAGATCGAGCGTCTCATCGAGATGCTGGCCTACCACGAGGACCTCGACCTCACGCTCACCACCAACGGCTCGCTGCTCAAGCAGAAGGCCGCGGACCTCAAGGCCGCCGGCCTCAAGCGTGTCACCGTGAGCCTGGACGCCCTCGACAACGAGACCTTCATGCGGATGAATGACGTGGACTTCCCCGTCGAGAAAGTGCTGGAGGGCATCGAGGAAGCCGACCGCGTGGGTCTTGCGCCAGTCAAGGTAAACATGGTCGTGAAACGCGGCGTCAACGACCACAACGTGGTCGAGATGGCCCGGTTCTTCAAGGGCAGCGGCCACATCCTGCGCTTCATCGAGTTCATGGACGTCGGCAGCACCAACGGCTGGACCATGCAGCACGTGGTCCCTTCGAAGGAACTCGCCGCACACATCAATGCCGAGTTTCCGATCGAGCCCGTCGACGCCAATTACCGCGGCGAAGTCGCCGAACGCTGGCGCTACCTGGACGGCAGCGGCGAGGTGGGCTTCATCTCCTCGGTGACCCAGGCCTTCTGCAAGGACTGCACGCGGGCGCGACTGTCCGCCGAAGGGCAGCTCTTCACCTGCCTGTTCGCGACGCAAGGCACCGACCTGCGCGGCCTGCTCCGCGCCGAGGCGTCGGACGAAGAAGTGTCGGAAGCCATCGCCCGCGTGTGGCGCGTCCGCGCGGACCGCTACTCCGAGATCCGCACCGCCGAGACCGCCAAACTGCGCAAGGTCGAAATGTCCTACATCGGCGGGTAACGTTCTATGCGACGGGCCAGGCCCGTCGCCGATATCCCACCCCTTCACGCCTTCACAACTTCACGGCTTCACTCTTCCACAGCCTCACCCAACCCATGACGCCGCCTTCCCTCCGCGACCTCCCCCTCGCCGACGACTACGACCCGAATTCCATGCCGGTCGACAAGGCGCGCGCCCACATCCGCGCCTTCCTCACGCCGGTGACGACGGTGGAACGGGTGCACATCCGCGACGCTCTGGGTCGTGTGCTTGCCGAGGACGTCGTCTCGACGATGAACGTGCCTTCGCACGACAACTCGGGCATGGACGGGTATGCGGTGCGCCACGCCGATCTCGCAGCGGATGCCGACGTGACATTGCAGGTGATCGGTACCTCGTTCGCGGGCGCGCCCTATCAGGGCTCGGTCTCGCCGGGGCAAGCCGTGCGGATCATGACCGGTGGGACGGTGCCGAAGGAGTGCGACGCGGTCATCATGCAGGAGCGGGCGAAGGCGGCCGACGGCAAGGTGACCCTGGGACTCGGCGCGAAGAAGGGCCAGAACATCCGCAGGGCCGGCGAGGACCTGGCGGTGGGGCAGATCGTGTTCCACAAGGGACAGCCGGTGCGCGCGGCCGAACTGGGCATGCTGGCCTCGCTCGGCATCATCGAAGTGTCGGTGCTGCGCCGCCTGCGCGTGGCGTTCTTCTCCACCGGGGACGAACTGGTGAGTCTCGGCGGCACGCTGGGCGCCGGGCAGATCTACGACTCGAACCGCTACACGATCTTCGGCATGCTCAGCCGTCTGGGCTTCGAGGTGCTGGACATGGGCGTGATCCGCGATACGCCCGAAGCCGTGGAACAGGCATTCGAGGCTGCGTCGAAAGTCGCGGATGTCGTGATCACCAGCGGCGGCGTGAGCGTCGGCGACGCCGACTACGTGAAGCAGATGCTCGACCGGCTGGGAGACGTGCTGTTCTGGAAGATCGCCATGAAGCCCGGCCGGCCGCTCGCGTTCGGGAAGATCGGCAACGCACACTTCTTCGGCCTGCCCGGCAATCCGGTCGCGGTGATGGTGACCTTCTACCAGTTCGTCCGGGACGCGCTGATGGTCCTCTCGGGCCGCACGAATCTCGAACCCGTGGCCACCTTCAAGGCGCGCCTCACGGCTCCCGTCAAGAAGGCGCCGGGTCGCACGGAATTCCAGCGCGGCATCCTGACGCGCGACGACAGCGGCGAATGGACCGTCCGGACCACCGGCGACCAGGGCTCCGGCATTCTCTCCTCCATGAGCCTCGCCAACTGCTTCGTGGTGCTGCCCACGGACCAGGGCAACACGGAACCGGGCGCCATGGTCGACGTGCAGGTGTTCGAAGGAGTGATCTGACCCGCACGGCATGAACGGGTAGACTTTCTCCCACTGCAACGAGGAGAACGCCGTCATGCCAAGACACGAGTGGGGCCCGCTCGCCGGCCGGTTCGCCGCGCCCCGACCCCAACGCCGCCTGCTTGCCCTCGACGGCGGCGGCATCCGCGGGATCATCACCCTGGAAATCCTCACGGAACTGGAAAGCCGCCTTGCGGCCCGCTCCGCGGACCCCGCCGCCTTCCGCCTGTGCGATTTCTTCGACTACGTCGCGGGCACCAGCACGGGCGCCATCATCGCGGCCGGCATCGCGCGGGGCCTCACCTGCCGGGAGATGCTGGACATCTACCTGAAGCAGGGCGATCAGATCTTCGACAAGGCCTTCATCCTTAACCGGGTGCGCAACTTCTACAAGGCCGAGCCGGTCGCGGAGATCCTGAAGCAGCGCCTTGATGCCGGCTCGACCCTGGAGCCGGCCCATCTGAAGAACCTGCTGCTCGTCATCACGCAGAACATCACGACGGATTCGCCCTGGCCCATCAGCAGCAATCCGATGGCGAAGTACAACGATCTCGACCGTCCGGACTGCAATCTCAAAATGCCCCTGTGGCAGATCGTGCGCGCGTCGACCGCAGCGCCCGTGTACTTCCCGCCCGAAGTCATCCAGTGGGACGCCCGGGACCCCGAGAAGGCGTTCGTGTTCGTGGACGGCGGGATGACGCCCTACAACAATCCGGCGTTCGTCCTGTACCGCATGGCCACCTCACCCGAGTACCGACTGGGCTGGGAGACCGGTGAGGACAAACTGCTCGTGGTCTCGGTGGGGACCGGCGCCGCGCCGTCGGGCGGCCCCGGCGCGAACGACGCGCACCGCAACCTGTTCTCCAACATCGCCGCCATCCCCGGCGGGCTGATGTACGCGATGCTGAACGATCAGGACATCAACTGCCGCACGGTGGGCCGCTGCACGTACGGCGCGCCGATCGACCGCGAAGTCGGCGACATGATTCCCCGTGACACTTCGGGAGCGCTGGTGCCCCTGTCGCAGAACCTCGGTCGGGCATTTCTGTACGCCCGGTACAACGCAGAGCTCTCCAAGGAAGGTCTCGCGGCGATGGGTCTGCGAGACATCCGGCCGAAGGACGTGCAGCAGCTGGACTCGGTGGAACACGTGGACAAGCTCTCGCTCATCGGCAAGGCGGTGGCGAAGAATGTGTCGCTCGACCATCTTGGCGGATTCGTCTGACGGCGCTTCCGTCGCTGCGGGGGATGGACGCTAGTCGCCCTTTCCCCGCAGCGCTTCCATCCAGCGAACAAGGTCCTTCCTGCCGAGTCGGGCCGCCCGTGCCAGCGCAGATTCGCCGCGGCGATTCTGGATGGCGGGATCGGCACCGGCCAGCATGAGCATCGTCACCGCCTCGGCCGACCCCTGCGCGACAGCAAGGAGCAGCGGCGTCTCGCCGGACTCGCTCTCGGCTTCGATGTCTCCGCCCCGGCGGGTAAGCAGATCGAGCGCTTCCAGCGGTTCCGTCGCAAAACCGGGCTGCGCCACGGCTCTCACGGCCCAGTGCAGCGAGGTCTGACCGTCCGCTGCCGGCCGGTTAGGATCGCTGCCGCCGGCGAGCAGCGCCGCTACCGTTTCCGGATACACGCGTGGACCCGACAGCGCGCACATCAGCAGCGTCACACCCCGCTTCGTGGAACGCAGGTTGGGATCGAGCCCATCGCGCAGCAGTCGCTCCACCCGCTGCCACTGCGCGCTGCGAACGGCCGTGATGACGGCGCTGCGGCCACAATCCAGTCCTGGTGAATCCGGTGTGGAAAGCGCAGCCGGCTTCGCGGCGTCCCCGCGAAAACGGAGGAGGACGGAATCCCGGAGGAGCACGCTCCACGCGGCATCGGTGCCGCTCACCACGACGGCGCGGAAAACGTGAAGGACGATGGACGCGATCGGCGTCCGGTCGACGGGTTCGCCGTCGAGCGCGAACACGGCCCAAACGGGCTGTGATCCGGCACGACCGGCGGGATGCTGGCGCCCCGCCATCAGGACTGGCAGCTTGCCGAAGCGGGATTCCTCGAGATCGCGGTAGGCCGCGATGCGGTCGGGGCCCAGCACCGTCCCCCACTGTTCCAGGAGCGCAGCGCTGAGCCCATCGAAGGTTTCGGGCGGAACGGCCTGCGTCTGCAGGGACAGCGGCGTCGTAGCCATTGCCATCGAGGCAGGTGCCGCGACGAGTCGCACGCCCGCGGGATCGGTGGCGGGCACCGTACCCGCGCGTTCCGCGACGAGGGAGGCCGGGCCCAGCCCGGGGGTCGCAAGAATGAGAAACGGCTCGCGGCGCAAAGTGACCACGCCGTCGACCGGAAGCACTGCCTCGCCGCCCTGCAGGATTGTGACGGGCGGAACCTCCGCCGCGACGACATGCCCCACCCACGCGACGGCGACAGTCGCGATGAGGCGTCGCAGTGCGTCAGCGGCCCGGCGTGCCCTGCGAAGCATCGACGAAGCCCTCGCGATTGGGCATGCGCACCTTCGGCAGGGATTGCGCGTCGAGCACGAAGTCCTTGCCGATGATCGCGTTCAGCCAGAGCACGTAAGCGGTGACGCCGTAGACCTCCTTGTCGGTGAGACTCATCGGCCGGTCGTAGGGCATGGTACGGCGGGTGTAGTCGAACAGCGTGCTCGCGTGGGGCCAGAAGCTGCCCACGGTTTTCACGGGCGCCTTCGTCCCCAGAGAGCCGATGCCGCCCACCAGCGCCGGGCCCGGCTTGCCCTGCCCGCGCAGGCCGTGGCAGCGCGCGCAATGGGTGACATAGGCATCGACACCGTCGATCGCAGTGGCCTGACCGGGTGGGAGTCCGCGACCATCGGGAAAGACGCTGATCGCGAGCGGTGCCAGGTCCGCTTCGGACACGGGAACTCCCAATCCCGGGCCTGCTGCGCGGGACGGTGCGCTCGTCAATGCAGCGAGTACCGCAGCAACCGCGAGCACCGCGTTACGCATAAACATTGCGCAGCCTCCCTTCGGCATCCACGGCCCAGTGCTGGATCGCGTTGTAGTGGTAGCGCTGCGTCGCACCGTACCGGGCAAGCCAGGTGGCACGGTCCGGCTGAACTGCGCCGGTTTCATCGGTGGCGCGACTCGCCAGCGAGGTCGGCTTGCCATCCCATCGCCACGGAATGCGGAATCGCACGACGCCGTGCCTGGGTGGCGTGCCCTGCAACTCGGCCTCGGCCCACGTGGCACCGCCGTCCGCGGAGACTTCCACTCTCGTGATCCGGCCCGCACCGGTCCACGCGAGCCCGGAGACGTCGTAGTAGCCAGACCCCTGGAGATCCCAGCCGGCGGACGGCTGGGTGATCACGGATTTCACGCCCATCGGGAAGGTGAACTGCAGCGCACGGCCATCGGGCAGGAGATCGGTGTAGTGCGAAGTCTCGTCCCGCGCGTGCAGGGGCACCTCGGTGAGTTCGAGGCGATGGACCCACTTGATGCTCATGTTGCCTTCGTAGCCGGGCAGCACGAGTCGCATCGGAAAGCCCTGTTCCGGGCGAAGGGGCTCACCGTTCTGATAGAACGCCACCAGCACGTCGTCGAGTGCCTTCGCCAGCGGAATGGAACGCGCCATGGTGGCGGCATCCGCGCCTTCCGCGATGACCCACTTCGCGTCTGCGCGCACACCGGCTTCGGCAAGCAGCAGCGAAAGTGGCACGCCCGTCCATTCGGACGTGGAAATGAGGCCGTGGATATCGCCGCAGCTCACTTCCTGAACCTTGGGAAAGGTATTGCGGAAGCTGTTGCCCGAGCACTCGATGAACACCGTGCGGTTCACCATCGGGTAACGCAGCAGGGCGTCGAAATCGAAACGCAGCGGCCGCTCCACCAGGCCGTGAATGACCAGCCGATGATGATCGGGGTCGATGTCCGGCACACCGTTGTGATGGCGCTCGAAGTGCAGGCCGTTGGGCGTGAGCGTGCCCCGCAGCAGATGCAGGGGCGTGAAGGACGAGCCGTTCCCCGGGGCGACATCTCCCTCGCGCAGCGTGACGGACCGCTCGATTTCCCTCACGTGAACGGAGGGCTGTCCGTATCGGCTGAACGGACGCCCCGGTTGCTTCTGCCAGGGCTTCGCGGCGTCGGACCAGTCGGGATTTGCGGCTCGGGCCGCAACGGCGCTCAGGGCACCCGCGACAACGGCGCCTGTAAGGACGGCGCGGCGGCTCAGGAGGCCGCCACCTGCCGCGACCTCTGCCGGCGAAGCGCTGGAAAATCGGGGAGCCAACTGGGTCGGCCCGGGATCCTTGTCGTCAGCCAATTTCATCCTCGTGAACACACTGTGCGGCACTCTTGCGACTGCCCGGCGCCATGCCGCGAGAATAGCCCCGCGCCCCCTGCCCTGCCAGTGTCCGGGAATCGCGACACCGGCAGCCCGCCCTCACGGCTCGTCGACACGCAGGAACCAGCGGCGCGTGTCGAGGCCCGCGTCCGAACTGCGGGCCGTTAACCCGCTGCTCTCTTCGGTCCGCTGCTGCGCAGCCCCGCCGATGTCGATCCATTCGCCGAGCCTGCCCGTGACGACCGTCTCCAGTCGGGAGATCTCCTGAGCCCCGCCGGGAAGGCGTCCAGCGCGATCGCCTCGCACGGCGATCTCCAGGATCACGCGGTCGCCGCTGACACGGGGCCGCACCTCGAATCCGGAGCCACTGCTGCGCATGGCACCCGACTGGATCACGATCGGTCCGCGATAGGTCGGGATGGTGGCGGTACTGGCTGGTCGGGTCTGGCCGATGGCCACGAAGGCCGTCTGGCCCTCGGTGACCCGGACACTGCGGCCGGCGCGGCCGGTGCCCACGGACTCGCTCCGGTACACCCTCACACCGACACCGCGACGTGCCGTGGTCTCCCCGGGGAGCGGCGCTTCGATGCGAGCACCATCTCCGCCGACCGTGCCACCGATCATCAGGCCGTTCTCTCGCAGCGCGAGTTCCTCGTCCTCGGTCACCGTCACGATGAGCTGCCGGGGCTGCTTGTCGATGGTGTCGAGGATGCGACGCAGCTCTGCGAGATTGGCGGGGGACGTGCGCACGATGAGACGGTTCTGCAGCGCGCTCATCGTGCCCCCGGGTTCGAGGAACGGTCGCAGCACGGGAAGCACTTCCTCGGCGTTGCGGAAGCGCAGATCGATCACTTCGACTTTCGCCGTCTGCGCGGACGCGGCGATCGACGCGAGCGAAAGCCACGCGCCGAGCAGCAGGATGGGCAGTGCCCTCACGCCCCGGCCTCCTCTCGCGGTGACAGCCGGGTGGCCGGGTCCTGGCGATAGAACTGGCACATCTGTTCGTATACGTCCGGATACTCGAGGACGAGCACGTCCGGCGTCTCGAAGAAGACCTCGCTCAGGACCGCAAAAAACTCGCCCGGCGATTCGGCAGCGTACGGATCGATCCGCGTATAGACGCCGCGGTCCACGCATCGGGAGAAGTCCTGGTATGCGGTGCCGAACACGTCGCTCCAGCGTTGCCGGCTCATGCCCTTGTGCAGCAGCGGATAGCCGTTGGCGGTGCCATTCAGCATGTCGAGCTTGTGGGCGAACTCGTGGATGACGACGTTCGCGCCGTCTTCGGCGCCGGCATTGGCGACGTCATCCCAGGAGAGAATCACCGGGCCGTCATAGCGTGCCTCACCCATCATCGAGCGATCGTCGTGATGGACGACGCCGGCTTCATCCACCCACGTGTGCCGCGGCAGGAACGCGGAGGGGTACACGATGATGCCGACCCATCCGCGATACACCTCGGCGTCCAGTTCGAGCGCCAGCATGCACGCCTGCACGGCGATGGCGAGGATCATCGCGTCGGTGAGTTCCAGCCCGTGCGCGCCGGAGAAGGACTTCTCGTCGATGAACAGCGCCACCCGCTCGCGCAGCCGCGCCTGCTGCTCGGTCGTAAGGCCGCGGGTGAAGGAATACTCGCGCAGCGTCGCCGCCCAGAGGTCATCGGGAATCACGACCCGTTCGAGCGCCCGTCGGCGGCGCCAGCCATCCAGTCCGAAGACCATGACCGGGGCGTCCTAGCGGCCGTCCGCCGGCGCGGCGAGCGGGGCGGGAGAGGCGTCGTCCATCGGCTCGGCAGCGAGCGCGGCCGCCGGATGGTGTTCGGGATCGAGTTCCACCTCTTCGATCCGCCGGAAGCGCCGGACAATCTTGTCGCTGGAGATCTGCACGTTCTCGGCATCCTCGTGCGCCTGGCGGATGTGGGCCGCGAGCTTGCGCATGCGCTCGTCGAAGCGGCCGAAGTCCTTGCCGAGCTTGGCGAGCTCGTCCTTGATCACGTGGACCTGGCGGCGGGTTTCCACGTCCTTGAGGACGGCGCGAGCGGTGTTCAGGACCGCCATCATGGTGGTGGGAGACACGATCCATACATGGCGACTCATGGCGTGATCTACAACCTCCCCGTGATAGCCGTGGATCTCCGCGAAGACGGCCTCCGCCGGCACGAACATCACGGCGCCGTCGGAGGTCTCGCCGGCCACCACATAGCGGTTGGCGATGTCGTCCACGTGCTTCCGGACGTCCGCGCGGAATGCCCGCTGGGCGTCGCGACGGTCGGCCTCGCCGAGGGAAAGATCGAACATCCGGTGGTAGTTCTCCAGGGGGAACTTGGCGTCGACAGCCACCAGCCCCGTGGGTTCCGGCATGCGCAGCACGCAGTCCGCCCGATGCCCGTTGGACAGGGTGCGCTGGAACTCATACGCGGTCGCGGGCAGAAGATTGCGGACCAGATTCTCCAGCTGCACCTCGCCGAAGGCGCCCCGTGAGCGCTTGTCGCCGAGCAGTTCCTGGAGGCTCACGACGTTGGTGGTGAGGCCGTCGATCTTGCGCTGGGCCTCGTCGATGGTCGCGAGCCGCGCCATCACGCTGGTGAACGTCTCGTTGGTCTTGCGGAAGCCCTCCTCCAGCTTCTCGCCGACACGTCCCTGGATCTGTTCCAGACGTCCGTCGACGGTCCGGGTCAGGGATTCCACGTTCCCGGAGAGCTGCTGCGAGAGCGCCCGGACGCTGTCCTGCAGGCTCGCGGCCTGGGCGCGCCCCTGCTCGGCCAGCGCTGCCAGCGACTTCTCGAGCATTTCGGTGCGCAGCGCGGCGAGTTCGTGCAGCACCGCCTCCCGATGCTCGCCGAGGGTGGCGATCAGGCTTTCGCGGTGTGCCGCAATGGCCTGGTCGGTCGAGACCCGAAGCGTCGCCAGTCCCTCCCGGACGCCCCGCAACTGCTGTTCGACACCTGCCCGGAGCTGTTCCGCACGATCCCCGGAGGCGCCGTTGATGCGGTCCCCCGCCGCGGTGAGCCCAGTGTTGAGTTCCCTCAGCAGCGCCAGGTGCTGCGCGTCCAGGGAGCGCCCGAGGAGCCCGGTTGCTTCGGCCAGATCGCGGCTGATCCTGAGGGTGCGCAGATAGACGCCGGCCAGCAGAACCGACAGTAGGAGGATCGAGACGAGAAGGACGACTTCGAGGAGTGAAAATGCCATGACGCCAGTATAGACGGGCGACTTGGACTTCCCGCTCCCGGGGTCCGGGGCAATCGCCCGGACGCCGCCCGCTGCCGGCCAGTCTGCAGGAGGCTCGCCGAGCGCATGGCCACGGTCTGCATCGTGTGCGGGGAAAGAGAGGCTTGTCGAGAAAACTTCCATGGCGATCCGACCGGATGACGAGCATCCGGAATGCGGGTGCTCCCCTCGCGTGCGTCCACCGAGAGGCGAACGACTCGAGTCCGAGGAAGGTTTTCCCGGAAGGCAGCCGACGTCTCAGCCTTGCTGACAGTTTCGACCCTCGCGCCTAACCTCTTTCAGCATGTCGACGAGGCTTACAAATCCGGGGTCGCCTGCTCGACCAAGGTGACAAACCCGTTACTTATTAGGAAGAACTCCCGCGCTGGCCGGGAACTTGCTGAGGACCGTCCCCAAATTGGTGCAATCCACTTCAGGACGAGGAGTCACTTGTGAGAATTCTGAAAACAATCCTTGCGACAGCAGCCCTTTCTGTTGCCAGCATCGGCGCCGCCCACGCTGCCCCAGTGCCCTGCGGCAACCCGGCGCTGGGCCTCCGGGTAACAACGGTGGACCCCGGCCTAGTGGGCGGAACCTGCTACGCCGACCTCACCAATCTTGGGGACGGCGCCCTCGTGTCTCTGCTGAACACGCAGCTGGGACTTGTCTCACCCACCACCACCGTCCTGGTGGATCGTGACAACGCGGACAGCAATGGCGGAAGTCTGAACATCACCGGCGAAGGTACCCAATCCGGGAGCTGGAGTTTCACGAGCTCGCTGTGGAACACCTACGACCGCATGTTCCTCTACTTCCACTTCGGTGATGGCCAGGACCGTCCGTCCCCGACCTCTTCGAGCGATCCTGACATCTTCATCGTCGAACTGGCGAAGCCGGACGCCTCTGGCTCCTGGAGCTTCAACGGCCAGACCGGTCTTTCCAATATCGCTCTCCTCGGATTCGACGACGGCCGCGTCCCGCCCGGAGGCAACATCCCCGAACCCGGCACGGCGTCCATCGCGCTGCTGAGCTTCGGCATTCTGGGTGCCACGTCGGCTTGGCAGCGTCGCCGCAGTCGCAAGGCCTGATCGGCCAGTCCCGGCAGTGAAAGAAAGCCCCGCTTCGCGGGGCTTTTTTTGTTTTGCAGTCGACGGCGATCTCGGGATCGCCGTCCGTCGGGTCAGGTTTGTCGTAGTGGTGGGACAGTGATCGGGAACCGCTGAACCACAGCGAATTCCCGACAAGGCTGAGACGCGGTGTTACTGCGTCTGTACTGTGACAGAGGCGGAACCCACGTTGCCGGCTGCGTCCTTGGCCCGGAGTGTGATCGTGGCGCTGGTGCTGGTGGTGGTCGTCGTCTTCCTCGCGCCTTTCTTCGCCGTAGCCACCGTCGGGGACCACGCGTAGGAAATCGTGGAGCCGTAGCTGACGGCGACTTCCTTCCCGTTGATGAGAAGGCTGACGCTGGCAACCGACTTGTTGTCGGTCGCGGAACCCGTCACGTTCACCGTGCCCGTCACCACCGATCCACCAGTCGGGCTCGTGATGGTCGCCTTGGGCGCGATCGTATCGTTGGCGACGGTCAGCACGACCGATGGCGACGTTCCCATGTTCCCGGAGACGTCCTTCGCCTTCGCCACCAGCGTCAGAGGGCCGTCCGCGAGCGCCGAGGTATCCAGCGAAAACTGATACGGCGCGCCGATGTCGGTCGCCACGAGCTTGTTGTTCGCGTACAGATCGACCTGCCCCACCCCGCCGGCATCCGTCGCAGACACGTCCACATTGACCGTCCCGGCAATGGTTGCGCCGGCCGACGGCGCGCCGATCACGACCGACGGCGCCGTGGTATCCGAGGCGACCATGCTCTTCGCGGCAGCCACGGCGCGGGCAGCGTCCACGCGCCCCGCGCCATAGTAGGAATCGCGTCCGGTCGCGCCCAGATCCATCGCAGTGGAGAAGATCGCCTGATCGAGGTTCGCGGGCGACAGACGCGGATTGGCCGTCATCATAAGGGCGTACACACCCGCGACGATCGGGCTGGCGAACGACGTCCCGCTGCCGGTCGAGTATCCGCCGCTGCTGGTCGTGAGGTACACGCCGGCGCCCGGTGCGGCGATGTCGACGAACGTGCCGAAGCTCGAGAACGTCGCCATCGCATCGGCGGACGTCGTCGCCGACACCGCGGTGAGATTGCTGTCCGCCGCATAGGGCTCCTGCACGCCGGAATTGCCTGCACACACGATGAGCACTCCACCCTTGCTGCGCAGGTAGGCGGCCGCGTTGGACACCGTGGCGCTCCCCGCCACCGTCTGGTAGCTCAGATTCGCCACCTTGGCGCCGTTGTCCGCGGCCCAGGTGATGCCATTGGCCATGGCACTGTAGGACGCAAGCCCATCCGGGGCGGACACCCGCACCGGCATGATCTTGGCACTCCACGCCAGACCGGCTGCCCCCGCCGCATTGTTGCCCGCGGCCGCTGCCAAACCCGCCACGGCCGTGCCGTGACCGTAGACATCGGCCGTGTTGTTGTTGTTATCAAATACGTTCCACCCTGGGACCAGGTTGGCGGCGAGATCGGGATGCGCCCCGTTGACGCCGGTGTCCAGCACGGCGATCGTCACGCCTGTTCCCGTCGAGGAATCCCATGCGGCCTGCGCACCGATTTTCGCCAGGTGCCATGCGCTCGCGATGTACGGGTCGTTCGTGCTCAGAGACGGTTTGACCACGAGATCCAGTTCGGCGTACTTGAACTTCGGATTCTTCGCGAGCAGCTTCGCAATGGCCTGTTCGTTCGCATTGCCCGGCAACTCGACGATGTGGACATCGATCGCCTTGATGTGTCCGACGCGCGTCCCGCCGTGGACCTTGAGTTCCTTGTCCAGCGCCGCACCGGAGAGCCCCGGTCTGGCCTTGACGAGAATCCGGCCTTTCACGTATCCGACGATCCCGTTCTCGACAACCACGCCATCCGTCGCCGCCTTGGCCGGCCCTGACAGCACAGCCAACGTTGTCAGCGGGAGCAGTCCCGACAGAACGGCGAACAAAGGATGGATGGCGAAAGAACGACCTTCACCACGACGCCGGGACGGACGGAAGGAACCAATCACGAGGACACTCCTATGGGCTTGGCCGACTCAGGGAACTATTCCCAGGGGCTGGGTCCCCATAGCAGGACCCGGGCCGGCGTGCACCGCGTTGGCGCAGGCACCTCAGGAGCAATCGAGTTGCAGCACCGCCACATGACCCGATTGGCGGTACGTTGATCTGAAACGGAAGATTCGCCGAGGTGTCGGCGGGTACTACAGAGGTTGCGTCGAAGCCTTACGGTCAGAGCCGATCGACCGACACAACACTTGGACCGCATTCGTGACGCGCGTCGTCACGTCGACAGCCCGTTCGTCGGGCAACGGCGACGAGCCTGAGTCGGCTCGTCGACCGTTCGAACGCAGAGGAGATCAGGCAGCGACTTCAGCCGACTCGCGGGAAGCGCGCTTGCGCTCGTGTTCCTTGAGGTGACGCTTGCGGATGCGGATGGACTTCGGCGTGATCTCCACGAGTTCGTCGTCGCCGATGAACTCGATCGCGGATTCCAGCGTGAGCTGGATGGGCGGCGTGAGATTGATTGCCTCGTCCTTGCCGGACGCGCGCACGTTGGTGAGCTGCTTGGTACGCACGGGATTGACGACGAGGTCGTTGTCGCGCGAGTGGATGCCGATCACCATGCCTTCGTACAGGGGCTCGCCGGGGGAGACGAACATGCGTCCGCGCTCCTGCAGCTTCCACAGCGCGTAGGCCACGGCCTCGCCTTCGTCTTGCGAGATCAGCACGCCGTTACGACGCTCGGCGATATCACCCTTCACCGCCGCGTAGTTGTCGAACACGTGGCTCATGATGCCGGTGCCGCGCGTCATGGTCATGAACTCGCCCTGAAAGCCGATGAGGCCGCGAGCGGGAATCCGGTACTCCAGACGCACACGCCCCTTGCCGTCCGGCATCATGTCGAGCATCTCGCCGCGACGGCGGCCGAGCTCTTCCATGACCTGACCCTGATTGTTCTCGTCGACGTCCACGGTGAGCATTTCGAACGGCTCGTGCTTCTCGCCATCCACCATGCGCGTGACCACGCGAGGGCGACCCACCGCGAGTTCGTACCCTTCGCGACGCATGTTTTCCAGCAGGATCGTGAGGTGCAGTTCCCCGCGGCCGGACACGACAAAGGTGTCGGAGTCGGCGCTGAACTCCACACGGAGCGCGACGTTGCTCATCAGCTCGCGCTCGAGACGTTCGCGAAGCTGACGGGACGTAACGTACTTGCCTTCGCGACCGGCCATCGGCGAGGTATTGACGAGGAAGTTCATGGTGAGCGTGGGTTCGTCCACACGCAGCAGCGGCATCGCTTCCGGCTTCTGCGGATCGCAGATGGTGACGCCGATGCCCACTTCTTCCACGCCGTTGATGAGGACGATGTCACCGGCCTCGGCCTGGTCCACGACCTGGCGCTCCAGTCCCTTGAACACCAGGACCTGATTGATCTTGGCCATCTTCGGCTCGGAATCGGGGCCGCGCATCACGGCGACCTGCTGCCCGGAACGGATGCGGCCGCGCTGGACGCGCCCGACGCCGATCCGGCCCACGAAGCTGGAGTAGTCGAGCGAACAGATCTGGAACTGCAGCGGGCCTTCGGGATCAGCCTCGCGCACCGGCACGTACTCGAGGATCGCCTCGAACAGCGGACGCATGTTCTCGCCGGTTTCGCCGACGGTACGGCTCGCCCAGCCCTGCAGGGCAGAGGCATAGACGACGGGGAAGTCGAGCTGCTCTTCGGTCGCACCGAGCTTGTCGAAGAGGTCGAAAGTCTGATTGACCACCCAGTCCACACGGGCACCCGGACGGTCCACCTTGTTCACCACGACGATAGGCTTGAGGCCCTGAGCGAGCGCCTTGCGTGTGACGAACCGGGTCTGGGGCATCGGCCCTTCCACGGCGTCCACCAGGAGCAGCACGCTGTCCACCATCGACAGCACCCGCTCGACCTCGCCGCCGAAATCCGCATGCCCGGGGGTGTCCACGATGTTGACGTGGGTGCCCTCGTACTGGACGGCGCAATTCTTCGCGAGGATGGTGATGCCCCGTTCCTTCTCCAGGTCGTTGGAGTCCATCACGCGCTCGGTGACCTGCTGGTGGGCGGCGAAGGTGCCCGACTGACGCAGCAGCTGGTCGACCAGTGTGGTCTTGCCGTGGTCGACGTGGGCGATGATGGCGATGTTGCGGATGGCTCGGGTCACGATGGGCAGTCCTCGCGCGGGCGCGCTGGGGAGGGATCAAGGAGGCTAACCCGGCATTGTGACGGGATGACTACGGAATGTCCATCGATTTGTCGCACCGCAGCACTCCAACTGACAGGTGGACCCGCCTCGCCGAAAAGAAGAAGCCCCCGAGTTCGGGGGCTTCGGGCACCGTCAGGCCAACTCAGACTGCGGAACGGCGCCGGCGTCGCGAGACCGACCAGCCCAGCAGGCCGAGGCCCGCACCGAAGAGTGCATAGGTCTGCGGCTCGGGAATCGGCGCCATCACCGTGCGGGAGAAGCCGCAGGAATCCGCGAACGACGGGCAGGTCTGACCTACCGAGAAGTTGAGTTCCGTCGGCTCGCCAACCGGGGCGAGCGTGAAGATCGGATTTTCCTGGTCGTCCAGGATGGGGTCACCGTTGTCGTCCAGCAGCGGGACTTCCTCATACTGCTGCCCGAACACCGCCACGAACAGTTCGGCGTTGTGGAAGACGTAGTTGCCTGCCGGCGCAGGATTCGGGTCAGGAATGAACGATCCGAAATAGAAATCCCGCGAAGCGCCGGCCGCGACTACGATCAGCGACTGGGCAGCCCACGTCGGGCGGGTCAGATCTTCGGAGTTGGTGCCGAACTGGAAGTCGTACGGAGGACCCTCCGTGCAATTCGCGCCGAAGTTTCCGGTGCAGGTGAAAGACAGATTCAGGAACATCCCGCTGGCTTCGAAAAGATCGGGAAGCCCGAAACCCACGCCGGGAGCGCCGGTATCGACGACGAGATCCTCCGACGAGAGCGGATCGACGGTGAGTCGCACCCAGACTTCGATGGGAACATCTCCCGTCACGGTGCCGGTTGGCTGAATGAAGGTGAGGGTGGTGTTCGGGATGGCGTAGGCCGAGACGCTGAGGCCCAGTAAGGCTGCACCCGCAAGGGCAGACGAAATCGCGTTGCGCATGGCTGGTCTCCAAGTCGGGGGTAGGCCCATCGTGGGCTCGGGAAGAACCCCCACCAGGGATAAAGCAAGACCCGCACCGCAACTTGGTGTCGTCTATGGCTGAGAACCTGCCCGACCAGAGGCGGAAGGGCTCAGCGTCAAGTACGCCGACATCGCGCGAGGCCACCACGCCGTTCGCTGCTCACCCTTACCCGCGCCGAAGCGCCTCCACCGGCGAAACATGGACTGCCTGCCGGGTCCCCAACTGCCCGGCCACAAGAACACCGATCGCCCCGGCCAGGATGCCGACGATCCAGACGCCAGCGCCCACGGTGTAGGGGACATTGAGGACCTCCCGGGCGAGCAGCAGCCCGATCCCGGAGGCGCCCAGCGCCGCGAAGATTCCGGCCAGCGTGCCGACGAGCAGGAACTCCGCGGCATGCGCCTTGGCGATCTGCCGGGATGCCGCGCCGAGCGTGCGCAGGATGGCGGCCTCACGCAGTCGCTCGTCGTGCGTGGACTGCAGCGCCGCGAACAGCACGAGCAGCCCGGCCAGCAGCGAGAACAGGAACAGATACTCCACGGCGCGGACCACGTGCCCCATCATCAGCTGCACCTGCTGGAGGATGGCGGCAACGTCGATCACGAGCAGATTGGGAAAGCGCTTCACGAGCTGGTCCATCACCGCGGAGCGCTCGGTCGGCAGGTGGAAGCTCGTGACATACGTGGCCGGATACGTTTCCAGCAGGCCCGGCGGCGACACGACGAAGAAGTTCACCCGGAAGCTGTCCCACTCCACCTTGCGCAGGCTCGTGACGGGCGCCTCCAGGCGCTGACCCGCCACGTCGTAGCCGAGGACGTCACCCACGCGGATGCCGAGGCTGTCGGCGATGCCCTTCTCCATCGAGAACTGCCCGGCCGGCTTCGGCCCGGACCACCACTCGCCCTGCTCGATCACGTTGTCGACCTGCGGCCGCTCCGACCAGGAAAGGTTGAACTCCCGGTCCACGAGCCGGCGGGCGCGGTCTTCCGTAAAGCTTGCAGACGAGATCTTCTTCCCGTTGATGTCGGTGAGGCGTGCGCGGACCATCGGGAACAGCTTCGCCTGCGTGAGCCCTTCCGTCGCCAGGAAAGCCTGCACCGCCTCCGCCTGATCGGGCTGGATATTCACCAGGAATCGGTTGGGCGCATCCGGCGGAAGCGACTGTCGCCAGCTGTCCAGCAGATCGCCCCGCGTGATGGACAGCAGCATCAGCGCGAGGAGCCCCACACCCAGCGCCACCACCTGCACCACCGTGGCCACCGTCCGCCGCGACAGATTGGCGAGCCCGAAACGCCAGGCGAAACCGGCGCGCCGCCCGGCCGCGGCCGCGACTCGAACGAGCACCGCCGCCACCAGGCCGGACACCACGCCCGCCGCGACGATCCCGCCCAGGACGATGGAAGCCATGCGCGCATCGCGCGTGTGCCAGTAGACCAGCGCCGCCACGGCCCCGAAACCCGCCGCGTAGCCGGCCCACGAGATCCCCGCGGGCATGCCTACGTCCCGCCGCAGGACCCTGAGCGCGGGCACCCGCCCCAGCGCAGCGAGCGGCGGCAACGCGAATCCGAGCAGCATGACGAAGCCGGCGGCGATCCCCTGCAAGGCGGGTTCGATGCCCGGCAGCGGCAGCGGCACCTGGACGATCGGGGCGAGCAGACTGGCGAGGCCCGCCTGCGCGCCGAAGCCGATGGCCGCCCCCGCACATCCCGCCACTAGGCCCACCAGGCCGATCTGCCAGGCATGGACCGCCACCGTGTAGGCCCGACTCGCACCCAGGGCGCGCAGAACAGCGCAATTGTCGACGTGGCGCTGGGCATAGCGACGCGCGGCCAGCGCCACAGCCACCGCCGCGAGCACCACCGAAAGCAGCGAGGCGAGGCCGAGGAACCGCTCCGCGCGCTCCAGCGCCGAGCGGATCTCGGGGCGCGCGTCCCGCACGTCCTCCAGCCGCTGGCCGGGACCGATGCCCTTCCAGACCGCTTCCCGGAAAGCGCCGAGCCGCTCTGGCGTACCGGCGAGCATCAGGCGGTAGGTCACGCGGCTACCGGGCTGGATCAGCTTTGTCGCCTCGAGGTCGCCCGCGTCCAGCAGCAGCCTGGGCATCATGTTCAGGAAGCCGATCGCGGCCTCGGGATCCTCCGCCGTTCGGCCCGACACGAGGAAAGTCTTCTCGCCCACCGCGAGCTGCGCCCCGATCCCGACGCCGAGACGTGCCATGGCGCGCTCATCCAGCCAGACTTTGCCGCTCGGCGGCCCTGCCCGGCGATCCACCGCCGTGCCGTCGGCGCCGGCGATCCGCAACCGGCCGGCGAGCGGATAGCCGGTCGAGATCGCCTTGATCTCGACCAGCAGGCTCGCGTCACCGGCGCTCACCATGCTCGGAAAGCGCACCGTCTCGGTCGTGGCGCGAGCCAGCCGCGTCGCGGCAGAGCGGACGTCATCGCCGATGGGGCGGTCGGACACGACCACGAGATCGGCGCCGAGAAGCTGGCTGGCCTCCTGGGTCAGGGCGGACTTCACCCGGTCCGCGAAGAACGCGACCGTGGTGAAGCTCGCCACGGCCAGCACGATGGAGAGCGCCATCACCCGCAGTTCGCCGGCGCGGAAGTCCCTCGCGAGGAGCCGCGCGCCCATGACCAGGGCGCTGCCGAACGGATGCCGCCTCAATGGACGCCCCACGCGACGGGCAACGAGACTGGGGCCGCCCACCCGAGGCGCGGGTGAGCCACGTCGGAGGCCCGCGTCATGCCGCCGCCCGATCGCGCTCGTCCGCGATCAGCCGGCCGCCGGCCAGCCGGAGCCGCCGGGCGCAGCGATGCGACAACCCTTCATCGTGCGTGACCAGGATCAGGGTCGTGCCCCGCTCCCGGTTGAGATCGAACATCAGATCGGCGATCTCGCGCCCGGTGGCCGCGTCGAGATTGCCTGTCGGCTCGTCTGCAAACAGGATGCGTGGAGGGCCGCTGAAGGCGCGGGCGATCGCCACCCGCTGCTGTTCGCCACCGGACAGCTGCCTCGGGTAGTGCTGCACACGGGCCTCCAGGCCGACCCGGCGCAGGAGTTCCATGGCGGTCGCCCGCGGTTCGGCGTGGCCCGCCAGTTCGAGCGGCAGCATCACGTTCTCCAGCGCCGTGAGCGACGCGAGCAGCTGGAACGACTGAAACACGAAACCGACCGTCGCCCCGCGCAAGGCGGCGCGGCCATCCTCGTCCAGAGCGTTCAGGCCCTGTCCGGCGAGCGTGACCTCCCCCGCCGAGGGCAGGTCCAACCCGGCCAGTAGCCCCAGGAGCGTGGTCTTGCCGGACCCGGAGGCGCCGACCACCGCGACCGATTCGCCTTCCGCGATGTCGAAGCTGACGGCATCGAGGATGGTGAGAACACTGTCGCCGGTGCCGACTTGCTTGGTCAATCCTGCTGCGGAGACAATCGCGGGCATGCCACTCCTTCGGTTACGGTTTCATCGTGCGGCCGTCCTGCTGACCGCCGCGGTCCTGCTTTGGTTCTCGGGCGCGACGTTCGCCGCGCAGAAAGTCGTGCTGGTCCTGGGCGACAGCCTCTCCGCCGGCTACGGGCTGCCGGCGGGCCAGGGCTGGGTCGATCTGCTTGTCCGCCGACTCGCGAAGGAAGCGCCCGGGTGGCGCGTCGTCAACGCCAGCATCAGCGGCGAGACGACTCTGGGCGGCCTCACGCGACTGGCACCGCTGCTCGAGCGGCACCGTCCGGACGTCGTGGTGGTCGAACTCGGCGCCAACGACGGCCTTCGCGGCATGGACCTCACCCAGACGCGGTCCAATCTCGAGCGTATCGTATCGGCTGGCAAGGCGGCGGGCGCCCAGCACGTCGTCGTCGGCATGCGCATCCCACCCAACTACGGCCCGCGGTACACCGAGCAGTTCCACGGCATGTTCGGTGAGGTCGCCAGGGCGACGGGCTCCGTGCACGTGTCGTTCCTGTTCGACGGTTTCGCGCAGGACCGCAGGATGTTCCAGGACGACGGCATCCATCCCCTGCCCTCGGCCCAGCCTCTGATGCTCGATACCGTGTGGAAAGGCCTCGCTCCGCTGCTGGAAGTGGGGCCGGCAAAACCACCCCGCAAGCGGAGCCCGTGAGAGAATCGCGGCCCGTTTCCCCTCCACCGCCAGCCGATGCGCCACGACGTCGCCACGCTCGCTGAACTGGGCGACTTCGACGCCATTCTCGATGTCCGCTCGCCGGCCGAATTCGCCGAGGACCATGTCCCCGGGGCCTTGAACGTGCCAGTCCTCGATGACGAGGAACGCGCTCGCGTGGGCACGCTCTACAAGCAGGTGTCTCCGTTCGCCGCCCGCAAGGTCGGTGCGGCGCTGGTCGCCCGGAACATCGCGCGGCACCTGGAGGCACACTTCTCCGAGTATCCGCGCACCTGGCGGCCGCTGGTCTACTGCTGGCGCGGCGGCAAGCGCAGCGGTTCCATGACACACGTCATGCGCGAGGTCGGCTGGGACGCGAAACAGCTGGACGGCGGCTACAAGTCGTTCCGGCGCGGGGTCATCGACGATCTCGAAGCCCTGCCCGCCAACCTCCGGTTCCGGGTGGTGTGCGGCATGACAGGCTCAGGCAAGAGCCGCCTGCTGGGCGTGCTGGGGCGTCAGGGCGCCCAGGTGCTGGACCTCGAGGGGCTGGCCGCGCACCGCGGCTCGGTGCTGGGCGGCCTTCCGGCAGAACCGCAACCCTCCCAGAAGGCCTTTGAAACCCGCCTGTGGTGCGCCCTCCGCGCGCTCGATCCGGCCCGGCCGACCTTCGTGGAATCCGAGAGCCGCCGCATCGGCACCGTGCATCTGCCCGAGGCCTTCATCACCAAGCTGCGAGGCAGTCCGTGCCTGCAGCTCGTGACGGCCCCAGTCGCCCGTGTTGCCCTGCTCGTCGACGAATACGCGCATTTCTTCGACGATCCCGACCTGCTCTCGAGCAAACTGGAGGCGCTGACGCCTCTGCATGGCAAGGACACCATTCGGCGCTGGCTCGATCTGGTGGCCGGCCGCGCGTGGGAGCCGCTCGTGGAGGAACTGCTCGTGCGCCACTATGACCCGACCTACCTTCGCTCCATGACGGCGAACTACGAGGGGTTCGGGACAGCGTCGGTCGTGCAGGTGGACGCCTTCACGCCTGAGGCATTCGACCACGCCGCTTCCCAGGCCGTCGCATCGGCAACCGGCCCAGCATGACGACGAGACCCCGCAGCGCCTGGCTGGCCGCACTCGTCGCCGTCATCGTCGTCGTGTGGTTTGCCAACCTGGACGCCCGCCGCCTGATCCGCCCGGACGAGGGGCGTTACGGCGAGATCGCGCGGGAGATGGCGGCCACGGGCGACTGGGTCACGCCGCGGCTGAACGGTCTGAAGTACTTCGAGAAGCCACCTCTTCAGTACTGGATGACGGCGGCGGCCTTCCGCGTATTCGGGCCGGACGAATGGACCGCGCGCTGGTGGCCGGCGACTTCCGGCGCACTGTGTGTGCTCCTCGTGTGGTTCACCGGCCGCAGAACACTCGGGCGCCCGGCAGGCGACTATGCCGGCCTCGTGTGCGTGTCGATGCTCTGGACCGTGGCGAACGGTCACCTCAACACGCTCGACATGGGCCTCACGTTCTTCCTCACCGGCGCCCTTTGCGCGTTCCTCATCGCGGAGCATCCGGATACCTCCCGGGTCGCCCGGGGATGGTGGGTCCTGCTCGCGTGGGTCGCATGCGCGGGCGCCGTGCTCTCGAAAGGTCTGGTCGGGCTCGTGCTCCCGGGCGGCGCGATCGCGGGCTACGTGCTCATCACGCGGGACTGGGCGATGCTCAAGCGAATCCGCCTGCTGCCGGGCCTCGCGATCCTGCTCGCGCTGTGCGCGCCGTGGTTCGTGGCCGTATCGGTGGCCAACCCGGAGTTCCCGGATTTCTTCTTCGTCCGCGAGCATTTCCAGCGCTATCTCACGCCGGTGCACCGCCGCAGCGAACCCTGGTGGTTCTTCCTGCCGCTGCTGGTGGCGGGCACGCTGCCGTGGACCCTGCTCGCCGGTCGGGCCGTCTTCGACGCGGCGCGCGACGAACGCCATTCCGCCGAAGGCCGCCGCCGGATGCTGCTGCTCGCGTGGAGTGCCTTCGTGGTGCTGTTCTTCAGCGCGTCCAGTTCCAAGCTGCCTTCCTACATCCTGCCGGTCTTCCCGGCGCTGGCGTGGCTCATGGGCGAATCGCTCGCGCGCATGCCACCGCGCCGTCTGTTCTGGCATGCCGTACCGCTCCTGCCGATCGCGGTCGCGGCGTTCGTTCTCGGGCTGCGGGCGGATCGCTATGCCAACGACCGCACGCCGGTCGAGCTGTATCAGGCCTTCGAACCGTGGATCCTGGCCGCCGCATCGGTGATGTTCGTCGGCGCGATCATCGCCGCTGTCGCCGCGCGGCGGGAGAACCGGGCGATCGCCGCCATCGCGATCGGTCTGGCCGGTCTCGGCAGCTGGCAACTGGCGATCACCGGTCACGATGCGCTTTCGCCCTCGTTTTCCAGTCATCGCTTCACCACCCAGCTGAAGACACCGCTGCGCGCGGACTGCCCGCTGTACAGCCTGCGCACCTACGACCAGACGCTGCCGTTCTACCTGGGCCGCACGACGACTCTGGTAGCCTACGCCGACGAGATGGCCTTCGGCCTGGAGCGCGAACCTCATCTCGGCATTCCCGACATGCGCGACTTCATCGCGCGCTGGAACTCCCCCGCCTGCGCCTACGCCTTCATGGAACCCGTGACGTTCGACGAGATGACCCGCGAATCCCTGCCCATGCGCGTGCTCGCGCGGGACACGCGCCGCGTGCTGGTGGCCAACCCCGCGATTCCCGGACCATGACCGCCACTGCCTTTGCGCTGGTGCTCACCGGCGTGCTGCTCAATGCCGCCGCGCAATTGCTGCTGAAGGCCGGCACCAACAGCATCGGCCACTTCGACTTCACGCTGGCCAACGCGCTGCCGATCGGCATGCAGGTGGCCCGCGAACCGCACATCCTCGGCGGGCTGTCCTGCTATGTCGTGAGCGTCGTCGTGTGGATCCTCGCACTGTCCCGCGTCGAGGTGAGCATCGCGTACCCGATGCTGTCGCTCGGCTACGTGGTGAATGCCGTCGCCGCCTGGTACCTGTTCGGCGAATCCCTCAACGCGATGCGCCTCGGCGGCATCGCCGTCATCATTGTCGGCGTCGTGCTCGTCGCACGCAGCTGACCCGCGAATTCCTCCCATGGCCGAAGACTTCCTGCCCTTCACCCGCCCCACCCTCGACGAAGAGACCATCGCCGGCGTCGTCGAGGTGCTGCGCTCCGGCTGGATCACGAGCGGTCCGAACGTGCAGCGCTTCGAGGCGCTGCTGAGCGAATACTGCGGTGGACGCCCCGTCCGCGCCCTTGCACACGGCACCGGCGCCCTCGAACTCGCCCTCGACATCGCGGGGGTCGGGCCGGGCGATGAAGTCATCACGACGCCGCTCACCTGGGTCGCCACCGCGAACGTCATCCTTCGCGCGGGCGCCCGGCCGGTGCTGGTGGACGTCGACCCGAAGACCCGCCTCATCGATCTCGACCTCGCCGAGAAGGCCATCACCCCCCGAACGCGGGCGATCATCCCCGTGGACCTCGCCGGCCTGCCCGTGGACCGGGACCGCCTGTACGAGATCGCCGGCCGCCACAAGCTGCGCGTCATCGAGGACGCCGCCCAGAGCCTCGGCAGCCGGCATCGCGGCCGGCCTATCGGCAGCTTCGGCGATCTCGTGTGCTTCTCTTTCCACGCCAACAAGAACCTCACCACCGCCGAGGGCGGCTGCCTCGTGCTGAACACCCCCGAGGAAGCCCGCCGCTGCGAACTCATGCGGTTGCAGGGCGTGGTGCGCCTGCCCGACGGCGAGCAGGAAGTGGAGTTCGCCGGGGCCAAGCTCAACCTGACGGACATCGCCGCGCGCATCGGCTTGGGCCAGATGGCGCGCATCGCCGAATTCAACAAGCGCCGGCGCGTGCTGGCCCGCCGGTACTTCGACCGGATCGACCCGGCATGCGGCCTCGAACTGCCTCCCGAGGACGACGGCGACACCAACTGGCACATTCCTGCGCGCCATGCAGGCCAAAGGCATCGGCGTCGGCGTGCACTACCCCGCCCTGCACCGGTTCAAGCTGTTCCAGGGCCTGGGTTACCGCGAGGGGGACTTCCCGCACGCCGAGCGCATCGGCGCCTCGATCGTCACACTGCCGCTGTTCCCGACCATGCGGGACGAGGATGTCGACCGGGTATGCGCAGCCCTGCGTGATATCCTCGCCTCACCTGCCGAAACCCGTCATCGATGAGCGTTCCTCCCGACGTTTCCGTCGTCATCCCGGTCTACAACGAGGAAGCGGGCCTGCCCGCCCTGTTCGAACGTCTCTACGCCGCCCTGGATCAGCTCGGCCGCAGGTTCGAGGTCGTGTTCGTCGACGACGGCAGCCTCGACCGCTCCGGCGCCATGCTCCGCGAGCAGTACCAGCGCCGGCCCGACTGCACTCAGGTGGTCCTGTTCAACGGCAACTTCGGCCAGCATCTGGCCATCATGGCGGGCTTCGAACACGCCCGCGGCCGGGTGATCGTCACCCTGGATGCCGACCTGCAGAACCCGCCGGAAGAGATCGGACGGCTGGTCGCCGAGATGGACCGCGGCTTCGACTACGTGGGGACGATCCGCCAGATGCGCCAGGACACCGCCTTCCGGCGCGTGGCCTCGCGCATGATGAACGGCCTGCGCGAGCGCATCACCCGCATCCACATGACCGACCAGGGCTGCATGCTCCGCGCGTACAGCCGCGACATCGTCGACGCGATCAACGCGTGCCGCGAGGTGAACACCTTCATCCCCGCGCTCGCCTACACCTTCGCGCAGCGCCCCACGGAAATCGAGGTGCGCCACGAAGAGCGCGCCGCGGGCGAATCCAAGTACTCGCTCTACAAGCTGATCCGCCTCAATTTCGATCTGGTGACCGGCTTCTCCATCGTGCCCCTGCAGATGTTCTCGCTGTTCGGCATCGGCATCTCGGTCCTGTCGGTGATCTTCGTGATCTTCCTCGCGATCCGGCGGCTGATCGTCGGGCCCGAGGCCGAGGGCCTGTTCACGCTGTTCGGCATCGCGTTCTTCCTCATCGGCATCGCTCTCTTCGGCATCGGCCTGCTCGGTGAGTACGTGGGACGCATCTACCAGCAGGTACGCCAGCGGCCCCGCTACCTCGTCCGCGCCGTGCTCGCGCCGCAGGACGCCGCACTCGCCCCCGAACCCGAAGCGCCCCGCGCGTTGCATCGCCGATGAACCGCCGCGCCGTGGTGCTGGCCTACCACGACGTCGGGCATCGCTGTCTGAGCGTGCTCCTCGCCGGCGGTGTCGACGTCGCGCTGGTGATCACGCACCGGGATTCGCCAACCGAGAACATCTGGTTCGCCTCGGTCGCCGATCGCGCGCGGGAAGCCGGTGTTCCGGTGGCCTACGCCGAGGACCTCGATGCCGCCGCGCTGAAAGCCCGCATCGCCGACGCAAGACCGGACTTCCTGTTCTCGTTCTACTTCCGCCAGATGCTGCCGCCGGACATCCTCGCGCTGGCACCGCGTGGCGCGTTGAACATCCACGGCTCTCTGCTGCCGCTGTACCGCGGACGCGTGCCGGTGAACTGGGCCGTGATCCGCGGCGAGACGCAGACCGGTGCCTCGCTGCACTACATGGTGACCAAGCCCGACGCCGGCGATCTGGTCGACCAGATGGCCATACCGATCCTGCCGGACGACACGGCCTTCGACGTGTTCCGCAAGGTCACCGTCGCCGCGGAGTGTGTCCTGCATCGGAGCCTCCCGGGGCTGCTGGCCGGCACCGCGCCGCGCCGATCCCTGGAACTGACCGCCGGCAGCTACTTCGGCGGCCGCCGTCCGGAGGACGGTCGCATCGACTGGACGCTGCCTTCGCGCGACGTGCACAATCTTGTCCGTGGGGTGGCCCCGCCCTATCCGGGTGCCAGCACCCGTGTGCAGGGCCTGCCCGCAAGGGTGCTGCGAACGGGTCACCGGTCGCGGCCTTGCACGCAACCGCCCGGCACGCTGTTCGTCGACGACGGGCAACTGTGGGCCGCCTGCGGCGATGCTTCCGCCTTGCCGGTGTTTTCTCTCGAGATCGACGGTGCGCCCGTCGACCCCGCCGCCTTCACCCGCCGCTTCGGCCCGCAGGCCGCTGCCAGCCAACCCTCCCAGCCATGAAAAAAATCCTGATCCTCGGCGTCAACGGCTTCATCGGCCATCACCTGTCCAAACGCATCATCGAGACCACCCCCTGGGAGGTCTACGGCATGGACATGCAAAGCGATCGCGTGTCGGATCTCACCGACCATCCGCGATTCCATTTCTTCGAGGGTGACATCACCATCAACAAGGAATGGATCGAGTACCACATCCGCAAGTGCGACACGGTGCTGCCGCTGGTGGCGATCGCCACCCCGGCGACGTACGTGAAGGAACCGCTGCGCGTGTTCGAACTGGACTTCGAGGCCAACCTGCCCATCGTCCGGTCGTGCGTGAAGTACCGCAAGCGCATCCTCTTCCCCAGCACCTCCGAGGTCTACGGGATGTGCCGCGATGCCGAGTTCGACCCGTACGAGTCCGAACTCGTCGTGGGTCCGATCCCGAAGCAGCGCTGGATCTACTCCATCAGCAAGCAGCTCATGGACCGCGTCATCTGGGCCTATGGCGCCCAGGAAGGGCTCGACTTCACGCTGTTCCGTCCGTTCAACTGGATCGGCGCGGGTCTCGACAGCATCCACACGGCGAAGGAAGGCAGCTCGCGCGTGATCACCCAGTTCTTCGGTCACATCGTGCGCGGGGAGGAGATCCACCTCGTCGACGGTGGCGCCCAGAAACGCGCCTTCACTTACATCGACGACGGCGTCGACGCGCTGATGCGCATGATCGCCAACGAAGGCGGCATCGCCTCCGGCAAGATCTACAACGTGGGCAATCCGGCCAACGAGTTCTCGGTGCGCGAGCTCGCCACCATGATGCTGGAGCTCGCCATGAAGTACCCCGAGTACCGGGACACCGCCGCGAAGGTGCGCCTGATAGAGACGACGTCGGGCAACTACTACGGCGCGGGCTACCAGGACGTCCAGCACCGCATGCCGAAGATCACGAACACGACCGAAGACCTCGGCTGGACTCCCAAGGTCCCCATGGACCAGGCGCTGCGCCACATCTACGACGCCTACCGCACGCAGGTGGCCGAGGCCCGCGGGCTGATGGACTGAGTCCGCCATGAAGATCGCCCTGAAGGTCGACGTCGACACCTATCGCGGCACGCGCGAAGGCGTGCCCCAGCTCGTGGATGTGCTGCGCCGCCGCTCGGCGGGCGCGAGCTTCCTCTTCAGCTTGGGCCCGGACCACACGGGGCGGGCGATCCGCCGCGTGTTCCGCAAGGGCTTCGCGAAGAAGGTGAAGCGCACGTCCGTCGTGTCGCACTACGGATTGCTCACGCTCATGTACGGCACGCTGCTGCCCGGACCGGACATCGGCAAGCGTTGCGCGGACGAACTGCGCGCGGTGCGCGACGCCGGCTTCGAGGTGGGCGTGCACACGTGGGATCACGTCCGCTGGCAGGATGGCGTGGCCGATGCCGACGAAGCCTGGACGCGCCGCGAGATGGAACGCGCGTGCGAACGCTTCCAGGAGATCTTCGGCGAAGCCCCGCGACTGCACGGCGCGGCGGGCTGGCAGATGAACCGCTATGCCTACCGGCTCACGCAGCGGATGGGATTCGACTACTGCTCCGACACACGCGGCGCCCATCCCTTCGTGCCGCTCTACCAGGGCGAGATCATCGCGTGTCCTCAGCTTCCGACCACGCTGCCGACGCTGGACGAACTGATCGGCCGCGACGGTCTCGACGAGGAATCCGTGGTGGATCATCTTCTCGACCGCACCCGGAACATTCCTCCGACGGGCCATGTCTACACGCTGCACGCCGAACTGGAAGGGCGCAAGCTTCTGCCGGTGTTCGAGAAGCTCATCACCGGCTGGAAGGCGCAGGGGTACGATCTCGTGAGCCTGCGCGACTATTTCGACACCCTGCCCTCCAAGGCCCTGCCCCGCCACGAAGTCGCCACCGGCGAGGTGGCGGGCCGCAGCGGCGCCCTGGCGATCCAGGGCCCGGAGTTTCTCGCCCGGTTCGCGTGACCATCCCACGCCCCACAACAGACCAACGACCAGGAGCACCCAGACCATGCTCGAGAATCTTCCCGTTCCCGATTTCACCCTGCCCGCCACCAGCGGCAAGACCTTCCGGATGGCCGACCACAAGGGCCGCAACGTCGTCATCTACTTCTACCCGAAGGACGACACGCCGGGCTGCACGACCGAAGGGGCGCAGTTCCGAGATCTGATCGCCGAGTTCCACGGCGCCGACTGCGACATCTACGGTGTCTCCCGCGACACGCTCGCCTCGCACGAGAAGTTCAAGGGCAAGATGGCGTTTCCCTTCGAACTGCTCGCCGACACGGACGAGGCCGTGTGCAACATGTTCGGTGTCATCAAGATGAAGAACATGTATGGCAAACAGGTTCGTGGGATCGAGCGCAGCACCTTCCTCATCGACAAGAACGGGGTCGTGCGCAAGGAATGGCGCGGCGTGAAGGTCCCCGGCCACGTGGACGAGGTCCTGGCGGCCGTGAAGGCACTGTAGCCCCCGCCCGCGGGCGGGCCCAGGCACATCAAGAAGAACGAATCGGAACACAGCATGACGTCGAAGTCTCCCGAAGCACCCGCCCAGCCTGTCCCGCAGTCCGCCGCCACCAAGCTCTTCGTGCTCGACACCAACGTGCTGATGCACGACCCCACGAGCCTGTTCCGCTTCGAGGAACACGACATCTTCCTGCCGATGGCGACGCTCGAGGAACTGGACGCCAGCAAGAAGGGGATGTCGGAGGTCTCGCGCAACGCCCGCCAGGCCTCGCGCTTCATCGACGAGATGCTCGCGCGCTCCAGCGCCGACATGGCCGACGGCATTCCGCTAGACAGCCATGGCAAGGAGGCCACCGGCCGTCTGTATCTCCAGACCGAGGCCATCGTCGGGGAACTGCCCGCGCGACTGCCTGCCGGCAAGGCGGACAACCAGATCCTCGGCGTGGTCCGCCATCTCCAGGAGACGCATGCCCCGCGCCAGGTGATCCTGGTGTCGAAGGACATCAACATGCGCATCAAGGCGCGAGCGCTGGGGCTCGCCGCCGAGGACTACTTCAACGACAAGGCGCTGGAGGACACGGACCTCCTCTACACCGGCACCCGGGAACTGCCGCCGACCTTCTGGGACGATCACGGCAAGGACATGGAGTCCTGGCAGCAGCAGGGCACCACCTACTACCGGGTGCAGGGCCCGCTCACCTCCAGCCTGCTCGTGAACGAATTCGTGCATCTGGACGGCGAGCAGCCCTTCAGCGCCCAGGTGCGCGAGCGCAGCGGCAAGAGCGCGATCCTCGCGACACTGCGCGACTTCACGCACCAGAAGAACAGCGTGTGGGGCATCACCGCGCGCAACCGCGAGCAGAACTTCGCGCTCAATCTGCTCATGAGTCCGGAGATCGATTTCGTCACGCTGCTCGGGCAGGCGGGCACGGGCAAGACGCTGCTCACCCTCGCCGCAGGGCTTTCACAGGTCCTCGACGAACCGCGCTATTCCGAAATCATCATGACCCGGGTCACGGTGCCCGTGGGCGAGGACATCGGCTTCCTGCCCGGCACCGAGGAAGAGAAGATGGCGCCCTGGATGGGCGCGCTGGAAGACAATCTGGAAGTGCTGAACCACACCGACGACGAAGCGGGTGAGTGGGGACGCGCAGCCACGCGCGATCTGATCCGCTCCCGCATCAAGGTGAAGTCGCTCAACTTCATGCGCGGGCGGACCTTCCTCAAGAAGTTCCTCATCATCGACGAGGCGCAGAACCTCACGCCCAAGCAGATGAAGACGCTCATCACCCGCGCCGGCCCCGGCACCAAGGTCGTCTGCCTGGGCAACATCGCGCAGATCGACACGCCTTACCTGACCGAAGGCAGTTCCGGCCTGACGTATGTGGTGGATCGCTTCAAGGGCTGGGCGCACAGCGGCCACGTGACGCTGCAGCGCGGCGAGCGTTCGCGGCTGGCGGATTTCGCGGCGGAAGTGCTGTAGGGAAAGCCCGGAAGTCGCGACACCGGCGGCCCTCGCCGGTATCGCATGCGTCCGTGAACTCGTGCCCGGGCTACTTCTTCACCGGCTCCTTCGCCGGTACCACGTTCGTCCCGCTCGGGCCGACGCCGCTGATCTGGACGATCACTTCCTCGTCCTTCGCGCCGTCGTAGTGAACCTCGCCGGGCGTGTGCACCGCGAAGCCGCCGGTCGGGACCGGGACCGTCGCATCCGGGTCGAAGACATCGCCCGTGCCCGCCCACCACGTGCCCTTGATCACGACGACATAGCGGGCTTCCGGATGCCAGTGCGGGCGGCTCATCGTGTGCGGCGCGAACTTGGCGCGGATCGTGTACATGCCAGCCTCCCTGGGATTGCCGGCGAGCACAACGAACTGCACGCCCGGCAGGCCGGGATAGTCCTTCCATTCGAGCCGGCTCGGGTCGGTGATCGTGATCGACTGGTCACCCGTCTCGCCAGCCATCGCCGGTGCGCCACTCGCGAGCAGCAAGGCGCCGATCGCGATCTTCATCCGGAACTTCATCCTTCTCTCTCCTAGAAAAAATCCCATCCCCGGGCGGCGGAAAGTGCCTGCCGGGCGCGAAGCCGGAACATTACCGCCCTCCGTGGAAAAAGTGTTCCCATTTTTTCCCGGCGTTAGGACCAGACAGAGAACGATTTTCCGCAAGTCTTCCGGAAAGGTTGCAGATTCACGGCAAAGGAATCCGGCGAAGAAACGGGTCAATCGGAGGTAGACTTCCGCCTCGTTGCGATGCCCCCCTGCAGCGGGCGTCGAAACCCGCGCGTTTTCGCGCCCGAGGACACGCCACCGAGTCAGAAGATGGACAACCCTGCGGATACCACGCTATTGGAACGCCTGAGCGCCCACTGGGAGAGCCAGTCGCCGCTCAAACGCATCCTCTGGACCGTGGGCGGATCGCTCGCGCTGTCCGAGGGCATCACGGCGACCATGAGCCTCCTGCTGCTCGGTCGGATCGATTCGGGCTATCTGCTCACCGGATTCGTCGCGTCGGTGCTGGTGTCGCTCCTGGTGAGCGCGCTCGTACTCACCTTCGACATGTGGCTGGAGCGCGAACGCCGCCGTGCGATGGAAGCTCAGGCGCGCGAACGCGCCTTCCTCGAAGCCGTCCTCGATGCCCTTCCCATTCCCACTCTCGTGAAGGACGAAGCGGGTCGCTTTGTCATCGTAAGCCGGGAAGCCTGCGCCGTCTTGCAGAAACCCCGCGAGGCCCTCCTGGGACGCACCGACGCGGACGTGTCCCCGCCAGACATTGCAAAGATCGTCGCGCAGGAGGACGCGCAGGTCATCGCCACCGGTCATACGCTCCGCGCGGAAGTCCAGTTTCCGGTGGCCGGCGGGATCCCCCGCTGGTTCGAGAAGTGCAAATCCGCGGTGACCCTCGCCGGCGGTGCGCGCTTCACCATCGCCGCCGCGCTCGACATCGACGAGCGGCGGCGCGCGGAGGAAGCGCTGCGGGAGAGCGAAGCCTTTCTGCGCGCTGCGACGTGGGCCGCGGACGTGCGCCTTTGGTCCTGGTCCGTGAAGGAGGACATCCTGCACCTCACGGACCCGTTGCGCCGCCGCCTGGGCTACTCCGAGCAGGAACTCCCCGATGACTGGGCGAGCCTGGACGCGCTGGTCCATCCGGATGACCGGGAACACTTCGCCGCGGCCCGCAACCAGGCACGTGCTTCCCGGGACGACCGCTGCGAGCAGGAGTTCCGCATGCGCCACCGCGATGGGCACTGGGTGTGGATCCTCTCCCGCGCGCGCATCGAGCGGGACCCCGAAGGCAAGGCAATCCGCTTCGTGGGCGGTCATCTGGACATCACGGCACGCAACGAGGCCGAGGCCGTCATCCGCGACCATCGCGACGCCCTGGCGCGCGAAGTTGAGAGCCGCACAAAGGAACTCGTTGCCGCCCGCAACGCCGCCGAGGCCGCCAACCGCGCCAAGTCGGCATTCCTCGCGAACATGTCGCACGAGTTGCGCACCCCGCTCCATTCGGTGCTCTCGTTCTCGCGCCTGGGCCTCGGCACTGCCGCCCGCGGCGAAACCGCGCCGGAGAAGCTCGCACGGTTCTTCGGCAACATCGAGCAGAGCGCAACCCGCCTGCAGTCTTTGGTCGACGACCTGCTCGACCTGTCCGAACTCGAGGCGGGGACCGTCGAACTGGCCCGGGCGCCCGAGGATGCCGAGGCGCTGGCGACGCTCGTCCTCGACGAGATGCGCCCCCTCGCTCAGGTGAAGCGCATGGAACTCGCCCTTCAGGCATCGCTCTCGGGAGAGCGCTACAGCGTCGATGGCGCCAGGCTCGGTCAGGTGCTGCGTCAGCTGCTGTCGAATGCCATCCGGTACTCGCCGGAAGACACGACGGTGGTCGTGCGGCTGCGCGACGACATCGTCACGGACGACGCCGGCGCAGCCAGGCAAGCCCTGCGGATGGAGGTGATCGACGAAGGTGTCGGCATTCCGGAAGAAGAACTGGCAACCGTGTTCGACCGGTTCGTCGAAGGCAGCAAGACACGCAGCGGTGCCGGCGGCACAGGACTGGGACTGGCGATCTGCCGCCTGATCGTCGCCCTGCACGGCGGGCGCATCCGGGCGGAACGCAACGCCGTGCGGGGCACCACGATCGCGGTCGTCCTGCCCCAGCCGGCTGCCGCCCCCGTACCGTCCGCATAGGAAAGGTCCGTCGGGCAGCGCTTCGCCTACTTGCCCACCACCACGTTGGCGTTCGGAAACTCGCCGAACATCTCCGGCGCGTACATGGCCTCGACGCGGGTCGCAGGCAGATGGAACTGTCCTGGCGTGTTGAGCCGCAGGTTGTACTCGATGCGCCACGATCCCTTGGGCACGTAGACGTAGTAGCTCCGGAAGGCGTCGAATGCGCGCTCCTCGAATGCCGTCCAGAGCGCGCCGTCACTGGAGGAGCGTCCCTTCAGCATCTCGCTGTCGTTGCCGAGCCCGCTGCCCAGGATCGTCGCGCCGGCGGGCACGGGATCGTCCACCACCACCCAGGTCATGTCGGCCTGGGCTTCGAGATCCAGGCGCACGCGCACGACATTGCCAATCGACAGACCGCCGCCGCCATCGATGACAGTCACTGTCTTGCGGATCCGATAGCCGGACTCGTAAGGCTCGGTGCGCGGAATCGCCGCACGGCTCTGCACCGTGGCCCATGGCGTACCGCCGCCTTCGTGGGTCAGCTTGAGGTCACGGGTCTGCGCCGGCCACTCGAAACTCATCGAGGCGCCGTCGTCCGTCCCGCGCCACACATGTTTGCGCGCGGCATCGCCGAGTACGCCGGTGGTAGCCCCGGCGACCGGCTGCGACTCGAAGCGCTGGGAGAACTTCTCCATGGCGAGAGTGCCCCACGCGTTTGCGACCGTCGTGTCCCAGTGCCCGCGTTTCTGGCGCAACCAGGATCCCCGCGCGAGGCGCGGGAGGTCTTCCTTCCAGCGCGGATGGTCCAGTACCGCAAGCAGCATCCGATTGGCGTTCACGTCGCCGCTCACCATGAGCCACCACAGCGCGTCGCGCTGTTCCGTCGAGAACCCCAGGCGGGTGCCCTGCAGATCGAGCCGCGTGCGAAGAATGTTCTCGGCCTGCTTCGCATGCTTCTCGCGATCGGGCATGGCATCCCAGCGCTGCGCGATCGCGAGCCAGTCGATCACGGCGGAGGTCGGCCACAGATCCGGGCGCAGTTCGAAAGTGGACAGCACCGCCGGATCGACCGTCTCGCCATGACGGGTGAGCGCATCGAGCGCCGCGATCTTGCGGATCGCGAGATCGGCTGCCGGATAGATGCCCGGGCGCGACAACCGCCCGGCCACGAAGTCGCCGAGACCACGCTTCAGGCTCGCCGAGACATTCTCGGGCAGGTCCCAACCGGCCTCATGGGAGATCGCGAGGACATAGGCGGACAGCACCTCGCTGCCCTCGGCCATGGACGGGAAGTACTTCGCGAGCCCGTTGCGATCGAGATAGCCAGGCATGGTGCCGACGATCGATCGCCACTGGGCGGAATCGCGCAGCGCCACGGCCTTCGACACACGCTGCTCCAGGCAACTGTAGGGATAGGCCCCCATGTAGTCGCGTACGCCCGTGAGGCCATTGCCCAACTGCGGCGTGAGGTTCACCCGCAGTTCCCCTTTGCCGGAGATCGCCGCAGCCGGAGGCGCGACCGGCATCGTGAGCGAGCCGTCGATCCGGGCGAGCGTGGCCTGCACCACCTGCACGGGAACCGCGACGCCGACCTTCTGGCTCACTTTCATCGAGTCGGCCGCCCCACCTTCCGCAGCCACTTCGCGTGCGCTCGCCGTCCACTGCAGCGCCGAGGTGCTGGCGGGTACCGTCACCGTCCAGGAGACATTCGCCGCCTCGCCCGCCGCGAGCGAGACCGGGCGTTTCTCGAGCGTCACGGCACCGGACTTGCCCCCTACCGGCGCGAACGCGGCCTCGAGTTCCACCTCCATCGCCCGCGCGCTCGCATTGCGAACCGTGAAGGTGGCCGTGTAGCGGTCCGTCTCGCGCACGACCGGCGGCAGACCGGAGATGAGTTGCAGATCCTGCGCGCTGCGCACCGACGTGCTGCCGGTGCCGAACAGGCCGGCCCCCGCCGAGGC
Organism: Betaproteobacteria bacterium Ga0077526; assembly: GCA_001464765.1. GTDB lineage: Bacteria > Pseudomonadota > Gammaproteobacteria > Burkholderiales. Next base: position 108,813 of record LNDV01000039.1, read on the forward strand.
GATCGCCACGATGCGGAAGCTCGTGAGCGAGTCGTTGATCGGCACGTCCACTTCCGCCCGCCCGTTCGCATCGAGCTTCACGCGACCGCGCCACAGGAGGAGCGTGTCGAACAGTTCGCGCGACACCTGGCGTCCGCCCCCGCCACCGGGCGCCAGCGCCTTCTTGCCGAAGTGGCGCCGGCCGATCACCTGGGACACCGCCGTGGACGTTTCGACGTCGATGCCGCGCGGATGCATCATGGCTTCCAGCAGTTGCCACGAGGTGTTGGGCATCAGATCGAGCAGTGCTTCGTCGACGGCCGCCACAGCGACCTCGGCTCCCTTGGGGAGCGCTTTGCCGTCGGCGCGTTCCACCTGGATGGCCACCCTGGCCTTCTCGCGGGTGCGATAGACCCCACGCTCCGGCGTGACCTTGACCTGCAGCGTGTGCGCTTTCCAGCCCACGCGAACGTTCGTCACGCCGAGACGGAACGCCGGCCTCCCGAGATCCACGAGCGCCGTGGGCTGCACGCCGGCGACGCGCCCGCGTACCGCCAGCACGGAGATGAAGGCGTTCGGCGCGTAGTTGCCGGCCAGGGGGACCTTCACCACAGGTGCCTTGCCGGACAGCGTCGTCACGAAGGCATCGAGAATGCCTTCGCGTTCCACCGTCACCAGAGCCGTGGCCTTCCGGAACGGCGCCCGTACCTGCACCACCGCCGACTCGCCGGGTTCGTACCGCGGCTTCTCGGGCAACACGTCCATTCGGTCGTCGTTCCCGACTTCGAACCACCACTCGCCCGAGCCCGCGACCCAGGCGTCCGCGTGGGCCACTGCCACCTTGCCGTCGGCATCCGTGGCCCGCGCCCGGAACACGACGTTGCCGGACTGCGCGACCGGGGCATCGCAAGCGACGACGCCGCGCGTGTCAGTGTCGCCCGTGCAGAACTCGCCGATGCGCTTGAGCGAATCGCCGTACTCGTAGGCGTAGAACCCGCCCACCAGCCGCTTGCGGTGCGAGTAGCTCTGGCGCTCGAACAGGTCCACCGTCACACGGACACCGGTCTGCGGGCGGCCCGCCGCATCCACCGCGGCGATCTGCAGCTTGACCTTTTCCTTCGAAAGCGCCCAGCCGTCGGGCCGCACGCCGAGCAGGATCTTCGAGGGCCAGAGCGTCGTTCGCGCCGCGCGCGTCGAGATCTGGCCGTTCGGGTCCGCGTACTCCAGTTCGACCAGCAGTTCCCTCGGCTTGTCGGTGCGCGGCAGATCCTCCAGGCGGGTCTTCCCCGCCCCGCCCGCATCGAGCGTGAGAGCCTGCATCTTCAGGGTGCGCACGTCGGCCGACCGGCGGGAATCGTCCTCGCCCTCGGCGACGTCCTCGTCACTGCTCTCCGTCGCCGAGACCGGCAGATCACCGGCCACGACCGGGGTGCTCTCCCGCACATCGCCGTTCGCGAAGACGTATCCGTCGAAATCCTCGAACAACACCTGCCGAGGCTGCGTCAGTGCACGGAGCCGCACCTTCTGCCCGCCGGCCCCACCGCCCGACAGATAGGAAAGCTGCACGCCGACATCCAAGGCCTGCGCATCGACGAGTGGTGCTGCGGGCAACTGGATGTCCGCACGCAACGCAGGCAGGCGGAACGCTTCCACACGGAAGCTGCCGCCGCGCTGACCGGTGACGCTGCCTTCCGTCTCGTCCTTGGTCTTCGGACCGGCCAGCACCACCTCGTACTCGCCCAGCTTGGCGTCCTTCGGAATTGCCCACGTCGACTCGGCGTGTCCGCCGGCTCCCCAGGAGAGCGGCATCTCCCACGTCTGCCAGGTGCCGATGTGCCGGATGACCGCCCGGGTCGGCAGCGAGCCCGCCGGCGAGAACGCGAACCCGCCACTGGTCTGGCGCCGCGCGAAGTGCTTCATGCTGACGGTATCCCCGGCGCGGAGCAGCGTGCGGTCGAAGACGGTCACGAGACGCTCGGGCCCTTCGCCATCACCGCGCGGCAAACGGAAGCGCCAGGTCTCGATGCCGTCGTTCCAGTCGGAGAACGCGAAGGTCGCATCCGGACCCAGCCGCGCCGTGATGAACAGACGGCGATCCCACGATCCTCGGCACGGCGCCAGAGCATCCCCTCTGGGGAACGTCCGTGAAATCCGGGCGATGCCCTGCCGGTCGGCCTTGCCCTCGAACAGCGCCTTGCCGCTGCAGTCGAGCACGGCCACGTCGGCGCCCGCCGCGGGCTCGCCCTTGTCGAGCGTGGTCACCCAGACGAGCGAACTCTCGCGGCCCCACTTGAAATGCACGGCGAGGTTCGTGACCAGTGCGCCGGAAGACACGTAGTAGGGTTTGCCGTCCTTCAGCAGCGCCTGACCCAGCTTCGGGCTCACCACCTCGACCACGTAGAAGCCGGGATCGGGGAGCGGAATGCCGATCACCTCGAAGTCCTTCTCGCCGCCGGGACGCGGCACGGTGAGCGCCTTCGTCGCATCGGCGTTTCCGAACACGCTGCGCGAAATGTAGCCCTGGTCGCTCCAGCGGGCTTCGCCGTCCTCGTCGAGACGCTTCAGCCAGTGGAGGATCTCGCGCGGCGACTGCACGCGCAGCAGGCGCGCCGGCAACCCCTTCGCCGTCGCGGGACCCGTCACGGCGACCTGCTTGCCGGCCAGGGATTTCTCGACGCTGCGCACCGTGAGCGGCAGCGCGGGCTCCGCCTTCCATTCGAGGATGCCGAAGCGCGCGGCGAACTTCACGAGCGGCGGCGCGGGATCGGTCTTGACGGTGAGAGGGAAGCGCTTGGCGTTGGCGAGTGCCCGGCCCGCGTCGTCCACCAGCCCGTCGGGCAGCGACAGCGAATAGGTCATGCCCTCGGCGAACGGGGCATCGAAGGTCACCCGTTCCGTCATGCCACCCCGCCGCTCATCGTCGCCGATGACGACTTTCAGGGGCTCGCCGCCAGCCGGCTTCAGCACGATGCGCTCCGCCGCGCTCACCGCGATCGGTGCGGTGAAGTTGAGGGCCATCGGCAGCACGGGAATGCAGTTGCCCTTGGCGCGCGTGCGCTGGCAGGAGAACTTCGCGACGAACGCCGGCCGCACCTTGAACGTGAGCGCCTGTTCCTGGCTCGTGGCCACACCGGATGCGGACTCGATGCCGGGCCCCCACACCAGCCGCACCTCGGCCTCGGCCGGGAGGCGGCCGCGGCACTGCAGGAGCACGGCGGGGAGCCGGTCGTACGCCTTCGTGCGCACGACCGTATCGGCCTCCGCCCGCTCGAAGGCGGCACGGGCGGTGCGAACCACGAACTCGCGCTGCCGGTCCAGGATCGCCTTCTTGTCCTTGCCGGTCAGGAGCCGCACCGCCGTGCGCTCACCGCGACCCTGCACGTCACACCACACGTTCTTCGCGACGGTGGCCTCGCGCAGAGGGGTATCGAGACTCAGCACGAACACCTGGTTCTCGTCGATGCCCTCCTCGCCGTCCCACGGCATCGACTCGACGATTGCCGGTCCGCCCGTGGAGAACTCGTGCCGCGCCTCGGCGAGCGCCTGCCCGTCGAGGTCCTTCAACTCGGCTTTCGTCCGGAACGCGCAGCGGATGCCCCCCGGCAGATCCCGCTCGAACTCGTAAACCCAGTTGCGACCATCCACCCAGCGGCCCTTGCCGGGTTCGGAACACTCGACGTCGAACGGCTGGACGGCCGTCGGCTCGCCGAAAGGCACCATCACGGTGGCAAACAGGACCTTCACCTGACGTACGCCCTTCGCTTCACCTTCCGGTACGAAAACCTCCACGCCGGGTCTGGAATCCTGTGCCGTGCCGAGGGAGGCGAACAGACACAGCAGCAACGCGAGCCACGGGCGGAACATCGGTTCTCCTAGGAGGGGGAGGAAGCTTCCCGCATGGGCGAAGCGGAGCGTTCCTCGACCAGCGCGAGATGGAACGGCAGGGAACGGCCATGCTTCTGGCCGCAGGCGGCGCCGGCGGCATCCCATGCGCTGGCGAGCAGCGCATGCCGGTCCTCGATGGCGCGCCAGGGCAGGCTGTCGACCCCGTTCTCCTGGAAATGCGAGTACCCGGGCGGATGGGCGAGAAACAGTTCACGGTCCGGCTGTTCGACGATACCGAAGCGGGACTGCATGAGCGCCGCGTAGCGCCGATCCACGAGCGTGACGTCGTGGGTGAACGCCGTGATGAAGTCGATCTGCGCGGCGAAGTAACCGAACTGGCGCCCGAGTTCCGCCATGTAGGCGAGCGACGCGCCGTAGAAGCCGCTCACCTTGTTGCGGTCGTCGACGCAGCGGTACTCCGGGTGATAGTGCACCGCGAACGCGAGCGGCGGCGGAAACTCCGGCTGCACCTCGAGCTGCAGCACCTTCGGGCGGAAGCCCGCCTCGAAGATGGCGCGCAGCACGGGACCATCGTAGCCGTCGATGTCGAGCTTCAGGAAGTCGGGGTCCCGCGGGCAGCCGTTGGCGCTCAGCAGGCCGGCGATGTTGGACGGCGTGATGAAGGTGCCGATGAGTTTGCGGACGGAAGGCGAAGGCAGGTTGACCGCGAGTGCCGCATTGGAGCCGCCCTCGATGGCAAGACCGGCGTAGCCGGCCTGGTACAGCGGATAGACGGGGTCGTTGCACGACACGCCGTCGCCTGCGCCGAGATTCACGGCGAAACCATTGGCTGACTCGGGCGAGGCTTCGGCGATGGCCATGGCCATGGCATGCGGCGCGACCAGCGTCACGGTGTAGTCGCGGCCGTCCGCCGCGGAGCGGACCAGAAGGCGGCGCACCGCGTTCTGCGTATCGTTCACGCCGGGCGCCCGCAATCACCCGAGCCGGACAACGCCGTCTCCGCGACAGTCACTTCGCTTCGGCCCGCGGTCCCGCGGATCGCTCGCACGCGAAGTCGAGCGTCGCTCGACCGGGTGAACCCGCATCGATGGTCTCCCACACGCGCTTCATGTCGCCCGAGGACCACAGCACCTCGTTGGAGAGCCCGATGATGGAGAGCGATACCGCACGGTGCTGCTTGCGATCGCAGTCGCATTCGACCACGCCGCGCGTCTCCCGGATGAGCGGCATGCCGGGCGTGTCGCCGAGCGGATGCGGCTTGCGGTAGATCACGCGCTTGTCCACACGAACCACTTCGTCGGTGCGAAGCAGCGAACCATCGTCGACATAGTGCTCCATGTCCCCGTCGGTCCCGACCAGCACCCAACCCGCAGCCTGCGCCACGCCGCTGCCAAGACACAACGCCATCCCCAGCATCCACGATCGCATGTCGTCTCCCGCGTTGCGCCGGCCGGTCGCCTGTGACACGATCCCTGCGCACCCGTCGAAGCATACCGTTTCGCCCCTGTCCGCGCGACGGCCCGCCGCGTCGGCACCTGCTGATCAGACCTCCCCTCGGAGCACATGCCCGAAGCTTCCCCCGCCCGCCCCGCCTCCCGCCTTCGCCGACTCGCGCGGGTATCGGCCTGGACGGTGACGGGACTGGTGGTCCTGGTGGTGGCCTTCGTGGCCTACGTGGCAGTTGTAGGCATCACCATCGACGCCTCGCCGCTCCGCGCCCGGCTCGCGGCCGCGTTTTCCGACGCGCTCCATCGAGAAGTCCGCTTCGATGGTCCGGCACAGCTCGAGATCTCCGGCGAACCGTGGCTGCGGGTGGGCGGGCTGCACATCGCGAATCCGGGCGGGTTCGCCACCGGCACGCTGGCAAGCCTGGGCGAGGCCCGCCTCGCGGTGGATTTGTGGCAGCTGCTCCACAGCCGTGTGCACATCCGCGAACTCTCCGGCAGCGGCCTCGCCGTGAAGCTCGTCACCCACCGGGACGGCAGCAACAACTGGACCTTCGCATTTCCAGGCAGCCCGGCCCCGGCCGCGCCGCCTCCCGATGCCGCCAGGGGCGAAGGCGCCACCGCGGCGAAGGATGCCGCCCTCATGCTCGACATCCGCAAGGTGTCGCTGGACCGCCTCAACGTCGAGTTCGTCGGACGCGACGGCAGGAGCCACTTCTTCGATCTGGACCGCATGCAGGGACAGTCTCCCCAGGGCCAGCCTCTGCAGGTCTCCCTGCGCGGCGCCGTCGAGAAAAGCTTTCCTTACGACGTCACTTTCACCGGTGGCCCGCTGTCCGATCTCGTCGGTTCTGCACAACCGTGGCCCCTGACACTCCGGGTCGAGTTCCTCAGCACCGTGCTGAATCTGAAGGGCCAGGTGAAGGGGCTGGGCGGCGACATCGACTTCGCCATGGGCACCGAGAATCTCGCCGAGGTCGAGCGTCTGCTCCAGACGACCCTCCCGAAGGTCGGCGCCACGGCCCTCGCGGCACACCTCCGATTCAGCCCGAATCACCTGGAGGTCACTTCCCTCACCGGGGTCATGGGCCGCACCGCCATGAGCGGCGAAGTCACCTTCGACAACCGTGGCGAGCGCCCCGCGATCCGCGGCCGGCTCGCGCTGCCGACGCTCGATCTGCGGCCGTTCCTCAACGACAACGCCAAGGACGAGGAGGAGCCGAAGAGCTTCCGCGACACCTATCGCGAACTCTCGCAGGCCACGTTCTCGCTCCGCGCGTTGCGCGATGCCGACGTGGATCTCGAACTCGCCGTGGACCGCTGGCTGAGTCTGCCCGGCGATGTCCGCGATGCAAAGCTGGCCGTGCGGGTGCACGAAGGCAAGCTCGAAGCCCCGGTGACCGTGACGATCACTGACGTGGCGCTCCGCGGCGACATCCGTGCGGACGGCGCGGCCGACCCGCCCCGGTTCGCGCTGTCCCTGGCCACCGACGACTCCGACCTGGGCGGTCTGGCGGAATTGCTCACGGGCGCCCGTGGCGTGCAGGGACATCTCCAGCGCTTCGGCCTGAACATCCGGGCGGAAGGCGACCAAGGTGCGGAGCTGGTGCGCAGTCTCGACGTGAAACTCGCCATCGAGAAGGGCCGCTTCTCCTACGGCAACTTCGACGGCGGCCGGCCGGTGGCCTTCGATCTCGACCGGTTCGTCGTCGCACTGCCCGCGGCGAAGCCGCTGAGCGGCGAATTGCGCGGCGCCCTGCTGGGCCAGAAGATTCTCGCGCGCCTGAGCGGCGGCTCGCTCGAGAAGGTGATGCAGGACGAGAGCACGCCGCTCGACTTCGAGGTGCGATCCGGCAGCGTGCGCGCGCATCTGTCCGGCGTGCTGCGTGCGCCCGCGGCGGACAAGGGACCGACGCTCGCCTTCGACCTCGCCGCCGACCGCACGGCCGACGTCACCCGATGGCTCGGTCTGCCGGCGGGCGCGAGTGCGAAGGTGTCCCTCAAGGGCAAGGCGTCGATGACCGAGACTGACTGGCGCATCGACGATCTCGCCTTTCAGCTGGGGCGGAGCCGCATCGACGCCGCGCTCGCGCGCACCGTCGTCGCCGGCAAGCCGCTCGTCCAGGTCCGCCTCGATGCCGCCGCCATCGACGTGGCAGAACTCGAGAGCCTGCTGCCGAAGACACCGCCCAAGCCTCGCAAGGAACCGGTGGCCGAACGTCCGGTGCTGGAGATCCCCATCCTTCCCAAGGGCATCGATCTCGGCGACGCCGACGCCACCATCCGCGTCCGCCGCGTGACGGGTACACCGCTCGAACCGCGGGAGATTCTTTTCGATGGCCGCGTTCGCGACGGTGCGATGCAGCCTTCGGCCTTCTCGGCGACCATCGCCGACGTCGCCTTCCGCGGCGCGCTGTCCCTGGATCTGCGCACGAGTCAGCCACGCAGTTCGTTGTGGCTGATGGCGGAACAGGTCGACGTCGGCAAGCTCCTGCGGCGATTCGGTCTCGGCGACACCCTCGAAGCGCAGGTCGGTGCGATCCGCCTCAGCCTGGAGGCCCGATCGAGCCTGCTGGGCGAGCTGCTGGCGAATTCGGAACTCGTGGGCAACGTGGAGGACGCCCGCGTGACGCTGCGCGATGCGAACACGCGGGCCGAGGCGAAGATCCGGCTGGATCAGGGCGTGCTCCGCGCAGGACGCGGCGCACCGGTACGCCTGTCGCTCGACGGCAGCATGGACGGCGTGCCGATCGACATCGATCTCGAAACCGCGACGGTGCTGCAATTGCTCGCACCGTCCGGCCCGATCCCGTTTCGCATGACCGCAACCGTCCCGGATCTGAAGGTGAAGCTGGACGGCACCCTCGCGAAGCCCGTCGGCAAGGGCGACATCGAACTCTCGCTCGATGCGAGCGGCACGCGCTTCGACAAGCTGAACGGACTCGTCCGTGCGCAGTTGCCGCCGTGGGGCCCTTACTCCGCCGCGGGCCGATTCCGCATGTCGGCCCAGGGCTACGAAGTCTCGTCCCTCAAGCTGACCGTGGGTTCCAGCACTCTCCTCGGCCGCGGCGCGCTGCTGACGGCCGGAGCGAAACCGCGACTGGAAGTGGACCTCACCGCACCCGACATCCAGCTCGACGATTTCGCCTTCGGCGACTGGTCGCCCGTGGAACGCAAGCCCGAGAAGGACGAGGCGGAGGACAAGACGCTCACGGTCGAGGAACTGAAGGCCAAGACGGCGTCCGCAAGCGACGAGGCGCAGAAACTGCTGAGCCCCGCGGTGCTGAGGCGACAGGATGTGCGGCTCACGGTACGCGTGGACCGCGTGCTGTCCGGCAATGACAAGCTGGGAAGCGGCCGGCTCGAGGCCCGCCTGGAGAACGGCCGCGCAGAGATCGGGCCGGTGGAAGTGCAGATTCCCGGCGGGTCGGCACGCCTCGCTCTCGGCTATGAACCGACGGACACGGAAGTGCGCGTCGACACTAAGATCGACGTGGAGCGTTTCGACTACGGCATCCTCGCCCGGCGCATCAAGCCCGAGACCGATCTGCGCGGACAGTTCAGCCTGCGCATGGATGTCAGCTCCCGCGCCCGGTATCTCTCCGACATCCTCAAGTTCGGCACCGGCCGCGTCGAGTTCGCGGTGTGGCCCGAGAACATGCGCTCGGGCATCTTCGACCTCTGGGCGGTGAATCTGCTCGTCGCGCTGGTACCCGCGGTCGACCCGGGCTCCGGATCGAAGATCAACTGCGCCCTCGGCCGCTTCGAACTGCGAGATGGCCAACTGGTGGATCGCACCATCGTGCTCGACACGAGCCGCATGCGCGTGAGCGGTCGGGGCCGCGCGGACTTCCGCGAGGAAGAAGTCGCGCTCCGCATGCAGCCGCAGGCCAAGGTGCCGCAGTTCCTGAGCCTTGCCACGCCCATCCAGGTCACCGGCAAGTTCGGCAAGTTCAAGATCGGCGTGTCCACCGGCGATGTCCTGGGAACCATGGGCCGACTGGCGAGTTCGGTGTTCTGGGTACCGATCCAGAAGCTGTTCACCAAGGAAGTCCCGGCCGACGGTCATGACGTCTGCAACGTCACCCTGCCACCGGTCACATCCATGCCCGCATTTCGCTGATTCCGGTGGATTGAAGGGCGCTTTACTCGCTATGATTTGATGCGGTGCCGCAGGGCATGTGCCCCGCAGTAAGGTACCCATTTCTTTCTCTTCTCATCCGGACCCTCCATGACCCGACCTTTCCGCCATTCGCTGCTCGCTCTCGCCATCGCCTCGCTCCTCGCGCCGCTCGCCGCCCAGGCCGACGGCAAGGGCCGATGGATCAACGACGGGTTCGGGCGGTCCACGCGCGACGGCAAGGGCAGCACCTGCCTCGCGGCCGGCGGCGACACGCACGCCTTCGCCAATGCGGACTGCGAAGGCGGCGGGGACGGCGCCAAGGCGAAGGCCAAGGCTGCCGCGCCGGCGACCGCGGCACCGGCAGCAGCACCGAAGGCAGCCGGCGGCGCCCCGGCGCCGATCATCGTCGAATCGCGATCGCTCGATCCCGCGCCCGCTGCGCCCGCCCTGCCGCCGCCCACCATCCGGGACTCTTCCGGCAAGGCCGTGCGCGACGGCGTGTCGCGCGCCTGCGTGAACGATTCGCGCGGGTCGACCGGTGTGGACTGCAATGCTTCGAGCCTCGCGGCGCCGAGCCCTGCACCGGCACCCGCGGCGGCCACGACGCCCGCCCCGGCTCCACAGGCGCCGTCCGGCGCCGGAGCCGGCACCGGCACCGGCGCTGCGGCCGCGGCGGCAGCCACTGGCGCTGCTGTCGCCGCGGCGAGTCTCGCGGACGAAACTGCCGCGCTCGCCGACACGGATGACGACGACTACGAGAACACCCCGGAGGCGGAGCACAACGCCATGGACGATGCCGACGACGAGACCCCGTGGCTCGCCGATGGCTCCGGCCCGGAAGACGACGTGCTGGCCGACGGCGCGGATACGGCGCCTGTCTACGCCGGGGAATCACTCTGGGGCGAGCCTGCGGCTGCCGCAGCGGTCGCGGTCGATCCCGGCAAACGGGAATCGGACACCGCCCCGATCGCCTCGTCCGCCGATCAGGCGCCCGCGGAGTTCCCCGTCACCAGATACTCAGTGGACGACGCCGCGGCCGAACCACCCCGGAAGGATCAGGCCGCGAAACCGGCCGGTACCGACAACCGCCCGGCCCCGCTGCTGCAGAAGACCCTGCAGATGGACAAGGGAGCGCTGTTCGACAGCAACAGCGCCGTACTCAAGCGCCGGACCATCCCGGAGCTCGACGAACTGGCGGCCTTCCTGCGCAAGGCGGGCAACTACGAGGCGGTCACTGTCATCGGGCACACGGATCGTCTCGGCTCCGACAAGCTGAACCAGCGCCTGTCCGAGAAGCGCGCGAAGGCTGTCCGCGACTATCTGGTCATGCGGGGCGTCGACCCCGCACGCATCACGTCGTCCGGAAAGGGCCGCAACCAGCCGGTGACCGCCGCCGGCGCGTGCGATCGCCTGAAGAAGAAGGCGCTCCGCGCGTGCCTCGGGCCCGACCGTCGCGTCGAGATCGAGGCCATTGCGACCGTGACCGAAACGGTCAAGCCGAAGTAGGGCTTCTCGTCACCACTTGTTGCGCAGTTCGCGAAGCTTGACGAACACCGTCTTCGCGTCCGGGTGATCGGGCAGATCCGGGAAAGCGTCGCGCAACCGCGCAATCACCGAGGGGCTGGAGAGCCGGAAGAAGGTGTTGATGTCCTTCTCCAGCCCGATCGTCGTCACCATGCCCCGCGCGGGGTCCTGGTCGACGACCTCGTCGAGCAGCCGCGCGGCGCGGGGATTGTCCGGCTCGCGGTCCAGCGTGAACTTGAGATTGTTGGCGATGTAGTCGTGCCCGGGATAGATACGCGTCGCGTCGGGGAGCTTCGACAGTTGCGCCGCAAAGGTGTGGTACAGCTCGTTCGGATGCCCGCCGTTGTGGCAATTGCCCGCGCCGGCATTGAAGAGTGTGTCCCCGCAGAACAGCGCGGGCACCTCCGTATGCGACAGCAGGCAGATGTGGCTCATGGTGTGCCCCGGCGTATCGAGCGCTTCGAGTTCCACCGTGCGTCCCACGCGGATGACATCGCCCGCGGCAAGCCCGCGGTCGATCCCCGCGATGCGGGCGGTTGCATTGCGGTGGGCGAGCAGCTTCGCCCCCGTGGCGGCGATAACCGGCGCATTGCCGCCCGTGTGGTCCCCGTGTTCGTGGGTGTTGAGAACCTGCGTGATCGTCCAGCCACGATCCTTCGCGGCGGCCAGGCACTTTTCGTGATCCAGCGGATCCACTGCCAGCGCCTCCCCGGTCTCGGGACAGGCGATCAGATAATTGAAATTGCGGTAGGCATTCCCGGTCCAGATCCGCTCGACGATCATTCGTGCTCTCCCTAGGCGATGTCCCTTGATTCTATGACGCGTGAAGACGTGAAGGCGTGGCGACGTGAAGACGTGAAGACGTGAAGTCGTGAAGACGTGAAGTCGTGAAGACGTGGAACCCAACCCGTAGCCCGGACGAGCGCCGAAGGCGCGACTCCGGGACCGAATTTCCCCCTTCCCCCTTCCCCCTTCCCCC
>LNDV01000040.1 GCA_001464765.1 Betaproteobacteria bacterium Ga0077526
GATATACGGTCGCAGTCGATCAAAAAACCATCAAACGTTCTGCTTGCAAACCGGGAGGAGTCCATATACGGACGAGGGGCGAACGCCCCGACTCCGGGGAGCGGTGTGCGACCTTCACGACTTCACGACTTCACACCTTCACGTCTTCACGTCGTCACGGCTGCACGTCTTCACACCTTCACGACTTCACAGCCTAAACGCCCCAAACCGAGGCACCCCCTCACCCCGCGCGCCAAAGCGATGCGACCGTAGTCATCGCGAATCGCCGGCGCTACCCTGCTCCTGCATCGCGGTCGCTGCCGCCGCGGGATTCGACGGGAGATGGGTGTCATGGCCTCTGCACGCGTACCCGGCACGGCGCCGGAAACCTACGACTTCATCGTCTGCGGTGGAGGCACGTCGGGCTGCGTGGTGGCAAGGCGCCTCGCGGAAAATCCCGATGTGACGGTTCTTCTCCTGGAAGCCGGCGGCGATGAGCGCGTGGCGCCGGTCAACGACTCGCGCGTGTGGATGGCCAACATAGGCAGCGAGCGGGACTGGCAGTTCCGCGCCGAGCCGTCGGCGTCGCTCAACGGCCGCACGGCTCCGCTGCCCATGGGCAAGGTGCTGGGCGGCGGCTCCAGCGTCAACGGGCTGGTGTGGGCACGGGGTCACAAGAATGACTTCGACGGCTGGGCGGAGGCGGCCCGCGATCCCTCCTGGCGCTACGAATCCATTCTCGAACTCTACAAGCGCGCGGAAGACTGGGATGGCCCGGAAAACCCGCGCCTGCGCGGCCGCGGCGGTCCGGTGTACGTCACCCTGCCGAAGGACCCCGTCCCCGTGGCTCTTGCGCTCATGGAAGCCACCGCGGCCGTCGGCATCCCCGCGGTGGCCGACCTCAACGCCGAAACCATGGAGTCGCCCGGCGGGTGCGGCATTCCGAACGTGACCGTCCGCGACGGCACCCTCCGCGTGTCGATGGCCAATGCCTATCTCCGTCCGGTGATGGATCGTCCGAATCTCACGGTGCGGCTGGGCGCGCGGGTGGACCGGCTGCGCATCGAGCGCAATCGGGCGGTGGGGGTGGACTACACGTGCGACGGCGCGCCGTGCCAGGCAGACGCGAGCGCCGAGATCGTGCTGTCCACCGGCGCGATCCACACGCCCAAGATCCTCATGCTCTCCGGCATCGGCGACGAGGCGCAGCTGCGCCGGCATGGCATCCCGGTCGTCCACCACCTGCCGGGCGTCGGACAGAACTTCCAGGATCACATCCTCGTGGCCGGCTGCGTCTGGGAGTACCGGACGCCCGAACCGCCGCGCAACAATTCGGCCGAGTTCACGTTCTTCACCAAGAGCGATCCGCAGCTCCCGACGCCCGACCTGCAGCCGATCCTCGAGGAATGCGCGTTCGGCAGCGAAGTGACGGGACCGCGGTTCGGACTGCCGGCGGAGCGCGCCGCGGCGTGGACTCTCGCGCCCGGGCTCGTGCGCCCGGCGAGTCGCGGCCATGTGGCGCTCACCGGCAACCGGTCGACCGACCCCGTGGCCGTCCACGCCAACTTCCTGAGTGCCCCCGAGGACGTGAACGCCCTCGTGAAATGCATCGAGCTGTGCCGCGAAATCGGCAACTCGCCGGCGCTGCGGCCGTTCGTGAAGCGGGAGCTGATGCCCGGCCCGTTGCGCGGGCACGCGCTGGAGGACTTTCTGCGGGATGCGGCCGGCACATACTTCCACCAGACCTGTACGGCCAAGATGGGCACGGACGCGCTCTCGGTGGTGGACGGGGCCCTCAAGGTATACGGTGTCGAGGGCCTGCGGATCGCCGACGGGTCGATCATGCCCACCATCGCCTCGGGCAACACCATGGCACCCTGCGTGCTGATCGGCGAGAAGGCGGCAGACATGATCCGTCGCGCCCACGGCCTGGCCGCCTGAGCTACCCGCACGGCATGGGGACCGCAGCGCGCCGCGCCCGGTAGAATCCGGCCGTGCCCGCTCCCCTGCCCGACCCCACCGCCATCGCCACTGCCGCCGTCTCCGTCCGCGGGCTGGACCATGTGCATCCCAACGGCACCCATGCGCTCACCGGCATCGACCTCGTGGTGGCGCCTGGCGAGTTCGTCACGCTGATCGGTCCCTCCGGCTGCGGCAAGAGCACGCTGCTGCGCCTGATCGCCGGGCTCGACCGCCCCACTGCCGGGATGCTCGAGCGCCACGCCGTCGAGCGCTCGGCCTTCGTGTTCCAGCAGCCCACGCTGATGCCCTGGGCGCGCGTCGCGGCCAACGTCGCGCTGCCGCTCACGCTGGCGGGCAGACAGGCCGATGATGCCGCCGCGAAAGTGCGCGACGCCCTGAAGCAGGTCGGCCTAGAGGATTTCGAGCAGGCCTTCCCACGGGAACTGTCCGGCGGCATGCAGATGCGGGCTTCCATCGCCCGCGCGCTCGTCACCGAGCCTGACCTCCTGCTGATGGACGAACCCTTCGGGGCCCTGGATGAGATCACCCGTGACCGCCTGGACCGCGAACTTCTGGCCCTGTGGCAGGCGCGGCGATTCACGGCGCTCTTCGTGACACACAGCCTGCACGAGGCCGTGTATCTGTCGAATCGGGTGGTCGTGATGTCCCCGAGGCCCGGACGCATCGCCGCGGAACTGCGCATCGACGAGCCCTACCCGCGCGCTCAGGACTTCCGCGTGTCGGAGCGCTTCGTGCGCTGGTGCAAGGACCTGAGCGGCATGATGATCGAGGCGGGCGCCGCATGAAGCCGCGTCCGCGCGACGACCGTCCGTGGTGGGCCTGGCTCGCCCCCGTTGTCGTGGGCATCGCCCTCACCGGCTTCTGGGAGTGGATCGTCGCGGTCCGGGAGATTCCGCCGTACATCGTGCCGGCGCCCAGCGTGATCGGCGCGACGTTCGTGAAGGACCACGTGCTGCTGTTCGCGTCGCTCTGGGTGACGCTGAAGATCGCGCTGGTGGCGCTGGTGGCCGCAGTGGTCATCGGCCTCGCGCTCGCGTTCGTGTTCGTGCAGAACCGCGCGATCGAGATGAGCCTGCTGCCCTACGCGATCCTGCTGCAGGTCACGCCCATCGTGGCCATCGCGCCGCTCATCATCATCTGGGTGGACGACACGCCCACGGCGCTGGTCATCTGCGCCACGATCGTCGCCCTGTTCCCGATGGTCGCGAACACCACGGTCGGCCTCAAGAGCGTGGACCGCGGGCTGCTCGACCTCTTCCGACTCTACGGCGCGAATCGCTGGCAGGTGCTGATGAGCCTGCGCGTACCGTCGGCCGCGCCGTACTTCTTCGCGGGCCTTCGGGTGTCCGCGGGGCTCGCGCTCATCGGTGCGGTCGTGGCGGAGTTCGTGGCGGGCACCGGCGGCTCGCAGTCGGGTCTCGCCTACCAGATCCTGCAGGCCGGGCTGCAGCTCAACATCCCGCGCATGTTCGCCGCCCTGATCCTGATCGCCGGGGCGGGCATCGCGCTGTTCGCTGCGGTCAGTGTCCTCGGCTGGCTCACGCTGCACCGGTGGCACGAGAGCGCGCGCTAGAATCGGTTATCCCTGCCCCATGACGACGGAGTCCCCGCCCATGTCCCGACCCTTCCGCGCAGTCCGACGTCTCGCGTTGTCCGGCCTGGCCGCAGCCGTGCTGCTGCCCTTTGCGGCGCAGGCCCAGACGCCCGAGAAGTTCGTGTTCCTCACCAACTGGTACGCCCAGGCCGAGCACGGCGGGTTCTACCAGGCCGTGGCGGAGGGCACCTACCGCAAGAACGGGCTCGATGCCGACATCCGCATGGGCGGCCCGCAGGTGAACGTGATGCAGCTGCTGCTGGCCGGCAAGGCGGACGCCGTGATGGGCTACGACCTTCAGTCCATCAACGCCGTGGAACAGGGGCTCCCGGTGGTGACGATCGGCGCGACCTTCCAGAAGGACCCTGCCGCGCTCATCGCCCACCCGGACGTGAAGAAGTTCGAGGATCTCAAGACCCGCACGCTGCTCATCGGCCAGGCGAGCGAGACGACCTTCTGGCCGTGGATCAAGAGCAAGTACGGCTTCACGGATGCGCAGAAGCGGCCCTACTCCTTCAGCGTGCAGCAGTTCCTCGTGGACAAGAACATCGCGCAGCAGGGCTACGCGACCTCCGAACCCTACTCCATCGAAAAGGGCGGCGTGAAGCCCGTGGTGTTCCTGCTCGCCGACCTCGGCTACCCGCCCTACGCGCAGACGATCGTGACCACGCGCGCCGTGCTCGAGAAGCGCCGCGATGCCCTCACCCGCTTCCTCAAGGCCACCGCGGAGGGCTGGAAGAGCTATCTCGCCAACCCGGCCCCCGGCAACGCGCTCATCCGCAAGGCCAACCCCGAGGTGGAGGACGCGCTCCTCGCCTACAGCGTGGCGAAGATGAAGCAGTTCGGCCTCGTGACGGGTGCCGACGCCGCAACGCAGGGCATCCTGTCGATGACCGATGCGCGCTGGAAGGTGACGTTCGATTTCATGGTGGGCGCCGGCCTCGCCAAGGCCGGGACCGAGTACCGCAAGGCCTACACCCTCGACCTGGTGAACACCGTCAAGGTCATGCCGTAGGTTGCGCGGAGCTTCCCTCGGGAAGCTCCGATCAGCCGGTCGCGAGCACGCGGCCGGCAGTTGCCAGCGTGATGGTGATGATTCCCAGGACGATGTTGATCCCCACGAGCTGACGGATCTGCCCGAGGGCCTTGCCCGCCGCCTGCCATTCCTTCGCGTCCACCGCGCGCCCGAGTCGCTTGTAGGCCGCGAAGAACACGTGAAAGAAGATCAGCACCATGACGATGCCGATCACGGCCATCGCGAGCGCGTAGACGGGTGCGTGCCAGCCGCCCATCACCACGGTCATGTGCAGGCCGGTCGCGAGGATGAGCCCGATCGAGATCCACACCCACAGGAAGAAGCGCCGGAAGGTCTCCCGCCACAGCGTCAGCCGCTGGGGCGGTTCCAACTGGGCGGCCGCCGGGCGCAGCGCCATGTAGGCGAAGAACATCCCGCCCACCCAAACCACGACGCCCAGCACGTGCAGCCAGCGTGCGAAATCCATTCAATGACCTCCGGAGAAGCGGGATTGCAGACCTTCCGCGGACGCCGGAGCGCCCTTTCAGGCGCCGGCGTCCGCGGACAGGGAAGCACGCACCGGCGCGAAACTGCGCCGATGGTGCACAGTCGGACCATACCGCTTTAACGCCGCGACGTGTTCGGCCGTCGGGTAGCCCTTGTGCTGCGCGAAGCCGTATTCGGGATGCAGCCGGTCGAGATCGACCATCACGGCGTCCCGCGCGGTCTTGGCGAGGATCGATGCGGCGCTGATGGCCGCGACGGTGGCGTCGCCCCGGACCACGGCCCGCGCAGGCACGGCGAGCGCCGGACAGCGGTTGCCGTCGATCAGCACTTCGTCGGGATTCATGCCCAGCCCCGCCACCGCGCGCTGCATGGCGAGCATGGTGGCGTGCAGGATGTTGAGACGGTCGATCTCCTCCACGCTGGCCTCGGCGATGGCCCAGGCGAGCGCCCGGGCGCGGATCTCGTCGGCCAGACGTTCGCGGCGGAGCGCGGTGAGCGCCTTGGAGTCGGCGAGACCGGCAATGGGTCGGGCGGGATCGAGAACGACGCAGGCTGCGTAGACAGGGCCGGCCAGGGGACCGCGGCCCGCCTCGTCGACGCCCGCCGAGAGGGTCACGGGCGGCTGCCGCCGGCCGTCGCCATGCCGAGCGCCGCGCGGCGCTGGGCCGAAGGCGCGTGCAGCAGAGGCACCACGGCCTCGGCAGCGCGCTCGGCGGCGCTGCAGCGCAGGGTTCTGTACATCTCCTCGAAGCAGCGCGCCTGGCGGTCCCGTACGACCTTGTCGCGGTAGACGTTCACGAGCGCCTGGGACAGGTTTTCAGGGGTGGCGTCGTCCTGGAGGATCTCCGGCGCGACGAACGCCTTGGCGAGCACGTTCGGCAGTCCGATGTAAGGCAGGTAACGCCGCGGCCACATCAGCCGGTACGTGAGCTTGGGCACGCGGTAGGTGATGACCATGGGGCGGCGAAGCAGCGCGGCTTCCAGGGAGGCGGTGCCCGAAGCCACGAGGACGACATCCGCGGCGGTCATGGCGAGCTGCGAATGGCCGAACAGCACCGTGAACGGCAGGTCCTGGCCCTTGTGATCGTAGAGCGCCTGCTCAAACTGGGAGCGCGTCGGGCGGGTCGCGAGCGGCACGAGGAAACGCGCGTCGGGCATCTGGGCCGCGATCTGCCGGGCGGTATCGATGAACAGGCCGGCGTGCTGCTCCAGCTCACCGCGACGGCTGCCCGGGAGCATCGCGAACACCGGGGCCGAGCCCGGCACGCGGATCTGCTCCCGCGCCGCCTCGACGTCGGGCTTTTCGGGAATCTCGTCGGCCATGGGATGCCCGACGAACGTCACCGGAACCTGGACGCGCTCGTACAGCGGCACCTCGAAGGGGAACAGCGCGAGCATGTGGTCCACCGCCCGCTTGATCTTGTGGATGCGCTCGCCGCGCCAGGCCCAGATGGACGGGCTCACGTACTGGACGGTGGGAATGCCGTTGGCGCGGAGCTTGGTTTCGAGGGCGAGATTGAAGTCGGGCGCGTCGACCCCGATGAAGATGTCCGGCGGCTCCGCGATGAGGCGTGAGGCCAGCTCCCGCCGGATACCGAGGATGGCCGGAATGCTGCGGGCGGCCTCGGAGTAGCCACGGACCGAGAGCGTTTCCATCGGGTACCAGGACTGGAACCCGACGCTCTGCATGCGCGGGCCGCCGATGCCCACAAACCGGGCACCGGGCAGGCGGCGGTGAAGCTCGGCCACGAACGGGGCGGCCAGCTGGTCCCCCGAGGCCTCGCCGGCCACCATCGCGATCGTCACGTTCCGCGCCATCGAACTGCCCGCCTCTCTGTTCTTGTCGTCTCGTCGACTAGCGGACGATACCGCGGGTTGCCTTGCCGAGGAAGTCCACGATCGGCGCGACTTCCGCGCAGGCTGCCGACTGGGCGGCCAGCGCCGCCTTGGCTTCCTCGAGGGTGAGCCCCTCGCGGTAGAGCGTCTTGTAGGCCTTGCGGATGCCGTTGATTGCCTCGGGCGAGAAGCCCCGGCGCTTGAGGCCTTCGCTGTTGATGCCGTGGGCCTTGGCGGTATCGCCCTGGGCCATCACGTAGGGCGGCAGATCGTGGACGATCACCGAGGCGATCGCCGTCATGCTGTGCGCGCCGATGCGGCAGAACTGGTGGATGCCGGTGAAGCCGCCGAGGATCACCCAGTCGTCCACGTGGACATGGCCGGCGAGCTGCGTGCAGTTAGCAAAGATGGTGTGGTTGCCGACCATGCAGTCGTGCGCGATGTGCACGTACGCCATGATCCAGTTGTCGCTGCCCACACGGGTGAGGCCGCCGTCCTGCACGGTGCCGCAGTTGATCGTGCTGTTCTCGCGGATGGTGTTGCGGTCGCCGATCTCCAGGCGGGTGGGCTCGCCGGCGTACTTCTTGTCCTGCGGCTCCTCGCCGATGGACGCGAAGTGGAAGATCCGGTTGTCCGAGCCGATGCGAGTGTGCCCGGTGATCACGCTGTGGGCGCCGATGCTGGTGCCGCTGCCGATCTCCACGTGTTCGCCGATGACGGTGTACGGACCGACCTCCACGTCGGCCGCGAGCCGGGCACCCGGATGGACGATGGCGGTCGGATGGATCACGGGGCCTCCACGCTCGGAATGGCTTTGAGGGTGCACAGCAGTTCGGCTTCGGCAGCCACCGCACCATCGACTTCCGCGCGGGCGGAGAACTTCCAGATGCCGCGGATCTGACGGGTGAGCGTGACTTCGAGAATCAGCTGGTCGCCGGGGACCACGGGCTTCTTGAAGCGGGCACCGTCGATGCCGACGAAGTAGTAGACCGAGTTCTCGTCGGGACGCTGGTCGAGGGTCTTGTACGAGAGGATGGCCGCCGCCTGCGCCAGGGCCTCCACGATGAGCACGCCGGGCATCACCTTGTAGTGCGGAAAGTGGCCGTTGAAGAACGGCTCGTTCACCGACACGTTCTTGAGTGCACGGATGGTCTTCCCCGGTTCGCAACTCAATACCCGGTCCACCAGCAGCAGCGGATACCGATGCGGCAGGCACCTCAGGATTTGTTCGATGTCCATGGCGTTCACGCGTTGTTGTCCTTGTTGTCACCCGAGGCTGCGGGCCCGGCATCCGTGCCCTGAGGCGTGCGCCCCGGCGAGGCCGCGCCTTCCAGCTGTTCCACCCGCGACGCCAGCGAGCGCACGATGTCCGCGATCTCGTGCAGGCGGTTGAAGTGCGCGAGGTTCTTCATCCAGTCCTTGTGCGGTAGTGCCGGGAAGAAACCGTCGTAGATGCCCGGGGTCGTGATGCTCTTGCGCACCATCGTGCCCGCCGCGACGATGGCACCGTCGCAGATGTCGATGTGGCCGTGGATCATGGCGGCACCACCGATGCGGCAGCGCTTGCCGATGTGGGAACTGCCCGCGAAGCCGGTACAGGCGGCGACGGCGGTGTGCGCGCCGATCACGACGTTGTGCGCGACCTGGATCTGGTTGTCGAGCTTAACGCCCTCCTCGAGCACGGTGTCGCCGAGGGCGCCGCGATCGATGGTGGTGTTGGCGCCGATCTCGACATCGTTGCCGAGGACCGCGCGACCGATCTGCGGCACCTTGACCCAGCGCCCGCCGTCCTCCGCCATGCCGAAGCCGTCGCCACCGATGACGACGCCGGGATGCAGGACGCAGCGATCGCCCACCACGCAGTCGTGGCAGATGACGACGTTGGCGTGCAGGAGGACATCCGCGCCCACGGAAGCCCCGGGACCCACGACGCAGCCGGGACCGATCCTGGTGCGCTCGCCCACTGAGGCGCCAGCCTCGATGACCGCATTGGGGCCGATGGAAGCGCTGGCCGCCACACAGGCATCCGGCGCGACGACTGCCGACGGGTGGATGCCCGGAACGAGAGGTGGCCCGGGATTCAGCAGCGTGGAGACCCGCGCGAGGTACAGGTAAGGGTTGGGCGTGATGATGCGCGGACGGTCGGTGGCGTCACGATCGTCGGGCCCGAGGATCACGGCGCCGGCGCATGTGGAGGCAAGCTGCTTCCGGTACTTGGCCGACGCGAGAAAGGAGATGTCGTCGGCGCCGGCGGTGTCGAGGGGCGCCACCTGCCGGACCGCCACGTCGGCCTGCCCGATGAGCTCGCCACCGAAGCGGGCGACGAGCGCCCCGAGGGTGACGGGTGACTTCCCGGAATCAGCCATGGGAACCCTGCGCGGCGAAGTCGGAGGTCACCGTCGTCGATCCGGTGGGGGTGCCGTCGGCGATTACTTGTCGCCGAGGGCCTTGATGACCTTGTCGGTGATGTCGATGCGGGGGCTGCGGAACACGGCTTCCTGCAGGATTAGGTCGTACTTCTCCTGCTCCGCGATCTGCTGCACGACCTTGTTGGCGCGCTCGATCACCTGGGCGAGTTCCTCGTTCTTGCGCATGTTGAGGTCCTCGCGGAACTCGCGCTGCATGCGCTGGAGGTCGCGGTTGATACGTGCAAGGTCGCCTTCCTTGTTGCGGCGGTCCGACTCGCTCATGGTCACGCCGTCCTTCTCGAGGGCGGTCTGCAGATCCTTGCCCTGCTTGGTGAGCTTCTGGAGTTCGGCATCGCGGGCGGCGAATTCCTTCTCGAGCTTCTGCAGGGCCTTCTTCGCGGGGGCGGCTTCGCGGAGGATGCGCTCGATGCTAACGAAACCCATCTTGATCGCGTCGTTGGCGACAGCCCATCCTGCATTCGCCAGGAAGCACGCGCCTGCGATGAGCGAAACAACTTTCTTCGAGACTGGTCTGGTCATGGGTGGTTCCTGCGGTTTGGCCCGGCCGCCAACTGACGGCTAGAAGATCGTGCCGAGCGTGAACTGGATGCGCTGCAATCGATCCGTCGGTTCCTTCTTGAGCGGGATGCCGAAGCTCAGCTTCAGCGGCCCCACCGGAGAAAACCAGTTAAGCGAAACGCCCGTGGAATAGCGCAGTTCCGCGAAGTTGTAAGTAGTATCCACCATCCCGGCGTCCACGAACCAGGACAGCCGGAGGCTCCGATCCTTGTCGGCACCCGGGAACGGGAAGTAGTACTCCACGTTGCCGAGCAGCTGCTTGTTGGCGCCGATGGCGAGGCCGAATTCGTCCCGCGGCCCGATGCCGAAGGTGAAGAAGCCCCGGACGCTGTTCACGCCGCCCGCGTAGAAGTTCTTGTAGAACGGCAACGGATTGCCCGAGTATCCGTTGGCATAGCCGACGGTGGCGCCGATCTGCAGGGTGCTGGTGCGGCCGATTGGCCAGTAGCGCTGAC
The DNA here is from genome assembly GCA_001464765.1 of Betaproteobacteria bacterium Ga0077526. GTDB lineage: Bacteria > Pseudomonadota > Gammaproteobacteria > Burkholderiales. The sequence goes on from LNDV01000040.1 coordinate 10,357, forward strand.
CGGTATACGTGAGGCGGTAGTAGCGGAGATCACCACCCGGCACAGCGACTTCCGTCTGCACCCGCTGGAACGGACCGGAGGTCGGGGTGATGGTGTTGTCGCGGCCGTCCCGCGAGAACCCGAGGGTGCCGATGATGCCGAGGTTGACCGATCCGTACTGGTTCACGAAGTCCCGGAACCGCTTAGGGGTCGCGCTGAAGATCTCGATGTCGGTGGATTCGACCGACAGGCCCATGTTGATGGTGTCGAGTTCCGACACCGGGATGCCGAAGCGTATGCCCGCGCCGTCGGTATTCGTCGCATACGTGGCCAGCCGCAGCACGGATGGGTTGAACCGCCGCGAATAGAAGTCGAAGCCGCGGCTGATGCCGTCGTCCGTCCAGTACGGATTCGTGTACGACAGGTTGATCACGCGGTTGATCCGGCCGGTCTGGATGCCGAGGGAAAGCGCGTTGCCCGTGCCGAAGGCGTTCTGCTGGCTGATGTTCGCCGAAAGGATCAGTCGCTCGATACTGGACACGCCCGCCCCCAGGCTGATGCTGCCGGTGGGGCGCTCCTTCACGGTCATGTTGACGTCGACCTGGTCGGGCACGCCCTGGACGGCCGGCGTCTCGAGATTCACCTCGGAGAAGTAGCCCAGACGGTCGACCCGCACCTTGGAGCGGTTGAGCTTCTCCTGGGAATACCAGGCGCCCTCCATCTGCCGGAACTCGCGGCGGACGACTTCGTCCCGGGTCGTGGTGTTGCCGGCGACGTTGATGCGGCGCACGTACACGCGGCGGCCCGGATCCACGAACATCGTGAAGGAGACCTGCCGCTTCACGCGGTCGATCTCGGGCACCGGATTCACCTGGGCGAAGGCGTAGCCGTCGTTGCCGAGGCGGTCGCTGATCAGCTTGCTGGTTTCGGTCAGCTTCTCGCGGTTGAAGACTTCACCGGGATTGAGCCGGAACAGCGCACGCAGTTCGGCCTCGGGCACAAGGAGGTCACCGGCGAGCTTCACGTCGGTGACGGTGTACTTCTGGCCTTCGGACACGTTCACCGTGATGAAGACGTCCTTCTTGTCGGGGCTCAGCGCGACCTGGGTCGAGTCGATGGTGAACTCGAGGTAGCCCTGGTTCAGGTAGAAGGACCGGAGCGTTTCGAGGTCGGCCGCGAGCTTCTGGCGGGAGTACTGGTCGTTGCGGGTGTACCAGGTCATCGCGCCGGGTGTGCGCAGCACCATGAGGTCCAGCAGGTCCTTGTCGCGGAACACGCGGTTGCCCACGATGTTGACTGCGCGGATCTTGGCGACGGCGCCTTCGACGATGTTGAAGTTGATGCCGACACGATTGCGCTCGAGCGGATTCACCGTGGTCTGCACATCGACCGCGTACTTGCCGCGGGAGATGTACTGGTTCTTCAGGTCCTGCTTGGCGCGCTCGAGGATCGACTGGTCGAAGATGCGGCCTTCCTGCAGGCCCACCGCCCGGAAGATCTCGAGCAGCTTCTTCTTGTCGAATTCCTTGGAGCCGCGGACGTCGATCGCGGAGATCGCTGGACGCTCCTGGACGATCACCACGAGGACATTGCCGTCCTGCTCGACCTGCACGTCCTTGAAGAAGCCGGTGCCGAAGAGGAGCTTGACCGACGCAGTCGCCTTCTCGGGCGTCATGTCGTCGCCGACCTTCACCGGCAGATAGCCGAAGATCGTCCCGGCCTCGGTGCGCTGGATACCCTCGACGCGGATGTCCTGGATCTTGAAGGGTTCGAAGCTGTGTGCGGCTTGCGAATACGCGAGCGCGAAAAGGACCGCGATGAGAAGACGCTTCATCCGCTAGGAGCCGCCCACCAGGCGTTGGATATCGTTATAGATGGCGAAGGCCATCAGGCTGAACAGGAGCACGACCCCGACCTTCTGGCCGATCTCGAGCGCGCGCTCGGACACAGGTCTGCCCTTGATGACTTCGACCGAATAATACATCAGGTGCCCCCCATCCAGTAGCGGCACGGGGAGCAGATTCAGCACGCCGAGACTGATCGACACGAGCGCGAGGAAGCTCACGTAGGGCAACCAGCCCATCTGCGCCGACTGTCCTGCGTAGTCGGCGATGGTGAGCGGCCCGCTCAGATTCTTGATGGAAACCTTGCCCATCACCATCTTCCCCATCATCTCGAGCGTGAAGATGGAAGCATCCCAGGTCTTGCGCACGGCCTGCCAGACAGCCTCGCCCATCGGGTATTTCACTTCGGTGAGATAACGCGCCATCGCGGCCTGGTCCGGTTTCGGGCCGATGCCGAGCTTGCCGACCTCGCGTTCGCCCTCGCGCTCGGCGTTGGGCGTCACGGTGAGCGGCACCTCGGCGCCGTCTCTGAGCACCGTGACCCGCAGTGCCTGGCCGGGACGGCTGCGCACTTCGCGCACGAGCTGGTCCCAGCGTTCGATGGCGATGTCATTCACACCGACGATCTCGTCGCCCTCGCGGATGCCTCCCGCCTGCCCGGCGCCGCCCGAGACCACGGTCCCGATGACCGGAGGCAGCGGCGGCTGGAACTGGATGATGCCGAGCGCCTTGAGGAAATCGGCGTCGAGGGAGTCGGTGTCGAGTGACCCGAGGTCCAGGCGCCGCGACTGGATGCTGCCGGACAGGGACTCCACTTCGACCGCGACGGTGTGGCGTTCGACGGCGTGCTCGAGCAGCGCCCAGCGCAGTTCCTGCCAGGTGCGGACGGGCTTGCCGTCCACGCTGCGGATGAGATCACCGGGCTCGAACTGCGCAAACGCGGCCGGCGTACCCGACGCGGGCGCGTCCACGGCCGGCCGGACACCAGGGACGCCGTGAACGAACAGCACCCAGTAGAGCAGGATGGCAAGGAGGAAGTTGGCGATGGGGCCGGCGGCCACGATCGCGATGCGGCGCCAGACGTTCTGGCGGTTGAAGGCGCGATCGCGATCCTGCGGCGCCACGGGCCCTTCGCGTTCGTCCACCATCTTCACGTAGCCGCCCAGCGGAAAGGCGCCCAGCGCCCACTCGGTGCCGTCCTTGCCCATTTTGCGGCTCCATAGCGGCTTGCCGAAGCCGACGGAGAAACGCAGCACCTTCACACCGCACAGGCGCGCAACGAGGTAGTGCCCGAACTCGTGGAACACGATCAGGATCCCCAGCGCGAGGAGAAAGGCGACCACCGTCGTGAGAAAGCTCATCTTCGACTCCGGAACAGGGGCTCGCCGGCACTCTGCGGGGCAGGTGTCATGCGAACCGTTTCAGTACTTCGCCGGCGATGCGTCGGGCTTCGCGATCGGCCTCGGCCACGCCTTCGAGGGTGTCCGGCGGCGCACCGCGGACGGACTCGAGGACGGACTCGACGACACCGGCAATCCTGTGGAATGGGACCCCGCCCTCGAGGAACCGTTCGACCGCGCATTCGTTCGCCGCGTTGAGCGCGATGGGCGCCGCCCCGCCCTGCTCGAGCGCCCGGAACGCGAGACCCAGGCAAGGGAAGCGGTCGAGATCCGGCGCTTCGAACGACAGCGCCGCCATCTGCGTGAGATCGAGGCGCGCCACGCCGGCCTCCACGCGATCGGGATACGCCAGCGCGTGGGCGATGGGCGTGCGCATGTCGGGGTTGCCGAGTTGCGCGAGCACCGAGCCGTCCTCGTACTCGACCATCGAGTGGATCACGCTCTGCGGGTGGATCACCACGTCGATGCGCGCGCGCGGCAGACCGAAGAGCCAGTGGGCCTCGATCACTTCGAGCCCCTTGTTCATCATCGTGGCGGAATCGACGGAGATCTTGCGGCCCATCACCCAGTTGGGATGCGCGCAGGCCTCGTCGGGTGTGACTGTCGCGAGCCGCTCGATGGGGACGGTGCGAAACGGTCCGCCCGAGGCGGTGAGCAGGATCCGCCGGACACCTCCGTGCGCAAGCCCGCGTTCGAAGCCGCGCGGCAGGCACTGGAAGATCGCGTTGTGTTCGCTGTCGATGGGCAGCAGTTCGGCGCCGTGGCGATGCACGGCTTCCATGAAGAGCGCGCCCGCCATCACGAGGGCTTCCTTGTTCGCGAGCAGGACGCGGCGCCCGGCACGCACCGCACGCAGTGTCGGCTCGAGTCCCGCAGCACCGACGATCGCCGCCATGACGGAATCGGCATCGCTCACCGAGGCAACGGCGCAGACGCCCTCTTCTCCCGCGAGCACTTCACAGCGAACGCCGGCAGCCTTCAGGCGCGACTCCAGCGCCGCGGCCGCCTGCGGCTCGAGCATGGCGGCATAGCGCGGACGGTGCGTGACGCACTGTTCGAACAGCGTATCGACATCCCGGCGCGCGGACAGGGCGACGGCGCGGTAGCGGTCGGGGTGCCGTGCGATCACGTCGAGCGTCGAGCGGCCGATGCTGCCGGTGGAGCCGAGCACGGCGATGCGGCGCAGTGCGTCGCTCATACCGGCCTCCCGGCGGTCCACCAGACGAACAGCGCCATCACCGGCAGGCTCGCCGTGAGGCTGTCGAGACGATCGAGAATGCCGCCGTGGCCGGGCAGGATGCTGCCGCTGTCCTTGAGGCCGGCCTCGCGCTTCATCCAGGATTCGAAGAGATCACCCACGATGCTGAGGATCACGACGGCCTCGAGAAACACCAGGGTGAGGACTGCCGCGCCGGGCGCGAGCAGGCCGGGCCGAAGCCATTCGACGATTCCGAAATAGACCGCCACACCAGCGAGCGCACCGTACACCCCCTCCCAGGATTTGCCGGGACTCACGAGCGGCGCGAGCTTGCGGCGCCCGAACGTCCGGCCTGTGAAGTATGCCGCCGAATCGGCCACCCAGATCACCGCCATGAGCGCGAGAAGTCTCGCAGGCTCGCGCTGGAGGTGCCAGACCGCCAGCCAGGCCGGGAAAAGTACCCACCAGCCGGCGATCAGCAGAGCCGGCGCGCTGCGCACCTGCCAGCGGCGCAAGACCCAGGGGGTGGCGATGCCGAGCCAGAACCCGAGCGCGAGGATCCAGGTGGCAACAGGCAATGCGTCTTGAAGGGAGGAAACGTGCCCGAGGGCAAGGGAAGCCAGCAGGCAGGACAGCAGAATCAGCGCGGTGAAAAGAATGCGACCGGTGGAGGTCCAGCCAGCGAGTCGACCCCACTCCCAGGCGCCGATGGCGATGACGATGGCGCTGGCGATGCCCCATGCGTCGTTCGACAGGAGAAACAGCCCTGCGAGCGCCAGCGGAATGAGCACCGCGGCGGTGAGAATGCGACGACCGAGCATCGCGAAGGGGAACCGGTCAGCCGCCGACGACCGGCACCACGGTCCGTTCGGCCGGAAGCTCCTGCGGGTCCTGCGTCAGCTGCTCGCTCGTGCGACCGAACCGACGCTCCCGCTTGCGGTACGAGTGAATCGCCGACAGGTAGGTGCGCGCATCGAAGTCGGGCCACAGCGTGTCGGTGAAATAGAGTTCCGTGTAGGCGAGTTGCCACAGCAGGAAGTTGCTGATGCGCTGCTCCCCACCCGTGCGGATGAACAGATCGGGCTCGGGCGCATAGCGCATCGCGAGCCACGGGGCGAGATCCTGCTCCGTATAGAGGCCGTCCTTCTCCGGATGGGCCTGGGTCATGCGGTTGACCGCCTGCATGATGTCCCACCGGCCGCCATAGTTGGCTGCGATGGTGAGAGTGAGGCCGGGATTGTCCGCCGTCAGGGCCTCGCTCTCGCGTACCAGCCTGACGATGGAGGCATCCAGGGGCGAGAGGTCCCCCACGACTTTGAGGCGGATGCCGTTCTCATGCAGTTCGGCCACTTCCTTCTCGAGGGCGTAGACGAACAGGTTCATGAGGAAGGACACCTCCTCGGGCGGGCGGCGCCAGTTCTCGCTCGAGAAGGCGAACAGCGTGAGGTACTGCACACCGAACTGCGTGGACAGCCGCACGGCCTCGCGCACCGCTTCGAGTCCGCGGCGATGGCCGGCCACGCGCGGCAGAAAGCGCTTTTTCGCCCAGCGGCCGTTGCCATCCATGATGATGGCAACGTGACGCGGAACGCGGGACGTCTCCGGAATCTGCAGGGTGGAACTGGAGAAGCGTCCCAAGTCAGACCGCCAGGAGTTCTGTTTCTTTGGCGGCGATCATCTTGTCCACCTCCGCCACGAAGCGGTCGGTGAGCTTCTGCACCTCGTCCTGGGCCTTGCGCTCCTCGTCTTCCGAGACCTTCTTGTCCTTCAGCAGGTCCTTCAGGTGCGTATTGGCATCACGACGGACGCTGCGGATGGCGACCCGGGCGTCCTCGGCTTCCTTCTTGACGGCTTTGACGAGGTCCTTGCGGCGCTCCTCGGTCAGTGCCGGCATGGGCACCCGCACCATCTCACCCTGCGTCGCGGGGTTGAGGCCGAGATCCGACTCGCGGATGGCCTTCTCGATGGCACCGATGAGCTTCTTTTCCCACGGGGTGACGCCGATCGTGCGGGCGTCCACCAGCGTGACGCTGGCGACCTGCGGGATCGCCGTGAGGGTCCCGTAGTAGTCGATCTTCACGTGATCGAGAATTCCGGTGTGGGCCCGACCCGTCCGGACCTTGCCCAGGTCGGTCTTCAGCGTATCGATGCACTTCTGCATCCGCTGCTCGGCACTTTTCTTGACGTCGGCAATCATCCCAGGTGTTCCTCGTGCGATGCGTCGAAACTGGAGCGCCGACCCCTGTCGGCGCCATGGGTATTATGCGACATGTACCCGCGTGCCCTCTTTCTCCCCCATCACCACCCGCCGCAGCGAGCCGGGGTTGAAGATGCTGAACACACAGATGGGCAGTTTCTGGTCCCGGCACAGCGTGAGCGCCGTGGCATCCATGACCTTGAGGTTGCGGTTGATCGCCTCGTCGAAGGTCAGGCTGTCATAACGGACGGCTGCGGGATTCTTCTTGGGATCATCGGAATAGATCCCGTCGACTTTAGTGGCCTTCAGCACGATCTCGGCATTGATTTCCATGCCGCGCAGGGCGGCTGCCGTGTCCGTGGTAAAGAAGGGATTGCCCGTGCCGGCCGCGAAGATGACGACCTTGCCTTCCTCGAGGTAGCGGATGGCCTTGCCCCGGATGTAGGGCTCGGCCACCTGCTCGATGTTGAGCGCCGACTGGACCCGCCCCGCCACGCCGATCCGGCGCATGGCGTCCTGCAGGGCCAGGGCGTTCATCACCGTGGCGAGCATACCCATGTAATCCGCCGTCGCGCGGTCCATGCCGGCGGCGCCGGGAGCGACACCCCGAAAAATGTTGCCCCCGCCGATCACCACGCCCGTCTCCACGCCGAGGTTCACCACCTCGGCCACCTCGGAGACGATGCGTTCGATGGTCTCGCGGTTGATCCCGTAGCTGTCGTCGCCCATGAGGGCTTCCCCCGACAGCTTGAGGATGATCCTCTTGTACGCGGGCGCCGCCATGCGCGCCCCCGTCAGGCCGAGCCCTGGCGGGCGGCTGCCGCCTGGGCTGCAACCTCGGCGGCGAAATCGTTGGATTTCTTCTCGAGGCCCTCACCCACCACGTAGAGCACGAAGGTCGCCACGGACGCGCCCTTCGACTTGAGCAGCTGTTCGATGGTCTGCTTGTCGTCCTTCACGAAGGGCTGACCGAGCAGCGTGACTTCCTTCAGGTACTTCTGGACGCTGCCTTCCACCATCTTCGCGACGATGTCGGCCGGCTTGCCCGACTCGGCGGCCTTGGCGGTGGCGATGTCACGTTCCTTCTGGATCAGCTCGGCGGGCACGTTCTCCTTCGACATGGAGACGGGCTTCGCGGCGGCGATGTGCATGGCGAGATCCTTCGCGAGGTTCTCGTCACCACCGGCCACGTCCACCAGCACGCCGATCTTGGAACCGCCGTGCACGTACTGGGCGACACGGCCCTTGGCGTCGATGCGGGTGAAGCGGCGGATCGTCATGTTCTCGCCGATGCGGCCCACCAGTTCGGTACGGACCTGGTCGACCGTCTTGCCGTCGAGCGGCAGGGCGGAGAGCGCCGCCACGTCGGCCGGGTTCTTCGTGCCGACCAGTTCGGCCAGATTGCGGACGAAGGCGAGGAAGTCGTCGTTCTTGGCGACGAAGTCGGTCTCGCAGTTGACCTCGACGATGGCGGCCAGCTTGCCGTCGCCCGTGAGGTAGGTGCCGACCACGCCTTCGGCCGCGACACGCGCGGACGCCTTGGCGGCCTTGTTGCCCAGCTTGACCCGGAGGATTTCCTCGGCCTTGGCCATGTCGCCATCGGCTTCGCTCAGGGCCTTCTTGCATTCCATCATGGGAGCGTCGGTCTTCTCACGCAGCTCCTTCACCATGCTCGCGGTAATTTCCGCCATGTGCACTCCTGACTGTCTACTCGATTGCAGGCCGGGACGCACTGAGGCATCCCGGCACCGGTTGGCACCGCCTGGCGGCGCCGGCTCGGACGGCCCGCCGGATTACGGGGCGGACTGCTCTTCGGTCGTCTCGACCTCGACGAACTCGTCGCTGATGATCTCGCGGATGATCTGGCTGCGGCCTTCGAGGACCGCATCGGCGGCACCGCGGGCGTACAGACGGATCGCACGGCTGGAGTCGTCGTTGCCGGGGATCACGTAGGCCACGCCGTCAGGCGAATGGTTGGTGTCGACCACGCCGATCACGGGGATGCCCAGCTTGGCGGCTTCGGTGATGGCGATCTTGTGGTAGCCGACGTCGATCACGAACAGGGCGTCGGGCAGGCCGTTCAGTTCCTTGATGCCGCCCAGGCTGCGGTCGAGCTTGGCGAGCTCGCGCTGGGCCATCAGGTTTTCCTTCTTGGAGAGCTTCTCCATGGAGCCGTCCTGGATCATGCCTTCCATCTCGCGCAGGCGCTTGATGGACTGCTTGACGGTCTTGAAGTTGCTGAGCATGCCGCCCAGCCAGCGGTGGTCGACGAAGGGGCAGCCGGCGCGGATGGCTTCCTCGCGGACGATCTCGCGGGCCTGACGCTTCGTGCCGACGAACATGATGGTGCCCTTGTTCGACGACAGCTGGCGGATGTACTTCATCGCGTCCTGGTACATGACCAGGGTGCGTTCCAGATTGACGATGTGGATCTTGTTGCGATGGCCGAAGATGAACGGGGCCATCTTCGGGTTCCAGTAACGGGTCTGGTGGCCGAAATGAACGCCGGCCTCGAGCATCTGCCGCATGGTCACGGACATGATTGTGCGTACTCCTGTGAAGTTGAGCCTCCACCCGCGGCAAGCCCGGACGACCTGGGGAGGTCCGGACCACCTCACTGCGCGGCAACGGGGCCGGCGCCTGGCGGGTGTGCGAATTTCCCGTATGGTCGAAGACCATGCGGGATAACTCGGGAGTGTAGTACGTACAGGGGGGTTGGCTCAAGGCCCAGGGCGGCGCCGAGGGCCCGCCAGAGGGGGCGCGACCCTCAGACGAGGCAGGCGAGGCCCTGGCGCAGGGCGTTGGCCAGCGTGCCGGCGTGGAACAGGCCCAGGAGCCCGAAGCCGGCGACGAGGCCGCCGGCGGCGATCCGCACCGCCCCGCCCGACCCGGCATGGGCCCCGATCCACCGCAGGGCAAACCCGGCGCCCAGGACCGCGGGGAGTGTGCCCACCCCGAAGGCGACCATGACCAGGGCCGCCCCGGCCGGATCGCCGGCCAGCATGGCGGTGGCCAGCATCGTGTAGACGAGCCCGCAGGGAACCCAGCCCCAGACCAGCCCCGCCCCCACGGCCTTGCCCCACCCGTCGATGGGGAGAAAGGCTCGCGTCAGCGGACTGAGCCGCTTCCAGAGCCAGCGTCCGGGAGCCTCCAGCCGGGTCACGAAAGAGGTCCAGCCAGCCAGATGCAGCCCCAGGCCGATGAGGAGGATGTTGGCCAGAAGATAGAGCACGAACTGGACGGGCAGAACCTCGCGGGCAAGCAGCGCCGTCCCGGCCAGGGACCCGGCCAGGGCACCCGCCACGCCGTAGCTCACGAGCCGCCCGACCGACAGGCCGACCTGCAGCTTCCAGCCGGCGAAGCCCCGTCCGCCGGCCCGGGAGAATGCGGTGGCGAACCCGCCGCACATGCCCGCGCAGTGGACCCCGCCCAGCAGGCCCACCAGGAAAGCGGCGGCGGCGAGCTTGCCGACCACGTCAGATCACTTTCGAGTACGAGGCGGCCCGGCGCTGGGTCCGGAGATAGCGGTCGAACACCATGCAGATGGCCCGGATGAGCAGACGCCCTCGCGGCGTGACGGTGAGCCACTCGTCGTCGATCTCGAGCAGCCCGTCGTCCACGAACACCTGCAGTTCCTGCAGCTCGTCGGCGAAGTAGGACTCGAAATCGATCAGGTGGGCGAGCTCGATGCCTTCGATGGACACCGCCGAATGGCACATGAACGACTGGATGATCGACCGGCGCAGGATGTCGTCGGCCGACAGCTCCACGCCCCGGAGGATCGGCAGGTTTCCCTGGTCCAGCCGCTCGTAGTACTCCTCGAGGGTGCGGACGTTCTGCACGTAGGTGGGGCCCACGCTGCCGATGGCGGTAACGCCGAGGGCGATCATGTCGCACTCGGCGTGGGTCGAGTATCCCTGGAAATTGCGATGCAGCCGGCCCTGGCGCTGCGCGACCCCGAGCTCGTCGTCCGGGCGGGCGAAGTGATCCATGCCGATGTACACGTACCCGGCCTGGCGCATCTTGCTGATGGCGGTGGAAAGCATGGCGAGCTTCGCTTCCGGCGCCGGGAGGTCCTTGTCGAGGATGCGGCGCTGCGGCTTGAAGACATGCGGCAGGTGCGCATAGCTGTAGAGCGCGATGCGCTGCGGCGCGAGTTCGATCACCGTGTCGAGCGTCCGGCTGAAATCCTGGACGTTCTGCTTCGGCAACCCGTAGATGAGATCCAGGTTCACCGACTTGTAGCCGGCGCGTCGGGCCTCCTCCACGGCGGCGCGGGTGACGTCCTCGCCCTGGATGCGGTTCACCGCCTTCTGCACGACGGGGTCGAAGTCCTGCACGCCGATGCTCACACGGTTCATGCCCAGCTCGGCCAGCATCGTGAGCGTGCCCGGGGCGACGCTGCGCGGGTCCACCTCGATCGAGTATTCCCCGTCCGGGTCCAGGCTGAAATGGCGGGTGATGATGCCCATCAGCTCGCGCAATTCGTCCGGCGGGAGAAAGGTCGGCGTGCCGCCTCCCCAGTGCAGCTGCGAGAGCCGACGCTCGCCCTCGAGCTCCCCGGCGACCATCTCGGCCTCGCGCGCCAGATAGCGCAGGTACTTCGTGGCGCGCGTGCGATCCCGGGTCACGATCTTGTTGCAGGCACAGTAGAAGCAGACCGTGTCGCAGAACGGGAGGTGCACGTACAAGGACAAAGGCCTCGCGAACCCGCCGATGCCGCGCTTGCGCAGCCACATGCGGTAGGACTCCTCGTCGAAGGCCTCCACGAAGCGATCCGCCGTCGGATAGGACGTGTAGCGAGGTCCTGCGTACCCGAAACGCTCGAGCATCACGGGGTCGATCACCAGTTCGCCTTGCGCTATCATCTGTCTAGGTCAAAAAGAATTCGGTTGGCGGGCCACGACTGAGGGAAGCTTATTCCGCGTGGATAGCGCAAACTTGACCTGGATCAAACGCCGACCATTGGAAGGCGTATCGCAACCGAGGATGTCGCGAATGACCGGAAGCATGGCGGCCCAGCCGCTCAGCCTGGAACGACTTCGAACGGCCTGCTCCACTTGCGGGCTGAAGGAGTTGTGTCTTCCCGTAGGTCTGTCGGGCCAGGAGATGGACCGGCTGGACGACCTCATCCACGTGCGCCGCACTGCAAAAAAAGGCCAGAGCATCTACCGCGCGGGCGAGCCCTTCGACGCGCTGTATGCTGTCCGCTCGGGTTTCTTCAAGTCCTCGATCCTCTCCGAGGACGGTCGCGACCAGGTCACCGGCTTCTACATGGGCGGCGAGCTGCTCGGGATGGACGGGATCGGCACCGAGCAGCACACCTGCGACGCCGTGGCCCTCGAGGACAGCGAAGTCTGCGTGATCCCCTTCGGCCGCCTGGAAGACCTCTCCCGGCAGGTGCCGGCGCTCCAGAGCCACTTCCACAAGGTCATGAGCCGCGAGATCGTCCGCGACCACGGCGTGATGATGCTGCTGGGCAGCATGCGCGCCGAGGAACGGCTGGCAGCGTTCCTGGTGAATCTGTCGCAGCGCTTCGTGGCCCGGGGCTATTCGCCCTCGGAGTTCTACCTGCGCATGACCCGCGAGGAGATCGGCAGCTACCTGGGCCTCAAGCTGGAGACCGTCAGCCGCGTCTTCTCCAAGTTCCAGGACGAGGGCCTGATCAGCGTGCAGCAGAAGCACGTCCGCATCATCGACATCCCCCGCCTGAAGCACCTGGTCGGCCACCGCCCCTGCTGACCCGCCGGGTGGCGCCTTCGCGCCACCCTTCCTGCATTTCCTGCGTTCAGGCCGGTCCGGTCAGGCCGTTACGCGCCCTTCCGGTTGCCCCACGCCGAGCTTGCGCAGCACAATCTCGAGCGGGCAGAACGTGGTGAAACCGCTCTGCAGCAGATTGAACCCGACGAAGGCCGTAAACCAGAGCCAGTTCGAACTCACGAACAGCGGGCTCGCTTCGACACCGAGCGCCAGGGACAGCAGTACGAAGAACCCGGCCACGATCCGAACGATGCGATTGATGGTCATGCGATGTCTCCTGAAGTAGAGCGGCCGCGAAGCGCGACCCATGAACCCATGGTAGGCCCGGATCCGCCCTGCGGATGTGACCCAGGTCACGCAACCCGCTTCCAGGACGTCGCGTAGTAGAGAACCGGGATCACCACCAGCGTGAGCAGGGTCGACACCGCGATGCCGAAGAGCAGCGTGATCGCGAGCCCGTTGAAGATGGGGTCATCCAGGATGAAGAGCGCGCCGAGCATCGCCGCGAGCCCCGTGAGCACGATCGGCTTGGCCCGTGCCGCGGCGGCGCGGATCACGGCCTCCTGCAGCGGGACGCCCTCGCCCACCTGAAGATTGACGAAGTCGACCAGCAGGATGGAATTGCGCACGATGATGCCGGCGAGCGCGATCATCCCGATCATCGACGTCGCGGTGAACTGGGCCCCCATGATCGCGTGGCCTGGCATCACGCCGATGATCGTGAGCGGAATCGGCGCCATGATCACGAGCGGCACGCCGTACGAGCCGAACTGTGCCACCACCAGCAGGTAGATGAGCACGAGCCCCACGGCGTAGGCGAGTCCCATATCGCGGAATGTCTCGTACGTGACCTTCCATTCCCCGTCCCACTTCACGCGGTAGCCAGAGTAGCGGTCGTCGGGCACCCCGATGAATGCCTCCCCGAGCGTGCCGCCCTCGGGCAGCGTCATGCCGGCGATCTTCGAGCGGATCGCGAACATCCCGTAGAGCGGACTGTCGAGCCGTCCCGCCATGTCGCCCAGCACGTAGACGACCGGCTGCAGATCCTTGTGGTGGATGGTCTGCTCGCGGTCCACCGGAACGACGTCGACGAGTTCCGAGAGCGGCACGAGTTCGCCTGCGCGCGAGCGCACGGTGAGCGCCAGAAGTTCGTCGACGCTGCTCTGCCGCTCCGGCCGCAGCGCGATGCGCACCGGGATCTCGAACTTGGCCGACTCGCTGTGCAGCGGCGTCGCATACTCGCCGGCGAGGCCCATGCGCATGGTCTCGACGACGTCGCGCGGCGCAACACCCGCAAGCGCCGCCTTGTTCTGCTGGATGCGTACGACGAGCTTGGGCGCGGTGTCGTCCACCGTGTCGTCGATGGCCACGATGTCCGGTGTGGAGGCAAACGCCGCGCGCACGCGTTTCGCGACTGCGGCCTGCCCCGCGAAATCGGGGCCGTAGATCTCGGCGACGATGGGCGAGAGCACCGGCGGGCCGGGCGGCACCTCGACCACCTTGAGCTCCGCACCATGGCGCGCCGCGATGGCTTCGAGCGCCGGACGCACCGACTGCGCGATCTCGTGGGACTTCCGGTCGCGGTGGTGCTTGTCCACCAGGTTCACCTGGATGTCGCCGAGTTCTGCGGACTCGCGCAGGTAGTACTGGCGCACGAGGCCGTTGAAGTTGATCGGGCTCGCCGCACCGGCGTAGGCCTGGTAGTCCGTCACTTCCGGAATCTGCGCGACGGCGGAGCTCAGGTCGCGCAGCACGGCGGCGGTCCGCTCCACGGGCGTCCCGGCCGGCATGTCGACGACCACCTGGAACTCGGACTTGTTGTCGAACGGCAGCATCTTGAGCACGACCCACTGCACGGCCGCCAGCGACACGGACAGAACGATCGCGACGACGATGCCACCCAGCAGCAGCCAGCGGTTCTTTCGCCCGCCCGCGCCGCGGAGCAGAGGCTCCATGCGACGGAACAGCCGGTCCAGCTTGCCCTCCCCTTCCGCATGTCCGGCCGCATGAGGGCGCAGCCAGTGCAGAGCGAGCCACGGGGTGACGACGAAGGCGATCGCGAGCGAGATCGCCATGCCAAGGCTCGCATTGATCGGGATGGGGCTCATGTAGGGCCCCATGAGTCCGCTCACGAAGGCCATCGGCAGCAGTGCCGCGATCACCGTGAACGTCGCAAGGATCGTAGGGCCGCCCACTTCGTCCACCGCCACGGGGATGATGTCGCGCAGCGGCGCCGTGCTCATGCCTGCGCGCCGGTGGATGTTCTCCACGACCACGATCGCGTCGTCCACGAGGATTCCGATGGAGAAGATGAGCGCGAACAGCGACACGCGGTTCAGCGTGAACCCCCAGGCCCACGAGGCGAAGAGCGTGGCCGCAAGCGTGAGGATGACCGCGACACCGACGATGGCTGCCTCGCGGCGACCGAGCGTGAACCAGACGAGCGCCACGACGGACAGCGTCGCGAACAGCAGCTTCTGGATCAGCTTCATCGCCTTGTCGTTGGCCGTCTCGCCGTAGTTCCGCGTGACGCTCACGTGCACGCCGTCCGGAATGATCTGCCCCTCGAGCGCCGCGACCTGGGCGATGATCCGGTCCGCCACGTCGACGGCATTGACGCCGGGCTTCTTCGTGATCGCGATGGTGACGGCCGGGTGCTCCATGCCGACGGCCGGCGCGCCGGCGCCGTTCGCGGCGCCAAGCCCATGCCAGACATAGCGTGCCGGCTGATCCGGACCGTCCTCCACCCGGGCGACGTCCGTCATGAACACGGGCTTGCCGTCCTGGACGCCCACGACGAGCTGCCGCACGTCCTCGGCGCTAGCGAGCCACGTGCCGGTCTGTACCAGGACTTCCTGGTTGTTGCCGACCAGCGAGCCGGCGGGCTGCGAGGCGTTCGCAAGCTGCAGCGCGTTGCGCACGTCCTGGGCGGTGACGCGATAGGCGTTGAGCTTCTCGGCCTCGATCAGGACGCGCACCACCTGCCCGGGACCGCCCAGCGTCCGGACGTCACGGGTACCGGCCACGCGCTTCAGTTCGACTTCCATGGCGTGCGCGACGCGTTCCAGCTCAAACGCGCCACGCGCCGGGTCTTCGGTCCAGAGCGTCAGCGCGACGATGGGAACGTCGTCGATGCCCTTCGGCTTCACCACGGGCTGCCCCACGCCGAGATTGGGCGAGAGCCAGTCCTTGTGGGACTCGAGCGTGTCGTAGAGCCGCACGAGGGCCTGCGTCGGGTCCTCGCCGACCTTGTACTGGACCGTCAGCACGGCCATCCCGGGCCGCGACACCGAGTACACATGGTCGATGCCGGAGATCCGGGAAAGCACCTGCTCGGCCGGCGTCGCGACGAGACTCTCCACGTTGCGCGCGGAGGCCCCGGGGAATGGAATGAACACGTTCGCCATCGTCACATCGATCTGCGGCTCCTCCTCCCGCGGGGTGACCAGTACCGCGAAGAGGCCGAGCAGCAGCGAGACGAGCGCGATCAGCGGCGTGAGACGCGAGCCGAGAAAGAAGCGCGCGGTCCGCCCGGAGATGCCGAGGGCCGCGACCGGGGAGTTGGGTTCAGTCGTCACTCTTCAGCTTCCGGATGCCGAGGCTGTGAAGCACCAGCTTCTCGTACAGGGGTTCGGACGTGCCCTTCTTCATCTTCCGGATGAAGTACTTCTCGAAGGCGACCTTGGCGAGGTGCACCCACTTGCCCTCCGAGAACCAGTTCACGTTGCGCGGCGGAATCTGCGGCAGCGCGACGAACGCAACACCGGTGTCGCCGAAATCGGCCAGACACAGCGCGTTCCAGGTGGCCTTCTCATCGGGCTCGCGACCATCCAGCACCGCGCGGATGTTGTGGGCAACGGCCGTGACCATGGACTCGATCATGTAACCCGTCTTGGGCGCGCCGGTCGGCACCGGCGTCTGCTCCACGGGCGGAATGGCGACGCAGACGCCAACACCGTAGATGTTGTGGTAGCGCGGATTGCGCTGAAACTCGTCGATCAGGATGAAGCCGCGCGGATTCGTGAGCCCCTCGATGCCGAACACGGCATCGACACCCTTGAAGGCGGGCAGCATCATCGAATAGGCGAAGGGCAGTTCGTGCTGCTTCTTCTCCTTGCCCATGTCGTCGAACTCGGTCACGTGCATCTTCCCCTGCTCGATCCGGGTGGTCTTCGCGTTGCAGATCCAGCGGATGTTCCGCTCGCGCATGGCGGATTCCAGCAGCGTCTTGGAGTCGCCGACCCCACCCAGACCCAGATGGCCGATGTAGGGTTCTGCAGTGACGTAGGTCATGGGCACCCGGTCGCGCAGCTTGCGGCGACGCAGGTCGGTTTCCATGATGAAGGCGAACTCGTAGGCCGGTCCGTAGCAGGACGCACCCTGCACGGCACCCACGACGATCGGCCCCGGCGCCTTCACGAATCGCTCCCAGGCCTCGCCCGCCGCGAGTGCGTGGTCCACATGACAGACCGACTGCGTGAATCCGGCCGGGCCCAGGCCCTCGATCTCGTCGAAGGCCAGCTTCGGCCCGGTGGCGATCACGAGGAAGTCGTAGTCGAGCGTCGTGCCGTCGCCGAGTTCCACCTGATTCTTCTCCGGCACGACCCGGCGTGCACCGGCGGCCGTGAAGGCGATCCCCTTCTTCGCCAGATACTCGGCCACGGGGAACTCGATGTCGTCGCGCTTGCGCCAGTTGACGGCAACCCAGGGGTTGGACGGCACGAAATGGAAGGTCGGGGCGTTGGACACGACCGTGACACGGTCTCCCGGACGGGCCTTCTCCTGCATCTCGTACGCCATGGGCATGCCGCCGATTCCAGCGCCGATGATCACGATGTGTGCCATTGCCTTGCTCCTCCGGGTGCGATCCGTACGGGACCGTGCTTCACTCTGACTTCGTACCCTGCGCCAGGGCGATCGACGCCTTCACTGGCGCGATCGCCACCTTCTCTCCCGGCATGAGACCCGCCAGCACTTCCACCAGTCCGTCGCCTGCGGGCTCGCCCAGGCGGATCTGGCGGAAGGACACCTTGCCGCCGGCTCCGACGACGTAGGCACCCGTCACTTCACTGCGACGGACCGCCGCGCCTTCCGGCATCACGAGCTTCCGGGCGCGGCCCACCGTGAAGTGGGCCCGCGCGTAGACACCGGGCACCACATCCTTCATGCCCGCGGGCAGATCGACCCGCACCCGGGTGGAATGGGTTCGGGCGTCCGCGGCCGGCAGCACGGTGAGGTTGCTGCCGGCGACGCGCTTGCCGACCGAAGGCAGTTCGACGCTCACGCGGGGACTCGTGCGAATGTCGGCGACCTTGTACTGCGGGATGGAGGCGATGACCCGCAGCTCCCGCGGATCGAAACCGGTGAAGAGCGGCTTGCCGGGGACGGCCATCTCCCCAACCTCGATGTGCCGCGCGGCGACGACACCGCCGAACGGTGCCACCACGGTGGTGAAGCCCTTCGCGGTCTCCGCCTCGCCGGCGCCCGCGCGGGCGGACTCCACCTGGGCCTTTGCCACGCGAAGAGCCGCCTCCGCGCGATCGAGGGTGGCCTGACTTACGAACTTCTGCCGCGCCAGATCCCGCGTGCGTTCGAACTCGGCCCGGGCGTTCTCGTAGGCGGCCTGGGCCTGGGATACCTGCGCCTGGCTGCCTGCCACCACCTGGCGCGCCTGGGAGGAATCGATCCGCGCGATGACCTGGCCCTGGGCGACGACGTCACCCACGTCGAAGCGGACCTCGACGACGCGGCCGGTCACCTGCGCCGACACGGTGGACTGTCGAGTCGCCTCGACGACCGCCTCGGCCGCGTAAGTGATGTCCACCTCGCGGTACTGGACGGGCGCGGTTTCCAGCGGCTGCGCGCCGGCAGCGCCCGCCATCGCGAGGAGCAGCGGGACGGTCCACGGACGGGCCAGGTCGGACATTCGGATCACGGTTCACCCCATTGATGCGGATAGCAGGGCCCATGGTGGGCCGATTGGAGGTCGCGTTCGGTGACCGGGGTCACATACGCGCCGAATTCCGGGCGGGAGACGCGCCCGAAAGTGACATGGCACCCGATGGCATCGGGATCGGACGGCGCCTTCACGCGCCAGAAACAAAACGGGCCACCGCGGGGTGGCCCGTGTCCAGACTGCGCCGGCGGAAGGTCAGCCGCAGCAGGCGTTCGGATCGTCCCGCTTCGGACAGCCCACGGGTCGCTGGGTGGGATCGGGAATCGGGCACCGGTTGATTTCGGCCGCGGTGCGCTGAAAGAAACAGGTAAGCGCGCTGGAACTGGCCGTCATGGCCCAGAAGCAGAAGAACCCCACGGAATAGATGGTCGTGCGGGAGGCCACGACATCCGAGCCGAACAGGGTGAGTTCCATCGGATCGAACAGCGTGAAGAAGATGGCCTCCGCCACCCCGCCGACGATGAACGCCGGCCACAGGATATGGATGAGCTTCTGCGTCGACATGGTCCCGGCTCCTCTGTCAGTCGTCCCGTCCCTGAAGGGACACGGGACCGTCGTTGCCCGGGAGCCACTCTCCCGTGACACGCCACGCGCCCTGCGCATCCTCCAGCAGCACCTGCCACTTGCCCGCATGCATCGGCTGCAGCGCGCCGTCGTACCAGCCGCCCTCGTCACGGGACACCATCACGATCTGGTCGCTGCCCGTCACGGTCGCGTGGACCAGCTTGAGCGTGAGCGTGGCCGGCGCCGGGGAGATGCCGGTCGCGAGCACGCGAACGCGGGTGCCGTCCACGGAAAACTGCGCCTGCGCGGAAATGCCCGCGCGGGTGGCCGCCTGTTCCCGCGCGAGCGTCCGGTTGATCGCCAGACCCTTCTTGTAATAGTCCTCGCTGACGAGGCCGTCCTGGTGGGTGATCGCAATCCAGGCGGTGATCAACCCACCCACCACAGCCGCGAAGGGGCCGGCCATCAGGAGCCAGGGCCACGGTTCGCGGTACCAGGCATTGCGGGGTTCTGCGGGCAGGGTGTGGGCATTCATCGATACTTCCTCTTGTTTCTTCAAACGGCGCTCAGGGAACGACGAACCGTGCGGTTTCGACGATGACAAGGGGCGCCGGGTCGGGCGCGCCGCCGATCGTCTCGGCCTTGACGGTGAATTCGATGGACTGCGAACCGTGCACACCTGCCGACGGCACCGCGTTGACGCGCACGGGGATCATCCGGGACCTCGCCCCGCCGAGCTCCACGGGGTTCTCCCGCGAGTCCAGCGTCAGTCCCGGCATGCCGGCAACCGTGATGGTGAAGCGGCGCGGCGTTTCGTCGGTGTTCATGACCTGCAGCCGGTAGACGTTCTCGACGCGACCGTCTCCGGAACCGGCGGCCATCGGCACGCGATCGCGGATGACGTCGACCTTGACCGGCACGCGGTGCGCGAGCGTGACGATCGCGGCAATGGTCACGGCAAGCAGGATCCCGGTGTACAGCAGCACTCTCGGCCGCAGCACGCGCCGGAACATGCCTCCGCGGTCGAGATGCTGCTTGACCGCGTTCTCCGTGGCGTAGCGGATGAGGCCGCGGTCGTAGCCCATCTTGTCCATCACCTGGTTGCAGCCGTCGATGCACGCGGCACACCCGATGCACTCGTACTGCAGGCCGTTGCGGATGTCGATGCCGGTCGGGCATACCTGCACGCAGATGCCGCAGTCCACGCAGGCGCCGAGCCCCTGCTTCACCGGGTCCGCACTCTTCGAGCGGGCGCCGCGCGGCTCACCTCGATCCTTGTCGTACGTGATGACCAGCGTATCCGGATCGAACATCACGCCCTGGAAGCGGGCGTACGGACACATGTACTTGCACACCTGCTCCCGCATCCAGCCGGCATTGCCGTAGGTGGCGAAGCCGTAGAACAGCATCCAGAAGGTTTCCCAGGGGCCGGTGCCCAGCGCGAACACGTCGGCCAGCAGCGTCTGAATCGGCGTGAAGTAGCCGACGAAGGTGAAGCCCGTCCAGAGCGCGAGCGCGATCCAGAGCCCGTGCTTCAGGACCTTGCGGCCCACCTTGGCCGCGCTGAGCGGCGCCTTGTCGAGCTTCATCCGCGCGAGGCGTTCGCCTTCCACGCGGCGCTCGATCCACAGGAAGATCTCGGTGTACACCGTCTGGGGACAGGCGTACCCGCACCACAGACGTCCCGCCACGGCGGTGAACAGGAACAGCGAGTAAGCGGCGAGGATGAGGATCACCGTGAGGTACACGATGTCCTGGGGCCAGAACACGAGCCCGAAGATGTAGAACTTGCGCGAGGCGAGATCGAACAGCACCGCCTGCCGATCATTCCAGGACAGCCAGGGAAGGCCGTAGAAGATGAGCTGCGTCAGCAGCACCATCGCCCAGCGCGCGGAGGCGAAGTGCCCCGAGACGGCGCGCGGATAGATCTTGCGCCGGATCTCGTAGAGCGTCTGCTCCTCCGCCTGCACGGGCTTCGCTGCTTCCACTGCCTTCACCTGCATGTCCATGGACTCCGTCCCGGCGGGTTACTCCCCGCCCCGTTACTCGGCGGCAACCTTCTCGCCGGTGTTCGACAGCCCCCAGATGTACGCCGCGAGGATGTGGACCTTGGCATCGCCGAGGAACTCCTTGTGCGCCGGCATCCGGCCGTTGCGACCCTTCGTGATCGTCTCGATGATGGCGGACTCGCCACCGCCGTAGAGCCACACGCCGTCGGTCAGGTTGGGCGCCCCCATCGCGACATTGCCCTTGCCTTCCGGGCCATGGCAGGCGGCGCAGTTCTGCGCAAACGTCTCCTTGCCCCGGCTCGCCCGGATGCCATCGTGGGTCAGACCGGACAGCGACAGGACGTGGTGCGTGACATCCTTGGTGCCTTCGTCGCCGAGCGCCGCTCCCAGTGCGGGCATCAGGCCGCCGCGTCCTTCGAGGATGGAGGTCTTGATCGCCGCGGGGTCCCCGCCGTACAGCCAGTCCTTGTCGGTCAGGTTCGGGAAGCCCTTGCTGCCGCGGGCGTCGGAGGCATGGCACTGCGCGCAGTAGTTGAGGTACAGACGCTGCCCCATCTCGCGGGCCTCGGGCTCCGCAGCCACCTTCTCGAGATCCATCTGGTGGAACTTCTCGAAGATCGGGCCGAACCGCGCCTGGGCCTTCTGCTCCTCGGCCCCGTACTGACCCTGCGAGGACCAGTTGTAGACGCCCTTGAAACTGCCGAGTCCGGGATACAGCACGAGGTAGACCGCCCCGAACACCAGCGTGATGTAGAAGAGCCACATCCACCACTTCGGCAGCGGATTGTTGAACTCCTCCAGATCGCCGTCCCAGACATGGCCCATCGTCTCCACCGTGGAGCCGGGGACACGCTTGACCGACAGCGCCTTCAGGAACACCGCACAGCCGACGATGCTGACCACCGTCACCAGCGCGACGAAGACACTCCAGAAATCACTTGTGAAATCGCTCATGGCTTCCTCTTCTCGAGCCTATTTGCCGGGACGCTGCTGCGAAGGCCGGACGAACTCCTCGTCCTCCAGCACGATCTTCGCGGCTTCCTCGAACCGGCCCTTCCGGGCCTTGCCGTAGGCCCACCAGACGATCCCAAGGAACACCGCCATCTGCAGGATCGTCATCCAGGCGCGCACATCCGTGATCGAGATATCCATGCTCACCTCACATTCTTGAGTGCAGTACCGAGCCCCTGCAGGTAGGCCACGAGGGCATCCTGCTCGCTCTTGCCGGCCAGTTCTTCCCTGGCCTTGGCAATCTGCTCGTCCGTGTAGGGCACGCCCACCATCCGCAGCGCGCGCATCTTGGCCTCGATGTCCTGGGACTCGACGGCGTTCTTGCCGAGCCAGGGGTACGCAGGCATGTTCGACTCCGGCACCACGTCGCGCGGGTTGTCGAGATGCAGGCGATGCCAGTCGTCGCTGTAGCGGCCGCCGACCCGATGCAGGTCCGGACCGGTGCGCTTGCTGCCCCACTGGAACGGGTGGTCGTACACGTATTCCCCGGCCACCGAGTAGTGACCGTAGCGCTCCGTCTCGGCGCGGAAGGGCCGGACCATCTGCGAGTGGCAGTTGTAGCAGCCCTCGCGCAGATAGATGTCCCGGCCGGCGAGCCTCAAGGGCGAGTACGGCTCGACACCCTTCACCGGCTCGGTGGTGGACTTCTGGAAGAACAGGGGAACGATCTCCACCAGGCCCCCGACGCTCACGGTGAGTACCGTGAGCACGATCATCAGGGTGATGTTCTTCTCGATCTTCTCGTGCGTGAAACTCATGGTCGCTGTCTCCTCGGGAGCGCGTCAGTGGGCCGCGGCGGGGCGAAGGATCGGCGCATCCACCGCCTTGGCACCCACCACGGTCTTCCAGGTGTTGTAGGCCATGATCAGCATGCCGCCCAGGTACATGGTCCCGCCCAGCAGACGGATCGCGTAGAACGGGTAGGTCGACTTGACGCTCTCCACGAAGGTGTAGGTGAGCGTGCCGTCCGGATTCACCGCGCGCCACATCAGACCCTGCATGACCCCGGCGATCCACATGGCGGCGATGTAGAGCACGACGCCGATGGTGGCCACCCAGAAGTGCACGGTGATCAGCTTCACGCTGTGCATCTCGGCACGGCCGAACAGACGGGGGATCAGGTAGTACATGCTGCCGATGGAGATCATCGCGACCCAGCCCAGCGCGCCGGAGTGCACATGGCCGATGGTCCAGTCCGTGTAGTGCGACAGCGAGTTCACCGTCTTGATCGACATCATCGGGCCTTCGAACGTGGACATGCCGTAGAAGGACAGCGAGGTGATCAGGAACTTCAGGATCGGGTCGGTGCGCAGTTTGTGCCAGGCACCCGAGAGGGTCATGATCCCGTTGATCATTCCGCCCCACGACGGCGCGAGCAGGATCAGCGAGAACACCATGCCGATCGACTGCGCCCAGTCGGGCAGCGCGGTGTAGTGCAGGTGGTGCGGACCCGCCCACATGTAGGTGAAGATGAGGGCCCAGAAGTGCACGACGGACAGCCGGTAGGAGTACACCGGCCGGCCCGCCTGCTTCGGCACGAAGTAGTACATCATCCCGAGGAAGCCCGCAGTCAGGAAGAAGCCCACCGCGTTGTGGCCGTACCACCACTGCACCATCGCATCCTGCACGCCCGCGTAGGCCGAGTAGGACTTCCAGAAGCTCACCGGGATCTCGGCGCTGTTCACGAGGTGCAGGAGCGCCACCGTCAGAATGAACCCGCCGAAGAACCAGTTGGCCACGTAGATGTGCGCAACCTTGCGCGTGGCCACCGTGCCGAAGAACACGATCGCGTAGGAGACCCACACCAGCGTGATCAGGATGTCGATCGGCCACTCGAGCTCCGCGTATTCCTTGCCCGTGGTGATGCCGAGCGGCAGGGTCACCGCAGCCAGCACGATGACGAGCTGCCACCCCCAGAACGTGAACGCCGCGAGCGGACCGCCGAACAGTCTGGTGTGACTGGTCCGCTGGACCGCGTAGTACGAGGAGGCGAACAGCGCGCAGCCGCCGAACGCGAAGATCACCGCGTTGGTGTGCAGTGGTCTCAATCGCCCGTAGGACAGCCACGGAATGCCGTACGTCAGGTCAGGCCACAACAGTTGCGCCGCGAGCACCACGCCCACGGCCATCCCCACGATGCCCCATACCAGGGTCATGATGGCGAACTGTCGGACCACCTTGTAGTTGTAGGTCGTCTGCTCTTGCATGTTCGCTCCCTATTTGCCGAAGTACCTCGTCTCCGCATTCGCCGTACACCCCATCCGACGATTGCAGCCCGATTATTGCGGCGCACGAATTCCCGCTGGTTGACCCAGATCAAGAGCCACCGAAAGCACGACCCGCCACGGTTGATCCAGATCAATAACGCCCGCGGGTTGCGAAGCTCGGGAAATCGGGGGGTTCGAACGGAGGCACGACACCCCGCGCAGGCGCGAGGCACAGAGACAGGCGCGTCAGCGCTGCGACGGACGGTCGTCGTCGAGGAGGATGCGATGCGCCGGGCCTTCGAGATCGTCGAACTGACCGTTGCGCAGGGACCACCAGAAGATGGCGCCGATGACGAACACCAGCACCAGGGAAAGGGGAATGAGCAGGTAGAGGATGTCCATGGCTTCAGGCCCTCGCGACCGACGCGGCGTCCGCGAGGGTCGTTGCGACGTGTTCGGGCGCTTTGCGAAGACGCAAGGCGTTGACGACGACCAGCAGCGAACTGGACGCCATGCCGAGCCCCGCGAGCCACGGGCTCAGCAGTCCTGTCGCGGCCAGCGGCACCGCAACGAGATTGTAGGCGAGTGCCCAGGCCAGGTTCTGGCGCATCACGCGCAGCGTGTGCCGCGCGTGCTCGAACCCTTCCACCAGCGTCTGTATGCGGGCGCCGGTCAGCACCAGATCCGCAGATTGCTGGGCCAGCACCGCCCCGCTGCCCATTGCCACGGAGACGTCGGCGCGTGCGAGGACCGGTGCGTCGTTGACGCCGTCGCCGACCATGCAGACCACCGCACCCTGCGCCTGCAGTGCTTCGACGCGAGCGTGCTTGTCCTCGGGACTGCAGCCGGCATGCCATTGGGCGATTCCGCAGCGACGCGCGGCCGCCTCGACCACGTTGGCCTGGTCACCGCTCGCGAGAATCACCTGCAGGCCGAGGGCGCGCAGGTTCGCGACCGCGGCCGCCGCGTCGGACCGGAGGCGATCCCCCAGGAGAAAGCGCGCAGCGGGTCTGCCATCGACGGCGAGCCACACTTCCGAGTGCTCGTCCGGTGCGCCGACGTCCGGGAGAACGATCCCCAGCGCCTCGATGTGACGCCGGCTGCCCAGACGGCACGGCGACCCTGCGACGATTCCGCTTACGCCTGCTCCGGCTTCATGGTGGACCTCGACGGCAACGTCCGAACCCGCAATGCCTTCCGCCCTCAGTGCACGTGCGACCGGATGATCGGACCCCGCCTCCAGTGCCGCGGACAACGACAGCACCTGCTGCGCGTCAAAGCCGTCGAACACATCAGTCCGGACCACGGCCAGCGTGCCCTCGGTGAGGGTTCCGGTCTTGTCCATCACCACGTGGGTCACGCGCGTCAGCGATTCGATGGCCCGCTCCCGCGTGACGACCAATCCCATGCGGGCGAACGTACCGGTCGCCACGGCGAGCGCTGCGGGTGTGGCGAGCGAAAGCGCGCAAGGGCACGTGACCACCAGCACCGCCACGGCAATCATCAGCGCGCGATCGGGATCGATGCGCAGCCAGATCACCAGCGCTGCGAGCGCGATGGCAAGAACCGCGGCAACGAACCAGCCCGCATAGCGGTCGGCAAGTTCGACGATGGCGGGACGTTCGGCGTGGGCGCGCTCCACCAGCCGCACGATGGCGGAAAGACGAGTGTCTGCCCCCGTGCGCTCCACACGCATGACCACCGGCTGGGCGACATTGGCCGTACCGCCGGTGACGGCAGCGCCGAGTCCCTTGGCGGCGGGACGGCTCTCGCCGGTGAGCAGGGACTCGTCGACGCGGGTGTCGCCTTTCAGTACGACGCCGTCCGCGGGGAAGGCGTCTCCCGGTCTCACCAGCACCGCATCGCCAATAGCGAGCGCGCCGGCGGGGACGGTTTCGAAGACTTCGCTGCGGGGAAAGTCAGTCAGCCGCTGCGCCTTTGCGGGCAAGGCGCGCAGCAGGTGACGCAGCGCTTCGGACGCCTTGCCGCGGGCCGTGTACTCGAGCCAGCGGCCCGCCAGCAGGAAGAACACGAACATCGTGATCGAATCGAAGTACACCTCGCCGCGGCCAGTCCAGGTGGCCCAGGCACTGCCCGCGAATGCGGCAGCCACGCCGAGAGACACGGGGACGTCCATGCCGAGGCGGCGCAGGCGCAGATCCCGCAGTGCGCCCCGGAAGAACGGCGCGGCGGAGTAGACGATCACGGGGACGGTGAGGACAAGGCTCGCCCAGCGCAGGAGCGAAGCGATGTCGGCGGTGATCTCGCCTTCCCCGGCGATGTAGGCCGGGTACGCGTACATCATCACCTGCATCATGCCGAAGGCGGCCACGAACAGACGCCAAAGCGCGCTGCGGCGCTCGCGCCGGGCCACCTGTTCCGCGATCTCGCTGTCGTTGGGCCAGGCCCGGTAGCCGATGGACTGGATGGCATCGAGGATCACGGACAGCCGGATCGCATCCGGCTGCCAGCGCACGCGGGCGCGGCGGGTCGCGTAGTTGATGTCTGCCGCGAGCACGCCCGGCAGCGCCTGCAGATGCTGCTCGTTCAGCCACACGCACGCCGGACAGGTGATGCCTTCGATGAGCAGGGTCGCTTCCCGGCTGCCGTCGGCCAGGGTGGTCACGAAGGCCCCCTGCACTTCCGGCCGGTCGTAGATCGCAAGTTCTTCCAGCGGCGCCGGTGCCCCCTCACCCGGGACCGGCCGCGCTTCCGCCCGCGAGCGGTAAAAGGCTTCGAGCCCCGCGCCGAGGATGGACTCCGTAACGGCTTGGCAGCCGGCGCAGCACAGCTCGCGGCGGACGGAATCGACGACCGCCGTGTAGCGGCCTCGCTCGAGGACGGGCAATCCACAGTGGAAACAGTCGGTTGCCTCCTGCGCCGGTCGGGATTCGACCGGGCTGGCGGCGACGGCTCCAGGACGGGACTGCAGGGCGATCGCCATGATTCGTCATGGGCGGGCGTGAACGCTCCCGCGCCTGTTCAGGGATGGCACATCCTAGGCGGGGGCCGGCGGCGCCTCATTGACCTAGGTCAATCGGGCAGACCTTGGGCGGAAATCCGGCGGAACTTCGGCGGAACGCTGGCGGGAATCCGCTCAGGAACTGGCGAACGGGAACATGTTGCGCAGGCCGCGCAGGCGCTGGAACAGGCTCTTGGAGAGATTGGTGGAGTCGCTGCGCTCGTCGGCCTCGACCTTCTGGGCGCGCAGCAGCCCGGGCGTAGTCTTGTACGTGTGGTATCGGTTCAGTGCCGCCGTGACATGCTCCTGCAGCACGACCGGGTTCAGCGGCCGGCTCAGGAAGCGGTAGACCTGCACCTCGTTGATGAGCTCGATCAGCATGTGGGCATCGGCTGCCGCCGTCATCGCCACCGTGAGGATCTGCGGGTAGGCGAGCTTGAGGGCATGCAGGAGCGCCTTGAGGGCTGGCGGGTCGGCGTCGAAGTCGGCAATCATGACCGCGACTTCGCGCTCCTGGAGGAGACGCAGGGCCTCTTCCATGTTGCGGGCCTGTCCCACCCAGTGGCGGTCGCCGAAATCCCGCACGGCATGGGCGATGATTTCGTTGCGCGGGTCGAGACAGAGGATGGACTCGTCGAACCGGGCCTCGGCCGGCATGCGCCACGCCGGAATGTCGGGCAGCGTCTGCGCGATGTCGACGGCTTCCGCGATCATGCGCTGGAGATCCTTCGGATCCCACGGCTTGTTCACGAAGCGCCAGACCTCGCCCTCGTTGATGGATCCGACGATCGAAGCGAGGTCGGAGTAGCCCGTCAGCAGGATCCGCACGCTCTTGGGCGAGACTTCGCGTACCTGCCGCAGCAGTTCCACGCCCTGCATGCCCGGCATGCGCTGGTCGGACACCACCACCTGCACCGGGATGCGCTTCACCATCTCGAGGGCCTGGATCGGGTCGTCCGCCGTATAGACGCGGTACTGCTGGCGGAACAGGGCGTGCAGGGCCGTGAGGATGCGCATCTCGTCGTCGACGAACAGCACATTGGGCCGGTCACCGCCCACGCCGGGCGACTGGGTGGTCGGCGACACCAGGGTCGGGACGACTGCCCGGGGCCCGACGCCCGGGAGCGTCATGGACGGGTCGATCTCCACCGCACCTTCGGGGCCGAGGTTCTGCCGCACCGCCCGCAGGGCGGAGGAAGAGATCTTCGGCCCGTCCGTCTTGGGCTTGGCATCTGCCAGCAGCAGCGGGTGCTTCAGCGCCTCGCGGATCGCCTCCTCGAACTCGCGGGCGCTCTGGTAGCGCTCGGTCGTTTCCTTCGCGAGGCCGCGGATCACCACGTGATCGAGTTCGGTCGTGAGCAGCGCATTGCGTTCGGAGGGCGGCACCGGCGTCTCGGTGAAGACCCGATGCATGATCACCGCGCTGTTGGGCCCGTCGAAGGGCCGCTTGCGGGTGAGCAGTTCGTAGAGGATGACGGCGACCGCATAGAGGTCCGTCCGGGGATCGGCGATCTCTCCGGCGAACTGCTCGGGCGCCATATAGGAAGGGGTGCCGATCAGGTCGCCGGTCTGCGTGAGGTTCGACGATTCCAGCCGGGCGACGCCGAAGTCCGCGATCTTGATGACGCCGTCGCGGCTCAGCATGATGTTCGACGGCTTGATGTCGCGGTGGATCACGCCCTGCGCGTGGGAGTACGCCAGGGCGCCCAGCACCTGCAACATGATGTCGCAGCACTTCTCGGGCTCGCCGCTGAAGTCCTCACCCTGGAGGTACGCGGTAAGCGGTCGGCCGAAGACGCACTCCATCACCAGGTAGACGAGTTCTTCCTCCTCGCCGAAGTCGTACACCGCGACGATGTTCGGATGCTGGAGGCGTCCGGCCGCCCGGGCCTCGACCCGGAAGCGCGCGAGAATGGCCTTCGACTCGTAAGGGTCGAGCCGCGCCTTGTCGACCACCTTGATCGCCAGCGTGCGCTCGATGATCGGGTCATAGGCCTGGTACACCGTCGCGGTGGCGCCGGTGCCAAGCTGACCTCGAACTTCGTACTTGCCTATGCGTTCAGGCAGTCGCATGCCACCCCGCGATGCAAAAAACCCTCATGCAGCAGCCTCCACGCCATTCACGGGCAGCGTCACCGTGAAGCGTGTCCCCTTGCCGACGGTGGATTCCACCTCGATCCGACCGCCGTGCTGCTCGATGATACGGTATGCGATGGACAAGCCGAGACCGGTGCCCTTGCCGACGTCCTTCGTGGTGAAGAAGGGGTCGAAGATGCGGGGCAGGACGTTGGCGGGGATGCCATGCCCGTCGTCTTCGACCGTCACCACGACACTGCCATCGCCGCCTTGTCGCGTGGACAGCACGATCGTACCGCCCCCCTCCGGCGTGGCCTGAGCAGCGTTCGTGACCAGGTTCAGGAACACCTGATTGATCTGCGAGGGCGAACAGGCCACGGGCGGGATGTCCTCGAAGTTCTTGACGACCTTCTTGGTCTTCACGAGGTTTCGCGCAATCTTCAGCGTGCTCTCGAGTCCCTGGCGCAGATCGACGCGGGCGACCTTCGTGCGGTCGAGGCGGCTGAAGTCCTTCAGGTTCAGCACCAGCTCCGAGATCTGGGTGATGCCGTAAAGGCCATCCTGCGTGAGCCGTTCGAGTGTCGCGAGCGTCTCGGCGTCGTGCAGCTGGCGCGCGAGCTTGCCGACCTTCACGAACTGTGCGGTGACGGCCTCGTCCGTCGCATCGCCGCTCTGCATGATCTGCAGCAGTCGCGCGGTCTCCGCGTTCATCGACGCGATCTCGGGCAGCTGTTCTTCCACCGAGTCGAGGCTCGCCTTCACGTAGGCGAGCGGCGTGTTGATCTCGTGGGCGATGCCCGCGACCATCTGACCGAGCGAGGACATCTTCTCCGACTGCACCAGCATGAGTTCGGAGTCCTTGAGATGCTTGAGGGCGTCGGACAATTCGCGCGTGCGGGCCTCGACCTTGTGTTCGAGGGTCTCGTTGGCGCGCTTCAATTGCAGATTGACGAGATTGATGACGCGATAGCTGCGGAACAGCTGCATGCCCAGGTAGGCGAGCAGCACCAGCAGGGCGCCCGAATAGAAGACCAGGTAGACCCGGTAGAGCTCGCGCTGCTCGAGCGCGCTCTGGAAGCCCTGCGAGAACTGCATGCCCAGCGCGTCCGTGCGCGGCGCAGTCGGGAAGAAGTAGAGTTTGCTGAAGTACTCGTCCCGCCGGGGCTGCCCCTCGCGAAGGGCGCGGAGGGTGGAAACGATGTTGCGTAGCGCATCGCGGGGAGCCGCCGGCATCACCTCCACGGCAGCGAGCAACCGGTATTCGGCGTCCTCGATCTCCTGGGCCAGTCGTGGCCCGGAAAGCGCAGAGAACTCCGTGCTCTTCTCGGAGAGGCGGTCGAGCACCCGCCGGACATCCTCGATGCGATCACGCACCGCCCCCGATTCGGGCACGGAGAGTTCACGAATCAGCGCCTGGGCCTGGGGCACGCCGTCCAGCACCTGCCTGAGCGCGCTCTTGGAGATTCCCATCGCTTGCCAGTACTGGGCCATGAGGGTGATCTTCTGATCGTAAAGCGTCGCCAGTCGCGCGACGTTCGCGACGAGGACCGGATCATCCAGCGCCCTCGCCTCCTGACCGAGACCGTTGATGCTTCTGCCTGCCTGATCGCGCCACAGCGACTGGACTTCGTCGATGGCGAGCGCTTCCGTGCGGGCGCGCAGAAGCGACTCGTTCAGCTTCGCATCGAGCGTGCGAAGGTTGCCGAGATGTTCATTCACCCTCACCTGTCGGCCGAAATCCACCGCCTGGGTCATGTAGACCAGAAACCCGAGGAGGAAGACCAGCAGGACAACGAGAATCGTGACGAGGAAACGTCGCACGGGCGTCTCGATCGAGTAGTCGATCCTTTGTTATGAACAGGGATTCTACCGGGTCGAGAGGATCAGCGATGAGCCGATGTCGAAAAAAATTACGAATATGGCGACAATTTCCAGTGGGAAAGCGTCGCCGGAAACGATCACGCGCCCTTTCGGGCGCGTGATCGCTCATGCGGAAACTGCCTGGGAATCAGTGCGGCGATGCCGACACCGCACCCGGCGTGCGCTCGGTCTTGGGCAAGAGCAGCACGATGATGACCCCGACCAGACCCAGGGCGGCAAGCGTGAAGAACGCCGCCTCGGAGGAGTTCGTGGCGGTCCGGATCCGGCCAATCAGGTCGGGACCGAAGTGCCCACCGAGGTTGCCGACCGAGTTGATCCACGCAATACCCGCCGCTGCAGCCGTGCCGGAGAGGAAGGCGGTGGGCAGGGACCAGAAGGTGGCAACCCAGGAAAGGACGCCGGCGGTCACCAGCGTAAGCGCGATGATCGACAGCACCGGCGAGGACTTACCCACGAGTGCCAGGGCAAGCATGCCTACCACGGCCACGAGGAGTGAACCGGCCACGTGCCAGCGGCGCTCGCCCGTCCGGTCGGAGTGGGAACCCACGACCACCATGGCCACCGCCGCAACGCCCCAGGGAATCATCGACAGCAGACCGACCTTGAGGAAGTCCTTCTTGTCGATGCCCAGCTCCTGGATGATGGTGGGCATCCAGAAGTTCACCGCGTAGAAGCCAACCACCCCGCAGAAGTACACCACGGCCAGCGCCCACACCCGGCCGTCCTTGAAGGCGTCCAGGACGTTGTGACGACCGCCGAGTTCGCTCTTGCTGGCGTTGTCCTCTTCGACTCGCCGGACGATAAGGTCCTGCTCTTCCTTGGTGAGCCACTTCGCCTTCTTGGGCCCGTCGTCAAGCACGAAAATGACGAAGATGCCGATGATGACCGAAGGCAGACCCTCGAGCAGGAACAGCCAGCGCCAGCCGCGCATGCCGGCGAAGCCATCCATGTACTGCATGATCGCGCCAGACACCGGGGAGCCGATCACGTTGGAGATGGCGATGGCGGTCATGAACAGCGCCGTCATCTTCGCGCGCCGCGACGCCGGGAACCAGTAGGTCATATAGAGGATGATGCCGGGGAAGAATCCCGCCTCGGCCACGCCCAGCAGGAAGCGCAGTACGTAGAAGGTGAACTGCGCGTCCGTGCAGTTGAACCACGTCGCGACGCTGCCCCAGTGCACTTCCCCTGTGAACATGAACAGGGAAGAGATGATTCCCCAGGTGATCATGATCCGTGCGATCCACATCTTCGCACCGACCTTTTCCAGGATCACATTGCTGGGCACCTCGAAAATGAAGTACCCGATGAAGAAGATGCCGGCGCCGAACCCGTAGATGGCGTCGCTGAACTGGAGATCCGGCGCCATCTGGAGCTTCGCGAAGCCCACGTTCACCCGGTCGAGAAAGGCGACGATGTAGCAAAGGAACAGGAACGGAATGAGTTTCGCCCCTACCTTCCGGTAAGTGGCTTCCTCGAAAGCAGGATCAACGATCTGCGTGGCCAAGATTCTTCCTCCCACTGAAACTTGTTGTCTGGACCGGGGGCCGATCCCCGGTCTGATAAAAGCGCGGCTATTGTAGGGAGGGGGACCTGGGTTGGCTAGACAAAATGTTCTGGCGGGAAACTCCTTCCCAACCGCGGGAAGCCGCCAAAAAAGCGGGCGCCGCGAGGCGCCCGGAGAGGGAAAGAGTCGCCGGGGAGCCGGCGCGCCAGGAGGCGATCGCGCTTGAGCCCCCGGTGCCGGCACGGCGGCCCGCGGAACGTCGGGCCGCTGCCACGGCGACCGCAGCGCGTGCAATGACTGCACGAACCGCGATTCCGGCAGGCCTGCGGCCGGGCGGGCCGGCTTCCCGCAGGGGAGGAAAGCGGGAAGATGCATCCCGGCGACACCCGGTCGAAGGCCGGCACCATTCTGATCCTGACGGCAGACGCCCGCGTCCCCCGTTCTGGTGATTGCCTGCGCCCTGTTCGTCAGGGTGACTTCCGGGTGCCCCGCACCTCGAACCGCACCCGGTCGAGCACCGAACCGTCGGCTTCCACCAGTGCGAGTTCGAACCGGCCAGACCGGGGCGCCCAGGACACCACTGGCCCGGTCTCCGAAAGGGCCGTCCCGTCCAGCCACCACTGCGCCCCCGCCCCGGCACCGGAGGCCCGGAACTGAACGCGCTGCACGGCATCGGGGATGTCCGGATCCACCGCCAGAATCACGCCGTTGGCCGGGTACAGGATCCTCCCCGCCCCGCTTCGCACCGCCTTCACCGCGACTTCACTCATCTCGGTTCCCTTGAGGAACCACTCGTCCCGCTCCGGCTCGATCTCGGGCACGTAGCGGACCTTCTGCGTCACCACATCGGCCGGCCGCGCCGGCGCACCCGAGCGCGGCTCCTGCGCATGGAGAAACTGCATGATGTCCAGCCACGCCGGCGCCGCGCCCGACACCCCGGACACGTCCTGCATGGGCGATCCGTCGAAGTTGCCGACCCATACCCCGACCGTGTAGCGGCGCGAGAAACCGACGCACCAGTTGTCCCGCATATCCTTGCTGGTGCCGGTCTTCACCGCGCTCCAGAAACGTGTCGCAAGCGGATTCTCGAGTCCGAAGCCGACGCTGCGCGCCCCGCGGTCCGCGAGGATGTCGGCTACGACCCAGGCCGAAGCGGGGTCGGCAACCCGCACGGACTTCGGCATCGGACCCGGCTGCCATCGCGCCGGCGACCAGGCACCGCCATTGGCAAGCGCCCGATACGCATTGGTCAACTGCCAGAGGGAGACCTCGGCGCTGCCCAGGGCGAGCGAATAGCCGTAGTGATCCCCGGACTCGACGAGCGCGTCGAAGCCGAAACCGCGGAGCCGGTCCACGAAGGCTTCCGGACCGACGAGCATCAGCGCCCGGACAGCGGGCACGTTGAGCGACGAAGACAGGGCCGTGCGGACACTCACGGACCCGCGGAACTCGTGGTCGTAGTTCTGCGGAACGTACAGCCCGCCGGGGGTGACGAGATTGGCGGCCGAGTCATCCAGCAGAGAGGCTGCGGTCAGCAGTTGATCCTCGATCGCCTGCGCGTACAGGAATGGCTTCAGCGTCGAACCCGCCTGCCGCAGAGCTTTCACGCCATCCACGTATGGGGCGCTACCGCCGCGCGGGGCATTGCCGGCATAGGCGACTACGTGGCCCGTCGCGTTGTCGAGGACCAGCGCGGCGGCATCCCGCACCTGCCGGCCGCCGAGCGCGATGATCTGCTGGGTCAGGGCCTCCAGGACGTGCGCCTGCACGTTCGCATCGAGAGTGGTGGCGACCCGGCGGGCATCACGGGACAGCGCGCTTCGGGCGAGATGGGGAGCCAGCACCGCGCGCTGGTGGATCCGGGGTGGCCCCGCCAGTGCCGTCGAGGCCAGTCGATCGAACGCGGCGCAATCCGTGCTCGCCGCCACCGCGCAGGCGCGACGGGCCACCACCGCGGGTACCGCGTTCGGCCCTCGGAGCAATGCCGCGAGGAGCGCTGCCTCGCGCAGATCGATGCCGGCCGGCTCCTTCCCGAACAGAGCGTCCGTCGCGGCCGCAAGACCCACGATCTCGCCGCGGAACGTGGAGAGGTTGAGGTAGGCCTCGAGGATCTGGCGCTTGGTCCAGCGCTCCTCGAATTCCCTCGCCGCCTGAATCTGCCGCAGTTTCTGGACGAGGCTGCGTCGGGGTCCCTGAGCTTCGAGCGTCGGATCCAGCATCGCAGCCACCTGCATGGTGACCGTGCTCGCCCCGCGGGGAGCGCCCCGGATCAGCGTGTCCACCGCAGCGTCGCCGAGGGCGCGCCAGTCGACGCCCCCATGCTCGAAGAATCTCTTGTCCTCCGCGTGAAGCACGGCGGCCACCACGGCCGGAGACACCCGGTCCAGCGACACCCAGGGCAGGCGCCGGCTCTTCTCGTCGACGCGAAGCTCGTGCAGCAGCCGTCCGTCCCGATCCACCAGAATCGCATCGCTCGGCAGATACGCCGCGCGGGCTTCCTCGAACGACACCGCGGCCCAGAGCCTCAGCGGGACGAAAAGCAGAAACAGGACGAAGAGTGTGAAGGTGCGCGTGCTCAAGGGCCGCTGCTATGCCGGGGGACTGGGACCCCGAAGTGTAGCGGGGAGCGTTCGCGCGTCGTGCGCCGGAATCGGCGACGAATGGAATGGGCTTGGGTACGGCGGGCCGAAAGGTCCCGGCGAAGTACCGGGCCGGTCACGCCAAAAAAGAAACGCCGCGCTTTCGCGCGGCGTTCCCGTTTTCTGCCCAACCGCCAAGAAGAGCAAGAAACCTGTGTTGCAGATCGGCGCATCGGTCGGGAAGGTCTCCCGGTGTGGTCCCCGTTGTTGGAACCCGGCTGATGCACCCCTGCTTTTTCCTTCTCATTTGCAACCCGTGTGCCAAGCGAAATAGAGTGTTACGGATCAACAGCTTGCCCCATGAGTGTCAAGACTTCCGGCAAGGCGTGTCAATTCGGCCGACGTGTCAGCGCGCCGGACGAACTTCCGTCGCCGCCTCGAAGCGGAAGTCTCCGAACCATGCCGTGATGTCGTCGCCCGTGTTGTCGGTATCGGTGGCCACGGCAACGCCGTTCACCCGGGGTGGGGCTTCGCCAAAGGCCCTGCGGAAGTCCTCGGCGACGTTGCGCGAATGGCTGATCCAGCGCCCCGCCTCGGCGGCGCCCGAGTCGACGACGATCATGCGGACCCGGTCGGTGTAGGCGCTAGGCACGACCGTGCCGACGGGCGCCTTGGCGTCCCAGACGTAGCACAGAGCCGCAGCCGGTACTGCATCACCGTGCATCGCCCGAGCGAGCTTGACCTTGGAGCGGGCCAGAAACCCGAGCCGACCGAGGTCGTAGTCGAAGAACACGTACACCCGGGCGCTGTAGTCATCGCCCTGCTTCGTGCCTGCGGCCCCGCCGTTCACGGGCCGGGAGACCTTCCAGCGCCAGGACAGGATGGGCATGCGTTCCGGGTCGACCGACACGACGTGATCGAGCCCGGACATGGCCGCCCTGGCCCGGGCCCGCAGCACGGAGACACCCTCGTCCCGCACGATGTCGTACACAGTGGGACGGGAAACGCCAGGGACGTTGGTCGGACGCCAACCCGAAGGCATTGCCGCCCCCTCGGGCGCACCGGCAAACGGGGTGATGCTCTCCGGGGCAAGCTCGACACCGGCGGCGGCGCTCGACAGGACAATCCAGCCCGCAGCCGCAAGGGCCGCGAGCCGGCGCGGGATCACCCGAGATTCACCATGACGTGCCGGACGACCGTGTAGTCCTCGAGGCTGTACATCGACATGTCCTTTCCGTAGCCCGACTGCTTCAGACCGCCGTGGGGCATTTCGGTGGCGAGCATGAAGTGCGTATTGATCCAGGTGGCGCCGTACTGGAGCCGGGAGGCGACCTTCATCGCGCGCGACACGTCGCGTGTCCATACGGAGGATGCGAGACCGTAATCGGAATCATTGGCCCACGCCACCGCGTCGTCGGCGTCACTGAAGCGAGTCACGGAAATCACCGGACCGAACACCTCCTTGCGGACGATCTCGTCGTCCTGCAGCGCACCGGCAATGACGGTGGGCTCGTAGAAGAAACCCGCACCCGCCACGACCTTGCCACCGGCGACGACTTCCATGTGCTTCACCGAGGCCGCGCGATCGACGAACCCCGCCACGCGCTCGCGCTGGCGCGCGGAGATGACCGGCCCCAGTTCCGTCGACTCGTTCTCCGGTGCGCCGACGGCCAGCGAACTGGCCGCCGCACCGAGATCGGCCACGAGCTTGTCGTAGATGCCGGCACCGGCGTACACCCGGCAGGCCGCCGTGCAGTCCTGACCGGCGTTGTAGTAGCCGAAGGTGCGCAGACCGCTCACGACGGCATCGATGTCGGCGTCGTCGAAGACGATGACCGGTGCCTTGCCGCCCAGTTCGAGGTGGGTACGCTTCAAAGTCGGAACGGCCGCCTGCAGCACGGCCTGCCCCGTGGCAACGCTGCCCGTGATGGACACCATCGCGACCTTCGGATGCGAGATGAGGGGCTGGCCGACGATCGGACCGCGCCCGTGGACGACGTTGACGACGCCCTCGGGGAAGATCTCCGCGCAGACCCGCGCGAGCTTGAACGTCGTGAGCGGCGTGAGTTCAGAGGGCTTGAGCACAAGCGTGTTGCCCGCTGCCAGCGCGGGCGCGATCTTCCACGCGGCCATCATCAGCGGGTAGTTCCACGGGGCGATCTGCGCGACCACACCGATGGGGTCGCGGCGGATCATGCTCGTGTGGCCGGCCAGGTACTCCTTGGCCGCCGTGCCCGACAGGCAGCGCGCCGCCCCCGCGAAATAGCGGAACACGTCCGCCACCGCAGGCAGTTCGTCCGCGGAAACCCGCGCGAGCGGCTTGCCGCAGTTGAGCGACTCGAGACGGGCGAACTCCGCCGCGTCGTCCTCGATGCGCTGTGCCAGGCGAAGCAGCAGCGTGGCGCGCTCCGCAGGCGTCGTCTGACTCCATTTCTCGAAGGCTCGGGACGCCGCGGTGACGGCGGCATCCACCTGATGCGGGGTCGCCTCCGCGATCGTCGCGAGCGTGCCGCCGGTCGCGGGGTTCAGTACCGGCAGGCTCTCCCCTGCCCCATCCACGAACTTGCCGCCAATCAACAGTTGCGTATCCATCGCTCGACCCTTCCTCGCTGTTTCGTCTACGAACCGGGCCGCGTCACTTCACGCTGCCCGCCACATCCTGGGTATCCCTCGTGAGATAGAACGCCGCCACGATCGGGATGAACGTCGCGGCAATCACGAACACCGCCACCACATTGGTCACAGGGCGCTCGCGCGGCCGCACGAGTTCGCTCAGCATCCAGATCGGAAGCGTGCTCTGCTGGCCCGCGGTGAAGGTGGTGACGATCACTTCGTCGAAGGAAAGCGCGAATGCCAGCATGCCCCCGGCGAGCAGCGCCGTGGCGATGTTCGGGAGGATCACATAGCGCAGCGTCTGGAAGCCATCCGCGCCGAGATCCATCGAGGCTTCGATCAGCGCCCGGCTGGTGCGGCGGAACCGGGCCAGCACGTTGTTGTACACCACCACGATGCAGAACGTCGCGTGGCCGATGACGATGGTCCAGAAGCTGAACGGGATGTCCATTAGGCTGAGGGCCGACCGCAGCGCGATGCCGGTGATGATGCCCGGCAGCGCGATGGGGAGGATCACCAGCAGGGAGATCGCCTCACGCCCGAAAAAGCGCGAGCGCCACACCGCGGCCGCTGCGAGGGTGCCGAGCACCAGCGCCACTGCCGTCGACACCGCCGCCACCTGCAGCGACAGGGAAAGCGCGTCGCGGATGTCCTGGCGGGCGAAAGCCACCCCGAACCACTTGGTGGTGAATCCGGGAATCGGGAACTTGAAGCTCTTCTCTTCCGTGGAGAAGGCATACAGGATGATGATCAACAGCGGGATGTGCAGGAACAGCATGCCCGCAGCAGCCGCGACCTTGAGCGGCAAACCCGCGCGGGTGCCCGGAGGCGGTCCGACACTCATCGGGGCCACCGATTCCCTGCGACCATCCGGCGCTCAGAGCGCATCGAAGGCTCCCAGACGCTTGGCCACACTCAGATAGACGCCCATCACGACGATGGGCACCAGCGTGAACGCCGCAGCCATCGGAATATTCCCCGCCACGCCCTGATGCGAGTAGACGGCCTGCCCGATGAACGGCGTGGACTGCCCGATGATCCCGGGGATGATGTAGTCGCCCAGGGTCAGCGAGAACGTGAAGATGGAACCGGCCACCACGCCCGGCATCGCGAGCGGGAAGATCACGTTGCGGAAAGTCTGCCCCGGCGTCGCGCCGAGATCGCCCGAGGCCTCGATCACGGAGGCCGGCACCCGCTCCAACGCCGCGATGATCGGCAGGATCATGAACGGCAGCCAGATGTACACGAAGACAATGAAGGTGCCGAGGTAGGAGATGGACAGCGACGGCCCGCCGATGACCGGCAGTTCCAGCACGGCTTCGAGCAGCCAGGTGAGATGCAGCTGCGCGGCAAACCAGCTGACGATGCCCTCCTTCGCGAGAATGAGCTTCCAGGAATACACGCGCACCAGGTAGCTCGACCAAAGCGGCAGCATCACGCCGAGATAGAGCAGCCCCTTCATGCGCATGCCGGCGTAGCGCACCATGTAGTACGCGATCGGAAACGCAATCGCCGTGCACCCGAGCGTTACCGCCGTGGCCATCACGACGGTGCGCAGGATGATGTCCCAGTTGGCGGCGTTGCCGAGGAACTCCCGGTAGGTCGCCAGGGAGAACTCCCGGATGATGACCCCGGAGAACTCGTCGATCGAGAAGAAGCTCTGCGCGAGCAGCGCGAACAGCGACCCCAGGTA
Source organism: Betaproteobacteria bacterium Ga0077526 (assembly GCA_001464765.1). GTDB lineage: Bacteria > Pseudomonadota > Gammaproteobacteria > Burkholderiales. The sequence continues at coordinate 49,733 of LNDV01000040.1, forward strand.
GATCACGCCCAGCCACAGCAGCGGTGGCACCAGAAGCAGAAGCAGCGTGAGGCGGGGCCGGCGGAACAGTGCGGTGGACAGGCCGGCCAGCGCCGAGCCGCCGCGACTGGCCGCCAGCGCGGTCATGCGCTCTCCGCGAGGGCCTGCACGTGGCGCCGCTCGACCATGAGCCGGACTTCGGTGCCGGAAGCGCGCGAGGCGCTGCCGTCGCCGCCCTGCAGATTCTGCTCGACCACCGTGATCTCTCCGCCCTCCACCGCCACCACGACGCGAACGGTCGCGCCGAGGTATGTCGTGTTTCGGATCACGCCGTCGAGGATGGCGACGCCGCCTTCCGGCAAGGTGTCCGGCGTGGTGATGCGGATGCGTTCCGGCCGCACGGCGTAGCGCCCTGGGAAGCCGCCGAGACGCTGCCCGAGGTAGCCATCGACGAGATTGGTCTGCCCGACGAAGCCCGCGACGAACTCGCTTGCCGGATGGTCATAGACCTCGGCCGGCGTGCCGATCTGCTCGATGCGGCCATGGTTGAACACGGCGAGCCGGTCGCTCATCGCGAGCGCCTCGCCCTGATCGTGAGTGACGTAGACGAACGTGATGCCGACCTGTCTCTGGATGCTCTTGAGTTCGTGCTGCATGTTCTCTCGCAGCTTGAGGTCCAGGGCGCCGAGGGGTTCGTCCAGCAGAAGTACGCGCGGATGGTTCACCAGCGCGCGGGCCAGCGCCACGCGCTGCCGCTGGCCACCCGACAGCTGACTGGGCTTGCGGCCGTAGAGACCGTCCAGCTTGACGAGTGCGAGCATCTCCTCCGCCTGCCTCTGCCGGTCGGCGCGCGGCACCTTGCGGATCATCAGGCCGTACTCGACGTTCTCTCCTACGCTCATGTGCGGAAACAGCGCGTAGTCCTGGAACACCGTGTTGACGTCGCGCGCATAGGGCGGCACACCGGACACGTCCTCGCCATGCACGAGAACGCGTCCGCTGCTGGGTTGTTCGAACCCGGCGATCAGGCGCAGACAGGTCGTCTTGCCGGAGCCCGAGGGCCCCAGCATGGAGAAGAACTCACCGTCCGCAATCTCGAAGGAGACGCGATCTACCGCGCGGACTTCCCCGAACAGACGGCTGACTGCCTCGAATGCGACCGCCGGGACGCCGTTACCGCCCATGGGGCACGGCGCCCTGGAACGACACCCGCACGATCATCGGCCACCGAGGATAGCGATGTAGTCCGAGACCCAGCGGTAGTAGGGAACGCAGCCCTTCGGGTCGGAGCACTTGGCCACCGGCGTACGCCAGAAGGAGATGCGCTCGAACTCGTCGTAGCCGTTGGTCTTGCAGCCCTCGTCACCGAGCAGCGCATTGCCCTTGCACGCGGCCGGCACGGACGGCACGGACCCGAACCAGGCGGAGAGATCCCCCTGAAGCTTGGGATTCACCGAGTGCTCCATCCAGAGGTACGCGCAGGTCGGGTTCTTGGCGTTCACGTGCAGCATCGTCGTGTCGGCCCAGCCCGTCGCGCCTTCCACCGGCACGACGCTCGCGATCGGCTGCTTCTCGCCCTTGAGCAGATTCACCTGGAAACCCCAGGATGAGGATGCCACCACACCTTCGTTCTTGAAGTCGTCGATCTGGACCATCGCATCGTGCCAGTAGCGGGCAACCAGCTTGCGCTGGGCGCGCAGCAGTTCCAGCGCGGCCTTGTACTGGTCCTCGTTCAGCTCGTACGGGTCCTTGATGCCCAGTTCCGGCTTGGTGGCCTTGAGGTAGAGCGCGGCATCGGCGATGTAGATCGGGCCGTCGAAGGCCTGCACGCGACCCTTGTTGGACTTGCCGTCGGCCAGCGTCATTTCCTCGAACACGACCTTCCAGCTCTTGGGCGCTTCCTTGAAGGCCTTGGTGTTGTAGGCGAGAACGTTGTAGCCCCACTGATAGGGCACGCCGTAATGCTTGCCGTCGACGAAATGCCACCGGGCCTTCTGCAGGCGCGGGTCGACGTTCTTGTAGCTGGGGATCAGGCTGACATTCACTTCCTGGACGCGCTTGCCGGCGATCAGGCGCAGGCTCGCATCCCCGGAGGCCGTAACCAGGTCGAACCCGCCTTCGTTCATGAGGGCAACCATCTCGTCGGAGGTGCCGGCCGTCTTCACGTTGACCTTGCAGCCGGTCTTCTTCTCGAAACCCGTCACCCAGTCGAAGCTCTTGTCCGTGTCGCCGCGCTCGATGTAGCCGGGCCAGGCCACGATGTCGAGCCGGCCTTCGGGCTTGCCGAGTTTCTGCAGCGGGCCGGCCGCCTGGGCCGATCCGAACGCAATGCCGAGCGTTGCGGCCAGGGTTGCCGCGGAAAGCAGCCGGACGGACCGGCGCAGGGAACGTTGATGTCGTTGCATGGGACACTCCGTTTCGTTATGGGATGCCTGGGAGACCGTGATCGGCAGGGGCTGCGGCCGGGGACCACCCGGCAGACAGGCACCAGAATGACGCGGCTACGCATCGCACACGTCAAAGATCAGGTCCAGCACGGGGGATGCTACGCGCAACCCGCGAACGCCCGCAAGCACGGACGGTCGTTCGCGTCGCGCCGTGCGGGTTACTTCGCCGTGGTAAGGGGCTGCGGCTTCATCTTGAAGACCGGCCGCGGATCCTTGCTCTCATAGAAAGGCATCATCTGCGGCACCAGTGCCTGCAGCGCCGCCTGACGCTTCTCGGGTGCCGGGTGAGTGCTCATGAAATCCCCCTTGCCCTTGCCGCCGGAGAGCTTGCCCATCTTCTCCCAGAGCGTCACCGCAGCCTGGGGGGCATAGCCGGCTTTCGCGGCGAGTTCGATGCCGATGCGGTCTGCCTCGGATTCCGCGGTGCGGCTGTTCGGCAGCGTCACGGCGACCGCCGCGGCGCCCACGGCCGCCGAGGCCGCCGCGCCACCGTACTTGCTGCCGATCACGAGGCCGACGATTCCGGCGCCGACCTGCGTGGCCATGGCCGTGGACATCTTCTCGGCCTGGTGCTTGGCCAGCGCGTGCGCGATCTCGTGGCCCATCACCTGGGCGATTTCGTCGTCGGAGGGCTTCAGGGCCACGATGAGCCCCGTGTAGAAGGCCATCTTCCCGCCCGCCATGCACCAGGCGTTGACGGTCTTGGGATCGTCGATGACCTTCACGCTCCAGGCCCACGACGCGGTTTCCGGCCGGTAGGCGATGGCATGCGGAATGAGCCGCTCCGTGATCGTCACGATGCGGGCGGACACCGCCGGATCGTTGTCCAGCTTGCCCTCCTTGGCGTAGGGTCCGAGCATCTGCACGTAGGCGGAAGCCGAGGACGCGATGGCGGAATCCTCCGAGACCAGCATCAGCTGTTTGCGGCCGGTTACAGGAGCGCTCTTGCAGGCGGCGAGGGTCAGGGCGACGAGCGTCAGCGTGGCGAACGTGCGCAGGCGGGAAGTCATGGGCTGGGCCTCCGGATGGGTAGTCTTGTCGGGTCGAATGGCAGGGGCGCGCCGGCACGGGCGCGGGTCGTCAGGCGAACAGGCGGCTGTGCCGCGGCACCTTGGCGAGGAGATACTCCATCTGGTCCTGGAGGATTCGACGATTCTGCAGGATGAGGTGTTCATACCTGTTCGGCACATAGGGCGTGTAGAGCAGCGGCATGGCCGCGGACTCCGGTGTGCGCCCGCCCTTGCGTATGTTGCAGACCCGGCAGGCGGTCACCACGTTCATCCACCGGTCCTTGCCGCCGCGATACACCGGCACGACGTGGTCCCGGGACAGATCCTTCTCGCGGAAAGCGTCACCGCAGTAGGCGCACACGTGCCGGTCGCGCACGAACAGCGCGGCGTTGGTCAGGTGGGGTTCGCAGTGAGCATCGCGGACGAGTTCGGAGGAGCCCTTGATGGCGATGATGCTGGCCGTGGACAGCTCCGAGCGTTCGCCGGTCACGCGGGACGTGCCGCCGTGGAAGGTGGCAACGACTTCTCCGAGGGACCACGCGACCATTCTCCGGGCGTGATAGGTGATGGCCTCCTCGACCATCAGCCATCGGCTCGGCATTCCTGCCATGTCGAGCGCAAGGATCAGCGGCACGACAACGCCTCCTTCGTCGGTTTGCAGAGAGGGGGCGACGGGGCCGGGATGCCAGGCCGGAGCCGTCGCGCAGCCGCGGAATCGGGTTTGGCGCTGCCGCCAGAGGATTCCGACGTTGTCGAGTATACGGGCCCGAACGCCGTTGGCACAGTCTCGGACCGGCGAGCTTTTCGCCGGGCGTCACCTGAGACGGGGCAACGGCTCAGGACGCCGTCTCGATGACAGGCGAGACCTTCTGGATCGTGATCGCGCCGACCGGGCATACCGCCTCGCACTGCCCGCAGCGGATGCACTGATCCTGGTCGATCCAGAGACGGTTGTAGTACAGGGAGTCGGTCTTGCCCGGCACCACCGGGTCGTAACCAGAGATCCGTCCGTGATCGTCTCGCACCAGACCCGCGATCTCGACGATGCAGCCGGCCACCGGCTTCACCTTGAGGCATTCGTCGCACAGCACGCAACGGCTGTCGATGATCTCGAACTTGTAGTGGCACAGGTAGCAACGCGACGCTGCGGCCGGCGCCTGATCCGCACTGTAGCCCTGCTCCACTTCCACGTCGAAGGTGCGGGCGGCCGGCGGCAGGACCGGCATCGGGTGCAGCGGAATGGTGTTCATCGCCGCGGTGCGGCCGGTGGTCCGGCCATCCGGCCCGGTCGAGCGGAACGCGGGTTCCGCGCGGATCAATTCGCGAACCCGTGCCGAGCCGCTCAGGAAGGCATCGACAGCGTCGACGCAGCCCTTCGCGTGGCCGATGGCTTGAATCAGCGTCGTGGCGCCCAGCGCAAAGTCACCCGCGACGAAAAGCTTCGGCTCCAGGGTCGACACCTGCCGGCCCGAGGCGAGCCAGCCGTCGCGTCCGACAAGGCGCCCGGCCAGGGCTCCGGCGATCCACCCGGTGTCGGGCTGCTGGCCGATGGCCCAGACGATCTGGTCGACCGCGACATCGAATTCGCTGTCGGCAACCTTCTCGAAGCCACGGCGGCCGCCGGCGGAATCGGGAACAGCCTTCGTCCGCAACATCCGCATACCGGTGACGCGATCCAGGCCGAGCACCGACACCGGAGCCGCCTGCTCTTCGAGTCGCCCGCCTTCCGCCAGGAACTCTTCCAGTTCGCCGGGAAGCACCACCATGTCGGCTCGTGCGCGCCGGTAGTAGACCGTGACTTCCGCACCGAGACGCACGGCCGTGCGCGCGCAGTCCATCGCCGTGTAGCCGCCGCCGATCACGGCGACGCGGCGGCCGACGGTCCTTCGCCCTTGCTCGTTCACCTGCAGGAGGAAATCGAGGCCGTGTTCGGCCCCCGGCAGGGACTCGCCCGGCACGCCCGGACGGTTGGGACGCAGCGTGCCGGCCGCCAGCACGACGGCATCGAAGTCGGCGCAAAGAACGTCCAGCGCGATGTCACGCCCCACCTCGGTGCGACAGCGGATCTCGACACCCTGGGCGAGGACCTGTGCGACCTCGCGGTCGATGAGATCCCGCGGCAGACGGAACGCCGGGATGCCCTGATTCAGCATGCCGCCGGGGCGCTCGTGCTTCTCGAAGATCGTGACGGCGTGGCCGCGCCGGGCGAGTTCCCTTGCCGCGGCCAGACCGGCAACGCCAGCGCCGATCACCGCTACCCGCTTGCCGGACGGCGGAAACAGATCGGGCAGTCGTGCAGGAGCACGCACCATGTGGTCGGCCGCCGAGCGCTTCGAAAAACAGATCGCCACGGACTCGCCGTTGCCGTCCCACCCGTGACGGCACGCCTGCTCGCACGGGCGGGAACAGACACGACCGAGCACGCCGGGAAACACGTTGTCGCGAAGATTGATCGCGTAGGCGTCGTCGTGGCGCTCCTGATAGACCGCCTCGAGATAGCCGGGAATGTCCGTGCCGGCCGGGCAGGCCGTCCGGCACGGGATGTTGCGGTCGAGCCAGTGACGGTCCTGCTCGGCATCCGTCGTGCGAACCTCGGGCGCGTCCGCCCCCACGGTCAGAGCGGTGGCCGCCTTGAAGTGAATCCGCACCGGCTGATCCATCTCAGAACAGCCCGGTGATGCGACCGTCCGCCTCCAGGCCGATCTTGGTGGCCGACGGAATCTTGGGCAGGCCCGGCATGGTCATGATGTCGCCGCAGACGACGACGACGAACTCCGCCCCGGCGGACAGTCGCACTTCCCGGATGTGGACGTCGTGGCCGCTGGGCGCGCCGCGCGCCTGGGCATCGGTCGAGAAGGAGTACTGGGTCTTGGCGATGCAGACCGGGTAGCTGCCGAAGCCGCTCTCCTGCAGGCGCTGGATCTGCGAGCGGACCTTGGAGTCCGCCGAGATCCCCGCCGCGCCGTAGATGCGGCAGGCGATGGCCTCGATCTTCTCCCAGAGAGGCGCGCTGTCCTCGTAGACGAACTTCATGGTAGACGGGCCGTCGGCGAGCTCGACGACCTTCTTCGCGAGTTCCTCGGCGCCCTTGCCGCCTTCCGCCCAGTGGCGCGCCTGGACCACGGCCACACCGAGCTTCTCCATCCGCTCGCGCAGCAACTGGTGCTCGGCGGCGGTGTCCTGGGTGAAGTGGTTGACCGCCACAACACAGGGCAGGCCGTAGTGGTCCCGGACATTGCGCACGTGCCGCTCGAGGTTGGTGAGACCGCGCGCGAGAGCCTCGACGTTCTCGGTGCCGAGCGCCTTCACGTCGACGCCGCCGTGGTACTTGAGAGCCCGCACCGTGGCAACGATCACGGCCGCCGAAGGCCGCAGACCGGACTTTCGGCACTTGATGTCGACGAACTTCTCGGCGCCGAGATCAGCCCCGAACCCGGCTTCCGTCACGACATAGTCGGCCAGCTTGAGGGCGCTCTTCGTGGCGATCACGGAGTTGCAGCCGTGCGCGATGTTCGCGAACGGGCCGCCGTGGATGAAGGCGGGATTGTTCTCGAGCGTCTGCACCAGATTCGGTGCCAGGGCATCGCGCAGCAGGACGGTCATGGCGCCGTCGGCCTCGAGCTCGCGCGCGCGCACCGGGCGCTGGTCCCGTGTGTAGCCGATCACGATGTTGCCAAGGCGCTCCCGCAGATCAGCGAGCGACGTGGCCAGGCAGAAGATCGCCATCACCTCCGAGGCCACGACGATGTCGAAGCCATCCTGCCGCGGGAAGCCGTTGGCGGGCCCGCCGAGCGACACGACGATGTCACGCAGGGCGCGATCGTTCATGTCCAGCACACGCTTCCAGGTGATCCGGCGCGGATCGATCCCGAGTTCGTTGCCGTGGTGGATGTGGTTGTCGATCATCGCGGCCAGCAGGTTGTTCGCGAGCTGGATGGCGTTGAAGTCGCCGGTGAAATGGAGGTTGATGTCCTCCATCGGCACCACCTGCGAGTGACCGCCGCCAGCGGCGCCGCCCTTGATGCCGAACACCGGCCCGAGCGATGGCTCCCGCAGACAGATGAGCGTCTTGCGGCCGATGCGGTTCAACGCGTCGCCGAGTCCGACGGTGGTGGTGGTCTTGCCCTCCCCGGCCGGTGTCGGGCTGATCGCCGTGACCAGGATCAGCTTGCCGTCGGGACGCCCCGCGAGCGAGTCGATGTAGTCGAGGGAGATCTTCGCCTTGTAGTGCCCGTAGGGCACAAGGTGCTCCTCCGGAATGCCGAGGCGGGACTGGGCGAGCGGAATGACGCGTTCGAGCTTGGCGCGTTGGGCGATTTCGATGTCGGACAGCACAGGCACTCCTGGAAGGGCGGCCCCGGCGCGGGGGCGAAGGGGTTGGCAGACGGTGCGGGCGCGGGCGGATCAGGGCTTGGGCTTGAGCCCGTCGCCGGTGTGGCCGAGTTCGGGGGCGATGAATTCGGTGCCGCTGGGGCCCACCCCGGCGATCTGGACAATGACCTCGCCCTCGCGGGAGCCGTCGTAGTGCTCCGCTCCCGCAGGGTGTTTCATGAAGCTGCCCGTGGGCAGGGGGTCGGTCGTCCACGGCTCGAAGCTGCCGCCCTTGCCCGTGTACCAGGTGCCCTTGATGACGGTGACGAGACGGTCCTCGGGATGTCGGTGCGGCATGCTCATGACGCCCGGAGAGAACTTGACACGGATCACGTAGGGAGCCGGCTTGCGCGGGTCGCCCTCCACGACCATGACCTGGATGCCCTTGTACCCCGGCACGTCGTTCCAGACTTCCTGGCCGGGCAGCAGCGTGACGAACCCGCGCTCGTCGACGAGGCGCTCCGCATACAGGGCGCTGCCGGGAACCGCGAGGGCGGCGAGGACGATCGCCGCCCGCAGGCGGCGCATGAACGGGGACATGGTGGCTCTCCGGGTCGGACCGCAGGACGGGTCAGGGCTTGACGAACTTGACCGTCATGCGGTCGCTCTCGCCGATGGCGAGGTACTTCTCGCGGTCCTGGTCACCCAGACGCAGGACCGGCGGCAGCGTCCAGACACCCTTGGGGTGATCCTTGGTGTCCTTGGGATTGGCATTGATCTCGGACTTGCCCATGAACCGGAAGCCGGCCTTCTGCCCCGCCTCGATCACGTACTGCTCGGTCATGTAGCCGGAGTCGATCTGGGTCTGGAAGGGCGTGTCCGCATTCGCGCGATGATCCACCACGCCGAGGATGCCGCCGGATTTCAGCATGTCGAAAAAGGCGGAGAACATCGCGTCGGCATTGCCGGCCTTTGCCCAGTTGTGCACGTTGCGGAAGGTGACGATCAGGTCCACCGAACCCTTGGGGGCGACTTCCACGACATCGGGTGCCTGGATCTCCCCGGTGACCACCTTGCTGTAGATGTCGGGGCGCGCGGCCAGCTTGGCGAGGAACCCCTTGTCACGCGTCTTCAGGAATTCCACCGTCTTCGGCAGGCTCACCGCATGGCGGGCCGCGTAGTACTTGCCCTTGTCGCGGAGGACCGGTGCGAGGACCTCCGTATACCAGCCGCCGGCAGGCCAGATCTCCACGACCGTCATGTCCGGCCGCAGCCCGAAGAACATGAGCGTCTCCTTCGGATGGCGGTACTTGTCGCGGGCGCTGTTGGCGGACTCGCGATGGTCACCGGTCAACGCCTGATCGAGGAGGGTCGAGACGTCGTCTGCGGCCTGGGCACCGGCGCCAGGGAAGAGAACACTGAGAAGAGCGACTGCGGAAACGAGTTTGCCGAGTGTCATACGGGGATGCCTCCAGAGGGATACCCGCGAAACCACGGGCGGAGCAAGGTCGCGAGTCTAGCGCGGAACCGTCGCGCGGTGACGGACGGGGCCCCGACGATCATCGTCCGGGAGGGGGGGTGCCGGACGGTACAATCGGGCCATGAACTCCGCCGTCCCATCACCGCTGGATCACCGCCGGGGGATCCCCGTCACCGTGCTCACGGGGTTCCTGGGCAGCGGAAAGACCACTTTGCTGAATCACCTTCTGTCGGATCGGCACGGTCTGCGGCTCGCCGTCATCGAGAACGAATTCGGTGCAGAGAACGTGGATGCCCGGATTCTGGTGACCCAGACCCGGGACGAGATCGTCGAAACCGAGAACGGTTGCCTCTGCTGTACCGTCCGGGGGGATCTGAAGCGGGCGCTGGTCGATTTGCAAAAACGTCGTTCTTCCGGGGACTTGCAGTTCGAGCGGGTGGTCATCGAGACCACCGGGCTGGCCCAGCCGGCCCCCGTGGTACAGACCCTGCTGACCGATGCCTACCTCTCGGCCCACTACCGGCTCGACGGCGTGGTGACCCTGGTGGATGCCTTCCACGGACCGGCCCAGCTGGACCGTCATCCGGAGGCACAGGAGCAGGTCGGGTTCGCCGACCGCCTGGTCGTGACCAAGCCCGATCTGGTCGACGCCCCGGCCCTGGCGGCCCTGGAAGACCGCCTGAAGGAGATGAACCCGCGTGCGCCCGTCCGGGTCGCCGCCCACGGCGACGCCCCGGTGGACTGGGTGCTGGACGTGGGGGGGTTCGATGCCGATGCCGTGCTGAATCTGCATCCGGGGTTTCCCCGTTACAGCCGGCCGGTGGAACACACGGCCCATGTGGAATCGTTCGTCCACCGCAGCGAGGAGCCCTTCGACCGGGACCGGTTCGAACTGCTGCTGGAGACCCTGCTCGAGTGGTACGGGCCGGAACTGCTCCGGTACAAGGGCGTGATCGCCTTCGAAGGCGACCCGCGCCGCTGGATTCTGCAGGGCGTCCACCGCCAGAAGACCCTGGCGCTCGGGGAGCCCTGGACCGCGGCGGAGACGCCCGGGAACGTACTGGTGTTCATCGGGACGCGGCTGCCGCGGCCGATGCTCACGCAAGGCCTGGACAAATGCACGTCCGGAGCGGCAGTCCAATGACGCCGACCCGGTACTCGAAACAAGGGAAACACAAGCCGATGATCGTCTATGACCTGATCTGCGGCGCGGAGCATCGCTTCGAGGCATGGTTCGCGTCCCAGGAAGATTTCGAACAGCAGGCGGGCACCCCCCTGCTCACCTGCCCCCTCTGCGGCAACGGCGAGGTTCGCCGGCTGCCTTCCGGCATCCACACCACGAAGCGCGGCCGCAGCGAGAACGCCCCGGCCACCCCGCCCGACCACGGGCACGTGGCGGCCTTCGCGGAGCCCCGCAACGTGTGGGAAGCCCTGCGCAAGATCCTGCTGAGCTCCGAGAACGTGGGGCAGCGCTTCCCGGAGGAAGCCCGCCGCATCCACTACGGCGAGGCACCGAAGCGCTCGATCCGCGGCGAGGCCTCTGCCGAGGAAGCCGCCTCGCTGCGCGACGAAGGCATCGAGGTCGTGAGCCTGCCCATCCCCCCCTCCGAAGACCTGCACTGACCCCGCCCGCTGCGGCGCCCGCCCGGGTGCCGCAGCCTCCGACCCGCCGGATCGCACGCCCAACCCTCTGATCAGAAAAGATTTCCATGGCCACCGCCCGGCGGCCATGCGAAAAACGCTTGCCTCATCCCCGGAAGCTGTATAAAAATACAGCTGTATATCCGAACAGGCTCGCACACCAGCCCGGCACCTCCGCCGGCACCACCGCGAACCCGTATTGAACCGATTGTTTAACCGAACCGATGGAGCCCTCAGCCATGGATCGCGAAAAGATCGTCCACATCCTCTCCGCCCTGTCCGGCGGGGTCGACCCCATCCGCGGCGAGGCCCTGCCTGCGGACAACCCCTGCCAGCATCCCGACGTGGTGCGCGCGCTGTTCCATGCCCTGCGCCATCTCGAAGGCCAGGCAGCAACTCCGGAAACCGCGCTGTCCGTCACGCCTGAGCCGGCGCCTGCCGAACGCAGCCGGAAAGCGCGCAGCCGCGCCGAGACGAGCAATGCGGGCAAGCCCTGGTCCGCGGCCGAGGATGCGCACCTCGCCGAAGGTTTCGATGCCGGGCAGGATCCGGCCGGCCTCGCCGCCGCGCTCGGCCGGTCCCGGTTCGCCGTGGAGGTCCGTCTGGCCAAGCTCGGACGTCTGCCCATGCCCGAGAAGACCCGCTACGCCACCGCCGTGTCCGCGCCGGCACCGGTTGGAGTCATCCTTCCCGGCGCAGAGTCGTTGCCCAAGGTGGAGCAGGCCCCAGGGCGCTACTGCGCCCTTGCAGCGTGATGCGCTACTGCGCCCTTGCAGCGTGACGCGCTGCTGCCGAACACACGCCGGCTGAACACACGCCCCACCGCCACCACTCTCCCCCGGGAATCCTCCATGAGCGAACGCCCCCTGACCCCCCGCCAGCAGGAAATCCTGCAGCTCATCCGCGATGCGGTGGCCTCCACCGGCCTGCCGCCCACGCGCGCCGAGATCTGCCAGGCTTTCGGCTTCTCCTCGCCCAACGCGGCGGAAGACCACCTGCGTGCCCTCGCGAAGAAAGGTGCGATCGAACTGTCCGAGGGCATCGCCCGCGGCATCCGTCTGGTGGAGCCCCTGGGTCTGCCTCTGGTGGGCCGCGTGGCCGCCGGCCGGCCGATCCTGGCCGAACAGCACATCACCGGGCGCTATCAGGTGGATCCGTCGCTGTTCAAGCCCCACGCCGACTACCTGCTCAAGGTGCGCGGCATGAGCATGCGTGACGCGGGCATCCTCGACGGGGATCTGCTCGCCGTGCACCGCTGTGCCGAGGCGCGCAGCGGTCAGATCGTCGTGGCCCGCCTGCAGGACGAGGTCACGGTGAAGCGCCTGCGGCGCCAGGGCAACACCGTCGAGCTGCTGCCCGAGAACCCCGAGTTCGAACCCATCGTCGTCGATCCGCGCGAGGACTTCTTCGCCATCGAAGGCCTGGCGGTGGGCCTCATCCGCAGCGGCAGGATCGCGTAGCCCCTCCGCACACATCGCCGATTCATTCACTGACCGCAAACAGGTGATCCCATGAGCATCGTCGTCGAACCCTTCGTCCGCCATCTGACCCAGACCCACGCCCGGGCACCGCAGCCCCTGGCGCGCAACGGCCGCCATCTCGACCGGCAGCTGCGGGCCGGCGCCGAGCGCACGCTCTGGAATCACCTGCGTGATGGCCGCCTGGGCGGTGCGCGTTTCCGTCGTCAGTATCTGGTGGACATCTACCTGGCGGATTTCATCTGCCCCGCCGCCAAGCTAGTCATCGAACTCGAGAGCACGCTGACGCCCGCACTGGCACTGCACGCCAACGCCCGGCGTGCCTTCTTCCATGCACAGGGCTACCAGGTGCTGCGCATGCGGGATCGCGACGTGCTGATCGAGACCCGGGCCGTGCTCGACACCATCCGGCAGGCCCTGACCTTCGGCAGCAGGGACGCCGGCCGGTAAGCCGATCCGCACGAGCCGGCGGAGCCTGCGCCAGGGAAGCACCGCACAGTCAGTGCGGGCTGTGTGGACGCCCCGGCCCCCGGACCGAAATGCCGTCCCCTCGCCCCCATCGGAAACTCTCATCGGAGCCTCGAAGATGTCCCGTGACCCGCTTACCAATGCCTTCGGGTGGCCGCACAAGATGCGGCAGCTGACAGTCTTCCTGGCTGCCCTGGCTTTGCCGGGTGCGGCACACGCCGCGGAAAACCAGTACGTCTGCACGATCGCCGAGCTGCTGAATCTCGAGAGCGACGGTTCGCTGAAGGCACAGCCGGCGCCCTGGCCGATCGGCAGGCGCTTCGTGATCGACCGCAATTCGGGCGCCATTGCCGGCCCCGACTCCACCCCCTGGACCACGCCCGACTCGAAGTTCGCCGTGTTCGCCAAGGGCAGTCGCCAGAGCGCCTTCATCGCCATGGCCATGACCCCCGGCGGTGGTAACGGCGGCAGTGGTGCGCCCGCCATCTCGACGATCATCAACGAGCACCATCCGGGCGCGAAGAAGTCCTTCGTGCTGTCCGCCGGAACACAGGTCGCCGCCGGCACCTGCGAGTAGACACCGGCCTCAACCCGGGTGCAGCCCCGACCTTCACGTCTTCACGTCTTCACGACTTCACACCTTCACCCCTTCACGCCTCCACGTCTTCACGCCCACACAGATGCCCCCTCTCGATACGCTCCTGCACAACGCCCGCATCTGGCGCGGAGACGATCGGGCAGAGGTCGAAGTCCCCAGCGTGCCGACCGGCCATGACGTCCTCGATCGACTGCTGCCGGGCAATGGCTGGCCGCGGGCGGCACTGACGGAACTGCTCGCACCGCAGCCGGGCATCGGCGAACTCTCGCTGCTGACGCCAGCGCTGGCACGACTGTCGGACGACGACTCGTGGATCGCCCTGGTGTCGCCGCCGCACCTGCCCTATGCACCGGCACTTGCCCGGGCCGGGATCAATCTCTCGCGCCTGCTCATCGTCCGCACGAACGACGGCTCAGACACGCTCTGGGCCATGGAACAGGCACTCGCCTCGGGCGCCTGTGGTGCCGTAATCGGCTGGCCCAGCTTCGTGAACGAACGCGCCCTGCGCCGACTGCAACTCGCCGCGGAAAAGGGCCGCGCCCTGGGGCTTTACTTCTCTGCCGGCCAGGCCACCAGCAGTTCGCTCGCCGCGCTGCGACTGGCCCTGTTCGCCAGGCCGGACGGGCTGGGAGTCCGCGTGCTCAAGGTCCGCGGTCCGGGGATCGGCGCCACACTGACGCTGCCCCTGACCCACAGCCCCAGGGACACGCCCGCCCCCGCCTCTGCCCTGTCGTTGCGACAGTCGCACGCCGCCTGATGCCTCCGCGCCGCTCCGGATCCCATGGTGCTGTGGCTCGCGCTCCATCTGCCCCGCCTCCCGCTCGAGATCTTCCAGCGCGGACACGACCGCACCGCAGCAGCGGCCAACGACGCCTCGCTGCGTCCCTTCGCCGTGACGACCGACGGTCCACATCCGCAACTGCTGCTGGCCGATGCCGAGGCGCAGCGCCAGGGCATCCGCCCGGGCATGGGTCTGTCGGCCGCCTATGCCATCGCCCCCGATCTCGTCGTCCGTCCCCGTGACCGCCTCCAGGAAGAAGCGTCCCTCGAAGCCCTCGCACTCTGGGCCGAGCAGTTCACCCCCACGCTGAGTCTTGCCCCGCCCGACGCCCTGCTGCTGGAGATCGGCGGTTGCCTGAAGCTGTTCGAAGGGCTCGATGCCCTGAGCGCGCGCGTGCGCGAGGGCGTGGCTCGCCTGGGCTTCGATGTCATCGCCGCCTGCGCTCCCACCCCCGGCGGCGCGCTGATGCTGGCGCGCTCGGGCTTCGAATCGCAGATCACCGAACACCCGGCCCTTCGCCACCAGCTCGGGCAACTGCCCGTCGAATCGCTCGACATTCCCGCCGCGACGATCGGGGCGCTGCAGCGTCTGGGCATGCGCACGGTGGCCGAGTGCCTGCGCCTGCCGCGTGATGGCGCGGCACGGCGCTTCGGTCAGGACTTTCTCGACAGCCTCGATCGCGCTCTCGGCGAATTGCCCGCGCCGCGCACGCCGTTCGTGCCGCCCGCGCGTTTTGCGAGCCGCCTGGTACTGCCGGTGCCCGTGCCGGACGTGGAGCCGATCCTCTTCGGCGCACGGCGGCTGGTGGAGGAACTCACCGGCTTCCTGCTCGGCCGCGGCGCCGGCGCAACACGCGTCGACCTCGTCCTCGCCCACGACAAACGTCCGGCCACGACCGTGAGCGTGGAGCTGTCCATGCCAAGTCGCGACCCCGTGCATCTGCACCGGCTGCTGCGCGAGCGGCTGAACCGGGTGCAACTGCCCGATGCCGTCGAAGCCTTCTCGCTGCACTGCATGGAGACACTGCAGCTCGCGCCCCGCAACTTCTCGTTCTTCGCCACGCGCGAGGGCGCTACCGAGGACCGCACGGCCCTGGTGGAACATCTGCGTGCCCGGCTGGGCAGACAGGCGGTGCAGGGACTCGCCCTGGTGCCGGAGCACCGCCCCGAACTCGCCTTCCGTGATGCCGAACCCGGCACCGCGAGTCCGCCGCCGCCGGCATCGCAACGTCCGCTCTGGCTGCTGCAGACCCCGCGTCCCATAGACCGGCAGCGGCTGCGTCTCCTCGCCGGCCCGGAGCGTATCGAGTCGGGCTGGTGGGATGGCGGTGATGTCCGACGCGACTACTACCGGGCCGTGGATGCCGCGGATTCGTTCCTGTGGGTGTATCGCGAAGCCAATGGCGGGGAAGCCCCGGAACGCTGGTTCGTGCACGGGCTGTTCTCATGAGCGACCCGACCGCTTCGCCCGCCTTCGCCGAGCTGCACTGCCTGTCGAACTTCACGTTCCTGCGGGGCGCTTCCAGGGCCGACGAACTCGTGCGGCAGGCCGTGAAACTCGGCTATCGGGCTCTCGCCATCACCGACGAGTGTTCCCTGGCCGGCATCGTGCGCGCCCACGAAGCCGCCCGGGAGCACGGACTGAAGCTCGTCATCGGCAGCGAGATCCGCGTGGACGAGCCCCTGCGGCTGGTGCTGCTCGCAATCGACCGCGAGGGCTACGGCAATCTCTGCACGCTCATCACCCGCGCACGCCGCCGCGAACACAAGGGCAGCTACCGTCTCACCCGGACGGACCTCGAAGACGGCGTGCCCGGCTGCATGGCACTGTGGCTGCCAGCCTGCGCGGACCTGCCTCCGGACGACCGCCCGGAGACCCTGGCAGCTCACCGGCAGGAAAACGGCGACGAGGTCCTGGCGCGCTGGCTGCTAACGCGCTTCGGCGATCGCTTGCGCATCGCCGCCGAACGCCATCGCGGTGCGCACGACGCTCCCCGGCTCGCCTATCTCGACGCGCTTTCGGCGCATACCGGCATCGCCATCGTCGCCACCAACGATGTCCACATGCACACGCGCGGACGACGGGCGCTGCAGGATGTCCTCACCGCCATTCGCCTGCGCACGAGCGTGGCCGAGGCCGGCCTCGCGCTGCATCCCAACGCGGAGCGGCATCTGCGGCCGATCGAGACCCTCGCACGCCTCTACCCCTTGCCCTGGCTGGAGGAATCCGTCCGCATTGCCGAGCGCTGCACCTTTTCGCTGGAGGAATTGCGCTACGAGTATCCGGAGGAAGTCGTGCCCCCCGGCGAGACCCCGTCGGGCTGGTTGCGACGCCTGACGGAAATCGGTCTGCGCTGGCGCTTCGGCAACGGCCCCGCGCCCTGGGAATGCGTCCCGGCAGGATGCGAACCGCACGGCCCGGGCGACGCCGGCTCCCCGGATTCCGCTTCGCTCCATCCGGGCTACGAACAGCGCGACCCCGTCACCACCACGACACCGCTCGCCGCCGAGGCCGCGCCCTCTCACGGCTTCACGTCTTCACACCTTCACGACTTCACACCTTCACGCCTTCACGACTTCACACCTTCACGACTTCACGACTTCACACACCAGCCCCCGGATTCCGCTCCGCTCCATCCGGGCTACGAACAGCACGACCCCGTCACCACCACGACACCGCTCGCCGCCGAGGCCACGCCCCCTCACGACTTCACGTCTTCACGTCTTCACGACTTCACGCCGCAAAGCCCTGGCAACATCACCCTTCACCCTTCACCCTTCACCACCGGTTCCCCGGATTCCGCTTCGCTCCATCCGGGCTACGAACGGCACGCCCCCATCGTCACCGCGACACCGCTCGCCACCGAGGCCGCGCCCCCTCACGACTTCACGCCTTCACGTCTTCACACCTTCACGTCTTCACGTCTTCACGCCTTCACGTCTCCACAAATACCGCCAGCCGTCTCCAGCCAGATCGAACACGAACTGTCCCTCATCGCCGATCTGCGCTACGAGTCCTACTTCCTCACGGTGTTCGACATCGTCTGCTTCGCGCGCCGTCGCGGCATCCTCTGTCAGGGGCGCGGCTCGGCAGCGAACTCGGCGGTGTGCTACGTGCTCGGCATCACCGAGGTGGACCCTGCGCGCATGTCCATGCTGTTCGAGCGCTTCATCTCGAAGGAGCGCAACGAGCCGCCGGACATCGATGTGGACTTCGAGCACCAGCGGCGCGAGGAAGTCATCCAGTATCTGTATGCGAAGTACACGCGTGAACGCGCAGCGCTTGCCGCGACGGTGATCTGCTACCGGCCGAAGAGCGCCTTCCGCGATGTCGGCAAGGCGCTGGGGCTGGATCTGGAACAGGTGGACCGCATCGCCCGCAACCTCGCCTTCTGGGATCGCGGTCCGCAGGTGGAGGAGCGGCTGCGCGAGTGCGGCTTCGACCCCGCGTCGCGACGCATGCGCCAGCTGCTCGCGCTCACGCGCATGCTCATCGGCTTTCCGCGGCATCTGTCGCAGCACGTGGGAGGCTTCGTCGTCTCGCGCGGGCCGCTGTCGCGCCTGGTGCCGGTCGAGAACGCCGCCATGCCCGAGCGTTCCATCATCCAGTGGGACAAGGACGACCTCGATGCGCTGGGCCTGCTCAAGGTGGACGTGCTCGCGCTGGGCATGCTCTCGGCCATCCGCCGGGCGCTTGCGCTGGTGAGTGCCGTGCGGCAGCGCCCCTTCGGCATGCAGCACGTGCCGCCCGAGGACCCCGCGGTCTACGACATGCTGTGCAAAGCCGACACGGTGGGGGTATTCCAGATCGAGTCCCGCGCGCAGATGAGCATGCTGCCGCGCCTGAAGCCGCGCCGCTTCTACGATCTCGTGATCGAGGTGGCCATCGTGCGTCCCGGCCCGATCCAGGGCGGCATGGTGCATCCGTATCTGCGCCGGCGTCAGGGCATCGAGAAGGTGACCTACCCGTCGGAAGCGGTGCGCTCCGTGCTCGAACGCACGCTCGGCGTGCCGATCTTCCAGGAGCAGGTGATGCAGCTCGCCGTGGTGGCGGCGGGGTTCACACCCGGAGAGGCCGATCACCTGCGCCGGTCCATGGCGGCGTGGCGTCGCAAGGGCGGGCTCACGCACTTCCAGGCACGGCTGACCGAAGGCATGCGCGCCCGCGGCTACCCCGAGCAGTTCGCACAGCAGATCTACCAGCAGATTCTCGGCTTCGGCGAGTACGGCTTCCCCGAATCGCACTCGGCCAGCTTCGCGCTGCTCGTCTATGTCTCCGCGTGGCTCAAGTGCCACGAGCCCGCGGCTTTCTGCGCCGCGCTGCTGAACAGCCAGCCCATGGGGTTCTATGCGCCGTCGCAACTCGTGCAGGACGCGCAGCGTCACGGCGTGGAAGTGCGGCCGGCCGACGCTCTCGCGAGCCAATGGGACTGCACGCTGGAGACCGACATCGCCTCGTCGGGCGGCCAGCCCGCCGTGCGCCTGGGTCTGCGCATGGTGCGAGGACTTTCCCAGGCGGGCGCGGAACGGCTGATCGCCGAGCGCGACACGCCGTTCGACACCTTCGAGCAACTCGCGCTGCGGGCCAGGCTGGACCGGCGCGATCTCGAATGTCTCGCCCACGCCGATGCGCTGCGCAGCGTCTCCGGACACCGGCGCCTGGCGTTGTGGGAGGTCGCCGGCGTGGAAGCGCGCCCGCCGCTGCTGCAGGACACCACCATCCGCGACACCCCTGCCGCCTTCGCCGCACCCACCGAAGGCGAGACCATCGTGGCGGACTACGCGAGTCTCGGTCTCACGCTCGGACGCCATCCGCTGGTGCTGCTGCGCCCGCTGCTGCGCAAGCGGCGGATGCTCACCACCGAGCAGTTGCAGCACGCCCGCCACGGCAGCCTCGTGCGCGCCGCCGGCCTGGTCACGTGCCGGCAGCGCCCGGGCACGGCAAGCGGCGTGATCTTCGTGACCCTGGAGGACGAAACCGGCTCCACCAACGTGGTGGTGTGGCGCGACCTCGCCGACCGGCAGCGGCGCATCCTGCTCGGCGCAAAACTGCTGGCCGTCCACGGCGTGCTCGAACGCGAAGGCAATGTCGCGCACCTCATCGCGGGCAAGCTGGAAGACCTCTCTTCCCTGCTGGGCCAGCTCGTCACCCACTCCCGGGATTTCCACTGACTTTTCCGGCGCGACACGCGTCACGCCGATACCGTGGCCCGATCAACGGTCAGGCCACGGCTCAGACGAACACCACAATTACGGCTTCAGCGCGCCTTCCTCGTCCGACGACAGGCCGCCAGCGCCACCACCAGCATGCCAGCTCCAGTGAAGGCAAACGCGGAGGGCTCCGGCACCGGCGCCGCGGCCATGCCGTAGTCGTATCCCATCGCACTCGTGATCATCGCGCCCTTGGGCAGCACCAGTCCGAAGCTCGCGGTGTTCGCGAAGTCGGCCTCGCCGCCGTCCCAGGCATCGACCGTCAATCGGGCACGGAGCTGGAACGTCTGCCCGTACTCGAAGGTGAACGGCGAAGTCATCTCATCGCGCATGGACAGGGACGACCGCGTCGTGACGGAACGCACGGTATCCGCGAGCGTCTGGTCCCAATCTGCCACGTTGCAGGTCGAGTCCCACCAGACGCACGACTGCGCCTCATACACTGCGAAGAAACCCACGGACGCGTCTGTCCTCGGAAACGACGACTTGGCGACCTCACCGCCTGTCAGCCTGCCTTCGACGGTCGAGGCGAACGTGGCGGTATCGAGCCCCGCTCCCCCCGTGATCGTGACCTGGTCGACCCACTCCACCACGGCACGGCTCGAGACTGTCCGAAAGGACGCGTAAGGGGCGGTATTCTCCCAGGCACGATCGAACGTGGTGCTTGCGGTTGCCAAGAGACGTCCCGCGTCGCCGGATGCCGTCGCCTCGAAGGCGAGCGGCCCCACTGACTGCCCCGTCGACAAGGGAGCACCGACGGCAGACTCCCGACCGACGCTCGTCGACCCAGTCTCTGTTCCGGTCCCGTAGTCGATGCGCCCGGCGACTTCGGTCCGAAGGGCGGGAGGCGAAAATTCGTACACCGCCTGCGCCTCACCGGCGAGAGCCGCCGTGATGGCCAGACCCATGACTGCGATTGCCTTGTGTGGATTCATTGCTCGTTCCTCCTGAAGGTATGCTTCGCCGGAAACGTCGATGGACCCGTGAACCTGCGTCACATCGCCCGCGAGGCAAGGTGCGGACACTACGGAGGAATCGGCACGCGAAACATTGGCCGAAAGAAGTACGGACGCCCGCTCGGACAGTACGACCAGGGCGCTGCACGGGCGGCGAAGTCGTCGCGTCCCGCGCACCGGATTCATCGACTCATGCGCCGTAACTCGCCTGCACCACCATGACCGACGCGCTCGATTACGCAGGAACACCGACACCGGCGGCGCCCGCCACCGACATCGATGCCATCTACCGCGTCGAGTCGCGTCGCGTGCTTGCCACGCTCATCCGGCTGCTGGGAGATTTCACGCTCGCGGAGGAAGCCCTGCACGACGCCTTCCGTGCGGCGCTGGAACAGTGGCCGACCGAGGGACTGCCGGACAATCCGCGCGCGTGGCTGGTTTCCGCTGGACGCTTCAAGGCGATCGATGGCCTGCGCCGCCGCGCGCGCTTCGTCCCGCTGGACGAACACGAGGCCTACGTCGAATCACTGCAGGCCGATCCTGCTGACGAGAGTGAGTGCATCGAGGACGACCGCCTACGCCTGGTCTTCACCTGCTGCCACCCGGCGCTCGCTCCCGAAGCGCAGATCGCACTGACGCTGCGTGAAGTCTGCGGGCTCACGACCGAGGAGATCGCGGCGGCCTTTCTTGTTCCGACGTCCACGCTCGCGCAGCGAATCGTCCGTGCGAAGAACAAGATCCGCGAGGCACGCATCCCCTACGAAGTCCCCGATGCTGCCGCCCTGCCCGACCGTCTGGCCAGCGTGCTGCGCGTGATCTATCTGGTGTTCAACGAAGGCTATTCGGCCTCGTCAGGCCCCGACCTCGTTCGACCCGATCTTTCCGCGGAGGCGATCCGCCTCGCACGGCTTCTCCTGGCCCTGCTGCCGGAGCCGGAAGTCGAAGGCCTCCTCGGCCTGATGCTGCTGCATGACTCGCGACGCGCCGCCCGAGCCAGCCCCGAGGGCGACCTGATTCTGCTCGAAGACCAGGACCGCAGCCTTTGGCACAGCAACCAGATTGCCGAAGGCATCGCGCTGGTCGAGCGCGCGCTCCGCTCCCGCCGCTTCGGCGCCTACAGCCTCCAAGCCGCCATCGCTGCCGTTCACGCCGACGCGCCGAAGTACGACGCCACCGACTGGCCCCAGATCGTCGGGCTCTACGACGCGCTGCTGCGGCTGGAGCCGTCCCCGGTCATCGAACTCAACCGAGCCGTGGCCATCGCAATGGCCTGGGGACCCGAGCGCGGCCTGACGTTGATCGATGTCCTGCTGAAGAACGGCGCGCTGGAGAACTACCACCTCGCGCACGCGGCGCGGGCGGACTTGTATCGGCGACTGGGAAGGACAACGGAAGCGAAAGCGGCGTATGAACGGGCGCTCGCGTTGGCGAAGCAGGAAACAGAACAAAGATACCTGCGTGGGAGACTGGCGGAAGTCGCGGGACAGTAACCCCGAGCCACCAGCGTCGCAGGCACGCCAGCTGAACCAACCCGTCCGGGACCCGCATCCGCCGAAATGGCCCGCTCGGATCGTTGCGGCGCACGCGCCGCGCGAAGACCGCCGAACGGGTCCGCTTCCGTTCCTCGTGTTGCTCCGCCCTCCCCGAGATCGGCCGGCAGGGCATGACGCAACCTCGCGTACTGTCCAGCGACCCAGGCGCCGTCGTGTTCAACAAGAGAATGACGATGCCCTCTTATCCCAATGTTTTATAGAGTCATTTCTGGCCACCCTTCCGGGCCGAAAAAGTGACGGGCGAGCACTTGTAAGAATAAATAGTTCCCTGCAGTGAACACAGAACGACCTTCTCCCCCTACACTCGTCGGGCGTCCGGAATGGTCCGGACCGCGTTGGCGGAGCAAGACAGATGACGACGATTACCGAAACAGCAAAGGCATTCTTCGAAGCGTGCGAGACCGGCAAGGGTTGGGCAGCCTGCAGCGCGTACTGCGCGCCCAACGCTACGTTCGCGAGCCAGGCGGAACCCCTGGCCGACGTGAAGACACTCGAGGGCTATGTGGAATGGATGAAGGGTCTCCTCACCTTCATCCCGAACGGGCGCTACGTGCTGAAGTCCTTCGCCACCGACGCCGAGCGCGGCAGCGTCTGCGCGTACGCGGTGTTCCAGGGTACCCACAGCGCCGAGGGCGGACCCATGGCCCCCACCGGAAAGAGCACCAGCAGCGACTACGTCTACTGGATCGAGTTCGAGAACGGCAAGATCCGTCACATGACCAAGATCTGGCACGCCGTGTGGGCCATGCGCGAACTGGGCTGGATGGCCTGAGACCCGCTTCATTCGTGAAGCAGTCGAACCGATGCGGGCGAGAAGGAACGCGGCGGGACTTTTCCGCCGCGTTGCGCCTCGCCCAATGGCAGCGCCGCGCGACAGCGCTCAGTCCTCCGTGACCAGATCTCCGAAGGGAATCCAGAACGCGCCGTCAAACCGCTGCATCTGAAACTGCCGGATGGGGTAGTAGTCCGCAGGACCCGTATTGATCTTCACGCCGGGCAGCAGCATCGGGAACTCGACGTTGCGCAGGCTCGTCGCGACTTTCATCACGTTCTCGCGACTCAGATTGTCACCGCACGCGCGCAGCACATGCTCGAGGGCCTGCGCCAGCTGGTAGCCGTAGGTGGCGATCCCGTCGTCGGCATCGCCGTCGAAATAGCTCTTCGCCCACGCGTAGTAATCCTTGATCGCCGGATCGTCCTTCCATTGCGTCTGCGTCGGGTCCTTTGCGTAGTAAGCCGATATCATCCCTACGGACTTCTCGAGGCCGGCGGGTCCGAGGATCGCCTTCGGCGACGTCGCGGGGACCGCGGAATACCATGCCGGACGCCAGCCGATGTTCCACGCCTTCTGGATGGCCTGGGTTGCCTGACGGCCCGCCGTTGCAGCAAAGAGCGTGTCGGCGCCGGACGCCTTGAGCGACACGATCTGCGAATCCACGGTGGGATCCGCCCACTCGAAACTCTGCTCGGCCACGATCATCTTCGCGCCTGCCTCGCCGAGCCCCTCGCGAAAACCCTTCAGGTAGTCCCGCCCGTAGTCATCATTGGAGAAGAGCACGCCGATCTTCGCGCCCGGTCGGGTCTTCAGAATATGGCGGGCGTACAGACGGCCCTCGGCCCGGTATGTGGGCATCCACCCCATGGTCCACGGGTAGGACTTGTAGTCGCCCCACGCGCTGTCGCCGCCACCCAGAAACAGTTGCGGCACCTTCTTAGCATTGAGGTACTTGCGCACTGCGTGATTGGTCGCGTTGCCGACCGAATTGAAGATCAGGAGGACGTCGTCCAACTCCACGAGCCGGCGGGTGTGCTCCACGGTCTTGGCCGGGTTGTACGCGTCGTCGAGACTGACGAACCGAATCTTGCGGCCGTTGATGCCGCCCTTGTCGTTCAGCATGCGGAAGTAGGCCGCCTGCGCCCGGCCGATGGCGCCGTAGGCGGAAAGCGGCCCGCTGTAGGGTGCCGTCTGCCCGATCCGGATCTCCGTCTCGGTGACTCCGGGCCCGGTGTAGCGATCCGCCAGGGCCGGTGTTCCGAACCCCAGGGAAAGCAACGAGAAGAGAAAGGTGCATAGCACTGCCGTGACGGTCTTCAAGAGTGTTCTCCTCTGTCGTTGACCGATCAGTCCCGTGCGGACTGGTCGTGTTTCCGCATCACCAGAAATAGTGTGTTGCCGATTCCGGACGGAAGTCTGTCGCGGTGTCGTCGCGACGTTCGCTGCTCTCCGCCCTGGTTCGGCAATCCGAACAAACACAGACGGATCGTATCGAAACGCCGGCAAGCCGGGCGATGACGTTTGCAATCCGTTCCCGAATCCGTAACCTTTCGCGAACGACCATGGCGACCAGGAATCTCCGCTGACCGCGCGCAGACCCATCATGAAACCTCCCCGGCTCGCCAAGCTCACCCGACCCAGACTGCATAGCCCGATCCGTCGCGAGCGGCTGTTCCGGCTGCTGGACAAGCGCGTGCGCAAACCGGTCGTCTGGGTAAACGGCCCGCCCGGTGCCGGCAAGTCGACTCTGGTCGCAAGCTACCTCGAGGCACGCAAGCTGAAGACGTGGTGGTTCCAGGTGGACGAAGGCGATCTCGATCCGGCCACCCTCTTCTACTATCTGAACGCACTGGCCAAGGCGATCGCGGGCCGCCGCAAGATCGACATGCCGTACCTCACGGCGGAGTATCTGGCCGACATTCCCGGCTTTGCCCGGCGCTACTTCCGGAAGTTCTTCTCGCTGCTGACCGAGCAGGCTGTCCTCGTGCTCGACAACTGCCA
The DNA here is from genome assembly GCA_001464765.1 of Betaproteobacteria bacterium Ga0077526. Lineage (GTDB taxonomy): Bacteria > Pseudomonadota > Gammaproteobacteria > Burkholderiales. The sequence goes on from LNDV01000040.1 coordinate 74,421, forward strand.
GGACGCCGCCTCGGAGACGTTTCATCAGATTCTCCGCGAAGCCTGCGTCGAGCTGCCCGAGGCGATCACGCTCGTCATGGTCAGCCGCACGCCGCTGCCCGAGGAACTCGCCCGCCTCAAGACCGATGGCACGGCGTTGCTCATCGGTCGCGACGATCTGCGCCTGACCGGCAAGGAGGCCGCCGCCATCGCCGCGAGCAGCGGTCGCGAGGCTCCGGACGTCGAGGCGCTGAATGCGCAGGTCGACGGTTGGGTGGCAGGACTCGTCCTCCTGCTGGCGGAGTCGGGCACCGTGCCACGCGCCGCCCGCACCGGGGCCTCACACGAAGAGTTGTTCGCCTACTTCGCTGGCGAGATTCTCGCGCGCGCTAAGCCGCAGGTCCGGGCCATCCTCCTGGAGACCAGCGTCCTGCCCGAAGTCACGGCCGCCATGGCAGCGACGCTCACCGGCAATGCCGAAGCCGGCAAACTGCTCGACTGGCTCTATCGTCGCCAGTACTTCACCGAACGCAAGGTCGAGATCGAACTCACCTATCAGTATCACGACCTGTTCCGCGAATTCCTGCGCGACCGCTTCCGCGCCGAGTACGCACACGAGGCCCGCGCGAGGATCTCCCGCCACGCCGCCGCGCTACTGGAAAGCCAGGGCAAGCTGAACGAAGCCGTCGGCCTTTTCCGGGACGCGGCCGACTGGAAAGGCGTCGGCGACCTCGTCATGCGCCACGCCCGGGCGCTCACCGAATCCGGTCGATGGCGGACCGTGCTCGACTGGTTCGACGGCCTGCCTGCCGAGAATCTCGACCAGGAACCCTGGCTGCGATTCTGGCGGTCGGTCGCCGGCGGACTCGACGACAGTGCCGCTGCCCGCAAGGAACTGGAGCAGTGCTTCGAGATCTTCCGAGCCCGTGAAGATGCGCAGGGACAACTGGCGGTGGCGTTCGCGTTCGTCGACGTCTGCACCATGTCGGGCGTCGGGTTCCAGCCGGTCTATGAATGGGCGGGGAAGATCGCAGACATTCTCACGGACCCCACTGTCGCACTCGACTTCGCGAGCGCCCTTCGTGGTTGGCGGATGGTCGTCTACTCGTACACGTTCAAGCACGTCAGCCATCCGCTCGTGACGCAGGGCGTAGCCTTTCTCGTCGACGCCGTTCTCTCGCGGGACCTGGATGACTACGATCTGATTCTCACGGGCACGGCGATCGCCGCACATTGCTGGGCCACGGCCAACATGGCCTTGTTCGAACGCGTATCAGCGAAGGTCCATCCCGTTGCGGAGGCAGGCCGCGGTGGTCCCGTAGCGCGGGTGAGGTGGCTCGTGTTCCACTGGAATCATCTGGTGATGATTCCTGACTACGCCCGTGCGGAGATCGATGCGCGCATGATCCTCGCGATCGGCGACGAGTACCAGTCGCCCGTCCTTGAAGCACACGGCCAGAATCTACTGATCCGCGTCTATCGGTCGCAACGTCGCTATGCCGACGCGGCGCAGCACCTGCGACGCCTGCAGGCATTGGCAAAGTCCGGCGGGAACCATCTCGTATTCATGGCGCTCTCCCAGGCCACCTATCTTCACCTGGCGTTGGGCGAGGTAGACAAAGCCGCGGGGCTGATCGATGCCACGCTGGCCGCCTCGGACCGAAACGGATACGGCGCAGTCGGCACCTGGACGCGGCTCGTCAAGATCGACATCCTGGGTCAGCTGGGTCGACTCGAAGAGGCGCACGTTCTGATGCGGCAAGAACATGAGACGTGCGATGCCTCTCACTTCCATGTCTGTGACGCCCAGCGCCTGGTTTCCCAGGCATTCCTGGAACTCGGCGGCGGCGACGAGTCGACCGCCCTCCAGACATTCCAGCTCGCGATCGCCGAAGGACGAAAGCCGGGGCGCCTGGGCTACATGGGTAGCCACGACCGTCTGAACGACCTATGTGGTCTCGCGCTCGAACGTCAGGTCCTCACCGACGAAGTGAAGCACCTCATTCGAGTGTTCTCACTCAAGCCACCGGATCGGCACCTCGCGGCGTGGCCATGGCCGTTGCGGCTGTTCACCTTCGGGCGACTGGAGATCGAGCGGGACGGAACGCCCCTCACCTTCGGGCGAAAGGCGCCGCGCAAGCTTCTCCAACTGCTCAGCCGACTGATCTGCGCCGGAGAATCGGGCGTGTGGACAGCCCGCCTCAGCGCGGAGCTCTGGGAAGACTCAGCATCGGCGGACAGCGACGATGCGCTCAAGGTCTCCATCAATCGCCTGCGCAGTCTCCTCCAGTGTCCGGAGGCGATCGACGTTCACCATTCGCGGGTTCGACTGGACACTGCGGTCGTCTGGGTCGATGCGTGGGCGTTCGAATCGTCCGCTCGGCGAGGCGACGGCGACCCATCGGCCGCCGGCCATTCCTCGGCACTCGACCTGTACGCGGGAGAGTTCCTTCCCGAATCGACGAACGATCCCGCAATCGTTGCCCAACGCGAGTCGTTGCGCGCTTTGTTCCTGAAGCAGATCGAGCGCGAGGGCCGACGCCTGGAATCCGAAGGCCGCTGGCAGGACGCGCTCGGCTTGTACGAACGCGGTATCGCCGCGGAAGTGCTGGCCGAGACATGCTATTGCGGACAGATGCGTTGCTACCAGGCCCTGGATCGCAGCGCGGAAGGCAAGGCGGTGTTTCGCCGCCTTCGCCAGACGCTTTCCATCACGCTCGGCACCGCCCCCTCGGCCACGGCCACCCGACTGTTCGAACAACTCTAGCGCGTGCGCTCGTGCGCTCGCTTCGCAATCCGTACCCGAACCGGTAATCCCGACCGCTGCACTCTCCCGGTGTCGAAAGAGAGGCAGCCATGCGAATCCATCGCGTCTTCGTCGTCCGCACAGTCCGGCGCACCAGTTCGGCCGAAGTCACGGGAGTCGTCGAACACATCCCGTCACGCAGGCGGATCCCGTTCCGTGACGCCGACGGACTCTGGAAGGCCATCGCCGGTTCCCCGCGACGGCAGTCCCGTCCGACGGACCGCGACGATTCTTCTGTCGCCATGGCTGATTCCTCCGACGACAAGGGTTCCCCACAACGTTCCAGGTAAGGAGGAAGTCATGCACTCGTCGAAGATCGCCCTGCTGGCCGCTGTCGCGGCTCTGATCTGCACCAACGCTTCTGCACAACAACCCGTTAAGGCGTCCGGAAGGTATCTCTCCAAACCCGTGAACATCGATGTCCCGGCGATGCGCGGTGTGACCAACGTACCGGTCTTCTTCGCTGCCGCGGAGTACACGATCCGTGGCGGCGGCATCTTCGACGGCGCCCGTGGCGTAATCAGTCAGATTGGCGACGTGCACGGTGACACGATCCTCCTGGAAGGCGTCGCCAAGTTCGACAAGGCCGGCAGCACCTATGTGAATCGCTGGAGCGGCCACTGCCTGAACCTGAAGTCCGGCACCGGCACGGTCATGACCTGCGCGGGCGGCTGGTTCACCCTGCCGGGCGCCACGGGCCAGTTCGCCAATCTCGTCGCCAGCGGCACATGGAAAGGCACAATGACGCCGGAAGGAGACTTCGACGCGGAATGGGACGCGGTCTACACGAAGTAGATCTTCGCAGTCGGTGTCATTCTGGAAAAGCACCGATGCCGAAAGGGGGGAGGGCGCGCCAGCTGCGCCCTCCGCCGGGCCCTACGTCACGCTTTCCGGCTTCGACAGAGACCGGATTGCAGCGCGGGAAAGGGCGCACGTCGTGAAGTCACGAGTGATCCGGTTAGAACCGTTCCGCCAACGATGCGTGCCGAACCGGCGCTCGATGCGGCTCGCCATGACCGCATCAGGGTCGTCGCTGCTGCCCGACAGACCGTGCCATCTGTTGCCGCAGTCCCCGTTTGCGGGCGAGCGTCGGCCACCCTCCCTGGCGTCAGTTCTACGTGTCGATGCCCTTGACATGCCAGTATTGCCGGTAGCACCTCGGAGGCGAAAAACGCATTGGAAACCGCGTTCTGGCGTTTGTGGCACCAGGATTGCGGTTTGGCCCGGGCCCTGAATCCACGGAGTCGCCGACCATGCGCACGAATCCGAAAACCCGCAACCGGAACGTTCTACGTTTCGTCGCCCCGCTCTCTCTCCTCGGTGGCATGCTGCTGTGCGGCGCGGCGAACGCCGGCCCGCTTCTCATTTCCCCTCTGGCATTCGATTTCGGCAATGTTGGAATAGGCGCAACGTCACCTTCCCAGACCGTGACGATTCGCAACGTGAGCGACTCGCCCCAGGTCATCGATCTGGCCGGGGGCGGCGCCGGTGAGTTCGGCGGTTTCCAGAACTGCCAGGGCCGCACCCTTGCGCCAGGCGAGGCCTGTGAGATCTCCTATCAGTTCACGCCGACGGCTCTCGGCTCCATTTCGGGGTCCACCTCCCTCCAGGCCAATGGGCAGACGGCATCGTTCTCGTTCAGCGGCGCAGGCGCTCGTGCTTTCCTGATTTCGCCGTCATCCTTTGACTTCGGCGCGGTGCCGGTCGGGTCGACGGCACCAGGGCAGGTGGTCACGATCACCAACGTCAGTTACAGCCCGCAGACCCTGAGTCTTGCAGGCGGGGGGGCCGGCGCGTTCGGTGGCGTTCAGAACTGCCAGGGACGAACTCTCGCGCCGGGCGAGTCCTGCCAGGTCACGTACGAGTTTTCACCGACGACTGCGGGGCCGCTGACCGAATCGACGAGCCTGGAAGTGAATGGTCAGGTGGCATCGTTCAACTTCACGGGCGTCGGCGGAACCAGCACCGATGCCTTCCGGATCACCCCCAGACGTTTCGACTTCGGCGACGTGGCGGTCGGGGCCGCGTCTGCGGAGCAGACCGTCACCATCACCAACGTAAGCGGCACGTCCCAGACGTTGAATCTCGCGGGCGGGGGCGCCGACGATTTCGGCGGTGTGCAGAACTGCCAGGGCAGGACCCTCGCACCAGGAGAGTCCTGTCAGGTGACGTATCGGTTCAGTCCGACGGACCTGGGGCCCCATTCCGGCACCACCACTCTGGAAGTCAACGGACAGACGACGTCGTTCTCATTCGCGGGCAACGGCGTTCAGCCTCTGCTGATCTCGCCTCTGTCGTTCGATTTCGGTGAGATCGGCATCGGCACGACAGCGCCGGAACAAGGCGTCATCGTGCTCAACGTGAGCGAGTCGCCGATTCTGCTGAACCTCGCGGGCGGGGGAGCCGGCGTGTTCGGCGGCGTCCAGAACTGCCAGGGCACGACTCTCGCACCCGGCACCGCGTGCCAGATCTTCTATGCCTTCGCGCCCACCGCGCTGGGGCCCGTGACCGAAACCACGTCGATCCTGATCAACGGCCAGGAAGCGGAGTTCTCCTTCCAGGGCATCGGCGTGGGTGCGCGAAGCATTCCGGAACCCGTAACCCTGCTGTTGCTCGCCCCGCTTCTCGCAGCAGCGGCCCTGCGTCGCCGCTAGGTGTGATCCGTCAAGACGTTGTATCTCGTCTTGGAGGTATGTGAGATAGGGTTGGGTAGTCGTGACATAGGGGTGGCTCCGTTGATCCCGGCAT
>LNDV01000041.1 GCA_001464765.1 Betaproteobacteria bacterium Ga0077526
CGACAAAGGCATCTGCCATCGCCGGCTCAACCATTCCCCCATCCGACCGTTGGCCTGATGCGGTACGACCTTGCTCGCGCGTGCCGTGTTCTCGCCCCCGCGCGCCAGAACAGCACGACCGGCATCGAGCAATTCGGGCCCCTGTTGGGCGACACTCCTGAAGTCATGCTCGAATCCCAGGACGTGGTCGTCGATCCAGGGTTGATCCGAGCCACCGCTCGATTGACGAAGCCCCGGGGGCCGCGCGCCAAGCTGGCCGACGAACGAGGAATGCAAGGTGACGGCGCCGGCCCGCGCGGGGCCCAGGATGACAGCCCCTGCACCATCGCCCATCTGCAGAAGGTTGACCCACTGGCTGCGGTCGGCAAGCGAGCTCACTGGGTCGAAGTACACGGAACCGGTCTCCGATCCGACGATCGCGACCGGCGCAGCGTCGGAACGCGCCAGCAACGCAGACGCGAACTGCAGTGCACTCGCGAATCCGGTGCAGGCCTGACGGAACTCCGCATACGGACCGCGGTACCCGAGAATCGCCGCGATCTCCGATACGTTGGCGGGAAGAGGCCGCGCGGGAGTTGCCGTGTGCGCGAGAACGTACCCGAGGTCGCTCACCGTGAGGCCCGCCCGGTCGAGCGCGCGACTGAGTGCTTCGCTCGCGAGTTCCGGATTCCTGTGCCCGGGGCGTGGCGCTTCCCGCCGAGCGGCGAAATCCCGAACCAGGTGACGCTTTGCTACGCCAAGATGCCTTGCGAGCCCACGTGCCAGGCGCCCTTCCTGCAAGCCAAAGCCGCGCTCCAGGCGCTCGATCAACGCGTCAGTGGGGACAGCCGGCCCCGGCAGAGCGATGCCCGTACCCAGTATCGACAGTGCCTCGGGCGCGATGCGCGCGATCGGAGCCGCCGGACTCACGCCGTGACCGTCGCGCCGCGGACTGTTTGACCCAACCGGAAGGTCGAGCCCGTCAGCACGCGCATCGCTGGTTCCGCCGGTGCCATGAGCACGGCGAGTTGCGCATCAATGTCGGCGGCGACGCCGGACAGATCCTCCCGGTGCATGCCATGTCGCAGGGCGAGTGCGCGCGAGACGCTCACATGTCGAGCCTCGTCCGACCGTATTCGCGCGAGACCCGAGACCAGACTCCTGCAAGGCGCGAGAGCCGTGGACCGGATCAGCTGGCTCAGCATCCGGCACACCGACGCATCCAGCGCCGCAATTCTTGCGAAGTGGAGCGCGCGATCACGAGACTGCAGGCGCTTGAAGAAGCGGCGACTTGCAGCCAGGTCGAGATCGGATGGAGCCTCAGGCAACCCGGCAAGCCACTGATCGATCAAGCAGGCATGCACGGCTTCATCGTCCGCAATCGCTGCCAGGGCGGCTCGCTCGGCGCCGGACGACGCCCCGGCGAGCGAATCGCCGAACGCATGCGAAGCAGACTCCTCACCGCACAGCAGGAATCCCAGCAGTGTCGCGAAGGCCGTGGCGTGATGGCCGGGCAACCGCACGACATCGTTCACGGAATCGTGCACCAGCGCTTCGCACTTCATGAGGGGTCGGGGCCACGCGGGTCGGTCGGGAAAGCATGCGCCACGGGCCACCGCAGGGGACCCGCCTCGTTCCGTGACGATGCTGTTCAAGACCGATGCTCCAGTGACGTTCTCGATGGGGATGAGCGTGGTGCGTGACAAGCCGAACGCGGCCGATCACGCCGTTCGACTCCTGACGGCACTGGCAGATACGACGCGCACCTTGATTCGGATTCAGATCGTCCCGCCGCCCGTGAGAGATGTGGCGCGACACGGCGAGCAAGGGTTCGATCGATCCGTCACCCGAGAGGCTCCGAGCGGATGACACAAGGCGTCGGGTTAATGGCAACAACCCGGGCGGAGCCCGGGCTACGCGGCTTCGTGCGTTTGGCGCCGGGGCGGGTCAGCGAAACGCTTACGGCGTCGCCACCGCGACGACGCTCCAGCAGCCGTAGCCCGGGGTCTCCCCGGGCCGATCGCAGAAGACATCGAGTTGAGCGACATCTCCCCCGGGCGAAGCCCGGGCTATTGTGTCCCTGCTCGCTGAGCGAGCGCCTCCAAGCGCTGCGGGAGATCTTGCCGCTCAGACCCTCGGATCGGTAAACGGCGTCGGGCCGAGGCTGTCCGCGGCCGCAACACGCAGCGCCGCCGCGGACCCTTCATGCGAGGCAAGGACCCCGCGCAGCGCCGGGTACGGTCCCAGATCGAAGCGCATGCGCTCGTCTTCGGGCAGATACATCGCCCAGCGCAGCAGGATCCCGAGGTAGTAGCCGAGCGCGCCGGGGCTCTTCGTCGAGAGCCACGTTGGCGCCTGCATGTTCACCAGGGTATCGAGCCGCTCCGCCTGCGTCTGGAGTTTCGCCAGCGCCGCACGCTGGACTTCGGCAGCGGCCGCATCGCCCGCGACTCGCTCCGGATGGATGAGTGCCATCACCGTCGGATGGAGTGTGTTCGACACGAAGAAGAGCCACGACAGGAAAGTCTCGCGGCCGGGCTCGTCCGCTCGTGGACCAACCCGCCCGTACCGGTCGACCAGCCAGAGCAGAATCGCGGCCGCCTCGAACATCGGACCTTCGTCCGTCTCCACGGTCGGGATCAAGCCGAAGGGATTCAGTGCGCGAAAGGTCGGCGCATCGAAGTCCCCCGCGTCAAAGTCCATCGTCTTCACGGTGTAGGCCACCCCGAGTTCCTCGAGCGCCAGACGGATGACCGAGGAGCACCAGTCGGGACAGTGGTAGAGCGTGAGCGCCATGGCGGAAGCCTTTGCGAAAAGTGGTCAAGCCCTAAGGTTACGGCATTGCACGACGCCCGCGCGGGGAGTGCCGCATTCATGGAGGTCGGACGTGCCGTGAATGCCTCCCGGAGAGCACCACCGTGACGCCGTCGCCGACAATGTCGGGGTAACGATCGAGCCTGCAACGGACGCCCAGAGGCGAGGGTCACAGATGCGAGGGTCAGGTCTTGAAACGTGCACTGTCCCCGATGGGCATCGACCCGCCCCGGGCGCAGCCCGGGCTACGCGCAATGCCAAGAGGCGGGGTCAGGGCACTGCGATGGCCGGCATGGATGAAGCGGCGCGGCGTGGAAAGATTCGGCGCTGCGGACCGAGATCACGGGCAAGCAGCGTCGATTCTGTGGCTACCGTGTGGCTACCTCAGCGCGCATGGCGCGCCTGAGGAACGGATTGATGCCGGGAACTCGTTGTTCTTGTGGTGGGCCCGCTGGGACTTGAACCCAGGACCAAAGGATTATGAGTTTTATCGCACTAGTTGCCACAGAGGCAACGGCAGGCAGAATGATGCCGGAAAGCGAGCTTAGACGCCCGAAATCGTCCCACAGTTACAATGCACCCATCTGCCCGTGCTGCGGGCAGGTTATCAAGGGAAAATGATGGATTACGACGAACTGACGCGCAGGTATGAAGCGACGCAGTATGAACTTCGAGTAGAACAAGCAAGATATCAGCAGGCCGTGCGCGTGCTGTCAGGCATTTATGCCATGTTGTACCCGCCGCGATTTACGAAACCGGATGGCAAGGTTATGGAGTTTCACTCGCCGATGCTTCATCAACAGATGCAGGAACTGAGCGACAGAATCCGCGCTATCCCTGAAGAGTTGAATGCTATCGACGCCGTTACCGCATCCCCGCGCACTGCCTCAACGGAGGAATGATGGTTAAACCTATGACCGTCGCAGACCTGATTGCACTACTGCAAACGTTTCCGCAGCATTTGCCGGTGGCTTTTGAAATGCACAGTGAGTACGAATTGCTCGAAGCTTCTCACTTAAACATTCTAACCCTGTGCGAACCTCGGCCAGATGGATGGATTCATGATCGTAGACCAGACAAATCAACGAAGGAATACCTTGTGTTCCCCGGCAACTAGGGCTTATCTCAGTCCTGCGCACTGCCGCAGTTCCGCCTGACAAAGCTGCAACGTAGCCTCCAGCCGTTCGCCCTGCTCTAGGGCGTCTGTGACGGCCGGGAGTAAGTCTCTATCACCCGCTCCGCTAGAGGCTTCCAGCCCGTTCCCTGGATCGGCGCCAGGGCTTCCGACGACGGGACAAACCGCGGGCACTCTGCCACGGCTTTCGGAGCGGAGGCGCACCCATGCAGACTCAGAAGCATTGCGAGTACGGCGCCAGTTGTCCACGTATGCCTGTTGCGCACTTGCCACCTCCGTTTCGAGTTGCCGGTATCGTGCATCCGTAGCAGTT
>LNDV01000042.1 GCA_001464765.1 Betaproteobacteria bacterium Ga0077526
CGAACGAGATCTGCTCGTTGTCGGATGTCGTGCGCGCCATACGGTCGATGGGTGGTGCGCGGCACTCCCCGTGGCTCTAAGTTCTGAACAGGTCGGCAATGTCGAACTGCAGCACCGTGCACAGCCGGAAGAGCGCGCCGACCGACGGATTTCGTTTTCCTCGCTCGATCTGGGAGACGTAGGAAACCGCCAAGCCTGCGTCATGCGCCAACGCTTCCTGCGACACGTTGAGCTCGTTTCGCCGTTGCCGAATTCCGGATCCGATCCTCTCTTTGAGGGCAATGAGTTTCGGGTCGCGATCCATTGCGTCTAGGTTGACGACACAATGGGCACCAGTCCATTCACTATAGTCAAAGTCAATTCCTCCCTAATCCATTGATTGCATGGGAGGCATCGGTCATTCGCCCGACCGGTTCATGAGTGTTTTTGGAGCCATCACCACCACGCCTTCCGGGCGTTCCTACGCGCAGATCGACTGGGAGGCGGCGGCATCGATTTCGGCCTGAATGACGCCAATCAGGCCCGCGGAATCGGCGATACCCCCCCTTTTTCTCGCCAACCCCCCCTGTCCGAGGGGGGGGTTACAGCAAGCAAAGCCTCCCGCGCCTCAGCAGAATCGACGCAGGCGGCGAAATGCTGCGGGAATTGCCAGGGGATGGAACCGGACTCCCCGGGCCAGCAGAAGTCGGCAGTGGCGGCGGGAGCAAGGGCGAGGGCGAATGATCAAGTTCACCGTGACCAGTACGAAGGGGGGCGTCGGCAAGACGACGCTGACGGCCAATCTCGGCGCGTTGCTGGCCGACATGGGCCTGCGTGTATTGCTCATCGACGCCGATGTGCAGCCCTCGCTCTCGAAGTACTTCCCGCTGGCGAGTTCGTCGCCGGCTGCGGGCCTCACCGAGATGATCGTGCGCGGCGAGATCACCCCCGCCTGTATCACGCCGACCGTGTATCAGAACCTCGATGTCGTGGTTTCCGACGATCCTGAGGGCAATCTGCCGCACTGGCTGCTCAATCGGATCGATCGGGGCTTCCGGCTGCGACTCGCCCTGCAGTCGAAAGCGATTACCGGTTCCTACGACTGCATCCTCATCGACACCCAGGGTGCGGTCGGTCCGCTGCAGGATGCTGCGGCGCTCGCTGCCGACATCCTGGTGTCGCCGATCACGCCTGAAATCCTGTCCGCGCGCGAGTTCAAGGACGGGACGATGGAACTGCTGGACCGGCTGGAGCCGAGCAGTGCCATGGGTGCGACGCTCGGACCGATGAAGGCCGTCATCTACCGACAGGATCGGACGATCGATGCCAAGGTGATCGCCGCCGGCATTCGTGAGGACTTCATCAAGCTCAAGGGGCGCGTGACGGTCCTCGATACCGCCGTGCCCCACGCCAAGGCGTACAAGGAGGCGGCGACGCTGCGCCTTCCCGTGCACCGCCACGAGCGCAGGCGTGAGGGCGTGACGCCGAGCGCGTACACCGTCATGCACCAACTGGCGTGGGAACTCATCCCAAGCCTGGAAGGGGTCTACGCGGACGCCGGAAGTTTCCACCGGGGTGTCTTGTGAGCGCAGACATCACTGGCCTCCCGGACCCGGTCGACCGTGTCGCCGCGACTCCACCATCGGGCTCGCGCCAGGTATCGATCGAGGAGCGACGGCGTCTGGTGGCCGAATCCTTGCGGATCGGCAATCCGGGTAACCATGCCCGAGATCTTCCGGCCGATGCCGACCCACGCCACGAATGCCAGATTGAACTCAGGGTCACGGACATCCGCCCGTACGAACACAATCCGCGTCGAGCAGCTAACGCGAAATTCGCCGAGATCAAGGAATCGATACGCGCCGCGGGGATCCGCAACCCGCTGACGGTGACGCGTCGGCCCGGTGAATCACACTTCATCGTCGAGTCCGGCGGCAACACGCGGCTGCTTTCCGTGCAGCAACTGTGGATCGAGACCGCGGACCCCCGATTCGAGAAGCTCTCGGTCCTCTTCCGGCCGTGGCGCTCGGAGAGCCATGTGCTGGTGGCGCACATGGTTGAGAACGAGCAACGCGGCGACATGACGTTCTGGGATCGTGCGACCGGCATCATCGCGATCAAGGATCGCCTCGAAGCGCAGAAGGGCAATGCGCTCAGCTTGCGCCAGCTCGAAGCGGAGTTGAAGGCGATCGGCCTTTCGACCAACCCGACGTCCCTCTCACATTACGTTCTAGTGACCGAGAAGCTGCGCGTTCTGGGTGAATCCATTCCGGAGCTGACGGCGCAGGATATCAAGACGATTCAGCCGCGACTGAATGCGCTGAAGCGGTATGCGCAGGCACGGGGCGACGTCTCCGAAGCAGTGCTTCATTCGTCGATCGTCGAGCCGACCTTGCAGCAAGCCGTGGACCGCTATCGCCAGGGTGAGGGGTTCGCCGCTGCGCAACTTTGCGAGGCGTGCGAAGCAGCCCTGGCGCGTCATGTGGATGAGCCCCTTGCTCAGCTTCGGCGGGACCTCGCCGCATTGAGTCGTCCGGATCTGCCTCGGCGCATCTCCGGGGAGTCCTCGGACTTGATTGCGCCAGGACCCGGCCCAGCACGCGTGTCAAAGACCGATGCGAAGTCCGCCGGTCGGAGCGCCCCTGCTGTCAACGCCGTTGACAGCGATTTGAAGCGTGCGGGGCCGATGACCGCATCGACGCAGGTTCGAGTGCGCGATGCCGGCGGCTCGTCATGTGAGGCGCGCTCCGCCGTCGCAGAACTCGGGCAGCGCCTGACCGAACAGGCGGGCATCGGTGCATACCTGCGGTTCGATCCCTTGGCTCCGATGGGCTTGCGGAT
>LNDV01000043.1 GCA_001464765.1 Betaproteobacteria bacterium Ga0077526
CGAGTTTGCTGCGGAAGATTTCGTAGGCGCTGCGCTGCGTCTGCGGTCCCGGGCCGGTGGCGGCCGTCTTCAATGCTTGTCCTGCGCTCATCGTGTGCTCCCTTTCCTGGGTGAATCGAACCGATAGAACTTGCTGGTCTTGCTGCACTCAGCGGCGATATCGGGATGGCGCTTGCGCAGTGCATCCGTATCGACGCGGTTTTGCTCCTGGTAGGCGACGGTCAGCAACGGCTCGCCAGCGCTCACGATCACGTGCTTGGGCTTCTTCGTCGGCATCGTCATCGTGTCTTCGCCGAGCAGCCACTTGCCGATCTGGAACTTCAGTTCGTCGGCCTGCATGTCGGCGCTGCGCGCCATCTGCTTCGCCTGATTGAACTTGCCGATGAGATCGACGATGTCCTGTGGGGCCTCGGCGACGATGTCGACGTCACGGCGCATGAGGCGGTAGACGTCGTCGAGAACGATCGGCTCCGGCGGGACTTTGGCGAGGACGTGGTTGTGCCAGAAGGCGACTTCCTTCTGACGCAAGCCGAGAATTGTTTCGTCATCTCGCTGCGCCACGTAGATGCACAGGTTGTCAGCCCGTGCATTGCCTGCGCGAAATACTCCAGCGGCAATTCATCGGTGCCGGACTCGCCGTACTTCTCGGCCGCGAACGGATGGCAGGACTTGCACTCCCCGTTCTGGACGGTGCCGATCAGGTGCGTCGGGATCGACGGGTACAGGGCGACGATGTCCTCGGTGACTTCCCACTCGAAATCGATTTCGGCGCGCAGGAAGTCGTGTTGCGGATCGGTGTAGCGGTTCGGCTCCTGCTCGGTGCTGCGCTTCGTTACCTTCACGCCGATGTCTTCGATCAGCATGTCGATAATCAGCGGCTCGATGCGTCGGCCGCGCTTGAAGATCTTCTCTTTGGCTGCGTCGACAGGCGGCTCCATGCCCATCTTCTTGAAGAAGCAATCTACTGGCGTCACCCAGGGGCTTACGCCGAGGATGGCGGCGGTATCGCTGCCGCCGAGGTATGAAGCGCGGTCAGATTGCATAGTGGTGCCCCTGAAGTATCTTCCAGATCGTGCTTTGATGAACGCCGAATGCGCCAGCGAGCGCGGTCTGAGTTTCCCCCTGCGCATATCGCCCGCGGATCTCGGACGCCTGCTTCATAGAGAGCTTTCGTGTCTTGGCTGAAGATGCGAGAGAATTGCGTCGGAGGGTCGCCCGGTACTTATCGTCGACGCATATTAGTCCGGTGGCGAACGCGTGCTTCGTGTTGGCGCTTGCTGTGCACCACTCCAGGTTCTCAACCCGGTTGTCGCTCTTAACCCCGTTTATGTGATTGATCTGCGGGAGCGCTAACGGATTTGGAATCCACGCGAGCGCCACGAGCCTGTGGACGCCGAGTAGCTTTGCATCACGATGTCTCGCCAACTCAACGCACATGTACCCACGAGACACCTGTAGGCGTCTCCATGTGCCGGGCCTTGAATGAACCACGCCGCGGCCCTTCCCGGTCACCCATGTCTTTGGATGCGCCCACACACGACCATCCCGTGTAACGGCATACAGCCCCTCATAACCCGGTATGTCGCGCCACTCCGGGATGACGGCGAGATCATTCACTTGTCGTTTCCTCCACAGATGCAATGTCAATGTGCGCGGCCTGTGCCAACTCCTGGCCGTGGATCACCGCGAGCGTGTCCCTCACATCCTGGACCGTGCGCGCCTTCATGTTTCCGCGGATGACGCCATGCCGAAGCAGGATCGAGTAGATGAAGCGGTAGAGCGGGGCGGGGGCGGTCATTGGCGGCAGTCCATAACGATGGTCTGCGGCGCCGGCTCCAGTATCGCGTCGAGCACCGCCCCCCACCACGGCACGGTCACGATCGCCGCAATCAGGGCCACGAAGATCAGGCAGGCGCAGGCGGATTCGTATTTGGATTCGTCGGTGGTCATAGCGTCCGATCCCTCTGCTTCTGCTGCGGCTGCTGTGTCTGATACGACGGGTTGATCGTCCAGCCCTGCTGTTGGTAGGCGCGCTCCCAGCCGTTCTCGTAGACGACATGCACGTGCGTCGACGAGAGCATCCAGCAGCCCCAGACGATGCGGCCGGCTGTGTCAGTGGCGAACGCCCGCAGGAACTTCTCCGGACACTCGCCACGCGTCGTCAGCAGCACGATCTCGCCACCGGACTCGTTGCCGACTCGAGCGAACCATTCGGATTGGGCGAGGGCGGGGGTGGATGCCGCTAGGGTGAGAAGAAGGGCGAGGCGCTTCATGCGGTCAGTTCCTCGGCGTGTTCGATGTCATCCTCGGCCGGTAGCGGATCAATGCGCTTCAGCCTGGACACGATGAATCCTGCGTACTGATGATTGGGCGGGGCTGCCACCGTCTCGACTGCGGGCGCATTGCAATGCCGGCATACGCCGAGGATCGTTGCCATCTCAGCGACAACGAACACCTTCCCAATGCTGTCGGAGAGCTTG
>LNDV01000044.1 GCA_001464765.1 Betaproteobacteria bacterium Ga0077526
CGGAAGCCGCGCGTCTGCAGCCCCTTGTCCAGGCTCTTCTTGTCGATCGCCGTGGACGCCACTTCCTCACGCCAGCCCGCCGCTCCCGACTCCCGGTCGAGCCAGTACTCGAAGTAGTCGATCAGGAGCGGCTCCACGTTCGAGGCATAGCGGTTGATCTGCTCGTAGTCAGGCTTTCGGCCCAGCGCCACCAGGGCGCGCGCCATGACGTTCACGAATCGCCAGACGAACTCCTTGAACGCAGCCGACTGCCCCTCCGAGGGTAGCTGACCGGCAATCCGGGTCGCCACCTCAGTGATCCGCGAGAAATTCCCCACCGGGTTGTAGCGCGCCGAAAGCTCGGGATGGCCGAGATGGAACATGAAGAACTCGCCATCGCGCCCTGCCCGCTTCGCTTCTGCATAGACCCGTCGTAGCAGATCGATGTCGCCCTTCGGGTCGAACACGATCACGACTTCCCCACGGCGAATGTCCTGCGTGATCAGCAGCTCGGCAAGCCGTGTCTTGCCGACCCGCGTCGTACCGAGCACCAGCGTGTGCCCGACCCGGTCCGCGATATCCATCCAGATGTCGGTCTCATCGAGTTCGACTCCGTGGATGGCTGGATCGCCACCGACGCCGGTCGGGGCTGCATCATCGCGCCGAAGAATGCTCGCCAGCCGACCGAAGAAGCTCGCACCCAGCAGATGTTGCTTCTCCGGCAGTCGCGCTTCGTGCAGACGCTGCGTGTGTCGTTGATCCCAGCGGAATCCCTTACCAAGAAACAGCCGATCGTTCGACCACGGGATCCCCTCGGAACCCACGACGTACCTGCGCTGCCTGCGCAGATTCGCCCGATACCTCAAGATCTTCACGCCTGCGCGCGTTCGCCACGCGGCGTGGCACAGAAGAACGCCCGCCAGCCCCCACGTCATTTCGGGGGTCAACAGGAAAGTCGACGGGCTTGCGATGACGACGCCTGCGCCCAGTCCAGAAACGACCGCTGCACGCAGCTCATAGGCCGGCCGCAACAAGGCTTCGAGGGGGTAGCTCATCCCATCACGCCTGCGGGTGTTCGGGCGGCAGCCGGATCAACTGCGGATTCACTGGAGGAACCGGAGAGACGAACCGTTCGGGATTGCGGATCACGACACCCGACAGGCGGGATACCGGATCGTCCCCGCGCATGACCTGGTAGCTCAATATGTTGCTGCGCTTGCGTCCGCGGACATGCCAGCCCGCACGCAGCACCTGGAGCTGGATCGCTTTCCCGATCTCGGTGTTCGCCTCGGCAAACGCCGCCGGCCCCCGCCGCGTTTGTTCCCCACATTGCATCGCGTAGTCCCCGAAGATCCGCGGGGATACGAGCAGCATGCCTTCAGGAACAAAGTGCACGACCGCACCTTGTTCGTTGAACGGCAAGCTTCCATCCGCCAGGCCCGCCTGCAGCCAATCCATGAACCGATCCGCTTCCGGCGACGATCCTCTGGACCCAAGTTCCACCGGTACCCTCGGTCGCACCTCGCCGACGGAACCAGACGCTTCCGCCTCCCCTGCAGTGGCGCCACGATTCCGGAGGGAAAGCGAGGACCCATGCTGCTCGCCGAAATCATCAAGGAACTCGGCATCCACAGTTCGCGAGGCGATGGCCTGCGGCGCTCCCGCGATCGTTGGCGTCAATGCCGACTTGCCGCCCGCCGTGCCGCATCCCGCCGATTCGAGCGGATTGCCAGTTCCCGACGCTCGCGCTGCGCCCGGCCGAGCTATTGGCGAAGACGAGATCCTTTCGCCGCCGCCCTGGTCGACGTTCTCGTGTTCTAAGGGCGCAACCGGCGCCGA
>LNDV01000045.1 GCA_001464765.1 Betaproteobacteria bacterium Ga0077526
GTGGATCCGGTCGGCCGTCGCCCGAAAATCAACCGTCCACTCGTCCCAGCCTGCCGGGATCGTCACCGTCCGCGTGCCGAACCCGCCTTCCAGATCGCCCGCACTGGCGCTCGACGCACCCGGGCGCGTGTCCGCCTCCAGCACATACGTGAGCGTTGTCGGTCCGCTCACGTCACCCGTGCGGCCAAACAGGACGTACACAATTCCGCCCGAGTCCGATGCCGTGCCTTCGAGCACCTGCGCCGTCGCATCGATGATCTCGACCGCGGGCGGGGGAATCACGTCCTGGACGACGATCGTGATCTGTGCCGGCGCGCTGCTCTGCCCGAAGACGTCGGTGACCATGTAGCTGTAGGAATAGCTGGCGTTTCCCGTGATCCCCGACGGGGCGACGAACGTGAAGCCGCCGTCGGCGGCGACGTTGAACGTGACACCCGGGTGACTGCCCGACACGGTGATGGTGCTGCCGCGAAGCACATCGTCGTTCACGAGCAGCCCCTGGCTCGGCGGCACGGTGAGCGTGCCGCCCTCCACCACCGAGAAGCTGTCCGGGCGTACCACCGGCGGCGCGCCCGGCGTGGCGTAGAGCACCACCGCGAGCGAGTCGTCTTCGGGTGTGCTCCCACCGTTGCCCGGCGTGCTGTCGAAGTCGGGCGCCGTGCTCTCCCACACCTGGGCCAACAGTTCCACTTCCGTCGGCAGCAACGACGCAAGCTGCAGATCCAGTGCCGCGGATTCTCCCGCCGCGAGCGGCCCCACCTGCCACCACAGTGTCTGGTGGCTGTCCCCGGGGAAGTGCTCGACTGTCACGTCGGCATCCTCGGGCAGCAGGCCACGAACATCGATCGCCGCGTCGGGGAAGAAGATCCAGACCCGTGCATCCGCCGACAGGTCCGCGCCTGCCGCGTTCTCCGCCGTGAGCCGCAGCGTGTACGTCGTGCCCGCCGGCGAACCGAACTCATCCACGCCCACGACATCACCCCCGACCAGGATCTGCGAGGACAAAGAAATGTCCGAGGTCGCCAGATCGTCGTTCGTGATAGTGATGATGCGCGAGCTGTCGGCACCGATCGTCCCGCCCTCGGCACTCACCAGCCTGACCACGAACGTCTCGTCGGCTTCGTGGATCCGGTCGGCCGTCGCCCGAAAATCAACCGTCCACTCGTCCCAGCCTGCCGGGATCGTCACCGTCCGCG
>LNDV01000046.1 GCA_001464765.1 Betaproteobacteria bacterium Ga0077526
CGAACTCGTCGAAGCCGGTCAGATCGACCGACAGCAAGTAGGCATACAGCGCGGCCACCGCGCCGGCATCGATCTCCGCCCCCACGTCATTGTAGAACTCGCGAGGCTTCGCGGCCGGCGTGTGCACGACGCAGTAGCGCCGGTCCTTGTGGCCGAGGATCTGCGGCAGTGTCTCGTTGCTCAGGAAGACGAAGTTGATGTGGTTCGACTCCTGCCGGATGGGCAGGTGTTTCTCGTTGATCCACAACTCCGGCTCGGTGATGAAGTTCTTCAGCCGGCCCGCCTGGTGGCGCAGCTCGCGCAGCGCCAGCCGTTGCGAAGGAGCACGAACTCTTCTCGGGGCTTGTACTTCGCGCACCGGGGGCATCGAGCCTCGCCCCGAGAGTTTCCGGGCGGCGGGAGCTTGCGGTCGGTCATGTGCGGGCCTCATGCGAACAGCGCGGGTTGAACGAGCCAGTCGGGACGGTAGGGCTCAATGTCGACCACGAGCCGAGGCTTCCCCGGGGGGCCGCGCTTGGCGATGATCGAGTGCACGAGGGAATCGTCCTTGAACACCACGCCCTTCAGCGAGTCCATCAGCACCTTCTGCGCGTTGTCCAGGTCGATGCACCGCACCCCCAAGTCCCACGTATCGGGTGCGGCGGTTGCCCGCTTCGCGGCGTCCTCCGGGCAGTGCGGGAACAGCGTGTACCGGACCTCGATGCGGCACAGATACGGCTCCCGCACCCCGGCCGCTTTCGCGATCCACGCGACCGACTGCTTGTACTGCGTCGCCTCGTGCGACGGGCCCATCTGGATGTGCTTCGTTCTCGGGTTGTAGAACGATTTCCAGTAGCGATTCGCGCTGATTGGGTACGGGAGCACGAGCTGGATCACGCCGTGATCTCCTTGGTCTCGTCGACCGTCTCGTCGTTGAGGGGCGCGTCGAGCTTCTTCACTCGGGACCGCTCGATCCAGGCGTCGCCATCGATCTGCACGCAGGCGGTGACGTGCCTCCAGCCCGTGACGTTGCACCGGAAGACACCGTGCTCGACCATGTTCGTCACCGTGCCGACAAGCCCGATCGAGCCCGGGCCGTTGCAGCACTCCGTGGGGCGGATCACCGCCACCAGATCGCCGCACTTGATCGGCTCGCTCACTTCGACCTCCGACCGCGCGGGGCCTTCGACGTGGTCGAGTTCTTCACCGGCTGCTTGCGTCCGGCCTTGGTCTTGCGCACCGCTTCCGTTTGCTCACGGTTCACGCGCGCCACGTCCCGCAACTGCTCCGGGGTGAGATTGGGTATCTGACGATTTCGCATCACTTCCTCCTGATGTCAGGCCACACCGTCGCCTCGACGGATCGGCCACCTGGGCGCACTGACGTGGCGCCCCCGACGTACAGCGTGGCCCCGTCGAGCATGTGCGCCGGCAGATTGCCGAGCATCTCGACAGGTCGATCGGTCCTGGGCATCGAGTACAGCGCGGTCACCTCGGGGGAGACGACCCGGAACCGGATCGGTTTTTCTGCGTCGGAATTCCCCCTGCGACGCGGTGCGCTCACCCTTCGGCCCTCCGCAGCATGTCTCGCATCGCCGCGACGGCGCTCGCCGCCTTCTCCGGGGTGTACGTCTTCCCGGGTGCCGGCAGTGCGACGGGCTCGGCTTCGGGGATCGGGGGAAGGTCGGGAACGAGGAGCAGCTCGTCGACGATGGCGACCCATGCGGCCCGGACCTCGCGGTAGGGCGTGGTGCGGACCACGTCGAAGCCGAGGCGGCGTGCGGAGTGGTAGGCCAGCGGCGTGGCGTATCGCCCGAACGCGGCTTCGCGGTACATGACCTCGTGATTCGCCCGAGGGCGGCACAGGGCTCGGAACTGCGGGAGCGTGGGGGGCCAGTCGTGCGACTGGAGGCACGTGTTCAGCCCGACCATCAGCTCGGAGGCTCGATAGCCGGCGAGGCCTTGGGCCCACACGTCCTTCATCGTCTGCGCGTCGACGCCCTCCCACATGCTCACGAACCGGTTGCCGTACATCCCGAGCAGCCGGGCGAAGAGCCGTTCAACCAACTCGCTTCGCAGTGCCTGCGATGACGGGGGGGCCTCCCCCGCCTGTGAGTTCGTCGATGAAGGCGCGGCGTTGATCTCGGCGCTGACTTGCGGGAGAAGCTCGGAAACCTGGGGCATGGACACCCTCCGTGGCGAATCGTTGGACGATCGGGTCGAGGTACTTCAGGGGAATGGGTTCGGGCGGGGGCTTGTGGAGCCGTGCGGATTCGATGGCGAGGCAGATGGTCTCGTCGGTGATCCCGTCCTGTGCCCACTGGACGACGATCGGGTGCGAGTAGGTGCACTGGATGCCCTTGTCCCGAAGCAGCTTCGCGATACCGCCCCGCCGCTCAGGGGCTTGCAGAGTCGTTGCCGGTTCGGTATTCGCGTGTGTGTGCGCGGGCGCGTGCGTGGTGGTGGTTTTTATATTCCCTGTCCCTGTCCCTGTCCCTGTCCCTGTCCCTTGGTGAACGTCACGACTTTCGTCACGTACTACGTCACGTACTACGTCACGTTGTTCGTCACGTTCACGTTGTGCGGCTTCTTCACGCTCACGTCGCTTCTGCTCACGTGCTTCGGTCGCCTTCCTGGTCCTCTCGCGCTGTTCGAGCTTCTTGGTCCACGCTTCGAGCGCCTTCTCGCACACGACCGGGTGATAGAGCAGCCCGTCTTCGGCCACGACCCATCCGGCCATGACGCGATCACGAATCCGGAGCCACTCGTCCCGGGTCGGGCACATGCTCAGGCGTTGCAGCACTCGCTCGTTGTTCGGGAGCGACCCGGCCGGCACCTGATGCCACGACTCGGCCCACAGACTGAGGGCGGCGTGACCGATGCGGGGATCTTCGGCCGCCTCGATCCACGTCTCGGAGGTCAGCAGTCGCCGGATGTCCAACGGCATGAAGCCGAAGTCTCGAAGGTCAACTTCGGGGGGGATTGGGGGTGTCACTCGGGATCGTCAGCCTGTAGGTCATCCGCCGAGCGCACCTTGTCGGCCGCGATGCGGTTGCCGAGGAGGAGCCAGTCGACGTATTCGGGTTCGTAGCAGCGCATCGCCTCGGGGACGACCTTCAGTCCGCAGTGCGCGAGTAGGTGCGCCAGCCGTTCGAGGTCACCATCGGATTTCATCCGAGAGACCGTGGATTCACTCACGTGCAGCTCGGCCGCGAGGGTTGCCTGACCGACCCGTGCAAGACCCTGCAAGACCGCTCGCAGGTTCTTTCGTGCTCGTGCTTCCGGATCGGGGCACAGTGCGCTCATGTCACGCCGCCTCGCTCTGCTTCTGTGCCCGGTACGACTTCCGTGCGGCGGCGTTCACACGGAGCATGTCTTCGATGACCAGCACTCCACCCGAGGCTCGGGCGATGCGCTCGGCTTGATCCCAGGACATCCCACGGATGCCGCGGATCAGGTGGTGCAGGTACTGCGGCGGCAATTGCGCCGCCCGTGCGAGGGCTGCGATCGCGCCGCGCCCCTTGGTGTCGCGATATGTGATCAGGTCCATGGATAGTTAGCTTAATGATATCAATCTCCCTGTCAAGCTCGGTATCTCCGAGCACGTTGCACCGCAGCGTCATCGGCTCACACTTCGGGCCGATGAAAAGTGATCGAATCGAGGATGTCCGCTTCGAGAATCTGATGACCCTGTTCGCCGAGTTCGAGCGGGAGCACGGGACGCGGGGCGCCGCTGCACGTCTGGCAGAGGCCAGCGAGATGGCCCCGGCCTACCTGTCGCAGCTCAGGCGACGCAAGCGGGGGATCGGCAGCAAAGCGGCAGCAAAGCGGCAGCGCAGCTCGAACAAGGCGGCGGGAAACCCGCAGGGTGGATGGACGCACCGCACAACCTGCTCAGTCCGGCCAACGAGGCCGAGGCCGTGTTCCTGATGTCCATGCTGGCCCTGTACCGGAGCGCCTCGCCCGACAAACGTAGAATCCTCGAACGCTTGCTCACCGAGGCCCAACGATGACCCGACTCTCCGCTCTCGCCGCCCTGGCCGTCCTTGCCGGGTGCGCCACGCAGCCCCCCGTGGCCGTGGCCCCTGCCCCTGAGTGCTCCACCCCGAAGCAGTGCGAGGTGATGTGGTCCGCCGCCCGCGCCTGGATCGTGCGGCACGCGGGCTACCGGATCGCCCGGGACTCGGACTCGATGATCGAGACGTTCCCCTCGGTGGCCGGCGCGACTGCGCTCGCGGCCCGTGTGCTCCGGGAAGCCCTCCCGGACGGCCGGTACCGAATCGAGGGCAAGGTCTGGTGCGACAACTGGATCGGCTGCGACCGGCCCCCGGCCGTGGCCCTGAACGAGCTGATCGCGGCCGTTCGTATCGCCGGGGAATCCGTCCGCCCTGCTCAGTAGCACCGGCTGCTCGGGCCCGTGACAGATGTCACGGACCGGTAGCAATCTAGGTGCATCTGCGATACTTTTCGGAGCATGAGAGCCGCCGACGCGGCCGTGCACCGGGAAGACCATGAAGTCATACCGCGCCCTGATCCGTCGCCTCCGGACCGTTCCGCCCGAGGCTCGTCCCTACGTTCTCGCCGCCGCGCAGGCTCTGCTCGGGAAGTCTCCCCCCCGAAGTCCGAAGCGCCGGACCGTAAGTTAGCTTTCGGCTATTGACACATAGTTAGCAATCAGCAATCCTTCATGTACCTGCCATCCGGCAGGGGCTCAACTTGGAGGGCTCAACTATGTGGCAGCAAGACTACGGGCGCGTCGACCGTGCCCTGTTCCTGCGGGACTCCCGCACCTACCGACTCCGGCTGCTCGGCCGGAAGCTCTTCGTCGAACGTGCCGCGTGGATCGCGGTCGGCATCTGCGCGGCATACGTGCTCGGGAGGATGCTGTGAAGAACCACCGACGCATTTTCAGCCGAGCCTCCCTTCTCTTGCGGCCGAAAGGCAAGGAGCCGGTCTGGCATACCGTTGAGCTGTGGCTCGACGCCGACGAACTCATCTCGAACTTCGCAGCCAAGGCCGCTCGCAATCGGAACGGGCGCACTGTGCTCGGACGTGGCGCGGTCGTGATCAAGGCCATCCAGAACAAGGGGGCCGCATGAAGCTCCCGATCACGGACAAGTCAGCGGGGGCGACCCGCAGTCAGCAAGAGTACGTGGCGTGCGTGAAGGCCGGCATCGGCTTCTCTTCCCACAGGCAGACGATCGGCGCGTGGTGGCACTACCGCATCGACGGTCGGTGCATCTCGGTCTACATCAACGGCATTGGCGACTCGGTGCACGTGGTGTACCACCCGAAAGGCGACGAGTTCAACTCGATGAACTGGATCGCGGCGTGCCGCGCAGCCGTGGAGGGACGCGAATGAACGCCCCCTCTGAAGCTCTGGTGCGAAGCACCTACCTAGGCAGCTCCGACATCGCGGCCGTGCTCGGCCTCGACAAGAACCGCACGGCTCTCGACGTGTGGCTTTGTAAGGTCGAGCCCGAGCGTGCCGCCCCCGTGTCCGACGAGCTGCGCAAGCTGTTCGCTCGTGGCAAGCGGTTCGAGCCCGTGATCCGCGAGACCGCAGAAGACGAGTATGGCCTCCAGATCATCGCGACGAACAAGCGGTATTCGCACGTCGCGCATCCGTTCCTTCGAGCTGAAGTGGACTTCGAGGTACTCGACGACACCCACGAGATCATCAACTGCGAAGCGAAGAGCGTGCACCCGTCGCAGTTCAAGCTGTGGGGCGCCGAAGACACCGACGAGATTCCGGTGCACTACTACGCCCAGGTGATGTATGCCCTCGCGGTCACCGGGCGGCAGCGTGCGTGGGTGTTCGCGTTGTTCGGCAGCGACAACCTCGTGCGCTACGTCATCGAGCGGGACGAGGAAGCCATCGAGGGAATGATCGCCCAGGCCGTCGCCTTTTGGGAGGACCACGTTCTCGCCCGCGTGGAGCCGCCGCCGCAGACCATCGAGGATGCCGCGATCATCCTTGACCGGTGGAAGAAGGGGCTGCAGATCGCAGCCGACTCGGAGATCGTGCAGGCCATCGTAAAGATCGACCAGCTCGAAGATGCCATCACGAGTGCCGAGTCGGAGATCGCGACCCTCAAGGCCGAGTTTGCCGCGTGGGTCACCGAGGCAGCGCGAGAGCACGGTGACGCCGATGCCGGGAAGGTCAGCCTCTACGACGTGAACGGCAAGGTGCTCTGCACCTGGAACAAACAGCGGGGCGTCTACCTCGACCAAAAGGGACTGAAGGCGCAGCACCCCGACATTCACAGCAAGTACACCCGCGAGCACTTCTACCGCGTGCTCCGCATCAAGTGAGGCCACTCATGAACGACGTTTCTATCCCGGGCGTGACTGCCCTCCAGCAAGACCTCAGCGCGGGGGCGATGATCCTCGACTCGGCTCACATGAAGGCGATCACCGAGTTCGCGGATGCGATGGCTCGCAGCGTGATCGCGGTGCCGCAGCACTTCAGGGGCAAGCCGGCCGACTGTCTTGCCGTGTGCATGCAGGCTGTCGGTTGGGGGATGAACCCATTCGCCGTGGCGCAGAAGACCCACGTCACCCAGGGTGGTGCTCTCGGGTACGAAGGGCAATTGCTGAACGCCGTCATCATCAACCGCGGCCCAATTGAGCACCGCCCCGAGTTCGAGTTCTTCGGCGACTGGTCGAAGATTCTCGGCAAGGTGGCCGAGAGGGTTAGCGACAAGGGCGGCAAGTATTACGTCGCCACGTGGGACAAGAAGGACGAGGAAGGCCTCGGAGTGAAGTGCTCGGCGAAGCTCAAGGGCGAGGCCACGCCGCGCACGATCACCGTGATGATGACCCAGGCATACCCGAGGTTCTCGACACAGTGGGCCACCGACCCCATGCAGCAGATCACGTACCTCGCCGTGCGGAAGTTGGCGAGGCGGTACTTCCCCGACGTGATCCTCGGCGTGTACGACCTGGACGAAGCCATGCAGATGGGCGGGCCGATCATCGACGTGGGCGGCGGATCGACGGAAGCCGCAGCGATGCCACCGGCACCCACGACCGCGAAGGAATCGCTCAGGCGTGCCGCGACGAAGGGCAAGACAGCGGAGCCCGACCCCGACCCCCGGCCAGACCTCTTGCCCGACATCCTGGCGCGCATCAGCGGTGCGGGGAACGAGTTGGAGCTGGAGCTGCTCGGGCCTGTGTGCAAGAAGCTCAAGGGCGATGCCTACGACACGGCGAAGCAGGCTTACGCGGACCGGCTGCGAGCACTACGCGCCGATGTTCCCAAGACCCCGGCCCCTCGACCGCCTGCCGATTTTCTCCCCGCCGATCCCCCGCCGCGCGAAGAGCACGAGCCGGTGACCGTGGACATGAGCACGGGCGAAATCTCGATGGAGTAACGATCAACCGGGGGGCGTAGCACCCTCCTCCCCGGCCGCTTTCCTCCAAGTTGACGGCCGCGCTACGTCCCCCGACCCTTTTCAGGACCGACAGCACATGAAACTCGAACGAGTGGAAGTCTCGAACTTCCTCCGCATCCAGAAGCTCTCCCTCGACCTCTCGGCTCCCGTGACGATCATCGCGGGGCCGAACGAGGCGGGGAAGTCGTCTCTCATCGACGCAATCCAATTCGCCTTGACTGGCGTGCCCGCGCGCATCAGGTACAGCGCACGGTTCAAGAAAGACCTCGCCCTGCTCGTGCACGACGGCGCGCAGAGCGGGTCAGTGAGTGTGCAGGGTAGCGGCTTCGCCACGAGCACGGGTGTGCCAAACGGCAAGCTCTCCACGACCGGGACGCTACCTATCACCGGGGACCGGCTCGAAGCGGTCCTCACGCCCGGATGGTTCACCGCGCTACCGGTCGAAGCGCGGCGGGCGTTCTTGTTCGATCTGCTCGGCATCAAGCTCGATCGGAAGACCATGATCGACAGGCTCGAAGCCCGTGGGCATGCGCGCGAGCTGGTCGACATGGTCTCCAAAGTGTTCGGCGTGAAGGCCTGGGCGGACGTGGCGGAAGACTGCAAAGAGCAAGCTTCTCGGCATCGCGGCGCGTGGGAGCAACTGACGGGCGAGAAGTACGGCGACCGCAAGGGCGAGACGTGGGTACCACCAGCCCCGACCAAAGCACCGCACACGGTGGCCGAGTGCACGTCGCATATTGAGCGCATCCACAACGAGCGCGACCTAGTGGGTCAGGAACTTGCACTCGCCGAAGACTCGGTCAAGCGCGCGGCCCGAGCCGACGATGTGCGGGTGCATCTGCTGCCGAACGTGGACGAGCTTCAGCGGCAGCTCGATGAAGACATCGCGAACCGTGCGAAGGTCGAGGCCACCTTGTCGGCCCTTGAGTCTTCGATCAAGAGCGCATCGAACGCACTCACGTGCCCGGAGTGCCGCGCGAAGGTGCGGTACTCGCAGCTCGACAACGCGCTCTACCCCGTGGACGAGCCTCCCGCTGAGTCACCCGAAGACTTGCGGAAGATTGTCGACGACCTCACCAGCTCGATCATTGCCTCGCAAGGGTTGATCGATCGTCACAAGCACGCCGAGGCCACGATCGCAGCAGTGGGAAAGCCAGCGACCGCCGCGCAGATCACGAAGCTCCGCGAGGATTGGGAGCTGCTCGCCGACGATCTACGGTCGTGGACAAATCACCGGACCGCCGCGACCGAGGCCGAGCAGTACGCCGCAAAGGTCGAGGCCATGCGCGAAGCAGTAGCGATCGCGCACAAGCGGATCGTCGGGTTCACGGCTCTCGCCGAAGACGTGGGCCCCTCGGGCATTCCCGGGCAGCTCGTGTCCGAAGGCCTCGAAGAGTTCAACGGGCGCCTCACGTACACCACGGGCGTTGCGGGCTGGCCTCGGGTCAAGATCACTGAGGACATGAGCGTGCTCGTTGGGAATCACGGGTACGCACTCGCGTCCGAGTCTGCGAAGTGGCGGGCCGATGCGGTCATCGCCGAGGCCATCAGCTACTGGAGCACCCGGATGTTCGTGCTCGACCGGGTCGACGTGCTCGATCTGCGGCACCGCCTCGGACTGGTGAAGCTCCTGGCGACCCTCGCGGCGAACCGACAGATCGACACCGTCATCGCGACCGGCACGTTCAAGGCCCCGCCCGCTGGCCTTCCGGCATCCATCGCCGTGCACTGGATCGAAGCGGGTGCGATCACCGAGGGGAGGAAGGCAGCATGAAGATCATCGCCAAAACCGGCGACTCCGGCTTCTTGATCGAAGCTCACGTGAACGAGCTAGCACAACTTTGCGGATTCGCGAGTGCCTACGACTACAACCAACAGCGCAGCTTTCAGATCGGGCAAATGATCACCGTTCACGCGATGTTCAAACGCCTCTACACCCTGGAACAGCGCAAGGGCGAGCTGTCTCGCATCGCGAAGCAGCTCCGCGCGCAGGCCGACCTCATGGAGTCCGTCGAGCCCGTGATCGAAGCAGCCACCACCGAAGGGGCTTCGTCATGAGCACCGAGAACGAAGGCCCGAAGTTCATCCCGGCACGAGCACTGAACGATCTGGAGCTGTGGGTTCAAGCCGAAGCGTTCTGGCGGATCACCGCGTGCTCGCTGATGGAGCTGGCAGTGGCGGAACTCGAAGCCCCGGTGACGAACCGCGAGCTGCTCGTGAAGAAGCTCAAGCAATGCGCTCAGGAGGGACTCGCACTATGAAGCGCACCCGCTCTGATCTGAGCCCGTGGTTTTTCGACCGCAACCCGGACATGCCCGGAGTGTATCGGCGGTTCAAGCTCTCCGTGCCCCCGGTGTTCGCGAAGTGGGACGGGAAGAAGTGGTACTGCTGCGCGCACACCGTCGAGAAAGCCGACGCGGCGCGCGAGACCTCTGTCGTTCAGCACACCCTCGGCGGATGGTGCGGACTCGTGCGGAGGATCACATGGTGACCCCCGTCACCCTGCCCGACTACCTGCGCGCGGCGATGAAGCACCCCGTCGAGTGCACGTGTGCCGCGTGCGTCGAGCTGATCGACATCGGCTCGAACCATCGCTACGACTGCGAGTGCGAAGTGTGCGCGCGGTGGTGGGAAGCAATGGGCCCGGAAGAGATCGTGGAATGACTAACCCCTCAACGAACGGGCGGCGTGGAAGGACACGCGAAATGCGAGCGGCACCCATACCGGGCGACCGGGTACAGCGTGGCGGACACGGCTCAGGCTCTGATCAAGCTCGCGCACTTCCGATAGCCGGTGTCGAGTCCGGCCCCGTTCACCATTTTCTACAGGAGGCAACATGCTGACCCTTGATGACCGTATCGCCACCCTCGTCGCGTTCAACCCCCGGACCGAGCTGCACGGCGACGAGCACGTACCCGCAGCCGACCTCGTGTTCGAGTTCGAGGCCTCGAACGTGATCCTGCGGGAGTTCCACCCCGCCCTGCTCGCCGCGCTGTACCAGAAGGACGACGCCCCGAGCGACATGTTCCCCGACGCGACCGCCCTCACCGTCTACCGGTTCCCCGCGATCGAGGCCTTCGCGTGGAAGACGCAGAAAGCGACGCCCTCGCGCGTGCTGATCGCCTTCGGCGTGTCGGGCGCTCAGGACATCGACATCGCCGACGCCGAGGTCGACAAGTTCCGCATCGAGCCGCGCGACGGTGGCACGGTGGTGATCCGGTTCCGAGTGAAGGGCAAGCCGACCGAATCCGAGATGGGTCGCCTGTGCACGTGCATCGGGTCGAAGCTGAGTGTCTACGTCGCCCCGACGCAAGACGAGGTCGTGCAGGAGGAGCCGAAGGACGAGAAGCAGTCGCCCAAGCAAGCCGCCGAAGCCATGTTCCTGGAGTGACCGATGAGCGCACTCCTGAACGACCTTCGGTCGATGCT
Organism: Betaproteobacteria bacterium Ga0077526; assembly: GCA_001464765.1. Taxonomy (GTDB): domain Bacteria; phylum Pseudomonadota; class Gammaproteobacteria; order Burkholderiales. The sequence goes on from LNDV01000046.1 coordinate 10,805, forward strand.
GAAGCAGGCGAAGTGGGAAGAGCAGCTTCTCAGGGAAGCCATGAACAAAGACAGGGTCAACGACGACAAGACGTGGGAGTCCCTCAAGAAGCAGCTCGATATGGCGCGCGAACTCCGGTACGCGCCGGAGTGCAAGCGTGTCCGGGATCGTCTTCACGAAGTTCAGGCCGCGATCGATCAAGAGCGCATTCGTCTCGCGGAGAGCGGACAGGCTGAAAGCCCGTGGCCCGTTGGCACTGTGCTCGTGCGGTGGGAAAGGGAACGCTTCGCTCGCAACCCGAAGCTGTTCAAGACTTCGGAGCGGGTGATCATCGACATCTACAAGTCGCGAGACCAGCTCGTCGAGAACATCAGGAACTATGCGATTCCGCAGAAGGGCGACATCGTGGCGTTCGTGCTGAAGAAGGACGGCACGCCGTCGAAGCGTCACTTCTTTCTGTCGAAGCTTGGGTGGTCGTTGTGGCATCCCGAGGGCGTCGACCCGAACGTGCAACAGGAGCCGACTAATGCCATTGCTGAAGGTTGACGAGTCCGGGAACCGGACGATCATCGAGACCCGGTTCTCGATGTGGTATCGGCCTCGCTGGCAGAAGTGGTGGATTCTCACCATGAAGCCGAAGCTGATCCCCGACATCCTGACCCGGGACTTCCGGGGGCGCCCGTGGCCGATCATCCAGACGGTCACGCAGAACGACCCGCGCGACGATCTGCGCTATCCCGAGCAGATCACTTTCATCTTCGACGAGTTCCACAACATCAATCAACAGCGCGGCGTGTCGCTAATCTCGATCCTGACGGTCCTCGCGTGCGTGATGGTCGTCGCGGCGATCATGGCGCCGGCAATCAAGATGCACCGCGAGGGGCGCCTCCAGATGATCGACGGGAACGTCGTGAAGTCCACCTGTGTGCGCGGGTACGAGTTCGTGCAGATCGGCAACGAACCCGCTCGTCAGGTGTTCGACGACAAGGGGCACGGTGTGCCGTGCAAGGAGACGGGGCCATGAGCCATCCCGTCGCAGCTATTGTGGTGACCGTGGGCGCGCATTTTGTTGCTGCCCCCACCGAAATCGTGTCCGCGCTCGGTCTGACGGCGGTGATGCACTTGTGCCTGTGGGTTCTTTCATGGGAGCCGGAGCGATGACGTACTACCCGATCACGCGGTGCTCGTTCTGCGGCATCGAGTCGAGGAACCATCGCCCCGGAGACGGTTGTCACGCTTGCCTGCGCGGGGTGATGCGGTGAAGGTCACACTCGACGAGCAGATCAAGTGCGTGAAGCGCGAGATCGCGATGCGGGAGAGGGTCTATCCGCAGTGGGTGCGCGCGGGACGCATGCACCAGGACGAAGCCGACACCGAGCTTCGACGCATGCGCGCCGTGCTGGCGACCCTCAAGAGCCTGCCCCCTTCCGAGGCAGCGCAACGCGCGCTGTTCGATGGTCCCGGCATCCAGAAGGTAGTGCCGTGATCGACCGCGTGCCCCCCGACAAGCTGCGCGAGCTGTTCGGCGTTCGGTCGAAGGCGAAGCTCACCCGGCTCCTCCGGAACATCGGGCTCCCCGCTCTCCCCGATGCCCTCGGCTGGCCGATCGTGCTCCCGGCCGACCTGGAGCGCGCCTTGTCCTCGCAGCATTCAACCCAGGCGCCCAGGCGCAGAAAGCGGCCGAACCTCGACACGGCTACCATGTAGCGATGGGACGCCGCCGCATCCACCGCCGAGACCTTCCCGAGCGCATGTACTGCGACAAGGGGACTTACTACCTGTGGCCGAAGGGCAGGCCGAAGCACTGGTTCCGCGACGCCGATGGGCGTCCGTTGTCCCTCGCCGCCGCCCTGGCCGAGTACGGCAAGCTCGTGGACCGGCCGGCAGTCGTTGTCACCATCGCCGATCTGATCGACGAGTTCGAGCGATCGCAGGCCTTCGCACAGCTCGCGGAGCGCACCCAGGTCGACCGCCGCCGCCACCACGCCGAGCTGCGTCGCGTGTTCGGGCACTACGAGCCGCACGAGCTGCAGCAGGCCGACATCCTCGAATGGAAGCGTGCTCGCGCACCGCAGGCGCCACGACAGTGGAATCAGGCCCTCTCGGCGCTGAAGGTGCTTCTCGGGTACGCGGCCGATCCCCTCGGGCTCATCGCCGACAACCCGTGCCGCGAGGTCAAGCGCATGCCGGAGGTCCGCCGCACCCGCGCGCCGTCGCTGGCCGAGCTGGAGGCC
>LNDV01000047.1 GCA_001464765.1 Betaproteobacteria bacterium Ga0077526
GCACCCAACTCGCCACCAGCGCCGAGCGGCTCAAGCGCGACAGTGCTGCCACGATCTTCAGCGCCCAGGACTTGAGCGTCGACGAACGCCATCTCAAGGTCGGTGTGCGCGGCCAACTCACCACCTTCGTGAGCGATCGGCGCGTGTCCGAGATCGTGAAGGCCTATGCCATCGAGTTCCAGTACACGGGCGGTCGCATCACGCTCAAATCGTTCCGGGAAACCCACCCCAATGATCCCCTCGAAGCCAAGAACACTGCTGCTTCTGCTGGCGCTGGCCACTAGCCCGCTCGCGCACGCGCTGCAGACCGTCACCGCCCGCGACGGCGAGACCGTCTTCGCCAAGATCTCGCAGAAGGAAGTGACGCGAATCACCTTCGAGCGTGGTCGCATCCGCAAGGTGACGGGCAACGCCGGCGACTTCGTCCTGGAGAAGGACGAGGACAGGGGGCAGATCTTCATTCGCCCCGCGACGCCGGACGCCACGAAGCCGATCAACCTCTTCTTGAGCGACTCCATTGTCATCCGCGAAGCCCGGGATTCGACCAGCGCCGCGGCACCCGCCGAACGCAGCCATCGGCATGTCCGCACGGTCAAGAACCTGCTGCTCGCGATGGCGAATGACGCGACTCCCGACGACGTGGAGGTCCGGGAAACGAATCAGGACTTCGCCCTCTGGCCAGGGCTACGCCTGACACTCGTGCGCACCCATCGGGGCACCGACCTGGTCGGCGAGAAGTACCTCCTCGCCAATTTGACGACCGTGGAAGCCGCACTGTCCGCGCGTGATCTCTACAAGCCCGGTGTCATTGCCGTGTCGCTGGATGCCGAGCAGATCCGTGCCGGCGATGCCGTATCCGTCTTCGTGATCCGGGAGCGCCGCTCCAATGACTGACACGCCTCGACTCCCCCCGGCCGCAGCAAAGCGCCGCCAGTTCCTGCTGCTCGGCGGCATCGCCGCCGTCGTTATCGGCGCGGCCGTACTGTCGGTCTCGTTGACTGGCTCCCAAGATCCGGACTCACGGTCCGCCAAGCCGAAGTCCACCCAGATCCTCGGTCCCGGCGCCCAAGTCGATCCGAAGGATGCCTGGCGCGGGCAGGCCGATGCGCAGTTGAAGACCATCGAACAGAAGTCGCGCGAGATCCATCAGCGCAACGCCGAGCTGGAGACCCAGAACAAGGCGATGCTGGAACGTCTCAAGAAGCTGGAGGAAACCCGCCTGACGCCACTCCCGCCCCCGCCCATCGCCGTACCGGCGGCCCGCCCGAACTTCGGTCCCGATCGACCGAGCACCGAAGCAAACGATGGAACCCTCGCTCAGCGCCTGCCGCCGCCCCCGCCCCCTCGGCCAGCGACAACAACGACACTGCCCGCGCCCGGCGCCGTGCCGCCGGCGATCCAACCCTCGGGCATCGTGAGCATCGCGCTCGGCGACGGCACACCGGCGAAAGCGACTAAGGGCGGCGCGGACACCCAGGGTGCGCCGTCCAGCACACGGGACACCCGCCGCTACCTCCCGAGCGGCTCCTTCACCCGAGCGATTCTCCTGGGCGGGCTCGATGCACCGACCGGCGGCCAGGCGCAACGCAACCCACAACCGGTACTCCTGCGCCTCGTCGACCACGCCGTACTGCCGAATCACTTTCGCGCCCGCGTGAAGGAGTGCTTTGTGGTCGGTGCAGGTTACGGGGATGTGAGTTCCGAGCGCGCCTACATCCGCACCGAGTCGCTCTCCTGCGTCACGCGTGATGGCACCGCGATCGACGTGCCGATCAAGGGCTACGTGGCCGGCGAAGACGGCAAGGCCGGCATGCGCGGGCGCTTGGTCTCCAAGCAGGGACAGATCCTCGCCAATGCGCTCCTGGCCGGCATCGCCGGCGGCATTGGCCACGCCTTCCAGCAGAACTCGACGACGTTCTCCGTCTCCCCGCTGGGCTCGACCAGCACCGTCGACCCGGCCAAACAACTCGAAGCCGGGCTCGGCTCTGGCAAGGGTAAGGCGCTGGACCGTCTCGCGCAGTACTACATCACCCTCGCCGAAAAAGTCTTTCCCGTGGTCGAGGTCGATGCCGGCCGCACGGTCGACGTGGTGGTCACGCAAGGCGTGTCGCTGCAGGGCGCCCTGGATGCCGCGTCCGCCGATCGCGACGCATTCCCGCAACTCACCGAGCGCACCCAGAAACTCAGGAGGCATGACGATGACGATTAAGGTCCGATCCACACTGGCGGCACTCATGGTGAGTGCCGCGCTCACGGCACCGTGCGCCGCCCAGAGTATCCCGAGCGCTTCCGCGTCGATCATGGAGACGCTGAGAACGCTCTACCCTGCCACGAAATTCGGTGAGATCAACCCGACCCCTTGGCCGGGCGTGTTCGAAGTGGCCCTCGGCAACCAGCTCGCCTATGTGGACGCCTCCGGACAGTATTTCCTATTCGGTCACCTCTACGACATGAAGGCCCAGCGCGACCTCACGGCCGAGCGCAAGGATCTCCTCACCCGTATCGACTTCGCGGCGTTGCCCCTCGCCGATGCCCTCAAGGAAGTGCGCGGGTCCGGCGCCCGATCCTTCGCGATCTTCAGCGACCCCGACTGCCCGTACTGCCGCAAGCTCGAAGCGGACCTGAAGGACCTCAACGACGTCACCATCTACACCTTCCTGATGCCCCTGGCATCGCTGCATCCCGATGCACGGACCAAGGCGATCGCCGTCTGGTGCGCGGGGGACCGCATCACCGCTTGGCGCGCCCTCATGGGCCGCGATCAGGCGCCCAAGGCGCAAGACTGTCCCCATCCCGTCGATCGCAATGTCGCGCTGGCAGAGCGTCTGGGCATCTCCGGCACGCCCACGCTCGTCGCGGCGGACGGTCGGGTGCTCGCCGGCGCCGCTGGCCTCCCGCAGATCGAGGCCTGGCTCGCTCGGGGCAACGCGGACGCCGCCCGATGATCCGAACAATCCTACCCATCGCGCTCGCTGCCGCCCTTGCCGGAAGCACCGGGGACAATCGGGGCCGGCATTTCGGGGATTCAGAGGCCATGGTGAAATCAGACAACACGACAGAGATCGTCGTAGTCCTCGATGACAGAATGCTGAGCTGCCGCCAAGTTCAGGAGCGAACCGGCCTGAGTCGAACCACGATCTGGCGCCTCGAACAGGCGCATCAGTTCCCATCCCGACGCATCCTCGCACCGAGGCGAGTCGGTTGGA
>LNDV01000048.1 GCA_001464765.1 Betaproteobacteria bacterium Ga0077526
TCGAAGTGGCTCTGGGCAGTCAGCTCGCCTACGTGGACGCCTCCGGACAGTATTTCCTATTCGGTCACCTCTACGACATGAAGGCCCAGCGCGACCTCACGGCGGAGCGCAAGGATCTCCTCACCCGCATCGACTTCGCGGCGTTGCCGCTCTCCGATGCCCTCAAGGAGGTGCGTGGGTCCGGCGCCCGATCCTTCGCGATCTTCAGCGACCCCGACTGCCCATACTGCCGCAAGCTCGAAGCGGACCTGAAGAACCTCACCGACGTCACCATCTACACCTTCCTGATGCCCCTGGCATCGCTGCATCCCGATGCACGGGCCAAGGCGATCGCCGTCTGGTGCGCGGGGGACCGCATCACCGCCTGGCGCTCCCTCATGGGCCGCGATCAGGCGCCCAAGGCGCAAGACTGTCCCCATCCCGTCGATCGCAATGTCGCGCTGGCTGAGCGTCTGGGCATCTCCGGCACGCCCACGCTCGTCGCGGCGGACGGTCGGGTGCTCGCCGGCGCCGCCGGCCTCCCGCAGATCGAGGCCTGGCTCGCTCGGGGCAACACGGACGCCGCCCGATGATCCGAACGGTCATATCCATCGCGCTCGCCGCGAGTCTCGCCGGCTGCGCGTCCTCGATGTCCGGCATCGGCGGCACCGAAAGCTACGCCTGCAAGGCACCCGAAGGGGCACTGTGCACCTCGGTCTCCGGTGTATACGCGAACTCGGTTCACGGCACACCGCGCGCCCTATCCGCCCCGGCCGCCAAGGCAGCACCGACCGCGTCCTATGGTGCCCACTCCCTCATCCCGAGTGTGACCACACTGTCCACACCCGCCGGCACCGCCATTCGCTCCAGCCCCCGCGTCCTGCGCGTCTGGATCGCCCCCTGGGAGGACAGCGACGGCGATCTGCATGAAGAAGCCATCGTGCACGTGGTCGTCGATTCCGGCCGTTGGCTGATCGAGCATGTACGCCCCACTCCGATCCGTGGGATCGATGGGGTGAGTGCACCGGCTGCACTACGGACGGACATCCAGAGTAGGCCGACCGCTGAAACACCACCGTCGCCCGAGCGCCTGCCGCTCTCGCCTGGCGGGGGACTCCCCCGCACCGGCGCCACGGTGCAGGAGCGCTGATCATGCTGAGCGCCCTCGTCGCCGATCTCGAATCCACGCTGGCAGGCTGGCGTGCCTCGGACGCCAAAGGAAAGGCCGGAAGGTTCCCCCTCAATCCGCTGTCGCGCTTCTCGCAGTGGCTGCCCTACAGCGCCTACATCGAGGACCGGCAGGTGTTCGTGAACCGCGACTCCCTCGCGTTCTGCCTGGAGCTTCGTCCGCAGTCCGGTGCCGACGAGGAGATGGCCCGGGTGCTCACCGCGCTCTACGCCGCCGCACCCGCGGGCGCCGGCATCCAGTTCCACCTCCTAGCAAGTCCCGCGATTCGCGATCCGCTTGGTGACTACGCGGCGCTGCGTCTGCCGGACGACGAGGTCCCTGAATTCGACACGCGCGGTCGCGCGGGGCGACACACCAACATTCACCGCTCGATGGCCCGTCGCCGCGTAGGGCACACCCTGGCGGGGAGCCGCCACTCGCTCATCCCGAGCCAGAGTTACCTCTTCCGGGACTTCCGGCTCGTCATGAGCGTGTCGATTCCCGGCAACGCCGAGGATCTCGCGCGGCTGGAAGATCTGCTGCTCTTGCGCGAGGGCTTCCGGGCCACACTGCATGCGGCATCTTTCCCGTCCCGCCCCTGGGCGGCCGAGGACCTCATCAACTGGGTGTCCCAACTCCTCGACCCGCACCGCCTGACGGGCGTTGGGCTGCGGCTCGCCTATGACGATGGCCGAGAACTGCGAGACCAGGTCATCGACCCGGCCACGCGCCTCACCATCGGCGAACACGACATCCGCACCGCCAACGTGGCAAGCCCGAGCGACGTGGCGCTTCGCGTCCTGTCCGTGCGCGCCCTGCCGCCCAGATTCGCCCTCTGGAACATGGGAAACCTGATTGGAGATCTGTATCAGGGCACGCTCCAGTACCCCTGCCCCTTCCTGCTCACCCTCGGCGTGCACGTCCTCGATGCGGAAGCCACCCGCAATTGGGCCTTCCTCAAGGCAGCGCGCGCCACGACCAACGCCACGAGCACTATGGCCCGCTTCCTCCCGGATCTCCAGGAGCGGAAGGCCGATTGGGACATCGTGCTGAAGTCCCTCGACGCCGGGCAGCAGCTGGTCGACCTCTATCACCAAGTGGCGCTGTTCGCCCCACCAGCGGAGATGACCCGCGCCGAACAGGCCGCCCGCGCAATCTTCCGCGCGCGCGGGTTCGAACTCACCGCCGACACGCTGATGATGACGCAGGCGCTGATCGGGAGCCTGCCGATGACGCTCTCCGCCCCCTTCCACGCCGATCTGAAGCGCATGAAGCGACTCACGACCAAGACTTCGGCCAATGCCGTGCACCTCGCACCGTTGATTGCGGAGTGGCAGGGCACCGGCACCCCAGTCCTGCTGCTCGGTGGCCGCCGTGGTCAGTTGATGCAGCTCGACGTCTATGACAACCCGGCGGGCAACTACAACGTCGCGATCGCCGGGACCTCAGG
>LNDV01000049.1 GCA_001464765.1 Betaproteobacteria bacterium Ga0077526
ATTCGCTTGATCGGCGCCGGGATCAAGGCCACGTCGATCAACCCCGACGTGATCGCATTCGCGGACAAGGGCGTCACCGACGAGCAGGTCGATGCGGCTGTGCAGACAGCCGTGCACCGACTCGGGAAGGTTCCGAACTCACCCGGGTACCTGCGAGACATCGTCGACGAGATCATGAATCCGCCCCTTCGCCCGGTGCGCCAGACCGCCAACCGCCAGCAAGCGCTGGAGCAACGCAACCAGGCCGTCCTCGACGAATGGCAACCCCCGGAGATGCGCGATGCAGCAGGCTGACCACAACGCGTTCAAGGCCGTCATGCACGGCGTCTATGCCCTCTACGGCAAGGACATTTCCCCCGGCGTCATGGACATCTGGTGGTCCGCGATGCGCCCCTTCGATCTCGCTGCGTTTCGCGATGCGATGAACCGCCACGCCACGGACCCGGATCGAGGCCAATTCCTCCCGAAGCCGGCCGATGTCATTCGCCTCATGGTCGGCTCGACGCAGGACACGGCGCTCATCGCATGGGCCAAGGTCGACCGCGCAGTGCGCAGCGTCGGGACCTACGCCAGCGTCGTGTTCGATGATCCCATCATCCATGCCGTGATCTCGGACATGGGTGGCTGGGTGTCTATGGGTCAGCGAGGCGAGGACGAGTGGCCGTTCGTCGCCCGCGAGTTCGAGAACCGGTATCGCGGCTACCGCACGCGAGGCACGGCGGGCGCGTACCCGAGGACGCTCACCGGCATCGCCGAGTCCGGCAACGCGTTGACCGGGTTCAAGACGCAGCCGCCCGTGCTCATCGGTGACGAGCGAGCAGCGCAATCCGTGCTCGCGGCGGGATCAACGCAGCCGAAGCTGACATGGCGATCGGCTGGGGAGCAGTTGCCGTCGCTCGCCTACCTCGCACGAGAACTCGAAAAAGGTGATGCATGAACCGCTTCATCCAAACCTACCGCAAACGCTGCGTCGACGTCCTCCGAGCCATCGACCAAGGACGCAGATCCGTCGACGCCATCGCAGCCACACTGCCACAGCACACGGAGCAAGAGATCCGCCTGGCCATCCACACAATGCGCAAACGCTCCGACCACATCGAGACCGTGCGCAGGGCTGGCAACGGACACCACGCGATCTACCGCCTCAGCGTGCCGATCGAGGAAGCAGTCGCAGCCATCGACCCACCGCCCCCGTCCAGCAAGCGCATCGAGTTCCGATTGCTGCATGATGCGCTCGGGATACCAGCCCCAGTGCTGGGCACGATCGCAGCGACCGCCAAGCCCAGGACGGTCAAGCCCATGGGCGCATGGGAGGTGCCAGCATGATCCCAACGCAGGCCCAATGTGACGCGCCGCTGCGCATCATCTGGCTCGACGACGGCGCCTACGTCGCCAGTGAGCCGAAGCCGTCGCAGAACTGCGTCATAGACGCCAAGGGCAAGCCGGAGCACCGGGACTCGTGCATGGTCAGCAGGGCCGAGCGGCGGGCTACGCCGGATGAGGTTCGTGAGTGGAGGGTGAGGGAATGAACGGCCACGAGTGGGAGTTCTTCGATTGCGACAGCAAGGCGCAGTGCAGGCGATGCGGATGGGTGGCGACATCCTCCGTGGCACGGACGACAGTGCCCCGCTGCATGGGCGGGCTAACGATCAGCGGGCCCGCGACTGACTCGGACGTCCTGGAGAGCGCTGTGATGAAAATCCAAGTTCGCACCGGCCCCTACACGCAGGCCGAACTCGACCGAGTCGCGGATGCGTGCAAGCCGGACGGCGATGGCTGGCGACGCTGGCGGCTGGACTACGAAGCTCCCCGCGGCACCGTCGAAGTCATCGATTGCTTCGGCAAGCACCACGGCCCTGGCCCGGCGCACCTGTACCCGTTCGCCGACACGGTCACGTGGTATCGGGTCCGCGATGATCTCGGCGTCATCGGCATCGACCCGGCGAGTCCGGACTCGGCGGATGCGTTTGCCATGAGCGTGTTGGGGCAGATGCGGCCGCCGAAAGCCACAGACGGCAGCATCAGCACCGTGCCGGGCAAGGTGGGCGAGGTCTCGTTCTACGATCACATGCGATTCATCGAGCGCGAGATCGACAAGATCTGCGGGATGCCGAAGGCGCTCAACGTCCCGCGCGTGGAGCGCTACGAGTCGAAGGACTTCGGCCGCTACGTCGTCGATACCAAGACCGGACGCAAGTACATCGCGATCGATCTGTACGAGCGCATTCAAAAGCTGGCTGACGATGTGGCGAGAGATGCCGGCCAGCGGCGTGAGCGTGCGGAGGCCCTTCTCGGCGATCGAGCGAAGGATGACAAGCTGCTGATCGATCTGCTGTGCGATGAGATCGAGCGGTTACGCGGCACCGACGTCGCACAGCTCGACCAGGAGAACGCACGGCTGCGCCGCGAGCTGGCCGAGGCGCGGCAGCGATTGCGCGGCATCACGTTCCACGGCAACGACGCCGGCGAACTGGTGCGCATCGACGAGCGTGACAGCCAGGGCAACGTCCAGCGCGTCATGTGGGAGGTGAAGGAGCGGCGCAGCGACAACGTCATCCGCATCGAGCCATTCCCCGAGGTGAAGCCCTACGACGGCGACTGGATCCCGCCCAGCCACAAGCCGAGGATGCTGCCGTGAACCTCGGCCAAGCCCTCGGCGAATTGCAGTTGGAGATCAGCATGCTCAACGAGCGCAGGAAGATCGCTCAGATGCCAGAGAGCGATGCAATCGCGGAACTGCGCGCCCGACTCGACCAGGCAGAAGCCGACGCGATCAAGTTCGGCGTACAGCTGTCGGATGCGAAGCGCCGCGCCCACCTCGCCGAGCAGAAGCTCGCCGGCACCTACGAGCGGCTGGCGAAGTACGAGCGGCGCGATGCGAAGACCGAAGCGGAGCAGGGCGACATCGTCGCCACGGTCAAGGCCGAGTGCGAGGCGAAGCTGCGAGGCAAGGACATGCGTATCGCCGACTTGGAGCGTCAGGTCCACGAACTCAAGACGCGTTCGCCCGAGGTCGTCCAGCAGCGCGTCGAGGTGCCGGTGCAGTCCGAGTGCCAGGTCTGTCGTTCGATCAAGCTCATGGTGCTCGGCGTGGAGCCGGTGCGGCCACTCATGCCCAGCATGTCGGTACCGTCAATGATTCATCGACTCAGCGATAGCCGGCCCGTCGCCCCAGATACGGAGCCAGAGCATCACCCGAACCACATGAGCCCACAGGCTGCGCGCGGTATAGCCAATAGCATCCGGGCCGCGCTGGCGGCGGCGAAAGCGCCGATGCCGGTGCGCGAGATTGCACAGGTGATCGGCATCGATTCAAAGCGCGTCGCGACGAACATCCCGCATCTGGTGAGAAAGGGAGACCTCACGCGCATGGTCGTCCCGAGCCAGGGAGCAGGGTGGTGCTACTGGCTCAAGTCGAGGCCGATCCCAGCGGAGGCGAAGGCATGAAGATCGCATTGACGATTTACGGGGAAGCCGCATCGAAGGCGAACAGTCGCAAGGTCGTCACATTCGGCGAGCGAAAGGCGATCATCAAGGGAAAGAAAGCACTCAGCTACGAACGCGACGCGCTGCGCCAGATCCCGCCCGCATGCCGGCTGCAGGTCGAAGGCCCGGTGTCGGTGACGATGCGGATCTACTACGCCACCGAGCGCCCGGATCTCGACGAGTCGCTGATCCTGGACGTGCTGCAGGACCGCTACAAGGGCAAGGGCGATGCGCGCGTACTCGTCCAGCGTGGCGTCTACCGCAACGATCGGCAGGTTCGCGAGAAGCATGTCTACCATGCGATCGATCGGAAGAACCCGCGCACGGAGATCGTCGTCGAGACGATGCAGGAGCAACAGCCGGGACTTGATCTTCAGCCGCCGATCGAGCGCGTGGTGCAGAAGATCTTAGCGAACACGGAGGCGCCGTTTTGACCCCGCCCGATCTGCTCGCCTTCCCCGGCCTGACGCCACGCGAGCGCAAGGTCGTCGAGATGCGCATCCGCGACGGTCTGCGGGCACACATCATCGCCATGCGCCTCGGGATCACGTTAGCGAATGTGCGAGAGGCGCTGGCCACGGCGCGCAAGCGTGCGGCAGGCAAGATGAAGCCGTCCACCGGGCGCGCGACCAATGCGCAGGCGATGGTCATGGATGCCGACTGGTTCCCGCGCCAGGTCGCCTACGTGCGCCAGATTGCAGCCGACCCGGATCACCAGACGCGCTACCTGCGCGGCATCGCGATCTGCTGGGGGCAGGAGTGGGCGGACAAGGTGGAGGCGGCGGCCAATGGCTGAACTGAAGATCGTCGAGTACCCGGGCGTCAGCGTGCAGGACATCCCGCGCATGCTGCGCGCCATCGCAGACGAGATCGAAAGCGGCGAGGTGGAGCTCCCGACGCAGATGCTTTGCATTCGGTACGTAGAGGGAGCGCAGGCCGACGGGATCGACCTGCACGTGCTCGGTGGCGACCTGCGTACGGCGATGCTGCTGGGCTTGCTGGAGATGGCGAAGGACTACGTGCTCAACCCGGAGTGAAGCCCCAACCACGCCGGGGCCAAAGAGGCGCGGGCAGCATAGGAGCACGGCCATGATGAAGAAGGGCTGCTAGGAACTGAGCGGACAGTAGCAAGTGAATCGGGGGCCGGGGTGACTCGGCCCTCACAGCGCGGAGAGCGAGCATGGGCAGGCAAAAGCGAACACATTGTTTCCGAGGGCATGAGTTGACTGATGACAACTTGATCTGCTGGCTCAGTGCGCGCGGGGTCAAGAAGCGCAAGTGCAAGCAATGCGTCACCGCCATGCGTCGCGCCAAGTATCCGAAGCCGAAAGGCACACAGGGAACTATGGCGAGAATGAATCCGGTGGATAGATTTATGCGGCAAGTCGAGCCGATACCGATCGCGGGGTGTTGGGTCTGGACTGGCGCGATCACTAGCGAGGGCTATGGTCAGGTAATGATCGCTGGGCGCAGAGAAAGGGCGCACAGGGCGGTGCTGAAGTTGCTGCGCGGGTTTGATGACGCGGGCGATCGTCTCGTTTTGCATCGATGTGATGTGCCTGCGTGCGTGAACCCTGAGCACTTGTACGTCGGAACGCAATCCGACAACGCATCCGATCGTGAGCGACGTGGGCGCGGATGGAACAACCGCAGCCGTCCCGTGGTGAGCGAGGTAGCGTGAAGCTAGGAACGCCGGAGTTGCGTCGATGGGAAATGGGTGACCCTGCGGAAGCGTACGAAAGGAAAGAGAGTGCAAGTTGCAAGGGCTGTCAGCACGTCAGCAGCATCGAGATCCTGGGCGAGCGCCGCCCTATTTGCGCCAAGGGGAAGCCATATGGCCGAAAGTGCCGACTCTACGTTGAGCGACGATGAGCTCGAACGCCAGCTAGAGAACTGGGGGCGCTGGTGCCGGGAGCTGCCGTCGCGCGGACACTGCGAGTCGATCGAGTCGCGATATCGAAGCCCGCAGCACTGGCACGACCTGGGCGCACCGCAGGCGCCAGCACGGCCCGTCGATCGAGACGCAGCGCTCAACGTCAATCGCGCATGGGGCGTGACCCCGCAGCCCTGGAAAGCCGTCCTGCGCGACTGGTACGTGTTCCGCGCGAACCCGAAGATGACGTGCCGGCGGGTCAAAATTCCGTTCGTTGCGCATGATGACTACCTGCGCGATGCCCGGCTCATGGTCCGCAACCTGTTGACTCGACACGGCTGGGCGACTATTCTCCGCGCTGACTGACATCGCCGATTCCCGCCTCAACAGCGTGTAGCCTCCCGGATGGGAGGCGCAGCCGTCGGCGAAAGACCCCCTCGAAGCCCCTGCCACACCGGCCGGGGCTTTTGCATTTTCGGAGACGAACATGACGACTACCGTGAAGATCGAGGCGCACTGCGCGTCGAGCAAGGAAGTGAAGGTCGACATCAGCGACGGCGGTGAACTCGCCGGGACTCACACGCTGCAGGACGGCGAGAAGATCGAGGTTTACGCCTACGACGCCCGCCAGATTACTGTCTACGAGCGCGAGAAGTAATCTCAAAGTAACCGAACAAGCTCCTCCGTCCGGCGTTCCTCCCTGTCGCCGGACCCTCGGCCCGCTCCCCGTACTCACCTCCGGGGCAGCGGGCCTTTCTCATTCTGGAGACGTGTCGATGGTCCCGATCACAACGACTGCGATCGCGATGCTGTGCAAGAGCCTGCCCGAAGCCGTGTGCGCGCAGTGGGCCGCAGCACTCGAGCAGGCCGCGTCCGATTGGGAGATCAACACGCCGCGTCGCGTCGCGATGTGGATTCCGAGCCTCCTGCACGAGTCCACCGGGCTCACGCGCCTGGAGGAGAAC
>LNDV01000050.1 GCA_001464765.1 Betaproteobacteria bacterium Ga0077526
ATTCGCGGGCGCCATGCTTGACCCGGATAACCAGGCCAAAGTCTTTGCAGGGGAAAAGGCCCAGTAAAGCGCGATCAGCTCAACACGCCAGAGCCGATACGCATGCGGCACGTACTGTTGCGCCTCGCGTCTTCGCTGTGACGCTCACGATGGGAATGCGAATTTCATCGCAGGATGCCAACTGCAAGCGCGAGCAACGCCTGAGTGCAGCGCGCCCGTGCACCGCTGCAATGGAATCCCGCTATGACAAAACAGGTCTGGCGCTTTGACCAAAATGGAATCGGTCAACCTGCCTGAGGCAGCCTCATGCGATCCGTTGCGCATCCAACGGCATATGGCCGACACGCTGCGCACGGTCGATGAAGTGGCGCAGCGGCTCCGACATCGCGCCCTCGGCATGTAGCAGGTAGGTCGTCAACGCCGCCGAGTCTTCATCCAACGGCCGGACGATTACGTCCGCCTGCCGGCATGCCACCACGTGCGCTGCGGTGGAAAATCCCACGCCATAGCCGGCCGCCACCAGGGCCAGCATCAGCGAGTGGGTCGTCACGTACTCGGCCACGACCGACGGTGTCTCCACCAGGCGCAGCAGGCGCTCGCATTGCCGGCTGCACTCCGCACACACCTGCGGGTGGCACAGCACCAGCGGGTAGCCCACCACCTCTTCCAGCGGCACCCGCTTGTGCGCCAGCAAGGGGTGCCGCGCGGGTATGGCCACCACCAGCGGGTCTTGCCACACCGGCATGGCGACCACCCCGGCCTCCATCTCGCCGGCCATGGCAAAGGCCGCGTCGTACAGGTCGTTGCCCAGCCCGCCCACCACCTGCGACAGCGGCGCCTCGAACAGCCGGATGCCCACTTCCGGCGCCTCCTCCCGGCACAGCGCGAGCAGCGCCGACAGCCGGGTCCGCCCGACGCCGCCGGCCAAGGCGATGCGCAGGGTTCCCCGGTGTCCCGCTGCCACCGCCCGCGCCTTGGTCTGGGCTTGCTCAAGGGTCAGCAGCACGCGCCGGGCCTCCTCCAGGAACACCTGCCCGGCCGGGGTCAGGCGCACCCCGCGCGGCGTGCGCTCCAGCAGCGTCACGCCCAAGTCCGCCTCCAGTTGGCGGATCGTTCGCGACAGGGGTGACTGCTCCACATGCAGCCGTCGCGCCGCCCGGCCAAAGTGCAACTCCTCGGCCACGGCGATGAAACAGCGAAGATGGCGTAAGTTCATGTGATTCCCCCCAGAAAGTGGAGTCCATTCCTCTGGCCGTAGGGAACGGCATGAGTGCTTCCCGGTGGCGATGCCGGTCACAGAGGCTTTCCAGTTGCCGCCATCCGGCCTTCAGTCGCCGGCGAGGCGGCGAGTGTCCAGGCAAGGCCGGGTTATTCCATCGGTGTTGCCATATCACACAAAACCACGGAGAATCAATAATAATTCTCATTAGCATCTGTGTCTGAATGGAGTGAAGCCGATCAAGCCCGACGTGGCGAACCTGTCTGTCACCACCCACGGCAGCGTGTTCTGGAACGACGAACGCATGGGCGACGAGCAGCTCGCGCAGCGGCTGCAGGCCTCCGCGCCGCGTCAACCGCAGCCCGAGGACTTCATCCGCGGCGACCGCCTGGTGGATCTACGAGCGCGTCGCCCAGGGGATGGCGGCTACGCAGAAGTCCGGGGTGTTGGAGCTGGGCTTCGTGACCGACCAGGGCACGAGCGGGGTGAGCCGAAAGACACCCCCATGAAACTGCATCGGCACGCCCGCCCTGACGCCGGCGTGTCGTCGTCGGCTGCACCGATCGCGGACACCAGCCCGCGTGCGCGCCTGCGCGCGTGCCCGGCACACCGGCTGATTTACCAGCGTTGCGGACGCAGCACACTGACCATCAGCATTCAATGCCCGGGCTGTGTGCGCCGGCCTGCTCCGCGCGTGTCGGCGACGGGCCTGTTCCCGACGGGCATGAGTGCTTCGACGCGATGCCATCGAAGGAGGTGCTGACGGGATGCGGATGAAGATGCTGGCGCCCGATAGGCCGAACCAGAAGAAGACAAACAGGAGGTGGCCTTGGATTTCAGGTTGCTGCGTTACTTCGTCGCAGTTGCGGAAGAACTGCATCTGGCCCGTGCAGCCGAGCGTCTGGGCATCGAGCAATCACCTGTGTCGCGTGCGATGCGCGACCTGGAAAGCCAGCTTGGCGTGCAGTTGTTCGACCGCAGCACACGCCTGACGCGGCTGACCTGGGCCGGCCAGGTGTTCCTCGGCGAATGCCGGCGCGTGATGGCCACCGTGGAGCAGGCAGTCAAGAGCGCCAAGGCGGCGGCACAGGGCTACCAGGGCCATCTGCGCATCGCCATCTGCGACAGCCTGGCGCAGCCCCGCATCGCCACCCTGCTGGCACGCAGCCGTGAGGATGAGCCCGAGCTGGAGATTCGCGTCTTCGAGCTGCCGTTCGCGCAGCAGCTCAAGATGCTGCACGACGATCTGCTGGACATCGGCTTTGCGTTGTCAAACGCGGTGCATGATGGCCTCGTCGCCGAGCCGGTGTGGACCGATCCGCTGTCGGTGATCGTGCCCACACGCCATCCCTTGCTGGCACACGTGCAGGTGCCGCTGGCCGAAGCCCTGAAGTTCCCGCTGGTTCTGTGCCATCCCGAATCGGGATCGGGCTGCCGCCATCAGATTCAAGCGATGCTGCAGGACGCAGGCACGCCGCTCAAGCTGGTCGATGAAGTGACCAGCCTGGGCGTGATGTTGACCCTGGTCGGCGCCGGCTACGGCATCGGCTTCGCCATCGCCTCGCAGGTGCAGACGCTACAGCGCCCGGACATCTCCATTCGCCCGCTGGCCGGCACCCCGCCGATGCTCTCTACCTACCTGCTGCGCCGCCGGGGCGAACCCTCGGAGCCCATGAGGCGGTTCATCGAGCGGGTGAAAGACGGGGACGCGCCGGTCGATGATGAGCCAGTCCTTTGAGGACGCAGCTCACCTGTCCGTTGCGGTCTGTGGCGTGATGTGTCAGTAGACAGATAGACTTCGGAATGAAATCCGATGCTCTGGCTGTTGATGGATGTGCTTGGCTCGCTTTGGATCACCCGCAACGGCCTGCGTTGACCAGGCCGAAGACTTGAGTCCACAATCGAGTCCATTCCGTGACGCCTGGATCGGAAAAGACGTTCGTAATAAACGAGTTAGCGAACGGGTGCTGTTCCCTTCACCCGCTCCATCTCTGTCCTGTCGCGCGAACTCCGCAGTCGGAGCAGCGTCAGACGCTGCTGTCGTGTCCGACCTTCCTTCTGAATGC
>LNDV01000051.1 GCA_001464765.1 Betaproteobacteria bacterium Ga0077526
CTGGCTCCCAAGATCCGGACTCACGGTCCGCCAAGCCGAAGTCCACCCAGATCCTCGGTCCCGGCGCCCAAGTCGATCCCAAGGATGCCTGGCGAGGGCAGGCCGATGCGCAGTTGAAGACCATCGAGCAGAAGTCGCGCGAGATCCATCAGCGCAACGCCGAGCTGGAGACCCAGAACAAGGCGATGCTGGAACGCCTCAAGAAGCTGGAGGAGACCCGCCTTACGCCGCTCCCGCCCCCGCCAATCGCCGTACCGGCGGCCCGCCCGAACTTCGGTCCCGATCGGCCGAGCACCGAAGCGAACGATGGAACCCTCGCGCAGCGCCTGCCACCGCCCCCGCCACCTCGGCCAACCTCGTCGACGCTGCCCGCGCCCGGCGCCGTGCCGCCGGCGATTCAACCCTCCGGCATCGTGAGCATCGCGCTGGGCGATGGAACACCGGCGAAGACGACCAAGGCCGGCGCGGACACCCAGAGTACGCCGTCCAGTACGCGGGACACCCGCCGCTACCTCCCGAGCGGATCCTTCACCCGAGCGATTCTCCTGGGCGGGCTCGATGCACCGACCGGCGGCCAGGCGCAACGCAACCCGCAACCCGTGCTCCTGCGCCTCGTCGACCACGCCGTGCTGCCGAATCACTTTCGGGCCCGAGTGAAGGAGTGTTTTGTGGTCGGCGCCGGCTACGGGGATGTGAGTTCCGAGCGCGCCTACATCCGCACCGAGTCCCTCTCCTGCGTCACGCGTGACGGCACCGCGATCGATGTGCCGATCAAGGGCTACGTGGCCGGCGAAGACGGCAAGGCCGGCATGCGCGGGCGCTTGGTCTCCAAGCAAGGACAGATTCTCGCCAATGCGCTCCTGGCCGGCATCGCCGGCGGCATCGGCCACGCCTTCCAGCAGAACTCGACGACGTTCTCCGTCTCCCCGCTGGGGTCGACGAGCACCGTCGACCCGGCCAAACAACTCGAAGCCGGGCTCGGCTCTGGCATGGGTAAGGCGCTGGACCGTCTCGCGCAGTACTACATCACCCTCGCCGAGAAGGTCTTTCCCGTCGTCGAGGTCGACGCCGGCCGCACGGTCGACGTGGTGGTGACGCAAGGCGTGTCGCTGCAGGGCGCCCTCGATGCTGCGTCCGCCGATCGCGAAGCATTCCCGCAGCTCACCGAGCGCACCCAGAAACTCAGGAGGCATGACGATGACGATTAAGGTTCGATCCACATTGGCGGCACTCATGGTGAGCGCCGCGCTCACGGCACCGTGCGTCGCCCAGACCGCCCAGAGTATTCCGAGCGCTTCCGCGTCGATCATGGAGACGCTGAAGACGCTCTACCCGGCCACGAAGTTCGGCGAGATCAACCCGACCCCCTGGCCGGGCG
>LNDV01000052.1 GCA_001464765.1 Betaproteobacteria bacterium Ga0077526
GACTCACAGATGCTTCTTGTAGTAACTCCCCTGCACCCGCGCGGCCAAGGCCATCAAGACAGTAGCGGGCACACCCACCCAACGGGGATCGGCCGAGATCGGCAGGAGCAGAACCAAGACCAGCACACCGGCCACCCCAAGAATCTGCAGATACTTGGCCCGATGGTAAAGCCCTGACGATTCCTGTCCGCCGCTGGCCCGCCGAACCGCGCGCTGCACCAAACCATCCACGAGTGCCACCACGTATAGGAGCACGAGAAGCGGCACTCCCGAAGCAAGCAACGCCACCCGCACCCCGAAGAGTTGCGTCCCCACCATCGCGACCTCGATCCCCTCCCGATGGGCGAAATAGGCCGATCGCGTGATCGTGTCCGGAATCGAGAGCGCCGACCCCTCGGCGAAGCGCATCCCCATCTCGTGGATCCCCGTCAACTCGAAGAGGACGGCATACAGCGCATTGGCGGTCCCGATGGCCACTTCGTTCAGGAACGGATTGTCGCCGCCGAGTTGCGCAACCTTGGCAAGATCCTCGGCAAGGATCGCTCGCAGGTGTTCCACACCTTCGGGCCAGACGTGGAACACGAAGACCCCATCGACGCACCACGCGGCCACCAACAGGCCGACCAACACCGCCGCCCCGCAGGCGAGCCTGACGAGGGGTGCTACAAGTGCTGCCCCGATACCCCGTTCACGGAAATGCGCGTTGCGGGAGGCCAATGCCCCCTCCTTCGATTGTCACGCACATCGATGGGGACGCGCCGCTCCCCCCGACCCGCCGCGCAATGTCCAATCCGATGGCATTCAGGCTCGCCGGCATCACCGGGTCCGCCACACTGTCCGGGAGTGGCATGCGCAGCTTGTAGAGCTGGCCACCGCCGATCAGGGCGAACGCCTGTCCCTTGGGAAGCTGCACCAGATCCGCCGCCTCCAGCATCGCCACTGCCTCGGTGGTGATCCGGTCCTCGTTCCGACTCGCAAAATCCGCAAAATCCTCCGGATCGTTGGTGTCGGATACAGAGGAGGACAAGACCGTCGAGACCCGGCGCACCTCCGGCAGCTGGTCCGTCAGCAGCTCCGCCGTTGCGATCTCCTTCACCCGCAGCATGATGAGGGTGTTGAAGTTGCCGGCGATCTGCCCCACCTTCGGCGGAGACCCGATGCGCGCCTCCACATCCGACCAGGTCTGCGTATACGCCGTCACCTGAAACCCCGCCCCACCCGCCTTGTTGAGCAGCGGGATGAACTCGTCGCCGATCAACTCATTGAATTCGTCGGCGTGAATCGCGATCCGACACGGCCGAACCTCGCCAGGCAGCCCCCTACCCGTGCCGTACTTGTAGAGGCTTCCCGCCACGCTCGTGAGGTCCGCGAACATCGAGTTTCCGACCGCAGCGGCCACCTCGTAGTCGGAGAGCGCATCGAGCCCGACGTACACGATGCCGCCCAGATTGATGACGGATGCCCAGTCGAACCACGGCCGCCAATCATCGGCATCAGTGAGATCCGGCGACAGCAGAGCGGCCGTCCGGCCGGTGGTCAGCTTCTCCATGAGCGGCAGGAGAGAAGCGACCAACTTGTCGAAGTGACTCTTCTCGTAATTGAGCGTCGAGCCCAAGGCATGCGCAATCGGGTCGTAGAGCTTCTTGCGCCGCGCATATTCGACCAGGGTCACCGCACGGAAGCCGCGCGTCTGCAGCCCCTTGTCCAGGCTCTTCTGGTCGATCGCCGTGGACGCGACTTCCTCACGCCAGCCTGCCGCT